>NZ_FNOX01000035.1 GCF_900107155.1 Pseudomonas salomonii
TGTTCGCAACTATCACCGTAGACCAAGGGCGGCCTTTTTTCATTTTTTTGTAGTCAGATCAGCCGGTTAGCCGTTAAGTAAGTGCCATTCGGGGCCGGAGGTATAATCACTCTCGTGAAAGAACGTAGAACTATGCGCAGTGTGTAGTTCACTGGATAGGTCTAGCCTTTCATTGTCGAGTTTGGTGGTTGATTTTCTTGTCTAGCTCGGCCCTGTAGGGAGGTGGATATGGTCAAGCCTAACAACGGTCGAGGTAAAAGTGCTAGACGTGCTCAGACTCTTTCACCATATTCTCTTAAATGGTACCAGGCGAAGATTACTTCTTGGGACTTTTCGTGGTCATTTCGAATGGCTACCCGACGCGAAGTATCGTCTGGGGAGGACGCTATCCAAGAATTCGCTGTCCTCACTTTCAAAGGTACTGTGGTTTATCCAGAGGATTTTAAGTATCCGGAGATAGAGATTCAATTGGTGGAAGCTATTGCCTTCATCCAAAATGAGTCTGTTACTCCAAGTGTTGGCTCGATGAGCGCAAATGGTCGATTGCTCTCGGTCTACGTCTCAGTTCCTGTGGAACGGATGAAAACATTGGTGTCCGTTGCCCCTCGAGTGCTGGTCGTTGATTTTCATGCATCGCCTCTACATTATCGTCGAGCGTTGGTAGCGTCGATACAACTAGATACTGAGGTGGAGTAATGTTTGGGCACTGATCAAGGCGTATGTATCGAGTGAGGCAGGCAGGTCATGGTGTCAGGCGATCCCGTGCTAAAGGTGCTAATTTGGCAACGTTGCACTGCACCGAAACTCAGTTCTCCCCATCCAACAACTTAGCCGCCCGGAACCTCTCTTCGAGCACCAGCACCACACCGGGGTAATACCTGGGACCGGAAATGAAGCCTTCATGACCGAGGTGTGGAAAGGTGTAGGCATAACTGGTTTCTTTGCCTCCGGGACGTATAAATCCCCGCTGCCCCTCTAACCAGGTATTTAGCAGCGCCATGACTTGTTCCGGGTCCACCTTCCCTAATTCGCCGGTGACGGCGTTTAGTGGCAGCGAAGGCACGATGAAGGTGGCGGCGAAACGGTGGTCTGTGTCGTTAGCCAGATGCCCGCTGTCCGCCCAGGCAGCCTGCAAGCCCTTGTGCACATTGCGTGTCGGGTTGGAGCGTGGCCCGACCCGTTGCCAAGCTTGCTTGGCCTCGAAACCGAAGCAAACCTTGTGATTGGTGACATAGAGATCACATCGTCCCGGGCGCAGGTCGCCCGATTCCACACCATCGGCTTTAACTTTGTGGCGCTTGCCCGTGGAGAACTCCTCCAAGGCCACCCAGTTTTCCATGGACCAGGCGGCGCCGGCCAGCGAGCTAAGAGTGGCACGCTCGTTGTACCACCAGCAGTTATCGACATACTTATGGATCGCCGCGTAACGCTCCACCATCGCCGTCCATTGCTCCAGTAGAGTCTTAAGTGAACCCTTGGGGGCCTTTACCTTAGTAAGCGATGTCATGTGGGTTCCCTTGTGATCTTCTTGATCGCAGAGTCGGTGGCCATTGATGATTTCCATCTACTTGATTAGTGGCTAAAAGACATAATGCTGTCAATGTAACTGCTACTTGTAGTGGTCTAATGATTCCGGACACCCATTTAGGCGAGAATGCTCGCCACAGAGAGGTGTCTGATGACCAAGCAACGCCGTACCTTTTCCCCTG
>NZ_FNOX01000033.1 GCF_900107155.1 Pseudomonas salomonii
TGATTTCGCAAGACTTATAAATAAATTCGGGCGGCGTAGAGCCGCCCGATCTGGCTAAGCTCAGAGCCCAAGATGTAAAAAATAAAAGCCAATTTATTAAAGAACTAGATTTTAATATCTAAAACGAAAAAACACTTATAAACCCAAAAAAGTACACTACACCTAAATAAACTCGCCTGCCTAAGACACAAACACCCTCTGAAAATCAAATAAATCTGTGCCTTTTTCCAGGCGAAGCTGCACAGATTTCGGGGGCCGAGGACATTTGAAAATATTGGAGCGGGCTCTGCGTGATGAGGTAAGCCATCAAGCGCAGAGCTTAGAGTAAATTTGTGCGGATTCCTACGAACCTGATCCCGCTCCCTTCATTTACTGCCCTTCATTCGAAACAAAAACCTTTAGTGCTGCCCTCGCACTTTTCACTACATCCTCCCATTCTTTCTTATCTAAATATTCTTGATCAGACAGATCGACCCCGTACTTATCAAAAACCACATCAATTGCACTAACCAAATTTTTTATACAATCAGCCTCATCTCTATTTCTCAGCACCAACCCTACCCAAGCGTGAGGATTTTCAGCAAGCCCCGTATCATCATAAAAAAAATGTATCGTGTAGTCTAGTTCATCATAGCCATGTACAGATGGAGGGCGTTCAACCCAGGCTCGATGCTGATAGTCTACGTCTGACAAACCACGAATATAGGAAATAAGTTCCTCTCTCATGGTAGGAAACTTCAATTTGGAGAGTTCCATGTTTTCCATTTCCGATATTCACTCAAAGGTATATGGACTTGCTCGGCATGATCTTTGATTGACCCAATCACAGGCTTCCCGTCTCTACCTATAACTTGGCCGTTATACCTAACAATAACATGATCCACTTGTTGAGTGGGTTGGCTAACCTTAGGCTCTCCCTTGTCTATCCGCACACCATTTCCTTGATTTTTTGGGTCCTGCCATCTGAACCCTTCACCCTTCTTATTAGCTGATACGCTCCAGCTGTCTGGTAGTTTTGCGATAGTTGTATCGGGGACATCCCACTTTTTGGGGATCTCGCTCCTAGCAGATTCCGAGTCAGTTTTGTCACTCGTAGGATTATGATTTTTTATAGAAGCGCTTTTCCCCGCACTCGCAACCGCACGCTTGTACGCCAGAACTCCTGCCGCAGTACCTAACCCTGCCGCTAACGCAACCTTCAGGTCATCCGTGATTGCTTGCGCCTGCGCATCACTAAGCCCCCATTTGGCTTTAAGCGAATCAACCATCGCGCCTACCGAATGCTCAGTGGTGGCAGTGGCTAGCATCTCTTGGAATTCATAATTCGAATTTATGAGGTTTTGTACAGCCTCTCGGGCCTTCGGCGATCCGTAGTCAACTATGTCTTTAATGGGGTCGAGATCCGCCATGGTATTGGCGACGATTTTTGAGTGCGTGGCGCAGGACGACGGGGTTGCTCGGCAGCTAGCTATCGCATCAAGATCCTGTTGTATGCTCAGTTCTTTGAATTTGCGCGTCGTGTCTTCAATACAAGCGTCGTTGGTGCAAGCCGCTATCTTTTTAGCTGCTCGCTCCAGTTGGTTATGGGATAAATAATTGTATTGCGTGGAGTTCTGTGCAATCCATTTGCCCTTCTCCAGCGTAGCCGCATCCGCGTCCGTCTGCCCCGCCGCCGCCAGTACACCAACGATCTGCGAACTCATCGTCAGCAGCTCTTCGTTACCTTTGACCAGCGCATCCAAATGAGTCACCAGCGCCTCATTCGCCCCTGCCGCCAATGCTCCGGTTTTGAAATCGCCGCCTGTGGCTTCAGAGAGCAAACCACCGACCATCGCGTGAATCGCGATTTTGGGTGCAGAGCCATCAGCGATTACACCTTCGGTGAAATTGCCAACCAGGTTGAAACTCGCTGCCGCCAAGGTATTAAACAGCGCGCCTTTCAACGCATCGCTAGCGCTACCGCCCTGCCCCAGCGCCTTGCTCAGCAGCATGGATGTGCCGCTTTGTAGCGTCTGGTTGGCGGCGAATTTACCGACACCACTCCAAGTGTTCAGTAGGCCCGGCGTCGTAACTTTCCCAGTGATTGTGTTTGTTTGAGTCCCCGTCCAATCACCAAAATAAGCAGCGGTCAGGCCTGCTGTAGCACCCGCAATCACATACCCCTTCATCGCATCTGAAGAGGTCACATCCTTGAGCACTGCGCCCAAGTTTCCGCGATTATTGACGACGCTGACGCTTGCGTTAGTGGAGGCTCCCGACGCCACAGCCCCAGCTACTGCCCCTGCCGTACCGCCACCCGCTGCAGCTGCCGCCATAGGTCCAACCACCGCCGCCATCACAATCGCAATAATGATCTGCGAAGCCGGCCCCAACCCCGAGTTGCTGTACTTGAAGCTGTCATGAATCTCCTTGACCTGCCTCCAGTCCACATCCCCGCGAGCCTCTGCGTCTTTGATCCAGGCTAGTTGCGGATCAGCCTTGACCATCGCATCAATGGATTGGCTTACGGTCTGTTGATTGACCTGATTGACGTCAATCTTCAGGCCTTCGACCGCCTTGATCGCGATGTTGCCTTCAGCAACCATCTGGGTCTGGCGCAGGGTTTCGTCGGTGTTGCCCTTGCCCTTGGAGCTAGTCCAGGCGAGGTCACCCTTGCTCTTGGTGTGGCTCTCGTCGTGCAAATCCTTCACCGCCTCAAACGTCACCGCCCCACCACTGACAATCGCAATATCCCCGCCACTGTCGAGCTTCGCCGCTTGATACTTCTGGTCC
>NZ_FNOX01000032.1 GCF_900107155.1 Pseudomonas salomonii
TCGTCGCCTTCCACATGGGCCAGTTTGGCGTCGTTACGTAGGGCGGTAAGGCGGGTTTTGGTAAAAGGCTTGCCAGCGATATCGCGTTTGTAGCGCCCTGGATAGTCGTAGCGTTCGTAATCCTTGTGCTGGTTGTTCAGGTCCTGGTCGCCGGTGGCGGTGTGCTGCTGGTTGTAGCGCGGGTGGGTGAAGGTGTAGTCGCGCTGCACCTGGCGTGCAGTGCGCACTTGTTCGGTGTAGTGGAAGCGGGTCAACGCCGGTTCCATGGAATCGCCGCCACCCATGGGCTGGTAGATCACCGGGCAGTCGGTGTGCGTGCCGATGGTGCCCAGGCCGCCGACGCGGTCGGTGAGGACGAGGGTGTGGCCGTCGGCGCGGTGTTCGAAGGTGTAGAGCAGGCCTTCTTCGGCGGCGAGGCGGGCGATGAAGTCGAGGTCGGTTTCGCCGGCTTGTACGCAGTATTTGCGGGGTTGGTGCTCGAAGCAGATTTCGCTGCGGATGTCGGTCAACTTATGCTCGGCCAGCATGCTGGTGATGATGTCGGGCACGGTCTGGGCCTGGAAAATGCGCCAGTTGGAGCGCAGGTCGAAACGCTTCAGGGTCGGCTCGACTACGGCGGTGTAGCGGGTGCGGCGAAAGCCGGTGTCCCCCCTGGGTGAACAGGTTCACCAAGCCGAGCTAAAGGCGATCTGATGATTGGTCGGCGCACCGTACCAATACGGGGGTCAAGATAAAGCGGTATTCCGGTGAACGCTCCCATCAGGAAGTTATGTAAACGACGCTGGCCAATAGTAGGCGCGATGTCTGAATGGCTCAGCGGGTTCGTCATCAAGGGCCGGGCTAGGGGTAGCTCGGTCACGTCAATCTTCTGAGGAACAACGTTGTAAAGTAGTCTGGTTATTTGCCAATTTTTCGAATGATGTTTGATACCCCATAACCAGTAGAGTCAATAAGGTACATTTCCTGCGTTTGGGAAATAATTGAAAGATGTTCAATAGCTTTTACTCTTTTGAGATTATCTATATGAGCTAATCCTGCCATTGATAATGCAGGGAAGAAGCCGTAACATTCGCCAACCTCTAATAGTCCAAGCTTTCTTTTGGCGCGTGAGAAAAGAGGGGCGTCTTCAATGTCAAAGAAGTCTAGGGACTCGCGATCAAGTGCAAAGGGCAAGTAAATTGTGTTTTCTAGATTTGAAGTGGTTTTGGTTGGCGATGTAAGGTTTGTGTTATGTAAGTGGCCGTTTATTAAGTCAATTTCTCCGCAGCCATATATGTCATGATAAAAATAAATTGTTCCGAACGCGGAGTATGCGAATGCGTGACAGTTGTCTTTGTTGAAAATTTTGTCGTTGCCGAAAATTATTGAAAAAAGACCTTTGAAGTCAATTGGGTGGCAGGTTTGTAAACGCCCATCTTGGAGAGTAAAGCGACCGTTACTTTTATATAAATCAAGAAGAGAGCTTGGTAGAGTGGGCGGTAGTTGACTTAGCTCCTCCTGAGTGAAAGGGTAAGTTTTTTGGAGTGCTCCGTTTTCTTCGATTATAAAATTTATTAATTTACTCACTGTTTATGTCCTCAGCATTTTTTGAGTTTTACTTTCATTTTTTCTTTGCCTGTACCGGCTTTTGCCATTTCTTTTGCATGGTCCTCAATCGACTGAGATCTGCGTCCCTTCCATTGTGCGCCAACTGAAGAGTTGGTTCTTTTATCGCCCATGGTGACATCGCTGGGGTTGCCGCCTGCAATGATATCTAAGATATGTGTTGCTGCTAGCTCTTTAAGCTCTGTGGACACGATTTTTTTCGCTTTACTAGCGTCAACGTCTTGTGCAAGCAGGTCACTTAAACGTTTTCTTTCGTAGTCCTTCCTTGCTTTGCGTTGGGCTTTTTTGTCTCGAAGAGCTTCCGTTCCCCCCGCATCATCTATGGCCTTTCTGCGTGAAATCAGTGTGTCTGCGTCCATTGCGTTGAGCGCATCTTCTTGTTCTTTAAGCTGACGGATAAATTCATCCTCGTTTGCTCCTTCAGGCAGATTGAAACATTCGACGTCAAATGTTTTTCGTTGTTTTATTTTCCCGCCACCTTCGGCTTTGGGGGCAGCAGACTGCCCTGCCATGGGGCGTTCTACTACATTTTTCGATAGTCGTTCGGAAGCCTCTCGTTCCGCTTGTCCTGTTGCCTCTTTCGCAGTTTTATGTGCCGCTTGTTGTGCTACCTCCGCGCCGAGATGCCGGGCGCCTTTGCCGACCAGGACTCCTCCCTTTATTGCATCTCCCGCAAAGGGTATCGCCGCAACTGCTGAGAGACTAGCATTGACCGCATCACCCTCAGCAGCATAGATCCCGGCGTTAATTAGATCCGGAATTGCACCCAGCCCAGGTACGAAGCCCAGGACATCCAGGCTGCCGTGTACCCATGGGCTTGCACTAGCCCACCATCCTTTTTCCTCCTCTGTTTCCGTTTCTATTGGTGGATTTGCCTGTGTGGCGGGGACGGAGGCAGGGACTGTCTCACCTACGACGCGCCCAATGGTGTTGCCACTCTTGAACGAACTGAACGGCGGCAGAGTCGCCAATTCACGGGTCATGAAATGCTTGCGCAGTTGCTCGTATTCCTGCTCGTTGAAGGTGCGAGATTCATGGTAGGGCTTGCCCTGCGGATCCGTTCCGAAGAGGTCAGCCTGTACGGTATCGTCGCCGTTGGCCTGCAACATCATTTCGTCGAATTTGTGTAGCTGCGTCGGATCAGGACGCATCGGTACGCTGATCGCGTGTACCCGTACCGGGGCTAGATTGATCGGTTCGGCCATGCGTTAAGCCCCATTCATCCAGAACTTGTCGTTATGGCGCACCACTAGCTTGCCTTCGGCCCGCACCGTGCTGCTCTTCTCCAACGGGTAGCATTTGCCGCCGACGGTGTTGCTCTTGATGCCTTTGGCAGCGCCAGCACCATCGCCTTTTGTGGTCGGCACCAGGCTCTTGTCGAACACCACCACCGGTTTGCCGTTAGCACGTACAGACTTGGCCACGCCGGTGGCAGTTTTCAGTTCAGCCGTGACGGGGTAGGGCACCGGCGGGATGGCGCTGCCCATCGGCGTCTTGCATACATCCGGGACGATGCTGACCACTTTCCATTTGCCCTGCTTGCGAGCGATGACGTTATCGGCCATGTCAGAGCACCTCCTTGGCACGCTTGATCAGCGGGGCGTTCGGATCGGTCTCGAAGCGCGCTTCAAGCACCCGGATGCCCAGGTGATTGGGCAGGCTGATGCGATGAGTCAGCGCCAGGGTCATGGCCTCGGTGTCGATACGCAGCGTGTCGGTGAGCATGGGCAGTGGCAGCATGGCGCCGTTGTGCAGGCGCATCAGAACAAAGGCGCGATGGCCCGGCAGTTCGACGCACAACGTCCCATCGGGTGTGAGACTGGGGTCGGTGAGGTTGGACAGTTCAAGGCGAAATGCAGGCGGCGGAAAATCGATCTGCTGATCGACCGGCGCGCCGTTCCAGTAGGCGAAATCAAAATCCCTTGGCAATCCCGGCCAGCGTTCGCGCTGCCAGGTTTCGTCATAGCGCCCGGCCAATGGCAGGCGCGGTGCCCAGGCACGGCCCACCACGCCAAATCCGGCAGGCTGGTTTTTGTAACCGGCCGCGACCTGCGCCATGCCGTTGGCATCGAGTTCACCCTCGGGATGTTTGACCCGATCCAGACGCCACACCGGTTTGTCGATGGGCTCGATCTGCGGTGCAGGGAGTCCGCGCAGCGGCTTGTCCAGTTGATAGCCAAGGTTTTCCTGGCGCTTTTCGATCCAGCCTCGGCCCAGTGGGTTGCTGTAGCACACTTCGTTGAGCAAATACGGCGGAGTGCTTTCATCAACCGCATGCTCGGGATTGACGACAACGCTGCTGCCACCGAACGCATATTCCCAGCGCAAAGGCACCGAAGTGGCGGGCTGCGGTTCGGACAATTGCCATCCGCCGAACAAGCTGTGGCGAAACTGGCGAGGGCCAGTGAATTTCAGGTATTTGTCCAACAAGTAATGGCGCGTCGGCGCATCGGCCCGACGCTTATAAGCTTCTTGCTGGGCGGCTTGCCATGCGATTAGCTGAGACTCGGTCAGCCGTTCGCCGGGGCTCAACGGTGTCGGCAGCGGTACGTCGATTTTGGGTGGTGGCGCTACCGGCGCACTGATGCGCAGTCCGGCCGTCCACTGCGTTGCTGGTTGACCTTGCGGCGCATGAGCATTGCCCGACACGATCACATCACAGCGCGGCTTGAACGGCGCCAGATCGCTTTCCTCGCAGACGCTGCTTGCCCCTTCCTCGCCGTAGTAGCGATCAGCGGTGCACAGCGCCAGTGGATCCTCATCCATCACTTCGGCGCGGAACTGACCCGGCTGCCCGTCAATGGGCAGCAGCCGATAGCCCACCTTCATGACCAGCACCGGATACTCTTGATCGTCCATGCCCAGTGCGCTAAAGCACAACGCATCGAAGGGCGTCAGATTGCGAAATTCCATGTCCGCCCCTCAGTTGATATCGACGTCTTTGCCGTTGATCTGCACTGCGCCGCTGGCGCTGAAATCGAAGGTGCGGCCATTGATCAG
>NZ_FNOX01000031.1 GCF_900107155.1 Pseudomonas salomonii
GGAATACAAAGACTGATGCCGATGCCCAGGCTCTTTTCATCGACTTTGTACGTGTTGGTGTCTTGCAGGCTTTCGATATTAAGATCGCCGCCGACATTGGCGATCACCTTCTTGCCACTCGCCACCGCGCCTTTGATCTGGGTATCGAGTTAAAAGCGGGAAAAGTCTGATTATCTGATCGGGCGAGTTTTTTTGAAAATCAGGCCATGAGGGGCATCAAAAATCAATGTCTACTTCAGACCTTCCCTAGGTAAACTGTATTTTTTATAAGCATCTCAGTTGTCAGGGTATTTGAACTTTGTACTGACTTGCTCTCCATGTTTATATGAAATTACGCATGAAACCCAATCTTCACCGCGTTGCTCAGCGCTATGTTTAAGCTTATCTACCAATTCATACAACTGTGTATCGTCTATATCTGTCCGGGCGTTGGTAGTCTCCACTCCATCCTTTTCGACAAGTAACTCTGTGTCTATGAATCCTTTTCCTACTACCACCTCGTAACGAAAACGATCATAGCCGTCGATAATTCCGTTATCAATAATGGAAAATATTTCTTTAATTAATGCAAAATCTTCGGTAATCATATGTGTTCCTTTCAAGGCTTGCTGGATTCATTTTTGAAAATACTGGTTCTGGTCCTGCCATCAATGGTATAGGTGACTGATAAAGTGTCGGGTCTAATAGAGTCGGCAGTTGATCTTTTGAATTTGATTGTGGTTGGGCCAACTGTCTTCGTCGGGTCGTCCAGAGCCTTTTTGATGATATTTTCATAGAAAACTTTATAGGCTGAATTATTGAAGTTTTTAACTTGCGGGAAAAGGTTGTAGCCGTCACATGTTCCGCCTTGGCTGCAAGCTTGAGCATGACCCTTTGCATCGCCGTCGCCTTCAGTCGCAATGCTGCCGACCTGCCAGGCAAATTCGCCGATAGCCTTCTGCGAGCTGACTGTTATAGGCGGAAATAAATTTCCATCTAGCAAACGACAGTATTCTCCCCGTTTACACTTTCAAAGATAGCGCCTGTCACACCAGCTTGCTCCATTCTAAGCTTGACTTTTTCGCTGACGATTAGAGCGCCTAGGTGTTTTTTGATTCGAAAAATATTTTCCCCATTAACCTTTGCTGGGTCAATAACAAGGTTCAAGAAAACTCTATACTCACCTGCCCTGTCTGGGCGGACTGAATCATCTGATTTGTATTTTTCAAATATAGAGCGTGTCTCATCTACACAGTCGATTTGTGTTTCCACAATCATTACATAAAATTCATCTTGGTGGCCTACGACTTTCGCAGGCTCAAGTACGACGTGCCTGAAGGGTTCATCAAAATCGGAAATACCGATAAATGATTTTTTTGCTTTATGACTGATTATGGGAACGGAGGCGTATCCAGCCAGGGAGAAGTCTAGAGCAACACCATCACTTTGCATTTCAATTTCATAAGTGCAAGGCTCCATATATTCTACCGGTGGGTCTGTAAAGAACCAGTTATTGCAATGTTTGATTGCTGCCTAAGTACCATCTATTGTTAATGTTTGTATCTTCTCGAAATAAGTAGTATTTCATGTCAGTCTCTCGTGAGCCACTTGTTGACGGCGCTGCCGGGTGTACTGCTTCAGTCTTGATTTTGTTGACGACACTATCGCCAAGCTGCTTTCTGGCCTCCGGGTTATTAGTCAGTTAGCTAAGGCCGCTAAGCCCTTCGATGAGATGTGCGACGAATTCGTGACGTCATTCCAGCCTGGCTGGGCCAACCCCCCCCCTCACCACTGTTTACGGCGCACTTGAGCGGGGGGTATCGCCGCCGCCGGTTCGTAGCAAACCCTGAATGAAGTCGATGCCGACGTTGGCACTTCTCGGCAGGTGCGTGCCTTGCGATAGCCGTGTCTTGCTTGATCACACTGGCGCTTATCTATCACTGGACCGGGTGAAAATTCGGGCCCAAAAGCCGGCTTTCTTTTCTGAAGCCAACGGTGGATGTGGCTCTGTTGTCTCTCTTGCCGGGTGAGTGCCAGGGCCATCAGGTCTCAAAAGGTCTCCCGGATAATGCTCTTGACCTAGACATGGCGAGTCATCCATTCCAAACGCCTTCACGGCAGCTACGGCTTCTACACACCAACGACCAAAATAAGCCCCGCCTTCAAAGTTCTGGTCGCCATAGGTATACCAATAAGGATGCCGATAGCTGACCGCTTGCGGGTCTGATCCGGATTTCGCGCCAGTGCGCACTTCCAGATACCAGTGCTCGACAAAGGCTTTGAGCAACGGTGCCTGAGAATCTGAGGGCGCATTTACTGCCTTCAACAAACGACCATAGGGTTTGGGATATAGAAGCACGGCTCCTATCTTGCGGTCTGGGCTGCGGCTGGCAATGATCCGATCAAGAAGTACGTCTTCGCCATCATTGCCGATCAAGGCCAGCAAGCGATGCCATTGCTCGTCTGGAATGTCGAGTGCGAGTGCCAAGCCGACCAGCCAGAAGCAAATGATGTAGTGGTCGTAGTTGACGCGCCAGTGGTGCCGGGTGAATTGCTGCTCCGCAGTCCACACCGTGGTGCCGAGGTGTTCCGCCTGCTCCCATGCTGCTAGCAGACCGGGGAAGTAGTGGGCCAAGTGAGTTATTGAATCTCCGGCGGAATATCTGCGCAAAATTTGGTGCAAATGGTCCTGTCCGATTTCAAACGCATACTGGGGGGCGTAATCGGGGTCAGCGGTTGGCGCCAAGAGAAGCTTTTGAGACTTCGCGATATAGCTGTCGCTGTCGTTAACGACCTTATCCCAATAGCTGGCATGGCCGAGTGGTGCGCGAATCATTCACTTTCTCCCTATGAGCTTCGATGTCGCAATAGGATCCTCAACAAACTTCCCGCCTTTATCCAAGACGCCAACCGTAACATTGCCAAATGAATCAGTATGCTGGATTAGCGGCCAAGTCACTAATTGCCACATCTCACCTTTTGGGCCTATTCAACTCCTCAGTGCTGGCAACGACAACACTTCATCGTACTGTGGCCAGTCTTCCCTCGCGCGTTTGAGCACACCTTGCATCAACTCGTCCAACTCAGGCGCTGGTTGCTCGGGCGGCAATTGGTCAAAGGGCGCGGCCAGCAGCGGATGATCAATCTTCTGCGGATTGGCTAAACCTTCCCACTGGCGCAGGCGTAGGATATAGAGAATTTCCACCGGAACGCGCTCCAAGTGCCAGTCCTGATTGAAGTCGTAGGAATTCTTCTGGCTCTCTTTGCCCGTTTGCCAAGTGTGGCGGTCACACGCGGCCAACAGGCAGGGCATCAGGTCGTCGGGGCTGGGCGTGCGCCACTTGGCCAACAAGGCTTCGTAGATGGGTTCGTCGTAAGCATAAGCAGGCCATTGATGCGAGACATCGCCCACCCAATCGGCAAACACACGCAGCATAAAGGCTTGGGCGCGGCGGTGTTGCTCTTCGTACTCAATCACTAATTGATGCCCACGGTTGAGAGCCGCATGGGTGAGATATCCCTGATGGATGACGGCATCCTTCCAGCCTAGGATCGCCATTGCGGCCATCATATTGGTGGCGGTTTGGATGCTGTAGTTTTGGCGTCGTCGATCATTGCCTGCCGCTTTGGCAATAATGTCGAACTGGCCCGCCCAGAAGAACAACTGCCAAATTCCTACTTGGTAATAGCGCAGCCAATGGGCCAATTCCAGAAGCCATTGCGGATTATCTGGTGCGGTTGCCAATACCTTGTGGGCTCGTGTGACGGCCATCCATTCGGAGCTACTACGCGTAACGTTGTCACTATTCGGGACAGGCATTGATGGCTTCGCAAATGCATCGCCGCGCTCAACATATTCACGGATGCCATTCAACTCGTATTCATCTGAGACGTGTGGCCCCTTGGCTATGCGCCCCAGCACACTTTTGTAGGAGGGCCACTTCGGGTTTACGCCCAAGCGCTCGCACTGAATTATTTCTTGGTCCATGGTTCCACCTTAAATTCTGCTACACCTGTTTTACTGGGGGCGGGAACACCGACTTTGACTGTTACACCTTGAACCTTGGCTTTTCCTGAATCCAACGCCGCTTGCAAAGCATCGCGTAAAGCAGGATCAGAGTCGGCAATTGATCTATTACTCAGCCACCCCTCCAACCGCGTCCTCGGGTCCCCATGCGGCGTACCTGCCTTACTCACGCCATTCACCGAAGACTTCGCATCCATCACCACCACGGTAATAGTATCGCCATTGATCGCCACCGCGCAGCCATCGCAGCCGTGGTTGCTACTGTTTTGCAGAGGTTTGAAATTGAGGCCGGTTTTCTCGTTAAGGGTTTGCAGGGCCAGTTGCTCGCCCAACACCCCATCATTTACAAGCGAACCGGTCTTCCAATTGGGAAGGTGCGACAGCGGGATACTTTCAAATGTCTGCCCAAACAGGTCTTCAATCCGGCTGAACTTGGGAGGGTTGATTTCATCAGGGATAACCTGCCCCGGTCCTTTTGCACCATCTACACGTTGAGCATCCCGAAGCTCAGCCTCAGTTTTAGCAAGCTGCCCGAATTTGGAGCTCGCACTTCCCTCCTGGCTATCTGCAACAGCGCCTACAACACGGTTGCGTACAGCTTCGGCTTTGGCGAGCTTCTCGATTCTAGCCAGGCTAGCCATCGTTTCAAGTTCTGCGGTGCCCACCTTGATCCCTGCCTTGGCCAGCGCCACGCCACCTTTCGCAGCCCCGCCGACGCCCGTTGCAATGCTGCCGACCTGCCAGGCGATTTCGCCGATGGCCTTGCCCAAGGCTTCGGCGTTTTCGTCGCCGCCGACTTCCAGCGCGGTCTT
>NZ_FNOX01000030.1 GCF_900107155.1 Pseudomonas salomonii
AAAATCCGTGGTTTCCGTATTGAGCTGGGTGAAATCGAGGCGCGTCTGCGTGAGCAGGACAGCGTTGGCGAAACCGTTGTCGTGGCCCAGGAAGGCCCGAACGGCAAACAGTTGGTGGCTTATGTGGTTCCAGCAACCGCGCAGCCAAATGAAACCGAGTTCCGCGACAGCCTGCGCCGTGCGCTGAAAACCCGCTTGCCGGATTACATGGTGCCCACGCACTTCATGTTCCTGGCGCAGATGCCACTCACGCCTAACGGCAAGCTCGACCGCAAGGGCCTGCCCGAGCCGGATGCGAGCCTGATGCAGCAGCACTACGTCGCCCCGCAAACCGAGCTGGAGCAACAGATTGCCGCGATCTGGGCCGAGATTCTGCACCTGCCTCGCGTGGGCCTGGACGATAACTTCTTCGAAGTGGGCGGCCACTCCCTGCTGGCGATCCAGATCACTTCGCGGGTGCAGGCCGAACTGGGGCTGCAAGTGCCGCTGGTGGAAGTGTTCCAGACCGAAACGTTGCGCGCCTATGTGCAGGCCGCTGCCACCTTCCGCGCCGGCAGCGCGGAAGATTTTGATGACCTTCGTGACTTTTTGAGCGAACTAGAGGCGATTTGAACCATGCTTTCCAACCCTAATATCGATCTGGTTTCGCGCTTTCTTCGCCTGCCTCTGGAACAGCGTCAGCAGTTTTACCAACGCCTGCAAAGCCGCGGCATGAGTTTCGCGCAACTGCCGATCGCCTCGATTCGCGAGCAGGGCCAACACGCGCCGCTGTCTTATGCCCAGGAGCGCCAGTGGTTTCTCTGGCAACTGGACCCGCACAGCGCGGCCTATCACGTCCCCGGCGCCTTGCGCCTGAGCGGGCGCCTGGACAAGGCCGCGCTGCAACGCAGCTTCGACACGCTGGTGGCACGCCACGAGAGCCTGCGCACCCGTTTGCACCTGGAGGGCGAGCAGCGTGCCCAGCAAGTGTTGGCGCATGCGGTGATCGAGATTGCTGAACGCTCAATCGACGAGGCCCAGCTCAAGGCAAGCGTCGAAGCTGAAATCGCCCGACCTTTCGATGTGCAGCAAGGTCCGTTATTGCGCGTCAGCTTGCTCGGCCTAAGCGCAGAAGAGCATGTATTGGTGCTGGTGCAGCACCATATCGTCTCTGACGGCTGGTCGATGGGCGTGATGGTGCAAGAGCTGATGCAGCTGTATGCCGCCTACAGCCAGGGCCAGGATTGCACGTTGGCGACGCTGCCGATCCAGTACGCCGACTACGCAGTGTGGCAACGCCGCTGGATGGAAGCGGGGGAGAAGGCCCGCCAACTGGATTACTGGCGTGAGCTGCTCAGCGGCACACAGCCGGTGCTGGAACTGCCGCTCGATTACTCGCGCCCAGCGCAGCAGAGTTTCCTAGGCGCACGCCAGGACATGGCCCTGGAACCCGCCCTGGTCGCCGGTCTCAAGGCCCTGGCGCAACGCGAAGGGGTGACGCTGTTCATGCTGCTGTTGGCGGCGTTCCAGGCATGTCTGTACCGCTACAGCGGGCAGTCGGATATTCGCGTCGGCGTGCCGATCGCCAACCGCAACCGCGTCGAGACCGAATCGCTGATCGGCTTTTTCGTCAACACCCAGGTGCTCAAGGCCGATCTCGACGGCCAGATGACGTTCACCCAGTTGCTGCAACATACCAAGCGCCGCGCGCTGGAGGCCCAGGCTCATCAGGACTTGCCGTTCGAGCAACTGGTCGAAGCACTGCAACCCGAACGCAGCCTGAGCCATAACCCGCTGTTTCAGGTGATGTTCAACCACCAGGCCAAGACCCCATCCGCAGAGCAACAACTGCCGGGCCTGCGTGTGGCCGGCCTCGAACTGGAAACCCAGAGCGCCCAGTTTGACCTGAGCCTGGATACCCAGGAGAGCGGCGACGGCCTCTGGGCCTCCCTGACCTATGCCACCGACCTGTTCAATACGGCGACCGCCTCGCGCATGCTGGGCCATTGGCTGAACCTGTTACGCGCTGCCGTGGCCAACCCTGCGCTGGCCTTGCAGGACCTGGCCATGCTGGATACCACGGAGCGCCAGCAACTCCTCTACCAGTGGAATGTCACCGAGCGCGCTTACCCGCAAGGCCACTGGGTGCATCAGTTGATAGAAGCGCAGGCGCTCAAGCAGCCGGATGCAGCGGCGTTGCGCTTTGGTGACGTATCGCTGAGCTACGCCGAACTGAACCACCGCGCCAATCGCCTCGCCCATCGTTTGATCGAAGCCGGCGTTGGCCCGGATTCGCTGGTGGGGCTGGCCGTGGAGCGCTCCATCGAGATGGTGGTGGGGCTGCTGGCCGTGCTCAAGGCCGGTGGCGCCTATGTGCCGCTGGACCCGGAATACCCGCGTGAACGCCTGGCCTACATGCTTGAAGACAGCGGTGTGAAGCTGCTGCTGACTCAGGCGCATTTGCTCGAACAGTTGCCGATCCCGCCAGGATTGGAAACTTTGGTGCTGGGTGAAACCGGCTTCGAAGGCTACAGCGACGCGAACCCGGACATCGCGCTGGACGGCGAAAACCTCGCCTACGTGATCTACACCTCCGGCTCCACCGGCCAACCCAAAGGCGCCGGCAACCGCCATTCAGCGCTGCTCAATCGCCTGCAATGGATGCAGGAGGCCTATGGCCTGGGCGTCAACGACAGCGTGTTGCAAAAGACCCCGTTCAGCTTCGACGTGTCGGTGTGGGAGTTCTTCTGGCCACTGATGACCGGCGCACGCCTGGTCGTCGCAGCGCCGGGCGATCACCGTGATCCGGCCCGGCTGGTCAGCCTGATCACGGCCGAGCAGATCACCACGCTGCACTTTGTGCCCTCGATGTTGCAGGCGTTCCTGCAAGACCCGGCGGTTTCGACCTGCCACAGCGTGCAGCGCATCGTGTGCAGCGGCGAGGCGCTGCCGGTGGATGCGCAACAGCAAGTCCTGGCCAAACTGCCGCACGCCGGGCTGTATAACCTGTACGGTCCGACCGAAGCCGCCATCGACGTGACCCACTGGACCTGTGTCGATGAAGGGCGTGACGCCGTGCCGATTGGTCGCCCGATTGCCAATCTGGGCTGCTACATCCTCGACAGCCATTTCGAACCGGTACCCATTGGCGTATTGGGCGAGCTTTACCTGGGCGGCGTCGGCCTGGCCCGTGGTTATCACCGGCGTCCGGCATTGACCGCCGAGCGCTTTATCGCCCATCCCTTTGTCAGCGGTGAGCGTCTGTACCGCAGCGGCGACCTGGCGCGGTATCGCGCAGACGGCGTAATCGAATACGCCGGGCGGGCCGATCATCAGGTCAAATTGCGTGGCCTGCGTATCGAATTGGGCGAAATCGAAGCCCGTTTGCTGGCGCACGATTACGTCCGCGAAGCGGCGGTGTTGGCGCCGGACAGTCAATACCTGGTGGGCTACCTGGTGCTGCAAAACGCCGCTGACGATTGGCGCGATGTACTCAGTGCGCATCTGGCCGAAACCCTGCCGGATTACATGGTGCCCGCACAATGGATGCTGCTGGAGCAGATGCCCCTGAGCCCCAACGGCAAGCTTGACCGCAAGGCGCTGCCAAAGCCCGAAGCCACGCAGCAATATGAAGCCCCGCAAAGCGCGCTGGAGCAGCAAATCGCCGCCATCTGGGCCGATGTGCTGGGCATCGAGCAGGTGGGGTTGAACGACAACTTCTTCGAGCGCGGCGGTGACTCGATCATCTCCATCCAGGTAGTCAGCCGCGCGCGTGCCGCCGGTATTCATTTCACCGCCAAGGCGTTGTTCCAGCATCAAACCGTGCGCAGCCTCGCGCGGGTGGCGCAGTTGCAAACCGCGCGGGTGATCGACCAAGGTTCGGTGCAAGGTGAGACACCGTTGCTGCCGTTCCAGCAGTTGTTCTTCGACAGGCAACTGCCGGACTCGCATCACTGGAACCAGTCCTTCTTGCTGACGCCACGCCAAACGCTTGAGGGCGATCGTCTGGAAACTGCTTTGCAAGGCCTGATTGCCCACCATGATGTGCTGCGTTTGCGCTTCAGCCAGCAACCTGAGGGTTGGAAAGCCGAGCATGCCTCAGCAGGCACACAGGTGCTGTGGCAAGCCACGGTGGCGGATGCCAGCGAATTGACCGCGCTGTGCGAAAAAGCCCAGCGCAGCCTCGACCTGCAACAGGGGCCATTGCTGCGTGCGGTGCTGGCCGAGCTGGCAGACGGTTCCCAGCGCCTGTTGCTGGTGATGCACCACTTGGTGGTGGACGGCGTGTCCTGGCGGGTGTTCCTCGAAGACCTGCAAGCGCTGTATCGTGAACAAACATTGCCGGCCAAAACCTCGTCGTTCAAAGCCTGGGCCGAGCGCTTGCAGGCCCACGCCCGCAGTGCGGCGATGGCGTCCGAGCAAGCCTTTTGGCTGCAACAGCTGCAAGGTGCGGCCAGCGACTTGCCGTGCCGCAACCCGCAAGGCGCGCGCCCCGGGCGACTGGCCGAGACTGTGGTCAGCCAACTGGACGCCGAACGCACCCGGCAACTGCTGCAGCAGGCGCCGACGGCCTACCGTACCCAGATCAACGACCTGCTGCTCACGGCCCTGGCGCGGGTGATCTGCCAGTGGACGGGCCACGCCTCGAGCCTGATCCAGCTGGAAGGCCATGGCCGTGAAGACCTGTTTGACGACATCGACCTGACGCGCACATTGGGGTGGTTCACCAGCCTGTTTCCGGTGCGCCTGACTCCGGACGCGTCCCTGGCGGTTTCGATCAAACAGATCAAGGAGCAACTGCGCAGCGTGCCGCATAAAGGCCTGGGGTTTGGCGCTTTGCGTTACCTGGGCGATGACGCCACACGTGAGGCGTTCAGTGCTCTGCCAGCGCCGCGCATCACCTTCAACTACCTGGGCCAGGTCGACGGCAGTTTCGACCAGCCAAACACGCTGTTCGCGCCCGCCGCAGAAAGTGCCGGCACCGAACAAAGCCCGGACGCGCCGCTGGGCAACTGGTTGACGCTCAACGGCCAGGTCTATGGCGGCGAACTGCAACTGGGCTGGACGTTCAGCCCGCTGATGTTCGATCCCGCCGTGATCGAAACGCTGAGCGCGGCCTACACCCGCGAACTCAACGCGCTGATCGAACATTGCTGCACGCCCGGCAATGGCGGTGTGACCGCTTCCGATTTCCCGTTGTCGCGCTTGAATCAATCGCAGCTGGAGTCGTTGCCGCTGGCCTTCGATGCCGTAGAAGACCTCTACACGTTGTCGCCCATGCAGCAGGGCATGCTCTTTCACACGCTCTATGAGCAGACGGCGGGCGACTACATCAACCAGATCCGCGTGACTGCGCAGGGCCTGGACGTGTCGCGCTTCCAGCACGCCTGGGATGCCACGGTGCAGGCCCATGATGTGCTGCGCAGCGGGTTCTTCTGGGAAGGCCAGCTGGAGTGGCCGTGCCAGGTGGTGTACCGCCAGGCACGGTTGCCGATCCAGGTTCTGGACTGGCGCGCCATGCCGGAGCGCGAACTGGAACTGCGCAACCTGCAACAGGCCCAGCGCCGCCAGGGTTTTGACCTGGCCAAGCCACCACTGGTGCGCCTGGTACTGGTGCGCACCGATGAGCAGTGCTACGAGTTGATCTACACCAGCCATCACATCCTGATGGACGGCTGGAGCAATTCGCGACTGTTCGGTGAAGTGCTGCAACGCTATGCCGGCGTGGCGGTGCCGGAAGCGGCCGGGCGCTATCGCGATTACATCGGCTGGCTGCAACAGCGTGACGCCGCTGCGACCGAAGCCTTCTGGCGCGAGCAGTTGAGTGCGTTGCAAACCCCAACTCGGCTGGGCAGCAGCCAACCGATGGCGGTGCAAGGGCATGGCGAGCACCAACTGGCGCTTGATCGCACACTCACAACTCAACTTGAGTCGTTCGCCCGAAGCCACAAGGTCACACTCAACACTTTGATCCAGGCGGCGTGGCTGATTCTGTTGCAGCGTCACAGTGGCCAGGCGGTGGTGGCGTTCGGTGCCACTGTGGCCGGGCGCCCGGCGGAGCTTGCGGGCGTTGAGCAGCAGATCGGTCTGTTCATCAACACCTTGCCGGTGATCTGCGCGGTAGAGGGGCAGGTGACGGTGGCCGACTGGTTGCAAGCGGTGCAGGCGCAAAACCTGGCGTTGCGTGAGCACGAGCACACCGGGCTGTATGACATTCAGCGCTGGGCCGGGCAGGGCGGTGAAGCCTTGTTCGACAATATCCTGGTGTTCGAAAACTACCCGGTGTCCAAAGCCCTGGCGCAAAGCGGCGGCAGCGGCATTCAGTTTGGCGAACCCCACGCCCATGAACAAACCAACTTCCCGCTGACGGTGCTGGTGGATCTGGGCGATACGCTGTCGGTGCAGTTCAGCTTTGCCCGCGCGTATTTCCATGAAGACACGGTGCAAGGTTACGGCCGACACCTGGTCAACCTGCTGCAAGCCATGCTTGAGGGCGGGCAGCAACGTCTGGGTGAGCTGGCGATGCTCGACGCCACTGAGCGTCAGCAGGTGATTCAGGACTGGAACGCCACATCCCGCGATTACCCGTTGCAGCAAACGGTGCATCAACTGATTGAAGCGCAGGTTGCGCTCACGCCAGCGGCGCCGGCACTGGTGTTTGCCGAGCAGCGCTTGAATTACGCCGAACTCAACCGCCGCGCCAATCGCCTGGCCCATCGTCTGATCGAAGCGGGCGTTGGCCCGGACTCGTTGGTGGGGCTGGCGGTAGAGCGTTCCATCGAGATGGTGGTCGGCCTGCTGGCGGTGCTCAAGGCCGGTGGCGCGTATGTGCCGCTGGACCCGGAATATCCCCGTGAGCGCCTGGCCTACATGCTCGAAGACAGCGGCGTGAAGCTACTGCTCACTCAGGCGCATCTACTCGGTCAGCTGCCGATTCCACACGGTTTGGAAACGCTGGTACTAGGCGAGACGGAGTTCGACAGCTATAGCGCAGAGAATCCGGGTATTGCTCTGGACGGCGAAAACCTCGCCTACGTGATCTACACCTCCGGTTCCACCGGCCAGCCCAAAGGCGCCGGCAACCGTCATGCGGCCCTGACCAACCGCCTGCAATGGATGCAGGAGGCCTATGGCCTGGATGTCAGCGACACTGTGCTGCAAAAGACCCCGTTCAGCTTTGACGTGTCGGTGTGGGAGTTCTTCTGGCCACTGATGACCGGCGCACGCCTGGTCGTTGCCGCGCCGGGCGACCACCGTGACCCGGCCAGGCTGGTCAGCCTGATCAATGCCGAACAGGTCACCACGCTGCACTTTGTACCCTCGATGTTGCAGGCCTTTGTGCAAGACCCGACCGTTGCGACGTGCCACACCTTGCACCGCATCGTGTGCAGCGGCGAGGCGCTGCCGGTGGATGCGCAACAGCAGGTCTTCGCCAAACTGCCGCAAGCGCGGCTGTATAACCTGTACGGCCCGACTGAAGCCGCCATCGATGTGACCCACTGGACCTGCCTTGATGAAGGTCGCGATGCGGTGCCGATTGGTCGCCCGATTGCCAATCTGGGCTGCTACATCCTCGACAGCCATTTCGAACCGGTACCCATTGGCGTATTGGGCGAGCTTTACCT
>NZ_FNOX01000034.1 GCF_900107155.1 Pseudomonas salomonii
TGATTTCGCAAGACTTATAAATAAATTCGGGCGGCGTAGATCCGCCCGATCTGGCTAAACTCAGAGCCCAAGATGTAAAAAACAAAAGCCAATTTATTAAAGAGCCAGTTATTGAAAAAGGCATACAGGACAATCATGAATAACAAACAACTGAACGAAACAAGCAAGTTCCTAAGTTATATCTTGCGCCATGAGCCTCACGCTATCGGATTGCAACTCGACGCAGAAGGCTGGGCAGACATCAACTCTTTGATTACCGGCGCAGCGAAAGAAGGCCGCATACTTGACCAGGCAATAATTCAGACAGTAGTGAATAGCAGTGACAAGAAACGCTTTACCCTCTCCGACGATGGCCAACGTATTCGAGCCGCACAGGGGCATTCAGCGGCAGCCGTAAACCTTCAACACATGGAGAAAGAACCGCCAGAATTCCTCTACCATGGCACTGCAACACGCTTTCTTGAATCTATTCTTCAGCAAGGATTGATTGCAGGTTCACGCCACCATGTGCATCTATCGCAGGAGACTCTGACGGCTATCGCTGTCGGACAGCGCTACGGCAAACCAGTGGTTCTGAAGATTGAATCCCTGCGAATGTACCAACAGGGATTTAAATTTTTTCAGGCTGAAAACGGTGTTTGGTTGACTGAAGCGGTTCCCGTTAATTTTATTTCAGAGCAAAATCAACTACCGGACAGCTCATTGGATAAAAATACATCTACAGCCAGCACATGAAAAGTAAGATTCTCTGACAAAAACTGAATGCTGAAATGCCTCAACTTCGGCGGTTCGTGACTCGACACGGAACGCCATGCTTTCACGTTACTCCTTACCAATTCGGAGTCTTTAAACTCAGTCAACTTACCCAGCCGAAACCCACTTGGATCACCGTCAAACTCAAAAATAGCACCTCCAGGGAATGGCTCCCGAATAAAGTATCGTACAGACTTGAACTCAACCTCCCGCCTTAAAGCCAGTACAACCTCTTCGCTATCAACTACAACCTCCTTCTCATACTCAATATCAAGTATCACATCCGAGCCAACGGAGTGGAATGATACTCTTGACTCACCATATCCTGGCAGCCAATCATATGGATCTAGTATTAGTTTTGGCTGACCTATTTTCATGGACGCACCGACTTTAATTGCTCTGCGCCTGTCGGCGGCAATTTGTTATTTTTTAACTGATCTGCTGCCAAATCATTGAATGTTTTACCTGGAAAAGCCTCAACACCTGTCTGATTTCGCCCGAACCAATCACTTCGAGGGATAGCTGCCTGCTCAAGCGCGGTAGAAGTTCGTGTATTCAAAATAAGGCGAGTCCCATTCATATCTACATAATCAACGGGAAGCTGATTCGGCTTAATTGTCCCAGCCCTCAAAGCGCCGGCTAAGTCATCAACTGTCCTGATCGGTGTGCCAGCTAGCTCTGAGTATACCTTCTGCCCATCCTCACTAAAGGATCGATCAGACTTGATTTTATTTTGAGCAAAATTTGCTTCTGTTAACGTCCCTCTCTCCGCATTAACAAGGGTACCTGCGCCTTTTGCACCAGCAGACTCAGCAACAGCCTTAGCGCCAGCCCCCAGCCCTCCCGAAAGAACGATACCAGCAATTTCCGCATTCGTAGCTTGGGTCGTTTTCTGCACCGTCAGGCGTAGATCATCCTGATTTTTATCTATGAAGCCTTGAACAATCTCCTTCTCCTTCGGATTCAGATCACCGCTAACGTCATAGGTGTCGAGTGCTTT
>NZ_FNOX01000027.1 GCF_900107155.1 Pseudomonas salomonii
CGCCTCCAACATCAACGGCAGCGCAGTCAGGGTGGATGACCTCAAAACGTTTTTGGTTCTTGCGCGTCATGACAATTCCTCGCAGGATTGAATGACGCGGGCGGGGTACACGGTGGCGAGCGGATTCACTCTCTTATACGTGGTCACAGCTTGCTGTGCCGACAATGACTCCACGCCGATACCGTGCAGGCCACTCTCCCACTCGGGTGCTGACACACCAGTGCTGGTTACGGCCTTTGTCCCGCCCGCGTTCTTCAACCTTACGATGAACCAGTTTGATGCGCGACAGCGCTACATCGAAGAGGTGGCGGGTCCTCCCACATAAACCAGCTCCCACATTTTGACCGCGTAAACTCAGTCCAGCATCGCTACATGTTTTGGATGACTGGCCACCCGCGCCAGCCACGCCTGCACACCCGGATAAGCGTCCAGCTCAAAACCACCCTCCTGGGCCACATGGGTATAGGCATACAACGCCACATCGGCGATGGAGAATTGATCACCCACCAGATACGGGGTCAATTGCAGTTGG
Organism: Pseudomonas salomonii; assembly: GCF_900107155.1. Lineage (GTDB taxonomy): Bacteria > Pseudomonadota > Gammaproteobacteria > Pseudomonadales > Pseudomonadaceae > Aquipseudomonas > Aquipseudomonas salomonii. Next base: position 533 of record NZ_FNOX01000027.1, read on the forward strand.
CGCTCCATGACCTTAAGCGCCTTGTAGCCACCTTTGTGCAGCTTCTTGTATTCCTCAAGACGGTCTGCGGGCAAGCCCAGGTAAAACTGGATAAACCGCGCCACCGCAATGTACGGCTCGTGGCTGTACTGCTCGAAAAACTGCCACTGCAACACTTGTGTGCGCAGGCGTGGCTCGGCCGGCAAAAACTCGCTGCCATCGGCCAGGAAGTTGAGAATCGCGTTGGACTCCCACAGGCAGGTGCCGTCTTCAAGTTCCAGCACCGGGATCTTGCCATTCGGGTTCTTGGCCAGAAACTCGGCGGTCTGGGTGTCGCCCTTGAGGATGTCGACATCGATCCACTGGTACGGGATGCCCAGCAGGTTGAGCATCAATTTGACCTTGTAGCAGTTGCCCGACTTGTAATCGCCATAAACCTTGTACATGGGGCTCCCCTTATGCCGCTTGCGCGTGCTGTGCTTGACGGACTACCGCGGCCAGGCGCTTGAGACCTTCGTCCAGGCGGGCCGGGTCGATATGGCTGAAATTGAGGCGCAACGAGCCCAGGTGTTGGTCGGGCTCGGAAAAGAACGGTTCACCGGGCATGAACGCCACGTCCTGAGCCAATGCTTGCGCCAACAAGGTGCGGGTGTCGAGGGGTTGTTTCAAGGTCAGCCAGAAGAATAATCCACCTTGGGGCACTTGCCAGTCGGCCAAGTCGCCAAAGTGGCGCTCCAGCGCCGACTGGAATGCATCACGACGCTCGCGGTAAAAACTGCGCAATTGCAGCAGATGCAGCTGGTATTGCTCGGTGCCGATCCACTGCATGGCCTGCCACTGGCCAATGCGATTGGTGTGCAGGTCGGCCGATTGCTTGAGCTTGAGCAGGTGCGGGAACAAATCCTCGCTGGCGATCAGGTAACCGACGCGCAACCCCGGCAACAGGGTCTTGGAGACGGTGCCGGTGTAAATCCAGCTGGCTTTTTTCAAGCGCCCGGCGATGGGCTGGGCACTGGCGCCGTCGAATGTCAGCTCGCGGTAGGGCTCGTCTTCGATCAGGGTTACGCCGAACTCATCGAGCAAAGCGGCCACGGCTGCGCGCTTGGCCTCGCTGTAGCGCACCGCCGAAGGGTTCTGGAAGGTCGGGATGAGGTAGATGAACGCCGGGCGATGGCGTTCGAGGCTGGCGCGCAGGGCGGCCAGGTTCGGGCCGTCGGCCTCCAGTTGCACGGTGAGGCAATCGGCGCCGAACAGTTGGAAAATCTGCAAGGCGGCCAGGTAGGTCGGGCCTTCCAGCATGACTTGAGTGCCCTTGTCGATGTACAGCTTGGCTGCCAGGTCGAGGGTTTGCTGGGAGCCGCTGACCACCAGTACCTGGCTGGCCTGGCATGGCACGCCCAGGGCGCGGGCCTCGGCGGCGAGCAGTTCACGCAGTTGCGGCTCGCCTTCGCTCATGCCGTATTGGCCGATGTTCAGTGGCAGGTCATCCCAATTCAGGGCCGGCAACATGGCTTCGGCCGGCAGGCCACCGGCGAACGACATCACGTTCGGGCGCTGAGCTGCCGCGAGGATTTCACGGATCAAGGAGCTTTTGAGGCGCGTAACACGTTCAGAGAAGGCCATAGGGTCACCGGTAGCGAAGTCGGGGGCAAATACGTCAAACTGGTTGACCGAAATTACGATGACTTACATGGATACGTCAATATGCTTGACCTTAAAAACCAGGGCAGCCAGCAACAAGCCATGGAAGCCTTCTTCTTCGGCTACCAGGCCTTTACCGCCAAGGCCGACGAAATGCTCGAGCGCCGAGGCCTGAGCCGTGTGCATCAGCGCATCGTGTTTTTCATCGCGCGTTACCCGGCCTTGAGCGTGAAGGAGCTGCTGGAATTGCTTGGGGTGAGCAAGCAGGCGCTGAACATGCCGCTGCGCCAATTGCAGGAAATGCACTTGGTCGACAGCGTTGCGTCTGAGGCCGACAAGCGCAAGCGCCTGCTGGAACTGACTGAAGAAGGCCAACGTTTTGAGCAGTCATTGCGCCGCGAGCAGGTGAAGCTGTTGCAGCGCGCGTTCAGTGAAGCCGGTGAAGCGGCCGTGGCGGGATGGCTAGCCGTGAATCAAGCCCTCGCCGGCCAATGATTGTTCCCACGCTCTGCGTGGTAACACCGCCTAGGACGCTCCGCGTCCCGCCGCCTGACGCGGAGCGTCAGCAGATGCATTCCCACGCAGAGCGTGGGAACGATCAAGAGAAACGGCCCCGCATCCGCCTTTCATCCCCTTCCGCCGACAAAATCGAAAACATTATTTGCTTTATTTGTATACAAAAGCATAATTCGCTTCGTGCGAGTTCCTGACCTATTGGTCAACAAAACCCGCCAGTACCTCAAAGCGCTGCTGCCCACCTCTGTGACCGGCGCTGGAAATAACAATAAAACTCTTGAGGAGTACTTGCTGTGGATAGCCAAAAAACCGAAGCCCCTACGCTGGACCTCGCCCCACCGCAAGGCGGCTGGCTGGAACGCCTGTTCAAACTGCGCTTGCATGGCACCACAGTGAGAACCGAACTGATTGCCGGCCTCACCACCTTCATCACCATGGCCTACATCATCTTCGTCAACCCCAACATCATGGCCGACGCCGGTATCGATCACGGTGCGGCGTTCGTCGCCACCTGCATCGCCGCCGCGCTGGGCTGCCTGTTGATGGGGCTGTACGCCAACTGGCCGGTGGGATTGGCGCCGGGCATGGGCCTGAATGCGTTTTTCACCTACACCGTGGTCGGCACCATGGGCTACCACTGGGAAACCGCGCTGGGCGCAGTGTTTATTTCCGGCGTGCTGTTCATGGGCCTGACGCTGTCACGCGTGCGTGAATGGCTGCTCAACAGCATCCCCGTGAGCCTGCGCCATGCCATGGGCGCAGGCGTCGGCTTGTTCCTCGGCGTGATCGGCCTGAAGACCGCCGGCATCATCGTCGACAGCCCGGCCACCTTGATCAAGCTCGGTTCATTGCACGAACCTGCACCCTTACTGGCGGCCGTGTGCTTCCTGTTGATCGCGATCCTCAGCTACCACCGTGTGTTCGGCGCGATCCTGATCAGCATCATCGCCGTGACGCTCGCCGGTTGGGGCCTGGGCCTGGTGCACTACAACGGCATTCTCTCCACCCCACCGAGCCTGGCGCCGACCTGGATGGCCATGGACATAAAGGGTGTATTCAATGTCAGCATGATCAGCGTGGTATTCGCCTTTCTTTTTGTACACATGTTTGACACTGCAGGTACACTGATGGGCGTCGCGCAACGGGCCGGGCTGGTCAATGCCGATGGCAAGATCGATAACCTGTCCCGCGCGCTGAAGGCCGACAGTGCCTCCAGCGTATTTGGCGCCATGGTCGGTGTGCCGCCGGTGACCAGCTATGTGGAAAGTGCTGCGGGTGTGGCCGCAGGGGGGCGCACCGGGCTGACGGCGGTGACCGTGGGCATACTGTTTGTAGCGGCGATGTTTTTTGCGCCGCTGGCGGGGATGATTCCGGCGTATGCCACCGCCGGCGCGCTGATTTACGTGGCGATGCTGATGATGGCGAGCATGGCGCATATCAATTGGGATGAGGCCACCGACAGCATTCCGGCGATTGTTACCGCGATCATGATGCCGCTGACGTTTTCGGTTGCCGACGGCATCGCCCTGGGCTTTATCACTTACGTGGCGCTCAAGGCCGGCACCGGCAAGTACCGTGAAATTTCTGTCAGCCTGTGGGTGCTGTGCGCGATCTTTATCGCCAAGTTCGTCTTCCTGTAGTACGGGAACGGCTGAAAACCGCCTCACCTTCGGGTGGGGCTTTTTGCATATATAAGGGAGGGATGTCGATGAACCTGGATACCTGGCTGTTGTTCAGTGGTGCGGCGCTGGTGGTGATCCTGATCCCCGGGCCGCTGTCGCTGTTAATGATCAGCAATAGCCTCAACTACGGCCTGCGCCGCTCGTACCCGGCGTTTCTGGGCGGCGTGTTTGCGTCGATCTGCCTGCTGAGCGCCTCGGCATTGGGCCTGGGTGCGTTATTGCTGGCCTCCGAGCAGTTGTTCAGCGCCTTGAAAATCGTCGGCGCGCTGTACCTGTTTTACCTTGCCTGGCAGAGCTGGCAGCAATCACGGCAACCTGCCCGCGGCGCCGACGTGCCGCAGACGCCGCCAGTGCCGCGCTTTCGCGCGTTGTTCGGCCGCGCTTTTGTGCTGGGCGCCAGCAACCCCAAGGACATCCTGTTTTTTGCGGCCTTCCTGCCGCAATTTCTCAGCAGCCAGCAGCCCTTCCTGCCGCAACTGCTGATCATGATTGCCACCTGGACGGTGCTCGACTTGCTCTGCAAGCTGGCTTACGGCCTGGGCGCCCACGGTGCGGCGCGCTACCTGCGCAGTGGCGCGGGCCAGAGCTGGTTCAACCGCGTCAGTGCCGCACTGTTTGGCGGCGCAGCCACGGCAGCGCTACTCAAGGGCTGAACGGCGCGACTTTGGCAAAATACACGCTGGCGGGGCCTGCATAACGAACTCGCCACTGAATACCGGCAACGAGCCGGACCATACGGTTTTCTGCCATGGCTTGCTCAATGGCAGCAAACTCCGCCGAGTAGGGCGATTGCGAACGGATACGCTCGCGAAACCAGGCATCGGAGAGCTGCGGAGCCACCCTGGAGTTCAGGCTGACGTTGCGACTTTCGATCCAATTATTGAGCACAAAATAAACCGAGTTCGAATGCGCATGGGTGCAGTAAAAGTCACTCATACTGGTCCCGCCATGCCGCCGCGGGATTCCCCTGACCGTAAATCCATAGTGCTCCAGCATGTGCCTGACGGCCGTTTGAACCGCTTCCGAACGAAGTGCACCGTTGCCGCGGCTTCGCCTGAGCAACGTGGGGTCGAGGGCAAAGGGCGGAGTGAAATCCAGCCGCATGCCCCCCGGCGCGCCCCCATCTACCCCGATGTTAATGATGTTGGCGCCCGGCTCATCGGCAGGCCTTAGCATGCTCAGCAGATCGGGCATGCGGTTCGGGGTTTGCGGTTCCAGCCAACGGTCGAGCGTCGCCCGGATATTGAGTAAATGCGTGGCCGTCACCGTGGGTCCGGTGTCGGCCAATTCAGTCAGCCGGTCGGCAACAAACCGCCTGCTGCCCCGGGTCATCGCAGGAAAAATCCGCCCAATCGTGACGTCCAGGCGCTCGGTGAACAGCGGTTGATGGGGCGTCCACAGCCCATTGGCCCCCAGGGTCGCCGGTATCGGCTGCTCGGCAACCGCCACGCCCAGCCAGCGCTCCAGATCCACGGCTGCCCGAACGGAAATATCCTGGTTGCGCATAATAAAGACAATGCTCGAAGACGATGCATTAGTACCCTGGGGCAACAACCGATAGTAATCGGGCCCTAATCGCAAGAGGTCAAAGGCGGCAACACCCGCCGTCGCCGGCACCCGGTATATATGACGGCCCACGGGCGGCACTTCGGTCAGAGGGTCAGCACGCCGAAAGCCCCACGCCTGCCAGGCACTGTTGGCCACGGGCGAGGCGCGCAAAGCAGCTTCCGTGCGCGTGCGCGATGGCGGTGACCAATCCGTTACACCTCGGGTGGGCGCCCATGGTTGCCACACCTCTGAACTCGGCCCGGCCACCGGCGCATCGGCGCCTAACAGCCATTCATGGGGCTGTTCGATGTGCAGGATCAGTTCATCTTGCCCTTCTCCCTGGTTACTTTTCAGGCGCAGCCCCCGCTCGTTCTCGCGTCGGTAGACCGGGTAAACCTCGTTACCCTCGCGAATAAACTGCTGGCCATCTTTTACATACCGCCCTTTACCTCCCGGCCCCGCCAATTCAACGGCCCCCTCCAAACCACCCTGGGACTGGAAGTGCTCCAGCAAATGACGGGGTTTGAGCGGTACCGGTTTGAGGCCCGCGCGTGTTCCCCGCATGATCCCCTGATGGTGATGCAAACGCCCCAAAGCGACACGCGAAACGCGCGCGCCCTTCGTGGAAGGACCAAAAGATGTCATCACGTCGAAGAACGCAAGTAGCGTCAGGAACGCCACATCCACAGCGTCGTGGGCAGCCCCGCTGAAATGAAAGCGCCGCGCGGCAAGCAGCATTTCATAAAGGCTGACGCCAACGCCCAACACTGGAACAAAGCCCAGCAGACCGCGAATCGTCGCGTCGTGCTGCTCGCCCAAACGTTGCTCACGGTAGTGCTCCAGCGCCCGGGAAGACTGGGATTGGGCCTGGGCACGACGTTGCAGATCGAACACCTGCGCGTGGGCCAGCAACGCCAATGCATTGCCATAGGTGGTAGGCGCAGCCGCCAACCAATGTTCAGGCTGCGACTCAATCCGCTCTTTTATCAATGCTTCGACGCTTGCCTGGTCCACTGCCGGCGTCTTTGCCGGGGCCAAAAACAACTCCACAACCATGGCAATCAAACGATAGAGGCCGGGTTGTCCTGGCTCAAGCGAGTGAGGCCGGCGAGGTTGCACCTGCAAGTCTTCACCGGGGTAGCCGGCAAGCGCCTGCGCCTCCCAGCCGGGCGCCACCTGGCGCGCCAACGCCTGCTGGTTTTCGGCAAGTGCGCCGACGCGATTCATTGCCTTCTGCGCCTCGTCCAAACTGGCATACGCGACAATCACCCGACTGGCCGCAGCCATGGGCCAATACACCACGCAGAGCTTGGATAACCTGTCATGAATGAACAACAGGCCAGTGATGTGCCGATCATGTTCGGGGCTGGCGTCCATCAGGCGCAGCACCGCCAACTGGATGTCGAACGCGTCTGTTTTCAGGTCACTTGCCGACTCGGCTGCCAACGCCTGGGTAAACAGACGCTGGGCTGTCTCACTCAAGCCCTGCTGCACCGCAGAGTACAGCTGCATCTGGGCGCGCTGTCGCAAAGCCCTATAGACCAGGGCCTGGGACAGGCCTGAAGACTTGGCTTGAGTCGCCGCCGGAGGATAAAAAGTCCCGAGGATCAGCTTGTCGTACTCGCCACCCATGTCGAGCGAAGACAGGGTGTCGATCAGGTAACGCACACTCAAGCGCTCTTTCCAGGCCGGGTCCAGCCAGCGTGCACGATTCAACCGCCAGCGGGTCCAGGGCGCCTTGGGGTCGAGATTATGCAACGCCAATTGCAGCAGACTGAACGTGGTTCGCTGCGGGCTGACGGTCTTTTTGGTATCACGATCGCCCACTGCGCACTGACTCGACCAGCCGCACAATTGGGAACTGACATCATCGGGCAAATCCACCAGCGGTTTGTCGATATCCAGCTCAGGGTAAAAACCGTCCTGCGTCAATCGCGCCACCAGGGTTTTACGGGCGAATGACTCCAGGCTCGGCAAATCCCGCCAGAGTTTGCTCTCCACCGCAAAGGCATTGATCACATAGCGGCGTGACAACCGTTCGTAGTGTTTTCGCGTGCCGGCTGATGCAATGCCCAACCACGACGGGAGTTTTTGCGCTTGAGTGGCTGCTACCTGCAACAGGTTGATATTCACCAACGCCAGTGTGCGCGCATCATTGGCGGGTACTTGCAGGCACTCGAACAATTCCTGAGCCAGCACCATACGGCTCAACTGCGGATCGCTGATTTCACTGAACAACCTGACACCCTTGCCAATAAGCGTGTCCAACGCGGCGTGATGTCGCATCAGTTTGATGAACAGGTCTTTGAGTGCGGTGCGCTTGATGGCCTCGTAGCTCACCCCCACAGAGGCATTCTTGGGCAACCCATTGATCGTGGCCCGCGCCGCCTCGCGCTGATCACGTCCAATGCAGCGCCACAACACCGATCCGTCGCGGCTTTTCAGGCTGGCTTGAAGGCCCTTGGCAAACGCGTTCAAGTTATCAAAGGGCACCAGCCCGCCATACAGGCCCGTTACGCATAACAACACTGAGTGTGGGCCATTGGGCTGGGCCAAGGCTTCATGGGTGGTCACGAGCAACGCGCCCAGCAACGTGTACAACGGAGCGGGCGCGCTGCCGACGGTTACCTGCAACGCACAGGTATCAGCCGCACTGTCGCCGGGCACCCAGGAATCACTCAATACGGCGTTCAATCGCTCTACGTGCACAGAGGGCAACAGGTTCAACTGCTGCTGCATCCGGGCTTCCAGAAGCAACGCCCGGCGCAGGGCAGTGCCCACCAATGAACCGCGATTAGACGTGCCCAAAGGCTGCTCAAGCCAGAACGCCTTTTGAAACATCCGCTCGTGTGGTCCATGGGCTAATTGAGTCACTGTGCTCACGTGTTTCTGCCATTGCCGCTCAAGGCTCAAAAAGTTTTCATAGGGCGCACTGCTTTGGCTCACATCCGTGTGATCGAGCAGGGCCATCAGGCCTTTTTCGTAACGATTGAGCTGCGCTTCACGGGTCTTGAAGGCGAGATCCGGCGTCAGGCTCGCACACACAATCTCACCGAGGCGGCGCCGGCAATCCCACTCCAGCAAGGTGTCCAGGCTGTTTCCCAACAGGATGCTGCGCGCCATCCGGCGACGGCCTTTTTCGATAAATTTAAGCAAGCGTTGCACATCCGTAGCAGCGGGCTGCCCTGCACCTTGAATCCCCACAGCAGCAGGATTGATTGACAAGGCACAGGCCACCTCGTTATCCCACTGCGCCTCCAGCAGCTCGGTTGCACTGGCGAGCAGCGCGTCTTCCTGGTGCGCACCGATAAGCTGAAAGGCAAATGCCTGCGGCTTGACGCTTGGCGCGTCACACAGTTCATGCCAACGGCGCAGTGGCAAACACTGCCAAAGCACCTGACTCAAAGGACCGTTGACCAGTGCTGGCAGATCACATTGCAGGCGGTACCAGGAACTGAACTCGTAAAACTCGCGAATCAGACCCGGCAGGTAAATGACATGGAGCGTGTCCCCTGCGACGTCATCACGATAAATATGCAAAGCGCCCGGCACCGGGACCAGGGCGCGATTTGTGCCAGGCCATGCCACCCTGCTCACTTGAATACTCGCCCACTCGCCTGCGGCCTGACGGCGCGCATCGGCGCCAGGGATTTCCATGAGGGCGCGGACCAGCGCAAAGCCGCGGTCCGTCAGTTGATAAACGCGATGGGCCAGCAGTGCATTCTCGGCGAACAACGACTTTCGCAACCGGACCCAATGTTGTTTGCGTGTCAGCCACGATCCATAGGCCAGTTGCTGCCAATATGCTCGTCCAGCCCTCTCGATCTGCCCGAGCAACGCCAAGCCTTTCACACGTGCCAGCGCATCCCAGGCGGTAAACGGCACCGAGCGTGCGGGTTCACCCTTGATACTCAAGGACGTGAACTGGCTAATGTCGAGCGGCACATCGGGTTGAATCAGCAGCCCCAAGGCTTTTTCGGTCAGGTTATTGACCTTCAGGTGAAGGGGCGCCGGCCGGGATTCGGTGAACAGCAGCGTGTCGGGGTCAAGCGCAAAGGCTTTGCGCAATGCGCCACGGATAATGCCCAGCACTCTCGGCGCCCGCCCCATCAAGGTTCTCAGGGATTTTGCCGACGCTCTGGCACTGAGTTGTGCTTCGTGCAAGCGATTGATTTCATGACTGGGCTGCGAGACCTCGTTAAGCCGTCGGGTCACAAGCGTGCGAATCGCCGCATCACGCTCCGCGTCCAGGGTTTGCGGGTCATCAAAATCAAGCGCTTGGGCCGCAGCGAACTCAGCGGCCAACCAGGCGGTGGTGTCGGTACTCATGGCAGACTCTTCCGTACAGAAAAGCCGAGCCTAGGCACCTCGGCCGCCCCAAGTGCGTTACATAGTTGGGCGGCCCGTAAGCCATCGGGAATAAAAAAGCCCGCAGTGTGGGCGGGCAAAAAACCAACGAAGAGCTTTGGGGGTGTGAAGCGAGGTGACGACTCAGCTACCGCGATAGGTGGAGTAGCTGTAAGGCGAAATCAGTAACGGCACATGGTAGTGGTCCTGTTCGGCGCTGATGCCGAAGCGCAGCACCACCACGTCGAGGAAGGCCGGCTCCGGCAATTGCACGCCACGGGCGCGGTAGTAGTCGCCGGCGCTGAATTGCAGTTGGTACACACCGCTGCGGTAGTCGTCGCCTTGCAGCAGCGGCGCATCGCAGCGGCCGTCGCTGTTGGTGGTGGCGGTGGCCACCCGTTCCAGCTGCGCGCCGTTAACGCGATACAGCTCGACCTGAATATGGCTGCCGGGGCAGCCGTGTGCGGCGTCCAAAACGTGTGTGGTCAAACGTCCCATGGCGTCTACGCGCCTCCTTAAGTCAGTAGAAGATAAACCTGCACTTTTTCAGGGCATCAAAAAAGCTGGCGATGGCTGATTAAGACACTTTTTAAAAAAATTGTACACAATAAAAATCACAAAGTTTTGGATCACCCTGTCGGCGTTGCTCGGCGGAGCAATTGGCAAGTAAACCTTGCTTTTAAACGACCTTTTGTCCATTAGCTGACCAACCAGGCAAGTTTCTTGCTACACCCTTTTAACCGAGTGCTGCAGAAAAAATGCAGAAATGCAGGCTTACAAAGTGGCCGATAAGTTGTATACAATCACTCATCGCTGTGACGCCACCCAGTCTTTTCACTGCCCGGCCGCCACACACACTTGCTACCACGAACAAGAAGGAAGACTGCAGTGAGCGCTGACTACCCACGCGACCTGATCGGTTACGGCAGTAACCCTCCTCACCCCCACTGGCCGGGCAAGGCACGCATTGCGCTGTCGTTCGTACTCAACTACGAAGAAGGCGGTGAGCGCAACATTTTGCACGGTGACAAAGAGTCCGAAGCCTTCCTCTCGGAAATGGTCTCGGCCCAGCCGCTGCAAGGCGCACGCAACATGAGCATGGAGTCGCTGTACGAATACGGCAGCCGTGCCGGTGTGTGGCGCATCCTCAAGCTGTTTAAAGAATTCGATATCCCGCTGACCATCTTCGCCGTGGCCATGGCCGCCCAACGCCACCCGGATGTGATCCGCGCGATGGTCGAGGCCGGCCACGAGATCTGCAGCCACGGCTACCGCTGGATCGACTACCAGTACATGGACGAGGCCCAGGAACGCGAGCATATGCTCGAAGCCATCCGCATCCTCACCGAACTGACCGGCGAGCGTCCATTGGGCTGGTACACCGGCCGCACAGGCCCCAACACCCGTCGGCTGGTGATGGAGGAAGGCGGTTTCCTCTATGACTGCGACACCTATGACGACGACCTGCCCTACTGGGAACCCAACAACCCCACCGGCAAGCCGCACCTGGTGATCCCTTACACCCTGGACACCAACGACATGCGCTTCACCCAGGTGCAGGGCTTCAACAAGGGCGATGACTTTTTCGAGTACCTCAAGGACGCGTTTGACGTGCTGTACGCCGAAGGCGCCGAAGCACCGAAGATGCTTTCCATCGGCCTGCACTGCCGCCTGATCGGCCGCCCTGCGCGCCTGGCGTCGTTGAAGCGTTTTATCGAATACGCCAAAGGTCACGAACAGGTGTGGTTCACTCGCCGCGTCGATATTGCCCGGCACTGGCACGAAACCCACCCGTATACGGGAGCGGCGAAATGACTGCGTTCCAGACCCTGAAACCATCGACCTTAAGCCGCGACGCATTCGTCAACGCCTTTGCCGACATCTACGAACACTCGCCATGGGTGGCCGAAAAGGCCTTCGACCTGGGCCAGGACAGCTCGATCGATCAGATCGAAACCCTGCACCAGCGCATGAGCGATATTTTGTTGAGCGCCGATCATGCCCGCCAACTGGCGCTGATCAATGCTCACCCGGACCTGGCAGGCCGTGCGGCCGTCCAGGGCCAACTCACCCAAGCCAGCACCGATGAGCAAGCTGGCGCGGGGATTCACCAATGCACGGCCGAAGAGTTCTCGCGCTTCACCGAGCTGAACGACGCCTACAAGGCCAAGTTCAAGTTTCCCTTCATCATGGCGGTAAAAGGCAGCAACCGGCACCAGATCCTCGCCGCGTTTGAAACGCGCATTCACAACTCGGCAGACGCCGAGTTCAAATGCGCGCTGGCCGAGATCAACAAGATCGCGTTGTTCCGTTTACTGCCCCTCTAAACGACCATCCCCAGCCACTCTATTCAAGGCAGACAAGAAGAATGAAAGCGCAACCCGTACCTTTCGAAAAGTTCGTCAACCTGGCCGACGCCCGCCTGGGCACCAAGATCCTCTCGGTGACCGATGACTGGTTCGCTGACGCCAACCGCCTGTTCCAGCCAACCCCGGCCGTGTGGAAGGAGGGCGTTTTCGATGACAACGGCAAGTGGATGGACGGCTGGGAGTCACGCCGCAAGCGCTTCGAAGGCTACGACAGCGCAGTGATCCGCCTCGGCGTACCCGGCTCGATCAAGGGCGTGGACATCGACACTTCATTCTTCACCGGCAACTTCCCGCCATCGGCCTCTCTGGAAGCCTGCTACCTGGCCTCGGGCGAGCCGGACGCCGACACCCAGTGGGTGGAAGTGCTGTCGGCGGTGGAGCTGCAAGGCAACAGCCACCACTACCACGAGATCAACAACGACCAGTCCTTCAGCCACCTGCGTTTCAACATCTACCCGGATGGCGGCGTGGCGCGTCTGCGCGTGTACGGCGTGCCGTTCCGCGACTGGTCCTCGGTGGGCGACAACGAACAGGTCGACCTGGCTGCTGCGCTTAACGGCGGTCGCGCCCTGGCGTGCTCCGATGAACACTTCGGCCGCATGAGCAACATCCTCAACCCAGGCCGTGGCATCAACATGGGCGACGGCTGGGAAACCGCCCGTCGTCGCACGCCAGGCAATGACTGGGTGATCGTCGCATTGGGCCACCCCGGCGAGATCGAGAAAATCGTGGTCGACACCCTGCACTTCAAGGGCAACTACCCGGACACCTGCTCGATCCAGGGCGCCTTCGTAAAGGGCGGCACCGACAGCCAGATCGAAACCCAATCGCTGTTCTGGCGCGAACTGCTGCCTGCGCAGAAACTGGAAATGCACGCTGAACATACGTTTGCCGAGCAGATCAAGGCACTCGGCCCGATCACCCACATCCGCCTGAATGTGTTCCCGGATGGGGGTGTGAGCCGCCTGCGGGTGCTGGGCAAGGTTTCGAAGTAACACCCGATCGTTCCCACGCTCCGCGTGGGAATGCTTACCGTGACGCTCTGCGTCACAAGAGCGGACGCAGAGCGTCCGGGGCGGCGTTCCCACGCAGAGCGTGGGAACGATCCACAGAATTCGGATAAGAAGACAGCCATGCGCACACTCGTGATCGAACCCCTGACCAAAGAAGCCTTCGCCCCTTTCGGAGACGTTATCGAAACCGATGGCAGCGACCACTTCATGATCAACAACGGGTCGACCATGCGCTTTCACAAGCTGGCCACGGTAGAAACCGCCCAGCCTGAAGACAACGCGATCATCAGCATCTTCCGCGCCGACGCGCAGGACATGCCGCTGACCGTGTGCATGCTGGAGAGACACCCGCTGGGCAGCCAGGCTTTCATTCCGCTGCTCGGCAACCCCTTTCTGATCGTGGTCGCGCCACTTGGCGATGAACCTGTATCGGGCTTGGTCCGCGCCTTCGTCACCAACGGCAGGCAGGGCATTAATTACCATCGCGGCGTCTGGCACCACCCGGTGCTGACGATCGAAAAGCGGGATGACTTCCTGGTGGTTGATCGCAGTGGCACAGGCAATAACTGCGATGAGCATTTTTTCAAAGAGGATGAGCGGTTGATCCTCGCCCCCCACCAATAAGAGAAGGCTTGATCACCCGACAACAAGGGTGACAGGCGAGAGGTAAAGACTGTGGAAGCACATTTGATGGAATGGCTGAACCTTAGCGTGCGCTGGGTTCACATGATCACTGGCGTCGCGTGGATCGGCGCTTCCTTCTATTTTGTCTGGCTGGAAAACAACCTTAATCGCGTCAACCCAAAGGACGGCCTGGCCGGTGACTTATGGGCGATCCACGGTGGCGGTATCTACCACCTGGAAAAATACAAACTGGCCCCGCCGACCATGCCGGACAACCTGCATTGGTTCAAATGGGAAGCCTATTTCACCTGGATGTCGGGCATCGCGCTGCTGTGCGTAGTGTTCTACGCCAACCCGACCTTGTACCTGCTGGCCCCGGGCAGCAGCCTCAGCGGTCCCGAAGGCGTGTTGCTGGGCATTGGCTCACTGTTCGTCGGCTGGTTCATCTACTCCTTCCTGTGCGACTCGGCACTGGGCAAACGCCCTGCCCTGCTCGGCTTTATCCTGTTTGTGCTGCTGATTGCAGCGGCCTACGGCTTCAGCAAGGTGTTCAGCGGCCGTGGCGCCTACCTGCACGTGGGCGCGGTGATCGGCACCATCATGGTCGGCAACGTGTTCCGCATCATCATGCCCGCCCAGCGCGCATTGGTGGCGGCCATCGCCGAGAACCGCACACCTGACCCGGCGCTGCCGGCCAAAGGCTTGCTGCGTTCGCGCCACAACAACTACTTCACCTTGCCGGTGCTGTTCATCATGATCAGCAACCACTTCCCGAGCACCTACGGCAGCCAATACAACTGGCTGATCCTGGCCGGGATCGCGGTGGCGGCGGTGTTGGTGCGTCACTACTTCAACACGCGGCATAACAGCCAGAAGTATGCGTGGACCTTGCCGGTGGGCGCGTTGGCGATGATTTGCCTGGCTTACGTGACCGGTCCCAAACCGGTTTCGACTGCCCCGGATGTGGCCAAGGCGCCCGCGGCCATCGAATACCAACCCTTGCCGGAAACCGCATTGGGCGGTGGTTTGAAACCTGCCGCGCCAGCCGCACCCGCTGCAGAACCTGCTGCGGCACCGGCCCAGGCGACGATTGATTTCGACAAGGTGCATGGCGTGATCCAGGAACGCTGCGCCGTGTGCCACTCGGCCAAGCCCACCAGCCCGCTGTTCAGCACCGCCCCAGCCGGCGTGATGTTCGATACCCCGGCGCAGATCCAGCAGCAGGCGGCGCGCATTCAAGCGCAGGCCGTGGCCAGCCAGATCATGCCGCTGGGCAACATCACCCAGATGACCCAGCAGGAGCGCGATTTGATCGGCACCTGGATCAACCAGGGGGCGCGCACCAACTGACAGCCTGCTGTAGATCTGAATGTGGGAGCGGGCTTGCTCGCGAATGCGGTGGTTCAGTCACCTGAAGTGCTGAATGACACACCGTATTCGCGAGCAAGCCCGCTCCCACAGGGGATATGCAGTGTTTGAGATATACCGTTTCAAATGGCAATTGAATGCCGAACAACACAACAATAAAAAGATCCGAGGTGTTGCATGACCGAGTTAGTCGAACCGCAGATTCCCGCCGCACCCGCCATGGTGCGGCTGCCCCTCTTGCAACTGATTCTGGTAGGCCTGCAACACGTCTTGCTGATGTACGGCGGCGCCGTCGCCGTACCCCTGATCATTGGCCAGGCCGCAGGGCTTAGCCGTGAAGAAATCGCCTTTCTGATCAACGCCGACCTGCTCGTGGCGGGTATCGCCACCATGGTGCAGTCTTTCGGCATCGGCCCGGTGGGCATTCGCATGCCGGTGATGATGGGCGCCAGTTTCGCCGCCGTCGGCAGCATGGTGGCCATGGCCGGCATGCCGGGTATCGGCCTGCAGGGCATCTTCGGCGCGACCATCGCTGCCGGTTTTTTCGGCATGCTGATCGCGCCGTTCATGTCCAAGGTTGTGCGGTTTTTCCCGCCGTTGGTAACCGGCACCGTGATCACTGCCATCGGCCTGTCGCTGTTCCCCGTGGCCGTGAACTGGGCCGGTGGCGGCAGCGCTGCTGCAACGTTTGGCTCGCCGGTTTACCTGGCGATTGCCGCACTGGTACTGGCGACCATCTTGCTGATCAACCGTTTCATGCGCGGCTTCTGGGTGAATATCTCGGTGCTGATCGGCATGGCGCTCGGCTATGGCTTGTGCGGCCTGCTTGGCATGGTCGACCTCGGCGGCCTGGCCCAGGCGCCGTGGGTGCAGGTGGTGACGCCATTGCATTTCGGCATGCCCAAGTTCGAGTTGGCGCCGATCCTGTCGATGTGCCTGGTGGTGGTGATCATCTTCGTCGAGTCCACCGGGATGTTCCTGGCGCTGGGCAAAATCACCGGCCAGGCAGTCACGCCAAAGATGCTGCGCCGTGGCTTGCTGTGTGACGCCGGCGCCTCATTCTTCGCCGGTTTCTTCAACACCTTTACCCACTCCTCATTCGCCCAGAATATCGGCCTGGTGCAGATGACCGGCGTGCGTTGCCGCTCGGTGACGATCATGGCCGGAGCGTTCCTGATTGTGCTCAGCCTGCTGCCCAAAGCCGCGCTTCTGGTGGCGTCGATTCCACCGGCAGTATTGGGCGGCGCCGCCATTGCCATGTTCGGCATGGTCGCAGCGACCGGCATCAAGATCCTGCAGGAGGCCGACATTGCCGACCGCCGCAACCAGTTGCTGGTGGCGGTCAGCATCGGCATGGGCCTGATCCCGGTGGTGCGTCCGGAGTTCTTCGCGCAGTTGCCTTTGTGGATGAGCCCGATTACCCACAGCGGAATCGCCATGGCCACCCTCAGCGCCTTGTCGCTGAACATCCTGTTCAACATCCTCGGCGGTTCGGAACGCCCCGCTGTCGCCCACACGCATTGATTTGGCCTGTTAGCAAAAAACAACAAAAATAATAACCGACAGGAAATACCCACATGCACCCCATTCACCTGGGGCCGGCCACAAGCCGCGCCCCATTCTCGCCCCCTGCGCTCTCTAACAGCGCACTTGAGCCAAGGCCTGGGAGCCAGTATTCTCCGCGCCCGCTCGAATCGACTCAAAAAAAAACAGCGAATGTAAAAGCTGACTGCAGGGCCAACTTATCCTGGCCCAATGTCTGCGGCCAACGTGCAGAAAAAACCACCGGATTCGACTGCATCAAGTGCAGCCGAAGGCCTTTTATTGGCTTTTTAAACACCTTGGCGCAGCTCTTGCTAAAAGCACTAAAGCTGACCAAACAGACGATTTTTGCAGCGAACCAAAAGGCGCCACACCAGAGCGCCTGCGTAGAAAAACAACCATAAAACTTTGACTCGGGAGCAACCGAATGAAACCTATGTTCAAAGGCCTGATGCTGGCAGGATCCCTGCTGGCCGGCGGCCAAGCTGTGGCAGGCGACTTGTTGCAGTGGCAGAACAACAGCCTGACGTACCTGTGGGGCAAAAACTTCACCGTCAACCCGCAGATCCAGCAAACCGTCACCTTCGAGCACGCCGATGCGTGGAAGTACGGCGACAACTTCCTGTTCGTCGACCGCATCTTTTACAACGGCAAGGAAGACGGCAACGTCGGCCCAAGTACTTACTACGGCGAGTTCAGCCCGCGCTTGTCGTTCGGCAAGATCTTTGACAAAGACCTCTCATTCGGCCCGATCAAAGATGTGCTGCTGGCCTTCACTTACGAGTTCGGCGAAGGCGATAACGAGTCGTACCTGCTGGGCCCGGGCTTTGACTTGAACATCCCTGGCTTCGACTACTTCCAGTTGAACTTCTACCAGCGCCAGACCGAAGGCAATCGCCCGGGTGATGGCGTGTGGCAGATCACCCCGGTGTGGTCGTACACCATTCCCGTGGGCAACTCCAACGTGCTGATCGACGGCTTTATGGACTGGGTGGTGGACAACGACAGGAACGCCCGTGGCACTTACCACGCCAACCTGCACTTCAACCCACAGGTCAAATACGACCTGGGCAAGGCGCTGCATTGGGGCGAGAAGCAGCTGTATGTCGGCTTCGAATATGACTACTGGAAGAACAAGTACGGGATCGAAGATTCCGGCGCGTTCAAGACTAACCAGGACACGGCGAGCTTCCTGGTCAAGTATCACTTCTAAGCATTAGTGAAAATCAAATGTGGGAGCGGGCTTGCTCGCGAATGCGGTGTGTCAGTCACTGAATCTGCTGACTGATCCACCGCATTCGCGAGCAAGCCCGCTCCCGCATTTAGTTCACCGTCAGCCCAAGGAATTTGGACAATTCCTCGCGCTTGGCCAGCGCGTCTTTCCTGCCCAGTTCAATCAACTCGCTGCAATACCCCGCCTCGAACAGCAAGTAACTCAACACCCCCGCGCCACTGGTCCTGGTCGCCCCCGGACCGCGCAAAAACAAACGCAACGCCGCCGGCAACTCCTGCCGATGCCGCGCTGCGATTTCATCGATCGGCTGGCTGGGTGCAATCACCAGCACCTCTACCGGCGCCAGCCCAGGTGCAACATGGCTGAATTGGTTCAGACGCTCCAACAGTTCGATATCGCTTTCCAGGCTGTCAATGAACGTGCTGTTGAGCATATGCCCACCAATCTGCGCCAAGGTCGGCTCCTGGCCGGTGTAGGTACGCTGCATCGAAGGTTCATTGCCCCGCGGGTTGCCGCTCACGCCCACCACCAGCACCCGGCTGGCCCCCAGGTGCAGGGCCGGGCTGATGGGCGCGGATTGGCGCACGGCACCGTCACCGAAATATTCCTGATCGAGCTTGACCGGCGCAAACAGCAAGGGGATCGCAGAGCTGGCCAGCAAGTGCTCAACCGTCAGTTGGGTCGGCACACCGATGCGCCGATGACGCAGCCAGGCATCGATCTTGCCGCCGCCCTGATAGAAGGTCACCGCTTGCCCGGACTCATAACCAAAGGCCGTGACCGCGACCGCATGCAGATGCTTGTTGCCGATCGCCTCATCAATGCCGTGCAGGTGCAGTTTGTCGTTGAGCAAGTCGCGCAACGGCGTACTGTTGAGCAACGCCACCGGTACCTGGGCACCCAGGCCCAACAGGCTATGGATAAAAAAACGGCTGGCCTGGTGCACCACGCCCGGCCAATCGCTGCGCAATACCAGATGGCTGCGAAAGCCCTGCCAGAACGCGGTAAGGCGTTGGATGGCCGCCGTGAAATCCGTGGCGCCACTGGCCAGGCTCACCGCGTTGATCGCGCCGGCCGAGGTGCCGACAATCACCGGAAAAGGATTCGGCGCCCCCGGCGGCAGCAACTCGGCAATCGCCGCCAGTACGCCCACCTGATACGCCGCTCGCGCCCCGCCACCGGAAAGAATCAAGCCTGTGACCGGTTCAGCTGGGCGCATTGCGTCACTCCCTGGAAGAAAAGTAGCGGTTACCGGCGGCGCGGTTCGTACAGCTTAGCCTCGCCGGGCGGTCGGCTCTTGAAACGCCGATGCGTCCACAGGTACTGCTCGGGGCATTCGCGCACCGAGGCTTCGACCCACTGGTTGATGCGCAGGCAGTCAACCTCGTCGCTCTCACCGGGGAAGTCGCTCAACGGCGGGTGGATCACCAGGCGGTAACCGCTGCCATCGGCCAGGCGCTCCTGGGTGAACGGCATCACCAGCGCCTTGCCCAGCCGCGCAAACTTGCTGGTGGCGGTCACGGTAGCGGCCTGGATGCCGAACAGCGGTACAAAAATACTTTGCTTGGCGCCGTAGTCCTGATCCGGCGCATACCAGATGGCGCGGCCCGAACGCAGCAGCTTGAGCATGCCGCGCACGTCGTCGCGCTCTACCGCCAGGGAATCGAGGTTATGCCGCTCACGGCCACGGCGCTGAATAAAGTCGAACAGCGGGTTGCCGTGCTCGCGGTACATGCCATCGATGGTGTGCTTCTGCCCGAGCAGGGCCGCGCCGATTTCCAGGGTGGTGAAGTGCAAGGCCATCAGGATCACACCCTTGCCATCCAGATGCGCCTGCTTCAAATGCTCAAGCCCTTCGACATGGGCCAGGCGCGCCAGGCGCGACTTGGGCCACCACCAGCTCATGGCCATCTCGAAGAAAGCGATGCCGGTGGACGCGAAGTTTTCCTTGAGCAGCCGTTTACGTTCCTTGGCGGATTTTTCCGGGAAGCACAGCTCGAGGTTGCGCGCGGCGATGCGGCGGCGATCAGCGGCCACGCGGTACATGCCGGCGCCAAGTAATCGACCAATGGTCAGCAATGCACGGTAGGGCAACAGGGTCATCAGCCACAACAGGCCGAGTCCCAGCCATAACAGCCAAAAGCGCGGGTGAAAAAATACAGCTCGAAAACGCGGGCGATCCATTACAGATTCCGGTAAAGACAAGGGCCGCGCATTCTACAACGTTCGACTCGGCTTGCGGCCCGCGGATGTTCTCGTTATAAGTCTCGACACTTTTCGTGACAAGCCGCTTTTGCCGACCATGAGCCAAACCGAACCGCTAGACCAAGATCCCGTGTTCCAGCTGAAAGGCAGCATGCTCGCCATTACCGTGCTGGAACTGGCCCGCAACGACCTCGACGCCCTGGACCGCCAGCTCGCCGCCAAGGTCGCCCTGGCGCCGAACTTCTTCAACAATGCCCCGCTGGTCCTGGCCCTGGACAAACTCCCGGCCGGCCAGGGCGCGATTGATTTGCCCGGCCTGATGCGCGTCTGCCGCTCCCATGGTTTGCGCACCCTGGCGATTCGTGCCAGCCGCATCGAAGACATTGCCGCGGCCATCGCTATTGAACTGCCCGTATTGCCACCTTCCGGTGCCCGCGAGCGCCCGCTCGAACCGCTGGAAGGTGAAGTGAAGAAAAAACCGGAAAAACCGCCGGAACCTGCGGTCAAGCCTACAAAGATCATCACCTCCCCCGTACGCGGCGGGCAGCAGATTTACGCCCAGGGTGGCGACCTGGTGGTGATCTCCTCGGTAAGCCCCGGGGCGGAACTTCTGGCCGATGGCAACATCCATGTATACGGCCCCATGCGCGGACGTGCCCTCGCCGGCATCAAGGGCGATACCAAGGCGCGGATTTTTTGCCAGCAGTTGAGCGCTGAGCTAGTGTCCATCGCAGGCCAGTACAAGGTTTCAGAAGATTTGCGCCGTGATCCGCTGTGGGGGGCCGGGGTGCAGGTCAGCCTGTCGGGCGATGTGTTGAACATCATCCGTCTTTAACGGATACTGCCGCATTTTCCAAGCATCTCTAGACTCTGATAGCAAAGCGAAACCGGCAAGACTTGTGTAGGAATTATTGGAAGTTGGCGTTTCCCCGTGGAAACCACATCTTTTTCCTACAAAGGCTGTCCGCCTGCAGCGAGTTCCAAGAGATGTTTTTCAGGGGCTGAAAAGTCCTTTTTCCTTAGGGGTGAAACACCTTGGCCAAGATTCTCGTGGTTACATCCGGCAAGGGTGGTGTGGGTAAGACCACCACCAGCGCCGCTATCGGTACCGGCCTCGCTCTGCGCGGCCATAAAACAGTCATCGTCGACTTCGACGTCGGTTTGCGTAACCTCGACCTGATCATGGGCTGCGAACGCCGCGTGGTGTACGACTTCGTCAACGTGGTGAACGGCGAAGCCAACCTGCAACAGGCCCTGATCAAGGACAAGCGCCTTGAGAACCTGTACGTGCTGGCCGCCAGCCAGACCCGCGACAAAGACGCGCTGACCAAAGAAGGCGTAGGCAAAGTCCTCGCCGAACTGAAAGAAACCTTCGAATACGTGGTGTGCGACTCCCCGGCCGGTATCGAGACCGGTGCTCACCTGGCGATGTACTTCGCCGATGAAGCCATCGTCGTCACCAACCCGGAAGTCTCCTCGGTACGTGACTCGGACCGCATGCTCGGCCTGTTGGCCAGCAAGTCCCAGCGCGCCGAAAAAAATCAAGACCCGATCAAGGAGCACTTGCTGCTCACCCGCTACAACCCTGAGCGCGTCAGCAACGGCGAAATGCTTGGTGTTGAAGACGTGAAGGAAATCCTCGCAGTGACCCTGCTGGGCGTGATTCCGGAATCCCAGGCGGTCCTCAAGGCTTCCAACCAAGGTGTTCCGGTGATTCTCGACGACCAGAGCGACGCCGGCCAGGCGTACAGCGATGCAGTTGATCGCTTGCTGGGCAAGACCGTGGAACATCGCTTCCTCGATGTTAAGAAGAAGGGATTCTTCGAGCGTATCTTTGGAGGCAACTAAACAATGAAATTTCTCGACTTCTTTCGCGCCAACAAAAAGCCAAGTACCGCGTCGGTAGCGAAAGAGCGTCTACAGATCATCGTGGCGCACGAACGCGGCCAACGCAGTACCCCGGACTACCTGCCAGCCTTGCAGAAGGAACTGGTCGAGGTGATCCGCAAGTACGTCAATATCGGCAACGATGACGTGCATGTCGCCCTGGAAAACGACGGCAGCTGCTCGATTCTGGAACTCAATATCACCCTGCCTGATCGTTAATCGAACAGGCGGCCGCCACGGCGGCTCGATCACCTTGATCCCATTCGGGAACCGGGTGGACGAGCCGCCGTTGGCGTTTGTTACGAGGCTGTTTAATGCCGCTGTCCACTATTCATATCCTGCATCAGGACGCCGCCGTCCTGGTGGTGAACAAGCCGACCCTGCTGCTCTCGGTGCCTGGCCGCGCCGATGACAACAAAGACTGCCTGATCACCCGGCTGCAGGAAAACGGCTACCCCGAAGCCCGTATCGTGCATCGCCTGGACTGGGAAACCTCAGGGATCATCCTGCTCGCGCGCGACGCCGACAGTCACCGCGAACTGTCGCGTCAGTTTCACGACCGCGAAACCGAAAAGGCCTACACCGCCCTGGCCTGGGGCCAGCCGGAACTGGACAGCGGCAGCATCGACCTGCCCTTGCGCTACGACCCGCCGACCAAGCCCCGCCACGTGGTCGACCATGAGTTCGGCAAGCATGCGCTGACCTTCTGGAAGGTGCTGGAGCGTTGTGGCGACTGGTGCCGCGTGGAGCTCACACCGATCACCGGGCGTTCGCACCAGTTGCGGGTGCACATGTTGTCGATCGGCCATCCGCTGCTCGGTGATGGTTTGTACGCCCATGAACAAGCCCTGGCCGCCTGGCCGCGTCTGTGCCTGCATGCGAGCATGTTGAGCTTTACGCACCCGCAAAGCGGCGAGCGGTTGCGCTTTGAGTGCCCCGCCCCCTTCTAAAGTTGGCAATGCATTAAATGTGGGAGGACCCGCCACCTCTTCGATGTAGCGCTGTCGCGCATCAAACTGGTTCATCGTAAGGTTGAAGAACGCGGGCGGGGCAAAGGCCGTAACCAGCACTGGTGTGTCAGCACCCGAGTGGGAGAGTGGCCTGCACGGTATCGGCGTGGAGTCATTGTCGGCACAGCAAGCTGTG
>NZ_FNOX01000026.1 GCF_900107155.1 Pseudomonas salomonii
AAGCGCTGAAGCAAGCCGCCTCTATTGCACGTAACGACAAAAGTTTTATCGGTGCCAGCCACCGAGCGCGCCTGACCCGGATGGACACCTGTTGCGCGATTAAGGCGACAGCGCATCAACTGGCACGACTGATCTACGCGATGCTGACCAAAGGTCAGCCTTATGTTGAGAAAGGAATAGAGGAATTTGAAGAGCGTAGCCGGGACCGGCAACTGCGCGCCTTGGAGCGCAAGGCGCGAAAGTTGGGGTTGCAGCTGGTTAAAGCGGCTTGATTTTTAAGAGCAAAAACAATGAGTTATTTTTTGTTTGATAAGAGCTGGCTTGTCGGGTCGCCGCATCGCTGCGATGGCGATAGTTCAGTCAACATCGACCTCGACTGATCCACCGCTATCGCAGGCAAGCCAGCTCCCACAGGTGTTTTGTTCTGCCGCAAATCTAACGTTCGCACTCAAACCCGCTTTACTTACCTTTACCTCCCACCACCCATCCATAAAAGTGTTTCAAAACTTGACGGCTTTGGATCCATCCACCATATTGATAGTTAGCAAACTAACTGTATGCGAACAATCCAGTGTCCCAAACCCTCGAACAACTTCAGATGAACCTCAGCAGCAGCATGGTGGTGGGCGCCCGTAACTGGCGCAAAATCTGCCAGACCACGCTGGTGAGTTATGGCATTTCCGAAGCCTGCGCCGTGCCGCTGTTGATGATCGGCCGCTTGGGCGACGGTGTGCACCAGGTGAAAGTGGCCCAGGCATCCGGCATGGAAAGCCCGTCGTTGGTGCGCCTGCTTGATCGTCTGTGCCATGACGGTTACGTGTGCCGCACCGAAGACGTCCATGACCGTCGCGCCAAGGCCTTGAGCCTTACCGAGCGCGGCCGTGAGCTGGTGCAGGCGGTGGAGGTGCAACTGGTGCGCCTGCGCCAGGAAGTGTTGGCCGACATCGCCCACGGCGACCTTGAAGCGGCGTTGCGTGTACTGCGGGCCTTCGAGGCGGCTGAGGCGACCTCTTGAACGGATTTTTTACCGGCATGCCGCCGGCCCGCGACTGGTTCTACGGCGTGCGCACCTTTGCGGCGTCGATGATCGCCCTGTACATCGCCATGCTCATGCAAATGCCGCGTCCGTACTGGGCGATGGCCACGGTGTATATCGTCTCCAGCCCATTTGTCGGCCCCACCAGCTCCAAGGCGTTGTACCGCGCCATCGGCACCTTCATGGGCGCGGCGGCGGCGGTGTTTTTTGTGCCGATGTTTATTCAGACGCCGTACCTGCTGGTGGTGATCATTGCGCTGTGGACCGGCACCTTGTTGTTTTTGTCTTTGCACCTGCGTACCGCCAACAGCTACGCGCTGATGCTGGCCGGCTACACCTTGCCGCTGATCGCCTTGCCGGTGGTGGATAACCCGCTGGCGGTGTGGGATGTGGCTGAGGCGCGTACCGAGGAAATCTTCCTCGGCATTGCCGTTGCGGCCGTTGTGGGCGCGATGTTCTGGCCGCGGCGCCTGATGCCGGTGTTCGATGGCTCGGTGGCCAAGTGGTTTGCCGATGCCCAGGTCTACAGCCAGCGCTTTCTAACCCGTGACGTTACGCCCGAAGAAATCAGCACCTTGCGCGGCGGCATGGTCGCCACCTTCAACACCCTGGAATTAATGATCGGCCAGTTGCCCCACGAAGGCGCGCGGCCGCAAACGGTGCGCAACACCAAGGAGCTGCGCGGGCGCATGATTCACCTGCTGCCGGTGATCGACGCGCTGGACGACGCGATCTACGCCATCGAACACCGCGCCCCGGAGTTTCTCGACCGGCTCGCGCCGTTGCTGCACGAAGCCGACGCCTGGCTGGCGAGCACCACCGAAGAGGCGCCGCTGGAACGCTGGCGCGTGTTGCGCGACAGGATCGACGCCGCGCAACCCCAGGGCGAAGCGCTGGACGACCGCCACACGCTGCTGTTTTCCAACGCCCTGTACCGCCTCGGCGAGTGGGTAGACCTGTGGCAAGACTGCCGCAGCCTGCAAGCCGCCATCCAGTGCGAAAGCCAGGACACCTGGCGCGCCGTGTACCGCCACTGGCGCCTGGGCCGGCTCACGCCGTTCCTCGACCGTGGCCTGATGTTCTACTCGGCGTTTTCCACCGTTACCGCGATCATTGTCGCCTCGGTGCTGTGGATTCTGCTGGGCTGGACCGACGGCGGCAGCGCGGTGATTCTCGCCGCTGTGGCGTGCAGTTTTTTCGCCTCGATGGACGACCCCGCGCCGCAGATCTACCGGTTCTTTTTCTGGACCGCGATGTCGGTGCTGTTCGCCAGCCTGTACCTGTTTCTGGTGCTGCCCAACCTGCACGACTTCCCGATGCTGGTGTTGGCGTTTGCCGTGCCGTTTATCTGCATCGGCACCCTCACGGTGCAGCCGCGTTTCTACCTGGGCATGCTGCTGACACTGGTGAACACCTCGTCGTTTATCAGCATCCAGGGCGCCTACGACGCGGACTTCCTCAACTTCGCCAACGTCAACCTGGCCGGGCCGGTGGGCTTGCTGTTCGCCTTTGTGTGGACGCTGATCGCGCGGCCTTTCGGCGCTGAATTGGCGGCCAAACGCCTGACCCGCTTCAGTTGGCGCGACATCGTCACGCTCACCGAGCCTGCGACCCTGGCCGAACACCGGCATATGGCCGTGCAAATGCTCGATCGCCTGATGCAGCACCTGCCGCGCCTGGCCCTGATCGGCCAGGACACCGGCAGCGCCCTGCGCGACTTGCGTGTGGCGCTGAACCTGCTCGACCTGCTGGCCTACTCGCCACGCATCTACGGCGTGCCACGGGTGTTGCTTAACCAGGTGGTCGAAGGCGTGGGCGGTTACTTCAAGGCCTGCCTCAAGGCGGGTGAACGCTTGCCCGCGCCCAGTGGTCTGCTGATGACCCTCGACCGCACTCGCCGCGCCCTCAACGGCCAGGGCAGGCAAGACGAAGAAGACACCCGCCTGCATCTGCTGCACGCACTGGCCGGCCTGCGCCTGTCGTTGCTGCCCGGCGTGGAATTTATTGACGGCTCCGAGCGGGAAGCGCCGTTACCTGATGGAGCGCCTTTATGATCGGTGATCTGGATATCAGCGGGGTGTTCCTGCCCACGCTGCTGGTGCTGATGGGCATTACGTATGTGTTGTTTCTGGTGGTGCACGGGCTGTTGACGCGCATTCACTTCTATCGCCTGGTCTGGCACCGGGCATTGTTCAATGTGGGGCTCTACGCGCTGTTACTGGGCGCTGTGGACTCACTCAGTCGATACCTCATGACATGAAAAAACCTTTTTTGACCATCGGCCGTGTCGTCCTGACGTTATTGATAGTGACCTTCGCTGTCGTCGTTGTGTGGCGCATGGTCATGTACTACATGTTTGCACCCTGGACCCGTGACGGGCATATCCGTGCCGACATCGTGCAGATCGCCCCGGACGTGTCCGGGCTGATCCAGCAAGTCGACGTGCGCGACAACCAGTTGGTGACCAAGGGCCAGGTGCTGTTCGCCGTCGACCAGGACCGCTTCAAGCTGGCCCTGCGCCAAGCCCAGGCTGCCGTGGCCGACCGCCAGGAAACCCTGGCCCAGGCCAACCGCGAGTACAAGCGTAACCGTGGCCTGGGCAACCTGGTGCCGAGCGAACAACTGGAAGAAAGCCAGTCGCGGGTAGCCCGTGCCCAATCGGCCCTGGCCGAAGCCCAGGTGACCGTGGACGCCGCCCAGCTCAACCTCGACCGCTCGGTGATCCGCAGCCCCGTGGACGGCTACGTCAACGACCGTGCACCGCGCAACCAGGAGTTCGTCACCGCCGGGCGCCCGGTGCTGTCGGTGGTGGACAGCAATTCCTTCCACATCGACGGTTACTTTGAAGAGACCAAACTCGACGGCATCCACGTCGGCATGGCTGTGGACATTCGCGTGATCGGCGACAACGCCCGTCTGCGCGGGCATGTGCAGAGCATCGTCGCCGGTATCGAAGACCGCGACCGCACCAGCGGTTCCAACCTGCTGCCCAACGTCAACCCGGCGTTCAGCTGGGTGCGCCTGGCTCAGCGGATTCCGGTGCGCATTGCCTTTGACGACGTGCCGGCGGATTTCCGCATGATCGCCGGGCGCACGGCTACGGTGTCGATCATCGGCGATAAGGTCAAAGACGGAGAGCAACCATGAAGCAGCTGCTGGCAACCGCTGCGCTGGGTTTGCTGCTGTCGGCCTGCCAGGCGGTAGGCCCGGATTACACACTGCCGGAAACGTCCGCCATCAACCGTGGCGACCTGCAAGGGCAGCTTGCGGGCGAGGGCACCAACGTGGTGTCGGCGCCGGTGCCGGCCGATTGGTGGAAGCTCTACAACGACCCGCGCCTGGATGAATTGGTGCGCCAGGCCATGGCCTCCAACACCGATTTGCGCGTGGCTGCCGCCAACCTGCAGCGCGCGCGGTTCCAGACCCAGGAAGCTGAATCTGCAGGCGGCTGGAGTGCCGGCGCCAAGGCTGAAGCCCAGCGCCTGCAGGAGTCGGGCGAAGCGTTTTTGCTGACGGAAAAAGTCCCGGTGGCCAACATCGGCAGCGCCAGCATCAGCACGTCCTACCAGTTTGACCTGTTCGGCACCTTGCAGCGTGGCATCGAAAGCGCTCACGCCAGCGCCGACGTGGCCCAGGCCGCCGCCGATATTGCGCGCATTACGCTGGTGGCCGATGTGGTGCGCTCCTACACCCAGGTCTGTGCGGCCAATGAAGAGCTGGCGATTGCCAACGAGTCCCTCGACCTGCAAGGCCAGAGCACCAAGCTCACCCAGCGCCTGCGCGACGCCGGGCGCGGTGACGAAACCCAGGTGACCCGCTCGCAGACCCAATACAAATCCTTGCGCGCCGAGATCCCGCGCTATCAGGCATCGCGTCAGGCAGGCTTGTTCCGTTTGTCGATGCTGCTGGCCAAACCGGTGGACCAGTTGCCCGCGGGCACCGGCACCTGCGCCGAGCTGCCGCATATCGCCCAATTGCTGCCGGTGGGCGACGGCGCTGCGCTGCTCAAGCGCCGCCCCGACGTGCGCCAGGCCGAACGCCAACTGGCGGCGGCCACCGCGCGTATCGGCGTGGCCACCGGCGCGTTGTACCCGGACATCAGCATCGGCGCCACGGTGGGCACGGTCGGCATTCTTGACGACCTCGGCACCCCTGCCACCAATCGCTGGGGTTTTGGCCCGCTGATCAGCTGGACGGTGCCGACCAACGGCGCGCGTGCACGTATCCACGAAGCCGAAGCCGCGACCCAGGGCGCCCTGGCGCACTTTGACGGCGTGGTGCTCAATGCTATCCGTGAAACCCAGACCGGCCTTGCGCAGTACACCGCACAACTGCAACGCCGCGACGCCCTGGCCGATGCCGGTGCGTCCGCCAAGGAAGCTTCGCAGCAGACGCACCGCTTCTTCCAGGCCGGCCGTGCCTCGTTCCTGGCCGACCTGCAGGCCACCCGCACCTACACCGATGTGCGCGCGCAGTTGGCGGCAGCCAACACGCAAGTTGCCATGAGCCAGATCGATCTGTTCCTGGCCTTGGGCGGCGGTTGGGAAAGCGGACGAACGCAGGCGTCACAACCCGGCAAACCCTGAGCGAATAGCTATGCTTTGACAGGCGGGCCACCGTGAGGCTCGCCTGACAAAGTTCGCGTTTGCTCATGGGGATTCCAATAATGAAAAACCCTTATGCTCCCGCATTCTGGTGCGTACTCTTCGCACTGGTGTTGTTATCGGCTGCCTATTTCTACGGCGTCATGCTTGCCCACCAACTCGACAAGGCCATGGTGTTTCTCGACAGCGCCTGCCTGGTGATCGGCACCTTGTCCATCGGCGTGGTGGCCTGGGCGTCCTATCAAAATCAACGGGTGAAGAAAAAGCTGCTTCAACAAGGCAAGACCCGCGTGGCGATCTGGGACACCAAGGTCGCCCTGCGTCGCGTCGAAACCGTGTTCGACCGCTATTTCTGGGGCAGCTACTGGCAGCCCGGGCGCACCTTCCAGGAAGTCATGGGCGAGCTCACCGGCACGCCACTGGAAAAAAGCCTCGAAGCCCTGAAAAAACAATGTGTGGTGCTCGACCAACAGGTCGCCGACGGTAGGCATTGGCTGAATAACGCACGGGAATTGTCCGACGTGGCCACACAAATGGCGCGGGAACGCTACCAGCTGGACTTCTGCGACCCCAAGGCCGATACCCCCAGCAACGCCGTGATACACCGCGAGTTTGAGGTGTTGGTGTACACCTGGACCGCACGCTTGAAGAGTTTCGACCACCAACTCGATGAGGTTGAATTGGAATACTCGTGAACCAACCGCTGACCTGACCCCTCTGAAAAGCTGGGCCGTTTTCGGCCTCCAGTGCTAATCTTCCCCCGTTTTCGGCGGGTTTGAGCCAACCCCTCCTGGGGTTCAAGGAAGACAGCCCACTTCTCACAGGATTTGATCAGGTCACTTCATGAATAAGCCAGCAGTTGTTTTCTTGGGTTTCGTTGTCGCCGTCGGCGCCATCAGTGCAGGCGGCGCCTGGTACACCGGTAAGCAACTGGAGCCGGTGTTGCAAACCGCGATCCAGAACGCCAACAAAGAACTGCAGACCTCCATGGCCGGCGTCGATGGCACGGTGAACCTGGAGCTGGTGTCCCTGGACCGTGGCCTGTTCAGCAGCACCGCGCACTACCGTCTCAAAGGCCAAGGCAGTGTGTTCGGTGAAGAAAACCCGAACCCTGAGCTGTTGTTCGTCGACCATATCGAACACGGCCCGCTGCCGTTCTCGCGCCTGGTGACGCTGAAATGGCTGCCGGTCATGGCCACCAGTCACTATGAACTGGAAAAGAACGCCACCACCGAAAAATGGTTTGCCGCCAGCAAAGACGTGTCGCCGCTCAAAGGCGTGGCCAATATCGGCTACAACCGCTCGGTCGACGGCAACGTCGAACTGCTGCCGCTGGATATCAAGGACGACAAGTCTTCGGTGAGCTTCTCCGGCGTCAACCTCGACTTCGACAGCAGCGCCGAAGGCAAGAAGGTCAAGGCCAGCGGCTACATGAACAGCCTCAAGGTGGCAGTGATCGACGCCAATGGCCAGCCGCTTGAAGCTGAACTGTCCGGCCTGACCGTGGCCAGCAACCTGGAAAAATCCACTTTCGGTTTCTACACCGGGCAAAACACCGTTGAGCTGACCGACACCAAAGTCACCTTCGGCCCGCAGAAAGCCGTGCTGACCCTCAAGGGCTTCGAGCAGAAAGACACCAGCGAAACCAAGGACAACAACCTGGCGGGTCGCGTCGACTACAAGATCGACGAGATCGGCTACCAGGGTAAACCTGTAGGTTCGGCCGCCATGGCCTTGAGCATGAAGAACATCGACATCCCGGCGATGCTGGTGCTGACCAAGCTCTACCAGGACAAGATGCAGCCGGTGCAAGCCGCTTCTGCTGCCGGCCAACCGGTGCCTGAGCTGCAACTGACCGAAGCCGAGCAGACCCTGGCCGAGGCCAACGTCAACCAGGTGCTGGCTGCCAAGCCGCAACTGGCGGTGGAAAACCTGTCGTTGAAAACCACCCACGGTGAAAGCAAATTCAACCTGGTGGTGGACCTGACCAAACCCGCTTCGATGGAGCTGCCGCCGGTTGAGCTGGGCAAGCAGGTTATCGCGCTGCTGGATGCCAACCTGACCCTGTCCAAGCCGATGATCGGCGACGTCGCTGCCCTGCAAGCTGAAGTAGGCGGTGTGACCGACCCTAAAGCCATCGAGCAGCAATCGCAGATGGCGGCCGAAATGGTCAGCGGCATGGCCGTTGGTACTCAGTTGGCGACCCTGGTGGGCACCGACGTGGTTTCCAAACTGCACTACGCCAACAATGAAGTGACCTTCAACGGCCAGAAGATGACCGTGGAGCAGTTCATTGGCTTTGTGATGGCCAAAGCGGG
The DNA here is from genome assembly GCF_900107155.1 of Pseudomonas salomonii. Lineage (GTDB taxonomy): Bacteria > Pseudomonadota > Gammaproteobacteria > Pseudomonadales > Pseudomonadaceae > Aquipseudomonas > Aquipseudomonas salomonii. The sequence goes on from NZ_FNOX01000026.1 coordinate 7,959, forward strand.
TGCGGTCAGCGGCGCGCAGTAAGATTTCCTACATCGGTAAGAAATAAATAATGGAGGCGCAGGTTGGCCTGAAGCAGCAGTCAAACAACCGGCGTGCAGGCCGGCTGTGATTGCTTGGCTCAGGCAACCCTGCGCCTCCATTGGTCTTTCTGCGGTTGGACAATTCTGAACAATTGTTCTGATTTGGGCATTTACCTACATCCTTAAGGGATAGTTCCTACAGGAAAGCTAGGCCGGGTCACGAGACGCCGGCACCCTGACGCGTTTCGCTCAGGACCACCTATCGTTACAGCTTTCCGTGTGTAAGGAAGCTCACGATATGCTGCGAACACTACCCATCAGTGCTTCAGGCCGGTTGCGTCTGCTCATTGGGGCCGCCTTATGCAGCCAACTGCTGACGCCCAGCCTTGCCTTCGCCGACCCAGCCTATGACGCCCTGATTATCCAGGCGCGTAACGGTAACTTCACCCCCGCGCTGAACCAGTTGCGTCAACTCTCGCCTGAACGCCAGACACCCGGCCAGATCAGCGATCATCTGGTGATTGCCGGTTGGGCAGGGCAAGACGCCGAAGTGCTGAAGGTCTACGAGGCCCAGGGCAAAAATCGCAACCTCACCACCCAGGCGCTGGCCACGGTGGCGCGCACTTATCGCAACCAAAAGCAGTGGCCACAGGCCCTGGCGGTTTATCAGCAAGCGCTGGTGCGTGAGCCGGGCAATGTCGACCTGCAATTGGGCCAGGCCCTGACCCAGGCCGACGGCGGCCAGGCCGCGACGGCCGTGCAGCGCTTGCGCGCACTGGTAGCGGCGCAACCCAATGACCCCAACCGCCGCATGGCCCTGGGTTATGCGCTGACCCGCGTAGGCTTGAACTACGACGCCCTGTTTGAGTTCGACCAAGCCTTTACTCGCGCCGGTGACAAACCCGAAGTGGTCCGCGAATACATCGTCGCCCTGCAAAAGGCCCGCCTGCCGGAGCCGGCGCTGCGCCTGTCGGCTAAACATCCGGGGCTGCTCGATGCGGTGACCCAGCGCCGCCTCGAAGGTGACCTCGCCGCCGAGCGCGTGCGCATGGCCGAGTTCGCCACCCGCACCGAAAAAGAACGCTACGTGGTTGCCGACCGTGCCCTCAATGACTACGACAAACTGCTCGCCCGCTGGACCCCGGACGCCAGCGCCCATGACGACGTGGTGCGCTGGCGCATCGACCGCCTGGGCGCCCTCAAGGCGCGGGCACGCACCGCCGATGTGATCCGCGACTACGAAACCCTCAAGGGCGAAGGCGTGCAATTGCCCACTTATGCCCTGCGCTGGGTCGCCGCGTCTTACCTCGACCAGCGCCTGCCGGAAAAAGCCGAGCCGTTGTACCGCCAGGTGATCAGCGCGGCCGATGCCGAGCCCGATGACCGGGTTGAAGACACCACGGCCCTGTTCTACGCCTTGCAGGAAAGCGACAAAGGCGCCGATGCGCGCGAAGTCGCCAACAGCCTCGCCACTAGCCAGAAACCTCGGGTCGAACTCAAGGGCTTGCCCATCGGTAACCCCAACGACGCCTGGATGGACGCGCAACAGCTGTCGGCCCAGGCCGGCATCTACGGCGGTGACTTGCCCGGCAGCGAAGCCGGGCTGGACGCGTTGGTGGCCAAAGCCCCCGGCAATGTCGGCCTGCGCCTGGCCCAGGCCGACATGTACCGCGCGCGCGACCTGCCGCGCCGCGCCGAGGGCATCCTCAAGGAAACCGAAGCCCAGACCCCACGGGATATCGGCCTGGAAGTCAGCCAGGCCTACACCGCCATGGACCTGCAGGAATGGCGGCAAATGGACGTGCTCACCGATGACGTGCTGGCTCGCAACCCCGACAGCCGCCAAGTGCAGCGCCTGAGCCGCCTGCGGGATGTGCACGACATGGCCGAGCTGCGTGTGGAGGCCTACACCGGTAAAAGCTACGGCGGCGGCAATAACAACGACGCTGGCGCAGTGGCCGGCAGCCGCGATTGGGGCATCGAAAGCGTGCTCTACACGCCGCCTATCGATGAAGACTGGCGCCTGTTCGCCGGTGCCGGCTACGCCACCGCCGATTTCAGCGAAGGCACCGGCCAACACCGGTGGCAGCGCGTCGGTGTGGAGCGCCGCACCCGCGACATGACCCTGGAAGCCGAAGTCTCCAACCACTCCTATGGCTATGGCTCCAAGCAGGGCGCGGCCGTGTCGATTGCCCGCGACATCAACGACAACTGGCAGTACGGCGGCAGCCTCGGCTACCTGCTCACCACCACGCCGCTGCGGGCATTGAATGCCGATGTCACCGCCAACGGCGGCAGTGGCTTTATCCGCTGGCGCGCAAATGAAAGCCGCGAGTGGAAACTGGCCCTGAGCCCGTCCCACTTCAGCGATGGCAACAACCGCTTCGAGGCCGTACTGACTGGCCGCGAGGGCATCTACAGTTCGCCGGGCGTGCAAGTAGACCTGGGCCTGGAAGTCGGCACCAGCCACAACAGCAAACAAGACACGGTGTACTTCAACCCCAAGTCCGACTTCACCGTGTTGCCCACGGTCACGGTCAATCATGTGCTCTATCACCGCTACGAGACTCAGTGGAGTCAGCAGTTCCAGCTCGGTGCAGGTACGTACAGCCAACGGGATTACTCCACCGGTGGCGTCGGTTTGATCGGCTATGGCCAACGTTTTCGCTGGAACGATGTACTCGACGTTGGCGCCAACCTGAGCCTGATCAGCCGACCTTATGACGGTGATCGCGAACGCGATCTGCGCTTGCTCGTCGACCTCACTTACCGTTTCTAAAAGAGCCTGACCATGACCGTCCTTTGCCGTTGTTTGTTGGTCCTGGGTGTAATGCTGGCCAGTGCCTGCGCCCAGCAACCCGCGCCCTTCACTCCACCCGCCGAGCGGCCGATAGCGGCCAACGAAGCGCCGTGGCCGAAAAACCATTTCCTGGGCATTGCCTACCACGACGTCGAGGATCGCGACCCCGACCAGGCGGTGGTGGCGGTGCGCACCGAGCGCTTGATCGAACAGCTGGCGTGGTTGCGCGAGAATGGCTACCAGGCGGTCAGCGTCGACCAGATCCTGGCGGCACGCAACGGCGGCCCCGAGTTGCCGCCCAAAGCCATCATGCTCAGCTTCGATGACGGCTATTCGAGCTTCTATACCCGCGTGATGCCGATTCTGCGCGCCTATCACTGGCCTGCCTTGCTGGCGCCGGTGGGGTATTGGATCGATACGCCGCTCAACCAACCGGTGGACTTCGCCGGCTCGCCGCGCCCACGTGGGGAATTCCTCACCTGGCAGCAGATTCGTGAAGTGTCGCAGTCGGGCCTGGTGGAAATCGCCGCGCACACCGACAACAACCACAAAGGGATTTTGGCCAACCCCCAGGGCAACCTGGAGCCGGCGGCGACCAGCTTGCGCTTTGACCCGGCCACCGGGCGTTACGAAGACCAAGCCAAATTCGACGCACGCATGCGGGCTGATGTCGCGGCGATCACCAACAAGATCCGCAGCGTGACCGGCAAGGCGCCTCGGGTGTGGGTGTGGCCTTACGGCGCCGCCAAAGGCACCTCGCTGGAGGTTGTCGGCGAGCAGGGCTACCAGATGGCGCTGACCCTGGAAGACGGCCTCGACAGCCTCGGCAACCTGATGAACAGCCCGCGCTTCCTGGTGGCCTCGGACCCGGACGGCGAGCATTTCGCCAACAGCATGGTGGCCGTGCAAACCCAGGCACCGCTGCGCGTGCTGCACGTGGACCTCGACAACGTTTACGACCCGGACCTTGCCCAACAAGCGCGTAACCTCGACCAGCTGGTACAACGTGTGGTCGACATGGGTGCGGGCACCGTGTTCCTGCAAGCCTTCGCCGACCCCAAGGGCGACGGCCTGGTGCATTCGCTGTACTTCCCCAACCGCCATTTGCCGGTGCGCGCCGACCTGTTCAACCGCGTCGCCTGGCAGTTGCGCACCCGTGCCCATGCCAGCGTATATGCCTGGATGCCGGTGCTGAGTTTCGCCCTCGACCCCAAGCTGCCGCGCGTGACCCGCTGGGACCCGCAGACCGGCCAGGTCGGCACCGACCCGGACCAATACAAGCGCTTGTCGCCGTTCGACCCGCAGGTGCGCAAGATCATCGGCGAGATTTATGAAGACCTGGCCCGCAACAATGCCATCGACGGTGTGCTGTACCACGACGACGCCGTGCTGTCCGACTTCGAAGACGCCGGCCCCGCCGCGCTCAAGGCTTATGCCGCCAACGGCCTGCCGGGCAGCATCGCGGCGCTGCGTGCAGACCCTGCCGTGATGCAACGCTGGACGCGCTTCAAGAGCCGCTACCTGATCGACTTCACCAACGAGCTGACCGCCAAGGTCCGCGCCATCGGTGGCCCGCAGGTGCAGACCGCACGCAATATCTTTGCCGAGCCGATGCTCAACCCGGCCAGCGAAGCCTGGTTTGCGCAGAACCTCGATGACTTCCTCCAGGCCTACGACTGGACCGCGCCCATGGCCATGCCGTTGATGGAAGGCCAGGAGCTGAACACCTCCAACGCCTGGCTGGAAAAACTCGTCGCCACGGTCAAGGCGCGCCCCGGCGCGCTGGATAAAACCGTGTTCGAACTGCAAGCCAAAGATTGGCGGACCAAAGCGGCACCCGATATCAATGGCGCGCAAATGGCCGAGTGGATGGGCGTGCTCAAACGCCAGGGGGTCAAGAGCTTCGGCTACTACCCGGATAACTTCCTGGAAAACTCGCCGGACTTGAAGACAGTTCGTCCGGCCCTTTCCAACCAGTGGAACCCTTGATCATGTTTGACAGAATCCTGGCTCTATTCGTGTTGGCGCTGGTACTGGGCGTGCCCCTGGGCCTGATCTTCCTGGTCACCGGGCAGTTCCTGATGGACTTCGTGTTTTTCTACCCGCTGTTCATGTCGGCGCTGTGGATCGCCGGCGGGCTGTACTTCTGGCTGCACTGGGAGCGGCATTGGCCGTGGAAGGAAGACACGCCGGCGCCGACCCTGGCCGGCAACCCGCTGATCTCGATCATCATCCCTTGCTACAACGAGGGTGATAACGCCGCCGACACCATTCATGCCGCACTCGGCCAGCTGTACCCGAACGTTGAAGTCATCGCGGTCAACGACGGTTCCAGCGACAACACCGCCGCCGTGCTTGATGCCCTGGCCCTGGAAAACCCGCGTCTGCGCGTGTTGCACCTGGCGCAGAACCAGGGCAAGGCTGTGGCCTTGCGCATGGGCGCCGTGGCGGCGCGCAGTGAGTACCTGGTGTGCATCGACGGCGATGCCTTGCTCGACAAAAACGCAGCGGCCTACATGGTCGCGCCGATGCTCGACAACCCGCGCCTGGGCGCCGTGACCGGCAACCCGCGCATCCGCACGCGCTCGACCTTGATCGGCCGGGTGCAGGTGGGCGAGTTCTCCTCGATCATCGGCTTGATCAAACGCACCCAGCGCGTGTTCGGGCGGATCTTCACGGTGTCGGGTGTGGTGGTGGCGTTTCGCAAGAAAGCGCTGGACCGCATCGACTACTGGTCCACCGACATGATCACCGAAGACATCGACGTGAGTTGGAAGCTGCAACTGGACCACTGGGCGATCTTCTACGAGCCCCGTGCCCTGTGCTGGATCCTCATGCCCGAAACCGTTGGCGGCTTGTGGAAACAGCGCCTGCGCTGGGCCCAGGGCGGCGCCGAGGTGCTGTTCAAGAACATCCGTGGCATCTGGCAATGGCGCCATCGCTACCTGTGGCCACTGTTGTTCGAATACTGCCTGTCCACCGGCTGGGCCTTTACCTTCCTGCTGTCGGTGATCTTCTGGGGCGTGGGCAAGTTCGTGGTACTGCCGCAGGCGATTGCCGTGGACTCCCTGGTGCCACCGGCCTTTACCGGCCTCGTACTGGCGATGGTGTGCCTGCTGCAATTTGCGGTGAGCATCCTGATCGACCGGCGCTATGAAAAGGACCTGTGGAAAACCCTGTTCTGGACCGTGTGGTACCCGATGGTGTTCTGGCTGGTCAGCCTGTTCACCACCCTGGTCAGTTTTCCCAAAGTGCTGTTCAACCAGCACCAGAAACGCGCGCGTTGGGTCAGCCCGGACCGCGGCATCAAACCCACTCAAGAGGAGGCGTGATCATGAAGCTGGTCAGAACTCGCCAGAACACCGTGATGTGGATCATCGACGTGCTGCTGACGCTGCTGGCGTGGGGCGGGCTGATCTGGCTGCTCGCGCGTGGCATCGGCGCCATGCTCGAAACCCATGGAGGCCCGCGTATCGAGGCGCCAATTTTCGCCGCGCTTAATACCTTGCAGATCTACCTGTGGATCGCCTTGTTCAACGCGGTGATCCTGATCACTTGGGCGCGCTATCAACAACGCCGTGGGCGCAAATTCGCCCAGCGCCGCGCCGAGGCCAATGCGCTGAGCGACAAGCACCTGAGTGAGAGTTTCAATTTGGGCGACGGCCACCTGGAGCAGTTTCGCAAGCCGGGCGTGCTGGTGATCCACAACGACGAAGACGGCGGTGTGGAAGACGTGAAGGCCCATGTGTCCCGCGACGTGGAGCGCCCCGGCCTGACCCTGGTGCCCGGCGCGGAAAAAGGCCAAGACGCCGGCTAGAAATTCCGCAGGCCCCTAGAAGATCGTTCCCACGCTCCGCGTGGGAATGCATCCCGTGACGCTCCGCGTCACCTAGTGCTGATGTCACCGGGACGCGGAGCGTCCGAGGCGGCATTCCCACGCAGAGCGTGGGAACGATCCCATCTGCGTCGCCTGGAATTCCGATAAATGGGATCCAACTCACAAAACAGCCGCGAACTTTTCGTCATTCCCCTGCACTAACCTAACTCGGCAACTAGTTGATGGCTAAATAATGGCATTTGCTCGAATGTTTGCCGAATGACTATCAAAAGAGTTGCCGCTGGTCGGAATAAAAGTTCTAACGACTGCCGCTATCTCTTTTTGATAATTCTTTGTTGTTAATAATCAATGTGTTGCGGATGTAATAAGTACGAATGTGCAACTGTCCCGGTTTCTTGGGCCAGCGCTAGTTCGATGGTAGTTTGCCGCCCCTTGATAATCGATGGATCGAACATGTCTTTTTTATTGCCACGGACTCGGTACTTGTTGTGCACTTTCATGCTCGCCTGCCTGAGCCTGAACACGGCCATCGCCGCCCCCACGCCTGGGGATCAAGACCTGATCCGCGATCGGCAGAACCGCCTGCTCGAAGAGCAAAGCCGGCGCCTGCAAGAGCTGCAGGACCTGCCCGGCAAAGAGGCCAAGCCCCGGGCCCCGGCCACGCCTGCCGACACGCGCTGCTTCCCGATCAAAGACATCGAACTCAAAGGCGCCGACAGCCTGGCTGCCGGCGACCGCACGCTGCTGCTCAAACCTTATATAGGCCAATGCCTGGGCGTTTCGCAGCTCAATGAACTGCTCAAGGTCATTACCGACTATTACATCGCCAAAGGCCGCGTTACCAGCCGCGCCTACTTGCCGCAACAAGACCTCTCCAGTGGCCATCTGCAGGTGTTGGTGGTCGAAGGCAAACTTGAAGCCGTAAGAAGCGCCGAAGGCAGCAATGTCACCGACCGCGAACTGGCCATGGCCTTTCCCGGCAAGGTCGGCGAGGCGCTGAACCTGCGCGAAGTCGAGCAACTGGTGGACCAGCTCAACCGGTTGCCGTCCAAGCAGGCGCAAATGGAACTGACGCCCGGCAAACAAGTGGGCGGCAGCGACGTGGTGGTCAAGAACACCCCGCAAAAGCCCTGGCGCGCCAGCCTGTCGCGCAACAACGACGGGCAACGCAGCACCGGCGAGCAGCAATGGGGCGCGGGCCTGGAGTGGGACAGCCCGCTCGGCCTGGCTGACCAACTGGTTTTGCGCGGTGGCCATGACGCCATCAGCGACCACCAGAAAACCTCGAAAAACGCCCTGCTCTATTACAACGTGCCGTGGGGCTGGTGGAACTTCACTTACACCTACAGCGAGAGCGATTATCGTGCGCTGGGTTACACCGACACTTTCAAGTTCAAGCAGTCGGGCGACAGCCAAAACCACCAGTTGCGCGCCGAACGTGTGATCCACCGCGATGACGTCAGCAAAACCTCGCTCAACGTCGGTCTGGCTCACCTGCGCACCAACAACTACATCAACGACGCCCAGCTCGAAATCAGCAGCAACCGCCTCAGTGAGTTGCAGTTTGGTATCAACCACGGCCGACGCATCGGCAATGCCTTCGTCAACATCGACCTCGGCGTACAGAACGGCATTGGCGCCTTTGACGCCCAGCGCGACGACCAGCACCGCGACCAGTTCGGCAACCTCACGCCGACCCCGGATTACCGCAAGTACACTGCCACCGTCAGCTATTTGCAGCCGTTTCGCCTGTGGGGCGAGTCGTTCAGCTTCACCAGCCTGGCCACCGGGCAACGCAGTGAAGACGTGCTGTTCTCGCCGCAACGCATCAGCCTCGGCGGCTCGTCGTCGGTGCGCGGTTTCAAGGACCAGCAACTGTCTGGCGACAGCGGCGGCTACTGGCGCAACGAAGTGCGCTGGGCCCGCCCGGTCACCCTCGAATGGCTGCGCCCGGCCTTTGCGGAATACGGCACCAGCCTCGGTTACGACCAGGGCGTGATCCGCAACGACCGTTACAACGGCGACAACCACGGCCGCGTTTCAAGCAACTCCGTGGAACTGTTCGCCCGTGGCAAATACGTCAGCACCAGCGTGACCTTTGCCCATTCGTTAGAAAGACCCGCAGTGGTGACGGAGCGCGAAGCGCCGATCTACTTCCGCATGGATTTCTTCCTGTAATTCAACGCCCCGCTGCAACGAGAATTTGACCATGGATGTTCGCCACTTTGCCTTTCTGGCCCGCCAACCTTCTGCTGCCTTGAAGCGCCGCGACGCGTTCTTCGGCCTGCCCAAGCGCGGGCTGGTGCTGATCCTGGTCAACGCGCTGTTCTGGCAGCCGTTGCTGGCCCAGGCCGAAGGCATTGTGGTGAGCAACCCGGCCACCAGCGTCGGCCAGGCGGGCAATGGCGTGCCGGTGGTGAACATCGCCACCCCTAATGGCAGTGGCTTGTCCCACAACCAGTTCAAGGACTACAACGTCGGCCCCAACGGCGTGATCCTCAACAACGCCACGGGCGCGGTGACCAACACCCAGCTGGGCGGTTACATCGTCGGCAACCCCAACCTCAAGGGCGGCGCGGCGAACGTCATCCTCAACGAAGTCAACGGCGGCAGCCCGAGCCAACTGCGTGGTTACACCGAAGTGGCGGGGCAGTCGGCCAAGGTGATCGTCGCCAACCCTTACGGCATCACGTGCAGCGGTTGCGGGTTTATCAACACGCCCAACGTGACCCTGACCACCGGCAAGCCGATGATGGACAACGTCGGTCGCCTGGACCACTACCAGGTGGACGGCGGCGCCGTGACCATCGACGGCGAAGGCCTGAACGCCAGCAACGTCGACCGCTTCGAAATCATCACCCGCTCGGCCAAGATCAACGCACAGATCAACGCCCGTGAGCTGGCCGTGGTCGCCGGGCGCAACGACGTCGACGCCAAAAGCCTCAAAACCACTGTGCGGGCCGACGACGGCAGCGCCAAACCCGAGCTGGCCATCGACTCCAGCGCCCTGGGCGGCATGTACGCCGGTGCAATCAAACTGGTGGGCACCGAAGCCGGTGTGGGTGTGAAGCTCGACGGCACGTTGGCGGCCAGTGGTGGTGATATCCAACTCGATGCCAATGGGCATTTGAGCCTGGCGCAAACTGCCGCCAGCGGCGCGGTCAACATCAACGCCGCAAGCCTGGACGCCAAAGGGCCGGTGTATGCCGGTACCGCCCTTAACGTGAACACCCAGGGCGACCTTACCAACCGCCAGAGTCTGGCTGCCCGTGACCGCATTGCGCTGTCCAGCGGCGGCACGCTGACCAACGGCGACATCATTGAAGCCGGCGTCAACGCCGACAACACTCGCAACGCCACGGGCGACGTGAGCCTGCGCGGCAAGGCCGTCACCAACACCGGCGCCAGTGTGATTGCCAGCCGCGCGTTGAACGTGGATGCCCAAGCGCTGAACAACCAGGGCGGCACACTGGGTGCCAAACAGCACACCCAAATTACCGCCACCACAGTCGACAACCAAAACAAAGGCCGTATTCTCAGCAACGGCGGCCTGGCTATCACGGCCGATCGCCTGCAGAACACCCAAGGTGGGTTGGTCACCAGCAACGGGCCGCTGACCGCCGTGGTCGGTGAGGTGCGTAACCAGGGCGGTGAACTCTCAAGCCTCGACACCGCAACGCTCACGGTCGCGACCCTCGATAACGTCGCAGGCCTCATCACGGCGGGCAATGCGCTGAGCCTCAACGTCGGTAGCCTCAACAACCAAGCCGGGTTGGTCACCAGCCAAGGCACGGTGAGCGTGGCCGGTAATAGCCTCGACAACCGCCAAAAAGGCTTGGTCGCAGGCGTGGGTGGTGTGCAGGTCAATGTCGCCAACATCGACAATCGCAATGGCGAGCTGTCCAGCCGTGCAGGCGTGCAGGTAACCGCTACGCAACTGGATAACAGCGCCGGCGGGCTGCTGGTCACCGACGGCAGCCTGATACTCAACGCCGCAAGCGTCGACAACAGCCAAAACGGCACCCTGAGTGCACGCCAGGCCGCGCACATCAGCACCGCCGACCTCAACAACCAGCAAGGCGGCCAGATCACCAGCGCCGAGGCCCTGACCCTGGACCTCAACCGTGGCGAGTTCAACAACCAGAACGGCCTGATCAACGCGCCGCTGTTGATGCTCAACAACCTCAAGAACGTGCATAACCAGGGCGGCGAAATCTCCAGCAGCCAGGCGTTCACACTCACCGCCGACAACCTCGACAACAGCAGCGGCAAACTGCTGAGCAACGCCGCGCTAAGCCTGCGCATCGGCCAGGCCCTGACCAACGTCAAAGGCATGATCGCTGCCGCCTCGGTTGACGCCCACGCCACCGACCTCGACAACAGCGGCGGCACCCTCACCAGCCGTGGCGACACGCTGCTCAACGTGGCTGGCCGCCTGACCAACCGCGACCAGGGCCTGCTCAACGCGAGCAATACGCTGACGCTCAACAGCGCCGCGCTGGACAACCAGAACGGCTCGCTGCTGGGCAGCGCGATTGCCCTGGACTTCGGCAACGCCACCGGTGACCTGAACAACACCGGTGGCCTGATCACCACCGCCGGCAACCTCTCCATCAACCACCTGCGTGACCTCAGCAACCAGGGTGGCGAACTCTCCAGCGCGCAAACCCTGAACCTCAACGGCCGCACGTTGAACAACAGCAACGGCAAGCTGATCAGCAATAACCTGCTGGTGCTCAATGCCGAAAACCTGATCAACCAGAATGGCCTGATGTCCGGCTGGCAGGGCCTCACCGTCAGCGGCGCGAACCTGGACAACCGCAACGGCGGCACCTTGTCCAGCCGTTACGGCGACCTGAACGCCACGCTGACCGCCAACCTGCTCAACAGCGCAGGCGGGGCACTGGTGAGCCAGAAAGCGCTGAACGTTAATGCCGGCGAACTGGACAACAGCAACAAAGGCGTACTCTCCAGCGCGGCCGGGCAGACGCTCACCGTCGGCGGTTTGCTCAACAACGCCCAGGGCGGCGTAATCGACAGCGGCGCGGCCCTGAGCCTGACTACGCAAAACCTGGACAACAGCGCCGGCAGCATCAGTGGCGGCACCGCCACCACCCTCGACCTGCTCGCGACCCTGACCAACACCAACACCAACGGCAAGCTGGCCAGCGGCGGCCCGCTGCTGATCAGCCGCGCGGCGCAGATCGACAACCAGGGCGGCCAGATCGCCAGCCAAGGTTTGTTGACCTTGCTGACCGGCGGCCTGGATAACCGCAACCGTGGCACCCTGGCCGCCAACGACCGCTTGAGCCTCACCGCCAGCGGCCTGGTACAGAACGGCAACGACGGCTTGATCTACAGCCAGAACGCCGACCTGCTGCTCACCGCCAACCGCTTGGACAATGGCAAAGGCACCGTGCAAAGCCAGGGCGGCATGACCGCCAACGTGGCCGACACGCTGGATAACCAGAGCGGCAAACTGATCGCCCAGGCCGGTGACCTGAATGTAAACGCGGCCAGCCTCGACAACCGTGGCGGCACCCTCGCCAGCCTCAAGGCCGCACTGCAAACCCAAGTGGTCGGCGTGCTGCGCAACGGTTACGACCTCAACAACAACCGCCAGGGCGGTGTGATGCAGGGGCAAAGCCTCAACCTGCAAGCCGGCAGCGTAGACAACTACGGCGGGCGCATCGCCGCGCAGGGCGGCAACGCACTGGTCACCACCGGCAACTTCGACAACCGCAACGGCGGGCTGTATGCCAAAGGCCTGATGCGCGTAGTCGGGCATGACTTCGATAACAGCGGCGACAACGACGGCCAGATCGCCGGGCAACAAATCGACCTGGACCTCAGCGGCGCACTCAACAACCGCCTGGGCATCATTGAAAGCGAAAGCACCCTGAAGGTGCGCGCGGCCAGCCTCGATAACCAGACCGGGCGCCTGCGTGCGCTGGGCACGGCGGGCACCACCGAATTTGCCATCGGTGGCCTGTTCGACAACCGCAACGGCGTGGTGGAAACCGCCAACAACGACCTGACCCTCAACGCCGGCAGCTTCCAGAACCTGGGCGGCAACGTACTGCACGTGGGCACCGGCAACTTCGGCATTGCCCCGGCCAACCTCAACGACGTGGGCGGCAGCTTGGTCACCCGTGGCGACCTGACCATCACCCAGGGCAACTGGACCAACAGCAGTGTGATCCAGGCCGGGCAACTCACCGTTAACGTCGACAGCCTCGACCAGACCGCCACCGGCCAACTGCTCGGTGCCCGACGCTTTATCGGCAACGGCGCCAACTGGACCATCCACGGCCTGATCGCCAGCGACGGCGCGCTCGACCTGACCTTGAGCGGCGGGTTGAACAGTACCGGGCGCATCAGCAGCCTGGGCAACCTCAACCTCAGCGCCGCACAGGCCAGCCTGAGCGACACGGCCAGCATTGCCGGCGGCGGCGTCACCACCGCTAACATCGCCGGCACACTCAACAACCGTGGGCGTCTTACCGCCGCTACCGACCTGGTGGTCAACGCCGGCACACTCAACAATTACGCGACCCTGGGCAGCGGCCAACGACTGGTCGCCACCACCGGCGCCTTGCTCAATGACCACGGCCTGATCTTCAGCGGCGGCGACATGAGCCTGCGTGTGGACGCGCTGAACAACAGCTACGCCGACGTCTACAGCCTGGGCAACCTCAGCGTCGACCGCGACGGCAAGGGCGGCCTGGCCAGCAGCATCCTCAACAGCTCATCGACGATTCAGAGTGACGGCAACCTCAGCCTGTCCGCCAACTCGATCAAAAACCAGCGGGCGGTACTCGACGTCAACGATGCGGGTGTCTACACCGCCTCGGCCACCGAAGGCACGTGCATCAAATACGTTAACGCCGGTGACTGTAAAGCCGGCGGCACCCCGCGCAACTACGTGTGGGAGTTGGTGACACGCGACAAACTGGAAGTCACCGCCGCCAGTGCCGGTTCGAGCATCACCGCCGGCGGCAACATGACCCTGGCCGGCGGCGACCTGCTCAACAGCAGCAGCTCGATCGCGGCCGGCGGTAACTTCACCGCGCGCCTGAACAACCTGGTCAACACCGGCATCGAAACCGGCGAGACCGAGACCTATCGTCTTTTCACGTCAGAGCGCACCAAGCACCCTGAAGGCTGGTTCGGCGCCGCCGCCGCACTCACCAACAAATACTGGTACAAAAGCGCCGGTTACAACCCCAATGACCTCGGCGGCCTTGAGGCCACCGTGGCCAACTTCATCGGCATGATGGAGATCGAGCGCACCCAGTTCGGCAAGGTCACCAAAATCGCCAGCGATGACCAACGTTACGCCGCCGTGATTCAGGCGGGCGGCGCGGTAGACGTCAAGGCACAAGCCGGTATCGACAACAGCGTGGTACGCCTGGGCTATAGCTACATCGGTGCGGGCGCCAACACCACCACCGACGCCACCGGTGCCAGTGGCGCAGCCGGTTATTCCACCCGCGTCACCCTCAACCAGCAACTGCCGCCGGACCTGGCCCAACAGCAGATCAACCCGCTGAGCCTGCCCGGCTTCACCTTGCCAACCGGCCAGGGCGGGCTGTTCCGCCTCAGTGGCCAGAGCGCCAGCGCGCCTGCCAGCACCGGCCCGCAAGGCTGGACCTTGGGCGGCGGCAGCATTGACCGAACGCCGGTTACCGGCCCGGTCGTACCCGGCAGCGGCACCTCGGCCGACGGCGTGGTGATCAACCGCGTGCAAGGCCTGCCAGACAGCCAGTTCGTCTCCAACCCACAGAAATACCTGATCGAAACCAACCCGCTGCTGACCAACCTCAGCCAGTTTTTAAGCTCCGATTACATGCTGTCCAAACTGGGCTACGACCCGGACCAGGCACAAAAGCGCCTGGGTGACGGCCTGTATGAACAGCGCCTGATCCAGCAAGCCGTGATCGCCCGCACCGGCCAGCGCTTCATCGATGGCCAGACCAGCGACGCCTCGATGTTCAAGTACCTGATGGACAACGCCATCGGCACCAAACAGGCGCTAAACCTGGCCGTAGGCGTGAGCCTCACCGCCGAGCAAGTCGCGGCCCTGACCCACGACATCGTGTGGATGGAAAACGCCACCGTCGCCGGCCAACAAGTGCTGGTGCCCGTGCTCTACCTGGCCCAGGCCAACAACCGCCTGGCGCCCAACGGCGCACTCATCACCGGCAGCGACCTGAACCTGGTCAGCGGCACCGACCTCAACAACGTCGGCACCCTGCGCGCCACCAACAACCTCGCCGCCAGCGCCGGGCGCAACATGGTTAACAGCGGCCTGGTGCAAGCGGGCAACCGCCTCGACCTGCTCGTGGGCAACACCCTCACCAACCGCGCCGGCGGCATCATCGCCGGGCGCGACGTCAGCGTGAGCGCAGTGAATGGCGATGTGCTCAACGAACGCACCGTCACCAGCCACCAGAGCAGCAGCGGCTACCGCACCGAGCGCACCGACTTCGTCGACAACGCCGCCCGCATCGAAGCCGCCAACACCCTCACCCTGCAAGCCGGGCGCGACGTCAACAGCACCGGCGGCGCCTTCAAAAGCGGCGCCGACCTGGGCGTTCAAGCCGGGCGCGATGTAAGCCTGGCCACCGCCGAACAACGCAACGCCAATGCCGTCAGCACCTACATGCGCAGCAGCAGCGCAACCCAGTACGGCACCGTGATCGAGGCCGGTCGCGACTTCCAGGTGGTGGCTGCGCGGGACATCAGCGCCATTGGCAGCCAGTTGAATGCCACGCGTGATCTGGCGCTGGTAGCCAAGGGCAATGTGAACCTGGCTTCGGCGGCGAATGAACAGCATTCGGCGTTTAATTCCAAGAAGGTCACCAGCCAGGAAGACCACGTTCAGCAAGTGGGCACCTCGCTGGTTGCCGGTGAGAACCTCTCCCTGAGTGCCGGCAACGACCTCGTGGTCAGCGCCAGCCGTGCGAGTGCCGGCAAGGAAGCCTACCTGTACGCAGGCAATGACCTGGCGCTGAACGCCGCGCAAGACAGCGACTACAGCTATTACCGCAAAACCAAAACCAGCAAAGGGTTGCTGTCCAGCAGCCAGAAAACGCGCATCGACAGCAGTAACCAGATCAGCCAGCAGGGCTCTTCCATCAGCGCTGATACCGTGGTTGTGCGTGCTGGCCGTGACATCGGCACTACCGCCAGCGACGTGGTTTCCACCAACGCCACCAGCCTGATTGCCGGGCGCAATGTGGTGATTGATGGGGCCACGGAAACCTTTGAACAAAGCCATTCGTCCTCGACCAAAAAATCGGGCTTGATGAGCAGCGGCGGCATCGGCGTTACGTTGGGTTCAAGCAGCAACCAGAACACCTTCACCAGCAGCACCGAAACCACCCGGGCCAGCAACATCGGCAGTGTGCTGGGCAGTGTGGATATTCAGGCTGGCAAAGACCTGACCATTCGCGGTTCTGACGTGGTTGCCGGTAAGGACATCAGCCTGGTTGGGCAAAATGTCAGCATCCTGGCTTCCGAGAACAACAACCGTAGCGAGCAGACCTCCAAAAGCAAAACCAGTGGTTTGACCCTGGCGTTGTCCGGCACCGTGGGCAGTGCGGTGGACTCCGCTTATAAGACCGCCAAGCAAGCCAGGAACGAGGACGACGGCCGACTCTCGGCGCTGCAGGGTGTGAAGGCGGGTTTAACGGGGGTGCAGGCGTGGCAAGCGGCGCAGCAGAACGGCGGCATGACCGGCGCTAACGCCGGGCAGTTTGTAGGCATCGCCATCTCGCTCGGCTCGCAAAAATCCAGCTCCAAACAGACCCAAGAGCAGACAGCAAGCCAAGGCAGCAGCCTCACCAGTGGCAATAACCTCAGTATTGTAGCCGCCGGTAACGGCACGCCTGGCGCAGATGGAGACATCCGTGTTCAGGGCAGCAAGCTCCAGGCCGGTAATGAAATGCTGTTGGCAGCGGAGCGTGATATCCGCCTGGAAGCAGCCGCCAACACACAAAAACTCGATGGCAAAAACAGCAGTGGCGGCGGGGCCGTAGGCGTTAGCCTCGGGTTTGGTTCCAGTGGTGCAGGCCTGAGTATTTTTGCTAATGCGAACAAGGGCACCGGCAGCGAAAAGGGCAATGGCACAACCTGGACGGAAACGACGCTGGATGCGGGCAAGCAAGTCAGCCTGATCAGTGGGCGAGACACCGTCCTCAAAGGTGCGCAGGTCAGTGCAGATCAGATCAAGGCCGCGGTAGGCCGCGATCTTACGCTGCAAAGTCTGCAAGACACCGATGACTACAAGTCCAAACAAACCGATGTCAGCGGTGGCGCAAGTTTCACGTTTGGCACCATGACGGGCAGTGGTTCGCTCAGCATCAGCAAGAGCAAGATCGACTCCAACTATAAGAGTGTGCAGGAGCAAACCGGCCTGTTCGGCGGTAAGGGTGGCTACCAGATTGATGTGGGCAACCACACGCAACTCGATGGCAGCGTGATCGCCAGCACCGCTACTGCGGACAAAAACCGCCTGAGCACCGGCACCCTCGGCTGGAGCGTTTTAAAGAATAAAGCCGACTACACAAGCCAGTTACAGAGCGCCAGCGTCAGCAGTGGCGCAAGCGGCGCGAACGCCTTCATCAGCAATATGCCCTCCGGCAGCTTGATCGCGTTCAATCATGGCGACAGTGACAGCGGCACCACGTCATCGGCCATTTCCAATGGCACCCTCGACATCCGCGACGCTGCCAAACAGCAGCAGGACGTTGCAACGCTGAGCCACGATGTTGAACACGCCAATGGCAGCATCAGCCCGATCTTTGATAAGGAAAAAGAGCAGAAGCGCCTGCGGCAGGTGCAGTTGATTGCGGATATTGGTACTCAGGCATCGGACATCGTTCGCACGCAAGGTGCCATTAACGCGGCCAACGCTCAAAAAGATCCTGAAGCGGTAGCAGCTGCGCGAGACAAGCTTATCCGTGAGGGCAATACCCAGCCGACGGAGAAAGAGATCGCCGCACAGGTGACCCGTACTGTGATGCAGCCGTACGGAACTGGGGGCGATTATCAACGCGCCGCCCAAGCGGTGACGGCAGCTTTGCAAGGACTGGCAGGGGGGGACATCGGGTCAGCCCTTACGGGTGCGTCGGCGCCCTATCTGGCGAACCTCATCAAGCAATCAACGCAGGGTAACGATACCGCCCGAATCATGGCCCACGTGGTATTGGGTGCTGTGGTTGCACAAGCCCAAGGAAACTCGGCGGTTGCCGGTGCCGCGGGAGCTGGTACGGGGGAGTTGATTGCGGCGCGGTTGTATCCGGATATTAAAACTGAGAATTTGAGCGAGGAGCAGAGACAGACCGTATCGGCGCTTTCGACATTGGCGTCGGGGTTGGCAGGCGGACTTGCGGGAGGTGACCTGAGCGGTGCAATTGCCGGTGCAAAGGCTGGCAACAATGCGGTTGAGAACAACTCGCTTGGTGATATCGCTAGTGCATTAGCTGAGGGTAAGACACTTGAACAAAAGGCTGAAGAGCGCGTCAACGCTGAAAACGAGCGATACAAGGAGCAAAACTGTGCAGGAATGAGCGCGGATGCGTGCTCGGCGCAAATGTATGCTGAACGTCGCGAAACACTTGCTTATACCGTGGCGGGTGTTGGAGCTTTAGCCGGAGCAGTGCTGCTCGGTCCTGCATTGTTAAATTCCTGTGCGATGAACCCAGCTGTTTGTACCGAACTGTCATTAACAGCAGTTGAGTTGCCCTTTGGCGCCGCAACGGCTGGCGGTACGGCGTTAGGTGTGGGTGGCTTTGGCAGTCTTGCAGCGAAGGAGGTAGCTGCTACTGCGGATGCTGCGGCATCTGCGCGAAATGTCGAGACTGCAAAGGGTAGCGCTCTCGATGCAAAAGCGGCAGGTGAAGTCGTGCCTCCCGCGCCTGTGGTTACTTCTGGTACGACTCGGACAGGTGTTGTTCGTACAAATGCCGCAGACTGGAGAGTACTACGTGATAACTGGGATGACCTTGGATATGGCCAAATCTTAAGTACTGAAAATCGGGCCGCGATTGCTAAAGGGAAGACTCCGAAGGTCGACGATGCATGGGTTAAAGTTTTTCCTGAAGATGCAGGGCTAAAGGGTGAGAGAATACCTATGCATCATGTTCAGGGTTCGCCACTTACTGTGCCACTGCCTGATACACGGCATTTGGACGCGCATATGCCAGGAGGATTTAGATATAATCCGGGCGGTCCAGGGTCAGCTCTCCCGGCATACCCTCCGAAAAAAGGAGCTGAGTAATGCATTCCATACCGCTAGAGCTTGCGAAGCAAAAGTTAATTTTTTACGTGGCTCAGGATTTGGACCAGTCTATTAGATCTAATGTGCAGCAGCTTGTGAATGAGGTTGCTGCGTCAAGAATATGGAGCGTTACTCCGCCAAGCTTTATTAACGAGATAGACGAGAGTGGTACGGAAGTAGTAGGTGGGATTTTGGAAATTTATTCGGCTTTGCCGCCAAACCTACTTCCTATTGAGATGGACTCAAAAAACCTAGATGACGTAGAGGCGCTGGTAGGTGCCGTAAAAAAACTATCTGAAAATGAAAGTCTTTCCTTTGAGTTTCAGTTAGATACTACTTATATTGGCGCTATTGAGGACGGTGTTATTGATCGAGTCCTGCTGGACGGTTTGCTAGTACCGTGGCGAAATCACCTCAAAGGGAAAATTTGAGTTGGTGCAAAAGGCGCAGGTGCTGATGCAGCAGCAGGCCAAGCGGTGCCGGGTGCGGCCAATTTTATGGGCGAATCCGATCAGTTTTTTAAAAATGTATCTAAAAGATCTGATATAGATTCGAACGGTTATTTTGACGTTATCGCTCATGGGAGTACACAAAAGATTGAGGTAGTTACTTCAAGTGGAACTATTATGGCAGATCAGCGTGTCGTCTCTCGACTTATCGAAAATAACCCCGCTTACAGTGGGCAGCCGATTCGTTTGTTATCTTGTGATACTGGAGCTTGTGATGCCGGATTTGCTCAAAGTCTTGCGAATAAAATGGGGGTCCCGGTGAAAGCTCCAACTAACTTGGTGTGGGCCTACGGCGATGGAAAAGTGGTAGTTGCTCCGAGATCCCCATCGAATCCAAATTACCCGGACTTATCGAAGCAAGGTGAGTTCAAAATTTTTAATCCAGGTAAGCCATAGTGTCTAATTCATTAGTTGTGTGCGAGCGATGCGGCGCTGGTTTGGTAAGTTTTGAGAAAAACAGCACTAAAGGGCTAAGGTGTTCAGTTTGTGACTGGTCGTTAGTTACTACGAACATTTCCGGTATTAAGGTTGATGAAGAGATATATGAAGTATTTTGTGTTGGTGATTATAGAAATAAATCACATATAAGGGCTGTGTCCGAGGTGTTCGGTTCTAATTTTTTAAAGTCCAGGGATTTACTTCAGCAGGGCATGTTTAGAATTTTTTCTGGAAAGGCTGTAGACGTATTAAGAGTTCGAAAAATTCTTGCTGAAGTTGGAATTGAGTATATAATTAAACCCGATTTTATCTGGGTTTGATGGGAGGGGTCAGACCCGAATGGCACTTACTTAACCTTCTTCGGGTGTCCATTTTTCCTGACCTCGGCCCTTGCCGCCGAGCGCGTCTGCATCAACATCGGGTAAGGCTTGGGCCTTCGTTTTATGGCGCGAGGCTCAATCCGTCCCGGCCGGTTTCCGACACGTTTCCTAGCGATCAACTTGAGTAAATCCTGCACCCTATCGTCTTGTTCGTCGCAGCTGTACTGCCGCATCGCAAGGAATAATTGAAGGCTATGTTTAAAGCTAAGCTCGCGTGGCAAGCAATCAGCTAATAGCGCGGATTTGGCCATGATCATCCGAATCAAATTATGCGCCAGCAGATACACCCATAACTCTTTTACAGCCATGCCAGGCGTCTTGCAGCTCAACGTTTCAAGCCCCAGCGTTGTCTTGATATTGCGCAGATCCAGCTCAACATGCCAACGGTCTTTGTACAGTGATTTGAGCCCAGCTTTGGGTACTTGCTGCGGGCAGTTCAAGGTGGTTACCAGGATTTTTCCGCCGGTTTTCAGCTCACGTACTGTCAGTGTTTCAGGCGCATCGTCGTAATAAGTTTGGCTCATCCAGGAAGGTCGATTCCTAGGTTTTGTCAGCTCAACCAAATGATCTTCCGGCCCCAGCGATTGCCCGAGCCGAAAGTCGGTACTGCGTCGCCTAGCGCCATATTGTTCGAAAACACCGTCGATCCCACGACGTTGCAGTTCGCACAGCAAAAAGTACGTTGCGTAGTAGGCATCGCCCAACACAATGTCGCCTTGATTCAGAGTGTCGAGCATCGTCCTGAGCAACGTCTGCTCATCGCCACCTTTGCCTCGAAAACGTCCCAGCGAGGCATCTAAAACAGCACCGCTGGCCAGGCAAATGATTCCTACCAAACGGCAGATGGGGAAACCCAGTCCTGCTTTCTGACCACGCGATTGCGGATAGGCAGCTTGGTTCGCCGCAGTGTCTGGCAGGGTCACCGTGGTGCCATCTACGAGGCGCACCGGACGCCCCATCCAGCGCCAGGATGGTGACGCGTTGTTACTCATCGTTGATCCCGTGGAGCGCAACAATGTTGAAACCATCTCTACCGGTAACCGCGCCCGTGCTTTGCAATAAGCGCCGGTGTACACGCTGCTGGGGCTTAGCCCATCACAGCAGCGTTTGATCGAAAAATCATTCACGGCCTTCTGACAAGAACGGTCGGCATTCATGGCTTGAGCCAGAAACATCGACAGCGTTTCAGTCGGCGGGAACAACCGTTGACGATGCTTGGGCATCACTGACTCGACACGCTGTAGCAGCGCCGGATCGGCTAGCAGCTTAAAGAACGCATGGGCATTGCTGTTTTTTGCGTGCTGCTGAATGCGCTGCTGTTGATGCCTGACGATTTGACGTCTACGATTCACGCGGGCTGTCCTTGTTCTAGTGGTGTGTGTTCGCAACTATCACCGTAGACCAAGGGCGGCCTTTTTTCATTTTTTTGTAGTCAGATCAGCCGGTTAGCCGTTAAGTAAGTGCCATTCGGGGC
>NZ_FNOX01000010.1 GCF_900107155.1 Pseudomonas salomonii
GGCACTGATCACCGTGCCGATCATCGCGTAGCCGCCACCCGACACCGCATCGCGGTGCAGCACAATCGGCTCCAACCCCGCCGGCACCTGGATCGAACCGATCGGGTAGCAACTGTCAACGATATTAGAAGGGTCCGACCCCGCGCCAAACGGTTGTTCGCGCGGCTGAAAACTCAACGCACTGCCGCCCTTGAAACGGTAGCCGATGCGATCCGCCTCGGAGCCCACGGTCCACGGCTCAGCGAAAAAGCTGCTTTTTGCCGCATCCGTCAGGCGTTCGTAATACAGCCCCGGCACCACGCGCAAGGTCACATCGCCACCGACCGAACGGCGTAAGGCCATGGGCAAACTATTGCCCGCGCGGCCTGTTCCACTGGCCTCGCCGATCGGCAGTTCATCGCCTTCCTGCAAGCGTCGCCCTTCAAACCCACCGAGCGCGCCGAGGGTGTAAGTCGAGCGGCTGCCAAGCACCAACGGCACATCAATGCCACCGGCCACCGCCAGGTACGTGCGCGCGCCGGCCTTGGGAAACTCAAAGCGCAGCACCTGCCCGGCGCGGACCTGAAAGGCGGTGTCCTGATGCACCACTTCGCCGTCCAGACGCGGCGACATCAGCGCGCCACTGAGCGCCACCAATGCGTCCTGGCGAAACTCCAGTTCAGGGCCGATCAGCGTGCATTCCAGACCCGCCGCACCGGCTGGGTTGCCGACCAAATGGTTGGCCGCACTCAACGCGTACTGATCCAGGGCGCCCGAAGGCGGAATGCCCAAGTGGTAATACCCTTCACGGCCCAGGTCCTGCACAGAGGTGGCGAGGCCGGGTTTGAGCACCTTGATCATGCCAGCGCCTCCTGCAGGGTTTTCGGGTAGCCGATGGGGTCGGCGAGAAACGCGTCGAGGGAAAATTCCACCGGGCGGATACGCAGGTCGAAACGCCCTGCCTCCACCTCGGCCACCGCCAGGTCGTAGGCGTCGCGGTCCATCGGTTTGAACTGCACGATGTCACCGGGGCGGAAGAACACCATGTGTTCCTTGAGGTACGCCAACTGCTGCGCCGGGTCGTAGATCGGCGCCGGGGTTACGCCAAACATCTGGTAGCCACCCGCGCCGCGTACCGAGTAAATGCAACCGAAACAGCCGCCATGGCCGAGGGTCAGTTTGGGCGTGTCGGTGCGCGGGCGCAGGTACTTGGGCACCTGCAATTGCCGCTCGCGCTCGACCATCTGGAACATGAACGGCAGGCCCGCCACAAAGCCGACCATCGACACAAACCACGGCGCGCCGCTGTGGGCGGCGATAAACGCGTCCACATCGGCCAGGCCGTTGATGCGTGCAGCGTATTCCAGGTCGGTGCCGCTGGGGTCTTGATGGCGGTCGCGAAAGCGCATCAGGGTTTCGTGGGTCCAGGGGTCGTTGTAGAGCACCGGGATTTCGATGATGCGCGTGTGCAAGGTGCGTTCGGCCACGGCCTGGGCTTCGGCGCTTTGCACCGCGTCGAGCAGCACATGCGGCGCAATACGGTCGGGGTCGAAGCGAATCTGGAACGACGCATTGGCCAGGCACACATCCAGCACGCCCTCCAGCGCCAGGCGCTCTACGGCGCGGGTCACGGCCATGCCTTTGAAAAAGGCTTGCAGGGACATACTGTCGCTGACCTCGGCAAACAGGTGTTCATCACCGCCGAAGCTGTAGCGGATGGGGGTGGTTTCAGCCATGTCTGTTCCTCTTGGAATCATTGTAGAAAGGCAGGCAAAAAGTGCTGTTTCGATCTTTTTATTGGGGTGCTTATTGAGGTGATCTGACTTCAATCCCAGCCTGGTCCAGGGCTTCGCGAGTGGCTTCCACCAACTCCAGCGCGCCGGGCGTGTCGCTGTGCAGGCAGATCGAATCGAATTCGATCAACAGGTCTTCGCCTTCTACGGTTCGCACCCGGCCGGTCTGACACGCACGCAGAACACGCGCCGCAACGGTTGCGGGGTCAAGTGCACGCACATTGCGGGTAAACACAATGGACCCGCTCAAATCGTACTCACGGTCAGCGTAAAACTCGCGCACCACCGGTTGCCCGAGTTCCTTGGCCAGGCGCCAGATCACCGAGTTGGGCATGCAATAGAGCAACAGCGTCGGCTCGATGATTTGCAGGTTCTGCACCAGCAGCCGCGCCGCTTCTTCATCGCGGGCCAGGTGCATGTAGAGCGCGCCGTGGGGCTTGATGTGTTGCAAGCTCACACCTTGGGCACGGGCGATTTCGCGCAGGGCACCGAGTTGGTAAAGGATGTCGTCCACCAGTTCCTGGGCCGGTGCATTGATGTGCCGACGGCCGAAACCCACCAGGTCACGAAAGCCCGGATGCGCGCCGATGCCTACGCCCAGTTGCTTGGCGCGTTCGACGGTGCGGCGCATGGTGCCGGGGTCGCCGGCGTGGAAGCCGGTAGCGATATTGGCTGAGCTGATATAGGCCATCAGGTCAAAGTCGACGCCATCGCCGATGGTCCAGGGGCCGAAGCCTTCGCCCATGTCCGAATTGAAATCCACTGCCTGCATCGAGGTTGCTCCGCCAAAAGGTGATGGCTGAAAGTAGGCTGGGGCTTGACCCCTTGGGAAGATCTATTATCAGATGACCCATCTTCTGAAAAACAGATACCCAAAGATCGTTCCCGCGCTCCGCGTGGGAATGCAGCCCAGGACGCTCCGCGTCCCAAAGCGTGACGCAGAGCGTCACAAGAGGCGTTACCACGCAGAGCGTGGGAACGATCGGAGAAATCCATGTCCCTGACCTTGCGCCAAGTGCGCTACTTCGTCGCCACCGCCGAAATCGGCCAGATTTCCCAGGCCGCCATTCACCTGAACATCTCCCAGTCGGCGGTGACCACCGCGATCAAGGAGCTGGAAGCGATGCTTGGCGTGCAACTGTTCGTGCGCTCGGCCCAGGGCATGAACCTCACCGACGCCGGGCGGCACTTTCTCAACCGCGCCTATGTGATCGTGCGCAGCGTGGATGACGCCCTCAACAGCCCGCTGCCCGACTACCGCGCCAGCGGCGTATTGCGCGTAGCGGCCAGCTACACGGTGTTGGGTTACTTCCTGCCCCATCACCTGCAACGCATGCAACACTGGCACCCGGACGTGACCATCGACGTCTTCGAGCAGGAGCGCCAGGCCATCGAACACGGCCTGCTCGACGGCCAGTTCGACATGGCCGTGGTGCTCACCGCCAACCTGACTCACGCGGATATCGTCTCGGAAATCCTGTTCAACTCCGAACGCCGACTGTGGCTGCCCAGCCATCACCCGTTGTGCGAACGCGGTGCCGTGAGCCTGGCGGATGTGGCGCAAGAGCCTTACATCCTGCTGACCGTCGACGAAGCCGAGCACAGTGCCATGCGTTACTGGGAACAGGCCGGGCAAACGCCGAACGTGCGGTTGCGCACCAGTTCGGTGGAGGCGGTGCGCAGCATGGTCGCCAATGGCAGCGGCGTGGCGATTTTGTCGGACCTGGTGCACCGGCCATGGTCGCTGGAAGGCAAGCGTATCGAAACCCTGACCGTTACCGACCCGGTCACGCCCATGAGCGTCGGCCTGGCCTGGCACCGCGAGCGCGCATTTACCCCGGCGATGCAGGCGTTCCGTGACTACTTCCACGACGCCTTCCTGGCGCCGCAGCAGTTGTCGGCGCGGCGTTAAATACGCGCCTGCAAGGTCGCCGCCAGCCACTCCATGAACACCCGCACCCGCAACGGCAAATGCCGCTGGCCGGCGTAGAGCATGGAAACGTCCAGGGGCGGCGCGAGGTAGTCCGCCAACACCGAAACCAACTCGCCCCTGGCCAATAATTCGCGAACGCCAAGCAGCGGCACCTGGATAATCCCCAAACCGCCGAGACACGCCGCCTGGTAGGCATCGGTGCTGCTGACGGTCACGCGCCCGGCCATGGCCACGCGCTGCACCTTGTTGCCTTGCAGGAATTCAAACCCGGCCGAGCGCGCACCGAGCGGCCGCACGTAGTGCACCAGTTGATGCTGCGCCAGGTCGGCAAGGGTCTCGGGCACGCCATAACGTTGCAGGTACGCGGGGCTTACGCAGTTGACCATCGGCATGCTGCAGACCTTGCGTGCAACCACACTTTGGTCGGGCTGCGCGCCCACGCGCACCACGCAATCAAAGCCTTCAGCAATCACGTCGACCTGGCGATCCGAACTGCTGATTTCCATCTCCACCAGCGGGTGGCGCGCCATAAACGAAGGGAGCTGCGGCATCACCACGCCGCGCGCCATGGCATTGGGCATGTCCACCCGAATGCGCCCGGCCAATTGCGCTTCGTCCTGGCGAAACAGGCCTTCGAGCTCTTCCATGTGCGCGAGCAAATCCTTGCTGCGCTCATACAGCACACGGCCGTCCTGGGTGGCTTGCACGGTGCGCGTGGTGCGCTGCAACAGGCGCGCGCCCAGCAACGTTTCCAGCGCCTGCACATGCTCGGACACGGTGGAGCGCGGCAGGCCCAGGCTCTCGCCGGCCTGGGTGAAACTCGACAGCTCGGTGACGCGCACGAAAGTGCGCAGCAGCTCCAGTTTGTTCATGGGATTGTTCGCCTTATCCGACCAGTGATTCCGATATCAGCTTGTTTATCACGTTATGGGCGGACAAATACACTCAGTCCCACTGATCACCCCTGAGGACTAGCCCATGACTCGTAAAATCGCACTCATCACCGGCGCCAGCCGTGGCCTTGGCAAAAGCGCCGCTTTGCACCTCGCCGCCCAGGGCGTGGATATCATCGGCACCTACCACAGCGCCGCCACCGAAGCCCAAGCGGTAGTAGCACAGGTTGAAGCGCTGGGCGGCCGCGCCGCCATGCTGCAACTGGATGTCAGCCAGAGCGGCAGCTTCGAGGCTTTCGTCGGGCAAATCGCTGCGGTGCTCAAGGACGTTTTCGCCCAGCAACATTTCAACTTTCTAATCAACAACGCGGGCATCGGCGCTCACGCAAGCTTTGCCGACACCACCGAAGAGCAGTTCGACAAACTGGTGGCCATTCACTTCAAGGCGCCGTTTTTCCTCACCCAGAAACTGCTGCCGCTGATCAGCGATGGCGGGCGCATCATCAACATCTCCAGCGGCCTGGCGCGGTTCAGCCTGCCTGGCTACGCCGCCTATGCGTCGATGAAAGGCGCCGTGGAAGTGCTGTCGCGTTATCAGGCCAAAGAACTCGGCCCGCGTGGTATCACCGTCAACACCCTGGCACCCGGCGCGATTGCCACCGATTTCAGCGGCGGCGCAGTGCGCGATAACCCACAGCTGAATGCGATGGTGGCCGACAACACCGCCCTGGGCCGTGCCGGCTTGCCGGACGATATCGGCGGTGCGATTTCGATTCTGCTGGCCGATGGCAGCAACTGGATCACCGGGCAGCGCATCGAAGCGTCGGGCGGCATGTTTCTGTAAGCATTCTGCGCTAGCATCAATGCCTTCAGATCACTGACGGGCAATCACCGATGAGTTTTGATCCAGGCTTGGCCGGCGGCATGGGTGTATTGGCCGCCGTGGTCGACAGCGGCAGCTTTGCCCGCGCCGCCAACAGCCTGGAGATGACGCCTTCGGGGGTCAGCCGGGCGATTTCCCGCCTGGAAAAACGCCTCGGTATTCGCCTGTTCGACCGCACCACCCGCTCGGTGCAATTGACCGACGAGGGGCGACGTTTCTACCAGCAAATCGCCCCGCTGTTGGCCGGGCTGCAAGAGGCTGCCGATTCGGCGGCCGACAGCGCCCTCACCGTGCGCGGGCGTTTGCGGGTGAACATCGACCCGTATTTTTCGCGACTGGTACTCGGCCCGGTACTCGGCGACTTCATGCGCCAATACCCGCAACTGCAACTGGACCTGCACACCCGCGACCAACTCGGCGACCTGGTGGCCGACGGCTTTGACCTGGCCATTCGCTTCGGCATCCCGCAGGCGTCCTCGTTGATCGCCCGCAAGCTGATGGAAGTGCGCGTGCTCACCGTGGCCTCCCCCGCTTACCTTGAGCAATACGGCCGACCCACGATCCCGCAAGACCTGGAAACCGGGCACATGTGCCTGGATTTTCGCGACTCGCAAACCGGTCGCCCGTTTGCCTGGGAATTCCATCGCCCCGGCGAGCAAGTGATGGTGCGCACCAGCGGCCGCTTGGTGGTTAACGACGCCAGCACCTTGTACAGCGTGTGTGAACACGGGCATGCCGTGGCGCAGATGCTCGACCTCGGCCTGGACTCGGCGATCAAGGCCGGCAGCCTGGTGGAGTTGTTTCCCGACTGGCCGGACGAGCGTTTCCCGTTGTACGCCTATTACCCGTCGCGGCATTTGCCCGCCGCCAAGGTGCGGGCATTTCTGGCGTTTGTGGCCTCGCTCAAGCTTGGCTAGGTACACGGGACTGTACGAATTTTTCCCGCAGCACGTCATAACCCCAGTGGTACACGTAGGTGTACGGCAGGAAGAACAACAGCACGCCGATGTCGAGGACGAAGGCTTGCAACAGGCTGATCTTCATCACTGCGGCAATCAACGGCACCGCCAGGATGATCAGGCCGCCTTCGAACAACAGCGCATGCACCACGCGGGTCCTGCCGCCGTCGGGCCAGTGCAGGCGGGCCTTGAGGCGGTCGAACAGGCTGTTGAAAATCACGTTCCAGCTCAGCGCCAACAGGCTGATGCCCAGGGTCACCGCGCCCATTTCCAGGGCCGGCCGGCCGGTGATCCACACCAGCAAGGGTGTACAGATCAATAAGGCCAGCCCTTCAAAACCAATGGCCTGGCACACACGTTCAGTAATCGACTTGGTAGGGTTCATGACCCGGCTCCTTGAGTGACGATGGTTGCCATGATTACCCTTTGACTCGATACTTCATAACTAATAACCATCGATAAAGGCGATAGTCATGGCCTCCAATGAAGTGCTGCAGGCGTTTGTGCAGGCGGCTACCCAGGGCTCTTTTTCAGCGGCAGCTCGCAAGCTGGGTAAAAGCCAGTCCACCGTCAGCGCGGCCGTGGCGAGCCTGGAGATTGACCTGGATGTGCTGCTGTTTGATCGCAGCAGCCGCAAGCCGACGCTTACGCCCGCCGGGCATGTGTTGTTGCTGCGCGCCGAGCAGGTACTGGAGGCCAGCAGCCGCCTGGAGTTGGCGGCCAGTCAGTTGTCACAGGGCCTTGAACCCAAGCTGACCATCGCCATGTCCGATACTTACCAGTCCGACCGCTTTGAGGTCGCCCTCAAGGCCTTTGAACAGCGCCACCCGGACCTTGAGCTGGAATGCCTGATCGCCGAATGCGAAGACCTGATCGCCTTGGTGCAAAGCGGCCGGGCGCAGATTGCGTTTATCGAAAAACAAGACACTTACCCGCCCGACCTGACCGGCGCGCCGGTCGAAGAACGTACCGAAATTGCCCTGTTCGCGGCGCCTACGCACCCGCTGGCCAAGCTGAAGAACATCCCGGCGCAGACCTTGCAGCAACACCGCGAATTGCGCCTGGCCAGCATCATCAACCCGACCGAAACCCGCCCGAGCGGGCGGGTGTGGTCGGCGCCCAGTTACTTGATGCTGATGGAGATGGCGCAGCTGGGGTTTGGCTGGGCCCCGATTCCGCGCTGGTTGGTGGAGCGTTTTGGCGGCGACCACCTGGTCGAACTCAAAGCCCGCAGTTGGCCGCGCTCGGTGGCGGTGGATGCGCTGTGGTCAAGGCACCACCCACCGGGGCCGGCGGGGAGTTGGTTGCTGGGCAAGATGCTGGAGTGATGACCTCCAAACAATGAAGATCAAAACTGTGGAAGCGGGCTTGCTCGCTCCCACAGTTTGCCCTGCGCCTATCCGGGAGATTTGAGTTCGGCCAGGCGCCGCTCTATAAAGCGTTTCTCTGGAATTTGCTGGGTGAGCGTGAGGGCTTTTTCGTAGGCTTCCCGCGCATCTTCAACCCGCCCCAACTGCCGGCAAAACTCCCCGCGTGCCGAATGCGCCAGGTGGTAATCCAGCAAATCCCCACGCTGCAAAATGCCCTCCACCAATTGCAACCCCGCCAATGGCCCCTGCCCCATCGCCACCGCCACCGCCCGGTTCAGCTCGATCACCGGCGACGGCACTTCGCGCAGCAACACATCGTAAAGCCCGACAATTTGCAGCCAGTCCGTGTCCTCAGCCTGGGGCGCTTCGGCATGCACCGCCGCAATCGCTGCTTGCAGGCAGTACGGGCCAAACCGCCGTGTATTCAACGCCTGCTCCACCAATGCGCAGCCTTCAGCAATCAAGGACGCGTCCCACACTGCGCGGTTCTGTTCATGCAATAACACCAACTCACCGTCGGCCGAGGTGCGCGTTGCTCGGCGCGACTCGTGCAGCAGCATCAGCGCCAGCAGGCCCATGACTTCCGGTTCGGGCAGCAACTCCAGCAGCAAGCGCCCCAAACGAATAGCTTCGCGGGTCAGGTCTTCGCGGGTGAGGTCGGCGCCCATGGATGCCGAATAGCCCTCGTTGAACACCAGGTAAACCACGCGCAATACGCTGCCCAGACGCTCGGGCAACGCGTCCAGGGTTGGCACCTGGTAGGGGATTTTCGCTTCGCGGATCTTGCCCTTGGCGCGCACGATGCGCTGGGCGATGGTGGTGGGCGTGGCCAGAAAGGCGCGGGCGATTTCTTCGGTGGTGAGGTCGCAGATCTCGCGCAAGGTCAGCGCCGCCTGGGCGTCGGGGGCCAGCGCCGGGTGGCAGCAGGTGAAGATCAGGCGCAGGCGGTCGTCTTCCACGTCTTCCTCACTCCATTCAGCCGCTTCCAGCGTGTCGGCCTGCTCCTGTAATAACGGGGTGAAACGTGCCTGACGGCGCAGGCGGTCGATGGCTTTGAAGCGGCCGGTGGAGACCAGCCAGGCCCTTGGATTGTCCGGCACACCGTCTTGCGGCCAGCGCTGCACGGCAATTAAAAACGCCTCGTGCAGCGCCTCTTCAGCCAAGTCGAAATCACCCAGCAAGCGAATCAGCGTCGCCAGTACGCGGCGTGATTCGCTGCGGTAAATCGTCTCGACCTGCGGGGTCAATCGGGCATGCCCTGGGTCACCAGCGTCACCAGGCGGTCGAGGCTCTGGCCCCAGCCGTCATGAAAACCCATGGCTTCGTGGGCCTGTTTGTCGGCTTCGCTCCAATGCCTGGCGCGGGCGGTGTAGCGGGTCTTGCCGTCGACGGCTTCGAAGGTTACTTCGGCGGTCATGAACGGCTTGCCGGACGGGACCCAGCCCGGCGCATAGGCATCGGTAAACACCAGCCGGCTCGGCGCCTCGATTTCCAGGAACACGCCAGAAGTCGGGTACTCGGCGCCATCCGGCGCGCGCATCAAGGTGCGAAACAGGCCACCGACCCACAGGTTCATTTCGCACTCCGGCGTGGTCATGCCGTGTGGGCCCCACCATTGCTGCAACAACTCGGGCGTGGTCCAGGCGCGAAATACCTTGCTTGGCGGTGCGTCGATCAAACGGCTGATGGACAGTTCAAATTCAGCGGGTTGGGTATTCATGGGTAAACCTCCTTCTTGTGATTATTGTGTTCAGAGATTCAATTGACGCACGGGGCGCACTTCCACACTGCCGACCCGGGCCGCCGGTATGCCGCCAGCGACCTGGAGCGCTTCGTTCAGGTCCTTGGCCTCAATCAGGTAAAACCCGGCGAGCTGCTCCTTGGTTTCGGCAAACGGCCCGTCGGTGATCGACAGCTTGCCGTTGCGCATGCGCACGGTGGTGGCGCTGCTCACCGACTCCAGCGGCTCGGCGGCGAGCATGCGGCCGCTGGCCTGGACGGCCTCGGCGTAGGCAAAGCACTCCGGGTCCGCCGGGCTGTCGGGCGAGGTGTGCAACACCGCTTCGTTGCTGTAGATCAGGCAGAGGTATTTCATGGCGCTCTCCGTTTTCGGACTACTGACTATAGTTCGTGGCGGTCAAGGTTTCAGGTCGAACAATGCCGTGCCGCTTTCCATGTCGAACGGCGCCGACCAGTGCTCATGCACCACCTTCCACTGCCCGTTGATGCGCCGGTAACCGGCGGTCACGCGCATCCAGCACGCCTTCACCACGCCGTCCGGCCCGGCGCCGCCGCAGTGCGCCAGCCAGTGGGCAAACGCGCTGTCGGGTGCCTCGACGATATGCAGCTCATGAAACTCGAAAATGCCCGGGCCGGGGCAGTGCTTCATGCATTCTTCCCAATGGGCGCGGTAGGCGGCCTTGCCTTTGAATTGCAGTGCGGTGACGGCATCGAACGAGACGATATCGTCGGCGTAATAGCTGACAATTTTGTCGATATCACGATCAAGTACGGCTTGTTTCCATTGCTCGATCAGGGTGTTGATTGCAGTGCTCATGGCGATACTCCTGGGGGTTGGAAATCACAAAGGACACCCCTAGTCGAATGGGCTTTGGGCAAATCGACACACCGTTGAAAAATAATTTCGCCTACGCCAAACCCGCTAGAATCCCCGCCTCTTTGTAGGATTTCGGATGCGCCCCCGATGGAAACCCGCCTCGTCACCTATGAGACGCTGAGCCTTGTGCAAAAACAGCAGCTCGACACCCTGCAAGTACATCCCGAGCAACTGGCGTATTCCGGCGATATCTACTGCGCGCTCAACAGCCTGCTGGTCAACCCCAAGCCCGGCGCGATCAAAGGTTTTGCGCTGCTGGCCGACGAAACGCCCGTGGCCTTCCTGCTGCTCAAACGCCCGCCCTGCCTGCCCCATTGGGCCGATGAACACAGCGCAACGCTGCACGCGTTGCAGGTGGACCGGCATCAGCAAGGGCGCGGGTTTGGCAGAGCCTGCCTGCAAGCATTGCCGGCCGTGGCCCTGCAGGCGTGGCCGCAGATCAAGGCGCTGGAGTTGTCGGTGGACACGGACAATGTGGCGGCGATGGGGTTGTATCTGGCGGCTGGCTGGGTGGACAGCGGGGAGGCGTATAAGGGGCGGGTCGGGTATGAGCGTAGGTTGAGTTGGGTGTTTGGTCGGGATAGCATTGACAGCTTAAAAATGTAACGTATATATGACTTAAACAATCAAAAGTAATGAATACGTGACATGGACACTTCGATTATCACCCAACGCTTAGGCCAACAAGTTCGCTCCATGCGCCTCAACCGTGGCTATACACAAGCGGACTTGGCGAAACTTGCGGGCGTTACCCGGCAAAAACTGATCGAAATCGAGAAGGGCAGCCTCTCTGTTTCCATGAATGCCTATGCTCGCGTGATCGCCGCCCTGGGCAGTGAGGTCAAATTAGTGCCAGTGACCCTGCCGACACTTGAAGAGTTAGAGGACTTGTTCAATGAATAGCCCCGCTCTTAGCGTTCATACGCCTCAAGGCGACAGCGGCAGCGTAATGGTGGGCGCTGATGATTACCTGTTTCGCTACGACGCTAAGGCACAGGCCCAAAGCGCTATCAGCCTTACCATGCCCGTGCGCGCAGAAGAATATCGCCGCCGCGAATTGCATCCAATCTTTCAAATGAATTTGCCCGAAGGCTACGTACTGGAACAATTGCGTAACCGTCTGGCTAAAACGGTAAAAGTGGACCCGATGCTGTTACTGGCCTTATCAGGTAGCAGTGCACCGATTGGCCGGGTTTTCGTGATTTCCGATCAGATAAACGAACTAATTCAACGCAACGGTCCGCCCGCAAACGGAGAGAGCCTGGCAGAAATTCTCGCGTGGGACGGAGCGCAAGACCTGTTCGCCGACTTGGTGGACCGTTACATTCTGCGAGCGGGCATTTCTGGCGTGCAGCCCAAAGTGCTGGTGCCAGAAAAACCTCAAACTCCCGAGCACAAATTCACCTCTAAAACCAACGACCTGATTATCAAGAGCGGGCGTGATGAGTTTCCGGGCTTGGCCATCAATGAATACCTGTGCATGTCTATTGCGCGGGATGCAGGCCTGCCCGTGCCGCCGTTTTATCTGTCGCAAAACCATAAGCTTTTCATCATGCGGCGCTTTGATCGCGACGCGCAGCTCAACCCGCTGGGTTTCGAAGATATGACCACACTGATGGGCCTGTCTGCCGAACAGAAATACACCAAGAGCTATGCCGCCATCGCCAAGGCTGTACGCGCGTTTTGCTCACCGGAAAACCAACGCAGCTCGTTGGACCAATTGTTCGATAGCGTGGCTTTGAGTTGCATCGTGGGAAATGGCGATGCTCACCTGAAAAACTTCGGTGTGCTCTACAGTGACCCGATTAAATTTGACGCGCGCCTGGCCCCGGCTTACGACATCGTGAATACCACCGCCTATATCCCTGAAGACACACTTGCGCTGGACCTGTCCGGCAACAAATCAATATTTGCCTCACGTTTGGGCATCCTTGAGTTTGCAAAAACCTGCGAGATCGAAAAACCTGAGGCGCGTATTCAGGCACTGCTGCAAACCCTTGAGGTCGTGCTCAAGCGCGAAGACGAATACTGTCGGTTAGCGCCTGACGTTGCAAAAGCCATTCGACAATCCGCTCAGAGCTACCAGCAGAGCTTCGGTGGCTGAATGCTTCTGTACTCATCCAAGGACAAGGTGGTGACTATGCTGACAACCCTCGAACAACTCGAAACCCTCTACGGCCTGCCCCACGAAGTCCGAAGCACCTTGTATTGATACCTCAGTCGGCACCGATTTACCGGTGCCGACAGCACCGCCGTCAGCCCTTTTCGCCAACCGGCAGCCAGATCTCCACCGTCCCCGTGCCCTTGTGCGCGTCGAAATCGGCGCTGTAGCGCTCGAAATCCGCGCCCATCACCTTGTAGCCCGAGTGCGGTAACCACTCGAACATGATGCGTTCGTAGGTTTGCTCAAGTGCCTGCACCGGCCCGTAATGTGGGAACACGGCATAGTTGAGCGGCGCAATTTCGATGAACTCGAAGTTGCTCGGCACGTCGCTTTTAGTCGGGACTTCAACCCCGGCCATGTAGTCGAATTCGCCATGGTGGGGGTTATGGCACACACCATAGGTCACGCCCCCGACGCGCTTTTTGATGTCTTTGACGCAAGTGTTGAACAAATCCCACAGCTTTGGGATATCACCCACTGTGGCCTTCGAATAACGCCCTTGTACCCCGGCGATTACCAAGGCTTTACCGGCTTCCATGCGTGGCTCTAACGGTTGTTTTGTCTGCTGATCCATACGAACAGTCTCCTTCTTATGAGGGAACAAACCCGCGTCGAGTATAGGGGCATATCCACGCCTTACTCCAAGTAGAAATTTTTCCTACGCATCTGGACAACTGGCCATCATCGACCGTATTGTCTGCCCCGCAGGCCACCGCAGTGGCCGACGTCGCTCGGACGGTTCCGGGCGCTTACGTACCTCGAGGCAACAATGGCAGACCAAGGTTCGCCGCGCCGCTTTGCGCGCATAGATCGACTCCCCCCTTACGTTTTTAATATCACTGCCGAGCTGAAGATGGCTGCGCGTCGGCGCGGCGAAGACATCATCGACTTGAGCATGGGTAACCCTGACGGCGCCACGCCTCCACACATTGTGGAAAAAATGGTCACCGTCGCCCAGCGTGAAGACACCCACGGTTATTCCACTTCCAAAGGCATTCCGCGTCTGCGCCGGGCCATTTCGCGCTGGTACAAAGACCGCTACGAAGTGGATATCGATCCGGAAACGGAAGCCATCGTAACCATCGGTTCCAAGGAAGGCCTGGCGCACTTGATGCTGGCCACCCTCGACCAGGGCGACACGGTGTTGGTGCCGAACCCGAGCTACCCGATTCACATCTACGGTGCCGTGATTGCCGGCGCCCAGGTGCGTTCGGTGCCGCTGGTGCCGGGCGTGGATTTTTTCGCCGAGCTGGAACGGGCGATTCGTGGCTCGATCCCCAAGCCGAAGATGATGATCCTCGGCTTCCCGTCCAACCCCACCGCGCAGTGCGTGGAACTGGACTTCTTCGAACGCGTGATCGCCCTGGCCAGACAGTACGACGTACTGGTGGTGCACGACCTGGCCTACGCGGACATCGTCTACGACGGCTGGAAAGCCCCCTCGATCATGCAAGTGCCGGGCGCCAAGGACATTGCGGTGGAGTTTTTCACCCTGTCCAAGAGTTACAACATGGCCGGCTGGCGCATCGGCTTTATGGTCGGCAACCCGGAACTGGTCAACGCCCTGGCGCGGATCAAGAGCTACCACGACTACGGCACCTTCACCCCGCTGCAAGTGGCGGCGATTGCGGCGCTGGAAGGCGATCAGCAGTGCGTGAAAGACATTGCCGAACAGTATCGCCAGCGCCGTAACGTGCTGGTCAAAGGCCTGCATGAACTGGG
This sequence comes from Pseudomonas salomonii, assembly GCF_900107155.1. Taxonomy (GTDB): domain Bacteria; phylum Pseudomonadota; class Gammaproteobacteria; order Pseudomonadales; family Pseudomonadaceae; genus Aquipseudomonas; species Aquipseudomonas salomonii. Next base: position 14,314 of record NZ_FNOX01000010.1, read on the forward strand.
CTGGATGGTGGAAAACCCCAAGGCATCAATGTACGTCTGGGCCAAGATCCCTGAGCAGTATGCGGCCATGGGCTCGCTGGAATTTGCCAAGAAGCTGCTGCTGGAGGCGAAGGTGTGCGTGTCGCCGGGAATCGGCTTTGGTGAGTATGGGGATGATCATGTGCGCTTTGCGCTGATCGAAAACCAGGACCGGATTCGCCAGGCGGTGCGCGGGATTCGCGGGATGTTCCGAGCGGATGGGTTAGTCACTAAAGCCTGAGGCGCAATGATCGTTCCCACGCTCCGCGTGGGAATGCAGCACGGGACGCTCTGCGTCCCCAAGCGTGACGCAGAGCGTCACAAGAGGCATTCCCACGCGGAGCGTGGGAACGATCAGTCAGTGATTACACCACCAACGACAGCAGCATGATAAAGATCAGCGCCACCACCGACAGAATGGTCTCCATCGCCGTCCAGGTCTTGAACGTCTCGACCACGGTCATATTGAAGTACTGCTTCACCAGCCAGAACCCCGCATCGTTGACGTGAGACAACACCAACGAACCCGCCCCCGTCGCCAACACCAGCAGCTCACGGTTAACCCCTGGAATCATGCCCACCACCGGCACCACAATGCCTGCGCCGGTAATGGTCGCCACCGTCGCAGAGCCTGTGGCCACACGAATCACCGCCGCCACCAGCCACGCCAGCAGAATCGGGTTGATCTGCGCGTTCACTGCCATATGGCCGATCACGTCACCCACGCCGCTGGTCACCAGCATCTGCTTGAAACCACCACCGGCGCCGATGATCAGGATGATCGCAGCGGTCGGCGCCAGGCTGGCGTCGAGCAGCTTGAGAATTTGCTTGGAGTGAATGCCCTGGCGATGGCCAAAGGTGTACAGCGACAACAGCAATGCCAGCAGCAACGCGGTGATCGGGTGACCGATCATGTCCATCCAGTTGCGGATGGCGTGGCCGTCCGGCAGCGCGACGTCGGCGAAGGTTTTGAGCAGCATCAGGAACACCGGCAGCAGCACGGTGATCAGGGTGATGCTGAAGCTCGGCAGGCTTTTGGATTCCGGCTCGCGGGCCAGTTGGTCGACCAGTTCCTGGGACGGGTTGCCCGGAATGTACTTGGCAATAAACGTACCGAAAATCGGCCCGGCAATGATGGCGGTCGGCAGTGCGACGATCAGGCCGTACAGGATGGTTTTGCCGATGTCCGCGCCAAACACGCCGATGGCCAGCAGCGGGCCAGGGTGTGGTGGCACCAGGCCGTGTACCGCCGAGAGGCCTGCGAGCAGCGGGATGCCGATCTTGATCAGCGACACGCCGGTACGGCGCGCGACGATAAACACCAGCGGAATCAGCAGTACAAAGCCGATCTCGAAGAACAGCGGGATGCCCACCAGAAACGCGGCAAACATCATGGCCCACTGGACTTTCTCTTTGCCGAAGGCGCGGATCAGCGTTTGCGCGATCTGATCGGCACCGCCGGATTCGGCCATCATTTTGCCGAGCATCGTGCCCAGCGCGAGGATGATGCCGACAAACCCGAGCACGCCGCCAAAACCGTCCTGGAACGCCTTGATGATCTTGTCCACGGGCATGCCCGAGGTCAGGCCGAGGAAGCCGGCCGCGATGATCAGTGCAATGAACGGGTGCACCTTGAACTGGGTGATCAGAACGATCAACCCGATGATTGTGACCACTGCGTCTAGCAGCAGGTAGGACTCGTGGGACATGCCAAACATGGGGGGTCTCTCCTGTTTGTTGTTGTTATTAAAGCGGGTATTGAATGTTTCGCCGGGGGTAGCGCTACCTTTTCCGGCAAAAAATTAATGAGTAGGTTCAAAGCCGTGTTGCAGCCACCAGGCATGGGTTTGCTCGGCCAAGTCCTCGACGCTGTCTTCGCTGGCGTTGAGCGCCAGGGTCAGCGGCTCGCCCACGGGCGATTCAAGGGTGGCGAACTGGCTGTCGATCAGGCTGGCGGGCATAAAATGGCCGGGGCGATGGGACACGCGGTCAGCGGCCACGGCGCGGGTCAGCTCCAGGAACACAAAGCCCAGGCCCGGCGCGGCTTCGCGCAGGTGGTCGCGGTATTTCTTTTTAAGCGCTGAACAGGTGAGCACCGGATGCTCGCCGGCTTTGAGCGAGCGGCGCAGTTCATCGCAGAGGATGTCGAGCCAGCCGGCGCGGTCGTCGTCGTTGAGGGGGTGGCCGGCGCTCATCTTTTCGATGTTGGCGGCAGGGTGAAAGCTGTCGCCTTCAATGGCGGTGGCGCCGTTCAGGCGGCACAGGGCTTCGCTGACGCTGGACTTGCCACAGCCGGAAACACCCATGATGACCAGGGCGGTAACAGGTTGACTCATGAAACACCTCAGGACGCAGATAGCGCTACCTTTGCACGCTGTAAGGCTAGTGCAAAAACAGGCTTTTCCCGCGCCGACTTGTCATTTTTATGGAGTGACGCGTGCATCCTCTCCAACCGTTTGAACAGGATCAGGCAACCCAACGTTCAAGTATTTGCAGCTGTTTGGAGACAGCGCTACCTTAGTGCCTCGATTTTTGTTTGGCAACAGCCTGATGACCTCCAAGAACGATAAAAAATTACGCACCACCGGTCGCCCGACCCTCAATGAAGTGGCGCGCCTGGCGGGCGTCAGCCCGATTACCGCCTCCCGCGCACTGCGTGGCGTCAGCACGGTGGCTACCGAGCTGGTGGAAAAAGTGCAACGGGCCGCCGCCGAACTCAACTACGTCGTCAACCCCGCCGCCCGCGCCCTGGCCTCGGCGCAAAGCCATTCGGTGGTGGTGATCGTGCCGTCGCTGTCCAACCTGTTGTTTATCGAAACCCTCGAAGCCATCCACGCAGTGCTGCGGCCCAAGGGCTTTGAAGTGCTGATCGGCAACTCGCACTACTCGCGTGATGAAGAAGAGAACCTGCTGCGCAACTACATGGCCTACCAGCCACGCGGTTTGCTGCTGACCGGGTTTGACCGCACTGAAAGCGCACGGCGGATGGTCGAGGCCAGCAACGTGCCCTGTGTGTACATGATGGATCTGGACCCGAATGCGGGCGTGAATTGCGTGGGGTTTTCGCAACTGAGTGCAGGCGAAACAGCGGCAGCGCATTTGCTCTCCCGTGGGCGCAAGCGCCTGGCGTATATCGGCGCGCAGTTGGACCAGCGCACGTTGCTGCGCGGTGAAGGGTTCCGCCGTGCCCTGCAGCAGGCGGGCATGTACGACCCGGCGCTGGAACTGCTGACGCCGCGCCCCTCCTCCGTGGGATTGGGTGGCGAATTGTTTTTGCAGCTGCTGGCGGCGCATCCGGATGTGGACGCGATTTTCTTTGGTAACGACGACCTGGCCCAAGGCGCGCTGCTGGAGGCCATGCGCCACGGCATCAACGTGCCGGAGCGCGTGGCGGTGCTGGGCTTTAATGATTTGCCTGCATCGTCTTTCATGGTGCCGCGTTTGAGCAGTATCAGCACGCCACGGGAAGCGATCGGGCGGCGCTCGGCGGAGCATTTGTTGACGATCATGGCGGGGAACAAGATTGCCAAGCCGGTGGTGGATATGGGGTTTGAATTGCAGGTGCGCGAAAGCACGTAACGTGCTCGTTCCCACGCTCTGCGTGGGAATGCCTCTTGTGACGCTCTGCGTCACGCTTTGGACGCAGAGCGTCCTGGGCTGCATTCCCACGCGGGAGCGTGGGAACGATCGGAGTGGTGTGGGAAGGTTGTAGGACGAGGCTGACATTGCCGTAAGCGCCTTGCCCGGTTGCCTACGCTTACGTCAGAATCCGCCGGCTTGTGCGCTTGGGGGGTGGTCTTTAAGGTTGGTTGGTCGCTGAATTTCTCGGCGATCGGGTTTAGTAGCCCAACTTCTGGACACTCTCAGTGCATAAGCCTCATCTGAGTTTGATGGCGGCTGTGCGTAGGGCACCTTCGGGTGCGCCGGCTTTGAGTGTCCACCGGTCTACTAACCTGCGTACAGCTGCCACCCTTCGTTTAGTAGCGATCCGGCGGCGGCCTATTCCAGGATGCTCAAATGATCAAAAAAACTGAAAAACCGCCAACTACACTCTTCTCCATTACACCCGACACACCCATCGAATCCCTGCTGATCAACAGCTACGAAACCGTGTGCTCTGTCAGCACCTTGCTGCTCGACCTGTCCAATGACCTCACCGGCAAACACCGCGACGTGGCCCTGGCCATTCATCAACTGAGCGAGTTGTCAGTGCTGATGGTCGGCAAAGCCATGGACCAGCAAACACCGCGCACCTAAAGCCCTGCTCGGTCAAAAATGTGGGAGCGGGCTTGCTCGCGAAGGCGGCGTATCAGCCACAAATGGGCTAACTGACCCACCGCCTTCGCGAGCAAGTCGAATCGTCGCACCGCCGCTCCCACAGGTTGTCCGTGCCCACTTAAGATATCGCCGTAAAGTCCTGCCCCTGCTAGATTGACCGCTCTCCATCGTCAGGGAAGCACCATGGGACACTCACTGAAAATCCTCGGCCGCACGTCCTCCATCAACGTGCGCAAAGTGCTCTGGACCTGCCAGGAACTGGGCATCGACTACGTGCGCGAAGATTGGGGCATCGGCTTCAAGCCCACCCAGTCAGCCGAATTCCTGGCCTTGAACCCCAACGCCCAAGTACCGGTGCTGATCGACGACCACGGCGTGCTGTGGGAATCCAACACCATCTGCCGCTACCTTGTCGGCCTCTACCAACGCACCGACCTGCTACCCGCCGAACCCGCGCCACGTGCGCGAGTCGAGCAATGGGTGGACTGGCAAGCCGTGGAACTCAACTGCGCCTGGGGCGATGCCTTCACCGCGCTGGTGCGCAATAACCCCGACAACCTCGACGCGGCGCAGATTGCCGCCGCCGTGCAGGTGTGGAATGACAAGATGGGCCTGCTGGAACAACAGCTGGCTAAAACCTGCGCCTATGTGGCCGGCGATGAATTCACCCTCGCCGATATTCTGATCGGCCTTTCGGTGCACCGTTGGCAGAACACGCCCATGCAGCGCCCGCCCTACCCTGCCATTGCGGCGTATTACCAACGCCTGAGCCAACGCCCAGGCTTCAAGACCTTCGCCCTCGACGGCCATAACTAAAACAAGGACTCCACCGTGAACGGACTCAACGTACTGCTGACCGGCGCCTGCGGCAGAATCGGCAAGACATTTTTCGAAGCCTCGAAAGACCGCTACCGCTTCACCCTCACTGACCGCATCGCGCCGGCGTTTGACTTGGGCGAGCACCGTTTCGTCCACGCTGACCTGAGTGATAAAGCCAGCCTGGCCGCGCTGCTCGACGGCATCGATGTAGTCGTGCACCTGTCGGGCATCCCCAACGCCAGCGCGACATTCGACGAGGTGCTGCCGAACAATATTCTCGCCACCACTTACCTGTTCGAAGCCGCCGTGGCCGCCGGCGTGAAACGCCTGGTGTTCGCCAGCAGCGCACAAACCATCGAAGGCTACCCGGTGGACCGGCAGATCACGCCGGGCATGCAGGTGATGCCCGCCAACCTGTACGGCGTGAGCAAATGCTACGGCGAGGCGTTGTGCGGCTACTACGCGGCCAAGACGCCACTGTCGACCATTGCCCTGCGCATCGGCGCGTTTGAGTTCCCCGAAACCCACGACCTCAACAACGCCCGCGACCTCAGCGCCTGGCTCAGCCCACGGGATGCGGTGCAATTGCTGCAACGCTCGGTGGAAGCGGAAGGCGTGAAGCATCTGATCGCCCACGGCATTTCCAATAACCGTTTCAAGCGCCTGGACCTCGGCGAAACCACGCGCGTGTTGGGTTACCATCCGGTCGATGATGCGTTCCAGGAATTTGAAATCCCGATTACTTATTGAGTTCTGCCCATGCCCGCACTCTCCACCGCCGACGGCATCGACCCGATCCGCGCAGCCCATATCAGCGCGCGCATTGACCGCCTGCCCGCCGTCGCCACCGTCTGGCGCCTGGTGGCGCTGCTGTCGATCGGTGGTTTTTTCGAGCTGTATGACCTGTTCCAGACCGCCTATATCAGCCCTGGCCTGATCAGCGACGGGATCTTCCACACCGGCAGCGAAGGCGTGTTCGGCTTCTCGGACCAGGCCGCGTTCGCCTCGGCGACCTTTCTGGGCCTGTTCCTCGGCGCCAGCCTGCTCAGCCCCATCGCCGACCGTTTCGGGCGCCGGGCGATCTTTACCTTTGCGTTGATCTGGTACACGGTCGCCACGGTGTTGATGGGCATTCAAACCTCGGCGCTGGGCATTATCGGCATGCGTTTTCTGGTGGGCATTGGCCTGGGGATCGAGCTGGTGACCATCGATGCCTACCTCTCGGAACTGGTGCCCAAGCGCATGCGCAGTTCGGCGTTTGCCTTCGCGTTTTTTATCCAGTTTCTGTCGGTGCCGGCGGTGGCCTTGATGTCGTGGTGGCTGGTGCCCCAGGCGCCGTTCGGGGTGTCCGGCTGGCGCTGGGTGGTGCTCAGCAGTGCAGTGTTTGCGCTGTTTATCTGGCAACTGCGCAAGCGCCTGCCGGAATCACCGCGCTGGCTGGCGCAAAAAGGCCGCTTTGATGAGGCTGGGCAAATCATGGACAGCCTGGAGGCGCGCTGCCAAAAGGATCACGGCAAACCGCTGGATGAACCTGAGCCGGAGGCCGTCAGCGTGCAAGGCAGCGGCCGTTTCGCTGATATCTGGCAACCGCCGTACCGCCGCCGTGCGTTGATGCTGATTGTGTTTCATGTGTTCCAGGCCATCGGCTTTTTCGGCTTCGGCAATTGGTTGCCGGCGTTGCTGTCGGGCCAGGGCGTGAGCGTGACCCACAGCCTGATGTACGCCTTTATCATCACCCTCGCCTATCCGCTGGGGCCGTTACTGTTTGTGAAGGTGGCCAACCGCTTCGAAAACAAATGGCAGATCGTCGGCTCGGCCATGGGTGCGATGATCTTCGGCAGCCTGTTCGCCCTGCAAACCACGGCCGTTGGGCTGGTGATCTGTGGCGTAATGATCACCTTCTGCAATGCCTGGCTGAGCTTCAGTTATCACTCGTACCAGAGTGAACTGTTCCCGACCAATATCCGTGCGCGGGCGGTGGGGTTCTGCTATTCGTTCAGCCGCTTGTCCACGGTGTTCAGCAGCTTGTTGATCGGTTTTATTCTGGAGCACCTCGGCACGCCGGGCGTGCTGGCGTTTATTGCCAGCAGCATGTTGATCGTGATGATCACCATCAGTTGGTTCGGCCCGCGCACGCGCAATTTGGCGCTGGAGAATATTGCCCACTGACGGCAACAGTTGGCCGCCTGCGAGACAACGTTTGCCGCGGCGGCCCCACCATCCCCAATAAACACGGGGGCTTGGCCCTCGGCATGCTATTTGCTCCACCTGAGGCACCGAACACATCCCAGGTGAGCGATCATGCTGATCAACAACAACACCCAACCCGTATCGACCGTGCAACAGCTCAAGCGTCCCGACATGGACCCGGCCAATGCGGCCGCCAGCACGCTGTACAGCGGCGCCCTGCAAGCGGCGCAGCAGAGCGTGACCGTACCGGCCGCGCAAAAGGATTTGGACAAGGCCAACGACCGCATCGACGAAGCCTTCGCCAAGACCCGCGTGCAGTTGCAAGCCACCGCCGCCGCCCCTACGGCATCGACGGATGTGCCGGCAGCCGGTTCGGGCACCAGCACTGCCCGCGCTGATTTCACCGACTACATGAACAAATCCCCGGCCGAACGCATCCGCGAGCAGTTGCTCAAGGAACAGGGTTTGACCGAGGCGCAAGTGCAGGCAATGCCGCAGGAAAAACAGGACGCAATTGCCAAAGAAGTGGCAGACCGTGTGAAGCAGCAGCAAGAGCAGCAGGTAGCGGCGAAAGCCACTGACCCGGCGCAGGCGGTTAAAGAAACCCTGGCGGCGATCTAACCGCCCCCCCCTGTTGATCGTTCCCACGCTGCGCGTGGGAATGCAGCCAAGGACGCTCCGCGTCCCAAGAGCGGACGCGGAGCGTCCAGTGAGGCATTCCCACGCAGAGCGTGGGAACGTTCTTCATGTGTCTATTGCAATTGCAGGGTGGAGTTGAACTGGCTGATGGCATCCACCACATGCCGTGAGCCTTCCTGAATCTCCAGGATCACCTGCCCTGCCTCATTCGCCAATTCCACACCTAGCCCGGTGCGGCTCAGGCTCGACTGCATGCTCGACACCGCGCTCAGCGACAGGTCGTGGTTTTTGCGCACCACGTCCACAATCTCCACCGTCGCCTGACTGGTGCGTGCGGCCAGGCTGCGCACTTCATCGGCCACCACCGCAAAACCACGCCCGTGCTCGCCGGCCCGCGCCGCTTCAATGGCCGCGTTAAGCGCGAGCATATTGGTTTGTTCGGCAATGCTGCGGATGGTCTGCACGATGGAGCCGATGATGTCCGATTGCTTGCTCACCGCGTCGATACTCTGGGCCGCCTGGTTCAAGTCGCTGGAAATCTCTTCAATGATCTGCACGGTTTGCTGCACCACCTCCGAGCCTTTGCGCGCGCAGGCGTCGTTTTGCACCGAGGTGGCATGCGCCGAATCGGCGGCGGTGCGCAGGGTGGTGACCTGGTCGGTGATGTCGCTGGCGAACTTCACCACTTTGTAGAGGCGCCCGTTGGTGTCGAAGATCGGGTTATAGGACGCTTCCAGAAACAGGGTCTTGCCGTATTTATTCTTGCGCTCGAAGCGATGGGAGTGATATTCGCCCCGGTTGAGCGAGGCCCAGAATGCCTTGTAGGCCGGCGATTCAACCTCGGCACGGTGGCAGAACATGCTGTGGTGCTGGCCGATGATTTCTTCCCGTGAGTACTGCACGGTGCGCAGGAAGTTGTCATTGGCGTTGAGAATCTGGCCCTGCGGGGTGAACTCGATCACCGCCATGGAACGGCCGATGGCGTCGATCAGGCTCTGGTTCTCATGCTCATGGTGGACCCGCGCCGAAATATCCGAGGCCACTTTGATCACGCTCTGCACCTGATTGTGGCTGTCGAGCACCGGCATATAACTGGCTTCCAGCCATACCTCTTCGCCACGTTTGTTCAGGCGCATAAAGGTGCCGCTGAGGGCTTCGCCGCGCGCCAGGTCGCGCCATAGCTGGGTGTAGGCCTCGGTATGGGTGTAGGCCTCTTCGCAGAAAATACGGTGATGTTTGCCGCGGATCTCTTCCACGTTGTAGCCCATGGCTGTGCAGAAGTTGTCGTTGGCATCGAGGATCACGCCATTGCGGTCGAACTCGATCATCGCCATGGACCGGCTGATGGCAGCGAGTTTGGCATTGGACTCGGTGAGGGCACAGGAAAAACGTTCGATTTCTTGCAGGTCGGATTTGTGATGGCGGTTGAACATGGTCAGATCACCCTTGATTCCCGGCGCCCGGAAGGCGCATTCCATTCATTTTTTGGATAGTACTGGCTAACCTTCATGGGGAAATAACCATCCGAAACGCTTTATATGCCAAACGTCATCAACGGTTCTGGGTGAGCATAGACAGGGCTTGACGCTATGCAAGGCCACTAGTCAGCCAGCATTTTTAACAATGCGCAGGCTGCGGCTGAAGGCGCCCGGGTGGTGGAGCCGACCAAGGCAAATTCACGGTGCAGCGGCACCGTCAGCGGCATCACGCGCAGGCCATTGCGCTGGGCCGGCAAGGCCATTTCTGGCACCAGCGTGACACCGACGCCCTCGCGCACCAGGCTGTAGGCGCTGTTCCATTCGCGTACCTCTACGCGGATATCACGCAAGCTCAACCCGGCATCCGCACCCAGGCTGCGGGCATTGGCGGTGCAACCGCCGGTGGCGAGCACGAAGGGTTGTTCGAGCAGTTCTTGCAGCGACACGCTGGCATCGGCCGGGCGCTGCGCGATGGGATGATCAGCCGGCAGCACCGCCATCCAGTAATCGCGCCCCAACACCGTGGCGTTGCGCTCGGGCTTGGGGTTGAGCACCACGCCCAGGTCGATCAGGTCGGCGTCGAGCAAGGTGAGCACTTCGCTGTCCGTGACATCCAGCGTGGTCACTTCAATACCGGGGTTCAACTGACGAAAACGCTGCAACAGCGGCGTCAGAAAAGCCGCCATCACCATCGGGAAACTGGCGATGCGAATGCTCCCACGCAACAGCGGGCGTGCTTCGTCGACCGTGGTACGAATCGCCTGCAAGGCGCCCATCATCACCCGCGCCTGCTCGATCACGTTTAGCCCAAGTGCAGTGGGCAAGGTCTTGCGCGGCTCACGTGTGAACAATTGCGCACCCAGGGTGGCCTCCATGGACGCCATGGCCTGGCTGGCGGCGGACTGGGTCATGCCCACCTGCTCGGCAGCCGCCGTAATGCTGCCGCGATCAGCCACGGCCACCAGCAAGCGCCAGTGCATCAGGTTCATCATGGCAGTAGCTGTCCTTATGGATGGGGTCTGAAGGTTTAATTTTACGCAAGGTGCCATGCCCGCGAGACTGGCGCAAATTCAACCGAGTAGCCCCACATGAAACTGTATTTTTCCCCGAATGCCTGTTCCCTCGCCCCCCATATCGTGCTGCGCGAATTGGCGCTGCCGTTCGACTTGGTGCGGGTCGATAACAAGGCCAAAACCACTGCCGATGGCGAAGACTTCCTGCAAATAAACCCCAAGGGCTATGTGGCGGCGCTGCAACTGGATAACGGTCAGGTGCTGACCGAAGCCAGTGCGATCCTGCAATACCTGGCCGACCTGCAACCCACCGCCCATTTGGCCCCGGCCAATGGCAGTTGGGAGCGTGTGCGTTTGCAGGAATGGCTGAATTTCATCGCCAGCGAGATTCACGGCGGGCTGGGGATTTTCTTCAACCCGGCGATTCAAGGCCAAGTGCGAGCCACGTTTGTGGCCAAGTTGTTCAAGCGCTTTGCGTTTCTGGTGCAGACGCTGGAGCGTCAGGATTATTTGCTGGGCGAGCAGTACTCGGTAGCGGATGCGTATTTGTTTGTGCTGCTGCGCTGGGCGGCAGTTCATGACATTGATCTGCAGCCGTGGCCGGCACTCACGGCGTTTCAACAACGCGTCGGCGCACGGCCTGCCGTGACGGCGGCACTGGCCGCTGAAAATCCATGACCTGAAATGCAATTTACTGTGGGAGCTGGCTTGCCTGCGATGACTGAGTGTCAGGCAATGATGTGCTGTCTGGGCCAGCGCTATCGCAGGCAAGCCAGCTTCCACAGTTGATGTTCACTGGTTTAGAGCCTTGAAGACTATTTGCTGCACATCGACTTTTTTCGGGATCAGGCCGTTGGCGAAGAACAGGTCGGCGGTGCGTTGCTGGTTGGCGATATCGATGGCTTGCAGCGGGCGAATCGGCTCCGGCGAGCGGTGTTCGAAGTAGCTTTTGACCACCGCCGGTTGCAGGCCCAGGGTCTTGGCCATCAAGGCGATGCTTTCTTCGGGCTGGTCCAGGGACAGGCGCTGGGCCTTGCCGAGCGTCTTGATGATGGTGGCGACGGCGTGCGGGTACTGTTTGGCAAATGGGCTGTTGACCACAAAGAAACTGCCGGCCGGGTTAAGGCCCTGGCCGTCGCCCAATACGCGGGCCGCGCCATCGACCACGGCCGCCGAATAGTACGGGTCCCACACCACCCAGGCGTCGACTTTGCCTTGCTCAAACGCCGCGCGGCCGTCGGACGGCGACAGGTACACCACGTTCACATCCTTCCACTGCAAGCCCGCGCGCAGCAGGCTTTTGAGGAACAGGTTGTGCGCGCTGGAGCCCTTGAGCAACGCCACGCGCTTGCCCTTGAGTTCGGCCACACTCTGGATCGTGCTGGCTTTGGGCACCAGCACTGCTTCGGTCTTGCCTTCATTGGGCTCGACGGCGAAGTACTGCAAGTCGATACCGGCGGCCTGGGCGAAGATCGGCGGGATGTCGCCGATATTGCCGATGTCCAGGCTGCCGGCGTTCAGCGCTTCGATCAGCGGCGGGCCGCCGAGGAATTCGGTCCATTGCACCTGGGTACCGGGCAGCGCCTCTTCGAACAACTTGTGTTCACGGGCCAGCACCATGCTCACCGAACTTTTCTGGTAGCCGATGCGCAAGGTGGACGGTTCGGCCGCAGACACCGCTGCCGAACACACAAGTGAAGCCAGGACCACACTGAAAAACTTAACCATCATTGTTACCTCCGATCGTTCCCACGCTCTGCGTGGGTATGCCGCCAGGGACGCTCCGCGTCCCGCTCTAAAATCGTGACGCAGAGCGTCACGGGATGCATTCCCACGCGGAGCGTGGGAACGATCAGCTACAGGCCAGCTTTGACCTTGGCCGCGACATCCGCAGGCACCCATTGCTGCCACACGTGCGGCTGCTCTTTGAGGAACGCCAGCGCGACCTGACGCGGCTGTTCACGTTTCTCGCTCATCTGCGCGAGGATGCCGTTGAGCAGGTCGATCGGCAGGTCGACTTTTTCAAAGAAGGTGACTAACTGTGGGTATTGCGCCTTGAACGGCGCCGACACGCCAATCGCCAAATGCGCAGGCATCGAGCGGGTGCCAATGGGGTGCGGGTTGTTGGCGTCGGCCAGGGTTTTCCAGGCGTCGGCGTTGAACGGTGGTTCTTCAAGCTTGATCAGTTTGAAGCGGCCCAGTAGTGGCGTCGGCGACCAGTAGTAGAACAGCACCGGCTTGCCACGACGGATCGAGGAGGCCACTTCAGCATCCAGCGCCGCGCCGGAGCCGGTACGAAAGTTCACAAAGGTGTCGGTCAGGCCATAGGCCTTGAGTTTCTGGCTGTTGACGATTTCCGAGGTCCAGCCGGTGGGGCTGTTGAGAAAGCGCCCTTTGCTCGGGTCTTCCGGGTCGCGGAACACGTCTTTGTAGCGCGCCAGGTCGGCCACCGACTTAAGCTGCGGCGCCAGCGCTTTGATGCCGCGCTCGGCATCACCCTTGATCACGTATTCGGGCACCCACCAGCCCTCGGTGGCACCTTTGACCGTGTCGCCCAGGCCGAATACTTTGCCTTCGGCCTCGGCCTTGACCCACGCCGGACTGCGCCCGGCCCATTCTTCGCCGATCACCTGGATGTCGTCCTTGGCCAGGGCGGCTTCCAGGCTCACGGTACTGCCGGGCAGGGTGTCGGTAGGCAGGCCGTAGCCTTTTTCGACGATCAGGCGCAGCACTTCGGTGATCAGGCTGCCGCTTTCCCAGGTGATGTCGCCGAAGTGGATGGGTTTGATGCTGTCGGCGGCCTGGGCTGGCTGTGTCAGGAGAGCCAGTGCCAGCAGCGAGCCACCGAGCAGGTATTTAATGGTTTTCATGCAGAACCTCATTTTCCGGAACACAGGCAAGCCAGCTCCCACACTGGATCGGTGTGCCACTCACGTTGTTTAAAAGTCATAACTGAGCCGCGTGTAGCTGTATGGCTGGCCGGGCGGCTGGCGCAGGCAACGCTTGAGCGCACGGGCCATGTAGTCGCTGACCGAGCGTTGGGAAATGCCCAGTTCGGCGGCGATTTCGGGATAGGTCAGGCCATTGAGTTGCGAGAGCAAAAAGGTCGCCTTGACCTTGGCGGGCAAGCCGTCGAGCAGTTGGTCGATGGCCTGCAGGGCTTCGAGCACGTGCACAAGGTCTTCGGGCGACGGTGCGTTGCAGGTTTCGTCGTTGTCCAGCGCATCGAGGTAAGCGCGTTCCAGGTCACGGCGACGCCACCGCTGGTACATCAAACGCTGGGCGATGGTGGTGAGCAACGCGCGCGGCTGACGAATCGGTAGCACGCCGGGTGAAGTCAGCAGGTGCACGAAGGTGTCGGCGGCGATGTCTTCGGCGTGTGCGCGGGAATCAAGGTGGCGGTGCAAACGGCTGCACAGCCAGTGGTAATGACTGCGGAACAATCCGCCCACGTAATCGCGGTGAGAAGTGTCGGCGCCGGACATAGTGGCTCCATCTGAGAGGGTTGCGCGTTATGTCCGGTGTTCCGGTGGAGCGATCCTAGCAAGGCTGCTTATTCTTTAATAATATTTAAAAGGTATTTTTATATAACCGATCGTTCCCACGCTCTGCGTGGGAATGCAGCCCTGGACGCTCTGCGTCTGCTCCTGAACGCATGACGCGGAGCGTCACAGGAGGCATTCCCACGCGGAGCGTGGGAACGATCAGCGTAGGTGCGGGTAGCCGGCATCGGCGGCTGTTTGCTGGTAGCCCAGAAGCACCTGGTAGTCGTCTTCGCTGGCGGGCAGGACTGCCTGAATGCCGAGGGTTTCGACTACATGTGGTAAATCCTGCAACGCTTGATTCATCACTTCACGAATGTGCGCGGCTTGCTCATCGTTCAAGTGCAGCGCGCCGATGAAGGGCAAGGTCGGGCTCGGCGCGCTGTGGGTGATGATGCGCAGCTCTGCTACTTCTTCGGGTGCGAAACGGGCGAGGTAGTCGTAGGTTACGCTGTCGATGGCGGCAAGGTCGGCGCGGCCTTCGCGCAGCCAGCGCAGGCTTTCACGGTGGGCGCCGCTGATGCCGACGCTGGCGAAGAAGCGGCCTTTGCGGTGCAGCGGTGCAAGGCGTTCGCGCAGCAGGTTCATGCCGCTGTTGGAGTCGTGGCCGTTGATCACGCCGCGGCTGTCGTAAAAGTCCGCGAGCTGCGTGCGCGGGGTGTCGTCGCGGGTCAGCAGCAGGCTGCAATGTTCGCCCTGCCGGCTGTGGGCCAGCTCATAGCGCGGGCGGCCGATCACGCGCACTTTGCCGCGCAGCTGGGTCATCAACGGGTAGCCGCAGGTTTGCGTCACCAGCAGTTCGGGTGCGAGCCACAGGCCTTTTAGGTCGAGGTGGTCAGCGTTGCGGCGGTTCAGGTTCAGGCGCTCGAAAATGCGCGTCAGCCACGCTTGGTTGGCCTGGTGCACCGCTGCGGGCGCGACGTACATCAATAACTCGGCGTAGTGGTCACTCATGGTCGTCTCTCACGCAAATGGGTGCCTTGGGCTGTCGATGGCCTTGAGGCCGTGGCGGCTGATCAACTGGCCATAACCGCGCACCAGGAAACCACCGCTGCGCGCCACCCATTGTTCGCGTCGCGCCCGGTAGACCGTGGGCAGCAGATACCAGGGCAACTTGGGCAAGTCGTGGTGCACCAGGTGCAGGTTGTTATTGAGGAACAGCCAGGTCCACGGCCAGGACGCTTCGTTGAGCACCGTGCGCTGTTCCGGCTGCAGGTGTGGGCGATGTTCATAGTAGGAACGGATCGACGCCAGGGACAAGGCCGGCGCGGTCACCAGCAGCAGGTAATGCCACACCGGGATGGCGCTGTACTGGTCAATAAAGCTCAGCATCAGGATTGTCACCCCGCCGTGGGCCAGCCACATCGGCCACACCTGGGGCAGGCGTTGGAGTTGATGACGTGCTAATCGGGCGATGGCCAGAGGGGATGCCAGCAGAAAACGGCCGAGTAGGGTTTTGGTCAGCCAATGCACGCCACGTTTGAATAACGAGCTGTTATCCCACTGGTGTCGATTGAGGTAGCGGCTTTCCGGGTCGATGCCCGGCAGAGTCAGGTCTTCGTCGTTGTGGTGCAGCAGATGGCTGTCGCGGTACAGCGTGTAGGGATACCACACGGCGAAAGGCGCGTAGCCGAGCAGTTTGTTGATCAGGGGCGAACGGGTGGGATGGCCATGCAGCAATTCGTGTTGCACCGACAGCCAGAGGGTCACCAGCGGGATCAGCAACACCGTGCTCAGCCACAGGCCCAACCAGTGGCTGGCGAACATCACGGCAAACCAGCCGGCGTACACGCCGATCAGCAACAGCCAGGTCGGCCACTCTGTGATTGCGGTAAAACTGCGTGCCAGGGCTTCGATTTCCCGGCGGTGGGTCAGATCAAGGTAGTTGGCCATCGGCAGCTCAGAGCAGGTGTTTCCTGCTCTGTGCAGTGAGGCGCAAAAATCTTGCAGATCGTTTGGTTCTAAGCTTGTAACTCAGTGACCGAACAGGCCGGCTTCGGACTTCTTGGTTTTTTTCTCGGCGCGTTTTTCATCGGCGGTTTTTGCCGGCTTTTTCTTCGCGGCTTTCTTTGAATCCATACCTTTGGCCATGATGCATGCTCCACGTGAAGGGGATGTAACACTGGGTATACCACCTATTGCCCGGCAGAAGGCGCTTATAATCGGCGGCCCTTGATTACGTTGCCCAAACACCATGCCCGAACTGCACCTCCAACTGCTGGCAGAGCCGCTGTGGCCGCTGCTGAACAAGTTTTACCGCAGCCATAACTCGTCGATGAAGGCGCTCAAGGGCGGGCGCTTGTGGGTGGCGCGCGACGGCGAGATTGTCGCCGGGCTGTGCCTGACGCCTGTGGTGGGCGGGCAATGGTTGACCGGCGTGTTTGTCGACCCGGCCTATCGCGGCCACGGGTTGGCGGCGCGGTTGATCGCTGCGGCAGTGGCCGATGTGGAAGGTACGGTGTGGCTGCTGTGTCATCCGGAGCTGGAAGGCTTGTATCAGCGCATGGGGTTTACCCAGGCAACCACCCTGCCTCAATCCCTGAGTGAGCGTCTGGTGCGCTATAAACGCAACAAACCCATGATCGCCATGGGCTTAGAACCGTTAGTGAGGACCACTGCGGATAATGTGTGATCGCCCCGTGCAAGGCCCGTGCTAGCCTCGACAGCACAGTGGCCCCTTACAGGATGATCATGAAAACCACGCTTGCAGCGCTGTCTCTTACCGCCCTCCTCGCTCCGGCTTTAAGCCAGGCAGCGAATGCGCCGATTACCGCCGAGCAATACGCCAGCGTGCTGGCCGGCAGTTGGCGCGACCCGGCCAATAGCGCGCGTGACGGTTACCGCCACCCGCAGCAAACCCTGGAGTTCTTTGGCCTGAGCGCCAACCAGAGCGTGATCGAAATCACCCCGGGCGGCGGTTGGTTCAGCGAAATACTCGCGCCGCTGCTCAAGGACCACGGGCATTACATCGCCGCCGTGCAAGCCGCCAGCACTAGCGCTTATGCTGCGACGTCCGAACAGAACCTGAAAAACAAATTCGCCGCCGACCCTGCGCGCTATGCCAGGGCCGACGTCGTCGAGTTCAACCCCAAAGCTCCGGTATTCGGCAAACCGGCTTCAGTGGACGCCGTGCTGACCTTTCGCAATGTGCATAACTGGGTAGACGCGGGCACCGCACCGGCGACCTTCAGCGCGTTTTACACCGTGCTCAAACCCGGCGGTGTGCTGGGCGTGGAAGATCACCGGGCCAAGGACGGCGCGGACCTGGAAGCGATCAAGGACAGCGGCTACCTGACCACGGCGCAAGTGGTGAAGCTGGCGACGGACGCCGGGTTCAAGCTGGCCGGGCAAAGCGAGGTGAATGCCAACCCCAAGGACACCAAGGACTACCCGGGCGGCGTGTGGACGTTGCCTCCGTCGTTGCGGTATGGGGAGCAGGATAAGGCCAGGTATCTGGCGATCGGCGAGTCGGATCGGATGACGTTGCGGTTTATCAAGCCCGTCAAATAGTTCGGTTGAAGTGCAATCCAAATGTGGGAGCCAGCTCCCACACAAGCCCGCTCCCACATTTTTATCTCAGTGTGCCTGAGGGCTACTCGTCAGCGTTTGGGTCCATATCCGGGAACATCACTTCGATAAACCCGAACTTGCTGAAGTCGGTAATCCGCGAGGGGTACAGACGGCCGATCAGGTGATCGCACTCATGCTGCACCACCCGCGCATGGAAGCCGTCGGCAACGCGCACGATCGGCTCGCCCTTGGGGTCGAAACCTTCGTAGCGAATCTGCTGGTAACGATCCACCGCACCGCGCAGGCCGGGCACCGACAGGCAACCTTCGTAGCCTTCTTCCAGTACCGGGCTGAGCGGCGTGATCAGCGGGTTGATCAGGATGGTCTGCGGCACCGGCGGCGCGTCCGGGTAGCGTTCGCTGGCCTCGAAACCGAAGATCACCAACTGCAGGTCCACACCAATCTGCGGGGCGGCCAGGCCGACACCGCCGACGTGTTCCATGGTCTGGAACATGTCATCAATCAATTGCCACAGCTCAGGGCTGTCGAACATTTCCGGCGGAACCGGTGGCGCGATGCGCAGCAGGCGTTCGTCGCCCATTTTCAGGATTTCACGGATCATCGATCAGACT
This sequence comes from Pseudomonas salomonii, assembly GCF_900107155.1. Taxonomy (GTDB): domain Bacteria; phylum Pseudomonadota; class Gammaproteobacteria; order Pseudomonadales; family Pseudomonadaceae; genus Aquipseudomonas; species Aquipseudomonas salomonii. Next base: position 32,433 of record NZ_FNOX01000010.1, read on the forward strand.
TCATCGGTAGTGGGCTTGGAGTGGTCCCGGCCGAGGCCTGAGACGTGTTGTTTCTCACCTGCGTGGCTGTCTTCATCGAATTCCTTTTCCCCTGGGTCCTTGCCTTCGGCCGACATATGCTCGATCACGGCATTCATCTCCGCGCCGAGCAACAACACGGCGGCGGAAATATAGAAGTACAGGAGCAGGACGATGATCGCACCGATACTGCCATACATGGCGTTGTAGTCAGCAAAGGTTTTGACGTAATAACCAAAGCCCAGTGAGGCGATGATCCACACCACCACGGCCAGTACCGAGCCTGGGGTGATAAAGCGGAATTTCTGCTCAACATCGGGCATCACGTAGTACATGAGGGCCACGGCGAACATCAGCAGAATCACGATCAAGGGCCAGCGCAGGATGGTCCACAGCGTGACCACGAATTCCTGCATGCCGATCTGCCCGGCGAGCCATTCCATCACCTGCGGCCCGAGCACCATCAACGCGGCGGCGGCCAGCAGCATGCCGGCAATGCCGACGGTGTAGAAGATCGACAGCGGGAAGCGCTTCCAGATCGGCCGGCCTTCGACCACGTCGTAGGCGGCGTTCATTGCGCTCATCATCAGGCGTACACCGGCCGAGGCGGTCCACAGCGCGATCACGATACCCACCGAGAGCAAACCGCCCTTGGACTGCTGCAACTGGTCGATCACCGGGTTGACCTGCTCCAGCGCCTGGGGCGGCAACACCAGTTCCGACTGCATGCGCAGCCAGGTGAAAAAGTCCGGCAAGTGCAGGAAACCGATCAGGGCAATCAGGAACAGCAGAAAGGGAAACAGCGAAAACAGCATCTGGTAGGCCAGTGCCGAGGCGTAGGTGGGCATTTCGTCATCGACGAATTCCTTGACGGTGCGCACCAGCACTTTGTGAAGCTTGAGGCCGTCTAGTACCGGAAAAATCATAGCGTCTCCTTTCGCCGCAAAAGGGTGAGGTCGTGGGCGACTCAGGGGCCGTTTTCTACATCAAAGTAGCCCATTTGGCGACTTTGAAACAATTTCCAAACTTTAGTTGCACGCTTCACACAAAAACGGCCATCCGTGGATGGCCGTCGGGCTGCGTGAATCCAGCCGGCGATTGAGTCTTACTTGACGGCTTTTTTTACCGCATCTTTGGTGTCGCCGACGGCTTTCTGCACTTCGCCTTTCTTTTCCTGAACCACGCCTTCTGCGCGCAGTTTGTCGTTGCCAGTCACTTTGCCAACGCCCTGCTTGATGTTACCAACGGCTTCGTTGGCCAAACCTTTTGCCTTATCCGATGTGCTGCTCATGGTATTTCTCCGAAAGAACAATCAAGGGTTTTGGTCATTACCTAAAGATTGACCGGCGGCCGTTCGGCAGAGTTTCAATTATTTTTCAGCGCGCATTTCATCGCAGCGAACAGGTTTGGCTTTATGTTTTGCCGCCAACCCACGAGAATGCCCGGCACATTCAGGCTATAACGCTGAATAACAGATCCCGTAGGAAGGTTATGAAACTCAATAAAGCACAGGCCATCGCCCGCAGAAACCAGGAACTGGGCGGTGCCGTACTCGGCGTCAACAACTGCCACTTCACCGACCTGGACAGCAAACGCAACATCTGGTGGTTCGACCTGCCGCTGGTGCGCATTGGTGTGGGCCAGTACGAGTGGGTTCACTTGTTGATGCACAACGCTGAAACTGACCAGTTGCTGCACCTGAAGGTGCCGACGGCGTTCCTGCGTGAACACATCGAGGGGCTGGTGGTGCGCAATGCGGGCAAGCGCAAGCCGGAGATTACCCTGGAGCTGAGCGCGGATAAGGATTCGTTCTTGAAGGATGTGCGCCCGGCCGGTGCTGGTGTGGGCTTTGCGCAGTTCTCCTTGTAGGAAAACGGAGCAAGCCCGCTCCCACATTTGGAATGTATTTCAATGCTGAAAGATCAGCAGCGATAAAAAACCCCGCATCAGCGGGGTTTTTTATCGGTTACTTTTTAAGGCCGAGCTTCTTCAGCTCTTCATCCCGCAACTCACGGCGCAGGATCTTGCCCACGTTGGTGGTCGGCAATGCATCGCGAAATTCCACGGCCCTGGGCACTTTGTAGCCGGTGACGTTGGCGCGCATGTGTTCCATCACTTGGTCCTTGGTCAGGGTCGCGCCTGGCTTGACCACGATAAAGATCTTGATGTGCTCACCGGATTTTTCATCCGGCACACCGATGGCCGCACATTGCAGCACGCCCGGCAAGGTTGTCAGCACGTCTTCCAGCTCGTTGGGGTAGACGTTGAAACCGGAGACCAGAATCATGTCTTTCTTGCGGTCGACAATGCGGATGTAGCCGTCTTGCTGGATGATCGCGATGTCACCGGTCTTCAACCAGCCTTCGCTGTCGAGCATTTCGGCGGTGGAGTCGTCGCGCAACCAGTAGCCCTTCATCACCTGCGGGCCTTTCACACACAGCTCGCCGGTTTCGCCCAGTGCCAATTCGGTGCCGTCGTCGGCGATGACTTTGCACAGGGTAGAAGGCACCGGAATGCCGATGGTGCCGATCTGGATATGCTGGATCGGGTTGACGGTGGCCACCGGGCTGGTCTCGGTCATGCCGTAACCTTCACAGATGCCACAGCCGGTCACAGCTTTCCAGCGCTCGGCCGCCGCCAGTTGCAGGGCCATGCCGCCCGACAAGGTGACTTTGAGCGCGGAGAAGTCCAGCTTGCGGAACGCCTCGTTATTGCACAGCGCCACGAACAAGGTGTTGAGGCCGACAAAACCGCTGAACTTCCACTTCGACAGTTCCTTGACCATCGCCGGCAGGTCGCGCGGGTTGCTGATCAGGATGTTGTGGTTGCCGATCAGCATCATCGCCATGCAATGAAAGGTGAACGCATAGATGTGGTACAGCGGCAGCGGCGTGATCAGGATCTCGCAGCCTTCGTTGAGGTTGGAGCCCATCAGCGCCTTGCACTGCAGCATGTTGGCGACGAGGTTGCGGTGGGTGAGCATCGCGCCCTTGGCCACGCCGGTGGTGCCGCCGGTGTATTGCAGCACGGCCACATCGCCGCTGGCGGGGCTGGCATCGTTGACCGGTTGACCGTGCCCCTTGGCCAGCACGTCGTTGAACTTGATCGCCTTGGGCAGGTGATAGGCCGGGACCATTTTCTTCACGTACTTGATGACGCTGTTGATCAGCAGCCGCTTGAACGGCGACAACAGGTCAGCAACTTCGGTGACGATCACGTGCTTGACGGCGGTCTTGGGCACGACTTTTTCAGCCAGGTGCGCCATGTTCGCCAGGCAAACCAGGGCCTTGGCCCCGGAATCATTGAATTGGTGTTCCATTTCCCGCGCGGTGTACAGCGGGTTGGTATTGACCACGATCAGCCCGGCACGGATGGCACCGAACACGGCCACCGGGTATTGCAGGACATTGGGCAGTTGCACGGCGATTCGATCGCCCGGCTTCAAGTCGGTATGCTGTTGCAGATAGGCGGCGAACGCGCCGGACAATTCGTACAGTTCACCGTAGGTGATGGTCTTGCCCAGGTTGCTGAAAGCCGGTTTGTCGGCGAAGCGCTGGCAGGACTGTTTCAGTACCGCCTGAATATTCTGATACTCGTCTGGATTGATGTCTGCAGCAATCCCGGCGGGGTACTTATCCTTCCAAAAGTCTTCGTTCATGGAAGCCCACTCCTCAGCGACGCGAATTCATCATCGCATTTGATGCGATTATTATTGGTGTATGTTTTTTTAGGTGAGTCTGGCGCTTTCAAGCAGGCCGAGAAGTCACAAAGCGCGCCGAGAGTAGCAGCTTTGCCAAGGGCCGCCTAGAGCCAAAAGAAGGCCCTACAGTCATAAACATGACTCAAGAATATCTAATGGTCACTTTTAGAGCAAAGATTCTATAAGCCAGGAAATGGCTCTGGAATGGGCCTTTTGAGGATAAACGCGGTCAAAATGTGGGAGCGGGCTTGCTCGCGAATGCGTTGGTTCAGTCAATACCTCTGGTGACTGAACCAACGCATTCGCGAGCAAGCCCGCTCCCACGTGTTTGATTGCATTTCAATTCAAGCTCAGGCGATGTCGCGCAGTTCCCTGCGCAAAATCTTGCCCACCGGCGTCATCGGCAGCGACTCACGCAACACAATGTGCTTGGGCACCTTGTACCCGGTGAAGTTGGTTTTGCAGTACGCCTTTAATTCATCAACGCTCACGCCCTGGGCGCGCGCCACTACAAACAGTTTCACCGCCTCGCCGGTGCGTTCGTCCGGTACGCCGATTACCGCGCAGTTGGCCACGGCTGGATGCGCCATCACCACGTCTTCAATCTCGTTGGGGTACACATTGAAGCCCGAGACGATGATCAGGTCTTTCTTGCGATCGACGATGCTGACAAAACCATCGGTGTCGATCACCGCAATATCACCGGTTTTCAGCCAGCCTTCGGCGTCCAGGGTTTCGGCGGTGGCCACGGGTTGCTGCCAGTAACCCTTCATCACCTGCGGGCCTTTGATGCACAGCTCGCCGCGCTCGCCCAAGGGCAGCTCGCGGCCTTCATCATCAATCACTTTCATCGCCGTGCCCGGCACCGGTATGCCCACGGTGCCCAGCCGCGACTGGTTGCCGTAGGGGTTGGTGCTGGCCACCGGCGAGGTTTCGGTGAGGCCGTAGCCTTCGCCGATGGAGCAACCGGTGAGTGCCTTCCAGCGCTCGGCAGTGGCCTTGACCAGCGCGGTGCCACCGGAATTGGTGATCTTGAGGTGGGAGAAATCCAGGGTCTTGAAATCCGGGTGATCCATCAGCGCCACAAACAGCGTGTTCAGCCCGAGCAGGCAGGAGAACCGCCACTTTTTCAGCTCCTTGATAAACCCGCCGATGTCACGCGGGTTGGTGATCAGCACGTTGTGGTTGCCGGTCACCATCATGCACATGCAATTCGCGGTGAAGGCATAGATGTGGTACAGCGGCAGCGGCGCGATCATCACCTCCTGCCCTTCCTTCACCAGCGGCTGGCCATCGTCGGTGACCTGGGACATGCACGCCCGCGCCTGCTGCATATTCGCCACCAGGTTGCCGTGGGTGAGCATCGCGCCCTTGGCCAGGCCGGTGGTGCCGCCGGTGTATTGCAGCACGGCGATATCATCCAGGGTCACCGGGTGGCGAACCACCGCCTGGCCCGCGCCCATGCGCAAGGCGCGCTTGAACGAGACCGCACGTGGCAGGTGGTAGGCCGGGACCATTTTCTTGACCTTGTCGACCACGGTATTGACCAGCCAGCCTTTGGCGGCGGGCATGAAGTCGCCCATCCTGGCTTCGATCAGGTAGTCGAGCTCGGTGTCGGTGCACACGTCCTGCACCCGCGAGCTGAACAGGTTGAGGTAGACCAGCGCGCGCACGCCGGCGTCCTTGAACTGGTGGCGCATCTCACGCGGGGTGTACAGCGGGTTGGTATTGACCACGATCAACCCGGCGCGCAAAGCACCGAACACGGCAATCGGGTAATGCAGCACGTTGGGCATCTGTACCGCGATGCGCTCGCCAGGCTTGAGGTCGGTGTGATTTTGCAGGTAGCCGGCGAACGCGGCACTTTGGCGCTCAAGCTCGGCGTAGGTCAGGGTGATGCCCATGTTGCTGAACGCCGGACGGTCGGCAAAGGCTTTGCAGGAGCGTTCAAAGACTTCGATCACCGATTTGTAGGTCGTGAGGTCGATGTCATTGGGAACGCCCGCCGCGCGTTTGTCATTCCAGAAATCAGGTTGCATTATTCTTGTCCTCGTACCTGAGTGTGTCCGGCCGCTTTCTCATTGATATAAAAAGCGGAGCTTTGGGGACGTTAGCAGCTATGGCCAAACAGGCAAATACGCGCAACTGTGTCATTTATTGTATGAATCTTGCCCCTAACGTGTAGGCAGATACACCGGACCCGGCCAGATGAGCTATACACTGCAACGACCCCGAGCAAAGGAAGCGCTATGAACCACAGCACCTTCTGGCTGACCGCGAATGACCGCAGCCGCCTGTACGTCAATCAATGGCTGCCGGACGGGCCCGCCAAGGCCATGATCATGCTGTCCCACGGCATGGCCGAACACAGTGGGCGCTATGCACGCCTGGCCGAAGCCCTGTGCGCAGCCGGCTACGGGCTGTACGCACTCGACCAGCGCGGCCATGGCCGCACCGCCGACGAAGGCACGCTGGGGCTGTACGCCGAAAAGGATGGCTGGAACAAAGTGGTGGGCGACCTCGCCAGCCTCAACCAGCACATCGGCCAGCAGCGGCCGGGCCTGCCGATCATCTTGCTGGGCCACAGCATGGGCAGCTATATCGCCCAGGCGTACCTGTTGCACCACAGTGCGAGCCTGGATGGGGCGATTCTCAGCGGTTCGAATTTCCAGCCGGTGGCGCTGTACCGCGCCGCCGGCGTCATTGCCCGCCTGGAGCGCGCGCGCCAAGGCCTGCGCGGGCGCAGTGCATTGATCGAGTTTTTGTCGTTCGGCTCATTCAACAAGGCATTCAAGCCTAACCGCACCGCGTTCGACTGGCTCAGCCGCGACCCGCTGGAGGTGGACAAGTACATCAACGATCCGCTGTGCGGCTTTCGCTGCACCAACCAGTTGTGGATCGACTTACTGGGTGGCTTGCAGCAGATCAGCAAAGCGTCCAACCTCGCACAGATCGATCCGGGCCTGCCGATTATGGTAATCGGCGGCGAATGTGATCCGGTGAGTGAAGGCAAACGTCTCAAAAGCCTGGCCCACGCCCTGCGTGAGGCCGGTTGCCAGAACCTGCAATTGAATATCTACCCGCAGGCGCGTCATGAAGTGTTCAACGAAACCAACCGCGATGAAGTGACAGCGGATGTACTGAAGTGGCTCGACCAGGCCCTGACGTTACGCAGGCCAGCGCGCTGCGAATAACTTTTTCCTTTAAAATCAGCTTATTAAATTACCGATTAGCCACAGGATGCACCTTTAGATGAGCCAGGTCACCAACACCCCATACGAAGCCCTCGAAGTCGGCCAGACCGCCAGCTACAGCAAGACCGTTGAAGAGCGCGATATCCAGCTGTTCGCGGCGATGTCCGGCGACCACAACCCGGTGCACCTGGATGCGGAGTACGCCAAGGCGACGATGTTCAAGGAGCGTATCGCCCACGGCATGTTCAGCGGCGCACTGATCAGTGCAGCGGTAGCCTGCGAGCTGCCTGGGCCGGGCACTATCTACATCGGCCAGCAGATGAGCTTCCAGAAGCCGGTGAAAATCGGCGACACCTTGACCGTGCGCCTGGAGATACTGGAGAAAATGCCCAAGTTTCGCGTGCGCATCGCTACCCGTGTATTCAACCAGCGCGATGAGCTGGTGGTGGACGGCGAGGCGGAAATTCTCGCGCCGCGCAAGCAGCAAGTGGTGACATTGACCGAGTTGCCGCCGATCAGCATTGGCTGATAAAAATCTCAAAATCTATACAAAGCAAATGTGGGGGCTGACTTGCCTGCGACACAGACACCTCGGTATATAAATTACACCGGGGTGATGCTATCGCAGGCAAACAAGCTCCCACATTCAGTTACAGCATAGGCAGTTACAGCATAAACAATTACAGCAATGTGCTTACGACTGAGCGCGAGCCTGGTTACGCAGGGCTTTCACCTGGTCGTGGTTACGTTGTGCGCCGTGGTACTGACGCTCAACCAGGTCACGAATACCCAGCAGGTTGTGCTTGTTGATCTTCTCGATCGCTTCCTTGTAAGCCTTAAGGGCGTGGTCTTCACCGCGCTCGGCTTCATTCAGCACTGCCTCTTCATCTTTACCGGTGACCAGCGACTTCACGTCGACCCAGCCACGGTGCAGAGCACCGGCGACCGAACCGGATTCTTCCGGATCGCCACCCAGGGCACGTACGGCTGTTTGCAGCTCGGCTGCGGCAGTGGCGCAGTCAGCAGAGCGCTTAGCGAACAGCGCTTTCAATTCTGGGTGCTTAATATCTTCAGCGCAGGTTTTGAAGCCTTCTTGGCCGTCTTTGCTGGTCTCGATCAGGTCGTTGAGTACGGAGATCGATTCTTTATTGATGTCAGTCATTTTTCAATTCCTTGTGCGGGTTAGAAGGTTGTCTTAATGATTGCAGCGCCCGTGCCAGGTTTTGAAAAATTAATTTATTCATATATTTCATGTACTTACGAAATATTGAACCATCTGTATCTACGTTATTTGCATGATCTGTCATTTGGCCTTCATGCAGAATGCCTGTATTTTCCAAGCACAGACGCCAACCCTTGAAGCCCATGAACCCCGAAAAACTCGAATTGCTGATCACCCGCCAAATGCCCTTCGGCAAGTACAAGGGACGCATCATCGCCGACCTGCCCGGCCCTTACCTGAATTGGTTCGCCCGTGAAGGCTTTCCTCACGGCGAGCTGGGCGGTTTGCTGGCCTTGATGCAGGAAATCGACCACAACGGCCTGTCCGAACTGCTGGAGCCGCTGCGCGTAAAACACGGCAAACCTGCCCCCCGTCATTAAAGAGCGCACGCTATGCCAAGGAATGCAGACAACGAACGTCACTGGCACGCCGTCGCCCAGCGCTACGAGCTGGAGCCCGGCCCGATCAACCTGGAAAACGGTTACTTCGGGCGCATGAGCCGTGCTGTACAGGCGCAGTATCTGGAGCACGTTGCGTTTATCAACCGCAGCAATTCGCTGTATGTGCGTCAGCGCTTCGAGCAGGGTGAAAACGTCGAGATCCGTCGCCAACTGGCCGGGCTGATCGATGCAGACCCCGACGCCATCGCCTTCACCCGCAACGCCACCGAGGCATTACAGTCGCTGATCCGTAACTACAACGGCCTGCGGCCGGGCGATCAGGTGCTGATCAGTGATCTGGAGTACGACACGGTCAAAGGCGCCATGCGCTGGTTGGCCAGTGTTCGCGGCGTGGAAGTCGTCGAACTTGCCCACGCCCACCCGGCCGGTTTCGACAGCCTGGTGCAGACCTATCGCGATGCGTTCGCGCAGTACCCGCGCCTGAAGCTGATGGCGCTGACCCATGTCACCCACCGCACCGGCCTGGTGATGCCTGTCGAAGCGATTGCCAAGGCAGCGCGTGAGCATGGCGTGGACGTGATTCTGGATGGTGCCCATGCGTTGGGCCAGATTGAATTCAACCTCGCCGAGCTGGGCATTCAGTTCGCCGGGTTCAACCTGCATAAATGGATCGGTGCGCCGCTGACCCTGGGCTTTCTGTATATCGCCCCGGAGCGCCTGGCCGATATCGACCCGGACATGGGCGAGTTTCACTACCCCGCCAGCGACGTGCGTGCGCGCACGTCCTACAGCACGCCGAATTTTCCAGCGTTGATGACCTTGCCGTTGGTGCTGGAGGAACATCGCAACCTCGGCGGCTCGGCGGCCAAGGGCGCGCGGGTCAATTACCTGCGGGATCGCTGGGTGAGCCAGGTGCGTGGGTTGCCGGGAATTGAGGTGCTGACACCGGATGATCCGCGGCTGTATTGCGCGATTACGGCGTTCAAGTTTACTGGGCGGGATCAGCACGAGATGGCGGACCGATTGCTCAAGGAGTACGACCTGTTTACCACCACGCGCACGGGGGCGGCGTTTGGAACCTGTATTCGGGTGACGCCGGGGCTGGTGACCTCGGCGGCGGACATCGATGTGCTGGTTAACGCAATCATCAAGCTAAGCACGGACTAAAAATGTGGGAGCTGGCTTGCCTGCTCCCACAGTTGATCGGCGTTGAATGTGAGTTTTTTGCAGGCAAAAAAAAGCGGTACACCGACCAAGTGCACCGCAAAAATGCCGTTAAGCACAGCAACAACGATTCGGTAAATCAGTTCAGTCCAGCAGCGCCAGCGCCTGTGCGGTGACTTCCTGGATGCGGGCCCAGTCGCCGTTCTTGACCCATTCAGGGTCCAGCATCCAGCTACCGCCCACGCACATCACGTTTTTCAACGCCATGTAGTTTTTGATGTTGGCCGGGCCAACGCCGCCGGTTGGGCAGAATTTGACTTCGCCGAACGGGCCGCCCAGGGCCTTGATTGCAGCCACGCCGCCGCTGACTTCAGCCGGGAACAGCTTGAAGCGGCGATAACCCAGGCCATAGCCTTCCATGATGCCGGAGGCATTGCTGATGCCCGGCAGCAGAGGGATCGGGCTGTGCACCGAGGCTTCCAGCAGGTCGCGGGTAATGCCGGGGGTGACGATAAATTGCGAACCGGCCACCTCGGCCGCTTCGAGCATGTGGCGGTCGAGTACGGTGCCGGCACCGGTGCACAGTTCAGGGCGTTGCTCGCGCAGTACCTGAATGGCCTTGAGGCCGAACTCGGAGCGCAGGGTCACTTCCAATGCGGTCAAACCGCCGGCTGCCAGGGCATCGGCCAGCGGCAGGATGTCCTGTTCGCGGGCGATGGTGATCACCGGCAGGATCCGCGCCCTGGCGCAGAGGCTGTCGATCAGGGCAACTTTGTCCGCCATGGACACGGTCGGTTGAGGGCTTTTCATAGCGGCTGATCCTTGGCTCATGGGCACCAGTAAATCTCTAAAGTAGGTTGCAAAAACGCGCGAATCGGCATGGCAGCAACGTCATCACTGGCCAGCGCGGCGCTCAAGGTGGTCAATTTCGAACTGCCGGAAATCGACAGTACCGTGTAATGGGCCGTGGCCAGCAGCGCGCGACTCATGGTCAGGCGCTGGTGCGGCACGGTCGGCGCCAGCATCGGCCAGCAACGGCGCGTGCCGTCGGGCTTGAGCGCCTCGCCCAGGTTGGGGCTGTTGGGGAACAGCGATGCGGTGTGGCCGTCATCGCCCATGCCGAGCACCAGCACATCAATAGCAGGCAGCTCTGCCAACTGGCGATCGGCCAGTTCGGCGGCGTCTTCAAGGTTTGCGGCAACGTTGTACAGGCTGAGGAACCTGGCCTTGGCCGCCGGGCCCTGGAGCAAATACTTCTTCAACAGGCCGGCATTGCTGTCGGCGTGTTCCACCGGTACCCAGCGCTCGTCGGCCAGGGTGATGGTGACCTTGGACCAGTCCAGGCCTTGTTTGGCCAGGTTCTGGAAAAACGCCACGGGGCTGCGGCCACCGGACACTACCAGGGTCGCTTCGCCACGGGCACTGATGGCCGCGCGCAGTTGCTCGGCCACGTCATTGGCCAGGCCATCGGCCAGCAACACCGGCGTGCGGTACTCATGGGCTGTCACGCCCTGAGGCAGTTTCAATTCAGATATCGCCATACCACGACCTCCCATCCCGCGTGATCAGTGCAATCGAGCTCATCGGCCCCCAGGACCCCGCCGCATACGGCTTGGGCGCATCACCGGATTTTTTCCACCCGGCGATCAACTGGTCACACCACTTCCACGCGGCTTCGATTTCATCTTTGCGAACAAACAGGTTCTGATTGCCGCGCATTACTTCCAGCAACAACCGCTCGTAGGCATCGGGAATCCGCGCGCTGCGATAGGTGTCGGAAAAATTCAGTTGCAGCGGGCCGCTGCGCAGTTGCATGCCCTTGTCCAGGCCTTGCTCTTTGGTCATCACACGCAAGGAAATACCTTCGTCCGGCTGCAGGCGGATGATCAGTTTGTTGCTGATCTGCAGGCGCTGCTCGGGGGCGAAGATGTAGTGGGACGGTTCCTTGAAGTGGATGACGATCTGCGACAGCTTTTGCGGCATGCGTTTACCGGTGCGCAGGTAAAACGGCACGCCGGCCCAACGCCAGTTGCGGATATCGGCACGCAGGGCGACAAACGTCTCGGTGTCGCTCTGGGTGTTGGAATTTTCTTCTTCCAGGTAGCCCGGCACCGGCTTGCCGGCGCTGTAGCCGGCGATGTACTGGCCGCGTACTACCTGGGTCGTCAGGCCTTCCGGGCTGATCGGCGCCAGCGCCTTGAGCACCTTGACCTTCTCGTCACGGATGCTGTCGGCGGACAGGTCGGCCGGTGGGTCCATGGCGATCAGGCACAGCAGTTGGAGCAGGTGGTTCTGGATCATGTCGCGCAGTTGGCCGGCCTTGTCGAAGTAACCCCAACGGCCTTCGATACCGACCTGCTCGGCCACGGTGATTTCCACGTGGGAAATGTAATGCTGGTTCCACTGGGTTTCGAACAGGCTGTTGGCGAAACGCAGCGCGATCAGGTTCTGGACGGTCTCTTTGCCCAGGTAGTGGTCGATGCGATAGGTGCGGTTTTCCGGGAAAAACTGCGCCACGGCGTCGTTGACCTTGCGCGAGGACTCCAGGTCCGAGCCGATGGGTTTTTCCAGCACCACGCGGGTGTTGTCTGCCAGGCCGACCCTGGCGAGGTTCTCGCAGATCGCGCCATACACCGCCGCCGGGGTGGCGAAGTAGGCGATCAGGCGTTGTTCGGCCCCGACCTTTTCGGCCAGGGCGACATAATCGGCGGCGTTCATGAAGTCGACGTGCACATAGGCCAGACGCGCCAGGAAGCGCGCGGCCACCGCCTCATCGAGTTCCTTGCCGACGTATTTACGCAGTTCTTTTTCGATATGGGCCAGGTGCTCCTGCTCGGAACCGGCTTCACGGGCCAGGCCCAGGATGCGCGTATCGTCGTGCAGCAGCCCGGCGCCATCGAGTTGGTAGAGGGCAGGAAATAACTTGCGCAGCGCCAGATCACCCAAGGCGCCAAACAGGGCAAAGGTGCAGGGTTCTACGGTTATCGAAGGCATGATGTTTGTTCTTTTATCAAGTTAAGCTACAAATACCTTTTTTCAAGGCATCACTCAAGGAAAAATGTAGTAATAACCACAACATTTTCCCGAAATACGCATTCCGAGTGGTGGTGTTCAGCTACCCTCAGTAGGATAGGCCACCGCAAAGGGCCACTCGTCGATTGGTTACCGCCCTTTATTTGCATCGTCGCCCGAAGGAAAGACTGAATGGACCGCGTGCGAAATCTTCTGGAACAGATCCGGAACCGCCTCGAAGAATTGAACAAGGCCGAGAAAAAAGTCGCCGAGGTCATCCTGCAAAACCCACAGCAGGCAACCCGCTTCTCGATCGCCGCCCTCGCCCAAGCCGCCTCGGTCAGTGAACCGACGGTCAACCGTTTCTGCCGTTCGTTCGGCGTCAGCGGTTACCCTGAACTTAAATTGCAACTGGCGCAAAGTTTGGCCAGTGGTGCGGCGTATGTCAGCCGCGCCGTGGAAGCCGATGATAACCCTGAGGCCTACACCCAAAAGATCTTTGGCAGCGCCATTGCCTCCCTGGACAGTGCGTGCCAGGCCCTCGACCCGGCGCTGATCAGCAAGGCCGTGGATTTGTTGATCCAGGCGCGCCAGATCCACTTCTTCGGCCTCGGCGCTTCGGCACCGGTGGCCATGGATGCGCTGCACAAGTTCTTCCGCTTCAACCTGGCCGTGACTGCCCATGCCGACGTGCTGATGCAACGCATGATCGCGTCTGTGGCGCATACGGGCGAGCTGTTTGTGATCATTTCCTACACCGGGCGCACCCGCGAGCTGGTGGAAGTGGCGCGTATCGCCCGGGAAAACGGCGCGTCAGTGCTGGGCGTAACTGCCGAGAATTCGCCGTTGGCCAAGGCCAGTACCGTGAGCTTGAACATCCCGCTGCCGGAAGACACCGACATCTACATGCCGATGACGTCGCGGATCATTCAGCTAACGGTGCTGGACGTGCTGGCCACCGGCATGACCCTGCGCCGTGGCGTGGACTTCCAGCCGCATCTGCGCAAGATCAAAGAGAGCTTGAATGACAGCCGGTATCCGGTGGGGGATGAGTTTAACTAGCAGCAGTCTCCACCAGCAGTACCGACCCTATCGCAGGCACGCCAGCGCCCACAGTGAGCCGAGCTGCCCATTTGGAATGCATTTCCCCTGTGGGAGCTGGCTTGCCTGCGATAGCGCCATAAGCTCCACCACTAAACCCCGGCCCGCGCCTGCAAGCTCAAATGCGCCCGCTCCCCCGGCGCCAGACTGGCTGCCGCCATCGCCGACTCCACACACACAAACCCCGACGCCTCGTTAAAGCTCACGCCCAACAACGGCCGGCTGCCTGGATGCCACACCACCGTGTCAGCACTGTCGCCGGTGTCGATGCACAGCTCGCGTTGCCAGGCGTGGTCCTTGAGCTGTAATTCGCCCTCATGCTGGAACACCCGCTGGCAGCCGCCGTCTACCCGCAGCTCGCCTTCCTGCTGGCAAACCTGACGGCTGAGCTGGTCATAACCTTGCGCGCCATCAAGCCCAGACAGCGCTATCTCGTCGACGTGACCAATACGCCAGTAAGCGTGCAACGCATGGCTCAACTGGCATGGCAACTCGTCCTGGTGCTCGGTGCTCAGGCGCAACTCAAGGGTTTCGCCCAGGTGCGCGTGCAGGTCGACCTGCCAGTCGCACAGCTGCAATTGCCAGTGCAGGCGCACGCCGTCGTCGTCGGTGCTGCTGTCGAGCAGTTTCCAGTCGATCAGCCGCGCCCAGCCATGGGACGGCCACGCGTTCTCGCTCGGATGGCGCCCATACCACGGCCAGCACACCGGCACGCCGCCACGGATGGCGCCGACCTGGGGCCACTTGGCCGCGCACCACAGCCAGGGTTTCTGGCCGGTGGGCTGAAAGTGCAGCAACTGCGCGCCCTGGCGACTGAACACCGCCTGGCACAGCGGATGGTCGATCACCAACACGTCGCGCATCTGAAAGCGCTCCCAGGCGAACACCGGTTGTTCACGCAGGGATTTGAAAAAGCGTTGCAGCGGATGCTCATGCATGTGCCACGGTCCTGGAATTCAATGTCGCTCAAACCTTGGTTCCCCTTGTGGGAGCTGGCTTGCCTGCGATGCGGGCGACTCGGTTTGTCTGAACGACCGAGGCGCTGCGATCGCAGGCAAGCCAGCTCCCACAAAGGTTGTGCAGTGCTGCCCAAAAAAAGCGGGTAGCCATGGCTACCCGCAAAATGCGCACAGAGAGAAGGAGCTTATCGCAACAACGTTAGAACGTAGACTGAATTTTCAGGCCCGCTACCAGCGCGTTGTCGACTTCTTTTACACCGCCCGGGTTTTTGACGTATTGCAGGTTCGGGCGTACGGTCAGCCAGTTGGTGACGTGGAAACCGTAGTTGAGTTCGACGTTGTACTCGGTGTTACGCAGCGGGGCGAAACCCGCCTGGTCGTAATCGGTAAAACCGCCTGAAGCATTGAGCAGTTCAGCGGTTTTCTTCACGTCGCTGTTGGCATGGATACGCGAAACACCGATACCCACGTCATCTTTGGCACGTGCGTCAAATGGCCCTTTATACACAAGCATCAACGACTGGTAGTTGTCGACCAGGTTGGTGTCTTTGTCGTGGAAGGTCACGTTGGCCGCGATGTTCAAGCCGCGCGAAGCATCGCCATTGTGAGTGGTGAGTTGCTGTTGCAGAACGCCCCAGTAACCGCTTTTGCTGCTGCGAACGCGGAAGGCTGCGCCGGTGGTGCCAGCATCGTTACCGTTGACGTCTTCACGTACGTCGGTAGCGTCGGCGGTGCTCTTGTAGTAACCCACACGGTATTCGCCTGGCAGGCCATTGACCTTCGGCGACCAAACCAATTCCACCGGCAATACGGTGCCCTTGGTGCCGCTGCCGCTGAGTTTGAAGCCGTTGCCGTGTTCCAGCTGCGACGGGTTCTGGTTGTATGCACCGATTTGCGCATACAGCTCAGGCGTGATGTTGTACTTCACGCGGATCGCCGCCTGGCTGACCGGCCAGTTGTACCAGGTGTTGACGTAGTTACCGACTTGCGAGCCGCAGAACGACAGGTTCTGGAAATCGCACGGGAAGGTGTTGAAGTCTTCGCCTTCGCCGAAGTAACCGAGTTTCACGTCCAACTTGTTGTCGAACATCTGGTGCTGGATCCAGAACTGGGTCAGACGCACCATGTGGCCACGGCCATCGACTTCTTGAGACGAACTCAAGGTGCCGGCACGCGGGTCACCAATACGGTCATTGGAGATGTTCGCACCATTACGATTGGTCAACTGGATCTTGGCCTGGGTGTTATCCCAGCCCCACAGCTTTTGCAGATCCAGCGCTACGCCCAGACCAAACTGGTCAGCGTAACGAGCAGTTTTGTCGTTGTTGTAGCCACCGTGCAGGTTGCCACCGACTTCCCCTACGTAGTCAGCCTTGATGTCGATACCTTGCTCGATCAGCTTGGTACGCTCGCCACCCCAATCGCCGGTCATCCACTTGGAATCGGCGCTGAATGCATCGGCCGCCATCGCATTGGCGGACAATACCAGGGCTGCTGCTGCTGACAGTTGGCAGATCAGCCGAGTGTTGTTGTGTTGCTTTTTCATCCCTACATCCTCGTCTTTATTGTTATTAAACTGTTTTTATCTAACGCGGGTTACATTTTTATCTAAAACAATAACTTATCTGCTTCAGCGGCCTTTGAATTGGGCCACATTGTCGGCATGCCCGTGTGCAGGCAATGAGGCAGCAGTGCCCAGGCGTTCGCCGGTTTTGGCGTCGAACAGCAAGACCTTGGACGGGTCGAATTGCAGGGTCAGCGTCTCGCCCACCTGCGGTGCCACATCGGGCGCCAGGCGGCAGCAGACTTTGGTGTCGTTAAGCTGCACGAACACCAGGGTGTCCGGGCCGGTTGGCTCGGTAACCTGGACTTCGGCGCGAATGCTCGAAGCACTGTCGCTGTCGCTGGTCGCCAACATGATCTGCTCCGGGCGCAGGCCCAGGATCACATCGCGGTCTTCCAGGCCGGCATCGCTGACGTTAAGTGCCAACTCGCAACGCGCCTGGCCACTGTCGAGCAGCGCCACCAGACGACCGTCCTTGCGCTGCAGGCGCAGTGGGACGAAGTTCATCGGCGGCGAGCCGATAAAGCTCGCCACGAACTGGTTGGCCGGGTTGGTGTAGATGTCTTTGGGCGTGCCGAACTGCTGAATGATGCCATCCTTCATGACCGCCACTTTGTCGCCCAGGGTCATCGCTTCGATCTGGTCGTGGGTGACGTACACCGTGGTGGTTTTCAGACGCTGGTGCATCAGTTTCATTTCGGTGCGCATCTCGACGCGCAGTTTGGCGTCGAGGTTGGACAGCGGTTCGTCGAACAGGTAGATCTTCGGCCGCCGTGCCAGGGCGCGGCCCATGGCCACACGCTGTTGCTGGCCACCGGAAAGCTGGCCCGGCTTGCGGTTAAGCAAGTGCTCGATCTGCAGCAGCTTGGCCACCCGCGCCACTTCGGCATCGATATCGGCCTGGGGCATCTTGCGGATCTTGAGGCCGAACTCGATGTTCTCACGCACGCTCATGGTCGGGTACAGCGCGTAGGACTGGAACACCATGGCGATGTCACGGTCCTTGGGGCTCATGCCGCTGACGTCCTGGTCGCCGATCATGATGGCGCCGCCGGTGATGGTCTCAAGGCCGGCGATGCAGTTCATCAAGGTCGATTTACCGCAACCCGAAGGGCCGACCAGAATCAGGAACTCGCCCTCTTTGATCGACAGTTCGATGTTCTTCAAGGTGTCGGGCAGGCCGGCGCCATAGGTCTTGTTTACATTGCGAAGTTCAAGCGTAGCCATGATTACCCCTTGACCGCGCCGGCCGTGAGGCCGCGCACGAAATACTTGCCTGCGATCACATAGACCAGCAGGGTCGGCAGCCCGGCGATCATCGCCGCCGCCATATCCACGTTATATTCCTTGGCCCCGGTGCTGGTGTTGACCAGGTTGTTCAGCGCCACCGTGATGGGCTGCGAGTCGCCGCTGGAGAACACCACACCGAACAGGAAGTCGTTCCAGATCTGGGTGAACTGCCAGATCAGGCAGACCATGATGATCGGCGTCGACATCGGCAGAATGATCTGACGGAAGATGGTGAAGAAACCTGCACCGTCCAGCCGTGCCGCCTTGATCAGCGCGTCAGGAATGCTCACGTAGTAGTTACGGAAAAACAGTGTAGTAAACGCCAACCCGTAGACCACGTGCACAAACACCAGGCCCGTGGTGGTACTGGCCAGGCCCATCTTGCCGAGGGTGAACGATGCCGGCAGCAGCACGGTCTGGAACGGCAGGAAGCAGCCGAACAACAGCAGGCCGAAGAACAGCTGCGAGCCTTTGAAGCGCCAGAACGACAGCACATAGCCGTTCAGCGCGCCGATGGCGGTGGAGATCAGTACCGCCGGAACGGTGATCTTGATCGAGTTCCAGAAGTAACCGTCAACCGTGGCCCAGGCCTTGACCCAGCCGATGCCGGTGACCACGGTCGGCCAGCTCAGCAGGTTGCCGGTGCTGATGTCTTCCGGGGTTTTGAAGCTGGTCAGCAGCATCACCACCAGCGGCACCAGGTACAGCAGCACGGCGAGGATCAGCACCGCGTAGATCGCGATGCGACTCAGGCTGATGGCAGGTTTGGAGGCGAGACTAGTCATTGCGCTTGGTCCTCAGCTCGGAATACAGGTAAGGCACGATGATCGCGAGGATCGCGCCGAGCATCAGGATTGCACTGGCCGAGCCCATACCCATCTGGCCACGGCTGAAGGTGAACGAGTACATGAACATTGCCGGCAAATCGGACGAGTAGCCCGGGCCGCCGGCAGTCATGGCCGCTACCAGGTCGAAGCTCTTGATCGCGATGTGCGCGAGGATCATCACCGCACTGAAGAACACCGGGCGCAGGCTAGGCAGCACCACGCTCCAGTAGATACGCGGCAGGCTGGCACCGTCGATCTGGGCGGCGCGCACGATCGACTGATCAACGCCACGCAGGCCGGCCAGGAACATCGCCATGATGAAGCCCGAGGCTTGCCACACAGCGGCAATCACCAGGCAGTACACCACGCGGTCGGGGTCGATCAGCCAGTCGAGACGGAAGCCTTCCCAGCCCCAGTCACGCAGAAGTTTGTCCAGGCCCATGCCCGGGTTGAGCAGCCATTTCCACGCCGTACCGGTCACGATCATCGAGAGCGCCATCGGGTACAGGTAAATGGTGCGGATAAAACCTTCGCGGCGGATCTTCTGGTCGAGGAAAATCGCCAGCGTCACGCCGATCACCAAAGTGATGCCGATAAACATCCCGCCGAACAGCGCCAGATTCTTGCTCGCCACCCACCAACGGTCGTTGTCGAACAACCGCGCGTATTGCGCAAGACCGGCCCATTTGTAGCTGGGCAGGAACGTGGACGTGGTGAACGACAGCACGAATGTCCACAGGATGTAGCCGTAGAAGCCCACCAGTACGATGAACATGCTCGGTGCCAGCACCAGTTTAGGTAGCCAGCGCTGCAGCGCATCGAACGGCGAGGCCTTGCTGAACACAGCAACAGAACTCATGGGAAAATCCAGTACAGGGAAAAAAGACTACAGAAGCAAGCCTTGTGAGGGGTCAGGGGGTTTCCCCTCACAAGGACCAGCCGTGCTAACCGTTACTTGGCAGACTTGATCGCAGCGCCGAGTTTCTTGGCGGTGTCGGCCGGGTCGGCTTTCGGGTCGTTGATGTAGTTGGTCACGACATCAAAGAACGCGCCTTGTACCGCCAGGGTAGTGGCCATGTTGTGGGCCATACTTGGCTGCAGGCCACCGGATTTGGCGTCCGCCAGGAAGTCTTTGGCAGCGGTCTGAGCGCAGGAGTCGAAACCGAGCTTGTCCATTTCATTGAGCATGTCGGTACGAACCGGGATCGAGCCTTTGTTGATGCTGAAGACTTTCTGGAAGTTTTCACCCAACACGACTTTGGCGATGTCCTTCTGACCTTCCTGGGTGCCTTTGTCTTTAACCTTGAACACCGCCAGGGAGTCGATGTTGTAGGTAAAGGCTTTGTCGGTGCCCGGGAAAGCTACGCACTCGTAGTCTTTGCCGGCGACTTTCTTGGCGGCAGTCCACTCGGACTTGGCCCAGTCACCCATGATCTGCATGCCGGCCTTGCCGTTGATGACTTTGCCGGCTTCCAGATTCCAGTCCTGGCCTTTGCCGTCGACGTCCATATAGGTCGCGACCTTTTTCAGCTCAGTCAGGGCCTTGACCATTTGCGGGCCGGTCAGCGCGTCGTTATCCAGGTCAACCAGGGCTTTCTTGTAGCCATCAGCCCCCATCACCGACAGAACGACCGCTTCGAATACGGTGCTGTCCTGCCAAGGCTGGCCACCGTGGGCGAGCGGGATGAAGCCTGCGGCTTTTAGCTTGTCGCCGGCTGCGTAGAATTCTTCGAGGGTGGTCGGGTTTTTGGTGATACCGGCTTTCTTGAAAACTTCCGGGTTGATCCACAGCCAGTTAACGCGGTGAATGTTGACCGGTACGGCAACGTAGTTACCTTCGTACTTCACGGTATCGGAGACTTTTTTGTCGAGCAGCGAGTCCCACTTTTCTTCTTTGGCGACGTCTTTGAGCACGTCGGTGTCGAGCAAGCCAGTAGACGCCCATTCCTGGATGTCCGGGCCTTTGATCTGGGCAACGCCGGGCGGGTTACCCGCGACTGCGCGGCTTTTCAGCACAGTCATTGCAGTGGCGCCACCGCCACCGGCGACGGCACCGTCTTTCCAGACGAAGCCATCTTTCTCAACTTGAGCCTTCAGTACGTCCACTGCTGCTTTTTCACCGCCGGAGGTCCACCAATGCACAACTTCAACCGTCCCTTTCGAGTCGGCGGCAAATGCACTGAGGGGAAACAACGAGGCAATGGAAATAGCAACGGCGAGGCGATTAATCGCGTTCATCTGAATACCTTTTCTTGTTGTTATGCATGCAAGTCTAGAGCTTGCGCTGCACGGAGTTTAAACATGGATTTTTAGCGCGCAGGTAACAAAGGGACGTACAAATGTCACCACTTGGTGACATAACGCCCTTGGCCCAACGCACTGGTCATACTCGGTGCCAAGGGCAGTACAGGCAGTACGACCGCTTGCCAGGCATGGTACAGGTCCGGCTTGCCACCCCAGATCTTGCTGCTGGGCTGGTTGTGCGGGCTGAGTTCGTGGTGCCAGCTGCCGTTGATACGGTCGATAAAGTGGCTTTCACAAAACTCCCAGAAGCGCCGGTACCAGGTTTCGTAATGCAGCTCGCCGGTGCGTTTGAGCAAGGCCTGGGCCGCCGCGCTGGCTTCAGCGTGGGTCCAGTGCAAGCGCTCGCGCACCACCGGTTGATGGTTCCAGTCCAGGGTGTAGACAATGCCGGGCGCGCCGTCCACGGCCCAGGCGTACTCGCAGGCGCTGGCGAACAGGCCACGGGCGTCGGTCACCAGCCAGTCCGGTGTGGCCAGCCCGGCGTGCAGGCGTGCGGCTTCCAGGTGCAGTACCAACCGTGCCCATTCGAAACCGTGGCCGGGGGTGATGCCATACGGGCGGAAACCATCGGCGGGGTTGTCTTCGTTGTAGCCGAGCAAGGGTTGCCAGTGGGTGTCGAAATGCTCGATCACCATGAACTGGTTGCCGGCAGCGTGAGTGTGGATAACGCGCTCGACAATGCGCAGCGCGCGGTCCAGCCAGCGTGTTTCACCGGTGACATCGGCCAGTGCCAGAAAGGCTTCGGTGGCGTGCATGTTGCTGTTGGCACCACGATACGCTTCGACGCCGCTCCAGTCCTGGGCGAAGGACTCGAGCATCACGCCCTCCTCTTCGCTCCAGAAGAACTGGTCGATGATATGCACGGCGTCGTTAAGCAGGTTTTGCGCTCCGGGCGCGCCGGCCACTACGGCAGAGCTGGCAGCCAGGGCAACAAAAGTATGCAGGTAAGCGGCTTTGCCACGGTTGCCATCCAGGGCGTTGGGCGCGGCGAACCAGCCGCCGTGCTCACTGTCGCGCAAGGGGCCACTGAGGGCGGCAACACCATGGGCAATCAGGTCGGCATAACCCGGCAAACCCATGGCGTGGGCCATGGCAAAGCTGTGGGTCATGCGCGCAGTGTTCATGGTTTCGGCGTGGGCGTCGGCCGGCAGTTGGCCTTGGTCGTCAAGGTTGCCGAAGCCGTCCGGCAGACGTGAAGCTTTGGCGAACGCCAGCAGGCGTTGGCCTTCACTGGCGAGCCAGGCGTGATGGGCAGGTGCGTTCAGCCAACTGCTGGCAGGCAGTGGTTGCATGGTCATGGGTAGCCCTTTTTAGTTTTTGTGGGATGACCGAAGTCTAAACAAGGGCGCGATGGGGGCAAGTAACGAAGGGGAGGGGAAATGTCACAAGGCTGTGACATTGATCGTTCCCACGCTCTGCGTGGTAATGCAGCCTGTGGCGCTCTGCGCCACAGCGGGACGCGGAGCGTCCATGGCGGCATTCCCACGCAGAGCGTGGGAACGATCATTGGCCCAGTGGGGTGACCCGCGCGGGCGCGTTGAGCTTTTGGTTCAGGTTCTGGACCTGGCTCTGCAAGGTGGTGATATTGCGCGTGGTCTGGATGCGGAACACGTCAAACTCTTTATTGGTTGGCGCATCACTGTTGGCGGGCTGGTTTTCCTGCGCGCTTTTAAGCACTAGCAGGTCTTGTTCCAGGCGAGCGATGGCTGCGCTCGGGTTGCCTTGTTTCTTCAGGGCAGCCACGTCAGCGGACAGGTCCTTGATGTCACCCTGCGCCGCCTTGAGCGTGGCCACGGCCTCGGTCAGCGCCTGCACCTGGCCCTGGAGTTTGGCATTCGCGCTCGACAGCTCGGTGGTGCTGGCGCTCATCTGTGCCAGGCGTTGGTCCAGTTCAGTCGCCTGCCCGGCCACGCCCACTTGCTGCTTGCCTTGCTCCAGCAATTGGGTTTCCAACTGCTTGATCTGCGCCTTGAGGGCTTCGCTGCCGTTGTTCACATTGGCTTCGCTGGCCACTACCTTGCCGGAAATGTCCTGCAGGCGCCCCGCCGCTTCTTCGCTGATGCGCGCAAAGCTTTCCTGGGTGGCGACCAACTGCTGGCCCATCAGGGAAATCTGCTGGAAACTCCACCAGGCAAGCCCGGCGAAGGCGATCAGCAGCGCGCCGACCAGGGCCCACAGTGGGCCGGTGCTGGCGCTCTTGACCTTGACCACCTTGGTTGTGCGCGAGCGCACGGAGGTGGCGGGAGTGGGTTCGAAATCATCATCGTCCCCGATGTCGGCCCGCAGGCTGGGAACGTTGTCGAAATCGTCTTTGGCATCGTTACGCATGAATCAACCCTGAATCGGTGAAATGGCGACCGCAATAGCCGAGCGAGCGGAGTATAAACCCCGTTCACGCCGCATTGGTCGACCCGGAAGCCTGAATTCGGTTCCCGATGTGTTGCTGGTTGTGAGCTTATTTCAGCCCCGGATCCTGAGCTTTCCACCAACTGCAGAACTCATCGAGCGCCGTCCACAGGCTGACCTTGGGCTCGTAGTCGAGATAATGCCTGGCGCGGCTGATGTCCAGGGTGAAATCTTTGTTCATCACCTGCGTGCCCAAACGCGACAACGACGGCTCCGGACGCCCCGGCCACATCGCACAGAATGCCTCGTTCAGCGCCGCCACGCTGTAGGACAAACCGTAAGACCGGTGCCGGGTGACCTGGGGCATGTCCATCTGGCGCATCACGTAATTGACCACATCCCACACGGGCACCGGCGCGCCATTGCTGATGTTGTAGGCCTTGCCCAAGGCCGAGCCGGTGGCGAGCAAGCTGCTGAGCAGCGCCTCATTGAGGTTGTGCACGCTGGTGAAATCGACCTTGTTCAAACCATCGCCGACAATGGCCAGGCGATTTTTGCGCTGCATTTTAAGCAAGCGCGGGAAGATGCTCATGTCGCCGGCCCCGGTGACAAAACGCGGGCGCAGCGCGAGTACTTCAAGGCCGAACTCCTGGGCGCCGAACACCTTCTGTTCCGCCAGGTACTTGGTGGCGGCATACGGATGCTTGAAGCGCTTGGGCACTTGTTCCTCGGTCAGCCCCAGGTGATCGCGGCCATCAAAGTAGATCGACGGCGACGACAAGTGCACCAGGCGCCCGACACGCTCTTTAAGGCAGGCCTCGACGACGTTTTCGGTGACCAGCACATTGCCCTGATGGAAGTCCTGGTACTTGCCCCACAACCCGACGGCCCCGGCGCAATGCACCACGGCTTCGACATCGCGGCACAACTCGCGCACCAGGTCGGCATCATTGAGATCACCCTGGATAAACTCGGCGCCGCGCCTTACCAGGTGCTCCACACCTTCGGCGCGCCGCCCGTTGACCCGCACGTCCAGGCCCTGCTCCAGGGCGAAACGCGCAAAACGCCCGCCGATGAAGCCGCTTGCGCCGGTGACCAGAATTTTCATTTGTTACCCCATGTTCTTTCGTTTTTCATCGCTGTTGCCTTGACGCACGCCATCAGTCCAACGGCACCAACCATTGGCCACACGCCTGGGCCAAGTGATCGGTCAGCAACCCCAACAATTGCCCGCCACTGCGCCAATGATGCCAGTACAAGGGCACGTCGATGGGCTTATCTGGCAACAACTCGACCAACACGCCGGTTTGCAACTGGTCGCGCACCTGTAATTCCGGCACCAGGCCCCAGCCCAGCCCGGCTTCGGTCAGGCGAATAAAACCTTCGGAGGACGGGCACAAATGGTGCTCGAAACCGCCGTCCACGCCCAGAGAGGCCAGGTAGCGGTGCTGCAGGAAATCGTCCGGGCCAAACACCAGTGCCGGCGTGCGTGCCAACTGATCGGCACGCACGCCTTCAGGAAAATGCCGCGTTATAAATGCAGGGCTGGCCAACGCACGGTAGCGCATGGCACCGAGCAACAGGCTGCGCGCCCCGGCCACCGGGCGTTCGCTGGCGCAGATACAGGCCGCCACTTCACCGGCGCGCATGCGTTTGAGGCCCACGGTCTGGTCTTCTACCACCAGGTCCAGCAACAAATGCTGCTCGGCGCAAAAGTCGCTGACGGCCTCGGCCCACCAGGTGGCGAGGCTGTCGGCGTTCAAGGCGATGCGCAGGCGCTCGGGCATGCCCTCCTCGTCCAGCGCCGGCACCTGGCTTTGCAGGTCACGCTCAAGCAAACGCACCTGTTGCACATGGTTAAGCAAACGCCGCCCGATGTCGGTGGGTGTCGGTGGCGTGGCCCGCACCAGCACCGGTTGGCCAATACGCGCCTCCAGTAACTTGATGCGCTGGGAAATCGCCGACTGCGAAAGCCCCAGCACCTGGGCGCCACGCTCGAAGCCGGCCTGCTCCACCACCGCCGCCAGGGCGGAAAGCAATTTATAGTCGAACATCAGTTTCTCTAATGAGCGATCAGCAATATTGGTTTTTCTTATACAGCGCGGGCCGGGAGAATGACCAGCATTGCTTCTCTTTATTAAAGGAACCCACACATGGCTGGCGAAACCGCGCTGACAACCCTGCTGCGCAGCATGAGCCCTCATCTGAACGAAGGCGACTACGTGTTCTGCACCCTGCCCGACTCACGTATCCCGGCAGGTTGCGAGATCCTCGGCAGCTTTCGTGAACAGGAAGGTTTGACGCTGATTCTGGAGCGCAAGCAAGCGGAACACGCCGGGCTGGCCTTCGACTATGTGGCCGCCTGGATCACCCTGAATGTGCATTCGGCCCTTGAAGCCGTAGGCCTGACGGCGGCGTTCGCCAGTGCGCTGGGCAGCGCCGGCATCAGTTGCAACGTGATTGCCGGGTTTTATCACGACCACCTGTTCGTCGGCCGCGCCGATGCCGAGCGGGCCATGGAAGTATTACGCCAACTGGCAGCAAACGCGGAGTAATGACCATGTGGCAAAGCTACGTAAACGGGCTGCTGGTAGCGCTCGGCCTGATCATGGCGATCGGCACCCAGAACGCGTTCGTATTGGCGCAAAGCCTGCGCCGTGAACATCACTTGCCGGTGGCGGCGCTGTGCATCGTGTGTGATGCAATTCTGGTGGCGCTCGGGGTGTTTGGCCTGGCTACCGTGCTGGCGCAAAACCCGCTGCTGCTGGCGATTGCCCGCTGGGGCGGCGCGGCGTTCCTATTGTGGTACGGCACTTTGGCGTTGCGTCGGGCGTGTTCCCGGCAAAGCCTGGAACAAGGCGCCAACCTCAAGGTGCGCTCATTGCGCGCCGTGTTGCTCAGTGCCTTGGCGGTAACGCTGCTCAACCCCCATGTGTACCTGGATACCGTGCTGCTGATCGGCTCACTGGGCGCGCAACAGACCGAGCCCGGCGCGTATGTCGCCGGTGCTGCCAGCGCTTCATTCCTGTGGTTCGCCACCCTGGCACTCGGCGCGGCATGGTTGGCGCCGTGGCTGGCGCGCCCGGCGACCTGGCGCCTGCTCGACCTTCTGGTGGCGGTGATGATGTTCAGCGTGGCCTACCAATTGATCAGTGCCGGATGAATATTCCAAAACGCTCTGGAACCTCTATCCCACACAGTTGTTGCGTGGTTTTGCCGCACCCCCGGTGCTATGATCCGGACCCTGCGCCGCAAAGAGTACAAACTCCCCGGCGCTTGTTTGGCCGCCCGTGATCGGCCTTGCGCTCACCGCAACTGACCTGATTAGGAGAATCATCATGGCTTTCGAATTGCCGCCGCTGCCCTACGCACACGATGCCCTGCAGCCGCACATTTCCAAGGAAACCTTGGAATACCACCACGACAAGCACCACAACACCTATGTCGTGAACCTGAACAACCTGGTGCCTGGCACCGAGTTCGAAGGCAAGACCCTGGAAGAAATCGTCAAGTCTTCTTCGGGCGGCATCTTCAACAACGCCGCTCAGGTCTGGAACCACACGTTCTACTGGAACTGCCTGGCGCCAAACGCCGGTGGCCAACCGACCGGCGCACTGGCTGAAGCCATCAATGCAGCCTTCGGTTCGTTCGACAAGTTCAAGGAAGAGTTCACCAAGACGTCCGTCGGCACCTTCGGTTCCGGTTGGGGCTGGCTGGTGAAAAAAGCTGACGGTTCCCTGGCCCTGGCCAGCACCATCGGCGCCGGCAACCCACTGACCAGCGGCGAAACCCCGCTGCTGACCTGCGATGTCTGGGAACACGCCTACTACATCGACTACCGCAACGTGCGTCCAAAGTATGTGGAAGCGTTCTGGAACCTGGTCAACTGGAAGTTCGTGGCTGAGCAGTTTGAAGGCAAGGCCTTTACTGCATAAGTACTGCTTGCTGCAAGAGAAAGCCTGGCTATCTGCCGGGCTTTTTTGTGGGTTGTAAATTGTGCTCAGGTCCTTGGAACTCGGTGCGCAAATCTTGCCACGTAGTCAGTGAGGAATTCGCCTCTCTTACTTGTCGGGGATTTTACATATGAGCATTGGAGCACTCGCCGGTCTCGCTGGTCCAGCCATGAGCCTTGTTGGCGAAGCATTAAAAATGGGTACTGAACTCGCTAAAATGGGTACTCAAATGGCCAAATCGCAATCGGGAAATAAAGAAGGTGGCGATAATAAAAAAGAAGACGGTTGCGAACAAAACAAAATCGCCCACCAGCATATGCACAACAAAAATCGTGTGGACTTCTCGGAGTCCAGTAGTAGCAGCAACAGCAGTAGCAGTTCGACAAACCACATCAATATCAGCGCCAACATCAGTTCCAAAGCGGCTTAAAGATTGATAGCGTCGGCCACAGGCGCCGCCTGTGCACCCGCAGCGCTGTATCAGGCAGGCGGATGCAAATCCGCCTTGCCACTCGCCCCGGATCCATCGTCCCGCCCCAAGTTCGTTCTCCCGCCAGCCGATACCCTAATGTTCCTTTGACTGCCCTCACCAGATTGCCAATACTCATGGCATATTGAGGCTACCCGCATGGAACAAGGAATAACCCTTTGAAGCTGGAACTCAAAAACAGCTTGTCGGTGAAGTTGCTCCGGGTTGTGCTGCTCTCGGCATTGATCGTGGGCGTGGCGCTGAGCGTTGCGCAGATCGTGTTTGATGCCTACAAGACGCGCCAGGCCGTGGCCGGTGACGCGCAGCGGATCCTCGACATGTTTCGCGACCCCTCGACCCAGGCCGTCTACAGCCTGGACCGCGAGATGGGCATGCAGGTCATCGAAGGCCTGTTTCAGGACGACGCCGTGCGCATGGCTTCCATCGGCCACCCCAACGAAACCATGCTGGCGGAAAAAAGCCGCGCCTTGCAGCAGTCCCCCACCCGCTGGTTGACCGACGCGATACTTGGCCAGGAACGCACCTTCACCACCGCACTGGTCGGCAAAGGCCCCTACAGCGAATATTACGGCGACCTGAGCATCACCCTCGACACTGCCACCTACGGCAAAGGGTTTATTGTCAGCTCGGTGATCATCTTTATTTCCGGCGTGCTGCGCGCCCTGGCCATGGGCCTGGTGCTGTACCTGGTGTATCACTGGCTGCTGACCAAGCCGTTGTCGCGGATTATCGAGCACTTGACCTCGATCAACCCCGACCGCCCCAGCGAACACAAGATCCCCCAGCTCAAGGGCCATGAGCGCAACGAACTGGGGCTGTGGATCAACACCGCCAACCAGTTGCTCGAGTCCATCGAACGCAATACGCACTTGCGGCACGAGGCGGAGTCGAGCCTGTTGCGCATGGCCCAGTACGACTTTCTTACCGGCCTGCCGAACCGTCAGAAGCTGCAGGAGCAATTGGACAAGATCCTCACCGACGCCGGCCGCCGGCAGCGCCGGGTGGCGGTGTTGTGCGTGGGGCTGGACGACTTCAAAAGCGTCAACGAACAGTTCACCTACCAGGCCGGCGACAAATTGTTGTTGGCCCTGGCCGACCGCCTGCGCGCCCACAGCGGCCGCCTCGGCGCCCTCGCCCGCTTGGGCGGCGACCAGTTTGCGCTGGTGCAGGCCGATATCGACCAGCCTTACGAAGCCGCCGAGCTGGCGCAAAGTATCCTTGATGACCTGGAAGCCGAATTCGCCCTCGACCAGGACCAGATTCGCCTGCGCGCCACCATCGGCATCACCCTGTTCCCGGAAGACGGCGACAGCACCGAAAAGCTGCTGCAAAAAGCCGAACAGACCATGACCCTGGCCAAGACCCGCTCGCGCAACCGCTATCAGTTCTATATCGCCAGTGTCGACAGCGAGATGCGCCGGCGTCGGGAACTGGAAAAAGACCTGCGCGATGCCCTGAGTCGCGAGCAGTTCCACTTGGTCTACCAACCGCAGATCAGCTACCTCGACCACCGCGTGGTGGGCGTAGAGGCATTGCTTCGCTGGCAGCACCCGGAACACGGCCTGGTGCCGCCGGACTTGTTCATCCCGCTGGCGGAGCAGAACGGCACCATTATTCCGATTGGCGAATGGGTGCTGGACCAGGCTTGCCGGCAGTTGCGTGAATGGCATGACCTGGGCTTCACCGAGCTGCGCATGGCGGTCAACCTGTCCACCGTGCAGTTGCACCACACCGAGTTGCCACGGGTGGTCAACAACCTGATGCAGATCTACCGCCTGCCGCCACGCAGCCTGGAACTGGAAGTGACCGAGACCGGCCTGATGGAAGACATCAGCACCGCCGCCCAGCACCTGCTGAGCCTGCGCCGCTCCGGGGCCTTGATCGCGATTGATGACTTCGGCACCGGCTATTCATCCCTCAGTTACCTGAAAAGCCTGCCGCTGGACAAGATCAAGATCGACAAGAGCTTCGTCCAGGACCTGCTGGATGATGATGACGACGCCACCATCGTGCGCGCCATCATCCAACTGGGCAAAAGCCTCGGCATGCAGGTGATTGCCGAAGGCGTGGAAACCGCCGAGCAGGAGGCCTATATCATTTCCGAAGGTTGCCATGAAGGCCAGGGCTACCATTACAGCAAACCGCTGCAGGCCCGTGAGCTGGCGGCGTTTTTGAAACAGTCCGAGCGCAACAACGCGGCGATTCTCTGAACCGATAAATCGATACCAAATATTTCCCTCGCATAAACCTTTACACAAAATGCAAATCTTTCGCATTATGTCGCAGTTTTTGCGCTTCCCCGCGCGCCCTATCAACAACCGAAGCAGGATGTTCGCCATGATTCGTATGCCCCTGGCCACCGCCAGTCTGCTGGCCATTGCCATTTCTCTCGCCGGTTGCGGCGAAGGTAAAGACAAGGCCGCCGCGCCTCAAGCGCCGACCCCGGCCGCCAGCACTACCGCTCCAGCGGCTGCCACGCCTGCCGGCCAGGTCGACGAAGCCGCTGCCAAGGCCGTTGTCGCGCATTACGCCGACATGGTGTTCGCGGTGTACAGCGACGCCGAATCCACCGCGAAGACCCTGCAAACCGCGATCGACACCTTCCTCGCCAACCCGAACGACGACACCCTGAAAGCGGCCCGTACCGCCTGGGTCGCCGCCCGTGTGCCGTACCTGCAGAGCGAAGTGTTCCGTTTCGGCAACACCATCATTGACGACTGGGAAGGCCAGGTGAACGCCTGGCCCCTGGACGAAGGCCTGATCGACTACGTAGACAAATCCTACGAGCACGCACTGGGTAACCCGGGCGCCAATGCCAACATCATTGCCAACACCGAGATCCAGGTGGGCGAAGACAAGGTCGACGTCAAGGAAATCACCCCGGAAAAACTCGCCAGCCTCAATGAGCTGGGCGGCTCCGAAGCCAACGTCGCCACCGGCTACCACGCCATCGAGTTCCTGCTCTGGGGCCAGGACCTCAACGGCACCGGCCCAGGCGCGGGCAACCGCCCGGCGTCCGACTACATGACCGGCGACGGTGCCACCGGTGGCAACAACGAGCGCCGTCGCACTTACCTGCGCGCCGTGACTCAACTGCTGGTCAGCGACCTGGAAGAAATGGTCGGCAACTGGAAACCCAAGGTCGACGACAACTACCGCGCCACCCTGGAGGCAGAACCTGCTACCGACGGCCTGCGTAAAATGTTGTTCGGCATGGGCAGCCTGTCCCTGGGCGAGCTGGCCGGTGAGCGCATGAAGGTTTCCCTGGAAGCCAACTCGCCGGAAGACGAACAGGATTGCTTCAGCGACAACACCCACAACTCGCACTTCTACGACGCCAAGGGCATCCGCAACGTCTACCTGGGCGAGTACACCCGCACCGACGGCACCAAGATGACCGGCGCAAGCCTGTCGTCGCTGGTGGCCAAGGCCGATCCAGCCGCCGACTCGGCGCTCAAGGCCGACCTGGCGTCGACCGAAGCGAAGATCCAGGTCATGGTTGACCAGGCCAACGCCGGTGAGCACTACGACCAACTGATCGCTGCCGGTAACGACAAAGGCAACCAGATCGTGCGTGACGCGATTGCCGCACTGGTCAAGCAGACCGGCGCGATCGAAACCGCCGCGGGCAAGCTGGGCATCAGCGACTTGAACCCGGACAACGCTGATCACGAGTTCTGATTGATCCTGCGCTGAACAAGGCGACCTTCGGGTCGCCTTTTTTGTGCGTTCTGCCGACCGCCCAGCTCCCACAGTGGAACTGCATCGCGTCGGACACCCCGGTTTACAAGACCTGCGCCGCAGGTAGAATGGCGCCACTCTCTCAAACCCGAGCTTTCTTCATGGCGTTGCCGACCCTACGCATCATCGGTTTCATCATCGGCATCTTCCTGATCACCCTCGCGATCGCCATGGTCGTCCCGATGGCCACCCTGGTGATCTTCGAACGCACCAGCGACCTGCCCTCGTTCCTGTGGGCCAGCATGATCACCTTCCTGGCCGGCCTGGCGCTGGTCATTCCTGGCCGCCCTGAACACGTGCACCTGCGCCCCCGGGACATGTACCTGCTGACCGTCACCAGCTGGCTGGTGGTGTGCATCTTCGCCGCGCTGCCGTTTTTGCTGACCCAGCACATCAGCTACACCGACTCGTTCTTTGAAAGCATGTCGGGCATCACCGCCACCGGCTCCACGGTACTGAGCGGGCTGGACAGCATGTCCCCCGGCATCCTGATGTGGCGCTCGCTGTTGCACTGGCTGGGCGGCATCGGCTTTATCGGCATGGCGGTAGCGATCCTGCCGCTGCTGCGCATTGGTGGCATGCGCCTGTTCCAGACCGAATCCTCGGACCGCTCGGAAAAGGTCATGCCGCGCTCGCACATGGTGGCGCGCCTGATCGTGGCGGCGTATGTCGGCATCACCATCCTGGGCAGCCTGGCGTTCTGGTGGGCCGGGATGGGCTTGTTTGATGCGATCAACCACGCGATGTCAGCAATTTCCACCGGCGGGTTTTCCACCTCCGATGAATCCCTGGCCCACTGGAAACAACCCGCG
Organism: Pseudomonas salomonii; assembly: GCF_900107155.1. Taxonomy (GTDB): domain Bacteria; phylum Pseudomonadota; class Gammaproteobacteria; order Pseudomonadales; family Pseudomonadaceae; genus Aquipseudomonas; species Aquipseudomonas salomonii. Next base: position 64,531 of record NZ_FNOX01000010.1, read on the forward strand.
GTGCACTGGGTGGCGGTGGTGGTGATGATCCTCGGCAGCTTGCCGTTCACCCTGTATGTAGCCACATTGCGTGGCAACCGCCGGGCGCTGATCAAGGATCAGCAAGTGCAAGGCTTGCTCGGTTTGCTGATCGTGACATGGCTGGTACTCGGCACCTGGTACTGGTGGACGACCAACCTGCACTGGCTGGATGCCCTGCGCCATGTCGCCCTGAACGTGACCTCGGTGGTGACCACGACCGGCTTTGCGCTGGGGGACTACAGCCTGTGGGGCAACTTCTCGCTGATGTTGTTCTTCTACCTGGGTTTTATCGGCGGCTGTTCGGGCTCGACGGCGGGCGGGATCAAGATCTTCCGCTTCCAGGTCGCCTATATCCTGCTCAAGGCCAACTTGAATCAGTTGATCCATCCACGCGCGGTGATCAAGCAGAAGTACAACGGCCACCGTCTCGACGAAGAGATCGTGCGCTCGATCCTGACCTTTTCGTTTTTCTTCGCTATCACCATCTGCGCCATCGCCCTGGCCCTGTCGCTGCTGGGGCTGGACTGGATGACCGCACTGACCGGTGCCGCCAGCACCGTGTCCGGCGTCGGCCCCGGCCTTGGCGAAACCATCGGCCCGGCCGGTAACTTCGCCAGCCTGCCGGATGCGGCCAAGTGGATCTTGTCATTGGGCATGTTGCTGGGCAGGTTGGAGATTATTACCGTGTTTGTTCTGTGCATTCCGGCGTTTTGGCGCCACTGACCGTCGATGCCTGCAGCAACCGCGCCCGGTATTCGCCGGGCGTGACGTCGAACCAGCGGCGGAACGCGCGGAAGAAATTGCTCGGGTCGGCAAAGCCCAACAGGTAGGCGATTTCCAGCAAGGTCATGCTCGGCTGCGCCAGGTACTGCTCGGCAAGCTCGCGGCGCGTGTCGTCGAGCAGCGTCTGGAAACTGGTGCCCTCCTCCTGCAAACGCCGCTGCAACGTGCGCTGGGACAGGTGCAGGGTTTGCGCCACCACTTCACGCTTGGGCTCGCCCTGGGGCAGCAGGCGGCACAGCACCTGGCGCGCCTTGTGGGTCACGCGGCTCTCGGAAAACCGTGCCAGGTATTCGCCGGCAAATCGATCATGCAGCAACGCCATGGCTTCATTGGCGGTGGGCAGCGGCGCATCCATGTCGGCCTGCTCGAAAATCAGCGCATCGTAAGGCGCATTGAACTCCATCGGCGCGTGGAAGGCCTGCTTATAGGGCGCAAGGTCAGCCGGTTGATCGCCTTGCAGCACCACCTTGCGCGGCTGCAGGGTGCGGCCGGTCAGCCAGCCGCACAAGGCCAGGGCACTGGCCAACGAGGCTTCGGCGCTTTGCCGGGTAGGCGGCAGGTGATCGCCATGCACCGTCAGAATCAGCGCATAGCCTTCAGGTAACAGGCGAAAACTCAAGTCGGCGCTTTCGGCGATGATGCGCTGGTAACGCACCAGGCGCATAAAACCTTCGGCCAGGGTGTTGCTGGACATCAAGGCGTAACCAGCCACATGAAACGACGCCGGGCGCACCACCTTGCCCATGTTCAAGCCGATCGCGGGGTTGCCTGACAACTCGACGGCGCGCTGCCACAGCCGGGTCATGGAGTCTTGCGCAAAACGTGCGTCAGGGTCACTGAGGGCGGCGTAGTCCAGGCCCAACTGCTTGAACAGGACACGGCAATCCAGGCCGTCCATTTCCAACGCTTTGACGATACCCATTGCCCAGCTTGCAGAAGTTGTTCGTTCGCTCATGGCGTCTTCTTGAAAAAGGCAGGCTTAAACGGCAGCCAGGAAGCCAAGGATACTAAAGTGGCATCTATTGTCACTGGCTGTTACCACTGATCACTCTAGACTCAAATAAGCTCCCCGCCGAACACCTGTTGGGCGGCATCACCAGCCCAGGGCCGATCACTGTGGAAAACGTCAAAAAATTCAACAGCTTCGCTGAGTTTTACCCTTATTACCTGAGTGAGCACGCCGACAGCACCTGCCGGCGCCTGCACTTTATCGGCACCACCCTGGTGATTGGGATTCTGGCTTATGCCATTGGCCGTGGCTCATTGGGGTTGTTGCTGGCCCTGCCGGTCGCCGGGTACACCTTTGCCTGGATCGGGCACTTCTTCTTCGAAAAGAACCGGCCGGCGACGTTTCAACATCCGTTTTACAGTTTGCTGGGGGATTTTGTGATGTATCGCGACATGATTTTGGGGAAGGTGCCTTTTTGAGGTGTCTCTTTACCGCGGCCTGGTAGCCGACCTGAGTGGTTGGATCTAAAGCGAAAAGCGAATTTGTATCCACTGAAGATGTGCTTTTCTGTGGGAGCTGGCTTCGCTGTTGCGCCGGCCCTTACCCAGCCTGCGACCCCATGCCACTTGCGTACGATAATTAAAATTCGTGCATCCACCCACATAAAATTCTTTTTGTCATTTTCAGTGCTGTATCCTGCCAAGGCTTTTTGAGAGCGCGGAATCACCTGCGATTGATAAAACAGATCTTGCGAGGAGCGACGACGATGCACGAGATACCTAATCTCCCCTTCCCAAGCCTGCACCCAACTGAGCAGCCAACACCGCAGCAGGCCAGTGATAAACAGCCTGAGGCCAAAGAAGCAAAACCAGTCGACAGCAAGCGCCAGGACTGACGCCGTACCAGACCGTGTGGAAAGCGCACTTCAAGCGCTTTCCACACTGCCTGAATCACCGAGACCCCGCCATGACCGACACCCTCCCCGACACCCCCGACGCCGCAGTACTCGACGCTGCCTTGCAGATGATCGAAGTCTGGAACCGCCTCAGCGCCGACAAACAAGCCCTGTTGCTCAAGCGTTTCGGTACCCAGGAAAACGCCCTGGCCGCCCTGGTGACCACGCAAATGCTGGCTCCGCCTCAAGCCTGAGGTCTTTTTGCGCTGACGTTTTGCTTTTTACCGCCCTGCCCAAGCCAAAGCATCGGTATCATTAGCAGCCTATCTTTACCTGCTGCGACGGTGGACTTCCCCCATGCCAGATACCCAGCGCCCCATGGCGGTCACGCTGCAAGTCGTTTCTATCGTGCTGTTTACCTTTATCGGCTACCTCAACATCGGCATTCCCCTGGCCGTATTGCCAGGTTACGTGCACAGCCAACTGGGCTATGGCGCGGTCATCGCGGGCTTGGTGATCAGCGTGCAATACCTGGCCACCCTGCTGAGCCGTCCGTATGCCGGCAAAATCATCGATAACCTGGGCAGCAAGCGCGCGGTGCTGATCGGCCTGGTCGGTTGCGGCCTGAGCGGCGTATTCATGTTGCTGGCGGCGTGGTTTTCCAGCCTGCCGGGCGTCAGCCTGATCAGCCTGCTGATTGGCCGGCTGGTGCTGGGCAGCGCGGAAAGCCTGGTGGGCTCCGGCGCCATCGGCTGGGGCATCGGCCGGGTCGGCGCCGCCAACACGGCCAAGGTTATCTCGTGGAATGGCATCGCCAGCTATGGCGCGCTGGCCATCGGTGCGCCGCTGGGTGTGCTGCTGGTCAGCCACTTGGGGCTGTGGAGCATGGGCGTCAGCATCATCCTGCTGGCGGTGCTCGGCGTGCTGCTGGCCTGGAACAAGGAAGCCGCGCCCATTGTGGCCGGCGTGCGCCTGCCCTTCATGAATGTGCTGGGCCGCGTGCTGCCACACGGCTGCGCCCTGGCATTGGGTTCGATCGGCTTTGGCACTATCGCGACGTTTATCACGCTGTATTACACCACCCAGAGTTGGGACAACGCGGTGTGGGCCTTGAGCCTGTTCGGCGCCAGTTTTATCGGCGCACGCCTGCTATTCGGCAATTTGATCAACCGGATTGGCGGCTTTCGTGTAGCAATTGCCTGCCTGTCGGTAGAAGCCCTCGGCCTGCTGCTGCTGTGGCTGGCACCCGACGCGCAATGGGCGCTGGCCGGTGCGGCGTTGAGCGGGTTTGGCTTTTCGCTGGTGTTTCCAGCTCTCGGCGTAGAAGCCGTCAACCTGGTGCCGGCCTCCAGCCGGGGCGCGGCGGTGGGGGCTTATTCGCTGTTTATCGACTTGTCGTTGGGTATCACCGGCCCACTGGCCGGGGCGGTGGCGGCAGGCTTCGGCTTTGCGTCGATCTTCCTGTTTGCTGCCCTGGCTGCCGTCGGCGGCTTACTGTTGAGTGTGTATTTGTACCGGCAAGCACCCAAGGCCCGCGAGGCCAGAGACGCCTAGAAGTCGACCTTGCCGCGCCCGGCCTTGATGCTGCCGCGCTTGGTCTTGGATTCCAGGCGACGCTTTTTCGAACCCAGGGTGGGTTTGGTCGGGCGGCGCTTTTTTTCGACCTTGGTGGCGCTGAGGATCAACTCCACCAGGCGCTCCAGCGCATCGGCACGGTTCTGTTCCTGAGTGCGGTACTGCTGAGCCTTGAGCACCAGCACGCCTTCACTGGTGATACGAGTGTCACGCAGTGCCAGCAAACGCTCCTTGTAGAACTCCGGCAGCGATGAAGCCGGGATATCAAACCGCAGGTGCACCGCGCTCGACACCTTGTTGACGTTCTGCCCACCGGCGCCCTGGGCGCGAATGGCGGTCAACTCGATCTCGGCATCGGGCAGGTGCACGTTGTTGGAAATTACCAGCATCAATCAAAAACCTTAGGCAACGGGCGACAACCACAGAAACAACAAGGACGCAGGAACATGAAAAGGCTATTCATCACTGTGCTCGGCACTTTATCACTCATTCAAACGTCACTGTCCTTTGCGGACACTGCCAACGGCAAAAACCTGTATTCACAGCGATGCGCCATGTGCCACGGCCCAGACCTCAAGGCCAGCGGGCCATTGGCCAGGAAAAGCAGCCCGCCCACGCCGGACCTCACCACACCGGCTTTCAAAAAACGGCTGGCGGATTATCCGGGCGTGATTGTGTCTTCGGTGATCCTTCGCCCCAATGGCAACCTGATCCCCAAAACCCTGCAAAACAATGGTGTGAAGGTTGCGCCGCATGCCTGGAGCGTCAAGGATTTTCGCGACTTGAACGACTATATGAGTGGCGTTATTGCAAACAGCCGATAAATCTCAGCGCAAAAAAATACCCCTCAATGGAGGGGTATTAATCACGGATGGAGCGCCGCTTACTTCAGCGCTGCACTCGCCGTGGTCAACGCAGCGTCGGCACTGCGCTTGTTCTTGATCCAGTAACACACCGCCATGAACGCTACCCACACCGGGATGGCGAACACCGACACCTGAATCCCCGGAATCATCAGCATGATCACCAGGATAAACACCACGAACGCCAGGCAGATGTAATTGCCATACGGATACCACAGCGCCTTGAACAACGGCACCTGGCCGGTGCGATTCATGTGCTGGCGAAACTTGAAGTGCGAAAAGCTGATCATCGCCCAGTTGATGACCAGGGTCGCAACCACCAGCGACATCAGCAATTCCAGCGCGTGTTGCGGGATGAAGTAGTTCATCAACACCGCCACCAGGGTGACCGCCGCCGATGCGAGGATCGAGCGCACCGGCACGCCGCGTTTGTCGATTTTGGCGAGTGCCTTGGGCGCGTCGCCCTGCTCGGCCATCCCCAGCAGCATGCGGCTGTTGCAGTAGGTGCCGCTGTTGTACACCGACAAGGCCGCCGTCAGCACCACGAAGTTGAGGATATGCGCGGCGGTGTTGCTGCCCAGCATCGAGAACACCTGCACGAACGGGCTGCCGCTGTAGGCATCGCCGGACGCGTTAAGGGTCGCCAGCAGGCTGTCCCACGGCGTCAGCGACAACAGCACCACCAGAGCGCCGATGTAGAAAATCAGGATGCGGTAGATCACCTGATTGATCGCCTTGGGGATCACCGTACGGGGCTGGTCGGCCTCGGCGGCGGTAAAGCCAAGCATTTCCAGGCCGCCGAACGAGAACATGATGATCGCCATGGCCATCACCAAACCGCCGACGCCATGGGGGAAGAACCCACCGTGGTCCCACAGGTTGCTCACCGACGCTTGCGGGCCGCCGCTGCCGCTGACCAGCAAATAGCTGCCCAGGGCGATCATGCCGACGATGGCCACGACCTTGATGATCGCGAACCAGAATTCGGCCTCACCGAAGACTTTGACGTTGGCCAGGTTGATCAGGTTGATCAACACGAAGAACGCCGCCGCCGAAACCCAGGTCGGGATTTCCGGCCACCAGTAGTGCACGTACTTGCCGACTGCAGTCAGCTCCGACATGCCCACCAGAATGTACAGGATCCAGCAGTTCCAGCCCGACAGGAAACCGGCGAAACCGCCCCAGTACTTGTGGGCAAAGTGGCTGAAGGAACCGGCGACCGGCTCCTCGACGATCATTTCGCCGAGCTGGCGCATGATCATGAAGGCGATGAAGCCGCAGATGGCATAACCCAGGATCATCGACGGGCCGGCGGATTTGAGCACACCGGCCGAGCCCAGGAACAGGCCGGTGCCGATGGCGCCACCGAGGGCGATCAACTGGATATGCCGATTTTTCAGGCCGCGTTTCAGCTCGCCTGAAGAAGATTGGGGTCCACTCATGAAAAGGGTCTCACGCAAGGTTTGAGAATGTCGAATGCAGGTTGCTGCCTTGAATTACCGACTCAAGCAGCGCCGCTCAAACCCCAGCGCAGGCACCAGGAGTACAGCGTACTTTCTAACGGTCATGCGTCACCTGTTTGTTTTTATCTGTGACGAAATCGAACCCGTCCGACTCGTGGCCGGACGGAGTGATCAGGGTTAGTAAACCCTGAGGTCTTGGCCTTATGCGTGGATACGCAAGGGGGGTCACAGTAAAACGCGGCGCATTGTACACCGCTCGACAGCTTCAGCACGCCCCAACGGGGTGCACGGGACAAACTGTCAGCTAATCCTTACAGCGGGACGGCACTGCGCAATGCCTGGGTAAACTCGTAAAACTATCGTTACACCCCGGAAAGCCAGCGTTACAGCCAGACTTTTTCGTCGGTTAACGGAAAACTGTCAGTGGGACGCGTCTGAAGAATCGGTTCAGCCAATTGGCTGTTTTTTCTCGATAAAGAATTACACCGAAAAAACAGAAGAAAAAATGCAAATGAAACCGTGTCAATAAATATTTTGCATTTTCAAACACTCTCTCCTAGGTTCTTTCACTTGCCAGCGAAGCCCGTTGGCAAGCCGTTCTCAAACAACGTCCTCTAGGAGATACACCATGCAAGCACTGGAAAACGACCTGGAAACCGAACTGCAACTTGACGATTGGTTTGAAGCGCCGACCCATGAGGCCGCCGTTGAAATGATGCAAGCCGATGCCGTTGTGCCCTTTGGCACTGCGATGTGGCCTTTCTAACACCCGGCAGGCATCCGGCAGGTGCTGTGCACGGCACCTGCCCCCTTACCCAAGGCATAGAAGGACACCCGTCATGGACAAGGCCCGCGCCGTCGAACACTTCCTCTACTACCTCGCACACCACCCGGCACTCAGCGGCCTGAGCCGCCCTACGGTGTTGCTGGGCCATACCGAGCGCTACGACGCCATCGCCGAAGCAATCACCCACAGCAGCGCCGCACGCTTCAACTTCCAATGCCAGCGCCTGGACCTGACGCCCAGCGATACCCTGGCCCACGCCATCGAAACCTGTGACCTGTACCTGTTTCTGTATGACTCCTCGACCCTGCCCAACCCACGCGCCGAAGGCCCGGACTTTATTCGCGCCCTGCAAGGCGTGATGGCCGAACACTGGAAGAAATCCCTGCTGTTCAAGGATTATGGCGACTATTTCTACGACACCTTCAGCGTCGAGCCGCAGCGCATCGCCGACCTCAACGCTACGCTGATCCGGCGCATGTCCCAGGCCAACGTGCTGAGTTTTACCGACAAACATGGCTCGCGCCTTGAGGCGCCGCTGAGCAGCATCAAGAAGTGGACCAATATCAACGGGGTCGGCAACCACGACCTGGCACCGGGCGAAATCGCCACCCACAGCGAGGCCATCAATGGCCAGGTGCGGTTTGTCGGCACCTTCCTCAGCACCATTCCGTTTGCGCGCAAATACGGCGTGCTGCAATCACCGTTGGAACTGTGGATCGAGAACTCGACGGTTTGCAGCGTGGCCAGCGACGTGCCGGGGCTGGCGGATGATTTCAACAAGTACCTGAATGCCAACCCGTCCAACCGGCGCGTGGAGGAATTGGGGATTGGCACCAATGAAGGCGTGAAAGACTTGTATGCACGCAATGCCGGCTTCGAGGAGCGCCATTGCGGCCTGCACCTGGGCTTGGGTGGCGGGCAGAAAGGCAGCCATCACCTTGACCTGATCTTTGAGAGTGGCGTGTTGGCATTGGATGACAAGCCGGTGTTTGATGGCAGATTTGCGTTCTAACACACCTTGTTGAAACAAAACCGATCCCTGTGGGAGCTGGCTTGCCTGCGATAGCATCACTGCGGTTTGCCTGGTAAACCGAGGTGCCCGCATCGCAGGCAAGCCAGCGCCCACACTTGAAAGCATTTCAAATCACGGGCAAAAAAAAACGCCAACCCTAGGGTTGGCGTTTTTTTATGCCGCGGTTAAATCACTGCGGCTTCTTGCGACCAAAACCCGGACGCTGACCCGAACCTGCCGGGGCGCCACGGCGCTTGCCCGACGGCTCGTCGGCGACCAGTTTCGGGCCAGGGCGCTTGTTCGCCGCAGGCTTGGCCGGGCGCTTGGTGCTGGCGTTGTCCGCCGGGCGGTCCGCTTCACCACGGTTGCTACGGCCACCGCTTGGCGCTTCACCACGGGCTGGACGCGGCGTGCGCGGTGCACGTTCGCCTTCCTGACGCGATGGCGCGGTTGGGCGGCGCTCGCCTTCGATGTGCGGCTCACGGGAGATACGCCCACCAGTTGCCGGAGCATTCAGCGCCGGGCGCAAGGTGCGGGCAACACGTTCGGTACGCGCCACAGGACGCGAGGATTTACGCTGCATACGCTCAAGCTTGTCTTTGCTCTTGGCGTTCATCTGCGGCATGGCCACCGGCGTCAGGCCGACTTCGGCACTGAGGATGTCGACTTCGTACTGGCTCATTTCGCGCCAGCGGCCCATCGGCAGGTCGGAGTTAAGGAATACCGGGCCGAAACGCACGCGCTTCAGGCGGCTGACCACCAGGCCCTGGGATTCCCACAGGCGACGGACTTCACGGTTACGGCCTTCCATCACCACGCAGTGGTACCAGTGGTTGAAACCTTCGCCACCAGGCGCCTGCTTGATGTCGGTGAACTTGGCCGGGCCGTCTTCCAGCACCACGCCAGCCTTGAGGCGTTCGATCATCTCGTCATCGACTTCGCCGCGTACACGCACAGCGTATTCACGGTCCATCTCGTAGGACGGGTGCATCAAGCGGTTGGCCAGCTCACCGTCGGTGGTGAACATCAGCAAGCCGGTGGTGTTGATGTCCAGGCGGCCGATGTTGATCCAGCGGCCTTCTTTGGGCTTGGGCATCTTGTCGAACACGGTCGGACGGCCTTCCGGGTCGTCACGGGTGCAGATCTCGCCGTCGGGCTTGTTGTACATGATCACGCGGCGCACCGATTCGGCGGCCTCTTCACGCTTGATGACCTTGCCATCAATGGTGATTGCATCGTGCAGGTCGACGCGCTGGCCGAGGGTAGCCTCGACGCCATTGACCTTGATGCGCTTCTGGGTGATCCAGGCTTCGACGTCGCGGCGTGAGCCCACGCCGATACGCGCCAGCACCTTTTGCAGTTTTTCGCCTGCTGGGCCGATTTCCTGGCTGTCGTTCTGGTCTTGGTCGTTCATCTTAAGCACCTCCCGGTGGGTCGATTCAGGCGTGGCCTGAAGAGTATTGAAAGCGGGGCTTTGGCCGAATAGCTCGGCAAAGGGTCGCGAATCATACGCGCATGGCGCATGTTTCGCATCACAGACTAGTCGATAAGGCCCCAGTCATTTGCTTTTCCGCCGACCGGTGGCGCCCAGGGCCAGCAGGCGCAGCTCGGCTTCGGCCAGAACGGTACGTTTGTCGGCTTTGTCGAGTTTCTTCCAGGCGCGGATTTCGCGTTTGCTGCGGCCACAGCCGACACAGATGTCATCGGTGAATTTACAGATGCTGATGCAAGGGTCTTTGGTGGAACTCATCATTACGGCTCTCGTTCCCACGCTCCGCGTGGTAATGCATCCCGTGACGCTCCGCGTCACAAGCGGACGCGGAGCGTCCGAGGCGGCATTCCCACGCAGAGCGTGGGAACGATCTATGTGTCTGGCAGAGCGGGTCAGTCCTCGAACTGGCGGCGTTCGGCCTCGATGGCTTCAGCCAGCGCCCGGGCTTCGTCTTCTTCGTCGCTCAAAGGCGGCTGTTCAAGGGCGGCAACAGCGGCCAGGAGCTTTTCACGGGCTTCGGCCACGCCGAGGATGTCTTCTTCGGGTTCAGGTTCCGGTTCGACTTGCGCCTCACCCTCAACGTTCACCTGGGTTTGCGGCTCAGCCGCGCCGTCACGCAACAAATCATCAAAGTCAGTCTTGATGCCCTGCTCCATGTCATCCAGTTCAAGCAGCAAGGTATGGAAACTGGTTTCGTCCTTCGGCTCTTCCGGCTCGGCGGTGGCGTCGGCCAGTTCCTGCAGGCTGGCCGGCACCGGCGCGTCGTCGAAGTCGAGCACCGGCTCGGCTTCCATCTCGCGCAATTCGGCAAGCGGTGGCAGGTCGTCGAGGTTTTTCAGGTTGAAGTGATCGAGGAACACCTTGGTGGTGGCGAACATCGCCGGTTTGCCGGGCACGTCGCGGTAGCCGACGATGCGGATCCACTCGCGCTCCAGCAGCGTCTTGACGATATGGCTGTTGACCGCAACGCCCCGCACATCCTCAATTTCGCCCCGGGTGATCGGCTGGCGATAGGCAATCAGCGCCATGGTCTCCAGCATCGCCCGGGAATAACGCTGCGGGCGTTCTTCCCACAACCGGCCGACCCACGGGGAAAATTTCTCACGGATCTGCAAGCGATAACCTGACGCCACCTCGCGCAGTTCAAAGGCGCGACCGTCGCAGGACTTGCGCAGAATCTCCAGCGCCTTCTTGAACACCGGCGGTTCAGGGCGCTCGGCCTCTTCGAACAACTCGAACAGGCGTTCCAGCGATTGCGGTTTTCCCGAGGCCAGGAGAAAGGCTTCCAGCAAGGGTGCCAGTTCGCGGGGTTCAGTCAGATTCATCGATTCAGCTCTTTATTCGGCTCGCGCCCGCACGTGGATAGCCGCAAAAGGCTCATTCTGGACCAGCTCGACCAAGGATTCCTTGACCAGTTCGAGGATGGCCATAAAGGTCACCACCACCCCCAGGCGCCCTTCCTCTTTGGTAAACAGCTCGACAAACGGCACAAAGCCGCCGCCCTTGAGGCGCTCCAGCACATCGCTCATGCGCTCGCGGGTCGACAGCGCTTCGCGGCTGACCTGGTGGCTTTCGAACATGTCACCCCGGCGCAATACCTCGGCCATGGACATCAGCAATTCTTCCAGGCTCACATCCGGCAACAGCTTGCGCGCCCGAGCTTCCGGGGCGTCGAGCTTGGGCACCAGCACATCACGGCCCACGCGGCTCAAGCCGTCGATGCCTTCGGCGGCGGCCTTGAAGCGTTCGTATTCCTGCAGGCGACGGATCAGTTCGGCACGCGGGTCGTCTTCTTCGGCCTCGATGGTCTCGGCGCGCGGCAACAGCATGCGCGACTTGATCTCGGCGAGCATGGCGGCCATCACCAGGTACTCGGCGGCCAGTTCCAGGCGCACCGACTGCATCAACTCGACATACCCCATGTACTGGCGAGTGATTTCCGCCACCGGGATGTCGAGGATATTGATGTTCTGTTTACGGATCAGGTACAGCAGCAGGTCCAGCGGGCCTTCGAAGGCTTCAAGGAAAACTTCCAGCGCATCCGGCGGAATATACAGGTCCAGCGGCATTTCCATGACCGCCTGGCCATAGACCATGGCAAACGGCAGTTCCTGCTGGGCGCCGGCCTGGGGATCAGCGGTTTCCACGGCCGACATTCAGGCCTCGACCATAAACGGCGTCGGGTCGCCGCAGCCCACGCGCACCACTTGCGGCTCGCCGTCGGCCAGGTTGATCACGGTGGACGCCTTGTTGCCGCCATAGCCGCCGTCGATGATCAGGTCGACGTGCTTTTCCAGCAAGCGGCGCATCTCGTAAGGGTCGTACAACGGCTCTTCTTCACCGGGCAAAATCAGCGACACGCTCATCAACGGCTCACCCAGTTCGGCCAGCAACGCCAGGGCAATCGGGTGCTCGGGCACACGCAGGCCGATGGTGCGCTTCTTTGGGTGCAGCAACAGGCGCGGCACTTCGCGGGTGGCGTTGAGAATAAAGGTGTACGGCCCCGGCGTGTGGGCCTTGAGCAGGCGGAAGGTGCCGGTGTCGACCTTGGCGAACAACCCCAGTTGCGACAAATCGCTGCAGATCAGCGCAAAGTTGTGGTTTTTGTCCAGGTCACGCAGGCGTCTGACCCGTTCGACCGCGCTTTTGTCGCCGATCTGGCAACCAATGGCGTAGGACGAATCAGTCGGGTAGATCACCACGCCACCGGCGCGAATGATCTCCACGGCCTGTTTTATCAGGCGCGCTTGAGGGTTTTCCGGATGAATCTGGAAGAATTGACTCACGTGTTCTACCTGTTCAGACGGTGGCAATAATGGGGTCATGCTTGAATCGCCCCCACAGCAGCGGCAAGTCTTCCGGGACCTGGCGGTACTCGCCGATCTCGGACCAGCCGCCTGGGCCATGAAAATCACTGCCGGCGCTGACCAGCAGACCAAATTCGCGGGCAAGAATCGCCAGGCTGCCCACCTGATCAGCGGGTTGATGCCCGTTGACCACTTCGATTGCGTGGCCGCCCGCTCCAATATAGTCGGCAATCAGCTTGCGGCGTTTGCTGCGGGTGAAATCGTAATGCCAGGGATGCGCCAGGCTCACCCAGGCTCCGGAAGCGCGCAATGTGCCGACCGTATCTTCCAGGGTCGGCCAGTGTTGCTTCACATCACCCAACTTGCCGGCGCCCAGCCATTTGCGAAACGCTTCGGCGCGGTCCCTGACGAACCCTTCACGCACCATCCAGTCGGCAAAGTGCGGCCGGGCCGGTGCGTTGCCGCTGTCGCCCAGCTCCTGCTGGATGGCGCGGGCGCCGTCGAGCGCATTGGGCATGCCTTTAAGGCTGAGCTTGCGGCTTATTTCTTCGGACCGCAGCCAACGGCCATCGTGCAATTGGGCGATGGCCGCCACCAAAGGCGCAGCGTTTTGATCAAAACCGTAACCGAGCACATGAATGGTGGCGCCGCCCCAGGTGCAGGACAATTCCACGCCGTTGACCAGTTGCATGCCCAGCGCATGGGCCGCCGTGCGCGCCTCGTCGAGGCCTTCGAGGGTGTCGTGGTCGGTCAACGACAGGACTCGCACGCCTTTTTCAAACGCACGCGCAACCAGTACCGCGGGCGCCAGGGCGCCGTCGGAGGCTGTGCTGTGGCAGTGCAAATCAACATTCACGGGCGTGTGTAACCTCAAGTCAGCTGGCGCTTTCGCTACCAAGGATGTTTGTTATTATGCCGCCACATCCAGCTTCTGGCTCTTACTGTGAAACAATTCATCGACTTCATCCCGCTGTTGCTGTTTTTCATCGTTACCAAACTCGACCCCAGGGTCATCGATATCGCCGGTCATCAGCTCTCGTTCGGGGGCATCTACAGCGCCACTGCCGTGCTGATCGTCAGTTCTATCGTAGTCTACGGCGCCATTTTCATTTCCCAGCGCAAACTGGAAAAAAGCCAATGGCTCACCCTGATTGCCTGCCTGGTGTTCGGCGGCCTGACCCTGGCCTTTCACAGCGAAACCTTCCTTAAATGGAAAGCCCCGGTGGTGAACTGGCTGTTCGCGCTGGTGTTTATCGGCAGCCACTTCATCGGTGACCGCCTGTTGATCAAGCGCATCATGGGCCACGCGTTGACCCTGCCGGAGCCGGTATGGGTGCGGTTGAACGTGGCCTGGATCGTGTTTTTCCTGTTCTGCGGCGCCGCCAACCTGTTCGTGGCCTTTACCTTCCAGGATTACTGGGTGGACTTCAAAGTCTTCGGCAGCCTGGGCATGACCGTATTGTTCCTGATCGGCCAAGGTATCTACCTGTCGCGCCATCTGCATGACACCGCCCCCACCACGCCGAAAACCGAGGACTGACATGCTCTACGCCATCATTGCCACCGACGTTGCCGATTCGCTGGAAAAACGCCTGAGCGTACGCCCGGCGCACGTTGAGCGCCTCAAAACCCTGCAAGCCGAAGGCCGTCTGGTGATCGCAGGCCCGCACCCGGCCGTCGACAGCAATGACCCAGGCGCCGCCGGCTTCACCGGCAGCCTGATCATTGCCGAGTTCGCCTCGCTGGCCGATGCCCAGGCCTGGGCCAAAGCCGATCCCTACATTGCTGCGGGCGTCTACGTTGATGTGGTGGTCAAGCCGTTCAAGCAAGTCCTGCCTTAAAGCCCGGCTGCGCTGAACCTGATAGGTTCGGCGCGCTCCTAATTGCTCATTATTCTCGGTAACCTGCCGACAACGTTCTGAATATTCGTGTGGAATCAGGAGTTCCGATGCGCTTACGTCCGTTGTGTCTGTTGGCAGTGTTAATGATCGGGGCGACCGCCCACGCGGAAGAAACCTCAAACACCGGCAGCTCCACGCCCTTGTCCCTGAGTGTCGGCAGCCAGATCACCGAGTTGCAGCAACGTTTGAAAGAAAGCGAACGACTGCGTGAAGAATTGAGCAAACAACTGCAAAGCACAGAGAATGCCCGTGAAAGCGCTCAACTGAATCGCTTGCGCCAGGAGAACCAACGCCTGGTCCAGCAACTCAAAGAGACACAAGGCGGCGCCTTGAACCGCTGGCTGACCGAACAACAACAGTGGTTTGTTACCGGCGGGGCCGTCGCACTGATCGCCTTGCTGTGCGGGATCTTCGCCAGCGGTGGGCACCGTCGCCGTCGACAATGGCTAAATTGAGTGAGTCATGAGCGAGCTGTTACTGATAGATGATGACCAGGAGCTCTGTGAGCTGCTGACCAGTTGGCTGAGCCAGGAAGGTTTCCAGGTGCGCGCCTGCCACGACGGCTTGAGCGCGCGCAAAGCCCTGGCCGAAGCCGCACCCGCCGCCGTGGTGCTTGACGTGATGCTGCCGGATGGCAGCGGCCTGGAGTTGCTCAAGCAACTGCGCAATGACCACCCGGAGTTGCCGGTGGTGATGCTCTCGGCCCGTGGCGAACCGCTGGACCGTATCCTCGGCCTGGAACTGGGTGCCGACGATTACCTGGCCAAGCCCTGCGACCCACGCGAGCTGACTGCGCGCCTGCGCGCCGTGCTGCGCCGCAGCCACCCGGCGGCGGTGTCGACGCAGATGGAGCTGGGCGATTTGTGCTTCAGCCCGGTGCGCGGCGTGGTCAGCATCGACGAGCAGGAATTCACCCTCACGGTGTCCGAAAGCCGCCTGCTCGAAGCCTTGCTGCGCCAGCCCGGCGAACCGCTGGACAAGCAGGAACTGGCGCAGATCGCCCTGGGCCGCAAGCTCACTCTGTACGATCGCAGCCTGGACATGCACGTGAGCAACCTGCGCAAAAAGATCGGCCCACACCCGGATGGCCGGCCGCGGATCGTGGCGCTGCGCAGCCGTGGTTACTATTACAGCCTCTAAAGATCGTTCCCACGCTCCGCGTGGTAATGCCGCCGGGGACGCTCTGCGTTCCGCTGTGTACGCCGGTGACGCAGAGCGTCACGGTATGCAATCCCACGCAGAGCGTGGGAACGATCAATGTAAACCTCGCAACAAACCCTCTTTACCCAAGCTTTACCCTCCCCTGACCGCCGCTGACCTTGCGCTGGGTAACCTACTCACATCCGGACTCACCGGAATAGAGACAGGAGAAACACCATGCGCAAGACCCTTATCGCTCTGATGTTCGCCGCTGCCCTGCCAACCATCGCCATGGCCGCAGCGCCAGAAGGCCCAGGCCCGATGGGCGGCCCTGAAGGCCATATGATGGGCGGCCCAGGCCACGGCGGCGAACACGGTCCGCGTGGCAAAGGCGGCCCCTTCAGCCAGCTCGACCTGAGCCGCGAACAGCGCGAGCAAATCGGCAAGCTGATGGGCGAACAATGGCACGGCCGCAAAGAAATCGTGCGCAAGTACCTCGACAAGCTGCCGGCCGCTGACCAGCAAGCCATGAAAAACGACATGGCCGCCGCCAAGCAGAAAACCCAGGCTGATATCCGTGCCGTGCTCAAACCCGATCAACAGAAGAAGTTCGACGAGATCGTCAAGAAGCAAGCCGAGCGCCGCGCCGAGTGGAAGGAATTCCAGGCCTGGAAAGCGCAACAGCCGCAAAAAGCGCAATAATGCGCTAGCGTTACCTCCCCAGCCCAGTGGCTCGCGCCGCTGGGCTTTTCGTGTTTGAGGGTTTCCTGTGCGTTCATTGTTCTGGCGCATCCTGGCCAGTTTCTGGCTGGCCATCGCCTTGGTTGCCGGGCTGTCGATCCTGCTTGGGCATATGCTCAACCAGGACACCTGGATTCTGAGCCGCCATCCCGGCCTCAACAACCTGGCGCAAGAGTGGACGCAACTCTACGAAGCCCAGGGTGAGGACGCCGCCCAGGAGTTGCTGCAACAACGCAAACGCCAGTACCACATCGACGTGCAGGTCCTCAACGAAAGCGGCGACCCGGTGGTACGCGGCACTTTCCCGCGCCGTGCCGCCGCCTTCGAAGCCCGCCAGAATGACAACCAGGACAGCCATCTGCCCTGGCGCCGCCTGACCGCCGAGTACACCAGTGAAAAAACCGGTGACACGTACCTGCTGATCTATCGCATCCCCAACCCGGAACTGGACGCCTGGCACCGCAGCAGCCTGATGTGGCCGTTGAGCGCACTGGCCATTGCCCTGGTGGTGCTGACGCTGTTCAGCCTGCTGGTGACCTTGTCCATTACCCGCCCACTCAGCCGCCTGCGCGGCGCAGTGCATGACCTGGGCCAGACCACCTATCAGCAAAACAGCCTGGCGCAACTGGCCAACCGCCGCGATGAATTCGGCGTGCTGGCCACGGACTTCAACCGCATGGGCGCACGCTTGCAAAGCCTGATCGGCAGCCAGCGCCAGTTGCTGCGCGATGTGTCCCACGAACTGCGCTCGCCGCTGGCCCGCTTGCGCATCGCCCTGGCCCTGGCCGAACGCGCCGGCCCCGAAGAACGCGAACGCCTGTGGCCGCGCCTGACCCGTGAGTGCGACCGTCTGGAAGCACTCATCAGCGAGATTCTGGTGCTGGCCCGCGTGGACGCCGACAACGCCAGCGCCGAAGAATTCGACCTCACCCCACTGCTCAGAACCTTACAAAAGGATGCCCAACTCAGTGCGCCGGAACAGGTGGTGCAATTGAGCGCCGAACCCGAGCTGCACCTCAAGGGCTGGCCGACCATGATCGAGCGCGCGGTGGACAACCTGCTGCGTAACGCCCAGCGCTTTAACCCCGTTGGCCAGCCGATCGAGCTAGGCGCCCAGCACCAGGGCGAGCGCATCCTGATCAGCGTGCGCGACCACGGCCCCGGCGTTGAAGCCGAACACTTGAGCCAACTGGGCGAGCCGTTTTATCGCGCGCCCGGTCAAGCGGCCCAAGGCCACGGGCTGGGCCTGGCGATTGCCCGCCGCGCCGCCGAACGCCATGGCGGCAGCCTGATTCTGGCCAATCACCCGGACGGTGGTTTTATCGCCAGCATCGACTTGCCGTTGGTGCCGGGAGTGGTCACAGCCGTGTGAGGATCTTCTATAGTGGCCCTTCTCTAACGGAGGGCCTTTGATGACTGACCTGCTGACACCCATCCAAGCCGCACTCGATTTACCGCAAACCCCACTGACG
This sequence comes from Pseudomonas salomonii, assembly GCF_900107155.1. Taxonomy (GTDB): domain Bacteria; phylum Pseudomonadota; class Gammaproteobacteria; order Pseudomonadales; family Pseudomonadaceae; genus Aquipseudomonas; species Aquipseudomonas salomonii. The sequence goes on from NZ_FNOX01000010.1 coordinate 82,432, forward strand.
TTCACCGAGGCCGGCGCCCTGCCCTCGACCTTTGCCGTGACCGAACTGGCCAGCGCCAGCCTCGGCGCTGCCGGCCTGGCGGTTGCTCAACTTATCCAGCAACAAACCGGGCGCTTGCCCAGCGTGAGCGTGGACCGACGCCTCGCTTGCTTCTGGTTCTCCTCCTCGATTCGCCCGGTGGGCTGGCAAGTACCGCCGCTGTGGGACCCGGTGGCCGGCGACTACGCCAGCGCCGACGGCTGGATCCGTTTGCACACCAATGCGCCCCACCACCGGGCTGCCGCCGAGCGCGTCCTGGGCAAGGTCAATGACCGCGCCGAGATGGCCAGTAAAGTCGCCGCCTGGAACGCCGCCGAACTGGAACAGGCGATCGTCGATGCCGGCGGTTGCGCGGCGCAGATGCGTACCTGGCAGGCCTGGCAAACCCATCCGCAAGGGTTGGCGGTGAACGCCGAGGCATTGGTGCAGCGCCAGACCTTCGACACCACTGGCGACAAACCGTGGCTCGGCTCGGTGGCACGCCCGCTGGCCGGCATCAAGGTGCTGGACTTGACCCGTGTGTTGGCCGGTCCTGTGGCCAGTCGTTTTCTCGCAGGCCTGGGCGCCGATGTACTGCGCATCGACTCGCCGACCTGGAACGAACCGGGCGTAGTGCCGGAAATGACCCTGGGCAAACGCTGCGCACGCCTGAACCTTAAAAGTGCCGAAGACCGCCAGGTGTTCGAAAACCTGCTCAAGGACGCCGACATCCTGTTCCACGGCTACCGCGCCGACGCGCTCGAACAGTTGGGCTACACCGCCACAGAATTACAACGCCTCGCCCCCGGCCTGATCGACGTAAGCCTCAACGCCTACGGCTGGAGCGGCCCGTGGCGCAACCGTCGTGGCTTCGACAGTCTGGTGCAGATGAGCAGCGGCATTGCCGATGCTGGCATGGCGTGGAAACAGGCGGATAAACCGGTGCCGCTGCCGTTGCAGGCGCTGGATCATGGGACCGGGTATTTGATGGCGGCCAGTGCGATTCAAGCCTTGAGCGAGCGGCTGAAAACCGGCCGCGGTGGTTCGGCGCGCTTGTCATTGGCGCGCACCGCAAAGTTGCTGGTGGAGGCCGGGCAAGTGCCGGAGCAGCCGGCGTTGCGGGCCGAAGAACCGGGCGATCAGGGCTTGGTGGTGGAGCAGACGGCCTGGGGCCAGGCCCATCGTTTGCTGGCGCCGGTGACCATCAGTGGCACGCCGTTGCAGTGGGATTTGCCCGCTGGGGAATTGGGCTCACATCGAGCTCAGTGGTGAATTGAGATCGCTATCGCAGGCAAGCCAGCTCCCACATTGGATGTGTGAACACAGTCGAATGTGGGAGCTGGCTTGCCTGCGATGAGGCCCTAAAAGATGTCATCAATCCATTCTGCTCAACGACGTCCACAAATGCTGCGCCGCATACGCCCTTAAAGGCCGCCACGCCTCAGCCCTGGCCAACAACTGCCGCGCCGATACCGGCCCGCCTTCCAGCGCCGCCAGCGCATTGATCAAGCCAATATCCCCCGACGCAAACGCATCCGGCTCACGCAACTGACGCATGGCGATGTACTGCGCGGTCCAGTCGCCAATTCCCGGCAAGGCTACCAGGCGCGCCACGCCGTCCTTGAGATTGGCCTTGGCTGCAAATAATTGCGGATCATCCAGCAACGCCCGAGCCACACCCGACAAGGTACGGCCCCGCGCCCTGGGCATACCCAAGGTCGCCAGGTCCGCCGCCGCCAAGACTTCAGGAGCAGGAAATACATGGGTAATACCGGTATGGGGCGTTTGCAGCGGCTGGCCATACTGCGCCACCAATTTACCCGCCAGGCGAATGGCCGCGACCACCGTGATCTGCTGGCCCAGCACTGCACGAATCGCCAGCTCCAAACCATCCCACGTCCCCGGCACCCGCAGGCCAGGGCGGGTAGCCACCAACTGCGCCATCAACGGGTCGGCGGCCAGTTGCGCATTGATCAAACCAGGCCGCGCATCCAGATCGAACATCGCCCGCAGGCGCCGCTCGATCTCGGGCAACGCCGCCATGTCGGGAAACTCAACGCCCACTTCCAGCCAATCGCCCGCGCCCGGCGCCACGCTGATGCAGCCGTGTTGCCCGCCAATGCTGATGCTGCGCCGATACACGCCGGCCTCCACGGTCTCCAACCCGGTGATGGCCCGCGCCGATAGAAAACCCAGCATTGCCGCCCAGTCATAGGGCGGCTCATACGCCAATCTCACAACGACAACACCCCGCTATACAGCCCATAAGCCGCCAGCCCCGCGCCCGCGATCACGCAACTGAAAATGCCTTTTTCCATGGGCGTAAACAAGGGCTGGCCCTGTTCGCGCTTGGCCAGGGCAAACAGGATCACGCCGGGCGCATACAGCAACGCCGAGAGCAGCAGGTACTTCAAGCCACCGGCATACAGCAGCCAGACGGCATAGCCGAGGGCGATCAGGCCGACCAGAAAATCCTTATAACGCTGGCGCTGGGCACCGGCATAGGTTTCGCCGCGCCCGCTCAGCAGCACCGCGTAGGCCGCCGACCACAGGTACGGCACCAGGATCATCGACGAGGCCAGGTAAATCAGGGTGGTGTAGGTGCTGTGGGAAAACAGCGTGATCACCAGGAACACCTGGATCATCACGTTGGTCAGCCACAGCGCATTGACCGGCACCCGGTTGGGGTTTTCCTTTTTAAGGAAGGCCGGCATGGTCTTGTCATGGGCAGTGGCGTAGAGGATTTCCGCACACAGCAGCACCCATGACAGCAAGGCGCCGAGCAGCGACACGGCCAAGCCGATGCTGATCGCCATCGCGCCCCACGGCCCGACGATATGTTCCAGCACACCTGCCAGTGAAGGGTTTTGCAATTGCGCCAGCTCCGGCTGGCTCATGATGCCCAGGGACAGCACATTCACCAGCACCAGCAGTGCCAGCACACCCAGAAAGCCGATCACGGTGGCGCGGCCCACGTCCGAGCGCTTCTCGGCGCGCGCCGAATACACGCTGGCGCCCTCGATACCGATAAACACGAACACGGTGACCAGCATCATGTTGCGCACCTGATCGACCACGCTGCCGAATTGCGGGTTACCCAGGCCCCAGATATCGCGGGTAAAGATATCCGCCTTGAACGCCACGGCGGCGATCACGATAAACATCAGCAACGGCACGATCTTCGCCACCGTAGTGATCTGGTTGATGAACGCCGCCTCCTTGATGCCACGCAGCACCAGAAAATGCACCGCCCACAGCAGCAGCGAGGCACAGCCGATGGCGACCGGCGTATTGCCCTGGCCGAACACCGGGAAAAAGTAGCCGAGGGTGCTGAACAGCAACACGAAGTAACCGACGTTGCCCATCCATGCACTGATCCAGTAGCCCCAGGCCGACGAAAACCCCATGTAGTCACCGAACCCGGCCTTGGCGTAGGCGTACACGCCGGAATCCAGTTCGGGTTTGCGATTGGCCAGGGTCTGGAACACAAAGGCCAGGGTGAGCATGCCGACGGCGGTGATGGCCCAGCCGATCAGCACGGCGCCCACTTCGGCGCGTGCGGCCATGTTCTGCGGCAAAGAGAAAATACCGCCGCCGATCATCGAACCCACCACCAGGGCAATCAACGCGCTGAGGCGTAGTTTCTCGGCCGGTTGGGACATGAAAACTCCTGAAATAAAATAGTTTGAGAGAACACGCGCGCACTCAACTAATTAACTCAGCGAGTGTAGCGTTTATTAAAGACCGCGATAAAACCGTCACGCTCATAACGCAATGGCATGACAGTTTATAAAGTTTAGGCTTATTTATAATTTAAATAGAGCAGGCACTTTGCCAGTTCGTGCTGGCTTAGGCCCTTAATTGAGAAAAGTTTGCACATTCGACAAAACGGGCTAGGGTCAAACGTCCACACCTCGAACTAAATGATTAATAAACACGCAGGAGCCGCTCTGGAAAGCGCCTTTGCGGGGGAAACTATTGCCTCGGGATTTTACCCTTAAGTCATTAATTCACAATGGAATGTGCCAATGAAGTGATCTGAGTCAGCTGTTTGATTAGCGCACGGAATTATTCTGTGGTCTCTCTTCTCCTGCATTGGAGTCATGCAATGTCTGAAACTCCCGGAAAACTTCGACTCGGCGCCCTGGTTGCGCTGGTCGTGGGCTCAATGATTGGCGGCGGGATCTTCTCACTCCCGCAAAACATGGCCGCCAGCGCCGATGTCGGCGCGGTGTTGATCGGCTGGGTCATTACCGCCATCGGCATGCTCACCCTCGCTTTCGTGTTCCAGACCCTGGCCAACCGCAAGCCTGACCTCGACGGCGGCGTGTACGCCTATGCCAAGGCCGGGTTTGGCGACTACATGGGCTTCTCATCAGCCTGGGGTTACTGGATCAGCGCCTGGCTGGGCAACGTCGGTTACTTCGTGTTGCTGTTCAGCACCCTCGGTTACTTCTTCCCCATTTTTGGCGAGGGCAACACGCCAGTGGCGGTGATCGGCGCCTCGGTGCTGCTATGGGCCGTGCATTTCCTGGTACTGCGCGGCATCAAGGAAGCAGCCTTCATCAACCTGGTGACCACCGTCGCCAAAGTGGTGCCGCTGGTGCTGTTTGTATTGATCGCGCTGTTCGCGTTCAAGCTGGACATCTTTACCGCTGACATCTGGGGCGTGAAAAACCCAGATCTGGGCAGTGTGATGAACCAGGTGCGCAACATGATGCTGGTCACCGTGTGGGTGTTTATCGGCATCGAAGGCGCGAGCATCTTCTCGTCCCGTGCAGAAAAACGCAGCGACGTCGGCAAGGCCACCGTGATCGGCTTTATCACCGTGCTGCTGTTTCTGATGCTGGTGAACGTGCTGTCCCTGGGCATCATGACCCAACCGGAACTGGCCAAACTGCAGAACCCTTCAATGGCTGCCGTGCTGGAGCATGTGGTGGGCCACTGGGGCGCGGTGTTGATCAGCGTCGGCTTGATCATCTCGCTGCTGGGTGCGCTGCTGTCGTGGGTGCTGCTGTGTGCGGAGATCATGTTCGCCGCCGCCAAGGACCACACCATGCCGGAGTTCCTGCGTAAGGAAAACGCCAACCATGTGCCGGTCAACGCCCTGTGGCTGACCAATGCGATGGTTCAGGTTTTCCTGGTCATCACGCTGTTTTCGGCCAGCACTTACCTGTCGCTGATCTACCTCGCCACCTCGATGATCCTGGTGCCTTACCTGTGGTCGGCGGCCTATGCACTGCTGCTGGCGGTGCGCGGCGAGACCTACGAAAACGCCCTGCGCGAGCGCAGGAAAGACCTGTTCATCGGCGCCATCGCCCTGATCTACGCGGTCTGGCTGCTCTACGCCGGTGGCACCAAATACCTGCTGCTGTCCGCCCTGCTCTATGCCCCCGGCGCCATCCTGTTCGCCAAGGCCAAGCATGAACTGGGCAAGCCGATTTTCACCAACGTCGAGAAGCTGATTTTTGCCGCAGTCGTCATTGGCGCCCTCGTGGCTGCCTATGGCCTCTACGACGGCTTCCTGACTCTGTAATTCTGACTGGAGGATCTGTAATGACCACGGAAAAAGTGAAGTACGGCGTACATTCCGAAGCCGGCAAACTGCGCAAAGTCATGGTGTGCTCCCCAGGTTTGGCCCATCAGCGGCTGACCCCCAACAACTGCGACGAACTGCTGTTCGATGACGTGCTGTGGGTGGCCCAGGCCAAGCGCGACCACTTCGACTTCGTAACCAAGATGCGCGAGCGGGACATTGATGTGCTGGAAATGCACAACCTGCTGACCGATATCGTCGCCATCCCCGAAGCGCTGGACTGGATTCTGGAGCGCAAGATCACCGCCAATACCGTTGGCCTGGGCCTGGTCGATGAAGTCGGCTCGTGGCTGCGCAGCCTGGAGCCGCGCAAGATCAGCGAGTTCCTGATTGGCGGCGTGTCGGCCGATGACCTGCCGAGCAGCTTTGGTGGCCGAACCATCGAGATGTTCCGCGACTTCCTCGGCCACTCAAGCTTCATCCTGCCGCCGCTGCCCAACACTCAGTTCACCCGCGATACCACCTGCTGGATCTACGGCGGTGTGACGCTCAACCCGATGTACTGGCCGGCGCGACGTCAGGAAACCCTGTTGGCCAGCGCCATCTATAAATTCCACCCCGAGTTCACCAACGCCGACTTCCAGATCTGGTACGGCGACCCCGACCAGGAACACGGTGCCGCCACGCTGGAAGGCGGCGACGTGATGCCGATTGGCAATGGCGTGGTGTTGATCGGCATGGGCGAGCGTTCTTCGCACCAGGCGATTGGCCAACTGGCGCGCAACCTGTTCAAAAACAAAGCCGTGGAACGCGTGATCGTTGCCGGTCTGCCGAAGTCCCGCGCGGCGATGCACCTGGACACCGTGTTCAGCTTCTGCGACCGCGACCTGGTGACCATCTTCCCCGAAGTGGTCAACCAGATCGTGCCCTTCACCCTGCGCCCGGATGAGAGCAAGCCGCACGGCATCGACATCCAGCGGGAGAAAACCAATTTCCTCGAAACCGTGGCCGCAGCGCTCAACCTCAAGGCACTGCGTGTGGTCGAGACCGGCGGCAACAGCTTCGCCGCCGAGCGCGAGCAATGGGATGACGGCAACAACGTGGTGGCCGTGGAGCCTGGCGTGGTGATCGGTTACGACCGCAACACCTACACCAACACCCTGCTGCGCAAGGCCGGTGTGGAAGTCATCACCATCAGCGCCGGTGAACTGGGCCGAGGCCGTGGCGGTGGCCACTGCATGACCTGCCCGATCATCCGCGACCCAATCGACTATTAAGGAGACTCATCATGGCTTTTAACATGCGCAACCGCAGCCTGCTGTCGCTGATGCACCACACTACCCGCGAGTTGAACTACCTGCTGGACCTGTCCCGCGACCTCAAACGCGCCAAGTACACCGGCACCGAGCGTCCGCACCTGCAAGGCAAAAACATCGCGCTGATCTTCGAAAAAACCTCGACTCGCACCCGTTGCGCGTTCGAAGTGGCAGCCCATGACCAGGGCGCCCACGTCACCTATATCGACCCGGTGTCGTCGCAGATCGGCCACAAGGAAAGCATGAAAGACACCGCCCGCGTCCTGGGCCGGATGTTCGATGCCATCGAGTACCGTGGCTTTGAACAGGAAATCGTCGAAGAGCTGGCCAAGTTCGCCGGTGTGCCGGTGTTCAACGGCCTCACCGCCGAATTCCACCCGACCCAAATGATCGCCGACACCCTGACCATGCGCGAGCACAGCGACAAGCCGCTGCATGACATCAGCTACGCGTACCTGGGCGACGCGCGCTACAACATGGGCAACTCGCTGCTGATGATCGGCGCCAAACTGGGCATGGACGTGCGCATCGGCGCGCCGAAAGCGCTGTGGCCACACGAAGATTTCATCAAGCAGTGCCAGGCCTTTGCCGAGGAAAGCGGCGCACGCATCACCATCACCGAAGACCCGAAAGAAGCCGTGAAAGGCGTGGACTTCATCCACACCGATATTTGGGTGTCGATGGGCGAGCCGGTGGAAGCGTGGGACGAGCGTATCGAGCAACTGCTGCCGTACCAGGTCAACGCCAAGATGATGAAAGCCTCGGGCAACCCGCGCGTGAAGTTCATGCACTGCCTGCCGGCGTTCCATAACAGTGAGACCAAGGTGGGCAAGGACATCGCCGCGCGTTATCCGAACCTGGCCAATGGCGTGGAAGTGACCGAGGAAGTGTTCGAGTCGCCGGCCAACATCGCATTTGAGCAGGCAGAAAACCGCATGCATACCATCAAGGCGATTCTGGTGTCGGCGCTGGCGGATATCTAACCCCACTCTGATCGTTCCCACGCTCTGCGTGGGAATGCAGCCAGTGACGCTCTGCGTCACAAGAGCGGACGCAGAGCGTCCAGTGAGGCATTCCCACGCAGAGCGTGGGAACGATCCTTCTAAAAGGAATGCATTATGCGCATCGTCGTAGCCCTGGGCGGCAACGCCCTGCTCCGCCGTGGTGAACCCATGACGGCGGACAACCAACGCGCCAATATCCGCATCGCCACCGAACAGATCGCCAAGATCCACCCCGGCAACGAGCTGGTGATCGCCCACGGCAATGGCCCGCAAGTCGGCCTGCTGTCATTGCAGGCGGCGGCCTACACCCAGGTTTCGCCCTACCCGCTGGACGTGCTCGGCGCCGAGACCGAAGGCATGATCGGCTACATCATCGAACAGGAACTGGGCAACCTGCTGGACTTCGAAGTACCGTTCGCCACCTTGCTCACCCAAGTGGAAGTCGACGCCAAGGACCCGGCCTTCCAGAACCCGACCAAACCCATTGGCCCGGTGTACTCCAAGGCCGAAGCCGAAAAACTCGCCGCCGAAAAAGGCTGGGCCATCGCCCCCGATGGCGATAAATACCGCCGTGTGGTGGCCAGCCCACGCCCCAAACGCATCTTTGAAATCCGCCCGATCAAGTGGCTGCTGGAAAAACGCGCCATTGTGATTTGCGCCGGTGGTGGCGGCATCCCGACGATGTATGGCGAAGACGGCAAGCTGCGCGGCATTGAAGCGGTGATCGACAAAGACCTGTGTTCATCCTTGCTGGCCGCGCAACTGGACGCCGATTTGCTGGTGATTGCCACCGATGTGAATGCGGCTTTTATCGACTTCGGCAAGCCGACCCAGAAGGCTATCGGCCAGGCCCATCCCGACGACATGGAGAAGCTCGGCTTCGCCGCCGGCTCCATGGGGCCGAAGGTACAAGCGGCCTGCGAGTTCGCCCGTCAGACTGGCAAAACCGCAGTGATCGGTTCACTCTCGGACATCGAAGCCATCGTCCAGGGCAGCGCCGGCACGCGTATCAGCACGGCAAAACCTGGCATCACCTACCTGTGAAGTAGAGGAGAAACGCCTATGGCCACCTTTGAACCCGGTCACCTGCACATCGAACGTCACGCGCTCAACAAGGAGGACTACAGCTACAACCTGTGCATCGACTACGAGGTCAGCCAGGATCCAAAGGAAGGCAAGGGAATGCTCTTCAAGCTGCACGGCTCGGTGCAGGGCAAAGACCTCAAGGAGGAATTCTTTTTGCCCAAGGACCAGGCCTTCGACTTTGCCCGGCATGCGATGAACATCGCGCAGAAATACGGGATGCCGAAGGTGGCGACGCTTAACGGCTCGATGCACAAGCAGTACGACTTGATGTTTGAGGATGTACGGCATCAGTTGGATGTGAAGTCTGGCGATCCGGTCAAGCCCGAACACCTGGAATAACCAGTTTGCGCTGACACAACACTATCAATGTGGGAGCGGGCTTGCTCGCGAATGCGGTCTTTGAGTCAATAAATTAAGAGACTGACACACCGCATTCGCGAGCAAGCCCGCTCCCACATTTTGATCTCCATCCGCTGCAAGGCATACTTGCGGCCTCTCGCTCTGCAGATTTGTCGCCACCCCATGCGTATCCACGTCAGCTTCATCGACCGCGTCGGCATTACCCAGGAAGTCCTGGCCTTGCTCGGTGGGCGCAATCTCAACCTGGATGCGGTGGAGATGGTGCCGCCCAACGTGTACATCGACGCGCCGACCCTGAGCGCCGAGGTGCTCGAAGAACTGCGCGATGCACTGTTCAGCGTGCACGGCGTACAGGCGGTCACCGTGGTGGATATCCTTCCCGGCCAACGCCGCCACCTGCAACTCGACGCGTTGCTCGCAGCCATGACCGACCCGGTGCTGGCCCTGGACAGCGCGGGCAAGATCCTGCTGGCCAACCCGGCGCTGATCGCGCTGTATGGCCGCGAACCGGCGGGTGAAAGCATCAGCGCGTTGTTCAACGACTCGGCGCTGCTGGAGACTTTGCTCGAACAGGGCTTTCGTTTGCCGTTGCGCGAGATCAGCGTCAACGGCCAGACCTTTTTGCTCGACGCCACACCGATCACCGACGCCGGCGCCCTGCTGACCCTGTACCAACCCAACCGCATCGGTGAGCAACTGTCGGCGCTGCATCACGACCATGCCGAAGGGTTTGATGCGCTGCTGGGCGAGTCGCCGGTGATTCGCACCCTCAAGGCCCGGGCGCAACGGGTGGCGGCGCTGGATGCGCCGCTGTTGATCCAGGGCGAAACCGGCACCGGCAAAGAGCTGGTCGCCCGCGCCTGCCATGCCATCAGCGCACGCCACAGTGCACCGTTTTTGGCCTTGAACTGTGCGGCATTGCCGGAGAACCTGGCCGAAAGTGAGTTGTTCGGTTATGCGCCTGGCGCCTTTACCGGCGCGCAGCGTGGTGGCAAGCCCGGGCTGATGGAGTTGGCCAACCAGGGCACGGTGTTCCTTGATGAAATTGGCGAGATGTCGCCGTATTTGCAGGCCAAGCTGCTGCGGTTTCTGAATGACGGCAGCTTTCGCCGGGTGGGCGGCGACCGTGAAGTGAAGGTCAATGTGCGCATCCTCAGCGCCACCCATCGCGACCTGGAAAAAATGGTCAGCGAGGGCACCTTCCGCGAAGACCTGTTTTACCGCCTTAATGTGCTCAACGTCGAAGTGCCGCCACTGCGCGAGCGCGGCCAGGACATTCTGCTGCTGGCCCGCTACTTCATGCAGCAAGCCTGTGCGCAGATCCAGCGCCCGGTGTGTCGCCTGGCGCCCGGCACTTACCCGGCCCTGCTCGGCAACCGCTGGCCGGGTAATGTGCGCCAACTGCAAAACGTGATCTTCCGCGCCGCCGCCATCTGCGAAAGCAGCCTGGTGGACATCGGCGACCTCGACATCGCCGGCACCTCGGTGGCGCGCCAGAGCGACGGCGAAGTCGACAGCCTGGAACAGGCGGTGGAAGACTTCGAGCGCAACCTGCTGGAAACCCTCTACACCAGCTACCCCTCGACCCGCCAACTGGCGAGCCGCCTGCAAACGTCCCACACGGCGATCGCCCATCGCTTGCGCAAGTACGGCATTCCAAACAAACCCTGAAAATGTAGAGATCAAATTGTGGGAGCGGGCTTGCTCGCTCCCACATGGACTTCATTCCAAATCTAGTCTAGAAACGACACTCGCTGTACTGAAAGCGCTACAGCGTAACGATATCGCTACAACCCTGTTTTTTACGCGCCATGCAAGGCTTTGATCCACATAGGCTTTTTTTGGCGCGCCCGAGTGTAGCGAAATCGCTACAGCCAAAAATCATATCCTCATAACCAAAATAGTTAAGCCATTGATTCATAAAGACTTAATGACATTGGCCGCAATATTGCTAAGTAACTCCCCATTATTCCCATCCCGTCCACCAGACGAATCTGGCCCTGAGGAGTTTCCATGAGCGAGTTGCGTTTCACTGAAGATCACGAATGGCTGCGCGCCGAAGCCGATGGCAGCGTCACCGTGGGTATCACCGCTTTCGCGCAAAACGCACTGGGTGATGTGGTTTTCGTGCAACTGCCGGAGTTGCAGGCTTACGACAAGGGCGCCGAAGCCTCCACCGTGGAATCGGTGAAAGCCGCCAGCGGCGTGTACATGCCGCTGACCGGTGAAGTGCTGGAAGTAAACGACGCACTCAGCGACAGCCCGGAACTGGTCAACGAAGACCCGATGGGCGAAGGCTGGTTCTTCCGCTTTAAACCGGCCGACGCCGAGGCGGTAGCTAAACTGCTGGATCAGGATGCGTACGACCGCCTGATCAAAGCCAACGCTGAAGCCTGAGGAGCGCACCATGACCATCAATCTCAGCACCGCCAACGAATTCATCGCCCGCCACATCGGCCCGCGCCAGGAAGATGAGCAGCACATGCTCGCAAGCCTGGGCTTTGATTCCCTCGAAGCCCTCAGCGCCAGCGTGATCCCGGAAAGCATCAAGGGCACCAGCGTGCTCGGCCTGGAAGACGGCCTGAGCGAAGCCCAGGCCCTGGCCAAGATCAAGGCCATCGCCGGCAAGAACCAGCTGTTCAAGACTTACATCGGCCAGGGCTACTACAACTGCCACACGCCGTCGCCGATCCTGCGCAACCTGCTGGAAAACCCGGCCTGGTACACCGCCTACACCCCGTACCAACCCGAGATTTCCCAAGGCCGCCTGGAAGCACTGCTGAACTTCCAGACCCTGATCAGCGACCTCACCGGCCTGCCGATCGCCAACGCCTCCTTGCTCGACGAAGCCACCGCCGCCGCCGAAGCCATGACCTTCTGTAAGCGCCTGAGCAAGAACAAGGGCAGCAACGCTTTCTTCGCCTCCGTGCATAGCCACCCACAGACCCTCGACGTGCTGCGCACCCGTGCCGAGCCGTTGGGCATCGACGTGGTAGTGGGCGATGAGCGTGAACTGACCGACGTCAGCGCGTTTTTCGGCGCCCTGCTGCAATACCCGGCCAGCAACGGTGATGTGTTTGATTACCGCGAACTGACCGAGCGTTTCCACGCTGCCAATGCCTTGGTCGCGGTCGCCGCCGACCTGCTGGCCCTGACCCTGCTGACCCCGCCGGGTGAGTTCGGCGCCGACGTGGCCATCGGCAGCGCGCAACGTTTCGGCGTGCCGCTGGGCTTTGGTGGCCCGCACGCGGCGTACTTCTCCACCAAGGATGCGTTCAAGCGTGATATGCCGGGCCGTCTGGTCGGTGTGTCGGTCGACCGTTTCGGCAAGCCGGCCCTGCGCCTGGCCATGCAGACCCGCGAGCAACACATCCGTCGCGAGAAAGCCACCAGCAACATCTGCACCGCGCAGGTCCTGTTGGCCAACATCGCCAGCATGTACGCCGTGTACCACGGCCCTGAAGGCCTGACCCGGATCGCCCAGCGCATTCACCAGCTGACCGCGATCCTGGCCAAAGGCTTGACCGCCCTGGGCCTTAAGGTTGAGCAGGCAAACTTCTTCGACACCATCACCCTCAACACGGGCGCCAACACCGCCGCCCTGCACGACAAGGCCCGCGTCCAGCGCATCAACCTGCGTGTGGTCGATGCCGAGCGCGTTGGCCTGTCAGTCGACGAAACCACCACCCAGGCCGATATCGAAGCCTTGTGGGCGATATTCGCCGACGGCAAGGCACTGCCGGCCTTTGCTGCGACCGAAAGCACCTTGCCCGCCGCGCTGCTGCGCCAGTCGCCGATCCTCAGCCACCCGGTATTCAACCGTTACCACTCCGAAACCGAGCTGATGCGCTACCTGCGCAAGCTGGCCGACAAGGACCTGGCGCTGGACCGCACCATGATCCCGCTGGGTTCGTGCACCATGAAACTCAACGCCGCCAGCGAAATGATCCCGGTCACCTGGGCTGAATTCGGTGCCCTGCACCCCTTCGCACCGGCCGCACAAAGCGCCGGCTACCTGGAGCTGACTTCCGACCTGGAAGCCATGCTCTGCGCGGCCACCGGTTACGACGCAATCTCCCTGCAACCGAACGCCGGTTCCCAAGGTGAATACGCAGGCCTGCTGGCCATTCGTGCTTATCACCAGAGCCGTGGCGAAGAACGCCGCGACATCTGCCTGATCCCATCGTCGGCCCACGGCACCAACCCTGCGACCGCCAACATGGCCGGTATGCGCGTGGTGGTCACCGCCTGCGATGCCCGCGGCAACGTCGACATCGAAGACTTGCGCGCCAAGGCCATCGAGCACCGCGAACACCTCGCCGCGCTGATGATCACCTACCCGTCCACCCATGGCGTGTTCGAAGAAGGCATCCGCGAAATCTGCGGCATCATTCATGACAACGGCGGCCAGGTGTACATCGACGGCGCCAACATGAACGCGATGGTCGGCCTGTGCGCACCGGGCAAGTTCGGTGGCGACGTGTCCCACCTGAACCTGCACAAAACCTTCTGCATCCCGCACGGCGGTGGCGGCCCGGGCGTTGGCCCGATTGGGGTTAAATCCCACCTCACGCCGTTCCTGCCAGGCCACGCGGCCATGGAGCGCAAGGAAGGCGCGGTGTGCGCGGCGCCATTTGGCAGCGCGAGCATTTTGCCGATCACCTGGATGTACATCAGCATGATGGGCGGCGCGGGCCTCAAGCGCGCTTCGCAGCTGGCGATCCTGAACGCCAACTACATTTCCCGTCGCCTCGAAGAGCATTACCCCGTGCTCTACACCGGCAGCAACGGCCTGGTGGCGCACGAATGCATCCTGGACCTGCGCCCATTGAAAGACAGCAGCGGCATCAGCGTGGATGACGTGGCCAAGCGCCTGATCGACTTTGGTTTCCATGCGCCGACCATGTCGTTCCCGGTGGCGGGCACCTTGATGATCGAGCCGACCGAAAGCGAATCCAGGGAAGAACTGGACCGCTTTTGTGACGCCATGATCGCCATCCGCGAGGAAATTCGCGCAGTGGAAAACGGCACCTTGGACAAGGACGACAACCCACTGAAAAACGCCCCGCACACGGCGGCTGAAATCGTCGGTGAGTGGAGCCACCCGTACAGCCGTGAACAGGCGGTGTACCCGGTGGCGTCGTTGATCGAAGGCAAATACTGGCCGCCGGTTGGCCGGGTCGACAACGTGTTTGGCGACCGCAACCTGGTGTGTGCGTGCCCGTCGATCGAGAGCTACGCGTGATCTGAGGTTGTACACGATTTAATGTAGAAGCTGGCTTGTGTGGGAGCTGGCTTGCCTGCGATGGCATCACCCCGGTCTACCTGATAGACCGAGTTGCCTGCATCGCGGGCAAGCCCGGCTCCCACATAGTCCTCCTCCACCATTTGACCGAGTACACCCGACACATAATAAGAAACCGGAGAACAACCATGTCCCTTAGCGTGTTCGACCTGTTCAAGATTGGCATCGGCCCCTCCAGTTCCCACACCGTCGGCCCGATGCGTGCGGCGGCTCGATTCGTCGAAGGCCTCAAACGTGACAACCTGCTGAACACCACCAGCGGCATCAAGGTGGAACTCTATGGCTCACTGGGCGCCACCGGCAAAGGCCACGGCAGCGACAAGGCCGTGTTGCTGGGCCTGGAAGGCGAACACCCGGACACCGTGAATACCGAAACCGTCGTCGCACGCCTTGCGCAAATGCGCAGTGACGGTCGCTTGAACCTGCTCGGCGAACACAGCATTGCGTTCAACGAGAAAGAACACCTGGCGATGATTCGCAAGCCTCTCGCCTACCATCCCAATGGCATGATTTTTCGCGCCTTTGACGCCGCCGGCATCCAGATCCGCAGCCGCGAGTATTACTCGGTCGGCGGTGGGTTTGTGGTGGATGAAGACGCCGCCGGTGCTGACCGGATTGTCGAAGACACCACGCCGCTGACCTTCCCTTTCAAGCACGCCAAGGATTTGCTCGGCCATTGCGCCACCTACGGGCTGTCCATCAGCCAAGTGATGCTGACCAATGAAAGCGCCTGGCGCCCGGAGGCGGAAACCCGCGCCGGTTTGCTGAACATCTGGCAGGTGATGCAGGACTGCGTAGATGCCGGTTGTCGCAACGAAGGCATCTTGCCCGGCGGTTTGAAGGTCAAGCGCCGTGCGGCGGCGCTGCATCGGCAGCTGTGCAAGAACCCCGAATCGGCGCTGCGCGACCCGTTGTCGGTACTCGACTGGGTCAACCTGTATGCGCTGGCGGTCAACGAAGAAAACGCCAACGGCGGGCGCGTGGTCACCGCACCTACCAACGGTGCGGCCGGGATAGTGCCGGCGGTGTTGCATTACTACATGCGCTTTATCCCCGGTGCGAACGAGGACGGCGTGGTGCGCTTTCTGCTCACCGCCGCCGCCATCGGGATTTTGTACAAGGAAAACGCCTCGATTTCCGGCGCCGAAGTCGGCTGCCAGGGCGAGGTCGGCGTGGCCTGCTCCATGGCTGCCGGCGCTTTGTGCGAAGTGTTGGGCGGTAGCGTG
Organism: Pseudomonas salomonii; assembly: GCF_900107155.1. GTDB lineage: Bacteria > Pseudomonadota > Gammaproteobacteria > Pseudomonadales > Pseudomonadaceae > Aquipseudomonas > Aquipseudomonas salomonii. The sequence continues at coordinate 98,283 of NZ_FNOX01000010.1, forward strand.
TCCCAAGTGGAAAACGCCGCCGAAATCGGCATGGAACACAACCTCGGCCTGACCTGCGACCCGATTGGCGGGCTGGTGCAGGTGCCGTGCATCGAGCGCAATGCCATGGGCTCGGTCAAGGCCATCAATGCGGTGCGCATGGCTTTGCGTGGCGACGGGCAGCACTTCGTGTCACTCGACAAGGTCATCCGCACCATGCGCCAGACCGGCGCCGATATGAAAAGCAAATACAAGGAAACCGCCCGTGGCGGTTTGGCCGTCAACATTATCGAGTGCTGACGCCCACCCGCGCGTCCGCACGTTTTTCAGGAGCTGAACATGTCCACCGAAACCCTGTTGAAAACCCCATTGCACGCCCTGCACATCGAGTTGGGCGCGCGCATGGTGCCCTTCGCCGGCTACGACATGCCGGTGCAATATCCGCTGGGGGTGATGAAAGAACACCTGCACACCCGTGATCAAGCCGGGTTGTTCGACGTGTCCCACATGGGCCAGATCCGCCTGACCGGCGCCAACGCCGCCAAGGCCCTGGAAACGTTGGTGCCGGTCGACATCATCGACCTGCCCGTGGGCATGCAGCGCTACGCCATGTTCACCAATGACCAGGGCGGCATCCTTGACGACCTGATGGTGGCCAACCTGGGCAACGACGAACTGTTCCTGGTGGTCAACGCGGCCTGCAAGGACCAGGACCTGGCCCACCTGCGCAAACACATTGGCGATCAGTGCAGCATCGAGCCGCTGTTCGAAGAGCGCGCCCTGCTGGCCCTGCAAGGCCCGGCAGCGGTGAAAGTGCTGGCACGCCTGGCGCCTGAAGTGGCCAAGATGACCTTCATGCAGTTCGCCACCCTGCGCCTGCTGGGCGTGGACTGCTACGTGAGCCGCTCGGGCTACACCGGCGAAGACGGTTTTGAGATTTCCGTACCGGCGGCCAATGCCGAGAGCCTTGCGCGCAGCTTGCTGGCCGAAACCGAAGTTCAAGCCATCGGCCTGGGCGCCCGCGATTCCCTGCGCCTGGAAGCCGGCCTGTGCCTCTACGGGCATGACATGAACACCGAGACCACGCCGATTGAAGCCAGCCTGCTGTGGGCGATCTCCAAGGCCCGGCGTGCCGATGGCGCACGTGCCGGTGGCTTCCCCGGCGCCGACCGCATCTTCACCCAGCAGCAGGCCGGTGTAAGCCGCAAGCGCGTGGGCCTGCTGCCACAGGAACGCACCCCGGTGCGTGAAGGTGCAGAAATCGTCGATGAGCATGGCACGGTGATCGGCAGCGTGTGCAGCGGCGGCTTTGGCCCAACCCTGGGCGGCCCATTGGCCATGGGTTACCTGGACAGTGCATGTGTGGCACTGGACACCGAAGTGTCTGCGTTGGTACGTGGGAAAAAGGTGCCACTACGTGTAAGTAAAATGCCATTTGTACCGCAACGTTACTACCGTGGTTGATTGACTGTTCCTATAAGTAACGCGGTTGCGTTAACGCGCACTAATTTGTAACGCAACCGCCATAAAACAGTGCATTGACGATAGACATTTTAATAGGCACCAACCTATAACAAGTGAGCAACGCTATCGAATATGTGGGATCCGCTTTAAGTCAACGAAGTGTCATATGGCCGAGCAAAACCTGGGCTTTTTTCGGGGCTTGTTTTTTCTGTATTAGTTGACGTAGAGTTTAGCCACTGTGTTTGCATGGGTCGCTTGGAACCTGGACCTGGGCAGTAGCTATAAGTTTGCTACAACCCGTTCGACGTCTCTTACTTTCCTGCAACCCAGCCCAGTACTCTTTCATGTGAAAGGGGCTGTCATTAATTTTTAGCGTCAAAGGAAAGAAGAAAATGGCTGATCGTCAGAGCGGTACCGTCAAGTGGTTTAACGACGAGAAAGGGTTTGGTTTTATCACTCCAGAAAGCGGTCCGGATCTGTTCGTGCATTTCCGCGCTATTCAGGGCAACGGCTTCAAGAGCCTGAAAGAAGGCCAGAAAGTCACCTTCCTTGCCGTGCAAGGCCAGAAAGGCATGCAGGCTGACGAAGTACAAGCAGAAGGCTGATCCTTACTGCGACAAAAAGCCCCTGATGGTGACATCAGGGGCTTTTTTATGTGCGTTTGCTCGTAAAATGGCTTTTTTCTCAAGAGAGACGGCCATGCCCAAACCTTTGTTGAGCCCCCAAGGCGAATTCCCCGCCGTTGGCCTGGGCCGTCGTCTGGCAGCGATGTTCTATGACTTCCTGTTGTGCACTGCCCTGCTGATCGTCACCGCGTTTATCTACAAGCTGGTGTGGATGGCGTTTATCGGCGAAGCCAGGATGCGCACACTCACCGAGTCCGGCGCGCTGGACGGCGACCCGCTGCTGTCAACGATTCTGTTTTTTGTGCTGTTTGGTTTCTTCGCCAAGTTCTGGACCCATTCCGGGCAGACATTGGGCATGCAGGTGTGGGGCGTACGCGTGCAGAACGCCGACGGCTCGCGCATCAGCCTGTGGCAGGCACTGCTGCGGTTTGTGGTGGCGATTGCGTCGTGGTTGTGTGTGGGGCTGGGGTTTGTCTGGTCGGTGTTTGATAAGCGCAAGCGCAGTTGGCATGACATCTACTCGGCTACGCAGTTGGTGCGAATTCCCAAGCAGAAAAAGTAACCGCTGAAAGAGTGAAGATCCAAATGTGGGAGCGGGCTTGCTCGCGAATGCGTTGGTTCAGTCACCAGATGTATCGACTGACACACCGCATTCGCGAGCAAGCCCGCTCCCACATTTTTGATCGGGTGCGCCTTGAATCAGGCGTTGCCAGCCAGCTTGAGGCGCGCAGCCTGGGTAAAGTCCAGCATGCGCTTGAGCGGGCGCACGGCGTGCGGGATCACCGACGGCTCGACGAAGATCTCATTACTGCCCTCACGCAAACATTGCAGCGTGCGCTCCAGCGTATTCATCGCCATCCACGGGCAATGCGCGCAACTGCGGCAGGCCGCGCCGTTGCCGGCAGTCGGTGCCTCAACGAAGACTTTATCCGGGCACAACTGCTGCATCTTGTAGAAGAGGCCACGGTCGGTGGCCACGATGAAGGTCTTGTTCGGCAAGCGCTGGGCTGCAGCAATCAGTTGGCTGGTGGAGCCCACCGCATCTGCCAACTCGATCACCGCCGTCGGCGACTCCGGGTGCACCAGGATCGCGGCATCCGGGTACAGCGCCTTCATGTCTTCGAGCTGCTTGGACTTGAACTCTTCATGGACGATACACGCGCCGTCCCACAGCAACATGTCTGCGCCGGTCTGGCGCTGAATGTAAGTACCCAGGTGCTTGTCCGGGCCCCAGATAATCGTCTCGCCGTTGTCCATCAGGCTTTCGACGATTTCCAGCGCACAGCTGGAGGTAACCACCCAGTCGGCCCGGGCTTTGACCGCCGCCGAGGTGTTGGCGTACACCACCACCGTGCGCTCGGGGTGCTGGTCGCAGAACGCCGAGAACTCATCCACCGGGCAGCCCAGGTCCAGGGAGCAGGTGGCTTCCAGGGTGGGCATGAGGATGCGTTTTTCGGGGGTGAGGATTTTGGCGGTCTCGCCCATGAAACGTACACCGGCGACCAACACCGTCTTGGCCGGGTGGGCCGCGCCGAAGCGGGCCATTTCCAGGGAGTCGGACACGCAGCCACCGGTTTCTTCGGCCAGGGCCTGAATCACCGGGTCGCAATAGAAATGCGCAACCAGCACCGCGTCCTGAGCCTTGAGCTCGGCGGCGATGGCGCTGCGCAGGCTCGCCTCTTCATCGGCGCTCAGCGCCTTGGGCTGCTTGGCGTCGAGGTGGGCTTGTACCAGTAGGCGTTCGGAAATTTGCGTCATGTTCGCAAGACCTGCAAGCGCAGTAAGCGCGAAAGTCGAGTGTACCACCGGCTCTGGAGCCCTTCGGGCGCCGCCGGACGAAGTGATTGTGTTCATCAAGCACGGGGAAAGCTGCGCAAGGCTACAGAATATCGAATCGATTCAAAAGCCTAATCTGGGATTGCGCGGTACGCCGAGCGGGCAAAAAAACGGGAAGGCTCATCACTGAGCCTTCCCGTTTTGATCACGACGCGTGTCAGCGCATCAAGACATCCGGGTCGTCCTGCAACATGACCGCGTCTTGCATCTGCGTCAGGGCATTTTTCAACGTCGACTGCTCCAGCGCATCCTTGGACTTTCTGCTTTCCTGGGCCGCGTGCTCAAGCAGCGCCAGATAATCGCGCTTGGATGAACCTTCCTTGGGCACCACGCTGTCTTCCACCAGGTTGGCCATCACATATTTTTGCGTGTGGGTGTTCTGGGACGCCGACTGGGTGACCGAGGCATGGGTCAACTGGCCGTCTTTATAGGCAAAGCTCGCGGTGCTGCTGGCCTTGTCCAGGACTTGCACATACAGATAATTCTGCGATTCGCGGCTGCCGTCGAAGAGCGGCGGTTTGCCGCCGTCGAGGCCTTTGTGGAAGTTCGCCGACAGCAGCGACTGCTGATGCTGGGTGACGCTACGGTCCGCAGTGCTGCGGCCATTGACCTGGGTTTTCTGGGACACGTTGTAGGAAAAGCTGTCGACCTCTGAAGGGCGCATCGGATTGGAGGTGTCGACGGCCTGCTTGATCGAGGCCTTGAAGTCCGCCAGGCCAGTTAACAAGCCTTTGTCAGTCGGGTTCTGGGTCAAGGCATTCGACGCGGTGGCGCTGGCTGGGTAGTTGCTGTTCATGGCGCTGAAGGCGTCCTTGAACATGGCCATGAAGTCCGCATTCGCACTGCCGCGTTTTTCCACCCGGTCGAACTGGGCCAGGTAGGTTTTCAGCGCCTTGGCCTGCTGCTTGGCATCGCCGAGGATCGCGGTGTTTTTCAGGTCTACCGCCAGGTCAATTTCGCCTGCCGGGCCACTCATGCGTGTGGTGCGGCTTTGGCTGTCGGCGTGGAAGGCCAGGCTCAGGTCTTCACCGTTGGCGGCCTTCACCTTGGCATTGAGGTCGACCGAGGCCAGCAGCTGCGTATCGAACTGGGTCAGTTTGCTCAGGTCAAGCTTGGGCGGCACGGCGGTCAGCCCGTCGACCGAGGCCTGGAACGCCGCGCCCAATTGGCCGACGGCCTTGAGTTCATCCGCGCTCAAGTCACCGCCGTCCACGGTGGCCTGCACGCCCAGGCCATCTTTCTGGCTGGACAGGCTGAAGGTCACGGTCTTGCCGCTGGCGGTCTTGATGCTCAGGCTGACCTGGTTGTCAGCCTTGCTGTGCAGCACCGCCTGATCGGCCTTCAGGGCGCCCGCATCGCCGGCGCGATCAACCGTGGTATTGAGCACTGACTGGGAGATCCCGGCACCGCCGCCCTGGGTGAACTGCGCCACCAGCGCGGCGCCCAAGCCACTATAGCGACTGGCCGTGGAGACCGAATTGAAGCTGCTATTGATGGCCTTGGTCACCGCATCCTGGTTGTTGTTCTCCCAGGCCCGCACGCTTTCCTGGCCTGGCAACAGTCCGTTTTTGGAGTAGATGTCGACGGCATCGGCCAGCGGGTTACCGAGGCTGACCACCGAGGATGGCCTGGCCGGTGAGACGTCGAGGGTGTTCGCAAGCGTCGCCGGCGGTGTGGTCGCGGCAGTACGCACAATGAGGGGATTGGTCGCGATGATCGGCGTGAGCGTAGTCATGACAGTCCATGTCTTAAAAGCTGATTAGCCTTCAATCTAAACAAGACACAGCGTGATTGACAGCCCGAAAGCCGAAATAACTGGCAAAGAGCCATGCCAAAAAACTGGCTCTTTGCGTGATGGCGCGGGTTAGAAGCGATAAGTGACCGAACCACCGAACCCATTGGCGCTGTTTTCATACTTGGCGTCGTAGGTGAGCGCCAGCTGAGGGTTGTTGTCGCGCACCTTGATCGGCTCTTCCTTGAGGTAGGAATAGGCCACGTCGAAGGTCAGGTTGTCGACGGGCGTCCAACCGGCACCCAGGCTGAAGACCGTGCGGTCGCCGGTCGGAATGCGCACCGAACGGTCGGTGTTGTTGGTCGGCGTCTGGTCCACCGAAAAACCGGTGCGCAGCACCAACTGCTTGTTGAGCTGGTACGACAGGCCGATCGCGTGGGACCAGGTGTCATGCCAATGCTGCTCTTCGGTAATGGAACCCAGGCCGGCCAGCTCGGCGGTAATGTCAGATACGCCGGCGTTGTTGACCGTGATCTTCTTTAACTGGCTCCAGCGCGTGTAGGTGCTGCCCACGTACAGGGTCAGGGCGTCGGTCAGTTGGTGGGTGACCGAGAAATCCACGGACGACGGCGTGGTGACGTTCAGCTTGGCGTCATACTTCTGCGCCCCGCCATCCAGCACATCGGAGAGCACGCCCGAGGCGTTGGTATGGCCGCTCAGGTGATAGACCACTTGCGAGTGGTAGGTGACGCCGACGCGGGTACTGTCCAGGGCCTGCACCAGGATACCGGCGTTGAAGCCCATCGCGGTGTCGTCGCCCTTGATCTTGGCCGTCTCGGTGCCCAAGCCAAACGCCGGGACTTTGGAGTCCAACTCGCCGCTGATTTTATTGAAGGTCGGGCCGAAACCTACCGAGACCTTGTCGTTGAACGCATAGCTGACCGTCGGCTGCGCGGTGATGACCTGAATCTTGCTCTTGTTACCAAAGCCATTGCCCTGGAAACCGTGTTCATAGTCGGTCACCAGGCCAAACGGCGCGTAGACCCCAAGGCCAAAGGCCCAGTGCTCATCAATCGGCGTCACCAGGTAACCCATCGGCACGGCAATGCCGGGGACCATGTCGCCTTTGTTGGTACCAGGGTTGTCGACACCGCCTTGAGAGGAGCTGGCGTCCTTGATATTGGTTTTGGCATCCAGGTAGGTCGCGCCGATGCTGACTTCATTGTGCTTGATGCGCGACATGCCGGCCGGGTTACCGAACACCGTGCTGGCGTCATCCGCCGAGGAGGAACGCCCGGCGTAGCCTGTACCCATTGAGCTGACACTTTGCTCGTTGAGGGCGAAGCCACCGGCAAACAGCTGTGTGGAGGCGAGGGAAATGGAGAGCGCCAAGGCGCTTTTAAGAGTTTTGTTATTCATTATTAGGACTCGAATTATTGGGCAGCGCTGGGAAAACTACCAACGTTCGAGCGGGGCGTTTATGAAGAGTTTTTCATGCTCTGGATTGTCGGACAATCTCAATACTTTCAAAGACTTTGCCTGATTTAGCATGCCTTTTTTATGACTTTTCAACCTGATCGTGACCAGCCAGTTTCACTCACTGCAGCACCGCTTGGGTAACAGTGACGAAGCTCGCTGCCACCCAGGCAAACATTTCTAAATGTTTCTTCATAAAGCCAAACCGTCATTAAACAGCAACATATCAGGAATTAAATCGTCACGTCTTAGACAGGTGGGCCTCCCCACTTACCCCTTCCCTTGAGGTGTTGTCGTGATGTTGCCGAGTAAAAAAAGTCTGTCTGTTTTGTTGAGCGCCCTGTGCCTGAGCGGCATGGCCCACGCCACCGACGTTACCGGTGCCGGCTCCAGCTTCGTCTACCCGGTGCTGTCCAAGTGGTCGCAGGACTACAGCAAGAACTCCAGCAACCGCATCAACTATCAGTCGATCGGTTCCGGCGGCGGTATCGCTCAGATCAAGGCAGCCACCGTTGACTTCGGCGCCTCCGACGCGCCACTGTCGGCCGACGATCTCAAAGCCGGCGGCCTGGGCCAGTTTCCCAGCGTGATCGGCGGCATCGTGCCGGTGATGAACGTCGAAGGCGTGGCCGCAGGCCAGTTGAAACTCGACGGCGACACCCTGGCAAAAATCTTCCTCGGTGACATCAAGGCCTGGAACGATCCCGCCATCGCCGCGCTCAACCCTGGGGTGAAGCTGCCAAGCGCGAACATCACCGTGGTGCACCGTTCGGACGGCTCCGGCACCTCGTACAACTTCACCAACTACCTGGCCAAAGTCAGCGACAGCTGGAAAACCAGGATTGGTTTCGGCACCACCGTGCCGTGGCCGGTCGGTGTGGGCGGCAAGGGCAACGAAGGGGTTTCCGCCTACGTGAAGCAGATCAAGAACTCGATCGGTTTTGTGGAATACGCCTACGCCCTGCAGAACAAAATGACCTTTGCCTCACTGAAGAACGCCTCCGGCAAGTTCGTCGAGCCTAACGCCAAGGCGTTCCAGGCCGCCGCCGACACCGCCGACTGGGCCAGTGCCAAAGACTTCAACCTGATCATGACCAACGCCCCCGGTGAAGGCGCATGGCCGATCACGGCCACCACCTGGATCATCATGTACAAGCAGCCCAAGAATGCCGAGCAAAGCCAGGCGGCGTTCAGCTTCTTCAAGTGGTCGCTGGAAAAAGGCCAGGAACAGGCTGCCGCCCTGGACTATGTCGCATTGCCGGGCTCTCTGGTGTCGCGAATCGAAGATTACTGGAAGTCTGACTTCGCCCATTGATTCGGCCTACGACCGCCTTCCTCGATAACCGAGGAAGGCGCTGAGCACCTCTGATATGAACGACACGGTCCACACCCTGGTTATGACTACTCACGCGAGCGACACCGGGGGCGACCGCCGCGCCGCCCGCGATCAACGCCACGACCTGTGGTTCAAACGCTCGATGTTCGGCGCCGCCATGCTGGTACTGGCGCTGCTGGGCGCCATTGCCGCCTCGACCCTGTGGGGCGGCGGGCTGGCGTTCAAGACGTTTGGTTTCGGTTTCATCACCAGCACCGAGTGGGATGCGGTCAATAACCACTTTGGTGCCGTGGTGCCGATCTACGGCACCTTGGTCACCTCCTTTCTGGCCTTGCTGATTGCCGTCCCGGTGAGTTTCGGTATTGCGATCTTTCTGACTGAAGTCGCGCCGCCCTGGCTGAAAATGCCGGTGGCCTCGGCGATTGAGCTGCTGGCCGGTATCCCGTCGATCATCTATGGCATGTGGGGTCTGTTCGTGTTCGGGCCTTTCATGGCCGAACACCTGTCGCCGTTGATCAATGATTACCTGGGTGCCCTGCCCTTCGTGGGCTCTTTGTTCCAGGGGCCGCCACTGGGGATCGGCATGCTCACCGCCGGGATTGTGCTGGCGGTGATGATCATGCCGTTTATCACCTCGGTGATGCATGAGGTGTTTCGCAGCGTGCCCACACAGCTGAAAGAATCCGCCTACGCCTTGGGCAGCACGACGTGGGAAGTGGTGTGGGACATTGTTCTGCCTTACACCCGCTCGGCGGTGGTCGGCGGCATTTTTCTCGGCCTGGGCCGCGCCCTCGGCGAGACCATGGCGGTGACCTTCGTATTGGGTAACGCGCAACAGTTTTCCGCGTCGTTGCTGATGCCCAGCAGTTCCATCGCCTCGGTCATCGCCAACGAATTCAGCGAGGCCTACACCGACCTGCATCGCTCTGCGCTGATCGCCTTGGGCTTCCTGCTGTTTATCGTGACCTTCGTCGTGCTCGCGCTGGCGCGGCTGCTGCTGATGCGCCTGTCGCGCAAGGAAGGGCTATGAACGCCAACGAACGTCTGTACCGCAAACGCGCCGTTAAAAATGGCGTGGCCATGTTCCTCAGTTGCGGCGCCACCGCCTTTGGCTTGCTGTGGCTGACGTGGATTCTGCTGACCACCATCATCAACGGCTTCCAGGCCCTGAACCTGCGCCTGTTTACCCAGATGACCCCACCACCCGGCACCGAAGGCGGCCTGGCCAATGCGTTTTATGGCAGCGCGTTGATGTCGGGCATTGCGTTGGTGATCGGCACACCCATCGGGCTGATGGCCGGCATCTGGCTGGCAGAATTCGCACGCCACTCGCGCCTGGGGACTACGGTGCGTTTCATCAATGACATCCTGCTGTCCGCGCCCTCGATTGTGCTGGGTTTGTTCATCTACACCGGGGTCATCCTGCCGCTGAACCTGCTGACCAATCATCAGGTCGGCTTCTCTGCCATCGCCGGTGCGCTCGCGCTGGCGCTGCTGGTGATTCCGGTGGTGGTGCGCACCACCGATGAAATGCTCCAGTTGCAACCGTCCACCATGCGCGAGGCGGCTCTGGCACTTGGCGTGCCGCAGTGGAAGCTGACGCTGCAAATCGTGCTGCGGGCGGCCAAGGCCGGCGTGGTCACCGGCATCCTGCTCGCCCTGGCGCGCATCACCGGCGAAACCGCGCCGCTGCTGTTCACCGCCTTCGGCAATCAGTTCTGGAGCAGCAACCTGCTCAAGCCGATTGCCAGCGTGCCCGTGGTCATTTTCCAGTACGCCATGAGCCCGTTCGACGACTGGCATGCACTCGCCTGGGCCGGTGCACTGGTCCTGACGTTGTTCGTGCTCGTACTCAGCCTGGCATCCCGCCTGATTCTTTTACGCAATAGGTCTCACTGATGGACGCCACCGGCATTGCTCCCGACAAAACCAAAATCCAGGTGCGTGGGTTGGAGTTCTTCTACAACAACCAACGCTCGCTCAAATCCATCAACATGGATATTCCGGAAAAGCGCATCACCGCCATCATCGGTCCCTCCGGCTGCGGCAAGTCCACCATGTTGCGGGTGTTCAACCGCATCTACTCGATGTACCCCAAGCAGGAAGCACGCGGCGAAGTGCTGCTCAACGGCGAAAACATCCTCGCCCCCGGCTACTCGATGAACCGCCTGCGCAGCCACGTAGGCATGGTGTTCCAGAAGCCGGTGCCGTTCCCGATGTCGATCTACGACAACATCGCCTACGCGGTGCGCCACCACGAAAAACTCTCGCGCCGCGAAATGAACGACCGCGTCGAACAAGCCCTGCGCGGCGGTGCGCTGTGGGATGAGGTCAAAGACAAACTCAACCAAAGCGCCCAGAGCCTCTCCGGCGGCCAGCAACAACGGCTGTGCATCGCCCGCACCATCGCGCTGCGCCCGCAGGTTCTGCTGCTGGACGAACCAACCTCCGCCCTCGACCCGATTTCCACCGGCCGTATCGAGCAGTTGATTACGGAATTGAAGGCGCAGTACACGGTTATCATCGTGACCCACAACATGCAGCAGGCCGCGCGAGTGTCGGACAGCACCGCGTTTATGTTCATGGGGGAATTGATTGAGCATGGCAAGACCGATCAGATCTTTACCACGCCGAAGATGAAGCAGACGGAGGACTATATTACCGGGCGGTTTGGCTAAGGCCGGGCAAGGAGCCGTCTCTTGGAGGCGGTTTTTTACCAGCGCCAAATTGCAGGCAAAAAAAAACCCGGAAATCCTCACTTGCGTGGGCCTTCCGGATTTTCTAAACCGCCAAAAATGGTGGGTCGTGTGGGATTCGAACCTACGACCAATTGGTTAAAAGCCAACTGCTCTACCAACTGAGCTAACGACCCGCTGTGTGGTGGCGCGTATAATACTGATTTCTAAGGATTATTCAACACCTTATTTTAAATAAATCAGAAATAACGCGTTGGGTCCGCAATTGCGGCGTTTTTGAAGCCTTCTGCTCGCAGTCTGCAAGCGTCACATTTCCCACAGGCACGACCGGAATCGTCTGCCTGGTAGCAGGAAACTGTCAGCGCATAATCGACGCCTAGTCCTACGCCTGCCTTCACGATGTCTGCCTTGCTCATGTTCTGCAGCGGCGCCTGAATGCTAAAGCCCTGCCCTTCTACGCCAGCCTTGGTCGCCAGGTTGGCCATGCGTTCGAACGCCTCGACGTATTCCGGACGGCAGTCCGGGTAGCCGTTGTAGTCGAGGGCATTGACGCCAATGAAGATATCGCGGGCCTTCAATACCTCGGCCCAGCCAAGCGCCAACGACAGGAACACAGTGTTACGTGCCGGCACGTAGGTCAGCGGAATGCCTTCGCTGGGTGCCTCAGGCACATCAATGCTGCTGTCCGTCAGGGCCGAGCCGCCGATGCCGTTGAGGTTGAGGCCGATCACCTTGTGCTCGACCACGCCCAGGTCACGGGCAACACGCTCGGCGGCGTGCAGCTCGGCGCGGTGGCGTTGGCCGTAATCGAAACTCAGGGTGTAGCAGCTGTAGCCTTGGGCACGGACCATGGCCACCAGCGTGGCGGAATCCAGACCGCCAGAGAGCAGGATGACCGCGCGCTTTTGCTCGGTCATATCAGCGCCCCGGCTCGTCGTTCCACAGGTATTTGTGCAACTGCAATTGCAGGCGCACCGGCAGGTTGTCCGCCACGACCCAATCGGCCAGGTCGCGGGCGTTCAAGTCATGATGGCTCGGCGAGAACAACACCTCACCGGCCCGGCGGTCGAGGTTGTACTGGATCAGCTTGGAGGCCGCCCAGTCATAGTCATCCCGCGAACAAATCACGAACTTGACCTGATCGTTGGCCGTCAGCAAATCCATGTTGTCGTAGAGGTTGCGGTGCGCTTCCTTGGAACCTGGGGTCTTGAGGTCGACCACCCGGCTCACCCGCGCGTCGACCGCAGAGATGTCCAGGGCGCCGCTGGTTTCCAGTGAAACCTCGTAACCGGCGTCACACAGCCGCTTGAGCAACGGGATGGCATTCGGCTGGGCCAGGGGCTCACCACCGGTCACACAGACGTAGCGCGGCTTGAAGCCGGCAACCTGTTCAATGATGTCGTCGAGGGTGCGCACGGTGCCGCCGCTGAAGGCGTAGGCGCTGTCACAGTATTGGCAACGCAACGGGCAGCCGGTCAACCGTACAAAGACGGTAGGCAGGCCAGCGGTACGCGTTTCACCCTGTAACGAGTAAAAAACTTCGGTAATACGTAATGTGTCTTGCATAGTCGCCACGGGCGTAACAGCTAAACAGGCTGTCCGCCTCCGTCAGGCACTTCAAGGAACCCCGCCAACGCGCAGGCCCCAAAAAGCGTGTTTCATAAAAGGGCGTGGATTCTAACGAAAAAACCCGCGCCAGGCGCGGGTTTCTTCTAAACGGGTTGCATCGCTTACAAGCGCTGCAGATCCCGCTGGGCCAACTGGGCTGCGGAGGTACCCGGATATTGGGCAACCACCTGTTGCAGAATGCCTTTGACCTTGTCGGTGTGACCCAGGCGGCGTTCTACATCAGCCAGTTTATACAGCGAGTCAGGCACCTTGGCATGCTTTGGGTACAGCTGGCTGACCTTGGCAAATGCCTGGCCTGCCGCTTGCAAATCACCCTTTGCCAGGTTCACCTCACCCAGCCAGTACTGGGCATTGCCCGCGTATTGGCTGTTAGGGTATTTGCGCAGGAATGCGGTAAAGGCCTGGCTGGCCTTATCGAAATCCTTGGCTTTGATCAGGTCAAAAGCTGCGTCGTAATACAGCTTTTCCTTGGCCGGATCACCCGGTTCGCTGCTGGCGGCAGGCGCTTGGCTAGCCGCTGCGCCTGCTGCTGCACCACCGGCGGCAGCGCTTGGCGCGCCACCGGTAGAAGAATTATCAGGAGTTGCGGCAGGTGTTACGCCGGCTCCAATGCGTCGATCAAGATCCTGGTAACGCTCCAGGCCTTCTTGCTTCAGCTGGTTCACCTGGTTCTGCAAGATCTCAATGGTGCCTTGTTGCTGCGACAATTGATCCTGCATACGTTGCAGCTGGTTGAACAGTTCGCCCTGTGCCGAGGGAGCGGCAGTTGCCGGTCCCCCAGCATAGGCGCCGTTCGTGCCATAACCCGCTGGCGGATAACTGCTCCCGCTATTGTTATAGCCAGAGTTGCTATCTTCCACAGGAACCGCAGCCCACACCGCAAGCGGTGCGAGGCTGAGAGCCAATACAGTTAGAGCACGACGGCACGTTCGCATGACGAATTACTTACGCAGTTCGACGCGACGGTTTTGAGCCCAGGACTGCTCGTCGTGGCCAGTAGCAACTGGACGCTCTTTACCGTAGGAAACCAGTTCCAGTTGGCCTGGAGCAACACCTTGCAGTACCAGGTAGCGTTGAACGGCTTTCGCACGACGCTCGCCCAGTGCCATGTTGTACTCGCGAGTACCACGTTCGTCAGTGTTACCTTCCAGAACAACGCGAGCGCCGTTAGCTTTCAGGTCCTTCGCGTGAACGTCCAGAGCGCGCATGGCTTCTGGCTTCAGGTCAGAACTGTCGTATTCGAAGTAGAAAGTGGTGATAGCGCGCAGAGCAGCTTCTTCGCTCAGGGAGCCGTCAACTGCACCAGTGTTAGCGCCGTAACCAGCGTTTGGATCAACAGCTGCGCCTTCACCGGCATTGTCGCCGCCTTTAGACGAGCAACCAACGGCTACGGACAGAGCCAGAGCCAGAGCAGCAAACTTACCAAACTTCAGCATTTCCATCGTGAAACTCCTAATGAACCCCAGTGTGTTAAGCAATTCTTTTTGTAGCGCCGCGTCAGTTCAGGTAAGGGGACCAGGACGGTTCTCTGACTTCGCCTTGTGCGGTAGGAAGCGGGAGCCTTACGCGTCCATTAATGGACACGAGCATCAAGACTCCCCGGCCCTGCTGGCGGGTGGCGTAGATTACCATGGTGCCGTTGGGCGCAACAGTGGCTGACTCATCAAGGTTGGTATCTGTGAGGATTTTTACCGTTCCACGCTGCAAATCCTGGGCCGCAACCCGGAAATTAGTGAAACCATCCTGACGGTGAATCATCACCAACGTCTTTTCATCGGCCGAAAGCTTAGGATTGGCATTGTAGTTACCAATAAAGGTCACGCGTTCTGCGCCACCGCCACCTACGCTTGTTTTGTAGATTTGAGGCTTGCCGCCGCGATCGGAGGTGAAGTAGATGGTCGAACCATCCTTACCCCAGAACGGTTCGGTATTGATACCCGGGCCACTGGTTACACGGCTGATCTGGCGCGAAGCCATGTTCATCACGTAAATATCCGGGTTGCCATCTTTGGACAGCACGAAGGCCAGGCGCGAACCATCCGGTGACCACGCAGGGGCACCATTGAGGCCTTCAAAGTTGGTGATTTGCTCACGACGACCGGTGTCGATGTGCTGCACGAAAATGCGCGGGCGGCGCTGTTCGAACGACACGTAGGCAATACGCTTGCCGTCCGGCGCAAAACGCGGCGACAGGATTGGCTCACGGGACTGCAGCAAGGTCACGGCGCGGGCGCCGTCGTAGTCCGAACGCTGCAGGGTGTAACGCGTGTTGTCTACGGAGAAACGCTCAGCCGTTACATAAAGCAGACGTGTCGAGAACGCCCCCTTGATACCGGTGAGTTTTTCAAACGACTGGTCCGAGATGTAATGCGCCATGTCCCGCAGTTGTTCGGCGGTGCCCGATACGCTGCCGGTCAGGACCTGCTGCTCGGTGGCCACGTTGAACAACGTGTACTGGATTTGCAGGCGACCGCCGGCCGGCGTAATGCTGCCGACCATCAGGTACTGGGCGCCTACGGCTTTCCAGTCACGGAAGATGACTTCGCTGGCCTGGGTCGGCTGGCTGATCATGTTGCCTTTTGGAATCGGCGCGTAGTAGCCGGAGTTGCGCAGGTCGTCGCTGACGATCTGGGCCATGTCGTCCGGCAGCACGCTGCCGCCCTGCCAGCCAAACGGTACTACCGCGATCGGGGTGGCCCGATCGCTACCGCTGGTGACCAGGATGTTCTTTTCATCCGCCGCCGCTATCCCTGCCATACAGCAAATAACGACAAGCATTCCTCGAAGAAGGTTTCTCACAAGGCTAGATCCTCAGGTGTGAATGTCATCTTGAATGAACGATAGGGAGCGAAGTCGCTTGGTTTCATTCCCTGCATCTCGGTCAACCGGCCAATGTTCTTGACCGCTGCAACCGCCGAACTGTCGAACGAACCGTCACCACTGGACTTGGCCACGCTGACCGAAGTCACCGTACCGTCCGGCAACATGCCGATCTGCAGCACTACTGTCATGCCTTTACGTGCCGAAGGTGGACGTGTCCAACCTTCCGCTGCCCGTGCCCGAATCAGGTCGTCGAAACTGCCTGCGACTTCATCGCCACGTTCATCGGCCAAGGCTTGCTGACGCTGCGGCGTGTCGGAGAGCAAATCTGCCAAGGCCTGGGCCTTTTTCTCTTCGGCGGATTTACGCGCTGCTTCCTGGGCCTTTTTCTTGCTGGCGTCGGCGGCAGCTTTCTTCTTCGCGTCGTCGGCGACTTTCTTCTTCGCCTCGTCTGCTTCAGCTTTTTTCTTGGCGTCTTCGGCGGCTTTCTTCTTCGCGTCTTCGACTATCTTCTTCTTGGCCTCTTCAGCGGCCTTTTTCTTGGCCTCTTCTTCGGCAGCTTTTTTGGCTTCTTCTTCAGATTTCTTCTTGGCTATATCAGCCAATTGTTTCTCTTCAGCCTTTTTAGCTTCGGCAGCTTTATCGGCTTTCTTGGCTTCATCCGCCTTTTTGGCCTCGTCAGCTTTCTTGGCTTCGTCAGCCTTTTTCGATTCCTCGGCCTTTTGAGCCGCCTCTTCTTTCTTTTGTTCCGCAGCAGCCTTCACCGCTTCCTGCTCGACCTTCTTCTGTTCCATCTGCTCGACTTCGGTCTGGCGCGCAGCCGACTTCTGGGCTTCACCCGCAATCTTCTGATTGGTCTGGGTGGTGGCCTGACTTTTCGATTTCAGCTGATACAGGGTCGCCTGCACGATCGGCTTGGCTGGCGGCAGGTCCGGGGTCATGGCAAAGCTGACGAACAGCATGCCGAACACCAGGACGTGCAGGGCAATTGCCCAGACGCTAGGCCAGAAGTAGCTTTCCGAGGCGGACGGCTCTCGCTGTTGCTGCATCAGGGCGCCTCGGTAATCAAGCCAACGTTACCCACGCCGGCCTTCTGCAGCCCGCCCATGGCGCCCATGACGGAGCCATAGTCGACCACTTTGTCGCCGCGAATGAACACTTGCGTGTGCTTGCCGCCTTCGTTGCCGGACCGGATGATCTTGGTCACGGCGTCCGTCATCTGCGGCAAGGTCATGGCCTTGTCCTGCTGTTTCTGGGTGTCGACTTCGCTGCCAAGGTTCCAGTAATAGGTCTTGTCAGCCTTGATCGAAATGGTCAGGACCTGAGTGTTGTTGTCTTGCGGCAAGGCTTCGCTGGAAACCTTGGGCAGATCAACCTTCACGCCCTGATTGAGCATCGGCGCGGTCACCATGAAGATAACCAGCAGCACCAGCATCACGTCGATGTAAGGCACTACGTTCATCTCGGCGACCGGCTTGCGCTTTTTGCGAGCTCGAGCGATTAAAGCCATTGGAAATTACCTGCTTATTCTTCGCTGGTGTGCACTTTACGGTGCAGGATCGCCTGGAATTCATCGGCGAAGGTGTAGTAACGGCTGATCAAGGTTTCGCCACGGGCGGCAAAACGGTTGTAGGCAATTACTGCGGGAATAGCGGCGAACAGGCCGATCGCGGTGGCGATCAAAGCCTCGGCGATACCCGGGGCCACGGTGGCCAGGGTGGCTTGTTGCGCCTGGGCCAGGCCACGGAAGGAGTTCATGATGCCCCACACGGTACCGAACAGGCCGATGTACGGGCTCACGGAACCGACGGTAGCGAGGAACGGCAAGCTTTGCTCAAGCTTCTCTTCTTCACGGGAGATCGCGACGCGCATGGCGCGGGCCACGCCTTCCATGACCGCTTCGGGGTCAACACCCGGTTGCTGGCGCAGGCGCGAGAATTCCTTGAAACCGGCGCGGAAGATCTGCTCTACGCCCGAATCCGGGTCCGGGTTGCTACCGGCCTGGCGGTACAGCTTGGACAGGTCGATACCCGACCAGAAGCGCTCCTCGAAGCTCTCCAGGGCACGTCGACCGGCACGCAGCAGGTTGCTGCGCTGAAAAATCATGACCCAAGAGGTAACCGATGCGGCTACCAGGACCAGCATCACCAGTTGAACCACAACACTGGCATTGCTGACCAGGCTCCACATGGAGGAATGGTCGACGACGGTAGGTTCCACGCTAAATCTCCTGCTTTGATTGTTTACCCGCGCCGCTTACGTGGGCAAAGGCCGCACGTAGAGCTTCGGGAATGGCCCGGGGTTTCAAACTATTGGTGCGCACACAGGCCACCAGGAACTGCCCCTCACAGAGCAGCGTTGCATCCGTTGCCCGCCTGACCTGCTGTTTAAAGCGCAGGCTGACACGGTTCAATTCGATAACTTCAGCGCTGACCAGCAATTCGTCGTCCAGTCGCGCCGGTGCGTGGTAGCGCGCCTCGCTGGAATGCACGACGAATAACAGGTCCTCCCCTGCCAGCTGGGATTGGGCAAAGCCCAGCTCCCGTAGCCGCTCGGTTCGAGCCCGCTCCATGAACTTGAGGTAGTTGACGTAATAAACGATGCCGCCGGCATCGGTGTCCTCGTAATAAACGCGACAGCGATGTGCGAACGACTGATCCCCGTTTTGCGCGCGCATACTCTAGTGCTTACTCCTCAGGTTGCCAATCCGGCTGGGCAACTGTTTTTGCATTCTATTCAGCATTTCTAACGACTGAATGACGACACCAGCCACTAGGACAGCACAAACTTCAGATAAATCGTCTGGCGTGGCGTTATTAATCGTCCACTGCATCAAGGAATTCGTCTACTACAGGCATCTCGCCCAATCGTGACGGAATGTTTAACCCAAAATGCAAATAGGCGTGGCGCGTGACCACGCGGCCCCTTGGCGTACGCATGATGTAACCCTGCTGGATCAGGTACGGCTCCAGCACATCCTCAATGGTATGGCGCTCCTCACTGATGGCCGCTGCCAGGCTGTCCACTCCGACCGGGCCGCCATCGAACTTCTCGATCATGGTCAAGAGTAGACGTCGATCCTGGTGATCGAAGCCGTGCTCGTCCACATCCAGCAGGTTCAACGCCAAATCCGCCACGGCCTTGGTGATATGCCCCTTGGCCCGTACTTCGGCAAAATCGCGCACACGACGCAGCAAGCGGTTGGCGATACGCGGCGTGCCACGGGCGCGGCGGGCGATTTCAAACGCGCCTTCCGGGTCCAGCGGCAACCCCAGGATGCCCGCCGAACGGCTGACAATGGTCGCAAGATCCGCAGTGCTATAGAACTCTAGACGTTGAACAATGCCGAAACGGTCTCGCAACGGGTTGGTCAGCATCCCGGCGCGCGTGGTGGCGCCGACCAGCGTGAACGGCGGCAGGTCGAGCTTGATCGAGCGCGCTGCCGGGCCTTCGCCGATCATGATGTCGAGCTGAAAGTCTTCCATGGCCGGGTACAGCACTTCCTCGACGATCGGCGACAGCCGGTGAATCTCGTCGATAAACAGCACGTCGTGGGGCTCAAGGTTGGTCAGCAGTGCGGCCAGGTCGCCCGGACGCTCCAGCACCGGGCCGGAGGTGGACTTGATCGACACGCCCATCTCCTGGGCGATGATCATGGCCAGGGTGGTCTTGCCCAAGCCCGGCGGGCCGAAGATCAACGTGTGATCAAGGGACTCGTTGCGCCCACGCGCAGCCTGGATAAACAGCTCCATCTGCTCGCGCACGGTCGGCTGGCCGATGTAGTCGGCAAGGCTGACGGGGCGGATGGCGCGGTCCTGGACTTCTTCTCGGTCGCGCGGGCCGGTGGCCGCGATCAGACGATCAGCTTCAATCACTTAAATCATTCCCTTCAGGGCTCGGCGGATCATGTCTTCGCTGCTCAGGTTCTTGTCCTTGATGGCCGATACGGCTTTGCTGGCTTCCTGGGGCTTGTAGCCCAGGGAAATCAGCGCGCTCACCGCATCGCTTTCGGCACTGGCGACCTGGCCGGCCGGCATGTCCGGCTGGTTCGGTACCAGGGCAAACATGTTCGGCACCACTTCCCAGGCCTTGAAACGGTCCTTGAGTTCGACCAGCAGGCGCTCGGCGGTTTTCTTGCCGACACCGGGCACCTTGGTCAACGCTGATGTGTCCTGGGCCGAAACCGCGCGTACCAGTTCGTCCACTTCCAGGCTCGACATCAACGCCAACGCCAACTTGGGCCCCACGCCATTGAGGCGAATCAGCTCACGAAAGAAGTCGCGGTCGCGCTTGCCAATGAAACCATAGAGCAATTGCGCGTCTTCGCGCACCACCAAATGCGTGTGCAATGTTATCGGCTCGCCAATCGACGGCAGGCGATACAGGGTGGTCATGGGCACTTCCAGCTCATACCCCAACCCATTTACATCCAGAATCAGGTGCGGCGGCTGTTTCTCAGCCAGGGTGCCGCGCAAGCGTCCAATCACGGTTCAGATCCTTAAAGCTTGGGGTCAGAACGCGGCCTGACCGGAAATTACGATTGCGCTGATGCTATCAGAGACGCAGCCGCCCGCCACGACTGCGTGCGGTGCCCAAGCCATGCGGCAAGAGGCTGGAACGCGTGTGCGCATGGCAAATGGCGATGGCCAGGGCGTCGGAGGCGTCGATTTGCGGCTTTGAGGTGAGCTTGAGCATGTGCATGACCATCATCTGCACCTGCTCTTTATTCGCCGCGCCGGTGCCGACCACGGCCTGTTTGACCTGGGTCGCGGTGTATTCGGCGATTTCCATGCCCTCCTCCGCACCGGCCACAATAGCAGCGCCACGGGCCTGGCCGAGCTTTAAGGCAGAATCGGCGTTTTTGGCCATAAAGACCTTTTCGATACCCATGGTGACCGGCCCGTAGGTCTGGATCACTTCACGCACGCCGCGGTACACAATCTGCAGGCGCTCGGCCAACTCGCCCGCGCCGGTACGGATGCAGCCCGAAGCGACATAGACGCAGCCACGCGGGGTGTGTTGCACCACGCCAAAACCGGTGATGCGCGAACCGGGGTCGATACCTAGGATTAAAGTCATAACGCCTGCGGGTTGGGTAAACACATTTTCTTAAACAGAGAAGATCCAATGTGGGAGCGGGCTTGCTCGCGAAAGCGATCTGTCAGTCCGTATATGAGTTGACTGAAACACCGCTTTCGCGAGCAAGCCCGCTCCCACATTTTGATCTACATCATCCCTCAGACTAGCTGTGCTGCCACTTCTTCCGGGATGTCGGCATTCGAGTAGACGTTCTGCACATCATCCAGGTCTTCGAGCATGTCCAGCATCTTCAGCACTTTCTGCGCGCCGTCCAGGTCCAGTTCGGCGCTGGTGGTCGGCAGCATCACGATTTCTGCGTCGGTGCCTTTCAAACCAG
Organism: Pseudomonas salomonii; assembly: GCF_900107155.1. Taxonomy (GTDB): domain Bacteria; phylum Pseudomonadota; class Gammaproteobacteria; order Pseudomonadales; family Pseudomonadaceae; genus Aquipseudomonas; species Aquipseudomonas salomonii. The sequence continues at coordinate 119,293 of NZ_FNOX01000010.1, forward strand.
CCGCTTCCAGGGCGTTACGCACGGCGTAGAAGCCCGCGAACGAGGTGAACACATCGATGGAACCGTCTTCATTGGTCACCACATCGTCGGCATCTGCCTCCATGGCCGCTTCCATCAAAGCGTCTTCATCGGTGCCGGGGGCGAACGTGATCTGCCCCTTGCGCTCGAACAGGTAAGCCACCGAGCCGTCGGTGCCCAGGTTGCCGCCGCATTTGCTGAAAGCATGACGCACGGCGGCCGCGGTGCGGTTGCGGTTGTCGGTCATGCACTCGACCATCACCGCCACGCCGCCTGGGCCGTAGCCTTCGTAGCTCAGCTCGACCATGTCGTCGGTATCGGCAGCGCCGGCACCACGGGCCACGGCGCGATCAATGATGTCGCGGCTCATGTTGGCGCCCAAAGCCTTGTCCAGCGCCAGGCGCAGACGTGGGTTGGAACCTGGGTCACCACCGCCTTGGCGGGCGGCGACGGTCAGTTCGCGAATCCACTTGGTGAAGATTTTGCCTTTCTTGGCATCCTGACGCTCTTTGCGGTGCTTGATGTTCGCCCACTTGGAATGGCCAGCCATAACACAACTCCGAAAATTCTCTAGAAACCTTATCAATCCCGCCCCAGGCAGGAATTCCCTCTTTTAAACGCAAAGGCGCATCCGAAGATGCGCCTTTTTGACTGCGTACAACTTTATCGCGCTTTCACGCCGCAGCCTTACTCAGCCTTCGGCGTCTCGCGCAGACGGATGTGCAGTTCGCGCAACGCCTTGGCATCCACCACGCCCGGTGCCTGGGTCATGACGTCCGCAGCACTCTGGGTTTTCGGGAAGGCGATCACTTCACGGATCGACTGGGCGCCGGTCATCAGCATCACCAGACGGTCCAGGCCGAACGCCAAGCCACCGTGCGGCGGCGCGCCGTACTTCAGAGCGTCGAGCAGGAAGCCGAACTTCTCTTCCTGTTCCGCTTCGTTGATGCCCAACAGGCGGAACACCGCTTGCTGCATCTCTTTGCGGTGGATACGGATCGAACCGCCACCCAACTCGGTGCCGTTGAGCACCATGTCGTAGGCACGCGACAGCGCGCCGGCCGGGTTGGCTTCCAACTCTTCAGGCGAGCACTTCGGCGCGGTGAACGGGTGGTGCAAGGCGCTGAAGCTGCCGTCGTCGTTCTCTTCGAACATCGGGAAGTCGACGACCCACATCGGCGCCCACTTGCAGGTCAGCAGGTCCAGGTCGTGGCCGAGCTTGATGCGCAACGCGCCCAGGGCTTCGCTGACGATCTTGGCCTTGTCGGCACCGAAGAACACGATGTCGCCATCGACAGCACCGACGCGGTCCAGGATCGCGTTCAGGTTGTCCAGCGGGATGTTTTTCACGATCGGCGATTGCAGGCCGTCAACGCCATTGGCGCGCTCGTTGACCTTGATGTACGCCAGGCCCTTGGCACCGTAGATGCCGACGAACTTGGTGTAATCGTCGATCTGCTTGCGCGGCATGCTCGCGCCGCCAGGCACGCGCAGGGCGGCGATGCGGCATTTCGGGTCGTTGGCCGGGCCGCTGAACACCTTGAAGTCGACTTCCTTGAGCTGGTCGGCCACGTCCACCAGTTCCAGCGGGATACGCAGGTCCGGCTTGTCGGAACCGTAGCGGCGCATGGCTTCTTCGAAGGTCATGTGCGGGAATTCGCCGAATTCCAGGTCCAGCACTTCCTTGAACAGGTTGCGGATCATTTGCTCGGTCAGGCCCATGATCTCTTTTTCATCGAGGAAGCTGGTCTCGATGTCGATCTGGGTGAATTCCGGCTGGCGGTCAGCGCGCAGGTCTTCATCGCGGAAGCACTTGGCGATCTGGTAGTAGCGGTCGAAGCCGGCGACCATCAGCAGTTGCTTGAACAGCTGCGGCGATTGCGGCAATGCGAAGAAGGAACCGGCGTGGGTACGGCTCGGCACCAGGTAGTCACGCGCACCTTCCGGGGTGGCCCGGGTCAGGATCGGCGTTTCGACGTCGAGGAAGCCGTTTTCGTCGAGGAAGCGGCGAATGCTGGTGGTCATGCGCGAACGCAGGCGCAGCTTCTCGGCCATTTCCGGACGACGCAGGTCCAGGAAGCGGTAGCGCAGGCGGGTTTCTTCGCCCACGTCGGAGTATTCATTGAGTGGGAACGGCGGGGTTTCCGACTCGTTCAGCACTTCCAGTTCATAACCCAGCACTTCGATGGCGCCGGAGGCCATGTTGGCGTTTACAGCACCGGCCGGGCGCAGGCGCACCTTGCCGGTGATTTTAACGACGTATTCGCTGCGCACGCGGTCGGCGGCGGCGAAGCTCTCGGCGCGGTCCGGGTCGAACACCACTTGGGCCAGACCATCACGATCACGGATATCGAGGAAGATCACCCCGCCGTGGTCGCGGCGACGGTGAACCCATCCGCAAAGGGTGATTTCCTGACCATCCAGGGTCTCGTTCAGTTGGCCGCAATAGTGGCTGCGCATCATGGTAGTGGTTTCACTTCTCGTAATTCGAAATTCGGTGGAGGCTCGCCTCGTCACCGTACAGTTAAGCAGGGGACGGATAATGCAGGAGCCTGCGCGTAGAGTTCAACTCAGTCTGCTTTGTCGCCGCCCGCCAGATTCTTCTTGGCGCCGGTCTTGAAGTCGGTCTCATACCAGCCGCCGCCGCTCAGGCGGAAGCCCGGCATGGACAACATCTTCTTCAGCTCAGGTGCCTGGCAGGCAGGGCAATCGACCAGCGGCGCGGCGCTGATCTTCTGAATGGCTTCCAACTGATGACCACAGGAAGCACATTGATAATCGTACATGGGCATGGAGATGTCTCGGCGATCAGATCGTAACTGCGCCACGCCCACCCTGTGGATAAGCCGGGGCGCGCAGCAAAGCGCGGGATTATATCTGGTAAATCGACACAGCGCAGCCGGCTTTCTGCCCGAAGCCTGGCCCGCCTTGACGGTGGGCCCGCTTCGCAACCGGCGGATTAATCCAGGCCCGTGGCGCTGACACGATCTTTTAATACGTGGACCACGCACACCACCCGCACCAACCCGCTGAAGTTCTTCACTCCCCCGTAACGCAAATGCACTTCCCGATCGACATACGACAGCAACGCGCTGACTGAACAGGCATTGATCCTGGCTATCTCCGTGAGGATATTCCAATAGATCTGCTCAAGACGCAGGCAGGTGGAAAACCCATTGAGCCTGACCGACCGGGACAATGGCTTGGCCAGTCCCATGTCGAACCCTTTGGCAAAGGGGTCGACCTTTATCTTGTGAAAACCGGCGGTTTCCATCACTCCATTACCCACTCCGCGTGACATACACCTGACACTCCATTGCCAAACAGCAGCCCATGGGTTTCTCCCATTGGGCAGTGGGCCTATAAAACAGCAGGGCGAGAGGAGCAGCCAGAAGACGCGGATTGGAAAGTTGTAGGACAACGCCAGGAAATGCGGAGAAACAAGCGAGCGGCGCCAGGAAGGCGCCGCTCAGGGGGTGCTTTTATTGGTTTTCAAGCAAGGAACGCAGCATCCACGCGGTTTTCTCGTGAACCTGCATGCGCTGGGTCAACAGGTCGGCGGTCGGCTCGTCGCTGACCTTGTCGAGCAATGGGAAAATACCGCGCGCGGTGCGGGTGACGGCTTCCTGGCCGGCCACCAGTTGCTTGATCATCTCTTCGGCGCTGGGCACGCCCTCTTCTTCCTTGATCGAAGACAGCCGGGCATAGATCGAATAGGCTCCCGGTGCCGGGAAGCCCAGGGCACGGATACGCTCGGCAATGGAGTCCACCGCCAGTGCGAGTTCGTTGTACTGCTCCTCGAACATCAAGTGCAGCGTACGAAACATGGGGCCCGTGACGTTCCAGTGGAAGTTGTGGGTTTTCAAATACAGTACATAGGTATCGGACAGCAGCCGTGAAAGCCCATCGACGATGGATTTACGGTCTTCTTCACTGATACCAATATCGATTGCCATGTTTTTCCCCTTCAATTGACGAACATTCATTGATCAGGTGCAGGACCACTCTAGCAAGAGTGCCGGCGGTGTGCAGCCCGGCACCGGCCGGGTGAGATGCGGCAAATTGCCCCGCTCGGCCGACAAAGCCTTTGCACAGCGAGAAAGCCTCTAAATGTCGCGCAAAACAGCCGCACCCGTCTAGGACAAGTGTTTTACGCAGAAATGCTATTGCCCTTGCAACGCCCCGAAATGCTTGATTTGAGTAGGCACAGCCTTTGCTGTTAAATAGGCGGCGTGTGGTTACCGTTCATTTCTGCGGGACACCACATAGGCTGATACCCGCGCACGTGCCCAACGCCTCCCATTGTTCAGAAGCGAACCGTGCCAGTCAGCTCTTCCTTGTGATCCGTCTTAACGTGAGTTAATCAAAATGTTGAAAATCGTCCACCTCCTGACGGGCGTTGCAGCTTTGCTGCTGTCCTTTATTCCGAGTCTGCAGCCTGAAAGCCTGCCGTACCTGGAACAACATGACGCCCTGTACCTGGCCTTGTTCGGCCTTCTTAACCTGACGCTCGCACCGGTAATCCCTTACTGGAACAAAGGCACGCGTCATCAACTGCAAAACCTGGTCAGCGCGCTGCTGGTACTGACCGTTGTCGTGCAAACCCTCACCCTCCTGGCACCTATGCCTGAAGTGGGCGGCCACCCGGCCATCCTGCTCAGCCTGGTGATTGCTGTGGTCGCCATCGTTCTTCACCTGGCCATCAGCTTCTACCGTTCGTCGCCTGCTGCGGCGTCGCAAAACTACGACATGACCAACCGGGATACCGGGACCGTCAAGTGGTTCAACACGTCCAAAGGCTTCGGCTTTATTTCCCGCGATTCGGGCGACGATATCTTCGTCCACTTCCGGGCTATCCGTGGCGAAGGCCATCGCGTCCTGGTCGAAGGCCAGCGCGTGGAGTTCTCCGTCATGAACCGCGACAAAGGCCTGCAAGCCGAAGACGTGATTGCGGCCCTGCCGCGTCGCTGATTCCTACCCGCAGCGCATAAAAAACCGCGATCCGGCTGAGCCGGATCGCGGTTTTTTTATGTGCGGCCATTAATGCCGTGGCTATCAATAATGTGGCGGTGGTGCTTCTTCTTCGGAGGTCTCGAACTGCCCGCCCATTTCTTCCTGGCGCTTGAGCAGCGCCGTCATCTGCATCTGCAGGCGTTCAACCGCACGCTGCTGGGTGACCAGAATGTCATTGAGGGTCTCGATGGTATCGTCCTGGAACGCCAGGCGACTTTCCAGATCGGTAACGCGGTCTTGCAGGTCCATGATTCAGTCCTGGGTAAAGATGAAGTCGGCAGGTAACAACCCGCGCAATTGGCCGCGAATCGCCGCCACTTGCTCATCGGTATAAGGCCGTGCCGGGTGTTTGCCCCAGACCGGTGCCGGCCAGGCCGCATCGTCACGCTTGCGCACAATGACATGCACGTGCAACTGGCTGACCACATTCCCCAGCGCACCGATGTTCATTTTGTCGGCGGCCAGCCCTTCATTGAGCAACTGCGCCAGGGTGGTCGTCTCTTGCCACAACCGGTGTTGATCGGCGACATCCAGTTGAAACACTTCGCTGATACCGTCGAGGCGTGGCACCAGGATGAACCACGGGTAGTTGGCGTCGTTGGACAGCAGCAGGCGGCAGAGCGGAAAGTCTCCAATGGCCAGTGTGTCTTGTTGCAGGCGTTGGTCTAAGGCGAACACGCGGCACTCCGTTCGGCAGGTCAATTTCAGGTGCTCAGCATACCTTCGAATGCCCAAGGCTTCACGGCGAATGCGGGAGCGTTGAGGCCACTGAGCGAAAAAAGCACGCACCCTTTCGAGGCAGGCAAATATTTGAGCTACGCTAAATCGGGCCTCAGCGGGATGCACCAAAATGACCCACCCGTGCCTCAAAGGGATCCGCCAATTACCCACTCAAGGGGTGAACCGGTAACGCTTTGCCCTGGCACAGTTTTTTTGTACCTCCCAAAAGGTGTTTCAGCGGGGCGTCAAGCCCAAACCAAACGACGTAAGAAGCCCGTGCTTATGCGGTTTTTACACGGCCGTAACGTTTTTCACGAAAAAATGACATTCGGTTACCGCTTTGTGCACGCTTGTTGCATTCACACCCGTATCGTCGGCAACGGCACCCGTTTGGATACGGGTGTTACGCGATAAGAACAGTAGCGTTCAGGTGCATTTCAAGGATGAGTTCAAACTTCGCAAGGGGTAGGAATACCGCACTTTAGTTGTCAGCCTGGTGACACTCAGGCTGTGAATTTGCGACAGGGAAATAGCAATTTACGACAGCCTCGTAAAGAAGCTGAAAGGATAGATGAGTAAGTATCGTCAATAGGGTCTGCGTGATATAACTTTGCGCCGACACAAAAAAGAAAGAGCCGCCCAGATAAAAATACAGGTGGGACGGCAGTACTCTTCCTAAAACCAAAGGAGCAAATCACGATGCGCGTGATGAAGTGGAGCATGATCGCCCTGGCTGTATCAGCAGGCACCTCGCAGTTCGCAATGGCGTCCGCCCAGGACGACTCCAAGGGCTTTGTTGAAGACAGCACGTTCAGCATCAATACCCGTTTGCTGAACTTTCGTCGGGACTTCCGTAATAACGATACCGGCAAGAGCTACACCAATGAAACCGGCCTGGGCTTCAACGGTCTGTTCCAGTCCGGCTACACCCAAGGCACCATCGGTGTCGGTGTTGACGTGATCGGCCTGCTGGGCGTGAAACTGGACAGCGGCAAGGGTCGCTCGGGCACTGGCCTGTTCCCTACCGGTGCCGACGGTCGCTCGCAAGACGACTACTCCAAAGGCGGCGGCGCGGTTAAATTCCGCATCTCCGACACTGTGCTTAAAGTCGGCGACCAGTACACCACCGCGCCGGTATTCGCTTCCGACGACAGCCGCTTGCTGCCAGAGCTGCCGCAAGGTATCTCGATCACCAGCAACGAGATCAAGGGCCTGAAACTCGAAGGCGGTCACTTCACCTCGAGCGTGGCACAAGCACAGACATACCGTGACAGCCTGGGCCTGACCAAAACCGACTTTATCGGTGGTGTCTACGCCCTGACGCCGGAAGTCAGCGCCAGCCTCTACTACGCGAAGACCGAAGACTACTGGAAGAAAACCTACGCCAACCTGAACTGGACTCACGCGCTGAGCAACGATCAGTCCCTGGCCGTTGACTTCAACATCTACAGCACCAAAAGCGATGGCGCCGGCCTGCAGCGCGCAGAAAAAGACAACACCACCAAACTGGATAACCGTGCGTACAGCTTGCAAGGCGCGTACACCATCCAGGCTCACACGTTCACCCTGGCCTACCAGAAAGTCAGCGGTGACGGTGACTACGGCTACGGCGTAGACGGCGGCGGCACGATTTTCCTGGCCAACTCCATCGCCCGTTCCGACTTCAACGCTGAAGACGAAAAATCCTGGCAAGCTCGCTACGACCTGAACATGGCCACTTTCGGCGTGCCAGGCCTGAGCTTCATGACTCGTTATGTCAGCGGCAGCGGCGCCAACACCGGCACCACTTCGAACGGCAAAGAGTGGGAACGCGACATAGAAGCCAAGTACGTGGTTCAGAGCGGCCCGGCAAAAGACCTGAGCCTGCGCGTTCGTCAAGCGACCTATCGTTCGTCTGATGGCGTGTACTACGGTTCGGCGTCGATCGACGAACTGCGTCTGATCGCGCAATACCCGCTGAACATCTTGTAATTAGCGGTTTAATTACAACGATGACTTAAGGCGTAAGCCTTAACTAAAAAGCCGCTCCCCTGTTTTGCAAGGGAGCGGCTTTTTTATTTCAGATTTATTACACAAGAAAAATAACTAGCAAGCTAAGTAACTATGTTGGCCGTACCCATCGAACTTGACCTATCGGCCAAGTTCGACAACCTGCCGCTTAGTTATTTGGCAAGCGGTTCTTGCATCACGCGAATAACTCGCTGCGGAAACGGAATATCAATACCCGCCCCTTTCAAACGATCACGCGCCAGTTCATTGAGCATAAACACTACATCCCAATAATCCGGGGTATTTGTCCAGCAACGCAGAGAAACAGTGATCGAACTGTCACCCAGGGTCGACACCACGGCCGCAGGCGCCGGGTCAGCCAGTACGCGTGGGTCTTTGGCCAGCTCCAGCAGCACTTCACGGGCTTTCTGCAGGTCGGCCTCGTAGTCGACACCCACATCAAACACCACTTTGCGGGTCGGCTGACGGTTGGTGTTGGTGATGATGCCGTTGGACAGGATGCCGTTGGGCACGATCACAGTCTTGTTGTCGCCGGTACGCAGCACGGTGTGGAAGATCTGGATGCTGTCGACTGTCCCGGAGGTGCCCTGGGCTTCGATCCAGTCACCAATGCGGAATGGGCGGAACAGCAGAATCAGCACGCCACCGGCGAAGTTCGCCAGGCTGCCCTGCAACGCCAAACCGATGGCCAGGGTAGCGGCACCGATCGCGGCGACAAACGAGGTGGTGGCCACGCCGATCATCGAGGCCACGCTGACAACCAGCATGACTTTCAGCGCAATGTTCGCAAGGCTGGTGATGAAATGCTGCAACGCCAGGTCTGCGTTACGGATGGCCAGCAAGCGCCCCACGCGGTGGGTCAATACGTTGATCAGCCACCAGCCGATGGCCAGGGTGATTACCGCCAGCAACACGCGGCTGCCGTATTCCATGATCATGGGGATCCAGGACTGCGAGGTCTTGATCAGGTGATCCATTTCAGCGTTTAAATCCATCTATCTTCTCCTGTTGCGCGGATGTGCGGCTTAATTGACTGCCTTAAAACGCAAATGAGCCCCGAAGGGCTCAAGTGTAGGCACTGTTTCCGGGGCGTGGGACGTTAAAAACGCTCACAGGTTCCCCAATGTGCCATCAGTCGCGGAAGTTATTGAACTGCAGCGGCATGTCGAAGGTCTTGGCGCGCAGGGCGGCGATGGCTTCTTGCAGGTCGTCCCGCTTCTTGCCGGTGATACGCACCTGCTCACCCTGAATGGCGGCCTGGACTTTCAACTTGGCGTCTTTGACGTGAGCGACGATCTTCTTCGCCAACTCCTTGTCGATACCTTCCTTGAGCACGGCTTCCTGCTTCATCAGCTTGCCGGAGGCGTAGGCGTCCTTGATTTCAAGGCACTGTGCGTCGATCTTGCGCTTGACCAACGACAGCTTGAGGATCTCGATCATCGCTTCCAGCTGGAAATCGGCTTCAGCGGTCAGGTTGACGGTCAGTTCCTTTTCCTTGAACTCGAAGCTGCCCTTGCCCTTCAAGTCATAGCGACGGTCCAGTTCCTTGACGGCGTTTTCGACGGCGTTGGTGACTTCGTGTTTGTCCAGTTCGGATACCACGTCGAACGAAGGCATGTCATTTCTCCAATATAAGGGGCGGGCTCAGTAAAGATGGAGCGCGCCCAAGCTAAAATGCCGAGGCATTATAGCGGTTCTTTCGCACCATTCATCGCAGGCGACCCTACGGAGCACAAACTGATGTCGACCACCTGGCATATTCTCGGCGCCGGCAGCCTGGGCACCCTCTGGGCCACGCGATTGTCGCGCGCAGGCCTGCCTGTGCGGCTGATAGTGCGCGACGCCGCGCGCCTGGCCAGCTATCACAAGGCGGGCGGCCTGACCCTGGTGGAACACGGCATAGAAAATACTTACCCGGTGATCGGCGAAACACCCGACAGCCCCGAGCCGATTCATCGCCTGCTGGTAGCGTGCAAAGCCTACGATGCCCAAAGTGCCATCGCACAGCTGCAACACCGGTTGGTACCGGACGCTGAATTGGTCCTGCTGCAAAACGGCCTTGGCAGCCAGGATGCGGTGGCCGCGCAATTGCCCCAGGCCCGCTGTCTCTTTGCCTCCAGCACTGAAGGCGCGTTTCGTGACGGCGATTGGCGCGTGGTCTTCGCCGGCCACGGCTTCACCTGGCTGGGGGACGCGCGCCGCCCCACTCCCCCGCTTTGGCTGGACGACCTGCACGCCGCCGGCATTCCCCATGAGTGGAGCACCGACATCCTGACGCGTTTGTGGCGCAAGCTGGCGCTCAATTGCGCCATCAACCCGTTAACGGTGCTTTACCAGTGCCGCAATGGCGGCCTGCAAGCCCACCAATGCGAAGTCGCGACCTTGTGCGCCGAACTGAGCGAGTTGCTTGAATGCTGCGGCCAACCCGCCGCCGCCCAAGACCTGCACACTGAAGTGGAACGGGTGATCCAGGCCACCGCGGCCAATTATTCGTCCATGTATCAGGACGTGGCCGCCAGCCGCCGCACCGAAATCAGCTACCTGCTCGGTTATGCGTGCCAGGCCGCAGCGCGCCATCAATTGGGACTGCCGCATCTGCAACAGTTGCAGGCGCGTCTGGTCGACTACTTGCACACACGCGGATTGGCCAGCGACTGAGGCACGCGCTACCCTGCCTACCTGTCTATTACCTGGAAAAAACCTGATGCCACTGCGCCAGCGTCTTGAAAACCTACCGGTAGGGCAGAAACTGCTGGCCGCCCTGCTGGTGCTGTTGACCACGGTATTGCTGGTGGCCAACCTGACGTTTATCAGCGCCGCCTATTGGATCTCTCAGGAAAGCATGGCGCCCCAGGCGTTGCAGGCCATCGGTCGATTGGTGTCCAACCCGTCGCTGGCCGCCGAAGCCCTTGAATCCCCGACCAAGGCCGACGCCCTGCTCAATGAGCTGACCAGCTATTCGCCCTTGCGCGCCGCTGCGCTGTACGACGGCGAAGGCACCTTGCTGGCGCAGATGCAGCACGGCAACCGCCTGCACCTGCCGGAAAACTACCGGCATATCGAAGCCTGGCGCCTTACCGAGTTTCGCAGCAACCAGGTCATCACCCTGCCCCGCACCGGCCAGCCATCCGGGCATTTGCTGTTGGTGGCCAGCAGTGAGTTGCCGGTGGCGTTCTATACCGGCACATTGACCGCCAGCCTCGGCATCCTGATTTTCAGCGTATTGCTGTGGCTGGTCATCGCCCGCCAGATCAAGCGCCTGATCACCCGCCCGATCCATGAGCTGGAAGAACTGTCACGCCAGGTGACGCGCGAAGAAAACTACGCCCTGCGTGCCGGGCGCGGCAACCATGATGAAATCGGCAGCCTGGCCGAAGCCTTCAACACCATGTTGTCGCGCATCGAAGCCCGCGAGCAGCAGCTCAAGCGTGCGCGGGACGACTCTCAGGCCGCCTACGACCAAGCCCAGGGCCTGGCCGAAGAAACACGCCACACCAACCGCAAGCTGGAACTGGAAGTGCAGGTGCGCAGCAAGATCGAGAAAAAGCTCACCGGTTTCCAGAACTACCTCAACAGCATCATCGACTCGATGCCGTCGGCGCTGATCGCCCTGGATGAACAGCTTTACGTCACCCAATGGAACCAGGAAGCCACGGCACTTTCCGGCACGCGCCTGGATGAAGCGCTGAACCAGCCGATCTTCCTCGCCTTCCAGCCGCTCAAACCGTACCTGCCGCAGATAAAAGCCACGGTGGAGCAGCACACGGTGGAGCGCATTGAGCGTGTCACCTGGATCAAGGATGACGAACCCAAGCATTACGCCCTGACCTTCTACCCGTTGATGGGCGGTGCCGGGCGCGGCGTGGTGATCCGTATCGACGACATCACCCAGCGTTTGTCCCTGGAAGAAATGATGGTGCAGTCGGAAAAAATGCTCTCCGTGGGCGGCCTGGCTGCGGGCATGGCCCATGAAATCAACAACCCGCTGGGGGCGATCCTGCATAACGTGCAGAACATCCGCCGGCGCCTGTCTCCCGACCTGCCGAAGAACCTGGAACACGCCGAACAGGCCGGAATCGAGCTGGAGACGGTCAACCATTACCTGCAAAGCCGCGAAGTCCCGCAATTGCTTGATGGCATCCAGCAAGCCGGCGCGCGGGCGGCGAAAATCGTCACCCATATGCTCAGTTTCAGCCGCCGCAGCAACCGCCAGATGGCGCCGTGCGATTTGCCCGCACTGATCGACCAGGCCGTGGAAATTGCCGGTAACGACTTCGACCTGACCATCGGCTTCGACTTCAAGGGCCAGGCGATCATCCGCCAGTTCGACCCCCAACTGGGCCCGGTGCCGGGCACCGCCAACGAGCTGGAACAGGTGCTGCTCAACCTGCTGAAAAACGCCGCGCAAGCCATTCACCTGCGTGAAGACGACAGCGAGCCGGGGCGCATCATCCTGCGCACCCGCCTCAACCCGCCGTGGGCGGAAATCCAGGTGGAAGACAACGGCATCGGCATGAGCGAAAACGTGCGCAAACGCACCTTTGAGCCGTTCTTTACCACCAAGGAAATCGGCCAAGGCACCGGGCTTGGGCTGTCGGTGTCGTACTTCATCATCACCAACAACCATAAAGGCCAGATGGAAGTGCATTCCACCCTCGGCCAAGGCACCTGTTTTACCCTGCGCCTGCCGTTGGCCGGCAGCCAGATGCCACCCTATGAACTGACTCAACTGGAGCAATGACCATGGGCTTTCGCCTGTCGAAGATCTACACCCGCACCGGCGACCAGGGCGAGACGGGCCTGGGTGACGGCCGTCGCGTACCCAAGGACCACCCTCGCGTGGAGGCGATTGGCGAGGTGGATACGCTCAACAGCCAACTGGGCTTGCTGCTGGCCAACCTTGAAGAACAGAGCGGCAAGCACCCGCAGCTCAACGAGATCATCGAGGTGCTTACGCCGTGCCAGCACCGCTTGTTCGATTTGGGCGGTGAGTTGGCGATGCCCGTGTACAAAGCGTTGAATGCCGCAGAAGTCGACCGGCTGGAAGCGGCGATTGACCGTTGGAACGAGGAAGTCGGGCCGCTGGAGAACTTCATCTTGCCCGGCGGTTCGGCGCTGATTGCCCAGGCCCATGTGTGCCGGAGCCTGGCGCGCAGTGCCGAGCGGCGGTGTCACCAGTTGAATGCGATGGAGCCGTTGGAAGGCGTGGGGCTTGCGTACATCAATCGGTTGTCGGATGTGTTGTTTGTGGCGGCGCGGGTGATTGCCAAGCGCCAGGGTGTAGCGGAAGTGTTGTGGCAGGCGGCGGCGAAGCCCCACTAAGATCGTTCCCACGCTCTGCGTGGGAATGCAGCCCTGGACGCTCCGCGTCCCAAAGCGTGACGCGGAGCGTCACAATAGGCATTCCCACGCGGAGCGTGGGAACGATCATCATGCCTCAGGCCAATACGCGCGAATGCCTGCCACGCCTTGAGCCCCGGCTGCCCAAGCCTGTTCCCGCTCGTCCGGCCCAACCCCGCCCAACAGAAACACCGGCTTGCTGAACCCACGGATCAACTCTACCGCCTGTTCCCAACCCAAAGGCTGGGCATCGGGATGAGTCTGGGTCGGCTGCACCGGCGACAGCGTGACAAAATCCACGTCCATCATCTCTGCCAGTGCCAGCTCCTCAGCGTTGTGGCAAGAAGCCGCCAACCATCGATCCTTCGGCAGCGGTCGGCCTTTGCTCGCATACTTACGCAGTTGCGCCGAGGTCATGTGCCAGCCGGCGGCAGGGAAATCCCCCAGCCATTCGAACGGCCCTTTAAGCATCAGTTGCGCCTTGCCGGCACACAAGCCCACCGCGTCCACCGCCAGGTCACGGTATTTAGGGTCGTAACCGTTGGGCGCACGCAGTTGAATCAGCTTGATGCCACCGGCAATGGCTTTTTGAATGCCCCGCAGCAGGGTCGGCGTTTCCAACTCGCCCGGGGTGATCAGGTAGTCAGCGGGCAAACGGGCAGCGGCAACAATCGGTGCATTCGCCGCCGGAAACTCATAGTTGAGCAAGTCCCGTGGCACCACCCATTCCAGTGGTTGCCCTTCTGCACCGTGGGGCTCGCCGGTAAAAGCCGAGACTTCCCAGACATCCAGCAACACCTGCTTGTCCGGGTAGTCATGCTGCACCTTGATCAACGGGCGCGCCGTGGTCACCAGGATGCCCAGTTCTTCCTGCAATTCGCGGGACAACGCGGCAACGACCGATTCATCCGCCTCTACCTTGCCGCCGGGAAACTCCCAGAGGCCGCCTTGATGCTGGGTGTCGGCACGGCGTGCCAGCAGGATCCTGCCGTCAACGCCACGGATCACCGCTGCTGCTACATGCACTCGTTTCACCACGCGTTCCTCTTGACTGTCAGGTGCGGTATTCCGCGTTGATCTTCACGTACTCGTGGGACAGGTCGGTGGTCCAGATGGTTTCGCTGCACTCGCCGCGACCCAGCTCGATGCGGATGGTGATTTCTTCCTGCTGCATCACCGCCGAGCCCTGGGCTTCGGTGTAGGTTTCGGCGCGGGCGCCACGGCTGGCAATGCACACGTCGCCGAGGAAGACGTCGATCTTGCTGACGTCCAGGTCCGGCACACCGGCACGGCCGACGGCGGCGAGGATGCGGCCCCAGTTCGGGTCGGAAGCAAACAGTGCAGTCTTGATCAGCGGCGAGTGGGCCACGGTGTAACCGACATCCAGGCATTCCTGGTGATTAGCGCCGCCGTTGACTTCAACAGTAACAAACTTGGTTGCGCCTTCACCGTCACGCACGATGGCCTGAGCCACGTCCATGCACACCTCGAACACCGCCTGCTTCAGCGCGGCGAACAGCGCGCCCTCGGTAGAGGTGATTTCCGGCAGGTTGGCCTGGCCGGTGGCGATCAGCATGCAGCAGTCGTTGGTCGAGGTATCGCCATCGATGGTGATGCGGTTGAACGACTTGTTGGCACCGTCGAGCATCAGGCGCTGCAGCACGTCGCGAGAGACTTTGGCGTCGGTGGCGATGTAGCCGAGCATGGTGGCCATGTTCGGGCGGATCATGCCCGCGCCCTTGCTGATGCCGGTCACGGTGACGGTCACGCCGTCGTGTACAAACTGGCGGCTCGCGCCTTTTGGCAGAGTGTCGGTGGTCATGATGCCGGTGGCCGCAGCTGCCCAGTTATCCACAGACAGGTCATCCAGTGCGGCTTGCAGCGCGCCTTCGATTTTTTCCACCGGCAGCGGCTCACCGATCACGCCGGTGGAGTATGGCAGCACTTGGCTGGCATCGACGCCGGTCAACTGGGCCAGCTTGGCGCAGGTGCGCGCAGCGGCAACCAGGCCTGGCTCGCCGGTACCGGCGTTGGCATTGCCAGTGTTGGTCAGCAGGTAACGGATCGAACCTGCCACGCGTTGCTTGGCCAGGATGACCGGTGCGGCGCAAAACGCGTTGAGCGTGAACACGCCCGCAACCGTCGAGCCTTCGGCACAGCGCATCACCACTACATCTTTGCGCCCCGGGCGCTTGATGCCGGCCGAAGCGATACCGAGTTCAAAACCGGCGACCGGGTGCAAAGTGGGCAAAGGACCAAGACCAACAGCCATGAATGCGCTCCTTAAAGAATAGGTGATGTCTGTACCGTCGCGATCAACGGTGAAATTAATGGCAAAACGCCGCGACGGCAAAGGCCGGTCGCGGCGCAGGGTGTTGCAGCGTCAGGCAAAAATCTTAGTTGATTTCGCCGTGGCAGTGTTTGAACTTCTTGCCCGAACCGCACCAGCACAGCTCGTTGCGGCCCAGCTTCTGGTCATTGCGGACCGGGGCTTGAGCCAAGGCCACATCGACCTCTTCGCCCAAGGCTTCCGGCGCTTCCAGACCCGGTGCTTCGTCATGCTGGAACTGCATGCGCGCAGCCAGTGCCTCGGCTTCCTGACGCAGGCGGGCTTCTTCCTCGATCGGGTCTTCGCGACGCACCTGAACGTGGGAGAGCACGCGAATCGAATCGCGCTTGATCGAATCCAGCAGCTCGGAGAACAGCGTGAACGACTCGCGCTTGTACTCCTGCTTCGGGTTCTTCTGGGCGTAGCCACGCAGGTGGATACCGTGACGCAGGTGGTCCATGGTCGACAGGTGGTCTTTCCACAGGTCGTCCAGCACGCGCAGTACGATTTGTTTCTCGAAGGTGCGCAGTGCTTCGGCACTCGCCTGCTCTTCTTTCTCGTTGTACGCGGCCAGAAGCTCGGTCATCAGCTTCTCGCGCAGGGTTTCTTCGTACAGGTGGTCGTCTTCGTCCAGCCACTGTTGAACCGGCAAGTCCACACCGAAGTCGCTCTTCAACGCGGCTTCCAGGCCGGCAACATCCCACTGCTCAGGCAGGGACTGTGGCGGAATGTGTGCGCTGACGGTGGCGTTGAGCACGTCCTGACGGAAGTCAGCGATGGTTTCGCCAATGTTGTCGGCGGCCAGCAACGTGTTACGCATGTGATAGATCACTTTACGCTGTTCGTTGTTGACGTCATCGAACTCAAGCAGTTGCTTACGAATGTCGAAGTTGCGCCCTTCAACCTTGCGCTGGGCCTTCTCGATGGCGTTGGTCACCATACGGTGCTCGATCGCTTCACCGGACTGCATGCCCAGGGCTTTCATAAAGTTCTTCACCCGATCCGAGGCGAAGATACGCATCAGGCTGTCTTCCAGCGACAGATAGAAGCGGCTCGAACCGGCGTCACCCTGACGGCCGGCACGACCACGCAACTGGTTGTCGATACGGCGCGATTCGTGACGCTCGGAGGCGATTACCTGCAAACCACCGGATTCCAGCACCGCCTGATGGCGTTTCTGCCAGTCAGCCTTGATCTGGGCGATTTGCTCAGGGCTTGGGTTTTCCAGTGCTGCAACTTCCACTTCCCAGTTACCGCCCAACAGGATGTCGGTACCACGACCGGCCATGTTGGTGGCGATGGTGAGTGCGCCAGGGCGACCGGCCTGGGCGATGATCTCGGCTTCTTTTTCGTGGAACTTGGCGTTGAGGACCTTGTGCTCGATGCCTTCCTTGTTGAGCAGGTTGGACACGTGCTCGGAAGTTTCGATGGTGGCAGTACCCACCAGAATCGGACGACCCTGGGCCATGCCGTCCTTGATGTCATTGATGATTGCCGCGTACTTCTCTTCGGCCGTCAGGAACACCAGGTCGTTGAAATCTTTACGCGCCAGCGGCTTGTTCGGTGGAATCACCATCACGGCCAGGTTGTAGATCTGGTGGAACTCGAACGCTTCGGTGTCGGCTGTACCGGTCATGCCGGACAGTTTGTTGTACAGACGGAAGTAGTTCTGGAAGGTGGTGGAGGCCAACGTCTGGCTTTCGGCCTGGATGTTGAGCATTTCCTTGGCTTCGATGGCCTGGTGCAAGCCTTCGGACAGACGGCGACCCGGCATGGTACGGCCGGTGTGTTCGTCAACCAGTACGACCTGGCCGTCCTGGACGATGTATTCGACGTTGCGATGGAACAGCTTGTGGGCGCGCAGGCCGGCATACACGTGGGTCAACAGGCCCAGGTTGTGCGCCGAGTAGAGGCTTTCGCCTTCGGCCAGCTCGCCGATCTGGGTCAGCATCTCTTCGACAAACTGGTGGCCGGCTTCGTTGAGTTCGACCTGGCGGGTCTTCTCGTCAATGGTGAAGTGACCTTCTTTGGTCACCACGCCTTCCACTTCCTCAACGTGCTGCACCAGGCGCGGGATCAACTTGTTGATCTCGGTGTACAGGCGCGAGCTGTCTTCGGCCTGGCCGGAGATGATCAGCGGGGTACGTGCTTCGTCGATGAGGATGGAGTCGACTTCGTCGATCACGGCAAAGTTGAGTTCGCGCTGGAATTTTTCTTCCATGCTGAACGCCATGTTGTCGCGCAGGTAGTCGAAACCGAATTCGTTGTTGGTGCCGTAGGTGATGTCACACGCATAGGCGGCGCGCTTTTCTTCCGGCGGCTGGAACGGCGTGACTACGCCGACGGTCAGGCCGAGGTATTCATACAGCGGGCGCATCCAGTTGGCGTCCCGGCGGGCCAGGTAGTCGTTCACCGTCACAACGTGCACGCCCTTGCCGGACAGCGCGTTGAGGTAAACGCCCAGGGTTGCCACCAGGGTCTTGCCTTCACCGGTACGCATTTCGGCAATCATGCCTTCATGCAAGGTCATGCCGCCGATCAATTGCACGTCGAAGTGGCGCATGCCCATGACACGCTTACCGGCTTCACGGGCGACCGCAAAGGCTTCAGGCAACAGCTTGTCGAGGGTTTCACCTTTGGCTATGCGGGCCTTGAACTCTTGGGTCTTGGCGCGCAATTGCTCGTCCGACAGGGCAACCATCTGCTCTTCGAAGGCATTGACCAGCTGCACCGTCTTGAGCATGCGTTTGACTTCGCGCTCATTCTTGCTTCCAAAAAGTTTCTTTAACAAAGGCGCAAACATATCGGCAGGTTCTTCCACACATAGGGATGGAGGGCGCACCGTGAGTGGCCCGAGCAGCCCTCACGGCCGCATGCGAACGCGCATTCTACCCGGAATCGTGGGTGAGGAAAGTGGCGTTATTCCCCGATGCTGGCATGGCGCTGTGAGAGGGCTTGTTTAAAATAAGGGCTTTTGCTGGAACTTCAACCCATCAAGCGCAGAAGTTACCTATTGATTTCACTCGCTTTGCCCTGCTATCGCTTTGCCTGGGGCCGCACAGGCGCTTTCTGCTAAGATGGCGGCTCTGTTACTTAAGGTGTCTAAACATGGCGTTTCGCCCACTTACAGCCCGCGCGCCCAGCGTGTTGCTCCGCGAAGCCAAACCGTTGAAAGCCATCTTCGGCCACGCGCAACGCTTGGGCCATTTGCAACGCCTTGTAGAAAGCCAGCTGCAACCTGCCGCCCGCGAACATTGTCATGTGGCGTCGTGGCGCGAAGGCAATTTACTGTTAATTGTCACCGACGGGCATTGGGCCACCCGCCTGCGCTACCAGCAAAAACGCTTGCAGCGGCAATTAATGGCATTTGATGAGTTTGCCAGTCTGACCCGCATCCAGTTCAAGGTGCAGCCGCCCACCGTGCAGCAAGGCGCAGTGGGCCACACCATGGACCTGTCGCAGAATGCGGCCGAAACCATTCAAGCCACGGCCGACGGCATCAGCGATCCGGGCCTGCGCGCAGCGTTGGAGCGGTTGGCCGCCCACGCCAGGCCCAAGCCCTGAACCGCTACTTGCGTTTACTGCCGCCCAGCAACGAGCCCAATAACCCGCGCACCAACTGCCGTCCCATTTGATTGGCCGCCTGCTGCATGGCGGATTTGAGCGCCTTGCCCGCGGTAGTCCCCAGGAACGCCCCGGCCTTGTCGGTAAAGCTCGGCTCTTCGCCGGACGGCTTGGCCTCCTCGGTCGGGCCAAGCTCCTTGCGCGCCATCAGCACTTCATAGGCCGACTCACGGTCAATCGGCTTGTCGTAGCGCCCCAATAAAGGCGAACTGGCGATGATCGCAGCGCGTTCAGCCTCGGAAAGCGGCCCGATCCGCGATTGCGGCGGCGCCACCAGCACGCGCTGGACCACTTCCGGCGTGCCCTTTTCCTGCAACGCCCCCACCAGCGCCTCACCGGTGCCCAACTCGGTGAGCACCGACAAGGTATCGAACGCCGGGTTGGGGCGAAAACCGTCCGCCACCGCACGCAGGGATTTCTGCTCTTTGGTGGTGAACGCCCGCAAGCCATGCTGGATACGCAGGCCCAGTTGCGCCAATACCGTGTCAGGCAAATCCCCCGGGGATTGAGTGACAAAGTACACACCCACGCCCTTGGAACGGATCAATCGCACCACTTGCTCCAGGCGATCCTGCAATGCCTTGGGCGTATCGGCGAACAATAAATGCGCCTCGTCGAAAAACAGCGCCAGCAACGGTTTATCGGCATCGCCACGCTCCGGCAGTTGTTCGAACAACTCGGCCAACAGCCACAGCAGGAAGGTCGCATAGACCTTGGGCGCCTCATGCACCAAGCGGCTCGCGTCCAGCAGGTGAATGCGCCCGCGACCATCGCCGGCAGGCTGCAAGATATCTTCAAGTTGCAGGGCCGGCTCGCCGAACAAGGCTTCGGCGCCCTGCTGCTCGAGCACCGCCAAACGCCGCAACAGCGCCTGGCTGGAACCGGTGGTCATCAGCGCCGCATCGTCGCCCAGCAGTTGCGGGTGATAACGCAAGTGGTTGAGCAACGCCTTGAGGTCTTTGAGGTCCAGCAGCAACAGGCCTTCGCGGTCGGCCACCTTGAAAGTCGCATAGAGCGCCGATTGCTGGCTGTCGGTGAGTTCCAGCAGGCTGCCAAGCAGCAACGGCCCCATTTCGCTGATGGTGGTGCGAAGCGGATGACCGGACTGCCCGTGGATATCCCACAGCGTTACCGGATAAGCCTTCGCCGTGTAATTAAGGAAAGGCATGCCCGCAATGCGCTCGGCCACCTTGCCTTGCGGGTTGGCCGCAGCGCCAAGGCCGCACAAGTCCCCCTTGATATCAGCGGCAAACACGGCCACACCCGCGTCGCTGAAGGCTTCCGCCAAGCGCTGCAACGTGACGGTTTTACCTGTACCGGTGGCGCCGGCAATCAACCCGTGACGGTTGGCCAGGCGCATGGCCTGAGCGATGGGCTGGCCGTCCAGGCCGGCGCCGATAAGGAGTTGCGAGGAATCAGGCATTTCGTCACCTTTGGTTAATCTTTAGTGCCGTCAGGTCGATACAGACAGAGGTAAGACCTACAAAGTCTAAAAATAGGTCAGATAGTTCTCACAGGGACCACCGGAATTATCACACGCAGTATCACACCTTTTTTGACGCTGTCATTTTGCGCGTCCCACGAGGACGCGCTTCGGATATTAAGACCTTAGCGGACCCTACAAGCCATGAATAAAAACCTGCGCTTCAGCCACAAAATCCTGCTTGCAGCCTCCCTTATCGTCATCGCCGCTTTTGCACTGTTTACCCTCTACAACGACTACCTGCAACGCAACGCGATTCGCGACGACCTCGATAATTACCTGCATGAAATGGGTGATGTCACCGCCAGCAACATTCAAACCTGGCTCACCGGGCGGATTGCCCTGGTCGAAAATGCCGCACAGAACATCGCCATAAACCCTGAACCCGCCGTGGTTGCCGGCCTGCTCGAACAGAAAACCCTGACTTCCTCGTTCATGGCCACCTACGTGGGTGACAGCAAAGGCGCCTTCACCATCCGCCCCGACACCAAAATGCCAGACGGTTTCGACCCACGGGTGCGCCCTTGGTACAAAGGCGCCCAAAGCAGCAACGGCTCAACCCTCACCGAACCTTACATCGACGCGGCGACCGGCCAGTTGATCATTTCCGTGGCCACCCCCAGCGCCAGGGCCGGGCAAAGCATCGGTGTGGTCGGCGGCGACCTGAGCCTGCAAACCCTGGTGGATAACATCGGCGCGCTGAACTTCGGCGGCATGGGCTACGCGTTCCTGGTCAGCGCTGACGGCAAAGTGCTGGTGCACCCGGACAAGAACCTGGTGATGAAGACGCTGGCCGACATGTACCCGAAAAACACCCCGAAAATCAGTGGTGATTTCAGCGAAGTCGAAGCCAATGGCAAAGACAACATCGTGACCTTCACCCCCATCAAAGGCCTGCCGTCGGTGAACTGGTACCTGGGTATTTCGGTGGATAAAGATAAATCCTTCGCCATGCTCAGCAAATTTCGCACCTCGGCCGTTATCGCCACGATCATTGCGGTCGTGATCATCATCGCGCTGCTCGGCATGCTGATCCGAGTGCTGCTGCAACCCCTGCACGTGATGACCCGCGCCATGCAGGACATCGCCGATGGCGAAGGTGACCTGACCCGCCGCCTGAACATCCAGAATCACGACGAGTTCGGCACGCTGGGTAACGCATTCAATCGCTTCGTGGAGCGCATTCATACCTCGATTCGCGAAGTGTCCTCGGCCACCGAGCAGGTCAATGAAGTGGCCCTGCGAGTGGTCAGCGCCTCCAACTCGTCGATGGTCAACTCTGACGAGCAGGCCAACCGCACCAACAGCGTGGCTGCGGCTATCAACGAACTGGGCGCGGCTGCGCAAGAAATCGCACGTAACGCCGCCCAGGCGTCCCATCAGGCCAGCGATGCCCGGCACCTGGCCGAAGATGGCCAGCAAGTGGTCGAGCGTAATATCAAGGCAATGAACCAACTGTCCGAGATGATCAGCGCCTCCAGCAGCAATATCGAAGCGCTCAACAGCAAGACCGTGAACATCGGGCAAATTCTGGAAGTGATCACCAGCATCTCCCAGCAAACCAACCTGCTGGCGCTGAACGCCGCGATCGAAGCGGCACGTGCAGGTGAAGCCGGTCGCGGGTTTGCGGTGGTGGCCGATGAGGTGCGCAACCTGGCGCACCGCACTCAGGAATCGGCGCAACAAGTGCAAAAGATGATTGA
Organism: Pseudomonas salomonii; assembly: GCF_900107155.1. Classification (GTDB taxonomy): domain Bacteria; phylum Pseudomonadota; class Gammaproteobacteria; order Pseudomonadales; family Pseudomonadaceae; genus Aquipseudomonas; species Aquipseudomonas salomonii. The sequence continues at coordinate 141,533 of NZ_FNOX01000010.1, forward strand.
AGAGTTGCAGGTCGGCGCCCGGGATTCGGTCAGCACCATGAGTGAAAGCCAGCGCCATAGCCTGGAGAGCGTCGAGATCGCCAACCTGGCCGGTGAGCGTCTCAACAGCGTGACCCAACGCATTGGCGAGATCGACGGCATGAACCAGTCTGTGGCCACCGCCACCGAGGAACAGACGTCGGTGGTGGAGTCGATCAACATGGACATCACCGAGATCAACACCCTCAACCAGGAAGGTGTGGAAAACCTGCAATCGACCCTGCGCGCCTGTACCGACCTGGAACAACAGGCCGCACGTTTGAAACAGCTGGTGGGCAGCTTCCGGATCTGATCCAAAGGCCCGCCGAGCGTTTAAGGCGGCGGGCCGCTAGGCTTGCTCGGGATCGGTTTTAGCGTGTTCCTGGCGCCACAACTCGGCGGCACCGGGAAACTCGGTGCCGTCCTCAGGGTTAAGCTCATCTGGATCAAAACGGCTCAAACAGCCCTCGCCCAGCGTCGCAGGCGCTTTGGAGGTGGCTTTATCGAGTGGGTCGCTCATCACTTACTCCTCAACCACAGACAAATAAAAAGGGCCTGGGACGATTAAACGCCCAGGCCCTTTTGTCTTCAACTTAAACGCGGCTATCAGAACACCACAGTCTTGTTACCGTGAACCAACACCCGATCTTCCAAGTGGTAACGCAGGCCACGGGCCAGCACCATCTTCTCGACGTCACGGCCGAAACGCACCATGTCTTCAATGCTGTCGCTGTGGCTGACGCGCACGACGTCCTGCTCGATGATCGGGCCGGCGTCGAGTTCCTCGGTGACATAGTGGCACGTTGCACCAATCAACTTCACACCGCGCAGGGAGGCCTGGTGATACGGCTTGGCCCCCACAAACGATGGCAGGAAGCTGTGGTGAATGTTGATCACTCGGCCTGCGTACTCACTGCACAATTCCGGCGGCAGGATTTGCATGTAGCGCGCCAGCACGACCACATCGGCTTCGTGCTGCTTTACCAGGCGGGAGACTTCAGCGAATGCCGGCTCCTTGTCCTGCGGGTTGACCGGTACGTGGTAGTACGGGATGCCATGCCATTCGACCATGCTGCGCAGGTCATCATGATTGGAAATCACACAGGCTATCTCACAGTCGAGTTCATCGCTGTGCCAGCGGTGCAGGAGGTCGGCCAGGCAGTGGGACTCGCGGCTGGCCATCAGTACGACACGCTTTTTCTGCTCCGTGTCAGTGATGTGCCAGGTCATCGAAAACTCTTCGGCGATCGGCGCAAACGCCTCGCGAAATGCTTCGAGACCAAAGGGCAGCGTGTCCGCACGTATCTCATGACGCATGAAAAACCAACCGCTGAGATCGTCCGAGTGATGGCTCGCCTCGGTGATCCAGCCGTTGTGGGAGGCCAGAAAGTTACTGACTTTGGCAACGATGCCAACCCGGTCCGGGCAAGCAATCACCAGCCGAAAAGTGCGCATTAGGGGGAAACTCCAGAACTTCGCAAAGGCCGCCATTCTAGCGATTACGCAGAAAAACTGCAGTACTCCTTGCACCTTATTCTGCCGCCCGGCCCTGGCGACACCCCTTAATAGCGTAAGGTTTTACCGCCACTATATGAAGGCCCGCCCTCAGGCTTAGACAGTTAGGCAAAACAAACAGAATTATCTTTACACCTGCCACCTATTAATTAACTCGATTGCATAGCATTGCCACAAACATTCAACGTAATTTACATAAATGCCTTCTTAAATGTTTACTTGGGGAAATTGCCTGACTATTATTAGGCCACTCACTGTCAATCAGCGCTCTACATAAGGTAGTCAACATGTCCCTGATCAACGAATACCGCGCCACCGAAGAAGCTATCAAAGAACTGCAAGCCCGCTTGAAGAACCTGTCCCAAGACGACAAGCTGCAAACCGAGCTGGAATTCGAAGGCAAACTGCGCACCCTGATGGGTGAGTACTCCAAATCCCTGCGTGACATCATCGCGCTGTTGGATCCGGAATCTAAAGTTAAAGCACCACGTGGCGCTGTGAAAACTACCGGCACCAAGCGTGCCCGCAAGGTCAAGCAGTACAAAAACCCGCACAACGGCGAAGTGATTGAAACCAAAGGTGGCAACCACAAGACTCTGAAAGAGTGGAAAGCCAAGTGGGGCGGCGACGTGGTTGAAGGTTGGGCTACCCTGCTGGGCTAAGCCTGATCGGGCTCAGGCCTGATATGCTACACATTAAAAACGCCAGCTTGCTGGCGTTTTTTATTGTCCGAATACTCTGCAAGTACCTGACTACAGGCCCAGGCGAGCGGCTAAAGAGTCGGCATACTCCTGCCACTCATCGAGCACCTGGCGCTGAAACGCTGTAGCACTAACAGCCAACTCCTCACGTGCCTGCTTAAATGCCAACAGGGTATTGGGTGCGCCCCACTCCGCGCTCGACAAACGTTGCTGACAGAAAAGTTTCCAGCGTTGTTGCTCATCGTTGTCCAAGGTGTCAGGAAAGTTACGTGCGCGGTAACGGAATAATAATTCCGGCAATCGATGATCATCGAAAGGCCACTGCTGACGTGCCAACTGCGCTGGTTCTGCCACGCGGACTTGTTCGCATAACCGTCGGTCACGGTCACCGATAAAACCGTCATAGAGCTGCTGCTCCGGGTCTGTGCTCGGCGCAAAGTCTTCCTCGGCATAAATGGCTGCCAACTTGTCGCGCCAAACTTCCTGTGCGTCAGTTAGTCGCAGCACCCGTGCCTGGCACACGTCCATATCGAAGTTCAAGCGTTCGCGATCCTGTGCGCGCAGCACACTCAATGGCGCGACCACTGGGCAGCGGTTGATATGCAACAACTTGAGCGGCACGGGCAATTCCCCTTGCGCCAAATCATCACGACGCGTGTAGAGCCGCTGGCGCAAGGTGTCGGCGTCGAGGTCGAGCAAACCCTGCGGGTCGAGGCCAAGGTCACAGACAATCAACGCATTGCGATTGCGCGGGTGCCAGGCCAGAGGCAGTACCACGCTCAGGTAATGACGCTCGGCGGAGAAACGCCCGGAAATGTGCACCATGGGCTGCAACAGGCGGACCTGATCCATCACTCGCTGCTTGCTGCGCAGTTGAAACAACCAGTCATACAACTTTGGCTGCTTGTCGCGGATCAGCCGCGCCAGGGCGATGGTGGCTCGCACGTCCGACAGGGCATCGTGAGCCTGGCCATGATCGATGCCATTGGCTTGGGTCAAACGCTCCAGCTTGAGGGTGACACGCCCGTCCTGCTGGGGCCACTCAATGCCTTCGGGGCGCAGTGCGTAAGCCGTGCGCACCACATCGATCAAGTCCCAACGACTGTTGCCGCCCTGCCACTCACGGGCATAGGGGTCAAAAAAGTTGCGGTACAGGCTGTAACGCGTCATTTCATCGTCAAAGCGCAAAGTGTTGTAACCGGCGCCACAGGTTCCAGGCGCGGCCAACTCAGCGTGCACGCGGGTCATGAAGTCGGCTTCGGCCAGGCCTTTTTCCGCCAGAATGCCGGGGGTGATACCGGTGATGGCGCAGGCAGCCGGATGCGGCAGGATATCGTCGCTTGGCTGGCAATACAGGTTGACCGGCGGGCCGACCTCGTTGAGCTCGAGGTCGGTACGAATACCGGCGACCTGCAACGGGCGATCGCTGCGCGGGTTGATGCCGGTGGTTTCATAGTCGTACCAGAAAATGGTGGTCACGGGCTGTTCCTGTGCTGAAGATCGACAAAGTCTAGGCGCAGCAAGGCACTCGGGGCCAGCGATAGATAGCTGTACAAACATCCAGCAAAACCTTGAAGGGTTGCTTCCACCGTCGACACTGCTAGCATCCGTGTCTTCAAGCCGCCCGCACTGCCAAGGATCGCGATGCCATCAGTTCCATTGGATACCCACTACCCGATCGAGACGCCCGAGGGCATAGACTTGCCCTTGCGCCCGGCCGGCCTGATGCCACGCGCACTGGCTTTTGCTTTCGACCTGGGTGTGCGCGGCCTGATCATGGGTATCCTGCTCGTGCCACTGGCGCTGCTCGGCAATATCGGTATTGGCCTGGGCTCGCTGCTGCTGTTCCTGATCAGTTGGTGGTACATGGTGCTGTTCGAAGTCCTCAACCAGGGCTGCTCTCCGGGCAAGCAGGTCATGGGCTTGCGCGTCATTCAGGACGACGGCACACCCATTGGCTGGCCGGCCTCACTCATCCGCAACCTGCTGCGCTTTGTCGACATGCTGCCTTTGGGCTACTTCCTCGGCGCCATCAGTTGCCTGCAACACCCTCACTTCAAACGGCTCGGCGACCTTGCTGCGGGCACGCTGGTGGTCTACCGCGAGCAGCCACTGGCGCGCCCCAAGGTGCCTCAAGCCACCGCCCTGCGCCTGCCCTTCACGCTGGAGCTGAGCGAACAACGCGCCATATTGGGTTTCGCCGAACGCCAAGGTGAGTTGTCCGCCGATCGGGTGCACGAACTGGCGGCCATCCTGGCAACGCCGTTACACGTATCGCCAGCGCGTGCGGTAGAACAACTCAATGGCGTGGCCCGCGGCCTGGTGGGGCCAACATGAAGCAGAGCCTGTTCGAAAGCCGCCATCAGCCGCAGTGGCAAGCCTTCACCGCACAACTCATCCGGTTGGAGCAAGGCAAGGCCAAGGCCGGCGATATGTCCGACTTCCCCCATCATTATCGGCGCCTGTGCCAGCACCTCGCCCTGGCCCAGGAGCGTGGCTACAGCAGCTACCTGATAGACCCCCTGCAACAACTGGCACTGCGCGGCCACCAGCAGTTATATCGCCATCGCAGCCAATTGGGCGCGAATGCAGTGGGCTTTATCCTGGCGGGTTTCCCGCGCCTGGTGCGCGAACAATGGCGTTTCGTGTTGATCGCCGGCGTGCTGTTCTTCGGCAGCCTGGTGGGTGTTGCGTTGCTGGTCTACCTGTTTCCAGACCTGATCTACAGCATCGTTAGCCCTGCGCAGGTGGCCGAGATGCACAGCATGTATGACCCGGATGCCGGTCACCTCGGGCGTGCTGCCGACCGCGCGTCCAGTGAGGACTGGATGATGTTTGGCTACTACGTGATGCACAACATCGGGATTGCCTTCCAGACCTTTGCCGCCGGTTTGCTGTTGGGCCTGGGCAGCGTGTTCTTTCTGATTTTCAATGGCCTGATCATCGGCGCGATCTCCGGCCATCTCACCGAGATCGGCTATGGCCAGACCTTCTGGTCGTTTGTCATCGGCCACGGCGCTTTCGAACTTACCGCCATCGCCCTGGCCGGGGCGGCAGGCTTGCAATTGGGCTGGGCGGTGATTGCTCCCGGGCACCTGACACGCGGCGAATCCCTGCGGCTGGCGGCACGCATAAGCGTGCAAATGCTCTGCGGCGTCATGCTATTGCTGCTGATCGCGGCGTTTATTGAAGCCTATTGGTCTTCCTCCACCACGATCGCGCCCTGGATCAAATACTCAACGGGCTCCGGGCTGTGGCTGTTGGTTGCCGCCTACCTCACGCTTGCCGGACGCACTCGCCATGCGCCTGAGTGAGGCCAGTGTAGTGATTCGTCCCCGTACTTCCTGGGAAGCCATGGACCTGGGTGTATTGATGGCGCAGGAACATCGACTGCTGTTGATGAGCAGTTGGGCAATAGTGACGTTGCCGATATTCAGCTTGCTGACCCTGCTGCTGTGGAAATACCCGTCCACGGCCATGTTCATGTTCTGGTGGTTAAAACCGGCCTTTGATCGCTTGCCGCTGTACATCCTCTCCAAGACCTTGTTTGGCGAGACTCCCAGCCTCAAGCAGGCCGTGCGCCAGTGGCCGCGCCTGCTCAAAGGCCAACTGCTGGCCAGCCTGACCTGGAGGCGACTGAGCCTGAGCCGCAGCTTTGTCATGCCGGTGAGTCAACTCGAAGGCCTGGACGGCAATGCCCGTCAAATACGCCTGGGGGTGCTGCTGCAACGCAATGCTGGCGCTGCACGCTGGCTTACCACCCTTGGCGTGCATATGGAAATCGGCCTGTGGTTCGGTTGCATGGCACTGTTCTACCTGTTTATCCCGCAGCAACTGGAACTCGATTGGGACTGGCAACGGTTGGCACTGGCAAGCGGCTCGGAAGGGTTGTGGCTGGAGCATTTGAGTAACGCCTTCTACGCCCTGATTCTGGTGTTCTGGGAGCCCATCTATGTCGCTTGCGGTTTCAGCCTGTACCTCAACCGCCGCACCGTGCTGGAAGCCTGGGACCTTGAACTGGTATTCCGCCGGTTACGCCAACGCCTGAGCAGCGTCGCGACGTTGCTGCTGGTGGCTGGGCTGATGCTCGTGCCATTCGGCCGCCCCGTCATGGCGGACGAGCCCGGACCGGCCAAACAAGTCACCACCCAGGCCGCCAGCCAATCGATCAAGGCGCTGCTGGACAGCCCCCCGTTCAAGCACCCGGAAACCGTCACTCGCTACCGTTTTGGCGACGAAAAAAACGCCGCGCAACACAAGGTAAAGGGTGACGGTAAACTTCCGGCCTGGCTTCAGGCGCTGCTGGACAGCTTCAACCGCAACTCCTTCAAAAACGCTGCCCTCGGCCTGGAGGTACTGCTCTGGGGCCTGCTGGCGACTGGCCTCGCGCTAGTTGTCTGGCGCTATCGGGAGTGGCTGCACGCCTTTGTCAGTCGACGCGGGCCGGCCAAAGCCAAAATCGCCAAAGCGGCCCCAGCACAATTGTTCGGCCTGGCGTTGGGCAGCGAGACCTTGCCTGACGACATTGCCAGCACCGCCGAACAGCTGTGGCCCACCCACCCCAGGGAAGCCCTCGGCCTGCTGTATCGCGGCCTGCTCAACCGACTGCTGCACGACTTCAACCTGCCCCTCAAAAGCGCCGACACCGAAGGCCAGGTCCTGGAGCGCATCCACTCACTGCAACAACCGCAACTGCTGGCCTTCAGTGAAGCACTGACACACCACTGGCAAAACCTCGCTTATGGCCACCGCCTTCCACCGGCGTTGGTACACCAGCAGCTGTGCCGCGATTGGCGCACCCTGTTCAATACGGGAGCCGCCCAATGAAGCGCCCCCTGTTGTGGGTCGGCCTGCTGCTGGCCTGCCTGTTGGGAGCCGGTGGCCTTTACGTTTGGCACAAGGCGATTCCCTACGACGAAATAGTCGATCGCGGCCCATCGCCACAAGCCATCGCCAACCCCTACCTTGCGGCCGAATACTTCCTGCGCCGGCAGGGCCTGGCCGTGGAACACGCCAACAGCCTTGAACACCTGGCCGACCAGCCAGCCAAGGGGCGTAGCCTGGTATTGCTGGGCGAGCGCAGCAACATGACCCCACGCCAGGCGGAGCAACTGCTGGACTGGGCAAAATCCGGTGGCCATCTGCTGCTGGTTGCCGAAGCGCTTTGGGATGAGGAAACCGGTAAAAGCGGCGACTTGCTGCTGGACCGGCTGGACGTCCACCAGACACTCGGCGAGGGCTTTGACGAGCCTGCTTCCCCACGCAAAAAGAAAGCACCGGACCTGACCAAACTCTACGTCGACAATGAGACCGCCCCGGCCTATTTCAGCTTCGATACCGACTTCAACCTCACCGACCCCAGGCACCTGGCGCAGTTCTCCGCCAACAGCGGCAAGTCCAGCCATTTGATGCAACGCAACTTCGGCCAAGGCACCGTAACGGTGGTAACCGACAGCGACCTGTGGAAAACCCCAGGCATCGGCAAACACGATAACGCCTGGCTGTTGTGGTATCTCAACCGGGGTACGGATGTAACGCTGCTGTTCAACAGCGACGTGGACGACCTGCTTACCCTGTTGATGCGCAATTTCCCCCAGGCACTGGTGGCGCTCTGCGCACTGATTGCCCTGGCACTCTGGCACGCCGGCATGCGCCAGGGGCCGACCCGGGCGCCCGCCCCAAAGGCCCGTCGCCAGTTACAGGAACACGTGAAGGCCAGCGCCGACTTCCTGCTGCGCCGCAGTGGCCAAGGCACGCTGCTGCACGCCTTGCAGCGTGATATCCAGCGGGCGGCACGACGGCGCCACCCAGGCTTTGAACACCTCGACAGCGACGCACAGTGGCAGGTCCTCGAACGCCTGACGCGCCAACCCTCCCACGTCATCCGCCAGGCCCTCGGCCCACTCCCGGCAAAACGGCTCACCAGCGCCGATTTCAGCCGTCAGGTGGCGAGCCTGCAAACCCTCAGGAATGCCCTATGAGTGAATTTCCCACGGCCACCGCCCCGACTGTCGAGAGCCTACAAAAGGCCAGCCAACAGGCACAGGCTCTGCGTGTTGAACTGCGTAAGGCGGTGATTGGCCAGGACCAGGTGATCGACGACGTGCTCACCGCATTGATCGCCGGTGGTCACATACTGCTCGAAGGTGTGCCAGGGCTCGGCAAAACCTTGTTGGTTCGCGCGCTGGCACGCTGTTTTGGTGGCGACTTTGCCCGTATCCAGTTCACCCCGGACCTGATGCCCAGCGATGTCACCGGCCACGCCGTGTACGACCTGCACAGTGAGCAGTTCAAGCTGCGCAAGGGGCCGCTGTTCACCCACCTGTTGCTGGCCGATGAAATCAATCGCGCCCCCGCCAAGACCCAGGCCGCCCTGCTTGAAGCCATGCAGGAACGCCAAGTCACCCTGGAGGGCGAAGCGCTGCCCATTGGCCAACCGTTCATGGTGCTGGCGACCCAGAACCCCATCGAACAGGAAGGCACGTACCCCCTGCCCGAGGCCGAGCTGGACCGGTTCATGCTCAAAGTGCGCATGGACTACCCCGATGCGCAGCAGGAGCTGGAGATGGTCCGCGAAGTCACCCGCTCCTCCAGGGCCGACATGCTGGATGTGCAGCCACTGCGCACGGTGCTGCAGGCAGAGGACGTGTTGCAGTTGCAGCAAATTGCCAGCGAACTGCCGCTGGATGAGCAAGTACTCGACTACGCCGTGCGCCTGGCCCGCGCCACGCGCAGTTGGCCAGGGCTGACTATCGGTGCAGGCCCGCGTGCCTCCATCGCCCTGGTTCGCGGCGCCCGCGCCAGGGCCTTGCTGCGCGGTGGCGAGTTCGTCACCCCGGACGATATCAAGGGTTGCGCCTTGGCGGTGCTGCGCCATCGCGTGCGCATCGCCCCCGAATTGGACATTGACGGGTTGGAAGTGGATCAGGTGCTCAAGCAACTGCTGGAGCAGATTCCGGCACCTCGGCAATGACCCGGCCATGAAGCCAACTCGTCTGCTGCTGATCTGGCTTGGCGTCCTACTGGGTTTGAACACCCTGTTGGGCGCGGCTACGGCGCTCCAGCTCAACGTACCCGACACGCTGCATAAAGTGGCGTGGGGCCTTCTGCTGGCGCTGTTTCTATTGGCACTGCTGGACGCCCTGCGCCTGCGGCGTCTTCCATGCCCACAGGTGCAACGGCAGATGCCGGGTAGCCTGGCCTTGGGCCGTTGGGGTGAAGTACGCCTGACCCTTGAACATGACTTGCCGCAGCCGCTGACCGTGCAGGTATTCGACCACGCGCCTGACGGCCTGAGCGTGGAGAATATGCCGCAGCCCATCGAACTTCTGCCGGGCCAGCGAAGCGAACTGGGCTATCGATTGCGGCCCTTGCGGCGTGGGCACTTCAGTTTCAGTCGCTGTGAGATTCACCTACCCAGCCCTTTCGGGTTGTGGTCTGCGAGGCGCTTTGTTGCAGCCCCGGATACAACGCGGGTCTACCCTGACTTCGCCCGTTTGTACGGCGCACAACTGCTGGGCGTGGAAAGTTGGTTGAGCCAATTGGGGGTTCGCCAGCGCCAACGCCGGGGGTTGGGGCTGGAGTTTCATCAATTGCGTGAGTTTCGCGAGGGTGACAGCCTGCGCCAGATCGACTGGAAAGCCACCGCGCGCCAGCGCACGCCCATCGCCCGGGAATATCAGGACGAGCGCGACCAGCAGATTGTGCTCATGCTCGATTGTGGTCGGCGCATGCGCAGCCAGGACGCCGAACTCGCTCACTTCGACCACGCCCTTAATGCTTGCCTGCTGCTCAGTTACGTTGCCTTGCGCCAAGGCGATGCTGTCGGGCTGAGCACCTTTGCCTGCGACCAGCCGCGCTACCTGGCGCCCGTCAAAGGCAGCGGCCAACTGAACCTGTTGCTCAATGCTGTTTACGACCTCGACACCACCCGCCGTACTGCCGACTATGCGGCCGCCGCCAGCCAATTAATGGCCCGGCAGAAACGTCGGGCATTAGTAATCGTGGTGACCAATCTTCGCGATGAAGATGATGAGGAGTTACTCGCAGCGGTCAAGCGCATCAGCCGGCAACACCGGGTGCTGGTCGCCAGCCTGCGCGAAGACGTACTCGACCAACTGCGCCAGGCCCCCGTGCAAACCTTGCCTGAAGCGCTGGCCTACAGCGGGACTGTCGACTATCTCAATAAAAGAAACGATCTGCATGAGCGCTTGAGCGCCCACGGTTTGTCGGTGCTGGATACGCTCCCCTCGGGGCTGGGGGCCGCCTTGGTGACGCGTTATCTGAGCTGGAAAAAGGCCGGTGTTTTATGACTCAAGCACACGACCACACGCTCGGCTAACCCCATCCGAGCCGGGTCGACAACGCGCAATGCCTAGACGGAAGCCTGCAGAGGATCAAAGCTGAAGTAATGACACAGGGCACTGATCAATTGCCCGTATGCCTCAGGCGCTTCGACCACGCGAAATCCTGAGTCATAGTGCTGCGGATTGACATCTTCGTGGCTCCACAAGCACATCGCCGTGAGGTCAATGGCCTGGAACTCACCGTCTGCCATGGGGATTTTCAAACGCAGTTCAAATGCTACATCAACCATCATGGGTAATTGGCTGATCAACATCAGCCCATCTTCGGACACGTTCCCCAAGTAGCCAATAGGCTTATCCGTAAGCCGGTTGAAGACTTTCAAGAAACCAGACAACTGATGCCGCTCAATCCTTCGGTCGGTAAACATGATGAAATCGCCATCCATTGGCCATATCAGTGGCCGCGCCAGTTATTCGGAACGAACACGGAATGTTCGCTCTCCCTGGAAATTGGTGCGAATCCAGCGTGCGCTTGATCGCCCTACTGCTGCCAATCCCAAGCAATCCATTCGTTTGAACATAAACTGTACAAACGAACACTCAAAGAATAGCTTAAGACTGGCGACGGGCCAGCTATGGAATGATAAATATCATCAAAGTGATGCGGGCCGTGGCTGCGCGACACTCGCGCCGGAGTAATGGCCCAGTTGCTGCAGGGTGTCGAGCCGGGCACGGGCGCGGTAGGCATACTCGCTGGCCGGGTATTGATTGATGATGAACTGGTAGGTCTGCACCGCATCAACAAACAGCTTCTGACGCTCCAGACATTGCCCGCGCAGCATCGAAACTTCCGGTTGCACATACCGACGGGTTCGGCTCTCGCGGTCCACCTGGGACAATTCCAGGGTCACGCGCGCGCAATCACCCACCCCATAGGCGCGGTAAGCGTTGTTCAAATGATGGTCCATGGACCAGCGGGTACAGCCGACAACACTGACGGCCAGGGCAGCAATGAGCAAAATTCGCATGGGGGTTCTCCTGTCTTGTGCAGTGTATCGACCCCGCGCCGAAAATCTTCAAGGGTGTTCATCTATTCAATTGGAGCTAAAACAAGCGAATCTTCGATAAGTAGTGCAAACGAACAATGACTACAACCAAAGAGCATAGTAGCCTTCCTCAGCGCTTGAACTCAGGAGTCTGTGCATGTCCGTCCGTCGTACCAAAATCGTCGCCACCCTTGGCCCGGCCAGTAACTCGCCGGAAGTCCTCGAACAGCTGATTCTGGCTGGTTTGGACGTTGCCCGTCTGAACTTCTCCCACGGCACCCCGGACGAGCACAAGGCTCGCGCCAAGCTGGTGCGTGACCTGGCCGCCAAGCACGGCCGCTTCGTGGCACTGCTGGGTGACCTGCAAGGCCCGAAAATCCGTATCGCCAAATTCGCCAACAAGCGCATCGAGCTGAAGATCGGTGACAAGTTCACCTTTTCCACCAGCCATTCGCTGACCGAAGGCAACCAGGAAGTCGTGGGTATCGACTACCCGGATCTGGTCAAGGACTGCGGCGTCGGCGACGAACTGCTGCTGGATGACGGCCGTGTGGTCATGCGCGTCGACACCGCCACCTCGACAGAGCTGAACTGCACCGTGATCATCGGTGGCCCGCTGTCCGATCACAAAGGCATCAACCGTCGCGGCGGTGGCCTGACGGCGCCGGCCCTGACCGAAAAAGACAAGGCTGACATCAAGCTCGCCGCCGAAATGGAAGTGGACTACCTCGCCGTGTCCTTCCCGCGCGACGCTGCCGACATGGAATACGCCCGCAAGCTGCGCGACGAAGCCGGCGGTACTGCCTGGCTGGTGGCCAAGATCGAACGCGCCGAAGCCGTGGCCGATGACGAAACCCTCGACGCCCTGATCAACGCTTCCGACGCTGTGATGGTTGCCCGTGGCGACCTGGGCGTGGAAATCGGTGATGCCGAGCTGATCGGTATCCAGAAGAAGATCATTCTGCACGCACGCCGCCACAACAAGGCCGTGATCGTGGCGACCCAGATGATGGAGTCGATGATCCAGAACCCGATGCCGACCCGTGCCGAAGTGTCCGACGTGGCCAACGCCGTGCTCGACTACACCGATGCGGTGATGCTCTCGGCTGAAAGTGCTGCCGGCCCTTACCCGCTGGAAGCTGTGCAGGCCATGGCGCGTATCTGCGTCGGTGCCGAAAAGCACCCGACCAGCAAGACCTCCAGCCACCGTATCGGCAAAGTGTTCGAAAGCTGCGACCAGAGCATCGCACTGGCTGCCATGTACACCGCCAACCACTTCCCGGGCGTGAAAGCGATCATTGCCCTGACCGAAAGTGGCTACACCCCGCTGATCATGTCGCGTATCCGTTCCTCGGTGCCGATCTACGCGTTCACCCCACACCGCGAAGCCCAGGCCCGCGCGGCGATGTTCCGTGGCGTGTACACCATTCCGTTCGATCCGGCTTCGCTGGCACCGAACGAAGTGAGCCAGAAGGCGATCGACGAGCTGGTCAAGCGTGGCGTCGTAGAGAAAGGCGACTGGGTCATCCTGACCAAGGGCGACAGCTACCACACCACCGGTGGTACCAATGGCATGAAGATCCTGCACGTGGGCGACCCGCAGTTCTGAGTGACACGCTGAAAAACAAAAGCCCCGCCATGTGAATGGCGGGGCTTTTTGTATTTAAAGGCCTGGAGATCTGTTGAATCAAAGGGCCTCATCGCAGGCAAGCCAGCTCCCACAGTTGACCGCATTCCAATGTGGGAGCTGGCTTGCCTGCGATGGCGTCATCAGCGCCGGGTGATAAACCCCGACAACGCCGCAATCGCCTCAGGCGACTTCAAGCGCTGCACAAACAACGCTCCCTCGTCCTCAATCACCTGCCGCAACTGTTCACGGTCGACACTTTTCATCAGCTGCTTGCTGACCTGCACCGCGCCCGGCGCCAGGGTTTCAAAGCGCTGCGCAACTTCCCGCGCCTTGGCCAGCGCCGCTTCGCCACTACCCATCGCCTCAGTCGCAATCCCCCACGCGGCCGCTTGCTCGCCGGTAAAACCTTCGCCCAACAGCAACAGTTCAGCCGCTTTCGCATGCCCCAGCAGCCGAGGCAGGATCAGGCTGGAGCCAAATTCCGGGCACAGCCCCAGGTTGACGAACGGCATGCGCAAACGCGCATCGCGGCTGATATAGACGAGATCGCAATGCAGCAACAGGGTCGTGCCGATACCGACCGCCGCACCCGCTACCGCCGCGATCACCGGCTTGCGGCAGTTGAGCAGGCTTTGCATGAAGTGAAACGGCGGGCTGTCCAGATCACTGGGCGGCTGTTCGAGGAAGTCGGCGATGTCGTTGCCGGCGGTAAAACACTCATGGCTGCCCTGGATCAGCACCGCTCGGATACCTGAGTCCGCATCAGCCTGCTCCAGCGCCTCGGCCAGTTGGGTGTACATGGCGCGGGTCAGGGCATTTTTCTTGTCGGGGCGATTGAGCTGCAGGGTCAGCAGCCCGCCTTCGCGTTGCAGCAGGATGGCGTCGGTCATGGCGAATCTCGCGGCTGGAAAAATCAGCGCTCAACCACGCGGCAGGAACACATCGGCCAGCAGTTGATTGCGCGGCAATCCCGCCAGGAACAGGCGTTTGGAAAACGCCTCGACATTGGCAGGGTGCCCGCAGAGTAAGGCCAGAGTTTGCCGCGAAACAAGCCGCAGTTGCGCCAATGCCTGGGCCGACTCAGCCGCCGTCCACAGCTCCACAGTCAGGTTCGCGTGCTGCGCAGCCAATTGCGCCAAGGGCTCGGCCAGATAATGCCCATCGGCATCATGGGCCAGGTGAATCACGCGGATGGCGCCTTGGTGATCCTGGCGCAGCGCCTCGCGCAGCACGCCCCATAACGGCCCAAGCCCCGTGCCGGATGCCAGCAGCCACAACGGCCGCGATTGCCAGTCAGGATCATATTGCAGCGCCCCGCCCCGCAACTCACCGAGCCGCAGGCCGTCGCCCACCTGAAGTTGCCGGGCAATATCGCTGAATTCACCGGGCAGACGGCAATCGAGATGAAACTCCAAAAACGGGTCTTCCTGCGGCAAGCTGGCCAACGAATACGGGCGCGCCACCTGCCCCGCCCACAGCACCAGATGCTGCCCGGCCCGATAACGCAGGCCACGTTCGGGTTGCAGGCGCAGGCGCAGTACCTCGGGGTTCAACCAGTCGACGCCCACCACATGCGCGGGCAAGCCATCGCGCAGCGGGTCAAATGCTTCAACCTGTAAATCTGCGACAACCTCACATTGGCAGGCCAGACGCCAACCGTCCTGACGTTGCGCCGGGCTCAGGGCATCGGGCTGCTTATCCACAACCTCACCCTGGCAACGCACCAGGCACGCATGGCAACTGCCCGCCCGGCAACTGTAGGGCACAGCCACCCCCGCCTGATTCAAGGCATCCAGCAGGTTGCTGCCGGTGGCTACCGACCAGTGGCGTTCGCCGACGTGCAATTCAGGCATATAAAGGCTCAATCAGAAGGGACCCGCACAGGGAATCATGCCTGCGACAGTTTGACCATAGTCGGGTGTATCGGCCACCGCGTCGGGTTATACTGCCGCGCCTTTTTAGCGTCGCGCCTTGCACCACTGTGGCGTGCCTTGGAAAGGTGGTTTCAGCCGACCGATGCAACACTGAAGCCACCTTTATTGAATGTTCCCTTATAGAGGAGCGCGACTCATGACCGTGATCAAGCAAGACGACCTGATTCAGAGCGTTGCCGACGCCCTGCAATTCATTTCCTACTACCACCCCGTTGACTTCATCCAGGCCATGCACGAAGCCTACCTGCGCGAGGAATCGCCGGCAGCCCGTGACTCCATCGCTCAGATCCTGATCAACTCGCGCATGTGTGCCACCGGCCATCGCCCGATCTGCCAGGACACCGGCATCGTGACCGTGTTCGTGCGCGTGGGCATGGATGTACGTTGGGACGGCGCCACCATGGGCCTGGACGACATGATCAACGAAGGCGTGCGTCGCGCCTACAACCTGCCGGAAAACGTCCTGCGCGCTTCCATCCTGGCCGACCCGGCCGGTGCGCGTAAAAACACCAAGGACAACACCCCGGCGGTGATCCACTACTCCATCGTCCCGGGTAACACCGTGGAAGTGGACGTGGCGGCCAAAGGCGGCGGCTCCGAGAACAAGTCGAAAATGGCCATGCTCAACCCGTCCGACTCGATCGTCGACTGGGTACTCAAGACCGTTCCGACCATGGGCGCCGGCTGGTGCCCACCGGGCATGCTCGGCATCGGCATCGGCGGCACCGCCGAGAAAGCTGCGGTGATGGCCAAGGAAGTGTTGATGGAGTCCATCGACATCCACGAGCTGAAAAAGCGCGGCCCGCAGAACCGTATCGAAGAGATGCGTCTGGAGCTGTTCGAGAAGGTCAACCAACTGGGCATCGGCGCCCAGGGCCTGGGTGGCCTGACCACCGTGCTCGACGTGAAAATCATGGACTACCCGACCCACGCAGCCTCGCTGCCGGTGTGCATGATCCCCAACTGCGCCGCCACCCGTCACGCGCACTTTGTGCTCGACGGTTCGGGCCCGGCGTCGCTGGAAGCGCCACCGCTCGATGCCTACCCGGAAATCGTCTGGGAAGCCGGCCCGTCGGCCCGTCGCGTCAACCTCGACACCCTGACCCCGGAAGAAGTACAAAGCTGGAAGCCGGGCGAAACCGTGTTGCTCAACGGCAAGATGCTCACCGGTCGCGACGCGGCGCACAAGCGCATGGTCGAGATGCTCAACAAGGGCGAAACCCTGCCGGTGGACCTCAAGGGTCGCTTCATCTACTACGTCGGCCCGGTTGATCCGGTGCGCGAAGAAGTGGTTGGCCCGGCTGGCCCGACCACGGCCACGCGGATGGACAAGTTCACCCGTCAGATCCTCGAGCAAACCGGTCTGCTCGGCATGATCGGCAAATCCGAGCGCGGCCCGACTGCGATCGAAGCGATCAAGGACCACAAAGCCGTGTACCTGATGGCCGTGGGCGGCGCTGCTTACCTGGTGGCGCAAGCCATCAAGAAGTCGCGCGTTGTTGCCTTCGCCGAGTTGGGCATGGAAGCGATCTACGAGTTCGACGTCAAAGACATGCCGGTCACCGTTGCGGTGGACAGCAAGGGCGAGTCCGTACACATCACCGGTCCTGCCATCTGGCAGAAAAAGATCAGTGAAAGCCTGGCGGTAGAAGTGCAGTAAGCACTTCCCCGCAAGGATGAAGGCGACTGTGGCTAATGGCCCAGTCGCCTTTTTTATTGTGTACACAGTCATGTGGGAGCGGGCTTGCTCGCGAAAGCGGTGGGTCAGTCAATTTAACTGTCACTGATACACCGCATTCGCGAGCAAGCCCGCTCCCACACAAGCCGCGCTCACCACAAAATACAGTCCTACTCATGCTATGGTGCTTGCCCCTTACCGCGCCTGTTCATCACCGTATGATCGTGATCCCTCGCCCCCTGCGACTGACTTTCTACTCGCTGTTGATCATCGCCGGCGCCGTGCTGGCCGCCGCCTTGGCCACCCGTCATGCCGAACGTCAGGCCTTGGTGGATGACGCCGCTCGCGCCAATCAGCAATTGGCGCTGTATGCCAATTCGCTGCACACCCTGATCGAACGTTACCGCGCCCTGCCCGCCGTACTGGCGCTGGATTCAGAAATGATCAGCGCCCTCAAAGCCCCGCTGGACACCGCTACCCAGGACTTGCTCAACCGCAAGCTGGAGCGCATCAACGGTGCCGCACAGTCTTCCACCCTGGAACTGATGGACCGTAACGGCCTGGCCGTGGCCGCCAGTAACTGGAACCTGCCCAGCAGCTATGTCGGGCACAACTACGCGTTTCGTCCGTATTTCAGCCAGACCAAAAGCCAGGGCACCGGGCGTTTTTATGCGGTGGGGGTGACCACCGGCATTCCGGGTTATTTCCTCTCCAGCGCCGTGGTCGATGAACACGAGCAGTTCCTCGGCGCCATGGTGGTGAAGCTGGAGTTCCCCGAACTTGAGCGCGAATGGGCCCAAGGCAACGACCTGCTGCTGGTCAGCGATGCGCGGGGCATCGTGTTTATCGCCAACCAGCCGGGCTGGCGTTACCGTAACTTGCGCCCCTTGTCGGCCAATGACCTTGCCGAACTCAAGGCGACTCGCCAATACGACAAGAAACAGCTGCAGCCGCTGGACACTCAGACGCTGCAGCGCTTTGACGAAAACAGCCACTTGATGCGGGTCAACGGCCCCGACGGCAACGCCCATTACATCTGGGAATCCCTGCCGCTGAAAGCCGAAGGCTGGACCTTGCACCTGCTGCGCAAACCGCAGTTCGCCTTTGAAGACCAACGCAACGCCGGCCTTGCCGCCGCCGGTTCATGGCTGGCACTGGTGTTTCTGCTGCTGTTCCTGAACCAACGCTGGCGCCTGGCCCGCTTGCGCCAACGCAGCCGCGAAGAGCTTGAACAGCTTGTCGAAGAGCGCACCCAGGCGCTGCGCACCGCGCAGGACGGCCTGGTGCAGTCGGCCAAGCTGGCGGCCCTGGGGCAAATGTCCGCCGCCCTCGCCCATGAAATCAACCAGCCGCTGACCGCCCAACGCATGCAGTTGGCGACCTTGCGCCTGCTGCTCGATCACGGCCGCGTGGACGATGCCTATAAGGCACTGACGCCGCTGGACGACATGCTCACACGCATGGCGGCGCTCACCGGCCACCTCAAGACCTTCGCGCGCAAGAGCCCCAGCGGCCTGCGTGAGCGGCTGGATTTGGCCACGGTGGTCGACCAATCCTTGCACCTGCTCGACGCCCGTCTGCGCGATGAAAGCATTGGTGTGGTGCTGGACCTTAGCCGCCCTGCCTGGGTGCGTGGTGACGCGATCCGCCTGGAGCAAGTGCTGATCAACCTGCTACGCAATGCGCTGGACGCCATGGCCGACAAACCGCGCAAACGCCTGGAAATCCGCCTGCACGCCGACCAGCAGCTGTGGCAACTGACCGTCAGCGACAGCGGCGGCGGGATAGCCGAAGCGCATCTGAACAGCGTGTTCGATCCATTTTTCACCACCAAACCGGTGGGCGACGGGCTTGGCTTGGGGTTGGCCGTGTCCTATGCCATCGTGCATGAACTGGGCGGGCGCCTGCTCGCCGGCAACCGTGGCGACGGCGCGGTATTTACCCTGACCCTGCCTATCGCGCTGGAGACACCCGACCTATGTTGAACGCAGTGATTGTGGTGGATGACGAGGCGAGTATTCGCTCCGCCGTCGAACAGTGGTTGAGCCTGTCGGGGTTTGAAGTGCAGTTGTTCAGTCGCGCCGAAGAATGCCTGGCACATCTGCCCAAGGACTTTCCTGGCGTCATTTTGAGCGACGTGCGCATGCCCGGCCTCAGCGGCCTGGAGCTGCTGGCCGAAGTGCAGCGGCGTGACGCCGACTTGCCGGTGATCTTGCTCACCGGGCATGGCGACGTGCCGATGGCCGTGGAAGCCATGCGTGACGGTGCCTACGACTTTCTGGAAAAGCCCTTCAGCCCGGACGCACTGCTCAACAGCCTGCGCCGCGCCTTGGACAAACGCGGGCTGATCCTGGAGAACCGTCGCCTGCATCAACAGGCCGACCATCGGGCGCAGCTGGAGTCGAGCCTGCTCGGCGTGTCCCGTGGTTTACAGACCCTGCGCCGCCAAGTGCTGGACCTGGCCAGCCTGCCGGTCAATGTGCTGATCCGTGGCGAAACCGGCAGCGGCAAGGAACTGGTCGCGCGCTGTTTGCATGACTTTGGCCCACGGGCCAAAAAGCCCTTTGTCGCGCTCAACTGCGCGGCCATCCCCGAGCAGCTGTTTGAAGCCGAGCTGTTCGGCCACGAAAGCGGCGCGTTCACCGGCGCCCAGGGCAAACGCATCGGCAAGCTGGAATATGCCCACGGCGGCACGCTGTTCCTGGATGAAATCGAAAGCATGCCGCTGGCCCAGCAGGTCAAATTGTTGCGGGTGTTGCAGGAACAGAAACTGGAGCGACTGGGCTCCAACCAAAGTATCCATGTGGACTTGCGCATCATTGCCGCCACCAAGCCCGACCTGCTCGAAGAGGCCCGCGCCGGGCGTTTTCGCGAAGACCTGGCGTACCGCTTGAACGTCGCGCAACTGCGCCTGCCGCCGTTGCGCGAGCGGCGTGAGGATATTCCGCTGCTGTTCGACCACTTTGCCCAAAGCGCCGCCGAGCGCCTGGGCCGCAGCGCCGAACCGTTGAGCGGTGCGCAACTGGGGCGCCTGCTCAGCCATGACTGGCCGGGCAATGTGCGCGAGCTGGCCAACGTCGCCGAACGCCAGGTGCTGGGCCTGAGTGAACCGGAGCCGGAAGGCGTCGAGGCCGGGCAATCCCTGGCGGCGCAGCAGGAGGCGTTCGAGGCGCATTGTCTCAAGGCTGCGTTGACGCGGCACAAAGGCGATATCAAGGCGGTGTTGGCCGAGCTGCAACTGCCGCGCCGTACCTTGAATGAAAAGATGCAGCGGCATGGGTTGGTGCGGGAGATGTTTCTGTAGCTGTTTTCGAAGACGCCATCGCAGGCAGCCATAAGCGGATTTCCGCTCACCACCGCAAAACCATCAGCAACTTTCCGCTCAAAAAAATCCTGTAACCCTTCTATTCCGGGCCTTCATCTGTTTGGCACAGCTCCTGCTATAGCCCAAACCAGGCTGCGTTCGCGCCGCTCCATAAAAACAACTAGATGAAGGATCCTTCAATGGATAACTCCAACGCCCTGCCTCTGGGGTCGGCGGCTGCGCCGGCTAAAGAGCGCACCACTTCCAGCCGCATCAAATCGATCTTCAGTGGCTCCGTCGGCAACATGGTCGAGTGGTACGACTGGTACGTCTACGCGGCCTTCTCGCTGTATTTCGCCAAGACGTTCTTCCCTGCCGGTTCTTCCACCGCCCAGTTGATGAACACCGCCGCCATCTTTGCCGTGGGCTTTATCATGCGCCCGATCGGTGGCTGGCTGATGGGGCTTTACGCTGACTACAAGGGTCGCAAGGCGGCCTTGATGGCCTCGGTATTGCTGATGTGCTTCGGCTCGCTGCTGATCGCGCTGACGCCGGGCTACGACACCATCGGCATCGGCGCGCCGATCCTGCTGGTGTTTGCACGCTTGCTGCAGGGCCTGTCGGTGGGTGGCGAGTACGGGACCTCGGCCACTTACCTGAGTGAGATGGCGACCAAGGAGCGTCGCGGTTTCTTCTCCAGCTTCCAGTACGTGACCCTGATCTCCGGCCAGCTCATCGCCCTGGCGGTATTGATCGTGTTGCAACAAACCCTGACCACCGAGCAGCTGTATGCCTGGGGCTGGCGCATCCCGTTCGCCATCGGCGCGCTGTGCGCAGTGGTCGCGTTGTTCCTGCGTCGCGGCATGGAAGAGACCGAGTCGTTCACCAAAAAGGAAAAAGCCAAGGAAAGCGCGATGCGCACCTTGATGCGTCACCCCAAGGAAGTGATGACGGTGGTCGGCCTGACCATGGGCGGCACCCTGGCCTTCTACACCTACACCACCTACATGCAGAAATACCTGGTGAACACGGTGGGCATGAGCATCTCCGACTCCACCACCATTTCGGCCGCCACCCTGTTCCTGTTCATGTGCCTGCAACCGCTGGTGGGCGGGCTGTCGGACAAGGTGGGCCGCCGACCGATCCTGATCGCCTTCGGCATCCTCGGCACGCTGTTCACCGTGCCGATCCTCACCACCCTGCACACCATCCAAAGCTGGTGGGGCGCGTTCTTCCTGATCATGGCGGCGCTGATCATCGTCAGTGGCTATACCTCGATCAACGCGGTGGTGAAAGCTGAACTGTTCCCGACCGAGATCCGCGCGCTGGGCGTGGGCCTGCCGTATGCGCTGACCGTGTCGATCTTCGGCGGTACGGCTGAAGTGATTGCGCTGTGGTTCAAGAATATCGGCATGGAGACGGGTTACTACTGGTATGTGACCGCGTGTATCGCGGTGTCGCTGGTGGTTTACGTGACCATGAAAGACACCCGTAAACACTCGCGTATCACCACGGATTAAAGATTTAACGCGGTAAAAAATGTGGGAGCTGGCTTGCCTGCGATAACGGTCTATCAGTCTTGGATTCATTGACTGACATACCGCCATCGCGGGCAAGCCCGCTCCCACATTTTGTTTCAGGAGGCGTCCGCTATTGCGCTGCGTCCATACCGACGCTGCGCGTACGCCGCCCCGGCAATCATCACCACCAGCACCGCCGCCAGCACCGCCGATGAGCCGATGGTGCCGAAATCCAGCCCGCCTTTTTCGTGAGGTTTGGTGAGGAAGTCGCCCAAGGTCGCGCCAAACGGGCGGGTCAGTACAAATGCCACCCAGAACAGCAGCACTGACGATATCTGTGTGAAGTATTTGAGTGCGACCACCACCGCAATCGCCGAGCCGATCAGCAAGGCGCCGCCGCCAAAGCCCAAGCCCGAGTCGTCCGCCAGGAAGTCGCCCAACGCAGTGCCCAAGGTGTTGGAGAACAGAATCGCCATCCAGTAAAACAGCTCGCCCCTGAAGGTCTGCACCTTATTCACGTTCAGCGAATCACCACTGACGTGCCACATCGCGAAGATGATCAGCAAGATTGCAATCAGGATCATGGAGCCGGTGGCATAACCAAGGCCCAAGGTGCGGTCCATAAAGTCCGACATCGTGGTGCCGGCCGTGCTGGTGGACAGGATCACGATCCAGTACAGCACCGGGTTGTAGGTTTTCGACCAGAGCTGTGTCAGCAGGGTGACGAGAAACACGCTGATCAGGATCATCGAGCTGATGGCGTAGCCGACGTTAAGGGTCATCGAGAGCAAATCCCCGGCGGTTTCGCCCAGGGTCGTTGCGCAGATTTTCATGACCCAGAACGCCAGGGTGATCTGAGGAAGTTTGTTCATGTGCGAGAAGGCTCCGAAGCTCAGTCTTTCAATCGGCCGACTTAAAGGGGGCCGACCTGGCGCGCAGACTGAACGCGGGGCTGTGAAAAATAGGTGGGCAATCAATGAAAATTCCATACGCGCGATGGAAATTCATCGCCCTGGATTGCACTATGACGGCCTCCCCCAACGCGCAGCAGGAACCCTGGCCCATGTCCGACGATATCCACTTCTACGAACCCGCCAACGGCCACGGCCTGCCCCATGATCCGTTCAATGCCATCGTAGGGCCACGGCCGATTGGCTGGATTTCGTCACACGACGCCGCTGGCCGCCTGAACCTGGCGCCCTACAGTTTCTTTAACGCGTTCAACTACATTCCGCCGATCATTGGGTTTTCCAGTGTCGGGCGCAAAGACAGCCTGAACAACATCGAACAGACCGGTGAGTTCGTGTGGAACCTGGCAACCCGCCCGCTGGCCGAGCAGATGAACCAGAGTTGCGCGGCCGTCTCGCCGGACGTGAATGAATTCGAGTTATCCGGCCTGACGCCGGTGGCCTCGAAAATCGTCGCGGTGCCACGGGTAGGCGAAAGCCCGGTGTCGTTTGAATGCAAGGTGACGCAGATCATTCAACTGCAGCGCGCCGACAAGGCGTTGGTGCCGAGTTGGCTGGTGCTCGGTGAAGTGGTTGCCGTGCACATTGCCAAGTGGCTGCTCAAGGATGGGGTTTACGACACGGCAGCCGCGGAGCCGATTTTGCGTGGCGGTGGCCCGGCGGATTATTTCCAGCTGGGGTCGGAGGCGTTGTTCAAGATGTATCGCCCGCGCTGACCCGATACTGCCCAACAAACACAACAGAACCCTGTGGGAGCCGGGCTTGCCCGGCTCCCACATTTGATCTTTGTTGAGCGATATAAAGTGTTCGGCTTCAGCTTGCGGCTGTTGCCCAAGTCAGCTGACCGTCTTCGTCCACATCAACCAGACATTCAAGTTGCAGCGTCGCTGCATCGTCGGCGTCGGAGGCGGTCTTGAAGGTCTGGCCAGCCAGGATCTTGTGAAACTGCGGGGCGCCCATGCCATCGAGTGCCTTGACGGCGACGGCGGCGCTGTAGCCACCCTCTTCTTCACGCACTAATGCAGAAACGGCTTCGTGATG
The DNA here is from genome assembly GCF_900107155.1 of Pseudomonas salomonii. Classification (GTDB taxonomy): domain Bacteria; phylum Pseudomonadota; class Gammaproteobacteria; order Pseudomonadales; family Pseudomonadaceae; genus Aquipseudomonas; species Aquipseudomonas salomonii. The sequence continues at coordinate 165,194 of NZ_FNOX01000010.1, forward strand.
GGCAAATTGTTTACGTGCCATGTTGCAGGTCCCGGCCAATGGAAAGTCGGCCATTCTAACCGCTAACCGGCCAGTTGCAGGTACTCACCGTAGGCATGGGCGGCGGATGCGTCGGTGAAGGTCTGGAAGTCCATGCTGCGCACGACCATGTCGTTCAACAGCTCGGTAAAGATCATCAAGGCAGGGGAACTGAAGTAGGCGCTCATCGCCTGCTCGCTGCTCCAGAAGCCCGAGACCAGCCATACATCGGGATCGACCTGGGAATGCTGCAACGAGAATTGCAGGCAACCCTGAGCCTGACGGCCCGGTTCGATCAAACTGCTCAAGCGTGCACCGAGTTCGGTGCTGCACCCGGTACGGGCACGGATAAAGGCCATATGGCTCGCGGGAATGGGGGTGGACATGTTCGACTCTCCCGTTGAGAAGTGATGCTCGGCAAGCACTGTGAGGGCGTGTTGCCACAGGATCAAAGATAGCGGCGCGAAGGCGGGCGCAGTTAGTCGATTCCTGCAGGCTTATTGCACAATCCTGCGAGAAGCGTAGATAAGACGTCTGGCCCCCGGGATTTATTCCACGCCCATACTCAGTGTTTCAGGCAGATGACAGGCTCCCCACTTGCCCGATTCACGACATATCGCAGGATCAGGCAAGGATTGAGCAGAATCGACGTAACACCTTTTGAAATGCCGCCGCTAAGCTGATCCCATCAAAGCAGTCAGTAGAGGACACCCCATGTCGTCGCCCGAAACCAAGCCAATGCCCCTCGATGCCGAGATGGAAAAACAACGCGCCGAGCTGGCCAGCATTGTTCACCGTCACACCTGGGAAGATGGCTCCTACGGCACGGCAATCACCTCGCTGTATCTGAACCGCCACAACACGCCCCGCGACTTCATGCCGGTGCTGGTGGAACCCGCCTTGTGCATCCTGGCCAGTGGCAGCAAGGAAGTGCGCCTGGCCGACGAAATCTTTGCCTACGACCCGCTCAATTATCTGGTGTTTTCGGTGGCGATGCCGGTCGCCGGGCGGATCATCGACGCCACACCGCAAGACCCCAACCTGTCGGTGCGCATCAATATCGACCCGGCCCAGCTCACCGCGCTGATCGCCGAGGCGGGCCCGATGGGCGTGCCGTCGCGGCCGACATCCCGTGGCATGTACGTTGACCGCATCGACAACCAGTTGCTCGACGCCGTGCTGCGCCTGACGCGGCTGCTGGACACGCCAAAAGACATCGCCATGCTCGCGCCCCTTATCAATCGCGAGATCCTTTATCGCTTGCTACGTGGCCCACAGGGTTACCGGCTGTATGAAATCGCCGTGGCCAACAGTCAGAGCCATCGCGTGAGCCAGGCGATCAAGTGGTTGAACGGCAACTTCGAACAACCGCTGCGCATTGATGACCTGGCCAAGGAAGTGAACCTCAGTGTTTCGACCTTGCACCATCGTTTCAAGGCGATTACGGCGATGAGTCCGCTGCAATACCAGAAGCAACTGCGGCTGCAGGAAGCACGGCGATTGATGATTGCCGAAGGGCTGGAGGCGTCGGCGGCGGGGTATCGGGTGGGGTATGAAAGCCCGTCGCAGTTCAGCCGGGAATACAGCCGGTTGTTCGGGGCGCCGCCGCTGCGGGATTTGGCCCGGCTGCGCCAAAGTATCTGACTCAACCGGGATCAAAATGTGGGATTGGGCTTGTGTGGGAGCTGACTTGCCGGCGATGCAGGTACCCTGTTCTTTCAGTCAGACCGCGGTGATGCTATCGCAGGCAAGCCAGCTCCCACAGTTGATCGGTGGTGTTAGTCAGTCCAGGGTTCGCGGCAGTTGTAAGGTCACCCGCAAACCGCCTTCGCGCAAATTCTGCAAACTCACTTCCCCGCCATGGCTGTGGGCAATGTTGCGCGCGATGCCCAGGCCCAAGCCGTAACCCTGCTGCTGCCCGGCCAGTCGGAAGTGCGGCTCAAACACTTGCTCCAAACGCTGCTCCGGCACGCCGGGGCCTTCGTCATCCACATGCAGGATGAACTCCACGCCATCGTCCTCGATATGCAAATGCGCGTTCTGCCCGTACTTCAGGGCATTGTCGATCAGGTTGCCGATGCAGCGCTTGAGCGCCAGCGGTTTGCCCGGATAAGGGGTCAGCGCCCGGCCGTGCTGGGTGATGCGACCATTACCGTTCGGCGCCAGGTACGGCTCCACCAGGCAATCGAGCACGTGATTGAGGTCGACCGGCTCGATGTTTTCGTGGATGTCGGTGTCTTTGACGCACTGCAACGCGCCCTTGACCAGCAACTCCAACTCATCCAGGTCGCGGCCGAATTTGGCTTGCAGGTTTTCGTCTTCCAGCAACTCCACGCGCAGGCGCAGGCGCGTGATCGGCGTGCGCAAATCGTGGGAAATCGCGCTGAACAGTTGGCTGCGCTCGGTGAGGTAGCGGCTGATGCGTTCGCGCATGGCATTAAACGCACGGCCCACTTCCACCACTTCGCTGCCACCGCCTTCGGCCACCGGCTCCACGTCGGCGCCCAGGGACATGTCCCGCGCTGCCCGCGCCAGGCGCTTGAGCGGCCGGCTTTGCCAGTGCACCAACAGGCCGATAAACAGCAGCAGGAAACCGCTGGTCAGCACGATAAACCACACTTGCTGCGACGGCAGGCCTTGCTCTTCCAAACTGGTGTAGGGCTCGGGCAGCAGCGAGGCGATGTACAACCATTCGCCGGGTGCCAGCTGGATTTGTGTGACCAGCACCGGCGGGTTCACCGGCTCCAGGGTCAGGGCGTAATGCGCCCAGGAACGCGGCAGCTCATCAAGCTTGAGGCCCGCGTTGAAAATACGCAGGTCCTCGGCGCTGACGAATTCCACCGAGATAAGCACGTCGCTGCCCAGGGTTTGGCGCAGCACTTCGTCCACGGCTTGCAGCACCGCCTGCTTGCGCGGGGTCTGCGGCAGAATCTGCATGTCCAGTGGGCGGTCGTTGAGGGTCACCACAAAACGCGTGCCACCCATGCTGCGCAGCTGGTCGAGCACCAACGGGCGATAGGCCACCGGCAGCGAGCGAAAGTAACTCACACTGGCCGTCATCGAATGCGCCAGGCTGCGCGCGCTGGTCACCAGGCCTTCGAGCTGGGTGGCGCGCAATTGCGACACCCAGATCACGCTGGACAGCGCCTGGGCGAACAGCACCACGAGCAAGGTCAGCAGTAACATGCGCCCCAGCAGCGAACGCGGCACCGGAAAGCGCCGGCGGCGCTCGGTCAGTGGCTCAGTGGGCATTGCCGGCAACCACGCTGGCTGCCAGTTGATAACCGCTGCCACGCACCGTGCGGATCAGCCTTGGAGGTTTTTCGGTATCGCGCAGGCGTTGGCGCAGGCGGCTGACGGCCATGTCGACGATACGGTCCAACGGCATCAGGTCGCGGCCACGGGTGGCATTGCCGATGGTGTCGCGGTCGAGAATCTGTTGCGGGTGATCGAGAAACAGTTTGAGCAAGGCAAAGTCGGCGCCGGAGAGGATCACCTCTTCGCCGTCCACGTGAAACAGGCGATGGCTGATCATGTCCAGGCGCCATTCATCGAACACCAGCACATCGCCGCCGCCCGTGCGTTCCTGGCCAAACTGGGCGCGGCGCAACAGGGCTTTGATCCGCGCCTGCAGCTCGCGGGGGCTGAAAGGTTTGCCGATGTAATCGTCGGCGCCCAGCTCCAGGCCGATCACGCGGTCAGCTTCGTCGGAACTGGCGGTCAGCATGATGATCGGCACCTGCGCCTGGCGCGGGTGCTGGCGAATCCAGCGGCAAAGGCTGAAACCGTCTTCGTCCGGCAACATTACATCGAGGATGACCAGGTCGCACGGCGCCTCGTTCATCGCCTGGCGAAACCCCGCGCCATCCGGCACGCCACGCACCTGGAAGCCGGCGCGACTGAGGTAGGTCTGCAGCAATTCGCGGATTTCCTGATCGTCGTCGACCAGGAGAATCGATTTACTGATTACGCTCACGGGGTCCTCCTTGTTGTTATGGCCAAGCTTAAATCATTTGTTGCCCTTGAGGCCGCTTTCGCGAGCAAGCCCGCTCCCACATTTGACCGGGTTCCAACTTTGGAATGCAGTCGAATGTGGGAGCGGGCTTGCTCGCGAAGGGGCCTTCAGTCCCTACGCAAAAGCCTGCTCAAGTGCCACACCGGCCCCGGTCAACCCGGAATACGGCGCCGTCACCAACCACACCGGAATACCTTTGAAGTAGTCGCTCATGCAGCCCTTGTCGCTGAAGCTCTTGGCAAAACCGCTGTTGATAAAGAAGTCGGCAAACCTCGGAATCACCCCGCCCACGATGTACACACCACCACGCCCACCGGTGGTGAGCACGTTGTTACCGGCCACACGGCCCAGCCAGATGCTGAACTGGTTCAACACTTCCATGGCCACCGGGTCGCCGGCCAGGCCCGCTGCCGTGATGGCTTCCGGCGTGTCCAGCACCGGCGTGTGCCCGTCGACCGCACAAATGGCGCGGTACACACGAGGCAGGCCGCCACCGCTCAGCGCGGTCTCGGCGCTCACATGCCCAATCTCGCTGTGAATGTGCTGCCACAACTGGGTTTCACGCGGGCTGCTCAGCGGCAGGTCGACATGGCCGCCCTCCCCCGGCAATGCCGCGTAACGGCCTTCGCCCAAGTCCAGCAAGGTGCCCACACCCAGGCCCGTGCCTGGGCCGATCACCACGGCTGGGCGCAAGGGCTCCGGCGTTCCGTGGCAGACCACGCGAAACTCATCGGGTTTGAGCCGCGTCATGCCCAGGGCCATGGCCGTGAAGTCATTGACCAGCAGCAATTCATCAACCTGCAAGGTTTTGCAAAACGCAGTTTTGCTCAGCCGCCAGTGGTTGTTGGTGAATTTAAATTCATCGCCACTCACCGGCCCGGCGACCGACAGGCACACCGCGCCGATGTCCCCGATTTCCAGGCCTTCTTCCTTGAGGTACACCTTGATGGCTTCCTCAGGGCTATGGTGATCCGCCGTGGCATGCACGCGGATCGAATGCAGTTCCTGATCCCGCCACAACGCAAAACGGGCGTTGGTACCACCAATGTCACCGACCAGCGCAAGCTTCACTTAAGCGTCTCCAAGGCAGAGGTAAAGGCGCTGGCGCCCTGCTCTGCGGAGCTTGCGGCCAAGCGCATAAATGCAAACAGCTCGCGACCAGCCCCCACGTTGTTGCCCAACAGGCCCGTGGCAGGCGTGCGCGCTGCAAGTTCTTCGGCGTCCACCTTAAGCTCCAAGGTGCCTTTTACGCCATCGACGCGAATGATATCGCCATCCTTGACCCGCGCCAGCGGCCCGCCGCTCTGGGCTTCGGGGTTGACGTGAATCGCGGCGGGGATCTTACCCGAGGCGCCGGACATACGCCCGTCTGTTACCAACGCGACTTTGAAGCCACGGTCCTGCAACACGCCGAGGAACGGCGTCATCTTGTGCAATTCCGGCATACCGTTGGAGCGCGGCCCCTGGAAGCGCATCACCGCAACGAAGTCTTTTTCCAGTTGGCCGGCCTTGAACGCATCGGCCAAATCCTGCTGATCCTGGAACACCACCGCCGGTGCTTCAACGATCTGATGCTCCGGCGCCACCGCCGAAACCTTCATCACGCCACGGCCAAGGTTGCCTTCCATCACGCGCAAGCCGCCTTCGGGCGAGAACGCACGGGCTACGGGGCGCAGGATGGTTTCGTCGAGGCTTTCGATCGGGCCGTCGCGCCAGATCAGTTCGCCGTCGACCAGGAACGGTTCCTGGGTGTAACGGCTCAGGCCCTTGCCGGCTACGGTGTTGACGTCTTCATGGAGCAAGCCGGCTTCAAGCAGTTCGCGGATCAGGAACGACATGCCGCCCGCTGCCTGGAAGTGGTTGATGTCGGCCTTGCCGTTCGGATACACGTGGGACAGGGTCGGCACCACCTCGGACAGGTCGGCCATGTCCTGCCAGGTGAGGATGATGCCCGCCGACATGGCGATGGCCGGCATGTGCAGGGTGTGGTTGGTGGAACCACCGGTCGCATTGAGGGCGACGATGGAATTGACGATGGATTTTTCGTCGACGATCTCGCCAATCGGCGTGAAGTCACCGCTGGCCTTGGTCAGGCGCGTGACCTGGTGCGCGGCTTCGCGGGTCAGCGCATCACGCAGCGGCGTGTACGGGTTGACGAACGAAGCGCCCGGCAGGTGCAGGCCCATCACTTCCATCAGCAACTGGTTGGTGTTGGCGGTGCCGTAGAAGGTGCAGGTGCCGGGGCTGTGGTAGGACTTCATCTCCGATTCCAGCAGCTCTTCGCGGCTGGCCTTGCCTTCGGCGTAACGCTGGCGCACGTCGGCTTTCTGCTTGTTGGAGATGCCCGACGGCATAGGGCCGCCCGGTACGAAGATCATCGGCAGATGGCCGTAGCGCAGCGCGCCCATCATCAGGCCAGGGACGATCTTGTCGCAGATGCCCAGCATCAGCGCGGCATCGAACATGTTGTGGGACAGCGCTACCGCCGTCGACATGGCAATCACTTCGCGGCTCAGCAGGCTCAGCTCCATGCCGGGCTCGCCTTGGGTCACGCCGTCGCACATGGCGGGCGTGCCACCGGCGAACTGGCCGACCGAGCCGACTTCGCGCAGGGCTTTCTTGATCTGTTCAGGGAAATGTTCGTACGGCTGGTGCGCCGAGAGCATGTCGTTATATGACGAAACAATTGCCACGTTGGCGGCATTCATCATGCGCAGGCTATTTTTATCTTCAGTGCCGCAACCGGCCACGCCGTGGGCAAAGTTGGCGCATTGCAGCTTGCCGCGCATCGGGCCGTCGCTGGCCGCGCCGCGAATGAGCGCAAGGTAAGCCTCGCGGGTTGCACGACTGCGGGCGATAAGCCGTTCGGTGACCTCAATAACGCGGGGATGCATGTGTAGAACTCCAGGCTAACGGATGTGGCGACCTGAGTGTCTATGCTGATCAAACGCCCGCAGCGCATGGGATGGCAGGGTGTCGTTTGAATCATCGGACCAGTTGATTCAGGTCACTCGTTGTAGATTGAACAAAATATTGCCACTAAAAAGGCTTGTTTTCTATTTTTATGCGAATAATCTTGTAATTCTTACAACAAATCGACGACAGGCACTTTCCAATGACTCTTCGTATCGCAATCAATGGTTTTGGCCGTATCGGCCGTAATGTCCTGCGCGCACTGTATACCCAAGGCTACCGCCAGGATTTGCAGATCGTCGCCATCAATGATCTGGGCGACAGCTCGATCAACGCCCACCTGCTCAAATACGACACCGTACACGGCACTTTCGAAGCAGAGGTCGCCCACGATCAGGAAAGCCTGACCGTCAATGGTGACCGGATTGCCGTCAGTGCCATTCGCAACCCGGCCGACCTGCCGTGGGCTGCACACAAGATCGACGTGGTGTTCGAATGCACCGGTCTGTTCACCGACCGTGACAAGGCTGCCGCCCATATTACCGCCGGCGCGCGCAAGGTGATCATCTCGGCCCCGGCCAAAGGCGCGGACGCCACCGTGGTTTACGGGGTAAACCATGACATTTTGCGTCAGTCGCACCAGATCATCTCCAACGCGTCGTGCACCACCAACTGCCTGGCGCCTGTGGCTCAGGTGCTGCATCGCGAGCTGGGCATCGAAAGCGGCCTGATGACCACCATTCACGCCTACACCAACGACCAGAACCTCACCGACGTGTACCACACCGACCCGTACCGCGCGCGTTCGGCCACCCAGAACATGATCCCGAGCAAGACCGGCGCCGCCGAAGCAGTCGGCCTGGTACTGCCGGAACTGGCGGGCAAGCTGACCGGCATGGCCGTGCGGGTGCCGGTGATCAACGTGTCGTTGGTGGACCTCACCGTGACGCTGAAGAAAGAAGCCACGGCCGAGCAAGTCAATGCACTGCTGAAAGAAGCCAGCCAGCACTCGAAAATCCTCGGCTATAACACCCTGCCGCTGGTTTCGAGCGACTTTAACCATAACCCGCTGTCGTCGATTTTCGATGCCAACCACACCAAGGTCAGCGGCAAGTTGCTCAAAGTGCTGGCGTGGTATGACAACGAGTGGGGCTTCTCCAATCGTATGCTGGATAACTGCCTGGCGCTCTGCAACGCCGAGTAAACCGACCAGGTTGTTGATCGTTCCCACGCTCTGCGTGGGAATGCCGCCTCGGACGCTCCGCGTCCCGCTGCTAAGTGGCGACGCAGCCTCTCAAAGTGCCACTTGCCATTTGAGTTGATGATAAGCATTATCATTAACTGCAAACCGGTCTGGTATCACTGTGAGCCAATCTCGCTTCAACCAAGTCTTTCTCACCCAGCGGGTGATTCTGCTTCGCACCTTGCAGCGGATGGTGAATAACCACAGCACCGCCGAGGACCTGTTGCAGGAAACTTACCTGCGCGTTACGCGGGCGCTCAGCGAGCGGCCGATCGATCACCTCGAACCCTTCGTCTATCAAACCGCGCGCAACCTGGCGCTGGACCATCTACGCTCGCGCCGCATCCAGGCCCGCACACTGCAAGAAGATGTGCCGCTGGACGTGCTGCAGAGTGTCGCCGCGCCGATGAGCACGCCCGAAGACGCCACCCAGGCCGAGCAATTGCTCGAACACCTGAGCGTCAGCCTGGGCCAGTTGAGCGCGCGCCAGCAGCAGATCTTCATCCTCAGCCGCCTGCACGGTTGCAGCTACCAGGAGATTGCCGATCAGTTGCAAGTGTCCTTGAGCACGGTGCAGAAGGAACTGAAATTGATCATGGCCATCTGTGTAGGAGTGGCCGAACGGCTGGATCAGCCTTAAGCTTCACCCGACAGAAGTGTCGAACCAGGCTGTAGGAAAAATGAATAGAACGTGGCGAAGACCCGAGGAACACCGTGACGGACCCGAATAAACTGCGCCCCCATGAGCTGGCTCATGAGGTGTTGCAAGACGCGGCCATGGACCAAGCTCTCGACTGGCTGATCGCCTTGCAATGCCCGCAACCGGGGCAGCAAGCCGAGTTCGATGCCTGGCTGGCCAGCGACCCGGCGCACCTGCTCGCCTTCAGCAAGGCCCAGGCCGCCTGGGGCGGCGCGCCGGTTCACAGCGCCGCCGTGGCCCTGGCAGTGCCGCGCAAACCCAGCGCGTGGCGGCGTATCAAGCCGCATTGGAAACCCCTGGCCACCGCCGCTGTGCTGCTGATCGGTCTGTTCAGCTTCAGCAGCCTGCCCGTGCGCTTGCAAGCCGACCACCTCACCGTCGTCGGTGAACGCCAGCGCCTGCAATTGGATGACGGCTCCAAAGTGTTACTGAACACCAACTCGGCGTTTTCCAGCAGCATCAAGGACCACCAGCGCGTCGCCCGACTGTTCCAGGGCGAAGCTTTTTTTGAGGTGGCGCCCAGCCGTGGCCTGCCGCTGGAGATTGACGCCGGCCCCGTGCGCGCCAGCGTGCGCGACACCGACTTCGCCGTGCGCTACCTCAATGGCGAAGCCCAGGTGCAGGTGCAGCGCGGCGACGTGGACTTGAGCAATACCTTTGACGATGCCCGCGTGCGCCTGAGCGCCGGTGAGAGTATCCGCATCGGCCCCAAAGGCTTCGGCCAACCGGCCAAACTGGATGCCGGTAAAGACTTGGCGTGGGTCCAGGGCCGCCTGGTATTCGAAAACTGCCCGATGAGCGAAGTGCTCGCCGAGTTGCGTCGCTATTACCCCGGCTGGATCGTCAACACCAACGACAAGCTCGCAAGCGTGGCCGTCACCGGCAATTACCGCCTCGATCAACCGCTGGATGTGGTGCGCTCCCTGGCGCACATCACCTCGGCCAAGCTCTCGGAATACCCGGCGCTGGTCATCTTGAACTAAATGAGAATTATTTTTACTCGATAATCACCGGTGGTTCGTCTCGTTATAGCCAATGCAACTGATTCCTATTTGATTCAGCTCGCAACTATAAGATTCGTATCCCCGGAGCGCTCTCGATGTCCTCTCGTTTCAACCGCCGGTCCTCTTCGCCCGTCCTGTCGCTGCTAACCGCCGCCATCCTGCTGGCCAGTGCACCGGTGATGGCCGCCGAACCTGCCGCGCGCAGCCACGGCAATTACAGTTTCAGCATCGAACAGCAGCCCTTGGTATCGGCGTTGAATGCCTTTACCAGCGTGACCGGCTGGCAAGTCGGCTTGCCGGCAGAGCTCGGCCAGGGTGTGTCGTCCCCCGGCGTACGCGGCGCACTCTCGCCGGAAAAGGCCCTGGACCGGCTGTTGCTGGGCACCAACCTGAGCTACCGCAAACTGGGCAATAACAACATCGTGCTGGAAAAGCGCCCGGCCGGCAGCACGCTCAACCTGCAACAGGTGACCATCAGCGCCACCCGCAGTGAGCAGGACGTCAACAGCGTGCCAAGCACTGTCACCGTGCATGCGCGTGAGGAGCTGGACCGCCAGAACGTGAATACCATCCGTGAGCTGGTGCGTTACGAGCCCAACGTGTCGGTCGGCGGCGCAGGCACCCGCGCCAGCAACGCCGGCTACAACATCCGTGGCATCGACGGCGACCGCATCCTCACCCAGGTAGACGGTGTGGAAGTGCCGGACAACTTCTTCAACGGCCCGTACGCCAAGACCCGTCGCAACTACGTCGACCCGGAAATCGTCAAGCGCGTGGAGATCCTGCGCGGCCCGGCGTCAGCCCTGTACGGCAGCAGCACCATCGGCGGCGCAGTGAGCTACTTCACCCTGGACCCGGACGACATCATCAAGCCCGGCCAGGACGTCGGCGCCCGCCTCAAAACCGGCTACAGCTCCGCCGACGACAGCTGGCTGACCTCCGGCACCGTTGCCGGCCGCGTGCAGGACTTCGACGGCTTGCTGCACCTGAGCCAGCGCAATGGCCATGAAATGGAGTCCTACGACGGCAACAACGCCACCGGCCTGGCCCGCACCGGCGCCAACCCGGAAGATGCGCGCACCACCAATATCCTGGCGAAAATGGGCTGGAATTATGGCGAGGACAACCGTCTTGGCCTGACCTACGAGAAATTCAAGGATGATCGCGACGTCAACTTGAAGAACGCAGTGGGCGGACCGTTCATCGGCGGTCGCGGAATGAACCTGTACCGCGCCCGCTCGGGTAACGACACCATCACCCGCGAGCGCTTCGGCCTGGAAAACACCTTCGGCCTCAACTCGCCGATGGCTGACCGTATCAAGACCAGCCTCAATTACCAGATCGCCAAGACCGACCAGAGCACCGCCGAAATCTACCAGCCGGGCCGTCGCGTCATGCGCACCCGTGACACCCTGTACGAAGAAAAACAGTGGGTTTTCGACGTTCAGTTGGACAAGGCGTTCAGCCTCGGTGAAACCGATCACCAGGTCACCTACGGCACCACCCTCAAGCAGCAGAAAGTCAGCGGTTCGCGCGAGGGCTCGGCCTACTGCCTCGCCGTCGGCTCAGGCTGCACGGCCATCGGCGCGCCCAGCCCGTCTGCCGGCGACAGCGTGAAAAAGTCCAGCGACTTCCCGGACCCGACCATTAACACCTACTCGCTGTTCGCCCAGGACCAGATCACCTGGGACAAATGGACCTTCCTGCCCGCCGTGCGTTACGACTACACCCGGCTCAAGCCCAAGCTGACCCAGGAATTCCTCAACACCGTCAACCCGACCGGCGCCTACCCGGTCAGCGACAAAGAAAAAACCTGGCACCGCGTCACGCCAAAATTCGGCCTGACCTATGCGCTGACCGATCAGTACACCTGGTTCGGCCAATATGCCGAGGGCTTCCGCACCCCGTCGGCCAAGGCGCTTTATGGCCGCTTTGAAAACCTCAACCTGGGCTACACCGTCGAGCCGAATCCGAACCTCAAGCCGGAAACCAGCAAGGGCATCGAAACCGGAATTCGCGGCCAGTTCGACGAGGGCTCCTTCGACATCGCGGTGTTCTACAACAAGTACCGCGACTTTATCGACGAAGACGCCTCGGTCGCCGGCGGCGACATCCAAACCTTCGAAGCCAACAACATCAAGCACGCCACTATCAAGGGCGTTGAAGCCAAAGGCCGCCTGAACCTGGACGCGTTCGGCGCACCACAAGGCCTCTACACCCAGGGTTCGGTGGGCTACACCTACGGCCGTAACGACGACAACGGCGAGCCGCTCAACAGCGTCAACCCGCTTAAAGGCGTGTTCGGCCTGGGCTACGAGCAGGAGCAATACGGCGCGCTGGTCAGTTGGACGCTGGTGAAGAAACAGAACCGTGTCGACAGCACCACCTTCCACGCGCCGGATGGCAGCACCAGCGCGCCGTTCAAGACCCCGGGTTTTGGCATGGTCGACCTGACCGGCTTCTACAAAGTCACCAACGACGTGACCATCAACGGCGGTATCTACAACCTCACCGACAAGAAGTACTGGAACTGGGATGACGTGCGCAGCTACGACGGCGTCGGCGAAGCCGGCGTGACCGCGCCCGCCAACCTCGACCGCCTGACCCAGCCGGGTCGCAACTTCGCGATCAACCTGATCTGGGACATCTGACCGCCGCTCTCACCTCGCCGCCCTATATCAGCGGCGAGGTGAGGTTTTTTTACTGTGCCGCGTCTTCTTGTTCGTCTAGTTGATAACAGCTCTCTTTAGAGCCCCCAGGCGCTCCCCTTCTCAAGGATTTTTTCGATGACCGCTTCTCCTACCGCAGAACGCCCAAGCCTGCGCTCCCAGCGCCTGAACCAGATCACCCACGCGCCACACACCAGGCTCGACGCCCTGGTCAAAGCCCACGCGCCGTTTGAAACCCCAGCCAACTTCGCCCGTTTTGTGGTGGCGCAGTACCTGTTCCAGTCGGAACTGGTGGCGCTGTACAACGACCCCGAGTTGATCAAGATCGTCCCGGACCTGGCTGAGCGCTGCCGCGCCGAGGCCGCCAAACTCGACCTGGCCGACCTGGAAACCGAAGTACCGGCACCGGTTGCCGGCGCGGTAAAAAACCCGAGCAAAGCCGAAGCCATGGGCTGGCTGTTCGTGTCCGAAGGCTCCAAGCTGGGCGCTGCATTCCTGATCAAGCGCGCCGTGGGCCTGGGCCTGAGCGAAACCTTCGGTGCCCGTCACCTGGGCGAGCCGGCCGGTGGCCGCGCTGAAGGCTGGAAGCGCTTCACCCGCACCCTCGACGGCCTGGAGTTCAGCGCCGAAGAAGAAGCCGCGGCAGAAAAAGGTGCCATCGACGCGTTTGTGCGCTTCACCGTGCTGCTGGAACAGGCGTACGCTAGCGCCCCTGAACTGGCGTAACACTTGAATTGAAATGCAATCAAATGTGGGAGCGGGCTTGCTCGCGAAAGCGGTCGTTCAGCTAATAAATTTATTGACTGACACACCGTATTCGCGAGCAAGCCCGCTCCCACATTTGAAACTTATTTCGAATTGATTTTTGTGATCACCCGACCCATGACCGGCAAAACCCAATCCACCTCAAAAATCGCCCAGTTGCTCTTCGGCCTGCTGGCCTACGTCAGCCTGGGCATTGGGTTGGTGGCTATTGTCATACCGGGTTTGCCCACCACTGAATTCATCCTGCTGGCCGCCTGGGCCGCGACTAAAAGCTCGCCGCGCCTCAGCGCCTGGCTGGAAAACCACCGGCTGTTCGGACCGATTCTGTTCAACTGGCGCAATGGCAAGATCATCGCGCGCCGGGCCAAAGTCAGCGCCACCGTGAGCATGCTGCTGTGCGCCGTGCTGATGCTGGTGATGCTCGATCACGGCTGGCCGATCTACCTGGCGATTGCCGGGATGAGCCTGGGCAACCTGTGGATCTGGTCGCGCCCCGAACGGCTTGCAGCCCCCGTATAACGCGGCGTGTAGTCTTTTTCCGACCGCTCATCGCCTTTCCCTCATGAAACATCCATTTACGCCGATGTTCCGGACATAGCGCCGAATGGACTTGGCTCGCCCTGCTTGCATTTCAACGAGTCCAATCGCGAGTGAACCTATGTTCGACACCCTCTCCATCCGCTTGAAAATCGTGCTGCTGTCGGGCCTTTGTCTGCTGGGGGTGATAGCGCTGATCATCAGTATCAACCTGTACGAGACCGATCAGAATGACCATTTGATCAGCGATTCAAGCTCGCGAATGCTCACCCAAAACGTTCAACACCTGCTGCAAGCCAAGGCCGCCGAACAGGCGGTGCAGTTACAGAAAACCTTTGGCGAAAACCTCGTGGTGGTCACCGCGCTGGCCGATCACGTCAAAGACCTGCGCGCCCTCGCCAACAAACGAGCGCTGGAACCCGGCGCCTTGCGAGAAGAGCTCAACCAGAGTGTCAAAACCGCCTTTGAGCGCAACAGCAAGGTACTGGGCATCTGGCTGTCATTCGAACCCAATGGCCTGGATGGCAAAGACAGCGACTTCGTCAACGACAAAACCCGCGTTTCCAATGAAAAAGGCCGTTTCGCCAGCTACTGGAGCCGCGCTGGCGGCGAAGGACTGAACACGGTGATGGTCGAGGCTGACCTGACCAAAACCTCCCTCAACCTCAGCGGCACGCCCTACAACATTTGGTACACCTGCCCACGGGACACACGCACGGTGTGCCTGCTCGACCCGTATTCCGATGAAGTGGCCGGCAAGCAGGTGCTGATGACCACTATTTCGCTGCCGCTGATCGTCGACGGCAAAGTCATCGGCGTGGTCGGTATCGATCTGGCGCTCAATACGCTGCAGGCGATGACGGACGCGGCGCAAAAAGAACTGTTCGACGGCGCGGCGCACCTGGAGATTCTGTCCAGCACCGGTTTGATTGCGGCGTACAGCGGCCAGCCGGACAAAGTCGGCAAGAATCTGATCGACACCCTCGGCAGTGAAGGCAAGGAAATCGTGCAACTGATGGCCAACGATACCCGCACGATCCGTGAGCAAGATGACACGATCCGCGCCGTGTACCCGGTCAAGCCGATTGCCGACGCCAAGGCCTGGGGCGTTGTGATCAAACTGCCCAAGAACGTGATGCTGGCCGACACCTTGAAACTGCAAGACGTGCTCGACAAAGCCCAGGCCTCGGGCACGCTCAAAGCCTTGCTGGTCGGCGCCGCTGCTGCCTTGCTCGGCCTGCTGCTGATCTGGCTGACCGCCACCGGCGTGACCCGGCCGATCAACACCGTTGCGGCGATGCTTAAAAACATCGCCAGCGGCGAAGGCGACCTCACCCAGCGCCTGACCTACGCCAAGAAGGACGAACTGGGCGAGTTGGCAAACTGGTTCAACCGCTTCCTCGACAAGCTGCAACCGACCATTGCGCAAATCAAACAGAGCATTACAGAAGCACGTGGCACGGCGGACCAGTCCTCAGCCATTGCCCGCCAGACCAGCGAAGGCATGCAGGTGCAGTTCCGCGAAATAGACCAGGTGGCCACTGCCTCCAATGAAATGAGCGCCACCGCCCATGATGTGGCCAACAGCGCCTCCAACGCTGCCAGCGCCGCCCGTGGCGCAGACCAGTCGGCGCGTGACGGCATGTCGATCATTGAACAGAGCACCCGCGACATCACCACGTTGGCCGAAGAGGTCAGCAAGGCCGTGACCGAAGTGGAAGCGCTGGCGGTCAACAGCGAACAGATCGGCTCGGTGCTCGAAGTGATCCGCAGCATTGCCGAGCAAACCAACCTGCTGGCCCTGAACGCCGCCATCGAAGCGGCACGCGCCGGAGAAAGCGGGCGCGGGTTTGCGGTGGTGGCCGACGAGGTGCGCAACCTGGCCAAACGGACTCAGGACTCGGTGGAGGAAATTCGCCTGGTGATCGAGCGCATCCAGAGCGGCACCCGTGGTGTGGTGGCGACCATGCATTCCAGCCAGCAGCAGGCCCAGAGCAATGCCGGGCAGATCCATCAAGCCGTGCAGGCACTGGGCAAGATCAGTGACGCGGTCACGGTGATCAGCGACATGAACCTGCAGATCGCCAGCGCCGCCGAACAACAGAGCGCCGTGGCCGAAGAGGTCAACCGCAACGTCTCGGCGATCCGCACCGTGACCGAAACCCTCACCGGCCAGGCCACCGAGTCGGCGGCGATCAGCAGCCAACTGAATGCGTTGGCGACCCAGCAAATGAAGTTGATGGATCAGTTCAAGGTATAAACCCGATCCTCAAAACAATGAAGATCCCTGTGGGAGCTGGCTTGCCCGCGATGGCGGTGGGTCAGTCAGTACATCCATGACTGACAGGCCGTTATCGCGGGCAAGCCAGCCTCCCACAATCAGACGCCAGTCCAGGCCTGAACGAACGCCGCTACATCTTCCTTGGCCGCCGTGCGCGGAGGATTCTGCGGCGTACCGAGATAGAGGAAGCCAATCACTTCCTCATCCGCCGTCAGCCCCAAGCCTTTAGCCACATGGGCCGAGTAGGACAACTCACCGGTGCGCCACACCGCCCCGATCCCCTGCGCATACGCCGCCAGCAAAATACCGTGGGCCGCACAGGCAGCCGCCAGCAGTTGCTCGGATTTAGGTACTTTAAAGTGCTCTTGCAACCGCGCTATCACCACCACCACCAACGGCGCACGCAGCGGCCCATTCTGAGCCTTGTCGATAGCGGCTTGCGGTGCGTCGGCGTCCTGCAGGCGTGCAGCTTCGGCCAGCAGCGTGCCCATCTGCTCACGGGCGGCGCCTTCTACGGTGAGGAAGCGCCATGGGCGCAGTTGGCCGTGGTCGGGCGCGCGCATGGCGGCGGCGAACAGCACGTCGCGCTGCGCCTGGGTCGGCGCCGGTTCCAGCAGACGCGGCACGGAAACACGGTTGAGCAAAGCGTCGAGAGCCTGCATTGGCCACCTCCAGAAAAAATGTGCGGTCATTCTAGCGGGAATGAATCGGATTCCACCAAACGATAATTGCTCTTATTCAATCCGCCCTGCCCTGTTAGACTTTGCGGCCTTATTTTTCGCCTTAGCCGCAGGAAACCCGATGGTCCGTTCGCCTCTTCGTCTGTGTGCAGCATTGCTGGCCTTGAGCCTGACTGCCTGCGATGACGCGCCCAGATTCACCAAGGCAGAACCGGGGGAATCACGGGCGGGCGGCGCGACGACGGTGAACAAGCGCGATCAGAACGCGTTTTCCCTGCCTTCGGCCAACCTGGCACCCACCCGTCGCCTGGATTTCAGCGTCGGCAACAGCTTCTTTCGCAGCCCCTGGGTGATTGCGCCGTCCACCACCACCGCGCGTGATGGCCTGGGCCCGCTGTTCAACACCAATGCTTGCCAAAACTGCCATATCAAGGACGGCCGTGGCCATCCGCCGCTGCCCGACGCGCCGAATGCGGTGTCGATGCTGGTGCGCCTGTCGATTCCGGCTGCGCCTGTGGATGCCAGGCTCATCGAGCAGATAGGTGTGGTGCCTGAGCCGGTTTACGGTGGCCAATTGCAGGACATGGCCGTGCCGGGCGTAGCGCCTGAAGGCAAAGTGCGGGTCGACTACACGCCCGTCAACGTGACTTTCAAGGACGGCAGCGTGGTCGAGTTACGCAAGCCAAACCTGCAAATCACCCAGCTGGGCTACGGCCCGATGCACCCCGAAACACTTTTCTCGGCGCGGATTGCACCACCGATGATCGGCCTGGGCCTGCTCGAAGCCATCAGCGATGCCGACATTCTGCGCAACACCGACGCGAAAACCGCCGACAAGGAAGCCCTCGTCGGTCGCGCCAATTGGGTCTGGGATGACGCGCAGCACCAAACCGTACTCGGGCGTTTTGGCTGGAAAGCCGGGCAACCCAACCTCAATCAACAAAATGTTCACGCGTTTTCTGGTGATATGGGCCTCACCACGTCCCTGAGACCCTTTGATGACTGCACCGAAGCCCAAGTCGCCTGCAAACAGGCGCCCAATGGCAATGGCCCCGAGGGCGAGCCGGAAGTCAGCGATAACATCCTGCGCCTGGTGCTGTTCTACACCCGCAACCTTGCCGTGCCGGCACGCCGTGGCGTCAACACGCCGCAGGTGCTCGCCGGTAAAAACCTGTTCTACCAGGCCGGTTGCCAGGGTTGCCATAAGCCGACGTTCACCACGGCGGCCACGGCCGCCGAACCTGAATTGGCCAACCAGGTGATTCGCCCATACAGCGACCTGCTGTTGCACGACATGGGCGAAGGCCTGGCCGACCACCGCAGCGAGTTCAAGGCCGGCGGCCGCGACTGGCGCACGCCGCCGTTGTGGGGCATTGGCCTGACGCAGGCCGTAAGTGGTCACACCCAGTTTTTGCATGATGGCCGCGCCCGTAACCTGCTCGAAGCCGTGCTCTGGCATGGCGGTGAAGCACAAGCGGCGCAGCAGCATGTGTTGTCCTTTAATGCCGAGCAGCGTGCTGCGTTGCTGGCGTTCCTGAATTCCTTATAAGCATTGCCACACTGACAGAAGGGAGCTCGACATGTTCCGTCCCAAGTTGCTGTTCACCAGCCTTGCCGCCCTCGCCCTCGGCGCCTGCTCGCCCCAGGACCCGCAAGCGGTGACCTCGGCGGCCATCGCCAAGCAAGTGATCCTGCCCACCTACAGCCGCTGGGTTGAAGCTGACCGCCAGCTGGCAGTCAGCGCCCTCGCCTACTGCCAGGGCAAGGAAAGCCTGGAGACGGCCCGCGCCGACTTCCTGCACGCGCAAAAAGCCTGGGCTGAGTTGCAACCGCTGCTGATCGGCCCGCTGGCCGAGGGCAACCGTTCGTGGCAAGTGCAGTTCTGGCCGGACAAGAAAAACCTGGTGGGTCGCCAGGTCGAACAGCTGGTCAGCGCCCAGCCGCAGATCGACGGTGCCGCCCTGGCCAAGTCCAGCGTAGTGGTGCAAGGCCTGTCGGCTTACGAATACATCCTCTACGACGCCAAGACCGACGTCGCCGACGAAGCCCAGAAAGCCCGTTACTGCCCACTGCTGGTGGCCATTGGTGAGCGTCAGAAAACCCTGGCCGAAGAGATCCTGGCCAGCTGGAACAGCACCGACGGCATGCTCGCGCAGATGACCAAGTTCCCGAACCAGCGCTACGCCGATTCCCACGAAGCCATCGCTGATCTGCTGCGTGTGCAGGTCACCGCACTGGATACCTTGAAGAAAAAACTCGGCACACCGATGGGCCGCCAGACCAAGGGCATCCCGCAACCGTTCCAGGCCGATGCCTGGCGCAGCCAGTCGTCCCTGCAAAGCCTGCAAGCCAGCCTCGCGGCGGCCCAGACCGTGTGGGTGGGTGTCGACAACAAAGGCCTGCGCGGCCTGTTGGGGTCCGAGCAGAAGCCGCTGGCCGACAAGATCGACGCCGCTTACGCCGCCTCGCTCAAGCTGTTCGCCAGCAACCAGCGCACGCTCAACGAATTGTTGGCCGATGATGCCGGGCGCCAGCAACTTAACGACATTTACGACAGCCTCAACGTGGTCCACCGCCTGCACGAAGGTGATCTGGCCAAGGCGTTGGGCATCCAACTGGGCTTTAACGCCAACGACGGTGACTGATGATGCTCAGGCGACAGGCTTTGGCGGTTGGCAGTGTGCTGCTCAGCGCACTGACGTTGGGTGGCTGGACGCTGTTCAAACAAAAGAAGCAGGCACCGCTGCTGCTGTCGGCCCGCGATGACGCGGACGGCAAGCACTACGCCGTGGGTTTTCGCCTGGACGGCACGCAAGTGTTTGCCACCCAGGTCGGCCAGCGCTGCCATGACATCATCAACCACCCGACACTGCCGATTGCACTGTTCGTCGCCCGTCGCCCAGGCACCGAGAGTTACCTGATCGACCTGCGTACTGGCACGCTGCTGCAAACCATCACGTCCAATGCCAATCGCCACTTCTATGGCCACGCAGTCATCCATAAGAGCGGCGACTGGCTGTACGCCACCGAGAACGACACCTCCGACCCCGGCCGTGGCCTGCTCGGAGTGTACAAATTCGAGGGCGAGCGCCTGGTGCACAGCGGCGAAATCTCCACCCATGGCATCGGCCCGCACCAGGTGTCATGGATGCCCGACGGCGAAACCCTGGTGGTGGCCAACGGCGGCATTCGCACCGAAGCCGAAAGCCGTGTGGAGATGAACCTCAACGCCATGGAACCGAGCCTGGTGTTGATGCACCGCGACGGCAGCCTGATCAGCAAGGAAACCCTGGGCCAACAGATGAACAGCGTGCGGCATATGGGGATTGCCAGCGATGGCACGATCCTCACCGGGCAGCAGTTCATGGGGCCGTCCCAGGAGCGCTCCGAGTTGCTCGCGATCAAGCACCCGGGGCAGCCATTCGTGGCGTTCCCGGTAGCCGATGAGCAACTGCAAGCCATGGGGCATTACACCGCCAGCGTCGCCGTGCACAGCGAACTGCGTCTGGTCGCACTGACGGCGCCGCGGGGTAACCGGTTTTTTATCTGGGACATGGACAGCGGTGCGCTGCGTCTGGACGGGCCGTTGCCCGACTGCGCGGGCGTAGGCGCGGTGGCGGATGGCTTTGTCGTCACCTCAGGCCAGGGCCGTTGCCGCTTCTACGATTGCCGCCAGCCGCAGTTGGTGGCCAAGCCGCTGCAATTGCCGGCCGGGCTTTGGGATAACCATCTGCACCTGATCATTTGAGATAAAAAAAGGGCCTCGCGTCGCAAGGCCCTTTGTCGGGGGGTAAAATCTTTTCAACTCTGCGGCCTCATCCCTTGGGACATGCCGAACATGAACAACAGCAACTCATGATCCGGTTTGGCCGCCACACTGGCCTTGGCAACACGTGGCAGCAGGCATTGCCCGCTACCCTGCGCCGCACTGAGCACTTGTGTGCGAGGTTGTTCCCACGCAGCCAGCGCCAGGGCTGCAATGCCCAACGCGCCGACCAGGAACACACCTCGTGCTATTTCTAGCTTCATCTACTTAAACCCTTGATAGCGCTGCCAAACGCCGTCTCGTAAAAGTAGCTGAGTTTTTCCCAGTCGGTACTGTTCCACGACGAATGGCGGCGCAATTGCAGCATGTCATGGGAGGCGGCCCGATAAG
This sequence comes from Pseudomonas salomonii, assembly GCF_900107155.1. GTDB lineage: Bacteria > Pseudomonadota > Gammaproteobacteria > Pseudomonadales > Pseudomonadaceae > Aquipseudomonas > Aquipseudomonas salomonii. The sequence continues at coordinate 186,175 of NZ_FNOX01000010.1, forward strand.
CGGTCAGGCGCTGACGGCACTTCTCGAAATCCAGCAGCGCCACTTCCACCTTGGCCGAGTCGCCTTCGCCGGTCACGCGTACAAAAATGTGCTTGATATACAGGCAACCATGTTGCCAGCGCCCCTTGTGCATGCGTGCCAGGGTGCCCGCCAATTCCTTGAGCATGCGCTCGTGAACCAACTCGCCGTACTGCTCACGGCCACCGGCGGCGTACCAGTTTTCGATCTCGTCGAAACCGTCGAGGGACGCCGTCACCAACAAGGCTTTCCATTGGTGCTCGGGGTCACGGCGCGCGCCGCAGAACACCAGTTCCGGAACGCGTACATCCAGCGAACGCAGACCTTTGAGGGCGTCACGTTCGCGCAACACGGTCGGGCGTCCGAACGGGTGAAGCCAACTGCGGTAAATATGCCCGGTCTGGCGTTTGCTGTAGAGCAAGCGGCCATTCGGGCTCACGACTCGCTGCACACCGCTTTCACCACCGCGTCGGCGGTTGGGTTCCTCGACCCATTCGCCCTGCTGGCGCCAGAAAAAATCAAATCGTTCTTCGGGAGCTACGTGACTGCCTGATACGCACTCAACTGCCATCCTGTTACCTCTTACGCAATACATAGACTCGCCACATGGCGTAGAGCGGCATGAAGTCCAGGGATTCCTGGACCCGGAAACCGGCTTGCTCAAATTCTGCCTCGACAGTAGCAGCCGGTAACACAAACCGGTTTTGGTAACCTTCCTGCTCACCTTTCTTGCGACGCCTGGCTTCGGCGCGCTTGCGTTTCCAAGCCTTGAAATTGCCATCCACCCACAACGAAATAATCACGCTGTCGCGGGTAACCCGCTGAAATTCTTTCAGTATTGCCAGCCTGTGCGCCGGATCACCAATGTGGTGCATCAAACGCATGCAAAAAATACTGTCGACCGCGTTATCGGGCAAATCGATATCAAAGGCAGACGTGTGCAAAGGCCGTACCCGCTTCACCACCTCCGCCGGCTGGGCAACGGTGGCGACCTTCAACATCGACTCCGAATTGTCAGCGCCGATAATCACACGGTTGGGCTTCTCCGCCAACAATGGCCAGAACCGCCCGGCACCGCAAGGCAGGTCCAGCACCAGGCCCGGCTCGCCGGCCATGGCCAGCGCACCGCGCGCCAATTGCTCGTCGCGTTTGTGGGACAGCCGGCGAGCCAGATTGTCCTGATGCTTGAGCAAATAATTCTGCGCGTGCTGATCGTCGTACTTTTCGGAAAAATCGAGCTTGATCGGGGTAGACATCAACGGATCTCCAGTAGCTGATGCCTACAACCTTAAGCAGCAAACTGTGATCAACAGGTCAACCCGTTGTGAAAAACTTGTCCTGTCCAATCCCATACATTTCAAGACTTTACAGACACAAGCAATAGCATGGGGCCATCTTCGCCGATTTAGCGGGTTCTCTGGCAGGATAGCGGCCAGGTCTACTTTCAGGGTTTGACCTGGCTCAACTCCACATGAAAACGGCAGCCATTGGGCTCCATGGTGCTCAGGCTGACGCTCCAGCCCTGGCTCTCGCAAATGCGCTGCACCAGCGACAAACCCAGGCCAAGGCCTTCGCCACGCTTCTCGCTGCCGCGCACAAAGGGCTCGAACATCGCTTCACGCTTGTCTTCGGGAATGCCGACCCCGGTGTCCTCCACCACAAAGCCGCTGGGTTCGAGTGTCAGGCGGATAAAGCCCTGCTCGGTGTAGTGCAACGCATTGCGCAGCAAGTTGCCCATCACCGCATGCAAGAAGGTGGTGTTGTAGCGAGTGTCCAACGGGTTTCCCGGGCTGAAGATCAACTCAAGGCCTTTTTGCTCGATGGGCCCGCGCCAGATGCCGAGCAGATCTTCGGCCACCTGGGTCAGGTTGACTTGGGCCGACATGCCGGAATCATCGTGCTGGGCACGCGCCAGCATCAGGAAGGTCTGCACCAGCTCGCGCATCTCTTCACACGCACGGGCGATTCGCAGCACCTGGTTGCGACCACGCTGGTCAATGGCCGGGTTTTCCAGCAGCAGTTCGCAGGAGCTGGCCAATACCATCAAGGGCGTGCGCAGTTCGTGGCTGACGTCGCTGGTAAACAATTGCTCACGGGACAAGGCCGCACGCAGGCGGCCCAGGGTGGCGTCGAACGCCACGGCCAGCTCGCCGACTTCATCGGCGGCGTAGTCCGGCGCCAGCGGCGGCGCCAAGCCCAGCAATTGGTCACGATGGCGCACCTGGCGGGCCAGACGCACCACCGGCGCCATCACCTTGCGGGCCAGCACCCAACCGAGGAACACCGCCAGCGCCAGGCTGAGCACAAAGCCCACCAGCACCACGGCAAACAGCACGCGCTCACGTTCTTCGAAATCGCTTTGGTCTTGCAGCAACACATACCGTCGGCCATCCACCACTTCAACCATGGCGTGGTACGACAGCGCTTCGCGGAATACTTCGTGAAACCCCGGTTCCAGGTGCCGCAGGTCTTTGGGCAGCTCGAAATCTCCAGGCCCGCCGCTGAAGTAAAACAGCTGGTCGGGCTCGGGCCGGTGGCTCCAGTCCTCAACGCTGTCCATCAACAACAGGCGCTGCAGGTCGCCGCCCAGGCCGGCCGAAATCAGTTTTTCTTCCACCAGGTGCACAGTCGCAACGATGCCCATGGCGAAGGCCCCCGCCACCAGCGCACTCATCAGCGCAAAAGCGATGATGATCCGCTGGGCAAGGCTTTGCTTAAACTCCATCACGGCCCTCGGCCAGGCGATAACCCACACCGTGCACCGTTTGCAGCAACGGCTTGGCGAAGGGTTTATCGATTACCTGGCGCAATTGGTGAACGTGGCTGCGCAGGCTGTCGCTGTCCGGGCAGTCGTCGCCCCACAGGGCCTCTTCGAGGATTTCGCGGCGCAGTACGTGCGGGCTTTTTTGCATCAGCACCGCGAGCAGCTTCAAGCCCACCGGGTTGAGCTTGAGCAAGCGCCCTTCGCGGGTGACTTCCAGGGTATCCAGGTCGTAGCTCAAATCACCGACTTGCAGGGCACGGCGCCCGCCACCCTGGGCACGGCGCAGCACGGCTTCGATGCGCGCGGCCAGCTCGGACAAGGCAAAGGGTTTGAGCAGGTAGTCATCGGCGCCGGACTTGAAGCCCTGCAGCCGGTCATCCAATTGGTCGCGGGCGGTGAGCATGATCACCGGCGTGTCGCGGCGGGCGTCTTCGCGCAGGCGTTTGCACAGCGTGTAGCCATCGATACCGGGCAGCATGATGTCGAGCACGATCAGGTCGTAATGCTCGGTGGCGGCCAGGTGCAGGCCCGACAAACCGTCCTGCGCACAGTCCACGGTGTAGCCCTTTAGCCCCAGGTAATCGGCCAGGTTGGCCAGAATATCGCGGTTGTCTTCAACCAATAAAATTCGCATGGGCAGTGTCTCCGTACGCGGTAACGGCCTTGTTGGCTCGCGCAGCTTAAGGCCAAGTGTGGCTCAGGGATAGACCTTGGAGCCATGCCGATAAAGGTTTTCAACCAATTACATATTCCAACAAGTTTTTCACTATAGCTTCACACACTAACTACAGTGCCAGGTTGAACATCTCGCCCATCGATATAAGGAATATGGACATGGGGTTTCTCAAAAACGCGCCTATGCGTTTTCTGCTGCTCGTCACCACAACCTGGCTGGTGATTTTCCTGTTGACCCGCAGCGTGCTGCTGATCACTCATCTGGATGAAGTCGGCGGCAATTTGCTGCCGGTGTTTGGCGTGGGTTTGCTCTATGACCTGAGCTTCCTGGTGTATGCCGCCTTGCCGCTGGGCCTGTACCTGCTGCTGTGCCCGCCCGCGCTGTGGCGCCGTCGCGGCCATCGCTGGTTCCTGCAAGCGGTGCTCACCGTTAGCGTCTTCGCCATGCTGTTCACTGCGGTCGCTGAATGGTTGTTCTGGGATGAATTCGGTGTGCGCTTCAACTTCATCGCCGTCGACTACCTGGTGTATTCCAAGGAGGTGTTGAACAACCTGCTGGAGTCCTACCCGATCGGCAAACTGCTCAGTTTGTTAGCGATGCTGGCGATAGTATTGAGCCTGGCCCTGCGCAAGCCGTTCAATACGACGATGAACGCCCCGCTCCCGCCAATGCGCGGCCGCTTGCTGAATGCCCTGTGCCTGTTGGTAGCCGCCGGTTTGAGTGTGCAATTGATCAGCCAGAACAGCCCGCGTGCCCAAGGCGGCAATGCCTATATGAACGAATTGGCGAGCAACGGCCCCTACCAATTTTTTGCCGCCTTTCGCAATAACGAACTCGATTACACGCAGTTCTACAAAAGCCTGCCAACCGAGGTTGTCGCCAAACAACTGCGCGCAGAACTCAGTGAACCCAATGCGCGCTTTATCGGCACAGACCCGCTGGATATCCGCCGCACTATCGACAACCCAGGCACATTGCGTAAACCCAACATCGTGCTGGTGACCATCGAAAGCTTCAGCGCCAAATACATGGGCAGCAATGGCGATGAGAACAACCTGACGCCCAACCTTGATGCGCTGCGTAAACAAAGCCTGTACTTCAATAACTTCTATGCCACCGGCACCCGCACTGACCGTGGGCTGGAAGCGATCACATTGGCGATTCCACCCACGCCCGGCCGCTCGATCGTCAAGCGCATCGGCCGTGAAAGCGGTTTCGCAAGCCTTGGCCAGCAACTCGGTGCCGTCGGTTACGACAGCGTGTTCGTCTACGGCGGGCGCGGTTACTTCGACAATATGAACGCGTTTTTCAGCGGCAACGGTTATCGGGTCGTCGACCAGAGCAGTGTGCCTGAAGCGGAAATTTCGTTTAAGAACGCCTGGGGCATGGCTGATGAAGACCTCTACCGGCAAACCCTGAAACTTGCCGACGCCGACTACGCCAAGCAGCAGCCCTTCCTGCTGCAACTGATGACCACGTCCAACCACCGCCCCTACACCTACCCGGACGGGCGCATTGATATCAAGTCCGGTAAAGGCCGTGACGGCGCCGTCAAATACACCGACCACGCTATTGGCGAGTTCCTCGCAGCGGCACGCCAGAAGCCCTGGTTCGATAACACGATTTTCGTGTTCGTCGCCGACCACACCGCCGGCAGTGCAGGCAAGGAAGACTTGCCGATCACCAACTACCAGATCCCGCTGTTCATCTATGCACCCAAGCTGATCGAAGCGCGGGAAACCGCACAACTGTCCAGCCAGATCGACCTTGCGCCGACCTTGCTGGGCCTGATCAACCTGAGCTACGAGTCGACCTTCTTTGGCCGCAACCTGTTGCAGGACAACCCGTTGCCACCGCGCGTGGTGGTCGGCAACTACCAGTATCTGGGGCTGTTTGACGGCAAGGACCTGGCCATTTTAAGCCCACGCCAGGGCCTGCGTCGCCACGATCAAGCCCTGGGTGAAAGCCAGGAGTTACGCGTGGGCAGTGATGATCCGTTGATACAACGCGCCATCACCTACTACCAAGCGGCCAGCTATGGCTACACACAACAATTGCTGAGCTGGAAGGCGCCGAAGGAAGTGCCCCCTGCGATCAGCGTACGCTGACAGCTGCGCTCTGGCCCTTGCCTACCACAGGGCAAGGGCGTGACACTTGCGCCATCCTCCGGCGATGGCGCCCTTGCATGTCCGACTCCCTGTTGCTGATCGAAGATGACCGCCCATTGGCCGCGCTGACGGCCGAGTTCTTGCGCGCCGAAGGTTTTACCGTCGCCGTGGAGCACCGTGGAGATCGCGCCGCACAGCGCATTCTTGAGGAAAAACCGGCGCTGTTGATCCTCGATGTCATGTTGCCGGGCATCGACGGGTTTACCCTGTGCCGCCAGATTCGCGACAGCTACCCCGGGCTGATCCTGATGATGACCGCGCTGGATGAAAACGCCGAGCAATTGACCGGTTTCCACGTGGGCGCCGACGATTACGTGGTCAAGCCGGTCGACCCGCTGCTGTTGCTGGCCAGGGTGCGTTCATTACTGCGCCGTCACCGCCAGGCGCCCAACGCGTCTTATCAGTGGGGCGCGTTTCGATTGGACCTCAACAGTCATTTCGCCTGGCTCGACGGCACGCCGTTGCAGTTCTCGGTGGCCGAGTTCGAATTGCTGGCGATTTTCGCCCGCCACAGTGGCGTGTTGCTGACCCGCGAGAAACTTCTGCAAAGCTTGCGCGGCCTGGAATACGACGGGCTTAACCGCTCGATTGATATGCGTGTGTCGCGCCTGCGCAAAAAGCTGATGAGCCTGGCCTGCCCGGTGACCATCCAGACCATCACGGCCCAAGGCTACCTGTTTGTCGAAATCCCCCAGGCGGCCCAGCATGTTTAAACTGCGCCCCTGGATGGTGGCCGTGGCGGGCGCGGGCTGGACGAGCCTGACCCTTTATCTGCTGTGGCTGTGCACCAACGCCTCGGTGTTTGTCGGCGAAGACAGCTTTTTGCGCTTGATGGCCGGTCCGGGCTACCTGGTGGCCGAACAGCTTAAAGGCGTGCCTGCCGAGAAGCGTGAAGCGCGCATGGACATCCTGCGCGCGCACTTCCAGTACCCGGTAGAGCTGATTCCGTATGACGACGTCGAATTGCCGCCCGAAGCCATGGTCATGCTCGAACACCAGCAGCCGGCGCTGAACAGCGACGAAGACATCAGTTACTTCCCGCTGGACGACGATACCGTGATCCGATTCGGCCCTATGTGGGGAAGCGCCGAGGTCAAGGACCTGCTGAAATTCCCGATTTTCTGGATCACCGCCTGTGTCGCAGGCTTGCCGGTGTTGCTGCTGCTGGCCTTCGGTTTGCGCGCGTACCGGCGGCATAACAAGGACCTGGCCACGCTCAACAACTGCCTGGGCACCCTGGCACGCACCCCAAACGTCATGCTGCCGGCTCTGGGCAAAGAATGGACGCCGTTGCTGCTGACCTTGCAACAGCATGCGCGGGACATCAGCGCCATGAGCGAACGCCACCGCGAAGTTTCTCAGGCTGTTTCCCACGAACTGCGCACGCCGCTGGCGCGTATGCGTTTCGCCCTTACGTTGCTGAGCAAAAGTGAAGACCCGCCGATCCGCGCGCGCCTGCAAGAGCGCTTGCAAACCGATGTCGAAGAACTCGAAGCCCTGGTTCGCGCCAGCCTCGCCTTTGCGCGGATGGCCGGCGCGCCCACTGATTTGCAGCATGAGCCCATCAACCTGCGTGACTGGCTGCACCAGGAGTTCGCGTTGCTGGACGGGCACCATCGCCAATTGAGCCTGGAAACCGAGCCTGCACAGCTTGAACTGATCGGCGACCGCGCCCTGCTGCACCTGATCGTGCGCAACCTCTTGAGCAACGCCATCACCTATGCCCGTGATCGAGTGTGCGTGAGCGCCACTTATCAGGGTGAGCAGCACTTGGTGCTGCATGTCGACGATGACGGCCCCGGCATATTGGCGGAGAACCGTGAAAAGATTTTCGAGCCCTTCGTGCGGCTGGCCATGGGCGGCGACGAGCCCAGTGGCTTCGGCCTCGGCCTGGCGCTGGCCAAGCGCGCAACCCAGTGGCATCACGGTGAGTTGTCGGTAACCCGCAGCCCGCTGGGCGGCGCACGCATGAGCCTGGTACTGCCGTTGCGCCCTCTTTAGAGCGCTGTTACAGCCTGTGACAGCCAAGCCATCCCATCGCCCGTAACCTCGCCAACTGAATCCCCGGTTGGAGAGCCCTTTCATGCATCCCCGTAAGAAGCATTTGCCCACCTTGATGCTGTCGCTGTGCATCGTTGCCGGCGCATTCGTGCCCGGTAATGCGTCAGCCTCGCGCCTGGCGGTTACGGACAAGCCATCACCACGGATGGAAGACAAACACGCTGGCGATCACACCGCCAATACGGCACGTCGGCCAACGGCGCAGGATGCGCTCCTTACCCCACCACCCCGGAGGTGGCCCCGAGCCGCCGGCGTTGAGAAACTCGCGCACCTGCCTGGCCCTGGCTCACTCAACCAAGCTGCTGCACCGCAACCCGTGGCACTTGTGCCGGCTGCCCAAGTAACCCTGGCGCGGGGCATGACCTTCAGGAAGCTGTTGCGGCGCCGTACATTGGGTTGAGACAGATATAGCCCGCTCCCACATTGGTTCTCCTACATTTTTGAATACAAAAAAGCCCCGCCTGCATCACTGCAGGCGGGGCTTTTTAATAGCCGGGTAAGGCTGGGTTACATCATGCCGCCCATGCCACCCATGCCGCCCATGTCAGGCATACCGCCACCGCCTGCGCCTTCAGCCTTTGGCTTGTCGGCGATTGCAGCTTCGGTAGTCAGGATCAGGCTACCGATGGAGGCTGCTGCTTGCAGCGCGGAACGAGTCACCTTGGTAGGGTCCAGGATGCCCATTTCGATCATGTCGCCGTATTCGCCAGTCGCAGCGTTGTAACCGTAGTTACCTTTGCCGTTCTTGACTTCGTTGACCACAACGCTTGGCTCGTCGCCGGAGTTGGCAGCGATCTGACGCAGCGGTGCTTCAACGGCACGACGCAGAACAGCGATACCGACGTTCTGGTCAGCGTTGTCGCCGGTCAGGTCAGCCAGGGCTTCCAGAGCACGGATCAGTGCAACGCCACCGCCAGGTACCACGCCTTCTTCAACGGCTGCACGGGTTGCGTGCAGGGCGTCTTCAACGCGGGCTTTCTTCTCTTTCATTTCAACTTCGGAACCGGCGCCAACCTTGATCACTGCAACGCCGCCAGACAGCTTGGCCAGACGCTCTTGCAGTTTTTCACGGTCGTAGTCGGACGAGGTTTCGGCAACCTGGGCACGGATCTGAGTGATGCGAGCCTGGATGTCCTGCTCAACGCCAGCACCGTCAACGATGATGGTGTTTTCTTTGGAGATGGTCACGCGCTTGGCGCTACCCAGGTTTTCCAGGGTGGCGCTTTCCAGGCTCAGGCCGATCTCTTCGGAGATAACGGTACCGCCGGTCAGAACAGCGATGTCCTGCAGCATGGCCTTGCGACGGTCGCCGAAGCCTGGGGCCTTGACGGCGGCGACTTTAACGATGCCACGCATGTTGTTCACAACCAGAGTCGCCAGGGCTTCGCCTTCAACGTCTTCGGAAACGATCAGCAGTGGGCGGCCGGCTTTGGCAACGGCTTCCAGCACTGGCAGCATTTCGCGGATGTTCGAGATCTTTTTGTCGACCAGCAGGATCAGCGGGCTGTCCAGCTCGGCAACCATGGTCTCAGGCTTGTTGACGAAGTACGGGGACAGGTAGCCACGGTCGAACTGCATGCCTTCTACAACCGACAGTTCGTTTTCCAGGCCAGTGCCTTCTTCAACGGTGATCACGCCTTCTTTACCGACTTTTTCCATGGCTTCGGCAATGATGTCGCCGATGGAGTTGTCGGAGTTGGCGGAGATGGTGCCTACCTGAGCGATAGCCTTGGTGTCGGCGCATGGCTTGGAGAGCTTTTTCAGCTCAGCAACGATGGCGATGGTCGCCTTGTCGATGCCGCGCTTGAGGTCCATCGGGTTCATGCCGGCAGCGACGGCCTTGTAGCCTTCGTTGACGATGGCTTGAGCCAGTACGGTAGCGGTGGTGGTGCCGTCGCCTGCGTCATCGTTGGCACGGGAGGCAACGTCTTTGACCAGCTGCGCGCCCATGTTTTCGAAACGGTCTTCCAGTTCGATTTCTTTGGCTACGGAAACGCCGTCCTTGGTGATGGTCGGAGCGCCGAAGCTCTTCTCGATAACCACGTTACGGCCTTTAGGGCCCAGGGTCGCTTTTACCGCGTCAGCCAGGATGTTGATGCCGGTGAGCATTTTTTTGCGGGCGGAATCGCCGAATTTAACTTCTTTAGCAGCCATGATCGATATTCCTTAAATACTTTGTAGTAACGGGAAAATGAGCGGGGAATCAGTCTTCCAGAACGGCGAGAATTTCGTTCTCAGCCATGACCAGCAGGTCTTCGCCGTCGACTTTCACAGTGTTGCTGCCGGAGTAAGGGCCGAAAACAACCTTGTCACCCACTTTTACGGCCAGCTCACGTACTTGACCGTTTTCCAGCGTCTTGCCCGGGCCTGCAGCGAGAATCACACCGTGGTTGGCTTTTTCAGCAGCCGAACCTGGCAGAACAATACCGCCAGCGGTTTTCTTTTCTTCTTCGCTGCGACGGATTACGACGCGGTCGTGCAGAGGACGAAGCTTGCTCATTGTCGATCTCTCCTAATTGTGTTTTTCATCGGCCGGTATCGATACCGGCAAGTTGTATTCCGGCGGTGCCGGTCGCGCCTCGCCAAGCAAGACGCGGAAGTCTGTCTGATGTCGCCACCAGAAACCTTGCGGTGACCGTTACATAAGGGCGCATAAGCTTATTACAAGAGGCCGCGACGGAAATTTTTTATGAATGCCGGGCGGCAAAAGCAACACGGCACCCAAAGGCGCCGTGCAGGTCATGCGGTTATTTGCTGTCGCGGTGTTCGAACTCGCCTTCGATCACATCCCCTTCACGCCCCAACGGCTGGCGCGGAGCCGGGCCGCCACGGGGTTGCAGGTCGTCGGCAAACGCACGCTGGCGGATCGCCGCTTCTTCGGCACGCTGGCGCATCTTGCCGGCCAACAGCTTGCGGGTGAACGGCAGCAGCATGACCAGGCCGACCACATCGCTGATAAAACCCGGCAGGATCAACAGACCACCGGCCAAGGCCATCATCAGGCCTTCAAGCATGGTCTGTGCAGGCAGTTCGCCGCGGTTCAGGCTTTCACGGGCACGCAGCGCCGTGGCCAGGCCGGCGACGCGCAGCACCAGCACGCCGAGCATCGAGCCGAGAATGATCAACAGCAACGCCGGGAAAAACCCGATGGCACTGCTGACTTGAACGAATACGAACAGCTCCAACACCGGGAACAGCAGAAAGAGCAATAAAAAAGGGCGCATCAAATGGTTCCTCAACGCAAGAATGCCTTGCCAGTCCACCTTAGATGACGTCGCCGTTTCGTGAATTCAAGCGCTGACGGCTTCTTTTTTCGGCCAGACGTCGGCGTGAGCCAATGAAACCAAGGCTTCGCGCACTTGTGTCGGCGTGTTGCAAGGCTCGGCAAACGGCAGCCAATACAAGGACTGGCCGATACGCAGGTGCATGCCCTCGCTGTCGATACCGGCCAATTGCGCAGGTTCAGTGGTCGGCAGGCCGGTCAGCTCCACATAGTGGGCGATGGCCTTGGTGTGGTCGCTGTTCATGTGCTCGATCATGCTGCGCTCGGCTTGGCCCGCAAACGGGTTGGCCAGGGTGAGCTGGTCAACCCAGTGAATCGCACCAAAGCCGCCGATGTAACGGTGACGCACCGGCTTGAGCACCCAGAAGTCGAAATCGTGGGCCTTGTGGTAGTTGGCCGAATCCGGGAAGTAGCGGTAATAGCGCTCGGCGGCGGCTTCAATCGCCGCCTCATCCTCAAGCTTTTCGGCTTCGGCCAGGTAGGTCAGGCGCCCTACCGCTTGCACGTCATCCGCCTCGCGCTCACCCACCAGCAGCGAGCACTTGGGGTCTTTTTGCAGGTTGTGGGTGTGCTGGGCGATGCGGCTGATCAGGATGATCGGCTGGCCCTGCGCGTCGAGGCAGTACGGCACCACTGAGCCGAAGGGAAAACCCGGCATGGCTTTGGACAATGTGGAGAGCGCTCCACGGTATTCCTTGAGCAACAGCTCTCGGGCGTTCTTGGCAACCTGCGTGCTCACGGTATGACTCCTCGGGTGTTCAGCCGCCCACAGCCTATGGCGTCTATGGGAATGAATCTCAACACAAGGTAATCAATATCGGCGCGGGTTGCCAGAGTGCCCGTTGCTGGTTTTACCGGGCTGTTTTACCAGGCGACGCCGAAGCCTGCGGTGTAACGGGTCTTGTCCAGGCTGCTTTGCGATTCGCCATTAATGAGGTCACGCTCGGCCTTGAGGTTGAGCGACGCCCACTCGGTGACTTTGTAGCGCAGGCCCATTTCCGCATCCAGGGAGTAATCGGACGGCCCGGCCAGCGGTTTGCCCACTTCACCGTTGGTGAAGAACTCCACGGTCTTGCCCACCAGGTAGCGGTTGTAGCTCCACTTCATGGCCAGGGAATAGAAGTTGCTCTTGCGATCGTCCGAATACTGGTAATCGGTGCGGTTGACCAGCGAGCCGAGGGAGAACGCGCCCAGCTCATCGTCCCAGAACTGGTAGCCAGGGCCGGTACCGACGGTGCGCTGGCGGGACAGGTCTTCAACCTTGTCACGCTTGTAGGTCAAGCGGCCCTGCCAGTACCAATGCTCGGTGATGAAGCGGTCCAGGTCATATTCCAGCGACCAGTTGTCGGTGGTGGTCACGTCATCCTGGAACTCGCGGTTGTATTCGCCCTGGGCGGTATGCCGCCACTGGCCGTGACGGGCGGTGGTCTTGAAGTCGATGTCGTAGTCGTTGGTGTCCTTGTCGGCGCGTTTGTAGTCCAGTGCCAGGTCGACATTGCCCTTCCACACCAGGTCTTCGATCACAGGCTTTGGCTTGATGATCTGCTGGATGCTGGCCAAGTCCACGGTTTTCGGCGCTTCGCCATTGGTCAGGGTGACCTTGCCATCCTCCGCCGCTTTCAGGGATTTGGCTTTTTCACCGGTGTAAGCGTCCTGCTTGACCAGCAGTTCCTGGTCGCTTTCCAGGGTCTTGACCTGTTTCCAGTCCACCGGGATGGCCCCTGCGTAATTGGTCTGAATCAGCAATTTGCCACCGTCGAAGACTTTGATCTTGCCGGTCAGGCGGTCACCGTTCTTCAACCATATGGTGTCGGCGAGCAGGGGCGTGGAGGCGCTGAGAACAGCAAGGCAGAGCAGGGTTCTGGACAACATAAGCGAATTCGAGGCTCGAAAATGGCGAAAAAGGGGCGTTATCGTGTTAGATAGCTTGGACTGACTCAAGGATTTATATTGAGTTCAATTCTCAACGGAATGATTACAGACGTTTCTTACAAAAACACCTCTTTATAAAGACGCGGCGATGCCCACACCCCACACACCCGAAGACGCCCCCCAAAGCCCCGCAGACATGCGCCGCACGGCCTTGTACCTGACCCTGGCGCAAGTGCCCGAAGGTTGCGTGGTGAGTTACGGCGAATTGGCGCACCTGGCCGGACTGGGCCGGGCCGCCCGCTGGGTCGGGCGTACATTGAGCCAGCTTCCCGAGGGCACCCGCCTGCCCTGGCATCGGGTATTGGGTGCCGGTGGTCGGATAAGTCTGCCGGTGGGCAGTGCTTCAGGCGACGAACAACGTGCGCGTTTGCGCAGCGAAGGCGTCAGTATCCTGAATAATCGCGTTGATATTCAGCGTCATGGCTGGCGCCCGGTAGAGCACAGCGGTTAGAGTGCGCGCTTTGTTTCCGCAAATCTGAGGCAGACTCCAGCCCATGCCCCGTAAAACCTGGCGCGCCGCGCTCGCCGCCTATGCCAGCCCTTCGACGTTAGTCCTGTTGTTGCTCGGCTTCGCCGCCGGCTTGCCTTACATGTTGGTGTTTTCGACGCTTTCCGTGTGGTTGCGCGAGGCCGGTGTGGCCCGCGAGACCATCGGCTATGCGAGCCTGATCGGCCTGGCCTACGCATTTAAATGGGTCTGGTCGCCGCTGCTCGATCAATGGCGCCTGCCGCTGCTCGGCAAACTGGGACGACGTCGCTCCTGGCTGGTACTTGCCCAGACGCTGGTGATCCTCGGGTTGATCGGCATGGGCTTCTGCGACCCGCAAAAGCACTTGTCCTGGCTGATCGCCATTGCCGTCATCGTAGCCTTCGCCTCGGCCACCCAGGACATCGCGGTAGACGCCTATCGCCTGGAAATCGCCGACGACAGCCGCCAGGCCGCACTGGCTGCCAGCTATATGTCCGGCTACCGCATCGCCGCCCTGCTGGCCACCGCCGGCGCGCTGTTCTTTGCCGAAGGCTTCGGTTCCACCGGCTTCAACTATAAGCACTCGGCCTGGACCGGCACTTACGTGCTGTTCGGCGTGCTGATGATCCCGGCGCTGCTGACCACCTTCTTCATGCGTGAACCCGACGTACCACTGCGCACCCAACTGCAGGCCGGGCGCTACAGCTTTGCACATCAGCTTGTTTCCGTATTTGTGCTGATCGTGCTGCTGGTGTCGGTCCCGGCGATGTTCACCCAGCTGTACAACACCGATTTCGCCAGCGTGCTGTTCCACGGCGTGAGCCTGTGGGAGCTGCTGATGGAAGACCGCGCGTTCCTGCGCGCCATCCTGTACATCATCCTCACCACCCTGTGCCTCTCGGCCATGGGCCGCCGAGGTTTGGCGCCGGTGCTGACGCCGGTCAACGACTTTATCCTGCGTTATCGCTGGCAGGCGCTGCTGCTGCTCGGGCTGATTGCGACCTATCGCATGTCCGACACGGTGATGGGCGTGATGGCCAACGTGTTCTACATCGACCAGGGCTTTACCAAGGACCAGATCGCCGGGGTCAGCAAGATCTTCGGCCTGATCATGACCCTGCTCGGCGCCGGTATGGGCGGCCTGTTGATCGTGCGCTTCGGCATCCTGCCGATCCTGTTTATCGGCGGCATTGCCTCGGCGGCCACCAACCTGCTGTTCGTGATGCTCGCCGACATGGGCCCCGACCTGCAGATGCTGATCTTCACCATCTCCCTGGATAACTTCAGTTCGGGCCTGGCTACTTCGGCGTTTGTCGCCTACCTGTCGAGCCTGACCAACCTCAAGTTCTCCGCCACCCAATACGCGCTGCTCAGCTCGATCATGCTGTTGCTGCCGCGCCTGATTGGTGGCTACTCGGGCGTGATGGTGGAGAAGTTCGGCTATCACAACTTCTTCATCATCACCTGCCTGCTGGGTGTGCCGACGCTGTTCCTGATTGCGCTGCACTGGTTTCAGGAAAGCCGACGGGCGCGATTGAATCCTCCCGCAGAAGACTGACCTGACTCAGTCAATGTGGGAGCTGGCTTGCCTGCGATAGCGATGGTGAATCCAACACCGCTATCGCAGGCAAGCCAGCTCCCACACAGGCTCTACTTCAACAGAAACACCGCCACGACCTCACGCCTGTACTCCAGCGACAACCGCCCGTACAATCCCAAGTCATTTCAAGTCCAAGCAACCGACAACGGCCTACCATGCGTACCAGTCAATATTTGCTCGCCACACAGAAAGAAACGCCTTCCGACGCGGTTGTGATCAGCCATCAGCTGATGCTGCGCGCCGGTATGATCCGCAAACTGGCCTCCGGCCTGTACACCTGGCTGCCCATGGGCTTGAAGGTGATGCGCAAGGTCGAAGCCATCGTTCGCGAAGAAATGAACGCCGCCGGCTCTCTGGAAGTGTTGATGCCGAGCACCCAACCGGCTGAGCTGTGGCAGGAATCCGGGCGCTGGGAAGAGTACGGCCCTGAGTTGCTGCGCTTCAAGGACCGTCATGGCCGCGACTTCTGCGCCGGCCCGACCCATGAAGAAGTGATCACCGACCTGATGCGCAACGAGCTCAGCAGCTACAAGCAGCTGCCGTTGAACCTGTATCAGATCCAGACCAAGTTCCGTGATGAAATCCGCCCACGCTTCGGCTTGATGCGCGGCCGCGAATTCATCATGAAGGACGCGTATTCGTTCCACGCAGACCAGGCGTCCTTGCAGGCCACCTACGACCGCATGCACACCGCCTACTGCAACGTGTTCACGCGCCTGGGCCTGAAATTCCGCCCGGTTGAAGCGGACAACGGTTCCATCGGCGGCGCCGGCTCCCACGAGTTCCACGTGCTGGCCGAATCCGGCGAAGACGATATCGTGTTCAGCAACGGTTCCGATTACGCGGCGAATATCGAGAAAGCCGAAGCCGTGCCACGGGAAACGTCCCGCGCCGCACCGGCTGAAGAACTGCGCCTGGTAGACACGCCAGAGACCAAGACCATCGCGGCCCTGGTGGAAAAATTCAATCTGCCGATTGAAAAGACCATCAAGACCCTGATCGTGCGCGCCGAAGAAGAAGGCAAGCTGATCGCCCTGGTGATCCGTGGCGACCACGAACTCAACGAAATCAAGGCGGCCCAGCAACCTGGCGTGGCCAGCCCGCTGGTCATGGCCACCGATGCCGAACTGCGCGACGCCATTGGCGCCGGTGCCGGTTCCCTCGGCCCGCTGAACCTGCCGCTGCCGATCATCATCGACCGTTCGGTCGAGCTGATGAGTGACTTCGGTATCGGCGCCAACATCGATGACAAGCACTACTTCGGCGTGAACTGGGAGCGTGACCTGCCGGTTCCGACCGTGGCCGACCTGCGTAACGTGGTGGCCGGTGACCCAAGCCCGGACGGCAAAGGTACCCTGGAAATCAAGCGCGGCATCGAAGTCGGGCACATCTTCCAGCTGGGCAACAAGTACAGCAAGGCGATGAAGTGCGAAGTGCTGGGCGAGAACGGCAAGCCGATCACCCTGGACATGGGTTGCTACGGCATTGGCGTATCGCGCGTGGTTGCCGCTGCCATCGAGCAGAACAACGACGAAAAAGGCATCATCTGGAGCGACGCCCTGGCACCGTTCCAGATCGCCCTGGTACCGCTGCGCTATGACAACGAGCAAGTACGCGAAGCCACCGACAAACTGTATGCCGAACTGACGGCTGCCGGTTTTGAAGTGCTGCTCGATGACCGGGACAAGAAAACCAGCCCGGGCATCAAGTTTGCTGACATGGAACTGATTGGCATCCCGCACCGTATCGTGGTCAGTGACCGCGGCCTGGCCGATGGCAATCTGGAATACAAGAGCCGGACCGAAGCCTGCGCCCAACCGTTGCCGGTGGCTGACGTGCTGTCTTTCCTTCAGGCGCGTATTCGTCGCTGAAAACCAGATCAAGAGAAGTCATGTTCAAGCGAAACACCAGAGCCCTGGGGGGCGCCGCCTTGTGCGGCGCCCTGCTGGTCAGCGGCTGCGCCAATCAAATGTCGCAACGCAGTGAGCACGAGGAGCGGGTCGAGCGCAAGTTGCTCGATCACAGCCTGCAAATCGATGTAGGCGAACCCAAAGTGCTGGAACTGCCGCAACGCCGGGTTCGCATTCACGAGCAAAAGACCTTTGAGGTCACCGAGTTCGAAGTCACCCGCCGTTACGATCGCTACACCCCCTACCAAGCCTGGCGCAAACTCTATGAGATGCCGTTGGGTGCCGTTGCACTGGTAGCGGGCGCGGGCGCCAACGTGGTGAATATCTTCGCCCTCGGTAACCTGCCCACCAGCATGACGCACGACTGGCTGAGCTACGGCGTGGACGGCATCAACCCGTTCATGAACGTGCAATCCCACGGCCGTGCGCAACAGAACCTGGCCGGTATTGATGAAGTGCAGCGCGACAAGCGCACGGAGTATTCGAGCCTGCCCTGGAGCGAACGCCCGGTACAGGTCACCGCCGGCAAGCAGACCCATGAGCTGACCACCGACCGCGACGGCGTACTGCGCCTGAACCTGTTGGACAGCCCGTTTGCCGAGCAGGACCTGAACCGCGTCAGCACCTTGAAGATCAGCGTGGAAGATGGCCAGGACGATGTGCATTCCGACTCGTCGCTGGCGATCAGCAGCACACTGCGCAACAAGTTGCTCGAAGCCCATGGCCTGATCTACGACGACCTGGAAGATGACGAAGTGAGCCAATGGGTGCACCGGGTCAAACGCCTGTCGGAACTGGGCCTGGAAGAAGAGGCCAGCGAGCTGGAACAAAGCCTGATCGAATTGACGCGCAATGATCCGGAATTGCAGCAGGAGTTTCTGCAGGCACTGACCAAGGATGCGGGGCGGCTCGTCGCAGATCCTGGGGCACGCTGAGATCCTGAAAACGCTATAGATCTAAATGTGGGAGCGGGCTTGCTCGCGAAGGCGGTGTATCAGTGATGAATGTATCGACTGACACTGCGCATTCGCGAGCAAGCCCGCTCCCACATTTTTCCGGTTTCTACCAGGAGAGCTCGAGCTGTTCATTGCCATTGCTCAGGTCCAGCAACCGCACCCCAATCCCCAACAACCGCACCGGCTTCCCGCCCCGGTTAAACGCTTGCGTCAACAGCTGTTGATAACTCTCCAGATCCCGCCCTGCCCCGGCCTGCTCCAGCGTCGTCTGGGTAAAGTCATGAAACTTCACCTTAACGAACGGCTTGCCCGCGCGGTAGCTGCTGTCGATACGCGCCATGCGCCCCGCCAGCGTTTCCATCAGCTCAGGCAGTTTCGCCAGACAGCTTGAAAGATCCGGCAGGTCCACGTCGTAGGTATTTTCCACACTGATGGATTGCCGACGGCTATCGTTCTGCACCACGCGGTCATCAATCCCCCGGGCCAGGCCCCAGAGCCGCTCGCCAAAACTGCCGAATTCACGCACCAGCGCCAGCTTGTTCCACTCGCGCAGCTGCAGGCAGTCTTCGATGCCCAGGCGCGCCAGCTTGTCGGCAGTGACCTTGCCGACCCCGTGCAGCTTTTTCACCGGCAACTGCGACACAAAGTCTTCGACCTGATCCGGGGTGATCACAAACAGGCCGTTGGGCTTTTTCCAGTCGCTGGCGATCTTGGCCAGAAACTTGTTCGGCGCCACGCCGGCCGACACGGTGATGTGCAACTGGTTGGAGACGCGCCGGCGTATGTCCTGGGCGATACGCGTGGCACTGCCGCCAAAATGCGGGCTGTCGGACACATCCAGGTAGGCTTCGTCCAGCGACAACGGCTCGATCAGGTCGGTGTAGTCGCGAAAGATCGTCTGGATTTCCTTCGAGGCTTCTTTATAGGCATCCATGCGCGGCTTGACGATGGTCAGGTCCGGGCACAGCTTCAAGGCGTGACGCGATGACATGGCCGAGCGCACGCCATAGGCCCGCGCCTCATAGTTGCAGGTGGCAATCACTCCGCGCCTGTCTGCCGAACCGCCGACCGCCAAGGGCTTTTGCGCCAGGCTCGGGTCGTCGCGCATCTCGATGGCGGCGTAGAAGCAATCACAGTCGACGTGGATGATTTTGCGCTGCGTCATATAAACAGAGGGTGTAATCCAACGGGCGGCCAGTATCGCACTCACTCCTGTATATAGCACCAGTAGTTTGAATCTGCCGTTTGAGCGGTAGGAAATTTCCCAGGTGAATTTATTTTCTCAATCGAAAACCAGCCGCCAATAGAGCTGAAACCCTTGGCCAGACTGGCCCCGAGGCCGTTCGAAGCCCACCCTGGAGAGCTAACCGATTGAACCACAAGCGCTTTTCTTCAATTCACAGGTTGACACACCTGCGTTCCTCTGTAGAATGCCGACACACAGACGCGGGATGGAGCAGTCTGGTAGCTCGTCGGGCTCATAACCCGAAGGTCGTCGGTTCAAATCCGGCTCCCGCAACCAAACATCAAAAAAGGCTACTCGAAAGAGTGGCCTTTTTTGTGCGCGCCTGTTTTAGCCCTGTATGAAAATTGTAAGACAGAAAAAACGTTGCCCACCCTGCACTTACCGCACAAGGTGGCTGTGGAGTGACTAATTTCCACTTATTTGACCCATCAGACTATTAACGGTTGACACCTCGCCGCTGGGCTGTAGAATGCCGCCCACAGACGCGGGATGGAGCAGTCTGGTAGCTCGTCGGGCTCATAACCCGAAGGTCGTCGGTTCAAATCCGGCTCCCGCAACCAAACATCAAAAAAGGCTACTCGAAAGAGTGGCCTTTTTTGTATCCGGTGAAAAAGTTCTTCTGAAACAATGGCATGGCATCTTTCATGAAACCGTATACGGTTTGCAGAGTCCATGTCATTGCAAGCTATGCTCAGTACTCAAGCACGACCCTCTACGACCAATGGCCGCTGTCGCCGCCCCCGGCGATAAGCGTTAATATTTGTAATTATTTTGTCCATAGGGATTGGTAACTTGGCTGGATACCTCCATCCTGTCGCGCACAATCCACGAGGTGATTGATGCGCGCCAACTCGTCTGAACCACAAGACACCGTCACAGCGGAACAACCGATTACTCCCACCCGTTTGCGTTGGCTGGATCTGTTGAGCAAATACCGTCAACCCATTGGGCTGGCCGTCACTCTGCTGTTGTTCGCTATCGCCCTGATCGCCTGCCGACACCTGCTGCTGGAGCTCGATCTTTACGCGCTCCACGACTCGATCCTGGAAGTGCCCAAGCCTGCCTTGCTCGGCGCATTTGCCGCGGCGGTCGCCGGTTTCGTCATTCTATTGGGCTATGAATTCTCCGGCGCGCGTTATGCCGGCGTAAAGCTGCCGGCCAAAACCCTGGCCATGGGCGGCTTCACCGCCTTTGCCATCGGCAATGCCATTGGCCTGTCGATGCTTTCCGGCGGCTCGGTGCGCTACCGTTTATATGCACGCCACGGCATCGGCGCCTCGGAAGTGGCGCACATGACCGTATTTGCCAGCCTGGCCCTGGGCACCGCCCTGCCGCCGCTGGCTGCACTGGCCACCTTGAGTAACTTGCCGGCGGCCTCGACCTACCTGCACGTGTCCCAAGGCCTGCTCGGCGGCATTGCCGGCGCGGTGCTGCTGCTGTCAGTTGCGCTGTGCATCGGCATTTATCGCCGCCGCCTGCCGGAGCAGCCTTACCCGGACAACCTGCTGGTCAAGGCCGGGCGTCGCACGCTGCGCCTGCCCGGCCGCCGCCTGACCTTCCTGCAACTGATCATTACCGCGCTGGATGTGGCCGCTGCCGCCACCGTCCTTTATATGTTGCTGCCCGAAGCGCCGCCATTCGGCCCGTTCCTGCTGGTGTACCTGCTGGCCCTGGCGGCCGGTGTACTCAGCCATGTGCCGGGCGGCGTGGGTGTGTTCGAGGCGATTCTGCTGGCCGCGTTTGCCGACAAACTCGGCGCCGCGCCATTGGCCGCGGCCCTGCTGCTGTACCGGATGATCTACGTGGTGCTGCCGCTGCTGATCGCCTGTATCTTCCTGCTGGTCAACGAAGCCCAGCGCCTGTTCCAGACCCAGCAAAGCCTGCGGGTTGCATCGGGCCTGGCGGCGCCGGTGCTGGCCGTACTGGTTTTTTTGTCCGGCGTGGTCCTGCTTTTTTCCGGCGCCACGCCGGAAATCGACTCACGCCTGGAAAACATCGGGTTCCTGATTCCCCACCGCCTGATTGATGCCTCGCACTTCGGTGCCAGCCTGATCGGCGTGTTGTGCCTGCTGCTCGCCCAAGGCCTGCGTCGACGTTTGTCGGCGGCCTGGATGCTGACCATGGTGCTGCTGCTGACCGGCGCCCTGCTCTCGCTGCTCAAGGGTTTTGACTGGGAAGAAGCCAGCCTGATGACCATGACCGCCGTGCTGCTGGCGATCTTCCGTCGCTCGTTTTACCGCGCCAGCCGCCTGACTGAACTGCCGTTCTCGCCGCTGTACCTGGTGGCCAGCGTCTGCGTGCTGGGCGCCTCGATCTGGCTGCTGCTGTTTGCCTATCAAGATGTGCCGTACAGCCATCAACTGTGGTGGCAGTTCACCCTGGACGCCAACGCCCCACGGGGCCTGCGTTCGTTGCTGGGTGCGGCGGTGTTGCTGGTCATCGTGTCGTTGACCTGGCTGTTGCGCACCGCCCGCCCGGTGATCCACCTGCCGACCCCGGATGAGCTGGAGCGCGCCACCAAGATCCTGATGGCCTCCTCGCAACCTGACGGCGGCCTGGCGCTGACCGGCGACAAGGCGTTGCTGTTTCACCCCAACGATGAAGCCTTCCTGATGTACGCCCGTCGCGGGCGCAGCCTGGTGGCCTTGTACGACCCGATCGGCCCGACTCAGCCCCGCGCGGAGATGATCTGGCAGTTCCGTGACCTGTGCGACATCCATCACGCACGCCCCGTGTTCTACCAGGTACGCGCCGAAAACCTGCCGTACTACATGGACATCGGCCTCACCGCGATCAAGCTGGGCGAAGAAGCCCGCGTCGACCTCAAACGCTTTGACCTGGAAGCCAAGGGCAAAGAGATGAAGGATCTACGCTACACCTGGAACCGTGGCACCCGGGACGGCTTGTCCCTGGAGATCTGCGACCCGGGCCAGGCGCCGATGGATGAGCTCAAAGTCATCTCCGATGCCTGGCTGACCGGCAAGAACGTGCGGGAAAAAGGCTTCTCCCTGGGACGTTTCAGCGACGACTACCTCAAGCACTTTCGCATCGCGATCATTCGCTTCGAAGGTCGCCCGGTAGCCTTCGCCAACCTGCTCGAGACCTACAACCATGACCTGGCCAGTCTCGACCTGATGCGTGCGCACCCGGACGCGCCGAAGCTGACCATGGAATTCATGATGGTTGGCCTGATTCAACATTATAAGAACCACGACTACGCCCGCTTCAGCCTCGGCATGGTGCCGTTGTCGGGCCTGCAACCGCGCCGTGGTGCGCCGCTGACCCAACGCTTGGGCTCGATGGTGTTCCGCCGTGGCGAGCAGCTGTATAACTTCCAAGGTTTGCGCCGCTTCAAAGACAAGTTCCAGCCTGACTGGGAACCTCGTTATATGGCCGTGCCCGCAGGACTTGATCCGCTGGTGGCACTGGCCGATACCGCCGCCCTGATTGCGGGCGGCTTGACTGGATTGGTGAAACGCTGATGATTCGACGCTCCTGGCGGTATGTATTGGCCTTAGTAGTGCTGCTCGCGCTGATCGCGGCGGGTGGCTTTTGGTACTGGAACCGCCCTGCCCCGCAACCGACCCTGGAACAACTGCCCCAGGCCGACGGTTCGGTGATGACCCGTGTGACGCCTAACGGCTCGGCCAAGGCCCGCGTGGCCGTGGCCGTAATGGCCGACGAAACCTTGAGCGACAGCCAGCTGATTGCCCTGAGCCAGGGCGGCTCGGCGCAGATCGTGCAAGTGATCCTGCCAAAAGATGACTGCAAGCTGCAGGAACAAGCCCTGCAAAGCGCCCTGGCCCAGCTTAAAGGCCCGGCGACGCTGGTGAGCGGTATCGGCCCTGGCGCCGCGCTCGCCTGGCGCTGGCTGGCGTCACAGAACGACGACAAGGCCAACGCCATCTCCGTCGGCTTCGCCCTGGTGCAGGAAGGCTGCAAGGACCCACTGCCGAAAACCTCCGCCCACGGCAACTGGCTGGTGGCGTGGAACGATAACCCTGACGATGAAAGCGCCAGTTTCGTCCGCGATACACCGCGCGCGACGACCAGCATCAGCGACTACGACATTCACTACCCGCAAGTGTTGAACAACGAACTGCGCAAGCAATTGGTCGGTTCGGACAACGGCGGCCTGGCGATTCCGGTGGTCGAAGTACCGGCCGGCCAAGCCAAGGACACCGTTACCCTGTTCCTCTCCGGTGATGGCGGCTGGCGTGACCTGGACCGCGATGTAGCCGGTGAAATGGCCAAGATCGGCTACCCGGTGGTCGGCATCGACACCCTGCGCTACTACTGGCAGCACAAGACCCCGGAACAAAGCGCCAAAGACCTCACCGAGCTGATGCAGCACTACCGCCAGAAGTGGGGCACCAAACGCTTCGTACTGACCGGCTATTCGTTCGGCGCAGACGTATTGCCGGCGATCTACAACCGCATGCCGGAAAGCGAACAGCAACGTGTCGACGCCATCATCCTGCTCGCCTTTGCACGCACCGGCAGCTTTGAAATCGAAGTGGAAGGCTGGCTGGGCAACGCCGGCAAAGAAGCCGCCACCGGCCCGGAAATGGCCAAGCTGCCGGCGGACAAAGTGGTGTGCATCTACGGTGCTGAAGAAGTCAACGAGAGTGGCTGCACCGATACCACGGCTGTGGGCGAGGCGGTGAAGCTGCCGGGCGGGCATCACTTTGATGAGAACTACCCGGCGCTGGCTCAGCGTTTGGTGGATATCATTGTGAAGCACCAGGCGAAGGACAAGGCCGAGTAATCCTACCTGTACGCGGATTAAAACTGTGGGAGCCAGCTCCCACAGTTGTTTTGCGGTGTTAATAAGCGCTAGCGCGGTTCGATATGCGCAATCATCAGCTGCACAGTTTCATTGCCACGAAACTCGTTCACATCCAGCTTGTAGGCCAACTCCACCCAACGCACCGTCGGGTTCGGCCAGACTTCACGGTCCACACCAAACGCAATGCCATCGAGCTTCACTGACCCGCATTCGCTCTTGAGCACCACTTTAAGGTGCCGCTCGCCAACCACACGCTGTTCCACCAACTGAAACACACCGTGAAACAACGGCTCGGGAAAGTGCTGGCCCCATGGCCCTGCATGTCGCAGGGCACGCGCCAGTTCCAGGTGAAACTCTTCCACCGCCAACGTACCGTCGGTCAACAGGCGACCGGTGAGGTCTTCTTCACACAGTTGCCGGCGCACTTCGGCATCAAAGGCTTCGGCAAACAGTGGGAAGTTTTCCTCGGGCAAGGTCAGGCCGGCGGCCATGGCGTGGCCGCCGTATTTGGCGATCAGGTTGGGATGCTGGCTGGCGACCACCGCCAGGGCATCACGGATGTGAAAACCCTGTACAGAGCGCCCTGAGCCCTTGAGCAGGCCATCACCGGCGTCGGCGAAGGCGATGGTCGGGCGGAAATACCGCTCTTTCATGCGTGACGCCAGAATACCGATCACACCTTGGTGCCATTCCGGGTCGAACAGGCACAAGCCGTAAGGCATCGACTCCACCGGCAAGTCCTTGAGCTGGGCCAGGGCCTCGCGCTGCATGCCTTGCTCGATGGATTTGCGGTCCTGGTTCATGCCGTCCAGTTGCGCGGCCATTTCCCGTGCCGCCGCCACGTCACTGGTGAGCAGGCATTCGATGCCCAGGCTCATATCATCCAGGCGCCCTGCGGCATTGAGGCGTGGCCCGAGGATAAAACCGAGGTCGGTGGAGGTGATACGCGCGTGGTCACGCTTGGCCACTTCGAGGATCGCCTTGATCCCCGGCCGCGCACGCCCGGCACGAATACGCTCCAGGCCTTGGTGCACCAGGATGCGGTTGTTGGCATCCAGCGGCACCACGTCAGCGACGCTGCCCAGGGCGACCAGGTCGAGCAGCTCGCCGATGTTCGGCTGCGGTTTGTTGTCGTACCAGCCCAGGCTGCGCAACCGCGCGCGCAGGGCCATGAGCACGTAGAAGATCACACCGACGCCGGCCAGCGCCTTGCTGGGGAACTCGCAGCCAGGCTGGTTCGGGTTGACGATGGCATCCGCCGCCGGCAATTCATCGCCGGGCAAGTGGTGGTCGGTGACCAAAACCTGCAACCCGGCGGCCTTCGCTGCCGCCACGCCTTCAACGCTGGAGATGCCGTTATCCACAGTGATCAGCAGCTGCGGCTCGCGTTGCAGCGCCACCGCGACGATTTCCGGGGTCAGGCCGTAGCCGTATTCGAAGCGGTTGGGCACCAGGTAATCGACATGGGCCGCACCCAGCAAACGCAGGCCCAAGGTGCCCACGGTACTGGCCGTGGCACCATCGGCGTCGAAGTCACCGACGATAAGGATGCGCTGGCGCTGCTCCAGGGCCGTCACCAGCAGGTCTACCGCCGCGTCGATGCCCTTGAGTTGCTGGTAGGGAATCAACCGCGCCAGGCTCTTGTCCAGCTCAGCCTCAGACTGCACCCCGCGTGCGGCGTAGAGACGGGTCAACAGCGGTGGCAATTCACCGAGAAACGGCAGGACAGCGGGCAACGGGCGAGGATCGATACGCATGGGACGAAGGGGAATTCTCTGTAGTGGATATTAGTAATGAGCTGCAAGATTCAAGCTTGCCGCTTGAAGCTGTACCTCTTCAGCCGCGTTCGCCAACCAGCCATTGCAATTGCACTTCATGCTGGCCACGGTCGTCAGTCACAAAAATGGTGCCTTCGCTGATCATCACGTCCCACTTGATCACGCGCGGCATGTCCTTGGCCAGGGTCTCGAGGACTTCCTGCGGCACGGCGGCAATGTGGACGTTCTTGAGGTTATTGGCCACCGGCACCACCTTGCCTTCCCATACACGCAGGCTGCCATAGGCCAGCAGGCTGGTGCGCTCGGTGCGGCGTGAGCACCAGGTCAGGCGGTCGGCGTCGGGCTGGCCGACTTCAATCCAGTGCAGCACCCGATCATCCAGGCTTTTTTCCCACAGGGCCGGCTCGTCTACATCTGACAGGCCACGCCCGAACGCCAACTGCTCGTTGTACCAAAGGGCGTAGGCCAGCAGCCGCACGGTCATGCGTTCTTCGGTTTCCGAAGGGTGGCGGGCGATGGTCTGTTTGACGCTCTCGTACACCGAGCGATCGAGGTCGGTGAGGTTGAGTTCGAATTTGTAGGTCGTGGACGGCTGGGCCATGAACGGGCTTCTAAAGACAGGGAAAGGTCGCCAGTCTAACCGATGGGGCAGCCATTGAACGAATACTGCGCTGCATCATGCTTATCCCTGGGCCGCTCGCCTATGTTAAAAGGCATGACACCACCGCCCCTGCTTGCTAAGGATCCTCATGTCGTTTAATGCCAAACCGCTCGCCGGCCTGAAAGTCATCGAACTGGGCACCCTGATCGCCGGCCCGTTCGCCTCACGCATCTGCGCCGAATTCGGTGCCGAAGTGGTCAAGGTCGAATCCCCCGATGGCGGCGACCCGCTGCGCAAGTGGCGCAAGCTGTACGAAGGCACCTCGCTGTGGTGGTTTGTGCAGGCGCGCAATAAAAAGTCGCTGACCCTGAATCTCAAACACCCGGATGGCCTGGCGATTCTTAAACAGCTGCTGGCGGACGCCGACATCCTGATCGAAAACTTCCGCCCCGGTGTACTGGAAAAACTCGGTTTGAGCTGGGAAACCCTGCACGCGCTGAACCCCAGGCTGGTGATGGTCCGCCTCTCCGGTTTCGGCCAGACCGGACCGATGAAAGACCAGCCGGGCTTTGGTGCGGTGGGCGAGTCCATGGGCGGTTTGCGCTATATCACCGGCTTCGAAGACCGCCCGCCGGTGCGCACCGGAATTTCAATCGGCGATTCCATTGCGGCCCTGTGGGCGGTAATCGGCGCGCTGATGGCGCTGCGGCACCGGGAAGTCAACGGCGGGCTCGGCCAAGTGGTGGATGTGGCGCTGTACGAAGCCATCTTCGCGATGATGGAAAGCATGATCCCGGAGTTCGACGTGTTCGGGTTTATCCGCGAGCGCACCGGCAACATCATGCCCGGCATCACGCCTTCCTCGATTCATACCAGTGCCGACGGAAAGCATGTGCAGATCGGCGCCAATGGCGATGCGATCTTCAAGCGCTTCATGAGCGCCATCGGCCGCGACGACCTGGCCAACGACCCGACACTGGCCAGCAATGACGGGCGTGACAGCCGCCGTGACGAGCTTTACGGGGTGATTGATCGCTGGGTCAACTCGCTGCCGCTGGAACAAGTGGTCGAACAACTGAACAAGGCCGAAGTGCCCGCCAGCCGTATCTACAGTGCCGAAGACATGCTCGGCGACCCGCAGTTTCTGGCCCGGGAAATGTTCCTCAAGGCGCAATTGCCAGGTGGCAAGGACTTCAAAATGCCCGGCATCGTGCCCAAGCTCTCCGAGACGCCAGGCAGTTGCGAATGGGTTGGGCCGCAGTTGGGTGAGCACAACAGCACGGTGCTCAATGAGCTGGGTTACGACGCCGCCGCCATTACCCGTTTGCGTGAGGATGGCGCGATCTGATGGTTCGCCCGTACATCCGCTTGCTGCTTGTAAGCATATTGCTCGGCAGTTGGTCGCTCTCGGCACGGGCCGAGAACACAATGACCTGGCTGCTGCGCGACCTGCCGCCAATGACCATCTTCGAAGGCCCGCAAAAAAACCAGGGCGCACTCGACCAACTGTTGCCGCTGCTCATGGAGCACCTGCCGGAGTATCGGCATCAAGTGATGCACGTCAACCGCGCGCGCGGCATTCAAATGTTGCGTGCTCAACCCCTGATCTGTGATCCATCGCTGCTGTGGACGCCAGAGCGCGCCCAGTACGTGGTGTTTTCCGCCCAGGCATTCGTGGCGGTCAGCAATGGGGTGACGATCCCGCGCAGCCAACAGGCGGCCATGGCGCCCTATATCGTCGAGGGTCAGTTTGACCTGCAAGCCTTTCTCAAAGCCCATAAGGCGCGCATCGGCGCCACTGCCGAACGCAGCTACGGCCCCACCGTCGATGAACAGCTCAAGCACGCTGACCCGCACACCCTGGCCCTGCATTATGGCAATGACGCCCTGGGCAGCCTGTTGCAGATGCAACGTCTGGGGCGACTTGAGGCCGTGCTGGGCTACCCGCCGGAAATCCGCTATCACGCCCAGCAACAGGGGATTGCGGCCCAGGACCTGCTGTTCTTTCCCATCAAGGGTTCAGCGCCTTACCAGCGCACGCATATCGGCTGCTCCAACACGCCTCAAGGTCGCCAGGCCATACAGCGAATCGATCAGGCGTTGGGTGAGATCCCACTGGAGCAAGTGCAACAGTCCTACGCTTCGTGGTTAGACCCAGCAATGCGTGAACAGTATTTGTTGGATAACCCGAGCTTTTTCCTGAACTCCCCCGAGCCTTGAGCCTGTGCCGGATAAATCCCAAGCAAAAAGAAACCCCGAAGAGTGGGGAGACACTTCGGGGTTAAACGTGGCCTACAAAGACCAGTACAACAAGCCACAAACACCGGAGCACAATGTTTGCTCTTGTTGTTAAAAAATCTGACCGGGCATGGCGTAGGAAGTTTCGCCAATTAAACAATTCTTCATGCGAGCGCGCTGCCGCGAGTCTGTGCGGCGTTGCGCAAGGCGGCAATCACCGAGGGTTCCAGGCGCCCTTCGGCTATTTTAAGGTCGCGCAGCAGGCAATCGACCACATCCACCAGCACGCGCTTATCCGTCAATTGCGCCCGATCGACTTCCCGCTCGACGACAATAGCGCCAGCCGGATTCTTCACGGTCACCAGGCACTCATCCTGCACACCCGAGGTGGTCAACGTAACCTGATAAGGGCTCAGTGCTTCTTCGAGCAATAGGCTGATACTTTCCATCTCGATCACCACTCAATCATTCGAATAAAGTTCGAAAAACAAAAATGTCACTAAGATGCTGACATTCAAGTGACCCGTGCCCGCAGCAGAAAGTTCGACCTTTTGTGTCGTCACCTGCCCGAGTCAATCGAGCATGCACGGCAAAGATGACAGAGAGAAAACAACCACCCACAAGCTGGAACCCCAGGATGCCCCTCGGCGCCCGCCTTGAAAGCCGCGCCTGGCGCTGTGCCGACGACCGCCCGATGTTCCTGATGGGCTGGCGCGTGACGAACGGGCACATCCTCTATTGCCAGAATGAAAAAGCCCGTCACGAAGACGGGCTTGATCTGCTGCGCAATAACCGGCGGGTCAGAGTGGCTTGCCGCGATTGCCATGCTGGCTGACAAACGCCTGCACGGCTTTCAGGTCATTGGCCAGCACGGTGCAGCGCTCTTCGCGCTCAAACAGGTCAGCCAGGTGCTGAGGCAGTTCCAGCGCCTTGCCAACACCGGCCTTCTCCACCGCTTCCGGGAATTTGACCGGGTGGGCGGTGCCCAGAATCACCATCGGGATGTCCAGGCTGCGACGGCATTCGCGTGCGGCCTTCACACCGATGGCAGTGTGCGGGTCGAGCAGCTCGCCGGTCTGCGCGTAGACCTCGGCGATGGTTTCGCAGGTTTGCGCATCGTCCACGGCCAGGGAGTCGAAGAGCTTGCGGGTTTCGGTCCAGCGCTCTTCATCAACGCTGAAACCGCCACCGCTCTTGAAGGTGTCCATCAAGCCGGCAATCGCCGAACCGTTGCGACCGTGCATGTCGAACAGCAGGCGTTCGAAGTTCGACGAAACCATGATGTCCATCGACGGCGACAGCGTGGCGTGCAGGGTTTCCTTGACGTACTGGTTGCCGCTCATGAAGCGGTGCAGGATGTCGTTGCGGTTGGTGGCGACGATCAACTGATTGATCGGCAAGCCCATGTTGCGCGCCAGGTAACCGGCGAAGATGTCGCCAAAGTTGCCGGTCGGCACCGAGAACGACACCGAACGCGCCGGGCCGCCCAACTGCAGGGAGGCGTGGAAGTAGTAGACGATCTGGGCCATGATCCGCGCCCAGTTGATCGAGTTCACCGCCACCAGACGCGTACCTTTGAGGAAGCTCTGGTCAGCGAAGCTGTTCTTGACCATTTCCTGGCAGTCATCGAAGTTGCCTTCGATGGCGATGTTGTGGATGTTCTCGCCGAAGATGGTGGTCATCTGGCGGCGCTGCACTTCCGACACGCGCTTGTGCGGGTGCAGGATGAAGATGTCGACGTTCTCGCAGTGCTTGCAACCTTCGATGGCCGCCGAGCCGGTATCACCGGAGGTGGCACCGATGATCACCACACGCTCGCCGCGTTTTTCCAGCACGTAGTCGAGCAAGCGACCCAGCAGTTGCAGGGCGAAGTCCTTGAAGGCCAGGGTCGGACCGTGGAACAGCTCCAATACCCATTCGTTGCCATTCAGCTGGCGCAGTGGCGCGATGGCGTTGTGGGAAAACACGCCATAGGTTTCTTCCAGAATCTTTTTAAAATCGGCATCCGGAATGCTGCCGGTAACGAACGGGCGCATCACCCGGAACGCCAGTTCGTGGTACGGCAGGCCGGCCCACGAAGCGATTTCTTCCTGAGTGAAACGAGGCAGGTTTTCCGGCACGTACAGGCCGCCGTCAGTGGCAAGGCCGGCGAGCAAAACGTCTTCGAAGTTCAGGGCCGGTGCCTGGCCGCGGGTGCTGATATAACGCATGACTGGCTCCTCTAGAGCATTCTGAACAAGGGCCGCCGAACCTGTGGGGCCCCTGCCGCTAAACGATTAGTTCAGGTGTTCAACACGGATGCGCACCACCGGCCCAACCACGCCCTGCAACGCTTCAAGCGCGGCGATGGCATCGTTGATGTGCTGCTCGAGCACGCGGTGGGTCAGCAGGATCATCGGCACCAGGCCGTCTTGTTCCTCGACTTCCTTCTGCATGATCGACTCGATGTTGATGCCGCGCTCCGAGAGGATGCTGGCCACCTGGGCCAACACGCCTGGATGGTCCTTGGCCTGAATGCGCAGGTAGTAGGCGCTTTCGCAGGCTTCGATCGGCAGGATCGGGTGGGCCGACAGCGAATCCGGCTGGAAGGCCAGGTGCGGCACGCGGTTTTCCGGGTCGCTGGTCATGGCGCGAACCACGTCCACCAGGTCGGCAATCACCGACGAAGCGGTCGGCTCCATGCCGGCGCCGGCGCCGTAGAACAAGGTGGAACCTGCGGCGTCACCGTTGACCATCACGGCGTTCATCACGCCATTGACGTTGGCGATCAGGCGGTCGGCCGGGATCAGCGTCGGGTGTACACGCAACTCGATACCGGCCGGGGTGCTGCGCGCCACACCGAGGTGCTTGATGCGGTAGCCCAGGGCTTCGGCGTAGTTCACGTCGGCGGTGGTCAGCTTGGTGATGCCTTCGGTGTAGGCCTTGTCGAACTGCAGCGGAATACCAAAGGCGATGGACGCCAAAATGGTCAGCTTGTGCGCTGCGTCGATACCTTCCACGTCGAAGGTCGGGTCGGCTTCGGCGTAACCCAGGGCTTGGGCTTCGGCCAGCACGTCTTCGAAGGTGCGGCCCTTCTCGCGCATTTCGGTGAGGATGAAGTTGCCGGTGCCGTTGATGATGCCGGCCACCCAGTTGATACGGTTGGCGGACAGGCCTTCACGGATCGCCTTGATCACCGGGATGCCACCGGCCACGGCGGCTTCGAATGCGACGATCACGCCCTTCTCGCGCGCCTTGGCAAAAATCTCGTTGCCGTGCACGGCGATCAACGCCTTGTTGGCGGTGACCACGTGCTTGCCATTCTCGATGGCCAGCAGTACCAGGTCACGGGCCACGGTATAGCCGCCGACCAACTCGATGACGATATCGATTTCAGGGTTGGTGGCCACGGCGAAGACATCGTTGGTAATCGCAATACCGGTCGTTTGGAACTGAGGCTTTGGCGTACGCGTGGCAATTTGCGCCACTTCAATCCCACGCCCTGCACGGCGGGAAATTTCTTCAGCATTACGCTGAAGTACGTTGAAGGTGCCGCCACCGACGGTCCCTAACCCACAGATGCCTACTTTGACCGGTTTCACTGAAGAACTCCCCATGAAACGGCCGACGCTAGGTCGGCCGTGGAAAACAGCCGCACAACTGCGGCTTTCAATTTGATGGCCCGTCGAACGGTCGGCGGGCCATGATCGTCAAAGGTTCGACGATGCTGGTTTACTTGGCACTGAGCGCCAGTTTGGCAACTTGTGGTGCCGGCTGGTAGCCCGGAATCACCTGACCGTCAGCCAAAACGATGGCCGGTGTACCGTTCACGCCAATCGACTGGCCGAGGGCGAACTGCTTGGAAACCGGGTTGGCACATTTGGCTGCCTTGATTTCCTTGCCATCGACCATTTTGTCCATGGCCGATTTCTTGTCGGCCGAACACCATACGGCTTGCAGCTGCTCGTCACCCGGCGAACCCAGGCCCTGGCGCGGGAATGCGACGTAGCGCACTTCGATACCGGCCTTGTTCAGCGCAGGCACTTCGGCGTGCAGCTTGTGGCAGTACGGGCACGTGGTGTCGGTGAACACGGTAATGTGGGTCTTGGTCTCGCCAATGGCCGGGTACACAACGGTTTCAGCCACCGGAATGCCGTTGATCAGCTTGGACACGCCCAGGCGCTCGGCTTTCTCGGTCAGGTTGACCGGCTTGCCGTCTTTAAGCTGGAACAGGTAGCCCTGAACGATGTACTGGCCATCGGCGCTGGCGTACAGCACACGGCTGCCCTTGAGCTTGACTTCATACAGGCCGGCCATGGGGCTGGCGCTGATGCTTTCGATCGGGGTGTCGAGCTGCAGGTTGGCCAGGCTCTTGCGAATGGTTTGCTCGGCGGCGTCATCGGCGACAACAAAGGTGGAAACCAACGCAATCGCTGCGGCGGCAATAATCTGGGTCAAGCGCATGGGAACTCCTGAAGGCAGATGCAGGGACGGCTGTGGAACACCGCTTGGAAACGCGGGCAGTGGCCGTCCCCTTTGCTAACCGGCAAAGCCTACCACAGTTGGGCCCAAGGGCAGGCTTCAACGGGCAAATTGGGTTTTTTCCGAGGTGATTTTATCCGCGCGGGTGGTGCTTGGCGTGCATTTCCTGCAAGCGTGCGCGTGCCACGTGGGTGTAGATCTGGGTTGTGGATAAGTCGCTGTGCCCCAGCAGCATTTGCACCACGCGCAAATCCGCGCCGTGGTTGAGCAAATGCGTGGCGAATGCATGACGCAAGGTATGCGGCGACAGCGCCTTGCCGATCCCGGCAACTTTGGCCTGGTGCTTGATACGGTGCCAGAAGGTCTGGCGGGTCATCTGCTCGCCGCGCAGGCTGGGGAACAACACATCACTGGGCCGCCCGCCGAGCAGCTCATTGCGGGCGTCACGCATATAGCGCTCCACCCACACAATCGCCTCCTCGCCCATCGGCACCAGTCGTTCCTTGCTGCCCTTACCCATCACGCGCAGCACGCCCTGGCGCAGGTTGACTTGCTCCAGGGTCAGGCTGATCAGCTCGGTCACGCGCAGGCCGCAGGCATACAAGACTTCCAGCATGGCGCGGTCGCGCTGGCCGATGGCTTCGCTCAGATCGGGCGCGGCGAGCAAGGCGTCCACGTCAGCTTCCGATAAGGATTTAGGCAAGGGCCTACCGAGCTGAGGCATATCGATTTGCAGGGTCGGGTCGACGGAAATCTGCTTTTCGCGCAGCAAATAGCGATAAAACCCACGCACACCCGAAAGAAATCGCGCCGTGGAACGCGGCTTGTAGTTCTGTTCCAAACGCCAGGCCAGGTGATCGAGGATCAACTCACGGCCGGCATTGATCAGCTCGAGGTTTTTCTCCTGCAACCAGCCATTGAACAAAGCCAGGTCGCTGCGATAGGCCTGCCGGGTGTTGTCCGACAGGCCTTTTTCCAGCCACAGGGCGTCGAGGAAGCGGTCAATCAGAGGGTGGTCGATGGCGGGCATAGAGGCTCAGGTTGATGACTGGAGTGTTTGGTAGATCCTATCGCAGGCAAGCCAGCTCCCACATGGGTTTTGTGTTTTTGCCTGATAGCATGATCAACACCGATTAAATGTGGGAACTGCCTGCGATAGCAGTCTCGGATCAGTCCACATACCCAGGCAGCACCGGCACAGGGCGTTTGTCGGCATCAATCGCGACAAAACTGAACACGCCCTGGATCGCCTTTTCACGGCCATCGGCACTCATGCTCTCGACGAACACTTCAACCTCGACCTTAAGGCTGGTGTTGCCCACTTTGATTACGCGGCCGATCAGCTCGACGATGGAGCCGGCGGGGATCGCGTGATTGAAGTCGATACGGTCGGTGGACACCGTCACCAGCGGCAAGCGGCAAAAGCGCGTGGCGGTGATGAAAGACACTTCATCCATCCACGCCAGCGCAGTGCCGCCGAACAGCGTGTTGTGGTGGTTGGTGGTCGGCGGGAACACGGCTTTGGTCACGTGGGTCACGGACAGGTCAGTGCGTCGCTGGATTTCTTCGAGGCGGGTGGTCATGGCCAAATACCGGCAAATAGACAAATTTCAGGCACAAAAAAGCAGCCCGCAGGCTGCTTTTTTCTGCATCGGGAAGCTGGACTTAAGCCAGTTTTTCCTTGATGCGAGCTGCTTTACCGGACAGGTCACGCAGGTAGTACAGCTTGGCTTTACGTACGTCACCGCGACGCTTAACGGCCATGCTGTCGATTTGCGGGCTGTAGGTCTGGAAAGTACGCTCTACGCCAACACCGTTGGAGATTTTACGAACAGTGAAAGCACTGTTCACACCACGGTTACGCTTGGCGATTACCACGCCTTCGAACGCTTGCAGACGCGAACGGTCGCCTTCCTTCACTTTCACCTGAACGACAATAGTGTCGCCCGGGGCAAAGGTAGGGATCTCTTTGGTCATCTGCTCTGCTTCGAGTGCAAGGATGATTTTGTTAGTCATGCTGTGCTCCTAAGGTAAGTCAATGGACCTACCATCGATACGTTGTTAACTATCGTCCCGCGCGAGGATGTATTCCTCGAGCAGCTTCTTCTCTTCTCCAGAAAGCGAGCGGCTTTCCAGAAGATCGGCGCGTCGTTCATAGGTCCGACCAAGGGACTGCTGTAAACGCCAACGCCGGATGTGTGCGTGATTGCCACTTAGCAATACGTCGGGAACACGCTGATCCGCATACACCTCCGGTCGGGTGTAGTGCGGGCAATCCAGCAAACCATCCGTGAAGGAATCTTCCTCCGCAGAGTCCGCATGCCCTAAAGCTCCAGGCAGCAGTCGTGTAACCGCATCTATCAGGACCATCGCCGGCAGCTCGCCGCCAGACAGGACATAGTCCCCAATCGACCACTCTTCATCGACATGCGCTTCAATAAAACGCTCGTCAATGCCTTCATAGCGACCGGCAATCAGGATTAAGGCCTCCTCATTCGCCAGTTCGCGCACGCCAGCCTGTTTCAGCTGACGGCCTTGAGGGGACAGGTAAATTACCTTCGCCTTCTCCCCGGCGGCTGCCTTGGCCTCGACCAACGCATCTTCCAGGGGCTTGATCTTCATCACCATGCCCGGGCCACCGCCAAATGGGCGATCGTCCACAGTGTGATGTCGATCCGTCGTGTAGTCTCGCGGGTTCCAACAGGTCAGCTGCAACAGCCCCTGTTTCACCGCCCGACTGGTGATGCCGTACTCGCTGATGGCGGAGAACATCTCGGGAAACAAACTGATCACTTCAATGCGCAAATTAGCCACGCTTAGAAGTCCGCGTCCCATTCCACCTTCATCTCGCCCGCGGCCAGGTCGACGGCCAACACGCATTGCCCGGTATAAGGCAACAGGCGTTCGCGATCATCCAGGCTGCCAGCGCAAGGCTTGACCACCATTACATCATTGGCGCCGGTTTCCAGAAGATGATCGATTTTCCCGAGCAATTGCCCCAGTTGATCAATAACCTTCAGACCTTCCAGCTGGTACCAGTAGTACTCGCCGTCGGTCAATTCAGGGAACAGGTTGCGCGGCACGCAGATCTCATAACCGGCCAGAAGACGAGCTTCTTCACGGTCATCAAGACCCTTGAGCTTTGCGACCAGGAACTTATCGCTCCCGCGTCCACTGACCAGCTCGACCTGTTTCACACTACCTTCGCGCTTGAGCGTCCAGGTTTTGTACTGCAACAGGTTTTCAGTCGGATCAGTAAAGGAATACACCTTCACTTCGCCGCGAACGCCATGAACAGAGTAAATCTTGCCGATAACGATCAAATCATCAGCAACAGCTGGCGTCGCGTTCATATTGCTCAGGCTGCGGCCTTAGCCGAGTCCTTCAACAGTTTTGCAACGCGCTCGGATGGCTGTGCGCCAACGCTCAGCCAGTAGGCTACGCGCTCTTGGTTCACGGACAGACGAACTTCTTGACCACGAGCAACAGGGTTGAAGAAACCAACCTGTTCCTTGTGCGAACCGTCGCGCGGGTTGCGGCTGTCGGTTACGGTCAAGTGGTAAAACGGGCGCTTTTTGGAGCCGCCAAGGGCAAGACGGATTGTTAGCATGTGAACATCGTTCCTGTAGTCGGTGCTGCAAATCTAAATGCACAGCGGGCATAGGTGCCCGAAAGGCCGCATATTCTAAGGAATATCCGGACTTTTGCAAATGTCTTTTTCTGGCGCCTATCAGCGTGCCACTCAGATCTGCTATAGAGCCGTCGGTTAAAACGGCGAGTCAGCTCCCGCTAACCGCGGGTTTGCTGGAGATCCCACGTCCTTGTGGGGCGGAGCGCAAGCAGACTTGCGCTCGAATTCTTTACATTTTCGGCATGCCGCCGCCGGGCAACATACCGCCCATGCCGCGCATCATCTTGGCCATTCCGCCTTTGGCGGAGAATTTCTTCATCATCTTCTGCATCTGCTTGTGCTGCTTGATCAAGCGACCGATGTCCTGCACCTGGGTGCCGGAACCCATGGCGATCCGGCGTTTGCGCGAACCGCTGATCAGCTCAGGGTCGCGGCGCTCGGCCGGGGTCATGGAGTTGATGATGGCTTCCATCTGCTTGAACTGCTTCTCTGCCGCGCCCTGGGCGTTGCCCATTTGCGCCAGG
The DNA here is from genome assembly GCF_900107155.1 of Pseudomonas salomonii. GTDB lineage: Bacteria > Pseudomonadota > Gammaproteobacteria > Pseudomonadales > Pseudomonadaceae > Aquipseudomonas > Aquipseudomonas salomonii. Next base: position 223,280 of record NZ_FNOX01000010.1, read on the forward strand.
TTCACACCGCCGATGTTCGGCAGCTTGTCCATCAGGCCGCCGAGGCCGCCCATGTTCTTCATCTGTTGCAGCTGGTCACGGAAGTCTTCGAGGTCGAAGCCCTTGCCCTTCTTCAGCTTCTTGGCCAGCTTGTCGGCCTTGTCCTTGTCGAGCGTGGCTTCGGCCTGCTCGATCAGGCTGAGCACGTCGCCCATGCCGAGAATGCGTGAGGCGATACGCTCCGGGTGGAACGGTTCGAGCGCTTCGCTCTTCTCGCCCATACCGATGAACTTGATCGGCTTGCCGGTGATGGCGCGTACCGACAGCGCAGCACCGCCACGGGCGTCACCGTCGACCTTGGTCAGGATCACGCCGGTCAGCGGCAGTGCGTCGCCGAAAGCCTTGGCGGTGTTGGCCGCATCCTGGCCGGTCATGGCGTCGACCACGAACAGCGTCTCGACCGGGTTGATCGCGGCATGCAGCGCCTTGATCTCGCCCATCATCTCTTCATCGATGTGCAGGCGACCGGCGGTATCGACGATAACCACGTCGATGAATTTGAGCTTGGCTTCTTTAATAGCCGCGTTGGCGATGTCGACCGGCTTCTGGCTCAGGTCGGACGGGAAGAAGGTCACCCCCACTTCGCCCGCGAGCATTTCCAGCTGTTTGATCGCAGCCGGACGGTACACGTCCGCCGACACAACCATTACCGACTTTTTCTTGCGCTCTTTAAGGAAGCGCGCCAGCTTGCCGGCGGTGGTGGTTTTACCCGCACCCTGCAGACCGGCCATCAGCACGACGGCCGGTGGCACGGCGCTGAGGTTCAGATCTTCGTTGGCTGCGCCCATCAGGCTTTCGAGTTCGGCCTGGACGATCTTCACAAAAGCCTGGCCCGGCGTCAGGCTGCGGGACACTTCGGTGCCCACAGCGCGCTCTTTGACCGAGTTGACGAAGTCCTTGACCACAGGCAAGGCCACGTCGGCTTCCAGCAACGCCATGCGCACTTCACGCAGGGTGTCTTTAATATTGTCCTCGGTCAGCTTGGCCTTGCCGGTGACATGGCGCAGCGTCTGCGAGAGACGGTCAGTCAAGTTTTCAAACATGCGCGATCCTTTCAGGCCCTATTCATCGAAATGCAGTGGTGACCGAGGTAATGGCGGCCCAGGCTGTGGTAAACCGCTGTTAAAAACAGCGCTCAGCACGCCTGTGACGTGGGCAGGTCGCGGATTATAGCGAAGACTGCGCCGCTGCACACGCGCTGTCTGGCCCGGGAGTCTTTCGTGCAGCGCAGGTGTGTGCCAAACTCAGCGCCTTTCGGGCTTGTCTATCAGGATTTATGGTCCCCTTGTCACCCAGTTTGCTACCCAGCCTCGCCGCCGCCCTTTTATATGCCGCTGCGACTCTCTATCAGGGCACTCGTCTGGCCCAAGGCACTAAAGCGGACAAACGTCTGCTGGCAGGCCTGGGCGTCGTCGCCCTGCTGGCCCACGCCGCGAGCCTGTTCAACCACCTGATGACGCCGGTCGGCCTGGGCCTGGACTTTTTCAGTGCCGCCAGCCTGATCGCCGCTGCCGTCATCGCGCTGACGCTGCTGGCCTGCTACCGCATCCCGGTCGAAAACCTGCTGGTGCTGCTATTCCCGCTGGGAATACTCACCGTGCTGCTGGCGCAATTCACGCCCACCGGCACCGTGCAGGTCATCGACGAAGAGCCGGGCATCCTTGCGCACATCCTGTTGTCGATCCTGGCCTACGGCATGTTCACCATCGCGGTGTTCCAGGCCTTGCTCGTGCTGCTGCAGGATCACCAGCTTAAAAACAAGCACCCTTCCGGGCTGATCAAGAACTTCCCGCCGCTGCAAACCATGGAAAGCCTGCTGTTTGGTTTCCTCTGGGCCGGCTGGACGCTGCTGTCGCTGTCGCTGATCTCCGGCTGGCTGTTCGTCGAGAACCTGTTCGCCCAGCACCTGGTGCACAAAACCCTGCTGGCGTGCCTGGCGTGGGTGGTGTTCAGCGTGCTGTTGTGGGGGCGTAACCGTCTCGGCTGGCGCGGGCACAAGGCAATCCGCTGGACCCTGGCCGGTTTCTGCCTGCTGATGCTGGCCTACTTCGGCAGCAAGCTGGTTCGCGAATACATCCTGCATATCTGACGGGCAGTAATAATGGACAACTTGCCCCTTGGGCCGATGCTCGCGGTAATCGCCCTGCTGATCTTATGGGCGGCGCTGTTTACCGCCATCGAAGCCGCACAACAACACCTGCTGGCCATACGCCCCGGCACACGCCAAGGGGACAAGGCTGCCGCCCGTCTGAACTTCCCACGTAACAGCCTGATCCTGTGCAACAGCCTGTGCCGCGCGGCCGTGGTGATTCTGTGCACGCTGCTCGCGATCTATGCCTGGGCGCAAAACGGCCCGTGGCTCGGCTGGCTGATCTCCTGCGCCATCCTGCTGATACTTGCCGACTACCTGCCCCGCGCCTTGGCCGTTCGTCACCCCCAGGCCGTGCTGGGTTTCGGTAACACGCTGCTGGGCGTCCCGCTGAAAATCCTTTATCCACTGGCCTGGCTGCTCAATGGCATCAGCCTGTTGCTGTTGCGCCCCTTCGCGCGCAAATCCGGCGTGGTGAAAAAGAGCGACGAGCCGTTGCCTGAGCATGACGACGAACCGGAGCCCGAGGCCAACGACAATCGCACGCCCGGCCTGCCCGGCATCCACGCCCTGGACAACATCACGGTCAACGACATCCTGGTGCCGCGCAGTGAAGTGGATGGCATCAACCTGGATGACTCGGTCGAAGAAATCATCGAGCAACTGCGCACGTCCCAGCGCACGCGCCTGCCGGTGTTTCACAGTGACATCAACCAGGTGCAAGCGGTGCTCAACACTCGCCAGATCCAGCACCTGCTGCCCGATGCCAGCCTGACCAAAGAGGCCTTGCTCGCCGCCTGCCACGAACCCTACTTCGTGCCGGAGAGCACGCCGCTGCAATTGCAGTTGCTGAACTTCCATAAACAGCAACGGCGCCTGGGCATGGTGGTGGACGAATACGGCGAAGTGCTGGGCATCGTTACCCTGGAAGATATCCTCGAAGAAATCGTCGGCGAATTTGAAAGCGACCAGGCTGTGGATAACCCGCACATCGAAGCCCAGCCTGATGGCCGCTACATCATCGACGGCGCCGCCTCGATCCGCGAACTGAACAAAAGCCTGGGCTGGCACTTGCCCAGCGACGGCCCCAAGACCCTCAACGGCCTGGTCACCGAGGCGCTGGAGACTATTCCGGACTGCGCGGTGTGCCTGAAAATCGGCCGCTATCGCCTGGAAATCCTCGAGACCGAGGACAACCGCGTGAGCAAGGTGCTGATCTGGCATACCAGCCGCGTGCCGGTGGCTGCCTGACCTACTGGCGTCATATATATCCAATGTGGGAGCGGGCTTGCTCGCGAAAGCGGTATATCAGTTAAAGATCAGCTGACTGACCCACTCTTTTCGCGAGCAAGCCCGCTCCCACATTTCGATTCGCAGCGTGTCAGCCCCCTTGTTGTATGTTCAAACCCCTTCCTATAATCGGCTCGGCTTACCCAAGCCCCGCCCGACCGCGTGCTACCCGCACTCAGCGCGTCCAGGCACCGCCTTACCGTGTCTGACCGGTGTTTGCTCCCATCCCGAGCCGCCCCGCTTACAACCCTGATCCATGGGTGTTCGACCAATAAAAATCCGCGTAAAAACGCGCAATGACCGTCAGGGATACCTCAATGAGCACCACCTATAACGAGGCCGCCACCGCCGCCCCGCTCAACTCGACCGCACGGGTCGCCACGGCGAGCATCGTCGGCACCGCCATCGAGTTCTACGACTTCTATATCTACGCCACCGCGGCCGCACTGGTGATTGGCCCGGTGTTCTTTCCGCAGACTTCCGGCACCGCGCAGATGCTGGCGTCGTTTCTGACCTTCGGTATCGCCTTTATCGCCCGCCCGCTGGGTTCGGCGCTGTTCGGCCACTTTGGCGACCGCATCGGGCGCAAATCCACGCTGGTGGCCTCGCTGCTGTTGATGGGCGTGTGCACCACGCTGATCGGTTTGCTGCCGGGTTATGACAGCATCGGGGCCTGGGCGCCGATCCTGCTGTGTGTGCTGCGCTTCGGCCAGGGCCTGGGCCTGGGCGGCGAATGGGGCGGCGCGGCGTTGCTGGCCACCGAGAATGCGCCCAAAGGCAAGCGCGCCTGGTTTGGCATGTTCCCGCAACTGGGCCCATCGATCGGCTTTTTGGCGGCCAACGGCCTGTTCCTGATCCTGGCCATGAGCCTCAACGACGAACAGTTTCGCAGTTGGGGCTGGCGCATTCCATTTATCCTCAGCGCAGCGTTGGTGATGGTCGGCCTCTATGCGCGGCTCAAGCTGCATGAAACCCCGGTATTCGCCAATGCCGTGGCCAAAGAGGCGCCGGTGAAAGTGCCGCTGGTAGAGCTGTTCAGCCAGCATTGGCTGCCGGTATTGCTGGGCGCCGCGTCGATGGTGGTGTGCTATGCGCTGTTTTACATCACCACCGCGTTTTCCCTGAGCTACGGGGTTTCGACCCTGGGCTACAGCCGTGAGATGTTCCTCGGTTTGCTGTGCTTTGCGGTGCTGTTCATGGGCTTGGCCACGCCGTTGGCGGCCTTGGCCAGCGATCGTTACGGGCGCAAGCCGGTGCTGATCGTCGGCGCGGTGCTGGCGATTTTGTCGGGTTTCACCATGGAGCCCTTGCTGACCCACGGTTCAACCTGGGCCGTGGCGTTGTTCCTGGCGCTGGAGCTGTTCCTGATGGGCATCACGTTTGCCCCGATGGGCGCCATGCTGCCGGAGCTGTTTCCGACCCGCGTGCGTTATACCGGCGCTTCGGCCGCGTATAACCTCGGTGGGATTGTCGGCGCGTCGGCTGCACCGTTTTTCGCAACCAAGCTGGTGGCGATGGGTGGGCTGAGTTATGTCGGCGGGTATGTGTCGGCGGCAGCGTTGCTCAGCTTGATTGCTGTGCTGTGCCTGAAAGAGACGCGGGATAATGATTTGAACAAGGTCGCCTGAAGCCGATCGTTCCCACGCTCCGCGTGGGAATGCCTCTTGTGACGCTCCGCGTCACGCTTTGGGACGCAGAGCGTCCCGGGCTGCATTCCCACGCAGAGCGTGTGAACGATCGGGTTGGGGTTACAGCTCTACAACAACAGCCTTGGAAGCTCGGGTCGCTTTAGCCCGAGCAGCCTCAATCGACTCATCCCGCGCCAACGCCACGCCCATGCGGCGCTGACCATTCACTTCCGGCTTGCCAAACAGACGCAATGCCGTGTCCGGCTCGCTCAAGGCAGCGCCAAGATTGGCGAACGCCGTCTGAGTCGACTGCCCTTCCACCAGAATCACCGCCGAAGCCGAAGGCCCGAACTGGCGAATCAACGGAATCGGCAGGCCCAGGATGGCGCGCGCGTGCAGCGCAAACTGCGACAGGTCCTGAGAAATCAGGGTCACCAAACCGGTGTCATGGGGGCGCGGCGACACTTCGCTGAACCACACCTGATCGCCCTTGATGAACAACTCCACGCCAAACAGGCCGCGACCACCCAACGCCTCGGTCACGGCTTTGGCAACGCGCTCGGATTCAGCCAGGGCAATCGGGCTCATGGCTTGCGGCTGCCAGGATTCCTGGTAGTCGCCCTTCTCCTGACGGTGGCCCACTGGCGCGCAGAAGGTGGTGCCGCCGATGTGGCGCACGGTCAGCAGGGTGATTTCGTAGTCGAAGTCGATAAAGCCTTCGATGATCACGCGACCTTTGCCGGCACGCCCGCCTTCCTGGGCGTAATCCCAAGCCTTCTGTACGTCGTCAGTGCTGCGCAGCAGGCTCTGGCCCTTGCCCGACGAACTCATCACCGGCTTGACCACACACGGGAAGCCCAGGTCTTGCACGGCCTTGTTGTAGTCTTCGAAGGTGTCGGCGAAGTGGTACGGCGAGGTCGGCAGGTCCAGCTCTTCGGCGGCCAGGCGACGAATGCCTTCGCGGTTCATGGTCAGCGAGGTAGCGCGCGCGGTCGGGATCACGGTGAAGCCTTCGGCTTCCAGTTCCACCAGCGTTGCAGTGGCGATGGCTTCGATTTCCGGCACGATGAAATGCGGCTTTTCGGCCTCGATCACCGCACGCAGGGCGGCGCCGTCGAGCATGTTGATCACGTGGCTGCGGTGCGCCACCTGCATGGCCGGCGCGTTGGCGTAGCGATCCACGGCAATCACTTCAACGCCCAGGCGTTGCAGTTCGATTACCACTTCCTTGCCCAGCTCACCGCAGCCACACAGCAAAACGCGGGTCGCGGTTGGCGACAATGGAGTTCCGATTCGGGTCATCTCAGGTCCTCAGGGGAGCGGATCATGGGGAGAAAGGCCGGCATTTTACATGAACTGTAAAAATTGGCCTCAGTTGGCGACAGCCCGTTTGCGCATGCGCCAGGCCATGATCAGCCACACCGCCGTGACCCCGGCAAATTTCGACACCAGCGCGGTGCCGGCCACTGCCGGTGTGAGCGCGCCGATCAGGCCGAAGAAGATAAAGGTATCCAGGGGAATACTCAGCGCCGAACTTATCCACAGGCGGTCGTGCAGCGGGCGCTTGGTGATGCTGAACACCAGCCAGTCGATGCACTCGGACACCGCAAACGCCGTGGCGCTGGCCAGGGCGATGGACGGGTCGGAGGTGATGTACGACAGCACCAGCGCCGCCAGCATGGCGATGATCGCGCCATGGCCGAAGCGGGTTTGCACCATGTCGCGCAGGATAAACACCAGGCCACCCCAGGCGGACCAGATGACATCCAGGTGCGGGGCGGTGGAGAAAGCGAAGTTGATCAGCACGACGCTGCTGATGTAGGCGATCAGGAAGAGCATGGGGCGAGGACCTGTGGGCAAGGGGCACAGGGTACTTCACATTTGGAAATATGTCGTCTGGGCGGGCCTCATCGCAGCGATGCGGCGGCCCGACAAGCCAGCTCCCACATTTTGACCACATTCCTACAGGTTATACGCGGTCAAATGTGGGAGCGGGCTTGCTCGCGAAAGCGGTCTGTCAGGCGCCAGATTTGCCCGGAACCATCCACACCAACCCACTCGCCATCGCCCGCTCATGGCACAACCCCAACACCACCCGGCGCTCGGCATTGTCCATGCGGCTCCAGCGCGTAATCTCATCCACCGTACGCTGGCAGCCGGTACAAATATCGTCATCGTCCAGCGCACAAATGCTCACGCACGGCGAGGCGACGGGGCGTTCAACCGGGTTCATTCTTGCTGCTCAACCAGGTCACGCGCATAGCGCTGCGCGTTATGCACATAGTGCGCGGCGCTGGCTTCGAGCATGCGCTTCTGCGCCTCGGTCAGCTCACGTACCACCTTGCCCGGCGAGCCCATCACCAGCGAGCCATCGGGGATTTCCTTGCCTTCGCCAATCAGCGAATTGGCGCCGATGATGCAATGTTTGCCGATCCTGGCGCCATTGAGGATCACCGCGTTGATGCCGATCAGGCTGTAGTCGTCGACGGTGCAGCCGTGCAGCATGGCGTTATGGCCGATGGTCACGCCGGTGCCCAGGGTCAACGGGTAGCCCATGTCGGTGTGCATCACGCTGCCATCCTGCACATTGCTGTTCTTGCCGATCAGGATCAGCTCGTTATCGCCACGCAATACAGCGTTGAACCAGACGTTGGCGCCCTCTTCCAGCTTGACCTTGCCGACCAGCGTGGCATTCGGCGCCACCCAGCTGTGCGGGTGCGTCTCAACGCGGGCGTCGCCCAGGCGGTATTTCATGGTGTGTCCTCACGGCTGGCCATTCAAGCGATGGCTTAGATATTGATAAAGCTTTTAGGCGGCTGGTGCAGGCTGATCTGGGCGTCGTCATAGAGCAGGTTGATCAGCTCCACGATCATGATCGCCGTCAGCCCCCAGATCTTGTATTCACCAAACCGATAACTGGGCACATACCAGCTGCGGCCCTGGTAGTCGATGCGGTGGGTGTGTTCGCGCGGGTCCTGGCGGAAAAACTCCAGCGGCACGCTGAACACGGCGGCGATCTCGGCATCGTTGGCCAGGTATTCGACGTAATCGGGGATCACACCGACGTAGGGCGTAACCCGAATACCGTGCAGGGAAATCAACGGACTTAAGGGGCCGATCACTTCCACCAGACCGGGCGGCAGGCCGATTTCTTCTTCGGCTTCGCGCAGTGCGGTAAAAATCAGGTCCGGGTCTTCGGGGTCACGCCGCCCGCCGGGAAACGCCACTTCGCCACCGTGGGTCGACAGGCCGCTGGCGCGCAGGGTCAGGATCAGTTCGGGTTCGTCGCTGCGGGTAATCGGCACCAACACCGCGGCCTCGGGGAAACGCCCATCGGTTTCCAACGTGTGGGGGGTGTGATTGCTTACCCGGCGAAGTAGCTCGTCCAGCATGAGTCATCTCGATCTGTTGGCTACCATGCATCATGCACCAAAGCAGGCGGGCGCCCAACCCCAAAACCACTGGCGTGTCGCTAAACGACAACTTGCAGGGCCCTGCCCGCCACGCCAAGATAGACGCACTTTCCAGGAACCCCAGCATGAATTTCTGCAGCCAGTGCGGTAAACCGGTTACCCAACGCATTCCCGAAGGCGACGGCCGCCTGCGCTACGTGTGTGATCACTGCTCGACCATTCACTACCAGAACCCCAATATCGTCGCCGGCACCGTGCCGGTGTGGGGCGACAAAGTGCTGCTGTGCCGCCGCGCCATCGAGCCGCGCCTGGGTTACTGGACCCTGCCCGCAGGCTTTATGGAGAACGGCGAAACCGTCGAACAGGCTGCCATGCGCGAAACCCTGGAAGAAGCCTGCGCCCGCGTGCGCAACCTGAGCCTCTACACCCTGATCGATGTGCCGCACATCAGCCAGGTGCATATCTTCTACCGCGCCGAGCTGGTTGACCTGGACTTCGCCGCAGGCCCCGAGAGCCTTGAAGTGAAGCTGTTCGATGAAGCCGACATCCCTTGGTCCGAGCTGGCTTTCCGCACGGTCGGGCGTACCTTAGAATGCTTCTTCGCTGACCGCAGGCAACAGCTGTTCCCGGTGCGCAGCGAGTCGGTGCCGCCGATGACGCGGCCCGCCAAATAACTCCAGGCAGCACCTTCTACAAGGGAAACCGTTTTAATGCGTTGGTTGCTCGCTCTGATCTGCCTGTGGTTCGCCAGCCTGTCTTGGGCCTCCACAGTGGAAACCCTCGGCGGCAAACCGGTCGAGAAAATCCTGGTGCTCAAGTCCGCCCATCAGTTGCAACTGATCAATGACGGCAAACCGCTCAAAACCTACCGTATTTCCCTAGGCAAAAACCCCAAGGGCACCAAACTGATGGAAGGCGACCGTCGCACGCCAGAGGGCTTCTACTGGATCGACTGGCGCAAGACCAGCGACCGCTTCAACCTGGCCATGCACATCTCCTACCCCAATATCAGCGACTCGGCCCGCGCACGCCGCGAAGGCGTGAAACCGGGCAGCATGATCATGATCCACGGCACCCCCGACACCGAGGAATACCCGGAACAGTGGTTTCACACCCTGGATTGGACCGACGGTTGCATCGGCATGCGCAACGTGGACATGCGCGAAGTGTGGAACCTGGTCAAAGACGGCACCCTGATCGAGATTCGGCCGTAATCGCCTACCGCTCGTAAAATAAGTCAAAAAAAATTCAAAAAAAATCCTGCCCATGGCAGCGCCTGCCGGTGAATACCAGTTCACTGCGCGGGCTGCGCAATTCTGCGCGCACTCAAGACCTCTCTAATACCACTTGATACCAGGCACCCTTAATGTGCGCTGAAACAGGCTGCTGCACTGTTTTCGCTGCATTGACATGGTATTTAAGTGGTATTAATTTCCGGCCAATACCGGGCGACAACACTCCAATAACGCATCGGAAACCTGACAGATGAATCCCATACTGGCGCTGCGCCCCGACGACAAACAGCCCACGCCGCTGTACCTGCAATTGGCCCGCAAGCTCGAAGCGGCGATCCATGCCGGCGAGTGGAAATCCGAGCAGGCCTTGCCGTCGGAACGGGTCCTTAGTGAGCAACTGAATATTTCCCGCGTCACCGCGCGCAAAGCCCTGGAAGTGCTGTTTGCCCAAGGCTTGATTCGCCGCAGCCAGGGTTCCGGGACCTTTATCACCCCGCGTCTGGAACAGCCGCTGTCGCGCCTGTCGGGGTTCAGCGAGATGTTGCGGCTCAAGGGCTTTGTGCCCACGTCCCAGTGGCTGGAGCGCGACATCACCCCGCCGACCCACGAAGAACTGATCCGCCTGGGCCTGTCGCCGACCGACAAAGTGGCGCGGCTCAAACGCCTGCGTAAGGCTGACGACACCGTAATGGCAATTGAAATGACCGCCATGCCCGCCTCCGTGCTGCCAAACCCGCAAGCCATCGGCAATTCGCTGTACGAATACCTGGAAAGCATCGGCCAACCGGTGGTGCGCGCACTGCAACATATCCAGGCGATCAATGCCTCCGATGAGTTCGCCAAGCTGGTCGGCATCGCCCCCGGCACCGCCATGCTGCTGATGACCCGGGTCGGCTACACCGCCGACAACACGCCGATTGAAATCACCGACACCTACTGCCGCAACGACTACTACGACTTCGTCGCAGAGCTGCGCCGTAATGACTACTCCGCTGAACTGCGAGTTTAGAGAACTGCCCATGTCCGAAGACAACATCCTCACGCCCGGCGGCTGGATTCGCGGCCGCCTGGTGCACGAACACGGCAAGGTGGTCGCCATCGACGGCACACCGTGCGACCCGAACGACAATGACCTGCCCTACCTGCTGCCAGGCTTTATCGACCTGCACGTTCACGGCGGTGGCGGCAAAGACATCATGGAAGGCACCGACGCTTTCGAAACCATCACCCGCACCCACGTGCGCTTTGGTACGACCTCGATGCTGGCTACCACCATGACCGCACCGGTGGATGAAATCTCCCGTGTGCTCGGCGAACTCGGCACGTTCTGCGAGCAGCGTGCTACAGGCAGCGCTCGGGTTCTCGGCGTACACCTGGAAGGCCCCTACATCAATCCGGGAAAACTCGGCGCGCAGCCCAACTTTGCCCACACCGCGTTAATGGCCGAAGTGGAAGCCTACCTGCGCCTGGCGCCGATCCGGGTGATCACCATTGCTCCGGAAATCGCCGGCCACGATGCCCTGATCCGCGCCCTCAGCGAACGCGGCGTGCGCATGCAAATCGGCCACACCCTGGGCAGCTACGAAGAAGGCGTCGCTGCCCTCGCCGCCGGCGCCACCAGCTTCACGCATTTGTATAACGCCATGAGCCCGCTGCATCACCGCGAGCCTGGCATCGTCGGCGCCGCGTTGGCCCACGCCAAGTACGCAGAATTGATCCCGGATTTGCTGCACGTGCACCCCGGCGCCATACGCGTGGCGCTGCGCTCGATCCCGTGCCTGTACTGCGTCACCGATTCCACCGCCGCCGCCGGCATGCCCGACGGCGAATACAAGCTGGGCAGCCACACTGTGACCAAATGCCTGGGCGGCGTGCGCCTGGCCGACGGCACTCTGGCCGGCAGCACCCTGACCATGGACCAGGCGCTGCGCAACCTGGTGAAAATCGGCCTGCCCATCAGCGAAGCCTCACAACGCCTGTCGCAATTTCCTGCGGACTATTTGGGCCTGGAAGAACGCGGGCGCCTGCAACCCGGCAGCTTTGCCGACTGCGTGCGTTTGGACCGCTCCCTGACACTCACCGACGTAATGGTCGAAGGAGAAACCATTGACTTCAAAAATGCTTGAAGAGGCCCTGGCCTCCTGTCACGCCGTTGAGGCCCAACTGCAGCGCCTCAACCCGATGCTGGAGGAAGTGGCCGGGCGCCTGCGCCGTCAGCCGCCGCAAGTGGCGATGACCATCGCCCGTGGCAGTTCGGACCATGCCGCCAGCTACTTTGCCTATCTGGCCATGCAGCATGTGGGCATTCCGGTGGCGTCGTTGCCGATGTCGGTGGTGACCCTGCTGCAAGCGCCGTTAAAGGTCAGCGGCCAGGTGGCGTTCGGTTTCTCCCAGTCGGGGCAAAGCCCGGACCTGGTCAACAGCCTGCGCCTGCTGCGTAAACGCGGGGCCTTGAGCATTTCGATGGTCAACGCCGAAAATTCACCGCTGGAAGCCGCGTGCGAATTCCATGTGCCACTGTGCGCCGGGCCGGAGCAGAGTGTCGCCGCGACCAAAAGCTTTATCGCCACTTTAAGCGCCAGCGCGCAGTTGATCGGCCACTGGAACCAGGACCTGTTGCTGCTGCAAGCCTGCCAGGCCCTGCCCGACGGCTTGCGCGAAGCCGCCACCCAGGACTGGACGCCCGCCATCGAAGCCCTGCGCGCCAGCCAACGACTGATAGTGATCGGCCGTGGCGCCGGTTTTGCCATCGCCCAGGAAGCCGCGCTCAAGCTCAAGGAAACCTCGGCAATCCAGGCCGAGGCCTTCAGCAGCGCCGAAGTGCGCCACGGGCCGATGGCCTTGATCGATGAAAACTACCCACTGCTGGTGTTCGCCCCACGCGGCGCCGAGCAAGCCGGTTTGCTGAGCCTGGCCGCCGATATGCGTCAACGCGGCGCCCGCGTCTTGCTGGCGGCGCCGGACGATATCGCGGAACGCGACCTGACCCTGAGCCGCGCCGAACACCCAAGCCTGGACCCGATCCTGGCGATCCAAAGCTTCTACGTGATGGCCGCCGGCCTGGCGGAGGCCCGGGGCATGGACCCGGACCAGCCGCGCCACCTGAGCAAAGTTACCCGCACTCACTGAGTCGCGTTTTCCTGATGAGTACCGTGCCCATGTCCTACAACAATAATGAATTGACCCTAAGCGCCCCACTCAGTGGCCCGGTGCTGAGCCTGGGCAACGTTCCCGATGAAGTGTTCGCCAGTGGCGCCATGGGCGACGGTATTGCCATCGACCCGCTGAACGACTGCCTGCACGCGCCCTGTGACGGCGTGATCATCCACGTCGCGCGCACCGGGCACGCGCTGACCATTCGCGCCGACAACGGCGCCGAAATGTTGATGCATGTGGGCATCGACACCGTGGAATTGAACGGCGAAGGCTTTGCCCTGCTGGTGAAGGAAGGCGCACGGGTGAGCCAGGGCCAGGCGCTGGTGCAGTTTGATCTGGACCGCATTGCGCGCCAGTGCAAAAGCCTGGTCAGCCTGATCATCCTGACCAATGGCGAGCGCTTTGAGCTGCGGCCCGTGGCAGGAAAATTCGTTAAGGTGGGTGAGCCGTTGCTGCACATTGCCGCGCGTTCGGCAGCGCCGTTGCAGGCGGCTGTGGATAACGCGGTCACCGAAGTGCGCGCCAGCGTGCGCATTACCCACCGTGGCGGCTTGCATGCCGCCCCGCCGCGCTGGTCCGCAAGGCCGCGCAAGAGTTCAATTGCCATGCAGAGCTGCACTTCGCCGGCAAGTCGGCGCCCTGCGACAGCCTGATTGGCTTGATGGGGTTGGGCATTGGTGAAGGTGATGAAGTACGCATCACCTGTCGCGGCACCGATTGCGAGGCGGCGTTGCAGGCGTTGGTGGCCGCACTCTCGGTTGCTGTGAGTGAAGAGCACCACGCGCCGGTAGCCGTGGCTCCGCGTCGGGCGAACACCGAAGCCGGTGTGTTGCAAGGCGTGTGCGCCGCGCCCGGCCTGGTCTGTGGGCCGCTGTTTCGCCTCACCGGTATCGAACTGCCGCAAGACACGGGCACGCATGTCGCCGACGAACAACTGCAACGCCTGTACACCGCGCTGGAGCAAGTGCGCGGAGAAATCCGCAGCACCCTGGCGCAGGCACGCCAACGCAAGAACGTCGAAGAAGAAGACATCTTCGCCGCCCACCTTGCGCTGTTGGAAGACCCTACCCTGCTGGACGCCGCCACCGGTGCCATTGAGCAAGGCAGCGCCGCCACCCACGCCTGGCGCGACGCGATCCAGGCGCAATGCGCGGTGTTGCTGGCGTTGGGCAAACCGCTGTTTGCCGAGCGCGCCAACGACCTGCGCGACCTGCAACAACGGGTGCTGCGCGCGCTGTTGGGGGAAGCCTGGCACTTCGAATTGCCGGCCGGTTCGATTGTCAGCGCCCATGAACTGACCCCCTCCGACCTGCTGCAACTGAGCGCACAAAATGCCGTGGGCATTTGCATGGCCGAAGGCGGCGCTACGTCTCACGTCGCGATTTTGGCCCGAGGCAAAGGCTTGCCCTGTGTGGTCGCGCTGGGCGCCGAAGTGCTCGACGTGCCCCAAGGCCAACGCGTGGTGCTGGACGCGGCCAACGGTCGCCTGGAACTGGCACCCAGCGAGGCGCGCCACGCCGAAGTGCACCAGATTCGTGATGCGCAAAAGTTGCGCCGTCAGCAACAACAGGCCCAAGCCCGGCAAGCGGCGCACACCCGCGATGGCGTGCGCATTGAAGTGGCGGCGAATGTCGCCTCCAGTGCCGAGGCTAAAGTGGCGTTTGAGAACGGCGCCGATGGTGTGGGCTTGCTGCGCACCGAATTCCTGTTTGTCGACCGTCGCACCGCGCCGGATGAACAAGAGCAACGCCAGGCCTACCAGGCCGTGCTGGATGCCATGGGCGACAAGTCGGTGATCATCCGCACCATCGACGTGGGCGGCGACAAACAGCTCGACTACCTGCCGTTGCCGGTTGAGGCCAACCCGGTGCTGGGCTTGCGCGGCATTCGCCTGGCGCAAGTACGCCCGGACGTGCTCGACCAGCAACTGCGCGCCCTGCTGCAAGTGTCCCCATTGGAGCGTTGCCGCATCCTGCTGCCGATGGTCAGCGAGGTGGATGAATTGCTTCAGATCCGCCAGCGCCTGGATGAATTGTGCGCGGAGCTGGAACTGACCCAGCGCCCGGAACTGGGCGTGATGATCGAAGTGCCCGCCGCTGCGCTGATGGCCGAGCAATTCGCCGAACACGCAGACTTTTTATCCATCGGCACCAATGACCTGTCCCAGTACACCCTGGCCATGGACCGCGACCACGCGGGCCTGGCCGCACGGGTGGATGCCTTGCACCCGGCGCTGCTGCGCTTGATCGCGCAAACCTGCGCCGACGCCGCCAAGCATGGGCGTTGGGTGGGTGTATGCGGCGCCCTGGCGTCCGACCTGCTGGCCACGCCGGTGCTGGTTGGCCTGGGTGTGAGTGAACTGTCGGTCAGCCCGCCGCAGATCGGAGAAATCAAGGACCGCGTCCGCCAGCTGGACGCGGCGCAATGCCGGCAATTGAGCCAAGGCCTGCTCGACCTGAGCAGCGCCAAGGCCGTTCGCCAAGCCTGTCAACACCACTGGCCGCTGAGCTGAAAACAACAAGAATAGGGAGACACGCCATGTACCAACATTTCATCGAAGGCCTGCAACGCCTCGGCCGCGCACTGATGCTGCCGATCGCGATTCTGCCGATCGCCGGGCTCTTGCTGCGCCTGGGCGACACCGACCTTTTGAACATCGCGGTGATGCACGATGCCGGGCAAGCAATCTTCGCCAACCTGGCGCTGATCTTCGCCATCGGTATTGCCGTGGGTTTTGCCCGCGACAATAACGGCACGGCGGGTTTGGCCGGGGCGATTGGTTACCTGGTGATGATTTCCACACTCAAGGTGATGGACACCACCATCAACATGGGCATGCTCGCCGGTATTGCCAGCGGCTTGATGGCCGGTGGGCTGTATAACCGCTTCAAGGACATCAAGCTGCCGGAGTACCTGGCCTTCTTTGGTGGGCGACGGTTTGTGCCGATTGTCACCGGCTTTTCGGCGGTCGCGCTGGGCGTGATCTTCGGCCTGATCTGGCCGCCGATCCAGCACGGCATCAATAGCTTCGGCGTGTTGCTGATGGAAAGCGGCAGCTTTGGCGCATTCGTGTTTGGCGTGTTCAACCGCCTGCTGATCGTCACCGGGCTGCACCATATCCTCAACAACATGGCGTGGTTTGTGTTCGGCAGCTTTACCGACCCGACCACCGGAGCCATCGTCACCGGCGACCTGACCCGGTATTTTGCCGGCGACCCGAAAGGCGGCCAGTTCATGACCGGCATGTTCCCGGTCATGCTGTTCGGCCTGCCCGCTGCGTGTTTGGCGATGTACCGCAATGCACTGCCGGAACGGCGCAAGGTCATGGGCGGGATTTTTCTGTCGATGGCGCTGACCTCGTTTTTGACCGGCGTGACCGAGCCGATCGAGTTCGCGTTCATGTTCCTTGCGCCGTTCTTGTACCTGATCCACGCGGTGCTCACCGGCCTGTCGATGGCCGTGACCAATATGCTCAATATCCACCTGGGCTTTACCTTCTCCGGTGGCTTTATCGACATGGTGCTCGGTTGGGGCAAGTCCACTAACGGCTGGCTGGTGTTCCCGGTGGGGTTGGCTTATGCGGTGATCTACTACAGCGTGTTCAACTACTGCATTCGCCGGTTCAACCTGAAAACGCCGGGGCGCGAAGATATTCAAGTGGTGCAGGCTGAGGTGATGACCGATAACCAGCGGGCCAGCGCCTACATTCGTGCGTTGGGTGGGGCGGCGAACCTGTTGAGTGTCGGCGCATGCACGACTCGCCTGCGCCTGGACATGGTTGATCGCAATAAGGCGGTGGATGCTGAGCTCAAAGCACTGGGCGCCATGGCCGTGGTGCGGCCGGGTAACGGCGGGAGTTTGCAGGTGGTGGTTGGGCCGATGGCTGATAGCATTGCCGATGAGATTCGCCTGGCGATGCCGTCATTTGTTGCCAGTGCGCCAGCGGCGGTTGCACCTGTGGATAAGCCGGTTGCAGTGAATGTGCAGGAAGCCGAGAAGTGGCTGAGTGCCTTGGGTGGCCGCGCGAATGTGCGCCAACTGGAAGCGGTGGCGGTGACCCGGTTGCGGGTGGAACTGGGGGATGATTCGGTGGTGTCTGAAGCGGACCTGACTGCACTGGGTTGCCAGGGTGTGAGCCAGCTGGACAGCGGGGTTTGGCATTTGTTGATTGGTGACAAGGCCACTGGATTGGGCGAGGCACTGGAGCGGTTGGTTACCCGACCAATCAACGCCTGAACGATCGTTCCCATGCTGTGCGTGGGAATGCCGCCCCGGACGCTCCGCGTCCAAGCCGTCGCGCATGACTCAAGCCCTGCACAAGGGTGACGCGGAGCGTCACAGGATGCATTCCCACGCGGAGCGTGGGAACGATCAACAAGGCCACTGGATTGGGCGAGGCACTGGAGCGGTTGGTTACCCGACCAATCAACGCCTGACCGATCGGTCACGTGTCAACTGTGAGATCTCACAGTAGATATTCGAGAAAGCGAGCACTAGTCTTGGCTGACAGGACAGTACTCCCGTGTAGCCGTCGCCCTGATTCTTATTGACTGAGTCTGGAGCTGCGGCAATGGCTATTACTGTCGAAAAATTAGAGATCGCTCGTCGTGACTTTAAAAGAAATGACGCGAACCATGATGGCCTGTTAACAGCAGATGAATACCGACAGGCGCTGAAAGGCTATGGAGTTTCAGACGACACCATTGATCAGGCGCTGAATGAACTGGACCCCGATCAAAATGGTGAAATTACGTGGTTCGAGTTCCTCGTCGATTATGTCAACGATGTCCTGGGCCGTAAGGTCGCTTATCTCCAGATGCTGGAAAACCTGGATAAAACCTTCAAAGAATACGACACCAATAAAGATGGCAAAGCGTCAGCCATTGAAATCACCGAGGCGCTGAAAAATCAGAACTACAGTGGCTACGATATTGAGAGCGCCATCACTCACCTGACCCAGCACTACGATGTTGATCAGGATCGGGAAATCACCTGGAACGAACTGTTCATCAGCCTTATCCGCCAGTTTGAACACTGACGGTCCATCACTGCCTGAACTGGCCTCATCGCAGGCAAGCCAGCCCACACATTTTGATCTGTGAATACATTCAAATGTGGGAGCTGGCTTGCCTGCGATTGACCCTTACAGGCGCCTGATTACTTCTGTTCAGACACCTCAAATAGATCCAACACCCGGTCTACCATCAACTGGATACCTTCCAGCATCCGATGAATCCCCAGCACCGCATCACGCTGTGGGCCGTCGATGTCAAAAGCCAGATTGCCTGCCAGTGCTTGCACGGAGGCCAGGTCTTGGGAGGCATTGGCGAGCAGGGTTTCGCTGTTCAGGTTGGGGAGTACGGAGAAGATTTGGTCGGTGGGCTGAGAATCAGATGGGGGATTTGGACTGTCTTTGATCATGGTAAAACTCCTAACAAAAAATGGGAGCTACCGACATCACTTGCAGATGATGGGTGGCAGCTGTGTACGGGTCTGCAAGACCGAGTTGTTAGGAAACCCGGCAGACCCAGAGATCTCCCGCACACAGCCACCATAAATCAATGATCGCTTCATCAAAGCGGCACGATTATAGGTGCACTGTTGGCCACTAACAAACTATCGGCGGGCTTGCAGTCCCGGTCGCCACATTGGCAGCGACCCGAGAAGACTAGTGCCGCCAGTTCCGAGGGACAACCTGAAAAGCCTGTGGGAAAGATCTGAGGTGCCTGTGCCGGCGTCTTCGCGAGCAAGCCCGCTCCCACATTCGATCGCGTTTACCCTGGAGGAATGCAGTCGAATGTGGGAGCGGGCTTGCTCGCGAATAGGCCCTTGCAGCCAACAAAAAACCCGCTGACCAAACTGGCCCAGCGGGTTTCTTGTTTAAGCAACCAACGAATCAAAAATCCGCCAACTGCCACACTTCATAAGCCGGTGTTTCGTACGGATGGCTCAGTTTCAAAGCAGCCACAACAGCCACAATCAACTCATCCGCCACCACCAGCTCAACCTTCCATTCTTCAACCACTTCAACCTGGCCCATCTGCCCGAGAAACGGCTGGCTGCCGTCCAACGCGCGGAATTGGCCCTGGCCCAGCACTTGCCAGGCGCAGCTGTCGTAGTTGCCGATGCGCCCGCCGCCGGCGGCGAAGACGGCGGTTTTCACCGTCTCCACATGGCTGGCAGGTACAAAGAAGGCAAGTTTGTACACCGCCTTAGTTCACCCACACACGGGCGTTGCGGAACATGCGCATCCAGGCGCCGTCTTCGTTCCACTCTTCAGGGCGCCACGAGTTTTGCACGGCGCGGAATACACGCTCCGGGTGCGGCATCATGATGGTCACGCGGCCGTCGCGGCTGGTAAGGCCGGTGATCCCGCGCGGCGAGCCGTTCGGGTTGGCCGGGTAGCTTTCGGTGACTTTGCCGTGGTTGTCGACGAAACGCATGGCCACGCAACCGGACAGGTCAGCTTCGAGCAAGGCTTCTTCGCTGGAGAATTCCGCGTGGCCTTCACCGTGGGCGATGGCGATTGGCATGCGCGAACCGGCCATGCCTTGCAGGAAGATCGAGTTGGATTCCTGCACCTGCACCATGGCGACACGGGCTTCGAACTGCTCGGAACGGTTACGCACAAAGTGCGGCCAGAACTCGCTGCCCGGGATCAGCTCGCTGAGGTTGGACATCATCTGGCAACCGTTGCACACACCCAGGGTGAAGCTGTCGTTGCGCTCGAAGAAGCCCTGGAACGCATCGCGGGCACGGCTGTTGAACAAGGCCGATTTGGCCCAGCCTTCACCGGCACCCAGCACGTCGCCGTAGGAGAAACCGCCGCAGGCCACCAGGCCTTTGAACTCATTGAGGTCCACGCGACCGGCGAGGATGTCGCTCATGTGCACGTCGATCGCATTAAAGCCGGCGCGGTCGAACGCGGCCGCCATTTCCACCTGGCCGTTGACGCCCTGCTCACGCAGTACGGCAACTTGTGGGCGAATGCCTTTTTTGATGTAAGGCGCGGCGATGTCCTGGTTGACGTCGAAGCTGAGCTTGGTGCTCAGGCCCGGGTTGTCTTCTTCCAGGATCACGTCGAATTCCTGCTCGGCGCAGTCGGCGTTATCACGCAGGCGTTGGATCTGGTAGCTGGTCTCGGCCCACTGGCGTTGCAGCAAGCGGCGCTGGCCGGCAAACACGGTATCGCCATTGAAGGAGATATTGATTTCACCGTTGTTGATCGGCTGGCCGATTACGGCTACGCAGTCGTCCAGGCCGGCGGCGCTGAATTGTGCGAGCACGTCCGGGGTGGCGTCCTGGCGAACCTGGATCACCGCGCCCAACTCTTCGTTGAACAGGATGCCGTTGATTTCGGCGGCATCCTCGGCAACGCTGTCGAGCACGATGTTCAGGCCGCAGTGACCGGCAAACGCCATTTCGACAACGCTGGTCAGCAAACCGCCGTCGGAACGGTCGTGATAAGCCAGCAGGTGGCCGTCGGCGTTCAAGCCCTGGATCACGGCGAAGAAGGCTTTGAGGTCTTCGGCGTCATCCACGTCCGGCGCGTGCTTGCCGAGTTTGCCGTGGGTTTGCGCGAGGATCGAGGCGCCCATGCGGTTCTGGCCACGGCCCAGGTCGATCAGGATCAGATCGGTGGTGCCCTTGTCCATGCGCAGTTGCGGGGTCAGGGTTTGGCGGATGTCGGTGACCGGTGCAAAACCGGTAACGATCAGCGACAGCGGCGAGGTGACGCTCTTGTCGGTGCCGTCTTCGTTCCAACGGGTGGCCATGGACATGGAGTCCTTACCCACCGGAATGGTGATGCCCAGCTCCGGGCACAGCTCCATGCCGACAGCTTTGACGGTGTCGTACAGCCGCGCATCTTCACCTGGGTGACCGGCAGCGGACATCCAGTTGGCCGACAGTTTGACGTCGGACAGCTTGCCAATGCGCGAAGCGGCGATGTTGGTGAGGGTTTCACCAATGGCCATGCGGCCCGACGCCGGGGCGTCCAGCAGGGCCAGCGGCGTGCGCTCGCCCATGGCCATGGCTTCACCGGTGTACACATCGAAGCTGGTGGCGGTGACGGCAACGTCGGCCACCGGCACTTGCCATGGGCCAACCATTTGGTCACGGGCAACCAGGCCGGTGATGGTGCGGTCGCCAATGGTGATCAGGAAGCTTTTGCTCGCCACGGCCGGGTGGTGCAGCACGCGTTCGATGCTGTCGGCCAGGTCCAGCGTGCTTGGGTCGAAGTCATCGCCCAGCTCGGTTTCACGCACCGCCGACCGGTGCATGCGCGGGGCTTTGCCCAGCAGCACTTCCAGTGGCATGTCGACCGGGCTGTTGCCGAAGTGGCTGTCGGTGACCGTCAGCTGTGGTTCGGCAGTGGCTTCGCCGACCACGGCAAACGGGCAACGCTCACGTTCGCAGATGGCCTGGAAGCGCGCGAAGTCTTCAGGGCCAACGGCCAGTACGTAGCGTTCCTGGGATTCGTTACTCCAGATTTCGTGCGGGGCCATGCCCGGCTCGTCGTTTGGAATGTTGCGCAGTTCAAAACGGCCACCACGGTCGCCATCGTTGACCAGCTCGGGGAAGGCGTTGGACAAACCACCGGCGCCGACGTCGTGGATGAAGCTGATCGGGTTCTTGTCACCCAACTGCCAGCAACGGTCGATGACTTCCTGGCAGCGGCGTTCCATTTCCGGGTTTTCGCGCTGTACGGAAGCAAAGTCCAAGTCTGCCGAGCTGGTGCCGGTGGCCATGGAGGAAGCTGCGCCGCCGCCCAGGCCGATCAACATCGCCGGGCCGCCGAGGACGATCAGCTTGGAGCCGACCAGAATCTCGCCTTTCTTGACGTGCTCTTCGCGGATGTTGCCCATGCCGCCGGCCAACATGATTGGCTTGTGGTAGCCGCGCACTTCATCGCCACGCGGGGTGGTGATGGATTGTTCAAATGTACGGAAGTAGCCGGTGAGTGCCGGGCGCCCGAATTCGTTGTTGAACGCGGCGCCGCCCAGCGGGCCTTCGATCATGATGTCGAGTGCGGTAACGATGCGCTCAGGCTTGCCGTACGGCACTTCCCACGGTTGTTCAAACCCTGGGATCTGCAGGTTGGACACAGTGAAACCGGTGAGGCCGGCCTTGGGCTTGGCGCCACGGCCGGTGGCTCCTTCGTCACGGATTTCGCCGCCGGAACCTGTGGCTGCGCCCGGGAACGGGGCAATCGCGGTCGGGTGGTTGTGGGTCTCAACCTTCATGAGGATGTGTACCGGCTCCTGCACCGCGCCGTACTGGCGGGTTTCAGGGTCCGGGAAGAAACGCCCGGCAACGGAGCCGACGATGACCGAGGCGTTGTCCTTATAAGCCGACAGAACGCCTTCGCTTTGCATCACGTAGGTGTTCTTGATCATGCCGAACAGGCTTTTTTCCTGGCTTTCGCCGTCGATGTCCCAACTGGCGTTGAAGATCTTGTGACGGCAATGCTCGGAGTTGGCCTGGGCAAACATCATCAGTTCGATGTCGTGCGGGTTGCGCTTCAAGCCATTGAAGGCGTCGACCAGGTAGTCGATCTCGTCTTCGGCCAGCGCCAGGCCCAGTTCGGTGTTGGCCTTCTCGAGGGCGGCGCGGCCACCGCCGAGCACGTCAATCGCGGTGAGCGGCTTGGGCTCGGCGTGGCTGAACAGGCCGGCAGCCTGTTCCAGCTGGCTGACGATGATCTGGGTCATGCGGTCGTGCAGGCTGCTGGCGATCAGCTCGGCTTCGGCGTCGCTGAACTGGCCAGCCACGTAGAAGGCGATACCACGCTCAAGGCGCTGGATGCTCGACAGGCCGCAGTTACGGGCGATGTCGCTGGCCTTGCTCGACCAGGGCGAGATGGTGCCGAACCGCGGCAGAACCAGGAACAAGCGGCCGGTGGGCTCTTGAACGGGAACGCTGGGGCCGTACTTCAGAAGGCGTGCGAGCACTTGCTGTTCGTCGGCGGTCAAGACGCCGGTAACGTCGGCGAAGTGAGCAAATTCAGCATACAAGCCTGTAACCGCTGGAACCTTTTGGCTCAGTTGCTCAAGGAGTTTGCTGTGGCGAAAGGCAGAAAGGGCAGGAGCGCCGCGCAGGATCAACATCTTCGGGACAGCCTCGGGAAGGGGGTGTGCTTTGAGGCCGTGCATTCTAGCGTAAACCTGCGCCAACGGCACCCGAAACGGCACGGCTGGCCGCTGCCGAACGTCAGTTGGCAGGGATTGCACGCTTTCGGGGCGAAATCCTAGGGTTGGCGCGCAGTTATTTTAACCGTCACAAACCCTCGCGAACCCACGTTTCTGCGGGCTGCAGCACGGTTTTTCGGGCGCTAGCAGACAAGTCCGCTGCTGTCGAGATATGGCGCCGAGGGCCGTTTGCGTATACTGCGCAGATGTTCTCCCCTACTGCTTTACGCCCGCGATGCGCCAAATGGCTGATCGCAACCGGACTCTTCCTGATGCTCAGCGCCTGTGTTGACAAGCCCAGCACGCTCGAGCGAATCAAGGAGGATGGCGTATTGCGGGTGATTACCCGGAACAGCCCCGCCACGTATTTCCAGGACCGCAACGGTGAAACCGGTTTCGAGTACGAGCTGGTCAAGCGCTTTGCCGATGACCTGGGCGTGAAGCTGGAAATCGAGACCGCCGACAACCTTGATGACCTGTTCGGCCAGCTGGGCAAACCCAACGGCCCGGTTCTGGCGGCCGCAGGTCTAGTCAGCAGCGAGCAGCGCGCCCAGCAGGTGCGTTTCTCCCATCCATACCTGGAAGTCACGCCGCAGATCATCTACCGCAACGGCCAGTCGCGCCCGACCGGCCCGGCAGACCTGGTGGGCAAGAAGATCATGGTGCTCAAGGGCAGCACCCACGCCGAGCAGTTGGCGGCGCTTAAAAAGCAGAACCCTGCCATTGAATACGAAGAGTCCGACGCCGTTGAGGTCGTGGACCTGCTGCGCATGGTGGACGAGGGCCAGATCGACCTGACCCTGGTGGACTCCAACGAAGTGGCCATGAACCAGGTGTATTTCCCCAACGTGCGCGTGGCCTTCGACCTCGGCAATGCCAGCAACCAGAGCTGGGCCGTGGCGCCGGGGGAAGACAACAGCCTGCTCAACGAGATCAACAGCTACCTGGACAAGGTCGAGAAAAACGGCACGTTGCAGCGGCTTAAAGACCGCTACTACGGGCATGTCGATGTACTCGGCTATGTGGGCGCCTACACCTTCGCCCAGCATTTGCAGCAACGCCTGCCCAAGTACGAGAAACACTTTCGCACCTACGCCAAGGAAGAAAAGGTCGACTGGCGCCTATTGGCGGCCATCGGCTATCAGGAATCGCTGTGGCAACCGGCCGTCACCTCCAAGACCGGCGTGCGCGGCCTGATGATGTTGACCCAGAACACCGCCCAGGCAATGGGTGTGTCCAACCGCCTGGATGCCAAGCAAAGCATCATGGGCGGCGCCAAGTACCTGGCCAAGATCAAGGATGAGCTGGACGACAGCATTGCCGAGCCGGACCGCACCTGGTTCGCCCTCGCCGCCTATAACGTCGGCACCGGCCACCTGGAAGATGCGCGCACGCTGGCCAAGAAAGACGGCCTGAACCCGAACAAGTGGCTGGACGTGAAGAAGATGCTGCCGCGCCTGTCGCAGAAGCAGTGGTACAGCAAGACCCGCTACGGTTATGCGCGCGGTGGTGAGCCGGTGCATTTTGTCGCGAACATCCGCCGGTATTACGACATTCTCACCTGGGTGACCCAGCCGCAGCTGGAAGGCAACCAGGTGGTCGAAGGCAATCTGCATGTGCCGGGTATCGACAAGACCAAGCCGCCGGAAGATAACCCGCAGTTGTAAACCCAGTCTCCCAAACACCCTAAGACTCATGCGGGAGCGGGCTTGCTCGCGAAGGCGGTGTATCAGCAACAGATATATAGCCTGACACACCGCCTTCGCGAGCAATCCCGCTCCCACATTTTTGATCTGCGCCTGGCTTCAGAGGCCAGTGAGCAAATGCACCACGCCGCCGCCCAACACCATCACCCCTGCAACACCCGCCGCCTTCAGCGCCTGCGCATCCAGCCGCCCCGCATCCTGCAACTGCACCCGCACCCGCGTCAGTGCCACGCGCTGTTGCGACTTGAGGTTATCCACACCGCCCAATGCGTTCAGCACCTCGGTCGACAACAGGCCCTGCGCCGGCGGCACCACCGCTTCGGCAATCAGATCCGGGGTCAGGGCCTTCCAGAACGCCCTTTGCAATTTCTCGAACATGCTCAGTGCTCCACGACAGGTGAGGTTTCAACGGTGGCCGCGTGGTACAGGCGCAGGGCCTCGCGGACTTGGGCGGCTTCTTCGAGGCCGAGCACCTGGCGGGCGATGATCTGGCAGTCGGCCAGGTCCAGCTCGCGCACGGTGGCCTTGATGGTCGGGATCAACGGCACGCTGACCGACAGCTCATCCACGCCCAGCCCGATCAACACCGGCACCGCCAGTGCTTCAGACGCCAACGCGCCGCACACGCCGACCCACTTGCCATGGGCGTGGGCGGCCTTGACCGTGGTGGCAATCAGGCGCAGCACCGACGGGTGAAAGCTGTCGGCCTGGCTGGCCAGACGCGGGTGGTCGCGGTCCATGGCCAGGGTGTATTGGGTAAGGTCATTGGTGCCGATGGAGAAGAAATCCACATGCGGCGCAAACACATCCGCCATCAGCGCCGCAGACGGTACTTCGATCATGATGCCCAGCTTTGGCAGCTCGGTAAGGCCCAGCGCCGTGGCTTCCTCTTCAAGGATCTTGCGCGCCAGGTGCAGCTCCGACAGCAGGCTGACCATCGGCAGCATGATATGCAGCCGTGCGAAGCCGGCACTCGCCAGGATCGCGCGGAACTGCTCACGCAGCAATTGAGGGCGCTCAAGGCACAGGCGAATACCGCGCAAGCCGAGGAACGGGTTGGTCTCGCGCTCCATCGGCACATAGGCCAAGGGTTTGTCGCCGCCCACATCCAGGGTACGCACCACCAGATTGCGCTGGGTGCCCAGGGCTCGGGCGATGGCGCTGTAGGTGCCGGCCTGTTCCTCGGGGCTGGGCGCGCGGTTGCGGTCCAGGTAGAGGAACTCCGAGCGTAGCAGGCCGACGCCTTCACCGCCCAGGGCCAGGGCTTGTTCCACCTCCTGCAACGAGGCGACGTTGGCGGTGACCTCGACGTGATGACCATCGCGTGTGATGCCGGGCAAGGCGGCCTGCTCCACTTCACGCTCACGTCGCAGTATGTGTTGCTTGCGCGTAGCCGCCAGTTGTTCGACAGCGGCCAGGTCAGGCTCCAGGTGCAGCTCGCCTTTGTCGGCATCGAGCAGCACCTGCTTGCCGTTGACCAGCGCCAGCGCCTGTGCCGGGACGCCGCACAACGACGGCAAACCAAGGGCACGCGCCAGGATCGCCACATGGCTGGTAGCGCCGCCGCCGACGGTGACGAACCCCAACACTTTGCCCGTATCGAGGCCGGCGGTTTGGGAGGGGGTCAGTTGCTCGGCAATCACGATCGCACGATCCGGCAATTCCCAGGCGCTGTCCTCAATACCAAGGATCAACTTCAGCACACGCTGGCCAACATCGGCCAAATCCGCTGCGCGCTCAGCCAGCAACGCACTGCCCAGGCCGAGAAACAGCTTGGCGGTCGCGGCCGTGGCGCTGTTCCAGGCAAAGGCGGCGCTCTTGCCTTCGGTGAGCAGGCGATGGGCTTGCTCCAACAGGGTCGGGTCTTCAAGCAGTTCCTGATGGGCACGGAAGATCTCCGCCTGGGCGCTGCCAACCGCTTTGTCTTGCAACACTTGCAGCGCTTCGGTGGCTGCCAGTAAGGCGCGGGTCAGTGCGGCGTGTTCAACCGATTCACCCGCGCCCTGTTCCTCGATGTGCAGCTCGGGCTCCGCCACTTGAAACACCTGGCCAAACGCGGAGCCGGGCGAGGCACATACGCCGCGCAACAAGGTCGCCGATGACTCGGGCGGCTGTGTTTCAACCGGCGCAACAGACTCCTCGACCGTCTCGCCGCAACCTTGCGCCAGCAGGGTTACCAACGCCTTGATGGCGGCGTCGGCGTCCTCTCCCGCCGCACTCACTTGCAAGGTATCGCCCTGCACGGTTTGCAGCGCCATGATCGCCACCAATGACTTGGCGTTGGCGCTCTGGGTTTGCTTGTGCAGGTAAATGCTGGCGTTGAAACCTTTGGCCGTTTGCGCCAGTACGGCGGCCGGGCGTGCGTGCAAACCGTTGGCATTGGGCAACGTCAGCGGTTTGGAGAACAGTGCGTCGCCCGCCTCCTCGCCCGTGGTTCCAGAGGCCTCACCGGGTGAGACGTGCAACAGCGGCTGGCCCACGCCCACCGCGCCACTGCCCGGCATCAGCCACACAAAGGGCTCGCCGCTGACCACCAGCATCAAGGTCAGCAAACTGCGCGCATTAAGCGCCACGTAGTCGGCGTCGAACTCGATCAGGGGCTGCCCGACCTCGACCCGCTGGCCTTCCTCGACCAGGCGGGTGAAGCCCTTGCCGGCCAGGTGCACCGTGTCCAGGCCGATATGCATCAGCACCTGTACGCCATTGTCGCCGGTGACGCTGACCGCATGCCCGGTGTCCTGGATATTACTGATCACCCCGGCCAACGGCGCGCACAGGGTCTGGGAGGTGGGATCGATGCACAGGCCATCGCCGATCATGCGGCTGGCAAACACCGGGTCAGGCACCTGGTCCAGGGCCAGCAGTACCCCGGACAAGGGCGCCAGCAGTTCCAGGGGTTGAGTTGTGGTCATGACTTCACCTGCTGTTTTGTTCTGTAAAAATCATAGGGCGAATGCAGAACCCAAAGCTGACGACGATCCAATGTGGGAGCGGCGGTGCGACGATTCGACTTGCTCGCGAAAGCGCTGTATCAGGCAGCACATGTATTGAATGACCCACCGTATTCGCGAGCAAGCCCGCTCCCACATTTGGTTCGTGTACACCCAAAGGTTTACTTCCACCAGTATTCGACTTGCACACCCACATTCGAGCCATGCCGCGCCGTGCCGTAGGCGCCGGTGTCGGACAACGCCGAGCCCGCCGCCAGTTCATTCGCCGCACGCTTGGCCGCTTCGTTCCAGCTTGCATAGGTGTAGTACAACCGCACTTCCGGCCGTGCCCAGAAATCCGGGCCATTGGGCGACCAGGTCGGGGCGAAGGTGAATTTGCTCAGCTTGCGCGTGCCGCCGGCAGCCTCGACTTGATCATGCCCAAGCTCGGTGACCAGTTTGAACTGTTCGCTGATGGCGTAGGCCGGGCGCACGCCGATGGACATCCAGGTCTGGTCCTGGCTGCCGGGGCGAATATCCTTCTGATACACCGCCTCGACCTGCCCGCCGAAACGCGGCGTTACCTGCCAGTCGAAAAACTCCACGGCGCGGTAGCTTTTGCTGCTCTTGTCCAAGGCGGTATCGCCGGTATAGCCCAAGCCCGTGCCGGGGCCTTCGCCGTACTGCAAGGCGAATTTGTTCTTGCCGCCGAGAAACGCTTTTTGCACATGCTGCGCAGTGATCGCCCAACCGCTGTTGGCCTCACGCCCACCGGCTTTTTCTATATAGCTCAAGCCAAATTCCAGCTCACCGCCGGGGTTGGTCTTGAAGCCCGCCACGTTGAAGTCGTGACGGGTGGCGTATTCCTTCTGGTACAGGTTGTCCTTGCGCGACAGGGCGTAGCTGTATTTGAGGTCGCCGATTTTGACGTCCTCGACACCGCCGCCCGTGGCGCTCTGGTTCCAGTAGTAGAAGTCGGAGATATGGATGTCGTTACGCTTGTAGTAACGGCGCCCCGCCCACACCGAGCCGCCATTAAGGCTGGGCAGGTTGGACCACTGCGCATACATCTGCGGCATGCGCGCCGAGCCGTTGTCTTCTCCCTGAAACTTCAGGGCTCGGTCGTATTTGTTGTACAACGAGGCCATGGCATCGACGCTCAGCACCGAGCCGTCGTCGAGGGTCAGCAGGTCCTGGCGCAATTCGAATTCGGCGTACTGCTCGCATTCGTTGCCCAGACGGTATTTGGATTGCGCCCCCGGCAGTTGGAAACATTGCTGTTTGCCACTGCCCGTTGAAGTCCCCGCGCCGCTGCGCAAATAGCCGGCAAACTCCAGGGCTTGAACGGCAAAAGGTGCAGTAAGGCATGACGTAATGAGGCCCAGCTTTATTGTTGTTTTCATGAAGCACTCCGGTATTTTTATTATGTTTTTGGGTGAAGCGCCCCCGCACTCCCATACGGGGGTTGCAGCGGGTCTCAGTCCTTGAGGTGCAACACAAACGATTCATACGGGCGCAACAGCACCGTGCTCGCACGCACAGGGCAGTCGGGGTAGTTGCTGATCAGCAGGCGTTGCTCGCTGGCCGCGCTGATGACGCCTTCGGGCAGTTGGATTTCGCAGGGCTTGCCATAAAAGTTGTTCAGCACCAGCAAGCGCTCGCCCTGGCCTTCGCGCAGGTAAGCCCAGACTTGCAGGTGGTCCTGCAGCAACTGGCGATAAACTCCGTTCTGGATCAGCGGTTCGTTGCGGCGCATGGCGATGAGTGCGCGGTAGTGATGCAGCACCGAATCGGGGTCATCCAACTGGCTTTCGACGTTGATCTGCGCCGCGTTGGCCGGGATGCCGATCCACGGTTCGCCACGGGTGAAACCGGCATTGGCCTGGGTGTTCCACTGCATCGGCGTGCGGCTGTTGTCGCGTGACTTCTGCATGATCGCCGCCATGCTCGACGCCTCGGACTCACCGGCATCACGCTTGAGGCGGAAGATGTTCAGAGTCTCGACATCGCGGTACTGCTCGATCTTGTCGAAACCCGGGTTGGTCATGCCCAGCTCTTCGCCCTGGTACACATACGGCGTGCCCTGGAGGAAGTGCAGCGCGGTAGCAAGCATCTTGGCCGAGACCACACGGTACTCGCCGTCGTTGCCAAAACGCGAGACCACCCGCGGCTGGTCGTGGTTACACCAGAACAGTGCGTTCCAGCCGCCACCGGCCTGCATGCCCAGTTGCCAGTCAGAGAAAATCCGCTTGAGTTGCAGGAAGTCGAAGTCGGCCTTCACCCACTTTTGCAGGTTCGGGTAATCGACTTTCAGGTGATGAAAATTGAAGGTCATCGACAGCTCTTTGGACGCCGGATTCGAATAACGAATGCAGTGCTCAAGGCTGGTGGACGACATCTCGCCGACATTGATCAGGTCGTGCCCTTCGAAGACTTCGCGGTGCATTTGCTGCAGGTATTCATGCACGTTCGGACCGTCGGTGTAGAAGCGCCGGCCATCGCTGTGGTCTTCGGGGAAATCGGCGGGTTTGGAGATCAGGTTGATCACGTCCAGGCGGAAGCCGCCCACGCCCTTGTCACGCCAGAAGCGCATCAACTTGAACACCTCGGCGCGCACCTTGGGGTTGTCCCAATTGAGGTCAGCCTGGGTGTGGTCGAACAGGTGCAGGAAGTACTGGCCGGTTTGCGCTTCATACTCCCAGGCCGAGCCGCCGAACTTGGATTCCCAGTTGTTCGGCTGGTCGCGCCAGATATAGAAGTCACGGTACGGGTTGTCGAGGCTGCTGCGCGCCTGCTGGAACCACTCATGCTCGATGGAGGTGTGGTTGACCACGATGTCGAGCATCAGCTTGATGCCACGCTTGGCCGCTTCGCTGATCAGCAGGTCGCAGTCGGCCATGGTCCCGTAGCTGGGGTCGATGGCGTAGTAGTCGCTGATGTCATAGCCGTTGTCGCGTTGCGGCGAGCGCAGGAACGGGGTGATCCACAGGCAATCCACACCCAGCCACTTGAGGTAGTCGAGTTTGTCCACGATGCCCAGCAGGTCACCGGTGGCGTTACCCGCGTGGCTGTGGAAGCTTTTGGGGTAGATCTGGTAGATCACCGAGTGTTGCCAGGCTTGCATGGTGGGTTCCTTCAATTGAGTTGTGGGCTGGCTTTGAGGGCCTCATCGCGGGCAAGCCCGGCTCCCACAGTTGCAATGCATTCCAACCTGTGGGAGCTGGCTTGTCCGCGAAAGCGGTCGATCAGGCGACCCGATATCCCGGCCGAACGATCTTCATGCTCAACGCACAGGTCAGAACAAACGGCACGACCATGGCGATGACCATCCCGATCACAAAACTGGGGATGAACTGCGGAATGATCGAGATAAACCCAGGCAAGCCACCCACGCCGATGGCCGAGGCCGTCACCTTGTTCAGCGACAGGAAAATGCTGCCCAGCGCCGAGCCGAGCAGCGCGGCATAGAACGGAAACTTGAAGCGCAGGTTCACGCCAAACATCGCCGGTTCCGTAATGCCGAAGTAAGCGGAAATCGCCGAGGTCGAGGCCATGCTTTTGTCCCGCGCGTTGCGGGTCATGTAGAACACGCCCAGTGCGGCGCTGCCCTGGGCCAGGTTGGACATCACGATCATCGGCCAGATAAAGGTGCCGCCCTGGGTGGAGATAAGTTGCAGGTCCACGGCGAGGAACATGTGGTGCATGCCGGTGATCACCAGCGGCGCGTACAACAGGCCGAAAATCGCCCCACCGACCATCGGCGCCAGGTCAAACAGGGTGACCACGCCTTCGGTGATGAGGATGCCGAGGTGACGGGTCACCGGGCCAATGATGGCCAGCGCCAGCACGCCGGTGACCACGATGGTGGTGATCGGCACCACGAGCAGTTGGATGGCATTAGGCACGCGAGCCCGCAGCCATTTCTCGATCACGCTCATCACATAGGCCGCCATCAGGATCGGCAGGATCTGCCCCTGATAACCCACCTTCTCAATCTTGAACCAACCGAAAATATCGAAGTACGGCAGGCTCTGGCCATCGAGCCCGGCCACGGCCTTGCCGTAGTTCCAGGCGTTGAGCAGGTCCGGGTGCACCAGCATCAGGCCGAGCACGATGCCGAGGATTTCACTGCCGCCAAAACGCTTGGCCGCCGACCAGCCCACCAGCGCCGGCAGGAACACGAATGAGGTATTGGCCATCAGGTTGATCAGGCTCCACAGGCCATCCAGGTTCGGATACGCCTCCAGCAGCGTCTGGCCCTCGATGAACATGCCCTTGGCGCCCATCAGGTTGTTCACGCCCATCAACAGGCCGGCGATGATCAGCGCGGGCAGGATCGGCATGAACACGTCGGAAAATACCCGCACCAGACGCTGCATGGCGTTGGTCTTGTCGGCGCCCTTCTGCTTGACGTCGGCAATGGTCGAAGCCGCAAGCCCCGTCTGCTCACGCAGGGCGGCATAGACCTTTTCCACTTCGCCGGGGCCGATCACCACCTGGAACAGGCCACCGGTGAAGAACGAGCCCTTGACCAGATCGACCTGGTTCAACGCGCTGCCGTTGACCAGGCTCGGGTCCTTGAGCGCCAGGCGCAGGCGGGTCACGCAGTGGGCGGCTTGCTCAACGTTGTCACTGCCCCCGAGGTTCTCGAGAATCTCGCGGGCAATATTGGAATAGTCGTGGCTCATGCTTGGTTTCCACTTTGGTTTTTTTATTTGAGGGCAGTCATTGGCAGCACGCCGTGGCCAAAAGTACTCGTATGTACGAGTTAAATCAACAACTCGTCTGTACGAGTTACATTAAGTTTAATTTTCCGAATTGGAAGTCAGACATTTCCCTGATTCCACGCAGGTCCAATGGACAAAGCCCACCTCTGCCACTAAGGTTCCTGCCTTGAACGCGCCGTTCACCTTCATCAAGCCGGCACAGAGCCATCCCCATGAGCAAATACAACCAGATCTATACGGATCTGCTTGCCAGCATCACCACTGAACGCCTGCAACGCGGTACGCGCCTTCCCTCTGAAACCGAACTGATGGACGCCTACCAGGCCAGCCGTGGCACGGTGCGCCGCGCCATCGAGCAGTTGCAGGAGCGTGGGTTTGCGCAAAAAATCCACGGCAAGGGCACCTTTGTGTTGTCGCCCAACCCCATCGAGTTCCAACTGGGCGGCATCGTCAGCTTCCACGAAACCCACGCTGACTTGGGCGATGACGTACGCACCGAGGTGGTCGAATTCAGCCAGTTCCCGCTCGAAGGCGCGCTGCTGCAACACATCGAAGCCGCCCCCGGCACCTTGATTACCCGCATCAAACGGGTACGGCGCATCGGCGGCAAACGGGTGATCCTGGACATCAACCACTTTGTGGCTGACGTGATTCCAGGCCTGGACCGCGACATCGCCGAGCAGTCGATCTATGCGTTTATCGAACAGACGCTGGAGCTGCAGATCAGCTACGCACAACGCACCATCGAAGCCCTGCCGCGCAGCAAGGACGACCAGGCGCATTTGGATCTGGATGGGCAAAGCCATGTGATTGTGGTGAGCAACCAGACGTTTTTGCAGGATGGAAGGCAGTTCGAGTACACCGAGTCGCGGCATACGCTGGATAAGTTTTACTTTTCGGATATTGCCCGGCGGTGACGGCTGATCTAACTATGTAGCACCTGACACCCTTGCACCTTTGGGACCCTCGCCGTTCTTTATCGACGGATGAGCCCCATGAGTACCGCTAACTCCCTGCCCAACGCTGCCGACAAGGCGGCCCTCAAGGCCTTGGCCACCCAAGTGGTACAGGCATGCCCCAGCCTGCACGACAGCGCCCATGAAACCGCCTGCGGCATCCTGAAAAAGCACGGCGTGACAGACCTGGATCCGGACGATGTTTACTACCATCGATTCAAGTCCGCCCAGAGCAGCACCAAGACCTTTACCGGCTGGGAGCACATTCTGGAAAAACCCTACGAATCGACCACCCTGACACAGTTGGTGATTCGGCGCTTTCGCGCCACCGACGTCGACAATGCCGACTTGCTCGACCTCTATGGAGGCTTTTACACCCAAGGCCCGGTGTATGGCGATTTTAACGAAACCAACGAAGTGCACCTGCATGGCAATGAGGTGCTGAAAGACTTCTGGAACCTGCAATTCGACAGCCTGTATACCCATACACTGGATGATTTCTGGCACACCCATGCCGACGACTTTCGCGTCCTGGCCAAGTGCAACTTCCTCAGCAAGGCCATCCAGGCTCTCGACGTTAAGCAACTGACGGCCGACGACTTCCAGACCTGCATCAGCGCAGTCGCCTCCAATGTAACGTGGCCGATTACCCGCCAGATGCTGCAGACCGAAGAGACGCCCACCCAAGGCCTGCAGGTCTATGCCCTGGACGTGGACGGCCATGTGGCGTTCAACCTGCTGCGCATCGTCGACCCGAAGG
This sequence comes from Pseudomonas salomonii, assembly GCF_900107155.1. GTDB lineage: Bacteria > Pseudomonadota > Gammaproteobacteria > Pseudomonadales > Pseudomonadaceae > Aquipseudomonas > Aquipseudomonas salomonii. The sequence continues at coordinate 257,399 of NZ_FNOX01000010.1, forward strand.
GCCGACAGATTCTCTATACCCCCGGTGACACCCCAGCGTTCCAAGTACTCGAAACCCCGGCAGACATGCACTGGTGGGTCCTGGGCAAACTGAACAATGAGCAAAGCCGCAGTGCCTTCCTCTGTCACTTTCCGCTGTCTGACCGCCAGGCCATGCAGGACAACCTCACCGACTTGATGAATCGCCTGGTCGGCACCTGGGGCCAGTCCGACCATCATCTGATCAATCGCAAAAACCAGGCGATCACCGCCGATGCCTTCACCTGGCTGAGGGATCGTACCCGCTGGTCAATGTACGACGAGGCGCAGCAACTGCTGACCACTCAGACGCAGCTGCAAAAGAAACTCTGGATAGGCTACCTGAGTGCCGGTTTGAAAGTGTTCGGCCCAATGGCGGCAATCGGCTGGGTGGTGGCATTGCCGGTATTGGGTGCCAGCATTGCGCTTACGGGGCTGAATATCGATCAGGCCGTCAATGGCCGTACTCGCGCAGAGCGCAAGGCCGGCGTGACGGCGGCCGTGCTTAACGGCATCGCCATGCTGTTCAACGTGGTGGCCCTGGCCGGGCCTGGCCCGATCACCGAAGTGGGCGCAGAGGTCGATGCCACAGAGGCGGCCGAAATGGCCACGTATAAAGAGGCGTTGCAACCTGATCCTGTCGACGCGCCGAGCGTGGCAGCGACGAGCGGAGAAACAGCTCCGTTGCCAGGCCCCGTGGAACCCGCTGCGCCAGAACCTCAAATACCCACAGCCTGGAAACGCCAGCAAGGCTTGGAAGGGGCTACGCCGATGAGTGAAGGAGGACGCTATCGCAATATCTACAGCGTCAAATCCAACCCTTCGACCGTGATCAAATTCAAGGATGCCGTCTATTACGTGCGCTACGAAGCCGACGTCAATGGCGATGGAAGCTGGGCGATCATTGATCCGCAAAACCCTCACGCTTTTTACGGCTCACGCCCCGTACGACTGAACGCCGCAGGTGAGTGGGAACTCGCCCCGCGCCCCTCCGACACCGTCAGGGGAGGCACCCCTGTCGACACGATCACGGCAAGCGAGGACTCAGCCGTGGCCAAAGAAACCATGCCAACCGCCTATGGATCACCCACCTACAGGCACTCACACTCCAGCCTGAGCACACCCTACGACCTCAACAACCTCAAAAACTACGAGGTTGAGATCGCAATGGGCGGCAGGGATGATCGCTTCAAGCGCATCCCCAAGCCTGACGGCGGCTTTACTGAGTTCTATATGTCAGATTACTCAATCAACCCGGCGCGCACTGGAATACTCACCGCGGCGCGTAACTTTTTTTCCCGGCCTTTTTTCATCCATACCTTGCCTGAACGTCCTGCTCTTCCCACGCTCACGCCAGAAATGTCCTCCGTCGAGCTGATCGAAAAGGTCTTCAAAACCACGTCAGGCCTGGTGGTCGCTGAAAGCCCCGGCCGCGTCGCCAGCTTGTACCTCCTGATCAAGGACATGCCCGCCCTGGCGCGACAAGGGGTCAAGACGCTGTATCTGAACCGGCTGTTCAACGACCTGCATCAACTGGACCTCGATACGTTTGCCAACACCGGGGAGCTGTCCGACAACCTGCAAGTCTATCTGCGGGAGATGGACGGTCAGTTGCCTGTACGCTTCAACACCCAGACGCTGCTCACCGCTGCCAGGGATTACGGGATACGCGTCCAGGCCACTGGCTGCCTGGCCAACTACAAGTCCTTCCCTGTCGTGGTGGATGAGCAAATGGCCAAGAACTTTTTGACCAGCGAAATCATCCGCCTGGACCAACTTAAAAACGGCGTCGGCAAATGGGTGGCGCTGACTGAAGCACAAAATACCAACACATTCCGGGGGGTAGCCGGTATCAGTGAAATAAACGGTGGTATCAGCCTGCGCACCGTTGAGGAACTTAATGCCGCCAGCCCCGCGATCAAAATGCGCCTGGGTCCCAAAGTGGTAAATAACGCCGGGGCTATACCTCCACGGCATCCGAAGCCGGGCGTTCTGGACACGGACTTCGCCCTGCAGGTGCCAGTGACGGAAGTGGCGCTGCCACACCGTTACGCATTCAATGCGCAGGAGATTGAGCGTGTACTCAAAACTCCCGGCGATTACCTTCTGGAGCAAACCCAGTCGGTACTGACACTGATCCACCGCAACCGGCTCAACGCGTTGGTGCGCAGTACCCTCCAGAGTACCGCCGACAATGGTTACTTTATTGATGCGACCCAGTTTCCCCGGCTCAAGGGCACCGTCTACGGCTCGTTGACCGAACTGCTCCAGGCCCTGGACAACCAGGGAATGAAGCTCAAGGGGATGCCGTTGATCAAACTGCAGGTTCCGGCGGCGGAGGTGGGCACCAACGCTTTAGCGGCGTCCGCCGAACTCTCGGTTTCAGGAACGAGCATGGCTGCAACGGGCAATTCCCAGGCGATGCTGCCGGCGACCAACGCCCCTGAAATCCCGGCAGCGTGGGAAGCCAATGAGATTCTGGAAAGCCAGACCCCTCTCAACAGTCCTGGAAAATATCAAGGCATCTACCGTCTGAAATCCGACCCCTCAGAGGCGATACTGCACGATGGCAAGCCGTACTACGTGCGCTATGAAACCTATCGCAACGGCACCAGCGGCTGGGCGATCATCAACCCTCACGCGCCCAACGATGCCGCTGACTCAATTGCGGTTCGGCTCAACGCCTATGGGCTGTGGGAAACGTTTTCACGATAGTCATTGACCAGCGCCCTGAAACAACAAAGCCCCGGCAATGCCGGGGCTTTGTTTATTTACGATTCCAGGGGCGGGCCAGGAATCATTCCCACTCGAACATAAACCACCATAAACAGTCTTTACAAATCATATTCTTATTTTAATTTTTTCAGCTGATACCACGAGAAATGCCAGTAACGAAAAGCTGTTTTCGCACGCACTGCATGACTCATGTGGTGCGGTCATCGGTCAGGAGCAAAAACTTGCGTTCCATATTTTTCCGTAATTGGAGTTGATTGGTGACCATCTCTACGCCTCCGTCCCATTCAGCCAGGACTTCGGCACCGCATGCGGAGCAGGCCTTAGTCACCTTGGGTGATGATTAAGGCAGATGCAAGTTACCAGCATGGCCATACACGGTGCAGCTATACACGCATAGCACAAGCGGATTTGTGCTGGACGACATGGCTGACTTTTCCCGAATTACTGCGCGGCCAGCCGCACGTCCAGCCCCGACTCGTCATTGAGGTCGAGTTTGCGCAATGCTTCAAGCACTGCCTCGGAATGGTCGCGGGCCTGAACACCTTCAAACCGTTTGCCTTCCTGGTACACCTCCCAACGTTTCATCGTATTGCCTCTTCTTTCCTCTTTCAGTTCAAATAGCCCTTGCTGGAGCGCAAGCCTGACGGCATGTAGGAAAACCTCCTGCAACACCGTCGACAGCGGCGTCAGATCTACCGGGGCATTTCACTGGCGAGACCATAAGACCGTGCGCCGCATCAACAGGGCAAATGCCTCGTGCGCTACGAGGCCCCTAAGATCAGCACAACCCCGCTAAGGAGGCGCGAGCATTCTTGGATATGCTCGATCTAGGTATTAAGATCTAGCAAACTATCTGATTCGCTTGCCTCGGCACTCGCAATACGCGTGAAGATCGTCACATTCCTGAGCGTTGTTATCGTCGCCTTGCCCATCACGGAACTTTCGGACTAAGCCTCCATCAGAGCGTATGACTGAATGTAGGAAATTTCATTTTCTGCTCGTCGAAACCCTTACATTTTTCTATTTTCTTCAGTGCCACTGCCGTTCCAGGCCGTGCACTTATTGCGCCTCTGATTCTGATCACAAGGATGTGAAATGCCCGCGGACTCACGCTGCCCACTGCACAAGCCAGGCCCCTCTCGATATGTCGTGGGGCTGGCCCGCTTGTCGTCGATGAATGCAAGACACCTCGCGCTGACGGCGCTGGCAGTGTGGACACTCTGTACGACCGCCACCGCTCAGGCTGCCGGGCCTGAAGAGGAATTACTGCGTCAGCAGGAGCGTGAGCGCGCGCTGCGTGATCAATTGGAATCGCGGCCCGATGTGCGTCTTCAGGCACCTGCGCTCGACGAAGGCGGCTCTCGTCTTCCTGTAAAAGAAGCGCCCTGCTTCGCCATTAAAGACATCCGCCTGATTGGCGACGCATCCGAGAAGTTTCAATGGGCGCTGAAGGCCGCCAACCCCGAGGAAGACCCCGCCGTGGGGCGTTGCCTGGGTGGCGCGGGCATCAACATGACGATGAAGCGCATGCAGAATGCGATCATCCAGGCGGGATTTGTCACCACCCGCGTGCTTGCCGAAGCGCAGGACCTCAACAGCGGGATTCTGGTGCTGACAATCGTGCCGGGGCGCATCCGCGAAATCCGCTTTGCCGAAGGCACCAGCCGTCGCGCCACCCTGTGGAATGCGATGCCTGCCAACCCCGGCGACCTGCTTAACCTGCGCGATATCGAACAGGCGCTGGAAAACTTCAAGCGCGTGCCCACTGCCGAAGCCGACATTCAAATCACCCCCACCCTGGCGGCTGATGCCAAGCCCGGCGAAAGCGATGTGGTGATCAAATGGAGCCAGCAGTTTCCGGCCCGCGTGAGCCTGTCCGTCGACAACTCGGGCAGCAAATCCACAGGCAAGTATCAGGGCAATGTGTCGCTGTCGCTGGACAACCTGCTGTCGCTCAACGACTTGTTCTACGCCAGCTTCAACCACGACCTGGGCGGCGGCGAGTCCGGCCGACACGGCTCCAATGGCAATACGCTCCACTACTCGCTGCCGATGGGTTACTGGCAACTGGCGTTCACCACCAGCGAGTATAACTACGAGCAGTCGGTCGCCGGCGCCACCCAGACGTACCAGTATCGAGGCGAAAGCCGTACCAACGATCTGCGCCTGTCTCGCCTGCTTTACCGCGATGCCGTGCGCAAGACCACGGCGTGGGGTGGCCTGTGGACACGGTCTTCTGAAAACTTCATCGACGACACCGAGATCGGCAACCAGGATCGGCGCATGGCGGGCTGGCAGCTCGGCCTGGATCACCGGGAATTTATCGGCACCTCTATTCTGGACCTTGGCGTCGCCTACCGTCGCGGCACCGGCGCACATGACTCGCTGCCGGCCCCCGAAGAAGCCTCTGGTGCCGGCACATCCCGCTCGCAGATCATCACCGCCGACGCCCAGCTGCAAGTGCCATTCGCCCTCAGCGACCAGCGCCTGCGCTATATCGGCAGTTGGCGGTCGCAATGGAACCGCACACCGTTGGTGCCGCAGGACCGCTTCTCGATTGGCGGACGCTACAGCGTGCGCGGGTTTGACGGCGAAAACATTCTTTCTGCCGATCGCGGCTGGACACTGCGCAACGAAGTCGGCCTGGCGCTGGGGCAAACCGGCCAGGAGCTTTACACCGGTGTCGACTACGGCGAAGTCAGCGGTCAGGCCAGTAAGTTCCTGATTGGTAAAAGACTGGCGGGGGCTGTGGTGGGTGTGCGTGGTGGTTACAAGGGCCTGTCTTATGACTGGTCGGTAGGCACGCCGCTCAAGAAGCCCGATGGCTTCAAGACCGCCAACGTGACCAGCGACTTTACCGTCATCTGGTCGTTCTGAGGGGTAATGCCATGCGTTTTGAAACCCTGGACATCACGGCACCCGGCCTGATCGACGAGCCTTGGAACGAGGCGGCGGTGCTGGGCTCGGTCACTTGGTTGTGGATGCATTCCAGCGCTCACCGTGATGCGCCACTGCACAGCTTACCGACACTTCTGCTGCCGGCGCTCAAGCATCGCCAATTCGTGCTGGGCAGCGAGCACGGCAAGCCGGTGTGCTACCTCTCTTGGCTTAACGTCGATGAGGCAGCGGAACAGCGCTATTTGCAGCAATCACCGTTGACATTGAGCGACGCGGACTGGAATTGCGGCGAGCGCCTCTGGCTCAACGACTGGGTCGCGCCGTTTGGCCATACAGCCACCTTTACCCGAATCCTCCAGCGCCACCTGTTCGCCAACCGATGCGGTCGCGCGCTGTATCACCGGGGCGACGAGCGAGGCCTGCAAATCAAGACATTCCAGGGCATCGGTGTGATCCCTGAACAGGCCAGAGCCTGGTTTGCAGCTCACCCGGTTGCCACAGCACCGTAACTTCAACTTTTGTATCGCGGGCCGGCTCCGCAAATGGAATTGCTATGAACAAGCACCTGTACCGAATTGTTTTCAACAAGGCACGCGGGCTGTTGATGGTGGTGGCGGAGAACGTCACCAGCCAGGTCAAGGCGCCGGGCACTCGCGTCAGCCTCACCACCGCCTCCGCGGGCTGCACGGCAACGCTCGGGCCGATGCGTTTTGCATTGATGATCGCGCTCGGGCTGGTGTCCTGGAGCGCTGTACCGGCGTGGGCGACGGGCACGATTGTGGCCGATCCGGCCGCCGCAGCCAGCCAGCGTCCGACGGTGATTCAAAGCGCCAACGGCACGCCGCAGGTGAATATTCAAGCGCCCAGCGCGGCCGGGGTTTCGCGTAACACCTACAATCAGTTCGATGTCGACCCGCGCGGCGTCATCCTCAACAACAGCGGCGCCAACACCCAAACGCAACTGGGTGGCTGGATCGAAGGCAACGCAGCGATGGCCAAAGGCAGCGCGCGGGTCATCCTCAATGAGGTCAACGCCAGCAACCCCAGCCAGTTACGCGGCTATGTCGAAGTCGCCGGGCAACGCGCCCAGGTGGTCATCGCCAACCCGGCCGGCATCACCTGCGACGGTTGCGGCTTCATCAACGCCAACCGTGCGACCCTGAGCACCGGCCAGGTGCAGCTGGAAAACGGCAGCATCAGCGGCTACACCGTGAACGGCGGCACCCTGAACATTCAGGGCAAGGGCCTTGATAGCCGCGACGCCGATTACACCGATCTGATTGCCCGAACCGTGCAGGTCAATGCGGGTATCTGGGCCAATGACCTTAAGGTCACTGCCGGACGCAATCAGGTCAACGCCGACAACACCCAGGCCAAGCCTCAGGCCGGCGCCGACGGCGACAAGCCAGCCGTCGGCATCGACGTGGCGCAACTGGGCGGAATGTACGCCGGGAAGATCGTGCTGGTGGGGACCGAATCGGGTGTCGGCATGCGCAATGCCGGGCAAATTGGCGCCATGGCGGGTGAAGTGGTCGTCAGCGCAGACGGCAAACTGCACAACATGGGCACAATCAGCGGCACCACGGCCACGCGTATCACTGCCACAAGCGTTGACAATAGCGGCTCACTTTACGCCAAGGGCGATTTGAACCTCACCAGCTCCGGGGATATCGACAACAGCGGCACCATTGCCAGCCAGAATCAAACAACCCTCAGCGCCAATTCGATTCGTAGCACCCAGGGCTCAAGCCTGGCGGCGGGCGCAGGCGTGGACGGCAAACTAGGCAGCAGCGGCAACCTTGCGGTGCGCGCCACCCACGTCAAAGCGCAGGGTCAAAACCTGGCGGCAGGCGATGTCAGCATCCAGGCCGATGATCTGGACCTCAGCGGCAGCCAGACGCAAGGCCGCAATGTCACCCTGACCGCCAACAACGGCGATAGCAATCTCAGTGGCAGCCGCGTGGATGCCAGCCAGACCCTCGCGGCCAACGCGACAAAAACCCTGCGCACAGACAGCGCCAGCGTCAACGCCGACAACCTGCAACTGAACGCCAGTGATCTGTCCAACGTCGGCGGCGAGCTGGTGCAGACCGGCGTCGCCGACACCTCGATAAACGCCACCGCGACCCTCGACAACCGTAGCGGACGAATTGCCTCAAACGCGACCAGTACCCTTATCAGCGCCGGGCGCATCGACAACGGCAGCGGCAGCATCGAACACGCGGGCAAGGGTTCGCTGGGCATTCAGGCCAACCACCTCGGCAGTACCAAAGGCAGCATTGCCAGTAATGGCAGCGTGTCGATCAAGGCTGACGACGTGGTACTGGATGAAGGTCTGGCCCAGGGCCAACAGCTCACGCTTCAGGCCCGCACTCTGTCCAATCAATACGGGCGCATTCTGCAAACGGGGCTGGAGCCTTTACAGATCAATGTCAGCGAGCAATTCAACAATCAGAACGGCCAGGTCAGCAGCCCTGGCGCTGTGGCGATCAACGTTGGCACGCTGAATAATCAGCACGGCAAAGTTGTTGCAACCGACGGCGGCCTGCTGACGGTGACCGCCAGTGATTTGATCGACAACAGCGGCGGAACGCTGGCTGCCAGCGGCGGCGCTGAACTGAGCGGCGCGCGCCTGGAAAATGCTCAGGGCACCCTCAGCGCCGGCAGCACGCTGCAAGCCCGGTTCGGTCAACTGAACAATATCGGCGGCACGCTCGCCTCGACCCAGCGCATGGCGATCATCGCCGGGCAATTCAACAACACCCATGGCGTGCTGGGTTCGGTGCAGTCCGGGCTGTCGGTGAACGTGACCGATGGCGCACTGAACAACGACGCAGGGCGTCTCGAAGCCCAGGGCGACATCGCCGTGGCGGCGCAAGGTGTGAACAACCACAGCGGTGTGATCAGTGGTCTGGCACTGGACCTAAACAGCAACGGCAATCTGTTTGACAACAGCGATGGCACGCTCGACGCACGCGCCACGCTCGACTTGCGCAGCGGCGAATTGCGTAACGCGGCGGGCTTGATTCAGTCTGCAGGCAAACTGTTTATCGACACCGCAAATCAGGCCCTCAATAACCTCGACTCCGGCACCACCAAAGGCATCAGCGGTCAGGATGCCGTGGAAATCCGCAGCGCCAGCGTCAATAACAGCACCGGTTTTTTGAGTACCAAGGGCAATCTGTTGCTCACCGCCAGCGACGTGGTCAACACCAACGGCGGCCAAATCATTGGCGAGAAAACCGTACACGTCGACGGCGCACGCCTGGATAACCGTGGCGGCCAGTTGCAAAGCCTCGGCGACGTCGAGCTGGCACTGGGTCAGGCTCTCATCAATCAGGGTGGCCTGGTCCGCAGTGCAGGCGCGTTGAACCTGAGCACCGATGTGCTCGACAACAGCGCCACCCAGGGCACCAACCTGGGCCTTGAAGGCCGCAGCATGAACCTGGCGGTCAACACCCTCAACAACCAGACCGGTGCCGTGCGCACCGATGAAGGCCTGCTGCTGGGCGTGAGCCAGACGCTGAATAACCAGAGCGGGCTGATCTCTTCGACCGGTGACCTGACCATCCGCGACCGCGACACAGCGCAGCGTCGCCAGTCGGTGAACAACCTCGACGGTACGCTGATTGCCGGCAAGCTGCTGTCGCTCAACGCGGCCTATTACAGCGGCACGGGCCGGGCCCTGAGCTTGGGCGACATCAAGTTCAGGGTGCAGAGCGGCCTTGATCTGAGCGGGCAGATTCAAGCCAACAACGGCGTTGATCTGAGCACCGCCGGAGCGCTCAACAACACCGGGCGTTTGCTGGCGGGCAAGTCCCTGCTGGTCAGCGCGCAGACGCTCGACAACAGCGCCAACGCCGAAATCAGCGCGGGCCAGGTTCGTCTGAACGTCGCTGACACCCTGACCAACCGCGGGCTGATCGACGGCCAGCAAGTCCGCGTGCAGGCAGCGACGCTCAATAACCTCGGCACCGCGCGCCTGTATGGCGACCAACTGGCGATAGCCACCTCGACGTTGAACAACCTCGATGAAAATGGCACCGCAGCGACGATAGCAGCCCGTGAATCACTGAATATCGGCACCGCAACCCTGAATAACCGCGAGCAATCGCTGGTCTTCAGTGCTGGCGATCTCGCCATTGGCGGGACCTTGAGCACGCTCGACACCGCCGAGGGTCGCGCCCAATTGCTGACCAATGCCAGCGCGACCCTCGAAGCGCTTGGCGATCTGTCATTGAACGTACAAAGCGTGCGCAACACCAACGAACATTTCAGCACGCGCGATGTTGAGGTCAGTCGAACGCCTGAGCAGGAATTTCAACTCACCGGCTCGACCAACCGCTACCAAGCCAACGAGATTTCCCTGCGCCACGATGAGGTGAATTACCTGGTCACCCCCGAGGGCCAGCGTGACAACTGGAACCGCTACGACTACACCCGCGTCGTCAACGAAACCCAGATCGCCACCTCGGCCCCGGCGCAGATCCTGTCTGGCGGGACAATGCAGATCAGCGCCGGCGACGTGCTCAACGACAAGAGCCGCATCATCGCCGGAGGACTATTGCAGGCAGACGTCACCAGCCTGACCAACACCGAAGTGTCGGGCCAGCGCACCACCGTCGACAGCGGCAGCGTCACCAATTTCTACCGTATCCAGCGCAAGGGCCGCGACCGGCAAGGCGCGAACACCGCAGCCTATACCCCTGCCCCGCTGATTCAGGATATTTCCCTGCAGCCTACCGTCTTCGCGCAGAACACAGCGGTCAGCGGCACGGGCACCCAGATCAGCGCACGCGGGACTCAGGCCGTCGGCCAGCAGATCGCTTCCACCGGTACGGTCAGCGCTCCGGCCGCCCGTACCTTTCAAGTAGCTCCGATCGTTCAGGTTGCAGCGCAGACCACCCAGAACGCACAAGGCGTGGCCGAGCAAATTCGCACCGGGGGGCCGTCCCTGGAATTGCCGAATAACAGCCTGTTCACCACCCATCCGCAGACCACCAGCAATTACCTGGTCGAAACAGATCCGCGTTTCGCCAGCTATCGCACCTGGCTGTCTTCGGATTACATGCTGGAGCGCTTGCAAGTCGACCCTGCGCTCACCCAGCAGCGTCTCGGCGATGGCTTCTATGAGCAAAAACTGATTCGCGAACAGGTTGCACAACTGACGGGGCGACGCTTTCTCGACGGCTACGCCAACGACGAAGCGCAGTACCGGGCGCTGATCGACAATGCCGTCACCCTTGCCAATCAATGGCAACTGGTGCCGGGCATCGAGTTGTCCCCCGAGCAGATGGCGCAACTGACCAGCGATATCGTCTGGCTGGTACAGAAAAAAGTCACCCTCGCCAGCGGCGAAACCCGCAACGTGCTGGTGCCGCAGGTCTACGTGCGCGTGCAGGAAAGCGACCTTAACGGCTCTGGCTCGCTGATTGCCGGGCAACGCCTGAACCTGAACATTGCCGGTGATCTGGTCAACAGCGGCAGCCTGGCCGGGCGCAGCGTGATGGCGATTACCGCGCAGAACATCGAAAACCTCGGCGGCCGCATCCAGGCCGACAAGGTCTCGCTGACGGCACGGGAAAACCTCGACAACCTCGGCGGCCTGATCGGCGCGACAGACAGCCTCGCCATCAACGCCGGGCGAAACGTCAACGTCGTGTCCAGCAGTCGTGACAGCAGCAGTGCCCAAGGCACCCGCACCAACCTGTCACGGGTGGCCGGGCTGTTCGTCAGCGGCGCTGGCGGCACCCTCGACGTCAGCGCAGGCAAGGACCTCAACCTGACCGGCGCCCAAGTGGTCAACGCCGGCACAGGTGGTAGCACATCGCTCAAGGCAGGCAACACCATCAACCTGGCGACGGTCGGCGAGGCCCATCAGCAATCGGTGAGCTGGAACAGCAGCAACTGGCGCAAGGACGCAAGCCAGACAGAAGTCGGCTCAACCGTTCAGGGCCAGGGCGATGTTCGCTTGAGCGCCGGGCAGGACCTCAATGCGCGGGGCGCGAGCGTCACCAGTCAGCAAGGCGCGGTCATTGCCAACGCCGGGCGCGACGTTAACCTGACGGCTGCGCAAAACAACCAATTCGCTGATGAAGCACACAAGTTCAAAGGCAGCAACGGCTTGTTCTCAAGCAAGACCACCACCACACGCGACACCGTCAACCAAATCCAGGCGCAAGGCTCAACACTCAGTGGCGAACAGACCTACGTTCAGGCTGGCCGCGACATCAACGTGAACGGCAGCAACGTGGTGTCCACCACCCAGACCATTCTGGCGGCAGACAACAACATCAACATCGAAGCGGCGACCGAGAGCAGCAGCGAACGTCACGACAAGTCGGTGAAGACAAGCGGCCTGTTCAGCGGCGGCGGTATCGCGGTCACCCTCGGCACACAGCAGCAGAGCGTCAAAGACCTCACCCTCCGTCAGACGGCGGCGGCCAGTACCGTGGGCTCGACCAGTGGCAATGTGCTGATCGATGCGGGTAAAGGCTATCGCCAAGTGGGCAGCCACGTCTCTGCGCCCGAGGGCAACGTCGACATCACCGGGCAGACCGTCGACATCGTCGAGGCACGCAACACCAGCAAGCGCGAACGTGAAACCCTGTTCAAACAGACCGGGTTCACGCTGACGGTGACAAACCCTGTCATCAGTGCAATCCAGACCACCCAGCAGATGAAGCAGGCATCGGAGAAAACCGATGACGGGCGCATGAAGGCGCTGGCAGCGGCCACGGTCCTGCTGGCCGGTAACAACGCCGCTACGGCGGTGGCAATGGACCCTGGCGCGGCAGGCGGTATCAACATCAGCCTGTCGCTGGGCACCAAGAAGAACGAAAGCAAAACCACCCAGACCAGCGACAGCGCCGCCGGTTCGACCATCACCGCCGGTCAAGATGTGCGCCTGCGCGCGACCGGCGCAGGTGCAGACAGCAACATCACGGTCCAAGGCAGCCAGATCAAGGCTGGGCGTGACGCCAGCCTGATGGCCGACGGCGACATCAACCTGCTCGCCGCCAACAACACCAGCCAGCAAAACACCGACAGCAAGGGCAGCAGCGCCAGCATCGGTATCGGCCTTTCGCTGGGCGGTAGCAGAAACGGCTTTACCCTGGACCTGGGTGCCACCGGAAACCGGGGCCAGGCCGACGGCGACGAGCTGACCCATACCAATACCAAAGTGGAGGCTGGCAACCAGTTGCTGCTGTCATCCGGCGGCGACACGCAGCTTAAGGGGGCGGTGGCCAGTGGCAAAAAAGTCATCGCCGACGTCGGCGGCGATCTTAATATCGAAAGCCTGCAAGACACCAACACGTACAAAGTCGATGAAAAGAGCCTGGGCATCGGCATCAGTCTTTGTATTCCACCGTTCTGCTACGGCATGAGCTCGATAAGCGGTGCCAGCGCAAACTTTGGCGCAACCAACATCGACTCCAACTATGCCAGCGTCACCGAACAATCGGGCATCAAGGCCGGTGATGACGGTTTCGACATCAACGTGCGGGGCAACACCGATTTGGTCGGCGGCGTGATCGCCAGCAGTGACAAGGCCGTGCAGGACGGCAAAAACAGCCTGGTCACATCCAGCCTCACCAGCCGCGACATCAAGAACAAGGCGGATTACGACGCCAATACCGTCAGCCTGGGCGGCGGCTACAACGAAGTCGGCAAGGACCAGAAGGGCAACGCGCAGACTGGCGGCAAGGTTAACCCGGGCACCGACCTGGCCAAAAACGAGAACAAGATCGGCGCCAATATGCCGATCGCCATCAGCGCCAGCGACAAGGCAAGCAGCGTGACACGCAGCGGCATCAGTGGCGGTGCCGTCGTCATTACCGACGACGCCGAGCAGCAGAAACGCACCGGCCAGACCGCTGAACAAACCGTCGCCAGCCTCAACCGTGATGTGTCCAGTGATCGCGATGGCAGCAACTCGCTCAAACCGATCTTCGACGAAGATGAAATCCGCGCCGGTTTTGAGATCGTCAGCGCATTCTCCAACGAAGCCAGTACCTTCCTTGCGAACAAAGCCAGGGAAGCGGACCTCAAACGCCAACAGGCAAAAGAGCTGCAGTCAAAAGCAGACAATCGTGACACGCCAATGAGTGACGCTGCGCGCCTGCAACTGCAGCTCCAGGCGCGGGAGTACTCGGCACAGGCCAACGCGATCTCCGAAAACTGGGGCGCAGGCGGCACCTATCGCCAGATCACCACCGCCCTGATCGGTGCTGCAGGCGGCAATATCAGCGCGGGCAACGCTGCCTTCGTGCAAGGCCTGGTGGTCAATTATGTGCAGCAACGGGGTGCCGGCTACATCGGCGACCTGGTGGCCAAAGGCGAGCTCACCGAAGGCTCGCCACTGCACGCGGCACTGCACGGCATCGTCGCCTGCGCCGGTGCCGCCGCCAGCAGTCAAAGTTGCGGCAGCGGCGCGGCAGGCGCGGCGGCATCAAGCCTGCTCACCGGCCTGTTCTCACAAACCAGCCCCGACGAAAGCGAAGAACAACGCGAAGCCAAACGCAACCTGATCGTCAGCCTGGTGACCGGCCTGGCAGCGACCAGCGCCTCCATCGACCCGACCACCGCCAATACCGCGGCGGGTGCGGCGGTGGATAACAACTGGCTGGCGACACAGCAGATCGTGCAGTTCAAGAAGGAATACGACGAAGCAAAAGGCCTGATTGCCGCTGGCAAAGTCGTTGCCAAATGGTCTTACATCAGCGGCCGGCAGGATGTTCTGACCCAGTTCGGCATCGGCAAGGGGTTGGCCCAGTCAGGCTGGAATGACGTCACGGGCCTCGCCGAATTTGTTGCGCACCCCATCGAAGGGCTTACCGGCCTTGGCCAACTGATTAATAACCCGGAGGCCAGAAAGCAGTTTGGCGACAGCGTCGTCAACGAACTCAACGTCAAGATAGAAACGATCAAGACCGCGCTGGAAGTCGGCGGCGACGAAAACGCCGAAGCCTTGGGCAAGGCCATCGGCGAAATCGCCTGGCAGGTCGGCAGCATTGCAACGGGGGTGGGCGGGGCTGCGAAAGGTGGCGTGGCCCTGGCCAAGGCAGGGATCAAGGTTGGAGCGCAGCAGCTTGAAAAGATGGCTGAGGTGGCGAGCCTCGCCAAATTCGACAAGCTTGTAGCACGCGGCGGGCAGTTCAACCCTAACGGCACCCCGCTGATGGACTTCCGCGCCATGACCAACGCGCAGAAGAGCATCGTCGGGGACATCATGGGTGGAGAGCAAATCAAGACGTTGGTGCCCGGCGCTGAAAAAATTGGCCGGGCTCCCGATATTGGCCAGACAGGCATTGACGATTTGTACAAGGTAGATAAGCCTGGTGTCGACTACCTGATTGTTGAGTACAAATTTGGCTCGTCCAAGCTGAAGCCCACCCGAGATGGGCTGCAGATGAGTGATGATTGGTTACAAGGTAGCTCTACTAACTACAATCGGATTCTGGAGTCTGTCAACGGTAATGAAAAAGCTGCTGATAGCATCAACAAAGCACTACAGGCAGGCCGTGTCGAAAAATGGCTAGTCCATACAGACCCGTTTGGAAATGTCACTGTCGGCGTCCTGGAAAAAAATGGAAAATTTGTAGCTGATCCAGTTGCCACATCAAAACTATTAGGAAGGGCCGCTAAATGATTCGCGCACCATTAGGGGAAATAAGCTACTGGTCTGAGTGGATTGAGTACAACGACGATTACATAAAAAAAGAATCTGTAGCCGCTGATAACAACTCAGGTGATCAGAATTACGCGCCCCAATTCCAATTTACACTTGCTCAGAAACACTGGCACCAAATTCTGCGCAAATACTCAGCCGGATGCCCAATTACTGACTTGGCGCATTATTTCCCCGGTCTGTTAGATGCTTGGGAAGAAGCTGAGCGGCTCGGAGCAGCAGTGTGGACTGCAGAGCAGCAATTCACCCGGCACCACTGGCGCGTCAACTACGACCACTACATCGTTTGCTTCTGGTTGGTCGGCTTGGCACTCGCACTCGACATTCCAGACGAGCAATGGCATCGCTTGCTGGCCTTGATCGGCAATGATGGCGAAGACGTACTTCTTGATCGGATCATTGCCAGCCGCAGCCCAGACCGCAAGATAGGAGCCGTGCTTCTATATCCCAAACCCTATGGTCGTTTGTTGAAGGCAGTAAATGCGCCCTCAGATTCTCAGGCACCGTTGCTCAAAGCCTTTGTCGAGCACTGGTATCTGGAAGTGCGCACTGGCGCGAAATCCGGATCAGACCCGCAAGCGGTCAGCTATCGGCATCCTTATTGGTATACCTATGGCGACCAGAACTTTGAAGGCGGGGCTTATTTTGGTCGTTGGTGTGTAGAAGCCGTAGCTGCCGTGAAGGCGTTTGGAATGGATGACTCGCCATGTCTAGGTCAAGAGCATTATCCGGGAGACCTTTTGAGACCTGATGGCCCTGGCACTCACCCGGCAAGAGAGACAACAGAGCCACATCCACCGTTGGCTTCAGCAAAGAAAGCCGGCTTTTGGGCCCGAATTTTCACCCGGTCCAGTGATAGATAAGCGCCAGTGTGATCAAGCAAGACACGGCTATCGCAAGGCACGCACCCGCCGAGAAGTGCCAACGTCGATGCCGTAGATGGGAGGAATAAAGTGCTTTGAACCTGGTTTGATTCACCGACAGATGAATGCCTTCAAAGCTTTCACGTCAGCAAGAATAAGCCCTTATCGCGGGCATGAAAAAACCGGCAAAAGCCGGTTTTTTTCATGCCTCGCTGTGGGCTCACTCCCACTCAATCGTCGCCGGCGGCTTGCTCGACACGTCATAAGTAACGCGCGAAATGCCTTCGATTTCATTGATGATACGGCCGCTGACCGTCTCCAGCAGCTCGTACGGCAGGTGTGCCCAACGCGCGGTCATGAAGTCGATGGTCTCTACGGCACGCAGCGCAACAACCCACGCATAACGACGGCCATCACCGACAACGCCAACCGATTTCACCGGCTGGAACACCACGAACGCCTGGCTAACTTTGTGGTACCAGTCGGCCTTGCGCAGTTCTTCGATGAAGATGTGGTCGGCGCGACGCAGCAGGTCGGCGTATTCCTTCTTCACTTCACCGAGGATGCGCACGCCCAGGCCCGGGCCCGGGAATGGGTGACGGTAGACCATGTCGTACGGCAGGCCGAGTTCCAGGCCCAGACGTCGGACTTCGTCCTTGAACAGTTCGCGCAGTGGTTCTACCAGTTTGAGGTTCATCTCCTCCGGCAGGCCACCCACGTTGTGGTGGGACTTGATCACGTGGGCCTTGCCGCTCTTGGCGCCAGCCGACTCGATCACGTCAGGGTAGATGGTGCCCTGGGCGAGGTACTTGATGTTGTCCAGTTTGTTGGACTGGGCATCGAACACGTCGATGAAGGTGCGGCCGATGATCTTGCGCTTTTTCTCTGGGTCGCTTTCGCCCGCCAGGTTGTTGAGGAACTGGTCCTCGGCGTTGGCGCGGATCACTTTGACGCCCATGTTCTCGGCGAACATGGCCATCACTTGCTCGCCTTCGTGCAGACGCAGCAGGCCGTTGTCGACGAACACGCACGTCAGCTGGTCGCCGATGGCTTTGTGCAGCAGCGCGGCAACCACGGAGGAGTCAACGCCGCCGGACAGGCCGAGCAATACGTTGTCAGTACCCACCTGGGCACGCACGTTGGCGATGGCGTCTTCAGCAATTTTCGACGGGGTCCACAGGGCTTCGCACTGGCAGATGTCGAGGATGAAGCGCGACAGGATGCGGCCACCTTGCTTGGTGTGGGTCACTTCCGGGTGGAACTGCACGCCGTAGTAGCCGCGCTCGTCGTTGAACATGCCGGCGATCGGGCAGCTCGGGGTGCTGGCCAGGATGTGGAAGTCTTCCGGCATCTTGGTGACCTTGTCACCGTGGCTCATCCACACGTCGAGGCCGAACAGGCCGTCGGCGTCGATGTGGTCTTCGATGCCGTCCAGCAGGCGGCTCTTGCCGACCACGTCGACACGGGCATAACCGAATTCACGCAGTTCGGAACCTTCAACCTTGCCGCCCAGTTGCTCGGCCATGGTCTGCATGCCGTAGCAGATACCGAAGACGGGCACGCCCAGGTCGAATACGGCTTGCGGGCAACGCGGGCTGTTGGCTTCGTGCACGGACTCGGGGCCACCGGCAAGGATGACGCCTTTAGGGGCGAATTCGCGGATCGCTTCGTCATCCATGTCGAACGGGTGCAGTTCGCAGTACACGCCGATTTCACGCACGCGGCGGGCGATCAGCTGGGTGTACTGGGAACCGAAGTCGAGGATCAGGATGCGGTGGGCGTGAATGTCGAGGGCCATGAAGTCAGTCTCGTCTAATGAATCAGAAACAACTCGGGGCTGAAAGAACAGCCCCGGTTACTTAACGTTTTGCTGGAAGCCTCAACCTACGCGGTAGTTCGGCGCTTCCTTGGTGATCTGCACGTCGTGGACATGGGATTCAGCCATGCCGGCGCCGGTGATCCGTACGAACTCTGGCTTGGTGCGCATTTCTTCGATGTCGGCGCTGCCGGTGTAGCCCATCGAGGAACGCAGGCCACCCATCAGTTGATGGATGATCGCGCTCAGGGTGCCTTTGTACGGCACACGGCCTTCGATGCCTTCCGGTACGAGCTTCTCGGCGCCTGCCGAAGAGTCCTGGAAGTAGCGGTCGGAAGAACCTTGCGCCTGGGACATGGCGCCCAGCGAACCCATGCCGCGGTAAGCCTTGTACGAACGGCCCTGGAACAGTTCGATCTCGCCCGGTGCTTCTTCGGTACCGGCGAACATCGAGCCCATCATCACGCAGGAAGCACCGGCGACGATGGCCTTGGACAGGTCACCGGAGAAACGGATGCCGCCGTCGGCGATCAACGGTACGCCAGTGCCTTCAAGGGCAGCAGCCACGTTGGCGATGGCGCTGATTTGCGGCACGCCCACACCGGCGACGATACGCGTGGTGCAGATGGAGCCAGGGCCGATACCGACCTTGACCGCATCGGCGCCGGCTTCGGCCAGGGCCTTGGCAGCTGCGCCGGTGGCGATGTTGCCGCCGATCACTTGTACGTCAGGGAAATTCTGTTTGACCCAGCGCACGCGGTCGATCACGCCTTTGGAGTGACCGTGGGCCGTGTCGACCACCACCACGTCAACACCGGCAGCCACCAGGGCCGAAACGCGGTCACCGGTGTCTTTACCGGTGCCGACCGCAGCGCCGACGCGCAGACGACCTTGATCGTCCTTGCTGGCCAGCGGGTAAGCCTTGGCTTTTTCGATGTCGTTGACGGTCATCATGCCTTTGAGGGCGAATTTGTCGTCGACGATCAGCACGCGCTCTATGCGGTGCTTGTGCAGCAGTTCGCGCACATCGTTCTTGTCGGCGCCTTCCTTGACCGTGACGAGGCGCTCTTTAGGCGTCATCACTTCACGGACGGTGACTTCAAGACGGTTCTCGAAACGCACGTCACGGGAAGTGACGATGCCGACCAGGTCGCCATCGTGCAGTACCGGAACGCCGGAGATGTTGTGCAGGCGGGTCAGGTCGAACAGGTCACGCACGGTGGCGTCGGCTTCGATGGTAATAGGATCTTTCACCACACCGGCTTCGTAACGCTTGACCTTGCGCACTTCGGCAGCTTGCTGCTCGATGGTCATGTTCTTGTGGATGATGCCAATGCCGCCTTCCTGAGCCATGGCGATTGCCAAACGGGCTTCAGTGACGGTGTCCATGGCAGCGGAAACCAGAGGAATATTCAGCTCGATGCCACGGGTTAGGCGGGTCTTGAGACTGACTTCGTTAGGAAGCACCTCGGAATAACCGGGCACTAGGAGAATGTCGTCGAATGTCAGAGCTTCTTGGCTGATACGCAGCATCGCGGGGGCTCCCGAGCGGGAAAATGGAAGCGCGCCATTATATACATGCACCCTGTCGGGCTCAATGTAAAACTCTGACAAACTTGGTAATACTGATAGATGGATAAAACCTGCAGCGCTGGATCGTTCCCACGCTCCGCGTGGGAATGCCGCCAGGGACGCTCCGCGTCCGGGGTCTGCGCAAGGTTGAAGCCCTGCGCTATGGTGACGCGGAGCGTCACGGGATGCATTCCCACGCAGGAGCGTGGGAACGATCGGATTAAAGCTCGACTTTGACCCAACTCATCTTCTGGTCCAGCCAATCGGCAAATTCGTCGATAAAGCTCTGCTTGAACCCCGCCTCCGCCCAGTTGTTGAAGATAAAACCCAGGTTGGAAAACCCGCATTCCTGCAGGAACAGAAACCCATTGATGTCATCTTCATGCCCACACAACGGGCAGGTGAAGTTGTCGGTGTGGCCGGGCATCCAGTCTTCGAGGCTTTCGAACAGTGCCTCGCCGACCTCTTTAAGGCATTCGGGGCAGCCGGCTTCTTCGAGAAAGCCCTTGGCCGGCGTGTAGATGCAGCGCTTGTAGATGATCTCCAGGCCATTGATCGGCTCGTTGAATGGCAGCGCTTCGGGGTGCAGCACCACGGCGCGGGCGCCGTCGGCCAGGGCGTAGGCCATGCGGTTGCCGGTGCGTCCGCAGGTGGTCAGCTCTTCCTTGATGATGTTCTTGCGCACCAGCCAACGCACGATGGCCCGGGCGCGGGGTTCGTGGACGGGCAAGGTGGAGATTTTGGGGACAAGGATGCTTTGGGAGTTCATGGGAGTCCTGCGGTGTGGCGTCTGCCGCCATCGCGGGCAAGCCCGGCTCCCACATTATGCGATGTGAACACAGTCGATGTGGGAGCTGGCTTGCCTGCGATGAGGCCCTGAAGCCTGGCAGCTTAATCCCTGCCCCACACAGGTCAAGTACTCAAGTAGCGCCCAATCAACGCAATGCCACTGGCCAACACCAACCACGTCACCAAACGCACAAAGGCTTCGCGGGACATGCGCATCGTCAACCTGCGCCCACACCACAGCCCCAGAGCCATCGCCGGCAACAGGCACAACGCCAACAACAGCAGTGGCAAGTCCGCATACACCCCGGCGACCAGAAACAGGCTCAGGCGCACCACTGTGCTGCAACTGATCAACGCACTTTGCGTGGCCCGCGCCGCGTCCTTGGGCAAACGGCTGTTGAGGTAGATCGCATACAAAAAGCCGCCGCTGCCGAACAACGCACCAAACATCCCGCCGACGGTGCCCATGGGAATCGACCAACCTTTGGAAAGCTGAGCGGGCCGCGCCTTCACCGACAAGCTGTAGATTGCATAGGCGCTGATAAACAGCCCCATCAGCAGCAGCAACAGATCCGAATGCAGGTTGAGCAGAAAGATCACCCCCAGCGTGCAACCGATGGCCATGCACGGCAGCAACCGCAGCAGCTCGGGCGTGTTCACGTCTCGCCGCGATTGCAGCAGATTGCCGAAGGCGGCGACAAAATCCAGCAGTACCAGCAGCGGGATGATCTTCGACAGCGGCATAAACACAATCAGGATCGGCCCCGCCACCAGTGCCGTGCCAAAGCCGGCAATGCCGAACACGATGTAGGCCAGCACCACACCCAGGCCGATGACCAGCCAATCGACACCACTGAACGGCCACTGGCTCATCAGCTCAACCGGACCCATGACGTATTCCTTGAAAGAGACAGTCATCACTTTAGCCATCGCCGAGCGTTGCGACTAATATCTTCAAAGCCCTCCACTCATCTCGAAAAGGCATGACGCGTGATATCTACTCGCCAACTGCGCTACTTCGTCGAAATCGCCGACAGCGGCAGCTTCAGCGCCGCCGCCGAGCGTTTGTTCGTGGCGCAATCAGCGCTGAGCCGCCAGATCAAGGAGTTGGAAACCCAACTGCAAACCCCACTGTTCGAACGCACCGCGCGCCAGCCCCGGCTGACGGCGGCGGGCGAAGCCTTTTACCCGAGGGCACGCAACCTGCTGAGCGAGCTGCTCAAGGCCAGCGAGATGGCCACCCAGGTTGGCAATGGTCAGCTTGGCACCCTGCGCCTGAGCCATTCGAGCACTGTGCCGATGAGCGGACCATTGCTGCACGGCATCAGCACCTGGCTGCAGCGTTGCCCCGGCGTATCGATGGATATCGTCAAACTGTCTTCCGAGGCGCAGCTTGAAGAAATTGCCGACGGGCGCCTGGACGTCGGCCTGTTACGTTTACCGGTTCTGCGCCAGCGCGAAGGCGTGCGCGTGGTGCCTTTATATAGCGAACAACTGGTGTTGGCGGTGCCGCCCAACCACCCTCTGGCACGCAGCGATACGCCTGTCGAACTGGCACAGCTCAAGGACGAAGCGTTTATTTCAGTTCCACACCCCCAACGGGGCGGCTTGAGTTATCTGTCAGCCGAACTGTGCATGCGCGCAGGATTTTTCCCCAGGGCCGCGCGAGTGATGTCGCGCAAGACCACGCAATTGCAGCTGATCCAGGCCGGCTTCGGAATTGCCTTGTTACCAAAATCCATGCAGGACATTGCCCCCGCCAACCTGCACTTTTTGCCTCTGGCCGACCCGGACTGCATCAGCACCGTGGCCTTGGCGTGCGCGCAGACGCCGAGTGCGCTGGTGGAGCAATTCTGCCAAACCTTGCGCGAATGCCTATAAACTGCCGCCCATGATTAAAGATCGCTCCTCATGATTAAAGATCCGTTTGCCCGCTTGGGCCTGGACCGCGAAGTCCTGACTGTCAGCCAGCTCAACGGCCGCGCGCGGGTGTTGCTGGAAGACGTGTTCACCAATATCTGGGTCGAAGGCGAGATCTCCAACCTCGCCCGCCCGGCTTCCGGCCATGTGTATTTCACCCTCAAGGACAGCGGCGCCCAAGTGCGTTGCGCGCTGTTTCGCAACAATGCCGCGCGAGTGCGCCAGGCGTTGAAAGACGGTTTGGCGGTGAAAGTGCGCGGCAAGGTCTCGCTGTTTGAGGGCCGTGGCGACTACCAGTTGATCCTTGATACCGTGGAACCTGCCGGCGATGGCGCGCTGCGCTTGGCCTTTGATGCGCTGAAGGAAAAGCTCAGCGCCGAAGGCCTGTTCAGTGCCGAACGGAAAGTGCCGCTGCCGGCGCACCCTCGGCGCATTGGCATCATCAGTTCGCCAACCGGCGCGGTGATTCGCGACATCATCAGCGTGTTCCGCCGTCGTGCGCCGAACGTTGAACTGACACTGATTCCCACCGCCGTGCAGGGTCGCGAAGCGATCCCGCAGATTGTGCGCGCGCTGAAACTGGCTGACGCCCGTGGCTTTGACGCATTGATCCTGGCCCGTGGCGGCGGTTCGCTGGAAGACCTCTGGTGCTTCAACGAAGAAGCCGTAGCCCGTGCGGTAGATGCCTGCGTGACGCCCATCGTCAGTGCGGTCGGCCATGAAACCGATGTGTCGATCTGCGACTTTGTGGCCGACGTACGCGCCCCCACGCCCTCCGCCGCCGCTGAATTGCTCGCGCCAGACGCCAGCCATCTGGTGCGCCAGGTTGAAAACCTGCATCGCCGCCTGGTGATGCTGATGCGCAACCGGCTGAGCCATGATCGCCTGCGTCTGGAAGGCATGGCCCGCCGCCTGCGCCACCCTGGCGAACGTCTGCGCCAGCAGGCCCAGCGTTTGGACGATTTGGACATGCGCCTGCGCCGCGCCTTCGAGCGCAGCCTCAACACACGCCGCGAACGCCTGATCCGCCTGGAAACCCGCCTCGCCGGCCAACATCCCGGCCGTCAACTGGCGTTGCTGCGCCAGCGCCTCGACAGCCTCGCAGAACGCCTGCCCCGCGCCATGCGCGAAGGCCTCAAGGCACGCCGCCTGCAGTTGCAAAGCCAGGTGCAGACCCTGCAGGTGGTCAGCCCGCTGGCCACCCTGGGCCGTGGCTACAGCATCCTGCTGGACGAGCGCGGCCAGGCGATCCGCAACGCCGCGCAAACCCACACCGGCCAGCGCCTCACTGCGCGACTCGGTGAAGGCCAATTGCAGGTGCGGGTGGAAGATAACCACCTGACGCCCGTCACCCTTTCGTTACTGGATTGATTGATGCCACGTTTATTTAGCCTGCTGATGCTGTTATGCCTGACCTTTAACGCCCACGCCGACAGCTACATCACGCGGTTGCTGAACAAGCCGGTGCCGGGTGGCGTGGCGGTGGTCGACCTCGGCACTTCGGTCAGCGCGCCCAAAGCCACCTACCTGAACCGGCCGGTGCTGGTGGTCAAGGAACAAAACAACTGGCTGGCGATTGTCGGGATCCCGTTGACCGTCAAACCCGGCACCGAGCGCATCACCAGCGGCGGGAAGAACTTGCCGTTTGTGGTGGGCTTCAAGAAATACCCCGAACAGCACATCACCTTGAAGAACAAAAGCCAGGTGAACCCGGCCCCGGCGCAACTCAAGCGCATCGAGGGCGAACTGGCCGTTCAGCTCAAGGCTTACCGCAGTTTCAGTCCGAACACACCGAGCAACCTGCTGCTGGACAAACCGGTCAACGGGCCACTGTCGAGCAAGTTCGGCGTGCGCCGTTTCTTTAATGGCGAGGAGCGCAACCCGCATTCGGGCCTGGACTTTGCCGTAGGTGCGGGCACGCCGATCAAGACACCGGCGGCAGGCAAGGTGATCCTCACCGGGAATTACTTCTTCAACGGCAACACTGTGTTCGTCGACCATGGCCAGGGCTTTATCAGCATGTTTTGCCATATGTCGAAGATCGACGTGAAAGTCGGCGACCAACTGGCACGCGGTGCGGTGGTGGGCAAGGTCGGTTCCACAGGCCGTGCGACCGGGCCGCACATGCATTGGAATATCAGCCTTAACGATGCGCGGGTTGACCCGGCGATCTTTATTGGCGCGTTCCAGCCCTGATAAAAATATTCAACCTACCGGCCTCATCGCGGGCAAGCCCGGCTCCCACAGGTGAACGCTATTCCCTGTGGGAGTCGGGCTTGCCCGCGATAGCGCCAGGTCTTCCAGCCCAATTGCGCGCCCGATAACTACTGCGCAATAAAAACAAACCCCCAAATCAATAACCGCCACAAAATATCGAATACCAGCCAAATAGCAGAACTTATCTCAATTTTTTTCGACTGCTTGCCATCTTTCACCCCGGCGGTTAGGGTTGAGCTTATGAAAACCTCTCACACCCTCATTCAGCTCCGCCAGCACCGCAGCCTGTGCCTCGTCAGCGCACGACTGCCAGGCTGAATCGATCTGCCTCGTCCCACGCTTCGTCCCCAATAACAGTTTTACGGCAGGCCGCCTTTTCTCGGCCCCTACTACAAAGGATTTCCCGATGAGCATGCTCAAAGACCCGTCTTCGAAGTACCGCGCGTTCCCGACCATCGACATCCCGGACCGCACCTGGCCGTCGAAGACCATCACCGAAGCGCCGATCTGGTGCAGCTCCGACCTGCGTGATGGCAACCAGTCGCTGATCGAGCCAATGGACGCGGCGAAAAAGCTGCGTTTCTGGAAGACCCTGGTGTCTGTCGGCGTGAAGGAAATCGAAGCCTCGTTCCCGGCCGCGTCGCAAACCGACTTCGACTTCGTGCGCACCCTGATCGAAGACAACCACATCCCCGCGGACACCACCATCCAGGTGTTGACCCAGGGCCGTGAAGACTTGATCGCACGTACGTTCGAATCCCTGCGCGGCGCCAAAAAGGCCATCGTGCACTTGTACAACGCCACGTCGCCGTCATTCCGCCGCATCGTGTTCAACCAGGACAAAGACGGCATCAAGGCCATCGCGGTCAACGCGGCCAAGCTGTTCGTCAAGTATGCCGCCCAGCAGCCGGAAACCCAGTGGACTTTCGAGTACTCCCCGGAGACCTTCAGCGCCACGGAGCTGGAGTTCGCCAAGGAAGTCTGTGACGCAGTGATCGAGGTGTGGAACCCGACGCCAGAGCACAAGATGATCCTTAACCTGCCGGCCACCGTTGAGTGCGCGACACCCAACATCTATGCCGACCAGATCGAGTGGTTCGGCCGCCATATCAACCGTCGTGACAGCGTGATCATCAGCCTGCACACCCACAACGACCGCGGCACCGGCGTGGCCGCCACCGAGCTGGGCCTGATGGCCGGCGCCGACCGTGTCGAAGGTTGCCTGTTCGGCAACGGCGAGCGTACCGGTAACGTCGATCTCGTGACCGTAGCCTTGAACATGTACACCCAGGGCCTCGACCCACAGCTGGACTTTTCCGATATCGACGGCGTGCGCAAAGTCGTCGAGGAGTGCAACCAGATCCAGGTGCACCCACGTCACCCGTACGTCGGCGACCTGGTGCACACCGCGTTCTCCGGCTCCCACCAGGACGCAATCCGCAAAGGCTTTACCCAGCAGAAAGCCGACGCGCTGTGGGAAGTGCCGTACTTGCCGATCGACCCGGCGGACATCGGCCGCAGCTACGAGGCGGTGATCCGCGTAAACAGCCAGTCGGGCAAAGGCGGCATCGCCTACCTGCTGGAGCAGGAATACGACATCAGCTTGCCACGCCGCATGCAGATCGAGTTCAGCCAAGTGGTACAGGCCGAAACCGACCGTGTGGGCCTGGAAATGACTGCACCGCAGATCTACGCCTTGTTGCAGCGTGAATACCTGCAAGCCAACACCCCGTACGCGCTGGTCAGTCATCGCCTGCAGGAAGAAAACGGCAACAGCACCGTGGAAGTGGAAGTCTCGGGCAAGGGCCAGGGCGAAACCAACCTGCGCTGGAACGGCAAGGGCTACGGCACCCTGGAAGCGCTGGTTGCGGCGCTGCCGATCAAAGTTGAAATCATGGACTACAACGAACACGCGATCGGTGCCGGCACCAATGCCAAGGCAGCGGCTTACATCGAGCTGCGCGTGAACGGCGAACGCCCAGTGCATGGCGTGGGGATCGATGAAAACATCACCACTGCGAGCTTTAAGGCAGTATTCAGTGCGCTGAACCGCTCGTTGAGCCAGCTGGAAGCGAAGGCGGCGTAAGCACTGTCGCGGTCATGCAAAAGGCCCCTGGGTGAGAATCCAGGGGCCTGATCGTTCCCACGCTCTGCGTGGGAATGCCTGCGCTGACGCTCTGCGTCACAACTCTGAAAGCGGACGCAGAGCGTCCGGGGCTGCATTCCCACGCGGAGCGTGGGAACGATCTGGTCAGGTGAATTCGAACCTATCGGCATCCAGATTTGCCGGAAACTTGGTGCGATAAGCCGCCAACTCCGCCGCATTCAGGCACACCTGAAACACCCCGTCCGCCTCCCCCGCACTCAGCAAGGTCTCACCCTGAAAATCCAGCACCTGGCTGTCTCCGGTGTAGGCAAAGCCTTTGCCATCGGTACCCACCCGATTCACAGCCGCCACGTAACACAGGTTCTCGATAGCCCGCGCCGGCAGCAGGCGGTTCCAGTGCTGACGCCGCGCGCCCGGCCAGTTCGCGGTGTACAGCAGCAGGTCGGTGTCCTGGGCATCACGGCTCCACACCGGGAAGCGCAGGTCGTAGCAAATCAACGGGCGAATGCGCCAGCCCTTCAATTCGAACTGCACCTGGCGCTCGCCGGGCGTGTAATGGTCGTGCTCGCCCGCCATACGGAACAGGTGACGCTTGTCGTAGTGCCGCACTTCACCGTCCGGGCGCGCCCACAGCAGGCGGTTCCGGTGGCTGCCGTCGGCCGCCTGGATGATCACGCTGCCGGTGATCACTGCGTTGTACTTGGCCGCCTGGGCTTGCAGCCAGTGATGAGTCGGGCCATGTTCCGGCTCGGCGAGGGTTTGTGATTCCATCGAGAAACCGGTGGTGAACATTTCCGGCAGCACAATCAGGTCGGCGCCGTTGGCCTGCTCCAGCAACAGTTCGAAATGTTCGAGGTTGGCCTGACGGTCATGCCACACCAGGCTGGTCTGGACCAAGGCAATATTCAGGTCGGGTAATGCAGTCAAATCACGCATAGTTTCTCCGCCGCGTGTTGCAGCGTCTCCTCGCGTTTGGCAAAGCACAGGCGCACCAGGCGCTGGCCTTGGGGCGGGCTCTGATAGAACACCGAGACGGGGATGGTCGCCACGCCGTGTTCGCGGGTCATCCACAGTGACATGGCGACGTCATCCAGGTCCGGGCGAATCTGCGAGTAATCCACCAGTTGGAAGTAAGTGCCGGCCACCCGGGTAAAGCTGAAACGCGACGGCGCCAGCAGGTCGCAGAACAGGTCGCGCTTGGCCTGATAAAAGGCCGGCAATTGCTCGACGTGTTCCGGGTGTTCGGCCATGAAGTCAGCCAAAGCGAACTGCAAAGGGGTCACGCCGCAAAAGTTGACATATTGATGCACCTTGCGCAGCTCGGCGGTCAGGGCCGGCGGTGCGACCACGTAGCCGGTTTTCCAGCCGGTGACGTGGTAGGTCTTGCCGAAGGAGCTGACCACGAACGCGCGCTGATACAACTCTTCATGGGCCAGCACGCTGACATGGGGCACGCCATCGAACACCAGGTGTTCGTAGACCTCATCGCTGATCAGGTAGATATCGCGGTCGCGGATCAGCTCGGCCAACTGGTCCAGCTCGGCCCGGCTGATCAGGGCACCGGTGGGGTTGTGTGGCGAGTTGAGGATGATCATGCGCGTGCGCGGTGAGAGCGCGGCCTTGATCTTGTCGAAGTCGAGCGCGAAGCCTTGCAGGCTCAATTGCACATGCACGCAACGGCCACCGGCCAGCTCGACCGACGGCTCGTAGCTGTCGTAGCTGGGGTCGAACACGATGACTTCATCGCCGTTGCGGATGACCGCCTGGATCGCGCAGAAGATCGCCTCGGTCGCGCCTGGGGTGATGGTCACTTCGCTGTCGACATCCACTGTGGCGCCATAACTGCGGGCGATCTTGGCCGCCACTTGTTGGCGCAACACGGGCAGGCCGGTCATCGGGGCGTATTGGTTATGGCCAAGGGCGATATGCTTGCCCACGGCATCGAGCAACTCTTGAGGGCCATTAAAATCGGGAAAGCCCTGGGACAGGTTAAGCGCCCCGGTTTCGGCAGCGAGTTGCGACATGGTGGTGAAAATAGTGGTGCCGACATTCGGCAGCTTGCTGGTGATCATCGGAGGCCCCTGCAGGTGAGGCCCAAGTTTTAAGCTGCCCCAAGCATCGGGTCAAGGCACAAACCACCGCGCACAAAAAAGGGCTCCAAAGGAGCCCTCTCTTGCGGCGTGTCGCTCACAACTCAAAGCGGCGCTTATTTCTTGTCGCGGCGCTTCTTGTCGGCCTTCTTGTGGTGAGTCATCAAACGACGCTTCTTGTTCACCTGACGGTCAGTCAGTGTGTTCTTGTTGCCTTCATATGGGTTCTCGCCACCCTTGAACTCGATACGGATCGGCGTACCGACCAGTTTCAAGACACGGCGGTAGGTGTTTTCCAGGTAACGCACATAGGACTTGGGCACCTTCTCGATCTGGTTACCGTGAATCACGATAATCGGCGGGTTGGCACCGCCCAAGTGGGCGTAACGCAGTTTGATCCGGCGGTTGTTGACCATCGGCGGCGCATGCTCGCCAACCGCGTCTTCCAGGATCTGGGTGAGGCGGTTGGTCGGCCAGCGGGTAACCGCGGACTTGAACGAGTTTTGTACGGACGCGTAGAGGTTGCCCACGCCGGTGCCGTGCAGTGCCGAGATAAAGTGGATATCGGCGAACTCAACGAAGAACAGCCGACGCTGCAGCTCGATCTTGACGAAATCGCGCTCGCTCGGCGTCATGCCGTCCCACTTGTTGATCGCGATGACCAGGGCACGACCGGCTTCCAGGGCAAAGCCCAGCAAGTTGAGGTCGTGGTCCACCACGCCTTCGCGGGCGTCCATCACGAAGATCACCACGTTGGCGTCTTTGATCGCCTGCAGGGTTTTGACCACCGAGAACTTTTCAACTTCCTCGTGGATCTTGCCGCGCTTGCGCACACCGGCGGTGTCGATCAGCGTGTACTTCTCGTCGTTACGTTCGAACGGGATGTAGATACTGTCGCGGGTAGTACCCGGCTGGTCATACACGATGACCCGGTCTTCACCGAGCATGCGGTTAACCAGGGTCGACTTGCCGACGTTCGGACGGCCGATGATGGCGATCTTGATACCGTCTTTTTCGCTTGGGCCAGGAATGCGCTTGGCTTCCTCACCTTCGGCAACGATCTCTTCCTCGCCCTCTTCTTCCTCAGCGTCATCCTTGGGGAAGTCGCGCAGGGCGATTTCCAGCATCTGGGTGATGCCGCGACCGTGGGCACCCGCGACCGGGATCGCATCGCCCAGGCCCATCGGGCTGAATTCGGCACGGGCCGCCTCAGGATCGATGTTGTCGATCTTGTTGGCGACCAGATAGGAACGCTTGTTGCGCTTGCGCAGGTGCTCGCCAATCATCTGGTCGGCAGCGGTGTAGCCCGCACGGGCGTCCACCAGGAACAACACGACATCGGCTTCTTCGATCGCGAGCAGCGACTGCTCGGCCATCTTTTCGTCCATGCCATGCTCGTCACCGGAGATACCACCGGTGTCGACAATAATGTAGGAACGCCCTTGCCACTTTGCCTCACCGTATTGGCGATCACGGGTCAGACCGGACAAGTCGCCAACGATGGCGTCACGAGTCCTGGTCAGGCGGTTGAACAAGGTGGACTTGCCGACGTTAGGTCGGCCCACCAGGGCGATTACGGGAACCATGCGGCTCTCCACTTCGTTATTTCAGAAAATACAAAAGCCGCTGCAAGGCAGCGGCTGGTGCTCGGGGCAGCATAGTCAAATGCCGCATGCCCCGCCGAAGCGGGGCCGCCTGGGTTTTACCCCAAGCATAGTTGCTTACTTGATGGTCAGGGCTTCCAGCTTGCCGCTGTTGCCAAACACGTAAAGCATGTTACCCACAACCAGCGGACGCGCACGCAGACCATCGCTGTCGATACGCTCGCGGCCGACAAAACGACCGTCTACCTGGCTCAGCAGGTGCAGGTAACCTTCGAAGTCACCTACCGCTACGTAGCTGGAGAACACTTCCGGTGCCGACAACTGACGGCGAGCCAGGGAGTCGTTGCTCCACAGTGCAGTAGTGGAGCGCTCGTCGACACTTTCAACGGTGCCGGAAGCAAGGCTTACGTAGACGCTGCCAAACCCTTGGGCGACACCGGCGTAGCTGGAAGCATCACGCTGCCAGTTGATGCGGCCGCTTTGCAGGTCCAGCGCCGCAACGCGGCCCTGGTAGGTGGCCACGTAAATGGTTTCACCCGACAGCAGCAGGCCACCGTCGATGTCCACTACGCGGTCCAGTTCGGAGCGACCTTGCGGGATAGCCACACGGGTTTCCCAGGCCGGCACGCCGTTCTGGGTGTCCAGGGCGACCACTTTACCGGTCGACAGGCCAGCAACGGCCAGGTTGTTGGTCACAATCGGACCACTGGTACCGCGCAGGGTCAACACCGCCGGGGTGCTGTCGTACAACCAGCGCTGGTTGCCGGTGGCGGCATCCAGACCGATTACACGGTCATCCTGGGTCTGCACCACGACCACGTCGCCGTTGGTAGCCGGCGCTGCGAGCACTTCACTGGTCACGCGAGCGCGCCATTTCTCTTCACCCGTTGCCGAGTCCAGAGCCACCACGTCGCCTTTGAGCGTACCGATCAGCACCATGCCGTAGCCGACACCCACACCACCGGAAACCGGCAGTTCGAGGTCTTTCTTCCACTTCACGTCGCCATTCATGCGATCCATGGCCATGACAACGCCCGTGGAGTCAGTGGCCACGATGTTGTCGCCGTCGATCGACGGCTGCAACAGGTTGTACAGGTCGCCCTGGCCATCACCGACGGAGCGGCTCCACTGTTTTTGCAGGACCACTTCTTCCTTGAAGCTGGTCAGCTCGGCAGGAGGCAGTTCTTTTTTACTGTTGCTGCTGCAACCCGCGGCCAGAACGGCCAGAGCCAGCAATGCTGCATGTTTCCAACGGATCACGTCACGCATCCCCTTTGGCCAAGTCGTCCAGCTTGATTTGTAAGCCACCGACCGCCGCTTCATCAGACAGCGCCGCCTTGGCTTTTTGGTACGCAGCATGGGCTTCGTCGGTACGACCCAATTGGACCAACAGGTCGCCCTTGAGCTCTTCACGAGTGGCCACAAATGCCTTGTCAGCATCGCCGTCGAGCAGTTTGAGTGCTTCGTCGGCCTTGTTCTGTGCCGCCAATACCTGAGCCAGGCGCTGACGTGCGATTTCACCCAGGGTCGGGTTGGTCGGCTTGTCGGCGATAGCCTTCAGCTCAGTGGCTGCGTCATCCAGCTTGCCGGTGTCGACCGCGACTTTCGCGACGAACAGGCTGCCGTACTGGGCGTAGGTGCTACCGCCAAATTCGTTTTTCAGCTTGCCGGCCAGGTCCGCCACTTGAGCTGGATCAGGCTTGCCGTCCGGCGTCAGTGTGGTTTCCAGCAATTGCTGATAGAGGACCGAGGCGCCTTGAGACTGGTTGGCCTGATATTTGTGCCAGGCTTGCCAGCCGAACACCACCACTAAAGCCAGCAGACCGCCAGTAACCAGGGGCTTGCCGTTACGCTGCCACCAGTCCTTGAACTCGGCCATTTGCTCATCATCAGTACTCGACACCCCAATACTCCTTAATCGCTAAATTCGGCTGTTCGACAGCTTCAACCCTGCACGACGCAGGTGGCCAAGTGCGCGGCGAGCGCATCAAAGGCAATGTTCTGTTGCTCGCCCTGGCCACGCAGGGGTTTGAAACCTATCACTTGCTGGGCCAATTCGTCATCGCCGAGGATCAGCGCATACAGCGCGCCGCTCTTGTCGGCCTTCTTGAACTGGCTCTTGAAGCTGCCGGCGCCGGCATTGATCTGCAGGCGCAGGTTCGGCAGTTGGTCGCGCACTTTTTCGCTCAGGGCCAGGGCTGCCAGTTCGGCGGCCTCGCCAAAGGCGCAAAGGTACACGTCCACCTGACGGGAGATTTCTTCCGGAATTTGCTCCAGGGTTTCCAGCAGCAGGATCAGCCGCTCGATGCCCATGGCGAAACCTACGCCCGTGGTCGGCTTGCCGCCCATTTGCTCAACCAGGCCGTCGTAGCGACCACCGGCACACACGGTGCCCTGGGCGCCGAGTTTGTCGGTGACCCACTCGAACACGGTCTTGCTGTAGTAGTCGAGACCACGCACCAGCTTGGGGTTGATCACGTAAGGAATACCGGCCGCATCCAGGCGAGCCTTGAGCCCCTCGAAATGCGTGCGGGATTCGTCGTCCAGGTAGTCGGCCATTTTCGGCGCGTCGACCAGTACGGCCTGGGTGTCGGCGTTTTTGGTATCGAGAACGCGCAGCGGGTTGGTTTTCAGACGACGTTGGCTGTCTTCGTCCAGCTTGTCCAGGTGGGCGGACAGGTACTCGACCAGGGCTTCGCGATAGCGGCCCCGGGACTCACTGGTGCCCAGGCTGTTGAGTTCAAGCTTGACCGCATCGCGGATGCCCAGTTGGCCCCACAGGCGCCAGGTCAATACGATCAGCTCGGCATCGATGTCCGGACCGTCCAGGTTGAAGACTTCGCAACCGATCTGGTGGAACTGGCGATAGCGGCCTTTCTGTGGGCGCTCGTGGCGGAACATCGGGCCGATGTACCAGAGCTTCTGGGTCTGGCCACCACCGGTGATGCCATGCTCCAGTACCGCGCGCACGCACGCAGCGGTGCCTTCCGGACGCAGGGTCAGGGAGTCGCCGTTGCGATCTTCAAAGGTGTACATCTCTTTTTCGACGATGTCGGTTACTTCACCGATGGAGCGCTTGAACAGCTCGGTGAACTCGACGATCGGCATGCGGATCTGCTTGTAACCGTAGTTATCCAGCAGGCGCGCGACCGTGCTCTCGAAGTAGCGCCACAGCGGCGTCTGCTCCGGCAGGATGTCGTTCATGCCACGAATGGCTTGCAGAGACTTGCTCACATCTAATCCTTAAATTCGTTCTTAGCCGCGCGCGATCAGCGCTGCGTCAGCCGCAACCTTTTCAGCTGCTTTCTCGCGGATCAGCTTTTCCAGATGATCCACGAGATTCTCATTCGTCAGTTTCTGCGACGGCTTGCCGTCGATGTAAATCAGGTTCGGTGTACCGCCAGTCAGGCCCACATGGGCTTCCTTGGCTTCACCCGGCCCATTGACCACACACCCGATCACCGCCACATCCAGCGGCACCAGCAGGTCTTCGAGGCGCAACTCCAGGTCGTTCATGGTTTTCACCACGTCGAAGTTCTGCCGCGAGCAGCTCGGGCAGGCAATGAAGTTGATGCCACGGGAACGCAACCGCAGGGATTTGAGAATGTCGTAGCCGACTTTCACTTCCTCTACGGGGTCTGCCGCCAGGGAGATGCGGATAGTATCGCCAATCCCTTCGGCGAGCAGCATACCGAGACCCACCGCAGATTTCACTGTGCCTGAGCGTAAACCGCCCGCTTCAGTGATACCCAGGTGCAGCGGCTGCACGATTTCCTTGGCCAGGAGGCGGTAGGCTTCTACCGCCATGAACACGTCGGAGGCCTTTACGCTGACCTTGAAGTCCTGGAAATTCAGGCGTTCAAGGTGTTCAACGTGGCGCAATGCCGACTCAACCAGCGCGGCCGGGGTCGGTTCTCCGTACTTTTTCTGCAGGTCTTTTTCCAGGGAACCGGCGTTGACGCCGATGCGGATGGGAATGCCGCGATCACGTGCCGCATCAACCACCGCGCGCACACGGTCTTCGCGACCGATATTGCCCGGGTTGATGCGCAGGCAGTCCACACCCAGCTCGGCCACACGCAGCGCGATCTTGTAGTCGAAGTGAATGTCGGCGACCAGCGGTACCTTGACCAGTTGCTTGATGCGGCCAAAGGCTTCGGCAGCGTCCATGTCCGGCACGGAAACCCGCACGATGTCTACACCGGCGGCTTCCAGACGGTTGATCTGGGCGACAGTTGCGGCCACATCATTGGTGTCGCTGTTGGTCATGCTCTGCACTGCGATAGGGGCATCGCCACCTACCGGCACCGAGCCGACCCAGATCTTGCGCGATACGCGACGTTTGATTGGAGATTCGCCGTGCATGACTATTGTCCCAACTTGAGGCGAGCGGTCTCGCCACTGGTGAACGGCGCCACGTCCACAGGCTGGCCGTTGTAGGCCACTTGGGCGCCACGGGCAAAGCCCAGACGCAGCGTCAAAGGAGGCTTGCCGCCTTGGTCAAGTGTATCTCCCTTACGCTTCAGACCGCTAAACAGCACTTTGCCATTGCCATCGGTAACTTGCGTCCAGCAGTCAGCGATGAAGGTAATCTGGATATGCCCGTCACCGGCGATCAACGCCGGGGTGGTGGGAGGCGAAATCGCAGCCGGGGCCGGGGCCACTGGTGCGCTGGTCGCTGGGGCCTGCGTCGGAGCAGCCGGAGCAGCTGGCGTATGCGCTTGGGCAACCGGGGCAGCCGGTACGGTTGGAGCCGGCACAGCAGCGGTGGCTGCAGGTGCAGTGCCCGCTTCCGGAGTCGGTTGCTCGGTGGTAGCCGGCACTTGCGAGGCGGCCTGCCCTTGGGCAACCGCCTGGTCTTCCGGCTCATCGAGCGGGTGAATCTGGGTGGTGCCGTCGGCGCTTTCGACTTCGACGTGCTCCATGGCGTTGCTGGTCAGGTCCTTGGTGCGCTGGGAGGCCTGGTCTTGCCACCACACGAAACCGCCACCGACCACGGCAATCAGCAGCAACAGGCTGACAATCCGCAAAATCGTGTGGGAAACCCGTACCGGCTCTTCGATGCGGCCCAGACCATGCACGTTGCTGCCCTGGGAGTCGGTACCGGTGAACTGGTCGAATTCCTGGACCAATACAGTCTGGTCGATGCCCAGCAATTTGGCGTAGGCGCGGATATAGCCGCGGGCGAAGGTATGCCCAGGCAGCTTGTCGAACGCGCCGGCTTCCAGGTTGCCCAGGGACGTGGCGGTCAAATTGAGCTTGAGGGCCACTTCTGCCAGCGACCAACCATTGCTTTCGCGGGCCTGACGCAAGGTCTCGCCTGGGTTTACGCGATTAGCTGCTACAACTTCCGGGTGCGCCGCTTTCATCATTGCTCCGACAGGTATTGCTGATATTCCGGCGTACCGGGATAGAGTCGTTCGAGTTGCTGGCCAAACTGTGCAGCCGTGTCGCGTTCTTCATGAACCGTCGCCAGGCGCACACCGAGCAATAGACTACGTGCATTTTGCCCGCTGAGCAGGCTAAAACGCTCGTAAAAGTCACGTGCCGGCACATAATGCCTGTCTTCGTAAGACAACTCAGCCATTTCGAGCAACGCCCGTGGCTGGCGACTGTTCAGGTGCAGGGCTTTTTCCAGTTGCTGGCGGGCGCTGTCGCGCTGGCCCAGGCGTATCGAGGTCACCCCAAGGTTCTCGAATACGCGTGAACGCTCAGGATAAAGGCTATCGGCGCTGGCTTGCTGGAAATAACGGGACGCCTGCTCATAACGTTGCTGCGCAAACAGGAAGCTGCCGTAGTTATTCAGCAGCCGAGGGTCGGCAGGACGTGCGGCCAGGGCCTTGTGAAAATACGCCTCGGCCAGTTCGGGCTCAGCCTGAGCCTGGAACACCAGGGCCAGTGCGGCATTGGCATCGGCATCATCGCCGTCCAGTTGCAGCGCCTTTTTCAACGGCACCTTGGCCTGCTCGCTCATACCCTGGCGCAGATAACCCAAGCCCAATTGCACATAGGCAATTCGCGCCTCGTCACGGCCTTTGCCGGTTTGCATGGGGCTGTCCTGGCCCGATGAAACACAACCGGCCATCAGACCGGTAAAAAGCAACAGCAGCGCGAGGCGCAAGGGCATAGAGGTCCTCTCTCAGATTCGATTCACAGCAATTTGCGGCAAATCTTCGGCGGCGTTAAGTTCGCGCACGGCGATATAACGCTCACTGCGGCGGGTGCGATCCATCACTTGCCCGACCAGTTGGCCACAGGCGGCGTCGATGTCTTCACCACGGGTGGTGCGCACAGTAACGTTGTAGCCGGCCTGGTGCAGTTGATCCTGGAAACGGCGGATGGCGTTGTTGCTCGGCCGCTCGTAGCCAGAATGGGGAAACGGGTTAAACGGAATCAGGTTGATCTTGCACGGGGTGTTCTTGAGCAGCTCGATCATCTCGACCGCATGCTCAACCTTGTCGTTGATGTCCTTGAGCATGGTGTACTCAATGGTCAACACACGCTTTTCGCCCAAGGTCGCCATGTAGCGCTGGCAAGATTCGAGCAGCATCTTAAGCGGATACTTCTTGTTGATTGGCACCAATTGGTTACGCAATGCGTCATTCGGTGCGTGCAACGACAGCGCCAGGGAAACGTCGATGTGCTTGGCCAGCTCATCGATCATCGGCACCACGCCGGAGGTCGACAGGGTCACACGGCGCTTGGAAATGCCGTAACCCAGGTCGTCCATCATCAAATGCATGGCGGCAACGACGTTGTCGAAGTTCAGCAGCGGCTCACCCATGCCCATCATCACCACGTTGGTGATGGCACGGTCGACGGTTGCCGGGACGCTGCCAAAGGATTTGTTGGCAATCCACACCTGGCCGATAACTTCGGCGGCAGTGAGGTTGCTATTGAAGCCTTGCTTGCCGGTGGAGCAGAAACTGCAATCCAGGGCACAGCCTGCCTGGGACGAAACGCACAAAGTGCCGCGCTTGCCCTGGGGAATGTAGACGGTCTCGACGCAGCTGCCGGACGCCACGCGCACCACCCACTTACGGGTGCCGTCGGTGGAGATGTCCTCGCTGACAACCTCGGGACCACGGACCTCGGCAATGGCCTTGAGCTTGTCGCGCAGGGCCTTGCTGACGTTCGTCATGGCGTCGAAATCGTCGACACCAAAGTGGTGAATCCACTTCATTACCTGACCGGCACGGAAACGCTTCTCCCCGATTGAGTCGAAGAATTTTTCCATTTCCTGTTGAGTCAGACCCAGCAGGTTGGTTTTAACAGTCGATGTAGTCATGGATTCACCCTCACTCTTTAAGCCGATGCTTAGCGAGCGGTTACTTCAGTAGCAGCGAAAAAGTACGAGATTTCGCGAGCAGCAGCGGCTTCGGAGTCCGAGCCGTGAACAGCGTTGGCGTCGATGGACTCAGCGAAGTCAGCACGGATGGTGCCGGCAGCAGCTTCTTTAGGGTTGGTAGCGCCCATCAGCTCACGGTTCAGAGCGATAGCGTTTTCGCCTTCCAGAACCTGAACAACAACAGGGCCGGAGATCATGAAGGCAACCAGGTCGCCGAAGAAGCCACGAGCGCTGTGCTCAGCGTAGAAGCCTTCAGCTTCAGCTTTGGACAGTTGCTTGAGTTTCGAAGCTACAACCTTCAGGCCGGCTTTTTCGAAACGAGTGGTGATCTCGCCGATGACGTTTTTTGCAACAGCGTCAGGCTTGATGATGGAGAAAGTACGTTGAACAGCCATGGTGTAACTCCAGAAACGGTAATTTACGAAAAATTAAACCCGCGAATTATACGCGGGTTATTGGGTATTGCCTAACTGCGTAAAAAGTCGGCTCAGTCGTCTGCTTCTTCGATCCACAGACCCTGAATCGCCTCCAGGACCTTTTCGCCACCCCGGTCAGGGATGTCGTCGAATTCCGGCAGTGCCATTACGAGGTCGCGCAACTTGACGAAGTTCACGGTAAGAGGATTGACCTCAGGATGAGCTTCCGCAAGTTGTATAGCGATTTCTTGTACATCAACCCATTTCAGGCTCATGACATTTCCTTGAATCAATGCGGCGCTTCGGCCGCATGGTTGAGGGAATATTTCGGAATTTCGACAGTGATGTCTTCCGTGCCGACCTTTGCCTGACAGCTTAGGCGAGAAGTCGCCTCCAGGCCCCAGGCGCGATCCAGAAAGTCCTCTTCCAGCTCGTCCGCTTCTTCGAGAGAGTTGAAACCCTCGCGAATTACGCAGTGGCAGGTCGTGCAGGCGCAGACACCGCCGCAGGCGCTTTCGATCTCGATATGGTTGTCATGGGCAACTTCGAGGATGGACTTGCCGGTCTCAGCCTCCACAACCATACCGTCCGGGCAATGCTCGGCGTGTGGCAGAAAAATGACCTGCGGCATTAATTATTCCTCGATTTCATTCAGGTTGCGCCCGGCCAGTGCGGCTTTCACCGTCTGATCCATGCGGCGGGCGGCAAAGGCATCAGTCACTTGCGACAGGCGCTTGGTCTGCTGCTCGATGGCGTAACCATCGTTGCCTTTCATCAATTCGGCCAATTCCTGCATTTGCAGGTCGATAACCATGCGCTCTTCAGCATCCAACAGACGCTCGCCGTCGGCTTCCAGGGCGCCCTGCACGGCTTCGAGCAGGCGCTGGGCATCGACTTGCTGCTCGCGCAGCACGCGGGCGACCTTGTCGTCACCGGCATATTGGAACGAATCCTTGAGCATCTTGGCGATTTCGCCGTCGGTGAGGCCGTAGGACGGCTTGACCTGAATGCTGGCTTCAACGCCCGAGGCCAATTCACGTGCTGCCACGCTGAGCAGGCCATCGGCGTCGACCTGGAAGGTCACGCGAATTTTCGCCGCACCGGCCACCATCGCCGGGATGCCGCGCAGTTCAAAGCGCGCCAGGGAGCGGCAGTCGCTGATCAGTTCGCGCTCGCCTTGCAGCACATGAATCATCATGGCCGTCTGGCCGTCTTTGTACGTGGTGAAATCCTGGGCGCGTGCGACGGGGATGGTGGTGTTGCGTGGAATCACCTTCTCCATCAGGCCGCCCATGGTTTCCAGCCCCAGGGACAGCGGGATCACGTCGAGCAGCAGCAGTTCGCCACCATCGCGTTTATTACCGGCCAGGGTGTCGGCCTGGATAGCGGCGCCGATGGCGACTACTTGATCCGGGTCGATTTCCGTCAGTGGCTGACGGCCAAACGCTTCGGCAACCGCTTCGCGAACACGTGGGACGCGCGTCGATCCGCCGACCATGACCACAGCGGCCACGTCTTCCAGCTCGATGCCGGAATCACGTACAGCCCGACGGCACGCCTTGAGGCTGCGAGCGACCATCGGTTCGATCAACCCATCAAAGGCTTCGCGAGTCAGTTGAGCGGACCAGCTGCCGTAGGAAACTTCAACAGAATCAGCGTCAGTCAGTGCTTCCTTGGCCGCGCAGGCGGTTTGCAGCAGATTACGCTGCGCGCCAGGGTCCAGGTCAGCCGACAAGCCGGCGCTGGTGATGATCCAGCCGGCAATGGCATGGTCAAAGTCATCGCCACCCAGGGCGCTGTCGCCACCGGTAGCCAGCACTTCAAACACACCGCCGGTCAGGCGCAGGATCGAAATATCAAAGGTGCCGCCGCCCAGGTCATAAATTGCCACGAGGCCTTCAGCGTGCTGATCCAGTCCATAGGCCACCGCCGCTGCGGTCGGCTCATTGAGCAAGCGCAACACGTTCAGACCCGCCAGCTTCGCGGCGTCCTTCGTGGCTTGACGCTGTGCGTCGTCGAAATAGGCAGGAACGGTGATCACTGCGCCGACCAGTTCGCCGCCCAGGGTATTTTCTGCGCGCTGACGCAGCACCTTGAGGATATCCGCCGACACTTCCACCGGGCTTTTCGGGCCCTGGACGGTGTCGATGAACGGCATATGGGATTCGCCGCCAACGAAGCGGTACGGCAGCTGGTCGCCCAATTGCTTGACGTCGGACAGACCGCGGCCCATCAAGCGTTTAACCGACAGCACGGTATTCAACGGGTCACTGGACGCCGCCAACTTGGCCGACTCACCGACTTCAGTGCGATCAGCGTGATAACGCACAGCGGAGGGCAGGATCACCTGGCCATTAGCGTCGGGCAACGGCTCGGACAGGCCGCTGCGCAAGGCAGCAACCAGGGAATTGGTGGTGCCCAGGTCAATCCCGACCGCCAGGCGACGCTGGTGCGGTTGAGGGCTTTGGCCGGGTTCGGCGATTTGCAGTAGGGCCATGGTAATCAGGTCTTATCTGTCTATCAGGCGTGCATCACGGGCAGCACTGGGTTAATCGTCGAGGCGCTCTTCTAGCTGGCGCACTTCGTAGGTGAGCTTGTCGAGGAACTGCATGCGCCGCATCAGGCGTTCGGCCTGTTCACGTTGCGCTGCATCATCCCAACAGGCTGCGAAGCTTTCGTTGAGCTCATCCTGGGCCGTTTTCAGACGACGCTTGAAGACCGCGACACCGGCTATATCAGCCTCGTCCTGCAAGTCTTCGAGTTCTTCGCGCCACTGCATCTGCTGCATCAGGAAGTCCGGATCGTGCACCGTGACTTCGATCGGCAACTCACCACCGTTCAACGCGAGCAGGTAGCGCGCGCGTTTGGGCGGGTTTTTCAGCGTCTGATAGGCTTCGTTGAGGCTGGCCGATTGCTCCAGCGCCAGGCGCTGCTCACGCTCGGAAGCGTCAGCAAAGCGGTCCGGATGCACCGCACGCGCCAACTCTCGGTAGCGCGTGGCAAGCTGCTCAAGGTCCAGCCGAAAGCTCGGCTGCAGCTCGAATAAAGCGAAATGACAAGGATTACCCACGAATAGCCTCAGATGTTGAAGCTTTCGCCGCAGCCACATTCACCGCGCACGTTGGGGTTGTTGAACTTGAAGCCTTCGTTCAACCCTTCCTTGACGAAATCGAGC
Source organism: Pseudomonas salomonii (assembly GCF_900107155.1). Classification (GTDB taxonomy): domain Bacteria; phylum Pseudomonadota; class Gammaproteobacteria; order Pseudomonadales; family Pseudomonadaceae; genus Aquipseudomonas; species Aquipseudomonas salomonii. The sequence goes on from NZ_FNOX01000010.1 coordinate 298,658, forward strand.
TCGGTGCCGTCAAGGTAAGTCAGGCTTTTAGGGTCGATGATCACCTTCTCGCCGTGACTTTCGAACACCTGGTCTTCCTCAACCACCTCGTCGACAAACTCCAGCACGTAGGCAAGGCCGGAACAGCCCGTGGTGCGAACACCCAGACGAATCCCCTCACCTTTACCGCGCCCATTCAGGGAGCGGCGAATGTGCTGCGCAGCCGCTTCTGTCATGCTGATAGCCATCGTTGACTCCTTACTCGTCGCCAAATGCTTAGATCAAGCCTTTCTTCTGCTTGTAGTCGCGAACGGCCGCCTTGATGGCGTCTTCTGCGAGTACGGAGCAGTGAATTTTCACCGGCGGCAGCGCCAGTTCTTCGGCCAGCTGGGTGTTGCTGATGGTGACAGCCTCATCCAGGGTCTTGCCTTTCATCCACTCGGTAGCGAGGGAGCTGGAGGCAATGGCGGAACCGCAGCCGTAAGTCTTGAACTTGGCGTCTTCGATAACGCCAGCGTCGTTGACCTTGATCTGCAGGCGCATCACATCGCCGCACGCCGGAGCGCCGACCATGCCGGTGCCGACATCAGGGTCTTCCGCGTTCATCTTGCCGACGTTGCGCGGGTTTTCGTAGTGGTCGATGACCTTTTCGCTGTAAGCCATGGTACTGAATCCTCACTCATCAGGGCCGCTCTGGAACCCTGTAAAAACGCCTGCGTTTTCCGCCACGTTCTTACAGAGCTTGGGTGGCGGCTTCTATATTTAGTGTGCCGCCCACTCGATCTTGGAGATATCGACACCGTCTTTGTACATGTCCCACAGCGGCGACAGAACGCGCAGCTTGTTGACGGCTTCGCAGACTTTCTGCGCGGCGTAGTCGATTTGCTCTTCGGTGGTGAAGCGGCCGAAGGTAAAGCGGATCGAGCTGTGTGCCAGTTCGTCGTTGCGGCCCAGGGCGCGCAGAACGTACGAAGGCTCAAGGGACGCCGAGGTGCAGGCCGAACCGGACGAAACCGCCAGGTCCTTGAGCGCCATGATCAGCGACTCGCCTTCGACGTAGTTGAAGCTCAAGTTCAGGTTGTGCGGTACACGGGCGGTCATGCTGCCATTGATGTACAGCTCTTCAAGGTTCTCGACCTGCTTGTAGAAGCGATCGCTCAGGGCCTTGATACGAATGTTTTCGGCAGCCATGTCTTCCTTGGCTACACGGAAGGCTTCGCCCATGCCGACGATCTGGTGAGTGGCCAGGGTGCCCGAACGCATGCCGCGCTCGTGACCGCCGCCGTGCATGGTCGCTTCGATGCGCACGCGGGGTTTGCGGCTCACGTACAACGCGCCGATGCCTTTAGGGCCGTAGGTCTTGTGGGCAGAGAACGACATCAGGTCGACTTTCAGCTTGGACAGGTCGATATCGACCTTGCCGGTGGACTGAGCAGCGTCGACGTGCAGCAGAATGCCTTTGGAGCGCGTCAGCTCGCCAATGGCTGCGATGTCGTTGATGGTGCCGATTTCGTTGTTCACGTGGATCACGGAAACCAGGATGGTGTCTTCACGCAGGGCCGCTTCGATCATGGCCGGGGTGACGATACCGTCGGTGGTTGGCTCAAGGTAGGTGACCTCGAAACCTTCACGCTCCAGTTGGCGCATGGTGTCGAGGACAGCCTTGTGCTCAATCTTGGTGGTGATCAGGTGCTTGCCTTTGGTCGCGTAGAAATGCGCCGCGCCCTTGATTGCCAGGTTGTCGGACTCGGTAGCGCCGGAGGTCCAGACGATTTCCCGTGGGTCGGCGCCCACCAGGTCGGCGACCTGGCGACGAGCGTTCTCGACCGCTTCCTCGGCTTTCCAGCCGAATACGTGGGAACGGGAGGCTGGGTTGCCGAAGTTTCCGTCAACCAGCAGGCACTCGCTCATCTTTTGCGCGACACGCGGATCAACCGGGGTGGTCGCTGAGTAATCAAGGTAAATCGGCAATTTCATGGACTTTCTCCTAAATCAGGCTGGCTGGCGTGCCGTTAGCTCTTCGGCTGTCACTCGACGGCGGACGCTTCAATCTTGTCCAGACGCGGCGCCTTGGTGTTGCAACGGCGCTGGTCCTGACGCTGGGCTACTTCTTGTACCTCACGGCGAGTCACAAGATCAGCCAAGCTGATACCACTCAAAAACTCATGGATCTGCAGGCTCAAGTCACACCACAAGTGGTGCGTCAGGCAGGTGTCGCCGGCGTGGCAGTCACCCAAACCCTGGCATTTGGTGGCATCGACGGATTCGTTCACCGCGTCGATCACCTGAGCTACCTGGATGCCCTGCATATCGCGGGACAACTGATAGCCGCCACCCGGCCCACGCACACTGGAAACCAAGTTGCTGCGGCGCAATTTGGCGAACAGTTGCTCGAGATAGGACAGGGAAATGCCTTGGCGCTCGGAGATATCGGCCAGGGACACCGGCCCAGTTTGCGCGTGCAAGGCCAGGTCAAGCATGGCGGTCACCGCGTATCGGCCTTTTGTAGTCAGTCTCATGGACAAGTACCAAGGTGTTTCAGAATGGGGGCAAGTATGCGATTCCCGAGTATTTAAGTCAACTATAAGACCTAGTACTTTAGTCAGGATTACCCGTAAAAAGGGCGCGCGAATAATAGCAGGGTGGGGTGGGGACGAACAGCGGGAACCGGGCCACGACTCAATCTCAAGACCCATGGAGGCCAAATGTGGGAGCTGGCTTGCGTGCGACAGCGATGGGTCAGCACCCTCTAAGTGAGCTGGCAGACCGCTATCGCAGGCAAGCCAGCTCCCACAGGAGGTTTTATCGAGCTTAAGATTTAGCCAGCCTTGGTGGTGCCAGCTTCAACCTTGATCTCGGCGAAGTCTTCTTCGCGCAGCTCAGGCAGGTCTTTCGCGCAGTAGCTGCTGCCCAGCTCCTTCAATGCGCCGCACATACCGTCCAGCTTGCCATCCACGGCCTGCAGGTGGTCGAGCAACTGGCCAATGGCACGCGCCACCGGGTCGGGCATGTCTTCGCTGACGCCGTAGGCATCAAATCCGATCTTCTCGGCCATGGCTTTACGCTTGGCCTCCTGCTCGTCGCCGACCTGCGGCTTAATGATGATCCGGCCAGGAATGCCCACCACCGTCGCGCCAGGCGGCACGGCCTTGGTCACCACCGCATTGGAGCCCACCTTGGCACCGGCGCCGACGGTGAACGGTCCAAGCACCTTGGCGCCCGCCCCTACCACGACGCCATCGCCCAGTGTCGGGTGACGCTTGCCTTTATTCCAGGTCGTGCCGCCCAGGGTCACGCCCTGATACAGCGTCACGTCATCACCGATTTCGGCGGTTTCGCCAATCACGATGCCCATGCCATGGTCGATAAAGAAGCGACGACCGACCTTGGCGCCTGGGTGAATCTCGATTCCGGTCAACCAGCGCCCAAAGTTCGACACCAGCCGCGCCAGCCATTTCCAGCCCATGCCCCACAAAACTCCGGACAGGCGGTGAATCCAGATCGCATGCATGCCCGGGTAGCAGGTCAGCACTTCAAAGGCGTTGCGCGCCGCCGGGTCACGGTGGAAAACACTCTGGATATCTTCTCGCAAACGCTCGAACATTTTTAATCCTTCCGCTTAAGAAGCTCACCACGGGCCGCTTTCTGGGTTTCCGTGAGGATGCCACGCAATATGTTCATTTCTGCCCGACTGACCGAGCTACGGCCGTACAAGCGACGCAGGCGTGCCATCAAGTGCCGGGGCTTTTCCGGGTCGAGGAATTCGATGGCGACCAGGGTTTGCTCCAGGTGCTCATAGAATCGCTCCAATTCGTCCATGGTGGCCAACTCGCCACTCTTGGTCGATGCGACTTCATCCTTCTCGACCTTGCTCGGCTGGCCTTCAGCAGCCAACCAGGCCATGCGCACTTCGTAACTCAACACCTGCACCGCTGCCCCGAGGTTCAGCGAGCTGAACTCAGGGTCTGATGGAATGTGCACGTGGTAATGACATCGCTGCAGCTCTTCGTTGGTCAGGCCGGAATCTTCACGACCAAACACCAAGGCGATTTCTGCACCACCAGCGGCCTCTTCTACCACCTTGGTGCCGCACTCACGCGGGTCCAGCAATGGCCAGGGGATTCGACGGTCGCGGGCGCTGGTGCCGAGCACCAGGTTGCAGCCGACCAAGGCGTCTTCCAAGGTGGCGACGACCTGGGCTTTTTCAAGGATGTCATTGGCGCCGGATGCACGGGCATCGGCTTCGTGGTGCGGGAACACACGCGGCTCGACCAGCACCAGGCGCGTCAGCCCCATGTTTTTCATGGCTCGCGCCACCCCGCCGATGTTGCCGGGATGACTGGTATTGACGAGGACGACACGGATGTTTTGCAGCAAGGGAGGCGCTCTCGGACACAGGAAAGGGGAGCAAATCTTACAGAACAGCCTAAGGTTATGCCATGAAAGCTAACGTCGCCCTTCACCTGAAGAAAGTTTCTGCTAGAATGCCCGGCTTTCTTTAACAACCTTAGGTGACACATCCATGCAGCCCATGCTGAATATCGCGCTGCGCGCCGCCCGCAGCGCCAGTGAATTGATCTTCCGCTCCATCGAGCGCCTGGATACCATCAAGGTCGACGAAAAAGACGCCAAGGATTATGTATCCGAGGTGGATCGCGCCGCTGAGCAAAAAATCATCGACGCGCTGCGCAAGGCCTACCCTACCCACGGCATCCTCGGTGAAGAAACCGGCTTGCACAAAGGCAGCGGCGAAGGCGAAGACTACCTGTGGATCATCGACCCACTGGACGGCACCACCAACTTCCTGCGCGGCATCCCACACTTTGCAGTCAGCATCGCCTGCAAATACCGTGGCCGCCTGGAACACGCCGTCGTACTCGACCCGGTTCGCCAGGAAGAATTCACCGCCAGCCGTGGCCGTGGCGCCCAACTGAACGGTCGTCGCCTGCGCGTCAGCGGCCGTACCAGCCTGGACGGCGCCCTGCTGGGCACTGGCTTCCCGTTCCGTGACGACCAGATGGACAACCTGGAAAACTACCTGGGCATGTTCCGCGCCCTGGTTGGCCAGACCGCCGGCATCCGCCGCGCCGGTGCTGCCAGCCTGGACCTGGCGTACGTTGCCGCCGGTCGTTTTGATGCGTTCTGGGAGTCGGGTCTGTCCGAGTGGGACATGGCTGCAGGCGCCCTGCTGATCCAGGAAGCTGGCGGCCTGGTGAGCGACTTCACCGGTGGTCACGATTTCCTGGAGAAAGGCCACGTAGTTGCCGGCAACACCAAATGCTTCAAGGCAGTACTGACGGCGATCCAGCCGCACCTGCCGGCTTCGCTGAAGCGTTAAGCGAGCGAGCACAAAAAAGCACCCCAAGGGGTGCTTTTTTTATACTTTGGATTTCGTATCTCAGCAGCAAACACAATCCAATTTGGGAGCTGGCTTGCCTGCTCCCACACTTGGATTGATCTCAGCCTTATTGCTGGTTTTGGCCCAGGATCAGACGACCTTCCTTATCCACTGGAATCTGGCCGCCCGGATCACGGTCCATACGCACGGAACCTTCCTTACCGTCCAGGTTGTAGCGCACGTCATAGCCGACCACCTTGTCACTGATGTCATTGACGGTGCTGCAACGCTGCTGCGTGGTGGTATAGGTATCGCGATTCTGCATACCTTCCTGCACCTTGTTACCGGCGTAACCGCCACCAACCGCACCGGCTACAGTCGCCAGCTTCTTGCCGTTACCGCCACCGACCTGGTTGCCCAACAGGCCACCGGCCAGCGCACCGACCACGGTGCCGACGATTTGATGCTGATCCTGCACCGGCTTCTGCCGGGTCACGGTGACGTCCTTGCAGACCTCACGAGGGGTTTTGATCTGGGTTTTCACCGGCTGCACTGCCAGCACTTGCGCATACTCAGGGCCGCTTTTTACCAGGCTGTAGGTGGCAACAGCACCCCCGGCAGTCACACCGACAGCACCCAATACCGCACCAACCAGTAACGACTTGTTCACGTGAACCTCCTGACCATCACAAGCGGACCGAAACGTCCGCGCTATACCCAGCCTTGGAGCAAAAAAAAAGGCACGAGTTCAATACTCGTGCCTTATTTGTAACAGCGTATCAACGAACGCCCATCAAGGACGGTCGTCGACCTCCTTGCCGGTAGCGGCAGGCGGGATCAAGTCTTCGCTGTTGAGGTTCAGCCAGATCAGCACCACGTTGGCGATGTAGATCGACGAGTAGGTGCCCGCCAGAACGCCGATGAACAGCGCCAGGGAGAAGCCCCACAGGTTATCGCCACCGAAGATCATCAGCGCAGCAATCGCCAGCAAGGTGGAGATCGACGTCGCCATGGTCCGCAACAGGGTCTGGGTGGTGGAGATGTTGATGTTCTCGATCAGCGTGGCCTTGCGCAGTACGCGGAAGTTCTCACGAACCCGGTCGAATACCACGATGGTGTCGTTGAGCGAGTAACCAATGATCGCCAGCACCGCCGCCAACACCGTCAGGTCGAAGGTGATCTGGAAGTACGCCAGGATACCCACGGTGACGATAACGTCGTGGATCAGCGACACAATCGCGCCGACGCCGAACTTCCACTGAAAGCGGAACGCCAGGTAGACCATGATGCCGGCCAACGCCATCAGCATGCCGAGGCCGCCCTGGTCGCGCAGCTCTTCACCCACCTGCGGGCCTACGAACTCGACACGCTTGACCGACGCCGGGTTGTCACCGCCGACCTTCTGCAAGGCTTCGGCTACCTGATGACCCAACTGCGGGTCTTCGCCCGGCATACGCACCAGCAGGTCGGTGGTAGCACCAAAGCTCTGCACGATGGCTTCGTGATAGCCGGCCTTGACCAGCTCGCTGCGCACCAGGGTAACGTCGGCCGGCTTCTCGTAGGTCAGCTCGATGAGCGTACCGCCGGTGAAGTCCAGACCGTAGTTCAGGCCCTTATGGAACCAGCTGAACAACGCCAGAACGGTAAGGAGCACTGTGGCGCCGAACGCAATGTTGCGAACGCCCATGAAGTTGATTGTACGTAACATGGCAGCCCCTTAAATCCACAACTTCTTGAAGTCACGTCCGCCAAAGATCAGGTTGACCATTGCGCGGGTCACCATGATGGCCGTGAACATCGAGGTAAAGATACCGAGGGACATGGTCACCGCAAAACCTTTGACGGGGCCGGTGCCCATGGCAAAGAGAATCCCGCCGACCAGCAGAGTGGTCAGGTTGGAGTCGAGAATCGCGGTAAATGCCCGGCCGAAGCCTTCGTTGATTGCACGCTGTACGGTCATGCCCGCCGCGATCTCTTCACGAATCCGCGAGAAGATCAGTACGTTGGCGTCTACCGCCATACCCATGGTGAGTACGATACCGGCGATACCTGGCAGGGTCAGCGTTGCGCCCAGCAGCGACATCAGTGCCAGCAGCATCACCATGTTGCCCGCCAGGGCCACGGTGGCGATGACGCCGAAGAAGCGGTAGATGGCGATGATGAACAGGGATACGAACAGCATGCCCCACAAGGCTGCATCGACACCCTTGGTGATGTTGTCGGCACCCAGGCTCGGGCCGATGGTGCGTTCTTCAGCGAAGTACATCGGCGCCGCCAGGCCACCCGCACGCAGCAGCAGTGCCAGCTCGGACGACTCGCCCTGGCCATTCAGGCCGGTGATGCGGAATTGAGCACCCAGCGGCGACTGGATGGTCGCCAGGCTGATGATCTTCTTCTCTTCCTTGAAGGTCTGCACCGGCACGTCTTTCTCGACACCGTCGACCATTTGTTTGGTGTAGGTGGTGACCGGGCGTTGCTCGATGAAGATCACCGCCATGCTGCGACCGACGTTGCTGCGCGTGGCGCGGCTCATCAGGTCACCGCCATGGCCATCCAGACGGATGTTCACTTCCGGAGTACCGTGCTGCGAATCGAAACCCGCCTTGGCGTCAGTCACCTGATCACCGGTGATGATCAAGCCACGCTCAATCAGCGCTGGAGGACGGTTGCCTTCGCGGAACTCGAATTCTTCGGCAGTCGCGCGAGTCGCACCCGGCTCAGCCGCCAGACGGAATTCCAGGTTGGCAGTTTTACCCAGGATACGCTTGGCTTCAGCGGTATCTTGTACGCCTGGCAGTTCAACCACGATGCGGTTGGCACCTTGACGCTGCACGATCGGCTCAGCCACACCCAGCTCGTTGACGCGGTTACGGACCGTGGTCAAGTTCTGCTTGATGGAGTATTCGCGGATTTCCGCGATCTTGGCCGGGGTCATCGCCAGACGCAGTACAGGTTGGCCATTCAGGTCAGCCGGCACGATGTCGAAATCATTGAAGTTCTTGCGCACCAGGGCACGGGCCTGTTCGCGGGTCGCTTCATCAGAGAAGCCCAGCTGGATGGCACCGTTGAGCTGCGGCAGGCTGCGATAACGCACCTTCTCTTTGCGCAGCAGGCTCTTCACGTCGCCTTCGTAGACTTTCAGGCGTGCGTCGAGGGCTTTGTCCATGTCGACTTCCAGCAGGAAGTGCACACCACCGGACAAGTCCAGACCCAGCTTCATCGGGTGCGCGCCAATGCTGCGCAGCCATTTCGGCGTGGTCTGTGCCAGGTTGAGCGCGACTACGTAGTCATCACCCATGGCCTTGCGCACGACGTCTTTGGCCGGCAATTGGTCTTCGGCCTTGGTCAGGCGCAACAAACCGCCTTTCGCATCAGACGCCAGGGTTGCCGCTTTTACCTGAATACCGGCGTCGGTGAGCGCTTTGCTCGCACGGTCCAAGTCAGCCTGATTGACCTGCAGCGTAGTGCTGGCGCCAGTGATCTGGATCGCAGGGTCATCAGGATAAAGATTGGGAGCGGAATAAATAAAACCGATCGCCAGCACCGCCAGGATCAGTACGTATTTCCACAGAGGGTATTTGTTCAGCATCACGCCGCCCGCTTATAACGCGGGGCGCCTTGCGCGCCCCGTCGATTGGTAAAGGTTGTTACTTAGATCGCTTTGAGCGTGCCTTTTGGCAGCGTGGCGGCGATGGCGCCCTTCTGGAACTTCATTTCTACGGTGTCGGAGACTTCCAGAACCACGAAAGCATCGGAAACCTTGGTGATCTTGCCGGCGATACCGCCAGTGGTCACCACTTCGTCGCCTTTCTGCAGGCTGCCCAGCAGGTTTTTCTGCTCTTTGGCGCGCTTGGCCTGTGGACGCCAGATCATCAGGTAGAAGATGACCAGGAAGCCGACCAGGAAAATCCACTCGAAACCGCCGCCCATAGGGCCGGCAGCGGCAGGCGCAGCGGCGTCAGCCATGGCATTAGAGATAAAAAAGCTCATTTAGCACTCCAGTTGCAAATAGTGAATCTTAGGGTCGGAAAACTCAGTCCAAGGGCGGCACAGGGAGCCCGCGCTTGGCATAGAAGGCATCGACGAAGGCGGCCAATGTACCCTGTTGAATAGCCTCGCGCAAACCAGCCATCAGGACTTGGTAGTGACGCAAATTGTGGATGGTATTCAACATGCTACCCAGCATTTCCCCGCACTTGTCCAGATGGTGCAGATAAGCACGCGAGAAGTTCTGGCAGGTGTAGCAGTCACAGGTGGGATCGAGCGGCGAATCATCATGGCGATGGAACGCGTTACGGATCTTCAGCACGCCTGTATCGATGAACAGATGCCCATTGCGGGCATTACGGGTTGGCATCACGCAATCGAACATGTCCACACCGCGGCGCACACCCTCTACGAGATCTTCCGGTTTGCCAACGCCCATAAGGTAACGAGGTTTGTCAGCGGGCATCAGGCCCGGCAGGTAATCCAGCACCTTGATCATCTCGTGCTTGGGCTCACCCACCGACAGACCGCCGATAGCCAGGCCGTCAAAGCCGATCTTGTCGAGGCCTTCCAGCGAGCGCTTGCGCAGGCTTTCGTGCATGCCGCCCTGGACGATACCGAACAGCGCAGCGGTGTTATCGCCGTGGGCGTTTTTCGAGCGCTGAGCCCAACGCAACGACAACTCCATGGAGATGCGCGCCACGTCTTCATCCGCAGGGTACGGCGTGCACTCGTCAAAAATCATCACGATGTCGGAGCCAAGATCGCGCTGCACCTGCATCGACTCTTCAGGGCCCATGAACACTTTGGAGCCGTCCACCGGCGAGGCGAACGTCACGCCCTCTTCCTTGATCTTGCGCATGGCACCCAGGCTGAACACCTGGAAACCACCGGAGTCGGTGAGGATCGGGCCTTGCCACTTCATGAAGTCATGCAGGTCGCCATGCTTCTTGATCACTTCCGTGCCCGGGCGCAGCCACAGGTGGAAGGTGTTGCCCAGGATGATCTCGGCGCCAGTGGCGACGATGTCACGCGGCAGCATGCCTTTTACCGTGCCGTAAGTGCCCACAGGCATGAAGGCCGGGGTTTCGACGGTGCCACGCGGGAACGTGAGGCGACCACGACGAGCCTTGCCATCGGTGGCCAACAATTCAAACGACATACGACTCATAGTTGCTCCTCATGGCCCGCTTCTTTAGGAGCAGTCGGCGCAGGGTTACGGGTGATAAACATCGCATCACCGTAGCTGAAAAAACGGTACCCATTATCGATGGCGGCTTTATACGCCGCCATTGTTTCGGGATAACCCGCGAAGGCCGACACCAGCATCAACAGCGTGGATTCCGGCAAATGAAAATTGGTCACCAGGCAATCGACCACATGGAACGGCCGGCCCGGAAAAATAAAGATATCGGTATCGCCACTGAACGGTTTGAGCACACCATCGCGCGCGGCACTCTCCAACGAGCGCACGCTGGTGGTGCCCACCGCCACAACACGACCGCCGCGCGCCTTGCACGCCGCCACCGCATCCACGACGTCCTGGCTGACTTCCAGCCACTCGCTGTGCATATGGTGGTCTTCGATGTTATCCACACGCACCGGCTGAAACGTGCCGGCCCCCACGTGCAGGGTCACATAAGCGCTTTCAACACCCTTGGCGGCAATCGCATCCAGCAGCGGCTGGTCGAAATGCAGGCCGGCCGTTGGCGCGGCCACGGCGCCGAGGCGCTGGGAGTACACCGTCTGGTAGCGCTCGCGGTCCGAGTCTTCGTCGGGGCGGTCGATATAAGGAGGCAGCGGCATATGGCCGACACGCTCCAAGAGCGGCAACACTTCTTCGGCAAACTTGAGCTCGAACAACGCATCATGGCGCGCAACCATCTCGGCTTCGCCACCGCCATCGATGAGGATGCTCGAGCCGGGTTTCGGCGACTTGCTGGAACGCACATGGGCCAGCACGCGATGGCTGTCCAGCACCCGTTCCACCAGAATTTCCAGCTTGCCGCCGGACGCTTTCTGGCCAAACAGCCGTGCCGGAATCACCCGGGTATTGTTAAACACCATCAAATCGCCTGGGCGTAAATGCTCAAGCAAATCAGTGAATTGGCGGTGTGCAAGGGCACCGCTCACCCCGTCCAGGGTCAGCAGTCGACTGGCGCGACGCTCGGCCAAAGGGTGGCGAGCGATCAGCGAATCAGGGAGCTCAAAAGTAAAGTCAGCAACGCGCATGATGGGGTTCGTCTAGCAGGGCCGGGAAGTCTAGCGGAAATAGTGAAAATAGACCATGAAACGTGATTGACCAACGGTAATCTCATCTCTATACTTCGCCGCCATTGAGCCCTGATGGCGGAATTGGTAGACGCGGCGGATTCAAAATCCGTTTTCGAAAGGAGTGGGAGTTCGAGTCTCCCTCGGGGCACCATCTTAAAGAAAGACCTTGAATTTCAAGGTCTTTTTTTCGTCTGTAGAAAAGTGAATGGCACCCTGATCACGGCTCACCAATGCCCCCTGTGGGAGATCCTATGGTTGAGGGGCAACCCTCAACCAACCTTTGGCTGATATTCGGTTTGCCCTTTCAGCAAGGCAAATACCACCCGAGCAAGCTTGCGAGCCAGCATTACCAGCACCTGTGTTGTGCTATATCCCAGCTCCCGTTGCGCTTGATAAAACCCTTTCCAGGCTTCCGTCCGGCTTGCAGCCAGTGCGGCGTTATGCAGAAGGCGCCGCGCTTCTGAGTCTCCGCGTTTACTCAAACTGCGGCTCAGGATGAACTTGCCGCTGGAGCCCGCTATTAGACTCAGACATTGGTGGAACAAGATCCAGCGTGCGAGGACCTCGGAACGGGTTGTCCGTCGCCAAGAAAATCGGCCTCCCCCCTCCAGGAGTAGCCAGGCCCCCGGCGTAAGGAATGGCTAGACGTTATCGAGCAGGTTGGTCATAGTATTTTCCGATTAGGCCAGAGCCTCATCTTCCATCCGAGGCTCTACGAGACAACATGTCCAGCATCGCAATCTCCGATCTAACAGTGCATTGGGACGTCGACAGCGTCTCGCGCCCCGTTGTGGCATTAAGTGCTACATCGGTGACAAAGGACTGGGAAAATGCGAGGCATCAGCACCGCAAAGCGCAGCTGATCTACTCCCTACGCGGCATTCTCAACTGCGAAATTGAAGACGGTGTCTGGATCGTGCCGCCGCAGTGCGCCATATGGATACCGGGAGATTTGCCACACGCGGCGCGGGGGGCGGGTGAAACGCAATGCTATTGCCTGTTCGTTGAGCCAGACGCAGCACCGGACCTTCCGAAAAACTGTTGCACGATTTCGGTGTCGCCATTGCTACGCGAGTTGCTACTGAAGGTGGCCGGGTTTCCTGAGTTATACGCGCAGGGTGGACGAGAAGACCGGTTGATTGCCGCGTTGCTCGATGAGTTGGTGGCGGCACCGGTGGAAGACTTGCATCTGCCCATGCCGCGTGATCCCCGCTTGCGCCGCCTCGTGGAAATGATGCTGGCGGCCCCCGCGGACAAGACCTCGAAGGCCGAGTGGGCTACTCGAATTGGCATGAGCGAGCGAAGCATGAGCCGTCTTTTGCTGCATGAAATTGGAATGAGCTTTGGGGGCTGGCGTCGGCAGCTGCATGTGATCCTTGCACTTCAACGTTTGACCAACGGCGAAAGCGTGCAAACGGTAGCATTTGAGCTGGGGTACGAAAACGCCAGCGGTTTCATAACCATGTTCCGCAAGGCCGTGGGCAAACCTCCGGCACGATACCTATCGGATCGCATCAGCGGCGCAGAGCTCGCTTCCGTGCCCGGCATCATGCTCCCCAATGAAATCTCCCCCTGATGCACCAGATTATCTTGGTTCGGGACCAGCGGCCGCCCACCGTCGCCTGTAGTCCTTCCTTGCGAAGTTGCTGACATTTCGCAACGTTGTGATAGGGGTGAAGGCCGGCTCCTCATCGAGAGCAAAGCCTTTCTCCAATACCAGCATCTGCAAGTGTTCGTGCAACGCCAGGACTTCAGCGAAAACCATCCGGGCACCTGCATGACATCACAATTGGCCTAACTGAATAATAATATGGCCTAGTTTCGCCATCACTCCCAGCTGCCTCTATTGTTAAATGCAACATCCAAATACAAATGAGTATTGTTGATGTTCATCATCGCAACTGTTGGGAAGTTCCGTTGGCCACTTGATATGCGTACACAGCCCACTGGCTATCCTCATCTGGTTGGGCCGTACAAGGGCGCAATCAGGAGCGCGCCCCGCAACGTGCTGGGCTCGGCAGTCGCGGCGGCAGTTCTCATTAGTGCGCAGGGCGCATTCGCGGCCGAGCCAGGGCAGATTCAGACCAAGGCCGGTGGAAAGCCTCAAGAGGAGATAGCCTTGCCGGCCATCACCGTAACGGGGCCTATGGATACGGCGACCACCGAAGGTACTGGTTCCTACACTACGGGCCAGACATCGGTGGCGACGCACCTGCCACTTTCGCTACGGGAAACACCGCAGTCGGTGACGGTGATCACCCGCCAACGCATGGACGACCAGCAACTGAACTCGGTGCAGAGCGTGCTGGATAACACCACGGGCGTCTCGTCGTACCAATCCGACAGCGAACGGACGAGTTTCTATTCGCGTGGTTTCTTGATCAACAACGTTCAGTACGATGGCATACCCACCGTCGTCGGCGACATCGTCAGCGGGAGCGGGATCAGCTCCCTGGATACCGCGTTCTACGATCGTGTCGAGGTCGTGCGCGGCGCCTCTGGCTTGCTGACCGGCACCGGCAATCCCTCGGCCGCCGTCAACCTGGTGCGCAAACGACCGACCCGCGACTTCTCGGCCTCCGCCTCGCTCGGTGCAGGGAGCTGGGATACCCACCGGGAAATGGCCGACGTATCGATTCCGTTGACCGAGGATGGCCGTATCCGCGCCCGTATGGTCGGGACGTCCCAGGAAGGAAACTCGTACATTGATGGCTACAAACCGCAGAGGAAGGCGTTCTACGGCATCATCGAGGCAGATCTGACACCCGACACGACGGTGAGTCTGGGCTATGACTACCAGGACAGCACGCCGAAGGGCTCCACCTGGGGAGGTTTACCGCTATGGTTCAGCGACGGCACGCAGGCCGAGTATTCACGCTCCAAGAACTACGCGCAGAACTGGAGCCATTGGGACAACACCCTTAAGACCGCGTTTGCCGAGGTCGAGCACCGCTTTGACAACGGCTGGAATCTCCGGGCCGTCGCTAATCAATACCGCACGGAATTCGATGCCGAACTGCTCGGCCTGGTCGGCCGCCCCGATCGCGCCACGGGACTGGGCTCCTTTCCCAACGGGGCTCTTCCGGTGGCACTGGCGTCCGAAGGTAGCAGCCGTCAAAACACCTTCGATGTGATGGCGAGCGGCCCCTTCGAACTGCTCGGCCGCCAGCATGACTTGGTGGTGGGGGCGACGAGTTCGCGCCGCACCGCCAGCCAGGAAGCTATCGCTCCGTTCTACGCAGGCTTCACGCCGGTCAATGTCTATCAACTGAGCCCGGCCTTTCCCCGCCCCAACTTCGATGCCATGGCTTCGATACCGACCCGCACCCTGATCAAACAGAGCGGTGTCTATAGCGCAGCCCGGTTCTCGCTGGCCGAGCCTCTGAAACTCATTGTCGGCGGCCGATTCAGCAACTACGAAATCGACGACGCCGTCGGCGCCTCGTCGTTGCACTACAAGAAAAGCAGTGAATTCACCCCGTATGCGGGTTTGATCTACGACATCGATAAGACCTATTCGGCCTACGTGAGCTACACGGGCATATTCAATCCGCAAACCGACTATCGCGACAGCAAGGGCAACGTGCTCACGCCGACAAAGGGAAAAACCAAGGAAATCGGCCTTAAAGGCGCTTACCTGGATGGGCGTCTGAATGCGTCGGTGGCCTTGTTCCATACCGAGCTGGACAACGCTGCACAGATGGTCGCAGGAACCTATACGCCAAGTGGTGCCCAAGCCTATATGGGTTCGGATGGGACGAAGTCGCGGGGGATCGAGCTGGACTTGCAGGGCGAGCTGGCGCGTGGCTGGAACATCTATTCAGGCATCGCCCATTTCACGGCACAAGATGGCGATGGCGTGCGCTTGAATTCGCAAATACCGCGCACCACTGCCCAGCTTTTCAGCACCTACCAGTTGCCGGGAGAGTGGAACAAATTGACGCTGGGCGCAGGCGTTAAATGGCAAAGCCGCTTCTACGAGGCGCCCAACACCGGCACCAGTTCGTTGGGCGGGGAACAAGGTTCTTATGCGCTGGTATCCGTGTTGGGGCGCTACGCCGTCACGAAGCAGATCACCGCGGCGGTCAACGTCAACAATGTACTCGACAAGAAGTACGCGTTGGAGAAGGGAGATTTTGACACTGTAGGTTATGGCGCACCACGCAACTTGATGGTGACGCTGGACTATAGGTATTGATTTCCCGGAGACGAACATTTCTCCCGTTGTAAATCGCAGACATACAACATTCATTGATTATCGAGAAAGCTCTTATGCCCATTAAGCCTACCCTAAACCGCGCCCAACACACGGCCATGAACAACACAAACAAAGTGGCCTTGTTCTGGTTGACGACAGCCGCCGGTGCCGTACTTTTTGTCACCTTTCAGTTATTTTTTTACGTGAACGATTTTGTCAGAGCGCACGGTGCAACACCGGCGATTACGTTTGAGCCCGATGTACTGTGGATGTTTTCCGCGTTCTATGGCTCTTGGATCTTAACAGTGCTTATCGCACTGATAGGCACCCGTAAGGCTCAGTGGGTTGTCCTGGTTTTTGGCAGCCTGCTTGTCGCTCTGAATACCCTCGGGGGAATCTCCGACGGGTTGCGCGACGGTTGGCACGTTGCCTTTTCGGCAGTGTTCTTCATTACGTTGCCCGGCGTGTTCGCCATTGTGGCCACCTGGTTTTGCATTAAAAACGAAGGAAACGGCCATGTCGGTGAATAGTTCTGAGTTCCCTTTGGTCTGGATGAACCTTAATCAAGAACCCGGCCACAATCATCAAAAAGACTTCGCCGAATTAGAGGCCAATTTGCAGCGCGGGGAGCCCTTTGTATTCTTGACCGATACCGTACCTACCGAAGACCATGAGCACTCGCCGGAAGAAAAAAAACGCACCGCGCTCTGGATGAAAAAGCACAAGGTTGAATTGCGAAAGTGGGTGCTGGCAATGATCATGATTGAACCCAACTCGGCAAAACGTCTTGGGTTCAAGGCATTTGCGGTCGTGTTTGCCAAGTTCTGGGGCTACCCTTTGCTTCTTGCTGCTTCACGTGAGCAGGCAATGGAGATGGCAAGAGAACTGCTCCTAAAGGGTGGAAAGTCATCTCACTGATGGCCAATGCTGGTATCCAATCTCCATCAAACTCTGCCGCCGCGCACTGTCGCGGCGAGCTGCTGCCCGCTACTTGATCGCCGGCTTCCACCACACCAGCGAGAATCCCAGACCTACTGGCCGAACATGACGCAACGCCATTAGATGCCGGCTACGCGCTGCCCACCCTTCTCAGTACTCGAATTTCTTTATCTTTAGAGCAATATCGGGGGCAGTGAGCTGCTTCCGTTTTCCTCTGGCACCATATAGCAGTATCTGAAAGTCTCTACCAGGCTCTCAGCACCAAAGAAACCGGCCACTTGAGGCGGTTTTTTTGTGCCTGGCCATCTACCTTTGCATCCCCTTATTCGTTGTATTCGTGTGGCGCGAATACAATCCCGCGCCTGGTACTTCCTACCTTCATGCTTGCCTCATCCCCTGAGCGCCTTGCACATTCGCGCGAAGCGAGCTGCCGGAATTCGCGCCTGCCGGGTGAGTTTATTCGCGAAGCGCTCAGCCAAGCCGAACAAGCCCTGCCCGATGGCAACATTGATGTGCGCATGATCGGCCTTACAGGTTGAGGCATACCGCACAATGAAGGACGCAGGATAAGCACCAGGCGAGTCATAAGGCGCGTGGCAGGCACTAAGTAATAGACACCCATAGCAGCCTCTGAGCCGATATGGGGCGATCGCGTCCAGCGAGCCCAGGCGTTTATGGTTATACGAACTCTTTTCTCTATGATGGCTAACCAGCCATGCCTAGGGTGCTTGTTATGCCTGCCTCCACCGATCACAACTGCGCTGTCGTTTTATGCGCAGCTTCCAATAACGACCTGGAAGTTCTGGTATCCATCAGAATTGAGGCCATGCGCGAAAGCCTTGAACGGCTTGGACGATTTAACCCCGATCGTGCGCGTGAACGATTTCTTGGCGGGTTTGACGCCAGCAGCACACGGCGCATAGAAGTAGCAGGCGACCTGGTCGGTTTCGTCGTTATCAAAGACCATCAGGACGAGCTTCTGCTTGACCACTTGTATGTGGTCCCCAGCGCTCAAGGCGCAGGAATCGGCTCCGAGGTTCTTGCTCGGATTTTCAGAGAGGCTGATGAGACCAGGCGCCCGATCAGAGTTGGCGCCTTGAAGGAAAGCGCGTCCAATCGTTTTTACACTCGCCACGGTTTTGTGTTCGTCGAAAGCGGCGAGTTCGATAATTACTATGTCCGGATTAACCGCAACGCTGTTGATTTGGAGCAACCAGACGGTTGTTGATACGGCGCCCCGTCAGAGGCTGCACGCGAAGTGAGTTGTTGTTTTCGACCGCCCAAAACAAAACCCCTGATTGCGTTAGCAATCAGGGGTTTCGGAATTTAATCTTGACGATGACCTACTCTCACATGGGGAAACCCCACACTACCATCGGCGATGCATCGTTTCACTACTGAGTTCGGGATGGGATCAGGTGGTTCCAATGCTCTATGGTCGTCAAGAAATTCGGGTACTGAGTCGCAGCCAGATGGCTTCGCTTCAGCAAATTGGGTATGTGACAGCTTTCGGTGTTTTGTGAGCGTCGAACTTTCGGTTCATCTCGTCTTCACACACCGCAATCTGATGCTCTTTCGAGTAGTCAAATTGCTTGGGTGTTAT
>NZ_FNOX01000009.1:0-151166 GCF_900107155.1 Pseudomonas salomonii
CATATAACACCCAAGCAATTTGACTACTCGAAAGAGCATCAGATTGCGGTGTGTGAAGACGAGATGAACCGAAAGTTCGACGCTCACAAAACACCGAAAGCTGTCACATACCCAATTTGCTGAAGCGAAGCCATCTGGCTACGACTCAGTACCCGAATTTCTTGACGACCATAGAGCATTGGAACCACCTGATCCCATCCCGAACTCAGTAGTGAAACGATGCATCGCCGATGGTAGTGTGGGGTTTCCCCATGTGAGAGTAGGTCATCGTCAAGATTAAATTCCGAAACCCCTGATTGCTAACGCAATCAGGGGTTTTGTTTTGGGCGGTCGAAAAGCGCCAAGCGACTTCGAAGCCTCCGCGCCTTGATCAGCTCAATCGGCACCCTCCAGACCGCCATCCTCACACGCGCCCTGCACAACACTGGAGGGGCATCGGAGTGATCGCACTTCCGGGATTGAGGCCTTTTCGAGCACAAAATCGGTGCTTGTCTGACAAAACACCATGCCGTTGGGGAAATCAATGCAAAGTGTTTCTGCATTTTTGGTAAGGTGCAGCACATTTCACAAGGATGGATATTTCACCCGCAGGATGCGGCGTCGACCTTCTTCAACGAGATGCTGTAGAAATGCCTGAACCGATACCGATCAAGGATCACGAAAAAGAAAACCGCCTGGTCAACAAGCGCTTGCTTGCCTGCGCACTGTTGGTGATTGGTATTACCTGCGCCCTGGTCGGGCGTATGTATTTCCTGCAGGTGGTGCAGTACGACTATCACTCGACGATTTCCGAGAACAACCGGGTCCATGTACTGCCGATAACGCCGACGCGCGGGCTGATTTATGACCGCAATGGCGTGGTGCTGGCCGACAACCGTCCCAGCTACAACCTGACCATCACTCGTGAGCGCACCACTGACCTCAAGGGCGAGCTGGACGCTATCGTCAGCCTGTTGCATTTACCCGCCGAAGACCGCGCGGTATTCGACAAGGCGTTGAAGCAAGCCCGTCATCCGTTTGTGCCGGTGACGCTGTTCTACGAATTGACCGAAGAGCAGATTGCCGTGCTGGCCGTTAACGAGTTCCGCTTGCCGGGCGTCGACGTCGAACCGCAGTTCGTGCGGCATTACCCGTTGGGCGCGCATTTTGCCCACTCGATTGGCTACGTTGGTCGAATCAACGAAAAAGAATCCAAGGCCCTCGACTCGGTGGAGTACCGCGGTACCCAGTCCATCGGCAAGACCGGTATCGAGCGTTTCTACGAGTCCGAGCTGCATGGCCATGTCGGCTATGAAGAGGTCGAGACCAACGCTCAGGGCCGCGTGTTGCGCGTACTCAAGCATACCGACCCGATCCCCGGCAAAAACATCGTGCTGAGCCTCGACGTCAAGCTCCAGGAAGCCGCGGAAGAGGCCTTGGGCGATCGCCGTGGTTCGGTAGTGGCCCTCGACCCGCAAACCGGCGAAGTGCTGGCCATGGTGAGTAAGCCGAGTTTTGACCCGAATCTGTTCGTCACCGGCATCAGCTTCAAGGAATATGCCGCGCTGCACGACTCCATCGACCGACCGCTGTTCAACCGTGTGCTACGCGGCCTTTACGCGCCCGGCTCGACCATCAAGCCGGAAGTGGCCATCGCCGGCCTCGACAGTGGCGTGGTGACCGCGCAAACCCGAGTGTTCGACCCCGGTTACTACCAACTGCCCGACTTTGATCACAAATACCGCAACTGGAACCACAGCGGTGACGGCTGGGTGGACATGGACGCAGCCATCATGCGCTCCAACGACACCTACTTTTACGACCTGGCCCACAAGCTGGGTATCGATCGCCTGCACGACTACCTGGCCGAGTTCGGCCTCGGTCAGAAAGTCTCCCTCGACATGTTCGAAGAATCAGCCGGCCTGATGCCTTCCCAGGCCTGGAAGCGCGCGACGCGGCGTCAGCCCTGGTTCCCGGGCGAAACTGTGATTCTCGGCATTGGTCAGGGCTATATGCAGGTCACGCCATTGCAATTGGCCCAAGCCACTGCATTGATCGCCAACAAAGGTGTGTGGAACCGGCCGCACCTGGCCAAGACCATCAACGGCGTGCCGCCGGTGGACGAGAACCCGATGCCTAACGTGGTGCTCAAGGACCCGCGTGATTGGGAGCAGGTCAACCACGGCATGCAACTGGTGATGCACGACCCCCGTGGTATCGCCCGTGCGGCGGCGGCCGGTGCTCAATATAGGATCGCCGGCAAGAGTGGTACTGCGCAGGTGGTGGCGATCAAGCAGGGTGAGCGCTATAACCGCAACAAGACCCTGGAACGCCATCGCGACAACGCCTTGTTCGTCGGCTTTGCGCCCGCCGAACATCCGAAAATTGTGATCTCGGTGATGATCGAAAACGGCGAGGCCGGTGGCCGCGTGGCAGGCCCGGTAGTGCGGCAGATCATGGACGCCTGGCTGCTGGATCAGGAAGGCCATCTCAAGCCGCAATATGCGACCCCCGCGAAGGCGCCCGGTGACCCGCACGTCTAGTCAAGTCTTCCACTCATCCCAGTGCTCTACGCCTGCGTAAGCAAGCCAGGGCACATCATGGGCCGTCCAGATGTGCGAGGTGGGCCGCACGCCAGGGTCATCATCCAGCGTCGCCACCCGCACAATCACATGGGGCTGATGCCGACGCTCAGCCATCAGGTGAGAGCCGCAGCGCGAGCAGAAATGCCGGAGCTTGCCCGGTGAAGATTCAAACGACGACAGCAGCGCCTCACCCTGCATCCAGCGAAAGTGCTCGCGCATGACTCCGGCCGTGGCCACGAATGCGGCTGCATGCACCTTGCGGCAACTGTCGCAATGGCAGTGGCTGATGGGCATGTCCAAGCTGTCGATTTGATAGCGCACGGCTTTGCAGAAGCAACTTCCATTCAGCGGGTCAGTCATACACGTATTGCCTGATTAAGGACGGAGACAATCATCATTGCTTACAACCTGAGGTTGCGCATTGTTTGTTGTCGCCTACTGTCAATGGAGGAGGTGACTTATGCATGTATTAGATCGCATCGAACGAAAAGTCCTGCTCAACGTACCACGCAAACAAATCTGGGAAGCGCTTACCAATGCCGAGCAATTTGGCGAGTGGTTCGGAGTCGCCCTCAAGGGTAAAACCTTTACCGCTGGAAAAACCATCGAGGCGCCGATCACCTACCCAGGCTACGAACATGTGGTGTGGAAGGCGGAAATCGTGCGCATCCTGCCCCAAACCCTGTTCTCATTCAGATGGCACCCTTACGCTGTGGAGAAGGGCGTCGACTACGACCACGAAACACCGACCCTGGTAGAGTTCACCCTCGAAGACCGCGCGCCCGGCATCGTGCTGCGGGTAGTCGAATCCGGTTTTGACGCAGTGCCCGAAGCCCGTCGCCAAAAAGCCTTCAGGATGAATTCCCGAGGCTGGGACGAGCAAATGGGCAACATCGAAAATTACCTGAACCAGGCCCGCCGCGCCTGAGCCAGCGATGCGCAAATCCGCTGGCTCAGGTGGTTACAACCCGTTTAGAAATCCACCGTCGCCGAGAACTTGGCCACACGTGGATCACCTTGGGTCAGGTAACCGCCCAGCGCCGATTCCCAGTATTTGGTATTCGCCACGTTCTCCACCGTCGCGCCCAGGCTTACATCACGCTGGGCCACCTTGAAGTTGTAGCGAGCGCCTACATCGAAGCGGTTCCAGGCCGGCAGGCTGAGGTTGTTCGCCGCATCGGCATACTGGCCGCCGGTACGCAGCATACGGCCATTGACGCTCACGCCTTGCAGGCCCGGCACATCCCAATCCACGCCGGCATTAAGTTGGAAGGACGGCACGCCAATGGCGCGGTTGCCGTCGTTGGCGCCGTTTGCCGTGCCGTTGACTTCGGTGTGGATGATTGTCGCGCCGCCCAGCAGGCGCAAGCCGCTGACGGGTTCGCCGAAGACGTTCAGCTCCACACCTTTGTTGACTTGCTCGCCCTGGAAGACAAAGGTCGCGGTGCCGTCCGCATTCAGTTGGGAAAAACCCTGGGTCGGCTGCTCGATTCGGTACACACCCAGCGTTGCGCCGTAGGTGCCCATGTCGACCTTGACGCCGGCCTCGGTCTGTTTCGAGCGCGCGGGTGCAAACGTCTGGTTGGCGTTGGTCACGATGGCGCTGCTGAAGGTAGACGGTGCAGTCGGCCCTGACGCCAGGCCTTCGATGTGGTTGGCGTACAGCGACACATGCTCCCACGGCTTGAACACCAGGCCATACACCGGCGTGGTGATGCCCTTGGCGTAGTTGGCGGTGCGTGTACCGGTGCCGTAGGCGTAGCCCTGAACCACCAGCTCCTGGCGACGCAGGCCGGCGGTGAACAGTAAGCGGTCATCCATAAAACCGAAGGTGTCCGACATCGCCGCGCTGCGGGCGAAGGTCTTGGCGGTGATGCCAGGGTCGTTCAGGTCGCTGCCGGAAGTGAAGCCTCCTTTGGCTGGAGCGCTCACATCGGCCGGGTTGTAAATATTGGTCGGCTGGCTGCCGGAGGCAAAGTCAAAGGCGTTGCGGGTTTGGGTCCAGATGCCGGTCAAGCCGAGGTTCAATTTGTGGCTGACAGCGCCGGTCTGGAATTTGCCGTTCAGGCCAGCCATCAGGCTGGTGTTGTCTTCCTGATGCGCAATGTTCGAGCCGCTGACTGTGGCATTGCCCAGTGTGTCCCTCAAGGTCACCGACGAATAGCGGCCCAGCTCGTTGGTGTGCTTGGCGCCGCCGGCGATGTAGGCGGTCCAGTTATCGTTGAGGTCATACTCGCCGCGCAACATGCCGAAGGTGTCTTCCAGGCTGGTGGTGCCCCAGTTCGGCGCGTAGTTGGTGTCGGCCGACGGCGCATTCGGGATATGGGTCAGCCCATTGCCGAGCAACACCGTGTTGCGTCCGCCATTGACCTGCTGCTTCTGATAAACAAAGTCGCCGGACACCCGCAGGGCATCGCCGCGATAGTCCAGGCCGATCGAAAACAGCTTCGAACGCTGGCTTTCGTCGTCGATGGCGGTGTCGCCTTCGCGCTGGGAAATATTCACCCGCGCGCCAAAACGGTTGTCTTCGCCGAAGCGCTGGCCGACGTCCAGGTGTTCACCCACCCGGCCATCACTGCTGATATCGGTGCTCAAACGGCGCAAAGGCACATCATCAGCGCGCTTGGGTTGCAGGTTGACGCCGCCGCCGATGCCGGAGCCGCTGGGTGTGACGCCGTTGATGAACGCGTTGGGGCCTTTGAACACTTCAACCCGTTCCAGGGCATCGGTGGACATGATCTGGCGTGGCAGAATGCCGTACAAACCGTTGAACGAAATATCGTCACCATTGAGCGGCAGGCCACGAATCACAAAGGCTTGAGCCTGGTTCGCATAGCCCGACGCCTGGCGCACGGACGAGTCATTGAGCAGCACGTCGCCGACGGTTTGCGCGTGCTGCTCGCGGATCAACTTTTCGGTGTAGGAGGACATGCTGAACGGCGCGTCCATGATGTCCTGGTTACCCAGCACACCTAACTGGCCGCCGCGCGCGACCTGGCCACCGGCGTAAACCGGCGGCAATGCATTCGGTGCAGGTGCGTCGGCACTGATAGTGGTGGCCCCCAATTCCAGTGTATTGCCGTCCGGGCGGTTGTTGGCATCTGGGGTTGCCGCATGAGCAGCCAGGCTCAGGGAGCAGCAAAGGGCAAGCAGGGCAGGGCGAAACGGCGCAGAAATTCGGTTGCAGGAGGGCATGGTCGATCCGGACGGCGAACCGTCAATGTGAGGAAAAGGGCAACAACGTTGCGCTTCCTCACTGCGCGGATACGACTCCGGCGCGAATGATAGTAATTGTCATTAATATTTCGCAACCGTTTTGTGAAATCGTTGTCCGCGCAGGCGCGAGCTGCCGACCAGCGGCGGCGAAGGTGCGTTCGGCAGGCGCGTCTTCGGCCGCCTGGGCAAGGGCGATGGACCCGGCGCGGAGTACAAACGCAAAGGTTAATGCCATCGCCCATCGCGTTTGCCCGGATGCCGAGTAGAATCACGCCCTGAAAGCGATTCCTGAGGTGCGGTACGGTGGATTTACAGCAGGGTTTTGTCCTGACCCGGCATTGGCGCGACACGGCGGCGGGCACGGAGGTCAGTTTCTGGCTGGCCACCGACCAGGGCCCACGCTGTGTGCGCCTACCCGTGCAAACCTCGGTGATGTTTATCCCGCAAGCCCATCGCAAGCCGCTCGACTGGTTGCTCAAGGGCGAGCGCGACATCGAACTGCGCCCGTTGCAATTGTGCGATTTTCACCATCGTCCCGTCCTGGGTCTCTACACCCGCCAGCACCGCCAGTTGATGGACCTGGAAAAGCGCCTGCGCGCCGCCGGTGTCGACGTTTACGAAGGCGACGTGCGCCCGCCCGAGCGTTACATGATGGAGCGCTTCATCACCGCGCCCGTGTGGTTCGGCGGTACGCCGGATGCCAGCGGCACCTTGCTTGAGGCGCAGATGAAACCTGCGCCGGACTATCGCCCGCCGCTCAAACTGGTGTCCCTGGACATCGAGACCACCGCCCAAGGCGATCTGTATTCCATTGCCCTGGAAGGCTGCGGCGAGCGTCAGGTATATATGCTCGGCCCGCCAAACAAAACCGATGCAGTGGACTTCAAGCTCGACTATTGCGATACCCGCGCCCAACTGCTCGAACGCCTCAACCAATGGCTGGCCGCCCACGACCCCGATGCAATCATCGGCTGGAACCTGGTGCAATTCGACCTGCGCGTGCTCCACGAACATGCCCAGCGTCTCAACGTACCGCTGCTGCTTGGCCGTGGCGGTGAGGCCATGGCCTGGCGCGAACATGGCAGTCGCAACCACTACTTCGCCGCCGCAGCCGGGCGGCTGATTATCGACGGCATCGAGGCCTTGCGTTCGGCCACCTGGAGTTTCGAATCCTTCAGTCTGGAAAACGTCGCGCAAACCCTGCTCGGTGAAGGCAAGGACATCTCCACGCCGTACCAGCGCATGGACGAAATCAACCGTATGTTCGCCGAGGACAAGCCTGCGTTGGCGCGCTACAACCTCAAGGACTGCGAGCTGGTCACGCGGATTTTCGCCAAGACCGAACTGCTCAAGTTCCTGCTCGAACGCGCCAGCGTCACCGGGCTGCCGGCCGACCGTAATGGCGGCTCCGTGGCGGCGTTCACGCACCTGTATATGCCGCTGATGCACCGCCAGGGCTTTGTCGCACCGAACCTGGGCGACAAACCGCCCCAGGCCAGCCCCGGCGGGTTCGTGATGGACTCGCGTCCCGGCCTCTATGAATCGGTGCTGGTGCTGGACTACAAAAGCCTTTACCCGTCGATCATCCGCAGTTTTCTCATCGACCCGGTGGGCCTGGTCGAAGGCCTCAAGCACCCGGACGACAGCGAGTCGGTAGAGGGCTTTCGCGGTGCACGTTTTTCCCGCACCCGGCATTGCCTGCCGTCGATTGTCGCGCGGGTGTCCGAAGGCCGCGAAGTGGCCAAGCGTGAACACAACGCGCCATTGTCCCAGGCCCTTAAAATCATCATGAATGCATTTTACGGCGTGCTTGGCTCCAGCGGTTGCCGGTTTTTCGATACGCGGCTGGCGTCTTCGATCACGATGCGTGGGCACCAGATCATGCGCCAGACCCGTGAACTGGTGGAGGCCAAGGGATATGACGTGATCTACGGCGACACCGACTCCACCTTCGTCTGGCTCGGCAGCGCGCATGCTGCGGATGACGCCAGCCGCATCGGCCGCGAACTGGTGCAGCACGTCAACGAGTGGTGGCGCGCGCATTTGCACAACGAATTCGGCCTGCAAAGCGCCCTGGAGCTGCAATACGAAACCCACTTCAGCCGCTTCCTGATGCCGACCATTCGCGGCGCCGAGGAGGGCAGCAAAAAGCGCTACGCCGGCTTGGTGATACGCGCCGACGGCAGCGAAGAAATGGTCTACAAAGGCCTGGAAACCGTGCGCAGCGACTGGTCGCCCCTGGCCCGGCAATTCCAGCAGGAACTCTATCAGCGCATCTTCCATCGCCAGCCGTATCAAGACTACGTGCGCGACTATGTGCGGCGTACCTTGAGCGGCGAACTCGACGACCTGCTGATCTATCGCAAACGCCTGCGCCGCCCACTCGACGACTACGAGCGCAACGTGCCGCCGCATGTGCGCGCCGCACGCCTGGCGGATGAATACAACGACCGCCTGGGGCGCCCGCGCCAGTACCAGCGCGGCGGCTGGATCAGCTATGTGATCACGGTCAACGGCCCGCAGCCGCTGGAAGTACGCCAGGCGCCGATCGACTACGACCACTACGTCACCCGGCAATTGCAGCCGGTGGCCGACGCGATCCTGCCGTTCGTCAATGATGATTTCGGCACGCTGGTCGGCGGGCAAATGGGCCTGTTTTAAAACGCTTGCCTGCGCGTGGGGCGCGCCTGCACTCTTGGCCTCTGATGACACCCTCAGACGGCGCAGCTTCCCATGACTCATGCCCGACGAGCGCAAGCGCAACTCGGTGCGGTTCAGCATCATCGGTTCGCAATGGCCGCCGGTGAAGGCCAACTTGCAGGCCAAACTGCAACGCTAAGGAGATAGCAGCCATGTACACGCTCTACGGCATCGACGAATCCGGTTCCTGCATGAT
Organism: Pseudomonas salomonii; assembly: GCF_900107155.1. GTDB lineage: Bacteria > Pseudomonadota > Gammaproteobacteria > Pseudomonadales > Pseudomonadaceae > Aquipseudomonas > Aquipseudomonas salomonii. Next base: position 8,677 of record NZ_FNOX01000009.1, read on the forward strand.
CGAAATCGCCCTGCAGCGTTGCGCGGTGCCGTGGCGGCGAATCGACGCCAGTTCCTGGGAAGACAGCGAAGGCAGTGATGCCCTGGCACGCATCAACCCACTTAAACAAATCCCCACGTTGGTGACGCCCGATGGGCAAGTGCTGACCGAAAGCGCCGCGATCCTGATCCACCTGGGCCTGGAGTTTCCCGCCTCCGAGCTGCTTGCCGGCAACCGTGCGCAGATCCTGCGCGGGCTGGTATACATCGCCGCCAATTGCTATTCGGCGGTCGGCATTATCGACTACCCGCAACGCTGGCTGGGCAATGTGGATGACGCCGCACAGGCGCAATTGATCAGCGGCACGCGCCGTTACCTGCACCAGGCCTGGGTGGTGTTCGCCGAGCAGTTTGCCGACCAGTTGTTCGCCCCCGGCAATGTGCCGAACGCCCTGGGCATTATGGCGGCTGCGGTGTCGCGCTGGGACGCGGCACGGGAGGCGTTGAGCAACCTCGCGCCAGGCTTTGCCCAAACGCTGGCGCGGGTGGATGCCGACCCGGTGGTGGCGCCAGTGTTTGCACGTCATTGGCCGCAGTAAGAACGCCGCGTTATGGTTCCGCAATCAGAAGAAACAATGACTGATAACCCCATTTGAGCCCTTGCGTGGCAGGCTTACTGACCTACGCTTCTTAACGAGGTGTAGGAATCATCCTTGAAATTGACTGTCGCAGACATGAAACTCAAGAACCCTGCATGGAATTCAAAGGAGGTGCGCATGCTCATCCGGTCGCTGACCCTGGCTACCTTGATGGCTTTTACGGGGCCGCTGTTGGCCGCGGATGATATCAACCCACTCAAGCAGGACTTGAACAAGTCCCGCCCACTGGTGGTGGTGGAACTTGATTCCGGCAACGAAACATTGGCGACCCTCAAGAAACAGCTGGACGAGCCTGCCAACAAGCAGTCCTTTGAAGAACGCAACATGGTGTTCTACACCGTTAAGTTCGGCAGTATCGGCGCTGAAGGCGAGAAGTTCGCCAAGGATGCCAAGGACAACAAGAAGCTCACGCCGCCGGAGACCAACGCGCTGATACGTGCCCTCAAGCTGGGCGCTGGCAGTGGCACCAAGGTGATCCTGGTGGGCAAGGACGGTGAGAAGAAACTCGAGAAGACCGTGCCGCCGGATACCCTCGACTTGAGGGAGTTTTTCAGCGCCATTGACCAGATGCCCCAGGCTGAAAAAGACCTCGCCGCACCGGCTGAGCCTGAGCCTGCTGCTGCAGCTGCGCCGGCCAAGAATGGTAAACCTGCCAAGCCTGCAAAGGCCGGCAGCAAACCCGCTGCCTCACAACTCGATGATTGAACATACATGAGCTAATGTGGGAGCTGGCTTGCCTGGGATGCAGACACCTCGGTGTGTCATGTAAACCGAGTTGATGCCATCGCAGGCAAGCCAGCTCCCACATGGGGTCAGCGTTGTTCCAAAGGTTTCGGCGCCTTACGCACCGGAAACGGAAAGTAGAAAAACCGCAACAACGCCACCCGCTTGATCACTTCCCCGATCAGCAACGGCACCACCACCGCCACCACCAAACCGATGCACGCCGACAGCAACGGATGCAGGCCCACGCGCTCCATCAGGTCAACGGTCTTATGCTGAATCTCTCCATGAAAAATCAACAGAATCAAAGTGGACTGCCCGATGTACGTCATCACCCGCGTGATGACCGCCGATGCCATCAGCACCCGCGCCAGTGACCAGCTCGCGTACACACCAATCACCGCCAGCAGGCTGGTCCACAGCCAATGGTCGTAGCGCCGCTGCGCCAGGTCCATGGTGTCGTGGCTGTAGAGGAACACTGCGGCGAACAACACCACCGAAATCACCAGCGTCAGCAGCGAACCCTCGTGCCTGCGCAGCCAGTCGCGCAGCAGGTAGCCGTAGATGAAGTAAGTGCTGCTGATCAGGGTTATCTCGAGGCCGAAGGGTAAGCCAGGCAGGGTCCAGGTCTGCCCGCCGACCGTCACCGGTATTTGCCAGAACCACGGCAAAACCCGGATGCCGATCAGCAGTTGCACCACGATCAGCAGGCAACTGACGGGCAGTGACAGCTTCAGGCGCTGGATCAGGCGCAGCATCAGCCAACTGAACAGAATCGCCACCCAGAAGTGCGGCAGAAACCACAGCGCCTGCCAGGGGATGGTGTCCACCGAGGCATACAACACGCCGCCGACATCCGGCAGCAGCGGTTGGCCGCGCAGTACATCGCGCACCAGCACGTACACCAGCATGGTGAAGAAAAACGGCTTGAGCAGGCCATCGGCCTTGCGCACTGCCATCTCCACAAAGGGCTGCTCGGGCTTGAAGAACACCCCGGAGAGGAAAAAGAACAGCGGCAATATGAACGAAGCAATGATCGGATACTGCAACTCCAGGGAGTTGGCCACGAACCAGCTGTGGCCGTACACGATCAGCAGGATGCCGATGCCCTTGGCGATATCCATTTGAATCCAACGATGTTTCATCCAGTTGCCCCCGACCGATCGTTCATGCCTTGCGCCATGGCTTGAGCCACAGCCCCATGCCCAGCAACACCACGGCGCCGGCCAGGGTGCTTAACCCCAGTTGCAGCCACACGCCTTGAATTGGAAACAGCAGCAGCGCCGCCAGGCTCATCATCAGCGCACTGAGCAGCCAATGCCGCGTCCAGGGCAAAGCATTGAGTAATGCCTGGCGTTGCATCAGCAGCAGTGCGGTGCATATCACACCGGCCAGTGCGGCCAAGGGAATACCCGCCAGGCCAAACACAAACGGCAGCACGCCCAGCAGCAGCACATTGACGAGGCTGCCGAGCAGCTCGCAACGCAGCGGCTGGCGCGTATCGCCGGCGGCGTAGGCATAACGCGCAAGCAAGGCATTCCAGGCGCCGAACACCAGCGGCACGGCAAACCAGGCCAGCAGCAGCGGCAACGGTGAGTCCGCCGATTGTTTGGGCAGCAGCAGGGCCACCAGGCTCGGCGCCGCCGCCACCAGGCCAACACCGGCCGGCAAGGTCAGCACGCTGGCGGTTTCGAGGCCGCGCTTGAGCAGGGCCAGGCGCTCATCGCCCTGGCGTCGGCTCATCATGCCCAGCAGCACCTGGTTAAGGCTCATCAGCGCAATCAGCGGCAGGTTCATCAGCTTGCGGGCGAGGTTGACCCAGGTCACCGCGCCTTCGCCGAGCAGCGACGCCACCAGCCGTTCGATCAAGGCCAGGCCCTGGCTGGCGCCATTGCTCAGTAACAGCGGCCCGATGCGCTGGCCCAGCTCGCGCAGCGGCGCAAAGGACAGTTGCCAGCGCCACGGCCGCCAGCCCTGGCGCCAGAGCGACGGCAGCAACGCCAGCGGCATCAACAGGCTGCCGACCAGGCACGCCAAGGCGAGGGCATGCGGTTGCGTGGCCGTGCCCGCCAACGCCAGGTAGGTCACCGGCGGCAGGTTGAACAGCAATGAGCCCAACCCCGCCAGCACAAACCGCTCGCTGGCCTGCAACGGAATACTGAACAGCGCATGCAGCATCAAGCCGGGAACGCACCACGCGACGATTTGCAGGTTGCCGGCGGCCAGCGCCGTGGCACTGGCCGCCAGCCCCGGGCCGAGCAATTGCACCAGCCACGGCGCCAGCAACGTCAGCAGCAGGCTGGTGACCAGCGCAATCAACATCAAGGCCGGGAACAGCACTGCCAGCCAGTCAAGGCGCTCGCCGTGCTTGCGTGCCAGGTACAGCGGCAGCGCGGCGGCGCTCAATACGCCACCGGCCAACGACATGCGCAACGCCTCGGGCAAAAACAGCGCGATGAGGAAGGCGTCACTGCGTTCTCCGGCGCCCCACGCGGCCACCAGCAGCCATTCGCGGGCGAACCCCAGGCACAGACCCAGCAAGGTCGCAAGCGTCAGCCAGACGGCAGAGCCGAGCATGATTAAGGCCGCACGCCGTCAAGCAGCGGCTTGCGGTACACCACGGTCTTGACCTGCGGCAGGCGCGCCGGAAACAGGCGGCGGGCCTCCAGCACATTGATGCCGACCATCAGCCAGAACAGCGACACCATCACCACGGCAAAACTGAAGTAGTGGTCAAACAGGCCGCTGACCAGCGCCGACAGAATCCCGGCCGTGCTGCCCAGCCACAGCGCGTTGTCTTTGGTCAGGCGGATCGGGCCTTTTTCCGGGCGCGCTTCACGCCACCAGCGCACCGTCACGGCAATAAACAACAGCATGCCGACAATGCCGATCTTGTAGACGTAGTTCAGCCACAGGTTGGATATCCCCAGAAAGTGCGTGCCCGGCACCGGCGGGTCGACCTTGAAGCCGATGCCGAACGGGTAGGCTGCGACCGCCTGGGGGAACATGCGGTATTCGTCGAAACGGATTTCGGTACTGGCGTTATCCGAGGAGAAAATCGTCGCCAGGCGGTCCTGCAACGGCGGGTAAGCCATCACCAGCGCCACGGTCAGCGCCGCGCCGATCATCAACAAGCGGCCGGTATACGGCACGCGGCGCGTAGCCATCCAGATCAGCACCAACGCCAGGCTGACCATCGCCCCACGGCTACTGGCCAGCAGCAAGGCGGCGGCCCCCAGGCACGCCACGCCCAGGCCCAACCCACGCTTCCAGCCCTGTTCGGTCATGCCGAAGCAGAAGGCCAAGGGCAGCAGCAGGGCCATGATCCCGCCGATGGCATTCGGGTGCATCCACGGCGAGCCCATGCGCGAGGACATCGCCTCCAGGCCGAATTTGAGGGTGTCGAAGTTGCCGTAATTGAACAGCGCCAGCACCGGCGCAATGCCGGCGCCCGAGCGGGTGCGCACGAACACCGCAATCGACAGCACCAGCATCGCCAGGGTGCCCAGCAACAGGGCGATCACCAACGATTCGCGGTGCTTGTGGTCCACCAGCAACTTGGCGGCCAGAAACACCCCCGACAGGTTCAGCAACCAGCGCAGCCAGTTCGCCACGCCACTGCTGTCGGCGTGAATGGTGACCTGGCCGACGATAAACGGGAACACGCTGAACAGCATCAGCCACAGCAGCATCTGGTCGGTGGGGCGGCGAGTGAGGCTGGGTGTGGCCGGCACGCGGGCCAGAAAGCTGTGCCACAGCACCGCGCCCCAGGTCAGCGCCAGGATGGCTTCGCTGACCGTACTGCGAATACCCAGGTTGAGCGTGGAGTAGGGCATAAAGGTTGCCATCCCGGCGAACAGCAGCAAGCCCCAGAACGGGAAGCGCAAAATGGTCACCGCAGCGGCCAGTCCGATCACCGCGAGAAACGCCTTGGCCGGTGACAGCATCAAGGCGAGGGCGCCAAACAGCAGGCCGAACAGGATGGCGACGAGGCTTGCCAGGGAGAATCTCATTTCAATTCCTCGATCAGTTCGGCCAGGCGTTGGCGATAGGCAAGCGGGTTGTAACGCTGCGCCCATTGCCGACGTTGCTCGGGTGAGTCTTCATCCGCCTGATCGCTCAGGGCCAGCATCAATTGCACCAGCGCCGGGCCATCGGTGGGCGAAAAACGCGGCGCCGACGGCGGGGTGATTTCATCCAGCGAGGTGCCGCTGGCCACCGCCACCGGCGTGCCGACGCTCAGCGCTTCGATCACCGGCAAGCCAAAGCCTTCTGCATAGGACGGCTGCCACAGGCGCGTGGCCTGGCGATACAAGGCGTGCAGCTCGGCATCCGACACGCCGCTCAAGGCGCGAATCCCCGGCAGGCTGCGCTGGGCTTCGGGCAGGTGGTCGAGGCTGCCGACCAACACCAGCTCCGGTACGGCGGGGGAGAGGCTGCGCGCCTGTTGCCAGGCCTCCACCAGAAACGGCACGTTCTTGCGCAGTTCGCGGGTGCCCACCAACAGCCAGTAACGCGGCGGCAGCCGGCGCGCGGTGAGGTCCGCCGCCAGTTCGATAAAACCATCGACCTGATTGGGCAGCACGCGCACTTTGCCAGCAGCCTTGGGGAACAACCGCGTGGTTTCATCGGCACTGTACTGCGACGGCGTCCACACCCGGTCGGCGCTGTGCACCGCATAGCTGATCGACAGGCGATCGCTGGTTTTGTAGATCAACGCCTTTAAACGGTTGGCGTGGTAGTTGTTCAACGTGATCTGGAACAGGTCGTGCAGCAGCACCACGGTGCGCAAGCCTTTGGGCTTGGGTGGCAGTGGCAGGCCCATATTGAAGGTGCTGATGTACAGGTCGATCTGTTGTTCACGCAAGGCCCTGGGCAGGAAACAGGCCTCGAACCTCAAGCGATTCTGTGGCTGATGCATGGCCGTCTTCGCACAGCCCCACGCCGGGCAGTGGGCCTGCAAGCGCGTTTCATCGCCCAGCGGCGCCACGGTGAAGCGCTCAAGCTCGATGCCGGGCAAACTGCGCAAGGCTGTTTCCAGCGCATACACCTGGCGGCTGATGCCCGATTGCGGTGAGGTGCCGACAGTGCGGTAATCCAGGCCTACACGCATAGGGGCTCCTTTTGATTGAGCGGTGCCAGTGAGTCATACACCTGCTCCAGTTGGCTGGCGGCGACACTCCAGTCATGGGCACGGCGCACATAGGCGCGGCCGGCTTCACCCATGGGCGCGGCGGCCTCGGGAAATTGCAGCAGGCGCACCACGGCGTCCGCCAGGCTGTCGGCACTTTGCCCGCCGAGGTAGTCCAGGCCTTCCACCAGGTCCAGGCCCGACACACCTTGCTCGGTGCTTGCCAGGGGCAACCCGGCGGCCAGCGCTTCGAGCACTTTCAATTTGGACCCGCCGCCATGGCGCAGCGGCGCCAGGAATACCGAGCAGCTCGATTGCAGGTTCAACAGGTTCGGCACAAACCCTTGCCACTCAATGCGCGGGTCTTTCCAACGCTCGCGCCAGCTGCCGGGCATGCCGAACCCGCAGACACTCATGCGCGCCTGTGGGCAGCGCTCCCAGACCTTGGGCAGGATCTCATCCAGCGCCCACTCGATGGCGTCCACGTTGGGTGCGTATTCATAGTTGCCGAGGAACAACACCCGTTGAGTCGACGGGTCGGGACGGGCGGCGGCGAAGTGATCGCAGTCCACGCCGTTGACCACCACCGGCACCGGTTTGCCGGCTATTTTTGCCAGCACTTGCGCGTCGGCTTCGGTGACGGCCACCACTTGCGCCGCCTGGCGCATCACCCGGTGTTCCCAGCGGCTGTAGCGCCATTGGTCGTAGCGAATGAACGGCAGTGCCCAGCGCGGCAGGCGGTCGTAGGTGGCGGCGCCCAACGCCGACTCCACGTTGTGTTCGGTCAGCACGAACGGCTGGGATTTGCGCGCCAGCGCATCTTCGTAGGGTTGGAAGGTGTAGGTGTGCTCGATCTGCACCACGTCCCAATGCTCGTTGAGCAGTTGCTGAAAAGTGTCCTGCAAGCCCGCCGACAGGCCATTCACACTCGCCAGCAGCGGGTAGGGCGCCAGCAGCCCGGCCACCAGGGTCTTGAAGCTGCGCAGCGGGCGGCGCGGCAGGATGATCACTTGTTCGAGGAAGGCTTCCAGCACCTGGCGGTCGGTCAGCGACACCGGGTGCTTGTCATGCAGCAGCAGGGTGATCCGATGCCCACGCGCGGCCAGGCTGCGCAGCAGGTGGAACTGGCGGGTCTTGCCGCCGCTGGTGGCGGGCCAGGGTGAGTAGGGCAGGATCCATAAAATGCGCATGGCAGGCCTCAATCCCATAACAGAATTTGCAGGTTCGACTTGACCGGTACGGTCAGGCCGCCGTTGCCACTCAGCGGGGTTTGCGTGCCGCGCAGCGGGTCGTACAGGGTCGCGCCGGCAAGGCCGGGCAAGTGCGCGTTGCCGCCCTGGGCCGACCAGAAATACCAGAGTTTGTGGCCGTCGGCGCGGGTCCAGCCGATGCTGAACAAGCCGTCCGGCAATTGATCAGCGGCGGGCGGGTCGCCGGGTGTGAGTTGCGGGCCGCTGACGTCGAGAAAGTTCTTCAAGGCGGTGTAGACCGGCTTGGGGTTGGCGTCGATGTCGAGCAAGCCGTAAGACTGGTCGCGCACGCTGGCGCGCTGGTCGAGGTCGCTCAAGGTGAACAGGAAGATCTTGTCGAAATCCATCGCGCTCATCAGCGCCACGCGGCGCACTACATAATCGGCCTGGCCCTGCAAGGTAATCAGGTCTTGGGCGTCTTTGGGGCCGGGGTAGGTCGACCAACCCCACTCGGTGCTCCACAGGGTGTGCACGCCAGCGGCGCGCAGGGACTGGTTGAGCGCCGTGGTCCTGGCGATAAAGTCCAGGTTCGCCGGGTCGTTGCCTTCGGGCAACTGCGTGTAAGGGTGATAGGAAATCACCGTGTTCAAACTGGCCACACCCAACGCGCCAAGGGCCGAGAGCATGGTCTGGCCGTTGGGCATTTCGCTGAAGAACGCCATGCCGGCGGCCACCACCGGTTTGTTGGCATTCACTGCGTGCAAAGCGGCGGCGCTGACGGTGAGCAAGTTCGCATAGCCGGCCGGGTCGGCCGCCGGGCGCCAGAAGCCGAGCAGGTTGGGCTCGTTCCAGACTTGCCAGGCATCCACGCTGGGGTAGCGTTGCGACAACAACGCCATGCGGTTGGCGAACACATTCGGGTCCTTGGGCGGGTACTGGTCCTGATACGGCGCACCGACCGGCGCGGTAGTGGCGAAAGACGCCGAGCCCACCAGGTAGAACACCGATTTGAGCTGGTTGGTTTGCAGGTTGGCGACCAACTGATCCAGGGTCGCGACCTGATACTGGCCCTCAGCGGGCTCCAGTTGGTCCCAATGCAGATCCAGGCGCACCCATTGCAGGCCCAGAGCCTTGAGACGGTCGATTTGCAGCTGATACAGCGTCGGGCTGAACCACAGGAACTGCGCATTCACCCCCAGAAAGTCCTTCCACACCACCACCTTGTTGCCCTTGAGCACATGGTTTTCGGCATCGGCCTGACGCCCCCACATAAAGACGCTCAGGCCAATTGCCGCGACCACGGCCAGGGTGGCTAACCACGTGCGTTTAGCTGCCATAAGGTGCTCCTGCAATGGCCTGTTCAAAGAGCTGCTTGAACTGCCGCGCGGTCAATGGCCACAGGCGCTCGCGGCCGATTTCACCGGCGCGTTCGGCCCAGTCGCGGGCCAGGGTCGGTGTGCGCGCCAGGCGCAGCAGTTGTGCACTCAAGGCCGCCACGTCACCTTGGGGATAAATCGCGCCATTGCCGCTGGCGACTTCTTCGGCAAACGCGCGCGCATCCGACGTGATCGCCCCGCGCCCGCAGGCTGCGGCCCAGGACAGCGCGCCACTGGTGCCACGCTGGCGCCCCAGCAGGCCGAGCTTTTTTGATTCGCGGTACGGCAGCACCATCACGTGGTGCGCCTGGATCGTCTGCGCAATCTCGCCCGCCGGCAGGTTCAGCCGCCAGTCAATGGCACCCGCCAGGCCAAGGTCGGCGATCTGGCCGTTCAACTGCTCCAGGTAATTGCCGCCTGCGCCAAACGCCATTTCGGCGGCCGTGCCACCGGCCAGGGTCAGGCGCACACGGTCACGCAATTCGGGGGCTTGCTTGAAGGCATCGGCCAATGCCTGCAACAGGTCTTCAATGCCTTTGCCACGGTAGATAAAACCGAAATACAGCAGGTGCAAGGTGTCCAGCGAGGGCAACGGTGCCGGCGCAATCGCCAGGTTGGCGTGGTTGATCACCGCCACTTTGCCGGCCGGCAGTTGCATGCGCTGTGACAAGCAATCGGCGCCCAGGCGGGTGAGGGTAATCAGCCGCGTCAGGCCTTGGGCGACCTGGCGTTCTTCACGCAAGGTCAGCGGGTCGGCCAGCACCACGGCCGCTTGCGGCAATGGGCTGGGCAGGCGCTCCAGCAGGTTGAGTGGAAAGGGCAGGTGCTCCCGCCGCCAGACCATGCGTTCGGGGTCATGCACGGTGGCGGTCAGCGGCAGCGTGGGATGGGCCTTGCGCAACTCGCGCAGGGCCAGGAACTCCCCCAACCGCCCGCCACCCAGCTCGGCGTGGACCAGGTCCACGCGTTGCCAGTCGAACCCGGCGATCGCCTGCTGGATTGCGGCAGTGCTGCCTTCCACGCCGCTCAACGGTGTCGCCACCGTCACGCCCAACTGCTCCAAGGCCGTCTTGAAATGGTTCGCGTAGTCGGCGATCCCGTTTTTTTCCGGCGGCAAAGGCGCGAGCAGGGCGATGCGCATCAGAACGCTCCCCGGTATTTGGCGATGGTTTTGAGCACCTTGGCCGGCACTTCGAATTTGCGCCGGTTGATGATGATACCGTCCACCTTGCCGAACGCGGTGTTGAGGATCGACAGCGCGTGTTCCACCACCGGCACGGTGCTTTTTTGCGCTTCCACCACCAAAGCGATCAGGTCGGCGCGGCGCAGGTTGATAAAGGCATCGCGGTTATCCAGCAGCGCCGAGGCATCCAGCAGGACCAGCTCGCCGGGTGCCGCCGGTTGCGCGCCGCCGACCCGCACGTTGATGCCGTTCTCTTGCAACAACTGGCGCAGTTGTTCGACCACAAAGCTCACACCCTCGCCATGGCGTGCCGAGGTCAGCCCCAACGTCATGCCGTGCTCGGCAATCCGTTCCAACTGCAGCAGCCCATACAGGCGGTAAATGCTCGCATTGAATGCGTTGGTACCCTGCGCGGTGCTGGTGTCCAGCTCCGGCAAGGTGGTCCACAGCGGCAGGCCGAACTTGCGCTCCACCAAGCCGCCGTCGTGAATGCGCTGGTCCAGCAGGTAGCACAGGTAAATCACCAACAGGCCGACGACGATCGAGAACGGAATCGCCAGCAGCAGCATCAGCAGGGTTTTCGGGAAGATCCGGCCTGGGTTCAGGGTGGCTTCTTCGATCACTGCAATGTTGCTGATCTGGCTCTTGTCCAGCTCACGGTCGATACGCGATTTTTCCAGGTTGTCCACATACAGCGCGTAGTTGCGCTCGGTGGCGCTCAGCTCGCGGGAGAGGCGCGTCAGTTCCGGTTCAATCTCCAGCGCCTCCTTGCGTTGCGCCTCAAGGTTGACCAGTTGTTTCTGCTGCTGAACCAGTTGGGTGCGCAGCGCCAGGTTATTGCTCGACTCATCCAGCAGCACGCGCTGCAAGTGAATTTCGAGGGTGTTCGGCGCGCGGTTTTCCGAGCTTTGCACCGTGTTGCTTTCACCGGCCACCTGCGCCTGCATCGCCCGAATCGACGCATCCAGGGCTTTGACCGGCGGCGCGTTATCGGTGTAGGTGCGCATCATGTCGGCCTTTTCCAGCAGCTTCTGGTTGAGCAGGCGACGCAAATCCTGTTGCTGCGGGTTCAGTGCGATCTGGCGCACCGTGGTGACTTCCTTGGGTTGGCCCTTGAGTTGGTCGCGGGTGCTCTGGATCGCGCTGTCGGACGAGGCGATCAGGCGCGTGGTGTTGAAGGTCTCGCCACGCAGCACATTGATGCGCTCGGACAAGTCTTCAAGACGATCGGTGATGCTCGCCGCGCCGATCTCGTTCAAGTGCTTGAGGATCTGCTCCTTGTAGCTTTTGATCTCGGTGGCGCTGGTATTCACCTGGCCTTCATAGAAGGCATACAGGCTCTTGCGGCCCAGTGCCTGGGTGCGTTCGGCGATGTAGGTCTCGACCCAGTCCTTGACCACTTGTTGGGCAATTTCCGGGTCGCCCCAGCGAAAGCTGATATCCATCACCGTGGAACCCACGGCGTGGCTGACCTCGAAGTTTTTCTCCAGGCTGGCGGCCAGGCGCTCCACGGGGGTGGTCTTTTCCAGGATGCCGACGGTTTCCAGTACCACGCGAATCCCGTCGAATACCGCGCCCACACCTTCCTTGACGTAGTACTTGGTGCGCTTCCAGAAGCCTTCCGGCGGCGGTGCGTTGGCGATCACTTCCAGGTAATGCTCGGCCACCGTGCGCACAATTGGCCGACCGGTCAGCAGGCGCTCCTCGTCGACAATCGGGTCGCGCTGGGTGCTGGGCATCACGATGGCCTGGCGGTTGCTGATCTCGATCGGCAAGGTCGAATCACGCCCCGGCTTGACCAGCAGGCGCGCGGTGGATTCGTACTTGGCCGGCAGCAAAAAGGCCCCCAGCAGGATGATCACCAGCGCCGCGATGGCCGCCAGTTTGAACTCGTGCCGAAAGATGAAGAACAGGCGCAGAAGATCACGAAAAGAACGGATCTCGATCATGGGATGTCGCTCCTTCAGTTATTGCCGCCGCTGGTTCGGGTGTAGTTGTAGCCAACCCCGATCGACTTGGTGAACGGGATCAGTTGGTTCAAGTAGGTATCCACGCCCTGGATGCGTTCGCCCACATTGGATTTGGGCACGAACACCACGTCACCGCGTTGCAGGTGCACCGGTTTACGTCCGTTGGGACCGGGCTTGAGGTATTGGCTGAAATCCAGGAAGTAGGCGTGATAGGCGCCCTGGGCATCTTCGCGCAGCAGCGCGACCATGCTCGCGTTGCCCGACGGGTTGACCCCACCGGCACCGACGATGGCTTGCTCCAGGGTGTTGGCGGTGCCCAGTTGCACGGCGGTGGGGTTATTCACCGCGCCGCCGACGATCACCGAGTTGCCGGGTGCCTGGTTGATGTTCACCGTCACCCGCGGTTCGCGATACACCGGCGCGAGCTTGTTGCTCAGCTCGGTGGCCAGCTCCGAGGGCTGGCGCCCGGCGACCTGGATCGGCCCCAGGAACGGGTAATTGATCTTGCCGTCGGTCTGCACCGTGTACAGCGTCAGCTCATAGATGGTGCTGACGTTGAACGCCGACAGCGTCGGCATTTCCCCGGCATCGCGCACGATGCGCAACTGGTCGCCGATGCGGATGCGCTCCACCGCCGGTGGCAGTTGCGCAAGCTGGTCGAGGGCGCGCTTGCCGTCTTCAACGGTCTGGTCGTCCGGCGGGACGATGCGTGCGGGCGTATTGCAGGCGGCCAACGCCATCATGGCCAGGACGAGCAAGGTTCGTTTCATCAAGGGGGACTTCCTGTAGGTCATGATGCTCACCTCCAATAACCGGGGAACATGCTGATGCGCCGCTTGAGGGCGAGGGGGAGCCGACGTTCCAGATGGCCCAGCCGGTAGCCGAGCAACTTGAACGCGCTGCGCACCAGTACTTCGGGCACGCGGTGCAATGCACCGGCTGCGCGCAATGCCGCGAGCTCAGCCAGTACATAGCGTTTACCTTCACCGCCGGCATCGCCGAACGCCTGGCGGATCCACGGCTCGCGACCGTAGAACACGCCAATGTCGAAGTAGCGGTGAAACTCATCCATGAGTCGGTAATCGTGGGAGTGGTACACCCGCGCCGTGGCGGCGTAACGCACGGTGTAGCCTTCGAGCAGCAGGCGCGCGGCGACGTAGGCGTCTTCGCTGCCGATCACATCGGCGGGGAAGCCGCCGACGGCCTGCAGGGCGCTGCGTCGGTACACGCAAAACGAGTCGGAACTGAAGCAGGTTTTGATCCCGAGCGTGGGCGCGTCGGCCATGCGCTTGGTGCGGCTTTGGTCCGGGTAATTGAAGTGCCGCGACTGTGCGCCCAGCACGCCGGCGCCGGGGTGCGGCAACTGGCGCCCGTAGGCCACGCCGGTGAGCGGGTCTTGCTGCAATTCATCGAGCAGGTTGGCGAAGGTTTCGGCATCGGCGGGGATCGCGTCCTGGGTCATTACGATCAGTGCCTCACCGCTCACCTGCTCACTGGCCCAGCGGCGTGTGCCGCCGTGGTTGAAATCACGTGCGTCGATCACCTCGACCCGAGCGCCGAATTCGCGAAAGCGCGCCACGGTGTCATCGCTGGACGCGCTGTCGACCACCAGCATCTCGTCCGGTTGCAGCGTCTGCATGTGCAGCGCAGGCAGCAGTCGCGCCAGGTGACTGGACGCGTTGCGGGTCGGGATGATCAACGAGGTGCGCATGTCACTTCTTCACTTCTGCCGGTGCACGCCCATAGATGTCGTCAAAGCGCACGATGTCGTCCTCGCCCAGGTACTCGCCGCTCTGCACTTCGATCATCACCAGGTCGATGATGCCGGGGTTGGTCAGGCGGTGCTTGTGCCCGGCCGGTATGTAGGTGGATTCATTGGCATTGATCAAAAACTCACGCTCGCCATTGGTGATCTGCGCGGCGCCACTGACCACCACCCAGTGCTCGCTGCGGTGATGGTGCATCTGCAACGACAGCGAAGCCTGGGGCTTGACCACGATGCGCTTGATCTTGAAGCGGCTGCTTTCCTCCAGCACCGTGTAGGTACCCCACGGCCGCGTAACGGTGCGGTGCAGGCTGAACGCCGGGTGGTTCTGACGCTTGAGTTCGGCGACGATGTAGCGCACATCCTGGCTGCGGTTGGCGTCGGCGATCAGCAACGCATCGGGGGTGTCGACGATGATCAGGTCGCGCACGCCGACGGCGCCGAGGACGCGCTTGGGCGAGTCGATATAGCAGTTGTGCACGTCATGCAAAATCGCTTCGCCATTGACCTGGTTGCCATGCGCATCGCTGGGCGTGAGCTGGCGCAGCGCTTCCCAGGAGCCGATGTCGCTCCAGCCGATGTCGCAGGGCACCACGGCGACTTGCTTGGACTTCTCCATCAAGGCCACGTCGATGGAAATGTCCGGCGCGCTGCCGAATGCATCCGCATCGAGTTCGCGCTGGCGTGAGGTTTTGTTTTGCAGGCCATGGCTGTGCTCCAAAGCGGCTCTGGCAGCGGTCAGCACCTCGGGGGCATGGGCGGCGAGTTCGTCCACCAGGGTGCCGGCCTTGAAGCAGAACATGCCGGCGTTCCACAGGTGCTTGCCGCCGTCGAGGTAGGCTTGCGCGGTGGCAAGATCAGGTTTCTCGACAAAGCGTTTGACACGGTTGCCGGTGCCCAGCGTGTCACCTTTTTCGATATAGCCAAAACCGGTTTCCGGGTGATCGGGCTGGATGCCGAAGGTCACCAGGTAGCCGGCTTCAGCCAGGTCGCGGGCCTGGGTCACCGCCTCGGCAAACGCGACTTCATTGAGGATCAGATGGTCGGCGGGCATCACCAGCAGCTGTGCGCTGTCACCGAAATGCTCCTGCACATGCAAGGCCGCCACGGCGATGGCCGCTGCGGTGTTGCGCCCGAAGGGTTCGAGCAGCAGGTCCAGGGGCAGGTGGGCCTTGTTGACCCCACGGTAGTCGTCCAGGGTACGAAACAGCAGGTCGCGGTTGGTCACGGTGAGCACGCTTTCCACGCCGGGCAACTTGGCCGCGCGCTGGAAAGTCTTTTGCAACAGGCTCTGCCCGTCACGCATGCGCATGAAGGGCTTGGGCATGTTCTGCCGCGAAACCGGCCACAGCCGCG
The DNA here is from genome assembly GCF_900107155.1 of Pseudomonas salomonii. Classification (GTDB taxonomy): domain Bacteria; phylum Pseudomonadota; class Gammaproteobacteria; order Pseudomonadales; family Pseudomonadaceae; genus Aquipseudomonas; species Aquipseudomonas salomonii. Next base: position 24,008 of record NZ_FNOX01000009.1, read on the forward strand.
TACCCGAACCACCGGAAATGATGCAGGGAATTAATCCGTTGAGGGTGTTCATCAATAGACTTCCTTGGTGGAGAGGACGGCCGGGACCGTCATGAAGACGATGTACAAGTCAAACCACACCGACCACTTGGAGATGTACTCCAGGTCGTACTCGACACGTTTCTGGATTTTGAACAGGGTATCGGTCTCGCCCCGATAGCCGTTGATCTGCGCCCAGCCGGTGATGCCTGGCTTGACGCGATGGCGCGAACTGTACTCGCTCACCGCCACTTCGAACGGAATGCCTGCGGCTTTGGTGGCCGTGGCATGCGGGCGCGGGCCGACCATGGACATATTGCCCAGCAGCACGTTGAACAGCTGCGGCAGCTCATCGATGCTGGTTTTGCGAATGATGCGGCCCACGCGGGTGATGCGCGGGTCTTTGCGGGTGGTCTGTTGTTCGGCGGTGAAGTCGCTCTGGTCGGTGAACATCGAGCGGAACTTGAACACGCGAATTTCGTTGTCGTTGTAGCCATAGCGGTTCTGGCGAAACAGCACCGGGCCTTTGGAGTCGAGCTTGATGGCGATGGCTGTGAGCAGCATCACCGGCGACAACGCCACCAGGGCCAGGCTGGCCAGCAGTAAATCTTCACAGCGCTTGATAAAGGGCGACCAGCCGCGCAACGGTAACTGCGAGGTATTGAACATCAGGATGCCGCCCACGTCGGTGATGCGGCTGTGGCCGTAGCGCAGGGCGGCCATGTCGGGCACCAGCATCACATTCACCGACATCTGCCGCAGGCGGTTGACCAGCCCGTGAATACGCTGCTCGGCGGCCCACGGCAGGCAGATCATCACCTGGTTGACCTGCTCGGCACGGATCAGTTTTTCCAGGTCACGGGTATTGCCCAGCAAGGGCAGGTTGCTCAATTCCTTGGGAATGCGCTCGGTGCGGTCGTCAATAAAACCGATCAGGCCGGAGCGGATATCGCCATTGCGTTGCAGGTGGTCGGCCACATGCACGGCGGTGTCGGTAAAGCCCAGGATCACTGTGCGTTGCAGGTACTTGCCCTTGCGCATCAGGTTGCGATACAGGCGCAGCATCAACAGGCGTTCAGCGCAGAACAAACCGAGGCTGGCGATGTACCAGACCACCAGATTGCGCGGGGTTAATTGCGGGAAAAACTGCAGGATCTGGTACATGAACAGCAAGATGCAGAACGCCGCTGACCAGGCGACGATGCTGGTACGCAGGCGCAGGCGATTGCTGAACAGCTCTTCGGAGTAAATCCCCAGGGCCTGAAACAGAATAATGCTCAGGACTGCGAAAAACAGCAGCAGACCGAGAAAGTGGGAACGCATCTCGGAGGCCAGCGGGTCAAGGAACAACACCAGCACCAGCGGCGGCAAAATCGCAGTCAGGCCATGTACCAACTTGACGAAAACAACAAAAAATTCAACAAATCCAGCACGGGTCAGAAACAGGCTATCGACTGACGACTTTTCTCGCATAACAACATCCCTCATTGCACTCCAGGCTCTCTGTTCGACTACTTCACCCTGCTTGATAAGAGGGCAAATCGAACGACGGCTATGCTGGGTAAAACGCAACTATTTCATCCACGTGCAACCGTCCAAATGGAGGAAATTGGCAGGGGCAGTGACTAAAGGAGTGTTCCTTTTATTGGCTTAGTCAGAAAATTGACTGTGGAGCGAAGGTGGTATTCCAGACACGTTGGTAGGTGTTTTTATATGTCATGTTCTTGACCTTCCTTGTTCATGCACTCGGTCATGGGGAGTGATTTTGAGTGTAGGAACAAATATGGGAATTTTCCTGCCCGATGAGTAAACCTTTTTTGAAAGGGGCAGAAAAAGGGGACAAAGACGGCACGGCACTGCCAGCAAACAAGGCCTTGGAGGCGAATATTTTTTACAGAGGGTAGAAATGTATCCAGCACAATTTTTTGTTTGCGCAGGGTTCAACGATTAACCTGCGGGCTTTCTCTGGCGGACGGTTTGAGCATGATCGACCTGGCAACCCTCGCGGTTTTTTCCGGCGCTGTTTTGCTGTTGCTGCTGTCACCGGGGCCGAACATGGCATTTGTCATCAGCCACGGCGTGAGTTATGGCTGGCGTGGTGGCGTGGCGTCGAGCCTAGGGATCTGCGTGGCGGACGTGTTGCTGACCGCCTTGACGGCCAGCGGGGTCACCGCCTTGGCCGCCAGTTGGCCGCCGGCGTTTGATTTGATTCGTTACGCCGGGGTGATCTATCTGTTGTGGCTGGTGTTCAAGACCTTGCAAAAAAGCACCGGCCTGGACATGACCCAGGTCCGTCGCGTGCATTTGCGGCACGTGTTTGTGCAGGCCATGCTCAACAGTTTGCTCAACCCTAAGGCGTTGCTGTTTTTCATGGTGTTCCTGCCCCAATTCGTCAGGCCCGAGGCGGGCTCCATCGCCATGCAGCTGTGGGTGCTGGGCGGCGTTCTGACCCTGATCGCCGGAGTTTTTCATGCCTTGCTGGGCATTTTTGGCGGGGCGATCAGCCGAGTGTTTGCGGGCAGTCGCCACAGCGCCAGGCTACAGAAATGGGGCCTGGCGACCGTGCTGATGCTATTGGCGGCGCGGTTGGCGCTGATGTCCCGGCCAGCCTGACCCACCGCCTTCGCAGCCTCGCTAAAGCTCGACAGCTCCCACAAGGGATCGGCTGTGTTAGTCAGGTTTCGGTTCGCAGGGCCATCGCGGCATGCGCAAATCCCGCCAGCGCAGCAGTTCAACTGTGGGAGCTGTCGAGCCCCGGCGAGGCTGCGAAGGCCGCAGCACTGGCGAAGTACAGGTTGCCTGACCCACCGCCTAGCCCAGCCGCGCGGCCGCACGCGCCGCAATTTCACCGCGCACCCGACGTGATTCCGTCGTGCGCTTGTTGGCTTCCTCCAGCACATGTTTGGGCGCGGTGTCCGGGCTGCCCGCGTCAAACGGCGGTGCCGGCGCGTATTCGATCTGCAACTGCACCAGCTGTGCGGCGGCTTCGCTGTACAGCTCGGCGGCCAGGGTCAGTGCAAAGTCGATCCCCGCTGTAATCCCGCCACCGGTGAACAGGTTGCCGTCACGCACCACGCGCGCCTGGATCGGGATGGCGCCCAGTGGCGCGAGCAGGTCGTGGTAGGCCCAGTGGGTGGTGGCTTTGCGGCCGCGCAGCAAACCGGCCGCGCCGAGCACCAGTGAACCGGTGCATACCGAGGTCACGTAGCGGGCGGTCTGTGCCTGGGCTTTGAGGAAGTCGAGTGTTTGCGGGTCTTCCATCAAGGCGCCGACGCCGGAACCGCCGGGCACGCATATCACATCCAGGCGCGGGCAGTCGGCATACGTCATGGTCGGAGTGAACACCAAACCGGTGCTGGAAGTGACCGGTGCCAGGTCTTTCCACACCAGGTGCAGCTTCACATCCGGCAGCGAACCCAGCACGTCATAGGGGCCAGTAAGGTCCAGTTGCTGGATGCCGGGAAACAACAAAAAGCCGATCTGCAAGGTCATGAATCAAGCTCCGATAAAGGGGTGGACGGCTTCACTGTAGAGGCCTAGGCTTTGGCGAATACGCCATTGAACCCACAAATCACGCCAATCATGACCCGGATCATTCACGTTCTCGCTTTCGATAATGCCCAGGTGCTCGACGTGACCGGGCCGTTGCAGGTGTTCGCCTCGACCAATGACCTGGCGCGCCAGCGCGGCCTGGCGTTGCCTTACGCGGTCTCGGTGGTCGCCGCGCAGGACGCGCCGGTGATGACCTCCGCCGGCCTGGCGCTGGTGGCCGAGCCGCTGCCCGCGGCGGATACACCCTGCGACACGCTGGTGATCGCCGGCGGCTGGGGCGTGTACGGCGCCGCCGAAGACCCCGCGTTGGTGCAGTGGGTGCGCGAAAAGGCCAGGCACACACGGCGCATGACGTCGGTGTGCACCGGGGCTTTTTTGCTCGCCGCCAGCGGCCTGCTCGACGGCTGCCGTGTGGCCACCCACTGGACCCGCTGTGAAGAACTGGCGCGCAAGTTTCCCGCGCTGACGGTGGAGTCCAACCCGATCTTTATCCAGCAAGGTGCGGTGTGGACCTCCGCCGGCGTCACTGCCGGCATCGACCTGTGCCTGGCCCTGGTGGAAGAAGACCTCGGCCGCGCCGTCGCCCTGGAAGTGGCGCGGCATTTGGTGGTGTTCCTTAAACGCCCGGGCGGGCAATCACAATTCAGCGCAACCTTGTCGCTGCAAAAGGGCGACAGCCGCTTTGCCGACTTGCATGCCTGGATGGCCGACAACCTTACCCTGGACCTGAGCATCGCCACCCTGGCCGCCCAGGCCGGCATGAGCGAGCGCAGTTTTGTGCGCCACTACCGCACCGAAACCGGCCAGACCCCGGCCCGCGCCGTCGAATTGATTCGCGTGGAAACGGCGCGGCGGCAGTTGGCCGACAGCACGGCATCGATCAAACGCATTGCGGTGCAATGCGGTTTTGGCTGTGAGGAAACCCTGCGGCGCAGCTTTCTGCGGGCCCTGGATGTCACGCCTCAGGCCTACCGGGAGCGCTTCTGCCAACCGGTTTGAATGAAAACGTACAGCGTTGAACCAAGGTGCTATTTTGGCGGCAGTACCCCGTGCAGCGACTTGCGCCCCTCTTCCCTCCGCCCCCGGCGTGACCTGCCCCATGAAGCCATTGCCTGCGATCAACGCCAATCCCCTGCGGGACGATTGCGCGAGCGAGCCCATTCACATTCCAGGGACCATCCAACCCCACGGGTTGTTGTTAACGCTGAGCGAACCGGCGTTGGTGGTGCTGCAAGCCAGTACTAACCTCAATGCAGCCTTGGGGCTGGGGCCTGGAACCTTGACCGGGAAGGCCTTGGCCAGCCTCGTTGGCGATGCGGCGTTGGCCGGCATTCGGTTGGCGCTGGCAGACCTGGATGCGGATGAAGATGAACTGCATCAGGTGACGCTCAATGGCGAGTTGTTTGATGCGTTATTGCACCGCCATCAAGGCCTGTTATTGCTCGAGTTGGAGCGCTCCGTGACGCCCCGGCATGCGGCCCAGATGCACGTGGCCCGAACCTTGCGCCGCCTGCAGTCGGCCAAGAGCCTCGATGGGCTCTACCAGACCTGCGTCACCGAGATTCGCGCCCTGACCGGCTATGACCGGGTTACCCTGTATCGCTTCGAGCAGGAGGGCCACGGCAAAGTCATCGGCGAATCCCTAAGCGAGGGTATGCAGCCGTATCTGGGCCTGTGTTTCCCTGCCTCGGACATCCCGCCCCAAGCCCGCGAACTCTACCGGCTGAACTGGATTCGGGTGATTCCCGACGCCGAGTACCTGCCGGTGCCGATCCTGCCGGCCCTGCGCCCGGACACCGGTCAAGCCCTGGACCTCAGCTTTGCGGTGCTGCGCAGCGTTTCCCCGGTTCACTGTCGCTATCTGAAAAATATGGGCGTGCGTTCGTCGATGAGCATTTCCCTGCTCAAGGACGATCAGCTCTGGGGGCTGATTACCTGCGGTCACCGTGAACCCTTGCGCGTGCCCCATGAGTTACGCACCGCCTGTATCAGCATCGGCCAGCTGTTGTCGATGCAGATCACGTTGCTTCAGGAACAGGAGGCGCGTCGTCAGCAGCAGGAAAAAACCGGCATGATCGACAGGTTGGTCGCCGCCATGGCGGCGCAAACGTGCGATGTACTCGAGAGCCTGTTGCCGCACGCCGACACCTTGCTGAGCCTGACAGCCGCCGAGGGGCTGGCCATTCTGGTGGAGGAGCGCCTGCATCGCTTTGGCGTTTGCCCCAGCGAGGCTGACATTCGCGCGCTGTACCCGTGGATTCAGCAGCAGGGTAAAGGCGTGGTCGCCAGCCACCAATTGTCCGCCGACTTCCCGCCGGCTGCCGCCTGCCAGGCCTTCGCCAGCGGCTTATTAGCCTTGCGACTGCCCAAGCCTACGGACAACGCAGTGATGTGGTTCCGCCCTGAGGTCAAAACCACCGTGCAGTGGAGTGGCGAACCGATCAAACACAGCGAGGCGGGTGCGGCGGCGTTAAGCCCGCGTCAGTCATTTGCCCTATGGAAACAGCAGGTCGACGGCAAGGCGCTGCAATGGTCGGCCTCGGAGTTACAGGCCGTGGAGAGCCTGCGCCGCAATGCCCTGGAGCATGACCTGGCGCGCCAGGTACAGCGCGAGCATGCAGCCGTGCGGGCGCGGGATGAGCTGGTGGCGGTGGTTTCCCATGACCTGCGCAGCCCGCTGACGATCCTGCTGATGCAATGCGGCATGATGCACAAGATGATGCCCGCCGACGACACCAAAGCCACCCTTCGCTTGAACACCGCGATTCAAACCATGCAAACCGCGACCGCGCGTATGAACACGTTGCTGACGGACTTGATCGACCTTTCCCGCATTGAAGCGGGGCGCTACCAGGTCGCCTTGCAAGCGGTGGACGTGGCGCCCACGCTCGAGCAGCTCGGGTTGATGTGGCACCCGCTGGCAGCGGCCAAGGGCGTCAACCTCACGTGGCGGACCCAGCCAGGGCTGTGCGTGCAGGCCGACCCTGAGCGTCTGTTCCAAGTGTTTTCAAACCTGCTGAGTAATGCCCTGAAGTTCACTGGCCTGGGCGGGGCGATCGAGGTGATTGCTCAGGCAGCAGGCGACGATGTGCTGTTTCGCGTGTGTGACAATGGCGCCGGTATCGGCGCGGCGCAGTTGCCCTGCATCTTCGAGCGCTACTGGACGTCCCGCGAGGGCAACCCCAATGGCAGCGGCCTGGGCTTGTATATCTGCCATGGCATCGTCCAAGCCCACGGCGGCTCGCTTTGGGCAGAAAGCGTGGTGGGGCAGGGCAGTGTCTTCAGCTTCAGGATCGCGGCGGCGCTCTCAGGTTCTGTCGAGTAGTTCAAACAGCGCCTCAAGGGTCACCTGCGGCGCTTCCTGAAACACATTGTGGCCAACCCCCGGCAACACCTGACGCCGATACACGCCGCTGAAGCACGCCACATCGTCGTCCTCGACCGGGGCCGGGCCGACGCCATCATCGGCGCCGCACAGCGAGATGCTCGGCACCGAAATCGGCGGCTGCAGCGCCAGTGCCTGCTCGATGGCTTCCAGCGCCGGGTCGCCGGGGGCGTACATGAAGCGATGGCGATAGGAGTGAATGACCACCTCGACAAAATCCGGGTTATCAAACGACGGCGCGGTCTTGGCGTAGAGGCTCGGCCCTGCGGCCCAGGTCGGCGACCACAGCGTCCACAGCAGCTCGCATAGCTCGCGGCGATTGGCGGTCAAACCGTCCACGCCACGCTGGGTGTGAAAGTAGAACTGATACCACAGGCGGTGCTCTGTGTCGGGCGCGCGCGGCTTGAGTGAATGGGCGATGTCCTGAATGTTGTAGCCATCTCCCGTCACCAACCCACGTACCCGCTCGGGCCACAGCGCGGCGACGATACACGCGGCGCGGCCACCCCAGTCAAAACCCGCCAATGTGGCTTGCGGGATGTGCAGGGCATCCATGAAATCCAGCAAATCCTTGGCCAACGCCGCCTGTTGGCCGGAGCGCATGACCTGCGCATTGATAAACCGCGTCGGGCCATAGCCGCGCAGGTAGGGCACCAGCACACGGTAGCCACGCTCGGCCAGCACCGGCGCGATGTCATCGTAGCCACGCGGGTCATAGGGGAAACCGTGCAGCAGGATAATCGGCGCACCGCCTTCGGGGCCGTGGGCTTCATAGGCCACGTCGAGCATGGAGGTGCGCACGTAGAGCAGTGGGGCGAGTGGGGTCATGACGGTCTTCTCGTAGCTGGCTAAAAGTGAAAAACTTTAGTCGAACGCTGTGACGGGAGATCGAACGATCGAAGGCAATATTCTGACTTGTCTGGACACTCGCGCACCAATAATCCCAGTGCTGTCAGGTCATGCCGCTGGCCATTCCAGAATCCGGCCTCTCGCAATGTGCCTTCGGTTTTAAAACCCAGGCGTTTCAATAGCGCTAGCGAAGCAGAGTTTTGCGGATGCACCATCGCTTCTACCCGATGCAACTGCATATGCTCAAAGCCCCAATCAAGCATGGCCTGCAAGGCTTCGCGCATCAAACCTTGCCCGCGAGCAGCAGGCGCCAGTTCGCAGGACAAAGCGCAGCTGTTCCAGGCGCAGTTCCACCTGAACAGGCCACAACTGCCGATCAATGTGCCTTGGTGTTCAAGGCCCCAGCGGGTGCCTGGGTTGGGGTGAGTGCGCCACTGGGCGAAGGTGTCGATAAGGGCTTCGGCCTGGGCGAGGTCAGTCATGGGGTCGGCGCCGAACCAGCGCATGCTCGCGGCATCGGCGTGGATGGCGAACAGCGCGGGGGCGTCGGTGACTTGCAGTTCTCGCAGGCGCAGGCGTGGGGTTTTGAGGGTAGGAAATCCGCTCATGGCGCCAGTGTCGCGACAACCGGATCGCGATCAACGATTTTGACTAAAGGATGCCGCTCCACCTCTACCTCCATGTTTTGCGCACAACCCAACGACGGGTCTGGCCATTGTGCCCAGCCCGCCTCAGGGTTGCCACACGGTCTTTACCCCACTGAGCTTGCGGTCCAGAAAAGTCGCTGCGCTGATCAGCGCCAAGTGGCTCAGCGCCTGGGGCGTATTGCCCAAGTGACGGGCCTGGCTGTCGAATTCTTCGGCGTAAAGGCCCAGCGGGTTGGCGTAGCGCAGCAGTTGTTCGAATTCCAGGTGGGCTTTCTCCACCTGGCCGGCGCGGGCCAGGCATTCGACGTACCAGAACGAGCAGGCCGTAAAGGCGCCTTCGGTACCTTGCAGGCCGTCGATCTGGCTGTCGTCGTTGCGGTAGCGATAGACCATGCCGTCACGCACCAGGCTTTTCTGGATCGCTTCCAGGGTCGACAGCCAGCGCGGGTCGGTGGCCGCGACGAAGCGCACCAGCGGCATCAGCAGCATCGAACCATCCAGCGCGGTGCTGCCGATATGTTGCACAAAGTGCCCGCGCTCTTCGTTCCAGAAGTTGCTCCAGATATCGGCGTAGATGGCCTGGCGGGTCTGGTCCCAGCGTGCAAATGGGGCCGGCAGCGAGCGTTTGGAGGCCAGGCGGATCGCGCGGTCCAGCGCCACCCAGCACATCAGCCGCGAATGCAGGAAGTGATGCTGTTCGCCGCGCATCTCCCAGATGCCCACGTCTTTCTGGTTCCAGATTTCGCAGACCTGGTCGGCCACTTCCACCGTGTGCTTCCAGCCTTCATGGGAAATCGCCTCGCCGTATTTGTTGACCAGGTACACCGCGTCCATCAGCTCGCCGTAGATATCCAACTGGATCTGGTCGAATGCCTCATTACCGACGCGCACCGGCTTGGCATCGCCATGCCCGCTCAAGTGGTCGAGTGTGGTTTCCGGCAGTTGCTGACGCCCATCGATGCCATAGAGGATATTGATTTTGGTCGGCTGCCCGCAGCAGTCGCTGACCCGGCCTTTGAGCCAGCGCATGTAGCTATTGGCTTCCTCGACAAAGCCCAGGCGCATAAACGCGTAGACGGTGAACGAGGCGTCGCGGATCCAGGTGTAACGGTAGTCCCAGTTGCGTTCGCCGCCGGGAGACTCGGGCAGGCCGAAGGTGGCGGCGGCGATGATCGCGCCGTGTTTGCGCGAGGTCAAAAGCTTCAAGGCCAGCGCCGAGCGGTTGACCATTTCGCGCCAGCGCCCACGGTAATTGGATTGCGCGATCCAGCCGCGCCAGAACTTCAGGGTGCGTTCCAGGTACAGGTCGGTGCAGTCGTTGGTGACGCGCGGGTCGTCGGCGCCACCGAGGACAAACTCGGCGCCTTCGTCCTGGCTCAGGCTAAAGCGTGCGACTGCCGCCTGGTCTTCGAGGTTCAGCGGATGGCTGCCGACCAGGCGCAGGCCGGGCTGGCCGTCAGCCGTAAACAGCACGCCACCGTTATCGGCCTTCGCCTGGGTCGGCGCGCGCGCATAGTCATGGCGCACGGCGCAGCGCAGGTGAAGGGTGGCTTCGCCGCTGACCACACGCACGCGGCGAATCAGCAGCGGCAGTTCGTCGACGTCTTCGCTGACGGTCAGCAGGTCAGTGATTTCCACCACCGCTTCATCACTCAGCCAGCGGGTTTGCAGCACATTGGTGTCGGGCAGGTAGATTTGCTCGCGGCGCGCGTTGGGCAGGTCGGGGGTGAGTTGGAAAGCACCAGCCTCGGGCGTGTCCAGCAGCGAGCAGAAAACCGACGGGCTGTCGAATTCCGGCCAGCAGAAAAAATCGATGCTGCCTTTATCGTTCACCAGTGCTGCGCTGCGCATATCGCCGATGATGCCGTGGGCATCGATGGCGCTTTGGGGTTCGTTCTTGAAATCAACCATTGCCACGAAACTCCGGATAAAGGCTCATGCCGCCATCAATAAACAAGGTGCTGCCCACCACGTAGTCGGAGGCATCACTGGCCAGCCAGACCACCGCATTGGCCACGTCTTCCACGTCGCCTACGCGGCCGTAGGGAATCAACTTGAGCAATTCTTTTTCAGCCGCGCCTTCCGTGGCCGCACGGTTGATTGCCGTGCGAATCGCCCCTGGCGCGATGCCATTGATGCGGATGCGCTGTTCACTGACTTCCTGGGCGAGGGTGCGCATCAGCATCTCCACGCCGCCCTTGGAGGCCGCGTAATTCACATGCCCGGCCCACGGGATGACCTGGTGCACCGAACTCATGTGGATGATTTTGCCGGCCGCCCGCGAGACGCCATCGCGAATGCCTTGGCGGTTGAAGATCCGTACGGCGGCGCGGGCGCACAGGAACTGGCCGGTGAGGTTGACGCCGATCACGGTGTTCCAGTCATCGAGGGTCATGTCGACCAGATTGGCGTCTTTTTGCAGGCCCGAGTTGGCCACCAGAATGTCCAGGTGGCCGAAGGCCTCGACGGTCTGGGCAAATAAACGCTCCACGTCGGCTTCTTTGGACACGTCGCCACCGATGGCAATCGCTCGCCCGCCGCCTGCGTTGATCTGAGCGGCAAGGGCTTGCGCCGGCGCCGCCTGAGAATTGTAGTTAAGCACCACGGCCGCCCCGGCCTCGGCCAACGCCTTGGCCGCACCTGCGCCGATGCCGGAGCTGGCGCCGGTGACCAGGGCCACTTGTTGCTGCAAGGAGATCTGCATTGCCCGCCCACCGTTTTATGAGAGTCCTTTGTGCTGACTGACACGCGTCGGTAGAAGTTCAGCTAGCTCAAATGGGTTTCCCCATGGTGGCGTCGCCTTTATCGGAATAAAAAACACGTTATAAATAATTAAAAGTAATTAATAATCCACTAAAAATCGTTTGACAGGTTATTGCCCTGAGGGTCTTATAGGCACTCATCAATGTGCTCCGCTGGTAGTTCAGAAGTCATCGCGGATATACCTATAAGAGATGCCTATGCACCCATTGGCCTTTATAGGGGAACTACCAGTTCAGGAGGCAGCGCCTGTCCGCGTGGGCGTGCCTAAGTTAGTGATCTTCGATTGCGACGGTGTATTAGTGCAAAGCGAAGAAATCACCCTGCCTGTATTGATTTCCCTGCTGAATGAACAAGCACGTCGTGACGCGCCAGAGGCTAAGGGGCTTGACTCAGTAGAATTCATTGAGCGCTTTCGTGGGCGCAAGATTGCCGACTGCTTACGTGAAGCAGAACAGCGCTTGAATATTTGCCTGGACAGTCAATTCGAACAAACTTTTCGTCAGCATGCACGCGTCGCTTTGACTGCGCAGTTAAAACCTACCGATGGAATCCATGAAGTGCTGGAAAGTCTGACGCTGCCTTTTTGCGTAGCCTCCAGTGCGCCCCTTAATAAAATAGAGCACTGTTTACGCCTCACGGGACTGTTGTCTTATTTTGAGGGGCGCATATTCAGTTGTTACGAACTAGGCCGTTGGAAACCAGACCCCTTGGTGTTTTTAACGGCGTGCGCTGCTTATAACGTCGACCCCCTTGATGCAAGGGTTATTGAAGACAGTGTTGCCGGTATTCACGCGGCGGTTGCAGCCAATATAAGTGTGTTGGGTTTTGGGCCAGTGGACCGACATTCAGTGTTGGCCGATGCCGGGGCGTTACCTTTTTCCGATATGCGCGAATTACGTACGTTACTGGCGTGATATGACTACTCAAGGAGGAGGCGCTGTGAAGATTTCAGGTTATACAGAGCGACTAAAGAGTAATGATCAACGGTCGGAGGTGTGGTGGGATTCGTCGCCGGCCGTCTATCTACCTTACAAGACACACTTGCTTGAGAAATACCCCGCAGCCTTCAGTTCCATCGAACAGTTAATGCCCGACACGTTTGCGCAACCCGGCGGGTTCAGTAATGTAACGACAAACCCTCGTCTGGTAACGGCGGTGATTCTTGAAAAGCGTGACTATTGGTTGTCGCGGTTCAATCTCGCCCAGCTGGCGCCCCAAGAGTTGCGCAGGAAGCTGTACGACGAAGTGATCGTGCAGGGCGCTTCGGATCTGAAGCAGCGCTGGGTTCAATCCGGCCAGCGTGAAGGCTGGATTTGCGCGCAAGTCGATCCTGTCGATGTGCGCTGCGCTGAACGCATGACTGCCAGGGGAGTGGCGCTGCGTCAGTTGGCTGCGAATGTGATGGTGAAGGTCCCCGCAAGCCTGGAGGGCCTTGCGACGGTTGAGCATTTAGTGGCGCAAGGCAGCTCAGTGAACATCACCTTCTGCTTCACGGTTGCGCAGTTCCAGGCAGGCATCGAGGCCATAGAACGTGCAAGGGTGACTGCACGCAGCAAGGGTGTCGACACCCGCCACTGCCAGTATGTGATCACATTCATGATCGGGCGCTTTGCCTGTCAGCCCGAGTTTGCGTTACAAGTGGCCGAGCGTGGCTTGGCGTTGAGCCCGGAGGACCTGCGCTGGGCCGAGTTGTTGGTTTATGAGCAGGTACAGGCGCTGGTCTCGGCGTCAGCCGCGCCGGTTAAAACCCTGCTTTCCAGCATAAAAGTCGATGTCGACGAGCGTGGCAACAAGCACTGCTGGCACTTGGAGAAGACCGGCTTGTTGGCGACGTGCTACACGCTGACGCCGGAAGTGGTTGAGTTTTTGGTTGAGCGCGAAAGTCGCGGTAAACCGGTGTTTCCTGCGGGGGAACCCTTGAAGCCGCCAGCTTCGACACTTGCGAAGTTGTTGCGTATTCCATATTTCTGCGAAGCCTACTTTCTGGACGGCATCGAGCCTTATGACTTTTGCAACCATGAGGCTTTTATCAACACCTGCAATGAGGCCAACAGTGCGCACCGGCGCCTGGCCGATTTCTGCACGCGACTCTGCCCCCCTGTGCACGCTTTCAGCCGCTCCCTCAATACGATCATGGCGGCCGACTACGGGGTGCTGGTATGAACAAGATGGTCGGGTTATGGGCGCACCCCCGTTCCAGGTCCACGGTGTTGGAACGCGTGTTTATCGAGCGCGGAGACTTCGAAGTCTTCCACGAGCCGTTTGCCCATATGGCATTTTCTGCCGATTCTGAAATCCCGTCGGATGAATGGGATCACAGTTTCCCCACCACTTATCAGGCAATAAAAGAGCGACTGGTAAAGACCAGGGAAACGGCCAACGTATTTCATAAAGACATGTGTTATCACTGCCTCGATCACTTGAAAGTTGACGTGGAGTTTCTGGCGCAACAAGACAATATCTTTCTTGTTCGCGAGCCCGCCAGCAGCATTCTTTCGCATTATCGCGTACACCCCAACATGCCGTTGCAGGCCATTGGGCATAAAGCCTTGTACGAAATATTTTGTGTGGTCACTAAACTTACCGGCAAAGTGCCCTATGTGATTAATGCTGATGACCTGGCGGCAGATCCGCAACGGGTGATTGGCAAGCTGTGTGACTATTTGGATATTGAATTCCTGCCGCAAGCCATGGTGTGGAAGCGCGAGTGCCCACCCCAATGGAAAACCTGGAGAAGTTGGCACGTCGCAGCAGAAAACAGTGAATGCATTATTCCATCGAGTAAGCCTTACGCTACTAAAGAGGAACTCGACACTATACCCGCGTTAAAAGCGATGTATGACTATCACCGGGTTTTTTACGCGCGCATGAACGAGTTCTGTCAATAGGGAGCAGGGCATGAAAAAGTTGGTTATTACCGGTGCCGCCAATGGAATTGGTCGGGCAACCCTGGAGCGGGCGATTGTTGAAGGTTACTTTGTCATTGCCGTGGATAAGGACGCGGACGCCCTTAACAGGCTGCAACAGACTTACGGTGCGAGTGTATTGGAGGCTCATGTTGCCGATCTTGCCAATGATGCTGTGATCAAGGGCTTTATTCCAAGCCTGTATGAGCGTCATTCCACGCTCTATGGGTTAGTTAATAATGCAGGGCTGTATCACGGCAAAAGTATTTACGCCTATTCCGATAACGAAGTGGACGAAATGCTTAACGTTAACCTCAAAGCATTACTTTATCTTTCCAAAGACTTCGCCGAACGCGAAATGAAGCACGAAGCGCCGCGCAGCATCGTCAATATCACCTCAGTGGCAGGGGAAGTGGGCAGTTGTGATGCCCTGTACGGCGCCACCAAGGCTGCCGTGATCGGCTTGACCAAGGCCAATGCCTGGAACTTCGCGCCTTTTGTGCGGGTAAACGCAGTATCGCCGGCACTGATTCACGACACCGCCATCTACGACACCATTCCTGAATATCGGCGGGCGGAGTACGCACGCCAGGAAATTCTCAAGGACCCGATCCTGCCCAGTGGTGTGGCCGAGGTCATCCTGCTGTTGGTCGGTAATGGTTTTCGGCATATGACCGGCAAGGTTATTCCGGTTGATAACGGAGCCTACCCACGATGAACCAGTCCATACCGAAGAAAAAGTTGCTGTTGGTGGGCGCCGGTAACTTGTGCCTGCAAATTCTCAAGATTCTGGCGCCCAGGAACAGGTTCGAGTTTGTCGTGCTGGGGCGCAACGAAGAAGCGACCATCAGGCTGTGCAACCTAATTACGCTGGCGTGCGCACAACTGGAACAGTATGTTGCTATCTCGCCGGTGATCGCTGACTTGACCGATATCGGCAGCGTTACCCAGGTACTCCGGGAGCACGCCCCGGACATCATCGTGAACTGCGCCTCGTTGCAGTCCTGGCGAGTGATCACCGGGTTGCCCAAACGCTCGTTCGAGCAGCTTGACCAGGCACAGTTCGGTCCCTGGCTACCCATGCACCTGACATTGATGCATGACTTGATGCAAGCCGTGAAGGCCTCCGGTATCGCCACCCTGACCGTCAATGCGGCCTTTCCCGATGCCGTCAATCCGATCCTGGCCAGGGTCGGGCTGGCCCCTGATATCGGCGTGGGCAATGTCGCCAACCTGATTCCGGCCGTGCGTTTTTCCATCGCGCGGTTGCTGAAGTGCTCTCCCGCTGAGGTGGAAGTGATGCTGTACGCCCAGCATTATTTCAGCCACTACGTGCCACGCGGCGGCCTGCCCACGCGTGCCAGCTATCGCTTGCTGTATGAGGTTCGCGGCCGGCGTGAGGTCGCTCGCCTGTCTAATGAGGTGATTTTTTCGACGGTGAAATCCGAGTTTCGGCGCTTGGGCGGGGTTGATGGGCAGTTTCTAACCGCGTGTTCCGCGGTCACTGTGATCGAAGGGCTGTTCTCACCGACACCGGTACTGGTGCACGCGCCAGGCCCGCTGGGGCTTCCGGGGGGCTATCCGGTCTGGCTTCAGGATGGACGCATCAAGGTGCACTTCTCCGACGAGTGCCCCTACGACGACGCGGTGCGCCTCAACAGCATTTGCCAAAGCCACGATGGTATCGACGAAATCCATTGTGACGGCTCGGTCACCTTCAACCCCAGGTGCATGGCAATCATGCAGACGATGCTGGGGTACTCCAAGGACATCATGTCGGTTCGGCAGTCTGCGGACTGTGCTCGGGAGTTGGCGGGAAAGTACCTGTCTTTCAAAAATTCAATCGGCTAGGGGCGGTGTGCCATGAGTCAAATTCTGGGGTATGAACACGAGGAAGTAGCCCATTACTCAACGCAGTATTCGCCGGACTTTGTCGAGCGCTGGGACGCGTTGATTGATTGGGAAAAAAGAAAGGCCGGCGAACAGGGGTTCTTTGAGCAGTTGCTGAAAAGTCACGGAGTGAAATCGGTGCTCGATGTATCCACGGGCAGTGGTTTTCATGCCGTGCAACTCAAGCAGGCAGGTTTCGAGGTGGTCGCTACGGACGGTAGCGGCACGATGCTGAACAAAGCCCGACAAAACTTTCTTGAGCGTCAATTGGCAATTGAATCCCACCACAAGGAGTGGCTTGAGCTCGACCCGGACATGCTGGGCACGTTCGATGCCGTGGTGTGCCTGGGCAGTTCACTGTGCCATGTGTTTGAGGCCAGCGACCGTATAAGCGTGCTGCGCACGTTCAGGGCCTTGCTCAAGCCAGGCGGTGTGTTGATTGTTGATCAGCGTAATTTCCGTGCTATTCGCGCGGGCAACTTCAAATCCAGCGGCAATTATTATTACTGCGGTGCCAGCGCGTCGGTCAGCCTGGGAAGGGTCGATGCACAGGTGTGTGAGTTCATTTACGACTTTGACGATAAACAACGCTACAGCCTGAAAGTGTATCCGTTATTGCCAGCGGACCTGGCCGACGAGATTCGGGCCAGCGGCTTCTCTGCCCATAAGGAATACGGTGATTTTCAGCCTGTCTTCGACGGGATGGATTGTGATTTTGTCATCCACACCGCCCGCGCCGTGTGAGGGCGTCATGATGAGCACACTCGTGCAGAATAATCCTCGCGTGTTGGACAGCGTGGTGTTGGCAGTCGTACTGACAGGGTTTGTGGCCAGCACCTACGGGTTCGGCGTTTATTTGTTCGCCAACCTGGTCGTTGATATGCGCCGAGATATCGGCTTTGACTACACCACTGTGGGCTTGATCACCGGGGGCGCGCAAATAGGTTTCCTGCTGTTTTCTTCGGTCACCAGTTACATCAGTCGTTTTTTCGAAGGTTGGAAAATCAGCCTGGTGTCCACCGTGGTGACGTCTCTGGCCCTCCTGGGCTTAAGCGTCAGCGACACTATTTGGTTGTCGGGTGGGTTGTTGATATTGCTGGGAGGCTGCTCCGCTTCGGTTTACATCCCGCTGGCAGAAATCGTTACCAAGGGTTTTAGCCCAGGTAATCGCTCCCGGGTTATGGGGCTGATCTCCAGTGGCACCAGCTACGGCGTGTTTATCAACGGGTTACTGGTGTCATTTCTCACCTTGCAGGGTGGCTGGCGCTCAATCTGGCTAACGGCCGGCCTTGTGTCATTGGGCCTCTGTGTCGTGGCCTGGTTTCTGTTGCGTAACAGGGGGGCTGACCAGACGGCTGGTTTTTCAGGTGAGCGCTCGCGGTCGCTCGACGGCCAGACGCCATGGCTGAGCCGTTCGCTGTACCTGATCTGGGGCATCGCCTTTCTCAATGGGATGGCACTGCTGCCGTTTCAGACTTATCTGGCACCTTACCTTCGCGATGAATTAGGCGTTTCGGTACAGGACGCAGGGTTTATCTGGACGACGATCGGCGCTGTGGGGATGGCGTCAGGTTTTTTGGTGGGGTGGGTGGCGGACAAAGTGGGTGCCAGGGCGGCCTTGGCCATGTGCTTTCTAAGCGCGGGCCTGGCAGCCCTGCTGGTGTTCAGTTTTAACGCTATCGCGTTGTTCTATTTGGCGGCTTTTTTGTTTGCGCTGGCGTTCTACCCCATCTTTGGGCTGGTCCCCAGCTATATCGGACAAATCGTTGCGGTCAACCGACTGACGCAGGCATTTGGCATTGCCAATGTGCTGATTGGCCTGGGTGGCGTGTGCGGTAACTTTCTGGGCGGGCTGTCAAAAGACCTGACGGGCTCGTTCTCGACAGTCTATTGGGTGGTTTCACTGCTTCTGTTTTTGCAATGCGTGATGGTGTTAATGTTGGGCAAACAGCCTGTTTCGCTGACGGAGGGTGAGCGGCCATGAGCTATTTTGCGCAAGATCCACAACAGAACCTGCATGGGTTTGCGTTCAATCACGAGCGTGTCGACCAGTCGCGAATGAAGCAGAAACCCAGGGTCATTTGGATGACGGGGCTCTCGGCCTCCGGGAAGTCGACCATTGCCAATGCGCTGGATATTGCCTTGCGGGCCCAAGGCCGGTTTACCTGCATCCTTGATGGCGACTCGGTACGCAGGGGGCTGTGTCGTGACTTGGGGTTCACCGACAGCGACCGGGATGAAAACATTCGACGGGTCGCGGAGGTGGCGGGTTTGATGGTGGGGGCGGGACTTATTGTCATTGTCGCGCTGATCTCGCCGTCATCGGCCAGTCGGCATTACGCCCGCTCGATTATTGGCAACGAGCATTTTGTAGAAGTTCACGTGGACGCCCCACTGGCAATTGCTGAACAGCGAGACCCTAAAGGTTTGTATAAAAAGGCGCGGTCGGGCCTGCTCAAGAACTTTACGGGGATTGATTCGAACTACGACACTCCGTTGTTTCCTGAAGTGCATTTGCCGACTGACGTGATGTCGGTTGAACAATCGGTCGGCATTATTCTTGACTGGATGGCGCGTGCGGAGGACCCCGTTCAGCCATTGGTCTTCTAGCCGCGGGGCGGTGACTTCGACTCCAGGAAACGAGGTATTCTCTGCCAGGGCGGAGCATGCAGGTTCTTTCGGGAGTTGGAATGACACATTTCACGGGCACTGCAAAATCAATCCGGCTGATCGGCGGGGCCCGGGTATTGGACTTCATCAATACCACCAATGGTCGCAGGCCGCATTCCGCACTCAAGGTTCGGGAAGAACGACTCACCAGTTTCAAGTTCTTCATGGAGTGGGCATTACACGCCTCTTTGCTCTCTGAGCAAGAGTACGCTGACTACACCCCTCTGGTGGTTGACTCGGCTATTTCCTTCCAGCCAGACCTGGACGCCATTATTGCCTTCCGAGAGCTTCTGTACGGCGTTTTCCATACGCTGTCATTACGCCAACCTGTCACCGATGAGGCATTACAGCAGATCAATCTGCACTACCAGCAGGGCACGGCGTGGCGAGTGTTGCGCGCCATCAACGGGGTGCCCGCGTGGGGCTGGCGCACCTGCACCTCTGCGCAAGAGTTGACGTCGATGCTGATAGCGCGCCTGGCCACAGACGCGACGCAACTGCTGGTATCGAGCCAGCTTCACGCGTTGAGGAGCTGCAGTTGTACCGATTGCGATTGGA
The DNA here is from genome assembly GCF_900107155.1 of Pseudomonas salomonii. GTDB lineage: Bacteria > Pseudomonadota > Gammaproteobacteria > Pseudomonadales > Pseudomonadaceae > Aquipseudomonas > Aquipseudomonas salomonii. The sequence goes on from NZ_FNOX01000009.1 coordinate 43,246, forward strand.
TATTTCTCGACCTCTCCAAAAGTAAACAACGCAAATGGTGCCAGATGAGTGTGTGTGGCAGCCGAGAGAAGCTGAGCCGACTCAAACAGGCGGCCGGTCATCTTTAGTTGCAACGCAATACGGTGGGCGACGGGAAGCAATTGCTCCGCTTAATAGGAAACATTACTATTCACGCCCCGCCTTCCAGTGCTCACGCGATGATTCCTCAGCCGCCCCGCAGAACAGGCTTTTTCGAGCATTACGAAGAGTTGATCGGAACCTGGACACGCCGTCTGAGAAACCGTCAGCAGGCCGAAGACCTGGCGCACGACACCTTCGTGAAGGTGCTTGAGTCGCGTTCGAGCGACGTTGAGCAACCGCGCGCCTATCTGCATCAAACGGCGCGCAACATCGCGGTGGACGCATACCGCCGCGAAGACCGGCGAGAGGCGCTGGCGTTGGACGCCATTGATCAGCGTTCGTCCCACAGCGGCGACCCGGAGCATGTCATGCACGCGATCCAATTGGCCGACTCCATCGAGCGGGCCTTGGCCGAGTTGCCGCTTAACTGTCGCAAGATATTTATCTGGCAGAAAATCGAGGGCCTCACCCAGCAGGAAATCGCCATCCGCCTGGGCCTGTCTAAAAACATGGTGGAAAAGTATATGATCCGCACCTTGCGGCATCTGCGCGACCGCCTGGACGCCATGGCCCCATGAACTCTGCCCGTTTTGAAACAGGATCTTCCACGATGGATAGCCGTGCTCGCGACGAAGCCGCGCAATGGTTTGTACGCCTGCAAGACGCCGAGTTGAGCCCCGAAGAACAACAGCGTTTTGATGCGTGGTGTGCCGAGCAGCCTGAGCATCAATACGAATTTGAGGTGCTGCAAGGCCTGTGGAGCACCGCGGACCTCGTGCCCACGGCGCGTTTGCAGGCACTGTGTGAGGACCCGGTCGAACGCCCCAAACGTCGCGCGATGGTGCGTTACGCGGTGGCTGCCAGTGCGGTGGCCATCGCCGTAGGGCTTGGCCTGTTCAGCGGGCTTGATCATCCCAGACCCTACAGCGCTGAGTTCAGCACGCGCTTGGGCGAGCATCGCCAAGTGGCATTGCCCGACGGTTCAGTGATGGACCTGAACAGCCGCAGCGTGGTGGCGGTGCACTATGAAAAGGGCCGACGCGGCGTAGACATCAAACAGGGCGAAGCCATGTTCAGCGTCGAGCACGACACCAGCCGCCCGTTTGTCGTGGCCGCCGGTGCGGGGCAGGTCACAGTCACGGGCACGCGTTTTGATGTGCGCCGCGATGACGACCAGACCCGCGTGGTGGTCGAGGCCGGCACGGTCAAGGTGCAGGGGCGAGCGTCGGATCAGGTCGTGATGCTCACGGCAGGGCTCGGCACCCATGTCGATTCTGCCGGGCAAGTCGTTACGGCGTATGCGGTGAATGCCGATGACCTGACAGCCTGGCGCACGGGCAAGTTGGTGTTCAACAACGCCACCCTCGGCGAAGTGGCGCGGGAAGTATCACGCTATCGCGAGCAGCCGTTGCGGGTCAACACGGCGGCGGTGAGCAATCTGCGGCTGACCAGCGTGTTCAAATCCAGCGACACGGACGCGCTGCTCAAAGCGCTGCCGCATATCCTGCCAGTGGCCGTACGCGCCTTGCCGGACGGCAGCCAGGAAATTATTTCACGCTGACATTCAGGTTTTTTTCGAGTTCTTCGTCTTCTTCTGCAACTGCAACTGGTTTGCATTAACAGCCGCACATTCTTGCGATCACAGGACTAGGTTCGACGTGAAAAAACTTGTCGTGAACAACACTAAAGTCTCCCGCTGGGCGCCCCTGGCGCTGGCGCTTGCGGTCAGTTCCGCGCTGCCTGCGGCCTATGCGGCCGACGGCATCCATATTCGCTCCCAACCGCTGGGCGCTGCGCTGAGTCAACTGGGCCAGCAGACTTCCCTGCAAGTGTTCTTCAGCCCTGACATGGTGGCAGGCAAACAAGCGCCTGCAGTGGACGGCAACCTGTCGCCCGAGCAGGCCCTGCGCCAATTGCTCCAGGGCAGCGGCCTGGATTACCGGATCGATGCCGGTTCCGTGACCCTTCGCCCACTGCACGGCGGCACGGGTGAAACCGGTTCGCCGCTGGAGCTGGGCGTCACGGATATCAAAGTGGTCGGCGACTGGCTGGGCGATGCCGATGCCCAGGTGGTGCAGAACCATCCGGGCGCACGTACCGTGATCCGCCGTGAAGCCATGGTGGAGCAGGGGGCGATGAATATCAGTGATGTGCTGCGCCGCGTCCCTGGCGTGCAGGTGCAAGAGGCCAACGGCACCGGTGGCAGCGATATTTCCCTCAACGTCGGCGTGCGTGGCCTGACCTCACGTCTGTCGCCACGCTCCACCGTATTGATTGACGGCGTACCGGCGGCGTTCGCCCCGTATGGGCAGCCGCAACTGTCGATGGCGCCGATTTCTGCCGGTAACCTGGACAGCATCGACGTGGTACGCGGCGCCGGTTCCGTGCGTTATGGGCCGCAGAACGTGGGGGGCGTGATCAACTTCGTGACCCGCGCGATTCCGGAGCAAGCCTCGGGTGAAGTCGGCACCACCCTGGAAACCTCCGCCCACGGCGGCTGGAAGCACGTCGACAACGCTTTTGTCGGCGGTACCGCCGATAACGGCATGGGTGTGGCCTTGCTGTATACCGGGGTAAATGGCAACGGCTACCGCAACAGCAATAACGCCAACGACATCGACGACGTGATCCTCAAGACCCACTGGGCGCCGACCGATCAAGACGATTTCTCGCTGAACTTCCACTATTACAATGCCAATGCCGATATGCCCGGCGGCCTGACCCAGAAGCAGTTTGACGCCAACCCGTATCAATCGGTGCGCGATTGGGACAATTTCAGCGGCCGCCGCAAGGATGTGTCCTTCAAGTACATCCGCCAGATCGACGACCGTACCCAGGCCGAAGTGCTGACTTATTACATCGACAGCTTCCGTGGCAGCAACATTGCCAACCGCGACCTCAAGACCATCAGTTCCTACCCGCGCAGCTACTACACCTTCGGCATCGAGCCGCGGGTGTCCCATGTGTTCGACGCAGGGCCAAGCACCCAGGAGGTCAGCGTCGGTTATCGCTACCTCAAAGAAGGCATGCATGAACAGGCCAGCAGCCTCAATCTGGTCAACAACGTGCCGACGCCGGGCGGTCAAAATGACGGCCATGTTTACCAGGATCGCACCGGCGGTACCGTGGCCAACGCGTTCTATATCGACAACAAAATCGATATCGGCAAGTGGACCGTCACGCCGGGCATTCGCTTCGAGCACATTGAAACCAATTGGCATGACCGCCCGGTGGTCGCCCTGAACGGTGTGCGCACCGTGGAAAAGAATCGCAAGATCAACAGTAACGAGCCGTTGCCGGCGTTGAGCGTGATGTACCACATTTCCGATGCCTGGAAAGTCTTTGCCAACTACGAAACCTCATTCGGCAGCCTGCAGTACGCGCAGATCGGGCAGGGCGGTCGCGTCAACCAGACGGCCGACGGCCTGAACCCGGAAAAGGCCAAGACCTACGAGATCGGCACACGCTATAGCGACAGCGTCTGGGGCGGCGAAGTGACGCTGTTCTACATCGATTTCTCGGATGAGCTGCAATATGTGAGCAACGACGTGGGTTGGACCAACCTCGGCGCCACCAAGCACCAGGGTATCGAAACCTCGGCTCACTACGACCTGTCGAACCTGGACCCACGTCTGGACGGCCTGACTGCCAACGCGGGCTTTACCTACACCAAGGCTACCGCCGAGGGTGATGTGCCGTTCAGGGGCCGCGACCTGCCGCTCTACTCCCGTGAAGTGGTGACGGCGGGCCTGCGCTACGACATCAACCACTGGACCCATAACCTGGACGTCTATGCCCAGTCCGGTCAACGTGCGCCGGGTACCGGCACCACCTACATCACCCAGGGTACCGCCGACGGCCAGTACGGCGATATTCCCGGTTATGTCTCGGTCAACGTGCGCAGTGGGTATGACTTCGGTGCGCAATTGTCGAACCTGAAACTGGGTGTGGGCGTGAAGAACCTCTTCGACCAGCAGCACTACACGCGCTCCAGTGACAACAACGCCGGGTTGTACCTCGGTCAGCCGCGTACGTTCTTCGTGCAGGCCAGCGTTGGTTTCTGATCGGCCGTGTGTAAGAAAAATCGCAGCTCAAGGGCAGCGATTTTTTTTGGCTTTTTTCCATGTACTTACCGAGCTGCCTGAGCCTTGTCAGGAACTGTTTGCGCGAATTCGCCACACAGGTTGTAACCAGCGACGTCGATCGTACTGGTTGTTTTCAGACGCCGAGCCAGGGGCCAGACATGACTTCATCTTCGTTTCAATCCGGCCAGACCGAGGGCCGGTGCACCGTTAATGGCTGGCGTGGGGTTGCCTGCTCCACATCGCCAGGCGAGGAGGGCAACAGCATGGCCCTGTCAACGATGTACGCCGCTGAAACGCTGCGCATGAAAGCGTTCGTGGGGCAGCACAAATTCCAGGCGCCCGTTGCAGATGATTTTGCCCGCGGGCTGCTTGCGCCAGAGCCTGCCAACCGTCCTGACACTCACTGTTTGAGGCAACCCACTTTCCGTTGGGCCGCGCTGCTCAATAGCCTCACCGCCCTGTGGCGAGGGCAAACACCTGGGTGATCCAGTGTTACATGCTGTTATGGGGATTCTCCTGCCACCCGGAACTATCGCGTGGCGCTAACCACATATCCGTTGCTTGCTACCCAGAGGGTGAATCGATGATTCAGGGCCCCCTGGTACTGACTTTCAGGCAAGCATGGATCTGCAAAAGGCGAGAGATGAAGCATGAAGATTGAGGGTGCATTACTGCGCGCGCAGCCAATCGGCGTGGACGGGCCAGAGGTATGTCGGGTTTCATCGCCCCGCGTTTTTCATTCGCCCGGCGATGAGCCATTTACAACACGAGATTTGCCGTCGCAGCGGCCCATGCTGTGGCGTGGAGGCTTGTCTTCGTTGCGCCAGCAGGCCCTGCAAAATGCGCCCACGGTTCGCGCCAACACCACACCACCGGGGCCGAACTCCACCGATAGCCAACTGGCGGACGAGTTGGCGAAACACTTTGGCGAGCTGCACGGTTTTTTAAAGGAAGGCCGTTTGACGCAGGCATCGTTGCGCCAGATCGCAGCTCAAACCTTGAGTGGAGAGTAAGGTGCGCGACCGTATGATCCTGCTGGTCAGGGAAATTCTCAACCGCCCGCTGCTGAACGACGCGATCATCGACGGTGCGGGGTACATCACCCGTGACAGCCTGAACGCAGCCGCTGCGGCGTTGCTGGGTAACAGCTCCCCCGGCGCCTTCAGCCAGGACCCTTTTCATGATCAGGGCAACGCCGAGGTCGTAAAGGCTTTGCAGGGCTATTTCAAACAATTGCGGGATATACCCAAAGATCGCACGGTATTTTTTGAAACGTTTGAATACCTGGAAATAACCCAACTCAAAACCGTGATGAGTGACCCTGACGACCTCGATTCGCAAGGCCGACCGCTGTTGGAGCCCGCGACTGGGCTACCGAAGAAAAAGTACAGTGAACACTGCGTCTACACCGCCAAGAACATCATTGAGCGCCCAGGCCTGCTGCGTTCGCTGGAACGTGCCAACAACATGCGTTTGCTGGGGCGCCCCAGGCACGAGGGCTGGCTTTGCAACAAAAGCCTGGAACGCTGGCTGGAACAATACGAAGCCCACAAAGCCAGATAAACCCTGGCTGTGTGGGTTGAGCGTTTTACACCTTGAGAATTTTACCGCTGACGGCCACCCCGGCCAGCAGCAGCGCAATCAGCACAAAGGCCGTGCTCAGGCTGCTGCCGTGGGCGATAAACCCGATAACTGCAGGCCCGGCGAGAATACCGGCATACCCCAGCGTGGTGATGGCCGGTACGGCGATATGTTCCGGCATGACCGTTTGTTTACCGACGGCGGTGTACAGCACCGGCACGATATTCGAGCAGCCGGCACCCACCAGGGCATACCCCAGCAGCGCGGTTTCCCAGGCCGGCAATAACGTGGCAAGCAACATGCCAGCTGTGGCCAGCGCGCCGCCGATGACGATCACGCGGGTGGCGCCCAGGCGGCGGACAATCGAATCACCGGTCAGGCGTCCTGCGGTCATGGTCAAGGCAAACGCCGCGTATCCCAGGCCGGCGTAGGCTTCATCAAGACCGCGTTCTGCACTGAGGAACACCGCGCTCCAATCCAGCACGGCGCCTTCGGCCAGGAACACGATGAAACACAGGCAGCCGATAAACAACACCACACCGTGTGGCACGGCAAACGCAGGGCCAGAGCTTTCGCTGCCGTAGGGCAGCAGATGAGGCCCGGCCTTTAACAACGCAAGCGCCATGATGACGATCACCACCAGGGTCGCCTGCAACGGCGACAAGCCCAGCCCCAGTAACCCGGCAACCCCCGCCGCGCCGACGATGCCGCCAAGGCTGAACAAACCGTGGAAGCCCGACATCATGGTTTTGCCGCTGGCGCGTTCAACGATGACGGCCTGCAGGTTGACGGTCGAATCCACAGTGCCCAGGCCCGCCCCAAACAGGAACAACCCGGCTATCAGCAAGGGGATCGAACTGACCGTGGCGAGCATCGGCAGTGCCAGGCAGATCATGATCGTGCCGGCCGTCAGTACCCGTCGGCAGCCGAAGCGAGAGGCGAGTGCACCCGCCATCGGCATCGCGATGATCGAACCGACGCCCAGGCACAACAGCAACAGGCCCAGCGTGCCTTCATTCAGATTGGCGCGCGCCTTGGCGTAAGGCACCAGCGGCGCCCAGGCTGCGATACCGAAGCCGGCGATGAAAAAGGCGATACGGGTCGACATTTGTTCCAACCGCCCGGGAACCACGGGCGCTGGGGTGGGGATGGCAGTCATGAAAAATCCTTGGTTTTGCGTTCAACGAACGATGTCCGGCGCGACATCCTTGCACATCAGGCCCTGTCGAGCGAGCCGGGTTCCCTTCAAGCGAGGGCCCGACACCCTGGTGCGGGTTTATTGTTACAGGAGCGGAACGTCCTCGACGGTGGCGACCACACAGAGAGGCTATCGGATTCTTCGGCGGTGGTCTGGAAGGTGCGTAATCCGCGTGAGAACGGATGAACCCCAGGTTTTTTGCGTTGGATTACCACCTTCCAGTCCACTGCCCACTGTGCAGCCTTTCTGTAATACGCTGCTGCCAAGTGTGTGAGCAACCGGAGAAATACGTCGATGAATATTCTTGTGAAGGCATCGCTATGACGCTGTTCTATGACGCGCGGGGCAATATTTACGGGGTGGTCAGCCCCGGCTATCTGCGCAGCAGAGGCATTGCAGTGCCTGAGTCCGCCAACCTGGCTGCCAGCACTCGAAAAGAATGGACAGCCTCAGCGATTGCGTCGGAGTGTGAGTGGGGCACGTTACCGCGTGCGGGCAATGCCAAGGCGCACCGCTGCGATGGTTTGCTGGTGGGGCCGTTCCAGTCTGCGCCGCCGTTTGACGTGTTGATCGTCAATACCGATGGCACGCTCGCCGAACGCAGTGGTAACGGGTTGACGATTTTCTCCCAGGCGCTGACGGATCAAGGTTTGATGGCCCAGGGGTGTGAGTTGCACGTGCATCACGACAAGCACGATGCAGCCTCGCCGGTGGCGACCTATTCGCAGCCGGCGAGCTTTGAACAGGTTGCCGGTTTCTGGTTGGCCTTGGGGCAACCGGAATTCGGGCCAGCAGCGGTAGCCGCTGCCGGTGTTGACGCAGTAACGCTGGGGCAATGTGATTTCAGCCATGTGGCTGCACTGGCGGCGATCGATCCGCAATGGGCCGTCAGCCAGTTTGTCCGTGTGGGCAATCCTCATTGTGTGACGCTCGTCGAGCATGTCCTGGCCTTGCCGGACAATCAGTCGATGCACCAGCCCGCACTGTTTGAGCCGTTACGGGCCATTGCCTTTGCGCCGCCAGGCGGACGCGGCCAACCTTGTTCGGCTGGGGTCAATCTGCAATGGGCCGTACATTCTTCAGGCAATCGGGTCATCGCAAGGGTGTTTGAGCGCGGAGAAGGACCTACCGCGTCCTCGGGTACCAGCGCCAGTGCAGTTGCCTGCGCGGCATGGCGCGCGGGTTGGGTTGACGCCGGCGAGGTGGCCGTGGTCATGCCGGGTGGCACAGTGCCGGTGCATTTACAGTGCGAGGCCGAAACGCTGCTGAGCGTCAGTCTGTTCGGGACTGCATGCGTGCAAGCCTAAAGTATTAGAAGTGGCTGATATCTTGAATACGTGTCAGCCGTTTCTTTATCGTTTAGTTGTATGGTTGGAGTTGGTGTAAGAAGTTTCTTGTTGTTGAAGGTTATTGAATTCTACGAATTTATTATTTTGTAAAAGACGCGTCCGACCACGCTGTGCGAAACGTCTTTTTTATTTTTAAAGGGTCAAATTCCGCCTGAAGTCGCTAAGATTTATTGGGTTCAGGCGCTTTTTCCCGGCAGTTCAATCAATGCCCGATGGGGGGAGGCCTTTCAGTCAAATAATTGATGACGGGTAACTTAGGGATGGTTGAAACATCTGCCGCGCCACGTTTCAAGTTGATACTTCCAGACATAAACAATGACTTTCAGGTACTCGCTTTCAAAGGCCGAGAAGCCCTTGATCAGCCTTACTTCATTACCGTGCATTTAGTCAGCGAAAATCCCTCTCTGGATCTGGAGGCGCTGCTTCACCAGCCGGCTTACCTTGACTTTGGCGAATCCGATGCGGGGCTGCATGGGCACATCTATGCTATCGGCCGTGAGGGGCCCGGCGTTCGGCTCACTCGCTATCGTCTCACCCTGGCACCACGCCTGGCGTGCCTTGCCCATCGACACAACCAGCGGATCTTCCAACAACGCAGTGTGCCGCAGATTATTGCGGCGGTACTTGAGCACCACGGCATTCTGGCGGACGCCTATGCCTTCGAACTGGGCCCCGTGGCCTACCCACCCCGTCCGTTCTGCGTTCAGTACGCGGAAACCGACCTGCACTTTATCCAGCGGTTGTGCGAGGAGGAGGGTATCCACTACCACTTTCGCCATAGTCCGAATAATCACGTGCTGGTGTTTGGTGATGACCAGACGGTGTTTCGGCGCCTGGCTGCACAGCGATTTTGTTCGACACACGAGTTGACCAAAACAAGAGCTATCCGGCAGTTCGGCGTGCGTCTGGAGACCCGTACCCAGCTGACGGTGCGCCGTGATCATGACTTCGAGCATCCGTCGCTGCGCCTGGAAGACAAGGCCGGGCCTGCATCGACGCAGCGCCTTGAGGACTATCATTACCCGGCTGGTTTCAACGACCATGCGCGAGGTCGGCAATTGGCGCACAGGGGCCTGGAGCGGCATCGGCGCGACCGCCAGCGTGCCGTGGGCAAAAGTAATCAACCGGTGCTGGGCAGCGGCCATTTTCTTGAGCTGTGTGACCACCCGGACCCCACCTGCAACGACCTGTGGTTGCTCACGTCGGTGCATCACGAGGGGTATCAACCGCAGGTGCTGGAGGAAGCGACGCCTGTGGCGGGCACATTCCATGGCTACCGCAACCGGTTTAGTGCAACACCCTGGCGCGCCGTGCATCGGCCCCCCCTCCGACACCCGAAACCCAGCCTCAATGGCAGCCAAACCGCCATCGTGACGGGGCCAGCAGGCGAGGAGGTGCACTGCGACGCCTACGGCCGAGTGAAGGTACGTTTTCATTGGGACCGCCTCGACCCCACGGATGACAACAGCAGTTGCTGGGTACGGGTAGCATCCGGCTGGGCGGGTGATGGCTTCGGCGCCATGCTGATTCCGCGGGTGGGCATGGAGGTGCTGGTAACCTTTCTGGAAGGCGACCCGGACCAGCCGTTGATCAACGGCTGCCTGCCCAATGCGTTGCACAGGCCGGCTTACCCTTTGCCGCAACACAAGACACGCAGTGTGTTGCGCAGCCGCAGTGTTCCGGGGGGCAGGGGTGCCAACGAGCTGCACCTCGAGGACCGCTACGGCGAGGAACTCATCTACCTGCGCGCCCAACGGGACCTGGAACAGCAGGTCGGCCATGACAGTCGCCTTGAGGTGGCGGGAGAGCGGCGGGAAATCATTCGCGGGTTAAGCACGGTTCACTTGGAAAGTGGCGAGCAGCGCCGTATCACCGGGGATCGCACTGTCATGCTTGGCACGAACGATCGGCTGGAGGTGCAGGGAGACAGCCATACGCATATCGGTCAGTCCATGGTTATCCAGGCCGGGCAGCAGATCGTCCTCAAGGCCGGCGCCAGCTTGGTCATCGATGCGGGCGCACAATTGAGCCTCAAGGCCGGGGGCGAGCACCTGATTATCCAGGCGGGCGGCATTTTCAGCAGCCGGCCTGTCACCGTTGGCGGCTTGCCGCCCTTCGCTCGGTCGGCGAACCCATTATCGGCCATGGATGCACCGAACCTCTCGACGGCCCAAGGTACCCTTCTGGACGAGGCCCGGCAGTTGGGCGCGGACTTCTGCCCGGTGTGCGAGGCGTGTCGTGAAGGCCAGTGCACCCTCATGCGGAGGGCTGCCTGATGCCAAGTGAGCCGGGCCAGTGGATGGCTGAACAACAGCAGGCGGGGCGCCGACTGTGCTTGATCCTTGATGGTCACCACGACGCATGTCAGCAGCTGTTGGCGGTGCGCAACCTGTCACAGTATTGCTGCCTGTACGCTGAGACCGCCCTGGCCGAGTTGGCAGCGGCGGGCCCGGTGATTCTGCTGGTGGAGCAGGCGGACGAACCCGCGCTGGTTGACCTGCTGCACCACCCCGAAGCGAACTGGGGCTGGTTGGGCAGCCTGCCCGGCGATGATCTGGCTGGTGTTGTTCGGCATTGGCGCGAACGTCTGCTGGTAGGGCGCCAGGGAGGCCAGGCCCTGTATCGCTTTCACGATAATCGCACCTTGGCACGTGCTTTGATCCATTTGCAGGGCAAGCACTGGCCAGTGTTTCTCGGCCCACTGATCAGTGTGTGCTATTGGCACCAGGGCCGTTGGTGTCAGGGTGAGAACCCAACGCCCGGTGAGTATCCAGTGCCTGTGCCTGCGCCCTGGCTGAACACGCCCAACCCTCAGGCCGAAGTGATCCTGCACGCCAATATCCTGCGTTATCTACTGACTGAACACAGCGAAAAGCTCGCCGGCTTGGTCGAGTTTCAGGACCCCAGAGTTTGGCTGGCGCAGGTTCTTGAGCAGGCTCGTGCCTGGCAATGGCGAGGCCCCCAGCAGCTCGAGTTTCTGGTGGTGCGCCGGTTGGAGGAGGCGACGCAAGGCAGCACGATGGGGTGGCAGCCGATAGCGGGCGAGGCACCAGCGGAACATTTTGAGCGGGTGTTACGGGAGTGGCAAAAGCATGAATAGGTGGGCGTGTAGCGTTTTGATAACGCTCGGTGCTGGATGGCTCTCGGGTTGTGCGCTGACACCGCCGGCTGAGCGTTTTACGCTGGAGGTGGATTTGCCGGCGCAATTTCGATTTATCGGTGCGGCCAACTACCGTCCCGCCAGGTATGAGCTCTGTACCTTGCCGCAGCGTCGAGGCAAAAGGCCTGAACGCAAGATCTTTATTGCCGATTACAAACCCGTGGCTGGACGGGTGAGCTATGAGTTCCCGCTGACTGAAACCATTGAGGGGTGCCCTTCGGTGTTGCGTAGCGTGCAGTTCACTCTTTATGCGAAGTGGGGCGAGCGATATAGCGATGTTGGCGGGGATTCAGCAGGGATCTCTTTCGCCGATCCTATTGAGTCAGAACGTGTCGCTGGCATGCCTGACTCTGGTGTCCAGGAATTCGCTGGGCAATGTATGTGGTTTTTTCGCACGGTGGGTCCCTTGCATGCGATCACGAAACTGTTGGAATGCAGAGCGTTGAACACAGCCGGGCAGAGGGAAGAAAAGCTAGCGGGTGGTGTAGTACAGAGAGAGCTGCTCCCAGGAAAAAAAGTAAGGCTGACGCTGAGCGTTACAGACGAGGAGGCTCCCGCTTTTCAGGACACGTGGCTAGCTGTACCGGGGGGATGGAAACGCTGTCGGGGTAAAAGCCTTGAAGACCTGTCCGGATACTGTGGCAGTAACACCACGGACTTTAAACCGATAAAAATGCCGGATGGACGTATCTGTGATGTTTATCCGACGTGCAATTAACAAGGAGATGATTCATGAGCCAGGAAGCATGGAAGCAACCTTTTTTCAGCAGCAAGATGCCTGCTTGCCCGCTGAAAGGGCATTGGGCAAGCGTTTGCCTGGTGGATGAAACGGGCAGCGGCAAGGCTTATGGCGGGCTGGTCTACACAATCCGGGACACTACAGGGCGACTGTACAACGGCAGGCTGAATGGAGAGGGATACGCCAAGTTGGAAGGGTTTTATTGCGGCCCTGTCATTCTTAGTTTGGATGCGCAGTATTCCGGTGAAGAGGAGCCGTATTCAAAATTGAGAAAACGCAAGACTTACCCATTGCCTATCACCGAACTTCAAGCCCGTGCCGAACACACCCGGTTTTCAGCGGCTGATGGCCAACGTATCGAGGGCAATCCTGCACAACGCCAGGCAGACCGGTTTTATCAGGTTGAGGTGCGCGATCTGGTACGACATATTGCCCACCTGCCGCCGTTTGCCTCCAGAACCTATCACCCTCCAAGGCATGCGCTGAAAATGATGGCCGAGATGGGCTTTGGTCCGCCGCAGCCCGCATTGTCAGGCGTCGTGCTGTTCCCCAACCTGCACACGGTGTTGGAAGTACGGCCTTTGCGATCCCTGCGCCCGATGTTATCGACCGATGATCAGTTTTGTGCGTTGAACCTGTATCAATTAGCGTTGATGTCCACATTGAGTTACTGCAATTTTGGCCAGCAACCTCCAAAGCCGCCAGTGGAACACGTCAGTTTCCCGCTGGATCCCAGCGCAGGAAATCTGTTCGCGGAAAAACTCTCGGGGTTTCAAGAAGCCTGGAAGGTCGATCGTGATCAGGCTCAGCGCTTCTACCCGGTGTATGAAGAGGTTCCATACTCCCAGCGTTTTGAAATTTTGCCATTTGACCCTGAGTTGTATCCACAAAATCGCCCGGAGCTTGAAGATAAACAGGAACATCCCGCTAGCCTGCACTTTTTTGACGATGAAGCCTTCGGTACGGATACCCAAGCGTTTATCAGTCACCACAACGAAGTGATTCTGATCGCTGTACGGGGTACCGCCAGTGGTGCCGATGCTTTGCGAGATGCGAATGCCCACCAAGTGCCCTTTACCGAAGGTGTTGGCAAAGCCCATGAGGGTTTTTACCAGGCCTATCGAGCGATGCGCGATTTTGTTCTGTACTACCTTGATCAGTTCCACAGCGGTCAGCGCATTTTGATTTGCGGCCACAGTCTGGGCGGTGCAATTGCATTGCTGTTGGCTGAAGGGCTACGCCGCGTTCCTGATCGTAACTACAACATCCTCCTCTACACCTACGGCGCTCCCCGCGCCGCAGACTCCGAGTTCACCGAAGGCGCCACCGCCCTTATCCATCATCGCATCGTCAACCACAACGATCCGGTCCCCAGTGTCCCTGCCACGTGGATGAATACCACCGCCAAACTCTGGGTGCCGGGCGCCATCACGCTTTTTGCCGCGCCGGGGGCGGGTGGCCTGCTGTTCGCTGCCGGCCTTGTGCGTGTCGGCGGCAACCCTTACCAGCACCACGGCGAACAGCAGCACTTCATGCCTATCAAGCTGGCGGACGGCACGCACTCCTCGGTGTTATGGGCGCCCGGTTGTGAATCAATCCTCGAGGCCGGATGCAACCGGGTGCTGCAACTGCAAGGCGATATGCCCGAGCGTGCCAACCTGTTGAAACAACTGTTCCAGGCCAGCCAGCACTTCATGACCGCCAGTTACATTCCAGCCGCGTGGGCCACTCTGCGTCGCTGGCAGCAAACCGTCGACAGCCAGGGGCCTTTGATCACCGCCAGAGAGTTCGAGTTGATAGACCTGGCGCTCGACACAATGACGCAACAACTGCGCGACAAGAACCGCGAGCTCGAGCGTCGCCGCCCACCGAACCAGCGCGATTATGGGCATGCGCATAACCAGGCGCTGAACGCTGAAGTCGACCGCTTGCGCAGCAGCCGACGTCGATTGGAGTCGTTGCGCTGGCGCCGTCTGGACCGGCGTGACGTGTATGGCAGCCACGCCGACTCCACCGGTTTGCAGCCCAGCGTGAAGCGCTGGTTGCGCCACCCTGAAAACCGCAGGTTGGCGCAAATCGCCAGTATTCCTGCGCCGCTGAAGGACAGCGCCGGCCGCGTGCAGCCACTGGATATCGACTCAATTGTCTGACCCGTTGCTTACAAAAACTCCACCTGTGCCGGCCTGCGTTGCATCAGCACCTTGCCATTGCGGATCGAATACAACGGCAGGCCCTGGCTACGGATCACCTCGTAGTCACTGTCTGCCGAAAGGACCAGCAGGTTGGCCGGGCGACCGGGTTCCAGGCCGTAACGATCACCCAGGGCCATGGCCTTGGCGCTGTTGTCGGTGACCAGGTCCAGGGCGCTCTGCAGGTTGCGGTAACCCAGCATGTGGCAGATGTGCAGACCGGCTTCCAGCACGCGCAGGATGTTGCCGTTGCCCAGCGGGTACCAGGGGTCGACGATGGAGTCCTGGCCGAAGCAGACGTTCATGCCGGCCTCGAGCAGTTCATTGACGCGGGTGACGCCTCGGCGTTTCGGGAAACTGTCGAAGCGCCCCTGCAGGTGAATGCTTTCGGTAGGGCAGGAGACGAAGCTGATGCCCGAGTGCCCCAGCAGGCGAAACAGTTTGGCGCAGTAGGCATTGTCATAGGAGCCCATCGCTGTGGTATGGCTGGCGGTGACGCGCGCGCCCATACCGCGGCTGCGGGCTTCTTCGGCGAGCACTTCGAGAAAGCGCGAGTGCGGGTCATCGGTTTCGTCGCAGTGCACGTCCACCAGGCAGCCGGTGCGTTCGGCCAGGTCCATCAGGAACTTCACCGAACTCACCCCTTGGTCGCGGGTGTATTCAAAGTGCGGGATGCCACCGACTACATCAGCGCCCAGGCGAATGGCCTCCTGCATCAGCTCGCGGCCATTACGGTAAGACTCGATGCCCTCCTGCGGGAAGGCGACGATTTGCAGGTCGATCAGGTGAGTGCTTTCTTCACGCACCTCCAGCATGGCTTTGAGCGCGGTGAGGTCAGGGTCGGTGACATCAACGTGGGTGCGCACATGCTGGATGCCATGGGCGGCCAGGGCCTGGATGGTTTTCTTGGCGCGAGCCTTGGTGTCTTCCTGGGTGATGGTGGCTTTGCGCTCTCCCCAGCACTCGATGCCCTCAAACAGGGTACCGCTCATGTTCCAGCGTGGCTCACCGGCGGTCAGGGTCGCGTCGAGATGGATATGTGGCTCCACGAAGGGCGGTATCACCAGGTTGCCAGCGGCGTCGAGGTCACCGGCCATTAAGGTGGGGGCCACGGTTTGTGCGGTAATGCGGGCGATCCGGCCGTGTTCCAGGTGCAGATCATGCAGGCCTTCACGGTTGCGCAGGCGGGCATTGATGATATGCATGGGCAAGTTCCTCTTGGCTTTGGATAATCAGGCAGGCAGCCGCCAGGTCATCAGGGTTATCAGCCACAAGGTTACCATCCTCATGGCAGCAGTCGGGTTCATGCCTGCACGTCAGTCAACGGTGCGCGCACGCGCAGGGCTGCGGTGAGTGCGATGTAGGCCAGGGACGCGGCCACAATCCCCACCAATGGCGCCACCCACGGTGAGTGAAACGCCAGCACGGTGCCCACGGCATACGCCACCAGCCCCGGCCAATTGAACGCCGGCAGGCGTGCATCGGCCAGGCGCGGGTACAGGCCGCGATAGCGGTAGAAGAAGTCCGCCATGATGACCCCGCCAATCGGCGGGATCACGGTGCCCAGCAGAATCAGATAAGGCACCAGCAGGTCGTACATGCCAAACAGTGCCAGCAGCGTGCCGATCACTGCGCCGGCCAGGGTCACGGTTTTGCGCCGCCGGGTTCGCAGCAGGTTGCAGCCGGCCACGGCGAAATTGTAGAGGGTGTTGTCCTGGGTGCTCCAGATGTTGAGCAGCAACATGGCCATCGCCGCCATGGCGAAACCTTGCAGCAGCAATACCTCGACCACATCGGGCTGCTGATAGACGATGGCACCATAGGCACCGATCAACACCATCAAGCCATTGCCGATAAAAAAGCCGATCAGGCTGGCCAGCACCGCGACCTTGGCCGAGCGAGAAAAACGCGTCCAGTTGGTCGCCTGGGTGGCGCCGCTGACAAAGGTGCCGAATACCAGTGTGAGGGCGGTGGACACGTCCAGTTCCGCGGTCGGCACCACGGCCAGCAAGCCCTCCAGGCCGCCGACTTTGACGGTGGCGACCCACATCGACAGCAACAGCAGGATGCCCATGGCCGGCACCGCGATATAAGACAGAATCTCCAGCCCGCGATAGCCCACATACGCGGTGGCGCAGAACAGCAGGCCAAACAGCACCATCAGTGCGAGCACCGTGCCTTGGTTCAATTCGAAATATTTGCCCAGTACCACGGCGGCGGTGGCGGTGCCCCAGGCGTACCAGCCGATCTGGGTGAAACCGAGGATCAGGTCGCTGAGTTTGCTGCCCACTTCGCCGAAGCAGAACCGCCCCATCAGGACCGAATTCAAGCCGCTCTTGAACGCGATATAGCCCAGGCCCGCGGCGTAAATACCCAGCAACAGGTTACCCAAAGCCACGACACCGAGCATGTCGGTAAAACTGAACGCCACGCCCAGCTTGCCGCCGGCGAACATGGTCGCGGTAAAGAAGGTGAAGCCCAGCAACACCATGGCGGTGGACGCAAGGCCCTTGCGCGCATGCATCGGCACTTCGCTGAGGGGGTAATCGTTACCCGGTTCTTGCTGCGTCATGGCCTTGCTCCCTGGATGACTGACAGCCGTGCTGTTGCACTGCGCGTGCCAAACCGGCAGCGCGACGTATTTGTCGCCAGGCAGCTGTGTCGAGCGCGCCCAAAAAGGCACGAAAGCAGTGCAGCGGTGAGACAAAGTGGATCAGTCGAACAGCGTCTGGGTGGTCTCGCCACGATGAAACGCAAACGCCGCTTCAAGATCGCTTTCGATGGTGCGCCCACGGGACAGCGGGGGCAGGTCGTCGAGGGTGAAAAAGCCCACTTCAGTGGTTTCAAACCCGGCCGCCGGCGCCAGTTGGTCGACCCGCTCGCACAGAAAGTACAGCTTGTAGAAGTCCCGCACATCCGGGCGATACAAGCCCTTGGCCTTGTGCGTGACGCTGTACAGCGCGCGCGCCGTGACGCTCAGCCCGGCTTCCTCGCGGATCTCCTTGACGATGTTTTCCGCCGCTGACAGGCCGATATCGGCGTAACCACCGGGCAGCGCCCAGCAGCCGTCGGTCAATTCGCGCACCAGCAGAATCCGGTCGCCTTCGATCACCGCGCCGCGTACGTCAATCATCGGGGTTGAATAACGCTTGGCAAAATCCGGCACCAGCTCGGTGATGCGCGCAAGCGGCACATCCGCCAGTTGCGCAAGCATGCTGTGGGCAATCTCGGCAATTTCCTCGAGGCGCTCACGCTCAAAGTCGTCGGTGCAAAAATGCAGCCCCGTGGACGCCAGCGCCTGCAAGCGTTTGGCCTGGGCCAGCCAGAGGTTTTCCATGGGATATTCCTATAGATGTTTGATCATATAGAGGCGGCGCAGGCCGTGTTCCTCGGCGCGATGGGTGTGCAGATAGCCACGGCGACTGTACAGCGCGAGGTCCTCGGTCATCACCTCATTGTGCTCCTGTCGTAAAGGCTCAATCCACAGGCGCTTCGAAGATCGCCTCGATGGGCCGTTCGAACACCTTGGCGATCTTGAACGCCAGCGGCAAACTCGGGTCGTAGCGGCCGGTCTCGATGGCGTTGATGGTCTGGCGCGATACGCCCAGGCGCTGCGCCAGCTCGGCCTGGGACCAACCCAGTTCGGCGCGCAACGGGCGCAGCTGATTATTCATTGATAGCGCCTTGTGCCAATGATCGTGGCCACACACCAGACCCCGCCCATGATCGGCCATACCATAAAGGCCGACAGGCGCGGCAGGCCTGCGGTTTCCAGGAAACCGTAGCTGAAGGTGGTGAGGGCAGTGCACACAAATGCCACGGCAAGTGCTTCCAACTGAATCTTGCGGCCCAACTCATCCATGCTGTTCAGCCGACGGTTGATCGACACTGCCATCGCGATCATCGGAATAACCGGCAGCAATGCCAAGGCGATTTTCGCGGCGCCGTCAGGCATGGAGCGTACAAATGAGCTGGAAATTACCACGCAGGCAACGTACAGCAACACAATGGCTATAAATTCTACGAGGAAGCGTTTAGGCGACATGACTCTCTCCATGAGTAAAGTGTGCTTTACACTAGGTGTTCAGGTTTGTCGTGTCAAGCATGCTTTACATTGGCGCCGGCCAGGCATAAAAAAACCACCCGCAGGTGGTTTTAAACACTCAACCGCTTACTCGCCGCGATAGATGCAACCGCTGGTGCAGGTCTCATGGATGCGAATCGCGCTGAGTTCCGGCAACAGGGGTTTGAGCTCAGTCCAGATCCACTTGGCCAGCACTTCGCTGGTCGGATTCTCCAGGCCCGGGATGTCATTGAGGTAGTTATGGTCGAGGCGCTCGTACAGCGGCTTGAAAATCGCCTTGATTTCCGAGAAATCGCGGATCCAGCCGGTATGGGGATCCAGGTCGCCGCTCAGGTGGATCGCCACCTTGAACGAATGCCCGTGCAGACGCCCGCATTTGTGGCCTTCCGGTACATGGGGCAGGCGGTGGGCGGACTCGAAGGTAAACTCTTTGAAGATTTCCACAGTATTTTAAGCTCGGTCAGGTATCTGGCAGGCGGAAAGTTTAACAGCTTGACCCCTTGCCGCGCATACCGCTGGGTCAGAGAGCTTGCAGTCGCTCGGCCAGTTCGCCGTTATCGGCTAGTTGCAGAAACTCATCCCCCAGCCGCCGGCTTTCACTCATCGCGGTTTGCCAGTATTTGTTGCGGCTCAAGTCATCGCCCATAAAGCGCTTGAAGTCGCTGCGGTCCGGCAATTTTCCATGGGGCAGGCGGGCCAGGTAGTCCCTGGAGGGCGCCAGTAGCAGCACATCCTGCAAGCCTTGTGGGTTACTGCGCCGCCATGGCAAGCCCTTGTCGAACCAGCCGGGGATCACCCGGTCGGTGAAGTGCGGGTACAGCACAATGTCGTCGCCGTGATAGGGCAGGTCGAGGTGATAGTCCAGCAGGCCACCGTCGCGGTAAGTGCCCGTGCCTGCGCCGGGCAGGTCGCGCACGCCTTGCATCACCATGGGGATGGAACCGGAGGCCAGCAGCGCCTGGCGCAGGTTGCCCAACTGCAGGTCGAGGAAGCGCGAGGGGAAGTCCGTCAGCGCATGCACCGGAGGCGCCTGGCGCGGGTCGTGGATGATCAACCGCTCAAAATGCCGCGACAGCCGCGCACGGCCACGCAGGTTGTCGGCAATCACCGACGACAGGCCCAGCCCCAGTCGCCCACGGTGGTCATCGGCGAGCAGGCCGTGGCTCTTGACCACCATGATATTCAGGCGATAGTCGGGGTTGTCCAGCACCCGCGCATCGCGGCCGGTCAGCAGGTCGTCGAGCATGCGTTGGCAGCTGCGGCTGACTTCGGCCATGGTCACGCCCTTGGCGAAGCGTTGTTCGTTATACAGGCGGCCGAGGTCCAGCAAGCCTTGCACCGGGTCGGGCAGGCACGCACTGGCAAATCGCCAGGAGCCGATGGACGCGCCGATCAGTGCGCGCTCACGCGGCGCGCGTGGCAACCAATCGCCGAACAGCGCCAGGTCCAGGCCTTGAATGCCCAACGCCTTGGGGCCACCGGCCGCACCGGGTAGGATGCCGACATCCGCCGGCGCAAGGCCTTGCTCGCGAATGCGTGTGAAAGCGCGTTTGCCGGCCTTGAGGGTCAGCGCGGGAAACTTGATGTGGATAGCAGTCATACAGGTCTCGGTTGCAGCGAACAGGCAATATAAGAGAAATCCTGCAGCGGTGGGTAAGGTTACCGATTGAAAATTGCCATGGTGGCAATTCAGTTTCAGTTAAGTTGTCACGGGTACCGTGGTGGCCCATGTCCCTCATCGGGCCGCCCTCAAGGAACATCAGGATACGTAATGAAGGTAAATCTACGCGCGGGCAGGCTAGCGGCGCTGGTAATGCTTCTAAGCAGCGCAAGCCTGTCGGCCCATGACCTTGGGCAGGATGAAGCCCTGCGCCTGCGTCAGGAGGGCGTCATCGCGCCGCTGGAAGAGTTGCTGGGGCCGGCGCTGGAGCGCTACCCGGGCGCCAGGCTGCTGGACGCCGAACTTGAGGAACACAAGGATAGGCCGGTGCGCTATATCTACGAAATCGAACTGTTGACCGTCGAAGGCGTGGTGCGCGAGATCGAGCTGGACGCCAGTACCGGTAAGCTGCTCAAAGATAAGGAAGACGACTGATGCGCCTGCTCCTGGTAGAAGACAACGTACCCCTGGCTGACGAATTGCTGGCCGGCCTGCAGCGCCAGGGCTACGCAGTCGACTGGCTGGCCGACGGCCGCGATGCCGCGTATCAAGGTCGCAGCGAACCCTACGACCTGATCATCCTCGACCTTGGCTTGCCGGGCCTGCCGGGTCTGGAGGTGCTGGCGCAATGGCGCGCGGCGGCCTTGGCCACCCCCGTGCTGGTGCTGACCGCACGCGATTCCTGGGCTGAACGTATCGAAGGGCTCAAGGCCGGCGCCGACGATTACCTGAGCAAACCCTTTCACCCCGAAGAACTCTACCTGCGCATCCAGGCGCTGTTGCGCCGTTCCCACGGCCAGGCCAACCAGCCGACGCTGCAATCCGCCGGCCTGCACCTGGATGAAGGGCGTCAGTGTGTGTTGCGCGATGGCGACGAGATCCAACTGACCGCCGCTGAATTCCGCCTGCTGCGCTACTTCATGTTGCACCCGCAACAGATCCTGTCTAAAAGCCACTTGGCCGAGCATTTGTATGACGGCGAGACCGAGCGCGACTCCAATGTGCTGGAAGTGCACGTCAACCACCTGCGCCGCAAACTGGGGCGCAGTGTGATCGAAACCCGGCGTGGCCAGGGTTACCGGTTTGGCGCCGCCCCGGCATGAGGTCGATTCAGCGGCGCCTGAGCCTGGGGTTGATCAGCGTCATGGTGGTGGTCGGCGTGGTGCTGGCGCAAACCAGCTTGTGGTTGTTCGAGGCCGGTTTGCAGCGCTACCTGGAAGCCGGGCTGCGCAACGACAGCGAGAACCTGCTGGCGGCACTGGTGCGTGGGCCCGAGGGTGTTCAGTTGGATGAGCAGCGTCTGTCACCGGCCTACCAACGGCCGTTTTCCGGGCATTATTTCCGCATTGATTTTGCCGACGTTCACTGGCGCTCCCGCTCGTTGTGGGACCAGGAACTGCCGCGCCTGACCGAGCCGGGGCTCAAGGGCAACCTGCAACTGGGCCCGGAACGCCAGCAACTGCTGGTGTTGCGTTCGGACTACAAGCGTTTCGGGCAGTTGATTTCCATCAGCGTGGCCCAGGACTACACGCCCGTGCGCGAAAGCTTTCGCTTGATGCGCCAGATCGGCTTGATCATCGGTTTGGCGGCGCTGTTGCTGGTGCTGATCCTGCAACGGGTCACCGTGCGCCGCGCCTTGCGCCCACTGGAGACGGCACGCAACCAGATTGCCCAACTGCAACAGGGCCGGCGCTCGCAACTCGATACCCAAGTGCCGTTGGAACTGGAGCCGCTGGTGGCGCAGATCAACCATCTGCTGGCCCATACCGAAGACAGCCTCAAGCGCTCACGCAATGCCTTGGGCAACCTTGGCCATGCGCTGAAAACTCCGTTGGCGGTGCTATTGAGTGCGGCCTCCAGCGAAGCGCTCAAGGATCACCCCGAACTCGGCAAACTGCTGCGCGAGCAGCTCGATCAAGTGCAGCAACGTCTCAACCGCGAACTCAATCGGGCCCGCCTGGCCGGCGAAACCCTGCCCGGCGCGCTGTTCGACTGTGAAAAAGAATTGCCCGGCCTGCTGGCCACATTGAGCATGATCCACGGTGAACACCTGGATTTGAGCTACCACGTCGACCCCGGCCTGCAATTGCCCTGGGACCGCGAAGACCTGCTGGAGCTGCTCGGCAACCTGCTGGATAACGCCTGCAAATGGGCGGACGCCGACGTGCGTTTGACGCTCAGCGAAACCCCGCGCAGCTTTCTGCTGGGCGTCGAAGACGACGGCCCCGGCATTCCGCAGGCCCAGCGTGAGCAAGTGCTCAGCCGCGGTGCGCGCCTGGATGAGCAGATTGACGGCCATGGCCTGGGGCTGGGGATCGTGCGGGACATCGTCGAGGTGTGGGGGGGGACGTTGCAGTTGCAGGACAGCGAACTGGGCGGGCTCAAGGTGCTGATCGAATTACCCAAACGTTGAGATCGTGCCCACGCGGAGCGTGGGAACGATCATTACACCCGAAACTGATCCATCAACCCCTGCTGCTGATTCGCCAGGCTGTTCAATGCCTGGCTCACCCGTGCCGACTCATTGGCCTGCTCCGACAGCGATTCAGTCACATCCCGAATCGTCGCCACATTGCTGTTGATCTCTTCGGCCACGGCGCTTTGCTGTTCGGCGGCGCTGGCGATCTGCAGGTTCATGTCGCTGATCACCGTGACCGCCTCGCCAATCTGGCGCAGGGCGGTGACCGCCTGGCCAACCTGCTCGACACTGCCCTCGGCCTGGCGATAGCTGTTGCCCATGGAGCCGACCACGTCGGTGGTGCCGCTTTGCAGATGCTCGATCACCCGGCGGGTTTCTTCTACCGACTCCTGGGTGCGCTGCGCCAGGTTGCGTACTTCGTCGGCGACCACCGCAAAGCCACGGCCAGCCTCACCGGCGCGGGCGGCCTCGATGGCGGCGTTGAGTGCCAGCAGGTTGGTTTGCTCGGCGATGCCACGAATCACTTCCAGCACCGAGCCGATCTTCTCGCTATTGGCCGCCAAGCCTTCGACCTGGGCCATGGCGGTGCTCATGTCCGCCGCCAGGTTGCCGATGTTGGTGGTGGTGCGGTCGATCACACTCAAGCCGTCGCGGGTGGCCTGGTCGGCATCGCGAGCAGCGTGTGCCGCCTGGGCAGCGCTGCGGGCGACGTCCTGGGCGGTAGCGCTCATTTCGTGGGAAGCGGTGGCCACTTGATCGACCTGGCGGTACTGCTGCTCCATGCCGGCGCTGGTTTGCGTGGCGATCGCGGCGGACTGGTCGGCAGTGCCACGGGCGTCCTGCACCGAGCGTTTGACTTGGGCAATGATCGGTTGCAGCTTGTCGAGGAAGCGGTTGAACCAGCCGGCCAACTCGCCCAGTTCATCCTGTTTGTCATAGGCCAGGCGGCGGGTGAGGTCGCCTTCACCGCTGGCAATGTCTTCAAGCATGCGCGCCACGCCAAGGATCGGCCGGGTCACGCTGCGGGCCATCAACCACACAAGCACTAAGCCAACCACGGCCGCCAGCAGGCCCAGGCTCAACTCCAGCAGCGTGCCACGGGCGTTGTCCGCGTCCAACTGGGCCTTGAGTGTTTCGGCGGGGCCGACCAGGACTTTCTCCGGCACATCCAGCAACACGCCCCACGGCTTGCCGCCGGGAATCGGCGCGAATGGTGCCAGCACCTTGAGTTGGTGACCGGTACGCAGGCTGCTGGTCTGCGGATTACTGGCCAACACGCTGATCAATTGCGCGCCGCTGGCGCTGTCGACCTGATCCAGACGCTGGCTGAGTTTGCCGGCGTCCGGGCTGTAGCCGGCGAGCAAACCGGTGGGGCTGAGGATGCTGACCTGGGTCTGGCCGTCGTACAGCTTCTGACTGGCCTGTTGGCTCACGGCCTGCAAGCTGTTGAGGTTGATGTCCACCGACAGCGAGGCGATGACTTTGCCGTTGACCATCAGCGGGAAGACGATGCTGGTCATCAGCACCTTTTGCCCGTCGATCACATAAAAGTAGGGTTCGATTACGCAGGGTTTCAGGGTGGCGCGTGGGCAGGTGAACCAGGCGTTGGCTTTTTCGCCGCTGGGGCCGACGCTGACGTCGGCCATGTCGCTTTCGGGCAGCGACATGGAGGTGAGTTTGCCCGGCGTTGGCTGCGACCAGTAGAGGGCGAAGCGGCCTTTGTCGTTGCTGCCCAGTTCTGCCTGATTGGCGAACAACTCGTCCTTGCCGTCCAGCGCATTGGCTTCAAACACCAGCGACAGGCCCAGCAGATCGGGGTTGGCCTGCAAGGCGGCCTTGACCTGGCGGGTCAGGTCTTCGCGGGTATCGAAGGCGTCGAGGAAGCGTTTTTCCGCCTGTTCACGCAAAAATAACACCTGGCGCGAAAAACCATGGCCGTACTGATAGGCGTCCATAAATTGCTGGCGAATGCCCAACGCCTGCACTTCACCTTGGGCCTCGATACGCGCCTGGGCGGACGCGTCGAGCATCTGCATGCTGGACGCTTTGACCTGCTGTGAACTCTGCTCCATGCGAAACAGCGACAAACCCACCAGCAGGGTCACGATCCCCAGCAGGCACAAGCCCGCGAGCAGGGTGATTTTCCATTGAATGGAGAGCTGTCTAAGCGACATCGGGACATCCTTACCTGAAAACACAGAGAGACCCGTTTATCGGCTGTTCCGGATATTTCTTTATTCAAACGTTCAATTTAAAGCCTGAAACGGCGTCGTTTTTTGACATGATGGCCCGCCTGCTGCAAAGTGCGCGCCCTCTAATAAGACCTCTTAAAGCCCGCACGCGGACGCCACCCGATGGCCGCCCGGTCGCGGGCCTGTCTGTTTTTATGTTTTTTGCTTGAGGTAACCATGATTAACGCAGTCATCGCCGCGGTCGGCACCATGCTGGTGCTCAGTTTGTCCCGCGTGCATGTGGTCATCGCCATCATCGTCGGCGCCCTGGTCGGTGGCTTGACCGGCGGGTTGGGCATCGAGGCCACGCTCAAGGCCTTTAACGGTGGCTTGGGCGGCGGCGCGACCGTGGCGTTGTCCTACGCCTTGCTCGGCGCGTTCGCGGTGGCGATTGCCAAGTCCGGCCTGGCTCACGCGCTGGCGGACAAGGCGCTGCTGCTGGTCGATCGCCAGGAAGCCACCGGCGGCAGCCATGTCAAATGGCTGCTGATCGGCCTGTTGTGGGGGGTGGCGATTGCTTCGCAGAATATTCTGCCGATCCATATCGCGTTTATTCCGCTGCTGGTGCCGCCACTGCTTTACGTGCTGACCAAGCTGCAACTGGATCGTCGCCTGATCGCCTGCGTAATGACCTTCGGCTTGATCACGCCGTATATGTTCCTGCCGGTGGGCTTCGGCAATATCTTCCTTAATCAGATCCTGCTGGCCAACGTGGCCAAGAGCGGCGTGGACATCAGCCAGGTCAACGTTACTCACGCGATGGGTTTGCCGGCGCTGGGCATGGTGGTCGGTCTGCTGGTGGCGGTGTTTATCAGCTACCGCAAAAAGCGCGTGTATGACCTGGAAAAAATCGAGCGCGTCGAGCAAGTGGCGGTGCAGTACAACCCGCTGACCCTGCTGGTGGCCGGCCTGGCAATTGCCTCGGCGTTTATCATTCAGCTGTGGCTGGACTCGATGATCATCGGCGCGCTGGCTGGGTTTCTGATCTTCTCGGTCTCGGGCATTGTGCGCTGGCGCGAGACCGACGACCTGTTCACCGAGGGCATGAAGATGATGGCGATGATCGGCTTCATCATGATCGCCTCTTCGGGGTTTGCCGAGGTGCTCAAGGCTACCGGTGACGTGCGTTCTCTGGTGGAAGCCTCGGCGGCATTCATCGGGCATAGCCGTGGGGTGGGTGCGTTGCTGATGTTGCTGGTGGGGCTGTTGGTGACCATGGGCATTGGTTCGTCATTTTCTACGGTGCCGATTCTGGCGGCGATTTTTGTGCCGTTGTGTGTGCAGTTGGGCTTCAGTCCGTTGGCGATTGTGTGCATCGTGGGGACGGCGGGGGCGTTGGGTGACGCGGGTTCGCCTGCGTCGGATTCCACGCTTGGCCCGACTTCCGGCCTGAATATCGACGGCCAGCATCACCATATCTGGGACACGGTGGTGCCGACCTTCCTGCATTACAACATTCCGTTGCTGGCGTTTGGCTGGATTGCCGCAATGACCCTCTAGTATCTGGAACAGGTTCAATTGTGGCGAGCAGGCTTGCCCTGCGTTGGAGCGCGAAGCGGTCCTGAATCCAGGCACCTCGATCTACCTGGCGTGTTACGGCGCCTGAAAAGGGGGCTGCTACGCAGCCCAGCGCAGGGCAAGCCTGCTTGCCACAACAGTCCAGTCGCCACTCAGCCAAGGTGTCCTACAGATATTTCGCCACTGGCCGTTAACCTCTCAAGTCGCCACGAATAAGAGAGAAAAGCCATGCGTCTGAGTTTGAAGGCCAAAGTCCTGTCCCTGGCCGTTGTGCCGGTGTTGTTGTTTGCCGTGGTTATCAGCCTGACCACGGTGTGGATCCTGCAGGGCCAGGCGCGCAATGAGGTGGATGAAACCCGCCAGCGCCTGCTCAACGACGCCAAGGCCACGCTGCAAGGTTATGTGGAAGTGGCGATGACCACCATCAAGCCGCTCTACGACGCGGCCGCCCCCGGCGATACGGCGGCGCGGGCGCAGGTGGTCAAGCTGTTGTCCAACACGGCTTACGGCAAGGACGGCTACTTCTTCGGCTACGACTCCGAGACCATCCGCCTGTTCAAGGGCAACAGCCCCGACGGCGTGGGCAAGAGTTTCAAGGACAACCGCGACCCCAACGGTGTCTACGTCAACCGCGACCTGGTCAAGGTCGGCAAGGACGGCACCCACTACCTGCAATACAGCTCCACGCAACCTGGCCAGACCGAGCTGGTGCCCAAGCTTGGCTACACCGAGTACCTGCCCAAGTGGGACATGGTGATTGGTACGTCGGTGAACCTCGATGGCATCGAAGCCCAGGTGGCGGTGGTCGAGGCCAAGGTCGAAAAACGCATGGAAGGCGTGCTGCTGAGCATCCTCGGCGTGGCGGTGGTGGTGCTGTTGGTGATTGCAGCGGTCGGCATGCTGGTGGCCAATACCATCTTGCGCCCACTGAACCTGATGAAAGCCAACCTCGACGATATCGCCGCGGGCGAGGGCGACTTGACCCGCCGCCTGGCCATCACCAGCCAGGACGAGCTGGGGGAATTGGCCGGCGCGTTCAACCGCTTCGTCGACAAGATCCACGGCCTGGTGCGTCAGATTACCGAAATGACCGCGCAACTTACCGGGCTGGTCAGCCAGGTGTCCGAGCAGGCCCAGCGCTCGGAAACCGCCATGGAGCGCCAGCGTCACGAGACCGATCAGGTGGCGACCGCCATCAACCAAATGTCCTCGGCAGCCCACGAAGTGGCACGCAGTGCACAAGGCGCCGCCGTCGCCGCGCAACAGACCGACGCCGAAGGCCAGGCCGCCAAGCGGGTGGTGGACGGCAGCATCGCGCAGATCCATGCACTGGTGAATGACATTCGCAGCAGCGGCGTGTCCCTCGACAGCTTGCAGCAGGATGTGTCGTCGATTGTCAGCGTGCTTGGCGTGATCCGTTCGATTGCCGAGCAGACCAACCTGCTGGCCCTCAACGCCGCCATCGAAGCCGCACGGGCCGGGGAGGCCGGGCGTGGTTTTGCCGTGGTCGCCGACGAAGTCCGCGCGCTGGCCAGCCGCACGCAAACCAGCACTCAGGAAATCCAGGGCATGATCGACCGCCTGCAAAAAGGCACGGTTGCCGCTGTGGATGCCATGCGCCGCTCCAGCGATGCCGGTGACGGCACTTCTGCCCAGGCCAACCAGGCCGGCGCGTCGCTGGACACCATGGCGCAGTTGATTGGCACCATCAACTCGATGAACGCGCAAATCGCCAGCGCCGCCGAAGAGCAGACCGCCGTGGCCGAAGAGATCAACCGCAGCGTGCATCAGATTGCCGTGGCGGTGGACAGCGTGGCCGATGAAACCCAGTTGGGCGCGCAAACCTCGCGAAGCCTGGCGGACCTGGGCCAGCGCCTGGGGCAATTGGTGGGGCAGTTCAGGATCTGATCAACCCCGGCTTCAGCGTATGTGTGCCTGGCGCTACTACGAACAGGCCTGTCACCGCCCCTGCGTTAGACGTCACGCATCAGCAGGCCGAAGCGCAGGTCCATGTCGCTCGGCAGTGGCACATACACCGTGTGCCCATCCCCCGGCGCCACGTCTATGGCCTCGCCCTTGGCGTTGTGCAGGTTGGCGAGGTCAAAGTGAAAGTTGCCGGCCGGTGTCATCAATTCCAAATGATTGCCCACGGCAAAGCGATTCTTCACCTTGACCTCGGCCAGTTCGCCCCGGCGCTCGCCGGTCATTTCGCCGACAAACTGCTGGCGCTCCGACACCGAACTGCCGTTCCGGTAGTTCTGATATTCGTCGTGTACATGGCGACGCAGGAAACCTTCGGTGTAGCCACGTTGGGCCAGGGACTCAAGATTGGTCATCAGGTTGCGGTCAAACGCTCGGCCCGCCACCGCATCGTCAATGGCCTGGCGATACACCTGGGTGGTGCGCGCGCAGTAGAAGTGGGACTTGGTGCGGCCCTCGATCTTCAGCGAATGCACGCCCATGTGCGTCAGGCGCTCCACGTGCTGCACGGCGCGCAGGTCCTTGGCGTTCATGATGTAAGTGCCGTGTTCGTCTTCGAAGGCGGGCATCTGCTCATCCGGGCGGTTGGCTTCTTGCAGCAAAAACACCTGGTCGGTCGGCGCACCGATCCCCAAGGTCGGTTCACAGTGCTGGACGATATCGCCCGTGGCGTTCTCCACCGCCGGCGTGGCCGAGTATTTCCAGCGGCACGCGTTGGTGCAGGTGCCTTGGTTGGCATCGCGCTTGTTCATATAGCCGGACAACAAGCAGCGCCCGGAATAGGCCATGCACAGGGCGCCATGCACAAACACTTCCAGCTCCATGGCGGGCACCTGTTGGCGGATTTCGCCGATTTCTTCCAGTGATAACTCTCGCGACAGAATCACCCGGCCGATACCTTGCTGCTGCCAGAACGCGACGCTGGCCCAATTCACTGTATTGGCCTGCACCGACAAGTGAATCGGCATGCACGGGAAGTGACGGCGTACCAGCATGATCAAGCCCGGGTCGGACATGATCAACGCGTCCGGGCCCATGGCGATCACCGGGGCCAAATCCTTGAGGAAGGTCTTGAGCTTGGCATTGTGCGGGGCAATGTTGATCACCACGTAGAAACGCTTGCCCAGTGCATGCGCCTCCTGGATGCCGAGCGCGAGGTTGGCGTGGTCGAACTCGTTATTGCGCACCCGCAGGCTGTAGCGCGGCTGGCCGGCGTAGACCGCATCGGCGCCGTAGGCGAAGGCATAACGCATGTTTTTCAGGGTGCCGGCGGGGGCGAGCAGTTCGGGGGCAATCACGGGGGGCATGGGCTCAGGTCGCAAAAGGTCGCGAGGGTAAAGGAGCTGGCCTGAGTATTTATTGATCCAGGTCGGGCTTTTGCCGGTTTTTGTATCGCCGTGTATGGGGGTGGGCTGTTCTACTTCAATACCTGCGCCACCCGCTACGAGCGGCTTGGGGATGATTGGCGTGCACACGCCCGAATACGCGGGCGATTCAGGCACTGTTGAACGAGGCCAAGGCGATTCAATGAGGCGGTCTATGCTTGAAGGGCACTCCCAGGTTTTGCCGCGGACTAAGCAACAGGGCCGCTGAAGGCCCTCTGCTTTTCTGACATGGACCGGACATGAACCAAACCAACCTTCAATTCAAAACCCTGCTGTTATTGCTGGTCCTGGTGACCATCGCCTTTATCTGGATATTGCTGCCGTTCTACGGCGCGGTGTTCTGGGCGGTCATCCTTGGCATCATCTTCGCCCCGATGCAGCGGCGCCTGCAGCAACGCTTCAGCTGGAACCGCAACCTGACATCGCTGGCGACTCTGACGGTGTGCCTGGTGATTGCGATTCTGCCGGTGATCATCACCAGCGTGCTGCTGGTGCAAGAGGGCGCCACCCTCTACAAAAATATCGAAAGCGGTAAGTTGGACGTGGCGGGCTATATCGAACAGTTCAAGAACTTCCTGCCGCCGTACTTCCAGCACCTGCTCGACCGCTTCGGCATGGGCAACCTGGAGGGCCTGCGGGAAAAGATCGTCAAGAGCGCGATGCAGGGCAGCCAGTTCTTTGCCACCCAGGCGTTCAGCTTCGGCCAGGGCACGTTTGATTTCCTGGTGAGCTTTTTCATCATGCTGTACCTGTTGTTTTTCCTGCTGCGTGACGGCCCGGAACTGGTGCGCAAGGTACGTACGGCGGTGCCGTTGGCCGAGCCGCAAAAGCGCCGGTTGCAACTCAAGTTCAATCGGGTGGTGCGCGCCACGGTCAAGGGCAACGTGCTGGTCGCCGTGACCCAGGGCGCGCTGGGCGGTTTGATCTTCTGGTTCCTGGACATTCCCAGCGCGTTGCTCTGGGCGGTATTGATGGCGTTTCTGTCGTTGTTGCCGGCGGTCGGCGCAGGGATTGTGTGGGGGCCGGTGGCCGCCTACTTCCTGTTGAGTGGCTCGATCTGGCAGGGCGTGGTACTGGGCTTGTTCGGCGTGTTCGTGATCGGGCTGGTGGACAATGTATTGCGCCCGATCCTGGTGGGCAAGGACACCAAGATGCCGGATTACCTGATCCTGATCTCGACCTTGGGCGGCCTGTCGGTGTTTGGCTTGAATGGCTTTGTGATCGGGCCGCTGGTGGCGGCGCTGTTTATGTCCAGCTGGGCGCTTTTTGTCGAAAGCAAACCGCGGGTCAAGCTGCCATTGCCATAGATTTCAGGCGTGAAGCCTGAAGTTCGACACCTGCTGTTGCTGTTGTTGCGCAGCGGACAGTGAGGTGAGCGGGCCGCTGATGGTTTCACCATCGCGTACCACATACCAGCAGGCCAATAACCCAAGCTCCCGGAGCGGGGCGGGGACGGCACTGCCGACAACGGACATGATTTGAACAGTGGGCATAGGGACCTCCAAAGGCTATGGGGGTCACCTTACGGGCTGATGGCGCGTAGGAAAAATCACCCATCTCGATAGTCAACATTAACGCCAGGCGTCAATCGACCACTTGATCGAGCATGTTCACCACTTCCTGTTCGCTGAGCAGGCCTTTGCGCACCAGGTTTTCTGCCAGCAGCGCGAGAAATTTTGCGCTGCGGTGGCCCTCAAGGTGCTTGAGTTCGGTGAGTGCGCTGTAGACCTTGCTGGACGTGCACAGGCCAGCGGTGCGGTGCGGGTTTTGCGTGGGCATGTTCAGTCGTCCTTAATTGTTATTGGGTGGACCGCTCGATAGTGAGACCGTTGGGTGACGTAAACATGACAGCGCAAGCTCAGGTCTTGCAAGTGGACATTTGACAGTCATGATGTGGGATTGCGCATCGGGCATTGTCCTCATAGCGACCTTGGCATGATAAAACCGGGCTTTTCAGGCAAAACACAGGCAAAACCCAAGCAAAAAAAGACCCCGCGTGTGGGCGAGGCCTGTTCATTCCCAACCTGACTGCGTATTACCAGCCGCGGCCATAATAACCGTGGGGAGGGCCGTAGTAGCCGCGCGGTGGGCCGTAATACACCGGTGCCGGGCGGTAGTAAACCCGCTGTTGCACATATACCGGCGGTGGCGGTGCGTAGTAGACCGGCGGCGGCGCGGCATACACCGGTTGCGGTTGCACATACACCGGTTGCTGCACGTAGACCGGCTGGGATTGGCTGGCAACTACGGAGCCGACAACGGCTGCGCCGATCAAACCACCCAATATGGCCGGGCCACCCCAACCACCACCGTGGGCGGAGGCTTGGCCTGCCATAGCGAGTGCGCCGATAAGCAAGGCGATTTTGGGGATTTTACGAATCATGGTCATTCCTCGGTTAGCCCCTGCGCTTGTGGTCTGCAATCAATAGACTCAAGGATTGTCGCGGGGATACTTTTAAGACAACGTATTTCTGAAAAACAGCACCGCCGCTAGGTAAAGGTTGTGTAAGGTCTGTACCGATTTGCTTACTCAAAGGAGTTTTCCATGCAGATGCACCCCAACAAGGACACCCAGCTGTGCATGTCATTGTCGGCGCGTCCCGGGAATTTTGGCTTGCGATTTCACAACCATCTGTACGAACAACTGGGGCTGAATTTCTACTATAAAGCCTTCAGCAGCCAGGATTTGCCCGGTGCGATCGGCGGTATTCGGGCGCTGGGCATCCGTGGTTGCGGGGTGTCCATGCCGTTCAAGGAAGCCAGCATCGCCCTGGTGGATGAGCTGGACGCTTCGGTCAAGGCCATCACCTCGCTCAACACCATCGTCAACACCGACGGCCATCTCAAGGCCTACAACACCGACTACATTGCGGTGGAACAACTGCTGAAAAAACATGCGGTACCCAAAGACTCGACCTTTGCCCTGCGTGGCAGCGGCGGTATGGGCAAGGCGGTGGCCAGTGCCCTGCGCGATGGCGGCTACGCCAACGGCGTGATTGTGGCGCGCAATGAAGCGGCGGGCCGGGCGTTGGCGCAAAGCCTGGGGTATGAGTGGCGAGCAGAACTGGGCGAGTTGCGCCCGCAGATGCTGGTCAACGTGACGCCGATCGGCATGACCGGCGGGGCAGAGGCGGACCAGTTGGCCTTTGACGCCGACGCTGTGGACGCTGCTGAAACTGTGTTCGATGTGGTGGCGATCCCCGCGGAAACACCGTTGATCCTGCGTGGACGTGCCCAGGGCAAACGGGTGATTACCGGGTTGGAAGTGATCGCGATCCAGGCGTTGGAGCAGTTTGTGCTGTACACCGGTGTGCGGCCTACGCAAGAGCAGTTTGAGGCGGCGGTGGCCTTTGCCCGAACCTAAAGCGCTGCGCAGGTCCAAATGTGGGAGCGGGCTTGCTCGCGAAGGCGCAGTGTCAGTCACTGGATATATCGACTGATCCACCGCCTTCGCGAGCAAGCCCGCTCCCACATTTTTAATCGGGTTAAGCTTGTTCCAGCTGGGCCAGGCGTTCTTCCAGCGCTGCAATCCTGGCTTCAAGCTCCTCAATACGCTCCACCGAAACCCCACCGGCCGAGCGCTCCACCGGGCTCCCGCGTGCCGCGATAATCGCCTCAATATCCGCCGGATCCCCCAACGCATGGGTATAACGGTCTTCCCGTTGCCCGGCCTGGCGCGGCACCAGCACCGCCAGCCCGCGTGCAATCAGGCGTTCGAGCTGGTGCACGACCTGTTCGGCGTCTTCAAAATCATGCATGCGGCCGCTACGGGTCAGCAGTTCGTTGACGGTCTGCGGCCCACGCAAAAACAGCAGCCCTATCAGGATCACCTGGGCCGGCACCAGCTCCAGCGCCTTGTCCACCCGGTGCTCCCAGCGGTCGGCGCGGCTGCCCATCACCAGGCGGGTAAAGCCCTGGCCTTCGAGCACCCGCAGGCTCTGGCCGACCTGGCCCTGGCTCAAGTTGGTCACCGGTTCCCGGCTGGTCTTCTGGTTGCAGGCCAGCACCAGCGCATTAAGCGTGAGCGGATAGGTTTCCGGGTTGGTCGCCTGTTTTTCGATCAGGCAGCCCAGGATGCGGATTTCCGTGCTGTTCAGGCGCGGCTCAGCAGTGTCGGTGTCGTGCTCGGCGGTCATCGCGCTTTCCCTATGCAGTGAAGCTCACTAGCCTAATCCTGAAAAAATAAAAGACAAGCCGCAGGCATGGCTATAATCGCCGCTGGTTCAAACCCTGCCATTACCGTGAGACTGTCATGACTATTTCCCTGTACGCCGCTTCTATCCCGGTCTTCAAGCAAATGCTCAACGCCCTGAGCGATGTACTGAACAAAGCCGAAGCCCACGCCACCGCCAAGAACATCGAACCCAACGCCTTGCTGCAAGCGCGTCTGTTCCCGGACATGTTCCAGCTGGTGCGCCAGGTGCAGATCGCCGTCGACTTCGCCAAGGGTGTTTCCGCGCGTCTGGCCGAAATCGACGTGCCGAAGTACGAAGACAGCGAAGTGACCTTCGCCGACCTGCAAGCGCTGATCGCCAAGGTGCTGGCATTTGTCGACACCATCAAGCCTGAGCAAATCGACGGCAAGGAAGGCATCGAAATCATCACCCGCCCAGGCACGCCGAAAGAGAAGCGCTTCAGCGGCCAGTCCTACCTGCTGACCTACGGCCTGCCGCAGTTCTTCTTCCACGTCACCACTGCTTACGCTTTGCTGCGCCATAACGGTGTGGAAGTGGGCAAGCGCGATTACATGGGCGCTTTCTAAGCCTCCAGATACAAAAAAGCCCGGGGTCGTTCTTGTCGAACGCCCCGGGCTTTTTTACGCCTTATGGTTAAGCCGTTTGCTCTTCCTTGCCCAGGCAAGCGGCTGCCGTGAACAGCACATCGGTGGACGAGTTGAGCGCGGTTTCCGCCGAATCCTGCAGCACACCTATGATGAAGCCCACGGCCACCACCTGCATGGCGATCTCGCTGCGAATGCCGAACAGGCTGCACGCCAGGGGAATCAGCAGCAACGAGCCACCGGCCACACCCGACGCGCCGCAGGCGCATACCGCCGCGACCACGCTGAGCAGCACGGCGGTTGGCATGTCCACGGCAATACCGAGCGTGTGCACGGCGGCCAGGGTCAACACCGTGATGGTAATCGCCGCGCCGGCCATATTGATGGTGGCGCCCAGCGGGATCGACACCGAATAAGTATCTTCATGCAGGCCCAGGCGTTTGCTCAGCGCCAGGTTCACCGGGATATTCGCCGCCGAACTGCGCGTGAAGAACGCGGTGATGCCGCTTTCGCGCAAGCACATCAGCACCAGCGGATAAGGGTTGCGGCGCAGTTTCCAGAACACGATGGCCGGGTTGATCACCAGCGCGACGAACAGCATGCAGCCGATCAGCACCACCAGCAGGTGGGCATAACCGAGCAGGGCGCCGAAACCGGAGGTGGCCAGGGTCGAGGCCACCAGGCCGAAGATGCCCAGCGGCGCAAAGCGGATGACCACGCGCACGATCAGGGTGACGCCGTTGGACAGGTCGTCCAGCACCGTGCGAGTGGTAACACCAGCATGGCGAATCGCGATGCCCATGCCGATGGCCCAGGCCAGAATACCGATGAAGTTGGCATTCATCAGCGCGCTTACCGGGTTATCCACCACGCTCAGCAGCAGGCCTTGCAGCACCTCGCCGATGCCGCCGGGGGCGCTGACGGTGGCGTCATGGGTGGCCAGCACCAAAGACGACGGGAACAGCATACTGGCGACCACCGCGACGACGGCAGCGGCAAAGGTGCCGAGCAGGTACAGGAACAGGATTGGCTTGATATGGGTTTCCTGGCCATGTTTATGGTTGGCGATCGACGCCATGACCAATACAAACACCAGAATCGGTGCAACGGCTTTCAGCGCGGTGACAAACACCTTGCCGATAAACCCGGTGGCACGCGCCGCCTCGGGCAATAACAGGGCGAGCAGGATACCGGCCAGCAGGCCGATGACAATTTGGGTGACCAGGCTGACGCGCATCAGTCGTTGCAGCAGGGAAGGGGCAGCAGTCATAAACAGTTGTCTCTAGTTTTTTTAGTAGGACGCAGCATTGCAGGCAGGTAGCGCCGTAGGAAGCAGGCCCAAAGTCTAACATGCTGTAGGAAGCGTCCCATTCGGTGCGGCATTCCGTCACCCGCACCTGTAGGGTTTGGCCAGGCCAAGACCTATTCTGTTAAGATTGCCGCCTCTCATCTTTCCTCTCTGTCAGCGAGCCCTTCGGGCTGTCGTTGATGTCGTCGTTTCTGGAGTTTTCATGTTGTTCCCTATCCTGCTGCTGTCGGCCGCCGGTTTTACCGTGCTGACCACAGAATTCATCATTGTCGGGCTGCTGCCGTCGATCGCCCGCGACCTGAACGTCAGCGTGTCCCAGGCCGGGCTGCTGGTAACGCTGTTCGCATTTACCGTGGCGGCGTTCGGACCGTTCCTGACCGCATACTTCGCTCGGTTCCAGCGCAAGCGCCTGTTTATCAGCATTCTGATCATGTTTGCGCTGGCCAATACCGTGGCGGCATTGGCGCCGAATATCTGGGTCATGGCCTTGGCGCGCTTGATTCCGGCGTTGGGTTTGCCAGTGTTTTGGGCCTTGGCGAGTGAAACGGCAGTGGATATCGTCGGGCCGGAATTCGCCGGCCGGGCCATTGAAAAAATCGGTTTCGGGATTGTCTGCGCCACGGTGTTCGGCATTCCGGTGGGCACCTTGATTTCCGATATGTTCGGCTGGCGCACCGCGTTTGCCATTCTCGCCGTGGTCGCGTTGGCCAAGGCCTTGCTGCTGTTTATCTACCTGCCGGTGACCACACCCAAGAACGATCAGGTGAGCCTGCGCTCGCAGTTCAAGATCCTGCGCAGCCCGTTGATGCAGGGCCATATCCTGCTGTCGATCCTGGTGTTCAGCGGCATGTTTACCGCATACACCTATCTGGCGGACATCCTCGAGCGCCTGGCCGGCTTCGACGGCACGCGGGTGGGCTGGTGCCTGATGGGCTTTGGCGCGGTGGGCCTGATCGGCAACGCCCTTGGCGGGCGTGCGGTGGACCGTCATCCGCTGATTGCGTCCATGGTGTTCTGCGGGTTCATGATCGCCGGCATGGTCGCGGTGGTCCCGGCGATTCACTCCAGTATTGGCCTGGCAGCGGCGATGGCGGTGTGGGGCGTGACCCAGGCGGCGATGTTTCTGGTCAGCCATGTGCGCCTGATGAAAGCCGCGCCCCACGCCCCGGCGTTTGCCGCGTCATTGAACATCGCCGGGGCCAATCTGGGGATTGGCCTGGGGGCCATGGTGGGTGGGCATGTGATTGACACCCTGGGGCTTGCCAGCCTGGGCTTCGCGGCGTCCGGGTTTATCCTGGTGTCGATCCTGCTGGCGCTGTGGTTGATGACCGCGAAACCTATGCCTGCCCGCGCTTGATCGTTCCCACGCTCTGCGTGGGCATGCATCCTGTGACGCTCCGCGTCACCGCGTTAACAGCAGGACGCGGAGCGTCCGAGGCGGCATTCCCACGCGGAGCGTGGGAACGATCAACCTTGCCGTCAGGGCAGGGCGGTAAACAGCTCGCGCCGCGCCCCTTCGGTAATCGCCACGATGCCGGGGTGTTTGATCTTGCGCTCCACCGAGATTGCGTAGAACGACTCGGTGACCGCATCGGTCTGGCCGATCAGCGCTACGCCATATTGGCGCACCACCTCATCGGCGATCACGCTGGGGGCAATAAATATCCCGCTGCCCGACTGCCCAAACGCCTGCATCAACGCGCTGTCGTCGAACTCACCGATGATCCTCGGCTGGATCTGCTGCTCGGCAAACCAGCGCTGCAAGCGGCTGCGCACCACCGTCTCGGCACCCGGAATCAATAACGGCGCGCCCTGCAGGCAGTGTGGGAAATCGCCGCCGTATTGGTCAGCCAACGCCTGAGTGGCAAAAAAGCTGATGCCGCATTCCCCGAGTTTCTGGCTGTAGCCTTTGATGTCCAAATGCGTAGGCATCGGGCTGTCGGAGATCACCAGGTCAAGGCGCTGAATCGCCAGGTCGGCCAGTAAGCGTTCGAGTTTGTCTTCACGGCAGGTGATGCGCATCGGCTCGCTCAGCTCCATGGTCGGCGCGATCAGCCGGTAAACGATGGACTTGGGCACCACATCCGCCACCCCGACCCGAAACAGGATCTGCTGTTCGTCGGGTGCTGCGCGCAACATGGCTTCCAGTTCGTTACCGGTCTGGAACATCTGTTCGGCGTAGGGCAAGGCCCGTCGCCCGGCTTCGGTGAGTTCCAATTGGCGACCGACGCGTTGAAACAGCGCGATACCAAAGGTCTGCTCCAGCAGGCTGATCTGGCCGCTGATGGTCTGGGGCGTGAGGTTCAGCTGCTCACACGCGCGCACAATACTGCCGGTCTTGGCCACCACCCAGAAGTAATGCAATTGTCGATAATTGAGCATGGCGGCCTACACTTCGTAAAAATCGAAGTATATATGAGAAAAATACGAATTTTACTGAAGTGTTCAGCTGCATAGAATGCCTCGCTATCGAGGGGCCACTATTTGGACCCAATGGTTCTAACGAGGAATACATGATGAAACTCAATTCCCTGGGCGCGGCGTCCGTCCTTGCGCTTTCATTGGTGATGATCAGCGGCTGTGATCAAGTCGAAAAGAGCGCGCAGCAGGTGCTGGGCAAAGCCACCGAATCGGCCAAACAAGCCATCGATGACACCCACAAGGCCGCCGAGCAGGCATTGAGTGAAGCGACCCAGGGTTTGATCCAGCCTGAAAAAGACGCTGAGCAGGCCGAAAAAGAATCTGAAACCGAACGTAAAGAAGCTTAATTTCCCAGCACAACGTCAGGACTGACCTATGGACTACCTTTTACAACTGGCCGCCAGCCCGACCGCCTGGGTCGCACTGGCCACCTTGATCGTCATGGAGATCGTGCTGGGCATCGACAACCTGATCTTCATCTCGATCCTTACCAATAAATTGCCCGAGAAACACCGGGCCAAAGCGCGGCGTATTGGCATCAGTATGGCGTTGATCCTGCGTCTGGGCCTGTTGAGCACCATCGCGTTTATCGTGCAGTTGACGGCGCCGGTGTTCGAGATCTTCGATCAGGCGTTCTCCTGGAAAGACATGATCCTGATTGCCGGTGGCCTGTTCCTGGTGTGGAAGGCTACCACCGAGATCCACCACAGCATGGACCCGGAGCCCGAGGACAAGGCCAGCGTCAGCAACACCGTGGCCATCGGCTTTGCCGCCGCGATTGGGCAGATCCTGTTGCTCGACCTGGTGTTCTCCATCGACAGCATCATTACCGCCGTGGGCATGACCGAGCACTTGCCGATCATGATCATCGCAGTAGTCGTCTCGGTGATCGTGATGTTGGTGGCGGCTGAACCGTTGGCCAAGTTCATTAACGACAACCCGACCGTGGTGATGCTGGCCCTGGGCTTCTTGATCATGATCGGCATGACGCTGATCGCCGAAGGCTTCGGCGCCCACGTGCCAAAAGGCTACGTGTATGCGGCCATGGCGTTCTCGGCGGTGATCGAATGCCTGAACATTGCCCGACGTAACCGCCACAAGCGTTTGCTCGCTGCCCGCCAGTAAGCGCTGAACCCAAAAGCCGGCTGCGCTCACAAGAGCCCAGCCGGCTTTTTGCTGTCTGTTAGAATCGTGCCACTTGTTACCTTGAGGTCCACCATGAACGAGCCGATTCGCCTCACCCAGTACAGCCATGGCGCGGGTTGCGGCTGCAAGATTTCGCCCCAGGTGCTGGAAGTGATCCTTGCCGGCAGCGGCGCACAGAACCTCGACCCCAACCTGTGGGTGGGCAACGCCTCGCGCGACGATGCGGCGGTGTACGCCATCGATGACGAGCGTGGCGTGGTCTCCACCACCGACTTTTTCATGCCGATTGTCGATGATCCCTTCGACTTCGGCCGTATTGCTGCCACCAACGCCATCAGTGACATTTACGCCATGGGTGGCGACCCGCTGATGGCCATTGCGATTCTGGGCTGGCCAGTGAACGTGCTGGCGCCGGAAGTCGCCCGCGAAGTGATCCGTGGCGGTCGCTCGGTGTGCGACGCCGCCGGCATTCCACTGGCCGGCGGGCACTCCATCGACGCGCCGGAGCCGATATTCGGCCTGGCCGTGACCGGCATCGTGCAAAAGCGCCATATGAAGCGCAACGACACCGCCACCGCGGGTTGCCAGCTGTACCTGACCAAACCGCTGGGCATCGGCATCCTTACCACCGCCGAGAAAAAGGGCAAATTGCGCGAGGCGGATATCGGCCTGGCCCGTGACTGGATGTGCACGCTCAACAAGCCTGGCAGCCGTTTTGGCAAGTTGGCCGGCGTCACCGCCATGACCGATGTCACCGGTTTCGGCCTGTTGGGGCATTTGGTGGAAATGGCTGACGGCAGTGGTCTCACGGCCCGCATCGAATATGCCAGAGTCCCACTCCTGCCAGGGATCGAAGACTACCTGGACCAAGGCTGCATGCCCGGTGGCACCTTGCGCAATTTCGACAGCTATTCAAGCAAGCTGGGGCGTCTGCAGGAACTGCACAAGCGTGTGCTGTGCGACCCACAGACCAGTGGCGGCCTGTTGATTGCCGTCACCCCGGAGGGCGACGCCGAGTTTCACACTGTGGCCGCAGAACTGGGCCTGAGCCTTGAGCCGATCGGCGCACTGGTTGAGCGACAGACCCACGCGGTAGAGGTGTTTTGATGGCAATTGACATCACCGACTACCGCAGCATCTTCCTCAATGACCGGCCGATGATGGATACCCGCGCGCCGATCGAGTTCACCAAGGGCGCGTTCCCCGGTGTGGTCAACCTGCCGCTGATGACCGACGACGAACGCCAGCGGGTCGGCACCTGCTACAAACAGCAAGGCCAGCAAGCGGCCATCGTGCTGGGGCATGAGTTGGTGTCCGGGGCCATCAAGGCCGAGCGCATCGAGCATTGGGCGCGGTTCGCCCAGGCCAACCCCGACGGCTATCTGTACTGCTTTCGCGGCGGGCTGCGCTCGCAAATCGTGCAGCAATGGTTAAAGACCGAGGCGGGTATCGACTATCCGCGTGTCGGCGGTGGCTATAAGGCCATGCGTACCTTTCTGCTGGAGACCCTGGAGCAGGCGACGGCCGAGTGTGATTTTGTGTTGCTCGGCGGCATGACCGGCACCGGCAAGACCGAGGTGTTGGGCCAGGTGCGCAATGCCCTGGACCTTGAAGGGCACGCCAACCATCGCGGCTCCAGCTTCGGCAAGCGCGCCACGGTGCAACCGTCCAACATCGACTTTGAAAACCGCCTGGCGGTGGACCTGCTGAAGAAACGCGCGGGTGGTATCGAACAGTTTGTGGTCGAAGACGAGAGCCGCATGATCGGCAGCTGTGCACTGCCTTTGCCGTTACACAAGGGCATGCAGACCTTCCCGATGGTATGGCTGCAAGACAGTGTTGAAGGCCGCGTCGAACGGATTTTGCGTGATTACGTGGTTGATCTCTGCGCTGAATTTATCGCGGTGT
This sequence comes from Pseudomonas salomonii, assembly GCF_900107155.1. Classification (GTDB taxonomy): domain Bacteria; phylum Pseudomonadota; class Gammaproteobacteria; order Pseudomonadales; family Pseudomonadaceae; genus Aquipseudomonas; species Aquipseudomonas salomonii. The sequence goes on from NZ_FNOX01000009.1 coordinate 84,508, forward strand.
TTGGCGAAAGCGGGCAGGCGTTGTTTGCCGAGCGCTTGACCCAGAGCCTGGCCAACATCCACAAGCGCCTGGGTGGCGAGCGCTTTCAGCGCCTGCAGGCCATATTGCAGGAAGCTTTGACGGAACAAGCGCGCAGTGGTGCCGTGGATTTGCACCGGGTGTGGATTGAAGGCTTGTTGCGCGAGTACTACGACCCGATGTATGCGTTCCAGCGGGAAAGCAAAGGCGCGCGGATCGAGTTTGCCGGGGAGCAGGGCGCTGTGGTGGAGTACTTGCGTGAGCGGGTTGCCAGGCGCAATTAATGCAGTGGGTTTGAGGGCCTCTTCGCAGGCAAGCCAGCTCCCACAGGTTGACCTGTGAATGCCGTCAAATGTGGGAGCTGGCTTGCCTGCGATGAGGCCCTAAGCCTCACAGCAAAGCCTAAAGAATCACCGCCCCGATCAACCCACACACCACCCCCACCAGCATGGTCAGCCCAGCCACCGTCACCAGCACCCGCGCGTCGAAATCCTTGCGCAGCATCAACAGCGACGGCAGGCTCACGCTGGGCAAGGTCATCAGCAATGCCACGGCCGGGCCGGTGCCCATGCCCAATGTCATCATGGTTTGTACGATAGGAATCTCGGCTGCCGTAGGAATCACGAACAGCGTGCCGACGATGGCCAGCGGCACCAGCCACACCAGGCTATTGGCCATGGCACCGTCGACATGGGGAAACAGCCATACCCGTGCGGCGCCCAGAATCAGCACGGCGACGATATAGATCGGGATCGTGCTCCAGAACAGCTGCCACAGAGTCTGCAACCACCGGCTCAAAAATGGCTGCGACTCGGCCTGGCTCACCTCAGCCACGGCGTCCAATGCTGCTTCCGGCACGTGATCGGGGCGGGCAATGCGTTGTGCAACCAGCGACACACCCACCACCAGCACAACCCCCGCCACCAGCCGCAGCGCAGTAAAGCCCCAGCCGAGTACAAAGCCCATGAACACCAAGGTTGCCGGGTTCAGCACCGGGTTGGCGATCCAGAAGGCCAGCGCCGCGCCCACCGACACCTGCTGACGGCGCATGCCCGCTGCCACCGGAGCCGCGCAGCAACTGCACATCATCCCCGGCAAGGCGAACAGCCCGCCACGCACGGTAGACCCCAGCCCGGCGCGGCCGAACAGGCGCAGCAACCAGTCACGGGGGATCAACACTTGCAGCAGCGAACCCAGAATCACCGCCAGCACGGCAGCTTTCCAGATCGCCAGGAAATACACCTGGGCATAGGCCAGTGCCGCGGCCAAGGGTGAGCTTTGCTGGTCGTTGAGAATCGAGGCGCCGATGCTGTGGTTATCCGCAGCGACAAAGGCCTTGAGGTAGTAGGGCGACCACTTCACGTAATAGAGGCCGATGCAGGCCACCAACACGAACAGCGCTGGTTTCCACCAGAACGACCAGCCCCGGTTGGGCTGGGTGGAGATGAGGTTGGGCATGGTGCAAGTCCGCAGATGATTCAATAGCGGGGCATCATACGCGCCTGCCACCGATCATTCCCACGCTCCTGCGTGGGAATGCAGGCCGAGACGCTCTGCGTCGTGATGCTGGCCCCAACACCTTGAGCGTCACGGAATGAACTCCTGCGCGGGAGCGTAGGCTCTATCTGCAGGGTTTCAGATATCCGCGCTCACTTGCGTTGCATCCGGGCATGTCTGCTGGCCGTTATCCAGGCCTTGTTTGTAGTTGCGGCTCAGCAGTGAAGCCTTGCCGTTATGCCAGGTCAGCGTCAGTACATAGAGCGTGTCGTAATCGCCGCCCGACCAATCGTCGGTGATGGTGTGTTTTTCACCCGAGGCTTCACTGGCCACCCGGTTGATCAGCTCCGGCAGGTAGCCGTGGGACCAGGCGGTGTAGATGATTGAGTTGTGGTACTTGTCTTCCACCAGTTCATCGGCGAGGTCGTGGGTGTCATTGGCGGAGTACTTGATGTTCACCGGCAGGCCAAGCTTGATGGCGCTGGGGCTGATGGTCATCAGGGGGCGAATGTAGCTGTAGGAATTGTCGTGCTCCCCTTCCTCGACATTGCGCGTCGGGTCGGGCGCAAACACGTAATTGGCCTTGCCGAATTTTTCCGGCAGCACGGTGGCCAGGTTCATTGCGCGATTCAGGCCCTGGCAATTGAGCTGGCCGAGGCCGCCAACGGGTTTTTCGCCGTGACGCAGGAACACCAGGGTTTGCACACCATCCACCGGCGCGGCGCGGCTGATTCGCGACTCCAGGGTCAGGCCGATGGCGCCGCCCACCAACGACAGCGGCAACACGATGTAGGCATAACGTTTAAGACGTTGCACAAGGCACAGAGGCTTGATTGTCATTGTAGGTTCGAGTCTTCAGTGCAGCGATTAAGGCGGACAAGCCTGGCCCCAGCGACGCATCCGGCGTGCTGCGGTTTAACCTGTGATTGTTACGGGGTGTCTTCCTTTCACCGTCATGGCGCAGTTAAGAGTGTGAATCGGCTCTTTGGTTCGCCTGCGCGCACCATAGCGCGGCTATGTTGCGCAATGATGACCCATGCAGGACGGCGTGCAGGTGGCTATCATGGGGACTTTGAGCCTGGGGACTTCCCGATGAACGCACTCGCCGCTTTCCCGATCAACAGCAAATGGCCTGCCCAGCACCCGGAGCGCTTGCAGCTGTATTCGCTGCCCACGCCCAATGGGGTCAAGGTGTCGATCATGCTGGAAGAACTGGGGCTGCCTTACGAAGCACACAAGGTCAGTTTCGAGACCCAGGACCAGTTGTCGCCGGAGTTCATGTCCTTAAACCCCAACAACAAGATTCCCGCGATCATCGACCCCAATGGCCCGAGCGGCCAGCCGCTGGCGTTGTTCGAGTCCGGCGCGATCCTGATTTACCTGGCGGAGAAAACCAGCCAGTTGCTCTCCGAAGACCCGGCCACCCGCTACGAAACCCTGCAGTGGCTGATGTTTCAGATGGCCGGTATCGGTCCGATGTTCGGCCAGGTCGGGTTCTTCAACAAGTTCGCCGGCAAAGCATACGAAGACAAACGTCCGCGTGACCGCTACGCCGCCGAATCTCGGCGTTTGCTCGGCGTGCTGGAAAAACACTTGCTGGGTCGCACCTGGATCATGGGTGATGAATACAGCATCGCCGACATTGCCACCTTCCCGTGGATCCGTAATTTGATCGGGTTTTACGAGTCCGGCGACTTGGTCGGCATCGCTGATTTCCCTAATGTGCTGCGTGCACTGGACGGTTTTGTCGCCCGCCCGGCGGTGATGCGTGGCCTGAGTATTCCGAGCTAAGACATGCCGACTTTCGATTTCAAGCAACTGGATGTGTTCAGCGGTGTTTCGCTCAAGGGCAACCCCCTGGCGGTCGTGCTCGGCGCCGATAGCCTTACGGACCAGCAAATGGCCGACTTCGCCAACTGGACCAACCTTAGCGAGACCACGTTTTTGCTGACGCCGCGGGACCCACGGGCGGATTACCGGGTAAGAATTTTCACCACGCTTAAAGAGCTGCCGTTTGCCGGGCACCCGACTCTGGGCAGTTGCCATGCGTGGCTGCAGGCAGGCGGCGTGCCCAAAGGTGAGGAGATTATCCAGGAGTGCGAAATCGGCCTGGTGCGTGTCCGTCGCCAAGGCGATGAACTGGCGTTTATTGCACCACCGTTGTTGCGCACGGGGCCGGTGGAAGCGCCCCTGCTGGAGCGCGTGCGCCTGGGGTTGGGCCTGGCACCTGAGGCCATTGTGCGCAGCCAGTGGGTGGATAATGGCGCAGGTTGGCTGGCGGTGATGCTGGGCCAGCGCGATCAAGTGTTGGCCTTGCAGCCTGACTTTTCGCAATTGCATGGCTTGGCCATTGGCGTCATCGCGCCCTGTGACCCGGCGCGTGACGACGTGGACAGCCACTTTGAAGTGCGCGCTTTTATCGCCGGTGACGGCGCCCAGGAAGACCCGGCCACCGGCAGTTTGAATGCCGGTGTTGCCCAATGGTTGCTGGCCGAAGGCCTTGCGCCCGCGCGGTATGTGGTCAGCCAGGGCACCGTGATTGGTCGTGCCGGGCGGATTCGCGTAGAGCGCCAGGGCGATGAAATCTGGGTTGGCGGCGCAGTGGCGGTGTGCATCGAAGGGCGAGTCCAGCTCTAGATCAATATATTGTTACGGCCCACGCAATACACTATTGGCCCCTGGGCGTTTGTGCTGCGGGGGCCAAGGGGCATAAGCTTTTGCCCCAAATATTCTGCCGCTATCCAGGAAAGCCATGACCAGCCAGTTCCCCCAAGCCCGTCCTCGCCGCCTGCGCCGCTCCCCGGAGCTGCGTGGCCTGTTCCAGGAAACCGAATTCACCCTCAACGACCTGGTACTGCCGATTTTCGTCGAAGAAGAAATCGATGACTTCGTGCCGATCACCAGCATGCCGGGTGTGGTGCGTATTCCTGAGAAAAAACTGGCCGGTGAAATCGAGCGTTATGCCCGTGCCGGGATCAAGTCTGTGATGACTTTCGGCGTGTCCCACCACCTGGACGCCAACGGCAGCGACACCTGGAAGGAACGCGGCCTGGTCTCGCGCATGTCCTCGATCATCAAGGACGCTGTGCCGGACATGATCGTGATGTCCGACACCTGCTTCTGCGAATACACCGACCACGGCCACTGCGGCGTGATGCACGGCGCCCACGTCGACAACGACGCGACGCTGGTCAACCTCGGCAAACAAGCCGTGGCCGCTGCCCGTGCCGGCGCCGATGTCATCGCACCGTCGGCCGCCATGGACGGCCAGGTCCAGGCCATCCGCCGCGCCCTCGATGACGCGGGTTTCACCCATATCCCGATCATGGCCTACTCCACCAAATTCGCCTCGGCCCTCTACGGTCCGTTCCGCGAAGCTGGCGGCAGCGCTCTCAAAGGCGACCGCAAAAGCTACCAGATGAACCCAATGAACCGCCGCGAAGCCGTGCGCGAATCCCTGCTCGACGAACAGGAAGGCGCCGATGCGCTGATGGTCAAACCGGCTGGCGCCTACCTCGACATCATCCGCGACATTCGCGAAGCCTCACGCTTGCCGGTGGCGGCGTATCAGGTGAGTGGCGAATACGCGATGATCAAGTTTGGCGCCCAGGCCGGGGCGATTGATGAGGCGCGGGTAGTGCGCGAGACGTTGGGGTCGATCAAACGGGCTGGCGCGGATTTGATTTTTACGTATTTTGCGATGGATTTGGCGTTGGCTGGGATCTGATTTTGGGCTGCGGGCCTGTGGCGAGTGAGGGGGCTCGTCACAGGAGCTTCAAGCTATGAATACAGTGATTCAGACCATTGTGTGCGGTACGCAATTTGCTCGTTAATGTCGTTTGTGAGTTCATTTTCTTCATAATCGAATATACGAACGAGCTTCGCGTCCGGATCACCTAGTTTTGTTTCGTAAGCAACCAATCCACTAGACATTTGTGAGCACATTGCCGAAGGATATACATTGAGTTTAGCGCCTTTACAGAGGAATTTTATGTCGCTAAAGTCTTTTCTCATTAGGCCAAAACACATATAGATATCAATGTCGGTGTAAGTTTCTTTTACGCCGTTCGCGAACGTTATCGAGAGCGTTGCTGTTTTTCCATCACACTCGATGGTCGCATTTTCGCGAATCGAATTTCTGATTGTGATGATCTCTAATTTTTTCACTTTCTAATCTCTATTGGGATTAATTAATGAATAGTCTTTATGACGTTGTGCCGGACATGATCGTGTTGCTCGACACCTACTTCTGCGAATACACCGACTACGGTCGTTGCGGTGTGATGCACGGCGCTCATATAGACAACGACGCGGCCTAGGTCAACTTCTGCAAACACGTAGCCGCCGCCCTTGACAACGCTGGCTTCACCAAAATCCAGATCATAGCGTTGGCCGGGATCTGATTTTGGTTTGTGTGCCTGTGGCGGGTGAGTATCTCACCACGGCGTTGGTATTAACTGACTTCATCAGTCGTTACTGTCTTTTAGATCAGCGGTTTCAGTTCGATCTGCACCTATAGACGTTATCCATTCTTTGTAAAAATTATATTGCTCCTTTGGGTCGCTCGTGAGGTTATGTTCTTCAAAGTCAAATATGTTGACCAAGTCTTCTCGTGTAGCGCGTTTCCCAAGAGTCAATTCATAAGCAACCATTCCTCCACTCATCTGCGAGGCCATGCTAGAAGGCCTAACATTGATTTTCGCACCTTTACAAAGAAATTTTATATGAGGGAAGTCTGCTCTAACTTTTGCCAAGCATTGGTATATGTCTTCTGCTGTGTACACCTTCGCGAAATTATCTGCTTCAGAAAATTTCAACTTTATATGGGTGGAGTCATATTTGAAAGTGACATATTTTTCTACGTTATTTATTATGGCTTTAATTTTTTTTGTTTTCATTTTATTTTCCTGTTTGGGTTTGGAATCGAATATCCCACATAGCTGCCATCTCGTTTCATAGGCGTCGCACCCAAAATGTCTTCTGTATTTATCTTGCTTTGTATAGCTATTTCGCCTTCATTGTCAAAAGGAGCTAATTTTCCTAATTCTTTGTTAACGTCACGACCGGGAATCTTTTTTAGCGCGTAGAGAAAGCCTTTTCGAGTTCCGTATTCGGTCGCAAAATCAATTCCGATAAGTTTCGAGGGAGAAGTACTTATGAAGTTGCTCGGTGGGTTGTTGCTGTCGAGCGCGTGCAAGTATAAGTCATTGCTGTCGCCCTTGCTTTTAAAACCATGTTGAAAAATACGGTCTGGAGTTTTGTCATCGCCACGGAATAAGTATTCGCTGTTGCTGGCTGGCTGTTTGGGCTCTCCCTTGTTTACTTTCGCTTTGGCGATGTCTACCGCTTCAGATTTTGATTTACAGCCATCCTCACCAGGGCACGAGTTCAAACCTAGCGGATCCACCCACCCGGTAGGGTTCGGCACGTATTGGTACGTATTAATCCCACCCGCCAGCTTCACCGGGTCCGGCGTCAGGTAACGACCAATATCCGGATTGTAGTAGCGATGGCGGTTGTAGTGCAGCCCGCTTTCCGCATCAAAATATTGGCCCTGGAAGCGCAGCGGGTTGTCGATTTTTCTGACGTCTAGGCGGGCGATTTCGCCGTAGGCGCGGTAGTGCGCGGACCAGACGATTTCGCCTTCGGGGTTTGTGAGTTCCTGTGGCGTGCCGAGGTGGTCGAGTTGGTAGTGGAAGGGCTTGGTGTCTTCTGGGCCAAAACCTTCCAGTAGTGCTAGCGGCCGAAAACTGTCTGGCTCGTAGATATAGCTGCGATGCCGATCCGCGTGGTGTTCAGCTACCAGCTTGTCGCCTTGCCAGAAAAACTCCGTGGTTTTCCCATCCACCGTCTTGCTGATCCGCCGCCCAAACGGGTCATAGCGGTAGCTGGCGGTTTGCCCGTTTGGTTGAGTAATACCCACCAACCGATGCTGGCAGTCGTAGCGGTACTCCGTAACGAGCTGATGACCCCTGCCACGCCGCTGGCGGATCAAATTGCCGAAGGCGTCGTAGTCGTAATGATGATCGCCTTGGATCATCAACCGATTCCCCGCCACGATGTCCGGGCCGGGGCGGTCTTGCATCAGCAGGTTGCCGGCCGGGTCGTGGCCGAAGCGTTCCTGCACGTCTTGCGAGTGATCGGCGCGGGTCAGGCGGGCCAGGGGGTCGTAGTGGTAGTGGTGTTCGCCTTTGCGGGTGTCGAGCAGGCGGGTGAGGTTGCCGGCGGTGTCGTAGTCGTATTGGCGTTGGTAAAGCGTGTGTTGCTGTTGGCTGACGGCGTGGGCGTGCAGGCGGTTCTGGTCGTCGTAGTGGTAGTGGCTGAGGAGTTGGCCTTGTTGGCGTTGGTGTTCGCGGCCGGTTTTGAACAGGTGGGACGTGAGGGTCTCGCCGTTCAGTTCGACGGTGGAAAGGTGGCCGCCTTTGTCGTGGTTGAACACCAACCGGTTATTGTCCGGCAGGCGCAGCTTTTTAAGCTGCCCGCAGGCGTCGTAGCCGTAGCGCAAAGTGCCCCAGCCCTGGTGTTCGGCGGTGAGGCGGTTTTGTGGGTCGTATTCGTAGGCGAGCGCCCAGTGGCCGTCGTCGACGCTAAGGAGATTGCCTTGGCGGTCGTAGGCATAGTCGACAATATTGCCGTCTGGCAGGGTTTTTCTTACGAGGCGCCCGGCGTGGTCTCGCTTGTAGCGGGTAACGAGCTGACTGCCGTCGTCGCCGTGTTCGGTTTTCTCCGCCAGGTTGCCGTTGAGGTCATACACGTAAGCCGTGCGCTGGCCGTCAAAGCCGATTTCCTGCTGGATCAGGCCATTGGGGTGGTAATCGAGCCGGTAGGTTTCGCCTGCCTCGTTTTCGATGGAGGTCAGCAGCAGGCGCGCATTGTCGTAGCGGTACTTAACATGGGTGCCGTCGGCGTTGATTCGGCGGCTGATCAGGTGCAGGCCGTCGGCGTATTCGTAGCGGGTGACGTGGCCGAGTTCGTCGTGTTCGGCGGTGATTTTTCCGTAGGCGTTGTAGCTGTATTCGCGCGTTGCGCCGCCTGGCTGGGTCAGTTTTCGCAGGCGTCCGGCAGCGTCCCATTGGTACTGTGTGAGCTTGCCGAGTTCATCTTCACGAGTAACCTGCCGACCAAGGTCGTCATAGCGATAGCGCTTGATACCGCCATTGGGCAGCAGCTCCTCAAGCAACTGCCCGCGCTCATTCCAAACCAGCCGATGGCAACTGTTGTCGGGAAACCAAACCCCCGTCAGCTGCCCATATTTGTTGTAGCTGTAGTCCGTGACATTGCCATCAGGATCGGTCTTGCGAATGACGTCGCCCTGATCATTGCGCTCATACTTCCAGACGGCGAGCCCACGCCTTACGACCCGTACGAACCCGTTGTCATGCTCGTAGGACGTCGGCTCATCGTCCCCCGGAAACAGCGCCACCAAGCGTCCGGCTTCGTCGTACTGGTACGCCGTCACCGCCCCAAGCGGGTCCTGCTCGACCGTCAGGCGGCCCTTGTCGTCATAGGATTTGAAGTGTTCAGCGCCGTCCGGATCAATGCGCTGCACCAGACGTGCACGATCATCGTGGACATAGACTTCCTGGCTGCCATCGGCGTTATACACCGTGACACGGCCGTCATCGCCCCAGGCATACCGCGTATCCATCTGCGAAAAGCTGGCCCAATGCCGAACACACCGAGAAGCCTTGCCCGCTCGTTCCCATTCCCAAAAGAAACTCGCGCCACCGGCCAACCCACGTTCAAGAATGACGTGCTGCTCGTCGTACCGATAAACCTCGCGTTCACCTACCGCATTGGTCGCAGAAACCAGTCGCCCAAGGTCGTCATAGGCGTAGGAAACAAACTTCTGCTCGGTCACCCATTCGAAGGGCTCATGCCCTTTGGCCCGATGAACCTGATAGTCCACCGCCACAATGCGGCCCAATTCATAACGCAGAAACAGCGAGCGACCCACACCGTTATCCAGCCGCTCAACCCGCCCCAAACGATCGTGAAAAACTCGCAGCCGGTTGTCATACGCATCGCTGATGGCAACCAGCACGCCATTGTGGAAGTGATAAAAACGCGACGCCTGAGCCAGCACCAACTCATCAGGCAATTCACCCAAATAAATCGCCGCTTCAGCCAAGCTATTGGTAATCGCCGGTCGAGCAGCGGTAGGCAGTACAAACTCAGTGCGGCGATTTTCATGATCGGTCCACACCACCGACTCACCGGAAACACAAAGCCTGTGCGCCAGCGAATGACTCCAGCCAAACCCCAACCCGCCATCCACTTCCACCGCGCTGGTGCGATAAAGCCGCGTCCATTCAAACGGCAAGACCCCATCCAACGTGCCATCAGTGAGGGTCAGCAATTCCTCGCCGGTGACCATCGACACCGGGCAACCGTGGGTGACGGTTTTGTCCGCAGGGGCCGCCGCATCGCCATTGAGGTTCTTGCCCGAAGCCGGTACATCATCCACAGGTTCCTGGCGCACCAACGCGGTCTGCTACGTCTTGCCGCGCACCGCCGGCACCGGGTTGGCAACCAACTCATTCCCGGCTTTCAACGGCGCAACCGGCACGGTCTTGATCGGCGTCGCGGCACTGCCCAGCAACAGAGGTTTAACCGCCGTTGCATGTGGCTCCAACGTCAGCCCCACATGCTGTTTTGCCAGCAACTCGAGCAAATTTCGGGCCCGTCCAGACTTGATGTGTGCGAGCGCCTGGGTACCCAGGCGCACTGCTACGCCCATGCCCGCCGTCGCCCAAATCAACAGCAAGTTGATCAACACCTCGCCGGTGATTTCGCCCATCAGCTCATACATATCTTGCGGCGGCAGCAGGCGCATCCAGCTGACCATCGCCGACACGTAAACGAACAACAGCGGCTCATCACTGAGTACCAGCAGGCCGTTGGCGATCGCGTCGTTGCTGAGTGTCAGCAGCTCATCAAGCTCGGCCTGGGAGATGTACGTCAGCAACTTTTCGCTGTTGGGCTTGATGTCCGCCAACAGCTCATACAGCTGCGTCAAGTTGTCCCAAAGGGTGTAGAGCGCCGTGCCCATGCCATGGAGAACCGCTTTCTCCAGCATCCTGCGTTGGTCGAGCGGTTTAGCGTCGGTATAAATTGCCCACTGCGCCTGGAAGGTGTCGTTCCAGGCTTTACGCAGGCGCTCTTCCAACCCCGCAATCACTGACTGATAAGACGCGTACAGTGCCTTGACGTGATCTTTGGAAACATTGGGATAAAAACTGATTCGGTACGCTTGATTTCGATCACACTCGGTGATTTCGAGAATGCCGCTGGGGCCGATGGTGTGGTGGATCGGCTCGCCCAATGGGCCGCCGTTAGGATCGACGCGTTGCAGCACCACCGGCGTAGTGCCGATGGGCACAAAACGCGTGCTTTGGAACATATGCACCAGGGTCAACGTGCCATTGGCCTGGCACGTGGCGACGGTGCTGCTGGGAATGATGGAGCGGTTGATCGGGGCGACCAGCGCCACCTCATCCCCGACCTTGAACACCTGCTCGACATCCAGCGCCGAGAAGCTCCAGAAGCTCGACGCCCAGTCGTCAAAGGTATTCAGACATTCGCGAAAATCGCGGAAGACGCTTTCAACGTCGACCGTCTTCACGTCCATTGGGGTCAGGGCCAGCCTGCCAATGGCCGGGTTCAAGCGGTAGCCCCTTTGGCCCGGGCTCTAACAAACAAAACCATCTGCAATCCCTCGCACTGTGTGATCAGGCGAAGGACTTTGCAGAGGTTTTAAGACGCGCGCAGCAGTGCTTATCTGGCGGATTGGTAGGATGTTTCCGTGGTTTTTGTCGTCTGCTCGGTCGGGTGTGGTGATGTGATTGTCGTACAGCAGGCAGTCACGTTTGGTCGTAACTGACAAATGCAGCAGGTCGGCGAACCCCGGTTAGACTTACCTGTCGATATCCGCACAACCCGGCCCGTCGTTATTCAAGGAAGCCCCATGTATTCAAGCCGCCTGATCCTGTGCCTCACCACGTTGCTGGTGCTGGCCGGTTGCTCCACCCCACGCGGCCCGCAGCAGCCTGAACGCAGCGAGGCTGAGGTGAAGGCGCAGATTGTGCGGCTGTTGCCAGCCACGGTGGCGGACCGCAACGGCTGGGCCACAGACATCTACACGGCCTTCGATACCCAGAAAATCTACCCCAGCAGCGAAAATATCTGCGCCGTGCTGGCGGTGACCGAGCAAGAGTCCACCTACCAGGTAGACCCGCCGGTGCCTAATATGGGCAAGATCGCCCAGGATGAAATCCTGCGCCGCGCCGGCAAGGTCCATGTGCCGGCCTTTGTGGTGCGCACCACGCTGCAATTGCGTTCGCCCACCGGCAAGACCTACGCCGAGCGCCTCAGTGCCGCACGCACAGAGAGGGACTTGAGCGGCATTTTTGACGATTTCATCAGTATGGTGCCCCTGGGTAATACCTTGTTCGGCGGCTTCAACCCGGTGCACACCGCCGGCCCCATGCAGGTCAGCATCGACTTTGCCCAGCAACACGCCCGCGATTATCCCTACACCGTGGATGGCACCATTCGCCGGGAAGTCTTCACCCGTCGTGGCGGCATGTACTTCGGTATCACGCATCTGCTCGGTTACCCGGTGAGCTACGACCAGCCGTTATACCGCTTCGCCGATTTCAACGCGGGGTTGTATGCCAGCCGCAATGCCGCGTTCCAGGCCGCTGTCAGCCGAGTCAGCGGCACCGAGCTGGCGCTGGATGGGGATCTGATTCGTTATGGCTCACTGCTGCCCGGCACCACCGAGTTGGCGGTGCGTTCACTGGGTGCAAAGCTGGATATGCGCAACCCCAGCATCCGCAGCCAGTTGGAAAAGGGTGAGCAGTTCGATTTCGAGGAAACCACCCTCTACAAACGCGTCTTTGCCCTGGCCGACAAGGCTGCCGGCAAGCCGGTGCCGCGCGCGATCTTGCCGGGCATCGTGCTCAAAAGCCCGAAGATCACCCGCAACCTCACCACCGCGTGGTTTGCCAAGCGCGTGGATGAGCGCTATCAGCGTTGCATGAAGCGTTAGCTGATTGTTGATCATTGGCTTGGCTGATCTTGATGGCGATCTTGGGACGGCTGGGTTACACCTCGTGTTTTGGCCAAGGAAGCACTCGCCATGATCACGCACGTCGTGCCCGAAGGCTTTGTCTCGCTGCCACGCAGCAGCCCGTTGCTCGACCTGTTGGGTCCGGCATATTGCCGGGGCGAAGGGTTACAACTGGAAATCGGCCTGCGTGCCGACAACCGCCACGCCAATGGCCGTGGCACGGTGCACGGTGGGGTGTTGGCGACCCTGGCGGATGTCGGCATGGGTTATGCGATGGCGTTTTCCAGCGAACCGCCGTTACCGTTGATAACCGCGAGCATGACGTTGGACTACCTGGGCGCCGTGCAAGTGGGGGAGTGGATTGTGGTGCGCCTGGAGCACCACAAGCGTGGCCGGCAGATGGCGTTTGCCACCGTGAGCCTGCAAGTGGGCGACAAGGTGGTGGCACGCGCGAATGCGGTGTTTGCGGTACCTCATACCGAGGGATAACCGCGATCAACGGTGGGCGCTGGCTTGCCTGCGATAGCGGTTCGTCATTCAAGCCGTTGCTGGCTGATGCACCGCTATCGCAGGCAAGCCAGCTCCCACAGTTAATCGTGTTTTTTCAGGAACACACGGGCAAAGAAAAGGCCCGATTTTTCGTGGAATCGAGCCTTTTCTCGTGTTGCTCTTTGGATCAACTGCGCTCGAGGGCCAGGGCTACGCCTTGGCCGCCGCCGATGCACAGGGTGGCCAGGCCTTTCTTGGCGTCGCGCTTGATCATTTCATGCAGCAGGGTCACCAGCACGCGGCAGCCTGAGGCGCCGATCGGGTGGCCGATGGCGATGGCGCCGCCATTGACGTTGACCTTGTTCGCGTCCCATTCCAGCTCTTTGCCGACCGCCAAAGATTGCGCGGCGAAGGCTTCGTTGGCTTCGATCAGGTCCAGGTCGCCCAGGCTCCAACCGGCTTTGTCCAGGCAGCGGCGGGTAGCCGAGACCGGGCCGATGCCCATGATCGCAGGGTCCACGCCAGCATTGGCGTAGCTGGCGATACGCGCCAGCACCGGCAAGCCGAGAGCCTTGGCCTTGTCAGCGCTCATCAGCAGCACAGCGGCGGCGCCATCGTTGAGGCTGGAGGCGTTGCCGGCGGTGACGCTGCCGTCTTTCTTGAACGCGGGCTTGAGCTTGGCCAATGACTCGGCAGTGGTGCCGCCGCGCGGTTGTTCATCCACGGCGAAGGCCACCGGGTCGCCCTTGCGCTGCGGGATCAGGACCGGAGTGATTTCATCGACAAACCGGCCGGCTTCGATAGCAGCGGCGGCTTTTTGCTGGGAGGCTGCGGCGAAGGCGTCCTGGGCTTCACGGCTGATGCCGTACTTGTCCACCAGGTTTTCGGCGGTGATGCCCATGTGGTAGTCGTTGAACGCATCCCACAGGCCGTCGGTGATCATGCTGTCGAGCATCTTGGCATGACCCATGCGCAAGCCCGTGCGCGCAGCGGGCAAGACGTACGGCGCCAGGCTCATGTTCTCCATGCCGCCGGCGATGATCACATCAGCGTCGCCGCAACGGATGGCTTGAGCGCCCAGGTGCAGGGCCTTGAGGCCCGAGCCGCAGACCTTGTTCAGGGTCAAAGCCGGCACGGCGTGGGGCAGGCCAGCCAGAATCGAGGCCTGGCGCGCCGGGTTCTGGCCGCTGCCTGCGGTCAGTACCTGGCCGAGGATCACTTCATCGACCTGAGCCGGGTCCAGGCCGGTCTGCTCCAGCAGGCGACGGATCACGGCCGCGCCCAACTCCGGTGCCGGAATGCTGGCCAGCGCTCCTTGAAAGCTGCCCACAGCGGTGCGGGTGGCAGCAACAATCACGACGTCTTGCATGGAATCTGTCCTCACTGGAAGTGCATTTCTGGAACGTGGTCCGGGACGATCAGTTTACCGGCGGTCTTGCTCACAATCTCTTCAACGCTGACGCCAGGTGCGCGTTCCTTGAGGACAAAAGCGCCATTTTCGATTTCCAGGTACGCAAGGTCTGTCAGCACGCGCTTGATGCACTGGGCGCCGGTCAGCGGCAGGCTGCATTGGCTGAGCAGTTTGGACTCACCGTCCTTGGACGCGTGGGTCATGATCACGATGATGTTTTCTGCACCGGCTACCAGGTCCATGGCGCCGCCCATGCCCTTGACCAGCTTGCCGGGGATCATCCACGACGCGATGTTGCCCTGCACGTCCACTTCAAATGCACCGAGCACGGTGAGGTCGACATGCCCGCCGCGAATCATCGCGAAGGATTCCGCAGAGGAGAAAATCGAGGCGCCGATGCGCGCCGTCACGGTTTGTTTGCCGGCGTTGATCATGTCGGCATCGATGGTTTCCTCGGTCGGAAACGGGCCCATGCCGAGCAGGCCGTTTTCCGATTGCAGCATGACTTCCATGCCTTCAGGAATGTAGTTGGCCACCAGGGTGGGGATGCCGATGCCGAGGTTGACGTAGAAACCGTCCTGCATTTCGCGGGCGACGCGTTGAGCCATTTGTTCGCGGGTAAGAGCCATGTGTTGTCTCCTTATTATTTGGGCTGGCGGATTATTTGCGGACGGTGCGCTGTTCGATGCGCTTCTCGAAGGTGCCGCAAATGACTCGGTCGACGTAGATGCCTGGGGTGTGGATCTGCGCCGGGTCCAGCTCGCCCGGTTCGACGATTTCCTCAACTTCGACCACGGTGATCCTGCCCGCAGTAGCCGCCAGCGGGTTGAAGTTCTGCGCGGTATGGCGGTAGATGACGTTGCCGAAGTGGTCGGCTTTCCAGCCTTTGACAATGGCGAAGTCGCCGGTGATGGACTCTTCCATCAGGTACGGGCGACCGTTGAATTCCCGGGTTTCCTTGCCTTCGGCCACGGGAGTACCGACGCCGGTGGCGGTAAAGAAGGCCGGGATGCCGGCGCCGCCTGCACGCATTTTTTCCGCCAGGGTGCCTTGGGGCGTCAGCACCACTTCGATTTCGCCGCTGAGCAGTTGCTTCTCGAACAGGGCGTTTTCACCGACGTAGGAGGCGATCACTTTGCTGATCTGCTTTTCTTCCAGCAGTACGCCCAGGCCAAACCCGTCGACGCCGCAGTTGTTGGACACCACGGTCAGGTCGCGGGTGCCTTTGCGCTTGATCTCGGCGATGAGGTTTTCTGGTATGCCGCACAGGCCAAAACCACCGGAGAGCACGGTCATGCCGTCTTCCAGGCCTGCCAGTGCTTCTTCATAGGACGCCACGCGTTTATCGAAACCTGCCATATGCACCTCTTTTATTGTGTGTGGGCCAGCCAATGAACTGAGTGTTGCGCCGACGGATTGATTTGTTAAGTTGTTTTTTAAGGTTGATTGATTTAGAAAACAGCATAGTTCAATCCGCACCCGGAGCAGCCTCATGACCGTCAAACAGATGCGTGCCTTTCTCGCCGTGGCCCAAAGCCTGAGTTTTGCCGCTGCCTGCGAGCGTCTGCACCTTTCCCAGTCGGCGCTGAGCCTGACCATCAAGGGCCTGGAAGAGGGCCTGGGTGGCCGCCTGTTCAGCCGTAATACCCGCAATGTTGCGCTGACGCCCGAGGGTGAGTCGCTGCTGCCGCTGGCACGTCGGTTGATTGCCGATTGGGACAATGCCGAAGATGAACTGCGCCAGCGTTTTACCCTGCAACGTGGTCGCGTCACCGTAGCGGCGATGCCGTCGTTTGCGGGCAACCTGCTGCCACCGATCCTGAAGATATTCCGCGCGCGTTACCCGCAGGTGAATGTGACGGTGCACGACCTGATCAATGAACAGGTGCTGGAGATGGTCCGCGATCGCCAAGTGGAGCTGGGCGTGGCGTTCGAGCCATCTGAAGGCTCGTCCCTGGCCTTCACGCCGTTGTACCTGGACCGGTTTATTGCGGTGGTGCCCGGTGATTCGCCACTGGCGCAATGTACCGAAGTCGACTGGAAAACCCTGTTGGAACACCCCTTCATCACATTGCAACGGCCTTCGACGGTGCGAGTGATGCTTGAGGAGCACTTGGGAGCCTTGCGGATGAAATTGCCGGTGGCCCTGGAAAGTCATCAATTGGCTACGGTGGGCAAGATGGTTGCCAGTGGCCTGGGTGTCAGCGCCGTGCCCGCATTGTGCGCACGTCAGATGGAGGAGGCGGGCGCCCATTGCATCACCTTGAGCGATCCGGTGATCGAGCGGCCGATTGGTGTGCTGACCAAACCTGGGCATGAGTTGTCGGCGGCGGCGCAGGTGTTGTTTGATATTTTTCGAGATGAAGCGGCGAAGGGACGTTTCCCGACTTTTTGAGGGTGCCACAAAACAAATGTGGGAGCTGGCTTGCCTGCGATAGCCAGTTAACATTCAACAACAGTGTTGGCAGTTAAACCGTTATCGCAAACAGACCCGCTCCCACAATGGGCAAGTTGTACTTAGTAGTAGCGGTCGATCACTTTAACTTGCGAGTTATCCTTGAAAGACGCCCAGGCACTGTTAAGTGTGTCGAATACTTGCTCGATAAAATTGCGATCGGCTGCCGCTTTCTTGCCGACATAACCCTGGCCGCGGCGGTACATCTTCAGGCGCGCCGCCAGTTCGCGGTGGTTGCGGTCGAAATCGGCTTCTTCGGTATGGGGCGCCAGACAGTCAATTTTGACTTCGCCCGATTTGCCAACCCAAAGGATATGGTCGTCGAGTTTGTCTTTCTGCGCTGCGAACATCTCAGCCAATTCATCGATAGTTGGTTGGTTGTTCAGATTCATAATGTAAGCCCCTTGACCAGTTGGCGATCTATCAGTTGATTCCGTTAAAACTGCTTAGTTGTCTCCGGTTGCGAAAACCGGGCGTCAGTGACGGTCTGCCGAATACGGGCAGGGTCTTGAACCTGATGCATGTAGTCTTGCTGATGAACGGCTACGCAATGGTTTCATCACGAAGACAAGCAGCATTTGAGCTCCTTGTACTAACCCTTGCGGGCCGGTCAGCTTCATCAATCTGCCTTGTGGGCAGTGCACATCCGGAAAAAACAGCTCGGCGGTCAGACGAGCTTGCTCAAAACGCGTGTTACCAACGCTCCCGATCCGGGAGACGTCTCGATAATGCAAGGACAAAAAGGTTACGTCAACGGTTATGTAGTGATTATTTTCAGTCACTACATAAATTGCTGTGGGGACGGGAGAATGCGTGAAAACGTGACTTGGGCGTCATTTTTTGTGCGGTGGGTCGTGGTGGGCGTAATGGCCAAATCAGCACAGAACCCCTGTGGGAGCGGGCTTGCTCGCGAATGCGGTGGGTCAGTTCAACATTTTTTAACTGACACTCCGCATTCGCGAGCAAGCCCGCGCCCACATTTTTGATTTGAAGTGTGCCTACTGTCCCAATCGCTCGGCCAGCAGAGGCAACAACCGCTCGCATGACGCCTCGATCTTCACCTGCAACAGCTCATCCCCACGGGTCTTGCCCAGGTTGATGGCTATCACCGGCTTGCCTTGCTCCACCATCGCCTTGCACAGGCGAAACGCGGAATAGGCCATCAGCGAAGATCCCACCACCAGCAGCCCGTCGGCATGCTCAACGGCGGCCATGGCCCTGGCCGCCGTTGCCGGTGCCACGTTCTCGCCAAAAAATACAACGTCTGGCTTCAAGCGCTCGCCGTTGCAATGGGGGCAGCGCGGCATCTGGAAGCGTTCTTCAAAGGTCGAATCGAGCAGGGTGTCACCGTCAGGCGCCTGCACCGCGTGGACCTGCACCAGATAAGGATTATCGATTTCCATCTGCCGCTGAATCACGTCGCGGGTACTGCGCTGCTGGCAGTCCAGGCAAAGCACACGATGCAGGCTGCCATGCAGTTCGATCACCTCATGGCTGCCGGCCTGATCATGCAGGGTGTCGACGTTTTGCGTGATCAGCCCGCTGATACGCTCGCGTTGCTGCAGTGTTGCCAGCGCCAGATGAGCCTGGTTCGGCTGCGCAATACGCACCCGTGGCCAACCCAGCATGGCCCGTGCCCAATAGCGGCGGCGCGCTTGGGCGGTGGCGAGGAATTCCTGGTACATCATCGGCGCCTTGCCACGGCGCACGCCTTCGCTGTCGCGATAATCCGGGATGCCCGATGACGTGCTGATACCTGCACCGGTCAAGACCAAAAAGCGTCGTTCAGCCATGGCCCGGTACAGGGTGTCGAGGTGGTCGTCTTGGTGGTCCAGCGTATCGAGCATGGGTTCCCCTATTCGCCGCGGATGTACTGCTCCAGCTGTTTGATCAGGTCGGCCTGCTCGGCAATGGCCTCTTTTACCAGGTCACCAATGGACAGCAGGCCCAGCAGTTTGCCGTCTTCGACCACGGGCAGGTGGCGCAGGTGACTGTCGGTCATGATGTTCATGCATTCTTCGACACTTTTATGGGTATCAACGGTAATCACAGGGGAACTCATCACCTCATCCACTCGGGTTTTGACCGACGACAGGCCCTTGAGGATGAGTTTGCGTGCGTAATCGCGTTCGCTGATGATTCCGACAACTGCACCCTCCTTGACCACCGGCAAGGCGCCGACGTTTTTCTCCGACATTCGCACCAGCGCCTCAAACACCGTGTGATCCCATTGGATGGTATGCACGTCCTGATTCTTCTGGTCCTTGGCTTTGAGCACTTGTGCAACGGTTTTCATGGCGGCCACTCCGGTGTTGTTGTTAGGAAGTCAGCGAGTCCCCTACAGAATCCTAGACGGGCTACAGCGCTGCAAGGCCCAAAGCGGCGTTAAACCCGTCGAAAAACGTCATTCACTGGTTTAATTCGCGTTTTAGCCGGCACTTTTCGGTTTTTTCGCCCGCTTTGGAGCGCCTGTCGTCTTGCGCGGTGCGGCCTTGCGTTTGTTTTTCCACGGCGTGGCGGCTCGGCCCGCCGGGCTGGCCGGACCGGTGATGGTCATGCGCATGCCATTGCAGCGTGCCACTTGTTTGCTCATCCAGGCCGCCTGCTTGGCGACGAATTCTTCCAGGCTCATCTCTCCGCTTTGCACCATGTCCAGCGCCTGCTCCCAGATCGCAGTGGTGCCGGGGTCGGCAATCGCCCGCGGCACCGCGTCGATCAGGCTGAACGCCGCCGCAGTGGCCGACAGTGCCTTGCCGTTTTTGATCAGATAACCCCGGTCGAGCAAACCCTGGATAATCCCGGCGCGGGTGGCTTCGGTGCCGATGCCGGTGGTGTCCTTGAGCTTTTGCTTGAGCAGCGGGTCTTGCACCAGCTTGGCGACGTTTTTCATCGCCTTGATCAGGTCACCCTCGGTGAAGGGCTTGGGCGGTTGGGTCCACAGGTCCTTGAGGTTGACCTTGACCACCGCGTAATCCTGGCCTTGCACCAGCGTCGGCAAGGCCTGCGGTGCGGGGGCTTCGCGGCCTTTAGCGGGCGCGAGCGCCTCGGGCAGGGCGCGTTTCCAGCCCGGCTCGATGATGACTTTACCTACCGCGCGCAAAGCTTGGCCTGCGCAGTCGAAATCCGCCTGGGTGCGATCGTATTCATGGTTGGGCAGGAACTGCGCCAGGTAACGTGCGCGAATCAGCGTGTAGACCGCACGGTGCTTGCCGGTCAGTTGCGCGACATCCTTACCCGCACCCGTAGGAATAATGCCGTGGTGCGCGCTGACCTTGGCGTCGTTCCAGGCTCGCGAACGGCGTTGCGGGTCGATATGCGCCGTCAGCTCGTTCACCGCCGCGTCCGCGCGGGCCAGCGCGGCCAAAATCTTCGGCGCATCACCGTGTTGGCTGAGCGGCAGGTAGCCGCAATCACTGCGAGGGTAGGTGATGACTTTGTGGGTTTCGTATAGGGACTGTGCGATGTCCAGGGTTTCCTGGGCGCCGAGGCCGAGCTTTTTGGAGCAGATTTCCTGCAATGTGCCGAGGTCGAAGGGCAGGGGCGCCACCTCGCGCACGCGCTCGGTACGCAGTTTGACCAGCCTGGCGCTGGCGGCGCGGGTCATCGTATCGGCGGCATCGCGGGCCAGTTGCGGGTTAAGACAGCGGCCTTGATCGTCGCAGGTATCCTCAGCGGCGCGCCATTGAGCCGTGAAGGTCATGGGACCGTGGCGCAGGTCGACATCAATGGCCCAGTAAGCCACCGGCACAAAGTCGGCGATGCTGCGGTCGCGGTCCACCACCAGGCGCAAGGTCGGGGTTTGCACGCGGCCCACCGGCAATACGCCTTGATAGCCGGATTGACGCCCGAGCAGGGTAAACAGGCGACTCATGTTCATGCCGATCAGCCAGTCGGCGCGCGAGCGGCCAAGGGCCGAGTGGTACAGGCTGAAGGTTTCGGCGCCGGGTTTGAGGGCCGCCAAGGCCTTGCGGATGGAGGCTTCATCCAGCGCCGATAACCATAAGCGCTGGATCGGCCCGCGATAGCGGCAATGCTCCACCAGCTCCCGAGCGATCATTTCGCCTTCGCGGTCGGCGTCGGTGGCAATCACCAGTTCCTGGGCTTCCCCGAGCAAACGCTTGACGGCCTTGAACTGGCTGGCGGTCTTGGGCTTGACCCGCATCTTCCATTTTTCCGGCACGATCGGCAGGTCGGCCAGCACCCAGCGCTTGTATTTGGCGTCGTAGGCGTCGGGCGGGGCGGTTTCCAGCAGGTGGCCGATGCACCAGGTGACTGTGACCCCGTTACCCAGCCAGCAGCCGTCGCCACGCCGGCTGGCGCCGAGCACGGCCGCGATATCCTTGGCCTGGGAGGGTTTTTCACAGAGGTACAGCCGCATGGTCATCACATCAAATCGGGTCGATGCCTTGCAGGATGCTCAGTCAAAGGCAATTGAGCAACCTTTATCTGTATGGATGTACAGCAATTTGTGTGGGCACCACACAGCCAAATGTGGGAGCTGGCTTGCACACAAGCCAGCTCCCACAGGGGATCTTCAGCGTTTTGAAGATCAGTTGTTATTGATATCCACGTTCTTGGTTTCTTTCAGGCAGAACAACCCCACAATCAAGCTCACCCCGGTCACCACCACCGGGTACCACAGGCCGTAGAAGATATCGCCGGTGTACACCACCAGGGCAAACGACACGGTCGGCAGGAACCCGCCAAACCAGCCGTTACCGATGTGGTAGGGCAGGGACATCGAGGTGTAGCGGATACGCGTCGGGAACAGTTCCACCATCAGCGCCGCCAGCGGGCCGTAGCACATGGCGGCGATCAGGATCAGCACCACGATCAGCACCACCACCATCACCTTGTTGACCTGCGCCACATCCGCCGACGTCGGGTAGCCGGCCAGGGTCACCGCGCCGCGCAGGGCCGCTTCGTCGTAACCGTCGATGCGCACATCACCGACGCTCACCTGCACCGGGCTGCCGGCTGGCGCGGCGGCGCTGCTGTAAGGCAGGCCCTGTTTGACCAGGAAGGTCTTGACCTTGTCGCATGGGCTGTCAAAACGCGCCTTGCCGACCGGGTCGAACTGGAAGGTGCAGGTGGCCGGGTCGGCCAATACGGTAATCGGCGCCTGGTGGCTGGCCTGGTCCATCGCCGGGTTGGTGTAGTGCGCCAGCCCCTTGAAGATCGGGAAGTACAGCGCGGTGGCCAGCAGCAAACCGAGCATCAGCACCGGTTTGCGCCCAACCTTGTCCGACAGCCAGCCAAACAGGATGAAGAACGGTGCGCCGATTACCACGCTGATGATCAGCAGCATATTGGCCAGGGCCGGGTCCATCTTCAGGAATTGCGTGAGGAAGAACAGCACGTAGAACTGCGCGGCGTAGAAGGTCACTGCCTGCCCGCCGTTGATGCTGAACAGCGCAATCAGCACCACCTTGAGGTTTTCCCATTTGCCGAAGGATTCGCGGATCGGCGACTTGCTCGCCTTGCCTTCCTCTTTCATCTTCAGGAATGCCGGCGACTCATGCAGGCTCATGCGGATCCAGGTGGAAATGCCCAGCAGCACAATGGAGAACAGGAACGGAATGCGCCAGCCCCACACTTCGAACTGGTCGCCGGTGAAGTAACGGCAAGCCAGCACCACCAGCAGCGACAGCAGCAGGCCCAGGGTGGCGGTGGATTGAATCCAGCTGGTGTGCAGGCCGCGTTTGCCGGCCGGTGCGTGCTCGGCCACATAGGTGGCTGCGCCGCCATATTCGCCGCCCAACGCCAGGCCTTGCAGCATACGCAGCACGATCAGAATGATCGGCGCCGCAATGCCGATGCTGGCATAGGTCGGCAACAGCCCGACACAGAAGGTCGCCACGCCCATGAGGATGATGGTGACCAAAAACGTGTACTTGCGCCCGATCATGTCGCCCAGGCGGCCGAACACCAGCGCGCCGAACGGCCGCACCACAAAGCCTGCGGCAAAGGCCATCAAGGCAAAGATAAACGCCGTAGTGTCATTCACCCCGGCAAAGAATTGCTTGCTGATTACCGCCGCCAGGGCGCCGTAGAGGAAAAAGTCGTACCACTCGAACACCGTCCCTAAAGACGAGGCGAAGATGACTTTCCTTGATTCGCTGCCGGTGCTCGCCTTGACGGCCGAGCCCAGGGGTTGAGCATGTTCTGACATCGGGTATCCCTCACAGTGATTATTTATTGTTGTTCCACTGTCGGCGCCGGGTGCGGCGCCGCTATTCAGATTGCATGAAGCGTTTCTCTCTGCGGGGCGAGACTCCTTGTGTTCGGCGAAAGCATCAGCTGCGCTGCTTTTTCCGCAATCATCAGTGTAGGTGAGCAAGTGTTGCCGGATGTGATGCGTGGCATCACCGAGGCATCGGCAATGCGCAGGCCCGGCACGCCATGCACGCGCAGTTGGGCATCGACCACTGCAGCGTTGTCATCGCCCATGCGGCAAGTACCCACCGGGTGGAAAATCGTCGTGCCGATGCGTGCAGCGGCTTCATGCAGCTGTTCTTCGGTTTGCAGCGCGTCGCCCGGCAGGTATTCCACCGGCTTGAACTGGCTCAGGGCCGGTGCGGCGACAATGCGGCGGGTCAGGCGAATTGCGTCGGCGGCTACGCGCAAATCTTCGGGATGGCTGAGGTAGTTGGGCCGTATCAGGGGGGCATCTGCCGGGTTGGCCGAGCGAATATCAATGCGGCCACGGCTTTGCGGGCGCAGGTCGCAGACCGAGGCGGTAAATGCCGGGAACGCATGCAACGGTTCGCCAAAGCGTTCCAGGGACAATGGCTGCACGTGATACTCAAGATTGGCCGACGTCTGTTCCGGGCCGGAGCGGGCGAAGGCGCCGAGCTGGCTGGGCGCCATCGACAATGGGCCGCTGCGGTCATACAAGTAGCGCAGGCCCATGCCCATTTTGCCCAACAGGGTGCCGGCGATCTGGTTCAAGGTGCGTGCGTTTTCCAGCTTGTAGATCAGCCGCAGTTGCAGGTGATCCTGCAGGTTGCCACCGACACCCGGCAGTTCATGCAGCACGTTGATGCCCAATGGCTTGAGCACATGGGACGGGCCAATCCCCGAGCGTTGCAGGATACCCGGCGAGCCGACGGAACCGGCGCACAGGACGATTTCCTTGCGTGCTTTCCAGCTTGATTGCTGGCCATGCTGGCGCCCGACCACAGCCGAAGCGCGGCCGTTTTCCAGCACCACGCGGTCGACTTCCACTTCGGTCAGCACGGTGAGGTTGGGGCGCTGGCGGATCGGCTTGAGAAATGCCTTGGCCGCGTTCCAGCGCACCCCGGCCTTCTGGTTGACCTGGAAGTAGCCGCAGCCTTCATTGTCGCCCTGGTTGAAATCGCTGATCGGTGCGATGCCACTTTGCGCCGCCGCATCGCGAAAGGCATCGAGGATCGGCCAGTGCAGGCGCTGTTGCTCCACGCGCCACTCACCGCCGTCGCTGTGAAATTCCGAACCGCCGGCAAAATGGTTTTCGCTCTGTTTGAACAGCGGCAGCACGTCTTTCCAGGCCCAGCCGGGGTTGCCTGCCGCTGCCCAGCCGTCGTAATCCTGGGCTTGGCCGCGCATATAGATCATGCCGTTGATGGACGAGCAGCCGCCCAGTACCTTGCCGCGTGGGTAACTCAGCGCACGGCCTTGCAGGCCTTCCTGGGCTTCGGTCTTGAAGCACCAGTCGGTGCGCGGGTTGCCGATGCAGAAGAGGTAACCGACGGGGATGTGGATCCAGGGGTAATTGTCGCGGCCACCGGCTTCGAGCAGCAGCACGCGGTGGGCGGGGTTGGCGGACAATCGATTAGCCAGCAGGCAGCCTGCGGGGCCGGCGCCTACGACGATGTAATCGTATTCAGCAGTTGCAATGGGCATCTGAGGTCTCGCTTGTTTTTCTTATTGGCCCCATCCTAGTTGTTAGTTTTCGTCTTAAAAATGTTAGTTTTTACCCAGCTGCTGTGCGTTTTTAAACAGCGCGGCTCAGGCTCCCGCATTGGAGGCGACATGTTCGACTGGAATGACCTGCGGTTTTTTCTGGAGCTGCAACGCAGTGGCCGCCTGCTCACCGCTGCGCAGCGCCTGAAAACCACGCACGCCACTGTGGCCCGGCATATCGAGGCTATCGAGAAGAGCCTTGGCACCGCGTTGTTCGTGCAGCATGCCCAAGGCTACGAACTGACGCCTTCCGGAGAAGCGCTGCTCAAGCACGCCGAGGCCATGGAAAACGTCGCGTTGCTGGCCGAAGACGAACTCACCCATTCCGCTGCGCCGCTGGGCAAGATCCGCCTCGGCGTGGCCGAGGGGTTGGGCGTGATGTTCCTCGCCAGCCGCATGGGCGGGCTCTTCGAGCGTTATCCGGGGCTGGAAGTGGAACTGGTGGCGGTGCCGCGCTTTGTGAGCATTCTCAACCGTGAAGCGGAAATCAGCATCCACCTCGAGCGCCCCAGCGTCGACCAACTCGTCACGCGCAAACTCACCGACTACCGCCTGGCGCTCTACGCCAGCCGTGCCTACCTTGCGCGCAACCCGCCGATCGAAAAGCGTGAAGACCTCGCCGCCCATGCCTGGATTGATTACGTGGATGACCTGCTGTTCAGCCAGGAACTCAAGTTCCTCAGCAGCTTTTGCCGCAACCCCAAGGTGGTGTTTCACAGCACCAGCGTGATTGCTCAACACCAGGCGGCGCGTTCGGGGTTGGGGATTGCCGTGTTGCCGTGCTTCATGGCCGCCGGCGACCCGGACCTGGTGCCGTTGCTGCCGGCAGAAAGCATCCAGCGCAGCTACTGGATCAGCTCGCGCCGAGAGCTGCACAAGTCGGTGCGGTTGCGGGTGTTGTGGGATTATGTGGTGGAGTTGTGCGCGCGCGAGCAAGGGTTGCTGCTCGGCGAAATTCACTGAAGAAACCGGATAAAAATGTGGGAGCTGGCTTGCCTGCGATGAGTCCCTGTCAGTCAACTTATTTGTTGAATGACACACTGCAATCGCAGGCAAGCCCGCTCCCACATTGGGTTTGTGTTGTGTCAGTGAATTATTAGAGCTTCACCACCTGATGCACCTGTTCGGCACACGCCCGCGCCTCTTTTATCATCTTGCCGAACGCTTCACTGGCGACTTCCGCATGGGTCAACCAGCGCGTTTTCTGGCTCAGGCGATAGTGATATTGCAGGCCGTTATCCATAAGCTTGCCGTCCAGATCCAGGTCATACCACGGCGAGCGCACCTGACAGCCGGGGATGGCTTTTTCCATCTGCCCACCGGTCAGCGTGAAGCGGTAGTCGTAGGTTTCCGGGTTGCCCAGATAAAGGTCGGCTTGTTGATCATGGCGGCGGTAGTTGATGAAGCCATCCCAGCGGCCTTTGAGTGACTCGTCGGTGTAGACGTAGTCGTTCGCGAGCTTTTCCAGCGCGCGCTGGTCGTTCATGCTGGCGTTGACGGTGTAGCCGTCGTGCACCACGAAGGCGGTGGGTGGGCGAGTGATGGTGCAGCCGCTGATTTCGTTGCCGAAGTTGCCGCAGATGTTCTGGTCGGTGGCGGTGGTGCCCTGTTGGCGATCGGCGACGCTCATTTGCATCAGCGGCAGGCGGCTGAAGGTGATGGTGGCCTGGGTGGCGCCATTGCCTTGCTTGTCGAAGTGCACTTTTTTGTCCAGGCGCAGGGTGGTTTCCGGGCGTTCCAGCGGGATCTGTTCTTCGCGTACCTGGCCCTGAGCATCATTGACCAGCACCCAGCGGTCCTGAATGTCGGGCATGGTCTGGCCGGGGGCGAACACCGGGTTGGTCGGGTCGAGCCACCAGACCTGGCCGTCGACTTCGGCACGCACGATCGCGTGGTTCGCCGCGTTGGTGCCAGGGATCAGCAATGAGAACGCTACGTCACCACGGCTGACCCAGGCGGTCTCGGCCTTGATGCCGCTGGCTTTGAGCATTGCGGTCAGCAGGATCGCCAGGTCTTTGCAGTCGCCATAACCATGCTGCTCGATTTCCGCCAGGTTGAACGGCACATAACCGCGCTCGGTAGCGCGCCAGTCGCCGAGGTAGCGGTAGTGGTCGTTGATGTGCTGCATCAGCGCTTCGACCTGTTGCGCCGGCGCCAGGTTGCGTGCGGCGGCTACAGCAGCGGCCGCTTGCGCCGGCAGGTTGGCGCCGAGAATCTGGTTGTAGCGCTGGGCGAAATCACCGAAATACGCCTGGCGGTCCAGGGCGCTGCCCACTTCCAGGCGCGGGATGCGTTGCAGCGCGGCGCTGGAGGATTCGTTGATGTAATTGAGGTAGGTCGGCTTTTTTTGCACCACGTCCAGGGTCTTGCCGTTGGCGGATGCCGTTACGTTGAAAGCGTCGAACAACTCACTGCGCCACTGGATCGGGCGTTCGGCAGTAAAGCGCGCCTTCACGTGGTCGCGGCGGAACGCACTGGGGCCAAACATGAGGGCGTAGTGAAACTGGGTCACCAGCGGTTTGGCGGCGCGCCGCTCACGCACGGTGAAGCGAATTTTTGTGCCCACGCGCAGGTTCGGGAAGGCCAGGGATGTCTGCTTGTAGCGGCTGAAGCCCTGGTCCGGATTGGGCGCGGTGCGCGTGTCGATTTGCGCGGCGTCCAGCGCGACCGGCTTGGCGCCCGGCTGGGTGGATTGCGCGCTGAGCACTTCAAAGCTGTCGCCTTCGGCGTAATCGAAGTCGATGCGCGAGAGCATTTCGCGGCCGCTGGGCTTTAGGATGGTGTAGTGCTGGGTGGTGGTGCAGTCGGTGCTGGCGTCGCGGTTGAAGTGGCAGTGCAGCTCGGTGTCGCTGGCCAGCGGGGCTTCGGCCATGGGTTGCAGGGCGGCATTAGCACAGTGGCAAACCAGCCCCAGGCTCAGGGCAAGCAAGGGGCGGTGAAACGAAAAACGGTACAAACGGTGCATGGGCGCCTCGGGTGACACAGTGGAACAACTACCCGTCGGGTAGTGAGAAGGCGTCGGATGATAATGGATCGCAACAACAAAAGCCACGATTGTCTGACAATAAATGTGTCTGAAAGACCCGTGCTAGAGCCTTTTGCTTGATTTGTGTCAGGGTTTTAGCAGTTCAAATTCGGCACTGGCGAGCTTTTCGCCGTTCACCAGCACATGCACCCAATGCTTGCCCGCGTAATGCTTGCGCGTGGTCAACTCACGGATATGTTGTTCGCGGCGGATGGCGTGATGTTCGCCTGCGCCCAGGGTAAAGGCCTTGAGCTTGAACACTTTCTGCGCGCTATGGCCGGCACTTTTTACGTAGTCGATGGCGTAGTCGACCACCAGCTTCTGCGCGGCGGTGGCGGTGGATTCCAGGCTGAACGACAGGTTGATGCGCTCGCCCAGGTTGATCACCGCCGGTGTGACTTTCAGGTGGTGAATGTTCACCTCGGCCCTGGCGCCGGCACCCATGATCGTCAGTGCGCGGGTATTGCCTTGCTTGATCAGGCTGCGCAAGGCGTGCCGGGCGATCCAGGCGGTGTGCGGGTTGTCCAGGTTCCAGCCTTCGATCAGGCTGAGCACCCAGTCCGGGTGGTCCTTGGTGATGTCGTTGAGGTGGTTGGCCACTGACTTGCGCACATACAGGCTGCTGTCGGCCTTGAGGTTATCCAGGATCGAGGCGCACAGCTGCGGGTTGGCCTGCACCTGGGCCAAGCGAAAGGACCAGGGCAGGCGAGGGCGCGAGCCTTCACTGGCAAGGCGCCGCACATGTTCGTTGGCGTCCAGCGACCACTGCTGCATCACGGCCAGGGTGCGCTCAAAGTCGTTCAACAAGAACGGGCGAATGGCGAACTCGGCCGAGCCAAACACGGTGAAGTATTTGAGCGCGGCCATGGAGCGTTTGAAGTCATTCAGGCCGTAACTGGCCACGTAGTGCGGCAGGGACAGGCACACAAATGCACTGTTCAAGCGCGGGGCCAGGGCATACAACAGCTTGAGGGTTTGCGCATAATCCAATGGGATGACCGCATGCAGGCTCTCACTGACCCGCGCCATGCGCTGCATCACCGACAACTCGGCAAGCCCGGCTTTGGCGTGCTTTAGAAAGCCTTTGGCGTCGAACGCCGGGTACACCGCTGTCATTTCACTGGCGATGTGTTGCAGGCGTTCGACGTTGAAGATTTCCTTGAGGGCCGGGGCGCTTTGGTCGGTCATCGGTGATTCCAGGGCTAGAGAAACCAGCGGTATTCCCGCGCGTTGATCTCTTGTTGAAAGGCCAGGTGGTCCTGGCGTTTGTTTTCGCAGTACACGTCGATAAATTCGGCGCCCAGCTTATCGCGCAATACCGCTTGATGCTGCATGGCGCGCACGGCGTCGAGCATTTCCAGGGGGAAGTCGGCGCCGCTGTTACGGTCCTCGTTCAGCGGCGCGATGGGTTCTTGCCTGGTTTCCAGGCCATGCTCCAAGCCTGCCAGGATCGCTGCCAGCACCAGGTACGGGTTGGCATCGGCGCTGGCCAGGCGGTGTTCGATGCGCAGGTTGCGCGGGTCGGATTCGGGAATGCGCACGCAGGCGTCGCGGTCTTCAAAGCCCCAGCTGGCACGAGTGGCCGCGTTCACGGTGCCACCCAAGCGGCGGAAGGCGTTGTGGTTGGGCGAGAAGATCGGCATGCAGTGCGGCAGCAAGGCCAGGCAACCGGCCACCGCGTGGCGCAGCGGTTGCTGCTGGTGCGCCGCGAGTAAATTATTGCCCGCGCCGTCATACAGGCTGACATGCACATGCATGCCGCTGCCGGGAAATTGCAGATAAGGCTTGGCCATAAAGCTGGCGCGGTAGCCGTGCTTGAGTGCCACGCCACGGGTGCTGCGGCAGAACAGCGCGGCCCAGTCGGCGGCGCGCAGGCCGTCGTCGCAGTGGCCGAAGTTGATCTCGAACTGGCCAGGGCCGAGTTCGGCGGTGATCACCGTGATGTCGATGCCTTGGGCCTGGGCGGTTTGCGCCATGTCGTCGAGCACTTCACTGAAGCGCGACAATCGCTCGATATGCAGGGTGGGCTGGTCGTCAGCGTCATCACTCAACGGGTCGCGGGCGAATTGCGGCAGGCCGTCGTCGAGTTTTTTATCGAATAGGTAAAACTCCAGCTCAAACGCCACTACCGGGTGAATGCCCTTGTGATGCAGGCGTTCCAGCACCTTGGCCAGCACTTCACGTGGTTCGAACTCAATCGGCGCTTCGGTGCCATCCGAGGTGATCAACATCTGCCCCAGCGGCTGCGCTTCCCAGCTCACTGGCTTGAGCGTGCCTGGCACCAGGCGGCGGTTGGCATCCGGGTCGCCGTCGTGAAAGCAATAATCACCGATCTTGAACAGCCCGCCCTGAGCGCCCAGCAGTACGGCGTTTTGCGGCAGCTTCAGCGGGCTGCCGGCGGCGACTTTTTCCAGCATCTCCACCGGGTAGCGCTTGCCGTAGAAATGCCCCGGAATGTCCAGGGCGATCAGGTCGACGTAACGCACCTCGGGGTGGTTCTGGCGAAAGGTCCGTACTTCGGCCAGCAACGTGGAGGATTGGCTTTTCACGGGTGTTGCTCCTAGTTGTAAACCCACAATATGCGGGCGGGCAGATCAGTCAGGTTGGCGTAGCGGCAATGGGCAAAACTGGCCAGGTGGAAACTGTCGCCAGGCCCGAGGGTGACCGGGTCAGTCTCACCTTCCACCCACAGCGTCAACTCGCCCTCCAGCACAAAGCCGGCCTGCTCGGCGCGGTCGCTCATGGTGTGCTCGCCACTGTTGGCACCGGGCGCCAACAGGCTGTCGAGCATCGAAAACGCGCCGTGCATGCTGGGCGACACCAGAATGTCGGTGATGCCATTGGCGTAATACACCGTGCGCCGCTCATTGGGGCGCGTGACCCAATTCACCGCCTTGGGTTTGGGCAGGCTGTAGAAGTAGGTGGTGGGTACGTCGAGGGCATGGCTGATGGCGGTGAGATCGGCCACGGTAGGGCGCGACAGGCCGCGTTCGACCTGGGACAAGAAACCCACCGACCGCTCGATTTTTTGCGCGAGTTGGGCGAGGGTGAGTTTCTTGTGCTTGCGCAGGTCGTGGATCAACACGGCCAGTGCGTCGAGTTCTTGTTGTTGATTCATGAAATTTATATCGATAAATTTCATGAAAAATTACACGAATTATTTCATTGGGGCAAGGGCGGTGAATTGATCATTCCGACGCTGGAGCGCCGGAACGATCAAGACCCTTGGCTGTGCTGGAGGCTGGCCGGCCGTCGGTCAATCGACCTCGAACTGATGTAGCCAGACGTTTTCAGTAACCAACCGAGCAGGTATTACCGTGTGGGTTTTTCCATCAATCACAGTCCATAGCTCGCATTGGCTGTGCGGGCGGCCGTCAGGAGTGGTGGACATACGACCATCGTTACGGACGACGTATTGCACTGATTGGTGTAGCTCTTTACCCGCCGCGGTGCGCTGGCCCGCCGCAATCAGAAAGTCGATTTTGACCTGAGGCTTGCGCAATTCATCCAAACGACCGAGACCATAATCCGCGCAAATATCAATACCAAAGGGCAGATCCGGGACTGGCTGGTTGTCGAACAGAGGCAGCAGCCGACACCCGCGTTGATGTTTTGCGGTGGAGGTGCTCAGTTCATACACATTGACACTGAGTGTCTCGCAGAGTTGGTACACAAATACCAAAGGTGGGTCGCCGTCGAAAAGCTCCGGCGAGGCCGTTTCCGGGTCGAAAATGATCAGCTCGTTATCCTTTTCTACAGCCTGCTCTGCTGACAGGCCCATGTAGTCAATCAAGGCGGTATTTCGCTTGGGCCACATTGAAATCAAGGGCGCGCCCCAAAATGATCGTTTCCCGAAATTGTTCCCGGCCACTACGTAATTCAAAGCCTCGTAGCGGTTTGGGTTCTGTTTGCTGGGCGTTAACAATGCATTTGTACCCGGTAACAGGATGAGGCGTCCCCACTGCCTGGCCGGGAAAGCGCGAATAATCTGCCTGACGTGTTGTTGAATTGTCCGGCGGTAAAACGCTTCCAGCTGTTTAAGCTCTTGCACATTCTTGACGCTGCGCCACGGAATATTCCAGTAGAGTTCGGGCGCGGTTACAAACGTAACCAGGGGCTGAAATGAATCGTCTTTGAGGGCTACCAATGAGCGCCTCATTGAGCTGATCAACTGCTCTGCGCGGCGATTCGTCTCACGCTTGGCGAATTCCAGAATTGACTCATGGGCTGCGCGCGATGAGTGGGCATCGGGAGTAGTGGTTTGCAGCGAAAGTACTTGTACGCGTTGTGTCACTTTGCAACGTCCTCTGAGTTCTGAAAACCACAGCTCATGGCTGGGTTTGAATTGAGAACTCAGAACGCTGGGATGGCTGTAGGACTTCTCCAGTTTTTGATGCGCGAACGTTGGGTCATTTAGTCAACG
Source organism: Pseudomonas salomonii (assembly GCF_900107155.1). Taxonomy (GTDB): domain Bacteria; phylum Pseudomonadota; class Gammaproteobacteria; order Pseudomonadales; family Pseudomonadaceae; genus Aquipseudomonas; species Aquipseudomonas salomonii. The sequence goes on from NZ_FNOX01000009.1 coordinate 116,844, forward strand.
AGCACGCCGCATCATCTGCGGCTGAATGAATTGCCACGCCTGCGGTCGGAACCTGGGTACGCATCATTCATTGAAGGAGCACCCATGAAGTCCAAGACCCTAGCCGCTTGCCTGCTGCTCACCGCTGGGCTGTCCACCGCCAGCTTTGTCGTGCAGGCCGGTGATACACCTCAGGAAACCGTGCAGCCTTCGAGCATCAATACGCGGGATTTGAAAGAGGGTGACCGCGCCCCGGATATCCTGATGCGCAAGGAATCGGCGGTCAGCGACTGGAAAAAACGTGGCCTCAAGCAGCCGGAGGCAGACAGCCAATGGGCACGGGTGGGGGACAAGTTTGTGCTGCTCAAAACCACCAACGGCACCATTCTCGAGATCACCCCCGTCAAGCGCTGATCGGTGTGTTTTCCTCGTTAGCGCATAAAGGTAACCGGCCATCCCGGTCGCGTTACCTCACCCATCACGTTAGCCTCGACGTCACACAGGTCGGCCTGGAAATCAGCCCGGCTGCATTTTTATTGGGTCGTCGTTGAAGCAAAATCATCCAGCGTGAGCTTGCCGACGTTGTTGCTCTGCAGTTCGTAGCGCAACTCTTCAACCATCTTGGCGACTTCTTGCGGGGTCTGCAGGCGGTTGGTGCTGATGCCGGTGACTACCAGGTCAACCCGGCCGGTCTCGGCGTCGTAGACCTTGAGGGTCAGTGACGCGTCCCGGCACAGGGTGAACTCGCAGGTCAGCGGCGACAAACCTTCTTCGATGCAGTTGCGCAATTGAGAGAGGGTAAACATAGGCCTCGGCCTCCTCAACGACGACGCAGCAACAGGCCCACAAGCAAACCGATACCGGCAACGACAGCCACGGTCGTCAGGGGTTTGTTTTTGGCGAAATCACCGACGGTCTCCAGCGCGTCGCCGTACGTTTGCTGCAGTTGACCTGCCGCCTGACGCGCCACACCTTCAGCGTGCAATTGATCATCGCCGGTGAGGTCGCCGATAACGCCCTGGGCCTTGCCGGCAACTTTTTCTACGGCGCCTTTGACTTGTTCGCTTTTCATCGTGCTTTCCTTGGAAGAGATCAAACCATTTCGGCACGGGACCATAGGCCCTGTACCCACTCTTCAAGGTTAAGCAGCACGCGCCAGTGCAATAAGGCGAATTTGCACTGGTCGCACTAGTGCATTTGCACTCTAGGGTTTGCTTTTGATGCGCAGTTCGCCGGCAAACAAGCCACGCTCCCTGGCCCACACAATGGCCGCGCTGCGGCTGTGCACGCCGAGTTTGGAGTACACCGTGGCCACATGGTTACGCACCGTGTTGGGTGCAAGTTTCAGGCGCGAGGCAATCTCTTTGTCGGCCAGGCCTTCGCAGATCAGACCCAGCACATCACGCTCACGGGCGGTGAGGTCGGTGAAGGCCACGTTCGGCAGGTTGGGGCTGTTGACGCTCTTGGCGTTGGCCAGCTTCTCGATCAGGGTCTGGCTGAACCAGGAGGCGTCCTGCATCACTTCCTCAATGGCCGCCACCAGCTCAAGCTCCGAGCGTTTGCGTTCGGTGATGTTCATCAGCACCAGCAGGTAGCAGGGCACGTCCTCGATAATCACCGTGTCGGCGGAGACCACGCAGTCGATCACCTCGTTGCCTTTCTTGCGCACCTTGAGGTCCTGGCCTTCGAGGTTGCCGGCGTTTTCCAGGGTAGTGAACAATTGCGCTCCCGCCGGTGCGCTGTCGATGAAGTGGATGTCCTCGACGTTCTTGCCGATCAGTTCTTCGCTGGTGTAGCCGGTGATGCTCATGAACGCTTCGTTGATATCCACCACTTGCCGGTTGGCGGCGTTGCACACCAGGGTCGGCACCGGTGTCAGGCGGAAGGATTTGGCGAAACGTTCTTCGCTCTGGCGCAAGGCGGTCTCGGCCTTGCGCCGTGGCTCCAGGTCGGTGAAGGAAAACAGCATGCAGTCTTCCTCGTTCATGTCCAACGGCTGGCCGGCGACGATTACCAGTTTGCTGCCGCCTTCGGGCAGGCGCAGCTCGGCCTGCATCTGCGGGATGGTTGCGCCTTCGCCCAGGCGCTGGATGGCCAGGTCCTTGCGATCGGCGTGTTCCAGCACGTCCAGTTCATACACGGATTTGCCGATGACCTGGTCGCGGTTGTAACCGGTCATCTCCAGGAAACCCTGGTTGACCTTGATGTAGCGCAGGTCGCTGAGACGGCAGATCACCGCAGGTGCCGGGTTGGCGTTGAAGGTTTTCTCGAAACGTTGTTCCGCGCTGGCCCACTCGGTGGCGTCGCTGAGGATCAGCACCAACAGCTCCGGTTCGCCGTGGGCGTCCGTCAGCACCAGGCTGCGCAAGCGGTGCACCCAACGGCGGTCTTCGTCGTCGGCGGGGGTGACTTCCACCACCACATCGCTGAATTCTTCACCGGCTGCTACTCGGCTGAGCGGGTAGCTGTCCAGCGGCAAGGGGTGGTTGTTGCGATAGCGCAAGGCAAAGCGCTTGGCGTATTGCTCGGTATTGGCGCCGAGCTGCTCCACCTCACTGACCCCGTGCATGGTCAGCGCGGCTTCGTTGGCCCACAGAATGGTCTGGTCGACTTCGGCCAGGATCACACCGTCCGATAACCCGGAAATGATCTGCTGCAATTGGCGGCGGTTGGTTTCTTTGGCAAGAACGTCCTGGGTCATGGTCTCTCCGGGGATGGGCGCATGAAGGGTACGACACCCAGGCATCAGGATAGTGCACACAACGTGCCCCTTGCGGGGTGCGAATGCACCAGAGGCTCTGGTGCATTTGAGCGGGGACGACCGGCAGCGGCCTCGCCAGACTGATACGGTCAACCACTCAAAGGATTAATCATGACAACTGTCTATGAAACCAACCGTTCACCGTTTCGCGTGTCCTGGAGCTCTGTGCTGGCCGGCAGTGCAATTGCCCTGGTGACCTACCTGGTGCTCAGCGTGCTGGGCACGGCCATTGGCGCGAGTGCCGTCAACCCGATGGAAGCGGGCAACCCCCTGAGCGGCTTCGGCACGGGTGCAGGGATCTGGCTGTTTGTTTCCACCCTGGTGGCCGTCGGCCTCGGCGCCTTTGTGGCCGGGCGCACTGCACCGGACCGTGGCGGCCTGCACGGCTTACTGACCTGGACCTTTACCACCTTGCTCACCACCTGGCTGCTGGCTGGTCTGGCCGCCAGTGTGGTCGGCACCGCCGGTAATGTGGTGGGCAAGGGCTTGTCCGCCGCCGGCAGTGGTATCGCCGCTGCTGCGCCTGGGATCGGCAACAGCATCAAGCAGCAGTTGAACGAGCAGGGTATCCAACTCGATTGGAACAGCCTGCAAGGCCAACTCGACACCTTGCTCAAGCAGAGCGGCAAGCCTGAGCTGGACCCGGCCAACGTCGAGCAGAAAACCGACCAGGCCGCCGCCGACGGCAAGCAATCGGCCAAGGACGCCGCGACCAACCCTGCCCAGGCCGGTGATGAGTTGAAGCAGTGGTTCGAACGCGTCAAAGCCTCCGGCGAGCCTGCGTTGAATGCAGCGGACAAAGACGCGCTGGTCAACATCGTGGCCGCCCGTACCGGCAAGAGCAAAGCCGAAGCCACCCAGATCGTCGACAACTATGTCCAGGCTTATCAGCAAGCCATGCAAAAGGTCGATGAGCTCAAGCAGCAAGCCGAGCAGAAAGCCCGTGAAGCCGGTGAAGTGGCGGCTAAACAGCTGTCCCGCGCAGCCTGGAGCACCTTGGCCATGTTGCTGTTGGGCGCAGCGTTGAGCTTCTTTGTGGGTCGTACCGCACTGACCACGCGTCGCGTGCCGTTGGCTTAAGCTGAACATGTGCGGCAGGGACGCCGCCTGTGGGCACAGTGGATAACTCGCTCACCCCTGCGCCCGAATGAATGCGTAAAATACCGGCTTTTTACGCGTATCACGCAAAGGTGCACTTTGAGCGCAGGCAAAGCTGTCGGGCTGTTATTACTCACTTCACTGCTGGCGGCGTGCGGTACTTCACCGCCACGCACGCCAAACGACATCTGCGGCATCTTTCGTGAAAAAGACGATTGGTACGACGCCGCCAAGGTCACGCAAAAGCGCTGGGGCGTGCCGATCCAGGTGCCGTTCGCGATCATGTATCAAGAGTCGGGCTTCCGCCAGGATGCCAAGACCCCGCGCAAATACCTGCTATGGATTATCCCCTGGGGCCGCGTGTCGACCGCCGAAGGCTATTCCCAGGCCAAGGATGAGGTGTGGAACGACTACCGCAAGAGCACCGGCCGCAGTGGTGCGAGCCGTCAGGATTTCGACGACTCCATCGACTTTGTGGGTTGGTACATGGACAAGACCTACACCATCAACGGCGTGTACAAATACGACGCCTACGGCCAATACCTGAACTACCACGAAGGCTGGGGCGGCTATCGCCAGCGCACCTATGCGGCCAAAGCCTGGCTGCCGCCGGTGGCGAGCAAGGTGCAGGCGCGCTCGCAGATGTACGCTGCGCAATATGCGCGTTGCAAGGATGATCTGGGCCGCGGGTTCTGGAGCCGGTTCTGGCATTGGTTGTAATGAACGATCGGCATGAGGGTGTGGCGAGGGCGCACTTGCCAAGCTCACTCTATTGCGGGAAAACCCAAGTCTTTACGCATCCAACGAGAGCCCCATGAGCAACGATGAACTCCAGATCACCGACACCCGCCAGGGCACCGGCAAAACCGTGGTCAAGGGTGCGCTGATCACCACCCAATACACCGGCACCCTCGAAGACGGCACCGTGTTCGATTCGTCCTGGGAGCGCGGCAGGCCGTTCCAGTGTGTGATCGGCACCGGGCGTGTGATCAAGGGCTGGGACCTGGGCTTGATGGGCATGCAGGTCGGCGGCGTGCGCACGCTTTTTGTGCCGGCACACCTGGCTTATGGCGAGCGTTCGATGGGCGCGCATCTCAAACCCAACAGTAATCTGCGTTTTGAAATCGAGTTGCTGGAAGTGCTGACGCGCGACGATTAAAGGGAAAATAAACATGGAAGTTGGTTGCTCACTTGAAGGTATTCGAGTGGTTGAACTGCATGCCGGCGACGCGGGTGAACTGCAGTGTTTTTTTGACCAGGCACCCGAGTATTTCATCGCGGTCAACGGTGAACCGGCATCACCGACCGAAGCGCACGAAGAGTTGCAGGGCTGTTTGCCTGCAGGTTGGCGTTGCAGCCGGATGTACTGGCTGGGTTATCGCGATGCGCAGGACCCACTGGTTGCCGTGGTGAACATCGCGGCAGATTTGCTGGCCGTCGGCGTGTGGCATATCGGTTTGCTGCTGGTGCATACGCGCCTGCACGGCACTGGGTTTGCGCGACAACTGTATGCCGATCTTGAAGCCTGGGCGGTGCGCAACGGTGCCCAGTGGCTGCGATTGACGGTGGTGGTCGGCAATACCAAGGCCGAGCGCTTCTGGCCCAGGCTTGGGTATGTGCAGGTGCGCACGCGTGAAGGCATCAGGATGGGAGGGCAGGTGAATACAGTGTCAATTCAGGTCAAGGCGCTGGCAGGTGGGCAGATGGACAATTACCTGAAGCTGGTTGAGCGGGATCGGCCCGATATGTCGTAATAGCGGACGTACACAGTTCTTGTGGGAGCTGGCTTGCCTGCGATGACGCAATATCAGGCAATAAACCTCCAGCAGACAGACCGCCATCGCAGGCAAGCCAGCTCCCACACTTGATCTTCAGTTTCTGAACTCACCCTGAACAATCCATCCAAACGCCATCGGTAAATTTTCCTACGGTTTACTCACTCCAAAACGCGGGGTAGACTCCGCACGTTTTCATCAATAGCGGAGACCCTCAGTGGGTACTTGTTCGAGCGACAGTCGTCGGCCAGTTTCGGTAACCGGCATCTACTTGGCAAGGTAACGCGCATTTTTCCTGATGCCGTTGTCTCGCCTCAAAAAGCGAGAAGCGGCATTCCGGCAGCGGCCAGTCCTGGCAGCTGCCTGCATCCCTCTCATCGACGCTGACCAGCACCTCAAATCACTTGGGATGCTACGCACGCGCCTGCCTTTTACGGCGGGCGGGCCAAGCTGACTGTGCCTTTACAACGGGCGCGGTGCAGTCGGTCGTACCTGCACGAAGGTTTCCGGCATGCGCAGCAGTCATGGAGATTTTTCTTATGCAGGCAATCAACAACATCAACCTCAACTCCCTGGTCGATACCGTGGTCAGCCTCACCGCGGCGTTTATCCTCGGTGGTTTGATCGGCTTCGAGCGCCAGTACCGCCAGCGTACGGCGGGCTTGCGCACCAACGTGCTGGTGGCGGTGGGCGCGGCGATCTTCGTCGACATGGCCAACCGCCTGGGCGGCGCGGAGGGCGCGGTGCGAGTGGTCGCGTACGTGGTGTCGGGCATCGGCTTTTTGGGCGCTGGCGTAATCATGCGCGAAGAAGGCAACGTGCGTGGGCTCAACACTGCCGCCACACTTTGGGCGTCGGCGGCGGTGGGGGCGTGTGCGGGGGCTGATCTGATCCTTGAAGCGCTGTTGGGCACCCTGTTTGTGCTGGCGGCCAACACCTTGCTGCGGCCGATCGTCAATAACATCAACCGCCAGCCACTGGACGTGGTGTCGGCGGAGGTCACCAACATCCTCTATGTCATCGCCCGGCGCAGCCAGCAACAAGCGGTGATGGTGCTGCTGGAAGCCGAACTGGCGCGCTGCAACTACCCGGCCAGCGACGTTGATGTGCGGCCGTTCGGCAGCGAAGAGGTGGAAATCGAGGCCACCCTGGCCGCGACCTCGGTAGACGGCGACGAACTGGACGCGCTGGTGGCGCGTATTTCCACATCGAGCCTGGTCGTGCAGGCGTTCTGGAGCCCGAGCACCACCGACTGAGAAGCGTGCGCAAGCGCTATTTTGCGAGGAAAAGTCTTACATATGATTGGGATTCCCCCTTCGGTCAATACGTTATTTCGTTGTTAAGGTTGCGCACTTGCAGCTGGCCGGTGGTCACGGTTCGGCTACATGTGCTCGGCATGACTTCGATCGAAGGGGCCACCTGAGTGAAGGCAGTGCCACTGGTCGGCACTGTCATTTCTCACAGGTACCTGTGTCCCGCGTGATGTGTAAGGGTACTTATTCTTCTCAGGGTAGTGATATGAGCAAAGCGTCAGTTAGTGGGAACAAAGTATTAATCGTGGACGACCATCCGTTTATACGGGCGACTGTCAGGTATTTGCTCAAGTGCGAAGGCTTCACTGACATTGAGGAAGCCGGCACGGGGGCGGACGCGCTTCAGAAGGTTAGAGAATGGTGCCCCGTCTTGATTATTCTCGACTTGGCCATTCCAAAACTGGGTGGGCTGGAGGTGATCGCCCGAGTCAAGGCGCTGGGGGCGCCCTGCAAGATTCTGGTATTGACGTCGTATCCGCCGGAGTTTTTTTCCACCCGGTGCATGCGTGCCGGCGCCATGGGGTTTGTTGCCAAGACCGGAGAGCTGGAAGAGCTGCAAAAAGCAATCAAGGCGGTGATGTCCAACTACAACTGTTTCCCCAGCCTGCCAAGCAGTTCGGTGCGCCGTGACGATTTGCAGGCCACCGAGCAAGAACTGGTGCATTCGCTGTCGGATCGCGAATTGGCCGTGTTGAGGATGTTGGCGTTGGGTTACACCAACAACAAGATTGCCCTGGATATGCTGCTGAGCCACAAGACCATCAGTACCTACAAGACTCGACTCAAGGAGAAGTTGCGGATGTCTTCTGTGGTGCACATGGCCAAATTTGCCCAGCGCAATCATCTGATCTGATTCGACATGATCCTGGCCCTGGTTCGACGGTTCATCCTGATGGTGTCGATGAGCCTGCCGCCGCTGCTCGCTGTTGCCCTTGATGAGCCGCACACCTTGCGGTTGCTGGGGCATTCGAGCCTCGACGGGCATGACGCGCCCGTGGTACTGGGAGACGCTGACTGGCACTGGCTGCGTGAGCGGCGCACCCTATGGATGGGGGTTTCCGCGCCCGATTACGGGCCTTTCGAACTGACCAACAACAACGATGAGCTGGAAGGTATCACCGCCGACTATGCCCAGTTGCTTGCCCAGGCGCTTAACGTCAGCGTTGAAGTGCGCCGCTATGACACGCGTGATGAGGTGATCGAAGCGCTCAAGCAAGGCTCCATCGACTTCCTGGGTTCGGCCAACGGGTTTGAGGCGGGGGACCCGCAACTCGTCCTGTCGCGCTCCTATGCCAATGACCAGCCCGTGCTGGTCACCCGTACCGGAGACACCCAGTCCCTGAGTGTCGACCTGGCCGGCAAGCGTGTGGCGATGCTTTATCACTACATGCCGCCCGATGTGGTCGAGGCGTTCTACCCAAAGGCCCATGTGGAGCTGTTTGCGTCGGTCTTCGAAGCCATCGGCGCCGTGGCCTTTGGCCGCGCCGATGTCTACCTCGGAGATGCCATCACCGCGCACTACCAGATCAATCGCAACCACCTCAACAACGTACAGCTGGCGGACTTTTCGACCTTGGAGTCCAACGCCTTTGCGTTTGCGGTGGGCCGGGACAATATCCGCCTGCTGCGCATTATCAACAGCGCGCTGAGGTCGATCCCGACTAACCAGCAGCTGGATATCGTGCGCCGTTGGAGTGCTGGCAATCTTGGCGTCCTGGGGGCTGAGCGACTGCACCTGAGTACCAGCGAGCAACGCTGGCTGGAAAAACACCCACGGGTGAGGGTGGTGGCGTCCGACCAGATGCTGCCGTTGGCATCCTTCACGGCACAAGGGCAATCAGAGGGCTTGAGTGCGGACGTTCTCTCCCGGATCAGCCTGCGTACCGGCTTGAAGTTCGATGTGGTCCCGGGCGGCACGATGCCCCAGCAAATCGAGGCGGTTCGTTCGGGCCGGGCGGACATGATGGCGGTGGTCACGCCCAGCATCGAAGGTTCTGACCAGGTGCGCTTTACCCGGCCCTATTTGACCAATCCGCTGGTGCTGGTCACCCGTACCGGCACGCCTGGCACCATGACCCTGGAGAATATGCTGGGTAAACGCCTGGCAATCCCCAGCGGCAACGCGCTGCGTGAAGTCATCAATCGCGACTATCCCGGTATCCAGTTTGTGGAGGCGAAGAACCCTACGGATGCCATGGCCCTGGTCGCCAGCGGCAGTGCCGAGGGCGCCGTCAGTTCGCTGATCTATGCGCGTTACCTGATCGCCTTTGAGTACCGCGACCGCTTGCACGTTACCAGCACCGTCGGCTCTGAACCCGTGCGCATGACGTTCGGGGTCAACCGGGGTCAGCTGGAGCTGTACTCGATACTGGACAAGGCGTTGCTGAGCATCCCGCCCCAGGAGATGGATGAACTGATCAGCCAATGGCGCACCGATGTGATCATCGAAGACCATTGGCTGCGCCACCGCAGCACGATTATCCAAGGGTTCGGCCTGGCGGCGGTATTGCTGCTGATCACCCTGGGGTGGGCGATTTACCTGCGCAGCCTGATACGCAAGCGCGCTCAGGCCGAGCGGGCGTTGAGCGACCAGATGCGCTTTATGGGCGTGCTGATCGACGGTACGCCCCACCCCATCTACGTGCGTGATCGCCAGGGCCGGCTGATGGCTTGCAACAGTGCTTACCTGGATGTGTTTGGCTTCAAGCTTGAAGGGGTGATTGGCAAGACGGTGATCGAAACCGACACCGGCAACCCGCCGCAGGCCCAGTCATTCCATGAGGATTATCTGCGCTTGATGGAGCGGGGCGAGCCGCAGATTCATGATCGGGTGCTCAGGTTGCCTGCGGGCAAGGTGTTGACCATTTACCACTGGATGCTCCCGTACCGTGATGGCGACGAAAATGTCGTGGGCATGATTGCCGGCTGGGTGGATGTGAGCGAGCGCCAGCGCTTGCTGGGCCAGCTGCAGGAGGCCAAGGAGGAAGCTGACGCCGCCAACCGTGCCAAGACCACGTTCCTGGCGACCATGAGCCACGAAATCCGCACCCCCATGAATGCGGTGATCGGCATGATTGAGCTGGCGCTGGCCAACGCCGAACAAGGGCGTGCCGACCGCGATGCCCTGGAAGTGGCCTCGGTGGCCTCCCATGGCATGCTGGAGCTGATCGGCGACATTCTGGATATTGCCCGAATCGAGTCCGGCCATCTGTCATTAGCCCTTGAACCAGCCAACCTGCATGAACTGTTGACGTCGGTGGCACGGGTATTTGAAGGGTTGGCGCGCGCGAAGGGCCTGGCGCTGCAAGTCGAGCTTGACCCGCAAATGGATCGCGCGGTGTTGATCGACCCGTTGCGATTCAAGCAGGTGGTGTCCAACCTGCTGAGCAATGCCATCAAGTTTACCGACCAGGGCCGGGTGCGCTTGGGCGGGCGCTGCGGGTTGGCATCGGACCCCGGCCAATTGGACCTCACCTTATGGGTAGAAGACACCGGCATAGGCATCAGTGCCGAGGACCAGCAGCGGCTGTTCAACCCGTTTATCCAGGGCAGCAATACCGAGCAATCGGCGCGCAGCGGCTCGGGGCTGGGGTTGGTGATCAGCCGCACGTTGTGCGAAATGATGGCGGGCAATCTGCAGTTGAGCAGTATGCTGGGGCAGGGGACGCGGGTGGACGTGGCACTCACATTAGCGACGACAGCGACAATAACACGCGAGGTTTCGGCCACGCCGGCACCCACCCGGCCCGTGCGTGTGTTGAACATTCTGGTAGTAGATGACTACCCGGCCAATCGCCTGCTGCTGGCTCGGCAGCTGAGCTTTCTGGGACACCGCATCTGCACTGCCGAAGACGGCGTCCAGGGCTTGGAGCGCTGGCAAACCCAGCGGCCCGATGTGGTGATCACCGATTGCAACATGCCCCTCAAGGATGGCTATGCCTTGGCGCGTGAAATCCGTGCGCAAGAGCATGAGCAAGGCTTGCACGCCTGTCTGCTGCTGGGGTTTACCGCCAATGCCCAGCCCGAAGAAACCGAGCGCTGCCGGCAGGCGGGCATGGATGGTTGCCTGTTCAAGCCTGCCGGGCTTGAGGACTTGCGCTCGGCGCTGAGCGCCTATGCGCTCGGGCCTGAGTCACCCGGCGCTGAGCCGGGGTTTGATTTGACGGCTTTGACCGTCGTAACAGGGGACGATAGCGCCGCGCTCAAGGAGCTGTTGGGCGCCTTGCTCGACAGCCTGAAAGCAGACCGTGCGATATTGGCATTGCCGCTACGTCAGCACAGTTTTGGCGAGCTGCACGAACTCGCGCATCGCGTCAAAGGAGGGGCGCGAATGGTCAAGGCTGAGACGTTGATCGCCTGTTGCGAAACATTGGAGGCGGTGTGTGAGCGGCACAAGCGCAGTGCATTGGCCGTGGCGGTTAAAGCGATAGACGCGGCGATTGCTGATTTGCACCAGCGCATGGATGCTTATTGCAAGCAGCTCTGACCGCCGTTGAGGGGTATTCGGTAGATTTGGGAGAACTCCTACATGAAGGGGGAATATGCCTGATTTTGTCTTCGGTATATGTCTGGAAAATGGGTGACGCTCACTGACGAGCGCTGCCAGCCCAGGGGTTCGCCATGCCGAACAAAGCACTGACCATCCTGATTGCCGATGAACAACACCTGCAACGACTGTATATCGAAAAAATGCTCAATCAATTGGGTTACCACCGGATTGTGCCGGTGCAGACCTATCAGGAAGTCCAGATACTCACCGCGATCCCGGCCGAACCCTTCGACGTGTTGATCATTAATGCGGGGCTGGCGCAGCAGGCTTGCGGGCCGCAGCCGCAGGTGCGGCATGTGCTGCTCTACGACCATCAGGACCTGGGCAGGTCGACGGGTACAAAGTCTGCCGTACTGGTGCGGTTGCCGGGTGTGCCGGACAACGTCAATCTTGAACACTTCATGGATATCATCGACCCACCCGAGGCCACGACGGGCCTGCGGGTGTTGCCGTGGCTGCGGGAGTTATCGCGCAAACCCCTGGCCGGGGTTTAGTCCCACTTCGGCGCAATGCCCTTGGGGCTGGTCAATCGATGGCCGCGCTCCAGGGCGGCGATTTGCGCCATATCGGCTGCGCTCAAGGTCAGGTGCAGGGCCTCGAGATTGCTTTGCAGGTTGGCGCGTTTGGTCGACGACGGGATCACCGCGTAACCCAATTGCATGGCCCAGGCCAGCGTGACCTGCGCCGGTGTGGCTTGATGGCGTTCGGCGATCTGCTGGATCACCGGGTCTTTGAGCACTTCGCCGTAGGCCAGGGTCATGTACGACGTGATCTGGATACCCTGGGCGGTGGCGAAATCCACAACCTTCCGGTTTTGGAGGTAGGGGTGCAGCTCGATCTGGTTGGTGGCGATGTTCTCGGCACCCACCGCAGCGATTGCCTGCTTCATCAGGTCAATGGTGAAGTTGGATATGCCGATCTGGCGGGTCAGGCCCAGGCGCTTGGCTTCCAGCAACTGGCCCATGAATTCGGCGACCGGCACCTGGTCTTCCGGCGATGGCCAGTGGATCAGCGTCAGGTCGAGATAATCGGTTTTGAGTTTGCGCAGGCTTTCGCGCAGGCTCGCAATCAACTGGCCTTCGGCGAAATTGGCGATCCAGATCTTGCTGGTGATAAACAGCTCATCACGCGCTACGCCGCTGTCGGCAATGGCTTGGCCGACATCGGCTTCGTTCTCGTAGATTTGCGCGGTGTCGATGACGCGGTAGCCCAGTTCCAGGCCGGTGCTCACAGAATCGATCACCACCTGGCCTTGCAGGCGGAAGGTGCCGAGGCCGAAGGCGGGGACGTTTGGGGTTGGGGTAGACATCAGTAACTCCAGAAGAGGTGTGAACAATGGAGTCGAGTATCCCCCCGTCGTTCACTCGGAAAAACCGCCCATTGCGAAAAGGACTCTTAACCACAAATCACGAATGCCCATGGCCTTGCCGTGGCGAGGGGGCGGTGCCTTGCGCGCCCGTTCACTAAAGCATGGGTTCGCATGACCGTTGGTCAACTTTGTCACCCGAGGTTTAGCGGCTTCACTTGCCAGCAATGGGTACGGCGCGGTATTCCAGAATGCTCTATGCCAGCCTTGGAAAGACCATGACCCAACACCTCACCGAATACGCCGATGCCAGCCCTGAAGTGCGCGCGGTCTACGACGACATCATGCAAACACGCAAGGTCGACCAGGTGAACAACTTCTGGAAATGCCTGGCTGCCCACCCGCCGACATTGCGCCGCACCTGGGAAGGCCTCAAGGAAATCATGGCACCGGGAGCACTCGACCCGCTGACCAAGGAGTTGCTGTATGTGGCGGTCAGCGTGACCAACAATTGCCCGTATTGCATCGCCTCCCACACCGCCGCCGCACGCAAGGCCGGCATGACCGACGAGATGTTTGGCGAGTTGCAGGCCGTGGTCGGCATGGCCAACGAGACCAACCGCCTGGCTACCGGCTACCGTGTGCCGGTGGACGATATGTTCAAGTGGCCGTGATACCCAGCCTCATGCGCAGATGCGCGAGGCTTCTACCGGGCGGCGCGCAGGGCGGTGGTGATGGAACTGCCCCTGCTGCGCCTTTCGGCTTCTGCGGGACTGGGAACGGGTCCATGTGGTGAAGTCAAAGCGAGTGGCCGACACGACGTTTTCCTGAACCAGCAGGATCGGCCTGGGGCGGTTTATAGAAGAGTAGTGAGTGTGGAGCGTGACCTCCAATGTGTCCTTGTCCCGGTAACCACTGAGTATGGGCACCAGGCTGAACCCCTGGCCAATGCCTTCGGACTCCGAGGGCGTGCCTGCGAACAATACAATCCCGACATAGACCTTCCTGTCGCTTAAACTGAACATGCACGGCACGCACTTGACGATGGATTCTCTCAATAAAAGCTTGAATGGCGTGCCCTCAAGAATACCCAGCGAAAGCACGTGGTAGAGCTGCGTGTCGGTTTCCAGCTTCAGCATTCTCTTCTTCATGCGTACATAAAGCCTTGCCCAGAAAAAGGGAATCGCCAGAGCGGTCATACCCGCCTGCAACATGAAAACCCAAAGCATGCAGTTTTTCTCATTGGCAATGTCGAGTTCTACCAATAACGTACCCAGTTTTTGGCTGTAGTCCGCCGCAATTTCATACCCTGCGATAAAGGCCGTTTGTTTTGACAACGTCAGCAGGGCAGCACTTAAAAACGTGGCAACGATCAGGCAGAGCATGCCGAGCCTGGCTACCTGCAGGTAAAGCAGTTGTCCCTGGAAGCGATGCAGGCGCAAGTAGAAAAACGGGTGCCTGAGGCAGACCAGATAGCCACTGACCAGTAACGGCACAATGATCAGCAGGCCCATGAATGATCGGACTCCATTTTTTGTACTTGGCGCACAGCGTCCTTGTAACCCTCTGACGCAATAACCTCATCGATGTCCAGGCCGATGCCTCCACGTACGAGCTTCCAGGTTTTTCGGGATTTGACATCCCTTACTCGATCCCAATCATCCTGAGTCGGTTTCCCAAACAACAAATGCAATAAAGACATGGCGACAACCTCGAAAAGAAGTAGCCATTTTTATAGCAAGCGACAGGGCGCCTCACCACTGATGGCAAGCCGCGCCACTGTCGTCGGTTCCCGTAGGAAACGTCTGCATTTGCGCCGGCGGCCTAAAATGTCAGGGGGGGGGTAATCACCCAGATCACCACTGTATCCACCTTGCCTGGGTTGCCATACCGGTGCGGCTCGCTGCTGGCAAAGCTGAAACTGTCGCCTTCAGCCAGCCGGAAATGCCGCTCACCGACCCACAGCTCAAACGTGCCGCTCAACACATAACCGGCTTCTTCGCCTTCATGGCTGTAGCTTTGCTGGCTGTAGGTACTGTAGGTACCGGGTGGAAAGCATGCGTGCAGCATCTCCAGTTGGTGGTTGGGCAACGCGGTCAGGAGTTGGTCGACGATGCCATCTTCATAACGGATGCTTTGACGATTGTTTTTGCGTACCACATAGCCTTCATCCGCTGGGGCAGGGGCGGCCTCGCTGGCAAAAAAACACTGGATGGTCACGCCCAGGCTGCGGGCGATATTGAACAGCTCCGGGATCGATGGGTACGCCAGTTCGGTCAGCGTCAGGCCGCGTGCCTCGCGCAGGCCGCGAATGCGGGTGCCGGAAACAGTGGATGCGGTTCGTCGTTCAGAGTTTCCACGCTACCTTGAGTCCTTCGTAGATCGCCTCTTCGGCGGTGCGCGGCGCCAGGCAGTCGCCGATGCGATCAAACGGCACCAGCCCCGCAAGCTCCGCGCCCAGGGTGTCCACCGGCTGATGGCCCAGGCACAACATCAGGCCGTCGATATTCTCCAGCAGCATCGGTTCGCCAACTGCGCCAACAACACCTGCCCGCCCAGCTGTGCGCTGGCCTCAAACAGGGTGACGTCATGGCCGCGCTGGGCGGCCACGGCGGCGGCTTTCATCCCTGCCGGGCCACCGCCGACCACCATGATACGGCGGCGCTTCAACGTCGGTTGCAGGTGGCCAAACTGCAGCTCGCGCCCGGTATTCGGGTGCTGGATACAGGCGATTGGCAACCCCTTGTGAAAGTGACCGATACAGGCCTGATTGCAAGCGATGCACGCGCACACATCCTCGGCGCGCGCACGGTGATAGGCGATCAACTGCGCATTGACCCGGTTATCCGTCGGCATCGAAGTGTCATGCCCGCTGGACATGATGCGGTTCTTCAGGCGCGTTGCTGCGGATGCTGGATCGGGTGTCGCCCGGTTACCGTGACTGAGGTAGAGTCGTTCCGCCGACTCAACCGAAGGACACCGCCCCATGACCCAGGAATCGCGTTTCTCCCGCATGGAGCCGCAATTGCGCAAGGCCAACCTGGTCCAGGCGACGCTCACGTGCCTCAAGCGTGACGGTTTTCAGGGCGCTTCGATCCGCAAGATCAGCGCCGAGGCCGGGGTGTCGGTCGGGCTGATCAGCCATCACTATTCGGGCAAGGATGAGCTGGTGGCCGAGGCCTATCGCACCATCACCGCCCAAGTCATGAGCCTGTTGCGCGAGACCATGGCCAAGGCGCCGCCGCAGCCGCGTGAGCGTTTGTCGGCGCTGTTTCGTGGCTCCTTTTCGGCTGAACTGCTCGACCCGCAATTGCTGGATGCCTGGCTGGTGTTCTGGGGCGCGGTCAAGACCGCGCCGGCGATCAACCAGGCCCACGAGCATTCCTATGGCGAGTACCGCACCATTATGCGTTCGGCGTTGGCGGACATGGCCAAAGAGGAAGGCTGGGAGCAATTCGATGCTGATTTGGCCGCCATCGGCTTGAGCGCGTTGCTTGATGGGTTGTGGCTGGAGTCGGGGCTCAACCCCGGCACGTTCACGCCGCAGCAGGGCATCCAGATCTGCGAAGCCTGGGTCGACGGCCTGCAAGGCGGCGGTCGCGCGCGCTACCAGCTCAAAGCCTGAACCTTCCCTTCAGCGCCTGAACGCTCTTTTCGAGCGTTTTTTTTCGCCCTGAAAATATTTGCAGTTTGCCGATTGCCTCCTTGCTGAACACTCGTTTAGTATCTCGCCATGTCGCACCCCTCACGCCAATTAAAATAATTCGAGGAAGCCATGACTACCGATTCGCCCGTGCTCACTCTGGTGCAAGCTGGCGTTGCCTGGATCACGCTCAACCGTGGCCCGCAGCGCAATGCACTCGACATCCCGACGCTTAAGCACCTGCATGCCGTGCTCGAAGCGTTCAACACCGACCCCAGTGTGCGCGTGGTGGTGCTTACCGGCAGCGGCCGCAGTTTTTGCGCCGGTGCCGACCTGGCTGAGTGGGCCGACGCCGAGTCCTGTGGCGCCCTGGAAACCTACGGCTGGACCGAAACCGCTCACGCCCTGATGAACCGCCTGCACACCCTCGACAAACCTACGCTTGCTGCGATCAACGGCACTGCCGTCGGCGCCGGCATGGACCTGAGCCTGTGCTGCGACCTGCGTATCGCCGCCCAATCGGCGCGCTTCAAGGCCGGCTACACCCGCATGGCGTATTCGCCGGACGCTGGCGCCAGCTGGCACTTGCCACGCCTGATCGGCAGCGAGCAAGCCAAGCGCCTGCTGTTTCTCGATGAGCTGTGGAGCGCCGAGCGCGCACTGGCCGCCGGGCTGGTGGGCGAAGTGGTCGCCGATGAGCAACTGCACGCTCACACGGGCGAGCTGGCCACGCGCCTGGCCAACGGCCCCACCTTCGCCTTCGCCCAGACCAAAACCCTGATCCGCGAAGGCGCCGGGCGTAGCCTGCCTGAACAGCTTGAGGCCGAACGGGCCGCCGGGCTGTTGTGCGGGCGCAGCGACGACGGCGCCGAAGCGCTGCGTGCCTCGATGGAAAAACGCCTGCCGGTTTTCTCCGGTCGCTAAGCCCACACAGGAAGCACACACAGGTAGCGCCATGAATTTCCAACTCAGCCAAGAACAAGACATGTTGGTGGACGCGGTACGCAGCTTTGTTGCCAAGGAATTGTTGCCCCATGAGGACGCGGTGGACCGCGCCGACGCGGTGTCGCCCGAGCTGGCCGCGCAGATTCGCGACAAGGCTGTCGCTGCCGGTTTCTACGCCTTCAACATGCCCGAAGAGGTGGGCGGTGGTGGCCTGGATTACCTGTCCCAGGCGTTGATCGAGCGTGAGTTGTCCAAGGTCTCGTGGGCGCTGCATGTGTTTGTCGCGCGCCCGTCAAAGATCCTGATGGCCTGCACCGGCGCGCAGGTCGAGGACTACCTGTTGCCGTGCGTGCAAGGCAAGAAAATCGACTGCTTTGCGCTGACCGAACCCGGCGCCGGCTCCGACGCCAACGCGATCAAGACCCGCGCCGTGCGCAACGGCGATGACTTTGTGATCAACGGCAGCAAGCACTTCATCAGCCACGCCGGCCACGCCGATTTTGCCATCGTGTTTGCCGTGACCGACACCTACGAACACAACGGCCGACAGCGCAATGCGGTGACGTCATTTCTGGTCGATCGCGATACGCCCGGCTTGACCATCCGCCGCGGTCCCAAGTGTGTGAGTAACCGTGGTTATCACACCTATGAAATGTTCTTCGACGACTGCCGTGTGCCCGCCTCCAAAGTGCTCGGCGAGGTCGGTAAGGGTTGGGAAGTGGCCAATGCCTGGCTCACCGCCGGGCGCGTGATGGTGGCTGCCAACTGTGTCGGCCAGGCCCAGCGTGCGCTGGAGGTGTCGCTGCAATGGGCGGCGGACCGCAAGCAGTTCGGCCAGCCCATCGGCACCTACCAGGGCGTGAGTTTCAAGCTGGCCGACATGGCCACGCAGATTCGCGCCGCCGAGCTTCTGACCCTGCACACCGCCTGGAAGATGGACCAGGGCAGCATGACCGATGGCGAGGCCGGCATGGCCAAGCTGTTTGCCAGTGAAACCCTGGGCAAGGTGGCCGATGAAGCCGTGCAGATTTTCGGCGGCATGGGCTTGATGGACGAAGGGCCGGTGGAGCGTATCTGGCGTAACGCGCGGATCGAACGGATCTGGGAAGGCACGTCGGAAATCCAGCGGCACATTATTGCCCGTGAACTGTTGCGGCCGTTGTTGCGCTGATCGGCGCGGAGAACGCTTATGTCCCAGGCTATTGGCGACAACCTCAAGCGCCTGCTGGCGCCCCGGCACCTGGCTTTTGTCGGCGGGCGCAGCATGGCCCGCGCCCTCAAGCGCTGCGCCGACGGCGGTTTTACCGGGCCGATGTGGCTGGTCAACCCGCAGCATGACCGCCTCGACGGCATCCCGTGTGTGCGTCGGGTCGCCGATTTGCCTTACGGCCCGGATGCGGTGTTTATCGCGACTAACCGTGAGCTGACCTTGGCCTGCGTCGCCGAACTCGCCGCCATCGGCACTGGCGGCGCCGTTTGTTACGCCTCCGGGTTTGCTGAAACGGGCGCCGATGGTGCGGCCTTGCAACAGCAGCTGGTTTCTGCGGCGGGCGACATGGCCTTGCTCGGCCCCAACTGTTACGGCCTGCTGGACTACTTGCACAGCGCCGCGCTGTGGCCGGTGGCCCACGGCGGCAAGGCGGTAGAGAAGGGCGTAGCGGTGCTCACCCAAAGCGGCAACTTCGCCTACAACCTGTCGATGAGCGACCGCTCGCTGCCCATTGCGTATATGGCGTCGGTCGGCAACCAGGCACAGTTGGGGGTTGCCGAGTTGATGGACGTGCTGCTCGATGAGCCGCGCGTGACCGCCATCGGCCTGCACCTGGAAGGCTTGAAGAATGTGCCGGGGTTTGCCCGCGCGGCGCACAAGGCGCTGGAAAAAGGCATCCCGATTATCGCGCTGAAAACCGGTGTGTCGCAGATCGGCGCCGAGTTGGCCTTGAGTCATACCAGTTCGCTGTCTGGCTCCGATGCGCTGTACGACAGCCTGTTTGCGCGCCTTGGCGTGATCCGCGTGAGTGGGCCGGTGAGTTTTGTCGAAACCTTGAAAGCCGCGGCTTGCGGCAATCTGCCGGCCGGTAATTGCCTGATCGCACTGGCCTGTTCCGGTGGCGACGCGGGGCTGATTGCCGACTACGCCGAGCGCAACCAACTGGCCTTGCCAAAACTCGACCAAGGCCAGCGCGCCGAGCTGGCGCAGGTGCTGCCCAGCTACGCCAACCTGGTCAACCCATTGGACTTCACCACCGCCATCTGGGGCGACCGCGCAGCGCTCGAATGCATGCTCGAGACGGCCCTGCGCACCGACGCCGATGCGGCGATGCTGGTGCTGGATTACCCGGCCGAATTCACCGGCGAGCGTAAGGAATGCGACCTGTTGCTGGAGTTGTTTTGCGCCGCGCTCAACCGCCATGGCAAAACCGGTTTTGTCACCTCGGCCTTTCCCGAATTACTGCCCGCCCATGCCCGCGAACGCCTGCATGCCCACGGCATTGCCGCGCTGCAAGGCGTGGAAGATGCACTCGCCGCCTGGGGGCGGATTGCCGATTATCAAAACCATCGTCGTGTGTTGCTCGAGCGCGGCGAGTCGATCCTTGCCCCGCTGTGCCCGCAGCCGCTTGCGGGCCAAGGCCTGGCGCTGGATGAATGGGTGTCCAAACAGGCCTTGCGCGCCTTTGGCTTGAGCACGCCTGCGGCGGTGCTGAGCACGCCAGGGCGCGCCATCGCCGACGCCAAACTGTTGGGCTACCCGTTGGTGCTCAAGGCCGTCAGCACCGACCTGCCGCACAAAACCGAAGCCGGGGCCGTCGCGCTGAACCTGCAGGATGGTTTTGCCCTGACCGCCGCGCTTGTGCAAATGCGCGGGCAGATTGCCGCCTATGCGCCGGGCGTGGTCTTCGACCAACTGCTGCTGGAGGCCATGGCTACCCAGCCCTTGGCCGAGTTGATCGTGGGCATCAAGCGCGAAAATAACTTTGGCCTGGCCTTGGTGATTGGCGCCGGTGGCGTCCTGGTGGAGTTGCTCAAAGACAGCCGCAGCCTGCTGCTGCCGACCACCGATGAGGCGATTCGCAACGCCGTGCTCAGCCTGCGCAGCGCGGCCTTGCTGCAAGGTTTTCGCGGGCGTGAAGTGGCGGATATGGATGCGTTGGTGGCGGCCATTCGCGCGGTGGCCGACTACGCCTGCGCCAACGCCGGGCAGTTGCTGGAGCTGGATGTGAACCCATTGTTGGTCAATGCCCACGGCACGCTGGCGGTGGATGCGTTGATTCGCCTAGGAGATGAACATGCAAGATAAGACCCTGACCGGCGGCCAGGCGCTGGTGCGCTTGCTGGCCCATTATGGCGTCGACACGGTGTTCGGCATTCCGGGCGTGCACACCCTGGAACTGTATCGAGGCTTGCCCGGCAGCGGCATTCGCCACGTGCTGACACGCCACGAGCAGGGCGCCGGTTTTATGGCCGACGGCTATGCGCGGGTCAGCGGCAAACCGGGCGTGTGTTTTGTAATCACCGGGCCCGGCGTCACCAATGCCGCTACAGCGATTGGCCAGGCCTATGCCGACTCGGTCCCGATGCTGGTGATCTCCAGCGTCAATCACACCGCCAGCCTCGGCAAAGGCTGGGGCAGCCTGCACGAAACCCAGGACCAGCGCGCCATCACCGCGCCGATCACCGCGTTTTCGGCGGTGGCCTTGAGTGCCGAGGATTTGCCCGAATTGATCGCCCGCGCCTATGCGGTGTTCGACAGCGAGCGCCCACGGCCGGTGCATATTTCGGTGCCGTTGGATGTGCTGGCAGCGCCGATCAGGCGCGACTGGAGCCATGAAGTCGTGCGGCGTCCGGGGCGCGGCCTGCCACCCGCTGACGCGCTGGAGCAGGCCGTGGCCAAGCTCGCGGCGGCGCGGTGCCCCATGATCATTGCCGGTGGCGGCGCGCTGGCGGCGGGTGAGGCCTTGCAGCGTTTGAGCACACTGTTGGCCGCGCCGTTTTTCAGCAGTGTGGCCGGCAAGGGCTTACTGCCGGTGAATGACCCGTTGAATGCCGGCGCCACCCTGTGTGTGGAACCCGGCTGGCAGCTTATCAGCGAGGCGGATGTGGTGTTGGCCGTGGGCACGGAAATGGCCGACACCGATTACTGGCGCGAACGCTTGCCCATCACCGGCGAACTGCTGCGCATCGATATCGACCCGCGCAAGTTCAACGATTTCTACCCCTGCGCCGTGGCGCTCAAAGGCGATGCCCAACAGACCTTGCTGGCCTTGCTCGAACGTCTGCCGCCGGCACCGCGAAATACCGATGCGGCACGCCAACAGGTCGCGAGATTACTTGAGGCGGTGGAGTTGGGGCACGGCCCTTTGCAGTCCATTCACCAGGCCATTTTTGACCGCATCGAGGCGGAGCTGCCCGCTAACGCCTTTATCAGCAGCGACATGACCCAGTTGGCCTACACCGGCAACTATGCCTACCGCAGCCGCGCCCCGCGCAGTTGGCTGCACCCCACCGGCTACGGCACCTTGGGCTATGGCTTGCCCGCCGGCATTGGCGCCAAGTTCGGCGCGCCGCTGCGTCCGGGCCTGGTGCTGGTGGGCGATGGCGGCTTTCTCTACACCGCCCAAGAGTTGGCCACGGCTGTCGAGGAGCTGAACAGCCCGCTGGTGATACTGCTGTGGAACAACGACGCCCTCGGTCAGATCCGCGATGACATGCTCAGCCTGGATATCGAGCCCATCGGCGTGCTGCCACGTAACCCGGACTTTGCGCTGTTCGCCCAGGCGTTCGGCTGCACCGTGAACCAACCCAAGAGTCTGGATGAGTTGCAGACGGACTTGCGCAACGGTTTCAAACGCAATGGCGTGACCTTGATCGAGCTCAAACATGCCTGTGCCTGTTGACCTTTACAGGAGCAAGACCATGAGCGAAAACAACAACAAAATGACTCAAGCAATGCACCGACGGGACTTCCTCAAACACAGCGCCTCTTCGGCCAAGCCGACACCCAAACCCGGCGGCTTACTGCGCCTGGGCCTGGCCTATGCCGATGAGGTGCTGGTGATGCAACGGGGCAGGGTGGTGGACCAAGGCCGCCGCAGCGCGATTTTTACCCCGCCGTACCAGGCTTACACCGACCTGTTGTTTTCATCGGAGCCGGAAATGGATCCGGACTGGCTCGACCATTTGCTGGCCCAACGGGCGGCGTCCACTGTTTAAGGAATGCACATGAAGGTGTTGATTGTTCACGCTCACCCTGAGCCGCAGTCGTTTACCGCGGCGCTGCGCGATCAGGCGCTCGGCACGTTGCAACGCCAGGGCCACGAAGTGCAGGTCAGCGACCTGTACGCCATGCAGTGGAACCCGGTGGCATCGGCCGCCGACTTTTCCACGCGGGAGAATCCGGATTATCTGGTGTATGCCCTGGAGCAGCGCCTGGGCGTTAAACATCAGTCGATTGCGGCGGACATCCAGGGCGAACTGGACAAGCTGCTGTGGGCCGACCTGCTGATCCTCAACTTCCCGATCTTCTGGTTCTCGGCACCGGCCATGCTCAAGGGCTGGATCGACCGCGTGCTGGTGTCCGGCGTGTGTTACGGCGGCAAGCGTTTTTACGATCAGGGCGGGCTGGCGGGCAAGCGCGCGCTGGTCACCGTGACCTTGGGCGGGCGCGAGCATATGTTTGGTGAGGGTGCGATTCACGGGCCGTTGGAGGAGATGCTGCGCCCGATTCTGCGCGGCACTTTGGCGTATGTCGGGTATGACGTGCTGGCGCCGTTTGTGGCCTGGCATGTGCCGTATATCAGTGCCGAGGCGCGGCAGGATTTTTTGCTGGGATATGAGCAACGGCTGCAAGGGCTGGCGGATGAGCAGCCCTTGGTGTTTCCGAAGCTGGCGCAGTTTGATGAGGCGTTGTATCCACTCTCTTGAGGCTGGCACAGTCCAAATGTGGGAGCGGGCTTGCTCGCGAAAGCGGTGGGTCAGTCAGAAAACCTGGTACTGACAGACCGCATTCGCGAGCAAGCCCGCTCCCACATTTTGATCTGCATGGATCAGTTGGCTTTGTGCTGTGCCCGGAGGCGCTCTGCCGCACTGCGCAGCAATTGTTCGGTGCCCGCCCAACCCAGGCAACCGTCAGTCACCGACACCCCGTATTTCATCGACGCGCTCAACGGTTGGCAGCCTTCGAACAGGTGGCTTTCGAGCATCATGCCGATCAGCGACGTATCGCCTTGCAGGCGCTGTTGCAGCACGTCGTTGAACACTGCCGGTTGACGCAGCGGGTCTTTGCCGCTGTTGGCGTGGCTGCAATCGACCATGATGCGCGCCGCGACCTTGGACTTGGCCAGGTCGTGTTTCACTTGCGCCACGCTTTGCGCATCGTAGTTCGGCCCACGATGACCGCCGCGCAGTACCAGGTGCGTATCGGGGTTGCCCGGTGTCTGGATGATTGCCGGATGGCCTTGGCTGTCCACCCCGAAATGGCGATGCGGGTGGGACGCCGAGCGCATCGCATCACAGGCAATCGCGACGCCGCCGTCGGTGCCATTTTTGAAGCCGACCGGCATGCCCAGGCCGCTGGCCATTTCGCGGTGGATCTGCGATTCGGTGGTGCGTGCGCCGATGGCGACCCAACTGAGCAGGTCATCGAAGTAGCCGGCGGCCATGGGTTGCAGCAACTCGGTGGCGACCGGCAAGCCCAGGCGCAGCATCTCGCGCATCAGTTCGCGCGACAGCGTGAGGCCGGCGGCCATGTCGTCGCTGCCATCCAGGTGCGGATCGTAGGCCAGGCCTTTCCAGCCGATGGTGGTGCGCGGTTTTTCGACGTAGGCGCGGATTACCAGCAGCATCTGGTCGCTGACTTCCAGCGCGAGCTTCTTCAAGTTGCGCGCGTATTCCATGGCTGATTCAGGGTCGTGGATCGAACACGGGCCGACAATCACCAGCAAACGCGAGTCTTCGCCATTGAGGATGGCGCGCACGGCTTGGCGATGGGTGTGGATCTGTTCATTCAGGAACGGGCTCAGAGGCAACTGGTGCTTAAGCTCAAGGGCGCTGGGCAGGCGCTGGGTCAGGGCTTCATTGGCGCTGGACAGGTTGGCAACAGGCAAGGCGGCGGTGGCAGAGTTCATATTCAAGGCTTCCTGGGCAAGCGGCGGGCTGTTCCCGCACGCTCTGCCCTACTGGGGTGTTCGACAATTGGCCGTATTGGCTACGTGTGTTGGCTTGCCACCAATAGGTGACCGATCGGAGGCGGCAGGCTGTCCCGAACGGAGCTTGCTAAATCGCCATGCAGTCGAAGTGTCGTAACGGTAATAGGTGGCGTAGTTCATGTCGTGAGTCCTTTTAGTGTTCGGTGTGAAGCAGAATTATTGGGGGCCTTAAAAAACAAAACCCCCGGTCGGGGAGCCGACCGGGGGTTAGATTTCTCTGGTAGGCGACCCCTTGAGTAGTGGGCGCCGATTTCAGGTATCAGGCGCGCCAGTGGCTAAACCAATACCCAAAATAAAAGCTGACCAGTGCGCTCAAACCGCTCACACGGGTAGCCGACACCAAGCACGAGGCGCTGGCAGCAGGGCAAACCTGAGTGTGGGTGAGTTGCAACATGGTGTGTCTCCAAATGATGGGGGGAGCTTACTAGAGGCACGCGTGTGGGTTCAATCAGTTATTTCTATCGCGTGACCTACTTACGGCTATGGGGTGAGTACCGATATGCTGTTCACACGTTAATAATGATTGCCAGGACGCGACCATGACTGCCTTGACCCTTGCCGCTGCCCAAACCACTTCCATCGCCGGCGACGTGCCGACCAACCTCCAGCGGCATTTGGCGTTTATGCAGGCGGCGGCGGAGCAGGGCGTGCAATTGCTGGTGTTTCCGGAACTGTCGTTGACCGGCTATGAGCCGGCCCTGGCAGCCCAATTGGCGATTGCTCCCGAGGACGCGTTGCTGGCACCGCTGCGCGAGATGGCACAGGAACTGCGAATGACCGCAGTGGTGGGCATGCCGATTCGTCTGGCACCTGCGACGGGTGTGTTTGTCGCAGCCCTGGTGCTGGGCGCGGACGGTTCGTTGGCGGTCTACACCAAGCAACATCTGCACCCGGGCGAAGAGGTGGCGTTTGTCGCAGGGCAGGGCGGCGCAGCACTCGAATGGGCGGATGATCGGATTGCACTCGCGGTCTGTGCGGATTTTTCCCACGCCAGCCATCCGCGTCTGGCAGCAGAGGCCGGCGCTACGGTGTACGCCGCCGGTGTGCTGATCAGCGAAGGCGGGTACGCAACTGACAGCGCGCTGCTTCAGGGGTATGCCGCCGAACATCGCATGCTGGTCCTGATGGCCAACCATGGTGGTCCGTCCGGTGGTTATACCTGTGCAGGGCGCAGCGCTATTTGGACTGCGGACGGGAGCCTGCTTGCCGGCGTACCGGGCACTGGCGAGGCTTTGGTGATTGCCCGCCGCAACGGCCAGCACTGGACTGGCCAAGTCGTAGCCCTCTGAAATGGGTTTTTACCTGCGCGCGGCGACGGACCTTGACCTGCCGTTCGCGCGAACGCTGACCCATGAAGCCATGAATCGCTACTACCTGCAGTACGATTTGTTGTGGTCTGACCATGGCTTTGATGTCGCCTGGGCTTCGCGTGAAAACTGGCTGATTTGCCAGGATGAAACCGTGATGGGGTTTATCAGCGTCAGCCGTGACAGCCGGGCGCTTTATATTCGCGAATTGCACCTGCTTGAGCGCTGTCGTAAACAGGGCGCGGGCAGTTGGGTGTTGCAGCAGATGGTACTCAAGGCGCGCGCGCAGGGCTTGGGCCTTTTACGCTTGACCGTGTTCAAGACCAATCCGGCGAAGGGCCTGTATCAGCGCCAGGGGCTGAGCATTGTTGGGGAGGAGGACTGCTTTTGGCGCATGGAGCGCGTGTGTCAGGCTGGCGCTGTGGACTAAATCAAGCACAGGGTAGGAATAAGCGCATACTGCGCTCAAGACACGCTGTTTGGATCGCGGTGTTGAGCCACGGGCTCATCCACGATAATCCCTTCTTTCATGCCCAGCAGGACCGCTACTTTATGGGCTTCCCCACGCCGTCCCTTTTTACGCCCAGCGAGCACTTGATACGTGGTGGCCGGATCAACGCCATGTTCACGTGCGAACGCTTGAACTGACTTTCCTTGATGTTCCAGCCAAGCCTTGGCTTGTGCGGCGGTACGGATTCCGGGCATAGTTCAAAACCGTTCAAGTTTGTGTAAAACGAGATGAGTGTGTCACCTCTTGGGGTGTGCCAGATAGGATCATACATCCAAATGAGTGGAATCGGTTCGCGTTTGCGTCAAGAAAGAGAGCGACTTGGCCTGTCGCAGAAAGTTTTTGGTGAAATTGGAGGCGTTGAAGCCAATGCCCAGGGCAAATATGAAAACGGAGGGCGGGCGCCTAAAGCCGACTATCTTTCACGGGTAGCCGAAAAAGGTGTTGATATCCTGTACGTGTTGACCGGCGTGGCCACGCCGATCCAATTGGAAAACCTCAGCCAGATAGAAGAGAAAGTCCTCGGTGATTACCGCGCCATGTTCAAGGAAGACCAGGATGCAATCCGCCGCCTCACATCCACCCTGGCCGAACATTCAGTCGCGTTGAATGGGAAAATCAAACCGCAAGCCCAGGATTCCTGACCTTTTACCCAGGAAACAGCGCTGCTTGTCATCCGACGGGCAGCTTCATCACGTTGAAACTCTATATATATGACGCTTGCAGCTAGGTCTGCGCCTTGGTTTTTTGCTAAGGTGTTCAGCAACCTATAAGACCATATCGCGAGGTGTCTGCTTGATTAGGGTGCTAGTAGTCGATGACCATGATCTCGTTCGTACGGGCATTACACGAATGCTGGCTGACATCGATGGCCTGCAAGTAGTCGGCCAGGCCGAATCGGGGGAGGAATCCCTGATCAAGGCCCGGGAGTTGAAACCCGATGTGGTATTGATGGACGTCAAGATGCCCGGGATTGGCGGTCTTGGTGCCACGACAAAATTGTTGCGCAGCCATCCGGACATCAAGGTCGTGGTAGTCACCGTGTGCGAGGAAGATCCCTTTCCCACCCGGCTTCTGCAGGCGGGAGCCGCCGGCTACCTGACCAAGGGCGCAGGCCTGGCCGAGATGGTGCAAGCCATACGCCTGGTATTTGCCGGCCAGCGCTATATCAGCCCGCAGATTGCCCAGCAGTTGGCGATCAAGTCGTTCCAGCCTACCAGCGACTCGCCGTTTGATGCGTTGTCGGAGCGGGAAATCCAGATCGCCTTGATGATCGTCGGCTGCCAGAAAGTCCAGACGATCTCCGACAAGCTGTGCCTGTCGCCTAAAACCGTCAACACCTACCGCTATCGTATTTTCGAGAAGCTCGCCATCAGCAGTGATGTTGAATTGACCCTGCTCGCGGTACGCCACGGCATGGTGGACGCCAGCGCCTGACATGACCACACCGTTTGATCCGAGTGCCTTTCTCTCAACCTGCAGTGGCCGCCCTGGCGTGTACCGCATGTTCGACAGCGAGGCACGCCTGCTTTACGTGGGCAAAGCCAAGAACCTGAAGAACCGCCTGGCGAGCTACTTTCGCAAGACCGGGCTGGCGCCGAAAACCGCCGCGCTGGTGGCGCGTATCGCCCAGGTTGAAACCACCATCACTGCCAATGAAACCGAGGCGCTGCTGCTGGAGCAGACGCTGATCAAGGAATGGCGGCCGCCCTACAACATCCTGCTGCGTGACGACAAATCCTACCCCTATGTGTATTTGTCCGACGGTGACTTCCCGCGCCTGAGCATTCACCGAGGCGCGAAGAAGGCCAAGGGCAAGTATTTCGGCCCGTACCCGAGCGCCGGCGCGATCCGCGAAAGCCTGAGCCTGCTGCAAAAGACTTTTTTTGTGCGCCAGTGCGAAGACAGCTTCTACAGGAACCGCACGCGGCCGTGCCTGCAATACCAGATCAAGCGTTGCAAGGCGCCCTGTGTCGGCTTGGTTGAACCGGCGGAATACGCCGAAGATGTGCGCCATTCGGTGATGTTCCTTGAAGGGCGCAGCAACGCCCTCACCGATGAACTCTCAGGCGCCATGGAGCAGGCCGCCAGTACCCTGGATTTCGAACGGGCTGCCGAGCTGCGCGACCAGATCTCGCTGTTGCGCCGCGTGCAGGACCAGCAAAGCATGGAAGGTGGCACCGGTGATGTCGACGTGATCGCCGCCTTCGTCAACCCCGGCGGCGCCTGCGTGCACCTGATCAGCGTGCGTGGCGGGCGAGTGCTGGGCAGCAAGAACTTCTTCCCGCAGACCGGTATCGACGAGGAAGTGGCCGAAGTCATGGCAGCCTTCCTTGGCCAGTACTACGTGAGCAGCCCCGAGCGCGACTTGCCGTCCGAACTGATCGTCAACGTGGTGCATGAGGACTTCCCCACGCTCATCGAGGCGATCCACGAATTGCGCGGCCGTGAGCTGGACATCAGTCACCGTGTACGCGGCACCCGCGCGCGCTGGCAACAATTGGCCGTGACCAATGCCGAACAGGCTCTGGGCGCGCGCCTGGCCAATCGTCAGCACGTTGCCGCACGTTTCGATGCCCTGGCCGAAGTGCTTAACCTGGATGAACCGCCCCAGCGCCTGGAGTGCTACGACATCAGCCACTCCAGCGGCGAAGCCACCGTGGCTTCCTGCGTGGTATTCGGGCCGGAAGGGCCGATCAAATCCGATTACCGGCGCTACAACATCGAAGGCGTCACTGCCGGCGATGACTACGCCGCCATGCACCAGGCTCTCACACGGCGCTTCAGCAAACTCAAGGACGGCGAGGGCAAGCTCCCCGATATCCTGCTGGTAGACGGCGGCAAGGGCCAGCTGTCCATGGCCCGTGACGTGCTCAACGAACTGGCGGTGCCTGACCTGATCCTGCTTGGCGTGGCCAAGGGCGCCACGCGCAAGGCCGGTTTCGAGACGTTGTACTTGAATGATGCCGCCCATGAGTTCACTTTGAAGGGCGACTCCCCCGCGTTGCACCTGATTCAACAGATCCGCGACGAAGCTCACCGCTTTGCCATTACCGGCCACCGTGCCCGCCGTGGCAAAACCCGGCGAACCTCAACGCTGGAAGGGGTGGCAGGTGTTGGCCCGACCCGCCGTCGCGACCTGCTTAAACATTTTGGTGGCTTGCAGGAGCTATCCCGTGCCAGCATTGACGAAATAGCCAAAGCACCCGGTATCAGTAAAAAGCTCGCAGAATTGATTTATGCAAGTCTGCACAGCGAATAGAATGCCTTCTCACCTCGTAGCCAGTTGTGCCGATGAATATCCCTAATCTGATCACCGTTCTACGCGTCCTGCTTATCCCGATTTTCATTTTGTTGTTCTATTTGCCCTACGAATGGAGCTATGCCGCCTCCAGTTCGGTGTTTGCCTTCGCTGCCGCCACCGACTGGCTTGACGGCTACCTGGCACGCCGCCTGGAGCAAAGCACGCCATTCGGCGCGTTCCTGGACCCTGTGGCCGACAAGCTGATGGTCGCCGTGGCCCTGGTCCTGCTGGTGCAGGAACACGGCAACCTGTGGCTGACCTTGCCGGCCGCCGTGATCATCGGCCGCGAGATCGTCGTCTCGGCCCTGCGCGAATGGATGGCCGAAATCGGCGCCCGCGCTCATGTGGCCGTCTCCAACATGGGCAAATGGAAAACCGCCGCGCAAATGCTTGCGCTGGTGATTTTGCTGGCCAACCCGTCGGACTTCTCGATGTGGGTGCTGATTGGTTACGCCTTGCTGCTGATCGCCGCCGGCCTCACGTTGTGGTCCATGCTTCAGTATTTGCGCGCTGCCTGGCCGCATCTGCGCACCACCGTTGAAAAGAAATAAAACTTTTTTGAATCAAGGGGTTGACGGGGGTTCTGGATTCTATAGAATGCACACCACCAAGACGCGGGAATAGCTCAGTTGGTAGAGCACGACCTTGCCAAGGTCGGGGTCGCGAGTTCGAGTCTCGTTTCCCGCTCCAAATGCAAAGAAAAAGCCACTCTAACGAGTGGCTTTTTTTTGCCTGGGTGCCTAGGTCCTGATCGCCGGTGGCGGTGTGCTGCTGGTTGTAGCGCGGGTGGGTGAAGGTGTCGTCGCGCTGTACCTGGCGCGCGGTGCGCACTTGTTCGGTGTAGTGGAAGCGGGTCAACGCCGGTTCCATGGAATCGCCGCCACCCATGGGCTGGTAGATCACCGGGCAGTCGGTGTGCGTGCCGATGGTGCCCAGGCCGCCGACGCGGTCGGTGAGGACGAGGGTGTGGCCGTCGGCGCGGTGTTCGAAGGTGTAGAGCAGGCCTTCCTCGGCGGCGAGGCGGGCGACGAAATCGAGGTCGGTTTCGCCGGCCTGAACGCAGTATTCGCGGGGTTGGTGTTCGAAGCAGATTTCACTGCGGATGTCGGTGAGCTTTTGCTCGGCCAGCATGCTGGTGATGATGTCGGGTACGGCTTGGCTTTGGAATATTCGCCAGTTGGAGCGCAGATCGAAACGCTTCAGGGTCGGTTCGACCACGGCGGTGTAGCGGGTGCGGCGAAAGCCGGTATCACCCTGTTGGAATAGGCTGACCAAACCGCGGACGTAGCGCACCGGGGAGGACAACCGCCCGCTGCCAAACATGTGTGGCTTTCATGAAGAGTGCGCAGTCAAGATTAATACCAATCGATTTGTGGTGCTTCACCTAAGTTGTGTTTTATCCATGTTTCACGCCTTTCGGAACTTAAGCCGAAATCGGAAATGTCTTCGTACCCTAAGTCGAGACTCATTTTAAAGTCTTTGGAAAGGTGAAAGGTGGCGGTGGTCCAAGCTGAATTAGTATCCTTTTTGTATATAAGTCGAAGTGTCTGGAAGTGTTCTTCCAGTTCTTCTATGTTCTCGTTTATATAGCCGTAACTGCCTTGAGGCTTTTTGTAGAAGATACTTATGCTCCAAACGTCTTCAATCATCTCTGTTCTTATCCATGCTTCCATGAAATCATCAGGCACGGTGTCAATTAAAAATTGACCAATTAGAGTATATACTTGCTCTTGTGGTGGTAGGTTCTCTTGCATGAATTACTCCTGGCTATCCGCCATACTTATTTGCATAGGTTATTGGATCTTGTGGTATGCCATCTATCCATTGCTTAACTGTTACTTTGTCGGGTCTTAGCGAGTCTCCATTGTATCTTGGGTTTATTTCGATGCGTACATCTTTGTTGTCTTTTAATGCTTTTTCCCAGGAGTTTTCTAGCTTTCTGTAGGCGCTGTTATTGAAATTGCCATTTTGTGCAAAATGGTTCATCTCGTCAGTCGGACCGTCAAACCGACGTCCTACGAAATGCCCGCCCTGGTCATCAGGCAGTCGATCTTTTCCTCCTGCATTTTTTTGGGCATTTTGGTTTCTAGTCTGAGACTTGTTTAGAGTTAAAGTGCCTTCAACTTTTGTCACTCGTCCATGACTGTCAAGCTGATATGTGTATCCGTTTTTTGTATGCGTGGTCGGCCTTTGGGGTTGTATCTTTGCGCCGTTGTCTGCTTTTGGGGCTAAAGGCTGCTCTGACGCATGTCGTTCTGCTGCATTTTTTGAAAGTCGTTCCGATGCCTCTTTTTCCGCTCGTTCCGCTGACTCTTTTATTGCTCTCTGCGTTGCCTGTTGCGCGGCCTCTGATCCGAGACGGTGCGCCCCCTTGCCAACCAGCACACCTCCCTTTATTGCATCTCCCACAAAGGGTATCGCCGCTACTGCTGAGAGACTAGCATTGACTGCGTCACCCTCTGCCGCATAGATCCCAGCGTTGATCAGGTCTGGGATAGCCCCCAGTCCAGGCACGAAGCCCAACCCATCCAAGCCGCCGTGAACCCATGGGCTGGCGCTGTCCCACCAGCCCTTTTCTGCATCTGTTTCGGCCTCTATCGCCGGATTGGCCTGCGCGGCGGGGACGGCAGCGGGTGCTGTTTCTCCCACCACCCGACCTATGGTATTGCCGTTTGTGTTCGTCCCACCGGGGCTTCGATTCAGGCGTGGATCCGGGTAGTCGGGCAGCGGAATAGGCAGTGCTTCTTTCTGCAACGCCACATACTCGGCATAGGTCATTTCCTGTTGGGTCAGAAGCGTCTCTTCTTCATAGATCTGAACAGTCACGCCCCAGCCGTTCTCAAAACTAGCGAAGACCTTGCCGCCATACGGCACGAAGGATTTGTTGACATTGATCTCTAACGGTTCCGCCATGCTCTAGACCCCATTCATCCAAAACATGTCGCCATGACGAACGACCAGCTTGCCTTCAGCTCGAACGGTGCTGCTCTTCTCCAGCGGATAGCATTTGCCGCCGACGGTGTTGCTTTTGACGCCTTTGGCGGCGCCAGCTCCATCACCCTTGGTGGTCGGCACCAAGCTCTTGTCGAACACCACCACCGGTTTGCCGTTAGCACGTACCGATTTGGCGACGCCGGTAGCGGTTTTCAGTTCGGCGGTGACGGGGTAGGGCACCGGCGGTATGGCACTACCCATTGGGGTTTTGCACACGTCAGGGACGATGCTGACGACCTGCCATTTGCCTTGCTTGCGAGCGATGACGTTGTCAGCCATGTCAGAGCATCTCCCTGGCTGCGCGCTTGATTAGAGGGGTGTTCGAATCGGTCTCGAAGCGCGCTTCCAACACGCGAATGCCCAGGTGATTGGGCAGGCTGATGCGATGGGTCAGCGCCAAGGTCATGGCCTTGGTGTCGATGCGTAGGGTGTCGGTGAGCATGGGCAGCGGCAGCATGGCGCCGTTGTGCAGGCGCATTAGGACAAATGGGCGATGGCCGGGCAGTTCGACGTACAAGGTGCCGGCGGGCGTGAGGTCGGGATTGGTCAGGTTGAACAGTTCCAGACGAAACGCAGGCGGCGGAAAATCGATCTGCTGATCAACCGGCGCGCCGTTCCAGTAGGCAAAGTCGAAATCCCGTGGCAAGCCCGGCCAGCGTTCGCGCTGCCAGGTTTTGTCATAGCGCCCGGCCAATGGCAGGCGCGGCGCCCAGGCACGTCCCACTACGCCAAATCCAACCGGTTGGTTTTTGTAGCTGGCTGCAATCTGTGCCATGCCGTTGGCGTCTAGTTCGCCCTCGGGATGTTTGACCCGATCCAGGCGCCACACGGGTTTGTCGATGGGCTCGATCTGCGGTGCCGAGAGTTCGCGCAGAGGCTTGTCCAGTTGAAAACCGAGGTCTTCCTGGCGCTTTTCGATCCAGCCCCGGCCCAGTGGGTTGCTGTAACACACCTCGTTGAGCAAATACGGTGGAGTGTTTTCATCAGCCGCATGTTCAGGATTGATCACAACGCTGCTGCCACCGAAGGCATATTCCCAGCGCAGAGGGACACACGTTGCGGGTTGCGGCTCGGTCAATTGCCAGCCACCAAACAAGCTGTGACGAAACTGGCGAGGGCCAGTGAATTTCAGGTGCTTGTCCAACAAGTAATGGCGCGTCGGGGCTTCAGCACGACGCTTAAAAGCTTCTTGCTGGGCGGCTTGCCATGCCATTAGCTGATACTCGGTCAGCCGTTCGCCGGGACTCAACGGCGTCGGCAGCGGCACGTCGATTCTGGGTGGCGGCGCCACCGGCGCACTGATGCGCAGTCCGGCCGTCCACTGCGTTGCTGGTTGACCTCGTGGCGCATAAGCATCGCCCACCACGATCACATCACAGCGCGGTTTGAACGGCGCCAAGTCGCTTTCCTCGCAGACGCTACTTGCTCCTTCTTCGCCGTAGTAGCGATCAGCGGTGCACAGCGCCAGCGGATCTTCGTCCAGCACCTCGGCGCGAAACTGCCCCGGCTGCCCGTCAATGGGCAACAACCGATAGCCCACTTTCATGACCAGCACCGGATACTCTTGATCGTCCATGCCCAGTGCGCTAAAGCACAACGCATCGAAGGGCGTCAGATTGCGAAATTCCATGTCCGC
>NZ_FNOX01000009.1:151326-231005 GCF_900107155.1 Pseudomonas salomonii
CCCGCTCGTTCCCATTCCCAAAAGAAACTCGCGCCACCGGCCAACCCACGTTCAAGAATGACGTGCTGCTCGTCGTACCGATAAACCTCGCGTTCGCCTACGGCATTGGTCGCAGAAACCAGTCGCCCAAGGTCGTCATAGGCGTAGGAAACAACCTTCTGCTCGGTCACCCATTCAAACGGTTCATGCCCCTTGGCCCGATGAACCTGATAGTCCACCGCCACAATGCGGCCCGACTCGTACCGCAAAAACAGCGAGCGACCCACACCGTTATCCAGCCGCTCAACCCGCCCCAAACGATCGTGAAAAACCCGCAGTCGGTTGTCATACGCATCGCTGATGGCAACCAGCACGCCATCGTGGAAGTGATAAAAGCGCGATGCCTGGGCCAGCACCAGTTCATCGGGCAAGTCGCCCAAATAGATCGCCGCTTCAGCCAAGCTATTGGTAATCGCCGGCCGAGTAGCGGTAGGCAACGGAAACTCAGTACGGCGACTCTCATGATCCGTCCACACCACCGAATCACCGGAAACACAAAGCCGCTGCGCCAGCGAATGGCTCCAGCCAAACCCCAACCCGCAATCCACTTCCACCGCACTGGTGCGATATAACCGCGTCCACTCAAACGGCAAAACCCCGTCCAGCGTGCCATCAGTGAGGGTCAGCAATTCCTCGCCGGTAACCATCGACACCGGGCAACCGTTGGTAACAGTTTTGTCCGCAGGGGCTGCCGCATCGCCATTCAGGTTCTTGCCCGAAGCCGGCACATCATCCACAGGTTCCTGGCGTACCAACGCGGTCTGCTGCGTCTTGCCGCGCACCGCCGGCACAGGGTTGGCAACCAACTCATTCCCGGCTTTCAACGGCGCAACCGGTACGGTCTTGATCGGCGTCGCGGCACTGCCCAGCAAAATCGGCTTGGCAGCCTCGACATGGTCATCCAGGCGAGATTTACCGAATTGCCCGGCCAGTTGTTCCAACCAAAGGCGCGCACGCCGAGACTTGATGCCGCCCAGCACCTGGGCGCTCATGCGTATCGCAATCCCCATACCGCCCGTGGCCAGGGCCAGCACCAGGTTAATCAGCACGTCGGCGCTGATCTCACCCAGCAACTCGTTCATGTAGGCAGGCGGCAACAACCGCATCCAACTGACCATGGCCGACAAGTAGATGAACAACAGCGGCTCATCGCTGAGCACCAACAGGCCTTTTTCAAGCGCCTCGGCGCTGACATTCAACAGCTGTTCAAACTCGGCCTGGGACAGATAGCTCAGCAGCTTTTCAGCTTTGTCCAGCGGGTGCGCAAGCCACTCAAACAGCTGCTTGAGGCTGTCCCACAGTGAGTACAGCGCCTCGCCAAACCCTTTGGCGTAAGCCTGGTCCAGCATGAGGTAACGCTTGAGGACATTGGCCTCGGAGTAGTCCTGCCACAGTGGCGCAAATGTGCCGCTCCACTCGCTGCGCAGCCAACCTTCCAGCGGCGCGATCACCGACTGATAGGAGGCATACAACGCCTTGAAATTCGCAGGCGAAACGTCGGGGTAAAAGTTGACCCGGTACTGCTGGTTGCGATCACATTCGGTGATTTCGAGAATGCCGCTGGGGCCAATAGTTTTGCGGATCGGCTCGCCCAGTGGGCCGCCATTGGGGTCTACGCGTTGCAGCACCACCGGCGTATTGCCGATGGGCACAAAGCGCGCGCTCTGGAACATATGCACCAGGGTCAACGTGCCGTTGGCCTGGCAGGTGGCGACGGTACTGCTGGGAATGATCGAACGGTTGATCGGCGCCACCAGCGCCACTTCGTCACCGACCTTGAACACCTGTTCGACGTCCAGCGCTGAAAAGCTGAAAAAGCTTTCCGCCCAGGCATCGTAGGTATTGAGGCAGCGTCTGAAATCGCCGAGAACGGACTCAACGTCCCGCGTCTTTGAATCCATGGCCGCCAGCACCAGCAGGCCAATGGTCTGGCCGGTGACGGCGATCAAAAGACAACCCTATAAGTCGGAAAAACCATCTGCAATCCCTCGCACTGTGTGATCAGGCGAAGGACTTTGCAGAGGTTTTCAGGAGAACTCTGTAGAGCTTATCCGGCGTTTACGTGGGAACTTTCAACGGCCTTCGTGCGCTCCCGCCCAAGCACCAGGCTGCACAGCGCGGGCAGGAACAACAGCGTCAACACGGTGCCTACCAGCACCCCGCCAATCAGCACGTAGGCCAGGGACGACCAGAACACCGACAGCGTCAACGGAATAAACGCCAGCGCCGCCGCCAATGCGGTCAGGATCACCGGCCGCGCCCGGCGCACGGTGGCTTCGATAATCGCCTCGCGCACCGCCATGCCATGGTCCTGGTTTTGACGGATCTGGTCGGTAAAGATCAGCGTGTTGCGCATCAAAATACCGCCGATCCCGATCAGGCCCAGAATCGCGTTAAACCCGAATGGCTGGTTGAACAGCAGCAAGGTCGGCACCGCGCCAATCAAGCCCAGCGGCGCCGTGGCGAAGACCATGAACATCACGCCGAACGAGCGCACCTGGAACATGATCACCGTGAGGGTCAGCAAAATCATGATCGGGAACAGTGCCGCCAGCGCCACGTTGGCCTTGGCGCTTTCTTCCACCGGGCCGCCGATCTCGATCTGGTAACCGGCGGGCAGCTTGGCGATCAAGGGTTGCAGGTCTTTGTACACGGCCATTTCCACGTCGGGCGGTTGCACGCCGTCGATGATGTCGGCGCGCACTTCCACGGTGCTTGCACGGTTGCGCCGTTTGAGGATCGGTTCTTCCATCACCGCCTGGAAGTGCCCGACCTGGGCCAGCGGCACCGAGGTGCCGGCGCTGTTGGTGAGGGTCATGTTGTTGAGGTTGCCGAGGTTCTCGCGCTGGTTGCCCTGGGCACGCGCGACCACCGACACGGTGCGGTTGCCTTCGCGCACTTCGGTGATCGGGTTGCCGCTGAGCAAGGCGTTGAGCTGGGATTTGACCTCATTGGGCGTGAAGCCCAGCAGGCGCAGGCGGTCTTGATCCAGCACCAGCCGATAGCCGCTGGCGCGCTCGCCCCAGTCGAGGAAAGCGTCCTTGGTCAGCGTGTTGGCCGCCACAACGCGGCGCACGTCTTCGGACACCCCGCGCAGCACATCCAGGTTCGGCCCGGACACACGAAACACCACCGGGAACGGCACCGGCGGGCCGAACAGCAACTGCGTGACGCGCACCCGCGCTGCCGGGAATTCACCGGCGGCAATGCGTTCACGCATGCGCAGTTTCAGCGCATCGCGGGCATGGGAGTCGGGGGTTTGTACGATCAGCTTGGCAAACGCCGGGTCGGGCAGCTCGGGGTTCAGCGACAGGAAAAAACGTGGCGCGCCGCCGCCTACATAGGTATCGACCAGGCTGGTTTGCGGCGCTTGCAGCAAGGCTTTTTCCAGCTGCGCCGCCACCGCCTCGGTGCTTTTGAAGGCGCTGCCGGGCGGCATATACACCTCAAGGATCAGCTCGGAGCGGTCGGAATTGGGGAAAAACTGCTTCTTCACCACGCCCATGCCCAGCACGCACAGCACAAAGGCGCCGACCACCAGGCCAGTGACCAGCCAGCGTTGGCGCACGCAGGCTTGGACCAGGCTGCGCAGTTTCTGGTAATAACGGCCGGCGTAAATCGCGTCATGCCCGCCCGGCACCGGTTTGATCTGCGGCAGCAACTTTACGCCCAGGTACGGCGTGAACACCACGGCCACCAGCCAGGACGAGATCAGCGCAAAACCGACGATCCAGAAGATATTGCCGGCATATTCCCCGGCGCCGGAGCGCGCAAAACCCACCGGCAGAAAGCCGATGATGGTCACCAAGGTGCCGGTGAGCATCGGCGCCGCAGTGGAGCTCCAGGCAAACGTGGCGGCGTGAATCCGGTCAAACCCTTCTTCGAGTTTTACCACCATCATCTCGATGGCGATGATCGCGTCGTCCACCAGCAAACCCAGGGAAATAATCAGCGCGCCGAGGGTAATACGGTCAAATTCCCGCCCGGTGAGCAACATGATCACAAACACTACGGATAAGGTCAGCGGCACTGCGGCGGCCACCACCAGCCCGACGCGAAAGCCCAGGGCCAACAGGCTGATGACCATCACCACGGCGAGGGCGACGAAGAACTTGAGCATGAATTCATTCACCGCCAGGCTGATGTTTTTCGCCTGGTCGGACACCTTGGCGAAGTTGACGCCCAGCGGCAGGTCTGCCTGGATCCTGGCTTCCTGGGCCTTGAGGCTTTTGTCCAGTTCCAGGCCGTTCCAGTGTTTCTCCATGATCACGCCAAGCATCAGCGCCGGGTCGCCCTGATGGCGGATGCGGTAGCTGGGCGGGTCTTCATAACCCCGGCTCACGGTCGCCACATCGGCAATGCGCAGCACGCGGCCGTTGACTTCCAGCGGTACGTTTTCGATCAGCGCCAGGCTGTCGAAGGCGCCATCGACGCGAATATAGGCGCGGGCGCCTGCGGTTTCGACAAAACCCGACGGAGCCACCGCGTTTTGCGCGGCAAGGGCGGCGAAGATCTGGTCGGGCTTGATGCCCAGCGTGGCCAGGCGCTCATAAGAGAACTCGACAAAGATCCGCTGGGCCTGTTCGCCGAGGATATTGACCTTCTTCACCCCCGGCAGGTTGAGCAAGCCCTGGCGCAGGTCTTCGGCCATCTGCACTTGCTGGCGATGGGGCAGGTGTTCGGCTTCCAGCGCATACAGGGCGAAATACACATCGGAATATTCATCGTTGAAGAACGGCCCGATCACGCCTTTGGGCAGTTTCGCCGCTTCGTCGCTGAGTTTTTTGCGGGTCTGGTAGAACAGGTCCTGGATTTCGCTGGGGCGCGTGGACTCCTTGTAGGTCATGCGCATCGACACGAAACCGGGCTGGGCGATGGTCTCGACGCGGTCGTAGTAGTCCAGTTCCTGCAGGCGTTTTTCCAGGCGGTCGGCGACTTGTTCCTGCATCTCCTGGGCGGTGGCGCCGGGCCAGGCGGCGGTGATGGTCATGACCTTGACGGTAAACGACGGGTCTTCGGCGCGCCCCAGCTTGCCGAACGAGAAGATCCCGGCGGCGAGGATCGCAATGATCAGAAACAGCGTGACGGCGCGGTGCTTGACCGCCAGTTCGGAGAGGTTGATGCCGCGCATGCTCAGTGGTCCTGTTTACGGTTGAGGGCCAGCACTTGGGCAGGCAGCAGGCGCACCGCGTCACCGCTGTGCAGCAAGTGCGCGCCGAGGGCGACGACGATCTGGCCGGGGGTTACGCCGCTGTCGAGCAGCGCGTCTTCCTGGCCGAGGCTGGCGACGTTGACGGGGGCGAAGCTGACCTTGTTGTCCGCGCCGATCACCCACACGCCGGTGCCTTGCCCCGCATCCTGCAACGCGCCGATGGGCACGCGGGTTTGCTGGGCCTGGCCGTTGCCTTGCAGGCGCACGGTGATAGTCGAGCCGAGCGCAAAACGGTCGACGGCGCCATGCAGCACGTAGCGGGCGCGGTAGGTGCGGGTGGTGGGGTCGGCGCTGGCCGACAGCTCGCGCAGCGTGGCTGTCACGGCCTGGTCCTGTGCACCGAACGGGAAGGCCAGGGCTTTTTGCGCGGCCTGGTCACGCTGGTTTTCCGGCAGGTTGACGATGGCTTCGCGGGCGCCGTCATGGGCCAGGCGCGCCACGATCTGGCCTTCGGCGACCACTTGGCCGCGATCCACGCGCACATCGGTGATGATGCCGTCGCCGTCGGCCTTGAGCACCGAGTAAGTGCGGCGGTTTTCAATCTGGCTGGCATCCGATTGCGCCGCAGCCAACTCGGCTTCGGCCACGCGCAGGTTGGTCGCCGACTGGTCAAAGATCTGCCGCGACACGGCGCCGGTACTGGCCAGGCGCTGGTAGCGGTTCTCGTCATCACGGCGCTGGCGCAATTGCGCCTGGGCAGCGTTGACGCGGTTTTTGGCCGAACGCAGGGCCAGTTCGAAGTCGCCGATGTCCAGCACCAGCAAGGTGTCACCACGGGCGACGTGCTGGCCGGGGTCGACCTTGCGTTCAATGATTTTGCCGCTGACCCGGAAGCCCAAATCGCTTTCGGTGCGCGCCGCGACCACGCCGGTGTAGGCGCTTTGCTGGGTGCCGGCGGCTTCTACCTTGGCGGCCAGAACGGGACGCGGCAGCGGCACTTCGGCGGCGGTGTCGGCCTTGCTGTTGCAGCCGCTGAGGATAATCAACAGGGCCAGGGGCGTGAGAAGACGCAGGGGAAGAGGGTGCATGACGGGCTCCAGGGGTGGCCAATGGATAAAAAATTATGGACATAATTTTTTGCTCATATTATGGTCGAAATATAAATTAATCCAGCCCCCGGATATTCCTTATGTCGAACGCCCCGGCCCCGTCGCGAAGCCTGTTGTTTTTACTGGTGGCGCTCACCGCGCTCGGTGAAGTCTCGACCCAATTGCTGATCCCCGGCCTGGGCGCTATCGAGCAGGCACTGGCGGCGCCAGCGGGTTCGGCGTTGATGGCGTTGTCGGCATTTGTCGCCGCCTTTGGCCTTGGGCAGTTGCTGTTCGGGCCGCTGTCGGACCGCATCGGCCGTCGCCCCGTGCTGCTCGGCGGGTTGGCGCTGTATGTGCTGGCGACCCTGTCGATGCTGCTGGTCAGCGACATTCAACAGTTCATTGCCGCCCGCGTGCTGCAAGGCCTGGGCGCCTGCGCCGCGTTGGTGTTGGCGCGCACGGTGGTGCGTGATGTGTGGAAGGCCGAAGCCGGGCCGGCCCTGGCGTTGACCATGATCGGCATGCTCTACGCCATCGTCGTGGCGCCGATGATCGGTGGCCTGCTGATCAAGCTGCTGGGCTGGCAGGCGCCGATCCTGCTGGCGCTGGTGATCGGCAGCGTGGTGCTGATGTTGGCGTTGCTGTTCTTTCGCGAGAGCAATCACTTTCTGGACCCCAAGGCCGGGCATTGGCGCACCCTTGGCGGGCAATACCTGGATTTGCTCAAGGGCCGCCAGTATCGGGCGTACGCGGTTGCGCTGGCCTGCACCTACGGCGCCATGTTTGCGGTGATCGCGGGTTCATCGGCGGTATTTATCAACCTGCTGGGGTTCAGCAGCCTGGAGTACGGGCTTAATTTTGGCCTGATCGTGTCGATGCTGATCGTGGGCTCCACCTACACCCGGCGCAATATCCTGCGCCTGGGGCCGCAACGCATTGTGTCGATAGGCGTGACGCTGGTAGCCATCGGCGGGATTCTGGCGGTGGTGATTTACGAGCTGTTCGGCCTGTCGGCGCTGGGCCTGGATATTCCGGTGGCATTGGTCACCCTCGGCGGCGGCCTGGTGTTGCCGGGCTCGGTGACGGGCGGGGTGATGCCCAACGCCCATCGTGCGGGGCTGGCCGCAGGGTTGATGGGCTTTTCGCAGATGTTTGGCGCAACGTGCAGTGGGCTGTTGCTGAGCCATTTGCGTGATGGCAGTGCCACGCCGATGATCATGATCCAGGCAAGCTTTGCGGTTTCGGCGTTTGTGGCATTCCAGCTGTTGCGCCAGCGCCGGGCGGTGCTGGCAGCGGCGTAGGTGATCGTTCCCACGCTCTGCGTGGGAATGCCGCCCCGGACGCTCCGCGTCCCGCTCTGGCAGTCGTGACGCAGAGCGTCACTGGATGCATTCCCACGCGGAGCGTGGGAACGATCAGCGGTCAGGCCATGTCGCTGTGCGCGAATTCCTCGCCGAGAAAATCAATCAACGTCCGCACCGACGGCAACAGCCCACGGCGCGACGGGAAAATCGCATGCACGATCCCGGTCCTTGGTGACCAATCCGGGATCAAGTTGACCAGCCGCCCGGCGGCAATATCCTCGCGCACCACCACGCTCGGCAGGTGCGCAATGCCCACCCCGGCACACACCGTATGGCGCAGCGCCAACAGGTCATCGGTGATCATCCGCGGGAAATGCCGGATCACCGCACTGGCACCGTTCTCGCCAAACAACTCCCACTGGTATTCGCGCTGGGCCGAGCCCCAATACACGCTCGGCAGGCCGTTCAAATCCCCCGGCAACGGCGGGCTGGAAAGGCGCGACACAAACGCCGGGCTGCCCACCAGGCACTGGGTGCTGTTGCCGAGCACCTTCATCACCAGATCGGTGTCTTCCAATGGCGGAAAGCGAATGCGCAGGGCAATGTCGAAGCCTTCGTGGATCACGTCCACACGCCGGTTGGTGCTCTCCAGGTGCAGCTCCACCAGTGGGTACTTGAGCATATAGCGGGTCAGCATCGGCCCGACCCAGGAATTGAGCAGGGCGGTGGGGCAGCTCAAACGCACCACGCCCTGGGGCTCGGAGCGGTTGCGCTCGATCACTTCGGCAGCGGCTTCGGCCTCCACCCGCATGGCCAGGCAGCGCTGGTAGTAGACCTGGCCGATTTCGGTGAGCGAGCAATGCCGGCTGGTGCGGTTGATCAGGCGCACGCCCAAGCGCTCTTCAAGCTGGCTGATACGCCGGCTGAGCTTGGACTTGGGCATGTCCAGCGCACGGCCTGCCGCCGCAAACCCACGGTGCTCGACCACTTGGGTGAAGTAGTAGAGGGTGTTGAGGTCTTCCATGTCGTTCTCCAAATAGAACGCTAAGGGCTATTTTCGCGGTCTAGCGCTGTAAAGGTAGCGGATTTAAGCTGTGTTCATGCACTGCTTTCACGCCTTTGGAGACACACCATGAAAAACATCATCGGTATCTACACCAGCCCTCGCGGCCATTGGGTAGGCGACGGCTTTCCGGTTCGCACGCTGTTTTCCTACGACACCATGGGCAAACACATCAGCCCATTCCTGTTGCTGGACCACGCCGGGCCGGCCGATTTCACCCCGACTCAAGCCCGTCGTGGCGTCGGCCAGCATCCGCATCGCGGCTTTGAAACTGTGACCATTGTCTATAAAGGCGAAGTCGAGCACCGCGATTCCACCGGCGCCGGCGGCACTATCGGCCCAGGCGATGTGCAATGGATGACCGCGGCCAAAGGCATCCTGCATGAGGAGTTCCACTCCGAGGCGTTTGCCCAAAAGGGCGGCGCGCTGGAAATGGTGCAGTTGTGGGTCAACCTGCCGGCCAAGGACAAAATGACCGACGCCGGTTACCAGACCATCCTCGATGGCGATATCCCGGCGCTGCCCCTGGCCGATGACGCCGGCAGCCTGCGCCTGATTGCCGGCGAGTTTGCCGGTGCAAAAGGCCCGGCCCGCACCTTCACGCCGATCGACGTGTGGGATGTGCGCCTCAACGCTGGCAAGGCCGTGACCCTCGACCTGCACGCCGGGCGCAATACCGCGCTGGTGGTGCTCAAAGGTACGGTACAGGTCAATGGCCAGGAACTGGTGCGCGAAGGGCAACTGGCGTTGTTCGAACGCGACGGCGATCAACTCGCCCTGGAGTCCAACAACGACGCGATGTTCCTGTTGCTCAGCGGCGAGCCTA
This sequence comes from Pseudomonas salomonii, assembly GCF_900107155.1. Taxonomy (GTDB): domain Bacteria; phylum Pseudomonadota; class Gammaproteobacteria; order Pseudomonadales; family Pseudomonadaceae; genus Aquipseudomonas; species Aquipseudomonas salomonii. The sequence goes on from NZ_FNOX01000009.1 coordinate 160,802, forward strand.
TCGACGAGCCCATCGTCGGCCACGGCCCGTTCGTGATGAACACCGAGCAAGAGATTCACCAGGCCTTTGCCGACTTCCAGTCCGGCCAGTTCGGCCAGATGCACCCCTGATTCACCCCGGGCTATCGCAACCTGTTTAACGGCTATAACGCGTTGACTGGCGCCCAGTAAGCGCGAGACCCAAGGGTTGCCACATACCCCTGTGTGAGCGGGCTCTGTGTGGGAGCTGGCTTGCCTGCGATGCAGACACCTCGGTATGACTGATAAACCGAGGTGATGCCATCGCAGGCAAGCCAGCTCCCACACAAAACCAGCGCCCACACAAAGCCCACACACATTTTGCGCTGCGCTATACCCGCTATCTTCAATTCATGCGATCTTCTCGCCATACACCCTGGAGTCGCCTGGATGCCCTCATTTATCGCTGAACACCCGATGCTGTGCGCCGTGGCGCTGATCTTTATCGACATCGCCGTGTGGCGGCTTATTTCCGCCAACCTCGCCAACTGGAAACTGGCGGCGCGCCTGGCGATCTTTGCGGTGTTCAGTGCCGTGCTGTTCAACGACGGCATGAACCCCATGCAGATGGCGCCCTATGGCGACAACACCGCGTTGCACCTGGCGGCCACGGCGTTGCAGATCGGCTGGTGGCTGTTTGCCGCGCGGACCCTCACGGTATTGCTCGGCACGGTCATGATCAATCGCGTCGGGCACGGCGGGCGCTTGCTGCAAGACCTGCTGGGCGCGGTGATCTTTTTGATCGCGATCATCGCCGCCATGGCCTATGTGCTCGACCTGCCGGTCAAGGGCGTGCTCGCCACCTCCGGCGCGGTGGCGATCATCGTCGGCCTGGCGCTGCAAAGCACTTTGAGCGACGTGTTTTCCGGAATCGTGCTCAACACCACCAAGCCGTATCAGGTGGATGACTGGATCTCCATTGACGGCACTGAAGGGCGCGTCACCGACATCGACTGGCGCGCCACACGCCTGCAAACCTCCCAGGGCAGCATGGCGGTGATCCCCAACTCCCTGGCGGCCAAGGCCAAGATCATCAACTTCTCACGCCCCGCGGACATGTTCGGCCTGGCGGTCAGCCTGCAAGTCAGCCCGCATGCGCGGCCGCAAACCGTGATCGAAGCGCTGGAGCGTGCGATGCAAGGTTGCCGGCCTTTGCTGGCCAAACCCGCGCCCAGTGTGGCGTTCAAGGCTTCGGCCAGTGGCGGCGTGGAATACGAGATCAGCGGGTTCGTGCCGGCCATGGGCCAAAAGCGTGAAGTGCGTAACCAGCTTTACGACCTGGCATTCCGTCACCTGCAAGCGGCGGGCGTGGGTGTGCTGTCGGCCACTGAAAGCAGCGCGCCACCGGTGATGTCGCCTGCACGGGCGTTGCTGGAGCGTTCGTCGATTTTCTCCACGCTGCGCCAGGAAGAAAAAGACACCTTCAGCCAGAACATGACCCTGCACACCTACCGCGCCGGCGAGATGATCCTGCCGGCGGGGGAGGTCAGCGACCATTTGTTTATCGTCGAATCCGGCGTGGTTTCGGTGATGCTGATCAAGGGCGGCCACACATTCGAAGGCGGGCGCATGGGGCCGGGCGAAGTGATTGGCGAGTCGGGGGTGTTGTCCGATCAAGCGGCGTTGGCGGACTTTACCGCCAAGACCTTCTGCACGCTGTATCGCATCGAAAATGAGTACCTCAAACCCTGCCTGGACGCGCGCCACGACATCAGCGAAGCGATGAAAGCGCTGCTGGATTTCCGCCTGCATGCCGCGCAAGTCCTGACCCAGGACGCGCCGGTGGTGCCGGTCAAGAAAGGCTTTTTGCAATGGCTGCGTAATCGCGGCTTGTGAGGCCGTAACGCCATATCGTCGGGATGTAAAGCGATCTAAATGTGGGAGCGGGCTTGCTCGCACATTCAGACTGAGTTGTTTCAGTTGAAAAGGGCGCACCGGGTTCGGCGCGCACTGCTGCTTGCTCAATGGCTCAGATACACCGGGCTGTCGGTGGACAGCGAGGCTTTTACCGCGTGGGTCATGTCGGTGATCAGCGCTTCTTCGCGGTCTTCACTCAGCGCTTTAAGGGTAATGGCCACCACTTCCTGCGGCGTGCTTTTCGGTGCTTGCACATCCGCCACCATGTCGGTGTCGATGTAGGCCGGGTGCACGCCGATCACCAAGGTGTTCTGCTCGCGCAACTCACCGCGCAGGCCATTGGTAAGGCCCCACTGCGCCGACTTGGAGGTGCTGTAGCCGCCGGAGCCGGGCGGGCTCAGCCAGCTCAGCACCGAGAGGATATTGATCAGCGCGCCGCCACCTTGTTTGGCCAGGATCGGCGCAAACGCGCGGCTCAGGCGCAGGGTGCCGAAGGTGTTCACCTCAAAGTGCTGCTGCAGGTTCTCGATACTGTCTTCGGCCAGCAACGAGCCGTACTTGAGCCAGCCCGCGTTGTTGATCAACACACTCACATCGCCACACTGCTCGGCGGCGCGCTGCACGCTGGCCGGGTCGGTAATGTCCAGGGCAATCGGCGTGCTGCCGGGGATATCCACACTGGCCGGGTCACGTGCACCGGCATACACCTTGGCCGCACCCGCTGCCAGCAACGCGGTGACAAATGCTTTGCCCAGGCCACGATTGGCACCGGTAACCAACACCACTTTTCCACGAATATCCATGATGCACTCCAGGCGACGAATTAGGTTTAATGATGAAACCGTTTTTATCTTGAGCCTGTTGGTCCTATAATGCAACCTAATATTTCTGATTGCCCGGAGGCCCGACGATGAAACGCAAATGCCTGGAAGGCGACTGTTGCCCGGTCGCCCGCGCGCTCGACGTGGTGGGGGATTGGTGGACGCTGTTAATCATCCGCGACGCCTACGCCGGGGTGACGCGCTTTGGTGACTTCCAAAAACACCTGGGCGTGGCGAAAAACATCCTCGCCACGCGCCTCAAGGACATGGTCGAACAAGGCCTGTTGCACACCAGCGAAGTGGGTGCGCGCAGCGAATATCAACTCACCGACAAAGGCCGTGCGCTGATGCCGGTGCTGGTAACCCTGGCGCAATGGGGCGAAACCTTCACGCAGCCGGCCGATGGCAGCACCCACTTGCTGGATGCACGTTTGCTCAAGCCGCTGCGCAAGGTCGAGATCGTGTCCGAGGATGGCCGGGTGCTGGGCCTGGAAGACATCGTCACCCAGGTGCCGGCATGAAAAACGCCTAGGGGAATTTTCTTCAATACCGCCCATGTTCAGCCCTTTACCGTGAAGCCATCGTCACTCGGCTTCACCAAAAGGAACTGCAATGAGCTTGATCATCTCCATGGCCGCCTTCGCTTTGGCCACGTCCATCACCCCCGGCCCGGTCAATGTGGTGGCGCTCAGTTCGGGCGCACGCTTTGGTTTTGCCGCCAGCCAGAAACACGTAGTCGGCGCCGCCGTGGGCTTTACCTTGCTGCTGGTGCTGATCGGCCTGGGCCTGCATGAAGTGCTGGTGCGCTGGCCGATCCTTACCCAGTTGATCCAGTGGGGCGGGGTGGCCTTTTTGCTGTACATGGCCTGGAAACTCGCGGTCGACGATGGCCGACTCGACGCCGAAGGCACTGCCACCGCGCCATCGATGCTCTACGGCGCGATCATGCAATGGCTCAACCCCAAGGCCTGGCTGGCCTGCGTGGCGGGCATGGGCTTGTTCGTGGCCGATGGCGATGCGCGCCAAGTGTGGCTGTTCGCGGCGCTGTACCTGGTGATCTGCTACCTGTCGGTGGCGTGCTGGGCCTACGCCGGCACGTTTTTGCGGCGCTACCTGAGCAACCCCCAAGGCGTGCGCCTGTTCAACCGCTCAATGGCCGCGTTGCTGGTGGCCAGTGTGGGTTATTTGCTGATGGCTTGAGCAAGTCGCGGTATTGCCCCGGCGTGGCGGCAAAATGCAGTTTGAAGGTGCGCTGAAAATGCGCCTGGTCGGCAAACCCGGCGGCCAGGGCCACATCGGCGATCAGCTCGCCATTGCGCAACTGGGTGCGGGCAAACTGAATGCGCCGGTTCACCAGAAACGCATGGGGCGTGAGCCCGTAATACTGTTTGAACGCGCGGATCAGGTACGACGGCGACAGCTCGGCCGCCAGGCAAATATCCTCCAGCTTCAACGCTTCGGTGCAGTGCGCGCGGATGTACTCGGCGGCGCGCTCCAGCTTGTGGTTGACCTCACGCAGCGGCGCCAACGACGGGTTCAGGCGCTGCTGAACTTCGGTGAAATAACTCACCAGCGCACTCTCTTTTTGCAGCAGTTCGGCCTGTTCATCCAGCAGCATTGCGTACAGCTCGATCAGACCGTTATACAAAACCGTGTCACGGGTATGCGGGGTATTGAACGGCCGATAACCCTGCTCGGTACTGAAACCCAGCTGGTATTGCAGGTCCGTGAGCCACGGTGTATCGAGGTAAATCATGTGATACGACCAATGCTGGTCGTGGATCGGGTTGCACGCGTGCACATCACCGGGGTTCATCAACACCACCGTGCCGGCGCTGATCTCGAAGGTCTGCGCGCCATAGTGGTAATAACTGCGCCCACGGGTGATGGCGCCGATGGAAAAATGCTCGTGGGCGTGCCGGGTGTAAGTGACCTTGCGCCCGTCGGCGATGGTGCGCGCCTCGATGAAGGGCAAGCGCTCGTCACGCCAGAAGCGTGGCGCGTGCGCGGGGTGAGGCGGGGTGTTCAGCGACATGGCGGTGGCTCCATCCCTTGAGGCGAGTTGCGATCATTGCACAGACCGCCGGGGCCGTCAGCTTCAAAGCTGCTTGGACAAAAACACCCGGCTGCTGCCTTCGGGCTGGCAGGGTATTTCACCAAACCGCACCCACCCCTGTTTCTCGTAAAAACCCGGTGCCTGGAAGCTGATGGTGTACAGCACCGCGTTCCGGCAACCCCGGCGCCGTGCTTCGTTTTCGAAGGCCTGCAGCAATTGGCTACCCAGACCTGAGCCGCGCAGCGAGTCGGGCAAGTGAAACAGGTCGAGGAAGGCCATGCCCAGGGTGGTTTTGCCCGTGATGCCACCCAGGATCTGCTGGGTGTCCGGGTCTTTGAGCAACACCATCAACGGCCGACGATCATTGCCGCCAGTAACGGCCTCATTGAACGCGGCAAGGCCATCGCCCAGCAGGCGCTCGGCGTCGGGGTTGGGTTGGTCGCTGATTTCAATCATGCTCATGCGTTCGCGCTCCTCAAAGCCGCTGGCGCACCATGTGCATCAGCCGTTCACCCACCTGATCAAACCCCTTGTTCTGCGCCACCACCTGCGCGCCCTCCATCAGCAGTGACAGCTCCTGCGCCAACGCCTGCGGCGCTTGCGCGCCCATCTGCTCACACAGCGTAGCGACCCGCGCAAACTGGCGCTGTTTGTGCGCCTCGATCAATTGGCGTGCCGGGTGATCCGGCTCAGGGATCTCGGCCAGGCTGTTGGTAAACGGGCAGCCGCGATAACCCGCGCGTTGCAGGTCATCCACGATAAACCCGGTAAAGCCCAGCAACTGCTCACGGGGCGCGTCGGGGTATTGCTGCGCCAGGCTGTCGAGCACCTCGCTGTAGCTTTCGGTCAGGCGTTGCAGCCATTCCAACACCAGCGCGTCTTTGTTTTCGAAATGCCGGTACACCGTCATCTTGGTCGAGGCGGCCAGCGCGGCAATCGCATCCACGCTCACGCGGGTGATGCCCTGCTGCGCAAACAGGCTTTGCGCGGCCTCGACAATACGCTCCCGGGGCGGCAGTTGAGGGGCTTGTTGCACACGCATGCAGAATCTCCGCTTGACAGCGATACCCGTGAGTATCGCATGATACTAATCGGTATCGTGCGATACCGAAGAGTATCCATCATACCCGTTTGGAGCCACCCATGTACCTGTCCGAATACGCTGCCCATGACGCCACCGGCCTGGCGCGCCTGATTCACGCCAAAGCCGTCAGCGCCGATGAAGTGCGCCGCGCCGCACTGCACGCCATGGCCACCCTCAACCCGCAGATTAATGCCCTGGTGGACACCTGGGACGATGAACCACCCGCAGCACCCGGCGCCTTTCATGGCGTGCCGATGTTGCTCAAGGACGTGGGCATCAGCGCCGCCGGGCGCCGCAACGAACTGGGCAGCGCCCTGGCCCTGGGCTGCACCGCCGAGGCAGACTCCGAACTGATGACACGCTTTCGCCGCGCCGGCCTGTTGCCGCTGGGCCGCACCACCACACCGGAATTCGCCACCAGCACCACCACCGAAAGCCGCCTGTGCGGCCCCACGCGCAACCCCTGGCACCTGCAACGCAGCGCCGGCGGCTCCAGCGGTGGTTCCGCCGCCGCCGTGGCGGCCGGGATGGTGCCGGTGGCCCACGCCACTGACGGCGGCGGCTCGATCCGCGTACCGGCGTCACTCTGCGGCCTGTTCGGCCTCAAACCCAGCCGCGGCCGCGTGCCCATGGGGCCGGACGTTGATGAAGTGTGGAGCGGCCTGGCCGTACACGGCGTGCTGACCCGCTCGGTGCGCGACAGTGCGGCCCTGCTGGACGCCATCCACGGCGCCGCACCAGGCGATCCGTTCCAGATTGCGCCACCGCAGCACAGCTTTGCGGCGCTGTGCCAACGTGAACCCAAAGCCCTGCGCATCGCCCTGCAAACCCGCGCGCTCAATGGCCAGGCGCTGCACCCGGCGGTGCAACAGACCCTGCAGAACACGGCGCGGCAGTTGCAAGGGCTCGGCCATCACGTCGAAGAAATCCAGCCGGATATCGGCTTGAGCTGGGACGCCTTCGTCGAACTCAACGCGCGCTTCTGGTCCACCAACACCGCCGCCTGGATCGACGCCATCGCCGCCGCCACCGGGCGCGAGGCCAGCGCCCAGTACCTGGAACCTGCGACCTTGAGCCTGTATGCATTGGGCAAATCGCTGCACGCCACCGACCTGCTCGGCGCCCTGTGGGAGCGCAACCTCGTCGCCCGCCGCATGGGGCAATTGTTCCAACGCTACGACGTGCTGCTGTCACCCACACTGCCTGGGCTGGCGCCCGAAATCGGCGACTACAACCAAGGCCAGGAACAGCTCGACGGCCGAGGCTGGATGCAACGGGTGTTTGCCCATTCGCCCTTTACCGCGCTGGCCAACGTGACCGGCAGCCCGGCGATGTCCGTGCCCTTGGGCATGCAGGATGGGATGCCAATCGGCATGCAGTTTATGGGTGCGTTTGGTTGTGAAGGGTTGTTGTTGGCGTTGGCGGCGCAATTGGAGCAGGCGTCGCCTTGGGCAGCTCGACGGCCGAAGGTGTGGGCCGGGCACGAAAAACCAGCCATAGCCGGATAAGACCTCCCGCTCTGCTGAGCCTTGACTCTGCCCCAAGGGGCAGACGCCAAGCTGTTTTCGCGCCACACCCCTCAGGTTTCCAAGCGAAAAAGGACGTTAATGCATGCTGTGTCTGGTAACCGGTGCCAATGGGCATCTTGGCAATACCCTGGTCAGAACGCTGCTCGAACAAGGCCATCGCGTGCGTGCAGGCGTGCGCGATATTCACAACCGCGCGCCGTTTGCGGGGCTGGACTGCGAGTTGGTGTATGCCGAATTGCTCGATGAGCCCGCCATGCTCAACGCGCTGGACGGTGTGGAGGTGTTGTTTCAAGTCGCCGCCGTGTTCAAACACTGGGCCAAAAACCCTGAGCAGGAAATCGTCCAACCCAATGTACAAGGCACGCGCGCCGTATTGCAGGCCGCCAGCCGTGCCGGGGTCAAGCGCGTGGTGTATGTGAGCTCAGTGGCCGCCGTCGGCCACGACGGCAGCGCGCTGGATGAGTCCACGTGGAGCGCGGAGCTGGCAAACCCTTACTACCGCTCAAAACTGCTGTCCGAACGTATGGCTTGGCAAACCGCCAACGCGCTGGGGCTTTGGATGGTCTCGGTACTGCCCTCGGCAATGGTCGGCCCGAACGCCGCACGCCTGACCGACACCATGGGATTCGTGCAATCAGTCAAAGACCGCAAGCTGGCACTGGACCCCGGTTTTCATTTCAACTTCGTGGACGTGCGCGACGTGGCCACAGGGCTGCTGCTCGCCGCGCAAAAAGGTCGCCCAGGCCAGCGCTACATCCTGGCCAACGCGCATCCATCCTCCCTGGCCGACCTGCACGCTATTCTGGGTTACCGCCAACCCCCACGCGCGCCCCGATGGCTATTGATGGGCGTTGCCTGGATGCAAGAGCGCTGGGCGCAACTCAGCGGCAAACCGGCCCAGTTGCTGGTCAGCCAAGTGCGCCTGTTCCACAACGTGCGTCAGCACTACAGCATCGCCAAGGCCAAGGCAGAACTGGGCTTCAGCCCGAGGCCACCGCAACAGGCGTTGCGTGAAGCGTTTGCCTATCTGGACAGGCGCCAGGTTCAGCCGTATGAACCTGTTCACCGAACATCTCGTTCATCTGCGCCTTAAGCCCCGCCAAGTGCGCGTCCAAGGCCTGCAACGCGCAGATGCTGGCCTGCACCTCCAATCGCTTGGCATCCACGGCCTCGTTGGCCAACCCCAACGGAAAGGCCTTCAGCGCCTGCTTGGCCGCCAGCAACGGCGCCATTTGCGCCAGCTTGAAACCCGCCACCTGCGCCTTGCGGATCAAGTGCACCATCTGCACATGGTGCGCGTTATACACCCGATACCGCCCGCTGCGCTGGGGCGGGTTGATCAGGCCCATCTGCTCATACAACCGGATGGCTTTTGGCGTACAGCCCGTCAGATGGGCGAGGCGACCGATAAACATGCAGGTGATCCTTTTCCTGGGGTGTTGAATGGCGTCAATGCCGAGGCAGTTGCAGCGTCAGGCTGGCAACGTCATCACCATCTCATGCCACGCCATCCCGCCATGCTCCGACGGCGACGGCTGCACATAGCCGTAACCCATGCGCGTGTACAAAGGCACATGCTGCTCCTTGCACATCAAATGAATTGTCTGCTTGCCCATGGCTCGCATGCGCTGCACAAACTCAGTCATCAACAGCCGGGAATACCCCTTGCCTTGCTGCGCCGGATCAACCACCACCGACATAATCACCACATTCGGCGCCTCGGCCGCATGCCCCACCAACTCCTTGAACGCCTCATCCGACATCACCACCTGATAGGCGCAGCCACAATTGATAAACCCCACCACCGCGCCATCCGCTTCCAAAATCAAAAAGCCCTCGGGGTACTGCGCAATACGCGTGGCGATCTTCTCCAGCGTCGCCGCTTCGTCGCCTTCGTAGGCGCTGGTTTCGATTTCAAAGCAACGCGCGGCGTCGGCGGGCAGGGCGTTGCGGAAGGTGAGGGCGGGCATCGGCGTTTCCTGAGGCATTGAGCGAAAGGCCACATCATAGCGGTGCACTCAACCCCTCGCCATCTCACGCTAACCCGCTGACAAGCACACCTCAAACGGTGGGAGCGCTCGAGCCCCAGCGAGGCAGCGAAGGCGGCGGCACAGTCGGCATTGATAGGCGGGTAGTCATTTGATCGTAACGACGACCTTGCCTTTGGCTCGTCCCTGTTCGACGTATTCAAGAGCCTCTGCCGTTGATTCAAAGGAAAACGTTCGATCAATCACCGGATTGATGATGCCCGCCTCAACCAGTGCGCTGATTTGTTGCAATTGGGCCCCGTTGGCGCGCATGAACACGAACGTGTACTTGATGTCCTGCTTGCGTGCCCTGCGCCGAATGCCGAGGCTCAGCAGACGCATAACCTGCTGCAATGGCCAGGATAACCCTTGCTCCTGTGCGAACAGCGCAGTGGGCGGCCCTGAGATGGAAATCAGTTGGCCGCCGGGTTTGAGGACCTTCAGTGACTTGTCCAACACATCGGTGCCGAGGCTGTTCAATACCACGTCGTAGCCGTGTAAGACATTTTCGAAGTTCTGCTTTTTGTAGTCGATGACCACGTCAGCCCCCAGCGCCTTGACCCATTCGACATTCGCGGTGCTGGTGGTTGTGGCGACAAAGGCACCCAGGTGTTTGGCAAGCTGGATGGCAATGGTGCCGACGCCGCCGGAGCCTGCGTGAATCAACACCTTTTGGCCTTTTTGTAGCCGGGCGGTGTCGACCAGCACTTGCCAGGCAGTCAGTGCCACCAAGGGCAGGGAAGCGGCTTGCGCCATGCTGGTATTGGCTGGTTTCAGGGCGATCGCGTTCTCGTCCACGGCAATCCTTTCGGCGAACGTGCCGATCCGTGTTTGCGGCGGGCGAGCGTACACTTCGTCACCTGGTTTGAAGCGTGTCACATGCGAGCCGACCGTCACCACTACCCCCGCCAGGTCGTTGCCCAGAATCAGCGGAAACGAGTAGGCCAGGATCAGCTTGAACTCGCCTGTGCTGATCTTCGAGTCCAGCACGTTGACACTGCTGGCATGGACCTCGATCAAGACGTCGTGGGCACCCACTTCAGGGGCTGACGCTTCGCCGAGGCGTCCGGGTTGCTTGCCGTAGCGATCAATAAGGAATGCTTTCATCGAGGTGCGGCTCTTGTCGGTTGCAGGGAGGGTAGCCGGTGCGTGGTCAGACATCGAGGAACGCCTGCGCCTTGGCCACAAAATCAACGTGGTGCTGGAAAATCCCGCCGTGACCGGCGTCCTGATAAATCACCAGCTCTGCGTTGGGGATACGCTTAGCCAGTTCAAACGAATTGATGCTGGGCACCATGATATCGGTGTCGCCGTTGACGACCAGCACGGGTGCCTGCAAGCGTTCGAGGTCTTGCGGCGGCTGCTTGCCCCACGCAGTGATCGCTTTCAACTGGCGCAGGAAAGCACGGGGCGTCGGGCCTTGGTCACGATTGTTCTTGCGGGCTTGCAGGCGCTGCAAATACTGCGCGGCAGATCGACGGCCGTTGGCCGTAGAAGTGAAGAACAGGTAGAACTTCGGATCGCGCAGGGTCAGCAGGCCTTTGAGAATCAATGGCCACGACACCGCGCCAACTTTGCCGATACCGCTGCCGCCGGCCGGCCCGGTGCCGGTCAGAATCAACCGCCGAACCCGATCAGGCGCCTTCAGAGCGATGTCCTGAGCGACGAAGCCGCCGAGGGAGAATCCAAGCACATCAACGGTTTCCAGCCCCAGCGCACGGATCAACTGAATGGCATCGTCGGCCATCTCGCCAACGGTCAGTGGCGCGGTTCCACCCGAGCCGCCGATGCCACGATAGTCAGTGGTAATGACGCGTCGGGTTTGCGCCAGGCCATCGATGATTGCGGGATCGAAGTTATCGAGCACCGCGCCCCAATGGTTGAACATTACAAGGGGCACACCGGTAGTGGGGCCGATATCGCGGTAGGCGAATGGAATACCGTTGACCGTGATCGATTGGTTCGCAGCGTTGATGAACGACGTTGGCGAACCCGAAGGGGGATTTGTCTGGGCTGAATTCATTACCACTCCCGATTTCTGGACGGATTCGATGCAGCGCCTTGCGCTTGCATCGAATCCGCCCCAAATGCTCACTGCCTGAAGATCACTCTGGAGTCTGGTAACGCTGAGCAACCGCGGACTGACGGATTTGCCCGATCAGGCCCAGTCGTGCGCCCTGCAGGGCATCCCAACGCTCCGCTTCGTGCAGCGGCGGAATGGTCACGGGTTCGCGACGATCGAAGCCGACGAGAGCGGCATCCACCAGATCGCCCACTTCCATGATTTCACTCAGGGTGTTGATGTCGACGCCGGAGCGATCCCATATTTCCGTACGCGTGGCGGCCGGCAGCACGGCCTGCACGTAGACGCCTTGAGGCGACAGTTCCAGGCTCAAACCCTGGGACAGGAAAAGCACAAAGGCCTTGGTTGCACCGTAGACCGTCATGCCGAATTCCGGTGCAAGGCCTACAACCGAACCGATGTTGATGATCGAACCTTCACCGGCCTTGGCCAGGCGTGGAGCGATGGCACTGGCGAGCCGAACCAGCGCCGTGGTGTTGAGGGCGACCAGTTGCGCCACTTTATCGGTGCTTTGCTCGACGAAATGACCGGACAGTGCAGCGCCGGCGTTATTGACGAGGATCCCGATGTGGGCGTCGTCGCGCAGACGGTTTTCAACCTTGCTCAGGTCGCCGGGTTGAGTCAGGTCCGCCGGGATCACCTCGACGGTGACGTTGTGTTCGCTGCGCAAGCGCCCGGCCAGTGCATCCAGGCGCGCCTGATCGCGGGCAACTAACACCAGATCGTGGCCGCGTTGTGCAAAGCGTTCGGCGTAGACGGCGCCAATCCCGGTGGAGGCGCCAGTGATCAAAACGGTGGGGCGAGTGCTCATGGGGTATCTCTCTTTCAGGATATGGGAAACAGAACGAGCTCAGCGTGCGCTGACGCTCGATTCAGCCAGTGTCGGGTAATCGATGTAGCCTGCCGCGCCGCCGCCATAGAGGGTGGCGGGATTGAACGCGGACAACGGCGCGCCACGTTTCAGGCGTTCCACCAGGTCCGGGTTGCCAATGAAGGGGCGACCGAAGGCGATCAGGTCTGCCTGGTCTTCAGCGAGCCGCGAGGTGGCCAGATCGAGGTCATAGCCGTTGTTGGCGATGTAGGTGTTTTTGAAGCGCTGGCGCAGGGCGGCGAAATCGAAGGGCGCCACGTCACGCGGGCCGCCGGTCGCGCCTTCGACCACGTGCAGGTAAACCACGCCGAGGGCGTCGAGTTGTTCTACGACGTAGTCGAATTGCGCCTGCGGATCGCTGCTGGATACGCCATTGGCCGGTGACACGGGTGACAGGCGTACACCGGTGCGGTCGGCACCGATCTCACTAACCACAGCCTCCGTCACTTCGAGCAACAGACGAGCACGATTTTCAATCGAGCCGCCGTAAGCATCGGTGCGCAGATTGGCGTTGTCCTTGAGGAATTGATCGAGCAGGTAGCCGTTGGCACCGTGAATTTCCACGCCATCGAAGCCAGCGGCGATCGCATTGGCCGCCGCCTGACGGAAGTCGTTGACGACTCCCGGCAGTTCGCTGATGTCCAGTGCGCGAGGCTCGGAGACGTCTTCGAAGCGGTTGTTGACGAACACTTTGGTGGCGGCGCGCAGCGCAGAAGGGGCCACGGGGGCAGCGCCGTTTTCCTGCAGGTCGACGTGCGAGACGCGGCCGACATGCCACAGTTGCAGGAAGATTTTTCCTCCCTTGGCATGCACGGCATCAGTCACGACGCGCCAGCCGTCGATCTGTGCCGGCGTGTAGATTCCCGGGGTGTCTTGATAACCCTGCCCCTGCCGGGAAATCTGCGTGGCTTCGCTGATCAGCAAGCCGGCGCTGGCGCGCTGGCTGTAATAGGTCGCCGCGAATTCGCTAGGGACCAAGCCTTGACCGGCGCGGTTGCGTGTCAGCGGCGCGAGAACGACGCGGTTTGATAGCGTGAGGCTGCCGAGTAGGTAAGGCGTGAACAGAGTCTGCTTGGTCATCTGATGAATCTTCCGTGCCCGTTGATGAAGATCAGTGGTGCTTGCAATTAGGATGATGATCGAAATCTAAACTGTCAACAATTTTGATTATGGGTGACATCTATGTATCATCCGACTGAGGATTTCCCGGGAAACACGAGGTATTGCAAATGAGAGTAACCAAGGCCCAGGCGCAGGCAAATCGAGAGCACATCGTTGAAACCGCCTCAGAGCTGTTCCGTGAGCGGGGCTTTGACGGCGTCGGCGTTGCTGATCTCATGGCGGCCGCTGGTTTCACTCATGGTGGTTTCTACAAACATTTCGGGTCGAAGGCAGACCTGATGGCCGAAGCCTCGGCGTGCAGTCTGGCCAAATCGCTGACAGCCGCCCAAGCTCTGGATGTTCCGGGCTTCATCAATGTCTACGTGAATAGAGAACATCGCGACGCACGCCGCAGTGGTTGCACGATGGCCGCGCTGTGTGGCGACGCGGCGCGTCAGGCGGACGATGTGAAAGCGACGTTCGCCGAAGGCATAGAGCACACCTTGCAGACGCTGGAAGAGAAATACCCGACAGCAACGGATCCCGAGTCGGGTGAGGGCAGAAAGAAAATAATCGACCTGCTTTCACGTGCCGTCGGCGCGATTATCTTGTCGCGCGCCTGCCCGGATGACTCCGCACTTGCTGATGAAATACTTGAAGTGTGCCGGGCAGAAATGGTTGCTTCATTGCCGGTCGATGCGGTGGAGCCGGTGTAGTGACGGCGCTCATTCAAAGAGTCGCTTCAGTGGAAGTGCGATGATTCTGCTCGGAGCAGAAAGTTAATTTGAGTCCAAAACGATGGGCCCCGAATGACGGGCTTTTGGCCGATTGCTGACTGTAACCAAGGGCAGCAAGCGGCTATCAGCGACATTATCGTTTTTGCCTTACGCTCACTGCACGTTGCCTACCTCGTCGGCGCTGAGTCCTTTTTTAGCTTGATGAAACGTTTCATCAAGTTTATAAAAATGGCACAACTCCAAGAAAGGCTGTCGCCATGACCCCGCTTAAACTCTTCGTTGCCCTCAGCGCACTGTCCGCTGCCTCCCACGCCATGGCCTGGGATTACGTTCTGCTCGACACCGACAAAGCCGCCCAGAGCTGGCAGATCACCAGCCAGCAACTCGGGATAAAAACCGACAAGCCCTTCAGCGTTAGCCTGCGCACCTTGCACGGCGGTCGCCAGGAGGGCGTCAGCATCGTCGATATCGATAACGGCACCATGAAACTCTCGGTAGTGCCGACTCGCGGCATGAACGTCTTGCAGGCCTCGGTCGGCGATGTGCGCATGGGCTGGGATTCTCCGGTCAAGGAAGTGGTCAATCCGTCCTTCATCGAACTCAATGGCCGCGGTGGTCTGGGCTGGTTGGAAGGTTTCAATGAACTGGTCGCCCGCTGCGGCTACGAATGGGTCGGCCACCCCGGCGTCGACAACGGCGAACTGCTGACCCTGCACGGTCGGGCCGCCAACATTCCTGCGAACAAAGTCACCCTGCATATCGATGAAACACCACCGTACGCCATCACCCTGCGCGGCGAATTGAAAGAGCAGGCGTTCAAGAAGGTCGACTTCTCGGTCGCGACCGAACTGGTCACCGAACCCGGCAGCGTCGTGTTCGCCCTCAACGACACCCTGACCAACAACGGCGACTACCCGAAGGAATACCAGGCGCTGTATCACAGCAACTTCAGCACCCCGTTCCTGGAGCAGGGCGCTCGTTTCGCCGCGCCGGTGAAACAGGTGTCGCCGTTCAACGACAAGGCCAAGGGCGATCTGCCCGACTGGCAAACCTACCGCGCACCGACCAAGGACTACGACGAAACGGTGTACAACGTGGTGCCGTATGCCGATGCCAAGGGCGATACGTTGACCGTGTTGCATAACAAGGCCGGCAGCCTGGGCGTTTCGGTCGGCTTCAATACCCAGACACTGCCGGTGTTTTCCCTGTGGAAAAACACCGATACCCAAGGCCAGGGCTATGTCACGGGGCTGGAGCCAGGGACAAGTTTTTCCTACAACCGCCGTTACCAGCGGCCACTGAACCTGGTACCGACAATTGGGCCCAAGGAACACAAGCAGTTCCGCATCAGCTACAGCTTGTTAGCGGATAAGGCCGTGGTGGATAAGGCCTTGAAGCAGGTGAGCGAGATTCAGGATGGGCGGGAGACTGAAGTGCGGCAGACGCCGTTGGTTGATCTGACCAAGGAGTGACACCGGCTGGGGCATTGTCGGCCGATATTGCGGCCCTTCGGCCAAGTGTTCGCGTCTGATTCCGTCGGCTTGTTCAAGGTCCGCCAGCGAGCGCGTGACCTTGAGCCTGCGACTGGCAGCAATAGATCAATGCCCTGCGGATGTCATCGGACAGCGCTCACTGATGCTCTGGATATGTACAGTCTAACTGTATATATTCGGGATTCTACGCATTCAAGCATCAGGTGGCGTTATGTCAGCAGTGAACAAAGCTATCGTCCGTCGTTTCAATCAGAAGGTTATTGAGAACTGCGACCGCCACGAATTTGAAGTGCTCGTGGCGCAAGATTTCATAAACCATTCAGCGGCGGCGGGGCAAGACGGCGGTCGGGAAGGTCTATGGCATACCTTTCACAATGTTCTGCACCCGGGCTTGTCCGACCTTGAGGTCGAGGTGCTGGATCAGGTTGCTGAAGACGACAAGGTGACGACCCGAAAGCGCATTACCGGCCGCCACTGCGGGGTGATTGCCGGTATACAGGCAACGGGACGTGCAGTGTCCATTGATATCATCGACATCGTTCGCATCCGCAACGGTCAATATGTCGAGCACTGGGGCGTCAATTCGTTGCCGAGTGTGCTGGCGGCTTTGCGCTCAGGTTGATTGACCGTTTGGGGCGGCGGCAATCAATTGCTCCAGGATTCTGACCGCAGCTTCGAGTGTTTGCAGCTGTGACGCGGTGGTTTTTTCCTTAAGCTGGCGTGCCAGCCAGTCACTGCGCTGAAGACGACTGTGTTCAAGCGCAGCCCGACCAGCGTGCGTCAGCTCAAAGAGCTGCTTTCGTGCATCGCTTGGATCAGGACTTCGTGTAACCCGCTGCTGCTGCTCCAACTGGGCGATAACCAGCCGCATGCTTTGATGCTTGACGTGGCGATGTGCAGCAAGCGCGCTTATGCTCGCGGGGCCATGACGGTCAAGCAAACCTAGCGTTTCAGATTGTGCCGAGGACGGTGTGTCCGACCCACTGCGCACTTCCCGGACAAGATTGCCGACTACTCTTCGCAGATCTTCGGCTAACTGTTCAACTGCCTCTTCAAAAGAAGCAGAGTGATGATTGGGAGATTCTGAAGGGGAGGGCAATGGGCTTTCTCAGATGTGGTTGAGCAAATAAGCATACATGAGTTCGAATGACCGCTTCTGGCCCAGTGCCACACGTAGACTGAGTAGATATCAACCCTGACCCTATTCGCCGTCATCGAGCCGCTGGGGTAAGCTTCGCGCCAGAAGCTTCACCCACCAAGGAGAATAAACGGCAATGGGCTTGTTCAGTCGATTGTTCGGCGATCGCTTCACACAACCCCCACCAGATGAACCACGGTTGAGTGATGCCGCGATTATGCGTGAGCTTTATCCATTCGGTGCGCAGCTGAGAACGTTCACCCAGGCTCTGTTGGCGCGGCAGCCTGAAAAGGAACGTGCTCGTCTCGTGAGAAGGGTGTCGCGCTATTACAACCTAGGTGAAGACCCGGTCACCGCGTTGGTCAGTGGTCTTTTGGACGCTGAGAAAGGCCAGTTACTCAATAATATGGTTCTCATGGCCGTGGACGTGGACGGCTTCGATGATTTCAAGTACCTGGCACCGAAACTGGTTGAAGCCAGCGGTATTGACCAGATTTATGCCTACACGCTGGAAGAGACGCCAGCACTGATGCAAGTACTGATCGATTTCGATCAATGGCTGACCGGGTTCGGGAAGCGCTTTCTGCATGTGGATACAGGCGGCGCCGATTATGTGGGTTGCATCATTGAGCAAGATTGCGTCGAAAACCTGATCGAGCTGGCTAAGCAGGCTGGCATCGACGCAGGGCTCGATCCCTATTGAGACAAGTTGGCTGATCGCTATCGGCTACAAGCGGGCATTCGTGTTTTCACGCATGGCCCGACAACGGTTACTTTGCCCATTGCTATTCAATGGTACATACCGGCCGCATCGCCACGGTCGACCAAGTAGGCTGCGGTATTACCTCCCCTTTCGTAGCTGTTTCGTAACCGTCCGGGCAGTACATCCGTCGTTCGTTATTTGAGCTTCCTGATCAAGGTAGCCACCATCAATTCCAGGGTCCGAGTGTAAGCATCAACCCTTTCGTTCAAGGCCGTGATGACAGGGCTCACGTTCCGTATGTAACCGGCTAAAAAGAGCGCATCGATTGACTCAAGCGCATGAATGACCACCGATTCCTCTTTCGCTTCAAGCAGCCTTAACAGTATCTGCAACGCGTGTACATCATTGCAATCGGTGAGCGATTCGGCACATCGGCCCAGCCACACATCAGGCTTCACGCCAATGGCGGATTCAAGTTCGTACCAGTCAGACGCGGTGAATTCAGAGACCTGAGCACCGGCAACATCAATGCCTTCATCCGACCAGTAGTCTTCAGAGTCGCATGAATGCAGAAACAACTCATACTCTTTGAACATCGCTCACCTATCAGAATTTTGAATGCGTCCGGCAAAGTCATCTAGCATAAGTTTACTGCCTGGGCGAAACCTCAGGAACTCAATCCCAAAGATGCTGCATGCCAGGTCTGGTATAACCCCAAACGCGTGGCACCCCATCCTCTAGAGAGAAGGGAAGGTTGTGCTTTCTTAGCGTGGAAAGTAGCCAATCGAGTGAAACCGCTCTGAGTTCGATCCACTCAATTTCTGCTACCGGATGGATGTGGTAATGCCATTCTCGATCCCAATCTGTGCAGTAATCGCTTGGAGCTAAGACACTGTGCAATCTGAACTCTGGCTTCATTTGCGGGGTGTTAATCATTGCTTTGATCAGCTCAGCCCATTTGGTGTAGTTCATGACGGGATAAATCATGCCCGCAGTCAGCAGCCTGCGAATTTTCGCTTTTGTAACCTCGTCGAGTTCAGGCAGTTGATGCATAAGATTCGCGTAATTGTATGAAGTGAGTACAGTCTAACCCAACACACCTTCCGCGATTAAACAGGCGCCCACCTGTGTGGCAGCAACTCAGTAATCTTGCTCGCCCGCTACGTCGGTAGGCGTGTAAGAACGTCCTTCAAGTACGCAAAGGGATTACGCATTTTCAATTATGTCGCAACCGTAAAACGAAACGCCTGTTCCTGCAGGCCCGCTTCGATCAAAGCAGCCAATTGTCGGGCCGCCGCAGTGGGCTCGCCGCCACCGCTGTGCAGCACATAACCAAGACTCGGCACGACGGGTAAACCAGAAACAACACTGAGATGGCTCGGCAACCCAATACGGGTACGCAACGTCACGCCCAACCCCGCAGCGACGGCTGCCCAGATACCCGCCACGCTGGGGCTGGTGAGGGCGATGCGCCAGGGTATTTGCGCGGCGTCCAGCGCCTGGGTGGCGGCGCTGCGAAGTACGCAGGGCGCGTCGAACATTATCAAGGGCAGTGGTGAGTCGTCAGCGGCGGTCGGTAATGGCGTATCGCGCGGCCCGATCCAGTGCATCGGTGTTTCGCCCAGGCGGGTGGCATAGGGCGACATAGGCCCGGTGTCCCAGGTCAGGGCCAAGTCCAGGGCTGCACTTTCGACCAGCGTCAGCAGTTCGGCATTACGGGCGATCCTGACTTCGAGGCTCACCCTCGGGTACGTCTGTACGAAGCGTCGCAGGATATCGCTCAGGAAATGTTCCCCAAAGTCCTCTTGAAGCCCGAAGCGTAAGGTCCCGGCGGTCTGGCTTTGATGCACGCTGTGGAAAATGCTGTCGTTCAACTCCAGTAACCGACGGGCATGGCTCAGCAGTGATTCCCCTGTGGGGGTCAAGACCAGGCCGCGACCGGATTTAGCCAGTACCGGCGTGCCTATCTGCTCCTCAAGTTTCTTTAACTGAGCACTCACGGCAGACGTCGACCGACCGAGACGATCCGCAGCTTTGGCAAAGCTGTTGAACTCCACGCCCGTGACGAAGGTGCGCAATACATCAAGGTCGAAGGTGGGGCGGCGCATTCAATAGTCCACTAATTCCGGATGGTCGAAGCTATTAAATCTGATATTCGGAAGGGTTGCGACTTGATAATTTTCATCCTTCAGATCGGGACATCGGAGGGGAAAACATCATGAATACAGCTATGGCCACTGGGGGAGAGCCCCAGGGCAACTATCCGCAGAAGTTTGCCGAGTTGACCGACAACGTATTGTTCGGCGACATGTGGGCGCGCACGCAACTCAAGCCCCGTGAACGCAGTTTGGTGACGGTGGCAGCGCTGGTGGCGATGTACCGTCTTGAGCAACTGCCGTTTCATTTGCAACGAGCGCTGGATAACGGCGTGAGTACTGACGAACTGGCCGAAGTCATCACCCATCTGGCGTTTTATTCAGGTTGGCCGACGGCTGCTTCGGCGCTGAAGGTGCTGAGCGAACTACAGCTTTGCCTTTCAGAACGTGAGGAGTAAGCGCTGATGCCGTTTGCACGAATTTCACTGCACCGAGGCAAGTCGGCCGAGTATTTACAGGCGTTGTCTCAGGGGTTGCACGACGCCTTGGTCGAGAGCTTCGAAGTACCGAAGACAGATCGATTCCAGGTCATTCACCAACATGAGGTCGGCGAGCTGATATTCGATCCCCACTACCTGGGTGGGCCGCGTAGCCATGACTTTGTGCTGATCGCGATTACTGCCGGCCGTGCTCGAAGTGTTACGACGAAACAGCATTTTTACCGTGATCTGGTCGAGAAACTGGGGCGGGCGCCGGGGCTGAACGCAGAAGACGTGATGGTGGTGATCACCACCACGGCCGGTGATGAGTGGTCGTTTGGGGGAGGGCGGGGCAACTAGGCTTTGAGTAAAACGGGGTCATACCCCAGTTAAATATGATCCCGTTTTTACACTACAGCGCCGGCAGCCGATCCAACGCACAAGTACGTTCTATTTTCGGCTCTTTCGCCGTAGGCACGCGCACCCCCGAGTCGACATTGAATATGTCGATGTAACAGCGGCTCAACGAGCCCGGGACGTCGGCAATCCCGCCTTTGATCACGTAACGTGCGCCCGGCATAAATTCGCTGATAAACGATACGCTGCACGAGCGATTGGCATTGGCCATGCCGCGCATTTCCAAATGCATAGGCTTGCCGGCTTCAAATTGGCTAAGTCCACCCAAATTAGGTGGACAGCATCGCCTTTGGCGTCAGGTCAAGAATGTGAGTTAGCCGGACGTACGAATAGCATCCAGCCTGGACTCGCGGTATTCGGCTTCAGCCGTTGGCAAGGCACCGCGTCTTCCAAGATTCACCATCGGAATCCGTGAGGTCTCCGGGGCGCTCCACGCAGCGATACCTGCCAGTAGCGTGCAGACGCACGTAATACAACCGACTATCAAAGGAATGTTGTCGGTACCAGGGCCCGCGACCAAGGCGAAAAGTGCCGGCAACATCGCGGTGATGAAGAGGCCGGTATTTTGCGCAATCGCCATGGCAGATACACGGTAACGGGTCTCGAATTGCTCAGGAAAAAACGATGGGAATACCGCGTTGTAACCCTGATAGATCATGCCCCACATCACTATCGATGTACCGAAGGCGAGCGGCAAACTGTGGATGCTTATTGCATACAGGTACAGGAAAGACATCAGCCCGCTCCCCACTGCGCTTCCCATGATCAATGGACGACGCCCGATGCGGTCGGACAGGTTTCCTACGAAGGGAATAAGCAGGACGGCTACGATATTGCCGACGACGGGAATCCAAAGGTAAACGCTTTTGTTGAAGCCAATACCGTAAGCGGGCTGCACCGCGTAAGCCGCCCCGAACACGGTGGTGATCACCGGAATGACATTCATGAGGGAAACACCCACCACCACAAGCATGCCACGCCAGCTGTACTTAAACGCTTCAAGCACAGGCGAACGGGGTATGGCCGTCTTCGTCGTTTCGGCGACGAACGCAGGTGGTTCTTCTACTTCACGACGAATGATGAAACCAGCGATCAGCACCACGGCGCTCAGAAGGAACGGGATACGCCAGCCCCAGCTACTAAATGCTTCATCCGACATGAAATAGGCCAATGGCAGGAAGATTGCGGCAGCAAGCACCTGGCCAGCCTGAACGCCTTGCAACGTGAAGCTGCCGAAATATCCGCGTCGGCCGGTAGGCGCATGTTCGAGGATCATGGAGCTGGCTCCCGAGATTTCTCCGGCAACGGCAAACCCCTGGATAAGCCTCAACACTACCAGAAGAATGGGGGCGAGAATTCCGACCTGATGGTAGGTGGGCAGCAGCCCAACCGCCATGGTGGCAAACCCCATCAGGAACATGCAGAGCAGGAGGACATTTTTGCGCCCTCGCGTGTCACCCCAATGTCCGAGAAAGAAAGCCCCGATGGGGCGTGCGATGTAGCCCACACCGTACGTCGCCATCGAAGCCACGATCGCTATCTTGGGATCGGTAGACGGGAAGAAAAGCTGAGGAAAAATGAGCGCCGCCGCCTGGGCGTAAATGAAGAAGTCGTAGTATTCGAGCGCCGAACCGATCCAGCCGCTCGCCGTCGCCTTTTTTGCCTGTCGCGAGCGATGCTGCTTGCTGTCCAATGACGTAGTCATATCTGTTTCCTATTGTTTTTGTTATTGATCTGGCAGAGCCGAGCCGGACCGCCACTGTCTGGCGATATACAGGACAGGGAAAATCCCACTCACCTCGGATGGTGTGGATCAGGTAAGGTCAGTGCAGACAATCGCTCCGGTTTTTGCAGCTTCGGCGATGGCCTCTGTGATGATCAGATTTCTCAGGCCGTCTTGCACTGTGACCAGAGGCTCTTCAAGCCCTCGAATAACCTGGCAGAAATGCTCAAGCTGAATTTCCAGTGGATCCCGACGTTCAACGTCGGCAGTCGCCGCTTGGAAAGGCTTCCACCACGAACGATCTTCAACTCGTGCGAAATATTTGAGCCGCATGGTCGGCACTGAAAGCGACCCATTTTTTCCGCTGATTACGTAGCAATCCTCATCGTCGTAAGAGGGATAGCTTGCGTTCTCCTGGGACGTCTGCTCCCAGCTGCGCGCGCAGCCCGCAGAATCCGATAGAAGAAACGAGCCCAATGCTCCGTTTTCAAAGCGCAGGCCAATGCACACCGTGTCTTCGACAGGAAAGCCGCGCGCGGAGCTCGATTGCATGGCTTGGACGGCAACGATTTCGCCGCACAAGGAGCGCAAGTTGCCAATCTCGTGAATCATGTTGATCAGGATGGGTCCACCACCCTCCTGTCGGCGCCATACGGCGGCATCGAAATAGTCATCCGGCTTGTAGAACATGGCGCTCCCTTGCACCGCGACAATATCGCCGAGTACGCCTTCGCCGATTATCTCTCGCGCCTTGGCGAGGATAGGACTGTGTGCTCTATGGTGCCCTACCAGCAGACGCGCGCCCTTTGATTTCGAGGCGGCAAGCAGACGCTTTCCTTCTTCTACGCTATGGGCAACAGGTTTTTCGATCAAAGCGGCTACGTCTGCGTCAATGCACTGCAAGGTCTGGGCAACATGCAGAGCGTTGGGAGTGGCAAGTATCACGCCGTCCGGTTTGATTTTGTTGAAAAGGGATGCCAGATCAGGGTACTGAGCAACGCCAAGGGATGTCAGGTGGTCGGCCGGGATCGTCATTGGATCAACGACTGCAACCAGTTCGCAAGACTGACTCGCTTGCACCAGTTCGATGTGGCGGCGACCGATCAGGCCAACACCGGCCACGGCGATTCGGATTTTGGACATTGTTTGATCTTCACAGGTTTTATTTTTGTGTTTCTGATGAGCATCACTGCCTCGTCAGATACTGTTAGGATCAAGACTACTATCCCCTCCGAAGGTCATAATTGGCTCAAATGGAATATCAGAATTCTCTATTACTGAACAATGATCCCTTCCTTCGGGACCTTCTGCTCTTCACAACGATTGCCCGGCGTTCGAGCTTTGTAAGCGCGGGCGCCGATTTGGGAATCTCGCCAGCTCACGTCAGTAAACGGGTCGCGACACTTGAGGAAAGCCTCAACTGTAAGCTTTTCAACCGGACGACTCGCCGGGTCACCATTACCCGTGAAGGCGAGACAATGCTGGTCTGGGCGAAACAGATTCTGGAAAACGTGCATGGCATGCTGGAGACGTCCCACGGTGATAGGGTGGAGCCCAGAGGCCTGTTGAGGATCAGTACCAGTCAAAGATTAGGCCGTTTCCATATAGCCCCGATTCTCGCGTTACTACGCAAGCGATACCCAAAACTTGAAGTCTGGCTCGAGTTGATGGACAGGCGCACGGACCTGACGAGTGAGCAATTCGATATTGATATTCGCGTTGGAGATGTGACAGAGCAGAATTTGATTGCCCGCAAAATCGTCAGCAGTCAGAGAATTCTGTGCGCGGCCCCCAGCTATTTGGCCGAGCGAGGTTACCCAGCTTCGTTGCCAGACCTGGCACACCACGACTGCCTGCTATTTCGCGACAGGGACAGCAGTTTTGGCATATGGCGCCTTGAAGGTCCTATTGGAATGGAAACAGTGAAGGTTACGGGGCCTATGGCTTCGAACAACAGCGATATCGTTCGCGAATGGGCGCATGACGGTTTGGGGGTCATCATGGCGTCCATATGGGACGTTGCCCCCAGTTTCGAGGAGGGCAAACTCACACGGCTGTTACCTGCCTACCATCAATCTGCCGATGTTTCAGCTGTCACTACGGTGCGCGCATCACAGTCCGAAAAAATAAAAGTGTGCCTCGAATTTCTAAGTGAGCAGTTGACTACTGGCCCTTACGCCCTCGGACGGATATGAAGAAGGGATGTTTGAACAATCGCGGAAAACCGACGTGATCGACTGGGCACTGGGTGACTCAACGTCGCCTCAGAGTAAGCGTCGTTAAACCTATAGAACGATGGGAACGAGCCGAGCGCTTACGAGCCTTCATAAAAGCGGTAGAAGATCGGCTGAAAATTGCCCCCGACCGCAGATCAAGAAATGGCAAATTCTTGGATCGACTGGGCTCCCTGCGGCGCCGCTCACCCGATGTTGCACGGCTTCAATTGCGTAGTCGTGTCAGTGAGCTGTTCTCACAAAGTCGCAGTGCTGCGGGCAGTCGCAGCATTTTGTCGCTGATGCGTGAAGACGGCGAGCAGATCGGTCGATTCAAAGTGCGCAGCTTGATGCGCGAGCTTGATTTAGTCAGCAAACAACCCGGCTCCCATGCCTACAAACGAGCAACAGTAGAAAGACTGGATATCCCGAACACATTGAACCGCGAGTTCGACGTGCCAACGTCCAATCAAGTCTGGTGCGGCGATATCACCTACAGTTGGGCGCAAGGAAAGTGGCATTACCTGGCTGTCGTCCTGGATTTTTGTACGCGTCGGATCGTGGGCTGGGCGCTGTCGGAAAAGCCGGACGCTGAGCTGGTGATCAAAGCGCTGGAAAGGCTTACGAGCAGCGTGGCAGGCCCTCGGATCTGCTATTCCACTCGGACCAGGGATCGCAATATGCAAGCCAACTCTTTCGCCAGCGTTTGTGGCGATACCGCATGCGCCAGAGCATGAGTCGACGAGGGACCTGCTGGGGTAACGCACCGATGGAGCGCGTATTTCGCAGCTTGAAAACAGAATGGATTCGGCTCCAGCGCGGGCCGTTTAACGTCGTGCCCGGGATTAGTTGCCCACTACACTGGGCCTTCATGCTGGTCCATGTCCTGCAGCGCGTACGGGCCGCGAGGTTGCTTACATAATGAAAGTGATAGCCGAATACTGCAGGGTTTCTGGACTGCTTGCGGTTGGCCTTTCGATCACTACGGAATCAGCGTTGATTTCGACAATTTTTTCCTCCCTCTCTGTCTGTTTGTTGGGAAAGTCAAAGTATCCAGTCAGATTAACCAGCTGCCCAACTCCGAATTTATTCAGCTTGGTTTGTGCTTCTTTGTTGTCCATTTCGGAAGACCTCAAAAGTGTGTCGTTAAGGTACAGGTGCCCCCAAAGGTTAAACGCTTTAAATTCAAGGGTGAGCTGTAAGAAATGACAGTTTTTTAGACGGTTTTGGAATTGAGGTCGTACGTGTCAGTTGGTTTCGGAAATCGGGGTCACGGAAATCGGGGTCAGACCCTGAGGGATCCCTGAGGGGCTGACCTCGTTTTACTTCAGGCACATATGACCCGCTTTTACGCTAGAACGCCGGCAGCCGATCCAACGTACAAGTACGTTCTATTTTCGGCTCTTTGGCCGTGGGCACGCGCACGCCCGTATCGACATTGAATATGCCGATGTAACAACGGCTCAGCGAGCCCCAGAGCGTCCAGTGCGTAGGCATGCACTTAGAGTGAAGTAGTCCGTTTCTGAAACGTTAAAACCACCCCTCTTCACGTCTTACCTCCGCTGTGGCGCCTTCTTATAGTCGTGCGCCTCAGTCACTTGGAGGTGCACGCATGCAGGGACCCTACGCATTTATCAATGAACATCCCCAGCCTTATCCATTGCTTAAACTAAGCCTGGCGCTTGATCCGCATACGCAGACCAAATTCGACATCCTCAACCAGCACATCCGCAACACGGTGGTGTTGCCGGGGCAATTGGTGATCATTGGAGATAGCCGGACCGACGCTTGCACCGCTGAAGAGGCACAGCTTATGCGCTCGGCGCTGAATATAAAGCTCGCCCTGTTGGCGTACTCGGCAACCGACTCATTCCTGATCAAAAACTATGATCAGTTGCAGGCCATCTTGACCTATTCGTCCCTTGGCATCGGCAGTGCCAGCAGTGCATGGAGCAAGCATTTGGCGCAAGTCGAGAAGACCCTTATCGAAATCGAGAGTTTGCACAAGCAGTACTTGAGCAAAGGCACCACGGGGGCAAGGGAGGAGTTTTTGGTTAAGCGAAGAGCGCTGTTTGCCACGTTGGATAGCCAAATCTCGGGCATGGCGCGCTTTGGTACGGGGTTGAGAAACGAAGGTTCGATTAAAAAGGTGTTGGGGATTTCCAGTAAAAGCTATTGGCACCATGGAGACATTCGTGGGTATGAGGAAAGGGTCAAGCGTTTGGCCAAGGCCTCGCAAATATTGAAGAAGGGGACTTACATTGGCATAGCGCTGGATGTTGGGGCGACGGCGCTGGAGATAACGGAGGCGTGTTCCACAGGGCGTGAGCAAGAGTGTACGCAGGCGAAGTATGTTGAAGGGGGTAAATTGGTGTTGGGGGTGGGTGGTGCATCTGTGGGCGCGGCGTTTGGGGCGCCTATCGGTGTCGGCGCCTGCATGATTGTTTTTGGCATACCCACAGCGGGTGCCGGAGCGTTGGCATGTGCCATTGTCGGCGGTGCCGCAGGTGGATTTGCCGCAGGTAAAGCCGGAAGCGTCTTGGGAGAAGGCACAGGGAAATTTCTCTATAGGACGGCGGGGGATTAAATGGTCTTTGAATATATCGGCATGTGCGCTGGGGTCGTCATGATATTGAGCTTACCTCTGGTTTTTTGTGCCATGTTCAAAAAGCTCGACGCTGCAGAACGTTACGTGGAGAGCAGTGCTTACATTACTGTGCACAGGGATATTTTTCGTCATGCGCCCTTTGATGGAAGGCCCCAGCGGCTGGTTGCTATGGCTATCATCATTCTTATTCCAAGCATATTTCAGTGGAGGCGTTTAGTACGGGTTGAGGACGTTGAAAAAATCCCACGACATCTCAAGTACTGGATGGTCATTCCGACACTGATTGCTTTCACATCCGTTACCGTCATGTGTATCAGTTGGCTATTGATATCACGCTAATTCCCCTGGGATGTGGCGGCTCATGCCAGGCTCTCTATACTGGCCGTCCCAGGATGCTAGTTCGAGCGCAGACTATGCCCGTCACACCCAATCAAAACTCCCCAATCATTTTGGTCCAGGCTCAAGAACGTGACTTGGATGGTCTGGTAGCCATTCGAATCGAGGCCATGCGTGAAAGCCTGGAGCGTGTTGGGCGATTTGATCCAGTGCGCGCGCGAGCGGTTTCTTGGGGGTTTTGAAGCTCGCAACACACGCTACATCGAGGCATCTGGCGAGCGGGTTGGTTTTGTAGTGGTCAAGCATCACCACAATGAGCTCTTGCGTGACCATTTGTATGTGAGACCGGGCGCGCAAGGATCAGGTGTAGGGTCTGCGGTGCTCATTCAAATTTTCAAAGAGGCGGATGCAGCTGCGCTCCCCATTAAAGTGGGTGCTCTCAAAGACAGCGCTTCGAATCGCTTTTATATCCGCCATGGTTTCCAATTCATCGAAAGCAGTGAATTCGACCATTATTATGTTCGCCGGAGTGTTCCGGCGATTGGCCCAGCTGGCTAGCTGGACGCCTGATTGACGGCTAACACTCCTCTCGCCCTCGACCGCCAAGCAAACCCCACCACCATCAACAACCCCAACCCCGCCATCCCAGCCCCCGCCAGCGAAATCGCCGGATACCCCCAGCCCGCGTTAATCACCACACCGCCCAGCGCTGCCCCAATCGCATTGCCAAAATTAAACGCCCCGATATTCACCGCCGATGCCAGGTTAGGCGCGTCCTTGGCCGCCTCCATCACCCGCATCTGCAACGGCGGCACCAGGGCAAAACTGGCCACACCCCATATCAGGATCGCCACCGCGGCCGGCAACGGCCAGCGCATCAGCACGGTAAACGCCAGCAACACCACAATCAGCACGCTCAGCGACACGATCAAGGTGCGGTCTATCGAGCGATCCGCAGCCTTGCCGCCCCACAGGTTGCCGAGGGTCAGGCCCACGCCGAACAGCACGAGCATGGCGGTGATGTAGGCAGTTGAGGCGTGGGTTTCGCTGCTGAGAATGGGCGCGATGTAGGTGAACACGGTAAACATGGCGCCCGAGCCGATGACGGTGAGGGCCAATGCGCCCAGCACCGGGCCGCGGCCCAGTACGCGAATTTCGGCCATCACGCTGACGTGTGGCGGCGCCTTGAGGTTGGGCAGGGCGAACCACAGCGCGGCCATGGCGATGACGCCGAGGCCGGTAATGCCCCAGAACGCGGTGCGCCAGCCGAACAGTTCGCCGAACCAGGCGGCCAGCGGCACGCCGCCGATGGTCGCGAGGGTGAGGCCCATAAACATCGCGGCCACCGCGCCGGCGCGTTTCTCCGGGGCGACCACGCTGGCGGCGACCACGGAGCCCACGCCAAAGAACGCGCCGTGGTTCAGTGAGGTTACGACCCTGGCGACCATCAGGCTGTAGTAGTCGGTGGCCAGGGCGGACATCAGGTTGCCCAGGGTAAAAATCGCCATCAGCCCGATCAGCAGGTAGCGCCGAGGGATCTTGCCGGTGGTCAGGGTCATCAGTGGCGCGCCGAGCAGCACGCCCATGGCGTATGCACTGACCAACAGCCCGGCGGAAGGAATCGAGACGCCGAGGTCGGCGGCGATGCCCGGCAACATGCCCATGGGGGCGAATTCGGTGACGCCGATGCCAAAGGCACCCATGGCGAGTGCAACTAAAGGTGGATTGATACGCATGGAAAGCTCCTTATCTATGCCGCCAATGCTACGATCCGGCGTTTAAAGGCGGTAGATGGCGTTTTTGGCAATCACCTTTGCGTAAGAGGCACAAATGGATTTCAACGGCAGGTCGGGTGAGATGTTGGTGTTCGCCAGCGTGGCGCAGGAAGGCAGCCTGTCGGCGGCGGCGCGTGCGTTGGGGCTTACGCCGTCGGCGGTCAGCCGGATCATCGCGCGCGCCGAGCAACGCCTTGGCACTCGGCTGCTGTTGCGCACCACTCGCGCGCTCACCTTTACTGCCGAGGGCGAGGCGTTCCTGCGCGGGGCGCGGCGTATCCTGGCCGACATGGACGAGGTGGAAGAGGCGATTGCCGACCAGGGCGTGCCAAGGGGCCGGTTGCGGGTCAGTGCCGCCCTGGGCCACGGGCGTATGACGATCGTGCCCTTGGTGGCCGCCTTCAGTGCGCGTTTCCCGAACATCGTGGTCGACCTGACCCTGGGCGACGAAGTAGTCGATATCCTCGGCGGCCAGGCCGATGTGGCGATACGTTTTGGCCTTCTGCCCGACAGCCCACTGACCGCGCGCAGGCTCGGCGAAACCGGCCAGGTGGTGGTGGCCTCGCCCGAGTACCTGCTACGCCACGGCACCCCGCAGCAACCCGAAGACCTGCTGCGGCACAATTGCTTGCGCTTCAACTTTCGGCGTGCCGAACCCAACTGGCCGTTTATGCGCGACGGCCAGGGGTTTTCCCTCAAGGTCAGCGGCAACATCGAATGCAGCAGTGGTGAAGCGCTGGCACAGCTTGCGCGTGTGGGGGCCGGTATTGCGCGTATCGGTGAGTTCACCGTCAGCGAGGATTTGCGCCGCGGCGAGCTGATACCGCTGCTGCAAGCCTGGAACCCCGGCGACGTTGAGCCGATTCACGCGGTGTTCGTCGGCGGCGCGGCGATGCCGGCGCGGGTGCGCTTGTTTGTGGACTTTTTGCTCGAACATCATCAGTTGTAAGCGTCTGCGTGGGGCCACCGTGAGGCGCGGCAATATGAACCGTTCTCGTGCGCATAATCTGTTGCTGCGCCGGTTTATAACTACTTGTATCCTTGCTCGCGAAACAGGGCGAATGGCTGCCGCCGGTGCCCAGGTCCACTGTCCGCTGTTATGGAAAACCCTGCTTGCCAAAGGTAGCAATGTGAAGCGTGATACCCACCTGGTTGTGCTTTTGCTGGCTGTTATCGGTTGCTCCCTGGGGTCATTGACGGTCTGGAAGGTGTTTGCCTCTCGAGATCGCGCCCTGCAGGAGGTGGACGTCCATGGCCTGAACCTTACCCAGGCGCTGTCGACTTATTCCGAAGGCATCGTGCGCCAAAGTGCGCTGCTGTTGCTCGGGCTGGTCGAGCGTCTGGAAACCGAAGGCAGCGGGCCGGCGCAGATTCAGCGGCTGAGTATCTTGGTCAACCGCCAACAGCCGATGATGCCGCAGCTCAGTGGGATCACGATCTACGATAGTCATGGGCACTGGTTGATGTCCTCCAACCGGCCGATTCCTGCGGGCGCCAACAGCACAGACCGTGCCTATTTCATCCATCACCGTGACGATCCTTCCCGCGAGATCTTTATCGGCCCGCCGATTGTCAGCCGGTCGAATCAGGAATGGGTGATGACCATCAGCCGGCGTTTCAATGATGCGCAGGGTGATTTTGCCGGTGTTGTGGCGGTGACCTTAGGCATCGAAAACTTCCTGCGCTTGTTTGGCAAGATCGATGTCGGGCAGGACGGCGCAATTGGCTTGTCGCATACCGACGGTACGCTGCTGGCGCGTTATCCGTTTCGCGAGCAAGACATGGGGCGCAACTTTTCCACGTCGCCCATCTATGCCAAGTACCTGGTTGATCAGTCGGTCGGCACTGCCTCGTTTACCTCCAGCCTGGACGGCGTGGAGCGACTCTACGCGTTCCGCCAGAGTGACCGGCTGCCGCTGATCACCACGGTGGCGCTGGGCAAGCGCGAAGCCCTTGCCGCGTGGCGCACCGAGGCACTGTTGTCGGCGGTGGTGGTGGCGGGGCTGCTGGGCCTTACCGGCCTTATCGGCTGGTTTTTGATCCTGGATATCCGTCGGCGCACCGAGGCGGAAGATCAGTTGCGTGAAACCCAGCAGCAGTTGCTCGCCTCCAACGGGCAGCTTGAGTTGCTGGCGATGAAGGATGCCCTCACGGGGCTGGCAAACCGTCGCTGCTTTGATGAGAGCCTCGCCAGGGAGGCGCTGCGCGCCAAGCGGGAGGGCACGACGCTGGCATTGCTGATGATCGATATCGACTACTTCAAGCGCTTTAACGACGCCTACGGACATGTGGCAGGGGACGCATGCCTGCAGACGGTGGGCAGAATCTTCGAGGCGTGCGTAAGGCGGCCGTCAGACCTGGTGGCGCGCTATGGTGGCGAGGAGATGGGCATCATCATGCCGGACACCGACAGTGACGGCGCCGCCGTGGTGGCCCAGCTGATTCTTGATCGGTTGAAGCAAGAGCACATCGTGCACGGCACCAGCCCGTTCGCGCGGCTGACAGCGAGCATCGGCATTGCGACAGCCACAGGGGCTCAGCTGGAGGATTTGCAAGGTTTGGTTGAGGTGGCGGATCAGGCGTTGTACAGCGCCAAGGCGGCGGGGCGTAACCAGTGTGTGACGGCGGGCCGGTGAGGGAGGTGGCACAACCCCGCCCATGCACGACTTTACGTTACCAGTTATGTAGCCGTTAAAAACCGGTCAACGATCACCCGCTCTTTAACGGGTAGACCCCTCGGATTTGCTTGCGATTATGGCCGTTACAACCGCTTTCCCACACGCGTTTCAGGATTACTCCTACAGTCACGCGAGGCACGCTCTGAGCCCAGCCCGCCGGGGTTTAAAGCGGTTACATCTGCCCAGATGCCCCTGATTGAATGGCTTTATCCGCGCGCTGTAATCTGGAAAACGACCTGTCGGGATCCCATCCGGCGACGGGTTTTTTCCAGCTATCAAGAGGTGTATCGATGTCTTCAATCAATGGTTTCAGTTCAGGCATACCCTTGCCTCAGTTTGATACAAGCAGAACCGTCAAGGACACGTTCAATAAAGCCACAAACGACGTGGACCCTGGCTTCCACTCAGGTTTCGGTCAGCGCGGCGCTGGCAGAGAAATCGGTTTCGCCGACGAGTACAACACGGCCAAGTATGACGCAAATGATCTGGACCCTGGCTTCAACGCTGGTTTCGGTCAGCGCGGCGCTCGCAGCGAGATCGACGCTGGCGGCCCGTACAAAAAAGCCGGGCATGGCGCAGGCGAGCTGGATTCGGGGTTCAACGCAGGGTTTTCACGCCGGCGCAGTTGGGCGTAAGCGCAACCCTGCCGTTATCCGAGGGGAGGGCTGATTCGCCCTTGAAGGTGCCGATACCGCCGTACCCGCGACGGTATTGGCACCCTGTCAGAATGTGACCTTTGGCTTAAGCCGGGGCGCGGTATCAAACCCCGCTCAGCAGCTTCCCGCCGTCCATCCGGCGCTTGTAGGCACTGTCCCGACTCGCCAGCCAGAAGTACAACGGCGACGTCACCACCAACCCCACCACCCAGGACAAATCCGCCCCGTTGATGTGCTCGGAAATCGGCCCCACATACAGCGGCGTGTTCATAAACGGAATCTGCACTGCAATCCCGATCGCATACGCCAGCAGCGCCTGCGGGTTGTACTTGCCGTAGATGCCGCCATCGACGCGGAAGATCGAAGCGATGTCGTACTTGCCTTTGTGAATCGCGTAGAAGTCGATCAGGTTGATTGCCGTCCACGGCACCAGCACCACCAGCAGCACCAGCACCATGTCGACGAAGTGGCCGATAAAATCTTTGGAGGCGAACACGGCGGCGATGGCACAGGCGGCCAGCACCAGCGTGGAGATCACCGCACGGCTTTTGGCGGTGGGGATCCAGCGGTAGGCGAAGGTCTGGATCAGGGTGATGATCGACAGCACGGCGCCGTAGAGGTTGAGGGCGTTGTGGCTGATCACACTGAGCAAAAACAGCACCAGCATCAGCGGGCCGATGGCACCGGTGGCGAGTTTTACCGCCTCCATGGTGTCCATGCCGACCGGGGTGGCGAGCACGGCGACGGCGCCGAAGATAAAGGCCAGGCTGGATCCGAGGGCCGAGCCCAGGTAGGTGGTCCAGAAGGTCGACGCCACCGGCACGTCGGCCGGCAGGTAGCGGGAGTAGTCCGACACGTAGGGCGCAAAGGCGATCTGCCACAGCGCAGCCAGGGACACAGTCGCCAGCCAGCCAGAGATATTGAAGCTGCCACGGGTCAGAAAATCGGTGGTCTGCACGTGAGTGAAGATGTAGCCGAAGCCCAGCACGATACCGGCGCCGAGCACCCAGGTGCCGATGCGGTTGAGCACGTGGATAAAGCGGTAACCGATGATGCCGATGATGCCGGAGCCGATGGCGCCGATCACGATGCCCACGGGCACGGGCACGCTGTCGACCACACCGTGCAGGGATTTACCCGCCAGCACGATGTTGGAGGCGAAAAAGCCGATGTACATGACGCCGGCGATCACTACCACCAACAGGGCGCCGAGGGAACCGAACTGCGCCCGGCTCTGGATCATTTGCGGGATGCCCATTTGCGGGCCCTGGGCCGAGTGCAGCGCCATCAGCACGCCGCCGACCAGGTGGCCCACCAGGATGGCGACGATGCCCCATACCAGGTTCAAGTGGAACAATTGCACACCCAGTGCGCCGGTCACGATCGGCAACGGCGCGATGTTGCCGCCGAACCACAGGGTGAACAGGTCTCTTACCTTTCCATGGCGGTCTTCGGGGGGCACGTATCCGATCGTGTGTTTTTCGATAAGCGGGGCGGAGGATGTTGCAGTGGTGACCATGACGAACTCCAAGGCAAGGTGAGTACGTTGACGTACTTCGCTGTGCGCAGCGTGGGCGGCGCTTTGTTGTTGGAGTGATCATCAGCAATGGGCGCGGGGAGGTAAATTAGTAAGTTTGTTGCTATAGACCTTAAAAAATATAGCTCACCGGATTTTTTGCTCCGGTATGTTGCATGGTCTTGAATCAGTGTGAAAAAGCCGATTTTTACGCACTTGTTTGGGGCGAAGTCCCACGTTTCTGGAGGTCCCGATGGCTGCCTATAACCTGCGCCAGCTCAGATATTTTGTCACCACGGCCGAGTGTGGCAGCGTCGCCGAGGCATCGCGCAAGCTGTATATCGCCCAGCCGTCAGTTTCCACGGCGATCAAGCAGTTGGAAGACAGCTTTGGCGTGCAGCTGTTTATCCGCCATCACGCCCAGGGCGTTTCGTTGACGCCCAGCGGCGCAAGGTTTTATCGCAAGGCGCTGGAGTTGTTGCGGGTGGCCCATGAGTTCGAGCAGAACGCCCTGGCCGACAATGACGTGGTGGCGGGGCAGATCGATATCGGTTGCTTTGAGACGGTGGCGCCCTTGTATTTGCCGCGCTTGATCGCGGGGTTCAAGGCGCTGTGGCCTGGGGTGGAAATCCGCATTCGCGACGGTGAGCAGCAAGAGCTGGTGCAGGCGCTGACGGCCGGCAGCATTGATGTGGCGATGCTGTTTGAGCACGACCTGGGCGGCACCATCGAAACCACGCCGTTGATGCCGCCGCAGCAGCCGTACGCGCTGTTGCCGGCCGATCACCGCTTTGCGCAACAGGCCAAGGTGTCGCTGGCGGACCTGGTGCTGGAGCCGATGATTTTGCTGGATGTGCTGCCGAGCCGGACGTACTTCGTGAGCATTTTTGAAGAGCGCGGGTTGACGCCGAATATCGTGTTCAGCTCGCCGTCCATCGAGATGGTGCGCGGCATGGTCGGGCGCGGGTTTGGCTTTTCGATTCTGGTGACCAAGCCGTTTACCGAGTACACCTACGACGGGCAGAAGGTGGTGTGTGTGCCGTTGGCGGAAACGGTCACCGGTTCAGGATTATCCGCCGTCTGGTTGCGACGGGCACCGTTGACCAAACCGGTGCAGTTGTTTGTGGATTACTGCCGCGAAGAACTCGCAAGACTCCTTGGCTGAGCCTGAAATACCTTTACAGATCGTTCCCACGCGCCGCAAAGGCACGCATCTGGTGACGCTCCGCGTCACGCTTGCGCTGAGGCTTGAAGGCGGGACGCGGAGCGTCCCGGGCGGCATTCCCACGCAGAGCGTGGGAACGATCATCAAAGTGTGGTTGAGGTTGAGCTTGGATGGAGGATTTGAACGGGGCAGTTCCCGGCGCTTGATCGGCAAGTGCGTCGAAATTTGTCATGCCCCGAAGAGAAAGCTTAGGCGGTGGCGCCGACCAGTTTGAAAAAGGGCTCGTTGCGCAAGAGGGCGCTCTGCTCCTCGGAGCCGTGTCGGTCGCTTCTGATTTCATTGCGATAAGACACATATCCCCACTCTGGTGCCGCTACATCAGAGTCGGGCTTGTGGTCGCTGGGCTGGACGCCTTCTGCGTGCAATTCCTGCTCAATGGTTTTGATCAGTGCCTGGATTTTACCCATGTACTCTGGACTGTAGGTGCCGTCGGAGCGATCCGGCTTGGGGTACAGCGTAAACTGACCGCCCAACGATAGCCGCTCGCCTTTTATTCGATCTAAATCGGAGGTTTTCCAACTGTTGATTGGGCTTTCTTCTGAGTTGATCAACCGACTGATAATTTCAAAGGCCTTGGGCAGGTCTTTAGGTGCCACACTGATATGGAATTTGTCGCCCACAGAGGGTGATTCATCCCTGGGGGGTACACGGTTGAATTTGATAAAAGGAAAATTTGCCTTTTTCAACCCATGATTTTCCACCTTCCAGCCACCGTAAATCTCACCTGACGCCTGCTGTGCTACCTGATAGGTCGGTGCGCCGTAGTTGGAGGTAAAGCGCACATTGGCATGGCGCGCAATGTCCGCCTGGCTCATGTTTTCCAAGCCGCCGGTATCGAATGGGTTTTTTGCATTCAGCAACGCATATCTGGTGCCTGAGCTTATGTAGGGTATGTGGGTGGTCTCTACTCGCACGGGGATTACCTTCTTCAAAAAGAACGAGTAGTCAGCGGA
This sequence comes from Pseudomonas salomonii, assembly GCF_900107155.1. Taxonomy (GTDB): domain Bacteria; phylum Pseudomonadota; class Gammaproteobacteria; order Pseudomonadales; family Pseudomonadaceae; genus Aquipseudomonas; species Aquipseudomonas salomonii. The sequence goes on from NZ_FNOX01000009.1 coordinate 196,994, forward strand.
CTACTCAATGTCTGGACTTTTCGCACAGTCGAAAAGCCGACACCTGTGTGGCTCCCATTACGAAAGCAGTTCCGCGAATCACGCGTAGGTTGTCATAACGTTGTCAGCACCCTAAGTTCATGGCAGGAGGTGATGGACGCTTGTGAGGGGGCACGGGAACAGAATTTTGGCTATTGCATTTGTCCGAAGCGCTGGGCTAACTTCCTTAATGCGCCAGTGCGGCGCATCCAAACCCGAGAGGGACGCACTGCTGAACTGAAAGCTCATGGCTCAAACCGCCTGAATCGTATTTCGGGCCGAGTCATATTTTAATGACCGTAAGGCGCTCTCAACGCGTCAAGAGGCAATAAATGGCGATTTCATTGATTCGTAGTCTAACTGCGTCTGTCGTTCGTAACGTCTCGGCTCTCAAACGAGATGCCAAGCGTCTTCAAAAGCACTCCAAGCTCGTATTTGGGACCGAATATCCACTCAAGGTCTGCCAGCACGCTGTTTCAGTCTCTCGCGGGTTTCGTTCGCTCGCGGACGTCGAAAATTTGGCTCAACGTCTTGGCCTGGATAAAGAGGCGCCTTTTTGGACCATTGTTGGTCGCAACGATACCCATCAAGACGCTCTTAATGCCCTTTATCGGTTAAGTCTTGAATACACGGAGAACGGGCCTGTCGTTTTCCTGGGTGAGCAGACGCACTCAATAGTGCCGGCCCTGGTTCTGTTTATCGAGCAGATGAGCCTCAGGAAGCTGCCAGGTGTGATTCTGGTGGAAACAGAGGCTTCATCCATCCAGGACACGCTTGTTTTGGAGGCCGTTGAAAAGCTTGGATATGAAGAAATATTTGATGGCTTTCGCTGCCTTGATTTGCGCGACCAGAATTTGCCTGTGTCTCTGAGCACAGAAGCCAGGTGCTGGGTCAGTGCAATCACTGATGTCTTGCCGAAGGAAGTCCAAAAAGAGCTTCTGAATACAGACTGGGCGATGGCATTGGAAATGAGCGCCAGGGAAAGTGCCAGGTCTCGCAATCAAATTCACCAGAAAATAGACTTTTCAACCATCCCGTTCTACTCGGTCAAGGAAGCAGCCTACCAACTGGTATCGTCGCGATCTTGGCCTTCGTGGATCGGTGACGATGCTTCGCAGCAAGCTCGCGTTATTGGTGAGTGTCCTCCTGATCTTCAAAAGGGTTCAAAGGAAAGCGTACTTGACCTCATCCGAGATTTGGACAACCGCAGTTTCGAACTGGGGATATCAAGTGAACATGAGAGTCGGTGGCGCCCGTACGTCGTTCTTTTTTCCAGGCATGATCCAGCCAGCGAAGTGTTGGCCGGTGTCGTCAACTCTTACTTTACGTGGAGGCCGAGTCGGGATGAGCGTCCACCGGTACTCTATGTGTCTGATTCAACCTTTCCTTATGCGCCTGGTTTCTTGAGTTTCGGTGGGCATACGGCCGTTGTGAACGGTTTGGAAAAGGTCCCTTCCGGCGATGGAAACGGCGAGTTTTTCGGCTATAAAACGGCGCTCAAAGTGACAGGGTCACCTGAAGGGCTTCAGTTCATGGGCAAGCGGGTGGCATTGGCTTAGGCCGGATTTGCTCGCGAATACGGTGGGCCACTCAGCACGTGTGGGGCTGACAGGTTGCATTCGCGGGCAAGCCCGCTCCCACAGTTGATCTGTGGTGTTTGGTGGGGACGTGGCTCAGGCGCGGATTGAGTCGAGCATGCGCTCCAGCATGGCATCACAACCCGCCAACTGTTCAATACTCACAAACTCATCCGGTTTATGCCCCTGGTCCATACTCCCAGGCCCACACACCACCGTGGGAATACCCACCGCATCAAACAATCCGCCTTCGGTGCCAAACGCCACAGTACCGAAATCCCGCGAGCCACTGAACGCGGCAATCAACTCCGCCGCCTGGCTGCGTTCATCGGTCACCAACCCCGGATACGCCGACAACTCGGTAAACCGAATCGCGCTGTGTTTACTCACGGCCTGCATACGCGGCAGCACCTGTTGCATGGCATAGGCTTGCAGCTCCTCAGCCACTTCACCCGGGTCCATCGAGGGCAGGGCGCGCACTTCAAAATCAAAGCGGCAATCGGCCGGCACGATATTCAACACCTTGCCGCCCGAAATCACGCCGGTCTGCACCGTGCTGAACGGCGGATCAAACCGCGGGTCCTGCTGCTCGCGCAGGCGCTGGCCGATGCGCCCCAGCTCGCCAATCAACTCGGCAGCATGCTCAATCGCGTTCACACCATAGGGTGCATACGCCGAATGGCAGGCCTCGCCATGCACATCGCAACGCATCGCCAGTTTGCCCTTGTGGCCGAGCACCGGTTTCAGCTCGGTTGGCTCGCCGATAATGCACAGCATCGGTTTCACCGGCCGCTGCTCCAGCACCGCGAGCAGCGAGCGTACACCCAGGCAGCCGACTTCTTCGTCGTAAGACAGGGCGATATGCACCGGGATACGCAAGTTGGCTTTCACTAAAGCAGGCACCAACGCCAGCACACAGGCGATGTAACCCTTCATATCCGCCGTGCCGCGGCCAAACAGCTTGCCGTCGCCCTCGGTCAATTCAAACGGCGGCACCGTCCACGGCTGGCCGTCCACCGGCACCACGTCGGTGTGCCCCGACAGCACAATGCCCGGCAATTGCGCCGGGCCGAGGCTGGCGAACAGGTTGGCCTTGCTGCGTTCCTCGTTATAGACCAACTCGCAAGCCACGCCGAAGCCTGCGAGGTAATCGCGCACAAACTCGATCAACTGCAAGTTGGAGGCGCGACTGGTGGTATCAAACCCCACCAGCGTCTGCAGCAGTTCGCGGCTGCGGCTCATCGCTCGGCTGCAGCTCATCGCTCGTCCCCGGCCACGCCGTAGCCCGGTGAGCGGTCGGGGGCGAGGGCGCGGTCGATGTAGTCCTGCACTTGCGGGCGGTAGGCGTCCCAGAGCTTTTGCAGCTCGGCGATGGGTTGCTCATCGGCCCAGTCCACGCGCAGGTTGATGATCGGCCAGGTCAGCTCGCCCACCACCACCAGCGCGGCGGAATGCACCGGCCCGGCTTCGCCACCGGCGTTGATGGCGGCATGCATCGCCGCCAGCAGTCGATCGGCGAGCTGGCCTTCGCCGTGTTCGAAGGCGTGCACCATCGCCTCGATCACCGCGCGGTCGGCAAGCATATTGCCCGCCGCCACACACTGTTCGCCCGACACGGCATGGTGGGTGCCAAGGGTTTCGCTGCCGCTGAAATGCACGCTGCGGCCCAGATGATCAATCGCCGTCAGTTGCCGGTATTGGCTGTAGCCGTTGCTCGTCAGGGCTTTGTCGACGGCGGCCGCAGGGTCGAGGCCTTGTTCCAGCAGGTCGAGCACGTCCGGGCCCAGAGCCGGCAACGTGATGTTCTGGGTCGACACTGCGCCCACACCGGGCCGCAGCCATGGGCAGCGGGCGCCTACGGCGATGCTCGAGGAGCTGATGGCGATGCCGAGCTGGCCGGTGTCTGCGCATCGGGCGACGATTGAAAAGGTCATGGGCAGCTCCTTATTCGGGGATCACGGCGATCACATCAATTTCCATCAGCCACTGTGGCTGGCCCAGGGCCGACACCACCAGCCCGGTGGAGATCGGGAACACGCCCTTGAGCCACTTGCCGACTTCCTGGTACACCGGCTCACGGTAGCGCGGGTCGATCAGGTAAGTGGTGGTTTTGACGATATGGCTCAGGTCGGAACCGGCCTCTTCGAGCAGTTGCTTGACGTTTTTCATCGCTTGCTCAGCCTGGGCGCGCGGGTCGCCAAGGCCAATCAGGTTGCCGTCGAAATCGGTGCCCACCTGGCCGCGCACATACACGGTGTTGCCGGCACGCACGGCCTGGCACAGGTCGTTGTCCAGGCTCTGGTTAGGGTAGGTTTTCTTGGTGTTGAACATGCGGATGCGAGTGTGAGTAGGCATCAAATAAACTCCGGAAAAAAGTGCTCAGGCAATGACAGGCGATGGGCGGGCAACCGGTGCGGGCTCACGGTATTCAAGGTATTGGCGCTGGATGGCGATGTGGTCGGCCACGTATTTGGCGTCATGCCAAACGCCCCAGATAAACGACGAGCCCCGGCGCGACTGCCATGGCAAACCGAGGAAGTAGATGCCCGACTCGCTGGCCACACCGCGCTGATGCTGCGGCTTGCCGGCGGCGTCAAACGCATCGACTTTCAGCCAGCTGTAATCCACGGCAAAACCGGTGGCCCAGATGATGGACGTGATACCGGCCTTGGCCAGGTCCAGTTCCAGGATCGGGTTTTTGATGCACTCGGCATCCGGGAATACGCGCCGCGCTTCGGGTTCCAGTGGCAGGTCGAGGCCGTTGCGCTCGATGTAGGCGTCTGCCGCATCCAGCAGCGCCAGGTAGTTCTCGTCGCCACGGGCCAGGTTTTCAACCAGGTTGGCCTGGAAGCGCGCGACGTTGCCGTCGAAGGCTTGGGTGAGACCGACCAGGGTCATGCCTTGCTGGGCCAGCTCACGAAAATCGATGGTCTTGCCGCCGTGGGCGCCGCTCACGGCAATGGTCACGTGCTCGCGCCCGGGTTTCATCGCGGCCTGGTCCCACTCGCCCAACACGCCCAGCCACCAGCAGAAGTCGCGGTTGCGATAGGCACGCGGCGGGCGGTCGTGGGCGCCGACCGACAGGTACACCTGGCGCCCGGAGCGCTGCAGCTCATCGGCGATTTGCACACCGGATGAACCCGCGCCCACCACCAGCACGGCGCCGGCGGGCAGTTGTGCGGGGTTGCGGTAGTCGGCGGAGTGGATCTGGTGCAGCGCGCTGTCTTTGGGCGCGATGGCCGGAATCACCGGCTTCTGGAACGGCCCGGTGGCGGCGACCACGCGGTTGGCTTCGATCACGCCTTCGCTGGTGTGCACGGTAAAGCCTGGGCGGCCCACGTTGCGCACCACAGAAGTCACGTCCACGCCGGTGCGGATCGGCGCGTTGAACTTGCGGGCATAGGCTTCGAAGTAATCGGCCACGCGCTCTTTTGGCGCAAAACCATCGGCGGCTACATCATTAAACTCCAGGCCAGGAAAGCGGTCATGCCAGGCCGGGCCGTTGGCGACCAGCGAATCCCAGCGCCCGGTGCGCCAGCGCTCGGCAATACGGCTGCGCTCCAGCACCAGGTGCGGCACGCCTTGCTTGCTCAGGTGCTCGCTCATGGCCACACCGGCCTGACCGGCTCCCACTACCAGCGTGTCTGTTTTTGTTATGGCTTGAGTCATGTGTCTGTCCTTGCGTAATGCAGTTGGATTCAGCTTGGGCATGGCTTCAAGGCTAGGGGGAGGGCGATTTTTAATAAAATATTATTAAGCTTGGGAGTGAGCATAAATATCGGATGCAAGCTCACAGCGGCAACCCGTACACGCTGCTGCAAAGCACCTGGTTTGCGCTGCGACAGCTGAAGCGGTGATCCGCTCGTGTATTCATGGGTGCACGGCGGGTACTGATGCAGGCAGACTTGTGCGCAACTCAGAGGGTTTTATCACCATGCTCAACTTCCGCGTCATGCACGCAGGCGACTACGACGCCGTACTCGAGCTGATGCAAAACACCCCCGGCATTTCCCTGCGCGATGCCGACTCCCGCGAGGCCACCGAGCGTTACCTGGCCCGCAACCCGCAGATGAGTTTTGTCGCCCAAGCCCAAGGCCGCGTGATCGCTTGCGTGATGTGTGGCCATGACGGCCGGCGCGGCTACCTGCAACACCTGCTGGTGCTGCCGGACTATCGCCGCCAGGGCATCGCCCAGGCGCTGGTCGAGCGTTGCCTCAACGCGCTTGAGCAACTGGGCATCCACAAATGCCACCTCGACGTGTTCAAGACCAACACCCATGCCGCTGCGTATTGGCAAGGGCAGGGGTGGAAATTGCGCACGGATATCGACCGTTATTCCTTCACCCGCCCAGGCCATGAAAACGCCTAGAACTCCCCGGAATACTTGACCGCCGCCGCCGCGCGTGAGGGCACTTTCAAACTGCGCAGCAGCGACGACACATGGATCCGCACGGTAAACGGCGAGATCGCCAGGGCCTTGGCGATTTCCTTGTTGGTCTTGCCTTGGGCGATCAGGCGCAGCACTTCCTGCTGGCGCGCGGTGAGGCTGTGGGTGCCCAGCGGCAGCAGGCCGGAGGGAGAGAACTTGACCAGCACTTCGCCTTCGCGGATCGCCAACAGGGCCTGGCCGATTTCATCGGGGGTAATGTTCTTGCCGATAAAGCCATCGGCGCCCAGGGCCATGACCTGATCGATCAGCGCCGGGTCATCGACCATCGACACCACGATCAAGGTGGTGCGCCGCAGTTGATGGCGCAGGTCGGCCAGTTGGCTCATGCAGGTAAGGCCCGGAAAGCGCAGGTCGAGAATCAGCGTGTCGATGTCGCCACCTTCACGGATCAGCGCCTGCACCGCGTCGAGGTCGCCGGCCTCGTGTACCACGGCCTCGGGCAACAGGCGCTGCACGGTGCGCAGCATGCCTTCGCGAAACATCGGGTGGTCGTCGGCTATGATGATTCGGCCGGTCATGGCGTGCTCCTTCCTGGGGCATGGGTGTGCGTTGACATGCTACTTTAGCCTCTGGCGCGTAAAGGATAGACCGAATGCCGCACAAGGACGTCACCCATGAGTCATGAGACCAATTCCGAACTCGACCAGGCCAACCTGCGCATCGTGGTGGCCGCCATCGCCATTGTCTACATCGGCGCACTGGGCTTTTTGCCGGGCCAGTCGGTCGACACCTACTTGCCGGTGATCCTGTATATCGTCGCGTTCCTGCTGGTCTCCATTGCGTTGCGCCAGGTGATCGCGCGCTGGCCCGGGCATTACCCGGCGCGGCGGATTTTCGGCATGATCCACGACTACACCGGCACCTCGTTCGGGCTGGTGGTGGGCGGCGAACCGGCGTTGCCGCTCTATGCGGTGATGGTGTGGGTCAACCTGGGCAATGGCATGCGCTACGGTTCGCGCTACCTGGCGATTGCCACCGGCCTGGCGTTGCTCGCGCTGCTGATCGTGTACCGGCTGACGCCCCTGTGGCAGGCGCAGCCGTTCATGGTGCTGATGCTGATGATCACCAGCACGGTGATCCCGGTGTACGCGCATATTTTGCTTGAGCGCACGCGCAAGGCTTCCGAAGAAGCCATCGCCGGCAACCTGGAAAAGTCGCGCTTCCTGGCTCAGGCCAGCCACGACCTGCGCCAGCCCATCCATTCCATCGGCCTGTTCACCGCCTGTTTGCGTGAAGCGCAGCTGGGCGAGGCTGAGCAGCGCTTGGTGGACAACATCGACCGCTCGTTGCTTAACGTGTCGCAACTGTTCCGTTCGATTCTCGACCTTTACACCCTCGACAACGGCAGGCTGTTGCCCAAGTACCAGGTGATTCACCTGGGCGAATTCCTCGCCGACCTGGTGCGCCAACACGCCGAGGCGGCGCATTGGGCCGGGGTGGAACTGCGCCTGCGCCCGTGTGCGCATTGGGTGCAGGTCGACCCCGCGATGCTGGCGACGATGGTGCAGAACCTGCTCTCCAATTGCTTTAAATACGGCGCACAGCGGCCCGTGCTGATCGGCGTGCGCGTGCGCGACGGCGGCTTGTCGGTGGAGGTGCATGACCAGGGGCGCGGTATTGCCGAGGAGCATCAGGTGAAGGTCTTTGAGGAGTTTTATCGGGTCCGCCAACTGCGCGACAAGGACGTCGAAGGCGTGGGCCTGGGGTTGTCCATCGTCAAGCGCCTGGGGCAATTGATGGGGGTGCAGGTGAGCCTGCGGTCACGGGTGGGCCATGGCACCTCCGTGAGCCTGCATGGCCTGGCATTGGCAACAGCGCTACGCCAACCGGCTGCGCGCGACGACGCGCGCCAGGCCGGCCTGCTGACGGGTTTGAAAGTCTGCCTGGTGGAAGATGACCACAACGTGCTGCTGGCCACCCAGGCCTTGCTGGAGCGCTGGGGCTGCGAGGTGCAGGCCGAATCCAGCGGGCAGGGCCTGGCCAGCGACTGCGACATTATCGTCGCCGACTACGACCTGGGCAACCACGCCACCGGCATCGAATGCATCGACGCGTTGCGCCAGCAACGCGGCTGGGCGGTGCCGGCGCTGATCCTCACCGGCCACGACGTGGAGAAAATCCAGGCGGCCTTGCACGACCGCCAGATCGCGATTCTCTCCAAACCGGTGCGGCCTGCAGAACTGCGCGGCACGCTGCGTGACCTCAGCCAATCGAGTGTTACGGGTTAAACGGCGTCAAGCCATTGCCCCGCGCGCCCTTGGGCTGGCAGTAGGCGGCAGGCTTCATCAGGCCAAAGCTGGCCACGGCAAACATGCCACCGCTGGCACCGCTGGGCACGGAGCAGTTGTAATCACCGGAGGCGGCGCTGGCGATGTAGTAGGTGGTCATGGAGTCGCTGCGGACATTGGAGATACGCTTGACCGGTTCACCGAGGTTGGTTTCCGACAGCGTCTTGAGATGGTCTTCGCTGGGCTTGACGTTGCTGCAACCGGCGACGCCGATGATCAGGGCGCCGAGCAGGGTGAGACGGGTAACGGGGGCATGCAGGTTCATGATGCTTCTTCCTTGGGGTTATCAGGGTTTTTCCAACGCGCGACGCACCCTCACGCAACAGGTGGTGTGCGGTGCCGGGGAGAGCGTTGGAAGTGCCGTGGAATATAGCGCCGCCGGGTAAAGGGGTCGATTAGCACACGTGTGCTAGTGGCACGATGAGGTCATGGACGGAGAGAGCAATGCTAGAGATAAAACGCGCCACTTCAGCGCACGCCCAGGCGGCGTTCGACATTCGCCTGTTGGCCATCCGCAGCCAATGCATCGGCGCCTACACTGCCGAGCAAATGGCGCTGTGGACTCGCGGCAAGGCTGAAGACGGCTACGACACACTGATGGACAAGCCGTTTTACCTGGGCTGGGTGAACGGTGAGCCCGTCGTGACCGGAATGCTCGACCTCGACAACAATGAAGTGGGTGCGTTGTTTGTGCTGCCGGAGTTCGCGGGGCATGGGTATGGCAAGGCGATGCTTGATCACCTGGAAAAACTCGCGCGGGAACTGGCGATTGAAGCGCTCGTGCTGGACGCGACGTTGAATGCGGCGAGCTTCTACCGGGCCTGCGGGTATGTGGGTGAGGAGCAGGCGGTGTATCACTCGCCGTCGGGCTTGGCATTGGCGTGTATCCCAATGGTAAAACGGCTGTGACCCTTCCCACATCGGAGCTTTGTCGCTGGGGGGATTTGTGTCTGTCGCGATGCCCCTGCGAACTGAGATCTAACCAACACAACCGATCCCCTGTGGGAGCTGTCGAGCTTTAGCGAGGCTGCGAAAGCGGTGGGTCAGGCAACTTATGTGTCGCCAGTGCCGCCGCCTTCGCAGCCTCGCCGGCGCCGAAGGCTGTGCGCAGTGTTTGAACAACCTGTTCCACGGTGGGACCTTGGATGGCCGGCGGCGTGGGGCTTTCGCCAAATTCGCGCCACACGAACAGCGTCAGCTCAGCCCCATCGGTCAGCCCTTGCTCCTTTGAGCCAAAACCTTGCAGCAGCCGATAGCGCTCATCCCGCCAAAAGGCCTGCTCCACCCAGTCATACACCGGGATGAAGTGAAAGTGCAGCGCGAAGCCCGGCATGTGTCCGTAGCGGCTGATGTACAGCCACTTCGGTCGCAGCTGCGTCTCCATCACCTGTTGGGTTTTGGCGAGCAGGCCACCCAACTCGGCCAACGCGGCCTCGGGCATAGCAGCCAGGGAGTCGATCGGCGCTTTGGCGCCCAGCATGAGGTAGCCCGGCAGCTTTGAGGTCAGATGATGGTTGAGCAACCAGTGTTCGGTTTCATGAAGGATGAAGGTAGGGTCGATCTGCATAAACACTGTCCTTGTGGGCAAGGCGGGCAGGGTAACAAGCCCTTCAGCCCTTGCGATACACCGCCCCCAACTCCCGCGCCAATCCAATAAAGTTCTGCAACGGCGCCGACGGATTAAACGTGCGCCGCACCAGGGTAATCGGCGCCAGCAGCTTGGGCCTGGCGTCTTTGATTCGGCAATACACCACGCTGTCACGGTGTACATCGCGCATCGACGCCGGCACCACGGAGATGCCTTCACCAGCCGCGACCAGGCTGACGTTGGTCAGCATGCGTTCCACTTCAAAGGCGATTTTGGGTTCGAAACCGGCGTTCTGGCAGGCGGTGATCAGGTTGGCGTACATGCCCGGCGCGCCGGGGCGGCGTACCAGGATAAAGCGTTCGTCCTTGAGTGCGGCAAGGGGGATGGCGCTGTCGGCGTTGGCCAGCAACGGATGGCCGGTGGGCAGGACCAGCAGCATTTCTTCGTTGAGCAGGCGGTGGAAGGCCAGGCTTGGATGGGTGCTGACCGGGGCGCGCAGGATGCCGACGTCGATGCGTTTTTCGATGGCGTTTTCAGTCAATTCCCGGGCGCTGCCTTCATTGATCGAAAGCTCTACGGCCGGGTAGCGCTCGCGGTAGGCGCGGATGATGCGCGGGATCAGCGCGTGGGCGGCGGCCGAACTGGTGAAGCCGATGGCCAGGGTGCCCTCGATGCCCTGGGCCACACGGGAGGCCTTGAGCGCGCCATGCTCGACGCGGGCCAGAATGGCTTGCGCTTCTTCAAGAAACACCCGGCCACCGGCCGTCAGGTCCACGCCCTTGGGGTGGCGCTTGAACAGGTCGAACCCCAGTTCCTGTTCCAGGGCGCGAATCTGCTGGCTCAGGGGCGGTTGTTGCATGTTCAGGCGTGCGGCGGCGCGGGTGAAATGTCGTTCTTCGGCCACCCTAATGAAATAGCGTAAATGGCGAAGTTCCATGGTGGCCTATCCCGTGACAAGACGCAGTGGTGGGTGGCCGCACGCGGCCCGGCCGTCAATATGCCCAAAGCCCGCGACCACCACAATCGGTTCAGCGCTTGCTGTCGGCCAGCTTATCGAAGGCCTGGTCGAGATGGGTTTCGGCGCTTTTGAGCTTTTCACGCCGCTCCTTGAGCCACTGCTGATCAGCCTGCAGCGTCTTGCGCGCCTCCACCAGCATGCGCTTGACCTCTTGCGGCTGCGGGCCGCCGGTGCCCTTGCGGGTCTGGACCATGTTGGTCGGCGACAGCGCCGCTCTAAAACCGGCCTCATCCAGCGGCAGGGTAGTGGGCGTCCATTTGTACTTGTCCGCCGCCTGGCTATACAGCTTCTGCGCGTCGGCGTAGGCGAAGGTCTTCGGCGTGGTGCCGTTGCTGCGCGCTTGGGTGACGATCAACGAGGCAAAGCTGTGGCCGATGCGGAACGGCACTTTGTACTGGCGCTCCAGCGTGTCGGCCAGCTCCATCGAGGTGGTCCATTCCGACTCCAGTTCTTCGAGCGCGCGCTGCGGGTTGATCTGCAGCGCGTCGAGCACCGCGTCGAGGCTGTGGAACATTTCCTGGGTCGAGCGGAACACGCCCAGCGAGTCGAAGGCGAACTTGTAGTCGGTCATGCCGGTGGTGACGTTGTGAGCGCGCAAGGTCACGGCCTGGGCCAGGCCGACCACGTCCGAGGCACTCTCACGCGCGCGCATCAGCAAGCCCGGGTTGCGTTTTTGCGGCATGGCGCTGCTGGTGTAGGTGGCTTCTTCATCGAGCAGCAACCAGGGGCGGATCTGATGGTACTGGGTGTGGATATCGCCAATCATTGCGCCCACACGGATGGCGGACGATGACGCCATATTGGCCGCTTCGATGGGGATGTCATAGGTCGAGACCTGGCTGGAATCCAGCGAGTTCTCGCGCACGCCATCAAAGCCCAGCAGCTCAGCCAGACGCTCGCGGTTCAGCGGGTACGCCGAGTTCGCCAGCACGGCGGTGCCCATCGGGCTCTGGTTCAAGCGTGTGTACAGCTCGCGGATGCGCTGGCCGTCGCGGTCGAAAGCGGCTTCAAACGCCAGCAGGTAATGCGCATAGCTGATGGGCATGGCCTGCACGCCGTTGGTGTAGGCGGGCACCAGGGTGTCGACGTTTTTGTCGGCAATGTTCAGCAGGCGCTGGCGTGTGGCGTTGAGCGCTTCGCTGTAGGCCAGCACCTGGCTGCGCAGGGCGGCCAGGCGGTAGGTGGCAAGCATGTCCTGGCGGCTGCGGCCGGAGTGGATCAACGAGGCTTCGGGACCGATCTTGTCGGTCATGATTTTTTCCAGTTGCAGTACATCACTGGGGCGCGTGCCGCCGGGCTGGTCGGCCTGGGCAATGGCGTAGCGCACACCGCCGGCGATCTCCTGGCCCATCTCGGGTTTGACGATGCCTTCTTCGGTGAGCATCACGATCGAGGCTTTGTTGATGCGGTTGAGCCAGGCGAACTGGGTCTGGGTGGGGTCGCCCTTGGCTTTGTGCTCGGTTTGCGAGCTGTCGGGCGTGGCGCCGACCCTGGCCGCCTGGGCCGCGCATTGTTCGGTGGTGGTGCAGGGCAGTTCGCCGGTGTTGGCGGCATAGGCGTTGAGGCTGTTAAACAGGGCAAGGGTCACGGCGAGGGAAAGCAGGCTTTTCAGCGCACGTTGGGGGGATATGTTGTTCACGCAGACACCTGATTTATTGTTGGCGTTATGGGCCGTCGTTGCGGCGCAATCAGGCTAGCGGGTGTGCGGGTAGATTGAAAATATATAGAAAGTGTTGACGGCAGAGGTTTTGGATATGGCTGATGGTGCTTGCCAGATCAAGGTCAAAAGCAGATTTGTGCGCGCCGCGAACTGCTTTCTGTGGGAGCTGGCTTGCCTGCGATGGCATCAACGCGGTCTACCTGACACACCGAGGTGTTTGCATCGCAGGCGAGCCAGCGCCCACCTTCATCAGCGGTTTTCAGTGCATCTTGCTGTGGTCCATGTCACCCATGTCGGTCAGCGCGCGGGCCGGGGCATCTACTTCAATCGTCTGCTTCTCGCCCTTGGCGTTTTCCACGGTCAGGGTCAGCGGCACCACGTCGCCTTGCTTGATCTGGCCGGTGAGGCCCATGAGCATCACGTGGTAGCCCTCCGGGTCGAGCTTGACCGCTTTGCCGGCAGGCAGGGTCACCGAATCCACCGGGCCCATGCGCATCACGTCGTCCTTCATGCTCATCTCATGAATCTGCACGTCCTTGGCCGCAGGCGACTTCACGCTCAGCAATTTGCTGTCGCTGTCGGCGGTGACGGTCATGAACGCGCCGCTGGAGGTCTGGCCCGCCACGGTTGCGCGTACCCATGCATCGCTGACCTGTACCTGAGCGCTGGCGTGCGCCGCGAGGCCCAGCAGGGTGAGGCCGAATGTCAGGCGCTTGAGGGTTTGAACGGCAGTCATTAGCAGACCTCCATGACGGTGAGCAGGTCTTCTGCGCACTCTTTAGCGGTAAGGGATGCCGACAGGCCCAGGCGCAGGTTGCCACGGGTGTCGAACACGAAACTGGTGGAGGTGTGGGACAGGGTGTAGGTGTCCCCGGCCGGGATCTTTTCATAAAAGATTCCGAACTCCTTGGCGGCCACGGCGATTTCTTCCGGGGTGCCGTACAGCGCTTCAAAGCTGGGGTCGAAGGCCTTGACGTAGCGGTCGAGCAATTCGGGGGTGTCGCGCTCGGGGTCGAGGGTGATAAACACCACCTGCATGATCTTGCCATCGCGGCCCATCAGCTTCTTGGCCTGGGCGGCGCGGGCCAGGGTGGTGGGGCACACGGCCGGGCATTGGGTGAAGCCGAAGAACACCACCGGCATCAGGCCACGGTACGAGCTCAGGGTGACGGTTTCGCCGTCGGTGTTCTTGAGCTTGAAGGTGCGGCCCATGATCTTGTCACTGAGGTCCTTGCCGTACTTGAAGTTCAGCTTGGGGCTGTAGTCACAGCCGCCCAGCAGGCTGCCCAGGCCCAGCAGGCCCATACCGGTCAGCACTTTGCGGCGGGTGAATAACGTACTCATCAACTGTGCATCCTGTGAAACGCCTGCATTGCTCTGGATCGACAGTTCAGGCTTTGAAAAGGAGTAATGATGCGGGCGCACAGTCTACCAACCCCGGCCAGCCCACGTAATCTGCGACGTTCTGCCACAGGGGCGCGCGGCGCTTCATCCTTTTGCGGCTTCGGTGGTAGAGTCGCCGCCATGAAATTGAGCCACCCCGACCGTTCGCTGATCGCCTGGGCCCTGTACTTCTGCGTGCTGATGAACCTGTTCGTCTGCGGTTTGGGGCATGGGCAGATGATGGGCCAGCAGCTCAATGGTATCGGCGGGGCGTTCTGTTCAGTGGACGGCAGCCAGGCGCCGCTTTCCGACAAAGGGTTGGGAAACACGGCCTCCAGCAACATCTCGAACTACTTTGCCTGCCCGGTGTGCGCGGCCGTGACCGTGGCCATCGTGTTCATGATCGGCCTGGCCTGGCTGCTTGGCCTTGGGCAAACCCCGCGCCCGGCCCATGAACGGCGCAGCAAAGCCCCTCCACGCTATTCCTGGCCCTCGGCCAACCCTCGCGCTTCCCCCACTTTCTGACGTGTGCCTTGGGCTTCCTGTGATCAGGAGGCGTTCTATCGTCACGACTGTGAGTGCGTTTCATGAACCCACCATTGCCAGCAGGCGCCAGCCGCCTGGTCAGCAAGGCATCCCGGCGTTTGCACGCCGAACCCTCGCGCCCTGAATACCCCAGCAATTCGCGCTGCTTCGTGCACCTGGATGCACGTCTGTTGCCGTATTGGCACACCTTGTTCGATATCTGCCCCGCGCTGCTCAAGCTCGACCCGCCGGAGGGCCTGAACCTGTTTCGCAGCTTCATGACCTGGGCCTATCGCAACCAGGTCGCCCAGGATTGGACCTACCACCTGAATGTGTGCCGCTGGCTGTTGGCGTCTTCCTATCGGGCGCGCATCGATGAGGAACCGATCGAGGCCTTTATGGCGGCTGCGGCGGCACGTTGGATCAGTGCCGATGAAAGCCAGGCACAGGGCGTGGTCCTGGCCTGGCGAAACGCAAGGGTGTTCGACTGGAAGGGCGACGCCTTGACGGGCATTGAGCATCAGGTACTGCCGGACCCGGCAGGCGACTTTGCCTGGTGCCCGCTGGCCAAAAACGGTTTCAGCGGCTGGTTGCCGGTGCCTTGAGGTTCTGGCGAATCCATGGCGTGACACTGTGGCTCCAGGACGATCACCATCACTGTGGCGAGCAGATTTGCCCTGAGCAGCAGCCCCCGCTCTTTATCAACGGTCTTTTTTGGGGGCTTTTTTCTGGGTTTTCTTCCCGCCTTGCTGCTGAGTTGACGAGCCGCTGGAGGAAGTTTTTTCCTTCGGCGGCGTTTGAGCTTTTTTGTTGCTGTCCGACGGGGTGCTGGGGTAGGTGCCCGGAGGCAGGGCCGAGCCGGGTATGGCATCGCCAAAGGCTGCGTAGGCGGGTGCTGCCAAGCATCCAGCCAGGCAAATGACTAACACGATCTTGCAGGAAATACCGGTCTTCATGACGAGAATCCTTTTCCATGCTTCACCTGTCACAAGCGTCCCTTGCTCTGAATCCAAAGGGAGGCATTAATTGGGAGTGCAGGGGATCTGGCAAAGTTTGGATTTTTTTCGCCGCCACGACGAAAGGCCCCGCACCGATAATTTTAATGAACCCTCACGCCGATCCCTTGACCTAATACATACGACCTCAGGAGGTGATGCATGCAAATAGACTATATCTGGATCGTGCTGGCGGTGATTTTGCTGGTGTTGGAACTGTGGGCGATCAACATCGTGTTGCGCAGCACCGGCGGCTGGGAGACCAAGGGGTTGTGGTTGATCATTCTGATTTTTGTGCCGCTGTTCGGGCTGATTGCCTGGGCCATGGTCGGGCCAAAACGTGAGATGGCCCAGCACCGTAAATAAATAGCACCGTAAACACTGAACACAAGCCACACAGCAAACAGGCGCCCATGGGCGCCTGTTTGCGTTCAAGCCTGCCCGTTAACCTGCGACCGCCTTGGCAATCGCCTCGTTGAATGCCGGCAAGTCATCCGGTGTGCGCGAGGTGATCAAGGTCCAGCCATTGGCCTTGCACTCTTTGACTTGGGCATCGACCACACCTGCGGCGCCTGCGTTTTCAAGGTCGATGCGCACGCTTTTATACGCGGTAAGGGTCTTGCCCTTGATCACGCCGGCATCGATCAGTGCCCATGGCCCGTGGCAGATCGCTGCGACGGTTTTGCCGGCTTTGGCGAAGTCGCTGATCAACTTCAGCGCAGCCGCGTCCTGGCGCAGGGTGTCGGCATTCACGGTACCGCCGGGAATCACCAGCGCGTCGAAGTCGCTGCTCAGCACCTGCGACAGCTTGACCTCCGATTCCACGGTCTGGTCCTTCTCGGTGTCGCCGACGAACGTCTGCACGGTGCCGCCTTTGCTGGATCCGTGTGTCACCGTCGCGCCATAGCCACGCAGTGCTTGCAGAGGCTTGAGCAGCTCGTCGCGCTCGATGCCGGTGTTGGAGGTGATGATGAGGATGTTCTTGCCGTTGAGTTGTGAGCTCATGGTCGAGTCTCTCCTGCTGGATGGATTAATCATGCTGTGTGGGAGAGTGGATCGAGCGTGGGCGGCAAAGGTTTAAATTAATTTGGAGTTTTTTCGTGGGTGGTTTTCGATAAAGCCCGGCCTGCAAAAATCCTGAACTATCCAAAAGCACCGGCCTCTGCTGCATAGGTGCCTGCTGCTTTTTGCGGGCGTTCAATAGCCAGGAGATTGACCATGACCGACCCCAAGACTGTCGACAAAACCCCGGAACCCATCAGCTCCGAAGACGCCCAGAAAGGCCGCCAACAACCTGCCAAGGGGCAGACGCTGGAACAACCAAACCCGAAGACCAAAAGCGTGGACAAGGTGCTCACGCCCACCTCGATCAAGGACACCGAACGCCAGACTGACGCCATCAACGAGCAGGCCGCCAAGGCCGAGCGCAAGCTGGGCCACTGAGCATGGCCCGGTCGATCACGGCGGCTGAACTGGGTATTGAACTGGCGCCCGATGATGACGCCAGCCTGTTCAAATGGTTTATCGCCAGCTTCCTGATGGGCAAGCGTATTCAGGCGCCCATTGCGGCGCAGGCTTACAAGGTGATCGTGGAGGAGGAGGGCCGCGACACTGCACGCAAGTTGCAACACTGCACGTCGCGTGAACTGGTTTCGATGCTCGGGCGGGCCCATTACGTGCGTTACGACGAAAGCACGGCGCAGCGTCTGCTCGACCTCAGCGCCAAGTTGAATGCCGAGTACGCGGGCAAGATCAGCCATATCCGCAGCGCCAGCCCTGACCGCAAGGCATTCGAAAAACGCCTGGCCGAATTCGACGGCGTGGGCCCCAAGACCGTTGAAATCTTCATGCGTGACGCGGCCAAGGTCTTGTTTTGATGGCGCCGCTCTACGTGGGCTGTGCCGGCTGGAGTTTGCCGCGCGCACACTGGCCGGATTTTGCGGGTGAGGGCACGCATTTACAGCGCTATGCATCGCGTTTCAACGCGGTGGAAATCAACAGCTCCTTTTATCGGCCGCACCAGCCCAACACCTACAAGCGCTGGGCGCAGTCGGTGCCGCCGCAGTTTCGGTTTTCGCTCAAGGCGCCCAAGCTCATCACCCATGAACTGCGCTTGCAGCACTGCGAGACGGCACTGGATGAGTTCCTTGAACAGTGCTTGCACTTGGGCGAAAAACTCGGCTGCCTGCTGATTCAATTGCCGCCTTCGCTGCGTTATGAACCCAGCGTGGCGTTGGATTTTTTCAGCGCATTGCGCCAGCGTTTTGCCGGTGCCGTGGTGCTTGAACCACGGCACGCCAGTTGGCTTGAGGCGCAGGCATTGCTGGTGGACCTGCAGATAGGCCGCGTGACCGCCGACCCCGCGGTGCTCGATGCCGGCGCAGGTTGGCAGGGCGTGCAGTACTGGCGCCTGCATGGCTCGCCGCGTATCTACCACAGTGCCTATGGCCCGCAACGGGTGCAGGCGCTGGCTGAACAGCTGCGTCAATGTGCCGAATCAGGCATTCCTGCCTGGTGCATCTTCGACAACACCGCCAGCGGCCACGCCGTGACCGATGGCTTGTTGCTACTCGACCTCTACCCGCAGCACTTCCAAGCCTAATTGCTCATACGCCTCGACACTCGGCACATGCCATTCGGTAATCAGCGTATGAATGCGGTTACACGGCGCCACCACAAAGGGTTCCACCGCGCCGAGCTTGTCCGCCATAGTCACGGCCACTACGTGGGAGGCGCTGTCGAGCAGGGCTTGCTTGACCGCCACTTCATCGAAATGCAGCGAGCTGATGCCCACTTGCGGGTGCAGCGCGCAGACGCCGGTAAACAGCAAATCGGCCTTGATGCTCTGGATCATGCGCACGGCGTCCTGGCCGCTGGTGGACAGGGTGGCGGGGTTGAGTTGGCCGCCGGCGAGGATCACTTTGACTTCGGGATGATCGGCCAAGGCGATGGCGATCATTGGCGACGGCGTGACCACGGTCAGGCGGATCGAGCGCGGCAAGGACTGGGCGATCTGCAGCGTGGTCGAGCCGGAATCGAACAGTACGATCTGGCCGTCTTGCACCCGGTCGGCAGCCAGTCGGGCAAGGTGACGCTTGATCTCGTTGGTTTCGCCGACGCGGGTGAAAAAATCCTTGCCGGTGTCTTTGGGCCGGGGCAGGGCGCCGCCGTGCACGCGTTG
This sequence comes from Pseudomonas salomonii, assembly GCF_900107155.1. Lineage (GTDB taxonomy): Bacteria > Pseudomonadota > Gammaproteobacteria > Pseudomonadales > Pseudomonadaceae > Aquipseudomonas > Aquipseudomonas salomonii. The sequence continues at coordinate 215,677 of NZ_FNOX01000009.1, forward strand.
CAGCAGCCCGGCGGCGGCGAGTTCGCCGAGGTCGCGGCGGATGGTGTCCTGGGACACGGCAAAGTGTTCGACCAATTCCGATGCAGTGACTTTGCCGTCACGTTCCAGCAACAACAGGATTTTCTGTTTGCGCAACGAGGGCAGGTCAATAGCTTGATGGGTGTTATGCATGTTTGTGCGTCTTTTTGCGGTTTTGTGCGAGATTAGTCGCCCGCCGCTGCAAACGCAATGGCTGGCTGCCAGGCCGATGGGCGGTTAATCTCCAGGCTCAGTTCAGGGAGAGGTGACCTAGATGCCGTTGATCACAACCATCGAAGATTTACGCAAGCTCGCGCAAAAACGTGTCCCACGGATGTTCTACGATTACGCCGACTCCGGCTCCTGGACTGAAAGCACCTACCGGGCCAATCAAAGCGATTTCGCCCGCATCCAGTTTCGCCAGCGGGTGGCGCGCAATATCGATGAGCGTTCAATCCGCGCCACCATGATCGGCCAGGACATGGCCATGCCCGTGGCCCTGGCGCCCACCGGGCTGGCGGGCATGCAGCACGCCGACGGCGAGATCCTCACCGCCCGCGCCGCCGCCGCTTTCGGCCTGCGTTATACCTTGTCGACCATGAGCATTTGTTCGCTGGAAGACATTGCCGCCCACGTCGGCAAACCGTTCTGGTTCCAGTTGTATGTGATGCGTGATCGCGCGTTTATGCAGCAGTTGATCGAGCGCGCCAAGGCTGCCGGTGTGGACGCGCTGGTGCTGACCCTGGATTTGCAGATTCTTGGCCAGCGCCACAAGGACTTGATCAACGGCTTGTCGGCGCCGCCCAAGCTGACCGTGCCGAATATCCTCAATATGCTGACCAAGCCGCGTTGGGTAGCAGGCATGCTTGGCACCAAGCGCCATGGCTTCGGCAATATCGTCGGGCATGTCAAAGGTGTGGCCGATATCACCTCGCTGTCATCCTGGATCGGCCAGCAATTCGACCCGCGCTTGAGCTGGGACGATGTGGAGTGGATCAAAAAAAGCTGGGGCGGCAAGCTGATTATCAAGGGCATCCTGGATGTGGAAGATGCGCGGCTGGCCGCCAATTGCGGTGCGGATGCGTTAGTGGTGAGCAACCACGGTGGCCGCCAGCTTGATGGCGCACCGTCGAGCATCAGCCAATTGGCGGCGATTGCAGAGGCTGTGGGCGAGCAGATTGAAGTGTGGCTCGATGGCGGCATTCGCTCCGGCCAGGACGTGCTCAAGGCCGTGGCTCTCGGCGCCAAAGGCACCATGATCGGCCGCGCGCATTTGTATGGGTTGGGCGCGCTGGGTGAAGACGGTGTGACCAAGGCCCTTGACATCATCGCCCGCGAGTTGGATGTGTCGATGGCACTGTGTGGCTATAACGATATACGCGATGTGAATCGCGAGATTTTGCTGCCGGGTAGCTTTCCCACAGGGGTTTGCTGAGCAAAAAAATCGTAAAAAAGTAAAAAGAGTTGTCCACGAAAACCGTGGGTATCTCTGTGGATAACTTTGCGAAGGCCCGGCAGGGTTGGCGATTTAACCTTCGGTTAATATTTGATCAGAATTGGTTTTGGGCCAGTATGAGCAGGGTTGGCGCTTGACAGCCAAGCGCGAACCCAGTGCCGAAAAGTGCGGTTACGACTCGCCGTCTCGACCTGTGGAGTGCTTGGCTATTGTTGCTGGCGTTGTTGCTGGCATCTTCGCCTGCAGCAGTTTTTCCAATGCCTGGCCATAACTGCGACCCGCCAGGCTCATGCTGTTGTTATGGGTGGCGCCAGGTACGAGTAACAACCGCTTGGGTTCCTGGGCGGCTTCAAACAACTGCTGGCTGAAGCGCGGTGGCACGTACTGGTCGGCCAGGCCGTGCACCACCAGCAACGGCATGTGCACGTCGGCAATCTTGTCGATGGAATCGAATTTCTGCGACAGCAGCCAACGCACCGGCAACGAGGTATTGGCCACGGCGGTGGCTGCATCCCCCAGGGAAGTAAAGGTGGACTCGATCACCAGCCCGCGCACCGGCACAGGCGTTTGCCTGCTCAGCTCAGCGGCGAGGTCGATAGCCACGGCGCCGCCCAGCGAATGCCCATAGAGCAGGCGTTTGGCGGGGTCAGGCTGCAATATCTGGAAACGTTCCCAGGCAATGCGCGCGTCCTCATACACACTGGTTTCTGACGGCAAATCACCATGGCTTTGGCCAAACCCACGATAGTCGATGGCCAGCACCGAGAAGCCCAGCGCGTGCAGCTGTTCAATGCGAAACAACTGCCCGGTGAGGTTCCAGCGCACGCCGTGCAGGTAGAGGATGGCCGGCGCGTCTTTGTTGGCGGCCGGGTACCACCAGCCGTGCAGGTTCTGCCCCGATTTAAAACTGGGCGGCTTGATATCGAATTCCTGCACCGCCTTGGGCAGGCCGGTGTACCAGCCGGCGGTGCCCGGCTCGATGCGAAACACCAGTTCGCGCTCCTTGTGTTGCAGCACGGCGCACCCCACCGGCAGGCCGACAATCAGGATGGCCATGCACAGCAGGGGAAACCAGCGCAGGCCCAGGCGGGACAGAAAACGAGCGGACATGAAGGTTCCAGAACAAAGGCGAAGCAGGCGTTTTACCAGATGGCGTGGGCAGGCAGGCATTAATTCGACGGCCGTAGACGGGGATTGCTTGCAAAGTGTTGCAGCCTTGAACAACCCGCGTTCGAGTTGTTAGGGTGGACGGCCGAACAGGAGAACATGCAAATGGATTTCACCGGCAAAACGGCAATCATCACCGGCGGCGCGCGCGGGCTGGGCCTCAGTTATGCACGAGCGCTGGCCCAAGGCGGCGCGCAGGTGGTGATCAGCGATATCGGCGCCGACAAGCTGGGCGCCGGCACCGATGCGTCGGTGGTGCACGCGGCGGCCGCAGCCTTGCAGGCCGAAGGGCTGGCGGTACTCGGGCATGGCGGTGACCTGTCTACGGACGAGGCCTGCCGACAACTGATCAGCTTCACCCTCGAGGCTTACGGCCAGCTCGATATCCTGATCCATAATGCCGGTTGGGTCGGTTACCAGAACATCGCCGACCTTGACGCCGGCTTCCTTCAGCGTGCCATGGACATCAACCTCTACGCGCCGCTCTGGCTGTGCAAGCACGCCTGGCCGCACCTGCTGCGCTCGGCGGCGCCGCGCATCATCCTGACTACCTCCGACCGCGCCATGTACGTGCAATACGAGCAAACCGGGCTGGTGGCCTACAGCGCCGGCAAGATGGCGCAATTGGGCATCATGAACGCACTGAGCCATGAAGGCGCCGAGGCCGGCATCAAGGTCAACGCGATCTCGCCGGTGGCCAAGACGCGCATGTGGGGCGTGACCGACGAACCGGATGAACTCAAGCCTGAGTGGGTGACGCCGGGCGTGGTGTTCCTGGCCTCTGGGCAGTGCCAGGACACCGGCTATATCCTGCGTGCCAGCAATGGTCAATTCACCGCCACGCGCTTTACGGAAAACCCCGGAGTGGAGTACCCGCGTAATCTTGCGCGCATCAAGGCGGCCAGTGCGCAAGAAGTCGCCGCCGCGTGGTTGCGCATCAAGCAGCCGCCTCTGTAAGCGGGCCGCTTGACGCTGACATTGCTGGCGCGACATGCTCCCGGCTTCTATGAGCAAAGGCCCGACCATGGACAACAGCCCTATTCGCATCACCGCCGAAGAAACCCTTTCAGACAGCTGGTACAACTTGAAAAAGTACAGCTTCGACCTGCGCCGCCAGGATGGCAGCTGGCAGGCTCAGACCCGTGAGGTGTATGACCGGGGTAATGGCGCGACCATCCTGTTGTACAACCGTGAGCAGCGCACGGTGCTGTTGATCCGGCAGTTTCGCATGCCTACGTTTGTCAACGATTACCCTGGCTACTTGATCGAAACGGCTGCCGGGTTGCTGGACAATGCCAGTCCTGAAGAACGTATTCGTCTGGAGGCTGAGGAAGAGACCGGGTATCGCGTGGGTCATGTGGAAAAAATCTATGCGGCGTTTATGAGTCCAGGGTCGGTGACAGAGCGGATTCACTTTTTTATCGGTGAGTATTCGCGGGCGGATCAGATTGGTAAGGGGGGCGGGCTAGCGGAGGAGGGCGAGGATATCGAAGTGTTGGAGCTGGGGTTTGAGCGGGCGCTGGCGATGGTGCAGAGTGGGGAGATTGTTGATGGCAAGACCATCATGCTGTTGCAGCATCTGGAGTTGCGGATGCTTAAAGATGGCTGGTAATTGAGTGGGGTGATTGAGTACATCGCCCACCACTCGGTGCCTCGCCTAGGCTCGGCATGCCAGAACGAAGGCTTGAATCCGTGGGCCGCCGCGATGGGCCATCCCTGGCCCAGCGCGGCTAACCCGGCGTCCTGCCGGGTTGCCCACGGATTCAAGCCTGCGTTCGGCCATCGTGGTTGACGGGGCGATTCTCAGATCAAAAGCAGATCAAGATCAAAAGCAGAGCACGGCGGCCTGAAAGCCGACCTGAGTGGTTGAAGCAAGAGCCGGATCACGTGCAAATCCAAAGCGTATCTACCTGATGCAACACGGTCTAAATGTGGGAGCGGGCTTGCTCGCGAAAGCGGTGGGTCAGTCAATTTATCTGTCACTGACCCACCGCATTCGCGAGCAAGCCCGCTCCCACCTTTGACCGAGTATTGCTCTGCTGTTGCTGTTGCTCCGGCGCCGGCCCTTACATCCTTAATGGATAGGTATCCAATCCAACCCTCCCGACTACCGGCTATTGTCAGAAATTTCTCACAAGAGTACAAATGTACTCCATGACAACCCTGACCCCCCGCCGCACCGCCATCCTGACCTTTATCCGCGACCGCATCGCGCAACAAGGCCAGCCTCCAAGCCTCGCCGAGATCGCCGAGGCGTTCGGTTTTGCCTCGCGCAGCGTCGCACGCAAACATGTGGTGGCCTTGACCGAAGCCGGCTTTATCGAGGTCAACCCCAACCAGGCCCGTGGCATCCGCCTGCTCAACCAGCCGGCGCGCCCTGAGTGGCTGGACGTGCCGGTACTCGGCCGTGTCGCCGCCGGTCTGCCCATCGGCGCCGATGCCGAAGTGCACAACCGTCTGCAACTCGACCCTGCCACTTTCGCCAAAACCCCGGATTACCTGCTGCGTGTTCAGGGCGATTCGATGATCGAAGACGGCATCCTCGACGGTGATCTGGTGGGCGTACGCCGCAGCGTCGAAGCCTTGAACGGGCAGATTGTGGTGGCGCGCCTGGACGGCGAAGTCACCATCAAACGCTTTGAGCGCCACGGCGAGCAGGTGCGCCTGCTGCCGCGCAACCCCGCGTATCAACCGATTGTGGTCGGGCCGGATCAGGACCTGGCCATCGAAGGGGTGTTCTGCGGCCTGGTGAGGCAAGGTTGATGGGCGCCGTCGTTGCTCTGGACACGCTGTTCAATGGCGGCCGCGTCTGGAAAGGCCGGCCCGCCGCGCCACCCGCCAGCGTGCACCCCACTGGGCTGGCGGCGCTGGACGCGGTGTTGCCCACGGGCGGTTGGCCGGAGTCGGCGCTGAGTGAAATCCTGATGGCGAAGGAGGGCGTTGGTGAGCTGCAATTGGTGTTGCCCACCCTGGCCCGCTTATCAACGGCGGGCGAGCGCATTGTGCTGGTGGCGCCGCCTTACACGCCGTACCCCCACGCCTGGCAGAATGCCGGGGTGGATCTGCGTCAGCTTTCGGTGATCCAGGCCGAGGCGCATGACGTGTTGTGGGCGGTGGAGCAGTGCCTGCGCTCCGGCAGTTGCGGCGCGGTGTTGTGTTGGCCGCGCAAGGCCGATGACCGTGCCTTGCGGCGCTTGCAGGTGGCGGCCGAGACCGGCCAGACCCTGGCGTTTGCCTGGCGCGCTTTGAGCGAGGCGGTCAATTCATCGCCCGCCGCCTTGCGCCTGGCCGTCGAGGCAAAACCTGCGCAAGTGCGGGTGCTCAAGTGCCGGGGCGGTTTGGCCCACCCGGCGCCGATTGCCCTGGCGGGGCACTGAGGTTGCCATGCGCTGGGTGTGTATTGTCTTCCCGCAATTGGCGCTGGACGGGGTGCAGCGTGTGCACCCCGAGCCGGACCAACCCTTGGTACTGCTGGCCGGCACGCCGCAGCGTCGCGTGCTGCAAACCGTCAATGCCGCTGCCCGGGCTTTGGGGCTGCGGCCTGGTCAATCGCTGACGGCCGCGCATGCCCTGGCCAAGACCTTTGCCAGCGCCGAATACGACCCCGCCGAAATCGAGCGCTGGCAGCAGTTCCTCGCCGCCTGGGCCTACCGTTTCAGCTCCCAGGTCAGCGTGTATTACCCGCGTGCGTTGCTGTTTGAGATCGAGTCAAGCCTGGGCCTGTTCGGGCCGTGGCCGCAGTTCGAGGCGCGCTTGCGCCAGGAGTTGAGCGAATTGGGCTTTCGCCATCGTATCGTCGCCGCGCCCAACCCGGCGGCGGCGCGGGTGCTGGCGAATATTTACGATGGTTTGGCGATCGGCGAGGACGCCCTGCAGCAGGCCCTGGCGCCACTGCCCATCGACCGCGCCGGCCTTGACCCGCAGGCGGCCACGGCCTTGTCGCGTATGGGCTTGCGCACTTTGGCCCAAGTGCAGGCGTTGCCTCGGCATACGCTGGCGCGGCGCTTTGACGCCGGCTTGCTCAAGCACCTGGATGCCCTGAGCGGGCAGCGCCCACTGGCCCTGGCGTTTTACCAGCCGCCGGATCAGTTCGACGTGCGCATCGAGCTGAATTTCGACGTGCAGTCACACCAGGCGTTGCTGTTCCCGTTACGGCGCCTGACCGGTGATTTGTCCGCCTTTCTCTGCGGGCGCGACAGTGGCGTGCAGCGCTTCGACTTGCACCTGGAACACGCCCAGGCGCCCGACAGCGTGATCAAGGTCGGCCTGCTCAGCGCCGAGCGTGAACCGTCGATGCTGTTCGAACTGGCCCGTGGCCGCCTGGAGCAGGTGCAAGTCACCTCACCGGTGCGCGGTTTTCGCCTGGTGGCCCAGGACCTGCCGGTGTTTGTGCCGCAACGCCAGGACCTGTTCGACGATCGCCCGCAACAAACCTTGCCTTGGGAGCAACTGCGCGAACGCCTGCGCGCACGGCTGGGCGATGAGGCCGTCCAAAGCCTGCGCTTTCACGCCGACCACCGCCCCGAATGTGCCTGGCAGGCGAGCGCCGACAGCCGTGCGTGCCCGACCTTGCACAAGGTGCAGCGCCCCGGCTGGTTGCTGACTGAACCGACCTTGCTGGCCGAGCAGGGCGTGCAGATCCTGATGGGCCCGGAACGTATTGAATCCGGCTGGTGGGACGGCGCCGATATCCGCCGCGACTATTACCTGATCCGCACCCGTGCCGGCCAGCAAGGCTGGGCCTATCGCCATGTAGGGCAAAACGACGGGCTGTGGCTGCAAGGCTGGTTCGCATGAGCTATGCCGAGCTGCATTGCCTGTCCAATTTCAGTTTCCAGCGCGGCGCGTCCAGTGCGCTGGAGCTGTTCGAACGTGCCAAGCGCCAAGGCTACAGCGCCCTGGCGATCACCGACGAATGCACCTTGGCGGGCATCGTGCGGGCCTGGCAGGCGGCGAAGGCGGTGGATTTGCCGCTGATTATCGGCAGCGAGATGCGCATCGAAAACGGCCCGAAACTGGTATTGCTGGTCGAAGACCTCAGCGGCTATCAACACCTGTGCCGGCTGATTACCCTGGCTCGCCGCCGCGCCGAAAAAGGCCGTTACCGCCTGCTGCACGCCGACTTCGAACAACCGATGCCCGGCCTGCTGGCGCTGTGGGTGGCCGAAGACAGCGACACCCAGGCCACCCTCCAATGGCTGCAACACACCTTCGCCGAACGCCTGTGGCTGGCGGTGCACCTGCACTGCGGCCAGGACGATGCGCGCCATTTGCAGCAGCGCCTGGCCCTGGCCGCCAGCCTGCAGATCCCGGCGGTGGCTTGCGGCGATGTGCACATGCACGCCCGGGGTCGCCGCGCCTTGCAAGACACCATGACCGCGATCCGTCATCACGTGCCGGTGGCCGAAGCCGGCACGCGCCTGCACCCCAATGGCGAGCGGCATTTGCGCAGCCTCGAGGCGTTGGCCGCGCTGTACCCGCAAGCGCTGCGTGATGAAACGCTGGCCATCGCGAAACGTTGCACCTTTGACCTCAGCCAGTTGCGCTACCACTACCCACGCGAGCTGGTGCCCGCAGGCCATGATGCCCAATCCTGGCTGCGCGCGGTGACTGAAGAAGGCATTGCTCAACGCTGGCCCCACGGTGTCGACGCCAAGACCTTGCAGCAGATCAACAAGGAGCTGGTGCTGATCAGCGAGCTGGGCTACGAAAGCTACTTTTTGACGGTGCATGACATCGTGCGCTTTGCCCGCAGCCGTTCGATCCTGTGCCAAGGCCGGGGTTCGGCGGCCAACTCGGCGGTGTGTTTTGCCTTGGGCATCACCGAAATCGACCCGAGCCTGACGAGCATGCTGTTCGAGCGTTTCCTGTCCAGGGAGCGCAATGAACCGCCGGATATCGACGTGGACTTCGAACATGAACGCCGTGAAGAGGTGCTGCAGTACGTATTCCAGCGCTACGGCCGCACCCGCGCGGCCTTGACGGCAGTGGTCAGCAGTTATCACGCGTCCGGCGCGGTGCGTGATGTGGCCAAGGCCCTCGGTTTGCCGCCGGACCAGATCAACGCGCTGGCCGACTGTTGCGGGCGCTGGAGTGAAGATGCGCCGCCGCTTGCGCGCCTGCGCGAAGGCGGCTTCGACCCGCAAAGCCCGATCCTGCGGCGTGTGCTGACATTGACTCAACAACTGATCGGCTTCCCCCGGCACTTGTCCCAGCACCCTGGCGGCTTTGTGATTTCCGAATACCCGCTGGACACCCTGGTGCCGGTGGAAAATGCCGCCATGGCCGAGCGCACCATTATCCAGTGGGACAAGGACGACCTCGACGCCGTGGGCCTGCTCAAGGTGGATATCCTCGCGCTGGGCATGCTCAGCGCGATCCGCCGCTGCTTCGACTTGCTGCGCCGCCATCGCGATCGCGATATGTCTCTGGCAGGCATACCCAAGGAAGACCCGGCCACCTACGCAATGATCAGCAAGGCTGACACCATCGGCGTGTTCCAGATCGAGTCGCGGGCACAGATGTCGATGCTGCCCAGGCTCAAACCGAAGAATTTCTACGACCTGGTGATCGAGGTGGCGATTGTGCGGCCTGGGCCGATCCAGGGCGGCATGGTGCATCCGTACCTGCGGCGCCGGAATAACGAAGAGCCCACCACTTATCCGTCACCTCAACTCAAAGCCGTCCTTGAACGTACTTTGGGTATACCGCTGTTCCAGGAACAGGTGATGCAGATCGCCATGGTCGCCGCCGACTATGGCCCCGGCGAAGCCGACCAGTTGCGCCGCTCCATGGCCGCGTGGAAACGCCATGGCGGCCTCGAACCGCATCAGCAGCGCCTGCGCACCGGCATGCTCAAGAACGGCTACAGCGAGGAATTTGCTGCGCAGATCTTCGAGCAGATCAAAGGCTTTGGCAGCTATGGTTTCCCCGAGTCCCATGCGGCCAGTTTTGCCTTGCTGACCTACGCCAGTTGCTGGCTCAAGTGCCATGAGCCGGCGGCGTTCGCCTGCGCCTTGATCAACAGCTGGCCCATGGGTTTCTACAGCCCGGATCAGATCCTGCAGGATGCGCGGCGCCACCGCTTGCAGATCCGCCCGGTGGACGTGCTGGCCAGTGACTGGGATTGCAGCCTGGAGCCTGTCGACGGCCAGCAACCGGCAATTCGCATGGGCTTGCGCATGATCTCGGGTTTTCGTGAGGAGGATGGGCGGCGTATCGAGGCGGCGCGCCAGCGTCGGGTATTCAGCGACATTGCCGACCTGGACGAGCGTGCCGGGCTGGATGCGCGGGCCCAGGCGTTGCTGGCGGATGCCGGGGCCTTGCGTGCGTTGGCGGGCAACCGGCACAGGGCACGCTGGGAAGTGGCAGGCGTGCATAAACAGTTGGGCTTGTTCGCGGGCCTGCCGAGCCCCGAAGAAGCGGCGGTGCAATTGCCGGCGCCGACGGTTGGCGAAGACTTGCAGGCTGATTACGCCACGGTTGGCACCACCCTGGGCCCGCACCCGCTGGCGTTGCTGCGTGATGAGTTGCGTAGACGCCGCTGCCGCAGCTCTTTGGAGCTGATGACGGTGGAGCATGGGCGCAATGTCAGTGTGGCTGGTCTGGTGACCGGGCGTCAGCGCCCTGGCACCGCCAGTGGCGTGACCTTTGTGACGTTGGAGGATGAATTCGGCAACCTTAATGTGGTGGTGTGGCGCGACCTGGCAGAACGCCAGCGCCCAGCATTAGTGGGGTCGCGGTTGCTCAAAGTCGACGGGCGCTGGGAGGCGGTGGGTGAGGTGCGGCACCTGATTGCCGGGCGTCTCACCGACCTGACGCCACTGCTGGAAGGCATCCCTGTGCGCAGCCGGGATTTTCATTGAAGGCAGTGGTTTTTGCCGCCATTACCTCCTAACTTATAACAAGTGAAACCATCCGCCGCTGGCGCGCTCCAAAACGTTGCAAATACCCTCTCTTTGCACAGAGCCAACCGATGCAATTTTTATCCAACCCTTATGGCTGTGAAGGCTGGTCCGGTGAAATGGCCCAGCGTATCCGTGCCTTCGATTGGTCGACGACCGACCTGGGGCCGATCGACACCTGGAGCGCCAGCCTGGCCTGCAACGTGCAGATGATGCTGGCCTCGCCCGTGCCGATGGTGATGCTGTGGGGGCGGTCGGGCTATATGATCTACAACGACAGCTATTCGGTGTTTGCCGGCGGCCGGCACCCGTATTTGCTCGGCACGCCGGTGGAGCTGGGCTGGCCGGAAGTGGCCGAGTTCAATCGCCACGTGGTCGACACCTGCCTGGCGGGCGGCACCTTGACGTTTAACAACAAAGACCTGGTGTTGTTGCGTAATGGCAAGCCGGAAACCGTCTGGCTGGACCTCTATTACAGCCCCGTCGCCGGGGATAACCAACAGCCGGCCGGGGTGTTGGCGATTGTGGTGGAAACCACCGAGCATGTGCATTCCGAGCGCCTGCGCCAGGAACTCACCCATAACCTGGAGCAACGCGTCGCCGCCGAAGTGCAAGCGCGTTCGGCCGCCGAAGACCAGTTGCGCCAATCCCAGAAGCTTGAAGCCATCGGCGGCCTGACCGGCGGCGTGGCCCATGACTTCAATAACCTGCTGCAAGTGATCGCCGGCAACCTGCACCTGCTGGCCCGCAACGAGCCGGACAACCCCCAGGTGCAGCGCCGGGTCACGGCGGCCATTGCGGCGGTGGAGCGCGGCGCCAAGCTGTCCTCGCAACTGTTGGCGTTTGCGCGTCGCCAGCCGTTGTCGCCGGCGGTGTACAACCCACAACGTATCTACGCCGGTTTAGGCGAACTGCTGCAACGGGCGTTGGGAGAGACCATTCATATCGATGTGCAACTGCCCCAGGACTCCTGGTGCATCAATGTCGACCGCAACCAATTGGAGAACGCGCTGCTCAACCTGGCGATCAATGCCCGTGATGCCATGCAAGGCGAGGGCGTGATTCGCATCAGTGGGGAAAACATCATCCTCAACCCGGGCGATTGCATCGGTAAAAGCATCAAGCCCGGTGAATACGTGCGTTTGGCGGTGACCGACACCGGTGTCGGCATGCCCCAGGAGGTGCTCAAGCGTGCGTTCGAGCCGTTCTTTACCACCAAGCGCGAAGGGCACGGCACCGGCCTGGGCTTGAGCATGGTGTTTGGTTTTGTGCGCCAAAGCGGCGGGCATGTGGACGTACGGAGCGAGGAGGGCAAAGGCTCGGTGGTGCAGATGTATTTCCCCCGCAGCCTGGAACCCGAATGTGGTGAGATAGACACCGAGCAGGCAACCCACAGCGGCGGCCAGGAAACCATCCTGGTGGTCGAGGACAACGAAGGCGTGCGCCTGACCGTGGTCGAGTTGCTGCAGCAATCGGGCTACACCGTACTGACCGCCGAAGACGGCGACCGGGCCATGCAGGCCCTGCAAAACGACGTGCGCCCGGACCTGATCTTTACCGACGTGGTGATGCCCGGCCGGGTCAAAAGCACCGACCTGGCCGACTGGGCCCGCGTGCAGCACCCGCCGGTGGCGGTACTGTTCACGTCCGGCCACACCCGCGACATTCTTTCCAGCACGCATTTGCTGAGCCCCGACATTCATCTGCTGAGCAAGCCCTACAGCCCCGAAGCCCTCACGCAACGGGTGCGCAGCGTGCTCACCGCCAGACAAGGTTGCCCATGACGTCACAGCGCGACATCCCCCCGATCACTGCCCAGCGCCCAGGCTTTGTGCGTGTGCGCGGCGCCCGCGAACACAACCTGCGTAACGTCGATGTGGACATTCCCCGGGATGCCCTGGTGGTGTTTACCGGCGTATCGGGTTCGGGCAAATCATCCCTGGCGTTTTCCACGGTGTATGCCGAGGCTCAGCGCCGCTATTTTGAATCGGTGGCGCCCTATGCGCGGCGCCTGATTGACCAGGTCGGCGTGCCCGATGTGGACGCTATCGAAGGCTTGCCACCGGCCGTGGCCCTGCAACAACAGCGCGGCACGCCAAGTGCACGCTCGTCGGTGGGCAGTGTCACCACCTTGTCGAGCCTGATCCGCATGCTGTATTCGCGTGCCGGCAGTTATCCGCCGGGGCAGGCGATGCTGTACGCCGAGGATTTTTCACCGAACCTGCCCCAGGGCGCTTGCCCGCACTGCCACGGTTTGGGCCGCGTGTATGAGGTGACCGAGGCGCTGATGGTGCCCGATCCGTCCTTGACCATTCGCCAGCGTGCGGTGGCGTCCTGGCCCTTGGCGTGGCAGGGGCAGAACCTGCGCGACATCCTTGTGACCCTGGGCTATGACGTGGACATCCCGTGGCGCGACCTGCCGAAAAAGCAGCGCGACTGGATTCTGTTTACCGAAGAAACCCCGACCGTGCCGGTGTACGCAGGCTTCACCCCGCAGCAGACCCGCGACGCGCTGAAACGCAAGCTGGAGCCCAGCTACCAGGGCACGTTCAGTGGCGCGCGGCGCTATATCCTGCACACCTTCAGCCACACCCAAAGCGCCTTGATGAAAAAGCGCGTGTCGCAGTTCATGCAGGGCAGCGCCTGCCCGGCGTGTGAGGGCAAGCGCTTGAACAAGGCGGCGCTGTCGGTGAAGTTTGCCGGGGTGGACATCGGCGCGCTGTCGCAGCTGTCGCTGGCGCAGTTGGCCGAGTTGCTGCGCCCGGTGGCGGCGGGGCAGGACACGATGAAACTGTCGGTGGAAAAACGCCTGGCGGCCCAGCGTATCGCCCAGGACTTGCTGGAGCGGGTCAGCACCCTCACCGAGTTGGGCCTGGGCTATCTGTCCCTGGAGCGCAGCACGCCCACATTATCGTCCGGGGAATTGCAGCGCCTGCGCCTGGCCACCCAACTGGGCTCGCAGCTGTTCGGCGTGATCTATGTGCTGGACGAGCCCTCGGCGGGCCTGCACCCGGCAGATGGCGAAGCATTGTTCACTGCGCTTGAACGCTTGAAAGCCGCTGGCAATTCGTTGTTTGTGGTGGAACATGACCTGGAAACCATGCGCCGCGCCGACTGGCTGATCGACGTGGGCCCGGCTGCCGGTGAGCACGGCGGGCAAGTGCTGTACAGCGGCCCGCCCGCCGGGTTGGCGGATGTGCAGGCGTCGCAGACGCGCGAGTATTTGTTCGCCGAGCGCCGCACTTGCAGCCGTACGCGACGTGAGCCGTCCGGCTGGCTGAAGCTTGAAGGCGTGACGCGTAATAACCTCAAGGACCTGAGCGTGGATTTCCCGCTGGGTTGCTTTACGGCGGTGACGGGTATTTCCGGTTCGGGCAAATCCAGCCTGGTCAGCCAGGCACTGTTGGAACTGGTGGGGACAGGGCTGGGACGTGTGCTGGAAAGCGACGAGGAACCGAGCCTTGAAGACGCTGCCCCGCAAAGCAGCGGCGGGCGGATCAGCAGCGGTTTGGAACAGATTCGACGTTTGGTGCAGGTGGACCAGAAGCCCATCGGCCGCACGCCGCGTTCCAACCTTGCGACTTACACCGGGTTGTTCGATAACGTGCGCAAATTGTTTGCGGCAACGCCGGCGGCCAGGAAGCGTCATCTCGATGCCGGGCAGTTCTCGTTCAACGTCGCCAAGGGCCGTTGCCCGCATTGCGAGGGGGAAGGGTTTGTCAGTGTCGAGTTGCTGTTTATGCCCAGTGTGTATGCGCCGTGTCCGACCTGTCATGGGGCGCGTTATAACCCTGAAACGTTGGCGATCAAGTGGCAAGGCTTGAGCATTGCCCAGGTGCTGGAGTTGACGGTGGAGCAGGCGGTCGAGGTGTTTGCCGAGCAGCCTGGGGTGTTGCGTTCGTTGCAAGTGTTGCGGGATATCGGTTTGGGGTATCTGCGTCTGGGGCAGCCGGCGACCGAGCTGTCCGGCGGTGAGGCGCAGCGGATCAAGTTGGCGACCGAGTTGCAACGTAATGCCAGAGGCGCGACGTTGTATGTGTTGGATGAGCCGACTACGGGTTTGCATCCTCGGGATGTGGACCGTTTGCTGAGTCAGCTTAATCATCTGGTGGATGCGGGGCACACGGTGGTCGTGGTGGAGCATGAGATGCGCGTGGTGGCCCAGGGGGACTGGGTGATTGATATTGGGCCGGGGGCGGGGGATTTGGGCGGGAAGGTGGTGGCTCGTGGTACGCCGCAGAAGGTGGCCAAGAGCAAGGCCAGTCGCACTGCACCGTTTTTGGCGCGGGAGTTGGTGTAAGTTTCAACGCCGATTAACTGTGGGAGCTGGCTTGCCTGTGATGGCGGTTTGTCGGTGTACATATCCGTTGCTGCGGTAACGGCGGCCTATGGTTCCGCTCTTACAGCGGGTCACTTTTGGCAAACGCCCGGAATGCCGGCCCAGCCAAAAGTAACCGAAAGGTCTGTGCCCCACCACTCGGTGCCCCGCCTGCGTTCGGCCATCGTGGTTAACGGGGCGCCTCAGATCAAAAGCAGAGCACGGCGGCCTGAAAGCCGACCTGAGTGGTTGAATCAAAAGCCAGATCAAGTGCAAAGCAACAGCCTATCTACCTGATGCAACGCGGTCTAAATGTGGGAGCGGGCTTGCTCGCGAATGCGGTGGGTCAGTCAATTCATCTGTCTCTGACACACCGCATTCGCGAGCAAGCCCGCTCCCACCTTTGACCGAGTATGGCTCTGCTGTTGCTGTTGCTGTTGCTGTTGCTGTTGCTGTTGCTGTTGCT
>NZ_FNOX01000009.1:231015-339166 GCF_900107155.1 Pseudomonas salomonii
TGCTGTTGCTGTTGCTGTTGCTGTTGCTGTTGCTGTTGCTGTTGCTCCGGCCCTTACATCCTTTTCGTTGACGAAGTCAGCGGTCTTTTGATCTGCGCTTTTGATCTTGATCTGAAATCGCCCCGTCAAACACGATGGCCGCAATTCGACAGTGATTTGGGGGGTAAACCGGCAGGGATGCCGGTTTAGCCGCCCCGCGCCATGGATGGCGCGTGGCGGCGGCCCCCCAAATCACTGGCGGATTGCGGGCATGCCGAGCCACAGCGAGGCACCGAGTGTTGGGGCGAGGACTTTTTGCTTACTTTTTGGTCCCTCAAAAAGTGAGCCGCCGTCAGGGCGGAACCATAAGCCGCCGTTACCTAAATAACGGATATGCCCCCTCAACGCCCAACCAGGCGAATCTGCTCCTTGGCCTGCTTCACCACATTCTCCACCGTAAACCCAAACTTCTCCTGCAACTTGGCCAACGGTGCCGACGCGCCAAAGCTGTTCATCACCACTTTAGCGCCAGTCTGCCCGACATAGCGGTCCCAACCCAGGGGCCCAGCTTGTTCCACTACCACACGGGCTTTTACCGCGGGCGGCAAGACACTGTCGCGATACGTCTGATCCTGGTCTTCAAACAATTCCCAGCTGGGCATCGATACAACCTGAGCGGCAATGCCTTCAGCTTGCAACTGCTCATAAGCCGCCACCGCCAGGCTCACCTCACTGCCCGTCGCCAACAGCAGCACCTCAGGTTTATCAGCACCCGCCAACACATAAGCGCCCTTGGCCGCCCCAGACGCCGCCGCATACTTTGTGCGATCCAAGGTCGGCAACGCCTGGCGCGACAGCACCACGCAGCTCGGCCGATGGGTTTGCGCCAGGGCCACCTTCCACAGTTCCAGCGTTTCGTTGGCATCGCCTGGGCGCAGGGTCAGCAACCCCGGTGTGGCGCGCAGTTGTGTCAGGTGTTCGATGGGCTGGTGCGTCGGGCCGTCTTCACCCACGCCAATCGAGTCATGGGTAAACACAAACACCACCGGCAGTTCCATGATTGCCGCCAGGCGGATCGGTGGTTTCATGTAGTCGCTGAACACCAGGAAGGTCGAGGTGTACGGCCGCAGGTAGGACAGCGCCATGCCATTGGCAATCGCGCCCATGGCGTGTTCGCGGATGCCGAAGTGCAGGTTGCGCCCGCTGTAGTCATCGGCACTGAACCGCCCGGCGCCGTCGAAGGTGAGGTTGGTCTTGGTCGACGGCGACAAGTCCGCCGAGCCGCCCAGCAGCCAGGGGATTTGTTGCGCGAAGGCATTCAGCACCTCGCCGCCGGCGGCGCGGCTGGCCACGCCTTTGGCGTCGGTGTCGAAGCCGGGCAATTCGTCCTGCCAGTGCTCCGGCATTTCGCCGGCGCGCATGCGGCGCAATTCATCGGCCAGCTCCGGTTCGTACTGCTCCAGCTGCGCCAAGTGTTGCTGCCAGGTTTCATACAGCGGCTGGCTGCGTTCCAGCAGCGCATCGCGCAGCACCGTGCGCGCGTCGTCTGGCACCAGGAAGCTGGAATCCTGCGGCCAGCCGTAGGCCTCTTTGGTCAAACGGATTTCTTCCTCGCCCAATGGCTCGCCATGGGCGGCGGCGGTGTTGTGTTTGTGCGGTGAGCCGTAGCCGATCACGCTGTCGACCACAATCAGGGTCGGCGCGCCGGTGTTGGCCTGGAAGGTCTCCAACGCTGCGCTCAGGGCTTGCAGGTCGTTGGCATCGGTAACGTGCAAGGTGTGCCAGCCATAGGCCTGGAAGCGCTTGATCACGTCTTCGCTGAACGCCAGCTCGGTGTGGCCTTCGATGCTGATGGTGTTGTTGTCGTAGATCCAGCACAGGTTATCGAGCTTCAAGTGCCCGGCCATCGACGCCGCTTCGCTGCTGATGCCTTCCATCATGTCGCCATCACCGCACAGGGTGTAGACGTTGTAGTCGAACAGCACCTGGCCGTCGCGGTTAAAGCGCTTGCCCAGCCAGCGTTCGGCCATGGCCATGCCGACGCTGTTGGCGCAGCCCTGGCCCAGCGGGCCGGTGGTGGTTTCCACGCCGGTGGTCATGCGGTACTCGGGGTGGCCGGGGGTTTTGGAGCTCATCTGCCGGAATTGCTTGATGTCGTCCAGGCTGATCGCCGGCTGGCCGGAGCGCTTGCCGTGGGCATCAATCTCAACCACACCGGCCAGGTGCAGCAGCGAATACAACAGCATCGAAGCGTGCCCCACCGACAACACAAAGCGGTCGCGGTTAGGCCAATCCGGGTGTTCGGGGTGGTAACGCAGGAAGCGGCTCCACAGCGTGTAGCCCACCGGTGCCAGTCCCATGGGCGTGCCGGGGTGGCCGGAGTTGGCCTTTTGCACGGCGTCCATGGCCAGGGTGCGAATGGTGTTGATGCATTGGGTGTCGACAGCAGTGGCAGCGTGAGTCATGAAACCGTTCTCCCTCGGGTGGCGATCTACAGTGGAGGGCAGGGCACGGCAAAGGTTTGATCCCATCGTGGGCATTACGACGAACGGGACCGCCTTGACCCAAGACATGACAAGACCCCTTGGAATGGGCTAGTTTCAAGGCGTAGGCCATTGATCAACTTGCGGAGGTACTCCATGCCAGTGAAACACGACCTGTATCAGGATTTGGGTTTGAGCAAGGAAGAGGTCGACGGGCGTCGGGCGAAAAATCCCCATTTGAACGCGCTGTTTGATAAGTACAACACCGTCGATGAGCAGGTGGTGAGCGCCGAAAAGGCATCCGGCAGTGATGAGGCGTTGAAGAAGCTGAAGGATAAACGCCTGTTGGTTAAAGACGAAATCAGGGACTTGCTGCAATAAAGCGTCCTACAGGACGCGGACATATTTGTTCAGAATTGTCTGAGCGACAGCCGGCGTTTCACTGCTTATGATGCCGGCCGTCCACCCGGCTCTGGGGACTGTCGCGGCGCAAGGATTGCGCTGCTGAGCCGGGCGGGCATCCTTTCTTATGCACGCAGCGCCTGGATGCATTCATCCATGGAGCGCTGCTGCGTCTCGGCATACAGCTTCAATTCATCAATCGTCCGACGGCCCAGTGCCTGCTCGAATTGAGCCTGGTTCGAATGGGCTGCGTAGTGACTTTGCGCGGCATCGCCCAGGTTCGACTGGAAAATCCCCGCCGCACTCACCGGCAGAAAATCCTCATACACCAAAGGCTCCACCGCCACGTGCCCGGCCGCCATCAAGGCCTCCAACGTTTGCGGCTGACCGGCCTGGCCGCGTGCCGCCAAGCCTTGCTCGGTGACGAAGTAGCGAAAATACGCCAGTTCCTGTTCACGCATCTGCGCGTGGTTATCGGGGAAGGCCTGGAAATGCTGCGCCATCAATTCGACGTAACGTGCAGCGTTGCCCTCATTCGGGAAGGCGCCCAGTTCGTCGCGCGCCGCGTTCAGCAACTGGTCGTACAGGGCGCGACCCTTTGGCGTCAACGCCACACCCCGTTGTTCTATTTCGCCGAAGCGCGCGCTGTGGCTGCCTTTTGCATCGGTAAACGCGATGGGCTCGTCGAGGGCCTTGAAGCTGGTCTGGCGCAGCAGTATCGGGCACTGGCGCCGTGGCGGACCTTCTATCACGGCTTTGGGCGTGATGCCTTGGCCGGGCATGGCGGCCTGCACTTGGTCGATGTCCAGGGTACGTGGCGTCAGGTGATTGATGTGCGGGCCTTTGAACGCCACCACGTCAGCAATCAGGCGATGCTGGTTGCTCAGTTGCTGGTACTGGGCGCCGGTCACGGTGGCGGTGTGGTGCCAACGGAAGGTTTCCAGAGCCTCGCGGATAAACACTTGGGCATCCGCGGCGTTGAGGCCGCCGTCGCGTTCGGCTTGCGCGATCAGCGCCAAGGCGCCAGGGGTGAAAATCGAGCGTTTGGCCAGGGCGCTTTCGGCGAAGGCGCGCAGCTCGAGGTTTTCGATCAATTCCAGGCGTAGCAAGGAGGTAAAGACGCGGAACGGGCTGGCCTGCAACGCCTGTTCATGCACGGCGCGAAAGGCCGTGGAATGCACCGGCACACCGGCGGGTGTGAGGTCGTAATAGCCCACCGGCTGCATGCCCATCACCGCAAACAGACGGCCGATGGTGGCCAGCTCATGGGCGGTGCCCAGGCGGATGGCGCCGTGGCGTTCCATGGCGAGGCGATCCATTTCACCGGTGCGTTGCAAGTGTTTGGCCAGGCCGGAATCACTCTCCAGCACCCGCGTATTGGTTTCGGCCACCAGCTCCATCAGCGCGCCGTAAAGCGGAACTTCATCTCGGTACATGTCGGACATGGCCCTGGAAAAGTCTTTGCGAATCTCGTCGGGGCTGACATACGCGGCGCCTGGCATAGAAAAATTCCTGAACACGGTGGTGAGGGTGCGGCCTTTCTCTGGATTCTGTTGGGCTTTAAGGGGGCTGGCAAACGAAGAATCCTCAGGACTTCATTCTGCAAATGAATGAAATGACGCAAATATGACAAAAATCGGCGCCAGGAAAATTTCATTTTCATGGGTACTTTCCTAACTAATTCTTCACGAGGCGCGCCCCGGTCCTCATGAAACAATCGTTACGTTTGTAGGGATGAAAACGCCGTTTGCACACAACGCACATAAAAAAATGTTTAGGGGCTGTTACACATGAAAATTTCTACACTGGCGTTATCCATCACCGCAGCGTTGCTCGCGCAACACGCGTGCGCTGATGACTTCGGGCTCGGTTCTCTGGGCACGGGCACGGGGCACAGCGGTTTTCTTGAAGACAGCCATGCGGCTGTCAGTTCGCGGACCATGTATTACAGCGCCGACAACCGTTCGGGCACCAACAACGATCTGCGCGAAACTGCGACCTTGCTGCGTTTTGACTACAAATCCGGTTACACCCAAGGCACCCTCGGCGTCGGTTTCGACGTGATGGCGTTCGGCGCCTTGCGTCTGGACGGTGGCGACGGCCACGCCGCAGGCCCGGGCCTGGCGGGTAACGGCAACAGCTTTTTCCCGACCAAAAACAACGGCACCGAACCCGCCGACAGTTTCGGTCGCGCTGCGGGTAACGTGAAATTCCGCATTTCCCAGACCGAGTTGCACGTCGGTGGCGGTTTGGCCCCGGTGTTGCCTATCCTGGTCTCCAACGACAGCCGTGTGGCGCCGCAGACCTTTGACGGCGGCATCCTGACCTCCAACGACATTCCTAACGTGACCTTCACCGGTGGTGAGCTCAACCGTGCCGAAGGCCGTGCTTCCAGCAACGCCACGGGCTTGAGCGTTGCCGGCGGTACCCGCGACAGCGACAGCTTCAAGTTCGGCGGTGTGGACTACAAACCGTTTGGCTCGTCCGACAACGCCATCGCTAAAAACCTGACGTTGCAGTACTACTACGCCGACCTGCAAGACTTCTACAAACAGAACTACTTCGGCCTGGTTCACGTGCTGCCATTGGGCAACGACCAGTCGTTCAAGACTGACCTGCGTTACTTCGACAGCACCAGCGACGGCAAAAATGGTGACGCCGGCTACCAGTTCAACAACAACGGCGGCTACGCCAAGCACGCCGGCGAAGTGGACAACAAAACCTACAGCGCCGCGTTTACCTACCAGTTGGGCGGCAGCAGCCTGATGCTCGGTCACATCGGTGTGAGCGATGACGGCGGCTTCGTCTGGGTCAACCAGGGCAGCATCGCTGATCCAAACGCACAAGGCGCGGGCGGCAGCGACTTCTACCTGTTCACCGACGCGGTGGTGGGCCAGTTCTCCCGCGCGGGTGAGCAGGTCAATTTTGGCCAGTACTCCTATGACTTCAAGGCCTTTGTACCAGGTTTGAAAGCCTCCGTGGCGTACCTGGACGGCACGGGCATCAAGTCCAAAGTGGCCGGTGGGTCGGATCAGAAAGAAAACGAAACCGACTTCCGCCTCGACTACGTGGTGCAGCAAGGCCCGCTCAAAGGCTTCGGCACCACCTTCCGTACCGGTACCTATAAAGGTCACAACACCGGCACCGCAGACCAGGACCAGACGCGCCTGATCTTCAACTACACCTACGCGATCTTCTAAGCTCGCGCCGCGACAAACGGAGGCCGCCTGAACAGCGGCCTCTTTTTTTGCGCGCGCGAACACGACTTCATGTGCATCCGCGCACGGATGGGTTCTACACTGCCCCCACTGTGTCAGTGATGGAGGACCCAATGACGGCCACGCCCGCAACCAACATCCTTGCAACTATTGAAGGCCAGCGCCTGGCCGCCCAGGACGCCGAGCATTGGCGCGAGTGGGGCCCGTATTTAAGTGAACGCCAATGGGGCACGGTGCGCGAAGACTACAGCGCCGATGGCGATGCCTGGGCCTACTTCCCCCACGAACACGCCCGCAGCCGCGCCTACCGTTGGGGCGAGGACGGCCTGGCGGGTTTCAGCGACAAGGCGCAGCGCTGGTGCCTGGGTCTGGCGCTGTGGAACGAGCGTGACAGCATCCTCAAGGAGCGCCTGTTCGGCCTCAACAACGCCGAGGGCAACCACGGCGAAGACGTCAAGGAGCTGTACTTTTTCGTCGACGGCGTGCCCAGCCATGCCTATATGCGCATGCTCTACAAATACCCGCATGCGCCTTTTCCCTATGCCGACCTGCTCGCCGAAAACGCCCGCCGCGGGCTTGAGGATGCCGAGTACGAAGTGCTCGACACCGGCGTGTTCGAAGACAACCGCTACTGTGATGTAACGGTCGAATACGCCAAGCATCAGCCCGACGATATTTTCATGCGCGTCACCGTGCACAACCGCGCGGACCAGCCGACGCGTGTGCAGGTGCTGCCTCAACTGTGGGCGCGTAATGACTGGAGCTGGACCTTTGACGCGCCCAAGCCGCAGTTGCGCATGGACGGTGAGCGGGTACTGGCCCGGCACCATGAGCTGACCGATCGCCACCTCAGCGCCTGGGGCCAGGACGGCCTGGAGTGGCTGTTCTGCGAAAACGAAAGCAACTTCCCCAAGCTCGATGGGCAACCGGCGCCGGGGCCATTCAAGGATGGCATCAACGATTACGTGGTGGGTGGCGCAGACTCGGCAATCCGCCGGGACGTGGGCACCAAGGTCGCCGCGCGTTTCATCCTCGAACTGGCGGGCCAGGAGAGCAAAACCCTGTACCTGCGGTTCGCGCCGGTGGACGCGCCCCAGGTCAATGCACGCAAGCTGTTCGCGCTGCGCCGCCAAGAGGCGGACGACTTCTACGCCGCCTTGCAGCAAGGCATTGCCGATGATGACGCGCGCAATGTGCAGCGCCAGGCCCTGGCCGGGCTGCTGTGGTCCAAGCAGCTCTACTACTTTGATGTAAACCAGTGGCTCGACGGCGACCCGGCCCAACCCGCGCCGCCGCCCGAACGCCTGCATATCCGCAATACCCATTGGCGGCACCTGTCGAACTTCGACATTTTGTCCATGCCCGACACCTGGGAATACCCGTGGTACGCGTCCTGGGACCAGGGCTTCCAGGCCGTGGCGATGGCGTTGATTGATCCGGGGTATGCCAAGCAACAGTTGTTGTTGCTGGTCAAAGATCGCTTTATGCACCCCAATGGCCAGCTGCCGGCGTATGAATGGCGCTTCGACGACGCCAACCCGCCGGTACACGCCTGGGCCAGTTGGCGCGTGTATCAGCAGGAAAAGGCGCTGACCGGCGTGGGTGACATGGACTTTCTCGAGCGGATTTTCCACAAGCTGCTGCTGAATTTTTCCTGGTGGGTCAACCGCAAGGACGCCGAGGGCCGCAACCTGTTCCAGGGCGGCTTCCTGGGTCTGGACAACATCGCCTTGTTCGACCGCTCGGCCACCTTGCCGCCGGGCTACCAGCTGGATCAGGCCGACGGCACCGCGTGGGTCGCGGCGTATGCCCTGGACCTGATGCGCATCGGCCTGGAACTGGCCAAGCGCAATGTTGTGTACGTGGATATCGCGGTGAAGTTTTTCGAGCACTTCCTCTACATCGCCGGCGCGATCAACCGCGTCGACGACAGCGCCGAAGGCTTGTGGGATGAGCAAGACCAGTTCTTCTACGATGTGCTGCAC
This sequence comes from Pseudomonas salomonii, assembly GCF_900107155.1. GTDB lineage: Bacteria > Pseudomonadota > Gammaproteobacteria > Pseudomonadales > Pseudomonadaceae > Aquipseudomonas > Aquipseudomonas salomonii. Next base: position 239,083 of record NZ_FNOX01000009.1, read on the forward strand.
CGCCCGGACGGCCAGAGCGAGCCGGTGCGCCTGCGCTCCATCGTCGGCCTGATGCCATTGTTTGCCGTGTTGGTGCTGGAGCAACGCGAGCATGAAGGGCTGCAAGGCTTGCGTGAGCGACTGCTGGGCTTTATGAAACACCGGCCGGACCTGGCCAAGCTGGTGTCGCGCTGGAACGAACCGGGGCAGGGCAACCGCCTGTTGCTCGCCTTGCTGCGTGGCGAGCGCACCAAGGACCTGCTGCGGCGCATGCTCGATGACCAGGAGTTTCTGTCGACGTTTGGCGTGCGCTCGTTATCCAAGGCCTTTGCCGAACAGCCATTGGCGCTGAAGATGAATGGCGACACCCTGTGTGCGCGTTACCAGCCCGGCGAGTCCGACTCACGCTTGTACGGCGGCAACTCCAATTGGCGCGGGCCGTTGTGGATGCCGGTGAACTACATGTTGATCGAATCGTTGCGCGAGTTTCACCGCTACTACGCGGATAATTTCTCGGTGGAGTACCCGACGGGCAGTGGTTATCTGGCGTCCCTTGAAGAAGTGGCCGACAGCCTCAGCCAGCGCCTCACGCGCTTGTTTTTACGCGATGAAAATGGCCTGCGCCCATCGATGGCAGGTTATGCGCAATTGGAAGCAGACCCGGCCAGTCGCGATCTGGTGTTGTTTCATGAGTATTTCCATGGCGAAACCGGGCGTGGCCTGGGGGCGTCGCATCAGACGGGGTGGAGTGCGTTGGTGGCGTTGTTGCTGCAGCCCAAAAGCTAAGCCGCACCACTGACAAGCTTTTCTGTGGGAGCTGGCTTGCCTGCGATGGCGTCGGCACTGTCTGCATCAATGTCGTCGGGTTCACCGCTATCGCAGCGATGCGGCGACCCGACAAGCCAGCCCCCACATTAAAACTACATTGTTTGCGAAATTGCAGGTAAATTCGCCGCCCCTCCAGACAAGGATGTAGACGATGGCGAATGTTATCGCGCGAGTTGGCAGTGCAGGCCTATTGTGGGCATTGCTGATCACCTTCGGTGTGTCCATCACTTCACTGTATTCCCGAGAAAGCGCCGCGGCCCCGCTGATGATGCATTGCCGCGAATGCGAGAAAGGTGACGACACCTTCGATGCAACAAAATGGTTCAGCAGCGGCATGTACCGCCTTGAAACGGATATTGTTCCCAACCCGATGCGGTCGATGACTCGCACGCATCCGGTGGTCTTCAAGGCCAAGGACAATGACCAACTGGTCGAGGCTGCGCTGCGTGGAATCAGCGATGTGCTCCCATCCTTCGATTCCCGCACGTTTGAAGCACAGTGGCCCGTGTTAACCAGGCGCTTACGTTACAGCTACAGCTTTTTTATGGCGCCCGATGAACCTCGGGACCTCTATGACATGTACTTGCAAGTGGGCAAATACAAGCTGGTGATCGTGGTTGGGCTTGACGTCAATACCGGTGAAATCACCGCCGAGTATGAAGGGCGTGTGATTCGTGAAAACGACGGTAATGACCCTGCGTACATGGACACGTTCGAAGAAATGGATAATGCCAATACCCGCTGACCGCGAAGCCGGCTGAACGAAAAATCCCGCCGGAAGGCGGGATTTTTTTGAGCGCGGCGTTATCAGGCCGGGAACAGCTCGCTCAGTTTCATGGCCAGCATCATGTCGCCTTCGGTGCGCAGCTTGCCGCCCATGAAGGCCTGCATGCCGTCGGTGGAACCATCGACGATGCCTTTCATGGTCTCGGCGTCCATCACCAGAGTAACTTGGGCGTCAGGGTTTTCGCCTTCCAGCAGTTCGCAGGTGTTGTTTTTCACCACCAGCGAGAAGTTCTGGGTGTCGTCGATACGGAAACCGAACACCAGGTCCAGGCCGTCGGCAGCGGCCGGGTTGAATTTGGCTTTCATTGCTTCTACAGCTTTGGCTACGTCAGTCATGGTTTCGATCCTTTAAGGTAGAGTCCAGTGACCTTGGGGTCACGGTTGGCCGCAATTCATCGGAAGGTGATGAGCTGCGGCGCCTTCAACAGTTGCAAGTGGGTATGACTGTTGAAGGAAGCCAGTGCCACCTCGCGACCACGGAATTTCAGCTGGTTGAGCGAGGTGTTAACAATTTGCCAGTTCAGTTCGAAGGCCTGCGCGGCAGGCATTCGGGTAATCAGGTGGAGCAGGGCGGTGATGGTGCCGCCGGAAGTAAACACGGCGATCTTGTCGCTGTTGTCGGCCGCTTCCAGAATGCGTTGCAGGCCACCCTGTACACGCTCCACGAAGCCCAGCCAGCTTTCCAGCCCAGGCGGGTCGTAGGTGCCGGCCAGCCAGCGCTCGATGATCAGGGCGAAAATGCGCTGGAACTCACTGCGGTTTTGCGCAGCGTTGCGCAGGATATCCACGGCGTGGGGCTCGGTGCTCAGCAGGTCGGGGAGCAGGGCGCGGATGATCGCTTCGCCGTCGAACTCGTTGAAGGCCGTGTCGATTTCCAGCGTTGGGGCTGGCAGGCCGAGGGTGCGGTATTGATCGAATGCGGCGGTGGCGGTGTGTTGCTGGCGACGCAGGTCGCCCGAGACACAACGGTCGAACGTGAGGCCCAGGTCGGCCAGGTGGCGACCGAGTACCTGTGCTTGCTCCACGCCGACGGGCGACAGGACGTCATAGTCGTCTGCACCGAAGGAGGCCTGGCCATGTCGAATCATGTAGATGCTGCCCACGTCCGTTTTCCCGGTACGTTGAAAGTCAGGCGAGATTATGAGGATGGCAGGGAGCTGTCAATGAAAAAACATACGCTTGTTTTAAAAGCGCGTTAGAGGCCGACTGCTGGCGGTTTGAGCACTGGTCCGAAGGCGGTGCCGTCGGTATGCTGGGCCATCCGCGCCTGGCGCCGTGCTTTTTTAAGGAGACATATGGATTTTTTGGCTGAATACGCGAGCTTTCTGGCGAAGACCGTCACCCTGGTGGTCGCTATTGTGGTGGTACTGATCAGTTTCGCCGCGCTGCGCAGCAAGGGGCGGCGCAAATCCGCCGGCCAATTGCAGGTCAGCAAGCTTAATGATTTCTACAAAGGCCTGCGTGAACGCCTCGAATCGAGCCTGCTCGACAAGGACCAGCTCAAGGCCCTGCGCAAGTCCGAAAGCAAGACCGAAAAGAAGAACAGCAAGAAGAAGCCCGAGGCCAAGCCACGGGTGTTTGTGCTGGATTTTGACGGCGACATCAAGGCCTCGGCCACCGAGAGCCTGCGCCATGAAATCACCGCGCTGTTGAGCCTGGCCACGCCGAAAGACGAAGTGGTGCTGCGCCTGGAAAGCGGCGGCGGCATGGTGCACAGCTATGGCCTGGCCTCATCGCAGCTGGCGCGTATCCGTCAGGCCGGCGTGCCGCTGACCGTGTGCATCGACAAGGTGGCAGCCAGCGGCGGCTACATGATGGCGTGCATTGGCGAGAAGATCATCAGCGCACCCTTTGCCATCCTCGGCTCCATTGGTGTGGTGGCGCAGCTGCCCAACGTCAACCGCCTGCTGAAAAAGCACGACATCGACTTTGAAGTGCTGACCGCCGGTGAATACAAACGCACCCTCACCGTGTTTGGCGAAAACACCGAGAAGGGCCGGGAGAAGTTCCAGGAAGACCTGGACATCACCCATCAGTTGTTCAAGAACTTTGTGTCGCGCTATCGCCCGCAGCTGGCCATCGATGACGTCGCGACCGGAGAAGTGTGGCTGGGTGTTGCAGCGCTCGATAAACAACTGGTCGACGAACTGCAAACCAGCGACGAATACCTGGCGACCAAGGCCAAGACGGCCGAGGTGTTCCACCTGCACTACGCCGAGCGTAAAAGCCTGCAGGAACGCGTGGGCCTGGCGGCCAGCGGCTCGGTGGACCGTGTGTTGCTGACCTGGTGGAGCCGGTTGACCCAGCAGCGGTTCTGGTAACTACAGACGGTAGGTGATCCCAGTGTGGGAGCGGGCTTGCTCGCGAATGCGGTGGTTCAGTTGATACACGTGGTGACTGGCACACTGCTTTCGCGAGCAAGCCCGCTCCCACATTTAGTTGTTGGTGGGGGCGGGAATCGGCTTTCGCATCAGCGTCCCCACCACCAAAGCCCCCAGCAAACCCAACAGCCCCGCCACCCACAACACCCCGCTGAACCCACCCACAAACGCCTGCTGCGCCAACGGTTGCACCACCCTTCGTGCCGGTTCCGGCAGCATGCCCATCGCCGCCGGCATATCCCCGGCCACCACTCGCGATGCAATCCCCGCCACCTGCGCCTGCCATTGCGGGTCGATACTCGTGCTCAGCAACTGCTCGCCATGGCTGCTGAGCAGCGCCCCATACACGCCGATGGCCAGCATGATCGCGCTGAAGCGCATGGTGGTACTCATGCCCGACGCCATGCCCGCACGGTCACGCGGCACACAGGCCATGATGTTTTTCTGCGTGTCGCCATTGAGCAGGCCCGCACCGGCACCGGTCACGGCAATCGCCAGCGCGAAGGGCAGATAACCGCCCGCATTCACCGCCCATGCGCTTAACAGGTTGCCGCAGCCCACCAGGGTCAAACCGGTTGCCATCATCGTTGCTGGCGCAAAACGCCCGGCCAGCCGTGCACCGATGCGTGGGCAAATAAGCATGGTCAGGGCAAATGGCAACATACCCAGGCCCGAGGCGACAGCGGAGAAACCCAGCCCGTTTTGCAGATAAAACGGCAGCAACGTCATCATCACCTGGGCGCACCCGGCGTAGGCAAACATCCCCAGCAGCGCGCCGATAAAACGCGGGTGCCGGAACAGTTGCAAGTCGACCATGGGCCGCTGTTGCACACGTTCGACCAGCACAAACACCCCCAGCAACATTGCGCCGCCAATCAGGCGCGCGTAGGTCAGCGGGCTGTCCCAGCCGATGCGATTGGCCTCGATCAAACCCCAGATCAGGCACAGCAAGCTGGCACTGAAGGCCAGGCTGCCCCACGGGTCCAGGCGTGCCGATTGAGTGTCGCGTGATTCGGGAATCGCCCGCAGCACCAGCGCCATCAACCCCAGGCCCACCGGCAGGTTGAGGTAGAAGATCCAGCGCCAGCCCAGGTACTGGGTGATCACGCCGCCCAGTGTCGGCGCGGCGGTCATCGCCACGCCCATGCACGCGCCCCAGAACGCCCAGGCTTTGGCACGCTCGACTTCATCGTGAAAGGTGTGGCCGATGGAGGCCAGGGCAGCGGTCAGCAGCAAGGCTGCGCCGACGCCTTTTACAGCGCGGGCAATGTCCAGGAACAACGCATTCGGTGCAGCGCCGCAGCCCAGTGAGGCAAGGATAAAAATGCTCAAGCCCCAGATCAGCGACCGCTTGCGGCCAAAGCGGTCGGCGATGCTGCCGGCGGGCAGCAATAACGCGGCGAACGCCAGCATGTAGGCGCTGACCACCCACTCAATATCGGCGAAGTTCGCCCCCAGGTCGCGCGCAATGCTCGGCAGGGTGACGGCGACGATATTGGTGTCGAGCACGATCAGCGAGCAGACGCCGGAGGCGGTCAGCAGGGTGAGGCGCGGGCTGACCCGGCTCATGGCTTGATTGCCTTACAGGTAATACGGGAAAGACAGTTGACGTGCATCGTAAGGGCTCTCTAGTGTTGGAGTACGTTGAGCTTATCTCCGGCCATGCTCGGTTTTATTAGCTGGAACCCTGAACTTCATTACCTTTGAGCTAATGCAATAATGGAAATCCGCCATTTCCGCTACTTCCTCTCCGTCGCCAGGCAGCGCAATTTCACCCGCGCGGCTGAGCAACTGGGCATCGCACCGCCGACCTTGAGTCGCCAGATCCAGGACATGGAAGCCTCACTGGGCACGCGCCTGTTTATCCGTCAGCAACGGGAAGTCAGCCTTACCGAAGCCGGCGCGGCGTTGTTGATTGAGGCCGAAGCCACCGTGCGCCAGTTCGAGTTCGCCCAACGCAACGCCCAGCGCGCCGGGCGGGGAGACATCGGGCATATCGAATTGGGCTATGTGGCGTCGGCGGTGTATTCGGGGCTGCTGCAAAAACAGATGCAGGCGTTCAGCCAGGCGTTTCCCGATGTGAGCGTGAATGTGCGCGAATGCGCCATGGCGTCCTTGCCCGGTGCGGTGGCCGACGGGCGTTATGACATCGGCTATATCCGCTCGCCCATGACCTTGCCCGACGGTGTGGAGGCGGTGCGCCTGGACAGCGAAGGCTTTGTGTTGGCGCTGCCTCAGGATTCCTGGTTGTTGGGGCTAAGGGCCATCGGCTGCGAACACCTGCAAAACGAGACGTTTATATTGCCGGAACAAATCAGCGGCACTTTGCAGGTGGCGGCGCAGGGTGGTTTCGCGCCGAGCCTGGGGCCGCAGCCGGGCGGCCTGGTCGCAGTGGTGGCATTGGTGTCGTTAGGGCAGGGCGTGGCGGTGGTGCCGGCGTCTATGGTCGGGCACGTGAGTTTGCCAGGCGTGGTGTACCGTACGATTCAGGGTAACGAGGCTTCATCGTGGCTGTCGCTGATTCACCGGCGCTTTGAAAAAGCGCCGGCGGTGGCGCGGTATATCCAGCAGGTCAGGCAGTCAGCCGTGGCTGCACGGAGTCGGCCAGGCGCGTAAGTATCAGACAGCACGACACCGCCCCGGCATCCAGTACCCCCAGCGAGCGCTCGCCCAGGCGGCTGGCGCGGCCGATTTTGGCGATCAGGTCTTTGGTCGAATCACGCCCCTGTGACGCTGCGGTTTTCATCGCCTGCAGTGCATCACTGAAGGACGCGCCACTGGCCTGCGCACGCTCAAAGGCTTCAACCGCCGGGATCAGCGTGTCCATCAGACACTTGTCGCCCACGCCCGCTTCGGTGATGTCCTGCAACGAGGTCAAACCGCCGCGCAACAGGTGAGCAAAGGTTGCCGCGTCGATCGCCTCGCTGCTGCGCACTTCGTCGGCCATGCCGATAAACAGGCTGCCATACAGCGGCCCCATGGAACCGCCGATGCCTTCCATCAGGCTTAGGGTCAGTTCATCCAGGGCTTCGGCCAGGGTCAGTTGGCGGCCTTCGAGGCTGCGCCCGCAATGGGCAAAGCCCTTGGCCATGTTGATGCCGTGGTCGCCGTCGCCAATGGCGCCGTCGATTTCACTGAGGTATTCACGGTTGGCCACGATCACGCTGACCAGGTCAGCGACAATGGCGCTGCCGTCGCGGGTGGAAAAGTGCTGGCTCATGGTTCACTCCGCCTGGGTCATGCCGATGGAACGGCAGGGTTGGTCGATCAGGGTTTTAAGCTCGGCGTCGAGGCCGAGCAGGGTCAGGGTCACGCCCATCATTTCCAGGGAGGTGAAGTAGTTGCCGACGTAGCAACGGTGAATCTTCAAACCCTTGGCCTTGAGTTGGCTTTCGACCTCGGCGTAGAACACATACAGCTCCATCACCGGCGTGGCGCCCAGGCCCGAGACCAGCACCACTACGCTGTCGTCCTGGCTGAAATCGCGGTCGGCCAGGATCGGCGCGAGCATGCGCTCGGCCATGGCGGCGGCCGGTTCGATGGCGATCACTTCAATGCCCGGTTCGCCGTGATGGCCGATGCCCAGTTCCATCTGCCCGTCGGGAATCTGGAAGTTCGGCTTGCCCACGGCGGCGATGGTGCAGGGCGTGAGGCCGATGCCGATGGAGCGGCAGTTATCCACGGTTTTCTGCGCGACGCGAATCACGCCGTCCAGGTCGTAATGCTGGGCGGCCGCAGCGCCGCCGATCTTCCACATGAAGATTTCGCCGGCCACGCCACGGCGCTTGGCGATATCGGTCTTGGGCGCGGAAGCCACGTCGTCATTGGCGACCACGGTGCGGATGCGCATGTCTTTGCTGGCGGCCATTTTCATCGCCAGCTTTACGTTCATGTTGTCGCCGGCGTAGTTGCCGTACAGGCAGGCCACGCCCGCGCCATGGTCGGCGGCGCGGAAGGCGTCAAAAAAGCTCTTGGCGGTGGGCGAGGAGAAAATCTCGCCGACGGCCACGGCGTCCACCAGGCCCGGGCCGACGTAGCCGAGGAACGCCGGTTCATGGCCGGAGCCGCCGCCGGTGACAATGCCGACATGGTCGGCTGCCGAGGGCCTGGCCTTGGTGATGACCCGTGGGTTGGTTTCGAATTGGCGCAGCTCGGGGTGCGCGACCAGGATGCCGCGCAGCATGTCCTCGACCACTTGGTCCGGATCGTTGATGACTCGGTTCATAACGCGGGTTCCTGTTCTTGTTCTTGAAGGGCAACAACAATCTAATGTGGGAGTGTTCTTAAGGTTCGAGGACGACTTTGAGCGACTTGTCCCCACGCTCCATCACCGCAAACGCTTCCTTGAAGTCCGCCAACGCAAACTTGTGAGTCACCACATCGCGCATGTCGATCTTGCGGTTGCCGATAAAGTCGATGGCGCGCGGGTACATGTACGGCCCCAGGTGTGAACCCAAAATATCCAATTCCTTGCGGTCGCCGATGATCGACCAATCTACCGTGGCCTCGTCATTGAACACGCTGAATTCGACGAAACGTCCCAGCTTGCGCAGCATCGCCAGGCCCTGGTTCACCGCTTTGTGGTGCCCGGTGGCTTCGATATAAATGTCGCAACCATAACCGTCGGTGATTTCGCGAATTTTGGCCATCACGTCGACTTCAGCCGGGTTCCACACCTCGTCGGCGCCCATGCGCAGGGCGAGGGCGGCGCGTTCGGGTTTCATGTCCAGCACGATGAGTTTTTTCGGGTTGCGCAAGCGCACCGCACCAATGATGCCCAGGCCCAAGGTGCCGGCGCCGGCGACTACCACCACATCGTCATGGTCGACATTCGCGCGTTCGGCCGCGTGCAGCGAGCAGGCCAGCGGCTCGATCAGAATCGCCTCATCCGGGGCGATGGATTCCGGCACTTTGTGGATGATGCCTTCCTTGGTGAAGATCATGTATTGGGCCATGGCGCCCTGCACGTTGTTCTGGAAGCCATACAGGTCGTGCTTCTGGCACATCCAGTACTGGCCGTGGTTGCAGAAACGGCAGCCCCAGCACGGCACGATCTGCTCGGAGATCACTCGGTCGCCGACCGTCACGCCACGTTTTTCTGCACCCGGGCCGAGGGCAACCACGCGGCAGACGAACTCATGCCCCGGAATCATCGGCGGCTTCACATAGCGCGGTTGCTCGGCATCACCCCAGAACGACGGTGCGCCGCGATAGGTCTTGATGTCACCCATGCAGATGCCGCACAGCTCGACTTTGGTGAGAATCTCGTCGGGGCCGGGCGTGGGCACGTCGACGGTTTCCAGGCGGTAGTCTTCCGGTCCGTGGCAGACCACGGCCTGCATGGTTTTCGGGATGACCGGGGACAATTGTTCAGGTGTGCGTTCGGTGACGGTGGACATGACAAAAACCTCACGACAAAAGATGAATTACTGAATGCTGTAGCCGCCATCGACCACCATGTTGGCGCCGGTGATCATCTGCGCGGCGTCGCTGAGCAGGTACAGCGCCAGCCCGGCGATTTCTTCCGGCAGGGCAAAGCGGCCGGCCGGGATCTGCAATTTGGCCTTTTCGCCCACTTCACCGGCCCAGGCTTTTTTGCCCAGGGCGGTCTCGACGATGGTCGGCGAGATGGCATTGACGTTGATCTGTGGCGCCCACTCCATGGCCAGCACTTTGGTCATGCCGACGATGGCGGCCTTGCTCGCGCAGTAGGCGACGTGGCGGTCCAGGCCAATGACGGCGGCCTGGGAGGCCAGGTTGACGATGCGCCCGCCGCCCTGCGCCAGCATGTGTCTGGCGCAGGCCTGTGCCACAAAGAAGCTGGCCTTGAGGTTGATGTCCAGGGTGGTGTCCCAGGCGCTTTCGCTGACGTCGACGGCCTTGTCCAGCAGCACCACGCCGGCGCTGTTGATCAGGTAATCCAGGCGCTGGAAGTGTTCGAATACGCTGTCGATGGTGCGCTGTATCTGGCCGATCTGGCCGAGGTCGACGGCAATCCCCAAATGCCCGTCGCCCAGGCCGGCCGCGACCTGCACCACCGCCGGGTCGCGGTCAAGCAAGGCCACGCGCGCGCCGCGTTCCACCAGCAGGTGGGCGCAGGCCAGGCCGATACCGGCGGCGCCGCCGGTGATCACCGCGCAACGGCCGGTGAGGTCGAAGGCTTGGTTCCAGAATCCAGACATGAATGACTCCTCTCTCGATCGTCTCGATCGTTCCCACGCTCTGCGTGGGAATGCCGCCAGGGACGCTCTGCGTCCCGATGTTGGGTGACGCGGAGCGTCACGGGATGCATTCCCACGCGGAGCGTGGGAACGATCACACTACTTGCCGCCGCTGACCTGCTGGTACAGCGCATCCGCATTCGCGTTAGTGACGGGCACCCACGGCAGGATGTAATTCCTGGCAGTGCCATCGCCCCATTTCACGTCTTTTCCGTAGCGCTCCCAGATCACCGATTGCGGCTTGTAGTCCTTGCCCGCCAGGGCGCGTAGCGCCACATCCAGCGCGCCCTGGGATTGGGCCTGGGCGTCTTGCAGGAAGGTGGTGACTTCGTCTTTTTTCGCCGCCTGAATCGCATCCGGCATGCCGTCGATGGACGTCACCGGCACGTCCTTGGAGGTCAGCCCGTGGGACTTCAGTGCCTGCACGGCGCCAAGGGCCATGTCGTCGTTTTGCGCGATCACGCCGTTGATGCCTTTGGGGTGCGCGTTCAACCAGTCTTCGGTGAGGGTCAGGGCCTGGGCGCGGTCCCAGTTGGCGGTCTTTTTCTCGATGATCTTGATGCCAGGGTGCTTGCTCAGCACTTCCAGTTCGCCTTTTTCCCGGTCGATCTGCGCCGACTGGCCAATCGGGCCCTGGATGATCACCACATTGCCCTTGCCATTGAGCTTGTCGACCATGGCCTGGGCCTGCAGGCGGCCGCCTTCTACGTCGTCGTTGCCCACATAAGGCACGGAGGCATCGGCTACTTTCGTATTGGAGGCGATGACCACTACGTCGTTGCTCATGGCGGCTTTCACTGTGCCGACCCCGGCCTTGGTGTCGATGGGCACGAACAGGATGGCGTCGTAGTGCTGGGTCACCATGTTTTCGATCTGGTTGTTCTGGGTCAGGGCATCGTAGTTGCCGTCGAACACGGTCAGTTGCACGGTGCCGTCCTTGACCGCCGGGTGTTCCTTGAGCTCGCGGACCCAGTTCTGCATGAACTGGCCCTTGAGGCCGTAGACGGCCGCGCCGATCTTGTAGGTCTTGCCGTCGGCGGCAAAGGCAATGCTGCTGGCGAGCAGAGTGAGGGTCGCCGCGGCGGCCAAAGTGGTACCAAGTTTCATGAGTAGAACTCCGGTTATTGTTGTGGGTCGTTCTCTAGCGTTTTTTCTTGCGCCACACGTCGATCAGTACTGCGAACACGATGATCAGGCCCTTGGCGACCTGCTGGTAATAGGAGGACACGCCGAGCAGGTTCAGCCCGTTGTTGATCACGCCGATCAGCAGGGCACCAAACAGTGTGCCGACAATGCTGCCGGTGCCGCCCGACAGGCTGGTGCCGCCGATCACCACGGCGGCAATCGCGTCCAGCTCATAGGACACCCCGGCCTGGGGCAGGGCGGAGGTGGTGCGTGCCGAGAGCACTACGCCGGCCAACCCGGCGAGCAAACCCGAGACCACGTACACCGAAAACATCACCTTGCGCACGCCGATACCCGAGGTGCGCGCGCTCTTTTCATTGCCGCCCACCGCGTACACGTAGCGCCCGTACGTGGTGTAGTGCAGCACCATCCAAAAGATCAGCGCGACCACCGCGAAGATCACGATGGGCACGCCGATCGGGCCGATCTTGCCGATGCCCAGCGCCAGGTAGGCGTCGGGCAGGTCGGTGATCGGGCTGCCGTCATTGAGAATGAAGGTCATGCCACGCGCGATGCTGAGCATGCCGAGGGTGGCCACGAACGGCGGGATCGACAGGTTGGCAACCATAAAACCGTTGACCACGCCCAGCATCGCGCCGGCAAACATCCCCGCACTGACGGCCGCCAGCAGGCCATAGCCCTGGGTGGCGACCATGGCGCTGCACAACCCGGCAAAGGCCAGGATCGAGCCCACCGACAGGTCGATGCCTTTGGTGAGGATCACGTAGGTCATGCCCACGGCCAGGATGCCGTTGATCGAGGTCTGACGCAGGATGTCCATCCAGTTGCGCCAGGTCATGAAGTATTCGCTGGAAAACGCCATCACCACGCACAGCAGGATAAACACCAGCGGCAGGCCGAAGCGGTCGAGGGACAAGCGCAGGCGATTGCGCGGCGCGGTGGTCATGGGCGGTGCGATGGTTTTGGCATTCATGAGGCAAGACTCAACAAGGCTTCCTGGGAAAGGGCGGTGTCGGTGCTGATGGTCACCAGCCGGCCGCCCTTGAATACGGCGATGCGATCACTCAAATGCAGCAGTTCCGGGGCTTCGGATGACACCACGATGGCAGCGCCACCGGCGCGTACGAACTGGTCGAGCAGGTGATAGATCTCCTGCTTGGCGCCTTCATCGATGCCACGGGTCGGCTCGTCGCAGAGCAGGCACACCGGCTCGGTCGACAGGCATTTGGCGAGCACGACTTTCTGCTGGTTGCCGCCGCTCATGGACGCCACCGGCAACTCCAGGGAACTGGTCTTGATCTGCAGGCGCTTGACCATGGTTTCGGCCAGTTGGGTTTCCTTGCGCGCATTGATCAGCGACCAACTCGACAGACGCTTGTAGGCCGACAGCGCAATATTGGAAAGAACGCTGCCGGTAAGCACCAGGCCACTGTCTTTACGGTCTTCGGTGACCAGCGACATGCCGGCGTCGATCGTGGCTTTGGGCAGGCCGATGGGCATGGGTTTGCCTTGCAGGGTCACGCTGCCGGAGTCCGCGACGGTCAGCCCATAAATGCAGTTGAGAAACTCGCTGCGCCCCGAACCCATCAGCCCATAGATGCCGAGGATTTCGCCCTGGCGCAGTTGCAGGCTGATGTCGTGGAACTCGCCATTGCGGCTCAGGTTGTCGACTTGCAGGCAGGTGGTGGCGGCGCATTCGCGGCCGACCTTGTGGTCGATGCGTGTCAGCTCCTGGCCGACAATCCCGCGCACCAGATGGTTGCGGTCGATATCGGCCATGCGCCCGCTTTCCACAAAAGCGCCGTCACGGAAGATGCTGTACTCGTCGGCGATCTGCGCCAGCTCGCTCAAGCGGTGCGACACATAAACGATGCCGGCGCCGCGCGCGGTGAGGCGGCGGATGGCCTTGAACAGGGTTTGCGCTTCGCGCTCGCCGATCGCCGAAGTCGGCTCGTCCATGATCATCACCTGGCAGTCATGGCTGAACGCCTTGGCGATTTCCACCAGTTGGATCTGCGCCACGCTCAGGCGGTGCATGGGGCTGCTGGCGTCGACCTCGAATTCCAGGCTTTCGAGCAGCTCGCGGGTGCGGCGGTTGAGGGTCTTGCTGTCGACAATGCAACCGGCGCGGCGCGGTTCGCGGCCCAGCCAGATGTTTTCGGCGACGGTCATATAAGGGATGGGCTCCAGCTCCTGGGTGATCATCGCGATCCCCGCCGCCAGCGCTTCACTTGGGCGGTTGAACTGTACGGGCGTGCCCTTGAGCAGGATGGTCCCGGCGTCACGCGGGGTGATGCCCATCAGGATGCTCAGGAAGGTCGACTTGCCGGCGCCATTGCCGCCGCACAGCGCATGCACGCTGCCGGCCCGCAGAGAAAGGCGCCCGTCACGCAGGGCAGGCACCCCGGCGTAGGCCTTGGCGACGTGTTCAGCCTGGAGCAGTAATGGCGTGGCCATCGGCGTGTCCTCGTGCTGTGAATTCTTATTAGGTCGCACAGTCATGTTTTGCTGTGATCATATGTGTACCAAATGAAATTCTGATCAGTCAATCGCTTTCATTAAAAAGTTATAAATACGTCTGTTTGCGCGAAGTACGCCTGTTTAGACGGCTTTGACTGTGAGGTCAGCTAAAACTCGCTTGACAGAAGGGGCGGAATACCCGAGAAATAACTGAGCGAAATTTCATTGAGTGATCATATGATCAGTCTAAAGCACCTAAACGGCAGCGGAGCCAGACGCCATGAACACACCTTTCCCGGTGGCTATCGGATGCGATGAAGCGGGTTTTGAGCTCAAAGAGCTGTTAAAGCGCCATATCGAGGCGCTGGGTTACCCGGTGACCGACTTCGGCACCCATTCCACCGCGCCGGTGCTGTACCCGGACATCGCGCTGGCGGTGGCCACCGCCATCAATGCCGGGCAGCAGCGCCTCGGCGTGCTGGTGTGCGGCACCGGGATCGGTATGGCCATCTCGGCCAATAAAGTGCTGGGCATTCGTGCGGCCCAGGCCCACGACACCTACTCGGCCGAACGCGCACGCAAGAGCAACGATGCGCAAATCCTGTCTATTGGCGCGCGGGTGATCGGCGCCGAGCTGGCCAAAAGCATCGTCAAATCGTTTCTGGAGTCGGAGTTCGAGGCGGCGCGTTCCGGGGCCAAGGTCGAGCGTATCAATGCGATCGAGCGCGATGGGCATCAGTAGTGGACGGGACGGGGCAAGAGTCGGGAGAATGGGTTTTTGACGCCGAAACGGAAGCCCGTCCCCATGAGTGACAGTACCCAGCGCATCGCCAGCGATATCGATCAGATGACCGAAGTGGCGATGCTCTATTACCTTGAGAACGTCACTCAGGAGGCGATTGCCAAGCGCTTCGACCTGTCGCGGGCCAAAGTCAGCCGCTTGCTCAAACGTGCGCGCGATGAAGGGATTGTCGAGGTGCGGGTGTTGCAGCACCCGGCAATGAACAACGAGCTGGAGCGTGCGCTGGTGGAGCGCTTCAAGCTCGACCGTGCGTTGATTGCGGTCGACCACAGCGAACCCGACACCCAGCGCTCGGCCGTCGCCAGCCTGGTGGCCAATTACCTGAACAAAACCTTGAGCGATGGCATGATCGTCGCCGTCGGCATGGGCCGTAACGTCGGCGCGGTGGCCGACAATGTGTTTTTGCCGGTGACGCGCAACTGCACATTTGTCTGTGCGATCGGCGGCTCGCTCAAGGCGGGCGAATACATGAACCCTGACCATATCTGCCGGCGCCTGGCCCTGCGTTTTGGTGGCGAGAGTGAAAGTCTGTATGCGCCGGCACTGGTGGCCAACCCGGAATTGCGTGGCGTGCTGATCAACAATGACACCGTGCGCTCAACCCTTGATCGCGCGCGGCGCGCAGACATTGCGCTGATCGGCATTGGTGACATGAGCGAGAACAGCAACATGGTGCGCATGGGCTGGTTCTCGCCGCAGGAGATTGCCCAGGCGCGGCTGTCCGGCACGGTGGGCGACATGATGGGGTATGACTTTATCGACATTCATGGGCAGCCGGCGGTCAACGCGATTCAAGGACGGGTGATCGGGTTGACCGTGCAGGAGTTGTTTCGTATCCCGGATGTGGTGGCGATAGCCAGCGAGAACACCAAGGCGGCGGCGACCTTGGGTGCGTTGCGCTCGGGGGTGATCAATACGTTGGCGACCACGGTGACGAATGCGCACACGATTCTGGCGCTGGATGATGCGACGCGTAAGTCCTGAATGGACAAAGGTCAAAAAACTGTGGGAGCTGGCTTGCCTGCGATAGCATCACCTCGGTTTCACTGAAGGACCGAGTTGCCTGTATCGCGGGCAAGCCAGCTCCCACAGGGGTTATGGGTTGCGCTTACAGATTTTGTAATAGTTTTGCAGTGTGGGAAATTTGAGTTTCGACTGTACGATTCAAGTCCTTTTCTCACTGCAGGACTTGCATGAACACCCTCTCGGAGCCTCCCAGTCGTCTTTCCCCAAGACATTCGCTGTCGCCGTTCCTGCTCAAGCACCCCGTATTCCGATTGCTAACCTTGTCCCGGTCCACTGACCGCGCCTTGCCGTGCCCGGCATTCTGAAATCAATTACGAGACGTTTATAAATGGAATGGTTAGCGGATCCAACGGCCTGGCTCGGCCTGTTGACCTTGATTGTGCTGGAACTGGTGCTGGGTATCGACAACCTGGTGTTTATCGCGATTTTGGCCGACAAGTTGCCACCGGAGCAGCGCGACCGCGCGCGGTTGATCGGGCTGTCCCTGGCATTGCTGATGCGCCTGGGCTTGCTGGCGAGTATTTCGTGGATGGTGACGCTCACCCAGCCCCTGTTCGAAGTGTTCGGCAAAGGCTTCTCCGGGCGTGACCTGATCATGCTGTTTGGCGGTGTGTTCCTGCTGTTCAAAGCCACCATGGAATTGCATGAACGCCTTGAGGGGCATGTGGCGCAACGCACCGGCAACGCCACTTACGCGATGTTCTGGCCGATCGTCGCGCAGATCGTGGTGCTCGACGCGGTGTTCTCTCTGGATGCGGTGGTGACGGCCGTGGGCATGGTCGATGAGCTGGCGGTGATGATGATCGCCGTGGTCTTCTCCATCGGCCTGATGATCGTGGCGAGCAAGCCGCTGACCCGTTTCGTCAACTCGCATCCGACCGTAATCATGCTGTGCCTGAGCTTTTTGATGATGATCGGCCTGGTGCTGACCGCCGAAGGCTTGGGCTTCCATGTGCCTAAAGGCTACCTGTATGCGGCCATGGGCTTCTCGATTGTGGTGGAGCTGTTCAACCAGTTGGCGCGTGCGCGTCGCAAGAAGTCGGCGCAAGGCACCTTGCCGGTGCGCCAGCGCACCGCCCATGCGGTGATGCGTTTGCTCGGTGGTCGCAGTCTGGCGGTGGAAGGCGTGGATGATGACGTGGCTGACCTGCTCGGCGAGCCGGATGCCGGCCAAGGCCCGCTGTTTGATCGACGTGAACGCGTGATGATCAGCGGCGTGCTGCAATTGGCCGAGCGGCCGATCCGCACCTTGATGACGCCAAGGGCCAAAGTCGACTGTATTGATCTGACGGACGATGCCGACACCATCCGGCAAACGCTGATGCAATCGTCCTATTCGCGCCTGCCGTTGATCCGCAACGGCGCGGTGGATGAGCCATTGGGTTTTGTGCACAAAAAGGAATTGCTCAAGGAATACCTGGCCGGTAATGAGCCGAACCTTGAGCACCTGGCGCGCCGGGCGGTCAATTTGCTGGAGAGTTTTTCGATCCTCAATGCGTTGGAACAGATGCGCCAGGAGTCGACCCATATTGCCTTCGTGATCAACGAATTCGGTGACTTCATGGGGGTGTTGAGCATGACCGACATTCTCGAGTCCATCGCCGGTGAATTGCCCGATGCCAGTGAAATCGAAGGGCCGGATGTTATTGAGGAAGGCGAGGGGTATCGCGTCAATGGGGCCGTGAACCTTAATCTTGTGCGTCAGCGTACCGGCTTCAAGGCTGCCGCAACCCAGGACTATCAAACCCTGGCGGGGTTGGTGATGAGCCTGCTCGATCGCCTGCCCGTGGTAGGTGATAGCCTGGAGCATGAAGGCTGGCGCCTGACGGTTGCCGCGGTAGAGGAGCGCCGGGTGACGCAGGTTTTGTTGGTTTCTAGGGCGCGTAGTCGCTGAACACGCACTCCAGAAGATTTTGCTGTTCGTCGGGGGCGCCGATGCCATGGAGGATTTCCACTCTATCGCCTTTTTCGTAGACCAAAAGGGTCGGTGTTCCATCGACCTCGTCGATCCTCGGGGTTTGGGATGGGTCAAGCAGCAGGCTTTTCACGCGACCGGCGTATTTTTCGGCAACGGCGTTGAATTTTTTATCAGCCCCTAAACACGCAGAGCAACTAGGAGAGGTAAACAGCACGATAACCAGCGGGTGCTCTTTGAGGATCCGTTGGTATTCATTAAGGTCATGAATAACTGTGTTTGCAACGCCCATGATGATCTCCTTGTGCATCCGGCCAAAAGGTTTCGGGTACGCTAAATCGGGAGATCACCGCCGTCTACTGTCAACCTTCACAGGTAGACATGCTCACGCATCCTTGCCGCGCTCCACGCGCTCGCGGGCCTTGCGCGCCTGACTTGCACACTTCCTGTACTCCTCGTTATCCCTTGAGGCCTTGGCCCGCCGGTATCCGTGGTGGTTCTGGCTGGTGTAGTCAGTGCCGAAGGCTTCCTTGAGCTTTTGCAGTTCTTCCTTGCATTGGTGCCGATCGTTGGCGGCCGAAGCGCTGCCGGCAGCCAGCAATGAAAGCAAAACCAGAGCGAGACTGAGCTTCATGGGGAAGGGCGTCCTTGTTGGCGTGGATGTGCAAAGGCTAGTCCAGTGTGAGGATTTAGCCATGGCGCGCGCGCACTGCAAGGGGGCGCGGTAACACCGATGTGGCGCACTCGATTGGGGCCTGTCACCGGTGTATGGGGCCTTGGGTAGCAAGCTGATTCGAAATGCTGGCGTAGCGCCGCATCCTGATCTGTTAACGATCTATATGATTTAAAACGAATTTATTCCTGTCGTGTTTTTCTGTTACTGCGTGTGGCACACTTTCTGCTGTCTATTCCGTTGTTACATACTAAGTTCCGGTATAGCGGAATACACAACTCCTGGAGTGCTTGTCATGCATCACCGACCTTCCGTGTTTAAAGCGTGTGTTTTTCTCTTCGCCGCATCGGCTTCCCTCGCAAGCGTTGTGCACGCGGCGGACAGCAAGCTCGATGATGTGCTCAAGCGTGGGCATCTCATCGTGGGTACAGGCAGTACCAATGCGCCGTGGCACTTCCAGGGAGCGGATGGCAAGTTGCAGGGTTTTGATATCGACATCGGCCGCATCGTGGCTAAAGGATTGTTCAACGACCCGAGCAAGGTCGAGTTTGTGGTGCAGTCGTCCGACGCACGTATTCCCAACCTGCTGACCGACAAGGTCGACATGAGTTGCCAGTTCATTACCGTCACCGCCAGCCGTGCGCAGCAGGTTGCCTTTACCCTGCCGTACTACCGAGAAGGCGTAGGCCTGTTGCTGCCGAACAACAGCAAATACAAAGAAATCGAAGACCTGCAGGCAGCCGGCGATGGCGTGACCGTGGCCGTGCTGCAAAACGTGTACGCCGAAGAGCTGGTGCACCAGGCCCTGCCTAAAGCCAAGGTCGACCAGTACGACAGCGTTGACCTGATGTACCAGGCCGTGAACTCCGGCCGTGCCGATGCCGCCGCCACCGACCAGTCCTCGGTCAAGTACCTGATGGTGCAAAACCCGGGCCGCTACCGCAGCCCGACCTACGCGTGGAGCCCGCAAACCTACGCGTGCGCGGTCAAGCGTGGCGACCAGGACTGGCTGAACTTCGTCAACACCGCGTTGCATGAAGCCATGACCGGCGTGGAATTCCCGACCTACAAAGCCTCGTTCAAACAATGGTTCGGTGTGGATTTGCCGGAACCTGCGATCGGTTTCCCGGTTGAGTTCAAGTAAATCGTAAATCCTGGGGCGTCGCTGACGGCGCCCCGATCAGGTACTGCCGACCATGAACTATCAGTTGAACTTTGCCGCCGTGTGGCGTGATTTCCCCAGCTTGCTGGCGGGGCTCGGCCTGGGCCTTGAACTGGCCTTGCTGTCGATCGCCATTGGTTGCGTGATCGGCCTGATGATGGCGTTTGCGATGCTGTCCAAACACCGGGCGTTGCGAATCTTCGCCTCGGTGTATGTGACGGTGATCCGCAATACGCCGATCCTCGTGCTGATCCTGTTGATCTACTTTGCCCTGCCTTCGCTTGGGATTCGGCTCGACAAGATCCCCTCGTTCATCATCACCCTGTCGCTGTATGCCGGTGCTTACCTGACCGAAGTGTTCCGCGCCGGGCTGTTGAATATTCCCAAGGGCTTGCGTGAAGCCGGCTTGGCCATCGGTTTGGGTGAATGGCGTATCCGCGCCTACATCACGGTGCCGGTGATGCTGCGCAACGTGTTGCCGGCGCTGTCGAACAACTTTATTTCGCTGTTCAAGGACACGTCGCTGGCGGCCGCGATTGCGGTGCCGGAGCTGACCTATTACGCCCGCAAGATCAACGTCGAGAGCTACCGGGTGATTGAAACCTGGATGGTCACGACCGCGCTCTATGTGGCGGCCTGTTACTTCATTGCCATGCTGCTCCGTTACCTGGAACAGCGTCTGGCGATCCGTCGTTAAGGAGGGTTTGCATGTACGAGTCCCCAAGCTGGCTGCATGAATTGTGGATCGCCCGGGATACCCTCTGGGCGGGGTTTCAAACCAGTATTTATTGCTCGGTGCTGGCGATTATTTTTGGCACGCTGATCGGCATTTTTGCCGGGTTGATCCTCACCTACGGCAAGTTCTGGATGCGCGCGCCGTTTCGTCTGTATGTCGACCTGGTGCGCGGTACGCCGGTGTTTGTGCTGGTGCTGGCGTGTTTTTACATGCTGCCGGCGCTGGGTTGGCAGATCAGCGCGTTCCAGGCCGGTGCGGTCGGGTTGACGCTGTTCTGCGGCTCCCACGTAGCGGAAATCGTGCGCGGTGCGCTGCAAGCCATTCCCCGTGGGCAACTGGAAGCGGGCCGGGCGATTGGCCTGACGTTCAAACAGTCGCTGACCTACGTGCTGTTGCCCCAGGCGTTGCGCCAGATCCTGCCGACCTGGGTCAATTCCTCCACCGAAATCGTCAAGGCCTCGACCTTGCTCTCGGTGATCGGCGTGGCCGAATTGCTGCTCAGCACCCAGCAGGTCATCGCACGTACCTTCATGACCCTGGAGTTCTACCTGTTCGCCGGGTTTCTGTTCTTTGTCATCAACTACGCCATCGAGTTATTCGGGCGCTACATTGAAAAGCGGGTGGCCTTGCCATGAACCAACCTCAAACCAACCAACCGCTGCTGAACATTCGTGGCCTGCGCAAACAATATGGCCAGGTCGAAGTGCTCAAGGGCGTCGACCTGTCCATGCAGCGCGGCAACGTGGTGACATTGATCGGCTCCAGCGGCTCGGGCAAGACCACCTTGCTGCGTTGCGTCAACCTGCTCGAAGAGTTCCAGGGCGGGCAGATCAGCCTGGACGGCGAGTCCATCGGCTACAGCGAAATCGCCGGCAAGCGCGTGCGTCACCCCGAACGGGTGATTGCCCAACACCGCGCTATGACTGGCATGGCCTTCCAGCAATTCAACCTGTTCCCGCATCTGAGCGCGTTGCAAAATGTCACCCTCGGCCTGCTCAAGGTCAAGAAAATGGGCAAGGACGAGGCTGTGGCCCTGGCCGAAAAATGGCTGGACCGCGTGGGCTTGCTGGAGCGGCGCAACCACTTCCCCGGTCAACTTTCCGGCGGTCAGCAACAGCGCGTGGCGATTGCCCGCGCCATTGCCATGAATCCCAGCCTGATGCTCTTTGATGAAGTCACCTCGGCCCTCGACCCGGAATTGGTGGGGGAGGTGCTCAGTGTGATCAAGGGCCTGGCGGAAGAGGGCATGACCATGTTGCTGGTCACCCACGAAATGCGCTTTGCCTATGAAGTGTCGGACAAGATCGTCTTCATGAACCAGGGCCGCATCGAAGAGCAGGGCGCGCCGAAGGAGATCTTCGAACGCCCGCAATCGCCGCGCCTGGCGGAATTTTTGAAGAATATTCGTTTTTAATCAGGAGCAATTTTTATGAGCATTACTCGTTACGGTGCCGGTAGCACTGCCGGCGGCGGTCAGCCGCGTCCTTTCGCCCGTGCCGTGGAAGCCGACGGCTGGCTCTACGTGTCGGGCCAGGTACCGGCGGTGGACGGTGAAATCATCACCGGCGGCATCATCGAGCAAACCCGCCAGACCATGCGCAACGTGGTGGCGATTCTGGAAGAGGCCGGTTACGAACTCAAAGACGTGGTGCGCGTTGGCGTATGGCTGGAAGACCCACGGGACTTCTGGAGTTTCAACAAGGTATTCGGCGAGTACTTCACCCCCGAACACGCCCCGGCACGCGCCTGTGTGCAGGCCAACATGATGGTGGACTGCAAGGTCGAGATCGATTGCGTGGCCTACAAGAAAAAAGGCTAAATGATCGTTCCCACGCTCCGCGTGGGAACGCCGCCCTGGACGCTCTGCGTCCGCTTGTGTGACGCAGAGCGTCACGGTATGCATTCCCACGCAGAGCGTGGGAACGATCAATAGAGACCGACGACTGCCATGACCGAAGACACCATCAAGCGCCGCGCCAAAGGATTGGACCGTGCATTCGATATCCTCGATTTTCTCAAGGAGATCGGCCAGCCCCTGCGCCCGAATGATATTGCCAGCGGCATCGGCAGCCCCAAGTCCACGGTCTATGAACTGGTTGCGTCGTTGCTGGAGCGGCGCATTCTGGAGACGGTGGGCAAGGACGGTCACGTCTACCTCGGCCGCCAGCTGTACTTTCTCGGCCAGGCGCACCTGCGCCATTTCGACCTGACCCGCGAGGCCGACCACGCCTTGCAGGAGATCGTCAGCCAGACCCACGAAACCGCGCAGATGTGCCTGCTCAACGGGCGCAAATACACGGTGGCGCTGATGCGCGAAGGCGAGCGGCATTTTCGGATTTCCTCGGACATCGGCGAAAACGCGCCAATCCCCTGGACCGCTTCCGGGCGCTTGTTGCTGGGGCACTTGAGCGACCAGCAGATTATCGACCTGATCGACCACGACGACTTCATCCTGCCGGACGGCCAGCGCCTGCCACTGGAAACCTTCCTGGCGCAAATCCGTCAGGCCACCCTCGATGGGTTTTTCTCCTTCGACAGCGTGGCCGACACCTTCACCCATTGCTTTGCCGCCCCGGTGCGGGACGCGCAGGGCATCAGCATCGCGACCTTGTGCATCGTTGCACCGCGCGCCGATGCGATCAAAAACTACAACGACTATCGCCGGGTGTTGATCGACAGCGCCAATAACCTGGCCCGGCGTATCAACGAATAGGAGTACTTCATGTCTGCCCTCAATGCCGTTGAAAAAGGCGCCGCCGCCGTCGGTGCCCACTTGGTGCGCGACGTCAGCCTGCCGGCCCTGGTGCTGCACCGTGACGCGCTGGAACACAACATCCGCTGGATGCAGGCATTTGTCAGCAACAGCGGTGCAGAGCTCGCGCCCCATGGCAAAACCAGCATGATGCCGGCGCTGTTCCAGCGCCAGATCGAGGCGGGCGCCTGGGGCATCACCCTGGCCAATGCCGTGCAGACCCGCGCCGCCTATGCCGGCGGCGTGCGCCGCGTGTTGATGGCCAACCAGCTGGTGGGCGCGCCGAACATGGCGCTGATCGCCGACCTGCTGGCCGACCCGGAGTTTGATTTTCACTGCATGGTCGATCACCCGGACAACGTCGCCGACCTGGGCCTGTTCTTCGCCGCCCGTGGCCTGCGCCTGAACGTGATGATCGAATACGGCGTGGTCGGCGGCCGTTGCGGGTGCCGCAGCGAGCAGCAAGTGCGCGAGCTGGCCCAGGCGATCAAAGCCCAACCGGCCCTGGCCCTGACCGGTATTGAAGGCTACGAAGGTGTGATCCACGGCGAACACGCCGTCAGCGGCATCCGTGACTTTGCCGCCAGCCTGGTACGCCTGGCCGTGGACCTGCAAAACAATGGCGCGTTCGACTGGCCCAAGCCGATCATCACCGCCTCGGGTTCGGCCTGGTACGACCTGATCGCCGAGTCGTTTGAAGCGCAAAACGCCGCCGGCCGCTTCCTCAGCGTGTTGCGCCCCGGCAGCTATGTGGCCCACGACCATGGCATCTACAAAGAGGCGCAATGCTGCGTGCTCGACCGTCGTAGCGACCTCAACGAAGGCCTGCGCCCGGCCCTGGAAGTCTGGGCGCACGTGCAATCGATGCCCGAGCCTGGCTTTGCGGTAGTTGCCCTGGGCAAGCGCGACGTCGCCTACGACGCCGGTTTGCCGGTGCCGCTCAAGCGCTACAAGGCCGGGATTGTGCCGGCTGAAGGCGATGATGTGACCGCGTGCACAGTCACGGCGGTGATGGACCAGCATGCATTCATGACGGTGGCACCGGGGGTTGAGTTGCGTATCGGCGACATCATCTCCTTTGGCACTTCGCACCCGTGCCTGACGTTCGACAAGTGGCAGGTGGGCTGCCTGGTGGATGAGCGGTTGCAGGTCGTTGAATCCTTGCATACCTGCTTCTAGACCGCTTCGTGGTCATCGCAGGCAAGCCAGCTCCCAGAGGTTGAAATGCAATAAAATGTGGGCGCTGGCTTGCCTGCGATGAGGCCCTCCAACACACCCAGAGTCCCCAGGCATGAACACAACTCCCCGCGTCGCCCTGATCGGCGAATGCATGATCGAACTGCAACACCGCGCCGATGGCAGCCTGCAACAGAGCTTCGGCGGCGACACCTTGAACGCGGCGGTGTACCTGCGCCGCGAGTTGGGCACCGTCGGCACGGTCGACTACGTGACCGCCCTGGGCGATGACAGTTTCAGCGATGCCATGTGCCAGCAATGGACCGCCGAAGGCCTCGGCCTGGGCATGGTCCAGCGCCTGCCCGGGCGTCTACCGGGGCTGTACTGCATCCAGACCGACGCCAAGGGCGAGCGCAAATTCCTCTACTGGCGCAACGAAGCCGCGGTGCGCGACTGCTTCACCACGCCGGCAGCCGAACCGATCCTGGCGGCGTTGCCGGAGTACGACGTGGTGTATTTCAGCGGCATCACCCTGGCGGTACTGGGTGAAGTCGGGCGTGAGCGCTTGCTGCAAACCCTGATCGAAACCCGCCGGCGCGGTGGCAAGGTGGTGTTCGACAACAACTATCGTCCGCGCCTGTGGGCGAGTGTCGACGCGGCGCGCGCGGCGTATCACCAGGTGCTGGCCGAGGTGGATATCGCCTTGCTGACCGAGGATGACGAGCGCGCATTGTTTGGTTATGCCGACAGCGAGCAGGTGTTCGCGGCGTACCCGGCGATTGCAGAAGTGGTGCTCAAGCGTGGCGCGGACGCGTGTTTGATCCGCTGTGATGGCGAGCGCTTTGCGGTGCCGGCGCTGAAGGTCGAGAAGGTGGTGGACACCACGGCGGCCGGGGATTCGTTCAGTGCGGCGTATTTGGCCAGTCGGCTCACGGGCGGTTCGCCTGAACAGGCGGCGTTGGCGGGGCATCGGTTGGCGAGCCGGGTGATTCAGGTGCCGGGGGCTTTGATTGCGCGGTGAATGGCCGCCTGCGGCGGTTCGCAGGCAAGCCAGCTCCCACACTGATCGTTCCCACGCTCTGCGTGGGAATGCCTCACCGGACGCTCTGCGTCCGCTCTGTGGTCAGTCGCGGTAAAACACCTGCACCAGGTGATACCCGAACTTGCTCTTGATCGGCCCGTGCACCACCTTCACCGGCTTCTTGAAGATCACCGCATCAATCGCCCCCACCATCTGCCCAGGCCGCACTTCACCCAAATCACCGCCGCGCTTGCCGGACGGGCAGGTGGAGTACTTTTTGGCCAGCACATCAAACGCTTCGCCCTTGGCAATGCGCTGTTTGAGCTGTTCGGCTTCTTCACTGGTTTTCACCAGAATATGACGGGCTTGGGCTTTCATAACGTTCTACCAGGTGTGCGACGGCGCGCGATTATGCCTGAACTCATTCGTCAACGTTGATCATGCTGCGGATTTTAGTCGCCAGCACGTCAATGGAAAACGGCTTGGCCACCATGTCCATACCGTCCTCCAGGAAGCCCTGGCGCTCGGCGGCCTGTTCGGCGTAACCGGTCATGAACAATACGCGCAGGCCCGGCCGGTGCTGACGGGCGATTTCCGCCAACTGTCGGCCGTTCATGCCCGGCAGGCCGACATCGGTGACCAGCAGGTCCACGCGCAGGTCCGACTCCAGCAGCGGCAGCGCGGTGCGCGCATCCGCCGCCTGATGGGCGGTGTAGCCCAGTTCACCGAGCACGTTGACCACCAGCATGCGCACCGCCGGGTCATCCTCGACCACCACCACCGCTTCACCGGCGAGTGCCAGCGGCGCCTCGCCCAAGTGCGGCGGCAAGCTGCTTTCCAATGCGGTGCCATGCAGGCGCGGCAGGTACAGGCGCACGCAGGTGCCCTGGCCGGGTTCGCTTTGGATGGTCACATGGCCGCCGGACTGCTGGGCAAAGCCGTAGATCATCGACAACCCCAAGCCGGTGCCCTGGCCGATGGGCTTGGTGGTGAAGAACGGGTCGAACGCCTTGGCCAGAATCTTCGGAGCCATGCCGGTGCCGTTGTCGCAGACGCCGAGCATCACGTAGTCACCGGCCTTGACCGGCTCCAGGGTGGTGATATCGGTACCGTCCAGGTAACTGTTGGCGGTTTCGATGCGCAATTGGCCGCCGTCGGGCATCGCGTCGCGGGCGTTGATCACCAGGTTGAGCAAGGCGTTTTCCAGTTGGCTGGCATCGGTGTTGACCGGCCAGATATCCTTGCCCAGTTGCACCTTGAGCTCGATATGTGCGCCTTTGGTGCGGCGGAACAAATCTTCCAGGGACGCCACCAGCTCGTTCGGGTCCAGTGGCCGGCGGTCCAGCGACTGGCGGCGGGAGAACGCCAGCAGCCGGTGGGTGAGGGCGGCCGCGCGGTGGGCGGACGACACCGCCGCGTCGGTAAAGCGGCCGATTTCGTCGCTGCGCCCGGCGGCGATATAGCGCTGCATCAAGTCCAGGCTGCCGATAATGCCGGTGAGCATATTGTTGAAGTCATGGGCGATGCCCCCCGTGAGCTGGCCGACCGCTTCCATTTTTTGTGCATGGCGCAGCGCGTCTTCGGCACGCTCACGCTCGAACATCTCGTTTTGCAGGCGCTGGTTGGCCTCGGCCAGCGCCTGGGTGCGCTGGGCCACGCGTTCTTCAAGGTTTTCGTTGAGGTGGCGCAGGGCTTCTTCGGTGAGTTTGCGTTCGGTCTCATCGATCACAAAAATGTAGAAACCATTCACCGAGCCATCATTGCTGAAGCGCGGCAAGTACTTCATCAGCGCATGGCGCGGCCGGCCGTCGCGATGCGGGGTGATGGTCATGAAGCTGCAGGCCTTGCCGCGCAGCGCGGCGTCGATCTTGTCCACGCGCCCGGCATACACCTCGTCGCCAAGCACTTCGCGGATGCTCTTGCCGTACAGTTCCTGGGGCGTCATGCCGTACCACTCCAGGTAGGCGCTGTTGTTGAGGCGAAAGCGCTGCTCGTGGTCGACGTAGCCGATCAGCACCGGCATGGCGTTGATGATCAGTTGCAGCTCGGTCTGGCTTTGGCGCAGCGCCTGTTCGGTCTGCTTGCGCTCGGTCAGGTCCAGCGCGGCCCCCAGAAAGCGCGCCGGGCGGCCTTGATGGTCCTTGTAGCAGCGGCCGCGGGCAAACACCCAGCGCACCTGGCCGTCGGCTTGCAGCAGGCGGTATTCCTCGGCGTATTCGGTGCCGAAGGTGATGCAATGCTTGATGCTGCGCGCGACCATGCCACGGTCTTCGGGGTGTACGCCTTGCAGGTAGTCGCTGATCGGCAGCATGCCGGCGTCTTGCGGGTCGACACCGTGCAAGTGGGCAAAGTGGGCGTCGGCGATAAAGCGGTCTTCGCCGATATCCCAGTCCCAGGTGCCCACCGCGTCGGTTGCCGCCAGGGCCAGTTGCAGGCGCTGTTCGCTGTTGTGCTGGGCCTTGAGGCTGTCTTCGGAGCGCTGCTGCAGTTCGAGGGTTTTGCTGCGCCGCTCGTTGGTCTCGATGGCGGTGACCAGGATCCCGGCCACGCTGCCGCCTTCGTCGCGCACCGGGCTGTAGGTGAGGTCTAGCCAGATGTCGGCGTCGCGGTTATTGCGTTGCAGCACAAAGCGCTGTTCGCTGAAGGTGCGCACCTGGCCGCCGAGCACCGCGTCGTAGATCGGCGCAGTAAAACTCTCAAGCTCCGGCCAGGTGTCATGGGCCGGTTGGCCCAGCGCCTCGGGGTGTTTGTTGCCCGCGAGCACCGCGAAGCTGTCGTTGTAAAGCTGGGTGAGCTGGCGGCCCCACAACAGCAGCATCGGCATCGGTGAATGGACGACGATATCGACGGCTGTGCGCAGGCTCTGCGGCCAGTCACCGGCCTCACCGAGCGGGCTTTGCGCCCAGTCCAGCCGCGCAATCAATGCGGCGGCTTCGCTACCGGTGGATGTTCCATTCATGTAAAAGCCCTGCACCTGACACTTTGAAATACGACCACAGCCGATTATCCCGCGAGACGGGAACGGCTGACTACCCCTCGAAAAATAGCATGCATTGAGGGTTTGTCTTCAATTGCGTGCGTCAGCGCTGAAACCTTTCATCCGTCCGCCAGTTCAGGCCGGTTGCGAAACTGCTCCAGTGCCTGGGGGTTTGCCAGGGCATCGGTGTTTTTGACCGGCTCACCATGCACCACATTGCGCACCGCCAGTTCCACGATCTTGCCGCTGATGGTGCGCGGTATATCGCTGACCGCGAGGATCTTCGCCGGAACATGGCGCGGCGTGGTGTTGGCACGGATGACCTGGCGAATCTGCTGCTCCAGGGCGTCATCCAGCGTGATGCCGTCATTGAGCCGCACAAACAGCACCACCCGCACATCGTCCTGCCAGCGTTGGCCGATGGCCAGGCTTTCCAGCACCTGCGGGACTTTTTCCACCTGGCGATAAATCTCTGCCGTACCGATGCGCACACCGCCGGGGTTGAGCACCGCGTCGGAGCGCCCGTGAATCAGCAGGCTGCCGTTGGCCCGCTGCTCGGCGTAGTCGCCCTGGGCCCACACGCCGGGAAACTGGCTGAAATACGAGGCGCGCAGTTTTTGCCGGTCGGGGTCATTCCACAGGCCAATCGGCATGGCCGGAAAATGCCGGGTACACACCAGCTCGCCTTTTTCCCCGATCAGCGGCCGGCCCTGGTCGTCCCACACTTCGATGGCCATGGCCAGGCTCTTGCACTGCATTTCGCCGCGCCGCACCGGCAACACCGGGTTGCCGATCACAAAGCAGGAGACGATATCGGTGCCGCCCGACATTGACGACAGGCACAGCTCGGCCTTGATCTCGCGGTACACATAGTCGTAACTCTGCGGCGACAGCGGCGAGCCGGTTGAAATCAGGCCTTTGAGGCTGCCCAGATCGTGGCTCAGGCGCGGTTGCAGGCCGGCCTTTTCCAGGGTGGCGAGAAACTTGGGGCTGGTGCCAAAGACGCTGATTTTTTCCGCGTCGATCAGGTCGATCAGCCGTTCGGGGCCGGGGTGAAACGGCGAGCCGTCATACAGCACCGCCGTGGCGCCCAGGGCCAGCACCGACACCAGCCAGTTCCACATCATCCAGCCGCAGGTGGTGTAGTAGAACAGGCAATCTTCGCGCGAGAGGTCGGCGTGCAGGCCGTGTTCCTTGAGGTGGGTGAGCAACACGCCGCCGGTGCCGTGGACGATGCACTTGGGCACGCCGGTGGTGCCGCTGGAATAGAGGATATACAGCGGATGATCGAACGGCACCGCGACAAATTCAGGCTCGCCGCCGGGTGAGTAGAATTCGTTCCACAGTGCGACCCTGGCGTGGGTGCGGTAGTCCTCGCTGCGCGCCTGGGGCCGGGCATACGGCACGATGATCAACTGCTCCAGGGACGGCAGGCGTTCGAGGATTTCATTGAGTTTGGCGCTTTGGTCGATGTCCTTGCCGGCATAGCGGTAGCCCGCGCAGGTGATCAACACCTTGGGTTCTATCTGGCCGAAACGGTCGATCACGCCTTGGGTGCCGAAGTCCGGCGAGGAGCACGACCAGATCGCGCCCAGGCTGGTGGTGGCAAGCATGCCGACCAGGGTTTGCCAGGTGTTGGGCATGCACGCGGCCACGCGGTCGCCCCGGGTGACTCCGCAGGCGCCCAGGCTCTTTTGCAGCCCGGCAACGTGTGCGGCCAGTTCGGCATAGGTCAGCTGTTCGCGCTGGCCGTCTTCACTGACCGCCACCACTGCCGGGTGAGCATCCCGGCGGCGCAGCAGGTGTTCGGCAAAGTTCAGGGTCGCGCCGGGGAACCACTCGGCGCTGGGCATTGCCGCGCCTTCGATCAGCGTGGTGCTGGGCGGGTTGCGAAACTGCACCTCAAAAAAGGCGACGATCGCCTGCCAGAAGTCGGCGCGCTGGTCGATGCTCCATTGGTGCAGGGCGGGGTAGTCACCCAGCTGCAGGCGGTAGCGTTGGTTGATGTAGCGCCGGAACTGGTCCATTCGCGTGTTGGCGATGCGTTCGGGGGAGGGTTGCCAGAGGATCTCGGACATACAGTTGCCTCTTCTCGTTCCCATGCTCTGCGTGGGAATGCCTCTATGGACGCTCTGCGTCCGCTCTTGGGACGCGGAGCGTCCTGGGCTGCATTCCCACGCAGAGCGTGGGAACGATCATTACGACCATTACTGGGCCAGCCAGCCACCATCGATGTTCCACGCGGCGCCGCGCACTTGGGCGCCAGCTTCACTGCACAGGAACAACACCAACTCACCCAACTGCGGCGGCGTCACAAACTCCAGCGACGGCTGTTTTTCCGCGAGCAAATCATGCTGGGCCTGCTGCGGATCAATGCCCTTGGCCGCGCGATCATCAATCTGCTTTTGCACCAGCGGCGTCAACACCCAGCCGGGGCAGATGGCATTGCAAGTGACGTTACCGGTGGCGGTCTCCAGGCCCACCACTTTGGTCAGGCCGATGACACCGTGTTTGGCCGCCACATACGCCGCCTTGCCCACCGAGCCGACCAGGCCATGCACCGACGCGATATTGACGATACGCCCCCAGCCCTTGGCCTTCATGCCCGGCAAACTCAAACGTGTGCTGTGGAACACCGACGACAGGTTGATCGCGATGATCGAATCCCAGCGCTCCACCGGGAAGTCTTCCACGGCCGCCACATGCTGAATGCCGGCGTTGTTGACCAGAATGTCGACGCCGCCGAACTCGCGCTCGGCGTAGGCAAACATGTCGGCAATTTGCGCCGGGTCGCTGACGTCGGCCGGGTGATGCCCGACCTTGCCGCCAAACGCCTGCACCTGGGCGATCACCGCGCGGGCATCGCCGAAACCGTTGAGGATCAGGTTGGCACCGGCCTTGGCCAGGCTCAGCGCGATGCCCAAGCCAATGCCGCTGGTGGAGCCGGTAACCAGGGCGGTCTTGCCATTCAAAGTCGTCATGAAAACCTCACACAATGCCGGTGGCGTAGAAAGTACCGATCACCACAAACACCGCGAGGGTCTTGATGATCGTGATGCCGAAAATGTCCTTGTAGGCTTCGCGGTGGGTCAGCCCGGTGACCGCCAGCAGGGTGATCACCGCGCCGTTGTGGGGCAGAGTGTCCATGCCGCCGCTGGCCATGGCCGCGACCCGGTGCAGCACTTCAAGGGGGATATTGGCCGCATGGGCCGCCGAAATAAAGCTCTCGGACATCGCCGCCAGGGCGATGCTCATGCCGCCTGATGCGGAGCCGGTGATACCGGCCAGCAGGGTCACGGTAATCGCTTCGTTGACCAGCGGGTTGGGGATGCCCTTGAGCCAGTCCGCCAGCACCAGAAAGCCTGGCAGCGAGGCGATCACCGCGCCGAAGCCGTATTCCGAGGCGGTGTTCATGGCCGCCAGCAGCGCGCCGCTGACCGCGCTTTTACTGCCTTCGGCGAGCTTGCTTTTGATCGCCGACCAGCCGAACACCAGCACCATGACAATGCCCACCAGCAACGCTGCCTGCACCGCCCAAATCGCCGTGAGCTTGGCGATGTCGGTGGTCACCGGCGTGCTCATGCCGGGCAGGCTGAGGCTGTGGGTCTTGCCATACCACTGCGGGATCCAGTGGGTGAACAGCAGGTTCATCACGCCCACCAGAATCAGCGGCGACAGCGCGATCCACGGGTTGGGCAGCGCCAGGTTGTCGGCGGTTTCCGGCTCGTTGCGCAGCTCGGTGCCATAACCTTCACCGGCGCGTTGTGCCTTGTTGCGCTGGCGCGCCAGGTAGAGCATGCCGGTGCAGAACACGAAGACCGTGCCGATCAAGCCCAGCCACGGCGCCGCCCAGGCGGTGGTGTTGAAGAAGGTGCTGGGGATGATGTTCTGGATCTGCGGCGTGCCGGGCAGGGCGTCCATGGTGAACGAGAATGCACCGAGGGCGATGGTCGCCGGGATCAGGCGCTTGGGAATGTTGCTCTGGCGGAACATCTCCGCCGCAAACGGGTACACCGCAAACACCACCACGAACAGCGACACGCCGCCGTAGGTGAGCAGGGCGCAGACCAGCACAATCACCAGCATCGCCTGGCGCGTGCCGAGCAAGCGGATCGCGGCGGCCACAATCGAGCGCGAAAAGCCCGACAGCTCAATCAGCTTGCCGAACACCGCGCCGAGCAGGAACACCGGGAAGTACAGTTTGATGAAGCCGACCATTTTTTCCATGAACACCCCGGTAAACGCAGGGGCGACGGCGGACGGATCGGTGAGCAGCACGGCGCCGAGGGCGGCGATGGGGGCAAACAGGATTACGCTGTAGCCACGGTAGGCGGCCAGCATCAGCAGCGCGAGGGCTGCCAGGGCAATGATCACACTCATGGTGTGTCTCCAGATCGAATTGTTATTTTTGTGGGGGTAGTGCGTTGGAGAGGGGCTATAGCGAGATGTGTGCCAAGTGTCTAATATGTTGAAATATATGGATATTTATAATTTTTATAACTGAGGTTTTGCATTTTGTCTCGGTTATGAGACAAGTACATATCCAATGTGGGAGCGGGCTTGCTCGCGAATGTGGTCTATCAGCCAGCAAATTTGTTGCTGAACCACCGTATTCGCGAGCAAGCCCGCTCCCACATTAGATTGTCTTTATAATGAGATGTTTGTCTCTTTATTGGGATTCGCTGATGCCCAGCGCGACCATCTTCTTGTACAGCGTCGATCTACCCAGCCCCAGCCGCTTGGCTGCTTCCACCACATTGCCTTCACAGGCCTTGAGCGCCGCCGCAATCACCTGCCGATCAAGCCGCTCCCGCGCCGCCGCAAACGTCTCCCCCTCGACCGTTTCTACGGATCCACGCGCCACCGGGCTGAACGTGCCGATCGCCGCGCGAATTTCGTCGGCATCCAGCACCAGGTCATCACTCAACAATGCCGCGCGTTCCAGTACGTTGCGCAGTTCACGGATATTCCCCGGCCACGCGTGCTGCGCCAGCAACGCCAGGGCTTCGCGGTCAAGCTCATGCTGGCTGCGCAGTTCTTCAAGAATCGCCTCGCTCAACGCCGGAATATCTTCGAGGCGCTCACGCAACGGCGGCACCTGGATCGGCAGTACGTTCAGGCGGTAATACAAGTCCGCCCTGAATTCGCCGCGCTTGATCGCCGCTTCCAGGTCCATGGACGTGGCGGCGATCACCCGCACATCGCTGTGCACCATTTCGTTGGAGCCCACCGGCTCGTATTCCTTTTCCTGCAATACGCGCAGCAGTTTGCTTTGCAGTGGCAACGGCATGTCGCCGATTTCATCGAGGAACAGCGTGCCGCCCTGGGCGATCTGCAACTTGCCGGGGCGGCCCTTGCGGTCGGCACCGGTGAAGGCGCCTGGTGCGGTGCCGAAGAACTCGGCTTCGAGCAGGTCGCCGGGAATGGCCGCGCTGTTGATGCTGACAAACGCCTTATGGGCGCGCGTGGAGGCGCCGTGGATGGCCTGGGCCAGCACCTCTTTACCGGTGCCGGTTTCGCCCAGCAGCAACACGGGCGACTCGGCACTCGCACTGCGCCGCGCCCGGCGTTTGACTTCCAGGCTGGCGGCGCTGGTGCCTATAAAATGCGCGAAGTTGTATTTGCTCTGCCGCGAGCGCAGCAGCGAACGGGTGGAGGCCAGTTCCTGCTGCATGCTCAGGTAGCGCTCGATCAGCGGCGACAAGTTGCGCAGCTCATCAAACAGCGCAAACCCGATCGCGCCGATCACCGCGCCTGCGTCATCGTGGATCGGCAGGCGCATCACCACCAGCGGGCCTTTGGGCGTGTCCTGGATATCCAGCAGAATCGGCTGGTCGTTGCGCACCACCTGGCGTAGCAGGCTGTTGGAAATCACCTGCTCGCACGGCTGGCCGATGGCTTCATCGGCGCTTTTAAGGCCGAAACGCTTGGCATAGCGCTCGTTCATCCACACGATATTTGCGTCGCGATCGACAATCACCGTGCCTTCGCTGGACTGCTCGATGATCTCGAACAGCGACTGGATGGCCAGGCCGCGAACTTGCTGGTAGTCCTTGAGGCTGTCGCTGATGTTCATGTGTGCCGAATCCTGTGATGTGATCGTTCCCACGCTCTGCGTGGGAATGCCTCCCGTGACGCTCCGCGTCACTTGGCGAGCGGGACGCGGAGCGTCCCAGGCTGTGTTCCCACGCGGAGCGTGGGAACAATCTCATAAAGGGATGTGCGCCGCCGCCAGCAGCTCTTTGGTATAGGGATGTTGCGGCGCATCGAACACCACATGGCTCGCGCCGCGCTCCACCACCTTGCCATCCTTGATCACGATCATGTCATGGGCCATGGCCCGCACCACCGCCAGGTCGTGGCTGATAAACAGGTAGGTCAGGCCGTATTTTTCCTGCAGTTCACGCAACAGCGCCACCACTTGTTTCTGCACGGTGCGGTCGAGGGCCGAGGTGGGTTCATCCAGCAGCATCAGCGCCGGCTTGAGCACCAGGGCGCGGGCGATGGCGATGCGTTGGCGCTGGCCGCCGGAAAATTCATGGGGGTAACGGTGGCGGCTTTCGGGGTCGAGCCCCACATCCTTGAGCACCTGGATCACTTGCGCATCACGCTCGGCCAGGCTGCACGGCGCGTGCACTTCCAGGCCTTCGCTGATGATCTGCTGCACCGACATGCGCGGGCTCAGGCTGCCGAACGGGTCCTGGAATACCACCTGCATCTGCTTGCGCCATGGGCGCATCTGCTGGTTGTTCAGCGGGTCGAGGGCTTCGCCCTGAAAACGAATACTGCCGGTGGAATCCAGCAACCGCAGGATCGCCTGACCCAGCGTGGATTTGCCCGAGCCGGACTCGCCGACAATTCCCAAGGTTTTGCCGCGTTGCACGCTAAGGCTGATGCCGTCGACTGCGCGCAGGTAAGTTTTGCGTCTGAACAGCCCGCCGCCGAGGGGGAATTGCACGCTCAGGTCGTCAACTTGCAATACGGTTTCGCGTTCATCGCTGCACAGCGCATCGCCGGCCGGCTCGGCGTCCAGCAGCAGGCGGCTGTAGGGGTGTTGCGGCGCGGTGAACAGCGTCTCGCAGTCGGCCTGCTCGACAATCTCGCCGGCGCGCATCACGCACACGCGCTGGGCAATGCTGCGCACCAGGTTGAGGTCGTGGCTGATCAGCAGCAGCGACATGCCCAGGCGTTGTTGCAAGGACTTGAGCAGCAGCAGGATCTTGCGCTGCACGGTCACGTCCAGCGCAGTGGTGGGTTCGTCGGCAATCAGCAGTTCCGGCTCGCAGGCCAGGGCCATGGCGATCATCACCCGCTGACGCTGGCCGCCGGAGAGTTGATGCGGGTAAGCCTTGAGGCGCTCCTGGGGTTTCTGGATGCCCACCAGTTCGAGCAGTTCCAGAATACGCGCCTGCGCGGCCTTGCCGCCCAGACCCTTGTGCAGCAGCAGGGTTTCGCCGATCTGCTTTTCGATGCTGTGCAGCGGGTTGAGCGAGGTCATCGGCTCCTGGAAGATCATTGCAATGCGGTTGCCGCGCAGCTTTTGCAAGGTGGCCGCCGAGGCGCCGATCAGCTCCTGGCCGCGATACTTCACCGAGCCTGTGGTGTGCGTGCCGGCCTCAGGCAGCAGTTGCAGAATCGAGTGGGCGGTGACCGACTTGCCCGAGCCCGACTCGCCGACCAATGCCAGGCATTCGCCGAGGCGCACGTCCAGGCACAGGTTGCTCACCACGGTCTGGCCGTTGAAGGCGACGCTGAGGTCGCGGATCTCGATCAGGTTCATACGCAATTACTCATGAGCGTGGGTCGAAGGCATCACGCAATGCCTCGCCGATAAAGACCAGCAGCGACAGGATCAGCGCCAGGGTGAAAAACGCCGTCAGGCCCAGCCAGGGTGCTTGCAGGTTCTGCTTGCCCTGGGCGATCAGCTCGCCCAGAGAGGCACTGCCGGCGGGCATGCCGAAACCGAGAAAGTCCAGGGCGCTCAAGGTCGAAATCGCCCCGGTCAGGATAAACGGCAGGTAGCTCAAGGTGGCGGTCATGGCATTGGGCAGGATATGCCGGCGAATGATCTTGCCGTCGCCCAGACCCAGGGCACGTGCGGCCTTGACGTATTCCAGGTTGCGCCCGCGCAGGAACTCGGCGCGCACCACGTCCACCAGGGCCAGCCAGGAAAACAGCGCCATGATCCCCAGCAGCCACCAGAAATTCGGCTCGACAAAACCGGACAGAATGATCAGCAGGTACAGCACCGGCAACCCCGACCACACTTCCAGAATGCGCTGGCCGAGCAGGTCGACCCAGCCGCCGTAATAACCCTGCAAGGCGCCGGCGGCAATGCCGATGGCGGCGCTGATGGCCGTGAGCGCCAGGGCAAACAGGATCGACACCCGCGCGCCAAAGATCACGCGCGCCAGCACATCGCGGGATTGATCATCAGTGCCCAGCCAGTTCACCGTCGAGGGCGGGCTGGGGGCAGGGCGGGTCAGTTCGTAGTTGGGCGTGTCGTCGCTGAACGGGATCGGCGGGAACAACATCCAGCCGCCGTCCTGCTTGATCAGCTTTTGCACGTAGTCACTGCGGTAGTCGGCCTGGAAGGGCAGCTGGCCGCCGAACTGCTGCTCGGTGTAGCGCTTGAACACCGGGAAATACAGCTCGTTCTTGAAGCTGAGCACCAAGGGTTTGTCATTGGCGATCAACTCGCCGCCCAGGGTCAGGGTAAACAGGCCGATAAACAGCCACAGCGACCACCAGCCGCGGCGGTTCTTCTTGAAACGCTCGAAACGTCGACGGGCCACCGGAGACAGATTAAGCATCAGGCGTTCCTCGCGGCGAAGTCGATACGCGGGTCCACCAGGGTGTAGCAGAGGTCACCGATGAGTTTTATCAAGAGTCCGAACAGGGTGAAGATAAACAATGAGCCGAACACTACCGGGTAGTCGCGGGACACGGCGGCTTCGTAGCTCATGCGGCCCAGGCCATCGAGGGAGAAGATCACCTCGATCAGCAGGGAGCCGGCAAAAAACACGCTGATAAAGGCCTGGGGAATCCCCGAGATTACCAGCAGCATGGCGTTGCGAAACACATGGCCGTAGAGCACGCGTCGTTCACTCAAGCCCTTGGCGCGGGCGGTGACCACGTATTGGCGCGTGATTTCATTGAGGAATGAGTTTTTGGTCAGGATGGTCAGCGTGGCGAAACCGCCGATCACCAACGCGCTGACAGGCAACACCAGGTGCCAGAAATAGTCGGCAATTTTACCGATTGTGCTCAGTTCGTCGAAGTTCTCCGAGACCAGCCCACGCACCGGGAACCAGTTCAGCGAGGTGCCACCGGCGAACAGCACGATCAGGAACATCGCAAACAGGAAGGCCGGCATGGCATAGCCGATGACAATCGCGGTGCTGCTCCACACGTCAAAGCTGCTGCCGTGGCGCACCGCCTTGCGAATCCCCAAGGGGATCGACACCAGGTAGGTGATCAAGGTGGCCCATAAACCGAGGGAAATGGTCACCGGCATTTTTTCCAGGATCAGGTCGATCACGCTTTTGCCACGAAAGAAACTGTTGCCGAAGTCCAGCTGAGCGTAGTTCTTGAGCATTAGCCACAGGCGTTCCGGCGCGGGTTTGTCGAAACCGTATTGCTTTTCGATGTCCTTGATCAATTTGGGGTCCAGGCCACGGCTGGCGCGCGAGCCGTTGACGGCTTCGCCGCCACCACCGCCGATACCGCCGCCACCGATGCCTTGCAGGTGGGCAATGGCCTGTTCAACCGGGCCGCCAGGCGCGGCCTGCACGATCACGAAATTGACCAGCAGGATAATCACCAGCGTGGGGATGATCAGCAGCAGGCGCCGCACGATATAGGCAAACATCAGCGCGTTCCTCCGCGTTTTTTCAGCTCGGCGTTCATTTGTTCATTGGTCAGCGGTGTGGGGCTGATTTCCCACCAGGTTTCCAGCGCCTCGTCGTTCTTGGCCTCGATGGCCGGGCGACCGAAGCGGTTCCACCACGCGGCCGAAGTGCCGGGCGGGTAGTAGTTGGGGATCCACAGGTAGTTCCATTGCAGCACGCGGTCCAGCGCATGGGCATAGGTGAGCATCTGCGCCTGGGTGTTGGCTTTGACCAGCCCGCTGATCAGGCTGTCGACGGCGGGGTCTTTAAGCACCATGTAGTTGTTCGCGCCTGGGTCGTAGGCGGCCTGTGAGCCGAAATAGTTGTACAGCTCCATGCCCGGCGAGGTGGTGACCGGGAAGCCGATCACGATCATGTCGTAATCGCGTGCCATCAAGCGGTTCACGTACTGCGAAGAGTCGATGCGGCGGATATTGAGGGTGATGCCGATCTGCGCCAGGTTGCGCTTGTACGGCAGCAACAGGCGTTCCAGGCCGGCCTGGGCATTGAGGAAGGTGAACTCCAGCGGTTCGCCGTCGGCGTTGACCAGCTTGTCGCCCTTGGGTGTCCAGCCGGCCTCTTCGAGCAGTGCCAGGGCTTGCAGCTGTTTGTCACGGATCATGCCGCTGCCGTCGGTGACCGGCGCCTTGAATACCTGGGTGAACACTTCGTCCGGCACCTGGCCGCGCAGTGGCTCAAGAATCGCCAGTTCCTCTGGGGTCGGTGGTTGGCTGGCGGCCAGCGGGCTGTTGGAGAAAAAGCTCTGCTGGCGGATGTACATATTGCGCATCATCTGCCGGTTGGCCCATTCGAAATCCCACAACATGGCCAGGGCCTGGCGCACGCGGCGGTCCTTGAACATCGGTTTTTGCACGTTGAACACATAGCCCTGGGCCGGTTGCGGCATCTCCTTGGCCAAGTGCGCACGTTGCAGGCGGCCATCGTCGAGGGCCGGGCCGTTGTAGCCGATGGAGTAGCCGGTGGCGGAGAACTCGCGGTTGAAGTCATAGGCGCCGCCGCGCAGCACCTGGCGGGCCACCTCGGTGTCGCCGAAGTACTCCAGGCTCAGGTGATCGAAGTTGTACAGGCCACGGCTGACGGGCAAGTCCTTGCCCCACCAGTCGGGGTCGCGGGTGAAGGTGATGGTGCTGCCGGAGTCGATCTTGCTGATTTTATACGGGCCGCTGCCCAGCGGTGCTTCGTAGCCGCCACCGTTGGCGAAGTCGCGGGTTTTCCACCAGTGCTCGGGGAACACCGGCAGGGTGGCGATATCCAGCGCCAGGGTGCGGTTTTCATTGCTGGAAAAGTCGAAGCGCACTTGGCGCTCGCCTTCGACTTCGACGTGTTTGACGTCGGCGAACAGCGTGCGAAAGCGCAGGCTGCCCTGGGTCATCAGCAGGTCGAAGCTGTAGCGCACGTCTTCAGCGGTGATCGGCGTGCCATCGGCGAAACGTGCCTTGGGGTTGAGGTAGAAGCGCAACGACAGGCCGTCGTCGGCGCGTTCCATTTTTTCGGCGACCAGGCCGTAAACCGTGTAGGGCTCATCCAGGGAACGCTGGGCCAGCGGGGCGTAGAGCCAGCCGTCGACCTGGGACACGCCGATGCCTTTGTCTATGTATGGCAATACATGGTCGAAGCGCCCGATTTCGATGGCCGAGCGTCGCAGGCTGCCGCCTTTGGGCGCGCTGGGGTTGGCGTAGTCGAAATGGGTGAAGCCGGTGGGGTATTTGGCCGGTTCGCCGTAGACCGTGAGGTAGGTTTGCGGGGCCGCGATCACGGCGGTGCTGGCCACTAGCAGGGCCAGGGTGGAGCTGAAGAGTTTTGTGAAAAAAACCAATCGCATTATCAGCCTTGAGCGCCGGGT
Organism: Pseudomonas salomonii; assembly: GCF_900107155.1. Taxonomy (GTDB): domain Bacteria; phylum Pseudomonadota; class Gammaproteobacteria; order Pseudomonadales; family Pseudomonadaceae; genus Aquipseudomonas; species Aquipseudomonas salomonii. The sequence continues at coordinate 278,878 of NZ_FNOX01000009.1, forward strand.
GAGCAGTAATAAGGATTTGTACGTTAACGGCTTATGGGTTGCCAGTCACTTGATGCACAACGGCCCACCAAAAGGCGGGCCGTTGTTTATAGCATCAGCGCGGACGGGATCAGTCCTGGCGGCTGGTGACTTCCAGCAGGTGGTAGCCGAACTGGGTTTTTACCGGGCCTTGCACGGTGTTGACGGGGGCGCTGAAGACGACGGTGTCGAATTCCTTGACCATCTGGCCTGGGCCGAACGAACCCAGGTCACCGCCTTGACGGCTGGACGGGCAGCTGGAGTTGGCTTTGGCGATTTCTGCGAAATCGGCGCCGCCTTCGATCTGGGCCTTGAGTTCGTTGCACTTGTCTTCGGTGGAAACGAGGATGTGGCGGGCGGTGGCTTTGGCCATGGGGGTAACTCCTTGAAGTAAAAAGGGTGAGCCTACCGGATTCAGGTGGTTTTTTGTTGGCAAAGTTCCATCTTGTGGTGGGTTGGGTTGGGGTGGGTTGATTGAGTACATATCCGTTACCTAAATAACGGATATGTACACGATCAAACCACACCAGCAGGCACCAAAAACGCAGCTTCCAACAACTGCCGCGTATAAGCATGCTGCGGATCCGCAAAGATCCCCGCTGCGTCGCCCTGTTCCACCACTTGCCCCTGCTTGACCACCATCAACTGGTGACTCAACGCCTTCACCACCGCCAAATCATGGCTGATAAACAGGTAGGTCAGGTTGTATTTGGCCTGCAAACCCCGCAACAACTCCACCACTTGCCGCTGCACCGTGCGGTCCAGCGCCGACGTCGGTTCATCGAGCAATATCAAGCGGGGCTTGAGCACCAAGGCACGGGCGATGGCGATGCGTTGACGTTGCCCGCCGGAAAACTCATGGGGGTAACGATGCCGCGACTCCGGGTCCAGGCCCACTTCTTTGAGCGCCGCAATAATCGCCACTTCCTGCTCGGCCGGCGTGCCCATTTTGTGGATACGCAAGCCTTCGCCAACAATCTCGCTCACACACATGCGCGGGCTTAAGCTGCCGAACGGGTCTTGAAACACCACCTGCATCTCCCGCCGCAGCGGGCGCACCTGTTGTTGGGTCAGGCGGTCAAGTTGCTGACCTTCAAAGCGAATCCCGCCTTTGCTGGCGATCAAACGCAAAATCGCCAGGCCCAGGGTGGATTTGCCCGAGCCGCTTTCGCCGACGATGCCCAGCGTCTGGCCCTGGGGCAGGCTGAAGTTGATGCCGTCCACCGCCTTGACGTAATCGACGGTGTTGCGCAAAAAGCCCTTTTTGATCGGGAACCAGACCTTCAGGTCGTCGACTTCCAAGAGTGGCGGCCCGACCTCGTTACTGGCTGGCCCACCGCTGGGCTCCGCCGCCAGCAGTTCCTGGGTGTAGGGGTGCTGGGGCGACTGAAACAGTGTCTCGCAATCAGCCTGTTCAACGATGCAACCCTGCTGCATCACACACACGCGGTGGGCAATGCGCCGCACCAGGTTCAGGTCATGGCTGATCAGCAGCAATGCCATGCCCAGCCGGGCCTGCAGCTCTTTGAGCAGTTCCAGGATCTTCAATTGCACGGTGACGTCGAGGGCCGTGGTCGGCTCGTCGGCGATCAGCAGTTCGGGCTCGTTGGCCAGGGCCATGGCGATCATCACCCGCTGGCGCTGGCCGCCGGAGAGTTCGTGGGGCAGGGCTTTGAGGCGTTTGTGCGGCTCGGGGATGCCCACCAGTTCAAGCAGTTCCAGGGTGCGTCGGGTCGCGACTTTGCCGGTGAGGCCCTTGTGCAGGCCGAGCACTTCGTTGATCTGCTTTTCGATGGAGTGCAGCGGGTTCAGCGAGGTCATCGGCTCCTGAAAGATCATCGCAATGCGGTTGCCGCGAATATGCCGGATGGTTTTCTCTTTGAGGGTCAGCAGATCATGCCCGGAATAGCTGATGGTGCCGGCCGGGTGCCGCGCCAGCGGGTAGGGCAGCAGGCGCAGGATCGAGTGGGCGGTCACCGATTTGCCCGAGCCGCTTTCGCCGACCAGCGCCAGGGTTTCGCCGCGCTTGATATCGAAGCTGACATTGTTGACCACGCGATGGTGATGCTCGCCGGTGACGAACTCGACGCAGAGGTCGCGGACTTCGATCAGATTGTCCTGGTTCATCTCATTTCCTCGGGTCGAAGGCATCGCGAGCGGACTCGCCGATAAACACCAGCAAACTCAACATGATCGCCAGCACGGCAAAGGCACTCATGCCCAGCCACGGCGCTTGCAGGTTGGATTTGCCCTGGGCCACCAGTTCGCCCAGGGACGGCGAACCGGCTGGCAGGCCAAAGCCAAGGAAGTCCAGGGCGGTGAGGGTGCCGATGGCGCCGGTAAGGATGAATGGCATGAAGGTCATGGTCGAGACCATGGCATTGGGCAGGATATGCCGGAACATGATCGCGCCGTTCTGCATGCCCAGCGCTCGGGCGGCGCGCACGTATTCCAGGTTGCGCCCGCGCAGGAACTCGGCGCGCACCACGTCCACCAGGCTCATCCACGAAAACAGCAGCATGATGCCCAGCAGCCACCAGAAGTTGGGCTGCACAAAGCTGGCGAGGATGATCAGCAGGTACAGCACCGGCAGGCCCGACCAGATCTCCAGGAAACGCTGGCCGGCCAGGTCGACCCAGCCGCCATAGAAACCCTGCAAGGCGCCGGCGATGACGCCGATGATCGAGCTGAGCACGGTCAGCGTCAGGGCAAACAGCACCGACACGCGAAAGCCGTAGATCACCCGCGCCAGCACATCGCGGCCCTGGTCATCGGTGCCCAGCAGGTTCACCGAAGACGGCGGCGCTGGCGCAGGGACTTTCAGGTCGTAGTTGATGCTCTGGTAGCTGAACGGGATGGGCGCCCACAGCGTCCAGGCATCCTTGGCCTTGAGCAGTTCCCGGATATACGGGCTCTTGTAGTTGGCTTCCAGCGGGAATTCGCCGCCGAAGGTGGTCTCCGGGTAGCGCTTGAGCGCCGGGAAATACCAGCCACCGTCGTAATGGACTGCCAGCGGTTTGTCGTTGGCGATCAACTCGGCGCCCAGGCTCAGCACGAACAGAATCAGGAACAGCCACAGCGACCACCAGCCACGTTTGTTGGCCTTGAAGCGCTCGAACCGGCGGCGATTGAGGGGGGACAGGTTCATCTCAATGCTCCCGGCTGGCGAAGTCGATACGCGGATCGACCAGGGTGTAGGTGAGGTCACCGATCAGTTTTACGATCAGCCCCAGCAGGGTGAAGATAAACAACGTGCCGAACACCACCGGGTAATCGCGGTTGATTGCCGCTTCAAAGCTCATCAGGCCCAGGCCGTCGAGGGAAAAGATCACTTCCACCAGCAACGAGCCGGTGAAGAAGATCCCGATAAATGCCGAGGGGAAACCGGCAATCACCAGCAGCATGGCGTTACGAAACACATGGCCGTAAAGCACGCGGTGGTTGGTCAGGCCCTTGGCTTTGGCGGTGACCACATACTGTTTGTTGATTTCGTCGAGGAAGCTGTTTTTGGTCAGCAGGGTCATGGTTGCGAAGTTACCGATCACCAACGCCGTGACGGGCAGGGCCAGGTGCCAGAAATAATCGAGGATCTTGCCGCCTAAGCTCAGTTCCTCGAAGTTGTTGGAGGTCAGCCCGCGCAAGGGGAACCAGTCCAGGTAACTGCCGCCGGCAAACACCACGATCAGCAGGATCGCGAACAAAAACGCCGGGATGGCATAGCCGACGATGATCGCCGAACTGGTCCACACGTCAAAGTGGCTGCCGTGCCGCGTGGCCTTGGCGATGCCCAGCGGGATCGACACCAGGTACATGATCAGCGTGCTCCATAACCCGAGGGAGATGGACACCGGCATCTTTTCCTTGATCAGGTCGATGACCTTGGCGTCGCGAAAGAAGCTGTCGCCAAAATCCAGCCGTGCATAGTTCTTGACCATGATCCACAAGCGTTCCGGCGCCGACTTGTCGAAGCCGTACATCTTTTCGATTTCCTTGATCAGCGCCGGGTCCAGGCCCTGGGCGCCGCGGTAGCTGGAACCGGCCACCGAGACCTCGGCGCCGCCACCGGCAATACGGCTGGTGGCGCCGTCGAACCCTTCGAGTTTGGCGATCATCTGCTCGACCGGGCCACCGGGGGCGGCCTGGATGATGATGAAGTTGATCAGCAGGATCCCGAACAGTGTGGGGATGATCAGCAACAGGCGGCGAACAATATAGGCCAGCATTTAATCGCCTCCGCTCGCCGGATCGGCGCTCTGGACAGTGTCGACGGCAGGTTTGACTTCAGGTTTGGCCCACCAGGTGGCCGTGCCGACGTCGTAACGTGGCGGGACTTTGGGGTGGCCCAAGTGATCCCAGTACGCCACGCGGTAAGTCTTGATGTGCCAGTTGGGAATCACGTAGTAGCCAAACTGCAAGACCCGATCCAGCGCCCTGGCATGGTCGACCAGACTTTGGCGCGAGTCGGCGTTGATCAGTTCTTCGACGAGCTGGTCGACCACCGGGTCCTTGAGGCCCATGTAGTTGCGGCTGCCGGATTTGTCGGCGGCGGCGGACGACCAGAATTCGCGCTGCTCGTTACCTGGCGAGGTGGACTGCGGAAAGCTGCCCACCAGCATGTCGAAGTCCCGTGAACGCAAGCGGTTGATGTATTGCGAAACGTCAACGCGGCGGATCACCAGGTTGATCCCAAGGTCTGCCAGGTTGCGCTTGAAGGGCAGCAGTACCCGTTCGAAATCGGTCTGGGTCAACAGAAACTCGATGTTTACCGGCTTGCCGGTGGTGTCGACCATCTTGTCGTCGACGATCTTCCAGCCAGCCTCCTGCAACAGCTGGTAAGCCTCACGCTGCTGGGTGCGGATCATGCCGCTGCCGTCGGTTTTGGCCGGCTCGAAGGCTTGGGTAAAGACTTCGGCGGGGAGCTTGTCGCGAAACGGCGCCAGGATGGCGGTTTCCGCCGGGCCGGGCAGTCCGGTGGCGGCCATCTCCGAGTTTTCGAAGTAGCTGCGGGTGCGGGTGTAGGCGCCATTGAACAGCTGTTTGTTGCTCCACTCGAAATCCAGCAGCAGGCTGATGGCCTTGCGTACCCGCACATCCTGGAACATCGGTTTGCGCGTATTGAACACAAACCCCTGCATGCCGGTGGGGTTGCCGTTGGGAATTTCTTCCTTGATCAACCGGCCCTGGGCCACGGCCGGAATGTTGTAGGCGTTGGCCCAGTTTTTGGCGCTGAACTCCAGCCAATAGTCGAACTGCCCGGCTTTCAAGGCTTCCAGGGCCACGGTGCTGTCACGGTAGTAGTCGGTGATGCGGTTATCGAAGTTGTAGAACCCCTTGGCCACCGGTAAGTCCTTGGCCCAGTAATCCTTGACCCGCTCATAGCGCACCATGCGCCCCGGTTTGACCTCGGCGACCTTGTACGGGCCGCTGCCCAGCGGTATTTCCAGGTTGCCTTTGGCAAAGTCGCGCGTTGCCCACCAATGCTTGGGCAATACCGGCAGTTGGCCGAGGATCAGCGGTAGTTCACGGTTATTGGTGCGCTTGAACTTGAACAGCACGCGCAGCGGGTCTTCGGCGACCACTTCGTCGACGTCGGCGTAGTAGTTGCGGTAGAGCGGTGAACCGTCCTTGATCAGCGCCTGGAAGGTAAACACCACGTCTTCGGCACGGATCGGGTGGCCATCATGAAAGCGCGCTTCGGGGCGCAGGTAGAAGCGCACCCAACTGTTATCCGGAGCCTTTTCGATCTTGCCGGCCACCAGGCCGTACTCGGTGACGGGCTCGTCCAGGCTTTGCATGGCCAGGGTGTCGTAGATCAGCGGCAGGTTGTCCGCAGGTACGCCCTTGCTGATGTAGGGGTTGAGGCTGTCGAAGCCGCCCATGCTCGATTCACGGAAGGTGCCGCCCTTGGGCGCATCGGGGTTTACATAGTCGAAATGCTTGAAGTCGGCGGGGTACTTGGGTGGCTCGCTGTACAGGGTCAGCGCATGTTGCGGCGCGGCGTTGGCCGCGCCGCACGCTAACAGCGCGCCAAACAGGGCGGTGCGCAAAGTCATCATTGGGCTTTCTCCGAAGCTTTCAGCCACCATGCGCTCAGGCCCAGGCTGTAGGGCGGCGTGGTGACAAAGGCGAACCGGTTGCGGTACGCCAAGCGATGATAGTTGAGGTACCAGTTGGGAATACTGTAGTGCTGCCACAGCAGCACCCGGTCGAGGGCGCGGCCGGCGGCCAATTGTTCTTCGCGGGTCTGCGCCGCCAGCAGTTGGTCGAGCAGGTGATCGACCACCGGGTTGGTGATGCCGGCGTAGTTTTTGCTGCCCTTGATGGCCGCCTGGCTGGAGTGGAAGTACTGCCACTGCTCAAGGCCGGGGCTCAAGGTCTGGTTGAGGGTGATCAGGACCATGTCGTAGTCGAATTGATCCAGACGCTGTTTGTATTGCGCCCGGTCAACGGTGCGCAGTCGCGCGTCGATGCCGATGCTTTTGAGGTTCTCGACGTAGGGCTGCAGGATGCGTTCAAGGTTGGGGTTGACCAGCAGGATCTCGAAGCGCAGCGCTTGGCCCTTGCTGTCTACCAGGCGCTGGTCGGAGAGTTTCCAGCCGGCTTCGCCGAGCAACCCCAGGGCGCGGCGCATGGCTTCGCGCGGAATGCCCCGCCCGTCGGTCTGCGGCAGGCTGAAGGCTTGGGTGAACAGGTTGGGCGGCAACTGATCGCGGTAGGGCGAGAGCATCAGCCATTCATGCCCCACCGGCACACCCGTCGCAGCAAACTCGCTGTTGGGGTAGTAACTGAGCGTGCGTTTATAGGCGTTGCTGAACAGCGTGCGGTTGGTCCATTCAAAATCGAACATCAGCCCCAGCGCCTCGCGCACCTTGGTCTGGCTGAAAATCGGCCGCCGCGTGTTCATGAACAGGCCCTGGCTCTGGGTCGGGATCTGGTGGGCGATCTGCGCCTTGATCACGTCGCCGCGGTTGACCGCCGGAAAGTTGTAGCCGGTGGCCCAGTTCTTGGCCTGGTGTTCGATATAGATATCGAATTCACCGGCCTTGAAGGCTTCGAAGGCCACATCGCTGTCGCGGTAGAACTCCACTTCGACCTTGTCGTAGTTGTAGAAACCCTGGTTGACCGGCAGGTCTTTGCCCCAGTAATCCTTGACCCGCTCGAACACCAGTTGGCGGCCTGGGGTGACTTTGGTGATGCGATACGGCCCGCTGCCCAGGGGCGGCTCGAAGGTGGTGGCCTTGAAATCGCGGTTCTTCCAGTAATGCTGGGGCAGTACCGGCAGTTCGCCCAGACGCAGGATCAGCAGTGGGTTGCCGGCGCGCTTGAACACAAAACGGATGCGATGGCGGTTGAGGATGTCGATCCGTGCGACTTCCTGCAGGTTGGTGCGGTACTGCGGGTGGCCTTCGGTGAGCAGAGTGCGATAGGAAAACGCCACGTCATAGGCGGTGATCGGCTTGCCATCATGGAAACGCGCTTCGGGGCGCAGGTTGAACACCACCCAGCTGCGGTCCTCGCTGTACTCCACCGATTGGGCAATCAGCCCGTAGCTGGAGGTGGGTTCGTCACCGGACGGCGCATACTGGCCGGTGCCGACCATCAGCGGCTCGTTCAGCTCGTTGACGCCGTATTGCAGGAAATTGGGCGTGGAAACCGGGCTGGTGCCCTTGAAGGTGTAGGGGTTGAGGGTGTCGAAGGTGCCAAATGCCATGACCCGCAAGGTCCCACCTTTGGGCGCTGCAGGGTTTACCCAATCGAAGTGGGTGAATTTGGCCGGGTACTTGAGCGTGCCGAACTGCGTGTAACCGTGGCTCTCGGTAATCGTCGCGTTCGCAGCAAAGCTCAAGGCCAGACTTATTAGTAGAAGGAGGGGACGCTTCAAGTCAGAGATCCGATCCAGGCGGCTTGGGCTTTATGATCGGTACAGTAACAGCTTGTTCCGGTTGGAAAAAGGTGGCTGAAACCACTGGAGATCCAATGTGGGAGCGGGCTTGCTCGCGAATGCAGTGTGTCAGTCAACAGAGACGTTGAATGTGCCACCGCTTTCGCGAGCAAGCCCGCTCCCACATTTGCTCCCCAATGTTCTTGAGGGGTTAGCGCGGCCCGGAAACCACCAGCATCTGCCCCGGCTTGAGTGCCTGGCCAGTACGCGGGTTCCAACGCTTGAGATGTTGCATCTCCACGTTGAAGCGCTTGGCGACGATGTACAGCGAGTCGCCTTTCTTGACCTTGTACTGCACCGGCTTCTTGCTGCTGGCCACCAGTTTGCGGGTGTCCTGCATCACCAGGGTCTGGCCGACCTTGAGGGCCTGGCCGTTGAGCTTGTTCCAGCGCTGCAGGTCATGCACATCGACCTTGTTCGCCTTGGCGATCAGCGTGAGATTGTCGCCGCTGCGTACCTTGTAGTTGCGGGTACGGCCGGCCACCCGTGTGCTCTCAACTTCGTCGAACACCTGCTTTTTAGGACGCATCGCCAGCAATTCTTCGGGCTTCATCGTCGAAAGGGTGCTGGTGAGCAACTGCGCCTTGGAGCTGGGCACGAGCAAATGCTGCGGGCCGTCCAGCGTGGTGCGTTGTTTCAGGGCCGGGTTGAGCTGGAACAGTTCGTCTTCGTCGATCTCGGCCAGCGCGGCAACCCGGGACAGGTCCATGCTTTGCTTGACTTCAACCACTTCGAAGTACGGCGTGTTGGCAATCGGGCTCAGGTTGACGCCGTAGGCCTCGGGAGCCAGCACCACTTGGGACAGCGCCAGGAACTTGGGCACGTAGTCCTTGGTTTCCTGGGGCAGGGGCAGGTTCCAGTAGTCGGTAGGCAGGCCGAGCTTTTCGTTGCGCTCGATCGCCCGGCTGACCGTGCCTTCGCCGGCGTTGTAGGCCGCCAGGGCCAGCAGCCAGTCGCCGTTGAACATGTCATGCAGACGCGTCAGATAGTCCAGGGCGGCGGTGGTGGAGGCGGTGATATCGCGGCGGCCGTCGTAGGCGCGGGTCTGGCGCAGGTTGAAGTAGCGCCCGGTGGAGGGGATGAACTGCCACAAGCCGACCGCATCGCTGCGCGAATAGGCCATCGGGTTGTAGGCACTTTCGATCACTGGCAGCAGCGCCAGCTCCAGGGGCATATTGCGTTCTTCAAGGCGTTCGACGATGTAATGAATGTAGAGGCTGCCGCGTTCTCCGGCGTTCTCTAAAAAGGACGGGTTGCTGGCGAACCACAAGCGTTGTTGCTCGATGCGCGGGTTCACACCCAGGCCGTCCTGCAATTGAAAGCCCCGGCGCATGCGTTCCCAGACATCCTGGGGCACTTCGGGGCTAGGCTTCTCTGAGAGCCAAATAGGTTTTTGCTTGATCTTGGCAGCAAGATTGGGTTTGGGTTGCACGGTGGATTGTGCAGCGAAATTGGTCGATTGGCAGCCCGCCAGAGTCGCGGAAACGGCCACCGCCACGGCTTGAGCCAGGCGGGTCAATGCGTCTGAAGAAATGGATTTACGAATAGATGACGACATTGGCTGGAAGTAAGTTCCGGGCAAAAATGTCGGGCGATTCTAGAAAGCGCTTTGGTTCCGGTCAACCATTCAGAAATTCCGTATCAGATTGCATCCGCTTAGAACTTATCTTTCCAAGCCCTCAAGCTAGCAAACACCTCGGCCCCAGTGCGGTTGTCGCGACCATTCCGTTCGTCCGCTTTTTGTTTAACGGATGTTTCGGCGGTACGCAGAAAAGGGTTAGTACGTTTTTCCAGGGCCAGGTTGGACGGCAGCGTCATCTCGCCACGGGCGCGTAATTGCTTGACGCTTTCGACGCGTTCGGCAATATCGGCGTTGCCCGGCTCCACGGCCTGGGCAAATGTGAGGTTACTTTGCGTGTACTCGTGAGTGCAGTACACCAGCGTGTCGGCGGGCAGGGCGGCCAGGCGCTCAAGGGAGGTGTGCATCTGTTGCGGGGTGCCTTCGAACAGGCGCCCGCAGCCGGCGGCAAACAGGGTGTCGCCACAAAACAGCACGCCCTGGTGGTAGTAGGCGATATGGCCGAGGGTATGGCCGGGCACGCTATAAACGTCGAAGTCCCAGCCGAGTGCGTTGATGCGCTCGTTATCGTGCAGGGCCACGTCGCGTGCCGGGATCTTCTCGTTCGCCGGGCCGTAGACCGTGGCGCCGGTGACCTGTTTGAGCTGTTCGACGCCGCCGACATGATCATGGTGGTGGTGGGTGATCAGGATGTCGCTGAGCCTGTACCCCGGGTTTTGCTTGAGCCAGGCCAGCACCGGCGCGGCATCGCCGGGGTCGACCACGGCGCAGCGTTGGGTATCAGGGTCTTGTAACAACCAGATGTAGTTATCGGTGAAGGCGGGCAGAGCACTGATCTGTATCATTCTTCGATTCGCCAAGCTGAACACATTGGTGCATCTTAGAACGTCTAGGCGAGTTGGAGAATGCAATGACTGATAAAGCGTTCGCCCAGGCTGATCCTGAATGGCTGGCCCTGATCAGCGCAGCCCGTGATTGGCTGTCCGGGCCGATCGGGCAATTTTTGCTGGATGAAGAGCGGCGCATGCTCGAAGACGAGCTGGGCCGGTTCTTTGGTGGCTACCTGGTGCACTACGGCCCGTCGGCCCAGACGCCGCCCGCTGCGCCGCAGGTGCAACGCAATGTGCGCCTGGGCGCGCCGTTGCCTGGGGTAGAGATTGTGTGCGAGGAACAGGCCTGGCCGCTGAGCGAACATGCCGCCGACGTGGTGGTGCTGCAGCATGGCCTGGATTTCTGCCTGTCGCCCCACGGTTTGCTGCGCGAGGCTGCCAGCAGCGTGCGCCCAGGTGGCCATTTGCTGATTATCGGCATCAACCCCTGGAGCAGTTGGGGCCTGCGCCATGTGTTCGCCCATGACGGCCTGCGCCAGGCGCGCTGCATCGCGCCGTCGCGGGTGGGCGACTGGTTGAACCTGCTGGGCTTCGCGCTGGAGAAACGCCGCTTCGGGTGCTATCGTCCGCCGCTTGCGTCTGCCAAGTGGCAAGGTCGTCTGGCCGGCTGGGAACGCCGGGCGGGTGCCTGGCAACTGTCGGGCGGCGGCTTCTATTTATTGGTGGCGCGCAAGATCGTGGTCGGGCTGCGGCCGGTGCGCCAGGTCGCGCGTCAGCCCATGGGCAAGCTGGTGCCGATGCCGATGGCCAAGGTCAACCGCAAGCAAAGCGAACCGTAAAACCCTCTTTTTGATTTAAGACCGAGCAACTGATGACCGATACCGTAGAACTCTTCACCGATGGCGCCTGCAAGGGCAACCCTGGCCCCGGCGGCTGGGGCGCGTTGCTGGTGTGCAAAGGCGTGGAGAAGGAACTGTGGGGCGGCGAAGCCAACACCACCAACAACCGCATGGAGCTGATGGGCGCCATTCGCGGCCTGGAAGAACTCAAGCGTCGCTGTGACGTGCTGTTGGTGACCGACTCGCAGTACGTGATGAAGGGCATCAACGAGTGGATGGTCAACTGGAAGAAGCGCGGCTGGAAAACCGCGGCCAAGGAGCCGGTAAAGAATGCCGACCTGTGGCAACTGCTCGATGAGCAATGCAATCGCCATAACATCACCTGGAAATGGGTACGCGGGCATATCGGCCACCCTGGCAACGAGCGCGCCGACCAGTTGGCCAATCGTGGCGTGGATGAAGTGCGGGGCTACAAACAGAGCTGAGCCGGCTGACGTGTTAACATCGCGCCCCTTGATTCACACCACACTGCACACCACCGTTGAGAGCTGAACCCTGATGGCCATCCGATCTGTTGTACTCGATACCGAAACCACCGGCATGCCGGTGACCGATGGTCACCGGATCATTGAAATCGGCTGTGTCGAATTGATGGGTCGCCGTCTCACCGGGCGTCACTTTCACGTCTACCTGCAACCGGATCGTGACAGTGACGAGGGCGCGATTGGCGTCCACGGTATCACTGATGAATTCCTCAAGGGCAAGCCGCGCTTTGCTGAAGTGGCGGACGAGTTTTTCGAGTTCATCAACGGCGCGCAGCTGATCATTCATAACGCGGCGTTCGACGTCGGCTTCATCAATAACGAGTTTGCCCTGATGGGGCAGACCGAGCGTGCGGATATCTCCCGGCACTGTTCGATCCTCGATACCTTGATGATGGCCCGTGAGCGTCACCCCGGCCAGCGCAACAGCCTGGATGCCTTGTGCAAACGTTATGGCGTCGACAACTCCGGCCGTGAACTGCACGGCGCCTTGCTCGACTCCGAGATTCTTGCCGACGTTTACCTGACCATGACCGGCGGGCAGACCAGCCTGTCCCTGGCCGGTAACGCTTCCGATGGCAGCGGCTCGGCGGAAGGCTCGGGCAACCGGCCTTCGGAAATTCGTCGTTTGGCGGCCGATCGCAAGCCGACCACCATCATCCGTGCCAGCGAGCAGGATCTGGCCGAGCATGCGGCGCGCTTGGAAGCGATTGCCAAGTCGGCGGGTGCGCCGGCGTTGTGGTCGCAACTGACCCAGCAATAATCACGGTCGAGCACGGTTGAACATGTGGGAGCAGGCAAGCCAGCTCCCACAGTTGATTTGCGGTGTCCTACAATCTTCATTCGCCACATCCACTCCCAGCTTCTACCCTGAGTGCATAGCCCTCAGGACTCCAAGCACTCATGTACAAAGACCTGAAGTTCCCTGTTCTGATCGTGCACCGTGACATCAAGGCCGACACCGTTGCCGGTGATCGGGTTCGAGGCATCGCCCACGAGCTGGAACAAGAGGGCTTCAGCATATTTTCCGCGGTGGATTACGCCGAAGGCCGGTTGGTGGCCTCTACCCATCATGGGCTGGCGTGCATGTTGATCGCCGCCGAGGGCGCTGGCGAAAACACCCACCTGCTGCAAAACATGGTCGAGTTGATTCGCCTGGCGCGGGTGAGGGCGCCCAACCTGCCGATCTTTGCCCTGGGCGAGCAGGTCACCCTGGAAAACGCGCCGGCCGACGCCATGAGCGAGCTCAACCAATTGCGCGGCATTTTGTACCTGTTTGAGGACACCGTGCCATTTCTGGCCCGCCAGGTCGCACGCGCCGCGCGCGCCTACCTTGATGGCTTGTTGCCGCCGTTCTTCAAAGCGCTGGTGCAGCACACGGCCGACTCCAACTATTCCTGGCACACCCCTGGCCATGGCGGCGGCGTGGCGTATCGCAAAAGCCCGGTGGGCCAGGCGTTTCACCAGTTCTTCGGTGAAAATACCCTGCGTTCGGACCTGTCCGTGTCGGTGCCGGAACTGGGGTCGCTGCTCGATCATACCGGGCCATTGGCCGAAGCCGAGGCCCGTGCGGCGCGTAATTTCGGTGCCGATCACACGTTCTTCGTGATCAACGGCACCTCGACTGCCAACAAGATTGTCTGGCACTCCATGGTGGCACGCGACGACTTGGTGTTGGTGGATCGAAACTGCCACAAGTCGGTGCTGCATTCGATCATCATGACCGGCGCCATCCCGCTGTATTTGTGCCCCGAACGCAACGAGCTGGGGATTATCGGCCCGATCCCCTTAAGCGAATTCAGCTCTGAATCGATCCGCGCCAAAATCGATGCCAGCCCCTTGACCCGTGGCCGGCCGGCGAAAGTGAAGCTGGCGGTGGTCACCAACTCCACCTATGACGGCCTGTGCTACAACGCCGAGCTGATCAAGCAGCAATTGGGCAACAGTGTCGAGGTGTTGCACTTCGACGAGGCCTGGTACGCCTACGCGGCCTTTCACGAATTCTTCGCCGGGCGTTATGGCATGGGCACTTCGCGCACCCCGGACAGCCCGCTGGTGTTCACCACCCACTCGACCCACAAATTGCTCGCGGCCTTCAGCCAGGCTTCGATGATTCATGTGCAGGATGGCGGCGCGCGCCAGCTGGACCGCGACCGCTTCAACGAAGCCTTCATGATGCACATCTCCACGTCCCCGCAATACAGCATCATCGCCTCGCTGGACGTGGCTTCGGCGATGATGGAAGGCCCGGCCGGGCGCTCGCTGCTGCAGGAGATGTTCGACGAAGCCCTGAGCTTTCGCCGTGCCCTGGCTAACCTGCGCCAGCATATTGCAGCCGAAGACTGGTGGTTCTCGATCTGGCAGCCGCCGTCGGTGGCCGGCATCGACCGCGTCGCCACGGCGGATTGGCTGTTGCACCCGCAGGACGACTGGCATGGCTTTGGCGATGTGGCCGAAGACTATGTGTTGCTGGACCCGATCAAAGTCACCCTGGTAATGCCCGGCCTTAACGCCGGCGGCGCCTTGAGCGACTGCGGGATTCCCGCCGCCGTGGTCAGCAAGTTCCTCTGGGAGCGCGGGCTGGTGGTGGAAAAGACCGGTTTGTATTCCTTCCTCGTGTTGTTTTCCATGGGCATCACCAAGGGCAAATGGAGCACCTTGCTCACCGAATTGCTGGAGTTCAAGCGCAACTACGACGCCAATGCCAGCCTGGCCAGCTGTTTGCCTTCGGTGTTCAAAGAGGGCACGGCGCGCTATCAAGGCCTGGGTTTGCGTGACCTGTGCGATCAGTTGCATAGTTGTTACCGCAGCAACGCCACGGCCAAACACCTCAAGCGCATGTACACGGTGCTGCCGGACATTGCGATGAAACCGGCCGATGCCTACGACCATCTGGTCAGGGGGGAAGTCGAAGCCGTTTCCATTGATGCCTTGCCAGGACGCATCGCAGCCGTAATGCTGGTGCCTTATCCGCCGGGCATCCCGTTGATCATGCCGGGCGAGCGCTTTACCGAATCAACCCGTTCAATCATCGATTACCTGGCATTTGCCCGCACGTTCGATAGCAGTTTCCCCGGTTTTGTCGCTGATGTGCATGGGTTGCAGCACGAAGATGACGGCAGTGGTCGTTGTTACACCGTCGATTGCATCAAGGGTTAAGGATGTTTATGCAAGCTGTAATGAACCCGAAGTATCCGGGGCTCAGCGTTCGAGTCGCCGACGAGGGCTTTGACGCCTATGTGTGGGGCAATGACTTCAGCTTTGAGGTCGGTGCCTACGGCGTGCCGGAGATGGGCAAGCGTGTCGACCAATGGGCGGTGGAGCGCATCCTGCCGTACCGCAAGTGTTATGGCATCGACCCGGAAGAATTCGCCAGTTTTCGCGATGTCCCCGACAGTGCGATTTTTATGGCGTATCTGGATGATCGCGCGGTGGGGCACGTTGTGGTGAGCACCAACTGGAACGGTTTTGCCCATGTCGACGAACTGGCGGTGGCCTTGCCAGCGCGGCGCCATGGCGTGGCCAAGGCGTTGCTGGATGTAGCGCAGTTCTGGGCGCGCAAGAAAAACCTGCCGGGCATGATGCTTGAAACCCAGAACAACAACCTCGGTGCCTGCCGCCTGTATGAGCGGTGCGGGTATGTGATGGGCGGGATCGACCAATTGCGCTATCGCGGGATTGATCCGCAAACCCGTGAAGTGGCGATTTTCTGGTATCGGTTGTTCAAGTCGGAGTTGCAAATGGCCTGAACACCCTGACGGCTGATGTTCAGGCCAAGTTGACGTGCGGCAGGTCAGGTCAGGAATTGATCCACGAATGTTCGGCGCCGATGTTGATCTGTAACTGGTCACGGAGCGCGCGGTAGTGCGCCTTGGCCTGGGCCACACTCTGTTTGAGTCCATCCGGCTCAGCCAGGCCTTTATCGAGATAATACTGGCGAGTGTCGTCTTCCAGTTTGAACGGTTCGCCGGGCAGGAACCTGTTATTGCGCGTTTGCATTTTTTCTTTGCTCATCCCATCAAAGCCGGCATCGTAGATGTCGGGTCGCTTGGTTTTCAGTACATCGTCAAACATGCTCGGGCCGACGGTTTCAAAGACCTTGCCTTCGTATTCCAGAAAATCTTCGGTGTAGGTGAGCCCGCCGTTTGCCTCTCTGGAAAGTGTTGGGCGATGGGCCTCAAAGTACGCTTTGTTTTTAGTGAAGCGCCGGTTCATCTCTGCGATCATTTCGGTCACGACCGGGTTATCGGGTTGCGTGGCGAAGTTACTGGTATTGAAGAAGGGTTTGTAGTCGGTGATTTTGTGCGCGACCGGTTTGCTCACCAACATATCCGAGTCGCCTGCGTTCAAACCGGCGGTTCCCACGGCGCCTTTGATTGTGTCGTCGGTGTCGAGATAAATACCGCCATATTTGTTCATCAACGGATAGCGAGCCACATCAGAAGTGGCGGCAAGGTTTTTTCCCTGGCCCCTGCGGAAGTAGGTGTACAGCTCTGTGTTTTTCAATGGCTGGAAAAAGTCTTCGTCATGCAAGTTCATGACGGTTACGCCGGGTGCATTCTTGTCCAGCTTGAGCTTGATGGCCTGGAGCAACTCTGGAGTGTCGGCGTCAACGTGCACAATGGATGTGAAGCCCGGCATTTTTTCCGCATTGGTCGCGATGTTCTTGACCAGCTTGTCGGGTATTTCGCCGCCGGCCCAGAAGTAGTGAATGTTGGTAGGGATGGGTTTGATATTGCTGGGCATCTGCAAGATGGCCGGCGGGGTTATCTCGATAAACCTGAAATTGTGCTCGGGGATCTTCGGGGCTTTTTTAAGTTCATCCAGTGGTCCCATCTGCCACTTGTTCTTTGCGGTTCTCCAGAAATATTGGGTGTTTATGCCGTTGGCGTTACCCGAACCGGCCATCCAGGCGCC
Source organism: Pseudomonas salomonii (assembly GCF_900107155.1). GTDB lineage: Bacteria > Pseudomonadota > Gammaproteobacteria > Pseudomonadales > Pseudomonadaceae > Aquipseudomonas > Aquipseudomonas salomonii. The sequence goes on from NZ_FNOX01000009.1 coordinate 295,545, forward strand.
CGTCTTGGGATCAAAGGTGGTGACATAGTTCATGCCTCGGTAGTTGATGGTGTAGGGGTATGAAGGGCCCGAGTTTATTTTTACGTCGTCCACCGGCACGACGTAGGTGTTTTCGTTGAGTTTCCAGGGGGTGAGTGAGTTACCACCCAATAAGCGATTGGCGCTGGCGGAAGGCTCCCAGCCGGCGCTGCCCAGGTCCCTGACCACAATGTCGTCGCGCGCCCCGCCGGGGTGTTGGATAACCCGCTGGCCGTCCTTGACGCTGGACGGGTAGAGCTTGCCATCGACTTTTATATATTCTTTGTTGTTTGGGCCTATGTAGACATTGCCCTGCAAGCCTTTGACCTGCAATAACTCGGGCGATACGACGGCCTCATACTCGCGCAGAATGGGTTTGGTAGTGAGGACTTTGACTTCGCCGTTCGCCGCTGCCACGGTGGGTTGGAAATTTTTCAGCGGCGCGCCATAGGGCACCCCCTTGGCTGCGTCGAAGGCGTGCCAGTTGCCGCCGCGAAATACCGCACCCATTTCCAGGTCGTGACCGGCAACCTTTGAGGTACCCATGGCCGCCAGCCCATGCTGTGTGCTGGCCGTTTTGAGCAGGTCGTAGCTGCCGCTGGCGCCCCTGAGTGCGTTGAATGCTTTGGTGCCCTTGGACCAGGCCCAGCGACTGATGCCTTTTAGCACGTCGCCCGCACCGCCCAACGGATTGAGCGCTTCGATCGCGACGGTCCCCATAAACCGCGCCGTTCTCGCTGCACCCTTCAGGCCGGTCACGCCCTTGGCGAGCAATTTGCTGGCGTGGGCGGCCTTGCCTGCGCCCAGAGTCACCAGGCCTATCACATCCAGCCCGAGGTCAAGCAAACCGTCGCCGATATGGCCCTGCGTGAAGTTAATGATTGCCGACCTGAAGGGGATCATATTCAGGAAAAATTCGCCGATCGCCTTGTCAGCGGCACGGCTGGTGTCATAGGCGGTGGTTCCGCGGGCATGTTCGAGCAGGTCATCGCCGTGCAAATCCAGGCGTTTAGTGAGTACCTTGGCGATGTAGCGGGTGCGCTCGGAATCGAAGACCTGTGGCGTTTCAGCGGTTGCCGGTAGTTCCTTGGCGTGCGCGGTGTGTTCGTCTTCGAAGGGGTTGAATCGCACCGTTCTGTGCAGTGTGTTGTCGTCTCGGCTATCGAGCCGGGTGTAGGGGGGCGAGTAAATGTGGGCCAGGTAGTTGTGTTTGGAAACGGTTCCGGCGCGTGTATCGATGCGGTAAATATTGACCTGCCCTTCACGGGTGATTTTTACATCCAGGGTATGACCCTTTTGCGTCAGGGTTTTTGTCGACAAGTCCAAACCGATGAGGTAGTCATCGGTATGAAAAAATTCGAGTTTTCCGTATTCGAAATTTTTCCGATCCTCGGGTGGCAAGCTTGAGATAAGGTGCTGGGTCATGCCCGCATGGCCTTTCTCCAGCGCCGCTATGGCCGGCGTGTAGCGCTGCGTAAAAGTGTCTGCCACAGACAGTGCGCCGCTATCGGAAAGCGTGCAAAACTCAATGATGGGGATGCGCTTGTCACGGGTGACCCAATGTTCAAGGTCGTCATTTCTGACCTTATCGCCGTGCATCACCACATCCAGCATTGAATACGTCCCGGGGAAGCGGCCAGGTCGCCCGGGGAGCAACCAGGCTTTGGTGAGGTTTTTTGCCCGGAACACCTCGTCCGCAACGCCTGGAAATTTGGTCCTGAGCAATTCCATGCCCATGTCTTCGCGCATCGGGATGGGGGTTGCCAGTGCCAGGGTGGTTGCTTGCAACGCTTCTTGCTGGGCGATAAAGGCGTTCTGCACGGTGCGCATTTGAGCCGCGGTGGGCGTTGTGTCGGCCGCCAGATGGCCATTGACTACCCCCCAGTTGTGCAAGGCTTCGCGTTGGATATGTTGTGCGAGTGAGGCTCCGACATCGGTCGTATCCGCAGCGGCGAGTACTTCGCGATAGCTCATGGTGAGCACGCGGCCGGGTGATTCGACTTCCAGCTTGGCTGCGGCGATCGCCAGTTGGGTCCAGGGGACGCTGCCGTAGGTCACGGTGGGCGGTATGTCTTTGACCAGGTATTCAGGCGCGCTGCGTGCCAGCAACATAAGGGCCGCCAGGTCTGCCGATGCTGCAGAGGCGCGGCCTTCCTTGACCAAGTGGTGGCCTAAACCCTCGATCACGACGCTGGCAGGTTGGTTCCAGTACTGTCGTTGCCCAAGATCAAAGCCGCCCACGCGGTTGCGTGCAGGTGAGCCCATGGAATCCGGGTTCAGCCCCAGATGAATCGCTGCCAGCAAGTAGTCGTTAACACTGGTATTCGTTGCAATGCCACCCAATCGGGTTTGAATGGCCTGGCCCAGCGCTTGCGCCTTGGCCGATCCCAGCAGCGTCTCGACTGCGCTGCTGGTGAATTTAAAGTCGTTGGCGGACAGGCTGCAGGCGGACAACAGATAACCCAGCACGCTGGTTTTATCTGTCAGCGGCAGGTCTGGCAGGGCAGGGTCAGGCGCGTTCAACAGGTCGAGGATGGCTTGTTTGTCCTGCGTCGAGAGCGGAATCGGCCAGGACAGCGCGCCGCTGAAATTCCCCAGCGGCAGGGTCTGCAAGTGTCGGGTTGCCACCTGATAAAGGGCAAGCAGCGCGTCCAGGGTTTTGGGGACAGGCAAACCGCTGCCGTTGAGGAATGTGCCGAGTTTGACGACGCTGGTGGGCGCCAGGTTATGTTTCTGGTAATAGCTGGAGCCTTCGCAGACCGGCACTGAGGTGCTGTTCAAATGCGCTGCCAGTTGCGCTTCCATCAGGTTTTGCTGGTCGCTGGCGGTGTCGTCGGGGAAGGCGGTGTGCAGTGTTTCAATAACCGTGCGCAGTTTTGCAGTCAGGGTTTCCCAGTTACAGCGCTCGGCAAAGGCTTTTTTAAGCGCCGCCGGGTTGTCGAGTTCGTCAGGGGCCGTCGCATCGTTGGCCGGGGCTGCAGTCAGAACCGGTGGGGCACCCTTTAATGCACTGGCGTCCTGTATCGGGGGCAAACTGAAGGGGGGGAGTGCCGGCGGTTGAGTCAGGGTGTGCTGGAGATGGGTCATAAAAATCGCTGTCCTTGATTAGAGTATGTCGTCCGGTAGAAAGCGCGCGGCGGTGCTTTCTGCCTCTGTGAGTGCGACGTCTCTGGAGCAAGGTTCCACGCTGACCTTTAAGGAGTTGTGTCAGTGAACGGGCCATACGAGGGGAGGGGGCGCGATTATTCTGCTGGAGTACCCGGTGCTGTGCCGGTCAGCAAGGCTTGAGCCTTGTGTGCGACGATTTCCAGCAGTGCGTTCAGCGCTGAGCTGGGTTCAGATTCCTTCAACGTCAGTGCGTAAAGGGCTACAGGCACAGGCGGCGATAACGGACACGCATCCAGCCCGGCCTCCCGCGCACCAAAGGCGGTGAACGGGTCGACAATCGCCAAGCCTTCCCCGGCTTCGACCATGCTGCGCATCATTTGATAAGTCTGTACCCGCGTCTGCACCACCGGCAGCGGGCGCAGGGCTTGCAGCTTGCTGTCCAGCTGGCGGCTTAGCGGGTCGTGGCCTTCCAGCCCGATCATCGACTGCCCGGCCAAATCCTGCAGTGCAATGTACTTTTGCTTGGGTTTGAGCCAGCCATGGGGCGCGAGCAGTTGCAACTTGCCCTGGGCCAGTACGGTGCTCTGGATTTGCGGGTGTTGCGGGTCATGCAGGCTCAGGCCCACATCGGCCTCGTGCAACAACAGGCTCCTGACGATCTCCCGGGTCGGCTGGCTCGACAGGTTGCACGGTGTGTCCTGGAAGCGTCGGCGCAGCAGCGCCAGGCTTTGTGGCAAAAGTTGATTGGCCAGCGGCGGCGTGCACAACGCGCGCAGGGTCGGCGCGTGATGGTGTTTGAGGCGGCTGGCCAGGCGCTGCACCGGCTCCAGCGCCTCATAAAGCAGGGCAATACCGGCTTGCAACTCAAGGGTTTCGCGCGTCGCTTGCAAACGCCCGCGCACGCTGGCAAACAGCATGAAGCCCAGTTGCTGCTCGGCCTCCTTGAGGGTTGCGTCCACATCGCCCACGGAGAGTTGCAACCACTCGGCGGCCAAGCCTGGGTTTCCGGTCTGCAAAATGGCCTGAATCACTTCGATATGACGTAAACGCATCGCCGGAGTCTATGTTCAGTGCGGTGGGGTTTCAATGGCTGGGTAAAAAAGAGCACAGGCCTGGGTGAGTGTTGGCTACCGTCAGTGTGTATGTCACTGTCACGGGCAGGTTATACAAAGAATGTATCAATCGAGGGAAAGGGGAGTCTCATCATGCCGGCAAGTCTTATAACCGCAAAAATACCCACCCAGCGTGGCTTTACGCGCTGGGCGGTGCTGGTGGTGCTGGTCATCATCGGCTTGTTGGCCCTGGCATTGGGGCCGCGCCTGTTCGGGGATGTGACGCTGGCAGAGATCGCGACCGCCAAGGCTCAAGTGGCTGAGCTGGGCAAGGCTGTCGAGCAGTTCCATCAGGACACCGGCCGCTATCCTACGGATGAGGAGGGCCTGGAGGTGTTGACCGCGCAATCTGCGCCGTCGGCCAACGGCAAAGGCCCCTATATCAAGGAAGAGCTATTGACCGACCCTTGGGGCATCGCCTATCAGTACCACTACCCGGCGTCCCAGCCCAACACCGCCTTCGATCTGTTTTCATTCGGCAAGGACCGGACCCTGGGCGGCGTCGGCGATAACAAGGATATTACTTACGGCGACCACTGAATCACCTGGCATTCCCCATCGACCCGATTAGAATGACGCAGCTGATCATCAACGACCAATGCCGTTCGCACGGCACTTAAAACAACAACAGGTCTGGTCTCACATGCCTCTACCCTCGACGTTTTTCGGGGTAAGGGCCAAACAACTGCTGGTCTTGGTGACCCTTGGTTGCGTGGCTGCTTATCTCCTCAATAATCAAGACGAACGCACCCCGGAAAACCACGCCCTAGAGGCGTTTATCCGTTCCCAGGAACAGGTGAGCGAGCAGGTGGGGGCGGTGCTGGAGATTGCGCTGGTCAGGCAGGTGGTGGCGTATCCCGCCTACGGCACGCCGGGCTACAAACGTTCGCTGTATGCCGTCGAAGGCGAGCGGGGGCGGTTGCTGGTAACGCTCAAGCAACTGGACGGCGAGCAGGACGTGGAGGTGACGCAAATACGCCGCCCGTGATCCCCCCGGCCCAGTCAACGCCAGTGATGGCCAGGACTGAGCAGGTCGATAAGGCGGGATCTTATGAAGCGAGGATGGTTTGCGATTCGCGGGTGATGATGGTCCCCGACTGGATCAATTTGAATTCATCGCCTTCCAATTTTTCTACACGGTCGCCAATGGCCAGCTTGTAGGTGGTGGTAGGCAGCGAGCCAGCCTGGCTGTCCTGCGCCGGGTTGGATTCCTGGAACTCATGCACGGAATACACGCGTCCTTCCGCGTCTCTGGCATGGAACTGTCCGACAAGTACTGCAGCCATCTGTTTAGAACCTCTGGAGATAAACACTCGATTTGCGGTTCTGTAGACCGTCATGGAGCGGGGTAGTTTACCTATGGAAAAAAAATACTATTCTTTGATGTTTTCCGACGTTTCCTACACTGGTGAGTGCGTGGCAAACGGCGTTGAGATTATCAAAACTCACTGGTGAAGCTGTCGTGAAGTCTCTATAACTACAAGCTCCTTTAGTCAGACGTCGGGAAAACCTCATGAGCAAGGTCTACACGATTGCCGTCCTGGTTGGCAGCCTTAGAAAAGAGTCGATCAACCGTAAGGTCGCGTTGGCACTGGCCGAACTGGCCCCCGCCAATCTCAAGTTGAGCATTGTGGAAATTGGCGATTTGCCGCTCTACAACGAGGACATCGACGGTGCAGCACCGCCGGCAGCCTACAGTACTTTCCGTCAGCAAGTACGTTCATCCGACGCGGTGTTGTTTGTAACCCCGGAATATAACCGTTCCGTGCCCGCCCCGTTGAAGAATGCCATTGACGTTGGGTCGCGTCCTTATGGGCAGAGTGCCTATGGGGGTAAGCCTGGGGCGATCATCAGTGTGTCGCCGGGGGCCATTGGTGGGTTTGGTGCCAACCACCATCTGCGCCAGTCGCTGGTGTTTCTGGATGTGCCTTGCATGCAGCAGCCCGAGGCGTACCTGGGCGGGGCGGGGAGCGTGTTTGATGAGGCGGGTAAGGTGTCGGAGAAGACCCGGCCGTTTTTGCAGGCGTTTATTGATGGGTATGGTAAGTGGGTTGAGAAACAGTTGGGCTGATGGGGGGTAGGGCGTGGTGATTGAGTACATATCCGTTGCTGCGGTAACGGCGGCTTAGGGTTCCGCCCTTACGGCAGGTCACTTTTGGCAAACGCCCGGAATGCCGGCCCAGCCAAAAGTAACCAAAAAGTCTTCGCCCCACCACTCGGCACCTCGCTGTGGCTCGGTGTGCCAGAACGAAGGCTTGAATCCGTGGGCCGCCGCGATGGGCCATCCTTGGCCCAGCGCGGCTAACCCGGCGTCCTGCCGGGTTACCCACGGATTCAAGCCTGCGTTCGGCCATCGTGGTTGACGGGGCGCCTGAGATCAAAAGCAGATCAAGATCAAGATCTACAGCACGGCGGTGTAAGCGCGCGCCGGTTTTGGCACCGCTTCGCACGTTAATTGGCACTGACCATAACAAACAAAGCCGCCGGTTTTCGCAGTCTATTTGGCATCGCGTTACTCGGGGCTAACAGGCCAAGTTATCGCGAAAGGATATCCCTCCTGCTGCTCTATCCGATTCAAGTCCACGCTGTAACGCATCCAGGCAAGTAGAACTGCATTTTCTTGTTCTGTGTCCATCTTTAAGAACGCGGCGTGTTGCAGGGGGGCAATCCGCATTTGGGCGATGACCAGAAGCCCGTCGCGCTCCGCCAGCACCTGGAATACCTTTGCCTGCTTCTGGGCAGCGATATCCAGTTGCCATACTCCGGCGCGAAACACGTGGTAAGGGCCTGGAGGCGGCACGGCGGTGAGTCCTACGGGAACATCCCCAAGGGCTTCCCACTTCTGCTGGGCTCCTGTATCAACGTCATAGACGTCTCCTCGGTAATCCACCACACGCACCGGTGTGCCTTCAGCTAAGGCCCAAGCAAAACCGGGGCCGCACGCTGGCAATTCCTCTGCCAGTTCCACCGCGTCCTCTGGGATCTGTTCACCGTAGCCAGGTACAACTGGCAGTGTAACGGGACCGTAGAGCGCACCTGCCGAATCAACGATATAAACAATGCTCATAAATACCTCAGATCATTTTTATGCGGCCGGGGTAAGCAATATGACGGGGGTAATTCTCACTCCCGCCTTCAAAGCCAACAGCACCGGACGGAAGTTGCGAGCCAATAGTTGTGTTTGTGTAGGCCACCAAGCCGTTGCTGCCTGAAGCGCCGGTAAGACCAAGATAGGTACGTGCGGGATGTTCATGCTCCTTGTTCTGGCTGAGTTTGGAGCTGCCGGGCAAGCGTCCGACGTCTATCCCTCGTGACTCATCAAGAAAGCGTAAGAACTCCGCTCGCGCTTCGGGGCTGCGAAAGGTCGATACGCCGTCCCCGGACGTCCAGCCACCTTCATTGCCCGGCCTTTGCGCTTCGCTTGCGAGCATTCCAGAAGCTTTTGCATGGTCCCAAGCCCACGGCCATTCCACGCGACTGTAGAGCCAGCCGTTCAAACTCGCCCAGCCGCCTGGAGAAAACTCGACAGTGGTTTCAAATACCGGACGCCCTAACGGCGTGCTGTCGAATCGAGCAGTCGGAATCCATCCTCCTGCGCCGTCACTGTAAAGATGCCAATAGTCCCCGGCGCCCATCAGCACAAAAAACGGATACCCCTCTTTGCGTAAGTGCGTATGGAATTTGATTTTGTTGTTTTCCGCCGCCTGGATCACCAAACGGTTCCCCGTGTTGTCAGTTCGGCGTAACACCACCCCGCGAACTCCCAGCGCCGTGTCGGAGGGCGGTAACTCGACAGTTACAGCCGCCGAACTCGCGTCAATCAAAACTAGGCCAAGCTCATCAGCGCTCAGTGTCTTAGACGCCGACACGTTGGTAATGGTGATGTTGAGCGCAGTTGTGATTGCGCTCGCAGTTTCCTCTTTGGTGAAGGTGTTTGCTTTTTCAGCTTTTTCAGACAGAGCCTTAGTCATCGTCGTGGCAAAATTAGGGTCATTACCCAACGCTTGTGCCAGTTCGTTGAGGGTGTCGAGAGCCTCCGGTGAGGATGCAACCAGTTCTGCCAGCGCGGTTTTGACGGTGATTTCTGTTTCGGTTTTGGTGAAAACATCGGAAAGATGAAAGCCATCTCGGGTCGTCGGTTTGTCCTTGATTTGTGACCAGGTACTTTCGGCCTCCACCAACGCCATAACGGCCTTCAGCACCTGGCTGTCATCCGTTGGTGCCAGGGTTTGCCCTGAACCTTCCACCAAATTGCATAGCTCGCGCTGAATAGCGTTCAACCATTGGGCCTTTAGTAATGTAGCTGGCGCGCCTGCCGCTGGGTTGCCTTCCGTGAACTCGCCCGCTGGATTCGCTGTATTGGTGCTATCACTAATTTTTTGCATTAAATGTCTCCGTAACCGAAAAGCAAAATGGACTCTGCGGGTTTCATCTGGCCTAGACGACACTCAAGGGCTTTGTTGCCCCAGGCGGTTAGTGGGTCTCCCGCTCCAGTGATCCCTGCACGCGCATGGCTGGCGGTCACGGCGGGCGCGTTGACGCGCCAGGTGAAGTTCCAGTCGCCGCCGTTGATAGGGTCGCCAGCGCGGGCAACGCCTACCCGAGCGGGCCTAAAGGTGGTGATGGTAATGTCGTAGCCCAGGGACTTAGCCAGGGCGATGAAGAAGGGTTTGCTTTGGCCTGCGCGGCCGGGCAGTTTGCTGATAACAGCTTGCACTCTCTGCCCTACGGTCTGCGCTTGTCCGACCAAGCACGGATCGGGCAGGCCCAGTTCGCGCTCCCAATCGGCAAGGCCTTCGCCTGAGTCAGGAAATATCGTGCTGTAAACCACTCCAGCCTTGGCGTCGGCCAGGTTCAAGGCGTTAGCTTCAGCCTCAATAGTGGCCGAGAGGTAAGGCGCCGAACCGTCATAGGAAACAGGCGGCAGCAGTAGGCGGAGCTGATCGGCAAGCGTAGTCATTCCAGCAGCCCCAATGTGATGGTGCCGGGACGAATCCAGCCAATCAGCGTGGGATCATCTGACGCTTTGACGTTGCCGGTGGGTGCCGTGACGGCGCGGTCTGACACTCCGGCCAGGTTGTTGATCATGGCTTCGATCTGGGAGCGCTTGAGCGTTTCGCCAGGCTTCAAAGCGCCCAGGAGGATGTTGTAGGCCTTTTGCGCGGCGGCCTGCACGTCGGCCAGAATGAAGTCAGGAGCCAGTTCAATTTCGGCAGTGGCGTTAACAGTGCGGATGGTTGGCGCATAAACCCATACGTCAGCGTAAACCGAACACACAGCCTCAATATGCGTTTTGCATGCGGTGATAACTTCGGCTGACGGTGTTCCAGCTGTGCCTGTGATGACGATATCGATGGTCCCGCCGCCTCGGCGTTTTGGAATGACCAATGCGCTGGCAACGCCCTCAACCTCCAGCGCCCAGCGGCGGTAGTCGTAACTTGCTCCCCCGGCCGGAGGCGACTGGATGATGTCCAAGTAACGCGCCCGAAGGGACTCTATTTTTTCCCGGTCTTCGCCACCTGTAGTCTTGTCGATGAATGTGGCGTCAGGGCTCATACCAAGGGGCGGGCTGGTGAGCATTAAAGCACCAGTAAGGTCGTTGAGTGCCGTACCTACGGTTTGTGCCTCGACTAGAACGGAAGTGGTGCCGTCGGTGCCAATCTTCGCGCTAGACTTGGCCGTGAACAGCTCGCCGGTGATGACATGTTTCAGGGTGGCGCCTAGCAGCAGCTCCACACCTACCGTGCCCTTCAAGGCTGCTTTGCCACTGGCTGCAACCGGATTTTTGAGGAACACCCCACGCAGTCCGGCTGTGTGAAGCAGCTCCTCTTCGTCGGCGGTATCAGCGAATATCTGTCGATGTAGCCAGGCCAGTTTCTGATAAAGCCCTTCGATGGCTGATGCCACTGCGGCCGAGCGCACGTAGTTGTCGCTGTCCGGCCCGATATCGGCCTCAGCCTGTAGGTTGCGGATGTCGCGCAGGATGTCCCGCAGAATGACGTCCAGGGACCGACCGGAGTAGGCCATATCAATTCACCCTTACAGGTTGGCGAAACACCTGCGGATTGCCGGTGGTGTCGATGATTTCGATTTGCAGGTTGAGCCAGCCGTAATGCGGCTGATCGACAGTGATGGTGATGTCCTGGGCGCGGCCGTCATCGAGCAGCGGCTGGAGCGCCTGCTGGGCGTATTGCTTGGCGAGTTTGCCGACACGTGGCAGATCTTTGGAGCGTTTCAGCTCATGCAGACGGGAACCCACGCTGGTGTCTTTCCACCAGGTGCCGAGGGGTGTCATAAGGCGTATGTAAACGGCGTTGCTCAGCGTATTGATACGCTGGCCCGTCAAGTCGCCAGTGGTTGGGTTTATGCCTGCGTCCATGGAGATGGATGGTGCAGGCGTAAGCGCTGGGTGTGTGTTTCAGGAGGGTTTAAGGTTTTAGTAAGGTAGAGACTTTGCGGCGGTCAACTGCCTTTCGGAAAGCATAGAAATATGAACAAATCGGCCACCGGAATTTGGAGCGGGCTTCAAGTGAGGATATTCCGGGCTAGCTGAGTCTCGTATCCCATCAACCGGAAGCATACCCAGTACCTCGCCCGCACTAGTAAGTCCCCAAGCTGCAATGGGTCTAACTTTCCACTCTGAGGTGTGCTGGTCCTGTATCAGGTAGAACCAGTCCGTGCATGGTGTGATTTGAACAATTGTGCTCATTGAAGCCTCCGTGTTTGAGCATCCAAGTTACCACAGCTTATTGCTGGGGCGCGGGAGTAGGCCCAGCCCCATGCTTGTGCAAGTTATAGATATCCCGATCCGCCTGCATACTCCTCGCATGGTCGCTAATTTCTCCCATCGCCTTAATGTCTTCGCTCATTTCGACGACGGGTGTTTCAAAGCGGACTTTGGTCTTGGCCTTGACCACCAATGTGTCAGTTTCAATCTCGATCAACCGGCCGCGCTTCATGTGGATATGGTCGCCTTCATCGGTGTACAACGCCACCTCCCCATCCTTGATCACGACCCGATAACGCCCATCTTCACTGGCTACTACGACCGTGTGTTTGCTGTTCCCCCCAACAGGAATTGCGACAAATTCAGCGCCAGGTAATGGCGCCGAAGTGAACCCATAGTGCTGCATCAGCTCACCGGAAACCGACTCGCCCGCCAGGCCTTCCATTTCGATGCCAATTAACGTGCCATGGGTGTTACGTGCCGCCGTCCCCCGAAAGGCCTGGCGAATATTTCTCATAACTCTACGTGCCTCATCGCGCACCAGGCGCGCCATGTTACTCATCAGAGCCCCTTGATCAATTCGATAAACGCCGCATCGGGATTGGCCTTTTTGCCCTTACGTTTCTTGGCAGGGTTGCCATCCAGCACCCACATTTTGTCTTCACGCAGCCGTAACTCGGTGATACGTCCCTCGCTACGAGTCAGGCGCAAAGTGCGAGCCATCAGAAAGTAAGTCGCGTCCAGCCCATGGGGCTCGCTACGCACAATGACGCGCTGGCCAGGGTTCCATACCTGGCCGTTGTCGGCACGATGGCCCATAACTACGGCGCGAATCTCGAAACCTTCCAGGCGACTGTCTGCCAGCAGCTTGCGCGCACGGGTGGTGGCCATGTCCTGGTTCTCGCTGGAGCTGTCGATAATTACCTTCGGCCTGAAGATCCCCCGACGGGCCAGGGTTTCATCCTGGATGACCGAGCGCAGGTGGGCGCGCTTGGTGTCGAGGCCGTCATTGTCGTACTGGCCGTGCTGGCCCAAGACGGTGATTTGGCTGTATCGGTTGGCAATAGAGCGCCGCACGCTGAGGCGCTGCACGTTATTGCCGATGCCGTCTTCCCGCATGATCAGCGTTCCAACAGGTGCGGCGTTGTAGTCCGGCCCGCCAATAATCAGTCGGCCGTCAGGCTCGACCCACGGCCATAAGCCGTTGGCCTCGGCAACCTGGAGCAACGCCTCCCACGCGCTTTGACCTGGTTCAATCTGAACGCGGCGTCTGGTCTTAGCCTGAGCGGCACGAATCTCTATTTGAGTGATGCCCAGCGGCTTTACGACCTGATCCAGGATCTGCGCCAGTGTGGCCTCGCGCATCGAAACGAAGGGCGCGGAACAATCGACCAAGGGCGCCGCGCGGTCCCGGCCGGTGATACGCATAGAGATACCCTGACGCGAGATGTCGTGTTCGAATTCGTCGATTTGGCCCGTCAACACGCGATCCTTGCCCAAGGTCAGCGAGCAAGGCGCGCCCTCGGCCAGCACGCTTGGCAAGCGGGCGGCGTCCTTGGTGTACAACTCCAGCTCGAAACCGTCAGCGGCGGTCAACAGATCCGATTCAACCGACCAGCCATCCCATTCCTCATGGGCCAGGCCACCTATCGACAGGCGTATCGATTCGTCCAGGACACTATTTGGCGTAGGCACGCAGCACCTCACCGGCTTGAATGTTGTGCGGGGTTTTCAGGTCGGGATTCAAACGGATTAGCTCGTTGGCACGGGTATGGTCCCCGTACCAACGGTGGGCCAGCAGGCGCAGACTGGCCGGAGTTTCGACGATACGCTCAAGCATCGGTGGGCTTTGTAGAATGACCTGGCGAGCACGGGCTTGAATCAACGCGGCGACGTTGCGCAACGCGTCAATGATCGGCAAGGCCGTTTCCACGTCGTAGAGGTGTCGTTGCAGCAGGATGGAAGACTGCACCAGGGAGCGCACCAGGCTAACCATGGCTTCTAATTCCAGCGGGCTTAACGTCGGTGTGTCGGCCTCGTCTTCAATCACCAGGGCCACTGCCTGGGCGTGAGACAGCGCCAGTTCGGTGATGACCAGGACAACCAAGGCGAAGCCGCTGGCAGCCACCGGATCGTCCGGCATGCCATCGGGTAACAGCACAAGGCCGCTCGCTGCATGAGTCGGCGCGCCCTCGATCAATGGGCCGACCGCAGGCGCCACACCCTGACGGGCGCCGATCAAAAAGCCCGTGCCCGCACGCGCAGCAGCGGCCGTCAGGCTGGCACTGCCTGGCAAGGCAGCGGGAACGCCAGTACGAGCGAGCAGCGCTGTCGACGAGCTGGGCGTGCTGCCCTGAATAGCGCCTCGGATCTCCGAGGGAGTGCGCATCAGATCAACCAAGGGATCAAACGCCCCAGACGGCCGCCTGGCCATGGACGCGACACCAGACACCACACCCAGAATCTGCGAGCGCAGTTGTTGCAGACGCAGGCCAATGCCAGGCAAGCCAAGGGCCTTTTCGATCAGCCCAACCCAGCCGCCACCGGTCCACGATTGAATTTCTCCGACAAGGGAATCAATACGCCCGAACAGGTCGAAGATGCCATCCTGCCAGGTGTATTCATCCTCAAGCTCAAGCACACCAATATCAACGAACTCAAACTGCCGCTCGAAGAACGGCGCGTCGGGCGTGTCCTCCACAAACACAATGCTAATTTCGGCATAGTCCGGCCGCTCGGCGTGGTGTTTGACCTCGCCGGTGCTGCTGACGACGTTCATGCTGCCGTAGATCGGGTGGATCAACTCCCCCGTACCAGGTGTGTTCAGGGTACGGAGGATGTTCTGGAGTTCGATCTCATAGTTGACGCCGAACACCACCACTTGCATGGGAATACGTCGCGCACCTCGGCCCAGGTCTTTGACCCGGTCGCCATCCTTGAACGGCGTTCCATGTTCGGACAATGCGCGCTGCCATTGCAGGCTTTCACTTTCGACCTGGAGCGGGACGCCACGGAAAGAGGCGTCCAGTAAAGTCTCTGCCCAGCTCATCCGCCGCGCCTCATTTGAATGTCGGTTCGGCGCTCGACCTCGGCCTGGATCATCCGCGAGTCAGTACGCACCTCAATGACCAGAGGCTTTGCGAGCAACGAACGCAGACGTTCTTCGGCGGATTGCGCAGCAGGAGTGGCACCAGGTGCAGAACCGTTGCCGGCAATGCCTGGGAAGCCGGTGGTGTTACCGCCTGATAATGGGTTTGCCAGGCGTTGCGCCAGGGATGCGAACCAGGTGGACGACTGGCCCGTGCCGGATTGCGACATCATGTCCCGCAGACGCTGTTGTGCGGTGAAGGTGTCAGCACCCGCACTCAAGGCGCGATTGGCGATACCCTTCGCCCAGGTGTTGGCGCCGTTGATGGGCAGACCCGCAGCGGTAAGGCCGGTTTCATGGTGTGCCAGACGCCGGGCTTCGGTGGATAGCCAGTCAGATGACTGATCGGGGTTCTTCCCGGCCAAGGCCATACGGTTGCGGTAGAAAGACGTTTGGTACGTGCGCTGGTCATCGTTCAAAAGCTTGTTGCGTTGGGCATCACGCAGCCTGCCTTCGTCGGTACTCGCGCTGTCACCGCCTAATTGGGTGGCGCTTGCACCGAGTGCGACAGGCGCTAGCCAGGGAGCAACAAAACCACCTGGTTTACCCTTGGTTTTGTCACCTGACCCGTTCGGCAAATCCGATCCACCGCCACCAAGAGGAGCACCAGCGGGCCAGTTGGTAACGAATACCGATGTCACGCCTGTTGCTTCTTCCAGGACTTTACCCACAGCGATGCCTTTCAAGGTTTCAGGGCCGCCCAGGAATTTGTTGAGCAACGCACCTGCGCCCGCTTTGGCACCGCGTCCGGCGTAGTAGCCACCAACACCCAGTGCGGCGCCGCCAGCGAGCATTTGTTCGCCGGATAAGTTCAGATCATCAAGTAGATATCGCCCCATGTCGGCGAAGCCTTTATTCAGAGGTGTGGCCATACGGTCTATCGCCTCTGCGAGTGTGGCTTTCATCCTTGATGCGGTGCCGCTGGCGCTGTCGGTGTTTTCTTTTAGGTCTCGTTTGAAGATAGGGTCAGCCGCATCAAGCGTTTTTGATCCCGACTTAAAGTCGTTCAGTCGTTCACCCGTTAACATACTGCGCCAGCCTCGAACCGTGTCCAAGTCCATGCCTTTAAACACAACCCCCATGAACTTGGCGCGCTGCTCGTCAGTTTTCATGGCTTCATACTTGCGCTTCATATCACCGAATACTTCTTCGGCGTTGCGGGTGCTTTCATCTTTATTGAAGAACTTAACGCCAGTGGTTTTAGTAACTTGATCACGGTACTGCTTGTTTCCGAACACCCGTAAAGTCGACTCGGCCAAAGTGCCCAGTCGTTCAGGCTGCATCTCTACCTTGGATAAGCTTTCGGTAAATGCCAACGCTTGAGACAGCGACATGCCTGCTGCGGTCGAGGCACCGCCGATCCGTGGAAACAAGCTGGCCAGGTTTTCCAGTTCGGCACTTCCCAGGCGACCCGCTACTGTCATTTTCTGAAGGAAGTCGAGGGCGGCACCTTTTTTATTCAAATCAATGTTAAACGCAGAAGCACCGGTCATCAGCGCGCCGCCCAGTACACCAGTGCTAGAGCCGGTAACGGCAGAGGCCTGCCCGATGGCGTCCGCCGCTTCCTTTGATGCGTTGTAGTTAACACCCGAAGCAATCAACGTATTGAACCCCACGTCAACACCAGAGCGATCAACGCCATATGCCTTCGCAATTCTAAAACCTTCAGTTTTCCACTCACCTTTTTGTGCGCCCGACATATCGGCCGTTTGCTTTGTTTGGATCAACATTCGCTCAAGTTGAGCGTTGGCCTTGAGGCCAGAAACAACCCCGATACCCACACCCAACCCGGCGAGTTGCCCTTGCATGCTCCCGCCCAGGCCTTTGATGCGGTCGAACTCCTGACGCACACCCATGGCGATGGTTTTCAACGTTCGTAGGCTGCGCCCGCTGTTCTGCGCCATACGCCGGAAAGACGTTTCCGTCTTATCCACGCTCTGACGCAAGGGCTGTACACCTTGTCGGTCGGTACTTATCAGCTCGGTTTTTGCATCACGCGCAGCCTGGCGGGCGGTGGTGGCCATCTTCTTGAGTTCGGCTGAAGTCTTGCTGACCTCGATGCGCGTGCCGGAGCCTGCCTTGGCTGTTTCGCGCATGGCGCTACGGATGGTTTTATAACTGTTGGCCCCGACCTGGCCAACTTTGGAGATGGCCGAGGATGCCTTCCAGCTCTCATCAGCCAGGGATTTAGCGCCTTCCTTACCGGCTTTGCGTAAGTCGCGGTTGACCTGCTCGATCTCTCGACGACTGTTGCCCGCATGGGCTTGGATACGAAGCGCGACGCGTAAATCTGAACTCATTGGATACTCCCGAACGGGGCCTTACAGGTACAGGAAAGGTCCGGTGTTGGGCCTACCGTTTTGGCTTTGGCAACGCCTTGCGCTGGCGCTGACTGACATAACGAGTGCCCTTGACCTTGCCGATGACCAAATCAATGCGCGCATCAAGTTCGGCCCTGGTCATTCGGCGTAGTTCGTCTAGGCGGTAGCCGTATCGGACAAGGGCGTGTTCAATTCGCCGCCAATCCGCGTTTCTGCGCTCGGCGGCCTGAGCTTTTTTCCCAGCTCGATATCGGCATCCGCCAGCACAGCCAGGTCAATCTCGGTCAATGCCTCCCGCAACAGTTCGGTGGTCAGGTTCTCAGCCGGTATTTCGCCGAGAGTCAGTAACTGGCGACGGTACACTTCGAGGGTTTGCAAATGGAAAGGACCGTTGGGGTGTTGCTCCTGCGCGTAGACCCAATCACCTGCAACGCCAACGCGCAGTGTGAAGCGCTTGTGCCGAGTCCCTGCAAAGTAAACACCAATGGCCAAGTCGTCACTGGTGGTCAGTCCGTCCCACTGCTTATTCAATTGTTCAGTCATCGCATTATTCCGTGTAGTAGTTGAGAGCGGCGATGGTCAGGTCGCGAGTGGCTTCACCGTCAACCTGGTATTTGCTGCCCATCTCCATGAGGGAACACCCCGTCCAGGTCTGGCGCTCGCTGCCACCGTCCTGCGGATAAATCGTGAGCTTGGCGTCCATCAGGGCGCGCCAGTCCGGTTCGCCTTTTTTTGGAATAGGTACCGAGATTCTCAACTCATGTTCTTCAATGCCCTTTGCCGTGCCAGAGGGGCGGCCAGTGCGGTTCATGGCCTTGACCACCTTGCGCCCGGTCTTAAGGCTCGGCTCAACGCTGGACACCTCATAATCGGTGCCGTTGATCTCCAGGACGATCAGCCCTACGTAGTTATCAGCCATCTGAAATCACCTCTTACAAGAGCAGGTCAATGCGACCAGCGAACACGTGGAGCCCATTGACCACGTCAGCGGGAATACTGGAGTTGAGTCGGTTTGCATCTTGGGGCGAGCGCTCGACCACCAGCCCATTGGCGTTGGCCTCGACCTCTTCAACGATCTCCAGCTCCTGCGCCTTGAGCAGTACGTCCAACAGCTCACCGCGCACTGCGTCCGGGGTTTTTTTCGAGAGTTTGGAGCGCGGAAAGCGCAGGCGAATGCGCTCACGGCACGCCATGCGGATGTAATACAGAGTGCGGATGGTGGTCAGGTCCAGCAGCGACACATCCGTGGCACCGGCCGCAGATTTTGTGTAGGTGGTTACGGCGCGGACAATCTGGATGACGTCACCGGCTGCGACTTCCAGTGGCGTGACGCCGTTAGCCAGCGCGGTCTCCTGCTCGGTGCGGCCGAGGCGCTGCGAGATGGTCGGGACTTTAATTCCCGCCAACTCCAGCGTATTCAGCGGTCGCGCTGGATCTTCTTCCGAGGCAATCATCGCGGCATAGGCAGCGGCCACCTGGTGTGCTTTCGATGCAGTGCCTGGCAACACCGCCACAGTGATCGCGCCGGAATTCAGCGACGTAGCCAGTGTGGTGGCAGCCGACAGCGTGCTGGTCAAAGCCGCAACGCCGATAATGCCTTGCTGCTCCATAGAGTTGGTGTAGACCTTGATGTGTTCGCGCAACGCGGTCAGTGCTGTAGTGCTGTTCCAGGCCGGGACCAAAATGGTAAATCCACCCAATGCGGTCGCGTCCAGTGCTGCCTTGATGTCTGGCTCTGCATCACCCTCAACAACCACGCCCACGGCCGAGACGGCGGCGTAGCGATAAGCCGTGATAAAGGAGTCTGCCATTTCCCCAGCGATGGTGCCGCCGAACAACACTTCAGCCTCCGGCGTGCTGTAGAACGGCGTGGGCACATGGGCTTCAACGGTTGCACCTTCGCCCAGAGGAACGATAAAGCACACGCTTTGCCTGTTAGTCGGGAGGTTCCGTACTGCCAGGCTGGTGTTGAACTCCATGTAAACGCCAGGCTTACGGATAGACGCCGGGATCGTGTCGAATTCGATGTTCATTCAGCGGATTCCTGTGCGGTTTGTTTGGCACTGGCACGCGTTTTTTTCACGGTCAGCAACTCCTGCGCCGCAACACGGCGCCGGTAGTAAGAGGTGTCCGGCACGTCGACTGCCTTGGTCTCTTCGATGTACGTGTACGGATCATCTTCCGTGGGCACCCGATGACCAGGTGCAGCTTTAACGTGCATTACACGTCCCTCAGTTCGATGTTGTCGGTGGCCACCGGATTGGGGTTGTCCGATGGGGTGTGGTAGTCGAGGCTGATGCCCAGGAAGTCCGGCAGTGCCTCTTTGGGTTTCTCCCAGTCCAGTTCGATAACGAACGATTGGCCCAGGACTGAGAGGTGGTCGCTGGCAAACTTCCCGTTGACCAGGTTGGAAAGCTCAGTGGGTTTAATGGCTGCGCACTCCAACCAGGGTTGCCAGTCCACCAGTTGATGCATGCAGGCTTCCCATAACGCATAGGTGCCAATGTCCGTAGGCGTCGTACCGCGCCGGGTTTCTTTTTCGCCACGTGGGTGACGCGCCGCGATAACCAGTCGAAAGGTGATTGGCAGGGTGTAGCGAACGTTGGTTTTGCGCACGAACGTCACTTTGGGCACCATCAGTAAAATGGCGGGGCAACGTTTAAGCAGACCCGTCAACAATTCGGGGTCGCTTAGCTCGCCGCCGTAGCTGGCGACCGTCAGGCGCGGGAGCTTGGTGTTCAATTCACGCAACCGCGCCTCGATCAAGTCCTCCAGCTCGCCCAGCACTACAGGTTCCTCAAGGTGGTGCGGCTCATCAGCCGAGGCTGGTGGCTGATCTTAAGACCTGACTCGCCACCGTCCGAGGCGCCGCGCTCCTTGTCTTCCTTGGCAAGGGTTTCCAAGCGTCTGATAACGTCCTTGTAAAGCACTCGCACGGTGGACTCTTCCTTGCCTGCGTCGTCGTATAGGTGGTAGCGGGCGATCTCGGCCAGATCGGCAGTCACCCACTCGGGCGCTGCCTCAACCGACGAGCGAAACCGTAGGTAAAAAGACACCTCGCTACGCGCACGGGTTACGGCGTCGGCGATTCTGGCCAACGTCGCGACGGCAACCGCTACGTCCTCGGGCGGCCACTCGTTCAGGGGCTGGCCTGCGGCGGCCGCCACCACCAACGCTGGCTCGATAACACGTTCGGTGTCCGGGACGGCCACTTCGGTAATATCGCGGGCACCAAACCGGACCAGAAGTTGGCTGGCGGACGGTAGCGAGAGGTTCATTTATCGGTTCCCTTCGTCTTGGTGGTACGGGCTTTCTCTGGCTTCGCCACGGGAGTGGGCGTCGGCGATGAAGGCGGCGCAGCGTTTTCCTGGTCCTTCAATGGGCCGGTCTCAACCACGGAAATATCCAGGGATGGTCTTACAAAGCCAGGTCCAGGCTGGCTGTTGGGTTCGACGATGACCACCGGAGCAACCACTGGCGTAATGACTGTTTCAGGCGCTTGCGGCTCGGTGCCTGTAGTGGCATCGGACGCTTGCGGTGGTGGAGTTTGCGAGCGAGTTTCATCAAGCACGTCCTTTACCTGGTCGAATGCTTCCTCCACATAGCCGAGGATCAATTGAGGCTCTTTTCCAAGTGCCTCAAGCTGTTCATCCGTAAAGAAATCATCCGGGTAAGGCGTTGGAGTGCCTGGGTGGGCAATCCCGCAACGGCGGAAACCGTCGCGTTTTGAAGTAATAACGATGGTCATAACGCCCCCTTACGCTTCGCCAGTTGAGCCATAAGCCAGTTGCCAGAAGCCATAACCACCGGCCGCCCGCGCCTCTGCCCCGAACTTGAATTTCTTGCGGTTGAAGACGTCGTCAGCTTCTGGATCGGTCTGCTGGACGAAGTTCGGCGCTTCACGTTCCTGATAGATAAACGGCTTGACCGGCTTGCTGGTGTCCAACAGATACCAGGCGGTGTCCGAGGTGATGCGGGTAGAGACCACCAGCTCGGCGGTGCCTTTGTAGAGGTTGGCCTTGCCGTCCTCCAGGCGGTCACTGGTCAGCAAAGCGCGGGCGGTGTCTTCCAACCCAGGCCCAACCAACAGAACGGTTGGGTTTAC
Source organism: Pseudomonas salomonii (assembly GCF_900107155.1). GTDB lineage: Bacteria > Pseudomonadota > Gammaproteobacteria > Pseudomonadales > Pseudomonadaceae > Aquipseudomonas > Aquipseudomonas salomonii. The sequence continues at coordinate 316,084 of NZ_FNOX01000009.1, forward strand.
GTCCAGCGGGCGGCCGTCGTCGTCCTTGAACTTGCGCATGGCGGTGCGGGCGGCACCGTAGCTGGCCTTCGCTGCGGCCTGTGTTGCTATAGAAAGAGCAGCGGTGCCCTTGTTGCTGACACTGCCCTTGCCGACGGGGTGGTCAGCGTCGAAGAAATATTGTTTGTCGTAGCACAGGTTGCCGAACGCACCGTTCACCAGTTCAAAGACAATTTCGTCTGGCAACTGCTTGGCCGAGAATCCAGCCATCTGCGCTTGGGGCGCATAGATCCCCAGTTGGTCATCCTTGATGTGGTTACGGTCGACCTCGACAGTGGCTTCCCAGTCCTCGTTTTCCACGGTGTAGCTGTAGGCCTTGAGGTTTTTTACATGCTTTTCCCCAACCCAACGGCGCATCTTCGGAAACGCCGACAGCCAGGCATACAGGTTGCTGCCAGTGGTGCTGGGCACCTTCATGGCGATCTTTTCCCAAGTACTGGGTGCCGATGAAAAAGCATTGTTGAACAGTGTTTTCAGCGCGACGAATGCCGCCTGAATAGAGGCTTTGTTGACTAACATGCGCGGTGCGCTCCTATGTATAAAGAGGGTTACTCAACCCACACGCCATCGGTATCAACACCGACGATGCGTCCAGCAGCGGATCGGGTGCCGTCTGCATCCTCTGCGGCGACGGTTTCGTCATCGACGATGTAAGCGGGCTTGAACAGATGCGCCTGGGTGACGGTGCCGTCATTGACCCAGCAGAATGCTTTGCCGTGGCGGATCTCGACCTGGGCACCGCCCGCAGCGCCGCCCCGGTTGTCGACTGATTCTTCGGCGCGGCCCAGGTAAATCAGCTCAAGAGCCGTTGAGCCGGGTGCAGCAAAACCGCTGGCAGTGACTACCACCAAAGAGCCTGCGAAGATGCGGACGTTGGCCGCGACAGGAACCACCAGGACCTCGGTGGCCTTCATGGGAGTGTTGCGATCTTGAGTCAGCGACACGGGCTAGACCTCGCTCTGTTTGGTTTTAGCGAACTCGACCTGATCAACACCCAATTGCAGGCACATGGCTTGCTCTTCAGCATTGAGCGCAGTGGTGGTTTCTTTGGGTTTGCGCTCGCCCAGGTTGGTGGGGTCAGCAACGACCGGAGCGGCGTCGACGAAGGCCTTGAAGCGCGCCAGGCCGGTTTCGTCCTGGCAGGCGGCGCGGTGGTAGTCCACTGTTGCCGGGGTGATTTTTCCGGCCTGGGTGGCCGAGGTAATCAGCGCGTCGACTTGCTTGGTGTGTTCGGTTTTCTTCTGGTCGGCCAGGGCTTGCTCAGCATTGGCGGCACGTTGCAAAACGCTGTCGTAGTCCGCTCGTGGCATGAACTGCTCAAGGTTGGGCTTCTCGGTGTTCACCGCTTGCGCGGTTGCTTTGAGTTGAGCGGTGGCCGCAAGCGCCTGTTCTTCGGTTGCTGTTGCAGGCAAACCGAGTGCAGTCAGAAGCGCAGGTGAAAGCGTCACAGGCGTGACCTCCATGTTTTCTTGATTGAGGGCGGTCAGCAGGAAGTTGGGTTTATTCGTCAGGCCCGCGCTGACCAGGCGAGCAATACGCGTGGTGTCCGGGTCGAAGTCGAAGACAGGGGAAAGGAAGCGGTATTCGCGGTTAACGACTTGCTCAGAGGCCCGAGGGGTCCAGTCAACCAGGCCCCAAAGCGAGCCATTGCGCAGCTCCAATTGCTTGATCCAACCCGCAGCAGGGGCCGACTCGCCTTTGGTGGCGCGGTGCTGGGTGGCGTGCTCCCAATCGATGGGCAGGTCGATGGCACGGCCGAGGAAACTGGATTGGACCAATATCCCGGCTTGCTCATCGAACAGCCATTGCCGACCATCGCGGCCGGTGACGTTGGGACCAGGGGGGATAAGTTCGACCCACTCCGGGGCCTTGCCGTCAGAGACGGTGGCGGAAAGGTCGGTGTTGAGTGCGAGTTGGGTTTTCATGCCGCCAGTGTGTGGGAACTGGCGGGATGAGGGAGTATCAGCGGGGTTTAAGGTTTATGTCGCGAGTTCTTACCAATGCATAGAAACTAGAATGGAATGGGGTCATCCCATTTAGGTGCAGGCACTTGTTTAAGAACGAAATGTTTCTTGTTGTCTATCATCCATTCCCAACCATCATGCGTGAGGCCGTATGTCTGATAGTCACCGTGCATGGTTTGCTCGACCCTGTGATTTGCCAACCCACGTTTCATTAAGGTGCGCAGCGCCATTGACGTTGCAATATTTGTAAAGCCCGCTTTCTCCATATCGCTTTTTATAATGCCGATACTAATGAAGTCATCTGGAGAATCAGCATTGCCGCCAATCGCGGCCATAACCACGACCTCAATTTGATCCAAACCTTCGACTGGCTGAAGGATCGAAGGATTAGCAGCGGTGTGAATTGACTCTTCTTTTTCAAGTAATGCTCTTAACTTCGCTGTAATGCTCTCTCTAAGAGAGACAAAGTCTCTTGGGGCACCTGTTTTATACGTAATAATTGTTCGGTGTTGAATGTCAAACGGGAATCTCGTAGTTCTTTCATCGGAGCAGACTAGGACAACCTCTTTGTTCAGCGCTATCGCGTAGCCTAACTCAAACCATACATTAGGGTTGTCGAGACTGATATCTGCGAGGCAGATGCGCGAGTCCCGAATACCTTTCTCAATGTCATGAATCGGGATAACTACCTGGGGGTCTCGGTCCACCCGGTATGGCTCAAGGTCCGCGTCATTGATGGCATGGGCGAAAATATCCTCGTATCGGCTATCGAATGCGCCGCCATCAAATGGTTGCATCACAAAACAGTGTGGCATCGTCGTCTCTCCCTAGATATTTATTAGCCTGGCGATGCAGCGAGCTTCCGACTTTTGGGCAAAGCGCCATGCGTTACCCGCTAGGATGCTTTATTGCCGGGCCCTGAGCAAATCTAACGCGGGTCTAACGCCTTCTTATTACCTTGGCTGACCATGCGGGCCGATCTGGCACGATCTCCGCCCCTACGAGATTTACGGTGTCATCCTTTTAACGGTTCCGTCAGATAGTTATTGATGATGAACAGCAGTTCGGTTTCATCGTCGGTAGATAGGCCCAAATACTCCCGCGCAGGAATATCACCCCATGGGATAGAGCTGCCCTTACTGGTTTTACCGGACGCACCTTTCTTTTGCCCGAACTGGTGAACCGCACCATAGGGCCGGTCTGTACCGAACGCCAACTCGACACTGGTGACTTGCTTACGCAAAGTGTCCTGGAGAGTGCCTTTCTCCCGAAGGATGCCTGTGCCTTTTTTCCTGGCCAGTGTCACAGGCGAGAGCGGCGCCCAGGGCGTGCCGTCGGGCGCGACCTTTTGGCGGAAGCGCTCGTCAGTGGACTGGTGGAGATATTCACCGATGTCATTAAGCGGTGTGGTGAAGTCGTCCAGACGGCGCGCCAAATCGTCCAGGGCTTTGCCAATCTCGCTGTTATCAATGACGACATCAAGCATTGCACCGGCCATGGTGATCTCCTATTCAGGGCGGCTGTATAGCAGGACGCCAAGGCGAACCTGCTCCATGTATTCGGGGCTGTCTGCCTCTGGCATAAAGGAACTGACTCCGGCCCAGCCATCGTCGCCGACTTCGAACACCGCCAGGGCCGTTGTAGGCTGGCCCTCGACTTTGAAGCGGCGCAGGTAACGGCGCCGGATTACGGCCTTGCTTTGACCCTCAAGCCACTCCAAACGGACCCAGATTTCGTCGGGGGCTTTCAAGGCGTCGGCCAGTAGAGGGAGTTCCCGCGCAATGCCGGAACGCTGTATGAGCAACGGACCCGTGGGAGTGTTGCTGAACAACCCCCGGCCAATCACCACGGCATCGCCAACCACGTCTTTGAACACTGCGGGCGCTGACTCTGTCGCGCCGAACTCGCCAAGGAATTGATCTAGGTACTGTTTGTCAGTTAGGCCTTCGGGTAACACCCGTGTTGCGGGAACTGTTCGAGGCGACGGCATGGCGGTTGATAGTCGACGGTTTGGAAGGCCCGATGTCGTGGCGCTGTATCTGGCACCTGGCACGGGATGGGGTATTGGGTCGTAGGCCCGCAACGGTGGCACGGCTGGAGCCAGGCGCGATTGACCAGGTGCGTACTCAAAGCCTGGGTCGATGCCCTTGGGCACCCGTACTGTGCGCGGACCATTAGGACTGTTTTTGCCGATGACACGATCTTCCCACTCAATAGCTGGCGCGGGACCAATCGTCAGGCCTTGGCGTTCCACATCTCTGGCCGAGGCCATGAACTTCTTGCACTTGCAGCCCCAGCCGTTTTGCGGCGTGTGCGTCGCCCACCATGGATCATCCAGCGGTAGCGTGATTCCGTTCCAGGACAAGTGCATTGGACGCGGGTGTGCGCTGTCACCATGCCGGTAGATGCCGTAGGGACGGCGCTTGCGTAACTCTGGGTCTGCCATCTGTTCTTCACGACCAGCGTTATAGGACTGACGCAAGTTGGTTTCCCAAATGACGTTGGTACGCCAACCATGCTCGCCCTGGTACTGCCAGCCATGTTTGCCCACGACCTTGTCGAAATCTTTTCGGAACTGTTCCAGGGAAGTGCCAGCGGCAATGGACTTTTCTACAGCGCCGCGCAGGTCGGTGAGCAGATCGCGCTTGGCGCCGCCGGCCACGACAAAAGCGTAGTCGTGCTCGGCAGCGTACACGTCCGTCCAGGAACGAGTAGGTAAATCAACTTTTCCACTGAAATAGTTAATTTGTTCTTTGAATGGAAGCGAGCCGTGAGAAACTGCCATTATGGTTACTCGCTCAAATACCTAAAGGAATGGAAAGTGATTACAAAAGACGACATCAAGGTAGCTCACGATTTGTGGTTTCAATCAAAGGAACGCACCCAGCTAGCCCTAGGAAAACTAGAAATTGTTCGGCGTGCCATGCGTGAACTTACTCAAAGCTTCAAGACCAACACCGTTACTGTTTCGTCTGTGAGTACGTTTGAACAGGCACTTGAGGGTGCAACTCAAGAGCTGCATAGTGCTGTCCAAGAACAGGACCGTACCGAGCGTCAATATTCATTGCTGCGTAATGAATTTGATGAGCAATCTAGCAACACGTCACAACCCTCTTAAGATGTCATCACGCCCAGCCAGGCTGGCAGCGGTAAGCCCATCAGCTATGGCATCTGCTAACTGGCTGGTGGTCATCGCCGGATAGGTTTCAATCAACCGATCCCGAAACTCTTCCAGGCTATGAACAGTGTCGAGCAGTTCCTTGATCTGCTCGACCATGTCATCCAGATACACCCCAACAGTTCGTTCCATCGTCCGCACCTGGTTATCCACGATATCCGGTATCACCACCGGCCTGGCGGGCGCCTGCTCTCTGTTGGCCGCCTGCGCGAGTACCGGAGCAGCAACTGGCGCAACAACGCCCAACAGATCAGCACCAGCGGCCGGAGCCGGGATATTCAACTTGTCGCGGATAACCGACTGTTCAACCTTCAACCCCAACGGCACCAGCTTTTCCAGCGCTTCGATCAGGATCTTGGCGTTTTCGGGTTTGGGTACGTCGAGAATCAGTCGTGGATACGGCCGACCTGGTGCAAAGTTCAGATCGCACCAGGGGCGCACAAAATAACGGTTCAGCGTATTGGATTCGGCCTTGGCGTCGGCTTGCAGCAGGTCCAGACGAACCTCGTTATGGATCGTCGCCTGGGCCTGGCTGGAGCCATCGTCAGTAGACATGGTTTGACCGACCACGGCTTTACTAACCTGCTTATCCCACCACTCGGCCAGCCCCTTGAAGAAGTCACCAGCGCCGGTCACGTTCGCCGCCTGGGTGAAGTCGATGCGCATGCTGTCAGGGATTACCGCCGCCGCATCGCTGCCCAGGTTGGCCACCGCCGACATGAGCGTGGCGATATCGTCCTTGCTGGCACCGGGTCCGTAGCGACCTACACGCATGGGCATGCCGAAGATATCGGCGAAGCCCATCCAATCCTTCCAGGTCCAGGCTTTACACATGTAGCCAACCGCTGCCAGGCGCGCCAGGCCGCCCCGGATCGGCAGCCCCGAACGGATGCGCGGCAGGTGGACAATGAACTTGTACGGTGCCAAAGGAACGCCATTGACCATGTCCACTTCATCCAGGAGACGCAGCTCCCGCCCGGTGTCGCGGTCGAATTGGAAGAAGCGCTGGTCCCGTGGTTCAAAGCGCGATGGGTTCCAAGTCTTGCCGCTCCGGTCCCACATGATTTCGGAGACGGCATAGCCTTTGCCCATAGCGTCGGTCAGGTCGGCTTGCAGTTCGCCGAACTCGGGGGAGTCGACTATCTCCTTGAGTTGGTCGGCCCGGCGCACGTCCTCGGCATCGTCGCTGGCGGCTTCCACGCGGATGGCCAAGCCGGACACGGCCAGTTTCCGAGTGCCTAACACTGAGGCGTAATGCAGGTCTCGTTCTTCCATTTCCTCGGCAAGGGTCAAGTAGTCGTGGGCTGAACCTTCGGCGGCCGCCTGCAGGATGGCGGCAAGGCGACCGGGTGTCAGGCCGCTGGCCACCGACTGGTGCCAAACCTGGCGTATGCCAGTAGTGCGGGCTGCGGCCAGCTCTTCGGTGAGTTTGTCGTATTGGATCGGTCGACCGAACTGGTCAACGATTTTAGATTCAGCCATTACCAAATGCCTTTTTTGGAGCGCCAACCGGCGCCGATCTGGATCTCGCGATCATGTTGGGACGCGGGCTGGACTCGGTGATACTCGATGATCTCGACTTCCTGGCGGGACGCGTAGTCGGCCAGTACGGCGGCGATACCGGCGTCGCCGTGGCGCTTGGGGCCAGCCTTTTCGCCTTTCTCGTTGGTGCGCTTTTCCGGGATGCGGGCCACGCCCTTGACCATACGAAAGGCGCGCACGTCGCTGACCACGTCTTTGTCGGCCGGGATGTCGTAGAAGGTGTCGTCTTCCAGGGCCGCCTTGAACGGCGGCATGTTGTCGCGATACCAGCCCTCGGTGAGCATCACCCGTTCAATACGGTTGAAGCCGAATTCGATGGCTGTTTCTTCCGACAATTGCGAGCCGTTACCCCTGGCATCGTCGGCACCCTTACGTAGATTCGGCAGGCGCCGAAGGATGTAGAACTTGATCTGCGACTGTTGCTTGAACGGGACGTTACGCAGCTCGACCACAAAGGGCGTGCGCTTGCGCAGGTTCTGTTCCTTGAGCAGCGGCCAGATGACAGAGAGGTCGCCGGAGCGAGCGAAGTCCATGCCATAGAAGCTCTCAACGTCCAGCGGGATAGCTGAAAGCAGTGGGAGCAAATGCTCCTCGCACCACTCCAGGGACTCGGCGAGCCGCAGGTGTTCAGGGATGGTTTCGTAACCTTGCGGATACGCCAGGCGCAGTACCGGTACGGCGCGGTTACTGCGTTTCTCGACCAGGGCCATGCTGAGAAAGGCGCCGCCGCCCTGGGACGGTACGCAATCAAGCTCCTCATCGGCAGCATCGCCGTAGAAGTCGTAGACGTCCTCAACCCACGCGGCTTCTTCCTCGGGCTTGTATTCAATGCCCTTGCGCAGGCATACCCGGTTGTAGAGCCCATCGGCGACAGCGTCGCGGAACGGACAACGGAACAACATGCCCTTACGCTTGCCTGCCCGGATATCGTTGATCAGTTCATTAAACGCGTTCTCGGTGCCATCGTGGGTGCTGATCACATGGACTTCACCGCCCCAGATCAACAGTGCTAACGCAGCTTTCAGCAGCTCGGCCAAGTCCTGGTGAAACGCCGCTTCATCAATCACGACCACGCCCTGACGCCCCCGAAGGTTGGACGGGCGGCTGGTCAGCGCGACGATGCGGTGGCCGGTGGGAAACGTAATGGTGTAGGTCTTGATGTGCTTGTCGGGGTCGCTGTCGGGCCAGATGCCTTCTTCTATTTCTTCCGCCGCGTAGTTGTAGGCTCGTGCCCACATGGCGCATGCCTGGATGTATTCCACGGTCATGTCCTGGTTGTAGCCCAGGTAGTAGACCGTCTGGCCACCCGCCGATTTTTCGCTGGCAGCCACCAGAACGTTGTCTGCCGCTTCGGCCCAGGTGAGGCCAATACGCCGGGACTTCTCGCCGACCTTGAGCGGGGCGCGGATACCTATCCATTTTTTCTGGTACTTGAGAAGGACTGATGGCGCAATGATGCTTGCAGTGTTTTCAAGCACAACGGGAAGGCTCATGCTATGCACCTTTTAACCCGTTGCACCATTCGGCTGATTAGGCTCAAAGGAGATGACTGATGATTGACTGGGTTGCTGCCGCATTTACAAGCGCGAAAACTGCGGGCGACATAGCCAAAAGCTTGATCACTTTGCGTGATGAAGACCTTGTAAGGGGTCGAGTAATGGATCTGACGAGCACCTTGATGGATCTGCAGCAGCAAATGATGCAGGGTCAGATGGAGCAAATTGAATTGATCAGTAAAATTGCGAGCTTGGAAGAGGAGCTTAGAACAGCCAAGCAAAAATCTGATGTACTCGGCCGCTATGAGTTGTTGGCCCTTAGTCCAGGACAGGTTGTTTACACTCTGAAGCCACAATTTAAAGATGTTGAACCCGACCATTTCTGCTGCACCAATTGCTACGATATGGGGAGAAGGTCTGTTCTCAAACCACAAAACCAACTTGGTGGTACATGGATAAAATACATATGCCCAGCATGTTCCAATGCAATTGGCGTGATTGTCGGAGCCCTGCCAGAATCGATGCGAGGTAAGACGAGATAACAAAATACTCATCCCGCCATCCCCAGAATTTCGCGGCGGATCTCGTCAACCGTCGCTTGATTCAAACCACCTTTCTTAGCGATTTTTTCAATACGAGATGCTGCCGCCTCGGCCTTATCTCGGAACTCGGCTTGCCATTTTTTCTGCACCACCGAGGCCTTGCCCAATTCAGCCACAGCCTTGGCCACCTTGGGCAAGTCCATCTGGTCGCCGTTGCTCATCAGCAGTTTGAACAGATGCTCCTGAACCAAACGCATCAGCGCCTCATTGACGGCGCCTTCCTCATCCGGCGCAGCCGCCACCACAGCACGGGCTTGCTCGCTCGCCATCTTCAAGGCCGAGAGCTTGGACTCGAAGTCCTGGCCATAGCGATGCAGCGCTGACTTGCTGATCGAAAAACCCTGGGTCGACAACTCGTTGGCCAGGGCTTCGTAGTCGCTGAAGTTGTTTTCGGCCAGAGCCTTGTCGAGCCAGTTTTTAACCGACTTAGGCAGACTGGCGACTTTGCTGCGCGGTGGCATGGGGTCAGCTCCAGTATTTTTCTGGGCGGGCAATGCCTGGATTACAGTCGATGGTGTACTCGGCCACGTCGACACCGTAGTGGGTCAAGCCGCAGATCCATGCGCCACTCGACTGCTTCTTCAAGGTTGCCAAGCTGCGGTCGGCCAGGTAGTCCAGTTCGCGTCGCAGTTCCAAGGTGGTGACGTCCGGGATGATTCCCTGGATGGCCGACAACACAAGCGCTTCATGGGGATCAATTGGGCGCGCCGTGTTAAGCGTCAGGATGATGTACCAACGCAGGGATTCCCGGCGCACCTTGGCTGGATCAATGTTCATGGGCGTAGTCCTTTGAGTTGAACGTTTTCTAGCTTGAGCGCCAGGCCATCAAGCTTGGATTCGATAATGGATTGGTTACGTACCCAGTCCTCGCGGCGGACGTAGTGCAAAGGCATATCGCCGCGCAGTCGCTCCATGCCGATCTCGACCTGGCGCAATCGCTCGCTATCCTTGTCCACGATGGCGAAGCGTTGATCCAGGCGCCGCTCCATTTGCACCAAGAGCATTTTCATCACGCCCACAAAGGCGCCGAGGATGGTCACGGCAATACTGATCATCTGCCACACCGGCATCTCTAGTGTCGTCATCAGCGCTTGCTCCTTTCGCGGTGCGTTTGGCACTGCGCGCAACGCTGCACACCTGGGATGGCCTGGCGCCTGCTTTCCGGGATGGGCATGTCGCAATCAGCTACCTGACAGAACTCGGCCGAGGGGCCTTCTAATACTTCTTGCTGTGCCAAATGAATCGCTAAAGCGCTTTCGTTGTGCAGAGCTTCCAGCTTGCTGGCGTAGTCACTTGCTTTCATTGCGGGTCCACTTGATCAGGTTTCTGAGCTGTTCCCGGCAAATCCCATACAGCTCGCCATTGCGCACCTGGTTAGTCAGGAGTTGTTCCTGCGTGATGCCTGAGTCGAGGTCGTCAGCGGTTCCGGGTCCACTGGCAGACGCAGGAGTTCGGCCGGAGCCATTCGGGGTTGGCATTGCGGGGGCGGAGGCGAATCCGTTGGCTGTGTTCCACACGCGGACAAAGCCATTAGTGAACACAGCAACAGGTAGCGGCTGTGGCTTCGCATCCAAGGCCTTGCGATAGAGTTTGGTAACACGGGTGATATCTCCGGTGAGTCGTTCGGTGGTTTGGCGCAGCGCTTCCTTGGCGTCAGCGAGCTGGGTGGCCAGCTCGTTGCCCCGGCCTTGTTCGGTGCGAAGCTGCGTCAGGGCGGCGTCAGAATCGCGCTGATTTTCTTCGGCGTGTTTCCTGCGCAAATCAGCGGCGACGGTTTCACCCTGGGCTTTCGCCAGGCCATAGCCTTCGTCATAACCGTCTTGCCGGATCAGGTGTAGGCCGTACACCACGGTGGCGATCATGGCCATGTACCAGAACAACGGCTTGACCAGGTCGAACAGGGCTTTCATTGACAGACTCCCTGGCCCCAGCCATCAGCGACGTACAGAGCTTCCCAGCGCAACAGAATCAGGCGCGGGTATTGTCGGTTTTCCTTGAAGGCTGCGGCCGAGCGGCCGTTGTTGAACTGCTCTACAGAGTTAAACCAGGTCAGCGGATCGGCCCCCTTAGCCAATGCCAACTTGCGGTCTTTGATCACCCACCCCAAACCGCCGTTGTAGGCTGAAAGGATCAGTGCCCCTTGTTCGCAAGGGCTGCGCGCCTGGATGCGATTCGCCAGCCAGCGGTCATAGCTGACAAGCGCTTGCATGGACCAAACCGGGTTATACGGCTCGACCTTGCCGAGGGCTTTGGGAAACAGCTGGGCAAGCCAGGTGGCGGTCGAGGGCATCACCTGGCCCAAGCCTTGCGCACCGACGGGCGACCTTGCGTCGAACTTCCAGCGGCTTTCCTGGTGGATCTGTGCGGCGAAGGTGGACACCGGGGCGTCCAGGCCCCATTCGGCCTGGGCGATGCGGGTCAAGTCGCGGCGGTAGCGGTCGGCTTGATCCGGGATTTCAGCCTTAGCCGGTGGGCAGAAAGCAGCGATGGCAAGCAAGCCCAGTGCGGCGACAGCCATGTATAGGAGAACACGTGAGCGCATTGTTAGAGCCCCAACGTCAGGCCAAGGACGCAGCCCAGCACGACCAGGGCGCGGCGTATGCCAGCCATGGATTGGTCACAGTTGGGAACCATGTCCGGCCGGGCATAGGGGAACAACGCTCGATCCAGCCAGTAACCCAGCACACAGCCGAGCGTGACCAGGCCGCATTTGTAGAGGACGACGGGTAGCTTGGTTGGGGCGACGATGGCCAGGCTGAATAGCAAGGCGATGCTGATTAACGCCCAAAAGGTCATACGCGGCGTGCGGGGTTGCCGCTTCGGTGCGGTGGAGGTCATTGGGATACTCGCGGTGAGTGATGGATGGCGGCGCGCAGTGCGGCCAGGTGTTGGGCAGCCACCAAGGTGTTGCCGGGCACGTGGGCGGGGGCGCGGTACTCGGCGAACGTTGGCGTGATGGTTCTTACAGCGGGGCGTAACTTTTCCTGTTCACGGACGTGCTGTTCGGTGCGGGCTTCGGCTTGCGAGATATGCGACTGAACCAGTTCCCGCCAGTCGGCTGGCACCTTGGCCCACAGCACTGCGCGTGCAGCGTCGTCCCCAGCGGTTTGAATGAGCTGTGCGAACTGGCGCGGCCGTCGGGGCCGGAAGACTTTCGGGGGCGTGGGAGCGGAATGCATGCTGCGAACCTGCCGTTGGGGGAACGGTGCCAGCTTCGCGTATAGGGGGGATTGGTTGAGTATCAGCGGGGTTAAAGAAAAAGCCCCGCTCGGTGGCGGGGCTTGAATTTTATCTATAGATAAACTGGGGAAGGATAAACAATGAGACCTTACAAATAATCCAGACGATAAGTGGTGCGTAATTCGCTTTTAAACGGCTGGACCTAATGTAAAGGTATACCGGAGGAATAAGGCACCACCAAATACTTGGCGGTTGGTAACCTGCTTGCCGTAGTTTCTGTGCGTCCAGGTTGCACAGAACAACTACCAGAATGATGCCAATGAATACAGCAACACTTGTATTCAGCGATACGTTTACAAAACCAAGCAACGGAGAGAATGCCAGAAGCCAGGCCCATAGATCCGGCACTGAGTCTTTGCTCAAAGGTGGTGGCGCTACTGTTAACTCTGATTTGAGTTCAGTCGCTTCGATTGGAATCCAAGACTCCATTCCCGTTTTCCAAACAAGGGTGCCATGGGTAATTTTGCGGACTTTCAAAAGCTCTTTGATATCATTTTCGGTGATTGGTCCTACACGAGAACCGCCATCGTCATAAAACCATTGCACCTGGGTCATCAGTGAACACTCCTTCCTTGATCGTCTTCGTAGCCAAATAGATCGGGCTCACTCTTGCGATGCAGCGCCCGCTGTCGGCGAATGATGTCATAAATGGTCTGGTTCGCAAGATCGTACTTGCTGACCAGGTTTGGAATTGGGGTGTTGTTATCCTTCCAGTCTCTATAGATCATCGCGTCTCGTAAGGCACGCTTGAGCGCATCCCCCCGTGGCAAGTACACCACTCGACCACCCATCACCGAACAAATCGCAAAGACAACATGCCGGGCCAGTGCTGCGGCTTCCACACCTGGCTTGATCTCAACCAGGAGTTTGGCCTCAGCGATTTCTACCATTTCTCGCAATGAACCTTCCCAGCGGGATAACACTGTAGGGTCCTGCATATTTGCCAGTACCTTCTTGGCGTCGAGTTGATCGATGTCATCGGGAAACAGTTCTTCGTTCATCGCTCTGGCCTCGCGTGGCGGCGGGCATCGTAAGTCAATGCAGCAACCATTTTCTGGAGTTGTTGAGGGGCCAGCCATTCCACACGCTCAACCTTGAACATACGCATGGCCATGCCATCGGCATACGCCCAGGAACGTTTTGCCTCGGCGAGAAAGGCCTCTATTTTGCCCACCAGCTTTACCCGGTCTGGCGCCGCCAATGGTGCTTTGCGGCCTTGCTTTTTCGCCGGTTTAGGCTCCCAGCCCAAACGGGCGAATTCGACCAGTACGGCGGCGGTCTGGCGTGGCGTCAGGTCTTTTGCCGAACGCACACCCGCCACGCGAACCAGCAAGGCGCGGTAGGTTTCGTCATCCAGCCCCAAGTCCTTCTTGGCGATATGGATCTTGCTCAATTGCAGGTTGCGTGTAGTCACTGTCTTCCTCCTTTTATCAGTCGCTGGAACGCTCTCGGGTTGGTTCGGGACAGTGCGGCGACATCATGAATGGTCATCGTGAGTGCATGCTCTGTTTCGTCGAACTGCCCGGCAGTGCGGATGTGTTCCAGCTCGGTTTGGGTGCCGCTGTAGATTTCCATCTTGAGCTTGCTGGCCCCCATAGCCAGGCGCTTGTTGCTGTCGCGCTTACGCTGGGCACGCTTACGCTCGCGTGTCAGGCGGGTTTTCCGCTGTTTGGGTGTTTCGTCTGTCATGGGAGGCTGCTCATCAGTACCGGACAACCACGTCCGGCAGACCGCCCCGGTAGACCAGGGTGGTTTCGCTCAGTGGAGGGTCGTGTTGCTTGATTGCCAACGGCAGGCCGGGATCGTGCCCAACATCTTTTCGCTGACGATCAGATCGAACAGCTTGTAGGAAAGCCGCATGGCTTCCGTCTGCCGAGGTGCGTCTAAAGGGGGAGCCGCTACACCTGTCATATCAACGGTGACGGAAGGCTTGCCGTTGCCTTGGTGGCGGTCTTCCAGGGTGATGGTTATTTTGGCCATGGGGCGTCCTATCGCTGAGTGTGAAAAGTGATGTGGTAATCGCGGGCAACCTGGCGCACGTATTTCTCAGTCATGTGGTGTTTGCGGGCGATCCACTTTGGCGAATTGCCCATGGCTGCATCGACCATGATCAACGCCGCGTGCTTGCCTGCATCAGGCTGGGAGTCGTAAACCTCGGTGGGCAAAACGGACTCCGGTGTTGGCACCGATGGAGTTGCCGCAAACAGGTGGGCATAAACCGGCGAACGCTCCGGGTTAATGGTGAATGTCGCCGGGGCGTTGCTCATCTGGTGGCCGACTTGCTGGACCTTGCCACCACGTCGCAGAAACTCCGCAGTCAGTTGGTCGAGGTTGGCACGCTCGATGTCGTGTTGCGGCGAATGCATCGGCAAGGGATCGTTTCGGGTGTCGTGATAGCGCTGCACAGTTACACCCCCGCAATATCAAGGCTGATGGGCTCGTATTGGTCGGTATCTCCGACACGCTGGTACACACGGATATAGGATTTTGAACCCACCACCTGGCAGGCATCGCCAATAGCTTTCATGGCGCGCTGCCAGCGCTCATCGGTGATTTCCATACGGCGCAGCGCAAGCACGCGGGCGGTGCGAATGTCACCTTTTTGGTCAGTCCGAAAGGCGTCATTTACCAGCGTGACCACTTCGGGACGTGCCCCGGTTGTCCAGTCCCGCAGGCATTCGTCGATCAATGCCCGTGCGGCCTGGAGGCGTTCGTCGAAGGCGATACTTTCCTGGACGGCGCGCATGATCTTGTAACGACCATCAAAGCTGATCAGGCTGACGTTGCCTTTTTTACCGCCGATGTGAGCGCCGTACTGCTCGGCACTGAGTTCTACGAATGCTTCGATATCGCCGAACGCCGCAGCCTTGAACTTAGCAAGTACGGTGCTGGCCGCTCTTGCTTGCTCGACCAGTGCAAGTACCAAGGCGTCTCGCTCCAGGTCGATAGGCTTGATGAGTGCCTCGGGAATCAAGCGCTTTTGCGCGTCTACCCGGTAGCCATCGGGGATGGTTTGTTGGTATGTCATTGCAAGGTTCCTCAGTGGAGAGTCGGACGCGACCAGTCGGCAGGACGGGTGGCGCTGATGGGTTCGCGCCATTCCAGGGTCACGCCCTGGTACTGCACGTTAAAACGGGTGCTACCGGCTGAACCGTGGCGCTGGTAGCCGTCGGTGTGGCCAAGGTTGATCAGGCGCTGGCCTGACTCGGGGCTGATCACCAGCCGGTTTTCGGATGGGTGAAACCCCTGCACACGGATGCCATGCGCCTGCAAGTTGCGAGCGGCGGCGTTGAATACCCGCAGGCGGTCGGCCAGGGTTGGGGTCAGGACTTTCAGCGGGGTGTGGTTAGTGGAGGCGAGCATGGGCGTTCTCCTGGTTGCAGCAGTCGGGGTTGATTGGGCAGTGTTGGCAGGCGCGCCAGTGCTGCATCGCCTGCGGGTTGTGGGTTGGTGCTGGTTTTTCGCGGTAGTTTTGGCACTGCTCGGTGGTGACGGTCTCGCACAGGGCGACACACTCAATGCGGCCGAGGGTTTCCATTACCCGACGCTCGACTCCGGCGGTGCTGGGCGATGCATAGCGGTTGGAAAGGATCAGGCTGACGGCCGTGCGGCTCATGCCGATGCGCTGGCTGGCCTTGGTCTTGTTGGTGGCAGCGACTTCTGCGGCGAGCAAGCGCACGAACAGCGGCGCGTCTTGGCCCCAGGCGGAAAGGTTGAGCTGGTTCATCGCGCCACCTCCTGGTCTGCCTTGCGCCATACCACTTGATCCAGGTTCGGGTCATATACTTGGTCAAAATCACGCTGGTAGATCGGGTGTTTGGGGCCGGTGTAGCGTGCCGAGACCAAGCTGAAGCGGGTTTTAAAGCCCGCTGTACCGCCTCTACGGGTCACGTAGCCAGCCTTTGCCAGACCCGACAAATACACGTGGGCGCCGAACTCACTGATAGAAGCGCCGTTGATGCTGGCGGCAACTGAAGCCTCGGCGGCGGAGAACTCGCCCAGGATGCGCAAAGCCCGCCAGACGTTTTCAACCCCCGCTGCATAGTTCGAAACCTTGCCGTTTTTGGTAACGCGAGGGGCTTCAACGCCTTCATCTTTAAGTAGGAACCATTCGGCATCGAAGCGACCGATGCTTCGTACCTTGCTGACAATCCCGGCCTTTTCCAGGTCGCGAAAATAAGCACGTACAGCTTCATCTTCGTGGTTGGATTTGCGTGCGACGGCATAGGTCGTCAGCTCTTTAGGGCTGGCGTTAACGGCGCGGATGGCTTCCCAAATATGCTGGCGTGGGGACTTGCCGCCCACCATCACCAAGTCAGCTCTGGCTCTTGGCATACCTCAACCCCTCCGCGACGGCGCTTCGCCGGTAAACCAGCTATCGGTGCCCCAGCCAGCAAGATCGATACGGTCAATGCAGCGTGCGCAGGCTTCGCTGTAGACCTTGTAGAGGTTGACCGCCACACGGCGCAGACAGCCATTTACCTTCTTGCGCAAGTCTTCCAGTAAGTCATCGGCGAAGTGCAATTCGGGGTAGCTGGACTCGGCCAAAGCCTGCAAATCTTCGAGGGTGGCGCGCTGTGCAGGCACCCACTCCAGCACCCGGTTATGCAGACGCTCCAGCTTTGCCAGGCTACCGGGCACACGTTCTTCGCCGATCAGGACGATGGTCCCTTCGCTGGCGTTGTAGATGTCGGTCAAAACGTTGGCTACCGCCTTTTCGAGCAGGTATTGCACGTCGTCGATCAACAGCGGGCGTCCGCTTTTGGACAACTGCTCGGCGATCTGGTCAACCATCACTGACAAGGTTGGGGCCGGTTGGATGCTCATTTCGCGCAAGATGGCATGCAGAAAAGCCTTCTTGCTCCAGGTGTCGCGGCACTCGACGTAGTAGGCGCGGTGCTGGTTTGCGGCGAAGGCGGCACCCACGCTTTTACCCAACCCGCTGGCGCCGTACATCACTACCAAGCCAGGCAGTCCGGCTGGGCGATTGTGGCTACGGGCGATAGCGGCGGATAAGAGGCCGACGTTGGTTAAGGGAACGATCTTAGTAACACTCATGATTCAACTCCTAAGGTCTGAGGTTAAGCACGGGCCTGCTCGGCGAACGCGAACATTTGCTGTATCGCGGTGAAGTCCGGGTGCTGCGGGTAACGGGCGTGCCATTGGGTTTCTTCGGGTGTCAGCGTCCCGCCCCTGGTGAGGCGGGCATTGAGCTGGTTCCAAAGGCGGTAGCGGGCGGTGGGGTCGGTTGGCAGATCGAAGGCTTTAGGCTGGGGCGCTGACAGTTCTGCGAAGCGGCGGGCTTCGGCCATTTGTTCAAGGCTGAGCTGAGCCGACGGCGCCGTGGTCGGTGCGATCATTTCCACGCGTTTGCCGGTCAGGGTTTCAAGCTTGTCTACGGCACGCTTCATCTGGCCGCTTTCGCGCTTGTCGTAGGCCTTCTCGATCATGGCTTTCGGCATGTAGTCGCTGGCGTTGCCATCGACGAGGGCTTCGCCGATCAGGTCGCCATCCAGGGTGCGAACCCACACGCGGGACGCGTCACGCACGTCATAGGCGAGGCGTATTTCTTCGCCATGAAAGTTGCGCAACGCATCCAGGAAGTAAGTTTCGCCTGACCAGGTGACTTCCCCACGACGGGTTGGGCGAATGACTTGTGGGCGCGCCAGGTCATTGAGTAGTTCTGCGGGGGCGATAATTGGCTCCCAGCCCTCGGCAAGTGCGGCCTCCCAAGCCTGGTTGGGGCTCATGTGTTTGAACTTGCCAGTCAGAGGGTCGCGCACCTTTGCGAGGCCCCGGTGGGGGCGTGCGTTGTAGGCTTCTATTTCGTAGTCGATGCCTTCCATGAACTCGGCAAAGGTTGGAATCAGTCGAGTTCGCCCCGTTTGCCGCAACTCTTTGCGGCCGACTCGATGCACTTTTGTCCCGGCCTGCTTATCCATGTCTGCACCGATATAGCTGGTCAGCTTCTTGGCAGCGTTGACCCATATAGTTTGGTGCGAGCGTTCGATAAGGCCGCGTGCCTGGCTGTTGTAAGGCAGCGCGTGGATCATGGACCCACCCAGGCGGTCGACCACTTCCCGTACTGTGTCGTTGGCAAACCCTGAGCCATTGTCGACATAAAACATCGCGAACATGCCCTGTTGCATGGCGACACGCAGTGCGTCCATAACGCCGATGGTGGATTCCGCCTCACCAATCGAGATGCCGATGGCTTTGCGGGTGGCGATGTCCAAAACGGTTGTGATTTCGGGGCGGTACGGCTTGCCGGTACGTGGGTTCAATACTTCGGCGTCGAACTTGTGGCCGTCAGCGGTGAACACATCGCACGGATATAGGTTTTTGGTGGAGCGCCGCTTGAACGGTTGCAGGGCTTTGAGTTCTTGCGGTGTACGGCGGCCACGCTCGCGGGCCTCGGCACTCAGCTTATTAAGGAAGCGACGAACCACGTGGATGCTGGGCCGTTCGACGGGATTCTTGAGGGCGAACTCCGCATAGGCCGACTCTACGCTGGGCTTGGTCGGGCGCTGGTAGCAGGCGAGGAATGCGGCCGACCATGCAGGTAGGCTCAAGTCCTTTTGACGGCGAGCAGGTGCCAGGCCGGTTTCACCCTGTTTGCGATAGTCGGCCAGCCAGCGCTTGAGCGTGCGCTCGCTTAGAGAGCGGTTGTCGGTCTTGCGGTCGTTGGCGCGCTGGACAAGGCCCGTCAGGTACGGGCTGAGCTGAGCAGCTTTTGCCAAGGAGACAATGCTGTCGATGGCGCGCTGCTGACTGATTGTCTGGCTCATGCGTTCGACTTCACGCACAAAGGCCAGGCGAGCCGTCATCACTGAGCGTTGATCTTCGTTCAAGCGTGACGCTGAAACCGTGTCACGCTGAGCAGATATTAAGTCTGGACCAGGCGCAGATTCCGACGCGGCATCGCGTACAGATGCCGCAATTAAGGCAGCTTGAGTTTCTGGCGGCAGTGTCGCAAAGCGGTACTCAACGGCCTTACTACCGAGACGGCCTTGACCTTCCCATCGTTCGCGTTTGGCGCGCAATTGAATTGCGCGCTCTGTTCCCGGCATGCCGGGTAGGCCAGCCAGTTCGCGGGCGGAGTACCAATTATGCATGGCCTTCACCCAGCATCTTTTTTAGCTCTCTGGCCTGTCGGGTCGCATCAGCTGCAACCCGTGACAAACGGCCAAGTTCTGCATTGAGTGCATCGCGACCGTAAGCCACACGCCCGCCGCGCTGCTCAACCAACCAGTCTGTTAGGACGTGACTGCTGCACACTTCCTCAAGTAGCGGCGCTCTATAGAAAGGTAGGTTGTGGTCTGTCCGGGCCGGGCTCGACCACGCGTCCAGCATATGTTTGCTAACGTCATCACCAGATAAACGCGACATGCGCGCACCGATCTCGTAACGGTCCAGATCGGAACCTTTCAGAATCTCGCTGATCAGTTCACTGACCTGCGCGGCATTGTTGCCATTCCCTGGGATAGCCAGAACTGGCTGTGGGACAGAGAAGATATCTAGCGTACGATCATCCCTTATACGGCGCATGTTTATATTCCTGTGCCGGTTTTACGGTGTCGAAGGGCATAAGCTGAGTTATGCTCTTGGCTAGAAGTTGCGTTGTGTTCTGCGCGCTGCGTCCTAATACGATGTGGGGTGCCATTGGCATTCCAACGCTCGGGCCATAGGTCAATTGGTTTAAGACCTAAAGCACGAGCGATGGCACGTTCCATTCGTGGGTATGCAGTGCGCTTGGCGTTCTTGACTGCAGTGTCTGAAACGTCCAGCTCACGCGCCAGCATCGCGAGTGAACTGCCTCGGGTGCGAAGTTGGTACTTGATCCATTCCCATCGCTGGGTTGGATCAAGGGGGATTTCGGTTTTGTTCATGCCTGGCGTCCATTCATAACCACCGGCAAGGGTGGTTTTTTTGGGATGTCTAACGTCACCTACGGCACAAACATAGCCATTAATAGCTACGTCGTAAAGCGAAAAATAGCGTTTCGCTTGTCGAATTTGACCTTATGGTGGTTGATTTTGTCTATCTCTTTGATCTGTATGGCTTTATCGAAGAAGCGAAATTTCGCTTTAACCAGGGATGGTGTTTCGGATAGATCGAGGGAGAAAGCGAAATGAGCGAGGGTCTTGCAGAGCGTATTCGGCAATGCGCCGACATAGCGGGAAGTGGCGATGAGTTAGCGCGGCTTACAGCGATACCCCGGCGTACCCTGGAGTATTACCTGACGGGGCAGAGCGAACCCAAGGTGGCGCGGTGTGTAGACATCGCCAAAGCTGTTGGCGTCAGTATCGGCTGGCTTGCATCGGGCGAGGGGGAGAAGCTGAATGGCGATGCGGCCCAGTCTGCCCAAGATGATAAATACGCCTATGTACCGCTTTACGATGCCCACTGTGATGCGGGGCATGGAGCCTGGAGTGAACGCGCAACCGTACTAAACCTGCTTGCGTTTACGGCGGATTCGCTTCGCAAGCAAGGCCTGGACACTACGAGGCTGTCGGCAATCCGGGTGGACGGCGATTCAATGGAGGGGCTGCTAAGCGATGGCGATACCGTGATGATCGATCACGGCCGCAGCTCGCTTGAGGGGGAGGCTGTCTATGTCATCCGCCTGGATGACCATCTCTATGCGAAAAGGCTTCAGAGGCAATTCGATGGCTCTGTTCACATCATCAGTGAGAACAAGGCCTACCGCGACATGATCGTCCCCAAGGATCAACTGAGCAACCTGGAGATAATCGGCCGCGTCGTATGGGCTGGCGGCTGGATCTGATAAGCAGGGTGTAATGTCACTCTACCGAGGTGTTGGTGATGTCCTGTGCCAAAGGTTTCGCTAAATTGGCACCGGCTCTACGCTTGGGCTGCATTTGATCTGTTTATTTCTTGGCAGCGCTTTGGCATTGGTTTGAGGCGCGGCTCTTTCCCCCAAACCCTTAGCCAGTCTGGCTCGTCGCACAATCTCCCGCTATATCCCGGTTCATCCCACCGACTTCCTGCCAGTGCCATATCTAGAACCTCCTCACAGGCGGCCTGAAAGCCGACCTGAGTGGTTGAAGCAAAAGCCAGATCAAGTGCAAAGCAACAGCCTATCTACCTGATGCCGCGGGGTCTAAATGTGGGAGCGGGCTTGCTCGCGAATACGGTGTGTCAGTCAATTTATCTGTCACTGGCCCACCGCATTCGCGAGCAAGCCCGCTCCCACCTTTGACCGAGTATGGCTTTGCTGGCGCTGTTGCTGTTGCTCCGGCTCTTACATCCTTTTCGATGACGAAGTCAGCGGTCTTTTGATCTGCGCTTTTGATCTTGATCTTGATCTGAAATCGCCCCGTCAAACACGATGGCCGGAATCTGACAGTGATTTGGGGGGTAAACCGGCAGGGATGCCGGTTTAGCCGCCCCGCGCCATGGATGGCGCGTGGCGGCGGCCCCCCAAATCAGTGTCGGATTGCGGGCATGCCGAGCCACAGCGAGGCACCGAGTGTTGGGGCGAGGACCTTTTGCTTACTTTTCGGTCCTTCGAAAAGTGAGTCGCTGTAAGAGCCATGCCTTTCAAGGTCTGCGTTTAAGAACTCATTTAAAGCAGTGTTTAAGTCTGTTTATCCGACTTGGCAGCCTTGAGCACCCGAGCTGTTGAGACATGGACCCGTGCAGCCTTACCTTCCAGCCACTCCTTAGGTTTTGCGACCTTAGGACCGCGAGGACTTTTTGCGACGGCCTTGGGTTTGATCAACCTCGCCAGGGCCAACAACCGCTCTGCCAGCCCTTGCGAGGTCTTTTCAATAGGGAAATTTTCCGTAGGCAATGCGATCTGCATTCCCTGATAATCACTGCGAACATGCACCGCCAAGTGGAAAATCGAAACTTCCCAACCCTGTGGCTGTGTATCTCGGTGCGCCTGCTCAACGCTACGCTTTAGAACCGACAAAACGTTGTAAGCCAGAACCGCCGAGGCGAAGCCCAGTAGCGCGGCTTTCGGGCTACCAAGGCTTGTAATTTCACTGTCCAGTACCGACTCAAGGCGCTGAAACATCCCCTCAATACTCCAGCGACGACGGTATAAATCGGCTATCTGCTGGGCACTAATGGTGTCAGGCAAATTGCTCCAGAACCACATCACTGATTCACCTGAGTCATTTGCCGTTTGCAGGCTTAACTCAACGCGCCGCCAGCGGCGGCCACCTTTCACTTCGATGATTTGTTCGCGAACGGTGCCGCTATCGACGATTCCTGACTCTTGCCAGTCGCTTTCCTGGATCAAGCGTGGATGCTTGCTGGGTTGGCGAACAATGAACGAAGCCCCTGTGTCCTCGCAGGCTTGTAGGACGGGCAGCGTGCAGTAAAGTCGATCAGCCATCCACAGCTGGCCCGCGCAAGCGCGGGCCAGCAACGGAAGAACACTGACCCGTTCGCTGGCATAGGCATCTTCCCAGGGCTGGAGATCAACGACTAAATCCAGATCAGGATCGTAGGCCACCACTGAAAACCCTGGGCGCGCTGCGCCGCGCTCAGTGCGCAAAGGGCCGAGGCGTTTTTGTGTGGCTGGCAGGTGATTGCCATCGACAATACGTAACTGCCAGCCGGGGAGAATCGATGAATGGCCGAGTGTTTTGACAGTGGGTTCCAAACGCTCCGCGCTGCCTGAAATCAGGGCCCGAAGCAGCTCGGGTTCGGTTCGATTGATCTTGTCATAGAGCGCTGTAAGGCTGACCGAAAGCCCCTCAGCCTTGCGCGCCGCTGCATGCAAGGATGGCCTCAAGCCCAATGAAACCAGGGACATCAACTCAACAACAGATGAAAACAGAAGCTCACGGGAGTACTGCCGTTGACGGTGATCATCGAACACCTTATCAACCCATTCGGCAGGTACGGCCTGCTCCAATACCAGCTTGGTCATGACACTGGCTGGTGCTTGTTTTTCGAACCGCTCTAGAACCTTTTCCCACATCGTTTCGTCATCCTGACTGAAGTTTTGGGGGATTTTAAACCAAGACCTTGAAAGGCATGGCT
>NZ_FNOX01000007.1:0-118107 GCF_900107155.1 Pseudomonas salomonii
CTGCTCCGGCAATCCATTCAGGTCGTTATGGTAGTAACGAGTCTTCTGCAACGGCCCGGCACCATCGACACGAGCCAAGGGTTGGTAGCCTTCATCTTCATAGACGTACAGGCTTGTCTGACTGTGCTTATGCTCCTGCAATAACCGTAAACCGTCCCAGGTAAACCGCGTTTCCCCCAGCGGATACCCATCAGTGCCGTGCTCGGTTTTTTCTATCCGACGGCCCAGCGGGTCATACACCATCCTGACCACGCTACCATCGTCATTACGCACTTCAACCAGCCGACTTTCCGCGTCATACGCAAACCGCTGCACACCACGCTTGGCACTGCGCTTCTCGACCATCCGCCCAAACGCATCATAGCGATAACGCTTGTCCTGATACGTCAGCAGCTTGTTATGCACCACCAATCCAGCACCCGCTTGCGGGCCGTCCAGCAGGTTGGCGGCGGCGTCGTAGGCAAAGGTTTCGCGCTGCCCGTGCAGGCTGTCCTGGCTGGCGATGATGCGGCCAGTGGCGTCGTAATGCAGCAGTTGGCGATGTTGCGCGGCGGGCTGTTGGTCGAGTTTGCCGATCAGGTTGTCGGCGGGATCGTATTCGAACTGCTTTTGCGCCGCTGCGGGCATCAGCGTTGGCTGACTGACGAGGCGGCGTTGGCGCGAGCGCAGGCGGCCGCTGCGGTCGTATTCGCTGCGGGTGCTGAGCTGGCCTTGGGTGCGCAGCACTTCGCGGTGCAGGCGGTCGCGTTCGAAATCGCTGATGACCTGGCCGTCGAGGTTGATCTGGTGCAGATGGCCGCTGCCGTAGTACAGGCGGTTGAGCCAGCGGCCGTCCGGCAGCTGGGTCTGGATCAGGTTGCCGAGTTCGTCGTAGTGGTGTTGCAGGTTGCCGGCGGCACTTTGTTCGGCCAGCAGTTGGCCGACAGCGTCATAGGCGAAACCCAACGCCTGGGCGTTGCCTTGTGGATCAGTGAAGGTCACAGCCGTGAGCTGATCCACTGCATCGTAGTGGTAGTCGGTGCGGCCATCGTCAGTGGTTTTGGCCACCAGTCGCCCGACCGCATCACGCTCAAGCCGGTGAACGATAGGCGCGGGCGGCGTCTCGGGCACTATCGCCAGTCCATTGCCATAAGGCGCTGGAACGGCTGTCACCAGCGTGATGTTGTCGAGCAAGTCATAGTCGTAGCGCTTGGCGCTGCCGTCGAGGTCTTGCTGCTCGGTCAGCCGATCCCCGGCGTCCCATGCGAACCGATAGCTTTCACCGTTCTCGTTGACCAACGCTTGCAACCGCCCGTAGCTGTCATACCCAAACTGCACCTGCCGCCCATGGGCATCGGTGCGCTGGCGTACCTGGCCGCGCCGGTTGTGTTGGTAGAGCGTGGTGTGCCCGGCGGGGTCGGTGTAGCCCACCAACTGTCCACTGGCGTCGCGCTGATACTGCTCGGTGCGCCCATCCGGCAATTGGCTGCTGAGCAAGCGGCCCTGAGCGTCATAGCTGAACTGCGTGCGTTCACCCAAGGCATCGGTAATGACCTGCAAATAACCGCGCTCGTCGTAGCTGAAACGCGTCGGATAACCCGAGCAATCGATATGCTCGACCAACTGCCCGAATGCATTCCAGCGCAGCTTTTTGCTTTTGCCGGTGGCGTCGACAATTTCCACGACCTGGCCGTGGGCGTCATAGCGATAGCGGGTGATATAACCCAGCGGATCGGTCTCGGCGATGCAGTTACCGCGAGGGTCGTAGCGATACTGCCAGCTGTTGTCGGCAGCGTCGGTTTCCACCAGTGGCAACGCCCAATGTTCCAGCCACAATGTCGAATCACTGCGGCCCAGCGGGTCGGTTTCGCCGATTACGTTGCCGCTCTCATCGTAGCTGTACTCATAGCGCCCACCCAGCGGATCAGTCGCGCTGAGCAACTGACGTTCGTCATTCCACTCAAATAGCCAAGTCTGGCCGAGGTTGTCGCTGTATTGAATGATCTGATGCTGAGTATTCCAGTACCGCGTACTTACACGCTGCAGGCCGTCGGTGATGCGCGTAATGCCGGCCTGCAGGTCATAGTCGAACTGGTAAGCATCGCCCTCATCGGTCCAATGCCGAACCACGCGCCATTCCAGGCCTTCAACCAGTGCCCACTCATAGAAACAGCGCAATCCGGTGGGCAATTGATGCTCCACCATTCGGCGCCCGGCATCGTAGGCGAAGCGCCGCTGTAACTGGCCGGTTGCATCACGCACTTGCGCCAGATTGCCCGCCGCGTCGTAGCCGTAGCTCACCAGCACTTCGCGACGTTGATCCGGGTACAGGCGTTCGATGCGGCTCACATGGCCCTGCTCACGGATCAGCTCAACCTGAACCAGATCGAACGTATCGCGCAGGCGCACCAAGTGCCCGGTTTCGTCATAGTCGAGGTAGATGCGGTTGTCGTTGCGATCACCCAACTGGCTCAGGCGTAGCCGCGACGGATTTGCGGGCGCAGGCTCGAATAAACGATACATGCCGTCGTCGCTTTCGATCAGCAACTGCCCATTGAGGTGTCGCCGCACCACAAGCCCTTCACCGGCGCTGAACACCGCGCCGCCCAACGGAATCGAGCCCATGTCGATGGCCCGGCCTTGTTCGTCGGTGTAGATCAGCGTTTCGCCGCCCTCGGCATGCGGCTGGATGTCGACGCACACCTCATACGGGACGCTCCACCCTAGACCAAACAGGCTGCCCTGGCGCTCGTCGCGGCTGTTGTAAAAGCGCTGCCAGTCAATCGGCAGGATGCCCGGCAGTACGAAATCCAGCTCCTCGACATCACCCAATACCTTCGCGCCCGTCGCGGCATGCACCGGGTTCGACGTGCCCATCGCAGCGTTGGCCGCAGCGCCCATCGCGCTGCTGATCGCCATCGAGGTTGCGCCGCTGACCAACATGCACGGCAACTTGCTGAAGAACTTGCCCTTGCCACCCTTGAGCATCAACAGCGCTGTAACCGCCAGCCCGACGCCAGGCGTCTTGCCGCTGCGAATTTCACGCACCACCACCGAACCGCCGCCGATGGTCACGTTGGAAGAGATCAGCCCGGACGACACCACCGTCGCATCGCAGGTACTGCGATCACCACTGCGCACGGCGGGTTGGCCGTTGACCGTGACCTTCTCCGAGCCTTCGGCCAGAAACTGCGGCGGCATCGGCGGGTGCTTCATGCACACCACCAGGTCCAGCGGCTTGGGCACGGCGCCCGGCGCAGGCGTTGCAACGGTAGGGCGCCACATCTGCGAAAAGAAACCTGCGGCCATGTCCAGATAACTGGCTTCGGGTTCCGGTTCGGGCGCTTCCAGCTCGGTACCGGCCGGCGTGACATGGGAACTGATCGCCCCGGCCGCACGAGCCGCAGGCATGTTATTGGTCAGGGTGTTGGTCGAGCCGGTGAGAATGTTCGCCTGCACCGTGGGCGGAAACAGGGCGTTACTGAAGGCATCACATATCTTGGTCAGCCCTTTGTCCGCGCCACTTTTGCTCATGGCCAGGCCAACAATCGTGCCCACCACCGCACCCAGCAGGAAGCAGCCGAGGCCACCGGTAACCACGGTAATGCCGGTGGCCGCAACCACGGCAGCCGTCGCCACCGCCGTGATCGCGATATTGGCCGCCACCTCCAGCACACCGCCGAGGATGTCCGCCATCATCGAAGTGTGGGAGAGCGCATCGCCCATCCGGGCTGCCCATAACGCGTCAGACATATAGGTTAAAGACTGTACAAAATATTGTAGAAGGAGGTTTGCTTATCGTTTATCAGTGACAGATCGTGGCCTGTTGGAATCTTTTCAAATTGCACTTTAGTAACGGCCATTCGACGCTTGATCACTGCTTCCAGCAGTTTGCCGAATAGTGCATCATCATCGACGAATTTTTTTAGCTTCAGAGTCTCTTTTGGGTGGGTTCGCAGGATATAAAAAGCATAATTCATCAAAATAATACTAGAGACGAAAAGATTTTCGGTTGATTGAAGTGGGTTGACGGTATCGACCAAGGCTTCAAAAGCCTGCTGCCTGTGGTGGGTATAGGTATACAGGAACACGTCGGGATACATGAGCTCGCTGTAACGATCATTAAAATTCAAGCGATAATTTTTATTATCCGGCGTAACCAATAGTTTAACGATGTTTGTCTGGAACGCTTTCAAGGTGCTCAGCAGTGCGTGTTCTTTTCTGGTGTCTGCTTTAATCGTCTTGTATATCACGTTAATCAGGTCCAGCAGTGCTATAGATCCAAAAGCCTCGGTCACCATCAGCAGTTGGTTATCCTTGATACTGAACCTGCGATACACCTCGTCATCAATGCTCAATTCAAAAAGCAGGAACGTGAGCATGTGATTCCTGAACGCCGCGTTCTCATCGATAGGACTATTTTTTAGACTGATCAGCTGGATCAGATAGAAGAAAACAAAATAGTCTTTATTAGTGCGTTGACGATTGTCGATGTCCAACAAATGACCAAAGCGAGACAGGACGAGTAGAAGAGCATAGCAGTCCGCCTCCGTAAATCCCTGTTTCAACATGGCTTTTTCAAAAGCGCTCGCGGAAAGAAGATCGTGCCAGCGGCTCACATAAAGCGTTGTTCCATTGCTTTTCTTGGCGGCAGCGGAGAGCAATAAAGGTTCGTCTTCCTGATAAAAAATAACGCCCAGTGACTGAGGAACTGGCCGGATGTTCAGGAAGCTTTCAAGCTTGTATGAAATGAGATTGAAGATATCCATTTTGTCGTTATCCGCAGGTCTTCCACTTTCCGTTCGCCCCTTTTTTCTCGACGCGAAAAGAGGTGATGGTTTTGTTGAATTTGTCGAGTATCCGAAAACCTACACCTTTTGCCTTGGGCTCATTGGTCTTGGAGAGTACGCCATCTTTGAGGCCCGTCTCTTTATAGTCAACGGTAGAAATGTCCTTATGGTCGTTGAGCATACTCACCCCTTTGTTATTGACGGTCGCTACCACGCGATACTCTTTCCCGGGGAAAGGGGGCGCATTTTATGATGCTTGAACGAGCCGGAAAATAAATCTGCCCCCATGCTTGTTTTATTAGGCGAATATCGGTGTGTGCTGACGCTTTAGTGCTTGATTGAGCTCTGAGTTAAACATGATGTTGCCGACTGCGCGCGTCATAGCTTATCGAGGCTGGCAGCGGTGGTGATGTAAAACGCCATGCCTGACTTGTCGATGACTTTTATTCTTCCGTTTTCTTCCTTGATATCCTTTAAGTAAGGAAGGAAGACCACTTCATCGGGAGCTGTTCGCAAAATCTCTTTGTCGAGCACACAGGTGTTGTTCTTCAAAACTTTAAAACTCAAAAAGAAAAAATCGATTGTCAGGCGGCACTCAAGTACGCAGGTACACGCAGGGGTTTTTATTTTTTTACTCTTGAAAACCCACTCGTTTTTAAAGTGGTTACGGCGAAACTCATCAAGTGTGTCTTTGAATAGGGCGGCAGGAAGCGCTATGTGCTTTATCGCTTTTGCCAACCCATTCAACAGCAGGCTTATAAAAAACTCATTGAGTTCGTCGGACGTTACGCAGTTTTTATAGGCGACCTCGTCCATAGTGACCGGCACAATAAGTGCGCCGCTGGAGTTCACGTAGACCTCCTGCGTAGTTTGCTTGGTTCCGACAAAACAAATTTTTTTGAAGCCCACCGTCTCGAATTTTTGGGCGCTCAAATGGCGCTCCAGAAAATTGCAGACAGACCGGCTTTGATCGCGGAACGGATGAATGATCTCGTCGCTGTATTCGGTCAAGTCCGGGTACAGGTACACTTCTTTTAAAATCATGGCCTTGAATGCCTCGCTGGGTCTAATTCCTGCCTGCGGCGGTTTGCATTTCGTTGCTCCCAACGCTCGATTTTCCACCGAGCGCCGGGGCCAGCCGGCACCTTTTTGATTACTCTGGACTCATACCGTCCCGTATTACCTGGTTCTGCGTTCCAGTCTCTAACCTGTTTTTCGGCTCGCGCCGATTTTCCATTTTTCTTTATTCTGCCGCCACTCACACCGGTCTTTGCAACTTTTCCGGTGCGCGTGTCTACGACTTCATAGCCGTGTTGTGCCTTGCGGCTTTTTCTCGAGTTGCCGTGGCATGACCAGCCCCAAGGATCTATCCACCCTAAAGGGTTGGGAGCGTATTGGTAAAGGTTGACTCCTCCCAATAGCTCGATGGGGTCTGGTGTGGTGAATCGCCCAATATCCGGATCATAGAAACGAAAGGTATTGAAGTGCAGGCCTGTCTCGCGATCCAAATATTGGCCCTGGAATCGCAGATTCTGCTCTTCGATGTAGTGAGGCTCACGAACCTCTTCAATGGTATTGCCCCAAACCCGATAACGAGCATGCCAGACGATATTACCCGTGGCATCCGATAGTTGTTCGGGCAGTCCGTTCTGATCATTGTGGTAGTACCGGATTTTTTGTTGGGCACCCACACCATCCACACGTGAAAGCGGCTCGTGGCTGTCTGTTCCATAGAGGTACAGGCTGTTCAGACTGTTCTTTTGCTCTTGAAGCAGTCGCAATCCGTCCCAGATGAAATATGTCTCGCCTAGTGGAAACCCGCGGATGTCATGTTCAGTTTTTAATGTCCTTCGACCGAGTGGGTCGTAGCACATTTTGACGACAGTTTCTTGAACTCCGTTGGTGCTGTGAACTTCAATTAAACGATGTTCTGCATCATAAAAGAAGCGTTGTACTCGATGACTACCGGTACGCTTCTCTACCATTCGACCGAAGGCATCGTAGCGATATCGTTTGTCCTGATAGGTCAGTAGTTTGTTATGTACCACCAGCCCTGCACCGGGTTGGGGACCGTCCAGCAAGTTGGCGGCAGCGTCGTAGGCAAACGTTTCGCTCAGCCCCTGAAGGTTGTCTTGGTTGGCGACAATACGTCCCGTCGCATCGTAGTGGAACAATTGTTGACGACTGGCAACCGGCGTACGGTCAATGCGGGTGATCAGATTGTCGTTGGCGTCGTAATTGAAATGCTTCTGTACTCTGGGCGGTAGCAGTGTTGGCTGGTCGGCATTGCGCAGTATGCGCGAACGTAGGCGTCCACCACGGTCATACTCGCTCCGCGTAGTAATGTGTCCCTGAGTACGCAGAACCTCACGGTGCAGCCGGTCCCGCTCGAAATCACTGATCAACTGACCATCGAGGTTCAGTTGGTGCAGATGACCACTTCCGTAGTAGAGACGGTTGATATGGCGCCCATCGGGCAATTGCGTTTGTATCAGGTTACCCAGTTCGTCGTAGTGATGACGCAGGCTGCCTGCCGAGCTTTGTTCTTCCAGCAATTGGCCGACAGCATCGTAAGTAAATGACAGGCTTTGCTCGCAGCCTTGGGTATCTGTGAATGTGGCAACGGTAAGTTGGTTGACGCTGTCGTAGGTGTAGTCGGTTCGACCATCGGCCGTTACTTTTCCGGTCAATCGGCCAGCGGCGTCCCGTTCCAAATGATGAGTGATGGGATCTATTGGTGTATCGGGTACAAGTGCCAGTCCAGAACCATAAGGGGCGGGTATATGAGACTCGAGAATGGCATTGTCCAATCCGTCGTAGGCATAGCGTCGGGCGCTGCCATCCAGGTCTTGTTGCTCGACGATTCGGTCGACCGCATCCCAGATAAATCGATACTGTTCACCATTTTCATTGGTCAGTGCCTGGAGACGACCATAGGCATCATAGTTAAATTGAACGTGGCGTCCGTGGGCGTCGATGCGTTGGCGAACTTGCCCACGTCCATCGTATTGATAGGCGGTGGTGTGGCCGGCCGCATCGATGTGTTGGGTGAGCTGGCCACTTGTGTCACGTAGGTATTCTTCAACGCGACCATCTGGCAGTTGATAATGCAGCAGACGCCCGCGAGCGTCATGCAGGTAAGTCGTGCGCTCGCCGAGCGCATCGGTGATGGTCTGTAAATAACCGCGATGGTCGTAGCTGAATTTTGTTGAGTAACCTGAGCAGTCGATATGCTCTGACAGCTGCCCGTATTTATTCCAGCGCAAGGTGTTGCTTTTACCTGCGGGGTCGACAATCTCTACGATCTGGCCACCAGCGTTATAACGGTAGCGAGTGACGAGACCCAGCGGGTCTGTTTCGCGGACACAATTGCCGCTGGCGTTATATTCGTATTGCCAACTGCTGCCGGCACTATCGGTTTCAACCAGTGGAAGAGACCAATGTTCCAGCCATAAAACGGATTCAATACGGCCCAATGGGTCACTGGATGTACTGAGGTTGCCGCTCTCATCGTAGCTGTACTCATAGCGCCCACCCAGCGGATCAGTCGCGCTGAGCAACTGACGTTCGTCATTCCACTCAAACAGCCAGGTCTGGCCAAGGTTATCGCTGTATTGAATGATCTGATGTTGAGTGTTCCAGTACCGCGTACTCACGCGCTGCAAACCATCGGTGATGCGTGTGAGTCCGGCCTGCAGGTCATAGTCGAACTGGTAAGCATCGCCCTCATCGGTCCAATGCCGAACCACGCGCCATTCCAGGCCTTCAACCAGTGCCCACTCATAGAAACAGCGCAATCCGGTGGGTAATTGATGCTCCACCATTCGGCGCCCGGCATCGTAGGCGAAGCGCCGCTGTAACTGGCCGGTTGCATCACGCACTTGCGCGAGATTGCCCGCTGCGTCGTAGCCGTAGCTCACCAGCA
This sequence comes from Pseudomonas salomonii, assembly GCF_900107155.1. Lineage (GTDB taxonomy): Bacteria > Pseudomonadota > Gammaproteobacteria > Pseudomonadales > Pseudomonadaceae > Aquipseudomonas > Aquipseudomonas salomonii. The sequence goes on from NZ_FNOX01000007.1 coordinate 8,695, forward strand.
CTTCGCGACGTTGATCCGGGTACAGGCGTTCGATGCGGCTCACATGGCCCTGCTCACGGATCAGCTCAACCTGAACCAGATCGAACGTATCGCGCAGGCGCACCAAGTGCCCGGTTTCGTCATAGTCGAGGTAGATGCGGTTGTCGTTACGATCACCCAATTGGCTCAGACGCAGTTGCGACGGGTTCGCTGGCGCAGCTTCGAACAAGCGGTACATGCCGTCGTCGCTTTCGATCAGCAATTGCCCATTGAGGTGTCGCCGCACCGCGAGCCCTTCGCCCGCGCTGAACACTGCGCCGCCCAATGGAATCGAGCCCATGTCGATGGGCCGACCCTGCTCATCGGTATACACCAGCGTTTCGCCGCCCTCGGGATGTGGCTGAATGTCGACGCATACTTCGTAGGGCACGCTCCAGCCGACGCCAAACAGGCTGCTCGGGCGCTCGTCGCGGCTGTTGTAAAAGCGCTGCCAGTCAATCGGCAGGATGCCCGGCAGTACGAAATCCAGCTCCTCGACATCACCCAATACCTTCGCGCCCGTCGCGGCATGCACCGGGTTCGACGTGCCCATCGCAGCGTTGGCCGCAGCGCCCATCGCGCTGCTGATCGCCATCGAGGTTGCGCCGCTGACCAACATGCACGGCAACTTGCTGAAGAACTTGCCCTTGCCACCCTTGAGCATCAACAGCGCTGTAACCGCCAGCCCGACGCCAGGCGTCTTGCCGCTGCGAATTTCACGCACCACCACCGAACCGCCGCCGATGGTCACGTTGGAAGAGATCAGCCCGGACGACACCACCGTCGCATCGCAGGTACTGCGATCACCACTGCGCACGGCGGGTTGGCCGTTGACCGTGACCTTCTCCGAGCCTTCGGCCAGAAACTGCGGCGGCATTGGCGGGTGCTTCATACACACCACCAGGTCCAGCGGCTTGGGCACGGCGCCCGGCGCAGGCGTTGCAACGGTAGGGCGCCACATCTGCGAGAAGAAACCTGCGGCCATGTCCAGGTAACTGGGTTCCGGCTCGGGTTTGGTTTCTTCCAGCTCGGTACCGGCCGGCGTGACATGGGAACTGATCGCCCCGGCCGCACGAGCCGCAGGCATGTTATTGGTCAGGGTGTTGGTCGAGCCGGTGAGAATGTTCGCCTGCACCGTGGGCGGAAACAGGGCGTTACTGAAGGCATCACATATCTTGGTCAGCCCTTTGTCCGCGCCACTTTTGCTCATGGCCAGGCCAACAATCGTGCCCACCACCGCACCCAGCAGGAAGCAGCCGAGGCCACCGGTAACCACGGTAATGCCGGTGGCCGCAACCACGGCAGCCGTCGCCACCGCCGTGATCGCGATATTGGCCGCCACCTCCAGCACACCGCCGAGGATGTCCGCCATCATCGAAGTGTGGGAGAGCGCATCGCCCATCCGGGCTGCCCATAACGCGTCAGACATGCAGGCAGCTCATCAAGAAATAGCGTCGAACGACAACGAGTTTTTGATCAATGCCCAGTGCGCAGCCTCGGCATCGCCTAGCTTTTCGGCCTTCACATAACTCAAGGCGAGCATCTTGCGCGTACCTGGCAACACCAGCGCCAGTTGATACTGAAACACCTTGTCATTGCCCTTGTTGAACTGGCTGCGCAACTCGATACCTTCCACCTCTTGAGCGGCGCCCAGGCGCACGGTAACGCTGGGTTGGCAGCGCAAATCCTGCACCTGTTTTTCCAGGCGCTTGAGTTGGTCGTCGAAGTTGCTGTGCAACGTTTCGCCTTCGGCCAGCAAGCTGCGGCTGACGATCAAAGAAGTGCCCAGCTCGGGAAACTTGAGAATATTGATCGTCGCGTCCTGCAACTCTGCGGCCGGCAGTTGGAACTGAAATTCGTTGATTCGGTACGTCATGGCAAACAGGTCTCGTCAGGAGCTTTTAGGCGTGGGGAACGCGGCTTTAATGTTGGCGTCGATAGCGCCTTTTTGGCCCTGGCCATCGGGCGTGGCACCGGGTCCGCCGCCGTTGTTCAGGTGCAGCACGCCGCCGGTGTTGAACTCGGCGTCGCCGCTGGCGTAAAAGCTGATTTGCACGCCGGTGAGGTTGATCTGCCCGCTGGCATTCAACTCCAGAATGCTTTCGCCGCAGACCAGCCGCAGGTTCTCGCCCACTTCAATCACGTAGCTCTGGCTGATGCTGTCGGTCTTGCGCTGGCCCACCGAGAGAATGTCCTCCTGCTTGACGATGCGCAGGCGGTTATTACCAATCGTCACCGTCTCGTTATGCCCAATGCTCTTGTTGCGGTCATGCCCCACCGAGTGGCTTTCATCCACCTCCACCACGATGTCCTGGTTGCGCTCGGCGTGGATATACAACTGCTCCAGCCCCTTCTTGTCCTCCATGCGGATTTCATTGAAGTTGGCCGGCGTGCCGCCTTTGCTGGAACGGCTTTTCATGCCGCTCTGGGTGGCGTTTTCCGGCAGGTCGTAAGGCACGGTCTGCTCGGCGTTGTACACCCGCCCGGTGATGATCGGCCGGTCCGGGTCGCCTTCCAGAAAGCTCACAATCACTTCCTGGCCGATCCGTGGGATCTGCATCGAGCCCCAGTTTTTACCGGCCCAGGATTGCGACACACGTATCCAGCACGAGCTGTTTTCGTTGGATTGGTCGTGACGGTCCCAGTAAAAATGCACCTTTACGCGGCCGTACTGGTCGGTCCAGATTTCCTCGCCCTTGGGGCCGACCACCAGCGCAGTCTGCGGGCCTTTGACGATGGGCCGATAGGTGCTGGCCAACGGGCGGAAGCTTTGCTGGGCGTCAATACAGGTGAGGCTGCTTTCGAACTGCGCCGCTCCCGAGCCTCCGCCGCTTTCCAGGCTTTCCTGGACGATGGCATAGCGGCAGCCGACGATCAGGTATTCGCGGTTCTGGTCCTGGCGGCTGAAGCCGGTGAGGCTGAACAAATGGCCCGAGCCCAGGCCACGCGCATTACCGTTGAACTCGACCTGCTCATGCAGGGTTTGCAGGGCTTCAATGCGGGTGCGCGCATAGTGTTCGCCGTCGGCGCTTTGCACGTAGGTGCCGGGGTAGTCGTACAGCGGGTAGTCGCCGGCGGTGTGCGGGCGCGGCATGGCCGAGCGCACGTCGATGCTGGCGCTGGGGCGCTGGAAGTCGTAGTCGTTAAGCTCAAGCGACCCCGGCTGCACTTCCTGCGCCAGGTGCCAGTTGTGCATATGGTCGCGTTCGCGCTGCTGCTCGTCCTTGGGGTAGTACGGGATCGACGCGTAGCCCGGCACCGTGGCGTGTGCGCCATAAGCATCGGCCAGCACCAGCACATGACGGTCCTGCTCATGGCGGAAGAAGTAGTAAATACCTTCCTGCTCCATCAGGCGGCTGACGAAATCGAAGCTGGTCTCGCGATACTGCACGCAATATTCCCACTCGCGATACGGGCGGCTCAGCGCGTCTTCGAAGTCGGAAAAACCCAGGTCGCGGAACACCTGCTTGATGATCTGCGGGATGCTCAGGTTCTGGAAAATCCGGCAGTCCGAGGTGCGGCTGAGCAGCCACAACCACGGGCGCAGGGTCACCTGATAACTGGCGAACTGGCCCTGGTCGATATTCTGGCTGCAACGCGCGACGATGCCGTGGAAGTGCCGCTCGCCACCGTCCGCCAACTGCACGCCGACACTCATCGGCTTGCCCAGCAACTGGTTAAGGTCGATGTTGGCGTCCAGCGAGGTCAGTCGCAGCTCATAGTTGAACAACCTGCCCAGCTCTTCGCCGCCGCCCATTTCATTGAGCAGCAGCACATCCGGCCCCAGAGGGCTGGTGATCTTGGCCAGGCGTGAGGCTTGGTTGAATAGCATCGGTAGTCCCGTAAATTGCGTATTAACTGTAGGAACCGGTTCTAAATGTGGGAGCGGGCTTGCTCGCGAATGCGGTGTGTCAGCTGATGCAGCCGGTGACTGATTCACCGCATTCGCGAGCAAGCCCGCTCCCACAGTTTTGATCGTATTCCGTCAGGTCAATCGCTGAAGTCGTAGTGCAATTCATTATCCCGGCTGCTGATACGCACACCCGCCAGCGCCTTGCCTTCGAGCATGCGCGTGAGGAATTCACGGCTCATGTCCGGCAGCAGGCTGTTGGTGAGGATGGTGTCGATCATGCGCCCGCCGCTTTCGGTTTCGGTGCAGCGCGAGACGATCAAATCGACCACCGCGTCGTCGTAATCGAAGGCGACCTTGTGGGTGTTCTCCACGCGCTTTTTGATGCGATTGAGCTGCAGGCGGGTGATCGCCTTGAGCATCTCATCGCTCAACGGGTAATACGGAATCGTCACCAAACGGCCCAGCAGAGCCGGCGGGAAAATCTCCAGCAGCGGTTGGCGCAGGGCCTTGGCGATTTCTTCCGGCTCGGGGATGTTCGCCGGGTCTTTGCATACGCGGGAAATCAGCTCGGTACCGGCGTTGGTGGTCAGCAGGATCAGGGTGTTCTTGAAGTCGATCACCCGGCCTTCGCCGTCCTCCATCACGCCCTTGTCGAACACCTGGAAGAAGATTTCGTGCACGTCCGGGTGGGCTTTTTCCACTTCGTCCAGCAGCACCACGCTGTAGGGTTTGCGCCGCACCGCCTCGGTCAGCACGCCGCCTTCGCCGTAGCCGATATAACCCGGCGGCGCGCCCTTGAGTGTGGACACGGTATGGGCTTCCTGGAACTCGCTCATGTTGATGGTGATGACGTTCTGCTCACCGCCGTACATGGCTTCGGCCAGGGCCAGGGCGGTTTCGGTCTTGCCTACACCCGAGGTGCCGGCGAGCATGAACACGCCTATCGGTTTGCTTGGGTTATCGAGCCCGGCGCGGGAGGTCTGGATGCGCTTGGCGATCATCTGCAAGGCATGGTCCTGGCCGATGATGCGTTTTTTCAGATGCTGGTCGAGGTTGAGCACCGTCTCCAGTTCGTTGCGTGCCATGCGGCCCACCGGGATGCCGGTCCAGTCGGCGACCACCGAGGCCACGGCCTGGTAGTCCACGGTCGGCAGGATCAGCGGGGTTTCGCCTTGCAGCGCAGTGAGGCGTTGTTGCAGGTCGACCAGTTGGGCGCGCAACTCATCGTTGCCGCTGTCTACCACGCCCGCCTTTTCGCGCAAGGTCGCGCGAGTGGACAATAGCTCATCAACCAGGGTTTTTTCTTCGGCCCAGCGGCTTTCCAGCGTTGCCAGGCGTTCGCGCTCGGCGCTCAGCAAGGCTTCGCTATGGGTTTGACGCGCACCAATGGCAATGCCGATGGCATGCTCGCGGGCGATGATTTGCAGCTCGGTTTCCAGCGCTTCGATGCGACGGCGGCTGTCGTCCACTTCGGCCGGCACGGCGTGCAGGCTGATGGCGACGCGCGCACAGGCGGTATCCAGCAAGCTGACGGATTTGTCCGGCAACTGGCGTGCCGGGATGTAGCGGTGCGACAGTTTCACCGAGGCTTCCAGGGCTTCATCAAGGATCTGCACCTGATGGTGTTTTTCCATGGTCGAGGCCACGCCACGCATCATCAGCAGCGCTTTGTCTTCCGACGGCTCGGCCACCTGCACCACTTGGAAGCGGCGAGTCAGGGCCGGGTCTTTCTCGATGTGTTTTTTGTACTCGGCCCAGGTCGTGGCGGCTACGGTACGCAAGGTGCCACGGGCCAGCGCCGGCTTGAGCAGGTTGGCGGCATCACCGGTCCCGGCGGCGCCACCGGCACCCACCAGGGTGTGAGCTTCGTCGATAAACAGAATGATCGGCTTGGGCGAAGCCTGCACGTCTTCGATGACCTGGCGCAGGCGCTGTTCGAACTCGCCCTTCATGCTGGCACCGGCTTGCAGCAGGCCCACGTCGAGGCTGCGCAGTTCCACATCCTTGAGCGCAGGCGGCACGTCACCGGCGACGATGCGCAGGGCGAACCCTTCAACCACGGCGGTCTTGCCCACACCGGCTTCACCGGTGAGGATCGGGTTGTTCTGGCGCCGACGCATCAGGATGTCCACCAGTTGGCGGATCTCTTCATCACGCCCCACGATCGGGTCGAGCTTGCCGCTGCGCGCTTGCTCAGTCAGGTCGACGGTAAAACGCTTGAGCGCTTCCTGCTTGCCCATCGCACTCGGTGCCATGGCACCGCTGGCTTCGCCCGGCACGGCACCGGCATTGAAGCCATCGCTGGCACTCAGCGCATTCTCCGGCGAGTCGCCGACGTATTCGTCAAAACGCTCGCTCAGGGCTTCGGGTTTGATCTTGTCGAACTCAGCTGACAAGCCCAGCAGCGCATGGCGCAGGCTTGGCGTCTTAAGGATACCCAGCACCAGGTAGCCGGTACGCACCTGGCTTTCGCCAAACATCAGGCTGCCGTAGACCCAGCCGCGCTCTACGGCTTCTTCCACGTGGGAGGACAAGTCGGTGATCGACGTCGAACCACGCGGCAGGCGGTCCAGCGCTTCGGTCAGGTCACGGGCCAAGCGTGCCGGCTCCACGTTGAACTGACGGATGATGCGGTGCAGGTCCGAGTCCTGCAGTTGCAGCAACTGGTGAAACCAGTGGGCCAGTTCCACATACGGGTTGCCCCGCAATTTGCAGAACACGGTGGCGGCTTCGATGGCCTTGTAGGCCACGCTGTTGAGTTTGCCGAACAGTGCGGCGCGACTGATTTCACCCATGCTCTGGATTCCTTGAGGTGGTGGCGTGATCGGCGTAATGCCGGGCCAGGATTAGGTCGTTGGCGTCATGCTCGGGTTGGCCGAGCCAGGTGTTGAAGCCCAGGCGGAATTGGCCATTGAGTTGCAGCTTTGGGACTTCGGGTTGTTGCAAAACCAGGTTCAAGTCCCAGTCCAGTTCATGGCCCAGGTACTCGGCCACCCACGCTACCAGCTCGTTGAACGGCTGGCTGCCGGGCAGCATGCCCATGTAATCGTCCAGCTTGAGCGGGCCGAGTCGGATGCGGAATTTATGCTGGCGATCCCACACATGGCTGCCCAGGCAAAAGTCCACGCCCAACTGGTTGGCGCTGACACTCACGCGGCTGCGCTCCGGCAGTTCCAGCCATTGGCCGACGTATTCTTCGATGGTTACCGGCAGGCCGAAGTACTCGCTGAGAATGGCTTTCAAACCGTCCGGGTAGCGGGTTTGCGCCGACAGGTGGCCGCTGTAGTGCAGCTTCGCGGTATCCGGAATCAGCCCCTGATTCAGCAGGCTCGGCATGCCTCGACCACTCAGCGCCGCGAGGCGTGCGGACCAGTAGTCATCATCCGGGCGGTCGTGGCTGACGGTCGGCCGTGCCTCGGCCCAGGCTCGGTAAAACAGGCTGAGCAGGCGATGGTGGAACACATCCAAAAACTGTTTGCTGGTGCTGTCGGCATTGTTGCGCTGGCGTTCGCGCACGTACTCGGTGATATGCAGCGGCAAGGGGCCGTTGGGGCCGCCGAGGCCGAAAAAGAACTGCTCAAGCCGCGCCGGTTTGCCATCGCCGCCGGGGTCGACCGAGGCCAATGTGGCCGGTGCGAAGGTGCAATCGGCTTGCTGCCCGAGGCGCAGTGGGTCATCGGCCAGGCGCAGGGAATGGCCCAGGCGCGGCAGATCGGGCGATTCGCACTCGATACGCCGCAACGCCTGGAAGAAATCGTATTCCCAGGGCTCCTGATGCATCGCATCCAGTGTGTTCACAGGGTCGGACGTCGACCGGGCTTGGCTTTCCATCGCATGATCTCGCCGCGTTCGGTGGTACGGATCACCGTCTCGGTAAAGCTGTTGATCGACACATAACGTGCCAGGAAGCGTTCCAGCACTGCGCCGAGCAGGAACACGCCGGTGCCGCGAAACGCGTTTTCATCGAATTCCAGGGTGATTTCCAGGCCGCGTCCAAACACTATCGGGCCGGGCATCGGCAGGCGCCGGGTCACGGCTTTGCTGCTGACTTCGCGCAAGCCTTCGATCTGCAATTGCAGGGCCGCGTCATTGCTGTCGCCGTACAGGCGCAGCAGTTCACGCAAGGCGCCAGCGCCCTGGCCTTGTTCGCTCAGCGACAGGTAGTTGAGCGACAGCTGGCTGATCAGGCGCCACGCTTTGGCGTCATGGGCATGGCTGGCACGCGGACGACTCGGCCCGGCGACGCAACGCACCGACAACACCGGCGCGCTATCGGCCAATGTGAAGTCGGTCTTGCCATTGCCCACGCTCATGAACAGCGGCAGATCGCGATTGGTGCACAGTGCGGTCACGCCGAGCTGGCGCAGGTCATGGCGGTAGGGCGCTTGCTGGCTGTCGACCAGGCTGACGAAGGTTTCGCTGCCCACATAGGTAGAGCGCGGGCCGTTACGGCGTTGGTCACTGGACAACACGCGAGGCTCGCGGCGCAGCGTGTAGTAAGCCTGATCGCGGCCGTAGCGGGACGGATCGCGCACCGCATAGAACGGCAGGAACGGCTGCTCCGGCCCAGTGCCATGGCCGGTAATGCCACTCAGTGAGTGAATCTCGAAATCCATCGGCCGCGTGCGATCGGCGATCACATGGTGTTCGTTAACACGGTCCGACAGGTGGATACGGTCGACGCGTTTGGGAAACAAGTTGATCGCCGGCGTGCAGAACGGCAGGAACTGCGCCGCGCCGACACTGCCTTCCAGGCTCGGCTCGTGACGGTCGAACAGCACGATCAGCTCCAGCTCCTGGCCGTCGCAGCGTTTGACCGCACGGCTCAGCTGCGCGAATTCGACGAACAGGAAGCGGTGGGGCAGGGCGAAGTATTCCTGCAGTAGCCGATAACCCTGAAACGCGCGGGCCACCACCGGCATGGCCGCATCGGCGTCGTCAAAACCCCGGGAGCGCACCGCGTTTGGCGGCAGGCGCTCGACCCAATCGCCACCGGGTTTGCGGGCGAACACCGCGCAGGCATTGCCCAGCAGTTGTTCGTAAAGACGGAACGGCTGCTCATCGGCGCCACTGAGGTACAGCGGCAGGCTATCGAGGTCGAGGCTGTTGAAGGGTAATTCGGCGCCGGTGCGCAGAGTCAGGCGCAGGCCGGCTTTGGCCTTGGGTTCGCTGGCCGCCAGGCGACCCAGCACGGCAGCGGGGTTGCCGAAGTACTCGGCGCCACTGACCTGCAACGGCCACAGCGTCACCGGGTGCGCGGTGCGGTACTCGCAGCAGGTCTGGGTTTCGCGGCCCAGTGCGGCGCGCAACACGGTGTCGCGTGGCAGCGGGAAACCACTGGCCAGCGAGCCTTCGTCGGGGTCGGTCTGCAATTGCACCACGGTCATCGACGGCGTGGGCGCGAGGTAGTGCGGGTAGGCGATTTCCAGCAGGTTATGGGTGAAGGTCGGGTACTCGGCGTCGAGCTTGAGCTGCACCCGGGCCGTGAGGTAGGCAAAGCCTTCGAGCAAGCGTTCGACGTACGGGTCGGCGCAGTCCATGCCGGACAACGTCAGCCGACTGGCGATCTTCGGGTATTCCTTGGCGAACTCGGCGGCGCTTTCGCGCACGTGGTGCAGTTCCTGGTTGTACAACTCCAGCAGGCGCGGGTTCATGGGCGCCTCCGTTGGTCGGCATTGACGACACGCACATGCCCGGATTCCAGGTCCAGGTCGGTTTGCAGCAGCAGGCGCAACGGCACCGGCTGCGCCCACAGGTCGCCTTCGATCTCGAAACTCAATGCGTTGTGGTTCATCTCGCCATGGCCCACGCGGGCTTTGACGCGCAGGGTGTGGCGCAGAATTCGGGGTTCAAAGGTGGCAATCGCCTGATAGATCAGGGCTTCCAGGGCTTTGATATCCACACTGGAAACACTATTGCCCGCCAGCGCCGGCAGGCCGTAATTGACCACCGATGTGCCAGCCGGGGTGTGCAACGTCGCATCGGCGTCGAGGAGCGACGTGGTGTTAAGCAGCCACGCCAGGTCGCGCAGCACCGAAGCTTTCAATTGGGTCAGGGACAGCACGCGTTTATCGGCGCTTTCCTTGGGGTTGGTCGGGTCGTCGTCGGTCAGCCGGTCCAGCAGGGACGGTTGCAGACGGTCGCGGGAAGCGATTTCAGTTACCACCAAAGCAGCTCCACGGACGGGCTAAGAGAGGGACAAGGTGCCAGGGGTCGCAGCCAGGGGTCGCAGCCATGGGCTGCGGTCATTGGCTGCGGCCGCCAGGGCTATCAGCGCTTGGTGTTGGAACGGATGTTCCAGCCAAACTTGATTGCGCCGCCGTCTTTGGTGCCGTCGGCTTTCTGCGGCTGGTAGTCGACCATCACTTGAGCGAAGTTCAGGGTGACGTTTTCGGTCAGGCGATCATCGGTGCCCGAGCCGCCGGTGCTCAGGGACGTGACCAGCACTTCTTCCAGGTTGATCACCATGTACTCGACCTGGCTTTCGCCGCCGGCCTTGCGCACGGTCAACTTGACCTTGTCGATGTGCTTGCCGCTGGCGCAGTGCATCATCAGGTTAGGCGAAGCCTTGTCGACGTACTTGGTCAGCGACAGGTCCTGGATATTCACCTTGCCCGCGCCGCCGCCGCCGCCCACATGCATGTTGCCGGACTGGGCCATGCCCCAGCTCCAGTTCAGCACGTCGATTTCGTCCTTGTGGGCCTTGTCCATGGACTCGCCCTTGATGTCGCCGATCTTGATGAAAATATCAACAGCCATGTTTTCTCCCTGTGTGGACTCAGCCACAGAATTTATTAACGCTGATCGTTCCCACGCTCTGCGTGGTAACGCATCCTGTGACGCTCTGCGTCACTGGGACGCGGAGCGTCCCGGGCGGCATTCCCACGCAGAGCGTGGGAACGAGCGAGTTACGCGCTTTTTGCCGACGGCAGTTTCGATACCAGGCGCAACGACACCGTCAGCCCTTCGAGCTGGTAGTGCGGGCGCAGGTAGAACTTGGAGTTGTAGTAACCCGGGTTGCCTTCGACGTCTTCCACGATCACTTCGGCGGCGGCCAACGGGTGCTGGGCCTTGGTGGTTTCGGTGGAGTGTGCAGGGTCGCCGTCGACGTAGTTGAGGATCCAGTCCTGCAACCAGCGCTGCATCTCGTCCTTCTCTTTGAAGGAACCGATCTTGTCGCGCACGATGCACTTCAAGTAGTGGGCGAAGCGGCAGGTGGCGAACAGGTACGGCAGGCGCGCAGCCAGGTTGGCGTTGGCGGTGGCGTCCGGGTCGTCGTATTCGGCCGGTTTCTGCAACGACTGGGCGCCGATGAACGCGGCGAAGTCGGTGTTTTTCTTGTGCAGCAGCGGCATGAAACCGTTTTTGGCCAGCTCCGCTTCACGGCGGTCGCTGATGGCGATTTCGGTCGGGCACTTCATGTCCACGCCACCGTCATCGGTAGGGAACGTGTGGGCCGGGAGGTTTTCCACTTCACCGCCGGACTCCACGCCACGGATGCGCGAGCACCAGCCGTAGTGTTTGAACGAACGGTTGATGTTCACCGCCATCGCGTAAGCGGCGTTGGCCCAGGTGTACTTGGAGCTGTCGGCGCCGTCGGTGTTTTCTTCGAAGGCGAAGGCTTCCACCGGGTCGGTCTTGGCACCATACGGCAGGCGCGCCAGGAAGCGCGGCATGGTCAGGCCGATGTAGCGCGAGTCTTCCGATTCACGCAGCGAGCGCCAGCCGGCGTATTCCGGCGTGGTGAAGATCTTGGTCAGGTCGCGCGGGTTCGACAGTTCCTGCCACGAGCCCATGCCCATCACGGTCGGCGAAGCGGCCGCGATGAATGGTGCGTGCATGGCGGCGCAGACTTTCGACAACTCGCCCAGCAATTCGACATCCGGAGGCGACTGGTCAAAGTAGTAGTCGCCCACCAGGCAACCGTACGGTTCGCCGCCGAACTGGCCGTATTCTTCTTCGTACATCTTCTTGAAGAGCGGGCTCTGGTCCCACGCCGTGCCCTTGAATTTTTTCAGGGTCTTGTGCAGTTCAGGTTTGGCGATATTGAGCACGCGAATCTTCAGCTGCTCATCGCTCTCGGTGTTGTTGACCAGGTAGTGCAGGCCACGCCAGGCGCTTTCGAGCTGCTGGAAATCCGGGTGGTGGATGATCTGGTTGACCTGGGCGGTGAGCTTGGCGTCGATGGCCGCGATAATCGATTCAATCGACTTGATCGCGTCATTGGAAACCAGGTCCGTCTGCGCCAGAGCCTGCTCGGCCAGGGTGCGCACGGCGGTTTCCACGGCTTCGCGGGCACGCTCGGTCTTGGGCTTGAATTCTTGCAGCAGCAGGTTGGCGAACTCGCTGGCTTCTTCGGTAGCCCCCAGAATCTGGGAGCCTTCGCGGGCGGTATTGTCGGTCATGATTACTGATCCCCTGCTGGCTTAGGCGCGCTGGCAAGTGCCTGAAGCAGTGCCGGGTCCTTGATCGCCTTCATGATGATTTCTTCAGCGCCAGTCTTGCCGTCCATGTAGGTCAGCAGGTTGGCCAACTGGGTGCGGGCTTCGAGCAGTTGCTTGAGGGAATCGACCTTGCGGGCTACGGCGGCCGGGCTGAAGTCGTCCATGCTTTCGAAGGTGATGTCCAGGCTCAGGTTGCCTTCGCCGGTCAACTCATTCGGTACGTGGAAGGCTACGCGTGGCTGCATGGCCTTGAGGCGCGAGTCGAAGTTGTCGACGTCTACCTCAAGGAACTTGCGATCAGCCACAGGCGCCAGCGGCTCGGCAGGCTTGCCGGCGAGGTCGGCCATCACGCCCATCACAAAGGGCAGCTGGACCTTTTTCTCGGCGCCGTAAAGCTCGACGTCGTACTCGATCTGCACTCGAGGCGCACGGTTGCGCGCGATGAATTTCTGAGAACTTTGCTTCGCCACGTTGCTGCTCCTGGTCGCTTGAGCGACGGTGTTGTTACTGCACAGTCCGGCGGCTTACTCGCTTTCCGGGCCGCGCAGGTTTTCAAATTGGGACATGCCGTCGGGGATCAGATTGCGCACGATGGCCGCAAAGTCGGCGTGCACCAGATGCTTCGCCCGGTTCAACAACACCGGCAGCGGGCTCGAAGGCTCGTGCCGGGTGTAGTACGCAAGGATCTTGTCGAGGCTGCGCAGCACGTCATCGCGGGTGGCGATGTCGCCCGTGGGGCGCGGTGCTGCGGGGGCGGCGGCGAAATCGACCGAGGGGGCATTGTCTTCACTGACGGCCTCGGGTTCGCTGCTGCCTGCAGGGTCGGGTACGGCTTGATTGAGGATCTGCAGCGCCTGCTTGAGCGGTTGCTTCAACAGGCTCAGGTCTACGCCCTGGGCCGAGCCGACCTGGTCGCTGACCTGTTGTTCGATGGCCTCGCAGGCGGCACGCGCGGCACTCAAGGCGTCGCGCGTGGCTTGCAGGTGTTCGGCGTCGCTGTCGAGGAACGCGGCATTGAGTTGCTGCGCGCCGAGTTGCTCATCCGGGAAGTTCGACAGGCCGCTGGCGTTGAGCGCCGCGCGCAGGCTCACCGGCCCGAACGTGCGCGAGCGCGTGAGGATGCTCTCGCGCAGCAGGCGAATGGTCGCGTCACTGGTCAAGCCGGACAGGGCGTTGATGCGCACGGTGGGGTCGTTATCGTCGTCGGCATCCAGGCGCGGGTACAGGTCGGCCCAGTATTCGCGCAGCAGCGCGTTGATCAACGTAAGGACTTCGGCAAGCCCGGCCACACCCTGGAGGGCGAGGGAGCTTTGCAACAGGAAATGGGTGATGCGCAGGTCTTTGCTGCGTTGCAACAAATCGAGGCTTTGCTGCTGGATGCTGCGCCATTGCGGTGGTTCGGCGGGCAGAATCGAGTCGCCCATGCTGCGCTCGGGCTGGCCCTTGGCGTCACGTTCCAGTTGAAGGAATTGCGCGTCATATTCCAGGTCTTCACCACAGGGCGAAGTCGCGGAAACGGCGGCGAGCAGCAACGGCACATCCACTTGATTCGATCTCCTTATCAGCCCGTTAGATGCCAGGCAACGCATGCATTAGTTGCGCAATGAACTTTGCATGTTTTCTTGGTCATATACTCAGCGTGCCACTATGGTGCCATCACTTATGTTCAAGAAGTTGTGCATTTTTGGTGTAGTAGTTACGCGTTGTCAAGGTAAGCTACTCGCCCTCTGTGACAGATGTGCGGTGTTTAACACACTGCGCGACTGACGGGTCTGACGGCGCCCCGAGACAGGATTTTTGTCACAGAAGCCGGTTAAGATCAGCGATCATGCTGACAAAAGCAGATTTTACGGTCTGTTGCACGACTTGGCAGGGCGTTTACGGGAAACGCCCTCCCTTGGAATAGACCGCGCGCGATGTATCAGCAAGGAGGCAAGATGTCGCTGTGTTTGACTATCACTAGTTATCACAAGATTACCCCTGGGCAATGCTCTGAAAAGTCCATGGATCAGGGCGTGATGGCTATTGGCCGCAATTCCGACAATGACTGGGTATTACCTGATCCAGAGCGGTTAGTCTCCTCGCAGCATTGCGTGATTCAATACAAAGATGGCCGTTACTATCTGACCGATAACAGTACAAACGGAGTGGAGCTGGTTAACGCCGGCATCCGGATGCGTAGAGGGAACAGCGAGCCGTTGCAAGATGGCGAGTTGATCCGCATCGGCGATTACGAGATCCAGGCGCGTATCGACTTCAACGTGCAGGCGCTTGATAGCCAGCCGTTCAGCGGCGATTCGGCGAACAGTTTTGAAGCGCTGATGGGCGCGGTGGCGAACAAGCCTGCACCTGTACCTGCGCCTGTGATCGCGCCGCAGTTCCAGGGCGCCTCGTCGATGGACACGCTGCCGGACCTGTTCGACTTCCTCACCCCGACCACCGTGCCGCCGCCAACCGTGGCGGACCACGTACCCAGCGAGCAGCACGATTTTCGTCCGCCAACGCCGGTCGCGGTGCCTGTGGTCGAAAAGCCCGCAGTGGCAGGCTCGGTGATTCCTGAAGATTGGGACTTGTTCGGCGACACGCCAGCGCCAGTCGTAGCAACTCCCCAGCCGGTTGCACCCGTTGAACCGCCCCTCGCGCCAATCATGCAGCCGGCCGCCCGGGACATTTCCTCGCAGCCCGACCTGCTCCAGGCGTTCCTGCGCGGCGCCGGGCTGGACCAACTGCGCCTCGACAAGGCTCAAGCCGAAGCGCAAATGGAAAGCATCGGCCGCAGCTACCGCCTGATGGTCGAAGGCCTGATCGACGTGTTGCGTGCCCGCGCCAGCCTCAAAGGCGAGTTCCGCATGCAGCAGACGATGATCCAGCCGGCTGAAAACAACCCGTTGAAATTTGCGCCGAATGCTGACGAAGCTTTGTTGCTGCTGCTTCGTCATGGCAACCAAGCGTTTATGGCGCCGGACGTTGCCGTGCGCGACAGTTTCGATGACCTGCGCGCCCACCAACTGGCGGTGATGGCCGGTGTGGAAGCGGCGATCAAACACCTGCTCACACGTTTTGAACCGGCACAGCTGGAAGAGCGCATGGGCAAGCCCGCCGGGCTGTCGAGCCTGTTCAACGGTTCGCGCCAGGCGCAGTACTGGCAGCAGTTCACCGAGCTCTACAGCAATATTTCCCGTGAGGCCCAGGAAGATTTCCAGGACCTGTTCGGTCGCGAATTCAGCCGGGCATACGAAGAACACAGCGCACGACAGCGACGCTAAAACGCGCCGCAATAATGGATAAAACGGATAGCTAAGTACGTCATTGAGGACGCAGGATGATTCCCAGGTTTTTACTCGCAGCCGCCACCGCGCTGCTGCTGACGGCGTGTGCCAAGGACGCGGTCAAACCCGAGGCTGCCGCTGAAGCCGAGGCGGGTACTGCCGCCGTCGAGCTGCACTTTCACGCCATTGCCGGGCTAAACCCCGGCGCCAACGGCCAGGCCGCTCCGGTACGGGTGCGCATTTTCGAACTGAAAAATGCCGCCACCTTCAGTCGGTCCGACTACTTCGCCTTGGCCGATCGCGCGCAATCCACCCTTGGCCTGGACCTGCTGGACCAGGATGAAGTGATGATCCAGCCCGGCCAGCAATTGAGCATCCAGCGCGACCTTGACCCCTCCACACGCCAGATCGGTTTGTTGGTGGGCTATCGCGAGCTGGACCGCGCGCAATGGCGCACGGTGCTCACTGTTCCGGCGCGCCAATACACCGAATATCAGATCAGCCTCGATGTGCGTGCCGTGCGCGCCGACGTCGTGGTTCCCCCATCCAGCCCTGCCCAATAAGAAACCCTCGGAGCCCCCATGTCCTGGAACAATCGCGTGGTCTGGTCGGAAGGCATGTTCATCGGAACGCAGCACTTCCAGCAGCATGACCGTTACCTGGAAAACCTCATCGACGCGCGCAGCCGCCCGTTGTCCGCCGGTGCCTGGGGCTTTTCCGAGTTGCTGATCGATCAGGGCCTGCTGGCCCAGGGCAAGCTGGCGATCGTGTCGGCGCGTGGCCTGTTGCCCGACGGCACGCCGTTCAACATTCCCCAGGACGACCTGGCGCCGAGCCCGCTGAATATCGACGACAACCTGCGCGACGGCCTGGTGTACCTGGCCTTGCCGCTCAAGCGCGCCGGTGCGCGAGACACGGTGGATGAAGGTGAAGCGCTGGAAGCGGCGCGCTACGTAAGCCAGGTGCGCGAAGTGCGCGACGACAACGCGCCGTTTGAAAACCGCGCACCAGTGGCCGTGGGCTCCCGAGCGCTGCGCCTGTTGACTGCGCAGGATGGCATCAGTGACTACGCCGCCATCGGCCTGGTGCGCATCAAGGAAAAGCGTGCCGACCGCGCGCTGGTACTCGATGACACTTACATCCCGCCGGTGCTGGACGTGGCCGCGAGCAAACCACTGACTGCCTTTCGCAGCGAACTGCTCGGCCTGCTGCACCAGCGCGGCGAAGCCCTGGCGGGCCGCGTGGTCGCCTCGGGTGCGGGTGGTGCTTCGGAAATTGCCGACTTCATGCTGCTGCAATTGGTCAACCGGGCGCAGCCGCTGATCCAGCATTTGAGCCAGTTAAGCCCGCTGCACCCTGAGCGGCTTTTCAGCGAGTTGGTGAGCCTGGCGGGTGAGTTCGCCACGTTTTCCACCACGGGCCGGCGCCCGCAGGAATACCCGCAATACCAACATGATGACCTGGCCCTGAGCTTTGCCCCGGTGATGGCAGCATTGCGTGAAGCCTTGTCGATGCTGATCGACAGCAAAGCCACGCCGATCCCTATTGTGGAAAAAGCCTACGGCATCCACGTGGCCATGCTCGCCGACAAAACCCTGCTCGACAGTGCCAGTTTCATCCTCGTGGTCCGCGCCGACGTGCCCGGCGAAACCCTGCGCGCACGCTTCGGCCAGCAGAGCAAAGTCGGTTCGGTGGAGCACATCCGCGACATGGTCAACCTGCAACTGCCAGGCATCGGCCTGCTGCCGTTGCCGGTCGCGCCACGCCAGATCCCCTACCACGCAGGCAGCACCTATTACGAGTTGGACCGTGGCAGCGAGCACTGGCAGCAACTGAACAACTCCGGCGGGTTTGCCTTCCACATCGCCGGGCAGTTCCCGGGCTTGAACCTGGCCTTCTGGGCGATCCGAGGATAATTGGCGATGCATCCCAATGATGATGACCGCACTCAGTTCATGCCGCGTCCGGGTGGCCGGGAGCCTGCTCCCGCACGTGCGGAACCGGCGCCTTTGTCGATGCCGGCCGCGCCGATCCTCACCGGCAAAAGCCAAGGCCTGAACCCGTTGGAAAGCGCCGCCGGGCCGCTGCTGGCGTTGTTGACGCGCCTGCGCAACACCATCGCCCACCCAGCGCCGGCCAGCCTGCGTGCGCAGTTGCTGGCCTACCTGCGCCAGTTCGAAGAGCGTGCTGAAGCCGCCGGTGTGGCGCGCAACGAAGTGCTGCTGGCGCGTTACGCGCTGTGTACGGCGCTCGATGAAGCCGTGCTCAGCACGCCCTGGGGCAGTACCAGTGACTGGGGCAAGCAGAGTTTGTTGATCACCGTGCACAACGAAGCCTGGGGCGGTGAAAAGGTCTTCCAGTTGCTCGACCATTGCCTGCAAAGCCCACGCGAGCGGTTGTACCTGCTGGAGCTGCTGTACCTGTGCATGTGCCTGGGTTTTGAAGGCCGCTACCGCGTGATGAATGACGGTCGCAGCCAGTTGGAAGCCTTGCGTGAACGCACCGCCGCAGCGATTCGCAGTGCGCGTGGCGAGCACGAACGCGAGCTGTCGCCGCATTGGCGCGGGGTGAGTGTGGCGCGTGATCGCCTGGCGCAATTCATGCCGCCGTGGATCGCCGTGGCCATCGGCCTGGCGTTGCTGCTGGCGTTACTGTTTGGGTTGCGCATGAAGCTGGCGTCGGATGCGGAACCGGTGTTCAAGAATATCCATGCCCTGGGCGAGATTCCCGTGCAGGCCATCGACCGCCCGGTGGCGCAACCTAAAGTCATCGAACGGCCGCGCCTGGCCGGCTTCCTGGTGGAAGACATCAAGGCGGGCCGCGTGGCGGTGGAAGACAAGGTCGACCGTTCCGTGGTGACGATTCGCGGCGATGAGCTGTTCGCGTCTGCCAGCTCCAGCATCCGCGATGACTTCGAGCCGCTGATGCTGCGCATCGCTGACGCCATCCGCAAGGTCAAGGGCCAGGTCCGCGTGACCGGCCACAGCGACAACCGCCCGATTGCCACGCTGCGTTTCCCGTCCAACTGGGCATTGTCCGAAGCACGTGCCAAATCGGTGCTGGAGATTCTGGCGGCCAAGACCGGCCAGGCGGATCGCTTCAGTGCCGAAGGCCGCAGCGACACCGAGCCGGTGGCGACCAACGCTACTGCCGAAGGCCGTGCCCGTAATCGTCGGGTTGAAATCACCGTATTGGCGGAGGGCGTCGAGTGAAGGCGTTTTTCAGTTTTATGATTCGCTGGGTGATCCCCGTACTGGGCCTGATTGCCCTGAGCCTGATCATCTGGTTTGTGGGGCCGTTGCTCGATGTGCTGGTGCCGGAAGGGCGGCGCTGGGCGCTGATCATCCTGGTGTTTGCGCTGTGGATCGCCTACCGCGTAGTGCGCATTATCCAGGCGCGCCGCCAGGCCGCCGAAGTGATGCGCAGCCTCGCCGCCGAAACCCCGGCCGACCCCAACAGCGTCGCCACCGCCGAAGAGTTGTCGACCTTGCGCCAGCGCATGGACGAAGCCCTGGCATTGTTGAAAAAGGCCAAGCTCGGTGGTGATGAGCGCCGCAATCTCTATGAGCTGCCGTGGTACGTGATCATCGGCCCGCCGGGTTCGGGCAAGACCACCGCGCTGGTCAATTCCGGCCTGCACTTTCCACTTGCTGCACAGTTGGGCGCCGGTGCGGTGCGCGGTGTTGGCGGCACGCGTAACTGTGATTGGTGGTTTACCGACCAGGCCGTTTTGCTCGATACCGCCGGCCGCTACACCACCCAGGACAGTAACTCCACAGTGGATAAAGCTGCGTGGTTGGGCTTTCTCGATCTGCTGAAAAAGCAGCGTTCGCGTCGCCCGATTGATGGCGCGTTTATCGCCATCAGCCTCTCGGATCTGCTGCTCGGTACGGATGCCGAACGCGCCGCCCATGCGGCCGCAATTCGCCTGCGGATCCAGGAGCTTTACACCCAACTGGGCGTGCGATTCCCGATCTACCTGATGCTGACCAAGCTCGACCTGGTGCCGGGCTTTATGGAGTTCTTCGACAACCTGAGCAAGGAAGACCGCGCCCAGGTGTGGGGCATGACCTTCGCCCTGGACGACGGCAAAAACAGTGACAGCCCACTGGCCCATCTGCAAAGCGAATTTGCCGGTCTTGAGCAGCGCCTGAACGAACGGCTGGTGGAACGCCTGCAACAGGAGCGTGACCCGGCGCGGCGTGACCTGATCTACGGTTTCCCGCAGCAGTTCGGCGCGTTGAAAGATTGCCTGCAAAGCTTCCTCGAAGGCGTGTTCAAACCCAACGCCTTCGAAGAGCGCGTGTTGCTGCGCGGTGTGTACTTCACCAGCGGCACCCAGGAAGGCAGCCCGATTGATCGCCTGATCGGCGCCATGGCCCAGAGCATGAACCTGGACCGCCAGCACCTGGCGCGACAGAGCGGCACCGGGCGCAGTTATTTTATCGAAAAATTATTCACCGCCGTGGCGTTTGCCGAGCGTGGGTTGGTGGGTGTAAACCCGAAAGTCGAGCGCCGCCGCAAGTGGATTGCACGCGGTGTGCTGGCAGCTACCGTCGCCTTGGTGGTGGTGGTCAGTGGCCTGTGGTGGGTAAGTTATCGCGCCAACCAGGCGTATATCGCCCAGGTTGATCAGAAGGTTGCGCCGCTCGGCCAGACGGTACAGAACCTCAGCCCGGCGCAGCGTGAAGTGCTGGCAGTGTTGCCGCTGCTCAATGCGGTGAAGAACCTCGCGGGCGATTCGCCGAGCTGGTCCGAAGGCCTGGGCCTGTATCAGGGCGATATGCTTGAAGCCGAATCTGCCAGTGTCTACCGCAAGCTGTTGATCGCCGTGTTCGCGCCACGCCTGGTCACGCGCATCGAAGAGCAACTGCATGGCGGCGGCAATTCCGACTTCCTTTATGAAGGCCTCAAGGCCTACCTGATGCTCGCCGACAACGAGCACTACGACCCGGACTTCATCAAAGCCTGGGTCGCCCTGGATTGGGACCGCAACCTGCCGCGTGACCTGCCGGCCGATCAGCGCCAGGCGTTGAACGGGCACTTGCAGGCGCTGTTCGACCGCCACCCGCCGAATGCGCGGCTGGACCCACGCTTGATCGATGACCTGCGTCGCCAACTGCAACAGCTGCCGGTGGCGCAACGCGTGTACGACCGGGTCAAGCGCCAGAAGCTGCCCGAGGGTATCCCCGACTTTCGCCTCAACGAAGCCGCCGGCCGCGATGCCGCGCTGGTGTTCAGCCGTAAAAGCGGCAAGCCGTTGGGCGAGCCGTTGAGTGGGTTCTTCACTGCCAAAGGCTATCGTCAGGCCTTCCTGCTCAGCAGCCTGAACCAGACCGGCACGCTCGCGGAAGAACAATGGGTGTTGGGCCGTGAGCAAGCCGATCAGCAGAACGTGGTAAGCCTGGCCGCCGACGTGCGCCGCCTGTACTTCCAGGACTACCAGCGCCAATGGGACGCTTTGCTCGCGGACATCGACTTTGTGCCGATCACCAGCGTGGCCCAGGCGGCCGATGTGCTGCGGGTGATTTCCGGCCCCACTTCGCCGCTGAAAAAGCTGCTGGTAGCCGTAGCCAAGGAGACCGACCTGCAAGCTGAAGAACGCCAATTGGCCGCCAAAGGCGTGCCGGTGGAAGGCGGCGTCGACAAGCTCAAGGAGCGCCTCGGCAGCCTGCTCGGCCAGGAGCAACCAAGCGCTAATGCACCGCAAGCGGCGGACGATCCGGTGACCGCGCACTTTGCCGAACTCAATAGCATCGTCAGCAAAAACGAAGGCGAACCGGCGGCCATCGACGGCCTGCTGGCGGACATGAACGCGCTGTATGTGCAAGTCAGCGCCATGGTCGGCGCCAGTGGCGACGCCTTGCTCGGCGAGGCCAAGAACCAGGCGGCGGCTGCGGCCACGCGGGTCAGCTTGAATGCCGAACGCCAGCCCCCGCTGGTGCAGGGCATGGTCAAGTCGGTGGTCAACTCCACCACCAACAGCATGATGGGCGGGGTGCGTAACCAGCTGAATGCGGCGTGGGTGAGTGAAGTGGTCAACGTGTATCGCCAGTCTCTGGCAGGCCGTTATCCGATGTCGCCGGGCAGCGCGCGGGACGCCACGCTGGATGACTTCGGCCAGTTCTTCGGCGTGGGCGGGGTGATGGATAACTACTTCCGCAAATACCTGCAGCCTTACGTGGATACATCCACGCAGACCTGGCGCTGGCAGCCGGGCGCGGCGCAAAAGCTCGGGATTGCACCGGGCGTGCTGCAAACCTTCCAGCGTGCGGCGGCTATTCGTGACGCGTTCTTCAGATCGGGGGGCACCCAGCCGATCGTGCGTTTCGAGCTCAAGCCGGTGTCGATGGACCCGACCATCACCCAGTTCCTGCTCGACCTCGACGGCCAGCAACTGAGCTACGACCACGGCCCAAGCCGCCCGGTGGCGATGCAATGGCCCAACCCCGGCAGCATTGGCGTGGTGCGTATTTCGATCATGCCTCCGTCAGCCAGTGGCCGTTCCGGCGTGACCCTGGACGGCCCGTGGGCGTGGTTCCGCCTGCTGGAGCAATCGGACCTGAGTGCCGGCAACTCACCGGACCGTTTCAACCTGCGTTTGCGGGTTGATGGCGCGAGCATCGCCTACGAGTTGCGCGCCAACAGCGCCTTCAACCCGTTCAAAAGCCGCGTACTCAGTGGCTTCAGCCTGCCGGAGCGGCTATGACCACGCTAGGCTTCTACGGCAAGTTGGCCAGCCGCGGCGACTTTGTCAGCCGCGCCTTGCCCCAGAGTTTTATCGGCCCGTGGGACAGCTGGCTGGCCGCCGGTTTGCTCGCCAGCCAGAACAGCCTGGGCGGCGATTGGCTCAACGTCTATCTGGTCAGCCCGTTGTGGCGTTTTGTGCTGGCACCGGGCGTGTGCGGGCCGGACGCTGCGACAGGTGTGGTGATGCCGAGTATTGATCGGGTCGGGCGCTATTTCCCGTTGGCCGTGGTGGCGTTGCTTGATCACGACACTAACCCGGCGTCATTGGTGGGCGGCCCGGATACGTGGTTTGAGCAGGCTGAAGAGCTGTTGCTCAGCACCCTGGATACTGACGCCACGTTCGAACGTTTCAACGATGGCGTCGACAGCCTGGGCCTTCCGGCCAGTGAGCAACGCGCGGTCGACAGTCGCTTCGCGGGCCTGCAACGGGTCGCCGCCACTGTGCCCCACAGCCGCATGACCGCACTGGCCGAGCAGGCCTGTGAAGGTGCCAGCCTGTGGTGGGGCCGTGGCTCACAACGTATTTCACCCGGTTTATTGCGGTGCCAGGGTTTGCCGGCTGCCGGCGATTTTGCGCAGTTTTTGCTCGGACAAGAAGGTGTGGTGTAGATGGGGGCGACGTTTAAATCCGCGAGCAAAAGCCATGTGGGCATGGTGCGTCAGGTTAATGAAGACGCGTGCCTGGACCTGCCGGAAAACCGCCTGTGGGTCGTGGCCGATGGCATGGGCGGGCATGCGGCCGGTGATTACGTCAGCAGCCTGATCGTCGACAGCCTGCGCAATGTGTCGGTGGGGCGCTCACTGGATGAATACTCGGCTGCCTTGCGCAATGACCTGATTCGCATCAACGCCACGGTGCGCGAAGAAACCGCTAACCGTGGCGTGAGCATGATGGGCAGCACTGTGGTGGTGCTTGCCGCACGTGGCCTGCGTGGCGTGTGTTTATGGGCCGGCGACAGTCGCCTGTACCGCCTGCGCGAGGGGCAGCTGGAGAGCATTTCCCGTGACCACAGCTACGTGCAGGACCTGCAAGACAGCGGCCTGCTCAGCGAAGCCGACGCGCGCGTGCATCCCCGTGCCAATATTGTCACCCGCGCGGTGGGCGTGGAGGCCCAGCTGGAAGTGGCGGTGGCTGACCTGTTGATTTCCCCCGGCGACAGCTACCTGCTGTGCAGCGATGGCCTTAACAAGACCGTTGAAGACCATGAGATCCGCGAAGTGCTGGGCCATGATGCGCCGGATGAAATCGTGCGCAGCCTGGTGCACCTGGGGCTCAATCGCGGCGCGCCGGACAATATCACTGCCATTGTCGTGAAGGTCTCGCCATGAACATTGTGATCCCGGGCTACGACATCGAAGGCGAGATCGGCGAAGGCGCCATGGCCAGCGTGTACCTGGCGACCCAGCGCTCGCTGGAGCGCAAGGTGGCCTTGAAGGTGATGGCCGCGGCGCTGGCGGCCGACCCGAGCTTCTGCGAGCGCTTCCTGCGCGAGGGCAAGACCCTGGCGCGCCTGTCGCATCCGCACACGGTGACCATCCATGACATCGGCAATGTCGGTGAGCTGTACTACATGGCCATGGAATACCTGCCCAACGGCACGCTCAAAGAGCGCATCGCCGCCGGCCTGACGCCGGAGCAGGGCGTGACGCTGATTCGCCAGATCGCTTCGGCGTTGGGCTATGCGCATGCGCAGGGTTTGGTGCACCGCGACGTCAAACCGGCGAACATTCTGTTTCGCGCTGACGGCACCGCCGTACTGTCGGACTTCGGCATCGCCAAGTCCCTGGACGATCGCACCCAGTTCACTCAAGCCGGCTTTGCCGTGGGCACGCCGAGCTACATGAGCCCGGAGCAGGCGCGAGGCCAGGAAATTGATGGCCGCGCCGACCTGTATGCGCTGGGCGTGGTGCTCTACGAAATTCTGGTTGGCAAGCTGCCGTATAACGGCACTGATGCGCTGTCCACTGCGCTGGCACATCTGACCGAGCCGCTGCCGGAACTGCCGGTGCACCATGGCCGTTATCAGGACGTGCTGCGCAAGCTGTTGGCCAAAGACCCCGCCGAGCGTTTTCCGGATGCGGCGGCGTTGCTGCGTGCGCTGGACCAACTGCCCGCAGACTCGCCGGAAGCCACGTTGGTACGGCCGTTACCGATTCCGCTGAGTTTTGACTTGGCCGGAATGACGCCGGTGTCCATCGACATTCCGACCGACAAACCCCAGCCGCAACCGGTGCGTCAGCCGGTGGTGACGCCGACGCAACACCGCGCCGTGTCCGAACAGCGCCGTGGCCCGGTGCTGGCCCTGGCCGCCGTGGCCGTGGCGGTGGCACTGGCCATTGGTGGCGCCAGTTACTGGTGGCTGAGCGGCAGCGATGAACCTGCCAAACCGCCTGTCGCCGTGGTGCCCAAAACCTCACCACCGCCGCAGGTAAAGCCGGCAGTGGCTGAGGCGGATGGCGGCCAGCGGCCGTTGCTGATGGCGGGCAAAAAGACCTTGTTCCAGCGCGTGCTCAGCAAGCCGGGCGCCAAGCTCTCCCATGATGCCGGTGGTGCAGCAGGCGAAGCTCTGCCGGCGTTTTCGGTGCTCTATGTTTACCAGCGCAAAGACATCGACGGCAGCCCGTGGGTGCGCGTCGGCGCCGCTACCGATGGGCGCAGCGATGGGTGGTTGCCCGCCGCTCAAGTCAGCGACTGGAAGCAAAGCCTGGTGCTCAAGTTCACCGAGCGCTCGGGCCGCGCGCCGGTGATGTTCCTGCGCCAACCGGCTGAGGTGGAAAAGCTGTTGGCTGATCCCGCCGCCGCCAAAAACGTGTTGGCCAAGGCGCAGAAGAACCACGAAGACAATCAACAGGTGCTGGCGCTTGAGCCGACGGCCAGCGCCGTGCCGCAAAACCAGTTTTACCTGCTGCCGATTTTTGACTCCAAAGAGAGCTTCGACGAAAACGGCCAGCCGGTGCAGTTGCTCAATGTGGCGTCCATCGACCCGGGCAGCGCGGCGGCCAAGCCGGCTACCAAAGCGATCGCTGCAGACGCTTTCCGCACGGCGGTGGTGTTGGTGGTCGACACGACGGTTTCGATGCAGCCTTACATCGACCAGGTTCGCGATGTGGTGCATGAGTTGCAAACCCGCATTGCCGAGCGCGGCGAGCTTGATAGCGTGAGCTTCGGGCTGGTGGGGTTTCGCAACAGCATCAAGAAAACCCCCGGTTTGGAATACGTCGCCAAGACGCTTATTACCCTTGATCAGGGGCGCGACCCGCAACGTTTCCTCGACATGGCGCGTCAGGTCAAAGCGTCAACGGTGTCCAGCCATTCGTTCAACGAAGATGCATTTGCCGGGGTGATGCAGGCGGTCGATGGCATGGACTGGTCCGGCTACGGCGGGCGCATCATTTTGCTGGTCACCGATGCCGGCGCGCTGCGCAAGAACGACCCCTTCGCCGCCACCCAGATGAACGAAGCCGAAGTGCGTCAGGCGGCACTCGGCAAGCAGATCAAGATTTACGCCCTGCACCTGCGCACCGATGCCGGCAAGAAAACCCACGCCGGTGCCGAAACCCAGTACCGCGTGCTCACCGCCGACGCCAATCCGCAGATCGGCGACCTTTACACGCCGGTGCCTGGTGGTGATGTACACAAGCTGGGCGAGCGGGTTGATGAGATTGGTACAGTGTTCGCCAACCTGGTGCACCAGGTTCGCAGCGACACACCGCAACCGGTGCCGCTGCTGAGCAGCGCGCCGAGCCTGGCGGACAAATCCGCAGCAGTCGGCTACGCCATGCACATGGACTTCCTTGGCCGTAAAACCGCGAGCCAGGCGCCGCAACTGGTCAGCGCCTGGACCGCCGATCGCGACCTGACCAACCCG
This sequence comes from Pseudomonas salomonii, assembly GCF_900107155.1. Classification (GTDB taxonomy): domain Bacteria; phylum Pseudomonadota; class Gammaproteobacteria; order Pseudomonadales; family Pseudomonadaceae; genus Aquipseudomonas; species Aquipseudomonas salomonii. Next base: position 34,898 of record NZ_FNOX01000007.1, read on the forward strand.
GCGCTGCCGGCGTTCCAGGTGTGCGTGATGCTCACCAAATTGCAGCTCAACGACCTGCAGCAATCGCTGAAACTGATCGTGGATGCCGCGCGCAAAACCCAAACATCGCCCAAGGATTTCTTCCAGGAAATTGCCAGCGCTTCGGCCTATATGAGCCGTGACCCGCAGGCCCTGCGCAAGGGCGGTAACCTGGCCGATGGCGGCCTGCTCGGTGAGTACCTGGAAGGCCTGCCGTACCGCAGCAAGTCGCTGAACATGACCCAGGACTTGTGGTTGTCGCTGAGTGTGGCCGAGCAGGAAGACTTTATCGACGAGCTGGATTCGAAAATCCGCCTGTATGAAACCTTTCACAATGATGTGGCCAACTGGGTCCGTTTCGGCGATGCCGAGCCGGGCGATGCGTTGTACCGCGTGCCGTTGTCGACGCTGCCGTAATGCTGAACTTGAGCGCGGTACACAAAAGCCGGGGCACGGGCAGCCAGCGTTACAGCCTGGTGATTCCGGCCTTGCAGCTGCGTGCCGGTGAGCAACTGGCGATTGTCGGGCCCAGCGGCTGCGGCAAAAGCACGTTGCTGGATTTGCTCGCGCTGGTGTTGGCGCCGGATCAGGCCGGTCAGTTTGAATTCGACAACACCGATATCGGCGGGCTATGGCGTGCCGATCAGCAATCTACCCTGGCTGCGCTGCGCAGCCGGCACTTGGGTTATGTGCTGCAAACCGGTGGCCTGCTGGGTTTTCTCGATGTGCGCAGCAATATCGCCTTGTCGCGGCAATTGCTGGGTTTGAAAGATGACGGCAGCGTGGCGCGCCTGGCGGGGCAGCTGGAGATCAGTGACCAGTTGGCGAAGAAACCGGCGGACCTGTCGGTAGGCCAGCGCCAGCGCGTGAGTTGCGCCCGTGCCCTGGCCCATGCGCCGCAGCTGGTGCTGGCGGATGAGCCGACCGCGTCGCTGGACCCGCTGAATGCCGAGCGCGTGATGCAGGCGCTGCTGGCCCAGGCCCGCGAACACCGTGCCGCCTGCGTGATCGCCACCCATGACGAACCCCTGGCCCGCGCCAGCGGCTTGCAGGTACGGCGCATCGGTTGCCGCCGCGACCCTGACGGCGGCGTCACGGCCACGCTCGGGGAGGTGTGCTGATGCGCATCGGCGTGGTGGCCTCGCTGGCCTGGCGGGATTTCCGCAATGATGCCTGGCTGTCGGCCTGTTCGGTGCTGGCGCTGGTGGCGGTGATCGCGCCGCTGCTGGTGTTATTCGGCCTGAAATTTGGACTGGTTGGCAGTTTGACCGAACGCTTGGAGACCGATCCGGCCACCCGTGAAATTATCCCATTGGGCGGTGGGCGATTCAGCAGCGAATTTATTCGGCAGCTGGGTCGGCGCAGCGATGTGGCCTTTGCCGTGCCGCGTACCCGGCAAATTGCGGCGACCGCGCAGGTGGGCACACTGGCGTTGGAAATGCTGCCGACGGCGGCGGGTGACCCGTTGCTCAGTGGTTTGCCGATGCCCAAGGGCCTGGACCAGATCGTGCTGAGCCATACCGCAGCCGAAAAGCTTGCGGCGCGGCCTGGGGATTGGCTTGAAACCCGCTTTGCGCGGCAAGTGGCGGGGCGTGTCGAGGCCCAGCGCACCCGCTTGCAAGTGCTGGCGGTGTTGCCGTTGGAAGCCTTCGCCCGTGACGGTTTGTTTGCTGATTTGGGTTTGCTGGAAGCAGCGGAAGATTACCGCGATGGCCGTGCCGTATTGGCGTTGGGCTGGGACGGGGATGCGGTCGGGGTGAGCGAGCAGCGTGTGTACCCGGCGTTTCGTCTATACGCGCGCACCCTGACTGATGTGGAGCCGCTGCGGGTGTATTTCGCCGGGCAGAATCTGTTGGTGTCGACCCAGGCACAGACCATCGCCCAGGTGCAGTCGTTGAGCCGCAACCTGTCGTTGGTATTCTGGATTATTGCCGGGCTGGCCTTGGTTGGGGCGTTTGCAGCGATCTTCGCCGGGGCGCTGGCGGCGGTTGCACGCAAGCGGCGGGAATTGTCGGTGCTGCGCCTGTTGGGGTTTTCCACCGGCGCACTGTTGTTGTTTGTGGTGTTGCAGGCGCTGTACAGCGCAGGGTATGCCGCCGTGCTGAGCGCCGGGCTGTATGGCCTGGCCGAGGCCGCTTTGAATAAACTATTTGTGCAGGGGGCGGGCGAATACGCCAGTCACCTGTTGGCGCGTCACTACGCCCTGGCCCTGGTCGCAATCCTCGGCGTCAGCGCCGTGGCGGCGGCCTGCGGCGGTTGGCGAGTGGCGCGTATCCAGGCTTCTGAAGGAATCAGAGATGTATAAGTTACTGGGCGCCTGTGTGGCACTGAGCCTGGCCTCGTTGGCCTGGGCCGATGAAGCGAGTGACAAACTTGATAACCCCAAGCCGTTGGCGGATGACGTGAGCCTGCCGCTGCCCTGCGAAGGCAACATGGTGTTCCGCTACGCCTACGTGTTGGCCCAAGGCACGCTGGATGACCGCGAGATCAGCCTCGGTTATCCCTTTGCCGAAGGCGAGGCGGGTTATCAGCAGTCGTTTATTTCCGGCTACCGTCGCGACTTTATCAACGGCCAGTTCACGCTCAAGGATTTGCCCAAGGGCTGGAACACAGTCATCGCGCCATTGATGCCGAAAACCGACGCCAAGACGCCGCTCAAGCCGATGCTGTATTTCATCGGCAAGTACGAAGTGACCGCCCGCCAGTATGCGCAGGTGATGTCCCAGGCACAGTCGCTGGCCAGCGGCGAGCCGGCACCTGCGTGTGATGCACCGACCGGCATGGCTGCGCGCCTGCCCAAGGTGAAATTGTCGCGCTTTGAAGCGGAGCGTTTTTCGGCGGTGTACAGCGCCTGGCTGATGAAGTACCACCGTGAGCTGCTGCCGGTGAGCGGCCGCGGCTCTTCTGCCGATGACGGCGGCCTGGGTTTTGTGCGCCTGCCCACCGAAGTGGAATGGGAATACGCCGCACGCGGTGGCCAGGCGGTGAGCCGTCAGGAACTGGAAGGGCGGTTGTTCCCGCGCCGCGTCGAAGGCAGCGAAAGCGATGGCCCGCTGGGTGACTACGCAGTGTTCAACCAGGTCGCTGGCGGCACTGGCCAGGCAGCGCGCTTGATGCCCATCGGCACCAAATTGCCCAACCCTATCGGCCTGTTCGATGTGATCGGCAACGCGGCGGAAATGGTCCAGGAATCCTTCCAACTGGTGCACGCCGGGCGTCGTCAGGGCACCTACGGTGGCTTCGTGGTCAAGGGCGGCAACTACCTGGAAGGCGAGGGCACGCTGTTTACCGGTATGCGCCGCGAGTACCCGTTATTCGCCGCTGACGGCACCGAGCAAAGCAACGAAACCACCGGTTTTCGCGTAGCGATCGGCGCGCTGTCGGCGCCGCGTTCGCGCTACAAGGAGCTGTTCGCCCAGTGGCAGAAAGAAGGCCGCCTGGCTTCGCTGACTGACGCCATCGATGACGCCCAGGACCCAACCAAGCGCCTGGACAGCATCATCGCCGCCAGTGTCGACCCAAAACTGCAAGCCGAACTCGGCCTGGTCAACGAAGAGCTCAAACGCAACGTCTCGTTGATCGCCCAGCAGCGCGAAGAAGCCGCGGGCAACCTGATCCAGTCGGCCGCGTTGGTGGCCGAGACCATCAGCAATTACAACATCCGCCTGGCCAACCTGCAGAAGAGCCGCCAACAGGCCAAAGACAATAAGGATGAGGCCAGCGCGCAACTGTTCGACATGGCCATCACCAATGGTCGCAGCGCCCTCGACGGCGCGGTGGCGATTTACATCGACAACCTGGCCACCGGCACGCGTTACACCGATGCGGTGATCCAGGCCCAGTTTCAAAGGATCAAGGAAGAGTTGGATCGCAAGCCAGTGCTCGGCAAGAGCCTGGTGACGCGCGCGACACTGTTCGTTCGCCATGTCGGCAACTACCGCAAGCAACAGCGGGCCGACCCGGCAACGATCTTGAAGGAACTGCTCGCAGCGAGCGGTCAGCGGTCTTGACCGTTGGTTGTGCGGCGAGCTTGGAAGGGACTCAGTCGGCGGTGGGCCGTGCTGGGCAAGTCAAACTTAACAGAGAACACACCTATGCTTTTTTCCCGTAAGGCGGTTTCCAAGCGTCACCTGCTGCTGATCGCAGCCGGTTTCAGCACCGTGTTGACCGGTTGCGCCACGTCGCCGGCCTCCAAGGTCGCGTCGAGCACCAAGGTCGAGTACTACCCTAACTGCTACGAGCCGGTGCAGCACCTGCGTGCAACCGATTCGAACATGACCAAGTCGGTCGTGACGGGTGCCGCCCTGGGCGCAGCCGGCGGTGCATTGCTGGGAGCATTGACCGGCGACTCCGAAAAGCGCGGCCGTAATGCCGCCATCGGTGCAGCGGGCGGTGCCCTGGCGGGTGGCGCAGCAGGTTATTACACCGAGCGTCAGAAGCAGATCACCGATGACAACCAGCGCATCGCGTCGTACTCCACCGACTTCAACAAGAGCGCCTCTGACATCGACCGCAGCACCGCGTATGCCAAGGCATCCCAGCAGTGCTACCAGAGCGCGTTCACCAAGCTGGTGAATGATCGCAAGGCCAAGACCGTCAACGACACTGAAGGCCGCAAACGCCTGGCGGAAATCGTGGCGGGCTTGAAAGAGTCCAATGACCTGATCGTTGCCGTGAACGGCAAGGCCAGCGAAGACTTGAACAACTACACCCAGGCTTACGAGCAAGACCTGAAACAAGTGGGTGTGCAGCGTGCTGACGTGGTGACCGTGGCCCAGGCCGACACGACGCCGCAGGTGGTGCCGGCGAAGAAGGGCAAGACGCCTGCCAAAGTCGCCAAAAAACCGGTGCTGCCAACCGTGCCGAAAGAAGCGGTGACCACCGAGAAGAGCATTCAGACCGTGCAAACCAAGCAGGCTGAAAGCAAGCAGGTGGCCAGCGCCGGTAAGGCGCAGATCGAAGGCACCTGCCGCGATCCGAACCTGGCCGACTGGGCGCCAGTGCCGTGCCCTAACGTTTAAGTAATATTGTTGCTATAAGCGTTAAACGCCTGCCGATCTCCTGCTAAAGCGCGAGATCGGTGGCGTTCTGCCGGTAAATCGTTACACTGCTGCGGCCACTTAATAAATACACTGAGGCTGTGTGCATGAAATTTCGTCTTCTGCTGTGGGTGCTGGGCCTGATGATGGGCAAAGCCAGCCGCACCAATCCTGCCTTTCAGCAACAGCTGGGTGACAAAGACCTGGCGTTCCAGTTGCAGACCCTCGACGGCAAGGTTGCCCGTCACTTCATCGTCAAAGACCAGCGCATCACCAGCCGTTCAGGTGTTCACCCGTCGCCCGCGTTTGCCATTGCCTTTAAAGATGCCGCCTACGGCTTCGCCACGATGCAGGCGAAAAACAAGCAACTGGCGTTCATGACGGGGATTCAGGACAAGTCGATCCAGATCAAGGGCAACCCGGCGCTGGTGATTTGGTTCCAGGGGCTGACCAAGTATTTGAAGCCGCGTAAAAAGACAATACGTTAGTTCTTGTCGGTGTTCAGGGCAGCGATTGCCCCGAACGCTTGTTTCCAGGAAAGGTATTTTTATTCACGAATAAGTTTTGTTTTAGTTCGCTTGGAAATGTGCGCTGCAGTATCTCGACCCTTGAGGGTAATCTCGCTACCGATACTGTCTGAATAAAGATTGATCTTAACACTTGCTTCTTTGTTTACCTGGATTTTAGCGTTTCCTGCCCGAACCTCAATGTCTACTTCGCCTGCGCGAGCGAATATCGTGTCACGGAGTCCCGATGAGCGTATGTGAGTGTTTCCTGCGTTGTGCGTGGGTATATCGGTGGTAAAAAAGTTTTCTCCGCCTTCACCGTGAAGTTCGCTTTTGCCACTGCCCGCAAACAGTCTATCATTGCCGTTTCCGCCCTTTACATAACCTCCCCCGGTGCTGAGTTGTACGTGATCATCGCCGTCTGCTGTGTCCACGTTGGCAAAGCCACCACCTGTTTGTACAAAGTCGTCGCCGGCTCCGGATTTTACGTTAGCGGTGACCCTAACGTCGTCGTCGATCGTTATACGATCTTTGTAGCGGCCTGTGGTGATGTTGAGGGTGCTGCTGCCAGAGTTTGGAACGTCCAGCGCATGTGGTCTTCCATTTATAAAGGCAACCAGTCTTCCGTCGAGTTCTTTTTTAATTCTGATGTCGGCCTGGTTTTCAGTGACGCTAATAGAGACGATGTGACCGCTTGAATCGCGATCATGTACGATCTTTACAAAATTTTCTTGCGGGGGTTTGGGCTGTTGAGATAGTGGAGGAGAAGGCGTAAATGAAAAGGGCGAAGTGACGTTCATAAGAAACTCCAGGTACGGATTGGGCACATTCGCTATGTGGGTCGGAAGGGGTGATCAGTTCAACGTTATATGTTGCTGCATATATTAACTTCAAGTTGTTACGGTGAGGCGCGAGTTTAAAATATAAAACTATTGTTCGCTTTTCTTGCATTGGAAAAATCATATCGAGAGGGGGTCGATCTCATGTTTATTTCAGGGTCGAACCCTGTGCGAAGGCGATATCAATGGCATATCGTCTGCGGTGTCCTGCTAACGCGAGTCTTTCAGGCAGACCGAGTTGTATTCATCGCAGGCAAGCCAGCTCCCACAGTTGACTGCATTCCAACGCTGGAACGCGGTCAGGTGTGGGAGCTGGCTTGCCTGCGAAAGCTATGCAGCAGGCGGCAGACTTATCCCTGGCTGAACTGGGATGCCAGCTCGCGCAACAGCACTTCGGCATCCAGCACTTTACCGACCACTTCTTCAGCCTTTTCCCGGCTCAGGCCCAGGCGTTCCAGCAGGGCGTCCGGGATGGCTTCATCCGGCCCGGAACCAATCCCACGGCTGCGCAGCAGGCGTACCGCCAGGCACACCAGATTCGGGTATTCGGCATATTGCCCGTCATAGGTCGGGTCGTGCTGGAAGCGCAGGGCGGTGGACAGTTCGTCCGGCATATCCCAGTAGCGCATCAGCCAGGCGCCGATCTGCTCGCGGCTGATGCCCAGCAGATGCTGTTCGACATAGCTGTGACACAGGTGCGGGTTGACCTCCAGGTGACGGCAGATCAGCGAGAAGTGTGGCGGGAACACATGGGCCAGCAGCAAGTAGCCGAAGTTGTGCAGCAGGCCGGCGAGGTACGTCAGGCCGGCTTCCGGGCGCTGGGCGCGGGGCATGGCGCGGGTCAGGCCTTCGATCACGGCGGCGGTGTAGATCGACTGGTGCCAGTACGGCGTGGACTGGTGCGGATGATCCTTGGGCAGGCTCAGGGTTTTGCCCAGGGCCAGGCCCAGCGCCAGGTTGATCACCAGGTCAAAGCCCAACACGCGCACGATGGCGTCTTCGACTGAACGAATCTTGCCCGGCGAGGCGTAGTACGGCGACGCGGCCCAGCTCACCACTTGGGCCGCAAGGGCCGGGTCGGTTTCGACGACGCTGGTAATGTCATCGATGGTGGCGTTGGGGTCGACGCGCAGCTTGATGATTTTCTGTGCGGTGTCGGCCAGTGGTGGAATCTCGATAGTCGCTTCCAGACGCTGCTGGATACGACGTGCGGTGAACGCTTGCATCGCCTGGGTGATTTCCTCGCGGTCATCATTGGGGCGGTCGAGGTTGGGGCGGATGTTGCTCAGCGGTTCGCCGAAGTGCCCGGCACTGGCCTTGGTGAGCATGCTCTTGAAATCGCTGCTGGCGATTTCCAGCAGCAGCCCGGCTTCACCGGAGTGCACCAACAAGCTTGGCTCGCTGAGCAGGCTGCCTTCGTACAGGCATGGCGAGCTGGTCAGCGCCGGCAAGCCCGGCAACAGGCTCAAGTCGTGCTTGGCCAGCATGCGTTCGATGCGGTCCGGCGACACGGCCGTGAGGCGGCGGCCGGTGAGTTCTGCCAAGCGGTTGAGGTCGAGTAACTGGCTCTGGGGGAACAGCACCATGAGTGCGCCCACGGCATCTTCCAGCAGCACCGCCTGGACCTTTTGTGCGGGATTCAGGCCGGCGTGTTCGGTCACTTCCGTGTAAGGGATGGCGAGCTTTGCGAGCAGAGCCCGAATGACCGGCGGGGCGGTCAGTGGGGCTGTGGCGAGGGCGACTTCTGACATGGCCTGATCCAATTTCTTACAGTCATTGGAGTATAACCAGCTTGATACACCTGTTGGTTGGATAAGTGAGTCAGGCGTCACACTTGGCCGTATTGCTGCCCGTGCCTGAGCCAGCGATCCAGCAAAGGGCTGACGTGCTCCGGCCAACGCTCCAGCAGCGCTTGCGCCGCATCACGCACGGCAGGCAGCAGGTCGGCATCGCGCATCAGGTCGGCGACCTTGAATTGCAACAGGCCGGTCTGGCGGGTGCCGAGCATTTCACCGGGGCCGCGCAGTTCGAGGTCTTTTTCGGCGATGATAAAACCGTCGTTGGTTTCGCGCATGATGCCCAGGCGCTGACGGCCGATCTGTGACAGCGGCGGGTGGTACAGCAGCACGCAGTGGCTGGCGGCGCTGCCCCGGCCGACACGGCCGCGCAGTTGGTGCAGTTGGGCCAGGCCCAGGCGTTCCGGGTTTTCGATGATCATCAGGCTGGCGTTGGGCACGTCCACGCCGACCTCAATCACCGTGGTGGCCACCAACAGTTGCAGGTTGCCAGCTTTGAACTCGGCCATCACCGCGGCTTTTTCCGCAGGCTTCATGCGCCCGTGGATCAGCCCGACCTTAAGTTCGCCCAGAGCGCTGGTGAGGTCTTCAAAGGTGGTTTCGGCGGCCTGGCAGGTCAGTTCTTCGGACTCTTCGATCAGCGTACACACCCAGTACGCCTGACGGCCTTCGGCGCAGGCGCCGCGCACGCGCTCGATCACTTCGACGCGGCGCGTGTCGGTGACCAGCACGGTGTTGACCGGGGTGCGGCCGGGCGGCAGCTCATCGAGGATCGAGGTGTCGAGGTCGGCGTAGGCGCTCATCGCCAGGGTGCGCGGGATCGGCGTGGCGGTCATGATCAACTGGTGCGGGTTCATGCGCCCGCCCACGCCTTTCTGGCGTAACGCGAGACGCTGCTGCACGCCGAAGCGATGCTGTTCGTCGATGATCACCAGCGCCAGGTTCTTGAACTGCACTTCGTCCTGGAACAAGGCGTGAGTGCCCACCACCATCGGTGCGCCACCGGCGATCTGCTCCAGAGCGGCGGCACGCACCTTGCCCTTGAGCTTGCCGGCCAGCCACGCCACTTCCAGGCCCAAGGGTTCGAGCCAGCGCTTGAAGGTGATGAAGTGCTGTTCAGCGAGGATTTCGGTAGGCGCCATCAGCGCCACCTGGTAACCGGCTTCCAATGCCTGCAAGGCGGCGAGGGCGGCAACCACGGTCTTGCCCGCGCCCACGTCGCCCTGGATCAGGCGCAGCATCGGTTCATGCTGGCTGAGATCGTAGGCGATTTCATTACCTACCCGTTGTTGGGCGCCCGTCGGCGCAAAGCCAAGGTTGGCCAGGTATTGGGCGGGCAGGCGCGTGGCCTTGGGCATCGCCGGCGCGCGCAGGGAGCGCATGCTTTCGCGCAGGCGCTGCTGGGACAGTTGGTGGGTCAGCAGTTCTTCGAAGGCCAGGCGATGCTGAGCCCAGTGATGGCCCAGTGCAAGTTCGTCGACGTCAGCGTCGGCGGGTGGGTTATGCAGGTAGCGAATCGCATCGTCCAGCGGCGCCAGTTGATAGTCGCGCGCCAGCTCCAGAGGTAGCCAATCGGGCAGGCTTTTGGGGCCGAGCATCGTCAGCGTTTGCATACACAACTGGCGCAGGCGTTGCTGGGTCAGGCCTTCGGTCAGCGGGTAGATCGGTGTGAGCGTGGTGTCGACCGGCGGCGGCTCGTCACCGGTGATGGCACGGTATTCCGGGTGATAGATCTCCAGGCCCGATGCGCCGGGGCGCGCTTCGCCATAGCAACGCACGCGGGTACCACGCTTGAGGCCGTCCTTTTGCGCGTTGCTGAAATGGTAGAAGCGCAGGCTCAGGCCGCCCGTGCCGTCCTGCAGGCGCACGACTAAACTGCGGCGCTTGCCCATGACCACGTCGGCGCCGCTGACCGTGCCTTCGACCACCGCATCCTGCCCAGGGCGCAAGTGGCCGATGGGCACGACGCGTGTGCGGTCCTGATAACGCAGGGGCAGGTGGAACAGCACGTCCTGGAGGTTTTCCAGGCCGACCTTGGCCAACTTCTCGGCCATGGCGTCACCGACACCTTTAAGTGCCGTCACCGACACCTGCGACAGCTCAGTCATACGTTTGCTTAGCTCGCAGCAGGCGGTTTGGCCACCGAACACAGGCGGATCGAGTCGGCGAGGATCTCAATGGCTTTCGGGCGTGGGAAGCTCGCGCGCCAGGCAATCGCCACGGTACGGAACGGCACCGGTGGCGTCAGAGGGCGCACTTCGATCACGCCGGGAGCGTAGTGATGGCTGTCCACCGCCGACAGCGGCAGAATCGAAATGCCCAGGCCGGACGCGACCATGTGCCGGATGGTTTCCAGGGAGCTGGATTCCACGGTGGTGTGCTTGGCGCCGTCGTTGCCCTTGGTCAGGGTCGGGCAGGCTTCCAGTACCTGGTCGCGGAAGCAGTGGCCTTCGCCCAGCAGCAACAGGCTCTTGTCGTTGAGCAGGCCGGCGTCGATGGTGTCTTTCTGCGTCCACGGGTGGGAGGCCGGCATCAGCACGTAGAACGGCTCGTCGTAGAGCGGCAGGGTCAGCACGTCTGCTTCGTTGAACGGCAGGGCGATGATGATCGCGTCCAGCTCACCGTTGCGCAGTTTGTCGCGCAGTACGTGGGTAAAGTTTTCTTCGATATACAGCGGCATCTGCGGCGCAACGCGGTGCAGTTGCGGAATCAGATGCGGGAACAGGTACGGGCCGACGGTGTAGATGGCGCCGACTTTGAGCGGTGCGGTCAGCTGGTTCTTGCCGGCCTGGGCCAGCTCGCGAATGCTTTGCGCTTGCTCCAGTACCTTTTGGGCCTGGGCAACGATGCCTTCGCCCACCGGCGTGAGGCGCACGGCGCTCTTGCTGCGCTCGAAAATCAGCACACCGAGTTCGTCTTCAAGCTTTTTCACACCCACCGACAGCGTCGGCTGGCTGACATGGCAACGCTCGGCCGCGTGGCCGAAGTGCTGTTCTTGGGCGAGGGTCACGATGTAGCGTAATTCTGTAAGAGTCATAGCGGGCGTCCATGAGGTTGCGGGCCAAGCATACCGGCTGCAATCGATAGACGCACGTTATCAGACACTGTGGTGTTTACGACACCCGGTAATCGGGTGTCGTAAGTAAGCGCTTAATTCTGTGGGTACTTGAAGGTGAAGGTTTCGGTGAAGGGAGACCACCATTCCGGTACGCCGGTTTCTTTGTCGACGTGATGGAAGAAACCTTTGATCTGCGGGCTCTCGTAACGCAGTACCACGGTGTAGGTGCCGGGGCCGTCCATCTTTACGTTGTTGGCGTAGTGGGCGCCGTCTTTGGCGACCATCGGCAGCAGGGTGCCGATTTCCTTGTAGTCCGGCGCGCCTTGCTTGACCAGCGAGTAACTGATGGTCAGGTACGGCACCCATTCACCGTTGGCCAGGCCGTATTTGTTGTCGGCGGTGGCGTGGACGTCGGTTTCCAGGTGCACCGAGTCCTTGCTCATGACCATGCCCGGCGGCATCGGCGCCATTTCGATGCCGACCAGGTAGGAGGATGCGATTTCCATGTCGTTGGCCTGTACCGGGCCGCCAATCGGATATTCGCGTGCCTGTGCCAGGGTCGACATGGCCACGGTGCCGGCCAATAGCAGCGCGGCAGCCAGGGGTTTGCTCAGGTGTTTCATTGGGTAGCTCCTTGGGAGGTGGAACGTGAGTGAATCAATCGGCTGCCCATCACCAAGAGCAGTAGCGTGGCGACCCAGGCAACCAGCTGCACACCCAGCGGTCGATCGGTGTAGCCCACCAGCGCTTGCAGCGCCCTGCCGGTGAGACTGGCGTCGGACACCAGCCAGGAGGTATCCCAGAGCTGATAGCCCCAGGCAGGAATCAGGTCGATGCCGGCAAGGATCGCGGCGGCGCGCCCGGCCATTCCGGCGGCGAGCAGGGCAATCATCCAGGAGGTGATCGAGAACAGGCGTTTCAGGCTGATGGCGACCAGGCCGCGATACAGCAGCCACGACAGCGCCGCGCCGGCAATGATGCCGAGCACGCCGCCGACCAGCATCGTCAGCGGGTCGGTCTGGGTCGAGGCGGTAATGCCGTAAAGGAACAGCACTATTTCCGAGCCTTCGCGCAACACTGCCACGGTGATCACCACGGCTAATGCCCAGAGCGATTTCTCCCCACGCAGCACCGCATTGCCGGCGCTGCGCAGTTGCGTCGCCAGTTCGCGCCCATGGGTGGCCATCCACAGGTTGTGCCAACCGAGCATGAGGACCGCCACGATCAAAATCGCTGCGTTGAAGATTTCCTGACCAAACCCTTGCAGCGCTTGGGTGATTGCACCAGTGAACAGCGCAAGCAGGCCGGCCCCGAGTACGCCGGCTGCGACTCCGCCGCCAATAAACAGGCCGCGGCGTGCCAGGCCCTGAGTGGCGGCCATGATGATCCCGACCACAATCCCGGCTTCCAGCACTTCACGAAACACGATCAATAGACACGCGAGCATGGGCTACTCCTTCGGCGCGACGGCGGTGACCGTGCCTTTGGCCTGGTCTGGGTGGTAGTCATCGAAAAAGGTGTAGGTGCCAGGGTGCAGCGGGCCGGCGAAAACCGTGATGGTGTTGCCGGGGACGATGATTTTCTCGAACTTCATGTCATAGCTTTCGAACTCATCCACGCTCTCGTCATGGCTGGTGAGTTGAATACGAAAGCGTTCGCCCGCCGGCACTTCGAAACTTGAAGGGGTGAAGGTGTGGTTTTGAATGTTTAGCGTGACCAGGCGATCCGCATGGGCGGCGAGCGGAAACGCGAGCAGGGCGATGGTCAATCGGGCGAGGTTGGGCACACCGGATATCCACTAATGAGAACTATTCGCGGATGATTGGCATTGTAATTAAATGTTACAAGTGAAGATTGCGCCGACGCGAAGCCTGTTCAATCCAGGTTCAGGTTGGCGGGTGTGAGAGAGGAGGGAGCAGCAACCGTGGGCACCCGACAGGTGCCCACGCAGAGGGTTAACGACGACGTTTTTCGATGTTGTAAACAAACGGCGCGACGATTTCGACGCTGCCGCCTTTCAGCATGTCGGCCGGTGGCTTGGGCAAGGGCTGGGCACGACGGATCATGTCCAGGGTCGCACGGTCCAGATCGGCGTTGCCGGAGCGGCCCACCAATTCGTAGGACAGCACGTTGCCTTCGCCATCGACCACAAAGCGCAGGCGGTTCAAGCCTTCCTTGCCGCGCTGTTGGGCGCCTGGCGGGTACTTCTTGTACTTCTGCAAGTGCGCCAGCAGGGTGCCTTCCCAGGACGCTTTGGCTGCGATCTGTTGTGGCGACGGGCCCGGAACCGGCTGGGCGGACTTTTCAGCCGGCGCATTGTTTTGTGGCGATTCGCTCGGCGGCTCTTCGGAGGGTTTTTCCTTGGGCGGCTCGGGCTTCTTCTCCACCGGCTTGGGCGGCTGAGGTTTGGGTTTTGGCTTGACCGGCTTGGGCACCTGGATCGTTGGCTTCGGCGCCTCGGCCAGTTTTGGCAGGGGCAGCTCTTCCACGGGGGCAGGCGGCTGTGGCGGCGTGACAACCTTGGGCGGCGCCGGCGGTGGCGGTGCAGGCATCGGCGCCAGATCGATGACCATGGCCGCCGGTGGCAACGTTACCGGATGCGGCGCGGACCACTGGAGCGCGATGATGATCGCGACGGCATGCACGCCCAGCACGACGGCGAGGCTGGTGCCATAACGCGTCAGTTTGTGGCGCGTCGTGATCATTTCTTGGCTGCCGTCTCAAGTCCGACCAGGCCTACCTTGAGGTAGCCGGCTGCGCGCAGCGCATCCATCACGCTCATCAGGTCGCCGTAGTCCACGCCTTTGTCGGCCTGGAAGAAGATCGTCGTGTCTTTCTTGCCCTGGGTCTTGGCGTCGAGCACCGGGCCCAGGGTTTCAGCTTTGACTTCTTCTTCGCCCAGGAACAGACGTTGGTCTGCCTTGACGCTGAGGAAAATCGGCTTCTCTGGCCGCGGCGCAGGCTTGGCGCTGGACGCGGGCAGGTCGACCTTGATATCCACGGTCGCCAGCGGCGCGGCCACCATGAAGATAATCAGCAGCACGAGCATTACGTCGATAAACGGCGTGACGTTGATCTCGTGGTTCTCGACGAGTTCGTCGTCGCCTTGATTCAAATGCAGGCCCATGGCCGATTACCCCACTTTCACCATGTGCGGTTGCGAGCTGCGCTCGGTAGGCAGGTGATCGAGGTCGCGGCTGACCAGCAGCAGGACTTCTGCCGACGCGTCCGATACCTGGGCCTTGTAGCCGGCAATCGAACGGGCGAAGACGTTGTAGATCACCACCGCAGGAATCGCGGCAACCAGGCCCAGGGCGGTTGCCAGAAGGGCTTCGGCAATGCCGGGGGCGACGACGGCGAGGTTGGTGGTCTGGGTTTTGGCGATGCCGATAAAGCTGTTCATGATGCCCCACACGGTGCCGAACAGGCCGACAAACGGTGCGGTGGAACCGATGGTGGCGAGTACGCCGGTGCCGCTGCTCATGTTACGGCCACAGGCTGCAACCAGGCGTTCGAGGCGGAAGCTGACGCGCTCCTTGATCCCTTCTTTTTCGCGGGTATTGACCGACAGGCGCATTTCTTCCAGCGCGTCGTGTACCAGCAGGTTGGCCAGGGTGCCCTTCTTGGTCGCACTGTCGCTGGCTTCCTTGAGGGTGGTGGCTTTTTTCAGGTGGACGATTTCAGTGCGCAGGCGGCGCTTGGCCCCCAGCAGCTCGAAGCCCTTGGCGATCCAGATGGTCCAGGTGATGATCGAGGCGATGGCCAGGCCGATCATCACGGCTTTTACCACCACGTCAGCGTTCTGGTACATGCCCCAAGGCGACAGGTCATGGGCCATGCCCAGGCTGTTGTCTTCTTCCAGCACTACACCGGTTTTGTCGGCAGGTGCTGCATCGCCTGCAGCCTGGGCCGGGTCGGTGGCAACCGGCGCAGCCACAGGAGCGGCAGGCGTGGCGCCAGTGTGCTCGGCAGCAGCCGGTGCGGTTGGGGCGGTGGCATCAGCGAAGGCGGCGGTCGGTGCCAGCAGTACGCTGAACAGCAGCGCAGCAATCGCACGCCAGGCGCGGGATGGGCTGTGAAGCTTGGTTGGCGAAGCGGGGTTTGTATTACGTGTCATGCTGGCCGGACCTGAGAGAAAAAATGGAGTGATCGTCCTGCCAGACCCTTGGGGGTCGAGGACAAATGGGCGGTTATTATTGCAAGTAATTCTTGTTAACAGAAGTAATACAGTTACTTTATTTGTCCTTTTTCTGGCCGCTCGTCATCTGCGAAGGCTAATCTAGACCTTTAAGAACGGAGTTTTATGATGTCTGCGCCTTCTGTTGTGATTGCCGGTTGCGGCGATGTGGGTAGTCGGCTGGCTAGCCAATTGCTGGCCTCGGAATGGGAGGTTCACGGCCTGCGCCGTGATATTTCAAAGCTCCCCGATGGCGTGATCGGTATTGCCGGCGACCTGTTCAAAAAGGATTGCCCTGAGACCTGGCCGATCGGTGCAGTGGATTACCTGGTGTATTGCGCAGCCGCCACCGACCACGATGAGGCCGGGTATCGTGCGGCATACGTGCAAGGGTTGCAGCATGTGCTGGAGTGGCTGAACGACTACGGCCAAACGCCCAAACATTTGCTGTTTGTGTCCAGCAGCAGCGTGTACGGCCAGCAGAATGGTGAGTGGGTCGACGAAACCTCCGAGACCCAAGCGAAGGGCTATTCCGGCCAGGTCATGTTGGAAGCCGAGCAAGTGGCTCTCAACAGCGGTATCCCGGCGAGCATCGTGCGCTTGACCGGTATTTACGGTCCTGGCCGTGAATGGCTGCTGACCCAGGTGCGCCAAGGCTATCGTGTGGCAATCGATCCACCTTTATATGGCAACCGGATTCACGCCGATGATGCGGCAGGTTTGCTGGCCTTTTTGCTACGCCATATTGAGCAGGGCGGCTCGCTGGAAAAAATCTACATCGGTGTCGACGATGCCCCAGCGCCCTTGGCGGAGGTGGTGGGCTGGTTGCGCGAATACCTGGGCGTGACGGAGTGGGCGGATGACGCCAGTGTAAGACGTGCAGGCAGCAAGCAATGCAGCAACGCCCGGGCCAAGGCGTTGGGCTGGATGCCGACCTACCCGACTTATCGCGAAGGCTATGCTGCGATTCTCAAGGGCTGAAACAAAAAAATGCGGGAGCTGGCTTGCCTGCGATAGCGAAGTATCAGTCGACATCTATCTCGACTGAACCACCGTCATCGCAGGCAAGCCGGCTCCCACATTTGGTTCTATTTCTTCTCAAGCAGCCATTGGCGCGGGCCGGGTGTGAACTGCGGCACTTCGTCGGCCAGGGCGGTGTTGATCGCCTGGAAGATTTCCAGCTGCTTGCCTTTGCGCGCGAAGATCCACGGGTTGCCCTGGCCGTTCAATTGCAGCCAGATACTGTCGTAGCCGCCGCTCATGGAGGCGCAGTCGCCAGCCAGGCACAGCGAGTAGCGGTCGACGCCTGGCAGGCCGGCGACCTTGCCGTCGGCCTGGAACTGCACCGTGGAGCCGCTGCCGTTGCCGTCGGTAATCTTCCAGTCGCCGCCCATGTAGGCTGCATATAGCGCCCGCTCGAAGTTGGCACCCAGTGGCGCACCTTCCGGAGCGGGATCCTTGGCACGGGCGAACAGTTGCTCAGGCTCGTTATCGTTGGCCACTTGCAGCAGTTGTTTGCCTTTGCGCTTGAGTTCGGTGGCGGAGCTGCCGTAGAACTCGACGCTCCAGGCGCCGGATTTATCGCCGAGCAATTTGCCTTCAGCGACTTCAAAGCCGTTGTAGTAGCGCGCCTGCAAAGCCTTGGTGTTGACCTCCCATTCGAGGTTCGGGCCAAAACTCTGCAGCGCTTCACGCAAAGGGCCGCCCTTGGCTGCCGCGTTGATGGCGGCCTGGTTGATCCAGGTGCCACTCACATCCAGGTCGGCGGGGTTGCTGGCGCAGCCGCCGAGCAACAGGGCGAGCAACGAAGTGGCTACAAGCGCTTTGCGCATCATGAAATCCTTCTGAAACAAAGTCGGCGCAGCCTGTTGAGGCTGCGCCGGGTGTTTTATTCGATGACCAGGATCGCGTCCATCTCAACCTGTGCGCCCTTTGGCAGGGCGGCAACGCCGATGGCGGCGCGGGCTGGGTACGGCTGTTCGAAGTACTTGCCCATGATCTCGTTGACCTTGGCGAAGTGGCTCAGGTCGGTGAGGAAGATGTTCAGCTTGACGATGTCCTTGAACGAACCACCGGCGGCTTCGGCTACGGATTTCAGGTTTTCGAAGACTTGTACGGTTTGCGCTTCAAAGCCTTCAACCAGTTCCATGGTCTTTGGGTCCAGCGGAATCTGGCCGGACATGTAGACGGTGTTACCCGCCTTGATCGCCTGGGAGTAAGTGCCGATGGCGGCCGGGGCTTTGTCGCTGGTGATAACAGTCTTGGTCATGAGTTGCTCCTTGTAAGAGAGGGGCTATGCACGCATGCGGGTGATGCGGATCACCCCGGTCAGGGCGCGCAGTTTCTTGATCACGCGGGCCAGGTGCACGCGGTCGTGCACGCTGACCACCAGCTGGACTACGCTGATGCGGCCATCGCGTTCATCCATGCTGATTTTTTCGATATTGCCGTCGGCCGCGTTGACGCTGCTGGCCAGCAAGGCGATCAGGCCGCGCTGATGCTCCAGCTCTACACGCAGCTCGACGTTGAATTCGCCGGTGACATCCTTGGCCCAGGAAAGCTGAATGCATTTCTCCGGGTTGTGGCGGATTTCGGTGATATTGCGGCAGTTGTCCAGGTGCACCACCATGCCTTTGCCCGCCGACAGGTGGCCGACAATCGGGTCGCCCGGGATCGGCGTACAGCATTTGGCGTAGCTGAGTACCAGGCCTTCGGTGCCGCGAATCGCCAGCGGGCCTTCCGGGCTTGGCAACTGTTCGCCTTCGCCGAGCAAGCGGCGTGCGACTACATAGGCCATGCGGTTACCCAAGCCGATATCTTCCAGCAGGTCCTCGATGGTTTCCTGGCGGTACTCGTGGAGCATCGCTTGCACGCGCTCGGCCGGGATCTTGTCCAGGGCGCTGTCAAAACCGTTGAGGACCTTGTTCAGCAGGCGTTCGCCGAGGCTGATGGATTCGGAGCGGCGTTGCAACTTCAGGGCGTGGCGGATGTGTGTCCGCGCTTTACCGGTAACCACGAAGTTGAGCCAGGCCGGGTTCGGGCGCGCGCCGGGTGCACTGACAATCTCGACCGTGGAGCCGCTTTGCAGCGGTTCGGACAGCGGTGCGAGGCGACGGTTGATCCGGCAGGCAATGCAGCTGTTACCGACGTCGGTGTGCACCGCGTAGGCAAAGTCGACCGCCGTGGAGCCTTTGGGCAGCTCCATGATTCGGCCTTTGGGCGTGAACACGTAGACCTCGTCCGGGAACAGGTCGATCTTCACGCTTTCGATAAATTCCAGGGAGTTGCCGGCACGTTGCTGCATTTCCAGCACGCCTTTGACCCACTGGCGAGCACGGGCGTGAGTGCCCTTTGGCTGTTCGTCACCGCTGGACTTGTACAGCCAGTGGGCGGCGATGCCATTGTTGGCCATCTCTTCCATTTCCCGCGTACGGATCTGTATCTCGATCGGCACCCCGTGCATACCGAACAGCGTGGTATGCAACGACTGATAGCCGTTGGCCTTGGGAATGGCGATGTAGTCCTTGAAGCGCCCCGGCAAGGGTTTGTACAGATTATGTACAGCGCCCAGCACGCGGTAGCAGGTGTCTACCTTGTCGACGATGATCCGGAACGCGTACACGTCCATGATCTCGTTAAAGGCCCGGCGCTTGCCGCGCATCTTCTTGTAGATACCGTAGATGTGCTTCTGCCGGCCGCTGACTTCGCCTTCAATCTCGTCGATCGCCAGGCAGTGGCTCAGCGACTCTTCGATCTTGTTGACGATTTCCTTGCGGTTGCCCCGTGCGCGCTTGACCGCCTGGTAGATGCGCGCCGAGCGCATCGGGTGCATGGCCTTGAAGCCGAGGTCTTCGAATTCGATACGAATGGCATGCATGCCCAGCCGATTGGCGATGGGCGCGTAGATTTCCAGGGTTTCCTTGGCGATGCGCCGGCGTTTTTCGCCGGACAGCACTTCCAGCGTGCGCATGTTGTGCAGCCGATCGGCCAGCTTGACCAGAATCACACGGATATCCCGCGCCATGGCCATGGCCATTTTCTGGAAGTTTTCTGCCTGGGCTTCGGCCTTGGTCTCGAAGTTCATCTGGGTCAGTTTGCTGACCCCGTCGACCAGTTCGGCCACGGTTTCACCAAATTGCGCGCTGAGCGCTTCCTTGGCGATGCCGGTGTCTTCGATCACGTCATGCAGCATCGCGGCCATCAGGCTCTGATGGTCCATGTGCATGTCGGCAAGAATATTTGCCACCGCAAGAGGATGCGTGACATACGCCTCACCGCTTCGGCGGCGTTGGCCGTCGTGGGCTTGTTCGGCGTAGAAATACGCTCGGCGGACCAGGTTGACCTGGTCTGGGCCGAGGTAGGCCGATAAGCGATCGGCGAGGGCGTCTATGCTCGGCAAAGTATGAACTCCTGCCGTTGGCTGTGACCCTGCGCCGTGCTACGTCGACCAGGCATAGGCTTAGACGGCCTCGTTGGACTCGTCCTCGAACGCTGCAAACAGCGGTTCGTCTTCAACGATTTCAGCGTTGGCGATGAACTCGTAGCTCATCAGGCCTTCAGCGATTTCACGCAGGGCTACAACGGTAGGCTTGTCGTTTTCCCACTGGACCAGGGGCTCTTTGCCGCCGGTGGCCAGTTGACGGGCACGCTTGGTAGAGAGCATGACCAGCTCAAAGCGGTTATCCACGTGTTCTAGGCAGTCTTCAACGGTTACGCGGGCCATGGTATTCCTCGGAGCGAATGCAAGATGCGCGCTGCCCGGTTGGGCGAGCGGACTAAACAGTTTAAAAAATCACCAGCGTTTAGGGAAGCGCTGATTTTCCACGCGTCCTCGCAAAAGCGCTACAAGTGCCAATGTAAAGCCCTTGCAGCGGTTTTGGGAAGAGCCAATCAACCGAGCAGTTCGGCGAGTAATTTGCCAAAACGCTGCTGCTGACGCTTTTGCTGGAGCTGATTGGTGCGGAAAATCGCCTTTAAATCATCCAGTGCGTGGGCAAAATCGTCATTGATGATCAGGTAGTCATAGTCGACGTAGTGGCTCATTTCGCTGACGGCTTCACGCATGCGGCCTTCGATGATCTCATCGCTGTCCTGGCCACGGTTGGTCAGGCGCTGGTGCAGCGCTTCCAAAGACGGCGGCAGGATGAAGATGGAGCGCGCCTTGGGCATCAACTGGCGCACTTGTTCGGCGCCCTGCCAGTCGATTTCCAGGATCAGATCGTGGCCTTCGTCCAGCGTCTGCTGCAGGTGGCTTTGCGAGGTGCCATAGAGGTTGCCGAACACTTCGGCGCGTTCCAGGAAGTCGCCGTGTTCGATCATCTTGACGAATTCGGTGCGCTCGACGAAGTGATAGTGCACGCCGTTCACTTCACCTGGGCGCATGGCGCGGGTGGTGTGCGAGACCGAGATGCGGATGTGTTCGTCGGCGTCGGTCAAGGCTTTGACCAGGCTGCTTTTGCCCGCGCCCGAAGGGGCGGAAATGATGTAAAGGGTGCCGGTGCTGTGGGTCATGGAAGTTGCCTTACTCAATATTCTGTACTTGTTCGCGCATCTGCTCGATCAACACTTTGAGGTTGACCGCAGCCGTAGTGCTGCGCGGATCAAACGCCTTGGAGCCCAGTGTATTGGCTTCGCGGTTGAGTTCCTGCATCAGGAAGTCCAGGCGCCGACCGGCGGCACCCGCTGATTTGAGCACGCGGCGCACTTCAAGGATGTGGGTGCTCAGGCGGTCGAGTTCTTCGGCCACGTCGCTTTTTTGCGCCAGCAGCACCATTTCCTGCTCCAGGCGCACGGGGTCGAGGTCGGCCTTCATGTCGGTGAAGCGGTCCAGGACCTTTTGGCGCTGAGTGGCGAGCATCTGCGGCACCAGCTCGCGCAGGGTGACCACATCTTCTTCGATCGAAGTCAGGCGCTCATTGATCAGGCGGGCCAGTTCGGCGCCTTCGCGCTCGCGGCCGGCCTTGAGCTCTTTCAATCCCTGGGTGAACAGCGCGAGGGCTTCGGCGTTCAGGGCTTGCGGGTCGGTGGCGTCGGCCACCAGCACGCCGGGCCAGGCCAGCACTTCCAGCGGGTTCAGCGCAGCAGGTTGTTTGATCAGGCCGGCGATGGTTTCGGCGGCGGCTACCAGCTGCGCGGCGCGGTCACGGTCGACCTGCAGCGGCTTGCCGGTGGTTTCTTCGGTAAACCGCAGGGTGCATTCCAGCTTGCCCCGCGAGATACCCTGGCGCAACGCTTCACGCACGGCGCCCTCGAGGTCGCGGAACGACTCCGGCAGGCGCAGGTGCGGCTCCAGGTAACGGCTGTTGACCGAGCGCAGTTCCCAGCTCAGGGTGCCCTGGACGCCGGCTTTTTCGACGCGGGCGAAGGCGGTCATGCTGTGCACCATGGAAGTACCTCGCGATGCAGTCCCGCACAGCGGGCTGATGAGTAAATTGAAGCCGACAGGCTGCGAAGGCGCAGGATTGTAGCGCAGTGGGGCGAGCGCGCCCAAACAATGGGCAATAGTCTGAACATTCGTAACCGAATTTTTTAGAAGTGCCCCGAAACGGTTCGCGGCTCTATAATGCTCGGCAGTTTTTCGTCCTTCGTACAGGTATCCCCTATGAAACGTCCAAGTGGTCGCGCTGCCGATCAGCTCCGCTCGATCCGCATCACCCGCAACTACACCAAACACGCCGAGGGATCTGTACTGGTCGAGTTTGGCGATACCAAGGTGATTTGCACCGTCAGCGTCGAAAACGGCGTGCCGCGTTTCCTCAAGGGTCAGGGCCAGGGTTGGTTGACTGCCGAATACGGCATGCTGCCGCGCGCCACCGGCGAGCGTAACCAGCGTGAAGCCAGCCGTGGCAAGCAAGGCGGCCGCACCCTCGAAATCCAGCGCCTTATCGGCCGCTCGCTGCGCGCCGCCCTGGACATGTCCAAGCTGGGCGACGTGACCCTGTACGTCGACTGCGACGTCATCCAGGCGGACGGCGGCACCCGCACCGCCTCCATCACTGGCGCCATGGTGGCCCTGGTTGATGCGCTTAAAGTGATCAAGAAGCGCGGCGGCCTCAAAGGCGGCGACCCGCTCAAGCAGATGATCGCTGCCGTGTCGGTTGGCATGTATCAGGGCGAGCCTGTGCTGGACCTGGACTACCTGGAAGACTCGGCTGCCGAGACCGACCTGAACGTGGTGATGACCAGCACCGGTGGTTTCATCGAAGTGCAGGGCACCGCTGAAGGCGCGCCATTCCAGCCGGCCGACCTGAACGCCATGCTCGCCCTGGCCCAGAAAGGCATGGCCGAAATCTTCGAACTGCAGAACGCCGCCCTGGCCGACTGAGCCCGCCTCAAGGAGAAGCGCCATGAATGACAGCCAGTTGCCCGCACCTACGCCTTCCTACGAAGTGCGCCAGGGAGCCATGTTGTGTCATCTCGCGGCGTTTCTGGGGTTTGTGTTCCCCTTCGGCAGTGTCGTGGGGCCGCTGATCCTGTGGCAGATGAAGAAGGAAGTGGACCCGTTCATTGATGATCAGGGCAAGGAAGCCCTGAACTTCCAGATCACCGTGGCCATCGCCTGGATGGTGTGCATCGTGCTGGCCTTCGCGGTAATCGGGTTTTTCCTGATGGTCGCCCTGGCCATTGCCACGGTGGTGCTGACGATCATCGGCAGCATCAAGGCCAACAAGGGGATTGCCTATCGCTACCCCTTGACCTGGCGAGTGGTCAAATAATGAGCAGGCACAAAAAAACCGACAGCGATGTCGGTTTTTTTGTGCCTGGAAAAAGACCTTAGATGGTCAGCGTCCAGTCGTAGTCCACGATCAGCGGCGCATGCTGCGAGAAGCGCGGCTGGCGCGGCAGGCGTGCGCTGCGAACGAACCGGCGCAGACCCGGGGTCAGCAACTGGTAGTCGAAACGCCAGCCCAGGTTGAGCATCTCAGCCTGTTCGTTATCCGGCCACCAGCTGTACTGGTCGCCTTCACGGCTGACTTCGCGCAGGGCATCCACATAGCCCATGTTGCCGACAATCTCGTCCATCCAGGCCCGTTCAGGCGCCAGGAAACCCGGGGATTGCTGGCTGTCGCGCCAGTTCTTGATATCCAGCTTCTGTTGCGCCACGTACAGCGAGCCACAGTAAATGTACTCGCGACGTTTGCGTCGCTGTTTATCCAGATAACGGGCGAAATCGTCCATTAGCTTGAACTTCTGGTTCAAGTCTTCATCGCCGTTCTGCCCCGAAGGAAGCAGCAAGGTCGCGATGCTGACCTTGTCGAAATCGGCTTGCAGGTAGCGCCCGTAGCGGTCGGCTGTCTCGAAGCCGAGGCCGCTGATGACCGCCTTGGGTTGCAACCGTGAGTACAGAGCCACGCCACCTTGGGCAGGGACTTCGGCATCACAGGCATAAAGGAAGTAGCCATCCAGTTGGAAGGCTGGGTCGTCCAGTTCAAAGGCGGAGGCGCGGGTGTCCTGCAGGCAGATGACGTCGGCATTCTGTGCTTGCAGCCAACTGAGCAAACCACGCTCGACTGCAGCCTGAATACCATTGACGTTCACACTGATGATCCGCATAAATGGCCCCAAAAATCGCGTGCGTGTATGATACACGCCGTCTACCTAATTAGCTAAATCCGTGGTATCTGAGGCTTTTTTCATGCAGGCGTATCAACGCGATTTCATTCGTTTTGCCATCGATCGCGGCGTTTTACGCTTCGGTGAGTTCACGTTGAAGTCCGGGCGTACCAGCCCTTACTTCTTCAATGCAGGCTTGTTCAACTCGGGTTCGGCCCTCGCTCAGTTGGGTCGTTTCTACGCGGCCGCCATCGTCGACAGCGGTATTTCCTTCGGCGTGCTGTTCGGCCCAGCCTACAAGGGCATCCCTTTGGCGGCCGCTACGGCGGTGGCTTTGGCTGAACATCATGAGCTGGATTTGCCATGGTGCTTCAACCGCAAAGAGGCAAAGGCCCATGGCGAAGGCGGCAGCCTGGTCGGTGCCCCGCTCAAGGGCGACGTGCTGATCATCGATGACGTGATCACCGCCGGTACCGCCATCCGTGAAGTGATGCAGATCATCGCGTCCCAGGAAGGCGCCAAGGCCGCCGGCGTGCTGATCGCGCTGAACCGCCAGGAGCGCGGCAACGGTGAGCTGTCGGCAATCCAGGAAGTGGAGCGTGATTTCGGTATTCCGGTGGTGAGCATCGTGTCGCTGAACCAGGTGCTGCAATACCTGGAAGATGACGCGCAGCTCAAGCAGCATTTGCCGGCGGTGCGTGCGTATCGCGAGCAATTCGGCGTCTGACACGGAACACCTGTGGGAGCGGGCTTGTGTGGGAGCGGGCTTGCTCGCGAATACGGTGGGTCAGAAACATATCCGGTGACTGACCCACCGCTTTCGCGAGCAAGCCCGCTCCCACATTTGGACCGAGTACCCACAAAAGGCCCCGCTCAACTGGATTGAGCGGGGCCTTTTGTTTTCGCCGTTTAAGGACGTTTGCGGTTACTGATCAGCGTGCCCACACCGGTATCGGTGAAAATTTCCAGCAGGATCGCATTCGGCACGCGGCCATCCAGGATCAGCGAGCTGCCCACGCCGCCTTGCACGGCTTCCAGCGCGCAGCGGATCTTCGGCAGCATGCCGCCGTAGATGGTGCCATCGGCGATCAGTTCGTCCACTTGTTGAGTGGTCAAACCGGTCAACACCTTGCCTTCCTTATCCATCAGGCCGGCGATGTTGGTCAGCAGCATCAGCTTCTCGGCTTTCAGTGCTTCAGCCACCTTACCGGCCACCAGATCGGCGTTGATATTGTAGGACTCACCGTTGGCGCCCACGCCGATTGGCGCGATCACCGGAATGAAATCGCCCTTGACCAACAGGTTGAGCAAGTCGGTGTTGATGCCGATCACTTCGCCTACCTGGCCGATGTCGATGATTTCCGGCTGGGTCATTTCCGGCGTCTGGCGGGTCACCGTCAGTTTTTTCGCGCGGATCAGCTCCGCGTCCTTGCCGGTCAGGCCGATGGCGCTGCCGCCGTGGCGGTTGATCAGGTTGACGATGTCCTTGTTGACCTGGCCACCCAGGACCATTTCCACCACGTCCATGGTTTGCGCGTCAGTGACGCGCATGCCATCGATGAAGTGGCTCTCGATCGACAAGCGCTTGAGCAGGTCGCCGATTTGCGGGCCGCCACCATGGACGACCACCGGGTTGATCCCCACGGCTTTCATCAACACGATGTCGCGGGCAAAACCGGTTTTCAGCTCGTCGCTTTCCATGGCATTGCCGCCGTACTTGATCACCAGCGTCTTGCCGACGTAGCGTCGAATGTAAGGCAACGCTTCGGACAGGACCTTGGCAGTATTGGCAGCGGCTTCGCGTTCGAGGGTCATTCAGGGCTCCGGTAAAAAATCAGAACGGTAATTGGAGATCAGGGGCAACACGTTTCAACTGGGCGTGGAACACGTCCTTGATGCGCTGCAACTGCGCCTCGGTATCCGCCTCGAAGCGCAGGACCAGCACCGGCGTGGTGTTGGATGCGCGAACCAGGCCCCAGCCTTTGGCGTAATCGACTCGCACACCATCAATGGTGGTCAGGTTGGCGCCTTCGCCCCATTGCGCATCGTGCAGTGCGTCAATGATGCTGAATTTGCTCTCCTCGGTCACATGTATATTGATCTCTGGCGTAGAAATATCGTTCGGGAAGGTCTGAAACAGCTCCTGCGCCGTGGATTTTTCCTTGCTGAGGATCTCCAGCAGGCGGGCGGCGCTGTAAATGCCGTCGTCAAAACCGAACCAGCGCTCTTTGAAGAACACGTGGCCGCTCATTTCACCGGCCAACAGTGCGCCGGTTTCCTTCATTTTCTTTTTGATCAACGAATGACCGGTCTTCCACATTAGCGGGCGACCGCCATATTCCTTGATCAACGGCGTGAGGCGGCGGGTGCACTTCACGTCGAAGATGATTTCGGCGTTGGCGTTGCGCGCCACCACGTCACGGGCAAACAGCATCAGCAGGCGGTCGGCGAACACGTTTTCGCCGGTGTTGGTCACCACGCCAACACGGTCGCCGTCACCGTCGAAAGCCAGGCCCACGTCGGCGCCGGTTTCCTTGACCTTGGCGATCAAGTCCACCAGGTTTTCAGGCTTGCCTGGGTCCGGGTGATGGTTGGGGAAGTTGCCGTCGACGTCGCAGAACAGCGGGATCACTTCACAGTTGAGGGCTTCGAGCAGTTGCGGAGCGATCACGCCAGCCGCGCCGTTGCCGCAGTCCACCACCACTTTCAGGCGGCGCGCGAGTTTGACGTCGCCGGTGATCTGGTCAGAGTAGCGTTGCAGGATGTCGACTTTGGTGACACTGCCTTTGCCGCTGGTCAGGTCGTTGGTCTTGAGGCGATCGTGCAGGGCCTGGATCTGTTCGTTGGCCAGGGTGTCACCGGCGATCACGATCTTGAAGCCGTTGTAGTCCGACGGGTTATGGCTGCCGGTGAGCATCACCCCTGATTTGCCGGCCAGTACGTTGGCCGCGTAGTACAGCGCCGGTGTCGGCACCAGGCCGACGTCGCTGACGTGGCAACCGCTGTCGGCGAGGCCCTGGATCAGTTGTTCCACCAACTCCGGGCCGGACAAGCGGCCATCACGGCCTACCGAGACATTGGGCTCGCCCTGGGCCAGGCTCTGGGCACCGATGGCGCGGCCGATCCAGTAGGCGGTTTCGGCGGTCAGGGTCTTGGGCACGACGCCACGAATGTCGTAGGCGCGGAAGATGCTGTCGGGGAATGTCGGGGCTACTCGGGCTGCGGTACTCATCGCGGGGGTGAACTCCATCTGAAGGGGGCAAAGCTGGCCTTAAAGTGGCTGACCGGCAGGCTCAAACTGAAGGGTATGACGGTGTTTTCGGCAGAGAGTTCGTGGTGCAAAAATGCCATCGGCGTGTCGATGCACTTTCGGAAAATGCGTAATGCATTGATTTCATTATGGAAATCTCGCTGAATAAATCCGCACATTCTTCATCCTGAATAGCCATGCGGTGGCGTCTTGCCGGACAAATGCGTCCGGCAAGGTTCAGCTTAGTCAGTGGCTGCCGGAATGCCCAAAACCACCTGCGCCGCGCTGAGTTTCGTCGAACTCCTGCACCAGTTCGAAGTGTGCCTGTACCACCGGTACCAGCACCAACTGGGCGATGCGCTCGCCGACAGCGATGTTGAACGCGGTGTTGCCACGGTTCCAGCACGACACCATCAATTCGCCCTGATAGTCCGAATCGATCAGGCCTACGAGGTTGCCCAGCACGATGCCATGTTTGTGGCCCAGGCCGGAGCGCGGCAGGATCAATGCCGCCAGGCCTGGGTCGCCGACGTAGATCGACAGGCCGGTAGGAATCAGGATTGTCTGGCCCGGCTCAAGCACGGTGTCTTGCTTGAGCATGGCGCGCAGGTCCAGGCCGGCGGAGCCTGGAGTGGCGTAGGCCGGCAGAGGAAATTCGTTGCCGATGCGTGGGTCGAGGATCTTGGCTTGCAAAGCGTGCATGTAAATTAAACCTGGTTCAGCCGTTGGGCGATAAATGAGATCAGTTGACGGGCAATCTTGCCCTTGCTGGTCTGGGCGAAAAGGGTGGCGTGCAGCTCGCGGTCGATCACGCTGCAGGCGTTTTCCTCGCTGTTGAAGCCTATGCTCGGGTTGGCGACATCATTGGCAACGATCAAGTCGAGGTTTTTGTCTTTCAACTTGCGTGCGGCGTAGTCCAGCAAGTGCTCGGTTTCGGCGGCGAAACCGACGCTGAATGGACGGTCCGGGCGCGTGGCGATGGTGGCGAGGATGTCCGGGTTGCGCACCATTTGCAGGAGCAGGCCGTCGCCGCTTGTAGGGTCCTTCTTAAGCTTTTGCGGGGCGACAACTTCCGGGCGGTAGTCTGCAACCGCTGCCGAGGCGATAAACAGGTCGCAGGGAATGGCCGCTTCACAGGCCGCCAGCATGTCCCGGGCGCTGACTACGTCGATTCGCGTGACGCGATCGGGTGTTGGCAAGTGCACCGGGCCGGTGATCAGGGTGACGCGTGCGCCTGCCTCGACCGCGGCTTCGGCCAAGGCAAAGCCCATTTTTCCTGAGCTATGGTTGGTGATGTAACGCACCGGGTCGATGTTTTCCTGGGTCGGGCCGGCGGTAATCAGCACATGTTTGCCCGTGAGAGCCAGGTGCTGAAAGCACTCGGCGGCGCACAGCGCGAGGTCGGTGGCCTCAAGCATGCGGCCCATGCCCACGTCGCCACAGGCCTGGCTGCCCGAAGCCGGGCCAAACACTTTGAGGCCACGGCTTTGCAGGAGTTGGGTGTTGGCCTGGGTGGCCGGGTCGCGCCACATGGCCTGGTTCATGGCCGGTGCGATGGCGACGGTGGCGTCGGTGGCCAGTACCAGAGTGGTCAGCAGGTCATCGGCGATGCCCTGGGCCAGGCGGGCGATCAGGTCGGCGGTGGCCGGGGCGATCAACACCAGGTCGGCCCATTTGGCCAGCTCGATGTGGCCCATGGCGGCTTCGGCCGCCGGGTCCAACAGGTCCAGGTGAACCGGGTGGCCAGACAGGGCCTGCATGGTCAGCGGGGTGATGAACTCACTGCCACCACGGGTCATGACCACGCGCACTTCGGCGCCCTGGTCCAGGAGCCTGCGAACCAGTTCTGCGCTCTTGTAGGCGGCAATGCCGCCGCCGACGCCGAGAACGATGCGTTTCCGATACAGACGCTGCATTGGTTTGCCTTTCCAGTTCAGTGATGCCGGTTCAGTGACGCCTGCGATGCCCCCTCCCCAGGGGAAATCACATGCAAAAAAGAGGGCTTAAGATAACACAGCGACCGCCAGGCAACAGCGGCGCGCGTGCAGAGGGAGGCGGGATGAGTATTCGCGATTGGCCTGTGGCGGAACGCCCACGGGAGAAGCTTTTGGAATGGGGCGCGGCGAGTCTTTCGGATGCCGAGTTGTTGGCGATCTTCCTGCGTACCGGGGTTTCCGGCAGAAGCGCAGTCGACCTGGCGCGCCATCTATTGGCGCAATTCGGTGGTCTGCGCCCGCTGTTGGAGGCCAGCCAGACCCTGTTCAGCCAGCACTTGGGGCTGGGGCCGGCGAAATTTGCCCAGTTGCAGGCGGTGCTGGAAATGTCTCGGCGGCATATGGCCGAACGCTTGCGTGACGACTCGGTACTGGAAAGCCCGCTGGCCGTACGTGAGTACCTTAAGGCGTTGCTGCGCCACGAGCCCCACGAGATATTCGGCTGCCTGTTTCTTGACTCAAAGCACCGGGTGCTGGGCTTTGAGGCGCTGTTTGAGGGCACCATCGACACGGCCATCGTTTATCCGCGACAAGTGGTCAAGCGCGCGCTCGCTTACAACGCGGCGGCGCTGATCCTGTGCCATAACCATCCGTCCGGGAGCGTCGAACCGAGTGCGGCTGATCGAAAATTAACCAAGATATTGCAGAAGGCCTTGGAGTCGGTGGATGTGCGGGTGCTCGACCACATCATCGTGGGCGATGGCGACCCGCTGTCGATGGCGGAATACGGGTGGTTATAGCCCCGCCCATTGGGACGGGGCCGGCTCTCAAGGCTTGACGCTGACCTTGGAGAAGTCCTGGCGCCCAAATGGGCTCACCTGATAGCCATTGATATTCTTGCGTGCCAGAGCGAACGCAGTGGGGTGCGCCAATGGCAGCCACAGGGCCTGCTGCTGAATCTGTGCCTGGGCCTGTTGGTAGAGCTTGCTGCGCACACCTTGTTCACTGGTGGTCTTGCCGGCGCTGATCAGCTTGTCCAGGGTCGGGTCGCAGTAGCGGGCGAAGTTGGTGCCGGATTTTACCGCTGCGCACGAGAACTGCGGGGTGAGGAAGTTATCCGGGTCGCCATTGTCACCGGCCCAGCCCATGAACAACAGGTCATGTTCGCCGGCTTTGGCGCGGCGGATCAGTTCGCCCCACTCGATCACGCGAATCTCGGCCTGGATGCCGACCTTGGCCAGGTCCGCTTGCAGCAACTGAGCGCCGAGGTTGGGGTTGGGGTTCAGCAGGCTGCCGGTGGGGCGAGTCCAGATGGTGGTCTTGAAGCCATTCTTGAGTCCGGCTCTTTCCAGCAGCGTTTTGGCCTTGGCGATGTCCTGTGGATAACCCGGCAAGTCCTTGGCGTAGCTCCAGGTATTGGGTGGGTAAATGCCATTGGCCGCTTCGGCGGTGCCTTCAAATACGGCCTTGAGGTAGCTGCCTTTGTCGAAAGCCAGGTTGATCGCCTGGCGCACTTCGGGCTTGTCCAGCGGCGGGTGCTGGCTGTTGATCGCGACGAATGCGGTCATGAAGGCCGGGGTTTTTTCTACTTTGAGCGCGGGATCTTTTTCGGCCTCACCCACATCCAGTGGCTTGGGTGACAGGGCGATCTGGCATTCATCGCGGTGCAGCTTTTGCAGGCGCACGTTGGCATCCGGGGTGATGGCGAAGATCAAGTTATCCACAGCCGGTTTGCCGGCAAAGTAATCCGGGTTGGCTTTATAGCGGACTACGGCGTCTTTCTGGAACCGTACAAACACGAACGGGCCGGTGCCGATTGGCTGGCTGTTGAGTTTTTCGGGCGTGCCGGCCTTGAGCAGCTTGTCGGCGTATTCGGCCGGGTAGATCGAGGCAAAACCCATGCTCAACGCGGCGAGGAAAGTGGAATCGGCGTGATCCAGGGTGAAGCGCACGGTCAATGGGTCCAGGGCGTCGATCTTCTTGACCAGTGTGGGCAATTGCAGCGACTGCGCATGGGGGAAGCCGCTCTGGGCGATCTTGTGCCATGGGTTGGCCGGGTCGAGCATGCGCTCAAAACTGAAGCGCACGTCTTCGGCCGTCAGGGTGCGGCTTGGGGTGAAATACTCGGTGCGGTGGAATTTCACGTCAGGGTGCAGCTTGAAGGTGTACACCAGCCCGTCCGGCGACACTTCCCAGCTGTCCGCCAGGCTCGGCACCAGTTTGCCGGCGGTGGCGTCGTAGTCCACCAGGCGGTTCATCAGCACGTCGGCCGAGGCATTGGTGGTGGTCAGCGAGTTGTACTGCACCACATCGAACCCTTCGGGGCTGGCCTCGGTACAAACGCTCAAATTAGTGGCCGCAGAGGCCAGCGGCGCGATAAATAGAGGGGCGAGCAACAGGGGTAGGGCAGCGAGGCGCATATTCGGTTTCCTTTGCAGATCGAAGGCCCATCTGCGAGTGCAGTCTGGAAAAAGCCTACCGTAGTGGTCTGATTGATAAATGACTAGCCCATTTTTGCCTGTGCTTTTGGCGCGAATGCTGTTTTGATGGCGCCTCAGCGCGTTTCGTCTTGCACTTTTGTGTGCCGGCGGGCGCGGTAAATCATTCTGTGCGACGAGTGGTCGGCTGTTGCAGCGGCCCCTCCTGGCAACGGTTCGGGCATCTATTGCCAAGATTTACGCCGGTAAAAACACACGGGCTGTTGTTGCATCAGGGTCTTTCTGGTATAAAGCAGCGCTCTTTTCTAGGGGCCCGGTTCCTTCACTGTAGGTGTAGCCGGTAAGACCCTTAAAGAAACGCGGCGCCTGGCGCCAAATGACTGAGAGATTAAGCGGCCAACCCATGCCGGGTTGGGCATGTGGTTTTAGAGGGCTGAGGCATGTCGAGAGTCTGTCAAGTTACCGGTAAGGGTCCGGTGACTGGGAATAACATTTCCCACGCAAATAACAAAACCCGTCGTCGTTTCCTGCCGAACCTGCAGCATCACCGCTTCTGGGTTGAAGAAGAGAAACGTTTTGTTCGCCTGCGTGTATCTGCCAAAGGCATGCGTATCATCGACAAGCGTGGCATCACTGTCGTGCTGGCCGAAATCCGCGCCGCTGGCAAGATTTAAGGAGCTTTATCATGCGTGAATTGATTCGAATGATCTCTAGCGCCGGTACTGGTCACTTCTACACTACCGACAAGAACAAGCGTACTACCCCGGACAAGCTCGAAAAGAAAATGTTCGACCCGCGCGTTCGCAAGCACGTGATCTACAAAGAAGGCAAAATCAAGTAATTGATTTTCTTCCTTGTGAAAAAAAGCCCGTCTCTCACGAGACGGGCTTTTTTTTGTCTGAAATGTGCTGATCAGGCTTTCTGCTCGAACACTACGTAGATCTTGCGGCACGGCTCCAGCACTTCCCAGGTGCCGCTGAACCCGGCAGGGATCACGAAGCGGTCGCCGGCACGCAAGGTCTTGGCATTGCCATCGGCATCACGCAGTACCGAAACCCCCTGCACAATCTCGCAATACTCATGCTCGCTGTAATTGACCTTCCACTGCCCGACTTCACCTTCCCACACGCCTGCGCTCATCTGACCGCACGGGCTGTTGTAGTGGTTATAAAGGGTCTGCTCGGGGTCGCCCTTGAGGATTTTTTCGGCGGCCGGGCGATAGCGTTCCGGGGTGGTGTTGGCTTGGCTGAAGTCGACGATATCCTGGATGCTCATGTGCGTGTCCCGTCTGGCCTGCGGTTGGAGAGCCCAAAGTCTATGTTTATTAAAATGAACATCGCAAGGGCGTTTACCGCCGTTATGTCAAATATATTGAAACACCCCCAGCCGCTGGTTTAGGGTGGCAGCTGCCTTGAGCCGAACAGCAGGCTGGCCGGGCAAGAATTCTTTGAGGCTGCCGGGGGACATCACCTGGCCCTTGTATTCAATAAGAGGAGGACACTCGCATGACCACCCTGACCCGTGCCGATTGGGAACAACGCGCCAAGGATCTGAAGATCGAAGGCCGCGCCTACATCAATGGTGAGTACACCGCTGCTGTTTCCGGTGACACGTTCGAATGCATCAGCCCGGTCGATGGCCGCTTGCTGACCACCGTTGCCAGCTGTGACGCCGCCGACGCCCAGCGTGCTGTCGAAAACGCCCGCGCGACGTTCAATTCCGGTGTCTGGTCGCGCCTGGCGCCGGCCAAGCGCAAAGCCGTCATGATCCGTTTCGCCGCGCTGCTCAACGCCAATGCCGAAGAGCTGGCGCTGCTCGAAACCCTGGACATGGGCAAGCCGATTTCCGACTCCCTGGGAATTGACGTGCCTGGCGCCGCCAACGCCCTTAGCTGGAGCGGCGAGGCGATCGACAAGATTTACGACGAAGTCGCCGCCACCCCGCACAACCAGTTGGGCCTGGTGACCCGCGAGCCGGTCGGCGTAGTGGGTGCTATCGTGCCGTGGAACTTCCCGCTGATGATGGCGTGCTGGAAACTCGGCCCTGCGCTGTCCACCGGTAACTCGGTGATCCTCAAGCCGTCCGAAAAATCCCCACTGACGGCCATCCGCATCGCGGCCCTGGCGGTTGAAGCCGGCATTCCAAAAGGCGTGTTGAACGTGCTGCCGGGCTACGGTCACACCGTCGGCAACGCGCTGGCGCTGCACATGGACGTCGACACCCTGGTGTTTACCGGTTCCACAAAAATCGCCAAGCAACTGTTGATCCGCTCCGGCGAGTCGAACATGAAGCGCGTGTGGCTGGAAGCGGGCGGCAAGAGCCCGAATATCGTGTTTGCTGATGCGCCGGACCTGCAAGCCGCCGCCGAATCTGCCGCGGGCGCCATCGCCTTCAACCAGGGTGAAGTCTGCACCGCCGGCTCGCGCCTGCTGGTCGAGCGCTCCATCAAGGATAAATTCCTGCCGCTGGTGATCGAGGCTCTCAAGGGCTGGAAGCCAGGCAACCCGCTGGACCCGGCGACCAACGTCGGTGCCTTGGTGGACACCCAGCAGATGAACACCGTGCTGTCGTACATCGAAGCTGGCCATGCCGACGGCGCCAAGCTGGTGGCGGGCGGCAAGCGCACCCTGCAAGAAACCGGTGGCACCTATGTGGAGCCGACGATTTTCGACGGCGTGACCAACGCCATGAAGATCGCCCAGGAAGAAATCTTCGGCCCAGTGCTGTCGGTGATCACTTTCGACAGCGCCGAAGAAGCAGTCGCCATTGCCAACGACACCGTTTATGGCCTGGCCGCAGCCGTGTGGACCGCTGATATTTCCAAGGCGCACCTGACTGCCAAAGCCTTGCGCGCCGGTAGCGTGTGGGTCAACCAATACGATGGCGGCGACATGACCGCGCCGTTTGGTGGTTTCAAACAGTCGGGTAACGGTCGCGACAAGTCGCTGCATGCGTTCGACAAGTACACCGAGCTGAAATCGACCTGGATCAAGCTGTAACTTTCAGGCATTACCGCGGTTAAAAATGTGGGAGCGGGCTTGCTCGCGAATGCGGTATGACAGTCGCAGTTGTTTTGACTGACACACCGCATTCGCGAGCAAGCCCGCTCCCACACTGTTTTGTGTGATCTTGATAATTATCCACAGGAGCGTGGAAATGCGTTGGGCGACTTATTTCGCCGTGCTGGCCTCTGTCCTCAGCGTCGGCCTGGCCTTGGGCGTGAGCATGCCACTGGTGTCCCTGCGTCTCGAAGGCTGGGGCTATGGCAGCTTCGCCATTGGCGTGATGGCCGCCATGCCGGCTTTTGGCGTACTGCTCGGCGCGAAGGTCTCCAGCCGGATGGCCTCGTGGCTGGGCACCGCCAACCTGATGCGCCTGTGCTTGTGGGCCGGTGCCATCTCCATCGGCTTACTGGCAATACTGCCAAGCTACCCGGTGTGGCTGGTGCTGCGGCTGATGATCGGCGTGATCCTGACCATCGTGTTTATCCTGGGTGAAAGCTGGATCAACCAGTTGGTGGTTGAGCAATGGCGTGGCCGCCTGGTGGCGCTGTACGGCTGCAGCTATGCCTTGAGCCAGCTGTCGGGCCCGCTGCTGCTGGGCGTACTCGGCACTGACCATGACTATGGCTTCTGGGTGGGCGTTGGCTTGTTGGTGGTCGCGCCGCTGTTGCTGCTGGGGCGTTCCGGCGC
Organism: Pseudomonas salomonii; assembly: GCF_900107155.1. Lineage (GTDB taxonomy): Bacteria > Pseudomonadota > Gammaproteobacteria > Pseudomonadales > Pseudomonadaceae > Aquipseudomonas > Aquipseudomonas salomonii. The sequence continues at coordinate 70,198 of NZ_FNOX01000007.1, forward strand.
TCCAACCGCCGAGTCCTTCAGCGTGACCTTCAGTGACCTGTGGCGCTTCTGCCTGACTTTGCCGGCAATTGCCTGGGCGGTGGCCTTGTTCGCCGCGTTCGAGGCGATGATTCTGACGCTGCTGCCGGTGTATTGCCTGCAGCAGGGTTTCACTGCCGAGATTGCCTTGGCCATGGTCAGCACCGTGGTGGTCGGTGATGCGCTGTTGCAATTGCCCATTGGTGCTTTGGCCGACTACCTGCCGCGCCGCACCTTGTTCTTGAGCTGCGCGGTGTTGTTGCTGGCCTCAAGCCTGGCGATTCCATTGCTGCTGCATACGCAATTGATATGGCCGGTGTGGGTGATCTTTGGCGCCAGCGCCGGTGGGTTGTTCACCTTGTCGCTGATCCTGATCGGTGAGCGTTATCGCGACGACGCGCTGGTGCGCGCCAATGCCCATGTGGCGCAGCTGTGGGGCATCGGTTGCCTGATCGGCCCGCTGGTAGCCGGGGCGGGCAGCCAATGGATCAGCGGGCATGCGCTGCCGTTGCTGATGGCGGCCGGGGCGCTGGGGCTGGTGGTGTTGCTGCTGCGCCAGGGCGCATTCGGCGCCGCACAGCCTGCTTAAACCTTGAAATGCAATCAACTGTGGGAGCTGGCTTGCCTGCGATAGCGGTGTGCCAGCTTGCCCAAATGGCGCCTGACACTCCGCCATCGCGGGCAAGCCCGGCTCCCACAGTTGAACCATGTCGTTCTTACAGCATGCGTTCCAGGCCAACACTGGTGGCGAACCACGCATTAAACCTGCGCCACCAACTGCCCGGTTCCCGTGTCAGGGTGTGCAATTGGCCGTTATCCTCGGTCACCCACACCACCTGGCCATTTTGCAGCTTCGCCTCATAGCTCAACGCCGGCGCCATGCCTTGCAGCGCCAGGTTGCGCACGTGTTCCGCCAGCTCGGGGCTGTCCACCAGCACCCCGACTTCGGTGTTCCACAGCACCGAGCGCGGGTCGAAGTTGAACGAGCCGATAAACGACTTTTGCCGATCAAAGATCATTGCCTTGCTGTGCAGGCTGGAGTCCGAGCCGTGGAAAGCGCCTCGGCGAAACAGGTGCGGGCCACTGCCACCGCCCGCATCGCCCGGTTGGCGGCGCAGCTCGTAGAGTTTCACGCCGTGTTCCAGCAACGCCTTGCGATAGGGTGCATAGCCGCCGTGCACGGCGGGTACGTCGGTGGCTTCGAGGGAATTGGTCAGCAGGCTGACTGATACACCCGCATCGGCGCGCCCGGTCAGGTACACCAGCCCGGGTTGCCCCGGTACGAAATACGCCGAAATCATCATCAGCTCATGGCTGACGCCCTCCAGCTCCGGTGCCAGTTGGGTGGTCAACAGCAAGCGTGGATCGGGGTCGGCCTTGGCCAGCACTTTGCTCGGCGCATCCCACAGCGCCTGGTTCCAGGCCCAGATCAGCTCGCGGCGCCAGATGTCCATGCGCGGTTGTGTCTGGTAAGTGCGCAAGCGGTTGTAGAGGGCGTGATTCTGCTGACGCGACTCGGCCAGCGAATCTTGCAGGCGTGCGCGTGCGGCGTTCAGGTCGCCCCTGGATGGGGTGCTTGAGACGAAATCGTCGATGGGCTTGCTCAGCGCGCTGTTCCAGTACTGATCAAAGCTGTGCCCGAGCTGCTCGGCCACCGGGCCGACGCTGAGCATGTCGATATCGGTGAAGTTGAGGTTGGGCTCGGCATCGAAATACTCATCGCCCAGGTTGCGCCCGCCGACAATGGCCACGCTGTTATCCGCCAGCCACAGCTTGTTGTGCATGCGCCGGTGTTGCAGCGACAGGTTGAACAGCCGGCCCATCGCCCGTGTCACGCCGGTGCTGCGGCCCAGGTGCAGCGGGTTGAACAGGCGAATCTGGATCTGCGGGTGGGCGGCGAGGGTGGCAATAACCTGATCGAGGCCGTCGCTGGTGGTGTCGTCCAGCAGGATGCGGATGCGCACGCCACGGTCGGCGGCCTTGAGCAGTTCATCCACGAGCATGCGCGTGCTGATGCCGTCGTGCACGATGTAGTACTGCAGGTCGAGGCTGCTCTGGGCATTGCGGATCAGCTCGGCACGGGCCATGAAGGCTTCGCTGCTATTGGGCAGCAATCGAAAGCCCGAACGACCCTGGTACGGCGCCGCCTGGGCCTGGATCGAGCGGCCGAACGAGGATTGCGCCGCAGGCAGGGCGTCGCTGGGGATGCGCGGTGCATCGACCGTGGCGCAGCCGGCCAGGGCCAGGGCGCTCAGCAGCAAAAACGGTAAAAGCCGTCGAATCATCAAGGGCACTGCTTCCAGGTCGGGGCGGTTGTGGGATATGACGGTAGATTGCGGGGAAAGGTCAGTCGGTCACCTCGGCGAGCATCTTCATCGCGGCGGCGCCGACCTTGCGCACTGCCTCTTCGATCTGCGGCGTTGGCTTGGCAGCGTAGTTCATGCGCAGGCAATTACGGTATTTGCCGGAGGCGGAAAAGATGCTGCCCACTGCCACCTGTACGCCTTGTTCCACCAGCACGCGGTTGAGTTTCAAGGTATCAAAGCCTTCCGGCAGTTCCACCCACAGCATGAAGCTGCCTTGGGGCCGGCTGGCACGGGTGCCTGCGGGGAAATAACGGCTGACCCAATCGAGCATCAAGTCGCGATTACGCTGGTATTGGGTGCGCATGCGCCGCAAATGCGGTTCGAAGTGGCCGTTTTTGAGAAACTCGGCGATGGCGATCTGCGGTTGCGTCGCCGTGGAACCGGTGCTGATGTATTTCATGTGCAGCACCCGCTCCAGATAACGCCCCGGCGCCACCCAGCCGATGCGCAGGCCGGGTGCCAGGGTTTTCGAGAACGAGCTGCACAGCAGCACGCGGCCATCTTCGTCGAAGGATTTGATCGTGCGTGGGCGCGGGTAGCTGTAGGCCAATTCGCCATACACATCGTCTTCAATAATCGCCACGTCAAAACGCTGGGCCAGGGTCAGCAGCGCGCGTTTGCGTGCCTCGGGCATGATGTAGCCCAGCGGGTTATTGCAGTTGGGCGTCAGCTGGATGACCTTGATCGGCCACTGTTCCAACGCCAGCTCCAGTGCTTCGAGGCTGATACCGGTGATGGGGTCGGTGGGGATTTCCAGCGCCTTCATACCCAGGCCTTTGAGGGTCTGCATGGCGCCGTGAAAGCTTGGCGAGTCGACTGCGACAATATCCCCAGGCTCGCAAATCGCGTGAATGCTGGCAGACAGCGCCTCATGGCAGCCGGTGGTGATCACGATATCTTCGGCAGTCAGCTGGCAGCCGGAATCCAGAGACAGTCGGGCGATCTGCTCACGCAACTCCATACAGCCAAGGATATTGTCGTAATACAGCCCCGGCAGGTCCTGGCGTCGGCTCACGCGGGCCAGGCTGCGCAGCAGGGGCTTCATGGTCGGCGACAATACATCCGGCATGCCGCGGCCCATCTGTATGACGTCTTTGCGCGGCACGGCGCGAATCAGCTCCAGCACCTGGTCCCACTGCGAGATTTCCACCGGGCGCTGTGCCGGGCGGCCGATTTCCGGCAGCGCCGGCAACTCGCGTCCGACCGGCACAAAGTAGCCCGACTTGGGCTTTGGCATTGCCAGGCCGTTGTCTTCGAGCAAGCGATAGGCTTGTTGCACTGTGCTCAGGCTCACCCCGTGTTCCACGCTCAAGGCCCGCACGGATGGCAAGCGATCGCCGGGGCGATAGAAGCCCTGCTCGATGCGCGTGCCCAGTAATTCGGCGAGGTTGACGTAGAGGGTCATGGTGATCGCTCCGAGGGGACCAGTACAGATAGGCGAAAAATACAGGATTCAGCCCTTCATGGGCAGTATCTGTATGGATTTAATAAAGGCGGGTTGAATCTGTAATGGTTTTGCCTGGGCGCCCATCCTAGTCACTCATGGCAACAGGCAAATGAGGGGCAACACGATGAACGGCATGAGCGATGTGCGGCTGATGTTACACAGTCAGCAATTGCAGGCAGGGCAGGCGCGGGCGAAGGCGCCGCGCGATATCAGCCGCTGGAGTCTGTTCTGGCACCGCCGCCACACGCGCAAAGCCTTGCTGCACCTGACCGGTGAGCAGCTGCGTGACGTCGGGTTGACCGCCGAACAGGCGCGCCAGGAAGGCATGAAGCCGTTCTGGCGCGACTGATCAGAGCAGCTCTTTGAAGCGGTGCCAGAGCATCCCCAGCGCCAACAGCGGCGAGCGCAGATGTTGGCCGCCGGGGAAGGTGATGTGCGGCACTTGGGCGAACAAATCAAAACGCCCCTGCTGTTGGCCGCTGATGGCTTCGGCCAGCAGCTTGCCTGCCAGGTGGGTGGCGTTGAGGCCGTGGCCGGCGTATGCCTGGGCGTAATACACATTGGGATGTTCGGCCAGCTGGCCGATCTGCGGCAGGCGGTTGGCGCCGATGCCGATCATGCCGCCCCATTGGTAGTCGATCTTCACGTCCGCCAGTTGCGGGAACACCTTGAGCATTTTGGGGCGCATATAGGCGCCGATGTCCTGCGGGTCGCGGCCGGAATAGTGGCAGGCTCCGCCGAACAGCAGGCGGCGGTCGGCGGACAGGCGGAAGTAATCCACGGTCACGCGTTGATCGCACACCGCCATGTTCTGCGGCAGCAGGCTGGCGGCCTGGGCTTCACTCAAGGGTTCGGTGGCGATGATGTAGCTGCCGGCGGGCAGCACCTTGCCGCTTAAATGCGGGTTCAGGCCGTTGAGATAAGCGTTGCAGGCCAGCACCAGGGTGTTGGCGCGCACGTTGCCTTTGGCGGTGTGCACCTTGACCTCGGGGCCGTAGTCGATGCGCGTCACTTCGGACTGCTCAAACAACTTCACGCCCAGCTGCTGCGCGGCGGCAGCTTCGCCGAGGGCCAGGTTCAGCGGGTGCAAATGGCCGGAACCCATGTCGATCATGCCCCCGACATAGCGCTCGGAGCCGATCACGCTGCTCATCTCGTTGGCTTGCAGCAGACGGACTTCATGGCGATAACCGAGGTTGCGCAGTTCTTCGGCGTCTTCGGCCAGGCCGATCAAATCGCGGGGTTTGTTGGCGAGGTCGCAGTAACCCCAGGTCAGGTCGCAGGGGATCTGATAGCGCTCGACCCGCTCGCGCACGATCTCGACGGCTTCCAGGCCCATCAGCTTCATCTGGCGCACGCCGTCGCTGCCGATCACGTTGCTGAACTGGTCCAGGCCGTGGCCGACGCCGCGAATCAACTGCCCGCCGTTGCGGCCGCTGGCACCCCAGCCGAGCTTGCGCGCTTCCAGCAGCACCACGCTAAAGCCGCGCTCGGCCAGCTCAAGCGCTGTGTTTATGCCGGAATAGCCGCCGCCAATCACGCACACATCGGCGCGCACTTCGCCCATCAACGCCGGGTAGTCTGGCTGTGAAACGCTGCTGGCGGCGTAGTAGGAAGCGGTGTGCCGGGCGCTGGCGGTCATGGGGAGCATCCCTGTTTGGAAAATTTGACGCAGGATACAGCGGTCGGACGAGGCTGTCTGCGCAGCACGTTTTGCGTCAGAATCCACGCCTATTCGCCGTTCGGTAAGTGTTTCGATGAGTTGCAACAGCCAGAAAATCAGCGCGCTGCGCAGGCAGATCCCTTCGTTCGAGTGTGTCCCCGGCTGCCACGACTGCTGTGGGCCGGTGACCACCTCGCCCGAGGAAATGTCGCGCCTGCCCCGCAAGACTGCCGCCGAGCAGGAGGCGGCCATGGACGAGCTGAACTGCGTGCACCTGGGGCCGAATGGCTGCACCGTGTATGACGAGCGGCCGCTGATTTGCCGGTTGTTCGGCACGACCAAGACCTTGCCGTGCCCTAATGGGCGGCGGCCGGTGGAATTGATTCACCCTCGGGTGGAAAAACAGATCCATGAGTACATGGCGAGCACCCGGCAAGTACTGGTCTGACGGATGTACTGGGTCAAAATGTGGGAGCGGGCTTGCTCGCGAATGCGGTGGATCAGTAAAAAATGCTTTAGCTGACACACCGCATTCGCGAGCAAGCCCGCTCCCACATTTGACCGAGTTGTGTCATTTGGTCAGTCAGGTATCGGCAGGTTCAGGCTCTCTTTCACCTCTTCCATCACGATATAGCTCTTGGACTCGCGCACATGCGGCAGTTTGAGCAAGATATCGCCGAGCAATTTGCGGTACGAGGCCATCTCGGAAATCCGCGCCTTCACCAGGTAGTCGAAGTCGCCTGACACCAAGTGGCACTCCAGCACATGGGGCAGCTTCAGCACGGCGCGGCGGAATTCCTCAAAGGTGTCGCCCGACTTGTAATCCAGGCTGATCTCGACAAATACCAGCAAACTCCCCTTCAAATGCTGCGGGTTGAGCCGCGCGTTGTAGCCCATGATGATCCCTTCGCGCTCCAGGCGGCGGACCCGCTCGGTGCACGGCGTGGTCGACAGCCCGACCTTTTCCCCCAGCTCCGTGAACGAAATACGCCCATCGGTTTGCAGGATACGCAGGATATTGCGGTCGATCTTGTCCAGCTCCCGCTTGGTCTGGGTGTTGGTACGCATAGGGGATACGCCTCTGTGAAAAGGGTTTTTGCCGAGAATTGTCGCCAAATATAGGCATTTATATAGTGAAATGCACTGGTCATTGTTTTTTACACTGCGCCCATCATTGCTCGAATAACACACGTCAGCGGCTAAGCCCGTGATGAGGATATAAAAATGCGCGTTCTGGTCTTGGGTAGCGGCGTCATTGGGGTGACCAGTGCCTACTATTTGGCGCGGGCCGGCTTTGAAGTGGTTGTGGTCGACCGTCAGCCCGCCGCTGCCATGGAAACCAGTTTCGCCAACGCAGGCCAGGTGTCGCCGGGTTATGCCTCGCCATGGGCCGCGCCAGGCGTGCCGCTCAAGGCCATCAAGTGGTTGCTGCAACGCCACGCGCCACTGGCGATCAAGGCCACCGCCGATATCGATCAGTACCTGTGGATGGCGCAGATGCTGCGCAACTGCACCCAGAGCCGTTACGCGGTGAACAAAGAGCGCATGGTGCGCCTGTCCGAGTACAGCCGTGATTGCCTCGACGAATTGCGTGCAGAAACCGGCATTGCCTACGAAGGCCGCAGCCTCGGCACTACCCAGTTGTTTCGCACCCAGGCTCAGTTGGATGGCGCGGCCAAAGACATCGCCGTATTGAAAGAATCCGGCGTGCCGTTCGAGCTGCTCGACCGCGCCGGCATTGCCCGCGTTGAGCCAGCCCTGGCCAGCGTCACCGATATCCTCGCCGGCGCCTTGCGCCTGCCCAACGACCAGACCGGCGACTGCCAGATGTTCACCACGCGTCTGGTGGACATGTGCAAGCAATTGGGCGTGGAATTCCGTTTCGAGCAGGACATCCAGCGCCTCGACTACGCCGGTGATCGCGTCAATGGCGTGTGGATCGATGGCAAGCTGGAAACCGCCGACCGCTACGTACTGGCCCTGGGCAGTTACTCGCCCAAGCTGCTCAAGCCGCTGGGGATCAAGGCGCCGGTGTATCCGCTCAAGGGTTACTCGCTGACCGTGCCGATCACCAACCCGGCGATGGCGCCGACTTCGACCATTCTGGATGAAACCTACAAGGTCGCGATCACCCGCTTCGACAACCGCATTCGCGTCGGCGGCATGGCTGAAATAGCCGGTTTTGACCTGTCGCTGAACCCTCGTCGACGTGAAACCCTGGAGATGATCGTCAACGACCTTTATCCTCAGGGCGGCGATTTGACCGAGGCCACTTTCTGGACCGGCCTGCGCCCGACCACACCCGACGGCACGCCGATTGTCGGCGCCACCCCGTTCAAGAACCTGTTCCTGAACACCGGCCACGGCACCCTTGGCTGGACCATGGCGTGCGGCTCCGGCCGCTTGCTGGCTGACCTGATGGCGAAAAAAACCCCGCAGATCAGCGCCGAAGGTCTCGATATTTCCCGTTACGGCAGCAACCACCAGGAGTCCGCAAAACATGTCAATCCAGCGCCAGCTCACCAATGAGCGCATGAGCCAGGTCGTTGTTCACAGCGGTACCGTGTATCTGGCAGGGCAAGTCGGCGACGACATGAATGCCGGGATTGAACAGCAGACCCGCGAAACCCTGGCCAATATCGAGCGCTTGCTGGACCTGGCCGGCACCGACAAAACCAAGTTGCTGTCGGTGACGATCTACCTCAAAGACATCGACGCCGATTTCGCCGGCATGAACGCGGTGTGGGACAAGTGGCTGCCCAAAGGCGTGGCTCCGGCCCGTGCGACGGTTGAGGCCAAGCTGTGCGAACCGGAAATTCTGGTAGAGCTGTCCGTGGTGGCGGCGCTGCCTTAAACATAGCTTTTTCCCCCGGTGCCGTGGCTGATAGTCGGCGCCGGTTTTTCTTCACTTTACCGCCTAGAAGCCTGCCGCCATGCGTCCTGCCCGTGCCCTGATCGACCTCCAGGCCCTGCGCCATAACTACCAACTGGCCCTTGAAGTCACGGGGGCCAAGGCCCTCGCCGTGGTCAAGGCGGATGCCTATGGCCATGGTGCCGTACGTGTGGCCCAGGCGCTGGAAGCCGAGGCGGATGGCTTTGCGGTGGCGTGCATCGAGGAGGCATTGGAGCTGCGGGCTGCCGGGATTCGTGCGCCGGTATTGCTGCTGGAAGGTTTTTTCGAAGCTGACGAACTGCCGCTGATCATCGAGCATGATTTTTGGTGCGTGGTGCATTCGTTGTGGCAGTTGGAAGCCATCGAGCAAGCCCGGCTGAGCAAACCGCTGACCATTTGGCTCAAGCTCGACTCGGGCATGCACCGCGTGGGCCTGCACCCCAAGGATTACCACGAGGCGTACCAGCGCCTGCTGGCCAGCGGCAAAGTGGCCAGGATCGTACTGATGAGCCACTTCGCCCGCGCCGATGAGCTCGATTGCGTGCGCAGTGATGAGCAAGTGGCGGTGTTTGAAGCGGCGCGCCAAGGGTTGTCGGCCGAAGTGAGCCTGCGCAATTCGCCGTCGGTGATGGGCTGGCCGACTATGTCCAGCGACTGGGTGCGCCCAGGCATCATGCTCTACGGTGCTACGCCGTTTGGTGAGGAGCAGGCCATTGCCGCACGTTTGCAGCCGGTGATGACCCTGGAATCGAAAGTCATCTGCGTGCGTGAACTGCCGGCCGGTGAGCCGATCGGTTACGGCGCCAAGTTCATCACGCCAAAACCGATGCGCGTCGGCGTGGTTGCCATGGGCTATGCCGACGGCTACCCGCGCCATGCACCGACCGGCACGCCGGTGCTGGTGGCAGGCCAGCGCAGCCAGTTGCTGGGCCGCGTCTCCATGGACATGCTCTGCGTCGACCTCACCGACGTTCCCCAGGCCGGGCTCGGCTCCACCGTGGAGCTGTGGGGCAAAAATATCCTTGCCAGTGACGTCGCGGCGGCTGCCGAGACTATCCCCTACCAGATTTTCTGCAACCTGCGCCGCGTGCCAAGGCTCTATTGCGGGGCTTAAGCCGCGCCTACGAGCGGAGCCTGCCGGGATTTAGGCCCAAGTGTTGTAAATACTGAACGCTGTCGCCATGATAACGCTCAATTACAACAAAGCCTGAATCCTAGGAGGCTCCTGCATTGGACGTCGGCGAACGACTGCAATCCATCCGTAAACTCAAAGGCCTTTCCCAGCGTGAGCTCGCCAAGCGCGCGGGTGTCACCAACAGCACCATTTCGATGATCGAAAAAAACAGTGTCAGCCCCTCGATCAGCTCCTTGCGCAAGGTGCTGGGCGGCATCCCCATGTCCATGGTCGAGTTCTTTTCCGAGGAGATCCTCCAGGAAAAACCGACGCAGATCGTCTATAAAGCCAATGAGCTGATCGACATCTCGGACGGTGCCGTCACCATGAAACTCGTGGGGCGCGCGCACCCCAGCCGGGCGATTGCGTTTCTTAACGAGATTTACCCGCCGGGCGCCGACACGGGCGAAGAAATGCTCACCCACGAAGGCGAAGAAACCGGGATTCTGGTGGAAGGTCGTTTGGAGTTGGTGGTCGGTCTTGAAACTTTTGTGCTCGAAGCCGGCGATAGCTACTACTTTGAAAGCACCAAGCCGCATCGTTTTCGCAACCCGTTCGATGTGCCTGCGCGACTAATCAGCGCAGCCACACCTGCGAACTTTTGACAGAAGAGGCGTGCTGCCAGCGTTGCAGACACACCCGTCGCTGTAACCGTGGGGCCGAATCTCCCTTTATTTAATAGGGTTGTTTCGGCCTGGCGGGCTAACCGTTATACTTTCGCCGCCTGCGAAACCGTGGCCGCAGGCGTGAATAGCCACCATTGAGGGTGAACGCGTGAACCTAATTATGAAAATGCTGGCTGCACCAGCAACCGTACTGGCCCTATGGGCTGTCAGCGCTCAAGCTGCGACCAATGATGAGATTGCCAAGCGCCTGGAGCCTGTCGGCCAGGTGTGTGTCCAGGGCCAGGAATGTAAAGGGATGGAAGTTGCCGTGACTGCGGGCGGCGGCGGTGGCGCGAAGACACCGGATGACGTGATTGCCAAGCACTGCAATGCATGCCACGGCACCGGTTTGCTGGGTGCACCAAAAATCGGTGACACCGCAGCCTGGAAAGACCGCGCCGATCATCAAGGCGGCCTCGATGGCCTGTTGGCCAAGGCCATCACCGGCCTGAATGCCATGCCGCCCAAAGGCACTTGCGCGGACTGCTCGGATGACGAGCTAAAAGGCGCAATCGAGAAGATGTCGGGTCTGAAATAAACCGATCTTCGCCAAAAAGCCGCTGACCAGCGGCTTTTTTGTGCCCGCGATTTGTACTTCGACGCTGTTCATTGCAGCAAAGACCCGGCAAGCTCGGTCCAACCCCTAATCACGGAATGTTCAGGAGGGTCGGATGGTGCAGTTGTGTTCAATCGAGCAAGCAGTTGACGACGTACTGGCGCGCTTGCCGGCGCATATCCACATGGGCATGCCGCTCGGTTTGGGCAAGCCCAACCTGTTCGTCAACGCGCTGTACCGGCGTATTGCCAAGCTGCCGGAGCGCGAGCTGACGATTTACACCGCACTCGCCCTGGGCCGCCCGACCCTGGGTGACGGGTTGCAGAAGCGCTTTCTCGAACCCTTTATCGAGCGGGTATTTGGTGATTATCCCGAGCTGGACTTTCTAGCGGATTTGCACAAGGACAGCCTGCCCAAGAACATCCGCGTGCAGCAATTCTTCATGCAGCCCGGCAGCCTGCTGCACAGTACGTCGGCGCAGCAGGACTACGTCAGCAGCAACTACAGCCACGCTGCCCGCGATATCAACGCCGCCGGCTTGAACCTGGTGGCGCAATTGGTCGCCAGCAGCGCCGAGCACCCCGACCGGCTGAGCCTGAGCTGCAACCCCGATATCACCCTCGACCTGCTGCCGATGATTGCCAAGCGCCGCGAAGCAGGCGACACCATCCTTGTCGTCGGCCAGGTTCACAGCGATTTGCCCTATATGCCCGGCGATGCCGAACTGGGCATGGACGCCTTCGATTACCTGATCGACGAGAAGGACAGCACCACGCTGTTCTCCACACCGAATATGCCGGTCGGCTTTCAAGACCACTTTATCGGCTTGCATGCCAGCACCCTGGTGCGCGATGGCGGCACGTTGCAGATTGGCATTGGCTCGATGGGCGATGCGCTGACCGCCGCCTTGCTGGCGCGCCAGGCCGATAACGAAGCCTATCGCTTATTGCTGACGGACTTGGATGTGTATCAGTGGGCGCCATTAATCAGCCGCGAAGGCGGTGTCGAGCCCTTTGCCCGCGGCCTTTATGGGTGCAGCGAAATGTTCGTCAACGGCCTGCTGGTGCTGGCTGATGCCGGGATTATTCGGCGCAAGGTCTACCCGGATGTGACGACCCAGCAGCAGGCCAACGCCGGCACCCTGGATGACGCCGCGCAGCCCGACGGTGTTTCCATTCACGGCGGTTTCTTCCTCGGACCGCGCAGCTTTTACCAGCGTTTGCAGGAAATGACTCACGCCAAACGCCTCGAATTCAACATGACCGGCATCAGCTACATCAACGAGCTGTACGGGCAGGAGGAACTCAAGCGTCTGCAACGCCTGGATGCGCGCTTTATCAACAGCGCGATCATGGTGACATTGCTCGGCGCAGGCGTGGCCGACCAGCTGGAAGACGGCCGCGTACTCAGCGGCGTGGGCGGGCAGTACAACTTTGTTGCGCAAGGCCATGCGCTGGAAGGCGCGCGTTCGATCCTGATTCTGCGCAGCTGGCGCGAGTCGGCGGGGGAGGTCAGTTCCAATATCGTCTGGGAGTACGGGCACTGCACCATCCCGCGGCACCTGCGGGATATCGTCATCACCGAATACGGCATTGCCGATTTGCGTGGTCAGACGGATGCCAAGGTGATCGAGGCGCTGCTTCAGGTCACCGACTCACGCTTCCAGACCGACCTGATCGAACAGGCGCAAAAGGCCGGCAAACTGCCCAAGGACTTCGAACTGGACCCACGCTTTTCCGACAATACGCCGGAGCGGCTCAAGGGCATTCAGGCGCGTCATCGCCGGTTGTTCCCGGAATATCCGTTGGGCACTGATTTTACCGATGAGGAACGGGACCTGTTGCGCGCCCTTAACTGGCTCAAGAGCAAATTCAAGCTGACGGAGATTCTGGAATTGGGCCGGGCGGCACTGGATGCGCCGGAGCCGGAGGCGTTTCCCGAGCATTTGAAGCGGATGCGGCTGGATCAGCCGGAGGGGTTGAAAGAGGATCTGTACCAGCGCTTATTGCTCGCCGGCCTGCAGGCCACCGCGCACTGACAGGCACCAAAAATCAAATGGGGGAGCTGGCAAGCCAGCTCCCCCATTTTTAATCGAGGTCAGGCAGTGATTACTCGATGAAGGTGACGACGCCACCGGCCAACGACTTCACCCGCGCCAGCGACTCCACCCGATAACCCTGCGCATCCAGCTCCGCACGGCCACCCTGGAACGACTTCTCGATCACAATCCCCAAGCCTGCAACGGTCGCGCCGGCTTGCTTGATGATCGAAATCAGCGCCTGGGACGCCTTGCCGTTGGCCAAAAAGTCATCGATCACCAGCACGCGGTCGCTGCTGGTCAGGTGCCGTGGGGAAATCGCCACGGTGCTTTCGACCTTCTTGGTGAAGGAATACACGGTCGCCGACAGCAGGTTTTCGGTCAACGTGAGGGACTGTTGCTTGCGGGCGAAGATCACCGGTACACCCAGGTTCAGACCGGTCATGATCGCCGGGGCGATGCCCGACGCTTCGATGGTGACGATCTTGGTGATGCCCGAGTCCTTGAACCGCGCAGCGAATTCGTCGCCGATCAACTTCATCAGCGCCGGGTCGATCTGGTGGTTCAAAAAGGCGTCAACCTTGAGGACCTGATCGGAAAGCACGATGCCTTCTTCGCGAATTTTCTTGTGCAGTGCTTCCACGGAAAGCTTCCTCTAATGGCGCGGTGTGCGCCGAAAGTAGATTAAAAAGTAGTCGATTCTAGCGCTTTAACATCGCGCGTATGTCCGCCAGGGCGGTGTTGCCGCGAACGGCCTTCACCTCGGTCGGGGTGTCGTCATTGCCTTCCCAGGCCAGATCGTCCGGCGGCAGTTCATCCAGGAACCGGCTGGGCGCACAATCGATGATCTCGCCGTATTGCTTGCGCTTGGCGGCGAAGGTGAAGGCCAGTGTCTGACGTGCGCGGGTAATGCCCACGTAGGCCAGGCGCCGTTCCTCTTCGATGGTGTCGGCTTCAATGCTGGAACGGTGCGGGAGGATTTCCTCTTCCATGCCCATGATGAACACGTAAGGGAATTCCAGGCCTTTGGACGCGTGCAAGGTCATCATCTGCACACCTTCGGCGCCGTCTTCTTCTTCCTGCTGGCGCTCAAGCATGTCGCGCAGCACCAGCTTGCCGATGGCGTCTTCGACGGTCATCTCGCCTTCTTCGTCCTTCTCCAGCGTGTTTTTCAACGCTTCGATCAGGAACCAGACGTTGCCCATGCGGTAATCCGCAGCCTTGTCGCTGGAACTGTTGGTGCGCAGCCAGTTTTCATAGTCGATGTCCATGACCATGCTGCGCAGGGCGCTGATCGGGTCTTCGCCGGCGCATTGCTCGCGCACCTTGTCCATGAAGCGCTTGAAGCGCGACAGGCGATCGGTAAAGCGCGTGTCCAGGTGCTCGCCCAGACCGATTTCGTCGGTGGCGGCGTACATCGAAATCTTGCGTTCGGTGGCGTAGTTACCGAGCTTTTCCAGGGTCGTCGAACCGATTTCCCGACGCGGCACGTTGATCACGCGCAGGAAGGCGTTGTCGTCATCCGGGTTCACGATCAGCCGGAAGTAGGCCATCAGGTCTTTTACTTCCTGGCGTCCGAAAAAGCTGTTGCCGCCTGAAAGGCGATACGGCACCTGGTGGTGCTGCAACTTCAGCTCGATCAGTTTGGCCTGGTAGTTACCGCGATACAGGATCGCAAAATCGCTGTAGGGCCGGTCGGTACGCAGGTGCAGGCTGAGGATTTCCACGGCCACGCGCTCGGCTTCGGCGTCTTCGTTGCGGCAGCGGATCACGCGGATCTCGTCGCCGTGACCCATCTCACTCCACAGTTGTTTTTCAAACTCGTGGGGGTTGTTGGAAATAAGCACGTTGGCGCAACGCAGGATACGGCTGGTGGAGCGGTAGTTCTGCTCCAGCATCACCACTTTCAGGGACGGGTAGTCGTCCTTGAGCAACATCAGGTTTTCCGGGCGCGCGCCACGCCAGGCGTAGATCGACTGGTCGTCGTCGCCTACCACGGTGAACTGGTTGCGCGTGCCGATCAGCATTTTCACCAGCAGGTATTGGCTGGCGTTGGTGTCCTGGTATTCGTCCACCAGCAGGTAGCGGACCTTGTTCTGCCATTTTTCGAGGATGTCGGCGTGTTCCTCGAACAGCTTTACCGGCAACAGGATCAGGTCGTCGAAGTCCACCGCGTTGAACGCCTTGAGCGTGCGCTGGTAGTGGGTGTAGACGATGGCGGCGGTCTGTTCCTTGGGGTTGCGCGCGTTTTCCAGGGCCTGGGGCGGCAGGATCAGGTCGTTTTTCCAGGCGCCGATCATGTTCTTGATCTCATCCACGCCGTCGTCGCCTGCGTACTCCTTTTGCATGATGTCAGTCATCAGCGACTTCACATCGGTCTCGTCGAAGATCGAGAAACCCGGCTTGTAGCCCAGGCGCGCATGCTCCTTGCGGATAATGTTCAAACCCAGGTTGTGGAAGGTACACACCGTGAGGCCACGGCCTTCGCCGCCCTTGAGCAGCGTGCCGACACGCTCCTTCATTTCGCGCGCGGCCTTGTTGGTAAAGGTCATGGCGACGATGTACTGGGCACGGATGCCGCAGTTCTGGATCAGGTGCGCGATCTTGCGGGTGATCACGCTGGTCTTGCCGGAGCCAGCACCGGCGAGCACCAATAGAGGGCCGCCGACGTAGTTCACGGCTTCTTGCTGCCGGGGATTGAGTCGGGACATACAGAAAATTCAGGAGTCGTTGTTCAAAAGGGCGGGCATTTTAACAGGCTGGCAAGATTCTGCTGCTTTAGAACGACGGTGTGACGTACCACTCGATCTAAATTTGCCGGTTTTGATACTTTGCCGCAGGATGTGGGCACTTGTACGACGAATGCTTGCAGCTGTCGTATTTGATAACCCCTATCATTGGTGATTATCAGGCCGCGCGTCATAATGCCCGCCGCCAAAAATTTTGCAGAGTCTAGGGAGCTAGCTTGTCTACGCCTGTCGAACCCTTGCGTTTGCTGCTACTGGCCGATGAGCCAGCGTGGGCAGCGTTGTTGCGCGAGTGCCTGGCGCCGATGGGCGATGGGGCTGTGCTGGTCAGCGCGCCCAACTGGGACTCGGTGAGCCGTCTGTTCGATGACGACCACAGTGCCGTGTTATTGACCACACCCAGCCTGCAACCCGGCCCAGGCCGTTGCAGCCTGCCGTGCATATTGCTGCTGGAGCAGGAACCGCTGGTTTCACCGCTGGGCGTGAGCGATTGGCTGGTCCTTGGTGCATTGGGCACCGATACCTTGCGCCGCTGCCTGCGCCACGTGCGTGAGCGCGGCGTGCTGGAAAACACCCTGCAGCGCCTGGCCGAACAGGACCCGCTCACCGGTATCGCCAACCGCCAGGGTTTCCAGACCTTGCTGGCAGCGCGTCTGGCCGAAAACGAAGGCCGTGGCCTGGCCCTCGGCCATCTGGACCTCGATAACTTCCGTCACGCCAACGACGCCTTGGGCCATCAGGCTGGCGATCGCTTGATCCTGCAAGTGGTCTCGCGGCTCAAGAGCCAGCTCGAAGCCGGCGACCAACTGGCGCGCCTGGGCAGCGACGAATTCGCCCTGTTGATCGACACCCGCCGTGCGCCCCAGCGCGCCGAGTGGATGGCCGAGCGCATTACCGAAGCCATGGCCGAGCCGTATTGGGTGGATGGCGAAAGCCTGCTGATCGGCTGCAGCCTGGGCGTGGCACACGCCCGTGCCCGCGCCGGGGCCGACCCGCTGATGTGGCACGCGCACATCGCCATGCAGCAGGCCAAAAGTACTCAGGGCTGCACCTTTCATATCTTCAATGAACGCATCAACCGCAACGCCCGCAGCCTGGCCGACCTGGAGAGTGAACTGC
Source organism: Pseudomonas salomonii (assembly GCF_900107155.1). GTDB lineage: Bacteria > Pseudomonadota > Gammaproteobacteria > Pseudomonadales > Pseudomonadaceae > Aquipseudomonas > Aquipseudomonas salomonii. Next base: position 86,884 of record NZ_FNOX01000007.1, read on the forward strand.
GCCGTGCGTTGCGTCGCGACGAACTGGAGCTGCATTACCAGCCGCGCCTGGACCTGGACGACGGGCATATCGTCGGCCTGGAAGCTTTGGTGCGCTGGCGCCACGGCGAGCGTGGTCTGTTGCCGCCCAGCGAGTTCGTGCCCTTGGCCGAACAGAGTGGCCTGATTGTGCCGCTGGGTTACTGGGTGATCTCCCGCGCCCTGCGTGACATGCAAGACCTGCGCGAACGCGGCCTGCCGCCGTTGCACATGGCGGTCAACCTGTCGTTTCGCCAGTTCCAGGACAGCCAGCTGCTTTCCACGTTGAGCCGGCTGATTGCCGAGCGTGGCGTGGAGGCGCAGTGGCTGGAGTTCGAGCTGACCGAAACCGCCGTGATGCGCCGCAGTGACCTGGTCAAGCAGACCATGGACGCCCTTGGCCGCCTGGGTGTGCGGTTTTCCCTGGACGATTTCGGCACCGGTTTTTCCTCGTTCGTGCACCTCAATAGCCTGCCGATTGCCTTGCTGAAGATCGACAAGAGCTTTGTCGGCGGCATGGAAGAGCGCGAAGAAAACCGCAAGCTGGTGCACGCCATGATCAACCTGGCCCACAACCTCAACCTGGAAGTGGTCGCCGAGGGTGTGGAAACCCCTGAGCAGCTGGCGTTGTTGCGGCTGTTTGGGTGTGATCAGGCTCAGGGTTACCTGATCAGCAAGCCGTTGCCGTTGCCGGAGTTGGTGGAGTATTTGACGTTCGGCAAGAGCCAGCAGGCGCTGCTGGGCTAAGGGTTGTAAACCCAATCAAAAATGTGGGAGCTGGCTTGCCTGCGATAGCGGTAGGCCAGCCAGCCAATTTGGCACCTGACACACCGCCATCGCAGGCAAGCCAGCTCCCACATTGACCGAGTACATGCTTCAGTCTGGCTGCATGGCTTGAAATTGCGTGTGCACTTCAGGCTCCTGCCGAATCATCCGCTTCATCTTCGCCTCAAACGCCCACGTCAGGCTGACGGCCGCACACGCCAGCCCAAGCGCCAACCCCCACCACACGCCCGTTGGCCCCCAGCCCAGCGTGAACGCCATCAACCACGCCGACGGCGCGCCGATCAGCCAGTAACACCCGAGCCCGACCAGGAAGGTGGTCTTGGCGTCCTTCAGCCCGCGAATACAGCCCATGGCAATGGTCTGCACGCCGTCGAACAATTCAAACCAGGCTGCCACGGCCAACAGGCTGACCGCCAGCACGATGACGTCATGGAAAGCTGGGTCGTTATGGTCCAGAAACAGCCCGATAAGCGCATCGGAAAACAGCCACAGCACCACGGCAAACCCCAACATCACCAATGCGCCAAAACCGATCCCGACCCGCCCGGCCATGCGAGCCTGCAGCAATTTCCCGGCGCCGTAATGCTGGCCGATGCGCATGGTGATCGCGTAGGACATCCCCGCCGGCACCATGAACGCCACCGAAACGATTTGCAGGGCAATCTGATGCGCTGCCAATTGCGTACTGCCCATGGTGCCCATGCACAGCGCCGCGAAGGCGAACAAGCCGACCTCCACCGCGTAGGTGCCGCCAATCGGCAGGCCCAGGCGCCACAGCTCACGCAGATACTGCGTGTTAAGGCGCAACAGGCCCGTGCCGAGCGGGTAGGCCGCATAAGCGCGGTTGCTGCGGATGTACCACATCAACGCCAGGGCCATGCAGTTGGCGACGATCGCTGTGACCAGGCCGATGCCCATCAAGCCGAGCTTCGGCAGACCGAACATGCCCTCGATCAGCGCATGGTTGAGCAGGTAGTTAATGACGGTGCCGCCCAGGCTGATCACCATCACCGGTGTCGCCTTGCCGATGGCGCTGGTAAAGCCGCGCAACGCCATGAAGCTCAGGTAGCCGGGCAGGGCGAACGGCAGGATGGTCAAGAATTGCCCCGCCGCCTGCACGTTGGTTTCGGTCTGGCCAAACATCAGCAGCACCGGCTTGAGGTTCCACAGCAGCAAACCGGCCACCAACGCCATCAGCCAGGCGAGCCAGAGCCCGGCCTGGGTCAGGCGCGTGGCGCCTTCGATGTCACCGGCACCCTGGCGGATGGCGACCAGCGTGCCGACGGCGGCAATCACGCCGATACAGAAAATCGCCACAAACGAATAACTCGCCGCGCCCAGGCCTCCACCGGCCAGGGCTTCGGGGCTCAGGCGGGCCATCATCAGGGTGTCGGTCAGCACCATCAGCATGTGCGCCAACTGTGAGGCAATCAACGGCCCTGACAGCCGCAGAATGGCCCAGAGTTCAGTACGCACCGGATGTTGCATGATCATCACGCTCAAAAAGTCAGAGGTTGGGGAAAGGGTTGATTCTCGGCGCTCCTGGCGCATTACACAAAAGGATAAAAGCGATCACTCGCATGATTAAAACTCATGCTAGGGTGGGGTATTGCTCTGAGGAGGTTCTTTCATGCCACGTCGTCTGCCTCCGCTGTATGCCTTGCGCGCCTTTGAAGCCGCGTCCCGGCACAACTCATTCACCCGTGCGGCGGATGAGCTTTCCATTACGCAAAGTGCGGTCAGCCGGCATATCCGCACGCTCGAAGAACACTTCGCCTGCCGCCTGTTCCAGCGCAGTGGCCGCAACCTGCAGCTCACCGAAGCGGCGCGTCTGCTGTTGCCCGGCGTGCGCGAAGGTTTCGCGGCGCTGGAGCGCGCCTGCCACACCCTGAACGCCGAAGACGATATCCTGCGCATGAAGGCGCCGCCGACCCTGACCATGCGCTGGTTGCTGGCGCGGCTCAGCCGTTTCCGCGCCTTGCAGCCGGGCAATGAGGTGCAACTGACCAGCGCATGGATGAGCGTGGATGAAGTGGACTTCAACCAGGAACCCTTCGACTGCGCTGTATTGCTGAGCTACGGGCACTTCCCGGCGGATTGGGAGGCCTGTTACCTGTTCCCCGAATTACTGATCCCTGTGGGCGCGCCTAACCTGCTCAATGACGGCCCCTGGGATATCCCGCGCCTGGCAAGCGCTGAGCTCCTGCACCCCACGCCCGACCGCCGTGACTGGCGCAATTGGCTGGAGCGCATGGGTTTGTCGTCTCAGGTGTCGCTCAAGGGCGGGCAGGTGTTCGATACCCTGGAGTTGGGCATGATCGCCGCCGCGCGGGGTTACGGCGTGTCCATGGGCGATTTGCTGATGGTGGCCGAAGAAGTGGCCCAGGGCCGCTTGAGCCTGCCGTGGCCGACGGCGGTGGCCAGTGGGGAAAATTACTACCTGGTGTGGCCGAAAACCCGCCCCGGTGGGGAGCGCTTGCGGCGATTGGCGGAGTTTCTTCAAGGCGAAGTCAACGCCATGGAATTGCCCCAGGTTGAACGCCTTGCCTAGCCCTTCGATGCAATCGTTTGCGCGATACCCCTGTGTATCGCTCAAGTATTGCCCGCGCTTGCCGAAGAAGGTGTGTTGGAACCCCCGTTTCCAGCGTTTCCCACCCGATAATTTGCCGAGCTGCGCTAAGAGATCAGGATGATCCTGGCCCCGGCCAGGAGCTGTCATGTCTCAACCTCGCGCTCGGATCGCCTCCCAGTTAGGCCTTGCCCTGGCCGTCATTTTGGCGGTCGTCATCAGCGGCAGTACGGTATTTGCCCTGCGTTCCCTCGACTCGGCCAACCTCGACACCCGCGAGGAACACCTGGCCAGCGAGGCCCGCTTGCTGGCCGACCAACTCAACACCTTCCACAGCACCTTGCGCGAGAGCACTCAGCGATTGAGCGGGCTGTTTGAAAAGCGCTTTGGCGCCGGCTTGAGCGTGCGCCCGGACCAACAGGTTGCGGTGGCCGGTGTGCAGACTCCAAGCCTGCTCCTGGGCGATGAGGTGTTGAACAACAACTTCGCAGAGGTGGACGAGTTCAAGCAGATGTCCGGCGGGGTGGCCACGGTGTTTGTGCGCAGTGGCGAAGACTTCATCCGCATCAGCACCTCACTGACCAAACAAGACGGCAATCGCGCTATCGGGACTGTGCTGGATCACCAGCATCCGGCCTACCAGCGCCTTTTGGCCGGGCAGAATTACATTGGGCGGGCGGTGTTGTTTGAGCGTGCCTACATGACCCAGTACAGCCCCGTGCGCGATGCCGCCGGCAAGGTGATCGCCGTGTTGTTTATCGGCTTTGATTACACCGACGAGCAAAAGGCCCAGTTCGACAACCTCAAACGCTTCCGTATCGGCCACACCGGCTCGCTCGCCTTGTTGGACGAGCAGAAGCACTGGCTGGTGCCGCCGGCGGGTGTGCAGGCGCTGGATCAGGCGGTCCCGGTGATGCTTGATCTGGCCAGGAACCCAGGCAAAGGCCGCTTCTGGAGCGACAAGAACGAAGATTTCTACAGCGTTGCGGTGCCGTTCGACGGCGGGCCGTGGTCGGTGGTGGCGAGTATGCCGAAGTCCGAAATACGTGCAGTCACTTGGGCGGTGGGTATTCGCCTGGTGATCGGCAGCGTGCTGGCGATGTTGCTGGCAGTAGGCGCGGCGGTGTGGTTGCTGCGCAGCAAATTGCAGCCTCTGAGCGACTTGGTACGCCAGGCCGAAGCCTTGGGCGCCGGCGATTTGAGCGCGCGCTTGAATGTGTCCAGCCATGACGAAATCGGCCAGTTGGCGAGCAGCTTCAACCAGATGGGTGAGGCGCTGTCGACCATGGTCTCGCACATCCGTAAAGCGGCCGAAGAGGTCAACAGCCGGGCTCAGGCGTTGTCCGGCCTGTCGGGTGGGGCCTATGAGGGCATGGAGCAGCAGTCCGGCGAAATCACCAGCATGGCCGGCGCAGTAGAAGAGTTCAGCGCCACCTCGCTGAACATCGCCGACAACATGGGTAATACCGAGCGACTGGCCCAGGAAAACGCCCAGCAGACGCGTATTGGCCGCACCTCGATGCAAGAGGCGTCGTCGTCGCTGGAGCATATCGCCACCGCCCTCAACAGCACGGCCACGGTGATCAACACCTTGGGCCAGCGCTCCCAGGAAATTGGCGGGATCGTCGGCGTGATCACCTCGATTGCCGAGCAAACCAACCTGCTGGCGCTCAACGCCGCCATCGAGGCGGCGCGGGCCGGTGAACAAGGCCGGGGCTTTGCGGTGGTTGCCGACGAAGTGCGCAACCTGGCCTCGCGCACGCGCCAGGCCACCGACGAAATCTCGGTGATGATCCAAAGCATCCAGCAGGAAACCGGCAACGCCATCAGCACCATGGAACACGGCAACGCGTTGATGCAGGAAGGCCTGTCGCGCAACGCCGACGTCGCTTCGGCCCTGGCGCGCATCGACGAGCAAAGCCGTTCGGCAGGCCAGCAATTTGCTGCCATTACCACTGCGACCCAGGAGCAGAGCAGCACGGCCAACGTGCTGAGCAGCAACTTGCAAAGCATCGCATTGGCTAACAGCGAACAGCGCGAAGTGGTGTCGAACCTGGCCATTACCGCCAAGGAACTGGAAACCCTGGCGGCAGGCCTGCGGCAGGAGGTCGACCGTTTTCGTTAAGGCTTAACGCTCGCCCAAGCCTGGGTCCACGCGCTTGCCGATATCCTTGAGGCGCGCCAGTTGGTCGACCATCCCCGGTGCCTCGTCCATGCTGGTGACGAAGGTCCACAGACAGGTCAGGACCGCGTGTGCTGTGTTTCCCCGCATAGGCTTAATTCATTGCGGCGGGCCGGTACTGCAAGGCTTCCTGCAAATGATGCCGGGCGATATTTTCCACCCGCTCAAGGTCCGCCAGGGTGCGCGCCACCTTGAGCAAACGGTGGGCCGCGCGCAGTGACAGCGTCAGCCGCTCGCAGGCGCTTTCCAGCCAGCTTTCATCGGCCTTTGCCAGTTGGCAGTGCTTGCGCAGGCCTGGCAGGTCCAGGAAAGCATTGGCGCAGCCTTGGCGTTTTTGCTGGCGCTCACGGGCCTCGGCGACTGCCGCAGAGGCTGTTGCGGTATTGTCGCCATCCTGTGGGAGCGGGTTCAGCGCGGTGGCTTCCCGGGCAACGGTGAGGTGCAAGTCGATCCGGTCCAACAATGGCCCGGAGAGTTTGTTGCGGTAGCGCTGGATTTGCTCCGGCGTACACCGACAGCGCCCGCTGGGTTCGCCCAGGTAGCCGCAAGGGCAGGGGTTCATGGCGGCCACCAATTGAAACCGTGCCGGGAAACTCACCCGGTCACGGGCGCGGGAGATCACGATGTGCCCGGATTCGAGCGGCTCGCGCAGCACTTCCAGCACCTTGCGATCAAACTCCGGCAGCTCATCCAGAAACAGCACGCCATGATGGGCCAGGGTGATTTCCCCCGGCTGCGGTTTTGACCCGCCGCCTACCAGCGCCGGCCCCGACGCCGAATGATGCGGCTGACGGAATGGGCGGTGCGGCCAATGGCTCAATGGCGCCAGGCTGACCATTGACTGAATGGCCGCCACTTCCAGGGCTTCCTGCTCACTCAAGGGCGGCAGCAAGCCAGGCAGGCGGCTGGCGAGCAAGGTCTTGCCGGTACCGGGTGGCCCGCTTAACAGCAGGTTGTGCGCGCCGGCCGCCGCGATCAGCAGTGCACGCTTGGCGGCCAATTGGCCTTGCACCTCACTCAAGTCCGGGTAGGGCTTGTTCAAGTACAGCAAGCCATCGGATTTATACGGCTCAATCGGCACAACCCCATTCAGGTGCGCCACCACTTGCAGCAAGTGGTCTACCGCAATCACCTTCAACCCCGACGCCAGGCACGCCTCCTCGGCATTCGCCCGCGGCACTATCACGGTGCGCCCGGCCTTGCGCGCGGCCAGTGCGGCCGGCAGCACACCCTTGACCGCCCGCACCTCGCCCGACAGCGCCAATTCCCCCAGGCATTCCACGTCATCGAGCAACAATGCCGGCACCTGCACGCTGGCGGCCAGGATGCCCAAGGCAATCGCCAAATCAAAACGCCCGCCATCCTTGGGCAGGTCGGCGGGCGCGAGGTTGAGGGTGATACGACGAGCCGGGTATTGCAGGGCGCAGTTGAGGATGGCGCTGCGCACGCGGTCCTTGCTTTCCTTGACGGCGGTTTCCGGCAGGCCCACCAAGGTCAGCGAGGGAAGACCATTGGCCATATGCACTTCGACGGTAACGGCGGGGGCTTCTACGCCAATTTGGGCACGGCTGTGGACGATGGCGAGGGACATGCTCGTTCCTTGAGTGGGAGGCCGCTTCCTGCGGGTTTTTCAAGGGTAGACGAGGTGAGATGCTTTCGAGGGCGGGAGGTTTTACTGAACGTATCCAAAGAGCGATGCAAAACAGCTGTGGGAGCGGGCTTGCTCGCGAATGCGGTGGGTCAGCCAACATCCAGGTGTCTGACAGATTGCATTCGCGAGCAAGCCCGCTCCCACATTTTGACCGAGTTGTGACCGTTATTCGGCAGCGGGTGCCAACCGCGCTTCCAGCTCCGCTACCTTCGCTTCCAGACTCTCCAGCCGCGCACGGGTGCGGGCCAGTACGACCATCTGGCTGTCAAATTCTTCCCGGCTCACCAGGTCGAGCTTGCTGAAGCCGCTTTGCAGCAGGGCCTTGAACTGGCTTTCAATTTCGTTGCGGGGCAGCGGGGTTTCGCCGCTGAACAGGCGAGAGGCGTGGCCGCTCAGGGCGTCGAGGAGGTCTTTGGGCGCGAGCATGGGAAATATTCCGGAAAACTGTTGGCCGGCAGTGTATCACGCAGCGTCTATAGTCTTTTTTACGGCCGCGGGCGCACGCTTTTCGCGCAGAGGGCCGGGCGGTGGCGCACTGTTTTTGTGCGCATTGGTGTCGCGCAAACGCCCTGCGGGTGGGCATAAGTGGGCAAAGGACTGATTTCAGTGATTTTTACGGAGCTGGCAAGGTTTCTGCTTAGACGATCATGACCCATGCACTGATGCAGTCGCTGTGACGAATGCAGTGCGCCGACGGATCAGGGGTACAGGTTTCGTCACCAGTGGTTCGCTGGCGTCGCGACGGCAAATGCCGAGGCGACGACGCGTTACAAAGCCAGGCACTGCGCTTAGACTTGAGACGGGTTTGTTTTCCTGGGGCAAGTCCACCAATTCGGGAGAGAGTTTTCATGAAGCTAGTCACTGCCATCATCAAGCCGTTCAAGTTGGACGATGTTCGCGAGTCACTGTCCGAGATCGGCGTGCAGGGCATTACCGTTACTGAGGTCAAAGGCTTCGGTCGGCAGAAGGGTCACACCGAGCTGTATCGCGGCGCGGAATACGTGGTCGATTTCCTGCCAAAGGTGAAGATTGATGTCGCCATTGACGACAAGGATCTTGACCGGGTTATCGAGGCGATAACCAAGGCGGCCAACACCGGCAAGATCGGTGACGGCAAGATCTTTGTGGTCAATCTGGAACAGGCTATTCGCATCCGTACCGGCGAAACCGATACCGACGCAATCTAAGCCGCCAAACCCCCAACGCCCCAGGAGAAAACAATATGACTCTGCGTAAATTCGCAGGGCTAGGAGCCCTGTTGTCCCTCGTAATGCCAGCCCTGGCATTGGCGGCGGACCCAGCCCCTGCTCCAGTCCTCAATTCCGGCGACACGGCATGGATGCTCACATCCACCGCGCTGGTACTGTTCATGACCATTCCGGGCCTGGCGCTGTTCTACGGCGGCATGGTGCGCTCCAAAAACATTCTTTCCGTGATGATGCAGTGCTTTGCCATCACCGGGTTGATCACCATCCTGTGGTTCGTTTACGGCTACAGCATGGCGTTCGACACCACCGGTATGGAAGCAGGCGTCGTCAACCTCAACTCGTTCGTGGGCGGCCTGTCCAAACTGTTCCTGTCGGGTGTAACACCGGCGAGCATCACCGGCCCTGCGGCGCTGTTCCCTGAGGCGGTGTTCGTCACCTTCCAGATGACCTTTGCCATCATTACCCCTGCGCTGATCGTCGGTGCATTCGCCGAGCGTATGAAGTTCTCTGCGATGCTGATCTTCATGGGCGTCTGGTTCACTCTGGTCTACGCGCCGATTGCCCACATGGTGTGGGGCGGTCCGGGTTCGTTGCTGGGCGACTGGGGCGTGCTGGACTTTGCAGGCGGCACCGTGGTGCACATCAACGCCGGTGTGGCCGGCCTGGTGGCGTGCCTGGTACTCGGCAAGCGTAAAGGCTTCCCGACCACCCCAATGGCGCCTCACAACCTGGGTTATACCCTGGTCGGTGCAGCCATGCTGTGGGTTGGCTGGTTCGGCTTCAACGCAGGCTCTGCTGCTGCTGCCAACGGCACTGCCGGCATGGCGATGCTGGTGACTCAAATTGCTACCGCTGCCGCCGCACTGGGCTGGATGTTCGCCGAGTGGGTCACCCACGGTAAGCCAAGCGCACTGGGCATTGCCTCGGGCGTCGTAGCCGGTCTGGTTGCAATCACCCCGGCTGCCGGCACCGTAGGCCCGATGGGCGCCCTGGTCATCGGCCTGGCGGCAGGCGTGGTGTGCTTCTTCTGCGCCACTACCCTGAAACGCAAACTGGGCTACGACGACTCCCTGGACGCCTTCGGCGTGCACGGTATCGGCGGTATCCTCGGCGCGATCCTCACTGGCGTGTTCGCAGCGCCATCGCTGGGCGGCTTCAATGCGGCCACCACTGACATCGCGGCGCAAGTCTGGATCCAGTGCAAAGGCGTGGGTTTCACCGTGATCTACACGGCCATCGTGACCTTCATCATTCTCAAAGTGCTGGACATGGTGATGGGCCTGCGGGTGACCGAAGAAGAAGAGGCGGTGGGCCTCGACCTGGCGCAACACAACGAACGCGGCTACAACTTGTAAGTACGCGAAAAAAAGATGCCCGGCTTGCCGGGCATTTTTTTGTCTGGGGTTTGTCTGTGGCTAAAGGCGGATGGGTTTTTTGCCGAGTTTGTGATGGGATCCACACGGCACTTTTAAGGGTGCGAAAGTCTTACGTGCATGTAGGCGTATTCGACACTTTGTTTTTTCCCAGACCGCGCTAGAATGCGCGCCGATGGGCGGAGAACTGTATGTGGCAACAGACCCTGATTACCCTGCGGGCCAAGCCCCGGGGCTTTCACCTGGTAACGGATGAGTTGCTTGCCGGCGTGCCTGAGTTAAAGGCTTGCCGAGTAGGCCTGTTGCATCTGTGGCTGCAGCACACCTCGGCCTCGTTGACCATCAACGAGAATGCCGACCCGGCGGTTCGCCGTGACTTCGAGCGTTTTTTCAACTCGCTGGTGCCGCAAGGGCGTGCAGGGTTCGAACATAACGACGAAGGTCCGGATGATCTGCCGGCGCACTTCAAGGCCAGTCTGCTGGGCTGCCAGTTGAGTTTGCCGGTCAAGGCCGGCCGCTTGGCGATAGGGACTTGGCAAGGTGTTTATCTGGGCGAGCACCGAGATCATGGCGGTGCTCGTAAAGTCCTCGCCACGTTGCACGGTGATGGGGCATAAGCCACTGGAAACCCGGTGGATATTGATTTTTTTCCGGCGACCTCGACAGAGGGTGAAGCTGGGCTATAACTAATCTGCTTTTCGCAAGTCATGAGGTAGAACATGAGCGACGATGATCTGGAAAACGACGACCTTGAAGTAGGTGACGACGACGAGGCCGAAGAGGGCCTTGAAGCGGCAGCTGAAGACGTTGCTGACGACGACGGTGGCGATGATGCACCCGCCCCGGTGGCCAAAGGCAAAGCCAAGGCCGCTGTCTCGGTAGACGAACTGCCGAGCGTTGAAGCCAAGAACAAAGAGCGCGATGCGCTGGCCCGTGCGATGGAAGAATTCCTCGCTAAAGGCGGCAAAGTGCAGGAAGTCGAGGCCAACGTGGTGGCAGACCCACCGAAGAAGCCGGATAACAAGTACGGCAGCCGACCTATCTGAGGTCAGCAGCTGCTTGTGAGAAAAAGCCCGCCGTCGCTGCGGGCTTTTTCATGCCTGAAACAAATTCTTAAAATTCATTGCCTAGCCCTGTGGGAGCTGGCTTGCCTGCGATAGCGGTCTTTCAGCTAGCCCTGTGTTGTCTGACCCACCGCTATCGCAGGCAAGCCAGCTCCCACATTGGATCCTCAGTGTGACTGCCAGCTGCGCAGCAGCTCCGGCAATTCCGTCAGGCTGCGAATCTCGGCATCCGGCAGCTTATCCGCTTCCCACGCCTTGCCCGTCGGGTTGAACCACACCGCGCGAAGCCCGGCCTGCTGCGCCCCGGCGATGTCATCGCCAGGATGATCGCCAATATGCACGGCTTGACTTGCATCCACGCCACCGCGTTGCAAGGCTTCCTGAAACAGTCGCGCATCCGGCTTGGCGATGCCGATATCCTCGGCGCGCAGGGCAAAGTGGAAGTAATCCGCCAGGCCTACGCGTTGCACGTCGGCATTGCCGTTGGTGATCACGCCCAGCAGGAAGTGCTGGCGCAGCGCCTGCAGCATGGGCTCCGCTTCCGGGAACGGCGTGAGCTGGTGACGGGCGTGAATAAACGCTTCGTAGCACACGTCCGCCATCTGCGTAGCTTCAGGCTGTGGGTAACCCGCCTCTTCAAACGCGTGCGTCAGGACCTTGTGACGCAGGACGCTGATGCGATATTTAAGCTCTGGATGGCGCTCCAACACCTGTTGGCGAAGGCTGGCGAAATGCTCCAGGGGCAAGTCGCCAACCTTGGAGGCGTTAACCGCCAGCCATTCGCGCATCGACGCCTCGGCGTTGATGATGACGGGTACGTTGTCCCAGAGCGTGTCGTCCAGGTCGAAGGTGATCAGCTTGATACTCATGAGTCGCCGCCCTTGATGCGTTTGGCCCGTGGATGGGCGCTGTCGTACACCGTCGCCAGGTGCTGGAAGTCGAGGTGGGTATAGATCTGCGTGGTCTTGATATCGGAGTGGCCGAGCAGCTCCTGCACGGCGCGCAGGTCCTGGGACGACTCCAGCATATGGCTGGCAAAGGAGTGGCGCAGCATATGCGGGTGCAGGTTTTGCCCCAGTTCGCGCTCGCCGGCCGCCTTGACCCGCACCTGAATCGCCCGTGGCCCCAGGCGTCGGCCTTGCTGGCTGACAAACACCGCGTCGTCGGCCGGGTTGGTCAACAGGCGCAGCGGCAACCACAGCTGCAAGGCTTCGCGGGCCTTCCTGCCCACCGGCAACACGCGGGTCTTGCTGCCCTTGCCGAGCACTTGCACCAGGCCGTCCGCCAGGTCCAACTGATCCAGGTTCAGGCCGGTCAGCTCCGACAGGCGCAGGCCCGAGGAGTAGAACAGCTCCAGAATCGCCTGGTCACGATGGGCCAGGAAGTCGTCCTCAACAGCGCCGTCCAGCAATTGCAGGGCACGGTCGGTGTCGAGGGTTTTGGGCAGGCGCCGTTCGCCCTTGGGCGGCGACAGGCCGTTGGCTGGGTCGTGGTCGCACAGGCCTTCGCGGTTAAGGTAATGATAGAGGCCGCGTACCGCCGAGAGCAGGCGTGACAGGCTGCGCGAAGATTGGCCCGCCTGGTGCAACCGCGCGATCAGGCTGCGCAGGCTTTGGATATCCAGCGCCTTCCAACTGCTGATCTGTTGTTTTTCGCAGTACGCCAGGACCTTGTTCAAGTCCCGTCGATAGGCTTCCAGGGTGTGGGGCGACACCTGGCGCTCGTTGCGCAGGTGAGCGCAATAAGCGTCCAGTTGCCGTTCCATGGCTAGCGCACCGCGCGCAGGGTAGTGGTGTGGCGCGGCAAGACGCGGCCCAGCACTTCGGCGATGTAGGTCAAGAACAGCGTGCCCACCGAGCTTTTGTAGTGCGCAGGGTCACGGCTGGCAATTGCCAGCACGCCATGCAAGCCTTGATGGCTGAGGGCGACTACGGCGGTGGAGCCGATCTGCTTGCGCTGTTCGGCGCCAAACAGGAAATCCAGCTCGTGTTCACGCAAGGTGCCGCTGATGGTCTTGCCTTCCGAGAGCAGGCCGCCGATTGCGGTTTGCGCGTCGCTGCCGCTGACCCAGCGGCCCACCGGCATCGGGTTGTCGCTGAACAAAATCAGGCTGACAAACGGCACCTGGAAGTCCTGGCGCAGGCTGTCGTCCACGGCGATGACCGTTTCTTCCAGGCTGTTGGCGTCCATCAGGGTCAGGATCAGGCGGCGGGTCTTGTCGAACAGGCGGTCGTTGTCGCGGGCCACATCCATCAGGTGTGAAAGCCGATGGCGCATCTCGATATTGCGCTCGCGCAGGATCTTCATCTGCCGCTCCACCAGCGACACGGTATCGCCACGCTGGTGGGGGATGCGCAGGGCGGGCAGCAGTTCTTCGTGTTCGACGAAGAAGTCCGGATTAGCCTCAAGGTACGCCGCGACAGCAGCGGCCTCCAGACTTTCGCTTGGGGTTGCTTGGGCGGGTACTTGAGGCTTATCGGTCATTAGCTTGGCTCACTCATAGACGGACCTGTCCTTCGTATACACGCGAGGCCGGCCCGGTCATCATCACCGGGTGGCCAGGGCCTGCCCACTCGATGGACAGACGTCCACCAGGCAGGTCGATCAGCAGCGGCGAATCCATCCACCCCTGGCTGATCGCGGCGACGGCTGCGGCGCAAGCACCGGTGCCGCACGCCTGGGTTTCGCCAGCGCCGCGTTCCCACACACGCAGCTGCGCGCGGGTACGGTCGATCACTTGCAAAAAGCCCACATTGACCCGTGCCGGAAAGCGCGGGTGATGCTCGATCTTCGGCCCCAGCTCATGCACCGGGGCGTTATTGATGTCGTTGACCCGCAGCACGGCATGGGGGTTGCCCATGGAGACGGCTGCGATGTCGACGGCTTTGCCTTCTACGTCCAGCACGTAACTGGCGGCCTGCTCAGTGGTCTGAAACGGAATATCCGCCGGCACCAGGCGCGGCGCGCCCATGTTGACGCTGATCTGGCCGTCGCTGCGAATATCCAGCTCGATCACGCCGCTCTTGGTTTCGACGCGAATCTGGCGCTTGGCGGTCAGGCGCTTGTCCAGCACAAAGCGCGCAAAGCAGCGCGCGCCGTTGCCGCATTGTTCCACTTCGGAACCGTCGGAGTTGAAGATCCGGTAACGGAAATCCACCTCCGGGTTGCTCGGCGCCTCAACGATCAGCAACTGGTCGAAACCGATGCCGGTGTGACGGTCGCCCCACTGTTTGGCGTGCTTGGGCAGGATGTGCGCGTGCTGGCTGACCAGGTCAAGGACCATGAAATCATTACCCAGCCCGTGCATCTTGGTAAAACGCAGCAGCATGGCTTACTCCGGCAGCAGGCTTTCGCCAGCATACAACTCGGCTACCGTCTCGCGGCGACGCACTTCAAACGCTTGATCACCGTCCACCAGCACCTCGGCGGCACGGCCGCGGGTGTTGTAGTTGGAACTCATGACAAACCCGTAGGCACCGGCCGAATGCACGGCCAGCAGGTCGCCTTCCTCAAGCGCAAGCTGACGATCCTTGGCCAGGAAGTCGCCGGTCTCGCAGATCGGGCCGACGATGTCGTAGGCACGGCCTTCACCCTCGCGCGGGGTTACGGCAGTGACGTCCATCCACGCCTGGTACAGCGCCGGGCGGATCAGGTCGTTCATCGCCGCATCAACGATGGCGAAATCCTTGTGTTCGGTGTGCTTGAGGTATTCGACCTGGGTCAGCAGCACGCTGGCGTTGGCAACGATATAACGGCCCGGCTCGAACATCAGGGTGAGGCCACGGCCTTCGGTGCGCTCGCGCACAGCCTTGATGTAATCGGCGATCAGCGGCGGTTCTTCATCGCGATAACGCACACCCACGCCGCCGCCAAGGTCGATGTGTTGCAGATAGATGCCGCACTCGCCAAGGCGTTCGGTCAGTGCCAACAGGCGGTCGAGCGCATCGAGGAACGGCGGCAGGGTGGTCAGTTGCGAGCCGATATGGCAGTCGACACCCAGCACTTCCAGGTTCGGCAGCTGTGCGGCACGGATGTACACGTCCTCGGCGTCGGCAATGGCGATGCCGAACTTGTTCTCTTTGAGACCGGTGGAGATATACGGGTGCGTGCCGGCATCGACGTCCGGGTTGACGCGCAGGGAGATCGGCGCGCGAACGCCCATCTCGGCGGCGACCACTTGCAGGCGCTCCAGCTCGTCGGTGGATTCGACGTTGAAGCAATGCACGCCCACTTCGAGGGCGCGACGCATGTCTTCGCGGCTCTTGCCGACGCCGGAGAAGACGATTTTGTCGGCCTGGCCGCCGGCAGCCAGAACACGTTCCAGCTCGCCACGGGAAACGATGTCAAAACCAGCGCCGAGACGCGCCAGGACATTCAGTACACCCAGGTTGGAGTTGGCCTTGACCGCGTAGCACACCCTGTGTGGAACGCCTTGCAGTGGGTCGGTGAACGAGCGGTATTGGGCTTCGATGTGCGCACGCGAGTACACATAGGTCGGGGTGCCGAACTGCTCGGCAATCGCGGACAGCGCCACGCCTTCCGCGAACAGCTCGCCGTCCCGGTAGTTAAAAGCGTCCATGATGTTCCCTTAGTAAGTGTCGTGCTTATGCGCTTTTGCAGCTTTTTGCGACGACTGTGCCTGGTCGTTCGGGTCTTTGCTGTCATCGGGCAGGTACAGCGGGCCTTTTTGACCACAGGCACTAACGAGGCAAGCGACCGCGACGAGCGCAGCAAGGGAAGAGATCAGGCGCTTCATGGCGAAATCCTTGAATATGCATTAATTGCGCCCGAGTATACCGACCACCCGCCAGCTTGCCTATGCGCCGTAATACCCGTCCGGCGGGGGTTTGCCGAGCATGCCGCGATTCGGCCTACGCTAAATGAGGATATTTCACGCGGCTGCGGGTAATGAAATCGGTATCCTTTGCAATCATCATGGCGCGTCCGTATCGTGCGCCGCTTGAGCGTGACCAGACACTTTTCGAGGTTCCCACAATGAGTTTGACCGAAGCCCGTTTTCACGACCTGGTGGATTCGACCCAGCAGGCGCTGGAAGATATTTTCGACGACAGCGGCCTGGATGTGGACCTGGAAAACTCGGCTGGCGTGCTGACCGTCAAGTTTGAAAACGGCACCCAACTGATCTTCAGCCGTCAGGAGCCGCTGCGTCAGCTTTGGCTGGCGGCGCGTTCGGGTGGTATTCACTTTGAATACGACGAAGAGAGCGGCAAGTGGCAATGTGACAAAAGTGAAGAGTTGTTGGGCGAAATGCTTGAACGCCTGGTTTGGGAACAGGCCGGCGAAAAGCTGGACTTCGACGAGATCTGATCGTGACCCAGCCTGCACCTGTACGTCCGCCCAAGCCGCTGTTCAGCAATGTCAGCCCGGCAGTGCCGTCACCTTGTATCAGTTTGTGTCGCCTGGACGAGCAAAAAGTCTGCCTCGGCTGCTACCGGCACGTGGAAGACATCCGTGAATGGCGCTCCGCCGACGATGCCCGGCGCCGCGTGATTTGCGCCGAGGCCGAACAGCGCAGGGCGCGCGCCTGAGGCCGTCTTGTTTATTTGTGACGCTGTGGTAGTGTCCGGATACGCCTCAACTCATCGAGGCCCGTGAGAACCCCGCCTTTTCCTGGCGGGGTTTTGCTTTTTTGTGCAGAAAAAAGGAGTCTGCCTGAATCATGACCGCACCTTCCATCATTCTTACCCGTCTTGACGTGCAGCGTCTTGAGCAACTGATCGACCGCATGGACGAGACTCAACCGGGTGTTGTCGCGCTGCAAGCCGAGCTCGACCGTGCCGAAGAAGTGGTTGGCCACGATGAAGTGCCTGCAAGTGTCGTGACCATGAACTCCAGCGTATATTGCCGTGAGCAAGGCAGCGGCAAGGACTACCACCTGACCCTGGTTTACCCCAAGGATGCCAACGCCGACGAAGGTAAAATTTCGATCCTGGCACCGGTAGGCAGCGCCTTGCTTGGCCTGCAAGTGGGCCAGCACATCGACTGGCCGGCGCCGGGCGGCAAGACGCTGAAGCTTGAACTGCTCAGCGTTGAAGGCCAGCCCAAGGATGGCGGCGCCTTCCCTCTCTAAATCTGGCTCAGCGCCGCATTCAGCGACAATTCCAGCTCGGCCTTGTAACGCAGATACAAGTTGCTCGGGCTTTGCACATCACCGAGCAGGCCGGACAGGTCCAGGTCGGTGATGTAGCAGCGGTAACGCTCGGTCTCCCGGCGCTGCCCGACGATTTCCTGGGCCACTATGGCAAACAGTTGGTCGCCGAACTCCAACTCGGAAAACTCCCGTTGATTGCAGTACAGCGTGATGCCGACCTGGCCGGGTGCGGCTTTGCCGATAATCGCTTGCACGTCATAAAACGGCTTGTTGGTCGGGTTCTGCGGCGCCGGTCGAGGCTCAATGCCGCGCGCGCGTTGATTGCCAGACGGCAACAGTTGGTAATACAAAATCTGCACTTCACCCAGCGGCTGTTGTGCGTCCAGCGGCGCCAGCGCTTCGCGGCGATAGATGATCGTTTGCAGGAAGCGCTGCAGTGGCGCCAGCAGGCTTTGCTCATCATGAAACGGCAAGCGTTGCTGCCACAGCGCGTTGAACTCATCCAGCACATACAGCTGGGCGAAGCCTTCATTGACCCGGTAGAACACCTGCACACAATCAGCCAGGCCCATGGGCAGCAGCAGGGCCAATTCGTGGTCTTCCAGGGCCATGGCGTCCAGGTGCAACGGGCTGTAGCTGGCCAACTCTTCGCTGAGGTAGGCGATCAGCGCATCCTGGTTGGGTAGGGGCACGTGAGTGGCCTGGCCCGGCGTCAGTTCCATCACGTGATAGTGCTGCTGCACCTGCAGCAGGTAGCGATGATTGGACTGGCCAAGCAGCAGGTTCTGCACGGTATCGAAGATTTCTTCCACGCGCTGAGCAATGAACTGCGCACGGTTGTGGCAGAAGCAGCGCACCCGCAGGCGTGGCAGGTGGTTCGGCGGCAGCTGATTGAGGTAGTCGCGCAGGCAGTCGAGCAGTGCGTGAGGGCCGTCGTAGCGGCTGACCAATACCTCGTTCCAACTGTTGAGCGTGACCTGATCCAGCGTCAGCACCAGGTTGTCGCGCACACCGGCGTAGCTCAGGGAATCAGTGCGCTCGGTGGTCATCAGGATATTCAAGTCGCGGTGATGCTTGAGCGGGTCGACGCCGACGTTGACCAGCAACAGCACCTCTTCCGGTACCGCCGAGCGCAGCAGGCGGTCTTCATCGACGCTGGCCAGGGGCAGGGCGATCGTCTGTTGCAGGCAGCCCAGCAGGTTGAACAGCTCGAATTCGGTCATGTCGCTGACGCCTGGGTGCAAGGCCAGGCGTGTGCTGCTGTCGATCACACCGTTGCGATGGCACCAGGTGAGCATTTCCAGCAGATCGCGGCTGCGCTTGATCGGCGCGAAGTGCTCCCATTCCAGCGCCGTGAGGTTGCCGTTGTACAAGCCCCAGTGGTGCTGACCGGGTTCTTTGCGGTTGGGCGATTGCACCAGGGTCAGGGTGTCTTCGGCCAAGTCCGGGGCGATGCCGGGGTTGATGAACTCGACCTTGCCGGCCTTGCGCTCAAACGCGGCATACAGGCGCCGACCCAGTACATTGAGGTCGCGCTTGTTGATCAGGCTGACGGTCTGCTCGGTGCGGGCGAACTGGGTGAGAAAGCGGTAGCTGTAATTGAGTTCGCTGACCAGTGCGCGGCGCTCTGAGGCGACCTGGCGCACTTTCCACTGGCTGCGGCTGTCAAGCAAGGCCAGCTGGCGCTGGTCCCAACCCCATTCATGGGCCAGGCGTTCCAACAATAGCCGCTGCCAGCTGGTGCTGCGCTGGCCGGCGCTGAGCTTGCGATTGACCTTCAAGTACAGCGCACGGCGCACCAGCTCCAGGCGTTCGGGTTCATTGCGCGCCTTGAGGTATTCCTCGATACGGCGGTAGACCACGATATAGGGGTCCAGCTCATCCAGGTCCATCTGATTGGCAAACACCGCACGTTTGAAGCGCAGGCTCAAGCAGTGCACGTTGGGGTGCTCGCTGGCGTACACCTCGGTCAGCAGCAGCTTGAGCACCGATTTGTAAGGCGACTCGATGCCCTTGAACAGTTGCCACAACCCCGCGCCGATAAATTCGCCCGGCGGGATGTGCGCCAGGTGGCCGAGGTCCAGGGTTTCATCGGCGCGGATAAAACGTTTGGAGATCAGCGCGTGGGTGAATTCGGCGTAGCGGGTTTCTTCATAGACCGGTACCAGCCACCAGATTGGCGTGCGTCCGGCGAGCCAGATGGCGGTGCGGTAGAACTCATCCAGCAACAGGTAATGCTGAGTCGTACCGCAGTCGTCGGAGCTCAGTTGGGTGTCGCGCTCGCCTGAAACAAAGCGCGTCGGCTCGATCAGGAAGAAATGCGCCTCGGCGCCCATGGTCAGCGCCCAGGCTTCCAGCAACTGGCACTTTTTGCGCAGCTCGGCGAGTTCGCTCTCGCCAAGGTCCGCAGCGTGGCAGACCCACACGTCCATGTCGCTCTGGTCCGCCTGGGCCAAGGTGCCGAGGCTGCCCATCAGGAACAGACCATGGATCGGCTGCGGCGGGTTGCCATGGCGCGGCTTGTAGGAGAACGAGCGGGTCAGGCGCTGGGCTTCGGTGAGGGCCTGGGCGTCGGGTTCGAAGTTTGACAGGCCCGCTGGCGTGCTGCCCGAGACATAGCCGGGCAACAGCGGGTGGTTGACGTGAAAAAACAACGGCAGCACGGTCAGCACGCTCTGTTGGCGTGGCGTCAGCCCTTCGACGGCCCGGGCCATGCGGCCTGCATTGAGGGCCATAAAGCGCGCGCGCAGCTGGGCCAGCACCTTGCGGTCGATGCCTTCGTCCAGGTCGGGGCGGATTTCATGGGTGCGGGTCATGTCTGAGTCGTTGGCTCGCAGAGCCCGACGTGGGCGGCCGTGTAGGAGTTTACAGCCAGAAGCGTAGGAGGTTTAGATGATATGTGGCTTTTTGACGTCAGAATTTTATGCCGCCCACAGCAACGCCCTCAGAGTCCGCAGCAGACGGACTCCATGGGCGAAAGTAAGGTGTCAGGCAGCTTCTTTGGTGGTAGCGGTAGTCAAGATGGTCAGCAGGGTTTGCGCTTGTTCTGCGGCGTCCCGGCCAAGGCTGGTCAGGTAGCCCCCGTCCGGCTGGTCGATAAGGCCTTTGGCATGCAGGCGTTTGGCAGCGGCGATGGCAGTAGACGCGGCGGTCTGGTGGACTTTCAGACCTTCCTTGGTGCTGTCCAGATTGAAGAGTGCAAGGATTTCCAGTTCGGCAACCAACTCAGGGGTATACGACATAAGGACTCCAGACTTTCTAAGAATTTATTAGAGGCTAGCAGGCCATAAGGTGAACGCACTTTGTCGAACTGTCCAGTGTGTTG
Organism: Pseudomonas salomonii; assembly: GCF_900107155.1. Classification (GTDB taxonomy): domain Bacteria; phylum Pseudomonadota; class Gammaproteobacteria; order Pseudomonadales; family Pseudomonadaceae; genus Aquipseudomonas; species Aquipseudomonas salomonii. The sequence goes on from NZ_FNOX01000007.1 coordinate 107,171, forward strand.
CCGCTTGTTGGATTTATTGCTTTTCGGGCGGCAATTCCGGCAGAGCACGCAGTGCAGTTTCATACCATTCGGTATTGAAGGCTCGGTCCTCTTCCAGCAGGGCGTCGATCTCCACTGCAAGCACGTGGGCCATCAGTTGCAGGATCTCTTCACGTTCGTAGCCCACCAGGGTCAGCTTGTTGAAGGTGGCCTTGGCCGCTGGCGGGGTTTCGCTTTCGATCTGGTTCTCGATGGCTTCGATCAGGGTGGTTTCGGCGAATTCTTCTTCGTCGTTGTCGATATCGGTTGGCTCGCTCATGGCAGGCTCCTCAAGGAAAGGGCGCCAGTCTACCGCCATTCAGGCAACTGATGCTGCTGGTCAAGCGGGCTGCAGGGATCTATAACGCTTGCAGCCAACCCCACGCCCGGCATGGAGGCATTCGCAATGCTCAAGCTTTACGGATTTTCGGTCAGCAACTACTACAACATGGTCAAACTGGCGTTACTGGAGAAAGGCCTGCCATTCGAAGAAGTGCCGTTTTACGCAGGCCAAACCCCTGAAGCCCTGGCCGTCAGCCCGCGCGGCAAGGTGCCGGTGCTGGGGGTCAAACAAGGCTTTATCAACGAAACCAGCGTGATCCTCGAGTACATCGAGCAAACCCAGGAGGGCCCGTCGTTGCTGCCCGCCGACCCGTATCAGCGCGCCGAGGTGCTGGCGTTGTGCCGGGAGATCGAGCTGTACATCGAGTTGCCCGCCCGCGCGTGTTTTGCCGAGGCGTTCTTTGGTATGCCGGTGCCGGACGCGATCAAGGAAAAAACCAAGACTGAGTTGCTGCTGGGGGTTGCTTCTTTGGGCCGGCACGGCAAGTTCGCGCCCTATGTGGCGGGTGAGCGTTTCACGATTGCCGATCTGTATTTCATGTACAGCGTGAACCTCGCCTGCGCGGTGGGCGAGAAGCTGTTTGGTGTGGATTTGCTGGCGGATTTGCCGAAGGCCAAGGCGTTGCTCGAGCGCCTGCATGAGATGCCCAACGCCAAGAAGGTGGCGGCGGACAGGGAGGCGGCGATGCCGTCGTTTATGGCGATGATTGCGGCCAAGAAGTAGTCGCCCACGGCCCAATCAAATGTGGGAGCGGGCTTGCTCGCGAAAGCGGTAGATCAGTCGACATCTCTGGCGACTGACACTCTGCATTCGCGAGCAAGCCCGCTCCCACATTTTGACCGAGTTGGTCTTAGGGGATTACCGGCTGGCGAGCAGTTCCTGGCCGCGCACAACGGCTGCCTTGACCTGCGCCGGCGCAGTGCCGCCCACGTGGTTACGGGCATTCACCGAGCCTTCCAGGGTCAGCACGGCGAACACGTCCTGTTCGATCTGGTCGCTGAACTGACGCAGTTCTTCCAGGCTCATTTCCGCCAGGTCCTTGCCGGTGTCCACGCCGTATTTAACAGCATGGCCGACGATTTCATGGCAGTCACGAAATGGCAGACCACGACGCACCAGGTAGTCCGCCAGGTCGGTGGCGGTGGAGAAACCGCGCAGCGCCGCTTCACGCATGATCGCGTGCTTGGGCTTGATCGCCGGGATCATGTCGGCAAACGCACGCAACGAGTCGCGCAGGGTGTCGGCGGCATCGAACAGCGGCTCTTTGTCTTCCTGGTTGTCCTTGTTGTAGGCCAGAGGCTGGCCTTTCATCAAGGTCAGCAGGCCCATCAGCGCGCCGAACACGCGGCCGCTCTTGCCACGCACCAGCTCCGGTACATCGGGGTTTTTCTTTTGCGGCATGATCGAGCTGCCGGTGCAGAAGCGATCCGGCAGGTCAATGAACTGGAATTGCGCGCTGGTCCACAGCACCAGCTCTTCGGAGAAACGCGACAGGTGCATCATCGCAATGCTGGCGGCGGCGCAGAATTCGATGGCGAAGTCGCGATCCGACACACCGTCCAAAGAGTTGCCGCCCACGGCGTCGAAACCCAGCAGTTGCGCGGTGTATTCGCGGTCGATCGGGTAAGTGGTGCCGGCCAGCGCGGCGCTGCCCAACGGCATGCGGTTGGCGCGCTTGCGGCAGTCCACCAGGCGCTCGTAGTCGCGGCTGAGCATTTCGAACCAGGCCAGCAAATGATGGCCGAAGGTCACGGGCTGCGCGGTTTGCAAGTGGGTGAAGCCGGGCATGATGGTGCCGGACTCTCGCTCGGCCTGCTCCAGCAGGCCTTTTTGCAGGCGGGTGATTTCGGCCAGGATCAGGTCGATCTCGTCACGCAACCACAGGCGGATATCGGTGGCCACCTGGTCGTTACGGCTGCGACCGGTGTGCAACTTCTTGCCGGTCACACCGATGCGATCGGTGAGGCGCGCTTCGATATTCATGTGCACGTCTTCCAGGTCGACGCGCCAGTCGAACGTGCCGGCTTCGATCTCACCGCGGATGGTGGTCAGGCCGTCGATGATGCTGTCGCGCTCGGCGTCGGTCAGCACGCCGACCTTGGCCAGCATCGTGGCGTGGGCGATCGAGCCCATGATGTCGTGGCGGTACAGGCGCTGGTCGAAGGTGACGGAGGCGGTGAAGCGCGCGACGAAGGCGTCGACGGGTTCACTGAAGCGGCCGCCCCAGGACTGGTTGGTCTTGTCGGTGCTCATGGATTCGCTCGTGATCTGCTTAAAAGAGGCGTGGAGGTGTGCCGCCGATAATAACAGGGTTGCCCGTGGAGGCGATGCTGCGGGTGATCGGCATTTTTATTTGCGCCAAGGATGGCTAAGTGCCTTGCCGTCGAACGCATCCGGGACGAGACTGGAGGCAGGCGTTAATTGAAACGATATTTGACGATTGAGCAATATCGTCTCAGCGAGCGTCTACAGTTGCACTGATAGAGCATGAATGCACCAAAGTCGGGTGATGCGGTCATAGCCCAGACTATCCATTAAAAAAGGGGGGTATTCGGATTGTGTATCAGCAAACCCTACGACGATGCCCAAAGGCAGCAGGTCTTGGGCGCAATTGAACAGGTCCGGGTAAATTTGGGTGCCGCTGCCGGGGCACTTTTTGCCGCTCGCGCTAGTCTTAGCGTGGATCGCTGTGACGCAAGTCACCGCACCTGTCTACGCTATCCTTGTGCGAGACTCACGCAGGAATCCAGCGCAATATGAATGTCCTGATCGTTGATGACGAACCCCAAGCCCGCGAGCGACTGAGCCGTTTGGTCAGTGAACTCGAGGGTTATACAGTCCTTGAACCGAGCGCCACCAATGGCGAAGAGGCGTTGGCGCTGATCGACAGCCTCAAGCCGGACGTGGTGTTGCTCGATATCCGCTTGCCGGGCCTTGATGGCCTGCAGGTCGCCGCCCGTTTGAGTGAGCGAGAGTCGCCACCTGCCGTGGTGTTGTGCGCCGCACAAGAAGAGTTTTCCACCGAGACCCTGGAAGCCAGCGGTGTCAGCTTTATCGTCAAGCCGGTGACGGGTGAAGCATTGCTCAAGGCGCTCAAGAAGGCCGAGCGCCCGAACCGCGTGCAACTCGCTGCGCTGACCCAGCCGGCTGCCCAAAGTGGCAACGGGCCGCGCAGCCATATCAGCGCGCGGACCCGCAAGGGCATCGAACTGATCCCGTTGGGCCAGGTGGTCTACTTTATTGCCGATCACAAGTACGTGACCCTGCGACACGAGGCCGGCGAAGTCCTGCTCGACGAGCCGCTCAAGGCCCTTGAAGATGAATTCGGCGACCGCTTCGTACGCATCCACCGCAACGCACTGGTGGCCCGCGAGCGAATAGAACGCCTGCAGCGCACGCCTTTGGGGCACTTCCAGCTGTTCCTCAAAGGGCTTAACGGCGATGCCTTGATCGTCAGCCGACGCCATGTCGCCGGCGTGCGCAAGATGATGCAGCAGCTTTAGCCCAAGGGCTGTAGCGAGGCCTGCATTCCTTTATCCCGGTGCGATGTGGCCAGGGAGGCCCCGCACTTGCTGATTCAAATCAAAGCGTGTTTGCCTGAGCTGTTATTATCTGCCGTATCTATTCAGTACGGATTGATCCATGTCCTCTCGCGAAATCCGCATCGCCACCCGTAAAAGCGCCCTGGCCTTGTGGCAGGCCGAATACGTCAAAGCGCGCCTTGAACAGGCCCACCCAGGCCTCAAAGTGTCCCTGGTGCCCATGGTCAGTCGCGGCGACAAGCTGCTCGACTCGCCGCTGTCGAAGATCGGCGGCAAGGGCTTGTTCGTCAAGGAGCTGGAAACCGCGCTGCTGGAAAACCAAGCCGACATCGCCGTGCACTCGATGAAAGACGTGCCCATGGACTTCCCTGAAGGCCTGGGCCTTTTTTGCATCTGCGAGCGCGAAGACCCGCGTGATGCGTTTGTTTCCAACACCTACGCGTCCCTGGATGACCTGCCGCTGGGCAGCATCGTCGGCACCTCCAGCCTGCGTCGTCAGGCCCAATTGCTGACCCGTCGCCCGGACCTGCAGATTCGTTTTTTGCGCGGCAACGTCAACACCCGCCTGGCCAAGCTGGATGCCGGCGAATATGACGCGATCATCCTTGCGGCTGCCGGCCTGATCCGCCTGGGTTTTGAAGACCGTATTACGTCGGCCATCAGCGTTGAAGACAGCTTGCCCGCCGGCGGGCAGGGCGCAGTCGGCATTGAATGCCGCACCGCCGACAGCGAAATACATGCTTTGCTCAAACCCCTCGACCACCACGACACCGAAGTGCGTGTCACTGCTGAACGTGCCCTCAACAAGCACCTCAACGGTGGCTGCCAGGTGCCGATTGCCTGCTACGCGGTGCTTGAAGGTGAAAACCTCTGGCTGCGTGGCTTGGTCGGTGATCCGGACGGTGGCACGCTGCTCACCGCCGAGGTGCGTGGGCCTCAGCGTGACGCGACGGCCTTGGGCATCCTGGTCGCAGAGGAGCTGCTGGGCAAGGGCGCCGGCGCCATTCTGGAAAAAGTCTATGGCGAGGCCGGCCCACAGTGACGGATTGGCGCGTGCTGCTGACGCGGCCCGCCGAAGAGTCGGCGGCCGTGGCTGCGTTGTTGGCCGAAGCCGGTATTTTCAGCAGCAGCTTGCCGTTGCTGGATACCGAAGCCTTGCCCGTCACGCCCGAGCAACAGGCAGTTTTTGCTGAGCTGGGCCGCTATAGCGCGGTGATTGTGGTGAGCAAGCCGGCGGCACGCCTGGCTGTGCAGCAGTTGCAGCAGCCCTGGCCATCGTTGCCGTGGTTCAGCGTGGGCGCTGCCACCGCGCAGGTTCTGGCCGATCACGGTCTCACCGTTCACTATCCGCAAACCGGCGACGACAGCGAAGCCTTGCTTCAATTGCCGGCCTTGCGCGAGGCTGTCGCACGGCCCGGTGCGCGGGTGTTGATCCTGCGTGGCGAGGGCGGCCGGGAGTTGCTGGCTGAGCGTTTGCGTGAGCAAGGTGCTAGTGTCGATTATCTGGAGTTGTATCGGCGTTTCCTCCCGGCCTACGCTGCCGGGGTGCTGATGCAACGCATCCAGTTGGAACGCTTGAACGGCCTGGTGGTCAGCAGTGGGCAGGGTTTTTTACACCTGCAAGCCCTGGCCGGCCCCGATTGGCCGAAGGTGGCGCAGCTGCCGTTGTTCGTGCCCAGCCCTCGCGTGTCTGACATGGCGCGGGCCGCTGGTGCAGAAAAAGTTGTGGATTGTCGCGGCGCGAGTGCCGCGGCTTTGTTAGTGGCGTTGCGCAGCGCTGCCTCTTAAGGCATGCGGCGCCCACTCTCTGATACGCAAAGGACGGATACGTGAGCGAAACAGCCTTGCCTAAAGATGAAACCCAACCCGCACTTGATGCGCCGGTTGAGTCACAGGTCGCCGCGCCACGCCGTGGCAATGGCCTGGCGGTTGTGGCCCTGTTGCTCGGTGCTGCAGGCGTTGCCGCCGGCGGTTGGGGGATCTGGCAGGTCCGTGCCCTGCAAGCCAGCAGCCAGCAACAGCTGGGCCAGGTGCAGACCCTTGATGATCAATCCCAATCCCTCAAGCAAAGTCAGCAACAACTGGCGGCGCGCCTGGCGCAGTTGCCTGGGGCGGACGAGCTTGAGGAGCGCCGCCGGCTGGTCGCCCAATTGCAGGGTGACCAGCAGCGCCTGAGCCAACGCCTGGAAACCGTGCTGGGCGCCAGCCGCAAAGACTGGCGCCTGGCCGAAGCTGAACACCTGATCCGCCTGGCCAGCTTGCGTCTGTCTGCCTTGCAGGACATCAACAGCGCCCAGTCACTGGTGCAGGGTGCCGACGAAATTCTGCGTGAACAAAGTGACCCAGGCGCCTACGCCGCCCGTGAGCAGTTGGCCAAGAGCCTTGCCGCGCTGCGCAGTACCGAGCAACCCGACCGCACCGGCCTGTACCTGCAACTGGCCGCACTGCGTGATCAGGTCGTGGCGCTTGCGGCTATCGCACCGGAGTATCAGCTCACCGAACCTGCTGCCGAAGGGCGCTCGACCACCGATACGGAAAATCGCCTGAAGCAGTGGTGGGAGCAGATCTCTCGCTACTTCCGTATCGACTTCAACCCTGATGACAACATTCGTCCATTGCTCGCCGGCCAAGGCCTGAATCAGGTGCGCCTGGCATTGAGCCTGGCGCTGGAACAGGCGCAGTGGGCCGCGCTTAACGGCGAATCGGCGGTGTACAGCCGCTCGCTGGGTGAGGCGCGCAGCGTGCTGCAGGACAACTTCAACCAGGACAATCCGCAGAGCAAGGCGATGCTGGCGCGCATTGCCGAGCTCGAGCCCAAGGCTGTCTCGGTGGTGACGCCGGACCTGGCCACCAGCCTGGCCGCAGTGCAGGCCTACCTTGAGCGCCGTCATCTGTCTGCCGATGAAGCCAAGGCGTCGGCGGGCACGCCGGCGACCCAGGAGTAGAGCCGATGAAGCGTTTCTATGTGATCCTGGTGCTGGCGATTGCGATCGCCCTGGCACTGGGCGTGGGTATTTCGAAACACACCGGCTACGTGCTGATTACCTACCCCCATCTGCTGCATTACGAGTCAAGCCTGTGGGCCACGTTGGTGGCGCTGTTCGCCGTCGTTCTGGTGATCTACCTGCTGCGTGTGCTGCTCAGCTTGCTCACCACCTCGGGTGGCGTAGTCAACCCATGGTCGCGGCGTAACCGCAGCCGCCGTGTGCAAATAGCTATCGAGCAAGGCCAGATGGACCTCGCCGAAGGCCGCTGGGCCAGCGCCGAACGGCACCTGCACCGCGCTGCTGAAGCCGAGCGCCAGCCGCTGCTGTACTACCTTGGCGCCGCACGGGCTGCCAACGAACAGGGCCGCTATGTGGAGTCCGACGGTTTGCTGGAGCGTGCCCTGGAACGCCAGCCACAGGCGGAACTGGCTGTGGCCCTGAGTCATGCGCAACTGCAGATGGACCGTGGCGACACTGAAGGTGCGCTGGTGACGTTGCAGGCCATGTACGAGCGTCATCCGCATAACGCGCAGGTCTTGCGCCAATTGCAGCGTCTGCATCAGCAGCGGGGCGATTGGCCGTCGGTGATTCGCTTGTTACCCGAACTGCGCAAGGACAAAGTGCTTCCCGCCGCTGAGCTGGCCGAACTTGAGCGCCGTGCCTGGGGCGAAAACCTGGGGCTGGCGGTCGAGCGTGAACAGCTGGGCGAAGCCGGGTTGCAGTCTTTGGAGCGAGCGTGGGAGCAACTGACCTCCGCCCAGCGCCAAGAACCGCAACTGGTGTTGGCTTACGCTGAACAACTGCGTCGGCTGGGTGCTGACGCCAAGGCCGAAGAAGTGCTGCGTGGCGCCATCAAGCGCGGCTATGACAGCCATCTGATTCGGCTTTACGGTTTGTTGCGTGGCAGTGACCCAGGTCGACAGCTCAAATTCGCTGAAGGCTGGCTCAAAGACCATCCAGGGGATGCCAGCCTGTTGCTGACGCTGGGTCGCCTGTGTCTGCAAAACAGCCTGTGGGGCAAAGCGCGCGACTATCTGGAAAGCAGCCTGCAAGTGCAGCGTAATCCCGAAGCCTGTGCTGAGCTGGCGCGCTTGCTGGCCCAGTTGGGCGATACCGAGCGCAGCAACCAGTTGTTCCAGGAAGGCCTGGGGCTTCTGGACAGCCGCTTGCTGGCATCACCGTTGCCGGTGCCTGCGCGAGTGTAGGAATGAAAGCCAAGGTTGGCCGGACCTTTCTGAGGGCCAACCTTTCTTTATCGCGTAAACCCTGGGCGCTAAAGCGCTACGTAGCAAATTCCTACTGCCAACTGCTTGAAGTCATCCAGGTTCTGACGGCATATCCCCAGGCGGTTGCGGAATAGTCTGCTCTAACGCGTATTGAAAGGAGTCAGGCCTTTACTCTACCGTAAGGGTCTATCTCCTGCGGTACGGATAACAATGTCTTTGGCCCCTTCACGCTCTCTGTTTCTCCTGGCGTTCTTGGCTGGTTCGCTGACGTTGGGTGCGTCTTTTTATCTTGAATTCGGCGCACTCTTGCGTCCCTGCTTCCTGTGCCAGGTGCAGCGCATCTTTTTGGCAGCCTTTACGCTGATCAACCTGGTAGCGACCCTACACAACCCGAAACGCTCCGGGGTCTACCTGTACGGGTTGGCCAGTATGGGCTGCGCGTTGCTTGGGGCTATCACTGCAGTACGCCAAGTGCTGCTACAAAATGCCGCGCCGGAGCAGGTCAACGAGTGCTGGCCCAGCCTTCACTACATGATTGAAAACCTGTCGTTATGGCAAGCACTGCAACTGAGTGTAAAAGGCACCGTGGACTGCGTGGAACTCAACTGGACACTGTTTGACCTGAGCCTGCCCGAATGGAGTCTGCTGTTCTTTTTGGCGATGCTGGTGCTCGGCATCATGCAGTTTTCTCGATTGTTGGCGGGCCGCCGTTTGCACCCTGCGAAGTACTGAAAATTCGCCGTAACGTGTAGGACGGGATTAAACACTTGTATGAACTTTCTCTCCTGCGTACCTTGAAGCCATAGTCATGCGGGCATAATCTGGCCCGCACGCGTTATCGAAACCGTTTGTGACATGCGGCCTTGTCCGGCTCCCGCCTCAATGTTTGAGGTGTTACGCGGGCACAGGCGGCAGCGCCCCTATAGGGAAGAGAGATCACCATGCTGGAAAGTTGTCAGAATGCTCAGGAACGCTGGGGTGGAGTGCACAAGCTGATCGACAGCTGGTTGAAGGCACGTCACGAACTGGTTCGAGCCTTTGATGCTCTTGGCGCCAAGCCCGAGGCACTGGCTGAGAATCGCGAACCGCTGCAGGATTTCTGCGGTGTCTTGGTGGACTACGTGTCGGCCGGCCATTTTGGTGTCTACGAGCAACTGACCAAAGAAGCGGAAGCTTTTGATGATCAGCGTGGCCTTGACCTGGCAGAGACGATCTACCCGCGCATTGATGTGATCACCGAGAAGCTGCTGGCCTTCACCGATCTGTGTGATGCTGGTAATTGTGTTGCTGAAAAATTCAAAGAATTGGGCGCGCTGTTGCATGAGCGCTTCGAGTTGGAAGATTGCCTGATCGAAGTGCTGCACAACGCTCACAAGGAAGAGTCAGCCGCCCAGGCTTGATCCTCGAAGTGAGATAAAAAAAACGGTGCGCATGGCGCACCGTTTTTTATTGGGTCAGTGGCGAGTGCCGAGCAATTCGATCTCGAACACCAGTGGCGTATATGGCGGGATCAACTCGCCTGCACCGTCGGCGCCATAGGCCTGGGCAGAGGGAATGACCAAGCGCCATTTCGCGCCCACCGGCATCTGCTGCAGCGCGCTGCTCCAGCCGCTGATCACACTGTCCAGGCGAAACCATTGGGGCTGTGTGCTCTTGTCGAAGACTGTCCCATCGGGCAGCCGTCCAACGTAATTTACGTGCACCTCATCACTGGCCAGCGGTTTGCTGCCGTTGCCGGGCGCCAGCTCGGTGAGCAGGATGCCATCTGCCAGTTCACGCACGCCGCTGACGGCTTTTTCCTTGGCTAAGAATTGCTGTTCGGCAGCGAGGGCTTTTTCGCTTTGTGGAGCCTCGGCGTCGGCAGCGTTTTGTGCTTCGTGTTCGGCGAGGATCTGTTCGATGCGTGCATTATCCAGTGCCAATGGCTTGCCCTGGTAGGCTTGCTTGAGGCCATCGAGCAGGGCTTGGATCTGCAGGTCGGGAACCTGCTGGCGCAGGCGCTCGCCAAGGCTTGCACCCAAGCTGTAGGCAAGGTCGTGTGGGTCTTGGGCAGTGGTTTTTGACGGTGATTGCTCGCCTGCATTGGCCACGCCAATCGCCAAGCCAAGCACTAAAAAAAGATAACGCGACATGCTGCTTCTCCCGCCGAAAGTGCGACGGATTATGCCAGTGTGAGTGGGCAAAAAGTGGCGCCGTTTTTTGTTATATCGATAAGAATTTATTCACGGTGCAACGCAAGGCAAACGATACTGTCAACATGCCCTAGCGGCGGTAAGAGCAGAGGGCTAGTATGAGCCGCACCCACGTCAGCCAGGAGGTAAACCATGTCGGCCAAACAGAAGCCTGTTAATACCCCGTTGCATTTACTCCAACAACTTTCGGGCAGTTTGCTCGAACATCTGGAAAGCGCATGTTCCCAAGCGTTGGCCGATGCAGAAAAACTGCTCGCCAAACTGGAAAAACAACGCGGTAAAGCGCAAGAAAAGCTGCACAAATCCCGTACCAAACTGCAAGACGCCGCGACTGCCGGCAAAGCCAAGGCACAAGCCAAAGCCAAAGACGCCGTCAAAGAACTTGAGGACCTGCTGGACGCCCTCAAGGATCGCCAAGCTGAAACCCGCACTTACATTTCTCAACTCAAAAAAGATGCTCAGGAAAGCCTGAAACTGGCCCAGGGCGTTGGTCGAGTGAAAGAAGCGGTGGCTAAAGTATTGGGCGCTCGTACACCGGCAAAAGCTGCCGCATCGAAAGCTCCAGCCAAGGCAGCGGCCAAGCCAGCTGCTAAAACCGCTGCTGCGAAACCAGCCGCCAAGCCAGCTGC
>NZ_FNOX01000007.1:118482-400169 GCF_900107155.1 Pseudomonas salomonii
TAAAACTGCTGCTGCAAAACCAGCGGCCAAGCCAGCTGCTAAAACCGCTGCTGCAAAACCAGCCGCCAAGCCAGTGGCTAAACCCGCTGCTGCCAAACCAGCGGCCAAGCCAGTTGCCAAACCGGCTGCTGCCAAACCAGCGGTTAAGCCAGCTGCCAAACCTGCTGCCGCTAAACCGGCCGTCGCCAAGCCTGCTCCGGCCAAGCCAGCAACTCCGGCAGCCGCGCCTGCTACCCCGGCAGCGTCCAGCGCTCCAACCGCATCGGCCAGCAGCACGCCTGCACCGGTAGCGCCAAGCACCACCCCAACCAGCGCTTCCTAAGTGCGGGTGGCCACGACGCGCAGCTGCTGCAGCGCGTCGTGGTCAAGGTTGGCGGCTTCGGTCGCCAAGCCTTCAAGCCATTTCGGTTGACTCACTTCCCCAGTCGGCCATGCCTGCGCCAACGCTTCCAGGCGCGCTAATAATTCCCGTTCGGCCTCCAGCTCCAAAGCTTTGACTCGCTCGCGTAATGCCGCCAGAGGCACATCCTGTTGCGCCAGGGCTCGCCATTGCATGCGCATCTGTCGTAACGGTTCGACCACCGTTTTTTGCCATGGGCGTGCAAGCTGTTGCAGCGCGTGAATGCGCGCAGGCTCAAGCGCTACGCCGCGCCGTTCCAGCCACGCACCACAGAGCAACAGGCACACATCCGCGCCTTGTTCCTGCAAGCGCAGGCAAGCGGCTTCGCACCCTGGGCGGGCGTAAATCGATAGGGCAAAGCTCCACAGGTCAGCGCACATATTCACACCCAAGCCAGCGGGCAACGAAGCTGGTAGACTCCGCCGCCATTATGATCCGACTTCAAAGCCTAACATTACAGCGTGGCCCGCAACGTCTTCTTGAAGACGCCGAGCTGACCCTGCACGCCGGTCACAAAGCCGGCCTGATCGGTGCCAACGGCGCCGGCAAATCCACGTTGTTCGCCCTGTTGCTGGGTGAGCTGACCCCGGATTCCGGGGACTGCTTGCTGCCGGCCGACTGGCGCATTGCCCATATGCGCCAGGAGATCGACACCCTCGACCGCATTGCGATCGACTACGTGCTCGATGGCGACCTGCGCCTGCGCCAGGTGCAACACGACCTCGCCGAGGCCGAGAAAGCCCAGGACGGCGCCGCACAGGCCCGCCTGCACTCGGAGCTGGACAGTGCCGACGGCTACACCGCCGATGCCCGCGCCCGCAAGATGCTGGCTGGCCTTGGGTTTACCAACGAACAGATGGATCGCCCGGTCGCCGACTTCTCCGGTGGCTGGCGCATGCGCCTGAACCTGGCCCAGGCACTGATGTGCCCGTCGGACTTGTTGCTGCTCGACGAACCGACCAACCACTTGGACCTCGATGCGATCCTGTGGCTGGAAGACTTCCTCAAGAACTATCAGGGCACCTTGTTGCTGATTTCCCACGACCGGGACTTCCTCGATGCCGTGGTCGATAACATCGCCCACGTCGAACAGAAGAAGATCACGCTGTACCGTGGCGGCTACACCGCGTTCGAACGCGCGCGCGCCGAGCGTCTGGCCCAGCAGCAACAGGCCTTCGAAAAGCAGCAGGCGCAACGTGCGCACATGGAAAGCTACATCGCCCGGTTCAAGGCCCAGGCCACCAAGGCCCGCCAGGCCCAGAGCCGGATCAAGGCGCTGGAGCGCATGGAAGAGCTGTCGGCGGCCCATGTCGATTCGCCGTTCGACTTTGTATTCCGTGAATCGGTGAAAATCTCCAGCCCCTTGCTGGATCTCTCGGATGCACGCCTGGGTTATGGCGACAAAACCATCCTGGAGAAGGTCAAGCTGCAGCTCACACCGGGTGCGCGCATCGGTTTGCTTGGCCCTAACGGCGCGGGCAAATCGACGCTGATCAAGAACCTGTCCGGCGAGCTTGAGCCTTTGGCCGGCCGCCTGACCCGTGGCGAGAACACGGTGGTGGGCTACTTCGCCCAGCATCAGTTGGACTCTCTGGACTCCAAGGCCAGCCCGTTGCTGCACCTGCAGCGTCTGGCGCCGACCGAGCGCGAACAAACGCTGCGTGACTTCCTTGGCGGTTTCGATTTCCGTGGCGCACGCATTGATGAGCCGGTACTGAATTTCTCCGGCGGCGAAAAGGCCCGTCTTGCCCTGGCATTGATTGCCTGGGACCGGCCGAACCTGCTGCTGCTCGACGAACCGACCAACCACCTGGATCTGGAGATGCGCCTGGCGCTGACCATGGCCCTGCAGGAGTTCAGTGGTGCGGTGCTTGTTGTGTCTCACGATCGCCACTTGCTCAAGAGCACCACCGACAACTTTCTGCTGGTGGCTGACGGCAAGGTTGAAGAGTTCGACGGCGACCTGGATGACTATGCGCGTTGGCTGACTGATTACCGCCTGCGCAACGCGCCCGTGAGTAATACGCCGGTCAACCCCGACAAAACCGACAAGAAGGCCCAGCGCCAGGCAGCCGCCGCCCTGCGCCAGCAGTTGGCGCCGCACAAGCGCGAAGCCGACAAGCTGGAAGCCGAGCTGGGCAAGGTGCATGAGCGCCTGGCAAAGATCGAAACCAGCCTGGGCGACAGCGCCGTCTACGAGGCGGCGCGCAAGAACGAACTGCGCGACCTGCTGGCCGAACAAGCCAAGCTCAAGGTGCGCGAAGGGCAGTTGGAGGAGGCCTGGATGGAAGCCCTCGAAGTGCTCGAAACCTTGCAAGCGGAGCTGGAGGCGCTGTCCTGATGGAAGCGTTGCAGTTACCGCTGCCGGCACAATGGATCGCCCCGGTCTGGGTGGGTGTGCAAATCCTGCTGATCCTGCTGGCGGGTTATTTCGCCCAGCGCTTCGTGGCCAAAGTCCTGAATCGCCTGGGTGAACGCTACCCGTTGCCGCCTCAGTTGCTGATGCCACTGCGTGGCGGCCTGCGCTGGCTGATCATGGGCAGTGCGCTGATTTTTGTGCTGGAGCGCCTGGGCGTGTCCGCCACTGTGTTGTGGACGGCGCTGTCGGGGTTTGTCGCAGTCGCGGCCGTGGCGTTTTTTGCCATGTGGTCGGTACTGTCCAACCTGCTGTGTGCGATTTTGATCTTTACCGTCGGGCCGTTTCGCCTCGGTGATATCGTCGAGCTGGTGGATACGGTCGACAAGCCGGGTGTAAAAGGCCGGGTGGTGGCGATCAACCTGCTCTACACCACACTCATTGAGGTGGAGGAGGCCGGCACTGACAATGCGATGGTGCAGGTGCCAAACAGCCTGTTCTTTCAGCGCTCGGTGCGGCGTTGGCCAGGTACCCACGTGTTTCCAGGCGACCGCTAGCATTCACGTCGTGTAAAAATCTATAGCCAGTCTTCGGTCGGCGGAGTTAGCTTAAGCCTTACTCGCAAACTCCCTTCTGAGGTGTGTAATGGCACTCGACACATGGCTGGCCTTTTTCCTGGCCAGTTGGATCATCTCCCTTTCCCCCGGCGCCGGTGCCATCGCTTCGATGTCCAGCGGCCTGCAATACGGTTTCCTGCGCGGCTACTGGAACGCCATTGGCCTGCAGTTGGGCCTGGCGATGCAGATCGCCGTGGTGGCGGGTGGGCTGGGTGCCATTCTTGCGGCGTCTTCGACTGCGTTTTATGCGATCAAGTGGTTTGGTGTGGCGTACCTGGTGTATTTGGCCATCAAACAGTGGCGCGCCCTACCGATGGACATGAGCGAGGATGCGACGATACGCCCGATCGGCAAGCCAATGGCGATGATATTCCGTGGCTTCCTGGTCAACGCGAGCAACCCCAAGGCGTTGGTGTTCATGCTGGCGGTTCTGCCGCAGTTCGTGAACCCGCAGGCGCCGCTGCTGGTCCAGTACCTGATCCTGGGCGCAACCATGATCAGCGTCGACATGATCGTAATGGCGGGCTACACGGGGCTTGCGTCGAAAGTCTTGCGGTTGCTGCGTACGCCCAAGCAGCAGAAACGCATGAATCGCACGTTTGCCGGATTGTTTGTGGGAGCGGCGGGGTTTCTCGCCAGCTTGCATCGCGCAACGGCTTGATTGACGAAACCAGCTCCCACATTTGTTATGTGTTGGCTTTGAGATGACGGCTCAGCGCAGAATCTTCGGCGCTTCATCCCTTGGCAGGTTATTGCGCAGTGCAGGCTTGCCCGGGTCTTGGTAGCCACCGCCCAGTTGCTCCGCCAGTTGGCGCGCCACGTCCTCACCCAGCGCTTTCGACACTTCCCGCACCACACGCGGCCGGTTCAGGCTCACGCGCACGTCACGGTTGTTCACCAGCTTGGTGTCCTGGCCCTCACCCATGGCGGTAAACGCCGAGGTGATCTCGAAGGTTCGCGTATTGATCAGGCTGAAATCGGCCACCAGCGTCAGGCCCAGCACCGCCGAGTAGCTGTTGGTGTGGTCCAGGGCGTTGATGTCCTGGGTGAAATCGATGTCTGACAGGGTGCCGAACAGCACATAGTCCGCGCCCTTGAAGTTACCGGCCTTGATGCGTTTGATCACGTCATAGACGTCACCTTTTGCGTCGGCGGTGTAGGGCGTACCCTGCACCAGCTGAAACTGGTGCGACTTGAGGATCTCGCCCTTGATATCGCCGCTGAATTTACGCAGCTCGGCCTGTTCGATGTAGCTGGTGCGGCTCTCGTACTCGCTGTAGCTCGAAGCTCCGCTGGCGCTGTAGCCACTGGCCTGGAAATTGTTGCTGGCCGACACCGCGTGGATGTACTCCTCGACTCGCGCCTCGTACGCCAGGTCGGTGACCGCGATCTTCGGGGCGGCCGAAACGCCAAAGGCGCACAGCAGGCCGATCATGCCGATCCATGCACGCATTGCTTAGCGCTCCGTGGTCTTGCGGATTTCTTTCTCGTCCATCCATTCGGCCAGGCCGCTTTCAACGTCGATCAACTGCAGGCTGAACTTGTAGAACACGTCCTTGTAGTCCGAGCTGCGCTTGACGATGGAGCTGATGGAACCTTCCAGGCGGTACTTGGCGGCAACCATGTTGCCGGTTTTGCTCACCGTGGATTTTTTGTACAGGCCGCTCTGGTTTTGCAGCTTGAGCTGGTCGACCTGGCTTTGCATGTCGGTGTTATCGCTGGCGAAACGCGCGGTGCCGGTTTTCATCAACTGGGTCTTGATCGACGTGGTGATCTCGCGGGTATCGATGTACTCGCTGGTCTTGTTCTTCACGTCGTACACCTGCACCACTGGGCGGCCTTGCAGGATGCCGGACTGGGCCAGGGAGCGGGTCATGCTCTCGGCGATCATCTGCAGGTCGGTGGAGCCGAACTCGTTGGTCACCAGCTCCACGGCCTTGGAGTCACCATAGCTGATGTTCTTGCCGCCGAGTACCGGCGAGGTGTTGGAGCAACCGCTGGCCAGAAGGGCAACGAGGGCGAGAATCGAGAAGCGTGCAAACATGGGGAAATCTCTCTGAATACGGTTAGCGCAGCGGCTCAAGGGGTTTTCACTTCGAGACGGAAGTCAGCGGCCTGGGGCAGGTTGGCGATGGCCGGCAGGAAAGTCGCCTGGTTGGCGTACAGGTTCAGCACTTTCCAGGTTTCTTCATCGCCCACCGGGAAGCCGTCGGCGCCCAGCCAGGCGAAGCGGTAATACATCATCTGGTTGCTGCTGGTGATGTTGCTCAACTGCACCTTGGCGGTGAGGAAGCCATTTTCGCGGGCCACGCGGATGGCGCCGACGGCGATGCCCTTGAACTTGCCCATCACCACGATCTTGCTGGCGGCACTGCCGGGCTCCGGTGGCGGCGGGGTGGCGCAGCCGGCGAGCAGGACCAGCGCCAGGGCGCCGAGGATGAAATGACGCATAACGTGCTCCTTAAGGTTGTTTGAGGGCGATAGCCTGGGTGGAAGTGCTCGGAACCACATGAGCTGCAAGGCCAGCGGCGAACACCTGGTTGCCGACCACGCGCAGGGTGATCACCTGATAGCGCTGGTCAGCCTTGACCGTCACCCGTGTGCCGCCCAGGGCATTGGGCAGGCTGACCTGGTGCTCGCCGTGCTTGAGGCGCAGGCGTGTCACCTGGGTCATGTCCGGCAGCGTGCGCCAGGTGCGGGTGTCGGCGCCTTCGGTCACCGCCGAGGCGATGCCCAGCACCAGGCCCGCCATGGGGTTGGTCTTGTTCAGGTTGTTTTGCGTCACGCCACGGCTGACGGCCCGCACGGTGGTGCGCAGGATGATCCCCGGCATGTCGTCACGCAGGGCACGGCGGGACATGGCGGTGGTGCTATTGAGCACGGTGAGGTTCTGCTGCTTGCCGTCGACGCCGATCTGGCCGAAAGCCTGGGTGGAGGTGTCGGCCTTGATCACCGGGAACGAGAGCGGGGTGATCACCAAATGGCCGTCAATCGGAATTGGCAGCGGCAGGCGGATCGAATCTCGCGCCGGTGCCAGGCCGCTCTGCACCACGATCAGTACGTCGGTCTCGTCGGCGCCGACCTTGGACTTGTCCAGGTCCAGCAACGCCTGTTCCAGCAGCGGCGTATTGGGGCGCAACTCGGCGGCCTTGCGATAGCCCGGTGCAGCCAGGTCTTTCTCACCCAGGGCTTCGTAGACAAAGCCTGCCAGGTAATGGCTGAACGCGCTCTGGTAGCTGTTCTTGAGGCCGACCACTTCCGGCGCGTCCAGTGCTTCAATCGGATAGCCGCGCAGGTCCTTGACCTGGGTAGTGACGCCCTGGCGCTCGGCTTCGTTCTCGCGCTTGAGGTATTCCTTGTCCCGCAGGTCGGCAATCACGGCTTCGCGCTCGTGGGTCTTCTTGATTTCGGTACGGGCGCCGTCGAAATCATTCAGGGCCAGCAGGTTCAGGGCCATCTGGGTGGTCAGCATGACTTTTTCGTAGTCATAACCTTCGTAGCGACGCACCTTGTCGTTAACCAGGAAACTGCCGAACTGGGCGAGGTACTTTTCGCTGTCGAACTTGACCGACTCTTCCCACTTGAACACTTGCAGGTCGGCGCTGCGCCAGGCGGTCTGGCTGCCGGTGAGGTCGCCCTTGGCGCGCAACAACTCGCCCTTTTCAAAGAAGTAGAGCAGGTCCTTGTCTTCGCCGGTGTTGTTCTTTTCCAGCAGGGTCAGGGCGCCGTCGACGTTACCGGTGGCCAGCTGCTGGTTGGTGGCTTGCAGCTCGGTGTCGTAGCTGCGAAACATTGAACAACCGGAGAGCAAGGTAACCGCCGCCAGTGTGAGCGGGGCTAAGGCGCGAAATGCCATGCAAACTTCTTCCCTGAGAGTGATCGGCTGATGTGCAAATTCCTCATAAAAACGAGGATATAAATTCCCTTTCGCAATAACAGGGCGCGGCATTATAGGCGTCATTGCTGGCAAAACAATGGCTTTTTGCCGTTGCAACTCGCGTTTATATGCCATTACTTGCCCCTTTAATGCACAGGGCTCACCTGCGCCAAATCACTAACACCTTGAGTCAAACCCTTTAAAATTTAACAATGTGTTACTTCGTATTTCCCTTTGAGATTCATTCATGATTGCCCCCATCCGTTTTCTCGCCTGGTTGCTGCTGCCAGCCTTGATGTCGTGCAGCTTCAACCTGCTGGCCGCGACTGCCGAGGGCGCCCCACAAGCCCTGCATCTGTTGGACTACATTGGTGCTGACTACCCCCCGACGGTGGAGGCGGGCAAGGTTATCGATGAATCGGAATACCGCGAACAAATAGAGTTTCTCGGCGTGTTGCAGGGCCTGGTGGCCGAGTTGCCGCAAAGGCCGGAGCGCGCCGAGTTGGTCAAAGGCGTCGACGAATTGTTAGCGGCTGTATCCGCTCACCAGGACGGCGTACTCGTCGCCCGCCAAGCCCGCCAGTTGGGCGCCAAGTTGGCGGTGGCCTATGAAGTCAGCCAGGCGCCGGCTATCACGCCAGACCCTGCGCGGGGTGCGCCGCTGTACGCCCAGCACTGCTCGGTGTGCCACGGTACCGCCGGTGCGGGTGATGGCCCGGCGTCCACGGGCATGACGCCGCCGCCAGCGAACCTGCGCGATGCGGTACGTCTGGACCGCCTGAGTCTCTACGCGATTTACAACACGTTGGGCCTGGGTGTTGAAGGCACCGACATGCCGTCCTTCGCCGATCAGTTGGACGATCGTCAGCGCTGGGACCTGGCCACCTATATCGCCAGCTTCACCGCTGACCCCGCTGCGGCAAAATCCGAACAGCCGTTCAATCTCGCCGACCTGGCGCGCCAGACGCCCAATGAGGTATTGGCCGCAAATGGCCCGGCCGCTGCCGCGACGTTCCGCGCCCAGCGTGCGCAGCCGCCGCAGGTCAAGCGTGGCCCGGCGCAGTTGCTCGACTACACCGCAACCACCTTGGACAAGAGCCTCGCGGCGTTCCGTAACGGCGATCGCGAACAGGCCTATGACCTTTCAGTCGCAGCGTACCTGGAAGGCTTCGAGCTGGTAGAAAGCTCCCTGGATAACGTCGACGCCAACGTGCGTAAAGACACCGAGAAAGCCTTGATGGCCTACCGGCAGTCGTTGCAGGACGGCCTGCCGGTCGAGCAGGTGCAACAGCGCCTGGACGTGGCCAAGGGCAAACTCACCGAATCCGCCGGATTGTTGGGCAGTGATGGCCTGAGCTGGTCGCTGAGCTACATCTCCGGTTTGCTGATCCTGCTGCGCGAAGGCCTGGAGGCGATCCTGGTACTGGCGGCGATCCTGGCGTTCCTGCGTAATACCGGCCAGCAATCGGCGGTGCGCAGTGTCAACGTCGGCTGGGGCTTGGCGCTGCTGGCCGGCTTGGCGACCTGGGCACTGGCGGCGTATGTGATCGACGTGAGCGGCGCCCAGCGCGAATTGCTCGAAGGCTGCACGGCGCTGTTCGCCAGTGTGATGGTGCTGTGGCTGGGCGTGTGGATGCATGACCGACGCCACGCGGCGGCCTGGCAGGATTACATCAAGAGCAGCCTGGTCGGCGGCGGTGGCCGTTTCGGTTTTGCGATGCTGGCGTTTTTCTCGGTATACCGCGAGCTGTTCGAAGTGATCCTGTTCTACGAAGCCCTGTGGCTGCAGGCGGGTCCTGCCGGGCACAACGCGGTATTGGCCGGCGGCGCCACGGCGTTGGTGCTGCTGGTTGGTTTGGCGTGGGTGATCCTGCGCGGTTCGGCGAAACTGCCGCTGGCGTTGTTCTTCGGTATCAATGCGGCGCTGCTGTGCGCGTTGTCGGTGGTGTTCGCCGGGCATGGCGTCAAGGCATTGCAGGAAGCGGGCATCTTCGGCACACGGCCGGTGGCGTTCTTTGACTTCGACTGGCTGGGCATTCATGCCGACGCGTACTCATTGAGTGCGCAGGCTGTGGCGATCCTGGCGATTGTGGTGCTGTACGGCCGCAGCCGCCTGGCCGAGAAACGCCGAGTGGTTGCATAAGCATGCGCGTGTGGATCGATGCAGACGCCTGCCCACGGGCGGCCAAGGACCAAGTGGTGAAGTTCGCCCTCAAGCGCCAGTTCGACGTGGTGCTGGTGGCGGGCCAGAGCCAGATCAAGCCGGGCTTTGCCTGTGTGAAGCTGATCGTGGTGCCCAGCGGCCCGGACGCGGCGGATGACTATCTGGTGGAGCACGCCGTGCCCGGTGAGTTGGTGATCTGCAGCGACGTGCCGTTGGCCGACCGTCTGGTGAAGAAGGGCGTCACGGCCCTCGACCCACGCGGCAAGGAGTTCAGCCCGTCGAACATGAGTGAGCGACTGGCGGTGCGCAACCTGTTCACCGACCTGCGTGAGCAGGGCCAGATGGGCGGCGGCCCGCCGCCCCATGGCGAAAAGGACAAGCAGGCGTTTGCCAATGCGCTGGACCGTATCCTCACGCGTCTGATGAAGGTGGATTAATCATTCTCGTGGGTCAGTTCCAGCACCCGATCCACCAGCTTGTTGATGCCTGACGCGACCTCGCTGATGCGCTTGCCGAGCATGTAGGCCGGTGTGCTCACCAGCTTGCGCGCCTGGTCCTCGACGATATCCTCGACTGCGCACTCCTGATGAGTGGCGCCCATCTTGTCCAGGGCGGCCGCCGTGTCGGGGCAGTTGCCGATGGTGCACGTCACGCCGGGGCCGTAGATCTTTGCCGCCAGGGCCGGCGAGATGCAGATCAACCCAACAGGCTTGCCGGCTTCGGCAAAGGCTTCAGCCAGTGCCAGCACATGCGGGTTGACGCTGCACCCGGCGCCTTCCACGGCAAAGTTCGAGAGATTCTTCGCTGCGCCAAACCCGCCAGGCACGATCAGTGCGTCGAACTCGTCGGCGCTGGCTTCACGAATATCCTTCACTTCACCTCGAGCGATGCGCGCCGACTCCACCAGCACATTGCGCGACTCGGGCATCTCTTCACCGGTGAGGTGGTTGATGACGTGCAACTGCGCAATATCTGGCGCAAAACATTGAACCTGAGCGCCGCGCTGATCCAGGCGCAGCAGCGTGATCACGCTTTCGTGGATCTCTGCGCCGTCGTACACGCCGCAGCCGGAAAGGATCACTGCAATCTTTTTGCTCATGGGCATCTCTCCTCTTTTGTGGCGTTAAATGTCTACTAATTTGTCACCTGTTGCCAATGGGATCTCCTGCCGCTACACCTAATCTTGATGTAATAAAAAAACATCGGACTAGCCCATGGACTTCGTGCCTTACGCGGTACCGTTTTTCATTGCCCTGATTGTGGTCGAGCTGCTGGCCGATCGCTGGCGCGGTGAACGCAATTATCGGGTCGCGGACGCTATCAACAGCCTCAGCACCGGTGTGCTGTCCACCACCACCGGGTTGTTGACCAAAGGCGTGGGCCTGCTGACCTACGCGTTTGCCCTCAAGCACCTGGCGCTGATCGAACTGTCGGCCCACAGCGTGTGGACATGGGTGTTCGCCTTTGTGTTCTACGACTTCTGCTACTACTGGCTGCACCGCTGCGGCCATGAGCGCAACATCCTGTGGGCCGCGCACTCGGTGCATCACCAGAGCGAGGACTACAACCTCACCACCGCCCTGCGCCAGACCAGCACCGGCTTCCTGCTGAGCTGGGTCTTCTACCTGCCCCTGGCCGTGCTGGGTGTGCCGCTGGTGGTGTTTATCAGTGTGGCCTCGCTTAATCTTCTGTATCAATTCTGGGTGCATACCCGCCATGTGCCCAAACTTGGCTGGTTCGAGTGGTTCTTTGTCACGCCGTCCAACCATCGGGCCCACCATGCGCAGAACGCTCTCTACATGGATCGCAACTACGGCGGGGTGTTCATTATTTGGGACCGCCTGTTCGGCAGCTTCCAGGAAGAAGACGAAAATGAACCGGTGATCTTTGGCGTGACCACGCCGCTGGCCAGTTGGAACCCGCTATGGGCCAACCTGCAGTTTTATGCACAGTTGTGGAGTGACGCGCGGCGCACTGAGAGCGGGTGGGACAAGCTGCGCATCTGGTTCATGCGCACCGGCTGGCGCCCGGCGGACGTGAAAGCCAAGTGCCCCATGGCCAAGCCCGACTTGAGCCAGTTCCGTAAATTCGAGGTGCCGCTGGATGCGCGCCAGCAGGTCTACATTGCGCTGCAATTTGCGGCGTATGTAGGGTTCGGCAGTTATTTGATGAATTTCGGCGAAGGGCTGCCCACGGCGGCGCTGGTGTTGGGCTGGAGTGCCATGGCGCTGGGGCTGTTCAGCTTGGGCGTGGCCCTGGAGAACCGCCCGTGGGCGCTGAAAGCCGAGCTGGTGCGCCTGGGGCTGAATGTGCCGCTGGTGTGGCTGGCGCCGCTGGTCGGCTTGTGGCCGGCCAGCAGCCTGGGCTGGTTGGGCCTGCTCAGTTACAGCTTGCTCAGTGCGATCGGCCTCTACTGTTGCAGAAGCCGGCTTACTCGACTGGCGTCTTAGGCGGTTGCTCCGTGGCCTGCTCGGCAGCCAGTCGGGCCTTGGCCTCGGCACAGGCTTCGCGGGCGATACGCGCATTCTTGAAGCGCCGGCGCAGCCACAGGCCAAAGCCCAACAGCAGCAATGCCCCCAGCACCCACAGCTCGTATTTCTTGACGCTGCCGAGCATGCCTTCCAGCACTGCGCCGAAGTGGTAGGCCGCAGCGCCCAGGGCCGCGGCCCAGACGGCGGCGCCGATGCCGTTGAGGATCAAGTAGCGAGCCGGCGGGTAGCCCGACAGGCCAATCGCCACCGGCATCACGGTGCGCAATCCATACACGAAGCGGAAGCTCAGCACCCAGATATCCGGGTGCTTGCGGATGTGCTCCAGGGCCTTGTCGCCCATCAATTGCCAGCGCGGCTTGCGCGCCAGCAGCTTGCGCCCGTGTTTGCGCCCCAGGAAATACCACAGCTGGTCGCCGGCGTAGCTGCCAAAAAAGGCAACCACCACCACCAGGTTGATATCCATATAGCCACGGAACGCCAGGAAGCCTGCGAGAACCAAAATGGTTTCGCCTTCAAAGAAGGTGCCCAGGAAGAGCGCAAAGTAGCCGAAGTCATGCAGAAATTGTTGAAGCATGGTCTGGGGTGCTGGCGAAATGAACGCGCAGCCTACGCCTTCGTGAACATTCATGAAAGTATCGAGATGTGTCACGAAGTGAACAATTCCTACATAAACGACGAATGCGACTACAGGTCGCATCGATAAGCACAACTGTCATTCCTTCGTCATAATGGCCGCTTATAACTGCAACGCTCGCCCGTAAACGCGGGCTCAGGAGTCTGTCGTGAGCTTTACCCCTGCCAATCGCCTGTTCCCCGCCACCCGTCTGCGACGCAATCGCCGTGATGATTTTTCGCGCCGCCTTGTACGTGAAAACGTACTGACGACGAATGATCTGATCCTGCCGGTGTTTGTGCTGGACGGCGAAAATCGTCGGGAAGCCGTGGCATCGATGCCGGGTGTGGAGCGCTTGACCATTGATTTGCTGCTGGAAGAGGCGGCTGGCTGGGTTGAACTGGGGATTCCGGCGCTGGCACTGTTCCCGGTGACACCGGCTGAGCTCAAGTCCCTCGACGCCGCCGAAGCCTGGAACCCGGATGGCATCGCCCAGCGCGCCACCCGTGCCTTGCGTGAGCGGTTCCCGGAACTGGGTGTGATCACCGACGTGGCGCTGGACCCGTTCACCACCCACGGCCAGGATGGCATTCTCGACGAAGACGGTTATGTTCAGAACGACATCACTGTCGATGCGCTGGTCAAGCAGGCCTTGTCCCATGCGGCGGCAGGCGCCCAGGTGGTGGCGCCGTCGGACATGATGGACGGCCGCATCCAGGCGATTCGCGAAGCCCTGGAACTGGCCGGCCACGTCAATGTGCGCATCATGGCCTACTCGGCCAAGTACGCCAGCGCCTATTACGGCCCGTTCCGCGATGCGGTGGGTTCGGCGTTGAACCTGGGCAAGGCCAACAAGGCTTCGTACCAGATGGACCCGGCCAACAGCCATGAAGCGCTGCACGAAGTGGCGGCCGACCTGGCCGAAGGCGCCGACATGGTGATGGTCAAGCCCGGGATGCCGTACCTGGACATCCTTTATCGGGTCAAAGAGGAATTCAAGGTGCCGACCTTTGTCTATCAGGTCAGCGGTGAATACGCCATGCACATGGCCGCGATCCAGAATGGTTGGTTGAGTGAAGGGGTGATCCTCGAATCCCTGACTGCCTTTAAACGTGCGGGCGCTGATGGCATTCTGACCTACTTCGCCGCCCGTGCCGCCCAATTGCTTAGAGAGCAACAATAGCCCTCACAGGAACACTCGATGAATACCGAAGGACTCTCCGAAGTGGCTGTAAAAGACGCTCACCCGGTGGTTGAACAAATCGCCGAAACCCCACCGGAGCTGGAACCGGCTGCGCCTGCCGTGGTGGCTGAGGCGCCCGCGCCGGCCCCGGTGGCGGCGGTGACCAACCTGGATGACAGCAGCCTGTACATCCATCGTGAGCTGTCACAACTGCAATTCAACATCCGCGTGCTGGAGCAGGCGCTGGATGAGTCCTACCCGCTGCTGGAGCGGCTGAAATTCCTGCTGATCTTCTCCAGCAACCTGGACGAGTTCTTCGAGATCCGCGTGGCCGGCCTCAAAAAACAAATCACCTTTGCCCGCGAACAGGCCGGTGCCGACGGCCTGCAGCCGCATCAGGCCCTGGCGCGCATCAGCGAGCTGGTGCACGGCCATGTGGACCGCCAGTACGCGATCCTCAACGACATCCTGCTGCCGGAACTGGAAAAACATCAGGTCCGCTTCATCCGTCGTCGTCACTGGACCACCAAGATCAAGACCTGGGTGCGCCGCTACTTCCGTGACGAGATTTCACCGATCATCACCCCGATCGGCCTCGACCCGACGCACCCGTTCCCGTTACTGGTCAACAAGAGCCTCAACTTTATCGTCGAGCTGGAAGGCATCGACGCTTTCGGTCGCGATTCTGGCCTGGCGATCATCCCGGCGCCGCGTCTGTTGCCACGGATCATCAAGGTACCGGAAGAAGTAGGGGGCGCTGGCGATAACTATGTATTCCTGTCTTCGATGATCCACGCGCACGCCGATGACCTGTTCCAGGGCATGAAGGTCAAGGGCTGCTACCAGTTCCGCCTGACCCGTAACGCTGACCTGGCGCTGGACTCCGAAGACGTCGAAGACTTGGCCCGTGCCCTGCGCGGCGAGCTGTTCTCGCGCCGTTACGGCGACGCGGTACGCCTGGAAGTGGCCGACACCTGTCCCAAACACCTGTCGGACTACCTGCTCAAGCAGTTCAACCTGGCCGAGTCCGAGTTGTACCAGGTCAATGGCCCGGTGAACCTGACCCGTCTGTTCAGCATCACCGGCCTGGACAGCCACCCGGAGCTGCAATACACGCCGTTCACACCGCAGATTCCGAAACTGCTGCAAAATAGCGAGAACATTTTCAGTGTGGTGAGCAAGCAGGACATCCTGCTGTTGCACCCGTTTGAGTCCTTCACGCCAGTGGTCGACCTGCTGCGCCAGGCCGCCAAAGACCCGCATGTTCTGGCGGTGCGCCAGACTCTGTACCGCTCCGGCGCCAACTCGGAAATCGTCGATGCGCTGGTAGACGCCGCGCGAAACGGCAAGGAAGTCACGGCGGTAATCGAGTTGCGTGCGCGGTTTGACGAAGAGTCCAACCTGCAACTGGCCAGCCGCCTGCAAGCGGCCGGTGCGGTGGTGATCTACGGCGTGGTTGGCTTCAAGACCCACGCCAAAATGATGCTGATTCTGCGCCGCGAGGCCGGCGAGATTGTGCGTTACGCCCACTTGGGCACCGGCAACTACCACGCCGGCAACGCCAAGCTCTACACCGACTACAGCTTGCTCACCTCTGACGACGCCTTGTGTGAGGACGTCGGCAAGTTGTTCAGCCAGTTGATCGGCATGGGCAAGACCTTGCGCATGAAGAAGCTGCT
Source organism: Pseudomonas salomonii (assembly GCF_900107155.1). Lineage (GTDB taxonomy): Bacteria > Pseudomonadota > Gammaproteobacteria > Pseudomonadales > Pseudomonadaceae > Aquipseudomonas > Aquipseudomonas salomonii. The sequence continues at coordinate 133,864 of NZ_FNOX01000007.1, forward strand.
GCACGCGCCGTTCACGCTCAAGAAGGGCATGCTCGACATGATTGCCCGCGAAACCCAGTTCGCCCTCGACGGCAAGCCGGCGCACATCATTGCCAAGTTCAACTCGCTGACCGATCCGAAGATCATCCGCGCGCTGTACAAGGCCAGCCAGTCCGGTGTGCGCATCGACCTGGTGGTGCGTGGCATGTGCTGCCTGCGCCCGGGCATTGTGGGTGTGTCGCATAACATCCATGTGCGCTCGATCATCGGCCGCTTCCTGGAGCACACGCGGGTGTTCTACTTCCTCAACGGCGGCGAAGAGCAGATGTTCCTCTCCAGTGCCGACTGGATGGAGCGCAACCTCGACAAGCGTGTGGAGACCTGCTTCCCGGTGGAAGGCAAGAAGCTGATCATGCGGGTCAAGAAGGAGCTCGAAAGCTACCTCACCGACAACACCCATAGCTGGAGCCTGCAATCGGACGGGCGCTACGTGCGCAACACGCCGACCGGCAACCAGAACCCGCGCAGTGCGCAGGCGACGCTGCTGGAGAAGCTGGGTAGCCCGATTCTTGCGGTGAACTAAAAACCGACAGGGTCTGAAATGTGGAGTGGCTTTGTGGCGAGCGGGCTTGCCCCGCGTTGGGCTGCGAAGCAGCCCCAATAAAAACGCCGCATTCTGTCTGACAGAATGCGGCGTTTGGTTTTAGGGCCGCTTCGCAGCCCAACGCGGGGCAAGCCCGCTCGCCACAACAAGCCCGCTCCCACAGGTGTTTTTGCAGTGTCCTTTAGCGCAGGTTCAGGCTGAACCCAACCCGCGTCAGCCACTCCGCTTCCTGGGCAAAGTCTGCCTGGGTCAGCTGGTTTTCATCCAGCCAGCCTTTGGGGAATACCACGTCCAGGCTGTCACCGTGCGCGCGCAGGGTGACTTGGGGCATTTCCTGGGTGCCACGGATGTGGTGGAACAGGATCGCAAAGCGCAGCAACACGCACAGGCGGATCAGTTTGATGCCTTCGTCGCCGAATTCGGCAAACTTGTCCTTGGGAATGTTGCGGCGATGGCCACGCACCAGCAGGGCGAGCATCTGTTGGTCTTCGCGGGAGAAACCGGCGAGGTCCGAGTGTTCGATCAGGTAGGCGCCGTGCTTGTGGTAATGGTAGTGGGCGATGTCCAGGCCCACTTCATGCACCTTGGCCGCCCAGCCCAGCAGCTCGCGCCAGACGCCGTCTTCCAGCTCCCAGTCCTCGGCCACCTGGTCAAAGGCGTGCAGGGCTTTGCGTTCCACACGGGCCGCTTGTTCCAGGTCGACGTGATAGCGCTCCATCAGGGAGGTGAGGGTGCGCTCACGCACGTCTTCGTGGTGATGGCGGCCCAGCAGGTCATACAGCACGCCTTCGCGCAGGGCGCCGTCGCAGTGGTCCATGCGTTGCAGTTCGAGGGCGTCGAAGATCGCTTCGAGAATCGCAAGGCCGGCCGGGAAGATGGTGCGGCGGTCGGGCTTGATGCCGTCGAAGTCGATTTTCTCGGCATCGCCCAGCTTGAACAGTTTGCGCTTGAGCCAGGCCAGGCCTTCGGCGTTGACCTCACCGGTGCCATGGCCGCCGGCTTTCAGGGCCAGGCCGATGGCGCGGATGGTGCCGGAGGAGCCGATGGCTTCATCCCAGGTCAGGCGGTGCAGGGCGTGCTCGATGCTCATGATCTCCAGCCGCGCCGCCGTGTAGGCCTGGGCGTAGCGGGCCGGGGTGATCTTGCCGTCCTTGAAGTAGCGCTGGGTAAAGCTCACGCAGCCCATTTGCAGGCTCTCGCGCAGCAAGGGCTCGAATCTTTGCCCGATGATGAACTCGGTGCTGCCGCCGCCGATATCCGCCACCAGGCGCTTTCCGGGGGTGTCGGCCAGGGTGTGGGACACGCCCAGGTAGATCAGGCGAGCTTCTTCGCGGCCGGAAATAACTTCAACCGGGTGCCCGAGGATTTCTTCGGCGCGGCGGATGAATTCGACACGGTTACGCGCCTCACGCAGGGCGTTGGTGCCGACAATTCGCACGGCGCCCAATGGCATGCCGTTGATCAGTTGGGCAAAACGCTTGAGGCAGTCGAGGCCGCGCTGCATTGATTCTTCATTGAGCTGGCGCTGGTCGTCGATGCCGGCAGCCAGTTGAACTTTCTCGCCGAGCCGCTCAAGGATGCGGATTTCGCCGTTCTGGGCCTTGGCCACGACCATGTGAAAGCTGTTGGAGCCCAGGTCGATGGCGGCGATCAGGGACAGATTCTTGGCTTGGGATTGCGGCATGGTTTGGGGGTCTCGGTCGATAACCCGACCATCGTGCCACGATCGACCGCTGGCGCCAACGCGTTGTGCTTCGGGAATGTTCCTGTGGGTGTAGGAGGCAATGCCCGTTGGAGCTGTAGGGCGGTTCGATTTTGATCTAGTGAATAAATTTTAAGCCAGGTAAGAGATATTAAAATTATGCCTGTAGAAATCCTCTACGGACTTTCCTTACAAGGTTGTTGAGTTGTTCTGTTCGATTTCTTAATTATGACTACGTGGGCAGTCGAAAACGGTAACTACGTTTTTATTGCATTCTGACAATAGCTGGCGCGCTCTCCTATTCTTTTTTGGGTCACTAACAAGCGAGACTGCCCGCCGGCAATGATGCCGTGGTGTTACTTGCTTATGGGCTTTTATGTCAGGGAGTGTCGTGTTTTGGAAGCGGAGCTTTTCAGTCTTTAATTAGTAACGCCTGTTAACTTCTAATGATGGGTAAAACATGAAAAAAGTATTTGGCTTGGCCGTGGGTGTAGCGTGTCTGGTTGCCAGTGTGGGCGCCTATGCTACAAACAACCCGACCGGCAACCTGATCGTCAAGGGCACCATCACTCCGGCAGCTTGCAGTATCAGCGTGACCGCCGGCGGGGTTATTGACTATGGCACGATTCGCGCCGCCGAATTGTCCCGGACGAATTTCAACCCGCGTGAGGAGCGCTCCACAGCGCTGGTCGTCAATTGCGGTCAAACGCCTGCGAGGTTTGGCTTGACGGTGACTGACTTGCGAGCCTTCAGTAAAGTCCCCGGCATATTGGGCGCAAACTATACCGAGGCCCAGAACTTTGGCCTGGGCGCGCCCGGTGGCAAGCGCACCGGCGGCTATTCGGTCACCCTCAGGAACTTGACGTCCAGCGGACAGGCGCTTTGGCCGATCGTACGCTCGAGCACGACAGCTGCCTGGCAAGCCAGCGACGGCAAGGTGACCCAGGCGCCCAGTCAGCACTCCTGGCGTAACGGCGCACCCTATGCGCCAGCGGCGATCTCCCAGCTCTCCGGTGTTATTGCCGTTAAAGCTGTGATCAATCGCGCGGCTGACCTGAACCTCACCGGTAATGTGACACTGGATGGTCACGCGACCCTGGTGCTGAATTACATCTAAGCCTTTTGAATGACAGTCGATGCGAGGCAGAGGTCGTCAGCATGCCCCTGGTTTGTTATCGGCTGTTTTTACATGGCTGGGAGATTACAAGTGTTTATTTATTTGTAAGTGTTCCAGGGAGAACTCGGTGATCGGTCTTTCAAGAATAATTGTTTCTATATCGTGCTGTATGGCGTTGCTATTGTACGGCACAGCCTATGCCGACGGTATGTTGCCTGAAACCACGGTTGTCATTCTTTATGAGGAAAATGGCGAAGCCACGATTAATATCAAAAACACCGATCCAACTCCCGCATTACTGCACTCCGTCATTGAAAACGTGCCCGAGGATCTTGAAACCCTGTTGATTGTCACCCCGCCCATTGCTCGCGTGGAGCCAGAGGAGACGCAACTGGTTCGGTTTATCAGTACCTTGAAGACACCGCTCAAGACTCAGCGTCTCAAACGTGTGTCCTTTGAGGGTATTCCCCAGGCGCGTGAACCCGGTGGTGCGACCATTGGTATCACCCTGCGTCAAAACTTGCCGTTGATCCTGCACCCGGCAGGTTTGCCCCGGCACGAGGCACCCTGGGAACTGCTTAAGTGGAAGCGCCAGGGTGATCGCTTGAGCGTACATAACGACAGTGCCTATGTGGTGCGGATGGGGTTGGAGGTACAGCTTAATCCGCTGAAGCAAATCGGCTTGCTGCCCCGCACTTATATCCTGCCCGGCGAGGTGTTGACGCTCAAGACCGAGGGGCCGGTGAGCGAGGTGACCTCGGTGCGGCTACAGCCGGCCACGGTGTTTGGTTTTGCCGTCGATGATTACCAGGCAGATGTACTGGGCCATGAGGGTTAATCAGTCGCTACCCAGCCCGGCAGGCCGCCGCTCAGGGCTTTTCTTGGGGTTGGCCGCCTTGTGGGGTGCCCCCGGTTTTGCTTGGGCGGGCGAGTTGGGGGAGGGCTTTGATCTGGCTGTCTTGGCCAGCTATGGCATCGATCCGAAGGTTTCCGACTACTTTCGCAGTGCGGCGCGGTTTCGTGAGGGCATGCAGGTAGTGGGACTGCGCGTCAACGGAAACTCCCTGGGTCTGGTCGAGGCCCGTTTCGATTATCAGGGACAGCTGTGCTTTACCCAGGGTCTGCTTGAAAAAGCCGGACTCAAAGTACCCGCCGCAATCGTGCAATCGGGCATTTCGGCCGATCAGGCGTGTCACGATTTCATGGGTGAGTTCCCCGCGACCATCGTCAGGCTGCAGCCGGGCAGAGAAGAGGTTGCTCTGGTCGTGCCTACCCAGTCCCTGCGTGAGGCTGAATGGGAAGCGGGGAGTTTTTCCGAGGGCGGTGCGGCAGCGTTGTTCAACTACGATGTGCTCGGGTTTCAGACCCAGGCGCGCAGTGGCCCCAGCCGGTTCGTTTCGGCTTACACTGAGGCGGGATTCAATCTGGGTAATTGGGTGGTCCGCAGTCGGCAGTTCTTCATCTCTGATAACGGTAAAAGTCGCAGCGAACATGTGCAGGCCTACGCCCAGCGTGACATTGCCGCGTTGCGCTCGACGTTCCAGGTGGGCCAGATCTCTACCCAAAGTCCGGTGTTCGGTGGGGTTCAGCTGTCGGGCTTTCAGCTGTTTCCGGATGGCGTATCGCGCACCGGCGCCAGTAATGGCGTGGTGGTGGAGGGGGTGGCCCACAGCCAGGCGCGTGTCGAGGTGCGCCAGTCCGGCGCGCTGATTCATACCACGTTGGTGCCTGAGGGGCCGTTCAGCCTGACTGGCTTGCCCTTGCTCAATGGCACCAGCGACCTGGAAGTCAGCGTTATCGGCACCCGGGGGGGCACTCGCAGTTTCGTGGTGCCGGCGGCCTCCTTCAGTGCGGCCATTGGCGTAACTCCGGGTTTTGACTTCGCCCTTGGCAAGGTGCGCGAACAACTAAGTGATGGTCGCGAGGCGCCGACTGTCGCCATGGGCAGTGGCACCTGGGGGCTGGGCAGGCAGTCATCCCTTGGGTTTGGTTTATTGAGCACCGATGAGTATCACTCGGCCGGTGGCACCTTTAGCAGCGTGTTTTTCCAGCGGGTGACTGTCAGTGCCCGGCATAACCTCTCGCGCGATGGCGAGGTGGGTGTGGACGGCGGCCGCAGCTCCCTGTCCCTGAGCAGCCCGTTGGTGGCGGGTATTGAGATGAGCCTGAGCGCGACGACCCAAAGCCAAGGCTATCGGGATGTCCTCGAAGCGGGCCGGCGCTTGAAAAAAGATGAGCTGCAGACTCGCTTCCAGAATCAGTACACGGCGGGCCTCAGTTGGGCTGACCCGACCCTGGGGGCCTTTGCGGTTAACTACGCACGCAGTACCCAGTTTGATGGTCAGCTTGCCGAAAATGTATTTGCCTCGTGGAGCAAGGGTTTCAGGCAGGTCGATGTGGCGTTGATCGCCGACTCGCAGGTGGGCGCATCGCGGCGGCGCAAGACCGCAAGCCGTGAGCGGGGTATGCGTGATGAGGTATCGCCGGAAGGGGTGTCCTTGCGCCTGCAGGTCACGGTGCCCTTTGGTGACGATCGCCGCCTGACATCCTACGCCAGTCGCCGCAATGGCCGCGCCGATATGGGCACGGCGTTGTCCGAACGGGTCAATGAATATGTGAACTACGAAGTGGGCGTTGAGCGGGATCTGCAGGACCGCCAGCAAGCGGTGCGCGCAAACGTCGATGTGATACCGCGTTATACCCGGGTTGGCCTGGGCATGAATCGCACGCCCACGAGCACCAGCTATAACGGGCAACTGCAAGGCGCCGTGGTCGCTCACGAACGCGGCCTGACCTTTTCTCCCTATAAGGTGCAGGACACCTTCGGTGTTCTATCGGTGGGCGATGTGTCGGCGGCCAAGGTCTCGACCCCACAAGGCCCGGTGTGGACGGACTACCGTGGGCATGCAGTGATACCCGGCTTGCCGGCTTACACCACCAGCCGTCTGGAAGTGCAGACCCAGTCCTTGCCCAAGCGGGTCGATCTCAAGAACGGCACCAAAATCCTCGCCGCTGGGCGCGGGTCATTCAATACCGTGGATTTCCAGGTGGTGAATGTTCGTCGGGTATTGCTTGAAGTCCGCGATGACCAAGGTGCGCCTCTGCCCCAGGGCTCTGCGGTGTTTGGCCCGGACAATACCTACCTGACCAATGTGGTGGGCGAGGGCCTGATCTTTTTGAACAATATGGATGACGGGCAAATCCTCAGCGTTTCGCCGCCGGGCTCTACGCGCGCGTGTTTGCTGCATCTGAACCTTGAGTCGCAACCCCAAGAGGACAAGCTCTATGAAACGGCTTCGGCGGTCTGTCGTGCCCAGTAAAACCGTACAGCACCCCGTCCGCCGAATGTGCCTGGGGCTTGGCTTGTTGTTCATGCTCTCGATAGCTGCCCAGGATGCTTCGGCGAATGATTGTCGCCTCTCGATCAGCCAGCCCAGGGTCGACTACGGCATGCTCAGGCGCGCAGAACTGCTGGATGAGCAGATCAGCAACCAGCCGGTTATTTTGGGCAAACGTACCCTGCAACTGAGCGTCGTGTGTGCCGAACCCGGGGTTGTCGCCCTGCGCTTTACCGGCGTACCGGCAGGGACGCAAGGCTTTCGATTCGGGCGCCAGGGCAGTTTCACCCTGGCCCTCAAACATGCCTTGGTCGATGGTCGCGCTGTCGAACTTTACTCGATGCAATCAACAGACACGTCTGCCCTGGGGCATTTACTGCCCGGCCAGGTATTGATTGCCAAAGCCGGGGGGGTGCCGCTGACCGGCACACGCTTTTCAGCGCAAGTGGAGATCGACACTTACCTGCCGCCCGATGCCTTTTCGGTGCGCCACGAGACCGTCTTCGAAGGTCAGGGGCACTTTGAATGGTTGCCTGGCGGCTGACCGGTCAGCCCGGTTGTTCCACCGAGCCAATGAAATTGGCGAATTCCGGCGTCTTCGGGTTTGCGAACAAGGTCTTGGGGTCGCCCACTTCATGCACCTTGCCCTGATGCATGAACACCAGCTTGTCCCCGACTTCCCGCGCAAAGCGCATTTCGTGGGTCACCATGATCAGGGTCATGCCGTCCTTGGCCAGTTGGCGCACCACACTGAGCACTTCATTGACCAGCTCCGGGTCCAGCGCCGAGGTGATTTCATCGCACAGCAGCACCTTGGGCGACATGGCCAGCGCGCGGGCAATGGCCACCCGTTGCTGCTGGCCGCCGGACAGGCGATCAGGGAAAGCGTCAAACTTTTCCCCCAGCCCGACCCGCTCCAGCATCTGCCGGGCAAGCTGGGCGGCCTTGGCCTTGGGCACTTTCTGCACCACTTGTGGCGCGAGCATGACGTTCTCTCCCACGGTCAGGTGTGGGAACAGGTTGAACTGCTGGAACACCATCCCGACTTTCTGCCGCAGGCTGCGCAGGTCGGCGCGGGCGGCGTCGAGGTATTCACCATCGACTTCAATCACGCCGTCGTTGATCGATTCCAGACCGTTGAGGGTCCGCAGCAAAGTGGACTTGCCTGAGCCGCTGCGGCCGATAATCGCCACCACTTGGCCTTCTTCAACGGTCAGGTCGATGCCTTTGAGGACGTGGTGATCGCCGTAGTACTTATGCAGGGCGGAAATTCTAAGCAGAGGCATGCAGTCTCCTTTCCAGGTAGCGCGCACTGAGGGACAAGGGGTAGCAGAGCAGGAAGTAACCGAGGGCCACCAGGCCGTAGACCATAAAGGGCTCGAAGGTAGCGTTGGCGAGCATGCCGCCGGTTTTGGTCAGTTCGGTAAAACCGATGATCGAGGTCACGGCGGTGCCTTTGACCACCTGCACCGAGAAGCCCACGGTGGGCGCCACGGCAATGCGCAGGGCTTGCGGCAGGATCACGTAGCGCAGTTGTTCAAGCGGGTTAAGCGCCAGGCTGGCCGATGCTTCCCATTGCCCGTGGGCAATCGATTCGACGCAGCCGCGCCAGATCTCGGCCAGGTAAGCACTGGTGAACAGGGTCAAGGCAATCGCCGCCGCCAGCCAGGGCGAGATATCCACACCCAGCAGCGCAATGCCGAAAAACACCAGGAACAGCTGCATCAGCAGCGGCGTGCCCTGGAACAGCTCGATATAGGTGCGCGCGACATTGCGCGGGAAGGCTTTACGGCTGATGCGCAGGGTCATCACCAACAACCCGATGACGCCGCCGCCGACAAAGGCCACCAGCGACAGCAGCAAGGTCCATTGCAGGCCGGTGGCGAGGTTGCGCACGATGTCCCAGAAGGAGAAATCACTCATCGGCTGTTCCTCATTACGTAGCGACGGCCGATCCAGTTGAGCAACTGGCGAATCATCAGCGCCATGCACAGGTACACCAGAGTGGTCAGTGCATAGGTTTCGAAGGCACGGAAGTTGCGCGACTGGATGAAGTTGGCGGCAAAGCTCAGCTCTTCGGTGGCGATCTGTGAACACACCGCCGAGCCGAGCATCACGATGATGATCTGGCTGCTCAAGGCCGGCCACACCTTGCCCAGTGCCGGCAGCAGCACCACATGGCGGAACGCCTCGAAACGCGTCATCGCCAATGCCGCTGCGGCTTCCAGCTGGCCGCTTGGGACTGCCTGGATGCCGGCGCGAATGATCTCGGTGGAGTACGCCCCCAGGTTGATCACCATCGCCAGTACGGCGGCTTGCCACTCGGTGATTTTCAGCCCCAGGGACGGCAGGCCGAAGAAGATGAAGAACAACTGCACCAGAAACGGCGTGTTGCGGATCAACTCGACATACACCCCGAAGATCCAGGAAAACGGCTGGATCTTCCATGCCCGCACCACGGCGCCGACGGTGCCCAAGGCCACCCCGAGGATCGTGCCGATAGCCGTCAGCTCAAGGGTGAACAGCGCGCCGCGTAGCAGCAGGTCGGTATTGGCCAGCACCGGCACAAAGTCAAATTGATACGCCATGAATCAGCTCCGCATTACAGATCGGCAGGCAGTGGTTCTTTAAGCCACTGCATCGCGTTCTTTTCCAGGCTGCCATCGGCCTTGGCCGCGACCAGGATCTGGTTGACCTTCTCCAGCAGCGCCGGCTCGTTTTTGTTTACGCCCACGTACACCGGCGAATCCTTGAGTTTCACCTTCAGCGCCAGCCCGCGTTTGTTGCTGCGCTCGCTGATCGCGACCATCACCACGTTGCCGCTGGCGATCAGGTCGACCTGGCCGGCCAGGTAGGCGGCGATCGTGGAGTTGTTGTCTTCGAAGCGCTTGATCGTGGCTTCCTTGGGCGCCACGGCGGTCAGCTCGATGTCTTCGATGGCGCCGCGCGTCACGCTGATGGTCTTGCCCTTGAGGTCATCGGTGGTGTGGATGGCCGCATCAGGCGGGCCGAACACGGCCAGGTAGAACGGCGCGTAGGCCTTGGAGAAGTCGATGACCTTTTCGCGCTCGGCATTCTTGCCCAGGCTGGAAATCACCAGATCGACCTTGCCGGTAGTGAGGAACGGGATACGGTTGGTGCTGTTGACCGGGGTCAGCTCCAGCTTGACCTTGAGCCGGTCGGCCAGCAGCTTGGCGGTGTCGATGTCCAGGCCACGGGGTTTCATGTCCGGGCCAACCGAGCCGAACGGCGGGAAGTCCTGGGGCACGGCCACCTTGAGGGTGCCACGGGCGACGATATCGTCCAGACCGTTGGCATGGGCGGGCGCCTGGCTCAGCATCAGGCTGGCAAACAGGGCAGTGAGCAGGGCGCTGTAGCGCTTGGTCATGGCAACTCTCCGGAGAAGGGCGCGGGAATATTCTGTTTCGAGCCATTGCACGGCCCATGCCATCACCGCATCAATGGCCTGGAACGCCGGGATTTGTTGAGGTCTGGTGGTCTTACTGGTCTGAACAGTGCGCAGGGTTTTCGCACCTTTTTCGAGCGTCGATAAAACCCCGCGAGCCCCTTTGGGGCGTGGCTTGCCGCCGGCTGCGAATAGCTTTACAACTAGCCGCTCCGTTGACTGCAACCTTGAGTTTTTTATGAATTCCATCGCCCAAGCCGTACCGGAAGCGGCCCTGCAGGCCATCCGTAAACTGATCAAGGAACAGGGCTTTGCCGCGGGTGACGCGTTGCCGTCCCAGCGCGACCTGGCGGTACAGTTGGGCGTGAGTCGGGCGTCGTTGCGCGAGGCGTTGTCGTCTTTAAGTGCTCTGGGCGTGGTGAGTGTGCAGCCGGGTAAAGGCGTGTTTGTGCAAGAGGTGCAAGAGGCGCCGGGGTTTGCCTGGCCCTTCGCCGCCCAGGCCACGCCGCTGGATATCTTCCAGTTGCGCTACGCCCTGGAAGGGTTTGCTGCGGGGTTGGCGGCGGTAACATTGAGCCCCGATGAGCTGGACAGCCTGCAAGACAATGTCGAGGCCATGCGCAAAGTACTCAAGGCCGGCGACTTCGAAGCCGCTGCCCGCTTGGACTTCGAGTTTCATCAACGGATCCTGCTGGCCAGCGGTAACCAGGCGATGGTGAGCATCCTGAGTGCCAGTGCCGAGGTGTTCCTGGAGAGCCAGAAGCTACCGTTCATCCGGCCGGAACGGGCCATGGAGACCTGGCAAGAACACCGCAGGATCCTGCGTGCCCTGGCCCGGCGCGCCAGTGCGGCGGCGCAGAAAACCATGCAGGAACACGTGCGCAATGCGGCGTTGCGTACAGGCATCGCCTTCGTGACTGCCGTGACGCCGTGAGTGAGCTATACCCAAACTCATGCGGCGCCATAGCAAGACTCAATCAGAGGCGGCTTCCTGAACGGGGGAAGGGCGGCTATGATGGGCCACGTTTTTTTTGCTTACAATCCGGAGACATCCATGAGCAACGATCTTATCAAGCACGTCACCGACGCGACCTTTGAGGCCGAAGTACTCAAGGCTCAAGGCCCGGTACTGGTTGACTACTGGGCTGAATGGTGTGGCCCTTGCAAAATGATCGCCCCTGTTCTGGACGACATTGCGACCACTTACGAAGGCAAGCTGACCATTGCCAAGCTGAACATCGACGACAACCAGGAAACCCCGGCCAAGCACGGCGTGCGTGGTATCCCGACCCTGATGCTGTTCAAGAACGGCAACGTCGAAGCCACTAAAGTGGGCGCGCTGTCGAAGTCCCAGCTGCAAGCTTTCCTCGACGCGAACATCTAAGCGTCGTCAAAAAAGCCCCGCAAAATAGCGGGGCTTTTTCGTGAAACAGGGCTAGACGCTCCGAAATTCAGGTGGTACATTCGGCCCCGCACTGGTTTCTCCACTGCCCCCTGCAAGCCGTCGCCGACGCATTCCTTTTCGATTAGTACGCGATCCTGTCGCCTTCTCTGCGGCGCGGCCTCATTAAGCCAAAAGCTTAATTTCCCCCCCTCCATAAATGATTACGTCATTCCTATATGAATCTGACTGAACTCAAGCAAAAGCCGATTACCGACCTGCTCCAACTGGCCGAAGAAATGGGCATAGAAAATATGGCCCGTTCGCGCAAGCAGGACGTGATTTTCTCCCTGCTCAAAAAGCACGCGAAAAGCGGCGAGGAAATCTCCGGTGATGGCGTGCTGGAGATTCTCCAGGACGGCTTCGGCTTCCTCCGCTCTGCAGACGCTTCCTATCTTGCCGGCCCAGACGATATCTACGTCTCGCCGAGCCAGATCCGTCGCTTCAACTTGCGCACCGGTGACACCATCGTTGGCAAGATCCGTCCTCCGAAGGAAGGCGAGCGTTATTTCGCCCTGCTCAAGGTCGACACGATCAACTTCGATCGTCCTGAGAACGCGAAGAACAAGATTCTCTTCGAGAACCTGACGCCGCTGTTCCCGACCGTGCGCATGAAGATGGAAGCCGGTAACGGTTCCACCGAAGACTTGACCGGTCGTGTCATCGACCTGTGCGCGCCGATCGGCAAAGGCCAGCGCGGCCTGATCGTCGCACCGCCGAAAGCCGGTAAGACCATCATGCTGCAGAACATTGCAGCGAACATCGCGCGTAACAACCCGGAAGTTCACCTGATCGTATTGCTGATCGATGAGCGCCCGGAGGAAGTGACCGAAATGCAGCGCACCGTGCGCGGCGAAGTGGTTGCCTCGACGTTCGATGAGCCGCCAACCCGCCACGTGCAGGTTGCCGAAATGGTGATCGAGAAGGCCAAGCGCCTGGTTGAACACAAGAAAGACGTGGTCATCCTGCTCGACTCCATCACCCGTCTGGCGCGTGCCTACAACACCGTGATCCCAAGCTCCGGCAAGGTCCTCACCGGTGGTGTCGATGCCCACGCCCTGGAGAAACCAAAGCGTTTCTTCGGTGCTGCGCGCAACATCGAAGAAGGCGGCTCGCTGACCATTATCGCCACCGCGCTGGTTGAAACCGGCTCGAAGATGGACGAAGTGATCTACGAAGAGTTCAAGGGTACCGGCAACATGGAACTGCCCCTGGACCGTCGCATCGCTGAAAAGCGTGTGTTCCCAGCGATCAACATCAACCGCTCCGGCACCCGCCGTGAAGAGTTGCTGACCGCCGACGACGAACTGCAGCGCATGTGGATCCTGCGCAAGCTGCTGCACCCGATGGACGAAGTAGCCGCCATCGAGTTCCTGATCGACAAGCTGAAAACCACCAAGACCAACGACGAGTTCTTCCTGTCGATGAAGCGTAAGTAATACGACGCTTCAGGTCCAAAAAATGGCGCCCTTCGGGGCGCCATTTTTTTTGCATCGGAAAAGTGAGATTTGTGCGGTAATAGTGTCAGTTAAGAAACAAAAAGGCTGAGCGTGGCTACGCTCATCTCCATTCGAATCAGGCTGATCTACGATTTATGACCGCTCTTGCTTACCGAAGAGACATTGATGGCCTGCGCGCCATTGCTGTCCTCGCTGTCGTGCTGTTCCATTTTGGTGTTCCTGGTATTACTGGCGGTTTTGTCGGCGTTGATGTGTTCTTCGTGATTTCAGGCTTCCTGATCACCTCGATCATCTGGCGCGAGCGTGAAGCTGGGCGTTTCAGCTTTGTCGATTTTTGGGCGCGACGGGCACGGCGTATCCTGCCTGCGTTGCTTGTGATGATGTTCACCTCGTTGGTGGCCGGCTGGTTCCTGATGGCGCCCAAAGATTACTCAGAGCTTGGGCGCTCGATACACAATCAGGTTATTTTCATCTCCAATCTGTTCTTCATGCGTCAGGATGGCTACTTCGACACGGCCTCCGATATGAAGCCGATGTTGCACACCTGGTCGCTCTCGGTTGAAGAGCAGTTCTACATCGCCTTTCCACTCTTGCTGGCGCTGTTGTCGAGCCGGCTGAAGCAGTGGCGCAGCGCTTTGTTTGTGTTGCTGCTGGTGTCGTTTGCGGCGAGCGTGTGGGCCGTGGCCCATGAGCCGGACAAGGCGTTCTTCCTGCTGCCCATGCGTGCCTGGGAATTGCTGGCCGGGTCCATGTTGGCGGTGATGCCGGCGCGGGCAGGGCGGGTAAGTCCGCTGTTGGCGCAAACGGTCAGTCTGTTCAGCCTGGGCCTGATTCTGGTGGCGGTATTGGGTTATGACGCCAGCACTGCGTTCCCTGGCGCTGCGGCCTTGTTGCCGGTATTGGGCGTGGTGGGGTTGATTTGGGCCAACGGCCAACACGCCACCTGGGTCGGGCGCTTGCTGGGCAGTCGTGTGCTGGTCGGGATTGGGCTGATTTCCTATTCGTGGTACCTGTGGCACTGGCCGGTGCTGGTGTTTGGCAAGTACGCGAGTATTTTTGGCCTGTCGTCCTGGGCGCTGGCGGGTCTGTTCGTCTTGAGCCTGGTGTTGGGTTACCTGTCCTGGCGGTTCGTCGAGGGGCCGTTTCGTGAGCGGCGCCTGCTGGCGGGTCGTCGGGCGATCCTGATCGCGGGCCTTGTCGGGCTCGCCGGCCTGGGCCTGATCGGCAAAGGCCTGGTGTGGTCGGATGGGTTTGCATCGCGGCTGTCGCCCCAGGCGTTGCAATTTGCCCAGGCGCATACCTGGAGCCCTACGCTCATGAGCTGCCTGTCGGATGACAAGAAAGACCCACACCGCAAACTTTGCCACTTTGGCCCGCAGGCCAGTGCTGCCCGCGCATTGGTCTGGGGCGACAGCCATGCCTCGGCACTCATTCCTGCGTTGAATGACGGCTCACGCAAGTACGACTTCGGCATCACCCAGGCCGGTTACGCCGGGTGCCTGCCGTTCGACCGCAAAGAAAACACCCCGGGCTGCCGAGCGTTCAACGAGCGTGTCACCCAGTTATTGAGCAAGGAACCGTTCAGTGATGTGGTGCTGGTAGCCCGCTGGAGCCTTTACGTCTATGGCCAGCGCTCCGGCGACACCGGCGCCTCCCTTCATGACCCGCAGACGGGCAAGTATGACCGCGCCGTCGCTGAACGACTGTTTGCCGAGGGTGTGAGTGCGCTGGTGCAGCAACTGCGTGCCAGCGGGCACAGGGTGTGGCTGGTCAAGGAGGTGCCGTTGCAGGCGTTCAACGTGCCTTACCGGCTCAGCCGCCTGGCGATGCTGGGGCGCCCGACCGACCGCGAAGGTTTGCCCCTGGCCGAGCACGTCGAGCGCCAAGCCTTCATCAGCAGCGTGTTTGAGCGCATCGCTGCGGCTGACCCCGGTGTCCAGCTCATGGACCCGGCGCCCAAGCTGTGCGAGACGAACGGCTGGTGCCGGGTCGAGCGCGATGGCCAGTCGCTGTATACCGATGACAACCACCTCTCAGCCGTGGGCACGCGTTATGTGGAAGGGTTCCTTGAGCCCTTCTTCCACGCCATGCGTAATGAGGCCGTTGAGTCGGGTGTGAGTCGCAATGACGTGCAATAAGCTGCCAGCGCTCTTAAGAGCAGGTAGGATGTACGCCTATTTTACGGGTGGCATGGTTAATGAAATTCAAGGATCTTCGGGATTTCGTGCAGCAACTTGAGCAGCGCGGAGAGTTGAAACGTATCCAGGTGCCGATTTCCCCGGTGCTGGAAATGACTGAGATTTGCGACCGTACCTTGCGCAACAAGGGCCCGGCGCTGCTGTTCGAAAACCCGACCGGCTTTGATATCCCGGTGCTCGGCAACCTGTTCGGCACGCCCGACCGCGTTGCGTTTGGCATGGGCGCCGAGTCGGTCAGCGAGCTGCGCGAGATCGGCAAGCTGCTGGCCTTCCTCAAGGAGCCCGAGCCACCCAAGGGCTTGAAGGACGCCTGGTCGAAGCTGCCGATCTTTCGCAAGATCATTGCCATGGCGCCCAAAGTGGTCAAGGACGCGGTGTGCCAGGAAGTGGTCATCGAAGGCGATGACGTCGACCTGGCCATGTTGCCGGTGCAGACCTGCTGGCCGGGCGACGTCGGCCCGCTGATCACCTGGGGCCTGACCGTCACCAAAGGCCCGAACAAGGATCGCCAGAACCTGGGGATCTACCGTCAGCAAGTGATCGGCCGCAACAAGGTGATCATGCGCTGGCTGAGTCACCGTGGCGGCGCGCTGGACTTCCGTGAGTGGTGCGAAAAACACCCTGGCAAGCCGTTCCCTGTGTCCGTGGCCCTGGGCGCCGACCCGGCGACCATCCTCGGTGCCGTGACGCCGGTACCCGACAGCCTGTCCGAATATGCCTTCGCCGGCCTGCTGCGCGGCAACCGCACCGAGCTGGTGAAGTGCCGTGGCAACGACCTGCAAGTGCCGGCCACCGCCGAAATCATCCTCGAAGGCGTGATTCATCCGGGCGAAATGGCCGATGAAGGCCCTTACGGCGACCACACCGGCTACTACAACGAAGTCGACAGCTTCCCGGTGTTCACCGTCGAGCGCATCACCCACCGGATCAAACCGATCTACCACAGCACCTACACCGGCCGTCCGCCGGATGAGCCCGCCATTCTCGGTGTGGCGCTCAACGAAGTGTTCGTGCCGATCCTGCAAAAGCAGTTCCCGGAAATCACCGACTTCTACCTGCCGCCCGAGGGCTGCTCGTACCGCATGGCCATCGTGACCATGAAGAAGTCGTACCCAGGCCATGCCAAGCGGGTAATGCTCGGTGTGTGGTCGTTTTTGCGACAGTTCATGTACACCAAGTTCGTTATCGTCACCGACGACGACATCAATGCGCGGGACTGGAACGACGTGATCTGGGCCATTACCACGCGCATGGACCCTAAGCGCGACACGGTGATGATCGATAACACGCCGATCGACTACCTCGACTTTGCTTCGCCGGTATCGGGCCTGGGCTCGAAGATGGGCCTGGATGCCACCCACAAATGGCCGGGTGAGACTACCCGCGAATGGGGCCGGGTGATCGTCAAGGATGACGCTGTGACCGCACGTGTTGATGCGATCTGGAAAGAATTGGGAATAGATTGATGCGTGTAACCCTGCAACCTTCCGGCGCCGTATTGGAGCTGGTCCCTGGCGAGCGAATCCTCGAAGGCGCGCGCCGCCTGGGCTACGAGTGCCCACAGGCGTGTCGCAATGGCGTGTGCCATGTGTGTGCCGCGCTGCTGGTGGAAGGCCGGGTGCGGCAAGCCGGTGAGGTGCGTGACCATGGTGAGTTCTACACCTGCATCGCCGAACCGCTGGAAGATTGCATTGTGTTATGGGATGGCGTGCTGGCGCCGGGAGAGTTGCCGTTGCGCAAGTTGTCGTGCCAATTAAGTGAATGCGTGGAGGTCGGTGGCGATGTATGGCGCGTGCGCCTGCGCGCGCCGGCCGGCAAGGCGGTGCGTTACCACGCCGGGCAATACCTGATGATCGAGCGCGACAATGGCGATAAATCGGCGTTTTCCCTGGCCTCGGCGCCTCATGCCGGGCGCGAGCTGGAACTGCATGTGCTGGTGCGCGAGGACAGTGCGCGTAATCTGATCGAGCAGTTGCAACGTAACCAGATGGCCCGTGTTGAACTGCCGTTTGGTGATACTCACTTGGCCGAACTACCGGACGGGCCGCTGGTGCTGATCGCCGCCGGCACCGGCATGGCGCAGATGCACAGCCTGATCGAGCATTGCCGCGCCTCGGGTTTCAAGCACCCTGTGCACCTGTATTGGGGCGTGCGCCGCCCGGAAGACTTCTACGAGATTGAACACTGGGAGCAATGGCAGCAACTGCCCAACCTGTTCCTGCACAAAGTGGTCAGTGACCTGTGCGGTTGGGAAGGGCGCTGCGGGCTGCTGCATGAGGCTGTGTGTGAAGACATCAGCGACCTCAAGGCGGTGCACGTCTACGCCAGTGGTTCTCCGGCGATGATCTACGGCACGCTGGACGCATTGGTGGACGCCGGCATGGATGCACACCAGATGCGTGCCGATGTGTTCGCCTACGCGCCGCGCCCTTGAAGCCTTGAGCTGAACCAGTGTGGGAGCTGGCTTGCCTGCGATAGCGGTGGGTCAGCTAACACACCTGCAGCTGATACACCGCTATCGCAGGCAAGCCAGCTCCCACACAGCTATGCGGTTTTCTTAGAAACGCACGCCTGCCGTCAGCATCGCCGCATTGAACCCCAGCAACACCAATTCGCTGGCCACCGGGCCGAAGTGAACCCCCACTGACGGAATGATCGCCGGTGCCACGCCATAACGGTTGAGCGGGATTTTGTCGCGGTACTTACCGCGATAGCCCTGTAGCGCGCCTGCGGTCACCTTCATATAGAACGGCGAGTCGCCAATATCGTAGCGCTTGCCGGCGTAGACGTAATACGAGCGCTGGCTGAACGAGTTGCGAAACGTCGCCCCGCCATACACCAACCCCGACGCCTCGTTACGTTCCAGGTTGATCAAATCCTGATTGTTATTGTGCTTTGGGTCCGGAGAAAAATGGCGGGTGTAGACACTGGTCTGGGCGTACCAGAAACCTTTGTTGTCATTGGCGGCGGCCTCGGAAGCCAGAGCAGTGGTGGTTTGCAGCAAAAGCAGCAGACCTGAAAACAGGTATTTCATGGTTCGACCTCGATAGTCGTTTGAAGAGGCGGCTAATGTGGGTCGCTAAACATCTGCAGTTTGGCGGCTTGTGTTGGGCATGACCTGAACCAGCGCTGAAAACACGGCCGCCTATGCTTATGCAATTAAGATATTTTAAATGTAGGAATAATCTAATTAGGCTATAAGCCAACGGACTACCGCCTTATCGTCAACAACCAGTAACTGACCGCTACCGCCCGCCAGCCGGACCGATCGTGTGAACTCAGAGCATTGAAGCTTTGATTTTTTGATTGCCAGGTTTGAGTGGCAGGGGAGCGGTATGGGGAGTTACAAGAAACATGCGTACACAGCTATTTTGTCGGCCAATTTGCTGACTGCTGTGGGATTCAATCCGGTGCGGGCGGACGAAACAGCCGCCGAAGCACCCAAACTCGACACCGTGATTGTCACCGGCACCCGCGCCCAAGAGCGCACCGCCAGTGCTTCGTTGTCGCCCATCGATGTCATTTCCGGTGACACATTGCGCAGCACCGGCTCCGATGAGCTGGGCGCGGTGTTGGCACGTCTGATTCCTTCCATCAACTTCCCGCGGCCCAGCCTGGTGGACGGTGCCGAACTGGTACGCCCGGCGCAGTTGCGCGGCTTGTCGCCGGATCAGGTGTTGGTGCTGGTCAACGGTAAGCGCCGCCACACCAGTGCTTTCGTCAACCTGGGCGGCGCGGTGGGGCGCGGTTCGGCGCCGGCGGATTTGAATGCGATCCCGTTGTCGGCGGTCGACCATATCGAAGTGCTGCGCGATGGCGCGTCGGCGCGCTATGGCTCGGACGCGATTGCCGGGGTGATCAACGTGATCCTCAAGCACGACGACCACGGCGGCTCTGTCTCGACCAAGTTTGGCGAGTACAAGAAGGGTGATGGCATCCAGCGCAACGTCAGCGGCAACAGCGGGTTTGCCTTGGGTGATAACGGCTTTATCAACGTTTCGGGCGAAGGCGCCGACAACGACTACACCAACCGCGCCGGCGACGACTTGCGCCCTGGCAGCGTGGGTTCCACCACCTATGGTCAGCGCGTGTTCCGTCAGGGCGAGCCGGCCACCAATGAAGGCAAATTCCAGTTCAACTCCGAATATTCCTTCAATGATGCAGCCGAGTTCTACACCTTCGGCGGTTACAGCAAGCGCCGTGGCGAAACGGCGGCGTTCTATCGGGCGAGCAATGCGTCCAACAACATCCCGGCGCTCAACCCCAATGGCTACCTGCCGCTGATCAAGGGCAATCTGGAAGACACGTCCTTGGTGGTCGGCCTGCGCGGCTTGCTGGCCTACGATTGGCACTACGACCTGTCGGCCAACTACGGCAAGAACCAGTACGAACTGGGCACCGAAACCATCAACACTTCACTCGGCCTGGCCACGCCACGCAAATTTAACAACGGCACCCTGAGCAACGATCAACGCCAGGTCAGCCTGGACCTGTCCCGTGAGTTCGACGTGGGCTTTTTGCCGTACCCGGTGTCGGTGGCCTTTGGCGGCGAATACCTGCGCCAGGGTTATCAAATTGAAGCGGGCGAACCGGCGTCCTACTACCAGACCGGCAGTTCGGGCCTGGGTGGGTTCCGTGATGCCGACGCCGGCAGCACCTCGCGGCACAACTGGGCTCAGTACCTGGACCTGGAAACCAACTTCACCGAAAAACTCAGTGCCTCGGCCGCCGTGCGTCATGAGGACTACAGCGACTTCGGCTCCAATGTCAGCGGCTCCCTGTCGGCGCGTTATGACTTCACCCCGCAAGTGGCCCTGCGTGGCAGCGTTTCCAATGGTTTCCGTGCGCCGTCCCTGGCCCAGCAGAACTTTGCCTACACCTCGTCGCAGCTGATCGGCAACACCCTCCAGGAAGCCGGCACCTTCCCGGCCAACAGCCAGGTCGCCCGGCTGTTGGGCGCCGAAGACCTCAAAGCCGAGAAGTCACGCAACTACAGCCTCGGCCTGGTGCTGGAGCCTGCCGATGACCTGACCGTGACGCTCGACGTGTACCGCATCGACATCCGCGACCGCATCAGCCTGTCGTCCAACCTCAATCTCAACCCGGCCACCATTGCCTATCTGCAGGCTAATGGGGTCGGCAATATCAACTACACCAGCGCCCGTTACTTTACCAACGCCACCGACACCAGCACCGACGGCGTCGACCTGGTGGCCAACTATCGCTACCAATTCGATAACGGTATCCGCTGGAACAGCACCGTGGGCTACAACTACAACCACACCAAAGTGACCGACGTGAAGCCCAACCCGGCGATTCTGGACAGTCTGGGCGCCAACCTGGTGCGGGTAGACCGCCGTGAACGCATCGGTTTGCTGGGTGATACCACGCCGCAACACAAGCTCAGCCTGGGCAACGACTTCACTTACGGCAATTGGGCGCTGCACAGCAACCTGGTGCGCTATGGTGAATTCACCAGCTACCAGGCGGACAAGGTCAATGACCAAACCTTCAAGGCCGCCTGGGTGCTGGACTTGTCGGCAGACTACAAGCTCAAGAACTGGACCTTCACCCTGGGCGGCGACAACATCACCGATAAATACCCGGAGAAGGTCAATGCCTACGCCAGCAGCGGCGGCAACCTCGCCTACAGCACTTTTTCGCCGTACGGTTACAGCGGCGCGTTTTATTACGGTAAAGTTGCTTACAACTGGTAACACGCAGGAGACCTAAGCGATCCGCCATGACCGTTATTGAAACCGATCTGTTGCAATTGGCTTACCCTCCGCGGCTCGATCTGGGGCCGCAACTGACTCACGAGCAATTAATGAGTTCGATGCAGGCCACCATGGCCAGGCATAAGGGCGGGCCGGTCTGGCTATTTGCTTATGGTTCGCTGATCTGGCGTCCCGAATGCTCGTCGACCCAGCGCATGCGCGCACGGGTTCACGGCTACCATCGCGGCCTGTACCTGTGGTCACACGAGCATCGAGGCACGCCGGAGTCGCCGGGGTTGGTGTTCGGCCTGGATCGCGGCGGTTCGTGCAGCGGGTTTGCCTACCGTTTGCCGGAAGACCAGCTTGAGGCCTCGCTTTATGCCTTGTGGCAGCGCGAGATGCCTTACCCGTCATACCGGCCGCACTGGCTCAGTTGCCGCCTGGAAGATGGCAGTCAGGTGCAGGCGCTGGGGTTTGTGTTGGAGCGGCACTTGCCCAGCTATGCCGGCAACCTGCCCGATATCGTGCTTAACCACGTGTTGCAAAGCGCTTGCGGGCGTTACGGCACCACTCGCGATTATGTCGAGCAGACCGTGAACGCCCTGCGTAGCCACGCCATGCCAGATAAAAACCTGGAGGCGCGGCTCAAGCGTTGTGCCAAAGACTGCGGCGCAAATTAACGCGCCGAGCTGACGCTGTTGGTGTGCCACAGTGTTGGGATCAGGAATGCAATCGCCAACAGGCACGCGCCCACCAGCAACACAAAACCACCGTCCCAGCCGAAATGGTCCACGGTGTAGCCCATGGCCGCACTCGCTGCCACCGAACCGCCCAGGTAACCAAACAAGCCGGTGAAGCCTGCGGCCGTGCCCGCGGCTTTTTTCGGCGCCAGTTCCAGCGCCTGCAGGCCGATCAGCATTACCGGGCCGTAGATCAGGAAGCCGATGGAGAACAGTGCAATCATGTCGACCATCGGGTTGCCCGGCGGGTTGAGCCAGTAAACCAGGGTCGCCACGGTGACCAACGCCATGAACACGATGCCGGTCAGGCCACGGTTGCCACGGAAGATTTTGTCCGACATCCAGCCGCACAGCAGCGTGCCGGGAATGCCCGCCCACTCATAGAAGAAGTACGCCCACGAGGTTTTATCCACGTCGAAGTGCTTGGCTTCCTTGAGGTACGTCGGTGCCCAGTCCAGTACGCCGTAGCGCAGCAGGTAGACGAACACGTTGGCGAAGGCGATGTACCACAGCATTTTGTTGCGCAGCACGTACTTGACGAAGATTTCCTTGGCGCTGAACTCGTCTTCGTGGCTGGCGTTGTAGCCTTCCGGGTAGTCGTTCTTGTACTGCTCGATGGGTGGCAGGCCGACCGATTGCGGGGTGTCGCGCATGGTGATGAAGGCAAATGCCGCCACGGCCAATGCCACGGTCGCCGGCACATAGAACGCCGCATGCCAGTCGTTGAACCAGGCCATGCCCAGCAGGAACAGCGGGCCGATCAGGCCGCCGCCGACGTTATGCGCCACGTTCCACACCGACACCACGCCGCCGCGTTCTTTCTGCGACCACCAGTGCACCATGGTGCGCCCACTCGGCGGCCAGCCCATGCCCTGGGCCCAGCCGTTGATGAACAGCAAAATGAACATCATGGTTACGCTGGACGTCGCCCAAGGCGCGAAACCGAAAATGAACATCACCCCGGCCGATATCAACAGGCCAAAGGGCAGGAAGTAGCGCGGGTTGGAGCGGTCGGACACCAGGCCCATCAGGAACTTGGACAAGCCGTAGGCAATCGCGATGGCCGACATGGCCAGGCCCAGCTCGCCACGGGTGTAACCCTCGTCGATCAGATACGGCATGGCCAGCGAGAAGTTTTTACGCAGCAGGTAGTAGCCCGCGTAGCCAAAGAAAATACCGGCGAAGATCTGCCAGCGCAGCCGTCGATAGGTACTGTCTATTTTTTCTTCAGGCAGGGGCGCCTGGTGTGCGGCAGGACGAAAGAAAGCAAACATTCAAGAGCTCCAAATTTCTTGTTTTGACTGCGGATGCGAATGTTACAGTTTCGTTACCGAAAATAGCATCGCCTCTTATCTGCAAACACAGGAAACTGGAGCGATTGCATGTTCTCTTACGAACATGTCGCGAATAGATAAGTGTGGGTCGGTATCGGGTCTTAAGACCGAAGAGATCAACTGTGGGAGCTGACCCACCGCTATCGCAGGCAAGCCAGCTCCCACATGAACCGCATTCAGCGGGTCTGGACCACGATTTTGCCCACAGCCCTGCGTTGCCCCAGGTCATTGATCGCCTGCGCGGCCTGCTCAAGCGGATACACCTGCGACACCAACGGCTTCAACTTGCCCTCGCCATACCAGGTGAACAACTGCTGGAAGTTCGCCGCATTGTCCTGCGGCTGGCGTTGGGCGAACGAACCCCAGAACACCCCGACCACCGACGCGCCCTTGAGCAGCGCGAGGTTCACCGGCAGTTCGGGAATGCGCCCGCTGGCGAAACCCACCACCAGCAGGCGGCCGTTCCAGGCAATGCCGCGCACGGCCTGGTCAAACAGGTCGCCGCCGACGGGGTCGTAGATCACGTCGACACCATTGCCGTCGGTCAGGCGCTTGATTTCATCCTTGAGGCTGGCTTCGCTGTAGTTGATCAGCTCGTCCGCGCCGGCCGCCTTGGCCACGGCGAGTTTGTCGGCGCTGCTGGCGGCGGCAATCACCCGGGCGCCCATGGCTTTGCCGATTTCCACGGCGGCTAGGCCCACACCGCCGGAGGCGCCGAGCACCAGCAGGGTTTCGCCGGGTTGCAGGTTGGCGCGTTGCTTCAGCGCATGCATCGAGGTGCCGTAGGTCATGCTGAAGGCGGCGGCGGTGTTGAAATCCATACTCGGCGGGATCGGCAGCACGTTATAGCCCGGCACCGCGACCTGTTCGGCAAAGCTGCCCCAGCCGGTCAGGGCCATGACCCGGTCGCCGACTTTGAGGTGGCTGACCTTTTCACCCACTTCGCTGACCACCCCCGCCGCTTCGCCACCCGGCGAAAACGGGAAGGGTGGTTTGAACTGGTACTTGCCCTCGATGATCAAGGTGTCCGGGAAATTTACCCCGGCCGCGTGCACGTCCAGCAGGATTTCGTTCTTCTTGATCGCGGGGCTGGCGATCTCTTCCAGCACCAGGGTTTCGGCGGGGCCGAAGGCTTTGCACAGCACAGCTTTCATCGGACTATTCCTTTTGGCGTCGTGGCCGATAAGTGTAGGAGGGTACGCCCGTGGGTCAACGAGCATGCCCGGCCCTGATAAGTCGCCATAAGCTTGTACTCAGCCTTGCTAGCGTTATGCTACCCGGCAACCGAATTCGAGGAATGAACTGTGAAAGCGTGGATCCTGTTGATGCTCGCCCTGACCTTGCCGATGGCAGCCCAGGCCGAAGAAGCGAAAGAAGGCGAGGCGCCGAAGGTCAGCTATATCAGCCTGACCCCACCCTTTGTGGGCAACTACGGCCTGGATGGCACGGCGAAATTGCGGGTCTACAAGGCCGACATCGCCCTGCGCGTGACCGGGCCTGAAGCGGCCGCGGCCGTCAAAGCCAACGACCCGCTGATTCGTAACCAACTGGTGGCACTGTTTACCCAGCAGACCAACGAAGCCATGAGCACGGTCGAGGGCAAAGAAAAACTGCGCCAGGAAGCCCTGAAGCAAACCCAGCAAGTCATGAACGATGAGACTGGCAAGCCGGTGGTCGAAGACCTGCTCTTCAACAACTTGATTATCCAGTAAAGCGGGCGCTTCGCGCCTTTCGCTAGCAAGCCCGCTCCCACATTCGACCGTGTTCCTCTGATTAAACGCGGTCAAAATGTGGGAGCGGGCTTGCTCGCGAAGAGGCCCTTACAGGCACCTCAAGAAGCCAGGCTCTTCCTGAACCTGGCCAACGCCACCGCAAAAAACACCAACCCAATCCCCACCAACGCCAGCAAATCCGGCCACACCACGCCCACGCCCGCATCGCGAAACAAAATCGCCGCACTCAAACTCACAAAGTGCGTCGACGGCGAGCCCTGCATCACCCATTGCAACCACTCGGGCATGCTGTCCAATGGCGTACTGCCGCCAGACAGAAGCAGCATTGGAATAATCACCGGAATTGCCAGCAACCCGAACTGCGGCGTCGAACGCGCAAGGGTGGCGAGAAAAATCCCCAAGGCGGTGCTGGCAAACAGGTACAGCGCCGTCACCAGCAAAAACAGGCTCAGGGACCCGGCCAGCGGCACGCCGAGCAAACCTTTGACTACCAGCTCCAGCGACAGCCACGTGCACAGCACCACCACCAGCATGTTGCTCCAGATTTTTGCCAGCATGATTTCCAGCGCGGTCAGCGGCAGCACCAGCAAATGGTCGAGCGTGCCGTGTTCACGTTCGCGCAGCAGCGCCGTGCCGGTGAGCACGATGGCCAGGATGGTGATGTTGTTGACGATCTGGATCACCGCCAAAAACCAACCGCCTTCCAGGTTGGTGTTGAACAGCGCCCGTGTGGTCAACTGCGCAGGCACCTTGCCCGCCGCGTCGGGTTGCCCGCCGTAGCGCTGCAACTCACGCTGGAAAATCCGGCCGATATAGCCTGCGCCCATAAATGCCTGGCTCATCGCCGTGGCATCGACGTTTACCTGCACGCCCGGCTGACGCCCGGCCAACAGGTCCGCCTGGAAGTTGGCCGGCACGTTGATCACGAAGGTGTATTCGCCGCTGTCCATGACCTTGTCCAACTGGTCGTAGGCCAGTGGCGCAGGCGGCTGAAACTCCGGTGGCTGCAACGCCTCGGCCATCTGCCGCGACAGCGCGCTGTGGTCTTCATCGATAAAGGCCACGCTGGCGTTGTGCACGCCAATCACCGAACCGGCGGCGGGCATGTAGATCGCGACCGTAAAGGCGTAGGCCAGAAACAGCAGCAACACGCTGTCGTGACGCAGGCTGGTGAGTTCCTTGAGGCCCAGGCGCAGGATATGAGCGAGCTTGTTCATCAGGCCTCCTGCTTCTTGAGCATGATCAGGCTCAGCCCGGTGAACCCGACGAAAAACCCGAACAGCGCCAGGCATTGCGGCCACAACTGGCGCAGGTCCAGGGCCTTGGTGAAGGTGCCCACGGCGATATCCAGAAAGTGCCCGGCGGGGAACAACATCCCCATCAGCGCGGCCGCACCTTCCAGCGACGAGCGCGGCACGATCAACCCGGAGAACTGGATGGTCGGCAGGCTGGTGATGATCATGGTGCCGAGGATCGCCGCGATCTGGGTGCGAGTGAACGCGGAAATCAGCAGGCCCATGCTCGTGGTAGCGAGCACATACAACAGGCCGCCGACCGCCAGCGCCACGCTACTGCCCTTGAAAGGCACGCCGAACAGCCAGCGGTTCATCGCCACCAGCAGCGCCAGGTTGACCAGGCTCACCGCCAGGTACGGCGCCTGTTTGCCCAGCAGAAACTCCAGGCGCGTCAGCGGCGTGGCGTAGAAATTGGTGATCGACCCCAGCTCCTTCTCACGCACGATGCCCAACGCGGTGAGCATTGCCGGGATAAACGCCAGGATCAGCGCCATCACGCCGGGGCCGATGGCGTTCACACTGACCACATCCTGGTTGTAGCGAAAGCGCGTTTCCAGCTTGGCGGCAGCTTGGGGGCTACGGGGCAGGCTGCTCAGTTCGGCCAGTTGTTGCAGATTGCCTTGGTGCACCGCTTCGACGTAGTTACGGCTGGTTTCGGCGCGAAACGGCATGCCGCCATCGATCCAGGCGGCTACCGTGGGTTGGCGGCCGGCGTACAGGTCGCGGCCAAAGCCGGGCGGGATCTCCAGCGCCAGTTTGATTTCCGAACGTTGCAGGCGCCGGTGCAGTTCACTGGCATCGCGGATCGGTGCTTGTTCGGCGAAGTAGCGCGAGCTGCGGAAGGCTTCCAGGTAGGCGCGGCTTTGCGGGGTCTGGTCCTGGTCGTAGACGGCGAACGCGAGGTTTTCCACGTCCAGGGAAATCCCGTAGCCGAAGATCACCATCATGAACATCGCCCCGAGCAGGGCGAAGGCCATGCGCACTTTGTCGCGCAGCAGCTCCTTGCCTTCGCGGCTGGCCACGGCCAACAGGCGGGCGATGCTGAAACCGCGTTTGCGGGTGGGCGGCGTGCTGCTTTCGCTGACGGTTTTGTTCGGTGCGCCAGGTTCGGCTTCGCCCTGTGCTTGTTGCAGGCAGGTGACGAACGCGGCTTCCAAGGTGTCGCCGTGGAAGTGCTGTTGCAGTGCGTCGGGTGTGTCGCAAGCCAGCACTCTGCCCGCGTGCATCAGCGAGATGCGGTCGCAGCGCTGGGCTTCGTTCATAAAGTGGGTGGACAGAAAGATCGTCACGCCTTGCTCGCGGGACAACTCAACCAATAGCCGCCAGAAATCATCCCGCGCCGCCGGGTCGACGCCCGAGGTCGGCTCATCGAGGATCAGCACTTCCGGGCGATGCAGCACCGCCACCGCCAGTGAGAGGCGCTGACGCAGGCCCAGGGGTAACTCGCCGGAGGGTTGCTCGGCCACTTCACCGAGGTCGAAGCGCTGGATCAGCTCGTCGATACGCGGGCCGCTGTCGGCCTTGGGCAAGTCGAACAGTTGCGCATGCAGCACCAGGTTCTGGCGCACGCTGAGTTCGCCATACAGCGAAAAGCTTTGCGACATAAAGCCCACGCGCTTGCGCGTCGCCAGGTCCTTGGCATTCACCGGGTTGCCCAGCAGCGTGGCACTGCCTTCGGTGGCCGGCATCAGCCCGGTCAGGACTTTCATGGTGGTGGTTTTGCCGCAGCCGTTGGAACCGAGAAAGCCGAAGATCTCGCCGCGGCCAATCGCAAAGCTGACCTTGTTCACCGCCGTGAAATCCCCAAAGCGCAGCGTCAGGTCGTGGGCTTCGATAGCGATATCCGTGTTGCCACTTTCGCGCGGCGGGATCACCAGCGGCTGGTTGTTGTGGGCGCTGTCACCCTGGAAATGAGTAAAGGCTTCATCGAGTTTGCCGCTGGGTGTAACGGCTGCCAGTTCGCGGCTCAGGCCGTCGGCGATCAGCTTGCCGCGATCGAGCATCAGGCAATGCTCGAACTGCTCGGCCTCTTCCATGTAGGCGGTGGCCACCAGCAGCGTCAGCTGTGGGCGCTCGCTGCGCACGGTGTCGACCAGCTCCCAGAAACGCCGGCGCGACAGTGGGTCGACGCCGGTGGTGGGCTCGTCGAGGATCAACAAATCCGGGTCGTGGATCAGCGCGCAGCACAGGCCGAGCTTTTGTTTCATACCGCCGGACAACTTGCCCGCCGGGCGTTCTGCGAAGCGCGCAAGGTCGGTGGCCAGCAGCAGGTTGTGCATGCGCTGCTCGCAATCGGCTTTGGACAGGCCGAACAGCGTGGCAAAGAAACGGATGTTTTCGCTGATGGACAACTCGGGATACAAGTTGCCGCCCAGACCTTGAGGCATAAACGCGATGCGCGGGTACAGGCTATTGCGGTGGCGGCGATCTTCGATGGCGCCGCCAAGCACCTCAAGCTGGCCTGCCTGCAGTTTCTTAACCCCGGCGATCAGCCCCAGCAAACTCGACTTGCCCGCGCCGTCCGGGCCGATCAACCCGCAGCGGGTACCGGCCGGCAGGCTGAAGGCGATGTCGACCAGTGCTTGTTGCTTGCCGTAACGGTGGTGGATGCCGGTGGCGTGCAGCGCCAGGCCGCTCATTGCAGGTTGGCCGGCCAGTCGATATCAGCCGTGCGCACATAACCCGCGCCGGGCATGCCCGGTTTGGCTTGCGGCACGGCGCTGGGTTGGGTCAGGCGCAGCTTGACGCGGAATACCAGTTTCTGGCGCTCGTCGCGGGTCTCCACCTCTTTGGGGGTGAATTGCGATTTGGCCGCGACAAAGCTGATTTTCGCCGGCAGCGGTTGCTGGGGCAGGGCGTCGAGCAGGATGCGTGCGTCGCTGCCGACGGTGAGGCGGCCGGTGACGGAGGCCGGCAGGTAGAGGTTCATGTACTGATCATTCGGGTCAATCAGCAGTAAAACTCTGCCGCCTGCGCCGAGCACTTCACCCGGTTCAGCCAGGCGCAATTGAATGATGCCGTCGATGGGCGCGCGCAGGCTGCTGTCGTCGATTTCGCTGGTGAGCTGGGCCACCTGGGCCTGGGCCGCACCGATGGCCGCTTTCACCGAATTAACCTGCGCCTGGGCGGCGATCACGGCCGCGTTGCCGGTGTTCTGGCGTGCTTGCTGCTGGTCGATCAACTGGCTGCTGGCAAAGCCGCGCTTGTACAGCTCCTGGGTGCGTCTGAGTTCCTGGTTGGCCAGCAATTGCTCGCTTTGACGCAACTGCACGTTGGCCTCTGCGGCGGCGAAGTTCTCCTTGGCGCGCAGCACTTCGGCCTCGGCCTGGGCGCGCTGGGCTTCGAGGGTGCGGGTGTCCATGCGTGCGAGCAATTGGCCTTTGAGCACCTTGTCGCCTTCATCCGCGCGCACTTCGGCCAGGCGCCCGGGGATCTTGGCGGCGATCTGTACTTCGGTGGATTCCAGGCGGCCATTGCCCATGCTCAAGCCTTCGGGCAGGCGGTCCTGAGTCGATCGCCAATAACCGAACCCGCCGGCACCCAGCAACAAGGTGATGAGCGCGACGGCGAAAAGGCGCGACATAGTGTGATTGGTAGACATGACGGCATCCTGCGGCATTAGCATCCTAGTTTGACCGATGCCGCCCGAAGGCTCTTGATACCGGTCAAATGAAGCGCAAGCCTAACCCGCTTGGCGTGAAGATGCTTGCATCACAGGTGTGACCGCAGGGTTCTGCCTTTTCAGCGCAGGGCGAGCACCGCTGCCCATTGTTCGGCCGTTACCGGCATCACCGACAATCGACTGCCTTTTTGCACCAGCGGCAATTCAGCGAGGGCGGTTTGTTGTCTCAGGTAGCCAAGGCCCAGCACCTTTGGGAAAGTCTCGACGTGGGCCACGTTGAGTGCCGTCCACGGGTTTTTCTCCGGCGTGGCTTTGGCATCGAAGTAGTGGCTTTCGGGCTCCAGCGCGGTCGGGTCCGGGTAGGCTGCCTCGACAATTTTGCCGATACCGGCAATGCCCGGCTCAGGGCAGCTGGAGTGGTAGAAGAAAAACTCATCGCCAACCGCCATGGCTCGCAAAAAGTTGCGTGCCTGATAGTTGCGCACGCCGTCCCAGCGCGTTTCACCGAGCTTTTCCAGGCCTTTGATGGAGAGTTCATCGGGCTCGGATTTCATCAGCCAGTAGGCCATTTTTGGGCTCCTGAAAAAGGCATTGGGTAAGTTGTCAGGCAATTCCATGACAAACCGACAGTCGGTTGGCGTCAAGGTTTGCGTGTTGGGTCACGTTACCGCAGAATGCCCGCTTTTAAGCTTGGCGCAGCTGCAACGGACTACTTTGGAACGTTGTTGTCATCGTGTACGAGGTGCCTGAAGGGGGGCAATCGATGCAACGTAAACCGGATTTACTATGGATTTTGGTTATTTTGTTTGGTCTGGGCGTCGTGACCACCGGGTATGCCCAGAGCTTGTGGTCGAACAAGACCGATGCACCGGTTGAACTGGCTCAGCAGCAGCCACAACCGTTCAAGCGTTAACACTTCTTTTTAAGGCGTCGCTGGTTCCAGCGACGTTTCTGCGACATACCATTTCTTATCGGTGACCGTGCCAGCCAATGGCACATCCCAGCTCGCCTGCGCCAAACGGTCGACCTTCTGGCATTCATGGGCCAGGCCCAGCAACGTGGGTTTGCGCCAGTTTTTGCGCCGAGCCAGGTAGGCCAGGCTGCGGTCATAAAACCCACCGCCCATGCCCAGGCGTCCACCCACATCATCGAAGCCCACCAGCGGCAACAGCACCAGGTCCAGCGCCCAGACGTTGCGCTGGCGGTTGGCATTGACGTGCGGCTCAAGGATGCGAAAGCGGTTGGGCAATAACTTATCCCCAGGCCGCACGCGCTGAAACACCATCTTGGTGCGCGGCCAGGCACTGAGTACTGGCAGATAAGTGGCCTTGCCCCGGCGCTGGGCAGCGCGCAGCAGCAGGCGCGGATCGATTTCACCGTCCGTGGGTAGATATAAAGAGATATGTTTGGCCCGGCGAAACAGCGGGTGCTGTGCCAGTTGCCGATACAGGCCGTGGGCAGCCTTGCGCTGCTCGCTCGGCGTAAGGGCGCGGCGGGCTTTGCGCAACATGCGTCGAAGTTGCGGACGGGAAAGCGGCGCAGGTTCGGTCATGGTTGTTCGGCTCATAAAACAATGCCAGTCCTGAGACTGGCATTGAGTTTTGGAATTCAGGCTCCCCGACAGAGCCGCTGTCGACTTAGCCCTTGAACCCGAAAGTTCAAGGTGGAAGATGCAGTAGGCTTTAAGGCTTTCCGTCTAGCGGACATGCACACCAGCCCAACGTGCAACTTCCAGGGTAGTGCGAATCGGCTCAGGGACATCGCCGACTGGCAAACACGCCAGGGAGTGAGGCGAGTATACCTTAAACAGACGCGTCATTCAGCCCTTGGGTGGCTCTGGATCGGTAGAAAGTGCCAGATCCACGCGTTCGAGCAGGTCGCGCACCTGCTCACGTGTCGAGCCGCTGGCCTGCACGTCAGGCCGTTCCTGCTTATGCAGCAGGTCGTGGGTGATGTTCAGCGCGGCCATCACGGCGATACGGTCGGCGCCGATGACTTTGCCGCTGCTGCGGATTTCACGCATCTTGCCGTCCAGGTAGCGGGCAGCACTCACCAGATTGCTGCGTTCTTCCTGCGGGCAGATGATCGAATATTCTTTGTCGAGGATCTGCACGGTAACGCTATTGCTTGAACTCATGAGTCTTGCTCCAGGGCCTTCAGGCGCGAAATCATCGATTCGACCTTACGCCGGGCGATTTCGTTTTTTTCAATGAGGTGAGCGCGTTCCTCGCGCCAGGTCTTTTCCTGAGCTAATAGGAGTCCGTTTTGACTCTTAAGTTGCTCGACCCGATCAATTAGCAGTTCGAGTCTGGCCATCAGCGCTTGCAGGTCGGTGTCTTCCATTGGGTTCCACTGGATTTGTCTGATGAATGGCAACTTCAGGATAAACGATCTGACGCCCTCGATAGTCTTGGTACGTCTGCCGGTGCTAGGATACAGCGCTTCATTCTAGACATTGCGCCGTCTGGCGCCTAGCTCACCATGCCTATTCAGAACTCCCCGTACGACGCTTTTTCCAAACTGCTGAGCTCCAGCGGTCATCCTTGCTCGCCTGCCGAACTGCACGGCGTGCTGTTGGGCCGCAGCTGCACGGGTGTTGGCTTCGATGCCGACAACTGGCTGGCCGATGTGGCCGAGCTGCTGGAAACCGAACCCACCGAGAACGTGCGAAACGCGCTGATCGGCCTGCAAGAGATGGTCAAGGGCGAGCTGACCGGTGATGACGTCACCGTGGTCCTGCTGCTGCCGACCGACGATGCGCCGCTCACCGAACGCGCCGCCGCACTGGGCCAATGGTGCCAGGGCTTCCTGCACGGCTTTGGCGTAAATGCCGGTGGCCTGGAGCTGAGCACCGACGCCAAGGAAGTGTTGCAAGACCTGGCGGCCATCTCCCAGGTGCAAGATGCCCTGGAAGAGTCCGAGGACGGCGAAGGCGACTATATGGAAGTGATGGAATACCTGCGTGTCGCGCCGCTGCTGCTGTTCACCGAGACCAAAAAATCCGCTGAGCCAGCCGCACCCAAGCCGTCGCTGCACTAAGCAAGGAAACCCATCTGCCCATGATTCATATCCCGAAAGCGGAATACACCCGTCGCCGCAAGGCGCTCATGGCGCAGATGGAACCCAACAGCATCGCGATCCTGCCGGCCGCCGCCGTGGCCATCCGCAACCGTGATGTCGAGCACGTCTACCGCCAGGACAGCGACTTCCAGTACCTGAGCGGCTTCCCTGAACCCGAAGCGGTGATCGTGCTGATGCCCGGTCGCCAGCATGGCGAGTACGTGTTGTTCTGCCGCGAGCGCAACGCCGAACGCGAATTGTGGGACGGCCTGCGCGCCGGTACTGAAGGCGCCATTCGCGACTTTGGCGCTGACGACGCGTTCCCCATCACCGATATCGACGACATCCTGCCCGGCCTGATCGAAGGCCGCGACCGGGTGTATTCGGCCATGGGCAGCAACGCCGAATTCGACCGGCATGTGATGGAATGGATCAACGTGATCCGTTCCAAAGCGCACTTGGGCGCCCAGCCACCGAACGAATTTGTTGCCCTGGATCATCTGCTTCACGACATGCGCCTGTATAAATCGGCGGCGGAAGTGAAGGTGATGCGCGAGGCCGCGCGGATTTCCTGCGCGGCCCACGTCAAGGCGATGCAGGCCAGCCGCGCCGGGCTGTATGAATTCAGCCTCGAAGCCGAGCTGGATTACGAGTTCCGCAAGGGCGGTGCGAAGATGCCGGCCTACGGCTCCATCGTCGCCGCCGGGCGCAACAGCTGCATCCTGCACTACCAGCAGAATGACGCGCTGCTCAAGGACGGCGACCTGGTGCTGATCGACGCCGGTTGTGAGATCGACTGCTACGCCAGCGATATCACGCGCACGTGGCCGGTCAGCGGCAAGTTTTCGCCCGAACAAAAGGCGATCTACGAGATTGTGCTGGCCTCCCAGGAAGCCGCCTTTGCCCAGATTGCGCCGAACAAACATTGGAACCAGGCCCACGAGGCGACCGTGCAGGTCATCACCGCCGGGCTGCTGCGGCTGGGGTTGTTGCAAGGTGACGTCGACGAGCTGATCGCCAGTGAAGCCTACCGTGCCTTTTATATGCACCGCGCCGGCCACTGGCTGGGCATGGATGTGCACGATGTGGGCGAATACAAGGTGGGCGGTGAATGGCGTGTGCTGGAAGTCGGCATGGCGTTGACCTTGGAGCCGGGGATTTATATTTCGCCGGACAACCAGAATGTGGCAAAGAAATGGCGTGGCATTGGCGTACGCATCGAGGACGACGTGATAGTGACCAAGCAAGGCTGTGAGATTCTGACCGGCGGCGTCCCCAAAACCGTCGCCGAGATCGAAGCGCTGATGGCGGCTGCCCGATGAGCCGGGTCAACCTGGCGATTATCGGCGGCGGCCTGGTGGGCGCCAGCCTGGCGTTGGCCTTGCAGGCCGGTGCCAAGGCGCGGGGTTGGAAGATCGTGCTGATCGAACCGTTCGCGCCGGGTGACACTTACCAGCCGAGCTACGATGCGCGTTCTTCGGCGCTCTCCTACGGCGCGCGGCAGATCTATCAGCACCTGGGTGTGTGGCAGGACATCTCGCGCCGCGCCGAGCCGATCAAACAGATTCATGTGTCGGACCGGGGGCGGTTCTCCACTGCGCGCTTGTCCGCCATGGAAGAAGGCGTGCCGGCCCTCGGCTACGTGGTGGAAAACGCCTGGCTCGGCCAGTGCCTGTGGCAAGGCCTGGACAAAGAGGTGGTGAGCTGGCGCTGCCCGGCGGAAGTCACGCGTATGGAGCCGCTGCCCGACGGTTATCGCCTGACCCTCAACGATGAAACCGTGCTGGACTGCGACCTGGCGGTATTGGCCGATGGCGGCCGCTCCGGTTTGCGCGAGCAGTTAGGTATTGGCGTGAAAACCCGCCCGTACAACCAGAGCGCGCTGATCGCCAACATCACCCCAAGCGAAGCCCACAACGGCGAGGCCTTCGAGCGTTTTACCGATGAAGGCCCGATGGCCCTGCTGCCGTTGCCGGACAACCGCTGCGCGCTGGTGTGGACGCGCATCGGCATGGACGCCCAGCGTTTGGCCAACCTCGATGAGCGCAGTTTCTTGAGCGAACTGCAGGGCGTGTTCGGCTACCGCCTGGGCACCCTCAAGCAAGTCGGCGCACGGCACCTGTACCCGCTGACGCTGGTGGAAGCCGAAGAACAAGTGCGCTCGCACCTGGCGATCCTCGGCAATGCCGCCCACAGCCTGCACCCGATTGCCGGACAGGGGTTCAACCTGTCCCTGCGCGATGCCAATGCCTTGGCCGAAGCCTTGCTGGCCGGGCCGGCGGTGCCGGGTGACTTGGCGACCTTGCAGCGTTACCGCGAAAGCCAGCATCTGGACCAGAAACTCACGGTGGGTTTCTCCGATCAAGTCACGCGCCTGTTTGGCAGTGCCCAGCCGTTAGTGGCTTTGGGCCGCAACATGGGCCTGCTCGGCCTGGACCTTTTACCGCCGGCCAAACGCTGGTTTGCTCGTCAGGCCATGGGCCTGGGAACGCGCCCCGATGCGTAAGTGGTTGATTCAACGTTTGGGTAAAGCGCGGCTGTTGCGTTGGGTCATGACCCTTTATCCGCCCTATCTCGGGGCGGGGATAAGCGTGCAGCACATGAGCGCTGACTTTCGTCATGTCAAAGTGCGCATGGGCCTGGGCTGGTACAACCGCAACTATGTCGGCACGCAATTTGGCGGCAGCCTGTACTCGATGGTCGACCCGTTCTACATGTTGCTGTTGATGGAAAACCTGGGTCGCGACTACATCGTGTGGGACAAGGCTGCGAGCATCGACTTCGTGTCGCCAGGCAAAGGCCCGGTATACGCCGAATTTTCCATCGACGACGCCTTGCTGGACGAGATTCGCCGGCAAACCCAAGGTGGCGAGAAGTACCTGCCCCACCTCAAGGTCGAGATTCATGACGGCTCCGGCACCCTGGTGGCGCGGGTCGACAAAACCCTTTACGTGCGGCGCAAGCCGCCAGCAAAGCAGGCTTAAAGCATGGACATGCGCGCAGATGTGCTGATTGTCGGGGCCGGAATGGTCGGAAGCGCCCTGGCGCTGGCGTTGCAGGGCAGTGGCCTGCAGGTGCTGCTGCTCGACGGCAGCGCGCTGAGCGTCAAGCCATTTGACCCTACGGCTGCCTTCGAGCCACGGGTGAGCGCCTTGTCGGCCGCCAGCCAGCGCATCCTTGAGCGCCTCGGCGTGTGGGACGGCATTGTATCGCGGCGCGCCAGCCCCTATGGCGAGATGCAAGTGTGGGACGGCAGCGGCACCGGGCAGATCCACTTCTCGGCGGCCAGTGTGCACGCCGAAGTGCTCGGACATATCGTCGAGAACCGCGTGATTCAGGACGCGCTGCTCGACCGCCTGCATGACTGCGACCTGGGCCTGCTGGCCAATGCCCGCCTGGAACAAATGCGCCGCTCCGGCGATGACTGGCTGTTGACCCTGGCTGACGGCCGTAAACTGCGTGCGCCGCTGGTGGTCGCCGCCGATGGCGCCAACTCCGCCGTGCGCCGCCTTACCGGCACAGCGACCCGTGAGTGGGATTACCTGCATAACGCCATCGTCACCAGCGTGCGCAGCAGCCAAGCCCATCGGCGCACGGCATGGCAGCGGTTTACCGACACTGGCCCGCTGGCGTTTCTACCACTGGTGCGCGATGGCCAGGAAGACTGGTGCTCGATCGTCTGGTCGACCACCCCGGCCGAATCCGAGCGCCTGATGGCGCTGGACGATGAGAATTTCTGCCGAGAGCTGGAGCGCGCCTTTGAAGGGCGGCTTGGCTCGGTGATCAGTGCCGACCCGCGCGTTTGCGTGCCATTGCGCCAACGCCACGCCAAACGCTATGTGGCCGAAGGCCTGGCGCTGATCGGCGACGCCGCCCACGTGATCCACCCATTGGCGGGGCAAGGCGTGAACCTGGGGTTCCTCGATGCCGCCGTGCTGGCTGAAGTGCTGTTGGCGGCAACCGAACGCGGTGAGCGTCTGGCCGATGTGAAGGTGTTGAGCCGCTACGAACGTCGGCGCATGCCGCACAACCTGGCGCTGATGGCGGCCATGGAAGGCTTTGAACGCCTATTCCAGGCCGACCAGCTGCCGCTGCGCTGGCTGCGCAACGCCGGGCTGAAAATCGTCGACCAGATGCCCGAAGCCAAAGCCGTCTTCGTCCGCCAGGCCTTGGGCCTCACCGGCGACCTCCCGGAACTGGCCAAACCCTGAATTGCAATGCGTCCCCCTGTGGGAGCGGGCTTGCTCGCGAAAGCGGTGTATCAGTTACACATGTATCGACTGACACGACGCCTTCGCGAGCAAGCTCGCTCCCACAAGGGAAAGCGCTGTGCAACATCTCGTAACGCCTCCACCAAGCGCTACCAAATGTGAGTCCTTATCATTTGCCCTCTTTTTGCAAATGAGAGACCGCACCCATGTTGGCACCCAAGCGCCTCCTGACTGCCCTGGCACTCACCCTTATCGGCAGCACCACCGTGCAGGCAGCCGACGAAGTCGTGGTCTACTCCTCGCGCATCGACGAACTGATCAAGCCGGTGTTCGATGCCTACACCAAAAAGACCGGCGTGCAGGTGAAGTTCATCACCGACAAGGAAGCCCCGCTGATGCAGCGCATCAAGGCCGAAGGGGAGAACGCCACCGCCGACCTGTTGCTCACCGTCGACGCCGGCAACCTTTGGCAGGCTGAGCAAATGGGCATCCTGCAGCCATTCACCTCGGCGGTGATCGACAAAAATATTCCGCTGCAATATCGCTCCTCGAACCACGCCTGGACCGGCTTGAGCCTGCGTGCGCGGACCATCGCCTATTCCACTGCCCGTGTTAAGCCGGGTGACCTGACCACTTACGAAGCCCTGGCCGACAAACAATGGGAAGGCCGCCTGTGCCTGCGCACGGCGAAAAAGGTCTACAACCAGTCACTGACCGCCACCCTGATCGAAACCCATGGCGCGGCCAAGACCGAAGAAATCGTCAAAGGCTGGGTCAACAACCTGTCCACCGATGTGTTCTCCGACGACATCGCCGTGCTGGAGGCGATCAACGCCGGACAATGCGACGTGGGCATCGTCAACACCTACTACTACGGTCGCCTGCACAAGCAGAAGCCGGACCTGGCGGTAAAACTGTTCTGGCCGAACCAGGGCGACCGTGGCGTGCACGTGAACCTGTCGGGCATTGGCCTGACCCGGCACGCACCGCACCCGGAAGCGGCCAAGGCATTGGTGGAGTGGATGACCACGCCTGAAGCGCAGCAGATCTTCGCCGACGTGAACCAGGAATTCCCGGCCAACCCGGCGGTGCCGCCATCGGCGGAAGTGGCGACCTGGGGCAAGTTCGTGGCCGATACCTTGCCGGTGGAAGTGGCAGGCAAGCGCCAGGCTGAGGCTATCCGCCTGATGGATCGCGCCGGCTGGAACTGACTACAATTTGCAGGCAAGCGCCGAACTAAATGTGGGAGCGGGCTTGCTCGCGAAAGCGTCCCGTCAGTCGATACACATGTGACTGATACGCCGCCTTCGCGAGCAAGCCCGCTCCCACATTGGTTGGTGGCGCGTTCAAGACAACCGACACTCTGAGAGTCCTTTCCTTGGCCCACCCCGCCCAACGCCGCTGGTACCTGCCGGTCTTCAGTGTCGCCGCCCTGGTGCTGCTGCCGCTGAGCGTGCTGTTGCTGTCCTGGCAAAGTATCGACGCGCAAATCTGGTCGCACCTGTGGGACACCCAGATGCCACGCCTGCTGGGCAATACCCTCACCCTGGTGCTGGGCGTGGGAGTGGGGGTGACGCTGCTGGGCGTAAGCCTGGCCTGGCTGACCAGCCTCTGCGAGTTTCCCGGGCGGCGCTGGCTTGATTGGGCCTTGATGCTGCCTTTTGCCATTCCCGCCTACGTACTGGCCTTTGTGTTTGTCGGCCTGCTGGATTTCGCCGGCCCGGTGCAAAGCCTGCTGCGTGAATGGTTCGGCACCGGCCTGCGGCTGCCGCGCGTGCGCTCCACCAGTGGCGTGATTATCGTGTTGGTGCTGGTGTTCTACCCCTACGTCTACCTGCTGGCACGCACCGCGTTTCTGGCCCAGGGCAAAGGCCTGATGGAAGCGGCGCGGGTGCTGGGGCAATCGCCCTGGCAGGCGTTCTGGCGCGTCGCGCTGCCCATGGCGCGGCCGGCGATTGGAGCTGGCGTGGCCCTGGCCCTGATGGAAACCCTGGCGGATTTCGGCGCGGTTTCGGTGTTCAACTTCGACACCTTCACCACCGCCATCTACAAAACCTGGTATGGCTTTTTCAGCCTGTCCAGCGCCGCCCAACTCGCCAGCCTGTTGCTGCTGGTGGTGATGCTGGTGCTGTACGGCGAACGGCGTGCCCGTGGTGCCAGCCGCCCGAGCAATGAGCGGCCACGGGGCCAGGCGCTGTATCACCTGCGTGGGTTCAAGGCGGCAGCGGCCAGCACGTGGTGCGGTGTGGTGTTCGCCTGCGCCTTTGTCATCCCCTTGCTGCAACTGGTCGCCTGGTTTTGGCAGCGTGGCCGCTTTGACCTGGATGAGCGCTACACCGGCCTGATCGTCCACACCCTTTACCTGGGCGGTATTGCCGCGCTGATCACGGTCAGCGTGGCGCTGATACTGGCCTTTGCCAACCGGCTGGCGCCGACCCGGGCGATTCGCTCCGGTATCAGCCTGGCTAATGTCGGCTATGCGCTGCCGGGCTCGGTGCTGGCAGTGTCGATCATGTTGGCGTTCAGCTACCTGGACCGAGAGCTGGTGGTGCCGCTGTCGGGCTGGCTCGGCGGCGCGGGTAAGCCCTTGCTGCTTGGCAGCCTGTCGGCACTGGTGCTGGCGTATCTGGTGCGCTTTCTGGCGGTGGCTTACGGGCCGTTGGAAAACAGCCTGGCTCGAATCCGCCCGTCGTTGCCCGAAGCGGCACGCAGTCTCGGAGTGAGCGGGCCACGACTGTTTTGCAAAGTGTATCTGCCGTTATTGCTGCCGGGCACGTTGAGCGCGGCGTTGCTGGTGTTCGTCGATGTGCTCAAGGAAATGCCCGCAACCTTGCTGATGCGCCCATTTGGCTGGGACACCCTGGCAGTTCGCATCTTTGAAATGACCAGTGAAGGAGAATGGGCGCGAGCCTCGTTGCCGGCGCTGACCCTTGTGCTGGTGGGGCTGCTGCCGGTCATCGGCTTGATCCGACGCTCTGCGCGGCAAATCGGTTAGGTGCCAGTCCTACGGCTTGCGGCTACAATGCGCGGCATTCGGTGCGCTTCGTCTTTCGGAGCGAGTCGCTGGGCGTGGCTGCAGGCCTTGTAATTCAAGGCGTTCAGTGCAAACAGCAGCTCCGCGCACCTTCGCCAAGCCCGGAAGGAGAAACCCATGGGACAGCGTACGCCTCTGTATGACCTGCATCTCGCCCTTGGCGCGAAAATGGTCGATTTTGGCGGTTGGGATATGCCTCTGCACTACGGCTCGCAAGTTGAAGAACACCATCAGGTGCGACGCGACTGCGGGGTGTTCGATGTATCCCATATGACCGTGATCGATGTCACCGGCCCTCAGGCCAAGGAATGGCTCCAGCACCTGCTGGCCAATGATGTCGACCGTTTGCATGGCTGCGGCCGTGCGCTCTACAGCGCCATGCTCAACGAGCAGGGCGGCGTGGTGGACGACATGATCGTCTACCGCGCCGAAGCCGGTTACCGGCTGGTGGTCAACGCAGCCACCCGCGACCAAGACATGGCCTGGATGCAGGCGCAACTGGGCAGCTATTCGGTGCAACTGCAGGAGCGGTCCGAGTTGGCCATGCTCGCCATTCAGGGGCCCCACGCCCGGCAGAAAATCGCCGAGCTGGTCACCCAGTCGCGCGGCACCCTGATTCATCAGCTCAAACCCTTTGAAGGCCACGCTGACGGCGACTGGTTTATCGCCCGTACCGGCTATACCGGTGAAGACGGCCTGGAGATTGTGCTGCCTGCCGATCAGGCACCGGGTTTTTTCAACGATCTGGTGGGCGCGGGTATTTCACCCATTGGCCTTGGCGCTCGCGATACCCTGCGCCTGGAAGCCGGCATGAACCTGTATGGCCAGGATATCCACCAGCAGGTTTCGCCCTTGGCGGCGAACATGGCCTGGAGCATTGCCTGGGAACCTGCCGGTCGCAACTTCATTGGCCGCAGCGCGCTGCAAGCAGAGCTGGCGGCGGGTGTGCAGTACAAATTGGTCGGGCTGGTACTGGAGGAGCGTGGAGTTTTGCGCGCTCACCAAGTGGTTCGTATCGCCAATGTTGGCGAAGGGGAGATCACCAGTGGTAGTTTCTCTCCTACGCTGAGCAAATCCATTGCCCTGGCGCGCGTACCGACGGCCACCGCCGATCGGGCCGAAGTGGAAATCCGCGGCAAGTGGTACCCGGTTCGAGTGGTCAAACCGACCTTCGTACGCCATGGCAAAACCTTGATCTAACATTTCCGGCAGGCCGAAGGCCGCTGACATTTCTTCTTGAGGACACAGATTATGAGCGATATCCCAGCTGACCTGCGTTTTGCCGAAAGTCACGAATGGGCCCGTCTGGAAGCCGACGGCACTGTGACCGTCGGGATT
Source organism: Pseudomonas salomonii (assembly GCF_900107155.1). Taxonomy (GTDB): domain Bacteria; phylum Pseudomonadota; class Gammaproteobacteria; order Pseudomonadales; family Pseudomonadaceae; genus Aquipseudomonas; species Aquipseudomonas salomonii. The sequence goes on from NZ_FNOX01000007.1 coordinate 175,193, forward strand.
TCCGACCATGCACAGGAAGCGTTGGGTGATGTGGTGTTTGTTGAGCTGACGGAAGTGGGCAACGTATTTGCTGCCGAAGATCAGGCGGGTGTAGTGGAATCGGTGAAAGCCGCCTCGGATATCTACTCGCCGATTGCTGGCGAAGTGATTGCGGTGAACGACGCCCTGAGCGGCGAGCCTGAGTTGTTGAACACCGACCCTTACGGCGCCTGGATCTTCAAGCTCAAGCCAAGCAACCCGGCCGACCTGGAAAAACTGCTGGATGCTGCGGGTTACAAAGCTGCCATCGGCGAGTAAACCCTGAGCCTTGCCACGGCACAAATCAATGTGGGAGCTGGCTTGCCTGCTCCCACAGTTGATTGTTGCAAGCCAACGCTTTTTGTTTAACCCGCTTTCAACACTGCTTTAACCGCCGCAACAGACCGCTCCACGTCCGCCTCCGTCATCGCCGTGAACATCGGCAACGACACGATCAAACGCCCAACACGTTCCGACACCGGGAACATGCCTTCCTTGAAACCCTGTGCCCGATACAGGCTCAGCAGGTGGATCGGCGGGTAGTGATAGCCAATACCGACGCCATGCGCCTGCATCTGTTCCATGAAGGTGGCGCGTGCCGGCTTGCCATCCTGACGCTCCGGCAATACCAGTTGGAACAGGTGCCAGTTGCTGTTTTCGAAGTCTGCCGGCGGCAGTTGTGCGCCGTACTGCGCTTCGAAATCACTGCCGAAGCATCTGAAGTAGTGGCGCGCCAGGTTCTGGCGATGGGCAGTGATTTTCTCGATATGAGCGAACTGGCCCAGGCCGATGGCTGCAGCGATGTCGGTCATGTTGAACTTGCCGCCCAACACATCCACGTCCAGGCCATCGAAACCGGTGCGGGTAACGCCCTGCAGGCGATATTTCTCGGCCAGGCGGGCTTCTTCGGCGTTGTTCAATACCAGGCAACCGCCCTCGGAAGAGGTGATGTTCTTGTTGGCCTGAAAACTGAAGGATACGAAGTCGCCGGTTGCGCCAATGCGTTCGCCATCCCAGTTGGAGCCCAGTGCCTGGGCAGCGTCTTCGATGATACGCAGGTTGTACTTGTTGGCCAGTGCATACAGCATCGGCATATCCAGGGGCAGGCCCGCCAGGTACACAGGAATGATCGCCTTGGTACGTGGGGTGATTGCAGCTTCCACTTGGGCCAGGTCGATATTGCGGGTAACCGGGTCGATATCGGCAAATACCGGCGTGGCGCCGACTTCCAGAATCACGTTGGCAGTGGCGACCCAGGAGATCGGCGTGGTGATGACTTCATCCCCTGGGCCAATCCCGGCGATGCGCAGGGCAATTTCCATGGTGCAGGTGCCGGAATTGAACGTCCGCACCGGGCGGCCGCCAAAGTATTCCGACAACTGTGCTTCGAACGCCTGCACTTTTGGCCCACTGGTGATCCAGCCCGAGCGCAGTACATCGCCGACCGCCGAGATGGTGGCTTCATCAATGGTAGGTTTGGAAAACGGCAGAAAGGGCTGTTGGCTCATAACGACGAAGGCATCCGTTTCAGATAGGCGATGAGTAATAAACGTATCAGTACCGCATGGTTGCACGGTTCGACTGAATATAGCCTGTCACGGGTGAATGAATCGTCATGTTACGAGCAAAAAAATGCCGCTCCCAAAGAGCGGCATTTTTTATAGGCGTTTTACTCGGTCACAGCATTTTTGGCGAGGATAGCGTTGGCCAACTCCATATCCGTGGCCTTGAGGCCTGGGTTGTCAGCGCGGACCTTCTGCATGGCGGCTTCCAGGTATGGACCGCGGATGCCGCCATCGCTGGCAACAAAGCTGCCTGCGTCGTCCTGGGCGGCGACCACCAGCTTGTGGTCCTTGAAGGTCAGGTACGTCGAGCCGGTAGTAGCGCCCGATGAGATGACATTACGCCAGAAGCTGTCGGCCATGGCTGAACCGACTGGAAGGGAAAGCACAGCGAGGGTTGCGACAGCATATTTGAGACGCATGATGGGTGACTCCGACTGGGTTATCTGAACGGTTTGATTATAGTTGGCCCCGCTGAGTTCCCTATCGGACTAAACCGTTTCGACCTGTAAAACCACTCCGTCCTGACCAATGACGCGTACTTGAGCCCCTACAGGGCTGTCCGGGCCGTTGGCCATCCACACGCCATCACCGACTTTTATCTTGCCTCGGCCATCGACAATGGCCTGATGCACCATAAACGTACGGCCGATCAGCTCCGAGCCACGCATGTTCAGCCCCGGCTGGTCACTGACCTTGGCACTGCTGCGCTGGCGTTTCCACCAATAGACGGCGGTCAAAATCGACAGCACGGCGAACAACAGCAGTTGCCATTCCAGCCCGAGCGGCGGCACCAGGAACTTGATCACGCCTACAGCGGCAGCGGCGATGCCCATCCACAGCAGGTAACCGCCGGCGCCGAATACTTCAAGAATCAACAGTACCGTGCCCAGTGCCAGCCAATCCCAGAACGACAGATGCTGCAGGAAATCCCACATGGCAGTTGCCTCAGCCTTTCTTGTTGTCGAAAGTTGCCTTGACGATTTCGCCGATGCCGCCGACGGCGCCAATCACTTGGCTGGCTTCCAGCGGCATCAGGATGACTTTGCTGTTGTTGGCCGATGCCAGCTTGCCCAAGGCATCGATGTATTTTTGCGCGACGAAGTAGTTAACCGCCTGCACGTTGCCCGACGCGATGGCCTCGGAGACCACTTGTGTGGCACGGGCTTCGGCCTCGGCCTGACGCTCACGGGCTTCGGATTCCAGGAAAGCCGCCTGGCGACTGCCCTCGGCCTCAAGGATCTGCGCCTGCTTTTTACCTTCGGCCGTCAGGATCGCCGATGCCCGCAGGCCTTCGGCTTCCAGGATTTGCGCGCGTTTGATCCGCTCGGCTTTCATCTGGCCGGACATGGCGGCCATCAGGTCGGCAGGCGGGCTGATGTCTTTGATCTCGATGCGGGTGATCTTGATGCCCCACGGCGCTGTGGCTTCATCCACGGTGCGCAGCAGTTTTTCGTTGATGCCGTCACGCTGGCTCAGCATGGCGTCCAGCTCCATGGAACCAAGCACGGTGCGGATGTTGGTTTGCAGCAGGTTGCGGATGGCGTGCTCGAGGTTGTTGACCTCGTAGGCGGCCTGGGCGGTGTTGACCACCTGGAAGAAGCACACGGCGTCGATTTGCACGGTGGCGTTGTCGGCGGTGATCACTTCCTGCGGTGGAATATCCAGCACGCTTTCCATCACGTTCATCTTGCGACCGATGCGGTCCATGATCGGAATAATGATGTTCAGGCCAGGCTTGAGGGTGTTGGTGTAGCGGCCGAAACGCTCGACAGTCCACTGGTAGCCTTGGGGCACCACTTTAAAACCCATGAACAGGATGGCAATGGCCAAACCCACGAAAAGAAGCAGTACGGTTCCGATCTGCATAGCGATTCCCTATCTGATGGTGTCAGTGATGCGACGTATGGCCGATTGTAACGGCCCGGTCACGGATAAGGACGGTTTCACGGGCCAACAATCAAATCATTTGTTTCTGAATCCCCAAGATCTACGGGCGTTACCCGTAATACCTCTGCCAGGGTGGTCAGCCCGGCGTTCACTTTGTCGACACCGGCCATGCGCAGGCTGCGCATGCCTTGCTCCACTGAGGCCCGGCGCAGAGCCTGCACGTCGGCACCTGGAGTGATCAGCGCCTTGAGCGCCTCGTTCATCGGCATGATTTCGTAGAGCCCGGCGCGGCCTCGATAACCACTGTCACGGCATTCTGCGCAGCCGACAGCTTCATGGGCGGTGCCCGGCGCGCCCACCGCACGTTTGCAATGCGGGCATAAAAGCCGCACCAGACGCTGCGCCATCACCCCTATAAGGGTAGCTTTGATCAAATAATGAGCAATGCCCAGCTCCTGCAGCCGGCTGATGGCGCTGGGTGCATCATTGGTGTGCAGCGTCGACAGCACCAGATGCCCGGTCAACGCGGCTTGAATCGCCATTTCTGCGGTTTCCCGGTCACGGATCTCACCGATCATGATGATGTCCGGGTCCTGGCGCAGCAGGGCGCGGACACCGCTGGCGAACGTCAGGTCGATGTTGTGCTGCACCTGCATCTGATTGAAGGCCGGTTCAATCATTTCGATCGGGTCCTCCACCGTGCACAGGTTGACCTCGCGGGTTGCCAGTTGCTTGAGCGTGGCGTAGAGGGTGCTGGTCTTGCCGGAGCCGGTTGGCCCGGTGACCAGAATGATGCCGTTGGCCTGACCGGTCATGGCGTGCCAGCGTTGTTGGTCGTCGTGGGATAAACCCAACTGATCGAAATCCTTGAGCAGCACCTGTGGGTCGAAAATCCGCATCACCAGTTTTTCACCAAACGCCGTGGGCAAGGTCGAAAGGCGCAGCTCCACCTCAATGCCTGCCGGGCTTTTGGTCTTGATCCGGCCGTCCTGGGGTTTGCGTTTTTCCGCCACATTCATCCGGCCCAGGCTCTTGAGGCGGCTGACCACCGCCATCGTGACCTGAGGCGGAAACTGATACACATCGTGCAGCAGCCCGTCGATGCGAAAACGCACTCGGCCCTGGTCGCGGCAGGGTTCGACATGGATATCACTGGCCCGCTGCTCGAAGGCGTACTGCAACAGTCAGTCGACGATGGTGACGATATGCGCGTCATTGGCATCCGGCTCCTGATCGCTGGCGCCGAGGTTGAGCAGTTCGACGTTGCCGGCCACCGTCGCTTTTTGATCGGCGCCGCTGACGGATTTGGCCAACCGGTAGAACTCGCCGATGCAGCGTTCAATAGCCGTGGGGTTGGCGACCACGCGCTTGATCGAGCGCTTGAGCACCTGCGCCAACCCGGCTTCCCAGTCGCGGACATGGGGCTGGGCGCTGGCGACGGTGACGGTCTGCGCATCCACGGCCACCGCCAGGATCCCATGGCGCTGCGCAAAGGCATGGGACATCAGCGGCACCACGGTGGCCACGTCGATCTTGAGCGGGTCGATACGCAGATACGGCTGCCCGACGTGCGTGGCCAGCCATTGCGTCAGGGTCTCCAGGCACAGCCCATGGGCTGCAATGCCTACCAGAGGATGTTGCCGGGTGGCGGGCGCCGTCGACAGAGAATGCGCCATCTCTGCGGTTATCAGCCCTTGCTCGAGCAGCGCCGGCAGCAACTGATGCAGTTCCAATCGGTGAGTGTGCAAGGCGGTGGGCATGGGTATTTCCTGGCAGGCGTCGGGTGTAAACCCAGGCTAGCCTGCCCCCGAACATCCACCTGCCCCGGAGTATTGCCGGCTTTTACAGGCTGGCCGCCGTCATCGCTGCAGGCCGCAGAGAGTCAGCCCGCCACACCTCGAGCGAGCAGACGCTGATCAGGTTTCTAAGCTTTTCACCGATCACCTGGGCGCGGTGCCAGCTCAAACCGTCCATGACGATATCAATGTTCAACAGGTCGTCTTCACGGCTCACATTGACCTGTTGCGGGGTCAGGAACTGCAGAGCGAAATAGTTGAGCACCCGGCACAGCACGTCCGGCTCGGCCTCGGCGACGATCTGATAATGCGCCTGGCAATGGGCGTTGTTGACGGCCCAGGCATCGACGCGTGCGCAGGTGTGAGTGGTTTCGACGGCGTGCATGCTGACTCTCCAGATTCGACTGGAGAAATTTTTACATTCGCCATGGGAGATTTCTTATCTAAGATGGGCGCTATCTGCGATTTATTGAATAGATCAATTCAGGATAAGCACATTCAAAGGTATTTTTATGCAAAGTGAGTTGGACGCCTATGACCGCCGCATCCTGGCCCTGCTGCAAGAGGATGCTTCGCTGTCCAGTGCGCAGATCGCCGAACAGGTGGGCCTGTCCCAGTCGCCGTGCTGGCGGCGTATCCAGCGGCTCAAGGAGGAAGGGGTGATTCGCGGCCAGGTCACGCTGCTGGACCGCAAGAAGATCGGCCTTAACACGCAGATTTTTGCCGAGGTCAAACTCAATGCCCACGGCCGTTCCAACTTCACCGAGTTCACCGAGGCGATTCGCGGGTTTCCGGAAGTGCTGGAGTGTTATGTGCTGATGGGCGCGGTGGATTTTCTGCTGCGCATCGTCACCTCGGACATCGAGGCGTATGAGCGGTTTTTCTTCGAGAAGCTGTCGATGGTGCCGGGGATTCAGGAGGTGAACTCGATCGTGGCGTTGTCGGAGATCAAGTCCACCACCAGCCTGCCAGTCTTGCGCTGACAGGGCCTGCCTCATCGCGGGCAAGCCCGGCTCCCACATTGGAATGCATTCCCCTGTGGGAGTTGGGCGATAGCGATCTTACAGGCGCAGTAAAGTCTTCCAGGCGCGGTTCTGATACACCGCAATTGCCTGGTGCATACGCGCATCCAGCGATTCATCGGTGATCGGCTGGTTGGCCAGCAGCGCCAACTTGTTCAGCTCGCCGTACAAGCGGTCCAGCTCCGGGATGTCCACCACCTGGCGTGCGTGGTGCAACCAGGCCTGGATGCGCTCGATGCGCGGCAGTTGCTCGGCCAGGTCTTCCGGTTGCTGCTGGTAGCGCTGCAGTTGCAGGGCGACGGCGTCGTCGGCCAGCAGGCGTGGCAGCCAGTTGGTGATCTGCGCGGCGCCCTGGCGGTTGCCACGTACGTTGCGGTCGGCGGTCCAGGTGCGGGCCAGCAGCCAGCGCGAGGTGTTCAGCGAGAACAGGCCCCAGCGCACGTCTTCGAGTTCTTCGGCGAACTGTTCCGGTGCGGCTTTGCGGATGTCTTCGTCGTCGTCACCGGCCTGCACCAGTGGGCGCCAGTCTTCCAGCAGTGCGTCCAGTGCACTGCGCAGTTCGCTGGTGGATTGACGCGGCGCGGCCTGGCCGAGGCTGCCGATCAGGGCGCGCAGCTCGCCGAGGTTGTCGACCCAGTCCTGCAACAGGCGCCAGTGGCCATTGAAACGGTATTGCTCCGCCAGACGCTGGCTGCTGCCCAACAGGTGCCACATGATCGCGGCGAAGGCATCGTCCAACGGCATTTCGGCGTGGATCTGCGGGGCCGGCAGGCTCAGCGAGTAGCTGCTGGCGTCGTACAGGCGGTAGCCGCGCTCGGCCTTGCTGATATCGCACGGCATCAGTGCCAGGGTCGCGGCCAGTTCGGCGGCCAGTTCCAGCAGGGCAGCCGGTTCGCCTTCGCGCAGTTCCAGTTCCAGCTCGCAGATTTCTTCTTTCTGCTTGCCGACCACCACATGGCCCAGGTCCAGGGCGGCTTCGATCACCACCTTGGCCTTGCCACGGCCCCAGGCGATTTCGGCGCGCTCACGCACGAAATCGGTGGTGAAAATCGGCTTGAGGGTCTTTTTGTCCAGCTCGGCCAATTGCTCGGGCCAGCACTCGCCGTCGAGTTTCTTCACATCGAGCTTGGCTTTGGGCAGGTCCCAGTTGTATTCGTTGCGTTCCGACAAGCCGGCGACGCTTTGGCCACGGGTCTTGAGGGTCTGGATGATGTCGTCACCGTCCTTGCGCAGGCGCAGGGCGACTTTGGCCTGGGCCAGGTCGCGCTCGGGGGTGTCGAAGTACTGGTTCATCAACTCACGGCGTTCCCAGCCACTTTTGTTGCGTTTTTTCAGTAGCGGGTGCTCACGCAGCGCGGCGAGGGTTTCGCGGCTGACGCGGAGCTTGATTTCGGTTTCTTTCTGCATGGCCGGAAAATCCAGGATCGGGAGCGCAGCCGGGGAAATGTGTGGCTGCCAAGGTCGTGCAGTGTACAGGACTGAGCCCGGCAACGTGCCGCAACGGTTTATTGTGTCGTGCAGATGGTTCTATAGTGGGGCTCATCCGGGAAGTTGAGAGGCTGCGCATGCCGTTACCGTCCATGAAAGAGCAATTCGCCGCGCTGATTGCCGCGCCGTCGGTCAGTTGCACCCAAGCGTCTCTCGACCAGACCAACCGCCCGGTGATCGACCTGCTCGCCAGTTGGTTGGGCGACCTGGGTTTTGCCATCGATATCCAGCAAGTCAGCCCCGGCAAGTTCAACCTGCTGGCCAGTTTCGGCAGTGGCCCCGGCGGGCTGGTGCTGGCCGGGCATAGCGATACCGTGCCGTATGACGCCGCGCTGTGGAAGACCGATCCGCTCAAGCTGACGGAAGTCGACGGCCGCTGGGTAGGCCTGGGCAGTTGCGACATGAAGGGTTTTTTTGCCCTGGCCATCGAAGCCGTGCTGCCTTTGCTGGATCAGCCGTTCAAGCAACCTTTGCTGATCCTCGCCACCTGCGATGAAGAAAGCTCGATGTCCGGCGCCCGTGCACTGGCCGAGGCCGGGCGCCCGTTGGGCCGTGCGGCGGTGATTGGTGAGCCGACGGGGCTCAAGCCGATCCGCCTGCACAAAGGCGTGATGATGGAGCGCATTGATATTCTGGGCCAAAGCGGCCATTCGTCGGACCCAAGCCTGGGCCACAGCGCCCTTGAAGCCATGCACGACGCCATCGGCGAACTGCGCGGCCTGCGCCTGGCCTGGCAGCGTGAGTACCGCAACCCGCAATTCAGCGTGCCGCAACCGACCATGAACTTTGGTTGCATTCACGGCGGCGACAACCCCAATCGCATCTGCGGCCAATGCTCGCTGGAATTCGACCTGCGGCCGTTGCCGGGCATGGACCCGCAGGTGCTGCGCGCCGCCATCCGCCAGAAGCTCGAACCCTTGGCCGAGCGTCATAAAGTCAAGATCGACTACGCGCCGCTGTTCCCCGAAGTACCGCCGTTCGAGCAGGCCGAAGACGCCGAGCTGGTGCGGGTGGCGGAACGATTGACCGGTCATCGTGCACAAGCAGTAGCGTTCGGCACCGAAGCGCCTTATCTTCAGCGCCTTGGTTGTGAAACCCTGGTGCTTGGCCCCGGCGATATCGCCTGCGCCCACCAGCCGGGCGAGTACCTCGAAATGTCACGCTTGACGCCTACAGTGCGTCTATTGCGGGAACTGATCGAACATTACTGCCTGAAACCTGCATAAATTAACCCCTGCCTATTCGTACATAGAAGGAGAGCGAGCGTGTCGCCAAGCCTGTTCCGACGATAACCATCAGCCCGCTGTGCGCTTTCACGATTCATCCTTTTTTGGCTGCTTTTTATTACAGGCCCAGGTTTTATGCCCGAATACGTTAATTGGCTTCGTCACGCTTCGCCTTACATCAACGCCCACCGCGACTGCACCTTTGTGGTCATGCTGCCCGGCGATGGTGTGGAACACCCCAACTTCGGCAATATCGTCCACGACCTGGTGCTGCTCCACAGCCTGGGCGTGCGGCTGGTGCTGGTGCACGGTTCGCGCCCGCAGATCGAAACCCGCCTTGAAGCGCGCGGCCTTACCCCGGCTTACCACGAAGGCTTGCGCATCACCGATGCGGCAACCCTGGAATGTGTGATCGACGCGGTCGGGCATCTGCGCATTGCTATCGAGGCGCGCCTGTCCATGGACATGGCCTCGTCGCCGATGCAGGGCTCGCGCTTGCGCGTGGCCAGCGGCAACCTCGTCACTGCACGGCCGATCGGCGTGCTCGAAGGCGTGGACTACCACCACACCGGCGAAGTGCGCCGGGTCGACCGCAAAGGCATCAATCGCCTGCTGGACGAGCGCTCCATCGTGCTGCTGTCGCCATTGGGTTATTCGCCCACCGGCGAGATCTTCAACCTGGCCTGCGAAGACGTCGCCACCCGCGCCGCCATCGACCTGGGCGCCGACAAGCTGCTGCTGTTTGGCGCCGACCTCGGTTTGCTCGATGAGCATGGTCGCCTGGTGCGTGAGTTGCGCCCGCAACAAGTGCCGGCGCACCTGCAACGTTTGGGCAACAACTATCAGGCTGAATTGCTGGACGCCGCCGCCGAGGCTTGCCGTGGCGGCGTAGGGCGCAGCCATATCGTCAGTTATGCCGAAGACGGCGCGCTGCTCACCGAGCTGTTCACCCGCGACGGCGGCGGCACCTTGGTGGCCCAGGAGCAATTCGAACTGGTGCGCGAAGCGGCGATTGAAGACGTCGGTGGCTTGCTCGACCTGATCAGCCCGCTGGAAGAGCAGGGCATTCTGGTGCGGCGTTCGCGTGAGGTGTTGGAACGCGAGATCGAGCAGTTCAGCGTGGTCGAGCGCGAAGGCATGATCATCGCCTGTGCGGCGCTGTATCAGATCGCCGATTCGGATGCCGGTGAGCTGGCATGCCTGGCGGTCAACCCGGAGTACCGTCACGGCGCACGCGGTGATGTGTTGCTGGAGCGCATCGAGACCCGCGCGCGGGCCCAGGGTTTGAAGACTTTGTTTGTCCTCACCACGCGTACCGCCCACTGGTTCCGCGAGCGCGGGTTTGTGCCGAGCAGCGTGGATCGCCTGCCGTCGGCGCGGGCCTCGCTGTACAACTATCAGCGTAATTCGAAGATTTTCGAGAAGGCGCTATAAACCCTAATCCGGGAACGCAGCAGGTCTAAATGTGGGAGCGGGCTTGCTCGCGAAAGCGCACTATCAGTCACTGCACCTGTGACTGGTACACCGCATTCGCGAGCAAGCCCGCTCCCACATTGGATTGCGTTTAGTCTCTTACGAATTTATCGGTCACAAAGGCCGAGTAGTCCGGCAACACCGTTTCAACCTTCCCCTGTTCCTTCAAAAACTTCGCCGTCTCCCCGATCGCCTTCGCCGTGCCGCCTTTGAGCAGCGCCTCGGTTTGCTGCGCCTGGGCATCCGGGAAGGTGGTGCCGGCCAACAGTTCAGGGATATCGACGGCATTGGAGCCTGTCAATTTGGCGATTTTCTGCACCGGTTCGGAATCGACGGTCCAGCGGTCTTTATGGGCCGCATAGTCAGCAAAGGAATCCAGTGTGACCTTGGCAAACTTGGCCACTACGTCAGGATGTTTTTGCGCGAAATCCTTGCGTGCCACCCACACTTCGAACGTCGGCGCGCCCCACTGGCCCACCTGGGCTGCGTCTGTCAGGGTTTTGCCGGTCTTGCGGATTTCCCCCAGCGCCGGTGACCACACGAACGCGCCGTCGATATCGCCACGTTTCCACGCGGCAGCAATTTCTGCCGGTTGCAGGTTCACCACTTTGACTTTTTGCGTGTCCAGGCCCCAATGCTTCAGCGCCCCGAGCAGGCTGTAATGGGAGGTCGAGACAAACGGGGTGGCGATGGTTTTACCCGCCAGGTCTGCGGGTTTGTCGATGCCACTGCCATTGCGTACCACCAGGGCTTCAGAAGTGTTGATCTGCGCCGATACGATAAACGCCACGATCGGTAGATTGCGTGAAGCCGCTGCTGCCAAAGGGCTGGAACCGAGATTGCCGATCTGCACATCGCCGGAAGCGATAGCGGTGACCACTTCAGGGCCGCTGTTGAAGCGGCGCCAGGCGATTTTCTCGCCGATGGCCTTTTCATAGAGACCGTCAGCCTGGGGAACCTTGCTGGGGTCGATACCGGTTTGATAGCCGATGGTCAAATCGGCGGCTTTGACACCAAAAGAAAGTATTAGTGACACAAAAACTGTAACAAATTGACGGGAGGATGTGCGTTTGGCCATGATGGCGTCGCCTTTTTGATCGTGAGTGACGTATGCAACCGTACGGCCACACTAATCGATCTAAAAAAAGGCTGGTAAATACCCTTTAGGAATTAGCTTATGGAGCGCCTGATCTATGCTGATCGGCTCGCTGCCTGCTGAGGCTTATTCCTGAATCGTATGAAAAAGAATGAAACAATTCTTTTTGGGTGTATGAAAAACTCATTACCCTGCAGGGACCAAATCAACTGCGATTAGACGAAGGTAGTAGACACACAAGGTTACGATTGACTTGGTAGTCACTATCTGGCGCTAATCGCGCATCTGTGGATCGAGGGCGTCAGACCCGAGACCAAAGAAATACAAAAATTAGAAATGAGAGGAGCGGTACATGAAGAAGTCCACCTTGGCGTTGGCTGTGACCCTGGGCGCAATCGCTCAGCAAGCAGGCGCTGCCGGTTTCATCGAAGACAGTAAGGCCACACTGGGTCTGCGTAACTTCTACATCAACACGGATAACCGTGATGGTGCTGCAGACCCGTCCAGGAACGAAGAATGGGGCCAAGGCTTCGATCTGCGGTTCATTTCGGGCTATACCCAAGGCACCGTTCAGTTCGGCGTTGACGCAATCGGCTTGTACGGCGTGCGCCTCGATTCTGGCCGCGGCACCAGCGGTAACATCACCGGTACTTCGTCCGGCGGTACTGTGTTCCCAAGCGACGGCAATCGCGCGGTCAACGATTTCGCCAGCCTCGGTGTGACCGGTAAGGTGAAGATCTCCCAAACCGAACTGAAACTGGGTACGTTGCAGCCTAAGCTGCCGGTTATCGTGACCAACGATGGTCGTATGCTGCCGCAAACCTTCCAGGGTGGCCAGATCACTACCAACGACATCAAGGATTTGACCCTGGTTGCCGGTCAGATCGAGCATGCCAAAGGCCGTAACTCCAGCAACAACGAAGGTTTGTCGCTGGGTGGCGCCAACGGTGGCTCGAACTACACCGCAGGCAAGTTCGTCAACAAGTTCTACTATGCCGGTGGTGACTACAAACTCACCAAAGATCTGACCGCACAGTACTACTACGGCAATCTGGAAGACTTCTACAAGCAGCACTTCCTGGGTCTGACCCATAACTGGTCGATCGGCCCGGGCGTATTGAAGTCTGACCTGCGTTATTTCAACAGTTCTGACGACGGCCTGAACGGTAACACGTCTTCCTACTACACCAGCGGTAACTACAACGGTTTCCGTGCCGGTAAGGGTAAAGTCGACAACAACCTGTACAGCGGCCTTTTCCTGTACTCCGTGGCCGGCCACACCTTTGGTGGCGGTTACCAGGTCAGCAATGGCAGCAGCGACTTCCCTTGGTTGAACCAGGGTGACGGCTCGTCGGCTTACATCACTACCGACATGCAGATCCAGAAGTTCGCCCGTGCCGGCGAGCGCACCTGGCAAGCACGTTACGCTTATGACTTCGCCAAGGTTGGCGTACCTGGCCTGACGGCTGGCGTTGTGTACCTCAAAGGTAGCAACATCGACACCATCGCGAACACTAACGCACGTACTGAAACCACCGGCCAGTCCGAGTGGGAACGCGACATCACCGTTGCCTACGTGATTCCAGAAGGCCCGCTGAAAAACCTCGGCGTTGCCTGGAAAAACGCAATGTGGCGTACCGACCTGGCGAACACCCGTTCCCAGGACGAAAACCGTCTGATCGTCAGCTACTCGCTGCCACTGTTCTAGTAGCGTGAAGCTGTTGTAAGACTGTAAACCTTGCCCGGCGCAACGCCGGGCAAGGTGTCTTGCCTTTCAAGTCAGGCTCAACCCCCGCAAGCCCTTCCTGAAACCCCTCTTTTTACAGCGTCTCAAGGCCTTCTCGAACCTTGTGGTGGATGTTGATCCTCGGCCTTTCTGACGTCCAATGAATAGATTTTTAATATTCTTTTATCGTCTAGATAAATCGATATTTATTCTTTTTAAATAATTCCTAACCCATGCACAGTGGTCTCCATAAGCACTCACCAGGAGCCACACCATGAGCCTACGATTGGGCGACATCGCCCCCGACTTTGAACAGGATTCCAGCGCCGGCAAGATTCGTTTCCACGAATGGCTGGGCGATAGCTGGGGCGTGTTGTTTTCCCATCCGGCGGACTTCACTCCGGTGTGCACCACGGAGCTGGGCTTTACCGCCAAGCTCAAGGACGAATTCGCCCAGCGCGGGGTCAAGGCCATTGCCCTGTCGGTCGACCCGGTGGACTCGCACCACAAGTGGATCGAAGACATCAATGAAACCCAGAACACGGTCGTCAACTTCCCGATCCTGGCCGATGCCGATCGCAAGGTGTCGGACCTCTACGACCTGATCCACCCGAATGCCAGTGACACGCTCACCGTGCGTTCCTTGTTCGTGATCGACCCGAACAAGAAGATCCGCCTGACCATCACTTACCCGGCCAGTACCGGCCGCAACTTCCACGAAATCCTGCGGGTCATCGACTCGCTGCAGCTGACCGACAACCACAAGGTCGCCACACCCGCCAACTGGCAGGACGGCGATGAAGTGGTGATCGTGCCGTCGCTCAAGGACGAGGAAGAGATCAAAAAGCGCTTTCCGAAGGGCTACCGTGCGGTGAAGCCGTACCTGCGCCTCACCCCACAGCCCAATCGCTGAAGCTGAAATCGCTATGGCGGGCAAGCCCGGCTCCCACAGTTGACCGCATTCCCCTGTGGGAGCCGGGCTTGCCCGCGATGGCGATGGTGCATGCGCCACAGAACCTGAGTTGAAACCGAATCACATAGCAGGGGTTTTCAGGCCGTTTCGACGGCCTTTTTTTTCGTCTTGAGGTTAATAATCCTCATATTCATTTATAGAATAAACAAATGAAAAAATAAGATTTAAAGATATATAAATATGCTGATAGGGTCTGTTCCATCTTGGCGACATCGCCACTCAGCGAACCGCCGACACTTGCCCAAGGAATACCTGCATGCTGGTCGTAACACTTGGAGGCAGCCCCAGCCAGCGTTCGCGCTCCGGGGTCTTGCTGGAAAAAACCCGTCAGTGGCTGCAAGACAAAGGCGTGGAAGTGGTGAGTTATCAGATCCGGGACTTCCCGGCCGAAGACTTGCTGCACGCCCGCTTCGACAGCCCCAAAGTCATCGATCTGTTGCAGCAAATCGCCAATGCCGACGGCCTGGTCATCGCCACGCCGGTGTACAAGGCCTCGTTTTCCGGCGCGCTGAAAACCGTGCTCGACCTGCTGCCCGAACGCGCCCTGGCCCACAAGATTGTGTTGCCGATGGCCACCGGCGGCAGCATCGCCCACATGCTGGCGGTGGACTACGCCTTGAAGCCGGTGTTGTCGGCCCTCAAGGCCCAGGAATTGCTCCACGGTATTTTCGCCGAAGACAGCCAGATCGCTTACGCCGAAGGCAGTGCCCAGGCGCAACTGGTGCCGGTGCTTGAACAGCGGTTGCACGAGGCCCTCGAGACGCTTTACGGCGCCATGGCCCGTCGCCCCAAACCGCTGGACCCCAATGTGTTGAATGAACGTTTGTTGAGTGCTCGCTGGAGCATTTAAGCCGCACCGAAATTTGTAGTACTCACCTTACTCAGCCGCCAACGGCCAAGCAGGTGCAGCCAACCCCCTCATCGCATTATTTGGAGAGAGCGCCATGCGCACTGTCATCTTGCGTCGTGGTCTGGTCGCACTGTTTGCTGCGGCTGTGTCCTTCGGCGCCATTGTTCAAGCCCAGGCCGCCGAGACTTTGCGGATCGGTTATCAGAAGTACGGCACGCTGGTGCTGCTCAAAGCCAAGGGCTCGCTGGAAAAGCGCCTGGCCGCCCAGGGCGTGCAAGTGCAATGGACCGAATTCCCCGGTGGCCCGCAGTTGCTCGAAGGCCTGAACGTCGGCGCCATCGACTTTGGCGTCACCGGCGAAACGCCGCCGGTGTTCGCCCAGGCGGCGGGCGCAGATTTGCTCTACGTCGCCTACGAGCCGCCGGCGCCGACCAGTGAAGCGATCCTGGTGCCCAAGGATTCGACGATCAAATCGGTGGCCGAGCTCAAGGGCAAGAAGATCGTGCTCAACAAAGGCTCCAACGTGCACTATTTGTTGGTGCGTGCCCTGGAAGATGCCGGCCTCAAATACACCGACGTACAGACCATCTTCCTGCCGCCCGCCGATGCCCGCGCCGCGTTCGAGCGCGGCAGCGTGGACGCCTGGGTGATCTGGGACCCGTACCAGGCGGCCGCCGAGAAACAACTGCAAGCCCGTACCCTGCGTGACGGCACCGGCATTGCCGACAACCACCAGTTCTACCTGGCCACCAGGCCTTACGCCACGCAGCACCCGGACGTGATCAAGGCGCTGGTGGAAGAAGTGCGCGCCGTGGGCGAGTGGTCCAAGGCCAACCCTACGGAGGTGACCGAACAAGTCGCGCCACTGCTCGGCTTGCCGGCGGACATCACCCTGACCTCGGTCAAGCGCCAAGGCTACGGCGCGCTGTTCCTGACCCCGGAAGTGGTCGCCGCCCAGCAGAAAATCGCCGACACCTTCTACCAGCTCAAATTGATCCCCAAACCCTTGAGCATCAAGGACGTGATCTGGACGCCATCCGCCGCCGTCGCCACAGCGCCGTAATCCGACTTCTTCAGGAGACAACTCCATGAGCCTCAATATTTTCTGGTTCCTGCCTACCCACGGCGACGGCCATTACCTTGGCACCGCCGAAGGCGCCCGCGCCGTCGATCACGGTTATCTGCAGCAAGTGGCTCAGGCGGCTGACCGCCTGGGTTTCGGCGGGGTGCTGATTCCTACCGGCCGCTCCTGTGAAGACTCGTGGCTGGTGGCCGCCTCGCTGATCCCGGTAACCCAGCGTTTGAAATTCCTTGTCGCGCTGCGCCCCGGCATCATCTCCCCGACGGTGGCGGCGCGTCAGGCCGCGACCCTGGACCGTTTGTCCGGCGGGCGCGCTTTGTTCAACCTGGTCACCGGCGGTGATCCGGAAGAGCTGGCCGGCGATGGCTTGTTCCTCAGCCACGAAGAGCGCTACCAGGCCTCGGTGGAATTCACCCGCATCTGGCGCCGCGTGCTGGAAGGCGAAACCGTGGATTACGACGGCGAACACATCAGCGTCAAAGGCGCCAAATTGCTCTACCCGCCGATCCAGCAGCCACGTCCGCCGCTTTACTTCGGTGGCTCCTCTGAAGCCGCCCAGGACCTGGCAGCCGAACAGGTGGAAATGGTGCTGACCTGGGGCGAACCACCGGCCGCCGTCGCGGAAAAAATCGAACAGGTGCGCGCCAAGGCGGCCAAACTTGGACGCACTGTGCGCTTCGGTATTCGCCTGCATGTCATCGTGCGCGAAACCAACGATGAAGCCTGGAAAGCCGCCGACAAACTGATTTCCCATCTGGATGACGAAACCATCGCCCGCGCCCAGGCATCCCTGGCGCGTTTCGACTCGGTTGGCCAGCAGCGTATGGCCGCTTTGCACGGTGGCAACCGCGACAACCTCGAAGTCAGCCCCAACCTGTGGGCCGGCGTCGGCCTGGTGCGCGGCGGTGCCGGCACCGCACTGGTGGGGGACGGCCCAACCGTTGCGGCGCGGGTCAAGGAATACGCGGCGCTGGGCATCGACACTTTTATCTTCTCCGGTTACCCACACCTGGAAGAGTCGTATCGGGTTGCCGAACTGTTGTTCCCGCACCTGGATATCGAGCGTCCCGAGCTGCCGAAAAGCGCCGGTTACGTCAGCCCGTTCGGCGAAATGGTCGCCAACGACATTCTTCCCAAAGCTGCGTCGCAGAGCTGAGGCGCCATTATGGATTTTGAAAAGTTAAGCCACCGCGTCGCGCCTTGGGTGCTGCCGATTTTGTTGTTGGCGGTGTGGCAGCTGTCGGTGTCCGCGGGCTGGTTGTCGACGCGCATTTTGCCGGCGCCCAGTGCGGTGATCGAAGCTGGGGTCAACCTGGTACGCAGCGGCGAAATCTGGACGCACCTGGCCATCAGCGGCTGGCGTGCGGGCCTGGGCTTTGTGATCGGTGGCAGCATCGGTTTGGCCCTGGGCTTTATCACCGGCCTGTCGAAGTGGGGCGAGCGCCTGCTGGACAGCTCGGTGCAGATGATCCGCAACGTGCCGCACCTGGCGCTGATTCCGCTGGTGATTTTGTGGTTCGGCATTGATGAGACGGCGAAGATTTTCCTGGTCGCCCTCGGCACGCTGTTCCCGATCTACCTGAACACCTACCACGGCATCCGCAACGTCGACCCGGCGCTGGTGGAAATGTCGCGCAGCTACGGCCTGTCCGGTTTCAGCCTGTTCTGGCAAGTGATCCTGCCGGGCGCCTTGCCTTCGATTCTGGTGGGCGTGCGCTTCGCCCTGGGCTTTATGTGGTTGACGCTGATCGTGGCGGAAACCATCTCGGCCAGTTCCGGCATCGGTTACCTGGCCATGAACGCCCGCGAATTCCTGCAAACCGACGTGGTGGTACTGGCGATTGTGCTGTACGCGATCCTCGGCAAGCTCGCCGACCTCGCGGCGCGTGGCCTGGAACGTGTGTGGCTGCGTTGGCATCCGGCTTACCAAGTGAATAAAGGAGGTGCGGCATGACCGCTCAACAACCTCCGCGCCTGCTCAAGGGCATCCCGCTGGCGGTGCGCAAATTGCGCAAGGCCTTTGGTGCGCGGGAAGTACTCAAAGAGATTGACCTGCACATTCCGGCTGGCCAGTTCGTGGCCGTGGTCGGCCGCAGCGGCTGCGGCAAAAGTACCTTGCTGCGCCTGCTCGCAGGCCTGGACAAAGCCAGTGGCGGCGAGTTGCTGGCCGGTTCCGCGCCGCTGAACGAGGCAATTGAAGACACGCGGCTGATGTTCCAGGAAGCGCGTCTGCTGCCGTGGAAAAAGATCATCGACAACGTGGGCCTTGGCCTCAAGGGCAACTGGCGCCCCAAGGCGTTGGAAGCGCTGGAAGCGGTGGGTTTGGCCGAGCGTGCCAATGAATGGCCGGCGGCCTTGTCCGGCGGCCAGAAGCAGCGTGTGGCCCTGGCGCGTGCGTTGATTCACCAGCCGCGCCTGCTATTGCTCGACGAACCTTTGGGCGCGCTGGACGCCCTGACCCGCATCGAGATGCAGCAACTGATTGAAAACCTCTGGCAGAAGCACGGCTTTACCGTGTTGTTGGTCACCCACGACGTCAGCGAGGCCGTGGCGATTGCTGACCGCGTGATCCTGATCGAAGACGGCGAAATCGGCCTCGACCTGATCGTCGATCTGCCGCGCCCACGCGCCAGGGGCTCACATCGCCTGGCCGCGCTGGAAGCCGAAGTGCTTAACCGGGTGCTGTCGCTGCCAGGCTCGCCGCCGGAACCTGAACCTGTTTCACCGCTGCCTACGCAATTGCGTTGGGCTCAATAACTCATAGAGGAAAACCATCATGACTATCAAAGCCATCAACGTACGTAACCAGTTCAAAGGCACCATCAAGGAAATCGTCGAAGGCGACGTGCTGTCGGAAATCGACGTGCAGACCGCGTCCGGCATCGTGACTTCGGTGATCACTACCCGCTCGGTCAAAGAGCTGGAACTGGTGATCGGCAGCGAAGTGATTGCCTTTGTGAAGTCCACCGAGGTGTCGATCGCCAAGTTGTGATCACTCCACTGATCGTTCCCACGCTCCGCGTGGTAATGCATCCCGTGACGCTCTGCGTCACCGCAATGCAGGCGGGACGCGGAGCGTCCCAGGCGGCATTCCCACGCAGAGCGTGGGAACGATCAGCGCTTAGGCAAATACGCCGGTAAATAAAGCCCCACATACGCATCAAACACCCGCATCCCTTCCTCGGCCATGCGCGGCGTAATCTGCCCATGCTGATGCACCGAACGCGCGTACACGCGGTCGCTCAACTCCAGCGCCAGCGCGAACACGTCCACGTCGGCGGGCAAGGTCGGCACTTCGAAGTGGCGGTTGAACACTTCAAGCATCAAATCCCCCAACTCCAAGTCATGCTGACGGTCCGCCTGGGTCACTTCGGCAAGCCCGTGCTGCGCCAGGATCAATTGACGTGCAGCCGCGTCGTTGCTGTAGATGCTGAGCATGCGTTGCTCGACGATAGAGGACAGGTCGCGCCACACCTTGAGTGAATCATGCTCGATAGGCGCCTGGATCGCGGCGCGGAAAGCGGCGTGCACATCGGCGGTCAACGCCTCCAGCAGCGCCGGCACGCTGGCGAAAAAGTGATACACCGACGACGGCGGGATCTGCGCCCGTTCGGCCACGCTGTAGATCGACAAGCTCGCCACGCCCTCGCTCGCCAACAAGGTGCGAGCGGCGTCGAGGATCGCATCGATCCGTGCCTGGCTGCGGGCGCGGGGTTTGCGAGGGGCGGCGGGGCGGGTGGGCATGGAAGTCTCCTACAAGGCAGAGCGCATTGTACGCGACCTTATGATCGTTCCCACGCTCTGCGTGGGAATGCCTCGCTGGACGCTCCGCATCCGCTCTTGGGGCGCAGAGCGTCCCTGGCTGCATTACCACGCAGAGCGTGGGAACGAGATTGCAGCGCAAAAAAATGCCGCAGGCCATAAAGCCTGCGGCATTCTTTTAAAACTGCAACTGCTTACACAGTATGCAGATACCAGTTGTACTCAAGGTCGGAGATGGAGTGTTCAAACTCTTCCAGCTCACTTTCCTTACAGGCGACGAAGATATCGATGTACTTGGGATCGATGTACTTGGCCATCACCTCGCTGTCGTCCAACTCACGCAATGCATCGCGCAGGTTGTTCGGCAGGCTCTGTTCGTTCTGCTCGTAGCTGTTGCCTTCCACCGGAGCACCAGGCTCGATCTTGTTGGTCAGACCGTGGTGCACACCCGCCAGGACCGAAGCCATCAGCAGGTAAGGGTTGGCGTCGGCACCGGCCACGCGGTGTTCGATACGCACGGCATCGGACGAGCCGGTGGGTACGCGAATCGCCACAGTGCGGTTATCCAGGCCCCAGCACGGCGAGTTCGGCACGTAGAACTGTGCGCCGAAACGACGGTAGGAGTTGACGTTGGGGCACAGGAACGCCATTTGGGCGGGCAGGGTCTCGAGCACACCGCCGATCGCGTGACGCAGTGCGGCGTTCTGCTCGGGATCCTCGCTGGCAAAAATGTTCTTGCCGTCCTTGTCCAAAATGGAGATGTGTACGTGTAAACCGTTGCCTGCCTGGCCTGGATAAGGTTTGGCCATGAAGGTGGTGTCCATCTCATGGTCGTAGGCGATGTTCTTGATCAGGCGCTTGAGCAGTACCGCGTAGTCGCAAGCCTTGATCGGGTCGGCGACGTGGTGCAGGTTCACTTCGAACTGCGCCGGGGCACTTTCCTTGACGATGGCGTCAGCCGGGATACCTTGCTCTTTGGCACCTTCCAGAATGTCCTGGAGGCAGTCGACGTATTCGTCGAGGTCGTCGATCAGGTAGACCTGTGTCGAGTGCGGGCGTTTGCCGGAGATCGGCGAGCGGGGCGGTTGTGGGCGGCCGTTCACGTTCTCCTGGTCGATCAGGTAGAACTCAAGCTCGAAGGCGGCGCAGATGGTCAGGCCAAGGTCGTCAAATTTGCTTACAACTTGGCGGAGCACTTCGCGAGGATCGGCGAAGAAAGGTTCACCTTCAAGTTCGTGCATGGTCATCAGCAGTTGCGCGGTGGGGCGCTTTTGCCAGGGTTCATTGCACAGGGTGTCGGGGATTGGATAACAGATTCGGTCAGCATCACCGATGTCCAGACCCAGGCCGGTGCTTTCCACCGTCGAGCCATTGATATCCAGGGCAAATAAAGAGGCAGGCAGGTTAATGCCCTTCTCGTAAACCTTGTGGAGGCTGGTGCGTTCGATGCGCTTACCGCGCACCACACCATTCATATCCGCAATTAGAAGGTCTACGTACAGAACCTCAGGATGATCCTTAAGGAACGCGTTCGCTTCGTTAAGCTGAACGGCACGCGGGGGTACCGACATGATGCAACACCTTTGTTGTTAAAAATATCAATCATTGATCTTTTCTGGTTTCAGTCAACCCGAACGGCATGCCGAAGTCAAGCGAGGCCTTTTTTGCCCTAAAAAAGCGCCCTGAGGCCTTTTTTGGGGCTTTTCGGGGCGGTTTTGTGGGTTTGAAGGGCTTGGGACTAGCAGGCTAAAGCGGGCCGTGTTGTATTTTTTACGGGGGTGTTGTGTAAAAAAATGAACAAGGCTAAGCTCGATTCAAACCCATAACAGCAATAATACCGGGGTGCTTCATGTTTCACCTGCCGCCGTTCGGCGTCTCTGCCTGCCTCCGCCAGGCTTTGTCCGCAGTCTATTCCTACAGCGTAAATGCCCACGCACCGGCCAATATTCTTGACGGCCCGTCCGACCTCTTTTTTGCCTCCCCATCTGCCACTGACCGGCCGCTGCCTGCGCTGCCGATCAAGATTGCGCACAACTTTGGCGTGAGGAATGCAACGCTGCAGCAAATGGCAGGTAAGCTCCTACCCTGAATGAACCAACGACGCGGATGCTGCGTCAACCAACGCCTGACCTTTAATGGATGTCAGGAAACACAGCCCAGAGGCATTTATGAGTAACAACCTCGACCAGCTCACCGATTGGTTGAAAGACCACAAGATCACAGAAGTCGAATGCATGATTGGCGACCTCACGGGCATCACCCGGGGCAAGATCTCGCCGACCAACAAGTTCATCGCCGAAAAAGGCATGCGCCTGCCCGAGAGCGTTCTGTTGCAGACCGTGACCGGCGACTATGTCGAAGACGACATCTATTACGAATTGCTCGACCCGGCCGACATCGACATGATCTGCCGTCCCGACCAGAACGCGGTATTCCTGGTGCCTTGGGCCATCGAGCCCACCGCCCAGGTGATCCACGATACCTACGACAAGCAAGGCAACCCTATCGAGCTGTCGCCGCGCAACGTGCTCAAGAAGGTACTCAAGCTCTATTCCGACAGGGGCTGGCAGCCGATCGTGGCGCCGGAGATGGAGTTCTACCTGACCAAGCGCTGCGAAGACCCGGACTTCCCGCTGCAACCGCCGATTGGCCGTTCCGGTCGCCCGGAAACCGGTCGCCAGTCCTTCTCTATAGAAGCCGCCAACGAATTCGACCCGTTGTTCGAAGACGTCTACGACTGGTGCGAACTGCAGGAGCTGGACCTCGATACCCTGATCCACGAGGACGGCACGGCGCAGATGGAAATCAACTTCCGTCACGGCGATGCCCTGTCCCTGGCCGACCAGATCCTGGTGTTCAAGCGCACCATGCGTGAGGCCGCGCTCAAGCACAACGTGGCCGCCACCTTTATGGCCAAGCCGATGACCGGCGAGCCGGGCAGCGCGATGCACTTGCACCAGAGCATCATCGACATCGCCACCGGCAAGAACGTTTTCTCTAATGAAGACGGGACCATGAGCCAGCTGTTTCTCAACCACATTGGCGGCCTGCAGAAATTCATCCCTGAATTGCTGCCGTTGTTTGCCCCCAACGTGAACTCGTTCCGTCGCTTCCTGCCCGACACCTCGGCGCCGGTGAACGTGGAGTGGGGCGAAGAAAACCGCACCGTCGGCCTGCGCGTACCGGATGCCGGCCCGCAGAACCGCCGCGTCGAAAACCGCCTGCCGGGCGCTGATGCCAACCCGTACCTGGCGATTGCCGCCAGCTTGCTGTGTGGCTACATCGGCATGGTCGAAGGCCATAACCCCAGTGCACCGGTGGTGGGCCGTGGTTACGAGCGCCGCAACCTGCGCCTGCCGTTGACCATCGAAGACGCCCTGGAACGTATGGAAAACAGCAAAACCATCGAGAAGTACCTGGGGCAGAAATTCATCACAGGCTACGTCGCGGTCAAGCGGGCCGAGCATGAAAACTTCAAGCGCGTGATCAGTTCGTGGGAGCGGGAATTCCTGCTCTTCGCCGTCTGATGCGCCGGGCGCGTGGGGCAACCCGCGTGCCCTTCACCGAAAAAGTCTAGGAGACCGGTATGTCCAGCAACAACCCGCAAACCCGTGAATGGCAAGCCTTGAGCAATGATCACCACTTGGCGCCGTTCAGCGACTTCAAGCAATTGAAAGAGAAAGGCCCACGGATCATCACCAAAGCCCACGGCGTTTACCTGTGGGACAGCGAAGGCAACAAGATCCTCGACGGCATGGCCGGCCTGTGGTGCGTGGCGATCGGTTACGGTCGCGACGAGCTGGCTGACGCCGCCGCCAAACAGATGAAAGAACTGCCTTACTACAACCTGTTCTTCCAGACCGCGCACCCGCCGGTGCTGGAGTTGGCCAAAGTCATTGCCGATGTCGCGCCTGCCGGCATGAACCACGTGTTCTTCACCGGTTCCGGCTCCGAAGGCAACGACACCATGCTGCGCATGGTCCGCCACTACTGGGCGATCAAGGGCCAGCCGAACAAGAAAACCATCATCAGCCGCAAGAACGGCTACCACGGCTCCACCGTGGCCGGCGCCAGCCTGGGCGGCATGACTTATATGCACGAACAGGGCGACTTGCCGATCCCTGGCATCACCCACATCGCCCAGCCTTACTGGTATGGCGAAGGCGGCGACATGAGCCCGGAAGAGTTCGGGGTCTGGGCTGCCAACCAGCTGGAAGAAAAGATTCTGGAGCTGGGCGTGGACAACGTCGGGGCCTTTATTGCCGAGCCGATCCAGGGTGCCGGTGGCGTGATCGTGCCGCCTGAGAGCTACTGGCCGCGCATCAAGGAAATCCTCGCCAAGTACGACATCCTGTTCGTCGCCGACGAAGTGATCTGCGGTTTCGGCCGTACCGGCGAATGGTTCGGCAGCGATTTCTACGACCTCAAGCCGCACATGATGACCATCGCCAAAGGCCTGACCTCGGGTTACATCCCCATGGGCGGCTTGATCGTGCACGACGACGTGGTTGCCGTGCTCAATGAAGGCGGCGATTTCAACCACGGCTTCACCTATTCCGGTCACCCGGTGGCCGCCGCCGTGGCTTTGGAAAACATCCGCATCATGCGTGATGAAAAAATCATTAAGCGTGTGCACGAAGAAGCGGCACCGTATTTGCAGAAACGCCTGAGGGAACTGGCTGATCACCCGCTGGTGGGTGAAGTGCGCGGTGTGGGCATGCTCGGGGCGATTGAGCTGGTGCAGGACAAGGCCACGCGCAAACGTTACGAAGGCCGTGGTGTGGGCATGATCTGCCGCACGTTCTGCTTCGAGAATGGCCTGATCATGCGCGCCGTAGGCGACACCATGATCATTTCGCCGCCGCTGGTGATCAGCAATGCGCAAATCGACGAGCTGGTGACCAAGGCTCGCCATTGCCTGGACCTGACTTTGGCGGCATTGCAGGGCTAAGTGCTAGGCTCAGAACGCAGCGGCTTTCGGGCGCTGCATTCTGAGCAGCTATAAATGAGGCTTTGGTTGAAAGCCGGCCTCGGAACTTGCCAGACTGTCGCCCTGTTTTGTTGCCCTTTAACGGGCCGCTTAACACTGTAAGAACGTGGCCCAAAAAAGAAAAATTGGAGCATCACCAAATGAAGGCATTAGGTTTGAAGAACGCTGGCAAGACCCTCCTCGCCTTGTCCCTGTTGGGCGCAATGGCGGGCGCGGCCCAGGCAGACGATAAAGTCCTGCACGTATACAACTGGTCCGACTACATTGCACCGGACACCATCGCCAACTTTGAAAAAGAGTCCGGCATCAAGGTGGTGTACGACGTTTTTGACAGCAACGAGACCCTCGAAGCCAAGTTGCTGGCAGGCAAGTCCGGTTACGACATCGTCGTGCCGTCGAACAACTTCCTCGCCAAGCAGATCAAGGCCGGTGTCTATCAGGAGCTGGACAAGTCCAAGCTGACCAACTACGACAACCTGAACAAATCCCTGCTTAAAGCCGTGTCGATCAGCGACCCGGACAACAAGCACGCTTTCCCGTACATGTGGGGCTCGATCGGCATCGGCTACAACCCGGAGAAGGTCAAGGCTGCACTGGGTATCGACAAGATCGACTCGTGGGACGTGCTGCTCAAGCCTGAGAACATCGCCAAGCTCAAAAGCTGCGGTGTGAGCTTCCTTGATTCGCCAACCGAAATGCTGCCGGTGGCACTGCACTACCTGGGCCTGCCGACCGACACCCAGAAGAAAGCTGACCTCAAGCAAGCTGAAGACCTGTTCCTCAAGCTGCGCCCATCGATCGGCTACTTCCACTCGTCCAAGTACATCTCGGACCTGGCCAACGGCAACATCTGCGTAGCCGTGGGTTACTCGGGTGACATCCAGCAGGCCAAGTCCCGCGCGGCTGAAGCCGGTGGCAAGGTCAAAGTGGCCTACGACATTCCGAAAGAAGGCGCCGGTAGCTTCTTCGACATGGTCGCCATCCCTAAAGATGCCGAAAACGTCGACGCCGCCTACAAGTTCATGAACTACCTGCTCAAGCCGGAAGTCATGGCCTCGATCACCAACAGCGTGCGTTTCCCGAATGGTAACGAGAAGGCTACCGCACTGGTCGACAAAGACATCACCAGCGACCCGGGCATCTACCCGCCAGCCGATGTGCAGGCCAAGCTCTACGCCATTGCTGACTTGCCGGCTGCAACCCAGCGTGAAATGACACGCAGCTGGACCAAGATCAAGTCTGGTAAGTAAGCCTTAAAAGCTGTGGGAGTGGCTTGTGTGGGAGCGGGCTTGCTCGCGAAGACGGTGTGTCAGCCAGCGGATGTATCAACTGATACCCCGCTTTCGCGAGCAAGCCCGCTCCCACATAGCCCGTTCACACAAATTAAATGACAGAAAGTTTTGCCGGATCGGTTTATCGAGGGTAAGTTGCGCGCCGGTTTTGTTGCCGGGCAACAACTTTAAGGCCCAACTATTTAAGAGGACCTCCACTTGCCAATTTCTTTATTTCGCAAAGCCATGCTGGTGGGTGCAGGTATCACGCTGGCTGTGAGCGTGCAGGCCGCACCGACAGTGCATATTTATAACTGGTCGGACTACATTGGCCCGGACACCCTGGCCAACTTTGAAAAGGCGACTGGCATCAAGCCCGTGTATGACGTGTTTGATTCCAACGAAACCCTGGAAGGCAAGTTGCTCGCCGGTCGTACCGGTTACGACGTGGTGGTGCCGTCCAATCACTTTCTCGGCAAGCAGATCAAGGCCGGTGCGTTCCAGAAGCTCGACAAGTCATTGCTGACTCACTATTCCAACCTGGACCCGGTGCTGCTCAAGCGCCTGGAAAAGAACGATCCGGGTAACCAGTACGCCGTACCGTACCTGTGGGGCACCAACGGCATCGGTTACAACGTCGACAAAGTCAAAGAAGTGCTGGGCGTCGACCATATCGATTCCTGGGCCGTGCTGTTCGAACCGGAGAACATGAAGAAGCTCGCCACCTGTGGCGTTTCGTTCATGGATTCGGCCGATGAGATGCTGCCGGCGGTGCTCAACTACATGGGCCTGAACCCCAACAGCACCAACCCCGAAGACTACAAGAAGGCCGAAGAGAAGCTGCTCAAAGTGCGGCCCTACGTGACCTATTTCCATTCTTCCAAATACATCTCGGACCTGGCCAACGGCAACATTTGCGTGGCGGCCGGTTTCTCCGGGGATGTGTTTCAGGCCAAGGCCCGTGCGGCTGAAGCTGGCAAAGGCGTGAATATCGCCTACACGATTCCCAAAGAAGGCGGCAATTTGTGGTTTGACGTGCTGGCGATCCCGGCGGATGCCACCAACGTCAAAGAGGCCCATGCCTTCATCAACTATTTACTGCAACCTGAGGTGATCGCTCAGGTCAGTGATCAAGTCGGTTATGCCAACCCTAACCCAGGGGCGGACAAACTGATGGAGCAATCGATACGCACTGACGCAGCGGTTTACCCACCGCAGGCGGTTCTCGACCGGACGTTCGTCAACTTCGAGCTACCCCCGAAAGTGCAGCGTTTAATGACCCGTAGCTGGACCAAGGTCAAGACGGGCAAGTAAAGCTCAAACTATCCAAGGTTTCGCCCGTCTTGGGCGAACCTCAAATTTTGTTGGGAGTTTCGTAAATGGCAGTTGCCTCCGGCGCCTATAAGAAAGCCCTCGAGGGCGACCAGACACCGAAAAAGGTGTTGGTCAAAATCGACCGGGTCACGAAGAAGTTCGACGAGACGATTGCCGTGGACGATGTGTCCCTGGAAATCAAAAAAGGCGAGATCTTCGCCTTGCTCGGCGGATCGGGTTCGGGCAAATCCACCCTGCTGCGCATGCTCGCAGGCTTCGAGCGCCCAACGGAAGGTCGCATCTACCTCGACGGTGTGGACATCACCGACATGCCGCCCTACGAGCGGCCGATCAACATGATGTTCCAGTCCTACGCCTTGTTCCCACACATGACCGTGGCGCAGAACATTGCCTTCGGCCTGCAACAGGACAAGATCCCCAAGGCTGAAGTCGACGCCCGCGTGGCCGAGATGCTCAAGCTGGTGCAGATGAGCCAGTACGCCAAGCGCAAGCCGCACCAGCTGTCCGGTGGCCAGCGCCAGCGTGTGGCGTTGGCACGTTCCCTGGCCAAGCGCCCGAAACTGCTGCTGCTCGATGAGCCGATGGGTGCATTGGACAAAAAACTGCGTTCGCAGATGCAGCTGGAACTGGTGGAAATCATCGAGCGCGTGGGCGTGACCTGCGTGATGGTGACCCACGACCAGGAAGAGGCCATGACCATGGCCGAGCGCATCGCGATCATGCACCTGGGCTGGATCGCGCAGATCGGCAGCCCGATCGACATCTACGAAACCCCCACCAGCCGCCTGGTGTGCGAGTTCATCGGCAACGTCAACATCTTCGACACCCAGGTGGTGGACGATGCCGAAGGCCACGCGGTGCTCAAGTGCCCGGACCTGGACCGCGACATCTACGTGGGCTACGGCATCGCCACCTCGGTGGAAGACAAGTCGGTGACCTACGCGATCCGCCCGGAAAAACTGCTGGTCACTACCGAAATGCCGACCTGTGAACACAACTGGTCCAGCGGCAAGGTGCACGATATCGCTTACCTCGGCGGCCATTCGGTGTTCTACGTGGAACTGCCGAGCGGCAAGCTGGTGCAGTCTTTCGTGGCCAACGCCGAACGCCGTGGCCAGCGCCCAACCTGGGGTGACCAGGTGTATGTGTGGTGGGAAGACGACAGCGGCGTGGTACTTCGCTCATGAATATGAAGAAGTTCAAGCGGCGCTTGGATCGCATAATCCCCAATGGCAAGCAGGTGGTCATCGGGATTCCATTCCTCTGGCTGTTTCTGTTTTTCGCACTGCCGTTTTTCATCGTATTGAAAATCAGCTTTGCCGAAGCCGACGTGGCGATCCCGCCTTACACCGAGATCTACACCTACGTTGAGCAAAAGCTGCAAGTGGTGCTGAACCTGGCCAACTACAGCTTGCTGGCGGGCGACGAGTTGTACATCGCCGCCTACCTGGGCTCGCTGAAGATGGCGTTTTTCAGCACGCTGCTGTGCCTGCTGATCGGCTACCCGATGGCCTACGCCATCGCCACCGCGCGCAAAGAGATGCAGACCGTGCTGGTGCTGCTGATCATGATGCCGACCTGGACCGCGATCCTGATCCGCGTGTATGCGTGGATGGGCATCCTCAGCAACAACGGCTTGCTCAACGGCTTCCTGATGTCCATCGGGCTGATCAACGAGCCGCTGCAGATCCTCAACACCAACATTGCGGTGTATATCGGCGTGGTCTATTCGTACCTGCCGTTCATGATCCTGCCGCTGTACGCCAACCTGGTCAAACACGACCAGAGCCTGCTGGAAGCCGCATCCGATCTGGGTTCGAGCACCTTCAACAGCTTCTGGAAAATCACCGTGCCGCTATCCAAGAACGGCATCATCGCCGGTTGCATGCTGGTGTTTATCCCGGTGGTGGGCGAGTTCGTGATTCCTGAACTGCTCGGCGGCCCGGAAACCCTGATGATCGGTAAAGTGCTGTGGCAGGAATTCTTCAACAACCGTGACTGGCCGGTGGCGTCTGCCCTGGCGGTGGTGATGCTGGCGATCCTGATCGTGCCGATCATCCTGTTCAACCGCAGCCAAGCCAAAGAGCTGGAGGGCAAGATATGAAGCGCTTTCGTTTCTCCAGCTTCATGCTGGTCGCAGGCTTGTTGTTCATCTACCTGCCGATGTTGATCCTGGTGATCTACTCGTTCAACGAATCCAAGCTGGTGACAGTGTGGGGCGGTTGGTCGATCAAGTGGTACGTGGGCCTGTTGGACAACACCCAGTTGATGGGCTCGGTGGCGCGCTCCCTGGAAATCGCCTGCTACACGGCGGTGGCCGCGGTGGCATTGGGTACGCTGGCGGCCTTCGTGCTGACACGTATCAGCCAGTTCAAGGGCCGCACGCTGTTCGGTGGCCTGGTGACTGCGCCATTGGTGATGCCCGAAGTGATCACCGGTCTGTCGCTGTTGCTGCTGTTCGTGGCGATGG
Source organism: Pseudomonas salomonii (assembly GCF_900107155.1). Taxonomy (GTDB): domain Bacteria; phylum Pseudomonadota; class Gammaproteobacteria; order Pseudomonadales; family Pseudomonadaceae; genus Aquipseudomonas; species Aquipseudomonas salomonii. The sequence goes on from NZ_FNOX01000007.1 coordinate 205,222, forward strand.
CGCAGATGATCGGCTGGCCCCAGGAACGTGGCATCGTCACCATCTGGATCGCTCACACCACGTTCTGCGCGGCGTATGTGGCGGTGGTGGTGTCGGCGCGCTTGCGTGAGCTGGACCTGTCGATCGAAGAAGCGGCGATGGACTTGGGCGCACGGCCATGGAAGGTGTTCTTCCTGATCACCATCCCGATGATCGCGCCGTCGCTGGCGGCGGGCGGCATGATGTCGTTCGCGCTGTCGCTGGACGACCTGGTACTGGCCAGCTTCGTCTCGGGCCCAGGTTCGACGACGTTGCCGATGGAAGTGTTCTCGGCGGTGCGTCTGGGGGTTAAACCCGAGATCAACGCCGTGGCCAGTTTGATTCTGCTGGCGGTTTCGCTGGTGACCTTCCTGGTGTGGTTCTTCAGCCGTCGGGCCGAAGAGATGCGCAAGAAGGCGATTCAACAAGCCATCGAAGAAGCGGCGGCGGACGGTTGGCAGCAACCGGACAAGCGCCGGGCGCCTGCGCCGGTCTAACCTGATAAAGATCGTTCCCACGCTCCGCGTGGGAACGCCTCCTGTGACGCTCTGCGTCACACTCCCAAGAGCGGACGCGGAGCGTCCATGGCTGCATTCCCACGCAGAGCGTTGGAACGATCTAGTCAGGCAGCCCACGGTGACTTGCGAATCACCTCGACAAAGTTCATCGGCTTGAACCCCGGCTCCTGATCCACCAGCACATCGGTCTTCACGTTGCCAAACGTGGTCTGCGGGCGATGACGCAAGCCGTCGGCAAACGCGCAGATGATGCATTCCTTGAAACCTTCACCGCGTGGATGCGCATGCACCACGGCTTCGCGCTGCACGCTGGAAAACGCCGCGTAGTCCATGCCCAGCACGTCCATCTCAACGCCTGCAGTCACCAACGCCACGGTCGGGCGCAAATGCTGCGGTACACCCGGCGTGGTGTGCAGGGCGATCGACAACCAGACTTGTTCGATATCGTCATCGCTCAGCCCGTAAGGCTTGAGGAACGCGGCCGCTGCGTTGGCGCCGTCCACTTCGAAACGCTCGTTGTCACTGCGATGGCCTTCGACCAGGCCCAGGTCATGGAACATCGCGCCGACGTACAGCAGTTCCGGGTTGTAGGCCAGTTGCTTGCGCTCACCGCTCAACGCACCGAACAGAAACACCCGGCGCGAGTGGTGGTACAGCAGGTCGGACTCGACGTCGCGGATGTATTCGGTGGTGGCCTTGGCCAGGGCGCTGTCCGGGATCTGGATGCCGGCGATGGCGTTGCTCATGGTCGTTCTCCTCAACAAAGCGCCGGGGGTGGCGCCGATGAGTGAAGTCTGGTCCCGTGCCCGCGATGGGGCTATCGCGGCGAGGGTGCGATGTCGGCCAATGTGGCGCCATATCGCGCCAGTCTGAATACTCTCTTGAGGCTTGAGTAGATCAAATGTGGGGGCGGGCTTGCTCGCGAAAGCGGTATGTCAGTTAATACCGGTGTCGACTGACCCACCGCATTCGCGAGCAAGCCCGCTCCCACAAGGGTTTTGTGTTTATTCAGTTAGAGAAAGGTGTTTGTGAGCATGGGCAAAACCGTCGCCATCCTGATCTTCCCCGGCGTCCAGTCACTGGACGTGACCGGCCCCATGGATGTGTTCTGCGAGGCCAACCGTTTTCTGCCGCCCGAAGACCATTATCAGCTTGAAGTGATCGGCCTGAGCCACGGCACTGTTCCAGCCTCCAACGGCCTGTCATTGCAGGCCCACAAGCATTACTGCGACGCCTTGCAAGCCTATGATCTGTTGCTGGTCGCTGGCGGCCCACAGCTGCCTTTCGAAGATTTCGGCGCCCAGTTTGATGATTGGCTACGCGGCGCCGCCGCCCGCGCACAGCGTTTCGGCTCGATCTGCAATGGCGCCTTTATGCTGGCGCGCGCCGGATTGCTGGATGGCAAAACCGTCACCACCCACTGGAACGACGCCGCCGACCTGGCGCGCCTGTGCCCCTCGGCCCAGGTCGAGGCCGACCGCCTCTACGTGCAGGACGGCAACCTTTACACCTCGGCTGGCGTCACGGCCGGTATCGACCTTTCGCTGTATCTGCTGGCTCAGGACCACGGCCCGGAAGTTGCGCTGAGCGTGGCCAAGCGCCTGGTGGTGTTCACTCAGCGCTCGGGCGGGCAGTCGCAGTTCAGCCCGTTCCTCACGCCCCACGCCGAAAGCACCTCGGCGGTGGCGTTGGTGCAGTTGTACGTGCTGGCCAACCTGACCGGGGATTTGGGCATCGCCGACCTGGCCAAGGCCGCCAATATGAGCGCGCGTAATTTTTCCCGGGTATTTGCCCGTGAAGCGCGCATAACCCCCGCCGAGTTTGTCGAGCGGGCGCGAGTAGACGCGGCGCGGGTGATGCTCGAAAGCAGCCCCGCACCGCTGAAAACCGTGGCCTACCAATGCGGCTTTCGTGACGCCCAGCACATGCGCAGTGTGTTCAACCGCCGGCTGGGCGTGACGCCGCAACAGTTCCGGCTTAACTTTGCGGCACCGGTGTGAGCGTGTCGTAGGCTTCCAGCGCGCGCAGCGAATAGATGTACGCAGCACCGGCATTCAGCGAGATGGCGGTGGCGAGCGTGGCGGCGACTTCTTCGCGGGTCGCGCCGGCCTTGATCGCCGCGTCGGCATGCGCGGCGATACAGCCGTCGCAGCGTGTGGTGATGGCCACGGCGATGGAAATCAGCTCACGGGTCTTGGCGTCGAGTACATTGTTTTCCTCGGCAGCCTCGCCCAGCGCCATGTAGGCTTTGACCATCTTCGGGTTGCTCTTGCCCAGCGCGCCAAAGGTTTTATTTACGTTAGCAAGCAAGTTGGACCAGTTATTGAACATTGCGGTAACTCCTGAACGGGTTGGGTGTGAAGCCAGTGTGCGCGGTTCAGGTTTGGCGCTTTTGTTCGATCCACTCACCTTTTTGATCGATGCTCGCAAATGAACTCCATCGACACCCTGATTGCGTTGGCCAACCTGCGCGGCAGCCTGGACCTGCGCTGCCAGTTCCAGGGCGCGTGGGCCATGGACCACGCGCCTGAGCCGCTGGGTGTGGCGCCGTATCACATTGTGCTGGCGGGCACCTGCCATGCCGAGTTGTCGGGTGGCCAGCAGGTGACGCTGGAGGAGGGCGACATTCTGTTGATGCCCGGTGGCGCGACGCACCTGGTGCGCAGCCAGGGCGTGCGGGTCAAACCGTTGGCGCAGACCGTTATTGAGGGCGGCCTGTTGCCGATCCACCGCCTGGGTGGTGAGCAACCGGACGTGGACATGCTCTGCGGCAGCTTTCGCTACAACCGCCAGTCATTGTTGTTCGGTGCGTTGCCGGACTACCTGGTGGTGTCCAGCCGTCAGTGGCAGGGCGATGGGCAATTGGCAGCGCTGATTGCCTTGTTGCGCAGCGAAGCGGACGGCCAGCAACTGGGCGCACGCTCGTTTATCGACGCGTTGTCGCAGGCCTTGTTCACCCTGATCCTGCGCACCTGGCTGACTCGCCAGGCGCCGGTGGCGGGCACCTTCGCCTTACTCGCCGACAAACGCCTGAGCAAAGCCTGGCAGGCGATGCTGGCCGAGCCCGGCCATGAGTGGACCATCGACAGCCTGGCGGCGGCAGCCACCATGTCGCGGGCCACCTTCATGCGGGCGTTTGTGAAAGTCGCGGGTGTGTCGCCGTGGGTGCTGCTGACCCAGCTGCGCATGGAGCTGGCGTTCAACCTGCTGCGCCAGTCGCGCCTGAGCCTGCTGGATATCGCCGCGCAGGTGGGTTACCAGTCTCAGGCGGCGTTCAGCAAGAAATTCAAGGAAACCTACGGCGAGGCGCCAGGGCGAATGCGGGCTCTTTAGTCGCTCCCACATTTTGACCGCGTTCCATGCGGCTATCGGGCAGGCAACAGCTTCAGCGTGCCACGGGTATTCGCCGTCACCTCTTCCTCACTGAAATGCGCCTGCTCGTACCCACCCTCGATATAGGTTTCCGCCTGGTCGCCATAGTGCGAATCAAACGGCACGCCGCTTTGCCCCACGGGGTTGATGGTCAACGCATGGGCCGGGTCGGCAAAGTCGATCAGGCGCCGGGTCGACGGGCCATAGGTCACGGGCCACGGCGCAGGGCCGATCATGGCCGATTGGTTATTTGGCACCTCGTGGGTGCCCGGCGCCGGGAATGGGCCGACGTTGAAAATCATGTCCAATGGCTTCTGCATGCCCAGCGGGTGGCCGTGGGTCAGGGTGTGGGCCTTGCCCCACTGCCATTGCGACGGGTCATCGCCAAAGGTGGCCTTGAGGTGCGCCAGGCTGTTGTCCCAGGCGAGTTTTACCGTGTCGGCGCGCTTGCCGTTCCACCACGGCGAATCCGCTGAGGCGGCCAGGCGTGGCAGTGCGGCGTCGATCACCCGCGTGGTGATCAGGGTTTTGAACATCGCATCGCCCAGTTTCGGGTGGAAGGCCGCGTCGGTGAGGTTGAACAGGAACTGGTTGAACAGCGTGGCACTGGTGGAGTCCAGCGGGTAGTCGCCTTTCCAGCTTGCAAGCTGCTCCACCAGTTTAAGCTGCGCCGGGTCCTTGACCACTTCACGCAGCACCGGTAACAGCGGCGCCAGCAGGCGTGGGCCGTAGGCGGTGGTGGTACCCAATTGCAAGGCCTGGCTGTTGTTCACGTCCCACTTCACGCTTTTGTCGCTCAACTGCGTGTTCAACTGCTGGCCGCGGTCGGCGAGGTTGTAGTAACCGGGGATCTCCATGCCAGTGGGCGAGGCCGGCTGGGCGTTGGCCGACACCACATAACCACGGGCCGGGTTTTCTTCCTGTGGGTTGGCGCTGAACGGGTAGAAGCCCAGCTTGTCGGCCTGGGCGGTACTGCCGTCGAGAATGAATGCCGGGTTCACGCCGGCCGGGCGGATCGGCAACTGCGCCGCCGCCCACCAGCCGATATCGCCCTTGGCATTCGCCCACACGATATTCAGGCCCGGCGCCGAAACCTTGGCGGCGGCGGCGCGCACCTTGGCCAGGGTGTCGGCGCGGTTGAGTTCGTAGAAGCCTTCGAGGATCGGGTCTTCGGTGTCGAGGAACGCCCACCACATGGCAATCGGCGTGCTGCCGGCATTCTCGCCCAGCACGTCATTGATGATCGGGCCGTGGGGCGACTGACGCAGGGTGAGCGTCACCGGCGCCTGACCCTTGACTGCAATCTGCTGTTCGCTGCTGGTCAGGTTGACCCATTGGCCGTGGTACCAGACCTGGTTGGGGTTGTCCGGGTTGACCTTTTCGGCGATCAGGTCGAGGTCATCGTTCTGGAACATGGTCAGGCTCCAGCCGAAATCCAGGTTGTGCCCCAGGAAGGCCACCGGCACCAGTGCGTTGTGATAGCCGTACAGCTCAAAGCCCGGCGCAGACAACTGCGCCTCGTACCACACCGACGGCACCGAGAAGCGAATATGCGGGTCGCCGGCCAGCAACGGCTTGCCGCTTTTAGTGCGGCTGCCGCTGATGGCCCAGGCGTTGCTGCCTTCGAACTGCGGCAAGCCGTTATCGGCCAGGGCCTTGTCGCTCAAGGCGGCGAGGGCGCCGAGGGATTTCCAGTCGCCGGCAGCCAGGTTGAGGGCGCCCTTGGGTTGCCAGTCGAGGTCGAAGACTTTCAGGTAGTCGCTGCCCAATTGATCGCGCACGTAAGTCAGCAGCGGCTCGGTACGAAACGCGGCCGCAAAGCTGTAGGCCATATACCCGGCGACGCTGATGGTGTCCTCGGCGGTAAAGCGTCGTTTAGGGATGCCCAGCACGTCAAACTCCATGGGGCTGGCGTGGCTGTCCTGATATTGGTTGATGCCGTCCAGGTAGGCTTGCAAGGCCTTCCAGGCTGCCGAGTCGTGATCCATGTGCTCGACGTAACTCAAGGCGCGCTCGCGAATGCGCAGGCTGCGAAACAGCTTGTCGGTCTCCAGCATCTTCGGCCCCAGCACTTCGGCCAGCTCGCCACGGGCCAGGCGCCGCATGATCTCCATCTGGAACAGCCGGTCCTGGGCATGCACGTAGCCCAGGGCGCGATACAGGTCGGTCTCGTTCTCGGCGCGAATGTGCGGCACGCCGCGGTCGTCATAACGCACCGTGACTGCGCCTTGCAGGTTGGCCAGTGTCTCGGTGCCCTGGCGGGTCGGTTGCTTGCTGTAGACATACCAGCCAGCGCCGGCCAAGAGGGCGGCAATCAGGATAGCGAGCACGGTCAGGCTGCGTTTCATGGACGGTCCTTGAGTCAGTCACCTTGAAGGTCAACGGAGTCTAATCGGTTTGGCGAGCACTGCGGGAAATGCTGATATGCCGCAGCGACAGCCGAGGTTCAAGTGCAGAATGTGTCGAGTCGCTACTATTGCGCCGGTCATCTTTGAGCTTTTTTCCATGACTTGCGCCACGCCACCTATCCCAGACTCCAGCCGCTCCGAGGCTGCCTATGCGTGCTGTCTGGAAGCGCCATCGTTAATCGGCCGGTTTTTGCAGCACCCGCCGGAGGGTTTTGACGCGCGGCTGTCCGCCCAGGGCCTGCCGTACTTCTTCACGCCATTCGACCTGCTGACGACGGCTGAAGACGAGTTCGCGAACCGTGTGCGCGGCTGGCCCGGGTTTGGTCTTTGGAATGCGTGGCTGCGCATCGACAGCTGCTTTGTCGGCACCACGGTCAGCGAATATTCGCCATTGCCCCGCAACGTACCGCCCCAGGACCTCGCGCAGTGGCTGCAAGAAGAGTGCGCACCGCAGCGCAAACTCATGGTCGTCAAAGATGTGCCCTGCGACTCGCCACTGCTGAGCGAGGCGGATAACCGCTACGCCCAAGCCTTGATCGAGGACTGCACCCGGCGCGGCTTTATCAGCCTGGAAGGCCAGGCGCTGGCCTATGTGCCGATCAACTTCAGCAACATCGACGAGTACCTGGCGCGTTTGTCCCACAGCCGTCGGCGCAATATCCGACGCAAACTGCGCAGCCGCGAAGCATTGCGGGTGGAAGTCTTGAACACTGGCGATACGCGCTTCAACGATGAGGCCTGGCTTGCGCAGTTGTACGGCCTGTACAAGGCGGTGTACGACCAGAGCGAGATCCATTTTGACCTGCTGACCCCGGCGTTTTTCCGCAGCTTGTTGCAGGACGCCGCCAGTAACGGGCGGGTGTTCTGCTACTGGCACTGCGACGAACTGATCGGCTACAACCTGTGCTACGTGGAGGGCGACAAGCTGCTCGACAAGTACATCGGGCTCAACTATCCGCAGGCGTTGGAGTTCAACCTGTACTTCGTCAGCTGGTTTGTGAACCTGGAATACGCCGTGGCCAATGGGCTGAAATTTTATGTGGCGGGTTGGACCGACCCGCAGGTCAAGGCCAGCCTCGGCGCCGACTTTACCTTCACCCGCCACTTGGTCTGGATCCGCAATCCGCTGCTGCGCAAGCTCGGCAACCGTTTCCGCCATTACTTTGAAAGCGATGCGCAGTGGCAGCAGGAGAAACCCGAATGAGCCAGGACCGCGCACCGCTGATCCTCGATTTCGACAGTGCCGTGAGTGACATTCCCGGCGCGATCACCTTGCCCCTGCAGGCCTGGCAGGAAAAAATCCGCTTCGGTTGCCGCTGGGCGCAGTTCAAGGAACTGGAAACCGCCCTGCACACGCAGATGCCCAGGGATTACGGTTGTGTGTTCACTGGCAGCGGCGATTATCACCACCTCAGCCAACTGCTGCTGAACCGCCTGCCGACGCAGCAGAAATTTCAGCTGATCATTTGCGATAACCACCCCGACAACATGCGCTACCCGTTCGGCATCCATTGCGGCTCATGGGTTTACTGGGCCAGCCGCTTGCCCCAGGTCGAGCATGTGCATGTGCTGGGCATTGGTTCGCAGGATATCGGCCTGGGTCACGCCTGGGAGAATCACTGGTCGCCGCTGCTCAAACGCAAGCTGACCTACTGGAACGTCAACGTCGACACGCGCTGGATGAACTGGATCGGCGCCGGGCAGAGCAACCGTGCGTTCAGCAACGCCGATGAGCTGATGCGTGCGTTCCTGGCGCAGTTCGACCGAACGCTGCCGGTTTACCTGTCCATCGACAAAGATGTGCTGAGCCCCGAAGTGGTCAACACCAATTGGGACCAGGGCGAGTTCCTGGAGCAGCATTTGAACGACCTGATCGACGCTTGCCAGGGCCGGATCATCGGTGCGGACATCACCGGCGATGTCTCGGCTTACCACTATGAGAGCAAGTTCAAACGCTGGTTGAGTGCCTCCGATGGCCAGGAAGAACTGCCGCCGGCGCAGGTGCAGATCTGGCAAGCACAGCAGAATGAGCTGAATGGCCGGCTGGTGGCCCGGATCAATCAGGGTTGGCGACAATAACTTTTAGCTGGGCGAATACGCGTTCGAAGTGTTCGTCCGTCAGCCAATGGCTGTTGCTGATCGACAGTGTGCGGCTGGCAAACGCCTGGGCCTGGCTAATGTCGCCGCCCGGTTGCAGCAAAGGGGCGACGGCGGGGTAGTCCGGCAAGGTGTGGATAAACAGGCGCGTCACGCCCAGCCCGGCCGTCCACAGTTGCGCCATGGCGGCATCACGCGCCTGTGCGGTCGGCATCAGCACCATTAAAAACGGCCAGGTGCCTTGCTGCCCCAGCCGGTCCATGATCACCGAGACGCCGGGCAAGTCATTCAAACGTGCTGCCCGGCGCAAGGCGCGAGTACGGCCTTGCTGCAAGTGGTCGGGCAAGCGCGCCAGTGCGGCGGCGCCGACCTTCTGCCGATAACCGCCGAGGCGGTGCAACGGGATATCGTTGATCGAAAAGTCATCGCCCACGGCGCCCACTTCATCGCCCTGTGCCAGCGCCGAGCGCAAGGCGTTGCCATACACGTAGTGCAAGCCGCGCGGTTGGTAAAGCAGCGCGTAAGCCCAGAGTTCGGCGCTGCGTTGCAGCTCCCAGCGCAGGCTGAAGGGCAGGTCCTGCGCGCACTGGCGGTGCAATGCCTGATGCAGCACCGGGTCGCGGCTGAACAGCACGCCGCCTTCGGCCGTGGTCAGGCCTTTGCCGAATGCCAGGCTGAAAAAACCCACGTCACCTTTAAGCCCGACGCTGCGGCCATCGTCGAGGGCGCCCAGGGCTTGGGCGGCGTCTTCGATAACCAGGGCGCCGACTGCCTCGGCAATACGCTTGGCGGCGTCTACATCCGCCACGCGCCCGGCCAGGTGGGTGACCACTACGGCCAGGGTGCTGTCGTCGCACAGTTGCTTGAGGTGTTGCTCGTCGAGGTCAATGCTGGCGGGCTGCAAATCACAGGGCACCACCCGCAACGGCGGGCAGTAATGCGCGGCCAAGGCCACCAGCGGGCAGGTGTACGCCGGCACAATCAGCCGGGTGCGGCCGGGCATGCGCTGCTGCAACACGCGCAGGGCGATGATCAGCGCGGCGGTGCCGGAGCAGGGCAGTGCAGGCAGTGGAATCGAAAACTGGCGGGCCAGCGACTGGGCGAGGTCGCCCGATAAACTGAGCAAGTCCCGCCCACGCAAGGGCAGGCCGGCGGTGGGCGGGATTTCCTTGTTCATGACACCAGTGGCTGCGAAGGCTCGGCCTCGACGGTTTTGCTCTCTTTGTCTTCACTGCGCGCCAGGCACAGGATGCCCGCGATGATCAGCGCGCCGCCGATGATTTTCGGCCAGGTCAGGGTGTCATCGAACAGCCAGACCGAGATCAGCGTCACGCTGATCAACTCCAGGTGCGAGGCCGCAAACGCAGGGCCCACCGGCGCGTACTTGAGCAAGGTCATCCAGGTAAAAAACGCGCCGATATAGCCGACAAAAGCGCCGTAGATCCACGGCGCGCCAAACACGCGCACAAGCCAGGCGGCATCCATGGTCAACGGTTCGGCATGCACCGAGGCAAATTTGAAACTGACCTGCGCCAAGGTGTCGAAAATGATCAGCGCGAGAAAACCCAGGATATAAAAACGTTTCATCATTCAAACCCTACGACGGTCACGCCACAGGCGATCAGCATGATGCCGATCAACCGCCATTTGCTCAGGCTTTCCTTGAACAGGAAACGCCCGGCAATCATGATCACCACAATGTTGATCGAGCCCAGCATCACGCCGACCGACAACGGCACCAGCGTGAGAAACGCCAGCCACAATACGAATTCGAAGACATAGCAGATCACCCCAAGCCAGATCCACGGGCGCTTGAGCATGTGCTTCCAGTGGGCGAGGCCGTCATGCTCGGCGCTGGCCGAGGCGGCGGCTTTGAACGCGAGTTGGCCGGACGTATCGACGATAACGTTGAGCATCCAGAGGATGATGGTTAACTGGCTCATGGAGTCTCGTGTCTGCTTGCAATGTCACTGGACGCTTACAATACAGGAGCCTGCCGGCCAGGTTAGCGGAGTTTGCCGCTCGAACAGCCGGCGTTCAGTTTGACGCCTTGCTCCACTGGCAATAGCAACCCACCGCCAGGGTGTGGGTGGCATCGACCTCGCGCCCGGCCTCCAGGGCTTTGAGGATAGGCTCGATAAAACTGTTGCTCGAATTGCACGTCAGCCCTTCGCTGTACGGCCCGAAATACGCGAGTTTGCCGCTGCGATCCCAAATGCCAACGGCCGGCGTTGCCGGCACTTGGTCGGCGCCGAGCAGGGCATCGAGCGGTTTCATTTTGCGCAAATTGTCGGGCAGTTGGCCGTGGCTGCCGGCCTTTTGCAGGGCGTAGAACTCAACGCCCTGGGGCGCGTATTGCTCGATCAGTTCACCCAGGTGCTGCTGGTTGCCGACGTTGCAGGGGCAGGCCGGGTCCCAGAAGTGCACCAGGCGAATCGGGCCGGGGCCTGCCAGTTCGGCGGGCAGGCGCAGGGCATCACCGGAAAACACCGCCGTGTGTTCGCTGAATGCGCGTAAATAGCGGCCCTGAAACCAGTCATAAGCCGCCCACAGCACGCCGGCGCAGATGACCAACAGCAGGCCGGCAAACAAGGCAGAGCGGTAGGGTTGTCGCATTCGGAACTATCCTCGAAGGTCGCGTAGCTTGCCATGCTTGCCCTGACAGATGAATATCGCAGCTCGATATTCATCTTCACCGTCAGTCTGGAAGCCTTTATGCCTGTGAGTTTTGACCCCGATCATCTGCGCGAGAGCTTGCGGCCACTGGTGGATGCGCAGCCGCTCAGCGTCGAGGCGCGGGTCTACCAGCGTTTCTATGGGCTGGACCTGGCGGCGCGCAAAGTGCCTGCGGTGAGCCGTTTGGGGCGCTTTGAGGTAGATGGCTTCCAGGTGGTGGCGCAGGTGTGGTGGCCGGCGGCGCCGGTGGCGACGATGTTCATGTACCACGGTTTCTACGACCATATGGGCCTGTATCGGCATGTGGTGGACTGGGCGCTGGATCAAGGTTTTGTGGTGATCGCCTGCGACTTGCCGGGCCACGGGCTTTCCAGTGGCGCGCGCGCCAGCATCGACGATTTTGCGGTGTATCAGAACGTGGTGCAGGGGTTGTTCGCCCAGGCCAAAGCCCTGCAACTGCCGCAACCGTGGCACCTGTTCGGGCAAAGCACCGGCGGCGCGGTGGTGGTGGACCATCTGCTCAACCACGGCGCCGACAGCCCGGCCCAAGGCAAGACCTTTCTGCTCTCGCCCCTGGTACGGCCGCGTGCGTGGGGTTGGTCGCAGGTCAGCTATTACCTGCTGCGCCCGTTCGTCAAAGGCATTGCGCGGCGGTTCAGCGAGAACACCCACGATCCCAAATTCAAACCCTTTCTGGAAGCTGACCCGTTACAGCCGCGCCAACTGCCCACCGCCTGGGTGGGCGCGCTGGCGCGCTGGATCAAGCGCATTGAGGCTGCACCGCGCAGCACTCGGCGGCCGGTGATCGTGCAGGGTGAGGAAGACATGACGGTGGACTGGCAGCACAACTTGCAGGTGCTGCGGAGCAAGTTCGACCAGCCGCAGGTGTTGATGCTGCCGCGTGGAAGGCATCATTTGGCCAATGAGATTCCGGAGATTCGCGAAGAGTATTTCAAATTCCTCACCGATCAACTGAAGTAACGCAATCTAATTGTGGGAGCGGGCTTGCTCGCGAAAGCGGAGTGTCAGTCACTGATTTGTTAACTGACCCACCGCTTTCGCGAGCAAGCCCGCTCCCACATTAATTACTGCGTCAGGCTGGAGGTGCTTTGGCCTACTGCAAGTCCGGCGCGAATCGCGGCCAGCGCCGCCTTGTAATACGCCCGGCCTTCAGGCGACTCCGCAAACGTAGCGAATTCTTCCAGCTCCGGGTCGGACAAATCTCGGTAGACGTAAAGGAGCGTGTTGTTCAGGTCATTGCCGATCTGCTGCATCAGCCGCTCACGTTGGCCGTTCAACATGCCTTGCGCCTGACCGCCGCCCAACAGGCCGGGGATCATTTGGCTCAAGCTGTCGGCCGCCACGCCGGCAATCGCCAGGCTGACTTCCGCACCGGCTTCGCGGGCCGGCAGCGCCTGGGCCAGGTGGCCGATGATCAGGCTGCGGGTGGCGTCGGCTTCAATGTGCGGCAGGCCCTTGGCATTTTTCGCCAGTTGGTCGCGGCGCGTGGCCAGCAGTTCGGCGGCGACGATTTTGCGGCCCAATGGCGACTGGAAAAACGCCAGGGCCGGTTTCGGGTCCGTCAGGTTTTTGCGCAATTGTGCCTCGGCCCGCTGGTCGACGGCCTGGGCGGCAAAGCGTTTATTGCTGTTGTCCACCAGCGCCTGGTACACCGCCGGCGGCAGGCTATTGCGGTAGCGTTGCTGGGCGGCACTGAGGGCGTCATTGAAATGCGCACGTTGTTCGGCCCAGCCGGCGACCTTGTACAACTGGTCATGGCCGTCTGCCCAGGCGGGCAAAACGCAGAACATCAGCAAGGAAAAAAACAAACGACGCATAGGGACTCCTGTCAGTCGGCCACTATTGTCCGTGTCGGGCGTAGGATTTGTCGAGAAATCCTATCAGTCACCTGACTAAAGTGTGTTCAGACGCTCGGCGGCTCTGTCGGATTCATAGGCGTATGGATACTATGCGCGCCATGCAAATATCCCTCGAACACCCGCTGCTGCAACGCATCGTCGACGACCTGGCCGAAAAAGGTTGGTCGCAGCAGAACGGCTTCCTGCCCCAGGCTCTGACCCTGGAGTTGGCGGCTGAGTGCCGTAAACGTGCGGCTGAGGGTGAATTGGCTCCGGCGGCTGTAGGACGGGGACCCGCGCAGGAGATACGCGAGGGCATTCGCGGTGACCATATCCAGTGGCTGGAGGAGGGCGACGCCGCTGTCTGCGAGACCTACATGAGCGTGATGGACAGCCTGCGCCTGGCCATGAACCGCAGCCTGTTCCTGGGCCTGGAAGATTTCGAAAGCCACTTCGCGATGTACCCGCCAGGGGCGTTTTACCTCAAGCATCTGGACCGTTTTCGTGACGATGACCGGCGCATGGTCTCGGCGGTGGTCTATTTGAATGACGCCTGGTTGCCTGAGCATGGCGGCCAGTTGCGCATGTACCTCAAGGGCGGCGTGGAATACGATGTGGTGCCCACCGGCGGTAGCCTGGTGGTGTTCCTGTCGGGGGAGGTGCCCCACGAAGTCCTGCCCGCCACGCGTGAACGCCTGTCCCTGACCGGCTGGTTTCGCCGACGTGGTAACGAGCCGTTTTAACCATGGAAAAGATTCTGATCAGTCGCTGCCTGCTCGGGCACAAGGTGCGCTATGACGGTGGCGCCAGCGGCCCCTTCGATCAATTGGCGGCCTGGCAGGCCGAAGGCCGGGTGGTTGCGATCTGCCCGGAAGTGTCAGGCGGTTTGCCGACACCGCGGCCTCCCGCTGAGATCGCCGGCGGGCAGGGTATAGCTGTGTGGGAAGGGCGGGCGCAAGTGCTGACGGCCGAGGGCGAAGACTTCAGCGCCGCCTTCCTCGACGGCGCCCGCCAGGCTCTTGCGTTGGCGCAGCGGCATAACATCCGCATCGCGATTCTCAAGGCCAATAGCCCGTCCTGCGGCAACCTGCTGACCTATGACGGCACCTTCAGCGGCGTAAAGGTCAGCGGCGAAGGCGTGACCGCGGCGCTGCTCAAGCGCCATGGCGTGCGGGTGTTCAGTGAGCTGGAGTTGCCTGAGGCGGCACTGCATCTTTCAAGCCTTGCCTAGATCAAAATGTGGGAGCGGGCTTGCTCGCGAAAGCGGTGTGTCAGCTAGCAAATTAGTTGACTGACACTCCGTCTTCGCGAGCAAGCCCGCTCCCACAGTTGATCTAGGGTGCCTTCACGCCCGGCGTGTCGCCCTCAAACCACTTCTGCGTCAGCGCCTTCAAGCGGCCATCGGCCTTCACCCGCTGCAATGCATTGTCCAGGCTGCTTTTGAATGCCGGGTTGCCCTTTTGGAATGGAATGGCCAGCTCAGGTGTTTGCTTATAGGCCTCACTGAAATCGAACCGATCCTGCAGCGTGGCAGTCATAGCGATATGGTTGATGGCCACGTCGAACTTACCGCTTTCCACACCTGGCAACAGGTCGGCGTCATCGACGGTAATGAACGAGGGGCGAACCTCCATTTCCTTGGCTAACTGTTCACCCAACTCCACTTCAAAACCGGTTAGCTTGTCACCGTCCTTGAAGTTGTAAGGCGGGGTGTTGGCCTCCAGGGCGATGCGCAGTTCGCCGCGATCAAACACGTCATCGATCAGTTCGGCGTGAGCCAGTGGGCTCAACAGGGGCAGTAACAGTACAAGGCCAGGCACAAAGCGCATGGTCGCTCCTAAAGAATTTGTGCGTGCGAGGCGCCGTTGAGCATCGCTTGCTAGGGTGTTGAGTGCCTTGGACAGCAATTTGCCGCGAAGTTGTCATAACCCTACAGATTTCACCGTAAAACTGGAGAAGCGAATGAAAACCCTTTTGTCCCGTGCAACCCTGGCCAGCCTCTTGCTGGGTGCTTCGATGTTGGCCACAGCCGCTGACGGTATTCCGCGCAGTGCGCCACCGGAAGGCGCCAAAGTCTTTATCGTGTCGCCCAAAGACGGCGCCACCGTCGATAAAACCTTCACTGTGAAGTTCGGCATGGAAGGCCTGAAACTGGCGCCAGCGACCAGCCAGGACCCAGGTACCGGCCATCACCACCTGCTGATCGACCAGAAAGAACTGCCGGACGCCAGCGTGCCGATCCCGGCCACCGACACCGTGATCCACTACGGCAAGGCCCAGACCGATACCGAGCTGACCCTCACCCCAGGCAAACACACCTTGCAACTGGTAGCCGGCGACAAACTGCACATGCAGTTCAACCCGACTGTAGCCTCCAAAGTCATCACGGTTAACGTCAAGTAAGATTTGTTCAGACAAAAAAAGGGAGCCCCGAAAGGCTCCCTTTTTTGTGCAGCGTTCAAAGCGTTAGAACAACACGCGGCTACGAATGGTGCCGTTGATGTGCTGCAGCTTCTCTTGCGCCAGGTCCGAGTACTCGGCGTCGACGTCGATCACCACGTAGCCGACCTTCTCGTTGGTCTGCAGGAACTGACCGGAGATGTTGATGCCGTTTTCCGCGAAGACCTTGTTGATCTCCATCATCACGCCAGGAATGTTCTGGTGGATGTGCAGCAGACGGTGCTTGCCAGGGTGGGCCGGCAGCGCCACTTCGGGGAAGTTGACCGAAGACACCGAGGTACCGTTGTCGCTGTACTTGACCAGCTTTTCCGACACTTCCAGGCCGATGTTGGCTTGGGCTTCAGCGGTGGAGCCGCCGATGTGCGGGGTCAGGATCACGTTGTCCAGGCCACGCAGCGGGCTTTCGAAGATGTCGTCGTTAGAGCGAGGCTCTACCGGGAACACGTCGATAGCGGCGCCGATCAGGTGCTTGTCCTTGATCGCGTCAGCCAGGGCGTCCAGCTCAACCACAGTGCCGCGTGCCGCGTTGATCAGGATGCCGCCTTTCTTGATGGCGCGGATTTCCTTCTCGCCGATCATCCACTGGGTCTCAGCGGTTTCCGGTACGTGCAGAGTGACGATGTCGGACATGCCCAGCAGCTCGGTCAGGCTCGCCACCTGGGTGGCGTTGCCCAATGGCAGCTTGGTCAAGGTGTCGTAGAAGAACACCTGCATGCCTAAGCCTTCGGCCAATACCGACAGCTGCGTGCCGATCGAGCCGTAACCGACGATACCCAGCTTCTTGCCACGGATTTCGAAGGAGTTGGCCGCACTTTTGATCCAGCCGCCACGGTGGCAGGAAGCGTTTTTCTCAGGAATGCCGCGCAGCAGCAGGATCGCCTCGGCCAGCACCAGTTCCGCAACGGAACGGGTGTTGGAGTACGGTGCGTTGAACACCGCGATGCCGCGCTCGCGCGCAGCGTTAAGGTCGACCTGGTTGGTGCCGATGCAGAAACAGCCGACGGCCACGAGTTTCTTGGCGTGGTCGAAGATCTCTTCGGTCAGCTGAGTGCGGGAGCGAATGCCGATAAAGTGCGCGTCGGCGATCTTTTCCTTTAACTGGGCTTCCGGCAGAGAACTGGTGATGTACTCAATGCTGGAGTACCCAGCGGCTTTCAGTACGTCGACAGCCGATGGGTGGACGCCTTCCAGAAGAAGGAACTTGATCTTGCTCTTATCGAGAGAAGTCTTGCTCATCTGCGTAAACCTGTATCCCGGAGAAAAATGGCAGGGAATCGAGCAGTTAGTGCCTTGAATCAGTGCACAAGAGCTGACCCGGACGGCAGGAAAGCCGTCACCGCAGAAACGCCCTTGGGCTCTGTCCTGCGGGGGCGGTATGCTAGCATACGTGCCCCGCTAAACACCCATTCCTGCGACGTGAAGCGTTCTCAGGATGACCATGAATTGTTCGAGAGTTCCGTCGATGACCCATCCTGCCCTGATTGATGAGCTGAAGACCCTGGTTGAGCCCGGCAAAGTGCTGACCGATGCAGACTCCCTGGAGGCTTACGGCAAGGATTGGACCAAGCACTTCGCCCCCGCGCCGACCGCTATCGTGTTCCCCAAGACCATCGAGCAGGTGCAGGCCATCGTCCGTTGGGCCAATGAACACAAGGTGGCGCTGGTGCCATCGGGCGGGCGTACCGGCCTGTCGGCTGCTGCGGTGGCGGCCAATGGCGAAGTGGTCGTCTCGTTCGACTACATGAACCAGATCCTCGACGTGAACCTCACCGACCGCACCGCCGTGTGCCAGCCGGGCGTGGTCACCAAGCAACTGCAGAACGTCGCCGAAGAAAAAGGCCTGTACTACCCGGTGGACTTCGCTTCCTCGGGTTCGAGCCAGATTGGCGGCAACATCGGCACCAATGCCGGCGGGATCAAGGTGATTCGCTACGGCATGACCCGCAACTGGGTGGCCGGCATGAAAGTGGTCACCGGCAAGGGTGACGTGCTGGAACTGAACCGCGACCTGATCAAGAACGCCACCGGCTACGACATGCGCCAGCTGTTTATAGGCGCCGAAGGCACCTTGGGCTTTGTGGTCGAAGCCACCATGCGCCTGGACCGTGCGCCGAAAAACCTCACTGCGATGGTGCTCGGTACCACCGATTTCGACTCGATCATGCCGGTATTGCACGCGTTCCAGAGCAAACTGGACCTGACCGCCTTCGAATTCTTCTCCGACAAAGCCCTGGCCAAGGTCATGGGCCGTGGCGACGTGCCGGCGCCGTTTGAAACCGACTGCCCGTTCTACGCGCTGCTGGAGTTCGAAGCCACCACCGAAGAAGTTGCCAACCACGCCCTGGAAACCTTCGAGCACTGCGTGGAGCAGGGCTGGGTGCTGGACGGCGTGATGAGCCAGAGCGAAACCCAACTGCACAACCTGTGGAAACTGCGCGAGTACATCTCCGAGACCATTTCCCACTGGACGCCGTACAAGAACGACATTTCGGTCACTGTCTCCAAAGTGCCGGCGTTCTTGAAGGAAATTGATGCGATCGTCGGCGAACACTACCCAGACTTCGAAATCGTCTGGTTCGGCCACATCGGCGACGGCAACCTGCACCTGAACATCCTCAAGCCGGAAAACCTGAGCAAGGACGAGTTCTTCGCCAAGTGCGCTACCGTCAACAAGTGGGTGTTCGAGACCGTCCAGAAGTACAACGGCTCGATCTCCGCTGAACACGGCGTGGGCATGACCAAGCGCGATTACCTGACTTACAGCCGTTCCCCGGTTGAAATCGAATACATGAAAGCAGTGAAAGCGGTGTTCGACCCGAACGGGATCATGAACCCTGGCAAGATCTTCGCTGTTTAACCGCCCTGAAGGAGTCGTTTCATGAGCTACCAGCACAAGTATGTCGACGGCACCAACATCCACTTTCCCCTGGGCAAAGTGGTGTGCATCGGGCGTAACTACGCCGAACACGCCAAGGAACTGGACAACCCGGTGCCGACCGAACCGTTGCTGTTCATCAAGCCGGGCAGTTGCGTGGTTGCGCTGGAAGGCGGTTTCGCCATTCCAACCGAACGCGGATCGGTGCACTACGAAGCGGAAATCGCGGTGCTGATCGGCAAACCCTTGTCGACCAAACCCAGCCGTGAAGAAGTGCTGGATGCCATTTCCGGTTTCGCTCCGGCGCTGGATTTGACCCTGCGCGACAAGCAGGCCGAGCTGAAGGCCAAGGGCCTGCCGTGGGAAATCGCCAAGTCCTTCGATGGCGCCGCCGTGATTGCCCCCTTTGTGGTCAGCAGCACCTTTGCCGACGTGACCGATATCGGCATTCGCCTGACCATCAACGGCGAAGTGCGTCAGGACGGCAACAGCTCGCAGATGCTCAACCCGATCGTCCCGATGATCCAGCACATGGCCGGCTGCTTTTCGCTGCAGGCGGGTGATGTGATCCTCACCGGCACCCCGGCGGGTGTAGGTCCGTTGAATGTGGGCGATGAGCTGGTGCTGGAATTGGGTGGCGGTAGCCGCTTCGAAAGCGTCGTTCGCTAACAGATCGTTCCCACGCTCTGCGTGGGAATGCAGCCCTGGACGCTCTGCGTCTGCTCTTGAGGTCGTGACGCGGAGCGTCACAAGAGGCATTCCCACGCGGAGCGTGGGAACGATCATTTGACAGCTGTGGTTTTGCATTTTTTTCACACGCCATCCGGATAATCATCAGCCTCCTGCGCGCGGGCTTGTTGATCCTGTGCTATCACCTAAAGCTGACTCTGCGGAAAAGCGCTCAATGGCCGTGTCCCTGCCTACCCTGACTTCCAAGCCCCGTTCGCGTTTTGCCCTGCGTTGGTATTCCTGGCTGTTTCTGGTCGGGGCCATTGTTTACGGCATTGCCTGGGCGATGCACTGGGACGACCGTGGGGTGCTGTGGATCGCTGAGCGCTTCGAAACCCCGGCCGAACGCCAGGCCAGCGTCTGGCTGCCGGATTACCAGGCGGTGATCGATGGCAAATTGCTTCCGGGCATGGAAAAGGATGAGGCTTCGGACCTGTCCTACAACCCGCAGACCAAAACCCTGTTTTCCGTGATGGGCAAAAACCCCTTCCTGGTTGAGCTGAACCTGCAAGGCGATGTGCTGCGCAAGATGCCGCTCAACGGCTGGAGCAACCCGGAAGGCGTCACCGTGATGGAAAACGGCCTGATGGCCATTGTCGACGAGCGCATGCACACCCTGAGTGTGGTGAACGTCGACGCCAGCACTCAGCAACTGAACTATGCCGACGTCAAGCACTATGACCTGGGCCCCTCCAAGGACCAGAACAAGGCGTTTGAAGGTGTGACCTGGGACAAGCGCAACCAGCAGATCGTGCTTGGCGAAGAGCGCCCACCGGCGTTGTTCACCTGGAAAAGCGATGGCGCCACGCTGAACGGCGATAAGCAGAAGATCGCCAGCACCGAGCTGGACATGCGCAACCTCTCGGCCCTGGCCGTCGACCCGCGCACCGGGCATTTGCTGGTGTTGTCGGCCGATTCCCACCTGCTGCTGGAGCTGGACGAGCACGGCGAGCAAGTCAGCTTCATGACCCTGCTCGGCGGCTTCAATGGCCTGAAAAACACCATCCCGCGTGCGGAAGGCGTGACCATGGACGAAGCCGGCACCTTGTACATGGTCAGTGAGCCGAACCTGTTCTATCGTTTCGAGAAGCAGAAATAGCCGACGATTACGTCGGATACTTCGCTATCAGCGGCATTCGCCAGACAGTCGACTGCGTTTAAGTTTAAATTCAGACGGGCGTGATACTTATTCGCCACTTTTTGACTTTGAGCTTGCCTGATGCGTCGACTCGCCCGCCCCAAACCCGCGTTTTTTATCCTGTTGCTGCTCGCCCTGGTGATTGCCGGGGCGGTCGCGCAGAACTTTCGCTTGTTCGAGCGGGCCTGGTTCAACCTTCAAAACTGGCGCCATCCTGCCGATGAACGCTCCATTGGCCTGAATGATTACCGGGTCAGCCTGGAAGCCAAGGTCATCGAAGGGCTCGACGATGATGTCTCGGCCCTCACGTACGACCCGATACGCAAAAGCCTGTTTACGGTGACCAACAAAAACGCCGAGCTGATCGAGCTGTCGCTGGACGGCAGGATTCTGCGGCGTATCCCGTTGGTGGGCTTTGGCGATGCCGAGGCGGTGGAGTTCATCAGTGACAACATTTATGTGATCAGCGATGAAGCCCAGCAGCGGCTGATCAAGGTACACGTGAATGACGACACCCAATTTCTCGATGCTGCCGATGCGGAGCAAATGACCTTGGGCGTGCATATCGGGGGCAACAAAGGTTTCGAGGGGCTGGCATACGATTCGGTGGGCAAGCGCCTGTTCGTGGCCAAGGAGCGCGACCCGATGCTGATTTACGAGGTGCACGGGTTTCCCCATTTCAAACCGGAAAAAACCTACTCGGTGCATGTGATCAACAACCCCAAGCGCGATGCCGGGCTGTTTGTGCGCGACCTGTCGAGCCTGCAATACGACGAGCGCAGCGGGCATTTGCTGGCGCTGTCGGATGAGTCGTTTCTGGTGTTGGAGCTGGACATCGACGGTCGCCCGTTAAGCAGTCTTTCCCTGCTTAATGGGCGCCATGGCCTGAAAAAACGCGTGCCTCAGGCCGAAGGGATCGCCATGGATGACGAGGGCTCGCTGTACCTGGTCAGCGAGCCGAACCTGTTTTACGTGTTCAAAAAGCCCTGATCAAAACATCCATTGCACGCCCAGGGAGTAGCCGGTCTGGCTGCCCTCGGCATGCCCAAGGCGGCTGTTGACCTCGGCGTACACACCCAACTGCGGGGTGATCGCCAACTGGCTGCCGATTTGTGCGCGGCCAAAGCTTTTGTCCACGGAACCCAGCTTGGCGGTGCGCGCCTGGCCATCGGCGCGGGCGGTCAATTGCAGGTCATCGAGGCGCCCGTCAGCCAGTTCCTTGACCCAGGCGATGTCGCCGTAAGGCAGCAGGCTCAAGCCATAGGGCAGGGCGACGGCGCCGCGCACGCGCCAGCCGAGGCTGGCTTCCAGAGAGTCGAAAGACTGTTCTTCGTACTCCAGCGCCGTGCGCAGGTTCTGTTTCTCGTGGAACTTGTCGATGCGCGAGTGGCTGTAATCCACTCCGGCAAACGGCCCGCTCTTGATCGCGCCGAAGTCGAAGTCATAACCGCCGAGTACGCGCGCGCCCAAGGACAGCGCGTCGGTGTTGCCGCTCAGTTGCTGATTGAGCAGCACCGGCCCGCCGTTGGCCTGGATCAGCAGGTTGCGCTTGGCCTCGAAACGCGTATGGCCGACGCTCAGGTCACCCGCCAGCCAGCTTGGCCCGCCATCGTTGAGCAAGGCATAGACCGCGGCCTGCCAGGTGTCGCTGTCGAGTTTGCCGCGTTGCTCCAGCTTGTCACGACCATTGAGGTAGCTGAGGCTGGCGCCGATGTTCAGGCTGGAGGTGAGCTGATAGTCACCCAAGGCGTGCACGCCCAGGCGTCGGGCGTCACGGTTGAGCGAGCTGTCGAAGCCGCTGTCCGGGGTGTATTCGCCGTCCATGCCGATTTCGCCGTCGAAGCTTCCGACCTCACGGCTGGCCGCTTGCAAGGTCAACCAACGGCGATCATGCAGGCGCACCATGGCCTGATGCTGGCGTTGCAGGTTGTCCTGCATATTGCGCGCAACGGCGCCGCCCGAGGCGGTCGAGGCCAGCAGGTCGGCGTTGGTCAGCTCCAGCACCAGGCGGCTGAGCAGGCGCGAGTAGTCGCGCAGGCGCTGGTCGATGCGTGCCTGGCCGAAAGCGTTGGTGAGCACGGTTTTGTTGTCTTCTGCCGGGTCGTGCCAGGTGGAGCCACCGGGGATTTTCGGGTTGTTGGTCTGGGTGTAGCCGTCCAGATCGCCCAGCTCCCAGTTGGTGGCTTCGACATACAAAATCGGGATCTTCAGCGGTTCGAACGGCTCGCCATCACTGCAGCAGCCGGTGCCTTTGGGGTATTGCGGGTCCAGGCCGGGGTTGGTGAACAACGGGATGTTCAATTCCCTGGCGATCTGGAAGGTGTGTTCGCGCAGCGATGTCAGCGCGGGGTTGGCGGTGCTGTTCTGGCCGGCGTGGGCGTACATCATGTCGCCGGTGATCAGGCTGTCGAGGTTGATCATCGCCAGCATGTTCGCGCGTTGGCTGGCACTGAGTGAGTCGACAAAGGCCTTGGAGCCGCGCAGGCCTTCTTCTTCGGCGCCGAAGGCGACCACTTGCAGGCCGTTTTCCAGCTGCAAACCGCCAAGGTTCTTCGCCACTTCGGTCAGCACGCTGGCGCCGGAGCCGTTGTCGTCCAGGCCTTGCAAGGTCGGGCGGCCAAAGTAGGTGTCGAAGTGCGCGCCAATCACCACGTATTGCGCTTTAGTGCCGGCAGCATAGGCCACCACGTTTTGCGAGGCGCGGGTGCCGTTGTTCCAGGTGAAGTTCTGGCGATTGAGGCTGTAGGCCGACCCCATCTGGCTTTGCATCCAATCCGCCGCGCCGGCGAAATTGGCCGTGCCGCGATACCGGCCGGGGTAATCGTTGATCAGCTTTTCCAGGGTGGTATTGGCGTGCTGGCCGTAATCATAGGCCTGGGTTTGCGCCGACAGCAGGCTGCCGACCACGCTGATCGCGAGGACTAGGGGCTTTATCACAAGGTCTTCCTTGAGGTGATTGAGGTTTTCCAGCCCAGACCCTTTGCACAATGCGCGCCTCATTCCCTGGGCGAGCGCGAAGTGGCGCATTGTTAAACGCGTGGGTCGCCTGGCTGTAATTTGTAACGGATTTGATACCAATAAAGGCGTGGGATGCCGTGACGTGGCGCACGGTTTTGGCGAGGGGTGCTGCGAAAAGTAGCGGTTTTGTTACATGGAGACCGAGTCGAGCACAAATCAAAATGTGGGAGCGGGCTTGCTCGCGAATGCGTTGTGTCAGCCAACTGATCTGGCACTGATACACCGCATTCGCGAGCAAGCCCGCTCCCACACAAGCCCTGTCTTCACAGGAAATTAGCGCTGAGTTTTAGGCCTTGAGGGTTTTGACGCCTTCAGAAGTACCCAACAGCAACACATCCGCCGGACGCGCCGCGAACAGGCCATTGGTCACCACGCCAACGATCGCATTGATCTGCGTCTCCAGCTCCACCGGGTTGGTGATCTGCATGTTGAACACATCAATGATGATATTGCCGTTGTCGGTCAACACGCCTTCGCGGTACACCGGGTCGCCGCCCAGTTTCACCAGCTCGCGGGCCACGTGGCTGCGGGCCATCGGGATCACTTCCACCGGCAGCGGGAAGGCGCCGAGTACCGGCACCAGCTTGCTGGCGTCGGCGATGCAGATAAAGGTCTTGGCCACGGCCGCGACGATTTTCTCGCGGGTCAGGGCTGCGCCGCCGCCTTTGATCAGGTTCAGGTGCTCATCGCTTTCATCGGCGCCGTCGACGTAGAACTCCAGGTCGCTCACGGTATTGAGCTCGTACACTGGAATGCCATGGCCTTTGAGGCGCGCGGCGGTGGCTTCGGAGCTGGCCACGGCGCCATCGAATGCACCCTTGTGCTGGGCCAGCGCGTCGATAAAGCAGTTGGCGGTGGAGCCGGTGCCGACACCGACGATGCTTTTATCGTCGAGTTTAGGAAGGATTAAATCGACGGCGGCTTGGGCCACTGCCTGTTTGAGTTGATCCTGGGTCATGCGGGCTCCGGAACGGGCGGGGAGTTATCGAGGGCGGCGAGTATAACCCAACAAAACCTCGGGATTCGTGTGGTCGCCCGGCCAAAAGCCGGGTTAGACTCCTTGGCCCTGCCCAACTCGCCCAGTGATTCCCGCCGATGCTTGAACAGTACGTCAAAAAGATCCTTACCTCGCGCGTTTACGACGTTGCCGTAGAAACCCCCTTGCAGACCGCTCGCCAGCTCTCCGAGCGGCTGGGCAACAAGGTCTGGCTCAAGCGTGAAGACTTGCAGCCGGTGTTCTCGTTCAAGATTCGCGGCGCCTACAACAAGCTGACCCAACTGAGCGCCGAAGAACGCGCGCGCGGTGTGGTCACGGCTTCTGCGGGCAACCACGCCCAGGGCCTGGCCCTGGCGGCCAAGGTGCTGGGGGTCAAGGCCACCATCGTGATGCCCAAGACCACCCCGGAGATCAAGGTTGAAGGCGTGCGCTCCAGGGGCGGCAAAGTGGTGCTGCACGGTGATTCCTTCCCGGAAGCCCTGGCCTACTCGCTCAAACTGGTCGACGAAAAAGGCTACGTTTACATTCACCCTTACGATGATCCACACACCATTGCCGGGCAGGGCACCGTGGCGATGGAGATTCTGCGCCAGCACCCTGGGCCTTTGGACGCGATTTTCGTACCCGTGGGCGGCGGCGGCCTGATCGCCGGGATTGCGGCGTACGTGAAATACCTGCGCCCGGAGATCAAGATCATCGGCGTCGAGCCGGACGACTCCAACTGCCTGCAAGCCGCCATGGCCGCAGGCGAGCGCGTGGTGCTACCGGCCGTCGGCATCTTTGCTGATGGCGTGGCGGTAGCGCAGATCGGCCAGCACACCTTTGATATCTGCAAAGACTATGTAGACGAAGTGATCACCGTCAGCACCGACGAAATCTGCGCGGCCATCAAGGACATCTACGACGACACCCGCTCCATCACCGAGCCTGCGGGCGCGCTGGGCGTGGCGGGCATCAAGAAATACGTGGAAACCCGTGGCGTGACCGGGCAGACCCTGGTGGCCATCGACTCCGGCGCCAACGTCAACTTCGACCGCCTGCGCCATGTGGCCGAGCGCGCCGAGCTGGGTGAAGGCCGCGAAGCCATCATCGCCGTGACCATCCCCGAGCAGCCCGGCAGCTTCAAGGCGTTCTGCGAGGCCGTGGGCAAGCGCCAGATCACCGAATTCAATTACCGCTACCACTCCGGCCGCGAGGCGCACATCTTCGTGGGTGTGCAGACTCATCCGGAAAACGACCCGCGCAGCGCCTTGATCGCCAGCCTCACCAGCCAGGGCTTCCCGGTGCTGGACCTGACCGAAAACGAGTTGGCCAAGTTGCACATTCGCCATATGGTGGGCGGGCATGCGGCCAAAGTCAGCGACGAGCTGGTGTTTCGCTTCGAGTTCCCCGAGCGTCCCGGCGCGCTGTTCAACTTTCTTAACAAATTAGGCGGGCGCTGGAACATCTCGATGTTTCACTATCGCAACCACGGCGCGGCCGACGGCCGTGTGGTCGCAGGCTTGCAAGTGCCGGCGGACGAGCGCCACCTGGTGCCGGCCGCGTTGGCAGAAATCGGCTACCCGTACTGGGATGAGAGCGAAAACCCGGCTTACCAGCTGTTCCTCGGTTGAGCGACTACGCTGACTGGGCGGCCTTTAAGGAATCAAGACCATGGAAACACTGACCACCCTCAAGGTTATCCACATCACCGCCACCGTGTTGCTGTTGCTCAGCGGCCTCGGGCTGGCGGTACTGGCCTGGCGCAAACGCAGCGCCGGCCCGACGGTTACCGTGCAGCGCCCGTGGGCGTTCGTGTGGTTGCTGATGGGGGTTTGCGTGGTCAGCATGCCGTTCACCGGCTGGTGGCTGGTGCACCTGCTCGGCTGGCCGCTGGGGCAAACCTGGATTTTGGGTTCCAGCATTCTCTACACCGTGGCGGCACTGGCGTGGTGTTGGCTGGTGGCGCGGCTTAATCGCCTGCGTAAGGGCGAGGGCGGTAGCCTGAATTTCACCCTGGTGCTGGCGGTGGTCAGCCTGGTGGGGTTTGTGGCGATTGCCGGGTTGATGGGCGCCAAGCCGGTTTAAGGCTTTAGACCGCGTCGGCTTCATCGCAGGCAAGCCAGCTCCCACATGTTGATCTGTGAATACATCCAAAGTGTGGGAGCTGGCTTGCCTGCGATGGCGTCATCAACTGCGCAGGGTAATCACCGGCCAGCCACGCTTCTCGGCTTCAGCGCGTAAATTCGGATCCGGGTCCACCGCCACCGCATGCGCTACCTGCTCCAGCAACGGCAAATCATTCATCGAATCGCTATAGAAGTAGCTGTCTTCCAGGCTGTACCCGGTTTCTTCCAGCCAGCGGTTCAAGCGCGTCACTTTGCCTTCGCGAAAGCACGGGATATCAGTGCTGCGCCCGGTATACCGGCCATTTTCCATCTCGCACTCAGTGGCGATCAGGGTTTCAACCCCCAGCGACTCGGCAATCGGCGCGGTCACGAAGCGGTTGGTGGCGGTGATGATTACCAGTTTGTCACCGGCAGCGCGGTGCTTGGCCAGCAGCTCGGCGGCGAGCGGCAGCATCAGTGGGGTGATGCAGTCGCGCATGAAGTCGCGGTGCCATTCGTCCAGTTGGGCCATCTCGGTGCGGCCGAGTATTTCCAGGCTGAAGTTCAGGTAGGCGGCGTTGTCGAGTTTGCCGGCCAGGTAATCCTGGTAGAACTCGTCGTTGCGGGCTTTGTAGGCCACCGGGTCAAGAATCCCACGCTCACAGAGGTAATCGCCCCACGCGTGATCGCTGTCACCGCCGAGAAGCGTGTTGTCCAAGTCGAATAAAGCCAGGCGCATTGCAGTTACTCGCTGAAAAGTCTGTAAAAAGGCGTCCAGAATACGGTCTTTTCACAAGAGTGCACATAAGGTAAGAAGCCTCGTTGCCGCTGGAACAACCTTTGTGGAACAATGCGGCGACATGCGTTTGCGAGGTTGTTGCCGTGATCGACCCCGATGGTTTCCGTCCTAATGTCGGGATTATTCTTACGAATGATGCCGGACAGGTGCTATGGGCTCGCCGAATCAACCAAGATGCCTGGCAGTTTCCTCAAGGTGGAATCAACCCCGACGAAACCCCTGAAGACGCCTTGTACCGTGAGTTGAATGAAGAAGTCGGCCTTGAGCGCGAAGATGTGCAAATTCTGGCCTGTACCCGTGGCTGGTTGCGCTATCGTTTGCCGCAACGCCTGGTGCGTACCCACAGCCAACCGCTGTGCATCGGCCAGAAGCAGAAATGGTTTCTTTTGCGCCTGATCTCCAACGAGCAGCGGGTGCGGATGGATTTGACCGGTAAACCGGAGTTCGATGGCTGGCGCTGGGTCAGCTATTGGTACCCGTTGGGCCAGGTGGTGACATTCAAGCGCGAGGTTTATCGTCGCGCTCTCAAAGAGCTTGCCCCGCGCCTTTTAGCGCGCGACTGACGACGGAGTTCGACCCCGAGCCATGCTCAATACGCTGCGCAAGATCGTCCAGGAAGTTAACTCCGCCAAGGATCTCAAGGCGGCGTTGGGGATTATTGTGTTGCGCGTCAAGGAAGCCATGGGCAGCCAGGTCTGCTCGGTTTACCTGCTGGACCCAGAGACCAACCGTTTTGTGCTGATGGCCACCGAGGGCTTGAACAAGCGCTCCATCGGCAAGGTCAGCATGGCGCCCAATGAAGGTCTGGTGGGCCTGGTGGGGACGCGTGAAGAACCCCTGAACCTTGAAAACGCGGCCGATCACCCGCGTTATCGCTACTTTGCCGAAACCGGCGAAGAGCGCTACGCCTCGTTCCTCGGCGCGCCGATTATTCACCACCGCCGCGTTGTTGGCGTGTTGGTCATCCAGCAAAAAGAGCGTCGCCAGTTCGACGAAGGTGAAGAAGCCTTCCTCGTGACCATGAGCGCGCAGCTTGCCGGGGTTATTGCCCACGCCGAAGCGACGGGTTCGATCCGTGGCCTGGGCCGTCAGGGCAAGGGCATCCAGGAAGCCAAGTTCGTCGGCGTGCCAGGTTCGCCGGGCGCTGCGGTCGGTACGGCCGTGGTCATGCTGCCACCGGCCGACCTCGATGTGGTGCCGGACAAGACCGTCGATGACATCGACGCTGAAATCAAACTGTTCAAGACCGCCCTGGAAGGCGTGCGCGCCGACATGCGCAACCTCTCGACCAAGCTGGCCACGCAACTGCGCCCCGAAGAGCGCGCGCTGTTCGACGTGTACCAAATGATGCTCGACGACGCGTCCCTGGGTAACGAAGTCAAAACCGTGATCAAGACCGGCCAGTGGGCCCAGGGCGCGCTGCGCCAGGTGGTCACCGATCACGTCAACCGTTTCGAACTGATGGACGACGCCTACCTGCGTGAGCGCGCCTCGGATGTGCGCGACCTCGGCCGCCGCCTGCTGGCCTACCTGCAGGAAGACCGCACCACCAACCTGGTCTACCCCGACAACACCATCCTGATCAGTGAAGAACTGACTGCCACCATGCTCGGCGAAGTGCCCGAAGGCAAACTGGTGGGTTTGGTGTCGGTACTGGGTTCGGGTAACTCCCACGTCGCGATCCTGGCTCGAGCCATGGGTATTCCGACGGTGATGGGCCTGGTGGACCTGCCGTATTCCAAGGTCGACGGCATCGACATGATCGTCGACGGCCATCGTGGCGAAGTCTTTACCAACCCCAGCGAGCTGCTGCGCAAGCAATACGCCGAGGTGGTGGAAGAAGAGAAACAACTGGCGCTGGGCCTCGACTCGCTGCGCGAGCTGCCGTGCGTCACCCTCGATGGCCACCGTGTGCCGCTGCTGGTCAACACCGGCTTGCTGGCCGATGTGGCCCGTGCGCAACAGCGCGGCGCTGAAGGCGTGGGGCTGTACCGCACCGAAGTGCCGTTCATGATCAACCAACGGTTCCCGAGCGAGAAGGAGCAGCTGGCGATTTATCGCGAGCAATTGTCCGCCTTCCACCCGTTGCCGGTGACGATGCGCAGCCTGGACATCGGCGGCGACAAGTCACTGTCGTATTTCCCGATCAAGGAAGATAACCCCTTCCTTGGCTGGCGTGGTATTCGTGTAACCCTCGACCATCCTGAAATTTTCCTCGTCCAGACCCGCGCCATGCTCAAGGCCAGCGAAGGCCTGAACAACCTGCGCATCCTGCTGCCGATGATCTCCGGCACGCACGAGCTGGAAGAAGCGCTGCATCTTATCCACCGCGCCTGGGGCGAAGTGCGCGACGAAGGCGCCGACGTGCCGATGCCACCGATTGGCGTGATGATCGAAATCCCGGCGGCGGTGTACCAGGCCAAAGAACTGGCACGGCAGGTGGACTTCCTGTCGGTCGGCTCCAATGACTTGACCCAATACCTGCTGGCCGTGGACCGCAACAACCCACGGGTGGCCGATCTCTACGATTACCTGCACCCCGCCGTGCTGCAAGCCCTGCAGCATGTGGTGCGCGACGCCCATGCCGAAGGCAAGCCGGTGAGCATCTGCGGCGAAATGGCCGGTGACCCGGCGGCGGCGGTGCTGTTGATGGCAATGGGCTTTGACAGCTTGTCGATGAACGCCACCAACTTGCCGAAGGTGAAGTGGATGCTGCGCCAGGTGGAACTGAGCATGGCCAAGGACTTGCTGGCGGAGTTGATGACCATCGACAACCCGCAGGTTATCCACAGCTCGCTGCAACTGGCGTTGAAGAACCTGGGGCTGACGCGGATGATCAACCCGGCTTCGGCGAAAACCCTCTAACTGATCGTTCCCACGCTCTGCGTGGGAACGCATCCAGTGACGCTCCGCGTCACGCCCTCAAGAGCGGACGCAGAGCGTCCAGGGCGGCATTCCCACGCAGAGCGTGGGAACGATCAATAAGCGCCATCAAATGTTCAGTTCGACCTCACCCAGCCGCCCACCCAACGGCCCAAAACTACGCTCCACCATCTGCCGCGTCCCATCGGCATTCACAATCAGCGCCGTACTCGCCCGCGTCCCATAACTGGGGCTGGCGATAAACACGCTGGAGAGCAGGCTCTCGGTCGCCAACCCCACGCCGGTATCCGGCAAGTCGGCAAACGGCGCAGTCTGCGGGTCGCTCAAGATTTCCAGCAAGGCCTGCGGCTGTGGGTTCTCCAACAAGTCACTCAACGCCGCCCTGGCCTTGAGCAATTTGGGCCAGGGCGTATTCAGCCCGGCATTCGACAGCCCATAAACCCCAGCCTCCAACCGCGTAGCCCTGGTCTCGTTGGCGTTGTAATGCCACAGCTCATCCCGTGTGCCTACCAGCAGGTTAAAGCCGGAATATTCGATCGAACGGCCGTTAACATCGGCCAGATAGTCGTCAATTGGCAGCGATCCACTGAGAAAGCGCGCCACCAATTCCCCGCGGGATTTGCGGGCAGGCGGTTGGTGCGGGTCACGAATATTGGTCAGCGCGGCAAAGCGCCCGTCGGCGTTTACGCCAAGCCAGGTGCCACCGGCTTCCTGGTCGCGACCGGCGTAGACGTGCGGCGCATCCGGCCACTGAGCCAGCGGCAGGCTGGGGCGGGCATAGAATTCATCACGGTTGGCCGCGACGATCAGCGGCTGGGCGTGGCCCGGCCGCCAGGCGAAAACAATCAGGCACATAGGCGTTCCCTTTGTGTTTTGCTCACTCTACCCATACAACGGATGGCTATCCATCGTATCGAAGTTGGGCCGAGCGCCTTCCATCCGTTAACATGCCGGGCTATTGGGCGCGTGTTGACTTTTTAATTTTGAAACGTCGGCTTAATTTGAAATTGCGGCTGTAACGCAGGCTTAATCCCACACCGGCATGGTCCGGTGCGCCATGACTAATGATTTAACGAGGAGTCGCAATGCTGCCTTACCCGCAGATCAACCCGGTGGCCGTGGCCATCGGTCCGCTGCAAATCCATTGGTACGGGTTGATGTACCTGATCGGCATCGGCGGTGCCTGGCTGCTGGCTTCCCGGCGCCTGAACCGGTTTGACCCGACCTGGACCAAGGAGAAGCTCTCCGACATGGTGTTCTGGATGTCGATGGGCGTCATCGTCGGCGGACGCCTCGGGTATGTGCTGTTCTACGATCTTCCGGCCTATATCGCCAACCCGACACTGATTTTCGAGGTGTGGAAGGGCGGCATGGCGTTCCATGGCGGCTTTGTCGGCGTGATGATCGCCGCGTGGTGGTTCGGCCGCCGCAACGGCAAGTCGTTCTTCCAGTTGATGGACTTCGTCGCACCGTTCGTGCCGATCGGCCTGGGTGCCGGGCGTATCGGTAACTTCATCAACGCCGAGTTGTGGGGCAAGCCGACCGACGTGCCATGGGCCATGGTGTTTCCACCCTTCAGCGACCCGGCACAACTGCCGCGCCATCCGTCGCAGCTCTACCAGTTCGCCCTGGAAGGTGTGGCGCTGTTCCTGATTCTTTATATCTTCTCGCGCAAGCCACGCCCAACCATGGCGGTTTCCGGCATGTTTGCGTTGTTCTACGGGATCTTCCGCTTCATCGTCGAGTTCGTCCGCGTGCCGGATGCGCAGCTGGGCTACCTGGCGTGGGGCTGGGTGACCATGGGTCAGATTCTCAGCCTGCCGATGATCATCGCCGGCCTGGGCCTGCTGTGGTGGGCTTACAATCGCCCCCAAGGCATCAAGAACGCCGCGCTTTAAATTCGAATGCCGAGGCTTTTGCGAGCCTCGACTTCTTTGATACGGGTAAAAACATGAAGCAATATCTCGAACTACTGAACGACGTCGTGACCAATGGATTGACCAAGGGCGATCGCACCGGCACCGGCACCAAAGCCGTGTTTGCTCGTCAGTATCGGCATAACTTGGCCGACGGCTTCCCGCTGCTGACCACCAAGAAGCTTCATTTCAAAAGCATCGCCAACGAATTGATCTGGATGTTGAGTGGCAATACCAACATCAAGTGGCTGAACGAAAACGGCGTGAAAATCTGGGACGAATGGGCCACCGAAGACGGCGACCTTGGCCCGGTGTACGGCGAGCAGTGGACCGCCTGGCCCACCAGGGACGGCGGCACCATCAACCAGATCGACTACATGGTCGACACGTTGAAGAACAACCCCAACAGCCGTCGCATCCTGTTCCACGGCTGGAACGTCGAATACCTGCCGGACGAAACCAAGAGCCCGCAGGAAAACGCGCGCAACGGCAAGCAGGCCCTGCCGCCGTGCCACCTGCTGTACCAGGCGTTTGTGCATGACGGCCATCTGTCGATGCAGTTGTACATCCGCAGCTCCGATGTATTCCTCGGCCTGCCGTACAACACCGCCGCCCTGGCGTTGCTGACCCATATGCTGGCCCAGCAATGCGACCTGATCCCGCACGAGATCATTGTCACCACCGGCGACACCCACGCCTATAGCAACCATATGGAACAGATTCGTACTCAGCTGGCGCGCACGCCGAAGAAGCTGCCGGAACTGGTGATCAAGCGTAAGCCTGCGTCGATCTATGACTACAAGTTCGAAGACTTCGAGATTGTGGGCTACGACGCCGATCCAAGCATCAAGGCTGACGTCGCCATCTAAAGTCTGTCTCGGTTAAAAATGTGGGAGCTGGCTTGCCTGCGATAGCGGAGTGTCAGGCGATACAAATGCCTCTGATCCACCGCTATCGCAGGCAAGCCAGCTCCCACAGTTGTTCTGTATGCACCTTAATGCCCGTGGCTTCTGCCCACATGTGAAGGCTCCGCCTCGCTGGCCGCCACACTGCCGCTGACTTCCAGCCGCTGCAAAATCCCGCACTGGTCCAGATCCGGCCCGCCGCCGCAGCGTTGGCGCAGGTCGAGCAATTGCACCTGCAACGCCAACAGCCCATCGATCCGCGCTTTTACATGGTGGATATGCTCGTCGATCAACGCATTCACACTCTCGCACTGGTCCTGAGGGCTGTCGCGCAGCCCCAGCAGGCTGCGGATTTCTTCAAGCGTCATGTCCAGGCTGCGGCAGTTGCGGATAAAGATCAGCCGCTCGGTGTGCGCCTGGGTGTACACGCGATAGTTGGCATCGGTGCGCGCCGGGGGCGGCAGCAGGCCTTCTTTCTCGTAATAACGGATGGTTTCCACCTGACAATCGGTCAGTTTGGCCAATTCGCCGATCTTCATCGCAGCAATCTCCAAATGGGTGCTTGACCCTATAGTGGCTACAGGGTCTTTACTTGGCAACAGGCACCTTTACGGACGCGACAGAATGAGCGATTCCATCCACACCCCGAAAAAACATGATCACCCCCACGACCATGATCATGACCATAGCCCCGAACATAGCCACGAACATGGCGCCAAGCTGACCCCGGTCAAACAGCATGAGCATGGCAGTCATGGCGATTCCTGCTGTTCCAGCAAGGCAGCGCCCGCTGTGGTCACGCTGAGCGAAGCGCCGACAGCCGGCTCGCGCCTGAGCACTTTCCGCATCGAAGCCATGGACTGCCCCACCGAACAGACGCTGATCCAGAACAAACTGGGCAAGCTCGCCGGTGTGCAGCAGCTGGAATTCAACCTGATCAACCGCATCCTCGGCGTCACCCACGACCTGCCGAGCACTGCGCCGATCATCGCGGCGATCAAATCCATCGGCATGCAGGCCGACCCTATTGAAGAGGGCACGCCTGCCGCCGCGCCGCCTGCCAAGAAGCATTGGTGGCCGTTGGCGGTGTCCGGCGTAGGCGCGCTGGGCGCCGAAGTGCTGCATTTCACCGGCGTGGCGCCGACCTGGGTGATTGCCCTGGTGGCACTGGTATCGATCCTCAGCGGCGGCCTCACCACCTATAAAAAGGGCTGGATCGCCCTGAAAAACCTCAACCTGAACATCAACGCGCTGATGAGCATCGCGGTGACGGGCGCGATCCTGATCGGCCAGTGGCCGGAAGCGGCCATGGTGATGTTCCTGTTCACGGTAGCCGAGCTGATCGAGGCCAAGTCCCTGGACCGTGCACGTAATGCCATCAGTGGCCTGATGCAAATGACGCCGGAACAGGCCACGGTGCAGCAGGCCGATGGTTCGTGGCTTGAACAGGAAGTAAAAAGCATTGAGTTGGGCGCTATCGTGCGGGTAAAGCCCGGCGAGCGCATTGGCCTGGACGGTGAAGTCACCGCTGGCCAATCCACCATCGATCAGGCGCCGATTACCGGTGAAAGCCTGCCGATTGAAAAGACCGTGGGCGATAAAGTCTTCGCCGGCACCATCAATCAGGCCGGTTCCCTTGAATACAAGGTCACCGCTGCGGCCAACAATTCCACCCTGGCGCGCATCATTCACGCGGTGGAACAGGCCCAGGGCGCACGGGCGCCGACCCAGCGCTTTGTCGACAGCTTCTCGAAGATCTACACCCCGGCAGTCTTCCTGTTTGCCTTGGGCGTGGCGATTATCCCACCGTTGTTCATGGCCGGCGTGTGGTTCGACTGGATCTACCGCGCCCTCGTATTGCTGGTGGTCGCGTGCCCCTGCGCCCTGGTGATTTCCACCCCGGTGACCATCGTCAGCGGCCTGGCGGCTGCGGCGCGCAAAGGCATCCTGATCAAGGGCGGCGTGTACCTGGAGGGCGGCTACAAACTCGACTACCTGGCCCTCGACAAGACCGGCACCATCACCCACGGCAAACCGGTGCAAACCGATTACCTGGCGCTGTTCCCCAACGTTGAAGACAGCGCACCCGCCCTGGCGGCCAGCCTGGCCGGGCGCTCCGACCACCCTGTGTCGCTGGCCATCGCCAAGGCAGCTGTGGATAAAAACCTGCCAAGCCACGTTGTGGATAACTTCGAGGCGCTGCCAGGTCGTGGCGTGCGTGGCGACATCAACGGCGAAACCTACCACCTGGGCAACCACCGTCTGGTGGAGGACCTGGGCCTGTGCTCGCCCGCGCTGGAAGAAAAGCTGTTCGCCCTGGAAAAACAAGGCAAGTCCGTGGTGCTGCTGCTCGACAAGTCCGGTCCGCTGGCGTTGTTCGCCGTGGCTGACACGGTAAAAGACAGCAGCCGCGAAGCCATCCAGCAACTGCATGAACTGGGCATCAAGACCCTGATGCTCACCGGCGACAACACCCACACAGCCCAGGCGATTGCGGCGCAGGTTGGCATCGATCAGGCCCAGGGCGACCTGTTGCCCACCGACAAACTGCAAGCGATCGAAACCCTCTACGGCCAAGGCCGCCGGGTAGGCATGGTCGGCGACGGCATCAACGATGCTCCGGCGCTGGCCCGTGCCGAAATTGGTTTCGCCATGGCCGCAGCGGGCACCGATACGGCGATCGAGACCGCCGACGTGGCGTTGATGGACGATGACCTGCGCAAGATTCCGGCATTCATTCGTCTGTCGCGGCAAACGTCGAGTATCCTCAAGCAGAACATCGCCCTGGCGTTGGTGATCAAGGCGATCTTCCTGGCAGTGACTTTCCTGGGCATGGCGACCATGTGGATGGCAGTGTTCGCGGACATGGGCGTAAGCCTGCTGGTGGTGTTCAATGGTCTGCGCCTGTTGCGCAAATAGACGATGAGAGGGCGGTGTGCT
Source organism: Pseudomonas salomonii (assembly GCF_900107155.1). GTDB lineage: Bacteria > Pseudomonadota > Gammaproteobacteria > Pseudomonadales > Pseudomonadaceae > Aquipseudomonas > Aquipseudomonas salomonii. The sequence continues at coordinate 240,917 of NZ_FNOX01000007.1, forward strand.
GAGTGCTGAGTTAAAGGCGTTTTTTATGGTCGCCCGCCTGGGCAGCATTACCCAGGCGGCGAAAAAACTCGGCTTGAGCCAGCCCACCGTCACCACCCAGATTCGCAACCTGGAAAGCCAATACGGCGTTGAACTGTTCTACCGCGGCGGGCGCCGCCTCACCGTCAGCGACGACGGCGCGCGCTTGCTGCCGATGGTCAAGACGCTGTTGCAACAGGAAGCCGATATCGAGTTTTTCCTGCGCAATACCGGCCAGGTTCAGGGCGCCTTAAGGATTGCCGCCACGGCGCCGTACTACATCCTCGATCTGGTCAAAGCCTTTCGCGAACGCCTGCCCCATGTGGACGTCTCGGTGGAAATCGGCAATTCCCAACAGGTGCTCGAAGCACTGGACGATTACCGCGTCGACGTCGCGGCCTCCTCGCAACTGCTCGAAGACCCACGCCTGATCCGCCGCGTGCTGGGCACCGACCCGCTGGTGCTGGCGGTGCATCGCAATCATCCCCTGGCCAAGCTTGAACATGTGCCACTGAGTGCGCTGGCCGGGCATACGCTGCTGATGCGCGAAGCCGGCTCCACCACGCGGCGGTTGACTGAAGAGATGTTGCAGAGCGCCGGCGTGAGTTACGGACCATTGCTGGAAATCGGCAGCCGTGAGTCGATTCGCGAGGCGGTGTTGCGCAATATCGGCATCAGCATCATTGCCCGCCAGGAAGTGCCCCATGACCCGCAACTGCGGGTGCTGACCATCGAGAATGCACCGCAGATTCCCGAGTATTTGTACTGCCTCAAGGAGCGCAAAGGCGCACGGTTGCCGGCGGCGTTTCTGGGGTTGGCGCAGGAAATGTCGCCACTCTGATCGTTCCCACGCTCCGCGTGGGAATGCCGCCCTGGACGCTCCGCGTCTGCTCTTGGGTGTGGTGACGCGGAGCGTCACAAGATGCATTCCCACGCAGAGCATGGGAACGATCGCCTTACACCCAAATCCACCAATACCACTATCACTGCCTTTTGCCTTTCTGCCACAAGAGGGACGCATTGCCCGCCTAGCATGGCCTTCATCAGTTTGATGAGGTGCCTTGCATGAACACAGCCCTGACCCAACCCGGTGCGTCAATGAAGGTGCGCGGTATCCAGAAACGCTTCGGCGCCTTCACCGCGCTGGACAACGTGTCCCTGGAAGTCGCCGCCGGCGAGCTGGTGTGCCTGCTGGGCCCGTCCGGTTGCGGCAAGACCACCTTGCTGCGCTGCATCGCCGGCCTGGAGCGCCAGGACAGCGGTGAGCTTTACCTGGGCAATCGCGATGTTTCCCTGCTGCCGCCGCAGGCGCGGGACTACGGCATTCTGTTCCAGTCCTACGCGCTGTTTCCCAACCTGACCGTCGAAGCGAACATCGGCTACGGCCTCACCGGCAGTGGTCGCGACGAAGTGCGCAAGCGCGTCGGGCAGATGCTCGAACTGGTCGGCCTGGTCGGCAGCGAAAAAAAGTACCCCGGCCAACTCTCCGGCGGCCAGCAACAGCGCGTGGCCCTGGCCCGTGCCCTGGCGCCTGCGCCGTCATTGCTGCTGCTGGACGAACCCATGTCGGCCCTCGACGCCCGTGTGCGTGAGCATCTGTGCAACGAGCTGCGTCAACTGCAACGGCGCCTGGGCATCACCACGCTGATGGTCACCCACAACCAGGACGAGGCCATGCTGATGGCCGACCGCATCGCCGTGATGAACAACGGCAAGGTCGAGCAGTACGCCACGCCCCAGGAAATCTACGACCGCCCGGCCACGCCGTTTGTGGCGGAGTTTGTCGGCCAGGGCAACTGGCTGCCGTTCAGCCGCAGCAGCGACAGCCATGCCCAGGTCGGCGGCCTGCACATGCGCCTGGATGACAGCGCCAGCAAGGCCAGGTCCGGCCGCTTGTTCTGCCGCCCGGAAGCCATCAGCGTCAACCCGCTGGTGCATGAAGAAAACCTGTTTCCGGCCAAGGTCCGCGAAATCACCTTCCTCGGCAACCGTTGCCGCATGAGCTTTGAACTGGAGCAATTGCCCGGCCACCCGCTGTTGGCCGAACTGGCCCCCGAAGCCATGCCGCGCCTGGGCGCGCAGGATATCTGGGTGGCTTTGCCGCCGCGCAGCCTGCAGGTGTTTGCCTGAGATGGCTGCCGATATGAGTCTGCCGATACCCGACCACGTGGCTCGTCAGGTTTCCCGCGCTGAGCTTGGCGACCGCATTTTTGTGGTCGGCGGCAAGCTGCTTTGGTTACTCCTGTTGGGCATCGCGGTGTTGTTGCCGTTGCTGGCGATCTTCTGGCGCGGCTTCAGCAGCGAAGCCGGGCAGGGCGGCGGGCTGGTCGCGGCACGGGAACTGGTGACCAGTGAAAACTTCCATTGGTTGTTGGGCAATAGCCTGAAAGTGTCCCTGAGCGTGGCGGCCATCGTCGTACCGCTGGCCTACCTGTTTGCCTACGCGCTGCAACGCACGCTGATCCCCGGCAAGCCGATCTGGCGCGGCCTGTCACTGCTGCCATTGATGGCCCCGTCGATGTTGCCGGGTATTGCGCTGGTCTATCTGTTCGGCAACCAGGGCATGTTGCGTGGTTTGCTTTCGGACAATATCTACGGCTTCTGGGGCATTGTGCTGGGTGAAGTGATCTACACCTTCCCACACGCCTTGATGATTTTGCTGTCGGCGCTGTCCCTGGCGGATGCGCGCCTGTTCGATGCCGCCTCCAGCATGGGCGCAAGCTCCGCCCGGGCGTTTCGCAGCATTACCTGGCCGGCCACGCGTCAGGCGGTATTCGCGGCGTTTTGCCTGGTGTTTACGCTGACCATCACCGACTTCGGCGTGCCCGTGGTAGTGGGTGGCGACTATCAGGTGCTGGCGCTGGAAGCCTACAAGGCGGTGGTCGGCCAGCAACAGTTCGGTCGCGGCGCGTTGATCGGCATGGTGTTGCTGTTGCCGGCGCTGTTCAGCTTTGCTGTGGATGCCTGGCTGCGCCGCCGTCAGGGTGATGCCATGAGCGGCCGCGCCCAAGTGTTCCAGCCGGCGCCATCGCGCCTAAGGGATGGCTGCTACCTGGCGATTGTGCTGTTGATTTGCGCCGTGTTGCTGCTGGTGTTCGGCATGGCGGTGTACTCCTCGCTGGTGAAGTTCTGGCCCTACAACCTGTCGTTATCGCTCAATCACTACCAGTTTGAAGACACGGCCGGCGGCGGCTGGCTGGCCTATCGCAACAGCCTGACCATGGCCCTGTGCACTGCGCTGATCGGCAGTGTGCTGATCTTCACCGGCGCCTACCTGATGGAAAAGACCAAGGGCCAGAAAGGCCTGAACCTGGCGCTGCGTATGCTCAGCTTTGTGCCGATGGCTGTGCCGGGCTTGGTGCTGGGCCTGGGTTACGTGTTCTTCTTCAACCTCAACGGCAACCCGCTGCATGTGTTCTACGGCACCATGACCTTGCTGGTGGTGTGCACCATTGCGCACTACCTGACCACCGCGCAAATGACCGCAACCACGGCGCTGCGCCAGTTGGATGCCGAGTTCGAAGCCGCCGCGCTGTCCCTCAAGGCGCCGCTGTACCGCCACTATCTGCGTGTCACCGTGCCGATCTGCCTGCCCGCGTTGCTGGACATTGTGCGCTACCTGTTTGTGTCGGCGATGACCACCGTGTCCGCCGCGATCTTCCTCTACAGCCCCGACACGATCCTCGCCGCCGTCGCCGTGTTGAACATGGACGACGCCGGCAATGTGGGCGGCGCTGCGGCCATGTCGACCCTGATCCTGTTCACGTCGGCCGGCGTCTCGCTGCTGCTGGCGTGGGCTTCACGTGGCGCCTTGCGCCGCTCCCAAGCCTGGCGCCAAACCGCGCCCGGCCAATAAAAATCCCTGAAGGAGGTGCTCCATGTTCAAGCCCTTGGCCCTGGCCGCTGCTCTGCTCAGCGCATTCAGCCTGAATGCCTTTGCCGCCAAAACCGAGTTGACGGTGTACACGGCCCTCGAAGCCGAGCAGTTGAAGACCTACAAGCAGGCCTTCGAAAAAGCCAACCCGGATATCGACATCAAGTGGGTGCGTGACTCCACCGGCATCATCACCGCCAAGCTGCTGGCCGAAAAAGCCCGGCCCCAGGCGGATGTGGTGTGGGGGCTGGCGGCGTCCAGCCTGGCGATCCTCGACCAGCAAGGCATGCTGGATAACTACGCGCCCAAGGATCTGGACAAGATCGGCAAAAACTACCGCGACGCCGCCAACCCACCGGCCTGGGTCGGCATGGACGTGTGGGCTGCGACCATCTGCTTCAACACCGTCGAAGCCGAGAAACAGGGCCTGACCAAGCCAGTGAGCTGGCAAGACCTGACCAAGCCTGAGTACAAGGGCAAGATCGTGATGCCCAACCCGGCGTCGTCCGGCACCGGCTTTCTGGATGTGAGCGCCTGGCTGCAGACCTTCGGCGAGAAGCAGGGCTGGCAGTACATGGACGACCTGCACCAGAACATCGGCCAGTACGTTCACTCCGGTTCCAAGCCGTGCAAGCTGGCGGCTTCCGGGGAATTCCCGATTGGTATTTCCTTTGAATACCCGGCCGTGCAGCTTAAACGCCAAGGCGCGCCGCTGGACATCATCCTGCCCAAGGAAGGCTTGGGCTGGGACATCGAAGCGACTGCCGTGATCAAGGGCACCAGCCACGCCGACGCCGCGAAAAAACTGGCCGACTTCTCCGCCAGCCCCGCGGCGATGGAGCTGTACAAAGACAACTTCGCCGTCCTCGCCCAGCCGGGTATCGCCAAGCCGCAGACCGAATTGCCGGCTGACTACGAACAACGTCTGATCAAGAACGACTTCGCCTGGGCCTCGAAAAACCGCGACAGCATCCTGACCGAATGGCGCAAGCGCTATGACGGCAAGTCCGAGAAGCAGTAACTGATGATGATCGTTCCCACGCTCCGCGTGGGAATGCCGCCCTGGACGCTCCGCGTCCGCTCTTGGAAGTCGTGACGCAAAGCGTCACTGGATGCATTCCCACGCAGAGCGTGGGAACGAGAGGAACACATGAGTAGCGATCTGCTGATCATCGGCGCCGGCATCCTCGGCCTGTCCCACGCCTACGCCGCCGCCAAACGCGGCCTCAAGGTCAAGGTCTTCGAACGCAGCGCCACACCGCTGGGCGCCTCCGTGCGCAACTTCGGCCAGGCACTGGTCACCGGCCAACCCCCTGGCCAAATGCTCGACCTGGCGCTGGAAAGCCGCGATATCTGGGCGCACTGGGCACAGGTGGCCGGTATCCAGCTCAAGCGCAACGGCTCTTACCTGTTCGCCCGCACCGAAGCCGAAGAGCATCTGCTGCAAGCCTTCTGCGGCGGCCGGGCGCAGGAGCACGGCTACACCGTCGAGCTGCTGCAAGGCGCGGCGATGAAAGACCTGTATGGCGGCCAGTTCCGCCATCACCGCGCGGCGCTGCATGGCAAGGATGATCAGCAACTGTATTCGCGCGAGGCGATCCCGGCGCTGATCAATTACCTGGCCCAGGAACTGAACGTGCAGTTTTACTTCTCCACCCTGGTGCGTGACGTTGAGCCTGGTCAAGTGCACACCACCGCAGGCAGTTTTCGCGGCGAGCAGGTGGTCGTGTGCTCCGGCCATGACTACCAGACTTTGCTGGCGGAACCGATGGCCGAGCTCAACCCGAGCATTTGCCGCCTGCAAATGCTGCGGGCCCGGCCGGCGGTCAACCTGAACCTGCAACACGCATTGCTCACGGGCCTTAGTTGCGTGCATTACGGCGCGTTTGCCGACTTGCCGGAAGCCGCGCCAGTGCAGGCACAGATCCTGCGCGAAGCGCCGCATTTACAAGAACACGGCATTCACTTGCTGATCAGCCCGACGCCCCATGGCGAGTTGATCATCGGCGACTCCCATGACTACGGCAGCGATGCATCGCCGTTCAATGCCGAGCAAGTCGATGACTGGCTGATCGAGCTGGCGGAGCAGACGCTGGGCTGCAAAATCCAGGTGGTGGAACGCTGGCAGGGTGTTTATGGCTCACGCGGCCCGGCACCGTTTTCCTTTCTGCGTGCGGCGCCGGGTGTGAGCGCGGCGTTGATGCATTCCGGCGTGGGCATGAGCGTGGGGCCGGCGATGGCCGAGCGAAATATCACAGCATTGTGGGGGAGCGCATGATGAACCCGGACCAGGTAATCGCCGAAGTCTTCGGCTTGTACGAACAGCACGGCGCGGCCGATTACATCGGTGAGCCGGTGTCGCAGATCGAGCACATGTCCCAGGCCGCGCAGTTGGCCATGGCCGAAGGCTTCGACGATGAGGTGGTATTGGCAGCGTTTTTCCACGACATCGGGCATCTCTGCGGGCAGGGCGGCGAGAACATGGGCGGTTATGGAGTGGTCAGCCACGAGCGGCTCGGCGCGGATTATCTGCGCCGCGCAGGTTTCAGCGAGCGCATGGCCAGGCTGGTGGAGTATCACGTGCAGGCCAAGCGCTACCTGACCTTCAGCCAGCCGGACTACTACGCCCGCCTGAGCGAGGCCAGCCGACGCACCCTGGGTTATCAGGGCGGCGTGATGACGGCCGAAGAGGCCCGGGCTTTTGAACAAGACCCGCTGTGTGAGGTCAGCCTGCGCATGCGCCACTGGGATGAACAGGCCAAGGAAATCCACGTGCCGGTACTGAACCTGGAGGTATTGAAGTTCAAGGCTCAGCGGCTACTGACGTTGCCTGCATAAGAATGACGTAATTCCGACCGAGGACACGGACGCAGCGCATGGAGTCAACGTCCGCGCACTCAGTAAAGTACGCCCTCTGATTAAGGGAGCGATTTAGATGCGTTATTTGAGAGTTGCCGTGAAGGATCAAAGTGCCAATGCTTTGGCGGATACCGTGGAGCTTCTGTTTTTTCTACGCACGCCAAAGTTGCCGGATGAGCGGGTGCGCCAGGCCACAGCCGTCGATGTATCGGCGGATGGCCGGGTCGATTACCAGATCACCGGTGACATCGATGGCAACGGTGTCTCGGGGGAGAAGGACAGGGAGTTACTCAAGGATTTTGCCAATGCCGTATTGAGAGTGAATTGGCTCTGCCGTCCACCGATGCCCAACCGCTCGATCAACTTTTATGTGAGTCGTTTCACCGTCGCAGGCGACCCCGCCGAAGTCCGCCTGGATCTCTATCAGAACGACAAACCCATGATTGAAAAACAACGTCTGAAATTCAGCGTCACCGCCTGCGATAGCCTTGGTAAAGGCGTGATGCAACTGGACGACGAAGCGCTGCCCCTTGAACTGTTCGACACCATGGATCTAAAGGCGCTGCAATCAATGGCCAATCTGTATCTGAAGTTCAACTGGCGTTAAGGGGCGACCTTTGTCGAGCTTTCTTACAGCGCGCATCGATTGTGTGCGCTGGTGAGGGCGCGAGGCATGAATTAGCGTGGTGGTTCATTCTTTTTTAGGAAGCCGCCATGCGCTATTTGAAGGTGATTGCTCAAGACCGTTTTGGCAGTGGCAGGCCGGATACGGTCTTGCTGCACTTTTGTGAGGTCGGCGCCGACAACAAGGACATTGTCGTTAACCGCGCTGTTGCGCTCGACCTCATCGAAGACGGCTGCACTGATTTCCACCTGGGGGACGTCACCCAAGATGGGGTGGAAAGCGATGCAGACCATACGCTGCTGTATCAGTTTGCCGGTGCGTATCTGAAGCTCAACTGGTTCAACAGTGGGTTGGCCTCATCGCGCTACCTGCAGGTCTATACCGAAGATTTTTATAAAGATGGCACGCCCGATACGGTCCGCCTGCACGTGCATGAGGGCGAAGGCACCCCTTGCGATAAAACCCAGGTCATGTGGAACGCTGCGTATGACTTTGATAATGATGGGGCACTGGAGTGGAACATTCACTTCGATATTAACCATGACGGCGTCATCAATGACGTCGACCAGGGCTTGGTGCAAGAACTCGCCGATACGTTCTTGAAGTTCAATTGGCACGCGCCGTCCATCACGACGCCTTGAACGCCGCGTCATTGAGTGTGTTTGCCAACACCTCAAGCTGGTCCTGGCGCTCGGCCTGGCTGAGTTTGGCGTGAGGGTTGAGCGACGACCACTGCGGGTGGGCACGGGCCTTGTGCAGGGCCTCCGGCAACTTGCCTTCGCGCCAGGTTTTGTCCTGGGGTGTGTCGACTTTGATGCTGTGTGTCGCCGCATGGCCGCGCAGGTTCAGGGCTTTGAGCAATTGACGTTGGCGCAGGGCGAGCAGGCGCAGCACGCTGTCGTCAACGGTCAGCTCGCGCTGGCCCTTGATCTTGCCCAGCAGACGACTGCCGTAGCTGCGTGCGGTTTGCAGCGCACCACCGGCGATCGCACCGGCGAGGGCGGCGGCGCCGAGGGTCAGGCCGCCGACCAATAAATCCACGCCCGCGCCGGCGGCGGCACCTGCGGCGATCCCGCCACCGACGCGCACGCCGAGTTGCTTGAGGGTTTGCGGGTTGAACAAATCATCGCCCCAGCGCCCGTCCAGCAGTGGCAAGTCGCTGGCGGCGGCGTCCTGTGGGCGGAAGCCGAACAGTTTGAGCAACGCTTCCACACACTTTTGCTCGCGCTGGCGCACAGCCTTGCGCAAGTCGCTGATGGCTTGCTGTTCATCCTCAGTGGCCACGCTGCGTCGGCACGCTGCGCAGTCGATCAACAGCTCGGCGATCAAGCGTGCAGCGCTTTGCTGGCGGGCCTGGCGTTGGGCTTGCTGATCGAGGATCAGGCGTTCCAACTGCGGCCGTGCGTTTTCCAGCAACAGGGCCAGGCTTTCATACAAGCGGCGTTCGCCGTCTTCCGGCGGCGCCACGCTGTCGAAGCGCACCAGCGCATGCAGGCCGAGGCGGGCCAAGGCTTCGCGCCAGTCCGGCTCGCGGTGGTCGCTGCTGCTGACGAAGTTGAGCACCGGCAGCAACGGCTTGCCGCAACTGGCCAGCACTTGCAGCTCGTCGCGGTACTTGGCCAGCACCGGTTCGCGTGCGTCGATCACGTACAAACCGGCGTCCGAGGCCAGCAGTTGGCGCAGCACCTTGGCTTCCTGTTCGAAACGCTGGCGGGCTTCGCTGCCTTCCAGGAACCGCACCAATCGAGCCGGGCCATCGAGGCGTTCGCCGGGTCGGTCCAGGCGTTCGAGGTAATCGAGCAGGGCGATGGCATCTTCCAGGCCGGGCGTGTCGTACAGCTCCAGCAAGGCTTCGCCGTCTACCGACAAGCGCGCGCCTTCGACATGCCGCGTGGTGCTGGGGCGATGGGAGACTTCGCCAAAGCCCACATCGCGGGTCAGCGTGCGCAGCAGCGAGGTCTTGCCGACATTGGTGTGGCCGACCACGGCGAGCTTCAGGGGGTTAGTCAGCGGTTTAGTCATGACCGGTCTCCAGCCAGTTCAGCGGCGCACAGTCGGCGAACGGCAGCTCCAGCTGTTGCAGCGCGGCGTGCCAGTCGCCCAGGCGCTCGGCGTCCAGCGCTTGGCCGGGTGGCGCTTGCAACAGCCATACGCGGGTGGCGGTGGCGCTGCGGGCCAGCTCGGCGATCAGCGCCAGGCTGCCGCGATCCGGCGAGCGGCGCGGGTCACAGGCAATGGCCAGGCGTGCGGGCGGGAAGCGCGTGAGTTGTTCCAGCAGTTTGTTGCGCGATTCGCGGCTGTCGAGGATGCCGGCGTTCTTGACGCTGTTCGGCAGCTTGGGCGGCCACGGGTGCTGACCGTCGAGTTCGATGGCCACCAGCAGGGCGCCGTCGCTTTCCAGTTCGCTGATGCCGCCAGTGACGTGGTGCAGTTGTTCGGGCGCGGCGTCGTTGACGCCCAGCCGTTCACTGCTGGGCATCAGGCGTTCACGCAGTTGGCTGTAGCCGGGCAGGTTGAGGTCCAGGCGCAACGCAGCGCGGCCGTGCTTCCAGCGCCACAAACACAGCAGCGCGAGGAGCAATCGGGGCAGCAGGCCATACACCAGCAGCACGCCTACCAGCCAAGCGGCCCAGGCCTGGCGGGCGCTTTCGATATTCAGGGCCGAGTCGCCACTGGCGCGGATCATCTCCACCGTCGGCACATTAAAACCGAGCAAGGCGGGCAGGCTGCCGAGGGCTTGGGTCACGGCGACAAAAGTATCGGCGCCGAGGATGGTGGTTTCCCACACAAAACCATAGCGCCGCGTGGCCAGCAGTGTCAGCAGAATCACCATGGCGCTGAGCAGCGCCAGCAACCACAGGCTGTTGACCAGCACACCCACGGCCCAACGATTGAGTTTCTGGCGCTGCAACAACAACAGCAGCGCAGGGGCTAATTGTGCGGCCCTGGCATCGCGGGCAAGTTTTTCGCTGAGCCACAACCACAGCCGCCCGAGGCTGGCGCCGTGTTCACCGGCAAACAGCAAGCCCAACGCCCAGCTGATTAACAGGATCAGGTTCAAGCCGAGCAGGCTGCCCAAGGCCCAGAACACATTCACCGGCGTCAGGCCGTTGCCCAAGGCGGCAAAGGCCAGCCCGGCACCACTGATCACGGCGACTACCGCCAGCAGCACCAACGCCAAACGCGCGCCTTGCAGCCAGCGGCTGAGGGCGGCCGTCAGCCCGTCGCGCTCGGCCAGATGCAGGGCGCGCTGTTGGATGCGCGTGGGCAAATCGCCACCGGCCGTGCGGGCCAGGCGGTTGGCTTCCAGGTCTTCCAAAGGGCCTGCGTGTTCTTCGCGCAGGCGTACGGTTTCGGTCAGCCAAAGTGTATGCAGCGGGTTCAGAGCAGTCACGCGCCGTCCTGTTGAGCAAGTGAGCTTGGAGCATAACCGCAGACTCGTGGCTCTGGTATTCTCGTCGGCATGAAAAAAACTCTCCCTTTAAGCCTGATCGCAGCCCTCGGTGAAAACCGCGTGATCGGCGTCGACAACAGCATGCCCTGGCATTTGCCGGGGGATTTCAAATATTTCAAGGCCACCACGCTCGGCAAGCCGATCATTATGGGGCGCAAGACCTGGGATTCCTTGGGCCGACCGTTGCCGGGGCGCCTGAACATTGTGGTCAGCCGTCAGACCGGCTTGGCGCTGGAAGGTGCGGAAGTTTTTCCGTCACTGGACGCGGCGGTTGAGCGGGCAGAAGCCTGGGCGCTGGAACAGGGCGTGGATGAGCTGATGCTGATCGGCGGTGCGCAGTTGTATGCGCAAGGGCTGGAGCAGGCGGATCGCCTGTATTTGACGCGGGTGGCGTTGAGCCCGGCAGGCGATGCCTGGTTTCCGGAGTTTGATTTGAACCAATGGAAGCTGGTGTCAAACGTCGAGAACCTGGCTGAAGGCGATAAGCCTGCCTACAACTTCGAAGTCTGGGAAAAAGCTTAAAAGCATCGCAGGCAAGCCAGCTCCCACAGTTGACCGAGTTCTCCTGAGGAAACCGATTCAACTGTGGGAGCTGGCTTGCCTGCGATAGCGGTCTATCAGACCTGCGCTAATTCAGCATGCTCATCAGCATCCAGCAGCGCTTTATCCGTCTGCCCCATGATCTGGCTGGTAATCGCCCCGGCGGTCATCGAACCATTCACGTTCAACGCCGTGCGGCCCATGTCGATCAACGGTTCCACGGAAATCAGCAGCGCCACCAGTGACACCGGCAAGCCCATCGCCGGCAGCACGATCAGCGCGGCGAAGGTCGCACCGCCGCCCACGCCTGCCACACCGGCCGAACTCAGGGTCACAATCGCCACCAATGTTGCGATCCACAGTGGGTCCAGCGGGTTGATGCCCACGGTCGGTGCGACCATCACCGCCAGCATGGCCGGATAGAGACCGGCGCAACCGTTCTGGCCGATGGTCGCGCCAAACGAGGCGGCAAACCCGGCGATGGACTGCGGGATACCCAGGCGACGAGTCTGCGCTTCAATGCTCAGCGGAATGGCGGCTGCGCTGGAGCGGCTGGTGAAGGCAAACGTCAGCACCGGCCAGACCTTGCGGAAAAACCGCAGCGGGTTGATCCCTGCCAGCGACAGCAACAGGCCATGCACCACAAACATCAGGCCCAGTGCCAGGTACGAAACCACCACAAAGCTGCCGAGCTTGATGATGTCTTGCAGGTTGGAGCCGGCGACCACTTTGGTCATCAGTGCCAACACACCGTAAGGCGTCAGCTTCATGACCAGGCGCACCAGACGCATTACCCAGGCTTGCAGAGTGTCGATGGCGTTGAGCACTTTCTGGCCCTTTTCCACGTCATCCTTGAGCAGTTGCAGCGCGGCAACCCCCAGGAATGCGGCGAAAATCACCACGCTGATGATCGACGTCGGCTTGGCGCGGGCAAGATCTGCAAACGGGTTGGCCGGCACGAACGACAGCAGCAGCTGCGGGATATTCAGGTCGGCCACCTTGCCGGCGTAATCGCTCTGGATCACTTGCAGGCGTGCCATTTCCTGGGTGCCGGCCACCAGGCCCTCGGCGGTGAGGCCGAACAGGTTGGTCAGGCCGATACCGATCAGCGCCGCAATCGCGGTGGTGAACAGCAGCGTGCCGATGGTCAGGAAGCTGATCTTGCCCAGGGACGAGGCGTTATGCAGGCGCGCCACGGCACTGAGGATCGAGGCGAACACCAGCGGGATCACGATCATTTGCAGCAATTGCACGTAGCCATTGCCGACCAGATCAAACCAGCTGATCGAGGCCTTGAGCACCGGGTTGCCGTCGCCATAAAGGGTGTGCAGCACCGTACCGAACACCACGCCCAAGACGAGGGCAAACAGCACCTTCTTGGCGAGGCTCCAGTTGGTGCGACGGGTTTGTGCCAGGCCCAGCAACAGGGCCACGAACACCAGTAAGTTGAGAATCAGGGGCAGATTCATTGAAGCTCCGTTGAGAAGGCAGCCAATCGCGCGAGCCTGCGATTGCGAACCGGGAAGCCTAACAGTTTGAAATATATTGATTTAATACCAATATGGAATGTCGACTGTCGTTTTTGGAATAAGCATTTGGCGCTCAGGCACATGCCCTTGGCGTTATCACGACGCAAGCGGTCGTGCTCGGGCGATAACTGTCATACAGATTTGTTAGCGTCGATGTCTTTCACTCAGGGATAAAACGCTTATGAAGCTCGCGCCAAAACTACTTGCCGCTGCCTTCTGCCTCGGCCTCGTCAGCCAGGCATTTGCCGCCACCGAGTTGAAACACTGGCCGGCGCCCGCCGCCGAGCAACTGAACAAGATGATCGCCGCGAATGCCAACAAGGGTAACTTCGCGGTGTTCGACATGGACAACACCAGTTACCGCTACGACCTCGAAGAGTCCTTGCTGCCCTACATGGAAAACAAGGGCCTGATCACCCGCGAGAGCATGGACCCGTCCCTGAAGCTGATGCCGTTCAAGGACACCGCCGACCACAAGGAAAGCTTGTTCAGCTACTACTATCGCCTCTGCGAAGTCGACGACATGGTTTGCTACCCATGGGTTGCGCAGATTTTCTCGGGCTTCACCCTCAAGGAACTCAAGGTCCAGGTGGACGAGCTGATGGCTTCCGGCAAGCCGGTGCCGGTCACCTATTTTGAAGGCGACGTGGTGAAGAAATCCGAGGTACAGCCGCCGAAAGTCTTCACCGGCCAGGCCGAGCTGTACAACAAGCTGATGGAAAACGGCATCGAAGTGTATGTGATGACCGCCGCCTCCGAGGAGTTGGTGCGCATGGTCGCCGCCGACCCTAAGTACGGCTACAACGTCAAACCCGAGAACGTGATTGGCGTGAGCACCTTGCTCAAAGACCGCAAGACTGGCGAGCTGACCACGGCGCGTAAGCAGATCACTGCGGGCAAATATGACGAGAAGGCCAACCTTGGCCTCGAACTCACCCCGTACCTGTGGACGCCGGCGACGTGGATGGCGGGTAAGCACGCAGCGATCCTGACTTACATCGACGAGTGGAAAAAGCCGGTGATCGTCGGCGGTGATACGCCGACCAGCGACGGCTACATGCTGTTCCACGATGTGGACGTGGCCAAGGGCGGTGTTCACTTGTGGATCAACCGCAAGGACAAATACATGACCCAGCTTAACGGGATGATGGCCAAGCACGCGGCGGCGCAGGCCAAGGAAGGGCTGCCGGTGACGGCGGATAAAAACTGGGTGATCGTGAAACCTGACGAGATTCAGTAATACCGAGGCGCCTGCTTCGCGAGCAAGCCCGCTCCCACATTCGACCGCATGCTCATGTTGGAACTCGGTCAAGTGTGGGAGCGGGCTTGCTCGCGAAAGCAGTGTGCCAGGCCATACATGAGTCGGCTGGCCCACCGCCATCGCAGGCAAGCCAGCTCCCACAGTTGATCTCTGTAGTCTGGGGGATTTTCTTCAGGCAAAAAAAATGCCCCGCACGTGGCGGGGCATTTTTATGGGCGGGGCTTACAGGCCGTCAAGCATCGCCTTGTTACGCACAGCACCTTTGTCGGCACTGGTGGCCAGCAGGGCATAGGCTTTCAACGCGGTGGTGACTTTGCGCGGACGCTTCTCCACCGGCTTCCAGCCTTTTTTGTCCTGCTCGACGCGGCGTGCAGCCAGTTCTTCGTCACTGATCAGCAGGTTGATCGAGCGGTTCGGAATGTCGATCAGCACCTTGTCGCCATCCTGTACCAGACCAATCGCACCGCCGGCAGCAGCTTCCGGCGAGGCGTGGCCGATGGACAGGCCCGAAGTACCGCCAGAGAAACGCCCGTCGGTCAGCAAGGCGCAGGCTTTGCCCAGGCCCTTGGACTTCAGGTAGGACGTCGGGTAGAGCATCTCCTGCATACCCGGGCCGCCTTTCGGGCCTTCGTAGCGGATGATCACGATGTCGCCTTCTTTCACTTCGTCGGCAAGGATGCCGCGTACCGAGCTGTCCTGGCTTTCGTAGATCTTGGCGCGGCCTTCGAACACGTGGATGGATTCATCCACACCGGCGGTTTTCACCACGCAGCCGTCGAGGGCGATGTTGCCGTACAGCACGGCCAGGCCGCCTTCTTGCGAGTAAGCGTGCTCGACACTGCGGATGCAGCCGTTTTCACGGTCGTCGTCCAGGGTTTCCCAGCGGGTCGACTGGCTGAACGCGGTTTGGGTCGGGATACCCGCCGGGCCGGCCTTGAAGAAGTGATGCACCGCTTCGTCGTCAGTCTGGGTGATGTCCCACTTGGCGATGCCTTCGGCCAGGGATTTGCTGTGCACGGTAGGCAGGTCGGTGTGCAACAGACCGCCACGGGCCAGCGAGCCGAGGATCGAGAAGATCCCGCCGGCGCGGTGCACGTCTTCCATGTGGTACTTCTGGATGTTCGGCGCGACTTTGCACAGTTGCGGCACGTGACGGGACAGGCGGTCGATGTCGCGCAGGTCGAAGTCGATCTCGGCTTCTTGCGCGGCGGCCAGCAAGTGCAGGATGGTGTTGGTGGAACCGCCCATGGCGATGTCCAGGGTCATGGCGTTTTCGAACGCCTTGAAGTTGGCGATATTGCGCGGCAGCACCGACTCATCGTTTTCGGTGTAGTAACGCTTGCACAGCTCGACGATGGTGCGGCCGGCCTGCAGGAACAGCTGTTCGCGGTCGCTGTGGGTGGCCAGCGTGGAGCCGTTGCCCGGCAAGGCCAGGCCCAGGGCTTCCACCAGGCAGTTCATCGAGTTGGCGGTGAACATGCCGGAGCACGAACCGCAGGTCGGGCAGGCGCTGCGTTCGTATTCCGCGACCTTCTCGTCAGAAGCGCTGGAATCGGCGGCGATGACCATGGCGTCGACCAGGTCGAGGCCGTGGGAGGCGAGCTTGGTCTTGCCGGCTTCCATCGGGCCGCCGGAGACGAAGATCACCGGGATGTTCAGGCGCAGGGCGGCCATCAACATGCCAGGGGTGATCTTGTCGCAGTTGGAAATGCACACGATGGCGTCGGCGCAGTGGGCGTTGACCATGTATTCCACGGAGTCGGCGATGATCTCGCGGCTCGGCAGCGAATACAGCATGCCGTCATGGCCCATGGCGATGCCGTCATCCACGGCGATGGTGTTGAATTCCTTGGCTACGCCACCGGCGCGTTCGATTTCGCGGGCGACCAGTTGGCCCAGGTCCTTGAGGTGGACGTGGCCCGGTACGAACTGGGTGAACGAGTTGGCAATCGCGATGATCGGCTTCTTGAAGTCGTCATCTTTCATCCCCGTGGCACGCCACAGTGCGCGGGCGCCGGCCATGTTGCGGCCGTGGGTGGATGTTTTCGAGCGGTAATCTGGCATGGAGCACTCCGGGCGGCTAATCAGGTAACTACTAATCAGGTACTACTGGGGAGTGAGCTTCTATTGACGTCTGGAACACCCGAAAAATGGCCGTGGTGTCCAAAAGTTGCCACTCGCGTCGCGGGATCGCCGCTTGCTTGGGCCTCGAGCTCATAAACCCGCCGGGGGATGACTGGCGATGAATAGGCCGATTCTACACCGCTGGTGGCTGGAGGGAATGATCGAAACCGTGAAGATAGCGGCTACAGGACGTGTGGGCGTCGTTTGATCAGCGCATTCAGGGCGAGCCCGGCGGCACTCAGGATTAGAAAGCACAGGGCTAGCGCGGTGGTCAGGTTGGTGGTGGCCAGGTTGATCACCAGGCTGATCAGGCCGCCGCACATGAAAATCAGCAAGCTACCGGCAGAGGTCGCCGTGCCAGCCAGTTGCGGGTAGAGGCTCATGGCCTTGGAGTTGGCGATGGGTCGACAGATGGTGGTGCCGGCTGTGCAGATCAACATCGGGATCAGCACCGTGGCGGCCGACAGGCCGAACTGCCAGGCCAGCCAGAGCATGACCAGGCCTGACACAGTGATCAGCAACAGGCCGGTGTTGATTTGCCGGTCGGCGTCCATTTTGCGATGCAGGAAACTGGCAATCACTCCGCCGCAGACGTAGGCTGCGCCGTACAGCAGCAATGCCCAGGCGAATTGATAGGTCGACAGGTTCAAACGCTCCATGAAGATCAGGGGCGACATCACGATAAACGAGAAATGGCAGGCAAAGGCCAGGGCGGAAATCAGCCAATAGCTGACGAAACGGAGGTCGGAAAACAGCAGCCAATAGCCGCTGAAGAACTGTAGCGGTGAAGGGCGATGGCTGCTGCGCGAGTCGTGCAGCAGGTGTGCGGACCAGAGCCACACCACTATGGCCAACACGATAAACACGTAAAAACTCGCCTGCCAGCCGCCATAAATTTGCAGCCAGGTGCCCATCAGTGGCGAGCTTGAGATGAACACTCCGCCGGCAGTGGTCATCCAGATTCGAATCCGCTGCAGTTCCCGTCCTGTAAACAAGTCCTGGATCAGCGCCTGCGACAGGGCAAACGCCCCGCACCCTACGGCCTGAACCACGCGAAAGCCGATAAACCAACTGAAATCCGGAGCCAGCAAACAACCGGCTGCACCCAACGCCGATAAAGCAATGCCTGCCAGCAGCAGTTTTTTGCGGCCGAACATGTCAGACAACGGACCTATCAGCAGCAACGAGACGGCCAGGCCAATGGCAAAAATACTGACGGACTGGGCGATTTCTGAAGGCGTGTGGCCAAAGTGATTGGAGAGGGCGGGAAAGGATGGCAGGACTACGTCGAGGGGGAAGACGGCGAGCAGCGTCATGGTCATCAACAGTACGATGAAATATGACTTGTTTGATGTGGCTGTACTAATAGGCATCGACCGGACCACTCTATCCTTCCTTGTTGGGGGGGAGAGAGTCGGTTTGGCGGTAAGGGAAGTCAATGGAAGTGGCAGTAGGAAATAGCTGAAAGGCCCGTAGGATCAGTCGTTGACTGTTCCTACGGGAACCATCCTGTTATCAGCTATTAGGCAACAACCGGCACGTAATGCTCTTGATATAACGCGTCTCGGCAATCGCCGGGTGCACCGGATGGTCCGGGCCCTGGCCGCCGCGTTCGAGCATCTGGATATTGCGGTCCAGGTGACGGGCGCTGGTCAGCAGGATGTTCTGCAGGTCGTCTTCCGGCAGGTGCATGGAGCACGAGGCGCTGACCAGGATGCCGTCCTTGCTGAGCAGGCGCATGGCTTGCTCGTTCAGGCGGCGGTAGGCGCCTTCGCCGTTCTTCATGTCTTTTTTGCGTTTAATGAAGGCCGGTGGGTCGGCGACGATCACGTCGAAGCGTTCTTCGCTGGCTTTGAGTTCCTTCAGGGCTTCGAACACGTCGCCTTCGATGCAGGTCATCTTCTCGGCAACCCCGTTCAGCGCAGCGTTGCGCTCTACGCCGTCGAGGGCGAAGGCTGAGGCGTCGACGCAGAACACTTCACTGGCACCAAAGGCCGCAGCTTGCACGCCCCAGCCGCCGATGTAGCTGTACAGGTCGAGTACGCGTTTGCCTTTGGCGTACGGGGCCAGGCGTGCGCGGTTCATGCGGTGGTCGTAGAACCAGCCGGTCTTTTGGCCCTGGATCACCGGGGCTTCGAATTTCACGCCGTTTTCTTCCAGCGCGACCCACTCCGGCACCAGGCCGAACACGGTTTCGACGTAGCGGTTGAGGCCTTCGGCGTCGCGCGCGGCGGAGTCGTTCTTGAACAGGATGCCGCTTGGCTTGAGCACTTGGGTCAACGCGGCGATCACGTCTTCCTTATGGGCTTCCATGGTTGCCGAGGCGATCTGCACCACCAGGATGTCGCCGAAACGGTCGACCACCAGGCCCGGCAACAGGTCGGAATCACCGTAGACCAGGCGGTAAAACGGCTTGTCGAACAGGCGGTCACGCAGGGACAGCGCGACGTTGATGCGGTGCACCAGCAACGACTTGTCCAGCGGCAACTTGATGTCACGCGACAGCAGACGGGCGCAGATCAGGTTGTTCGGGCTCATGGCCACGATGCCCAAAGTCTTGCCGCCGGCCGCTTCCAGGATAGCCTGGTCGCCTGCCTGGAAGCCGTGAAGTGGGGTGGCGGCCACGTCGATTTCGTTGCTGTAGACCCACAGGTGGCCGTTGCGCAAACGACGATCGGCGTTGGCTTTGAGACGCAGGCTTGGCAGGGACATGACGTCGCTCCGGAAAAAAGAGCGGGAGTATACCCTGTTGTGCGGCTGTTCTGTGGGAGCTGGCTTGCCTGCGATGCGGACGGCGCGGTGTATCTGACGTACGGCGGTGATGCTTTCGCAGCGGTGCGGCGACCCGACAAGCCAGCTCCCACGTTTGATCCGGTTCCAGTTCGGTTTTTGGGTGTCGGCCGGGTCTTCATAAAGGTTAGAATTCACGCCTAGTCCAGAGTGTGTATTTATGTCCCCAGAGCTTTCCGCCGAGCAGATCCAACAGGCCCTGCAAGGCATCAGCGTGCCGCCTCAACCGCAAATCATGGTGGATTTGCAGATGGAGCAGTACATGCCCGACCCGGACCTGGAAGTGATCGCGCGGTTGATCTCCCAGGACCCGGGCCTGTCCGGCGCGCTGCTGAAGATCGTCAACTCGCCGTATTACGGCCTGAGCAACAAGATCGCCTCGATCCAGCGCGCGGTGAACCTGCTGGGCAGCCGCTCGGTCATCAACCTGATCAACGCGCAGTCGATCAAGGGCGAGATGAGTGACGACACCATCGTTACGCTCAACCGCTTCTGGGACACCGCCCAGGACGTGGCCATGACCTGCCTGACCCTGGCCAAGCGCACCGGCTCGCAAGCGGTCGACGAGGCCTATGCCTTGGGCCTGTTCCACGATTGCGGCGTGCCGCTGATGCTCAAGCGCTTCCCCAACTACATGGCGGTGCTGGAGCAGGCGTATGCCAATGCCGGCCCGGATTGTCGGGTGGTCGACACCGAGAACCACGCGTTCAACACCAACCATGCCGTGGTGGGTTACTACACCGCCAAATCCTGGCGCCTGCCGGAGCATGTGACCGACGCGATCGCCAACCACCACAACGCCCTGGCGATCTTCAGCGATGAGTCATCGCGCAACCCGCAACTTAAAAACCTGCTGGCGATCCTCAAGATGGCCGAGCACATCTGCTCGTCCTGCCGCGTGCTGGGTAACCAGTCGGCGGACCATGAGTGGGATGCCATCGGCCATCTGGTGCTGGATTACGTGGGCTTGTCGGACTACGACTTTGAAAGCCTGAAGCTGTCCATTCGTGAACTGGGCGCCCACTGACCCTTTAATCAAGAGGTACACATGCCCGAGTTACCCGAAGTCGAAACGACCCGCCGCGGGATTGCGCCGCATTTGGAAGGCCAACGTGTCAGCCGGGTGGTGGTGCGTGAGCGGCGCTTGCGCTG
This sequence comes from Pseudomonas salomonii, assembly GCF_900107155.1. GTDB lineage: Bacteria > Pseudomonadota > Gammaproteobacteria > Pseudomonadales > Pseudomonadaceae > Aquipseudomonas > Aquipseudomonas salomonii. Next base: position 261,143 of record NZ_FNOX01000007.1, read on the forward strand.
GCCGATCCCGGAAGACCTGGATGTGCGCCTGTCGGGGCAGCGCATCGTGCTGGTGGAGCGGCGGGCCAAGTACCTGTTGATCAATGCTGAAGTGGGCACGTTGATCAGCCATTTGGGGATGTCGGGCAATTTGCGCTTGGTGGAAGTCGGTTTGCCGGCGCTCAAGCATGAGCACGTGGATATCGAGTTGGAGTCTGGCCTGGCGCTGCGCTACACCGACCCTCGGCGTTTCGGTGCGATGCTGTGGAGCCAGGACCCGCACAACCACGAACTGCTGCTGCGCCTGGGGCCGGAGCCGTTGACCGAGCTGTTTGATGGCGAGCGTCTGTTCCAGCTCTCGCGTGGCAAGTCGATGGCGGTGAAGCCGTTCATCATGGACAACGCGGTGGTGGTGGGCGTGGGCAATATCTACGCGACGGAAGCGTTGTTTGCGGCGGGGATCGATCCGCGCCGGGCTGCGGGCGGTATCTCACGCGGGCGCTACTTGAAGCTCGCGATCGAGATCAAGCGCGTGCTGGCAGCGGCCATCGAGCGGGGCGGCACCACGTTGCGGGACTTTATCGGCGGCGACGGGCAACCGGGGTATTTCCAGCAGGAACTGTACGTCTACGGCCGGGGCGGCGAGGCGTGCAAGGTCTGCGGGAGCGAGTTGCGCAATGTGGTGCTGGGGCAGCGGGCGAGTGTGTTTTGCCCCAAGTGCCAGAGCTGAATGCCGGGTGATGGCTGATGTCGCCATCGCAGGCAATAAATAACTTCAGGCCTTGCCGGTAATCAACCGGTACTTCTCCATCAACTGCTCTTCAGTCTCCGGCCGTGCTTCATCCAGCGGAATGCAATCCACCGGGCACACTTGCTGGCACTGAGGTTCGTCGTAGTGGCCGACGCACTGGGTGCACAGGTTGGGGTCGATCACGTAGATCTCTTCGCCCTGGGAAATCGCAGCGTTCGGGCACTCGGGTTCGCAGACGTCGCAGTTGATGCAATCGTCGGTGATGATCAGGGACATGGAAACTCCTGCCAGGGCTGTCAGCCAGGGCATCTGAAAACTAATGCGCGCAATTGTGCCGCATTGGCGCCCGCAGTGCGAGCGGGCGCCGGTTGAGCGGTCTTACTTCTTGAAGCGCAGGGTCAGCGCATCGGCCACGGCCGGGTGCACGAACTTGGTGATATCTCCGCCCAAAGCGGCAATTTCACGCACCAACGTCGAGGAAATGAACGAGTAACGCTCAGACGGCGTGAGGAACAGACTTTCCACGTCCGGCGCCAGTTGGCGGTTCATGTTGGCCAGCTGGAATTCGTATTCGAAATCCGACACTGCGCGCAGACCACGCAGGAACACATTGGCGTTCTGCTCTTTGGCGAAATGCGCGAGCAACGTGGAAAAGCCCACCACTTCCACGTTGGGCAGGTGCTTGGTGACCTCCTGCGCCAGCTCCACACGCTGTTCCAGGGGAAACAACGGGTTTTTCTTGGGGCTGGCCGCGACCGCGATGATCACATGGTCGAACAAGCGAGACGCACGTTCGACCAGATCGCCATGGCCTTTGGTAATCGGGTCGAAGGTTCCTGGGTACAACACTCGGTTCATCGCGTCGTCCTGGCGGAGTCCGTTGGGGAACCGGATGGTATCGCAGCATGCCCGGTGGGCCAAGTCGACTTATGTAGATAGATACCGTGAATACCCGGTTTTTTCATGCCGTTTTCAGACGTTCGGCCAATGCCGTCGCCAGTTGCGCAGTCAGCCCGTACACCGATAATTGCGGGTTGGCGCCAATGCTGGTGGGGAACAGCGAGCCGTCGTGGATCGACAGGTTACGCAATTGATGATGACGGCCGAGGCTGTCGGCCACCGCGTTTTTCGGGTCTTCGCCCATGGCGCAACCGCCCATCACATGGGCGCTGCCCAGCGTGGTGCGGTGCAGTTCCAGGCTCAGCCCGTCGATCAGGCTGCGCGCTTCGGCCAGGGTATTTACGTAGCGTGCATCGTGATGCAACGGCTTGACCGACTTGGCGCCCGCCGCGAACTGAATCTCGGCCATGGTATGAAACGCACGGCGCAGGCCGTCCCAGGCGTAATCCGAGACCTGGTAGTCGAGCACCGGCGTGCCGTCGCCACGTAGTTCCACCGCGCCACCAGGGCTGTCGGGGTGAAAACCGTCGCGCAGCAGGGCGAGCATGGCGTGGGTGTGGGGCAACTGGCTCATGTCCAGCGCGTTTGCGGTGCCGTAGCCACCGAACAGCGTGCTGACCAGGCCAGGATGCAGCGGCGGTGCCTCCAGCTTGTAGGACATTTTGCCGGTGGTGCCATCCTGCCACTGGAAGTGGTCGGAATAGATCGACTGCGGCGCACCATAGAACGGGTTGATCACCTCGTTGAACTGCCCGGCGGAGAAATTCACCAAGTGCAGGAAGGTACGCTTGCCCAACCGCGAATGCGGGTCGGGCGCGCTCGAGCGCATCAACAGCGCCGGGCTGTTGATGCCGCCGCCCGCCAGCACGTAATGCTTGGCCTTGACCGTGATTTTGCGCCCGGTAGGCGCCACGCAACGTTCATCCATGGCCACGCATTCAAGGCTGCTGATGGTGTCGCCGCTGTATTTCAGGTGCTCGGCGCGGGCCAGGTAGAGCAGTTCGCCGCCCTTTTCCAGCGTAGAGGGAATGGTGGTCACCAGCATCGATTGCTTGGCGTTGACCGGGCACCCCATGCCGCAATAACCCAGGTTGAAGCAGCCGCGCACGTTGCGCGGGATCACGTGCCAGCTATAGCCGAGCTTTTCGCAGCCTTTGCGGATCACATCATTGTTGGCATTTGGTGGAATGGCCCAGGGGGCGATGCCCAGGCGTTGTTCCATCTTTTCGAACCATGGCGCCATTTCGGCGCTGCTGTGGCCTTTGACCGCGTATTCACTGGCCCAGTGGGCGAGGGTGGCGTCGGGTGTACGAAAGCTTGAGGTCCAGTTGATCAGCGTGGTACCGCCGACGGCACGGCCCTGCAGGATAGTAATCGCGCCGTCCTTGCTCATGCGGCCGATGCCTTCCTGATAGAGGCTGGCGTAGGCTTCGTCTTCGAGCAGCTTGAAGTCGCTGCTGGTCTTGAGGGGGCCTTCTTCGATCAGCAGCACTTTGTAGCCCGCGGCACTGAGGATCTCGGCAGTGGTGCCGCCACCCGCGCCACTGCCGATGATGGCCACGTCGGCTTCCAGGGTCAGGTCATTGCTGAGGGCGGCGCCATTGTGAGTTTTCCAGCCACGGGCCAGGCCATCGCGGAACAGATCGGGTACGGGCATAGAAGTGCACTCTTATTTTTATGCGTTAAACGCTACGAAGTTACGGTCAATGTGGGAGCGGGCTTGCTCGCGAATACGGTCTATCAATGTAAGAAATCATTGACTGACCCACCGCTTTCGCGAGCAAGCCCGCTCCCACATGTTTGAGCGGGTTGCCAGGCTTAGATCTTTGGTGGTCCGGGGTAGCCGCAATGCGCCCAGGATGCCGGCCGGAAGTACCAGGCCATGATCACCAGCTTGAGCAGCGAGCCCTGGCCCATGCGCAGCAGGTTCAGGTAGCTGTTTTCCCAGCGGTGCAGGAAGTTGCGGATCTGATCGCTGCTGGCGTTTTCCCAACTGCCCCAAATGCCGGTCAACGGGCCACGGGTGATGCCCATGCTCAGCACGTCGAACAGCTGCTGGGTGAGCTTGAACATCTCCGGTGACAGGTTTTGCAGGCTGTAGTCGAGTTTTTTCAGGGTGTCTTCGATGCCGGCGACCACGTCCTGGGCGCTGGCCGCGCCTTCGAGCAGCACCGGGATGATCGCGCGCAAAAACGGCAAATCACTGCTGCGCAGCATCGCAAAGCCACTGGCCGGAGTACTGCTGGAACAGCCGCTGAGGCTGGCCCCCAAGCCGGCGGTGGCCAGGAACGCACTGGCGCACAGGCCGATTTTCAGGACGCCGCGCCGTGACAGCGCAGGTGTTTCAGTCAGGCTAGGGTTCATTCTTATTGTTATCCCGAGGGTGGCGGAATCAGCGGATAAACAGCTTCTGGATCAACTTCTGGATGGCTTTGCCATAAGGCGGGTAGATCAGTTTTGCCGCGTTCAGGCGCTGTTTGACCAGCACACCCTTGGCCTTGCTGAACGTGAGGAAGCCTTCATGGCCGTGGTAATGGCCCATGCCCGACGGGCCGATACCGCCAAAGGGCATGTCGTCCTGGGCCACATGCAGCAGCGTGTCGTTAAGGCAAACACCGCCGGAATGGGTCTCGTGGAGGACGCGGTTCTGTTCGCCTTTGTTGTAGCCGAAGTAATACAGAGCCAGTGGGCGAGGGCGCTGGTTGATGTAGGCAAACGCCTGGTCGAGGCCGCGGTAAGGCACGATAGGTAGCAGCGGGCCGAAGATTTCATCCTGCATCACCGTCATCTCGTCGCTGACATTCAGCAACAGGCTATGGGCCATACGCCGTGCCTGGCCTTGGTCATACAGCGCAATCACGGTGGCGCCCTTGTCGGTGGCGTCTTTGACGTAGGCATTGAGCCGGGCCTGTTGCCGCTCATTGATGATGGCGGTGTAGTCCGGGTTGTCGGCCAGTGTCGGATAAAACCCGCGAACGGCGTTGCTGTAGGCCTCGACGAAACCGTCAACGCGGTCTTCCGGCACCAGCACGTAGTCGGGTGCCACACAGGTTTGCCCGGCATTCAGGCATTTACCGAAGGCGATGCGCTCGGCGGCGTCCTTGAGTGGCACATCGGCGGAAACAATAGCCGGCGATTTGCCGCCCAGTTCCAGGGTGACCGGTGTCAGGTGCTCGGCGGCCGCGCGCATCACATGCTTGCCGATGCTGGTGGCGCCAGTGAACAGCAGGTGGTCGAAGCGCAGTTTGGAAAATGCCATGCCCACTTCAGCCTTGCCCAGCACCACGCACACCAGGTCTTCGGGGAAAATCTTCGCCAGCAACGCCTTAAGCAGTTCGCCCGTGGCGGGCGTGGATTCGCTGAGTTTGAGCATCACCCGGTTTCCCGCCGCCAACGCCCCGACCAACGGGCCAATGGCCAAGTACAACGGGTAATTCCAGGGCACAATCACCCCGACTACACCCAGCGGCTGGTAGATGACTTTGGCTGAGGCCGGTTGGAAGGCAATGCCTACCGCGCGCCGGGAAGGTTTCATCCAGCCTTTGAGGTGTTTGCTGGCGTAGTGAATGCCATGCAGGCTGGGCATCAATTCGGCGAACAGCGTTTCGTCTGCGCTGCGGTGGCTGAAGTCCTGGCTGATGGCATTGATCAATGCCTGGCGTTCGTCGCTGAGCACATCGCGCAAAGCCTTCAGCCATTGCTGACGCTGTGCAGCGGGCGGCATCGGGTTGACCGCGTAGGCGTGACGTTGGGCGTCGAACAGGTCCTGGAGTTGATCCAGCGCCTGGGAATCTTGCAGGTAGGCAACGTTGGCAGACATGGCGCAGTTCCCGATTGTTATAGGTCTGCCTGGATTTTTAGAGTCATTGCTCTAAATTGTCAAATGTCATTGCAGCAACATGCGGATTTATCCTGACAAGGATAGGCCGTAAGATGCCCCATCCCGTGTTCAGAAGCTGATCCCCTATGGCACCACGAGTAAAGACCAGCGAGCGCATTGTGCAAACCAGCCTGGAGCTTTTTAACCAGCAGGGTGAGCGCAGCGTCAGTACCAACCATATCGCCGCCCATATGGAAATTTCCCCGGGCAACCTGTACTACCACTTCCCCAACAAGCAGGCGATCATCGCCGTGCTGTTTCGTGAGTACGAAGCGTTGGTGGACAGTTTTCTGCGCCCGCCCCAGGGCCGCGCCGTCACCGTCGAAGACAAGCGCTTTTACCTGCAGGCCGTGCTGGCCGGCATGTGGCGTTATCGCTTCCTGCATCGGGACCTCGAACACCTGCTGGAAAGCGACCCGGAACTGGCCACCGGTTACCGGCGGTTTTCCCAGCGCTGCCTGATCCAGGGTGGGGCCATTTACCAAGGGTTTGTCGACGCCGGCATCCTCAATATGGACCCGGTGCAAACCGAGGCCCTGACCCTCAATGCCTGGATTATCCTCACCTCGTGGGTGCGGTTTCTGTGCACCACCAATGAAAACTCCGCGCACTTGAGCGCCGAAGCGATCAAGCGTGGTGTGTATCAGGTGCTGGTGCTGGAGGCGGGGTTTGTCACGCCTCAGGCGAAAGAGGCGGTGGATGCGCTGTTCAAAGAGTTTTACGTGCCGTTGAACCAGGCACTGGAAGAAGTGAAGTAGGACCTATCCCGAATCTGTTTACAGGAGCCCGTCATGCCGCTTGCCCAACTGATCAGCCCCCAGCAATTGGCCGAACGCCAGAAGGCCGCAGGGCTGGTGATCCTGGATTGTCGTTTTGCCCTTGAAGACCCGGACTACGGGCTGTGCAGCTATGCCGAAGGGCATATCGAAGGCGCGCAATATGCCGACCTGGAGCGCCACCTCAGTGGGCCGGTGACCAAAGGCGTGACCGGCCGCCACCCGTTGCCGGCGGCGGACACTTTGGTTGCGCAACTGCGGGCCTGGGGCATCCATGCCAACACCGACATCGTCCTGTACGACGACGGCCCCGGCGCCTATGCCGCCCGCGCCTGGTGGTTGCTGGCCTGGCTGGGTAAGCGCGACGGGGTGTTTATCCTGGACGGTGGCCTCAAGGCCTGGCACGCCGCCGGTTTCCCGTTGAGCCTCGATGCGCCGGTGGTTGAGCCGGGAACGTTTGCCGGTAAGCCGGACAACCGCCTGCTGCTGGATGCCGAGCATTTGCAAAAACGCTTGGGCGAGCCGGGCCTGACCTTGATCGACGCCCGCGGCCAGGCGCGTTTTCGCGGCGAAGTGGAGCCGATTGACCCGATTGCCGGGCACATTCCCGGTGCGCAATGTGCGGCGTTCAACGAAAACCTGGGCAGTGACGGCCGTTTCCTGCCGGCCGATCAGCTTAAACAGCGCTTCGCCGCGCAGTTGCAGGGCCGCTCACCGGATGAACTGGTGGCATATTGCGGTTCGGGCGTGACGGCGTGCCACAACTTGTTTGCCTTGAGTTTGGCCGGTTACCCGTTGGGCAAGTTGTATGCGGGGTCGTGGAGTGAGTGGATTACCGATCCAGAGCGGGAAATTGCAACCGGCGACTGATTTATCAGCCATGTGACCCCAATCAAACTGTGGGAGCTGGCTTGCCTGCGATAGCGGTGTGTCAGCCAATAGTTATCTGACTGACACTCCCTCATCGCAGGCAAGCCAGCTCCCACAGTTTTAACCGTGTTGTGTCAGTAACCATTGCGGAATACGGCGCTCCAGGTAGTAACTGGGGCGCTTGAGCGTGCCATCCACAAACCCCACATGCCCACCCTTGGCCAACAACTCAAACTCGGTGCAATCCGACAGTTCACTGGCCTCGGGCAGGCTATGAGCAAACACGAACGGGTCATCGGCGGCCTGGATAATCAGCGTTGGCGTGCGGATTTCGCCCAGGTAGTAACGGCTCGAGGCGCGACGGTAATAGTCCTCGGCGCTGAGGAACCCGTGCAACGGCGCGGTCACCCGGCCGTCGAAGTCCCAGAACGTACGCATTTTTTCCAATGAGCCCAGGGCTTCCAGGGTTTTCAGCCCTTCGGCCCTGCCATCCTCTACAAAGCGGCTTTGCTTGACGCGGATATACGCCAACATCTCGCGCATGAAATGCTTCTGATAAACCCGCGAAAAGCCCAGCCCGATGCGATCGGCGCACTGGTCCAGTCGAAACGGCACCGACACTGCCGCTGCGCCTTGCAGACCGGATGCCTCGCCGGTTTCGCCCAGGTGCTTGAGCAGCACATTACCGCCCAACGAATAACCCACCGCGTACAGCGGCGCCAAGGGGCGCTTGGCCCGCAGATGGGCAATCGCCGCCGCCAGGTCTTCACTGGCACCGGAGTGATAGCTGCGGGCCAACAGGTTTGGCTCGCCCGAGCACCCACGCCAATTCAAGGCGGCGCTGGCCCAGCCTTGGGCGGCGAGGGCTTTTTGCAGCCCGGCCACGTAGGGCGAGTTGGACGAGCCGGTCAGCCCGTGCAGCACCAGCACCAACGGCGCTTGCGCGTCATGTGGGCCGTGCCAGTCGAGGTCGAGAAAGTCGCCGTCATCCAGCCACAGGCGTTCGCGTTGGCGTTCGATGTGGGTAGTGGGGCGCCACAGCGGACCCCACAAGGTCTGCAAGTGAGGGTTGCCGAGGCCGAAGGCGGGTTTGAACAGTTCAGAAGACGGGATCATGAAACTCTCGGTAGCAAGCGAACTCACTGTGGCATGCGAGCTTGTTGTGGCAAGCCTGCTCACTACAACATTTACCTAAGGTTAAGCAGCGCTTTCAACCAACCGGTGCCACAACGCGTAATACACCCGACCGGACTTCTGCTCCCGGTGCAGGCGCCAGCTGCCCGGCAGGCCGAGGGTCGACGGCGCGGTCTCGCTTTCAGTGTAGATCCACGCGTCGGGTGCCAGCCACTGGCGTTCCTCCAGCAACGCACACACCGTCGGCAACAGGTTCTGGTTGAACGGCGGGTCGAGGAACACCACGTCGTATTCGCTGGCCGCCTGGGTTTCCAGGTAGCGCAGTGCATCGGCGGTCTGCACCTGGCCGGTGGTGCAGCGCAGTGTGCCCAAGTGTTCCTTGAGGCTGGATACCGCCACATTGCTGGCATCCAGCGCCTGGCCCTGGGCCGCGCCACGGGACAGCGCCTCCAGGAACAGCGCGCCACTGCCGGCGAACGGGTCCAGTACCTTGGCGCCGCCGATATACGGCGCGAGCCAGTTGAACAGGGTTTCACGCACGCGGTCCGGCGTTGGGCGCAGGCCCACGACGTCGGGGAAACTCAGCTTGCGGCTGCCCCATTCACCGCCAATGATGCGTAGTTGGCCCACACCGTTATGCACGTTGTGGACAGGTTTTTTCGGGCGAGATGAACTGGCCATTAATGCTCCGGAACCCCGAGCGGCTGCTCGGCGGGTTTATCAGTGGGGGGCGGTAGTGGCTTTTGCGCAATCGTCGGGCCGGCGGTCACGATGACCATCTTGTCGGCGCTCAAGTGTTTATTCATTGCAGCCTTGACCTGCTCTACGGTCAGGGCCTGGGATTGTTTCATGAAATCCTCAAGATAGCTCAGCGGCAGGTTATAGAAACCCATGGCGCCCAGTTGCCCGACGATATCGGCGTTGCTCGCCGTGGACAGCGGGAAGCTGCCGGCCAGCTCACGCTTGGCGTCGTCCAGTTCCTTTTGCGTGGGGCCGGTCTTGAGGTAATCGGCCAGCACGTCTTCAACCAGGCGCAGGGTGCCGCCGCTCATTTCGGCACGGGTCTGCAGGTTGATCATGAACGGGCCACGCACCTGCATCGGCGAGAAACCGGAGTAAACGCCGTAGGTCAGGCCGCGCTTCTCACGCACTTCGCTCATTAAGCGGGTGCCGAAACCGCCGCCGCCGAGGATCTGGTTGCCCAGGGACAAGGCGGCGTAGTCCGGGTCGGCGCGGTCGATGCCCAGTTGCGCGAACAGCAAATGGGTTTGCTTGGACGGGAACTCGATATGGCTCAGGCCAGCTTTCGGCTCGGTCGGCTGGGCGATCTTGGCCAGGGCCGGGCCTTTGGGCAGCGATGCGGAGACCTTGGCCGTCATGGCTTGCGCCTCGGCGCGAGTCAGATCGCCCACCACGGCGATCACTGCGTTGCCCGCCGCATAAGCCTTGGCGTGGAACGCCTGCAACTGCGCCAGGGTAATCGCCGGAACGCTCTCGGGCGTGCCTTCGCTTGGGTGCGCGTAAGGGTGGTCGCCGTACAAGCGCTTGAACAGCTCAAGACTGGCCAGCTTGCCGGGGTTCTGTTTCTGATATTCAAAACCGGCAAGAATCTGGTTCTTGATGCGCGCCAGGGAGTCGGCCGGGAAAGTCGGCTTGCCGATCACTTGGTCAAACAGCGCCAGGGCCGCGTCGCGCTTGTCGCTGTCGCTCAGGCTGCGCAGGGACACCAACGCCATGTCGCGAAAAGCGCCATTGCCGAAGTCGGCGCCCAGCCCTTCAAAGCCGCTGGCGATCTGGCTGACATCCTTGCCCGGTATGCCTTCGTTGAGCATGGCGTTGGTCAGCAGCGCCACGCCGGGCGTGTTGCCGTCCTGGCTGCTGCCGGCGGCGAACAGGATGCGCATGTCGAACATCGGCAGTTCGTGAGCTTCGACGAACAGCACCTTGGCGCCTTCGGCGGTGGTCCAGGTTTGCACGTCGAGCTTGCGGTTGGTCGGCGCCTTGCCGTCCAGTTCCGCCAAAGATTGCAATTTGTTGGCCGATTGCGCCTTGTCCAGGGCCTGGCTGGCCACCGATTCACTCGGGCGCAGGAAGTACACGGCGCTGGCGGCGATCAGGGTGACGACGACCAGGCCGGGGAAGATCAGGCGGCTGCTTTTGCGATTACTCATGAGCGGTCTCCTCGGGCAAAACATGGGCGACGCTCAAACGTTCGCGGGTGAAATAAGTCCGTGCGGCTTTCTGGATATCTTCCGGGGTCACGCTTTGCAGGTCGGCAAGCTCGGTGTCCATGAGTTTCCACGACAGGCCGACGGTTTCCAGCGAGCCGATGGCCGTGGCCTGGCTGGTGATGGAATCACGCTGGTAAACCACACCGGCAATCACTTGGGCGCGGATACGCTCCAGTTCTTCGGTGGTCGGCGGCTTGGCTTTCAGCTCGTCGAGCAAACGCCACAGGCCGGCTTCGGCCTGGGCAATGGTCTTTTTCTTCTGTTGGTTCGGCGTGGCGCTCAATGTGAACAGGCTGTCACCACGGGTATAGGCGTCGTAGCTGGTGGAGGCGCCGGAGACCAGCTCTTCACCGCGCTCCAGTTGCTCCGAGATACGTGCGCTGTAGCCGCCATCCAGCAGGGCCGAGAGCAGGCGCAAGGCTTGCACCGAGCGCTTGTCTTCGGCAGTCGCCAGGCCCGGCACGTTGAAGCCGAGGATCACGCTTGGCAGTTGGGTCTGCACGTGCAGGGTCAGCAAGCGCTCGCCAGGTTCGGCCAGCTCCAGCGGGATCTTGGCCGGTGGCACGTCACGCTTGGGGATTGGGCCGAAGTAGCGCTGGGCGAGTTTCTTGACCTCGTCCGGCGTTACGTCGCCGACCACCACCAGTGTGGCGTTGTTCGGCACATACCAGGACTGGTACCAGTGGCGCAGTTCTTCGACTTTCATGCGCTCAAGGTCAGCCATCCAGCCGATGGTCGGGGTGTGGTAGCCGCTGGCCGGGTAGGCCATCGCCTTGAAGCGTTCATAGGCCTTGGACATCGGGTTGTCGTCGGTACGCAGGCGGCGTTCTTCCTTGATTACCTCGATTTCGCGGCTGAACTCATCAGCCGGCAGGCGCAGGCTGGCCATGCGGTCGGCTTCCAGCTCGAAAGCCACGCCCAGGCGGTCACGCGCCAGTACCTGGTAGTACGCGGTGTAGTCATCGCTGGTGAAGGCGTTTTCTTCGGCGCCGAGGTCGCGCAGGATCAGCGAGGCTTCGCCGGGACCGACCTTGGCGCTGCCTTTGAACATCATGTGTTCCAGGGCGTGGGACAAACCGGTCTGGCCCGGGGTTTCGTAGCTCGAGCCGACCTTGTACCAGACCTGGGAAACCACCACAGGCGCGCGATGGTCTTCGCGCACGACCACTTTAAGGCCGTTATCGAGGGTGAATTCATGGGTGGGTTGTGGGTCGGCAGCCAAGGCTGAAAGAGGCAGACAAACTGTGCTGAGCAGCAGGCCTGCGGCGCGGCGGGCTAGAGCAATCATTCGTGTTTTAACCTGTTGGGCTACCCGCTTGGTCTTAGCGTCGGCGGGCGAGGAGGTGCTAGGATACTGATCCGATTCAGGGGCGGCCACTGCGGCGGTCATATGGTTCCGGATCGAGTCGTAGGAATGTAGGAGTTGGCGCTGGGTTTCCCCGACGATCTTCTACTTTTCGCCGATTTTGTCGCTTCAGTCCTTTATTGAAACGATTTGTTGAGGCCTTTATTTACGCCTTACAAAATGTTGCGCATGAACAAGCGAGCGTTAACGCAGTCTGTTCTGCATCGAATTTATTTACCGAGGCGCCCTGGCGCATCGCTACTTTGAGATAGCCGTCCTCCATGTTTGGTTCCAACGACGACAAGAAGAGCCCAGCTGCGGCTGGCGAGAAAAAAGGCCTGTTCGGATGGTTGCGCAAAAAGCCGCAGGAAACCGTCGTCGAACAGCCACAGGTTCAGCCTGAGCCGATTCCAGAACCGGTCATAGACGCTGAGCCGCCCGCGCCGGTGGTGCTGCCGATGGCCGAGCCGGTGTTGCAACCGGTGGTTGAGCCAGAGCCTGCGCCCGAGCACACGCCGTGGCTGGAACTGCCGGTGGCTGAAGAGCCTGTGGCACTGGTTGAAGATGTACAGGCCGAGCACGTCACGCCGCCGATTCCAGCGGTTGTTGAGCCGGTTGCAGTGGTCGTTGAAGCGCCTGCGCCCGTCACTGTTGAGCCTGCGCCTGCGCCTGCACCTGCACCTGTTGTGGTTGCCGCTCCCGCCATTATCGAGCCGCCGGTTGCCCCGGAGCCTGTTGTGGCTGCCGTTGAAACCAGCAAAACCGGGTTCTTCGCCCGCCTCAAGCAAGGCCTGAGCAAAACCAGCGCCAGCATCGGCGAAGGCATGGCCAGCCTGTTCCTGGGCAAGAAGGTCATCGATGACGAGCTGCTGGAAGACATCGAAACCCGTCTGCTCACCGCCGACGTGGGCGTTGAAGCCACTGCCGTGATCATCCAGAGCCTGACCCAGAAGGTTGCGCGCAAGCAGCTGACCGACGCCGATGCGCTCTACAAGTCCCTGCAGGCCGAACTGGCTGCGATGCTTAAACCTGTAGAAGCCCCGCTGGTGATCACGCCGAACAAGCCGTTCGTGATTCTGGTGGTCGGCGTCAACGGCGCCGGCAAAACCACCACCATCGGCAAACTGGCCAAGAAGCTGCAGTCCGAAGGCAAAAAAGTCATGCTCGCCGCCGGTGACACTTTCCGTGCCGCTGCCGTGGAGCAGCTGCAGGTCTGGGGTGAGCGCAACAAGATCCCGGTCATCGCCCAGCACACGGGCGCCGATTCCGCCTCGGTGATCTTCGATGCCGTGCAGGCTGCCAAGGCCCGTAACATCGACGTGTTGATCGCTGATACCGCCGGTCGTCTGCACACCAAAGACAACTTGATGGAAGAGCTGAAGAAAGTGCGCCGCGTGATCGGCAAGCTCGACGCTGACGCCCCGCACGAAGTGCTGCTGGTGCTCGACGCCGGTACCGGTCAGAACGCTATCAGCCAGGCCAAACAATTCAACCAGACGGTGCAACTGACCGGCCTGGCATTGACTAAGCTCGACGGCACGGCCAAGGGCGGCGTGATCTTCGCCCTGGCCAAACAGTTCGGGTTGCCGATTCGTTATATCGGTGTCGGTGAAGGTATCGACGACCTGCGCACCTTTGAAGCCGAACCCTTTGTACAGGCACTTTTCGCCGAGCGGGAGCGTTCATGATTCGATTCGAACAGGTCGGTAAACGCTACGCCAACGGGCATGTGGGCTTGCATGAGCTGAGCTTTCGAGTACGGCGTGGCGAGTTTCTGTTTGTAACCGGCCACTCGGGCGCCGGTAAAAGTACGCTGCTGCGCCTGTTGCTGGCGATGGAGCGCCCGACCACCGGCAAGCTGCTGCTGGCCGGCCAGGATCTGGCGACCATCAGCAATGCGCAGATCCCGTTCCTGCGCCGCCAGATCGGCGTAGTGTTCCAGAACCATCAGTTGCTGTTCGATCGCACGGTGTTCAACAACATTGCCTTGCCGTTGCAGATTCTCGGCCTGTCCAAGGCTGAAATCGTCAAACGCGTGGATTCGGCTCTGGAGCGCGTGGCGCTGTCGGACAAGACCGACCTGTATCCGGGCGACCTGTCCACCGGCCAGCAACAGCGCGTCGGCATCGCCCGCGCCATCGTCCACCGCCCGGCCTTGCTGCTGGCGGATGAGCCTACCGGTAACCTTGACCCGCGTCTGGCGGCTGAGATCATGGGCGTGTTCGAAGACATCAACCGCCTGGGCACCAGCGTGCTGATCGCCAGTCATGACCTGGCACTGATCGCCCGCATGCGCCACCGCATGCTGACCTTGCAACGCGGCCGCCTGATCGGCGACGGGGAGGCTGGCGTATGAGTGCGACTCGCAGCCCCAAGGTTTCCGAGCGTGTGGCGCCAAAAGCCGCCGACCCGCAACCGCCGAAGAAAAAACGCGACGACGATGATGGTCCGGATTTCGCCACGCTGCTGCGCGCCTGGATCGAAAGCCATCGCGCCAGCTTGGTCGACAGCCTGCGCCGCCTGGGCAAACAGCCGATCGGCAGCTTTTTCACCTGCCTGGTAATGGCCGTGGCACTGAGCCTGCCGATGGGTTTGTCGCTGCTGCTTAATAATGTGGAGCGCCTGGGCGGTTCCTGGCAGCGCGCGGCGCAGATTTCCCTGTACCTGGACCTCGACACCAGCGCCAAAGACGGCGAGAACCTGCGCGACGACATCAAAAACCTGCCGGGCGTGGCGGAGGCCGAATACATCAGCCGCGATCAGGCCCTTGAAGAGTTCCAGCAGCAATCGGGCCTGGGTGAGGCGCTTAAAGAGTTGCCGCAGAACCCGCTGCCGGGCGTGGTGCTGGTGACGCCGAACGAAGTCGACAAGCCGGCGCTTGAGGCCCTGCGACAAAAACTCGCAGAGATGCCCAAGGTGCAACAGGCACAACTTGATCTAGTCTGGGTGGAGCGCCTGGCCGCGATTCTCAAGCTGGGCGACCGCTTCGTGTTCGGTCTGACGGTATTGTTGGTGTCTGCATTACTTTTGGTGATAGGTAATACCATTCGTCTTCATATTGAAAACCGCCGCACCGAGATAGAAGTGATTAAACTGGTCGGCGGCACAGACAGCTATGTGCGTAGGCCTTTTCTGTACATGGGCGCGCTTTATGGCTTTGGTGCCGGGATTTTGTCCTGGGGCGTGCTGGCTTTTGGCTTGAACTGGCTGAACGACGCAGTAGTCGGGCTGGCCGGCTTGTATGGCAGCGATTTTGCCCTGGCCGGTGTGCCGGTCGCCGACGGTCTGAGTCTCTTGCTTGGCGCCGTCTTGTTGGGGTATATCGGTGCCTGGATTGCGGTCGCTCGTCATTTACGTGAGCTGGCACCGAAGTAGTTAATGTCAGATTAATGTGGTTTCGTTTGTATTGACCGTATTGGTGGTTTAGGGAACTTGTCCTACGGTTCCCGGTCAATTTTCGCAGTGCTGAACTGCACGAGTTATGTGAGTCGGAGGTTTTTTCGTATGACCACTTCTTTGCAACCTGCTTATGCTCTGGTCCCAGGTGCGAACCTGGAGGCCTATGTGCACACGGTCAACAGCATTCCATTGCTGACGCCCGAGCAGGAGCGTGAACTGGCCGAGAGTCTCTACTATGAGCAGGATTTGGGGGCGGCTCGGCAGATGGTGCTCGCCCACCTGCGTTTTGTCGTACATATCGCCCGTAGCTATAGCGGCTACGGCCTGGCCCAGGCTGACCTGATTCAGGAAGGCAACGTCGGCCTGATGAAGGCTGTAAAGCGCTTCAACCCTGAGATGGGCGTGCGTTTGGTGTCGTTTGCCGTGCACTGGATCAAGGCGGAAATCCACGAGTTCATCCTGCGCAACTGGCGCATCGTGAAAGTCGCGACCACCAAGGCTCAGCGCAAGCTGTTCTTTAACCTGCGCAGCCAGAAAAAACGCCTGGCGTGGCTGAACAACGAGGAAGTCCACCGCGTGGCCGAAAGCCTCGGCGTGGAACCGCGTGAAGTGCGCGAGATGGAAAGTCGCCTGACCGGCCATGACATGGCCTTCGACCCGGCCGCTGAAGCGGACGACGACAGCGCCTTCCAATCGCCGGCCAACTACCTGGAAGACCACCGGTACGACCCGGCGCGTCAACTGGAAGACGCCGACTGGAGCGACAACTCCAACCAGAACCTGCACGAAGCGCTGGAAGTGCTGGACGACCGCAGCCGTGACATCCTCTATCAGCGCTGGTTGGCTGAAGACAAAGCCACGCTGCACGACCTGGCACAGAAGTACAACGTGTCGGCCGAGCGGATTCGTCAGCTTGAGAAAAGCGCGATGAACAAGCTGAAGTTGTCGATCGCCGCTTAAAACGCGGGTATCGAAAACAGCACGATCGAATGTGGGAGCGGGCTTGCTCGCGAAAGCGGAGTGTCAGTCACTGTAGATATTGACTGAACCACCGCATTCGCGAGCAAGCCCGCTCCCACATTTGTTTGTGTGTTGTGTCAGTCAGCCCACGGGGCTTTGCGGGAGTTGTTCAACTCCGCCAAGTAACCATCCCCGCCCAGCTGGCTCATCTGCTGCCGAATCCACGCTGCCCGTCGTGCCACATACGCCGTCGGATGGCTGGCACTCCACACCCGTGGATTAGGCAAAACCGCCGCCAGATAGCTGGCCTGCTGACGGGACAACGCCTTGGCACTCACGCCAAAGTGATGCCGCGCGGCTGCCTCTGCGCCAAACACGCCTTCATCCCACTCCACGCTATTGAGGTACACCTCAAGAATCCGCTGCTTGGGCCACAGCACCTCGGTCAGTGCGGTAAACCAGGCTTCCAGGCCTTTGCGCAGATAACTGCGGCCGGTCCACAAAAACAGGTTCTTCGACACTTGCTGGCTCAAGGTACTGGCGCCGCGAATCGAACCGCCGCGCTCGTTATGCGCCAGCGCCGCCTGGATCGCGCCAAAGTCAAAACCCCAGTGCTGCGGGAAACGCTGGTCTTCACCGGCCATTACCGCCACTTTCAGCTCGTCGGATATCTCATCCCACGGCACCCAGGTGCGCTGCACATCGATCGGTTCGCCGTCGACCCAGGATTCGATCTTGCGTTCCACCATCAACGCAGTGAACGGCGGCGGCACCACACGAAACAGCAGCACCAGCAGCACACTGCCGATGGCAAACCATTTAATGACATTAAGAAAGCGCTTGAAGAGGAGACGCAGCATAGAGATGGCTTGGCCGAACCCGTTGAGCGGGCCATTATACAGACCCTGCCCCTCGAGTCTGACTGGAGTTCCTCATGCTGCGTAGCTTTCTGATGCTGGCTGCCTTTTTCGGCTTTACCGGCGTCGCCCTGGGCGCCTTTGCCGCCCACGGCCTGAAAAACCGCTTGAGCGCCGAGTACCTGGCGATCTTCCATACGGGCGTCACCTACCAGTTGGTGCACGCCCTGGCGCTGTTCGGCGTGGCGCTGCTGGCCGCGCATATTCCTGGCCGACTGGTCAGTTGGGCGGGCATCTCCTTTACCGTCGGCATCCTGCTGTTCTCGGGCAGTCTGTATGCGCTGACTCTCACGGGCATCAGCAAGCTGGGCATCATCACGCCGTTTGGGGGGCTGGCCTTCCTGCTCGGCTGGTTCTTCCTCGGTTTGACTGCGTGGCGTCTACAGGTCGCCTGACCAAGGGGCTTGGGTCAGCCGCGCTGATCGGGCTAGAATGCTGGCCCCTAAAAACGATGGCGGCCCGTGGCATGCGCATTCAGTTGAACGGCGAACCCTTTGAACTGCCCGACGGTGAAACCGTTGCGGCCCTGCTGACCCGTCTGGACCTCACCGGACGCCGTGTCGCAGTAGAGCTCAATCTGGATATCGTCCCGCGTAGCCTGCATGCCGAAACCGCGCTCACCGAAGGTGATCAGGTCGAAGTGGTCCACGCCATCGGCGGCGGCTAGCCGCCCGGCGCTCAAGGACGCCAACCCGCATTCTGCAGAACCTCACCCCAACTCGAGGATTTCCCATGAGCATCGTTCGTAGCGACAAGCCTTTCGTCCTGGCCGGTCGTACCTACCAGTCCCGCCTGCTGGTCGGCACCGGCAAGTACCGCGACATGGAAGAAACGCGCCTGGCCATCGAAGCCTCGGGTGCCGAGATCGTGACGTTTGCCGTGCGCCGCACCAATCTCGGCCAGATCGAGGGCGAGCCGAACCTGCTCGAAGTATTGTCGCCGGATCGCTACACCTTCCTGCCGAACACTGCCGGTTGCTACGACGCCATCGAAGCCGTGCGCACCTGCCGCCTGGCCCGTGAGCTGCTCGACGGCCACAACCTGGTAAAACTGGAAGTGCTGGCCGACCAGAAAACCCTGTTTCCCAACGTGATCGAAACCCTCAAGGCCGCCGAAACCCTGGTCAAGGAAGGCTTCGACGTGATGGTCTACACCAGTGATGACCCGATCATCGCGCGCCAATTGGCCGAAATCGGCTGCATCGCCGTGATGCCGCTGGCCGGCCTGATCGGTTCCGGCCTGGGGATCTGCAACCCGTACAACCTGCAAATCATCCTCGAAGAAGCCAGGATTCCGGTACTGGTGGATGCGGGCGTGGGCACTGCCTCCGACGCCACCATCGCCATGGAGCTGGGTTGCGACGCGGTGCTGATGAACTCGGCCATCGCCCATGCCCAGCAGCCGGTCATGATGGCCCAAGCCATGCAACACGCAATCGTCGCGGGCCGCCTGGCGTACCTCGCCGGTCGCATGCCGAAAAAACTGTACGCCAGCGCCTCCTCGCCGCTGGATGGTCTGATCAAGTAAGAGCCATTGATGACTGAATCAAACGAAACGCCGAACCCCGTGGAAGAAGGCGACGAGTCCAAGCACCGCCGCATCAAGAGTTTTGTGATGCGCGCCGGCCGCATGACCGAAGGCCAGCAAAAGGGCCTGGAGCAAGGTACGCCGCTGTTCGTGTTGCCATTGGCCGACGCGCCGGTGGACTACGACCAGGTGTTCGGCCGCTCGGCGCCGCGTTCCCTGGAAATCGGTTTCGGCATGGGTCACTCCCTGCTGGAAATGGCCGCGGCCGCGCCGGACCAGGACTTCATCGGTGTGGAAGTGCACCGCCCAGGTGTCGGCGCGCTGCTTAACGGCGTGCTGACCCAAGGCCTGACCAACCTGCGCGTCTACGACTGCGATGCGATCGAAGTGCTCAACCGCTGCATCGCTGACAACAGCCTCGATCGCCTGATGCTGTTCTTCCCGGACCCTTGGCACAAATCCCGTCACCACAAACGCCGTATCGTTCAGGCTTCCTTCGCGGAGCTGGTGCGCAGCAAGCTCAAGGTGGGCGGCATCCTGCACATGGCCACCGACTGGGAGCCTTACGCGGAATACATGCTGGAAGTGATGGACGTAGCGCCTGGCTACCGCAACCTGGCCGAAGACGGCAAATGCGTGCCACGCCCGGCCGAGCGCCCGATCACCAAGTTCGAACGCCGTGGCGAGCGTCTGGGGCATGGGGTTTGGGATTTGAAGTTCGAGAAGGTCGACTGACAAGCTAATAGTCGGCTTGGAATGCAATCAACTGTGGGAGCTGGCTTGCCTGCGATAGCATCACCTCAGTATCACAGATACACCGAGGTGCCAGCATCGCAGGCAAGCCAGCTCCCACAGTTGTTTTGCAGCGCGCTTTAAATCAGCGGCGGTCGGCTACTACGCCAATCAACACCAGCACCACCACCAGCACCGGCGCCAGGCTGTAGTTATTAAACTGGCTCAGCCCCCGAACAATCCACGGCGTGGCATACAGCAAGGCCGCGCCGCTGCCGATCATGCATACCAGCGCCATCAAGGGTACGCGCAAGGCCCCGGCGAGGCTGCCTAGGCGGCCTTCGATCCAGCCTTTGATATCCGCGCCAAACAACACCAGCAGGCAGCCGACAAGGGCCAGGGAGATTTCCGACAGGTTGCTACGGCTCCAGCGGGACACGGTGGCGAGCAGGTCGAGTACCAAATCCATGTGATTTCCTTAGAGCGATCAGCTCAAAAACTTCTGCAACAGGTCATTGAGAAACAGTTGCCCACGGTCGGTGGCCGCCAGGCGTGACGGTTCGACCTGCATTAAGCCACTTTGTTCTGCCTCCCGGCGGCCTTCGTCGAGGCTGGCCAGGTCGAGGCCGGTGCGTTCGGCGTACAGCTTGGATTCAACGCCTTCGGTGAGGCGCAAAGCGTTCATCAGGAACTCGAACGGCAGCTCTTCATTGGTCAGTTCTTTCGCCCCGGCCTGAAAGCTTTTGGCCGGGTTGAGGTAGTCCTTGGGTGCTCGGGTCTTCCAGGTGCGGATGATGCGCCCGTCCGGGTGGCTGAGCTTGCCGTGGGCACCGGCGCCGATGCCGATAAAGTCGCCGAAGCTCCAGTAGTTCAGGTTGTGTCGCGCCGGGCGGCCCGATTGGGCATAGGCCGAGACTTCATATTGCGCGTAACCGTGTTCGGCCAGCAGCGCCTGGCCGGCTTCCTGAATGTCCCACAGCGTGTCGTCTTCCGGCAGCGCGGGCGGCTGGTTCCAGAACACGGTGTTGGGTTCCAGCGTCAGCTGATACCACGACAAGTGCGTGGGCTTCAGCGCGATGGCTTGGCGCAAGTCGCTCAGGGCATCGTCCAGCGACTGATCGGGCAAGCCGTGCATCAGGTCCAGGTTGAAGTTATCGAACCCGGCCTGGCGGGCCATACCAGCGGCGCGCACAGCCTCATCGCCATTATGGATGCGGCCCAACGCCTCAAGCTTTTGCTGCTGGAAGCTCTGGATGCCAATGGACAGGCGATTGATCCCCAGCTTGCGGTACGCCACGAACTTCTCTTGTTCGAAGGTGCCGGGGTTGGCTTCCAGGGTGATTTCGATGTCGCCTGCAAACGCAATACGGGTTTGCACGCCCTTGAGCAGGCGGCCCAGTGCGGCGGCGCTGAACAGGCTCGGCGTACCGCCACCGAAGAAGATCGAACTCAGTTCGCGGCCGTAAACCGCGTGCAGGTCTTGATCAAGGTCGGCCAGCAGTGCGTCCACATACTCTTCTTCCGGCAGCACTTTGCTCGCGGTGTGGGAGTTGAAGTCGCAATACGGGCATTTGCGCACACACCATGGAATGTGGATGTACAGCGCCAGAGGCGGCAGCACCGGCAGAGCCGCCCGCGGTGTTTGCGCGCCGCCGTGGATCAGCGGCTGCGCAGAGGTGTTCTGGGTCATTTCAGGCTCAGGCGTTGGCGCAGCAAATCCATTGCGCGGGCGCGGTGGCTGATCTGATTCTTGTCGGCCGGGCTCAACTCGGCGCTGGAGACATTGCGCTCCGGTACCCAGAACAGCGGGTCATAGCCAAAGCCATGCTCGCCACTGGCCGCATGCAGAATGCGCCCGTGCCACAGGCCTTCGCACAGAATCGGCAACGGGTCATCAGCGTGGCGAACCAGCGCCAGCACGCAGACGAACTGTGCACCGCGCTCGGCGTCCGGCACGTCCTTGAGGGCGTCCAGCAATTTGGCGTTGTTGGCCGCATCACCCTTGCCGTCGGCATACCGCGCCGAATAGATGCCCGGCGCGCCGCCGAGGAAATCCACGGCCAGGCCCGAGTCATCCGCCAGCGCCGGCAGGCCGGAGATGCGTGCGGCATTGCGGGCCTTGAGGATGGCGTTTTCGACAAACGACAGGCCGGTTTCTTCCGGCTCGACCTGGCTGAACTCGCCGATCGAGCGCAGTTGCACGGAGTCGCCGAGCATGGCCTGGAGTTCTTTGAGTTTGCCGGCATTATGGCTGGCCAGTACGAGTTGGGTGAGGTTCATCATTCGGCCGGGAAAAGTTCTTGGACAAAACTGAAACCGTGGGCCTTGCCGCCAGTTTCAACGTTGATAGTGAAGGTCTTGAATTCCTGTTGCGGCACTGAGTAAGGGGCCAGGTAATTGGTCACGCCTTTCTCGGTGATTTGCTTGAACGTCAGCACTTCGCTCTTGCCGCTCAAGTC
This sequence comes from Pseudomonas salomonii, assembly GCF_900107155.1. Taxonomy (GTDB): domain Bacteria; phylum Pseudomonadota; class Gammaproteobacteria; order Pseudomonadales; family Pseudomonadaceae; genus Aquipseudomonas; species Aquipseudomonas salomonii. Next base: position 283,003 of record NZ_FNOX01000007.1, read on the forward strand.
CTTGATGGTGCCGGTCACTTGCGCCACCACAGGCGTCACACCTTTAAACACCGACACATTGATCAACCCTTTGTTCTTGCTGCGTACAACGCCCACCGCTTGAGCGGTTTCGGGCTGCAGGAAGCTGGAGGTAAAGGTGTTGTAACGAACGGTGATATCACCAAATTCCTTGGTGCGATTAGGGTCGATAACATCGGCGGCCATAGCGTTGGCGCCCAGCAATGCAGTCAATAAAAAAACAGCCAAACGACTCATGATCGTGCCTCTTGATAATGATTAGACGGCAATCTTGTGGTCGGTCAGGCCAGGGCTGCTGACCCGGTAAATACCAATTTCGCCCAACAGGTTGGGCCATAGTTTACTCGCCCAGCCGTGGCGGTGCTGTTGATCGACGGCAAGGCGGTTGATCACCTTGGCTTCACGCTCGCCACACAAGGCTTCAAAGTCTTCAAAGGTGCAGAAGTGGATGTTCGGCGTGTTGTACCAGGTGTACGGCAGGAAGTCCGAGACTGGCATCCGGCCCTTGGTGGCCAGGTACCAGCGGCAGCGCCAGTGCCCAAAGTTGGGGAAAGTGATGATGCACTGGCGGCCCACGCGCAGCATCTCGTCGAGGATGCGGTCCGGGTAGTGCACCGCCTGCAGCGCTTGGGTCATCACCACGATATCGAAACTGTTGCTGGCAAAGTTGCCCAGGCCCTTGTCCAGGTCCTGCTCGATCACGTTGATGCCCTTGGCCACGCACTGGGCGATATTGTCCGGGTCGTTTTCCAGGCCATAACCGGTGACTTGCTTGTTGTCACGCAGCCAGCTCAGCAGTTCGCCATCGCCGCAGCCCAGGTCGAGCACGCGGCTGCCGGCGGGGATCCAGTCTTGGATGATTTCCAGGTCGGCTCTCATGGCGTTCTCACAGTGCTATTCGGTTCATGTAGTTACTGAAGGCCTGCAGGTAGCGCGGGATCGGAATCAGGAAGGCGTCATGGCCTTGCGGAGCATCGATCTCCAGGTAGCAGACGTCTTTGCGTGCGGCCATCAAGGCGTCCACCAGCTCACGGGAGCGCGCTGGCGAGAAGCGCCAGTCGGTGGTGAACGACATCACGCAGAACTTGGCCGTGGCGTGCTCGAAGGTTTTCGCCAGGTCGTCGTCGTGGTTGGCGGCCGGGTCGAAGTAGTCCAGCGCCTTGGTCATCAGCAGGTAAGTGTTGGCGTCGAAACGCCCCGAGAACTCCTCGCCCTGATAACGCAGGTAGCTTTCGACCTGGAACTCGACACTGTGGAAGTCGTAGTTGAGCTTTTCGCTCTTGAGCCCGCGGCCGAATTTTTCGCCCATGGAGTCATCGGACAGGTAGGTGATATGCCCGACCATCCGCGCCAGCATCAAGCCGCGTTTGGGGATCACACCGGCTTCCTGGAACGAACCGCCGTGGAACTCGGGGTCGGTGAGGATGGCCTGGCGTGCCACTTCGTTGAAGGCAATGTTCTGCGCCGACAGTTTTGGTGCCGAGGCGATGGCCAGGCAATGGCGCACGCGATCCGGGTAGGAGATGGTCCATTGCAGCGCCTGCATGCCGCCCAGGCTGCCGCCGATCACGGCGGCCCATTGCTTGATGCCCAGCAGGTCGGCAAGACGCGCCTGGCTGTGCACCCAGTCTTCCACGGTCAGCACCGGGAAGTCGGCGCCGAACGGTTTGCCGGTTTCCGGGTTGAGGCTGCTGGGGCCGGTAGAACCGTTGCAGCCGCCGAGGTTGTTCAGGCTGACCACAAAGAATTTGTTGGTGTCGATGGGCTTACCGGGGCCGATGCAGCTGTCCCACCAGCCGGGCTTGCGCTCGTCGGCACTGTGAAAGCCAGCGGCGTGATGATGGCCGGATAAGGCGTGGCAAATCAGCACGGCGTTGCTCGCCGTGGCGTTCAACTGGCCGTAGGTTTCATAGATTAGGTCATAGGCCGGTAGCGAACGGCCGCAGGCCAGGGCCAGCGGTTCGCTGAAGTGCGCCACTTGGGGCACGACCAGTCCAACAGAATCGGGGGGGAAGGCAGCTGGCATCGACCCTGCTCTCGTTTAAATGAGGCGTAAGTCTAAAGAGCGGTGACCCCAGCGGCAAGCAAACCCTGAGCCAGACGATCGTTCCCACGCTCCGCGTGGGAATGCAGCCGGTGACGCTCCGCGTCGCACCCTGCATGAGGGGGCGCAGAGCGTCCCAAGAGGCATTCCCACGCAGAGCGTGGGAACGATCATGCGGTCAGATCAGGCCGAACAGCTCTTTAGGCATGAACGCGTAGTACGCCAGGCGCGGAATCACCCAGCTTTGCAGCAGCTGGATCGCGATAAACGCGAAGATCGGCGAAATATCCAGGCCGCCCAGGTTCGGGATCAGGCGACGGAACGGCGCCAGCACCGGCTCGGTGATCTGGGCCACCAACTCAGCACCCGGGCTGCGGCTGCCGGGTGCGACCCACGACAGAATCACGCTGATGATCATCGACCAGAAGATGATCTTCAAAAACAGCGAGAAGATCCCGATCAAACCCCATGGCAACAGCAGCACGGTGAACGCCTGGTAGCCGTTGAGCATCAGGATCACCACAAACAACAGGATTTGCAGCAACAGCGCCAGCACCAGCGAGGACATGTCCAGGCCGAACATGCTCGGCACTACCCGGCGCAGCGGCTTGAGCAGCGGCTGGGTGGCCTTGACCACGAACTGGCACAGCGGGTTGTAGAAGTTCGCCCGCACCAGTTGCAGGATAAAACGCATCAGCACGATCAGCAGATACAGGCTGCCCAGGGTCTGGATGATGAAAATGGCAGCGTCATTGATTCCGAGCATGTTTGATTACCTTGGTAAGGGATGACTATTTGCCCAGCTGCTCAGCCATCTCGGCTGAACGGTGTGCCGCAGCACCCAGTGCTTTTTCCACCAGGGCTTCAAAGCCCCCGGCCTGAAACGATTCGATTGCAGCTTGAGTAGTGCCACCTGGCGAGGTCACGCGACGGCGCAACTCGGCGGCGTCCACAGCGCTTTCTACCGCCATGTTCGCGGCGCCCAAGGCGGTTTGCTCGGCCAGTTGCTCAGCCACGTCGTGTGGCAGGCCCAGTTTCACGCCGGCGGCGGTCATCGCTTCGATCAGCAGGAAGAAATAGGCCGGGCCGCTGCCGGAGACGGCGGTGACCGCGTCCAGTTGCTGCTCCTGTTCCAACCACACGGCAATGCCCACGGCGGACAGCAGCGTTTGAGCCTGGTCGCGCTGTTCGGCGCTCACTTCGGCGGTGGCGTACAAGCCGCTCACGCCCTGGCGCAGCAGTGCCGGCGTATTGGGCATGCAACGCACGATCGGCTGGGCGCCAAGCCAGTTGTTCATGCTGGCGCAGGTGATACCGGCAGCGATCGACACCACCAGTTGGTGCGGTCGCAGGCTCGGGCGCAGGCTTTCGCACACGGCCTTCATGGCTTGCGGTTTTACCGCCAGCACGATCACGTCGACGCCCTGGATGGCCTCGGCGTTATCGGCAAAGGTCTCGATACCGTGCTCGGCGCTGACGCGGGCGCGGGTTTCGGCGCCGGGGTCGCTGGCGCGGATCTGCGTGGTTTCCAGGCCCTTGGCCCGCAGGCCGCCGATCAGGCTGGCCGCCATGTTCCCGGCGCCGATAAAGGCAATACGCGTGTTGCTCATGACAGGTCCTTACTTAGATGGATGTCAGCCATTTCACGGCTGGCCGTAGTCGCGGGCGCCAAACAGGGCGGTACCGATCCGCACCCAGGTGGCGCCTTGGGCGATAGCCGATTCAAGGTCGTGGCTCATGCCCATGGAAAGTGTGTCCAGCGGCAGGTTCAGGCTGGCTTGCAGATCGCTGACCGCTGCAAAGGCTGCATCTTGTGCCGCGCGATCTTCAGTCGGCTCGGGGATCGCCATCAAGCCACGCAGCTTCAAACGTGGCAGGGCGCTGATTGCAGCGGCCAGGGCCGGCAGGTCGGCGGGTGTACAGCCGGACTTGCTGGCTTCGCCACTCACGTTGACCTGAATGCAGATGTTCAGTGGCGGCAGGTCGGCCGGGCGTTGTTCGGACAGGCGTTGAGCAATTTTCAAGCGGTCCACGGAATGTACCCAAGCGAAGTTTTCGGCGATCGCACGCGTCTTGTTCGATTGAATGGGGCCGATGAAGTGCCAACTCAAGGGCAGGTCGGTTAATTCGGCCTGTTTGCCCAGGGCTTCCTGCAGGTAGTTCTCGCCAAAGTCGCGCAGGCCGGCGGCATAGGCTTCGCGTACGGCCTGGGCAGGTTTGGTTTTGCTCACGGCCAGCAGGTGGATGCTGCTTTCGTCACGTTGCACGGCGTGGGCCGCGGCGCGGACGCGCTGGCTAACCTGGCCGATGTTGTCTGCTATCGTCGACATTCAAGATGCACCCGTGGATATGGAGTCCGCGGCATTCTACTGGAAATGGAAAGCCCTATGGATATCACTGAACTGCTGACGGCCAGCGTGCGCCGTGGCGCCTCCGACCTGCATTTGTCGGCTGGCCTGGCGCCGATGCTGCGTGTCGATGGCGAAATCTGGCCATTGGAGGGCCCGGTACTTTCGCCTACGCAAGTTGCGGACCTATTAAGCCCTTTGCTCAATCAGCACCAACAAAAGGATTTCGAAACATCTCTTGAAACGGATTTTGCCTTCACGCTGCCGGGCCTGGCGCGGTTCCGCGCGAATGTGTTCCGCCAGGATCGCGGCATGGGCGCGGTGTTTCGCACCATCCCCAGCGAAGTGCAAAGCCTGGAAGACCTCGGATTAGGCGAGGTCTTGCGCCGTATCGCGCAGCTGCCGCGCGGCCTGGTGCTGGTAACCGGCGCGACCGGCTCCGGCAAGTCGACGACGCTGGCGGCGATGATCGACCACCTCAACCAGCACCGACGCCAGCACATCCTCACGCTGGAAGATCCGATCGAATTTATCCACAGGCCGAAAATGGCCCTGATCAACCAGCGCCAGGTGCACCGCGACACCCATAGTTTTTCGGCGGCGCTGCGGTCGGCCCTGCGTGAAGACCCGGATGTGATTCTGGTGGGCGAGCTGCGTGACCTCGAAACCATCCGCCTGGCGCTGACGGCCGCAGAGACCGGGCATTTGGTATTGGGCACGCTGCACACCTCTTCAGCGGCAAAGAGCGTGGACCGACTGGTGGACGTGTTCCCGGCGGGGGAAAAAGCCATGGTGCGCGCCATGTTGTCGGAGTCGTTGCAGGCGGTGGTGTCCCAGGTGCTGGTCAAAAAGCTCGGCGGCGGCCGGGTGGCGGCGCACGAGATCATGCTGGGCACGCCAGCCATCCGTAACCTGATCCGCGAGGACAAGGTGGCGCAGATGGTCTCGGCGATTCAAACCGGTGGGGCGTTGGGGATGAAAACCCTGGATATGAGCTTGAAGGCGTTGGTCAGCGAAGGGCTGATCAGCCGGGAGGATGCGCGGGGGCTGGCGCGGGTGCCTGGGGATATATAGGTCTGAAGATCGACGCAAAATAAATGTGGGAGCGGGCTTGCTCGCGAATGCTGAGTGTCAGTCAATATCTTAGGTGACTGAACCACCGCATTCGCGAGCAAGCCCGCTCCCACATTTTGTATCGCGTTATAGCTCTAATCAGCGCTGAACAACCCGCAGGTTATTCTGCTCTTTAGGCAGAACACGCTTGGCAATCACGTAGTTCTTGTCCCAGAACGGCTTTTTCAGCGTGTCGATGCTCACCGACTTGCCACGGCGCGGTGCGTGGATAAAGCGGTCGTTGCCCAGGTAGATGGCAACGTGGTTGACCTGGCGGCTCTTCAGTTTGAAGAACAACAGGTCGCCCGGTTTCAAATCCTTGCGGTCAACCTTCAAGCCGTGGCCGGCAGCCATGGCATTGGAGGTGCGGGGCAAATCCACCGCTTTTACGTCATTAAACGCATATTTCACCAAACCGCTGCAGTCGAACCCTTTACTTGGGCTGCTGCCGCCCCAACGATAAGGAGTACCGAGCACGTTAACGGCGCGGCTGAGGACATTGCTGCTTTGCTTGGTGTTGACGGCCAGTTGGGTGTGGATCGCTTTACCGTGGGCCTTGCTCACTTGAGTCGGGCGGTTGACGGTCAGCTTTACCGACTTGGCAGTGCTGGGTGTGCTGTGAACTTTAGGGGTGAAACCGTTAACGTTAGGAAGACGTTGCTCACGATTGGTGGCGTGGGCGGCCAGTGGCATTAATAGGCAGATGGTTAGCCATGTCTTGAAAAATGGTCGCATTAGGCGTGGCTCTTTTAGGTTTGCGCGCAACTTTATAACAGCTTTTTGTGTCGTTCTCAGGCCGTTTGTCGACTGAACTCTGGGGTCAAACTCTGGAAAAACGCGACGAATTGCCGCAATTGTCCTACAGAGGTCAGGTGGCATAAGGCTTTGCGGGAGGGAAGATACCATTTGCCGTGCGTCGGGCGCCCGTAAAAAAGTCACAAAGAAAATGAAAAAATTTATCTATCGAGGCAAAAGAGGTACTCCATGAACACCTATCGACAGGTTGTTACGCAGCAAGACACCCACAGCAAGGTGATCGGTTACCTGCTTTGGATTTTCGGTTTTACCGGGGCGCATCGCTTCTATTACGGCAAGCCCGTGACCGGGACGATCTGGTTTTTCACCTTCGGCCTGTTCGGTATTGGTTGGCTGATCGACCTGTTCCTGATCCCGGCCATGGACCGTGAAGCGGACCTGCGTTTTACCGCCGGGCCGATCGAATACAACGTGGCCTGGATTCTGTTGGCGTTCCTGGGTGTATTCGGTTTGCACCGCATGTACCAGGGCAAATGGATCACCGGCCTGATCTACCTGCTGACCGGCGGTTTGTTCCTGATCGGGGTGCTGTATGACTTCTGGACGTTGAATACGCAGATTTCGATCCGCAATGCCGAGCGCAATAGCGGGCGCTAAGTCTCTCAATCCTATTAGAGAGCCCAATGCGGGAGCGGGCTTGCTCGCGAAAACGGTGGATCAGTCAGCATATTTGCCAGCTGATACACCGTATTCGCGAGCAAGCCCGCTCCCACATTTACTGCGGCCACTCCAGACTGGAGTCAGGCCTGATAGGTAATCCGCCCATCCACCAAGGTGTAGCGCACCGTCGCCGGCAGGCTATGGCCGATGAACGGGCAGTTCTCGCCCTTGGACAGCCAGTGTTCCCCGGCAACCGTGGAGCTGGCAGGGTCAAACACCACCAGATCCGCCGGCGAACCCACCGCCAACTTGCCCGCCGGCAGGCGTAACGCCTCGGCAGGGCCAGCGCTCAGGCGAGCGAGCAGCGTCGGCAAGTCCAGCAAACCGTCTTCCACCAGGGTCATCGCCAGTGGTAACAACAGCTCTACGCTGCTGATGCCTGGCTCTGTCGCGCCAAACGGTGCCAGCTTGGCATCCCGTTCGTGGGGCTGGTGATGGCTGGAAATCGCCGAAACCACACCCGACTTCACCGCCGCCCGCAAACCCTCACGGTCGGCCAGGGTGCGCAGCGGTGGCTGCACGTGATACAGGCTGGAGAAGTCGATCAGCGCCTCATCGGTCAAAATCAGCTGATACAGCGCCACATCCGCCGTCACCGGCAGGCCGCGCGCCTGGGCCTGGGCGATCAACGCCACACCACGTGCGCTCGTGAGTTGGCTGAAGTGCGCGCGTACACCGCTTTGCTCCACCAACAACAGGTCACGGGCCAGGGCCACGGTCTCGGCAGTCTCCGGAATGCCCGGCAAACCAAGGAAGCTGGCCACGGCGCCTTCATGGGCCAGGCCGCCTTCGGCCAGGTCGCGGTCCTGAGAGTGGAAGATCACGGTCAGATCGAACGTAGCCGCATATTCCAGGGCACGGCACAGCGTGCGGGTGCTGCGAAAACTCTCCAGGCCGTTGCCGAAGGCCACGCAACCGGCATCGCGCAGGGCGATCAGCTCGGCAAGTTGTTCGCCTTCCAGGCCTTTGCTCAGGGCGCCGATGGGGAACACTTTGCAATTACCGGCTTCACGGGCGCGGTCGAGGATCAGCTCGGTCACCGCCGAAGTGTCCAGGATCGGCTTGGTGTGCGGCGGGCAGCACAGGCTGGTGACGCCACCGGCTGCGGCGGCGCGGGTTTCACTGGCGATGCTGCCTTTGCGGCTGTAACCCGGCTCGCGCAAAGCGACGTTCAGGTCCACCAGGCCAGGCGCGGCTACCAAACCTTTGGCGTCGATGCTCTGGCTGGCGCTGAAACCTGCGGGCGCGGCGCCAATGGCGATGAGCTTGCCGGCTTCCAGGTGAAGGTCGGTGACTTGATCCAGGCCACTGGCCGGATCGATAACGCGAGCGCCAAGAATGCTGAGCTTCACTGGGCGTTCTCCTGCTCGAATTGACGTTGCGCGGTTTGCCCGCTCATGGCCATGGACAGCACAGCCATGCGGATGGCGATGCCATAAGTCACCTGGTTGAGGATCACCGACTGCGGGCCATCGGCCACTGCCGATTCAATCTCCACGCCACGGTTGATCGGGCCTGGGTGCATCACGATGGCGTCCGGCTTGGCACCGGCCAAACGTGCGGTAGTCAGGCCGAACAGGCGGTAGAACTCGCCTTCGCTCGGCAGCAGGCCACCGGACATGCGCTCGCGCTGCAGGCGCAGCATGATCACCACGTCCACATCCTTGAGGCCTTCGGTCATGTCGGTGTAGACCTTCACGCCGTATTGCTCGATGCCGATCGGCAGCAGGGTTTTCGGCGCGATCACGCGGATATCCGGGCAACCCAGGGTTTTCAGGGCCAGCATGTTCGAACGCGCCACCCGCGAGTGCAGGATGTCGCCGACGATGGCCACCGAGAGGTTTTCAAAGCTGCCCTTGTGCCGACGAATGGTGAGCATGTCGAGCATGCCCTGGGTCGGGTGTGCGTGGCGGCCGTCGCCGCCGTTGATGATTGCCACCTGCGGGCACACATGCTCGGCGATAAAGTGTGCGGCGCCGGAGTCGCCGTGGCGTACCACGAACATGTCGGCGGCCATGGCTTCCAGGTTGCGCAGGGTGTCGAGCAGGGTTTCGCCCTTGCTCGCCGACGAGGTCGACACGTTCAGTGTGATCACGTCGGCCGACAGCCGCTGGGCCGCCAGTTCAAAGGTGGTGCGGGTGCGCGTGGAGTTCTCGAAGAACACATTGCAGATAGTTTTGCCGCGCAGCAGCGGGACTTTCTTCACCGCCCGGCCACCGACTTCGAGGAACGAGTCGGCGGTGTCGAGGATTTCGGTGAGCAGTTCGCGGGGCAAACCGTCGAGGGACAAGAAGTGTTGCAACTGGCCCTGAGCATTGAGCTGCAGCGGGCGCTTGGCATCTAGAGGCGTCATCGCGGGGACTCTGTACAAGGCGGTTTAAAGGGCAAGGTCTTGCAGTTCGAGTTCGAGCGGCGTGGGACCGGACAATTTTACCCGTTGATGGGCTTGCAGCGACAGCGTTGCGCCAACCACGTCCGGGCTGATCGGCAATTCGCCGGCGTCCAGGTCCAGCAGGCATACGAGGGTCACGCTGGCCGGGCGGCCGTAGTCGAACAGCTCGTTGAGGGCGGCGCGGATGGTGCGGCCGCTCATCAGCACGTCGTCGATCAGCACCAGATGCTGGCCTTCGACCTCGAATGGCAGTGCCGAGGGCTGTACTTGCGGGTGCAGGCCATTCTGGCTGAAGTCGTCACGGTAAAAGGACACGTCCAGGGTGCCCAGCGGCGAATCGCTGCCCAGTTCTTCCAGCAGCGCCTGGGCCACCCACACACCGCCGGTGCGGATCCCGATAAAACGCGGCTCGCTGATGGCGCGGTGTTCCAGGTGGGCCTTAAGGCGAATCGCCATCTGGCTGATCAGTTCGGCGGGATTGGGCAGGCTCATGGTGGCTCCTTCAAGGCCTTGCGCGGCGAGGGCGCGGCAAGGTCCGGACTCAAACGTAAAAAGACGCGGCAAGCCGCGTCAGTCAGGATTCAAATAAAGCGGTGTTTTCATCCAGCCAACCCTGTAACAACAGGGCGGCGGCAATGGCGTCCACCGGGTTGTCGCGGTAGCTGCCTTTTTGCCCGCCACGGTCGCGGCGCTCACCCTTGGCTTCGAAGGTGGTCAGGCGTTCGTCGTGGGTATAAAAGGGCAGGTTGTAACGGCCATTGAGGCGGCGGGCGAATTTTTCCGCGCGCAGGCACATCTCGCTGGGAGTGCCGTCCATGTTCAACGGCAGGCCGACCACGACCGCATCAGGCTTCCACTCTTTAATCAGGGCTTCGACCTGGTTCCAGTCCGGCACGCCGTTCTGGGCTTTCAAGGTGCACAGCTCGCGGGCCTGGCCGGTAATCACCTGGCCGACCGCTACGCCGATCTGTTTGGTGCCGTAGTCAAAACCGAGGATCAAGCGCAAAGCCATCAGGCGTGCCCCGCCTGGCTGGTCAGCAGGCTGAGGTTGACCCGCAGCTTGGCGGCAGCCGCTTCCAGGCGCAGCTCACTGGCGGTGTTGAACAGGATGTCGGCGTCAAACGGGCAGGTCAGCCAGGCGTTGCTGGCCAGTTCGGCTTCCAGTTGCCCGGCTTCCCAGCCGGCGTAGCCGAGGGTGATCACGCTTTGCTCGGGGCCGACGCCGTCGGCGATGGCGAACAACACGTCCTGGGAGGTGGACAGCGACACGCCTTCAAGGTCTACCGTGGCCTGAAACTTCGGCCCGGTGGGGTGCAGCACAAAACCACGATCGGTCTGCACCGGCCCGCCAATGTAGATCGGTACGCCCTGGCAACGCGCCGGCGGGTCGATCTCGGGGCGCAGTTGCTCAAGGATATCGGCCAGGTTCAGCGCTTGAGGGCGGTTGACCACCAACCCCATGGCACCATTGGCCGTGTGCTCGACGATGTAGGTCAAGGTCTGCGCAAAGTTCGGGTCGGCCATATGGGGCATGGCGATCAGGAATTGGTGCTTGAGGTAGGTCGGGCTGACATTTTTCATGTCCACTAGTGTGGCGTTGGAGGGGCGAACTGACAAGCTGGAGTTAGTGATCGCTCCCACGCTTTGCGTGGGAGTGTCGCCTGTGACGCTCCGCGTCACGCTCTTAAAAGCGGACGCGGAGCGTCCTGAGATGCGTTCCCACGCAGAGCGTGGGAACGATCCGTTGTCATCAATTGCTGGACAGCCGATCGCCCCTGGCAAACTTCCAGGTGCGGATGATTTCCAGGCGGTCGATGTCGTTCAAGTCACCGGTAAACGGTGCGAAAGGCGCAGCCAGGCGCACGATGCGCTGGGCAGCCTGGTCCAGCAGCGGCTGGCCGGACGACTCCAGCACCTGCACTTCATAAAGCGAACCGTCGCGGTTGATCGACACCAAAAGACGCAAATTGCCATAGATCTGCTGGCGTCGTGCTTCATCCGGGTAGTTGAGGTTGCCGATGCGCTCGACCTTCTTGCGCCACTCGTCCTTATACCAGGCGCCTTTGTCGCGCATGGTCGAGGCGGCATTCAGCCGGTAAATGCGCGGGCGTTTGGCGTATAGCTGCTGTTCATTGGCCAGTTCGGCTTCGAGGCTGGAAATCTGGTCGGAAAGCTGTGAGCTGTCGAACGTAGGGGCCGGTTTGACGGGCTCAGGCGTCGGCTCGGTCTTGGTTTTCTCGCGCTGAGTCGCAGCTTTTTGCGGTTTCGGCGCGACGGTGGTCACGGCAGCCTTGGGCGCGGCCTGTTTGACCTCAGGCTTGGGCGCAGGTGGCGGCGTGACTTTATTGACCTTGTTGTCCTGGAAGGGCGCCACTTCGGTGGTCTTGGGCACGGCCTTCTTGTCGAGGGTGCCACTGCCTTGCTGGTTGTCCTGGGCGAGAAAATCGGCCTTTTCGGGCTTCTTTTCGCTCTTGAACGTAGCGAGGGTGATTTCCAGGGTTTTGGTGATCTGCTTGGGCTCGACGTAGGTGAAGCCCAGGCCCAGGAGTAGGGCGAGGTGGATCAAGGCGGCCAGGAACAGGGTAAATCCGAGCCGATCAGCCGGGCGCACGCCGCTGGGGGAGAGTTCGGGGGGCAGGTCGGACGGGAGTGTCATGACAAAAAAACCAACATCGCGCGTTTCACAGGTGGCGCATGATAACGCAATGTTGGTGTGTGTCCGGCTGTTCTATGTCACTTGGCTTGTAGCTTGCGCTCAATGGCCGCCATCAGCATTTCGCCGATGTTCGTGCCAAATGCGTTGTCGATCTCGCGAATACAGGTCGGGCTGGTGACGTTGATTTCGGTGAGGTTCTCGCCAATTACGTCTAGTCCTACAAACAGCAGGCCTTTTTCCCGCAGGGTTGGGCCAACCTGAGAGGCGATCCAACGGTCTTTGTCCGACAAGGGGCGTGCCTCACCACGACCACCTGCCGCCAGGTTGCCACGGGTCTCGCCTGCCGCCGGAATACGCGCCAGGCAATAATCCACCGGCTCGCCGTCGATCATCAGGATGCGCTTGTCGCCGTCCTTGATCGCCGGGATATAAGCCTGGCCCATGATCTGCTGGGTGCCCAGCGCGGTCAGGGTTTCCAGGATCACCGACAGGTTCGGGTCGCCGGCGCGGTGACGGAAGATCGACGTACCGCCCATGCCGTCCAGCGGTTTGAGGATCACATCACCGTGTTTGGCGGCGAATTCACGCAGCACGTCGGCACGGCGGCTGACCACGGTCGGCGGCGTGCACTGCGGGAACAGCGTGGCGAACAGCTTTTCATTGCAGTCGCGCAGGCTCTGCGGCTTGTTGACGATCAGCACACCGGCGCGCTCGGCCTGTTCCAGCAGATACGTGGAGTAGACGAATTCCATGTCGAACGGTGGGTCTTTGCGCATCAGGATCACATCCAGATCGCTCAACGGGCTGTCGATTTCGTCCGACAGCTCAAACCACTTCTCAGGGTTGGCAAACACCTGCAGCGGGCGCATGCGTGCGCGGGCTTCGCCGTCGCCCTGGTAAAGATCGCGCTGCTCCATATAGAACAGGGTCCAGCCGCGGGCCTGGGCGGCCAGGAGCATGGCCAGCGAGCTGTCCTTTTTATAGGAAATGCTGGCGATAGGGTCCATGACAATGCCGACGCGAACGCTCATGGGGGATTTCCTCTAGCAAATTAGGGCGCATAAAAGTGGCGTCAGAGTGGCGCTGCAGCTGTTGTGGGTCAAGGAAAAACCACCTGGCCGGTTGCTCGATAGATTGCGCCCGGAGACTGTGCTAAAAAGACTGCCACGGCGCAGCAGCCCTTGAATTCCAAGGCTTGCGGCGCTCATCCTGTGCAACATCAGGCAGTACACACCGAAAACCGATTCGCTGTGGCGATGGTAGAGCAGATATGGAACAGCATTCCAACGCCTTGAGAGTGATGGTGATCGACGATTCGAAAACGATCCGCCGCACCGCCGAGACGCTGTTGAAGAACGTGGGCTGCGATGTGATCACGGCCATCGACGGTTTCGATGCCCTGGCCCGGATTGTTGATCATCACCCGCACATTATCTTTGTCGACATCATGATGCCGCGCCTGGATGGCTACCAGACCTGCGCCCTGGTGAAGAACAACCCGGCGTTCAAGTCGATCCCGGTGATCATGCTGTCGTCCAAAGACGGCCTGTTCGACAAGGCCAAGGGGCGCATCGTGGGTGTCGATCAGTTTTTGACCAAGCCTTTCAGCAAGGAAGAACTGCTGGGTGCAATCAAGGCTTACGTGCCTGGGTTCGCCGCAGTAGAACAAGCACACTGACGCCGCCTCACAAGGGCCGGCGCCGACCAATGTAGTGGGGAAAACCATGGCACGCGTTCTGATCGTCGACGATTCGCCGACTGAAATGTACAAACTCACCGGCATGCTCGAAAAGCACGGCCACGTGGTGCTCAAAGCCGAAAACGGCGCGGACGGCGTGGCCCTGGCCCGTCAGGAAAAACCTGACGCCGTGCTGATGGACATCGTGATGCCGGGCCTCAACGGCTTCCAGGCTACCCGCCAGCTGTCCAAGGAGCCGGAAACCAACGGCATTCCGATCATCATCATCACCACCAAGGATCAGGAAACCGACAAGATCTGGGGCGCGCGCCAGGGTGCCAAGGATTACCTGACCAAGCCGGTGGACGAAGACACCCTGATCGCCACCTTGAACAAGGTACTGGCCGGCTAAAGGCTCGCGATCATGACCGAGTCGCAAACCGCCTTCGAGCTGCTGCTGGACATCGACCGCCGCTGCCGCCTGCTGGCCGCCGACCTGCCGTCCCAGGAAGCTCGCCTGCAACGCTGGAGCGGGATCGGCTTTCGCCTGGGGCCCCACTGGTACGTGGCGCCGATGGGCGAAGTCGCCGAAGTGCTGCATGAGCCGCGTTGCACGCTGATGCCCGGCGTCAAGCCGTGGGTCAAGGGCGTGGCCAACCTGCGCGGGCGTTTGCTGCCGGTGATGGACCTGGGCGGTTTTCTTGGCCTGGAACTGTCCAAGGCACGCAAGCAGCGGCGGGTGCTGGTGGTCGAGTACAACGACCTGTTTGTCGGGCTGCTGGTAGACGAGGTAGTGGGCATGCAGCATTTCGCACAAGACGCATTGTTGGTGAGCACTGCCCCGGCCGCGCCGTTTATCCAGGGTGAGTTCGACAGCGATCAGTTGTGGCAAGTCTTCAGCCCCTTCGCTCTGGCCCAGGCCCCGGGCTTTATGGATGTTGCCGCATGACCACCGTCACCACGCCCAAACCCCAGGCCGCGTCGCGCAGCCGCTCACAGATCATCGTGCTGTTTATCGCGCTGATCGTGTTCATCATGCTGCTGTTTGCCAACTTCGCGTACCTCAACACCCAGTCCACCTATGACAAGCAGTACATCGGCCACGCCGGTGAGCTGCGTGTGCTGTCCCAACGCATCGCCAAAAACGCCACCGAGGCCGCTGCCGGCAAGGCCGCCGCGTTCAAATTGCTGGGCGATGCGCGCAACGACTTTGCCCAGCGCTGGGGCTACCTGAAAAAAGGTGATACCGACACCGGTCTGCCCGCCGCGCCCAGTGCGGTTCGGGCGGAAATGCGCGCGGTGCAGACCGACTGGGAAGCGCTGCTGAAAAACACCGACGCGATTCTCGCCAGCGAACAAACCGTGCTGTCCCTGCATCAAGTGGCCGCGACCCTCGCCGAAACCGTGCCGCAATTGCAGATGGAGTCGGAAAAGGTCGTGGATATCCTGCTGCAACGTGGCGCGCCGGCCGGCCAGGTAGCCTTGGCGCAACGCCAGTCGCTGTTGGCCGAGCGCATTTTAGGCGCGGTCAACACCGTGCTGGCGGGCGACGAAACCGCCGTGCAAGCCGCCGATGCCTTTGGCCGCGATGCCAGCCGCTTTGGTGTGGTGCTCAACGGGATGCTCAATGGCAACCCGGGCTTGCGCATCACCCAGGTCGAAGACCATGACGCCCGCGCGCGGCTGGCGGAAATTTCGGAGCTGTTCGAGTTTGTCTCCGGCTCCGTGGATGAAATCCTCGAAACCTCGCCGCAACTGTTCCAGGTACGGGCCTCGGCGAGCAATATCTTCAACCTGTCGCAAACCCTGCTCGATGAAGCCTCGCACTTGGCCACAGGTTTTGAAAACCTCGCCAGCGGGCGCAGTTTCGACACCATTGGCGGTTATGTATTGGGTTTGCTGGCGTTGGCCTCGATCATTCTGATCGGCCTGGTGATGGTGCGCGAAACCAACCGCCAACTGCATGAAACCGCCGAGAAGAACGAGCGCAATCAGAACGCGATCATGCGCCTGCTCGATGAAATCGAAGACCTGGCCGACGGCGACCTCACCGTGACCGCCTCGGTCACCGAGGACTTCACCGGCACCATCGCCGATTCCATCAACTACTCCGTGGACCAACTGCGCGATCTGGTTGCCACCATCAACCTCACCGCCGGGCAAGTGGCCGGTGCGGTGCAGGACACCCAGGCCACCGCCATGCACCTGGCCCAGGCTTCTGAGCACCAAGCCCAGCAGATCGCCGAAGCCTCTACGGCGATCAACCAGATGGCGCAGTCCATCGATCAAGTGTCGGCCAACGCCGCCGAATCTTCGGCCGTGGCGGAGCGCTCTGTGGAAATCGCCAACAAGGGCAACGAGGTGGTGCACAACACCATCCATGGCATGGACAACATTCGCGAACAGATCCAGGACACCGCCAAACGTATCAAACGCCTGGGCGAATCTTCCCAGGAGATTGGCGACATCGTCAGCCTGATCGACGACATTGCCGACCAGACCAACATCCTCGCCCTCAACGCCGCCATCCAGGCGAGCATGGCCGGTGACGCCGGGCGCGGTTTTGCGGTGGTGGCCGATGAGGTGCAAAGGCTGGCCGAGCGCTCATCCGCCGCCACCCGGCAAATCGAAACCCTGGTGCGGGCGATTCAGGCCGACACCAACGAAGCGGTTATCTCCATGGAGCAGACCACCACCGAAGTGGTGCGCGGCGCGCGGCTGGCCCAGGACGCGGGCGTGGCGCTGGAAGAGATCGAAGGCGTGTCGAAAACCCTGGCGGCGCTGATTCAGAGCATCTCGAATGCGGCGCAGCAACAGACCTCATCGGCGGGGCAGATTTCGCTGACGATGAATGTGATTCAGCAGATCACCACGCAGACATCGTCGGGTTCTACGGCCACGGCGGAAAGCATCGGCAACCTGGCAAAAATGGCCAGCCAGTTGCGCCGGTCGGTGTCGGGTTTCACCCTGCCGCCGCCTAAACAGGCCGATGATTGAAATGCTATCTGGAAAACACCACAGTCCAAATGTGGGAGCTGGCTTGCCTGCGATAGCGGTGGGTCGGTTGCATAGGTATCAACTGACAGTCCGCCCTCGCAGGCAAGCCAGCTCCCACAGGTGATTTCCATTGTTTTTTGGCAACACCAGCAACTCATGAATTTTAAGCGGAGCAGTTATGGTTGATCGGCACGACTACGTGGCCCTCGAATGGGTCAAGGGCGACATTGCCGAAACCCTGAAACAGGCCCGTTCGGCGCTGGATGCGTTTGTCGAAACCCACGACAGCGACGCCATCGCCGAGTGCCTGGCCGCCATCCATCAAGTGCATGGCGCGCTGCAGATGGTGGAGTTTTACGGCGCAGCCCTGCTCGCCGAAGAGATCGAAGAACTCACCCTGGCCCTGCAGGCCGAGCGCGTCGGCCAGCGCGATGAAAGCATCCGTCTGCTGCAACAAGCCCTCAGCCAATTGCCGTTGTATCTGGACCGCGTGCACAGCGCCCGCCGCGACCTGCCGCTGGTGGTGTTGCCGCTGCTCAATGACCTGCGCAGCGCGCGCGGCGAAAGCCTGTTGTCGGAAACCAGCCTGTTCAGCCCGCAACTGCTGTCGATTGCACCGTTGCCCGACGAAGCCCTGGCTCGGCGCGCAGTGCCGGAACTGCACGAACAACTGCGCCAGTGGCACCACCTTTTGCAACAAGCCTTGGCCGGCCTGCTGCGCGAAGACCATGGCCCGAGCAACCTGGAAGACATGGCGCGGGTGTTCGCGCGCCTCGAAGCGCTGTGCCAGGGCGCGCCGCTGTTGCCCTTGTGGCAAGTCACCTCGGCGCTGGTCGAAGGCATGCTCACTGGCGTGATCGCCAACAGCCCGGCGCTGCGCAGCCTGCTCAAGGCCAGCGACAAGCAACTCAAGCGTCTGCTGGCCCAGGGCATTGGCGGTATCAATCAGCCTGCGCCGGACGAGTTGCTCAAGAGCCTGCTGTTCTATGTGGCCAAGGTCACCCGGCCGACGCCGCGCATGCAAAGCCTCAAGGAGCGTTATGGCCTGGATGAGGCCTTGCCCGACAGTGCCGTGGTCGACGCCGAGCGGGCGCGCCTGGCCGGGCCGGACCGCAATGCCATGGGCTCGGTACTCGGCGCATTGTGTGAGGAGCTGGTGCGGGTCAAGGAGCGCCTCGACTTATTCGTGCGCAGCGACCGCCAACACACCGACGACCTGGATACGCTGCTGGCGCCATTGCGGCAGATCGCCGATACCTTGGCCGTGCTGGGCTTCGGCCAGCCGCGCAAGGTGATCATCGACCAGCTCGCCGTGGTGCTGAGCCTGGTGCAAGGTCACCGCGAACCCAATGACGCCGTACTGATGGACGTCGCCGGCGCCTTGCTCTATGTCGAGGCCACACTGGCCGGCATGGTCGGCACCGTCGAACCGGAAAGCCGCGAAGAAAGCCGCCTGCCCACCACCGACCTGACGCAGATTCATCAACTGGTGATCCGCGAGTCGTGCCAATGCCTGCGCCAAGCCAAAGAACTGGTGATCGACTGCATCGAAGCCGACTGGGACCGCCAACGCCTGGAATCCCTGCCGGAGCTGCTCAGCCAGGTGCGCGGCGCCTTGGCGATGATTCCACTGCCACGCGCAGCGAGCCTGATGCGGGGTTGCACCGATTACGTCGACGAACAGTTGATGGTCAACGACACGCCGCCGACCCAGGCGCAGTTGGCGCATTTTGCCGAGGTGATCAGCAGCCTTGAGTACTACCTGGAACGCATGCTCCAGGACGCTGACGCTGCGGGCGAACGCGTGCTGGAACTGGCCACCCAAGGCTTGGCCGCGCTGGGTTACCTGCCCGCCGAGAAACCCTGGCGTCAGGCGCTGGTTGCGCCAGAGGGTGCATTGTCGGCCGACAGCACGCCGAGCCAGTCCCAGTTCGATGCCCTGGCCAGCCCGATCACGCGCTTGAACCCGCCGGCGCTGCATCGCCCCGGCAGTTTGCTGCCGCCGCCGGCCGATGAAGAACCCATCGACGATGAGCTGCGCGAAGTCTTCCTTGAAGAGACCGACGAAGTCCTCGACGTGCTGCACCGCCACCTGCCCAACAGCGCCGACAAAACCGCCCAGGGCGAAATGCGACGGGCCTTTCATACGCTCAAAGGCAGTGGCCGCATGGTCCGCGCGCTGGTGCTGGCCGAGCTGGCCTGGGCCGTGGAAAACCTGCTCAATCGCGTGCTCGAACGCAGCGTGGCCCTCGACCCCGACGTGCAACACGTGCTGGATGAAGCGGTGGCCCTGCTGCCCGAATTGATCGCCGACTTCGCCACCGACGACCAACACCAGCGCGATGAAGTCGACGCCCTGGCCGCCCGTGCCCATGCCCTCGCCAGTGGCAGTGCAACAGAGACCAGTGGCAGTGCAAAGGCCGAGCCCCACGACCCGATGCTGCTGGAGATCTTCCGCAACGAAGCCCAGAGCCACCTGGAGAGCATCAACCACTTCCTGCAACAGGCCGCCGAGCATGTCCCGCTGCAAGTCAGCGATGAGCTGCAACGCGCCCTGCACACCCTCAAAGGCAGTGCCTACATGGCCGGCGTATTGCCGATTGCCGAGCTGGCGCGGCCGCTGGATCACCTGACCCGTGAGTACAAGGCCCACCGCCTGCCGCTGGACCTGGACGAAGTGGAACTGCTGCTGGAAGCCGAAGGCCTGTTCCAGCGCGGCCTGCGTCAACTGGACAGCGACCCGTTGGTGCCGATCAAGGGTGCGCCGGACCTGATCAGCCGCACCCAACGCCTGCTTGACCAACAACTGCAAGCCTTGCTCGACGCGCCGAGCACGGGCCTGCGCATCAAACGCGACCCGCAGTTGATCGCCAATTTCCTGGCCCAAGGCATGGATATCCTGCTCGACGCCGAAAGCCTGTTGCGCCGCTGGCAGCAGCACCCCGGCGAACGTCAGGAACTCACCGCACTGCTGGACGAGTTGACCACCTTGGGCGAGGGCGCGCATATCGCCGACCTGCACAGCATCGACGAACTCTGCGAAGCCTTGCTTGACCTCTACGGCGCGGTGGAGGAAAGCAGCCTGGCGGTCAGCGAGCGGTTTTTCCACGAGGCTGAACAGGCCCATGACGCACTGATCAACATGCTCGACCAGTTGGCGGCGGGGCAGGAAATCAGCCCGGCGCCGGCGCGGGTGCAGGCCCTGCGCGAATTGCTCGATGAAGCCCTCGACCCGTCGGCCACCGGCCTGATCAAAAGCGACGGCAGCCGTACCTTCAGCATCGCTGAATTGGGTGCGGCCACGGCGCAGTTGAGCCAGGACACGGCGATGGACGATGAGATCGTCGAGATCTTCCTCGAAGAAGCCGTGGACATCCTCGACAGCGCCGGGCAGTCGCTCAAGCGCTGGCTGCTGGAGCCCGACAGCGCCGCGCCGTTGTCTTCATTGCAGCGAGACTTGCACACCCTCAAGGGTGGCGCGCGCATGGCCGAAATCGGCCCGATTGGCGACCTGGCCCATGAGCTGGAAGGCCTTTACGAAGGTTTGGTGGACCGCCGTTACAGCTACTCCACCGAGTTGTCCCACGTGTTGATGGCCAGTCACGAGCGGCTGGCCTTGCAGCTCGATCAACTGCAAGACCAACAACCCCTGAGCGACTCCAGCGACTTGATCGCGCAACTGCGCGAGTTGCGCCACAGCAGCACGCCAGCGGCCCCCGTCGCAGCATCCGAAGTAGCGACCGCCGACCCCGAGTTGCTGGAAATTTTCCTCGAAGAAGCCGCCGATATTCTCGACAGCTCCGGCAGCGCGCTGGTGCGTTGGCAAGCCGAGCCGAACAATCGCCAGGAAGTGGAAACCCTGCTGCGCGACCTGCACACCCTCAAGGGCGGCGCGCGCATGGTCGAAATCGGGCCGATTGGCGACCTGGCCCATGAGCTGGAATTTCTCTACGAAGGGTTGTCGGCCGGTTTGCTGGCGCCGTCGCCGGAACTGTTTTCGCTGCTGCAAGGTTGCCACGACCGTCTGGCGCAGATGATCGATGCCGTGGCGGACGGTTTGCCGGTGGGCTCGGTGGACAAGCTGATCGAGCGGATCAAAAGCCTGGTGCACCCGAGTGATGAGCCGCTGGCGCCGGTTGCACTGCCCGCCGGCAAGGCCGAAGCGGCGGTCGACCCGGCTGCGGACATGGTGAAAATCTCCGCCGATTTGCTCGACGATCTGGTCAACCTGGCCGGCGAAACCTCGATCTTCCGGGGGCGCATCGAGCAGCAGGTCAATGATGCGCGCACGGCCCTCAACGAGGTCGAAACCACCATTGAGCGCATGCGCGACCAACTGCGCCGCCTCGACAGCGAAACCCAGGGCCGTATCCTCAGCCGTCAGCAGGCCGAGGCCGAGCGCCTGGGTTATGAAGAATTCGACCCGCTGGAAATGGACCGCCATTCGCAGTTGCAGCAACTGTCCCGTGCGTTGTCCGAGTCCGCTTCCGACTTGCTGGACCTCAAGGAAACCCTCGACCGCCGCAACCAGGATGCGCACAACCTGTTGCAGCAACAGGCGCGTATCAACACCGAGTTGCAAGAAGGTCTGATGCGCACGCGCATGGTGCCGTTTGAACGTATGCTGCCGCGCCTCAAGCGCATCGTGCGGCAGGTGGCGCAGGAGTTGGGCAAGGACGTGGAGTTCGTGGTCGGCAATGCCGAAGGCGAGATGGACCGCAACGTGCTGGAACGTATGGCCGCGCCGCTGGAACACATGCTGCGCAACGCCGTCGACCATGGCCTTGAGTCCCGCGAAGCACGTGTGCTGGCGGGCAAACCGGAAAAGGGTCGTATCACCCTGGACCTGACCCACGAAGGCGGCGATATCGTGTTCGACATGCGTGACGACGGCGCCGGCGTGCCGCTGGACGCGGTGCGGCGCAAGGCGATCAAGCGCGGCCTGCTCGGCCCCCATCAAGAGATCAGCGACCGTGACGTGTTGCAGTTCATCCTGCAACCGGGCTTCTCGACGGCGGAGAAAATCACTCAGATTTCCGGGCGCGGCGTGGGCATGGACGTGGTGCACGAAGAAGTGCGCCAGCTTGGCGGCTCGATGGTGATTGACTCCACGCCCGGTGCGGGCGTGCACTTTCGTATTCGCCTGCCGTTTACCGTGTCGGTCAACCGGGCACTGATGGTGCAGTGCGCGGACGATCAATATGCGATCCCGCTCAACACCATCGAAGGCCTGGTGCGTGTGCTGCCCCACGAGTTGGCCGGGCACTATCAGCAAGACCCGCCGCGTTATGAATATGGCGGCCAGCGTTACGAATTGTTCTACCTTGGCGACCTGCTGCATACCGTCAGCCGCCCCAAATTGCTCGGCCAATACCAGCCGGTGCCGATGCTGCTGGTGCAATACAACGAACGGCGCGTGGCGGTGCATGTGGATGCCATGGTCGGTACGCGGGAGATAGTGGTGAAGGGCCTGGGGCCGCAGTTTGCGGGCGTGCAGGGCTTGTCCGGTGCGACCATCCTGGGTGATGGCCGCGTGGTGCTGATCATCGATCTGCTCGCGCACATCCGCGCCCGCCAACCAGCGTTGCCGGCCCAGGCGGTCGATGCGCCGCTGGTCCTCAACGACCCACTGAAAAAACGCCCGCTGCTGGTGCTGGTGGTGGACGATTCGGTCACCGTGCGCAAAGTCACCAGCCGCCTGCTGGAACGCAACGGCATGAACGTGCTCACCGCCAAAGACGGCATCGACGCTATCGCCTTGCTCGAAGAACACACCCCGGACCTGATGCTGCTCGACATTGAAATGCCGCGCATGGACGGCTTCGAAGTGGCGATCCAGGTGCGCAATGACCCGCGCCTGATGCGCCTGCCGATCATCATGATCACCTCGCGCACCGGGCAAAAACACCGCGACCGCGCCATGGCCATCGGCGTCAACGACTACCTCGGCAAGCCGTACCAGGAGTCGGTGCTGCTGGAGAGCATCGCCTACTGGAGCAAGTCCCATGCTTGACCACCGCACCAGCCAACTCACCGGCCTGTTGTTGCCCTTGGCCGACCGTCACTTGGTGCTGCCCAATGTCGCCATCGCCGAGCTGATCGACTTCCAGCGCGGCGAACCGGCCAGCGATGCGCCGCCGTGGTACCTGCGGCAAGTGACCTGGCGCGACCGGCAAATACCCCTGATCAGCTTCGAAGCGGTGTGCGGCGAAGCAATCCTGACCGCCGAGCGCTCGCGCATCGTGGTGCTGAACGCGCTGGGCGGGCGGCCGACGTTGAAGTTTATTGCGCTGGTGATCCAGGGCATTCCCCGCTCGTACAAGCTCGACAGCGAATTGAGCTACGTAGACGTGCCACTGTGCCCGCTGGAACTGGCGGCGGTGCAGGTGGGCGAGCACGTGGCGAAAGTGCCGGATTTGATGGGGCTTGAAGCGCTGTTGGTCGAGTCCGGCCTGGCCTGACGGCGATGATCGTTCCCACGCTCCGCGTGGGAATGCATCCCGTGACGCTCCGCATCACCCTTGCGCTGGTCTTGAGCCTTGCACTGCCTGGCGGGACGCGGAGCGTCCCAGGCGGCATTCCCACGCGGAGCGTGGGAACGATCGACGTGCCACTGTGCCCGCTGGAACTTGCGGCAGTGCAGGTGGGCGAGCACGTGGCGAAGGTGTCGGACTTGATGGGGTTGGAGGCGTTGTTGGTCGAATCTGGCCTGGCCTGACGGCGATGATCGTTCCCACGCTCCGCGTGGGAATGCATCCCGTGACGCTCCGCGTCACCCCTGCGATGGTCTTGAGCCTTGCACTGCCTGGCGGGACGCGGAGCGTCCCAGGCGGCATTCCCACGCGGAGCGTGGGAACGATCGAAAGCCCGCTCGCCACAGGAAGCGTTTTTGCCGTGAGCGTTGTGCCCAGC
Source organism: Pseudomonas salomonii (assembly GCF_900107155.1). GTDB lineage: Bacteria > Pseudomonadota > Gammaproteobacteria > Pseudomonadales > Pseudomonadaceae > Aquipseudomonas > Aquipseudomonas salomonii. The sequence continues at coordinate 306,637 of NZ_FNOX01000007.1, forward strand.
CTTCGGAATTTTCCTGCAAGATTTCGAGCTGTGCATGAACTTGTTGTGGGTAGTCATGGCGGCTAGTCTTCGTCCCGTCATCGAAAAACGGTGACACGGACGTGCAAGTCCGGTTACATATCGGCGCACCAACGCCCATAGCCATTCAACGGGCGTTTTTTATGCTCGCTGTAGTTGTTATGGCGGCTGTGCGCGGGAGATCCCTCGGGGTCTGCCGGGGTCCGATATGCCCGGTCTTGCACACCTGCGCACAGCTGCCACCTTTATTCGCGTGCAAGCGGAAGAGGGCAGCCTCCATCACATATCGGAGCTGTAAATCATGGTTAAACCTACCCCTAATCCGCCCCTCTTCACCGTAAACCCCCACCAAAACACCGAAGCTCTGCTGGCCAACGCCAGCGAAACCCTGTGCTCCCTCAACGCACTGACCTGCAACCTGGCCTTCGACCTGGACCCCGCCCAGCGTGCGAGCATGTTGGCGATTCAGCAAATGGCAGAGCTGAGTCAGCTGTTGGTCGATAGAGCACTGGAACACGTCAGCCCTGCCTAAACGTTCCCGAAAAGGGACCGCTATCTAACTAGCACCACCGAACACATGTGGGAGCGGGCTTGCTCGCGAATGCGGTGGGTCAGTTAGAGATGTACCGCCTGACACCCTGCATTCGCGAGCAAACCCGCTCCCACATTTTGAGTTTAATTTGGCTCGAATCGAGCATCAGCTGATGGTCCGTTACTCCAACCGTAACGATCCACCGTCGGGCTTGATTGATGCCCCCCACATTCACTCCTAAGGTACAGCCCACGACAGCAAACCCCGTGGAGCGACCATGACAACAACCATCACCCCCGATTCGCGCTGGACGCGGCGGCGCGACGAGAAGCAGCGGCGGCTCGGGCTGGTCAAAAAATACGCAGACGGGGCGGTGTTGCCCAGTGACAAAATCGTCGAGGCGCTGGAAGCACTGATCCTGCCCGGCGACCGTGTGGTGCTGGAAGGCAATAACCAAAAGCAGGCCGATTTTCTCTCGCGCTCCCTGGCCAAGGCCGACCCGGCCAAGCTCCACGATTTGCACATGATCATGCCCAGTGTCGGCCGTTCCGAGCACCTGGACCTGTTTGAAAAAGGCATCGCGCGCAAACTGGATTTCTCGTTTGCCGGCACCCAATCCCTGCGCATCAGCCAGTTGCTCGAAGACGGCCTGCTGGAAATCGGCGCGATCCACACTTACATCGAACTCTACGCACGGCTGGTGGTGGACTTGATCCCCAACGTGGTGCTGTCCGCCGGTTTCATGGCTGATCGCGCCGGTAATATCTACACCGGCGCCAGCACCGAAGACACGCCGGCACTGATCGAGCCCGCCGCCTTCAGCGATGGCATCGTCATCGTGCAGGTCAACCAGTTGGTCGACGACGTCACGGACTTGCCCCGCGTCGACATCCCGGCGAGTTGGGTGGATTTTGTGGTGGTGGCCGACAAGCCGTTCTACATCGAACCGCTGTTCACCCGCGACCCGCGCCATATCAAGCCGGTGCACGTGCTGATGGCGATGATGGCGATCCGTGGCATCTACGAAAAACACAACGTGCAGTCGCTCAACCACGGCATCGGTTTCAACACCGCCGCCATTGAGTTGATCCTGCCCACCTACGGCGAATCCCTGGGCCTCAAGGGCAAGATCTGCCGCAACTGGACCCTCAACCCGCACCCCACCCTGATTCCCGCGATTGAAAGCGGCTGGGTGGAAAGCGTGCATTGCTTCGGCACCGAACTGGGCATGGAAAACTACATCGCCGCCCGCCCGGATGTGTTCTTCACCGGCCGCGACGGTTCAATGCGCTCCAACCGGATGTTCTGCCAACTGGCGGGGCAATACGCGGTGGATCTGTTTATCGGCGCCACGCTGCAAGTAGACGGCGATGGGCATTCCAGCACCGTGACCCGTGGCCGTCTCGCCGGTTTTGGTGGCGCGCCGAATATGGGCCACGACCCACGTGGCCGCCGTCACGGTACGCCGGCCTGGCTCGATATGCGCCACGATGACGCGCCGGAGGCCTTGCTGGAGCGCGGTAAAAAGCTCGTGGTGCAAATGGTCGAGACCTTCCAGGAAGGCGGCAAACCCACCTTTGTCGAAACCCTCGACGCCGTGGAAGTGGCGCGCAAAAGCGGCATGCCGCTGGCGCCGATCATGATCTACGGTGACGACGTTACTCACCTGCTTACCGAAGAAGGCATCGCCTATCTGTATAAGGCGCGCTCGCTGGAAGAGCGCCAGGCGATGATCGCCGCGGTTGCAGGCGTTACCGCCATCGGCCTGCGCCACAACCCGAAGGACACCGCGCGCATGCGCCGCGAAGGTTTGATCGCCTTGCCCGAAGACCTCGGCATCCGCCGCACCGACGCCACCCGCGAGCTGCTCGCCGCCAAGAGCGTGGCCGACCTGGTGGACTGGTCCGGTGGCCTGTACAACCCGCCCGCCAAGTTCAGGAGCTGGTAAATGCGCGCCCTCAAACTGCATGAATTGAGCCTCGCCGATCGCCTGGCGGATATGGCCGTGGACGCCTTGATTGATGAGGCCGACCTGTCGCCCAAACCCGCATTGGTAGACCGTCGCGGCAATGGCGCCCATAGCGATTTGCACCTGGGCCTGATGCACGCCTCGGCGCTGTCGTTGTGGCCGATGTTCAAGGCAATGGCCGAAGCGGCGCTTGAGTTCGGTGAAGTGGGTTTGCCCTTGCGCGAAGCCCTCGGGCGTATCGGTCGCGAAGGTGAACAAGCCATGCTCGCCACCACCAACGGCGTGAATACCCATCGTGGCGCGATCTGGGCGCTCGGTTTGCTCACCGCTGCTGCGGCGCTGCAACCCCGCGCCATCACGCTCACCGCCGCCAAACTGGCCTTGCTCACCGACCGCTACGCCCCGCAACCGCTGAGCCATGGTGCGCAAGTCGCGCAGCGCTACGGCGCTCGCGGTGCCCGTGAAGAAGCGCAATTGGGCTTCCCGTCCGTGGTGCAACGCGGCCTGCCGCAACTGCACAAAAGCCGCCGGCAAAACGCTGGCGAACAGAACGCGCGCCTGGACGCCTTGCTCGCGATCATGACCGACCTGGCCGACACCTGCGTGCTCTACCGCGCCGGCCCCGAAGGCCTGCTCGCCATGCAGCGTGGCGCCCAGGCGGTGCTGGACGCTGGCGGCAGCGCAAGCCTCGCCGGGCGCCGCCAACTGCACGAACTCGACCAGCAACTCCTGGCCCTGAATGCCTCCCCCGGCGGCGCCGCCGACCTGTTGGCCGCCTGCCTGTTTATCGACCGCCTCGACGGAGCGTTGTGATGGAAACCTTATCCTTTGAATTCCCCGCCGGGCAGCCGCCCAAAGGCCGTGCGCTGGTGGGTTGCGTCGGCTCCGGCGACCTGGAAGTGCTGCTGGAACCGGGCACGCCCGGCACGCTGACCATTCAAGTGCAGACCTCGGTGAATGGCGCCGAGCAACGCTGGCAGCACCTGTTCGAACGGATCTTCCAGGAGCAGACGCCACCGGCTTTGAAGATTGATATTCACGACTTCGGCGCCACCCCCGGCGTGGTGCGTTTGCGCCTGGAACAGGGTTTCGAGGAGATCGGCCATGACTGATTTACTCAACAAGCACAGCTTCGTCGAACTCGGCGCCCGGCAGCGGGCCAAGGTGCTGCTGGACAGCGGCACTTACCGCGAACTGATCGACCCGTTCCAGCGCGTGATGTCGCCGTGGCTCAGCCGTCAAGGCGTGGTGCCGCAAGCGGATGACGGCGTGGTGATCGCCAAGGGCAGCATCGCCGGGTTGCCGGTGGTGATTGCTGCCATTGAAGGCAATTTCCAGGGCGGTAGCCTCGGTGAAGTGGGCGGCGCGAAAATCGCCGGTGCCCTCGAACTGGCGGCTGAAGATAACCGCAACGGTGTCCCGACCCGTGCCGTGCTGCTGCTGGAAACCGGCGGTGTGCGCTTGCAGGAAGCCAACCTTGGGCTGGCGGCGATTGCCGATATCCATGCGGCGATTGTCGACCTGCGCCAGTACCAGGCGGTGATCGGCGTGGTGGCGGGCAGCGTCGGTTGTTTTGGTGGCATGTCCATCGCCGCCGGGCTGTGCAGTTATCTGGTGGTCACCCGCGAAGCACGCCTGGGCTTGAATGGCCCACAAGTGATCGAGCAGGAAGCGGGCCTGGAAGAGTACGACTCCCGCGACCGGCCGTTTATCTGGAGCCTTACCGGCGGCGAGCAACGCTTCAACAGCGGCCTGGCCGACCGTTATGTGGCGGACGACGTGGCGCAGATCCAACAGACCGTCAGCGCTTTGCTGCAACAGGGTTTGCCCGAGCAACAGCGCAGCCGTCAGATCGACTTCTACCTGGCGCGCCTTACCGAGCTGGACGCAACGCCGCAAATAGACCCCGCGACGGTGCGCGACCTGTATCAAGGAGAACGCCCATGAGAGGTTTGCAGTGGTTCAACGCATTGAGCGCTGGCGCAGCGCCTGTCGAAGGGTTGCCGGACTCTTTGAGGGTTGCAGACGGCGTAGTGGGTGAGCAGGCCGTGCGTTTTATTGCCGTGGTCAGCGACGCGCAAAATCGTTTCCCGCGTGCGCGCAACGGCGAAGTCGGTTTACTGGAGGGCTGGGGCCTTGCCAAGGCTGTCGACGAAGCCATCGAGAAGGGCGACAAACGCCCCATCATCGCCATCGTCGATGTGCCGAGCCAGGCCTATGGCCGTCGCGAAGAAGCCCTCGGCATCCATCAAGCACTGGCTGCGGCCGCCGACAGCTATGCCCGCGCGCGCTTGGCCGGGCACCCGGTGATTGCGCTGCTGGTGGGCAAAGCCATGTCCGGTGCGTTTCTCGCCCACGGCTATCAGGCCAACCGCATGATCGCCCTGCGTGACCCTGGCGTGATGGTGCACGCCATGGGCAAAGCCTCGGCGGCGCGAGTGACCTTGCGCAGTGTTGAAGAACTCGAAGCCTTGGCCGCCAGCGTGCCGCCCATGGCCTATGACATCGACAGCTACGCCAGCCTCGGTTTGCTTTGGGAAACCCTGTCGGTCAGCCGGATTGAACAGCCCACGGCGGACGACGTGACGCGGGTCAGCGATTGCCTGTTGCACGCCATTGAAGATATCCACAGCCCGGATCTGAAAGGGCGCCTCGGTGCGAGCAATCGTGCAGCTTCCAGCCATGTACGCCAACTGCTGCGGGAGCAATGGTGAACGCCCACGACTTGCTCTGGGGCATGACCCCGGCGCATCTGCCTGTTGACGCGCCAGCCTGGGTACACGACGCGATCAGCGCCGGTCACCCGGTGGTGGTGCGTCGCGCCATGGCCGAGCCGGGTTACGTGGCCGTCGGTGTGCGCGGGCGCTTGCGTGAACAGCGGTTTGCGGCGGTGATGCCCCTTTTGGCGGTGCAACGACGTGTGAAGCCGCAAGACTTGCGCAGTGTGATCTCGTCACGGGATTTGCCGGCACTGCGCGCACTGGATCAACTGCGCCCGGTGTTGGCGCAACAAGACTGGGGCGTCACCGGCAGTGCGGGTTTCGAGCTGGCCAGCGGCATTGAAGCACTGCATGCCCAAAGCGATCTGGATTTGATGCTGTGCACGCCCGAGCCACTTGAGCGCATCGCTGCACGCACTCTGCTGGCGTTGTTGGACGCGGCCGAATGCGCCGTCGACCTGCAATTGCAAACCCCATTCGGTGCTGTCGCTTTGCGCGAGTGGGCGGGTGAATCACGCCGGGTGCTGCTTAAAACCACCCACGGCGCGCACCTTGTACTCGACCCCTGGCAGGCCGTGGCATGAGCAGCCTTCTGGTATTTCCAGGGCAGGGCGCCCAGCGCGCGGGCATGCTGCAAGCATTGCCTGCCCACGTCCTGGAAGAGGCCAGTGACGCACTGGGCGAAGACGCAAGCCTGCTCGATTCGGCCCAAGCCCTGGCCAGTACGCGTGCGGTGCAACTCTGCCTGTTGATCACCGGCGTGGCTCATGCCCGCCAATTGCAACACACGCCCGATTACGTGGCGGGCCTGTCCATCGGCGCCTACCCGGCAGCCGTCATCGCCGGTGCGCTGGAGTTTGCCGATGCGGTAAAGCTGGTGAGCCTGCGCGGCGAACTGATGCAAAACGCTTATCCACAAGGCTTTGGCATGACCGCGATCATCGGCCCGCAGTTATCCACAGTCGAAACGCTGCTGGCCGAAATCCACAGCCCGCAAACCCCGGTGTACCTGGCCAATATCAACGCCGACAACCAGACCGTCATCGCCGGCAGTGACGAAGCCATGCAGCGTGTGGCACAACGCATCAAAGGCAACGGCGTGGCCAAACGCCTGGCCGTGAGCGTGCCATCCCATTGCGTGCTGCTGAACGAACCCGCCGAGGCATTGGCGCAGGCGTTTGTAACGCTCAAGGCGCCACGCATCACCTACCTGAGCAGCACCCGCGCGCGACCTATCCACAACCCCGAGCAACTGCGCGACGACCTGGCTTTCAACATGTGCCGCATCGTCGACTGGCGCGGCACCGTGCAAAGCGCCTACGAGCGCGGCGTGCGCCTGCAAATCGAACTGCCGCCTGGCGCGGTACTCACCGGCCTGTCCCGGCGTGTCTTCGAGCAAGGCAGCGTAATCGCCTATGAAGGCGCACGCCTGGACACCTTGCAGGCCCTGCTGCAAGAGGAGGAGCGCCGCCACCGATAAAGCAGCACCCAAGGCTTTCGAAGCACAAAAACAACAATTTCGATGAAGCACTTTGAGGACAACAACCATGATTATTTACGGTGTGGCGTTTCTGGCGCTGTGTACGTTGACCGGCCTGTTTATCGGTGAATTGCTGGGCAAATGGATGGGTATCCCGGCCAACGTCGGCGGGGTGGGTATCGCCATGTTGCTGTTGATCGGCCTGGGCAGTTACCTCAGCAAACGTGGGCTGTTTACCGGCAAGTCGGAGCAGGGCGTGAGCTTCTGGGCGGCGGTATATATCCCGATTGTGGTAGCGATGGCGGCCCAACAAAATGTGTACGGCGCGATCAAGGGCGGGCCTATGGCAATACTGGCCGGCACGCTCGCGGTGGTGCTGGGCTTTGCCCTGGTGCCGGTGCTGGTACGCATCGGCAACCGTGAGCCAGTTGCGGCTGTTCCCACTAAAGAAGCCGGGTGATCGCCATGTACGAATCCATGATGAAAGTGATCACCGGCTACGGCCTGATCAGTGGTTTTGCCGTAATCGGCCTGACCATGTGGGTGTCCTACTGGATCTCCGACACCTTCACCAAAGGCCGTCTGCACGGTTCGGCCATCGCCATTTTGCTCGGGCTGGTGCTGTCGTATGTGGGCGGCGCATTTACCGGCGGCGCCAAGGGGGTTGTGGATATACCGCTGCTGTCGGGCATCGGCTTGCTGGGCGGCGCCATGCTGCGGGACTTTGCCATTGTTGCCACGGCGTTTGGCGTGAGTGTGGATGAACTTAAACGCGCCGGTTATGTGGGCGTGCTGGCGCTGTTTGTCGGCGTGGGTTCATCGTTCGTGGCTGGCGTCGGAGTGGCGATGGCGTTTGGTTATACCGATGCCGTGAGCCTCACCACCATTGGTGCGGGCGCCGTAACCTACATCGTTGGCCCGGTGACGGGCGCGGCGATTGGTGCCAGCTCCGAGGTTATGGCGCTGTCGATTGCCGCCGGGTTGATCAAGGCCATTCTGGTGATGGTGATGACGCCGTTTGTAGCGCCGTTGATCGGGCTGAATAACCCACGCAGTGCGGTGATCTTCGGCGGCTTGATGGGCACTTCGAGCGGTGTGGCAGGTGGCTTGGCAGCGACTGATCCGAAGCTGGTGCCGTATGGTTGCCTGACGGCGGCGTTTTATACGGCGCTGGGCTGTCTGCTGGGGCCGTCGTTGCTGTTTTTGCTGATGCGCGGGTTGGTGGGCTGACCTGAGCCGGCCTCATTAATGATCGTTCCCACGCTCCGCGTGGGAATGCAGCCCTGGACGCTCCGCGTCTGCTCTTAAAGGCGTGACGCGGAGCGTCACATGAGGCATTCCCACGCAGAGCGTGGGAACGATCGGTGTCAGGTTTGGCGATTGGCATACATCCGACACTCCGCCAGCAACGCCAGCAAGTTCGGATCACGCTCCTTGGCCTTCAAGAACACCACGCCAATATGCTGCTGCAACCGATACCGCGGCTGCAGCGGTATGAGCTTCACGCGGTTCTCATACACCGCCGCGATCCGCCCTGGCAGCAACGCATAACCCACACCCGAGCTGACCATGCTCAGCAGCGTGAAAATGTCGTTCACCTGCATCGCCACCTTCGGCTCGAACCCCGCCTGCTTGAACACCCGGTTGCCGTCCTGATGGGTGGCGAAGCCTTGGGTGAGGGTGATGAAGGTCGCGTCGCGCACATCCGCCAGGTCGATCTGCTGCTCGCGGTCGAAGGGTGAATCGGCCGGTGTGGCGAGGAAGATGTCGTCGGAAAACAGCGCGATCTGTTCGCAGTCGGGGTCGTTGGCATGCTCGTCGAGGGAGATCAGGATCGCGTCCACCTCCATGTTCTTGAGCTTGTAGAGCAGGTCGAAGTTGGAGCCCAGAATCAGGTCGATATTGAGTTCGCTGCGCCTGATTTTCAGGCCCATGATCAGTTGCGGCACGGTTTTGACCGTCAGCGAATACAGCGAGCCCAGCTTGAAACGCTCGGCGGAGAAGCCGGCGGCTTCGCGGGTCAGGCGCACGCTGTCGACCACGTCGGCCACCAGCTTTTGGGCGCGTTCTTCCAGCACGTAGGCGCTTTCCAGCGGGGTGAGGTTGCGCCCTTCGTGTTTGAACAACGGGCAGCGCAGCGCATTTTCCAGCGAGTGAATAGCACGGTGCACGCTGACGTTGCTGGTTTGCAGCTCGGCAGCGGCGCGGGCGAGGTTGCCGGTGCGCATGAACGCCAGGAAGATTTCCAGTTTCTTGAGGGTGAATTCTTCGTCGATCAGCATGGCCGTGGCTCGGGTTCGAATGCCGTCGATTGTGCCCCTAAAACCCGTTCACTCCCAGCCATGCGCTGCACAGGCCCAGCACCAGGCGGGTGTACCGAAGGGAACAGGTACAGCCCGCGCACGGTCACAACCGCACCTGGCGAGCCATGCAGATGGCGATATTGGGGCCGGGCCATGGAGATTGCCGTATGTGGGAGCAGGCAAGCCAGCTCCCACAGGATGACGTGAATGAGCTATCGGCGTGTGTGTTTGGGCAAATGAAGACATGCGTGTTACCTGCAACAGTGCCGGTAGCGTCAGAATGGTTCTGGCACAACCATGTGGTAACGGTTATTCGAGGTGAGTGACACATGTATCACGGGGAACGATTCAACGCCTGGAGCCACTTGGCCGGGGCGGTTGCCGCTTTTGTCGGCGCAGTGTGGATGTTGGTGGTGGCGAGCCTGGACGGCAGCCCCTGGAAGATCGTCAGTGTGGCGATTTATGGTTTTACCCTGCTGGTGCTGTACAGCGCGTCCACCGTGTACCACAGCGTGCAGGGGCGGCGAAAAGAGATCATGCAGAAGGTTGATCACTTTTCGATCTACCTGCTGATTGCGGGCAGCTACACACCCTTTTGCCTGGTGACGCTGCGCGGGCCGTGGGGTTGGACGCTGTTTGGAATCGTGTGGGGGCTGGCGGTGATCGGCATTTTGCAGGAGATCAAACCAAGGTCTGAGGCGCGGATTCTGTCGATTGTCATCTACGCGGTGATGGGCTGGATTGTGCTGGTGGCGGTCAAGCCATTGATTGCCGCGCTGGGCACGGCGGGGTTTATCTGGCTGGCGTCGGGCGGGGTGTTGTACACCGTCGGCATCATCTTTTTTGCCCTGGAGGATCGCCTGCGCCATTCCCACGGGATCTGGCATTTGTTTGTGATCGGCGGCAGTTTGCTGCACTTTGTGGCGATCATGCATTACGTGCTGTGACCTGTGGACGCTGGCTTTTTTTGGGAGCCAGCTCCCACATTGGATAGGTGGTGTTTTTAGAGGCGTTCGAGCAATTCGCGGGCGCGCTTGCCGAAGATCTGCAGCAAGTTCGCCAACATATGGGGCGGCGGCTCATCAGCGCGCGTCAGGGCGTACAGGGTGATCGGCAATGGCGGCGTCAGCGGGCGAATGCAGGTGGTCGCCGTCGACGCGCCGAGGGCGGTGAACGGGTCGATCACCGTCAACCCGGCACCTGACTCCACCATCGCCCGGGCCAGGGAATAGGTCTGTACGGCAATGCTCACCCGTGGCGGTGGGTCGACGTTTTCCAGGTAGCTGTCGAGCTTGGCGGCCAACGGGTCGGCACTGGACAAGCCTACCAGTGGCGCACCCGCCAGGTCAGCCAAGGGCAGTGGCTTGCTCAGCTCGGCATCAGACCAATAACCCTTGGACGCCAGCGCCACCAACACGCCGTTGGCCAGCACCTGGGTGGTCAGCCCCGGATGGCCGGAGAAGTTGAGCGTCAGCGCCAGGTCAATCTCACGCATCAACAGCTTCTGCACCAGCTCGCGGCTATGGTCGCTGGACAGTTCACAGGCAATGTCCGGGTAGTCGCGCTTCCATTCCAGAATGGCCGGCGGCAGCAACGACAGGGCCAGGGCTGGAATCGCACCAATACGCACACTTTGGCCCGGCTTGCGGCGCAGGCTCTTGGCCAGGCGCCGCACGCCTTGCAGGCTTTCGGTGACTTTTTCGACTTCGCTTTCCAGCGCCAGGGCTTCCGGTGTGGGCTGCAGTTTGCCGCGCACCCGCAGAAACAACGGAAAGCCCAACTGCAACTCGGCGTGCTGCAGCACCTTGGTCACCGCCGGTTGCGAGACGTGCAACAGCTGCGCGGCGGCGCTGACGGAGCCGGTCTGGCGGATCGCCTGGAAGATTTCGATATGACGCAGGCGCATGGCAAGTCCATAACCTTTGTTTATAGGTGACCCATCTTTATTCATTGTCGGCGGCCTGTCACCTGGCCCTAGGCTTGGGGCCAGTCAATTCAACAGCGGGTGGCAGCAATGGCCAAGCAGGTTTGCATCATCGGTGGTGGCGTTATCGGCTTGGCGAGTGCCTACGCCCTGGTGCGTGCAGGCCATGAAGTGACAGTGATCGAAGCGCGGGACAGCCTGGGCAGCGAGACCAGTTTCGCCAACGGCGGGCAGCTCTCCTACCGTTATGTCGCGCCGTTGGCCGACAAAGGTGTGCCGCTGCAAGCCATCGGCTGGTTGCTGCGCGGTGATTCGCCGCTGAAGCTGCGCCCACGCCTCGACCCGCAGCAATGGCGCTGGATGGCGGCCTTTATCGGCGCCTGCCGTGGCTCGGTGAACAAACGCAATGCTGCGCACCTGCTGCGCCTGGCGTCCTTGAGCCAGGCCACGCTGGAGCAATGGCGCGAATGCGATCGCCTGGAAGGCTTCGATTGGCGGCGCAACGGCAAACTGGTGACGTTTCGTAACGCCGCGTCCTTTGAGCATGCGCGCAGCAAGGTCACCAATAGCCTGCAGCAGCAGGTGATGTCCATGGCCGATTGTGCGCACTTGGAGCCAGCGTTAATGGGCGCCGACTTTCTCGGTGGCATCTACACGCCGAACGAGGAGGTGGCTGACTGTCACGCCTTCTGCCAACGGCTGGCGGCCCGGCTCGAAGCCTCGGGGCGCTGCAGGTTTTTGCTGGGCCGCAAGGTCACTCGTATTCGCCACGCCGACGGCGCGGTGCAGGCCATCGAGCTGGGTGACGAGGTGATGGCGGTGGATCAACTGGTGCTGGCGGCCGGGCATCGCAGCGCGCAATTGGGTGTGCCTGGGTTGTCATTGCCCCTGTATCCGCTCAAGGGTTACAGCCTGAACGTGCCGATTGGCGCGCATCACCAGGCGCCGAACGTGAGTGTCACCGACTATGACCGCAAGATCGTGTATGCGCGCATCGGCGAGCAACTGCGGGTCGCGGCCATGGTGGATATCGTCGGCTTTGATGCAGGCCTTGAGCCCAAGCGCCTGGCGCTGATGAAGCGCCAGGCCATGGAGACATTCCCAACGGCCGGCGATTACACCCACGCCGTCGAATGGGCCGGCATGCGCCCGGCAACACCCACCGGCGTGCCGCTGATCGGCGCCAGCGCCTATCGCAACCTGTGGCTGAACCTGGGCCACGGCGCCCTGGGCTTCACCCTGGCCTGCGGCAGCGGCCAATTGCTGGCCGAACTGATCAGTGAACACGCGCCTTCCATCGATATGCAGGGCCTCACGCCCCGCGCCGCTTAAGGATACAGCCATGACCATCACTCGAATCAGCAGCAACGAGCGCCTCTCTGGCGCCGTCACCTTCAAGGACCTGGTGTTCCTCTCGGGCCAGGTGCCGGGCGACGGCCAGGATGTGGCCACGCAAACCCGCGAAGTACTGGCCAGGATCGACGCACTGCTGGCGCAAGCAGGCAGCGACAAGGATCACGTACTCAACGCCACGATTTACCTCAAAGACATCTGCAGCGGTTTTGCACCCATGAATGAAGTGTGGTCCGCGTGGTTGTCGCCGGGCATGGCGCCGACACGCACCACCTTGCAGGCCGAACTGGCGCGCCCGACGGTGCTGGTGGAAATCAGCGTGATTGCTGTACGTAAATAACCAAAAGACCAACGGAGCATAACAATGAAAAAAATCCTGTTGACCGGCTGCACCCTGGGGCTGTTGTTTGGCGCACAGGTTCAGGCCAATCAAGCCCCGCTGGACGGCACCTTGAGCAAGATCGCGAATGCCAAGTCGATCACCTTGGGGTATCGCGATGCCTCGGTGCCGTTTTCCTATGTGGGCGATAGCAGCGGTACGCCCATGGGCTATTCGGTGGAGTTGGCGAACAAGATCGTTGAGCGCATCCAGCAGAAAATCGGGGTGGCCAAACTCAATGTGAAGTACAACCTGGTGACCTCTCAGACCCGTATTCCGCTGGTGCAAAACGGCACCGTCGACCTGGAATGCGGCTCCACCGGTGTGACCGCCGAGCGGCAGAAGCAGGTGGCGTTTTCCTACGGGTTTATCTATGTGAAGGGCCAACTGCTGACCGCCAAAGACAGCGGCATCCAGGGTTTTGAAGACCTCGCGGGCAAGAACGTGGTGACCACGGCCGGCACCACCAATGAACGCTTTCTCAAGAGCTACAACGCTGACCACAAGGCCAATATGTTTGTGATCAGCGCCAAGGACCATGGCGAAGCGTTCAAAATGCTCGAGACCGGCCGCGCAGTGGCGTTCTACATGGATGATGCGCTGCTCTACGGCGAGCGGGCCAAGGCCCGTGACCCGCACCATTGGGTCGTCGTGGGCAAGGAACAGTCGCGGGAGATCTACAGCTGCATGCTGCGCAAGGACGACCCGCAGTTTCTCGCCGTGGTCAACGAAACGCTCGCCGACCTGTACCGCTCCGGGGAGATCAACGGGATTTATCAGCGCTGGTTTGAACAGCCGATTCCGCCCAAGGGCCTGAACCTGGAGTTCCCGATGACCAGCGAGTTGAAGGCGATTATTGCCAAGCCGGTGAGTGACCCGGTGGAATGATAGACGCAATGATCGTTCCCACGCTCCGCGTGGGAACGATCGGGCGCGGGTTAGAAGTCGCCCCAGAGTTGCTGGGCCACGGCCAATGCCACCACGGGTGCCGTCTCGGTGCGCAGCACCCGCGGGCCGAGGCGGGCGGCGTGGAAGCCGGCGCCTTGGGCCGCTTGTACTTCAGGGTCGGTCAACCCGCCTTCCGGCCCGATCAGGAACGCCAGGCTTGATGGCTTGGCGTGGCTGACCATCGGCTCGGCCACCGGGTGCAGCACCAGCTTCAAATCCGCCTCGGCTTGCTTCAACCAGTCGGCCAGTAACAGCGGCGGGTGAATCACCGGCACCGTCGAGCGCCCGCATTGCTCGCAGGCGCTGATTGCCACCTGGCGCCAGTGCAACAGGCGTTTGTCGGCGCGTTCATCCTTCAAGCGCACTTCGCAGCGGTCGCTGAAGATCGGCGTGATTTCATTCACACCCAATTCGGTGGCTTTCTGAATCGCCCAATCCATGCGCTCGCCCCGGGACAGGCCTTGGCCGAGGTGGATGTGCAGCGGTGATTCGGCCTGGCCCGCAAAGCTTTCGGTGAGTTGCACGGTGACGCGTTTTTTACCGACCTCCAGCAAGGCGCCGCGAAACTCCTGGCCGGAGCCGTCGAACAATTGCACGGCATCACCTTCGCCCATGCGCAATACGCGGCTGATGTAGTGCGCCTGGGCTTCGGGCAATTCATGCTCGCCGATGCTGAGCGGGGTGTCGGTGAAAAAGCGGGACAGTCTCATTTCTGTTCTCTGGAAGTGGTGTGCAGAGCGGACGCGGAGCGTCCAGGGCTGCATTCCCACGCTGAGCGTGGGAACGATCATACAAAACCTGTGGGAGCCGGGCTTGCCCGCGATAGCGGTAGACCCGGCACCCGATCAGTTGAGTGAACTCAATTAACCCGGATCGCGAAAGCCTGGGTGGAAGTCCTTCGGCACGGCAACACTGACGTTGCTGTTGGTGGCGATATCGATGCCTTCACTGGCCACTTCAGCCAAAAAGTCGATCTGCTCCGGCGTAATCACATACGGCGGCAGGAAATACACCACGCTGCCCAACGGCCGCAACAGCGCGCCGCGTTCCAGTGCATGCTCGAACACCTTCAAGCCACGGCGTTCCTGCCACGGGTAGGCGGTTTTGGTGGCTTTGTCCTGGACCATCTCGATGGCCAGCACCATGCCGGTCTGGCGTACTTCCGACACGTGCGGGTGGTCCACCAGGTGCGCGGTGGCGGTGGCCATGCGCTGGGCCAGGGCCTTGTTGTTCTCGATGACGTTGTCTTCTTCGAAAATATCCAGGGTCGCCAAGGCTGCCGCGCACGCCAGCGGGTTGCCGGTGTAGCTGTGGGAATGCAGGAAGGCGCGCAGCGTCGGGTAGTCGTCGTAGAACGCGTCGTACACATCGTCGGTGGTGACCACAGCGGCCAGCGGCAGGTAGCCGCCGGTGAGGGCCTTGGACAAGCACAGGAAGTCCGGGCGGATACCGGCTTGCTCACAGGCGAACATGCTGCCGGTGCGGCCGAAGCCTACGGCGATTTCGTCGTGGATCAGGTGCACGCCATATTTGTCGCAGGCTTCGCGCAGCAGCCTGAGGTACACCGGGTGGTACATGCGCATGCCGCCGGCGCCCTGGATCAGCGGCTCGACGATCACGGCGGCGACGCTGGCGTGGTTTTCGGCCAGGGTCTGTTCCATGGCCAGGAACATATTGCGCGAGTGCTCTTCCCAGCTCATGCCCTCGGGGCGCAGGTAGCAATCCGGGCTCGGCACCTTGATGGTGTCCAGCAGCAAGGCTTTATAGGTTTCGGTAAACAACGGCACATCGCCCACCGACATCGCGGCGATGGTTTCGCCGTGGTAGCTGTTGGTCAGGGTGACGAAGCGCTTCTTGTTCGGCAGGCCACGGTTGAGCCAGTAGTGAAAGCTCATCTTCAGCGCGACTTCGATGCACGACGAGCCGTTGTCGGCGTAGAAGCAGCGCGTCAGGCCCTCGGGCGTCATCGCCACCAGGCGCTCCGACAACTCGATCACCGGCTGGTGGCTGAAACCGGCGAGAATCACGTGCTCCAGCTGATCCACCTGGTCCTTGATGCGCTGGTTGATGCGCGGGTTGGCGTGGCCGAACACATTCACCCACCAGGAACTGACGGCATCGAGGTAGCGCTTGCCTTCGAAGTCTTCCAGCCATACGCCTTCGCCGCGCTTGATCGGGATCAGCGGCAGTTGCTGGTGGTCTTTCATCTGGGTGCAGGGATGCCACAGCACCGCGAGGTCGCGTTGCATCCACTGGTTATTCAAGCCCATCGGTTATCTCCTCGAAGCGGCCCTGCGCCCGGCGCAGGCGAAACAATCGCGCAAGCCTATGCAATGCCAGGCGGCGTCACAACCCATTACGGATGAATTGGCAGTAAACGCAGGACGATCTGTCACGTTTCTTGGGAATAGTCCTTAATCCATTGTTAACGTACTGTGCATACTCTCTTGATCGTATTTCTCGATATTTCAAAGCGAAATTTTCCGCTTTAATTCGATAGGTAAATCGCTAGTCTTGGGCACAGCTCTTACGGGATTTGGGACATGCAGCTACGTAATTCATCGGCCCGTTATGGTTGGGTCAGCATTGTTTTGCACTGGGGCGTAGCCCTGGTGGTGTTCGGTTTGTTCGCGCTGGGCCTGTGGATGGTCGGCCTCGACTACTACAGTGCGTGGCGCAAAGACGCGCCCGACCTGCACAAGAGCATTGGCATTACGCTGTTCGCCATCATGCTGGTGCGTATCGTCTGGCGCATTGTCAGCCCGCCGCCACCACCATTGGCCAGCTACAGCCGAATGACGCGTATTGGGGCTGCGTTCGGCCACGCGTTCCTGTATCTCGGGCTGTTTGCCGTGATGATCGCCGGTTACCTGATTTCCACCGCAGATGGTGTCGGTATCCCGGTGTTTGGCCTGTTTGAGATTCCTGCCGTGGTTTCCGGGCTACCGGACCAGGCAGACACCGCCGGTGTGGTGCATTTGTACCTCGCCTGGGTGTTGGTGGTCTTCGCCGGTTTGCATGGCGTAGCTGCGTTTAAACACCACTTTATCGATCGTGATGCGACCCTGACGCGAATGCTGGGACGCAAAGCCTGATGTTCAACCTCGACTCACAAGGAATAGAAAGCATGTTGAAAAAGACTCTCGCCGCTCTGGCAATCGGTACTGCTCTGCTGTCCGCAGGTTCGGCGATGGCCGCTGACTATGTTGTCGACAAGGAAGGCCAGCACGCCTTCGTTGACTTCAAGATCAGCCACCTGGGCTACAGCTTCATCACCGGTACGTTCAAGGACCTGGACGGCAAGTTCAGCTTTGACGCCGCCAAGCCTGAAGACAGCAAAATCGAGTTCAACGTCCGTACCGCCAGCGTATTCACCAACCACGCCGAACGTGACAAGCACATCGCCAGCAAAGACTTCCTGGACGTTGGCAAGTTTGCCGATGCCAAGTTCGTCTCCACCAGTGTCAAAACCACCGGTAAAAATGCTGCGGGCCAAGTCACTGCCGACGTGACCGGCGACCTGACCTTTCACGGTGTGACCAAGCCGATCGTGGTCAAGGCCACGTTCCTGGGCGAAGGCAAGGATCCATGGGGCGGCTACCGTGCCGGCTTTGAAGGCACCACCAGCTTCAACCGTCAGGACTTCGGCAAGCAGATGGACCTGGGCCCAGCGTCCAACACTGTTGAGCTGTACGTGACTTTTGAAGGTGTGAAAGCGAAGTAATTATTTCGCTGCTTCAAACGCCAAGCGCCGACCTCAGGGTCGGCGTTTTGCTGTGCCGTGTTTAAAGGCTTTCTTGATACGTCTTCACTTGGTCCTTGAGCCAGTTATGCAACAACGTCAGTTGCGCCGAAGGTTTGCTGCCGGCGGGCCAGACCAGGTAGTAGCGTGAAGTGTGTGCCGGTTCAATGTCGGTGAGCCGGACCAGTTCCCCCCGTTGAATCAGCGCATGGGCAATGGAGCGGCGGGTCAGCGCGACGCCGTGCCCCAGCCGTACGGCTTCGAGCATCAATGTGGAATCGGTGAACTCCAGCGGCGCTTGCGGACGTTGCCCTTCGATACCGGCAGCGCCCAGCCAGATCGGCCAACTCTCACTGGCATGCAGCAATGGCTGCTCAAGGACGGCTTGCGCCGTGTCCGGCAGCACGCCGTGGTTGAAGTCGCGCGCGGCGACCACCAGCAATGAGTCGCCCATCAACGTTTCGCAATGCACATCCGGCCACTGGCCATGGCCGAAGCGAATCGCGCAATCGAGCGGGCCTTGCTCGAAGCTGGCGAACTCCATGCTCGACTCCAGCCGCAAGTGCAGCTCGGGGTGAGCCGCCCTGAAATCATGCAGGCGCGGCAACAACCAATGCATGGCGTAGGAAGGCAGCACCGAAGCGGTCAGCTGTGGGTGCCGGGTTTTAGCCATGAGTTTTTCGGTGATCCCGGCGATCTCGCCCAGCCCCTGCCGGATCTGGTAGGCATACACGCGGCCTTCATCCGTCAGCATCAGCGTGCGCTTGTTGCGCATGACCAACGCGAGGCCCAGGTACTCCTCAAGTGCGCGAATCTGATGGCTGACGGCACTGTGGGTCACGTGCAGTTCGAGGGCGGCCAGGTTCACTTTGCCCAATCGGGCCAAGGCCTCGAAGGCCCGCAGCGCGGCGAGTGGTGGCAGTTTCAATGTGTGAATTCCTTTCACAGAAAAGCCTAATAATAGCCGCTATACGTGAAATGAGCGGGCTACCGATAATGGCGGCAAGTTATTTATTCAAATAACACCGTGCTGAAACTGTCGGGAGTTGTGAACCATGATTGATGAGATTCAAGCGTTTCTGAACGATTACTTTAGTGTGCTGCAAACGCAGGACTTGAATACATTCGATCAAGTCTTTCATCGTGGCTGCGTGTTATACAGCGCACAGAACTCTGCCGTGGTCGTGCGGCCGTTCGATGAATACCGGGCCATGGTTCAAGGCCGTAAGTCGCCACAGGAAGGCGGTTTTCCGCAGCTGGATGAGGTATTGATGATCGACGTGATGTCGCCGGAAATGGCCATCGTCAAAGTGCGTTTGCGCTTGTTCAATAACGTGATGGTTGATTACTTGAACCTGATGAAAGTTGAGGGTCGCTGGATGATCTTCGCCAAACTTTTTCATAAGGCCGGTGAAGTGGCTGATCAATAAGCTTCTGCCTGGATGCAAAAACGCCCCGACTAATCGGGGCGTTTTTGTTTGCGTCTAAAACTCAGCGGTTGCGGGTCAGCAACGCTGGTTTTTCACCACGAGGGCGGCCTGGCAGTTGATCCAGCTGCTCAGGTGTCGGGAAGCGATCCGCTTTCGACTCCTTGTGGATGATTTTCGGCGCCGGGCCACCGCGCGGGTTCTGCACGGCGGGTTCCGACAAGCGTGGCTGGTCGTCACGGGCCGGGCGGCGGTTGTTGCTGCGCGAGTCTTCGCGACGGGCTTGGCCGTCACGGGGTGCGCCATTGCGCGGGCCGTTGCGCTTGGCAGGTGGCGTACCGGTGGTACCGCCGCTGCTGTTGCGTGGGCCATTTTGACGACCACCCTGTGGCTGGCCGCCACGTGGAGCGCCGGTGCCTGCGCCCGCACCTTGTGCCGGTGCACCTGGGCGGCGGCCACGGCCTTGGGCCGGCTTGGCCTGGGGCACGTAGTCAACGCGGTTACCGAAGTTATCCACGTCATCGTCGAGGAACTCGTCCGGGGCGCGGTCGGCGGCGGCGCGTGGCGGCTGGCTCGGCTGGCGCTGTTCGCGGGCCGGGGTGCCTTCACGGGGCTTCTGCTCACGGGCCGGGCGTTCGCCACGGCCGTTGGTGGGCGCTTTTTCCTTGCCGCCTTTGTCTTTGCCCTTGTCGCGACGGCCACCGCCACCACCGCCGCCGTTCGGGCCATCGCCCTTCGGACCACGTGGGTTGCGTGGGTTACGCACGTCCGGACGCTCGCGCGCTTCAGGCTTTTCGGCCTCCACGGCGCTGGAGTCGAAGCCCATCAGGTCGCCGTCGGCGATTTTCTGCTTGGTCATGCGCTCGATGCTTTTCAGCAGTTTTTCTTCGTCCGGAGCGACCAGGGAAATGGCCTCGCCCGAACGACCGGCACGGCCGGTACGGCCGATACGGTGCACGTAATCTTCATCGACGTTCGGCAGCTCGAAGTTGACCACGTGTGGCAATTGGTCGATATCCAGGCCGCGTGCGGCGATATCGGTGGCGACCAGGATGCGTACGGTGCCGGCCTTGAAGTCGGCCAGGGCTTTGGTGCGCGCGTTCTGGCTCTTGTTGCCGTGGATGGCGACGGCGGTGAGGCCGTGCTTGTCCAGGTATTCGGCCAGACGGTTGGCGCCGTGCTTGGTGCGGGTAAACACCAGTACCTGTTCCCACGCGCCGTGGGTGATCAGGTGCGCGAGCAGCGAGCGCTTGTGGCTGGCGGCCAGACGGAACACGCGTTGCTCGATACGCTCGACCGTGGTGTTCGGCGGCGTGACTTCGATGCGTTCCGGGTTGTGCAGCAGCTTGCCGGCCAGGGCGGTGATGTCCTGGGAGAACGTTGCCGAGAACAGCAGGTTCTGACGTTTGGCCGGCAGGCGGGCGAGGACCTTTTTCACGTCATGGACAAAGCCCATGTCGAGCATGCGGTCGGCTTCGTCCAGCACGAGGATTTCCACGTGGGACAAGTCGACGCTGCCTTGGCCGCACAGGTCGAGCAAACGACCCGGGCAGGCGACCAGCACGTCAACACCACGGGACATGGCCTGAACCTGTGGGTTCATGCCGACGCCGCCGAAGATGCAGGCGCTGACGAACTTCAAGTCGCGGGCGTACAGCTTGAAGCTGTCGTGCACCTGGGCGGCGAGTTCGCGGGTTGGGGTCAGGACCAGTACGCGCGGTTGGCGCGGGCCGTGACGCTGGGATTTGTCCGGGTGACCGTTGGGGAACAACCGCTCCAGAATCGGGAGGGCGAAACCACCGGTTTTACCAGTACCTGTCTGCGCCGCAACCATCAGGTCGCGACCTTGCAACACGGCGGGAATGGCCCGCTGTTGCACCGGAGTAGGCTCGGTATAGCCCGCTGCCTCGATGGCGCGGACTAAAGCCTCGGAGAGACCGAGGGAAGCAAAGGACATGAGTAATCCTGTTTTAGTTAGGGCTTGGCCCAAAGGGATAATCTTGCCGGGCGTGAATGGCGCTTAGGGGAGCGCAACCCCGTCCGGTCCTGCTGCGTCTGGCGGGCACTCCACCGGCTCGCGCGGGCTGAAAGCTGCGCAGTAGCTGGGTTAGGTGCCTTTTTCAAGACCTCAGCGGCCGGGCGTGAGCCTGGCGGAAAGGCCGGAGTATAACAGAGCAATCACGGCGCGCCGCTTTCCTGCTGCTCAACGGTGTGTTCGAAGGCCGTTATTGCTTGGATTCCCCCATATTTGGCGCTTAGGGCCTCGTACGCAGGTTCTTGCTTGAAGCGCTTGAGCTCGGCGGCAAAGCGCTGCACCAGCAGGTCCATGCCGGCGCCCCGGCGCACAGCCAAAAATTGCGGTTGGCGGCTGACCACCAGCGGCGCCTGGCTGACCTTGCCTTCCAGGCCCATGGCCTTGATCACATGCTGGCCGACGCGCCGGTCGGTAATCACCAGGTCAATACGACCCAACGACAGTTTGCCGAAGTTGGCCTCATGGCTGGGCGCCGGCTCGCGGTCGAACAGGGTGGATTCGCTGAAGGCCTCGCCATACAGATAGCCCGGCGACGTGCCGACCGTCAGCCCGCGCAGGTCATTGAGGGTCTGGGCCGGATGAGGGCGGTCGTTGGCATAGAACAGCACGAACTCGACAGCCGACAACGGTTCGCTGGGGTAAAGCAGCAAGGCGTCGCGCTCATGGCTGTGGAAAATATCCAGCGCGCCATCGGCGTGGCCTTGATCCAGCATGGCCAGGCAGCGTTTCCAGGGCAGGAATTGCCACTCTACATCCACCCCCAGGCGTTGGAACACGATCATCGTGGTTTCGTAATCCAGGCCGCGCATGCTGCCGTTGTCTTCGTAGACATAAGGCGCCCAAGGCTCGGTGACAATGCGCAATTTCTCGCCGTAAGCGGTGAAGCTCAGGCAAGTAAAAAGCACAGTGGTCAACAGCTTGAGGATGACGGGCATACCCTGAGGTTACGATGCTCCTGCGCTAAAGAGAAGCTCTGGCACACGCATTCGCGGGCAAGTTGATGTGGCGCATTAAAAGCAAAAGGCCCTCGTATAAACGAGGGCCTCGGCATTACCAAGCCAGCCTTAGCGTGGCAGCTTGAGGTTGTTCCAGATCGCCAGGCTGGGTTCGGTCTGGTTCAGGGTGTAGAAGTGCAGCCCGGGTGCGCCACCTTGCAGCAATTGTTCACACATCTGCGTGATGACCTGCTCGCCGAACGCCTGGATGCTCTTGACGTCATCGCCATAAGCTTCCAGTTGCTTGCGCACCCAGCGTGGGATTTCAGCACCGCAGGCGTCGGAGAAACGCGCCAGCTTGCTGTAGTTGGTGATCGGCATGATGCCCGGCACGATAGGGATGTTCACACCCATGGCCCGTACACGCTCGACGAAGTAGAAGTAGCTGTCGGCGTTGAAGAAGTACTGAGTGATCGCGCTGTCGGCGCCGGCATTGGCCTTGCGCACGAAATTCTGCAGATCGTCTTCGAAATTACGCGCCTGTGGGTGCATCTCCGGGTAAGCCGCCACTTCGATATGGAAGTGATCGCCGCTTTCTTCACGGATGAAGCTCACCAGGTCATTGGCGTAGCGCAGCTCACCACTGGCCATGCCCATGCCGGATGGCAGGTCGCCACGCAGGGCGACGATGCGCTTGATGCCGGCTTGTTTGTATTGGGTCAGCAGGCTGCGCAGGTCGGCCTTGCTGTCGCCCACGCACGACAAGTGCGGAGCGGCGGGAACTTTGACTTCACTTTCGAGCTGCAGCACGGTGTTGATCGTGCGGTCACGGGTCGAGCCGCCGGCGCCGTAGGTGCAGGAGAAGAAGTCGGGGTTGTAGCTGGCCAACTGCTTGGCAGTCGCCATCAGTTTTTCATGCCCAGCATCGGTCTTGGTCGGGAAAAACTCGAAGCTGTAGCGACGGTCTTGGGACATGGTTAACACCCTTGGAAACTCATAAAACCGCAAGTCATGCACCGATTTAATGTGGGAGCGAGCAAGCCCGCTCCCACAAAAGCCCGCTCTCACAGAGAGAGCAGGCAGCAGGCATATCAGTAACGGTAAGCGTGCGGCTTGAACGGACCTTCAACGGTCACGCCGATGTAGTCGGCCTGGGTCTTGGTCAGTTGAGTCACCACGCCGCCGAAGCCGCGGACCATTTCCAGGGCCACTTCTTCGTCGAGTTTCTTCGGCAGTACTTCCACGGTCAGACGCTCGGCTTTCTGGGCCGGCGACAGGTCGGCGTACTTCTGGCCGAACAGGAAGATCTGTGCCAGGACCTGGTTGGCGAACGAGCCGTCCATGATGCGGCTTGGGTGGCCGGTGGCGTTGCCCAGGTTAACCAGGCGGCCTTCAGCCAGCAGGATCAGGTAGTCGTCGTTCTGCGGGTCGAAATCGCCAGCGCCGGTACGGTGAACCTTGTGTACCTGCGGCTTCACTTCTTCCCATGCCCAGTTCTTGCGCATGAAAGCGGTGTCGATTTCATTGTCGAAGTGACCGATGTTGCAGACCACGGCGCGCTTCTTCAGGGCTTTGAGCATGTTTGCGTCGCAAACATTCACGTTACCGGTGGTGGTCACGATCAGGTCGATCTTGCCCAGCAGGGCTTTGTCGATGCTCGCTTCGGTGCCGTCGTTCTGGCCGTTGATGAACGGCGAAACCACTTCGAAGCCGTCCATGCAGGCTTGCATGGCGCAGATCGGGTCAACTTCGGAGACTTTAACGATCATGCCTTCCTGACGCAGGGACTGGGACGAACCCTTGCCCACGTCACCGTAGCCGATCACCAGGGCTTGCTTGCCCGACAGCAGGTGGTCGGTGCCGCGCTTGATGGCATCGTTGAGGCTGTGACGGCAGCCGTACTTGTTGTCGTTCTTGCTCTTGGTCACCGAGTCGTTGACGTTGATGGCCGGGATTTTCAGCTCGCCCTTGGCCAGCATGTCCAGCAGGCGGTGTACGCCGGTGGTGGTTTCTTCGGTCACGCCGTGAACACGGTCAAGGATCTGCGGGTACTTCTTGTGCAGCAGCTCGGTCAGGTCGCCGCCGTCGTCGAGGATCATGTTGGCGTCCCATGGCTTGCCATCTTTGAGGATGGTTTGCTCCAGGCACCACTCGTACTCTTCTTCGGTTTCGCCTTTCCAGGCGTAAACCGCGATGCCGGCAGCCGCGATAGCAGCAGCGGCCTGGTCTTGAGTCGAGAAAATGTTGCAGGACGACCAGCGTACTTCGGCACCCAGGGCAACCAGGGTTTCGATCAGCACGGCAGTCTGAATGGTCATGTGGATGCAGCCGAGGATCTTCGCGCCTTTGAGCGGCTGCTCAGCGGCGTACTTGCGGCGCAGACCCATCAGGGCTGGCATTTCGGATTCGGCGATAAAGGTTTCGCGACGGCCCCAGGCAGCGAGGGACATGTCGGCGACTTTGTAGTCGGTAAAACCTGCAGGCGTGATTACAGCGCTCATGAAGAGCCTCCATTCGTAGTGTGCGAATGGGCGCCGTTGTGCGTTTAGTATCCAGCTGGCTAACCAGGCCGGACAACGCCCCATCCGAGCCTGACAGGTTGAACCTGCTGCAGCGCCCCTCGGACAGGTGGCGGGAGAACGGTATCAATCGAAGATGACCGTTTTGAAGCGGTGGCGATTATAGCCGTGTGCGCGGCACTTCCCAAGCCTTTCTGTCGGCCGCATGCAGATCGTGCATGGGCGTGATAGGCAATGGCGCATAGAGCTTGGGCGCGGGCTCTGCCATGATGTTGCCCATCATTTCGCAAGACGCTTTGGAGTGACCATGAACTTCCACACCCGCAAATGGGTAAAACCCGAAGACCTCAACCCCAACGGCACCCTGTTCGGCGGCAGCCTGCTGCGCTGGATCGACGAAGAAGCGGCGATCTACGCGATTGTTCAATTGGGCAACCAGCGCGTGGTGACCAAGTACATCTCCGAAATCAACTTCGTCAGCGCCTCGCGTCAGGGCGACATCATCGAATTGGGCATCACCGCCACCGAGTTCGGCCGCACCTCCATCACCCTGACCTGTGAAGTGCGCAACAAGATCACCCGCAAGAGCATCCTCACGGTGGAGAAAATGGTCTTCGTCAACCTGGGCGAAGACGGTTTGCCGGCACCGCACGGGCGTACTGAAATCAAGTATGTGAAAGACCAGTTTCAGGATGAGTAACTGCACGGCCTGCGTCGGCGGGCATTGAACGCTCGCGAATGAAGACGGGTCGTACCTGAACCGCATCCCCTTGTTCAGGTAAAACCATGGCCACGCAAACAGACGGCAAAACCCCCAACCTGTCGCAGGAAGAGCAACAGGACGTCGACGACAACCAACCGCCCCGCGCGGCGGTTCTGCACGAAATCATCCGCACCCAGGGCGACCAGGAACTGGAGCGCAATGTTGCTGCGTTGTGGTGGTCGGCATTGGCGGCGGGCCTGACCATGGGCCTGTCGCTGATGGGCATGGGGTTGCTCAACTCGCGCCTGCCGGATGGCGAAGGTTTCAAGGTGATCGCCAGCTTTGGTTATTGCGCGGGCTTTCTTGCGGTCATCCTCGCGCGCCAGCAATTGTTCACTGAAAACACCCTGACCGCCGTGCTGCCGGTAATGAGCAAGCCGACGCTGGCCAATGCCGGCCGCCTGTTGCGGTTATGGACGGTGGTGCTGGTGGGCAACCTGTGCGGCACCTTGCTGGTGGCCTACGTGATGCTGCACCTGCCGATCTTCGACACCAAGACCGACATGGCCTTCCTCGAAATCGGCCGCAAGGTCATGGAAAACGACCCCGGTCAGATGTTCGCCAAAGGCATTATTTCCGGCTGGATGATCGCCACCATGGTGTGGATGATCCCGTCCATGGAAAGCGCGAAGATGTTCATCATTATCCTGATCACCTACCTCATGGCGCTGGGGGACTTCACCCACATCGTCGTCGGCTCGGCGGAAGTGTCGTACCTGGTGTTTGCCGGCGAGCTGCCGTGGAAGGACTTCTGGCTGGTGTTCGCCGGGCCGACCCTGGCGGGCAATATCATCGGCGGCAGTTTTATTTTTGCGCTGATCAGCCATGCGCAGATTCGCAGTGAGAGCAGCTTGCCGGGCAAGGCTGCTGCGGACCCCAGACATCCGCAGCAGATCAAAAAGGATCAGTGAACCTCGGGCGTGGCCTGGGGCTCACCCTTGGTCACGTGCTTGACCAGCTTGCCGATGCTCAAACCCTGCAACAGAATCGACGACAGCACCACGATGTAGGTGATGCTCAGCAGCAAGTCGCGTTCCGGGCCAAGCGGCAGGGCCAGCGCCAGTGCGACCGAGACGCCGCCGCGCAAACCACCCCAGGTAAGAATGCGGATAGTGCCGCGTGGCACCGTGCGCCAGCGGCGCAGCAACAGGATCGCCGGGGCCACGGTCAGCAGGCGTGAGGCCAGGATCGCCACGGCCAGCAAGCTGGCGGCCAGTACGTGCAACCAGTTGAACGGCAACAGCAGCAGCTCCATGCCGATCAGGGCAAACAGCAGGGCGTTGAGCATGTCATCGAGCAACTCCCAGAAACCGTCGAGGTAGCGGCGGGTCATGTCGTTCATCGCCAGCTTGCGCCCCAGGTTGCCGATAATCAGCCCGGCCACCACCATCGCAATCGGCGCCGAGACGTGCAGTTCGGTCGCCATTGCCGAACCGCCGATCACCAGCGCCAGGGTCAGCATCACTTCGATCTGGTGCTGCTCGATGCTCTTGATCATCAGGTACACCAGGTAGCCGATCAGCCCGCCGAACACCACGCCACCGATCGCTTCATGGGCGAACAGCATGGCCGTGGCGCCGACGGTGGGTGTTTCGCCCAGCTGTGCGATGCCCAGCAGTACGGTAAACACCACCACCGCCGTGCCGTCGTTGAACAGCGATTCGCCGACGATGGTGGTTTTAAGCGGCTTCGATGCGTTGGCGGTTCGCAGTACGCCCAGCACCGCAATCGGGTCGGTGGGTGAGATCAGCGCGCCGAACAGCAGGCAGTAGAGGAAGCTGACGTGCCAGCCGAACAGGGCAAAGATGTAATACGCCAGGCTGCCAATGACCACGGTGGCGATCAATACGCCGAAGGTCGCCAGCAGGCCGATGGGCCAGCGATAGCTGCGCAGGTCGTTGAGATTGACGTGCAAGGCGCCGGCGAACAGCAGGAACGACAGCATCCAGTTCATCAGCAAGTCGCCGAAGTCGATCTGGCCGATCAACTGCTGGATACGCTCTTCCAATCCTGGGTAGCCGATAAGGCTCAAGCCTTGCAGAATCAGGGAAAACAGCAGGGCCGTGACCATCACGCCGATGGTGGGCGGCAGGCCGATAAATCGGTAGTTCACATAGGTGAGCAGCGTGGTAAGGCAAATAAAGGCGGCGACAAGTTCAAGCATCCGAGGTCCTTGGAAGTGAGGGAAGGTCGTTATTGCTGGGATGGACCGCAACAGCAACAGGATGTTTCAAGGCACCGGCTAAAAGCGCGATAGAACCTTTCGGCGCGCTTCGGTTCATAGCCGGTGAGTGCGATTTTGCAGTGATAGTGCTAAAACTCTAATTTCTATTTAAAACAAAAAAAGGAATCCTTCATGACGGCCGCTTTCTGGTGTGTGTTGATCGCAATATTCCTGCCTTACCTGTGCACGGGGGTGGCCAAGTTCAGCGGCGGCAAGTTCGGCCCGCGGCATAACCACGACCCGCGCGCCTTCCTGGACACCGTCGAAGGCGTGGCCAAGCGCGCCCACAACGCCCAACTCAACAGCTTTGAAGTGACGCCTGCGTTTGCCGCGGCGGTGATCATCGCGCACCTGGCCGGTACGGCGTCGCTGGTGACCATCAATGTGCTGGCGGTGCTGTTTATCACCAGTCGGCTGCTGTACATCATTTGCTACCTGGCCGACTGGGCGTTGCTGCGTTCCCTGGTGTGGGCGGTAGGGATGGCGTTGATTGCGAGTTTCTTCTTTGTGTCGATCTAGAGGTATTACGCACATTCAATAAGGTAGCGGGCTTGTTGTGGCGAGCGGGCTTGCCCCGCGTTGGGCTGCGAAGCAGCCCTAAAACAGGCACTGAGCTCTTTCTGAAAGAACTCGTTGCTCTTATTGGGGCCGCTGCGCAGCCCAACGCGGGGCAAGCCCGCTCGCCACATATGCCTCCACACAAGCTAGCTCCCACATGTGATCTTCTGCGTTATTCAAGAACCGGCTGGCGCATCCGGCACGTGGGGCAACGCCGCGCCCTTGGGCCACAGCATCCAGATCTGCCCCTGCTGCTTCATATTCCCCGCCAGCTCACCCGCCGCGTCACCGGTGCCCCAGAACAAGTCTGCACGCACTTCGCCAGTGATCGCTCCGCCCGTGTCTTGGGCTGCCACGGGTCGGGCAATCGGTGAGCCGTCAGGCTTAGTGGTCGACAGCCACAACAGGCTGCCCAGCGGAATCACCTTGCGATCCACCGCCACGCTGTAACCCGCCGTCAGCGGCACATTCAGTGAACCACGCGGGCCTTCGTTGCTGTCCGGGCGGGCGCTGAAGAACACGTAGCTGGGGTTGCTCGCCAACAATTGCGGAATACGCTGCGGGTTGGCCTTGGCCCAGGCGCTGATGGCGCCCATGGTCACGTCCTCTTTTTTCAGCTCGCCTTGTTCCACCAGCCAGCGGCCGATCGGGCGGTACGGGTAGCCATTCTGGTCACCATAACCGACGCGCAGTTGGCGCCCACCGGCCAGTTGAATACGCCCCGAGCCCTGGATCTGCAGGAACTGCAGGTCCATGGGGTTGGTCAGCCAGGCAATGGGTTTGGCGGTGGAGCCCTGGCCGTTGATGGTGCTGGCATCGTCATACGGCTTGAGCACGCGGCCCTCGAGGCGGCCGCGCAGGCGCTTGCCCTTGAGTTCCGGGTAGATGCTTTCCAGGTTGACGATGATCAAGTCATCCGGCACGCCGTACACCGGCACATGGGCGGTGGCGGTTTCGGTCAGGCTGCCGGGGTAGACCGGCTCGTAGTAGCCGGTGATCAGGCCATTGGGTGTGTTGTCGGCCGAGCGCAGACCGAACACATCCAGGCGCTCCTTGAGAAAACCGCGCACGGCCACGGCATCGCCCGGTACGGTGGCGGCGGCAGCACAGGTCGCGCCCCATACCGGATCAGCCTTGAGGCGCTGACAGGCACTGCGCCAGGATTCAAACCCGGCCAGCAGGTCGCTGTCGGACACCGCCGGCAGCGCTTCCCACGGTGCACTGACATAAGTGGCAACGGCATGGGGCTTGGGCGCTTCATCTTTTTTGCCGGCGTCTTTGCCGCCATCACAACCGGCCAGCAGCGCAACCATCGGCAGAGCCCACACCATTCGGCGGCTCCAGCGTTTCAAGGTGACATTCATACACGTAATTCCTGAAGCGGTTGCCTGCGCCGCAGCGCATTTGGGCAACCCTTATTATTAATAGGGCTATTGGTCTTTGCGGGCGGGGCGAGGATACTGGCCGCCGTTTCCCGTGACCCTGAAGCCATCATGACTTTTAAAAAACTGACCGTGGTATTGCTGGCCTGCCTGACTATGTCCGCCTGCGGCGGTGTCGACCCGAATTCGCCGCTGGGCCAACGCAAGGCCATCTTCAAGCAGATGCTCAAGACCGGCGAAGACCTGGGCGGCATGCTGCGTGGGCGTATCCCGTTCGACGGCGCGAAGTTCGCCGAAGGCGCGGTCAAGCTCGATGCGTTGTCCCACGAACCGTGGAAGCATTTCCCGAGCGTGCGTGAGGAAGATCACACCAGCGCCAAGGACACGGTGTGGCAACAGCAGGCACGTTTCCAGGAGCTGGCCCGAAACCTTGAAGCGGCCACCGGTGAATTGGTGATCGCAAGCCAGGTGCAGCCCTACAAGGCCAGCAACCTGGGGCCTGCGGTGCAGAAAGTCGAAGATGCCTGCACGGCTTGCCATAAACAGTTTCGCGACCACTGACCGGTTTTACTTGTCGAGCTCGTCGACAGCTTCCTGCAGTTCTTTGCGTGACTGAGCCAGCTTGTCTTTGCGTTTGTTGATTTTCTCGGCATCGCCTTTTTTCATCGCCTTGTCGAGGTCGGCCTGACGGCGGCTGACCTCGTGCTTGGCGTCGAGCACCTTGTTTTCGCGTTCTTTGCGCAGGGACGCATCGGTGCAGTGGGTGGTGACTTCGCTCAGGGCTTTTTCCAGGCCGGCCTGTTGCTCGCTGTTGCCATGGGCCTTGGCTTGTTCGATTTGTGCGCTGATGGCCTGGCGCTTGGCGGCGCAGCCGGTGAGTTCCGGCACTTCTTCGGCGGCCAGCAGCGGCATGCTCGCCAAGGTTACGGTGGTCAACAAGGCAAGTGGGGCTAGAAATTTCATGTGGGGCTCCAAGGTCGCAATTGGATGGCAGGGTGAATTCTGCCGGGTTAAAAGTGGCTGGGCTGGGCTTAAAACCCGTCAATCCCTGCCACGCGTAGTGTTTCAGCTAACGCTTGTACGTGTGGGTCGCGAAAAAAAGCGCTCAGTTGCGCCGCGCGGCCCGGGCCAATGCCGTCGGTGGCCAGCCAGGCTTGCGTGTCTTTGGCGGCCAGGGCCTGCCAGCCGCCCTCCAGATCGTTGCGCGCCGAAGGCGGTACGCCCAGGGCTTTGAGCCATTGTGCAAAGGGCCGTTGCCGCGCGCTTTGCAGGCTGTCGAGCACTCGGGCCCGGCGGCGATCACCGAAGCCGTCAATGTTAGCAAGCTCTGCCGCATCCAGGGTTAACCAATCGAGAATGCCTGCGATTAGACCGGCCTGAATCAATGCGTTCCAGGTTTCCCGGCCCATATAGGGCAGGGCCAGGCCCTGATTGCTGCTCAGCCAGGTCAGGCGCGCGAGCAATTGCTCCTCGCAACCGGGGTCCAGTTGCCAGCAACTCAACGCGTGGAAGTTGCGCGCATCCGGCACCTGCACCGCCACTCTGGTCTCGTTGCGCAGGATCACCTGCTCCAACCGCGGAATCACTTGGCCGGCAAGGCTGATGGAAACTTGATCGCCGGGGCGGATGTCCAGCGCATGCCAGTGCTTCAAGGAGCCGACGCTGACACGACGGATTTGCCGGTCGTCCAGCCGCACCGACTCCAGTTCCAGAATGGGCGTGATACGCCCCGTGCGGCCGATCTTGAACTGTACCTTGCGCACCAGCGCCAAAGCCCTGGTTACCGGGTACTTCCACGCGACCGCCCAATACGGCGCGCCGACCTGCCAGCGCGTGGCAGGTGCGTGCAGGGCCTGGTGCAACACCACGCCATCGCTGGCAAAGGGCAGCGGATGGTTGTACCAGTAACTGCGCCAATGCGCGGCTTCAGTGAGGTTTTGCACGGGGTGGCTGTAGCGACGGCTGTCGGTGAAGCCCCAGCGCGCGAGGGTGGCCAGCCGCGTGCTGAAGTCTGCCGGGCCTTCGGGCCAGGCCCAGACGAATAGCCCGATTCTGGAAGCCTCGGCCTCACTTAACTGTCGGCGATTCATCAGCCCGGCCACTTTGCTGCGCGCACTGAGCCCGCCGTGTTCGGACTGCACATGATCGTCAAGGCGCCAATAGAGTTCGCCTTGCAGCACCAGGTCGATGGGTTCGGGCAGTTGCTGGACAATGCCCTGGATCTTGCGCGCAGCGGCTGTCCAATCCTGACCGAGCAGGCCGTCGCCACGGCTGATGAGTCGGCTCAGGCGGCCTTTGCGATACACCAGCGTCACCGCAACGCCGTCGACCTTGGGCTGCACCCAGACGTCCTGGCGTGTCTTGAGCCACCCACCGACGGCCTCTTCATCCACCAGCTTTTCCAGGCCGGTATGAGCGACCGGATGGGGCTGTGTACCACGCGCACCTGCCAGCGGGTTGTCCGCCGTCGACTGTGTTGGCGCAAAACACGCCTGCCACTGCGCCAGGCGTTGTCGGGCCTGGTCGTATAGCTCGTCGCTGACCGGAGACTGACCGAGCCGGTGGTAACTGTCATCCCACAGCTTGATCTGTTCGGCCAGGGTGCCGACCTGTGAGCGTGCCTCTTCGGGGCATTCCTCGGCCCAGGCCAGAAATGACAGGGCGCTGAGTACAAGGGCAATCAGTAAACGCATCATGAGCATCCTTGCTCGGAAGGGACGCCCAGCCTAAGTGATCCCGACGGGCACAAAAAAGCCCCGGCAGGGCGGGGCTTTTTACCGGGTGTTTCCAGCTACCTGAACAGGCCGCCCAATGCTTTCACCGCTTGGTACTTTTCCATCGTGGCGTCCTGTGTTTGCTGCTTGGCATCGACCTTGGGCTGGGGCTCCGCGAGTTTGTTACAGCCTTTGTTGAGCTGCGCCTGTGCCGGTTTAGGGGCCTGGATGCTCAGCAGGTCAACATGCAAAGGTCATTGCGCAGGCCATAAAAAGCCCCGCCGGGCGAACCTGGCGGGGCTTTTGGTGCAACGCGTGCTTACAGGCCGGCGGCCGTGCGCAAGTCGTTGGCGCGGTCGGTTTTTTCCCAGGTGAAAGTGGTGAAGGTGTCGTCGCCGACAGTCTTCTGTGCAGGGGTGCGACCGAAGTGGCCGTAGGCTGCGGTGTCCTGGTACATCGGGTGCAGCAGGTCGAGCATGGTGGTGATGGCGTACGGGCGCAGGTCGAAGATCTCACGCACCAGCTTGACGATTTTGTCATCGCTGATCTTGCCGGTGCCGAAGGTGTTCAGCGAGATCGACGTAGGCTGGGCCACACCGATCGCGTAGGAAACCTGAATCTCGCAACGCTCGGCCAGGCCGGCCGCGACGATGTTCTTGGCCACGTAACGACCGGCGTAGGCCGCCGAACGGTCAACCTTGGAGGGGTCTTTACCCGAGAACGCGCCACCGCCGTGACGGGCCATGCCGCCGTAGCTGTCGACGATGATCTTGCGGCCGGTCAGGCCACAGTCGCCCACCGGGCCGCCGATGATGAACTGGCCGGTCGGGTTGATGTGGAACTGGGTGTCTTTGGTCAGCAGTTCGGCAGGCAGCACGTGCTTGACGATCAGCTCCATCACGCCTTCGCGCAGGTCGGCGTAGGACACGTCCGGGTTGTGCTGGGTCGACAGTACAACGGCGTCGATACCCACCACTTTGCCGCCTTCGTAACGGCAGGTGACCTGGGACTTGGCGTCCGGGCGCAGCCACGGCAGCACGCCGGATTTACGTGCTTCGGCCTGGCGTTGCACAAGCTGGTGCGAGAAGGTGATCGGAGCGGGCATCAGCACGTCGGTTTCGTTGCTGGCGTAGCCGAACATCAGGCCCTGGTCGCCGGCGCCCTGATCTTCAGGCTTGGCGCGGTCCACACCCTGGTTGATGTCGGGGGACTGCTTGCCGATGATGTTCATCACGCCGCAGGTCGCGCCGTCGAAGCCGACGTCGGAGCTGTTGTAGCCAATGTCGGTGATCACGTCACGAACGATCTGCTCCAGGTCGACCCAGGCGGTGGTGGTGACTTCACCGGCGATGATCGCCACGCCCGTTTTCACCAGAGTCTCGCACGCCACACGGGCGAACTTGTCTTCAGCAATGATGGCGTCCAGCACCGCGTCAGAAATCTGGTCGGCGATTTTGTCCGGATGCCCTTCAGACACGGACTCGGAGGTGAAAAGGGAGTATTCGCTCATCTCGATGTTTTCCTGATATTTACCGATGGTGAGTGTCGCCAGTCGGTCGCTGAAAGTGGCGGACCTGGATCTGGAAACCATTACGTAAACCTACATAGAGGCTTTCCCCGGGAACGAGTCCCGCAGCGGTGGCCCAACGGGCCAGATCGTCCTGTTCAAAACCCAACCAGAGATCACCGCAGGCCTCCTTGGCCCAATTCTGGTTGTGGCTGCATAAATCTGTGACCAGCAGGCTGCCGCCCGGTTGCAGCAAATTCGCCATCTGCTTGAGGGCTTCGGCGGGGGCGGCAAAGTGGTGCAAGACCATGTTCAGCACCACGCAGTCGGCCCGCAGGCTGGTGTCATTCAACGCGTCGGCCAGCTGCAGGCTGACGTTGCGCAGCGCTTCGCGCTCGCACAGCTGGCGCGCCAGCTCAAGCATTGCCGGGCTGTTGTCCAGCGCCGTCACCTGCTTGAAGCGGCGTGCCAGTTCCGGCAAGAAGCCACCGTCGCCGGGGCCGACTTCCAGCGCCGTCGCCTCATCACTGAAGCTCAGCTTGTCCAACAGCGCCAGTACGCTTTCGCGGTATTGGGGCAAACCGGCGATCAGGTCCTGTTGGGCGCGAAACTTCTCGGCTACCCGTGAGAAAAAGTCCTGGCTGGCGGCGGCGCGTTGCCCGTGGACCTGGCTGATGCGCGACTGCACGTCGCTGGGCAAGCCCAAACTGTCTACCTCGTCGAGCAGGGCGGCGTGCAACTTGCCGCCGAGCAACTCGGTGTGGGGCAGGGCGCGACGATAAAAAATCGCATTGCCTTCTCGGCGTGTGGCGACCAGCTCGGCCTGGGCCAGCACCTTAAGGTGGTGGCTCATGCCGGATTGGCCGATGGCAAAGATCTGCGCCAGTTCCAGCACGCCAAAAGAGTCGTTGGCCAGTGCGCGCAGCACGTTCAGGCGCAACGGATCACCGGCGGCCTTGCATAAGGCAGCCAGCTCATCGCTGTCGTCGGGACGCAAGGAAGGCACGGGTAGGTTCATAAGGCCAGCAGTCTAGTGACGGGTGGAAATCCTCGCAAGGCCAATATCAAAAAGTTTTGATATTGGTCGATAATCGGTCGTTATAAGCCGCCGCTATAACCTTTAGGCGAAGCGGTGGGCCGTTTCTGCAAGCCAATGCCGGGCAAACCGCAGGAAAAACACCTTCAAGTGACTATCTGTCATTGCCCGCAGGCGGTGGCTGAGGGAAAATGCCGGTCCTTTTTTCCGTTTCTTCTATTCAAACCCCAGGAGATCAGCGATGCCCAGCCGTCGTGAGCGTGCCAACGCCATTCGTGCCCTCAGCATGGATGCCGTGCAAAAAGCCAACAGCGGCCATCCCGGTGCCCCGATGGGCATGGCGGATATCGCCGAGGTACTTTGGCGTGACTACCTGAAACACAACCCGAGCAACCCGTCTTTCGCCGACCGTGACCGCTTCGTGCTGTCCAACGGCCACGGTTCGATGCTGATCTACTCGCTGCTGCACCTGACCGGCTACGACGTCACCATCGATGACCTCAAGAGCTTCCGCCAGCTGCACAGCCGCACGCCGGGCCACCCGGAATTCGGTTACACCCCGGGCGTCGAAACCACCACCGGTCCGCTGGGTCAAGGCCTGGCCAACGCCGTGGGCTTCGCTCTGGCTGAAAAAGTATTGGGCGCGCAGTTCAACCGCCCTGGCCACGACATCGTCGACCACCACACCTATGTGTTCCTGGGTGATGGCTGCATGATGGAAGGCATTTCCCACGAAGTCGCGTCCCTGGCCGGCACCCTGGGCCTGGGCAAGCTGATTGCCTTCTACGATGACAACGGCATCTCCATCGACGGCGAAGTCGAAGGCTGGTTCACCGACGACACGCCAAAGCGTTTCGAAGCCTACAACTGGCAAGTGATCCGCAACGTTGACGGCCACGATCCGGAAGAGATCAAGACCGCCATCGACACCGCCCGCAAGAGCGAGCAGCCGACCCTGATCTGCTGCAAGACCATCATCGGTTTCGGCTCGCCGAACAAGCAAGGTAAAGAAGACTGCCACGGCGCCCCATTGGGTGACGCGGAAATCGCCCTGGCTCGCGAAGCGCTGAAGTGGAACCACGGCCCGTTCGAAATCCCGGCGGACATCTACGCCGAGTGGAGCGCCAAGGAAAAAGGCCTGGCCGCCGAAGCCGAGTGGGACCAGCGTTTTGCTGCCTACTCCGCCGAATTCCCGGAATTGGCCAACGAGCTGGTACGCCGCCTGGCCGGTGACCTGCCTGCCGACTTCTCGGAAAAAGCCTCGGCCTACATCGCCGAAGTCGCAGCCAAGGGCGAGACCATCGCCAGCCGTAAAGCCAGCCAGAACACCCTGAACGCCTTTGGCCCATTGCTGCCCGAGATCCTCGGCGGTTCGGCTGACCTGGCCGGTTCCAACCTGACCCTTTGGAAAGGCTGCAAAGGTGTGTCGGCCGAAGACGCCAGCGGCAACTACATGTACTACGGCGTGCGCGAGTTCGGCATGAGCGCCATCATGAACGGCGTGTCCCTGCACGGCGGCCTGGTGCCTTACGGCGCGACCTTCCTGATGTTCATGGAATACGCGCGTAACGCGGTACGTATGGCCGCGCTGATGAAGAAGCGCGTGATCCATGTGTACACCCACGACTCCATCGGCCTGGGCGAAGACGGCCCGACGCACCAGCCGGTCGAGCAACTGACCAGCCTGCGTACCACGCCGAACCTGGATTGCTGGCGCCCAGCCGACGCGGTGGAATCCGCGGTGGCCTGGAAGCACGCGATCGAGCGCAAGGACGGCCCTTCGGCGCTGATCTTCTCGCGTCAGAACCTGCAACACCAGGTGCGTACCGACGCGCAGATCGCCAACATCAGCCGTGGCGGTTATGTGCTCAAGGACTGCATCGGCGAGCCGGAACTGATCCTGATCTCCACCGGTTCCGAAGTCGGCCTGACGGTTCAAGCCTACGACAAGCTGACCGCCCAGGGCCGCAACGTTCGCGTGGTGTCCATGCCGTGCACCAGCCTGTTCGAAGCCCAGGACGCGGACTACAAGCAATCGGTGCTGCCGTTGCAGGTCAGCGCACGTATCGCCATCGAAGCGGCGCACGCCGACTACTGGTACAAGTACGTGGGCCTGGAAGGCCGCGTGATCGGCATGACCACCTACGGTGAGTCGGCGCCGGCGCCAGCCTTGTTCGAAGAGTTCGGTTTCACCCTGGAAAACATCCTGGGTCAGGCTGAAGAGCTGCTGGAAGACTAAGGCTGTAGATTGAGGTGGCTGTGCCGGCCTCTTCGCGAGCAAGCCCGCTCCCACATTTGACCGGGTTCACACAGTTGCAATTGTGAACCCATTCAAGTGTGGGAGCGGGCTTGCTCGCGAAAGCGGTCTAACCGCCACCCCATTACCCAAGGTAATCGAGAACCCCATGCCTCAACCGCGTCCCTACAAAGTTGCACTCAACGGCTACGGCCGCATTGGTCGTTGCGTCTTGCGTGCGCTGTTCGAGCGAGGGGCGGCGGCCGGGTTTGAAATTGTGGCGATCAACGATTTGGCCGACATGGCCAGCATCGAATACCTGACACGCTTTGACTCCACCCACGGCCGCTTCCCCGGCGAAGTGCGGGTTGAGGGCGATTGTCTGCATATTAACGGCACCTGCGTGAAGGTCTTGCGCAGTGCCACCCCCGAAGGCATCGACTGGAAAGCACTGGGCGTTGACCTGGTGCTGGAATGTTCCGGTGTCTATCACACCCGTGCCGACGGCCAGCGTTTTCTCGACGCCGGCGCGCCGCGTGTGCTGTTTTCCCAGCCGATGGCCAGCGAGGCGGATGTCGACGCCACCGTCGTCTACGGCATCAACCAGGATTGCCTGACCGGCGATGAGCTGCTGGTGTCCAACGCCTCCTGCACCACCAACTGCAGCGTGCCGCTGTTGCGCCTGCTGGATCAGGCGATTGGCCTGGATTACGTGTCGATCACCACTATTCACTCGGCGATGAACGACCAACCGGTGATCGACGCCTATCATCATGAAGACCTGCGCCGCACGCGCTCGGCGTTCCAGTCAGTGATTCCGGTGTCTACCGGCCTGGCCCGTGGCATCGAGCGACTGTTGCCGGAACTTGCCGGGCGAATCCAGGCCAAAGCCGTACGGGTGCCGACGGTGAACGTGTCCTGTCTGGACATCACCATGCAAACCGTCAGCGACACTGACGCGACAGAGGTCAACCGGATCCTGCGCGACGCCGCCACCAGCGGCCCGCTCAAGGGCCTGCTGGCCTACACCGAGTTGCCGCACGCCAGTTGTGATTTCAACCATGACCCGCATTCGGCGATTGTCGATGCCAGCCAGACCCGCGTTTCCGGCCCCAGGCTGGTGAACATCCTGGCGTGGTTCGACAACGAATGGGGCTTTGCCAACCGCATGTTGGATGTTGCAGGGCACTATCTGCACATCGCCACTAAACAACCTCAACAGTAATTCAGGAACTGCGACCCATGACCGTGTTGAAGATGACCGACCTCGATCTGCAAGGTAAGCGCGTACTGATTCGCGAAGACCTCAACGTCCCAGTCAAGGACGGTGTTGTCACCAGCGATGCGCGAATCCTGGCCTCGCTGCCGACCATCAAGCTGGCCCTGGAAAAAGGCGCGGCCGTGATGGTCTGCTCCCACTTGGGTCGCCCGACCGAAGGTGAGTTCAGCGCCGAAAACAGCCTCAAGCCTGTAGCCGACTACCTGAGCAAGGCCCTGGGCCGTGACGTGCCGCTGGTAGCCGACTACCTGGGCGGCGTTGACGTTAAGCCTGGCGACATCGTGCTGTTCGAAAACGTGCGCTTTAACAAAGGCGAGAAAAAGAACAGCGACGAACTGGCCCAGCAATACGCGGCCCTGTGCGACGTGTTCGTGATGGACGCTTTCGGCACCGCGCACCGCGCCGAAGGCTCGACTCACGGCGTGGCCAAGTTTGCCAAAGTCGCCGCTGCTGGCCCGTTGCTGGCCGCTGAACTGGATGCGCTGGGCAAGGCCCTGGGCGCACCGGCCCAACCGATGGCGGCCATTGTTGCCGGCTCCAAAGTGTCCACCAAGCTGGACGTGCTCAACAGCCTCAGCACCATCTGCAATCAGCTGATTGTCGGCGGCGGCATCGCCAACACCTTCCTCGCCGCAGCCGGGCACCCGGTGGGCAAATCGCTGTATGAGCCGGACCTGCTCGACACCGCCCGCGCCATCGCCGCCAAAGTCAGCGTGCCGCTGCCGGTGGACGTGGTGGTTGCCAAGGAATTCGCCGAAAGCGCCGAAGCCACCGTCAAGCTGATTGCTGACGTGGCGGCTGACGACATGATCCTGGATATCGGCCCACAAACGGCGGCTAACTTCGCGCAACTGCTGAAAGCCTCCCAGACCATTCTGTGGAACGGCCCGGTCGGTGTGTTTGAGTTCGACCAGTTCGGCAACGGCACCAAAGTGCTGGCCCAGGCGATTGCCGACAGCTCGGCATTCTCCATCGCCGG
This sequence comes from Pseudomonas salomonii, assembly GCF_900107155.1. Lineage (GTDB taxonomy): Bacteria > Pseudomonadota > Gammaproteobacteria > Pseudomonadales > Pseudomonadaceae > Aquipseudomonas > Aquipseudomonas salomonii. Next base: position 345,599 of record NZ_FNOX01000007.1, read on the forward strand.
CGGCGGTGACACCCTGGCCGCCATCGATAAATATGGCGTTGCTGACCAGATCTCCTACATTTCTACCGGTGGTGGCGCATTCCTCGAATTCGTCGAAGGCAAAGTGCTGCCGGCCGTTGAAGTGCTGGAAACCCGAGCCAAAGGTTAAGGCTCGTGATCCGGAAAAGGAGCATTCCCATGATCAAGTCGTTGGCACTGGTGATCGCAGCGGGCCTGTTGGCCGGCTGCGGCAGCACGCCAAGCGCTGCGCCCGAGGCGCAAGCGCCTGGGGCGGCGCCGAAAAAAAGCTGCTACCAGGCCGACTGGCAAGCCGAAACCATGCCGGTGATCAACAAGCGCATCGGCAATGAACGGCTGGAACAATACGACGCCGCGCCCAACGGTCAGGAACAGGGTTGCCCATGACGGGTCTGATCAACTAACCGACAGCAGTGGCGGCCCTTGGGGCCGTCGTTCGAGGAGTGGCAATGAAAGGCGTTTTCGCCCTGGCAGCCCTGGCCTTGTTGGCCGGTTGCAGCAGCATGAACATGTTCAACAAGGCGGCTGAGCCGGCAGACAAATGGACCACCTGGACCTGCGACAGCAAGGCCGAGGTCAACTGGCGCTTTGCCAACCCGGCCCGTTCTGAAGTGGATGTACGCCTCGGCGGTGCGGACCAGGTTTATCGCCTTAAACAAGAGGTTGCCGCCTCGGGCGTGCTGTACAGCGACGGCCAACTGGCGTTTCACACAAAAGGTGAGGAAGGCCTGGTTTACTGGGTCGCCACCGATGATTTGATTGGGCGCGGCTGTAAGGCTCAGTAAGAACACGATCTCGAAATACATGAGATCAAAATGTGGGAGCTGGCTTGCTCGCGAAAGCGGTGGTTCAGCTGACGAATTCGGTGACTGGTACACCGCATTCGCGAGCAAGCCCGCTCCCACAGTAGAGCCGGTTCCAAATCGAAATGAATGCGAACCGGACACTGCAATAACGATTCAGCAGCTCAAGCTTAACCCCTTGATCTGCAATAACTTGAATAGCAGCCGCCGCTACGGCAGGCTTGCACGATTAACGACCCTCGACCGGGAGAGACAACACAATGGCACTTATCAGCATGCGTCAAATGCTGGACCACGCAGCCGAGTTCGGCTACGGCGTCCCAGCCTTTAACGTCAACAACCTTGAGCAGATGCGCGCCATCATGGAAGCCGCTGACAAGACCGACTCCCCCGTGATCGTCCAGGCTTCGGCCGGTGCGCGCAAATACGCCGGCGCCCCGTTCCTGCGTCACCTGATTCTCGCCGCGATCGAAGAATTCCCGCACATCCCGGTGTGCATGCACCAGGACCACGGCACCAGCCCTGACGTGTGCCAGCGCTCCATCCAACTGGGCTTCAGCTCGGTAATGATGGACGGCTCCCTGGGCGAAGACGGCAAGACCCCGACCGGCTACGAGTACAACGTACGCGTCACCCAACAAACCGTGGCCATGGCTCACGCCTGTGGTGTGTCGGTTGAAGGCGAGCTGGGCTGCCTGGGTTCCCTGGAAACCGGTATGGCCGGTGAAGAAGACGGCATCGGCGCCGAAGGCGTGCTGGATCACAGCCAGATGCTGACTGACCCGGAAGAAGCCGCTGACTTCGTGAAAAAGACCCAAGTGGACGCCCTGGCCATCGCCATCGGCACCAGCCACGGCGCCTACAAGTTCACCAAGCCACCTACCGGCGACGTGCTGGCCATCGACCGCATCAAGGAAATCCACAAGCGCATCCCTAACACCCACCTGGTGATGCACGGCTCTTCCTCGGTACCGCAAGAGTGGCTGGCGATCATCAACCAGTACGGCGGCGACATCAAAGAAACCTACGGCGTGCCGGTTGAAGAAATCGTCGAAGGCATCAAGTATGGCGTGCGCAAGGTCAACATCGACACCGACCTGCGTTTGGCGTCCACCGGCGCAATGCGTCGCCTGATGGCCACCAACCCGAGCGAATTTGACCCACGTAAGTTCTTCGGCGCCACCGTTACCGCCATGCGTGATGTGTGTATCGCTCGCTACGAAGCGTTCGGCACTGCCGGTAATGCTTCGAAGATCAAACCGATCTCGTTGGAAGCCATGTACCAGCGTTACCTGAAAGGTGAGTTGAACGCCAAGGTGAACTGAGCCTTAAGCGTTTAAAAAGAAGCCCGCAGCGATGCGGGCTTTTTTGTGGCCGCGCGTTGCAGACGGAAGGTGGTTGAAATGTCCGCTATAGTGGACATAATTATGATTAATACTTAAAAAGTCCTATATGGGTGACATTTTGCTTATCACCAATCCTCCCTCATTTGGCGAACGGCTGAGGCAGCTGCGGCGGGCGAAGCAATACAGTCAGCAACAGCTCGCGGAAAAAGCCAGGTGCAGTCGCAAGACGATCATCGATCTTGAGGCAGGGGAAAACGTGGCTATGTATACCGTATTCAGGGTCATTACCGCGTTGGGAATGGCGCTGGAGGTGGTTGATCGGCGCATCGACCTCAAATCCCTTGCCGAACTGGTGGAGTACGATGAGTAGGGTCAAGCTGCTCAACATAACCACGCCCCAGGGCTTGGCAGGCGTGCTGTCCAAAGGCTCACAGTTTTCGTTCGCCTATGCCTCGGCGCAGGCTTCGTCTGAAGTGTCATTGGTAATGCCCTATGACCCGACGCCTGCGGTCAGCAACGTCCTGCATCCGATTTTTGATATGAATGTGCCGGAGGGTTTCCTGGCTGATCAGATTAAACGTCGCATGGCCAAGCATATGCAGGTGGACGACATGCGTTTGCTGTCGATCATTGGTGGCAATCAGATCGGTCGGTTGAGTTACGAGAACCCCGTTGAAGCGTCTGCACCGGTGAAAGCGCAAGTGGGGTTGCAGGAAATCCTTTCTGCGGATGCCTCACAAGGCGTATTCGATTTCCTGGTCGAGACCTACTTTGAGTCAGGTATTTCCGGGGTGCAGCCGAAGGTGCTGGTACCCGATCTGGATAAGCTGACAGGCAGTCGCAAAACCATGCTCAGTTCTGACTTAATCGTGAAGTCCGGCGCTGATGAATATGCACACTTGGCTCAGAACGAATTCCTCTGTTTGGAAGCTGCTCGCCTTGCCGGCATGCAAACTCCGCGTTTCTGGCTGTCGGAACGGGGTGATCTGTTTGTCATGGAGCGCTTTGATCTGACGGAGTCTGGCAGGTTGGGGTTCGAGGATATGGCAGTGCTGTTGGGACTGAACAAAGATCCTCACGACAACTACAAATATTCCCAAAGTTACGAAACGCTTGCTGCAGTGATAAATGAGGTGTGCCGGCAGGGTGATGTGCTGCGTGAACTCGAACGTTTTTATTCATCTGTGTGCTTGTCGGTCATGGTGCGCAATGGCGATGCTCATCTGAAAAATTTCGGTGTGCTCTACACCCATCCCGGTGCGCTGGAAACCGTGCAGTTAGCCCCTGTGTTCGATGTGACAACGACTACTGTGTATGAAAATTACAACCCCAAGTCTGGTCAGTCACTGGTCGACCGTACCTTGGCGATCAAGATGAACAAGGCAAAGGCCTACCCGGATCGCCAGCAACTGGTCGAGTTCGGTCGCAAGCACTGTGGTGTTGCAAACCCAGGCGCGATTATTGAGCAAATTAGCGATGCCATGTCTGAGGCGCTAAGCGCACATAAAGTACACATAGACGTTGAGCTGTTTTCAACGATGCAGAAGGAGTGGGACGCCGGCCGCGCAATGGCGCTGCATGATTCGGTGGTATCGGGGATGAGACGAAAGCCAGTGGAAAAACGGGCGCCATAAGTGCCTGCAAAGAAGCCCGCAACGATGCGGGCTTTTTTGTGGCCGGGATTTGATCAGGCAGCGGTATCGAAACCTCGGTGCTCAATGACGCGGAACACGTCGCTCACGTCCTGCACCAGAATACGTGCGGTATTGGCCACGTTATTCAGGTCGCGCTCGGCGAAGTCCGGGAGGCTGGAGCAGGCCATCAGGTTGAGGTGTTCGAGGGCGGCGTTGAGGCGTTCGCGCAGGCAGGCGTGGAGGTCGGGCAGTGGGGCGGCGCTGTCGATCAAGAGCACGGGTGAGTCGGTGGCGGACTCGGTGCAGGGGTAGAAGCGGCGGGGTGGTAATGGGTCGGTCATGGTAAATCCTTAACTCAAGAAAAGAATGACCACCGTTTGCTGCGAAACAAATTGGGTGGCAGCTGTACGCGGGTTCGCAGACCGAGGAGTTAAGACCCGGCAGACCCGAAGGTCTCCCACGCACAGCCGCCATAACAAGGACGGCCGTCGGCGGAGCGCCGGGGCCGTTTGTGACGGGTGCGGTATTAACTCGGTAGGGCTGCGAAACCCTATCGCTGTTCTCAGCGACCGGCGAACTATAAGCGGCGATCTGTTTGCCCGCAACGGTCGTGTAGGACCAACCTGGACCTTTGAATCGATGCAGATCCAATGTGGGAGCCGGGCTTGCCCGCGATGGCGGTGTGTCAGGCACTGCTGATGGTGGCTGATGCGCCGCCATCGCGGGCAAGCCCGGCTCCCACAGGGTTCGGTGGTGTGTTTAAGAGGTTGGATTAATCTGAGAATAGTCTTTGTATCTGTCGGAGTTTGCCTACGAATATCATCGGCTCAAAAGTGCTTTGCAATCGGAAGTCTCCTGAACCAGTCAGTAGAATTCCCTGTGTCTTTATAGTTTTCTGTTTTATTGGTGCGCCATTAAAAGTGCGCTTTTATCAGTCTCTGATCATTTAAGGTTGATCGTTAAATGTATTCAATGATGGAGAATTGATAATGAAGTTGATTAAAGTCGCTGGCGCTATCATCGCGTTACTCGCAGCAGGATCTTTTGCCCACGCCGAGGGCCGAATATTCACCGCATCTGTTAACGAAAAGGGGCAAGCCACTGCACAGTCGCCCAAGTGGGTGAAAGAGGTAGCCTTGATCGCGCAGCCTGAGGGATGTCAGTTCCAACGAACATATCTTCTATGGTCATGCCAAGTTGGGCAGTATTCCGGCCATCAACTACATTAATGTATTGACGCTTAAAGTCGGCGATAACAAACCCGCCGGTGACTCCTCGATGGGCTTTATGCTGATGTTCGTTGAATAAACCTTCCAAGAAGCCCCGCCATTAACGGGGCTTCTTTCACGCACTATTGGTGATCAATATCCAATTTGGCAAACGTCACTCGCGCGCCTTCTTTGCTGTCGCCGCTGTTGTCCTGCACATAAACCCCTGCCTTGAAGTACAGCGGCTTCGCACCCCACGCGGCGCCTATGCGCTCGTTCCATTGGCCGTCTGCGGCAGATACGCTGAGCAAGCCGGCCTTATTGAGGTTGATCACATAGGTGAAGCTCTTCTCCAATGGCACGTTACTGGCGACGGTAATCACACGGCCCTCGCCATCATCCGGGCGCATGCGCACCTTGGCGACGATGTTGCCGGTCTGGGTTTTTTCCTTGAACTGGTACTCCAGCTTGATCAGCGGTTTCTGGCTGTCATACGCGTGGATCTGGCCGATGACCACTTTGCCGCTGGAGGGCACCTGGTTGACGGTCACGGTGGCGCGCAGGAAGTTGTTGGCCTCGTTGTAAGTCCAGTTGCGCAGGCGCCCATCGGCGTAGGTTTCGCGTAACTCGCTGCGTGGGTAGATGGCGTTTTCGGTACGGGTGCCGGTCACGGGTGTCCAGAATTGCACGTTGCTGCCTTCGGCCTGGAAGTACTGGTCTTTGAAGCCGCTCAGCAGTTTGGGGGTGTCGATGGTCGTGGGCGGGGAGCCGACCGGAATGCTCAGGTTCCAGGTGGAAAGGTCGATCATGGTGTTGGCCTTTTACAGAGAATGAAGGCTTTAGCCCGAGGGCTGCGCAGGTTCTTTATAAGCGGTAGTAACCAAATTGTTAATTAAGCGCTGGCAAATTATTGGCGTCAGCTAAATGCCAAAAAGCCATGTTTCCCACAGCCCGTAGGCTGTAGGGCTTGACCGTTAGTCGGCTTCCTGAGCTTTGGCGCAATGATGGCACCCACGTCACTTCTGCTTTTTTTAAAGCGGGGCTAGAGTGAGCCCTCTGTGTTTGTCCGGTTTTTGTAGCAGAAGTGACCGGTGCAGCCCCTCAAGGAAGAGACGTAGCATGGATTGCGCTCCACACCCCGGCGATGGCAGTTCGGTTCTTCTGGTAGTTGATGACTACCCCGAGAACCTCATCAGCATGCGTGCGCTTTTGCAGCGTGAAGACTGGCACGTGATCACGGCCGCCTCCGGGCTGGAAGCCCTGGAATTGCTGCTCGCCCACGAGGTCGACCTGGTGTTGCTGGATGTGCGCATGCCCGGCATGGACGGCTTTGAAGTCGCACGCCTGATGCGCGGCAGCCAGCGTACGCGCATGACGCCGATTATCTTTCTGACGGCCCACGCCCAATCGTCCGACGCCGTGCAGGAAGGCTACGCCAGCGGTGCGATCGACTATCTGTTCAAACCTTTCGACCCCCATATCCTCAAGCCCAAGGTTCAGGCCCTGCTGGAACACCAACGCAACCGCCGGGCCTTGCAGCGGCTGAGCCATGACCTGGAGCTGGCGCGTGCCTTTAACGCCTCGGTGCTCGACAACGCCGCCGAAGGCCTGCTGGTGGTGGGCGAGGGCAGTGTGATCGAGTACGCCAACCCGGCCATTTCACGCTTGCTGAACGCCACCATGGCCGAGTTGCAGGGCGAGAGCTTCTTGAGCTTCCTGCAAAAGCCCCATGTGCCCGCGTGGTTGAGTTTCCCGATGTACGAGGCGTACCGGCGGGGCGAAACGTGGCGCCAGCATGACGCAATCTTGCGCACCGGGCGTGGTCAGCAGGTGCCCGTGGCGTTGTCCTGTGCACCGCTGCCCGCCGAGCAGAAGGCCATGGTGGTGACCGTGCTGGACATGTCCGAGGTACGCCATCTGCATCAGCAGTTGGAGTTCCAGGCCGTGACCGACCCGTTGACGGGGCTGTTGAACCGGCGTGGCTTTCACCAGGCGGTGGAGAACCTCTTGTCGCGCAGCGAGCGTAACGAACAGTCGCTGGTGTTGCTGTACCTGGACCTGGACGGTTTCAAGCGGGTCAATGACTCGTTGGGCCACGACGCGGGCGACCGTGTGCTGCGCTGGGTCTCGGAGCAGATGCAGGCGTGTCTGCGCTCCTGCGACATTCTTGGGCGCATGGGCGGGGATGAGTTCACCGCGTTGCTGGAGTTGGAGTTTCCGGAGCAGGCCGCCAAGATTGCGGAAAAACTGATCGAAAGGGTGTCTGTGTGCCAGCAAGTGGACGGTTTGGAGGTGATGCTCGGCGTCAGCATCGGCATCGCCACGTTCCCGGACTGCGGCTCCGACCTGAGTGGTCTGTTGCGTGCGGCGGATATCGCCATGTACGAAGCCAAGCGCGCGGGGCGTCAGCAATATCGCTATTACGATCAGGAAATGAACGGCCGTGCCCGTTCGCGGCTGATGCTGGAAGACAGCGTGCGCACCGCGATCCAAAACAAGGATTTCACCCTGGTGTACCAACCCCAGGTCTCGCTGGAAGACGGGCGCTTGCGTGGTGTCGAGGCGCTGTTGCGCTGGCAGCACCCCAGCGTCGGCGATGTGCCGCCGGGCTTGTTTTTGCCGCTGCTTGAAGAGGCGCGGCTGATCAGCCAGTTGAGCGCCTGGATCTACCAGCAAGTCGCTGCCCAGCGCCAGGCCTGGCAAGCCACGTTCGATCAAGCGCTGGTGCTGAGCGTGAGCTTGAGTGCCAGCCAGTTCAATATGCCCAACCTCGCCAGCCAACTGCAGCAGGTCCTTGAGCGACATGGGTTGCAGGGGCGCCAGCTGGAGGTGGAAATCAGCGAAGACAGCCTGATGAGTAACCTCGACGAGACCCATAAGCAGCTCAAGTTACTGCGCCAGATCGGCGTGCGCATTGCCCTGGATGATTTCGGCCTGGGCCAATGCTCCCTGGCCCACCTGCGGGACCTGGCGTTCGACACGCTCAAGCTCGACCCGCAACTGGTGGCGCGCCTGCCGGGCTCGGTGCGGGATGCGGCGATGGCGCGCAGTATCATCCAGTTATGCGCTCATTTTGATGTGTTGGTGATCGCCGAGGGTGTGGAAACCCTCGAACAATCACAGTGGCTCAAGGCCAATGGCTGCGCGTTTATCCAGGGGCCGTGGGCGGCGCAGCCGTTGGTGGCCGAGGAAATGGCCACGTGGTCCCACCCTCGTCTGCTGTGAATTCGCTACACTGGCGGCCATTCGAACCCTGTTGCAGAGCCCCATGACCGCGCTGAAATACCTCCAGGCCTACCCCGCAGCGCTTCAAGAGCAAGTGCGCCAGTTGATCGCCAAGGACCAATTGGGCGCCTACCTGGAGCAACGCTACCCCGAGCGCCACGGCGTGCAGAGCGACAAGGCGCTATACAGCTATGCCCTGGCGTTGAAGCAGGAACACCTGCGCAACGCGCCGGCCATCGACAAAGTGCTGTTCGACAACCGCCTGGACCTCACCCACCGCGCTCTGGGCCTGCACACCACGATTTCACGGGTGCAGGGCGGCAACCTCAAAGCCAAGAAAGAGATCCGCATTGCCGCGCTGTTCAAGGAAGCCGCGCCGGAGTTTCTGCGCATGATCGTGGTACACGAGCTGGCGCACTTCAAGGAATCGGACCACAACAAGGCGTTCTATAAACTCTGTGAGTACATGATGCCGGGCTACCATCAGGTGGAATTCGACCTGCGGGTGTACCTCACGTATCGCGACTTGCAGGGCAAGCCCTAACTTCACAAGGCGTTCGAGCATGGATGTGAGCAAGACCAAAAGCAGTTTCTACCGCCGCCTGTATGTGGCTTACCTGATCGACAGCGGCCAGGCCAGCAGCGTGCCGGCACTGACCGACGCCACCGGCATGCCACGGCGCACGGCGCAGGACACGATTGCGGCGTTGGCTGATCTGGATATTGTGTGTGAATTCGAGCAGGAGGACGGTGCGCGTAATCATGCTGGGTGTTATCGGATTCGCAGCTGGGGCGCGATTGATCGGCGCTGGATCGAGGCGAACCTTGGGGTGGTCAAGCAGGTGTTGGGTTATCCCTGAGGCTTGTGGTGAATTGTCTGACGCCTTCGCGAGCAAGCCCGCTCCCACATTCGACCGCATTTCAAAGTATGTACGCGGTTAAATGTGGGAGCGGGCTTGCTCGCGAAGAGGCCCTCAGCTACGCCGCATACCAATATGGGGAATGTCATCCTCCAGGTATTCCTCACCCGCCACCGCAAACCCGTACCGCCCGTAATACCCCTGCAAATGCGCCTGGGCTGACAGATAAATCGGCGTCTGCGGCCAGATGTCTTCAATGCGCTTGAGCGCTTCTTCCATCATCTGGTGCCCCAGCCCGGTACCGCGTGCCACCGGTGCCACGATCACTCGGCCAATTACCACGTCACCGCCCTGTGATTCCGGGTCCAGCAGGCGCAGGTAAGCCACCAGCACGTCATCTTGCCAGGCCATCAAGTGGTGGGTATCGCCCGAAAGATCCTGCCCGTCGAGGTCTTGATACACGCATTTTTGCTCGACGACGAACACCTCATTGCGCAGACGCATAATGGCGTACAGCTGCTCTTTGCCGAGGTCTTCGTGATGTTTGCAGACCCATTCAACCGTCATGGCGTTTTCCCTTATTAATGTTTGTTGCCGATAGTAAGCGCCACCGGCCGCCCTGTCTAAAGCGAGCATTTTTGTGAATGGCGTCAATTTGCCATCATTCAGTTCGATCGCTGCTGGCTTCTTTGTGTAATCTGCAATACGGGCTCATTGATGAGCTACTGTTATCAGGCCACTGCCTGCCTGCCCGCCAAGGACCTTGAGCATGCCGCGATTTTCTCGTGCCGTTGCTTTGATTGGAGTGTTGCTGCTGGCCCAGCCCGCGGTGGCGCAGCGCTTGCGCCTGGTAGCGGATGTATGGCCACCGTTTACCGATTCCACCTTGATTAACGGCGGCCTGGCCACTGACATTGTCAGTACGGCGCTGGCCCGCGCAGGGTATGCCAGTGATTTTGAGCAGGTGCCCTGGGCGCGGGCGTTGATGGGCGTGGGCGATGGCCGTTATGACGTGTTGATCAACGCCTGGTACGACGATGCCCGCACCAGGCTGGGCCAGTTTTCCGGCGAATACCTGATGAATCGCGTGCGGTTTATCAAGCGCCGCGACGACCCCATCGACTATCAGAACCTGGAGCAACTGCACGACGATCCCATCGCCGTGGTGCGCGGCTACGCCTACTCGGCGGCGTTCGAGCAGGATGCGCAGTTGCAGAAAGTGCCGGTGCATAACTTCGCCATGGCGGTGCGTATGCTGGCGGCCAGACGCGTCAGGCTGACGCTGGAAGATGAGTTTGTAGCCCGCTATTACCTGGCGCGGGAGTCGCCCCGGGTGCGCAATGCGGTGGAGTTTTTACCCAAGCCGCTGAGCGAGAACAGCCTGCATATTCTGGTGAGCCTGAAGAACCCCGAGCATGAGCAGATCGTGGCCAGCTTTGATCGGGAGATTGCCAGGATGAAGGCAGATGGCAGTTATGCAAGGTTGATGAAGGAGCATGGGATGTAGTGTTTTGGCGGTCTACGCCGCGCTGGTGTCTTTGATCAGATGCGCCGCCAACGTGCGTAACGGCCCCAACTGGCGGCAAATCAACGCCAGTTGCGTCTGCACCAACCGCTGCCCCTCATCAATCTCATCGGGCATCTGCTCCAGGTCCGCCGCCAATGCTTCTTCGGCATCACTCTGAATCGCAATCGGCTGCTTGTTGGCCAGCCCCGTGGCGATTTCGTCGATACTCGCCGCCAGGCTGTTACCGGCGCCGTTGATCAGATGTTCACGCACGTCGGCCGGTAATTGAGTCTCCCGATGCGCACCCAGCCCGGAAAGGTAGCTGAGCAAGGTGTGCGACAGCACCAGAAAGCGGAAACCCACATCGGCCTCCTTACGGAAATGCCCAGGTTCCATGAGCATATTCGCCAGCGTGGTGGACAGCGCCGCATCGGCGTTGTGCGCATTGCGCCGCGCCAGCCGGTAGGCCAGGTCGTCGCGCTTGCCGGCGGCGTATTGCTGCATGATCTGGCGCAGGTAAATGCTGTTGCAGGTCAGGGTGTTGGCCAGCACCTTGTTCAGACGCCGGCCTTGCCAGTCCGGCAGGAACAGGAACACCGCCAGGCCTGCAATCAAACTGCCCAGCAAGGTATCGAACAGGCGTGGCAGGAACAGCCCGTAACCGTCGCCCACCTGGTTGAAGCAGAACAGCACCATCAGGGTGATCGCCGCCGTGGCCAGGGTGTAGCGGGTGGTACGGTTGATAAAGAACACCAGGCCTGCGGCGATGGCGAACATTGACTGCACCAGCGGGCTTGGGAACAGGTCGAACAGCGCCCAGGCCACGGTCAGGCCGATGGCGGTGCCGATGATCCGCTGGCCGAGCTTGCGCCGCGTGGCGCCGTAGTTGGGCTGGCACACGAACAGGGTGGTGAGGATGATCCAGTAACCCTGGGAGGGGTGGATGAGGTGCACCATCCAATAGCCGATACTCAGTGCCAGCGGCAGGCGCAGGGCGTGACGGAACAGCAGTGACGTCGGCGTCAGTTGCGTGCGCAGGCGCGTCCACATTTCCTTGAGGTTGCGCGGGGCACGGTCCAGCAGGCTGCTGTCGGTGGCGTCGGCCAGGGAGTCGGGGTTGCTGGCATCGCCGAGCAGGCGGTCGAGGGTGGACAGGTTGGCCGCCAACGCCCGCAACGAGCGCAACAGGCCGCGCCAGGCCGGGTTGCTCTGGATGCGCAAGTGCTCCAGGGAGGCGTTCAGGTCGCCCAGGGCTTCAGCGAAGCTGTCGTCATAAATGAACGGCTGGCGCAGCTGGATTGATTCGGCCAGGGCCTGGCAGGCCTTGCCTTGCTGGCGCAACAGGCGCTGGCAGCGGAACAGCACGTCGCTGTGGAAGAAGGCTTCGGCCAGGGCGTTGTAAGGGTAGTGGGACGAGCTGGCGCGTTCGTGGATATCCTGGGCCAGAAAGTACAGCTTCAGGTAACGGCTGACTTTCGAGCCTGGGCGGCCATTGCCCACGCGGTGCAGGATGATTTCTTTCGCGGCATTCAGCGCCGCCACCACCCGGCCGTTTTGCTGGGCCAGTTCCAGGCGGCGGGCTTGCACATCCAGTTGGCGGATCGGCTCGAACAGCGACGATTTGAGTTTGAGGTAACGCCCCAGCTCGCGAAACAACCGCGCCAGGCTTTGCTGCACCGGCTGATTGGAAAACAGCACCTGCCACAGCACCGACAGCACGCCATACCACGCCGCACCGGCCACCAGCAGCAACGGCTCATGCCAGAAGTCGGTGACGGCGCCACCGCGCTGGTCCACGCCGATCATGGTGTAAACCGACAGAATCAACGTCGCTGAAGCAATCGCGCCATAACGTTCGCCCAACGCGCCGAGCATGGTCAGGCAGAAGCTGGCCAGGGCCAGGGCGATGGCGAAGATCCAGGGATAGGGAAACAGCAGCTCAACCGACAGCGCGGCGACGCTGAAACACACCAGCGTCACCGCCAGTGCATTCAGGCGGCCTTGCCAGCTGTCATCAGTCTCGGCCAGGGCGCTGGCGATAATCCCCAGGAACAGCGGGATCAGCAGGGTCATTTCGTTCTGATACCAGCACAGCGCCATGCTGCCGGTGAGGGCGATGAATACCCGAACGCTGTAACTGAATTTATCCAGCGCCCACAGGCGCCGCATGGACTGCTTGAACGAGGTCGATGACATGAAGTCTGGAGTCTTCCGGGACGATGCCGCTAAATTGAGCCAGTAATGACGCCACGGCAAGCGTGGCGATCACATGTAACAGCGAAATTTATTCCAGGGCCTGCATTCTAAATGTGGAATGCAATCAATGTGGGAGCGGGCTTGCTCGCGAATGCGCAGTGTCAGTCAGCACATCTGATACTGATACACCGCCTTCGCGAGCAAGCCCGCTCCCACATTTTTTACCGCGTTGTGTCAGGCGTATTGCGCGGCCGCATAGCCGGACGCCCAGGCCCACTGGAAATTAAACCCACCCAGGTGACCGGTCACATCCAACACTTCACCAATAAAGTACAGCCCTGGGCTTTTCAGCGATTCCATGGTCTTGGACGACACTTCCCGCGTGTCCACGCCACCCAGCGTCACCTCGGCCGTGCGATAGCCTTCGGTGCCCGCGGGCACCAACTGCCAGCTCGACAGCTTTTGCGCAATGTCGGCCACTTCGGCGTGGGTGTATTGCTTCATCGGCTTGGACACAAACCAGCTCTGCGCCAACAGGTTGGCCATCTTCTTGGTGAAGATCTCACCCAGCAGGGTTTTCAGCTCGCTGTTGGGGTGCTCGACCTGTTGCTGTTGCAACCAGCTGTGCGCGTCGTGGTCGGGCAGCAGGTTGATTTCCACCGTGTCGCCGGTTTCCCAGTAGGACGAAATCTGCAGAATCGCCGGGCCACTGAGGCCACGGTGGGTAAACAGGATGTTCTCGCGAAAGCTCTGGTCGTTGCAGCTCACCAGGCAATCCACGGATGTACCGGACAGCTCGCCGCACAGTTCCTTGAGCTGGTCGGTGATGGTAAACGGCACCAAACCTGCGCGGGTCGGCAGCAGTTCGTGGCCAAATTGCTTGGCCACCTGGTAACCAAAACCGGTGGCGCCCAGGGTCGGAATCGACAGGCCGCCCGTGGCGATCACCAGGGATTCGCAGTGCAGTTCGCCCAAGGTGGTTTGCAACTGATAGCCGCCGTCGACTTTGGCGATTTCCTCGATGGAGGTGTCCAGGTGCAGGCTCACGCCGGTCTGGATGCATTCATCGAGCAGCATGCCGAGGATGTCGCTGGACTTGTTGTCGCAGAACAGCTGGCCGAGTTTTTTCTCGTGGTACGGCACGCCGTGCTTGGCCACCAGCCCGATGAAATCCCACTGGGTGTAGCGGGCCAGGGCGGATTTGCAGAAGTGCGCGTTGTGCGAGAGGAAGTTGGCCGGTTCGGTGTACATGTTGGTGAAATTGCAGCGGCCGCCGCCGGACATCAGGATCTTTTTGCCGGCCTTGTTGGCGTGGTCGATCAGCATCACCTTGCGCCCACGCCCGGCGGCGGTCAGTGCGCACATCAAGCCTGCGGCGCCGGCGCCAATGATCACAACTTCGGTCGAGCGCAAAACGGTGTCCTCATGTTCATCAGATCGTTCCCACGCTCTGCGTGGGAATGCCGCCATGGACGCTCTGCGTCCGCTTTGTGACGCACAACGTCACGGGATGCGTTCCCACGCGGAGCGTGGGAACGATCAGGTCAGAGGATGCGCACGCGCAACGAGCGGCCTTTGATCTTGCCGTCATTCAAACGCTGCAGCGCCTGTTTGGCGATCCCACGTTCCACGGCCACGAACGCCTGGAAATCAAAGATCGCGATCTTGCCGACCTGAGCACCCGGAATCCCGGCATCACCGGTCAGTGCACCAAGGATGTCGCCTGGGCGAACCTTGTCTTTACGGCCGGCGGCGATGCACAGCGTGCTCATCTGCGGCAGCAACGGGCCGCCGCTTTGCGGCTTGAGGTTGTCCAGTTGGTCCCAGTTCAGCGGCGACTTTTGCAGTTGCTCGATGGCCTGGGCGCGGTGCGCTTCGGACGGTGCCACCAGGCTGATGGCGATGCCGGTCTCACCGGCGCGACCGGTACGGCCCACGCGGTGGATGTGGATTTCCGAGTCGCGGGCCAGTTCGACGTTGATCACCATGTCCAGCGAATCAATGTCCAGGCCACGGGCGGCGACGTCGGTTGCCACCAGCACTGAAGTGCTGCGGTTGGCGAACATCGCCAGTACCTGGTCACGGTCGCGCTGTTCCAGGTCGCCATGCAGGCCGACGGCGGAGATGCCTTTGGCGGTCAGGTGATCCACGGTTTCCTGCACTTGCTGCTTGGTAAAGCAGAACGCCACGCAAGACGCCGGGCGGAAGTGCGCCAGCACCTTGGTCACCGCGTCCATGCGCTCTTCCGGCGAGATCTCGTAGAAACGCTGCTCGATCTGGTCGTCGGAATGGAAGGCTTCGGCTTTCACTTGCTGCGGCGCGCGCATGAACTTGGAGGCCAGCTGCTTGATGCTCACCGGGTAGGTGGCCGAGAACAGCAGGGTCTGGCGGCGTGGCGGGGTCTTGCTGATGATGTCTTCGATGGCGTCGTAGAAGCCCATATCGAGCATGCGGTCGGCTTCATCGAGGATCAGCGTGTTCAGGCCGTCCAGCACCAGCGAACCTTTGCGCAGGTGCTGCTGGATACGGCCTGGCGTGCCGACGATGACGTGGGCGCCATGTTCCAGCGAGGCGATTTGCGGGCCGAGGGACACGCCGCCGCACAGGGTCAGTACCTTGATGTTGTCTTCGGCACGCGCCAGGCGACGGATTTCCTTGGCGACCTGGTCGGCCAGCTCACGGGTCGGGCACATCACCAGCGCCTGGCAGCCGAAGTAACGCGGGTTGATCGGGTTGAGCAGGCCGATACCGAAGGCGGCGGTCTTGCCGCTGCCGGTCTTGGCTTGGGCGATGAGGTCCAGCCCCTTGAGGATCACCGGCAAGCTTTGCGCCTGGATCTGCGTCATCTCGACGTAACCCAGCGAGTCGAGGTTAGCCAGCATGGCGGCGGACAGGGGCAAAGTATTAAAAGCGGTGGCGATGGTAGTCACGGGACTGGCTCTGCAAAACAAAATGTCGCGCAGTGTACCAGCCCTGTGGGATTTTCCCTGCAAGTTCTAGACGAGAAGCCTGTTAATGCTCAAGGTCGTGCTCGCGGCTGACCACCCGTTTGCCGTCTTTTGGCGACAGTTGCAGGAAGATCGCCGCCGCCAGCATGGCCATGATGCCGACGGTAAGGAAGGTCAGCTGGAACGCGCCCAGCACGCTTTCCACGCCGTCATTGCCCGCTTCGGCAGTGAAGCCGCCGAGCAAGGCACCGGCACAGGCTACGCCCAGGCTCAAGGACAATTGCGCCACCACCGAGAGCAAACTGTTGCCGCTGCTGGCCTGGGCGTCGTCCAGGTCGATCAGGGTGACGGTGTTCATCGCGGTAAATTGCAGCGAGTTGATCGCCCCCAGCACCGCCAGCATGCACAGCAGCAGCGGGTAGGGCGTGTGTTCGCTGACCAGGCCCATGCTGGCCAGCATGATGCCCAGCGCCAGGGTGTTGCCGGTGAGCACAATGCGATAGCCCAGCCGCTCGATCAGTGGCCGCGCGATGGACTTGGCAAACATCGCCGCCGCTGCCAGGGGCAGCATGCTCATCCCGGCTTCGGAGGGCGAATAACCCAGTGCCACCTGCAGCAGCAACGGCACCAGAAAGGGCAGTGCGCCGCTGCCCAACCGGGCGAACAGATTGCCGAGGATGCCCACGGCAAAGGTGCGGGTTTTGAACAGCACCGGCGAGAACAGTGGGTTGTCGATATGCCCGGCACGCAGCCAGTACGCGGCCAGGCAGGCGAGCCCGCCGAACAACAGCAACATCACCCGCAGGTGCGGCAGGTGCAGTTCGCCCAGACCTTCCATGGCGATGGTGATCAGCACCATCGCCGCGCCAAACAGCACAAACCCCACACTGTCAAAGCGCGTGCGTTCGCTGCCGCGCAAGTCGGGGATGAGTTTCCACACGGCGTAGCAACCGACCATGCCCACCGGCAGGTTGATCAGGAAGATCCAGTGCCAGGTCAGGTATTGCACCATCCAGCCGCCCATGGTCGGGCCGAGCAACGGGCCGAGCAGGCCGGGAATGGTGATGAAGCCCATGATGCGCACCAGTTCGGAGCGCGGATAAGCACGCAGGACCACCAGCCGCCCGACCGGCAGCATCAGCGCACCGCCCAAACCCTGGATAACACGCGCGCCGACCAGCATGGTCAAGCTGCTCGACAAGGCGCACAGCAAGGAGCCGATGCTGAACAGCATGATTGCGCCGAAGAAGATTTTTTTGGTGCCGAAGCGGTCGGCCACCCAGCCCGAAGCCGGGATCAGCAAGGCGACGGTGAGCATGTAGGCGATCACCACCCCTTGCATGCGCAGCGGGTTTTCCGCCAAGTCCCGCGCCATGGCCGGCAGGGCGGTGTTGAGAATCGTCCCGTCCAGCGACTGCATGAAGAAGGCAATCGCTACCACCCAGGGTAGCCAGCGGGCGGTCTTGGCATCGAGAGGGGCGCGATTCGGCATATGAACCCTTTTTATTAGCAGGCTATGTGTTGGCGATTATGCGCCATCCGTCGCTCCTTTTCCCACTGGCGGTTCGTCTAATTCCGACAGGGTTGCGTGCTCTCCCACCAGGAAATCCAACAGTGCACGGTGCACCGCCATGGCGGCTTCGCGCGACTCCAGATCGAGCAGATGGCCGGTGTGTTCGGCGACCGCAAAGCTGCTGCGGCCGACATAGTGCTTGAACAACTGGGCCTCGGCCGCCGGCGTGTATTCATCCAGGGCGCCGTTGAGGAAGTGCACCGGGGTTTCGATCCGGGTCAGCGTCGGCAGGTAATTGCCATCGCCCAAGGCCAGCACCTGATGGATATGGAAACGCGCCTGGCGGTATTCGGTGGTGGCCATGCTCGACAGATGCCGATGGTTGTTGCGCTTGAGGCGCGGCGACAGGTATTTGCCGACGGTCTCGTTGAGCAAGTGGCCGACGGCGGATTTGTCATCGGCCTCGATCAGCACGCGCACGCGCTCCACGTAGTCGAGCATGGCCTGGTTGAGGTTGGGCGCCAGGGCCATCACCACCGAGCTTTCGATGGACGGCGGATTGTGGGCCAGGGTCAGCAAGGTGGAGATGCCGCCCCAGGAGGCCGACACCAGATGGTTGACCTCGAAGCGCTCCACCAGGGCGCGCAGGATTTGCACTTCGTCGTCCTTGGTCACAAGGTCGAGGTCGGTGTTGTGCTCGCGCGAATAGCCGGAGAAGGGCAGGTCGAACAGCAGCACATTAAAATGCTCCGCCAGGCATTTGCTGGTTCGCGCGAAAGAGCGGGTGGTAGACAGCGCGCCGTTGACCATCAACACGGTCTTTTTTCCCGAATCGTTTCCTAGCTGCTCAACATGAACGTTGTAGTGCTTGAACAGCTTCTCTATGACAAAACTTCCATGATTCATGTCAACGCTCCAGCTTGCCCTTCCCGGGCAAGGTCGTGCTCTCGTGGGATAGGTGGCGGTTTGCCACTAACCGTTATAACGAGGTTTTTTGCGGGCGACAACAGGCCGCACGGGGAGAAGTGTCAGATGGGATTTTGCGGTAGGAAGGGACGAAACCGGGTGCCTGAAAACGACGCAAAACTTTGTGGGAGCGGGCTTGCTCGCGAAAGCGGTGTGTCAGTCAATTCATCCGGAGACTGACACGACGCCTTCGCGAGCAAGCCCGCTCCCACAGGGGGAATTGCATTTACAGCGTGAGAGTAAGGCGCTTGACCAGCGCGCCAGGCAATAGATTGGACGAGGTATTGCGCTGGCTGTACGTACTCGCCGACAGCAGCAGTTCCCGTTCCGAGGTCAGCGCCTCAAGCTGCGAACCGAGCAGGCTGTAGACACTGTCATCAAACCGCATGGTGCTCACCGGCGCCTTGATTTCACCGTCTTCGACCCAGAACGTGGCGAAGCGCGTCATGCCGGTCAGGCGTGCCGCCGGCAAGTCCGAGTAGTTCAAGTACCACAGGTTGCTGATGTACAAGCCAGTGCCCAATTGCTTGAGGATATCGGCCTGGCCCAGGTCGCCGGCGGCCATCTGCAAGGCGCTGGGCGACTCGTCGCTGCTGGCACCGTTGGTGCTCAGGCCATATTCGGCAGCGCTGCGCGAGTTGATCAGTTGGCCCTGGGCTTTACCGGCGTTGATCAGCGTGACATCGCTGCGCGGGTAGCCTTCGGTGGAAAATGCCTGGCTCAGGGAACCGCTGATCTGCTCATCGACCCTCACCAGTGGGCTCAGCGACTGCTCACCCGTGTAGAGCTTTTGCAAGCAACTGCCTTTGCTGGCGATGGCCTGGGCGGAAAACCCGCCCCAGGTGACGATGCTGAAGATTTCTTCCAGCGCCGCCGGGGCAAGGTAGGCGCGGTACTGGCCGGGAGGCAGCTTGTGCAGCGGGCGGCCAAGGAACGCCAGCTGCTCGCGCGCCCGCTGGAAACGCTCAATGAACGCGGCGCTGTCCCAGGTGTGCCCGGCGTAGCTGGCCTTTACCGCTTCGCCATTGGCGTGGAACAGGCTGAAATCGAAGTTGAAACTATTGGCCTGGTGCCAACCGAACGCGCCGTCGGAGCTGGCAAAGCCACGGCTGATCGGGCCGGCAGCATAGAAGCCCACCAGGTCCACACCGTCGGCGGCCTGGCTGATATCTGCCAGCACCTGAGCCAGCTCCGGCAACGGTCGCAGTTGTTCGTTGTGGTTTTGCCAGGCGTTGTGGTTCAGCAGCAGGTACGGATCCTGCGGCAACAATGGCAGGGTTTCGCGCAGTTGTTGCAGGCCATCGGCGAGGCGCTGGCGATCCAGCTCCGGCTCGCCCGCCAGGGTGATGCCGAGGTCGGCGTGGCGGCCATCGTTGATCAGCTTGAGGTTGAGGCTGGCCTGTTGCACCTGGCCGGCTTGGCGCACCTTGGCGTGGTTGAAACGCACAAACTCCGACGACTCGTCAGCGTAGCCCAGGTGAAACTGTTCCTTGTCGGTGACGGCTTGTTTGAGCCAGTTCACCAGTGCCTTGAAGTTGTTCATCAGGCATCTCCCCCGAACACGTCGATATCACTGAACACACAGGCCGGTGAGGCGTGGCCCACGCGGATCACCTGGTTGGGTTCGCCTTTGCCGCAGTTGGGCGTGCCTAACACCTGGAAGGTGCTGGCGTCGCCGACGGCGCTGAGGTTGCGCCAGAACTGCGCGGAGATGGCACGGTAGTTGGGGTTTTTGACCACACCCTTGAGTTCGCCGTTTTCGATCAACTGGCCCCACTCGCAGCCGAACTGGAATTTATTGCGCGCGTCATCAATGGACCAGGAACGGTTGGTACTCATCAGAATGCCGTGCTCGATGCCGCTGACCAGTTCGGCCTGGGTCTTGTCGCCTGCCTCGATATTGAGGTTGGCCATGCGGTCGATGGGCGGCCGGTTCCAGCCGCACGCGCGGCTGTTGGCCACGCCTGGCAGGTTCGCGCGAAATTGCGACAGCGCGCCACCCAAGGGCTTGAGCAACAGGCCATCGCGGATCAGAAATTGTTTGCTGGCGGCCGTGCCGTCGTCGTCATGCCCATAGCTGGCGAGCTGTTCGGGGATGTTCGGGTCGAAGGTCACGTTGAGCAAGGGCGAGCCGTATTGCAGGTGGCCGAAGTCGCTGGCTTTCACAAAACTGGTGCCGGCGTAGTTACGCTCATCGCCCAGAATGCGGTCCAGTTCCAGCGGATGGCCGATGGACTCGTGGATCTGCAGGATCATCTGGTCGGGCATCAGCAGCAGGTCGCGTGGGCCGTGGGGCGTGTTCGGCGCGAGCAGCAGTTGCAGGGCTTCGTCGGCGACCGTACGGGCGGCGCCGGCCAGGCCGAAGCGGCGAATCACGTTCGCACTGCCTTGCTGGCCGAAGTTGGTGCCGCCCAGGGTGCGGGTCTGGCTGTCGTTGCCGTCGAACGCGGTGACGCTCAGGCCCGGAAAGACGAAACGCTGGGCCTGGCGCAGCTCGGCGCCGGCACTGTTGAGGTAGATCTGCTCAACGTGCGTGGTGCCCAGGCTGACTTCCCAACTCACCAGACGCTCATCCTTGGGAACGCTGGCGGATTCATCGCCGAGCAGTTGGTAGCAGTCGCTCAGGGATGGGAAGGGCTGGTCGAGGTCGGGCGACAGGTAGTCGGCCACGTCGCTGGAAACCTGCTGTTGGTGCAGGTCGAGCAGGGCGTGGGGCGAAATCTGCCGGGCTTGCTGCTCGGCGCGCTCAAGGGCGGCTTGCAGGCCGGCGAGGGAAATATCGTTGGTTGCGGCGTAGGCTTCCACGCCATTGAGGCGCACCGTGAGCATCGCGCCCTCGTCGTGGCTCAGGTGTGGCGGCTCGGCGACGTTCTTGCGGACCGACAGGTACTGGCCGGATTCGCGCACATAACGCAGCGAGAAAAATTCGGCACGGGCGCGCAGGGCACTGAAGTGTTGTTTGAGGGTGGGGTGGGCGTCGAACATCGGGACCTCCTTGAGGGCAGCGCAGTCCCAGAGGCTAGCATAGGTGATCGTTCCCACGCTCTGCGTGGGAATGCCGCCTTGGACGCTCTGCGTCCGCTTTTGAAGGTCGTGACGCAGAGCGTCACAGGATGCATTCCCACGCAGAGCGTGGGAACGATCAACGGGTTACTGCGCGGTCGGGCCGACTTCACGCATCGGCTTGCCACGCACCGGCGCATCGCCTGCCACGTAGTAATCCGCCGTGCTGCGCGGCAGCGGCTGGCGGCCACGGATCTTGTCGGCAATTTTCTCGGCGATCATGATCGTCGGCGCGTTGAGGTTGCCGGTGGTGATGATCGGCATGATCGACGCATCCACAACACGCAAGCCCTGCATGCCATGCACGCGGCCTTCGGCATCCACTACGGCCATCTCGTCGGTGCCCATTTTGCACGAGCAGGACGGGTGGAACGCAGTTTCGGCGTGCTCGCGGATGAACTTGTCCAGCTGCTCATCGGTTTGCACGTCAATACCTGGGCTGATTTCACGGCCACGGTATTGGTCGAGTGCCGGCTGCTGCATGATTTCGCGGGTCAGGCGAATGCCATCGCGGAATTCCTGCCAGTCCTGTTCGGTGGCCATGTAGTTGAAGAGGATGCTCGGGTAGTCCCGAGGGTTCTTCGACTTCAATTGCACGCGGCCACGGCTTGGCGAACGCATGGAGCCCATGTGCGCCTGGAAACCGTGCTCTTTCACACCGTTGCTGCCGTTGTAGTTAATCGCGACCGGCAGGAAGTGGTACTGGATGTTCGGCCAATCGAAGTCTTCACGGGTGCGGATAAAACCGCCCGCTTCGAACTGGTTGCTGGCGCCGATGCCGGTGCCGTTGAACAGCCATTCCGCACCGATAGCCGGTTGGTTGTACCAGAGCAGCGACGGGTACAGCGACACTGGCTGGGTGCAGGCGTATTGCAGGTACAGCTCAAGGTGGTCCTGCAGGTTTTCGCCGACGCCGGGCAGGTCGTGGACCACCGGGATGTCGAGGCTTTCCAGCAGTTTGGCCGGGCCCACACCGGAGCGTTGCAGCAGTTGCGGCGAAGCGATGGCGCCGCTGCACACCAGTACTTCTTTACGCGCACGGGCTTCAACGCGCTCTTCGGCCGCGCCGATCAGGTAACGCACGCCCACGGCACGCTTGCCTTCAAACAACACTTTGTCGGTAAGGGCGTGGGTGACGATGGTCAGGGTCGAGCGCTTCTTGGCCGTGTCCAGGTAACCGCGTGCGGTGCTGGCGCGACGGCCTTTAGGCGTGACGGTACGGTCCATCGGGCCGAAGCCTTCTTGCTGGTAGCCGTTCAAGTCGTCGGTACGCGGGTAACCGGCCTGTACGCCGGCTTCAACCATGGCGTGGAACAGCGGGTTGTTGCCGGCTTTCGGCGTGGTCACGCTGACCGGGCCGTCGCCACCGTGGTAGTCGTTGGGGCCGATGTCGCGGGTTTCGGCTTTACGGAAATAGGGCAGGCAGTCGAGGTAGGTCCAGTTTTCCAGACCGGGCAGTTTTGCCCAGTTGTCGTAGTCCAGGGCGTTGCCACGGATGTAGCACATGCCGTTGATCAGCGAAGAACCGCCCAGGCCTTTGCCGCGACCGCATTCCATCCGACGGCCGTCCATGTGTGGCTCTGGGTCGGTTTCGTAGGCCCAGTTGTAGCGACGGCCTTGCAGCGGGAACGCCAGCGCGGCCGGCATTTGGGTACGGAAGTCAAAACGGTAGTCCGGGCCGCCGGCTTCCAGCAGCAGGACGGTGACGCCTTCGTCTTCGGTCAGACGGGTCGCCAGGGTGTTACCGGCGGAGCCGGCACCCACAATGATGTAATCGTATTCTTGGGACATTGGATGCACCCTCTTTTGAGATGGTCAGGTCGGGCCTCATCGCAGGCAAGCCGGCTCCCACATTTGATTGGGTTCATACAGCACAAAATGTGGGAGCCGGGCTTGCCCGCGATGGCGGCCTCGCGGGCAATACAACGCTCGGATTTAGAACACCGAGGCGTAGTCGCCCAGCTCAACCTGTACCGATTTGATGCGGGTGAAGTTGTTCAGCGAGCTGATGCCGTTCTCACGGCCCACACCGGATTGCTTGTAGCCACCGACCGGCATCTTGGCGTCGGATTCGCCCCAGGCGTTGATCCAGCAGATACCCGCTTCCAGCTGATGAATCACGCGGTGGGCGCGGTTCAGGTCCTTGGTCACCAGACCTGCGGCCAGGCCGAAGTCGGTGTCGTTGGCGCGGCGGATCACTTCTTCTTCGGTCTCGTAAGTGAGGATGCTCATCACTGGGCCGAAGATTTCTTCACGGACGATGGTCATCTCGTCAGTGCAGTCAGTGAACACAGTCGGAGCCACATAAGCGCCTTTGGCGAATTCGCCGTCGGTCAGACGGTCGCCGCCGCACAGTACGCGGGCGCCTTCTTCCTTACCTTTGGCGATGTAGCCGAGCACGCTTTCCATGTGGGCGAAGCTGACCAGCGGGCCGAAGTTGGTGTTTTCGTCTTGTGGGTTGCCGACGCGAATGCGCGCAACACGCTCAACGATCTTGGCTTCGAACGCCGCTTGCAGGTGCTTGGGCACGAACACGCGAGTGCCGTTGGTGCAGACCTGACCGGAGCTGTAGAAGTTGGCCATCATGGCGATGTCGGCGGCGCGATCCAGGTCGGCGTCTTCGAACACGATCAGCGGGGACTTGCCGCCCAGTTCCATGGTCACTTCTTTGAGCGAAGAGCTCGAAGCGCTGGCCATAACCTTCTTGCCGGTGTCGGTGCCGCCGGTGAACGAGACTTTCTCGATGCGCGGGTGCTCGGTCAGCCAGGTGCCGACTTCACGGCCGCTGCCGGTCAATACGTTGAACACGCCAGCCGGTACGCCGGCTTCGGTGTAGATCTCGGCCAGTTTCAGGGTGGTCAGCGAAGTGACTTCGCTTGGCTTGAAGATCATTGCGTTACCCGCCGCCAGGGCCGGTGCGGATTTCCACAGGGCGATCTGGATCGGGTAGTTCCACGCGCCGATACCGGCCACCACGCCCAGCGGCTCGCGGCGGGTATAGACGAACGAAGTGTCGCGCAACGGGATCTGCTCGCCTTCGATGGCCGGCACCAGGCCTGCATAGTATTCCAGCACGTCGGCGCCGGTGACGATGTCGACGTATTGGGTTTCGGAGAAGGCTTTACCGGTGTCCAGGGTTTCCAGGGCGGCCAGTTCATCGTTGCGCTCGCGCAGGATGTCGACGGCACGACGCAGGATGCGCGAACGCTCCATGGCGGTCATGGCAGCCCAGATTTTCTGGCCTTTTTCGGCGCTGACCACGGCACGTTCCACGTCTTCCTTGGTGGCGCGTTGCACTTGGGCGAGAACTTCACCGTTAGCCGGGTTGATGGCTTCGAAGGTGGCATCGCTGCCAGCGTCGCTGTAGCCGCCGTCAATGTAGAGTTTTTGCAGTTCGAAACGGGCCATAAAGTCCTCGCAAGTGCATAAGTGGTTGGCGTTACCCGCCGCCAGTGGGCCATGGGGTTGTGGCAACACTGGGCGGCAGACGTTCAGGGGTTGAGCGGTTATGTGTGCTCTAACTCACCTGCTTGGCCAATTGGAAATCCATGTATTCGTAAGCGATCCGTTGCGCCTGCTCCGTGTCGAAAGCGTCTCCCGACAGGGCGCCGCGCAACCACAAACCGTCGATCAGGGCCGCCAGGCCTCTGGCTGCTTTGCGTGCGTGCGGCAGCGGCAGCACTCGGCGGAACTGGCAGCACAGGTTGGAATACAGACGTTGATCGTTGATCCGCTGCAACCTGTGCAATGACGGGTGGTGCATGCTGGCGGCCCAGAAGGCCAGCCAGGTTTTCATTGCCGGTCCGTTGACCTGGCTGGCGTCAAAGTTGCCCTCGATGATCACCCGAAGGTGGGCACGGGGGCTGTCGTCTTTCAACGCTTGCCTGCGTTCGTGGACGTTCTCGATCAGCACATTCATCAAGTACCGCATCGTTGCGGCGATCAGGCCGTTCTTGTCCTGAAAGTAGTGACTGATGATGCCGTTCGAGACGCCGGCCAAACGGGCGATCAGCGCAATGCTGGCATCTCCCATTCCAACCTGATCGATGGCCGTCAAAGTGGCTTCGATCAACTGCTGGCGGCGTATGGGTTGCATACCGACCTTGGGCATGTAGCACCTCTCCTTAGGCCTGCCGTTGGGCGATAAACGCCCGTCGGCTTGATGGCCAGTCTATTTTGTTTTGATTGAACGTTCAATCAACAAAGAATAAGATCTGCGACAAATGGTCGCTGCCTACAGATTTTTCCTACCTGTGAGCGACGTCCTCTGACACCTGCAAAAACCCTTGAAACAGGCCGAATCAGGGCCTGGCCACTGCCTCGACGAGGCTCAAGAATTTTCGGGGTGTCTTTATAACACCCGTCCGTCGAC
This sequence comes from Pseudomonas salomonii, assembly GCF_900107155.1. Taxonomy (GTDB): domain Bacteria; phylum Pseudomonadota; class Gammaproteobacteria; order Pseudomonadales; family Pseudomonadaceae; genus Aquipseudomonas; species Aquipseudomonas salomonii. The sequence continues at coordinate 371,258 of NZ_FNOX01000007.1, forward strand.
TGCCGAAAAATCGATGTCCCGGGATAACCGTTGCCTTGTGTTTCTCTCTCGCACTGCCCGGAGCATCTGCGCCATGAGTTCTGCCTCTCTTATAAAGACCCCGCCGGAAAAGGTCAGGGTCAACGGTTGGGTGTTCTACACCTCCACCGCGCTCATTCTGTTGTTGACCGCCATTTTGATCATCGCCCCGCAGGAGGCCGGGCGCATGCTCGGCATAGCCCAGGCGTGGCTGTCGAAAAGCTTCGGCTGGTACTACATGGTGGTCATCGCTGCCTACCTGGTGTTTGTGGTCGGCCTGGCGTTTTCGTCCTACGGTAAATTGAAACTGGGCAGCAAGGACGACACCCCGGACTTCAGCTACGGCGCCTGGGCCGGCATGCTGTTCTCGTCCGGCATCGGCATCTCGCTGCTGTATTTCGGGGCTTCCGAGCCGTTGGATCACTACTTCAACCCGCCCGAAGGCGCCGCCGCCAGCAATGGCGCAGCCCGCCAGGCGTTGCAGTTGACGTTCCTGCACTGGGGCCTGCACGGCTGGGCGATTTATGCGCTGGTCGGCCTGGCCGTGGCGTACTTCGCGTACCGTCATAACCAGCCGCTGGCCTTGCGTTCGGCACTGTACCCGCTGGTGGGCGAGCGTTGGGTCAAAGGCGCAGCCGGTCACGCGGTGGACGGTTTCGGCATGTTCGTGACCCTGCTGGGCCTGGTGACGAACCTGGGGATTGGTTCGATGCAAGTGTCGTCGGGCCTTGAAAATCTGTTCGGCATGCAGCACAGCAACACCAACCTGCTGATCGTGATCATCGTGATGAGTACCGTAGCGACCATCGCCGCCGTGTCGGGTGTGGAAAACGGCATTCGCCGCCTGTCCAACCTCAACATCGTGTTGTTCAGCGGCTTGCTGATCTTTGTGCTGTTGTTTGGCCCGACCCTGCACCTGCTCAATGGCCTGGTGCAGAACACCGGTGACTACCTCAACGGCATCATCCTGAAAACATTCGACCTGTATGTGTACGAAGGCGATGCCGACAAGACCGAGCGCTGGATGGGCCTGTGGACCCTGTTCTACTGGGCCTGGTGGATTTCCTGGGCGCCATTTTTCGGCATGTTCATCGCGCGTATTTCCCGTGGTCGTACGGTGCGTGAGCTGGTGGCCGGCGTGCTGCTGATCCCGCTGGGCTTCACCCTGGCGTGGTTGTCGATCTTCGGTAACTCGGCGCTGGACCTGGTGTTGAACCACGGTGCGGTGGAGTTGGGCAAGACGGCGCTGGAACAACCGTCGATGGCCATCTACCAACTGCTTGAGCATTACCCGGCGTCGAAAATCGTGATCGGTGTGTCGATCTTCGTGGGCTTTGTGCTGTTCCTGACCCCGGCGGATTCCGGCGCGGTGATGATGGCCAACCTGTCCTGCAAGGGCGGCAATGTGGATGAAGATGCGCCGCACTGGTTGCGGATCTTCTGGTCGGCGGTGATCACTCTGGTGACCATCGGCCTGCTGTTCGCGGGTAACTTCGAAGCCATGCAAACCATGGTGGTGCTGGCGGGGCTGCCGTTCTCGGTGGTGCTGATTCTGTTTATGTTCGGTTTGCACAAGGCGATGCGCCAGGATGTGGCCATCGAACAGGAGCAGGCGCAATTGGCCGAACGTGGTCGTCGTGGTTTCAGCGAGCGTTTGACCGCCCTGGACCTGCAACCGAGCCAGGGCACTGTGCAGCGCTTTATGGACAAGCACGTTACGCCGGCGTTGGAAGAGGCGGCGGCAACCTTGCGTGAGCAAGGGCTGGAGGTGCAGACGCTGCTGGGTAAATCCAAGCGCTGCATCGGTGTGCGTATCGAGATGGAAGAGGGCAACCCGTTTGTCTATGAAGTGAGCCTGGATGCTTACTCCTCGGCACCGAGCGACCTGCCCGAAGAAGAGCGCACCCGCTACTACCGGGCCGAGGTCTACCTGCACAACGGACCTCAGGAATATGACCTGATGGGCTTCGCCCAGGAGCAGATCACCCGGGACGTGCTCGATCAGTTTGAGAGCCATCGGCAGCTCCTTGGCCGTGTCTATAGCTGATGGTTGAGCTTGAATGATCGTTCCCACGCTCCGCGTGGGAATGCCTCCTGTGACGCTCCGCGTCACGATTTCAAGAGCGGACGCAGAGCGTCCAGGGCGGCATTCCCACGCGGAGCGTGGGAACGATCAGGCGACTAACCCAGGTTCTTGCCCAGCAGGGCATGGTACAGCTCGCTATCCCCCAGAATCCCCACCACCTGGTTGTTGTTATGCAACACCAGCTTGTTCCCCGTGTGATACCGGATCTGCAACGCATCGCGCATGCCGATATTGGAATCCACCAGCGTCGGTACCCGGCCCAAACCTTCCACCGGTTGCCCCGGCGCCCAGTTCTGCAGGTTCAACGGCGTGCCGTTCTGGCGTGCGCCCTTGATCACATTGCCTTCGGCCAGGTCCAGCCACGAATCGCCGCCCGGGTCCAGGCTGATGGAGCCGTTGACGTGGGTGCAGTTCTCTACGGTGCGCATCAGGCTGCGCCCGCACAGCACGTTCAGCGGGTTGGTATGGGCGACGAAGGTACGCACATAGTCGTCCGCCGGGTTCAGCACGATCTCTTCCGGCACGCTGTACTGGATGATCTTGCCGTCTTTCATGATCGCGATGCGGCTGCCGAGTTTCAGTGCCTCATCCAGGTCATGGCTCACGAACACGATGGTCTTGCTCAGCTTGCGTTGCAGCTCCAGCAATTCATCTTGCAGGCCTTGGCGGATCAGCGGGTCGAGGGCCGAGAAGGGTTCGTCCATCAGCAGGATATCGGCGTCCATCGCCAGGGCGCGGGCCAGGCCGACGCGCTGCTGCATGCCGCCGGACAGCTCGTCGGGCTTCTTGTTACGCCATTGGGCCAGGCCCACCAGTTCGAGTTTTTCATCCACCAGCGCACGCCGTTCTTTCTCCGGGCGGCCCTGCATCTCCAAGCCAAAGCTGATGTTCTCGCGCACCGTCAGCCACGGCATCAACGCGAACTTCTGGAACACCATGGCGATGCGCTTGGTGCGCATCATTTTCAGCTCGGCCGGTGTGCACGAAGCGATGTCGATCTGGCGACCTTCATGCTCCACAAACAGTTGGCCACGGCTTACGGTGTTGAGGCCGTTGATGCAGCGCAGCAGGCTTGATTTGCCGGAGCCGGACAGGCCCATCAGCACGCAGATCTCGCCTTTTTCAATGTCCAGGCTGGCTTTTTCAACGCCGACGATCTGCCCGGTCTTTTTCAGGATCTCGTTACGGCTCATGCCCTGGTCCAGCAGCTTGAGCGCTTCGCGTGGGTCTTTGGAGAAGATCACGTCGACATTGTCGAATCGGATAATGCTCATGCATCACCCCCTACTTTGGCGTCGGGTTGTTTGCAGATGCGGTCGAGCATGATGGCCAGCAATACGATTGCCAGGCCGGCTTCAAAGCCCAGGGCGATGTCGGCGGTGTTGAGTGCGTTGACCACCGGCTTGCCGAGGCCGTCGGCGCCCACCAGGGCCGCGATCACCACCATCGACAACGACAGCATGATGCATTGGGTAATGCCGGCGGCAATGCTCGGCATGGCGTGGGGCAGTTCAATGCGTGAGAGCAACTGACGGCGCGAGCAGCCAAAGGCCTTGCCCGCGTCCATCAACTCTTGCGGTACATCGCGGATACCCAGGTAGGTCAGGCGGATAGGCGCGGCAATCGCGAACACCACCGTAGAGATCAAGCCAGGCACCACACCCAGCCCGAAGAGGGTCAGGGTTGGGATGAGGTAGACGAAGGTCGGCACGGTCTGCATCAGATCGAGCACCGGCCGCATCATGGTGTAGAACAGCGGTTTGTGCGCGGCAACAATGCCCAGCGGCACACCGATGACCACGCAGACCAGGGTGGCGAACAACACCTGGGCGAGGGTTTCCATGGTTTCCTGCCAGTACCCCAGGTTGAGGATCAGCAGGAAGGAGGCGATGACAAAAACGGTCAGGCCCCATTTGCGTTGAATAAAGTGAGCCAGCAGCGCAATCAGACCGATCAATGCCAGCGGATTGAACCAGGTCAGCGCGAACGTCACGCCGTGGATCATCGTTTCCAGGGTCGATGCGATTGCGTCGAAATAGTTGGCACCATGTTTGGTCAACCATTCGACGAAGGCAGCGATGTACTGGCCTAGTGGGATTTTCTGTTCAGTCAGCATGGTAGTGAATGTCCACATGCGAAGGGGAAAACATCCCAGGCCAGCGCACCGGCCTGGGGTCAGCGATGTTGCCGGGTTAATTATTTGGCGAGGTAAGCTTTAACGGCGTCCAGCCCTGGTTTGCCATCAATGGTGGTGACACCGGCAAGCCAGGTGTCGAGTACTTGTGGGTTGGATTTGAGCCAGGCTTTGGCGGCTACATCCGGTTTTTGTTTGTCGTCCAGGACTTTACCCATCAGGGTGCTTTCCATGTTCAGGGTGAACGACAGGTTTTTCAGCAACTGACCGACGTTGCTGCATTCCTGGGTGTAGCCCTTGCGAACGTTGGTGTAGATGGTGGCCTGGCCATAGTTGGGGCCGAACGAATCGTCACCGCCGGTCAGGTACTTCATCTTGAAGCGGGTGTTCATCGGGTGTGGTTCCCAACCGAGAAACACGATGGCCTGGTCGCGTTTGGTGGCGCGTTCCACTTGCGAGAGCATCCCGGCTTCGCTGGACTCCACCACTTTGAAACCGGCGGTTTTCAGGCCGAAGGCGTCTTTGTCGATCAGGGTCTGGATGGTGCGGTTGCCGTCGTTACCCGGCTCGATGCCGTAGATTTTGCCGCCCAGCTCATCCTTGAATTTGGCGATATCGGCGAAGTCTTTCAGGCCCTTGTTATACAGCGCCTCGGGTACGGCCAGGGTGTATTTGGCGTTCTCCAGGTTGGCGCGCACGGTTTCCACGGTGCCGGCATCACGGTACTGCTTGATGTCGTTTTCCATGGTCGGCATCCAGTTGCCGAGGAAGATGTCCATGTTCTTGCCGTCGGCCAGCGACTTGTAGGTCACCGGCACTGAAATCATCGTGGTACGTGGCTTGTAGCCCAAGCCTTTGAGGATTTCACTGGTGGTTGCGGTGGTGACGGTGATGTCGGTCCAGCCGACATCGGAGAAATTGACGGTCTGACATTGTGCCGGTTCTGCAGCGTGCGCCAGGGCTGGCAGACTCAACATGGCGGCCAACAACAACGAGGGTGAACCTTTCATCTGGGTAGACTCCTGTGTCTTTTTTCTGACGGCTTGTGCCGCGCTTTATAAGTGTTGCGGTTGGGGCGTGCTTCAAGCTGACGGCACGATGCCTTGCAAACGAGTCGAGACTGATCATGTACCAGTGAAAATCTGACGCCTACAGGGGGCGTCGTATCCAGTACAGGGATGGTCGTATCCAGTGTCGGTGACGTCGCTTACAGATTTTTTCAACGGCAAAACTGCATTTTTTGCCGCTCTGCACCGCTAAAAACGGCCAAAACGCCCGTTCGCGCGAGGGCGGCGCTGCTGAGCATGGTCACGTCGGTGTGAGACGCCGTGAGGGGCAACAAAAGCTTGATGATGCCGCTATTCGGGCGAGTTCAGCGTAGCAGGTCGCCCGTGCCCATCGAGGAGTTTCACGGCAATGGCTATCAGCGTTTTCGACCTGTTCAAGATCGGCATCGGGCCTTCGAGTTCTCACACCGTCGGCCCCATGCGCGCCGCGGCGTTGTTCGTTCAGCACTTGCGTGAACGTGGAATGTTGGAACAAGTACGTCGCGTCGAAGTTCAGCTCTACGGCTCGTTGTCGGCCACCGGCATCGGCCACGGCAGCGACACCGCTACCATCATGGGCTTGATGGGCGAATGGCCGGACGCAATTGACCCGTCGCAGATCGGCCTGCGTATTCACACCCTGCGCGAGACCGACACCTTGTTGCTCGACGGGCGTTTGCCGGTGCTTTTTATCTGGGCGCGCGACATGCGCCTGCTCGATGAAAACCTGCCCTTCCACCCCAACGCCATGACCCTGGTGGTGTTTGGTGATGACGGCGAGCTGCACCGCGACACCTACTACTCAGTCGGCGGCGGTTTTGTGGTGGATGAGGCCCAGGCGCAGAGCGGCGTGGCGGACATGGACCGCACCGAGTTGCCCTATGATTTCTCCAGCGCGGTGGAGCTGTTGCAGCTGTGCAAGACCCACAACCTGCGCGTTGCCGAATTGATGCTGGCCAACGAAAAAACCTGGCGCAGCGAAGAAGAAATCCGCAGCGGCCTGATGAAGCTCTGGCGCGCCATGCAGGACTGCGTGGAGCAGGGCCTCAAGCACGAAGGCATCCTGCCCGGCGGCCTGAATGTGCGACGTCGCGCGGCCAAGCTGCACCGCAGTTTGCAGGAGCTGGGCAAACCGAATGTGATCGGCTCAACCTTGAGCGCCATGGAATGGGTTAACCTGTTCGCCCTGGCGGTCAATGAAGAAAACGCCGCCGGTGGGCGCATGGTCACCGCCCCCACCAATGGCGCGGCGGGGATTATTCCGGCGGTGCTGCACTACTTTATGAAGTTCAGCGAAGAGGTCACCGAAGCCAACGTGGTCGACTATTTGCTGGGCGCTGCGGCGGTGGGGATTCTGTGCAAGAAAAACGCCTCGATCTCCGGCGCCGAAGTCGGCTGCCAGGGCGAAGTCGGTTCTGCTTGCGCCATGGCGGCTGCCGGACTGGCCGAGATCCTCGGCGCCACGCCGGAGCAACTGTGCAACGCCGCTGAAATCGGCCTGGAACATAACCTCGGCCTGACCTGCGACCCGGTGGGCGGGCTGGTGCAAGTGCCGTGCATTGAGCGCAACGCGATTGCGGCGGTGAAGGCGATCAACGCGGCGCAGATGGCGCTGCGCGGTGATGGCCAGCACTTTATTTCCCTGGACCGGGTGATCCGCACCATGCGCGATACCGGCGCGGATATGCATGACAAGTACAAAGAGACATCGCGAGGGGGCTTGGCGGTCAGCGCAGTAGAGTGTTGAGACCGAGTTGCCTGATTTCGCGAGCAAGCCCGCTCCCACATTTTGATTTGTGAACACGGTCAAGTGTGGGAGCGGGCTTGCTCGCGAAAGCGCTAGTCCGAGCAACACTGCTCAAAAAGTGAACATCCAAATCCAAACGCGCCACCTTTTAGCGCGTCGCAAATAGATAAGTAGCTTGCGAACGATCCCGCGCCTTCCCACCCGTCACCCGTGCGTGCGGTGACAGACCTTTCCCACACCCGCAAAGCGCCTTCCCACAAGTGCTACCGATCTGCTCACACCCCTTGAGCAGGGCCGGTCTGACGTCCATTTCCGGCCATATCCCGCACTCCCTGCGTGGGCTTATATAGACGCGTCATCAGGTCGTTTTTAGGATTTATTGGACGGCCATTCAATTTTAGGCATGGCATTTGCTCTATCCATTCAAAGCCTCTCTCCTTGTTGGAGACGAACGCAATAACAAGAGCCTCGCCTGAGGCCATCACCCGCTTTGTGTGAGGAGATACCGCGATGACGTCGTTCAACTCCGGGGCCCAACCCCAGAACCGTGCGCCTCAATCCATCGGCTTTTTGCTGCTGGACAATTTCACGCTGATTTCCCTGGCTTCGGCAGTGGAACCGCTGCGCATGGCCAACCAGCTGTCCGGCCGCGAGCTGTATCGCTGGACAACCCTGAGTGTCGACGGCAACCAGGTCTGGGCCAGCGACGGTCTGCAAATCACCCCCGATGCCTCCATGCACAAAGCTGCGGCCCTGGACACTGTGATTGTGTGCGGCGGCGTGGGCATCCAGCGCACCGTGACCCGTGAACATGTGTCGTGGCTGCAAAGCCAGGCGCGCCAATCGCGCCGCCTTGGCGCGGTCTGCACCGGCAGTTGGGCCTTGGCCTGCGCCGGGTTGCTCGACGGCTTTGATTGCAGCGTGCACTGGGAATGCCTGGCCTCGATGCAGGAAGCCTTCCCGCGCGTGGCCATGAGCACGCGCCTGTTCACCCTCGACCGTAACCGCTTCACCAGCTCGGGCGGCACCGCGCCGCTGGACATGATGCTCCACCTGATCAGCCGCGACCACGGCCGTGAATTGTCGGCCGCCATCTCCGAGATGTTTGTGTACGAACGCATCCGCAACGAACAGGATCACCAGCGTGTGCCGCTCAAGCACATGCTCGGCACCAACCAGCCGAAACTGCAGGAAATCGTCGCGCTGATGGAAGCCAACCTGGAAGAGCCGATCGACCTGGATGAGCTGGCGGTGTATGTCGCCGTGTCGCGCCGCCAACTGGAGCGGCTGTTCCAGAAATACCTGCACTGCTCACCGTCGCGCTACTACCTCAAGTTGCGCCTGATCCGTGCACGGCAGTTGCTCAAGCAAACGCCGATGTCGATCATCGAAGTGGCGTCGGTGTGCGGGTTTGTGTCCACGCCGCACTTCTCCAAGTGCTACCGCGAATACTTCGGCATTCCGCCACGGGATGAGCGCGTAGGTTCCAACACCACCCAGCAAGTGGCGATGATGCCGATTCCGCAGGCGCTGGTGCTGTCACCGTTGTCGGGGCCGATGTCGGCGTTGAGCCAGGCGCGTAATGAGTCGACGTTTGCGAGTGTAAGGCTCTAGACCGAGTCGCCTTCATCGCAGGCAAGCCAGCTCCCACAGGGGAATGCATTCAAAATGTGGGAGCTGGCTTGCCTGCGATAGCGATCTATCAGGCACCAGAGCTTTGCTTGAACTGCACCAAAGCCGGCAACAACTGCTTGTCGATCGCCTGGCGCACCGCCGGCAAGATCGTCGCGCTGCCGGTGTACATCTGCTCCACCATGCCCTTGAGCGCCTTGGCCCGCGCAGCGCTCAAACCGCGTACCGCACATTCGCAAGCCTGTTCGGCGCTGGCGCCGCTGGATACCTCAAAACCCAGCGAGCGCAGTTGGCTCAGCAGGTCATCCTGGTCTATCAAGTCCGCGTGCATCATGACGTTTATCCTGGTGTAGGGAGCGGTATTGAATGGGATTCTGGTAGGCCCTCGGCCGGTCGGCAAGGGCAGAATCGGCGAATGGCTCAGATGGCTATGAACAGGTCGTTTTCGGGTCATTTACCGATAGCAACAATAGGCACACTGGAGGCCAGGCACGCACCTTGACGGTTTGGTCACCCTCGGGATGTCACGCTCACACCAAGCACTCTGCCCCGATCCAGTCACGGCTGGCCCGGGGCTTTTTTTGGCTGGGGTTTGTGGTGGCTTGCCTGCGATGGCCGCACCCCGGTCTACCTCTGCAACACCAATATCCGGGACAACAACTCATCCCGATCAATGTAACAACCCTGAAAATGCCGCGCCCCCGAAGCCGGGTTAAACGCATTGCGCGCATGCAAAGTGCGGCGGTTATCAAAACACCACAACTCACCCGGATTCAGGCGTTTGACCAGCCGGAAACGATCCTCGCGCGTCATCGCAATAAAACGCCGATACGCCCGGTACAACAATGGCATCTGCTCCACGCTGGCCTCAAACGGCCCACGCAAAAAGTTGGCCATGCGAATCTCTGCCACATCACCCAAGGCGTCCAGCGCAATAATCGGTGCCAGGCGGCGGTAGTCGCTGTGCCGGTCTTTATTGCGAAACTCCACCGGAATTTCACACAGTGCGCGAAACGCCTCGGGGTCTTCGCTGCGCAGCGCCTGGGCGATGGCAAAACCATCGACAAAAATGCTCTCGCCACCGTCGGCGTCGTTCACCAGGCAATGCAAAAATTGCAGCCCGGGTTGCAGCTCCCGTGTCGGCAAATCACTGTGCAGCGGCAGGTTGAAAGCGGTGTAGGCGTTACTGTCGGCATCGGCCTTGGATTGCACGTTGAACAGCACGCCGAAGTTGCTCTCGCGAATAAATGAAATGCGCTTGGCGACCAGTGCAAGCGAGCCCGGCTCGGTGGGTACGCCACGGATTTGCGTAAGGCCACCGTCGCGCAAGGCCAGCAGCCATTGCAGCAGGGCTTTGGGGTCTTCCATCACCGTCGCATAGTCGAAGACGGGCAGCGCGAAGGTGCTGTGCCACAGGTGCGACTGGGGTTTGGCTGCGCGGCGTTCGGCGCGTGATTGATCGTCATAGGCGTGGGCGCGCAACCAGCCTGGGTCGTACTGGCTGCGATGGCCGCCGTACCATTCCACGCACAGAAAACCTTGATCGATGTGCGCGCTGACTGCGCGCAGATGCTCGTCCACATCGACAATCTCCAGCACCTGCTCACGGGTCACGCTGTACACGCATTCGCTGCAAGGGCAGTTGTCCCGCAGCCACTGATGATGGAACGGGCTGACCCGCCCATCGGCCCACTGCACGCGAATCTGATCGTCCAGCACCTGCGCCTCGGCAAGGTCGCAGATCTTCGGGTAAGTACGGAAATCGGCAACAGCGGCGGCGGTTTGCATGGCGGCTCCTTATGGTTTTTTGGGGGGTAATCCAATCACTCGGCCCAGCAAGGCAGGGCGGGGCAGGTCGGCCTGTTCGGCGCTGATGCCCGCGAGCTTTTCCAGGGTGGCCTCGGTAAACGGCGTCGAATGCGGCCCGGCCAGATCGACGTGCAGCAGCATCTGTTCGTTGCCGGCCAATTCCTTCGCATCGCCCACAAGGTGCAGGCTGTGATAGAGGTGCAGGCGCTTGGCGTCGTGGGCGATCAGTTGGGTGTGCACCTCTACTTCTGCGCCGAGTTTCACTTCGTGCAGGTAGTTGAGGTGCAGTTCCAGGGTGAACAGCGAGTGGCCGCTGGCTTCGCGGTTTTCGCTGTCCAGCCCGAGGGTGTCCATCAGCGCGTCGGTGGCGTAGCTGAAAATCAGCAGGTAGAACGCATCACGCAGGTGGCCGTTGTAATCGACCCAGTCGGGCTGGATTTTGGTGGTGTAGGTGGTCAGTGCAGGCATGGCGTGGATTCCGAAAATGTGCACGGTCAGAAATGTGGAAGCGAGCAAGCCCGCTCCCACATTGGTTATTCAGCGAAAGTCATACCGTGTTTTTCTTTAGTGGTCTTCACTGCTTCAAGCACCGCCAGCAAGCAATCATCACGATAGCGCTCCAGCGCCGAAATGCTGTGTTTACCCAGCTGATCGCTGGTGCCGTCGACCACATCATCAATCAACTTGTCGGTCAGCTCCGGCGCAGGCAAATACGTCCACGGCAACTGCAGTGCCGGGCCGAACTGGGCCATGAAGTGGCGCATTCCGGCATCGCCGCCGGCCAGGGTGTAGGTCAGGAATGTGCCCATGAACGACCAGCGCAAACCGGCACCAAAACGAATCGCGTCATCGATCTCGCCCGTGGTTGCCACGCCATCATTGACCAGGTGCAACGCCTCACGCCACAGCGCTTCAAGCAAACGGTCGGCAATAAACCCTGGCACTTCCTTGCGCACATGCAACGGGCGCATGCCGAGGGATTCATACACCTTGATCGCCGCTTGAATCGCCTCCGGCGCGGTGTGCTTGCCGCCCACCACTTCCACCAGCGGCAACAGGTAAACCGGGTTGAACGGGTGCCCGACCACGCAGCGTTCCGGGTGCGTCGAGCCCTCGTAGAACTCACTCGGCAACAGGCCCGAAGTGCTGGAGCCAATCAGTGCGTTCGGCTTGGCGGCGGCGCTGATTTTGCTGTGCAATTCCAGCTTCAGCTCCAGGCGTTCCGGGGCGCTTTCCTGGATGAAGTCGGCGTCTTTTACGCATTCTTCAATGGTGGTGACAAAGCGCAGGCGATCCTGGGAGGCACCCGGCGCCAGGCCTTGTTTCTCCAAGGCGCCCCAGGCGTTGGCGACACGTTTGCGCAGCGCTGCTTCAGCGCCGGGCGCCGGGTCCCAGGCGACCACATCCAGGCCGTGGGCCAGGGCACGGGACACCCAGCCGCTGCCGATAACGCCGCTGCCGAGGGCGGCGAAGGTTTTGATTTCGGTGATAAAGCTCATGTCGACAATCCCTGAATAATGTGAAGAACCCTGTGGGAGCGGGCTTGCTCGCGAATGCGGTGTGTCAGTTGATGCATTCGGTGACTGATTCACCGCATTCGCGAGCAAGCCCGCTCCCACATTTTTGATCCGGTTTCGGCAGGGGATTAGCCGCGCTTGGTCAGGCCCATCTTGATTCGGCCTTCCGCCGGGGTCATGACCCGTGCACCCAGGCGGCTGAGGATTTCACTGGCGCGCTCCACCAGTTGGCCGTTAGTGGCGAGTACGCCCTTGTCCAGCCACAGGTTGTCTTCCAGGCCGACCCGCACGTTGCCGCCCAGCAGCACCGCTTGCGCCGCCATCGGCATTTGCATGCGGCCGATGCCGAAACCGGCCCACACGGCGTCGGCAGGCAGGTTGTCGACCATGGCTTTCATGGTGGTGGTGTCGGCCGGCGCGCCCCATGGGATGCCCAGGCACAGTTGGAACAGCGGGTTGTCGAGCAAGCCTTCCTTGATCATCTGCTTGGCGAACCACAGGTGGCCGGTGTCGAAAATTTCCAGCTCGGCCTTAACGCCCAGCTCTTGAATACGCTTGGCGCCCGCCCGCAGCTGCTCCGGGGTAGAGACGTAAATGGTGTCGCCATCGCCGAAGTTGAGTGTGCCGCAGTCCAGGGTGCAAATTTCCGGCAGCAGTTCCTCGACGTGGGCCAGGCGCGTCAGCGGGCCGACCAGGTCGGTGTTGGGGCCGAACTCCATCGGGTTCTCGCCGCCGCCGATCTCCAGGTCGCCGCCCATGCCGGCGGTGAGGTTGACGATGATGTCGATGTCGGCCTCGCGAATGCGCTCCATCACTTCGCGGTACAGCGCCACGTCGCGGCTGAACTTGCCGGTTTGCGGGTCACGCACATGGCAGTGCACCACGGTGGCGCCGGCCTTGGCGGCTTCCACGGCGGCGGCGGCGATTTGTTTGGGAGTGACCGGCACATGCGGGCTGCGGCTGGTCGTGTCGCCAGCACCGGTGAGTGCGCAGGTGATGATGACGTCGTGGTTCATGAGGCGGTTCCTTAAAGGCGGGCGTAGTGATGCCGTTCGCAGCCAACAGCGGCTGCGATACGGTGATGCGAATCAGGTTATTTGCTGGTCAGTTGCAGGTTGGCTGCGGCCGGTTTGCCGTCGAAGGTGGTCACGCCTTCGAGCCAGCGCTGCTGGTCTTGCGGGTGATCCTTGAGCCATTGCTTCGCCGATTCGAGAGCGTCCTTGTGATCCAGCAACGGCTGCATCATTCGGCTCTCGTCGGCGGCGGTGAAAGTCAGGTTGGTCAGCAGTTTGTGCACGTTGGGGCACTGCTCGGCGTAGGTCGGTGAAGTCACGCTCCACACCGTGGCCATGCCTTCGTTCGGGCCAAGGGCGTCATCGCTGCCGGTGAGGTAAGTCATGGCGACGTTGACGTTCATCGGGTGCGGCGCCCAGCCAAAGAACACCACGGCCTCTTTGCGGCGCACGGCGCGGTCGACGGCGGCGAGCATCCCGGCTTCGCTGGACTCCACCAACTGGAACTTGCCGAGGCCGAACTGGTTCTTGGCGATCATCGCCTTGATCTGGGTGTTGGCGCCCGAGCCTGGCTCGATGCCGTAGATCTTGCCGCCCAGTTCTTTTTCGAACCTGGCAATGTCGGCGAAGGTTTTCAGGCCTTTGTCCGCCAGGTAAGTCGGCACGGCGAGGGTGGCGCGCGCATCTTCCAGGCTCGGTTTGTCGAGGACTTTGACTTGCTTGGCGTCGACAAACGGCGTGATGGTCTGGGTCATCAGCGGGTTCCAGTAGCCCAGGAACATATCCAGGCGCTGGTCGCGGATACCGGCGAAGATGATTTGCTGGGAGGCGCTGGTTTGTTTGGTCTTGTAGCCGAGGCCGTCGAGCAATACTTGGGTCATGGCGCTGGTGGCGATTACGTCGGTCCAGTTCACCACACCCATGCGCACGTTCCGGCAAGATTCTGCGTCGGCCGCGAGTACGCTGGTGCTCAAGATGGCGCTGGCGCTGAGTGCAAGCACGCAGCGGCTGATCAGTCGGTTCATGGTGGATCCCTCGGCAGGTCGTTATTGTGGGGGCCGGCGTCTTTGTGCGCCGTGGGATCACGTTACGCAGCTTGAGGGGAGGCAAAGCGCACGGCGGCGACCAGCTCTTGCACTGCAGCGACCTGTGCTCTTGAATGGCCGGTTGAACTGGCGTATCACAGTGAGCACGCTGCCCGTCCTACGAGAGCGCCACCATGTCCCAGGATTTCTACTTTCTGCTGATGCCGGGTTTCTCGGCCATCGGCTTTATTTCCGCGCTGGAACCGCTGCGCGTGGCCAACCGCTTTCGCGGCGAGTTGTACCGCTGGCACGTGTTGAGTGCCGATGGCGGCGCGGTGCTGGCGAGCAATGGCATGTCGGTGAACGCCGACGCCGCGCTGGAGCCGCTGAAAAAAGGCGCGACGCTGATGGTGGTCGCAGGCTTCGAACCCTTGAAGTTCACCACGCCCGCACTGGAACACTGGCTGCGTCGCCTTGATCACGATGGCGTGACCCTCGGCGCCATCGACACCGGCGCCTGTGTGCTCGCAGAAGCCGGTTTGCTCGACGGTCACCGCCTGACCCTGCACTGGGAAGCCATCGACGCGTTCAAGGAGTCCTATCCACAGCTCACGGTGACCCAGGAGCTGTTCGAGATTGACCGCCGACGCATCACTTGCGCCGGTGGCACCGCCTCCATCGACCTGATGCTCGACCTGATCGCCCAGGCCCACGGCCCGGACCTGGCCATCCAGGTGTCCGAGCAGTTCGTGCTCGGGCGCATCCGCCCGCGCAAAGACCACCAGCGCATGCAGATCGCCACGCGCTACGGCATCAACAACAAGAAGCTGGTGCAGGTGATCGGCGAGATGGAACAACACAGCGAGCCGCCGCTGAGCACGTTGGCGTTAGCCGAGGCGATCAAGGTCACGCGGCGTCAGCTGGAGCGCCTGTTCCGTCTGCACCTGAACGACACACCGAGCAACTTCTACCTCGGCCTGCGCCTGGAAAAAGCCCGGCAGCTATTGCGCCAAAGCGACATGAGTGTGCTGGAAGTGAGCATTGCGTGCGGGTTTGAGTCGCCGTCGTACTTCACCCGCAGCTACAGGGCGCGGTTTGCCAAGTGCCCGAGAGAGGACCGGCGACGGGAAGTGGTTTGACGAGCAATTATAGTCAATTATACTCGCGACTATAATTTATAGCTGTTCCAATAATTGAGTATAAAACCATGTCCAAGCACAGCGGCTTTGTGTTTCGCCGCCCGACGCTGGCTCGCAGCATTGCTGATGGCTTGGTCGGCGCCGGGATTCAGGATTTCACCTCAGGCCTGTTCCTCGCAGCACCTCGACGCACCGGCAAAAGTACCTTTTTGCGCGAAGACCTGATCCCGGAGTGTCAACTGCGGGGTTGGCTGGCGGTTTACGTGGATCTCTGGGCTGACAAAGAGAAAGATCCGGCGGAGTTGATCGCCAGCGCTATCGCCGCGGCTCTGGTGCCCTATGAAAAGGGTATTCGCAAGCTGGCCAAGAACATTGGAATCGAGAAGCTAAGCTTCCTGCGTACCCTTTCCTGGGACTTCAGCACGCCACAATTGCCGGTTGGCGCGACGCTGACTCAAGCGTTGGAGTTGCTCCACAGCGCTGCCGAAAAGCCCGTCGTGCTGGTGATTGATGAAGCGCAGCACGCACTGACCACCGAGTCCGGCATCAACGCGATGTTCGCGTTGAAAGCTGCCCGAGATCAGCTCAACCAAGGCCGTGACGAGGAGGGCAGTGGCTTGCGCCTGGTGTTCACCGGCTCCAATCGCGACAAGCTCGCGCATTTGGTCCTCGGTAAAAGCCAACCATTCTTCGGCTCCAGCATCACGCCCTTTCCCTTACTCGGCAAAGCGTTCACTCAGGCCTACACCCTGCACCTCAACGCGCATTTGGCCAGCACCAATCAGTTCAACGCTGCGGATATCGACGAAGCCTTCGAACTGGTCGGCCGTCGCCCGGAGATGCTGCGTACCATCATCGGCGAAGTGGCGCTGGAATTGGGCGAGGCGAGCAACCTGGGCCAACTGCTGCACAGCCGCGCCGAACTGTTGCGTGCCGGCGTATGGACCGAATTTGAAAGCGCGTGGAACAACCTCACCGTTCCCCAGCGTGCTGTGTTGGAGGTGATGGTGGAGCGCTCGCAGAACAACGAGCCTTTTGCGCCGTTTACCGATAGCACACTCACGGCGGTCAGCAAGGCACTGGAGGACATGGGCAGCGACGTGGTGCCGGGCACCCAGACCATTCAGGCCTGTATCGATGCCTTGCGTGACAAAGAATTGGTGTGGAAGTCGAGTCGCGGCGGGTATGCCCTGGAAGACAAATCCTTTGGCGATTGGCTGCTGCACAGAAGCCGTACAGCGAATTCAAAGACACCATAAATCAACTGTGGGAGCTGGCTTGCCTGCGATAGCGGTAGATCAGGCAGTGCAGCGTTGTCTGGCAGACCGCCATCGCAGGCAAGCCAGCTCCCACAGGGGATTGGTGGTGTGGCTTATTTCTTTACCAGCGCCGAGCACGCTGCCTTGAAGGCCTCATGCTGATACTTGTTCAGCGTCGCCGGCAGGGCAAAGTCGTGCTTCTTGTTCTGCGCATTAATGGTCTGCGGCGACAGCAATGTCACCTCAACCCCGTCGAGCAACTGAAACACCCCTTCAATCTTGAACGTGGTCGGGCCACCGGCGAATTCGCCTTTCTTGCTGCGTTTTTTGATCGCGATGCGGGTGATGGCGTTTGCCTGCACAAAGGCCTTCACCTGGGCGGCGAAGGCTTTGACGTTGGCCGCCTCATCGTCGTCTTCAAGCGCGATTTTCTTGGTGGCCAGCGCCACGTGAGTCAGCGTCAGGCCATCCAGGGAAGTGACGGCGATGATGGCTTCGCTGCCTTTGATTTCAATGCCGCAGATAGTCATGCAAGAGCCTTGTTTCAGAGAGAAAGTGACGGGATTGTCGCTTATTCCTGCCCAATCGACTCCAAAAACTCCGACCGCTCATCACTCATCCGCGCCAGGCAGTCATTCTGTTGAATCGCGTAGTCCTTGCTGCCATTCACCGCCGGGAAGGTGTCCACCGCGCAATCGGCATCGCGAAGTTTTTCCCACTTCTGCTGGGCATCCTTCAGACGAGCGGTAATGTCGGCCAGTTGCGATTTGTTGCTGCCATAGGTTGAACCCATGCGTTCGAGCAAGCCCTGATAGTTATCCTTGAGCAATTGCTCGGCGGTGGTTTTGTTATAGGTGGCGCATTCCAGGGTTTGTTTGTCGTTTTCGATGCCATCGCAAGGCGTGTTGTCGGTGTCTTCGGCGGCGTGGACGCCGGTTGCGATGAGTGCCAAAGCCAGGAAAATCGATTTCATTGCGCCGTCTCATATCAGGTGATGAGCAAATTCTGGCTCAAGCGTGGGACAAAGAACAGCCACCCGTCATCGATGTCATGTAGGCCTTTGTCGCTGATTGACGCTTTCGGCAATTCCCCTGTCGTTTTTGCACCCGGCTCAGGTTGCCCCTGGGCATATGCTGGCCCCAAAGCGCCGGCAGACGATTCGGCGCATGAATCGCCAATAAGGGGACGCCTGATGAGCCCAGCCGAGTTGCACGCCGACAGCATCGTTATCGACGGTCTGATTATTGCCAAGTGGAACCGCGACCTGTTCGAAGACATGCGCAAAGGTGGCCTCACCGCCGCCAACTGCACGGTGTCGGTGTGGGAAGGCTTCCAGGCCACGATCAACAACATCGTGGCCAGCCAGACCCTGATCCGTGAAAACAGCGACCTGGTGATCCCGGTGAAAACCACCGCCGACATTCGCCGCGCAAAAGAGCAGGGCAAGACCGGCATCATCTTCGGCTTCCAGAACGCCCATGCGTTTGAGGACCAACTGGGCTACGTCGAGATCTTTAAGCAGCTCGGCGTGGGTGTGGTGCAGATGTGCTACAACACCCAGAACCTGGTCGGCACCGGTTGCTATGAGCGTGACGGCGGCCTGTCGGGCTTTGGTCGTGAAATCGTCGGCGAGATGAACCGTGTCGGCATCATGTGCGACCTGTCCCACGTCGGTTCCAAGACCAGCGAAGAAGTCATCCTCGAATCGAAAAAGCCGGTGTGCTACTCCCACTGCCTGCCGTCGGGCCTTAAAGAGCACCCGCGCAACAAGTCCGATGAAGAACTCAAGTTCATCGCCGACCATGGCGGTTTTGTCGGCGTGACCATGTTCGCGCCGTTCCTGGCCAAGGGCATCGATTCGACCATCGACGACTACGCCGAAGCCATCGAATACACCATGAACATCGTCGGTGAAGACGCGATCGGCATCGGCACCGACTTCACCCAGGGCCATGGCCAGGATTTCTTCGAGATGCTGACCCATGACAAGGGTTACGCCCGCCGCCTGACCAGCTTCGGCAAGATCATCAACCCGCTGGGCATCCGCACCGTGGGCGAGTTCCCCAACCTCACCGAGACCCTGCTCAAACGCGGCCACAGCGAGCGTGTGGTGCGCAAGATCATGGGCGAGAACTGGGTCAACGTCTTGAAAGACGTCTGGGGCGAATAAGCCACCGCATTTCTCCCCGACCGTTCGCGTCGGGGCATACCTGAGAATTTTCTGGAGTTAAGTTTCCATGGCCAAAATCGCCCCGCAATTGCCTATCGAAGTCGACAGCGAAACCGGTGTCTGGACTTCCGACGCCCTGCCGATGCTGTATGTGCCACGGCATTTCTTCGTCAACAACCACATGGGCATCGAAGAAGTGCTGGGCGCCGACGCCTACGCCGAGATCCTCTACAAGGCCGGCTACAAATCTGCCTGGCACTGGTGCGAAAAAGAAGCTGAATGCCACGGCCTGGAAGGCGTTGCAGTGTTCGAGCATTACATGAAGCGCCTGTCGCAACGCGGCTGGGGCCTGTTCAAGATCCAGGACATCGACCTCGACAAAGGCACCGCCAGCGTCAAGCTCGAACACTCGGCGTTTGTCTACGTGTACGGCAAGGTCGGGCGCAAAGTGGACTACATGTTCACCGGCTGGTTTGCCGGTGCCATGGACCAGATTCTGCAGGCGCGCGGCAGCCAGATTCGCACCGTAGCCGAGCAAGTTTACGGAGGCTCCGAAGAGGGCCATGACGACGGCCTGTTCACCGTCAAGCCGTTGTAAGTCGAGGAACCGTGCCATGGCTTTCGAAGCAATGTTTGCGCCGATCCAGATCGGCAAACTGACCATCCGCAACCGCGTGCTCAGTACCGCCCACGCCGAGGTGTATGCCACCGACGGCGGCATGACCACTGACCGCTATGTGAAGTATTACGAAGAGAAAGCCAAGGGCGGTATCGGCCTGGCGATCTGTGGCGGCTCCTCGGTGGTGGCCATCGACAGCCCGCAGGAATGGTGGAGCTCGGTGAACCTGTCCACCGACCGCATCATCCCGCACTTCCAGAACCTGGCCGATGCCATGCACAAGCATGGCGCCAAGATCATGATCCAGATTACCCACATGGGCCGTCGCTCGCGCTGGGACGGCTTTAACTGGCCGACCCTGATGTCGCCGTCCGGCGTGCGTGAGCCGGTGCACCGTGCGACCTGCAAGACCATCGAGCCGGAAGAAATCTGGCGCGTAATCGGCAACTACGCCAGCGCCGCCAAGCGCGCCAAGGCCGGTGGCCTGGACGGCGTGGAACTGTCTGCGGTGCACCAGCACATGATCGACCAGTTCTGGAGCCCGCGGGTCAACAAGCGTACCGACGAATGGGGCGGCACCTTCGAGGGCCGCATGAAGTTCGGCCTGGAAGTGCTCAAAGCCGTGCGCGCCGAGGTCGGTGACGACTTTTGCGTGGGAATGCGCTTGTGTGGCGACGAGTTCCACCCGGACGGCTTGTCCCACGAGGACATGAAGCAGATCGCCAAGTATTACGACGACACCGGCATGCTCGATTTTATCGGCGTGGTGGGCTCGGGTTGCGACACCCACAACACCCTGGCCAACGTGATCCCGAACATGAGCTACCCGCCGGAGCCGTTCCTGCACCTGGCGGCCGGTATCAAGGAAGTGGTCAAGGTTCCGGTGCTGCACGCGCAGAACATCAAGGACCCGAACCAGGCCACGCGCATTCTGGAAGGCGGTTATGTGGACATGGTCGGCATGACCCGTGCGCACATCGCCGACCCGCACCTGATCGCCAAGATCAAGATGGGCCAGATCGACCAGATCAAACAGTGCGTCGGTGCCAACTACTGCATCGACCGCCAATACCAGGGCCTGGATGTGTTGTGCATCCAGAACGCCGCGACCTCCCGTGAATACATGGGCGTGCCGCACATCATCGAGAAATCCGCCGGGGTCAAACGCAAAGTCGTGGTGGTGGGTGCCGGCCCGGCCGGCATGGAAGCGGCGCGGGTCGCGGCCGAACGTGGCCACGACGTGACCCTGTTCGAGAAGAAAGAGTTTATCGGCGGGCAAATCACCACCGCCTCCAAAGCCCCGCAGCGTGACCAGATCGCCGGCATCACGCGCTGGTTCCAGCTGGAGTTGGCACGCTTGAAGGTCGACCTGCGCCTGGGCGTGGCGGCCGATGCCGAGACCATCCTCGACCTGCGCCCTGACATCGTGGTGCTGGCCGTCGGCGGGCATCCGTTTATCGAGCAGAACGAACATTGGGGCGCCGCTGAAGGTTTGGTGGTGAGCAGTTGGGACGTGCTCGACGGCAAAGTGGCGCCGGGCAAGAACGTGTTGGTGTACGACACCATCTGCGAGTTCACCGGCATGTCGGTGGCCGACTTCCTGGCCGACAAAGGCTGCCAGGTGGAAATCGTCACCGACGACATCAAGCCAGGCGTGGCGATTGGCGGTACGTCGTTCCCGACTTACTACCGCAGCATGTACCCCAAAGAAGTGATCATGACCGGCGACATGATGCTGGAAAAGGTCTACCGCGAGGGCGACAAGCTGGTGGCGGTGCTGGAGAACGAATACACCGGCGCCAAGGAAGAACGCGTGGTTGACCAGGTGGTGGTCGAGAACGGTGTGCGCCCGGACGAGGCCATTTACTACGGGCTCAAGGAAGGTTCGCGCAACAAGGGCCAGATCGACGTCGAAGCCTTGTTCGCGATCAAACCGCAGCCGTGCTTGAGCGAGGCGGGTGAGGGGTACTTGCTGTTCCGCATCGGTGACTGTGTGGCGCAGCGTAATACCCACGCCGCGATCTATGACGCCCTGCGCTTGTGCAAGGATTTCTGACGCACCTGATCGTTCCCACGCTCTGCGTGGGAATGCTGCCCTGGACGCTCCGCGTCCGCTCTTAAGGTCGTGACGCAGAGCGTCACAGGATGCATCCCCACGCAGAGCGTGGGGACGATCATTGTGGGAGCTTCACCATGTTGAACACCTTGCTTCCTATTCTTTTGTTTGCAGCCATCGGCCTCGCCGCCCTCGGCGCCTTGCGCCGGGTCAACATGTGGCGCCGTGGCCGCGCGTCCAAGGTCGACCTGCTCGGCGGCCTGCTGGCCATGCCCAAGCGCTATATGGTTGACCTGCACCACGTGGTGGCCCGCGACAAATACATCGCCAACACCCACGTCGCCACCGCCCTGGGCTTTGTGCTGTCGGCGCTGCTGGCTATTTTGGTGCACGGTTTTGGCCTGCATAACCGTATCCTCGGCTATGCCTTGCTGCTGGCCTCGGTGCTGATGTTCGTCGGCGCCACCTTCGTCTACCTGCGTCGGCGCGACCCACCCGCGCGCCTGTCGAAAGGCCCGTGGATGCGCCTGCCGAAAAGCCTGATGGCGTTCTCGGTCAGCTTCTTTGTGGTGACCTTGCCGGTGGCCGGAGTTTTGCCTGCCGACTTTGGCGGCTGGCTGCTCGCCGCGCTCTTGAGCCTGGGCGTGCTGTGGGGCGTGAGCGAAATGTTCTTCGGCATGACCTGGGGCGGGCCGATGAAACACGCCTTCGCCGGTGCCCTGCACCTGGCCTGGCACCGTCGCGCCGAGCGTTTTGGTGGTGGCCGTTCTACAGGTTTGAAGCCGCTCGACCTCAGCGACAAAACCGCGCCATTGGGCGTGGAAAAACCCAAGGATTTCACCTGGAACCAACTGCTCGGTTTCGACGCCTGCGTGCAGTGCGGCAAGTGCGAAGCGGCGTGCCCGGCGTTCGCCGCCGGCCAACCGCTGAACCCGAAAAAACTCATTCAGGACATGGTGGTCGGCCTGGCCGGTGGCACCGATGCCAAGTTCGCCGGCAGCCCTTACCCAGGCAAACCGGTGGGCGAACACAGCGGCAACCCGCACCAGCCGATCGTCAATGGCCTGGTCGACGCCGAAACCCTGTGGTCGTGCACCACCTGCCGCGCCTGCGTGGAAGAGTGCCCGATGATGATCGAGCACGTCGACGCCATCGTCGACATGCGCCGCCACCTCACCCTGGAAAAAGGCGCCACGCCGAACAAGGGCGCCGAAGTCCTGGAAAACCTGATTGCCACCGATAACCCCGGCGGTTTCGCACCGGGCGGTCGCCTCAACTGGGCAGCGGACCTCAACCTGCCATTGCTCAGCGAAAAAGCCAGCTGCGACGTATTGTTCTGGGTCGGTGACGGCGCGTTCGACATGCGTAACCAACGCACCTTGCGCGCCTTCGTCAAAGTGCTCAAAGCGGCCAAAGTCGACTTTGCCGTGCTGGGCCTGGAAGAACGCGACAGCGGTGATGTGGCGCGGCGCCTGGGCGATGAAGCCACTTTCCAACTGCTGGCCACGCGCAATATCCGCACACTGGAAAAGTACAGCTTCAAGCGCATCGTCACCTGCGACCCGCACAGCTTTCACGTGCTGAAAAACGAATACGGCGCCTTCAACGGTAATTATGTCGTGCAGCACCACAGCACCTTCATGGCCGAACTGATCGGCGAGGGCGCGCTGAACCTGGGCCAGCACAAGGGCAACAGCGTGACTTACCACGACCCTTGTTACCTGGGCCGCTACAACGGCGAATACGAGGCGCCGCGCCAAGTGCTGCGGGCGTTGGGTATCGAGGTCAAGGAGATGCAACGCTCGGGCTTCCGTTCGCGCTGCTGCGGCGGCGGTGGCGGCGCGCCGATCACCGATATTCCCGGCAAGCAGCGCATCCCGGATATGCGCATGGACGACATCCGCGAAACCGGCGCCGAGCTGGTGGCCGTGGGTTGTCCACAATGCACCGCAATGCTTGAGGGTGTAGTCGAGCCACGGCCACTGATCAAGGACATCGCTGAACTGGTGGCCGACGCGTTGCTTGAAGACGCCACACCGTCCAAGGCCCCCATCAAGCGTCAACCTGCGGAGGTGCACTGATGAGCGACATTATCCGCCGCGACCCACGGGCCGAATGGATCGCCCGTAACCGCCTGCACCCGTTGCACGCGGCCATGCAGCCGCTGCAACACAGCTGGATGGGGCCGAACGGCGTCATCCGCAAAAATGTACATGGCGTGGGTTTTATCGGCCCCAACGGCATCAAGCGTATCGACCGCAGCGGCGCCCAGCAGGGCGGCGCGGCCAAGCGCACGGCGGCAGTGCAAGTGCAGTTGCCGCTGCACCAGGTAACAGCGCCGGCGTTCTATATCAACGTGGTCCCGGACATGGTCGGTGGCCGCCTGAGCAGCCATGACCGCGACTTGCTCGGCCTGGCCCGGCAACTCGCCGGCAGTGACGGTGCAGTGCTGGCGGTGATGTTTGGCGAGCACAAAGAAAGTGCTTTTGCCACGGCGGGCGTCGATCGCCTGCTGGTGTTGGATGGCCAGGAATTCGAGGGTTATTCACCGGAGCAACGCATCCAGGGCTTGCGGGCTGTGGATAACCAGTTCAACCCGCGCCATTGGTTGCTGCCCGACAGCCGCAGTGGCGGCGGCGAATTGGGCCGGCGTTTTGCCGCGAGCCTCAAGGAACGCCCGGCCACACGCGTGTGGCAGATCAAGGGCGAGGAGTGCATCGGCCGCGCCGGTGCGGGCCAGGAGGATTTGGCCCGGCCACTGCCGCGCCTGATTCTGGCCGCGGTGGAATGCGCCGAGCCGGTCAGCGAAACCCGTCACGAAGCCTTGCCGGTGGAGTTATCCACAACTCTGGCGCGCAGCCTGCCGCGTATCGAGGATCTCGGCGCAGTGGCGGTGGACCCTGGGGCAATTCCGATGGCCGAGGCGGAGTTCATTTTCTCTGGCGGCAATGGCGTCAAGGATTGGGCATTATTCCACCAGACCGCAGCCGCCTTGGGCGCCACCGAAGGCGCGTCACGGGTGGCAGTGGACGATGGCTTTATGGCGCGTGATCGCCAGGTCGGCGCCAGCGGCACCTGGGTCACGGCACGGGTGTACGTGGCCGTGGGCATTTCCGGGGCGATCCAGCACCTGCAAGGCATCGGTGCCTGCGACAAGGTGGTAGCGATCAACCTCGACCCTGGCTGCGACATGATCAAGCGTGCCGACCTGTCGGTGATCGGCGAAAGCGCCGCGATTCTGCAAGCCTTGATCGAGGCGGTGCAGGTGTACCGCAACGGCGCCAAGCGCGATGCGGCTTAAGGACATGACCATGACCACGAATGTAATCAGCTTGGTGTCCATCGGCGCCCACCCGACTTCCGGCCGTCCGCGTCGTGCGGAGCAGGATGCCCGCGCCGTCGAGCTGGGCCTGCAGTTGGCTGGGGATAGTTTGCAGGTGCTGCATGCCGGTGATGTTAACGAGCCGACGTTGCGCAGCTACCTGGGCATGGGCCTGCCGCAGTTGCATGTGCTCGAACAACCGGCGGGCAGCGACGCTTTGCCGGTGCTCAGTGATTATCTGCGTGAGGCCGGGGCTCACGTGGTGCTCACCGGCAGCCAGGCGGAAACCGGCGAAGGCTCGGGCATGTTGCCGTTCCTGTTGGCCGAGCAATTGGGCTGGCCGTTGATCGTCGGGCTGGCGCAAGTGGAGTCTATCGACGGCGGCATTGCCCATGTGCTGCAAGCCTTGCCGCGCGGGCAGCGGCGGCGCCTGAAGGTGCGCCTGCCGTTCCTGGCGACTGTGGATAACGCCGCGCCCAAGCCACGGCAAAGCGCCTATGGCCCGGCGCAGCGCGGCGAGCTGGCGGCCCATGAGGTCGAGGTTGAACACGATGAGTTATTCACAGGTGCGGTGCTGCAACCGGCCAAGCCACGGCCCAAGCGCCTGAAGGTAATCAAGGCCAAGAGCGGCGCCGATCGGATGAAGGCGGCGACTGCCAAGGCCAGCGGCGGCGGTGGGCAGGTGCTCAAGGGGCTTACCCCTGAAGCGGGCGCGGAAGCGATTCTGAAGCTACTCATCGAAGAAGGCGTGGTGCGCTAAAGGATTACCCACAATCCCTGTTGATCCGCCTGTGGATAACCTGTTCGCGGTTGTCCACACCCCCGGCTGATCAAGCCCTGCAGACCTCTGTACGAAAAACAACCAGGCTAACTCACGGTTTTTGCTTGGGTTTTTTGCTGGATAAGTTTGAAGCCAGGCACAAACTTGCCCCCAAAGTCTGTTGGCGCTTCTGTGGATAAGATGTTCGCTCTCGGCTGGGAGCCTTATAGATAAAGACTTTCAGTGGTTTGATCAAAATATGATCAATTTGCCTTGTTGGCTTGCGAAAATCCCTGAATGCCCCGATTTATGAAGGTTTGAGGTGGTTTTCCACAAGGCTTGCAAAGTTGCCCCCAAAGTCTGTTGGTGCTTCTGTGGATAAGGTGTTCGCCTACTGCTGTAGGCCACGTATTCAGGGGCTTTCACGGGTTTGATCAATAAGTGATCAGGTGTGGCTAAAACCGCACGACTTGAATAAGTCACGGATTTTCTTCAGTTAATTTCGAGGGTTGAGCACACTTGCCCACAATTGCTGTGGGTGGCTTTGTGGATAAGTTGTTGGGCGAAGGCTGGAGGGTAGGGTGACAAAGGGCTGTAAGAGTGTTGATCGATTTTTGAACAGTAGCCCATGTACATGTGGGAGCTGGCTTGCCTGCGATAGCGGTGTATCAGTCAATTCATTCATTGCTGAACCACCGCATTCGCGAGCAAGCCCGCTCCCACCGTTTGATCGACGGTGTGTCAGTTACTCGTGCGCCGCCACACCCTTGAGATACGGCGCTGGCGCCGCGCCCAGGTTGTTCAGCAGACGCTCGCTGTACCAGTCGACAAAGTTCACCACACCAAACTCATAGGTCTTGGAGTACGGGCCCGGCTGGTACGCGGTGGAGTTGATCCCGCGCTGGTTCTCTTCCGCCAGGCGGCGGTCCTGGTCATTGGTGGCGTCCCAGACCTGGCGCATACGCTCCACGTCGTAGTCCACACCTTCCACAGCGTCCTTGTGCACGATCCACTTGGTGGTGACCATGGTTTCCTGGGCGCTGATCGGCCACACAGTGAACACAATGATGTGGTCGCCCATGCAGTGGTTCCACGAATGCGGCAGGTGCAGGATACGCATCGAGCCCAGGTCCGGGTTCTTGATGCGGCCCATGAGCTTGGCGCAGCCTTGTTTGCCATCCAGGGTCATCGACACGGTGCCTTTGAGCAGCGGCATGCGCACGATGCGATTACGCAGGCCGAAGCTGGCGTGGGCGTAAGGGATCTTTTCGGCGTCCCACGCGGCGGCGGAGGCGGCGACGTGATCTTTAAACGCCTGGTCGGCGCGCGGGTCGGTGACGTCGTCCCATTCCAGCAGGGTTTTCAGCAGTTCCGGGTGCGATGCGTTGCAGTGGTAGCACTCGCGGTTGTTTTCCAGCACCAGCTTCCAGTTGGCCTTTTCGAACAAGGTGGTTTGAATCGCCACCTTGGTGTTCTCCATGTCGTAGGGTTCCATGTAGTGGTTCAGCGTCGACAGGAAATCATCGATGGCCGGCGGGGTTTCGGCCAGGCTGATGAAGATGTAGCCCCCCGCCGTTTTCACGTTCACGGGCTTCAAGCCGTACTGCTTCATGTCGAAGTCGGCGCCCATCTCGGTGCCGGCGAACAGCAGGCGGCCGTCCAGCTCGTAGGTCCACTGGTGGTAGTGGCACACGAGCTTGGCGACCTTGCCCTTGTCGCTGGTGCACAGGCGTGAGCCCCGGTGGCGGCACACGTTATGGAAGGCATGCACCACGCCGTCGGCGCCACGGATCACGATGATCGGGTTCTTGCCGATTTGCAGGGTGATGTAGTTGCCCTTGGTGGGGATCTCGCAGGTCATGCCGGCGATCAACCACTCTTTCTGGAAGATCTCCTGCATGTCGATATCAAACAACCGCTCATCAGAGTAGAACGGCTGCGGCAGCGAAAAAGTGCGTTCGCGCTCTTGCAGCATTTGCGCGGTGGCCTTGCGTGCGGGTTCCAGCGGATCGCCCAAGCTTAAGGTTGCGGTGACGTCCATCGTGTGTGTCCTCATGGCCATTCTGTGTGGCCGGCGAAAGTGGCTGATCAGGTTTTGCAGCAAGGCGTAAAGAAAGCGTCGTTGTTGGAAGCGAGTGTGGGGCCGCCGATGCACCGAACCTTGTCCATTAGCGACATGGCCCACTCTGATCCCGACGCGCAAGCCCCGTGGTATGGGGGCTGGTCGCGATAAGTATGTGAATGTCGCAGATAGGTAAATGGGCGGTTGCGGCGTTACGCAGAATCGCCACCATAAAGCCGAGCATCGGCAGTGGAGAGCAAGCATGTCCAACAATTTCCTGAACCCGGTAACCACCCAGACCTGGGCCAATGGTCGGCACATCGTCCGTTGCGTCAAAGTCATCCAGGAAACCTGGGACGTGCGCACCTTTTGCTTCATGGCCGACCAGCCGATTTTGTTCTTTTTCAAGCCAGGGCAGTTCGTCACCCTGGAGCTGGAGATCGAAGGCCAGCCGATCATGCGCTCGTACACCATCTCCAGTTCGCCGTCGGTGCCCTACAGCTTCTCGGTGACCATCAAGCGCGTGCCGGGCGGGCGGGTTTCCAACTGGCTGCACGACACCCTGCATGAAGGCCAGGAGCTGGCGGTGCACGGGCCGGTCGGGCTGTTCAATGCCATCGACTTCCCAAGCCCTAAAGTGCTGTACCTCAGCGGCGGCGTCGGCATCACGCCGGTGATGTCCATGGCGCGCTGGTTTTACGACACCAACGCGAATGTCGACATGACGTTTGTCCACAGCGCCCGCTCGCCTAAAGACATCATTTACCACCGCGAGCTGGAGCACATGGCGTCGCGGATCGACAACTTCAGCCTGCACCTTATCTGTGAAAAACACGGATTGGGCGAGCCCTGGGCCGGGTATCGCGGTTACCTGAACCACAAGATGCTGGAATTGATGGTGCCGGATTTCCTGGAGCGCGAAGTGTTCTGCTGCGGCCCTACGCCTTACATGAGCGCGGTGAAACGCCTGCTGGAGGCCGCCGGCTTCGACATGACGCGCTACCACGAGGAATCCTTCGGCGCCACGCCGCCGGAAGCCCGCGCCGATGCGGTGGAGCAAGCCGAGCAAGCCGCGGACGCGCCAGAGATCGACCTGGCAGACCTGCATCAAGTGGAATTCATCGCCTCCGGCAAAAGCATTCGTGTGGCGCCGGGCGAAACCGTGCACGCGGCCGCGGCCAAGCTTGGCCTGCTGATTCCAAAAGCATGCGGCATGGGCATTTGTGGGACATGCAAGGTCATGAAGCTGGGCGGGGAGGTCGAGATGGACCACAACGGCGGGATCACCGAGGAAGACGAAGCCGAAGGCTACATCCTGTCGTGCTGCAGCGTGCCGAAGGGCGACGTGCGTATCGAGTTCTAAACGCTCGTTCCCACGCTCCGCGTGGGAATGCAACCCGTGACGCTCCGCGTCACAAAGTGCCCGGTATTCAGGCCATGCCCACAGGCCGGGACGCGGAGCGCCCCAAGAGGCATTCCCACGCAGAGCGTGGGAACG
>NZ_FNOX01000036.1 GCF_900107155.1 Pseudomonas salomonii
GCTCTTATCAAACAAAAAATAACTCATTGTTTTTGCTCTTAAAAATCAAGCCGCTTTAACCAGCTGCAACCCCAACTTTCGCGCCTTGCGCTCCAAGGCGCGCAGTTGCCGGTCCCGGCTACGCTCTTCAAATTCCTCTATTCCTTTCTCAACATAAGGCTGACCTTTGGTCAGCATCGCGTAGATCAGTCGTGCCAGTTGATGCGCTGTCGCCTTAATCGCGCAACAGGTGTCCATCCGGGTCAGGCGCGCTCGGTGGCTGGCACCGATAAAACTTTTGTCGTTACGTGCAATAGAGGCGGCTTGCTTCAGCGCTTGAGCAGCTCGATTAATCACTTTCACCGTCTTTCCAGGAAGGGGTTTTCCTCCCGAAATTCTCGTCGGCGGTGCGAGGCCTAACCACGAACAGAAGTGCTGCGAAGTCGGAAAACGTGATAAATCCGCCCCCAATTCACTGGCCAAAACCAAAGCCGTGTCGATTCCTATGGTTGGGATTGCGGTCAAATCCACGCCCATGACCTTGTTCAGTGCGCGATGCAAAATCAGTTGCTGCTCATTTGAGCGGTGTGGGTTGCGCAGTGTTTTACTGGGCGGGACAACATCCGCCTGAAGCACTGGAAGTCGTTCCAGTGCGTGAGCAATGGCTTGGTCGCACTCACCAATTTGCTTTTCCAGAAAATCATAAGCCGCCAATTCCTGGCTCAGCGCATGCAAATGCTCGGCTCGCCAATTACCCCGCAAGCTACGGGCGACGGTGGCCTGGTCGGCTTTGACACGCTTGTCTCTGAGCATGGCGAGCACTTCTGGATCTCGTTCGCCCTCAACGATTGCTCGCAAAATGCTCATACCCGTCACCCCGGCAATGTTGCTGATGACCTGAGCCAGCTGGATGTTCATTTGGACCAGCGCCTTTTGCATCCGATTAAGCGCTTTGGCTTGGTCACGAACTTTATTACCACGCTGACGGACCAGTGAACGCAGTGAGCACACTTCGTCCGAGGGCCGAAAAGCGCCTCTCAGCAGGCCGTGCGTCATGAGCTGAAGGA
Source organism: Pseudomonas salomonii (assembly GCF_900107155.1). Taxonomy (GTDB): domain Bacteria; phylum Pseudomonadota; class Gammaproteobacteria; order Pseudomonadales; family Pseudomonadaceae; genus Aquipseudomonas; species Aquipseudomonas salomonii. Next base: position 1,047 of record NZ_FNOX01000036.1, read on the forward strand.
TCCACTGGCAATCAAGTACATCGGACTTTCGGCCGGTTATCTGCCGCGTTGCCCGCGAATTAACCAGATAGACCTTAAAACCTCTTCTATCCAATATTTCAAAAAGCGGGATCCAATAAACCCCGGTTGCTTCCATCGCCACCATCTTGACGCCCATGGATTCAAACCAGTCGGCCATGGCGTGCAAATCGTCGGTGAAGGTTGAAAACCTTTTAACCGGGTCAGCGCATTTGGTCGGATCAACGGCGGCCAAATGTTCACCGCCTCCAACATCAACGGCAGCGCAGTCAGGGTGGATGACCTCAAAACGTTTTTGGTTCTTGCGCGTCATGACAATTCCTCGCAGGATTGAATGACGCGGGCGGGGTACACGGTGGCGAGCGGATTCACTCTCTTATACGTGGTCACAGCTTGCTGTGCCGACAATGACTCCACGCCGATACCGTGCAGGCCACTCTCCCACTCGGGTGCTGACACACCAGTGCTGGTTACGGCCTTTG
>NZ_FNOX01000014.1 GCF_900107155.1 Pseudomonas salomonii
GTTGGAGGCAAAGGCCACACGGTCGTGCTGATTGAAATCGGCGTAACCGTTGTTGATCACCAAGCGCGTAATTGCCCGGTGCGGCACCAATACGCCCTTTGGCATGCCGGTGGAGCCGGAGGTGTACATGATGTACACCGCCGTCTCGGCCGATTGCTCCAGCGCCGGGTTGCAGTCGGGGGTGTCAGTGAAATCGAGGCGGTCCAGGTCCAGACGACGGGCGCCCTCGGGCACCTCGATCGACGCCAACGTGAGCAGCCACTGTGAACCGCTGTCCGCAACCATAAAGCCCTGACGGTCCAGCGGCGCGTTGATGTCCAGCGGCACATACACCGCGGCGCACTTGCTGATGGCCAACTGGCTCACCAGCAGGTCCAGCGAGCGCTCCAACAGGATCGCCACACGCTCGCCGGGTGCCACACCCAGGCCGAGCAAATGGTGGGCCAGTTGGTTGGCACGCCGGTTCAACTGCGCATAGTTCAATGACTGCTCGCCCTGCACCGCTGCCAGTGCCAGCGGCTGCGCAGCAGCATGCTCTTCGAAACGCGCATGCAGGGTCTGCGTGCGCGGGTAGTCCCTGGCAGTGGCATTGAACCCCTGTAGCACTTGCTCACGCTCGGCCCCAGGCAGCATGGAAATGCGGTTCAGTGGCGCGAACGGCGAGTGTTCCAGGGCGTCGACCAAGCGCTCGATGACCGTATTGAAGTAACCACAGATTTTCTCTGCACCGATCTCGGCCACTGCCAATGCACTCAGGCTGAACTGCTCGCCCAGGTCATTGACGCTGACACTCAACGGGTAATTGGTGCGCTCATGCACGTCAATCACCTCTATGCCACGCCAGGCATGTTGGTATTCGGCCAGCGCGGCCGCTGATGGCTCGGCGCTGTGCCGGTAGTTGAGCAAGGCACTGAATAACGGCGTGGAGTGCGCGACACTGCTGCAGCGCTGCGCCAGGGCCAATGAGGCATGCTCATGGCCAAGCAAGCCACTGAGGCTGGCGTGGGTGGCCTTGACCGCCGCTTGCACCGCTTGCGCGTCAATATCGACGCGCAACGGCAGTGTATTGATAAACATGCCCAGTGCCCGGTCGGCGCCGTCACCGCCCTGCAGGCGGCCCATCATCACTGTACCGAACACCACGCGGTCGTTCTGCGCGACCACGCTCAATACCCGCGCCCAGGCCAGGTGGAACACGCTGGCCGGGCTGACGCCCAGTTGCCGCGCACGCGTGCGCAAGCGCTGACTCACCGTCGCGTCGAGGGTCAGGCTGGCTTCTTCAATGGCCTCCCCGTCCCCCTCGACAGTGTGCAGGCCAAACGGCAGGGTCGGCTCGTCGATGTCCGCCAACATCGCGCAAAAAAACGCCTCGTGTTCCTGCTCACTGACCCCCAGGCGCGCCTGGGCCACATAGTTGCGATACGGCACCGCCGCTCCCAGGCGGTCGGCGTGCCCGAGCAGATAGGCTTGCATCTCATGCTGCACCACCTCCACGGCGGTGTGATCAAGCACCAGGTGGTGGAACAGAAAGAACGCGACGACTTTTGCGTTCGCCGGGTCGTCGGCGTAGACCACGCGCATCAGCGGCGCCTGGTTCAAATCGAGGCGGGTATAACGGCGCTGCACATCCGCGCGCAACTGCTCGACGACCGGCACGTCGGCAAGGGTTGGCTTGAACGCCTCAACTGCCAGCTGGGCGTGACGCAACACCACCTGCATCGGCTGCTCGAGGCCCTCCCAGAGTACGGCCGTACGCAGGATGTCATGGCGCTCGATGACCTGTTGCAATGCTTGGCAAAACGCCTGCAAGCGCGCGAGGTCATCGAAGACGAACAGCGATTTGAGCAGGTAGGGATCACGGTGCGCAGCCGACAAGTGCAGGTAGAGAATGCCTTCCTGCAAGGGTGCCAGGGGGTAGATGTCTTGCACGTTGGCCACGCCACCGGGCACGGCTGCAACGATCAAGTCGATGTTGGCCTGGCTGAGCTGCGCCAGCGGCAACAGGTCCGGGGTGATGTGGCGCAGGCCCGGTACCAGCAGGTTGGCCGGCACCTGCACTTCGTGGCCACTGCCCACTGCCGCCGCGAGCGCTGCCAGGGTGGGTTGGCTGAACAGCACGCGTACGTCGGCATTGAGGCCGGCCTGACGCATGCGCTCCACCAGGTTGACGGCCAACAGCGAATGCCCGCCCAGCTCGAAGAAATGGTCATGGCGCCCTACTTGCTCGACCTTGAGCACCTGCGCCCAAATCTGCGCGAGGGTGGTCTCCACCTCACCCTCAGGTGCGGCATAACCCCGATTGAGCATCGACTCCAGACCCGGCTCCGGCAGGGCCTTGCGGTCAAGCTTGCCGTTCGCGGTCAGCGGCAGGCTGTCCAGGCGCACATAAGCGCTCGGCACCATGTACTCCGGCAACTGTGCCTGCAACGCGCTGCGCAGGGTTTCGATGTCCACGGGTGATGGTTGAGTGGCGTATTCAGTGAAATACGCCACCAGCCGACCGTCGCGCGCCAATACGACCGCTTCGCGGATCTGCGCCTGCTCAGCCAGTCGGCTTTCGATTTCACCCAGTTCAATGCGCACGCCGCGGATTTTCACCTGGTCGTCATTACGCCCCAGGTACTCCAGGGTGCCGTCCTCGCACCAGCGTACCAGGTCGCCGGTGCGGTACATGCGTGCCTGCGGGTCGCGGCTGAACGGGTCTTTGAGGAAGCGTTCGGCAGTCATTTGCACGCGATTCAGGTACCCGCGTGCCACCCCGGCACCGGCCACATACAGCTCACCGGCCACCCCTTGGGGCAGCAGTTGCAGTTGCGCATCCAGCACGTAGACCTGGGCGTTGGCCACCGGTTTGCCGATGTGCAGGGTCTTGCCGGCTTCGATCAGGCCAGAGGTCGCGACCACCGTCGCTTCGGTCGGACCGTAGTTGTTGATCAGCTTGAAGCGCCGTGGCGTATTGAACTGGCGCAAACGATCGCCGCCGATCAGCAGGGTCTTGAGGGTTGGGTGTTCCAGTGACTGGCTGAAAGCGTACTCGGCCACCGGGGTCGGCAAGAAGCTGACGTCCAGCGGCTGATCCAGCCACCATTGCAGCAGCGCATCAAGGTCTTCCTGGGCGTGATGGGCGGGAGGCAGGTGCAGGGTCGCGCCGGCGCACAAGGCCGGCCACACCTCCCAGGCCATCGCGTCAAAACCGAAGCCGGCGACACTGGAGGTATGGCTGCCGACGTGCAGGTCAAACGCATCGCAATGCCAGTTCACCAGGTTTTCCAGGGTCTGGTGTTCGACCATCACGCCTTTGGGTTGGCCGGTGGAGCCGGAGGTGTAGATCACATAAGCCAAGTGCGCCGGGGTCAGGCCGGGCACCTGGGGGTTGTCGGCGCAGGCGGCAAGCCACGCCGGGGCGTCAAGGTCGATGATCGGTACCGAAAGCCCGGCGACGCACGCGGCGGTGGCCGACTGCACCAGCACCGCCACGGGGGCGCTGTCCTGCAACAGATAGGCAATACGTTCCAGTGGGTGTGCCGGGTCCACCGGCACATAGGCGGCGCCAGCCTTGAGGATCGCCACCAGGCCCACCAGGGTGTCGACGCTGCGTCGAGCACAGATGGCGACGCGGTCATCAGGGCCGACACCCAGGTTGATCAAGTGATGGGCCAGTTGGTTGGCCCGCGCGTTAAGGTGCTGGTAACTCAGTCGCTGCTCGCCCTGGCACACCGCCGACGCGTGGGGCAGCGCCAACGCGCGGGCCTCGATCAAGGCGTGAATGGTCTGGCCGCGCGGGTAATTCCTGGCGCTGCGATTGAAACCCGTCACCTGGCGGGCACGCTCATCGTCGGGCACGATCGGCAACGCCTGCATGGATGTGGCATGGCCCTGTTCCAAGGCGTCAACCAGCGTGTGCAACGCGGTGAGCAAATAGCCGAGGATGCGCGGTAACGGCATGCTGGCCACACCTTGCAGCGTCAGGTTGAAGTCTTCACCGACGTCATCCACCGACAGCACCAGGGGATAGTTGCTGCGCCCCTCGCCGCCGAGCAACTCGATACCGTCCCATTGCGCCACGTTCGCCGTCGGCGCCAGGCTCTGGCGGTAGTTGATCAAGGCGCTGAACAACGGTGTAGGCGCGGCCACGCGACTGCAGCGCTGGGCCAGCGCCAACGGTGCGTGCTCGTGCCCCAGCAGGCGCGTCAAGCGCGCATGGGCAGCCTTGGTCGCGGCCTGTACGTCCAGCGCCCCGACGTCCAGCCGCAGCGGCAACGTATTGATAAACAGACCCAGCCCGCGCTCACTGCCTTCACTGCCGCCCATGCGCCCCATCAGCACGGTGCCGAACACCACATCATCGCGCCCGCTGATCCGCCCCAGCACCTGTGCCCAGGCCAAATGATGCAGGCTGGCGACGCTGACCACCTGTTGCCGGGCCTGGGCCCGCAGGCGTCGGCTCAAGTCCGCGTCCAACACGTGAGCCAGCTCATGCACGTGCGCATCGCCCTGGACATCCTGATGGCCGAACGGCAGGGTCGGCTCATCCAGGTCGCCGAGCATGTCGCGAAAGAACCCTTCGTGCTCTTGCACCGTCGTGCCCAGGCGTGCCTGGGCCACATAGTTGCGGTAGGGCACCGGCGCGCCGAGTTGCTCGGCACGGCCGTACAGACAAGCGTGGATCTCCTCGTACACCACCTGCATGGCCACGTGGTCAATGGCGATGTGATGGAACAACAGCATCGCCACCCAGCGCTGGTTGCTCGGGTCTTCGCTGAAAACCACGCGCAGCAGCGGCGCGCGGCCCAAGTGCATGTGCATGGCGCGGGCGTCGAAGCGCTGGTACAACTGCTCGGTAACCGGCCCGTCGGCCGGGTCGAGCGCCACCTCGTCGATCACCAGTTGCGCCTGGCGCCAGACCACTTGCACCGGCTCATCCAGGCCCTCCCAGACAATACTGGTGCGCAGGATATCGTGACGATTGATCACCTGCTGCAAAGCCTGGGCAAACGCCTCCAGGCGTGGCCGCGTGGTGATCGCAAACTGTGAGCGCATCAGGTAAAGGTCACCTTGGCGCGCCGTCACGTGGTGATAGAAGATCCCTTCCTGCAGTGCCGCCAGCGGGTAGATGTCCTGCACATTGGCCACGCCGCCGGGAACCTGGGCGACGATATGGTCGATGCTCGCCTGGCTCAGGTTCACCAGAGGCAGCATCGCCGGGCGAATATGGGTGCAATCGATAGCAATGGCATTGGCCGGCACGTCGACCTGCCCGGCGCGCTGCGCCGAGTAGTCGCCGGCCTTGATCAAGGCGATCAGCGCAGCCTTGTGTTCACGCAGCGAAGCCAGCACGCCCGGCTCGCTCAAGGCCAGCTTGTTGCCCTGCAACACCAGTTGGTCGCCTTTGACGGACAACTGCACGTCCTTTTCTTTCAGTGTCGCCAACAGTTCGATAACACTCACAGGACCATCTCCATTCTTTCCGTAATTGCGGCGTACTCCCACAGCGTGGAGTGTTCGAACAGCGCCTTGACGTTGGCTTCGATGCCTTCCTGGCGTAAGCGTCCGATCAGGCTGACCGCCAGCAATGAATGCCCGCCCAGTTCAAGGAAGTTGTCATGGCGACCGACGCGCTCGACGTTCAACAACTCCGTCCAGAGCCGCGCCAGGGTAGTTTCGATTTCGCCCTCGGGCGCTTCGTAGGCATGGCTGCGTAGCGCGCCCATGTCCGGCGCCGCCAGGGCCTTGCGGTCGAGCTTGCCGTTGGGGCTCAGCGGCAGCGCGTCGAGGTGCACGAACACCTGTGGCACCATGAACTCCGGCAATTGCTCCAATAAATGCGCACGCAAGGCCTCGGTGGCGGCCGGCACGCCGGTGTAATAGGCCACCAGACGCTTGTCGCCCGGCACATCCTCGCGGGCCAGCACCGTGGCCTCCTGGATGCCCGGGAATTGGCCCAGGCGTGCCTGGATTTCGCCCAGTTCGATGCGCACACCGCGGATCTTCACTTGGTCATCATTGCGGCCCAGGTACTCAATGTTGCCGTCCGGCAAATAACGCGCAACGTCACCGGTGCGGTAGATCCGTCCGGCGCTGTGCGGGTCCTTGAGGAAACGTTCGGCGTTCAGCTCGGGGCGGTTCAGGTAGCCACGGGCGACCTGCACGCCGCCAATGAACAGTTCACCGCTGACCCCCAGGGGCACCGGCTGCAAGTGCGCGTCGAGCACGTACATGCGCACGTTGCCTATGGGCTTGCCGATCGGGGTGTTGTCCGGCGTGACGGCGCCGTTGCAATCCCAGGCCGTGACTTCCACTGCGGCTTCGGTCGGGCCGTAGTGATTGAACAACGCACTGCCCGGCAATTGCGCCTTGAAGCGCCGCACCAGGTGGCCTGGCAACGCTTCGCCGCTGCACATGACCCGCACCAACCTGGCCGCCTGGCTGACGTCGCCATGGGCCAGAAATACATCGAGCATCGACGGCACGAAGTGCACCGTGGTGATCTGTTCGGCCTCGATCACCTCACACAGATACGCCGGGTCCTTGTGCCCGCCCGGACGGGCCATCACCAGGCGCGCACCGGTGAACAGCGGCCAGAAGAACTCCCACACCGACACGTCAAAGCTGAAAGGGGTTTTCTGCAGCAGGGCATCCGAGCTGTCCAGGCGATAGGTGTCCTGCATGCACAGCAAGCGGTTGACCACCGGACTGTGCTCGTTGATGACGCCCTTGGGCTTGCCGGTGGAGCCGGAGGTGTAGATCACGTAGGCCTGGTGTTGCGGGGTCAGCTCGGCAATCAACGGGTTGCCGGCAGGCTGGTGTTGCCAGGTGACGCGTTCCAGGTCAATCACCGGCACGTCGATGTCACCCAGCAAGGCGCGGGTGGCGCCCTGGACCAGGACCACGGCCGGCGCGCTGTCTTCCAGCATGTAGGCCAGGCGGTCCAGCGGGTAAGCGGGGTCGAGCGGCACGTAACCGCCACCGGCCTTGAGGATCGCCAGCAGTCCGATGACCATCTCGGCGCTGCGCTCGACGCAGATGCCCACACGCGACTCCAGCACCACACCCTGCTCGCGCAGATGATGGGCCAGGCGATTGGCGCGCTCGTTCAGCTCGCGGTAGGTCAGGCGCTGGGCATCCGCCAGCAACGCAACGGCGTCCGGTGTGCGTTGCACCTGAGCTTCGAACAGGCCGTGAATTGTCTGCTGCAGCGGGTGATGCTTGACGGTGTCGTTGAAGTGCTCCAGCAGGGTTTCACGCTCCGCCGCCGGCAGCACCGAGAGTTGCTCAACGGCGGTGTGCGGCGCGGTCTCCAGCGCCTCCACCAAGTGTTGCAAGGCGGTCTGCATATAGGCCGCCACACGCTGGGCATCCACGCCGCAGGTTTGCACGCTGAGCAGAAAGCCTTCGCCTTGGTCGTCCACCGACAGCATGCACGGATAGTTGGTGCGCTCGCGCACCTCCAGCACTTGGGCACCGGACCAATACTGCGGCCCTTGACTGTCCTGCAACGGGCTGTGACGGTAGTTGAGGATTGAACTGAACAACGGCGACGCCGCCGGCACGGCGCTGCACCGCTGGGCGACCACCAGCGGTGCATGCTCGTGGCCCAGCAGCGCGGAGAGCCGGGCGTGCACGGCGCGTACCCCGGCCCGCACGCCTTGTTCGCCCACGCTGACTCGCAGCGGCAAGGTATTGATGAACATGCCCAGGGCACGGTCGGCGCCATCGCCACTTTGCATGCGGCCGAGCAACACGGTGCCGAACACCACCTCATCACGCCCACTGACGCTGGCCAGCACCCGCGCCCAAGCCAGGTGGTGCAGGCTCGCAGCACTGACGCCCAGATGGCGCGCCTGCGCCCGCAGGCGCCGACACAGCGGCGCATCCAGTTGGAGCTTGGCCTCCTCGGCCGACAGCCCATCGCCTTGCACTTGCTGCAAGCCAAACGGCAGGGTCGGCTCATCGATGTCACTGAGCATCTCGCGGAAGAACTGTTCGTGATCAGCCTGGCTGACGCCCAACAACGCCTGCGCCACGTAATTGCGGTACGGCATCGCCGCGTCCAATTGCGCGAAACCACCGCTGCGGTAGGCGAGCACTTCTTCGCTGATCACATCGAGTGCGGTGTGGTCCATGGCAATGTGGTGGAACAGCAACATTGCCAGCCAGCGCTGGTTGGCTTCATCGTGCACATACGCCAGGTGCAGCAGCGGCGCCTTGCTCAACACCAGGCGCGCCTGGCGCGGATCGAAGCGTGCGTGCAACTGCTCCAGCATACTGCCCTGGGCGGGGTCGAACTGCAGGGCTTCGCGGGGCAGTTCGGCGCGGCGCAGCACGACCTGCACCGGCTGTTCGAGGTCGTCCCAGAGGATCGCCGTGCGGGTGATGTCATGGCGATCAATCACCGCTTGCAGGGCCTGGGCGAAGCTGTCGAGTTGCGCGCGGGTTTCCAGACTGAACGTGGCCTGCAACAAGTAGGGGTCACCCTGCTCGCTGGTGATGTGGTGATACAAAATGCCTTGCTGCAACGGCGCCAGCGGGTAGATGTCCTGCACATTGCGCGCGCCGCCCGGCACCCGTGCGACGATGCGGTCGAGAGTCTCCTGGCTGAGGTCGATCAGGCTGAGCATGTCGGCACGAATGTGCGCGCAGTCAGCCGGGATACGGTTGGCCGGCACCTGGACTTCACTGCCACCGCCCACGGCTGCGGCCAGGGCCGCCAGAGTCGGCTGGCCGAACAGCACGCGTACATCGGCGCTCAGGCCCAATTGACGCATACGCTCGATCAGCTTGACCGCCAGCAGCGAGTGACCGCCCAGTTCGAAGAAGTTGTCCTGGCGCCCTACCCTGGCCACGCCCAACACCTGGCTCCACAACTCGGCCAGGGTGGTTTCGATGGCATTGTGCGGTGCTTCGTATTCACGGCTGGCAAAGGCCTCGACATCCGGCACCGGCAATGCGCGGCGCTCGAGTTTGCCGTTGGGCGACAGCGGCAGCGCGCTCAGTTGCACATAGGCCGCCGGGATCATGTAGTCGGGCAGCAGCGCTTGCAAATGCGCGCGCAGTTCGTCGGCCCCGCTGGGCGCCGCTTCGGCGTGAGCGGTGAAATAGGCCACCAGGCGCTTGTCGCCAGGGCTGTCCTCGCGCACCAGCACCGCCGCATCGCGTATACCCGGGTGCTGAGCCAGGCGCGCTTCGATTTCGCCCAGCTCCACGCGAAAGCCGCGGATCTTGATCTGGCCATCGTTGCGGCCCAGGTAATCGATCTCGCCGTTGCGTTGGTAGCGGCCCAGGTCACCGGTTTTATACAGGCGGCCCTGAGGTACAAACGGATCGGCCAGGAAGCGTTCGGCGGTCAGGTCATCGCGGTGCAAATAGCCACGGGCCACGCAGGCGCCGCCAATGTAGATCTCACCGGCGACACCCAACGGCACCGGCTGCAGGTGTTCGTCGAGCAGGTAGATACGCGTGTTGGCCACAGGCACGCCAATCGATGGCAACACCGGCCAGGACGCCGCATCGCCGTCCAGGGTCAAGGCGGTGGTGACGTGGGATTCGGTCGGCCCATAGTGGTTGTGCAGGCGGCAGTCAGGCAGGCGTTGGAACAGCTCACGCATCGGTTCGCTGATACGCAGTTGCTCACCCGCGGTGATCACATCGCTCAGCGCGCAGGGCAAACGCCAGAGCTCAGGCGTCTGGGCCACGGCTTCGGCCAAGGCTTGCAGGGCGATGCACGGCAGGAACAGACGCTGCACGCCGCGTTCGCAGATATGCCGGAACAGTTCGCGGAAATTGAGCCGCAGGTCGCCCGGAATCAACGACAGTTCACCACCGGCGCACAGGGTGCTGAAGACTTCCTGGAAGGCCACGTCAAAGCCCAGTGCGGCGAACTGCAAGGTGCGTTGGGCCGGGCGGCCATCGGCCAGGGTTTGCGCAATCTGCCAGTGCATCAGGTTAACCAGCGGCCCATGGGGCATGGCGACGCCCTTGGGCTGGCCGGTGGAACCGGAGGTGTAGATCACGTAGGCCAGGGCTTCGGCGCCCAGATCACTCACGTGCGGGTTGTGTGCAGGGTAACCATCGCCAACGTTGGCGGCATCGAGCAGCAAGATCGACACGGCGGACAGGCTGAAGCGCTGCACCAGGCGCTGCTGGGTCAGCAGGGCCTTGGGCGCGCTGTCTTGCAGCATGTACGCCAGGCGCTCATCCGGATAAGCCGGGTCCAGGGGCACGTAGCCGGCGCCAGCCTTGAGTATCGCCAACAGGCCGGCGACCATTTCCACGCTGCGTTCGGCGCAGATGGCCACACGGTCATTGGCACCAATGCCATCGGCAATCAGGCGGTGGGCAATCCGGTTGGCCAGGGTGTTCAACTCGCCATAGCTCAGGGATTGGCCTTCATAGGTGACGGCAACCGCGTCAGGCTGACGCTGCGCCTGCGCTTCGAAGAGCGCGTGCACCGTCGCGGTGGCCGGGTAGTCGACCGCGAAGGCGTTGAAGTGGGCGAGCACTTCCTGGCGCTCGGCATCCGGCAGGATCGCGAGGTGCTGCAGAGGTTGTTCCGGCTGGTGCTCCAAAGCTTCGGCAATGGCTTCCAGCACACGGTGCATGTAGCCGCAGACGCGCTGCGGATCGACACCGGCCACGGCCTGCACGCTCAGGCCAAATGCGTCACCGAGGTCGTCCACCGACAACATCAGCGGGAAGTTGGTGCGCTCTTCGCCACCGGTCATTTCCACCCCGGCCCAGGTCAGCGCCTTGCCGGCGTCCTGCGCCGATTGTGCACCGACCGCGGCATGGCGATAGTTGAGCAATGCGCTGAACAACGGTGTGGGCGCTGCCACACCGCTGCAACGTTGGGCCAAAGACAGCGGCGCATGTTCATGGCCGAGCAAGGCGGCCAACCGTGCATGGGTGGTCTTCAGTGCGTTTTCGACGCCTTGGTCGCCCGCTTCCACCCGCAGCGGCAAGGTATTGATGAACATGCCGAAGGCACGGTCAGCGTCCTCGCCACTGCTCAGGCGGCCCATCAGCACGGTGCCGAACACCACGTCGCGACGCGCGGCCAGATGCCCGACCACCTGGCCCCAGGCCAAGTGATACAGGCTGGCATTGCTCACCCCCAGGCGTCGGGCCTGGGCACGCAGGCGCTGACCGAGCAGTGGCGCCACGGGCAGGCTGGCTTGCGTGACACCCAGCCCGTCACCCTGCACATCCTGCAGGCCAAACGGCAAACTCGGCTCGTCAACATCGCCGAGCATCTCGCGGAAGAACGTCTCGTGAGCGGCCTGGCTGATGCCCAAGCGCGTCTGTGCCACGTAGTTGCGGTACGGCACCGATGGCGCCAGCTGATCACCACGACCTTGCGCCAGCGCCTCGATTTCCTGGCCCAACAGCGCCAGTGAGGTGGCGTCATCGATCAGGTGATGGAACTGCAGCACTGCCACCCAGCCTGCGCCCGGCTGGTCTTCGGCAAAATGCAGGGCCATCAGCGGTGCGCGTGTCAGGTCCATGCGCGTGTGACGCGGGTCCAAGCGTGTGCAGAGTTGCGCGGCAACATCACCCAGTGCCGGGTCGAACTGCATGTGCTGCACCGGTAGCCTTGCTTCGCGCCAGACCACTTGCACAGGTTCGTCCAGCCCCTGCCAAGCCATTGAGGTGCGCAAGATATCGTGGCGGTCGATGACCTGCTGCAGGGCGTCGGCAAAGCCCTGCACGTGCTCGCGACTGTGCATGCGCAACACCACCTGTAGCAGGTAGGGATCGCCTTCGGTGCTGGTCTGGTGATGGAACAGGATGCCTTCCTGCAACGGCACCAGCGCGTAGATGTCCTGTACGTTGGCGACACCGCCGGGGATGCCGGCGACGACGCGGTCGAGCTGTTCCTGTGGCAACTGCGCCAGGGGCAGCATGGCCGGAGTAATCCGCGTGCAACCGGCCGGGATCGCATTGGCAGGCACGTGCACCTGATGTCGGCTGCCGGCGGCGGCGGCCAACGCCACCAGGGTCGGCTGACCGAACAGTACGCCCACATCCGCGTTCAGGCCGACCTGGCGCATGCGCTCGATCAGCTTGACCGCCAACAGCGAATGACCGCCGAGTTCAAAGAACTGGTCGTGGCGCCCTACCCGCTCGACACCCAGCAGTTCACTCCAGAGGCGTGCCAGGGTGGTTTCCAGCTCACCCTGCGGCGCTGCGTACTCGCGCCGCGCATAGGCCTCGGTATCGGGCGCCGGCAAAGCCTTGCGATCCAGCTTGCCGTTGGTGGTCAGCGGCAAGCGCTCCAGCACCACGAACGCGCTGGGCACCATATAGTCGGCCAGCGACGCCAACAACTGCGTGCGTAACTCGCCAGCCGAAGGTTCGGCACCCTCGCAGGCAATGAGGTAGGCCACCAGGCGCTTGTCACCGGGTGCGTCTTCGCGGGCAATCACCACCGCCTCGCGCACGCCGTCACAGGCAGCCAGGCGCGCTTCGATCTCACCCAGTTCGATGCGGAAACCCCGGATCTTCACCTGGTCGTCATTGCGCCCCAGGTAGTCGATGCTGCCGTCTGCCAGCCAGCGGCCAAGGTCACCGGTGCGGTACATGCGCGCGCCCGCAGTGCCATCGAACGGGTCGTTGAGGAAACGCTCGGCATTCAATTCAGGCCGGTTCAGGTAACCGCGAGCCACCCCTGCCCCGCCCACATACAACTCACCTTCCACGCCGTGCGGGACGGGCTGGCCCTGGGCATCGAGGATGTACACGCGCAGGTCCGGAATCCGCCCGCCAATCAGGCTGGTACCGACCCGGCAGGCGTCTGCGGCGGCCAGCGCGCGATAGGTCACGTGCACGGTGGTTTCGGTGATGCCGTACATGTTCACCAGTTGCGTGCCAGCGTTGGCCATGCGCGCATACCAGGGTTTCAGAATGCCCGGCTCCAAGGCTTCGCCACCGAAGATCACCTGACGCAGGGAGTGCTTGAGCTCGCTCTGGCCCTGGGCCGCGATCAACGAACGAAAGGCACTCGGCGTCTGGTTGAGGACGGTGACGCCGGCGCTGCACAGCAGCGCATAACAGGCGTCCGGCGCACGGCTGGTGAGCTGCGGCACTATCAGCAACTGCCCGCCATGGATCAGCGCACCCCAGATTTCCCACACGGAGAAGTCGAAGGCAAACGAGTGGAACAGCGCCCACACGTCCTGATCATTGAAATCGAACCAGGCCTCAGTGGCGCTGAACAAGCGCGCCACGTTGCGATGCTCAATCATCACGCCCTTGGGCTGGCCGGTGGAGCCAGAGGTGTAGATCACGTACGCCAGGCTCGCCGAGGTCAGGCCGGGCACCTGTGGGTTCATCACTGACTCGACTTGCAAGCCCGCCGAATCCAGGTCGATCACCGGCACCGACAACTCGGCCACCAGGGCGTGGGTCGCCTGCTGCACCAGCACCGCCACCGGTGCGCTGTCTTGCAGGGTGTAGCTGATGCGTTCCTGCGGATAGGCCGGGTCAATCGGTACATAACCGGCCCCGGCCTTAAGGATGCCCAGTAAACCAACGATCATTTCCAGGCCACGTTCGACGCAGATCGCCACGCGATCATCCGGGCGCACGCCCAGGCTCAACAGGCGATGCGCAACCTGGTTGGCGCGCCGGTTCAGGTCGCCGTAGCTCAGGCGCAAACCTTCGAACATGAGTGCCGTCGCATCGGGGCGCGAAGCCGCCTGGGCCTCAAACAGCGCATGAATCGTCTCATGGCTGGGGTACGTGCCCGCGCCCGCATTCCAGTGCTGCATCAGCGCGTGGTCCGTCTCGGTGATCAACGAGAACTCACTCACCGTACGCGCGGCGTTCTCCAGCGCTTGCTCCAGCACATAGGTAAAGCGCTCGGCCAGGGCCTCGATTTCATCGGCGTCGAAATACGCTTCGTTATAGACGTAGTGCGCCCACGCCTTGTCCTTGTGGTTGCTCGCCCGCAGGTGAAACGCCAGGGGCATCTGCTCGTGGTTGTTGGTGACTTTGACCGTGTGGCCACGCTGCTCGGCAAACTGGTACAGATGATCGTCCTGTTCGTAGGACAGCGTCAGGTCGAACAGTGAACCCGCTTCGGCGCGCAGGTTCATGCCGCTCAGCGGGAAACGCTGATGGCGGTAGTCCTGCTTGAGCGCATCGCGTACGGCACCGACCAGGGCGCTGAAGGTCAGCTCGCGACCGAGGCTGAAGCGCACGGCGCTGACCTGGGTGAACATGCCCAGGGTGGACTTGAACTTGGCCGAGCGGTTGAGCAACGGCAGGCCCACCACCCACTCATCGCGCTGGGTCACGCGGGTGAAGTAGACATACATCGCCGCCAGCAGCACATGAAACGTCGAGGCTTGGCAGGCTTTCGCCAGTTCGCCCATGCGATCGTGCAACACCACCGGGAACGGCCGAATGTAATGCCGGCCAGGGGCCTTGCCGTTGGCGTGCTGGTCCTGGTGACGCGGGGCAAACAGGGGCTCGGGCAGCGTTTGGTACTTGTGCTGCCAGTATTCGCGGTCCTTTTCATAACGGGCCGACTCGCGGTAGCGCGCGTCGTCATGGATGAAGTCGACGTAGGAGCTGGTCTCCATTTCGGGCTGCCGACCTTCAACCAGGTCGCTGTAGATGTCGCCCAGCGATTGCAGCATTTCGCCGAAGGCCCAGCCGTCGAGAATCAGGTGATGGGCCTGGTTGGCGAAGTAGTAATGCGCCTCGCCCAGCTTGATCAGGAAAAAGCGAAACAGCGGCGCCTGGGTCAGGGAAAACGCCCGGCCCATGTGCTCCTCCATCAATGCCAACGCAGCGCCGACAGGATCGGCCTGTTCAGACACATCAAACAGCGGCACCGCCGTCGGCACGGCAGGCGCAATGCATTGCAGGGGGACGCCATCGGCATCGGTAGCGTCCAGCAGCGTGAGGCGCAAGGTATCATGCTTGGCCACCAGTACTTCGACAGCACGGTGCATCCGCTCCGGGCTCACCGGACCGTTAAGTTCAAGGTAGGTGCCGATGTTGTACAGCGGCGAATCACCCTGGCTGATCTGGTCCAGCCAGATCGCTTTCTGCGCGGCGGTCAGGGGGAAGGTCTGCGGTGGCTGCAGGGACGAATTCATGCGGTCACCTGCGCGACAAAACCGATTAAGGCAAGGTTGCATGACGGGATTTTTTTCGCGACAAAGTCGCCCAGGGCCACTGCAGAAAAACGTTTCATAAATGCCTTCTCAGAGTTTTGTCAGTGCCGCCTGGGTCACAGCGCAGCAGCGAGGGAAGTTGAGGCGAACAAGATCAGGAAGTGTGGAAAAGGTCAGACTTAAAATTAATTAAAGTCCCGCACCCGACAGTTTAATTCCGATAAAAACAGCCGCCCACCCGTCACCTGACGACCTTATTGGCAAATTTAAGCACTGGCACTTTGGACTGTATGTCACCTGAAACCCGGACAATCGGCGGACATTGAATTATTTCGCAATTAAAAATTTAACTAGCTGTTTTATATAATTTTTTTAAGATAAAAAAGCACGAAACCGACAACCAAAAAGGTTGCCGGCGGCGTGCTTGGGGACAGGTTACGGCGATGCCAGGATCAGGCGCGACGGTCTTGGGCGACCAGGTTTACATCGGAGACAATATGGCCATCGACCAACTTCACAACGCGATCAGCCAATTGGAAGTATTGATCGTCATGCGTAATGATCAGCACGGTCTTGCCACGACGTTTTAGTTCCGGCAGCAACTCCTCGTAGAAGAAACGCTTGAACGGTGGGTCTTGATCCGCCGCCCATTCATCGAGGACATACACCGGGCGGTCTTCCATGTAGGCACACACCAGCGCCAGGCGTTTTTGTTGACCGTAGGACAGCTCTTTGGTGGTGGAATACCCCAACCCCTCGATCTTGATTTTGTCGGCCAACCCCAAGGCGGCGAGGTACTTCTGAGCCAGTTCCGGATTAACCTCCTCGCCTTCCGGACCAATGAGCCGGTTAAACAAATGGAAGTCGCTGAACACGGCAGAAAACAGGTCGCGGTAATCACTGCGGGTCTCATCGTTGACGGCGACGCCATCGAGCAGGATCTGCCCGGCCTGGGGCACATATAGACCGCACAACGCCTTGACCAGGGTGCTTTTGCCGCAACCGTTGCCACCGATGATGTAGATCAACTCACCGCTATTGATGGTCAGGTCGACTGGCCCCAGCGCAAAACCGCTCTCGGCATCCGCGCCGCGATAGTTCATCACTACGCCTTTGAGCGCGATCTGGTGCCAGTGCTTCTTGTGTTCCAGGCGCAGCACATTGGTGTTATCCGACTCGCCCTGCTCGGCATGGTGCTCGTTGATAAAGAAGCCAAACTCGGCGAGACGGTTGATCGCCACCCGGCCTTGCGCCATGACCGGCATGGTGCTGATCAACAAGCCCAGCGGTCCGAGGATGTACATGACGGTCAAGACGCTGGCGGTCAGCACCTGGCTGCTGGTGACCATCAACAATGGCAAAACGAAAACCAGGCTGCCAATCAGCAATGACTGGGTGACCAGCCCCATGTTCTCGGCACCGAGGTACCACATGTGCTCGATAAAGTTGAAGCGTGCGACCCGCGTGGACGACTCTTTGATGGCGGAGCGGCCAAACCAGCGCCGGCGAATGCCGTTGAGTTTGAGTTCCTTGAGGCCGAACACCAGGCCGTGGGTGTGCTCGTTGAACGCGGTGAACTCATCACGCACGCGGCCGGTGAACTTGACGCCGCCAAGGAACAGGAAGACGTACAGCATCGCGCCGACCGCCAGCAGTGCCAGGGTCAGCGCAAACACCGTCCATGACAGGTAAGCCAGGTAGGCCAGGCCGAACATGAACACTGTGGACTCCACCAGCATCACCGGCATTACCAGCAGCGTTGCATTGAGCTGCGGAATGTCGGTGGTCAACAGCGTCAGCACGTTGGGCGGGCCGCGCCGATCAACTTCTTCGAGGGGCGACGAGAGGATTTTCTGGCACAACGCAATGCGCAAGCGTGTCATCAACTTCATGTTGGCGTAGGCGGGAAACAAGGTCGCCCCGTTACGGAACGCCAGCGCCACCACACTCAAACCGACGAACCAATACAACAAGTGCACCCGCGACCCTTGCTCGTAGATCGCCAAGTTGATTACGTTGACCACCGCAATTGCCGCCACGCCGCTGATGATGCCAGTGACCAGTGAAAAGAAGGCCAGCCAGGGATGGTTTTGCCAAAGCAGGCGCAAGACCGAGCCCGGCTTGGGCGGCTTCTCATGCTCTTTGTTCATGGATTAACTCCTCAAATACACTCAAGACCGGGTCTGGCCCGTCAGGCAAAACACTGCATCCGGCCGGGGTGCCGGAGCCGCCAAGTGTACGGATTGCCCGCAAATCGGCTGTCCCAGAAAGCCTGTACAAAACACTGACCGAGGCAAATACGCGGTCGCCACGCCGGCGTGGCCTGAATGTCCCCGCTTTCCATTACAGACCGGCACACAATGAATGGGCCTAATACGGACCCGAGCCAGGCCCTTCAGGAGTGAACGATGGCAGCGCTGATCGCCCACCCCCCAACTTATAAAAACGTGGCTATCAAGGATGATTGCACTATGGATTTAAGCAGCATTCGAAATGCGGAAAGCCCGCACTTCTACTTCATCCTCGGTGAGCTGATTTCCAGCACTGATCAGGATCACTTTGCACTCAACATGCTTAAGCTGATCGACAAGCTTGTGCCGGTCACGGCGTTGACGCTCAGCGAATGGACCTTTGATAAGTCAAATACTCACCTGATCGATATCAAGGCCCTGGGCAGCGCCGGCGACCCTGCCGACATTCCCGCGCCCGACGCTTTGCGCCCCACCGCCAACGACTCGCTGCTCAAGGAGATGCTGGACATGGAAGGCTCGCTGCTGATCCGTCAGAAAACACGCACCAGAGGCGCGGCAAGCAAGGCCTCGCGGAATGCCACGCACCAGTGTGCGCTGGTGTCACGCGACGGCAACCGGCGCTGCGTGGTGAACCTGTATCGATCGCACACGCATAAAGACTATTCCCTGAGCCAATTGTCGCAACTCAAGAATCTCTCCGATGCCCTGCTGCCGCTGATTGAAAGCTATGCCCAGTTCAGTCGTCAGAGCACGCTGCGCAAAATGGGCAGTTGGATGGCGACCCCGATTGCCGATCAGGAACCGACGCACATTCAACGCGAGTTTCAAAAGCGCCTGGCCCTCTGCGACATCACGTTGTCGACCCGCGAACAGGAAGTTTGCCTGGGCTTGCTCAACGGCGGAACGGTGCCGGAAATAGCGCAAAAACTGCACCTCAAAAACAGCTCTATCGAAACCTATCTCAAGCGTGCAACCGCAAAGCTTGGGGTGAGCGGCCGACACGGATTGACCAAATGGATGGTCGGCGCCTAGCACCACTCAAGAAACGGGTTGTAACCCGTGCTCCCCTTCAAATGAGGCTGGCCAATGAACAAGTTTGCTTTCTCCCTGGTGACGGTTGCAGTGACGTTGGGGGGATGCTCGCTCATCCCCGATTACCACCAGCCTGCGGCGCCAGTCGCGTCTGAGTACCCACAAGGCCCAGCCTATGCCGCTGGCGCAGGCGCGGTCGGTCAAGACGCTGCACGCCAGGATTGGCGCGCGTTGTTTCACGACCCGGCGTTGCAGCAACTGATTCAGACTGCCCTGACGCAGAACCGCGACCTGCGTGTGGCGGCCCTGAACGTCGAGGCATACCGCGCGCAATACCAGATTCAGCGTGCAGATCTGTTCCCGGCTATTTCTGCGAATGGCAGCGGCAACCGTCAGCGGGTACCGGCGAGCATCACAAAAACAGGCAAGCCGGCGATAACCTCTACCTACTCGGCAACGCTGGGCATCAGTTCGTATGAACTGGATTTCTTCGGGCGCGTGCGCAGCCTCAGTGAACAGGCAATGCAGGAATACCTGGCCACTGAGCAAGCGCAGCGCAGTGCGCAACTGAGCCTGGTGGCCAGCGTCGCCAACGCCTACCTGACCTGGCGTGCCGACCAGGAACTACTGGAACTGACGCGCCAGACCCTGGCCTCCTACGAGGAAAGCCTGCGCCTGACCACGCGCAGCCTGGATCAGGGCGTGGCGTCCTCGCTGGACGCTGCGCAGGCGCAGACCAGCGTCGAGAGTGCCCGCTCCAACATGGCCCGCTATGAACGCCAAGTCGCACAGGACCGCAACAGCTTGACGCTGCTGGTCGGCACCGCGTTGCCCGAGTCCCTGCCGGTCCGGCCGCTGGCCGGCGACCTGATCGCCCAAGTGCCCGCGGGCCTGCCGTCGGATCTACTGCAGCGCCGACCCGATATCCTGCAAGCCGAATATCGGCTCAAAGCCGCCAACGCCAATATCGGCGCCGCCCGCGCGGCGTTTTTCCCCAGTGTCAGCCTGACCGCCAATGCCGGTGCGTCCAGCGCTCAACTGTCCAGCCTGTTCAAGGGCGGCTCGGGCAGTTGGACGTTCCAGCCGCAAATCAACCTGCCGATTTTCAACGCCGGCAGCCTGCGCGCGAGCCTCAACTACGCCAAGCTGCAAAAGGACATCGGCGTCGCCCAGTATGAAAAAGCCATCCAGACGGCGTTCCAGGAAGTGGCCGATGGCCTGGCGGCCCGCCAGACCTATAACGACCAACTGCGCGCGCAGTCTGATCTGGTGCGGGCAAACCAGACATATTACGACCTTGCGCAACGCCGTTATCGTATCGGCGTGGACAGCAACCTGGTATTTCTCGATGCACAACGCTCGTTGTTCTCCTCCAAACAGGCGCTGATCACTGACCGCTTGGCGCAGTTGATAACGGACGTCAATCTGTACACCGCCCTGGGCGGCGCATGGGGAAACCCGACGCAGCTGGCCGTTGCCGAGACGCACCCGTGAGCACCTTCGAGCCTGGGCAATATGTGCGCCTGCGCTCGGGGGGCAAGAGAATGCTGGTCAAACCTGCACTGGACACCTCGCAATTGCCAAACACCGAGCTAGTGCTCTGCGAGTACGAAGAGAAAAAACGTAGGGTCCAGGGGTTCTATATCGCCGCGAACCTGACGTTGGTGAATGCTGCGCCGAACGCTCAAAATGCTGAACGCGAAGCGTCACTGCGGAGCAAGATTGCGCGAGGGTGACCTTAAAATGAGTATGACCCTTGCGCTTCTCATCAAAGCCCTCGACACGTCTAACCGGGCACGCGAAGGCAACCGCAGCGCACCGCGCCCGATTTGGTTACAATCTCATAGGTTTTTTCCACGGTACCGCAGCATGGATATTTCACTGTTTCGCGGGCGCTTGACGCGCTTGAACAAGCGTCTGCGCCAAGAGGCGCAGAATCATCCCGAGACCTGGTCGCAGATGCTGGTGCTGAGCGCGATAGATCAAATGGACGGCACGGCAACGCCGTCAAAAATTGCCGAGGCAGAAAACATTCGTTCGTCCAATCTTGCGGCGCTGTTGAAGGACTTGGAAGCACGAAACCTGATTACTCGCACGCCAGATACCGAAGATCGCAGGCGCACCTGGATCGGGCTGTCGGAACAAGGCCAGACCGTTTTGCAGGCAAGCCGTCAGCGCCGGGATGAGTGGCTGGCTGAAGCAGCGAACGCATGCCTGACGAGCGCGGAACGCAAGCAATTGGACGCGGCCGGGCTGCTGATGGACAAGCTCAGCCACTATGGCCGCGACGAGGAGCGCTGAAGCGTTTTTTCAGATACCACGCTTGCGATCGCGTGCGTGCGCTCGAACTGCAAAGGCGTTGCTGTAATGTGCCCCGCAAGATTTTCCGCCGTTTCGGTGCCTGGCTCATCAGCCCCCTGATGCCGCTCCAATTGAAGCCAATGGTATTCCAGGCCGCGCGGGTCATCTCCCGAGCGCATGGACACTCCCTCCAAGCGCCCCCTGCCCTGGCGCGTGATCTTAAGCGGCAGTACGGCACCGGGTGCACAGCTGGGAAAATTAACGTTCAGGCAAACGTCCTGCGGCCATTCCATCGCCATGAGTTGCTCAATGACGGACGCGCCGTGGGTCAGCGCGTTTCCCCAAGGCACAGCGGTGCGGTCGGTAAACGCCTGGCTCAGCGCGAGGGAGGGAATCCCCGACAGTAACCCGGTCATCGCGGCGCCGACGGTGCCCGAAAACACCGTTTCCGTGCCCAGGTTCGCCCCGCGATTCACACCGGATAAAATCAGGTCCGGCTTGTCATGACTGAGCAGATGCCCGAGCGCTACGGCAATGCAGTCACCGGGTGTGCCGGTGACCGCAAACCGGCGTGTTCCGTGATAGCTCAAGCGCAGGGGGGCGTGCAGGCTCAACGAATGAGAGGTGCCGCTTTGATCAAGCAAGGGCGCGACGACCCAGACCTCATTCGCCAGTTGGCACGCGATACGCTCCAGCACCTTGAGCCCGGGGGCATCGATGCCGTCGTCATTGGTCAGAAGGATTCGCTCGAATCGATGATCACCGTTCGCCATGGCAATACTCCGTCAATGCAGGCGCTCGGATGACCGCCATTAACGGCATAATTACCTATATTTAAATAGTTATCCAGAAATAGCTATAAACCCGAAAAACTACAGCGGAAACTCCGCCCGGATCAGCGTACCCCCTTCGGCGCGGTTGCTGGCGGTAACGGCCCCGCCATGGGCCTGGCAGATTGCACGAGCGATGGACAAGCCCAGCCCGCTGCCGCCCGAATAACGCGCCCTCGAGCGCTCCGCTCGCCAGAAGCGGTCAAATACGCTGTCCAGGTGCTGTGCCTCGATCCCTGGGCCACGGTCACCGATCTCTATCACTACACGGTCTTCGACGCGACGCGCCAGCACACTCAATTCGCCTCCCCCGGCCGCGTAGCGCAGCAGGTTATCCACCAGGATATTGATCACCTGGCCCAGGCGATCGCGATCGGCATGCAGACGAAACCCGTCGGCAATACTGATCTGGGTGCGCACGCCGGCCTCATCCAGCTGCGGCTGGAACCAGGCCAGGCGCTCGGCGACCAGGGCCGCCAGGGAAAAATCGCTGCGCTCCAGCACCAAACGGCCGGCACGGGCCATCGACAACAAGTGCAGGTCATCCACCAGTTTGCGCAGTTGATCGAGCTGCCGTTTGACCATGCCCAACTGCGCGGTATCGCTGGGGAATACCTCATCGAGCATGCCCTGCACGCGGCCCATGGCGGCGTTCAATGGCGTGCGCAGTTCATGGGCGATGACCGCGCTGGACTCGCGTACATCACGCTCATAGCGCTGCAGTTGCGTGGTCATGCTGTTGAAGTCACTGATCAGGCGCTGCAGCTCATCGGGTGCGTCGCGGTGAACCGGCAGGCGCGTCAGGAAATCACCGCCGGCGACCCGCCTTGCGCCCTGGGCAATCGCCGAGAACTGGCTGGACAAGGGTCGCGAAAACCACAAACCACAGACGATGATGATCGGAATAGCCGCCAGCACCAGGCACGCCAGAATCAGCCAGTCTCGGTTGGCCATGTCCGGTTGGAAGAATTCCACCGGATAATATTCGGCAACCAGTTGACGCAGACGTTTTTCGTTTAGCTGCGGTTCGGCGCGCAGCTGCAGCAATTCCTCGCGCGCCGCTGGCGGCAGGTGCTGCAAAAAATACCGGTCCGACAGCCTGAAGTTGATCCACATGCAAATGGCAATCACCACCACCGCGCCAATCGCCAGCAGGCTCATGCGCATGCCGACCCAGCGCCACAAGGGTTTGTCGTTGACCCGTGAGTTCTCAAGCATAGTGTTCACCTGAACCGATAGCCGATGGAGCGCACCGTCACCAGTACCCCGGCGACGCCATGGGTTTCGAGCTTGCGCCGCAGGTTGTGCACATGGGTGTCGACGACGCGAGCCAGGGCTTCGCTTTCCGGCAGGCAGATTTCCAGCAGCTCATCACGGGTGAACGCCTTGGAGGGTGTCTTCAGCAAGGTGACTAACAATTTGAACTCCGTGGGCGTCAGGTCCAGCAGCTGCGAGGGTGCATCCCGATGTTCAATGGCCGCGGTAAAGGCGACGAGGTCCACTCGCAGGTTTTCATGGCGCAACAGCTGTTCCACCGGCTGGCTGCCCATGGTGCGCCGCAACACCGCGTGCACCCGCGCCACCACCTCGCGCGGGCTGTAGGGCTTGACCACATAGTCGTCGGCGCCATAGCGCAAGGCGCCGAGTTTTTCCGGCTCGTCGCCCATGGCCGTGACCATGATCACGGGCGTGTCACTGCTGCGCCTTACCGCAGACAACACCTCAGTGCCACTCAAGCGCGGCAGCATCACGTCCAGCAGGATCAGATCGGGACGCCAACTTTTGTGCAGGTCCAGACCGCGCTGGCCGTCTTCGGCCAGGGCCACCTCAAAACCGTCCCGCAGCAGATAGGCTTCGAGAATGTTGGCGCTGTCAGCGTCGTCTTCGACGATGAGGATACGTTTTCCTGACACAAAGAAGCCTCTTGATGAAACCTTGATAATTCGCGAACGGTTTATTGAGAGTCCACGGGCAGTATTGCCCTACGCCCGACTTTCGCGAACCGATCCTATGCCGACCACCGCCCCGCTGTCCAAGCCTATCCAGCCGCCCGAACGCCTCGGCGCGGTTTTGCTGCTGGTCGGCATGCTGACCGGCTGTTCGCTGGCGCCGATGTACCAGACGCCCGCGTTGCCGGTGCCGGACAACCTGCAAGGCACACGGGTAACGGGCACGCCCTCCTCCACGATCAACAGCGTAGAAGCGCTTAGCGAAGAGGAAAAACAACTGCTGGCCGGCCTGGACCCATCGGCGCAGTTGCAGGCGATGGTTGAACAAGCCTTGGACTACAACCGTGACCTGCGCCTGGCGTTGCTGCGCGTAGAGCAAGCCCGCGCCCGGTACGGCATTTCCCGCGCCGATCGTCTGCCCACCGTGGCCCTGGGGCTGCAACGCAACCGCCAGCACTTGCACGACAAGGCTGCCGACGAGCGTTATGGGCAGGACATCGCGGTGGCCTCCGTGGGGATCTCGGACTTCGAGCTGGATTTTTTCGGCCGGGTGCGCAGCCTGTCCGAAGCGGCGCAGCATGACTACCTGGCCACGCGCTACGGCGCCCTCGCCGCGCGCAAGGCGCTGATCGTTGAAGTGGCGCGCCTGTATTTGCAGGAGCGCTTGCAGGCAGGCGTGCAGGCCGACACGCAGTCCATGCTCGACAATCAGAACCAGTTGCTGAGCGTTTTCGTCGGCCAGCAAACGCAGGGCCTCATCGCCCAGGACATGGTCGACAGCCAGCGCATGGAAGTTCGGCGTGCCACCCAGCAATGGCAGAACGCAAGCGCCGATCACGCCAGTGCACGACAGGCGTTGGCGTGGGTCAGCGGCTATCAGGCCGCGCCTTCGACCGCTACCGCGACAGACCCCGCAATTGACTTGGAGACTCCGCCCTGGCTGATCGAGCTCTCATCCCAGCGGCTGTTGCAGCGCTTTGATGTGCGCCAGTGCGAACAAGCGCTGCGCGCCGCGAACGCCAACATCGGCGCCGCGCGTGCGGCGTTCTTCCCCTCGATTACCTTGAGCACCGGCGCGGGCATCGCCAGCCCGCGCTTGAACACCTTGTTTTCATCCGGCAGCGGCGCCTGGCTGTTCACCCCGCAACTGAACCTGCCGCTGTTCGACGGTGGCCGCAACCAGGCCAACCTGGACCTCGCCACCGCGCGCCAACAGTCCGCCGTCGCCCAATACGAAAAGACCGTGCAGGACGCCTTCCGCGAAATCGCCGACCTGTTGACTCAACGTCAGCAAGCGTTGGCCAACGCCGCCACGCAAATTGATCTGGCGGCATTGAGCGCATTGAAGACCAAGCGTCTTGACCAACAGATTGTCGCCGGTGCGGCGGCACGGTCGGAGCACCCGGCGGCGGCCATTCGCCTGACTGAATCGGCCATCGAATTACGCAAGGCCACCTACCAGTTGTTGTTCAACCGCCTGGCGCTGTATCGCGCGCTGTCCGGCGCACCGTTATTTTCCTCCGTTGAAAGGGCTTCACCATGAACTTGAACACTCCCCCTACCCGCACCGTGCTGTGGGGCGCCGTCTTGATGGCCTGCACGCTGGCGGCCCCGGCACAGGCGGCCGACGCCAGCCCGGCAGCCGACAAGACCACCGCCACCCTGGGCCTTGGCATGGGTGTCACGCCGCGCTACATGGGTGCCGACCGTTACCGCGCGCTTGTGCTGCCGATGTTCAGCATCCAGCACGGCGTGTTGTTCGCCGACACCACCCGTGGTGTGGGCCTGCAATTTCAATCCGACAGCGGCTTTGGCGCCAGCGCGGCGATCAACTACGACCTGGGCCGTAAGGAAAAGGACAGCACCAGCCGCCCGGGCGACCGCGAACTGAACGGCATGGGCGATGTCAACGGCGCCACCGTCGCCGACTTCACCCTCAGCCAGCAACTGCTTGACTGGCTGTCGGCCAGTGGCGAAGCCGAACTGCGCATGGCCGGCGAACATCGCGGCAACCGTTACCGATTCGGCCTGGAAGGCATTTTATTCCACACAGGCAGCGACACCCTGGCCCTGGACATCGACGCCCATGCCGGTGATGGCCGCTACAACCAGACCTTCTTTGGCGTCACCCAGGCGCAGAGCCAACGTTCACTCTATGGGCGCTACGACGCCGATGCCGGGATTTACGCCTACTCCGCCGCCTTGAACTGGCAGCACAGCCTGGACGCGCATTGGTCGACGCTGGCCAGCCTGACGCTGACCCAGTACGCCGACCAGGCGCGTAACAGCCCGCTGGTCCGACGTGAAAGCGCCGGCCTGGGCATGTTCGCCATCAACTACACCTTCTGATAACGAGGCGCCAGGCATGCAGGGTTTTGCTCAGTTGTTCCGTCCTTGGGGCCGTCCCCTGTTGCTTGGCGTTGCCTGCCTGATGGTGGCGGCCTGTTCGCGCGAGGAACCGATGCCGGAGCCGGCCGTAAGGTCGGTGAAAGTCACCAGCGTGCATGCGGCAGAGGCCGACGTTGCGCCGTTGACCGGTGTGGTGCGCCAGCGCCAACGCGCGGCCCTGGCCTTCGAAGGCGCGGGCCGCCTGGTGGCGCTGAACGTCGACGTCGGCGATAGCGTAAAACAAGGCCAGGTGCTGGCAAGCCTGGACACGGCAGCCGTGCGGTTACGTCTGAAACAATCGCAAGCGGCCTTGTTCGCCAGCGTGGCGCAAACCGGCGAGCGCAAGCGCAACAAGGACCGCCAGCAACAGCTATTCGCCCAGGGCAGCGTCGCGGCCAGCGCCGTGGAGCAAGCCGACGCTGCGTGGCAGGCCGCCGTTGCACAGCAGACCGCCGATGAAGCGGCGCTGGACCTGGTACGACGCGATCAACGCCAGGGCCAACTCGTCGCGCCGTTTGATGGCCGCGTCGTGGCCAGACCCGCGCAGTTGTACAGCGAGTTGTCGCCCGGCCAGGTGGTGATGGAACTGGAGGCCGGCGGCGCGTTACAAGTCATCGTGCAAATCCCGGTGGAACAGGCCGCCGGCCTCAAGCCTGGCGACCACGCGGTCGCCAACGACCCGGCAGCACCCGGCTCAAGCCTGCCGCTGATACTCGAAGGCCTATCGACGCGTGCACAGAACGGCCTGTTGCAAAGCGCGCGTTTCCGCCTGAACGCCCGCGACCTCGCGCTCCCCAGCGGCGTGAACCTCAACGTACGGTTGGCGGCCCCCGCCGCGCTCACGCTGTCGATTCCGACCCAGGCGCTGCGCATGGGTGGCGACGCAGGCCAGGTACAGGTGTTCGTCTATGACCCGGCCCAGGGCAAGGTCGCCCTGCGTGAGATCAGGATCGGCCTGATCGACCAGGGCCGTGTCGCCATCGACAACGGCCTCAAGGACGGCGAGCAAGTGGTCGTCACCGGCGTGGCGTTCCTCACCGACGGCCAGCCCGTCAACCTGCTCTCGCCCTCCAGCCGTTTGAGCACACCCGAATGATCAACCTGACCCGTCACGCCCTGGGCGCGAGCCGCCTGACCTTATTCACTGCCTTGTTGATCCTGCTTGCAGGCGTGGCCACATTCCTGAGTTTCCCGACTCAGGAAGAACCCTCTGTGACGATCCGCGATGCGCTGGTGAGTATCCAGTTCCCCGGTCTGCCCAGCGAACGCGCCGAGGAGTTGCTGGCCCGCCCCACCGAAGAAAAACTGCGCGAGCTGTCGCAGATCAAAAACATCGTGACCACCGTCCACCCTGGCAGCGTGATCATCCAGGTGACGGCCCGCGATGAAATCAAGGACCTGGGCGTGCTGTGGCAGCAGGTACGCAATAAAGTCGCCGAGGCCGGCGCCAGCTTTCCAGCGGGCACCCAGGGGCCGTTCGTCGACGATAATTTCGGGCGTGTCGCCGTCGCGTCCATCGCGATTACCGCGCCCGGCTACAGCATGAGCGAGATGCGCGGACCGCTCAAACGCCTGCGCGACCAGTTGGGCGGGTTACCGGGCATCGGCCAGGTGACGCTGCACGGCGTGCAGGACCAGCAGGTGTCAATCGACTTCAACCCGCAGCGCCTGGCGGGGCTGGGCTTGTCCCCGCAGCAGTTGTTCCAGCAATTGCAGCAACAGAACGTGCTGGCGCCCGGCGGTATCGCCGACATTGGCGGGCAGATCACCACCCTGACCGTGACCGGCGAAGTGCTCAACGTGGAGCAACTGCGCCAGTTGCCGATCCAACTGCCCGGCGCCGACGGCACCGCGCAATCGGTAGCACTCGGCGCCATCGCGCAGATCTCGGTCATGGCTACCGACCCGCCCCAGACCGCTGCGGTGTATCAAGGCCAGGACGCCGTGGTGCTGGCAGTGTCGATGGCGCCAGGACAGAACGTTCATCAATTCGGCGTGGCCTTGCGCGAGCGCTTGGCCCAGCTGGAGGAGCAACTGCCGTTGGGTTTCAGCACCCATAGGGTGACGTTCCAGGCGGATGTGGTCGATCAGCAAATGGCCAAGATGAAGCATGTGATGATCGAAACCGTGGTCATCGTCATGGCCGTGGTCATGCTGTTCCTGGGCTGGCGCACCGGGTTGGTGGTGGGCGCGATTGTGCCGCTGACCATCCTCGGTACGTTGATCGCCATGCGCATGCTCGGGGTCGAGCTGCAAACCGTGTCGATCGCCGCAATCATCCTCGCGCTCGGCTTGCTGGTGGACAACGGCATTGTGATCGCCGAGGACATCGAACGCCGGCTGCACG
The DNA here is from genome assembly GCF_900107155.1 of Pseudomonas salomonii. Lineage (GTDB taxonomy): Bacteria > Pseudomonadota > Gammaproteobacteria > Pseudomonadales > Pseudomonadaceae > Aquipseudomonas > Aquipseudomonas salomonii. The sequence continues at coordinate 28,222 of NZ_FNOX01000014.1, forward strand.
CCGGTGAGGATCGGCGCCAGGCCTGTGAGGACGCCGGGCGCACCCTGGCGATTCCATTGCTGACCTCGTCGCTGGTGATTGTGCTGGCGTTCTCGCCGTTCTTTCTCGGCCAGACCAGCACCAATGAATACCTGCGTTCATTGGCCGTCGTATTGGCCCTGACCCTGCTCGGCTCGTGGCTGTTGAGCATTACCGTCACGCCGCTGCTGTGCCTGTATTTTGCCAAGCCCCCACGCCATAAGGCCGCAGAGGACAGCTACGACAGCGGTTTTTACCGAGGTTATCGGGCGGTCATTCGCCGGGTGTTGCAACACAAGGTGCTGTTTCTGATTGCCATGTTGGTGTTACTGGGCGCCGCGATCTTCGAACTGATGCGCGTGCCCTATGACTTTCTGCCTCAGTCCGACCGCTTGCAGTTCCAGGTGCCCATCACCCTGGAGCCCGGCAGCGGTTCGCGCAAGACCTTGCAGAGCGTGCGCGAGATCAGCCTGTGGCTGAGCAAGGAACCCCAGGTGGCCGACAGCATCGGCTACGTCGGCGATGGCGGGCCGCGTATCGTGCTGGGCCTCAACCCGCCTTTGCCGGCACCGGAAACCGCGTACTTTACCGTCAGCGTCAAAAGCGGTACGGATATCGATGCGGTGATTGCTAACACGCGCCGCTATCTGCTCGAGCAACACCCGGAACTGCGCGCCGAGCCCAAGCGTTTTTCCCTGGGCACCACCGAGGCCGGTGTCGCGATCTATCGCGTGCTGGGCCCGGACGAACAGGTACTGCGCAACCTCGCCGGCCAGATCGAAAAAGCCCTGCGTAACGTGCCAGGCACACTGGATGTGCGCAATGACTGGAGCACCCGCCTGACGCGCTATACCGTCGAGGTCGACCAGCACAGCGCGCGCCGAGCCGGGGTCGACACCCAAGCCATTGCCCAGGCGTTGCAACTGCATTTCGGCGGCCAGCAGGTGTCGTCGTTGCAGGACAACCAGACCCGCGTCCCGCTGGTAGTGCGCGAGCCGTCGACCACAACCGATGCCTCCCCCGATCTGCGCGGCATCCTGGTCTATCCGGCCGACGGTTCACCGCCCGTGCCGTTGGCGGCCGTTGCCCGCATCGTCGCGTCGAGCGAACCTTCGACGCTGATGCGGCGCAATCAGGAACGCGCCATTACCGTGGTCGGACATAACCCTTCTTTGACGGCGACTTCCATCGTCGAGCAGTTGGCGCCACAGGTGGCGGCATTGCCCCTGCCGCCGGGCTACCGCATTGAACTGGGCGGCGAGATCGAAGACTCGGCGGATGCCAACCAGGCGTTGCTGCAATACCTGCCCCACGCGCTGATCGCCATGCTGTTGCTGTTCGTCTGGCAGTTCAATTCGTTTCGCAAGCTGCTGATTGTGGTCTCGGCGATCCCCTTCGTCCTGATCGGCGTGGCTGTTGCGCTGCTGATCACCGGCTACCCGTTCGGCTTCATGGCCACCTTCGGGCTGTTGTCCCTGGCGGGGATTATCGTGAACAACGCGGTGCTGTTGCTCGAACGTATCGAAGCGGAACTCCACGAGGGCTTGCCGGTGTACGAGGCTGTGGTGAATGCCGCCGTCAAACGCCTGCGCCCCATCATCATGACCAAACTGACCTGCATTATCGGGCTGGTGCCGCTGATGCTGTTTGCCGGGCCACTGTGGGAAGGCATGGCGATCACGCTGATGGGCGGCCTGGCACTGGGCACGTTGGTCACTCTGGGGTTGATCCCCGTGCTGTACGTATTGCTGTTCACACCGCGTAAACATTCACACATCAAGGCGAACACACCATGATTTTTTCGTTGAAGGCAAAGCGCACTATCCAGCGCATAAGCCTCGGGGCCGTGCTGCTTGGCGCACTGTCGATGAGTATCGGCGCTCAAGCCTCCGCGTTCGTCCACCCAGGCCTGTTGCAGACCGAACAGGACTTCATACGCATCCGCGAAAAACTCGCCAACCATAACCAACCGTGGCTGGCCGGTTGGCAGAAGCTGATCGCCAACCGACACGCATCACTGGCCTGGAACCCGAGCCCGGTCGCGGTGGTGTATCGGGGCGCGGATGGCCAGCATCCGGAAAACTACGCCAGGTTATTCAACGATGCTGCTGCAGCGTACGCATTGGCACTGCGCTGGCAGCTCTCGGGCGACCCCGCGTATGCCGACAAAGCCGTGGCGTTGTTGAACCAGTGGTCCACCACCCTCACGGCCATTGAGGGCACCTCGGACCGATTCCTGGCATCAGGCCTGTACGGTTACCAACTCGCCAATGCCGCAGAATTATTGCGCGGTTATTCGAAGTGGAAGGCTGCGGACTTTCGTCAGTTCCAGCACATGATGCTCACGGTCTTCTACCCGATGAACCATGACTTCCTGGCGCATCACAATAACGCGTTGGTCGATCACTATTGGGCGAACTGGGACCTGGCCAACATGAACGCGATGCTGGCAATTGGCGTGCTGACCGACCGCCGCGATATCTATGATGAAGCGGTCAACTACTTCAAACATGGCGCCGGCAACGGTTCCATTGAACACGTGGTGTGGAAGCTCTACGGCAATGGTCTCGGCCAGGTCCAGGAAAGCGGGCGTGACCAGGCGCACACCCTGCTCGACATTGCCTTGCTCGGCAGTTTCTGCCAAATGGCCTGGAGCCAGGGCGATGATCTGTTCGGTTATCAGAACAACCGCGTACTGCAAGGCGCCGAGTATGTGGCCAAATACAACCTGGGCCAGGACGTGCCGTTTACACCCTTTATCAACAGCAGTTTCCAGCAAAGCGTTATTTCGGCAGAGCATCGCGGCGACATCCGTCCGATCTGGGAACTGCTCTACAACCACTACGTGGTGTTTAAAGGCCTGACGGCGCCGAACGTGAAAGCCTTCGCGCATAAAGTCCAGGTGGAAGGCGGTGGTGGGGATTACGGTCCAAACAGTGGCGGATATGACCAACTGGGTTATGGAACATTGCTCTACTCGTTGGGCGAATACGGTCTGTCACCCAGTGAACTGGTGCCCTGAAAATCCATCAATGCGCCGTTACGGCAACCACGACTGCGGGTCAATACGGCACTGCCAGCCTGAGTTGATGTTTTCCAGTGGGACAAGACATGACTCTCCCAGGTGCTCCTTGAAGGCAGCGTGGCCGAATGAGCGCGGCCCGTTGCTCCAGGGTTATTTCCAGCTTCTTGCGCACAATTCTCAGTTGAACCGCCATCGACCTTGAAAGTCATGACACTTGACTTGCATATGACACTACGTGTCATTAAGATCACCCTGTGTTCTGAAGTCACCTTGAACCTATCTGGAACCTGAGGGTAAACCGTTGAAAGTCCATTTTGTGATGCACGAGTCCTTCGAAGCACCGGGTGCGTTTGAGGACTGGGTAAACGCCCGGGGTTATCAAGCAACCTATTCACGCGTATACGAATATGCCGTCCTCCCGGACGACGCCGCCTCATTCGACCTATTGGTTGTGCTAGGCGGGCCCCAGGACCCTGGCACATCGCTTGAGCAATGCGCCCATTTCAACGCATTGGCCGAGCGCGAACTCATCAACAAAGCCATCACAAGCGGTCGGGCGGTCGTCGGTGTTTGCCTGGGTTCGCAACTGATCGGCGAAGCGCTGAATGCGCCTTTCGCACACAGCCCCGAGAAAGAAATCGGCAAATTCCCTATTCACCTGACCGAGGAAGGCTTGGCGAATCCAAAGTTTTCCCATTTCGGCAAGACGCTGGACGTCGGTCATTGGCACAACGACATGCCTGGCCTCACCGGGAATGCCAGGATCATTGCGTACAGTGAAGGCTGTCCGCGCCAGATCGTTGAGTACAGCAACTTGGTATACGGCTTTCAGTGCCATATGGAACTCACCCAAGGCGTTGTGGACTTGTTGATCCAAGCCTCTGAAACGGAACTGGCGACATTGACTGACCGCAGGTTTGTCCAACAGCCAGCAGCATTGCGGCAGAACAACTACGACGAGATGAACCAGAAGCTGTTCCTATTTTTGGACAAGCTCGTTGCGGATTACCTGACCCAATAGGGCTTAAATAAAACGAGTAAAACTCTCCACAGTTTTTACAGGGTGTCGTGCGCATCGTCTTGGCCCATTGTCGGTGTGGGTAACGGCAATCAAATTGCCCGATTCAAGGTGCTGCACCTGTAAAACCCTCGGCAAGGCGATGTGCTACAGGCTTGAGCATCCTATAGCCAACTGCTTGCCGAGCGAGCGGCGCCAGCACTGAGGATCAGCCGGTTTTATTCAGCGGCACGGCCGGCTCATAACGCCTGTCAACCGCCTGCGCGCCTGGCAACTCCTTACGCAACACCCACAACGTGACCGGCTTGGGCAGCACCCTGGCCAGGCGGATCACCCACCTCATCGGCCAGGGAAACAAATAATCCCATCGGCGGCTGCGCATGGCGTACAGCATATGGTCGACCGCCACGGCCTCGGATATTTCCAGCGGTGCCGGCATACCATCGTTGGCGGTTTGCGCGGTGGCGACAAACCCTGGGTAGAGCGATAGAAAACGAATGCCACGGCCACCGAACTCGATGCGGCACGTATCGATCAACAAGCGCAGGGCGCCCTTGGCGGCGCTGTACGGTCCCTGCAACGTCACACCGAGAAAACCCGCGAGTGAATTGGTGTGCACCACAAAACCATGCCCCTGGCGGCTCATCTGCTCCAGGGCCGGGAACAGGTAGTTGACCACCACATCGTAGTTCGAGCGCATATACGCCGTGACATCTGCGGCTTTCATCTCGCGCATATCCAGCGCGGGCGCTCCGCCGGCATTGAGCACGACCACGTCGAGGCGACCATACAGCTTGACGATTTCATCCACCAGGCCGGCCGCCGCCTGCTCATCCAGGGCATCCACCGCCGAGACAAGGCATTTGCCGCCCTGGAGTGTAATTTCCTGTTGCAGGTCATTGAGCAGCTCCTTGCGCCGCGCCGTGGCCACCACCCAGGCCCCCTCCTGCGCCAGACGCACCGCCAGGCCCCGGCCCATGCCGGAGGACGCGCCTACCACCAGCACCACTTTGCGCGCAAAGCTTGCGGGCTTGCTCGCGGGGCATCGGCGCAGCAAACCGACCAGAGTCAGTGCAATCAGCGAGAATGTGGCACTGACCAGCAACACGTACTCGGCGTTCTCTCCCACTACCCACTGCGAGGACATCAAAGGGCCGAAGGCGCACCCCAGCAGTTGCATGCCTGGAACCAGCGCCGCTATCCGCCCCGAGCGATCAAGTTGCAACGCGATACGCACCTGGAACGGCGTCAACATCAGCCAGATCAAGCCAAACGCGCCGCACAACACCAGGAAGACCTTGACGCCCATATCAGTCGAAAAATACATCCCCAGCGCGATGCCACCCAACAACGAAGCGGCGACCGCCAACATTGAATAGTCCGAGACTCGACGCACCAGGATAATCCCCAGGCACCCGCCCAACACTTGCATCAGTAACGTGCCAGAAACGAGCAATTGTGCGCTTTGCGCATCCATTCCCACGTATTTGCTCAATGGCTCCAGGTAAGCCCAGAGCCCACCTATGGCGCTGAGCTGCATAAAGGCCAGCCCCAGCAGCAGCACGTGGTTAAGGCCCCAACCGAACTTGGTACTTTCCGCGTGCTCTGCCTGCTGATTCGTCAGTCGACTGGGTTGCCAGCGGACTAAGAGCAACGAAGCGCCCGTCAGCACTCCCAGAAACACAAAACCGTAAGACGATGTGCTCTGAATCGGCAGTACCCAATATGCCAACACGGCGGCTACCGCCGCCTGACCCAGTGTCTGCACCACCATGAACACACCCGCCACACGATCAGGCGCGGGCCCCTGGACGATCAGGTTGACGGTGCCCCATAACAGCAGGCCTTCGGCCAATCCGGCCAGGGCCCGCGTCAGTGCCAGGGCGCCATCGCCAGTGGTATTGGCCGTGATCAGGTCCATCCCCGATGCTGCCAGGATGGCGACGACCGTGATCACTCGCAGACTGAACACCGACCGCAGCAAATCGCCCAGTACTACGCCCAACCCCAACGACAGAATTTCACCCATGGCGACCAAGCCGACGCCCTCAAGTGAGAGGCGGTTTTGCGCCAGCAACTCTCCCAGCAACAAGGGTTGCAGGCCCACCATCAGCACGGCGATCGAGCCCAGCGCCAAGGCGACACTCAGGTGTTTACGGGAAACAGCGGACGACATGTGCATGGCGTTACACCTCTTGAAGGGTTTTCAGTAACCACGGTTTTCGGGCGGAATCTCGCCTCGGGCAAAACATTGCGTCGCGCGTTTTTCATCTTTCATCAGTCGGCCGTTGGCGACGAGCACCACCCACCAGGGCAACAGCGTCATCTTGGCGCCAGACGCTTTGGCGAGGGTGAAGGCCTTGGCGCACTTTTCAAACAGCTGCGCATTCATCGCCATCCGAGTACCGGTGGTGCCCAGGGTCGCGGGCACGCCCTTGATCAACACGGCATTGCCACCCCGCTGCAAGGCGCCGGGAATGTCGTGGACTGACGCCGCCGGCGCCCCCATATGGCCAATATGCCGTGCCTGCTCATCAAATAGAATGGGCATGACCCCGCCAAAGTCTGCCAGGCGCTGGGCGAAGTCCCCTCCGCCCAGCAAAATGGCGCCGACGTCACTCCGGGCACGGTAGATCGCCTGGTGGGTCTGGCTGTCACCCAGCACATGCACCGGCCAATCGACGTGAGTGGGGGCCAAGTCATCCAACTGGCCCCACCATATGCTTTGCTCGCCCGGTATGCGCAAGGAAAAACTGCTCCCCTCCTGCACCAGACCCACCAGCCGTTGCCGGATTTCCAGCCATTGTTGCCGCAGTACATCCTGCATCACGCTCACCTCACACCAGTTGAAAAACGGCGTCGAATCGCTCGAGCGCGTCGTCGATGACGTCGTCGGTATCCGCCAGGCTGGTATAGATCCGACTGCCGGCCAGCGTGATCACCCCGTGGGCCGTATAAGCAGCCCCCATCTCTTCCATCATGTGCTTGCGCGACTTGGCTTCGTTACGTGCACGCAGCAACTTGAGCGGGTTGCTGGTATCCAGCAACAACACGCCTGAGGTTTGCAGGTGCACGATCGAGCCCATGTTATAGGCCACATAGGGTAAGCCACGGCGGTTAATGATTTCGTCCAGCCCCTTGCGCATTCGGTCACCCGCGCGTCCCGCCAACGCCGGCGCATTCAGTTTGCGCGCCTCGATCAAGGCGTAGTAACCCGCGACGCAGGACAACGGGTTGGCCGATAACGTGCCGCCGACAAATGCGCGCCGTGCACTGGTGCCGATGCCACCGGCGAGCAATTGCATCACGTCCCTGCGCCCACCGATCGCACCCGCCATCGGGTAGCCGCCGGTCAGGCATTTGCCCAGTACGGTGATGTCCGGCATCACGTTGAAATACCCTTGCGCGCCGCCCAAGCCGGCGCGGAAGCCGGTGACCACTTCATCGAAAATCAGCAGCGTGTCGAACTCATCGCACAGCTTGCGCAGTTGGCGGTTGAAGTCCGGGTGCACCGGACGCGTGCCACTTTCCGGGCCGAAGGGCTCCACCATGATCGCCGCCGTGCCGCCGCGCAGACGGTTTATCTGCAAGCGCCGACGCAACGCGTCCAGGTTATTCGGTGGGCTTTCCTGGGTGTGGGCCGTGGCGCCGCGCGGAATGCCGACGGCCTCCATACGGCCGGTGCCCGGCAACCGCATGCCGTATACCAACTGGTCACTCCAGCCGTGATACGCCCCGCCGATCTTGATCACCCATTTCTTGCGGGTATAGGCACGCGCCAAACGCACCGCCGCCATGACCGCCTCGGTGCCGGAGCCGAGCAGGCGCACCATGTCGACCCCGGGCATCACTTCGCAGACCAACTGCGCCAGCTTCACCTCGTATTCATGCAGCAGGCCGGTGACCGGCCCGCAGTCGTCGAGGATCCGGTTGACCTGCTCACGAATCGCCGGATGGTTGGAGCCCAGCAAAGTCGGACCGCCGGCCTGTAGAAAATCGATATAGCGGTTGCCGTCCACATCGGTCAGGTGCGCGCCCTTGGCCTGGGCGATGGCGAGTGGGAACGGGTGATTGAACGCGAGGTTATGCTGCACGCCCCCCGGTATGAATTTCTTGGCCTCCTCGGCAAGCCGCCTCGAACCCTGGCAGCGCTCGTCGAAGTAGCCCATGACCTTGTTCAGCGCCTCACGCTTCAAGGGGCGAATCGGCTGCTTGACCAGCGCATCGAAGCGCCGATACAGCGAGTCGACATCAGGCCATTGCGAAACCGCTGAATCTGCCGGTGCAGGCAATGTGACGGGATCAAGGGGTTTGTTCATGATGGGGTCTCGGAAGATGAGTGGGCTTGGGCAGCGCTGGAACGCACCAGTGCGTCGACCAGGCGTGCGACGGCGGCAGGTGACTGTGATTTATGCCGGGACTGTTCGGTGATTAGGCGTAACAGGTAGTCACGGCAAAAGGTCTCGAGGTCCTCAAGGCGCGACAGGGTTGTCTCGACATCCGGGCCACAGCACAACACTCCGTGGTTGCGCATCAGGTACGCGTTGTAGTCCCAACGAATGGCCCGGCCGAACTTGCCGGCCAGCCAGTTGGAGCCTGAAGGTGCGTACCCGACCAGGGGAATATGTTTACCCAAGGAATCCCACAGTTCAGGGTTGGGCACATCCATCGGTTCGCCGAGCAAGGTGCAAGCACTGGCTACGGGTTGATGCGTGTGGATGCTGCACTGCACGTCCGGGCGCGCCCGCAGGATTTTTGCATGCAACCCGCTTTCAACCGTGGGTGCACGTTCACCGCAGAGCTGCGCCAGATCCTTGAGGCGCAGCACGCAGACATCCTCGGGGCGCATGGTGAAATAGTCAGTGGCCGACGGCGTGACGGCGATGTGCTGCGCATCGATGCGCAGCGCGAGATTGCCGCCGGTGGCCGCAAAAAAACCGCGGCGACACAAATGCTGCGAGAGCTCGACAATTTGCTCTTGGACATGACTCATGAGGCAGTCTCCTGTGGAGGGTTCAGGCGTCGGTAAAGGGGCGCGAGGCGTTTGCGAACCTCCTGAAACGTGGCGAATTGATCGTCGTACAGCGCGCGAGTGGCACGGGACGGTTCAAACAGGCGGTGCGGGCGTTTGAGACTGGGTAGGTCGTGAAACTGCAGCTTGCCCAACGCCACCGCCGCAATGAACGCCGCACCGCGTGCATTGGTCTGGATCGCGTTCTGCGGCTGCTGGATAACGCGCCCACAGACGTCAGCCATGATCTGGCACCACACGTCCGATTGGGCACCGCCACCGGTGGCCACGATCACATCGCTGGGCTGGCCGAGAAAGCGCGCGAACGGTTCGAACATCCAGCGCGTATTGAGCGCGACCCCTTCCATGAAGGCGCGAATGATGTCTTCCCGTGAGTGCTCCAGTTTCAGGTTGAACAAACCGGCACGCAGGCTCGGATCACTGATCGGCGAGCGCTCGCCACACAACCAGGGTGTGTAAATCAACCCTCTGGAACCTGGCGGCACCCGCGCGGCGATGCGGTCGAGCAAGGCGTAGACGTCCGGTTGCTGTTCATCACTGAGCAGCTCATCCGGGTGATACAGCACCTTGTCACGCAGGAATGAAAGGTTAGCGCCCGCCGCCGACTGCATCGCCATCGCCAGGTAGCGACCGTTGACAGCACTGGGTACCGCCGCAATGTGATGACGCACGCTGGTTTTCTTGAATGGGACGTGTGCGCCCACCCACGATGAGGTGCCCAGATAAAGGTGTGGGGCAAAGTCGCTGACAGTGGCGCCAACAGCCACCGCCGAGGTGTCGACGGCGCCCGCTACCACTTGCGTGGTGCGCGCCAAACCGAGCGCTTCGGCAAGCTCCGGGCGTAAGGTGCCGATAACATCCGTGGAGCGGACCAGCTCAGGCAGTTTGCCCGCCTCGATGCCCAGCGCCTTGACCAGGCCGTCGTCGTAACGGATGCGGTGGGGATCGCGGTTGTCGGTGATCCAGGCTGTCAGCATCGAGTCGTTGGTGGCGCAATAGCGGCCCGACAGGCGCAGGTTCATGTAGTCGAGTACGTTGAGGAACTTGTGGGTGCGCTCGTAACGCTGCGGCTCATGATCGTGGATGTAGGCCATGTGCCCGGCCGAATCCATGCCGGACAAAGACGCCACGCCACCGGTCAAGCGCAGCGAACGCCAGAGTTTGAGCGGCCCGTACCCGGCCAGGCTGAACCGCCCTCCTCCCATGCGTTTTTTAACCGCACCGGCGCCGCGTTTATCCAGCCACAACATCGCGTGCCCAATGGCCGTGCCGTCCCGATCCACGCACACCGTGCCTTCGCTCTGTGTCGAACAACACACCGCGATCACTTGGCGGCGCCTGACGGGGTCGGCGCCCAACAGTTCGTTGGCGCCGCGCAGGAAGGCATCCCACCAGTCCTGCGGCGCCTGCTCGACGCTCAACCCGTTCACATGCAGCGGCACGCTGTGAAACGCCCATGCGCGAATATCGCCTTCCAGTGAAACCAGCGCGCACTTGCAACCGGAGGTGCCGAGGTCCACCGCGAGGACGAGTTGCTCCAGACCGGTGGCCGCCTGAGGCGTCCGGGATAAGAAAAGCGAAGTCATAAAGGTCTACTCAGAAAGTACGCGAAATCGATGCCACCCAACGGTTTTCATCCGTGGCGCGCACATGGCCGTCGTCCTCGGCCATGTACAACTCGCGCGCGCGCGTCTTGGCGGTGACAAAGTCCAGCCCCCAATCGAAGCCCCACAAGTGATGGATCAGGCCGATGTCGTAGTCCGCCGCGTTCGCTTCGGAGAAATTGACGATTTGCTGATAGCCCGCATGCAGCTTCAGCGTGGTGTTCATGCCGAGTGCGTATTTGTAGTCCAGGTCATAGAGCATGCTGCCACGGGAGTTGCGGTCACCCTTGGCGTAACATTCCAGGCCCTTGGTGGGATCGTCGCGGAACTGCAACTGGGCCCCGCACACGCCGCCGGTGTTGGCACCACGGTAGGTTTTTGACAAGACCCGCGCGACCCGACCTTCAAGCGCGCCGTAACCGATTTCCAACACGGCGAACTGGCTGTTGTAGTTGGTCGTACGCTCATCGGTCGGAGTGAAAGTGTCGAAGTCGAATTTGTTCGGTGCCTTGAACTGCGCACCGGGGAACATTTCTGCCGCCAAACCCACGCCGTAATGCCACGCCTCCGGGTCGCCGAAGCGATAACCGCCGGCGAGCAGGACGCCAAGACCATCACCTTCAGGAAATTGCTTTTTGTTGACGGTGGTGAATTCGGCCAGTGCCACCAGCCCTGATTCATGGGCGACTTGAATGGTGACTCGGGCACCCGGCCGGTTCAACGAATCCGACACGCCCCGGGTCCTGACATCGGATACGGCCTTGGCCGTGACATCGATTGCATAGCTGGCCATCTCGTCGGCGAACGCCAGGGATGGGCTGACAACGGGCCACAGCAAGGCAGCCATCAGATAATGGTGTGTTGTTGCACGCATGGGGCTCTCCTACAAGAAAGGTCGGATTTACAAAGCGCAAACCGGTGCAGGAGGCAGTGAGGCAATGCGTTCGAATTGCTCTGTCTTGCCGAGAATCTCGGTGCCGACAAAAGCCCGGACATTGAGGATTCCCTCTTTGACCCGAACGACGCCTTTGTATTTTTTATGATCACGGGGGTCGAACACCCAGCCATCGCGCCACGCTTGCTGGTCGAAACGCTCCAGTTGCATGATCTGTACGCCGCAATCGCTGGTGGTGGAGGCCACGTCCTTGACCCAGACCACCTTCCCACACAGCGCGCCGGGCTTGTCGGCGCAATCGTCAACCTTGACCACCGCATCCTTTTCCGACGTGAGCCACAGGCCCTTGGCCTCCTGTGGGCCCGTCGCCGCATAACCGCTGGAACAGCACATCAGTGCCAGTGAAAGGAACAGCCATTGCCGAGCGTTCATAGTCATCACCTGTATTTTTTGTTTTAAGAGACCGTCACACCAGCGACGCATCGGTTATGATAGTCATCGCTACACGATAGTTATAACTACCATTATCTGGCTCAGCAACATTTTTTTTCATTTTGATAAGCTGACTCTTCAACCTTTTTTTGCTAGGTGCCTATGGCCAAGCCCAACACTGCCAGCGCCCGTGCCGCTACCACCGCCGGGAAAACTCAAGAACATAAGAAACCACCTGCACAACAGCGCAGCACTGAAACATACGAGCGGATTCTGGTCGCAACCGCACAAACCCTTTGCGATGTGGGAATAGAGCGACTGTCCACCAACCTGGTCTGCGAATGTGCCGGGCTCACCCCGCCGGCGCTTTACCGCTACTTTCCGAACAAATACGCACTGCTGTCGGTACTGGGTGAGCGTTTGCTGGAAAAACAGAACGCGCTGATCGATAACTGGATCACGCCGCAGCTGTTGTCCGGACCGCCCGAGGCTCTGGAGTCGGCGCTGGCCGATCTGATCCTGGACACCTACCGGGTCACCCAGGCAACGCTGGGCGGCATGTGGATTCTCAAGGGCTTGCGCGCCGTACCGGCACTGAAGCACGTGCGGCTCAACTCCCACCGCAAGGTGTCCGCCGCACAGGCGCAGATCCTCGCAGCGATATTTCCACAGGTCGATCCTCAACAGCTGAACACCGCTGCCCGTGTCGCGGTGGAGATGATTCACGCCACGATCGAACTGCTGTTTGACGAGTCCATGGACCCCAAGAGCGTCTGCGCTATGGTCGCGTCGATGATTGTCAGCCATCTGGACCGGTTGGCGCCTGCTCCAAGCGCATGAGGTGAGAGCGAGCATGGCCGGCGCGAACCCGCTGCTCCCTGCCTGCGGACAGCGCGCGCCTGAACCTCAGCTGAAGACAATGACTGTCGGGCTAAAACCGTTTGATAAATACCCGCGCCTATTCAGATCATGGCGGGCCTGTTTGACAAGGTTTGGCCGCCAGTATTGAACCACTCAGGAATATGCCGTTGACGCTCCCGTCGCCCCAGTGTCTTTCAGCCCTCGTGTTAGCTGCCGCTGCGCTGGTGGCGCAACCGGCTCTGGCGGCAAGCCATGCCGAAGGTTTTGCCAAAGACGTGACCGGCGGTGGCCAAATTGCGGCCGTGCGCCCCAGCACACCGGCCGAACTGAAAACAGCCCTGTGTGCCAGCTTCGACACGCGCGGCAACTGCACCGATGACACACCGCGAGTCATCGCCCTGGACCATACCTTTGATTTTCGCGGTTCGGTTGTATCCGACGGCAGCGCCCAAGTAACAGAAGCCGGATGCATAGCCAACGCCTGTGCCCATGGCGGTGGACAATGGGCGATCGACGGTGCCAACCATTTCTGCCAGTCAAAACCACCGGCCACGGTGACGTATGACAAGGCCGGGTTGCAGCGCCTGAAGATCGGTTCGAACAAGACCCTGCTGGGCGTGGGCGCTCATGCCGGTATACAGGGCATGGGGCTGTTTATCGGGAGCGGCGCGCACAATGTCATCGTGCGTAACCTGACCCTGTCGGACATCAACCCCCGTGTGGTCTGGGGCGGCGATGCACTCACGCTCGACGATGCCGATGGCGTTTGGATCGACCATGACACCTTTACGCGCATCGGCCGGCAGATGATCGTGACCGGTTGGGGCAGCGCGACCCATGTGACAATTTCCAGCAACGAATTCGACGGCCGCACGCCCTACTCCGCAACGTGCGATGGTCACCATTACTGGGTGTGGTTATTTCTGGGCCATCACGACACCCTGACCCTGCTCAACAACTATGTGCATGACACCTCGGGACGTGCACCCCATTCCGGCGGCATGGGAAATGCTGAAGTGCGCGCGCAACTGGTCAATAACCTGTTTGTTCATCTGACATACCAGGGCGCGGTCATGTCGCGTACCGCCAGCTCCTATCTACTGGTGGAAGGCAATGACTTCGAAGACGTATCCCACCCGCTGTTCAACGATACCCAGCAACCTGGCAGCGCGTATGCCCTCTTCACGCCCCTGCCGCCGTCGGCCGACGATACCTGCCAGGCTGCGCTGGGCAGGCCCTGTGTTGCCAACCGGCAGCGTCTGAGTGGCGATGATTATCGTCCCCAGGATGCTTCGGTGCTGGAGGCCTTCAAGGCCTACCGTCAATACCTTGTTGCGCCGCAGCCGGCCGACATCGCGCGAACGGGCGTGCTGCGCGATGCCGGTGCGGGCCACCTCCCTTCAGGAAACCACTGATGCGACGTTTCCTGATGCTAATGCTCTGCTCACTGGCGACGCCTGCCTTCGCCGGTTTCGGCTTCACGCGCACCGACTCCCGCATCGTCGTCGACACCGATGCACAGTTGCTGTTCAGCGTGGACACCCGCAATGGCGACTTGGTGTCCCTGCGTTATCGCGGCAGTGAATTGCAGACCACCGAACCCAAGGCCTCGCAGATCGCCTCCGGGCTGGGCAGTGCACAGGTCGAGGCGCATACAGTGGGTGATGTGATCGTCATCAGCGCGCGGGCGGGTGATTTGATCCACTACTACCTGGCCAAAAAAGGCCGCGCGGCCATTTACATGGCGACCTATGCGCCCACCTTGCTGCCTGTGGGCGAGCTGCGCTTCGTGGCGCGGCTCAACGTTAACAAGCTGCCCAAGGCCGACCGTGGTACCGACTCCAACGTCGGCACAGCGATCGAGGGCAATGATGTGTTTTTGCTCCCCAACGGGCGCACCAGCTCCAAGTTCTATTCGACACAACCGATGATCAACGACCCACTGCACGCGGTCAAAGGCCCCGGTGTGGCGGTTTACATGCTGATGGGCAGTCGTGAACTCAGCTCTGGAGGTGCGTTTTTCAAAGATATTGCCACCCAGAAAACGCCGACCACCCATGAGCTTTACAACTACATGTTCTCCAATCACACCCAGACCGAGCCCTATCGCGGCGGCTTGCATGGGGTTTACGGCTTGTTGTTTACCGACGGTGGCACCCCTGACGCTGCCTTGATCGACGTGGGTTTCGTCAATAACAGCCTGGGCCTTGTGGGGTTCGTGGACAGCGCTGGGCGCGGCGCGGTAGCCGGTCACGTTTACGGCGTGACCAGCGCACTGCCGGCGGTGGTGGGTTTGAGTAATGCCAACGCCGAATATTGGGCGCGCGCCGATGGTAGCGGGAGGTTCCAGTTGACTGCGGTACGCCCGGGGCAATACCGGATGACGCTCTATCAGAATGAATTGGAAGTCGCGCAGCGCACGGTTGATGTCAAAGCCGGCACCATCAGCCAGGCGAGCTTGCAGGCGCAACCGCTTCCAGGCCAGGTGAAATGGCAAATTGGTGTGCCCGATGGCACTCCAGCTGGTTTTCTCAACGCGCACCTGGTGCTAACGGCACATCCCAGCGATTCACGCATGGCGTCATGGGGCCCCGTCACTTACACCGTAGGCACTAGCACTCCTGATGAATTCCCGGCGGTGCAATGGCGCGACGTTAACAGCCCCACGCGCATCCAGTTCGTATTGGCCGCCAACGAGCTGAGGGATTACCGGCTACGCCTGTTTATTTCGCTGGCCCAAGCCGGGGGGCGTCCAGCAGTGATCGTCAATCAGCACTGGACCGCGCCAGTGCCACCCGCGTCGAAGCAGCCCGACAGCCGTGGCATCACTCGAGGCACTTATCGCGGCAACAACAGCGTGTTCGAGGTCAGTATTCCGGCCACAGCGCTGCAGGTAGGCGTTAACTCACTGGAGATCGGCGTGGCGTCAGGTAAAACGGGAAATGGCTTTCTTAGCCCGGGCTTTGTGTTCGATAGCGTGCAGTGGGTGCAGTGATGATCACGGGCACTCGATCGGCTCACTCACCTTCGACAAGCACACCGAAATGATAGCCCGCGAGTGGCTGACAGGGGCCGGCCATTGCACCCAATCAATCAGTTCCATAAGGTCACCCAACCCCAAGACCAGAATCTGAACCTATGGACGGCTCCACACCTTTGTCGGTATTGGGAGGCATAAGGGAAGCCAGATAATCTCCAAATCCACCCTGGCACTTGTAGTCCCGGCGCGCGCTGGTGACCACAGGGTTGGTGGCTGTCCAGACAATACGTGCTCCAATCCTCTGGAGGTCTGCAACCAGTTGAACATCCTCGTGTGCTGCCAAATGCTGGAATCCACCAGCGCTCTGATAAGCCTCGGCACTCAAGCCCAGATTGGCCCCATGAATATGGCGATGGTTCTCGATGAAGTTGTACAACGAGAGGTACTGAGTGCGGACTACCTCTCCATATTCCCTCCAGCTGTCGACCTCAACTGTTCCACACACCGCGTCAGCGTCAAACTCAATCTGACGCGCCAGCCAATCGGGCGGTACAACGGTATCGGCATCCGTGAAAGCAAGCCACCGTGCACCAGCTTTCAGCAAATGCTCAGCCCCTACAGCTCTTGTCTTACCCACGTTTTGAAAGGCGACATCAATCGACTTTACGCCCATCGCCGCGACTAATGCCTGCGTGCTATCTGAGCAGTCATCCAAGACGACGAGTACCTCGACCGGCTGACTGTTTAGTGACGGGTGTTCAACGGCGAGGAGTACGGACTCAAGGCATTTGCTGATATAGCGTTCTTCGTTATGAGCAGGTATCACGATCCCTATCATCTTCTATCCCTTTCCTCGCGAAGTGTGCCCAGGAATCGACACCGCCCTGATAAGGAAGGTTTAAAGAATCTATCGTTACGAGAACAGTTACCTCTAAAGGTACGTCGCGCAACGCCATTATCTTGCCAGCATTTACGCCGCGGCATTTTGAACTAGCCTTGTCGTGTTCGGGCTTTTAATCCGGTGAACTGATGGACACGCTAACCAAAGTGGAGGTTGAAACAGCCCTTTGCGCTCGCCTTCCTAACTGCGAAGTTAACTGTGACGGCGCACGACGCTGATCAGTTCACCATCGCAAATATCAATCGCGCCCACTATCACGGGGAACCAGGAATCAATAGGCTCATACGGGAAATACTGGAAGAAATGGTCATGTCGAGACAGTCTTCCAGGCGTTCATCCGTGGGGTAACAAACAGGACTTCATATGCCGGACTCTACTGAAGCGACGATGCAATCAATCAAAATTGCTTACCTGATGGACACGCTGTTCGGCGTGAACCCACTCGCGAGCGAATGCAGAGCACGCATAATGCGCACAGCGTCTGGATTTCAGCTGCAACTCGCACGGCCTTGGCCTAGCCAGCTACAACAGGCTCACACACTGACCTTCGAATGGGAGGGCGGCACCTGCTGTGGGGTGGTGCGCCACACTGAAAAACTGCCCGGCGGAGCACTGCTGCTGGACGTCGACCCACAACCCTAGTGGTGATGGCGAGGAAATTGCGCCTGCCGCTGCTGTTACGCTTAGGGAGCCTGCTGCACGCCACTCGTCGAGGGATATGCACAGCGTTAAAACTTTATTTCATGTTGCCCTCTCCCACTCTTTGAGGAGAAAAGTATTTGCTCCTGGATATAACCGGATTTCAAATGGCCCATCCCCTATGAACGGCTTTGAGAATGGTACAGCCGCGCCAATACCGCTTATGTTTAAGCGCAGTGATACGGTGCCCAAATAGTCGGTGTTTCGCTTCTGCCGAATAGACAACATCGCCACTCTCAATACATGCCCCTCCGCCGTCGACCTCCGAAAGCAGTGTGATAATTTTTGCCGCGGTACAGGACTCGGCTGTCGCAATGACCGGTCGATTGCGTTTGAGGTACTCCACGATAGAAGCGGCGACAAACATGATAATTGCTCCTGCGCACGAGCGATTGCGCTATCACCCTGTTCCAAAGACCACCTTTCAGATCAATCAATGTTCAAGCGAAAGTGTTTTGAACGTGCACAGCGTCCCGTTTTCCAACGTCTACAGAGGTTGAACCTGACTTTCCCCAGTCAGCTTGAGAGAAAGCAAGAGGATGGAACCTATGACAATGATTATCAAGACAGCCCGCATGGCCAAGTCATGTTCCCTGGCAGCAACCTTTACGCTGCTAAGCGCCTGCGCTGGCAATGATTCCCCCTCGAATGTGGGGGCACCCGGCGAACCCACTACTGCATCTACCCGAACCCTGGAAGCCGGTACAGCCCTGCTCCAATCTCGTGCGCCTATTGATGCATTGAACGCCTATCTGGACGGTTTTCACTTTTATAACGGCCATCCTGAGGTACAGATGGAAGCGCATCATTACTGCGCGATTCTCAACGAGGAGGTGATTCAATGCGTGATCTACGACGGTAATCGCAAGGATGCAAAGTTGATGGGCGTGGAATACATCATCAGCGAACAGTTATTCAACACGCTGCCAGCCCCTGAAAAGGCGCTTTGGCACAGCCACGTGCATGAAGTGAAATCAGGACAACTTATCGCGCCGGGCATCCCCGAAGTGGCCGAGCACGCCCTGATGGAAAAACTGGTACACACCTACGGTAAGACCTGGCATACCTGGCATACCGATCTCCACAAACGTCTGCCGCTGGGTGCGCCGCAACTGATGATGGGGTTTACCACCGATGGCCAGGCCGACCCTGGGATGGTCGCCGAGCGAGATCAGCGAATGGGTATCGACAGCACCGAAAAGAAGCAGACTCGCATCGATATAGTTGCGCCACCCATCGCACCCGGTGCGGACGCATGGCAACAGGGCACCGTTATTCAGATCACCGATCCGACGATAACGGCCCATCAGCACTGAACGCACCACTCAGTCATTTGGATTGAACGATCATTTGCGAGCCCTTCTCTATCGCAAGACCAGATTCAAAACCGTGCACGCATTCCCACAAACAACGCGCCGCATAACTGAAATCGGAGGCAGCCGCCCCGTTTAGATGAGGTAAATCAGCATGTCTTACGACTTCCAAGGTATTGCCAGTGTGATGACTGCATCGCGCCATTTGGGGACACCATCAGATGAACGCTTGAATGATCCAGTAAACATCCGAATGAGCAGTAGAGGCAAGCCGACCATTGCGCGTTTGGATTTCGACACGCCACTGGATTGGCCGGGCAATCCTAACTTTGTCGCGGTCAATTTACCCGGTGGCGCCACCGTCAGTGGCGTCATCGTCGACATAGAGCGACCCACGAATGCGGCCGGGTGGGTCACTTTTACAGTAGATGATTGAGGTGTGATAAGCGCCGGCGCTCACCCATCGAATTGTCGGACAATTTTTTGAATTTTTTTTGACGTCAAATATCTGTAATTCATGAGCATAAGGAGGCCTCATGAAAGATAACAATCTATTTACCATCGAGTATCAACTTCACGGCGAACCGAAGTCGTTCATCCTGCGCGCATCGCAAATGAACAATGCCGAGGCTTGGCATTGGGCCAGTTGCGATGCAGGTGTCGCCGTCATACCCAAATTTGGCCAACACACCCTCAAGCGTGTTTCCAAACCGATGGCGGAAAAATACGGCATCACACAGGTGCGCTGGAGCGCCGCGACGCAGGTGCAATGGGCGCAGGGTCTCGCATGATGAACAGCCAGACGCTTGGTTATACGATGAGACAAGCACGCGATGATGAGGTCGCGCGAAATAACCAGATGTTTTTCGAAGCCGACCGGCTCGATGCGCAAGCGTACAAAATCATCGAGTCCTACAGCGGCGATGCCCAGACGTGGGCGCGCTTCATCGAAGCGAAGAAAGTCGCAGATGCGCAACGCACCGCCGCTTACCAAGAGTGGATGCGCATTCACCGCGCCAAGCGAAGGTAGCTGACAGCCCTGTCGAAAACAGGGCTGACGCACGGCCAGGTATCACGCCCCTGACTCAGGGTCTTTTGAAGGCCCTCCAGGTGCGACGCCGCCTTGATCGACGTCCACCTCCCAGGGGCGGTTGACCGCCGGGTCCTCCGATTTGTCGTTACGCTTTGCCGTATCGGGACGCACCTTTTGCTCGGTATGCCCCGAGGTGTGGGGTTTGGATGTTTCCCTCATGACGCCTCCTCAATCACTGATATGCAGCACGACCTTTACAGCAGGTACACCCAGCCAAACAGGCGTACCCAGCCCCGGTGCCGGTAAAGCCCTGAATAGAACAGCAACAACAGCAGGAACTGGCCGGCGGCGGCGAGCATGATCACGCCGCCGAACCCGGCTGATAGCGGACGCTCAGCAAACCGGTCGCCCACGAGTCGTTGATTGATCTCATCGAAAAACTGTGTTTCTTACGGCGTTAGTCTGGATCTATTCAGAAGGAATGACGGAAATTTTTCCGTTGCGCTCAAGGATCGCGAATTTGATCTGATTGATCTCCACGATGCCTTGAGCGGATCGGGCGGCTTCAAGAATATCGCTTTCATCCAACCGCGCACGCTTGAGGCGCTCATGGAGCACATTGCCATGCTCGACGACTATCGTCGGGCCGCCATCAAGCAGGCGGGAAAACCAGCGTGAACGCTGTTTGCCCAGTGAGAAACCAATGTCTATTGCAATCAGCGTTGCGATCACCAGCACCGCGTTGGTCAGCGAAAAGTCATCGCCCAGCAACGCCTGCTGGGTCGCCTCGCCAATCACCATCAACAGCACCAGGTCGAAAGTGGTCAGCTCCGCAAGCGAACGCCGGCCGGCGATCTTGAACAGGATCATCAACACCAGGTAGATAGCAGCTGCCCGTAACACCGAATCCATGATGCCCCCCTAGGGATAGATGAACTGTGAGAAACCCAATGAGGCGCCGGTTGGCAGCGAAACGCGCGTCGTAAAAGTGCCCACACCATCGCTGTGCACCGTCAGGTGCACGATCGCCTGCCCTGCGTCGTCGCTGAGCACCCACAGCCTTACGCCCTCGCCTGCGGCACTCGCCTTGAGTGGCTGCGGTTGAAGCATTTCAATTTCAAAGCCGCGCAATAATTCGCCACTGATTTCGACTTCAACCGGTTCGCGGGGTTTGCCCTGAAGATGGACGATCAACTCATCGGAAGAGCCATTGCGCAGGAACCGCTGGTACTCGACCCGCAGTTGTCCATCGGCACTGCGTGCCTCTGCGCTGCTCAGGGGGCCTTTGGAGAACAATCCTGCCAAGGTGAGCCCAATCAGCACAACCAAGCCGTACCAGCCCCATCGCTCGAAACGCCAGACCTTGCGTTGCAAAACCATGTCTTCATCGACGGGGTAATTGCGACTGTGCAGGTCCCGATGAACAGGCTCCTTCATACGCCCCCTTGATCAACCCTTACTGTGTTCTGGAGAGGACGGGCCTTTGGTGATGCCGCGCGGACCCGCAATCGCCCAAATAGCCAACCCCACAAACGGTAATACCAAGACCAACGCCGTCCAACCCGCCTTGCTGGCCGTGCTGTTATCGCTACGCCAGACGCTATTGAGGACCCATAAGTCCAGCAACAACAGAATGACCATCAGGCCAATCCAAAAATAGGTCACTTGCATGACGCACCTCCCGGTTACTGGTTATAAGTTGTTAGGTTTGAGGCGCGGCGATGAGGTTCATATTTTTTGAAATGGCGAAGCGTCGATCTAAAAAGGCGATAATTCAGGCGCAGCTGAATCGCTGAATTAATCGATATCTCAGGAAGAACCAATTTGATACGGCGGCTTTGCAAGCGGGTCACACAACCAGAGAGACCTGCTGACGAAGGATTTAAGCCATGCGATACAACAACACCCACACCACAATGATGGCCTGCCGCCAGTTGGCCATGGAGCAGAATCAAAAGCTTTTCAACGAGGCCAATGCCCTAAGCAAAAGCGCATTCGAATTCTTGGAGCACCCTGATTTCGATAGCGAAATGTTTGATGAATATCTGCGACTTCGCGGCAAAGCTGAAGCGCTTTTCCATGAAGCGATTGAACATCTCTGTTTCTGACCGACCGGGGCCGCCTACAGAATACCGTTACCCAACATTCGGAGAGCCGGTGAGCGTCCGGCCAACTCACTTACCGAGCTCGATCATTAGCGACGATGGTGGAAATTAGAGGGCGCTTGATTCAAGCGATCTTTCCCGTCCGTAGGCCCTAACAAAAGGTTTCAATCACCACGGTGCACTTTCTTGGTCAAAAAAGAATTTCCCAGTGATGGCCGACGAATCAAGACAGGCTAGCCACACGATACCCGAAGTTGCCTGGGCCACTGTCCGGTAGCCCGAATGCCCATTAAAATCGGTGGCGGTATAGCCTGGGTCAACGGCGTTCACGCGGATGCCGAAAGCAGCGAACTCTTTGGAAAATGCAATGGTTACCGCATTCAACGCAGATTTTGAACTGTTGTAACCCATCGCATCGACCCGAGAGTACGGATGTGCTGGATCAGAAGTCCAGGTCAGCGAACCCAACCCGCTACTCACCATCACCACACAGGCCTTCTGCGCTGCTTTCAGAAGAGGAAGGAAGGCTTGAGTAACCCGGATCGGCCCAAACACGTTGGTGTCGTAAACATTCTGGATGTCGCCAATGTCTTGCTCACTGGGTGCGATGGGTTGAGCGCCTGATATACCCGCATTATTAATAAGGACGTCCAGCTTGCCGTCTTCCTCCAAAACCCGTTCAGACGCCGCCCTAATGCTATCGATGTCGCGCACATCAAGGATGACCAAGCGGGCATCTATACCATCGGCCAACAGTCGGGATACGGAAAGCGTACCCAGACTTTCGTCGCGGCTACCTAGCCAAACTCGATAACCCAGCATGCCCATTTCACGGGCGGTTTCGAACCCGATACTCTTGTTCGCACCGGTGATAAGTACGTTTTTTTGGCTCATTGCAGAACTCCATTGGCTATCCGTTGAGGTCTATCAACAACACGCTCGACTGGAGCGCATAGCGTGTACGCACTCTTTGTATCGCGCGTGCGGATGATTGATAACCCGTTTGAATCCGAATAGTCTGATCGCTATGGCGAACAATATTGATCAATGCTCTCTGGATGACCTATCGATTTTTCTTGCGGTTTTCCACGAAAAAGGTTTTCGGACGGCAGCCAAGCGGCTTGGCTTGTCGCCATCAACCGTGAGCGAACGGATCTCTGCGCTGGAGTCGGGCTTGGGCGTTCCCCTGCTCATCCGTACCACTCGAAGCGTTGTCCCGACGGCGGCAGGGCTTGAGCTGGCAGAGCGAATGACTCCGCTTCTCGGAGAAATGAGAGCAGTGTTCGCAGATGTCGCCAGTTCCCTTCAAGACGTGCGAGGCGCGTTGAAGTTGAACGTGACAGGCGCGGTCATGGTAGACATCCTACCGCCACTCATTGATCGCTTTCTCGCACGTTATCCAGAAGTTCGGATCGAGATAATGGTCGAAGATCGCCTTGTAGACGTTACCGCAGCAGGCTGCGACGCCGGGATACGCTATGGGGAACACCTTGCGCAGGACACCATTGCCGTTCCCATAGGACCAAGGTTGCAGCAACTTGCCTTGGCTGCCGCCCCGTCCTATCTAACGTCGCGCGGCATCCCCTCACATCCAAGTGAGTTGATGAATCACGATTGCATCCGTCTACGCTATTCCAGCGGAGCAATGGTCAGCTGGGACTTTGGAAAGAATGGGGAAACCCTGAGCGTCGACCCGCCCGGCAGATTGGTCATTGGCGTCGATGGAGCTGCAGCGGCTATTGATCTGGCGCGAAGTGGCAAGGGCATAATCGCAACCTTCGAAAACTGGCTGCACCCGCATTTCCAACGGGGTGATCTTCAGCCAGTTCTACATGAATGGTGGGATACCTTTGAAGGGCCGTGGCTCTATTTTTCCAGTAGATTGATGTCCGCTCCATTACGGGCATTCGTTGATTTCATTGGGCAAGAACGTCAGTGATCGCCGCCGTTCGTTTCCCCGGTGCCCTCGATCACTCAAGCCAGCTGTATGATGGCCACCGCAAGGCTCCTGCCTCGTGCGACGGAGAAACTGTGGCTCTGTTTCACCACTTCCATTGATAGTCGGCAACCAAAGCAAATGGGGCGTTCCCCCTGCTTTGGGAGACGCCCCTGATCGCCATGCCTTCTTTGAAAAAGAGTGAGTCACATCTACCAATAGCGCTACGGTGGATGCATTACCCTTAACTCTTTAGCTCTTCGGTGCCCCTTGCTCGACCAGCGCGCGCCACGTTTGAACGCTTGGGCGTTCCTGCATTTTGGCGTGCCAGGCTTTGAGAGCAACGCATTGCTCTGGAACCGCAAGCTTCACCAGTGATGCGAAGATCATCCCCCCCAGAACGGCGATATCGGCCATGGAAAATTTATCGCCAGCAACGAACGGCCGAGACGTTAAAAGGTTGTCGAAATAGCGCATACCGCGTACGGCTTTCTCGCCCATTTTCGCGCCCCACTCAGCGTTTTGATAGCGCTCGACCTTTGGCCCCAAGCCAGGGGTGGCATGGTGGAAGTAAACGCTCACCGCATCGAGAAACTCGATCTCTGCGCGCTTGGTCATCATGTGGATGAGACCCTTCTCCAACGGCGTCTCTCCGGTGAGTGACGGATTGCCATCCAGAGTGTCCAGGTACTGCGTGATCGCGGTGCACTCTGCGATCAACGTCCCGTCGGCAAGTTCAAGCACAGGAAGCGTTCCTGAGTAGTTGATTGCCAGAAACTCAGGCTGTTTGTGTTCGCCCGTCCAAAGATTCACTGACACGAAATCAATCTTCGGCAGCAGCCCTTTTTCGGCCAGCGCGATGCGCACCCGAGCTGGATAAGGGCCGTCGAACCAGTCGTAGATTTTCATCTGTGGGATGGATGAAACGTCAGCTTGTTGAGATGCAATAGTCATATCCAGCTACCTGCCTGTCAGTTGGTAGGTGGATATTGCGACCAGAAATTCCCTTTGTCAACACCCTACCTGTCAATTGGCAGGTGCTGTACGTTGGAGTAGGATTGGCCTATACCTGCAGGAAATCAGAGAGGTGCAAGGTGAGCGAAAACGCACGGGAAGCTATCCTGACAGCGGCGAAATCCGCTGCGCAGCTACACGGCTATAGTGGGATCAATTTCAGAAGCATCGCAGATGAAGTCGGCATCAAGAACGCGAGTATCTATTACCATTTCCCTAGCAAAGCGGCCTTGGGCTCCGCGGTTGCTCGCCGTTACTGGGAAGACACATCGGCTGCGCTGTCACAAATCCGGACGACTCATTCTGATCCGTGGGAATGCTTGCAGCTGTTTCCTTCAATCTTTCGGACGTCGCTGGAAAATGCTAACCGACTTTGTCTTTCCAGTTTCATGGCAGCCGAATACGAAGATCTGCCTGAAGAGGTTACGGCTGAAGTCAGGGCATTTGCAGACATAAACGTGGCGTGGTTGATCCAAGTGTTGGAAGACGCTGAATGGGGGGATGTGTACTCCCGCGAGCGACGGGCACGTGCGATCTACACGGCCGTCGCCGGTGCGCAACTCATTGCGCGAACGCGCACGGACATTCACCAATTCGATGATTTGATAGAAAGCTATAAGGAATCAGGACTGATCCCATCCCCCTCTTGATCACGCGTCTGGGCCGTGGCCAGTGGCCGGCTTGAATAATACCTTCTGCATCGCTTGGCGACGGCTTCCGAAAGCGCGCAGAAATGCTTGATTCAGGATGCGGTCGTTCTCGGAGTAGTCCACTGGGCAGTCGATGACGTGTACACCGGGCGTCTTGATGCCGTGCTCCAGCAGGGGCGCCAGGCCCTCTGCGCTCTCCACGCGGTGACCAAAGGCGCCGTAGGCTTCGGCGTATTTGACGAAGTCTGGGTTCCCGTATTCCAAGCCTTATAGATGCCGTTGTCCAACGCTACGATGCCTTCAGATGGCAGTACACGGCGAATGTCAGCGACCAGCCGCTGCGGGTAGATCGGGAAGCGATTATTGTCGCCACCTTCGGCAATCTGCTCCTCATTGGCATTGCGGATTTCCAAAATGGCACGATGTACGAAGTCACCAGACGACAACGCCGCATTGCCCAAAAAGCGCGGAATGATTTTTAGGTCTACCCCACGTAGGGCTGAGCAACTCGCGCATCCGGCTCGCCACTGTCGCCCAGCGCTTTGGCAACGAGTCCGCTGCGCAGACAGCGATTGATGAAGTTCTGGACGTACTCAGCAGAAAGCGCTCTGCCTTTCGGAACAGCCATCGCCTGACGAATTTCCGTAAAATTGTCACTCAACACCCTGACGCCTGTCGTACTTCGGGCGAAGCGCTCCAGCGGCTGACGAACACCTGCAGCTGCATCGAGTCCAAGCTTCAAGAACTCGTCAACGGCGGCGGCTGAAGTGTTCGCTCGAACCAACTCAGCATTTTTCAACGTCCGGGACAAGAACAGGTCATACGCCGCTCCCCTGCCCACTGCGATCCTGCAGCCGACCGAGTCCAATTCAGAAGCTCGATCAGACTTGCTTTGCGTTCGCACCAGATAGGTGCCATCGATGCAGACGTAGGGGTTTGAGAAGGAAATTTTCTCAGCCCTGACTGGCTCAATGGCGAGAAACGCAAGATCCCAAGCGCCTTCCTCAAGTGCTGCGAAGACCTTGCCGGCGGCGTCATAGGCGGTCAGTGAAATAGCAATTCCAAGCTCATCAGCGAGTGCATTGGCCAACACGACCGACACGCCTGAGAAAACCTGGGTCTTCTCGTCAAGCTTCGCCAGTACAGGATTACCGAGGTTAATTGCGACCCGCAGCTTTCCCTGTGGAGCGATATCTTTTCGTACGGCGGCAAGATCAAATTCCACGGCTACTCTCTCCTCTCTATTTCTGATTTATCACCCGCAGCTGCATTCGAACTGACAATGCATTTTCCGATGATCAATACTATTGTCACGCCGACGATGCCGGCACCGTAATGAGCCCAGGCCGGTACCGCCGGCAGGCTTATATCAGTGATCGCCATACTGCCCGCGATCCAACCGAGCAATGCAGCTCCAAGGGTGATGACAATCGGATATCGATCCATGAAATGCAGTACCAACTTGCTGCCCCAGATGATGATCGGGATACTGATCACGATACCAAAGACCACCAGCTCAATCTGCCCGCCGGAGGCCCCTGCTACTGCGACCACGTTGTCCAGACTCATGACCGCGTCGGCAACGATGATGGTCTTGATCGCGCCCCAAAGCTTTGGGCTCGCCGTCATGTTGTCGTGTGCATCCTCATCCTCAGGAACCATCAGCTTGATACCGATCCAGAGGAGCAATAAGGCACCAATGAGCTTGAGCAAAGGCCATTCCAACAGCTGAAGTGCGAAGAATATCATCCCTATTCGCAATAGGATCGCGCCCAGAGCACCGCCAATAATGGCGCGATTACGTTGTGCTTCGGGGAGCTTGCGACACGCCAGCGCGATTACAACCGCGTTGTCGCCGCCCAACAAAATATCGATGGCGATGATTTGCATCACGGCCAGCCAGAACCCTGGCGAGTTTATGAGTTCGATCAAAATGAGCTCTCAAGGCCAGGGGCCGGTCAATCAGATAGTTTTGAAGATCATGCACACAGGGCTGCCGGTCTTGATGACTTGGCCGTTCGCGGCAAGCTCTCCAGTAACCTGATCGACGTCGAAGCTGACAATGGTGTCGCTTTCTTCGTTGGCAATAAACAGGCGCGTGCCATCCGGCGTGAGATTCATAAAGCGAGGCTTACGACCTTGAGACGCAGTGTGCGATTTGGCGGCAAACGCACCATTTGGCTCTATCGCGAAGGTCGTCACGCCGTCCTGCCCCCGATTCGACACATAGAGATAGTTACCGGAAGGCGCCATCACGATGGCCGCCGCACGGCTATTGCCTGTGAAGTGGGATGGCAGTGTGGAGATAATCTCCTGAGGCTGGAGCGAACCTTGATCGGCATCGTAGGCGTACCCTGTGACGCTGCTGTCGAGTTCGTTCACGACGTAAGCGTTTTTCCCTGCCGGTGTAAACACCACATGACGCGGGCCCGCCCCCTCACGGGCTTTGACCATGCTGACCTGGGTAGCACCATATTTCGCGTTGTTCTGCTGCACGCGATAGACGAAGACGCCATCCAACCCTTTGTCGGGGATAACCAGGAATCGTCCGGACGGGTCGAACGGGATCATGTGTGGATGAGAGCTGCTTTGTTCCACTTTATGGGGCCCAGGTTCGCCGGGCAGAGACTCCAGATGAGCCAGCTCGCCGAGGCTACCATCATCCTGAATCGGGAAGATCGCAAAGCCGCCAGTGGCATAGTTTGCAACAGCCAGGAACTTACCGGTCGGATCGACGCTGAGATGAACGGGGTTTTTGCCTTGGGTGCCAACGGTATTGAGCCTGGTCAATTCACCGGTCTTCTCGTCAATGGCGAACGAGCTCACTTCGCTGAGATCACCATGCACGCAGTAAAGATGGGTCTGCGAGTGATTGAAGGCCAAAAACGATGGGTTCACCAGATCATTGAGCGTCTGAACCAATGTGCACGCGCCGGTTTCAGGCGCATAACGGTAGACGGTAATACCTACGCCACGGGCATTTCGCTCTTTGGTTGTGCGCGATCCAACGTAAGCAAACCGAGGGGTCTGCGAGGGTTTGTTATTCGTCATTTTACTTTCATCGCTGGTAGAAGCAGCATGTGCCGGGAGGGTGAAGCCACCCGCTAAGACACCGCCCGCCGCTAGCGCAGAAAGCTGTATGAATTGACGGCGGGGCATCGAGTGCCTAGGGAATTGGGATGAACTCATGGAATGGTTCTCTGTTGTTTTTATTATTGAACGGGGCGGTGTGCTCATGCCGGGCGCAAACCGACATGAACACGGGCTGAATCAGAGAACTTCAGGAACTCGTACCCAACCTTCCATCAGCCGGCGAGCACTGCGGCTCATCACAGCCTTGTCCACACTCCAGCCACCATCTTCCAGCACGGTTTTCGCGCCTACTGCCACGCTGCCGGCGGTATGCCCCATACGAACTTGGCGATCCCCAATGTCGCCAACGATACGATTCACCAGCGTGCCATCAAGAGCAGCCGCGACAGCAACCGCGACTGCGCCAGTACCCGTTATCGCGTGGTGCAGCTTGCCCATCGACAGGATCCGGGCGATCACGTCGATATCACCTGGCTCGACGAACTTGCCACCCGCAGCCTGATAGCTCTGAGGCTTGGCCACAAAGCAAAGCTTGGGCGTATGCGGACGCAGACGAGTTGCCTCTTCGGCGGTTGCGGCCAACCCCATCGCAACAGTGCAATGCGCACGGATGGTTTCACAGCGCGCCAGGAGCTCGGCATCGCCATTGACCTGATCCTGAGTTTCGGTACCTTTGAGACCCACTCGGTCAGCCTCAAGGAAAATGGTGGGGTTACCCGCGTTCAACAACGTGACGGGCATAAGGCCAATGCCTGGAATTTCCAGTTCATCGACGGCGTTACCGGTGGGCAGAATGCTGCCGTCCGACCCGCCAGGCTTGAGAAACTCCAGCACGATTTCAGCAGCTGGAAACGCCACACCATCAAGTACGAAGTCACCCTCCTCCAGCACCTCACCGTTGCGCATCGGCACGTGGGCGATGATTCGTTTCTGTATATTGGCCTGCCATATACGGACAACGGCGATGCCATCACGAGGAGCATCCACCAAGCCTTCAGAGATCGCATACGGGCCAACAGCCGAACTCAGGTTGCCGCAGTTACCTGACCAGTCAATAACCGGTGTCTCGATGGCCGGAGCCCCGAACAGATAATCAACGTCGCAATCTTCACGACTTGCTTGACCGATGATCACAACCTTGCTGGTACTGGAGGTAGCACCACCCATTCCGTCGATCTGCTTGCCGTACACATCTGGACTGCCGATCACACGAAGAAGGATGGCATCCCGCTCTTGGCCAGCAGGCGGCAGATCCTTGTCGAGAAAGAACACGCCCTTACTGGAGCCGCCACGCATGTAAACAGCTGGGATACGTCTTTGAGTCATTTGATATCTCCTACGACAAATCAGCGGCGCATCAGTTGGCGGATGCGTTCTTCATGCTTTCGATCAGCAACTGCGGCAACAAACCACCGCTGCGCAAGTAACGAACGTCCTCGAAGGTATCCAGACGGCTCACGACGCTGACGCGCTCGGTTTCGCCGTTTTCGCGTTCAATCACCAGAGTGACCTTGGCGCCTGGCTGGAAGTCATCAGTGATGCCCTCTACGCTAAAGATTTCGCGGCCGTTCAGACCGAGGCTTTGACGCGAGACACCTTGCTCGAACTGCAGCGGAAGGATGCCGAGCCCTGCCAGGTTCGTGCGGTGGATACGCTCGAAGCTCTCTGCGACCACAACACGAACACCCAGCAGCCGTGGGCCTTTGGCTGCCCAGTCGCGAGAGGAACCGCTTCCATATTCCTTACCGGCAACGACGATCAGCGACTGCTTGCGATCCGCGTAGACCTCAGCAGCCTTGAAAATCGTTGTGACTTCTTTCTCGGGCAGCAGCAGTGTCCATGGGCCTTCGCGACCATCTTCGAGCAGCTCGTTCTTCAGGCGTGGACTTGCGAAGGTCGCACGCTGTGCAGCCTCATGGTTGCCCCGACGAGTGCCGTAGGAGTTGAACTCAGGCACAGCGATACCGTGGGACTGCAGGTATTGACCCGCATCACTTTCCGGCAGGATCGCACCCGATGGAGAAATGTGGTCGGTGGTGATGTTGTCTGACAGCATGGCGAGGACACGCATATTGCTGAGATCTTTGCGGGTATCCGTAGCCGTGACCGCGTCGCTCCAGTACGGGGGTTTGCGGATGTACGTACTGCTGGCCTGCCAGGCATATTGGTCGCTGACGCCTGCACGCAAGTCACTGGCAATCAAACCTGCTTCACGAGGGATATCTTCGTACGCCTTGTCGAAGAGGTCTGCGGTCAGGTTGTCCGCTTCGATCCGTGTTAGTTCTTCGTCACTTGGCCACAGCTCGTGCAGGTAAACAGGCACACCGTTGTCATCCAGGCCGAGAGCATCTTTCTCCGGATCGATCAAATAGGTGCCGGAGATGGCATAAGCAACAATCAGCGGCGGCGACATGATGAAGACTTCGCGAGCCAGTGGGTGAACCCGACCTTCGAAATTACGATTGCCGGAGGTCGCTGCCACGGTTTCCAGCTTGCGGCTACGGATCTCTGCTTCGATCTCAGGGCTCAGCAGTGGCCCCGACATACCGTTACAGGTGGTGCAGCCGTAACCGACCAGGTTGAAGCCCAATGCGTCGAGATCTTCGTTGAGCCCGGAACGTTCGAGGTAATCAGAAACGACCATCGAGCCAGGTGCAAAGGACGTCTTGACCCAAGGAGCACGCTTCAAGCCACGTTTACGTGCGTTTCGCGCGACCAACCCGGCGGCGATCACGCCGCGTGGGTTAGAAGTGTTAGTGCAGCTGGTGATAGCCGCGAGGACGACCGAGCCGTTGTCCAAGCCAACTGGAAGGTTGGTCGCTGGTGCTTTTTGACCCAATACAATTCGTTGGTGTGGTTGCTTTGGCCCCGCAATTGAACGCGCAACAGAGCTGAGATTCAGCGTTACGACGCGGTTGTACTCAGCCTCACCCAGGCTGTCATGCCACAGGCCTTGAGCGCGAGCATAAGCCTCAGTCAGGCCGGAAATCTGACCGCCACGACCCGTCATGCGCAAATAATGCAGAGTACGATCATCAATCGCGAACATCGCCGCGGTTGCGCCGAACTCAGGCGCCATGTTGGACAAAGTGCCACGATCAGCCAGCGACAGTTGTGGTACGCCAGGGCCGAAGAATTCCAGGAATGAACCGATCACGCCAGCCTTGCGCAGTTGCTCAGTGAGCGCCAGTGCGATGTCCGTTGCCAAGTAGCCTTGAGGCAACGTGCCTTCCAGACGTACGCCGACAATCTCCGGTAAACGCAGCATCAACGATTTACCCAGCATTGCCGCTTCAGCTTCGATACCGCCTACACCCCAGCCCAACACGCCAATGGCATTGATCATAGTGGTGTGGCTGTCGGTGCCGACCAATGTATCCGGGAATGCCCACAGCTCGCCGTCACGACGCTGAGTCCCCACGACCGTAGTCAGGCGCTCCAAGTTGATCTGGTGAAGGATGCCCTTGCCCGAAGGAATAATCGACAAATTGCTGAACGCCTTGTTGCACCAGTCCAGGAACTGAAAACGTTCGGCATTGCGTTCACGCTCGATGGCTTCGTTATCGGCAAGTGCGCTGGCATCCCCCCAACGCTCGACGTTGAGCGAGTGATCCACGACGAGGTGAGTTGGAGTGACAGGGTTGACCAGGCGTGGATTGCCACCTTTCTCGGCAACAGCATCACGCAGCCCGGCGAGGTCGACCAACGCAGGCGTACCGAGCAGATCCTGCAGGACAACACGGGCTGGTCGGAAAGGGATATCGAATTCTTTGGAGCGGGCGCAGATGACTTTGAGCGCGGCTTCAGGGTCAGCCTCCCCGCGCAAAACGTTCTCGGCAAGGATTCGCAGACTGTAGGGCAGCTTTGCGTAATCACCGCCCAGGTCAGTCACGACCCCACGAATGTCGCTGACACGGTACTCGATCCCGTTGGCGGAAACGATTTGACCCTTTGACTCAGGCATTGGCTAATCCTCACAGGCTGTACAAGCAATGTTTTTGTGAGGGCAATATTGCACTTTGTAATGATATAGGTCAATGTTGATTCATCCGATTCACCCCACCACCGAAATCGGACGTACCTCTTCGCGCTCAGCCAGGCAGGTACGGTTCAAAAAAATAAACATAAGAAAATGAGGCCCACCATGATCCAGCTTGCGCACACCCGATCCGTTCAACCTCCCTTGCGCATCGAGCCTGTCTCGACCTGAATCACGCCGGCTACCTTGCAGCTGTCAGGCTGCCAGGTGCCCTACAAATACAAGAAAAAAGGGAGTTCGACCGTGCTGACAATCCTTGGCTTTTCGATGGTCATCTGTTTTATGTACCTGATCATGACCAAGCGCCTTTCGGCGTTGATCGCTCTGATCCTGATCCCCATCCTGTTCGCCCTGATTGGCGGGCACTACGCAGGTTTGGGCGGGATGATGCTCGACGGCGTGAAAACGCTGGCCCCTACCGGCGTCATGCTGACGTTCTCGATCCTGTACTTCGGGATCATGATTGACGCAGGGCTTTTCGATGGGTTGGTGCGCTTCATCCTGAAGCTGGTGAAAGGCGACCCTTTGAAGGTTCTGGTCGGTACTGCCGTGCTAACCATGCTGGTGTCGCTGGACGGTGATAGCTCAACGACCTACATGATTGCGTGTGCAGCATTTCTGCCGCTTTATCAGCGACTGGGGATGAGCGTTCTGGGGATGACGTGCCTGGTCAACATCGCCAGCGGCATCATGAACATCTCCCCGTGGGGTGGCCCTACCGCGCGCGCAGCCGCTGCCTTGCATGTTGATGCCATGGACATCTTTGTTCCGATGATCCCTGGGATGCTGATCGGTGCTGCCTGCCTGGTGTTCACCGCCGTGATTCTGGGAAGAAAGGAGCGTGCGCGTCTTGGCATCATTCACCTGGACGATTTCCACGACGGATCGATGGCGCTGGGTACCGGTTCTGCTGAAGAGTGTGACGGTAACCGACGTCCGAAAATGTTCTGGCCGAACCTCATCCTGACGCTGACCCTCATCACATGCCTAGTGCTGGGCACTATGCCGATCCAGATACTGTTCATGGTCGGCTTTGCCATCGCGATCACGCTCAACTACCCAACAATCGAGGATCAAAAAGCCCGCATTGCAGCTCACGCAGCCAACGTACTGGCGGTAACGGCTGTCATCTTCGCTGCAGGTATCTTCACTGGAATCCTGTCCGGCACCGGCATGGTGGACTCAATGGCCAAAAGCCTGCTGTACGTGATTCCGCCGAGCTTCGGGCCATTTCTTGCAGTATTCACTGCCGTGGTGAGCCTGCCGTTCACCTTTTTCATGTCGAACGATGCGTTCTACTTCGGGATCCTGCCAGTCATTGCTCAGACCGCTGCCCAGTACGGCATTACACCACTGGAAATTGCGCGCGCGTCCGTTGTTGGCCAGCCGGTTCACTTATTGAGTCCTCTCGTGCCCTCGCTTTATTTGCTGGTC
The DNA here is from genome assembly GCF_900107155.1 of Pseudomonas salomonii. Taxonomy (GTDB): domain Bacteria; phylum Pseudomonadota; class Gammaproteobacteria; order Pseudomonadales; family Pseudomonadaceae; genus Aquipseudomonas; species Aquipseudomonas salomonii. The sequence goes on from NZ_FNOX01000014.1 coordinate 62,304, forward strand.
GCCTTGGCCAAGGTCGACCTGGGCGATCACCAGCGATTCGCGCTGAAGTGGGCGATTCTAGCAAGCTTTGGATTGTTCCTAGGGGGCGTACTGTTCGGCGCTTTCCCGTTCTATCAGGTTCGCTGAACAGATATTGCGCGTTCAAAACACATCGGCGGAGATCAGAAGAGTGGTCTCTGCCGCTGCATGGCACGACGCGCTAGAATGGCAGCTCTGTGGTTCAGCTCTTTCTGGTTCCCGATCCTATGCCTCTAAGCCCACTGCAAGCACGCATTGCGCGTGACATCGTCTCCCACGTACGTCGTGAACGCTTCCCTGTTGGTCATCACCTGGTCGAGTCCCAGCTGGCTACGACGCTCAATGTGTCGCGCACGCCGGTCAAGTTCGCCATGGGCCATCTGGTCGAAAAAGGCATGCTGACCTATGACCGCAACAGAGGTTTTTTCCTAGCCCGCGCGAGCGATGATCTGGGTGATCTCGTCTCTGAGGTCATGGGAAACAGCGACGATCCTCTTTACCTGAAACTTGCAGAGCTGCGACTGAGCAGACAGCTTCCTGAGCTGTTTACTGAGATCGAATTTATGCGCCAGTTTGACGTTTCCAGGGCAGCGCTGCGAGCCGTACTGTCCCGTATCCAGCAAGAAGGCTGGGTCGAACAGCGTGCGGGTCAGGGATGGCGTCTGCTGCCGATGATCGACTCTGTCGAAGCCTATGAAGAAAGCTACTCCTTTCGCGCCACCATTGAGCCTTCCGGCCTTCTGTCACCGACATTTCAGCTTGATCGCGAAACCCTGGCGGCCTGTCGTCGGCAGCAGGAATTCATTGCCAATGGTGGGTATCTGACGATGACGGCACAGGAGTTGTTTGAGGCCAACTCTCTGTTCCACGAGACTCTGGCGGCATGTTCAGGCAACCGCTTCCTACAGCAGACCGTACGTCGCCTCGACCAACTACGCCGGCTCGTTGAATACCGGCAGGCAAGCGCACGTACACCCCGTAAAGGCCAAGCCGAAGAACACCTGGCGATTCTGGAGTGCCTGGAACGGGGCGACCGACTGGCAGCCGCTGATCAAATGCGACGCCATCTGGAACAGGCAAGACGCCACAAAGTCGACCCCGCTCTCTTCGAATAAGCCCAACGCCTGCCCTGGAGTTGTCACGCGACCTGTCTAGGTCACGTGCGCTCTTTCCTGCCCGCCGATCGCCATCGACGCCTCACGTCAGTCGTCTGGTCCCATCTGTTTTTCAGAAAACACAGATTGACTTATATCATTACAAAGTACACTTTGAGCCCTGCAAAGAAACGAGCTCTCGCATACGTGTCCGCCTGAACACAACGCCATGCCTGAAGCTCGGTTACGCACACACCACAATCAGAATAATGGTGAACACATGTCATACCGTAGAGGCTGGATAGCCGTCTTCCTATTCTCCTTGGCCATGGTCAATTACATGGATCGCATCGCGCTTTCCATTGCGGCCAAACCCATCGCAGAAGAGTTTCATCTCACATCAGTCGGGATGGGCTACCTATTCTCGTCCTTCATCTGGAGCTATGCGCTCTTCCTGATTCCGGTCGGCCTGCTGATTGATAGGTACGGCGTGAAACGCGTCGGCGGCTTAGGTATTTTCATCTGGTCTCTGGCAACGGCACTCACAGGTGCAGCATCCAGCTTTGCCAGTCTGTTGGCTGCACGGCTAGTCATGGGCGCCGGCGAATCGGTTAGCAACCCGGTGGGTGCCAAGGTCATTCGTGAATGGATTCCGAGCACGGAGCGCGGCACCATCACCGCTATCTTCAACAGCGGCTCTTATGCGGGCCCAGCGATCTGTTCAGTGGTGCTCGCTGCATTGGTTGCAGCATTCGGCTGGCGTTTGTCTTTCGTGATAGCGGGCGCCATCGGGTTTAGTTGGCTAGTGGTGTGGTACTTCTTCTACGACAAGCCTGAGCAGGTGAAGTGGCTTGCGAAAGACGAGCGCGAACACATCGTTGCCACTCGCGCCACCACTTCAACCGGCAATACCGCAACGGCGGCCTATGGCCTCAAAAAACTGCTGAAAACTCCGACCCTTTGGGGCCTGGCTATCACTCAAGGCTGCAACGTCTACACGCAGTATCTGTTCCTGACATGGCTACCGAGCTACCTGCAAGAAGTAAAACACCTGACCATTGCCAAGAGCGGTCTGTTCACAGCCATTCCTTACGCAGCCGCCGTGGTGCTGTGCATTGTGATCGGCAAGTTGAGCGACCAGTATCTCAAGAACGGCGGTGGTGCCGCCTCTGGCAAACGTCGTAACGTCATCGCCCTGACCATGCTGATCGCAAGCTGCATTTTGCTGATCCCGTTTGCCGACAACATCGCCCTCCTGGTGTTGATTTTCTCCCTCACCTTGGCAGGCATCGCTTCGACCACATCGTTGAACTTCTCTTTGCTCAACGACATGCTCCCAAGCTCGGGCGATGTGGGCCGGGCGATGGCATTTGTCGTGGTGGGCGGTAACATTTTCGGCATGTTGGCGCCCGTTGTGACTGGCTATGTCATCAACGAAACCGGAAGCTACAACTGGGCGTTCGCCATTGCAGGTGGACTGCTAGTAACTGGTGCAATTGTGACGCTGAGCATGACCAGGACGCCGATGATTCCTGAGAACCAGCGGGCTACCGAGCTTCTAACTCCACAAATCGCTTAAGATTTCGATCTATCAGTTCTCGCACCGTTCTCATACAGCGCCTGAAGGGCGCTGGTGATGAACATCCTCCATGCCTGGATGAGCGCCCAGCGCGATCTGCTGCCCGAAGGCTCAGCCATCAGTAGAGCACTCGATTACAGCCTGAAACGCTGGGCAGCGCTATCACGCTACATCGATGACGGGGCAGTCAGTATTCCTGTCGCTATAGCATCTCTGTACGAGTTAAACAGCCGGAGAGTGACGGGGAGTACGATGACAATTCAGACACCACACGACACCGGTGACCAGAAGCGCAATCGCCGCAATTTCATGTGAGTCGGGCAGCCGATGCTCCCATAGAAATCCAAAAACCAGCGCCGCTAACGTCTCAATCACGAGCACTTGTCCGCTTAGTGCCAGTGGTAGAAGTCGGCTCGCCTGATTCCAGCACGCATTACCCACAACCGAAGATAAAAACGCTACGCCACCGGCTACCATGACAAAGTGTAGCCATTCGGAGTTGTCATGCGTTCCGACCTGCCTGCCCAGGACAGGTACCGCCAAAAGCAGTGACTGAGCGCCAGTCATGACCCCTGTCAGCAGTGCCCAGTCATGGGCGGAAACACTGGCTACCTGAACCAGCCGCCGAGCGTTGCTCACTGCGAACCAACTCCATGTCACTAACGCGCCCGCTGCGCATAGAATTCCGGCGAGGTTTGTCAGTATATCTGGCTTGTCGCCGTTGATCAGTGCGTGCCAGCTGATGAGTACGACCCCGCCCACAGCGCAGAACAGCGAGGGAGTGAGCTTGCGCAAAGAAATAGCGTTGACGTCATGACGACCTGCCAGCGTGACGAACACCGGAATGAGTCCGACGATCAGAGACGTTGTGGCAATGCCAACCAACTGCACACCGGTGCCCACCAGCGTGTAGTAAATGAGGTTTCCAATCAGGCTAAGCCAGAAGAGTGACTTCCAGTCGGCGATGGTGAGATTGGCGCAAACGCGCCTCCAGCGGGGCATAAGCAAGGCCACCGAAATCGCGCCGTAGCAGAGAAATCTCAGAACGGCGAATTGCAGGCCGCTCAGCCCCGGGGTGAGCTGGGGGCCGAGGAAGATCACTCCCCAACACAGGCCCGCGCAAACTCCGTAGACAATGCCCTTTAGCAGTAATCGGTCAGCAAACATTTCATCCGCGCTCCAAAGCGTTATGGGTAAAGTCTGGAGCAACTGATTCGGGGAGTATTGTCGGTAACTACGGGATTTTTTACCCAGACTGTTTTTGCGTTTTACGATAAACCGCCGGGGTCGTGGCCCTCACGCGCTGCATGGCACGGGTCAGCGATGCCTGGTCGCAAAAGCCGGCACGCAAGGCAATCTCGGATATGGTCAATGAGGTTCCACGCAACCATCGTTGAGCTTCTTGCAGGCGTAAATCAGTCAACCAAGCTTGCGGACTCATCTCGAACATTAGCCGGAAACGTTGGTGCATCTGGCTCATGCTCATTTTTGCTACTTGAGCCATGCTTTCATTGCTCCAGTTCGCTCCAGGATCCGCCTGAACACGAGCGATCAACTGCTTCATGGGGTCTGGAAAGCGGGAGATATCCGGATTTAGAGACGACAAAAGCAGAGGCCCCAATTGGGCGGCCGCGATGGACAATTGCGCATTGCCGATTAGCTCAGCGAACTCTATAAGCCGACGAGTAGCGGGGGAAATGGGCACATATATTTTCTGAGCAAGACGCTCGATCTGGAGCGTTTCCATAATTGTCGGCGCACAGTCCAAAACTAAGAAACGGCTATCGAGGTGAGTTTGCTGCGAATGGATCGAGCCAGGTGTCACAAGCGCTGCCAGTGACTGATCAATGCAGCCGCCGCGACCGTTTACGTCAATTTCCATTTCGCCACGAATCGGCAGTACCAATTGAGCATGCTCGTGGTAGTGGTGACGGTCTTCCCTCTCATAGCTGCGAACTTCAAGACTAAGAAACATTAGTGCACCTTCCGGCCCGTCTGGTTATCCAAGGTTGACGTCCCAAAACGCCCAATGCGCGCCCGCGTCAGGTCAGACTTGCCACTGATTCTAACATCTACGGATCAGACCGTTGATCGCACAGGCTGTATTGGCCATACGCTTACGTTTTCCCTTCGATTCACCTTAGCTTCGATTGCACTGCCAGGATATGCCTATCTGCTTGCCCCCCGAACTTTCCGCAGATGATCTTGGTTTCCGTCGAGCCTATGACCCGTACTCATAGGATAACAACACTCCTTGTTGGGATTTTTGAGCCTACCTAGAGTGGCATCCATCGCAGCGCAATAAGCGCTTGACGATCGACACACGAGCCTCGAACGCGGTCTGGTTATCGACTTCCCAATTACTCGTGGCGCTCCTGGCGCTGGCGATAGTGCTCAAGAAACCAACGACGCTCAGTTTGACGACTCAATGCTGACCCTAATCAAACTTGCACAAGGAATAAAAAGATGAAATCCAAAACGAGAATTGCCGCTCTCATCTCATCTCTGACGCTGGCTGCGCTTAGCACTGCGGCTGCTGCACAGGAAAATCCCGCCGCTGTACAGGCCGCCAAAACGGTCGTACTCGTACACGGCGCGTTCGCTGACGGTTCATCGTGGAACAAAGTGATTCCATTACTTGAGAAAGCTGGACTGAAGGTGGTCGCGGTGCAGAATTCGCTGGACTCACTGGACAGCGACGTCGCCGCTACCAACCGCGCGATCACCGATGCGCAAGGGCCTGTGGTTCTGGTTGGGCACTCATGGGCGGGCGCTGTTATCAGCGACGCCGGCGTCAACGACAAGGTCAAATCCTTGGTGTATGTGGCGGCTTACGCACCCGATGACGGCCAATCTGTGTACGACTCAGCTAAAGGCTACCCGCAAATGCCAGGGCTGGCGTCTTTCGTAAAAGATCACGATGGCTACCTAAAGGTCAGCGACGCAGGCGTCGCCAAGTTTTTCGCACCTGACCTTTCGCCTTCGGAACAAAAACTGATTGCAGCAACTCAAGGCGCGTTGAACAGCAAAGCACTGGGTCAACCAGTTCCCCATGCTGCCTGGCACAAGGTGCCTTCGTTCGCAGTTGTAGCCGCTAATGACCTGATCATTTCGCCGCAGCAGCAACGCGATCAGGCAAAGCGCATGCACGCCACTTCTATAGAAGTGCCTTCGAGCCACGTCGCAATGCTCGCTTATCCGAAAGCAGTCGCGGATCTGATTATCAAAGCCGCGCAATGATTCGAAGGTGGACGATCATTGTAATGCCGCAATTTCTCTATCAACTCTGGCACGTGAGATGACTGTCATGAACTGGTAAATAACTGAATATGCTCCACCAGGCCCGACTTAATGTCGGGCTTTTCCGTTGATGCCAGCAAGTTTTTAGCGAACTGTAGCCGACCGGAGAATTTCGCTCGCCCTGAAACACTACGGGATCCGTCCGGCGTTTAAGCGAGTCGGCGAAACAGCGTGACTTGCATTTTCGCCTGCTGCACAGGAGCACGCTAAACCTAGGTCAGGTTCAACCCCCCGTCTGACAGGAGCACCTCGCCGGTCAAATAGTCCGACTCGACCAGCATGGCGACAGCTTTTGCGATGTCGTCCGGGCTGGCGGCCCTGCGCATAGGAGCGCGAGTTCGCCACAGCTCCTGGGCCTCTGTCCACTCTGCTGTCAATGGCGTATCGACCAAGCCAGGCGCCACAGCGTTTACGCGAATTTCTGGCCCAAGCGATACCGCGAGCAAGCGGGTCATGTGATTCAGCGCAGCTTTGCTTACCGCATAGGGAATCGATGCGCCTTTAGGACGGATACCGGCATGCGAACTGATGTTCACGACGCAGCCTGCTCGACGGTAACGGGCAGCATCGCGCAATGCCGACTCGGTCAAAACGACCAGGTGAAACGGCGCCACGACATTGACCTCGTTAAGTTCGTGCCACACCGCCGAACTTGCAGACGCAAGGTCGCCGTGCGCAATGACTCTGCTAATACCAGCGTTATTGACCAATACGTCGAGCTGCCCCCACGCGGCAATAGCCTCGTCAACAAGCCTGACCCTGTCAGCTTCGACAGCAAGATCAGCTTGCACGTAAACAGTCTGCTTCATTTCGGCAACCATGGCGCGTCCCGTCTCTGCAGAATTTCGCGAATGAAGCACCACCGCATAGCCTGCACGGCTGAGTACACGTGCAATGGCTGCGCCGATACCGGAAGTCGATCCTGTCACCAATGCGACGCGTAATCCGTTGTCGATTGTCGGATTGGGTTTCATAGGGATATCTCGAATGAGTTTCCAGAGCGTAAGCAGCCAGCGTACACAACTTGCGCAGATCAGTCAGGCATTCACCGATGCGCAAGCAGAGGCTTGATCTCACTGGCTCGCTGCGCAGCGACCTGACGAATAACTCGTTCGAACCCAAGCGCGCGGCTGGGCATGTCGCTCGACTTCGTACAGCCCGACAATAGAGTGGAGCGCCTGCTTCGCTAACGGGTTTGGCTACATGCAGGCAGAACAACGGGCGGCGCGCATGGGCCACGGCACGACTCGGTACGTCACGCCCCGACGCCCTATAGACGTGAATCAGCTCTAAGCTGTGCCAATCCTTGGGAACGAAGTCTTTATATTCGGGCATGGAAAAGCCGTCGACTGGCGACGGCTTTGAGGGGGGACTTCAGCTCGACGAAGGGTTTATCCCATTGCAGGCCAGTCCGAGTAACCCGTCGAATCGCCACCGTACCAATAGACCTTAGGCGCTTGCGCCAAAGGCGCTCCGCTGCCCAAGCGATAAATCAGGTCGGGGTTGGCGATAAACGGGCGGCCAATGCTAAAGAAGTCCGCTTCCCCTGCCGCCAGAGTCTGCTCGGCCAGATCCAGCGTGTACTGGTTGTTGGCGATATAGGCTCCGCTGAAGCGCTGCCGCAATTGTTTAAAGTCAACGCCGTTGACCTCTTCGCGACTTAACTGAGTGACGCCCTCGATCTCATGGATATACAGCACCCCCAAGTCCGACAGCGCGGCAACATAGGCACCGAAGGTGGCCATGGTATTGCTGTCCAGTGGCGTTTCGCCGGGCGTTGTAGTCACTGGAGAGATGCGGATGCCAACACGGTCGGGGCCCCACACGCCAATGACGGCCTTGACCACATCCAGAGGAAAGCGCAGGCGATTTTCCAGCGAACCGCCGTAACGGTCTGTGCGAACATTGGTGCTGTCGCGAATGAACTGCTCAAGCAGATAGTTGTTCGCAGAATGCACTTCTACACCGTCAAAACCGGCAATCCGGGCGCTTTGGGCGGCCCGGCGATAATCCTCTACGATCAGGGGAATCTCATCGGTTTCAAGTGCCCGCGGCGTAACGAAATCTTTCATTCCTTCATGAACCCGGATCTGCCCATGAGGCTTGATCGCCGATGGCGCTACAGTAAGGCCGCCGTTGTGCATGTCAGGGTGCGACATGCGTCCTGTGTGCCAGAGTTGCAGGAAGATTTTGCCGTCATGACGGTGCACTGCCTCGGTCACACGCTTCCACGCAACGATTTGCGCCTCAGTCCAGATCCCCGGGGTTCGCGAGTAGCCCCGGGCCTGGGCCGAAATATTGGTCGCTTCAGTCACAATCAATCCGGTGCTTGCCCGCTGGCCGTAATAATCAGCTACGTAGTCAGGTTGAACACCGACATCGTCCGCGCGGCTGCGGGTCATCGGCGCCATCACAATACGGTTCTTCAGTTGCAGCTCGCCCAGTTTGGCGGGCTGCAGGACAGGGCTTGCGAAACGATCACTCATGATGTTTTTCTCTCTGCAAGTCAGGGCAATTGCGGATGCGCTCAGCCAATGGTCTTGGCCCATACGGCCTGCGCATTGGTGAATTCCCGCAAGCCGAAATGCGAGAGCTCGCGGCCGTAACCGCTCTTTTTCACGCCACCCACCGGAATACGCGCATTGGTTGCAGGGAAGCCATTGATGAAGACCCCACCGGTTTCCAGGCGACGAGAGATGCGTTGCGCCCGCGCCATGTCCTGTGTCCACAGGCTGCCGCCCAATCCGTAGTCACTGGTGTTGGTCAGGACGATGGCATGCTCGACATTGCTGGCGATGGTAATGGCGGCGACGGGGCCAAACGTTTCTTCATCGAACGCGGCCATGCCGGGCTGGACGTTGGCCAGCACAGTTGGCGCGTAGAAATTGCCTGGGCCTTCGATCTTCTTGCCACCGAGCAGCAACGTCGCGCCGGCTGCAAGGGTGCGTTGGACTTGGCCATCAAGCTCTTCGCGCAGATCGCCGCGTGCCATGGGCCCGACGTTGTTGGCGCTATCCAGGGGGTTGCCGACCTTCAATTGTTTTACTGCGGCCACGAACTTTCGGGTGAACTCTTCGGCAATCGGTTGCTCGAGGATAAAGCGCTTGGCCGCGAGACATACCTGACCTGCGTTCTGGAAACGGGCCTCGACAGCGGCCTTGACCGCCAGGTCGATATCGGCATCGGCCAGCACGATGAAAGCGTCGGAGCCGCCCAGCTCAAGAAGGCTCTTTTTCAGTGCCTTGCCAGCGGTGGCCGCCACTGCCGAACCTGCGCGCATGCTGCCCGTCAGGGTCACTGCGGCGATGCGTGGGTCTTCGATGGTGCGAGCCACGGTTTCATTGTCGGCGATGAGATTGACGAACAATCCTTTCGGGAAGCCCGCTGCTTCATAGGCGTCCTGCAGCGCGTAGGCAGAGCCCATGACATTCGGGGCATGTTTGAGCATGAACCCGTTGCCCGACAGCATGATCGGCCCTGACGCGCGAATCACCTGCCACAGGGGAAAGTTCCAGGGCATCACCGCGAGGATGGTGCCGATGGGCAAGAAGGAAACGTGAACCTGATCGTCTCCCTCTACGTTGACTGGCTCATCAGCCAGGATCGCCGGGCCATTGTCAGCAATCCAGTCGATGGTCGCGGCACACTTCTCCACCTCTGCGCGGGCTGAAGCCAGGGTCTTGCCCATTTCGGCGGTGATCAGCCCAGCAATGATTTGCGCACGCTCGCGCAGGATTGCGGACAGACGACGATAGGCCGTGACACGTTCGCGCATTGGTGTGGCACGCCACAAGCGGAAGGCAGCGGCGTTTACGTCCAGCAGTTGCTCGACTTCGCTCTGGGTCTGAAACGGGTAAGTCGCGATCAGTTCGCCGGTCGCCGGGTTACGCGAAGTGGCGAAAGCAGGGGCGGTCGAAATAGCGTTCAGGTTGGTCATCGGTATCACCTCGTTGGCGGTGGTGCAGCGCGTTGTGCGCTGCGATGGCCGTCACATTAGGTAAGCCCGAGAGAGCCAGGAAGGCGTGTTGTTATCCTATGACTGCGGGTCATAGGCAGTGTGTCGAGGGATATAGGTCACCATCGAAAGATCCGGGCGTCCCTCTGGCGTCAGGGCCACATAGGTGAAATCGATATAGCCACTGACCGGGTGCAGCAGACGCTTGCGCCCTTCGTCGAAGCCTTTGACTTCTGTGTCCTGCCACCACTCGCGGAATTCCGGGCTCAGGGCGGACAGCTCCTCGATCAGGCTGTCGAAAGGCGCCTTATCCTGCGCCAACGCACGGGAAGCGCGAAAAGCGCTGATCATCCCGCGCGCCATCTGCTCCCAATCCAGGATCAAGGTTCGATAGGGGATGTACAGGAACAGCAGGCGCAGGGTGTTGCGCTCATGGGGCTCTAACGAACCGTAGTCGACGAACAGCTCGGCGATTGCATCGTTCCAGGCCAGAATGTCCAGTCGTGAATTACGCACGTAGGCCGGAATGGGATTGATCGCACGCACGAGCATTTCCAGCCCTGCGCTGACGCCGCCGCCAGCTTCAACCGCGGGTGCTTCAAGCGCAGACAATGCAAACAGGTGGGCGGACTCGATACGGTCGAGTTTGAGCACTTTGGCGATGCGGCGCAGTGCGTCTGGTGAAGGCTGGATATCGCGGCCCTGCTCCAGCCAGGTGTACCAGCTGACGCTGACTCCGGCGAGCACTGCGACCTCCTCGCGGCGCAGCCCTTGCGTGCGACGCGGCCCTTCCGGCAGGCCGAACTCTTTGGGCTCAAGACGCGCACGTCGGCTAGAGAGAAATTTCCCGAATTCCCGGCGCTGTTCCATGGAAGGTCTTTTCGCCATAATCTTTATCTCTCCAGTCCAGTGATCGATACCGGTCGTTGAATAAGCGAGGTGCCCAGTGCCTTGTCAGCTGCTCACTGGCACCGAGGGGTGCTCCAAACAGCGTGGCGCACTGCCTTGCGACCAATCGGCAAGTCCCGCTAACGCATGCGCCTCCCACACCGGTAAATCCTGATACTACAGATAATTGAACAACGTGATGAAATCCCGTTCGACTCGCTTCATATATTTCCTTGATGGCTCGGACACATCACCGCTCTTCCGGCTCAGATGACCCACAGATTGCTCTGGAAACAGCCCGCGATACACAATTCGACTTGATCATTTCTGACATTGGGATGCCGAAAGTGAACGGCCATGAGCATCCAGCCATGCGTTCGCAAGTAAAATGACGTTTCATTAGATCGCCATGAAAATTAAACACCTTGTATAGGCAAGTTCTGTTTTCAGCCCGCCGACCTTACACTTAAAAAAACCAGTTCCTTCCGCATATCAGGACTTGTGCCGACAGACACCCGCGCCCGAAGCAGAAATTCTGCATACCTATTTGCACGCTCCGCAGGCTGAGCGGGACGCATTGCGCGTACAGCTCAACGAATTGCAAACCATCCTCCAATCTCTGAAGAGTGAATCACTGGCGAAGAGAGGACGAACGTAGTCGGCCTCTCTTCGTTTCGCACTAAACGCCTAAATGACCCGTGATGGTATCCACTGTGCCTGCGACGTTTGTTCTTGAACGTACGACCTTCCACCAGCCCAAGGCCAGCGCAGTCGCCACCAACGGAATGGAAAGAACTGTGTAAGTTCCGTTGGGATAATCCAACCCCACCAGTACCAACACCACCGCCAAGAACAGGAGGGTCAGCCATGCGGTAAATGGAGCACCGGGCATTTTAAATGAAACCATTGCCACCTCACCTCTCTTTACCGCGCGTCGGTAGTTGATCTGAGACAAGACGATAAAAGCCCACGTCGAGAGAATCCCAAGTGTCACCAAGTTTAATAACAATTCGAACAGTTGAGACGGGATCAGAAAGTTGAGTACGACACCTATGATATTAATACCCATAGTGACCAAGATCCCCATATAGGGAACGCCCTGGCTACTCATCCGTTTAAACAGCGAGGGTGCAGAGCCGCCCATTGCAAGTGATCGCAGGACGCGACCGGTAGCGTACAACCCAGAATTAAGGCTTGAGAGCGCGGCGGTCATGACGACGATGTTCATCGCAGATCCAATTCCCGGAACCCCGAGCGCCTCGAAAAATGTGACAAAAGGGCTGACGTTGGCGCTATAGGCTGTCCACGGCAAAACTGTCACCAGCAAAAACACGGAACCCACGTAGAACAGCCCGATTCTCCAGATCACGCCGTTGATGGCCTTAGGAATAACGCTTTTTGCATCCGCCGTTTCGCCGGCGGCTGTCCCCACCAACTCTATGCTTGCGTAAGCAAATATCACCCCCTGTACGATGATAATGGCCGGCAGCAGCCCGTGCGGGAATATCCCGCCGTTGTCTGAGACTAAATGGAGACCCGGAACAGTGCCGCCTACCGCGTGCCCGGTAGCGAAAAAGAACGAACCAATCACTAAAAACACACTGATCGCGGTGACTTTTATAACCGCAAACCAGAACTCCATTTCACCAAACCATTTAACGCCTGCCATGTTCATGACGGTGACGACACCCAGCGCACTCAGGGCAAATACCCACTGCGGAAAGTCTGAGAAGATATTCCAGTACTTCATGTAAATCGCGATGGCGGTTATATCTACAACACCGGTTAACGCCCACACCAGAAAATACATCCAACCGGCAACAAATGAAGCCCCCTCCCCCATAAACTCTCTGGTATAAGAAACAAAACTGCCGCTGCTTGGGCGGTGCATCACCAGTTCACCCAGCGCGCGCAAGATAAAGAACGCAAACACACCACACACCAAATACACAATCGCAAGTGACGGCCCGGCGATTTGTAACCTCGCACCTGCCCCCAAAAACAAGCCTGTACCAATTGCTCCGCCCAACGCCATCATCTGCACGTGGCGTCTTTTCAAATGTTTTGAATAGCCGTTTTCATGAGAATCGAGCCAGTCTGTTCGGGCTACCGATCTGTCATATGATGTCAGGGTATTATTCTTTTTCATATTTCACCCATGCTGTTAATGTGCTGTTCGTTATTTCTCGCACGCCACAGTATCTCGCCCACTTCCGGAAACGGGTTCGAAACAAACGCTTACCTATCTGTCGCCCATACGCCAAAACCTCCTTAGAGGATACGTTTGGTGAGACGCTCTTATTTTACGACTTAATCCCGTGAAACGTTCGAACACAAAAAAATTACCATCCACATGATTGCCTTTCAATGCTTATTTTCAACAATCAACTATTTAATTGATTTATATAGACATTTTTAAATACGCCATCCACATGGTAGACAAATAAATATTTTGATAGCTTAATCAGCCACAGCGGCTGAAATGCGCAGCCAGCCCCTCAGTACACCCTTTGGAAGGCCACATGAAAAAATACAAAACCGTACAAACCCTGCTCGCTCATGCGTCGATCGAGCCTGAGCAGCATCATGGCTTTGTGAATACACCCGTTTACCGTGGTTCAACGGTCGCGTTCCCAACGTGTGAATCCATGCGTGAAGGTCGCCAGAAATATATCTATGGGCGCTGGAATAACCCTTCGACTGAGGCACTCACCCAGGCCTTGCAGCAACTGGAGGGCGCTCAAGGCACGGTACTTTGTCCATCGGGGCTTTCAGCGTGTACGACCGCCATCCTCAGTGTGGTAGGTACCGGGGACCACCTGCTGATTGCCGATAATGTGTACGCGCCCATCAGAGCGTTTGCTGAACACGTTGGCAGCCGCCTGGGCATCGAGGTCACGTTTTATGACCCAACAATCGGTGCTGGCATCGCTGACTTTATCCTGCCTAACACAAAAGCCATTTACGCCGAGTCTCCCGGCTCTTTAACCCTGGAAATACCTGACATTCGTGCAATCGCAGAGGTTGCCCGTGACCATGACATTCTGGTTATTGCAGACAATACCTGGGGTACTCCACTCTACTTTCCGTCGCTGGAGCTTGGCGTGGATCTTTCAATCATGGCGGCAACCAAGTACATCGTGGGACACTCCGATGCAGTCCTGGGAACCGTCTCGGCTTCAGAACGAGCCTGGGAAAGCCTCAAGAAATATCACTTCAACATGGGCTTGTTTGCCAGTCCGGACGACGTGTCGCTGGCCCTTCGGGGCATGCGAACGCTTGATGTGAGGCTTGAGCGCCATTACCGAAACGCGACCCGTGTGGCCAGGTGGCTGGAAACCCGGGACGAAGTGGAAGCTGTTTATTATCCGGCCCTGGAATCTCACCCTCAGCACGACCTTTGGAAAAGAGACTTCAAGGGCGCCTCAGGCCTGCTTTCGTTCCTGACTAAGCCGTCTTCACAGGCGGCGGCAGATGCGCTTCTGGACAACTTGTCGCTGTTCTCGATTGGTTATTCCTGGGGAGGTTTTGAAAGCCTGGCAATGATTGCAGAACCCAAGGCCGTCAGAAGTGCAACGACGTGGGCAGCCGATGGGCACTTGGTCCGACTTCATATTGGCCTTGAGGACCCGGACGATCTGATTGCAGATCTGAAACAAGGATTCGAGAGGTTCAACCGCTTGCGTGAGTGATGCTCACCCGTTCATTGGCTGAGTAGCCACAGAGGCGACCAAGGATTTGCACAGAATTATTTTTCTGGCGACAACCCCCGACGACGGTACATACCTTCGATGTCGTCAATAGTGAATATCAGCAGAACAGCATTGAAAGCCTACCAACTGAATGGTAGCTTATATTAAAATTAAGCAACGCCCCCCCGCTCCTACTCATTCTGTGAGAATCGCCATGCAAGATTGGAAGCAAACCCGTAAAGACATCAACACCCGTTTGATGGAACTCAATGCGCTGACCCCGGAAACCATGAAAGGCATGGCCGCGCTCGGTGGTGCCGGTGCCAAGACCAATCATCTGGATGCCAAGACCCGTGAGCTGATCTCGCTTGCGGTCGCAGTGACCACTCGTTGTGATGGTTGCATCGCTTTCCATGCTGCCGAGGCCAAAAAAGTCGGTGTCACCAGTGAGGAAGTTGCAGAAGCATTGGGAGTCGCTATCAACATGAACGCTGGCGCCGCGTTGGTTTACAGCACCCACGTGCTGGACGCGTTCGACAAGTCATAACCCCGCCAGCCATAACCCTTACAACGACTTCGAGATGACTCATGACTAAGCTATTTGCTCCTTACGACTTACCTGGGTTGGCACTGGCCAACCGTGTGGTGATGGCACCGATGACTCGGACGCGCACCCCAGAGAACATGCCCAGCGAACTGACCGTACTGTATTACGCGCAACGCGCTTCGGCCGGCTTGATTATCACTGAAGGCCTGCCCGTCTCGGACGAGGGCCGCGGCTACCTGTATACGCCTGGCCTATACACCGATGAGCAAACCGCAGGCTGGCGCAAAGTCACTGATGCCGTGCATGCAAAAGGCGGCAAGATTTTCGCCCAACTGTGGCACGTCGGCCGGCTGTCCCACGTCTCGCTCCAGCCGGGCAATGCGGCACCTGTTTCGTCCGGGACTGTTCCCGCGACCACCACCATGGTTTATGCCTGGGTCGAGCCCGGCAAAGAAGGCCCGGTACTTCCGAGCAGCCCACGTGCGCTGACGACCAATGAAGTCCAACGCGTTATCCGGGACTTCGTGGCTTCCGCTCGTCGGGCAATGGAAGCGGGGTTCGATGGCGTCGAGTTGATGGCGGCTAACGCGTTCCTTTTCGATCAGTTCCTGAGCAGCAAGTTGAATACTCGCACTGACCAATATGGCGGCTCCATCGCCAATCGCGAGCGCCTGCTGCTTGAAACGGTTGATGCAATCGCGGCCGAGATCGGTGCAGAAAAGGTCGGCGTACGAGTCTCGCCATTCGGTCGAATCTACGACATGGAGGCCTTTGACGGTGAAGCAGAGGCCTGGATGAGCGTGGCGTCGGCACTCAACGAGCGCAACCTGGCGTATGTACACCTAAACTACCAGACCACTATCTCCGCGGCTGGCACGCCGGAGGGCTTCGGCGCAGCATTCCGTCAGGCTTATCGCGGCACCCTGATCGGCGCCGGCGGCTTCACTCAGGCGCTTGCCGATCAGGAATTGGAGAAGGGTGAACTCGACCTGATCGCGTTCGGTACCGCCTTCATCTCCAACCCGGACTTGGTAGCGCGCATGCAAAACGGCTGGCCGTTGGCCGAACCGGACTTCTCCACGTTCTACGGCGTCATCGGGGCCAGAGGCTATACGGACTACCCGGAATACGCTGCAACCTACGCTTGATATCACTTCGCAAATAAGGAGCACACCATGCCACTCGTGACCATCAAAGGCATTGAAGGCGTTTTCACCGATGAGCAAAAAGCCGAGGTTATTCGCAAAGTAACCGACGCCATGGTCTCAGTGGAAGGTGAGAACATGCGCGCCCTCACGTGGGTCATCTTCGAAGAGGTCAAGAGCGGAGATTGGGGGATTGCCGGTAAACCTATAACGGCTGAGGAGGTTTTGAAGCTGCAAGCCGGTCAGTAAACCGTTGCAGCTTTACATTCAGCGACTCTCGGCTGTTGAGCACTTGCCTGCTCAACGGCCGGGAGTTTTACCGTTCTGAAGGTCCACCTGGTTTGCTGGAGAACGCCTCCATGATTTTGATCATTTACGCCCATCCCTACCCTGAAAAATCCAAGGTCAATGCGTTGATGCTCACGTTGGCGTCCAACAATCCGAACGTCATCATCCGTTCGCTTTACGACCTGTATCCCGACTTCAACATTGATGTCGAAGCGGAGCAGCAAGCCGTCGAACAGGCGCAATTGCTGGTGCTGCAACACCCCCTCTACTGGTACAGCTACCCACCTCTGCTAAAACTTTGGATTGACAAGGTCTTCACTCAAGGATGGGCCTATGGCACAGACGCTACGGCCCTCAAAGGCAAGCGCATAATGTGGGCCGTGACCACTGGCGGTGATCACGACCATTTCAACATCGGCGGGCATCCAGGCTTTGACGTGCTGGCCCAACCCCTGCACGCAACTGCCAGCTACTGCCAGATGCGCTGGTTACCTCCCGTTGCTGTACATGGTTCATACGGCGACGACGAGAGCGCTCTACTCCCTCAAGTACGTCAATACAGCGCCCGTTTGGCCTCTTGGAAGGAAGATTGATATGGAGACGCATAGCCTGATTGCAATGCTCATTTACCTGGGCTCGGCAGCCTTGATTGTGCCGCTCGCCGTGCGCTTGGGGTTGGGGCCGGTGCTGGGTTATCTGCTGGCCGGCTGCATCATTGGTCCCTGGGGCCTGAAGCTGGTCACGGACGTGGAATCCATCCTGCACTTTGCTGAAATTGGCGTGGTGCTGATGCTGTTCATCATTGGATTGGAGCTCGATGCGAAGCGCCTTTGGGCGATGCGTCGAATGGTGTTCGGCGGGGGGGCATTGCAGATGCTGGTATGCGGGGTGGCGATTGCCGGATTTTGCGCCGCCCTGGGATTGAACTGGACCGCTGCATTGTTGGTGGGTTTGACATTAAGTCTGTCATCCACTGCGATCGCCATGCAGGCCATGAACGAACGCAACATGACATCCACCGCCGTCGGCCGCAGCAGCTTTGCCGTGCTGTTGTTTCAAGACATCGCCGCGATTCCCCTGGTGGCAATGATCCCGCTATTGGCCGCCAATGGCGGCACGCCCTCCGGTACCGAGTTGGCCCTGTCCATTGCAAAAATCGTCGGTGCGATTGGTGCGGTGGTGCTTCTGGGGCAGTACGTTTCGCGCCCGGTGCTGCGTTTCGTGGCACGCTCGGGGTTGCGTGAAATCTTCAGTGCGGTGGCATTGTTTCTGGTGTTCGGGTTCGGGTTGCTGCTTGAAGAGGCTGGTTTGTCCATGGCCATGGGCGCCTTTCTCGCCGGCGTACTGCTGGCCAGTTCGGAATACCGGCATGCCTTGGAAAGTGACATTGAGCCGTTCAAGGGTTTATTGCTCGGGTTATTCTTCATAGGTGTGGGCATGTCGATCGACTTCGGCACGCTGATCAATGCACCTTTGACCGTCATTACGCTGACCCTGGGTTTTATTCTAATCAAACTGCTGGCGATCAGACTCCTCGCCCGTTTCCTGAATGTCCCGGCAGAGCAGCGCTCATGGCAAGCGGTATTTCTCGGCCAGGGCAGCGAGTTCGCCTTCGTTGTGTTCGGGGCCGCAACGGTAGCCGGCATCCTGGTCGATCCTTGGGGTAAAAGCTTGACGTTGGCGGTGGCGTTATCCATGTGCGTGACGCCCCTGCTGATCCTCGTGCTCAATCGCCTGGAGTCCGCAAACAAACAAGGCAACCGGGAAGCAGATGTGATCGACCAGAGCAATCCTCGGGTCATCATTGCGGGCTTCGGTCGCTTCGGTCAGATCGCGGGACGCCTGTTGATGTCGTGCGGGTTTGAAGTGGTCGTGTTAGATCATGACCCCGACCACATCGAGACGTTGCGCAAGTTCGGAGTCAAGGTCTTCTACGGCGATGCTACCCGCCTCGACTTATTGCATGCCGCCGGAGCCGACAAGGCCTTGGTGCTGATCAACGCCATTGATGCTCAAGACGATAACCTGACACTCACGAAGTTGGTCCAGCAACATTTCCCGTCCTTGAAACTGGTGGTTCGTGCCCGCGACATGGGGCACATCATTATGTTGCGCCAGATGGGCATTGAAGCGGTGGAGCGGGAAACCTTTGAGAGCGCGCTGGCCCTGGGGCGCAAAGCACTGGAGCAGTTGGGTGTCGGACGTTACGAAGCTCGTGAGCGTGCGGATCGCTTTCGCCGTCTGAACTTGGCGATGCTCGAGGAAATGGCTGCGCAACCGCTGGAAGACACCGAGTACAAATACGATGCCTATAAACGCGCCAATGCGCTGCTGACGGACATCTTCAATGAAGACCTCGCCCATCCTTTTGATAACGGGCCGGGCAAATCTCAACCGACAACGCAGGCACGTCGGACAGACTGAGCGCAAAGGACAAGCGCCGGTCAGCGCGCTTGTTCACGCTACGCCTGTGCGTTTTTTTCAGGGCGCGACTGAGTGAGACCTTGGCATGCCCCCAGATGACGTCTCTGGTGGAATACCGCCAGGGGTGGTACCGCGCAATTGATTGCCTCAAATCCACTATGTTCAAACAATGACGTGTCGCAGGTGGCCTAACACATGGTTGCAGACCTCTATCGACTTTTCTCTGGAGAACACCGTGACGCCCCCATCCAAAGCGCCAAATAAATCAACCACCCGACACGTGGCGCTGCTTGCTGGGCTGGCGATGGTTGCCTTTGCCGCCAACTCCGTTTTGTGCCGACTTGCGCTTCGCTATACCGAAAATGATCCAGCTTCATTTACCCTGATTCGCTTACTCAGCGGAGCGATCATGCTCTGGTTGATCATGGCTATCAAACGCCGAACTGAACGCCCTGCCGGCACATGGCTGGGCGGTTTCACCCTGTTTATCTATGCTTTTGCCTTTTCATACGCGTACCTGAATCTGGACACGGGCACCGGCGCGCTGCTGCTGTTTGGGGCGGTCCAACTCACCATGCTGGGATTCGGGTACTGGCATGGCGAGCGGATGCAAGGTACTGCACTTGCAGGACTTGCCCTGGCAATTGGCGGCCTCATCGCGTTGTTATTACCCGGCGCAAGCGCCCCCGCACCGGGCAATGCGGCGATCATGCTGCTGTCTGGCGTTGCTTGGGCCGCATACTCGCTCATTGGCAAGCGTGCACATGACCCACTGGCCTCTACAGCCGGCAATTTCCTGCGCGCTGTACCCATATGTTGATTGCGACAGTTCCGTTTATCTCTGACACAGAGATCGACATGCCAGGGGTCATGTACGCGATAGTCTCTGGGACTCTGGCGTCAGGTGTGGGCTATGCCATCTGGTATGCAGCCCTTCGCTCACTGTCATCGTTTCGAGCGGCGACCCTGCAGTTGAGTGTGCCCATATTGGCGTCGTTGGCCGGCGTATTCATCCTGGATGAACCGCTCACATCTCGCTTGATCCTGACGTCGCTGGCCGTATTGGGAGGGATTGGACTGGTGCTAAGCGCCAGGCAGTCGGCCCGTGAATAAGTGGCCCGGGAGATAGCATTAACTGCATTGCGGGAAATCTTAGGCGTGATCAGTTTTCAGCGGTATAAAGCGCAGCTGAGACAGATACTGCCGGCTTAAACCGCTTCTTCCAGCAACTCGAGAATCGCTTTTTTCATTGAACCAATCGAGCGGGAGCCGGGCATCACCCGCAATAGCCGGCCCTCATGAAACACCGCCAAGGAAGGCACCGCGCGGATACCGTACATTTGCGCAATCGTGGGGGACACTGCGACATCAATCTTTCCAAAGGTAGACAGTGCGTGAAGCTTTTCCTCAAGCGCATGGAACACGGGTTTCATCGCTTGGCATGGCTTGCACCAGGAGGCCGAAAACAACACGACGCTGCTGCCTTTGGCAACAAAGCGGGCGAACTGTGGGGCACTCAACTCAACGATACGGTTCATCAGGATCTCATGTTTAAGGTTACGCAAGACAGCGCCCGAGAGCGCTGACTATTCAATGTTGATCAAACTTTGCAACCATCAATGCCGCAAACCTGGCCAGTAAAAACATCATCATCGACTCGCGCCTTTTCCTGCATCTTGTTCAGCGCCTCAAGAAACGCCGCCTCAGGTTGAGCGCCGGATACGGAGAATTCATTGTTGAATACAAACAGCGGCACGCCGGAACCCAATTGCGCGGCAAAATGCTCGTCTTCCTCCATCTCTACGCGCAGTTCAACGGATGACCACGCCAGCTCGATGGATGCATCCGACACACCGGCGGCGCGGGCGATTGACGCCAGGCTGCTGCGGTCGAACAGCGACTTCCCATGGGTAGTGCTCTGTTCATACAACATTTCCACGAGACGCTTTTTCACCACGGGGTCTTGAACCGCCTTGACCAGCACATGAGCATCGGCCGTATCGCCGAACGACATGGTGCCAAACCGATAATCCAGCCCGTCGGAGCGGCCATATTTAGTTACGGCATCCATCATTGCATCGGCAGAATGCGGGTTACCAAGCTTGCGCTTGAGTGCCGCGACCATAGGCTCCGGGGCGTGATTGGCGGCCAGACGATAAGCCCTGACATTGACTTGAACATTGTCTTTGCCACTGAATTGCTCCAGCGCTTTTTCAAAACGGCGCTTGGCGATCCAGCACCAAGGGCAGACAAAATCGGACCATATATCGACGACGTATTGTTTCGTAGGGGTTTGCATAACTCATCCTGCACGCATAAGTGAAGACCGCGTTGCGAGCGTTTCAAGCAAATGATTGAAGCCCGCCAACGGATCATTGGATCGGCCTAACGCCCAATCAATGAGGCTTGCGCCCTCCAGCGCCCCCAGCAGCATGAAGGCGTAGGCTTCAAGGGGGTTGTCCAACGTCCAGCCGTACTGTCGGACTGCGTCACTGAGGGTGCTTTGCAGCCAATGAAGTTGGGACTCAAAGAAGCCCCGAGTGAGCCCTTGCAGTGACAGCGGCAGCGCCGCCATTTCTGCTGCCAACGCACCACATAGTGGCAGCAGCCCATCATTTGCGCTGATCACGAAAAGCCGAGAAAAACCGCGCAGCCGCAACAGCGGATCGGCATGCACGGCCTCAATCGCTCCCAGCGTTTCTTCGAAGCGCTGGATGTAATCCTTGATCAGCTCCGCCCCCAGGCACTCCTTGGTGGGGAAGTGATGGTGAATACTGGCTTTGCGGATGCCGATCTCAGCGGCGAGGTCGGCATAGCTGAACGCTGAATAGCCTTTGGAGCGCATGTGTGCTTCCGCGGCATTCAACAACGCGGCTTTGGTCGTGATAGACATCCGAGCCTCCTGGGCCAGCGTTCAGCCATTTATCATTGGCTAGCGTTTAGTCAGGCGCGCACGGCCATGACACCCGCATCCACATCCCAAATGGCGCCGGTCACCCATGAGGTTTTGTCCGACAACAGGAACAGGATCGTGTTGGCCACATCTTCTGGCACGCCAACACGTCCCAACGGATGGAAAGCATTGAGCGACTTCATCGCTTCCGGGATCGCGTCCTTTTCCATGAAGCCCTCGTAAATCGAGGTGTGCACGATACCTGGCGAAACCGCGTTGACTCGAATTCCCGAATGTGCCAATTCAATCGCCAGGTTGCGTGTCAGTGCATGCAGGCCGGCTTTCGCCATCGAGTAGGCCGAGGCTGGCGAACCGGCCAGGGCAGCCTGTGCGCCGATGGAGCCGACATTGACAATCGAGCCTTCACGCTTGGCAGCAAGCATGTTTTTGACCACCGCCTGAGTGATAAAAAACGTCGCACGGTTGAGGGACATGTACATGTCGTACTCGGCAGCGTCGTGCTCGGTGAACGGCTTGGGAATGAAGATCCCCGCAGAGTTCACCATCAGGCTGATATCGGCGTGGTTGGCATTGATATCCTTAATAACGGTGTGCATGCCCTCCTCCGTCATCAAGTTGGCCACAATCACCGACACGTTACCCAGCGGGCTTAGCTCGTTGCGCACTGCGTCAGCCTTGTCCTGCTTGCTGCCGGTGAGGACAACACTGCCACCGGACTTGAGCACCATGCGCGCTGTTTCCAGGCCCATGCCGCTGGTGCCGCCTACTACCAACAGTTTTTTGCCTTTGAAGTAATCGTTCATTACAGACTCCGGACATCTATGTTTCGTGAGGGCGGCACCAGCGCAATAACTGTCCGTCTGGTGCACGCAAGGTTTGATATATTTGACGGGCGAATCAGCTCTCACGCACTTCCAGAGTCGGCACCATACGAATGGCTTTCGAGAAGTTGGCGTAGTTCACAGACGTTTTCAGCACCACGTTATGCAGTTCTTCAACACGCTCACGGGTGGCGTCGGTGTGCAGACGAATCACGACGCTGACTTCGTCGTAGCCAGGGTTGACGCTTTCGTCGATACCCAGAAAGCCGCGCAGATCGAGGGTGCCGTCAGTTTCAATTTCCAGGCTATGAATTTTGATCCCCATCATCGCGGCATTGGCGGCATAGCCGACCGACATGCACGCATTCAGGGCCGCCATCAGCAGTTCCTGGGGATTAGGCGCTGTGTTCTGGCCCAGCAGTTCGTTGGGCTCGTCGGCAACAATTTCGAAGTTACGGGAGTAGGTTTCGCCAGCCAGGCTGTAGCGGTTTACCTTCGCTACGGAACGAGTCTGGCCTTGCCATTGGGTTTTGACGTTAAAGCTGGCATGGCGCTTGGTCGCATCCTCGGCAACGCCTCGGGCAAACTGCTGGAGTGCGGCAACATCGATACCATTCAAGTTAGTGCTCATGTGTACATTCCTCTTCGGATGGACCGGGCAATCGCCTCGGAATACAAACAAGCCTACCAACTAGTTGGTATTCATTCAAGGATTTCGTTAACACTCACCTCTCAGCCGATTTCCATGCAAAAAAAAGCCTCGATACTCGAGGCTTTTCAACTGTTTAAGCTTTAGTGATGCGTTGATACTGTGCGCATGCCATCCAGAATGAAGTCGAAACCGGAAGCCTGTTCGTACTGATCGTTCATCGCCCACGCCACAAAGCTGCCGCCTTCCAGCGTATTCAGGATCAGCCTGGCGACCTTGTTAACGTCCAACTGAGCCTTGAGTTCCCCTTTCGACTGACCAAGAGCGATATTGGCCTGAAGCCACTCCAGATGAATTTCGAAAAAGTGCCGAGTCAGTTCCTGAAGGCTCTCCGGCAGGGCCATTAACTCAGCCGCCAGCGCACCGCACAGCGGCAACAAGCCGTTTTCACTACTCTGCGCAAACATCAACACAAAAGCATTCAGGCGCCCGACGATGTCAGGGTTTTCGTCGTTGACCTGTTCCAATTGTTTTTTGAAGCGGAACAGGTAGCTCTCGACGATGGCAATCGCAAGGCCTTCCTTGGTCGGAAAATGGTGATGAATACTCGCCTTCTTGATACCGATTTCAGCAGCCAGGTCGGCATAGCTGAAGGCTGCATAGCCCTTGGTACGCAACAGAATTTCGGCGCTGCTCAGAAGATCGGAACGTGTACTCATGATGAAGCATCCAGATTTTATCAATCGGCCATCATAAATCAGTCATCCCTGAGTTGACAGTACACAGCCCCTATGCGGACGCCCGATACAAGCATCGGGCGTACTTGGGCGTATTGATCAGCAACAACGCGTCTGACCGTTGCCTGCGCCGTAGCGGGCCTCCTGCCGCTCCCTAAAGAACGTCTCGTAGTCCATCATCGGTTTGTCCGGGTGTTTGGCCTGCATATGTTCAACATACGTGTCGTAGTCAGGCATGCCGACCATCAGCCGTGCAGCCTGACCCAGGTACTTACCCAGGCGGCTCAAGTCATTGAACATAGCGCGCTCCCGTCATGCATCGGGCACCGCCTGGTACGGAGCCTCCTTGTCGGTGCGCTCTTTCGTGCCCCAGGCGGCAATACCGACTTTGAGCGCAAAGAACAGGATGCTGAACACCACCCCCAGGAACAGCGCGGTCAAGGTCGCATTGGTGTAGGCGTTGTAGATCACATGCTGCATTTGATCCAGGTTTTTAGCCGGCGCCAGTACCTGACCGTTGGCGACCGCACCGCTGTATTTTCTGGCCAGGGCCAGGAAGCCAATTGCCGGATTGGCGTCGAACAGCTTGATGAAGCCTGCTGTGGTGGTGCAGATCAGTAGCCAGACAGCCGGCAACATGGTCACCCAGATGTAGCGTTGGCGTTTCATTTTGATCAACACAACCGTCGCCAGCATCAGTGCGATACCCGCCAGCATCTGATTGGAGATACCGAACAGCGGCCACAAGGTGTTGATACCGCCCAGCGGATCGATCACGCCTTGGTACAGCAGGTACCCCCACATGGCCACGCAACCGGCAGTCGCGATCAGGTTGGCGGTCCAGGACTCGGTGCGTTTCAGTGCCGGGACGAACGACCCCAGCAGGTCCTGCAGCATGAAGCGACCGGCACGGGTACCAGCGTCAACCGCCGTGAGGATGAACAGCGCTTCGAAAAGGATCGCAAAGTGGTACCAGAACGCCATGGTGTTTTCACCCGGCAGCAACTGGTGCAGGATCTGCGCGATGCCGACGGCCAACGTCGGCGCGCCGCCGGCTCTGGCCAGAATCGTGGTTTCACCGATGTCATGTGCAACCGCCTGAAGTGCCTCCGGTGTAATAGCGAAACCCCAGCTACTGATGGTTTGAGCGACGGTTACCGCATCCGCACCGACAACAGCAGCCGGACTGTTCATGGCGAAATACACGCCCGGCTCAATGACCGACGCTGCAACCATGGCCATGATTGCCACGAACGACTCCATCAACATGCCGCCGTAACCGATATAGCGGGCGTGCCCTTCGCTGGCAAGCAACTTGGGGGTGGTGCCCGAGGCAATAAGCGCGTGGAAGCCGGATACCGCACCGCAGGCTATGGTGATGAACAGGAACGGAAACAGGCCGCCCTTCCACACGGGTCCAGTTCCGTCGGTAAACTGCGTCAATGCCGGCATTTTCAGGTCGGGCATCGTGATCAGGATACCGATCGCCAACGCGACGATAGTGCCGATCTTGAGGAACGTCGACAGGTAGTCACGCGGCGCCAGGATCAGCCAAACCGGCAGTACCGCCGCGACGAAACCGTAACCGATCAGCATCCAGGTAATTTGAATGCCAGTGAACGTGAAGGCCTTGGCCCAGACCGGGTCAGCGGCAATCTGCCCACCCAGCCAGATCGACCCCAGCAGCAACGCCACCCCGATGATCGAGATCTCACCAATGCGGCCCGGGCGGATGTAGCGCATGTAGATGCCCATGAACATCGCGATCGGGATGGTCGCCATTACGGTGAAGATGCCCCATGGGCTCTCGGCCAGGGCCTTGACCACGATCAGCGCCAGCACTGCGAGGATGATGATCATGATCAGGAAACAACCGAACAGTGCAATGGTGCCGGGAATGCGGCCCATCTCTTCTCGCACCATGTCACCCAGCGAGCGGCCATTGCGCCGTGTCGACATGAACAACACCATGAAGTCCTGCACCGCACCGGCCAGCACCACGCCGGCAATCAGCCAGAGCGTGCCAGGCAAATAACCCATTTGCGCCGCCAGTACCGGGCCGACCAAAGGGCCCGCACCAGCAATCGCCGCAAAGTGGTGACCAAACAGTACGTGTTTATTGGTCGGAACAAAGTCCAGGCCATCGTTGTTAACGACGGCCGGCGTGGCGCGACCGGGATCGAGCTGCATCACCTTGTTGGCGATAAACAGGCTGTAGTAACGATAGGCAACCAAATAGATAGCGACTGCCGCGACGACAATCCACAGTGCGTTGATCGCTTCGCCACGGCGCAAGGCCACGACACTCAGCGCAAACGCACCCAGGACAGCCACGGCAAACCAGGCGAGGTGTTTAGCCAGACGGTTCATTGCGTGTCTCCTGTCGACAGCCATTAAGCTGCGACGATAATTTTTATAATTGTGTCCGCTACGCGGCGCTGGCTAATATCCCCGCACACCGACAACAAATACATCCGCACTACTACGCAGGCGTCTACGTAGTTTTACTGAGACGCACGGGAGTCGCGATGCAACTCAAACATAAAATCGTCGCACTCGGGATACTGCCGTTAGTGTTGGCCATCGCGGTTATTTGCGCGTTGGTCATCTCTTTGAATAGCCAGTTAGGTGACCAACAAGCCCGCCTGATTGAAGACAGCATCCTGGCCAGTAAACGTGCAGAACTGAAAAACTACGTAGCCATGGCGCAAAGTCTGATCGCGCCGCTGTATAACGACGGCGCAGGCGACGAGCAGGCGCAACGCCAAGTGCTTGAGGAACTGCGCAAGCTGAGCTTTGGCATCAATGGTTACTTCTTCGTTTACGACCGCGACGGCCGCAGCCTTATGCATGCGCGTCAGTCGGAGTTGGTGGGGCAGTACCTGTGGGACATGAAAGATCCGCACGGGCTACCGGTTATCCAGGCGCTGTTCAAAACTGCCCGATCCGGTGAGGGATTTCAGCGTTATGCCTGGAACAAGCCCTCCTCCGGCCAGGTCACCGATAAGCTTGCCTATGTCGTCATGCTCGACCGCTGGGGTTGGATGCTCGGCACCGGTATTTACCTGGAGGATGTCGAACGCGCTACCCAACAAGCACGCGACGAGGTCGCCCAGGGCATTCGCAAAACCATGCTGGCCATTGCCGCCGTGGCGTTGGTGGCGGTGCTATTGGTATTTGCCAGCGGCATGACGCTCAACGTCAGTGAGCACCGCCTGGCCGACAAGAAACTGCAACGCCTGAACCGGCGTATCGTCAGTCTGCAGGAAGAAGAGCGTGCCCGCGTTTCCCGCGAGTTGCACGATGGCATCAGTCAGTTGCTGGTCTCGATCAAATTCCAGTTCGAACTGGCCGGGCATGTACTTGAGGGGCCGGAGCCGAGCAAGGGTTTGGTGATTCTCAAGGAAGCCACGCTGCGGCTGGGGAGCGCGATTGGCGAAGTGCGCAGTATTTCCCATGACCTGCGCTCTTCACTGCTGGACACCCTGGGCCTGCCGGCCGCCATCGATCAGCTTGCCGGGGAGTTTGAACAACGCAGCGGCCTGGTAGTGAGCTGTGAATGTGAGGGCATCGATTACCCACTGCCGCAAGGGGTGGCAGACGCATTGTTTCGGATCCTGCAGGAAGGCTTGATGAATATTGAGCGGCATGCCCACGCCACGCACGTCTCGATCACCCTGCTGGCGACGGACCTGGAGTTGAAGTTGACGATCATGGATGACGGTGTCGGGTTCAACGTGCTCCAGGTTCTGCGCCGCCACAATGGCATTGGCCTGCGCAATATCCGCGAGCGCGCCGAGCATTTGGAGGGGCAGCTGCAGCTGACTTCAGCACCAGGCAGAACCACACTGGACGTCCTGTTACCGATGAAAAAACCCGGGAACAATACCGTTTGATGACGTCACCCAACAGGAAGAACACATCGATGAAAGTGCCAGGTCGCATACGTATTGGATTGGTCGACGACCACTCGCTGGTTCGCGACGGCATTAAAGCGTTGCTCGCCATCGTGGACACCGTCGAGGTGATCGGCGAGGCCGAGAACGGTCACGAGGCGCTCAATCTGGTCGAACAGTGCCAACCGGACCTGTTGCTGGTGGATATCGGTTTGAAGGACATGAACGGCCTTGAACTGACTCGCCGGCTCAAACAACATTCGCCTGCGCTCAAGATTCTAATGCTCAGCATGTACGACAATTTCGAATACGTGAGCGAATCCATTCGCTGCGGTGCCAGTGGTTATGTGCTGAAAAACTCCCCTTCAAGGGAAATCATCGCGGCCATTGAAGCCATCGCCAGTGGCGGCACCTTTTACAGTGCAGACATCGCGCAAAAGCTCATCGCCGACAAAGACACCGACAAAGAACTGACCCCTCGCGAAAGCGAGGTTTTGTACAAGATGGTTCAGGGCATGAACAACAAAGAGATGGCCCGCGATCTGGACATCAGCGTGCGCACCGTTGAAACCCATCGGCTCAGTATTCGGCGCAAACTCAACATCGACAAACCAGCGGCGCTGGCAAAATACGCACTGGACCACGGGCTCGTCTCGCGCAGTCGAGAATGAACATCGCAGCCCGAGCTACAGACCTTGCGCCGATGCGCGCACGTCGCTGGGTGTGCGCCCATAGTGCGACCTGAAGGCCCTGGCGAAATGCGCCTGGCTGGTGAACCCGTGGCGGTAGGCAACTTCGGCAATATCCAGCCCCCAACCCTGCGGCTGGCTTAGCAGACGGAACGCGCCCTGCAAGCGTTTTTCCAGAATAAACCGATGGGGTTGTGTGTCTTCCAAGGCAAATAGCCTGGCCAGGTGTCGGGTGGAAACCCCGGTTTGAAGCGCCACCCGCTCGCAGCTCAAAGCAGGGTCGGCCAGTTGTTCAAGAATGCACTGCTTGGCGGCCAACAGGTAGGACGCACTGAGGGCGTTGATTCGGCGATTACCCATCTGGCCGGCGATGATAGTGCCCAACAGGTCGAGGGCATCCTCTTGATAGCTGTCGGCCCCTTGGCTGAGCGGCCGCTCGAAAAAGCCGCCCGTGCGTTCACTCAACGTGCGCAACAGTAACCGCTGGGTGCCGGTGTGTGCGCTGATCTTCACTGCATTGTCAAAGCGGCGCAGACAATGGGAGGCAAACACGTCTTGAGGGATATCAAAGATAAACTTGTGCATCGAGCCAGAGAAACCAAACAAGTAAGGTTTGTCGGTGCGATACACCATCATCTCGCCCGGCTCCAGCAAGTGACAGTTGCCGTTCTGAAAGAAAAACGACGCGCTGCCCATGACCAGCGATACGAAGACCGACTCCTTGGGCACCGTGCGAACCATTGAGCCGTCACGCTCGATGACGTGTTGGTTACCGACAATATGCGCCACCCGCAGACGGTCCAGGCTCAGGTTGTCCTCCCGCGCGCTGAATCCGGTTTCGCTGAAGGAAGAGCACTTCAGGCCGACCAGTGTCGAGGCGTTGTACTGCTCCCAGAATGCCACGCGCTGATCCTGAGGAAGGTCGTCGGTACTGGCACGCTGAGTATCGAGCAAGGGGGCGGATCGAGGCATTTTTATTATTCTCGTTTTTATTGACCGCTCGGCCCCGCGCAAGGCGGATTACAGGCCCGCAGAGCCCCATTAACCGCCGAGCCAGGCGCCCTGTCAATCAATAGCCGATACAAAACCACGACGACCGATGAACTGAAAACATCCGTCCGATACGGACAACAATCACGTCGGTTTCGATCAAATCGCCGCGTGTTTTTCCTCCTAAAGTGGGCCCTGTATTCCAACAATCAGAGGCCCAACATGCCCGAATTAGCCGGTAACGAATTTTGGAAAGACCTGCAGCCTATCGCGAACTGCTTCAAGCCCGACGCCAAGCCTGAGGTTTACCTGCCGAATGCCGCCAGTGATGATCTGCGGCTGTACGTGCCCTTCACCGAGACCGTTTCTTCGCGTCCACTGTGGATCTCCCCCAGCGAAAACCGCTGGTGCGACATTCTGATGTCCAGCCGTGCAGGCCTGGTCAATCGCCACTACCACCCCCATGAAGTGTTCGCCTACACGCTGTCGGGCAAGTGGGGCTACCTGGAACATGAGTGGACCGCCACAGCCGGCGACTTCGTCTATGAGACGCCCGGCGAAGGTCACACCCTGGTGGCCTATGAGCACGAGGAACCCATGCGCGTGTTTTTCATCGTCAAGGGGCCGCTGATCTGGCTCGACGATCAAGGCGAGTCCACCGGCTACTTCGACGTGCACTCCTACATTGCCCTGTGCCGTGAACATTACGAAAAAGTCGGCCTGGGGGCTGATGCAGTGGACCGTCTATTCCGTTAAACCCCGTGCTACGGAGAACCACCATGGCTCACAACAATAATAAAGCCAGTTATGAAAATACCCTGCTCTGCGTGTTGTTCCTGACGTTCGGTTTTGTGTTTTTCGACCGCCTGGCGCTGTCCTTCCTGTTTCCGTTCATGGCTAAAGACCTGCAACTGAGTAACAGCCACCTCGGCATGTTGTCTTCGGTGCTCGCATTGGCTTGGGCCATTTCGGGCACATTGGTCGGTGCGTGGTCAGATCGCCGAGGGGTGCGTAAACCGCTGCTGATTGCGGCGGTTATTCTGTTTTCCCTGTGCTCGGCCCTCTCGGGGCTGGTCTCGGGATTTCTCAGTCTGTTGCTGTTTCGCGGCATCATGGGGTTGGCCGAGGGGCCGATCCTGCCGTTGTCCCAATCGATGATGGTGGAGGCGTCATCGCCGCATCGCCGGGGCCTGAACATGGGCTTGCTGCAAGGCTCGGCAGCGGGTCTGTTGGGCGCGGTGATCGGCCCGCCGGTGTTGATCGCCCTGGCCGAAGCCTATGGCTGGCGGCATGCGTTCATTGTATCGCTGCTGCCCGGGCTGCTGATTGCCTGGTTCATCTGGCGCTATGTGCGTCAGGATGAACCCCGCCAGGCTCCGGCAACTAATGCCAAACCCACCGGGCACCGGCTGGCATTGCTCAAGAGCCGCAACATCGTGCTGTGCACCTTGATCAGTTGCGTGTTTCTGACCTGGTTCGTGATCCTGATCTCCTTTACCCCGACATTTCTGGTCAGCGTCCGCGGTTACAGCGCGCCGAGCATGGGCACGATCATGAGTTGCCTGGGCGCCGCCTGGGTCGTATGGGGGTTTGTGGTGCCCAGCATTTCCGACCGTATCGGCCGTCGTCCGACGCTGGTGCTGTTCTCGCTGGTTGCTGCCTGCTGCCCGATAGCCCTGCTATTCGCGCCTTCGCCGATGATACTCGGCGTGCTGATGGTGCTCACCTTCACCGGGCTTGGCTGCTTCACGCTGTTCATGTCCACCATTCCGGCTGAAACCGTCCCGCGTGAAGTCATGGCTACGGCGCTGGGCATGATCATGGGCGTTGGCGAACTGGTGGGAGGGTTCGTGGCGCCGACCATTGCCGGGTTCGCCGCCGATCAGTTCGGGTTGTCGATTGTGATGTGGATCTCCTGCGGCGGCGCCTTGCTGGCTGCAGGGCTGTCCCTGCTGCTCAAGGAAACTGCGCCTGGCGTGCTGCAACGCCGATCAATGCAAGCCTGCACACAGCGTGCGTGATCCGGGATCACCACGCTGCTCCATTTACTCATCACAACAACAATAAAATGAGTCCCAAGACCATGCACCCTACTCTTCGTTTGTGCGCGTTTTTGTTCCTGGTGTTTACTTACTCCCCAGCTTGGGCACAAGACCGTGAAGGTCCACTGGCCGGCCTGGGCGAGCAATTGGCCGGCTACGGCATCCAGCCCCATGTGCAATTCACCAGCCTGTCGATGAAAAACCTCGACACCGGCCCGCGCCCCTACAGTTTCGGTAACAGTGGCGACCTCTATATCGGTGCCGACGTTAACCTCGCCACGCTCGGTGGCCTGGACGGCGCCGCCCTGCATGTCGAACAAACCGTCTTTATCCTCGATAACGGCACCGGCCAGCCTACCGCAAACAAATGGCAAGGTGCTGCCGGCAGCTATTTCGCAGGCGCGCCGCTGCACAACGACATCGCCAGCAACCAGCTAAGCCTGTTGACCTACGAACAGAAATCGCTCGATGGCCAGCTTGATATGCACATCGGCCGGACCAACGGCCGGCGCTACTTCTACATCTATAACTGCGAAACGGCGGTCACCTGCACCGACCCGATCCTGGACGCATCAAGCGGCATGCTGCCACCGCCCTTCGGTGCCTGGGGTGGCTACCTCAAGTATCAGGTGAGCCCAAGCGTTTACGTGCACGCCGGTGCATTCGAATCCAACCCGGTGGATTACCTGAAAAAGCGCAAAGGCTTGGATTTCAGCACCGACGACGCGAGTGGCACCAGCTTTCTGGTGGGTCTGGGCAGCAAGCCCGGCGATGACACTACCCAGTACGAATTGAATGCGTACTTCAACTCTTCCAGGCAGGTCGACCCGCTGACGGGCGCCAGTGACCACGGCACCGCGGGCGGCTTTTTCAAGTTACGCCAGACACTGTGGCGCGGCGGGCAACAAGGTCTGCAGCTGTTCGGTTCACTGTCAGCAGCAGCCGATAATAAACAACCTTTCAGTCATTTCGCCGAAGCCGGTCTGACCTACCTGGCCCCCTTCGATCGAGCGCAGGACAAGCTCAATCTCAAGACCAGCTACCTGCAAGTCAACACCCATCAGTTGCAGTTTCAGCAACGCCTGCGCACTGCGGCCGGTGGCGATCCTGAATTGGGCGAGCGCAATGTGTATGCGGTGGAAGCCAACGGCCATTTCGCCCTGACCCGCAACCTGTCCATCGAACCGAGCATCCAATACATCATCAACCCGGACAACTTCTACAACCCGGGTGCGACGCAATTGAGCAACAACGGGTTTGTGGTTGGTCTGCAAGTAACGCTGGATGTCGGCTCGGTACTGGGCCTGTGAGCATGCGGTTTGAATAACACTTTTACTCAGTTCATGAGGTAACGATGACTATGTTCAGCAGCAGGCTGTTTGAAGGCAAGGTCGCGCTCGTCAGCGGCGGGACGTCCGGGATTGGCCAGGCGACCGCCGAGTATCTGGCCAGGCATGGCGCCAGGGTGGTGGATATCGGTTTGGGCGCCGACGCGACGGTCGTCGCCGAAGGGGTTGAACTCGATCTTCGTGAGGTTAACGTCACCGACGATGATGCGCTCAAAGGTGTGATCCGGAGCCTGGACCGCCTGGATATTCTGGTACCGGCTGCGGGTGGCACGCTGGGCGAAAAGGAGATGGAGTGGGAGGCCTTCAACCAGGTGCTGTCGGTGCAACTCAACGCCGTCTACCGTCTGATCAATCTGGCGCACCCCCTGCTGGCCAGGCAAGGTGGTTCGATCATCAACATTGCGTCGATGTTCTCCTATTTCGGCGGTGGCAAACTCGTGGCCTACTCAGCTGCCAAGGGGGCCATCGTACAGATCACCAAATCGCTGGCCGAGGCGTACGCCCCCGATCGCATTCGCGTTAATGCCGTGGCACCGGGGTGGATTACCACACCATTACTGGCAAAAATTGATGATCAACCGAGGATTGACCGTCTAATGTCACGCACCCCTATGAAGCGATTTGGCAGTGCCGAAGAGGTCGCCAAGGTGATTGCGTTTTTAGCATCGGATGCGGCGTCGTTTGTGAATGGCGTGATTCTGCCCGTAGATGGGGGCTATCTCACCACGGCGATCTGAAGCTTATGGCCAGTCAAAACGCGCCTGCTTAATCAGGCGCGTTAATTCGGTGCGCTAAAGACTAGACACGACCGTTCACTCCCGAACTTCAGTTTTCAACAACGTCGTACGTCCCGCCCCCTACCGATATCATCAACCAACTGAACGGTAGACTTTTAATATACCGCAAGGCTCAAGTATTCCTATTTATTGTCGATACCAACTTCACGGATGGACACCCTCAACTTAAGGACATCGTATGCTCCTGCGAAAACTGCACCTCGCGCCCCGCTCTGCTCTGTGTTTCGGCTTCTTCTGCCTGATAATCATCGCGATGGGCTTACTCGCCTTAAGGCAAGCCGAGTTATTGAAGACCGCCGAAAAGTACGTTGAGACCAACGTCTTGCCCAGCGTAAAACTGCTGGGCCAACTAGACCGGGAGTTCGTAGGCATCAGAGGCAACAATGCTCGGGTGCGCAACCCTATCGAGCCTCAGGAGCGCAAAATCAAGGCGCTCAGCGACATCCAACAATCGCGGCAAGTCATCGATCAATACTTGCAGTCTTTGACATTATTTATTGTCACGCCTCAAGGTCGCGAAGCGTTTGAACGCCTGCGTGAAACCAAAAGTGACTATTCAAAAGCACAGGACCAGTATCTTGCCGCCGTGGCCGCGCAGCAACTGGAAAACGCAGTGTCTATCTCAAATGGGCTGATGAAAGAAGCCGCCGACCGTGTAGAAGCATCACTGAACAATCTCATCAGCGTTAACGAAGACAAAGCCAAAAAAGCGGGACGGGACGCGGATGAAATTTATCAGCAAACCCGAATAATGGTAGGCGTTTTCTTGATTGTTTCAGTGGCTGCTTCGTTACTGCTGGCTTGGCTTTACACCCGAAGTCTGACGGTACCGATTAAGGAATCATTAGTGATCGCTCGCCGTATCGCTGCGAATGATCTGAGCCAAGATGTCGATGCAACAGGCTCCGACGAGGCGGCACAACTGGTACTAGCAATCGCCGCAATGCAGTCAAACTTACGTGATGCCCTGGCGCTGATAGGGGATTCCTCCACTCAGTTGGCCGCGACCGCGGAAGAAATGCATGCCGTGATGGAAGGTGCTTCGCGCACCATTCAACGTCAAAATCATGAAATTGAAATGGCAGCCACCGCAGTGACTGAAATGAGCGCAGCCGTGGAAGAAGTCGCAGGCAATGCCGCGTCCACCTCCGAGCTGACCTCACAATCGAGCTCAGCCGCTATCGCAGGTCGTAACCAGGTTAACGAAACAGTCGCGGCCATCAACCTCATGGTCTCCAACGTCCAAAGCACCTCAGTTGAAGTACAAGCCTTGGCAACCATGGCAACCGATATCAGCAAGGTGCTGGATGTCATCCGAGGGATTGCAGAGCAGACCAATTTATTGGCCTTGAATGCGGCCATTGAAGCGGCGCGTGCCGGCGAAGCCGGTCGTGGCTTTGCGGTCGTCGCTGATGAAGTCAGAGCCTTGGCCCATCGCACTCAAAAATCCACACAGGAAATTGAGCACATGGTCGATTCAATCCAGGCAGGCACAGGCAACGCGGTGACATCGATGAGTCAAACAAGCCTCCAAGCCAGGCAGACACTCGAAATGGCCAATAGCGCAGGTAAGGTGCTCGGCGAAATTACCGACTCTTTGAGCCAAATCAACGAGCGAAACCTGATGATAGCCACGGCGGCAGAGGAACAGGCCCAAGTCGCGCGCGAAGTGGATCGCAACCTCGTCAGTATTCGGGATTTGTCCAGCGAAGCATCGGAAGGATCAAGTCAGACGGCAATTGCCACCGCTGAACTGACGAAGCTGGCCAACGATCTCAGCCATCTAACCAAGCAGTTCAAGCTCTAGACACCCAGATGAGGAGTCCCATCGACGTGCGCTGCGGCATCGACGGGACGCTCGCAGCGCGTCAATGATTGTCGGGTTTAAACGGCCGATACAACCCTTTGCCGCTGCTCGCCAAGCCCATCAATCCACAGGTGGATTTCATCACCCGGTGACAGCCACTGCGGCAGCGGCTTCATGCCCATTCCTACACCCGGTGGCGTGCCCGTACAGATCAGATCGCCCGGCTGCAATGTCATGTAGCGGCTGCAGTACGCCACGATTTGAGACACGGTAAAAATCATGGTTTTCGAATTCCCGGTCTGACGTCGCTCACCGTTGATCTCCAGCCACATATCCAGGTTTTGCGGGTCGGGGACTTCGTCGCGGGTCACCAGCCAAGGCCCAACCGGGCCGAAGGTGTCACACCCCTTGCCTTTGTCCCATTGTGAACTTTGCATTTGGAATGCCCGCTCCGATACGTCGTTGACGACGCAGTAACCTGCAACGTAGTTCAAGGCATCCGCTTCGGACACATAACGGGCTTCACTGCCGATCACTACGCCCAGCTCCAGCTCCCAATCCAGTTGGGTAGCGCCACGCGGCTGCTGGATTTCATCATCCGGGCCGTTCAGGCAACTGATGGCCTTATGAAAAATGATCGGCTCGCTCGGAATCGCCATTTGCGCCTCTTCGGCGTGGTCGCGGTAATTGAGCCCGATGGCGATGAATTTGCGCACCTGCGCCACGGGTACTCCATAACGAACCCCGCGTTCGACCAAGGGCAAACTGGCGATATCCAGCATCGACAACTGCGCCAGCGATGACGGTGCCAGCACCGCGGCCGTGATATCGCCGACATGCGCGGAGAGATCGCGCACGCGTCCGTTGGCATCTATGACGCCCGGGCGCTCTTCACCGCGCGGGCCAAAACGACACAGTTTCATGTGTACCTCGATTGTCTGTCTGTGGAGAAAATCCATCCTCAAACGCGAAGGCAATGCCCACGCTGGCGAAGCGAACCCGCCGATTTGAATAAATCCATCATAAAGACTAAAATATATTTTTATCAATAAAATATATTTTTAGAGATTCGCCTGCCATGAAAGTTCAGCCCGCCAAGAGCCTCACGCAAGCGACCTACGAACGCCTGCGCCGTGATGTTCTATCCTGTATTTTGCGCCCAGGAGACCGCGTCAACGTAAAAGTCGTGGCCGAACGTTATGAGGCCAGTACGGGAGCGGTGAGAGAGGCGTTGTCGCGTATGGTCTCCGAGGGGTTGGTGATTGCCGAGCCCCAGAAAGGCTTTCGCATTTCTGCCGTTTCGCTGGCAGACCTCAACCACCTCACACTCGCCCGCATGGAGATAGAATCAAGCTGCCTTAGGCACGCCCTGGATAGCGGCACTCTTGAATGGGAAGCAAACCTGATCGTCGCGCATCACCGCCTCATACGAGTTGATCAACATGATACGGATGAATGGACGGGCGCTCATCATGCTTTCCATGAGGCGTTGGTCAGTGCCTGTCCCAACACCTGGCTATTGCGCATTCGCTCGATGTTGTTCGAGCAAACCGCTCGCTATCGCGCGATGTCTATAGCCATGACCGCCACGCAGCGGGACATTGATGGCGAACATCAAGCACTGTTTGACGCAGCCATGGCCAGGGATACAACCCAAGCCAGTGAGCTGTTGCAGCAGCATATCCAGACCACCTCGGTCATGCTGGTTAACGGCCTGCAAACGCTTGCACAGTTTGCAGAGCCTGTTTGATGACGCTCTCGACCGCTCTTGAAGCCTCATACGATCCTGGCATATTGACTGGATTGCGACGAAAATCGAGCGCTGGCAAACGGTCTTGTCCGACCAGACACGCCAGACTAGCCACTCCAAACCAAGAGGAGTCGGTATGAAAAACTCATATGTCGCCGCGGGCCTTTTTGCCCTTTCACTCATCGCAACCACTGCACAAGCCCAGTCGTTCACGGTGCAAAGCAGCAGTGTCCAGGACGGACATTTTCAACAGCGTCAATTTGCCAATGTGTTCGGCTGCACCGGCAAGAACCTCTCCCCTGAAATTTCCTGGAGTGGTGCCCCGCCGGACACCCAGAGCTTCGTGGTGACCCTGTACGATCCAGACGCACCGACGGGCTCGGGCTGGTGGCATTGGGTGCTGGCTAACGTGCCTGCGACAGTCAACGAACTCAAGGAAGGCGCGGGTAGCGTCGGTGGCACATTACCCGCCGGTACGCTGCAGGTACGCGGTGACAGTGGTATGCCTGGCTATCTGGGTGCCTGCCCTCCCGAAGGGCAAACCCACCACTACGTGATCAGCGTCTATGCCATGAAAGCCGCCACCTTGACGCTCCCACCGACGGCGACACCGGCGATGCTTGGCTTCATGGTGCCTGCCGGTTCGCTTGCCAAAGCCACGCTGACGGTACAGGGCGGCCGCTGATGTCATTCGCGAACGCTTACGACGCTTTGCGCATCACCCAGCGGCCTGGGGTTGGGACCACGGGCATCGTTCTTCAGCATGGAAACCTGGAGTTCAAGCGTTTGTATATCGAGAGCCCTGTCTTGATCTATGTTGAGCGGGGTTCGAAAATCGTGCGCTGGTCAGGGGGTGAATACCTGATCAGCCCAGGCGAGGCGATTGCCGTGGCGGGTGGGCAACCCATGGATATCATCAACCGGCTGGCCCAGGACGGCAGTTACCAGGCCCACTGGCTGGTGTGGGACGAAGCGTTGATCCAATCGAACGCTGAAGCCAATACCCACCTGGCGGCCATTCGATACGCTCAACCGATCACAGGTGAAGGTGGGCATTTTGCCGAGTCGTTCAAGCGCGCCATTGAAGCGGTAATAGACAGCACGCTGCCAGACCCTGTCGCTCGGCATCGCGTACAGGAATTGCTGACCTGGGTTGGTGTGACGGGTGGGCGGTTCGAACCGCCGCGCCTGCCGACGATGGCGATCAAAGTGCGGCGACTGATCGCCAGCGACCTGGCAAACGATTGGAGTGTGCCGGACGTCGCCTCCACTTTTGCGCTTAGCGAGGCTACGCTGCGGCGCAGGCTGGCGGAAGAAGGCACCACGTTCAGTCGCTTATTGATCGATGCGCGCATGACCCTTGCCCTGCAACTGCTGCAATCATCTGCGCAGACTGTCATGCAGATAGCGCTTTGCGTCGGCTACCAGACGCCGTCGCAATTTGCCGTGCGTTTTCGAGACAGGTTCGGTTTCCCACCCACTGCGGTCAGAGGGCATCGACGCTGATGTTGCAGACCACCAATTCAACAGGTCGGCGCGATAGCAGGCTTGAGCCCGCACAGCACGCCGAACTCAGAATGCCAGTGGCGGCGACCCACAACGAGAGCGTTGCCAAATCGCACCTACAGGCCTCGTTTCGTGACAGGCGCCAAAGCGAATGGCCCTGCATCAGTCCAGAATCTGATGCCCCGCCACGCGGAGCACAGCAAGCCCTTCGGCAAACTGATCAGCCTTGAGCAGCAGGAAGTCGCCGTCGAATGTCGACACCACAAAAACCCCAAAACCGGCTTCACTGAGAGGGCGCACCACTGACAGCACGATACCGGTTTCGTCGAAGGCGAAAGGGCCGACAAATTGCACACAATTCCAGTCCCGGTCGATTTTGACACCTTCAGGCACTCGGCTCTGATGGCAGACAATCGACAGTTCATCGGCAGAGCGGGCAATGTTTACAAACCCGTCACCATCGGCCCAGGTCGGGATCGGGGCTTTACTGTCCAACCTGGAAATTGAGTAGCGTTCGGGTAGGACTTTAAGGCGGATGCTTTTGACCAGTTTCATAAAATCTCCAGTTAGATAAGGTTAACGCTATTTCAAGTGGGTAATGGCAGACAGGCCTCTGCCAGACGAACCCAATAGGTCGCGCCGATCGGCAGAATATCGTCGTTGAAATCAAAGCTCGCATTGTGCAGCACACACGGCCCGGGACCATGGCCGACGTTGCGATGCCCGCCCTCACCGTTGCCGATAAATACATAGCAACCCGGTTTATGTTCGAGCATGTGGGCGAAGTCTTCGGCGGCCATGGTGGGCTTGCCATTGGTGAGGACTTGCTCTTCACCGACCAATTTGCGTAGAAGCTCGATACAGATGTTTGTTTCGCGTGGATGATTGATCAGTGGTGGGTAGTCCGATTTAAACGAGGTTTCAACGCGGCAACCGAAAGCATCGGCAATGTTGTTGGCAATTTCCGTCATGCGCATTTCAATCAAACTCATGGCTTCTCTTGAAAACGCCCTGAACGTGCCTCCCAGGCACGCGTCATCTGGAATAACAGTGAGACTGACATCACTGCCTGCATGCATGTTTGTGACGGATATGACCGCCGGTTCCTGAGTGTCCACATTGCGCGTGATGATGCTCTGAAACGCTTGGGCAATATGCACCAACGGCTGCAAAGGATCAGTGCACTGATGCGGCAGGGCGGCGTGCCCGCCCTTGCCGAACACGCGAATTCGAAACTCCGTGTCGGAGGCCATCATCGCGCCCGGATGAACAGCAAACTGTCCGGCCTCCAGACCGGGCCAATTATGCATGCCAAACACCGCACCCATGGGAAACAGCTCGAACAGGCCATCTTCGATCATGCGCCTGGCCCCGGCATCACATTCCTCAGCGGGCTGAAATATAAAATACAGCGTGCCATCGAACTGGCGGGTACGCGCAAGCTCGAACGCCGCCGCCAACAACATTGCACAGTGCCCATCATGGCCACAGGCATGCATTTTTCCGGCATGGACGGAGGCATGCTCGAACTGATTAAGCTCCTGCACAGGCAGCGCGTCCATGTCGGCGCGCAAGCCGATAGACGCATCGCCTGTACCACAGCGCAAAATCCCGACCACTCCGGTCCCCGCCAGCCCGCGGTGAACCGTCAAGCCCCATGACTCTAGCTGGCTCTCGATCAGGTCTGCGGTCCGGCGCTCTTCGAAGGCCAATTCCGGATGCCGGTGGATATCCCGTCTCAGGGCGTAAATGGCTTCGGGCACCTGGATCAAGGCAGCGTTTTTCATTGGCACTCTCCGCGAAAAAGATCGTTTGTCACTTGAGGTCCAACGCCAGAAACTGGCGTAACCGCTCACTTTGCGGGTTGTCAAAGACCTGCTCGGGCCTGCCCTGCTCCTCAATCTTGCCACCGTGTAGAAACACCACCTGGGTAGAGGCATGACGCGCGAAACCCATTTCATGGGTAACGACAATCATCGTGCGCCCCTCCTGCGCGAGATCCTGCATGATCTTCAGCACCTCACCGACCAGCTCCGGGTCGAGGGCAGAGGTCGGCTCATCAAACAGCATCACCTGCGGCTCCACCGCCAGGGCTCGCGCTATGGCCACGCGTTGCTGTTGCCCACCGGACAGATGGGCCGGGTAGCTATCGTGGAAACGAGCGTCGAGCCCGACTTTATCCAGATACCTGATAGCGCTGGCACGCGCCTGTTCCTTGTTCATGTTGAGCGCATGCACGGGCGCCATGCTGACATTTTCCAGCACCGTCATATGCGCCCAGAGATTGAAGTGCTGAAACACCATTGCTAATCGCGTGCGCAGCGCCTGCAAGGTACGGCGCTCCGGACGCAACGTTTTGTCGACGCCCAGGTCAATCGTCAGATGGTCCAGGCTGACGCGGCCACAGTCCGGCTGTTCGAGAAAGTTGATACAGCGCAAAAACGTACTTTTGCCCGAGCCGCTGGAACCAATGATGCTGATGACCTCACCGCGCTTGGCGCTCAAAGAGACCCCGTGCAAGACTTTATGATTACCATAGGATTTGTGGATGTTTTCAACGGTCAGGGCATTCATACCAGGCTGCCTTCTTTTATCGTGAGTATGGAGTGCTCAACGGTGGCTTTGGCCATACGCGGCTTGAGATGTCTCAGCCAACGTTTTTCAGCACGATTGAAGCCGGCGATGATGCAGAACGAGATCATCAGGTAGAGCAAGGACGCCAGGCCATAGGTAGTGAACGTCGCATAGGTTTCAGCGTTGACGTCACGGGCAACCTTGAGGATGTCCGGCACCGTGGCGGTAAACGCGAGTGTCGTGCCGTGGAGCATGAAGATCACCTCGTTGCTGTAGGCAGGTAGCGCTCGACGCAACGCACTGGGCAGAATCACTTTGAAGTTGAGTACCGTCGCGCTCAAGCCGAAGGCCCTGCCCGCCTCGACTTCCCCACGACTGCTGGCACGAATCGAACCGACCAGGATCTCGGTCATGTAGGCGCACTCGTTGAGCACGAACGCAAACAGCGTGCAGCAATAGGCATCGCGAAAAAAACTGTTGAGCAGCGCCGTGTTCTGGATGAACGCGAGGCTGTACAAGCCGCTGTAGATAATCAACAGCTGTACGTAGAGCGGCGTAGTGCGGAACGTGTAGGTGTACAGCCAGATAAGGGCACTCAAGGTACGCGAAGAGGATACGCGCCCCAGTGCCAGCGGGATCGACAGCACAAACCCACCGAGTGTCGCGACGATCAGCAGCATTAGCGTGACGACTACCCCGCTCCACTGCTGCCCATCGGTCCAGAGAAAACTCTGCCAATAGGTCTGGAAGAGATCGATCATAGCTGCGCCTCCCGAACCCAGCCGGCCGAGCGGTGCTTAAGCCAGTACAGCAACAGGCTGGAAAACCCCGAAAGACAAAAATAAACCGCACCGGCCAACACCATGAACATCAGCGTGTTGTGGGTGCTGCGCCCCGCCTCTTGAGCCGCCATCACCAGATCGCTCAGACCTATGATCGACACCAGCGCAGTCGCCTTGACCAGCACCTGCCAATTGTTACTGATGCCGGGCAACGCAAACCGGATCAGTTGCGGCAACACAACCTTATGGAAGGTTTGCCAGGCCGATAGGCCATAGGCGCTGGCAGCTTCGGCCTGGCCCGGGTCAATGGCCAGAAACGCACCGCGCAAGGTTTCGGCGAAATAGGCGCCGTAGATAAAACCCAATGTCATGACACCGGCCACAAAGGGATCAATCTCGAAACGCCCGAGTCCGAGTTTGTCGGTGATCTGGTTCACGCCGATCTGGATGGTGTAGAAAATCAGCAGCATCAACGCCAGATCCGGAATGCCGCGAATCACGGTGGTGTAGCACTGGGCAGGCAGGATCAGCCAGGGTTTGCCCGACAGCTTCGCCAGTGCGGTCAGCAGCCCCAGAAACAGGGCCAGTACCAGCGCCACCAACGCCAGTTCGACCGTGCTCAAGGCACCTTTGGCAATCAAGGGTAAATATTCAAGCCATTGCATGGCGCATCACTCGCAATAGGTGGACGTGTAGAAGCCGCACGATATCGGCCATGACTGCAATACACAGTCATGACCGGCTCAGCACCCGCCATCAGCCGCCGTAGATGTCGAAGTCGAAATACTTGGCGGCGATCTTCCGATAGGTACCATCGGCCAGCATGGCGGCGATGGCAGCGTCGATGCGCAGCTTGAGTGCCTGATCTTCCTTGCGAACACCTATTGCGGTGCCGCTGCCCAGCACTTTTTCGTCGACAATGATCGGTCCGGCAAACGCATAGCCTTTACCCTGATCAGTGCGTAAAAAGGCATAGGTGGCCTGCACTTCATCCTGCAACGAAGCGTCAATACGCCCATTGAGCAGGTCGGCGTAGACCTGGTCCTGGCTCGCATAAGCCTGCAACTTGATGCCAGGGACTTTCCAGTAGGTACGCGCGTAAGACTCTTGGATAGTGCCTTGCTGATACCCCACGGTCTTGCCCTTGAGCCCCGCCGCTGTCGGCGCAATGCCGGAGCCGTCGCGCGCCACCAGGCGTGTAGAGGGGTTGGAAAGTTTGCTGCTGAAGTCAATCTGCTTCAGGCGTTGCTCTGTAATGGACAGGCTCGATAACACCCCGTCGAACTTGCGTGCAAGCAACCCTGGGATCAGCCCGTCGAAGCTGCTTTGGACGTACTCACATTTGACCGCCATGCGCTTGCAGATTTCGTCACCCAGATCGATATCGAAACCGATCATTTTGCCTTGCGGGTCGCGGTATTCAAGGGGTGGATACGTCGGGTCAACCCCCAGGCGCAGCACCTCCTCGGCGTTTGCCCACGTTGAACTCAGGAGCAACACTACGCAAGCTACAACGAGATTCTTGTTCATGACTATTTCTCTATGTGGTAGTTGGCAGATTTCAGGGAGTAGCGATGTGATTGTTATTGTTCAGCGCCGGTCGAGCACCGACCAGCGCTGGGTGGAGCACTTAGAACAGGTTGAGCAAA
Source organism: Pseudomonas salomonii (assembly GCF_900107155.1). GTDB lineage: Bacteria > Pseudomonadota > Gammaproteobacteria > Pseudomonadales > Pseudomonadaceae > Aquipseudomonas > Aquipseudomonas salomonii. The sequence continues at coordinate 106,186 of NZ_FNOX01000014.1, forward strand.
TCAGGGCATTCTTTGACCAGTTCACGATTACGGATCAACTCGGCGACGCTGGCCATGTCCGGAGCGATCGGTCGGTCCACATTCATCGCCGGCACGCTGGCGCGAATGCACTCGACCGCTGGTGCCAGGCGCGCGCTGTACAACTCGCCGCCGCGCAGGTCCAGGCCCTGGGCCGCGCACAACGCCTCGATAGCGAGAATCCCGCGCAATGTGCACGTCATTTCCAGCAAGCGGCGTGCGCCATGGGTGGCCATTGACACATGGTCCTCCTGGTTACCCGCCGTAGGGATGGTGTCGATGGAGGCCGGGGTTGCGCGCTGTTTATTTTCCGAAGCCATGGCAGCGGCCGAGATGTGCGCCGTCATGTAGCCCGAATGCAAACCGGCATCGACCGTCAACATGGGCGGTAGCCCGGAAAATCCTGGGTCCAGCAGCAGGTTGCAACGACGCTCGGACAGGTTGCCGATCTCGGTAATAGCGATCGCCAACATGTCGGCGGCAAATGCGACCGGTTCAGCATGGAAATTACCGCCGGAGATGACTTCACCGGTCTCCACGAAGATCAGCGGGTTGTCGGAGGCTGCGTTGCTCTCGATCTCCAGGGTGACACTGGCGTTGCGAATCAGGTCCAGGCACGCGCCGAGCACCTGTGGCTGGCAACGAATGCTGTAGGGGTCCTGAACCTTGCCGGACGCTTGTGAAATGGCGCGCATCGGGCTGTCATCCAACAACCGCTTGAACGCAGCGCCCACCGCGATCTGGCCCGGGTGGCCACGCAGCGCCTGAATACGTGGATCGAACGGACTGGCAATACCCGCCAGCGCCTCGGTGGTCATGGTGCCGATTGCAATGGCTGCCATAAATGCGTTTTCCAGGGCAAACAGGCCGGTCAGCGCGAGTGCCGTCGATACCTGGGTGCCATTCATCAGTGCCAAGCCTTCCTTTGGCGCCAACACAATAGGCGTAAGGCCTGCTCGCGCCAACGCCTCAGCACCCGACAGCAACTCGCCCTCATACCAAGCCTCGCCCATGCCGATCATCACCGCCGTCATGTGCGCCAATGGCGCCAGATCGCCGCTGGCACCGACCGAGCCCTGGGCAGGAATAAACGGGATCACGCCACGTTCGCGCATGTCTTCCAGCAGCGCGACGGTGCCGTATTGCGCCCCCGAAGCACCGCGCCCCAGGCTGGCGACTTTTAAGGCCATGACCAGGCGAACCACATCGGCCTCCAATGCCGGGCCATAGCCTGTCATGTGCGACATCACCAGGTTTTTTTGCAGCTGGCACAGGTCGGCATCACTGATGCGTACATTCGCCAGCTTGCCGAATCCGGTGTTCAGGCCGTACACCGCGCGACCGCTGTCGACCAGCGTATCAACCATCTTTGCCGCCGCCTCGATACCGGCCCGGGCGCTCTCGCACAGGCGCGCCGGCGCACCGTTGTAAATCGCACGCCAGGTGGCGATACGGGTTTCACCGGGAACGATTTTTTGTACTGTGCTCATGGTTTTTCTCTCTGTTCGTAAATGAGTTGAAGTGGATCAGACCGGTCAGGCGCCGCGTCTGGATCGCTCGAATTGGTTGATCGAATAGCGCAGACCTCGCATTTGCGGATCAGCCAGGCAGTCGTTGTAAGCCCCCACCAGATAGGGTCGCAGCGTATCGCTCGCGCCCTGGCCACCTTGAATCCGCCCTTGCAGCGTGGGCATTCGCTCCGTTAATTCAAGCATCAGCGCCTCTTCATCGATGCGCGTGATCCGGCCGTGATCCACCAGCTTGCGTCCGCCAACGTAGACATCACGCACAGCGCTGCCCTGTTCGCAAAAAACCAACTGCGTCAACGCATCATTGAGGGGTGTAAAGGCACTGGTCTTGAGGTCGATCAGGCAGAAATCCGCCTGTTTGCCGACCTCGATGGATCCGGTCTGCGCACCGCGCCCGATGGCCTTGGCGCCGCCGAGCGTGGCCATGTTGAACGCCTGCAGTGCCCCCACCGGGCAAACCTCGTCCTGATCGAGCAGCGCGTTGGAAAGCGCCGCCAGGCGCATCGCGTCAAACATCGAGTTCAAGTCGTTGCCGTTGTTGTTGTCGGTACCCAGGCCGACGTTCACCTCACGGCGCAACATCTGCGCAATCGGCGCCACACCACTGCCCAACTTCAAATTGCAGGCGGGGTTGTGCACCACGCTGGCGCCTCGTTCGGCAATCAGATCGAGTTCCGCCGCCGACAGCCAAACGCCATGTGCGAGCACGCTGCGGGGTGTTAACAGTCCCAAGTCGTCCATGTACGCGGCCATGGGTTTGCCATAAAACTTGGCCGCCGTGAGCGCTTGTATACGGGTTTCCAGCAAATGGATCAGTACCGGGCGGTCGTAATGTTCGGCGAGCGCCCAGGTTTTTTGCAGAAAGTCGGCACTGCAGCGTTGCGGGCCGGAGGGCGAGAAAACAAAGCGTACCCGGCCATTCCAACTGCGCGCCAGCTCCTGCCACTGCTCCAGCACACGCGCTGCGGCGTGGGCCGATACCGTGCCCTTGAGTGTATCGGGCAGCCGCTCGGCCAGGTAAGGAATCCCCTCCTGAAACGGTTTGTCGGACCACGCCACGCTGACGTCGGCGCGAATTCCCAGGTCGGAATAAGCCTGAAACGCCGCATGCACGACTTCAGGCTCAAAGAGGCCACCGAAGTGAATATCATCGACCACTGTGGTTATGCCATTGCGCAACATCTCGATGCCGTTGAGCAAGGTGCGCAGGTACACCTCACGCGCCGTCCAGCCACGGCGATAGGACGGTGGATTGTACAAGCCCATCCAGATCTCCAGAGGGATGCCGGAGAAACGTCCTTTGTCGAAACGGTCGTGAGAGTGATGATGGGCGTTGATTAGCCCCGGTATCAGCAGTTTGCCGCGCCCATCGGTACGCTCGTCGAGGTTGACCGTGGACAAATCGATTTTGGGTGCGAGACCGACGAAGCGATCACCGTCGATCAGTACGTCCATGACTTGGGCGGTCGAGCCGCCCATGCCGACGACGCTGACCTGTTCGATCAAATGCAGAAGGGCCATGAGGCTTTCCTTACGCGCGGTACTGGGTGGCCTGAGGCGACCACCACAGCGGTATTTGAATCGCGTTGTCTGTCAACGGCCCCTCACCCATGGACACGGTCTTGGCCATCGGATAACCGGCTTGTGCGTGGCGCACCACACCAATCCCGGCGTCAGTGGTCAGGCATGCATCCAGGCGCAGGTCAGCCTCCTCCGAGCCGTCGGCGATCATCGTGACGCCGGTGTGGGCTGAGATGCCCATGGTGCCGTTGGACTGAATCGCCACCAGGTCTGCCATGGCCGAAACGTTGAGCAGCGCGTTCAGGTAAGGCCAATCGGAAATCGCGTCGGAGCCATCGAGCATGTTTTCGGTTTCAAACGCCGGGTTGGCGATCGAACCGGTGTCCAGGTTGTCTCTGGAGAATGCCACCGGCCCCGCCAGCTCACCCGAGCGCACCAACGCATTGACCGCAAGACCGAAGGCGCGACGCTGGCCAAAACCGAGAAAACAGATACGTGCCGGCAGGCCTTCCACAGGCAAGCGATGACGGGATGTGGTGATCCACCGGGTGACGAGGCTGTCGTCCTTGAACATCTCCAGCGCCAGATCATCCAGGCGCCTCTGGTCTGAGACCTCGCCGGACACACAGGTCCAGCGGAACGGGCCTCGCCCAAGGAAAAACAGCGGCCGCACGTATTCAGCGATGCAGCCCGGATAGGCAAAGGCTTCCTCTTTGGACATCCCCGCGTCCACCGCCTCCTTGCGCACGAAGGTGCCATATTCGAATACGATCGAACCGGCTGCCTGCAAGCGCGTCATCGCCCGTACTATGCGGATCATTGATTGACGCGAAGCGGCCATGTAGGCGTCGCGGTCGGTCTCCAGCAACGCCGCGGCCTGCTCCAGCGTCAGCCCGCAGGGAATCAGCGCGAACGGGTCATGGCACGGGCACATTTCAGTCACAATGTCCGGCTTCCAACCGCAGTCGAGCGCCTGTTCCAGGGCATCGACCATATTGCCCTGCACCACAATCGAGAGTGCGCGCCCTTCCCGCTTGGCGCACTCAGCCATGTCAATCGCATCCTGCAAGGACGCCGCCTGAACATCCGCGTACCCAGCAGCCAGGCGGTCCACAATGCTTTGCTGGCGGACTTCCACGGTGACACTCACACCGCCATGCATGCTCATTGCCAAGGGTTGCGAGCGGCCCATGCCGCCGAGGCCGGCCGTGAAGAAAATACGACCCTTCAATTTCCCATCGAAATGCCGATCGGCAACCAGCGCGAGCGTTTCAAACGTGCCTTCGATCACACCCTGGCTGCCAATGTACTGCCAGGGCCCGGCGGTGTAGGAGGCAAACGCCGTCAGGTTCTGCGCGCTCAGGTCATAGAACTTCGGCCAATCAGCCTTGATGACGTTGCTGTTGGCCATGACCACCCGTGGCGCCAAGCGGTGAGTTTTGAAGACCGCAACCGGCATGCCCGACTGGATCGCCAGGGTTTCATTGTTTTCCAGGTTTTTGAGTGACTCGACGATCGCGTCATAACTTTCCCAGTTACGCGCAGCCTTGCCGATGCCGCCATAGACAGTCAGACGCGAGGCGTCCTCAGCGTTTTCAAGGTTGTTTTCCAGCATACGCAGGATGGTTTCCTGCTTCCATCCTTTACACCGCAGGGTACCGCCACGCGCAGCCATGATTGGTTTGGCTTTTTGCTGAGTCATTTAAGGCCACTCTTGCTGAGGTTAACGCGAAAGCCTGTCGGCAGGCTTTCCCTGGTATGGGCCGAATTATTCGAACCTGCTGCGTGAAGAACCATGCAAAAAACTGCAAGTGAAGTTGTCATTCGCTGCATGGATGGCTCGACACGCCCTGCTGATACTCACTGCCTGCTGATTGACCCGATGACGAGGATGACAAATGAGTGATTTCGATCTGGTGGTGCGGGGACGTATCGTCGACAGTGAACAAACCCTTGAGAATGGCTGGCTCGGTATAAGTGAGGGGCGCATCGCCGCGCGAGGCACCGGTGAGCCGCCTGCCGCCAAAACCACGCGCGATGAACGCGGGCACTGGATCTTGCCCGGTGTCATCGACGGTCAGGTCCACGCGGGAAGCCAGGCCAACCAGGAAGGACTGGGATGGGCCAGCCGTGCCGCCGCTGCGGGAGGCATCACCGTGATGGTGGACATGCCTTACGACGACCCGGAACCGGTGGCCTGCGCCGAGCAACTGCTGCGCAAGGCCCAGGAAGTCGAAGACACTTGCCACGTTGATGTCGGATTGTTTGCAACCGTCAATGAAACTCAAGGCCTGGCGGCGATTCCGGGGCTGATCGAGGCCGGCGCCTGTGCGTTCAAGTTTTCGACCTTTGAAGCAGCGCCGGGCCGCTTTCCGCGCATTGAGGAGGACCTGCTGGCAGAACTGTTCGCCCTGATCAAGCCGTCGGGCCTGGTCTGCGGTGTCCACAACCAGATGCAGGAATTGACGCGTAAAAATATCAACCGCTTGATCGAAGCCGGTGATACCGGCTGGGATGCATTCCTGCGCGCCCATCCACCGCTGGTGGAGGACCTGGCAACCGCGTTGATTTATGAGATCGGTGCACAAACCGGCGCACGCGCCCATCCGGTTCACGTCTCGACCAGCCGTGGGTTTGAGCTGTGCGAAATGTATCGCCGGGCCGGGCACGACGTGAGCATCGAGACGTGCATTCAGTACCTGATGCTCAACCATGAAGAACACACACGGCGCTTTGGCGCCAAAACCAAGCATTACCCACCGATCAGACCCAAAGCCGAATCCGACAAGCTCTGGGCGCACATCGCCCAGGAACGCTGCACCTTTGTGTCTTCCGACCACGTCAGTTGGGGGCTGGAGCGTAAAGGTAGTCCCAACGTGTTCCGTAACGCTTCAGGCGGACCGGGCCTGGAGACGCTGCTGCCCGCGTTCTGGACCGGTGCCATGGCGCGCGGCCTGTCGCCCTCGCTGGTGGTTCGACAGCTGAGTCGCAACCCGGCCAGACATTTTCTGCTCGATAACCGCAAAGGAGACTTCGTACTCGGCCTGGACGCTGACTTCATGGTGCTGGCCGACGAGCAATATTGCTACGACCCCTCTACCAGCCTGAGCGCGGTGAAGTGGAGTTCGTTCGAAGGCATGCCCTTTACGGGCCGGGTCAAGACCACTTACTGCCGTGGCCAGTGTGTATTCGATCAAGGCAGGATTCTCAATGAGCCAGGCTACGGCCATTTTTTGCGCCCTCGCGCACTGACAACAGGTACGTATTGAAATGAGCGTCCCCTTGCTGCAACTGAACATTGAACGTCTGTGGGATCGAGTCCAGACGTTGTCAAGCTTTACCCTGCCGGACATACCCTGGACCCGACGCGCCTTTTCGCCCGAGTTTGAGCAGGCAAGACTGTGGTTAAGGTCTGAGTTCGAGTCTGCCGGGCTGAGCGTCACGCTGGATGCCGGCGGCAATCTGATCGGTCAGCTCAACGGCAGCGAACCTGACCTGAAACCGCTGATCAGCGGCTCACATTGCGATACGGTAGTCGGTGGCGGCCGGTTCGACGGCATTATCGGAGTGTTGGCAGCGCTGGAAGTCGCCCATGCCTTGAAAGACGCTGGCCGGTGCTTGCGCCATCCGCTCCAGGTGATCGACTTTCTCTCCGAGGAGCCCAGTGACTATGGCATCTCCTGCGTCGGTAGTCGCGCATTCGCAGGGCTGTTGACCTCGGAAATGCTCGCCTCGCCAAACCGCACAGGTGAAAGCCTGGCACAGGCTATCACGCGTATTGGAGGTGCCCCAGGGCTCCTCGGCCAGGCTTTACGGGAATCCGGCAGCACCGCAGCGTTTGTTGAACTGCACATTGAGCAGGGCCCGGTTCTGGAGAGTCGGGGATTACCCATCGGCTCCGTCACCAACATCGTCGGCATCCGACGCGTCGGAATCACCGTGCATGGCTTACCGGACCATGCCGGTACGACCCCCATGGATCTGCGGCGTGACGCGTTGGTTGGCGCGGCAGAGTTAATCCGCGAAGCACGGCGTATGGCTGCCGACATGAGTGGTCATCCTCACTATGTCGTCGCGACGGTGGGTCGGTTGGATGTAAGCCCAAACGTGCCCAACGCCGTACCCGGCAAGGTCGACATGGTGCTCGAGGTGCGCAGCGATTCCAAACAGGTGCTGCTCGACTTCCCTGAACACCTGCTGGCGCACTGCAACGCGGTACTGTCAGACCTGAGGCTGACCGTCGAATCGGTGCCATTGACGTATGCCGCCCCTACGGACTGCTCCCCCATTGTGATTGAGGCCATCAGCAAAGTGGCTGAACAGCTGGGCTTGCCGCACATGACCTTGCCCAGTGGTGCCGGGCATGACGCGGTCTACGTCGGGGCCACCGGACCGATGGGCATGGTGTTCGTTCCCTGCCTCAATGGTCGTAGCCACTGCGCCGAAGAATGGCTGGAACCCCAACAGTTGCTTGACGGCACTCAAGTGCTGGCCCACACCTTGATTTATTTGGATGGTCAACTGCGCTGATCGACGAACTTGGTGTAAAACATTTCAACAACCGAGCGCGTAAGGTAAGACGGACTTACGCGCTTTACTCCCCACACCCGGAGTCGCCCATTGAACACACCCTCTGTTCCCCCCTTGCACGACATCGACTTGAAACACTGGCGACTGTTCAAGGCCGTTGTCGAGTGCGGGGGGCTGTCGGCCGCCGAGGAGGCCACGGGGATGGGTATTTCGGCCATCAGCCGGCAGTTGTCCGATCTGGAGAGTCGTTTCGGCAGTCAACTCTGCCATCGCGGCCGAAGCGGTTTCCAGCTGACCGAGGAAGGACACGTCGCCTATACGGCAGTGCTTCGCCTGCTCGACTCCATCGATGAGTTTCGCGACACCCTGGCCAGTTCGAAAGCAGAGGTCAAAGGCGATCTAAGCCTGTGGCTGATTGATCACTGTACTTTCACGCCCAGTAACCCCATCGCCACCGCACTGAAACACTTTCGTCGCGATTATCCATTGGTCAATCTCAGTGTCGGGGTCGCTCCGCCGGATGCAGTAGAGCGCGCTGTTGCCGAAAAAAAAGCTGGCGTAGGCGTGACGATTTGCAAGTCTGACCTGCCCGCACTCAGCTATCAGGTGATCGGCTCCGAAGCCTCCGCCTTGTACTGTGGACGAGACCATGATGCATTCGGCAAAAGCGAAGCGCAGGCGCGCCGGATCGTTGAACAGAGCGGGCAATACGTGCGTCGTGGCTACTTGGTGCAGGACACCGCACCGGCGAGTTTTCTGCAAAGCGCCGTTACCCTCGCCCATCATGTAGAAGGGACGGTCCAGTTGCTGCTCAGCGGCGGCTTTGTCGGCATCGTGCCCGACCATATCGCCCAACCCTGGGTGGACAGCGGCGCCTTGTTTCGTCTGCCGTTGCAGGAATTCATTGTGGAGCGACCGGTGTTTGTGGTTTCGCGGGAATCGCAAGGCGCCAATCGAACAGCCAGTTTGATGCTTGAGGCGATTATCAGGTCATTTCAGGAGGCTGGGGGTTGACCGCAACGGCAGTTCCCGCTGGATCAACCCGCCGCATCGGCTGTCAAAATAGATCAAGAGGTACATTGGCCACTAAACGAAACTCATCATAACTACCATCGATTTGCCCCGCCTCGGCTCGGTGGTGATAAATGATCGTTCGCAGCGCAGTATTTTTAAATTGACCTGACTGCACGATGTAACCCGCCGTCAGCCCCAGTTCCCAGTGCGTGATGCTGTCCAAGCCGCGTACGTTATAGCCTGTATGTGCACCGTTGCGGTCTCCATCATAATGCGTACCGTCTATCCCCCAACCGCGCGCATACCAAAGGCCTGTAGTCAGCCCCGCTACTCCATAGGCGGCAAAATCAACGTCATATTTCGCCATCCAAGATGGTCTCGTTTGGCCCGTTATAGTCAGAGTAAAGCGAGATGGCATTGAAGTTGGCCGTTGTCTCCCACGGGTAGTCGAAGTACTCATTGCCAAAAACTTTTTGGTAGGCAAGTGTGAAGCTATGCGCACCGTGTGTGACTGTTGAGGCATAGCTGGCGATGGTGTTATCGATATAACCCAGCTCCCTGCTACCTTGATCGCGCGTATGGTAGGAGGTCAGTACGTTTTCCCAAGCGATTGTTTCAGCCGTGCCGGTGCGATGGGTAATGCCCACGTAATAACGATCCCACACATTTTCAAAGCGGCTGGCATACACGCTGGTCGAAATCCCATACCAAGGTTGGATATTGACGCCGGCATAACTGATGCGATCACCTCGATACAGACGATTGCCAAAGGTGCTCACAAACTTGGTCGCATCGGTCCCGGTACGCGGCACTGCTCTGTCCGCATAGCCAGCTTGCACTGCAACAGTGTCAAACTCATTAATCACAAGACTCACCCCTTCGAACGTAGAAGGCAGTGATCGATTATCTTTTGAGCGCAGCATGGGATTGTCTGCCATGAAACGCCCGGCGTTCAACTCGGTGTTTGAAACCCTGAAACGCACGTCCGCCACGGCCATTCGGCTCCACGTCGATACCGCGTCTCCGTTGCTATGGACCAACGTACGATCACTGCCATTGGCCAGGCGTCCTTTGCCCCGCTCAAGATTCGCAGCACTCCACAGCGATGCATCCACACCAAAGCCCAGCGTGCCCTGAGTGTAACCGGAACGGTAATCGAGCATCGCCGCTTGGATCCAGGTGCTGCGCAGATCGGTCTTCTCAGTTCTTCCAGACTTTTGGATAACAAGATTGGTTGTACGGTGTGTGGTCTGACGCGCGTAGAAATTACGAAGCGTTAGCTTCGCATGACTTCCGTCGATAAAACCATCTGCCTTATTTTGATCGCCGACTATTTTAATGGGTTGAATAACTGGCACCATCTTGTTTTTGGGGCTGGCTACCCCTAACTTTACCCCTAAAACGATCGGATTTCTGAAGACCGGACGAGAATTCGACGGAACGCAAAAACAAAAAAACCCGCCAGAAGGCAGGTTTTTCAAGGCTTCCAAGGAACTGAACAGCTTCCAGTGGAATGTAAAATGGTGCCCGAACCCGGAATCGAACCGGGACGCCCTTACGGGCGGGGGATTTTAAGTCCCATGCGTCTACCAGTTTCGCCATTCGGGCGGTAGCGCGGTGTTGCAGGGTTGGGAATATATAGACCCCGGCGCTTGGACGCAAGGTCGAAGCGTACCTTTATGGTGCTCATTGCAAGCTGAAAAAGCTCGGCAGATCAGTGATCTACGCAGTAAACCCGGCATTGCATCAAGCCGGTGGGCTGACTGTCCTGGGCCGATACCACGGGTTAAATACAGCACTAGTTTTCCAGGATCAGCTAAGTTGAAGACTTTGGCGACAACAAAACCCATGATCAAACAGGAATGATCCCAATGCGCACCTTTTCAATCCAACATATAGATCATGTTGTTTTACGCGTGAAGGACATCACCCGCAGCCTGGCGTTTTACACCTCGGTACTGGGCTGTGACGTCAAAAAGCGCCGTGACGACCTCGGCATGATCCACCTGAGTGCCGGCACGTCCCTGATTGACTTGGTCGATGTGAACGGGTCGATCGGTCGTGAAGGTGGGGAGCCGGCGGGCAAGCAGAGGCATAACGTCGATCACGTCTGCCTCAGGGTTGAGCCTTTTGATGAGTCCGCCATTCTCAACCACCTGGCTGAGGCGGGTGTGTTTGCTGAGAAGGCGCAGCAGCGCTATGGCGCAGACGGGACTGGCTGGTCGATTTATTTCAACGATCCGGATGATAACCGGATCGAGTTGAAGGGCCCTGCCATTTAGTCTGGCTGCATAGAGGACGGCGAACGATACCTTTATCGTGCGCCATATCGTGCGCCATCAATCGCCTTCAAAGCACTAATCAAAAGCGCCGTTAAGCACTTCGTAGATGATCCCGGAAGCAATAGCCACAAGGATCAAATCCGTGCCTGCCTGCTGCCATTCGTAGCCGTCGTAATGAGGCAGCCTGCCGAGTAGTCGACCATCGAGTTTTTTCGCAATCCCTGGAGGCAGCGGCTTTCCTCGAGCGAGGTTCTTCTGTATGCCAGGGGGCAGTGATGGGCCAGGCTGCCAATAATCCCGATAGCCACCGAGCACGCCCAGCACGCTGCCTCGATCAACGCTGGGACCATAGTGCGAATCGCCGCCTTTGCCCTTCTTGCCCTGCCCGCCTTGGCCGTTGCCGTTGCCGTTGCCATGGCCTTGCCCCTTCCCGTTACCAGGATCAGCCAACGCCGTCGCCGAGCCCGCGACCAGGGCTATGCAAGTGAAGACGACTACCAACGAGCGAGATTTGAACATGATCATTCACTCCAGAAGGGACTGCCCTATTGAATATAGATCCGATTGCCGAAATCAGTAGCGCTCGCCCATTACGGAGCGCTCAAATGTAGCTCGCTCAACTTTATAAAAACGATAGCAATTGCATCACTGTTCTCCAGGCGCTGACGGTGCCGGATCCTCGCGCATGGGATATGGCACTCGCAAGCACATGGGCAGCGCAGTACCGCTCAGGCGACCAGTTCGCCCTTACGCGCCAACGCCCACGGCGCCATCAACCGTTGCGGCGTCTGGCAGGTTTTGTGCTTGAACACGAAGTTGCGGCACTTCTCGGCAAATTGCTGGCGGTTGTGCACCATGTCCAACGTCATCTGGGCCAACTCGTTTTGGCGGCAGCGTTCCATTGCCTCAAGGTCGATATTGGCTTTGCGCGCGCGTTGCGCGGCGTATTTCTCATCGCTCAGCGCGCCTTGGGCCGCTTGCAGCAACCAGGCACTGAAATCATTTGGGCAACGTGGGCCAATGTCCTGCACCATGCCCCACTGCTGGGCCTGAATGGCGCTGATCGGCAGGCACTCTTGCGTGAGCTTATGGGCAATTTCGCTGCCCACCGCACGCGGCAGGCTATAGGTCCAGTATTCGGAGCCATACAGCCCCATGCCCTTGTAATGCGGGTTAAGCACCACACCGGCGCGGGCGAAAACAATATCGGCGGCCAGGGCCAGCATTACACCGCCGGCGCCGGCGCTGCCGGTCAGGCCACTGACCACCAGTTGCCGGGCGCTCAGCAGTTGCTGGCACACATCGTCGATCGCCTGGATATTTGCCCAGGCCTCCAGCCCCGGCACGGGGGCGGCCTGGATGACGTTGAGGTGTACGCCATTGGAAAAGCTGCCGCGCCCACCTTTGATCAGCAGCACCTGGGTGCTGCGCGCCTTGGCCCAACTCAGTGCAGCAACCAGCCGTTGGCATTGTTCGGTGCTCATGGCGCCGTTGTAGAACTCGAAGGTCAACTCACCGACGTGGCCGCATTCGCGGTAGCGAATCGGTTGATAGGCCTGTTCATTGAAGGCTTGATGGGCAATTGAGCTGTCCAGCACGGGCACACCCGCCAGGCGCTCGGCCAACACGTGACGGGCCGGCAACTTGAAGGTCTCCTCGCCTGGCCGGGCCTTGCGTTTGAGCGAGCCGACCCACACGCTCTGATCACCGGCCGCGACCAATACGGCATCATCCTGTACCGCGAGCATTGCACCCGGCAGGCCCCGGCGGGCATCCAGGTGCGCGTCATACAAGTAATACTGCTCGCCGTGAATGCTGGCCAACACACCCGGCTGGCCGTCGGCGGCGTCGATGCTGCGTTTGATGAAGCGCGCGCAGTCGTGCCAGCTGAAAGCCCGGTCTACCTGCTTCATGTTCGGCTGCAAGCGCCCGATAACGTTGGGCTGCGTGTAATCCAGCGGCGTAGGGAGCACACCACGGGTGAATTTTTCCACCACGTCGCGAATACAGCTGATCGCCGCATCACTCACCAGGCCGTTGTACAACTCGGACTTGCGCACCTCGGCGGGCATGTCGAATTCGCAGGTCGACCAGACCGGCCCCGCGTCCATCTCCTCCACCGCCTGCAGCGCGGTGACGCCCCAACGACGCGCCTGCTGGGTGATGGCCCAGTCCAGCGCGCTGGCGCCACGGTCACCGACAATCCCCGGATGAATGATCACCACCGGGCGGTCGAGGTTGCTCCACAGCTGCTGCGGTACGCGATCCTTGAGGAACGGGCAGATCACCAGGTCAGCGTCCGACGCCTCGATTTGCCGGCACACCGAGGCTTCATCCGTGAACAGCACCACGCTGGGGTCAAACCCCGACTGGCGCAAGTCCAGCCAGGCCCGTTGGGTCAGGCCGTTGAATGCAGAGGACAACAAGATGATCTTCAATGATCGCATGGCAGACTCTTCCTTGAGGTGCACGGCCACAGGCTCGCATTGAGCCGTCCCTGGCCTTTGATGGAAGCACAAGGTTAAAAGGCCTGCCAGGCGGGGCACCTGATCGAGATCAATGTTCGGTCAGCCAGGGCAAATTGCGTCGCAAGAACCGGAGTTTCAGCGACTTGGCGCGCGCCTACACTGGCGCAAATGCACCGTGACCGAGGCTTTCATGACCACCGTTGCCGCCACCCTCGAACGCCTGGATTCGCTTCACCGCATTCGCGAGCAAGCCCGCTCCCACACGATGAGTGCAGCCCTTGGAATTGGCGCCTATAACTGCTGTAGTGAAAAACCACCTGACGGAGCATCACTATGAACCCGACGAAAACCGCATTGGTCCTGATTGAATTCCAAAACGACTTCACCACTGCAGGTGGCGTGTTTCACGACGCCGTCAAAGGCGTCATGCACAGCACCGACATGCTGGCAAACACTGCAACCACCGTTGAACAAGCACGAAAGCTCGGTGTGAAGATCATCCATATGCCGATTCAATTTGCCGACGGCTACCCCGAACTGACGCACCGCTCCTACGGCATTCTCAAGGGTGTGGCAGACGGCAGCGCCTTTCGGGCCGGCAGTTGGGGCGCCGACATCAGCGAGGCACTGAGCCGTGAGCCGGCTGACATCCTCATAGAAGGCAAACGTGGCCTGGATGCGTTTGCTACCACCGGCCTGGACCTGGTGCTGCGCAACAACGGCATCCAGAACCTGGTTGTCGCAGGCTTTTTGACCAATTGCTGCGTTGAAGGCACGGTTCGTTCGGGTTATGAGAAAGGCTACGACGTGGTGACGTTGACCGACTGCACCGCCACCTTCAGTGATGAGCAACAACACGCCGCCGAGAACTTCACCTTGCCGATGTTCTCGCAAACGCTGAAACACACCCAGTTTCTACAAGCGTTGAACGCCCAATAAAAACAACGGCGACTCATCACTGAGTCGCCGCCTGCTTGCGGGCCTGCCTCACTCGTCAGGCACGTACTGCATCTCACCGTTGCCAAACGACCAATCCTCGCGTTTCACATCCACCAGGTTGATCCACACATCTTCTTTGCGCAGCCCGGTTTTGGCGTGGATGCCCTCAGCGATAAATTTATAAAAAGCCTTTTTCACCGCGATGCTACGCCCGGCGCTCCAGGTCACCTGGATAAACACAATGTTCGGCGTGTAGGTAATCCCCAGATAACCCGCTGCCGGATACACCAACTCATCCTTGGCGTGACGATTGATGATCTGGAATTTGTCGTGCTCAGGCACATTGGCCACGCTGGTCATGGCGGCGTAGATCACGTCACCAATCGCAGCGGCGGTTTCAGTGGAGGTGTCGGCGGCCAGGTCGATTCGAACTAAAGGCATGGGAAATTCCTCGGCAGGTCAGTGGCCGGTACTCGAACGTGGCCATTGAGGCTACGCTAGCTCGAACGACAAAATTCATCAAGCGCATATTTATTTATTCAATAATGCGCAAATTGCATGTTATCAGCGCTCCCGGCAAACTCACAATCAGCGCTGATCGACCAGGCGATCAGCGCCTCGCGCCCCTAGAGCATCGGCGACAGGCTGACCACCCGCAGCGCCAGCCCCTCATACGCGTCCAGCGTGATAGTGAACTCACCTTCAGCAGTCAGATCGCCCTCGACCCGCTCATTGATAATGTCCACCACCGGCCCCGGCGCAATGTCGGGCAGGTGCAGGGTTTCGGTCAGCGGCGTACTGCCGAAGTTAAGCGCGGTGATTTGCGTGCCCTTCCCGGCCGGCAACTCGTGAACCATGATCAGCAGCCCCGGATGCTCCACATCCGGCACCAGAATCTGGCGGCTGGCGGCGATTCCGTAGGCGTTGCGCACGGCGAGAATTTTCTGCAACTGGGACGCGAACGACTCCGGGTCCTGCAACTGGCTGTTGAGGCTGCCGTACAAGGTTTGCGCGCGCGGCATCTGGCCGGCGGACAGCTCAGCATTCGGGTTCAAATCCACCAGGTCATAGGCGCCGCGATGAATCCAGCGGGTGTCGCCATCGCCCATCAAGTGGGCAACCGCATCGGCCGCCAACGGCAACGCGCCGACCAGGTCCCAGCCAGACAGGGCAAACACCCCAGGCTGCATGGCGTTGTACATCACCAGCAGCACATGGATCCGGCGGATCTGCTCGATATCGGCCGGCGTGATCGCCTCCAGGTCACGGATGCCCAGGGCCGCCGTGATAATGCTGGCGGTGGTGCACGACACGCCATTGGTGACGAACTTGAGGTTATACGGCGCATGCTCGCCGGCCAGGCGCTCGTACATCTGCTCGCGGATATGCTCGCGCAGGCTGTTGCCGGGGAAGGTCTGGCCTTGGTAGAGGTAACTGTCGTGGGCGTGCAGGGTCCAGAAGTGCACCAGCTCCAGGGTCAGTTCATCGTGGTTTTGCAGCGCATGAATCAAGGAACCGGGGTCGATGCCCTGGCTGTGCATCTCGCGCAACATCAGGCGCAAAAATTCGGTGTCGCCCATCAGCAAGGCATGCTGATACGCCGGGCGCGTGATGAAGTCGTAGGACAGGTCGGCACCGCCGTGGGACATGGCGGCGATATCGTCGACGGTGAGGTTCAACTCCTGAAAACTGAACCCGCCCGCCTTACGAATCGCCCCGCCGAGCAGTTGGTTGCCGGTGATCGACAGAGGATGGCTTTCCGACCAGGCAGTGCCGTCCAGCTTGCGTTCCACGCCGAGGAAGCCGTTGGCGTCCAGGCGCAGGATCTTGGCGCCCATCACATCAATGGCATGCAGGGCGTCGCCGATGATCATCTGCTGCGCGGCAAACGAAGGGTCCAGCCAGTTCAGCGACGGCTGGCCTTCCTTGAAGTAATGCAGGTACACCCAGCGACGCGGTTTGGCGTCCACGCCAACGACCACCGGGGTCGCGCTCCAGTCGGTTTCCTTGACGCCGGGTTCGAAGAAGATCACCCGCTGCAACTGGCCGACGATGTAATGCTTGTCACGCAGCGCATCCACCTGCGCGGGGCTGAGGTTCTGCGCATCCCGTCCTTCGGCGACGTCAGGTAACAGCGGCCAGTCTTCCTCGCGGATCTCGACCATGTGGTAAAGCCCCGGATAATCCTCATACGCCATCTCGGCCAGGCGGAAGTCTGCGCCCTTGCCGGTGTGGGACGGGATCACATCGTCGATGATCACCGCATTGTGCGCGGCGGCCATGCGCGTCAGGGCCTGCAACTGCGCTTCGGTGCCCAGCTGTGGGTCAATTTCGAAGCTGATACGGTCGAAATTGCCGTCGATGGTCGGCGTATGCCGCGTACCGTCGAGCCCGCCGGACTTTTTCAGCGGGCCGTTGTGAATGCCCTGGATGCCGATCTTCGACAAGGCCTGCCACAGGCTTTCGTCGCCCAGGGCTTCGAGCACCGTGCCGTTTTCACGGGTCACGATCGAGGCCGGGTACGCGGTGAACCACACGGATGACAGCGCAGAAGCATCACGCGGCCGGGTCTGCGCATACGGCTGCTGCCACAAGCGCCCTTGCCCGCTATAGAGCTTGGCCCGCTGGCGCGCCGCATTGAGCATGGATTGTTGCACCAGCCAGTTCACATGATCGTTATCCGCCGCCGTCATAAGCCTGTTTCCTATTGCCGTGAAAAGGTTATTCGTAAGCATAGGAGCGGCGGATGCCTTGATTCGTTGCATTTAGTCCAATTGCCGATACTGCCTGGGCGTAAACCCGGTCAAGGCCTTGAACTGGCGAGTAAACGCGCTGTGGTCGGTATAGCCGCATTGCAGCGCCACCTCGGTGATCGGCAGTTCGGAGTGCAACAGCCGACGCGCATGCTCCAGGCGCACCTTCTGAATCATCTGCCGGGGCGTGAGGTGGAAGACGCGTTTGCAGTAGCGCTCCAGTTGCGCGACGGAAATCCCGGCAATGCGGGTCAGCTCGCCAAGGGTGACGCGTCGGTTGAAATGCTGGCGAATGTGTTCATCCACGGCAGCCAGGCGCTGGTAGGCCGGGTGCGTTTCGCTGGCCGATTGCAGGTCCACCGAAATACCCGCCAGGCCGATGATCGTACCCTTGTCGTTGTACAGCGGCCATTTGTGCGTCAGGCACCAGCCCGGTTCGCGGCTGCCATACAGGTGCAGCTCAAGCTGGTCTTCGAGCACAAAACCCTGCTCCAGCACGCGCCGGTCCTGCTCGGTGTAGCCCGGCCCCAATTGCGCGGGGAACACTTCGGCGCTGGTCTTGCCCAGCAGCGGATGCAGCTGTTTAAGGCCGCAGCGTTGCACCAGAGTGTGGTTGGCGAGCACGTAACGGGCGTCGATATCCTTGATGAAAATCGCGGCATTGGGGATTACGTCAAGCAAGGGCAACAACTGCGCGACCCCGGCCAATAGTTGCTCGATGCTGTGGGGGCGATTGGCCTGTAGAACGCTCGCAAATGCACTGGGCAACATGGCCTGGACTCCGGTTTTTTTAGGCAGATTGCACTATGCCAGCAGGAGTATCTATAAAGTTTTCGGGGCCTTTTGGCCAACACTCGGTCGAATGTGGGAGCGGGCTTGCTCGCGAATGCGGTATGTCAGTCGCCAGATGTATTGGCTGATCCACCGCATTCGCGAGCAAGCCCGCTCCCACATTTGGCCCATGAATTACCCGGACCGAACGCAGCAAACTGTGCCGAATTCGTCATCCACATCAACGCAAAACATCAATCGCAGCGCCCCTTGATCGGTTCAGGATATCGCCACTGCATGCCTATCCAATAACTCACAAGAAGGCGCCGCCATGTCTGCTCAAGGCAAGTTCAAGAAACAACTTTCACTGATGGACCTGACCTTTATCGGGTTAGGCGCCATCTTCGGTTCGGGCTGGTTATTTGCAGCCAGCCACGTGTCCGCCATCGCCGGCCCGGCGGGGATTATTTCCTGGTTGATCGGCGGGTTCGCCGTGCTGCTGCTCGGGATCGTGTACTGCGAACTCGGCGCCGCCCTGCCCCGCGCCGGTGGCGTGGTGCGTTACCCGGTGTACTCTCATGGCCCGCTGCTGGGCTACCTGATGGGCTTTATCACGCTCATCGCGTTTTCAAGCCTGGTGGCCATCGAAGTGGTCGCCTCGCGCCAATACGCCGCGGCCTGGTTTCCCGAACTGACCAAGGTCGATTCCAGCGACCCGTCCACCCTGGGCTGGCTGGTGCAGTTCGCCCTGCTGTGCCTGTTCTTTGTGCTCAATTACCGCAGCGTCAAGACCTTCGCCATCGCCAATAACCTGGTGAGCGTGTTCAAGTTCATCGTGCCGTTGCTGGTGATTGGTGTGCTGTTCACCTTCTTCAAACCGGCGAATTTCCAGACCCAGGGTTTTGCCCCGTTCGGCCTGTCGGGCATCGAGATGGCGGTGTCGGCTGGCGGAGTGATTTTTGCCTACCTGGGCCTCACGCCGATCATCTCGGTGGCCAGTGAAGTGAAGAACCCGCAACGCACGATCCCGATTGCCTTGATCCTCTCGGTGCTGCTGTCGACCGCCATCTATGTGCTGCTGCAAACCGCCTTCCTCGGTGGCGTGCCGACCGAGATGCTGGCCGATGGCTGGGCCGGTATCAGCAAGCAACTGGCGCTGCCGTATCGCGATATCGCCCTGGCACTGGGCGTGGGCTGGCTGGCCTATCTGGTGGTAGCCGACGCCGTGATCTCACCCAGCGGCTGCGGCAATATCTACATGAACGCCACGCCGCGTGTGGTGTACGGCTGGGCGCAGACCGGCACGTTTTTCAAGATCTTTACGCGCATTGATGAGAAGTCCGGCATCCCGCGTCCGGCGCTGTGGTTGACCTTTGGTTTGTCGGTGTTCTGGACCCTGCCGTTTCCGTCCTGGGAAGCGCTGATCAATGTGGTGTCGGCGGCGCTGATTCTCAGCTACGCGGTGGCCCCGGTCACCGTCGCCGCGCTGCGCCGCAATGCACCGGACATGGCGCGGCCGTTCCGGGTCAAGGGCATGGCGGTGCTCGGCCCGCTGTCGTTCATCATCGCCGCGCTGATCGTTTACTGGTCGGGCTGGAGCACCGTGTCGTGGTTGCTGGGCCTGCAAATCCTGATGTTTGTGGTGTACCTGCTGTGCGCACGCTGGGTACCGACCGCGCACCTGAATCTCAAGCAGCAAGTGCGCTCGTCGGCCTGGCTGATCGGCTTCTACGCGGTGACCATCCTGCTGTCCAAGCTCGGCAGTTTCGGCGGCATCGGCGTGATCAGCCATCCGTTTGACACCCTGGTCGTCGCCCTCTGTGCCCTGGGCATCTACTACTGGGGCGCCGCCACTGGTGTGCCCGCGCACCTGGTGCGCCTGGAACACGAAGACGACGAAAGCGAAGCCGTCAGCGATGCGCATTACAGCGCGCCACTGTCCCCAGCCACTCACTGATGGAGCCTGTTATGAAGCGCCTGCATGTTATCGACTCCCACACCGGCGGCGAACCGACGCGCCTGATAATGGACGGCTTCCCTGCGCTCGCCGGCGCAACCATTGCCGAGCAGTTGCACACCTTGCGCAGCGAACACGATCAATGGCGCCGCGCCTGCCTGCTGGAGCCGCGTGGCAATGACGTGCTGGTCGGTGCGCTGTACTGCGCGCCGGTCACGCCCGGCGCCACCTGCGGGGTGATCTTCTTCAACAATGCCGGCTATCTGGGCATGTGCGGCCACGGCACCATCGGCCTGGTTGCCTCCTTGCACCACCTGGGCCGCATTGGGCCTGGCGTGCACACCATCGACACGCCGGTGGGTCCGGTAGCGGCCACCTTGCACGACGACGGCGCCGTGACCTTGCGCAACGTGCCCGCCTACCGGCATCGCCAGCAGGTGCCGGTGGACGTGCCGGGCTATGGCGTGGTGCATGGCGATATCGCCTGGGGCGGCAACTGGTTTTTCCTGGTGTCGCAGCACGGCCACAGGCTGGCGATGGACAACGTCGACACCCTCACCGACTACACCTGGGCGATGCTCAAGGCCCTGGAAACCCAAGGCATTCACGGTGCAGACGGTGCGTTGATCGACCATATCGAACTGTTCGCCGACGACGCCCACGCCGACAGCCGCAACTTCGTGATGTGCCCCGGCAAAGCCTACGACCGCTCACCGTGCGGCACCGGCACCAGCGCCAAACTGGCGTGCCTGGCGGCTGACGACAAACTCGCGCCCGGCGCCACCTGGGTGCAGGCCAGCATCACCGGCAGCCGATTCGAAGGCCGTTATGAATGGGATGGCGAGCGCATTCGCCCCTTCATCACCGGCCGCGCCTACATGACCGCCGACAGCACGTTGCTGATCGACGAGCAGGACCCTTTTGCCTGGGGCATCTGAGCCCGGGCCTTATTTAACTGAACGCTGGAGTTAGAACAATGAGCGACAACATCTTTACCGGTTGCATCCCTGCACTGATGACCCCGTGCACGCCTGAACGCACACCGGACTTCGACGCCCTGGTCGCCAAGGGCCGTGAACTGGTCGATATCGGCATGAGCGCCGTGGTGTATTGCGGCTCCATGGGTGACTGGCCGCTGTTGACCGAAGCCGAACGCCAGGAAGGTGTGGCCCGCTTGGTCGCCGCTGGTGTGCCGACCATCGTCGGCACCGGCGCGGTCAACAGCCGTGAAGCGGTGGCCCACGCCGCCCACGCGGCCAAGGTCGGCGCCCATGGTTTGATGGTAATCCCGCGCGTGCTGTCCCGTGGCGCTTCGGCCACCGCGCAAAAGGCGCACTTCTCGGCGATCCTCAAGGCCGCGCCGAACTTGCCGGCAGTGATCTACAACAGCCCGTATTACGGCTTCGCTACCCGCGCAGACCTGTTCTTTGAGCTGCGCCGTGAACACCCTAACCTGATCGGCTTCAAGGAATTCGGCGGCGGCGCCGACCTGCGCTACGCGGCGGAAAACATTACCTCCCAGGACGATGCCGTAACCCTGATGGTCGGCGTCGACACCCAAGTGGTGCACGGTTTCGTCAATTGCAACGCCACCGGCGCCATCACCGGTATCGGCAACGCGCTGCCGCGCGAAGTGCTGCAACTGGTGGCCCTGAGCAAAAAAGCCGCCACAGGCGACGCCAAGGCCCGGCGCCTGGCCCGTGAGCTGGAAGCCGCGCTGGCCGTGCTGTCGTCCTTCGACGAGGGTTGCGACCTGGTGCTGTATTACAAGCACTTGATGGTGCTCAACGGCGACCAGGGCTACGCCCTGCACTTCAACGAAACCGACGTACTCAGCACCGCCCAACAGCGTTATGCCGAGCACCAGTACGCGTTGTTCCGCCAGTGGTACGCCAACTGGTCGGCTGAACAGAACGTCGCCTGACACCCTCGCGCGCCGCTGTGGTTCTCACAGCGGCCAACCCTCACTTTTCAAGGACTCCCCATGACTCTGACGGGCAAGATGCTGATCGGTCAGCACGCAACTCTCGGCCATCGAGAAGCAATCCAGGCGATTAATCCCGCCACCGACCTGGCCATGGCGCCTGCCTACCCAGGCGGCGATGGCGAGCACGTCGACCAAGCCTGTGCCTTGGCCTGGGCTGCGTTTGACACCTATCGCGACACCTCGCTGGCAGTGCGCGCAGCGCTTCTAGAAGCGATTGCCGACAACATTGAAGCGCTTGGCGATGAACTGATCGAACGCGCCTTAGCCGAAACCGGCCTGCCGCGCGCGCGGATCCAGGGCGAACGCGGCCGCACCTGCGGGCAATTGCGCACATTCGCCCGCACGGTGCGCGCCGGTGAATGGCTGGATGTACGCGTCGACACCGCGCAACCGACGCGTCAGCCATTGCCACGTGCAGACCTGCGCCAGCGGCATATTGCGTTGGGGCCGGTGGCAGTGTTTGGCGCGAGCAATTTCCCCTTGGCCTTCTCCGTGGCGGGCGGCGATACCGCCTCTGCGCTCGCCGCCGGTTGCCCGGTGATCGTCAAGGCCCATGGTGCGCATCCCGGCACCAGTGAACTGGTCGGCCGTGCGCTGGCCAAGGCAGTTCAGGACTGTGATTTGCCCGACGGGGTGTTTTCGCTGTTGTATGGCTCGGGTCGTGAAGTCGGCATGGCATTGGTCACCGACCCGCGTATCAAAGCGGTGGGGTTTACCGGCTCACGCAGCGGCGGTATCGCCCTGACCCAGGCGGCCCAAGCGCGGCCGGAGCCGATTCCGGTGTATGCGGAAATGAGTTCGATCAACCCGGTGTACCTGTTTCCTGCGGCGTTGCACACGCGTGCAGAGGTGTTGGCCCGGGGTTTTGTCGCCTCGTTGACCCAAGGCGCCGGGCAGTTTTGCACCAACCCTGGCGTGGTGATTGCGGTCGCAGGCCCGGCACTCGAGCGCTTTGTCGCCACGGTGAGTGAATTGCTCCCGGCGTGCGCCGCCCAGACCATGCTGACGCCAGGTATTTTCCAGGCCTATGAAGCGGGCGTCGGCCGCTTGACCGAACACGCCCAAATCGCCGCCCAAGGCATGGCGGCGCAAGGCCCGAATCAAGGCCAGGCACGGCTGTTTGTGGCCCAGGCCAGCGCGTTTTTGCGCAATGAGCATCTGCAAGCGGAAGTCTTCGGCGCGGCCTCCCTGGTGGTGGTGTGTGCCGACGACGAGCAAGTGCGTCAGGTTTCCGAGCATTTGGAAGGCCAATTGACCGCCACACTGCACCTGGACGACGCTGACCTGGCACGCGCCCAAGCCCTGCTGCCGGTATTGGAACGCAAGGCCGGGCGCCTGCTGGTCAACGGCTGGCCGACCGGTGTGGAAGTGTGCGACGCCATGGTCCACGGCGGCCCGTTCCCGGCCACCAGCGACTCACGCAGCACCTCGGTCGGCACCGCAGCGATCCTGCGCTTTCTGCGTCCGGTGTGTTACCAGGACTTCCCGGACAGCTTGCTGCCCGCTGCGCTGCAACACGCCAACCCGCTGCTGTTGCGGCGCTTGCTCGACGGCCACAGAGAGGCCTGAACCATGAGTGACAGCAACCGTGCTGATATCGCTGTGATCGGCGCCGGCATCATTGGCGTCGCCTGCGCCCTGCAATTGGCCCGGCAAGGCCAGCGCGTGGTGGTTATCGACCCACAGGCGCCGGGCATGGGCGCCTCCTATGGCAACGCTGGGCATTTGGCCACCGAGCAAGTGTTCCCGATTGCCGACGTGTCGATCCTCAAGCGCCTTCCCGCCATGCTGATGGACCCCATGGGCCCGCTGCGCCTGGACTGGAAGTACCTGCCACGCGCCCTGCCCTGGTTTGCACGGCTGTTGCTCAACCTGCGCCCGGCAAGCTACCAGCGCACCGTGGCGGGCATTCGTGCACTGAACGAGGCCAGCCTGGGCGCGTGGCAGCGGCTGCTGCTGTCCATTGAGCAGCCGCAGCTGTTGCATACGGACGGTTCGTTGTTAGTGTTCGAGCGTGCTGAGTCCGGGGAAGCCATCGACGCGTTGCGTCAACGCATGCAGCAGCAGCATGTGCCGGTGGAATTCTGGCCCCGCGAGGCCATATGCAAGGCCGCACCGCAACTGAGCGAGGCGATCCAGGGCGGCCTGTTCTTCCCTGCTACAGGGCATTTTATCGACCCATACAGCGTGGTGGGCGCACTGGTGAGCGCGGCCAAGGCGTGCGGTGTGCAGTTTGTGCAGCAACGCGTACTGGATGGGCGCCTGGAGTCGGACGGCGTATCACTGCTGACCGATCAAGGCAGCCTGAGCGCTCGCCAGGTATTGATCGCCTGCGGCGCCCATTCGGCCAAACTCACCGCTGCACTCACCGGCACATCGGTCCCGCTGGACACCGAGCGCGGCTATCACCTGATGCTGCCCCATGAGCACCAGCGCCTGCCCTTTGCCGTGACCTCGTTCGAGCGCAAATTCATCATGACGCCCATGCGCGATGGCTTGCGCCTGGCCGGCACGGTCGAGTTCGCAGGCTTGGCGCGCCCCGCCAATATGCAACGCGCCTGGCAGTTGCACCGCTTGAGCCAGGGCTTGTTTCGTCAGGACTTGAGCACCCGTGACGCAACCCCTTGGATGGGCTTTCGCCCGTCGCTGCCGGACTCGCTGCCGATCATTGATCGGGTGGCGGATGGCAAGGTATTGCTTGCGTTTGGGCATCAGCACTTGGGGTTGACGCAGGCGGCGGTGACGGCGGAGATGATCGTGCAACTGGCCGCGCCGGGTAAGCGCATGGCGTTGCCGGACCTGGCCCCTTACCGCTTGGCGCGTTTTTAGGCTTTGTGGCGAGCAGGCTTGCCACAGTGACAATCACAGTGACAGTGCTCGCCCCCAACGCTACTTGACCAAGCGCTTCTCTTTGGACGGCCGATAGCCGAAATACGCGCTATAGCACTTACTGAAATGGCTCGGCGACACAAACCCGCACGCCACAAGCACATCCACCTGTGACAGCTCGGTGTGCTGCAACAGGCGCCGCGCCTCGGTGACGCGCAGCTCCATGTAATAGCGTTGCGGCGTGGTGCCCAGTTGCTCCTTGAACAGGCGTTCGAGCTGGCGCCGCGAACGGCCGGCGTAGACCGCCAATTGGTCCAGTTCCAAGGGTTCTTCGAGATTGGCGTCCATCAGCTTCACCACTTCACGCAGTGGCGCGCTGACGCTGATGTTCTCTGTGGGTTTGATACGCCGGTAGCGCGACTCTTCAAACGCCAGGATGTCCTCGATGCCTTCGACCAGGGCTTTGCCATGCAGGCTTTTGATCCAGTCCAGGGCCATGTGGAACGCGCCCGAAGGGCTGGAGGCCGTAAGGCGATCGCGGTCGATCACGAAGGGTTCGCTGGTGACCTCGGCGGCCTTGGACACTTCCGACAGCGCCGGCCGATGCTCCGGGTGGATCGCACAGCGATAGCCCTGCAACAGCCCGGCGCGGCCCAGGAACCAGGCGCCGTTCCACAGGCCGGCGAGGCTCACGCCTTGTTCGGCGGCGCTGCGCAACAGCTGGGTGAACTCATCGCCGGCTTTGAGCTCGGTGCGAAAACCACCACAGATCACCAACAAATCCAGGTCTGGCAATGCCGACGCCTCCAGCCGCGCATCCGGGCGGATCACCAGGCCCAGGTCGCTGATGACTTCACCCTCGTCACAGCCGAACGTGCGCGTGGCAAACAGATCGGGGCGTAGCAGGTTGGCAGTGATCAGGGTGTCGAGGGTCTGGGTGAATGCCGGCAGGGAAAAGTGTTCGAGCAGCAAAAAACCGACGCGGGTGACCGGCGACGGCTGTTGGAAGTTTTCATTGAGGTAGCGCAGGTTCTTGCCTTTCATGCCACCGCTGAACTGGCGTCTTTCCATCGAGGCTTGGCCCACTCTTATTATTGATGCAGTGGGCGCTATCTTAGGGGCAAATGCGCCGGCTGTCGTGCCGCATTCCCACGAAGAATAATTCCGCTGCTGCGCGCCGCTCTACTGGCCGCCACCCCGATGAAGGATGCTTGCTTGGTGATAGTCAACAGGGCCTTCAAGCCTGATCTTTACTAAATCGCCCGCCTCCCAGGCCCTTGGCCTGGCCGCTGCGGGCCCATCTGATACGGTTTTTTCTTTACTATCTGCGTCTGTATCGAAACGCCAGTGAAGCGGACAATGGGCGCCATCCCGACACTCCTGTCGACTCCCTTCCCTTCGGAGGCCTTATGACCAAGATGGCACTTTTCCTGTTCGGTTTTCTGGTGCTGACCATCGGCATCGGCTTGCTGGCAACCATCTCGCCGGTGTGAGGCACTGCTTCACGCAAAAAGCATCGGGTACAACGACAGTACCAACAGCGCCGCCATCGACCCGTTGAATACCCGCAACCAACGCGGGTCGCGCAGCACGTTGCGCAAGCCACTGCCACAGCCCACCCACACGCACACACTGGGCAGGTTGACCACGGCAAATACCAGTGCGATCACCAACACATTGGTCACGTAGCCTTCGGCCGGCGTGTAGGTGGTGATCGCCCCCAGCGCCATGATCCACGCCTTGGGGTTGACCCATTGAAACGCGGCCGCGCCCAGAAAGGTCATGGGTTTGCCACGCTCGTCAGGGTTCTCGGACATGCCGCCAGCCGTGGCGATCTTCCACGCCAGGTAAAGCAAATAGGTCGCGCCCACATAGCGCAAAACCGTGTAGGCCCACGGAAATACCTTGAACACCTCACCCAGGCCCAGACCTACCGAAATCACCAACAGCATGAAGCCGATGCTGATCCCCAGCGCGTGGGGCATCGAACGGCGAAAGCCAAAGTTCACCCCCGAGGCGAGCAACATGGTGTTGTTCGGGCCGGGCGTGATCGAGGACACGAAGGCAAACAGTACAAAAGCGGACAACAGGCTGGTGGACATGAACATGGCGCGGCATCCAAACGGTAGTGGTATGCCTGCGACAGTAGTGGGTTACAGCCCTAGTCGCCCCGTACAGCTAGGGGCGGATCGAGGCGTACACTTTGGCGTTATCGAGCAGTTGGCGACAGTGTGCGGCGCTGGCTTGTGTGCCTCGACCATCAAAGCCGGAGTTGCGCGGCTGTCGAGCTGTTGGAGGATTTTGCATGGCTGTGTAAGGCGCATGGGTTAGGCTGGAAGCGGTAAGAGGTTCTACGCGCAAAGACCAAGGAAGAGCATGATCACCATTCATAAAGCGACAACAGCTGATATCGAGACGCTGCGCGAGGTCGGCTGCCAGACCTATCGCGAGCATTTTTCGACGTTATGGTCGCCTGCCGGTATGCAGGGTTTTCTTGAGCAGGATTTTTCACCCACTGCGCTGCGCCAGTCACTCGAGCTGCCAGGCAGGCATACGTGGTTTATTGCTTGCGATGAACAAGGCAAAGCCGTCGGGTTTGCCAAAGTGAATTGGGCAGTGCCTGCGCCGTTAACCGGTGAAGTGGGCGCAGAGCTGCAGAAAATCTACCTGCTTAAATCCGCCGCCGGGTTGGGTTACGGCAAGCAACTGTTGCAGTGTGTTCGCGATGAAGTGGCGCAACGTGGTGAACAGTTATTGTGGCTGGACGTGCTCAAAACCAACGTCAGTGCACAGGGTTTTTACGAGGCATTCGGGTTTCGGCGCATTGGCGAGATCCCCTTCAGCACGGATCTTGTCGACATCGGGATGGTCGTCATGGCGCTTGAACTCAAACCGCAGGTGCAGAGATAAATGGCAGAACTGATACAGGGCCTCGACGGGCCCAGAACCGCGCAACAAGAATTGTTTTACGACCTTGACGATGCACAGGCAGTTATCGGCTGGTCGGTGGTTGAGCTGACAGCGATGGCCGCGAACGGCAGAACACCCGATGAAGCGGTGGCGCTGATGAAAATGTGCGAACTACTGGCTGCGCAACAGGCAAAGCTTGGCGTATACGCCGAAGAAGTGAAGGCGCAACGGATTGTCCGCACTGAGGCCTAGTGAGCAATAAAAAGGAATTTACACATGCCGTTTTCATTGGAAGAAAAAACCGCTTTGCTCGCCCTCAAGGGCGTAGGCCCCACAGTGCTTACACGGCTGGAGCAGTTGGGCATTAACTCATTGGAGGTGCTTGGAAAGTCGGACGTGGGCGACATACTTGCGCAAGCATCGGCAGCAGTCGGGTCGACCTGCTGGAAAAACAGCCCCCAGGCGCGGGCGGCAATTACTGCGGCTGTGGCGCTTGCGAGGGCGACCAAGCCACCCATGCCCACCACTCGCAGCGGAACGATATTATCAGGGGAGCACACGGGCTGGACGATAACGATCCAGGATGACACCACAGGCGAAACCGGAGGCTATTACCTCTACCTGGCCGACGACCAGTTCAACGGTTTCGATGCATGGTTTGAAGCCAGGGAGCCGTTGGAAAGGGAGATTTCTGAACTGGAAGTTCGCTGGGATTAATGTGCTCGAGAGCCGTCAGTCAATGATCACATCCAGACCTTGTGCCTTCAAACGGGCAAGGTTGTCCTTCATCTGCTGCAACCGCTCAGGCGCATGCCCCTGCCACTTCGTCACCTCAGCCACCACCCGCAGCGGCTCCAGCGAGCGATACGACAGCGTTGGGTTGCCGGCAAATTTCTTATCCGTCACGTTGGGGTCGTCCACGATAGGCCCGGTAGGCTCAACTACATAAATCCGCTCTGCCCCCTCGCCCAGCGCCAGCTCCGCGCCCCAGATTGCAGCGTCCAACGTGCCCGCGAAATACACCCAGGACAGTGGCTTGCCCGTTGTGAGGTTGGAGGGGTAGCCGACGCGGATGGTGTCGCCTGGCTCCAGGTCAGCCCGGGTGCCGTGGAAGAACTGGCGGGTGAATACGCCAGCAGTAGTGGACATGGGCTGGTGATCCTTGGAGGAAGGGAGTTGGCTTAATTGTCTAGTCCTGAAATAGGTTTACACCTGTTTCACCCCAACGCCCGATGTATTGCAGGCGTTTTGGACCACCTCAGCGTCAACCCCCTATTTCCAGCTATTTCTCGGCCCCCTATTTCCCGAAATGGCCGGAACTTATAACCGCGACCGGAGGGCTTTTGCGGTTCCTCGGTTCCCCTGCTCGGAGTACAGCGAAAGGTCAGGTAGTCCAGGATCACAGGCTTCAACATTCCAGCGGTCCTGAACAAACTCCAACTTGACCAAGCGTAGCAAGTTGTCGCGATGTTTCAACAGGCAAAAATAGGCCATATAGCCAAAAGTCGGGTCACGGGCGTCGGGCTTATCGACATCGACAAAGGCGGTGTACACCCGGCCCGTTTGCAATGGGATAGGGCCGTGTACGTCCGCCGCCTGCGCAGGTGTTTGGCCATACGTGATACACGACAACAACGACTGCACCGTCCTGGCTTGACCGGTCAAATAAAATGACCAGACCTCTGTGTAGGGAGCGGTTGTGGTGTCACTGACAATCACCGCGCTAAGCTGGATTGGTCCCTTTGAGTAGTCCAGCTCACCAACGCCTGGGGAGAAACACGGACTCTCATTTACCAGCCTCACATCCAGCTCGCCCAGGCGCGAACGGGCCTGCGCTGGATTGTCCGCGCTGCTGATTAGCAGCGCCACCACAATCAGCCACCCCGCCAGTAGCTCGGACAAACTAAACAAACGGGGGTAAGTTATCAGGTGAAGAAGGATCTTTGAGAAAATCACTTAATACATCCTCATACAGCGTTAAGCTGGTTGCGTATTTTTTCATCGACATCGCGGCGGGGGCCGCTTTGAACTTTAAGATAAAATAGTCGGCCAACACATCGCCTTGTGCCTCCATATTAAAATCTCTCAGACGGCGGCCTTCTTTCAGGGTATAGCTATAGTCCAGGCCGAGACGTACTGCGCCGCGGGTTTTAACCGGATAACCTAGCTGATATTGCCAGACATGCACCATTTCATGCATAAACCAATGCAAGACTGAATTGCTGGCTGCGGTGTAGTCCTGCCGATAATGTTTCGGATTAAAGTACAGCTCACCATTCGGAGTCATGGCGGTATCATCAGGTTGCAAACCAAATAATAGATATTCTCTGCCATGAACTTTAACTTTCTCATAATTAACAGCTTTGCCAAACAGTAAGTTGCAGGCGGCTATTTCTGCGCTGGTTAATCCGCGCACGTCATTCTTCAGCACGACCTTTTTCGACGACAGACCAAAGTCTTCCTGCGAGGTCTGCACGGTGCGTAGGCTGACGTTGCGAGCGCTGATGCCCTCTTCTTCCTCCTCTTCCTCTTCCTCTTCCTCTTCCTCTTCCTCAACCCCTACCCCAGCACAGCCCCTGGCGAAGGCGGTGTTCCGGTAAAAGGTGATGTTGTCCAGAGTGGTAGCCGTGTGGCTGCGAATGCGCTCAGTGTAACCGTTGGCATCGGTCGC
The DNA here is from genome assembly GCF_900107155.1 of Pseudomonas salomonii. GTDB lineage: Bacteria > Pseudomonadota > Gammaproteobacteria > Pseudomonadales > Pseudomonadaceae > Aquipseudomonas > Aquipseudomonas salomonii. Next base: position 136,365 of record NZ_FNOX01000014.1, read on the forward strand.
CCCGCGAATCACCTGTCCGGTGGACAGGGTGAGGCGATAGCGGGTATTCGATAAACACTCATCGATGTCCGAGACAAACTGCAACTGTTCGTCAAAGGTCCGGCAGTGACACATCCATCCCCGGCCCAAGGCATCGTTTAATTCACAACCGTTGCTGATGTTGCGCAACTCACGACCATACACTAGGATTTCTGATACACACGAATACACAATGTCATCAAAACGCTCGGCAAATACGGCACGATGCTTCGTGAACACTTCAAATGTGGTTGTGCAGGAAGTTACTTCGGGACGTTTCACAACACCACTCCTTAGTCCATTAGAGTTCATCACACCAATGAAAGTCCTGGCACCATCACTGATTCAAAACAAGGTCAACTTAATTAGCTAAAAAATTGTGGTTTACCGCATACTAGTCACAAACCTATTATCACTTAGATTTAACGTCGTAGGATTTTTTCTTCGCGAAGACACCCCCCACCACCGTCGGCTCAATGAATATCACTTTTCGTTTAGTCGCACCCACACCGTAGGGCTGCATTCGAAAATGTCCTTTTCTCCAATGCGTTTTTTTTGGCTGGACGTCCCGTGCATGATTGTGACCTAGAGAGCTTTCGTACACAACACTGTCTTCAGGCTTAATAATGATCCGGTCATAAACCTTACGTAGCTTACTTTCATACTTTTTGATTTTTGGTAAAGACTTGAGCGCGACGACCTTCTTCAGCATTTCCTTTTTTTCGTTAAACGCGACATCACGGTATTGCTTGCAATTGATAAACAGCAACACCTTGGCCATATGATTCAGTGCTTCAGAGACATAGTTCATATCCCCAGCAAAGTCTTCATCCGCACCATACCTTTCTTCCACCCGCTTCAATTCCTCCTTGATGGTCAGCGCATTATCCTGAATGTAGAACCCTTGAACTCTCAACGCATCATCTGTGTTATGACTCTTACCGAGCGGAGAGCCTGTAAACATGAGTTCAAGAATTCTTAATGTCTGAGTGGTATCTACCAACGGATGCGCGACATAGCGCTGCATACCTTCGGTTCCGGGTTCTATTTGCGTCTCGGATATGTAGACGCCCTCAAGTATATGCTCATGCGTCTGCTCATTGAATACCCTGAGCGATGAGCTTCTATCTTCGGTAAACTCGATATAACAATTTTTAAACGGAGGCCTCAGGTATGAAATAGGAATATCATCGCCTATCTCAGTTTCTTCAAGAAGTTGATCAATGACATTGGAGGTCGTGAGTATGTTGCCATCCTGATTCTTGAATTTATATGGAAACAGCGTTGAACTCATTATAACGCCGGCCAAATGGTCAGTCGTACTGTTCACCCGAAACGACTCAAAAACGTCAGGACGCGTTGTCGCAAGCACGTTATTCAGAAAGTCGATTGAGCACGTTTCAATATCCAGCGGGCCGAATACCAAATCATAAAACCTGTCTATCGCCTGGGAATTTCGCTCTCCAAACTCAGTACAATTAACCCTTACAGGATGGGGTAATTTATAGGTGATATCCAAATCAGCTTCCTTACTAAAAAAAGATCATAAATCTATCGTATCGTGCTCAGGCACTCTTGGCTTGCCGAGGTAGATTATCTTTCCCTGCGCCGTTGGAAAATTCTACTCTTTAAAAAAAGACCTTTCGTACAGGCTACCTAGCCAAAATCTGAAAGTACGAACGCATCCAAGTTTCTATCACGCAACGACTTCAGGATAAGAAGTCTCCAGCCCAGCGTGAAGCGCTTATACGCGCAACGCTTCGGCATGCCCTTCTTTCCTGCGCCCAATAAAAAACCCCGTAGACGTTAATCTACGGGGCTTCTAAGAGTGGAGGCCGAGGTCGGAATCGAACCGGCGTAGGCGGATTTGCAATCCGCTGCATAACCATTTTGCTACTCGGCCTCAAACGATCAATGCCCTGACTGCTGACATTCACCGCATAAAAACTTGAGTGGGCTATAAAACCCTGCCTCTACTCTAACTTATTGAATACATTGAAGTTTTAAATGCTTCGTTGCGTTCGATGGGCGCCATTATGTACGTATTTGCTTTTACCTGCAACCCCTTGATTTCAAAAATATTTCGTATAGCCATCAAGGGGTTGCGGGCCTGCCCTACTCCTGGATGCGTTGCTGCTGATAGTGCGGGTCGGCCTTGATCTGGGCTTCGGTGAAGGGCAGCGCGCGCAGTTTTTTCTCGGAGAAGGCTTGGGTCTGGTCGTTGGCGTGTTTGGATGCAGGGTTGCTGGATTCGGAGAACGCCAACACGCCCAGCGCCTGGGGGCCTTGGTCGTCGAAGGTGACGATTTGCAAGTAGCTGGTGCCGCTGACGACTTCGCGTTTGCCGTCGGCGCGGGGCACGGTTTGCATGGCGTTGTAGATGCCCAGTTGTTGCGGGCCGCCGTGCAGGGGGGTTTGGCCGCTGACCTGGATGTCGCCCCAGCGCGTGGCCTTGAGTGTATTGACCTCGGCACTGGAGGCCAGCATGGCTTCGCGCAGGGCGTTGGCCACCTCGATGCGGTCGATCGCCAGGCCACGCGGCGTGGTCAAGGGCTGCGCCGAGTCGAAAGGCACGCGCCAGGCGTCGGGGATTTGCTGCAGGTGCTCGACCAGGTTGATGAAGTGCACCAGGCCGATGCCGCTGTCGAGGTTGGCGTGCTGGTCCCAGGCTTTCAGGCTGGTGCACAGCGGTTGCAGAGCGGCGGCGTCGGCGCCGAGGTGTTTGGCGCAGAACTCCAGCAGGTCGGGCATGACCTGGCCGGCGAGGTACACCTCGTTGTCCATGACCATGTTTTGCAGGTCGGCCACGCTGATCGGTTGCTTCTCCAGGGATTGCAGGCGTTGCACGGCAAAACGTGCGCGGGGGCCGAGGCCGATGTGGTCCTGGCTGATCACCGGGGAGAAGCCGGTGAGTGGCGCCTTGGGATTGGCCAGCCACGCCGAGTCGTTGGAGTGTTGCACGTAGTCGGTGCGCTGCAGTTGCGGCAGTTGGTCGGCCGCGAAGATGCCAGGCTGCGCCGCACGCGGGTCAACCTCCCAGGCACAAGCGCTGTGGGCGCCGTCAAGCATGATCATTTGCAGGCCGGCGCGTGGGTCGCTGCATTGCGCCAGTTTGGCGGCGCTGACGTTGGGCACCACCGACAGGTTCATGTACAGGCTCTGGCCCTGGTCGTCGGCGGCCACGGTATTGACCCACGGTATGCCTTGCAGGGTGTGCACCGAGGTTTGCAGTTCTTTAAGGCTGGTCGCGCGGTTCATCGCGTACCACTGCTGCAACACGCGGTCGTTACCCAGGTTGGCGTCGCGCAGGCTGAAAGCGTAGTGGCTGTCCCAGTCGAGTTTGCCGGGCCATTGCACCACCGGGCCGAATTGCGAGCTGTACACCGTATGTGTGACCTCTTTGAGGCTGCCATCGGGCTGTTTGACTTGGACCTTCACCGCACGCTGCTCCATAGCGATGGATTTCCCATCCAGCAGATAACGCGTGGAATCCTTGGGATCGAGGGTGAGCCGATACAGGGTGAAATGCTTGGACGTGTCCACCGTGTGGGTCCAGGCCACGTGCTGGTTAAAGCCGATATTGATCACCGGCAAACCCGGCAGTGCTGCGCCCATCACGTCCAGTTGGCCCGGGATGGTCAGGTGCATCTCATAAAAACGCATGCCACCGACCCACGGAAAATGCGGATTGGCCAGCAGCATGCCACGGCCATTAAACGAACGATCACGGCCCACGGCCACGGCGTTGCTGCCACGGTCGAGGCTGAAGCGTTGCTGATTGGCTGCGGCCAGTTCAAAGGCCCTCATGCTCGACGGCACAGCGGCAGTGGCGTTAGGCGGCGTGGCGCCGACCAGGGCTTCAGCGAATTGGCCGACACCGCCTTCCACCAGCAGCCTGCGCGTCAGCTTGACCAGGTCTTCCACTACCAGCGGGCGCACCCATGTGGCGTGGCACTGGGTCGGCGCGCCCTGCTCTTTCAGATAACGGTTGTAGCCGGCGACATAGCCTTCGATGCGCTGCTGCATCTGCGGGGTTTGCGCCTTCCAGAATGCGGCAACGGCCTGGGGCGTATTCAGCCACTTGAAAAACACATCACTGGCCAGGTTGTTGCGCTCTTCGAGGGTCGCCTGGTCCGGGCCGAAAAACCGCGCGCGCTCGCCGTTCACCGTGACCACTTCATTGGCCAGCAGGCACAGGTTGTCTTGCGCGTAAGCGTAACCAATACCGTAGCCCAGGCCACGCTCATCATTAGCCCGGATGTGCGGGACGCCGAAGCTGGTGCGACGGATATCTGCAGCAGCCTGTGTCACCTGTTCACGCGCTGAAGCATTCAGGCTCAGCCCCAGCAACAGCCCTGCCACGCATGCCTTGGACAACCGGTTGGAAATAATCACGCAAGCTCCACAGTCAAATGAACACCCTTACAAGGGGCAACGACCCCACCGTAAGAACGCAGGCAACCGGGAATAATTTAGCCGCTGCGGGTGTTTATTAAACGGCAGTTGAAGTGTGACAAAGCGGATACCGACAAAATTTCTACATCCGGGACTTCATGATTTCGCTCGCTCGTTCGTCTTATTCAAATAAGAGCGCCATCATTTTCCTGATCAGGCTCTGATAAGGAGTTTTTGCATGTACAACCCGCAATCGCCCACGGATGGACATTCACCGGCTGCCGACGCCAATTACGGCGGCAGCGCACAAGCATTCGGCAAAGCGCCCGAGCACGGCAACCAGCGTATCCGCCATTTGCTCAAGTGCTTCGGTTTGCGCACCAGCCTGATCCGGCTGAAGGTCATTGATGCCCTGCTCACCGCCGCCGACAACCAGCGCACACTGGGCGTGCGCGGCGTTCACAGCCATTTGCTGGAGCTGGGCATCCCGCTGTCGTTTCTCAGCGTGCGTGAGGTGCTCAAGCGCCTGTGCAGCGAGGGCGTGATCACCCTCAATGCCGATAAAAGCTACAGCCTCCATGCAGAGGCTGCCAAAGTGCTGGACGGTCGCGCCTGACGCTTTGGCCTGGCGCTCCAGCAGGTATCAGAAGTGAGGTTTGACCTTGCGCCGCATGATGCCGTTGATCACCACCACCACGACGGCAATCGCAATCGCCAGGTACTGGAACGTTTTTTCGCTGATCACGCCGGTGTTCTGCAGATAAGACAGGCCAAACATCGACGCCAGTACTGCCAGGGCGATCAGAATCGAATATTTCAAACGTTGCTTTTGGGTCATGACGGGTTCCTGAACCTTAAGAATGTATCCACTTTGTACCGCCGAGCATGCCAAGCACATACCCGGTTACGGGGATGGCACGGGTTCGGCAGGGTCATATGTTACAGGCGCTGAGAAATTTTGGCTTGTTCCGCGCCGGTTTGAACCTGTCGGTACTTTAGAGGATTTGAAAATGCTCCGTCGAATCACATTGCTGATTCCATTGCTGATCATGCTGACCATGAGCGGCTGCTTCTTTTTCCCACGCGGCGGCGGTGGCGGCTGGCACGACCACCGCTACGATGGCGGCCCTGGCTACGAGCGTCGCTGATACCGGGCGCCTCTCGCTTTCCAGGATGGAAGACGAGAGGCGCGCCATTCAACCAGCATGCACCCAGCGCTGATGCAACCACCGCGCACACCCATCCAGCGCAAACCCCAGCAACCCGATCACCACCACCATCGCCATCAACTCCGAATACGCCAGCCGATCGCGGGTGTCGAGGATGTAATAGCCCAGCCCCGCACTGACCCCGAGCATCTCGCACGGCACCAGCACGATCCACAAGATGCCGATGGCCAGGCGCACGCCGGTCAGCACATGCCCGACGACGCCGGGAATGATCACCCGACGCAGGGTTTCCCAGCGCGTGGCGCTCAGGCTTTTACTCAGTTGCAACCAGCGCGGGTCCAACTGGCGTACGCCCGCGGCGGTGTTGAGCATGATCGGCCACACCGCGGCAAACGCCAGCAGGAAGTAGATGGGCTGGTCGCCCACGCCCATCAGCATCACCACAATGGGCATCCAGGACAGTGGCGATATCATCCGCAGAAACTGGAACGCCGGTGTGGTGGCCGCCTCCAGGTTGCGCGAACTGCCCACCAGCAGCCCCAATGGCACACCGACCAACAAGGCCAGCAACAGCCCGACGAAAATACGCTTCAAGCTTACGGCGATGTGCAAGTAGAACTCGCTGCGCCCCAGCAATTCCCACAGGCTGCTGGCGGTTGCTGCGAGCGAAAAGCGCGCCGATAAACCCTCGGCGTCGCCAAACACCTTCACGCCCAACCACCACAGCAGCAACAAGCCCGCCAAACCACTCAGCCCCAGACACCAGCCAGGGATTCTGCCGTTGTTCAAACGCCGATCTCCTCGTGCCGTTCATAACCGTCGGGCAAGCCGAAGGTTTTCATGCCGCCCACGGATTCGATGGCATTGCGCACAAAGCGGTCGTCCACCAGGTCCTTGGCCACGAAGGCTGGGTCCAGGTCGGCGAGGAATTTTTTGTCGCCTTCGATCAAGGTGTCCTTCAGGCGTCGCACCAACTCCTCGGTGTAGCTGGGGAATGGGTATGGTTGGAAGTCGATGCGATGCTCGTCCCAATTGGCGTGCCGGATCGCGCCGTCGGCCAGGTACGCGGCACGGTCGGCGGCGGCCGGGGCCAAGACCTTGCTCAACACCGGCTCGGCATGCGGCGTATAGCGGTTGGGGCCGTCCTTGGACAAGAGCTTGACCGCCTCTTCGCGGTTATCACGGGTCCACACCTGCGCCTTGACGATGGCGTTGACCACCTTCTGCGACCACTCCGGGCGGTTGGTCAGGTCATGTTCGTGCATGAACACCACGCAGCACGCGTGATTGCGCCACACATCGCCGGTAAAGCGCTGCACGCGGCCGACCTTGAGGTTCTCTGCCAGGGCGTTGAACGGCTCGGCGACGATATAGCCATCGATGCGCTTGCTGGCCAATGCAGGCGGCATGTCCGACGGCGGCAACACGATCAGGTTGACCTCATTGGCCGCAATCGCAGAGCCGGCGGCACGCGCCACGGGCGTAAGGCCATTGTCGCGGAACAGTTGCTGCACCACCACGTTGTGGATCGAGTACCAGAACGGAATCGCCACCGACTTGCCGCCCAATTGCTTCACATCGGTAATGCCTGGCGACACGGTCAGGCCCGAACCGCCGACATGGTTCCAGGCCACGACCTTGGCCGGTACCTTGCTGCCGTAGCGCGCCCAAACCGTCATCGGCGACAGCAGGTGAATCACGTTGACCTGCCCGGAAATAAACGCCTCGATGACCTGCGCCCAACTGCGCAACAGCACCGGGCGCTCGGCCTTGATGCCTTCGGCCTCGAACAAGCCGTTGTTATGCGCGACCAGCAAGGGCGTGGCGTCGGTGATCGGTAAATAGCCGATGCGCACCGGTGCGTCCGGCTCACTGGCGGCGCGGGCCTGCAGGCTGCTGAGCAACGGCAAGGCACCGGCGGCACTGAGCACCGCCGAGAGTTTGAGAAAGTCACGGCGCGAGTGCGTGAGGTCATCCAGACACATGTGAAAACTCCTGTTGAGCAATGGGGTGGGGTTGAGGGCGGCTCGCCTGCCGTAAGGTTTTCAGAATCTCGATACGCAACGCGCCGATGGCTTCAACCTGCTCTTCGCGCGGTTGCGGCAACTCGATGTGCCATTCGCCCAAGGTCCGCGCCGGGCGGTTGCCCAGTAGCAGGATGCGGTCGGACAGCAGCAGCGCTTCGTCAATATCGTGGGTGATCAACACCGCCGCCGACCCTTGCTCGCGGTTGACCTTGAGCAGCAGGTGCTGCATGTCGGCGCGGGTGACTTCATCCAGTGCGCCAAACGGCTCATCCAGCAGCAACACCTGCGGCTGGCGGGCCAGGCAACGGGCCAACGCGGTGCGCTGGGCCATGCCGCCGGACAACTGCGCTGGAAACTGCTGACGCGCATGTTCCAGGCCGACCGCCGCAATGGCGTGGTCGACGCGCTGGCGGCGCGCCTCAGGGCTCAAGTGCGGCTGACGGGCGAAATCCAGGCCGAAGGCGACGTTCTTTTCCAGGTTCAGCCAGGGCAACAGGCTGGGGTCTTGAAACGCCACGGCCACCCGTGGATGCGGCCCGGCCAGTGGCTCGCCCAGCACCTGCACGCTACCGCCCCAGGGCGCCTGCAAACCGGCAAGCACCCGCAGCAAACTGGATTTACCCACGCCGCTGGGGCCGAGGATCGACACCACTTCACCCGCCTGCACTTGCAAGTCAAAGCCTTGCAACACCGGCCCGCTGGCATAGCCCAGGCAAATGCCCTGGGCGTTCAATACCGCCTGACTCATAGGTTGGCCTGGCGGTGCAGCTCGGTGCGCAGTTGCACCAGGCTGGGCGTCACGATCGGCACAAAGGCCGACTCGCGCCAGCGCCGTGCAAAGCCGCTGCCATGGGCGGTGAGGTAGGCTTTGCCGCCGCTGGCTTGCAGTTCCAGTTGCACCGCGCTGGCGGCGGTTTCGGCCAGGGCGATACGCAGTTTGAACAAGGGCACCGGCTCGGCGGCGAAACGCCCGGCGAGCAGGCCGCTTTTCAGTTCTGTGACCAGATGATCCAGGGTTACCCGCAGGGCCTCGAGCTCGTCACGCAGCACCGTACGTGAGGCGCCGAGGTGGTTGGCGACTTCCGCCAGGGAGCGCCGCGCCAGGCCGATGGACATGCCGCACTGCAAGCCCAGGAACGCCGGGCGCACCGCCGGTAGAAACTTGCGCGCATCCTCATGCAGCAACCAGTCGCGGCTCAGCTCCACGCCTTCCAGGCCCAGGGCCGCCGTGTTGCTCGATTGCAGGCCCATCAGCTCCAGGTCACGCGAACGCTGCAGGCCTGCGACCGAATCCGGGATCGCCAGGATAAACGGCGCGCCACCGCCGGCATGCTCGATCGCCGCCGCCGCGACGAAACCGTTCTTGCGCAGGTTAGTCACCCAGTGCAGGCGACCGTTGAGGGTCCAGCCATCATCGGTCGGCTGCGCGCTGATTTGCAGGGTTTCGATGCCGGACAAAAACTTCATGGCGTTCGACAGCCCGGTGGCCCCGGCCAGCTTGCCGCTGAGCAAGTCCGGCAGCAGTTGCTCGCGCAACCGCTCGTTCGGGCTCTGCAACAAATATTCGATAAAAGAGCGCTGGCCCCAACACACAAACGCCGCCGCCAGGGAATGGCTGGCCACATTGGCGATGGCTTCCACCGCGCCGGTCACATCACCGCCCAGCCCGCCCAGCGCCTTGGGCACGCCGATGCTTAATACATTTGACTCTGCCAGCCGTGGCAGCACTTCCTGTGGATCGCAACTGCCCACATCCAGGGCCTGCGCTTGAACATCGAGCCAACGGCTCAAGATTGGGTCAAGCATTCAATTCTCCTTTTCACAGCAGGTGGACCATCGCCGATTCAGCTTGCCGGTTTTTCCCAACGGTACTGCGCCAGTTCCGGGTTCAGCGGGGTACGGGCAAACACGTTAGCGAAGTTGCACAGGGTTGCCAGGCTGACGCCCAAAATAACTTCCAGCGCCTGGCCATCGGTATAGCCGGCGGCGCGGAACGCTTCAAAACCCGCGTCGCTGACATCGCCACGGGTGGCGATCACTTCGCGGGTGAAGGCGGCGAGTGTCTCATAACGGGCGTTGGGCAATTCACCGCGCTGGCGCAAGGCGTCAATCACGTCTTCGGGCAACTTGGCTTTATTGCGCGCCACGGCGGTGTGGCCGGCCACACAGAAATCGCAGCCGTGGGTGGTGGCGGCAATCAACTGCACCACTTCGCGGTCGGCGAGGCTCAGCTGCGACTTGGCGTTGAGCCCGGACACGGTGATGTAGGTTTCCAGCGCCGCCGGTGCATTGGCCAACACGGCGAGCAGGTTAGGGATGAAACCCGAGGCTTTGAGGGCGTTTTCCAGGAAGGGCTTGGCCGCTTCCGGGGCGGTTTCAGGGGTGAGCAACGGTACACGGGACATGGAGTGGTCTCCTGATGGGGTCTTCACCTAAGTCTGTTGGTTATAAAAAAACGCCTCAATAGGCTAAAGTAGCGATTACTTGCTCTAGAGTCTTTCCGTTAGATGAATTCGTCCAGTGCACTCGTTGATTGGTTATTAGACAGCCTCGAACTCAACACCAGCCTGTTCCATGTCGGCCGCTATTGCGGCGCGTGGCATGCCAGCACCCATGGCCTGGCCAGCGCGAGTTTCCATCTGATTGTGCAGGGCCAATGCTGGTTGCATATTGACGGCGAACCCCTTCCCCAACACCTGAATAATGGTGATGCGGTGTTTCTGCTGCGTGACCTCGAGTATCGGTTGTCCGGCGAGGCGACGGCCGCTGCCGCGCAGCAATGCCCGCGCCGACCGATGCTGGCACTGGACAGCAACGCCGACGATGGCGTCGGCCTGGTCTGCGGTTTTTTTCACTTCCATTCCGGTTTGTCGGCAATGATCGTCGACGGCTTGCCCGCCTGGATCATCCTGCGCGCCGGCGACCCATCGCTGACCGCTGCGCGCAACCTCTTCGAATTGATCCTGCAAGAGTGCGAGCGCGTCCCGGCGCCCTCCTCGGCACTGCTCGAACGTCTGTGCCATTTGTTGTTTCTTTATGTGTTGCGTCAGCAGGTCATCGATAACCCCGAACTGGGCGGTTTGGCAGCGCTGGGCCGGCAACCGGCGTTCTCCGAACTGTTGGAGCAATTGATCGCCCGCCCGGCAGACCCATGGACCCTGGAAAGCATGGCCGCCTGCACCGGCTTGTCGCGCTCGGCGTTCTTCAAACGCTTCAGCGAATTGTGCGGGCAATCGCCGGGGCATGTGCTGTTGATGATGCGCATGCGCCATGCGTGCCGTCTGTTCAAGGAAAACATGACCGTGGCCGATGTGTCGCTGGCCGTGGGTTATCAGTCGGTGGCGGCGTTTACCCGAGCGTTCCACAAAACCACCGGCCAGCAGCCTGGGGCTTATCGCAAAGGGCAATTGCAGAGGTGACGCTGAAGCCACTGAGCGGCGCCATTGCTGGGACCCCCTTTATCCGGAAGCGCCACGTCAGAGCAGTCCTGGCATCTTGTCAGGTGTCTACTTCGCTCAATCGTATGGACGCCCTCCTGTTCAACTCAAGCACCCGCAAGGCCGCCGTCAATTACCTGGCCACTTTGCACCATCGTACCTAAAGCTCCAGCGCACCTAGCCGATAGCCCTACGAAGCTCTAACAAAGCCGCGTCGATAATAACGCTTCGTAAGGACGACCCCCATGCCTCCACTGCGCTCCATCCAAACCCGCTACACCCTGTTTCTGGTGCTGTTCGTCCTGCTGATATTGGTGTTGACCGTCGTCGGGATCGGCCAGTTGGTGGCCCCCACGCTGCGCCATACCGAAGAACAGGTGGTGCTCAACCGCGTCGCCGAAGTGGCTGAGCGCATTCAGGGCGAACTGAACAAGGTTCAAGCCCAGCAACGCAGCATCACCCAAACCATTCCCCTGCTCGACAGCGATGCCATCGACAAAGTGCTGCCCGGCCTGGTGGATCAATATGGCGAGCTGAAGGTGTTCGGCGGCGGTATCTGGCCACTGCCCAACCAGCGCGCCCCAGGGCGCAACAAGTTCAGCACCTTCTGGCACCGCGATGCGTCGGGCAAATTGGCGGTCAACACGTTCTGGAACAGCGACGCTGCGCCCAACTACTATGACCAGAGCTGGTACAAAGGCGGCCTCGCCTCGCCGCGCGGCCAGTGCGCCTGGGCCGCCGCCTACAAGGACGACGCCAGCCAGGAGCCACGCACCAACTGTGCCATGGCCATTCAGCGTGACGGCGCGGCGTATGGCGTGGCCACCATTGACGTAACCCTGGGGTTCTTCAATGAGCTGGTGGCCAGCAAGGAAAAAGACATCGGCGGCCAGATGCTGATCGTCGAAGGCGACGGCAAGATCATCAGCAACAGCTCGCGCTTCAGCGGCCCGGTGGTGTTGAAGAATATCAGCGAACTGGCCGGCACCTCGGCGTTTGCCGCCCAGGTGAGTAAAGCCCTGGCCCACCGCGACCAAGGGCTTGTACGCGCCGAGTTCGACAACCAGGGCGTGGCCAGCACCTTCTACCTGCGCCCGATCGAGGGCACGCCGTGGTTCCTCGCCACCGCCCTGCCCACCTCGTTGATCACCGCCCAGCGTGATGACGTACTCGGCAGCCTGGCCCTGATACAAATCCCCATGGTGTTGCTGCTGGTGCTGCTGGCCGCTTATGCGATCCGCCAACTGGTGCAGCGCATGAAGTCGTTGAAGACCAATATCGATGCCTTGTCCGCCGGCGATGCCGACCTGACGCGGCGCATCACCATTCGCGCCGAAGACGAACTGGGCGCCATCGGCCATTCGGTCAACCATTTTATCGTCTACTTGCAGAACATGATTGGTGAAGTGACCCAGGCTACGGGCGCCATGTCGTCGAGCCTGGCGCAACTGCAGCAGACATCGGCCCACACCAACCAGATCCTGGTGCGCCACGCCTCGGAGACCGACCAGACCGTCACCGCCATCACGCAAATGAGCTCGACTGCCGACACCGTGGCGCAAAACGCGGCGGAAACCGCCTCGTTCACCCAACGCGCCAACGAACATGCCGACCGCTCGCGCGTGGTGGTGGGCGAAGCGTCCACCAGTGTCAGCGCATTGATCGGCGAAGTCGCCAGCGCCACCCACACCGTGGAGGCCATGCGCCAGGACGCTGCACGCATCACCGAGACCCTCGGGGTGATCGGCGCGATTGCCGGCCAGACCAACCTGCTGGCCCTCAACGCGGCAATTGAAGCGGCGCGGGCCGGCGAGCAAGGCCGTGGTTTTGCGGTGGTGGCCGATGAAGTGCGGGCGCTGGCGGCACGCACCCAGGCCAGCACCTCGCAGATCAACGAGATGCTCGCGCGCCTGACCACCGGCGTGAGTTCGTCGGTGGCAGCCATGGAAAACACCCAGGCCAGTTGCCAATCGGCGGCCGACGCCACGGCACGGGTGAACACCGGGCTGGACGAGATGGCCGGCTCCGTCAGCCATATCAATAACCTCAGCACCCAGATCGCCACGGCGGCCGAGCAGCAAAGCGCGGTGACCGAGGAGATCAACCGCAGCATGGTGCAGATCCGACAAATGGTCGATGAGTTGGTAGAAAGTGGCCACGCCACGCAAACCAACACCCAGAGCCTGTTGGATGCCAATGGCCGGGTCATTGCGTTGATGGGCCGCTTCAAGGTGCGCTGATAAAAGACTGAGACACTCCCGTGCAATGCGCGGGAGTGGGGCTATTCTGACAGTTCTCAGGACAAACTCTCGCCACACAGGAGGTGTGTCATGCATGCAACTGAGCATTCGGTCCGCTTGGAGCGGATCAGTCAGGAGCGCTTCATCCAGGCACCTATCGAGGTCATCTACGACTACGTGACCCAGCCGGATCGCTGGCACGAGTGGCACCCCACCTCCCTGAGTGCCGACACCGGCACCACCGGCTCACTGCCGGCCGGCACGCGCTTTACCGAAATCATCGACCTGCTGGGCGTGCGCGTTCCCTTGAGCTATCGCGTGCAGATCGCCCGCTGCCCCGGTGAATTCAAAACCGTGTTCACCTCCCTGGCGGTAGACGGTTCGATTCACTACTTCCTGCAACCCCATCGTGGCGGCACGCTGTTCAAACGGGTGCTCACCTACGAGACCGAGTTGCAACTGGCCACCTTGCACGCGCGCATGGTCGAGCTGTCGGCCATTGCCCTGGATCAGCTCAAACACCGCCTTGAAAACGCGGCCTTCGTATAAGATACATTACTGACGCCCTATCACCCTGCGGGAGCTGGCTTGCCTGGGATGACGTCGTCATGATCGCCGCAAAATTCCGACGCCGTCCTCTTGCCCACGAGACCCGCATGAAAATCCCCTTGCCACTGGCCTTACTCTGCGCCCTGTTCACCACCACCCTGGCCCACTGATTAATGTTCGCCGGTTACCTGGGGCTGTTTTTCGCCGCCTTCGGCGCAGCCACCCTGCTACCGCTGCAATCGGAAGCCGTGCTGGTAGGCTTGCTGTTCAGCGGGCACTACAGCCTGTGGCTGCTGCTGGGTATTGCGACCTTGGGCAATGTGCTGGGGTCGGTGGTTAATTGGTGGCTGGGGTTTTCGATTGAACGCTTCAAGGGACGGCGCTGGTTTCCGGTCGGTCCCAAGCATCTGGAAAAAGTCCGTCGCAATTATCAGCGCTGGGGATACTGGACATTGTTGCTCAGTTGGGTGCCGATCATTGGTGACCCCTTGACCTTGGTCGCTGGTGTGATGCGCGAACCGCTGTGGCGGTTTTTGCTGCTGGTCACCCTGGCCAAGAGCCTGCGCTATGGCGTACTGGCGGCGCTGACCTTGCAGTGGGTGTTAATCCCCACTTAATCCCCTCGCAACAGCATCCGGGCATTCCCATCGGAGCCCTTCCATGTCGCTAATTCGCGCCTTCTGCATCGCCGGCCTGCTGACGGCAAGCGCCACTCCCGCCCTCGCCGCTACGGCCCTCGCCACTGCCTATGGCCCCGAGCTGCAAGGCTTTCAATACCCTTACCCGGTCGAACATTTCAGTTTCCAGTCCCAAGGCAAAACCCTGCAAATGGGCTATATGGACGTGCCCGCCAAGGGCCGTGCCAATGGCCGCAGCGTGGTGTTGATGCACGGCAAGAACTTCTGCGGCGCGACCTGGGAAGATTCGATCAAGGCCTTGAGCGCAGCGGGTTACCGCGTGATCGCGCCGGACCAGATCGGGTTTTGCACCTCCAGCAAACCCGACCACTACCAGTACAGCTTCCAGCAGCTGGCGATCAACACCCATCAACTGCTGGAAAAACTCGGCATTCAAAAGGCCACCCTCATCGGCCATTCCACCGGCGGCATGCTTGCCACCCGTTATGCACTGCTGTATCCGCAACAAACCGAGCAGTTGGCGCTGGTCAATCCCATCGGCCTGGAAGACTGGAAAGCCTTGGGCGTGCCCTATCGCAGCGTCGACCAATGGTATGAGCGCGAGCTGAAACTCAGCGCCGACGGCATTCGCCAGTATGAACTCAACACTTACTACGTCGGGCGCTGGAAGCCGGAATACGAGCGTTGGGTCGACATGCTTGCCGGCCTGAATAAAGGCCCCGGCCACACCCAGGTCGCATGGAACTCGGCGCTGATTTACGACATGATCTTCACGCAGCCGGTGTACTACGAGTTCAAGGACTTGCAGATGCCCACGCTGCTGCTGATCGGCACTGCCGACACCACCGCCATCGGCAGCGATATCGCGCCGCCGGCGGTCAAGGCCAGGCTCGGTCACTACGACGTGCTGGGCAAACAGGCGGCCAAGCTGATCCCCCATGCGACCCTGGTGGAATTCCCGGGCCTGGGCCATGCACCGCAGATGGAAGAACCGGCGCAGTTTCATCAGGCACTGTTGCAGGGGTTGAACGCCCTTTAATCCAACCTTTTTCGAGGCACTCGTGAATGTCGGTACAGATCGCAGTCATTGATGATTGGCAAAATGTAGCCAGTGGTGTGGTGGATTGGTCGGCACTGGCGGCGGTGGGCCAGGTGCACTTTCTGCACGATTACCCCGCCGATACCGCCACGATGGTTGAACGTTTGCAGGGGTTCGACGTGATTTGCCTGATGCGCGAGCGCTCGACCTTCGATCAGGCTCTGTTGCAAGGCCTGCCCAAGCTGAAACTGCTGGTGACCGGCGGCATGCGCAACGCGGCCATCGACATTGCCGCCGCTAAAGCCCTGGGCATCCAGGTGTGCGGCACCGACAGCTACAAGCAGGCGGCGCCGGAATTGACCTGGGCGCTGATCATGGCCTCGACCCGCAACCTGCTGGCCGAAGCCAACTCACTGCGCGCCGGCGGTTGGCAGATCGGGCTGGGCGGCGACCTGTATGGCAAAACCCTGGGGGTTCTCGGGCTGGGCAGCATCGGCCAGAAAGTCGCGCAGTTTGGCCAGGCATTCGGCATGCGCGTGATTGCCTGGAGCGAGAACCTCACGCCGGAGCGCGCCGCCGAGGCGGGTGTGAGCTGGGTCAGCAAGCGTGAGTTGTTTGAACAGGCGGATATTCTGAGCGTGCACCTGGTGCTCAGCGAGCGCAGTCGCGGCCTGGTAGATGCCCAGGCGCTGAGCTGGATGAAGGCCAGTGCGCGTTTGGTCAATACATCACGTGGGCCGATTGTGGATGAACAGGCGCTGATCGAGGCGTTAACAGCTAGGCGACTGGCGGGGGCCGCGCTGGACGTGTATAGCGAAGAGCCACTACCGGTTGATCATCCCTTCCGGCGTCTGCCGAACGTGTTGGCCACGCCCCATGTCGGGTATGTGAGTGAACAGAATTATCGGCAGTTCTATCAGCAGATGATCGAAGACATCCAAGCCTGGGCCAGCGGGACGCCGATTCGCAGCCTGTAAGCGGTATGGCATGCAGGCCTGTTGTGGCAAGCAGGCCATTGTGGCGAGCAGGCTTGCCCTGCGTTGGGTTGCGCAGCAGCCCCATAATGAACACACCCCATCTATCTGACGCACCGAGTGGGCCATTTGGGAGCGCTGCGCGCTCCAACGCAGGGCAAGCCTGCTCGCCACAACAAGCCTGCTCACAACATCTAGGCAATTCGCCACCATTCCTCAGCGGTTCTCGCAAAATCACAGCAATTGCGAACTGTGCATATGGTTACAAGTTTTTTGTCCTACAAAAAACGCCTATAAACCATACGGGCTCTGGGATCTGTCCTAGACTCATGACCGATGGGTCCGTTCCAAAACAAAAACCCCGCAAAAAATCGAAACTTTACAACTCTGCCGCAGGTCAAGTTTTTAAGGGAGGCGAGCGCAGGCGATTCAGCCGAATGCCCGTCCATCCACTCTTTTTTCGCAATGAGTGCAACTGGCATACGCCTTGCCAGTTTGTACTGTGCTTGTGCGCCTGGCCGCAGGATGTGGCCAATCGGAGCCGATGGCAGCGGGCCATCAGCCGACCCAATATGTAGGAGAGAACGATGATCAGTGCTGCAGTCGATACTCAGGGAGAGCGTTTTAGTCAGCCGGCAGGGGGACCGACTTCGTTGGCCGACCTGCCCAACACTGTGCGGCCGATCGTGAGTCAGAACCCTAATCGAAAGAAAGTCCTGTTTGTGACGTCCGAATTCGCCGACCTGGTGAAAACCGGCGGCCTGGGCGACGTCTCCGCCGCCCTGCCCCGTGCCATGGCGCACCTGCATGATGTGCGCGTGCTGATCCCCGGCTACCCGCAGGTGATGGAAAGCGACAACCCGATCCATATCATCGGCGAACTGGGCGGCCACGCGGCGCTGCCGCCGTGCAAGATCGGGCGCATGGACCTCAAGGATGGCCTGGTCATCTATGTGCTGATCTGCCCCGAGCTCTACGAGCGTGAAGGCACGCCGTACGGCGCCAACAACGGCCGCGACTGGCCGGACAACCATATTCGCTTCGCCCGCCTGGGCCTGGCCGCCGCCGACATGGCCGCCAACCTCGCACAAATCCACTGGTGCCCGGACCTGGTGCACGCCCACGACTGGCCCGCAGGCCTGGCGCCGGCTTATATGCACTGGCGTGGGTCGCGCACCCCCACGCTGTTCACCATTCATAACCTCGCCTACCAGGGTGTGGTCAGCCTGGCCTCGACCCCTGAGTTGGGCATTCCACCCCACGCCCTGCAACAGGAAGGCATGGAGTTCTACGGCAAGATGTCGTTCCTTAAGGCGGGCATGGCGTATTCCAGCCATATCACCACCGTGAGTGCGACCTACGCCCAGGAAATCACTACGCCGGAATTCGGCTGTGGCCTCGATGGCTTCCTCGCCAGCAAGACCCAGCAAGGCCTGCTCAGTGGGATCCCCAACGGCATCGATGAAAGCTGGGAAACCTCCACCGACACGCACCTGACCCATAACTTCAATATCGGCGATTGGGAAGGCAAGGCGGTCAACGCCGCCCATGTACGTGAACTGTTTGGCCTGCACGATTCCACCGGCCCGCTGTTCGCGGTGGTCTCGCGGCTGGTGTACCAGAAAGGCCTGGACCTGACCGAAGCGGTCAGTCGTTACATCGTTGAAAACGGCGGCCAGATCGCGATTATCGGCCGCGGCGAGCCGGAAGAAGAACACGCCATGCGCGAACTGGCCCTGCGCTTTCCGGGCCAGGTGGGTGTGCGCATCGGCTTCAATGAAACCGATGCACGGCGCATGTTCGCCGGCAGCGATTTCCTGCTGATGCCGTCGCGCTACGAGCCGTGTGGTCTGAGCCAGATGTACGCCCAGCGTTTCGGCTCACTGCCGGTGGCGCGCAATACTGGCGGCTTGGCGGACACCATCGAAAATGGCGTCACCGGCTTTCTGTTCAATGAGTCCACCGTCGAGAGCTATGAAGAAGCGCTGAGCCGCGCGTTCAGGGTATTTGCCAATAAAGGCCTGCTTAACGCCATGCGCAGCCGCGCCATGACCCAGCCGTTCAACTGGAGCCAGGCGGTGGAACCCTACGCTGAACTGTATGAACAGCTGGTGGCCAATGCCCTGGGGAAACCCACGAAGTAATTTTTAGTTGTTGTTTTAAAAAAAGGGAGGTCTTCATAGATGCCGTCACGGACTCTGGAAACCTGGCCCCACGGCGCAATCATGCTGGACGCGCAACACACGCGTTTTGCCTTGTGGGCGCCAGACGCATTTTATGTCAGCGTTGAATTGCAAGACGGCAAGTCCATCGCCATGCTGCCCCAGGCAGATGGCTGGTTCGAGGTAGAAACCAAGTGCCCGGCGGGCACTTGTTACCGCTACAACATCGACGGCGAACAGGACGTGCCGGACCCGGCATCCCGGGCCCAGGCGACTGACGTACACGGCTGGAGCGTGGTCGTCGATCCCCTCGCCTATCAATGGCGACACAGCCAGTGGCAAGGTCGCCCTTGGCACGAGGCCGTTATCTACGAGCTGCATGTCGGCGCAATGGGCGGTTATGCAGCCGTTGAAAAACAGCTACCCCGCCTGGCCGAGCTTGGGGTGACCGCCATTGAACTGATGCCGCTGGCGCAATTTCCCGGCGAGCGCAATTGGGGCTACGACGGCGTACTGCCCTACGCCCCGCAAGCCTCCTATGGCTCCCCCGAACAACTCAAGGCCCTGATCGACAGTGCCCACGAACACGGTTTGGCGGTGATCCTGGATGTGGTCTACAACCACTTCGGCCCCGACGGCAATTACCTGGGCCAGTACGCCCAAGGCTTCTTTGAAGAAGACGTGCACACGCCCTGGGGCGCCGGGATTGATTTCGATCGCCGCGAGGTGCGCGACTTTTTCCTCGACAACGCGCTGATGTGGTTGCTCGAGTACCGCTTCGACGGCCTGCGCCTGGACGCGGTGCACGCCATCGACAACCCCGGTTTTCTAAAAGAACTCGCGCATCGGGTACGCCAGCAGGTGGACACCGGCCGGCACGTGTGGCTGGTACTGGAAAACGAACTCAACCAGGCCAGCCTGCTCACGCACGACTTTGATGCGCAGTGGAACGACGACTTCCACAACGTCCTGCACGTGCTGCTCACGGGCGAAACGGATGCGTATTACAGTGACTTCGCGCAAGGCCCCACCGAGAAACTTGCGCGCTGCCTGGGCGAAGGTTTTGTCTACCAAGGCCATACCACCCGCCACGGCCACACACGCGGCGAGCCCAGCGGCGACCTGCCACCCAGCGCCTTCGTGGCGTTTTTGCAGAACCACGACCAGGTCGGCAACCGTGCCTTGGGCGAGCGCCTGCACCAACTGTGCTCGCCCCAGGCGCTGAAAGCAGCCACCACCTTACTGCTGATGTCGCCGATGATTCCGCTGATGTTCATGGGCGATGAAGTCAACGCCGAGCAGCCGTTCCTGTTTTTCACCGATCACCACGGTGAACTGGCCGAAGCTGTGCGTGAGGGTCGGCGTAACGAATTCGCCGACTTCGCAGCGTTCAAGGACCCTGAGCGGCGCGAACATATTCCCGACCCCAACGCGCTGCCGACCTTTCTACAGTCGGCGCCCCGCTTCACCGAGAACGAACACGCGCAGCTATACCGCCAGCTGCTGAGCCTGCGCCATCGGCATATCGTGCCGCACTTGCCGGGCAGCGTGGCCCTGGGCGCGCAGGTACTGGCCGACGGCGCCGTCACCGCGCGCTGGCGCCTGGGCAACGGCAGCGTGTTGCAGATCGACCTGAACCTGGGCGCCACGCCGCTGGATCACCCGGCGCCGCCACACCTGCTATTCGAGACGTCTGCCCATGGAGGCGCGCAACTGGCGCCCTTGAGTGCACGCGTCGCCTTATCCCCTGTTGGAGATCACCTTTGAGCGAAGCGAACCTGGAAATACTCGCCAGCCGCGCGGGCCTGGCCGTCGATTGGATCGACGCAAACGGCCGCCCGCAACATGTCAAACCCGCCGCCTTGCGTGCCGTCCTCAAAGGCCTGGGCCACCCGGCCGATACCGACGCCGAGATCGATGCCAGCCTGCTCGAAATGGAACGGGTGCAACAAGACAAGCACCTGCCGCCACTGATGACTGTGGATACCGGCGTAGGTCTGGACCTCGCGCGTTACTTCGCCCCGGACACACTCTGCCGCGTCAGCCTGGAACAGGGCGAAACCCTCGAATTGCGCCTGGATGGCAATGCCGAATTGCCCGGCGTGATCGCACTGGGTTATCACCAGGTGCATATCGACGACCAGACTTTCACCCTGGCCGTGGCCCCGACCCATTGCTACAGCGTCGGTGAAGCGGTCGACAGCCAATCGGCCCGCGCCTGGGGCCTGAGTGCGCAGCTGTATGCACTGCGCCGCCTGGGTGACGGCGGCTTCGGTGACACGTTGGCGTTGGAGCACCTGGCCCGCAGCGCCGCCGAGCGCGGTGCCGATGCCTTGGCCATCAGCCCGATGCACGCCATGTTCAGCGCCGACACCGAGCGCTACAGCCCCTATTCACCCTCCAGCCGTTTGTTCCTCAACAGCCTGTATGCCTCGCCCGCCTGCATCCTTGGCGAGCGCGAAGTGCGCAACGCCATCGAAGCACTGGACCTCACCGATGAGCTGCACGAACTGGAGCAGCTCAGCCTGATCGACTGGCCCACCGCCGCCCGCGCCAAGCAGCGCCTGTTGCGCGCCTTGTATGAAGACTTCCGCCACGGCCAGCATCCGCAACACGCCGACTTCCTGAGCTTTCGCCAGGCCGGCGGCGAAGCCCTGGAAAACCACTGTCGCTTCGAAGCCGTGCAAGCCCTGCGCGCCGCCGCCGGTGAAGACCTCGACTGGCGCCACTGGCCCGAAGCCTGGCGCTCGCCACAGAGCCCGGCGCTGGCGCAATTTGCCGCCGAGCATGCGCAAGAAATCGGTTATTTCGCCTTTTGCCAATGGCTGATCGCCCGCTGCCTGGAGCGCGCGCAACAAGCCGCGCGTGGCAGTGGCATGGGCATCGGCCTGATCGCAGACCTGGCCGTGGGCGCCGACGGCGGCGGCAGCCAGGCCTGGAGCCGGCAGGACGAGTTGCTGGCCAACCTTACCGTCGGCGCGCCGCCCGACATTCTCAACCGCGCGGGCCAAGGTTGGGGCATTTCGGCGTTTTCCCCCGAAGGCCTCAAGCGCAACGGTTTTCGCGCCTTTATCGAAATGCTGCGGGCCAACTTCGCCCACGCCGGCGGCCTGCGCATCGACCATGTGATGGGCCTGCAACGCCTGTGGGTCATCCCCATGGACGCTACGCCGCGCGACGGCGCCTACCTGTATTACCCGGTGGATGACCTGCTGCGCCTGCTGGCGCTGGAATCCCACCGCCACCAGGCCATCGTGCTCGGTGAAGACCTCGGCACCGTGCCCGATGGCCTGCGTGAAAAACTCAGCGGCCGCTCGATCCTGGGCATGCGCGTGTTGCTGTTTGAACAAAACCACGAGGGCCACTTCACGCCGATCCTCGACTGGCCGGACAACGCCCTGGCCACCACCAGCACCCACGACCTGCCGACCCTCAACGGCTGGTGGCACAGCCGCGATATCGAATGGAATATCCAGCTGGGCCTGATCGATGCGCCCACCGTGGAGCAGTGGAGCGAACACCGCCTGCGCGAGCGCCAGGCGCTGCGCCAGGCCTTGAGCCAGGACCCGCAGAACTTCGTCGATGAAATCCGCAACGACACCGACCATATGATCGACGCCAGCGTGCGCTACCTGGGCCATACCCGCGCGCCGTTGGTGCTGTTACCGCTGGAAGACGCGCTGGGCATCGAGGAACAAGCCAACCTGCCCGGCACCACCGACACCCACCCCAATTGGCGCCGCCGCCTGCCGGGTGAGGCCGCCAGCCTGCTCGACAACAACGGCGCCGCCCGTCGTCTGGAGTTGCTGGCCGTGGCGCGCAACCAAGCCCATGAGCGTGACCGATGAATGCGTTAACCTTGCGCGCGACCCAGCGCCTGCAATTTCATAAAGGCTTTACCCTGGATGATGCCGTGCCGCTGGTGCCCTACTTTGCCCAGCTCGGCATCAGCCACCTGTACGCCTCGCCGCTGCTCGCCGCCCGCGCCGGCTCCATGCACGGCTACGACGTGGTTGACCCGACCCGCGTCAACCCCGAGCTTGGCGGCGAGCCGGCCTTGCACAGGCTGGTTGCGGCGCTGCGTGCGCACGGGATGGGGCTGATCCTCGATATCGTCTCCAACCATATGGCCGTCGGCGGCGCGGACAACCCGTGGTGGCTGGACCTGTTGGAATGGGGCCGCCTGAGCCCCTACAGTGAGTTTTTCGATATCCAGTGGCACTCGCCGGACCCGCTGCTCAAGGGCCAGTTGCTGATGCCGTTTCTGGGCAGCGACTACGGTGAAGCGCTGCAAAGCGGCAACCTGGCGCTCCAGTTCGATGCCGAACAAGGCGGGTTTTACGTCGAGCATTACGAGCACCGCTTCCCGATTTGCCCGCGTGACTACGCCATGATCCTGGGCAGCGATGAGCCGTTAAAGCCCCTGGCCGAGCGTTTCAGCGCCCTTGCCTGCCAGGATGACGCTTACACCGAAGCCGGCTGGCTCAAACACGTGCTGGCCGAACGGGCCACCGAAGCCTCAGTGCTGCACGCTATCAAGCACCGGCTGGCCGAATTTGATGGGCGCCAGCCGGACGGCTTCAATCACTTGCACGCCTTGCTGGAACAACAGGTGTATCGGCTGGCCAGCTGGCGCACCGCAGCGGACGATATCAACTGGCGGCGCTTCTTCGACGTCAACGAACTGGGCGGCCTGCGCGTAGAACGCAGCGCCGTGTTCGAAGCCACCCACGGCAAGATTTTCGAGCTGATCAGCCAAGGTCTGGTGGACGGCCTGCGCATCGACCATATTGACGGGTTGGCCGACCCACGCGGGTATTGCCGCAAGTTGCGTCGGCGCGTGGACGCCCTTTCGCCCAACCGGCATTTGCCGATCTTCGTGGAAAAAATCCTCGGTGAAGGCGAAACCCTGCGCGAAGATTGGCAGGTAGACGGCACCACCGGCTATGAATTCATGAACCAGCTGTCGCTGTTGCAACACGACCCGGCAGGCTTCGGGCCGTTGGCTGAGCTGTGGACGCGCCACAGCGAACGGCCTGCTGCCTTTATCGAAGAGGCCTGGCTGGCGCGCCAGCAGATCCTTAACGGCTCGCTGGCCGGTGACTTCGAGAGCGTGGCCCAGGCGCTGCTGCAAGTGGCCCGCGATGACGTCATGACCCGCGACCTGACCCTGGGCGCGATCCGCCGTGCCTTGCAGGCGCTGATCGTGCACTTTCCGGTGTACCGCACCTACATCAGCGCCCGTGGGCGCAGTGCGCACGATGATGTGTTTTTCCTGCAAGCCTTGGCCGGTGCCCGCAGTACCTTGAGCGAAGGCGACTGGCCAGTGCTCGACCACCTGGAAAAATGGCTGGGCGGCCAGCCGTGGCGCAATCGCCCGGTGGGCCGTGAGCGCAAGATGCTCAAGCATGCCTGCGTGCGCTTCCAGCAGCTCACGTCGCCGGCGGCCGCCAAAGCGGTGGAAGACACCGCGTTCTATCGCTCGGCAGTGCTGCTGTCGCGTAACGATGTGGGCTTCAGCACCGAACAGTTCAGCGCACCGCTGGCGGACTTTCATGCGGCCAATCAACAGCGCCTGCAGACCTTCCCCGACAACCTGCTGGCCACTGCCACCCACGACCACAAGCGCGGCGAAGACACGCGGGCACGCCTGGCGGTACTGAGTGAATGTGCGCCGTGGTATGTCGAACAGGTCGAGCAGTGGCGGCGCCTCGCCGCACCGTTGCGCGATGATGCACACAGCCCGTCGGCGGGCGATGAGCTGATCCTTTACCAGGTGCTGCTCGGCAGTTGGCCGCTGGATACCCACCCGGACCTGCAGTCTTACCAGCAACGCCTGTGGCAATGGCAGCAAAAAGCCCTGCGCGAAGCCAAGTTGCAAAGCAGTTGGAGCGCGCCCAACGACGCCTATGAACAGGCGGTCGAAGCCTTCCTGTCACGCCTGCTGCTCAGCGATGCCGGCGCCACGCTACGCAACGCCATCGCCAGCGCCGCCCAGGCCATCGCCACGGCGGGTGCACTCAACGGGCTGGCGCAATCCTTGCTTCGTATCACCGTGCCGGGTGTACCGGACCTGTACCAGGGCGATGAGTTCTGGGACTTCAGCCTGGTGGACCCGGACAACCGCCGCCCGGTGGATTTCAACGCACGGCAACGCGCGCTGGATACCCCACCGAACATCGGCGAGCTGTTGTCCCACTGGCGCGACGGGCGTATCAAACAGGCGCTGATTGCCCAGGTGCTGGCCGTGCGCAAGGCCAATGCCGAACTCTTCCGACGCGGCAGCTATACCCCGCTGGAAGTGCTGGGCAAACACGCCGATCACGTCGTCGCATTTTGCCGCGCGTATCAGGGCAAACACCTGCTGGTGGTGGTGCCACGCTGGCCCCATCGCTTGCTGGAAAACGGTGAACAGCCCCATATCAATGCGCAGGTTTGGGGCGATACGCGGGTGAAATTACCGTTCGCCACCACAACACAAAACTGGAAGGGACTTTTTCATACAGGCGCAGTCACACCAAACAAGGAGCTGTTGATCAGCGCTGCCCTGGGGGATTTCCCGGTCAATGTCTTTATCAATTCCGATGATCAAGAAAGCTGAAAATTTTCTGTGAGGAGTATTGCGATGAGTACTGAAGACAAACGCATACGCGAGTTGGCGCATCAGATCTGGGAGTCCGAAGGCAAGCCCCACGGTGAAGATGCACGCCACTGGGAGATGGCGCGCAAGTTGGCCGAAGCCGAAGCGCTGACCCCGAGCAAACCCAAGGCTGCGGCCAAGCCCAAGACCGCGCCCAAGCCTGCGCCAAAAGCCAAGCCGCCGGCCCCGGCAGCCAGCAAGCCCGCACCGCCGGCGGCCAAGAAGCCTGCGGCGCCGAAAAAGCCCAAGCCTTAACAGCCCACGCGCCGCCTGCCGACACTGTCGGCAGGCGGCCCTTTTTACTTTTTATTGCGTCAGCTGAGCAACCGTCGGCACGGTAGCGCTCGGCCCGAAAAAGACCCTTGCAGGAGCAATTTAATGAGCAAACCCGATAACAACCCAGCCACGCCGGAAAATGAGCCGTCGCGGATTCGTGAAGGTTTGCCCTTCCCTCTAGGCGCCACCTGGGACGGCCTGGGCGTCAACTTTGCGCTGTTCTCAGCCAATGCCACCAAGGTCGAGCTGTGCCTGTTCGATGACACCGGCGAGGTCGAGCTTGAACGGATCGAACTGCCCGAATACACCGACGAAACCTTCCACGGTTACCTGCCCGACGCCCACCCAGGGCTGATTTACGGCTACCGCGTGTACGGTGCGTATGACCCGGCCAATGGTCACCGCTTCAACCACAACAAATTGTTGATCGACCCCTATGCCAAACAGCTGGTGGGTGAACTCAAATGGTCCGAGGCGCTGTTCGGCTACACCATCGGCCACCCGGACGACGACCTCAGTTTCGACGAACGCGACAGCGCGCCCTTCGTGCCCAAGTGCAAGGTCATCGACCCGGCGCACACCTGGGGCAACGACCAGCCGGTGCGGGTGCCATGGGACCGCACGATCATCTACGAAACCCACCTGCGTGGCATCAGCATGCGTCACCCGTCGGTGGGCGAGTCGGTGCGCGGCACCTGTGCCGGGCTGATGGAAGATGACGTGCTCAAGCACATCCGCCAGCTCGGCGTGTCATCCGTTGAACTGCTGCCGGTGCATGCCTTCGTCAACGACCAGCACCTGCTGCAAAAAGGCATGACCAACTATTGGGGCTACAACAGCATCGCGTTTTTTGCGCCCGACCCGCGCTACCTGGCCAGCGGCAAGATCGCCGAGTTCAAGGAGATGGTCGCGCACCTGCATGAACAGAAGCTCGAAGTGATCCTCGACGTGGTCTACAACCACACCGCCGAGGGCAATGAGCGCGGCCCTACCCTGTCGATGCGGGGCATCGACAACGCCTCGTACTATCGGCTGATGCCCGACGACAAGCGCTTCTACATCAACGATTCCGGCACCGGCAATACCCTGGACCTGAGCCACCCCTGCGTGCTGCAAATGGTCACCGACTCCCTGCGTTACTGGGCCACCGAGATGCACGTGGACGGTTTCCGCTTTGACCTGGCGACCATTCTGGGGCGCTACCGCGACGGTTTCGACGAGCGCCACAGCTTCCTCGTGGCCTGCCGCCAAGACCCGGTGCTGCGCCAGCTGAAAATGATCGCCGAGCCCTGGGACTGCGGCCCCGGCGGCTATCAAGTGGGCAACTTCCCACCGGGTTGGGTGGAATGGAACGACCGCTTCCGCGACACCGTGCGCGCCTTCTGGAAAGGCGATGACGGCCAGTTGGCGGACTTTGCCGGGCGCATGACCGCCTCGGGCGAGATGTTCAACCACCGGGGGCGCAGGCCCTACAGCTCGGTGAACTTCATCACCGCCCACGATGGTTTCACCCTGCACGACCTGGTGTCGTACAACGACAAGCACAACGAGGCCAACGACGAGAACAACCAGGACGGCAGCAACAACAACCTGTCCTGGAACCACGGCGTCGAAGGCCCCACCGAAGACCCGGAAATCAACGCCCTGCGCCTGCGCCAGATGCGCAATTTCTTCGCCACGTTGCTGTTGGCCCAAGGCACGCCGATGATCGTGGCCGGTGACGAGTTCGCGCGCACCCAGCACGGCAACAACAATGCCTATTGCCAGGACAGCGAGATCGGCTGGGTCAACTGGGACCTGGACGACGACGGCAAGGCACTGCTCAAGTTCGTCAAACGCCTGATCAAGTTGCGCCTGGCCTACCCGATCCTGCGCCGTGGGCGCTTCCTGGTGGGCGACTACAACGAAGATCTCGGCGTAAAAGACGTGACCTGGCTGGCGCCGGATGGCAACGAGATGAGCACCGAACAGTGGGAAGACAGCCACGGCCGCTGCCTGGGCATGCTGATGGACGGCCGCGCCCAGGAAACCGGGATTCGTCGCCCAGGCGGTGACGCGACCCTGTTGCTGGTGGTCAACGCCCACCACGACATGGTGAATTTCCGCCTGCCGCCGGTGCCCCAGGGGGAATTCTGGACCTGTATGCTCGACACCAATGCCCCGGCAGTGCGTGGGCAGGAACGTTTTGATTTCGAGCACGAATACGCGGTGACGGGCCGTTCCCTGCTGCTGTTCGAACTGCAACGAGATGATGAGGTGTGACATGGCCCTGCATGGATTCCTTCAAGGCAACCGCAGCTACGCCGACACTCAGGCGCTGGGCGTTGCACTGAAGGCACTTCAGGAAGAAGGCCTGGACCAACTGCCATTGCCCGGCAGCGGCCAGACGCTCGAGCGCTTCAGCCGGCTGGCACAGGTGGCAGGTCATGACCTGCGCCTGTGCAAGCTGTTCGAAGGCCACACGGATGCCCTGGCGATCATCGCCGAGCTCGACAGCCCCTTGCCGCCCTTGGGCAGCGTTTGGGGCATGTGGGCCGCCGAACCGCCGACCGCCAAGGTGCGTGTGCGCCGTGACGGTCAGCGCTTGATCGTCGATGGGCGCAAAGCCTGGTGCTCGGGCGCTGCGGTGGTCAGCCATGGTTTGCTGACGGCTTGGGACGAAGACGACCGCCAGCAGTTGGTGGCTGTCGAGATGAACCAGCCCGGCGTCACCGTCACCCACGACGGCTGGAACGCCGTGGGTATGGCGGCCACCGGCAGTGTCGAAATCCTCTTCGATGAGGCCCATGGCATTGCGGTTGGCAAGCCGGGCGACTACCTGTCACGGCCGGGCTTCTGGCACGGCGGCGTCGGTATCGCCGCCTGTTGGTATGGCGGTGCACAACGCCTGGCGGAAGTGCTGCGCGCGCAGTGCAGCCAACGTCCTGAACCCCATGCGTTAGCGCATTTGGGCGCGGTCGACAGCGTGCTCAACAGCGCCGCCTGTGTGCTGCGCGACGCCGCTGAGCAGATTGACCGCGACCCTCGCACCAATGCGCAGCTGTTGGCCCAACAGGCACGGGCGTGTATCGAGGAAACGGTCGAACAGGTCATGCACCATGTCGGTCGCGCGGTGGGTGCCGGGCCTTATTGCAAGGATCCGCACTTCGCCCAGTTGATGGCGGACTTACCCGTGTATGTACGCCAAAGCCACGCCGAGCGCGACCTGGCGGCGTTGGGAAAGCTGGTGGCAGACGAACCCACAGGGAGGTGGCTGTTATGAAACCCAACCCCATCGTTGGCCAGGGCACGCCACTGCACCAGTGGCAAGCTTCCTCCCTGATGGCTCAGTTGCCGCAGATCAGTGTCGAGCAGCTGGTGCCGGCAGGGCATCGCGCTGTCATCATTGCTCCGCACCCGGATGACGAAGTGCTGGGCTGCGGTGGCCTGTTGCAAGGCCTGGCCCTGCTGGGCCGGCCGATCCAGCTGATTTCCGTCACCGATGGCAGCGCCAGTCACCCAGGTTCCAGGCGCTGGCCGGTCCAGCGTTTGAGCGTGGTGCGCCCGCAGGAATCGGCCCAGGCCCTGCACCGCCTCGGCTTGCCGTTGCACAGCTTGAAATGGCTGCGTGCAGGTTTTGCCGACAGCCAGGTGGCGGCCCGTGAAGATGAGTTGAGCGCATTCATAGAGCGTTATCTCAAGCCCACCGACGTGGTGTTCACCACATGGCGCGAAGACGGGCATTGCGACCATGAAGCCGTTGGCCGCGCCAGCGCCAAGGCGGCGCAGGCGGTCGGTGCCACCCTTTACGAGCTGCCCGTGTGGACCTGGCATTGGGCAACGCCCGAAGACAGTCAGGTGCCGTGGCACCGTGCGCGCAAGATCGCGCTGACACCTGAAGCCGTGGCGCGTAAACGTCACGCCATTCATGCCTTTGCCAGCCAGTTGGAGGGCGACCCGCAAGTAGGCCTGGCACCGGTGCTGGCACCCTATGTGGTGGAACGTTTGCTGCAACCTTTTGAAGTGGTGTTTGTATGAGTGTGGCCACGCCGTATTTTGATCAGTTGTTCGCCGGCAATGACGACCCATGGGCCTTTCGCCAGCGCTGGTACGAACAGCGCAAGCGCGCGTTGACCCTGGCCGTGCTGACCCGCCCCCATTACACGTCGATCTTTGAACCCGGTTGCGCCAACGGTGAGCTGAGTGCCGAGTTGGCAGCGCGCTGCGACCGCCTCGTGTGTTGCGACACCGCCGCCGCGGCCGTGGCGCTGGCGCAGACCCGCTTGATGGCGTTTCCCCATGCCCAAGTCCGGCAAAGCCGCCTGCCTCAGGAGTGGCCGCCCGGCCAGTTCGAACTGATCGTGTTGAGCGAGCTTTGCTACTACCTCGATGCCGAAGACTTACAGCGCCTGATCGACTGCGCGCTCAACGCACTGACCGACAACGGCCAACTGCTCGCCTGCCACTGGCGCCCCCGCATCGACGGCTGCCCGCAAACGGCTGAACAGGTGCACGAAATGCTCGCGCAACGCCTGAGCATGGCCCACCTCGTCCAGCATCACGACACTGACTTTCTACTGGACCTGTGGAGCCGTGACGGCACCTCGGTCGCCAGCCATGAGGGCTTGCGATGATCGGCATTCTGATCCCGGTGCATAACGAGGAGGCGCTGTTGGGCGAGTGCCTCAAAGCCGCAATGATTGCAGCCGGCCACCCGGACTTGCTCGGCGAACCGGTGCAGATCCTGGCCGTGCTCGACAGTTGCAGCGATGGCAGCGCGGCGATTGCCCAAGCGTATCCGGTGCAGTGTTTGCAGGTGCAGGCACGTAACGTCGGGCATGTGCGTGGAGTGGGTGCGCGGCACTTGTTGAACCAGGGGGCGCGCTGGATTTCGTGCACCGACGCCGACAGCCGTGTCGCCCCCGACTGGTTGGTGGCGCAACTGGCCTTGGGCGCCGATGCCGTGTGCGGCACGGTAACGGTGGATGCCTGGAGCGAAGGCTTCGATGCCGCCGCCCAGATCCGCTACACCCAAGCCTACGAGGCCGGCGACGGCCATCGGCATATTCACGGTGCCAACCTGGGCGTGAGCGCCGCTGCCTATGTGCAATCCGGTGGTTTCGAGCCGCTGGCCTGCCACGAGGATGTGCAGTTGGTGCGCAACCTGGAACGCTGCGGCGCCTCAATCGCCTGGAGCCACACACCGCAGGTGATCACCAGCGCGCGCCTGAACTGCCGTGCACAGGGCGGTTTTGGTGATTACCTCAAAAGCCTGATGCAGGCCACCTGAAAATTTCCGCCGTGCACGATGTAAAAACGCTGAATCCTTGACTATGCTGAAATCGCCTTGCTGGTCATCCAGGGTTGGATGGCCGCAGTTCATCGCAGCGGAGCCTGTGCTGAGTACAAGAGCGTCGTCCCGTCAACGGGGTACGACCCGGCATCATTCGACAAGGACGTGACACCCATGAAATCTGCCTCATTGAGCGAGGGCCGTCGCGGCCCTGCGCAAATCTGGAACAGTGCGCCGCAGTTGGCGCACATCCCCGTTATCAAGCCCTCCTCCCTGGTGCCACGCGGTGCGCGTGTGGTGGTCATTGCGCCTCACCCCGGCGATGAGGTCCTGGCGTGTGGCGGTTTATTGCAACTGCTCAGCACCCTCAACCACCCACTGCAGTTGATCTCGATCACCGACGGCAGCGCCAGCCACCCAGGCTCGAATGCCTGGCCGGCAAGCCGCCTGAGTGTGATCCGCCCACAGGAAAGCGCCGAAGCGTTGCGGCGCCTGGGCATGCCGCTGCACAGCCTGAAGTGGATTCGCGGCGGGTTTTGTGACAACGCCCTCGCCGCCCGCGAGCAGCCCATGAGCCAGTTCATTGCGCGCTACCTGCAACCGGGCGACGTGGTGTTCACCACCTGGCGCCACGACGGCAACGACGACCATGACGCCGTCGGCCGCGCCAGCGCCAAAGCGTGCATGCTCACCGGCGCGCGCCTGTATGAGCTGCCGATATGGGCCTGGCACTGGCCGCTGCGCGAAGGCTCGGTAATCCCCTGGCAACGCGCGCGCAAAGTGCGCCTGGACAGCTGGAGCGTCGCGCGCAAACTTCACGCCGCCCACGCGTATGCCAGCCAATTGCTCGGCGACCCGGAGATCGGCCTGGCGCCGATGCTTGCCCAGGAATTGCTGGAGCGGATGCGTGAGCCCTATGAGATCGTGTTTGCCTAGGGCAGCACTGGTCTGTACCTGTCAGTTCTCACAGTAGCGTCCGGTTGACTCTGCGACTAAGGTGCAAAAAAACCTGCACAGCTTGATGTGCAGTCGAGAAAGCCATGCCAACTCGTTGCACTAGCCGGGGTTTTCGCCGAACAGGTAAACCGCCGTCCCCGCTCCGTATCGCACGTTTGCTTGCCATGGCTTGAACTGCACCTGTTTGCCCAGGTGCAGGCACTTCCCTTGGACAAGGACACGCCATGCGCACACTGCCGATTTTTTTGACTTCCCTGGGTATCACGTTGATGGCGGCTTGGCCGCTGCCGTCGCTTGGCGCCTGCACGATCAACCTCACCGCCGGCAATGACACCTCAACCTGCGACAGCGGCGGCGCGCCGGGCTTTACCGACACGGCCGGCAACAACACGCTGAACCTCAGCGGCAGCGGCACCCTTAATGGCGATGTCACCTTCGGTGCCGGCAACGACTCGGTAGAGATCAACGGTGCGACAGCTGCAATCAATGGGATGCTGAACCAGGGTGACGGTGAGAATACTTTTCGCCTGACCCTGGGCACTGTCACGGGGTCCATCACCCAAGGAGATGGCGCTGATCGGGTACAGATCAGCGGTGGGCAGGCGGGGGCGATCATCCAGGGCGGGGGTATCGACAATTTTGTCATGAGCGGTGGAACCATCGAATCCTTGGCCCAAGGCGATGGACATGACACTTTTACCCTGACCGGAGGCACCATCAAGGGCGCCTTTGAAGACGGCGATCAAGCCTTGATGACCGGCGGCACCATCGGCCGAGTCGACATGAAACTCGATAACAACGTCTTCGATATGCGCGGCGGAACCATCGTCGGCAACCTGGTCACAGGGCTTGGCCGGGACACCATTCTCGTGTCGGGCACCAGCACCATCGGTGGCAACATCAGCACCAGCGCCGGCGTAGATCTGATTCAGATCAGTGGTGGCAGGGTCAACGGCCAGATCCTCACCAGCTTCGGCGCCGATCAGTTCATCTGGACCGATGGGGGAACCCTCAACGGGGCAGTTCTCATGGGCGCCGACGATGATACCGCTCTGCTGAAAAACCTCAGCGAAACCGTGTTGGCCTCCAACCCCCAGCTGGACGGTGGCCTGGGTAACGACACCCTGACCTTTGACGCCACACAAACCCGTGCCCCGAACCGCTACACCGGCTGGGAACGGGTGTTGTTAGTCAATAGATCAGCCCTGACATTAGGCGGCGTATTTGTGTTGGGAGGCAGCGACACCGGTACCGGCGCAATGAGCATCGATGCAACGAGCCGGTTGAACGTGACCACCGGCACCCTCTCACCCTTCACGGCCGGGCAATTGGCGAGCTTGAACAACGCCGGACTGATCGACATGACCAGCGACAGTTCCAGCGCCGCCGACAGTTTGACGGTCAACGGCAATTACCTGGGCACGGGTGGCCGACTTGCACTGCAAACGGTGTTGGGCGCGGATAACTCCGCCAGCGACAAACTGGTGGTCAGCCACGGCACCCTGCAAGGCACCACGGCGATCAGCATCACCAACCTGGGCGGTGCAGGGGCATTGACCGTGCAGGATGGCATTGAGGTGGTGCAGGCAACCCAGGGCGCCACCAGCAGCGTCGGTGCCTTCTCGCTGGCAGGCCCCGTGTCTGCCGGTGCATTTGACTATCACTTGTTTAAAGGCGGCGTGACCGCAGGTACCGAGCAAAATTACTACCTGCGCTCTACTGTGCCTGCCATCCCCACACCCGGTGCGGTGATAGCGGCGCCCGCCCCAGCGCCTGGCACACCGGCATTGCCACCCAGCTCGGGCAGCGCTGCCATCCCCCTCTACCGCGCCGAAGTGCCGGTTTACTCGGTGCTCTTTGAGGCCGCCGAGCAAATCGTGCAAGGCATGCTGGGGACTTACCACGAACGCGTGGGCGATCAGCGCCAGCAGCAACAAACCGGAGTTTTCCCCACGGGCTGGGCCAGGGTGTATGGCGGCAACAGTCGCCAAAGCTTCGCCGGAACGGTCAGCCCGACGCTGGACAGCTCAGTGTCGGCGTTTCAGGTGGGCAGCGACCTGTACGCCACCACCACGGACAGCGGCCAGGCTCATCGAGTCGGCTTTTTTGTCGGTTACAGCCGTTTGCAAGGTGACGTCAAGGGTTTCAACGGTGGCTTCCAGGGCAAGGATGCGGGCAGCCTCACCTTGCGCGGCGACAGCCTGGGCGTCTACTGGACACTGATCGGCGCCAACCGCGCTTATCTGGACCTGGTGGTGATGGGCACTCGTTTCACAGGCAACAATGAGTCCGACCGGGGCATCAAGATGAAAACCAAAGGCAGCAATGCACTGGCGTCCGCCGAGGTGGGCTGGCCATCTACCGTGAGCGCACACTGGGAACTGGAGCCACAAGCCCAGCTCATCGTCGACCGCACCCGACTGGACAGCCAGCAAGACCGGATCTCCGCCGTCACCTACGACGCCGACACCCACCTCACCACCCGCCTGGGTGCCCGCCTGCGCGGCAGTTATGAGCTGCGTGGCATGCCGCTGCAGCCGTATGTGCGCGCCAACGTCTGGCATGCCCGCGCCGGCACCAACACCCTAAGATTCGACGATGCTACCGACATAGACACCGAGCAAAAATCGACCACGCTGGACCTCAACCTCGGCGCCACCTTGACCGTTGCCCAAGGCATCAGCCTGTACGGCCAACTGGGCTACAACCGCAACCTGGACAGCAACGCGCTGAATGGTCGCCAAGGCACACTGGGGCTTCGAATGGATTTCTGATCCGCGTAGGTGTATCGCACTGTGTACAGAACGCGTTGCGATACACAGTGTTTAACCCATGCCACTTCCTGAAACACAGCCGACACAGCACGACGTTCAACTGAGCACAAGGCACACATCAAGCCCAAGGAGGCTCGCCATGCACGCTCAGTTGAAACGCCGTCCACTTTTCCTCGCCTTTGCCCTGTTGCCCTTCGCTGCCGTGGGCATGGCCCATGCCGAGATGCCCGAGCCGCAACCCGCGGCAGCGCAGTACCCAGCCGGTTTCGGCACGCTCAAGCACATCAGGGCCGGCCTGCTGGATGTAGCCTACGCCGAGGTCGGCCCGGCCAATGGCCAAGTGGTGATTCTGCTGCATGGCTGGCCCTACGATATCGACAGCTACGCCAACGTCGCGCCGCTGTTGGCCGCCAAGGGCTATCGCGTGTTGATCCCGTATGCCCGTGGTTATGGCGACACGCGTTTTCTGTCGGATAAGACCCCGCGCAACGGTGAACCGGCAGCGTTGGCCCAGGATGTGATCGACTTCATGGACGCGCTGAAGATCCGGCAAGCGGTGCTGGGCGGTTATGACTGGGGTGCACGTTCGGCGGATATTGTCTCGGCGCTGTGGCCCGAACGCGTGAAGGCGTTGGTGTCCGTCAGTGGCTACCTGATCGGTAACCAGGCCGCCGGCAAAAAACCGCTGCCACCCACAGCGGAATTGCAGTGGTGGTACCAGTTCTACTTCGCCACCGAACGCGGCGCCGCCGGTTACCAGAAAAACACCCACGATTTCGCCAAGCTGATCTGGCAGACCGCCTCGCCGAAGTGGGCCTTTGACGACGCCACCTTCGAGCGCAGCGCCAAAGGCCTGGACAACCCCGATCACGTGGCCATCACGGTGTTCAACTACCGCTGGCGCCTCGGCCTGGTGCAGGGCGAAGCGCAATACGCGGCCCTGCAGCGAACACTGGCGCAGTCGCCGAGCATCGGCGTGCCGACCATCACCCTTGAAGGCGACGCCAACGGTGCGCCGCACCCGCTACCCGAGGACTACGCCAAACGTTTTACCGGCAAGTACCAGTTCCGTCTGGTCAGCGGCGGCATCGGCCATAACCTGCCGCAAGAAGCGCCGGCAGCGTTTGCCAAGGCCGTGATAGACGCCGACCAGCTGTGACGGTTCTAGCCATATGCCACTCTGGAAAATGTGAAATTTTTGTTAACTATGCCTCCCCAAAGGCTTTTTTGCTTCGCACCGATCCGCCACACTAATGCGAATAATTATCAACAGATTTATTATTAGCCAGGGACGGCGTTCAGGGGAGACTCCGTTTCATGTCTGTACAACTTCATGGTGGCAAAGCTTTTACACCCAGTTTGATGGCGTTGGCGGTTTGTCTTGCCACCTCACCTGCGGCCTTCGCCGCCGACGCGCAACAGCCGCCAGAGGTGGTTGAGCTGGGTGCGACGCAGATCAACACTGAGCAAGTCCTCGGTGCGACGACCGAAGGCAGCCAGTCCTACACCACCGGCTCGATGGCAACCGCGACCAAACTGCCGCTTACCCTGCGTGAAACCCCGCAAGCGGTCACGGTCATTACCCGTCAGCGGATGGACGACCAGGCGATGACCAGCATCAACGACGTGGTAAAAGCCACGCCAGGTCTGTTCCTGAATTTCTCCAGTGGCCCTGGGCGGGAATCCTATACCTCACGTGGTTTCGACATCGACAACCTGATGTATGACGGCATCCCCACCGGCTATAACGGCGTTTCAGTCGGCGCCCAGCCGAACCTGGCAATGTTCGACCGCGTCGAGATCGTGCGCGGCGCCACCGGTTTGGTGACTGGCGCAGGCAACCCTTCGGCGGCCATCAACCTGATACGCAAGCGACCACTGGACGAGCAGAAGGTCACCCTCACCGGCGCCGCCGGCAGCTGGGACGACTACCGTGGCGAGCTGGACGCCTCCAGCCCACTCAATGACAGCGGCACTTGGCGCGGCCGGGTTGTGACTTCTTACCGTGATGCCAATGGTTTTATCGACAAAGCCAAGGAAGACCATGGCCTGTTCTATGCCGTCACCGAGGCAGACCTCAGCGAAGACACCACTTTGACCCTCGGTTTCTCGAACCAAAAGGACAAAACCAACTATTTCTGGGGTTCTTCGATGGTCGGCCAGGACGGCCATCACTTGAACCTGCCGCGCTCCTACAACCCAGGGACCAGCTGGGAGAACAAGGACCAGGAGATCAACACGGTGTTTGCCGAGCTGCGTCAGCGCCTGGCCAACGACTGGAAACTGCAGATCAACGCCAACTACGCTGAGCAGGACGCGCTGTTTTCGGGCTCCTATCAGTCGCGCTGGGTCAATAACACCCTGGCGCGCACGGTCTACCAGGCCTCTTACGATGAAGACCAGGCCGGCGTCGACGCCTTCGCCAGCGGCCCCTTTCAGGCCTTCGGGCGTACCCACGAATTGGTGGTCGGCGCCAGCCGCCGCATCTATGACATGACCACCCACAACTACAGCCCGTACAACTTGAACTGGCCGCTGACGGCGGGCAAACCGGATTTCGTCCACACCACCAACGACCGCGACGTCACCACCCAGGACGGCGTCTACCTCACCACACGCCTGAGCCTGGCCGACCCGTTGAAGCTGATCCTCGGCGCCCGTCTGGACTGGTATGACTACGATGCCCATGGCAGCAACGATGGCGATTACCATGTAACGCGCAACCTCACCCGCTACGCCGGACTTATCTACGATCTGGACGACCACCACTCGGTGTATGTCAGCTACAGCGACATCTTTACCCCGCAGAGTGACAAGGACAGCACCGGCACACCGCTCAAACCGATTGTCGGCAAGAATTATGAGGTCGGTATCAAGGGCGAATACCTGGGCGGCGCATTGAATGCGAGCGTCGCGCTGTTTCGTGTAGACCAGGAAAACCGTGCCGTGGCGGTGGTGGTACCGAACTGCCCGCAGGCATCCTGCGCGATAGCCTCAGGCGAAATTCGCAGCCAGGGTATCGACATGGAACTGCAGGGCGCATTGACCCCCAATTGGCAGGTTGGCGGCGGCTACACCTATGCGCGCACCCACACCATCAAGGATGACGCCAACCCGCAAAATGTTAACAAACAGTTCGACACCGACATCCCGGAACACTTGTTCAAACTGACCACCAACTACCACTTCCAGGGCGCTCTGGAAAAACTCCGCATAGGCGGCAACGTCTACTGGCAAAGCCGTTTGTACAACGACTTCAAAGTCGCGGACGGCAGCACCTACCGCCTCAAGCAAGGCGCCTATGCCGTGACCGACCTGATGGCTGGCTACCAGGTCAACCAGCATCTGGACCTGCAGCTCAATGCCAACAACATCTTTGATCGCACCTATTACCAGTCCATCTCC
Organism: Pseudomonas salomonii; assembly: GCF_900107155.1. Classification (GTDB taxonomy): domain Bacteria; phylum Pseudomonadota; class Gammaproteobacteria; order Pseudomonadales; family Pseudomonadaceae; genus Aquipseudomonas; species Aquipseudomonas salomonii. The sequence goes on from NZ_FNOX01000014.1 coordinate 174,337, forward strand.
AACTCCGTGAGCTACGGCGGTGACTCCTACGGCGCCCCGCGCAATATGATGGTGACCGCCAAATATAGCTTCTGATCCTGTTTGTATTTTCGGTCGCCCACTCGGGCGACCGCTCTTAAGTCTTCCTGTCCACTGCCGATAACGATTTGTTACAGCTGATCCGGCAAAAAAACCCTGATACCTGCTTTGCTTTTTACCGGCGGCCCATCGTGGCACGCCGCATGCTTTGTTCCTGGCTCGACCACATGGAGTAAAAGTGAATGCCCGCACGCGCACGCTTCCTGGAGCACTACCGCAAAGCCGACCGCATCATGCTGGCGTTGATCTGGCTGATGTTTCTATTCTCCCTGGGCCTGGCCTTCTGGCACGACACCTGGCTGCAAGCCGTGCTCGTCGGCGGCGGCGCCAGTGTGGTGCTTACCCTGCTCTATCGCGCCCTCAGTGGCACCCGTTTGATGCGCTGTTTGCTCGGCGCCGGCCTGATGGTCATGGCCGCGCTGCAGATCAACCAGGCGCAGGGCCTGATCGAAGCGCACTTCGGTATCTTCGCGCTGCTGGCGGTGTTGACGTTTTACCGCGACTGGCTGCCGATCCTGGTGGCCGCAGTGACCATCGCCGTCCACCACGTGGTGTTTCACGCGTTGCAGCACCAGGGTTTCCCGGTGTTTGTGATGGACCATCATGGCGGCTGGAACATGGTGTTCGTGCACGCCTTTTACGTAGTGATGGAGACGGTCGCCCTGCTCTACCTCGCCATTCATAGCCAGGCCGAGGCGGTCGAAAGCCAGGAGATGCTGGAAAAAATGCTCGCCGTGACCTCCCAGCTCACCGTTGAAACCGCCCAGGGTGAAGGCAAGGCGCATGTGTCCCTGGCCAAGCGTTTCGACCACTTCCTGCAGCAGATCACCCACCTGATCGATGGCGTGACCCGTGACTCCCAGGGTCTCGGCCAACTCGGACAGGCGTTGGCCAGCGCCAGCGGCACCCTGGAAACCGGTGCCCGCCATCAGTTGGCGCAAATCAACCAGATGACCGGCTCCATGCAGCGCATGGAAGACGCCACCGGCCACATTACCCTGCACGTGGAACAAGCCGTGGAACATGCGGGCAAGGCCAGCCAACAGATTGCACGAGGCCAGGACAGTGTCGGTCGCGCCCAGCATGAAATCACCCAATTGGCCTCACGTATCAACGGCACCAATGAGACGGTGCAAGGCCTGGCCACGCAAGCCGAACAGATCGGCTCGGTACTCGAAGTGATCAGCAGCATCGCCAATCAGACCAACCTGTTGGCGCTCAACGCCGCCATCGAAGCCGCTCGCGCCGGCGAGCAAGGCCGAGGTTTTGCGGTGGTCGCCGACGAGGTCCGCAGCCTGGCGCAACGCACCGCCGTCTCCACCCAGGAAATCAAACAGATCATCGAGGGCCTGCAACACGGCAGCCGCCAGGCCGTCGAGGCGATGCACGACAGTCAGGCCGGCGTGGCGCGCTGTGTGCAGGACAGCCAACTGGCGGTGGAAATGTTACAGGCCGTAGGTGCCGACATCGCGCATATCGACGAGCTGAACGGACGAATCGTGACGACCACTCGCGAACAGACCTCGGCCAACCTGGAGATAGTCGGGCGCCTGCAGTCTGTGCAGAGCATTGCACAAAGCACCGCGGATGATGTGGAAACCCTGGCGCGCAGCAGTGAGCGGTTGCCGCCGATCGCGGTAAGGCTGGATGCGTTGGGGAGGAGGTTTCATCCGTGACGATTGCCGTTGATGCCGTGTTGCTGCGGCCATAACGCTGTCACACCGAGCGAGGTTCAACGCATAGCTAGCCACACGAATCATGATGATCCATCGCCAAAATAATGGCATAGTGATATCATCAAAAAATCACCTCTGCCTTCCAGCAAAGGTGACGAATAACTGCGTGCTTTTTCAAGAGCCCTCTCTATCGCGCAGAATGCCTGCTTAAGAAAATACAGTTGAAAGGACGCACGATGAGAAATCAAAGCCGGAAGATTGAAATCTTCCTAAAGGATGGCTTCCAAGTCGGCACTATCAAGGCTGGCGATGTTGATACGGTGTTAAGAGCAATCGAAGGACACTCAGCGCCGTCGCCAATTATATTTAAACAGGGCGATGACGTATTGAAAGGGGTGTACTCGGAAATCACCTCAGGTTTAATCGTGCCCTTGGACCAGGTCCGCACGCAATACTTCCATAAAGAACAAATCCTGGTGTACGCCAAGGGTGTAAATCTTTTTTAGCCTGCTCATTACAGCAACACCCCACTGTTCCAGTGGCGAATTCACCTGCATTCCCCAGGGAAAGACAAAGGATTGACAATGCCTATCTTCAAATATTACCGGCCCAACCACTATTTTGAAAAAGCCATTCGTTATAATGAGCTTTACTTTTCTGCCAACCATGAATTGAACGACCCCAATGATCTTAAGGCAACCTACTACTTCGAAGACAGCCCTGAGTTGTGGAAGCGTCTACTCTCGTCAGACTCGATTAGCCCGGTATGGAATATTTCACTGCATGTATCATGCAATGACGACGAATTAATCTCGCAACTGAACAGTTTATTTAAAGACGTTGAAATCGATTCACTGACGGGTTCAGTACGCGAAACAATCAAAAGCAAAGAGCCAGAACTCAAGGACCTGTTTGAACGCTCGATCATTGACAACACTGAACATAACGACTCCGACTTTTCACAGAAATCATCTAAAAAAGATCGTGCCAGCCTGTGCGTCCTGATAATAACTGAGTTACTCGCCAGAGCAATCAATCATAATTTCTACAGCGTGTCTTTTTCAAAAAACGCTTTGGAACTGAAGATGTGGGCTCACTACGCAGATGGGTTTAAAGGTTGCGTACTGATCTACGGCGGGGCCGATGGCCCTACTATAAACCTGCGACCACACCTTATGTCTGATACGCATCAGGTCTACCCGCTGCGCGAAGTTAAATACATAGACTCAAGCAAGAAGATCCCCCTGCTGGAATGCGCAACGAAAGGCAAAGCCAAGGTGGAGGAAGCCTTCCTGCAAAAAAATTCATTTTGGGACTATGAAAGTGAACTAAGAATTTTCACCATCGAAGAAATTAAAACGCACTTCATGGCTGCCAGTGACCAAACACCGAAAAACCCGAGGCAGCGTATTTTTCATCACGGGACAAATTTTATCGTCGGTGTCATATTTGGTCCTCGCGTTGAAGATTCCTATCAACGGGCCGTTGAAGCAACGCTGGCGAGCAACAGGCAGTACGCCGATGAAAAGCTGCCCTTCTTCTCTTTCAACACCGTTTTGGACCCGCAGGGTCGACTGGAAATAAGCACGGCCGCAAAAGTCATTGACCAGACCCTCTTCAGGCAAATCTTTGAGCATGAAGAAAAGCAAAAATTGCTGCAGGGGCTCGGCATTATCAATGCCAGTCGGTGAGGCCAAACACTGTAAACAGGCCGTTCATCCGGCCCACGCCGAGCTCAATGAGGTTGCGCCCTCCACCGCTGGCAACCGATCAGAGTGCGCAGCTGGGTAGGTAGGAAATGAGACGGGTCTATTTTTAATCAACTACACTCGTCTTTTTCTGTTTTTTGCCCTCGCGCCGCTTTTTTACAGGTTCAAAACGATGCCTGTGACACGCGCAAAAATCACGAGTGCTTATTGAAATAACGCTCCATGCGTGTGACATGAGCGGCCTTCTCTGCACGCGTAATAACCCGGGCGATCGCATCCAGACCCGGATAAACAAGCGCTAAGTAATGCCCGCTTTTTGCAGCGTGCGTTTCAGTCGCTTCATGTCACTGTTGACAATGAATTTGTGCACAGGCCCAACCGGCAACATGTACACGCGCCCAAAGGTGTTATGGGTGATCACCGATGAGGTAATCGTGAACTCGCGGTCGCTGACAGAAAGGCAAATCATCACATCCAGGTGCCGGTCGCGCTCGGTCAGCACCAGCACCTCGAGAGCGCTGTGTTCCACCAGAAAAAAGTCCAACCGCTCGCCCGCCTGCACCGCATTTCTCGGTGTGCCGGAAAACCCACCGATGCGTTTCACACCAAACAGCGAAGAAATCCCGTCGCGGATCCGAAAAGCCAACGGCATCGGCCACCCGCGCTCGGCGGTCACAATGTTCCAGGCTTCCAGTGCGGTGACATCAGTTGGCAACATGACCGACCTGCGGTCGTAGTAGTCCAGCTCTGCCGGTGTGCCCAGTGTGTAAACAACATCCGTGTTAGCCAACTATTATCTCCTTGAAAAGCGCGGGTCGTGACAGGTCTGAATGGTAAGTAAAGCGCGATACGAGCGCTTGCGGCAACACTCAAGACAAACGCACGCTACGGGACCCGCATCGACGCGGGTCCCGTAGATCTTTCAAGCTGAAAACGCGCGCACCGACGGCTTATTCCGTGGCCTCAAATGCCTTGTGAAATTGCACAACACCTATTGGTAACTCACCACCAAAACTCAAGCTTTGGAAGTATTCCTGTGGAACTCCAGGCAGCTCCAGCCCCGCGTGAGCCTTGAAGCCAAAGCGACCGTAGTAGCCAGGATTGCCCAACACGACACAGCCATTTGCACCTTTGCCTTGCAACTTGGCAAGCGCGGTTTTCATCAAGGATGAACCAATCCGCAGGCCTTGGCGTTCAGGCAATACGGATATCGGCCCCAGCCCATACCAACCCGCAGCGCCGGAAGACACGGTAACTGGGGAAATGGCGATGTGCCCGACGATTTCATCATTCACGACCGCCACCAGCGAAACGGTTAATTGCCCGGCTTGGCGCAGTGCATCGACAATGAATTGCTCGGTGTGGCTGGAATGCGCTTCGCTCTGGAATGCCTCAGTTGTCACTGCGGATATACGTTTACTGTCTTCAGGTAGTTCATTGCGGATATTCAGGCTCATATTCAAGTGCTCTCGGGTGTCTTGATCAATCAGGCCGCGTAGCGTGCGGAACAGATCGGTAGTTTTTGTGTATTGGTCGCCATAGGTCAGGTTAAACGCGTAATCAAAACCAACTGGGTTGATGCCTTGGTTGTGCTGCAGGATCGTTTCCAGCTTGTCCAGCGCTTTCACAGCCAGGGCCTCAGGGGAGCCGGCGTTTTCGTAGTCCTCCCACAGCGTCATTATTTGCGTGCGCAAACCTTCATCCAGCGAACGCGTGAGCTGTAAGAGGTCGGCGCGCTCTTGCTCGGTTTTATCTGGAAAGTCGTTCTTGCTCACAGCGGGAATATCGCCGCTTATGGCCTCACCCAGATCATGAATCAGGCAAAGCTTGAGCACTTTCAACAGATCAAGGCCTTTGAGTTCGTCAGCGAACACCATCGCCATCAGGCTTAATCGCCAACTATGCTCGGCCGTACTTTCCTGGCGACCGGATGAGGTGTGGGCACTTCTGAGCACACTTTTGAGTTGCTCCGCTTCGCGCAGGAATTCCAGGCGCCCTTTGAGTGTTTCAATGTTCATGACAACTCCGATAATTAACGGTTATCCAGTTGCGGACGCACCGCCTGCAACCCTGACTTGTTCACACGATAAGGCTGGCCGTCTATGGACTTGAGCAATCGCTTGGCCCTTAGTTTGTTAAACACGCTGAGCGTGCAGTCAGCAAGCAAATAGCCTTCTCGGGTATAGCATTCCACCGCCCTCACCCGACCTGACGCGTCGCGTTGGTGTGAGATGCGGCCGCCTTTTGCGAGGACGTGCAGCGTCCGTTGTTCCGATTTGGAAATATTCATACTGTCCACCTAATAAGTCTCAGGACGGGGTGAACGCTGCGTCGTTACTAGGCGCTGTTTTTCTGCAATACGAAAAACTGATAGCCGTAGTCATCCAGAAAGCGCTCGTGGATATCAATCTCTTCCTTGATGTCTGCCAGAGCATTTGAGGAAAAGTCGCTTGCAGATACTTCTGCAACCTTTTTACGCAAGGGCGCCACGTAGTTTTCCCACGCGTGGCGACTCAAGGCAAAACTGTGCAGGAGCCGATAACCCAGGGGGACCATGTTGGAAACTCGGTCCTGAAGCGTGGTCATGTCTGGATAGTTTTTCTTCCAGAATGAAAACGCTTCAGCGTGCGGGCTATCGGTTAACCAGATCAAATCACTGACCACCAGAAAACCATGCGGCTTGATCAACCGTCGCCAGCTTTTGAGCGCATGCCCAAAGCCCATGATGTAAGCACTGCCTTCGGCCCAAATGGCATCAAATGAACCGTCTTCAAAGGGCAATTCAGTCATGCTGGCGCACAGGAGCCGGATACGCTGTTCCAACGCATTGGCCGCGACGGCCGCCTGCACGTGGGCCAGGCTGTATTCGTCGTTGTCCACGGCGGTAACCTGCCCTTGGGTATGCTGTGCCAGTAACAGCGTGCTCACACCCCGGCCGCAACCGATGTCCAGCAGCGTCTTCGGAACAGCGGGCAATGCATTCAGGGCTGCCAATGTGTCTTCGGCAGAGCCCGGCCCCAGGCGATCCAAACTATCAAAGAGTCGCTCGAAATCGGCCATATAGTGGTCATGTTCATTCATATCCTTTGATAACCACTTCAGGCGCAACGCCTGCTTTTCGTTGAAGCCCTGTTTGAGCAACCAGCCCAGATGCGCGCCTGGGGCCTGGTTCTCCAACGCCTGGTGCCAGCCACGCATCGAGGCTTGCCCCAGCATGGCTGCGAGCAGATCCCGGGATTGTTGTTTCTGCGCAATCTCGTGTTCCAGCGTCTGTAACCGCTCAAGCAACAATGCCCTGTCGATACGCGTGTCCAGGCACGCCTGGCACTCTTTCAACGTCAGCCCACCGGCTTGCAGCTGCTGCAGCAACTTCAACTGTTGCAGGTCATGCGTCGAATACGCGCGATACCCATTGGCCTGACGCTTGGAGCTGATCAGCCCCAGCTTTTCGTAATAGAGCAGCGTCGAACGGCTTAAACCCACTTTCAGCGCCAACTCGGAAATACGATACATAACCTGTCCCTCGATCCATGGCGTCCAACATAAACTATGAAGCTATAGACAGGTAAAGGGGCAAATTTGCCGAAATGGTGTTTTTATTGCGGCCTTTTCTATGCGGGTAGAAGTCCGGTGTGTGGATTGTCCAATCCCCTCAAGACCCCTTATCCTCTTCGGTCCCGCTCGACCCACTCCGGAGCCGCCATGGACCTCGCCACGCTCGCCCTCTTTCTCCCCGCCTGCTTTGCCCTGAACATGGCGCCCGGCCCCAACAACCTGTTGTCCGTGAGCAATTCCACGCGTTATGGCTATCGCACTTCTTGCCTTGCGGGTATTGGCCGTTTGCTGGCCTTTGCCGGCATGATCGCCCTCGCCTCTGCCGGTTTGGCGGTGGTGTTGCAGACTTCGGAGCTGCTGTTCTACGGGATCAAGATTCTCGGTGCGGCGTATCTGTTTTATCTGGCGTTCCAGTTGTGGCGGGCTAATCCGCAGAGAGAAGCCGAATCAGCGACGGGCAAGGTGGGATTGTGGGCCTTGGCGCGTCAGGAGTTTCTGGTGGCGGCCGGCAACCCTAAAGCCATCCTGATCTTCACCGCGTTCCTCCCGCAATTCGTGGTGCCCGGCCAACCGATCACCCCACAATTCGCGCTGCTGGGTGCGATGTTCCTGGGTTTGGAATGGATAGCGATCAGCGCTTACGCCTACATGGGCACGCACATGCGCCGATGGTTTGCCGAACCTGGCGGCAAGCGGCTTTTCAATCGCTGCTGCGCCGGGTTGTTGTCGGCGGCGGCGACGGTGCTGCTGATGGCGCGCAGGGCCTGAGGGTGGCTCCGCGCACTCAACTAACATGGACACCCTGAATAGAGAGAACGCGACATGACCCGAACCGAACTCGCCGACTTTTACCAAGGCTACATCGACTGCCTCAACCGCCAGGACTGGGAGCACCTGGGACACTTCGTCCACCCGCAGGTGACCTACAACGCCAGCCCCATCGGCCTGGCAGGCTACCGCGCCATGCTGGAACGCGATTTTCGTGAGATCCCCGACCTGGTGTTTCGCATCCAACTGCTGGTAGCCGACCCGCCGACCGTCGCCAGCCGGTTGAATTTCACCGTGAGCCCCCGAGGTGAATTCTTCGGGCTGCCGATCAATGGCAGGACGGTGACCTTCGATGAAAACGTATTCTACGAGTGCCGGGATGCGAAAATTGCGCAGGTCTGGTCGGTCATCGACAAAGCCGCAATAGCTCTACAGCTGATACCCGGTAAGCCTTGATCAACCGTCGTCTAGACTCTCTACACCCAATCAACCCGTGGAGACCCAAGATGAACAAAAACACCCTCTGCCTCTGGTACAACGGCACCGCCCTGGAAGCGGCGAAGTTCTACGCCGATACTTTCCCGGACAGCGTGGTGAAGGCCGTACATCACGCCCCCGGCGACTTTCCGGCGGGCAAGCAAGGCGATGTGTTGACCGTCGATTTCACCTTATTGGGCATTCCCTGCCTGGGCCTGAATGCTGGCCCGGCGTTCCCGCACACCGAGGCGTTTTCGTTTCAGGTGGCCACGGACGACCAGGCCGAAACCGACCGCTATTGGAATGCCATTATCGACAACGGCGGCCAGGCCAGCGCCTGCGGCTGGTGCAAGGACAAGTGGGGCGTGTCCTGGCAGATCACCCCGCGCGTCTTGTCTGCGGCGGTAACGCATGCCGACCCGGCCATCGCCAAGCGTGCGTTCGAGGCAATGATGACCATGACCAAGATTGACGTGGCTGCTATCGAAGCTGCGGTAGCGGGTGATTGAAGGCACCAAAGATCCAATGTGGGAGCGGGCTTGCTCGCGAAAGCGATCTTCCAGACAGGCAGATGTTGACTGACCCACCGCATTCGCGAGCAAGCCCGCTCCCACAGTTGACCGAGTCGCTTGCCTATTACCCCCTGCGGCGGGGTTGACACATCCCGTCACATCCCCTGAAGATGGAGATCTTATTCAGGGTGTGCCAGCGCATGTCAGCAGCGTCTTTCGTTAACCTTTCCGTCATTGGCTTGTTTGCCAAGGCGCAAGGTTGCGTTGCGCACGCCCTCAAATCGAAGAAACAGTCGCTCATGTGACCGGGGCGCGCTGTCCCGTCAGATGAGCTGACAGGACATTGAGCGCGACGGACCACTCCTCCTTCTGCACAATCCCCTCTGGCCTTCTGACGGTGACTTTAGCGGTCAACCATCAGGAGAAAGTGCATGTCATCGTTTCAAGGTATCTGGGTGCCCGTGGTCACGCCGTTTCAGGATGGCGCCATCGACTTTATCGGCCTGCACCGGCTGGTCAGCCACCTGCTGGAAAAACACGTGGCCGGGATCATGGTCTGCACCACCACCGGAGAAGCCGCGGCGTTGAGCCGTCAGGAGCAGCTCGCCGTGCTCGATGCTGTGCTGCAATGGGTGCCCGCGCAGCGGGTGGTGATGGGGCTGGCGGGCAGCAACCAGATTGAACTGCTGCACTTTCAAAGCGAAATTCTCCAGCGCCCGGTCGCCGGTCTGCTGGTGCCCGCGCCCAGTTATATCCGCCCTTCCCAGGCTGGCCTTGAGGCGTTTTTTCGCACGGTGGCGGATGCGTCAAGCGTGCCGATTGTCCTCTACGACATTCCCTACCGCACCGGCGTAACCTTCGAGCAGGCTACGTTGTTGAACATCGTCAAACACCCGCGAATCGCTGCGATCAAAGATTGCGGCGGCGACCTGGCCAACACCTTGGCGCTGCTGGCCAGTGGTGACGTGGATGTATTGTGCGGCGAAGACATCCAGATCTTCAACGCGCTGTGCCTGGGCGCCAGTGGCGCGATTGCAGCCTCGGCGCATGTGCGCACCGAGGCCTTTGTAGCGCTGTGCCAGCAAGTGCGCGATCACCAATTGGCCGAGGCCAGGGCGACGTTTTTCACGCTGTTGCCGCTGATCAACACTCTGTTTATGGAGCCCAACCCGGCGCCGGTCAAGGCGGCGTTGGCCTTGCAGGGCTTGATCGGCAGCGAGCTGCGCGCGCCGATGCAAGCGGCCAGTGCGCGTGTACAGCAGGCGTTGGGCGAGCTGCTGTAAACGCCCTGTCGGGTTCATGCGCCAAAAAAAGACATCCAACGGACCGCCCGGTTGCGACCGGCGCGATCCCGGCCTATGTTCCAAGGCACGCGTTTACTTTGCTGCTCCACCTCTGTCTGCTCGCAACCAAGGTGAATTCATGCCCAGCCTTCCTCGTCCCGCCGTGCTTGAGCTGATCGGCAACACGCCGCTGGTCAAGGTCAGCCGTTTCGATACTGGCCCTTGCACGCTGTTTCTCAAGCTTGAATCACAGAACCCCGGAGGTTCGATCAAGGACCGCATCGGCCTGGCGATGATCGACGCCGCCGAACGCGACGGCCGCCTGCAACCGGGCGGCACCATCATCGAAGCCACCGCCGGCAACACCGGCCTGGGCCTGGCACTGGTCGGCCGGGCCAAAGGCTACCGTGTGGTGCTGGTGGTGCCCGACAAGATGTCGACTGAAAAGGTCCTGCACCTCAAGGCCATGGGCGCCGAGGTGCATATCACGCGCTCCGACGTGGGCAAGGGCCATCCCGAGTATTACCAGGATGTGGCCGCGCGCCTGGCCAACGACATTCCCGGTTCATTCTTCGCCGACCAGTTCAACAACCCCGCCAACCCGCTGGCCCACGAAACCAGCACCGCCCCGGAAATCTGGGCGCAAACCCAGCATGATCTGGACGCGATTGTGGTCGGCGTCGGTTCGGCCGGCACCCTCACCGGGCTTACGCGCTTCTTCAAACGCGTGCAGCCCGAACTGGAAATGGTGCTGGCCGACCCGGTGGGCTCGGTGATGGCCGAATACAGCCGCAGCGGCAGAATGGAAACGCCCGGCGCCTGGGCCGTGGAAGGCATCGGCGAAGACTTTATCCCCTCGATTGCCGACCTCTCCAGCGTGCGCCATGCCTACTCCATCAGCGATGAAGAAAGCTTCGACCACGCCCGCCAGCTGCTCAAGGCCGAAGGCATCCTCGGCGGCTCATCCACCGGCACCCTGCTTGCCGCCGCACTGCGTTACTGCCGCGAACAAACCGAGCCCAAGCGCGTGGTCACCTTCGTCTGCGACACCGGTACGCGCTACTTGTCCAAGGTCTACAACGACCAATGGATGAACGACGCGGGCCTGTTGCAATACAAACACTACGGCGACCTGCGTGACCTGATCGCGCGGCGCTTCGAAGACGGCCGGGTGATCAGCGTGAGCCCCGACGACAGCTTGCTCACCGCCTTCCAGCGCATGCGCCTGGCGGATGTCTCGCAACTGCCGGTGCTGGTCGATGGCCGTGAATTGGTCGGCGTCATCGACGAATCCGACATCCTGCTGGGCCTGCATCAGGACGCCACACACTTTTCCATGGTGGTGGCAGACGCCATGAGCAACACCTTGCACACCCTGGCCCCCAGCGCCAGCCTGGCTGAGCTGCAAGCGGAACTCGATCGCGGCCTGGTCGCGATTATTGCCGACACATCCGGCTTCCATGGCCTGATCACCCGCGTCGACCTGCTTAACCACCTACGGAGATCCCTTGCATGAGCTTGCCCGATAAAAGCGCGTTTGCCACCCGCGTGATCCACGCCGGGCAATCCCCCGACCCGACCACGGGCGCGTTGATGCCGCCGATCTACGCCAACTCCACCTATTTGCAAGACAGCCCCGGCGTGCACAAGGGTTTTGATTACGGACGCTCCCACAACCCCACGCGGTTTGCCCTGGAACGCTGCGTCGCCGACCTCGAAGGCGGCAGCGCGGCGTTTGCATTTGCTTCCGGGCTGGCGGCGATTTCCACCGTGCTGGAACTGCTGGACGCCGGTGCGCATATTGTCTCCGGCAACGACCTGTATGGCGGCACGTTCCGCCTGTTCGACAAGGTGCGCCAACGCAGCGCCGGGCACCGTTTCAGCTTTGTCGACCTCAGCGACCTGTCGGCCTTTGAAGCCTCGCTGCAGAGCGACACGCGCATGGTCTGGGTCGAGACCCCGAGCAACCCGCTGCTGAGCCTCACCGACCTCAGCGCCATTGCGCGCCTCTGCCGCGATCGCGGCATCATCTGCGTGGCCGACAACACCTTCGCCAGCCCCTGGATCCAGCGCCCACTGGAGCTGGGCTTCGACATCGTGGTTCACTCCACCACCAAATACCTCAACGGCCACTCCGACGTGATCGGCGGCATCGCCATCGTCGGCCACAACCCGGACCTCGCCGAGCGCCTGGGCTTTTTGCAAAACTCGGTCGGCGCGATTGCCGGCCCGTTCGATGCGTTCCTGACCCTGCGCGGGGTAAAAACCCTGGCACTGCGTATGGAGCGCCATTGCAGCAACGCCCTGGACCTGGCCACCTGGCTGGAACGGCAGCCGCAAGTGTCGCGGGTGTACTACCCAGGCCTGGCCTCGCACCCGCAGCACGCACTGGCGCGCCAACAGATGCGCGGGTTTGGCGGGATGATTTCGGTGGACTTGAACAGTGACCTGGCGGGTGCTACACGTTTTCTCGAAAACGTGAAGATTTTCGCCCTGGCCGAAAGCCTCGGCGGCGTGGAAAGCCTGATCGAACACCCGGCGATCATGACCCATGCGAGCATTCCAGCGGCGACGCGGGCGCAGTTGGGGATCGGCGATGGGTTGGTACGGTTGTCGGTGGGGGTTGAGGATGTGGAAGATTTGAGAGCTGACCTGGCCCAGGCGCTGGCCCTGATCTAACCCCACACGATCGTTCCCACGCTCTGCGTGGGAATGCATCCTGTGACGCTCCGCGTCACCAAGGCAACAGCGGGACGCGGAGCGTCCCATGCGGCATTCCCACGCGGAGCGTGGGAACGATCAGCCAGCGATCAGTCAAACTCGGTCAACTGTGGGAGCTGGCTTGCCTGCGATAGCATCACCGCGGTGTAACTGATACACCAAGGTTTCTGCATCGCACATGATCGTTCCCACGCCCTGCGTGGGAACGCATCCCGTGACGCTCCGCGTCACCAAGGCAACAGCGGGACGCGGAGCGTCCCATGCGGCATTCCCACGCGGAGCGTGGGAACGATCAGTCACGATCAGTCAGGCTGAAGTGACCTTGGCCCGCGCCGAATGCAGTTTTTTATAGCTCTCGATCAAGCGCAAATGCCGATCCAAGCCTTCCAGCTTCATGCTGGTCGGGGTCAAGCCATAAAACCGCACACTGCCGTCCACCGAACCCATCACCGCATCCATCCGCTCGTTACCGAACATGCGGCGGAAGTTGGCCTCGTAATCGGCGAGGTCCAGGTCGTCGTCCAACTGCATCTCCAACACCGCATTCATGGCCTGGTAGAACAGGCCGCGTTCAGCGGTGTTGTCGTTGTATTGCAGGAACATCTCCACGCACTCCTTGGCCTCCTCATATTGCTGCAAGGCCAGGAAGATCAGCAGTTTCAACTCCAGGATGGTCAACTGGCCCCAGGCCGTGTTGTCGTCGAACTCAATGCCGATCAAGGTGGTGATGTCGGTGTAATCGTCCAGCTCGCTTTCGATCAGACGCTCGACCAACGCCTGCAGCGCCTCCTCGTCAAGGCTGTGCAGGTTGAGGATATCGGCGCGGAAAAACAGCGCCTTGTTGGTGTTGTCCCAGATCAGGTCGTCCACCGGGTAGATTTCCGAGTAGTCCGGCACCAGGATCCGGCAAGCTGTAGCGCCAAGGTGTTCGTACACCGCCATGTAGGACTCTTTACCCATGCCTTCGAGAATACCGAACAGAGTGGCGGCCTCTTCGGCGTTGGAGTTTTCACCTTCGCCCGAGAAGTCCCACTCGACAAACTCATAGTCCGACTGCGCACTGAAGAAGCGCCACGACACCACGCCGCTCGAGTCGATAAAGTGCTCGACAAAGTTGTTTGGCTCGGTCACTGCCTGGCCTTCAAAAGTCGGCTGCGGCAGGTCATTCAAACCCTCAAAACTGCGGCCCTGGAGCAGTTCGGTGAGGCTGCGCTCCAGCGCCACTTCCATGCTCGGGTGCGCGCCGAACGAGGCGAATACGCCGCCGGTGCGCGGGTTCATCAGGGTGACGCACATCACCGGGAACTCGCCGCCCAGGGACGCGTCCTTGACCAGTACCGGGAAACCCTGGGCCTCAAGGCCTTCGATCCCCGCGACAATGCCGGGGTATTTGGCCAGCACCTCTGCGGGCACATCCGGCAAGGCGAACTCGCCTTCGATGATCTCGCGTTTCACCGCGCGCTCGAAAATCTCCGACAGGCACTGCACCTGGGCTTCAGCCAAGGTGTTGCCCGCGCTCATGCCGTTGCTGAGGTAAAGGTTTTCGATCAGGTTGGACGGGAAATACACCACCTCGCCGTCGGACTGGCGCACGAACGGCAGTGAAACGATCCCGCGTTGTTCATTGCCCGAGTTGGTGTCGAACAAGTGCGAGCCACGCAGCTCGCCCTCACGGTTGTAGACCTTCAGGCAATAGGCATCGAGGATTTCACTCGGCAGCTCATCCTTGGGCCCAGGCTGGAACCAGCGCTCGTCCGGGTAATGCACGAACGGCGCGTTGGCCAGCTCCTCACCCCAGAACTGGTCGTTGTAGAAGAAGTTGCAGTTCAGTCGCTCGATAAACTCGCCCAACGCCGACGCCAGTGCGCCTTCCTTGGTCGCGCCCTTGCCGTTGGTGAAACACATCGGCGAGTGTGCATCGCGGATATGCAGCGACCACACGTTGGGCACGATATTGCGCCACGAGGCGATTTCAATCTTCATGCCCAGGCCGGCGAGAATGCCGGACATGTTGGCGATGGTCTGCTCCAGCGGCAGGTCCTTGCCGGCGATGTAGGTGCCTGCCTCGGAGGTGGAATGGGGCATCAACAACGCCTGGGCATCTGCGTCGAGGTTTTCCACTTCTTCGATGACAAATTCCGGCCCGGCCTGCACCACTTTCTTTACCGTGCAGCGGTCGATGGAACGCAGGATGCCCTGGCGGTCCTTGTCGGAAATGTCCGCCGGCAACTCGACCTGGATCTTGAAGATCTGGTTGTAGCGGTTTTCCGGGTCAACGATGTTGTTCTGCGACAGGCGAATATTCTCGGTTGGAATATTGCGTGTTGCGCAGTACAGCTTCACAAAGTACGCCGCGCACAACGCCGACGAAGCCAGGAAGTAATCGAACGGACCCGGGGCCGAACCGTCGCCTTTGTAGCGAATCGGCTGGTCGGCAATCACCGTGAAGTCATCGAACTTGGCTTCAAGCCGAAGGTTATCGAGAAAGTTGACCTTAATTTCCATGCGGGCACACCAGAATAACGAGCTAAACAAATTGGCCGCCATTATGAAGATTTTCGCCGGGAAGTCTCAGGGTTTTGCGAATCGGCTGCCGATCGGTGCCCGTTCAGCCGAGGCGGATCGACAGTTCGATGTCATCGGCAAACGGCACCGACAGGTAACCATTCCCAGGTTCGCGCACGTGCGCCAGGTATTCAGGGCAGTAGTTGGTGTTGTCAGCCACCACCAGCGCGCCCGGCCGCAGGTGCTTCTCTACCAGGTTCAACACATCGCCATACAGCGACTTGGCGCCATCGAGCAGCAGCAGGTCGACCGATGGCGGCAGGTTTGTCGCCAGTGAAACCAGGGCGTCGCCTTCACGCACTTCGATCAGGTCGCTGACGCCGCCTTCAATGAAATGCTCACGGGCCAGGGCGATCTTTGACGGTTCGAATTCGCTGCCGATCAACACGCCGCCGCCGTTGTCGCGCAGTGCGGCAGCCAGGAACAAGGTGGACAACCCAAACGAGGTGCCGAACTCGACAATGGCTTTTGCATGGCTGCTGCGGGCCAGCATATAGAGCAGGTTGCCGGTGTCACGCGATACAGGCAGCCACAAATCCTTGAGCATCGTGTAAAGCTCAAGGTACTCGGTTTTGCTGTGCATCAGGCGGTTGCGCTCTTGCGGCGACACAGTGTCGATGAGCGGACTGGTCGCCGCATTGGCTTGGGCGTAGAGGCGTTCGATCAAGGCGGCAAGAGGCGCGGTAGTCAGAGTGCTCAGGGTGGTCATGATTGATTTCCGTTGGATGGGGACTAAGATGCGACTAATTCGTCGCATTAAAAGTATGCGAGGGATTCATCGCCTTCGCTATTCGCGTTCGCCCAGCGCTCGGAGCCCACAATGACCACCCGCCAGACGCCCCGTATTGCCTCGCGCAAACAGCCACAACAGGCACGTTCCACCGAGCTGGTGGCGGCGATTCTCGAAGCCGCTATTCAGGTTTTGGCCAAGGAAGGCGCCACGCGTTTCACCACCGCGCGGGTCGCGGAAAAAGCCGGCGTGAGTGTCGGCTCGGTGTATCAATATTTCCCCAACAAGGCCTCGATCCTGTTTCGATTGCAGAGCGATGAGTGGCAGCAGACCACCCAACTGCTGCGCGACATCCTCGAAAAAACCGCCGTAGCGCCGCTGACCCGCCTGCGCACCCTGGTGCATGCATTTATCCACTCCGAATGCGAAGAGGCGCTGATGCGCGGTGCGCTGCACGACGCGGCGCCGCTGTACCGCGATGCGCCGGAAGCCGTGCAAGTGCGCGCAGCCGGCCGGCAGGCCTTCGAGACCTTCATGCTCGAGTTGCTGCCCGAGGTGCCCGACGCAACCCGCGCACTGGCGTGCGACCTGATCCGCAGCACGCTGGGTTGCGTGGGCAAGGACTTTTCCTCCAGCCCGCGCACCGCTGCCGAGATCGAGGTGTATGCCGATGGCATGGCGGCCATGTTCAGCGCTTATGTGAATGCACTCAATCGGCCCTGATTGTTTAACAAAGCCGTAGCGCAAGGTTCACACGGCGATTGAAGGCACCAGCGCTCGATGGGAGTATCGGCGACTGTGGGAGCTGGCTTGCCGGCGATGGCGGTGGGTCAGTCACCGATGTATGCACGGATAGACCGCTCTCGCAGGCAAGCCAGCTCCCACTTTGGATCGATGCGCATCGTGCAAATGAGCTTCGAACAACAGCCCTGTTTAAGCACGCCCAATCGCTGCTATGTTTCGCCTCTGACCCAGCCAAAGGATGTGCCATGGAACCGTTAGCCACAAACGCCGCATTGGTGATCATCGACATGCAGCAAGGCATGCACGACCCCAAGCTGGGGCGCCGCAATAACCCCGACGCCGAGGTGCAGATACGGCACCTGCTGGGTGCCTGGCGGCAGTCCAAGCGCCCCGTGGTGCATGTAAGGCATATGTCCCGCAGCCAGGGCTCGGTGTTTTGGCCAGGCCAACCGGGCTGTGAGTTCCAGCCGGCACTGGCGCCGCTCAAGCATGAGCATGTGGTGGAAAAAAACGTCCCGGATGCGTTCGCCGCCACCGGCCTGGAGCGCTGGCTGCATGGGCGTGGAATCCGGCAAGTGGTGATCGTTGGGGTGATCACCAACAACTCTGTCGAGTCTACGGCGCGCTCCGGCGGCAACCTGGGTTTTGAGGTCGCCGTGGCGGCGGATGCCTGCTACACCTTTGATCAAACCGATTTGTCGGGCCGCCTCTGGCCTGCCGAGGATGTGCATGCACTGTCGCTGAGCAACCTGGCGATGGATTACGCCAGGGTTATCGACACTGCCGATATCCTGAACATGCTTTAAAAAACGCCTGCCTGCACGAGCATGTCGACAAGCCCTTCCGGCCATACCGTGTCTGCCGTCGATCGCAGCTCCTCAATCGACCACCAATGATGATCCGTCATGACCTGGGCTTCCTGCGCCGTCCATTCGTCTCGCGAAAGACGCTCGTTTTTCGCCGGAACAACAAAGTACTGTTCAATGGCCAACACGGTTTCGCCACTGGGCAGCATCAGCTCAAATCGGCGGTCTGCTACCGGCGCTTGCACGTCACTGACCACAATGCCGGTCTCTTCGCGCAGCTCACGGATCGCCGCCGTGTGGAAGCTCTCCCCGGCTTCGACGCCGCCGCCGGGTGTCGCCCAGTAATTCCTGCCGGCCAGCGCACCTTTGTTGTGGACGAACCGAAACAGCAGCACTTTTCGCGCAGGGCTGATCACCAGCAGCCGCGCGGCTTGACGTTCACGCATGGGCAGCAGCCCTTTCGCCCAGACGCTCCACCAGCCTGACCAGATAACCATCCGGGTCCTGTACCAGAAACTCACGCTGCCCGACCTCGACTTCGCCCGCCCGGTACCACACGTCTTTGCTGGCCTTGAACACCGGGCGTGCCGCCCTCTCCAGCCGTTGAATGACTGGAAGCACCGCCACGACATCAATCTGCAGGTTCATGCCGCGCCCAAACGGGCGTTCCAACGCCGCCGTGAGCCATTGATTGGCGCGTGGGTCGACTTGCTCAAGCATCACCTGGGCGCCGTCCAGGTCAAGATACGCGAAGCCGTCTTCCAGGCGTTGATAAGCCACCGTGAACCCCAGACAACCGACCCAGAACTCAAGGCTGCGGTTCAGGTCGGTCACCATCAATTCCGGGACCAGATTATTTCTTTGCATCATCCAGCTTCCATGGCGGATTTGAGTAACTGCGCGATCGTGTTGCGCAACTCACCGTGTTGATCTTCAGCCTAAGGTGGCGCGGTTTTCCACTCGTAGAACCACACCGGCATCTTGCGTTTGTCCTCCGGCTCCGAGGCGTAACGCGGGAAAATATGGCAATGCAGCTCCGGTTCCGAGTTGCCCAGAATCTCGTAGTTCATGCACATCGCCCATCACCGCCCAGCCTGAGGCCATGCGGCAAATAACCTTATCGTTGGCGCCGTTGCGGGCGAGCGCTACACGTTCCGTGATCAGTGGCATGCCTCGTCCCTAATGAGCAATATCGAAGGCATCTTAACGGTGAAAACACCACGGGGCTCAACAGTTTCAACCTGGCGAGCCGCCATACTTGGAGAGGTTAACTTTTCAGGACAAAAACATTTTTTGTTGTACACAAAATAAAGCTAAAGCTTTATAACCCTCAGGCCGAAACAGTCAGTGATATCAAATCGCCTCTTCGCCCGATGGTCGTCTCGATGAAAATAAAAAACAAGCTCGTGCTCGCGTTCGTCTCTGTCGCCTTTATTCCGGTCAGCCTGGTTGCGGTTATCTCCGTCATGAACACGCGGACTCAAGCGGTTGATCAGTTTATTGATGGCAGCACCCGCGAAATACGTCAGATCGATGGCAATATCCGGCAATTCTTCGACGGCACCTTGCAGAACGTCGATCAAATGTCCGCTGATCCTGTATACACTTCCGTGAACACTCTAAAGGATTATCAACCTGCAAACGCCGCGAGCCAACCAATGCCCGCCCAGGCGCAGCAGGTAATCGACCAGTTTGCCCGTTTCGGCGCCACCCACCCTTCCGCTGCCATTCTGTCCATCGGCCTTGAAGACGGCACCTACGCCAAATGGCCCGATGACCCCCAGCTGGCCAAGTACGACCCGCGCACCCGCCCCTGGTACAAGGCCGCCATGGCCAGCCCCAACAAGACCGTGCGCACGCCGGCTTACTACTATGACAAGGATGATGTGGCGCTGGTGGGCACCGCACGTGCGCTGCTCGACAGCAGCGGCAAGGCCAAGGGCGTGTTCGTGGTCAGCGTGTCGCTGAAGAACCTCACCGAATTGCTCAAGAGCATCAAGCTGGGAGAAAGCGGCTACGTGATGTTGATCGAGGACGGCGTGGTGCTGGTCGACCCGCGCAACGCCGCACACAACTTCAAGCCGCTCAAGGACCTCGGCGCGCCGTATGCGCACCTGGCCGAGACGCCCCAGGGCTCAACCGAGGTGGTCATCGACGGCGTGCGCTACATGGCCAACGTGTGGACCTCGCCGGGCCTGGGCTGGCGGTATGTGGGGCTGATCGAATACAACGAAGTCATGGCGGCGGCGACGCGCATGACCTACCTGACCACGGCAATCGTGGCCGTGCTGGTGCTGATCTTCGGACTGATCGCCGCGGCGTTTTCCAAGGTGATCGTCAAACCGATCGGCCAGGTCAGCACCGGCTTGCAGTCCATCGCCCAGGGTGAAGGCGATTTGCGTCATGAGCTGCAAGTACAGGGCAAGGATGAAACCGCCGAGCTGGCGGGCTGGTTCAATAAATTCCTCGCCGCAATCCGTCAGCTGATCCAGCATATTGGCGCGGCCTCCACCAATCTTCAGGACGCGTCACGGGTCAACAGTGAAGTGGCGCACAACATGAACGAAGCCGCCGGGCGCCAGCGTGAGGCAGTGGAATTGGTGTCTACCGCGTTCAACGAAATGGTCGCCACCGCCAACGAGGTGGCGCGCTCGTGCAGCGGCGCGGCGGAGTCGGCCGAGAACGGCCATCGCCGTGTGGCCGAAGGTAAACAGCAGATCGAAGTCACCACCGATAACGTCAACCGCCTGGGCCGCCGCCTGACCGAGTCTTCCCAGGCCATGGTCGAGCTGGAAGCCGGCAGCCGCAGCATCAACCAGATCCTCGGCACCATTCGCGCCATCGCCGAACAGACCAACCTGCTGGCCCTCAACGCCGCCATCGAAGCCGCCCGCGCCGGCGATCAGGGCCGTGGTTTTGCCGTGGTGGCCGACGAAGTGCGCGCACTGGCCAAGCGCACCTCCGACTCCACCGGCGAGATCGAGCAACTGCTCGGCACCCTCGGCAGCAAGACCGAAGAAGTCACCCAGAAGATGAGCAGTTGCCTGGACCTGTCCCGCGCCAGCGTGTCGTCCATCGAAAACGCGCGGGACAGTTTCGAGGGCATCCAGTTGTCGGTGAACGAGATCCGCGACCAGAACCTGCAGATTTCCGCCGCCGCCGAGGAACAACACAGCGTGGCCGAAGAGATCAACCGGCATATCCAACAAATCTATGACGAGGCAAGGTTGGTGGAGAGCCTGGCCAATGCTGCGCAGGATGATTCGGGGCGGTTATCGAGCCTGTCGCAGGAGCTGAATGGCCTGGTGGGGCGCTTTAAATCCTGATGTGCGCAGCGTAGGTAAAGTGAGCCTGAGTGCCACATTACCTGCCTATGCCTGCCGTCTATACCTGCTGTGAAACCATCCACGCGATAAAGGTTTGCAGTCGCACGCTGAAGGGCTCGCCCTCGGCGCTTGGGTTGCGCGCCTCGAACAGGAAATACGCGATCTGGATGCGCATCGCGGGGTGGTGCTGTACGAACAAGGCAACGTGCTCTTCGAGGGTGTACGGCCAGGGCGCGTCGGGCGCGCGCAATATGTTGGTCACTCGAATCAGTTTGCGCGCCGCTTCGCGCTGCAGCCGCAGGCGTTCGGTTGAAGTATTGGCCTGATGGATGAGGTTAAGATAGCCGCTCAGCACGGATTCAAAATCACCATTCAACGCCAGGGCGATTTCGCGCGAAGGCTGGAAGCGTTCAAAGCGCAGCGAAAGATCCTCGCCCCACACACAACGGCAATGATGCTTGAGCCAGAAACCCCATTTATTTGCGTTTTCAGGCGCCAGCACTTCGGCGCGGTGGCCGATATCGAAGTCGATCTTGGTGACCTCCGGGTGGCGTTGCTCCAGGCTCTGGCGCAGCGCTTGCAGGTGGGCCAATACCGATGCATCCGGCGGCTCGAGCAGAATCAGGCTAAGGTCCAGGTCCGATTCGCCGGGGCTTGCTTCGCCCCTGGCGACACTGCCATACACATAAATGCCGTCCAGCCCAGACTGGGAGAGGCTGGCGCAGACATCCGCCAGCAGCGACTCAAACTCAGGCTGGAAGGCGGCATTGTCGAGCGTCAGCACACAGCCCTGGGCATCCACACCGGTCACCGTACTCATGGGTGATGCACCTCGATGACCAGGCCTTCGGCTTCACTCGGTACACAGAAATGGCGGGTGATCAGGTCAAACTCGGCGTCGGTGGCGGCGAAATCATGCTCGCCCTGGGCATTGCGCGCATGCAAACGGCTGCGGCAGGTGGCGTCATCCAGCTCCACATAGTGCAGGCAGTGCGGCGCTTGCGCCGCCTGGGCCAAACTCAGCAGCCACTCGCGATTAGCCAGCGTATTGGCAGGGAAGTCCAACACCACGCTGATGCCCGCTTGCAGCACGTTGATCACCAACGGCCCGAGCACACCCCGAATACGCTGGGCGCAACTCACGTAATCGGCAATCGAGCGGACTTCGCCGGGGTAAAGTGTGGCGAGCCAATGGTCTTCGCTCAACAGGATGGCGGCGTGTTCAGCGGCCAAAGTGTTGGCCAGGGTGGATTTGCCGGAGGCGATCTTGCCGCACAGCAGGTGCAGGGTTGGCATGGACAGGGTTCCTTTTGTCAGGCCCTGAAGCATGCCAGATTTCAGGCCTCTGCATGCCGCAAACCAAAGAGCCGTACGTTTCTATACACGCCTTGGCGGCACTGAAGAACCCGGCAGCCGTCGCACGCTGGTGCGCGGTGGCGTGACGCTGGAAGAGGTGCGCTATGTGTGGACCCGTTAAGCCCCGGTCAAACCCTCAAATAATATTTCGACACGAATTACGCTGAACTATCCGCCAGGCTCCAGGCTCCTTCCCTATGCGCTGCCCCGCCCCGGGGCGTTGGATAAAACAAGGAGCCGCGACCCCATGACCACCCTTCCCGCCTACCCACTCGTCAGGCCTGGCCCGCTGCATTCGACCCTGTTGGCCGGCACCGTGCCGTTGTTTCTGGGCGCGTTGCTCAGTGACATCGCCTACGGCCAGACCTATCAGATCCAATGGGCCAACTTCGCCTCCTGGCTGATCGCCGGAGCCTTGGTGTTTTGTGGCTTTGCATTGTTGTTCGCGCTGGTCAACCTGGTGCGCGCCGAGCATAAAGGCGGACGCCCCGCCGCGTACTTCCTGCTGTTGCTGATCACCTGGGTACTCGGGCTGTTCAACGCGTTTCAGCATGCCAAGGACGCCTACGCCATGATGCCTGTGGGCCTGGTGCTGTCGGTGATCGTGACGGTTCTGGCGATCGTTGCCACGTGGATCGGCCTGACCAACCTGCGCTCGGGAGCTGCCAAATGAACCCACTCCATACGCTGACCTTACTGAGCGCGGCCCTGCTGCTGAGCGCCTGTGGCGACGCCGGCGACAAGACCCAGGCACGCGGCCCCGACCCCAAACTGCCCGCGCAACAGAGCAGCCTGCTGCCGAGCATGAAGATTGCCGAACCGACACCCTGGGGCGAGCAAAAACCCACAGTGCCGCAAGGCTACAGCGTCACCGCTATCGCCACCGATCTGGCCATCCCACGACAAACCCTGGTGCTGCCCAACGGCGATATCCTCGTCGCCGAAGGCCGTGGCGGCAGTGCGGCCAAGCTCAAGCCCAAGGACGTGATCGCCAGCGTGATCAAGGCCCAGGGCAACACCAAGGTCAAGAGCGGTAACCGCATCACGTTGCTGCGCGATGCCGACGGTGACGGCAACTACGAACTCAAAACCGTGTTTGCCGACAACCTCAACGCGCCCTACGGCCTGGCTTTCGCCGACGGCAAGCTGTACGTGGCCAACCAGGATGCCCTGGTGCGCTTCGACTATGCCGACGGCCAAACCAAAGCCAGCGGCCCGCCTGCCAAAATCACCGACCTGCCGGCACAGATCAACCATCACTGGACCAAATCCCTGGCCGTCAGCGAAGACGGGCGCCAACTCTATGTGGGCATCGGCTCCAACAGCAACATCACCGAGCGCGGCATGGAAGTGGAAATCGACCGCGCCATGGTCTGGCAGATCGACGCGGCCACCGGCGCACACAAGCCCTACGCCACCGGCCTGCGCAACCCGACCGCACTGACCATTCAGCCGGGCTCGGGGCAGTTGTGGACGGTGGTCAACGAACGCGATGAACTCGGCCCCGACCTGGTGCCGGACTACCTCACCTCGGTGCGCGAAGGCGCCTTTTACGGCTGGCCCTACAGCTACTGGGGCCAGAACGTCGACCCGCGCGCGCAACCGCAGAACCCGATGAAAGTCGCAGCCGCGATCAAGCCGGATTACAGCCTGGGCTCCCACGTTGCCGCGCTCGGCGTGGATTTTTCGATCCCGGCCATGGGTGAACAATTTGCCGACGGCGTGTTTGTCGGCGAACACGGCAGCTGGAACCGCGACAACCCGGTGGGCTACAAGGTGATCTTTGTGCCGTTCAGCAACGGCAAGCCGGCGGGCGAACCGATTGATTTCGCCACCGGCTTTCGCGGCGATGACGGCAGGACCCGTGGCCGCCCGGTGGGCGTGACGGTGGACCCCAAAGGTGCGCTGATCATTGCCGATGACCTGGCCAACACCGTTTGGCGGGTGACGCGCAATCAGTAACCCGCTACAGCAAATGTGGGAGCGGGCTTGCCCGCGAAGGCGTTGTGACAGTCACCCGATGGATTGACTGATTCACCGCATTCGCGAGCAAGCCCGCTCCCACACAGGAACTAACGATTACCCGTGGTCACTCACAAATCCGTGATTTCCTTATGGCGCGGCACCAGCGCTTTCATCACGCTCCACGCCACCAGGTACGCCAGGGCACAGATCGCAAACATGATCATGTAGCCGGTGTGAATGTCGTTGATGGACTTGTAGTAGTCGAACACCCAGCCACCGATCTTGGTCATCACCACACCGCCCAAACCACCGGCCATTCCGCCGATGCCGACCACCGACGCCACGGTTTTTTGCGGGAACATATCCGACACGGTAGTGAAAATGTTGCACGACCACGCCTGGTGCGCCGAGGCGCCCACGCCGATCAGCAACACCGGCACCCAGAACCCGAGGTAACCGAACGGTTGCGCCAGCAACACCACCAGTGGGAACAGCGCGATCACCAGCATGGCTTTCATGCGGCCGTCATACGGGGCATCACCCCGCGCCATAAAGTAGCTGGGGAACCAGCCGCCGCCGATACTGCCGACCATGGTCATGCTGTACAGCACGGCCAACGGCATCACGATGTCCGCGCCTTTCATGTTGTATTGCGCCGACAGGTAAGTGGGCAGCCAGAACAGAAAGAACCACCACACGCCGTCGGTCATGAACTTGCCGAAGGCGAATGCCCAGGTCTGGCGATAGGTCAGCAGCTTGAACCACGAGACTTTTTTCGGCGTCGCTCCTACAGGCTCAGGCGCGAAAGGCTGTACGGTCTGGTCACTGCGGATGTAGGCCAGTTCTTCGGCGGACAAACGCTTTTGCTGCTCCGGTTTCTCATAGAGCATCGACCACACCGCTACCCACACAAACCCGAGCATGCCGATCACGATAAACGCGGCTTCCCAGCCCCACATGCCGGCAATCAGCGGCACACAGATCGGCGCCAGGATCGCCCCCACGTTGGCGCCGGAGTTGAAGATGCCGGTGGCCAGGGAGCGTTCTTTCTTTGGGAAATATTCGGCAGTGGCCTTGATCGCAATCGGGAAGTTACCCGCCTCGCCAATCGCCAGCACCGCGCGGGAGAGCATAAAGCCGGCAATCGATACCGGAATCACCGCCAGGCCGATGGCGGCGCTGAGCGAGGCAATCCCCGCGCCCATCGGCACCGAGAACGCATGCATGATCGCGCCGGTGGACCAGATGGCGATGGCCACCACATAGGCAGCCTTGGTGCCGATCTTGTCGACAAACCGCCCGGCAAACAGCATGGAAATCGCATAAACGAACTGGAACACCGCCGCGATGTTGGCGTAGTCGGTGTTGCTCCAGCCAAATTGGGTCGACAGTTGCGGCGCCAAGAGGCTGAGCACCTGGCGGTCGAGGTAATTGACGGTGGTGGCAAAGAACAACATCGCGCAGATGGTCCAGCGATAGTTGCCGACGGCCTGGCCGACGCGGTGGGCGTTGATGGGCTCATTCAAATTCATGGCATCACTTTTTATTTTTGTTAGATAGGACATATGTAACGTCATATGTCGTCGTACAACTGCGACTTTTATAGCCGGGCGCCTTGGCGGTGTCAATCTGAAAGATTGGCGTTTACTCAGGTATTACACGGGCGTGCAAACAATCAGCGCAAAGCAGTTGTAGGACGACGAATGCTAAACACCCGGCTAGGCGCCTTGCCGGGTACATCGTCGAGCAGGCCGTAGGGCTGCATGCCGAGCTTTTCCAATACACGGATCGAAGCCGCGTGATCAGGCCGCACCAGGCCGAAAACCTCCGGCAGATTCAGTGTCTGGAAGGCCAGCGCCAGCGCATCCCGACCCAGCTCGGTGGCGTAGCCCTGCCCCCACGCCTCCACCGCGAAGCGATAACCCAGGTTGATGCGCCGCTCGGTCAGGTAATTAAGCGGCGCTATGCCGCCAAAACCGATGAGGTGTGCGGGCTGTTCCTTGCGGGCAATCGCCCACCAGCCATAACCCTGGGTGGCCCATTGTTCCAGCCAGTGGTTGAGCACGCGCCGGGCGTGCTCCAGGTTGGCCATCGGCCCGGCAGGATTGAACAGGTTTGTCTGCGGGTCACCGAAGATCGCGAATAATCGCTGCACATCGTTGGCTTCTGGCTTGCGATAGATCAGCCGTGGAGAGATGTCAGGCATGCGCACAATTCCTTCTTGAAGCTATAAAGTTCAACCCATCGGCAAAAAAACGCAAATAGCGGTGAATTATTTGGTGTCGGCTTGTATCTGAAGTGACAGAGCGGTGCCATCGCAACGATGGCACCTCCCCTGTTCAGTTTTAGAGTGACCCGCATGAAATTACGTAAGAAAAGCGTCAAACCCATTGGTTTGAAAGACATCACCATCGTCGACGATACCAAGGTGCGCAAGGCGATCACCGCCGCCGCACTGGGTAATGCCATGGAGTGGTTCGACTTTGGTGTGTACGGGTTCGTCGCCTACGTGCTCGGCAAGGTGTTCTTCCCCGACGCTTCGCCCAGCGTACAAATGATCGCTGCCTTGGGCACCTTCTCCGTACCCTTCCTGATTCGCCCGCTGGGCGGCCTGTTCTTCGGTGCCCTGGGCGACAAGTACGGGCGGCAGAAAGTATTGGCCGCCACCATCGTGATCATGTCCCTGAGCACCTTCGCCATCGGCCTGATCCCCGGCTACGCCTCGATAGGCATCTGGGCGCCGATCCTGCTGCTGTTGTGCAAAATGGCCCAGGGCTTCTCGGTGGGCGGTGAATACACCGGCGCGTCGATCTTTGTCGCCGAATACGCGCCGGACCGTAAACGCGGGTTCCTCGGCAGCTGGCTGGACTTCGGCTCCATCGCCGGCTTCGTGCTCGGTGCCGGCGTCGTGGTGCTGATCTCGACAATCCTCGGTGAAGCCGACTTCGAGGCCTGGGGCTGGCGCCTGCCGTTCTTCCTGGCCCTGCCGCTCGGCATCATCGGCCTCTACCTGCGTCACGCGCTGGAAGAAACCCCGGCCTTCCAGCAGCACATGGACAAGCTCGAACAAGGCGACCGCCAAGGCCTGACCCACGGCCCCAAAGTCTCCTTCAAGGAAGTCGCCACCCAGCACTGGCGCAGCCTGCTGACCTGCATCGGTATCGTCGCGGCCACCAACGTGACGTACTACATGCTGCTCACCTATATGCCCAGCTACCTGTCGCATAACCTGCATTACAAAGAAAACAGCGGTGTGCTGATCATCATCGCGATCATGGTCGGCATGCTGTTTGTGCAGCCGTTCATTGGTTTTGTGAGTGACAAGATTGGCCGCAAGCCCTTCATCATCGCCGGCAGCGTGGGCCTCCTGTTCCTGTCCATTCCGGCGTTCATGCTGATCACCAGCGGCAAGATCGGCCTGATCTTCGCCGGCCTGTTGATCCTGGCGGTGGTCCTCAACTTCTTCATTGGCGTAATGGCCTCGACCCTGCCGGCGATGTTCCCCACGCACCTGCGCTACAGCGCGCTGGCCAGTGCCTTCAACGTCTCGGTATTGATCGCCGGTGTTACTCCCACCGCAGTGGCCTGGCTGGTGGAAAGCACCAACGACCTGTACATGCCCGCTTACTACCTGATGGTGTTTGCCGTGGTTGGCCTGATCACCGGCCTGACCATGAAGGAAACCGCCAACAAGCCCCTGCGCGGCGCCGCGCCTGCGGCATCGGACATGGCAGAAGCCAAGGAAATACTGCAAGAGCACCACGACAATATCGAGCAGAAGATCGAAGACATCGACACTCAGATTGCCGAACTGGAAGCCAAGCGCCAGAACCTGGTGCAGCAGCACCCACGCATCAACTGACTACTGACCCGGTGTGGCGGCCCCTGCCGCCATGCCTTTGGAGTGCCTGAACATGGTTCCAAGCGTCACCGCAGCACATTCGCTACTCAGCGCCGACGAACGCGCTGCCATCGCCGAAATAGAAGCCACCACCAGCATCCTGCAACTGGTTACCCGCCTGACCGGCATGCGCTTTGCCGGCATCGCCAAGTTCACCGACCTTGAGTGGGTCGTCTGTTCGGTGCATGACACCGCCGACATGGGCATCCACGTCGACGACGTGCTCGACCTCGAAACCACGTTGTGCAGTGAGTTCTGCATCAACCCGCAGACCCTGTTCATCCCGCAGATCAGCCACAACGGCCGCTTCGCCGCGCGCCCGGTGGTCAAGCAGTTCGCCATCGAAAGCTACGCCGGTGCGCCGATCTTCCTGCCCGATGGCCGCCTGTTCGGCGCGTTGTGCGCGCTGGATTCGCGAGCGATGCTGTTTGAAGACCCCAATCTGCCGGAAACCCTGAGCCTGTTTGCGCGGCTGATCGGCTGTATTTTCTTCGCTAACTTGAGCTCGGTTGATCACTAACGCCAACTGCCGCGCGTCGTAGCCGCGCGGATAACCTTAAAGAAAACGCGCCGTCCCAGCGCTGTGAGAATCAATCAATGCGACGAGCCTTGCCGTAGCAGAACCCACCAGGTAACCGTGCGGGTCATGCCACTGGACCAATACGGAGTGAAGCTTGGTGTAAAGTTCCGGCTCGGCCACGGTGCCCGCATTGATGCACGCCAAAACAGGACCACCGCTCATGCCTTCAGGCTCGAGAAGACTTATGAGCGTCACGCCATTGCTACAAACCAAATCTTCGTTTTCAAGCTCATAGAGTCTTGCATCCGGTATCTGCGTGCTGGTTTGAATGTCCCTGACTTCCAGGCGCGTAGAAACCGGCAAAGCAGTGAGCGCACCATTGGGCCGTAAATCCGCAGGAAACCCTACGACCACGACATGATGAGCAGCGTTGGAAAAAATCCCCAAATCACGGCCAATAGGAAGTCGCGTCAAGCCGGCCATGGCCTGTTCCAACTCTTCATCCAACTCAAAAAAACCAATGTCGTCTTGTTCGCTATAATAAAATTTTCGGTGAGCCAGCGAATAACGCTGTCCTCTGATTTCAATAGACGCGCACGACTTTGCATCCTCTTTGAAGTTATGGAGCGCGGACACAAAATAGCTTTTACCCTCAAAACTCCCCAGAAAGCCTGTACCCAGCACATCCAATGGAACGAGGGCAGAAAAATCCCTGATCGCCAAAACAGCCTGCCCGCCATGCTGGCCAATTTTGTCGAGTTCCTTCAATAGCTTATTCATTTCAGTCTCAATAGTTGAATGTCAGAATCGTACCCGCTGGGGGGTAATTAACCAGGTTGACGTAGTGTTGGAGCAACCCTTCCAAATAAGGCGTTCTTTCCGGGAAATAAAACTTTACGCCGGTGTTTGCCGGAACATCGAGGATGCGGCGAAAAACTTCTTGGTGCGGATGCACTCTCCCATCAGCAAGAAATACGTAATTGGAGCAGGACCATTGGGACAGCAAGGCAGCCGTCGTATTTGCATTGCTGCCATGGTGCGACACTTTGACGAGTTCATAATGCGGCGTTGAATTCGGGTAGAGTGTATCGAGCGCGTCACTCACGACAGATGGCCAGGCATCGCCTAAAAACAACCATGAGCGCCCGTTGAATCTTACCTCAAGCGCAAGGCTCAGCAGGTTCGACTTTGATGAGTCTTCCTTGAATTCGTCGGCCGTGCCGTGCAAATCCGCGTACGCGCGAAACGGTCTACGCACGCTGATATTTCGTGGAGGGGGCAATTCGACGACCGTCCCGACACCATACTTGGATACGTGTTTTTCGATCGGCGAAAGATAGACCAATTCAATCTGGCCGTCATACACAGTTTCGATCTGCCCCGCGCACACGACGCGCGAATTATAAGTCGTCTTGGTCGCGGAAAGCTTGCGTGCCTGTCGAGGTGATATCTCAGCCAGCCCCGACAAGTTCCGAAGTTTATCCACCATCATCGATGAATTGAAAATCAGATCATTGATAACCAACGCACGCCCCTCAGACAGCAAGTACAGAAAACCGCCAATATGATCATCATCGTGATGCGTAACGATTGCCAGATCAATAATGCCATTGGGTACCAACGCCAGAAGAGCGTTGTACGTTTTCTCGACCTTAGCATCAGGGCGACTGGGCCCTGCATCAATCAGCATGTTAAAACTTGCATCGTTGAACTGCAGCAAGATGCAATCACCCGCCC
Source organism: Pseudomonas salomonii (assembly GCF_900107155.1). Classification (GTDB taxonomy): domain Bacteria; phylum Pseudomonadota; class Gammaproteobacteria; order Pseudomonadales; family Pseudomonadaceae; genus Aquipseudomonas; species Aquipseudomonas salomonii. The sequence goes on from NZ_FNOX01000014.1 coordinate 204,766, forward strand.
CAACAGGCAGGAAAGAAATTTTTAAATTACGGGAACTGTCCAACTGCCTCACTACTCCATCCGGCCCCATCTAGGGGGTATGCCTGTTATCTGAAAAACTGACTCGGCGTCTTGCCAAACTGCTTCTTGAACATACTGGTAAAGGCGCTCGGGCTCTCGTAACCCAATTCGATGGCGACATCGATTATCTTCTGCCCCACCGCAATGCGCTCCAGCGCCAGCAGCAACCGCGCTTGCTGGCGCCATTGGCCGAAGGTCAAGCCGGTTTCCTTGCGAAACAGACGCTGGATGGTCTTCTGGTCCAGCTCAAGCCGCCCACTCCAATCCTCCACCGTCGAGGCATCCCCAGGGTCCTGCTGCAGCGCCAGGCAAATCCGGTTGATACGCGGGTCGCCCGGTTGTGGCAGCGACAGCGGCAACGCCGGCAGAATCGCCAGTTCATCAAGGATCAGGTGCATGATCCGCGCATCGCGTGAATCCTCGGCATACGGCGGCTTCAAACTCACCGACGCCTTGATCAGCTCACTCAGCAACGGCGAAACGCTCACCGCCTTGGTCTCGGTCGGCAGGTTCGGGAACGCATCGGGGCGCACAAACACACTGCGCATTTTCAACGGGCCCACACAGCGCAACGAGTGGACCTGCCCGCACGGCATCCAGAAGCCACGATTGGACGGCACCGTCCACTGGTTGTGCGCCGAGTGCACCACCATCACGCCCTCGATGGCGTAAAGTAACTGGTGCTTTTCGTGGCTATGCTCGGGGATCACCCAGTTTTCGGGGTAATCGGTGGCGGAACTGATCACAGCCCAGTCGCCTGCGTCGATTTCCTGCAAAAATTCATTCAGTGGTTTGATCATTTCGCCCTTTTTGCGACAGTTGCCTCCCGAATTTCGTGAGACAGGCATTGGCACCGAATTTAGCATAACCGCTGAAACAATTAGAAATGGGTGGCGGGCTCAAGTACTCGCCACCTCAGTTTGCTGCCCTGTATGGAATGCCTGCATGACGACCGTTACCGCGTCACCCGCCGCTGCAACCACTACACCCCAAGTGAGCCCCTTGGTCATGCGCGTCCTCGGCGCCTGCGCCCTGGCCCACCTGATCAATGACCTGATCCAGGCCGTGCTGCCTTCGATCTACCCGATGCTCAAGGCCAACTACGGGCTGAGCTTCACCCAGGTGGGCCTGATCACCCTGACCTTCCAACTGACTGCCTCGCTGCTGCAACCCTGGATCGGCTACCACACCGACCGCCATCCCAAGCCCTGGCTGCTGCCGGCCGGCATGGTGTGCACCTTGATCGGCATTCTGATGCTGGCGTTTGTCGGCACCTTCCCGGCGATTTTGCTGGCGGCGGCCCTGGTGGGCGTCGGCTCGTCGACCTTCCACCCGGAAACCTCGCGCGTCGCGCGCCTGGCTTCCGGCGGGCGTTACGGCCTGGCGCAATCGACCTTCCAGGTCGGTGGCAACACCGGCAGCGCCTTCGGCCCGTTGCTGGCGGCGGCAATCATCATTCCTTACGGCCAAAGCCATGTCGCCTGGTTCGGACTGTTCGCCGTGTTTGCGATTCTGGTGCTCTATGGCCTGAGCCGCTGGTACCGCAACCACCTCAACCTGTTCAAGCTCAAGCAAGGTGGCAAGGCGACTCATGGCCTGTCCAAAGGCCGCGTGACCTTTGCCCTGGTGGTACTGGCGCTGCTGGTGTTCTCCAAATACTTCTACATGACCAGCCTGACCAGCTACTTCACCTTCTACCTGATCGAGAAGTTTCAGCTGTCGGTGGCCAGTTCGCAGATGTACCTGTTCCTGTTCCTTGGGGCGGTGGCCGTGGGCACCTTCGCCGGTGGCCCGATCGGCGACAAGATCGGGCGCAAGAAAGTCATCTGGTTCTCGATCCTCGGCGCTGCGCCCTTCACCCTGGCCCTGCCCTACGTCGACCTGTTCTGGACCGCGGTACTCAGCGTGGTCATCGGCTTTATCATCGCCTCGGCCTTCTCGGCCATCGTGGTCTTCGCCCAGGAACTGGTACCGGGCAATGTGGGGATGATCGCCGGTATCTTCTTTGGCCTGATGTTCGGCTTCAGCGGGATTGGCGCCGCATTGCTGGGCTTGCTCGCTGACAACCATGGCATTGAGTACGTCTACAAGATCTGCTCGTTCCTGCCACTGGCGGGCATCCTCACCATATTGCTGCCCTCGACCAAAGGCGTTTAAAACGTATCTATTAGCCGCCTTGGGCCTACAAAGCCCAGGCGGCTTTTTACATAAAAATACAGAACCGTCCTACCTGCAATTGGAACTCAATCATCGCTAAAGCCACTGACTTAACGCAACTGGGCAGTGCCTGTTTTCTTTGAGTCTGATGAGGATAACGAATGATTATTTCACCACCTGCGATACATCACTCCCTGTACTCGATTAATTCGGATAGTCCACCGACGAACAACGAAGTGGCTGACGCGCCGATTGCCATCAGAACTAAACGCGGGATCGCTGACAAATATCGTCTATGGCCACAAAACTCGACCATTACCATTGCCTTCATGGACACTTCTCCCGCCCATAGAGCGATCATACAAAAACACATTGAGAAAAATTACGCACCCCTGATTAATTTGAAGCTCAAGTTCGTAGAGGGTACCCAAGGCGATATTCGCATATCGACCAGCGCAGATATAGCGGGTGACTGGTCCATCGTTGGGACGGGGGCGTTAAGCGAGCCCGCCAATGAGCCGACGATGCATTTGGACCCTCATAAAGCCGAAGACATATTTAAAATGAATATTCTTCATGAGTTTGGTCACGCGTTGGGATTGCGTCACGAACATAAACATCCGGACAGAACACTGGACTTCAACCTGCCCAGGTTATACGAACTTTATAAGAAAAAGTTCAACTTAGACACAATAGACGTTCATGAGCAAATCCTTGAAAAGCTGAAGCCTGCGGACATCATAGCCTCCGATTACGATCCGAAGTCCATCATGCATTACAACCTGAGCAGGCTGATACTCTGGAAGCAGAAGACAACGGGCTACAACTTCACGCTTTCTAACAACGATAAAGCCCTTCTACGATCCATTTATCCACGCCCCGAACCTGAGTCTGTGCCTGTGCGGCGACCACGCTGAGGTTTAAGGCGCGCCGATTGACTGGCTGACACATGCATCGAAACATACAGCAGCCTCACTTCCGAGGTACCGACTTTCTCGCGTAAAATTCAAGCATTGCGGGCGTCGCGGCACTCGCCAGACGCGTTGTCTCGACGCCCGCTCGTACCACTAAAGGTCGTAATTGACCGCCACACTTCTACCGGTTTTCACCGACGCCAACGCGCAATCCGCCAGATGCAACGCATACAAGCCATCACGCACACTGGTCGGTAACGCGCGGCCAGCGCTCAGTGCATCAATGAACTGCGCCAGCTCATTACGATAAGCATCGGCATAACGTTCGAGAAAAAAGTGCTGCAACGGCTCCAGCGCTTCGGTGTGGTCGGCACTCCAATGGCGCAACGTACTGGGACGGTGGTTGTCGGTGAGCAGCACGCCCGTGGCGCCGGACACTTCTACACGCTGGTCATAGCCATACACCGCCTGACGGCAGCAGTTGATGTGGCATTGCTTGCCGGAGGCGGTGCGCAGCAGCACCATGACACTGTCGTAGTCGTCGATGTCTGCCAGGCTCGGGTCCACCAGGCGGCTGGCGAAGGCACTGACCTCCACCGGTTCCTCGCCGAGCAGGTGGCGGGCGGTGTCGAAGTCATGGATGGTCATGTCGCGCAGGATGCCACCGGAGTGTTCCAGGTAGTCACGCGGCGCCAGGCCGGGGTCGCGGCTGGTGATGATCACCTGGCGCACGGCGCCGATCTGGCCGGCGTCCAGCGCCTGGCGCAGGCGCAGCATGTCGGGGTCAAAACGCCGGTTGAAACCGAGCATCACCTTGCCGCCCAGGCGTTCGACGGCCTGGGCAGCGCTGCGGGCCTTGGCGATATCCAGATCGATCGGCTTTTCGCACAGCACCGCCCTGCCTGCGGCCACCGCCGCCAGCAACAGGTCGATATGGGTGTCGGTGGGCGTGCCGATCACCACGGCATCTATGTCTTGGCGGGCAAGCACGGCGGCGCAGTCATAGGCCGCTTCGCAACCTAATTGCGTGCTGAGCGCGTCGACGCCTTCGCGCCAGGGGTCGGCCACCAGCACCAGCGTGGCGTTGGGGTGAGCGGCGACGTTGGCGGCGTGGATTTTGGCGATGCGCCCGGCACCTAAAACGGCAATACGTAGCATGGTCGAACTCCTGGCGTTGTTATTGAGGGAGCTTCAGTCCGGCAGGTTGAACGGTGTAACGATCTGCACCTGTGACGGCGCAATCGGCCCGGCTTTCCATAGCCGGTGGTGTTGCAGGATGTGCAAAAACACGCTGCGGGCATCGATTTGCAGGTTGTGGTCGATGATCGCGGCGACTTTTTCTTCCAGCAGCAGCTGGCGGTTTTCTTCGTCCAGGTCATGGCCGATAAACACCTCCAGCGGGCGCTCGAGGGCGGCGAAGGCGTCGACAATCGCGCGGTTACCGCCGCCGACGCTGTACACCGCCTTGAGGTCGGGGTGTTGCTTGAGGGCCTGGGTGACGCGCTCAAAGGTGCGGTCGTACACGCCGTAGCCGCCGCTGATATCCAGCACCCGCAGGTGCGCGGCACGCCCACGCAGCCAGGCGCGAAAGCCCATCTCGCGTTCTTCTTCACCACGGAACAGTTCGCTGCCGATCACCACCGCCACATCCTGAGGTTGCGCCGGCAGCCAGCGCGACATCAGGTAGGCCGCGGTCTGGCCGGCGGTGCGGTTGTCCATGCCCACATAGCCAATGCGCTCGCTTTGCGGCAGGTCAGTGACCAGGGTCACCACCGGAATGCCCGCCGCGATCAACTGCTTGACGGCCTGATTCACCGCCGGCTCATCCGCCGCCTTGAGCACCACGCCCTGGCTGCCGGTATCGAGGCAGCGCAGCAGTTGGTCGTGCATGGCCTGGGGTTCGATTTCTTCAAACAGGTGAAAACGCGGCGCGATGCGAAACGGCGCCAGGCTGCCCAATTGCGCGGTGATTGCCGCTTGCACCGCCGCGCTGAAGCGCTGGGGCGTGTGCATGATCACATCGACGTGAAACGTGCGCCCCACCGCCAGGCCGTTTTTTTCCTGGGCCTCCAACTCATCCAGCGCCTGCTCGATGCGCCGAGAGGTTTGCGCATGCACGCTGCCACGCTGGTGCAACACGCGGTCGACCGTGGCTTTGCTCACACCGGCCTGGGTGGCGAGTTGCTTGATGGAGAAGTGTTTTGCGCGTTCGAGCATGCGGTTCGCCTGAGGTGTTTTTGAGGTCTTTTTTGGGCGTTACTGAGGTTTTGCAATGCTAGTCTCAGTTTTGCCCGGCGTCGAGCCGGGCCGACAAAACAACAAAAAATTCAGGAGAACCCCATGCCTCACACCGATCTCGCCAGCGCATTCAACGGCCAATACTTTGTCGTCACCGGCAGCACCCAGGGTTTGGGCGCTGCCGTGGCGCATACCCTGGCGCAGCGTGGCGCTGCCGGGCTGATCATCTGCGGGCGCCGCCGCGCCGAGGGCGAAGAACAGGTCCGGCAACTGGCACAGCTCGATTGCCAGGCATTTTTTGTCGAGGCCGACCTGGAAAACGTCGAGGATTGCCGTGCGATCATCGACGCGGCACGCACCCACTTCGGCACCTTGCACGGGCTGGTGAACTGCGCCGGCATGTCGGATCGCGGCACCATTCTCGACACCTCGCCCGAGCTGTTTGATCGGCTGTTTGCGGTGAACGTGCGGGCGCCGTTTTTTCTGATGCAGGCAGCACTCAAGCTGATGATCAGCACCGGCGTGGAAGGCGCGGTGGTGAATATCCAGAGTGTCACCGGGCATGGCGGGCAATCGTTTTTAAGCGCCTATGCGGCGTCCAAGGGCGCGCTGGCGATATTGACCAAGAACGTGGCGTTCAGCGCATTGCGTAATCGCATCCGCGTGAATGGCCTGAATATCGGCTGGATGGACACGCCTCACGAGGATCAGATCCAGCGCCAATACCACGGCGCGCAGGACGGCTGGCTGGCCGAGGCCGAACGCGCACAGCCGTTCGGACGGCTGCTCAAGCCCGAAGAGGTGGCGCAAAGCGTGGCGTTTTTGCTCTCGCGTGAAGCCGGGATGATGACCGGCTCGGTGATCGACCTGGAGCAAGGCGTGGTCGGCTGCACCGACAGCGGCAGCCCGCAACCGCACCAGGCGCTGAGCCTGCCGGAAGGTGTGTGATGTCGGCGTTCGTGACCGGCGCGGCGGTGCGCCTGGCGGATTTCAGCCGCATCTGCACCCAACGGACCAGCGCCGAGGATTACCCGCTGTGTGCCGAAGTGGTGAGCAATGTGCCGATCTATCAGGCCGGCACTTTACGCAACAGCGAACGCCTGCGCGTCATGGATGAGCTGCACCGCCTGTTCCGCGACGGGCCTGGGGTGATGGTGGTGCGCCAGGCCTATGAAGACCTGGCGGTGGTCGACCGCCATAGCCAGGTATTCGAGGCGATCTTTGCCCAGGAGGCTGCGCAAGGCGTGGCCGCCGACCATTTTGCCCAGGCCGGCAGCAACGGGCGCATCTGGAATTCCCTGCAAAAAGCTGCGCTGCAGTCGCCGGAATCGTTTGCCGAGTACTACGCCAACCCGCTGCTCGGTTTGATCGCCGAAGCGTGGCTGGGGCCGAGCTTTCAGATGACCGCGCAAGTGAACGTGGTCCACCCTGGCGGGCAGGCGCAACAGCCGCACCGTGACTATCACCTGGGCTTTCAGACCACTGAGGTGGTTGAACGCTTTCCGCTGCCGCTGCATCTGTTGTCGCAATACCTGACGCTGCAAGGCGCGGTGGCCCATTCGGATATGCCGCTGGAAAGCGGGCCGACCCAACTGCTGCCCTTCTCCCAGCAATACCCGCTGGGTTACCTGGCCTGGCGCCGCGCGGAGTTTATCGATTACTTCCAGCAGCACGCCGTGCAATTGCCGCTGAACAAGGGCGACCTGTTGTTCTTCAACCCGGCGCTGTTCCATGCGGCGGGCACCAACCGCACCACCCACCACCGGCGCATGGCCAACCTGCTGCAAATCTCTTCGGCGTTCGGCACGCCCATGGAAGCCCTCGACCGTGACCGCATGATGCTGGCGGTGTACCCGGTGTTGCTGGCCAACCCTGCGTTGAATGCCGAAGCGGTGATCGCCTGTACGGCCGACGGTTATGCCTTCCCCACCAACCTCGACACCGACCCGCCCTTGCACGGGCTCGCACCGCAAACCGGGCAGCAATTAATGCAACAAGCCCTTAACGAACGCTGGCCCTATTCGGACTTCGCCGCTGCCGTGGCGCAGCTGCGGGCCAAGCGCCAGGCGTGAATCCCACTGCTTTTACAACAACAAAAAGAACGGAGCATCACCATGAAGAAGCAACTTCTCGCAGCACTGCTGACCCTCGCTGTTGCGCCCTGGGCCTGGGCCGATATGCGTATCGGCGTGAGCATCGCCCAGGTCGACGATGTGTTCCTCGCACAGATGCGTGACTACATGGCCGCCCACGCCAAGGAGCTACCCGGCGTGACCTTGCAATTTGAAGACGCCCAGGGCGATGTGGTGCGCCAGCTCAACCAGGTGCAGAACTTTACCGCTCAGGGCATGGACGCAATTATCGTCAACGCGGTGGACACGGCGGCCACGCAGAAAATGACCGTCAATGCCCAGCAGGCCAAGATCCCGCTGGTGTACGTCAACCGCCGCCCGGAGTTCAAGGACGTGCCCCCGGGCGTGGGCTATGTCGGCTCGGATGAGATCAAGGCCGGGGAAATCCAGATGCGCTACCTGGCAGAGAAAATGGGTGGCAAGGGCAACCTTGCGATCATGCTCGGGCTGCTGTCCAACAACGCCACGCACAACCGCACGCTGGGGGTGAAGACGGTGCTCAAGGACTACCCGGATATCAAGATTGTCGAGGAGCAAAGCGCCGAATGGCAGCGCGGCAAGGCGATTGACCTGATGAACAACTGGATTGTGTCCGGACGCAAAATCGATGCCGTGGCCGCGAATGCCGATGAAATGGCGATTGGCGCCGCCATGGCGATCAGCCAGGCGGGCATGCAGCCGGGCAAGGATATCCTGGTGGCCGGCAGCGACGGCGGCGCAGCCGGGCTGGACGCGGTGAAGAAGGGCCAGCTGCTGGTGACGGTGTATCAGGACAATAAGGGCCAGGCCGTCGGCTCGATTGATCTGGCGGTGAAGATGGTCAAGAAGGAACCCTATGTGGCTGAGCTGACCATTCCTTATCAGCAGATCACCAAAGACAATTACCAGGCGTTTTTGAACCCCTAACCCATACCCTGGTGGCGAGCGGGCTTGTCACAAGAGTCGGCTCGACCCTAGCGTTCTGTTTGACGCGTGAACCCATTCACTACGATATAAAGCAACGGCCCCACCGAAACAAACACCGCCGTCAGCGCGAAATACGGCAGCACAGACACCACCGACCGCCCGCGCCCACGCGCATCCCGATACATCCACACACACGCCAGCACTGCCATCAGGTACAGGTCAATCACCACCTGCGCGGTGTCCGGCCGCGACATCAACTGCCGCCCGAAGGCCAGCAGCGATTGCTCGGCGGTGAGCATCGTCGCCAGCGTATACAGCGAAAATCCAACCAACCCGACCAGGGCAATAGAGGGTCTGTGCATGGTCTCGTCCTTGAAGTGAATGAAGCTCACCATAGTGATAAGGTCGTGGCCCTCGCAATGACCTCACAGGTTATGAACCCACTATGGAAAGTACTGCCGGCGACCAGCTGCGCCAACTGCGTCGCCACGCCAAGCTCAGCCAGCTGGACCTGGCCCTGATCACCGGCGTTTCGCAACGCCACCTCAGTTACATCGAAACCGGTCGCGCCAAGCCGAGCCCGGGCATGCTGCACAACGTATTGACCGCGCTGGATGTGCCGCTTGAGCAATGCAATCGCGTGTTCCTCGCCGCCGGTTACGCGCCACGCTACACCGCCACCCCGCTCGCCTCACCGGCCATGGCCGCGATTCGCGAAGCCGTCAGCCATGTGTTGCACGCCAACAACCCGGCCCCGGCGATTCTGCTGGACAGCCAGTGGCAAGTGCTGGCGGCGAATGCCAGTAGCGGCGTTCTGTTTCAACTGGTGGGGCTTGAACCGGATGCGGCAGACGGGCTGAACCTGCTGACCACGCTGCTGCAAACCGGCGGCTTGGGCGACCATCTGATCAACGCCGAAGAGATCCGCACGCTCGCCTGGCAACGCGCCAGCCGTGAGGCGCTGGGCAATCCCGAGTTGGCGGTTTTATTAGCGAGCCTGCCGACGCCCACCCACACCGAACCGCCCGAACACATGCCGCCCCTGGCGCTGACGCGCATCCGCTCACCCCGGGGCGAACTGAGCTTTCTGTCGACCTTCACCACGTTCGGCATGCCCCAGGACATCACCCTCACCTCGCTGCGTATCGAGCATCTGATTCCGGCTGACGAGCCGACGTGGCAAGTGATGCGCGCCGCCTACGCGGAGCATGCCGCGCTGGTTTTGTGAAATATCTGTCCGTAGACTGCCGCCATACCTCCCACTTGAAGGCGGCGAAAAAAACGTGATGCAAGTTACCGAAGTCTCCATTGCCCAACTGCGCGCGGCGCTTGAAACCGGCCAGACCACTGCCGTTGAACTGGTAAACGCCTACCTGGCGCGGATCGATGCCTATGACGGCCCGCAGACCGCCACCGCCTTGAACGCCGTGGTGGTGCGCAACCCCGAAGCCCTTAAAGAAGCCGAGGCGTCCGATGCGCGCCGGGCCAGGGGCGAAACGTTGGGGCCATTGGACGGCATTCCCTATACCGCCAAGGACAGCTACCTGGTCAAGGGCCTGACGGCCGCATCCGGCAGCCCGGCCTTTGCCAAGCTGGTCGCGCAGCGCGACGCCTTCACCATCGAACGCCTGCGAGCGGGCGGCGCCATCTGCCTGGGCAAGACCAATATGCCGCCGATGGCCAATGGCGGGATGCAGCGGGGTGTGTATGGCCGTGCCGAAAGCCCTTACAACGCCGACTACCTGACTGCACCGTTTGCCTCCGGTTCGTCCAACGGCGCAGGCACTGCTACGGCGGCAAGCTTCGCCGCCTTTGGTGTAGCTGAAGAAACCTGGTCGAGCGGGCGCGGCCCGGCGTCCAACAACGGTTTATGCGCCTACACGCCGTCCCGTGGGGTGATTTCGGTACGCGGCAACTGGCCGCTCACGCCGACCATGGACGTGGTGGTGCCCTATGCACGCACCATGGCCGACCTGCTGGAAGTGCTGGATGTGGTGGTCGCCGAAGATCCCGACACCCGTGGCGACCTGTGGCGCCTGCAACCCTGGGTGCCGATCCCGAGCGTGGCGTCGGTGCGCCCCGCGTCTTACGCCGACCTGGCTGTGGGCAGCGAAGCCCTCGCCGGTAAACGTTTCGGCGTGCCGCGCATGTACATCAATGCCGACCCCGAGGCGGGCACCAGTGAAAAGCCCGGCATTGGCGGGCCGACCGGGCAGAAGATCAACACCCGCGCCAGCGTGATCGACCTGTGGGAGGACGCACGCCAGGCGCTGCAAGCCGCCGGTGCTGAAGTGATCGAGGTGGATTTCCCGCTGGTGTCCAATTGCGAAGGCGATCGCCCTGGCGCGCCAACCGTGTTTACCCGTGGCTTGGTTTCCAAGGAATTCCTGCACGACGAATTGTGGGAGCTGTCGGCCTGGGCTTTTGACGACTTCCTGCGCGCCAACAACGACCCGACGCTCAACCGCCTGGCGGATGTCGACGGGCCGAAGATTTTCCCGCACGACCCGGGCACCCTGCCCAACCGTGAAGATGACCTGGCCGCCGGCATGGACGAATACGTGCGCATGGCCCAGCGCGGCATCACGCCGTGGAACGCGATCAGCACAGTGCCGGACGGCCTGCGCGGCCTGGAGCAAACCCGGCGCATCGACCTGGAAGACTGGATGGACAGGCTTGGGCTCGATGCGGTGCTGTTCCCGACCGTGGCCGATGTAGGCCCGGCGGATGCCGACGTGAATGAAGCCAGTGCCGACATCGCCTGGAGCAATGGCGTGTGGGTCGCCAATGGCAACCTCGCCATCCGCCACCTCGGCGTGCCCACCGTCACCGTGCCGATGGGCGTGATGGCCGACATCGGCATGCCCGTCGGCCTGACCTTTGCCGGCCGGGCGTACGATGATTCGGCGCTGCTGAGCTTCGCCAGCGCGTATGAGGCCACCGGCAGCAAACGCCTGATTCCGCCACGCACACCGCCGCTGTAAACATTGTGGGAGCTGTATTTCACATCAACCCATGCAGAGCCACAACGGCCTGAACGAGGTCAACCTGTGGGAGCGGGCTTGCTCGCGAAAGCGTCGGGTCAGGCGATGCATCAGGTGACTGATACACCCTCTTGGCGAGCAAGCCCGCTCCCACAGTTTGACTGTATTTCAAGTCGGGCGATGTGAGTGCTGGCTGTGCTTCAGATCAGGCCATGTAGGGCACGGCGATCAGCAGGACGGCGGTGCCGTGGGCCAGTGCTGCGGGCAGTACGCCGTAACGCATGCGCACCAGCGCGCAGGCCAACCCTTCAAGCAGGGTGAACAGCAACACCGGCCAGCCCAGTTGGGTAACGCTTAAGGCCAGGAACGCGTGGCAGGCTGCAAAGGCCACGCCGCTGATCAATGCCGCGCGCAATGGCGAAACCTGTTGCTCCAGATAACCCTGCAAAAAACCGCGAAACAGCACTTCCTCCAACGCATTGGCGCCATAGGCCAATACCACCATGCCCGGCAGCCACACCCAGTAGCCGTGGAGCTGGCTTGCATCAATGCCTTGATAAACCCGCAACGGCACGCCGATCAAACAGCCGACGACGATGCCTGCCGCCATGCCAGCCCACGGGTTGCCAAGGGTCCAACGCATCAACCGCCACAACTCCGGTGCCAGGCGTGAAAGCAGCATGATCAGCAGCACCGACAGCCCGCCGAGCACCGCCAGCACGAAGGCATTGCCACTGAACGCAATCTGCGCATCGCGGCTCACCGCCCACATGCCCAGCGGCGTCATCACGTCGCGCATCAGCACAAACGCCGCCAGCAGGATCAGGATGCGCATCGCCACCTGCGTCCTTGGCGTCAACGCGAACCACGCGCCAAACAGCAGCAGCCCCGGCGCCAAGTGCAGGCCGTAGTCGATCAGTACCTCGAGCCCTTGGGTGATCATCGCCGGTTCAATCGTGTGCAACAGCGATCATGTCGATCTCGACGGCCGCCGATTTGGGCAACTGCACCACCCCCACCGACGTGCGCGTGTGCACACCGGCAGCCCCGAGGATTTCGTGGAACAGGTCCGACGCGGCGTTGGCCACTTCACTCTGCTGATCAAAGTCTTCGGCGCTGCGTACATACACGGTGATACGCGCGAGGGTCTTGACCTGATCCAGCGAACCCAGCGCCTGCTTGAGCAACCCCAGGCAACGCAACGCGCTGATACTGGCAGCGATTTGCGCCTGGGCCAGGGTCAGGCTTTCACCAACCTTGCCCGGCAACATAAGGGTGTCACCGACACGCGGAATCTGGCCGCTGATGTACAGGTGGTTGCCATCGCGCACCAACGGCGTGTAGTTGCCACCGACTTTGAATTCTTCCAACCGGTAGCCGATGCGCTCTTGAGCAGCCTGGTATTTTTCGTCGCGGGTCATGGGCGTGTGTCCTCGTTGCGGCGTTGCCACTCATCCACCACATCGCCCAGGGTTTTGGGCAAGTCGTTGCGGATCCAGGCCATGAACGGCCGGTCGAACTTGAACGTCGGGCCACAGTGTTCAAGCATGAAACGGCGAACGTTCTGGGTATTTTTGTAGTGAGGGGTCACGGGAGTGGCGCGGGTGATGACGTCGCTGTGCCAGTCAAAATCCATGTTGTCTCTCGGGAGGTTTGTTAGTTGCGCAGTAGCATAGCGATCGGCTTGTCGGGCTGGAAGCGACAAGGTGTGCCGCCCGCACTTATTTGATGTGTTGAGACGTCGTACAAGAGCCCGAGTTGTTTATAACGCCATCAAGGCTAATCTTTTCGAGATATTTCAAAATTTCACTTTCTTTCCCGCTCGAAAATATTGCATGGTTGTATGATAACTTAACTTGTCGTGTTCACCCCCAACAACAATAAGGAAACACCCATGCCAAACGTCAAAGTGCTGATCGGTTTTCTGTGCCTGTTCACCGGCTACGTCGCAGCTGCGCCTGCTCCCGCCGAAAAGGATGTGGCCCAAGCGGTCGACCAACTGACCCAAGCCATGCTGCACCTGGACCTCAAGGCGCTGCACGCCCTGACTTCCGACAAGCTCACTTATGGCCACTCCAGCGGCAAGGTGCAGAACAAGGCGCAATTTATCGCTGACCTGGAAACCCACACCAGCGCGTTCAAAACCCTCGAAATGCAAAACCAGACCATCACCCTGGACGGCGACACTGCGCTGGTGCGTAACCACTTTCACGCCCTGGCCGTGAACAGCGGCGTCGAAGTGCCGACCGATATCGACAACTTCCAGGTCTGGCAGAAGCAAAAAGGCCATTGGCTGCTGATCGGGCGTCAGGCGTACAAATACTGACGCCAAGCGGTGCGGCTCACCACTGCACCGCTTCCCGGACCTTCAGCAGCGCCTCACCCAGCGCGGCCATGCTCACCGAACCCAGTGCCAGGCGCAGCGCGTGCGGCACCGTGGCTGAAACCGCGAACGGCTCGGCGGTGGACACGGAAATCGCCTCGCGCTGTAAGGCCATGGCCACCTGATCGGCTCGCGCCTCGTCCCCCAGCGGCAACCACAAAAAATACGAAGACGGGTGGCTGATGTAAGGCACGTCTTTGAGCACCTGCGCAGCCAAGGCTTGGCGTGCCCGTGCATCCTGGCGCTTTTGTGCTTCGAGTTTCGCGACAGTGCCGTCCTCGATCCAGCCCACCGCAATTGCGCTCATTACACCGGGCACGTTCCAGGTGGTGGCCATGATCGTGCGCTCCAGCTTTTTTACCCAGGCTGGCGGCGCGGCGATAAACCCGACGCGCAACCCCGTAGCGACGCTTTTGGAAAGCCCGCCCACGTACACCGTGCACTCAGGCGCCAACGTGGCCAGCGGTGGTGGCGCGTCTTCGGCCAAAAACGCGTAGGCCGCGTCCTCAATCAGCATCAGATGGTGCTCACGCGCGATGGCGATCAGTTGCTCGCGTTGCCCAAGGCTCATCACCCACCCCAACGGGTTATGCAGGGTTGGAATGCTGTACACCGCACGCACCGGGCGCTTGCGGCACAGCGCGTGCAGAAACGCCAGATCCGGGCCGCTGGCGGTGGCCGGAATGGCGACGATTTCCAGGTGCAGGGTTTCGGCCAGCACCTTGAAGCCTGAATAGGTCAGCGCATCCACGGCAATTACATCCCCAGGCTTGAGCAACGCCATCATCGTCACCGCCAGGCCGTGCTGGGCGCCGCTGACCATCAGCACCTGCTCCGCCTCAACCGTCAGGCCTCGGTTCAATAGATGCCGTGCCACGGCAGCGCGCTCGTGCAACCGGCCGGCATGGGGCTGGTAACGCAACAGCGCTTCCAGGTCGCCCGACAGTGCCAATTGGCGCAGAGCGGTGCGCAGCAGGTCTGCCTGACCGGGCAGCGAGGGGTAATTGAAGTTCAGGTCGAGCATGCCGGTGGCCACATTCATCTGCCCACTGCCCTGCCCCGGCGGCAACGCGATTTCCCGCACAAAGGTGCCGCGCCCGGTTTCGCCGCTGACCAGGCCCATGGCTTCAAGCTCGGTGTACACCCGGCTCGCGGTGACTAACGCCAGGCCATGTGCAGCGGCCAATTGCCGGTGCGTGGGCAGGCGTGTACCGGGCGCCAGTGCGCCGCTGCGGATGTCTTCGGCAAAGGTGTCGACCAGCGACTTGTAGCGGGCGCGCGGCATAGGCGGTGTATCCATGACAATTTTTTGATTGTCTTAATCCTGGCCCCTAGGATGGTGTTTACGCAACCACCTAGTTCGAGCCCTCACCATGGAACGCACCTCAAGCCTCACTGCGCCGCACAACATCACCCAAGGCTGGATCAACGGGTTTATCGGCGTGGTGATCTTCAGCGGTTCACTGCCAGCCACGCGCCTGGCGGTGATGGAGTTCAACCCGGTGTTTCTGACCATGATCCGCGCCGCCATTGCCGCCGTGCTCGGCGTGCTGTTGTTGTGGCTGTTCAGGGAAAAACGCCCTGCACGCCATCAATGGGGGCCGCTGGTGATCGTCGCCCTGGGTGTGGTGATCGGTTTTCCACTGCTCACGGCACTCGCGCTGCAATACGTGACGTCCGCGCACTCCATCGTCTTCATCGGCCTGCTGCCGCTGGCCACCGCAGTGTTTGGTGTACTGCGTGGCGGCGAGCGCCCGCGCCCGGTGTTCTGGCTGTTTTCGATCCTTGGCAGCCTGCTGGTGATGGGCTACGCCGTTGCCCAAGGCTTGAGCGGCGCGCCGGCCGGTGACCTGCTGATGCTGTTGGCCGTATTGGTGTGCGGCCTGGGATACGCCGAAGGCGCCACGTTGTCGCGCAGCCTGGGCGGCTGGCAAGTAATCTGCTGGGCGCTGGTGGTGTCGTTGCCGGTGGTGGCGCCGTTGAGCGTGATGCTGGCGCCGGCCACCCTCTCGGGCATCAGCCTGCCGGCGTGGCTGAGCCTGGGCTATGTGTCGTTGTTCAGCATGCTGATCGGCTTTGTGTTCTGGTATCGCGGCCTGGCCCAGGGTGGCATCGCTGCGGTCGGCGAGTTGCAGTTGCTGCAACCGTTTTTCGGCCTGGCCCTGGCGGCGGGCCTGCTGCATGAGCAAGTCAGCCTGGGCATGCTGCTGGTGACGGTTGCGGTGATCGGCTGCGTGGCCGGGGCCAAGCAGTTTGCCCGTTAGCGCTGCGGCGCAACCATCTTGAATTTGATGTTGATGTCATTGGACACCACGCTGTTGCCCGCCCATTCACCCTCACCAATCTTGAAGTCGCTGCGCTTGAGGATGAACGCGCCGTCAAACACGCCGATGCCACTTTGCTCCTTGAGCTGCACATCAATATCCACCGGACGCGTGATGCCCCTGATCGTCAGGTTGCCGCTGATTTTGTAGCGATTATCGCCCAGCGCCGTGGCGCCATTGGACTCATACACGCCCACAGGATAGGCCGCGGTGTCGAACCACGCCGGTTCCTGCAATTGGGTATTGGCGTCCTGGCTGCCGGCGTCGATGCTCGCCAGTTGGATCTTGAGCAACGCATGGGCCGCCTCGGGCTTTTGCGTGTCAAAGGTCAGGGTGCCTTCAAAGTCGCTGAAAGTGCCATACACCCGCTGCCCGAATTGCTGGAAGGTAAAACTGATCTGGCTGGCGGTGCGGTTGACGTCTTTGTATTCCACCGCCTGCGCGTTGCCGAGAAACACACCAAGGAGCACCGCCAGGCTTACACACGGGGGCATTCGACGCTTCATGCAACACTCCGCAAGACAAATGAACAGATGTGCTGAGCTAACACGCCATGCCATGGTTTTATTCCCTTTCGCAGCGTGCCCTGCTAAACAGAGTAGTCGCCAAAACAAACAATAAGGACTTTGCATGCACACCCCTTCCCTGCAGGACATCACCGCGCCCGACGGCATCTGCTACGGCTGCGGCGGCAGCAACCCCCATGGCCTGCACATCAAAAGCCGTTGGGATGCCGATGGTATCCATGTGATCGCCGAGCACCTGCCTGAAGCTCAATACAGCGGCTGGCCGGACCTGGTCTACGGCGGCCTGATCGCCATGCTGGTCGACTGCCACTCCAACTGGACGGCCATGGCCTACCACTACCGTAATGAGCAGCGCGAGCCCGGCAGCCTGCCGCGCATCGACTGCGTGACCGGTAACCTGGGGATCAAATTCATCAAGCCCACGCCCATGGGCGTCACGCTGACCCTGCGCGCGCGTGTTGAAGGCGACGTGGGGCGTAAAAGCCGCGTGGTCTGCGAGGTGTATGCCGGTGACGTGCTCACCGCCCTCGGCGACTCGGTGTTCGTGCGCGTCGATACCCGGCAACTGTCGGATTCCGCCCATGGCCGCGAACGTTGATCCTGGTCTACAGTGATCACCACCGCTAATCGAGGACTGCTCCGATGACTCGTCTCACCGCGAAAGACTTCGCCCCCGAACTGCTGGAACTCTACGACGGCTACGCCCACGGCAAGCTCAACCGCCGCGAATTCCTCGACCGCGCCGCGCTGTTCACCTTCGGCGGCCTCACTGCTTCTGCCCTGCTGGCAGCCCTGAGCCCCAACTACGCGCTGGCCGAACAGGTCAAATTCACCGACCCGGACATCGTCGCCGACTACATCACCTACCCCTCGCCCAAAGGCAACGGCACCGTGCGCGGCTACCTCGTACGCCCGGCCAAGGCCAGCGGCAAACTGCCCGCCGTGGTGGTGGTGCACGAAAACCGTGGCCTTAACCCCTACATCGAAGACGTCGCCCGCCGCCTGGCCAAAGCCGGCTTCATCGCCCTGGCACCCGACGGCCTCACCTCCGTGGGCGGCTACCCCGGCAACGATGAAAAAGGCGTGGAACTGCAACAAAAAGTCGACCCCACCAAACTCATGAACGACTTCTTCGCCGCCATCGAATGGTTGATGCACCACGACAGCAGCACCGGCAAAGTCGGGATTACCGGCTTCTGCTATGGCGGCGGCGTGACCAATGCGGCGGCGGTGGCGTATCCGGAACTGGGCGCAGCGGTGTCGTTCTACGGCAGGCAGCCGGATGCGAAGGATGTGCCACGTATCAAGGCGCCGATCATGCTGCACTATGGCGAGCTGGACACGCGCATCAACGAAGGTTGGCCGGTGTACGAGAAAGCCTTGAAAGCGGCGGGCACGACCTATGAGGCGTATATCTACAAAGGCGCCAACCATGGGTTTCATAATGATTCAACGCCACGGTATGACGAAGTGGCGGCAAATCTGGCGTGGGAAAGAACCCTCGGCTGGTTCCACAAATACCTGGCCTGACCACGATCCGAACTGTGGGAGCTGACTTCTTGTGGCGAGCGGGCTTGCCCCGCGTTGGGGCGCGAAGCGGCCCTGACACCTCACGACGCGATACATCTGGAAAACCGCGTTGACTCTCCTGGGGCTGCTGCGCAGCCCAACGCGGGGCAAGCCCGCTCGCCACAACACCCCGCCTCTCAGCTTTGATCGGTGTTGCCTGATCGACATGCAGTGTTAAAGGCCAGCAATCCATATCCCTTTAACTTGCAGGAAGTTTCCTAGACAATCCTTTGGCCTTGCGCCTGCTCACGCCACTCGCTAGCCTTCGCTCTGTCGCTGCCTATCAGCGAACAGGTGTGGAAACCTGAAACAAGTAGGCCCCTTATCAGGAGCTTATGCATGAGCAATACAACGCGCTTCACCCCCAGCCGCGAAATACTTGAACGCGCCCTGAGCCACTACTTGCAACCCACCTCACCGCAGTCCTTTACGGTGCATCACGACCTCAGCTTCGAAGACGCCCTCGCCCAACTCTGCGACCTGCTGCGCTGCGCAGCCGCCACCGCAGCCGACACCACCCAAGGCCTGACAGGCTATCAACGCCACATGGCCGGTGCCACCGAACACCTGATCGACATGGCCCAAACCCTGGCCGACCGTGCACTGGAGTGCCTGCAACCCAAAACCTGCTGACACACCACAAACCAACTGTGGGAGCTGGCTTGCCTGCGAAGGCGGTGTGTCAGTGCGGGATTAATGGCTGATACACCGCCGTAGGCAGCAAGCCGAACTGAGCACTTTCCCTCATGAGCCAATTTGCCGATTCAGGAAGGTTTTTTCAACAGTTGTAACTTAATGAGTTTTAGAAGGAAGAATCGGGGGCCCCTCAGGTTCTGACCCCAGTTTTTCCTTCCAAATTCGCCTCTTCCTATAAAACCATTAGTACCATCAAACATCCTGCGTCAATATACTTATAAACCTATCAAATGCCTGAGAAACAGACTCCCCCTCTTCTGGAGAGAGCAACACATTCATAACCTGATAATCAATGGTCAAGTCATATATATCAATACTCACCCAACCTTTAGACCAAAATTCGACAGTCCCTAGCTTATTGAACCCTTCCAGCTCTATCCTTTCAAGGCCACCAAAATCTCCATCAGCAAATGATGAGTACTCTAGAGAAAACCCCTTCAAACGTGGTTTTACGCTTTCATCAAACCAAGAGCTATCCATAAGAGCTTTCACTTCTTATCTAGAATCTCTATATAAAAAAGGGTACAGATTTTTTCTCCATGCTTAGAAAATAGCAACCTGCAGATGGGTGGAAAATAAATTTGTTCCCTACTCCGCATCAAGCAGTGCCGGACTTCCCGTCGTCATAGATGTCGGCAAGACTGCGTACCTTGGTCAAGTTGCCGGTTTGAATCACGATGGTCTTGGCGAACATATCGCCGAGGCGGGTTCTGGACTCAAGAAAAATCCACACCCAGTCGATGATCACCAGCACCCCGGCATTGCGGGTGAATGACTGAGAAATGCGGCAGCCCTTACGGGTTTTACGGTCGACGACCGCGATGCTGAGCAAGCGCTTGCCCAGGCTCTGGCCATTGGGCAGCGCGTCTGCGAGCAAGAGGTAGGCAAAACCTGCGAAAAACGCCGCAATGAACCCGCCCTTGGCCGTCACGGCGGGGACGGACGCCGACAGCACCTCGGCGCCGAACTTGACGATGAAAAAAATCAGCACCGCGATGCCAGAGTCGATGATTCGGGCCAGCAGGCGACGGCCGATGCTGGCCAGAATAGTCGGCCGTTTAGCGGGGGTAATTGCGTCCATACGGTGTCACTCCGACTTATGTAAACAGCAACAACGGCCAAGCTCAGCGCCCGGCCGCCTCAAGCGCTTTTTAACTCACTTGCTTTCTTTTGCAATGGTACCCAACGACGCGTCCTTGACCAGATAACGGCCTTCCACATCGCTCAGCACTTTGAGGCTGTTGCGCGCCACGGCGAAGCCCATTTCGACTTCCTGCTTGAGGTAAACCACCTCACCGGCCTTGACGTTGATCGGCATGTCAGCCCAGTTTTCAGCTTTGGAACTGATCACGTGCTGGCCCGGCGACACGAAGAAATAAATGTACTGGTTACCACGGTTGTAACCCATCTCCGAGTCGGCTTCCTTGTCATCCAGGAACACGTTGAACCGCACCATCATCCCCACGTTGCTTGGGCGCACGACATACACCAGGCCTTTATCGGCGACGGCGGCCTTGGGCAACGAGTAGTTCGCCACGTCAGCCTGCATCTTCTCCACCGACGGCGTCGAGGAGCAGCCAAACAGCGTGGCCAGGGACAATACAACAGCAGCTTTGCAGAACAGCTTGATCATGTACTTCTTCCTTGTGGTGTGACGGTAGAGCGGGTTGAGAGCGCCAGCGATTGGCCGGCGCGGGTTCTTTGATGCGTTTAATCATCGCCAGGGTATCGGCCGCGGGGACGAATACGTGAAGCGTTGTGCGTGGCCAAGACTTTGATGCCTTGCGGGGGGTTGGGCGCGGGGCCTGTAGTCCGGCCCGTCGCCCATATGGCGATCAGGTTTGGCGACCTAACAAGAAAGTGCAAAAGCAACCCGCTTCTTTTATTTAGTTTTCCGAGGTTCTTTGTTGCTTAAATAAATCGGTCTCTTTTTCGATGAGGTATGCCATCAAGCTCAGAGCTTAGGGGGAATTTGTGGGGATCCCTTAGGATCCCGCCCCCTTTTACTTCAACTAAATTTTAATAAAAACAGAGTAAGCCGGACCAAGCTCATTTCTCAAACATTCGACCAATAGCTCTCCCTCCAGCTTAAACTTACGTTCTAACCCTTCGTTCTTGAAGCCCGAGTTTGGCGGGTAATCAGGATCCAATGTTTCATCGTAAGTAGCAGCCCATTCTAATAGCCGAACCTGGAGCTCTTCAGATATCGGTAGTTCGCTAGGAGCTATATCCCGATATTCACCAGGGGACATATTCCAAAGAGGATAACACTGATAATCCGCCATCAACTTTATATCTTTCACTTGACACTACCCCTTGGATTCGCACCGACGATGAATCCGTTTCCTCCCACAGTCACAGCGATGTGCTGCGTCTGCCCGTTAACTGTTAGCTCATAAATTGGCCGCCCAGCTCCGGTGCCTTGATAACCAACGAGCTTACCCTCAGAAACTGCCTTCATTACAGCCCCTGGAATCTGAGCATTCGACACTCCCATCTGAGCGAACTGACTACCATGCTCCTCGATAATGTGTTGCAACCCCGCTTTTGAGTTTCCAGTCTCTAAGAAAAGAACCTGTCCGCTAGGACTTCGAGCCGTTGCAACAACATTTTCAGGGGTAAATTTCACGCCCTTAGCAGATAATTCATCAAGCAAAGATTTGTTCAGAGCACTTTTTGCTCCAGCAGACTCAGCTACGACCTTAGCGCCAGCCCCCAGCCCTCCCGAAAGAACGATACCAGCAACTTCCGCATTCGTAGCTTGGGTCGTTTTCTGCACCGTCAGACGTAGATCATCCTGATTTTTATCTATGAAGCCTTGAACAATCTCCTTCTCCTTCGGATTCAGATCACCGCTAACGTCATAGGTGTCGAGTGCTTTCGTACCACCTTCGACATCCGTTCGCAACGCATTACAGCTTGAGTAATCCTCGCAAGCCAGCATCTGTCTGCCGGTTTTAGTATCACTGAAGCCCTCATATTTCGCGGTGACCTTCGATCGACATGCATCGGGATCTCCCGCCCCCCGACATCCTTTTAAGTCTTTCACCAAATCATCTACTTCTGGATGATTCAGATAGTTGTACTGGGTCGCAGTACCCGCCACCCACGCTCCAGTCTGCAGGCTTTTCGCATCAGCACCATCTAGTACCGAAGCCGCAAGCACACCAATCAACTGCGAGTTCATGACCAGCAAACCTTTCTTCTGGTCATCGGGCATATCGGCGTAGTTCTTGGCGAGGCTATCTACCAATGCTTCAGTTACGCCAGCCGCCAGGACGCCTGTGCGGAAATCGCCTCCAGAAGCCTCAGCTGCCAACCCGCCCATCAAGGCATGCAACCCAATCTTGGTAATGCCACCCTCTGTAAACCGGCCCTTGGAAACATCTCCGACCAGGTTAAATCCATAAGCCGCAAATGCATTGGCCAAGCTATTTTGCAACGCGTCCCCAAGACGGGCTTCCCCTCCGAGCGCGCGATCCACCAAGACTGATGTACCGTTTTGCAGTACCTGGTTGGCCGTGAACTGCCCCACCCCTTGCCAAGTACTCAACGGACTTGTGGTAGCTACCGCGCCAGTGTTGGGTAGTGCGGTGGAAGTACCGGTCTGGGTGCTGGTCCACTTGTCATAAACACCAGCAGTCAAGCCAGCAGTGACACCGGACACCACATAGCC
>NZ_FNOX01000008.1:0-79663 GCF_900107155.1 Pseudomonas salomonii
GCGCCAATGGTCAGCGCCTTGGCTAAACCGATGGTTTCGGCTTTGGCCAATTTGATGGTCTCGGCCTTGTTGCCACCGATGGTTACGCTGCGGTTGGCACCAATGCTGATGGTTTCGTTCTGGCCGACGTCTTCGGTGCGGTGGTCGCCGATAGATACGGTTTCGTTGTGTTCGACCCGCTCTTTACGGTCGTTGCCGACGAAGATGCCGTTGTTGTTTTTGATATGGACGTTCTTGTCTTTTTCGGCATGGATGAACACCTCTTGGTGCCCCAGCTCATCCTCAAAGCGCAGCTCGTTGAAACCTGCACCCTTATGGGTTTGGCTTTTAATAGTCATCCGCGTTTTATGTTTGGGCAGCTGGTACGGCGGTAAATTGGTCTCGCGGTAGGTGCGGCCCGTGGCAATAGGCTGGTCCGGATCGCCATCCAAAAAGCTGATGATCAGTTCCTGATCGACCCGAGGCACCGCCATGGCGCCCCAGGTCGCACCGGCCCAGCCTTGAGCCACTCGAATCCAACACGAACTCTGATCATTGTTTTTGTTCGCGCGATCCCACGGGAACTGCACCTTCACCCGGCCCCATTCATCGCAATAAATCTCCTCCCCTGACGGCCCAACCACCGTGGCGATCTGTGGGCCGTCAATGCAGGGTTTGGCACGCAGCGGCGCTTTCCAATCCGAAGTCCAGCGGATGGCGCTGGCTTTCAACGAATAAGACGTACCGAGGCCGCTACCAAAGGATTCCTCCTGCAGGCTGGTGTGCTGCTTACCTTCATGCTTGATGGCGATGGTGCGCCAACGATCATTGAAATCGTCACGGGGATGATCCTTGAGGTCGAAGGCCAACCCCGGTTGCAGGCGTTCGTCGTCGCCTTCCACATGGGCCAGTTTGGCGTCGTTACGTAGGGCGGTAAGGCGGGTTTTGGTAAAAGGCTTGCCAGCGATATCGCGTTTGTAGCGCCCGGGATAGTCGTAGCGTTCGTAATCCTTGTGCTGGTTATTCAAGTCCTGATCGCCGGTGGCGGTGTGCTGCTGGTTGTAGCGCGGGTGGGTGAAGGTGTAGTCGCGCTGCACCTGGCGCGCAGTGCGCACTTGTTCGGTGTAGTGGAAGCGGGTCAACGCCGGTTCCATGGAATCGCCGCCACCCATGGGCTGGTAGATCACCGGGCAGTCGGTGTGCGTGCCGATGGTGCCCAGGCCGCCGACGCGGTCGGTGAGGACGAGGGTGTGGCCGTCGGCGCGGTGTTCGAAGGTGTAGAGCAGGCCTTCCTCGGCGGCGAGGCGGGCGATGAAGTCGAGATCGGTTTCGCCGGCCTGTACGCAGTATTCGCGAGGTTGGTGCTCGAAGCAGATTTCGCTGCGGATGTCGGTCAGTTTCTGCTCGGCCAGCATGCTGATGATGATGTCGGGCACGGTCTGGGCCTGGAAGATGCGCCAGTTGGAGCGCAGATCGAAACGCTTCAGTGTCGGTTCGATCACGGCGGTGTAGCGGGTGCGGCGAAAGCCGGTGTCGCCTTGTTGGAACAGGCTGACCAAACCGTGGACGTAACGTACCGGGGTGTCGTCGCGCCAGATGGTGAACACGGCGGCAAGGTCGAGCATGCGGTAGAAGTCGATAGCCGGGTGATGGCTGACCAGCTCCAGCTCGAGTTTGAACGGCTGGGACAGGCCTTCTTCGAGGGTGAACGAGACCACTTCGAAGGGATCGCCCCGCAGCGGTTCGAAGGTGTAACGCAGGTCGCTTTGACGGGGCATGGAACCTCCTTGTGGTGAATGAGGGTCAGTTGATCAATCAGTGGGCACTGAACATTCCGCCGCCTGTGCGGCGGAACGTGCCGGTTGGCGATTAAGCCGGCTTGCGCCAGTCGTCCGAGGCTTCTGTGCCGGCCACTACATGGGTCCAACTGACCTTGCGATAAGCCAGGCTGGTCTTGATCAGTTGGGTGTAGTTTTCGTTGCTGCTGTTTTGCGCGTGGGGCAGTACGGTGTGAATATCGACGACAGTCGCGTCTTCCAGTTTGGTGGTGAAGAAGTGCTCTTGCTTGCCGTCGCCCGAAGTGCGGAACCACTTCACTTCAACGGTCGGCAGCATTTCGCCGGTGGCCAGGGCCTGGTAGAGCAGGGGGGATGCCTTGCTCAAGGCGCTGGTGAAAATCAGCGGCTTATGCACGCGCTGGCCCGAAGGCTGACCGCTTTGCGGGTCGGTGGGGGCGGCGATCTGGTGGTCGATTTCCTGGGCGAGGATTTCGTCTTCGTGGCCTTCTACATAAACGTTGCCCACCGAGTCAGCGGTGAAGGCGCCCTTAGTGATATGGCCCTGGTTTTTGCCGTGGATGCTGATGTACGCGGGTGTTGGCATGACAAGCTCCTTGTCGCGATCAAGTGAACGGCCCTTGGGGGCCGCAGGTTATGGCCGACACGGCCATGCTTTGCAGGCGCTCGGGATAAGCGCGCTGAAAATCGGTTACAGGTGCAGCACCCGCTCCAGCGACACCAGCACTTGCTGGGTGATGGTGTTCAGGCGGATTGAGTAGATCGTGTAGGCGACCGTCAGCACGACGGCGGCCATGGCCCAAGGCGTCCACAACGGCCAGGCGCGTTTGATCCGGTAGTTGCGCGGTGCGACGTTTTTCAGCGGGTCGGTCAGGCGCTTGGGCGTCTCGCCGCGCAGGGGGCGCAATAGGCCGTGCAGTTGGTCGATGATTTTCTGTATTTCGTCATCGCCCTTGATATGGGTGCCATATTTGCCCTTGAGGCCGGAGATCAGGCACTGGTACATGAACTCCAACACATGCTGGTAACGGGCGGCTTCGGGGATCATGTTGTTCATGACGGTGAAGAACTTTTCGCCGCCCTGGGTTTCGTTATGAAACTGGCTGAGCAACGAGCGCGCGCTCCAGGTGGAGAGCCTGCCCCAGGTGGTGCGCATGACCACTTCGTCCACCAGCAGGCACAGGCTGTAGGAGTAGGCCTTGAGCATGCCGGCGTCGTCGTCGAGTTGGCTGACTTCTTCCATGATTGTGGTGATCTGGTTGCTGACGCTTTGGTACAGCGCAGGTACGTCGTCGTGGTGGTCCAGGCGGCGCAGGCGGATGACCAGGCCGATCAGCGGCGTGGCGGCATCGCACAGCGGGTTCCAGGCCACGCCGCGCAAGTCGTATTCAGGGTCGGCGAGCAGCACGGGCGGTTTTGGTTTTGTCTGCGCGGGTTCGACAGGTTCGGGTTTGCTTCTGGCGTGCTGCACCAACTCGTCAAACACCGGCGTGTTGGTGTCTGGCTCAGAGTTGGCGCTGTTCTTCATATCATTCATCTCTCTCACTCCTGATCGCCCAGAACTGCAATTCCAGCTCCGGGAATTCACCAGCAATATGGAAACCGAACCCGCTACCACTGCTCAGGCTTTGCCAGGCGGGGTGATGGCGGTCGAGTTCGAAGTAGCTGAAACCTGCATGGAATGGCAGGTGCCGCGGCGCCACTGGCAGCGGCCGCAATGGAATGCCCGGCAGTTGCAGGCTGACCAGTTGTTCCAGGCCTTCGGTGGAGCTGATCTTGATCTGCCGGGGCAGTTGCTGACGCAGGGTCTCCGCCGGCAGTTCGGCACGCACGGCGAGGATGAATTCGGCGTTGTCCAGCAGGCGCTTGTCGTTCAATGCGGCAGTACGCACGCCGTATTGCTGAACGACAATCGGCAGCGACACCGCACGCGGTTGCAGCACCGTGCCTAAGGCGCGGCGCAGGGTGTGTTCCAGAAGCTGGAAGGAGTCGCGCAGGTTGTCGTGCTGGTAGGCCGAGTATTCCTGGGGCAGGTGACCTTCGTCGGTAAAGGTCACCAGTTCGCCGCAGGCCTGGGCCAGTGCAATGTACAGCCGCTCCGGGTGGACCTGGCGCTGCCGGGCCAGGTGCTGGAACAACGGAAACAAACGGTTGAGGGTTTGCAGTAGGTTGAAGTCGGTGACGTCAGCCACCCCCGACTGCCCCGGTGAACCGATACGCTGGACCAGGTTCTTGGCGCGTTCACGCATCAACCCGGCGACTTCACCCAGGTAGCGGTGCAGCGCCGGCACCGCTTGCAGAGACAGGCTGGTGGGGTAGAAATGCTCGTCCATCACCAGGCTGCCGTCCGGGCGCTTGTCCTTGATTTTGCCCAGGGCAATGCCGGTAAAGGCACTGCGGTCGCTGCGTTCGAGCATCAGTTGCAGGTTGGGTACGGCCAGGTCCATGCCGACCTGATCGCCGTCATCGCTGTGGGTGTCGCGGATTTCCTCGCGGCGGGCGATGTAGCGGCTGTTGCCGTACTGGTCGGGCCAGCGCACTTCGAGGGCTCCGTTGGAGCGTAGCGGCAGGGTCAGATAGACGATCTGGCCGACCGCGCTGCTGTCAGCGATCTCCAGCGGGGAGGGCGGCGCCAGGTCGTGGGGAATATCGAAGACGCTGCCGTCGGGCATGATCCCGCGTGCCTGGGTGATGGCGATTTTGCCGAAGCTCAGGTATTCGTCGTTCAACGCCAGCTCGCTGAAGCCATAGAGCGCATCGTTGAGGCTGTGCAGGCGCTGATGCACGGCGGCTTCGGCGGCGCGGGCCTGTTGCTGGAAGTGCTGGGGTTTGACGAACAAACCTTCATGCCAGATGACGGGGTTGCGTGAACTCATCGGTGGTTACTCGGGGCAAAAGCGGCTGAAAATGGCGTCATCGGGTTTCTCCCTTGAGGCTGACCTGGGCGGCATCCAACTGCACCAGTACGGCGTATTGGCGGCCTTTGGGTTCGACGCGCAGGCGCTGTTTCCACTGGCCGACATCGGTGTTGTGGTAGCTGGCAATCACCGCAATAAACCGGGTGTCTTCATTCAGGGCGCGCAGGTCGATGAATTTGAATTGGCCGGGCTGGAGCAGGTAGTCGTCGGCGCGGATGTAGGTGCTACCCAAAGTCTTTTTCAGGTCTTCGGCCATGGCCTGAGGGCTGGCGTTGACCAGCAGCGAGTCGTCGGTCAACTGCAAGACCTTGAAGGCAATGGGCGTGGCAACATGCGCCAGCGCCGGGTTGCCCCAGGGGGTGGTCAGGCTCACGCCTTGAGCGTCGTAGTCGCCCAACAGCGCGTCTTCGATGGGCGACATCGGTACGACGGTTGCTGGCTCCTCGCTCAATGGCGACTGGGCCGGTACGCTTTCGTAAAGGTGACTGAGCAAGGTTTGTACTTTGTCCGTCAGGGCTTGCGGGCTGGTTGCCTGCACGTTGAGGGTGTAGGGCGAACGGCTCGCGTCTTCATCCAGTGCCGTGCCGGTGCTGATCAGGCGTGGGTTGACGTCGTCGCTGGCGTACAGGCTCAGGGAGTAGCGGCTGGGCTGATCGTCGGGGCCGCCGACCGGGATGGAGGGCGTCCAGATCACCTGGCCGATCTTGCCGAGCATGGTGCAGCCGCCGAGGGTCAGGCAGGCCAGCAACAGGGTGCCTAGACGCAGGTTGCTGAACAGGCTGACGCTGCGCTTGTGTGCAGGCGCGCTAATATCTGCCAGCGGCTCAAGCGGCGGGGCCTTACGCATCGCTCGCAGCGGATCGCCTTGCTCCGTCAAATCCACTGGTTGGCAAAGGCGCTCGAACTCCGGGCAACTGGCAGGTCGCCTGTCCGCCTGTGGCCGACTCGGCAGGTCTTCCTGATGCCACACGTGCATGCCCTCAGCATGGTCGCCGAGAAGTTCATCGAGCGAATGCTGTCCTGGGGGTTGTTCGCCCAACTGCACCGCGACCTGATACGCACCAATCTGCAACCGATCACCGTCGTTGAGGCTTATCGCAACATGGCGCTCAAGCGGCAGATCGTGACCGTTGACATAGGTTCTACCGCTGCGGTCGATCACGCAGAAGCGCCCTTCGATGACGCGGATGTCGCAGTGGTTGGGCCGCACGCTGTTGTGGCGATCTTCCAGGCGCCAGTCCGTTGCGGCACTGCCGATGCTGCCGCCCTGTGGGCCAAACCGGTGAAGGGGCAAATACCCGTGCAACAACTGCGCAGGATTGTTGATGACCAGGGTCAGCTTCATGCGCGCCCCCGAATCCGCACCACGACGGGGTGGCAGTGTTCCTGATGTTCGATAAAGCTGGTCCAGCCTAGGTGGGTGCCGCTGGCGCGTTGCAGGTTGAACGGCGGTACATCTTCTTCGCGAAGCCCCAGTTCCAGGTCGTAGGCGGTGGCATCGCGCAGCAGAAAATCCATCAATTGACGCAATCGCCCGAACTGATCGCCGCTGGGCAAAAACTGCCGAAAGCGCGCCTGGGTCAGGTTGGGAATGACGAGGGTGAACTTGCTGGCGCGGGTCTTGCTGCGGTCACCCACCACGAAATCGCTTCCGAGAACACCGTTGGCTTTGCCAAGTGACAGGCGCTGGCGTTGGTCCAAACTCACCGAGCGCGCCTCGAATTCACGGATGTATACGCCGTGCAAATCGAAGCAATGCTCGACAATGCCGGATACCACCGAGGGCGACCGGCTACGGCTGGCAATCAATCCGGCAAAGCTCAGCAGGCGCCCCCACGGCAGCGGCGTCGCACCACGCAGGTCGTTGTCGTTCAGCCCGACCATGGAGAATACGTAGCGCGAAAAGCGGTCGCTGGCCTCGGCCTGAAAGCGAATGTAGTAGCGGTACTTGCGCCAGCTGGTGTGCAGCAGGGTCAGCAAGCGATGATTGAAAAAATCCATGAACGCCGGGCGAATCCCGCGCTCCTGGGCCTGCTCGTAGGCCAGGCGGTCCAGGTAATAACCGGGCAAGGGCGAGTCGGTACCGTGCAGGCCAAAGAAGCTGGTCTGCAAGCGATAGCGCACCTCTTCGCGGTCCTCCTCAATGCGTGCCGCCTCGACCACGTCGGAGGCCGGAAAGCCCAACCCCGCATGGCTTTGCAGGCGCACGCGGCGTCTCGCCGCCGCACTCAAGGGCTGCGCCTCCAGGTCATCGCCGTGCAAAGCGTGCAGATGCTCCAGCAGACGGTGAAACGAGTAGTTCCGCGCGTCGGCCAGCAGCACATCGGCTAGATCACGGGTTGTCTGCCGGTCAACAGTGGCCATTCGTAGCACTCGTTGTTAGTGGTATTGATCACTTCCAGGCGGTGGAAGGAGTTGATGCTCGCGTAGAGGGCGAAGAAGTGCGAAAGCACACTGGCGAACAGGTACAGCTCGCCTTCGCAGAGAAAGGCGGTCTGGTCCAGTTGCAAACGGGTCTGCACGCCACGTACCGGCTGGCCCTTCATCAGCCAGTCGATGGGGGTGGTCACGGCATTCTGGATACCGTTGAGGCGCTTGCGGGTAGCGCGGGCCTGTTGCAGGTCGTGCAGGGCAGCAAAGTCATAGGCGCGGATGACCGCCTTGAGCGGCTCGGCCGACAATAACGACAAGTAGTTCAGCGACAGGTTGGAAATCAGCGTCCAGTGCAGGCTGCTGTCCAGCACCGGCCGGTAGCTTCGAGTCGGCGCGATCAGGTTGGTATAGGTGGCAAACGACGGGGTGGCCTCGGTGGACAGCGACACATCACCCACGCCCAGCAACTGCGGCAGGTCGCGGTTGGTGCAGGTCAATTCGATCGAAGCTGCCTCGTTTTCGCCGATATACAGGCTTTCATCGCCGCGCACAAAGGCGATGCGATGACGCAAGCCTTCACGCCCGTGGGACTCCTCGATATGCGTGCGGAAATACAGCGCCGTGAGGCCCCGGGCATGTTCGATCTCATGCTGGAACGATTCGAACGGGGTGAAGCGCCGCAATGGATCGCCGGTGCGCTCCTTGTCAACGGCATTCCAACCGGCCACGTGATCGACACTGAAAATCTCGTAGGCATCGTGGCGGTTGCCCGTGGGGCTGATACGACGTTCCTGGCTGCGTCCATCCAGCATGATGGGTTCGGCATCGTGGCGGAACAGATTGACCGCCGGCGCACAGAACAGGTGAAGGTCTGATGTGCGCAAATGCGTATTGACCGGCATCGGCCGAGAGAACTGAAACTCGAAGCGAATCTGTCCCGTGCTGACCGCCGGCCAGACCTTGGCCAGTCGGGTCAGGCTGAAAAAGTGGAAGCGCTGCGGGAACACAAAGTATTCCTGCAGGATGCGGTAGCCATCGAAGACGTTGCGCGGGTAGGACAGCAATGCCTCTTCGGGAGTGAAGCCTGGAAAGCCCAGCTCGTCGGGGTTCAGGCGATAAGGCGTGTTGTTGACGTACAACGTGACGCTTTTGAGGTAATGGGCCAGCCACAGATACAACGTTAGTGCGGTGGCAGTGTCGCCGCCCAAGTGAAAGTCCAACTGGTCGCACTCAAGGCTGTCGAGCGGTTGCTGGGTCAACACATTGAGGTCGATGCGCAGTGTCGAGGCTTCGCGGCTGTGGGCATCGCTGACTTCGTGCAACGCTAACGGGTACAGGTTGACGTCGGTGCAGGTACGAAACTCGCAGGAGACGCCGTCCACGGGGTTGGCAAACAGTCGCGTCCCTTTGGGAATCACCTTGCGTTGACTGATCGCATTGGGCAGTGGCGCGAAGCGGATGATGGTCGCACTGGGCAGGGGCCGCAGGTAATTGGGCCAGAGCATCTGCAACAGCGGATGAGTCAGCTCCGGCAAATCGTCGTCGATCTTCATGCCCAGCTTGGCGGTGAGGAAGGCAAAGCCTTCCAACAGCCGCTCCACATCCGGGTCACCGGCCTTGTCGCCAAGAAACTGCGCCAGCTGCGGGTTGTCCTCGGCAAACTCGCGGCCGAGTTCGCGTAGGTAGCGCAACTCCTCGGCAAAGCGTTGTTTCAAGTCCATTGCATCCTCATCTCACGCGGGTGTAGCCGTCGCGGCCGTGCATGGCCACCTCGATCTGCACCTGTTCTTCCTTGTGGTTGACCTGTACCTGGCAATCCAGGCGAAAGTTCAGCTCCAGCGGCAGGTCAGGGTCGGGCTGAAAGCGCACGCCCGTGACCTTGATGCGCGGTTCAAACGCTTCTACCGAGCGCCGGATATCGGCGCTGATCGCTACCACCAGATCACTGCTGGCCTGGGTGACGCCGTTGAAATCGCGCAGGCCCAGTTCAGGACTGCTTTGCGAGCAGCCCTGGCGTGAGTTGAGCACCTGTTCCAAGTGGCGTTTGATTGCCTCGACACGCTGGCGCGCCTGTTCATCCGCGCAGCCTTGGCGGTAGCGCGGTGCGTCGGGTTCCAGGCGTTCGAACAGGCTGGCGCCCATTTACTGGGTGTCCAGCCGACCAACGAGTGAGATCTCGAAGTTGGCGCCCATGTACTTGAAGTGCGGGCGCACGGCCAACGACACCTGATACCAGCCTGGATTGCCCTCCACGTCCTGCACCACGACTTTTGCGGCGCGCAAGGGGCGACGGCTGCGTACATCGGACGAAGGGTTTTCCTGGTCGGCGATGTACTGCTTGAGCCAGTCGTTCAGCTCGCGCTCCAGGTCCTGGCGTTCCTTCCAACTGCCGATCTGTTCGCGTTGCAGCACCTTGATGTAGTGGGCCAGGCGATTGACGATAAACAGGTACGGCAACTGGGTGCCGAGCTTGTAGTTGGTCTGGGCTTCCTGGCCTTCGCGGGTCTTGGGGAAGTTCTTCGGTTTTTGCACCGAGTTGGCGGAGAAGAACGCGGCGTTGTCGCTGTCCTTGCGCATGGTCAGCGGGATAAACCCGGCTTCGGCCAGCTCGAATTCCTTGCGGTCGGAAATCAGCACTTCGGTCGGGATCTTGGCCTGCAATTGGCCGAGGGATTCATACAGGTGCACCGGCAGGTCATCCACCGCGCCGCCGGATTGCGGGCCGATGATGTTCGGGCACCAGCGGTAGCGGGCGAAGCTGTCGGTGATGCGCGAAGCCATCAGGAATGCCGTGTTGCCCCACAGGTAATTGTCGTGGTTGCCGTCGACGGTTTCGTCGTAGCCGAAGCTGCGCGTTGAGTTGTCGTCGGTGCTATAGGGCGGGCGCAGCAAAAAGCGCGGCAGGGTCAGGGCCAGGTGGCGGGCGTCTTCGGATTCACGCAGGCTGCGCCATTTGGTGTGGCGTGGGCCTTCGAAAATGTCGCTGACCTCCTTGAGGTCGGGCAGGCCCTGGAAGCCTTCCAGGTTGAACAGTTCAGGCCCGGCCGCCGAGACAAACGGCGCATGGGACATGGCGCCGATGGAGGCTACATAACTGAGCAACTTGATGTCCGGCGAGCTGGGGCCAAAGGTGTAGTTGCCAACGATGGCGCCCACCGGTTCGCCGCCAAACTGGCCATAGCCGGCGGTGTAGACGTGTTTGTACAAGCCGCTGCGGGTGATGTCGCCGGCGTTGTCGAAGTCGTCCAGCAGCTCTTCTTTGGTGACGTGCAGCATTTCCAGCTTGATGTTTTCGCGAAAGTCCGTGCGATCCACCAGCAGCTTCAGCCCACGCCACGCCGATTCCAGTTGCTGGAACTGCGGCTGATGCAGGATCACGTCCATCTGCTTACCCAGGGCGCGGTCGATTTCAGCAATCATCTGGTCGACGCGGTGCTTGTTGACCGGCTGCTGGTGATCACCGCTTTGCAGGATCTCGCTGATGAACGCGGCCACCCCTTGACGGGCGACGGCGTAGCCTTCCTGGGACGGGCGAATGGTGGTGTTGGCCAGCAGTTGGTCGAGCAACGACAGCGGTTCTTCAGCCACCAATACTTGGGCGGCGGCGCTTTCCATAGGCATGGGGAGTACTCCGTTGAGAAGGGCGTTCAAGTCAGTTGTTGGGCGCGTCTAGCACCAGGTTCAGTTCGCTGGCCAGGCGTTGACGGGCGGTTTCATCGGTCAGCAGGTTTTGCAGGTGTTTACGAAAGGCCGGAACATTGCCCATCGGGCCCTTGAGCGCAACTAAGGCTTCGCGCAGTTCCAGCAACTTGTTCAACTCCGGTACTTGGCGGACGACCGCATCGGGGCCGAAGTCATTGATGTTTTTGAATTGAAGTTGCACGTTCAAGTCGGTGTCTTGGTCGTTGTTCAAAACAGACGGCACCGCCATGTCAAGAGCAACTTCGGCTTTGGTCAGTACGTCGTTGAAAGTGTCCTTGTCGATACGGACAGCTTGCCGGTCTTCCAAGACGATAAGTTCGCCGTGGCCTTTGAAATCACCAGTGATCAGCAACTTCAGAGGTAACTCAACTTCAGACTGTTGATCGCCTGTGGCCGGGACGTACTTGATGTTGATGCGTTCTCTTGGCGCGACAGAACCGTGAGTTTTCGACATGGGAAAAATCCTTTTCGTAAGGTCGGCGTATTAGAACCAGCTGTTACAAGGTTTGTCTTGTAGGACGATATGGACGCGATTCGTGGGATTTGGATGTAGGAAAAAGCATTTCGAGAAGAGTTTCTAAAATTCCTACGCTCGCTATGGAGCTATCTGAAAGATGCCTCTTTTTATTCTCGATTTGGCAGTGTGTTGCGCGTCTTTTACTTGCCTATCCATTGAGGGCGGGTGACGCTTTGCAAGTTAATAAATTTAACTTTCGGTCTAGGCCACATTAGTTCGACAGTTGAAAAATATCCGGTTTGGATTCGACGAGGCATATTCAGGAGGCGTTGATGCGCAACGGATGGCGAGGAGGGAAATGGGCGCTCTGCCTGACGATTGTGGCGGTAATGGAGGCGCAGGCAGCGACCCAGGATTGCCCTGCCATCGTCTCGCCCTTGAAGCGCCTGGAATGCTTTGATCTCGCGGCCGGCACGCCGATTCATCAGC
The DNA here is from genome assembly GCF_900107155.1 of Pseudomonas salomonii. GTDB lineage: Bacteria > Pseudomonadota > Gammaproteobacteria > Pseudomonadales > Pseudomonadaceae > Aquipseudomonas > Aquipseudomonas salomonii. The sequence goes on from NZ_FNOX01000008.1 coordinate 11,715, forward strand.
CGCCTGCGCCGCCACGTGCCCTGGGTCGGGTGCTGCCGATTGTCGATCTGGTGCAGCGTAATGAGGCCAAGCGTCCACCCGAGGATCAGCGTTTTCTGTTGTCGTCATTCCCGGAGCCGGACAACGACCAGCAACAGCGGCTGGTGATCTCGGCCCCAGCGTTGGGCGCGCTACCGCCTCGGCCTTACCTTGCCATCAGTTGCGAATCGAAAATCTCGCGCCTGCAACTGGTGCTGGATGAGCCAGCCAAGCCCAACAAGATTCGCATCCAATTGTTCAAAGATGAACGGCCGGTCTCCGAGGCCTATCAGTGGCAGGTGCTGGACGACGCGGGCCTGGTGGTCGATGCCGGACGCGGGCTACAGGCGATTGCCTTGTTGCGCAACATGGGTGGCGGCCAGCGTCTACGTCTGGAGAGCGACTATCCGCGGCTGCACGGCCTGGTCTTCGACGCTGAAGGGCTGGGTGAGCTGATCGAACAGGAGCGCCAAGTATGTCGCTGGTAATCGACGTGCCGGCGGACACCGTCAAGCTGCTGCTGACCCCCATCGACCCGGAGCAACCTGCCGGGCATTTCGATGTGGAGGATGAAACCTACCAGGCCATCGACCAGGAGATGGTCAAGCTCGGCGGCCTGCGTGAAGGCGATATCGACTGGCCGTATATCGACGAAGCCTCCCGCCAATACCTGGCGAGCCAGTGCAAGCACTGGCGCGTCGTCGCGCACCTGCAAGTGGTGTGGCTGCGCACCCGGCAATGGGCGCGCTGGGCCGATGCCCTGAGTTTGTTGGCTGGCATGGTCGAACTGTATTGGGACAGCGCTCATCCCAAGCCCGGTCCCACCGGCTATCTCAACAAACGCAAGCAAGTGCAGCGCCTGTTGGGCGACCTGGGTCAGGTGTTGCCGACCCTGGAGCGCAGCAGTTTTGAGCCGGCCTACCAAGCCGCGGCGGAACTGGCCCTGGCCAACCTGCAACGCTGTGTCGAAAGCGCCAAGCTCGACCCGGCCCCGTTGGACGCGTTGCAACGCCAGTTGGACAAATACAGCGAGCCGGTCGTTGCCACTGAGCCCGCCCGTGCGGCCACCTCCGGCAGCGCGCTGGAGTCAGCCTTTTTCAACAGCCCCAAACCGCAAGCGCCGAGCAATGAGCGCGAACAGCGCCGCGCCGTGTTGAGCATGGCCGAGCAGATCAACCAGCAAGACCCCTACGACCCCACCGGCTACCAACTGCGCCGCTTTGGCCTGTGGTCGCATTTGCGTACTGCGCCGCTCATCACCCGCGACCGTCGCACCGAATTGACCGCTGTGCCCAAGGATATCGTCGATGGCTATCAGGACGCGCTGAACCACAACGCCATTGAGCCGAATCTGTTGCTGCGCCTCGAAAAAAGCGTCTGCGCCTCGCCGTACTGGCTGCGTGGCAGTTACCTGGCCGCCGAGGTCGCCTCGCGCCTGGCGATGGAAGAAGTGGCGGCCGCCATTCGCCAGACCTGCGAGCGGTTTGTCTGCCGTTTGCCGGCCTTGCTGGAATTGTGTTTCAGCGACGGCACACCGTTCGTGGATGCGCAAACCCAGGCATGGATCACCGGCGCCGACCAGGCGCAAACCACCGGCAGCCCGGTGCAGGAATACGCCGGCTTGCGCGACGAACTGGCCAGCCAACTCAACACCGAAGGCGTGGAAGTGGTGCTGCTACGCCTGCAGGAACTGCACGCCACCCAAGACGCCCCGCGTCAGCGCAGCTACGCCACTGTGATTGCCGCCGACTTGCTGGCCTCGCGCGGCCTGTCGTGGCTAGCGGACGACCTGTACGCCAACGTTGCGCGACTGATGCGCGAGACCACGGCGCAGGGGTGGGAGCCGGAGTTGTACCGGAAAGTGGCGCAACCCATCGACGACAGTCATTTGATCAAAGCGGTTAAGGAGTAGGAGCGATTTATGGGGATGGTCTGGGGTTACCTCAAACGCTGGGGCCTGCCGGTGCTGCGTCAGTTCAACCAGGCGGTGCCCTTACTGGTGCTGCTGGGCGTGGTGTTTTTGTTGATCGCCATCTGGTGGCTGGGCCCGCAGTGGGTCTGGCGCGAGCGTCAGCCGCTGGGTGAATTGGCGATGCGCGTGTCGGCCAGTGTCGTGGTGCTGGTGGTGCCGCTGCTGATCTGGGCGTGGCGGGTGCGCAATCGTTATCAGCGTTTGCAGGTTGAGCGCCAGCATGAGGCGGCGGTGCTGGCCGATCCCTGCTTGCCTTATATCGAGGGGCAGGAGCGAGCACTGGACCGCAGCCTGGGCAATTTGCTCAACAATATGGAGCGCCGCCGTTCGCTCTATCAGCTGCCGTGGTACCTGGTGCTCGGCGAGGAAAATGCCGGCAAGACCAGCCTGATCACGCGCTCCAACCAGAGCTTCGCCTTGTCCCATGTGACCAAGGCTGGGGTCAGGGCCCATCAGGAAGAGCAACTGGCCTATCCGGTGGACTGGTGGATCGGTGACGAGGCGGTTTTGATTGATCCACCGGGTGAATTTCTCAGCCACCCGACTTCACCGGCTGAACACGTCGAGCAGCAGGGCAAGGTCAAACCGGTGTTACCCAGTGGCACCCATGCGCGCCTTTGGTCGCACCTGCTCGACTGGCTAACGCGCAACCGCAGCCGTCGCGCATTGAACGGCGTGGTGCTGGTGATCGATGTGCAAGCGTTGCTGGCGCAACGTCCGGAACAGCGCAAGGCCCACGCCAACCTGCTGCGCACCCGGCTGTTTGAACTGACGCGGCAGTTGGGCACGCGCTTACCGGTGTACATAACGCTGAGCAAGTTCGACCTGCTGGAAGGCTTTGAAGAATTCTTCGCCCGGTTATCGCGCAGTGGCCGCGAAGACCTGCTGGGCTTCACCTTCAGTCTGGACGCGGTGGATGATTTTGATGCCTGGCTGGCGGAGCTGACGCATCAATACCAAACCTTTGTTGACTGCCTGAGCGAGCAGATTTTCAACAGCACCAGGGCGTCGCGCACATTGGATGAGTGTGATCGCTTGCAGGCGCTGATGCATCAGATGGCGGGCTTGCGCCCGGCCCTGTTCGGCTTCCTCAGTGAAATGCTCGGCAGCGATCGTTTCACCACGCCGGCGTTGGTGCGCGGGTTGTATTTTTCCTCGGTCTTGCAGCAAGGCACCCTGAGCAACGCCTTCGTCAAAGAAGCGGGGCAAGCCTATCAACTGCCGCCACCGCCACCCGAAGCCAAACCAGTCGGTGGCACGGCCATCTACTTTGCCCAGCAACTGTTCCAGCGCGTCATCTACCCCGAAGCAGGTTTGGCGGGCGACAACATCAAGGTGGCCCGCAGCAAGCGGCGGTTGTTGATCGCCGGGTTCAGCGTCGCCTCCTTGGTCTGTTTGGTCGTCATCGGTACCTGGCAGTTTTATTTCAATATCAACCGCGACAAGGCGGCCAACGTATTGGCCAAGAGTCAGGAGTTCAGTGAGCGGGACATCGACGCCAAGGTCGACCCCACCGGGCGCAACCTGTTGTTGCCCCTGGACCAGATCCGTGATGCGGTGCTGATTTACGGCGACTACCGTGAGGCTTGGCCGTTGCTATCGGATATGGGGTTGTACCAGGGGAGGGCGATTGGCCCTACCGTGGATGAGGCGTACCTGAATCTGCTGTCCAAACGTTTCCTGCCGGCGATTGCCAGCGGTGTATTGGATGCCATCAATACCGCGCCCGCCGGCAGCAATCAGCAACTGGCGGCCCTGCGCGTCTACCGCATGCTCGAAGAACGCCAAAACCGCCGCCCGGCCATCGTCGAAGAATGGGTCGCCAAGCAATGGCAGCGCGCCTATCCGGGCCAGGGCCAGCTGCAGGCCGACTTGATGGGCCACCTGGGCTACGCACTGAAATATGCCGACGCCGACCTGCCGCACTACCGTGAACGCATTACTCAGGTACAGCAGCAATTGCGCCAGTTGCCCATGGCCGAACGGGTCTACATGAGCCTGAAACAGGATGCACTGGAGCGTTTACATCGTCCGTTGGACCTGCGCAACGAAGTGGGGCCGGCGTTCGATATCGTCTACCGCCCACTGAACACCGATCAAGAGGGCAGCGGCCTGCAGTTGCCGCCGCTGCTCACCGCCAAGGGCTTCAAGGACTACTTTGAACCCGGCACTGAGGGCATCATCGAACTGGCGATGATCGACCAGTGGGTGCTCGGCGAACGCCAACGCCTGGACTACTCAGCCGAAGACCGCAAAGTGCTGACCCAACGCATTCGCGCCCTGTACAGCGCCGACTACGTGGACAGCTGGCGGCGGGCACTGAATCAGTTCGCGGTCACCGACTTTGACGACCTCAGTCACGGCGTGGCGGTACTGGAACAGGTCACCGGCCCGGCCGCACCGTTACGACGCTTGCTGGAAACCTTGCGTGACAACAGCGTGATTTACCCGGCCGTGCCCTTGGCTGAAGGGCAAGCGCCGCTCAAGCTGGACAAGGTTCCTGAGAGGCAACAACAGGCGGCAGGGATTCGGCGCGCATTTTCCAGTCTCTCAGAGCTGATCACCGCGCGAGGCGAGCAGCCGTCCTATTACGAAGAAACCCTGCGTTCGGTCAGCGCCGTCTATGACTACGCCAAGGCCGTGCACGACAACCCGGACCCCGGTAAAGCCGCCCTTAAAACCGTGCTCAACCGCTTCTCCCTGGGCGGCGCCGACCCCATCGCCAACTTGCAACGCGTCGCCGTGGGGCTGCCCGAGCCGTTGAATCAGCACGTCAAAAAACTCGCCGACCAGACCTCACAGGTACTGGTGATTGCCGCCTTGCGCGAACTGGAAAAACGTTGGGACAGTGAGATCTACAGCTTCTACCGCGACCGCCTGGCAGGCCGCTACCCGTTCAAGGCCAGCGGCGAGGACGCCTCGCTGGAAGACTTCGAAGCCTTCTTCGGCCCACAGGGGCGCCTGCAGCAGTTCCACGACCAGTACCTGAACGTGTTCCTCAAAGACAACCTCGACGCCCTGTACTCCGACAGCCTCGGCGGCTACCTGGTGCGCAGCGACGTGCTGGAACAACTGAAAAAGGTCGAACGCATCCGCGACACCTTCTTCAACCATCGTGGCCACCTGGCCGTGCAGCTCACCATCGAACCCCTGGCCCTGAGCGCCACCCGCCTGAGCAGCATGCTCAGCGTCGACGGCCAACTGATCCCCTACCAGCATGGCGCGCCGCAACGCACGGGGTTGGTGTGGCCCAACAGCCTAGGCAACACCAATGGCAGCCAACTGACCTTGGTACACAGCACCGGCAACACCGCCAGCATGAGCTATCGCGGGCCGTGGTCGTTGTTTCGCCTGCTCAGTCGCGGGCATCTCAATGGCAGGACCGACACCAGCGTGGATCTGACCTTTTCAGTCGCTGATGGGTTGATGCGCTATCGGATTGGGGCGGAGAAGGCAAATAACCCGATTACTCAGCGCAGTTTTGAAGGGTTTGTGCTGCCGAGAACGCTGCTGGAAGAACGACGGAGCAAAAAGATCGCCGTCGACGTTACGCGACGCTGAGCAATACCGCGAAAAACGGCCAGTGCTGAGATGAATTAACGCCGAGTGGAATAGGACCTTTACATGGCAATCAGGCTACAAATGTTGACCGAAGACCCTAAAGAAATTGAGTTGATCGAACGTTATTGGGCCGTCGATAAGTTTGGGCAATACCTCGAAAAAGTGAGCGCCCTAGCGGGTCTTATTGAAATGGCTCAGGGCGTTACGCTGACCAGTTTCATACGGCAGCGTTGCAACGCGTTCGATGAAAATCAGGTCTGCCCCAAATGCGCAGAATTGATCGAAATCAAAAATCGCTCACAGGCCAAGAAGGTACCCCAGCCATCCATCAAGCTCTGTACGTTGTGTCAGAAAGACCAGGATGACATTGCACTGGAAGCTAAAAGGTCGAAAGCTGCGGAGCTTGAGCGGCAGTTGGCAGAATACTCCCGCAATCAGTCAACACGAACGGTGGACTACTCAGCGATTCCGGATGCTCATGTGCTGATGCTGTTGGCGTTAGACAGGGCCATTACGCCGAGACTGGCCAATGGCGGTTTCACAATAGGTGACTGCCGAGGACTCGCACCACTATATATCGGTGACTTTGTGCTGCAATTGCGCGAGGCTGGTCTGGTCCTTGATGACCCCTGCAAGGCCAGGCCGGGCACCTACTATTGGGAGGGCGATGAGATTTGGATGGTGAGGGATCAAGTGGTCTATCGTTTGGCAGCCGATGCTGAATCAAGAGGTGCAGACGAGGTTATCCGGAGCCTGTCGGATAGGGTGTACACAGACGGGGAAGGGATCTTCAATCTGTGGCTTGATTACTCAACTGCTGATGTTATGCGCTATCTGGGTATCCAATGTGCACTCTATAACCATGAACTAACTGAACAAGAGCTGGAGGAAATTAAAAGTACCCTGCGATCAGCACTTGAAACCTATAGTGTCTCGCAGCTCTGGTCGGTGGCCTGGAAGGTTGTCAGAGATGCCGCAAGTTTAGCTAATCGCGAGTACTACAACCGTCCAAAAGCGGCTGCGACCATTCCCGGGAAAATTCGGCGGAACCTAGAGAAGGTGCAGCGCGAGTCGATTGAGCTCAAGTCATGGAGCCGCCCGGACCAGCATCCTGCCGGAACATTGGGCATGGTATTGGGTGAAATTCTGGGTGTTGACGAAAATACCTCAGGCCATATGGTCTCTTCCCTTGTTACCTGGCTCACCGGGCAAGGGTGTTCACCTAGTGTCGAAGCAGAGCTCGACGAACCGATACGGGAATTGATGACCATGGCGCTGGCCCACGACGTCAGTTCCTCAGTAATGCTGCGGTTTGCGGAGTTGATTCGTGCCGGCCATGACGTTGGTTTTGCCATTGAGGAAATTGGTGAGGCGCTTCGGTCGTAAAGGTGGCGGGGCAACTTCAGAGGAAGAAGAGGCGGTTAGCAAGCCTGTCCATCACAGCATCTGGGTGGGGTGGGAGAGACGTGGCTGCTGAAGGCTGTCCCTATCATTTTGTGCGTTCTATGATCCGCAATGTTATCGTGCTATCACGTATGACAGCTTCGTCAGGGACTGGAAGGGGACAAGATGACCGATTTTGAGCAGCAACCTTTTGCGGACGCCGAGTTTGCAGAGAATCCGGAGCAACGATGCCCCTGCATACTGCTGTTGGACACGTCATCGTCCATGAATGGCGCGCCAATCCGCCAATTGAACGATGCGCTGCAATTCTTCAAAGAAGAGTTGTATGCCGATGCAATGGCAGCGAAGCGGGTAGAGTTGGCAGTGGTGACCTTTGGACCGGTCAACGTCCAAACCGAGTTCACGACGGTTGATGGTTATTTCCCTGAAGTGTTAGAGGCTAGTGGTGTTACGCCAATGGGCGAGGCCGTTGAGCGTGCGTTGGATCTGCTGCGTGAACGTAAAGAGCGTTACCGAGCCAACGGCGTCAAGTATTACCGGCCTTGGGTTTTTCTGATTACAGACGGTGCACCAACGGATAATTGGCAGGAAGCGCGCCGACGTGTTCATGAGGGCGAGGAACGAAAGGAGTTCATGTTCTACTCCGTCGGTGTTGAGGGTGCGGAAATGTCGACTCTCACTCAGTTGGGAACACGTCAACCGCTCAAGCTGAAAGGTCTGGCGTTTCGAGAACTCTTTGCTTGGTTATCGAGCTCGCTGAGCGCCGTATCGCAATCGAGTCCGGGGGATGCGGTTCCTCTCGCCAATCCGACAGGGCCAACGGGGTGGGCAGTTGCAGAATAGACTGCATTGGCGCTGGGCCTCGGCGTCGTGTATTGGCACGTCGCATCTGCGAATGGGCACACGCAAGCAGGATGCGTTTAGCATCATGCGGGTCCATTCAGATGCAATGTGTGCGATCGTTTCTGATGGCGCGGGCAGTGCTAGTCACGGAGGGCAAGGCGCTGCATTAGTGTGCCGCACCCTGCGGGTCAATTTTCGCAATTGGTTTAAACAGCATGAAGTTTTGCCCTGCGACGAAACGATCATGTGCTGGATTGACCAACTCCGCGATCATCTCTCTATGGTCGCGCAGAAGCGAGGCCTAACTCGGCGACAGTTTGCTGCCACACTGGTCATGCTGGTGGTGTTCAAAGATCAGGTCTTGGCCTTACAGATCGGCGATAGTGCACTCGTGGCGCGCAAGACGGGTGTGTGGGAGGCCATTTGTTGGCCAGAGAACGGTGAGTTTGCTTCGACGACCTATTTCGTTACCGATGATCCTGAAGTTCGTCTGCACACCTATCGCTTCGATCGGGAGTACGACGCGTTCGCGCTTTTTTCAGATGGGCTTGAGTCCGTTGCGCTGGAGCAGGCTACGCAACAACCTTTTGCTCGCTTCTTCGACCCGATGATCAAACCGGTGGATCAAGCACGGGCGGATGGGCGCCTTGCCGAATTATCAGACGCACTCGCGCGTTATTTGCAGAGCCCTTCGCTGTGCGAGCGCACGGATGATGACAAGACACTCATTTTGGTGTCGTGTCGATGAGTTCTACGCAGGTCAAAATCGGCGGTAAAACCGAGCGACTCGATAAGCAACTGGGCAAAGGCGGCGAAGGCGATGTGTACGCGCTGGTAGGGCGGGGAGACTGCGCGGTCAAGATCTACAAGACCGAGTTGCGAGGTTCCCGCGAGAACAAAGTTCGAGCGATGATTGACGGGCGATTGGCTGGTGCAACAACCCTCGTCGCTTTTCCGGCCGAAGTGGTGACTGATGCCTCTGGCAACTTTCTCGGTTTTACCATGCGGCTGGTGGCGGGGTACCGCGCGCTGCATGAGCTATACAGTCCAAAATCCCGCAAGATGCACTTTCCAAAGGCCGATTATCGCTTTCTGGTCCGCGTGGCTCAGAATGTCGCACGTGCTGTCGCCACAGTGCATCAGGCCGGGTGCATCATCGGCGACCTCAATCACTCTGGGGTTCTGGTAGGTCCCGATGCGACGGTCGCATTGATTGATGCCGACAGTTTTCAGTTCAGTTTGAAAGGCCACGCTTATCCTTGTGTTGTAGGCACCGAGGACTTCACACCACCGGAGCTTCACGGGGGTAGCCTTGCAAAGGTCATCCGCACCCAGGCTCACGATAATTTCGGGCTTGCAGTTGCTATTTTTCAGTTGCTTGCGATGGGTAAGCACCCTTATGCAGGTCGTTACAGTGGTCCGGATCTGTCTCTGGGCCAATCGATCGCACAGAATCGCTTTGCCTTTTCGATGGCTCGACGGAACGACACACGTACCACGCCACCGCCCGGCTCCGTGCTGCTCGCAGATTATCCTGGGTCGATTGCGACGGCATTGGAAAGCGCGTTTGGTCTCTCACCATCGTCACGTCCGGACCCCGCGACTTGGGTCAGTTTGCTCCAAGGACTCGAGATGGGATTGCGCCGCTGCGCAGACGTATCGACCCACTATTTTCCAGGCTCGGCAACTTCTTGTTTGTGGTGTCGGCTGGCGAGTCAGTCTGGGGTCGAAATGTTTCCCCAAGGTCTGGCTGTTGGCACTGTGCCGTTGGCAGGGCTTTTTGATTTAGAACGCGTGTGGGCGGCTATTCGAGCACTGCATCTCCCGATTCCGGAGGAGGTTTTGCCGGTTTGGAGTGGCACTATCGCTGCCCCCAGCGTTGCTGTGACGCAAGCAAAGGGTAATCGTCATGATCCAGCGATCATGGGAGGCGTCGCTTTACTAATTGCAATTATTGGATGTGTTTTCGCTCCAAAAGCAGCCCTGCTGTGGGGCGGTCTCGGCCTTTTCGGTTTAATTCGGGTCTTTGCTACCACTAAAGTGGACTCAACGCCTTTCCGCAAAGCCTATCAAGACGCCGACAGTAAAGTGCGCTTGGCGTCTCAAGCTTATCTTCAAAGAATTGGTCTGCGAGAGATGCATATCTTGCGTGCCGATTTGGAAGATGCAGTCATTCGATATCGGCAGGTCGAGACGGGTCTTACTCAGGCGCTCAGTCAGCTGAAGTTGACACGCGAGGAGCGCCAGCGCGTAGTTTTCCTGGATCGATTTTTGATCCGACGGGCGTCCATACCTGGCATCGGAGCGGGGAAGACTGCCACGCTTGCTTCTTTTGGTATTGAGACGGCTGCGGACATCACAGCTTCAGCAGTTCGAGCGGTGCCAGGTTTCGGAGAGGCGCTGACAGCAAAGATGTTGGCTTGGCGTCAGGGGCATGAGAGCAAATTCCGCTATAACACCACACCCGATCCGTCCGATCTACAAGCAGAGCAGTCCACTCGTGCGGCGTTCGCAACTAAACAAATAGAGCTCCAAAGAAAAATTCAGTCGGGTTTGGCTGCTTTGCAAGCTGCTATACCACGCTGCCTTTCTGCCAAAAACGCACCAGATCAGGCGCTCTCGCATGCACTCCAAGCGCGTGCTATCGCGCAACATGATTGTGCTGCGTTGGGGATTAGTGTGCCTGCGCCAGCTGCAATCTCCATCGATGTTCCCAAAAGAATGCAGATACAGCCGAGCGGAGCCCAGCCAGCGCCGGTGACCTCTCGTTCGTCGGTGTCGACTACCACACGCTCATCTGCAACGAACGCTTGCCCGAGCTGCGGTGCTTCGATGGTTCCTCGTACCGCACGTAAGGGGAAGCATGCGGGGCGTCAGTTCTGGGGGTGCTCCAAGTTTCCCGTATGTAAAGGCACGAGAAGCTAAGGCTTGACTAGCCGGTCAACTGCGATTTGCGGCGTCTCCCGAAGTGGCGCAGGCGGTGAGAGCGGCTGATGTAGTAAGCCGCGCGATTCACAGGCTTGTCATGCCCCAAGAAGTAGTCCATGATTCTGTCCATAGATTGCGTTGTTGAACTTAAGAGTTCAATGTTTTCTAAGGGATAGACGTTTAGTAAGAAACTCGTTTCCCGCTCCAAACACAAAGAAAAAGCCACTCTAACGAGTGGCTTTTTTTGCCTGGGATTTAAGGAATAGACGCTTCGGCGTCTTTTTTTGTTTTTGCGTACAACCGCCCGAGTCCAGGTGATCCGGTGCAAACAAGTTTAGAGATAAAGTGATCGCTCGCCCATCGCCCCAGTCGCCGCAAATGTGCCGACGTACTAGGGCAGCGGGTCGAGCAAATCCAGTCGGATCAGGGCGTCCACACAGCGGGAGAAGGTCAGGCCACCGAAGGGGAATCGGGGCTGGAGGGTGACGAAGGCGGGCATGGGGAGATGCAGATCCTCCACGGCGATGGGGCTTCGTACTCTAGCAAGGCAGAGCGTTTCGATGGCAAGGTCACCGTCACAATCACGCGCGTAATGGCGTTGCCTATAAGGGCGGCAGGCATGCTCTGACTGGGTAGAAAAATCCATCGCGAGGTGTTGGCGACAGGCTGCCGGCTAGATGTCCAACCCGCAGGTACTTCATCGTTCACTGACCTATGACGGTGTCACTTTTTATGGGTGAGGGTGTTCGCCTCGCTGGTTTCCCTGACCGCAAACATCAGGCAGCGCACCGCTTCACGATCCTGTTCCGACAAACAACGGTAGTAATGGATCAGGCGCTCTTCCTCTCGATTGAGTTGTCGGGGCCGCAGGGCTGTACCGATGGCGGTACGTAATGAGGGAAAAAATGCGGTATTTAGCATGAGCCAGGTTCTTCATGAGCTGAATGGAGACGTGGGCTTCTTGCCCAGAACAACTGAATACATAACGTTTATTGTGGAAAAGGGCTCGTCATTTTTCGTGACTGCTGGGTATTTCAGAGGGGGCCGTCGGAAGTGTTTGGAGAAGGTGTAGGAGCGATCTTTCGAGGCTGGGTGAATAGCGGTGCGATTGAGCGCAGAGCCCACCAAACCGGCATCTCTGGTCAGATTGGCGGTGGGTAGGCGCGAGTCTGCCAACAACGGGACACCTCCTTGTGACGGCGCAGGTCAAATAGCGCATGGCTATACGGTCGTTTTCCGAAAGCGTGGGAAGTGTTCGAGTGGCTTTTTTTGCCTTCGATTTACTGAATAGACGCTCCGGCATCTTTTTTTCGCTTATGCGCAAAGTAGACGCAGCGCGCCCAGATTCGGAACCTCATCAATTTTGAACTAATCATAATGTCCATCCCCCTAACGCTGTGCAGATTGCCCTGGCTCAGGTCGACCTGAGTTATCTACCTATTACGCGCTAAGGTGTGGTGAATGATGAAGAGTGAACAAGTCGAAGGTGTTGCAGAAAAACTTGCCGGCAAAGCCCAGGGCGCCGTTGGGAAATTGTTCGGTGATTCGAGGCTGGAAGCTGAAGGTGCGGGTCGGCAGGTTGCTGGTCAGCTCACCCAGAGTTACGGCGACGCACTGGACAGCGTGTCTACGTTCGTAAAAGAAAAACCCGTTGCTGCACTTGCAATCGGTGCAGTAGCGCTGCTGGTGCTGGACCGTCTCCTGCGCCGCTGAGTCATACGCCGCGATGCTGTCGCGGCTCCTTTCATCTGTTGAGCGCTTGTTCCAAGTGTTCAACGAACAGGCGCACTCTGCGCGGAACATGCTGACGTGTCGGAAGCACCGCAGTGATGGAAAGTTGCTCGGGTACCGCATCTGCCAATGTGACAAGGGCCAGGGAGCCTTCGGCAAGTTCGTTTCTGATGTCCCAGTATGTCAACATCGCCAGGCCCAAGTTCTGCTTGCTCGCCGTGCGCACCGCCTCGACGCTGTTGGCTGAGAAACTGCCGTGAGCGCGATGAGTGACAGCGTCAGCGTTTTTGGTGAACGGCCAGTAGGGCATGCCGTGCAACGCGATGCACTGATGATGGTTGAGGTCATCCAGCACCGCCGGTGTGCCCCATTGCGCCAGGTAGGTCGGGCTTGCGCAGACGACGCGCGGGTTGGGTGCCAGGTTGGTCGCCACCAATGTTGAGTCGCGCAACGTGGCGATACGGATGGCCACATCAATGCCGAGCCCGGCGATGTCGATAATGCTGTCCGATAATGTCAGGTCGACCTTGAGGGTTGGGTTGTCAGCCAGCAGCGCTGGCAGCAGCGGCATGATAACGGTTTGGCCAAAGACGCTGGGCGCGGTGACCCTCAATGTGCCGCTGGCACTGCCTGTGCTGGATTTCAATGTGGCACGTGCCGCTTCGTTCGCCTCGAGCATGGTCTTTGCGTAAGGCAGGTACATTTCGCCTTCCGGTGTGAGTGCGACGGAGCGCGTAGTGCGGTGTACCAGGCGCACACCCAAGTCTTCTTCCAGGGCCGCCAGGCGTCGTGAGACGGTCATCGCCGACAATCCAAGCCGTCGCGCGGCCTCGGACAAGCTGCTGCTGATGGCGACGTTGGCGAACACCTCTATCTCGGGAATTTGCATGGTTATAACCTTTTCCGTTAAGGCGCCTTATTGCAAGCGTGCGCTTCTAATGGGCTATTGCCGCGCTTATCGTCATGGCTGGCAAATAAGTGAGGGCAAATCATGACAGCACTAAACCTGCGCAGTGTAACTCCATTCGATATGGGCGCTCTTAAACTGAAAAATCGTATGGCGCTTGCACCCATGACACGCGTCAGTGCAAGTGAGAACGGCAATGCCACGCCGGCAATGGCCCGATATTACGAACGTTTTGCCCGTGGCGGTTTTGGCTTGATCATCACGGAAGGGATCTACACCGATCGGCAGTATGCCCAGGGCTACCTGAACCAGCCCGGTATCACCGACAGCGAACAGGCGTTGGCCTGGCGCGCAGTGGTCGAGGCGATTCATCGCCATGAAAGCGCTGCCATCGCACAGATCATGCATGCCGGCGCATTGAGCCAGGCCAACCGTTTTGTCAAACAGTCTGCTGGCCCTTCGGCCATTCGCCCGAAAGGCGAGCAGATGGAGTTCTATCACGGCCAGGGTGCTTATAGGGTCCCACAGGCGATGAGCGATGAAGACATTGCGGATGCCATTGAAGGGTTCGCTCAGGCGGCTAAACGAGCTGTTGAGATCGCGGGCTTCGACGGTGTCGAGATCCATGGCGCCAATGGCTATTTGCTGGATCAGTTCATGACCGACTATTCCAATCAACGCGAAGATCGATGGGGTGGTGATGTTCGTCAGCGCTTGAACCTGACGCTTGAGGTCATCACCGCCGTTAAAAAGGTGGTGGGGCACTCGCCGGTGGGTGTGCGTATATCCCAGGGCAAGGTCAATGATTTTCAGCACAAATGGGCGGGTGGCGAGCGCGATGCGCAGGTGATCTTCGGCAGCCTGGCTGACGCTGGTGTCGACTTCATCCATGTCACCGAGCATCGCACCTGGCAGCCGGCCTTTCCCGGTAACGAGGCAAGCCTGGTCACGCTGGCTCGCCGTTATGCGCCCGGTGTCGCATTGATCGCCAATGGCGGCGTGCAGGACTCGCCCAGCGTTGAACAAACCCTGCAGGCGGGCGCAGATATTATCGCCGTTGGCAAAGCTGCCTTGGCCAATCCTGACCTGCTGCAGCGGTTGCTCGATGGCCGTGCGCCGGACCCTTTCGACCCATCGCTGCTGGCGCCGTTTGCCCATATCAAGGATCGCGAGTTGAATTAAGCGCCGACCTCTGTCGTCCAGTTAGACGCTTTCTGGCTGTGCAGATCCCAACCGATGTTGACGTGAAGGTCGTGGTTGAAGGTCTGGCGCAGCGGTGCTCGATGGCAGGCTGGGGGCCGTGAGCAGAACTCGCCTATTAACAGGCCTGTTGCTGGAGATTCGGGAGGGTGGCTCCGCGCACTATGTGCAAGGAAATTTATTATTAAGATAAAAAGTTTTATTGACTAAAAATTATATGGGGTAATTATTTCTCTGCATCTGCTTCATGCAGAGTCATCTTCAGGGTTATCCCGATGAGTCATAAAGCCCAATTCTCCCTCGCGACTTCTTATGTCGAGGCCAATGAGTCTTCATTGGCCACTCGCGTGGCGCCGCTGCTGATGCAGGGGTTTCCCGCCGCGCCGGAACACCGGGTAACGTGGAGCAACTGGATGCGCGCGCCCTTCAATCAATGGGGGTTTCGTCATCTGTCTCGACTGCGCCCCAGCATTGATGTGTCGGCGGGGCCAGGGCCTGCCGGTCAGCTTCAGGAGGCGCCGCGCGCGCTGGATCAGCTGTGTTTCGACAGTGAGAGTGGGCTGGGCATCCGTGTGATCGAGCACCTCGTCGCCAGCCAGACGGACGCCTTTTTGGTGATGCAGGGCGACACGGTGTTGTACGAGCGCTACTTCAACGGTCAGCGCGCCTGTGACCGGCACATCATGTTCTCGGTGACCAAGTCGCTGATCGGTACCTTGGGTGAACAGTTGGTGACGCGCGGCGTGCTCAAGCCCGAGCGGCCGGCCGCTTACTACGTGCCTGAACTGGCGGGCAGCGCATTTGGCGATGCGACGGTGCGCCAATTGTTCGATATGGCGGTGGGCATCGACTACAGCGAAGTGTATGACGACCCCAATTCAGAAAGCTCGCAGTACGGCTATGCCTGCGGCTTTCAACCCGCACCGGCGCAGTACGCGCAGTTCGAATCGTTGTATCAGTACTTGCCATCCCTCAAGAAACGCGGCAGCCACGGGGGCTTTTTCCATTATGTGACGGCCACCACGGAAGCCTTGGCGTGGGTCATGGAACGTGCCTCGGGCAAGGCCTGCAGTCAGATGCTGGAGGAGGTCTGGGGGCGCCTGGGGTGCGAGCGCGACGGCTATTTCCTGGCCGATCCCTGGGGCCGTAACGTGGCCGGGGCGGGCTTGAGCGCCACTTTGAGAGACATGGCGCGTTTCGGTCGCCTGCTGGCCAACAACGGTCGCCACGACGGTGCTGAGTTGCTGTCGCCCGAGACGGTGGCCCGTATCACCGCCGGTGCGGACCCGGCGATCTACGCGCAAAATGCTGAGTTCTCCCGCTGGACGCCCGGTGCGTCCTATCGCAGCCAGTGGTACGTGTTCAACGACCACAGCCAAGCCCTGATGGCTGGGGGGATCCACGGCCAATACCTGTTTATCGATAAGCCGTCCGGCGTGGTGATCGTCAAGCAATCGTCGCTCACCGATGCGGTCAGCCTGTTCGATAACGACAGCGTGCGCATGCTGCGCGCCATCGCCGCTCACTTGAGCCACTGACCCACGCCAAAAAAATAAGAGTTTTGCGTTCTATTCACCTGGCTTGCCCAGGTGTTGGCGGCGCCCTGCGTCGCCATTGACTGCCCTGTAACAACAATAATTCCATAGGAGCTTCTTATGGTATTCACCAAGCGTTTCTCTCGAGCGCTGTTGGCGGTCGGCTTACCCTTGACCACCCACTTTGCATGCGCGGGCTACACCTTTGAGGACGGCGATCTCAAGGGCGAAGTCAATCTCACGGCAGGAGGGGCGACGTTGTTTACCCGTGGCGTCAACTTCGGCAGCGGCCGGGTCGATGCGCGCAACGGTAAAAACGGCGGCGCCAGGATCAACTGGCAAGAGGTCTACGTAAAACCGGGGGTCAAACTCGAGTATGCGGTGCAACCGGATTTCAGCCTGTTGGCGGGCGGTTCTCTGGTGGCGGCCAGCACCTTCGGCGATGGCGATGCGGGTGGCTTCAGCCGCAGCTCCGATGGCAAGGCCGCAGCCGAAGAACTCTATGGCGGTTTTCGCGCCGGGGAGTGGAAGCTCACCGCCGGCCGCCAGAACTACATGATCGGGACGGGGTTCATCGTCATGGATGGCAACCTCGACCAGTTCAAGGATGGCGCCTACTGGCTCGGCCCGCGAACCGCGTTCAAGGATTCGGCGATCCTCGCCTGGGACCATGGCGCACTGAAGTCCCAGGCCTTCACCTTGCGCACCGATGATGACTTGGGCGACTTCCGCATGACCGGCGTCAACCTCGATTACAACCTCGATGACCAGGTGACGCTCGGCGCCATGGCCATGAAGGTCTATGCCCTTGGCCCCCGAGGCAGCACGCTCCCGCGCCGTCGGGACGGCATGCAGGTGTACAACCTGCGGGCGCTCAACGCCAAGGTGCCCGGCGTACAGGCGCTGACGCTGAATGCCGAGTACGCGCTGGAGCGCGGCAGCGGCGAGGGCGTCGACTACGATGCCAACGCCTGGTACGCCCAGGCCGACTACGCCTTCAGCACCGTGCCGCTGACGCCGATCCTCGGCTACCGCTACGCGAGCTTTTCCGGTGACGACAACCTCACCGACAACCGGCAAAAAGCCTGGGACCCACTGAGCAAAGGCTTCGTCGACTGGAGCACCTGGCTGGTCGGGGACGTGGTCGGCAACTACCTGTTGTTCAACAGCAACGAAAACGTCCAGCAGTTCTCCCTCAAGACCCACCTCAACGAAACCCTGACCCTCGGCGCGATTCACTACCAGTTCTGGCTGGATGAGAAAAACTACCTGGGCGCACCGGTCAGCGACCGGCGCTTTGCCGACGAAAGTGTGGTTTTCCTCGACTGGACACCCACGCCGTCGTTCTATACGTCGCTGTCCTACAACTGGGTCAAGCCACTGGCCGCCGCCAAACAGGTGTTCGGTAACGACCAGATGTTCAGTGCGCTGGAACTGTATTTCACCTACCGCTATTAAGTGCTGCGAGCCATCGCGGCCGCGCTGGAGTGTTTTGATCATGAACAGATTTTTGCGTAACACCGTGCTGGGCACTGTCGCCTCGTTGCTCATCAGTGGTTTTTGCCTGGCTGAAGAACGCACCGTACGGATCTACAACTGGATCGAATACCTGCCACCCGAGGTGCTCAAGAGCTTCCAGGAGGAAACCGGCATTCGCCCGGTTTACGATGTGTTCGACACCGTCGAAACCATGGAGTCCAAGCTGCTGACGGGCAACTCCGGGTATGACGTGGTGTTTCCCGGCTCCGCCAACCTGGGACGCTTGATCACGGCCGGGGCCGTGCAGCCGCTGGATCGCAAGCAGTTGCCAAACTGGCAGCACCTGGACCCGCTATTCATGCAAACCCTGGAAACCGCAGGTGACCCCGGCAATCGCTACGCCGTGCCTTACCTGTGGGGCACCACGCTGATCGGCTACAACGTCGACAAGGTGCGCAAAGCTCTCGGCCCTGACGTGCAGATGAACAGCTGGGACATCATCTTCAAGGAAGAAAACCTCGCCAAGCTCGCCAGTTGTGGCGTGGGTTTTCTCGACGCCGCCAACGAGATCCTGCCGATTGCCTTGCACTACAAGGGCCTCGACCCCAATAGCCAGAAGCGCGAGGACTATGTACAAGCCCAGGCCCTGATGATGAAGATTCGCCCTTACGTCAGTTACTTCAACTCGTCGCGCTACGGCATGGACCTGGCCAACGGTGATATCTGTGTGGGCGTGGGCTGGTCCGGCGGTGTCGCACTGGCCACACGACTGGCAGATGCCGCTGGCAAGGGCGTCAAGGTCGAAATGGCACTGCCCAAGGAAGGCGCGCCGATGTGGTCGGACGTGATGACGATCCCGGCCAAGGCCCCCGATCTGGCGGAGGCCCATGCGTTCATCAATTACATCCTGCGCCCGGACGTGATTGCGCGCATCAGCAACAAGATCGGCTACCCCAACCCGAACAAGGACGCCACTGCGCTGGTGGACGCCAGCATCCGCAACGACCCGAACATGTATGTGCCGGACGAAGCGCGCAAGACCCTGTTCGCCCTGGAGCCGATCCCGGCTGCCGCGGAGCGCATTCGTACCCGCACCTGGACTGCCATCAAGAGCAACCGCTGATCAGTCTGGCCCGGTGCGTGCGCGCCGGGCTCGACTCGGGAGGCAATCAGGCCTGCATGCCGTAAAACACCAGCTCGGTGATGCGCCTGACCTGCAGGGAGTGCGCATCGATATCCGGGTGTTCCTGGTTCACCAGCCTGAACAGTTGCAGGTGCGAATAGTCATTCAACAGGAACGCGGCCAATTCCACATCGAGTTGCGGGCGCAGCTTGCCGGCCCGTTGCAACTCGCGCAGCAGTTCGCTGATTTCAGCCCTGAGCGCATCGTTCATGGCCCGGTAGCCTTCGGGCAGTCCATTGCTGCCGCCGAACAGGATCAGCGGCAGCAGTTCACGCCACAGGCTGGGGTGCATGACTTCCAGGGCATAGCCCGTGAGCAGGCGTTCCAGGTGGCAGAGCGCTTCGACCGGGTCGTCTATTTGGTGGATCAGGCTGCGGGTGTCGCTGATAGCGCGTTGATCGGCGTGGTGCAGGATCTCCAGGATGATTTCCTGCTTGTTGCCGAAGTACTTGAACACCGTCGGCGGCGATACCCCGGCCTGGCCGGCGATCTGTTCGATGGTGGTGTTCTGGAAACCCTGGCGCTCAAACAGTTCGACCGCGGCTTTACTGATAGCTTGCCGGCGCTCGGCTTTCTGACGTTCACGCAGTCCACTCACAGGAGATCCTTGTCACGAATAAAAAGAGGGGCGCGTGTCGGCCCCATACCCTTGCAAAATACTTAATTGGGTAAAGCTTTTAAAGCACTAATTGCCATTCAAGGGGTTTGCCGCTGGTGCTTCTTCATACGGTAAGCAAATTGAGCACGGCTGAGCCCCACGAGCCTGGCGGCCGCGGCCAGGTTGCCGGCGCTTTGTTGCAACGCTTCAGTGATCAGGCGCGATTCAAGGCCTTCGATGGAAACCCCCTGGTCAAACGGGGCGAGGGTATCCAGCAGCGTCGAGCGCGGCGCCTGCGCAGTATTTGACAGACCGCCCTGGTCGTCGAGGCCATAGGGCTCGGCGGGCATCGGTTCGTTGCGAAACAGATGCACCAGATCAATGGCCTGGCCTTCATCGCTGGCGATCAGGCCGCGTTCGATGAGGTTTTGCAGCTCGCGCACATTGCCCGCGAAGTCGTAGCGCAGCAACGTCTTCAGGGCGCGCATGGTCAGGCCTGCCGGGGTCCGGGCGTAGTCCTGGCAGAAGCGCGTCAGGAACGCATTGATCAACAGCGGGATGTCGTCCCGGCGTTCGCGCAGCGGGGGCAGGGCGATGGGGTAGACGTTCAGCCGGTAGAACAGGTCTTCGCGAAAGCTGCCGTCTGCCACCGCTTTACGCAGGTCGATATTGGTGGCGGCCACCACGCGCACATCCACCTTGATCCCGCGCACCCCGCCGACCCGTTCGATTTCCCGTTCCTGCAAGGCTCGCAGCAACTTGCTTTGCCCGGGCAGGCTGAGGCTGGTGATTTCATCCAGGAACAGGGTGCCGCCCTGGGCCCGTTCGAACCGCCCGGGGCGCGAGTGCGTCGCGCCGGTATAGGCGCCGCGTTCGACACCGAAGAGTTCGGCTTCCACCAGATTATCCGGGATGGCGGCGCAATTGAGTGCCACAAACGGGCTGTCATGGCGACGACTGAGCTGGTGCAGCTGGCGCGCAAACATCTCCTTGCCCACGCCGGACTCACCGCTGATCAGCACTGTCGCGGGCGTCAGTGCAACCCTTTGCAGCGCTTGCATCGCCGCGTTGAACGCGGCGCTGGCGCCCACCAATGGTTGCGGCTGGCGGGTTCCGCCACCGCTGGCTACGGGGCCTGCGAGCGTGGGGGTGGCAGGGCCAGTGACGGCCTGGGACACATTCAGGTAGCGCAGGTCCTGCTCGACATCACCCCATTGCTCGGCCGTCTTGCCGATCACGCGGCAACGGCGATGGCCCATGCCACGGCATTCCACTTCGCGGAAAATCACCATTTGCCCGAAGAGGCCGCTGACGAAGCCGATGGCGTAGCCGGTTTCGGTCCAGCACACCGGGTCCTGGCCGATGCCGTAGGCCCCTACATGTTCATCGGCTTCGCACGAGTGGTGCCAGAGAAATTCCCCTTCATAGAACCCCGAGTCGGCATCGAACTTAAAGTGCAGCGGTTCGACCTTGGTCATGCCTTCCAGGGTGTGCAAGTGGGTCCCGGCGCGAAACACCGCGGCGGCATCGGCCTGTGGCCAGCGCTCGCGGATCAAGCGCGCATCCCGTGCGCCGGAGGCATAACCGGTGCGGGTGAACAGGCCTCGGGCCTGGTCCAGTCCCAGGCGCTCGATGACCTCGGCGCGCAGGGCGCCGAACGACGAACTGTGCAGCAACAACATGCGTTGATCGTTGAGCCAGATGCGCCCGTCTTCAGGGGAAAAGAACAGGCAGTCGGCCAGTTCCGCTGTGGTGGGCGAGCTGCTGTCGCTGAGTTGGCGACTGTCGCCGCGCGGCGGGTAGGGCGCGGTGGCCACCCGGTCGTCGGGCAGCGCGCTGTGGGGATTAGTCATTGTTATGCCCCTGCAAAGCGAGTGATCGATATGAGCAACTGCTCAGATAGTTATAAAACATAACCTTATCAATTGAACAAGTGGCAGAGCCTGGGTTTTTTGCGGGTGAACGCCCCAGGCGTGTGAACGCTGCGTGGCAGGCCTCGACCCAGAGCCCTCGCCGGTTTATGTATGCGCCATTGCGTACAAGCGGCACAGCCTTTGCTCAAGACTGGATGCGGCGTTTGCACCCTGTGCAGACGATGACAATTACAAGAACCGGAGTTGCCAATGCCAGTGTCTGAGACCACCCCCTTTCTACAGCGGGCCATCGCGTCCGAATGCCTGTTCAACGGCGACTGGATTCCCGTGTCGGGGTCTGTGATTGACGTGATTGAACCCGCCACCGGCGAACCCCTGATGCGCTGCGCCATGGCCAATGCGGCCGACATCGCCATCGCCTGTCGCAGCGCGGCCCTGGCGCAGCCGGCCTGGGCTGCGTTGGGCCCAAGGGAGCGCGCCGAGGTATTTCGCAAAGCGGCGGACCTGGCCCAGCGGTCCTTCGCCGAGCTGGCGCTGTACGTCGCCCGGGAAACCGGGGGCGCGTTGTTCAAGGGCGAGCACGAAGTGCGTGAAGCGATTGTGCTGCTGCATCAGGCGGCGGGGCTGTTGTCCCAACCTCACGGGTTGGTGCTGCCCAGTGCTGCAGGCCGACTGTCCTATGCACGGCGCCAGCCCCACGGCGTGGTCGGGGTGATTTCACCGTTCAACTTCCCGCTGGTGCTGTCACTGCGTTCCGTGGCCCCGGCGCTGGCGGCGGGCAATGCAGTGGTGCTCAAACCCGACCCGCAGACCCCGGTCAGCGGGGGCTTTCTCATTGCCCGGCTGTTCGAAGAGGCGGGCTTGCCCAAGGGCCTGCTGCAGGTGTTGCCCGGCGCGGCGCCGGCGGGGGAAGCGCTGTGCCGCGATCCGAATGTGCGGATGATTGCGTTCACCGGGTCCACGGCGGCGGGGCGCAAAGTCGCTGAAGTGGCCGGTCGACACCTGAAAAAGGTTGCGCTGGAGCTGGGCGGGAAGAACCCGCTGATCATTCTCGAAGACGCCGACCTCGACCTGGCCGCGAGCAATGCAGCCTGGGGCGCCTGGCTGCATCAGGGGCAAATCTGCATGGCGACCGGGCTGATTCTCGTGCATCAATCCATCGCCGAAAGCCTCACCCGCAAGCTGGTGGACAAGGCCCGGGCGCTCACTGTGGGCAATGCCGCACAGGGTGAAGCGGCGCTCGGCCCGTTGATCAACCAAAGGCAACTGCAGCGCGTGCACGAGATCGTCACTGACAGCCTGCAGGCCGGCGCACGGCTGGAGGCGGGCGGCGACTATGACCGGTTGTTCTACCAGCCCACCGTGCTCAGTGGTGTACGTCCGGGCATGCGCGCCTTTGAGGAAGAGCTGTTCGGCCCGGTGGCCACGGTGGTCAGTTTCTCCACCGACGAGGAAGCGATCGAGCTGGCCAACCGCACGGAGTACGGCCTCTCGGCCGCCATCATCTCGCCGTCGGTCGGGCGCGCCATGGCCATTGGTGAGCGGCTGGACTGCGGCCTGCTGCACATCAACGACCAGACCGTGGCCGACGAATGCATCAACCCGTTCGGCGGGCGCGGTGCCTCCGGCAACGGCGGCAGCGTCGGCGGGCCGGCCGACTGGGACGAATACAGCCAGTGGCAGTGGGTCACGGTGAAGAATACGCCGCCTGTCTATCCATTCTGAGCCGTGGCCGTTCTCGGCCCTGGCTCATCGCTTTGATACACCCATGCCTATACAAAAATAAGAGGGCTTGAACATGAACCTGCACAACAAAACCCTGATCGTCACCGGTGTCGCTTCCGGCATTGGTGCCGAACTGGCGCGGCTCGCGCGTTTCCAGGGGGCCACGGTGATCGGTGTGGATCGCCATGAACCGCAACTGACCCTGGATGGCTTCTTCCAGGCTGACCTGGGTGACCCTGTCAGCATTGATGCACTGGTGGCGCGCCTGCCATCGCGGGTCGACGGGCTGTGCAACATCGCCGGGGTGCCCGGTACGGCACCCGCGCAAGCGGTGGCCACGGTCAATTACCTGGGGCTGCGGCACCTGACTCAATCGTTGCTGCCACGCATGCCGGCGGGCGGCAGCATCGTCAACGTCGCCTCGGTGCTTGGCGCGCAATGGCCGCAACGGCTGGAGCTGCACAAGGCGCTGGCCGCGACACACAGCTTCGAGGCCGGGCAGCAGTGGCTGGCGGCCAATCCGGTGGAGCAGGCCAGCTGTTATCAATACTTCAAGGAGGCGCTGATCGTGTGGAGCTTCCAACAATCCCAGGGCTGGTTTCGCGATCACGCGGTGCGTATCAACTGCGTGGCGCCGGGGCCGGTGTTTACCCCGATTCTCGGCGATTTCGTCAGCATGCTCGGGCCGCAGCGGGTGGCCGAGGACAGCCGGCGCATGACCCGTCCAGCCCTGGCCGATGAGGTGGCGGCGGTGATTGCCTTCCTCTGCTCGGATGCTGCGCGCTGGGTCAACGGGGTCAATCTGCCGGTGGATGGCGGTTTGGCTGCCACCTACGTGTAGGGCCTGCCACAGCGATAAATCCCGGTGCGGCCCCTCGTGCCGGGAGTCTTGAACAACAACAAAAATACAGGACATACAAGATGCTCAAGCCTATCTTGCGGACGGTTGCGGCCACGACATTTGTCGCACTGACATCGACTGCCCATGCTTACGACCTGCCCGGACTCAACCTCGGCACCACCAGTTTCTACGACGGCTCACCGGCCCCGGCGGGGCCTGGCTGGTACCTGGAGGAATACCTGACGTACTCCCGAGCGAGCCGTTTCAACGATGCCCACGGCAACAAGCTGGCGTTGCCCAGGCAGGATGTGGAAGTGGTGGCGCCCACCACACAGATCATCTACGTCGGCCAACCCCTGGCCAATGGCGCGATGCCCGGCTTCACCTTGATTAACACCTCCCTGGCCCATGTAAATGTCGACGATGGGTTGAACAATGCGGCGCTGAGTTCCCGTGCCGGCTTTGGTGACTTGACGGTCGGTGCCTTCCTGCAACTGCCAACCCTGAACCGCGCCGATGGCAGCCCGCTGTTGACCCAGCGTGTGGAGGCTGATGTCTCGATCCCGGTGGGCGCCTATGACCGCAATCGTTCGATCAACCCCGGCAGCCACTTCTGGTCATTCAACCCGTATTACGCGGCGACGTACTGGTTGAGCCCGAAATGGTCGGCGAGCGGGCGTTTCATGTACCTGTGGAATGGCAAGAATGATGAGCCGCAGGCAGGTTTCGGGGATGTTTCCGATACCCAGGCCGGCCAGGCATTGCATGCCAACCTGACGCTGCAATATGCCTTGAGCCAGCAACTGAGCGTGGGGCTGAACGGCTATTGGTTGAAGCAGATCACCGACACCCAGGTTGACGGGCACGCCGTGAGCGGGCGCCGGGAAAAGGTCTGGGCCATTGGCCCAGGCCTGGTCTATGCGTTCAGCAAGGAAGAGGTGCTATCGGTAAACGCCTACTTTGAACAGCAGGCGCAGAACCGCACCGAGGGCAACAAACTGGTGTTCAACTGGCTGCATAAGTTCTAACAGGCGCGGTACGCACCATCACGCTGATGATGGTCAGTGCGGCAATCACCACCCCGGGGGAGGTCGCCAGCAGTACCCCGGCGGTGCCGGCGCCGGCCGCGAGAAGTTGCCCGGCCGCCAGGGGCCCGGCCACCGAACCCAGGCGGCCGACGGCCACGGCGGCCCCGACGCCGGTGGCACGCACCGAGGTGGGATAGGAGGGCGGTGCCGAGGCGTACAGCACCAACTGCGCAGCCATCACGAACAAGCCCGCGGCAAAACCGGCAATGGCCATGGGCACAATGCCCACCGACAACCCGACCCCGGCCAACGCCGCGAGCAATCCGGCATACACCGACAGCACCACTTTGACAGCATTGCAGCGGTCCAGCAGCACGCCGCCGAGCAGGGAACCCAGGGCGCCGCCGATATTGAAGAGCATCTGCACCATGCCCGCCTGGGGTTTGCTGAAACCCTGTTCCAGCAACAGCGACGGCAGCCAGTTAAGCAGCATGTACATCACGGTCAAGGTGAAAAAGTAGCTGAGCCACAAGGCCAGCGTGGTACGTGCGCGACCTTCGCCGAACAGCGCCTGGCCGGTGGAGGGGCGGGCGCCGTCGGTGTTGTCGAGCTGTTGGCGGAAGGCACTGGATTCAGGCAGCAGCAGGATCATCAACGGCACGGCCAGCAAGGGCGCCAGGCCGCCGATAATAAACGTGGTCTGCCAGTGCTCACTGGAAAACATCGCCACCAGCGCGGCCAATGCTCCCCCCAGCGGCACCCCGCAGTACATCACGCTGATGGCCGTGCCACGGTTGCGCTCGCTCACCGCTTCGGCGCACAGCGCGATCAGGTTGGGTAACGCTGCGCCCAGGCCCAGGCCGGTGAGAAAACGCACCAGCAACAAGCTTGAGTAGCTCTCGACAAATGCGGTGCTCAGGGAAAACAACCCGAATAGCAGCACGGCGCTGACCAGGATTTTTTTGCGCCCGATCCGGTCGGCAACCCAGCCCCCGAAGAACGCCCCCGGCAGCAGGCCGATGATGCCGACGCTGAACACCCAGCCGAGCATCTTCGGATCCAGGGCGAAGGTTTGACGTAACCCGGCGGCGGCGGTGCCGGCGGCTTGCAGATCGAACCCTTCGATCAGCGCAACGATAAAGCACAACGCAATAGTCAGCGTCGAACGACGCGATGGACTGTCCATGGCAAACCTCATTGTTGTTTTTGTTGTGGTGGCGAGCTTGAGTGGCTGCTAAGGATTAAGATAACAAATATAACTAAAAAATGAATCGTGGAATAAAATCAGTAAAAAAACAGAATAAAGTCACTAAATTCAATCGATTGAGATGCTTGTCTGTTCGTGTCTAAAAAATAGATAGCTTTATTAATGTTCGATTATCGGTTATTTGCGGTTGACGAGTACCGTGGGCTGTTTCCATTCTTGGCTCGCGAGGCTGACAGGGCCGAGCGTGTGCCAACCCAATAACAACAACAAAAATGGACATCGAACATGCCAGAACTCCCTATGGAGGGCGCCGTTGCCGCGGCGTCCGTCTCCTGTGTGTCTAACACCACTCCCCGCCGGCTGATGGCGTTGCTGGCCTTGAGCGTGCTGCCCGGTTCGCTGTGGGCTGCAGGCTTTATCGACGACAGCCACGGCACCCTGACCTTGCGCAATTACTACCTGGACCGTGACTACAAGGACGACGGTGCGAAGACCGCTGCACGGGAATGGGCCCAGGCGTTCATCCTCAACCTGGAATCGGGTTACACCCCCGGCCCGGTGGGCTTTGGCCTGGATGTACGCGGGTTGATGGGGGTCAAGCTCGACTCTTCGCCGGACCGCAGCGGTACCGAGTTGTTGCCGGTATCGGCCAGCGACAAGCGCGCCGCCGACGAGTATTCGCGTCTGGCCCCAACCGCCAAGCTGCGGTTCGCCCAAACCACGGTCAAGGCCGGCGATGTGTCGATCTTCCTGCCGTTTGCCTTTGCCAGCCCGTCGCGGCTGCTGCCGCAAACGTTTCGCGGCACCACGTTGAGCTCCAGGGACATCGATGGCCTGACCCTCAACACGGGCTATATCGACCGCATCAACAAACGCGACTCCACCGACTACCAGGCCATGACCATCGCCTCACCCAACCGGCGCTTCAACGCCACCGCCACCACCTCGCACCTGGCTTACGTCGGCGGTGATTACCAGGTCAACAAAGACCTCAGCCTGCGGGTCTATCACTCGCAGATCGCGGACCTCTACCAGCAGGACACTCTGGCGCTGCTGCACAACCTGCCGGTGGGTGATGGCGTGCTCACCAGCGACCTGCGCAGTTTTTTCAGCCGTGAGGATGGCAGTGCCAAGGCGGGCACGGTGGATAACCGCAACCTCTCGGCGTTGTTTGGCTATCGCCTGGGCGGCCATCGCGTCAGCCTTGGCTACATGCACTCAAGCGGGGAGACGGCCACGCCCTATATCTCGGGAACGGAGCTGATGGGCATGAGCGAACTGACCATGAGCTCGGACTTTCTCAACGCCAAGGAGCGCACCTGGCAAGCCATCTACGACTATGACTTCGCGGCATCGGGTGTGCCGGGGCTCAAGACTCGGCTGCGCTATGTACGTGGCGACCACATCGAACTGGCCGCGTTGAACGCCGAGGATCGCAAGGAGCGCGAGTTCCAGATGGAACTGGGGTATGTGATTCAGAGCGGTCCGCTGAAGAACGTCGGGTTCATGGCGCGCAAGTCGATCTACCGCAATGACTTCCCGAGCGGCGCGGCCTTTCGCGATGAAAACCAGACCCGTTTCCTGGTGCTCTACACCGTGGCGCTCTGGTAGGCCGATCAGTCCTGATAGACCTTCTTCAGCAAGCGCAGCAGCTCTTCACGTTCCTGGCCGTCGAGGGCGGCCGTGGCGTCGAGGTCACTCTGGGCGGCGATCGCCTTGAGTTCCTTGAGCAGGGTTTCGCCGCTCTTGCTGAGGAAGATCCCGTAGGAGCGTTTGTCCGGTTTGCAGCGTACCCGCACGGCCAGCGCGCGGCTTTCCAGCTTGTTCAGCAACGGCACCACCTGGGGCGGCTCGATGGCCAGGGCGCGGGCCAGGTCGGCCTGCATCAGCCCGGGGTTCTGCTCGATGATCGCCAGGGCCGAAAACTGTGCAGGGCGCAGGTCGTGGTCCGACAACCGGCCGATCAGGTTCTGGAACAGCTTGAGCTGGGCGCGGCGCATGGCGTAACCGATCAGATCGTCCAGGGCTGAATCCAGCGGCGGCCGTACCTCGTCGTTGTCGGGCAGGGCCTGGCTGGCGGTGGCGATGTTGGAAGGCTTGGCCATTGGCAGTGCAATCCTCAAAAGGTGCAGGTTAATAAGGCTATCTAGTTTGCCGGTGTTGGCACGCTATGGCTATGCCGGGTTTTCACAGCGCCTACAACGCGTGGGTTTTAAGCAGGAAAAATATTGGTTATCAAGATTAATAGTTAATTGACATAACTATATTTGCGGTTTAATTTCGAATCATCTTCACACCCAGAACAAGAGCGTACCGCCATGAGCAATTACGAAGGCCGTTGGACCACAGTCAAGGTTGAGATCGAAGAAGGCATTGCCTGGGTCATTCTCAATCGTCCGGAAAAACGCAACGCCATGAGCCCGACCCTGAACCGGGAAATGATCGACGTTCTGGAAACCCTTGAGCAGGACCCTGCCGCCGGCGTGCTGGTTCTCACCGGTGCGGGCGAAGCCTGGACGGCGGGCATGGACCTCAAGGAATACTTCCGCGAAGTGGATGCCGGCCCGGAAATCCTCCAGGAAAAAATCCGCCGCGAAGCCTCGCAATGGCAATGGAAACTGCTGCGCATGTACGCCAAACCGACCATCGCCATGGTCAATGGCTGGTGCTTCGGCGGTGGCTTCAGCCCGCTGGTGGCGTGCGACCTGGCGATCTGCGCCGACGAAGCGACCTTCGGCCTCTCGGAAATCAACTGGGGCATCCCGCCGGGCAACCTGGTGAGCAAGGCCATGGCCGACACCGTGGGCCATCGTCAATCGCTGTACTACATCATGACCGGAAAGACCTTTGACGGGCAGAAAGCCGCGCAAATGGGCCTGGTCAACGAGAGCGTGCCCCTGGCTCAACTGCGCGAAGTGACCATCGAACTGGCGCGCAACCTGCTGGAGAAAAACCCGGTGGTGTTGCGTGCGGCCAAGCATGGCTTCAAGCGCTGCCGCGAACTGACCTGGGAGCAGAACGAGGATTACCTCTACGCCAAGCTCGACCAGTCGCGCCTGCTCGACACCGAAGGCGGTCGCGAGCAGGGCATGAAACAGTTCCTCGACGACAAGAGCATCAAGCCTGGCTTGCAGGCCTATAAACGCTGAAGGGCGCGGCCGCCCGGCCGCGCCGTTGTACCCTGCTTGAACGTATTCCCGATAAAGACAATAAAGAGGAATCACCATGCTGGACGTGCCCCTGTTGATCGGCGGCCAGTCGTGCCCCGCCCGTGACGGTCGAACTTTCGAACGTCGCAACCCGGTGACCGGTGAACTGGTCTCGCGGGTGGCTGCGGCGACCCTGGAAGATGCCGATGCCGCGGTCGCCGCCGCCCACGCCGCGTTCCCCGCGTGGGCGGCGCTGGCGCCCAACGAACGCCGCACCCGCTTGCTCAACGCTGCCGAGCAATTGCAGGCGCGCAGCAGCGAATTCATCGCCGCCGCCGGCGAGACCGGCGCCATGGCCAACTGGTATGGCTTCAACGTGCGTCTGGCGGCCAATATGCTGCGCGAAGCGGCGTCGATGACCACCCAGATTACGGGGGAGGTGATCCCCTCCGATGTTCCCGGCAGTTTCGCCATGGCCTTGCGTCAACCTTGCGGTGTGGTGCTGGGCATCGCGCCGTGGAACGCTCCGGTCATCCTCGCCACGCGCGCCATCGCCATGCCGCTGGCCTGCGGTAACACCGTGGTGCTCAAGGCCTCGGAGCTGAGCCCGGCGGTGCACCGCCTGATCGGCCAGGTATTGCAGGACGCGGGCCTGGGCGATGGTGTGGTCAACGTCATCAGCAATGCCCCGGCCGATGCCGCCGCGATTGTCGAGCGGTTGATCGCCAACCCGGCCGTGCGGCGGGTCAACTTCACCGGCTCGACCCATGTCGGGCGGATTGTCGGCGAGCTCTCGGCCCGTCACCTCAAGCCGGCGTTGCTGGAGTTGGGCGGCAAGGCGCCGTTGCTGGTGCTCGACGATGCCGATCTTGACGCGGCTGTGGCGGCGGCGGCCTTTGGCGCCTATTTCAACCAGGGCCAGATTTGCATGTCCACCGAACGCCTGATCGTCGATGCCAGGGTCGCCGATGCGTTCACCGCCAAGCTGGCGGCCAAGGTCGCGACCCTGCGTGCGGGTGACCCCGCTGCGGCGGATTCGGTACTCGGTTCCCTGGTGGACGCCAGCGCCGGCACACGCATCAAGGCCCTGATCGACGATGCCCTCGCCAAAGGCGCGCGGCTGGTGGTGGGCGGCCAACTGGAGGGCAGCATCCTGCAGCCGACCCTGATCGATGGCGTCACCGAACAGATGCGCCTGTACCGCGAAGAGTCCTTTGGCCCGGTGGCCGTCCTGCTGCGTGGTGAGGGTGATGAAGCCTTGTTGCGCCTGGCCAACGACTCCGAGTTCGGCCTGTCGGCGGCGATCTTCAGTCGCGACACCGGGCGCGCGCTGGCACTGGCGCAGCGGCTCGAGTCGGGTATTTGCCATATCAACGGCCCGACCGTGCATGACGAGGCGCAGATGCCGTTTGGTGGGGTCAAGTCCAGTGGATACGGCAGTTTTGGTGGCAAGGCGTCCATTGAGCACTTCACGCAATTGCGCTGGGTGACCTTGCAGAACGGGCCTCGGCATTATCCGATCTGAGCAGTTGCTGCGACATAACAATAACAAGGCGGCTGTGATCCGCCTTGCTGGAGGACATCCTTGTGAGTTCCGAATTCCGAGCGCAACCCCAGCCCGCACCGCGATACCGCGAGGTCTCCATCGGCCACGCAGCGGTGGCGGTCACTGAAGAACACGGCGTGTTGCACATGCGCTCCCTGGAACCCCTGGCCGAGTTGCCGGCGCGCCTGCTCGATCGCCTGGTGCATTGGGCGCGGGTACGGCCCGAGCAGACGTTTATCGCGGCACGCCAGGCCGGTGGGGATTGGCGCCGTGTCAGCTATCGCGAGATGCTCGACAGCGTGCGCGCGATTGCCCAGGGCCTGCTCAGCTACGGGCTGTCGGCGGACAAGCCCCTGGCCTTGCTGTCCGGCAACGATATCGAGCATTTGCAGGTCGCCCTCGGCGCGATGTACGCCGGCATTCCCTACTGCCCGGTCTCGCCCGCGTATTCGCTGTTGTCCCAGGATTTCGCCAAGCTGCGGCATGTGTGCGACCTGCTGCAACCGGGCTTGGTGTTTGTCAGCGATGCGGCGCTGTACCAGCGCGCCATCGACGCCGTCTTGCCGGCCGAGACCCCGTTGATCAGCGTGCGCGGCCACGTTCCCGGGCGTACTCAGGCCAGCTTTGCCAGCCTGCTGCAAACGCCGGGTGGCGCCGAGGCCGAAGCGGCGTTCGACGCCACCGGCCCCGACAGCATCGCCAAGTTTCTCTTCACCTCGGGCTCGACCAAATTGCCCAAGGCCGTGATCACCACCCAGCGCATGCTCTGCGCCAACCAGCAGATGCTGTTGCAGACGTTTCCGGTGTTCGGTGAGGAGCCGCCGGTGCTGGTGGACTGGCTGCCGTGGAATCACACTTTTGGCGGCAGCCACAACATCGGTATCGTGCTCTACAACGGTGGCACCTTTTATCTGGACGACGGCAAGCCCACGGTCCAGGGTTTTGCCCAGACCTTGCGCAACCTCAAGGAGATTTCGCCCACGGCTTACCTGACGGTGCCCAAGGGCTGGGAAGAGCTGGTCAACGCCCTGGAACAGGACGCCGAGTTGCGCGAGCGTTTTTTTGCGCGGATGAACCTGTTCTTCTTCGCCGCCGCCGGCCTGTCTCAAAGTATCTGGGATCGCCTCGATCGCGTGGCCGAGCAGCACTGCGGTGAACGCATCCGCATGATGGCCGGGCTGGGCATGACCGAAGCCGCGCCGTCCTGCACCTTCACCACCGGGCCGTTGTCCATGGCCGGCTATATCGGTTTGCCCGCGCCGGGCTGCGAGGTGCGCCTGGTGCCGGTGGACGGCAAGTTCGAAGGGCGCTTTCGCGGGCCGCATATCATGCCGGGTTACTGGCGGGCGCCCCAGCAAACCGCCGAGGTGTTCGATGAACACGGGTTCTACTGTTCAGGAGACGCGATCAAGCTCGCCGACCCTCGGCAGCCGCAACTGGGCCTGATGTTCGATGGGCGAATAGCCGAGGATTTCAAGCTCTCTTCCGGGGTGTTTGTCAGCGTGGGTCCGTTGCGCAATCGCGCGGTGCTCGACGGCTCGCCCTATGTGCAGGACCTGGTGATTACCGCGCCCGATCGCGAGTGCCTTGGAGCATTGGTGTTCCCAAGGCTCTACGAATGCCGTCGGCTGGCGGGCCTGGACGCCGCCGCCAGCGACGCCGACGTGCTCGGCAGCGCGCCGGTGCGCCAGTGGTTCGGCGACTGGTTGCAACGCCTCAATCGCGGCGCCACCGGCAATGCCAGTCGCCTGGAATGGATTGCCCTGCTCGACGAGCCGGCGTCCATCGACCGTGGGGAAATCACCGACAAAGGTTCGATCAACCAGCGCGCCGTGCTGCAATGGCGCGCGGCCAAAGTCGAGGCGTTGTATCGCGGCGAAGAGGCCACGATCCTGCGCGCCGAGCCCAAGCCTTGAACGGGCAGTATTCGGCATTTGCCGATGTGGCGATTGTCGAGGCCGTGCGCACCCCCTGGATTGACCTGGGTGGCGCACTGTCTCAGGTTTCACCCATCGACCTGGGGATCAAGGTAGGCCGTGAGGTCATGGCCCGGGCGGGTATTGAACCGCAGGCGGTGGACAGCGTTCTGGCCGGCTCCATGGCCCAGGCCAGTTTCGATGCCTACTTGCTGCCACGGCATATCGGCTTGTACAGCGGGGTGGCGCAAGCGGTCCCGGCACTGGGGGTGCAGCGCATCTGCGCCACCGGTTTCGAACTGTTGCGCCAGGCTGCCGGGCAGCTGCGGGACGGCGTGCAACTGGCCTTGTGTGTGGCCAGTGAATCCATGTCGCGCAACCCCATCGCGGCTTACACCCACAGGGGCGGGTTTCGTCTGGGTGGCGAGGTCCAGTTCAAGGACTTTCTGTGGGAAGCCCTGTACGACCCGGCCCCGGGCCTGGACATGATCGCCACGGCCGACAACCTGGCGCGCCGTTATGGCCTTAGCCGCGAGGCGGTGGACCGCTACGCCTGCGCCAGCCACCAGCGAGCGTTGCAGGCGCAGCGTGACGGCGCTTGGGTTGACGAGGTGGTGGCGGTCGATAACCAGGTATTCGAGCTTGAGGGGTACCAGCCCCGAGGCATCAGCCTGGCGCGTCGGGCCGGTGCCGTCAGTGAGGACAGCCACCCTCGGCCCACCGACCTTGCGAGCCTGACACGCTTGCGCGCCGTGCATCTGGGCGGCGTGCAAACCGCCGGCAACAGTTGTGCCGTGGTGGATGGCGCGGCGGCGGCGTTGGTGGGCCGCGCCTCGGCCTGCACGCGTCCGGCCCTGGCGCGGTTGCTGGCCAGCGCGGTGGTCGGCGTGGCCCCCGAGTTCATGGGCATCGGCCCGGCACCGGCGATTCGTCTGCTGCTGCAACGCAGCGGGTTGAAGCTGGATGACATCGGCCGCTTCGAGATCAACGAAGCCCAGGCCGCCCAAGTGCTGGCGGTGGCCCATGAACTTGAGCTGGACAGCACCCGCCTCAACGTCCAGGGCGGCTCGCTGGCACTCGGGCATCCACTGGCTGCCACTGGCCTGCGCCTGGTCATGTCCCTGGCCCGACAACTGCGTCAGCACAACCTGCGCTACGGGATTGCCGCGGCGTGTGTGGGCGGCGGGCAGGGCATGGCGCTGCTGATCGAGAACCCTGCTTTTCGCGCTTGAGTGCGTGATTCTTTTTGGTCGATGAGGTGTCCCGATGTGGAGCTATGAGGCGCCCCTGCGCGATATGCAATTTGTCCTCGAACACTGGTTGCAGGCGCCCGACAGCTGGCGGCACAACCCGGCGTTCGAGGCCCTCGACCTGCCGCTGGCATTACAAGTATTGGAAGAGGCGGCACGCTTCAGCCAGGGCGTGCTGGCGCCGTTGAACCGCCACGGTGATCGCCAGGGCTGCCGCTGGCAGGCGGGCCAGGTCAGCACCCCGGACGGCTTCGTCGAGGCCTATCGTGCTTACGTCGAGGGTGGCTGGCCGGCGCTGGCGTGCGCCGAAGAGCAGGGCGGGCAGGGCTTGCCGCAACTGCTCGATGCGGCGCTGCAAGAGATGCTCTACGCCAGCAACCATGCCTGGGCCATGTACACCGGGATCGCCCACGGCGCCTACCTGTGCCTCAAGACTCACGCCGCGCCTTGGCTGCAGGCACGCTACCTGCCGGAGATTGTCAGTGGCCAGGCGTTGCCCACCATGTGCCTGACCGAGTCCCAGGCCGGCAGCGATGTCGGTTTGCTGCGCTGTCGCGCTGAACCCCAGGCGGATGGCAGCTATCGCTTGAGCGGCAGCAAGCTGTTTATCTCAGGCGGTGAACACGACCTCACGGCCAATATCCTGCACCTGGTGCTGGCGCGCCTGCCCGATGCGCCGCCGGGCAGTCGCGGCATTTCACTGTTCCTGGTCCCCAGGCAGCTGGACGATGGCCGGGCCAATGGTGT
This sequence comes from Pseudomonas salomonii, assembly GCF_900107155.1. GTDB lineage: Bacteria > Pseudomonadota > Gammaproteobacteria > Pseudomonadales > Pseudomonadaceae > Aquipseudomonas > Aquipseudomonas salomonii. The sequence goes on from NZ_FNOX01000008.1 coordinate 46,357, forward strand.
GCATTGCGACGGCATCGAACACAAGATGGGCATCAAGGGCAGCGCCACCTGCTCCCTGGTGTTCGATGCCGCCCAAGGCTGGCTGATCGGCAAGGCCAATCAGGGCCTGGCGGCGATGTTCGTGATGATGAATTCGGCGCGCCTGCATGTCGGCCTGCAAGGCCTGGGGCATGTCGAGGCGGCTTGGCAGAATGCCCGGCAGTACGCTGCCGAGCGTGTGCAAATGCGTGCACCGTCCAGGCCCGAAGAGGTGGCGGCCCAGGCCGCTGACCCGATCCGTTATCACCCGGCCATGCGCCGCGTGTTGCTGGAGTTGCGCACCACCAGCGAGGGCATGCGTGCCATCGGCTATTGGGCGGCGCACCTGCTGGATCAGGCCGAGCATGGCCAGGACGCCTCGGCGGCCCGGTTGGCGCCTTTGCTGACGCCCATCATCAAGGCGTTTTTTACTGAACAGGGCTTTCGCCAGGCCAGCAATGCGCTGCAGGTATTTGGCGGTTACGGCTATGTCACCGAGTTCGCCATCGAGCAAACCCTGCGGGACAGTCGCATCGCGATGATCTACGAGGGCAGCAACGAGATCCAGGCCAATGACCTGTTGCTGCGCAAAGTGCTGGGGGATGAAGGTCGAGCCTTTGGCCTGCTGCTGGCCGAGTTGCGTGCCGAGGCCGGGCAGGGCGTGCAGTCTGTCGAGTGCGCAGGGTTCGCCCACGCATTGGGCAGCCTGTGCGACGCGCTGGCCAGTGTGGTGAGCGCCGTGCGTGAACGCGCGCAGGAAGACAGTGAATACCCCTATCGGGCCGCGCCGGATTTCCTCCAGCTCTGTGGCGTGGCGTTGCTGGCCTTTGCCTGGGCGCGGGCTGCGCGGGTCTCCAGGGCATTGCCCGAAGACGATCCATTGCGTGCCGCCAAGCTGCAAAGCGCCGGGTTCTTTTTCGATTACCTGCCGTCGCGGCTGGCGCAACACCTGGGTGCCATAGAGGCGGCGCGCGCCGCACTGGCGTTCGTCTGACGGGATCGAATGCTTGCGGTACTATGGCAGGCCACGTGTTCTGGAAGTTGCCTGGATGAGTAAGCCCGGTCAATTGGTGCTGGTTGCACTGCGCAAGATGATTGCCAACGGTGAGTTGGTGGCGGGGGAGCGCCTGATGGAAACCCCTACGGCGCAACGCTTTGGTGTGTCGCGCATGCCCGTGCGCATGGCATTTCGTACCCTTGAGCAGGAAGGGCTGCTGGTGCCGTTCGGCGGGCGCGGCTATCAGGTGCGGTCGGTCAGCCCCAGTGACATTGCCGGCGCCGTGGAAGTGCGCGGTGTGCTGGAAGGCCTGGCTGCGCGTCAAGCCGCCGAGCATGGTCTTTGCGACGCGGCGCGTGCGGCGCTGGAGCGCTGCCTGGTGGAGGGCGACCAACTGTTCGACAAAGGCTACGTGACTGAAGAGGACCTTGAGGTTTACCACGACCTGAACATGCGCTTTCACCAGGTCATTGTGGAGGGCAGCCACAACCCGGCGATCACCGATGCGCTGGCACGCAATGATCACTTGCCCTTCGCATCGGTGACCGCGCTGGCGGTGGATCGTGAGGACATGGCTCGTGAATACCGGCGCTTCAACTATGCCCACATGCAGCATCACTCGGTGTTCGATGCCCTGGTCAATCGCCAGGGCGCGCGCGCCGAAGCCATCATGCGCGAACACGCCAATGCGACGTTGCGTTATGCCGAGATCTTCAGTTCAGCCACTGCCGACGCGCGCATGAAGGTGATTTTGCCCGCGTCGTGACACGGTTCAGATGTCGAGCACCAACAGTGGGGTTTTCGAGCGTGAGCAGCAGGGCGTGAACTGGTCGTTCAGCGCCTGTTCCTGCTCGGTGAGGAACAAGTCCCGGTGCTCCGGGATGCCGTCCAGCACACGGGTCAGGCAGGTGCCGCAGATCCCTTGTTCGCAGGACACGGCAATCTCGATGCCCTGGCTTTCCAGGACCTGGACCACGGTCTTGTCGGCGGGGATCGTGAAGACCTGGCCGCTGCTGCCGAGCTTCACCGAAAAGCTGCCGTCGAGGCTGTTGTCCACTGGCGCCGCCGAGAAGTACTCGCGATGCAGGCAATCCTCTTGCCAGCCTTGCGCCCGCGCGCTGTCGAGCACGTGTTGCATGAAACCGCCGGGGCCGCAGACATACAGGTGCACATCGTCTGCGGGCGCAGCCAACACCTCGGCAGTCTTGAGGGCCGTGTGGGGCTGCTCATCGAAATGCAGGAACACGCGCTCTGCAAACGGTGACGCCTTTAGCCGCTGTACAAACGCCGCACGCTCACTGGCGCGGGCACAGTAATGCAGGTCGAAGTCGGCACCTGCATGGGCGAGGCGCTCGGCCATGCACAGGATCGGGGTGATGCCGATGCCGCCGGCGAACAGCAGGCTGCGTCGTGCTTCATGGGCGAGGGGGAATAGGTTGCGTGGTTCGCTGATCCTCAGGTGGGCGCCCTCGTGTACCTGCTCGTGCAAGCTGCGCGAGCCGCCGCGAGAAGCCGGGTCGTTGAGTACGCCAATCAGATAGCGATGACGCTCCTCGGGGTGATTGCACAGCGAATACTGGCGCACCAGCCCGTCCGGCAGATGCACGTCAATGTGCGCGCCGGCACTGAAGGCGGGCAGCGGCTGGCCATCGACCCTGGCCAGTTCATAGCTGCAAATGTCCTGGGCTTCGTTATTACGGGATACCACCACCACATCGATCATGTTCGGTCCTCGCAGAGTTGTCGCGCCGTTCAGGCGGTGGTGGTCGTGATCAGTTGTGGTTCGAGTGGGCGTTCCTTGGCAATCAGTCGCTCCAGGATTTTGCGCGACTGCACGCCGCCGGCATCGATATTCAACTTGAGCAGGTTGCGTTGCGGGTGGGCCAGCAGGTTCTGCTGCTGACGTTCGAGCATCTCCAGGTCTTCGCTGAAAATCTTCCCTTGGCCTTCGCGAATGCTGGCGGTCAGCGCCTCATCGTGAGGATTGAAGTTGCGCGCCATGCCCCAGAAATACCAGATCGACGTCTCGGTTTGCGGGGTGATGAAGTCGACCACGATGCTTGCCGCCTTGTGTTCGGGCGCTGCGTGGTAGCCGCCCTTGCCGGCGTGGGCCACGCCGACTTCGATCAGCACGTGGCTGGGCGGGGTGAAGCGACAGATCTGCCAGCGGTCCACCGGCACATCGTCGGCGAGGTTGTTGCCGCGCAGGGCCATGCGCCAGAACGGCGGAGCCAGGATGTTTTCCATGTGCCGGGCGGTGACGACTTCGTCGCCTTCAACCGTGGTGACGGGAGGCGCTTGATCGATTTCCTTTTGGCCGATGCTGGAAGCGTGGACGTAGGTTTCGTGGGTCAGGTCCATCAGGTTGTCGATCATCAGGCGGTAGTCGCACTGGATATCAAACAGCCCGCCGCCGTACGCCCACTGGTCACTCACTGCCCACTCCAGGTGATGAATCAGCGCCGGGTCGGCAAGGGCCTGATCGCCGGGCCATACCCAGATAAAACCATAGCGTTCAACCGCGGCAAAGGTCTTGTTGCACGGAAAACCACGCACCCGCTGTCCGGGCATTTCGACGGTCTTACCGTCGGCCCCCATGACCAGGCCGTGATAGCCGCAAACCAGGTTGCCATTTTCGACGTAACCCAGCGAAAGCGGTGCGCCACGATGGGGGCAGAAGTCCTCGATGGCGACGACGCTGCCTTGCGGGCCACGATAAAACACCATTTTTTCACCGCAGATCTGGCGACCCAGGGGTTTTTGGGCGATTTCATCGGGTGTGCAGGCGACGTACCAAGTGTTTTTGGGGTACATGGCAACTCTCTGGCTGGTTAATTATTTTTGTTTAATGGATCCATTAAATTTCCAGAGCTGCTGTGAGTCAATGTATGAATCAGTTGTTTAAGGTTATTTTGGGCGATTATCGACCGATGTGATTTTATTGGATCCATTGAGTGAGGGCGTTTGGTGCGCTGATGGCAAAGAAAGGCCTGTCAAAAAATACCCTGTCTAGATCATCGGGCGTAACCAAGCCCTCACCGAACATCCGCTACTTTCTTGCGCAGAAATGGGACGTTGCTGCGTCATTTGGTAGCAAATCGCTTTACCCGCTTCGCGCAATTTTCCCCACCCGAACGGAAGACTTCATTTAAATCAATGACTAACGTTCTTTTGGAGGTGTTGGCACGCGTTATGCTTTCTTGTATTCGTGGATAATTGGATACAAAAATACAAAGAGGCTGCCAATGCAATTTGCCCCCGCTTACGTTGACCGCCAGCCCCTTACTGCCGAGGAGGAGGCCTACAACTTCCTTCTCGACGCCATCTGCGGCGGTCGTTTCCGCAAGGGCGACCGCCTGATCGCCGAGGATATCGCCAGCGAGATCGGCATGAGCCGCATGCCCGTGCGCGAAGCATTCCGCCGCCTGGATGCCCAGGGCCTGGTGACGCTGCGGCCCAATCGCGGTGCCATCGTCAGCGGTCTGGATATTGATGAGCTGTACGAAGTGTTCGAGATGCGCAGCGCACTGGAAGGCCTGGCGGTGCGCGTCGCGGTCAGCCGTATCGGTGAGCGCCAGTTGGCGGCTCTGGAGCGCTTGCTGGACGAGATGGATGACTACCGCGACGAGAGCGCCGCGTGGGTCCGTTGCCACCGTGCCTTTCACGAATACCTGTGCGGGCTCAGCGGCCGGCCACGCTTGCTCAAGCAGATTTCAGCGTTGTATTCGCTGGTGGAAGCGCCCATGCGCTTGTGGCTGCAGCACAGCGAAAAACCCCTCGGTGCGCGCCAGGAACACGCCGTAATCCTCGACGCGATTCGCGCCGGTGACGCTGCCGGTGCCGAAGCTGTGGTACGCGAACACATCGAAAGCACCGTGCCGCTGCTGATTCAATTTCTGCAATTGGAAAAATAAAAGAGGCGGGGCCCACCCCGTCCATGTTTAGACGTTGATTACTGCCCCGTTATTTAACGAAGTGGAGTGTCTGGTCATGCATAAACAACACCGCGCCTTGCTGGTGGCTGTAACCCTGGGGCTCTGTACACAATGGGCCTGCGCCGCAGTCCAGGTGCCTGAGCGGCTGAAGAGCGTCGACAAACTCACCTACTGCTCGGGGATGGATTCACCGCCCCTGGTGTCCTTCGACGAATCCCAGAAACCGCGCGGGCTCACCGTCGACCTGGGCCTGGAAATCGCCAAGCGCCTGGGCAATAAAACCGTGCAATGGCGGGTCATTCCGTTTTCCGGCCTGGTGCCGGCACTGCTTGCCCAGCAGTGCGACATGATCGTCGACCAACTGTTCGACAAGCCCGAGCGCCGCCAGGTGATCGACATCGTCAACTACATGTATTCCAGCCAGGCGGTGGTGGTGCCCAAGGGCAACCCCAAAGGCATCAAGACCCTGGATGACCTGTCCACGCGCAAGGTGGCGGTGCTCAACGGCTCCACCATCAAGACCCTGCTCGACAGCCAGAACGGAAGCCTCGCCAAGGCCGGCAAGCCACCGATGAAACTGGTGGTCTACAACACTGACACCGATGCCTTCCAGGCGCTGCGCATCAGCCAGGTCGACGCCTATGGCACCACCGTGGAAACCGCCGGTTACTACGCGGCGATGGCCCCGGAGCTGTTCCAGGAAGGGGTACCTGCATTCAGTCGCATCCTCACCGGCCTGGGCATGCGCAAGGACGACCCGCAACTGACCGCCGCCGTGCAGCAGATCATCAGCGACATGCGCAGCGACGGCAGCTATGTGCAATTGCTCAACAAATGGCATGTCAGCAGCGACACCCTTGACTGAGGTTCAACCGCGATGAATTTCAATTGGGATGTGTTCTGGCAATACCTGCTGCAGCCCAGTGGGGTCTACCTCACCGGGTTGTGGCTGACGTGCCTGATCAGCGTGCTGGCGATGCTGCTCGGCTGTGCGCTGGGCCTGGCGGCGGCGCTGTTGCGTCTGTCGAAGAACCCGCTGCTGCACCTGCCGGTACGCCTTTACGTGTGGCTGATGCGCGGCACGCCGTTGCTGGTGCAGATCGTGTTTTTGTACACCGCACTGGCAGCGGGCGGGATCTTTCGCTTCGAGGACATTGAGCTGTTCGGGTTGATCATCCCCGGCAATATCCAGGCGGCGATCATTGCCCTGGGCCTGAATGAAGGCGCGTACATGGCCGAAATCATCCGCGCCGGCATCGGCGCGGTGGACAAGGGCCAGTACGAAGCCGGGCGTTCCCTGGGCATGGGGTTCGGCAAATTGATGCGGCGCATCGTGCTGCCCCAGGCGTTTCGGGTGATCGTGCCGCCGCTGGGCAATGAGTTCAATGTGATGCTCAAGAACACCACGCTGGTGAGTGTGATCGGGGTGCAGGAGTTGTTGCTCAGTACGCAGATGGTGACCTCGGCGACGTTTCGCGTCTTCGAGTTGTACCTGGTCGTCGCGATTTACTTCCTGACGCTGACCACCCTGTGGGGCTTTTTCCAGAGTTGGCTCGAACGCCGCTTCGGCCAGTCCGATCGACCTTCGGCGCCACCTCCGGCCGCCAGCCGCATGTTCGGTCGCAGCACCCTGAAACTGCTGAGGGGACGTTAACCATGGCGCACCAAAGTGAAGAGCTGATCATTGACGCACAGGATATCCAGAAGTCGTTCGGCGAGTTGCAGATCCTCAAGGGCATCTCCCTGCAAGTGCGGCGCGGCGAAGTGGTGGTGCTGATCGGCGCCTCCGGCTCCGGCAAGACCACCTTTATCCGCTGCATCAACCTGCTGGAAGACATCCAGGGCGGGCGCATTCGCGTCAACGGCCGCGCCATGGGCTATCGCGAACGCGCCGATGGCAGCCTGGTGCGCGATTCGGAGCGCAACATCGCCCGTCAGCGCCGCGACATCGGTATGGTGTTCCAGCGCTTCAACCTGTTCCCGCACATGACGGCATTGGAAAACATCATCGAAGCGCCGATCCAGGTGCTCGGCGTACCGCGTGCCCAGGCGCTGGAGCAGGCCCGGGGCTTGCTGGCGCGGGTCGGCCTGGCGGACAAGGCCAGTCACTATCCGTCGATGCTCTCCGGTGGCCAGCAGCAACGGGTGGCGATAGCCCGTGCGCTGGCGATGAAACCCCAGGCGATGCTGTTCGACGAGCCCACCAGCGCCCTCGACCCGGAAACCGTCGGCGAAGTGCTGCAGGTGATGAAGGAACTGGCCGAGGAGGGCATGACCATGGTGGTGGTCACCCACGAAATGGGCTTTGCCCGTGAAGTGGCCGACCGCGTGGTGGTGCTCGACCAGGGCGAACTGATCGAACAAGGGCCGCCGGAGCAGATTTTCAGCCATCCCAGCCATCCGCGTACCCGGGCGTTTCTCAGCCGCGTGTTATGACCTTTTTTTGAAGAGCCTTTGCCATGTTGAATTTTTCTGCTCACGAGTACCCCTATCCGTCGCAGCGCCAGAGTGTATTTGCCCGCCGTGGCATGGTGGCTGCGTCTCAACCTCTGGCCTCACAGGCTGGGATCGAAATCATGCAAAAGGGTGGCAATGCCATTGACGCCGCTATTGCCACGGCCGCCGCGCTGACGGTGGTCGAGCCCACCGGTTGCGGTCTGGGCGGCGATGCCTTTGCGCTGGTCTGGTGCAAGGGCCAGTTGCACGGCCTGAACGGCAACGGCCATGCGCCGGCGGCCTTGAGCATTGACGTGGTCAAGGCCGCCGGGCATGAACAGATGCCGCTGTATGGCTGGACCTCGGTGACGGTGCCCGGTTGCCCGTCGGCGTGGGCCGAGTTGTCCAAACGCTTCGGTAAATTGCCGTTTGCAGAGTTGCTGCAGCCGGCCATCAGCCTGGCGCGCGACGGTTTCCCGTTGTCGCCGGTGGTTGCCCATCAATGGCAGATCTCCTTGAACGAATTCAGCCCGCACCGCGATGACGTGCTGCAAGCCTGGTTCGACACCTTCCTCATTGACGGGCGCGCGCCTCGGGCGGGGGAGATTTTCCGCAACCCGGCCCAGGCCCGTACCCTGGAAGAACTCGCTGCCACCGGCTGTGAAAGCCTGTATCGCGGCGCGCTGGCCGAGCGCCTGGATGCGCATTCGCGCGCCAGCGGTGGTTACCTGCGCGCCAGCGACCTCCAGGATTACCGCGCGCAGTGGGTGGAGCCGATCCACATCAATTACCGGGGCGTGGACGTGTGGGAAATCCCGCCGAGCGGCCAGGGCCTGGTTGCACTGATGGCGCTGAAGATCCTCGAAGGCTTCAACTTCGATCACCGCGACAGCCAGCAAACCTGGCATCGCCAGCTGGAAGCCATGAAGCTCGCCTATAGCGATGGCCTGCACTACATCACCGACCCTGCGCACATGCGCGTGGCGGTGGCCGACCTGCTGAGTGACGCCTACAGCACCCGTCGCCGTGGCGAGATCGGCGAGCAGGCGCAGCCGCCCAAACCCGGCGCCCCCCATGCCAGCGGCACGGTGTACCTGGCGACCGCCGACGCCGAAGGCAATATGGTTTCGTTCATCCAGAGCAACTACCACGGCTTCGGCTCCGGCGTGGTGCTGCCCGACAGCGGCATCGCCTTGCAGAACCGCGGGCAGGAGTTCAGCCTCGATCAGTCCCATTCCAACTGCCTGGCACCGGGCAAGAAAACCTTCCACACCATCATCCCGGGGTTTCTCAGCAAGGACGGCCAGGCCCTTGGCCCGTTCGGCGTGATGGGCGGCTATATGCAGCCCCAGGGCCATGTGCAGATGGTGATGAACCTGGTGGACTTCGGCCTCAACCCCCAGGCGGCCCTCGACGCACCGCGCTGGCAATGGCTGGGCGACATGAAGGTCGGCATCGAACACGGCGCGTCCCGCGACCTGGTCAATGCGCTGGCGCGACGCGGGCACAAGGTGCAGACCGACAGCGACCTGACCGACTACGGGCGCGGGCAGATCATCCTGCGTGACCCGGCCACCGGCGTGTTGTGCGGGGGCACCGAGCCACGGGCGGACTCACATATCGCGGTTTGGTGAGCGGCTACACAAGCGCTGAGCCATACGGCTAATAATGACGGGGGGATGAGTTGTTTGATCTTCGCGACGGCGAGTGGGCGCCGCCGCAAGCCTCAATGTGCACGTTGACTCATCAAGTACGACGAGGCTCGCCCTGGGTAATTTCGCGTATCAGGCTCAGGTAACGAAGCGCGCCCAGTCCCAGGGGCCGGTTTTTTACCCAGATGATATCGACCCATAACCGCATCTGACTTGGCATGTAGTCAAACACCACCTCCGTCAATGCGCCTGAGGTGATCAGAGGGTGTACCAGCGATTTTGGAAGGTAAGCCCAACCCAACCCTTGCTGCACCAGGTCCAGCGTGGCCAGATAATTGTCGCTGTGCCAAATCCGCCGCGACAGCACAACACGTGGGTCAGAGTCCGCAGGCCCTCCTGTGGCGACGATGATCTGCCGAACGTTGACCAGTTGCTCCTCGCTCAAGGGGCTTTTCTTGCCGGCGGCCGCAGGGTGATCTGGAGCAGCAACCGCGACCAACAACTGGCTCCCCGCTTCAAGAAATGTTTCCCGCTCGTCAAGCCCTGGTCGTTCAAAGCCAAGTGCCAATTGCACACGCCCTTCATGGAGCATGCGCATTGCCTCCGGATGGGACGCGGAGCGAATCTCGATTTCCAGCGTGGGAAACTCCCTGGCGATAATCGACAGCGGACGATTCCATACGCCTGTTTGCAACTCAGGCGCCATCGCAAAGACCAGGCGCTCCTCCAGCCCCTGATGCAACTGGAGGGCATGGGCATCCAGCAGGTTTATCTGGCTCGCGACCTGGCGTGCCTGGGGCTCAAGTGCCTTGGCGGCGGCCGTTGGAATGGCTTTGCGGGTTGATCGGTCAAACAGCAACAAATCCAGCTCGGCTTCAAGCTGCGACACCGCCATGTTGATGGCCGAGGGCACCCGGCCTAATTTTCGCGCCGCCGCCGAAAAGGATCCGCTGTCGATGACCGAGAGGAAAATTTTAAGTGACTCGCTGGTAAACGCCATGGGAGTTGTCAGATTTTCTGATGATGATTGTCTTTATGTATCAGATTTATTCGCCTAGTTTCTACTCTCTTTCACATTAAATACGTGGGGCACACCATGTTGGATACGCAAATGAGAGGGCAGGTTGCGCTCATCAGTGGTGCCGGGAGTGAATCCGGGATCGGCATGGCGATTGCCCGCAGGCTGGGTGCATCCGGGGCGAAGTTGATCATCACTGCCAGCAGCTACCGCATTGTGGATCGGGTTAAAGAGCTGCGCCTTGAAGGGTTTGAAGTTGAAGGCAGGCCCACTGATCTTACCGATGAAAATCAGGTGCGAGACTTCAGCCTGTGGGCAGAGTCAGTCTGGGGGCAGGTCGATATTCTGGTGAACAATGCCGGTATGTCCATGCACGGCAGCCCTGAGATTTTCTCGGAATTGGCGTCGATGGAACTGCATGACTGGAACCTTTCACTGGCCCGAAACCTGACCACTGCCTTTCTGCTGACCCGAGCCGTGTTGCCCGGCATGAAGGCGAGACGTTACGGGCGCATTGTCAATATCAGTTCCACCACGGGCACCCGCGGGAGCAATCCGGGGGAAGCCGCTTATAGCGCCGCCAAGGCCGCGATGGTGGGCATGAACATGGGGCTTGCGCTTGAAGTCGCCAGGCAGGGGATTACCGTCAACAGCGTGGCCCCCGGCTGGATCACCACGGGCTCAACCACCCCCGTTGAAGCCGAGGCGGGGCGCTTCACCCCGATAGGGCGCGCAGGCAGCCCACGCGAAGTGGCGGCGGCGGTTGCATTTCTGGCATCGCCTGACGCCAGCTACATCACCGGGGAAGTCCTTGTGGTGGATGGCGGGAACTGTCTGGTCGAGAACAAAGCCCCTCACGGCGATTATTAAGTTTGAATACGCTCCAGCGCGCTCAATCCAAGATAGTGGGCAGGGGCTATAACCGAGATTTATAACAGCGCGATGTATCAAGGAACAGTTGAGTTCTTTGAGCCGTATCCGGCTGTCATTGGGCAGCGAACTTTTAATTAATTTGATAATTAACATGGGGTATTGATCATGTCGAACAGTGGAATCAGTGAATCAGCGATTGCTGCTTTTACCGCCTCCGAGCGTGCCCGGTTTATACAAAACAACCCCACTTCACTGGCGCTGGCCGAGCGCGCCAAGGCGAATCTGTTCAACGGTGTGCCCATGCACTGGATGAGCGATTGGTCGATGCCTTCACCGCTCTTCGTCCAGCGTGCCAAAGGGGCGCGCTTCACCGACGTTGACGGGCATGAATACATCGACTTTTGCCTCGGCGACACCGGCACGATGTTTGGCCATTCACCTGATCCTGTTGCCCGCGCCATCGCCGAACAGGCGAACAATGGCTTGACCACGATGCTGCCGGGCGAAGACGCGGTGGTCTGCGGCGAGTTGCTGGCTGAGCGATTCGAGCTGCCTTACTGGCAAGTGACCGCCAATGCGACTGACGCCAACCGTTATGTGCTGCGCTGGGCCCGCGCGATCACCCAGCGCAAGGTGTTGCTGGTGTTCGATGGCTGCTACCACGGCACCGTGGATGATGTGATGGTGCGCTACCGCGACGGCAAGACCGTGCACCGTTCAGGCCTTGTGGGCCAAGCCTACGACTTGAGCCAATACAGTCGATCCATCCCCTTCAACGATGTCGCCGCACTGGAGGCGGCGTTAGCCCAGGGTGACGTTTGCGCGCTGATGTGCGAGCCGGCGATGACGAACATTGGCATGGTCCTGCCGGATCCGGGGTTCATGCAAACGTGTCGAGAGCTGACCCTTAAATACGGCAGCCTGTTGGTCATTGATGAGACCCACACTATTTCCACCGGCCTCGGTGGATGCACGCGCCAGTGGGATTTGAAACCCGACTTTTTCGTGGTGGGTAAACCCATTGCAGGTGGCGTGCCTTGCGCCGTGTTTGGCGTTAGCGAGCCAATCGCCTCGGCCATGCGCGACGTCCAGAAGACCATCAGCGAGGAGAGCGGCGGGCATGGCCACAGTGGCATGGGAACGACGCTGTCGGCCAACGCACTGGCGATGCGCTGCATGCGCGTCAGTCTTGAAGAGGTCATGACCGAGTCTGCCTACGAGCACATGCTGCCCCTGGCCTCAAGGCTGGCCCAGGGGCTTCGAGAGTTGTTCAAGCGGCACCAACTGAACTGGTCGGTAACAGAGTTGGGTGCGCGTTGTGAATTTCAATTCTGTGCCACACCGCCAAGAACAGGCGCGCAAGCCGAGGCGGCTTTTCACGACAGCCTCCAAATGGCGCTGCATCTCTATTTGATCAATCGCGGAATTCTGATCACGCCTTTTCACAACATGACCCTGTGCTGCCCGCAGACACGTGATGGGGATATCGACAGGCTGATCGCTGAGTTGGATAACGCCCTGACCACGCTGCTTGCCCTGCCTGGCGCGCGGGTTATCGCTTGATAACGGCACGTCTGAAAACGCCATAGTTCTTACATACTGCCAGTCGCTTGAATGAGCGCTAAGAGGTTTGACATGCAAATTGCGGATAAAAAAGAGGCCCTGGATTATCTGGCCGCCCACCCTGAAGTGCTGAGCATCGAGCTGTTCCTTATCGACGTGAATGGCGTTCCACGGGGCAAACTGTTGCATCGCGACGAACTGCTGGCGATCTACGAAAATGGTCGGCCATTGCCAAGTTCCATTCTCGCTTTGACCGTGCAGGGTGAAGACGTAGAAGACACCGGCTTGGTCTGGGAGGTTGCCGACGCCGATTGCTGGACATACCCCTTGGCGGGAAGCCTGACCTTGCAACCCTGGCGCACCAACCCCACCGGTCAAGTGCAGGTGAGCATGCACCCGACCCAAGGAGTTCCCGCCGCACCGGCAGACCCGCGCCACGTACTGGTGAACACCATCGAGCGGCTCAAAGCCGATGGGTTGCATCCGGTCATGGCCGTTGAGTTGGAGTTTTACCTGCTGGACCGACAGCGCGACGTCAACGGTCGGCCGCAGCCGGCGTTGCAGGCCAATGGCGTACGCCCTGTTGCGCCACAGGTCTATGGCGTATACGAGTTGGAGCAGCTTCAACCGTTTCTTGATGACCTCTACGCGGCGTGCGCGCTGCAGGGCTTGCCGGTACGTACGGCGATATCCGAATACGCGCCAGGCCAGGTCGAGTTGACGCTGGAGCATCGGTTCGACGCACTCCAGGCCATTGATGAAGGCGTACGTTACAAACGCCTGGTCAAGGGTGTGGCCAATAAACATGGGCTGCAAGCGTGCTTCATGGCCAAGCCATTCAGCGATCAGGCCGGCAGCGGTATGCACCTGCACGTCAGCCTGGCCGACGAGCACGGCAATAACCTGTATGCGAGCGAAGACCCACAGGGCACGCCACTGTTGCGGCACTCCATCGGCGGGATGATGGAGACCCTGTTTGACTCGCTGGCGATATTTTGCCCCCACGCCAATTCCTATCGGCGCTTCCAGACCGGTAGTTACGCGCCGCTGGCTAAAAGTTGGGGCGTCAACAACCGTACCGTTTCGTTCCGCGTGCCCGGCGGCCCTGCCATCAGTCGGCACATTGAACACCGCATTTGCGGTGCCGATGCCAACCCCTATCTTGCCGCTGCTGCGTTACTGGCGGGCATTCACTACGGCATCACGCATCAAAGCGATCCCGGCGCGGCGATTGTGGGGAATGGCTATGAACAGGCGACCGATTTTCTACCCACCGACTGGCTGACAGCGTTGCAGGCACTGCAACGTTCAACCTGGGCACGGGAGGCGCTGGGCGCTGAGTTCCTGAAGGTGTTCCTGGCGATCAAGTGGCGCGAGTTCCGTCAATTCAATGCTGAGGTCGGAGAACAGGACTGGCGCTGGTACCTCACTCACGCATAAATGCTGGCCCGTCAGTTTGGGATTGCACGGCGCTCCGCGCACGTCTGCTGAGGTGCTGGATCAACTCAATGTGACACGTGTTGTGCCTCAGGAAGCGCACTGCATGTCGATATCAGGCGCTTGTGTGCCGCTATGAGGCTATTTTTGCGCTGGGAAGGCCGCGTATTGTGACCCGTCATTGGAAAATGATGATCGCCTGACCCTCTAGTCAGTACGTCTTAACGTCGATCAAAGAGAACAATAAGAATGATCAACAGCCCAAGTTCGAAGGATGCAAGCGGCCAGCTGGCGCAGGGTTTCAAGCCGCGTCACGTCACCATGCTCTCCATTGCAGGGATTATCGGCGCAGGGTTGTTTGTCGGGTCTGGGCACGCCATTGCGGCGGCGGGCCCGGCGGTGATGCTGGCCTACCTGTTTTCCGGCCTGCTGGTGGTGCTGGTGATGCGAATGTTGGGAGAGATGGCGGTCGCCAACCCCGACACAGGATCCTTCTCAACCTATGCCGATCAAGCCATCGGCCGCTGGGCCGGGTTCACCATCGGCTGGCTTTACTGGTGGTTCTGGGTGCTGGTGATTCCCATCGAAGCATTGGCCGCCGGGCATATCCTCAACCAGTGGTTCCCGCAGATCGACGCTTGGCTGTTTGCCTTGTTGTCGATCTTTTTGTTGGTGGTGACCAACTTGTTCAGTGTGTCCAAGTACGGCGAATTCGAGTTCTGGTTCGCGATGGCCAAGGTGGTGGCGATCATAGGTTTTATCGGCCTTGGGGGCGCAGTGTTGATGGGCTGGATTCCCGAACGGGAGGCCAGCGGTTTGAGTCGACTGATGGATGAGCATGGAGGCTTTGCGCCTAATGGTTTGTCGGCCGTCGTTGGCGCATTCATTACCATCATGTTCAGTTTTATCGGCACTGAAGCCGTCACCATTGCGGCTGCGGAGTCCAGCAACCCGGCGCAGAATATCGCCCGGGCAACACGTTCGGTGATGTGGCGCATCGGCGTGTTTTACGTGTTATCGATCTTCGTGGTTATTTCCGTGGTGCCATGGAATGACCCGTTGCTGGCGTCGGTCGGCTCTTATCAGCGTGCACTGGAGTTGATGAACATTCCCCATGCCAAGCTGCTGGTGGATGTCGTCGTGTTGATTGCGGTGGCCAGTTGCATGAACTCCTCCATCTACATTGCTTCGCGCATGCTGTATTCACTGGGCAAGCGTGGGGACGCGCCGGCCTTGATGAAAAAGACCTCGGCACAGAGTGTGCCCAGGGCTGCTGTGATTGCCAGCACCATTCTGGGCGCTGGCGTGACCTTGCTCAGTTACTTCATGCCGGCTGGGCTGTTCCAGTTTCTGCTGGCTAGTTCGGGCGCCATCGCCTTGCTGGTGTACCTGGTGATCGCCGTTTCACAATTGCGCATGCGCAGAGTATTGCAACAGCGCAATATTCTGCTGACGTTCAAAATGTGGCTGTTTCCCTGGCTCACCTGGGCGGTCATTGTATTTATCTGTTGTGCATTGGCGGTGATGCTTTTAACCCCCGAGCATCGCTTCGAGGTGTCTTCGACGATCGGCCTGGCCTTGCTGATTTCACTGCTCGGCGTCATCACCGCGCGGGAGCCCCACCCTGTACAAACACCGATTCCCGCCGTCTCGCGCCCATGAAAGCATGGCCGGTCACCGCTGCTGTTGGGTCAGTTCGCCCTGACCTCGTTGGCGACTGCGCTGGCGCCGCCCTCTATTTTTTCGAGCGCGTTTTGGCTGTCGTTGGCTCTTGTGCATCGGCCAGCGCATCGCCGCCGAGGCTGCGGGTGAGTTGCACGGCGGCGCTCTGAAACAGCGGGTGCAGGGTGTGTGCCTGCTCGGCCGTCAAGCGGCTGGCGGGTCCCGATAAGACAAGGGCGCCAATCAGGTTTTCCCCTGGACCGAAAATGGGCAGTGCCATGGATGACGCGTGCGGATCTGTCGCGCCTACGGAATAGATCGGCTTGATCATCTTCGCCGCCAATGAGTAGGGCGTGCGCAGCGCTTCGGCGCCGGCCGCGCCGTCCATTGGGCGGGTGTCGCCGGGTTGCAGGTGCAGGCGCAAATGATGGGGTGAGTTGACTCGATACAGGCACATTCGGTAGGCGCCATGCCTGACGTAGAACGAGGCTGTCTCACCGGTTTCCTGGGTCAGTCGGTGCAACAGGGGCGTAATGTGGCGCTCCAGGTCCAGCCCGTCCTGGTAGACAGTGTTCAAGCGCATGATCTCTGTGGCCAGTTGATAGCGGCCATCGGCCAGGCGAGTGATCAGCCCGTAATTTTCCAATGAGACCATCAAGCGCATGATGGTGCTTTTGATCAGCCCGGTTCGGTCGGCCAGCTCCGCCAGTTCCAGGGCAGTGTCACCTATTTTGAACGCGGTGAGCACGGTCAGCACCCGATCAGCCGAAGCCACCCCGGTGACTGCCGGGCGCGGGCGAATTTTTACCATTGGGTTGCTCCTTGTGAGTTGCGGTGTCGGGCGGCGCGTGAACAGGCTGCAAAATACTGCCATTGACGCGTGGGGGCAATGCACACGGACCATCAGCCTGGCGCTGCAAAAAAAAACGCTGCCGGCGGGCGCGACCCGACAGCAGCGAGGGTGCAGCTTTTACAGAGGTCAGCCGGCCTTGGCTTGCTTCTTGAACGCCACAGGATCACTCGAAGGGTTCATGTGTTTGCGGCCGATCAACAGCACCATCATAGCGCCCAACGCGCACAGTGCCGCGAGCGGCAGCAAGGCCAGTGCGTGGCTGCCGGTGGCATGTTGGATGGTGCCGTAGACGTTGACCATCAGGCCCCCGCCGATCAGGTTGGCCATCGCGCCAACCGCCGCCAGGCCTGCCGCTGCGGTGGAGGAAGACAGCCACGTCGACACCAGTGCCCAGAACGGTCCTTTCATCGAGTAAGCGCCGATCAGCACCATGGACATCATCAGTACCGTCGCCGACAGCGAAGAGGTCAAAAGCGCCAGTAACAGGCCGACGGTGATCAGCAGCAGGGTGGTCGCGGTGTGCCAGCGGCGTTCGCCGGTCTTGTCGGAGCTGCGCCCCCACACAATCATCAAGATCGACGCCAGGCCGTAAGGAATCGCGTTGACCAATCCGATTTCCAGGTTGTTCAAGCCGAATGTCTTGAGGAGTTGCGGTGCCCAGACGCTCATGGTGCTGCCCGCTGCCGACGCGCCGGAATAGATTAGCGCCAACACCCAGATATGTTTGTGACGCAGCAGCTTCCACAGCGAGATATGCCCGATCGCGGTTTTGCGTCCGCGTTCTTCAGCCAGTCGCAGGGTCAACCAGGTGCGTTGCTCGTCACTCAGCCATTTCGCTTGTTCGGGGCGATCGGTCAGCACAAACAGGCAGGCGATACCCAGCAACACCGCTGGAATGCCTTCAATGATGAACAGCCAGTGCCAGCCGCGCATGCCGAACCAGCCGTCCATGCTCAGCAACAGGCCGGACAGGGGCGAACCGATAAAGTTGGCGCCGGGAATGGCGACCATGAAGATCGCGACCATGCGCCCACGGTACGACGCCGGCAGCCAATAGGTCAGGTAAAGCAACACGCCAGGAAAGAACCCGGCCTCCGCAGCGCCCAGCAGGAAACGCATCACATAGAGGGAGTTGGCACCCTGCACGAACGCAGTGCCCGCCGACACAAGCCCCCAGGTGATCATGATGCGGGCGATCCAGGCGCGGGCCCCAAAACGTTGCAACGCCAGGTTGCTCGGCACCTCGACCAGGAAGTAAGAGACAAAGAACAGGCTGCTGGCGAAACCGAAGATCGCGGGCGTCAGCCCCAGGTCCTGGTTCATCTGCAGGGAAGCCATGCCGATATTGCCGCGGTCGATGATCGCCAGCAGGTAGCAGAGGATCAGGAACGGCAGCAGTCGCCATGCCACCTTGCGCATGGTTGAACGCTCGATGGCGCTGATTTCGGTGGAGCTGATAGACATGACGCTCTCCCATTTTGTTTTTTTTGGAGAAGTGTTCCGGCCCGTGCCTCGTTCGGAGAAGCACGGGCTATATGAGTTCAATCACTGCGCATACAGGTGACGATTGACCACTGCGCGCGGGTCGGGCGCGATACCGTCCCAGAAATTGATAATCTGCTGCACCGCCAGCAGCCCCACGCGGTCCCGCGCTTCGGCGGTATTGGCGCCGACGTGGGGGGTCGCCACCAGGGTCGGCAGGCCCCATAACGGCGAATCGGCAGGCGGCGGCTCGGGGTTGAACGTATCCAGGCCGGCGCCGCCGATATGACCCGTACTCAGTGCCTGTACCAAAGCGTCGGTATCAATCAGCTCGCCACGTGCGGTGTTGATCAGCAGGCTGCCTGGGCGCATGCGCTTGAACTGCGCCTCACCGAACAGGTTGCGGTTCTGTTCCGTGAGCGGGCAATGCAGGCTGATAATATCGCAGCCCGCCAGCAGGGCTTCGAATTCACTGACCTGCTCAACGTTGGGCAAGTCGGGCAGGCTTTTCAGGTACGGGTCATAGACCTTGACCTGCATGCGCAGCGGGCCGACCAGGTCCATCAGAATCCGGCCGATTGAGCCCAGGCCAACCAGGCCGAGGGTCTTGCCTGACAGCTCGATACCTACCGAGTGGGCTTTATCCCAGTGCCCATCACGCATACGTGCATCCAGCAGGGCAGTGTTGCGCGCGACGCTGAACATCAGTGCCAGCGCGTGCTCGGCGACCGACTGCGCATTGGCGCCGAGGGCGATGGTCACGGGAATCTCGCGTTCGGCGGCGGCCGCAATGTCGATGGTGTCGTAGCCCACGCCGTGTTTGGCAATGATCTTCAACGGCGCGGACGCCTGGATCATTTCCCGCGTCAGCTGGCCCTGGCGCACGATGATCGCGTCCGGTTGCTCGCGCGCAATGATCGCAGTCAATGCTTCGGCGGCGGTGTAGGGGAGGGTGGGTATCACACGCACGCCGTGTGAAGCGGCAAAGGCCATGGCTTCGGCAGTCAATTCAGGGCCGGTCAGCAGAAGGGTTCGGGTCATGTTGCGCACCTTGGTTTTTTTATCTGTGTGCAGCTGAGGTTGAGTGAGATGCCCCTCAGTGGTGACTAAAACTTATCATAATGAAACGTCGTTGCAATAAAAAAGATTGGTGTAGAGATGGGTGCGCGATCTTCGTCGCCGTCGAGCGTCACATATAGTCTAAATAAATCACGTATTTAGCTCACTTATCCGCCTGATTAAGAGCATCAAGGGTGCGAGGGCGAGGTGATGAGCTGCCTGCAAGGCTCCCTTGCAAGGCAAAAAATGAAGTGGTAATTTTAAAACGTCGTTTCATTTTAAGTGATTGCGTAATCACGCACGGCCTACAAAAAACACAAGAAGGTGTCCCCATGTCCATTGGTTTCAGAGTGCTCAAACAAGATCGCAAAGTGTCTGCCGAATGGGTTGAGCGCTATCGGACGGTGCCCGTCGCCAATATCAGCGACTCGATGAATCGCATGACTGCCGGCGGCGCCAGCCTGCGGAGCATGCATCGCCAGGGCGTGTTGGTGGGGCCGGCGTTGACGGTCAAGGCACGCCCCGGCGACAACTTGATGCTGCACTACGCCATTGATATCGCGCAGCCGGGCGACGTCATTGTGGTCGATGCCGGCGGCGACCTGAGTAACGCGCTGATCGGTGAAATGATGGTCGCCTATGCGGCCAGAAGAGGCGTGGCCGGCATTGTGATCAATGGTGCGATTCGCGACGCCGCGAGCATCGGCGCGGGTGACTTCCCATTGTTCGCCGCCGGCGTTACACACCGCGGCCCGTACAAAGATGGCCCAGGCGAAGTCAATGTGCCGATTGCACTTGATGGCATGGTGATCGAACCCGGCGACCTGATGATCGGCGACGAAGACGGCTTGCTTTGCGTGCCGTTTGACCAGGTGGGTGAAGTGTATGATCGTGCCCACGCCAAGCATGCTGCCGAACAAAAGCAGCTTGAGCAGATTGCCCTGGGTGAAAACGACCGTACCTGGGTCTTGAAATCTCTTACACAGAAGGGTTGCGAATTCCCTGGCTGATCCTTGACACCCTGGCCGTAGCATTCGGCCAGGGTTTACGGGTAAGGCATCGCAGTCTTCATAACTCAAAGGCTTGCTGTGACTTCCGCTCCCACCACCCGATGGCCCGCGCCGATTCGCGCATTGAGCCACCGCAACTTCCAGATCTACTTTGTGGGCCAGGGCCTTTCCACCCTCGGCAAATGGATTCAACAGGTCGCGCTGGCCTGGTTGGCCTATCACTTGACGGGCTCGGCCGTGTTGCTGGGGACGATCGCCTTTTTGACGTTGCTGCCGCAGTTATTGATCGGGCCATTAGCGGGTGCCTGGTCGGACCGCCACGACAAGCGCCGCCTGTTGATGGGCGTGCAAACCCTGCTTTCCCTGCAATCGCTGGTCCTGGCCGTGCTGACCTGGCAGCACTGGATGAACCGGGAGGTGATCATCGTCATGGCTCTGATCCTCGGCTTGCTCAATGCCCTGGAAACCCCCCTGCGCCAGGCGCTGATCAGCAGTTTCGTCGATGACCCCAAGGACCTGCCCAACGCCCTTGTATTGAATGCGATGCTGATCAACGCCGCCCGCTTCATCGGCCCACCCTTGGCGGGGCTGTTGATCAACTGGAGTGGTGAGGCCGGCTGTTTTCTGCTGACGGCTGTCGCGTTTGGCATGTTGCTGATCGGGCTGGGCAGGGTGCAGAGCCGTCTGCAAGCCAAAGCCCAGGGTTCTACCGGAGAAATATTCCGTGAGGGGCTGCGATATTTGTGGAGCACGCTGCACATCCGGCGCCTGCTGATCAGCGTGATCATGGTCAACCTGCTGGCTTCCTGCTACACCGTGCTGTTGCCGATTCTGGCAAAAAACGTGTTTTCGGGTGACGCACAAACCCTGGGTTGGTTATGGGGTGCCGCCGGTGCGGGGGCGTTTGTCGCGACGATTTTTCTGGCGTTCGTCGGCGGAGCGTCGAACCTGCAACGCATCATTGGCATGGGTGCATGGGTGTGCGCGATATCGTTGTGTGCGGTGGCCGCCAATCCCCCGTTGTGGTTTACCCTGATCGCGCTCGCCGGTCTGGGTTTCGGCATCACAGTGAGTAATGTCAGCAGCAACATGACCCTGCAAAGCGCCGCCCCCGAGGCGTTGCGGGGGCGAGTGATCGCGTTCTATATCGCCATGCGTTTCGGCTTTGAGGCCATTGGTGGGCTGTTGGCCGGGCTGGCGGCCGCTGCCTTCAGTGTGCAATGGACCTTGTTGCTGGCCGGTGCATTTTTGTTGCTGTATCAGGGGGCGAGCGCATGGGTTGACCGCAAAGCGCGTGAACGCCAGTGATGCGCGACTGTCTGCTGAAACGACTCCGTTCCTGTTTTAGGGATTACGGTAAATTTTTACTCTGCAGCCAGGTAGTC
This sequence comes from Pseudomonas salomonii, assembly GCF_900107155.1. Classification (GTDB taxonomy): domain Bacteria; phylum Pseudomonadota; class Gammaproteobacteria; order Pseudomonadales; family Pseudomonadaceae; genus Aquipseudomonas; species Aquipseudomonas salomonii. Next base: position 67,737 of record NZ_FNOX01000008.1, read on the forward strand.
ATGACCTCAACCAGTTCCGCCTTGCACTCCACCGGCAACCAATGCCCGCCGGGCAAGCTGGTTACGCTGAGGTCTGCGCAAGCCGCACGCATGGGGTCGCCCAACCGGTTGCCCTTGATGGTATTCATCGGGTCGTAGTCGCCGTTCACAAACAGCACGGGCAATGACAGGCGGCCTCCATCGGGCGCTCGGTGCGCATAGTCGATATTGGCATCGTCGTTTAAATACCACGCGCAGGGCGCGCGGAAACCATGGGCTTTGAAACTGTGCACCAGTGCAGCGAAGTCCGCCTGCGGCCATAGCGCCAGGTCGGGTTGGGTGGGTGGCGCCCGATGCGCCTCGCCAAACCGCCCACCTTTGCGGGTCACTTCGGCATTTGATGCCACCTTGGTGATGTTCGCCGGGTCGCCGCGTCGATAAATCGAGGCCAGCGATGCGGCTTTATCCGCATCAAGATCAGCGACGGCAGACGCAAAGTGCGTGTTGTAGTAGCGGTAGTAATCCCATTGACCGTCAGGGTACTGGTCTACCGGATAAAGCGTGCGGTCCACCAGCGGGACGAGCGTGGGCAGTGCATTGGTGCTCGGGAAGTACGGCACCGACACCAGCACCACGCTACGGCCGCGCTGCGGTTGATGGGCGGCCAGTTCACCTGCCACCACGCTGCCCCAGTCATGGCCCACCCAAATGGCGGGTGCGCCACCGAGATGGTCATGCAGCTCTGCCATGTCGGCCACGATGTTTTCAAGGGTGTAGGCATTGAGGGCGCAGGGCGCAGATGAGCCGCCATAGCCGCGCATGTCGGGTGCGACGCAGTGCCAGCCTTGAGCCGCGAACGCCTGTATTTGCGCGCGCCAGATCAGGCTGAGTTCGGGCCAGCCGTGCAGGAAGATCATCAACGGCCCATCGGCCGGGCCCGACTCCAGATAGTGCGTGGTATGGCGGGGTGTGTGGAAAATCCGCGAAGTCAATGTGAATGTGGACAAAGGAAATCCTCCTGATTACCGCACGAACTTTACATAGACAAGCTCAGGGTCATGCTCATCAAGGTTCTCGATTCGCCCGCTCGGTATAAACCCGGCCTTGGCGAGCATGGCTTGGGACGCCAGGTTGGAGGCATTGGTTGATGCAAACAACTTGGGCGTTTTGCACAACGCTTCTGCGCCCGCCAATAATTGCAACGCCAGACCCTGACGTTGATGCATCGGCGACACGACCACCAGCGCGACAAAGTCGTAGCTGAAAAACTCATCAGTCAACACCAGGTAGCCCGCACATTCACCGGCAGTGACGACGACCAGGCATCGTTGGCCAATCACCGCGTCATGAATAAACACGCGCCGATGAGCGTGGGCTGTGGCGTAGGCGTCCAACTCCACCAGGGCGCGTACGTCATCAGGCGTGGCCTGGCGGATCAGCCGGTTTTCAGGGGCCGGCGGGTGTCGGTCTTGGGCCATTGGAATCACCGTTGGGGCGAATGGGTAAGGTATTAGTGTTGAAGGCGTTTGCAGTGTTCAAAAAAAGAACGGCGGGCACGTGCATCAGCAGCATACAGCCAGCGCTGGCCGTGAGCGCCTCCTTGGCCAGCGCTTTGCTGTCAGCGTGTCAAGCGCCAGGCCTGACGCGGAATGCCAGGAAGACCGGGCCGGCAGGGAAGGTACTGACTTCCAGCTCATCGAGGGGATTGAGTGTTTGTGTTCGCACCCCTGCGTTGCTGTAGAGCGTGTGGCTGCCCAATGCCGCAATGTTGATCTTGCCGGCAGCCGCCTGGATCAGCGTGGCCTTGAACCCTTCAGTCACATCGTCACCCAGGGTGAGTGTGACGTCAGTGTTGCTGATCACCAGGATCGACTTGCCTGAATCGGCCATGGTCAAAGGCCTGCTGGCCGTGATCGAGGCGCTGGTGTGCACGTGGCCCCCGGCGTGGTAGCTGACCATCCTGGGGTCGGCGAAGATACGCGCGAAGGCCCCGACATAGTTGACACTGGCGCGCATGTCATCGAACTGTTCGAGTACATAGGTGCCGATGCTGCCGGAGACGTCAGTGCCGGGGTCCAGCGCCCATTTGCGCCCGACCATCAGCCCGATCCGGGTGTTGGCACGCACACCGGCGCGCAGCTCTTCGAGAAACAGTGTGCTGATCTGGCCGCCGCCTTTGCCCTGGGCATAGGTAAACCGGGCAATGGAGTGGCTATCGCCCGTAGGGCTGCCCTGGGAGGTATCGACCTGGTAGTCGATGTAGTCTGCCGAGACGATGGTGCTGGTGGTGTTGGCGTTAGGCGCCCAGGTGAAATCCAGAACCCTGCCGGTTTTGATCTGTTGCTGCGAGACGGTGGCCTGGGTGGTTGTGGTAGACCCTGACTGCTGCAAGTCGTCATTCATGATACTCATCCTTAAGTAATGTGCGTGCTTGGGTGTGGGTCGACATGGCCCGACGCGCATGACCGCCGTCATAGCGCTATTTTTCTACAGCCTTGGCGTGCGCTTTAGGCTGTATGGATAAACAGTAGTTCGGGTTTTGTCGCTTTGCAACTGTGGCGAGGGAGCTTGCTCCCGCTGGGGTATGAGTCGGTCAGCTCGTTTATCAGTATGTTTCGCAAGACCCTGGGTTCACCGGCGGCACGTTATATCCGCAGTACCCAGCCCGCTAGTCGTGCGCTCAATACTGATCCACCAGGCGCTGCAACTGCGGGTCTCGTAGCGTAAATACCTCGAACAGCCCGAGGGCACGTAATGCCGGTAGCAACGCCAGCAGGTCCTGCTCGGCGATGGTTCGCTGCTGTGCATCGGTGTTTGGATCACACCAGGCCCGGGCGTTCACCAGAAAGGCGCCCACACTGCCTTTGCGGATGACCACGCCGTGGCGTTCAGTCTGATTCTGGTTATCGGGCAACAGTTCTTCGGCGCGCATGGGGTGTGTTCCTGGGAGTTGAGGCTGCGACTATAGACGCGCCAATGTGGCCTGGGTACGCTATTAAAGACAATTGATAGTCCATCAAGGCCACTTATGTCCGCTCCGCTGATTCCCTCTTCGGTATTAACGGCTGCCGATGACCCGCTGGTTGTCGCCGTGGTCCGAGTGGACGCTGAACCGCGTATCACCGAGCGCCATTGCCATGCGCGTGGGCAGTTGCTGGGCACACGCCAGGGCTTGTTATCGGTGGACGCCGGGGCCAGCCAGTGGGTGGTGCCGGCAACCCATGCGGTGTGGATCCCGCCGAATATCTCCCATGGCGCGCGCTCCCACGGCCCCTTCGCGGGGTGGAGTGTCTACGTGTCGCCGCAGGGCTGTGTCGAGCTACCGGATACGCCTTGCGTCCTGGCAGTCTCCGGACTTTTGCGCGAGGCGGTGATGCGCGCTGCCGCCTGGCAGAGCCCTGAGCTGGATGCTGCGCAGTTGCGCCTGGCCGGGGTGATTGTGGATGAGATCCGGACCTTGCCACGGGTGACTCTGGGCTTGCCGATGCCTCAGGATGCGCGCCTGCGCAAGATCGCCCAGGCGCTGTCCGATTGCCCGGACGACGAGCGTCACCTGCAGGAGTGGGCGGCCTGGGCGGGCATCGCCCCGCGCACACTGACGCGTCGCTTTGTGCTGGAAACGGGTTTCAGTTTCACCGCGTGGCGCCAGCGCGTGCGTTTGTTGCGCGCGCTGGAGAGGCTGGCGGCGGGTGTGCCGGTTACGGGTGTGGCGCTGGAGTTGGGCTATGACAACGTCAGTGCTTTTATCGCACTGTTTCGCCGCACGTTTGGGGTGACGCCTGGACGTTACTTCACGGCGCATGAGCGTTTATAAGTAAAAAATCAATAGCTGAAGTTAGCGGTTTGCACTTTTATTGATGGTTATTCAGCTGTTGTTCAGGCCAAATTAAACTGAATAAACAGGGTGTATAACCTTTACAACTCTTTACCTTTGCAGTCTGGATGATTGAAAAAACAACATGCTAGCCTGCGCGCTTTCAACAGGCAGCAGGCGCGCATGAAAAGGCTAAAGGAACTGGCTGTAAACAAGCCCTGTTCATCTATATTTATAGTGGTATTTATTGTATTGGCTGCGCTGCAATACAAACCGGCCGTGCTCAACTACACCACACGCTTTGTCGACTTTGCCGAGTATATGCTCGCCCATGGCGTGACCCTGTTTCCCATTGCTGATGACCTGCAGCCATACCCCGATTACACGGTGCTCAATACACTGCTTGTGTACCTGGTTTCCTTGCCGTTCGGGCGTGTATCCATCCTGTCGATGGGGCTGCCTTTTTGCGTGGCGGCCGCCTTGATGCTGGTGTTTATTTACAAGCTGGGCGCCTTGCATGAAAAAAAATGGGGCGCCTTTGCGGTGGTCTTTGCGCTGTTTACCTGGTCATTCCTGGACGGCGTGAATTCCCTGGCGCTGGACATCTATCCGGCGCTGTTTACCGTAATGTGTTTTTACCTGGCCTATGCGGGCCAGTTGCACCCGCACCGCTTTCACTTGCTGCCGGTACTCCTGGGCCTGGCGCTGGGCTTTGCCTTTCGTGGCCCTATTGGCCTGATCGGCCCGGCGGGCGTGGTCGCCTCCTATTATCTGTTAAGTCGACAGTGGCGCCTGCTGCTGGTGTTCTGCCTGCTCGCGGGCCTGGTGCTGGGCGCAGGCATTGCCGTGCTGAGCTGCGCGGCCTACCTGCAAGGTGGGCAGGCTTTCCTGCAAGAGGTGCTGGTCATGCAAGGGTTGGGGCGCTTTGGCGCTGATCATGCTCCGCGTTATTACTTCTACTTCTCCGCGGGTTTGCTCACCTATGGCATCACTGCCTTTATCGCATTAAACGTGATTATCAAGAAGGGCAAACACTTCTTTGAACGCTCGCCGGCTCCGGCCACCCAACTGCTGCTGTACCTGACGGGTTGGCTGTTGGTGGTGATCGTGCTGTTCACCCTTCCAAGTTCCAAGAAAGCGCGTTACATCCTTTCGATTACGCCGGCGATTTCCTTATTGGCCGCCTATATCTTCGTGGATCGCAGCCAGCGCTTTGCAAGTACCCGCGACAAGTTGCTGAGGTTCTGCCTCAACTTGCCTGTGGTGGGTCTGGGGATGTTGTTACTTGCCTTTATTTACAGCTTGTATGCAGCCGCGCCGTTGCGGCCTAACTATCTTGGCGCCTGTGCAGGGTTGATCGGCCTTATTGCCATTCGGCCCTGGATACAGTTACGGTTTCATGCACATCCACAACGGGAGTTCGTGCTGTTGTGTTTTGGTGCTGCCGCCTTCCTGGTCCTGGATATGTTCTTCTTCAATGCGATTACTTACCACCTGGAATTGGCCGATGAACCGACCCCCAAGTTTCTGCCCTATTGGTTTTGGTAGGGCATGGTTTTGGTAGAGCGTGGTTTTGGTAGAGCATGTTTTTATCGCAGCCAGACCCGGAATCAAGCCAAACAACAACGTCACGCGCCAACCTCAGTCGAGCATCGGACGGGTCAACTGAACACTAACGTGTCAGGCTCGCGCCCGCGTGCCTGGCCGAAGGCGATCACCGCCAACTGCTCAATCACCGCCGCGCCAAACTGACGGCGAGCGCCTGGCGTCCATACCCAGGCAGGCAACCGGTATGCCAATAAAACAGTACTGACGGCTGGCTTGGGAGTGCTTGAGCTTTCGGCTGATCAAAACCTGCATCTGCCCATTCGACCGTCCCCGGCGATTCTGCTGACGTTTGAAGTGGCGAAGGCACTGCTCAATGGCATTGTTTCGAACGCCGAAATGGAGGCGCGTCAGGGCGACACGCATACCTTGATTGCGGCTGAAGACTACATCGACGATACGCCGGAAAATGGCCCCGCTGCCATTGGGCTCAGAGCCCTCGACGCGATTCGTGGGCAGTTGAGCGGTGCGCAATCCATAGCGCTGAAGTCCGTAGCGGTAGGGTGGCGGTCACTGTCTGGCGACGGCCTGCCTATCGTGGGGCCAGCGGGCGACGACGGCAGGCTGTATATCTTGAGCGCCCATCCAGGCTTGACCCTGGCGCCCACCTTGGCGCGGCTCTTGAGCGAAGAACTGATCATCGGGGTGGCTTCGCCATTGCTGAGCAACGTTCGGCCGCTGCGTTTTCGGGTGTGAGTGTCAGAACCCTGTGCCGTCAGCTGCTGTTCAACTCACTTTCAATATTCCATTGAAAGTCTATGTGCCCCGTGCGGATGGCTGACGCAACCGGGGTTTCATTACGCTGGGGTTCTCCTTAACCACCTGCGGCGTTTATCAACATGGTATTTAAAACCCCCATCACTTCGATCGGTGTGACGCTGCTTGCGCTGTTGATCGCAGGTTGTGCGAGCCATTCCCCTGACGGAGCGACCCCTATGCCAAAACCCTTGGTTTCCATCGTCGTACTCAAAGCCAAACCTGGCAAACAGCAGGCCCTCAAACACGGCTTGCTGGCTCTGGTTGCGCCAACGCGCACCGAGCCCGGTAACCTCGACTATGTGCTGTTTGAACTGCGCGACGCGCCCGGCACCTTCTACATGCGTGAAGCGTTCAAGGACCAGGCGGCCCTCGATGCGCATTTTGCCACGCCGTATTTCAAGCAATTTGCAGCCACGGCCGACGATTTGCTCAGCGAGCCGTTGCAACTGATCTTCCTTGAGCAAGTGTCGAACTGAACCATTCGTTATCTTGCACAGTTATCTACTTAACTGTGGTGCGACGCTGGACCTGTGGCGAGCAGGCTTGCCCTGCGTTGGGCTGCGCAGCAGCCCTATCCGGTTACGACTGACTCACCGAGTCGCCTGAATTGGGGCGGCTCCGCCACCCAACGCAGGGCAAGCCTGCTCGCCACAGTGAGAGTGTTCGTCCTTTCGCGTTGCAGATCAGTGCGTGCCCTTGGCGCCAAACATCTGTTGGGCGTGCGCAAAACACTTCTCGGCGATGGCCGAGCGCGGTTCGGTCTTGCGCATCACCAACCCCAACGGCGCAAGCACGCTGGCGTCCGGCAAGTTGATAAAGGCGAGGTTCTCGATCGGGTTTTCCATGCCGCTGTCCAGCGGCATGATCGCGCAGCAAAACCCTTCGTGGATCGCCTGGAACAGCTGATAGGTCGAATCGCTTTCGAGAATGGGCTGCGGGTCCAGGCCCCGGCTGCGGAAGCTCAAGTCAATGGATTTTCGATAGTGCATGCCATTGCTGATCATCCCCAGGGGCAATTGCGCGGCGTCTTCCCAACTCATTTCGGTGCCTTCGAACTGGAAGTGGCGCGTGTCGTACAGCAGGCCGACGCGGGTTTCGCCCAGTTCGAAAACCTCCAGGTAATTGGGGTTTACGTGGTCCAGGTAGCACACGCCCAAGTCCAGTTGGTTGGTGCCCAGGGCTTCGATGATCTTGTCCGAGCTCATCGACGACAGGCTGAACTTGAGCTCTGGAAACGTCTGGGACAGACCCTGGATGTAACTGATCGAGTTGAACCCGCTGAGCGGCACCAGCCCCAGGCGCAGGCTGCCCACCAACTGCCCGCGACACGCCGCCGCTTCGGCAAACAAACCGTCATGGGCGGCGAGCAGGGTTCTGGCCCAGGCCAGCACGCGCTCGCCGGCCTGGGTGAAACCTTCGAAGCGCTGGCCACGGGTGACCAGCTCCAGGCCCAGCTCATCCTCCAGATTGCGCAGGCGCATCGACAGGGTCGGCTGGGTGATATGGCAGCGCGCGGCCGCCTGGCCGAAGTGCCGAGTCTGCTCCAGCGCGATCAGGAATTTGAGTTGCTTGATGTCCATTTAAAGCCCCAGCCTGGGAATAAGTGAGCGGTCATGATAAGTGCCCGTGCCTGCACCCGCAGCAGACCCTCTCATTGTAAGGCCTGCGCGTCCAATCGCCTGCATTGACGTGATCCTCACCAGCGGATCAAAAGCAGAGCAGCAACCTGATTTTCGCCGGCGTGACCGGCTTTTTTGCGTCCCCTGAAACCTGTACACAATTTGAAATGTTTAAGTGGTTTAATGTTTATGTCGGCTTGCGATGGATCGCAGCCGCCGACAGACCTTTTGTCATTGAATCGCCCAAGGAGCTACACCCAATGAGCTACACCCTGCAAGGAAGTATAAAGTCCAAACACTTAGCGTTTCTGTTGATCCCGCTGATTGCCGCCTGTACCACACCGGACAGAACCCGTGAGTCGGCCATCACACCGCAAGCCCAGCCGCAACAGGCCTCGCAGTTCGACAACTGCGCAGTCGGCTGCCCCAGCGGCGGCAGCCCGCTGACGCTGAACCGTCAGGCGTACACCCTGAACAACAACGGTTCGACCAAGTTTGCCAACTGGGTGTCGTACAAAATCACCAAGACCACCCCCGCCAGCGGCCGCGCGCGCGACTGGCAGACCGACCCGGACATCCCGGCCGGCGAAACCCTCGACCCGGTGGATTACAACGGCGCCAATGTCGCGCTCAAAGTCGACCGTGGCCATCAGGCCAACCTCGCCTCGATGGCGGGCGTAGCGGATTGGCAAAGCCTCAATTACCTGTCGAACATCACACCGCAAAAGTCCGACCTCAACCAGGGGCCTTGGGCGCACCTGGAAGACCAGGAGCGCAACCTGAGCAAGCAGGCGGGAGTCGACGCGGTGTATGTCGCCACCGGGCCGCTGTATGAGCATTTTGTCGGCACGCTGCCGGGTACGAACAAGGTGCACACCCTTCCCAGTGGCTACTGGAAAATCATCTTCGTCGGCAGCTCGCCTGAAAGTGGCATGTATGCCTCGTTCGTGATGAACCAGGAAACGCCCAAGGGCGCCAATTTCTGCGATTACCAGGTGCCCGTGAGTCAAATCGAAGAGCGCTCGGGCCTGACATTCTGGAGTGGTTTGCCGCAAGCGGTGCAGGCCGCGTTGAAGGCCAGGCAAGGGCAGTTGCCGGGCCGCATCGGTTGTAAACAGGCGTTGTAATGCCAAGGGCAGGGGCCTTGACGGCCCCTGTTTGAATCAGCGCCGCTCGGCGTTCGGGTGCGTCTCGCGCCCACGAGCATGGCGCAAGGGCTTGCCAGGAACCTGCGCTGATCAGCACAGGAAACGGTTGCGCGCCTCCCTGAGCAAGTCGCGCACCTGGTCAACGCGCAATAACAGTGTCATTTGCCGCTCATCGACGATGATTTCCGCCACGATCAATGCGCAAATCATCGGCGCGGTCACCAGCCAGTGCTCGTAACATTGGGTAGTCAACGATACGAACACGCCCACAATCCACAACGCCAGCACCCACTTGGGGGCACGACGTTGCAGGGGCACCCCGAAGCGCTGCAACCTTTTCAAACGAGCCGTGTGCAGCCTTAACGAAGCTTCGAGACGGGACAGCTCATTGCTCATGTTTAAACTCGCTCAACGGTACGGGCGCAGCCTGGGAGCGTGGTTCCCAGCCAGGACAGGTTGACCCGTTCAACTTCTACCCAATGCTCGCCGGCAGGTTTTGTGCGGCAGCTTTTAAACGCAATACACACTTGCTCCATGTCCAATAAAGCAAAGTGCCGGTAACGGGGCGGGCGCTTGAACACCGAAAAAAACATACGCATCGCCGCGCCTCGCTCAATCAAACGTGCCAACTGAGTTCAAACAGCGTGCCGCCGTTTTCCATGCGGCGGCAGGTCACGGCGCCGCCATGGGCGAGGGCGATGGCGCGCACCACGGCCAGGCCCAGGCCACTGCCGCCCTGAGCGCGTGAGCGGGAGTTTTCACCGCGTTGGAAGGCGTCAAACAGGCGCGCGGCAAAACCTTCGTCGATGCCGGGGCCGTCATCGCGCACACGCAGGTAGTTGAAGCCGTCGCGGGTGCTCAGGTGCACGATGACATTGCCCGGTGTCGCGTGCCGCCGAATGTTATCCAGCAGGGCCAGCAAGGCCTGGCGGATGCGCGCCGGGTCGCAGCGCAGGGTGCGGCGTTGCAGGTCCAGTTGCAGTACAAAACCTGCGGCCACCAGGCTCGGTTCAAACAAGCGCACATCGTCTTCGATGCCCGTCGCCAGGTCGGCTTCTTGCAGGTTGAGTTCCAGGTAGCCACTGTCGGCCAGCCCCACCACGCGCATATCCTCGATCAAGCGCGTCAAGCCTTCGACCTGGCCCAGCAGGCTGTAGAACTGCGCGGTGTCGGGTTCGAATACACCCTCGGCCAACCCTTGCAGGCGCCCGCGCAGAATAGTCAGGGGCGTGCGCAGTTCATGCGCAATCGCGGCATTCCAGAACGCCTGCTCCTGCGCCATGCGCTGCAAGCGCTTGGCCATGCTGTTGAAGTCGTTGACCAGGATCGCCGCTTCGCCGATCGACTGGTCACCGGCAACCGCCTGCACGTCCAGGTCGCCATCGGCCAGTTTGCGCAGGTTCTCGGCCACGGAATTGAGCGGCATCAGAATTCGCCGCGACAGTTTCAGCGCGACAATCGAGCCCACCGCCAGGCTCACGCACGTGGTCAGGCCCATCCACACCCATTCAGCCTTGGCCGGCAGCCAGGCATCCACTTCGGCGTCGGTGAGCGGCCAGTAGGTCCATAGCAATGCATAAAAAATATACGAGCCGATCACCGCCAGGGCGATCACGCACAGCACCACGGCGCACATCGACAGGATAATCTGGCGGCTCAGGCCATTGAGCCCTTTCACACCACGCTCCCGAACCGGTAGCCGACGCCACGGATACAGGTGGGCACACCCTGCACGCCAAGGTCTTCGAGCTTGCGCCGCAGTTTGCTGATATGGCTGTCGACCGTGCGCTCCAGGCTGTCGCTTTCCGGCGAACACTGGGCCAACAACTCGGCGCGGCTGAACACCCGTTTCGGTGCCTTGGCCAGTTGCGCCAGCAGCCTGAATTCGGTGACGGTCAAGGCCAGCGGCACTCGGCGCCCGGCCTGCGTCACCGTGGCTTCGTAGCTTTCCAGGTCAATTTCAAACGCGTCCACCCGCAGTACCGTGGGGCAGGCGCGGTCGCGATAAGCGATGGAGCGGCGCAGTACCGCCTGGGTACGCGCCACCACTTCGGCCGGGTTGAACGGCTTGACGATATAGTCGTCGGCGCCGATGCGCAGGCCCATCAGCTTGTCCATGTCCTGGTCTTGCGCGGTCAGCATGATCACCGGCGTATGGCCGCGCTGGCGCACCTGCGCGAGCACCTGCCAGCCATCCACGTTGGGCATCAGCACATCCAGCAACATCAGCTCCGGCTTGAGCGCCAGGTGCATGTCCAGCGCCTGTTGGCCGTCACGGGCGTGGGCGGTGCGAAAGCCGCTACGTTTGAGGTAAGCCACCAGAATGTCAGCGATTTGCGGCTCATCTTCGGCAATCAGCACGAGGGCCTGGGGTTCTCTGACACAGTCCGGGCGGGGCATCGATGCAACGGGAAAATCAGTCATGGTCTGCTCGGTGAATACGCGGCGAGCCTGTGCATCCCTGCGCTCGGGCTTATCTGCCTGATCGTGGCTGCCGGTCCATGGCCACGTTTGCCAGTAGTGATCATAGCTTCTGGGTGAGGGTGCTGGACTCCAGGGCAGGAATCATCGTGTTCTCCTGGTAGATCTACGCAACGGTGAACGCAAGTGTGCGCAACCAGCATGTGCTTTCATGGGAGGTTTTGTGGAGAAACGATGGAGACGGGCAATAATTTTTGCCCGAGAGCAGGGCGTTGGGATGGATTGACGACCAATACCGTGAAACAGCAACAGTAGAGCCATACTCGGTCAACTGTGGGAGCTGGCTTGCCTGCGATGGCATCACCCCGGTATGGCTGATGCACCGAGGTGTCTGCATCGCAGGCAAGCCAGCTCCCACAGTTTGACCGTGTTGATTCAGGCTGGAGCTTTTGTGGGCTTCAGGCACTCAATGGAGCGATCCACGGTGGTCTTGGCCATCTCCAGCAAATGCCACACCGCCAGAATTTTCGCCCGCTGGGGACTGGCCAGCAAATCACCGCAATTGAGTGCGGTAGCGCAAGC
>NZ_FNOX01000008.1:80479-152378 GCF_900107155.1 Pseudomonas salomonii
CGTTGCGGGGTGGGTCGGGGACGACTTTTTTCATTGTTTAGCTACCTTTTGGATTCAGGGAGCCGAACCGTTCGCGACTAAACGTAGGGTGGCGGCTGTACGCAGGTTAGTCGACCGGACCAAAAGGTAAAAACCGGCGCACCCGAGGGCGCCCTGCGCACAGCCACCATAAAACCTCATGGAGGACCATGCACCTTTTGGAATACCGAGCGACTAAACCCGATCACTGATAAGCAGTGACGGATCGCAGACTAGCCACCGATTCCAACAGGCACAAGGCGGCAAGGATTGTCTAGGAAACGTCCTGCAATTTAAAGAGACGCGCCCTGCTGGCCCTTTAAAAACCATGACCAAATGCCACTAATCCCGCCACAGATCGTTCCCACGCGCAGCAAAGGAACGCAGCCTGGGACGCTCCGCGTCCCGCCCACAACATTCAAGTTTTGCGCAGGTGCGACGCGGAGCGTCACGGGCTGCATTCCCACGCGGGAGCGTGGGAACGATCTATCATGCTCGTGATCAGTGACCTGTTGGGCATGCCTAAATTTCACATCAAAAGAGGCGAGGTGACCGAGGCAGAGGTGGCGGCCGTCCCTCTGTCCCTCAAGCGTTGGGCGGTGTGGCCGCATCATTTTGGGATGGTATGGTTTGCTGGCTGTATCCTCTGGACCCTCTTGTATGGCTGGTAGCCTGCGGCCATCAGATCGTTCCCGCGCTCTGCGTGGGAATGCAGCCTGGGACGCTCTGCGTCCCGCTCACAACATTCAAGTTTTGCGCAGCTGTGACGCGGAGCGTCACGGGCTGCATTCCCACGCGGGAGCGTGGGAATGATCTGTTAACGATCTGTCAGCGCATATGCAAAATGATCGGGCTACTACTGGCCGGGTCCGTATGCCCGCGCAGCTTGTTCACCGCCGCAGCCTCCACCGCGCCGCCGTTGTTGCCCCATGTGCCGCGCACGTAGCTCAACACCTGGGCGATTTCCTGGTCGGACAATTGCTCGCGGAACGCTGGCATGCGGTACGCATCCGGCACACCCGCGGTCACGATGCGTTGCGAGCCATTGAGGGTGATGTTGATCGCCGAGGCGCTTTCCTTGGCCAGGGCTGAGGTGGCCCCGGCCAACGGTGGCATCCACTCCGGCTGGCCTTTGCCGTCCAGGCCATGGCAAGAGGCGCAGCGGGTGGCGTAGGTGTGGGCACCCGGAGCGCTCGTGTCGAGTGCTGCCGTTTGGTATTGCCACGGCGAACCGTCACGCTGCGGGTCGCCCGGCAGTGATTTGAGATAACGCGCTATGGCCGCCAGGTCGTCGTCCTGCATGAACTGTGTGGAGTTGTTAAACGCCTCGGTCATCGAGCCATACACCACCGCGTGTTTATTACGCCCGGTTTTGAGGAACTGCACAATCTCCGGCTCGCTCCAGCGGCCCAAACCGGTGTTGTGGTCCTGACGCAGACTCGGTGCATACCAACCGTCGAGCAGGGCACCGGCGAGGAACGGTGCGCCGGACTCGTCCAATGCCTTCTCGTTAAACGCCAGCCCACGCGGCGTGTGGCAACTGCCGCAATGGCCTGGGCCCTGGACGATATAGGCGCCACGGTTCCACAACGCGTCCTGCTCGGGTTTGGCGGCATAGGTTTTAGTCGGCGCGAACACGCCGTTCCACAGTGCGATGGGCCAGCGCATGTTCAGTGGCCACGGGATGCTGCTGGGGATGTTCGGCTCGCTGGCCGGTTGCACGCCTTGCATGAAAAACGCATACAGCGCACGCATGTCGTCGTCGCTGAGTTTTACGTAGGACGGGTAGGGCATGGCCGGGTAGAGCCGTCGCCCACCCGGCGCCACGCCGTGGCGCACGGCGCGGTCGAAGTCGGCGAGGCTGTAGGTGCCGATGCCGACGTTTTTGTCCGGCGTGATGTTGGTGGCATGAATGGCGCCCAGCGGCGTGGCCATCTCCAGGCCGCCGGCAAACGGCGCTTTGCCCGGCAGGCTGTGGCAGGCCACGCAATCACTGACGCGGGCGACGTATTCGCCACGGCTGACCAGGGTCGGGTCAGCCGTGGCGTTGGCCTGTTCAAAAGGCGAAGCCGGTTGACGGGTGACGTACCAGGCCAGCAGGCCGGCGGCGACTGCGCCGGCCAGCACCAGCCAGCCAGCGGTTCTAGCCAATCGTTGGTTGTTCATAGGCGTTCCTTGTCGGTCAGGCGAAGGTGTAGCGGCTCAGGGGCAGACTGCGGATGCGCTGGCCGGTCAAGTGCGCCACCGCATTGGCCACGGCAGGCGCCACTGCGGGCAGCGGCGGCTCGCCGATACCGCCCATCTTTTCGCCGCTCTCGACGATCTTTACGTGCACCTTGGCCATCCGCGAGGGTGGCAGGATCGGGTAAAGGTCGTAGTTGCGCGCCCGTGGTTTACCGTCCACGTACACCGCTTCTTCCACCAACGTTTGTGACAAGCCCAACGCTACGGCGCCATTGACCTGGGCCTCGATGATCGCCGGGTTGACGATGCTGCCAGGGTCGATGGCTTCCCAGATGTTATGCACCTTGACCTGGCCGTTTTCGATCGACACTTCGGCAACCACCGCCGCATGCGAGCCAAAGGGCGAGGCCATGGCCACGCCACGGGCACGCCGGCTGCCGTCTTCGGCGGTGTAGGGGCCACGCTTCCAGCCACCGGACAACTCGCCCACCGCTTGCAGCAAGGTGGTCAGGCGTTTGTTGTCGCGCAGCAAGTGCAGGCGCAACTCATACGGGTCATGGCCGCCTTTGTCGGCCAGTTCATCGAGGAAGGCTTCGTAGAAAAAGTCATTCAGCGAGTTGCCCACCGAACGCCAGTAGCCAAGCATGGTCGGGCCTTTGACGTAGATCTGGGCGATGCGTTTGTTGGGAATCGCGTAGGACTTGCCCGACAACCCTTCAAGGGCCGTCGGGTCGATTTTGTCGCCCTGTTTGCCGGCGATGGCTTCGGACGGGCCTTCGGTGGCGCTCACGGCTTCGATGGCCACCGGCAAGCCTTTGTCATCCAGCGCCGCGCGGAACTTGACCACTGCGACCGGGCGCAGCACATCACGCAGGAACTCTTCTTCGCGGCTCCAGATCAGCTTGACCGGGCGGCCCACAGCCTTAGCCAGCGCGACGGCCTGCGGGTACGGGTTGGCCGAGTCATACAGAAAATGCCGGCCGAAAAAGCCGCCCAGCAACGGCGAATGCAGGGTGATCTTTGACACATCCAGCCCGGTGCGCTTGGCGATATCGGCGCGGAACATGTCGGGTGCCTGGTTCGGCAGCCAGACTTCCAGCGTGCCGTCCGGGTTATAGCGCGCCAGGGCCGATGGCGGCTCCAGTTGGGCATGGTTAACGTACTGGTTGTGGTAAGTGGCTTCGACCTTGGTCTTGGCGTTTGCCAATGTGGCGTTGACGTCGCCTTCGTTTTCTTCGTCGCGGGCCGGGCCTTGCTGGGCGGCGAGGAAGTCACGGTATTTGTCGCTGGAAAAGTCTGCCGGCATGGCGCGCACTGTGGAGTCGGCGGCGGCTTCCAGCCATTCGACCTGAATAGCTTCTACTGCACGCTTGGCGTGCCACCAGCGCTCGGCCACCACGGCTACGGCGCCAGGCAATTGATGCACCGAGTGCACGCCTTTCATGGCTTCGACCTGGGACTGATTGCGCAGGCTGCCCACGGTCATGCCCAGGCGCGGCGCATGCTGCACGGCGGCGTGGAGCATGCCGTCGACCTTGAGGTCGATGCTGTATTGCGCCTTGCCGGTGGATTTGTCGTAGGCATCCAGGCGTTTGACCGGCTTGCCGATCCAGCGGAACTGGCTCGGGTCGCGCAGGGTGATGGTGGACGGGTCAGGCACCGGCATGTCGAGGGCGCGGCTGGCCAGTTCGCCGTAGCCCAGCGAGCGGCCCGAAGCGGCGTGTACTACGCGGCCGGGTGTGGTGGTCAGTTGCGCGACCGGCACGCCCAGTTGCTCGGCGCCGGCCTGCAACAGCATGGCGCGGGCGAGGGCGCCCAGGCGACGCATGGTCGGGTAACTCATGCGCACCGACATGCTGCCGCCGGTGATGCGCATGCCGTTTTCCATCACCACATAGGCATCGCCCGGTGGCGCGGCCTCGACGACAAAGGTGGCAGGGTCGGCGTCCAGTTCTTCACCGACAATTTGCGCCATGGCGGTGTGGGTGCCTTGGCCGCCTTCCATAAAGGGGCTGAGCAGGCGCACCGTGCCGTCCGGGCGAATCTCCAGAAACGCCGGCACCTGCGTGCCGCGCTCCGCAGGGTTGGCGGTGGCCGCGAAGGCGCGGCCGCTTCCCAGCGGCAAGCCGAAACCAATCACCAGTGCGCCCACGGCGGTGCTGGCCAGAAAACGCCGGCGCGACAGGTTGACCGGCTCGCCCAGGGCCACATCCAGCAGTTCGTTGCGCGTATTCATCAGACGCGCTCCTTCTGCTGGGCCAAATCCTGCATGGCGGTGTGGATGGCGTTATAGGTGCCGCAGCGGCACAGGTTGACCATCGCCGCATCAATTTGCGCGACCGTCGGCGCGGGGGTGTGCTTGAGCAGCGCCGTGGCCGCCATCACCTGCCCGGACTGGCAATAACCGCATTGCGCCACCTGATGTTCGACCCAGGCAGCGACTACATGCTTGCCCACCGCATCGTCCTCAATGGCCTCGATGGTCGTGACCTCGCGGCCGACCACGCCCGCCACCGGCGTGACGCAAGAGCGCACCACGTTGCCGTCCACCAGCACCGAACACGCGCCGCACTGGGCCAGGCCACAGCCATACTTGGTGCCGGTCATGCCGAGGTCGTCGCGGATCACCCACAGCAGCGGCGTGTCGGCGTCGGCATCGACCTGGTAGGTCTTTTGGTTGATACGTAATTCCATGGCGGGTTTACCTGCTGATCATCGGTTGGTGGTGCTGAGCCCTTTTGAGCTCTTATAAGAATGTTGGACTCGTGGCCCATCGTTGCACTCTAGACCACGGCGCAAAAGCTATCTATCCACCAGTCGATAAGTCGGAGGATCAGGCAAGTATTTCGCAGGAATGCACTACTGGCGGCTTGATCGTTCCCACGCTCCGCGTGGTAACGCATCCTCTGACGCTCTGCGTCACGGCGTCAGAAGCGGGACGCGGAGCGTCCAGGGCGGCATTCCCACGCAGAGCATGGGAACGATCCTGATGCACTGCCAGCGGTTTGATCGTTCCCACGCTCCGCGTGGTAACGCATCCTCTGACGCTCCGCGTCACGGCGTCAGAAGCGGGACGCGGAGCGTCCAGGGCGGCATTCCTTTGCGGCGCGTGGGAACGATCCTGATGCACTGCCGGCGGTTTGATCGTTCCCACGCTCCGCGTGGACGCATCCTCTGACGCTCTGCGTCACGGCGTTAGTAGCGGGACGCGGAGCGTCCAGGGCGGCATTCCTTTGTGGCGCGTGGGAACGATCCTATAGGCACTCTTTTGTGCGTAGGCAACCTCTGAACCGACCCGGCTCGCCGCACTTTTTTTGATTCTCCTGATCTACCCCTGTCATGACCCCACTCATTCAGAGTGTGGGCAGCACAATCAGACCCGGTGCCGATGGATCGAACTTCACATATTTTTTTCACGCGCTGGCCGTTGTTGTCAGCGGCTCTATTGGCACTGTTTGCCAGCGGTTGCAGCCAGCAGCAGGGCCGCGATATCGCCAGCCAGTTCAGCAATGGCAGGCCCGATGAGTTCTTTCAGACCAGTGTCGACCGCATGGCAACCTTGAGCATGCGTGACAACCTGCAAAGCCTGTATCTGCTGATGAGCAAGCTTTATCTGCGCAACCCCAACCAGTGGCGCCAATCCGGTTACCCGGATGCGGTGAGCGCCGCGCGGGAAATCCGCCAGGCCATCGAGCAGCAGCAACCGCTGCCGGCCCTGGGCGAGCGGCGCGATCTCGCGGCCTTGAGTTACTCGTTGAGCCCCGACTTCAAAGGCGACCGGGTCGGCGCGTTTATCTACGCGATCGGCAGCATGCTGGTGACCGCCCACGGCGGCCGCACCCAGTTTTATATGACCGACTCGATCAACCCGCAGTTTGTCAGCAACGCCGCACGTAATATCGAGAAAGCCACCTGGCTGCTCAGCCAGCGCCAGGACGCCAACGGGGTGTTGCTGCTGTTTTCCAACGAGATATCGGAGGAGGGCAGCAACCTCAGCTTTGCCGTCGAGTTCGGCAAAGTGGTTGCGCGCCTGGACCTGCTCGCCCAGATGCTCGATGAGCGCTACCGACGTGTGGCGCTCAACTATGCGCAGAGTTTGCTGCTGATGAATTTCTTGCCGGTGCAGTGATGTAGGTACGGTATTTCCCTTTCAAATGTAGGAAATGGCCTATCTTAATCCCCTGTGCTTGAAACACCCTTCGGTGGGCAATAGCCTCGGGCTTTTCTCAACGGATGAGTGCCTACCTTGGGTAAGCGAAAAACGGTTTGGCCTACGGATCGCGAAGTTCGCCTGCGATTTATCCTCTTTGCGGTAATCGATGTGGCAAGCGCCCAAGGCGTTCCTGCCGAGGTGTTATTGACCGCACATAAACTGCTGCGCGACTCGCCGGCGGAGTCTCAGTTACGCAAAGCCCTGGCCGGGATTCTGGCATGCGATGAAATGGCGGGGTTCAGTTTCCCCAGGGGGTCTGAGGCGGATGATTTCATGCGCTCGATCGAACCGCTGACGGACGAGACCGATTACCGGGTTTTGCCCTCGGGTTAGATCGTTTATTTCCTTAAGTGAGGTCGCAAGGCTTTAATCGCATATCCATGCTGACGTTTATGCGGTGCCAGTAGCGGCTTTAAACGTCTTTGCAGCAATTCGTCTGTTATCACGTAAAACGTCGCTGTGTTGATCACCCAAGCAAGCTCCCGAACAGCCGTTTGTGCTGCTCTGCCGTCGTCTTGCACCGTCGCCCGGTGTCTCTAGAATCGGCGCCAGAACTTAGCCATTTCCTGTCGATTACGGAGTTTCGAACATGATGAACGCAATGCAGATGCCGATGAACACGTCCATGCCAATGATGCCGATGATGGGCATGCCGATGATGATGGCGACCATGAAGTGCGAAATGGCGGGCGATGCCATGATGTGCACCATGAAGCCGGCGGCCGGTATGGACATGGCGCAGTTCAAGACCAACGCCGAGATGATGGCGATGATGATGAACTGCGGCATGCCGATGATGATGCAGTGCGCAAACATGTCGATGCTGTGCATGTCGGCCGATGCCATGAAGATGATGGCTGACATGAACATGCCGATGATGACCATGGGCATGTCGATGCCGATGATCAAGTGCATGATGGAATGCACCCTCATGGGCGACAGCATGATGTGCAAAATGATGCCGATGCCAGGCATGAGCATGGCCATGATGGATAACTGCTGCATGCTCATGAACAAGCTGATGAACGACTGCGCCATGCCAATGATGATGAGCTGCAACGGCATGCCGATGATGTGCTGCACTTGCTGACCCCCTGCTGCGTAAAACATGTGCAAAAAAAAAGCCCCGACTTGTCGGGGCTTTTTGCATTCAGTCCAGGCGTTCCGGGTAGGTGATCACCAAAAATGCCACCGCCTCGCTGTCCGCCGGGTTGCGGTAGCGGTGGGGCTGGTCGGCGTAGAACAGGATCGAGTCGCCGGTGGAGAGCAAGTAGCGCTCATCGTTGACGCTGACTTCCAGTACGCCCTGGGCCACCACCAGGTTTTCCTGAATGCCGGGGCCGTGACCGGCTGAAACTTCCTCGCCGAGTGCCCGCAGGCGGATTTCGTAAAATTCCGATTGGCGTGCGGTATCAAAGGGAAACAACGCACGGCTGACGAATGCCCCGTCGGCACTCACCAGGCGTTTGCTCTGTTGCGCCGGCAACACCTCGACGCCTTCAAACCCACGGTCCTCCAAAAACGCCGCGACCGACACCTTCAAGCCTTTGGCGATTTTGCACAGCACCTTGATCGACGGCACGCTGCGCCCGGACTCGATCTGCGCCAGCATCGCACGGCTCACGCCGCACGCGCGTGCCAGCCCGTCCAGCGAAAGGTGGCGTTTACTGCGCAACCGTTGCAGGTTCTGCGCCACGCACAGGCTGGTGTCGTCATCCTCAATCGCAGGTTTTGGCAGGGGGTCGGCTGATTCGGGCAGTACCTGTAAAAAATTCATCGGCGTTACGCCCGGCGCGTATCACTGGCGGTTGCGGTGTGGGCGGAGAACACCGCAAGCCCCGCGCGTGCCGCGTACATGGCCCACATCAGCTCGGCCGCGGCACGCGCCTGACGGCGTTTACGGTGGAGGGTGAAGTCAATAACGCTGGCGGATGTTTGCATGGGGGAAATCTCGTGGGCGACTCAATGGCTCCACAGTAATGCGTGCTGGTTATTTCTTTAAATACTGAGTTTGCATGTGTTAATGCGATTTTGGACTTAGAAAATAATCCCGGTCCGAGGCTGTTGTGGGAAGGGTCCGGTCCGTTAATTAAGCGTGACCTGGTGAACCTGCCTGGCTTCCCATCACTGTTCGCGTGATGGCCGAGGCTTTTTCACGCCCCCGAATGCCAAGGATTTGACCCATGCTGTTGCGCCAACCCCCACTGCTGTTTGCCGCCCTGACCCTCAGTTCACTGGCGCACGCCGACACCCTGCAACTGGCCCCGGTCGAGGTCTCCGGCAGCGAAGCCAGCGACGCCGAAATGGCCCAGGCGCAGCTCAAGAGCGTGCCCGGCGGCACCAACTTCATCGATATGAGCAGCGTGCAGCAGGGGCGCGTCAGCACCAACGAAGACGTGTTCAAGTACCAGGCCGGCGTCTACGCCAAGGCGGCGAATAATGAAGGGGTGAAGCTGTCGATTCGCGGTTCTGGCCTGAACCGCAGCCCCGGCTCCCACGCCTCGGGCCTGTATGAAATGCTCGACGGTTTGCCGCTCACCGGCCCCGGCGGCACGCCCTATGAACTCAAGGACCCGCTGTGGCAGAGCCGCGTCGAGGTGCTGCGCGGCGCCAACGGTTTTGACCAGGGCGCCCTGGCCCTGGGGGGCTCGGTCAACTATGTCACGCACACCGGCTATGACGCGCCGAAGTTGCAGGTACGCTACGAAGTGGGCAGTCGCGGTTATGCCCAGCGCGAAATCAGCTCCGGCCAGGTGCTGGGCGACGCCGACTATTACATCAGCCTCACCGACTCCGAATCCGACGGCTACCAGCATCAGAGCGCCGGCACCGGCAAGGGCATCGCGGCCAACTTCGGCTACCGCTTCAACCCGGACCTGGAAACGCGCTTCTATTTTCGCTACCGCGAGACCACCAACGACAGCCCCGGCAAGCTGACGCGCTATCAGATCAGCCATGACCCCAGCGCCGCGAACCGCCTCAATGCCGCCCGCGACTCCAAACGCCTGCAGCCGGGCTCGACCTGGATCGCCAACAAGACCACCTTGCAGCTCGATGACAATGCTCGCGTCGAGGTGGGGCTGGCCTATCACGACTACCCGATGGATTTGCGCGAAGGGCTTAACCGCCTGAAAGTCGCCTACACGGATGTGAGCGGCACCCTGAACTACATCCGCCAGGACAGTTGGTTCGGCCACGCCAGTAAAACCACCGTTGGCCTGCGCACCACCCAGGCGATGCCGAACAACGGCGCCTCGGAATATGTGCGCGTGCCGTCGAGCAACCCGGCCACCTATTACGCCCCGGGCACCAAAACCCGCGACTACAGCTACCTGGGTTCCGACACGGTGCTGCATATCGGCAACGAACTGGAACTGGCGCAAGACCTGTGGCTGACCACCGGCCTGGCGGCGATCTACACCCGCCGCGAAACCCAGGTCAGCTACCCCGAAGGGCAGGCACCGCTCAGTCAGCATGATTGGGACTACGCGCCGCGCATTGGCCTGCGCTATGACTTCACCCCGCAGTTGCAGGTGTATGGCAACCTCAGCCGTTCGGTCGAGCCGCCGCACGCGTGGTCGATGATCTGGGGTTCCAACAAGTACTTTTCGGGCGGCCCCGCTAACGGACTGGCGCGCGAAGGCGTGAGCTTGCGCAATCAGACCGCCACCACCCTGGAGATAGGCGGGCGCGGTGAGCAATGGTTCGGCCAGTGGGACCTGGCGCTGTACCGCTCCGAAGTGCGTCACGAACTGCTCGCTGTGGAAACCCAGGCGCAGACCCAGACCAGCAGCGCCGTGGTCGCCGAGGCCAACGCCAGCCCCACCGTGCACCAGGGCGTGGAACTGAGCCTGCTCAGCCCGTTGTGGGACGGCGGTCGCAATGGCCAGGTGGCCTTGCGCCAGGCCTACACCTACAGCGATTTCCACTACCGCGACGACGACCGCTTCGGCGCCAACACCTTGCCGGGCATCCCCAAGCATTACTACCAGGCGCAGGTGCGCTACAGCCACCCGACCGGTTTCTACACCAGCCTCAACACCGAGCACGCTTCACGGGTGGCGGTGGATTACGCCAACTCTTACTACGCCGCAGCGTACACAACCCTGGGCGCCACCTTCGGCTACGACGCGCCGAAACAGGACTGGCAAGCCTGGGTTGATCTGCGCAACCTCACCAATCGGCGTTATGCCAATACCGTCACGCCGGGGTATGACGACAAGGGGGTGGATGTGGCGCGGTCTACGCCGGCCGATGGGCGCGGAATCTATACCGGTGTTTCCTGGAGTTGGCGTTAAGCAGATTTAGCTGTCAGCGAGGTCGAACTGTGGGAGCTGGCGTGTGTGGGAGCTGGCTTGCCTGCGATGCAGACGCCTCGGTCATTCAGTTGAACTGAGGTGATGCCATCGCAGGCAAGCCAGCTCCCACACAAGCCCGCCCACGGCATCCGGGCCATCCGAGTGGCCCTTGCCCCGTCGCCGTTTTACTGGCATTGTTTGCGCAATTGGTAATATTTCCCATTTGAGAAGTTTTTGCGCATGCATGACATTCCGGCCGCGCCAGGCGATTGCGCCCGTCAGCAGACCCTTACGGCGATGTACCGCGAGCACCATGCCTGGTTGCACGGCTGGCTGCGCAAAAAACTCGGCTGTTCCCACTACGCCGCCGACCTGGCCCACGATGCGTTTATCCGCGTGTTGATGCTGGCCGATCCGCAGGCCATCAAGGAACCTCGCGCCTTTCTCGCCACCACTGCCGGGCGCCTGTTGATCGATGGCGCGCGCCGCCGCCGGATCGAAAAGGCCTACCTGCAAGCCCTGCTGGTGCAGTGTGAAGATGCCGGCATGCCCGACCCGGCCGCCATCCATGTGGCGCTGCAAGCCCTGGAGCGCATCGCCGAGATGCTCGCCGGCCTGCCGGCGAAAACCCGTGAAGCCTTCCTGTTAAGCCGCCTGGACGGGCTCACCTACAGTGAGATCGCCACGCGCCTTGAGGTGTCATCCAGCACGGTCAAAAACTACCTGTCCACCGCGCTGGTGCATTGCTACCACAGCCTGTACGGGGCGGACCTGTTGCCGTGAACTCCGAACACATCATTCAACAAGCGGCGAATTGGCTGACGCGGCTGCACGATGAAGACGTCAGCGAGGCCGAACGCCAAGCCTTCAACACCTGGTGCCAGGCCGACCCGCGCCATGCCGTGGCCATCGAGCGCATGCGCTCGCTCTGGGGTGACTTCGATACGTTGCCCGCGCAACCGGCACGCATCGCCCTGAATCGTGCCTTTGCGCCCCAACGGTCGCGCAGGGTGCAGGCCTTGGGTGTGCTCGGCGTAGTGCTGTGCGGCTGGTTCGGTGTGCAGCACATGCCGGTGTGGATGGCCGATCAGCGCACCGGCATCGGCGAGCGTCGCCAGGTCGCCCTTGAAGACGGCAGCCAGTTGCAGCTCAACAGCAATTCGGCCGTGGACGTGAAATTCGACGGCCACCAGCGCGTGATCGAACTGCTGCAAGGCGAGCTGTGGGTTGACGTGGCCAGGGACGCGCAACGGCCGTTCGTGGTACGCACCGATCAAGGCACGGCCACGGCCCTGGGCACGCGTTATCTGGTCAAGCGTGCGGCGGACGGCAGCACGGTGGTCACGGTGATCGAGTCCGCCGTGGCGGTCAAAGGCGACACGGGCGAGGGCGTCAAGGTCACGGCCGGGCAGCGCGCGATTCTTGATCATGGCCACGCGGGGCCTGTCCAGGCCAGCACCAGCGCCGACCCGGATGCCTGGACCCGTGGCTTGCTCAAGGTCAACGACCAACCGCTGAGTGAGGTGCTGCAAACCCTGGCCAGCTACCGCCACGGCCTGGTGCGCTTCGATGCCCAGGCGTTGAAAAACCTGCGCGTTTCCGGGGTGTTCAAACTCGACGACACGGCGGCTGCGCTCTCGGCGCTGGCCGATAACCTGCCGATCCGAGTGGAGTACTTCACCGACCTGATGGTGGTGGTCAAACCGCGCTAGCTCAACCTTCGTGCTGGCGCAGGCGCTTGTACAGGGTGTTGCGGCTTACGCCCAGCTCCCGCGCCAGGTGCGAGATGTTGCCGCCCGCCGCTTTCAGGCGTTGGGCCAGGTCGCTGCTGTCTTCCAGGCTTTGCCGGGTGGGCAAGGGCGCCGCCACGTTCAAATCGACGAAAAAATCATCCGGCAGATGCTCCGGTCGCACCGGTTGCTCCTCGGCCATTGCCAGCGCCACCTGCAACACGCTGCTGACCTGGCGCAGGTTGCCCGGCCACGGGTGCTGCTCGAACAAGGCCAGCACCTCGGCACTCAGCCCGGCCCATTGGGTCGGCTCACGGTGCTGCTGCCACAACTGCTGGAACAGCGCCTGTTTGTCGGTGCGCTCGCGCAAGGGCGGCAGTTCCAGGGTCAGGCCACCGATGCGGTAGTACAAATCCTCACGAAAGTGCCCGGCCTGCACCCAGTCGCGCAGCACGCGGTTGGTGGCCGAGATAATGCGCAAGTCCACCGGGAACAGCTCGCTGCTGCCCACCGGCTGCACGCAGCGCTCCTGTAGCACGCGCAGCAAGCGGGCCTGGGTCGGCAGGGGCATGTCGCCAATTTCATCCAGAAACAGCGTGCCCTTGTCCGCCTTGCGGATCAGGCCGATGCTGCCTTTCTGGTTGGCACCGGTGAAAGCGCCTTTTTCATAGCCAAACAGCTCGGACTCGACCAGTTCGGCGGGGATCGCTGCACAGTTCACCGCAATGAACGCCTGTTTGCTGCGCGAGCTGGCCTGGTGCAGGGCTTTGACGAATACCTCTTTGCCGACGCCGGTCTCGCCGTGAATCAACAACGGAATGTCCTTTTCCAGCAATCGCTCGGCCTGGCGCACGGCCTTTTCCACGCGCACATCGCCAAAATGCAGGGTCTGGATGCTCATCGGCGCAGGTTTGCCGGGTTTGGGCTCAGCAAAGACCCGTGCCTGCACCGGCATCTTCTGCGGCCGCTTCAATAAACACTGGAACCGATTGCGGCCCGCCGCCTGCAACGAGAACGGCAAGCCCTCCGGTTGATTCAGCAACTCCAACAACGAGACCTTGAACAAGCTGTCGATCAGCACCCGCGACAGGCTGATGCCCAGCAAGTTATCGGCGCGGCGGTTGGCCGATAGCACCTGGCCGCTGTCATCAAAAATGATCAGGCCCGCCCACTGGCTGTCGAGGTTGTTCAGGCCGGTGTTGAAGGTCAGTTGAAAATGCTCGCCGCGAAACAAGTTAAGGATCAGCCGGTTCTCGACGGTCTGGCTCATCATCTTGACCATGCCCAAAGTGTGGGAGGGCGGCAGGTAGCTGTCGCTGGACACATCCAGCACGGCAATGATTTCGCGCTGGGCATCAAAGATAGGCGCCGCCGAGCCGGTCATGAAGCGGTTGGCCTTGAGGAAGTGTTCATCGTGCTCGATATGCACCGCCTGGGCACAGGCCAGCGCGGTGCCGATGGCATTGGTGCCGCTGGAGCGCTCCATCCAACTGGCGCCGGCACTGAAGCCGCGCGCCAGCTTCGGCTCGATAAAACGCTGGGTGCCCCACGAGGTCAGCACCTGGCCCTGATTGTCGGCCAGCATGATCAGGCAGTTGGAATTGCTGAGGATGTTTTCGTAGTAGGGCAGCACTTCCTGATGGGTGGTCTGCACCAGGGAATGCTGGCTTTCGAGCAACTGGCTGATGCCTTCGGCGGGCAGCTGATCGAAGCTGGGCGTGCTCTGGTGGTCCAGGCCGAAGGCGCGGCAACGGCGCCAGGATTCCTGGATAAGGGTGTCGTGTGCGAGGGGTTCGGCCATGGGGGCGACCTTCTTTTATTTTTATTGTTATCAAGCCTTGCGCCGTCCAACTGTGGGAGCTGGCTTGCCTGCTCCCACATTAAATCTGTGGCGCCCATCGATTGTTGTTCAGAATTGTTCAATGTCAACCCGCCCGCTGTTCAGTTGTTCAGCGCTGATTGTTCATTTGTGTTCATGCCTGAACGTCTTGTTCGGCGCATTTCCTTACAGATCAGCCACCTGCCACTTCTGGCACGAAACTCGCTGCTACGAATGGCCAGAATCATTCCAATAATAAAAAGGGCGTGTCATGTCATTGACCCTGGAACATGTCTCCCGCGTTGTCGAAGGCCAGACCTGGATCGACGACGCCAACCTGCGTTTCGAAGCCGGTTCCTTCAACGTATTGCTCGGCCGCACGCTGTCCGGCAAGACCAGCCTGATGCGCCTGATGGCCGGGCTGGACAAGCCCGACAGCGGCCGCATCCTGATGAACGGCGTCGACGTCACCCACAAGCCGGTGCGCCTGCGCAACGTGTCGATGGTCTACCAGCAGTTCATCAACTACCCGACCATGACCGTGTTCGAAAACATCGCCTCGCCGTTGCGTCAGGCCGGTGTGTCCAACGAGCTGATCCACAGCAAGGTGCTGGAAACCGCGCAGATGCTGCGCATCGAGAAATTCCTGCAGCGCCATCCGCTGGAGCTGTCCGGCGGCCAGCAGCAACGCACGGCCATGGCCCGGGCCTTGGTCAAAGACGCCGAGCTGATCCTGTTCGATGAGCCGCTGGTGAACCTGGACTACAAACTGCGCGAAGAGCTGCGTCAGGAAATGCGCGAACTGTTCAAGGCGCGCCACACCATCGCCATCTACGCCACCACCGAACCCAATGAAGCCCTGGCCCTCGGTGGCACTACCACCATCCTGCACGAAGGCCGGGTGATCCAGAGCGGCAAGGCTGCCGAGGTGTATCACCAGCCCCAGACGGTGCTGGCCGCCGAGCTGTTCTCCGAACCGCCGATCAACCTGATGCCGGGGCGGATCAGTGGCAATGAAGTGAGCTTTGCCAATGTCGTGCACTTCCCGTTGAATGTGGACTTGCGCCCGATCGGCGAAGGCGAGTTCCGGTTTGGCGTGCGCCCCAGCCATATCAGCCTGGTGCCGAGCAACGACGATGACCTGGAACTGGCGGTGACCGTGGAAGTGGCCGAGATCAGCGGCTCGGAAACCTTCCTGCATGTGCGCAGCGAGCACTTTTTGTTGGTACTGCATCTGCCGGGCGTGCATGAATACGACGTCGACGCGCCGATCCGTGTGTATATCCCTACCCATAAACTCTTCGTGTTTGATGGCCAGGGCCGTTTGGTCCAGGCCCCCGGGCGCCGCGTTGCGAGGGTTGCCTGATGGCCGAGATCCATTTGCAGAACCTCGCGCACAGCTACAGCCCTACACCCAATGGCCCTGAGGACTACGCCATTCGGGCCATGAACCATGTGTGGGAGCAGGGCGGCGCCTACGCCTTGCTCGGGCCGTCGGGCTGTGGCAAGTCGACCTTGCTCAATATCATCTCCGGGTTGCTCAGCCCGTCCGAAGGCCAGGTGTTGTTTGACGCCAAAGTGGTCAACGACCTCACTCCCGAGAAACGCAATATCGCCCAGGTGTTCCAGTTCCCGGTGGTGTACGACACCATGACGGTGTTCGACAACCTGGCGTTTCCCCTGCGGAACCAGGGCATGGCCGAGGCGAAAATTCACAGCAAGGTGCAGGAAATTGCCGAAGTCCTCGACCTGCAAGCCCTGCTGAGCAAAAAAGCCCGCAACCTCACCGCCGATGAAAAACAAAAAGTTTCCATGGGCCGTGGCCTGGTGCGCGATGACGTGTCGGCGATCCTGTTCGACGAACCGCTGACGGTGATCGACCCGCACCTCAAATGGAAACTGCGCCGCAAGCTCAAGCAGATTCATGAGCAGTTCAATATCACCATGGTCTACGTCACCCACGACCAGCTTGAGGCGTCGACTTTCGCTGACAAAATCGCGGTGATGTACGGCGGGCAGATCGTGCAGTTCGGCACGCCGCGTGAGCTGTTCGAGCGGCCCAGCCACACCTTTGTCGGCTATTTCATCGGCAGCCCCGGGATGAATCTGATCGAGGTGCAGGCCGAAGCCGGCGGCGTGCGCTTTGCCAGCACGTTATTGCCGCTGTCCGAGGCCTTGCAACAGCGCCTGTGCGAGGCGGACTACAAAAAGCTGCAGGTGGGTATCCGCCCGGAATTTATCCACGTGTGGGACGAGTACAACCCTGACGCGCTGCAGGCCGACGTCGTCCATGTGGAAGACCTCGGCACCTACAAGATCATGACCCTCAACCTCGACGGCGCGCCGTTGAAAGTGCGCCTGGCCGAAGACAAACCGGTGCCCGAAGGCCACGCCTCCATCAGTTTTCCCACGCAATGGTTGATGGTGTACGCCGACGATTACCTGCTGGAGGTGCAGCCATGAACAAGGTGCAGAACAACAAGGCCTGGTGGCTGGTGTTGCCGGTGTTCCTGCTGGTGGCGTTCAGCGCGGTGATCCCGATGATGACCGTGGTCAACTATTCGGTGCAGGATATTTTCGACCAGTCCAGCCGCTACTTTGTCGGTGCCGACTGGTACAAACAGGTGCTGCTCGACCCGCGCCTGCATGATTCCTTGCTGCGCCAGTTCATCTACTCGGCCTGCGTGCTGCTGATCGAAATCCCGCTGGGCATCGCCATCGCCCTGACCATGCCGACCAAGGGACGCTGGTCATCATTGGTGTTGATCATCCTGGCGATTCCGCTGCTGATCCCGTGGAACGTGGTCGGCACCATCTGGCAGATTTTTGGCCGCGCCGACATTGGCCTGTTGGGTTCGACGCTCAACGCCATGGGCATCAACTACAACTATGCGGCCAACACCATGGACGCCTGGGTGACGGTGCTGGTGATGGACGTGTGGCACTGGACGTCACTGGTGGCGCTGCTGTGTTACTCGGGGCTGCGCGCCATACCGGACGTGTACTACCAGGCCGCGCGGATTGATCGCGCATCCGCCTGGGCGGTGTTCCGACATATCCAGTTGCCAAAGATGAAAAGCGTGCTGCTGATCGCGGTGATGTTGCGCTTTATGGACAGCTTCATGATCTACACCGAGCCATTCGTGCTGACGGGCGGCGGGCCGGGTAACGCCACCACCTTCCTCAGTCAGACCTTGACCCAAATGGCCGTAGGCCAATTCGACCTGGGCCCGGCGGCAGCGTTTTCTCTGGTGTACTTCCTGATCATCCTGTTGGTGTCCTGGCTGTTCTACACCGCCATGACCCACTCCGACGCCAACCGCTGAGGCCGCCAACATGAGCAAGCGCAAGGTTATCCCGCTGCTGATCTACATCCTGTTTCTGCTGGTGCCGATCTACTGGCTGCTGAACATGTCCTTCAAGAGCAACACCGAAATCCTCGGCGGGCTGACCCTGTTTCCGCAGGACTTTACCCTGGCCAACTACAAGGTGATCTTCACTGACCCGAGCTGGTACACCGGTTACCTCAACTCGCTGTACTACGTGAGCCTGAACACGGTGATCTCCCTGAGCGTGGCGCTGCCGGCGGCCTATGCGTTTTCGCGCTATCGTTTCCTGGGCGACAAGCACCTGTTCTTCTGGCTGCTGACCAACCGCATGGCGCCGCCGGCGGTGTTTTTGCTGCCGTTTTTCCAGCTGTATTCGTCCATCGGGCTGTTCGATACGCACATCGCCGTGGCGCTGGCGCATTGCCTGTTCAACGTGCCGTTGGCGGTGTGGATCCTGGAAGGCTTCATGTCCGGCGTACCCAAGGAAATCGACGAAACCGCCTACATCGACGGCTACAGTTTTCCCAAGTTTTTCGTGAAGATTTTTATCCCGTTGATTGGCTCCGGTATCGGCGTGACCGCGTTTTTCTGCTTCATGTTTTCCTGGGTCGAACTGCTGCTGGCGCGCACCTTGACCTCGGTCAACGCCAAGCCCATCGCGGCGGTGATGACGCGCACGGTCTCGGCCTCCGGCATTGATTGGGGCGTGCTGGCAGCGGCCGGGGTGTTGACCATTCTGCCAGGCATGCTGGTGATCTGGTTTGTTCGCAACCACGTGGCCAAGGGCTTTGCCCTGGGCCGGGTCTAGAGGGTTCGATGATGGAATGGATGGCCTGGACCACACCCACCGCACTGTTCTTTGTGACGATTGGCCTGCTGCTGGCAGGCATGACCACCTGGGAACTGCGTTCGCCGAGTATTCCTCGGCGCGGTGTGTTGCCGATCAGCACCACCCGTGGTGATCGTTTGTTTATCGGTCTTCTCGGCAGCGCCTACCTGCATTTGCTGGTGATCGGCGTTACCGACTGGAGCATCTGGGTGGCGTCTGCGCTATCCCTGGTATGGCTGTTGAGTGTGATGCGTTGGGGCTAGTGCCCTTATGAACTAGTGCCCTTATGAATAAACCACCAGGAGGTCTCTATGTTGAATAAAAACAATAAGCTGCGACATAGCATTTCATTGGCCGCCGTACTGGCCTTAAGCGGTTTGAGCGCCACGGCCTGGGCCGATGCGTACGAAGATGCCGCGAAAAAATGGATCGGCAGCGAGTTCAAACCGTCCACCCTCACCGAAGCCCAGCAGCTCGAAGAGTTGAAGTGGTTTATCAAGGCGTCGGAACCGTTCCGTGGGATGAAGATTAACGTGGTGTCGGAAACCCTCACCACCCACGAGTACGAATCCAAGGTACTGGCCAAGGCCTTCAGCGAAATCACCGGCATCAAGCTGACCCACGACCTGCTGCAGGAAGGCGACGTGGTCGAGAAGCTGCAAACCCAGATGCAGTCCGACAAGAATATCTATGACGGCTGGGTGAACGATTCCGACTTGATCGGTACGCACTTTCGCTATGGCAAGACCGAATCCATCACCGACCTGATGGCCAACGAAGGCAAGGATTTCACCTCGCCGACCCTGGATATCAAGGACTTTATCGGCATCTCCTTCACCACGGCGCCGGACGGCAAGATCTACCAGTTGCCCGACCAGCAGTTCGCCAACCTCTACTGGTTCCGCGCCGACTGGTTCGAACGCGCGGACCTCAAAGCCAAGTTCAAGGAAAAGTACGGCTACGAGCTGGGTGTGCCGGTGAACTGGTCGGCCTATGAAGACATTGCCAAATTCTTCAGCGAAGACGTCAAGGAGATCGACGGCAAACGCATCTATGGGCACATGGACTACGGCAAAAAAGACCCGTCCCTGGGCTGGCGTTTCACCGATGCCTGGTTCTCCATGGCCGGCGGCGGCGACAAGGGCCTGCCCAACGGCTTGCCGGTGGACGAGTGGGGCATTCGCGTGGAGGACTGCCACCCGGTGGGTTCCAGCGTGACCCGTGGCGGCGACACCAACGGCCCGGCCGCGGTGTTTGCCACGCAAAAATACGTGGACTGGATGAAAGCCTACGCGCCACCGGAAGCGGCGGGCATGACCTTCTCCGAATCCGGCCCGGTGCCGTCCCAGGGCAATATCGCCCAGCAGATCTTCTGGTATACCGCGTTTACGGCCGACATGACCAAGCCGGGCCTGCCGGTGGTGAATGCCGACGGCACGCCGAAGTGGCGCATGGCGCCGTCGCCGGTCGGGCCGTATTGGGAAAAGGGCATGAAGAAGGGTTATCAGGACGTGGGTTCCTGGACCTTCCTCAAGTCCACGCCCGAGAAGCAAAAACTCGCGGCCTGGCTGTACGCGCAGTTCGTGACCTCGAAAACCGTGTCGCTGAAGAAAACCATCGTTGGCCTGACGCCGATTCGTGAGTCCGATATCAACTCCCAGGCCATGACCGACATGGCGCCGAAACTCGGCGGCCTGGTGGAGTTCTACCGCAGCCCGGCACGGGTGGAATGGACCCCGACCGGCACCAACGTGCCCGACTACCCACGCCTGGCGCAGTTGTGGTGGAGCAACATCGCCGCAGCGGCCAGCGGCGAGAAAACCCCGCAACAGGCGCTGGATAACCTGGCCAAGGAGCAGGACGCGATCATGACGCGCCTGGAACGCTCCAAGGTGCAGCCGGTGTGCGGCCCGAAAATGAACCCGGAGCGGGATGCGCAATACTGGTTTGACCAGCCGGGTGCGCCGAAGCCCAAGCTGGCGAATGAGAAGCCTAAAGGTGAGACCGTGGCTTATGGTGACCTGTTGAAGCAGTGGGAGGCGGCGCGCAAGTAATCACTGGTTCGTGATGACAAAACGGCACGCTTGCGTGCCGTTTTTCAGGAGCAGAACGGATGGCTGGTCCGTTTAAGGGACGTTACTGATGGGATGGTGGGATATTGACGACGCCGTAGCCAGCGCCCGATCGCAGATCCCTGATTGTCATATCCCAGGTCGAACCCGTGGAAGTCAGGTGATACACATGATTTTGCTTTAGATAAAGTACGGTATCAGGCGCGTGGCCATTAATGTTCGTCGTAGTGAGTTCTCCGTACTGACAGTCTTGGGTAACGATCAAAACCGTTGCACCAGGGCGGTCGTTTGGAAGAACCCTATAGCGTCCCATCATGTTGGCCAGTAGAGCAATTACAGTCACATCATTCGCCCCGGCGAGGTCACTGGGAATGTCGCCTTGGCTGCCATATATCAAAGTCATTTTGATCATCCTTAATTGAGTGTGCAATTATTCAGACGTTGGTAGGGTTGGCTAGAAAATCACGGCCTGAATGCACTGAATGTAAGGCTGGGCGAATAGGTTTTATACTGTGAAAATTGACAGTTTTCATACTGTTTGATAAGTAGAGCAGTTGTTTTTATTTCCTAAAAATTCTCGAGTGGGTTCAACTCGCCTGCGGCTGAACCTGTAACTGCCCATCCACATCCTTGACCAACCCACTGGCCAAAAACAGCGGCGCCACACGCTTGTGCAACTGCGGCTCGACAAACTCTTTCACCGTCTCCAGCACCAACACACCACTGAGCGGCAGCTCGGCCTTGGTGTAGGACAACCACGCTTTCTTCAACACCATCAACACATCACTGCCCGCCGTTGAGGCGAAGCGGCGGTGCGTAGGTTTGCCGTCAAAGCTGAAGGTGTGCTGGAACGCGTAGCCGGTTTCGTCGCCGTTGGCGGCGGTGCAGCGCACGCAGGTGCACGGGCCATCGCCGAACGCGCTGCGCAGGTAAGCGTTGAAGTCCACCACGGGCTTGAGTGACAGGCGCTTATCGACCTCGAACAGATCCCCAGTCATTTTATCGTCAGTGTTCAACGGCTATTTCCTCGCAGGTTGGCAGGTGTATTTCAAAGCGCGGCACAATAACAGCCATAGGGCATTTTGGGGATGATTAGCATAACAATAGATCCCGATATTCTTTTCCAGTCTTAAAATTCGTCGCTAGGCTCTATCACCTTCTCGAAAACGCGGCAGATTCCCATGACTTTCAAGCGTTCCTCCCTGACCCTGTTGGCCGCGTCCCTGGCGGCCGCGAGCGCCTTGCTCAGCCCCGGCGCCCACGCCGAAGGCAAGATCAGCATTGCCCAGCAATTCGGTATCGGCTACCTGATCCTCGACGTAGTGCGCGACCAGCACCTGATCGAAAAACATGGCAAGGAGCAGGGCCTGGATATCCAGGTGGAATGGAACAGCATTTCCGGCGCCACCGCCATGAATGAATCACTGCTGGCCGGCGCCCTGGACGTGGTTTCGGCCGGTGTGCCGCCGATGCTCACCCTGTGGGACCGCACCAAGGGCAAGCAGAACGTCAAGGCCATCGCTTCCCTGGGTTCGATGCCCAATTACTTGCTGACCAATAATCCTAACGTGAAGACCTTGCAGGACTTCACCGACAAAGACCGCATCGCGGTGCCGGCCGCTGGCGTGGGTTTCCAGTCGCGTACTTTACAGATCGAGACCGCCAAGCTGTTTGGCGATGCCAATTTCAAGAAGTTTGATGATATCTCGATCAGCCTGGCCCACCCGGATGCCACGGCGGCGTTGATTGCCGGTGGTTCGGAGATTAATTCACACTTCTCCAGCCCGCCGTTTCAGTATCAGGAGTTGTTGAGCCCCAAGGTGCACAAGGTGCTCAGTTCCTACGACATTCTTGGCGGGCAGGCGTCGTTCAACGTGCTCTATACCACGCAGAAATTTCACGATGACAACCCCAAGACCTACAAGGCGTTTTATGACGCGCTGGCGGAGGCCGAGAAGATCATCAAGGCCGATAAACCTGCGGCCGCCAAGACGTATATCCGCGTAGAGGAGTCCAAGCTGCCGTTGGATCTGGTGGAGAAAATCGTCCAGGACCCGGAAATCGACTTCACCATCGTGCCGCAGCGTACGTTTATCTATGCGCAGAAGTTGCAGGAATTGGGCGTGCTGAAGAACAAGGCGGCGAGCTGGAAGGATTACTTCTTTGAAGAGGCCCATGGTGGAGATGGCAGCTAAGCGCCTTTTTTGAAGTGAAATACAGTCAAAGTGTGGGAGCGGGCTTGCTCGCGAATGCGGTGTGTCAGTCGCCAGATTCATTGGCTGGTTCACCGTATTCGCGAGCAAGCCCGCTCCCACAATTGGATCTCCTATATCTGTTATGTCAGCGGAAGAATTCGCCGGGCGTAGACTCAAACTGCTGCCGAAACGCATTGATAAACGCCGACGTCGACTCATACCCACACCCCAGCGCCACATCCGTCACCCGTTCGCCTTGCTCCAGCGCGGGCAGGGCGCTCAGCAAGCGCAGGCGCTGACGCCAGGCGCGAAAGGTCAGCCCGGTGTCACTCAAAAACAACCGGCTCAGGGTCTTTTCACTGACCCCAAGCTTCTGGCTCCAGTCACCCAAGGTGGTCTGCTGCTCCGGGTGCAGGTTCAGGCTGCGGTAAATCTGCCGCAGCCGCGGGTCATGGGGCAACGGCAGCATCAAATCCACTTGGGGGGCGGCCGCAAGCTGGTCGAGCACCACCTGAGCCAGCCGCCCGTCTGGCCCATCCTCGGCATATTCCACCGGCAACTCGCTGAAACTGCGGATCAACTCGCGCAACAAACTGCTCACCTCCAGCACCTGGCAACGCTCTGCCGCCCAGGCGGTGACGCTGCAATCGAGGTACAGGCTGCGCATTTCCGTGTGCGGTGAACTGAATACCCGGTGCGGCACGCCCGCCGGAATCCACACGGCACGCTGAGGCGGGGCGACGAAGCGGCCGACACTGGTCTGGATCTCCAGCACCCCCGAAATCGCATACGACAACTGCACCCACGGGTGGCTGTGCCGACGGGTCAGCGCGCGGTTGGGCAGTGATTCGGTGCGCCCATACACCGGGCGCGGCAGGCTGGAAAGCCCGGGGACAGTGCGCCGAACCGTCTTGTCATGTCCTTTAGGCGGCATTTACTGGCTCATTGGCGTTAGTCGGTAACAAGCCGTTAAGTTAGAGTCGCAGCGATGCTCTTGGCAACCCCTGGAAGATTTGCTTATGACCCGCCCGCGATTTCTACCTGACAACTTCACCCTGACCCTGATCGCCACGGTGATCCTCGCCTCACTGCTGCCCGCCAGCGGCCAGACCGCCGTGGCCTTCGGCTGGGTGACTAACCTGGCCATCGCG
Source organism: Pseudomonas salomonii (assembly GCF_900107155.1). Lineage (GTDB taxonomy): Bacteria > Pseudomonadota > Gammaproteobacteria > Pseudomonadales > Pseudomonadaceae > Aquipseudomonas > Aquipseudomonas salomonii. The sequence continues at coordinate 104,318 of NZ_FNOX01000008.1, forward strand.
CTGCTGTTTTTCCTGCACGGCGCCAAGCTGTCGCGCCAGGCCATCGTCGCCGGTGCCGGGCACTGGCGCCTGCATTTGCTGGTGTTCAGCCTGACCTTTGTGCTGTTCCCGTTGCTGGGCCTGGCGCTCAAGCCGCTGCTGTCGCCGCTGATCGGCAATGACCTGTACATGGGCATGCTGTATCTGTGCGCGCTGCCGGCCACGGTGCAATCGGCGATTGCCTTCACCTCGCTGGCGCGCGGCAACATCCCGGCAGCCATCTGCAGCGCGGCGGCTTCCAGCCTGTTCGGCATCTTCCTGACGCCGTTGCTGGTGACCTTGCTGCTTAACGTACACGGCGATGGCGGCTCGACGGTCGACGCGATCCTGAAAATCAGCGTGCAACTGTTGCTGCCTTTCGTGGCGGGCCAAATTGCCCGGCGCTGGATTGGCGAGTGGGTGGGCCGTAACAAGTCCTGGCTGAAGTTCGTCGATCAAGGCTCGATTCTGCTGGTGGTGTATGGCGCGTTCAGCGAAGCGGTCAACGAAGGCATCTGGCACCAGATCCCGCTGTGGGAGCTGGGCGGTCTGGTCGTCGCCTGCTGCGTGTTGCTGGCCTTGGTGCTGGTGGCGTCCACCGTGCTGGGCAAGGCGTTTGGCTTCAGCCAGGAAGACCGCATCACCATCCTGTTCTGCGGCTCGAAGAAAAGCCTGGCCACCGGCGTGCCGATGGCCCAGGTGCTGTTCGCCGGGGCGACCATGGGCGTGCTGATTTTGCCGTTGATGCTGTTTCACCAGATCCAGTTGATGGTCTGTGCGGCGTTGGCGCAGCGCTACGCCAAGCGCCCGGAAAGCATCCCCGAGATGATGGGCCAGGTCGATCCGTGATCCAGCGCACACCTTGGCGCGATTGACCTCAAGTTAACGCCCGAGCGGACGACTTCCTTATTGAGAGCCCAATAAGGAGTGTCGGCATGAACGTTAAAGGTATTTCGCTGTTTACCGGCCTGTTTTGCCTATGGGCGGGCGCCTGTGGTGCCGCGCAGACCATCGGGCAGGGCACCATTCAGTTTCGCGGCGCCATCGTCGAACCTGGCTGTGCGACAAATGCGCGCAGTGGCGCGGTGATGGAGTTGACCGGGTGCGCCAGTTCCAATCGCGGCAGCCGCTTCGAGGTGCGCAATATGGCGCCAGTGGCCAGCGTCAACGCCGCCCATGTAAAGCTGGTGGCAGACAGCGGCGACGGGCGTTATTACAACCAGCGTTACCTGCTGGTGGACGCCTTTGGGAAGCCGATCCAGTCGGGGAACTACGTGATTACCATGACCTCGCCCTAAGCTTTTGGGCGACGATCCGCGTCAACAGCGGGCCAAGAAACCTATAGAATGCTCGGCGGCGGCGCTGTTCTGCGCGGCCGTTGGATCATCGCCAGAGTATCTCGCCCGCCAATGAGCATTTCAGCCGCAACGCCCCAAGCCAATTGGCAACCGGTCATCGCCTTGGCGCTAGCCGCCTTTGTGTTCAATACCACCGAATTCGTGCCCGTCGGTTTGCTCAGCGCCATCGGTGCGAGCTTCGACATGCCCATCGCCAGCGTCGGCCTGATGCTCACCATCTATGCCTGGATCGTCTCGTTGACCTCGCTGCCGGTGATGCTGCTGACGCGTAACGTCGAGCGGCGCAAATTGCTGATCGTGCTGTTCGGCCTGTTTATCGCCAGCCATATCCTCTCCAGCGTCGCCAACAGTTTTGGCCTGCTGATGGTCAGTCGCATCGGCATTGCGTTGTCCCACGCGCTGTTCTGGTCGATTACCGCGTCCCTGGCCGTGCGCCTGGCGCCGGAAGGCAAGCAGGTGCAAGCCCTTGGGTTGTTGGCTACTGGCACCTCTTTGGCGATGGTGTTGGGCATTCCCCTGGGCCGTCTGCTCGGCGAAGCCATGGGCTGGCGCACCACCTTCCTGGTGATCGCCGCGTTTGCCGCCGCCCTGGTGTTCTGGCTGGCGCGCACCTTGCCGCCGCTGCCGAGCCAGAACTCCGGCTCGCTGCGCAGCCTGCCGTTACTGTTCAAACGCCCGGCACTGGTGGCGCTGTACGTGCTCACCGCCATGACCGTCACCGCGCAATTCACCGCCTACAGCTACATCGAACCCTTCGTTGAAGGCGTGGCCGGTTTGGGCGGTGGCGCCGTGACCCTGATTTTGCTGGTGTTCGGCGGCGCGGGCATCATCGGCTCGCTGCTGTTCAGCCTGGTGCACCGTTTCAACCCGCATATTTTCGTGGTCAGCGCGGTGTTCCTGCTCGCGGCCTGCTTGACCCTGATGCTGCCCTTGAGCGGCGCCGAGTCGTACCTGGTGGTACTGAGCATTTTCTGGGGCATGGCGATCATGGGCTTCGGCCTGGCGATGCAATCGAAGGTACTGGTGCTGGCACCGGACGCCACCGACGTGGCCATGGCAATGTTCTCCGGCATCTACAACATCGGCATCGGCGGCGGCGCCCTGATGGGCAGTTGGGTCGGCAGCCACTTCGGCTTCGCCTGGATCGGCGTGGCGGGCGGGGCGTTGGCGGCCGTGGCGTTGATCGGGTATTGCCTGGCGATTCGCAAGTTTGGGACGGGTGTGGTGCGTAACTGAGGAGTAACGATTGATGATCAAACCTGCTGTTTTCGCGATGTTTGCCAGCGTGTCTGCGCTGTTGCTCAGCCCTTCGAGCGTTGCCGCCAGTTTCGACTGCGCCAAGGCTCGGGCGCCTGACGAAATCACCATCTGCAAAAATGTCAGCCTCAACGATCAGGACGTGACCATGGCGTTGCTCTACGACCTGAACAAGCACTTTATGGCCATGGGCGGGCGCGGTTCATTGATGGACGGGCAGGCCGAGTGGCTCAAGCAGCGCCATGCCTGCGGGGCAAAAGTCAGTTGCCTGAGCGCTGCTTATACGCAGCGGATCGGCATGTTGCGCGGGTTTATTGATGAGCGGGTGATGACGAAAGGGCCGTTTTGAGTCATTCCCGATGCGGCAGTTAGAGGGCGACCAACAGGTCGCCCATTTTTCTTTACAGCCCTACGCTCGCAATCTTCGCCCAATCACATCGAGTAAATCGCAACCGTCACGCAGTGGAATACTCAACAGCAACGCGAAGTCCTGCAGCACAACAGCGTCGCTGCTGAGCCCATCGCGAAGCGCCAGGTTCTCCAGAAATTGAGTGACTGCCCGTATGCGAAACACCGCGGCATCATGCAGTGCGTCCAGTGGTGCCTGAGTGTCGATAAGCAGGGTAGGGATAGTGCAATCGGGGCCTGTGATGGGCATATACCGATCTTGTGCGGTCATGGATCTTGCTCCTATATCTGAATGAGCCGTCACCTTCTGCCGCCAAGCAGAATTAGGGTGGCGGATTACGCAAGGTTGGCGGACCGGGGATATAGGACCCGGCACTTCCGAAGAAGTCCCTGCGCAACCCGCCATTGCACGAAATCACGGGCGCAAAAAAAGCGCCTGCAATCGTGTTGGGGGCGCTGTTGCGCCTATATCTGGTCGGACCGCCAAGTCCAATCGCAGCGTTTGCTGCGAGTTGAAAGGTTAACGTGCGAGGTTCTCAGGGGCAACAGGCAAATGGGCGGGATCTAAAATTTGGATCATTCGCCTGTGCGGCAATCTGCTTTTCTGTGGGAGCCTGCTCGCCACAAGCCAGCTCCCACATTTGACCGCATGCAGTTTTAGACCCTTACAGTGCAGCCAGTACCGCCTCGAGTTTCTCCTGGCCCCGCGCAAACTGGCGAATGCCTTCGGCCAGCTTCTCGGTGGCCATCGCATCTTCATTCGACGCCCAACGGAACTGCGCTTCGGTCAATGGCTGGCGCGCTTCGCCTTCTGCGCCCGGCGCCAATTTGCGTTGCAGCACGCCGTTATCGTCAGCCAGTTTTTGCAGCAGGTCAGGGCTGATGGTCAGGCGGTCGCAACCGGCCAGTTCTTCGATCTGGCTCAAGGTGCGGAAGCTGGCGCCCATCACCACGGTGTCGATTGTGTTGGCCTTGTAGTAGTTGTAGATACGCGTCACCGACTGCACGCCTGGGTCTTCGGCACCGGTGTAGTCCAGGCCGGTGTTTTTGCGGTACCAGTCGTAGATGCGGCCCACGAACGGCGAGATCAAAAACACCCCGGCATCGGCGCAGGCCTGGGCCTGGGCGAAGGAAAACAGCAGGGTGAGGTTGGTCTGGATGCCGGCTTTTTCCAGGCGCTCGGCGGTGCGGATGCCTTCCCAGGTGGAGGCCAGTTTGATCAGCACGCGGTCGCGGCCGATACCGGCCTGGTCGTACAGGGCGATCAGCTGGTTGGCCTTGGCCCACAGCGCGTCTTCGTCGAACGACAAACGTGCGTCGACTTCCGTGGAAATACGCCCCGGAATCACCTTGAGAATGCCCGCGCCCACCGACACCGCAAAGTGGTCGCAGGCCAGGTCCACATCGCCTTTGGACAGGTTCACCGCATTGCGCAGCAGCTCGGCGTATTCCGGGATGGCGGCGGCCTTGAGCAGCAGCGACGGGTTGGTGGTGGCATCCACCGGGCGCAGGCGGCTGATGGCTTCCAGGTCGCCGGTGTCGCAGACCACGGTGGTAAATTGCTTGAGTTGTTCGAGCTTGGACGTCATGAGCGGCGGTCCCCAGGAAAAGAGTGAAGGGTAGCTGTTGTACCATTTCCAGGGCGCCCTGTTTACCGTGCGTAAACCTGTCGCGGCCTTAAGGCTTCCAAATCTGCACATCCTGCGCATCCACCGCCTTGGCGTAAGGCGTGCCCGTCATCACCGCGATTTTTTTGCGAAATAGCGCCAAGCTTGGAGTTATGAAAAAGCATTCGATAAATACTCTTTCGATCTGAGCTTAGGGCACTTTTTGTAACATCCGACCAATCGGGCATAACCATAGAGTTATATGATTCTTTCATAATTGTGTGTGATTAATATAATCAAAGGCGAATTTTCCCGCGAAGACGCTTTATGACCACACGCCGCCAGATCCATTTGTCAGCCTTCCTGTTAAGCGGCCCGGTGGTGCACAGCCACGCGGTATGGCGCCACCCCGAAACCGTCGGCAATTACCTCGACCCCGAGTACTACACGCGTATCGCCAAGGTTGTGGAAGAAGGCCTGTTCGATTTCCTGTTCTTCGCCGATCGCCTGGCCGTGGGCGACCAGATGGGCGGCTCCCGTGAGTTTGCCTTGCGCTACGGCGCCCAGGACGCCACGCGCCTGGACCCGTTGCCGATCCTGTCGTACCTGATCGGCCAGACCACCCGGCTTGGGCTGGGCGCGACCCGCTCCACCACCTATTACGAACCGGCGCATATTGCCCGCGAGTTTGCCACCCTGGACCACCTGTCCAAGGGCCGCGCGGCGTGGAATATCGTCACCTCGATGAACGACAGCGAAGGGCGTTTGTTCGGCAAGGCCAAGCACCTGGAGCACGACCTGCGCTACGACCGCGCCGATGAGTTTGTCGAGGTCGCGCTGAAACTCTGGAACAGCTGGGGCAAGGACGCGCTGAAGCTCGACCGCGAAAGCGGGGTGCTTGCCGACCCGGCATTGATTACCTCGGTGCAACACCAGGGCGAGTGGTTCCGGGTCGAAGGCCCACTGAATATCCCGCGTTCGCCCCAGGGCCGGCCGGTGCTGATCCAGGCCGGTTCGTCCGGGCGTGGTCGGCGCTTTGGCGCACGGTGGGCCGAGGCGATTTTTACCATTCACCCGCACCTGGCGGCGATGCGGGCGTTTCGCGATGACGTGCGCGCCCAGGTGGTGCAACAAGGCCGCGCCGCCGACAGCTGCAAAATACTCACGGCGGTGATGCCGTTCATTGGCGGCAGCGAAGCCGAAGCCCGCGCCAAGCGCGACCAGCACAACGCTCTGGCGCGGCCGGAGTTGGGGCTGGTGACACTGGCTTCGCAATTGAATGTGGACCTGTCGCCGTTCCCGTTGTCGGCCACCCTGGCCGAGGTGGCGCAGTCGCCGCTGATCCACCCGGCGGCCGCTGAAAAGCTGCTGATGCAAGGCGCTGAGCTGACCCTGGAACAACTTGGCCGGATCTTCGCCAGCAGCGTGCGCGTGCCGCAACTGGTGGGTACCGGCGCGCAGATCGCCGACCAATTGGCCGAGCTGTTCAAGCAAGGCGGTTGCGACGGCTTTGTGATTTCGCCGGGGTACTTGCCGGGCTCGTTCACCGAATTTGTCGAGAGCGTGATTCCGCATTTGCAGCGCAAGGGCCTGTTCCGCACCGCGTACGAAGGCTCGACGCTGCGTGAGCACCTGGGGCTGGACTGAATGCGTTCTATGTGGGAGTTGGCTTGCCTGCGATAGCGGTGGGTCAGTTTGCATCGTTGTCGGCTGACACTGCGCTATCGCAGGCAAGCCAGCTCCCACATTAGGGCGGCGGTGTTTTTTATTGGGTACATCAATTTAAAGGGATATTGCGCATGGCTGCTTTCGATCACTTGACCCGTCGCCGCTTGCTCGGCATGGCAGGCATTTCCATGGCCGGCCTGGCGCTGCCCAGCCTGGGCTTTGCGGCCGACGAGCACGCCGGGCACGGCACGCCTGCGGAACCAGCAGGCACCGGCGCGTTCATCCGCCTCGACTCGCCGCGCAAGCTCAAACTGGCGGTCAACCTCAACGCTGTGTGCCTGGCACCCGTGGTGATCGCCCACGGCCAGGGATTTTTCAGCAAACACAACCTTGATGTAGAGCTGGTCAACTTCGGCAACTCCACCGAAGTGCTGCTCGAAGCCATCGCCACCGGCAAGGCGGATGCCGGCATCGGCATGGCGCTGCGTTGGCTCAAGGCGCTGGAACAAGGCTTTGACGTCAAGCTCACGGCCGGCACCCACGGCGGTTGCTTGCGCTTGCTGAGTGCCGCGAACGGTGGCGTGAATAAGCTGGAGGACCTCAAGGGCAAGGCCATCGGCGTCACCGACATGGCCAGCCCCGACCGCAATTTCTTCTCGATCCTGCTGAAAAAGCACGGCGTCGACCCGGTGCGCGATGTGGAGTGGCGCCTGTACCCGGCCGACCTGCTGGGCACCGCGCTGGAGCGTGGCGAAGTGCAGGCGGTCAGCGGCAGTGACCCGTTCATGTACCGCCTGATCAAGTCCGGCGTGGCGCGGGAGTTGTCCACCAACCTGGTGGAGGAATACGCCAACCTCAGCTGCTGCGTGGTCGGCGTCACCGGCAAGCTGGTACGTGAAGACAAGCGCGTGGTGGCGGCGCTGACCCAGGCGATTCTGGAGGCCCATGATTATTCCGTGCAGCACCCCGAAGAGGTCGCCAAGGGCTTCCAGGCCTATGCGCTCAATACTACGACAGAAGAAGTGCAGGCGATCCTGCACGATCACACCCACGGTCACCATGCGGTCGGCGCGGCATTGACGCAGGAAATCACCACCTATGTCACCGACCTGAAAACCGTCGAGGTGATCAGCAAGGGCACCGACCCGGTGGAGTTTGCCAAGGAGATCACCGCTGATGTCTTCAGTTGATGCAACCACCCTGAACCCAAGCCTGGCATTCAAGGCCGGCTGGCAGGGCGCAACGGTGGTGGCTGCCTGGGTGGCCGTGGCGCTGTTGATCAGCTATTGGCCCAATGCCGTGCGCAACTGGCCAATGACCCAGGGGCTGGCCAATGTGTGCGTGGCGGTGGCTGCGCTGTTCATCGTGTTGAGCCTGCTGGGGCGGCGTTTTTCGCGGCTCGGCCAGCGCTTGAAAAACGCCGGGCCGTGGCTGATTGCCTTGCCCGTGTTGCTGGGTATCTGGGAGCTGCTCACCGCCAAGCTGGCGCTGCTGCCGGTGCCGTTTTTTGCGCCGCCCCAGGCCTTGCTCGCGGTGTATATCGAAGACTATGCGCGCCTGGCCGACAGTCTGCTGCATTCGGCCTTGCTGCTGGGTTCGGGCGTGGCGTTGGGCGCTGCTACCGGGTTTGTCGCGGGCGTCTCCATCGGCTGGTCCACGCGCATCGGCTATTGGTTGCACCCGGTGCTGCGCATCCTCGGGCCGGTGCCGTCGACGGCATTGCTGCCACTGTGTTTTTTCCTGTTTCCCAGCAGTTGGAGCGCGAGTGTGTTCCTGATCGCGCTGGCCACCTGGTTTCCGGTCACGGTGCTGACCTGGTCCGGCGTGGCGAGTGTCGATAAAGCTTATTACGACGTGGCGCGCACCTTGGGTGCCAAGCCGGGTTTCCTGATTTTCAAAGTGGCGATTCCCGCCGCGTTGCCCCACGTGTTTGTCGGCCTGTTCATGGGTTTGGGCGCCTCGTTTTCGACCTTGGTGGTGGCCGAAATGATGGGGGTTAAATCCGGTATCGGCTGGTACTTGCAGTGGGCCCAGGGTTGGGCCGCCTACGCGAATATGTACGCGGCCCTGTTGATCATGGCGCTGGCGTGTTCGGGGTTGATCACCGGGTTGTTCCTGGTGCGTGACCGGTTGTTGGCCTGGCAGAAAGGAGCGATGAAATGGTAGCGCTGGCACAGGCAGTCCAACCCTCGTCGGGGCTGGCGCTGCGCATTGAAAACCTCAGCCATGGCTTTGCACTGGACGGGCAGCATTTGCCGGTATTGGAGCGGGTTTCCCTGGAGGTGGCGCCCGGTGAGTTCGTGGCGTTGCTCGGGCCTTCGGGCTGCGGCAAATCCACTTTGCTGCGCCTGGTGGCCGGGTTGGAACCGGCTGACTCCGGGCGTTTGCTGGCCGACGGGCACGCCATCAAAGGCCCCGACCCGAGCCGCGTGGTGGTGTTCCAGGACCCGACCCTGTACCCGTGGCGCCGCGTGTGGGACAACGTCGCACTGGGCCTGGAGGCTCAAGGCTTGCTCAAGACCCACTCGGCCAAGGTCGATCAAGCCCTGGAAAAAGTCGGCCTCGGCCCGTTCGCGCGCGCTTATCCTCGGCAACTCTCTGGCGGCATGGCCCAGCGCGTGGCGCTGGCCCGTGCGTTGGTCAACCAGCCACGGTTGCTGATCCTGGATGAACCCCTGGGCAAGCTGGACTCGCTGACGCGCATCACCCTGCAAAAGGAGCTTATCGACCTGTGGCAGCGCCAGGGTTACACGGCGCTGCTGGTGACCCACGACGTGGAAGAAGCCCTGCTGCTGGCCAACCGCGTGATCGTATTCAGCGACCGCCCGGCGAAGATCCAGGCGCAGTTGACCATCGATCGGCCGTACCCCCGGCATCGCGATGATGCCTATCTGGTGGATTTGCGCCGGCAGATTATGGGGTTGTTGGGGTTGGGGGAGAGCTGGTAGTTGTCGGTCTGATCGTTCCCACGCTCTGCGTGGGAATGCCGCTTGGGGCGCTCCGCGTCCCGCACCCCCACAGCCTGACTGCATAGTCCTTGACACCGCCAACCCCAACGCGCAAGGATCAACTCAATTTTAGAAAATTGAGTTTCAGCCATGGCGAGAATCCATAAGCCAACCGAATTCGCCGACTTGTTAAAGCAATATGGCCTGGAGGTTTTCGAGCTGGCGCGCGTCTACAAAGCGGTCGACGGCAAAGGTCGATACTTGCACTGGGATGAATTTCGTCGATATCCCGCGCCGGGCATCAATAAAGACGCTGCTTGGGCCGCGATCAAAATGTCGCGGGCCTGCGCAAGCAAGACCCTCGAACTGCGCAGCGAGTGCGGCAGCCCTTTTTTTGTGTGCACCACGGACTTCTGTGATGCGGTCGTTCACGCCGTAGAGTCGCTGACGTCCAGGTTGGGCGGGGCGGCGGCGTCGTCTCCTCAATACCGGGATAACACCCGCTACCTGGTTGACGCCTTGATGATGGAGGAAGCCATCTCCAGCGCCCAACTGGAAGGCGCCGCGACGACCCGTAAAATCGCCAAGGACATGTTGGCCAAGGAACGCCCGCCTCAAGATGATGATGAGCGGATGATCCTGAACAACTATCAACTGATGAAGCATGCCAAATACAACAAGGACGAAAGTCTGTCGCTCGGGTTGATCTGCGAGTTTCATGGCATTGCCACGGCGGGCATTGATGAGGCGCATGTTCATCCGGGGGCCATCAGGGACGAAGACGATGTGTTTGTCGGCGGTGCGGGCAATGACATTGTGCATCAGCCGCCCAAGGCCGCCTTGCTGCCAGCCAGGCTTGAAGCGCTCTGCCGGTTTGCCAATGAGCGGCATGATGGGCAGGAGGGCAGGCACTTTATCCACCCAGTGGTGAAAGCCATCATCCTGCATTTCATGCTGGGCTATGAGCATCCGTTCAGGGACGGGAACGGGCGCACCGCACGCGCTTTGTTTTATTGGTTCATGCTCAAAAGTGGTTACTGGCCGTTTGAATATATTTCTATCAGCACGCTGCTTAAAGAGGCGCCAATGCACTATGGGCGTTCCTATGTCTACACGGAAACCGACGCCTTCGACCTGACCTATTTCGTGATTTACCAACTGCGCGTCATTGAACGTGCAATGCAAGCGTTCATGACGTATTTCGAGGCCAAAAGGAAAGAAGCCACCGAGCTGATGGGCTGGCTGGATACGCTTGAATTGAAAGATGCACTCAATTATCGGCAGGGGCATTTCCTTAAAAAGGTGCTGCAATACCCAGGGCGTACCTTCACGCCCAAGGAGATCACCCATGACTATGACGTTTCGGAAAATACCGCGCGTAAGGACCTGGAGAAGTTGGTCGGCATGAAGGTGTTGTTCAAGGTCCAGGAAGGCAAAAGCTTCCTTTATCTGGCCAGGGATGACGCCGAAGCCAACCTGAAGAAACTCGCATCCAAGGCCTAGGTGCGCTTAAACCTGCTCCTGCGCCCGCAACTGCACGCTCATCTCATCACAACTGTTTGCCCAGTCGCTCAGCCACTGCGGCATGGGCGGTGACGCTTCGGCCAGCCCGAGTTCGCGCACAAAGTCGGCCGGGGGCAGGGTGCCCTTGGCGCAGCGGAACAGGCCGCGCATCACCACCACGCCCACCACTCGGCCCCGGCTGACAAAACGGTGCTCCATCAGGCTCCATTTGTGGTCCCAGCCGAGCATGCGGGTGTGTACCTCGAACACTTCAAACAGCTTCAGCTCGCGGCGGAACTTGCCCCAGGTGTCGCCCACGATGGGCATTGCCTTGTTGCGCAGGGCCACGCGAAAAGCGCCGGTACGCAGCACGAAATCCATCCGCGCAACGTCTGCCAGGGTGAAATACCGGCCATTGGTGACGTGCCGGTTGAGGTCAAGGTCCAGCGGCCACACGCGCATGCGCACCACCGTGGTGTCCAACGCCTGCACGGGCTTGCGCCAGGGGCGACGGAACAACATAAACAGCAATCGAAACCAGAGATTCATACACGTGCCAGGCAGTTGATCAGAAGCCGCACTGTACGGAGCCGGAATCGGCTAAGGTAGGTGCGCAAATGACTTATTACATGCGAAAAACGCAAACAGGCTTTTTATGCACATTACCTTGCTCCTGGCCGATGATTGTTCTGCCGCCAACGCCACCCTCGTCCTGGAAATGCTCAGCGCCGCCAATCTGTTTGCCGACAGCCCACCCTTTGAGGTGGTGGTGGTCTCCCTGGACGGCCAGCCCGTCACCACTTGGAGCGGGCAGTGCATGCAGGTGGCGTGCGCGGCGGCGCAGGTGCGCCGCACCGACCTGATCCTGATCCCCGGTTTCCTGTTTACCCTCAAGCAGGCGTTGCCCACCTTTCCTGCCTACGGCCCGTGGTTGCGCGAGCAATATGCCCAGGGCGCGGTGTTGGCATCGATGTGCACCGCAGCTTTTTTGCTGGCCGAAAGCGGCCTGTTGCAAGGCTTGCGCGCTACCACCCACTGGGCGTTTGCCGAGCTGTTCCGGCGCCGTTACCCCGACGTGACCCTGGAGGACGCGCAGATCCTGTGTGAAGAAAACCGCGTGATCACCAGCGGTGGCGCCAGCGCGGCGATGGACCTGATGCTGCACCTGATCCGCCGCTTCGGTTCACCAGAGCTTGCGCAGACCTGTGGCAAATACCTGCTGATCGACGGCGTGCGTACCGAGCAGTCGGTGTACGCCCTGTGGTCGTTGCCCAAGAACCACGGCGACGGCGAGATCCTGCGGGTGCAGCATTGGCTGGAGCAGCACTTTGCCCAGGCGTTGGTGATTGACGACGTGGCGCGGCGCTTTGGCTTTGGTGTGCGCAATTTCAAGCGGCGTTTCAAGGAGGCGACTGGCTATACGCCCGTGGTCTATGTGCAAACCCTGCGCCTGGAACGGGCCAAGCAGATGCTGGAGTCCACGCGCATGACCCTCGAAAGCATCACCTACGCGGTGGGGTATGAAGACAGTAATTCGTTTCGCCGCCTGTTCCAGCAGCGCGTGGGGATGCTGCCGGCGGCGTATCGCAAGAAATTCCTCGCCACGGCCTGAATCAGCGACGTAGCTGCGCCTGCGCTTCAATGCATTCCACCAGAAATTCCATCACCACTTTCACCGATGGTGAGCGGCGCATGTCCGGGTAGACCGTCAGCCAGATATCACGCACCGGGCCGTCGCTGGGCGTGGGCAACCGCATCAACAGCGGGTCGGCATCGCCCACCAGGGTGGGCAGCACCACTGCGCCGACCTGCGCACGGGCGGCCATTTGCTGGGTGATCAACTCGCTGGCGGCAAACACCACGGGGCGCGGGCCGCGCAGTTGATGCAGCCAGGCTTGCTGGGGCAGGTGATCGCGGCTGGGGTCGTAGGCGATGAAGGTCCATTGCGCCGCCGGCAAGTGCTCGAGCGCAGGTGCGGCGTATAAGCCGAAGCGCACCACGCCGACCTTGCGCCGCACCAGGGCTGCTTCGTCGGGGCGCGCGGTGCGCAAGGCGATGTCGGCTTCGCCCTTGTCCAGCGCAGCCAGTTGAGTGGACGGCATCAGCACCAGGTTCAGCTGCGGGTAGTGGGCGCGTAAACGCGCAAGCTGAGGGGCGACGCAGTGATTGGCGATGGACGGCGGGCAACTGACGCGCACAGTGCCGGCCAGTTCGATGGAGGCAACACGCGACAAACGCATCACCTGCGTGGCCATATCGCCCATGCCCGCCGCTACTTGCGCCAAGGCCAGGCCTTGCGCCGTGAGCGGGCGGCTGCGGGGCAGGCGGTCCACCAGTTTTACGCCCAGGGCTTTTTCCAGCGCATCGACCCGGCGCCCGACGGTGGCGTGCTCCACCTGCAACTCGCGGGCGGCGGCCGATAGCGACTGGGTGCGGGCCAACACGGTGAAGTAGTAGAGGTCCTGCCAATCGAACATCGGGTTATTTCCGCACAGAGGCTGGGAGGGATTGGGGAATATTCCAACCGAATAAACCCTTTTACCATGGCCGCTTCCCAGTGCAAACGGAGTTGTTCCCTGATGAAAGCCATCACCCTGCAAGCCTACGGCGGCCCCGACGTCGCCCAACTGCGCCATGATGTGGCCAAACCCCAGGTCACGGCCGGGCATGTGCTGGTCAAGGTGGCCTGCGCCGGGATCAATTTCATGGATATTCATACGCGCCAGGGCAAATACGCGGCGTCGATGACGTACCCGGTGCGCTTGCCCTGCACCTTGGGCATGGAAGGCGCCGGCGTGGTGGTTGAGGTCGGCCCCGGCGTGAGGCATTTGGCCGTGGGCGACCGGGTGGCCTGGTGCATTGCCTGGGGCGCCTATGCCGAATATGCCAATGTGCCCGCCGATAAGGTTGCGCAGATCCCCACGGCGATTCGCTTCGATCAGGCCGCAGCCGCGATGTTTCAGGGCTGCACCGCGCACTACCTGGTTGAGGACGTGGCGCGCTTGCAGGCGGGCAGCAGCTGCCTGATTCACGCGGCGTCCGGCAGCATCGGCCAGTTGCTGGTGCAGATGGCGCGGCGGTTGGGTGCGACCGTGTTCACCACCGGCAGCAGTGCGGAAAAATGCGCGATTGCCCGGCAACTCGGCGCCCACCAGGCCTGGACCTATGACGGCTTTGCCGATCAGGTGCTGCAAGCCACCGATGGGCGCGGGGTGGATGTGGTGTTTGACTCAGTCGGCAAAAGCACTTTGCGCGAGAGTTTCCGCGCTTGCCGCACACGGGGTTTGATCGTCAATTATGGCAACGTGTCGGGCTCGCTGAGCGACCTTGACCCGATTGAATTGGGCGAGGCGGGCTCGCTGTTGTTGACCCGACCACGGCTGGCCGACCATATGGCCGACGGGGCGACCGTGCAGCGGCGTGCCAATGCGGTGTTCGCGGCGATGCTGGAAGGGGCGTTGAGCGTCGAGATCGAGGGCCATTACCGCCTGGAGACGGTGCAACAGGTGCACGCACGCATCGAAGCGCGCCAGCAGATTGGCAAGGCGGTGTTGTGGGTGGACCGCGACCTGCGCTGATTGGTGGGGTGAGTGGGCTTGATTGTGTGAGTAGGTTTGTTGGGGGGGAGTGGGCTTGTTGTGGCGAGCAGGCTTGCCCTGCGTTGGGCTGCGAAGCGGCCCCAGTGCGGCTAATGCGATTTTTCAGTTAAACCGCGTGTTCAGGTTTCAGGGCCGCTGCGCGCCCCAACGCAGGGCAAGCCTGCTCGCCACAACAGCCCGTTAACCAGAAGTTGGGTGGGTACATGGCCAGATCGCAGGCGAAAAAAAACCGGCTGATCAGGCCGGTTTGGGGTGCCTCGCCAACAGCGAGGGTTATACGTGGTTGCTCTGCAGACGATCCGAACCACCTTCAGCCAGGCCGCGTTCCTGCAGGCGATCCGCACCACCTTCAGCCAGGCCGCGTTCCTGCAGGCGGTCAGCACCACCTTCAGCCAGGCCACGTTCCTGCAGGCGATCCGCACCCCCTTCGGCCAGGCCACGTTCCTGCAGGCGGTCAGCACCACCTTCAGCCAGACCGCGTTCCTGCAAGCGATCAGCACCACCTTCGGCTATACGGCGTTCCTGCAGACGGTCAGAACCATTTTCGGCTACGTGGCTGCCTTGCAGGCGATCCGCGCCGCCTTCAGCGACAACCGGGTGGGCAAAAGCGTTGGCAGCCAGTACCGAGAAAGCGAGGCTAAGCAAGAGTTGGCGTTTCATGGTGGTGTGCTCCGAGAGTTGTAGTTGGGTGTTGCCGGGTATGGGTTTGATGGTACGCGTTGGATTTTTTAAGAGAACTTCATTGCGCTGATGGTGACTATCGACGCCAGCGATGGCCCGTTTTGGCGGGCCATCGTGCCGGCGCTCAAGGCATCTGCGGCAGTTCCTGAGGGCGCAGGTCAAACACCAGCACCTCGGCGTCTTCGCCCTGGCTCAGGCGGATCTGGCGTTCATTGCGCAACCGTGCGCCGTCGCCTTCCTGCAGGCGTTGGCCATTGAGTTCGACGCTGCCGCGGGCCACATGCACGTACACATGGCGGTCCGCCGGCACGTCCAGGGTGGCGGCTTCGTCGCCCTTGAACAGCCCGGCATACACCCGCGCATCCTGGCGAACGTTCAGCGAGCCATCCGCGCCTTCCGGCGAGATGATCAACTGCAAGCGCCCACGTTTCTGCGCCGCGCTGAAGTGCTCCTGCTGATAGCGCGGTTCGGCGCCGACCACATTCGGCACAATCCAGATCTGCAAAAAGTGCACGCCATGGCTCTGGCTGTGGTTGAACTCGCTGTGGGCCACGCCGCTGCCGGCGCTCATCAATTGCACGTCGCCAGGGCGGATCACCGAGCCGGTGCCCAGGGTGTCCTTGTGTTCCAGGGCGCCTTCGAGCACATAGGAGAAAATCTCCATGTCGCGATGCGGGTGCTGGCCGAAGCCTTTGCCGGCGGCGACGCGGTCATCGTTGATCACCAGCAGGTCGGAAAAACCCTGCTCCTTGGGATCCCAGTAGTTGGCGAACGAGAAGGTGTGGAACGACTTCAACCAACCGTGGTTGGCGGCGCCGCGTTCCGAGGCTTTGCGAAGGGTCAGCATGGTCTTGTCCTCTAGTGAGCGCAGGCTGCGAAATGCAGAGCGCTTGCGTTGAGAAGAAGGTTAATGGTTTTCAGCGGATTCATTAATAAGCTGAAAATTGAATTAATGTCTCATTTTAGTTGACAGTTTCAGGCGTGCCATAATGCCGCCCCGACTCCCCGTTATGATGGACTTGCTCTTGATGAAAACCGTGGCCATGGTGCTGTTTCCAGACTTCCTGCTGCTCGATATGGCCGGGCCGCTGGAGGTATTTTCCATCGCCAACCGCTACCTGCCGGCGGCGGAGCATTATCGGATCCTGACAATCGGCACTGAGCCCGGCCCGCTGCGCGCCTCCAATGGCGTGCACGTGCATGCCGACCTGCCACTGGACCATGCCGACGAGGCCTACGACCTGCTATTGGTGCCCGGCGGGCCTGGCGCTTATAACGAATGCCATCCGGCGTTGCTGCCCTGGCTTGGGGCCGCAGCGCCACGGGCACGGCGCTTCGGTTCGATCTGCACTGGCGCCTTTGTGCTGGGGCATGCCGGGCTGCTCGACGGCCACCGCGTCACCACGCACTGGCATTACACCGATCGCCTGATCAAAGGCTTTCCCAAGGCCATCGTCGAGACCGACCGCATTTACTTGCAGGATGGCCGCTTGATTACCTCCGGCGGGGTCACTGCCGGCATCGACCTGGCGCTGTCGATCATCGCCCAGGACCACGGCCGACAGGTGGCGGTCGACGTCGCCAAGGTGTTGCTGGTGGTGATGAAACGCCAGGGCGGTCAGGCGCAGTTCAGCCCGATGACTGCCGCCGTCGCGCCGCTGGAAACCCCGATCACCCGCGTGCAGAACCAGGTGCTGGCGCAGTTGGACCAGCCATTGAGCATCGTGTCCATGGCTGCGCTGGCGGGCATGAGCGCGCGCCATTTTGCGCGGCTGTTCGCTAAAGAAGTGGGGATGACGCCCATGGCCTTTGTGCAAGGCGCGCGCATCGACCGTGCCCGGCACCTGCTGGAAAGCACTGACCTGCCGCTCAAGACCGTGGCTTTCCGCGCAGGCTTCGGCAGCGTGCGGCATATGCGCTTTCTGTTCAGTGAAAAACTCGGCCTTAACCCCACGCAGTACCGACAACAGTTCAGTTGACGCCGGAATGTCCGTCTGGCTGCCCTGATTGTCCGTGTCGCTCCCTGTGCCAGCATTGTCCTGTCACGCATAGCTGGCAAGATAGCTCCAGGCCCCTAGAAAGGAGGCGCAGACGCCCAAGGCCGGGTGTTCCAGCGCTGTCAGCAGATGAACCATGCACACACGGTGAGCTTCGGCCCCTATACCTTTCATCGCGATCAACGCCTGGTCAGCAAGACCGGCTTGCCGGTGCCATTGGGTGGGCGTGCGCTGGATATCCTCGCGGTACTGCTGGAGGCGCCGGGGCAATTTGTCAGCAAGGACACCTTGATCGGCCGGGTCTGGCCGAACAGCGTGGTGGAAGACAACAATTTGCGCGTGCACATCGCCGCCCTGCGTCGTGCGCTGGACGGACAACGCTATATCCTCAATGAACCGCAACGCGGCTACTGTTGCGTGGCGCCGTCACCGGCACCGCGGCCTCGGCACAATCTGGCCGCACGGCTCAGCCCGGTGATCGGCCGCGACGAACTGCTGGGCAGCCTGGTGCGACGCCTGGGCGGCCAACGGCTGATGATGCTCACCGGCTGCGCCGGGATCGGCAAGAGCAGCGTGGCGCTGGCCCTGGCCGAACGGGTGTTGCCGCGTTACCGCGATGGCGTGTGGTGGCTGGACGTGGCAACTGTACAGGCGCCGACCCGGTTGCTCGACTCTCTGACCGAAACCCTGCACCTGCAACCCTGTGAGAGCGCCCATGCGCTGTGCGAGCAATTGGCTGCCCGGCAACTGTTGCTGGTGCTCGACGGTGCCGATCTGTTGCTGGGTGCCTGCCGCCACCTGGTGCATACGCTGCAAGCCAGAGCGCCGCAGGTGAGCGTGCTGCTGACCAGCCGCGAAGCCTTGCAGGTGCCCGGCGAATGGGTGCAACACGTGCCCCGGCTGGCGTTGCCGACGCCGACTGAGTGGGGCAGTGTCGAGCAGGCCATGAGGTATCCCGCCCTGCAACTGTTCGTGGCACGGGCGCGTGCCGGTCAGCAGGGATTTGTGGTGCGGTCTCAGGACCTGGCGCCGTTGCGCGATATCTGCCGGCGCCTGGACGGCATCCCGCTGGCTCTGGAACTGGCGGCGGCCCAGGTTGAAGCCCTGGGGGTACGCGGGTTGCAAAAGCAGTTACACAAGGGCGTGCACGTGTTGAGGCGGGGCCGACGCACGGCGGTCGAGCGCCATCAATCGCTGACGGCCGCGCTGGATTGGACGTATCAACGCCTGAGCCTGCCGCAGCGTTGGCTGTTCCTGCAATTGGCGCTGTTCAAAAGCGCGGTGACGTTGCCGGCCTTGACCGAACTGGTGGCCGGTACTGAACTTGCGCACGCCGACCTGGCTTACCTGCTGGCACGTCTGACCGCGACGTCCGCCCTGGCGGTCGTGCCCGGCCCCGGCCCGCGGCGCTATCGCCTGCTCAACAGTGTGCGCAGCTACGCCCTGGCGCAACTGCGTGACCCGTTGCAGGTGGCGCGTTTGCAGCAGGGCTATGGGCATTACCTGGGGCCATTTTCAGGCCGGCCGTTTGTCCTGCAACTGGTCGAGCAGGCTGCGCACGCGGACTAGATCCTGGGTGGCAAAGCCTTCGGTAAATTGCCCATGGACCGCGCTCAACAGCTCACGCGCCTCCCGCACACGGCCCTGGCTTTGCCACAGGCGGGCCAGCGAGGTCGCGCAGCGCAGCGCCCAGGCCAGCGCGCCTTGTTCGTGCGCCATGCCCAAGGCTTCCAGCAGCAGCGATTCGCGCGTGCGCAGATCGGGCAGGGCCTCGGCGCGCACTCTGAAAATCTCGGCCGTGCACCAACCGGCTGCGCCGTTTCTGGCGCGCTCAAATACTGTGTCATCTACCTGCGTGGCATTGAAGGTCACCCGTATGTCCTGAACCAGCCCCAGGCCTTGCAATGCCTCAGGGGGGGCGGTGCCCTCGTAGTGCCGCGCCCAGGTATGGAACAACTGCGCCGAATGTTTCTGTGCGTGTTCCAGCAACAGCGCCAGCAGCGAGTGCGCCGTGTCGCTGTCACCGTTGTAGTGGGCAATCGGTACGCCGGCCAGCGCCAGGGTGTAGCAGATCGAGGTGCCGTGGTTGATCTGCAACGCCAACGCCAGCGCCTGGTTGGCCGTTCGCGCGGCCCGCTCGGGAAACCCGCGCAGCCACAGGATGCGCGCCAGTACCGTCAGCGACGCCACACTCTGGTCGTATTGCACGCCAAAGCCATGGGTGAAACGGTTGAGATGGCCGCTGTGGGCCATGCGCTGCAGCACTTGTTCGGCATTGTGCAGGGCCAGGACCTGGTCGCCCGCGAAATGCTGGGCCAGTACCCGTAAGCGTTGGGCACTCAAGTCCAGCAGCGGATCGGTGCGCGGGTCGAGGCGGTCGAACTGTATGCTCTGCTGCAGCGCCTCACGGTAGTGGCCGGCACACAGGTTGACGGCCATGTGCCCGGAGATGGCGCGCAACTGGCCGCCATTGTCCTGGAGCGCCTCAGCCAGGCGCCGGGCCGCCACGAAGGCAGCGATGGTCTGCGGCGCGGCCCCCAGGGCGTGATAGGACAGGCTGCCCAGGGCCAGTTGCAGTTGCATGGTCAGCTGCGTGCAGGGCGCGTCCGATTGCAGCATCAGCGCCAGGGCCTGGTCTACGTACAGCCCATGTTCGCGCAGCAGCGACAACTCTTGCCACAGGGGCATGGCGCTGACCGTCAGGCGAATGCCCAGCAGGTGCGCGCCGTGTTCGCCCAAGCCCCAGTCGAGGGCGGCGCGGATATCCTCACGCAACGGTGCATAACGGTTGATCCACAGCTCGGTGGGGGTGAGTTCCCAGTCCTCCCGCGCCTGCTCCATCAGCGCCAGGCAGCGTGCCCCATGGCGCTCGCGTGTGCTGTCGAGCTCAGCCGCGAGGGCGAGCTTTTCCAGGGCATAGCTACGGGTGATATCCAGCAGACGATAGACCATTTCATCATCGCCGGCCTCGACGTTGAGCAGTGACTTGGCCACCAGCTGGCTGATCGCGCCCAGCACTTCGGCCGGTACGATCTGCTCCCCGGCGATGACCGCCGCCGCGCTCGCCAGGCTGAACCCGCCGCGAAACACCGCGAGGCGGCGCAGGCAAATCTGTTCGCAGGCGGTGAGCAGGTCAAAACTCCAATCCAGCGTGGCGCGCAAGGTTTGCTGACGGGGCAGGTCGCTGCACCGGCCGCGGTTAAGCAGGCGCAGGTTGTCCTCCATTTGCACCAGCAAGCCCGGCAAGCCGAAACGCTCGATCTGCGTGGCGACCAATTCGATTGCCAGGGGAATGCCGTCCAGGCGCTTGCAGATATCGATCGCCAGGGGCAGTTCCGCTTCGCTGAGCTCAAAACTGTCCTGGTGCGACATGGCGCGTTCGATCAGCAGTTGCAACGCCGGGTAGCCGAGGGCCTGGGCGCGGTTGCCGCTGGCGGGTGGGCAGGCCAGCGGCTCCAGGCGCTGCACGTACTCTCCCTCGGCGCGCAGGGCTTCGCGGCTGGTGGCCAGAATGTGCAGCTGTGGCACATGGCGCAGCAGGGTTTCGCTGATCAGGGCGATGTCGTCCAGCAGGTGTTCGCAATTGTCGATCACCAGCAGCAACTGTCGAGCGTGCAGGTTGCGGGCCAGGCTCAGCAGTGGCTCAGGTTCGCTGGGGGCGAGGTCGAGCAGGGCGGCCAGGTTGGGCAGGATCATCGACGGCGTGCTGAGCGACGCCAGATCCAGCAGGCGAATGCCGTCGCGGTAATGGCCGATCAATAATTCCGCCACGCGCAGCGCCACGGTGGTCTTGCCGATGCCGCCCGCGCCGGTCAGGGTGATGAAGCGTTGCTGCGGCAGTTGCTGCACCAGCGTGTCGATCAATACCTGGCGGCCGATCATCCGCGTACGGCGCAGCGGCAGGTTATGGCCCTGGTTGTGGGCAATACCGTCGATGGCGGTGGTCATCGGTTCGATGCTCAGGGGGGCGACAAAACTGTAACCGCGCTGGGCGACGGTGACGATATAGCGCTGCCCGGCCTGACCATCGCCCAGCGCCTTGCGCAATGCGGCCACATGCACACGCAGGTTGCCGTCTTCGACTACCGTTTTGGGCCATACCCGCGTGATCAGTTCCTGCTTGCTCACCACATTGCCGGCGTGTTCCAGCAAGATCAGCAAGATTTCCATCGCGGGCCGGCCCAGCCGCAAAGGGCGTCCAGCCTCCAGCACCAGGCGCTGGCGCGGGTGGACCCGGTAGGGACCGAAATGCACGGCCTGGTCGCTGAGGTCACTCATGCTGGCCCCCTGTTCTGAAAAAAGTCCGGCCAGCATATTCCAGGCAGGTGCAGACCACTAGGCTGCAACCCCCGGTGATTTTTGACGAATGTGGTGATTTCGCCAGGTCATCGGGTTCACGCCCTCGCTGCGCGTGAACATATGGCAGAAGTGCGCCTGGTCGCAAAAGCCGCATTCCAGGCTGATCTGGGTCAGGCTCAGGGACGACTCGGTGATCAGTTCCTTGGCCCGCTGAATGCGCTGTTGGCGAATCCATTCCTGGGGCGACAGCCCCGTGGTGCACTTGAATGCACGGGAAAAGTGGCTGCGCGACAGCGCACAGGCTTGCGCCAGCTCGGCAATCGCCAGGCTTTCGCCGAGGTTGGCGAGGATCAACTGCTTGGCAATTCGCTCGCGCCGGGGGCATAAACCACCGATGACGCCAAAGCGGGGGGCACAGTCATCAAGTCGGGCCATGACAATTATCCGTAGTCGATGGGAGCGTTCCCGGTGAATGGATGCAGTGTAGACCGCTGTATTTTTGGCGCCGGGCCGTTTGGCTGGCGAGTTAATCGTTGTTAATTTCGCCAGGTGCGCGCCCGGAAAAGACAGCACAGGCATGCAATCGTCGATCCGTGCGACATGCTTACCTGACGGCCTGATAACCGTTTGGATACCGCCATGAATCGCAACGACCTGCGCCGCGTCGACATGAACCTGTTGGTGATTTTCGAGGCGCTGATGTTCGAGAAGAACCTGACCCGGGTCGCCGAAAAGCTCTTCATGGGCCAGCCGGCCGTGAGTGCCGCGCTCGGGCGCCTGCGCGACTTGTTCGACGACCCATTGCTGTTGCGCAACGGGCGCGGCATGGAGCCCACGCCACGGGCGGTGGCCATACTCAAGGAGCTGCAACCGGCGATGGACACCATTTCAGGCGCAGTCAGCCGCGCCAAGGATTTCGACCCTTCCACCAGTTGCGCAGTGTTTCGCATCGGCCTGTCCGACGATGCCGAGTTCGGCCTGTTCCCGCCGTTGCTCAGCCAACTGCGCGAAGAGGCACCGGGGATCATCGTGGTGGTGCGCCGCGCCAATTACCTGTTGATGTCGTCGTTGCTGGCCAGTGGCGAGATTTCCGTGGGCGTCAGCTACACCACCGAACTGCCGGCCAATGCCAAGCGCAAGAAGCTGCGGGACATTCCCTGCAAGGTACTGCGCGGCGACGACGGCGCGGCGCCGTTGACACTGGATGACTACTGCACGCGGCCCCACGCGATGGTGTCGTTTTCGGGAGACTTGAGCGGCAATATCGACCTTGACCTGGCCCGCATCGGCCGGGCGCGCAGGGTGGTGCTGGCAGTGCCGCAATTCAGCGGCTTGCGCGCACTCTTGGCGGGCACGCAAATCATCGCGACAGTGCCCGACTACGCCGCCTGTGCCTTGACCGAAGGCACCGTGCTGCGCGCCGAGGACCCGCCGTTCGCGATTGAAGCCTCGGAATTGTCGATGGTCTGGAGCGGCGTGCATGACAACGACCCGGCGGAGCGCTGGTTGCGCTCGCGCATCGGTGAGCATATGGCGCGGATGGCGTGAGCGCGCCAGGCGAGACAGCACAAACATCCAATTCCCGCGCCCCCGTTCCCCGCCAGACTCCCCCCATCGCTCAACTCTCCAGGGGGGAAACACACCATATGGACCCGACACCTGAAACCAGCCCCGACGAAGTCGTCACCCTGGTCGTCAAACACCTGATCAAGGCCGGCCGTGAAGGCGATTACGAGGCCTGGCTGCGGCGCATTGTGCGCATCGCCGGTGAGCGCCCCGGCCACCTCGGTGTGGATGTGGTGCGCGGCAAGCAGGGTGGGCAGGCGCTGTTTACCTGCGTCTTGCGTTATCGCTCCACCGACGCGCTGCAACGCTGGCTCGACTCCCCCGAACGCCAGGCGCTGATCGCTGAAGCGGCGCCGATGCTGGCTGACGGCGACAAAACCGAAATCGGTGCCGCCAACGAGTTCTGGTTCGCGCCCCTGGCCGACAGCGCCGCGAAGCCGCCGCGCTGGAAGCAGGCCGTGGTCAGCCTGTGCGTGATCCTGCCGCAAACCCTGTTGTTGCCGTTTATCTGGGGCCCGATCCTGCGCTTGCACCCGTTCCTGTCCAACTATGTGGTCTCCACTTTTCTGGTGACGCTGACCATTGTGTTGCTGGTGGTGTACCTGCTGATGCCGGCCGCCACCCGCCTGTTCGCTCCCTGGCTTGAAGCCTCTGTAAAGGAAACCCTATGAACGCCGATCTGATTCTGTTCAATGGCCAGTTCCACACCGTGGACCGTGAAAACCCACGGGCCACTGCGGTCGCAATCCACCAGGGCCGCTTTGTCGCGGTCGGCACCGACGGTGAGGCCATGGCCCTGCGCGGCAGCGGCACCCAGGTCATCGACCTCAAGGGCCGCACCGTGATCCCCGGCCTCAACGACTCGCACTTGCACCTGATCCGTGGCGGGCTGAACTACAACCTCGAGTTGCGCTGGGAAGGCGTGCCGTCTTTGGCCGATGCGTTGCGCATGCTCAAGGACCAGGCCGACCGCACACCGACGCCGCAATGGGTGCGCGTGGTGGGTGGCTGGAACGAATTCCAGTTCGCCGAAAAGCGTATGCCGACCCTGGAAGAGCTGAACCAGGCCGCGCCGGATACGCCGGTGTTCGTGCTGCACCTGTATGACCGTGCCTTGCTCAACCGCGCCGCCCTGCGCGTGGCCGGTTACACCAAGGACACGCCGAACCCGCCGGGCGGCGAGATCGTGCGCGACAGCAACGGCAACCCTACCGGCATGCTGGTGGCGCGTCCCAACGCGATGATTTTGTATGCAACCCTGGCCAAGGGCCCGAAACTGCCGCTCGAATACCAGGTCAATTCGACCCGCCAGTTCATGCGTGAACTCAATCGCCTGGGCCTCACCAGCGCCATCGACGCCGGCGGTGGTTTCCAGAACTACCCCGATGACTACGCGGTGATCGAGCAACTGGCCAAGGACCAACAGTTGACGGTGCGCATCGCCTATAACCTGTTCACGCAAAAGCCCAAGGAAGAGCTCAGCGACTTCAAGCACTGGACCGGCAGCGTCACCCTGCACCAGGGCGACGATTACCTGCGCCACAACGGCGCAGGCGAGATGCTGGTGTTTTCGGCGGCGGATTTCGAAGATTTCCTTGAGCCACGCCCCGACCTGCCGTTGACCATGGAGCAGGAACTGGAACCGGTGGTGCGCCATCTGGTTGAGCAGCGCTGGCCGTTCCGGCTGCACGCCACGTACGACGAATCCATCTCGCGCATGCTCGACGTGTTCGAGAAGGTCAACCGCGACATTCCGTTCAATGGTCTGCCGTGGTTCTTCGACCACGCCGAAACCATTACGCCGAAAAACATTGAGCGCGTCCGGGCCCTGGGCGGGGGTATCGCGATCCAGGACCGCATGGCGTTCCAGGGCGAATATTTTGTTGAGCGCTACGGCGCCAAGGCCGCCGAAGCCACGCCGCCGATCAAGCGCATGCTGGCCGAAGGTGTGCCGGTCGGGGCGGGCACCGACGCCACGCGGGTTTCGAGCTACAACCCCTGGACTTCGCTGTACTGGATGGTCAGCGGCCGCACCGTCGGCGGCCTGGAACTGCACGCCGAAGGCTTGCCGCGCCTCACCGCGCTGGAATTGTTCACCCACGGCAGCGCCTGGTTCTCCTCGGAGCAGGGCAAGAAGGGCCAGATCAAGGTCGGCCAGTTGGCGGATGTGGCGGCACTCTCGGCGGACTTCTTCAGCGTGGATGAAGAAGCCATCAAATGGATCGAATCGGTCCTGACCGTGGTCGGCGGCAAGGTGGTGTACGGCGCCGGCGACTTCGAAGATTTCGCCCCGCCCCAAGTGCCGGTGCTGCCGGACTGGTCGCCGGTGGTCAAGGTGCCGGGGCACTGGCGCCCAGGTTCACCGGTGCAAGCCCAAGTGCACCACTGCAGCGGGCCGTGCGGCGTGCATGCCCACGGCCATGAAAAAGCGCGGCTTTCCAGCGTGCCGGTCAGCGATTTCCAGGGTTTCTGGGGCGCGTTTGGTTGCTCGTGCTTTGCCTTCTGATTTTAAAAACACCCAAAGGAGTTTACCCATGACTTACAAGCGCTTGAACAAAGATGACGCCGTTGTATTGCTGGTCGATCACCAGACCGGCCTGATTTCGCTGGTGCAAGACTTCTCTCCGAACGAGTTCAAGAACAACGTGTTGGCCCTGGCCGACGTGGCCAAGTTCTTCAACCTGCCGACCATCCTCACCACCAGTTTTGAAAGCGGCCCTAACGGTCCGTTGGTTCCGGAACTCAAGGCACTGTTCCCCGATGCGCCTTACATCGCCCGCCCTGGTCAGATCAATGCCTGGGACAACGAAGAGTTCGTCAAGGCTGTGAAGGCCACCGGCCGCAAGCAGATCATCATTGCCGGCGTGGTAACGGATGTGTGCGTCGCGTTCCCGACCCTGTGCGCCCTCGCTGAAGGCTTCGAGGTGTTCGTGGTGACCGACGCCTCGGGCACCTTCAACGAAACCGTGCAACAAGCCGCCTGGGCACGCATGACGGCCGCCGGCGCGCAACTGGTGAACTGGTTCTCTGTCGCCTGTGAACTGCAAGTTGACTGGCGCAACGATATGGAAGGCCTGGCTAACCTGCTGTCGCCGCGCATTCCCAACTACCGTAACCTGATGAACAGCTACTCGGCGTTTACGGCCAAGTAAGCGGCGCTTGAAGGGGTGGATTAACCCTGTAGGAGGGGGCAAGCCCCTCCTGCATTTGATTGTGTCGTAGCGGCTGACAGGCTATAAACCTGTCAACTGTCCACCGAGAAGCGACAATGAACCCCTTCGAAGACATGCGCCTGTTCTGCCAGGTCATGGAATCCGGCAGCTTCACCGCCGCGGCCGAGCAATTGGGCGTGTCCAAACAATTCGTCAGCCGCCGCCTGATCCAACTGGAAGACCGCCTGGGCGTGCGCCTGCTCAATCGCTCCACCCGTCGATTGGACGTCACACCGCTCGGCCAGAGCTACTACGAATCGGCCTTGCGCCTGCTCAGCGAAGTCGAGCAAGTAGAGCAGGGCATCGCCGGACAGAACAGCGAACCGCGTGGCACGATTCGGCTCAGCGCGCCGTTGTCGTTTGCCATGGCCCATTTGGGCTGCTTGCTGCCGCAGTTCCTGCAACGCCACCCGCAGGTGTCGGTGGAAGTCGATTTGAGTGATCGCCCGGTGGACCTGATCGGCGAAGGCTACGACCTGGTCTTGCGCATCGGCACGCTGGAAGACTCGACCCTGATTGCCCGGCGCATCGCCAGCGTGCAGCGGGTGTATTGCGCCAGCCCTGATTACCTCGCCGCCCGGGGTACGCCGCTCAAGCCCGAAGACCTGGTTGATCATGACTGCCTGCCCTATGGCCATGGCCGCCAAGTGCAATGGCGCTTCAAAGGCAAGTTGCAGGCGCTCAATGTCAGTGGTCGCATGCGCGTGAACAATGGCGAGTTGCTGCGCGACACCGCAATCGCCGGGTTGGGCGTGACCTACCTGCCGACTTTTATTGTTGCCGAGGCGTTGAAAGACGGGCGCTTGGTGACCCTGCTGGACGACTTTGCTCCCGAAGCCTTGACGCTCTCGGCGGTCTATCCACAGCACCGGCAAAGTTCGCGGCCAGTGCAGGCGCTGGTGGAGTTTTTGCGCGACCGCCTGGCTAGCGGCTGCTGATTCACACTCATCCCTGTGAAGACTGGCTTATGTGGGAGCTGGCTTGCCTGCGATGCAGGCGCCTCGGTTGCTCAGGTGTACCGAGGTGATGCTATCGCAGGCAAGCCAGCTCCCACACATATTCAAGGGGCGACAAGATTGGCCAACGTCGAACCCTGCACATACCGCAGCAGATTCGCCAGGAACGTATCGGCAATCTCCTCCTTGCTGTTGGTCGAAATCGCTGAGGTATGCGGCGACAACCGCACCCGCGCATGGCTGTACAACGGGTGCCCCGGCGGCAGTGGCTCAGGTTCCGTCACATCCAGCGAGGCCAGGCCGATCTGACCGTTATCCAGGGCTTCCAGCAGGGCCTCCTGATCCAGCAAACCACCGCGTGCAATGTTGATCAGATGCAATCCCGGCTTGGCGCTGCCGAGCACATCACGGTCGACAATATGCCGCGTGGCCTCGGTGAGCGGCGCCGCCAGCACCAGGTGGTCGGCGCGGGCGAACAGGTCGTGGATGTCCTTGGCGGCCTCAACATGGTCCACCTCAAAGGGTGCCTGGCTCTGGCGCAGCGCAACCACGTTGATCCCCAAGGCCTGGGCTTTTTGCGCCAGGCTTTTGCCGATCGCACCAAAGCCGAGAATGCCCAATGTGCTGCCCTTGAGCGGGCGCAACGCGGTGAATGTCCACTGGGCATCCTTCACCCAAATAGCCGGCAAATGCTTGGCCGCCGCAAAGATCGCCGCCAGGGCGAACTCGGCAAGGTTATCGGCGGCGCTGCCCCGTGAGGTGGTCACCGGCGGGCCGCTGAACAGCCACTGCGGGTAGAAGTCGATGCCCGACGACACCAGATGCACCCACTGCGCGCCATACGGCCAGCCCGGCGGCGGGGTGTTGGGCGCGGTGTAGCCGCGCACGTTGATCGGGCGCAGCAGCAGGATATTGGCCTGGGGCGGCAGGTCGCCGGGCACGCCGGCCGGCACGCCGATGACCTGGGCCTGGGGGTGGATCGAGGCAAGGCGTTCGCGCAATACCTGGTTGTAATCTTCGTCCAGCTGGCTGGCGATAATCACCTGACTCATGAGCGTTCCTTATTCATTGTTGCGCACGTTGCGCGAACACCGCTTTACCCACACCTTGCAGCACCGCGTCGTTCTGCGGCGTATGCACGCGGCTGCACAGCACGTCGCGGTAATGCCGTTGCAGCGGGCTATGGCGCGACAGACCAGGGTTGCCCGAGGCTTCGATGGCAAGCTCCACGGCGCGGATCGCATTGCCGGTCACCAGGTATTTAAGCTGCGCCGCATTGGCGGCTGGCGTGTGGCCCTGGGCGGCGGCATCGAGCAGGCTGCGGTTGGCGAACAGCAGGGTGTCGATATGGCCGACGGTTTCCTGAAAGCGCGGCAGGCTCGCCAGCGCGGCGCCGAGGTTGGACGGCGTGCGCTGCTCCAGCCAATTCACCAGCCAGTCCCGCGCAGCCTGGGCCACGGCGTCATACACCGACGACAGCAGCACCGACATCCACAGGAACCCGTCGCCATCCAGCTCAGGCTGCGGTGCGCTCCAGGGGCTCACGCTGACGGCATGGTCCAGCGGCACCAGGACGTTATCGAGCACCACTTCGTGGCTGCAGGTGGCGCGCATGCCCAGGTGGTCCCAGGTGTCGATGATGCTCACGCCGGGGCTGTTTTTCGGCACCAGCCAGGCGCCCACCAGCGGGTCGGCATCATCACTGCGCGCCCACACGCTGAACCAGCTCAGGCCGTGGCTGCCGGTGGAGTAAATCTTGCGGCCGCTGACGCGCCAGCCTTCGGCGGTGCGCACCGCCGTGGTTGCCGGCAGCCCGCCACGGGCCGGGGTGCCGAGGTCGGGTTCGACGCGCAGGGCGTTGATCAACGCACCGTTGCGCACGGCGTCTTCGGCGACCTGCACGCGCAGGTGCTGCGGCCAGGTTTTGCTGTCTTGCAGGCGTGTGTGTTGCAGGTACTGCATCACCAGAATCAACGCGGTAGACGGCTCGCCTTTGGCAATCGCGCTGATGGCCTTGCGCGCCTGCGGCAAACTTGCGCCACCACCACCCAGGGCCTTGGGCACGGTGAGGGCGACCAGGCCATGTTCATGCAGCAGCGTGAAGTTGGCGTGGGGGAAGGCGCCGCTTTCGTCATACCGGTGCGCGGTGCTGGCCAGCTCGGCGCTGAGGCGTTCGAGCAGGGCGTCGAATTGCGCGACTTCCACGGAGCGTAAAGACGGTTGAGTCATAAGTCTGTACTCAGTCAAAAATGTGGGATCGTGTTTAAGCCCGTGCTTTCAGGGGTGCTTCAACTTCGCTGTACCGATTGGTCGGCACCTTAAGCCCCAGGTTGTCGCGCAAGGTCTGGCCGCTGTATTCGCTGCGAAACAGCCCGCGTTGTTGCAGCACCGGCACCACCAGTTCGGTGAAGTACTGCAAGCCATCCGGCAGTACCGAGTTGATGATGAAGCCGTCGCTGGCGCCGGATTCGAACCAGGTTTGAATCGCATCGGCGACCTGCTCCGGGGTACCGACAAAATCGCGCTTGGGCCGCGAAAAGCGCAAGGCCACTTCGCGCAGGGTCAGGCCTTCGTCCCTGGCCAGTTGCTTGATACGGTCGGAACCGCCTTTCTGGCTGTTGCTGCCCAGGTCGCCAAGCTCCGGGAACGGTGCGTCCAGTGGGTATTGGCTGAAGTCGTGGTCGTTGAAAGGGCGGCCCAGCGCCACAATCGCATCTTCGACGGTGACCAGGTCCACGGCCTGCTGATAACGGCGTTCCACCTCGGCGGCATCGCGCCCGACAATCGGGCGGATGCCCGGCAAAATCGACAGGCTCGCCGCATCACGGCCAAACCCCTTGGCGCGGCGTTTCAAGTCAGCCGAGTAAGCCTTGCCTTCTTCGAGCGTCTCGACATGCACAAAAATCGCATCGGAATGCTCGGCGGCGAAGTTGCGCCCATCTTCAGAGGTGCCCGCCTGAAAAATCACCGGCTGGCCCTGGCGTGAGCGGGCGATGTTCAGCGGGCCTTTGACCGAGAAAAACTCGCCCTTGTGGTTCAGCGCGTGCAGCTTGTCGGGGCTGAAAAATTCGCCGCTCTGCTTGTTATAGGCAAAGGCGTCGTCTTCCCAGGAATCCCACAGGCCCTTGACCACGTTCAGGTGCTCCTTGGCGATGCGGTAGCGCACGGCGTGGGGCGGGTGCTCGGCTTTGCCGAAGTTGTCGGCGGTGCCGCTCAGCCACGAGGTGACCACGTTCCAGCCGGCGCGGCCGCCGCTGATATGGTCCAAAGAGGCGAACTGGCGCGCCACCTGGTAGGGCTCGGTGTAGCTGACGGTCACGGTGGCGACCAGGCCGATGTGAGTGGTCAACGCGGCGAGGGCCGAGAGAAGGGTCAGCGGCTCGAAACGGTTGAGGTAGTGCGGGCTGGATTTGGCGTGAATGTGCAGGCTGTCGGCGATAAACACGAAGTCGAACTTGGCCGTTTCGGCCAGTTCGGTTTGTTGTTTATAGAAGCCAAAGTTCGTACTGGCATTCGGTTGCGCCTGCGGATGGCGCCATTCGCCCCAGCCGTGACCGACACCGTGGACCATAGCGCCCAGTTTCAGATGACGTGGCGTGCTCATAGGCGGCTCCTTGCTTAGCGCGATGCTTGGGAAGTGGGAAAACGTTCGGCGTTAAAGCTGGTGTCGAAACCCTGGGACACGTCGATGCGCTTGGGCAGCAAGCCTTCTTGCTGATAGGTGTCGGCGGTGGCTTGCAGGCCCTTGATTACGCTGTCGTCAATCACCACGGGGTTCAGTTGCGTGTCTTTGGCCACCTCCAGGTGCACCGCCAAGGGCAGGCCGGTAATTTTGGCCTGGGCAGCGGCGTATTCATCCGGGTGTGTGTTGGCCCAGGCGTAGGCACGGTCGACGCGGGCCACGAAGTCATCCAGTTGCGGGCGTTTGTTGGCGATGGCCTGGCGGGTGGCGGCGAAATACAGGTGGTTGCTCAACAACTGCTTGCCGCTGACCAGGACCCGGGCGTGGCTCTGTGAGGTGACCACCGTGGTGTAGGGGTCCCATGTCGCCCAGGCATCGACGGTGCCGTTATCGAGTACCAGCCGGGATTCGGCGGGCAACAGAAAAATGAATTGCACATCCTTGCTCGTCAGGCCCGCGCTGGCCAAGGCCCGGATCGCCAGGTAGTGCCCGATGGAGCCGCGTCCGGTGACGATTTTCTTGCCCTTGAGGTCGGCGGCGGTCTTGATCGGCGAGTCCTTGGGCACCACCAGGGCGGTGGTGTTGCGCCCTTCGGCGTGGATGATGCTGACCACCTTGAGCGCGGCCCCGGCGCCCAAGGCGAACACATACGGCGCGTCGCCGAGGGCGCCGATATCGACGGCACCGGCGTTCAGGGCTTCGCCCAGCGGCGAGGCGGAAGGGAACTCCGACCACTGGATTTGATAGGGGACGTTTTTGGTTTCGCCGGAGGCTTCCAGCAGCGCCTTGATCGTGGATTTTTGATTGGCCACCCGCAGCGGTTGCAGGTCGGCGGCGTGTGCAGTGCTGATCAGGCCGAGGGCCAGGGCGCTGCTCAGGAGCAGGTGTTTGAAGGGCGTGCGAAAGACCATGATGGATAAATCCCAGGCAAAGTGAAAAAGTGTGGGTTACCTCCGCCTGGCAAGGGGTCGGTGCGGCCTGCCCCGGTGTGGGGCAGGCGTGAAGGTGGTTCAGATCACGTAGAAACCGTGGGTGCCATCGCGTGCCAACTGGTCGACCAGGCCGAATTCCCAGTCCAGATACGCCTGCATGGCTTCCTTCGGGCTGTCGGTGCCTTCGTACGGGCGGCGATAGCGGTCGATACGCGGTGACGCGAGATGGGTTTCGCCTTCTTCCAGCGGTAGCTTCTCGGCGATCCAGTTAAGCGTGCCCCCCTGCAACAGGAACACCGGCTTGCCGGTGATGGCTTCGACGTCGGCGACCGCCAGGCGCGCCAGTTGGCTGGTGCCGCAGGTCAGCACATAACGTTCGGCGGGCGGCACCTTGGCCAGGGCCTGTGGCAACTGCGCACGCAAGACCCAGAAGGCACCGGGGATATGACGTTTGACGTAGTTGACGCTGGGGGTGAAATCCAGCACCGCCGTGTCGCCATGGGTTAGCCATTCGGCCAGGGTGTGGGGGCTGATCAGTTCGGCCTGCAAGGGCGCCGGCACCGGCACGACCCACGCGCCTTGTTCGCTGAAGTTCGCCGCTTGCAGGTCGTCCAGCACGTACACCTCCCAGCCCAGTTGCGCGAGCCATGAGGCGGACATATTGGCCCGCACGCCGTCGTCATCGGCCAGCACCAGGCGCGCTCCGCGCACGCTGGCCACATGGTCGGTTTCCTGCACCAATTGCCCGCCGGGTGTGGAGCGTGCGCCCGGCAAATGGCCGGCTTCGAATTCTTCCGGCGTGCGTACATCGAACAGGTAGGTGGTGCGGGTCGGCTCCTGCTGCCAGCGTTGCAGGTCGTTAAGTGTGGCGCGGCCGACGCGTGCTTTGTCGGCGACGCGACGTGCGTCTGCGGCGGCGATTTGACGGTGTTCTTCCGAGGTCGGTGCAAAGCGGCGCGCTTGGCCATGGGCGAGTTTCTGCCCGGCCAGGGTCCAGCCGATGGTGCCGTTGCGCAGTGCCGACACCGGGTTGGCGATGCCTGAGTTGATCAGCGACTGCGTGCCGATAATGCTGCGGGTGCGCCCGGCGCAGTTGACGATGATGCGGGTGGCCGGGTCCGGCGCCAGTTCACGGGCGCGCAGCACCAGTTCGGCACCCGGCACGCTGATGCCGGTGGGAATGCTCATGGTCTGGTATTCGTCGAAGCGGCGCGCGTCGAGCACCACCACATCGGCCTGGCTGTCGAGCAGGGCCTGCACTTCTTCGGCGGCCAAAGACGGCGTGTGGCGCTCGCTCTCCACCAACTCACCGAAGGCTTTGCTCGGCACGTTGACGTCGATAAACAGCTCGCCACCGGCGCGGCCCCAACCGTCCAGGCCGCCTTCGAGCAGGCTGACCTGGGTGTAGCCCAACGCAATCAGGCGCGCGGCGGCACGTTCGGCCAACCCTTCGCCATTGTCGTAGACCGTCACTTGGGTATCGCGACGGGGAATGCGCGCATACACCTCCAGCTCCAGCTTGGACAACGGGATATTCGCAGCGAACAGCGGGTGCGACTCGGCAAAGGGCGCTTCTTCGCGCACGTCGACCAAGGCGACTTCTTCACGACCCAACAGGGCCTGGCGAATCTGGGCGAAGCTGCGGTTCGATACGGTGGTCATAGGGCAGGGCTCTTTTCTTTGGACAAATCCCAGAGGTTCGGGAGGTAGGCGTTGGAATAACCGGAGATAAACAGCTTCTCGCTGCCGTCGGGCTGGTACACCGCGCGGCGCACGGCACCAATATTGGCGCCGTACACGTGAATGCTGATCGACACCTGGTCGCTGTGGGCATTGCTGACTTGATGGATATCACCGACTTTGGGCGACACCGCCTCAACCTGGCCGGGCAGCAGTTGAACCGGTGTGCCTTTGGCCACCAGGCTGCCATCGGGCGCCCGTTCAAAACCCTGGGAAAACTCCGCACCGCGCAACATGCCGATCAGGCCCCACACCCGATGGTCGTGAATCGGCGTGCGCTGGTCCGGCCCCCACACAAAGCTGACGATGCTGAAACGCTGGCGCGAATCGGCATGCAGCAAAAACTGCTGGTAGCGCTCGGGGTCGGGTTGGGCGTACTCGTCGGGCAGCCAGTCGTCATGGCTGACCAGTTGCGCCAACAGCTTGCCGCCACGGTGCAACAGGTCGCCTTCGCGTGGGTTGCCGTCGATCAGTTCCGCCAGGGCGCCAATAAAGGCTCTGAGTCTTTCGGGGTGTCGGGACTGGGTCATGGCAATTCCGGTTATGGGGATGGCGTGATGGGTTTATATAAGCATAATGTTGATAGTTAATATGCTATTTTTTAATGATTAGCTTATAGCTTCAGGTAATTTAGAACCGGTCTGAATAGCGTTAGACGTTATCGATCACAGCGCAGGCTATCCAGGCAGCCGTGTGGCAACTATGCTTGCCACACATCTTAATGACTGTTCTCTATGTGCGGCCCAAATGAAAATTGACGATATCGATGCCTTTGTCGAAGTGATTCGTTGCCAGTCCATCAGCCACGCCGCCGAGTCGTTGCAATTGACTCAGCCGGCCATCACCCGCCGCGTGCAGAACTTCGAGCAGGCGCTGGGCGTGGAGCTGTTCGACCGCAACACCAAGCCGCTCAAACCTACGTTGATCGGCACGCGGGTGTATGAACAATGCCGGCTGATCCTGCGCGAGATGGATGCCCTGCGTGAGCTGGTAGCCACCGATGCACCGCCCACCGGCGTGTTGCGCCTGGGCGTGCCGCAGACCATCGGCGATGTGGTGCTGCTGGATGCACTCAAGCATCTGCGCAGCGAATACCCCGACTTGCGCGCCCAGGTCGCCACGGGGTGGGGCAGCCAACTGGTCGGCAAGATCGAGCGCGGCGAGCTGGATGCGGCGGTGGCGTTGTTCCCGGCGGGCAAGATCTTCCCGGACAATATCGTCGGTGAGTCCATCGGCAAGATGGAGTTGGTGGTGGTGTGTGCCAAGGCACAGTTGCCGAAAAAGCCCTGCAAGTTGGCCGATGTGTACCAGGGCGGCTGGATTCTCAACCCGGATGGCTGTGGGTTCCGTGCCGGCTTGCAGCGCACCTTGTCCGACCAGGGCCTGGCGTTGCGGGTGAACCTGGAAACCTTCGGTACCGAGCTGCAACTGGGCCTGGTGGCGGACGGCCTGGGCCTGGGGCTGGTGCCACGCCCGCTGCTGGAGCGCAGTGCGCACCTTGAGCAACTGGCGGTGGTGCCGCTCAAGGACTTCAAGCCGGTGATGGATTTGTGGCTGATCTACCCGCACTTTCTGGGCAACCTGCAAGGGCCGGTGGATGCGTTCGGGACGCTGGTGGCGGCCTCTTTACACAAGCTCCGCAATGCTGCGTGAGCCTGGGGGGCTGCAGACTGATCGTTCCCACGCTCTGCGTGGGAATGCCTCCTGTGCCGCTCTGCGTCACGCTTTGGGACGCGGAGCGTCCAGGGCTGAATTCCCACGCGGAGCGTGGGAACTATCTATGTGGTAGTCGGTTTTTTTTATAAAAAATAATAATAATTAGCTTAGATTAAAATGTGATTTTTATTATTTTTGTCCATCCCCTAGGCTGACTGGAAGTCCTTAAGGCCATCCAGGAAGTTTTGCCATGAGCAGCGTCACCTCGCTTTCCAGTGTTTCCAGCAACGTCCGCCAGCGCGTCACGCCAGAAGAGTGGGAGGTGCGCGTCAAGCTGGCGGCGGCCTATCGACTGGCGGCGCTGTATAAGTGGACCGACCACATCTACACGCACTTCTCCGCCCGTGTGCCGGGGCCGGATGAGCATTTCCTGATCAACGCCTACGGGCTGCTGTTCGATGAAATCAACGCCTCCAACCTGGTCAAGGTCGACCTCGACGGCACGATTGTCGACGACCCGACCGGCCTGGGTATCAACTACGCAGGTTACGTGATCCACAGCGCCATCCACGGCGCGCGCCATGACCTGCAAGCGGTGCTGCACACCCATACGCGTGACGGCATTGCGGTGTCGGCGCAGAAGGATGGCCTGCTGCCGATCTCCCAGCACGCCATTGCGTTCTCCGGGCGCGTGGCCTACCACGGTTATGAAGGCGTGGCGCTGGACCTGGATGAGCGCGAGCGCTTGGTGGCTGACCTGGGCGACAAGAGTGTGATGATTTTGCGCAACCATGGGCTGTTGACTGCTGGCATCAGCGTGGAGCACGCCTTCCAGCAACTGCAAGGGCTGGAGCGCGCGTGCACTATCCAGATCGCGGCGCAGGCGGGCGGCAATGCCGAGCTTATCTTCCCGCCGGCAGAGGTGGTGGCCAAGGTGGAGGAGCAGGCCAAGGTGTTCAGCAATGGCGCAGGGCCGGGTGTGGCGCGGCATTGGAATGCGTTGATTCGGCAGTTGGAGCGTACGGATACCGATTACAAAAACTGAACCCATGCTCGACGCCAGACTCCTGTGGGAGCTGGCAAGCCAGCTCCCACAGTTGATCAGCTCCCACATGGGTTGTGTGGTGTTCTTTAGTTAGGCGACCTGTTTGGCCTGTTCACGCTCGGCGACCAGCTGGCGGGTCAGTGGGATCAGCCGCTTGCCATAGTCGATTGCGTCGTTGAGCGGGTCGAACCCGCGTATCAGGAAGGTGGTGATACCCAGGTCGTAGTAGTCCAGCAACGCCTGCGCGACTTGTTCGGCGGTGCCGACCAATGAAGTGGAGTTGCCCTGGGCGCCCAGCAACCCGGCGATCCCGGTCCACAGGCGCTTGTCCAGGCGCGAACCCTGCGCTGCCGCTGCCAGCAAGCGGCGCGAGCCTTCGTTGGGTGGTTCGCGGCGCACGAAACCCTGCTTTTCGGCCAGTGCGGTCGCCTGCTGCAAGATCGTCTCGGCACGGGCCCAGGCCAGCTCCTCGGTTTCTGCGAGGATCGGGCGCAACGACAAACTGAAGCGAATCGTGCGCCCGTGCTTGGCCGCTTCTGCGCGCACCTGGGTCACCACTTCGCGCACCTGCTCGTAGGTTTCGCCCCACAGCGCATACACGTCGGCATGCTTGCCGGCCACCGCAATGGCGGCCGCTGAAGAACCCCCGAAGTACAGCGGGATATGCGGCTGCTGCGGCGACTTCACCGTCGAATGCGCACCCTCGACCTGGTAGTAGGTGCCTTTGAAATCGAAAGGCTGCTCGTGGGTCCATTCCTGGCGCACCACACTGAGGTATTCATCGGTGCGTGCGTAACGTTCGTCCTTGCCGATATGGCTGCCATCGGCGCGCAGTTCACGGTCGTCGCCGCCGGTGATGATATGCACGGCCGTGCGCCCGCCGTTGAACACGTCCAGGGTCGCGAACTGGCGTGCGGCCAAGGTGGGTTGGGCAAAACCGGGTCGGTGGGCGATCAGGAATTGCAGTTTTTGGGTCACGCTGGCGGCATGCGCGGCGATCAGCGTGCTGTCCGGGCTGTTGGAATGAAACGCCACCAGCGCGCGGTCGAAACCTGCTTCTTCGTGGGCGCGGGCCACGGTTTCGACGTAATCCGGTTGCAGGGTAGGGCCGCTGCGCGGGTGAATTTCGGAAGCGTGATGGCCGCCGATATAGCCGATAAATTCGATGCTCATTGGTCTGTCCTTGTCGATTGCGCGATTAACACCTCCTCCGGGCGTGGGGTCGGTCACTCGGGTCAAAAGTAAGGGCAGTGGCGGGGTCTGTAAAATGCCTGTTGGTTCTAACCTAATTATAAAAAACAGAATTATCATGCGTAATTTTTATTAAGGCTGTGCATTCAATGTAGTAAGCCTGCTGGCCACAGAGCAATGCGCTAAAGACTCAATCGAACCTCGGCACACAAGCCACCCTCAGCCCGATTACTCAAGGTCAGCGAGCCGCCGATCGCCACCGCCAGTTGCTGGGCAATCGCCAACCCCAGCCCGGTGCCGCCGGTGCCGCGATTGCGTGAGCTTTCCACCCGATAGAACGGCTGTAGCACCTGCGCCAGCTCGTCTTCGGCAATTCCCGGTCCTCGGTCCAACACCTTTATCGACAGCTGCCCATTCATTGCGCAGCCGACCTCCAGCTCGGCGTTGCCGGCAAATTTAAGGGCGTTGTCCATCAGATTCACCAGCACGCGGCGCAGCGCGTGGGGGCGGGTGTCGAGGATCAGCGCGCTTTTGCCGCGCAGGCTGACCTGCTTTTGCATGTCCTGATAGTCAAACACCAGGCTGTCGAGAAAGGCGTCCAGGTTAATGCGGTGGCTGGCCTCGGTAGCGCCGTGAACGCTGCGCGCATACGCCACGCCCTCACGCACCAGGTGCTCCATTTCGCTCAGGTCGCTCCACAGTTTTTCGCGGTCGGCGCTGTCATCCATAAACTCGGCGCGCAGTTTCATGCGGGTGATCGGCGTTTGCAGGTCGTGGGAAATCGCGGCGAGGATCTGCATGCGTTCCTTGAGGTATTCGGCAATGCGCTGTTGCATGGCATTGAATGCCGCGGCGGCATGCGCGACTTCACTCGGGCCGGTTTCGTCCAGGGGCGTGGGGTGGGCGTTCGGGTCGAGGGTTTCGACCGCACGCGCCAGGCGTGTCAGCGGGCGCACGGCCAGGCGCACCGCGACCCAGGTGCAGGCGAGCAGCAGCGCCAGTTGCAGCACCAGCACCACCGGCAACCAATAGGCTACAGGCGGGGCGGCGGGGCGTACGTCGAGGGTGATCGGGTTGCCATCGGCCAGGGTCAGGTGCACCTGGAAATGTTTCTGGATGCCCGGTATATCGCGAAAGGTCAGGGCGTAATGCTCGCCCAGGGCGTCCGCAATCGCGGTGGCGGCCATTGGCACGTCGTGGCTGCTCATCGGTTCACCGGCCTCGCCGGCGTTGAGCAGGTACCGGTAGTTCTGCCGGTCGAGACGCGCCAGCCAACCGGCGCGCTCGTTGGCGGGCAGGCGGTCGAGGATGGCCACCGAGGTGGACACGTCGTTTTCCAGATTGCCGAGCATCACCGTGCGCGCACTGATGTAGCGCTCGTAGAACTGCGCACTGAATGACAACCCATGGGCACACACCAGGCTGATCAGAAAAATCAGCGACAGTTGCGACGCCAGTGTGCGCGGCCAGCCAACCCGCCATGGCTTCATTGCTCGGCCCCGAGGATTTGCACCGGCAGTGAAAACACATACCCCTCGCTGCGCACGGTTTTGATATAGGCCGGTTCGCGGGCGTCATCCAGCAAGCGTTGACGCAAGCGGCTCACCAGCAGGTCGATGGAGCGATCGAACAGGTCGGCGTCACGCCCCTGGGTCAGGTTCAGCAATTGGTCGCGGTTGAGCACGCGCTGCGGGTGGTCGAGAAACACCCGCAACAGGCGGTATTCGGCGCCGCTGAGGGCCACCAGGGTGTCGTCCTCGTCGAGCAGGTGGCGGGCGGTGGTGTCCAGGCGCCAGCGGCCAAAGCGGATCAGCCGCCCGGTTTCACTCACCACCAGGTTCGGCGGCAGCATGCGGGTGCGCCGCAGTACGGCGTTGATGCGCGCGAGCAGTTCACGCGCGGCGAACGGCTTGACCAGGTAATCATCGGCGCCCATTTCCAGGCCGATGATGCGGTCGGTTTCATCGTTGCGCGCCGTGAGCATCAGCACCGGCGTGGCTTTGTGCTTGCCCACCCGCAGTTCGCGGCACAGCTGCAAGCCGTCGTCGCCGGGCATCATGATATCCAGCACGATCAGGTCCACAGGCGTGGTATCGAGGAAGCTGCGCATCTGGCGGCCGTCGGCAACCACGGTGGTGCGCATGCCGTTTTTTTTCAGGTAATTGCCCACCAGTTCGCGGATTTCCCGGTCGTCATCGACGATCAGAATGTGATCGACATGATCCATGCTGCCTTCCTCGTTAAATACTCTTGGGCCGCAGTCTAGCCATCGCCGCAGGCTTTGCCTTGTGCCCTTTGTATTGCAGTGTATCTGGCGCTGACCAGATACACGGCGAAGCAAAAATCAGTGGCGCACGGCCTTGAGCAACAGTGCCTCGAACACCCGCTGGGCGCGCGGCTCATCCGTGTGGGCGACATTGAAGCGCATCGAATTGAGGTGTGCCGGGTCGTAGCCGAACAGCGCGCCCGGCGCCAGCACCAGGCTGCGTTTCAACGCCTCCTGGGCCAGCAGTTCACCGTTTACGCCCTTGGGCAGGCGCGCCCAGATAAACATCCCGCCTTCAAACGCCATCGGCAACTCGCAGCCGCAGCGCTTGAGCCATTGCTCGACGCGCCCGCCGGACTCCATCAAGCGCTGGACCATACGCTTGCGGTGCTTGGCGTAGCTGCCTTCGCTGAGCATGCGGTAGACAATTTGCTCGAACAGCTCCGAGGTCACGCCGCCGCTCATCAGCTTCATGTTGGTGAGGTTGGCGGCCAGTTGCGGCGCGGCCACCACGTAGCTGACGCGGGTGTTGGCGCTGAGGATCTTGGAAAACCCGGAAAGATAGGTGACCTGATCCAGCCCGGCGAGGGCGGCCAGGCGCGGCGGCGGGTTGGGGTGCAGGTCGCCGTAGAGGTCGTCCTCGACGATGTGGCAATGGTACTGCTGGGTCAGTTGCAGCAGGCGAAACGCCTGGCCGGGGCTGAAGGAATGGCCGGTGGGGTTATGCAGCACGCTGGTGGTCAGGTACAGGCTGGGGCGGTGCTCGGCCAGCAGCTGTTCGAGCGCAGCAAAGTCAAAGCCGTCGGGGCGCCGCTCGATGGTCACTACTTTGACCCCGTGCAGGGCCAGGTTGGCGTGGAAGTTGAAGTAGCACGGCGCGTCGAGCAGCACCGTGTCGCCGGGGCGCGCGAGCAGGCGCATGAGCATGTCCAGGCCCTGCACGGTGTTGGGTGTGGTGATGATCTGTTCCACCGGCACCGACAAGCCCTCGCCGTGCAGCTTCTGTTGCAGGGCCTGGCGCAAGGGCAGCAGCCCGGCCGGTGTGCCCAGGCCGGCAATGCGCAGTGACGGCGCGCGCACCACGCTGCGCATCGTCTGGCGGATGGCCTCGCCGTTCAACCAGTCCTCCGGCAAGTGCCCGCCACCGGGGCGCAGCTCGCCGCTGGCGGTGACCAGCGGGCGGCGCAGCACGCTGAGCAGGTCCTGGGGCAGCAGGTCGACCCAGGTCGCGGCGGCCGGGCGTGCGGTTTCCATCGCCACAAAATAGCCGCGGCCCTGGCTTGAGGTCAGCAGGTGGCGCCCGCGCAGGCGGTCCAGCGCTTCGTTGAGGGTGAACTTGCTGACGCCCAGGGTCTGGGTCAGCTCACGCACCGACGGCAACTTGCTGCCGGGTGCCCATTCACCGCCCTCGATGGCCTGGCTGAAGGCGTCGACGATCTGCTGCACCTTGGGCGTGCCTTCCACAAAAGCGATGGCGGATACAAACATAAACCTTCCTTGTCTTTGCCGGTGCTTTTACCGGTGAAGTTAGGCCGGATTAGGCACCACTTTACCTGCCTTGTGCAATGACGCTGCCCTAGACTGCGCGCCATCTCGCCGGTAATTGGCGAAGTTTCTTACACGCGAGCAATGGATTTCGCATTCTCATGAAGACTTATATGTGCGCACCCTGCGGTTTTATGTACGTAGAAGAATTGGGTATTCCGGAGGACGGAATCCCGGCCGGCACTCCTTGGGAAGAGGTGCCGGAAGACTGGACATGCCCTGACTGCGGCGTGACCAAGGCCGACTTCATGGCCATTGAACTCTAACCCTCCATCAACGAAAGGAATCGCTCCATGGAAAGCAAACTGATCAACCCCACCGTACCGTTCTGTACCGGCGTGGCGCACCAGAAATACCTCAGCGCCGAAAAAGGCCTGCAAACCGCCATCGAGGGCGATTGCACCCATTGGTACATCGACGGCAGCCTGTTCGGCGAGATGGTCGACGACTGGACCGATGCGCGCATTGAAAGCCTGCAGGCGCAAATCGCCGCCACCGGCGTCACGCCGATCTTCCACGGCAACTTCAAGGCGCCGCTGGGCAGTGATGTCGAGGCGTTCCGCGCGGCGGCGGTGGACTACGTGAAAAAAGAGATTGATATCGCCAGCCGCCTCGGCGCGCCGTTGATCATCCACGGCGGCTGCATCGTCGAGCCGAAAATGGTGCTGATGGCCAAAAAGGTTGCGCTGGAACACTACCTCAACTCGGTCCAGGAACTGGCGAGCTACGCGCAGGCCAAGGGCACGGATATCTACCTGGAAAACCTGTCCAACTACGTCAACTATCGGCCGTTCCACTACATCTTCACCCACGAAGCCGAATACGCCTTTGTGTTCGAGCGCCTGCAGGCCCACAGCAACGTATTCTTCTTCCTGGATGCGGGCCACGCCAACATCGAGAACGGCCTGCCGGCCGAAGTGGTGCGCAAGTATCACCACTTGATCAAGGGCATTTCCTTCAGCAACAACAATGGCGTGCAGGACCAGCACTTCGGCATTCATGACGGCAACTGTGATTACGCCGATGTGGTGCAGGCCATCGTTGAAACCAACTGGAAGGGCCTGGTGGCGTTCGAAACCCGCAACCAGACCGCCAAGGCTGCCCTGGCCGACCTGGCGCTGATGTACCGCGAATCCCTGACCACTGAAATTGCCGTCGCCTGACAGGCCCAGGGGCGCGTGTTTGAGGCGCGCCCCGTTGTTGTTTTTTTCATTCCAAGGTTCTGGCCCATGACAAGTGCGTTAACGCTGTCTTCGTTTCTCTACTTCCTGCTGTTTTGCGCCACCATGACCTTCAGCCCCGGCCCCATGACCCTGTTGCTGTTAAGCCTGGGCTTGAAGGACGGCTTGCGCAGTTCGATCCCGGCGCAGATCGGCGCCAGTGTGTCCTACCTGATTTCCATCCTGATCTTTGCCGTGGGCTTCTCGGAACTGATCAAGGGCAACCTTGCCATTACCCAGACCATCCAGTTTGTCGGCGTGGCTTATATTCTGTACCTGGCCTACAAGCAGTGGACCAGCAGCGGTGTGTCGATCAAGCAGGGCGGCGCGGTGGAAGGCTCGCGCAGTCTGTTCGGCAAGGGCTTGCTCACGGGGTTTTCCAACCCCAAGACCATCATCATGTTCAGTGCCGTGTTCCCGCAGTTTGCAGGTGCAGGCGAGCACAGCTCGGCGGCGGATATTGCCATTCTCGGGCTGACGTTTCTGACCCTGCAGTTTGCCAGTGGCTGCCTGTACTGCTATTTCGGCCAGCGTATCAAGCACGTACTGGAAAACCCCAAGCGCCGGGTGCTGTTGCAACGGGTCACGGCGGTGCTGCTATTGGGTGTTGCGTTGATGTTGGCGCGTGGGTTTTCGCACTGAAGTATTAGCAGGTAAGCAGTAGTGGCGCTTTGACGTTACCCTGATAGACTCCAGGCACTCATCCAGGATTGCACCCCACCATGTCAGCCGTCGGAGGAAATGGACTTCCGCTCGCTTCGCGCCTGTTCAAATCGCGGCTTCTGGGGCTGACGCTCGGTTTTGTCTGCGTGCTCTTCGGCATGTACCCCTTGCACCCGTCGCTGTGGGTGTGGGCCTGGATGCTGATTAACGCCTTTGTCTGGCCGCATCTGGCCTACCAGCTGTCGCGCCGGGCGAGCAACTCACTGCACAGCGAACGGCGTAATTTACTCTTCGATTCGTTTTGCGGCGGGTTCTGGGTCGGTGCCATGCACTTCAACCCGCTGCCCAGCGTGACCACGCTGTCGATGATGACCATGAACAACGTCGCCATCGGCGGGCCGCGGTTTATGCTCGCCGGCTGGGTGGCGCAGGGGCTGGGCGTCGGCGCCGCCTTGCTGGTGTTCGCGCCGGCGTTTGTCGCGGTGACCAGCGAGGCGCAACTGTACGCGTGCCTGCCGATCCTGATGCTGTATCCCCTGGCGCTGGGCTGGATCTGCTACCGCCAGGCCGTGACCCTGGCCCGCCATAAACGCGAGTTGCTGGCCTTGAGCCGCACCGACAGCTTGTCCGGCCTGCTCAATCACGGCGCCTGGAAGGACCATCTGGAAATCGAGTTCCAGCGTTGCCGCCGTGAACAGGTGGGCGCGGCCATTGCGCTGATCGACATCGACCATTTCAAAACCATCAACGACACCTACGGGCATGTCACCGGCGACATCGTGCTGCGCCAACTCAGCAAGGTGTTGCGCCAGAACCTGCGCGCGTCCGACCTGGCCGGGCGCTATGGCGGCGACGAGTTCTGTGTGATTTTGCCAGGCATGCCGCTCAACCGCGCCACCGAGGTGA
The DNA here is from genome assembly GCF_900107155.1 of Pseudomonas salomonii. Classification (GTDB taxonomy): domain Bacteria; phylum Pseudomonadota; class Gammaproteobacteria; order Pseudomonadales; family Pseudomonadaceae; genus Aquipseudomonas; species Aquipseudomonas salomonii. The sequence goes on from NZ_FNOX01000008.1 coordinate 148,241, forward strand.
TGGACGCTTTGCGTGACCGCTTCAGTGCACTGGCCTATGCGCAAGACCCGACCCTGCGCGCCAGCTTGAGCATTGGCCTGGCGCCGTACCAGCCGGCGCACGCCGATTCCACCAGTTGGCTCAACGACGCCGACCAGGCGCTGTATGAGGCCAAGAGCAGCGGGCGCAACCGCGTCAGTTCGGTGCAAGGCAGTTGGTTACGCTCGGTTTAGTGGGGTAGGGTAGCGCAGCACCTCCCCACAACAACAAGGATCGGTCCATGCTCTTCACCTTCTCCCGTACCCTTCTGGCCGCCACGCTGGCTTTGTCCTTCGCCGTGCCGGCCTACAGCGCCGAACCCCACAAACAAATCCAGGCGGATGCCGAACAGTACAAGGCCGAGGCCCTGAAACTGCTCGAGCGCCTGGTGAATATCGACTCGGGTTCTGGCTACGAGCCGGGCCTGACCCAAGTGCGCGACATTGCCGTGGATGAACTCAAGCAGCTCGGCTTCAGCATTGAACTGGTGCCGGACAAAGCGGCCAACAACAGCCATGTGATCGCCACCCTCAAGGGCACCGGCAAAGCCAAAATCCTGCTGATGGCGCACATGGACACCGTGTTCAAGGAAGGCTCGGCCGCCGAGCGCCCGTTTCATATCAAGGATGGCCGCGCCTACGGCCCCGGCGTGATGGATGACAAGGGCGGCATCGTCGCCGGCATCTACGCGCTCAAAGTCCTGAAAAACCAGGGCTTCAAGGACTACGCGCAAATCACCTTCCTGCTCGACGCCAGCGAAGAAACCGGCTCAGAAGCCGCCTCCGAACTAATCCGCAAAACCGCCAAGGCCCACGACGTCACCTTGAACCTGGAACCCGGCCGCCCAGCCGACGGCCTGGTGGTATGGCGCAAAGGCAGCGCCACTGCGGTGGTCGAAGTCAAAGGCAAAGCCGCCCACGCCGGCGTCGCCCCCGAGTTGGGCCGCAACGCTGCCATGGAAGCGGCGCACCAGATCCTGCAGTTGGGCAAACTCGGCGATGAAGAGAAGAAAACCACCATCAACTTCACCGTGATCAAAGCCGGCGACCGCACCAACGTCATCCCTGACCAAGCCACCGCCAAAGCCGACGTGCGCGCGGCACTGCCGGAAGAATTTGATCGAATCGAAAAAGACCTGGCGCGGGTGTCAGCCAATAAGTTAATCCCGGACACCGAAGTGAAAACCAGCCTGCTGCGCGGCCTGCCGCCGATGCCACAGACGCCGGAGTCGGACAAATTGGTTGCGATTGCCCAGGGGATCTATGGCGAATTGGGTCGTAAATTGACCATTGAAGGCAGCGGCGGGGCGGCGGATGCGAGCTTGTCAGCTGGGGTCGGGACGCCGACGTTGGATGGGTTTGGGATTGTGGGTGGGAATATCCATACGCCGGAGGAATATGCCGAGGTGGAGAGCGTGGCGCCACGGGTTTATTTGTTGAGTCGGATGATTATGGAGCTGTCGAAGCGGTGAGAGGTTTGCAGGGCTCACTCAATAGGTGAGCCTTCCTGTTCGCAAACTTATTATTTGGGTGAGCAGGCTTGTTGTGGCGAGCAGGCTTGCCCTGCGTTGGGCTGCGTAGCAGCCCCAAAACAGACGACACGGGTTTAGACTAGTAGCTCTTTTTTTCCCTATTGGGGCTGCTTCGCAGCCCAACGCAGGGCAAGCCTGCTCGCCACGGTGGTGGGGTGTTTCAGTGGTGGGGGTGGTGTTTTCACCATGTTGATGGGTCTTCAAGGCTGGCTTTTTGGAGGTCGTCTTTCCACCACGCATTCGTCATCCTGTAGATGTCCTCGAAGAAACCTCTTGGATCCTCCATATCGCTCCATCCCCAAGGTAGGGAGCAGTAAAAACCAGGAGCATGGCTCAAGGCTTGCGAAAAATCATAAGTTTCGTCTTCAAGTGCATCGCCTAAAGTGTCGACTAAAAGTTTTCGATGCCGATAATTTAAGTCTGTACTTTTGTCTACAATGTACTTTTTGATGAGTTTTTCTCTGTCGCGTTTATCATTGATGTTGTAGGTTGTAAATATTTCACCCAGTGTTTCTTCACGATCATAGATGTCGAAGGGTGACAGAAAATGCCGAAATTTTGGTTGGTAAGGCTTGTTTAGAAAAGGGTGTTTTAGCATTGGTCGTCACTCACGGGGAATACGGTGTAGAGTTTTTTGGTTTCACGGTCGAATTTTGCAACGATGGTATTCATGTCATCATCATATACTGGGTTGGTCAGATCCTCTGGGTTAGGAATGTAGCCTTCTCCACAGCCTTGCAGTTCTATGCGGACGATGGGGTTTCCGTAGTAATCCTCTTCAGTGAAAGGCTCCAGTTTGCGGGCTGTTCTTGTGGTGACTTCATTCAGCGCTGCAAGTTGCATTTTGTGGCTTTTGAATTTAGTACTTAGTTGCATAGGTTGGTTTGCCTTTGGGTAGGGTTTAGTGGGTGCCGTCTTGTATCGGTTTAGCTGAGAGCGCTTCGCTCATGTAGCTTTTGAGGCGTTCGAGCAGCACCATCATGAAGGCTCTTTTGTCAAATATTTCATCTTCGAAGTAGGTATCGAATAAGTAAAAAACAGATTCGAAATTTTCGTCGGTAGAGAGGAAGTGCTCAAGGGTATCTATAAACCATTGTTGCTCGTCTTCTCTGTAGGAGAAAAATTCTGATTTGGTCAATGCATCGAAAAGCTCTGCAAGCTCTTTTGGGTTGTTGATGTTTTTGGAAACTATAATTTCTTCTCTGTCTAGATCTTTAGTGTTTTCTATACAATAAGTGAACAATAGGCCTCGAAGGATTTCCAAGTCTGGTTTTTTATTCATTTGTCAAACTCCGTATAAGCAGTGATGGGTTTTCCATCTGTGTTTAGATGTACGATTGCTTTGGTTTGTTTTCCATATTCGAGTCCCTTTCTTTTATATCCTTCTCCGATTGTTTTGCCCATGTTCATTGCTTTAGGCGCTCGGGATCGGCCGTTAAGTTTGAAGATTAAAATCGCTCGATCAATAGCGTTCAATTGATCTCTATGGCTCAGGAAACGTGTGGCGGCGCTTGGAGGCCGAGGTTGTCCTGCGTTCCTCCCTCTATCGAACGTTTCAATTTCCCCAGTGGTAGGGTTTCTAGCTGTAATCACTCGCTCAAGTTGAGATTCGAGTAACGTTTGAGCACCGTGTTTTTCCAAGAAATGCGCCCCTGGGATGGACCTTTCCAGCTCTGATAAGCGCCGGTGAGCGTTGGCCTCTCCAAGCTCATTAATGCGTGCTTGTCGCTGTGCGCGTGCCAGTTGCGGTAAAGCGGGTTCGCCGTGCTCAACCCCAGCTATCGGATTTTGAGCAGAATTGTTTGGCTTGCATCCATCCGTTCCGGGACAGGTATTCAAGCCTAACGGATCCACCCACCCCGTAGGGTTCGGCACGTACCGGTACGCATTAATCCCACCCGCCAGCTTCACCGGATCCGGCGTCAGGTAGCGACCAATATCTGGATTGTAGTAGCGATGGCGGTTGTAGTGCAGCCCGCTTTCCGCATCGAAATATTGGCCCTGAAAGCGCAGCGGGTTGTCGATTTTTCTTACGTCGAGGCGGGCTATTTCGCCGTAGGTGCGGTAGTGCGCGGACCAGACGATTTCGCCTTCGGGGTTGGTCAGTTCCTGCGGTGTGCCGAGGTGGTCGAGTTGGTAGTGAAAGGGCTTTGTTTCTTGTGGGCCAAAGCCTTCTAGCAGTGCCAACGGGCGAAAACTGTCTGGCTCGTAGATATAGCTGCGATGCCGATCCGCGTGGTGTTCAGCTACCAGCTTGTCGCCTTGCCAGAAAAACTCCGTGGTTTTCCCATCCACCGTCTTGCTGATCCGCCGCCCAAACGGGTCATAGCGATAGCTGGCGGTTTGCCCGTTGGGTTGAGTAATACCCACCAACCGATGCTGGCAGTCGTAGCGGTATTCCGTAACGAGCTGATGACTCTTGCCACGCCGCTGTCGGATCAAATTGCCGAAGGCGTCGTAGTCGTAGTGATGATCGCCCTGAATCATCAACCTGTTCCCCGCCACGATGTCCGGGCCGGGGCGGTCTTGCATGAGCAGGTTGCCGGCGGGGTCGTGGCCGAAGCGTTCCTGCGCGTCTTGCGAGTGATC
>NZ_FNOX01000008.1:152388-393259 GCF_900107155.1 Pseudomonas salomonii
AAGTTTCGATTTTCCACTTGGCGGTGCATGTTCGCAGTGATTATCAGGGAATGCAGATCGCATTGCCTACGGAAAATTTCCCTATTGAAAAGACCTCGCAAGGGCTGGCAGAGCGGTTGTTGGCCCTGGCGAGGTTGATCAAACCCAAGGCCGTCGCAAAAAGTCCTCGCGGTCCTAAGGTCGCAAAACCTAAGGAGTGGCTGGAAGGTAAGGCTGCACGGGTCCATGTCTCAACAGCTCGGGTGCTCAAGGCTGCCAAGTCGGATAAACAGACTTAAACACTGCTTTAAATGAGTTCTTAAACGCAGACCTTGAAAGGCATGGCTGTAAGAGCGGAACCATAGGCCGCCGTTACCTAAATAACGGATATGTACTCCGACAAACCACCCAATAAAACTCTGCTGTGATCTAGAGATCCGCAGCTACCCCCTCATCACCCGCATACATCCACCGCAACAACGAATGCCGCCCGCTGATCCCCAGCTTGATCGCCGCCCGCTTGAGGTAGCTTTCAACAGTGTTGACCTTCAACGCCAACTGCTCCGCCAACTGCGGTGCGGTCCGCCCGGCCAGCAAGCCCACGCACACTTCCAGCTCACGGTTGGACAAGGTCAACCCCGATTGCACCAGACGCTCTTCAATACGCCGACGCAAGGTTTCAAGCCCCTGATTTTCCGCCACCACAGGCGACCCGTCCTGGCGACACGGCTGGATCGCAGTGATGTGCTTCTCGACCATGGGCAGAAGCAGCGTAGAAAAATCCTGCAGCATGCTGCGTTCCTGCGGCGAAAAACTTTCCGATTGATGCGAGCGATACACCGACAGCACATAACGCACATCGTCCTTGCGGCGCGTAAGGTGCAATTGGGCGGCGAGTTGTTCTTGGCCCAGCACCGCCGCCGAGTCGGTGTAGACCGGGCTGATCCGGCGCCGGGTGTGCCCTTCGGCGCTGACCTGCAGTTGGGTGATATGGGTGGCGTCCACTGCCAGTTGGGTCAGGATCAAGTCATGCAGCATGCGCGGGAAATGGCGGCTGCCGGTGCTGGCGATGACTTTGCCTATATGGGGAAACAGGTGTGAGTTCATCAGTTCGTCCATGAATGTCGAGTGCGGGTATTCATCCTTATAACGGCGGGGCTTAACAAGGTAATCGAAGTGAATAACCTGCAGTGATAATGCACCCGCCAAGCACCTATGCTAGTACAGCCTGGGAAAAGCAGGGGGATCCAATCGGCAAAAAAACCAGATTAAAACGCACAACGGCGGTCGGACCAGTCCGACCACCGTCTGTGGGAAAGGATTACCTCAAACCTAGGCCTTATTTCACGGCGTGTTCTTCCACCACGGCGCGGCCCGGTGCCGCACGCGTGCATTTGGCCAGGGCCTGGTGGATATCGGCCAACAGGTCGGCGATGTCTTCAAGCCCGACCGACAAGCGTACCAGGCCTTCGCTGATACCGTGCTGCGCGCGTTCTTCGGGGGTGTAGGTGGAGTGGGTCATGCTCGCCGGGTGCTGGGCGAGCGATTCGGCGTCACCCAGGCTGACGGCGCGAGTGAACAGGTTGAGGGCATTCATGAAGCGCCGGCCGGTGTCGATGCCGCCCTTGAGTTCAAACGCGATCATGCCGCCGGACTGCTTCATCTGCCGCGCCGCCAGGGCGTATTGAGGGAAAGAGCGCAGGCCCGGGTAAGTCACCCACTGCACCGCAGGGTGGGCCTGCAAGGCTTCGGCCACCGCCTGGGCGTTGCTGCAATGGCGGTCCATGCGCAGGGCCAGGGTCTTGAGGCCGCGCATCAGCAAGGATGCGTCCTGCGGCGACATCACCGCGCCGGTCAGATCCTTGAGGCCTTGCAGGCGAATACGTTGCGCCAGGGCCTGGTTGCTCACGGCAATACCGGCGGTGATATCGCCATGGCCGCTGAGGTACTTGGTGGCCGAGTGCACCACCACATCGGCTCCCAGTTCCAGCGGCCGTTGCAGGTAGGGCGTGCAGTAGGTGTTGTCGACCACCACGGTGATATTCGGTTGCTGGTGCGCCAGCTCGGCCACGGCGGCGATGTCCACCAGGCGCAGGTTGGGGTTGGCCGGGGTTTCGCAGTAGACCATGCGAGTAGCGGGGGACAATGCCGCGCGCAGGGCGGCCAGGTCGGTGAGGTCGACGTGTCGCACCCGGATGCCGAACTCGGCAAGGCCATGGTGCAGCAGGGCAAAGGTGCAGCCGTACAGGGTCTGGCTGACGATCACTTCGTCGCCCGGACGCAGCAAGGTCCAGAACGTCGCCGCAATTGCACCCATGCCGGAGCTGAAAGCCACGGCGGCTGCGCCGTTTTCCAGAGCGGCCATGCGTGATTCCAGCAGTGCCAGGGTCGGGTTGGAAATGCGTGTGTAGAAGTGGCCGCCGGCGTCCCCGGCAAAACAGGCAGCGCCATATTCGGCAGTCGGGAACGCGAAGGTGGCCGATAAATAGATCGGCGGTACGAGGGCGCCGTGATGGTCCTTGGGGTCGTAACCGTGGTGGATGGCGCGGGTCGAAAAACCGAATGTAGTGTGTTTATTGTTCATGTCGCACGCTCCTTATTTCCTACAATGCTATGCTCATAACCACAGTTGAACATTGCAAAAAGCCCAGGAAAATCGCGGATTACGGGGCGAATCATCGACAAAAACAACAAATAGAGGCACGTTATGCCCGTGAGTCTGGACCGCACCGACAAAGCCCTTTTAAACGCCTTGCAAGGCAATGCCCGCTTGACCGTGGCCGAGCTTGCCGACCGCGTGGCCCTGACCACTTCGCCGTGCTGGCGACGGGTGCGCAACCTGGAGGAGAGCGGGGTGATCAGCGGCTACCAGGCGATTCTGTCGCCCAAGGCGCTGGGCTATGGCGTCACGGCGTTTGTCAGCATCATGATGGAAAGCCACACCCAGGAAATCGCCCGGGCGTTCGAGCAACGGCTGCTGGAAATTCCCGAGGTCGTCGCGTGCCACAACGTGTCGGGGCGCTATGACTTTTTGCTCGAGGTGGTGGCCAAAGACCTGGAGTCGTTCGGCGAGTTTGCGCGCGAGGTGTTGCAGACGTTGCCCTGCGTTAAAGAAATCTACTCGAGTTTTTCCTATAAGTCGGTGCGGCCTTTGCGGGTGATTCCGTTACCGGGCTGAAGCGGTCTCAAGCACGCCCTCAGTCGACTTTCATATACCCACGTGGCGTGCTGCCGGTCATGCTTTTGAAAAAGGCGATCAACGCGCTGTCACTGGCAAAGCCCAACTCGAACGCGCAGTAGCCGAGGTTACGCCCGATGGCCAGCAGTTCAATTGCGCGCATCAAGCGCCATTGCTGACGCCATTGCTGATAACCAAGGCCGGTTTCCCGCAGGAATATCCGGCCGATGGTCTTGGTGCTGGCGCCTATCTGTTGCTCCAGGGCTTGCAGGGTCGGCGGTAACCTTTGCAGATCCGCGAGCAAGGGCGCCAGGCGTTTGTCATGGGGCAAGGGCAGGAGCATCGGTTGTGCGGTGGCCGCCTGGATTTCATCCAGGCACAGCGCGAGCAAATGCGCGTAGCGGCCCGTTTGCCAATCGGTATCGAAGGGCGCCATCGCTATGGGTTCCAGCACTGCACGCAGCAACGGGCTGACCTCGATCACCCCGACCTGCGGGGGCAATTGATCGGCCAGTGCCGGGCTCAGATACACCGAGCGATAGTCCACGGTTTTGTGCATCACCGCGCGATGCGGCACGCCGCACGGGATCCACGCGGCGCGCGAAGGCGGCAGCAGGCACAGTTGGTTGTCGAGGGTGATACGGGTGCACCCTCGGCGGGTGAACAGCAGCTGCCCGCGCTGGTGGCGGTGCAGGCCGGAGTCGTGATCACCGAGCAGGGCGGCGATGCCGATGACCGGCGCTGCCAGGTGGTCGGGATCGAAAGGGGCGTCGGCGGTGAGCCAGGCCATAGGTTGTCCGATTTGATGGGTAAATTGTCAAAGTCTGGATAATACCCCACTCCGTAGTTCTTACACTTCTTGCGCTGTTTCAAGCAAAGGAGTTGGGGAATGAAGATTAGAATTTTTTTGCCACTGACGGTGGCGTTACTGATGTTCCCGCAACTGGCCCAAACGCTTTACAGCCCAGCGCTGGGAGATATCGGCCGGGCCTTTGCGGTGGGGCCGGAGCGGGCTGGGCAGACCTTGTCGGTGTACTTCCTGGCGTTCGCTTTTGGTGTGGTGGTGTGGGGCCGACTGTGTGATCGTTGGGGACGGCGGCCGGTGATGCTGGCCGGATTGGCCCTGTATGTGGCGGCCACGGTACTGGCCCTGGGCATGACCAGCTTCAACGGTTTGCTGCTGGCCCAGGCGTTGGCGGCGTTTGGCGCGGCGGTCGGCTCGGTAGTGACGCAGACCGTGCTGCGTGACCGTTTCCAGGGCGTGCAATTGGCCCAGGTATTTTCGCTGATGGGCATTGCCCTGGCCGCCAGCCCGGCCGTGGGTTTGTTCACGGGCGCCAGCCTGGTGCAGTCCTTCGGTTATCGCGGGGTGCTCAGTGGCTTGTTGCTGCTCTCGCTGATCTTGTGGGCAGTGTGCTTATGGGCGTTGCCGGAGACACGTCCAGCCTCGCTGCCGACCGCCGCGCTTGGCGAGACGTTGCGGTTGCTGCTCAGGGATGCGGGGGTTTGGCGATCGGTGGGGTTGGTGGCGGCGTTCAATATTGCGCTGTTCAGCTATTACAGCGTGGGGCCATTCATCTTTTCGCGGCTGGGTTTGTCTGCCGCCGACTTCGGCTACAGCGGCGTGTGGCTGGCGCTGGGCTCGGGGTTTGGTGCGTGGCTGAACAAACGGCTGCTCAAGCGTGGAATAAATGGCGAGCAATTAGTACTGATCGCCGCCGGTGTCGCGGTGCTGGGCGGCTTGCTGGTCGTGCTGCTGCAACACAGCTGGCTGTTTGTCTGGCCGATGCTGCTGGTGGTGCTGGCGTTCGGCATGGCCATTCCCAATGTGCTGGGGGCCGCGCTGGTGGCTTATCAGGATCGCCTGGGCACGGCCGCCGCGCTGTTTGGCTTGTTGTACTACCTGGTGATCGGCGCCGGGTTGACCCTGGTCGCCTGGGCCCAGGACCTGGGTTGGAGCCTGTTGGTCTGTGGTTTGGCGGCGCTGTGGCTGGCAGCGCCGCGCGGGCTCAGAAGTTGACCGAAGCGCTCAGGCGCGCGGTCAAGGGCGCGCCCTGGAACAGGTAATCATCGCCCATGTATTCGCCTGCATCGCGCCAGTAGCGTTTGTCGAACAGGTTGTCGACGCTGAGGCGGAACACGGTTTCATAGCCGTCGATTTTGGTGGTGTAGCGACTGCCGACATTCACCACGGCGTAGTCGCCCACTTGCACATTGCCGGTGCGGTCGGCGTACTTCCTGGCGCTGTATTGCACGCCGCCCAGCACGGCCAGCCCATTCATCCACGGCAGGGCGTAATCGGCATACAGGCTGGCGCGCAGTTTGGGTACGTTGATGGCCTGGTGGCCTTCGTAGTCCGGCGTGCCGCTGTTGGTCACGCGGGCGCGAATCGCCGCCACGCTGGTGGCAATCTGCAGGCGGTCGGTGGCCCAGCCGTTGGCGGAGAGTTCCAGGCCGGTGTTTTTTTGTTCGCCTTGCTGGACGTAGGTGAAGTTACCGGCACCATCCGGCTTGGAATACTGGTAGGCCTGGCGGGTCTGGAACACGGCGGCGGCGAAGCTGATGCGGCGCCAGTCGTATTTCACGCCGGCTTCGATTTGCCGGGACACGGTTGGGGCCAGGGTTTCGCTTTCGTTCTGCGCAAACCACGGTGCCGTGCCGCCCAATGACAAACCCTTGCTGTAGCTGGTGTACAGCGAGATATTTTCCACGGGTTTATAGATCAACGAAGCTTGAGGCAGGAATACGTATTGCTGGGTGTGGCGCGCCTGGTTGCCTTGGTCATCGAACGCTTTTTCATCCAGACGCACTTCGCGCCCGCCAATGATGGTTTGCCATTGCTCGTTGAAGCGGATGCGGTCGGTGACGAACAGGCCGTACTGGCGGCTGTCGAGGTTGCGGTGGCTGGGGTTCAGCGGCTTGTCGGCAGGCTCGAAGGTCGGTGCGTCCTGGTTGATATTGCCGCTGCCGATGTATTCGTTGACGGCCTTGCGCTTGTCGATCACCCGGCGAAACGCGCTGGTGCCGACAGTCAGTTCATGGCCCAGCCCGGCAGTGTCGAACAGCCCGGTCATTGCAGCTTGCACTTCATCATCACGGCGCGTGTCGTCGGGGCTTCGGTAATCGTAAATGTCGTAGTTGCCGTCCGGCGTGAAGGAGTTGCCTACGCCGGTCGTGGCGCCTCCCCAGGCAAACGCGCTGTAATCATCAATCACCACTTTGCTGTGGGCGGCACTGAGGCTGGCTTTCCACTGATCACTGAAACGGTATTCAAACTTGCCATTGAGGTTCAGCGAATCGATGCCCACCTGATGGGAACCACTCTGGTGCCCCAGCAACTTCTTCGGTGACGCGTCATGGGGCACTTCAGTGCCGCCCAGCAGTTGATAACCCGGCACGGAGCGCTGTTGCTTGTTCTGGTATTCCGCGTCCAGTTGCAGCACCGCGTCGGGGCTGATGTTCCAGTCGAAGGCCAGGGACACAAAATCGCGCTGGCCATCGGCGTGCTCGACATACGAATTGAGGTCTTCGTGGGCAACGTTGGCGCGCATGCCGAACTGTTGCTCGCTGCCAAACCAGCCCCCCACATCGGTGGCGACATAACCACTGCCACGGTCGTCAGTGGACACGGTGACCGAACGCACATCCTCCGGGCGCTTGGTCACGTAATTGATCACGCCGCCGGGTTCGGAAATGCCGCTTTGCAAACCCGCCAGGCCCTTGAGCACCTCGACCTGCTGCTTGTTTTCGAGGGCGACGTTCTGCTCGCCGGTGATGGTGCGCCCGTTGATCTTGTAGCTGCTCGCTGCGTTCAGCGAGAAGCCGCGCACCACGAAGTTTTCGTAGTAACCGATGGGCGCATAACTGTCGCCAACCGAGGCGTCGTTGCGCAGCACTTCGCTGAGCAGGCGCGCTTGCTGGTCTTTGATCAGTTCGGCGTTGATCACGGTGATTGACGCCGGAGTGTCCAGCAACGGCGCTTCGTTGAAGCCGCCGACCGAGGCGCTGTTGGTGCGATAGCCGGATTCGTCCTGGCCCTGGACGTTTACCGCCGGTAGTTCGATTTCAGCGGCCATGCTGTTGCCCAGGCTGCCGCTGAGTAACAGGCCGAGGGCGAAACGTGAGGTAACGACGGGACGAAAACGCACAACCATGGGGGTAGGGCCTTAATGCGCGGGGCGGGGGGCGCATAAGCTAGGGGGATGTGCCGGGATTTACAAGCTATTGAGAAGGGTTGTGTTGGGTTGTTTTGTGTAAAGCCGACCTGAGTGGTTGAATCAAGAGCCAGATCAATTGCAAAGCAAAAGCCTATCTACCTGATGCAACACGCTCCCACAGTTGATCGCATGCAGCTTTGAAAATGAAGTCGCCTGTTGCTGTTGCTCTGGCCCTTACATCCTTTTCGCTGACGAAGTCGGCGGCCCCCCAGGTCAGTACCAAAAACACACGTCAACCCAAGCGCCTGAGCGTCTCACTGGGCAGCTCCCGAAACAACGCCCGATAACTCTGCGAAAACCGCCCCAAATGCCAGAACGACCAGTTCATCGCCACCTCAGCCACCGTGGCCCGAGTCGAGCTCAACAACTCACGGCGCGCCCCGTTCAACCGGCGCAAGCGCAACCACTGCGCCGGGCTCATCCCCGTGTAAGTCTTGAAGCCTTGCTGCAATTGACGCAACGGCACACCGGCAATCTGCGCCAGTTCCAGCAGGTTGACGGTTTCATCCGGCGCATCCGCCGCCCATTCGCCGATGCGCGCCATCAACAGGCGCTCGTCGCTGCGCCGCTGCAACGAGCTGCGGTCCAGGCACACACAGGCGTTGTCGAGAATAAACAGGCAGTCATCAAGCAGTTGCTGGGTGAGAGCATCACGGCCGATAGGGTCCGTCAGCGCGGACAGCCGCGTCAGCGTGCCACTGAGCCAACGGCTGAACAGCGCGTTCTGCCGGCAGGTCAGCGGCGCCATGAACAACCCCTCGAGTTTCGCCACATCCAAACCATGGCGCTGCACAAACTGCGGGCCGAATACCACCGCCACTTCGCGGTAGTTTTCCGGGGTGATCCAGGTGTTGCGGCTTTCGCCATTGAGCATGTACAGCGCGTTGTCGCTGCCATCGAAACAGAACGCCAGCGAGCCGGGAGGCGCGTTGAAATGCTGTTCGACGCGCGTGTTCATGCACTCTTCGTAGACCTCGACGCCGTGCAGGTCGAGGTAGCGGATCTGCCCGGCAAAATGCCCCGGGGACATCTGCTGGTACTGCTGCACCCAACCGGGTGTCGCACTGCATTGAGTGGCCACATCACCGGTGGTGAAGGCCTGTACGCGCAAAGCTGTTGCCTGTGTCATGGGTAACCTGGGCGCACTCTATTGGTGCGTTGTGGTTGGTGCAAAGTGGATAGATGCCATTTGAAGGCTGGCCCAAGATAGACCTCAATGCGCCGGGTGTACAAGTCGGCGCAGCATCCAACCCATGACGAGGTCCTTATGAACGCCCCCTTCGATCAGCTGTCCGCCTGGCTGAAAGAACACAAGATTACCGAAGTCGAATGCGTGATCAGTGATTTGACTGGCATCGCACGCGGCAAGATTGCGCCCACCAACAAGTTCCTGCATGAGCGAGGCATGCGCCTGCCGGAAAGTGTGCTGTTGCAAACGGTGACCGGGGACTTTGTCGACGACGATATCTACTACGACCTGCTCGACCCTGCCGACATCGATATGATCTGCCGCCCGGTGTCCAACGCCACTTATGTAATACCGTGGGCCATCGAGCCCACCGCGATTGTGATCCACGACACCTTCGACAAGCAGGGCAACCCTATCGAGTTGTCGCCGCGCAACGTGCTGAAAAAAGTCTTGCAGCTGTACACCGACAAAGGCTGGCAGCCGATTGTCGCGCCGGAAATGGAGTTCTACCTGACCCAGCGCTGCGAAGACCCGGACCTGCCGCTGAAAACCCCGGTGGGCCGTTCGGGCCGTGCAGAAACCGGGCGCCAGTCGTTTTCCATCGACGCCGCCAACGAATTCGACCCGCTGTTCGAAGACGTCTATGACTGGTGTGAACTGCAGGGTCTGGACCTCGACACACTGATCCACGAGGACGGCCCGGCGCAGATGGAAATCAACTTCCGCCATGGCGATGCCCTCGACCTGGCCGACCAGATCACCGTGTTCAAGCGCACCCTGCGTGAAGCCGCGCTCAAGCACAATGTGGCGGCGACCTTTATGGCCAAGCCAGTGGCGGACGAACCGGGCAGCGCCATGCACCTGCACCAGAGTGTGGTGGATATTGCCACGGGCAAGCCGGTGTTCGTCGACGCCGACGGCAAGATGAGCCAACTGTTTTTGCATCACATCGGTGGCCTGCAAACGTACATCCCCAAGCTGCTGCCGATGTTTGCGCCGAACGTGAACTCGTTCCGCCGCTTTTTGCCGGACACCTCGGCGCCGGTCAACGTGGAGTGGGGCGAAGAAAACCGCACCGTCGGCCTGCGTGTGCCGACCTCCAGCGCCGACGCGATGCGCGTGGAAAACCGCCTGCCGGGCGCGGATGCCAACCCCTACCTGGCGATTGCTGCGAGCTTGCTGTGCGGCTACCTGGGCATGATCGAGCAGATTGAACCGAGCGCGCCGGTGGAAGGCCGTGCCTATGAACGCCGCAACCTGCGCCTGCCGTTCACCCTCGAAGATGCCCTGGCGCGCATGGAGGACTGCGACACGGTCAAGCAGTACCTGGGCGACAAGTTCGTGCGTGGCTACGTGGCGGTCAAACGCGCCGAGCACGAAAATTTCAAGCGGGTGATCAGTTCCTGGGAGCGTGAGTTCCTGCTGTTGAGCGTCTAAAAAACCAATAAAGGGGTGTCGATATGCGTCTTGTGAAAAAGCTTCTCCCGCTGGCTCTTGTCGCGGCGTTCAGCAGCAGCGGCCAGGCCGCCCAGACCGTCAGCGTCTATAACTGGACCGACTATATCGGCGAGACCACCTTGGCCGATTTCCAGGCCAAGACCGGGATCAAGGTGATCTATGACGTGTTCGACTCCAACGAAACCCTGGAAGGCAAGTTGCTCGCCGGGCGCACCGGCTATGACGTGGTGGTGCCGTCCAACCACTTCCTGGCGCGCCAGGTAAAAGCCGGCGCGTTCTTGAAACTCGACCGCTCGCAGCTGCCCAACTTCAAGAATCTCGACCCCAAACTGCTCAAGCTGCTGGAGAAAAACGACCCCGGCAACGCGCATTCGGTGCCGTACCTGTGGGGCACCAATGGCATCGGCTACAACGTCGACAAGGTCAAGCAGGTGCTGGGCATCGACCACATCGACTCATGGGCGGTGCTGTTTGAGCCGGAGAACATCAAGAAGCTCAACCAGTGCGGCGTAGCCTTCCTGGATTCGGCGGATGAGCTGTTCCCGGCGATCCTCAACTACATGGGCAAAGACCCGCGCAGCGAAAACCCGGAGGACTACAAACAGGCCGAAGCCAAGCTGCTGACGCTGCGCCCGTACATCACCTATTTCCATTCTTCCAAGTACATCTCGGACCTGGCCAACGGCGATATCTGCGTGGCCTTCGGCTATTCAGGCGACGTATTTCAAGCCGCCAACCGCGCCAGGGAAGCCAGGAACGGCGTGAATATCGCCTACTCGATTCCCAAGGAAGGCTCCAACCTGTGGTTCGACCTGCTGGCGATTCCAGCCGATGCCGGCAACCCGAAAGAGGCCCACGCCTTTATCAATTATTTGCTCGATCCTGAGGTGATCGCCAAGGTCAGTGCCGCGGTCGGTTATGCCAACGCCAACCCGGCGGCCAAGCCCTTTATGGCGCCGGAGCTGGTGAACAACCCTGAGGTGTACCCGCCCCAGGAAGTGCTCGACAAACTCTATATTTCCACCACGCCGACCCCGGCGACCATGCGCCTGATGACCCGCGCCTGGAGCAAAGTGAAGACCAACAAATGATCCAGTCCAATGACCACGCCCGGTCCTACTACCGGGCTTCGGCCAACGCCATGCCGGAGCGCCCGTCGCTGAGCGCCGACCTGAGCGCTGATGTGTGCGTGATCGGCGGCGGGTTTACCGGCGTCAACACCGCGATCGAACTGGCCCAGCGTGGGCTCTCGGTGATCCTGCTGGAAGCCCGGCGCATCGGTTGGGGCGCCAGTGGGCGCAATGGCGGGCAATTGATTCGTGGTATCGGCCATGACGTGTCGGGCTTCGCCAAGTATGTGGGCGAGGAGGGCGTGCGTTACCTGGAGCGCGCCGGGATCGACTCGGTGGCGCTGGTGGGCGAGCGCATTGCCCGGCACAGCATTGACTGCGATTTGCGTTGGGGCTTTTGCGAACTGGCCAACACCCCGGCGCAGTTTGCCGCGTTCAAGGGCGAGCAGGCGGGCCTGGCAGCGCTGGGTTATGCCCCTGAAACCCGTCTGGTCGGCCCGCACGACATGGCGCAGGTGGTGGGCTCCAGCGTCTACGCTGGCGGCCTGGTGGACATGGGCTCCGGGCACTTGCACCCGTTGAACCTGGTGCTGGGCGAGGCGCAGGTGGCCGAGTCGCTGGGGGTGAAGATTTTCGAACAGACCCCAGTGCTGGAGCTTGTGCACGGCGATACGGTGCAGGTGCGTTGCGCTGGCGGCACGGTGCGCGCGGCTAATCTGGTACTGGCCTGTAACGCGCATTTGGAGGAACTGGAACCGCGCCTGAGCGGCAAGGTGCTGCCGGCGGGCAGCTACATCATCGCCACCGAGCCGCTGTCGGTCGAACGGGCCCAGCAATTGATCCCGCAAAACCTCGCCCTGTGCGACCAGAAAGTCGGGCTCGATTACTACCGGCTCTCGGCTGACCGGCGCCTGCTGTTCGGCGGCGCCTGCCATTACTCGGGGCGTGACCCTGCGGATATTGCCGCGTATATGCAGCCCAAGTTGCTCAAGGTATTCCCGCAGTTGGCATGCACCGCCATCGAGTTCCAATGGGGCGGCAAGATCGGCATCACCGCCAACCGCTTTCCCCAGGTCGGGCGCCTCAAGCAGTACCCGAATGTGTTCTACGCCCAGGGCTATTCCGGGCATGGCCTGAACGTGACCCATTGGTGCGCGCGCCTGCTCGCCGAAGGCATTCACGCCGGCGCAAGCCACGGCCTGGATATCTTCAGCCAAGTGCCGCACATGACCTTCCCCGGCGGCAAGGCCTTGCGCTCACCGCTGCTGGCGTTGGGGATGCTGTGGTATCGGTTGCGGGAAATGCGCTGACCGCCAGCCGCGTTTAACCGGATGAGCCTGAGGGGAAAAGATTGAGGCAAGGGCATGAGTGGCTGACATTGGATCGAGTATGGCCGGGGCGATGAGGCCACCCGTTGCGCTGGCCTTTACAGGGTTTGCGTCAGCACCTTCCTGAACGTTTCCACCAGCGGCCGCAAATTAACCCGGTGCCACGCCGCCCATAATGGTGTGGTGTAACTCAGCCAAGGCAACTCGCGCAACACCACCCCGGGCGGCGCATTGCGGCTCAACCCCTTTTGCACCATCGCCACACCCAACCCCGAGGCGACGAGGCCGAGGGCGGTAAACGGCTCACTGGCTTCCATGGGAATCTGCGGCGTGAACCCGGCACGTATGCACGCCGCCACAAAGTCGTCCGCCGGGTTGGCGCCAGGTTTGCGTTGCACGCCGATCCACTCCTGATCAGCCAGATGCTCGGGTAGCAATTCGCTGTGGTGCGCCAATGCATGCTGCTCCGGCAACGCCAGCAGCATCGGGTCGTCCAGCACCTGCAGCGCCGTCAGGTCCGGGTCATCGGTGGCCGGTGGCTCGCCGACCAGGGCAATGTCGAGGCTGCGTTGACGCAAGCCTTCGAGCTGTTCCAGCGACGGCAAGTTGTACAGCTTGATATGCACGGTGGGCCGGTCATCGCGCAATACGCGCAACGCATTGGGCAGCACGCCGGCATGCATGGCGTTTTCGATGTAGCCGATGCACAAACCACCTTCTTCGCCGCGTCCCAGGCGCTTGCCCAGGGATTCCAGGCGATTGGCGTGGGTCAACAGCGCCTTGGTTTCCGCCAGAAACGTCTGGCCATCGCGCGTCAGGCGGATGCGCTGCTGGCTGCGTTCGAACAGGGTCAGGCCCAGGCGCTCTTCCAGCTGGGCGATCTGCCGGCTCAGCGGCGACTGCGAGATATGCAGGCGCTCGGCGGCACGGCCGACGTGTTCTTCTTCAGCGACCACTTCGAAGTAGCGCAGTTGGCGAAGATCAATCATGTGTAAGACCTTGCAGGACTCAAGTTGGTCGCAGTATGTCTTGGACGGTCCGATCTCTGCAATCTAGGATCTGCTCAACGGTCACAGCGACCCACAACCGATTGAGGATCCACCATGAGCTTGAAAGACAAACTGCCCGGCCCGCTGGGCTTTGGCACTGCACCGCTGGGCAATATGTTCCGCGCAATTGCTGAAGACGAAGCCCAGGCCACCGTCGAGGCCGCCTGGAACCATGGCGTGCGTTACTTCGACACCGCTCCCTTCTACGGCTCGGGCCTGTCGGAAATCCGCCTGGGCCAGGCGCTGTCGCAGTACAACCGCGATGACTTCGTGCTCAGCACCAAAGTGGGCCGGGTGATTCTCGATGAAGTCGAAGAAAGCGCCCGCGACCTCGGCGAAAAAAGCGGCGTGTTCGAACACGGCCGTCCCAACAAGATGCTCAACGATTACAGCGCCGACGCCACCTTGCGGTCCATCGAAGACAGCCTGAAGCGCCTGCAAACCGATCGCCTGGACATCGTGTGGATTCACGATATCGCCCAGGATTTCTACGGCGACCAATGGCTGGACTACTTCAACCAGGCGCGCACCGGTGCCTTCAAAGTGCTGACCCGCTTGCGCGAAGAAGGCGTGATCAAGGCCTGGGGCCTGGGCGTCAATCGCGTTGAACCCTGCGAGCTGACCCTGGACCTCAGCGACGCCCAGCCCGATGGCTTCCTGCTGGCCGGCCGCTACACTTTGCTGGACCACGAACGTGCCTTGCAGCGTTTGATGGACGCAGCCTTGGCGCAGAATGTCGAGATTGTCGTCGGCGGGCCTTACAGCTCCGGCATTCTGGCCGGTGGCGCGCACTTCGAATACCAGCAGGCGAGCCCCGCGATCATCGATAAAGTCGAGCAGATCAAGGCGATTGCCCAGGCGTTCGGGGTCAGCGTAAAAGCCGCAGCCCTGCAATTTTCCCTGGCGCATCCGGCCGTGGCGGCGGTGATTCCGGGTGCCAGTCGTCCGGGGCGGATTGCCGAAGACGTTGCGGCGTTGTCAGAGAAGATCCCGGCAGCCTTCTGGCAGGCGCTGCGCGATGCCCGGTTGATTTCGGCCCGTGCGCCTCTGCCGCTCTAACTTCAGGAGTACCACCGATGAACATTGATGTAAGCGGCAAAGTAGCCATCGTCAGCGGCAGCACCGCCGGTATTGGCCTGGGCATCAGCCAGGCGCTGGCAGCCTGTGGCGCCACCGTGGTGGTGATCGGGCGCGAATCGGGCAAGGTCGACGACGCGCTGGCAAGCATTCGCCAGGCGGTGCCGGGCGCTGATCTGCGCGGGCTGGTGGCCGACCTCGGCACCGCCGCAGGCGCCCAGACACTGTTCGCCGCCGAACCGCGTGCCGACATCCTGGTCAACAACCTGGGCATCTTCAATGATGTGGATTTCTTCGACGCACCCGACAGCGAGTGGACGCGCTTCTACGAGGTCAATGTGATCTCCGGCGTACGCCTGGCACGGCATTACACGCCCGGCATGGTCGAGCAGGGCTGGGGGCGGGTGATCTTCCTGTCGTCGGAGTCCGGCGTGGCCACACCGGCCGACATGATCAACTACGGCGTGACCAAAAGCGCCAACCTCGCGGTTTCCCATGGCCTGGCCAAGCGCCTGGCGGGCACCGGCGTGACGGTTAACGCAGTGCTGCCGGGGCCGACCTTTACCGACGGCCTGGAGCAGATGCTCAAGGACGCCACACAAAAGTCCGGGCGCAGTGCGCGGGACGAGGCCGACGTATTTGTACGTAACGCGCGGCCGACCTCGATCATCCAGCGCGCGGCGAATGTGGATGAAGTGGCGAACCTGGTGGCGTACATTGCTTCACCGCTGTCTTCTGCAACCACAGGCGCTGCGCTGCGGGTCGACGGTGGTGTGGTCGACAGCATGGCGATCTGAAATCTTGTTTTTTCTGGAGTATTTAGTGTGGCGACAGCTTCTTCTGTGATTGAAATCCCGGTGTCGGCCGATCAGGTCTGGCAATTGGTCGGTGGCTTCAACGCGCTGCCGGATTGGCTGCCGTTTATCGTCAAGAGCGAGCCGAGCGAGGGCGGGCGCGTGCGCCACCTGCAAACCGCGGATGGCGGTGTGGTGGTCGAGCGTTTGCAGCGTTTTGATAACGTAGCGCGCAGCTACAGCTACACCATCGAGCAGTCGCCGTTTCCGGTGAGTGCCTACCTTGCGACCTTGCAGGTTGAGGCGCTCACCGACAGCTCGGCGAAAGTGACCTGGTCCGGCGTGTTCACCCCGGCAGCCGGAACCACGGATGCGGCGGTGGAAGCGTTGTTCACCGGTGTGTACGGCGACGGCCTCGAGGCGTTGCGCGCCAACTTCTAACCAGCACAGCCGTTGATCGTTCCCACGCTCCGCGTGGGAATGCCTCCTGTGACGCTCCGCGTCACGCTGTGGGACGCGGAGCGTCCTGGGCTGCATTCCCACGCAGAGCGTGGGAACGATCAGCGATCAGGCTTCGGGCATCAACTGCTGCCGACACTCCAGCACCAACCGCGCACCGCCGCTCTGGCTGCTGCCGACCTCCAGCTTGAACCCATGCAAGTTGATAATCGCCGCCACAATCGACAGGCCCAAACCGAAGCCGCCTTGCTGGTCGCTTTCATCCACACGGTAAAACCGCTGGAACACCGCATCACGTTCCGCTGCCGGAATACCCGGCCCGGAGTCGTGCACTTCGATGCGCGTGCTGCCGCCGTCATTCACACCCCGCAAGATCACTTCGCCACCGGCGGGGGAGAACTTGATCGAGTTGCTCAGCAGGTTGGCCAAGGCTTCGAACAACAGCGCACGATCGCCGGTGATCCACGGCAGCGCTTCGGGCACTTCAAGGCGCAGCTGCAATTCGCCTTCTTCGGCCAACGGCAGATAAAAGTCATGCAGTTCGCGCAGCAGCGGCAGCGGGTCCATCACCAGGAAACCCGAGCGGCGCTGGTGGTCTTCCAGCTCGGAGATGCGCAACAGCCCGCGAAAGCGTGCCATCAGCGTGTCGGTCTCGGCGATGGCGTCGTCGAGCTTCACCGCGTACACCGAGTTCTCCTCGGCTTCCTGCTTGATGCGGTACAGCTGCGCGCGCAAGCGTGTCAGCGGGGTGCGCAGGTCGTGGGCGATGTTGTCGCACACGCCCTTGACCTCGTTCATCAGCTTCTCGATGCGGTCGAGCATGGCGTTGACGATGGCCGCAAGCATATCCAGCTCATCACGCCGGTTCGACAGCGGCAGGCGGTGGGTCAGGTCACCGGCAACGATGGCCTCGGCACTCGCCTGGATCCCGCGAATACGCCGCAACGGGCGGCGGCGCAACAAATGCCAGCCGGCCGCGCCCGGAATAATGGTCAGCGACAGCGCCCACAGCAGGGCATGCCAGATGATCCGGGTGACGCCGAACAGCGAACCGTTGGCCCGCACCAGCACCAGCCAACGCCCGTCTTCGGTGTGGGTGGCGACGGCGTCGCAGCTGTCTTTGGGCAGTTTGGGGTCGTCGGACTCGACGCAATTGGCCAGCGCGTGGATCTTGCCGTCCAGCGGCAAATCCGGCGGCACGGCGCGGATCGGCCCGCTCAAGGGGCGAAATTGCTCATCGAACAGGCCATAGGCGTCCACGCCCTTCATGTCGAAGGTCATGCTGGTGGTCAGGGCTTCCACCAGTTCTTCGCCGTCGAAACGCTGAAACAAGTGCTGACGCTGCATCAACGAGTGGCGGGACAGGTCGCCCAGGTAACCCGACACTTCGAAATACAGCACCCCCATGAGGATGCAACTCCAGGCCACGAACAGCGAACTGTAGAGCGCCAGCAAGCGGCTGCTGGAGGAGCGCCAGCCCTTAGAGGGGTTCAGCAATGACATAACCGGAACCTCGTACCGTGCGGATCAGCGGCGTGAGGCCCGGTGGATCGATTTTCTTGCGCAGGCGACCGATGTGCACATCGATCAGGTTGGTGCCCGGGTCGAAGTGATAACCCCAGACTTCCTCGAAGATCATCATCCGCGACAGGATCTGCCCGGTGTTGCGCATCAGGAACTCAAGCAGTTTGTATTCGGTGGGCAACAGGCTCAGCGGCTGCTCGGCGCGGCTGGCTTCGCGGCTGATCAGGTTCAGTTCCAGGTCGGCCACGCGCAGGGCGGTTTCGAATTCCTTGACCGTGCTTTTGCGCCGCAGCAGGACTTCGACACGGGCGGCCATTTCGTCGGAGGCGAACGGCTTGGTCAAGTAGTCATCGCCCCCGGCCCGCAGGCCGCGCACGCGTTCGTCGACATCGGAGAGGGCGCTGATCATCAAGATCGGCGTCGACACCCCAATGGTGCGCAGGGTCGTGACGATGGCCAGGCCATCCAGCTCCGGCAGCATCCGGTCGAGGGTGATCAGATCGTAATCACCACTCACAGCGCGGACCAGGCCTTCGCGGCCGTTGTCCACCCAATCCACATCCAGTCCATGGCTACTCAGCTCGGCGACGATCTCGCGGGCTGTTACGGCGTCATCCTCGATGGTCAAAATACGGGTCATAGGATTACCTGGTGAGCGATTCACACTAGAAGTGGGGTCATTTTGCCAAGAAGTAGCTGAATGTTTCCTAAATTAAACTTCATCTTGGCAAAACCACCACAAATATCCGGGTTGCACACCTCCACTGTGGGAGCTGGTTTGCCTGTAATGGCGGTGTATCAGACACAAAATATCAACCTGGAAGACCGCTATCGCAGGCAAGCCAGCTCACACAGTGAGCGGGTTTGCCGTGAGATTGCATAAAGCACGCCTGCGACTGTTGTTTCTTGCAAGTTGCACGGTCATGGGAAGTTCAAATTACTTAACCTGTTGAAATAAAAGGACTTTAATTTTAGACCCGACTGGCACGCTGCCTGCACTGTCTGTTTTGAGACTTGTAACACTATTTTTCCTGCCGGGAGCAAAACAACAATGATCACATCGTCATCCACGCTGCAAGAGTCAAGCGCGCGCTCTGGGGTTTCCTGGGGCGCAATCTTTGCCGGAGCCGCTGCGGCGGCTGCACTGTCGCTTATCCTGGTGCTGCTGGGCTTCGGCCTTGGCTTTTCGGCCGTGTCGCCGTGGGCCGACAGTGGCATGAGCGCCAAGGGGCTGGGTATTTCCACGATTATCTGGCTGGCATTCACCCAAATCGTCGCTTCGGGCCTGGGCGGTTACATTGCCGGCCGGTTGCGTGTGAAGTGGGCGAACATGCATGGCGATGAAGTGTACTTTCGCGACACGGCCCATGGTTTCCTCGCCTGGGCCGTCGCAACCCTGGTCACCGCGGTCCTGGTGGTCGGTTCGGTCAGCAGCGTGGTCAGCGGCGGCGTGAAAGCCGGTGCCAGTGTGGCGGCAGGTGCCGCCAGCGGCATCAGTCAGGCCGCCGGCAGCGCAACCAAGGGTGCCAACAGCGGCGACTTCGACTACTACGTCGACAGCCTGTTCCGCGATGACCGTCCAGCGGCTGTGAGCGATGACGCGGTACACGGCGTGGTTGCACGCATCCTCACCCGCACCCTGAGCAACGACGGCCAACTGGCACCGGAAGACCGTACCTACCTGGCCCAGTTGATCAGCCAGCGCACCAACCTCAGCCAGGCCGATGCCGAAGCGCGTATCGACAAGGTCTACGGCGAAGCCCGTAAAGCTATCGAAGACGCCAAGCTCAAAGCCAAGCAAGCGGCCGACACAGCCGCCAAAGTCGCCGCCTACACCTCGCTGTGGACCTTTGTGGCCCTGTTGATCGGCGCGTTCTTTGCCAGCTTCGCGGCTACCTTCGGCGGTCGTCGTCGGGATGCTGTGGTGTACGTCGAAACCGAAAACTACGTTCGTTAATTCAAGGAGAACATCATGCGCTCATTACTACTGTGGTTCCTCGGCGTGCCGATTCCGGTGATCATCCTGATCGCGATCTTTATGCACTAAAACCTGAGCCAAGCTCGGTCCCCCCTGTGGGAGCGGGCTTGCTCGCGAAGGCGGTCTTTCAGCTATTCATGAGCTGACTGATACACCGCTTTCGCGAGCAAGCCCGCTCCCACATTGGGTTTTGCGCAGTGTCAGCCAGCTTGTGATCAGGAGGGCGCTCGCCACTGAAGTCATGATCACCAAGGGCAGTGAAGTGCCATTCGACATCAAGCCCGTCACCCAACTGCTCACCGCCGTCAGGATCATCTGGATAAAGAAGAACAACCCCGACGCCGTCCCCGCAATCGCGCCATAGGGCTGCAGCACCGACAGCTGGCAGGCCGGAATCACCATCCCCACCGACACCATGATCACCACCATCGGCAGCACAATCGCCAGCCATTCTCCCGGCAGCGCGAGGGTCGCCATCGCCAGCAAAACGCTGCCCAGCACATTCAGGCCGATCCCAGCGTTGATCAAGCGGTCGGGCGCCAAGCGCAATACCAAACGGCGAAACAGGTTCGCCCCGAGCATGTAGCCGCTGATCGTCGCGGCGAATACCAGCGCGTATTCCGTGGCCGTCAGTTGGTAGCCGCGCTGCAACAGCGAAGACGACTCGCTGATAAACGGAAAATACGTGCTGTACACACAGCCGATGGCCAGGGCGTACCGCAGGAAATAGCGGTCGCGCAGCAGTTGGCCATACACGCGCAGCAGGTTGCTCGGCGGCGCAGCGGCAACTTCGGTCGGGCGGGTTTCCGGCAGGCGGCGGTAAACCACCAGGCACAGCACGGCGCCGATCATGGCCAGCAGCACAAACAAGCCACGCCAGTTGATCAAGGGCAGCATCAGGCTGCCAAGCACCGGCGCGGCCATCGGCGAGATCGCCATAGCCATGGAGATCAAGCCCAGCAGGCGCGCCTGTTCGTGGCGATCGAAGTAATCGCGCACGATCACGCGGCCGATCACCGTGGTGCAGCAACCGCCGAGGGCCTGGAACAGCCGGGCGATCACCAGCACGCCGAGGCTGTCGGCCTGGGCGCAGGTCACGGTTGCCACCACGTACAGCAGCAGCCCGGCCAGCAAGACCGGGCGCCGACCGAAACGGTCGGTCAACGGGCCGCTGACCAGCAGGGAAATCGCCGAACCCAGGGTGTACAGCGTGAGGGTCAGTTGCAGTTGGCTGTCGCTGCTGTGGAAGTAGTCGGCCATGGCGGGCAGGGCCGGCAAGTGCAGGTCGAGGGTCAGGCGGGGCAGGGCGATCAGCACCGTCAACAGGACCAGCCAAAACCCGGTGGAGAGGGCGCGTTGAGTCATGGGAAGCTTCTTCACTAACGAGTAGAGCCTGAACTCTAACGACTTTGTGGTTTAATCCTTTGAGCCACTTATTGCTTAAAGCACTGGACCACTTATGCCCCGAGGCAAAACCGCCGCCACCCTCGACCTGCCGCGCCCGGACTCCCTGGACGCCGGTAAACAGCAGGGCGCTTACGACGCATTGCGCGCCGCGATCCTCAACCGGCAGTTGCCGGCGGGCAGCCGTTTGCCGTCGACCCGCAGCCTGGCCGAACGCTGGCTGGTATCGCGTGGCACCCTGGAAGCGGCGTTCGAGCGCCTGCACAGCGAGGGCTACGTAGAGCGCGTGGCGGGCTCCGGTACGCGGGTGAGTGCGGTGATCCCTGAGCAATTCATTGCGGCCCCAACGCCGAGCAGCCACCGACGCCGCCTGGCCGTGCCTGATCAGTCCGATGCAGGCGTGCAAAGCCACGTGCCCTTTGTGGCCCGGCGCCCGGATGCCGGCCTGTTCGACTTGAAAACCTGGGCACGCTGTATTTCCCGAGGTTTGCTGGCGGCGGGGCCGGGTGCCCTGGAGGCCGCCCACCCGGCCGGGTTGCCGGCGTTGCGCGAGCAAATCGCCGACTACCTGCGCAGTTACCGCGGCATGCATTGCGAGGCGGATGAAGTGATTGTGACCACGGGCATTCGTCACGCCCTTGACCTGATCGCGCGCACTTTGCTCAAGCTCGGCGACACGGCGTGCGTCGAAGACCCAGGTTACAAGCCCGCTCGGCGCCTGTTCAGCCTGGCCGGTGCGCGGGTTCAATCGATCCCGATCACAGCCGACGGCCTCGACACCGCCCAGCTCCCAGCCACGGCGCGGCTGGCTTACGTGTCGCCTGCGCACCAGGCGCCGTTGGGCATGACACTGTCGGTCTCGCGCCGCCTGGCATTGCTGGACTGGGCTGCCCGCGCTGACGCCTGGGTGGTCGAAGACGATTACGACAGCGAATACAACTACAACAGCGCGCCACTGGCCGCGCTCAAATCCCTCGATTCCGGCGACCGAGTGATCTACTGCGGCAGCTTCAACAAGAACCTGTTTCCCGGCTTGCGTGTGGGCTTCATGGTGGTGCCCAGGGCGCTGCGGCCCGGGTTGTTGCGCACCTCACAATTGACCGGGCATTCGGTGGGCGCTACGGATCAGTTGGGCCTGGTGGAGTTCCTGGGCAGCGGGGCATTCGTGCGGCATTTGCGCGCTTCACGCCAAGCCTATCAGGCACGCCGCGATGCGTTGCTCGCCTGCCTGCCGCAGGGCTGCACGGTCAGCGGCCAGCAGGCCGGGTTGCATTTTGTGCTGTGGTTGCCGACGGGCGTCGGCGAGGCGGACTTTTGCAGCCGCGCTGCCGCCGTCGGCCTGACCTTGCAGCCGTTGGGCAAGTTCTGTGATGAGGCCAGCCTGCCGCCGGCGGTGATCATCGGCTACACCGCGCTGACCCTGGCGCAGATCCGCTTTCACGGTCGGGTTCTGGCGACATTGTTAAAGGGGGCTTGATTGCCGCTTGGCAGGCAAGCCAGCTACCACAGGAGACCCGTGTTGCCGGCAGGTCAGTCGTCGAAGCCGACCTGCTCATGAATCTCATCCACCTTCAACTCCAACCGATACGCCACGGCAATAAACAACGCCTGGCACAGGCACAACGTGGCGCTCAAGGAGCGGAAGGCAAACGACGACCCCTCATTCACCAACAACACCGCGTTCGCCCGTTTAGCCAGGGGCGACAGGTTGCTGTCGGTGATGATCAGGGTCTTGGCCTGATGATGCTGGGCGATGCGCAGGCAATGCTGGGTCTCTTTACCGTAGGGCGTAAAGCTGATCGCGATCACCAGGTCATTGGCGCGCACGCTGCGCATCTGCTCGCGATAACTGCCGCCCAGGCCCGAGATCAGGTGGATGCGCTTGTTGGTGTGCTGCAGGTTGTAGACCAGGTAATCGGCCACGGCAAACGAGCGGCGCACACCCACCACGTAGATATTGTCGGCGTTGACCACCAGGTCCACCGCCTTCTCGAACGCCACATCATCGAGCTCCAGCCCCAGGCGCTCAATGCCGGAGAGGGTGGCATTCACGCACTCACGCGCCAGGTCGCCGCCACTGGCCTTCTGCGACTTGTTGGCGATCATGCTGCGGATGCGCTGCTGGTAGTTCTGCACCGGCGTGGTCTTGTGGGTGTAGGCCTCGCGAAACAGCGCCTGCATCTCGCTGAACCCACTGAAACCGAAGCGCTGGGAAAACCGCACGATGGCCGAAGGGTGCACTTCGCATTCGCGGGCGATGTCGCTGATGCGGTCGACCATGATGCGGTCGCTCTGCTGGCTCATGTAGCTGGCAATGCGTTTGAGCTGGCGCGGCAGGCTTTCGTATTCGTCCGTGATCAGCTGCAACAGGCGTTCGGCATTGATCGGAGGGCTGGCGATCGTATCTTCCAGGGTGGTCTCGGGATCTGTGCGGGACATGGGCAATCCTTCTGGCGTGTTCGTCTGATGCGCTGATGGGTGACGCAAGTCTACAGGGTAGGCGCAAAAAAATACCTCGGCATCACGGCGCCCGTGGGCTGCTGAAACGATGCACGGCGGCTGGCATGCCATTATGCTGGCTTATTGGAAAAAATATTCCACTAAAAATAATTATGGAATAAATATTGATTGCCGCCGCCGGACGTTCTAGTCTGCTTGCACCAAGAGCGTGTGCCGTCACCACGGCGGCACCACGCAGGCTGATAAAAATAACAGGAGCCAGCATGGGCCAGACTCGTTTTGCCAGTGGGCGTCAATTGGATCTGATTTGCCTCGGGCGCCTGGGCGTCGACCTCTATGCACAGCAAGTCGGTGCGCGGCTTGAGGACGTGTCCAGCTTTGCCAAGTACCTCGGCGGTTCCTCCGCCAATATCGCCTTCGGCACGGCGCGGCTGGGCCTCAAGTCGGCGATGTTGAGCCGCGTGGGCGATGACCATATGGGCCGTTTCCTGCTCGAATCCCTGGCCCGTGAAGGCTGTGATGTGAGCGGTATCAAGGTCGACCCGGAACGCCTCACCGCCCTGGTATTGCTGGGGCTTAAAGACCGCGAAACCTTCCCGCTGGTGTTCTACCGCGAAAACTGCGCCGACATGGCCCTGCGCGCCGAAGACATCAGCGAGGCCTTTATCGCCTCCAGCAAAGCCTTGCTGATCACCGGCACACATTTCTCCACCGACGGCGTGTACAAGGCCAGCATCCAGGCGCTGGATTACGCCGCCAAGCACAACGTCAAGCGCGTGCTGGATATCGACTACCGCCCGGTGCTGTGGGGCCTGGCGGGCAAGGCGGATGGCGAAACGCGGTTTGTTGCCGACCAGAACGTTAGCCAGCACGTGCAGAACATCCTGCCGCGTTTCGACCTGATCGTCGGCACTGAAGAAGAGTTCTTGATCGCCGGTGGCAGTGAAGACCTGCTGACGGCGTTGCGCACCGTGCGTGAACTGACCCCGGCGACCCTGGTGGTCAAGCTCGGCCCGCAAGGCTGCACGGTGATCCACGGCGCCATCCCGGCGCGCCTGGAAGACGGCGCGATTTACCCCGGCGTGCGGGTTGAAGTGCTGAATGTGCTGGGTGCCGGTGACGCCTTCATGTCCGGCTTCCTCAGTGGCTGGATCAATGATGCCAGCGATGAGCGTTGCAGCCAGTTGGCCAACGCCTGCGGCGGCCTGGTCGTGTCCCGCCACGCTTGCGCGCCGGCCATGCCGACGCCGGCCGAACTGGATTACCTGTTCAACAGCCCGGTGCCCATCACCCGGCCGGACCAGGACGTGACCCTGCAACGCCTGCACCGCGTCACGGTGCCGCGCAAAACCTGGAAACAGTTGTTTGTGTTTGCCTTCGACCACCGCTGGCAACTGGTGGACCTGGCGCAAAAAGGCGGCCAGGACCTGGCCCGCATCAGCGACATCAAGCAGCTGTTTATCCAGGCCATCGAACGTGTGGAAACCAAGCTGGCGCAGCAGGGCATCGAAGCCGATGTGGGCCTGCTGGCCGACCAGCGTTTCGGCCAGGACGCATTGAATGCCGCCAGCGGCCGTGGCTGGTGGATCGCCCGCCCGGTCGAGGTGCAGAACTCGCGGCCGCTGGCGTTTGAACATGGCCGCTCGGTGGGCAGCAACCTGATTGCCTGGCCCCAGGAGCAAATCATCAAGTGCCTGGTGCAGTTCCACCCCGACGACGAGCCGATGCTGCGTCTGGAGCAAGAGGCGCAACTCAAGGCGGTGTACGAGGCGTCCCTGGTCAGCGGCCATGAGCTGCTGCTGGAAGTCGTGCCGCCCAAGGATCACCCGTCGACCTATCCCGATGTGCTCTATCGCAGCCTCAAGCGCCTGTACAACCTGGGCATTTACCCGGCGTGGTGGAAGATAGAGGCGCAGTCGGCCGAAGACTGGAAAAAGCTCGACGAATTGATCCACGAGCGTGATCCGTATTGCCGTGGCGTGGTGCTGCTGGGTCTGAATGCTTCGGCGCAGTTTCTGGCCGATGGCTTTCAGCAAGCCAGCCAAAGCACCACCTGCCGTGGGTTCGCGGTGGGCCGTACGATCTTCCAGGAGCCAAGCCGTGCGTGGATGGCGGGGGAGATTGATGATGAAGGGTTGATTGAGCAGGTGCAGGCCACGTTCGAGCAGCTCATCAATGCCTGGCGCAGTTCCAGAAATTAAACACGGTCAAATGTGGGAGCTGGCTTTTTGTGGGAGCAGGCAAGCCATCTCCCACACAAGCCAGCTCCCACATTAAGCAGATCTAACCAGGCTTAAGTCAGATAAAAACAAAAGGTGCAGCCATGCCCGCAATCCGAATTGGCATCAACCCGATCTCCTGGAGCAACGACGACCTGCCGGCCCTGGGCGGTGAAACGCCGCTGAGCACTGCGCTCAGTGAAGGCAAGGAAATCGGCTACGAAGGGTTTGAACTCAACGGCAAGTTCCCCAAAGACGCCAAGGGCGTTGGTGATGTGCTGCGCCCCTATGACCTGGCGCTGGTCTCCGGCTGGTATTCCAGCCGCCTGGCGCGCCGTTCGGTGGCCGAAGAAATCGAAGCCATCGCCGGGCATGTCGAGCTGCTTAAACTCAATGGCGCCAACGTGCTGGTGTACGGCGAAGTCGCCGACTCGATCCAGGGCTCGAAGGTGCGCCTGATCGAACGCCCGCGTTTTCACAGCGAGCATGCCTGGCAGGACTACGCCGACAAGCTCACGGAGCTGGCGCGTTTCACCCTGTCCCAAGGCGTGCGCCTGGCGTATCACCATCATATGGGCGCCTACGTCGAATCCCCTGAAGACATTGACCAGTTGATGAAACGAACGGGCCCGGAAGTCGGCCTGCTGTTCGATTCCGGCCATTGCTACATGGGCGGCGGCGAACCCCTGGAGGTCCTGCGTAAACACATCGACCGCGTCTGCCACGTGCATTTCAAGGACGTGCGCAAGCCGGTGGTGCAACTGGCGCGCAACCAGATGTGGAGCTTCCCTGACTGCATCGTCAACGGCACGTTCACGGTGCCCGGCGATGGCGACATCGATTTTGCCGAGTTGCTCGATGTGCTGCTGGCTGCCCACTACAAGGGCTGGCTGGTGGTCGAAGCCGAGCAGGATCCGGCCGTGGCGCCCAGCTATATCTATGCCAAAAAAGGCTACGACACCCTGCGCGCGCTGCTCAACGAGAGGACTAAGTGATGAGCCTGTTGGTCAAAAGCAGCAAACGCGGGCAAACCATGGTGGCCCTGGAAGCAGGGCGCCTGGAGTACGTGGGTTTTTCCGCTTATCGACTGAGCCTGGGCGAAACCCTGCCGGTCACCGCCGGGGACCAAGAGCTGTGCCTGGTGCTGCTCAGCGGTCGCGTCAATATCGAAGGCGAAGGCTTTAACTGGCAGAACCTTGGCGACCGCCAGTCGGTGTTCGAAGACAAATCCCCGTTCGCCGCGTACCTGCCGCCCGGCACCGATGCGCAGATTACCGCCTTGAGCGACGTGCAGATTGCCGTCTGCGCCGCGCCCGGTGCGCCTGGCTTTGAACCGCGGCTGATTCGCCCCGAGCAGTGCAAACGCAGCGTGCGTGGCAAAGGCGCCAACACCCGCTACGTGTGCGACATCCTGCCTGACAGCGAGCCGGCCCATTCGCTGCTGGTGGTGGAAGTACGCACGCCGTCCGGGCACTCGTCGAGCTACCCGCCGCACAAACACGACACCGACGACCTGCCGCACCAGAGCTTTCTGGAAGAAACCTATTACCACCAGATCAACCCGCCGCAGGGCTTTGTGTTCCAGCGCGTGTACACCGACGATCGCAGCATCGACCAGGCCATGGCCGTGGAAAACAGCGACCTGGTGGTGGTGCCCAAGGGGTATCACCCGGTCAGCGTGCCGTATGGCTATGAATCGTATTACCTCAACGTGATGGCCGGGCCAAAACGCGCCTGGCATTTCCATAACGACCCGCAGCACAGCTGGCTGCTGGACCTCTAAACGGTTTTGGACGGAGAACAACAACAATGAAGTCGCCGCTACGTTTTGCCCTTAACCGCATGGTCGCCCCCAACCTGTCGTTGCCGGACTTTATCCAGTTGGCCGCGGCCCTCAAGTGCGATGCCATCGAGATTCGCAACGACCTTAAAGGCCATGAAATCGAATACGGCACCCCGGCCAGCCGCGTGCGTGAATTGTGCGCGGTGCAGGGCATCACGGTGCTGTCGATCAATGCGCTGTACCCGTTTGACGTGTGGAATGACGAGCGTCGCGCCCAGGCGATCAAACTCGCCACTTATGCCCGTGAATGCGGCGCGCAGGGCCTGGTGATGTGCCCGTTGAATGAACGCGGCGATACGCGCAACGAAGCCCAGCGTGCCGCCGGTTTGCGCACGGCGCTGAGCGAGCTGGCGCCGATCCTGCGCGAGTACGGCATCCTCGGGTTCATCGAGCCGCTGGGCTTTGAAGAATGTGCCCTGCGCCGCAAGCGCGTGGCGGTGGACGCCATTCAGTCGATTGGCGGCCTGGATGTGTTCCGGCTGGTGCATGACACCTTCCACCACCACCTGGCCAGCGAGCAGGAGTTCTTCCCGCAATTGACGGGCCTGGTGCATATCTCTGGCGTAGAAGACGCCGAAGCGCCGCTCAATTCGATTCGTGACGGCCACCGCGTGCTGGTGGGCGAGGGCGATATCCTCGGCAATGCCGCGCAGATCGACACGTTGCTCAGCAGCGGGTACGGCGGTTACCTGTCGTTTGAGCCGTTTGCCGAGAGTGTGCATGGGCTGGCGGATATCCAGCAGGCCATCGGGGCCAGTATCGCCCACCTGCAAAACCCCCGAACCTGACGCCGATTAACCTGTGGGAGCAAGCCAGCCAGCTCCCACATTGAAGCAGTGTTAATCAACCCAATTGCATTCACACAAGGTGCAAGTGATGACCACAACAAGACTGACCATGGCCCAGGCCCTGGTGAAGTTCCTGGATAACCAATACATCGAAGTCGACGGCGTGCAGAGCAAGTTTGTCGCCGGTGTGTTCACGATTTTCGGCCACGGCAATGTGCTCGGCCTGGGCCAGGCGCTGGAGCAGGACAGCGGCGACCTGGTGGTGCATCAGGGCCGTAACGAGCAGGGCATGGCCCATGCCGCCATCGGTTTCGCCAAGCAGCACCTGCGCCGCAAGATCTATGCGTGCACCGCCTCGGTAGGCCCCGGTGCGGCGAATATGCTCACCGCGGCGGCCACCGCCACGGCCAACCGGATCCCGCTGCTGCTGTTGCCCGGCGATGTGTACGCCAGCCGCCAGCCGGACCCGGTGTTGCAGCAGATCGAGCAATTCCACGACCTGAGCATCAGCACCAACGATGCGTTCCGCTCGGTGAGCAAATACTGGGACCGTATCAACCGCCCCGAGCAACTGATGACGGCGGCGATCCATGCCATGCGCGTGCTCACAGACCCGGCCGAAACCGGCGCCGTGACCCTGGCGCTGCCGCAGGACGTGCAGGCCGAAGCCTGGGACTACCCGGATTATTTCCTGCAAAAGCGTGTGCACCGTATCGAACGTCGGCCGGCGACGGCGGCGATGATCAGTGATGCGCTGGCGGCCTTCCGGGGCAAGCGCAAGCCGCTGATCATCTGTGGCGGCGGGGTGAAGTACTCCGGTGCGAATGCGGCCCTGCAAGCGTTTGCCGAGCGTTTTGAGATTCCCTTCGCCGAAACCCAGGCGGGCAAGAGTGCGGTGGTATCCAGCCATCCGCTGAACGTCGGTGGCATCGGTGAAACCGGGTGTCTGGCGGCGAACCTGCTGGCGCCCGAGGCGGACCTGATCATCGGCATCGGCACGCGTTATACCGACTTCACCACCTCGTCCAAGTCGCTGTTCAAGCATGCCGAGGTGAAGTTTCTCAACCTCAATATCAGCCCGTGCGACGCGTTGAAACTCGACGGCGTGCAAGTGCTGGCCGATGCACAGGTTGCCCTCGAAGCGTTGGCCGATGCCTTGGGCGACTACCGTGCCGGCTGGGGCGAGCAGGTCCGCGACGCCAAGGCGCAACTGGACGCGGAAGTGGATCGCGTGCACCAGGTGCAATACCACGGCGACGATTTTGTGCCCGAGGTGGATGACCATCTGGACCGCGCCGTATTGCGCGAATTTATCGAACTGACCGGTTCGTGCCTGACCCAGAGCCGTGTGCTTGGCGTGTTGAACGACACCCTGGCCGACGACGCGATCATCGTCGCCGCCGCCGGCAGCCTGCCCGGCGATTTGCAACGCGCCTGGCGCAGCAAGGGCGTCAACACTTATCACGTTGAATATGGCTATTCGTGCATGGGCTACGAGATCAACGCCGCCCTCGGTGTGAAGCTGGCCGAGCCGAGCAAGGAGGTGTATGCGCTGGTTGGCGACGGCTCCTACATGATGCTGCACTCGGAACTGGCCACCTCGATCCAGGAGCGACGCAAGATCAACGTGGTGCTGCTCGACAACATGGCGTTCGGCTGCATCAACAACCTGCAGATCGGCAACGGCATGGACAGCTTCGGCACCGAGTTCCGCTTTCGTAACCCCGAGAGCGGCAAGCTCGATGGCGGCCTGGTGCCGGTGGATTTCGCCATGAGCGCGGCAGCCTATGGTTGCAAGACCTACAAGGTCAGCAGCGTGGAGCAGCTTGAAGCGGCCCTGGCCGATGCGCGCACGCAAACGGTGTCCACGCTGATTGATATCAAGGTTCTGCCCAAAACCATGGTCCACGGCTACCTGTCGTGGTGGCGTGTGGGCGTGGCGCAAGTGTCCACCAGTGAACGCACGAATGCCGCCGCGAAAAAACTCAATGAACAGCTGGCCAAGGCCCGGCAGTACTAATAACAAGAGGAGTTGTGTATGTCGTTAAAGCTTGGAGTGATTGGCACTGGCGCTATCGGCCGTGACCATATCCGTCGTTGCAGCCAGACCTTGCTCAATAGCCAGGTGGTGGCGGTGACCGACATCAACCTTGAGCAAGCCGCCAAGGTCGTCGCTGATTTGAAGCTTGCCGCCGAGGTCTACGCCGATGGCCACGCGCTGATCAACTCGCCGCAGGTTGAAGCCATTCTCGTCACGTCCTGGGGGCCGAGCCACGAAGAGTTCGTACTGGCCGCCATCGCCGCCGGCAAGCCGGTGTTCTGCGAAAAACCGCTGGCGGTGACGGCGCAAGGTTGCCGCAAGATCGTCGACGCTGAACTGGCCTATGGCAAGCGCCTGGTGCAAGTGGGCTTTATGCGCCCGTATGACGAGGGTTATCGCGCCCTCAAGGCCGTGATCGACAGCGGCCAGATCGGCGAGCCACTGATGCTGCATTGCGCGCACCGCAACCCGACGGTGGGCGAGAACTACAAGACCGATATGGCGATCACCGACACCTTGATCCACGAGCTGGATGTGTTGCGTTGGTTGCTCAACGATGACTATGTGTCGGTGCAGGTGGTGTTCCCGCGCAAATCGAGCAAAGCCCTGGCCCACCTGCGCGACCCGCAGATCGTGCTGCTGGAAACCGCCAAGGGCACGCGCATCGATGTGGAAGTGTTCGTGAACTGCCAGTACGGCTACGACATCCAGTGTGAAGTGGTGGGGGAGACTGGCATTGCCAAACTGCCGGAGCCTTCGCAGGTGCAAATGCGCAGTGGCGCGAAGCTGTCGAATGCCATTTTGATGGACTGGAAGGACCGGTTTATCGGGGCTTACGACGTGGAATTGCAGGCGTTTATCGACAGCGTGCGTGCCGGCCAGGTCGGCGGGCCTTCGGCCTGGGACGGGTTTGCGGCGGCAGTGGCGGCGGATGCGTGCATCGAGGCGCAGAACAGTGAGCAGATCGTGAAGGTGAGCTTGCCGGAGCGTCCGCACTTTTACGGCTGAATCACAATCTGACGGGTGGAATGCAGTCAGTGTGGGAGCGGGCTTGCTCGCGAATGCGGTGTATCAGTTAAAGCATTTGTGTCTGACATACCGCATTCGCGAGCAAGCCCGCTCCCACATTTTTGATTGGGTTTGCACTTCATATTAAGGAGTGAACTATGCGAATCGGACTAGTCGGCTACGGCCACGGAGGGCGCTTCTTTCATGCGCCGCTGATTGCAACCTTGCCCGGTGCGACTTTTGTTGGCGTGGTGACCCGTTCAGCGGAGCGCCGCCAGCAATTGAGTGCCGACCTTCCGGGCGTAAGGGCCTTTGACAGTATTGGCCAGATCGTCGAAGCCGGCGTGGATGCGCTGGTGATTTCCACCACCCTCAAAGGCCGCCCGGCGCTGGTGCTGGAAGCCATCGAGCACGGCGTGGCGGTGGTCAGCGACAAACCCTTCGCCAGTAACGCCGAACAGGCCCAGGCGCTGATTACCGCCGCCGAGCGCCAGGGCTCGCTGCTCAGCGTCTACCAGAATCGCCGCTGGGATTCGGATTACCTGACCCTGCGCAAGTTGATCGACGCCGGTGCACTGGGTGAGATCACACGCTTTGAATCCCGCGTCGAACGCTACAGCCCGCAGGCCGTCGGCAACGCCAGCGGCGGCGGCTGGTTGCGTGACCTGGGCAGCCACTTGGTAGACCAGGCGCTGCAATTGTTCGGCCCGGTGGACCGGGTATTCGCGCAATTGCAGTTCAGCCCTGAACACCCGACCCTCGATCACGGCTTCTTTGTGTCCCTGACCCACGCCAATGGCGTGATTTCCCATTTGTGGGGTAACGCCCTGCAAAACAGCCAGGCCCCGCGTTTTCGCGTCAGCGGCACCCTGGGGTGTTACACCGTCGATGGGCTGGACGGCCAGGAAGACGCACTGATGGCCGGCAAGTCACCGAAAACCGAAGGCGAGCACTGGGGCGCCGAGGAGCATCGACGCTGGGGCTGGTTTGAGCAAGGTGAAGAACGCGAGCGGGTGCCGTCCGAGAAGGGCTGCTGGACGCAGTTCTATCGCCAGTTGCAACTGGCCGTACATGGGCAGGGGCCACTGCCGGTCAGCGCCTATGACGCGCTGGAAACCACCCGTATATTGGACGCCGCACGCCTCAGCGCCGAGCGCCAGCAGGTGGTTTCGACAAAAATAGAATAAAATTCTAAAACATGTTGATATGGAAATTATTTTCTAATACAGTCTTTTCCAGGTTGCATAAAGTACGTTCGAACTCGATTCGCACGGCTCAACAAAAACAAGATCAAAAACAACCAGGTACCGTCAGATGAAAATCTTCAACGCTGTACTGCGAGTTTTACGCCCTGCCTCAGCGCCACGCGGTCTGCCCCGCGCCCGGCCGTTCTACTTCTCCTTCCTTAATGTGCTGTGCGTCGAAAACCACGGCGCGCTGGTCTGCTGCATCCCGGGGGCACCGGTGGTTCGACTGCCCGCCGAACGCTGATAAACGCAACGTCCAAAAAACCAACAAGAAAGTGGAGACAGACCGTTCATGAAGACCCCGATCCGTTTTACCGCGCTGGCCCTGTCCATGTTGCTGGCCAGTGGTTTTGCCTCGGCCGCCGACCTCAAGATTGGCGTGACCATGTCCGCCTTTGATGACACCTTCCTGACCTACCTGCGTGAGGACATGGACAAGCAAGCCAAGTCCTATCCCAAGGGCGATGGTGTGCAATTGCAGTTTGAAGATGCGCGCGCCGATGTGGTCAAGCAGCTGAGCCAGGTCGAAAACTTCATCAGCCAGAAGGTCGACGCGATTATCGTCAACCCGGTGGACACCGCATCGACCGCCAACATCATCAAGGCCGCCACCGCGGCGAAAATCCCGCTGGTGTTCGTCAACCGCCGCCCGGACAGCCCGACTCTGGCCCCAGGCGTGGCAGCAGTGGTGTCCGATGACGTCGAGGCTGGCAAACTGCAGATGCAATACATCGCCGAAAAACTCGGCGGCAAGGGCAACATTGTGATTCTGTTGGGCGACCTGGCGAACAACTCCACTACCAACCGCACCAAGGGCGTGAAGGAAGTGTTGACCAAGTACCCGGGCATCAAGATCGAGCAGGAACAGACCGGCATCTGGTTGCGTGACAAGGGCATGACCCTGGTCAACGACTGGCTGACCCAGGGCCGCGATTTTGACGCGGTACTGGCCAACAATGACGAGATGGCCATTGGTGCATCCATGGCGCTGAAGTCGGCGGGCAAAAAAGGCGTGCTGATCGCCGGTGTCGACGGCACGCCGGACGGCCTCAATGCGATCACCAAGGGCGACATGACCGTGTCGGCCTTCCAGGACGCCAAAGGCCAGGCCGACAAGTCGGTGGAAACCGCGCGCAAGATGGCTAAAAACGAGCCCATCGAGCAGAACGTGGTGATCCCGTTCCAGCTGATCACGCCGGACAACGTAAAAGACTTCAAGTAGCCCGCACACAACAACAATAAGCCGGCAGGGCGGCCACGGTCGCCCTGCAGTCGAGGTACTTTTCTATGCTCGCTCAAGCCACTGTCTCGCAGCCCCCCGGTCTCCAGCCCGCGCTGCCGGAAGAACCCTACCTGCTGGAAATCGTCAACATCAGCAAAGGCTTTCCCGGCGTCGTGGCCCTGGCCGATGTGCAACTGCGCGTGCGCCCCGGTTCGGTACTGGCGCTGATGGGCGAGAACGGTGCGGGCAAGTCGACGTTGATGAAAATCATCGCCGGCATCTACCAGCCCGACGCCGGTGAAATCCGCCTGCGCGGCAAGCCGATTGTGTTTGAAACACCGCTGGCGGCGCAGAAGGCCGGGATCGCGATGATCCACCAGGAACTCAACCTGATGCCGCACATGAGCATCGCCGAGAACATCTGGATCGGCCGCGAGCAGCTCAATAGCCTGCACATGGTCAACCACCGCGAAATGCACCGCTGCACCGCCGAGTTACTGGCCCGTTTGCGCATCAACCTGGACCCGGAAGAACAGGTCGGCAACCTCAGCATCGCCGAGCGGCAGATGGTCGAGATTGCCAAGGCGGTGTCCTACGACTCCGACATCCTGATCATGGATGAACCGACTTCAGCCATTACCGAAAAGGAAGTGGCCCACCTGTTTTCGATCATTGCCGACCTCAAGTCGCAGGGCAAAGGCATCGTCTACATCACGCACAAAATGAACGAAGTGTTTGCCATCGCCGACGAAGTGGCGGTGTTCCGCGACGGCCAGTACATCGGCCTGCAGCGCGCCGACAGCATGAACAGCGACAGCCTGATCTCGATGATGGTCGGCCGCGAACTGAGCCAGTTGTTCCCGGTGCGCGAGACGCCCATCGGCGATTTGCTCTTGTCGGTGCGCGACTTGAGCCTGGACGGCGTGTTCAAGGACGTATCGTTCGACCTGCATGCCGGTGAAATTCTCGGCATCGCCGGGTTGATGGGCTCGGGGCGTACCAACGTGGCGGAGACCATTTTCGGCATCACGCCAAGTTCCAGCGGCCAGATCACCCTCGACGGCAAAGCGGTGCGCATCACCGACCCGCACATGGCCATCGAGAAGGGCTTTGCGCTGTTGACCGAGGACCGCAAGCTCAGTGGCCTGTTCCCGTGCCTGTCGGTGCTGGAGAACATGGA
The DNA here is from genome assembly GCF_900107155.1 of Pseudomonas salomonii. Classification (GTDB taxonomy): domain Bacteria; phylum Pseudomonadota; class Gammaproteobacteria; order Pseudomonadales; family Pseudomonadaceae; genus Aquipseudomonas; species Aquipseudomonas salomonii. The sequence continues at coordinate 187,101 of NZ_FNOX01000008.1, forward strand.
GATGGCCGTGTTGCCGCATTACTCGGGTAACGGTTTTATCCAGCAGAAAGCCCTGCGCGCGCTGTGCGAAGACATGTGCAAGAAGCTGCGGGTGAAAACCCCGTCACTGGAGCAGTGCATCGACACCCTGTCCGGCGGCAACCAGCAAAAAGCCTTGTTGGCGCGCTGGCTGATGACCAACCCGCGCCTGCTGATCCTCGACGAGCCGACCCGTGGCATCGACGTGGGCGCCAAGGCCGAGATCTATCGCTTGATTTCCTTCCTCGCCAGCGAAGGCATGGCGGTGATCATGATTTCCTCGGAGCTGCCGGAAGTGCTGGGCATGAGCGACCGGGTGATGGTGATGCACGAAGGCGAACTGATGGGCACCCTGGACCGCGCCGATGCGACCCAGGAAAAAGTCATGCAGCTGGCTTCCGGTATGACCGTAGTCCACTGACGAACCGCACAGAATAAGAAGGTGATTGGCTATGAACGCAATAACAGACAACAAGCCTGCCACGGCACCGGTCAAGCACCGTCGGCGTTTACCCACCGAGCTGAGTATCTTCCTGGTGTTGATCGGCATCGGCCTGGTGTTTGAACTGTTCGGCTGGATCGTGCACGACCAGAGCTTCCTGATGAACTCCCAGCGTCTGGTGCTGATGATCCTGCAAGTGTCGATCATCGGCCTGCTGGCGATTGGCGTGACCCAGGTGATCATCACCACCGGTATCGACTTGTCGTCCGGCTCGGTGTTGGCGTTATCGGCGATGATCGCCGCCAGCTTGGCGCAAACCTCGGACTTTTCCCGGGCGGTGTTTCCCAGCCTGACCGACTTGCCCGTGTGGATTCCGGTGGCCATGGGCCTGGGTGTCGGGCTGCTGGCGGGGGCAATCAACGGCAGTATCATTGCGGTGACCGGCATTCCGCCGTTTATTGCGACCCTGGGCATGATGGTCTCGGCCCGTGGCCTGGCGCGCTACTACACCGAAGGCCAGCCGGTGAGCATGCTCTCGGATTCGTACACGGCCATCGGCCATGGTGCGATGCCGGTGATTATCTTCCTGGTGGTGGCGGTGATCTTCCATATCGCCCTGCGCTACACCAAATATGGCAAGTACACCTACGCCATCGGCGGCAACATGCAGGCGGCGCGCACCTCGGGCATCAACGTCAAGCGTCACCTGATCATCGTCTACAGCATCGCCGGTCTGCTGGCGGGCCTGGCCGGTGTGGTGGCCTCGGCACGGGCTGCCACCGGCCAGGCCGGCATGGGCATGTCCTATGAGCTGGATGCGATTGCGGCGGCCGTGATCGGCGGCACCAGCCTGGCAGGCGGGGTAGGGCGCATCACCGGCACCGTGATCGGCGCGCTGATCCTCGGGGTGATGGCCAGCGGGTTTACCTTTGTGGGGGTGGATGCGTATATCCAGGACATCATCAAGGGCTTGATCATCGTGATTGCGGTGGTGATCGACCAGTACCGCAACAAGCGCAAGCTCAAGCGCTGAAGCGGATTTGCAGCTGGCAGAGAAGCAAAATGTGGGAGCGGGCTTGCTCGCGAAGGCGGTGTATCAGTGCCAGGTGTACTGCCTGACACTCAGCATTCGCGAGCAAGCCCGCTCCCACATTTGGATCTGTACGCATCAGTTCTAACCGTTTGTCTTCTATATAGCTCCACAGCACTGAATTTCTTGCTATAAACGCACTCCGATAACCGTTCGCCAAGCCCGTCCTGGTGCCTTTGGGGGTTAATTGGGAAAAATTGCCTGTCTTTTCAGTTGCTGAGCCCTCAAGTCGGCCTTAGACTGCCGCCCCTCGTAAATTGAGTGCCGGGTGGCGCTTGAAATGGACGGCGCCTTTCCGAGGCCTGCGAAGGTCTGCCGGAACGCTCCCTTATTCGCCTTAATGCACGTATTTTTTATAGAGAAATCAATGACAAAGGAAAAGTTGCTGGCCATGCCGGCGGATGACTACATGAATGCCGAACAGCACGCTTTTTTCGAGAAGTTGCTGCAAGACATGAAAGTGGAACACCACGAGCGCATTGAGCAGAACCGCATCGCCATCGAAAGCCTGGACACCCCGGCGGACCCGGCTGACGCTGCCTCTGTGGAAGAAGAGCGCACCTGGCTGGTAAACGCCATCGACCGCGACCAGCGCATGCTGCCGCAGCTTGAGCGTGCCCTGGAGCGCATCAAGGAAGATTCTTTTGGCTGGTGTGATGACAGCGGCGAGCCTATCGGCCTCAAGCGCCTGCTGATCAGCCCGACCACCAAATACTGCATCGAAGCGCAAGAGCGCCACGAGCAGATCGACAAGCACCAGCGCCAGGCCTGATCCGCTGAAGTCGGGCATCGCAGCTGTGATGCCCGAAGAAACACCCGTTACGCCCCTGTCTATTGATCTGCTGCAAGCCCCCCACGAAAGGCCCATGGATAATGGCTCTATAGTGGCGTTTAATGCAGCAACAATAACGACAAACAGTGGGGTGACGACGATGGCTGGAGACGGATCTCTGATGGGCGCAGCAGCGCCACCGCAATCGGTGGTGCGTGTGCTGCCCGGCTGGCTGACGCCGCTTATGCAGAGCACCGCGCTGGTGCTGGTTTTGCTGGGCCTCTCGTTTGCCGGTTTGCCGCTGTACCTGTGCCTGCCACTGGCTTTGCTGGTGATCTGGCTGCCTGCGCTCAAAGCCCGAGTGCCGGGTGTCGCGCCGCCCCTGGCGATTGATGCACTGGGTGAGCTGACTCGCGATCTTTCCTACACCACCAGTCATAACGCGCTTTCCGCTGCCGGCGTGGCCTATTCGGTCAAGCAACTGGCCGCGCGCGTGCAATCGCAATTAGGCGCCGCCAGGCAAATTGTCAGCAGCGCCGAAGTGATGATCGACACCGAGCAAGTCACCTCTGAACTCAGCCGGCAGGCCTTGGGCGCGGCCAGCCAGGCGCACCAGCGCAGCACGGAAGGGCGCGAAGTGTTGGCCCAATCGATCACCCGCATGCACCAACTGCGCCTGCGCGCCAATGCTAGCCGAGAGTTGATCGAAGCGCTGAGCCAGCGCAGTGAAGAGATCCAGCGTGTGACCCTGGTGATCCAGTCCATTGCCAGCCAGACTAACTTGCTCGCGCTGAACGCCGCCATTGAAGCGGCGCGCGCCGGTGAGCACGGGCGCGGCTTTGCCGTAGTGGCCGATGAGGTGCGTGGCCTGGCCGGGCGTACGGCCACGGCGACGGATGAGGTCGGCGTGATGGTCGCCGATATTCAACAACGCACCGCCCAGGTCGTGGAGCAGATTCGTCAACTGTCCGCCGACTTGCACATCGGCGTCGAGCAGGTGGAGCAGGCGGGTGAGCACCTGGAAAATATCGCCAGCCTGGCCGCTGGCGTAGAAGGGCAGGTCAACGAGATCGCCCAAGGCACCGACACCAACCGCGCGCAACTTGACAGCCTGTTTCACGCGGTCGAGCAGATGCGCAGCGATCTATCGGTGAGCGACCAGCAGACGCGGCAACTGGCCGAGGTCGCGGTGCAAATGGAAGGGCAGGCCGAAACCATCAGTGAGCGCCTGGCTGAAGTCGGGCTGGATGACTATCACCAGCGCATCTACGACCTGGCCCGTGAAGGGGCGAGCCGTATTGGTGCACAATTCGAGGCTGACATCCTGCAAAACCGCATCAGCCTGGAAGACCTGTTCGACCGCAGCTACACCCCCATCCCCAACACCCAACCGAGCAAATACCACACGCGCTTTGATGGCTATACCGACCAAGTGCTGCCGGCGATCCAGGAGGCATTGCTGCCGCGTCATGAGGGGCTGGTGTTCGCGATTGCCTGCACACCGCAGGGCTATGTGCCCACGCATAACAAGGCGTTCTCCCATGCCCTGACCGGCGATGCACAGGTTGACGCCGTGCAGAACCGTACCAAACGCAAGTTTGACGACCGTACCGGCATTCGTTGCGGCAGCCATCAGCAAGCGGTGCTGTTGCAGACCTACACCCGCGACACCGGGGAACTGATGCACGATTTGTCGGTGCCGATCATGGTCAAGGGGCGGCATTGGGGTGGCTTGCGCCTGGGCTATAAACCGGAAGGGGCCAAGGCTGGGCATTAGGATTGTTACTGTTTATGCAATGGAGCTATTCCGGGGATAGCTTTTTCCAACGTGAATAAAACCGTAGCATGGCCAACATTGTTAGGTAGCTAACTAATGTGGCGGAGAAGCTCCATGCAAAACAAGGTCGATGTCGCCGTAATGATCGGCAGCGGTGTTCCCGAAACCCTGCGTGCGCTGGGCCAGAAAGCCTGCTGGGTGGTGTTGCTCAACGGCGAGCAACGCGGCACGGCATTCGCCAGCCGCAGTGAAGCCGAGGAGTGCAGGGCTGCCTGGCAGGCGCTGATGCACCTGGAGCAGTCAGACAGCCTGCATTGAGGCGTGTTATTGGGGCTGGTGCAGGCGCTGGTTCAGCTCATCCACCGCAATTGCCCATTCGGCGTCGTCGCGCAGTTCTTCCTTGAGAAACGCCGCCTGTTGTGGCGACCAGAAGGGGGCGTCGATCAGCTTCACGTCTTCAGGCAGCGGATGCGCGACGATAAACGCGTCGATGGCTTCGGGTGTCGAGTCCAGGCCGAGTTGTTCAAACAGGGTTTCAAGCGTTGGGATTGGCGCGTCCATGGTGGGATCTCCATGCAAGGTGAGGGATGTTGTGCATGTGAGGCCTTGGACGCGACAGAGTTCAGGATTTACACAGGTCAGGAATTGAGTGCACCTGAATCCACGGCGGACTTCAGCGCCTTGGCGGCATCTTTGCCGGCAATGGCCGCAGCGTCGGCGGTTTTGAACCAACGATCTTTTTCGACCTGATGCGTGGTGACCGCGGTCAACGGTGGTTTGGCTCGCATAATGATCACCGCTTGAAACTCACCGTCTACTTCCCGCGCATCGCCATGGATGAAAAATTCGCCAATATCAAATTCCGTCACGTATTGCCTTCCCTTCAAGTTAACTGCATCAAGGTCACTGCACTGATGAATTGCGACCCGCAAGGGACACATTTCAATGGGCGGGTCAGTATGGCAGTAGTTGAAGGGCGGCGGCGCAGTAAAGTCACGCGGGTGACTAAACCATCGCGCCGTGAATTGCATTCAGGCTGGCTTCGAGCTGTTTGGCCAATTCACAGGCCTTCGAGTGCGTGCTGCGAAAGCCTTTGATCCTGCCGCTGGTCACTTCCAGGATATGAAAGAAATTGCGCCCGGCCGGTACTACTTGGTAAAGAACGCAATTGGAGTACCCGTTAGGGTTATGTAAGCAGTAGTATTGGCGCTCGTCGGGACATGATGAACGAGTGCGGGACGACATAACGGCGTGTTGACGTGGTTGCATGCTCAGCTCCTGTCGATCGATCTTGTGGACTTGCCAGCAGCGTTTCGAGTGGTTTTGAACCGGGTTGCTGTTTTAGTATTGTCGTTGGCAGCCGATGCCTGGTTCCATTCCGGGTGTTATGTAATGTGTAGGCTGTCGGAAATCGCGTTTTTAACCGGGTTATTCTCTGAAGTGGGTCGGTGCGAGTTCTCGGGCGGCTGAACCTGTGATTTGCTGTGTCGCCTGATGACCTTGCATAAGGTCCATCGTGCATCTCTGTACTAGTCTTATGGCGTGGCGGCAGGTTTTCTTCAGCTTTTTACGAATGTGTGATCGAGCCGTAACGGCCGTTTTTTTGTGCTGCCCGCTCCGGCGGTCAGTGCCTTTTTTGATGTGGGGGCGTTTCCTTGGCAGTCAGTAATCTGGATATGCACGCGTTATTCGTGCTGGGTGATTTGCGCGCAAAGTTGGTCAAGCAGTTTCAATCCCGTTTCGTTTACATCACTGAACAGACGCCGGAAGGCATTTACATCGCCGAGATCGATACCGAATCGGCGCTGGTCGTGGATGACAAGCCGCGCCTGGAACTCAAGGTCGGTGACCATTTTCGTGCCGCCGTGTTGCCTAGCCGTGAAGGCGGCAAGTTCGAATTGAAGTTTCGCGACATCAAGTTGACGGTGTATGGCTTGGGCGATTACGCCTTTGTTTCGTCGACCGAAGGCCAGGGCATCGTGTTCAAGGAAGGCCACAGCGTGATGCTGGTGTTCGCCGCCAATGAACAGTTGCAGGAAGGCTTGACCAAAACCCTCAAGGCCGTGACCGGCAAGGCCGCCAAATGGCGCAAGGGTGAACTGGTGACGTTCAAGGCCAGTGAGTAACTGCTAAACACTCTGTGTATTTTTGCTCCTCCGGAACCTCTACTACAGTTGAGTTGACTTAACTATTCAGAGGCTTCGCGCATCCGCAGCAAAGCCGCCCGCTATGGCTGTGAAAATGCGAGGTGCAAAGGCATGAAAGGATTGAGAACCCGGGTGGTTGCGGCTGCGGCTGCGGCGCTGACGACCATGAGTCTGTCGTTGCCGGTATCGGCTGCGCAAACGCCGGTGCACTTTGCCGACCTGAACTGGGAAAGCGGCAGCCTGATCACCGAGGTGCTGCGCTTTATCGTCGAAAAGGGCTATGACCTGCCCACCGATACGTTGCCCGGTACCACCATCACCCTGGAAACCGCGCTGGCGAAAAATGACATCCAGGTGATCGGCGAAGAATGGGCCGGCCGCAGCCCGGTGTGGATCAAGGCCGAAGCCGAAGGCAAAGTCATCGGCCTGGGCGATACGGTCAAAGGCGCCACCGAGGGTTGGTGGGTGCCGGAATACGTGGTCAAGGGCGACCCGGCCAAAGGCCTCAAGCCGCTGGCGCCGGACCTCAAGACCGTGCAGGACCTGGCGCGTTACAAGGAGGTGTTCAAAGACCCGGAGTCGCCCGGCAAAGGGCGCTTTCTCAACAGCCCGATCGGCTGGACCTCGGAAGTGGTCAATGCGCAGAAGCTCAAGGCTTATGGCTTGAACGACAGCTATGTGAACTTCCGCAGCGGCTCGGGTGCGGCGCTGGATGCGGAGATTGCGTCGTCGATTCGCCGGGGCAAGCCGGTGCTGTTCTACTACTGGTCGCCAACACCCTTGATGGGCCGCTACAAGTTGATCCAGCTGGAAGAACCGCCATTTGACGCCGATGCCTGGAAGACCCTGACCGATGCAGACAACCCCAACCCACGGCCGACCCGCTCGTTGGCGTCCAAGCTGAGCATCGGTGTGTCGACACCGTTCCAGCAGGCGCAGCCGCAGATTGCCGAGTTCTTTACCAAGGTGCAGTTCCCGATCGAGCCGTTGAATAAAGCCCTGGCGGCGATGAGTGAAAATCACACGGCGCCGCGTGAAGTGGCGCAGGTGTTCCTCAAGGAACATCCTGAAGTGTGGAAAGCGTGGTTGACGCCGGAGGTGGCGCAGAAGGTTGAGGCGAGCCTGAAGTAACCGCAGCTCTTTCTATCGTATAAAGATCCAAATGTGGGAGCGGGCTTGCTCGCGAATGCGGTGGTTCAGTCAATCTATCCAGTGACAGACACACCGCATTCGCGAGCAAGCCCGCTCCCACATTTTTTATTGCATTGCAGGTTTAGAATCGGGTTTGTACGGCCAACTCAAACGTCCTCGGCGAGCCCAAATAGTAAGCCGGCGACACATGCGCAAACTCGGCATACACCTCATTGGTCAGGTTACGCACCCGCCCGGTCACAGAGGTATGTGAATCCACCTTGTAACGCAGGAACGTGCCGAACAGCGTATAGGCCGGCACCGTCTGGGTGTTGGCATTATCGGCATACACCTGGGCCACATACCGCGCATCCACACCGCCTTGCCAATCCTCGGCAAAATCATACGTCAGCCACAGGTTACCCACACGATTGGGCACGTTGGTGGGCGTATTGCCCTTGCGCGACACCACCGCGCCGCTGGCGATTTTCTCGTTGAAGTCATCGTACTCGGCGTCCACCCAGGCAACGTTGCCTTCGGCCAGCAGCCGTGGCGTGATGCGTAACGAGCTGGCCAGCTCGATGCCCTTGGAGGTCTGTGCACCCACCGGGATGCTGTTGTTCGGGTCCAGCGGGTCGGTGACGGCAAAGTCCTTGCGCTCGATCCTGTAGGCGGCGACGGTGGCCGAACCGCGACCGTCGAGGTAGTCGAACTTGCTGCCGACTTCCCACTGTTTGCCGGTCGACACGTCGAACACTTGCGTTGTAGTGGAGGGCTGCTCCGCTGCGGTGCTGTATTGCACGTACACATTGGCCGATGGGATGAACTGATACGTCAGGCCCACGCGGCCGGTCACCGGTTCCCAGCTGCGCTTGAAGTGCCGTGGGTTGGTGGCGGTGATCACGCGATGGTTGGTCACGTCCAGGTCGATGGCGTCGTAACGCAGGCCCGTGAGCAGCGAGAGTTTATCGGTGAGGCCCAGGCGGTTTTCCACAAACAGGGCTTTGGTGGTGACCTCGTTGGTCTTGTCTTTGATAAAACCTGGCTTGGTGCCCGGAATGTCGTAGAAGTGCCCTGGGTTGTAGGCGTTCGGGTCCACCGTGCTGTTGCCCGGCACATTCAACGGGTTATTGGTGGTGCTGTTGACCTTGTACTCGAAGCCACCGGACCAGGTGGTGGACAGGCCGAACACGTTGTCGTCATGGCGCAGCTCGAACTGGTTGCCGTGCTGCTCGCCCTGGTGGCGCACCTGGTAGGCGGTCGAGCGGTTCACCGCGCTGTTGTCGGCGTTGTATTGGTAGGTTTCCAGGTTGCGGTAGTCGCGCTGGCTGTCCAGGTGATACAGGGTGTTTTTCAGTGTGGTGCTGTCGTTGATCCGGTAGTCGATGATCGAACGCATCCAGATCGTGCGTTGCTCGTAACGACCGTCGGCGACGTTGTAGTTGTTGAAGCGGTTGTGCTTGTCGATTTTCAACTCACCCGCCTTGGGGTTGAGCGCCGGCGTGCCCCAATACGGGCTGTCTTCATGTTCATCCTGGTATTCCAGGGCCAGGGTGTGGGACAGGTTGGGGGTGAGGTCGCTGAGCAAGGAAAACGCCAGGCTCCAGGCATCTCGCTGGTCGCGGTCGATGTAACTGTGGTTGGTGTTGCGGCTTACATCCAGGCGGGCGTAGTGCTGCACCTCGGCGCCGGGTTCGGTCAGGGCGTGGTTGAGGCCAAAGGCCATGCCGGCAGTGTGGTAGCTGCCATAGCTGAGCTGGCCTTCGGCGGCGTGTTCCTCACGGGTGGCCAGCTTGGTCACGTAGTTGAGCGAGCCGCCCACGGAGCCGGCGCCGTTGATCAGGGAGGACGGGCCCCCGACCAGCTCCACTCGGTCATAGATCCACGCATCCACCGGTCGCGCCAGGCCGGTGGCGACGTTGATACCGTTGAACATCTGGGTGATCTGGCTGCTGGTAAAACCACGATAGGACACAAACCCGCCAAACCCCGGCGGCGCACTGGCGTTGACGCCGGGCAAGGTGTTGGCCGCATCGCGGAAGGTCTTGGCGCCATGGCGCTCAATGTCGTTGCGGTTGGCAATGGCCACCGACGCCGGGGTTTCGCGCAGGCTTAAACCCAGGCGTGAGGCCGTGCCGCTGGATTGGTCCAGGGCCAGGCCCGGTTCGCCGGTTTGTTCGCCATCAATGGTGGTGGGGGCCAGCTCAAGCGCCCAGGCACAGACCGGCAGGCAGCCGAACAGGCCCGCCAACAAGGGTAAATGTTTCATGGTTGAATCCTGAAAATCTTGGCTTGAAAACAACGCACAGCCGCACGTATTCCCGTTGGGAACGTTGGCCAGTGCAGATCAGAAAGCGCAGGAATCAGGCGAAAGCGGGAGGCGCGCGCGGGTTGGCCGTGGGCCAGGTGAAGCGGGCAGGAATATCAGCGGCAAGCACCACCGCCGGCGGTGGCGCGTGGGGTTGCGGCAACACCGCTATATTGAGGCTGGAACTGAGTGCCGGGCCCATGCCGCCGGTCGAGCACAGTGGGCAGCCGAACGCCTTGGACAGCGTTGGCAGGTTCTCGTCGGTGGAGGTGTTCTGCGCAGGCGCCTGGGTGCGCGGGTCGACCGTGCAAAACTGGCCGCCGATGCCGTTGAGCTGCATGCCCAGCATCTGCCCATGACCAATACTGCACGCGAACACATTGAACAGGACGCAGCAATACAGCATCCAGGCAATGAGTGAGCGGTCGGCACGGGCGATTTTCATGGGGCGGCACTTTACCATCAGCCGCCGACGAAATGCCTACAAAAAATCTCAGGCCGACTATCCTCATTCGCACCTTTGAGGGAGCGCCTGCCATGAGCTTTTTCGTCGCACGCTGGATCGTCGCGATTTTTACCTGCATCAGCATGGTGCATCTGTACTGGGCCGCCGGCGGCAAGCTCGGCAGCCTGGCCGCCATCCCCGAATTGCCCGGCGAGTTTGCCCAGGGGCCGCGACCGGCGTTCAAACCATCGGCGTTGGGCACGTTTCTGGTGGCGCTGGGCTTGGTGGCGATTGCCTTGCTGGTGTGCCTGCGGGCCGGGTTGTATTTTTCGCCGGTGTCCCACGGCGCTCTGCAATGGGGCATCAGTGCGATTGCCTTGGTAATGTTCGCGAGGGCGATTGGCGATTCGGAACTGGTGGGCTTTTTCAAGAAGGTGAGCGGGTCCAGATTTGCCCGTTTGGATACCTACTTCTACTCACCCCTGTGCCTGGTATTGGGGGCGGGTTTGTTGATCGTGGCGTGGAATTGATAACAAAACACACAAAAACCACATACTCAACAAAACCCACTTGACACGCCACCAGGCGTGGGCGTTTATTGACGTACCCACCGGACTCATGTGCAGACGGCCCAGGATACTCAATGAACACCGACCTCTTGATGCCCACTGTGATCGACGCTGCCGAGGCCATTCGTTCGGGCACGCTGTCTGCGGTACACCTGGTCGAGCAAAGCCTGCACGCAATCGAAATCCACAATCCCACACTCAATGCGTTTGGCGACGTGTACGCCGACGCGGCATTGGCGCAAGCACAGGCGCTGACCGAAGAGGCCAGGGCAGGGCAGTTGCGTGGCCCGCTGCATGGCGTGCCCTTTGGAATCAAAGACCTGTTTTCCACCGCCGGCCTGCGCACCACCCGAGGCTCGTTGACCGGGCTTGAGCATGTGCCCAGCCAGGATGCGCCGATCATTCGCCGCCTCAAGGACGCCGGTGCAATCATCCTCGGCAAAACCGCCACCACCGAATTTGGCTGGACCGGCGCCAGTACCTCGCGTGTGTTCGGCAACGGCCGCAATCCCTGGAACCCACAGCTCACCAGCGGTGGTTCCAGCTCCGGCTCGGCGATTGCCGTGGCGGCACGCATGGTGCCGGGCACGCTGGGCTCCGACGGTGGTGGGTCGGTGCGCATTCCGGCCGCGTTCTGCGGAGCGTTCGCGATGAAGGGCTCCTTGGGCCGCATTCCGACCTGGCCATGGTCGGCCACCGAAATGCTCAGCCATGCCGGGCCGATCACGCGCACAGTGCGCGACAGCGCTTTATTATTCGACATTCTTTCCGGGCCGGATCCGTTGGATCATCAGGCCTTGCCGGCCCTGACTGAATCCTGCCTGGCACGTTGCGACCAGCCACTGGGGCCGCTGCGGGTGGCGTATTGCCCGACATTGTTCAACACCCCGGTCGACCCGGTCATCGCCGCTAGCGTCGAGGCCGCCGTGTACAACCTGTCGGAACGTTTGCCGGTCACCGTGACCACCCTGGAAGTGGACTGGCAGGACCCTCTCGCCACGTTCGAAACCCTATGGGTCGGCGGGCGCGGTATTGCCTACGGCAAAGCCCTGGCCGATCGCCTCGACCAACTGGACCCAGGCTTTGCCGCGTTGATCCAGCGCGCGGGCGAGTACGACCTCGGTGCCTACCTCAAGGCCGTGCAGCAGCGGGCGCAGTTCGCCAACCAGGTGCACGCGCTGTTTAACGATTACGACGTGTTGCTGCTGCCGACGCTGCCAACCCTGCCGTTCGCCGCCGACCAGGTGGCGCCCGACGGCTGGCCAGGCGCAGACGGCGCGGTGCCCTGGGCACGTTGGACACCCTTTACCTACCCGTTCAATATCACCGGCAACCCCGCCGCCAGCTTGCCTTGCGGCTTCAGCCCGAGCGGCTTGCCGATTGGGTTGCAAGTGGTCGGCCCGCGCTTTGCCGACGCCCAGGTGTTGCAGTTCTGCGCTGCAGTGGAGGCCATTGCGCCTTGGGATCAGCACCTGCCTCCTTTGTTGTCCTGACCTGATTACCCGTGGAGCCGGCTCGTTAGAAGCCTGCCCTGGACAGATCCTTTTGTAGTGTTTCTGCCCTTTCACACCGTTATGAGTGAGAGGTACCCGTGACCCGATCAACCGCCGTCAATCGTGCTTTTCTCCCTGCCGGAGCGGTGCATGCCGCGTACCGTGGCGGGCGCAAAGCGCGCGATACTGATGGCTCGAATTTGCCTTGGAATGCACCTTTTATGCTTAACCAGCCACGTCTCGACGAAATCATGCTCATGCTCACCCAACATCAGCGCGTCAAGGCGTCGGACCTGGCGCAAGCGCTGTTTGTCAGCGAAGAAACCATTCGGCGCGACTTCAAATACCTGGAGGAGGCCGGCAAGTTGCGTCGCATCCATGGCGGCGCGATCCTGCCCAGGCTTAACGAAGAACAACCGCTGCAAGTGCGCACCCGCATCAAGGCCCAGGCCAAGACGCGCATGGCTGTCTGTGCTGCCAAACTGGTCAGCGAGGGCATGGTGCTGTTTCTCGATACCGGCACCTCGACCTTGGCCCTGGCCCAGCAATTGATCGGTTTCAGCCAACTGCGCATCATCACCAACTCGCTGGACATCGCGCAGTTGATCACCCAGCAAAGCAGTAACCAGGTGCTGGTGGTGCCCGGCGATGTGCGCCGTAATGACAACGCGCTGATCGGCGCCCACACCCTGGAATTCGTCCGCCAGTTCCACTACGACATCGCCTTCATGGGCATCGGCGCCGTGGACCTGCAGTTGGGCTTCATGGACTACCAGGAGCCCGAGGCGCTGCTGCGCCGCACCCTGACCCAGCACTGCCTGCGCAGCGTCATCCTCGCGGACGACGCCAAGTTCGGCCATCGCACGTTCATCAACACACTGCCGTTCAGCGCCATCACCACTTTGGTCACCAATCGCCCTCCGTCCGCGGAGTTTGCGACCTGCCTGGAGCACGCCCATGTCGACATCCTTTACCCCTGAGTGGCTGTCTCCCAGTGAGGCGGACATCGAGGCGTTCGAGACGCTGTTTCGCGACAGCTCGGCCATCGGCGCGACACCGGCAGGTGGCTTGCACCGCCTGGCCGCGTCGGCCGAAGACGGCGCAGTGCGTGACCTGTTCAGTGCGTGGCTGCGCGAACGCGGTTTCGAAGTGCGGGTAGACGCCATCGGCAATCTGTTCGGGCTGATCACCTTCAACCCGGACGCTCCCTATGTGCTGTGCGGCTCACACTTGGACAGCCAGCCCAGCGCAGGGCGTTTCGACGGTATCTATGGGGTCTTGGCCGGCGCAGTGGCCGTCGCCAGCCTGGCGCGCCAACTGCACGCGCGCGGCGAAACCCCGGCGTGCAACCTGGCGGTGGTCAACTGGACCAACGAAGAAGGCGCGCGCTTTCAACCCAGCCTGATCGGCAGCAGTGTGTTTACCGGCGACCTGGCGCTGCACGACGCCTGGGAATGCCGCGACGGCGACGGCATTCGCCTCAAGGATGCGCTGCAAGCGATCGGTTATCTGGGCGACGGCCTGGTTGAATTGAAGGTGGCCGGTTACGTGGAAATCCACGTTGAACAAAGCGATGGCCTCGAAAGCCAAGGCCTGGACATCGGCGTAGTGCGTGAAACCTGGGCGGCGCTCAAACAGCGTATCCGTTTCGACGGCGAACAGAACCACACCGGCCCAACCCCGATGGCCGCCCGCAAAGATGCCTTGCTCGCGGCGGCCCATGCGATAACCACCGTGCGCGCCGAAGCGGACGTGCACGGGCTGCAGTTTCACAGCTCGGTAGGGCGCCTGGAAATTTACCCCAACTCGCCCAACGTAGTGCCGTCGCGCGTCACCCTGCATGTGGAATACCGCTCGCCGGACACGGCATTGCTGGCGGTTGCCGGTTATCGGCTGGATGCCAGCCTCAAGGCCGTCGCCGCCTCGACCGCAACCACTTACGAAGTCGAAAGCCGAGCCCTGCGTGCGCCGATCACGTTGCACCCTGGGTTTGCCGAATTGGCCTACGGTGTCGGTCAACAGCTGGGGCTGGCCGTCGGCAACAGTGTTACGGTCTCCGGCCACGACGCCATCAGCCTCGGCCGGCATTACCCGGCGTGCCTGTTGTTCATTCCGAGCAGCAACGGCGTGTCCCATAACGAGGCGGAGTTCACCCACGACCGCGACATGCGCACCGGCCTGCAGATGCTGACGGCGCTGCTGCATTGCGCCTGTACTTCCCCAAACGCTTACCGGTGAGGGACGCCATGTCCAACCGTACTGATGCACTGTCGCGCCTGATGGGCGCCCTGGAGTCCGCCGGCCTGTCCGCCCATGTCGAGGTCATGGACGGCACGGCCGGTATCGCCTCGCCGATACGCCTGGCCACCGAGTGGACCGGCTTTCATCTCACGGCGCCCTGGGGCCGGTGCTACGCCAAAGTGCTGCACGACGACATGCGCGCGCTGATCGACATCGAGCGCACCGGCCGCGCCACCCAACTGGCGGCTGACTGTGACGTAACCCCCGGCGTGCGCCTGGTGGATGCGGCCGCCGGTGTGCTGCTGCTGGATGCGTTGCCGGCCCACGAGTGGCGTTGGGCACGGCTCGATGAGTTGCTGCAACCCCAGCGCCTGCAAGCGCTGTGGGCCTTGAAGCGGCAGTTGCACGTCGGCACTTCACCGGGCTTCAACCGCTCGCCGCTGCAGGATATCCAGCGCCTGCGTGAGCTGTGCAGCCGCGATGGCGTGGGCTTGCCCGCTGATCATGGGTGGATTGAAACCTGCATCGATCTGGCCTGCACCGCGCTGCAATTGAACCCCGGCACCTGCGTGCCCTTGCACGGCGATGGGCTGGCGAGCAATGTGATGATCGGCCCCGGCGGCGCGCTGCAATTGATCGACTTCGACTACGCGGGCTGCTTTGACCCCTGGTACGACGTGGCCCTCAGCCTCAACGAGTTGTATGCCTTCGAAAGCCAGTGGCGTGACGGCATCAAGGCGTGGGCCGGTGAGTGTCGCGAGTGCGATTACGCCCGCTGCCGCCTCTACGCGCTGATCAATGATTGGTACTGGTCGCTGTGGGGCTTGTGGGTCGGCGCGACTTCGACGCGGCCTTTGGAGTTTTCCAAGGTGGGGCAGTGGACCTTGCTGCGTTGCCGGCAAAGCTTGCAAGACCCGCGGTTTGAAAGTTGGTTACGGCAGGTACAGGAGAGGCAGGCATGAAAGCAATGGGTGAGGCCTGTACGCCTCAGGAATGCCAATTGGAGGCCGCCGTGCGCGGCGTGCGCGATTGGGGCGGTTCGGGCATTCGTTACGAGCCGGTCAGCGGCGGGATCTCCAACAGCAACTGGCGGGTCGAGGTCAGCGGGCTCGACACCGCCTACTTCTTCAAAGTACCCGGTGCCGGCACCGAGATGTTTATCGACCGGCGCACCGCCCATGACGCCAGCGTCAAGGCCGCGCAAACCGGCTATGGCGCGCCGGTGTTTGCCTTCCTCGAAGAGTTCGGCGTTGAGGTCTTCGAGTTCATGGAAGGCTGGCGAGCCTCTTCGAATCAGGACTTTCTCGACCGCGATGTGCGCCATAACGCCCTGCATGCGCTGAAAGCGTTCAACGACCAGTCGCCGCTGTGCCAGACCAAAACCGTGTTCGACATGATTGCCGAGCATCAGCGCCAGGTCGAAGAACTGCACGGCTGCACGCCCAGTGATGACGCCTGGCTGCGCCGCCAGTGCGACCGCGCGCGTGGCGCGTTGCAAGCGTCGGGCATCGACCTGGCGCCGTGCATGAACGACACGCTGGCGGGCAATTTCATGCTCAATGACCGACGCCAGATTCGCCTGGTGGACTTTGAATACGCTTCCAACAACGACCGTCATTACGAACTGGCGCTGTGGTTTGGCGAGATGTTCTTCACCGACGAGATGGAACTGGCGCTGATCGAAGACTATTTCGGCCAGGTCACCCCGCAACGCCTGGCGCGGATCAAATTGCACAAGGCCCTGGCCGACATCAAATGGTCGACCTGGGCGATGGTCCAGCACGCGGTGTCGCAGCTGGATTTCGACTTCTACAAATACGGTGCCTGGAAGCACATGCGCGCCCGTAGCGTGATCAATGATTCGCAATGGGAAACCTGGCTAAGACAGGCCTGAGCCTGCGCCAGCACAATAACGACGCGTCACCCTGTAGCTCTTTTGGCGCTGGTTTGCGCTGACGTTTCACTGCTTGATTTTTTGATTGATCACACAACAAACCGATCCAGAAATTCAAGGAGCACCCTTCATCATGAAACCTGCAAGCGCGTCACCCGCACGCCTGAGAAACCAGATCTTTGGTGGCTACTTTTTCCTGTTATTGATGCTGGCGTTATTCCCGCCGTTTTACTTGAGCGTGAGTGGCAGCCGCGCCCTGGTGGTGGGCATCCCGCTGCCGATCTTCTATTGGATCGCCATTGCCGTACTCGCCGCCCTGGGTGTGTGGGCGTTGTATCTGGTCGAACTCAAGGCCGGCGAGATTCCTGACGAGGAGGGCGTGTGATGATCAGCACCAGCAGCGATGCCCACTTGTTGATTACCTTCGGTGTGATTGGCCTGTTCCTGGCCGGGATGATCGCCGTGCTCTATGCCACCAACCGCGAAAGCACCAGTTTTTCCGATTACGCCGTTGGCGGGCGCTCCTATGGGCCGTGGTATATCGCCATGTGCTACACCAACTCCTGGTGGCCGGGCTCGACCTTCACCGCGTTTTTTGCGCTGAGCGTCGGCGGCGCCCTGGGTTTCTACGGCATGGTCTATGCGACCCTGGGCGTGACCGCGATGTACCTGATGGCCAGCCGCGCCTGGACCTGGGGCAAACGCTTCAACCTGCGCACCCAGCTGGACCTGCTGGGCATGCGCTTCGGCAGCCCGGCGGTAAAGCGGGTGGCCTCGATCATCGGCATCATCTCGGTGTTTCCGTGGGTGGTGATGGGCATCCAGGCCCTGGCGATGCTGTTCCAGTTCGCCAGCTTCGGCCGCTGGGGCGTCACCACCTGCCTGTTTGCAGGCGTGGCGGTGGTACTGATCCGTCAGTACTGGACCGTGAGCATGGGCATGCGCGGGTTGATCATGACCGACATGTTCCAGGGCCTGATCGCCTACGTGGTATGCGCCGGGGTCTGCGTGTTCCTGCTGTTCGGCGATCAGGCCGCGTTTTCCAACCTCGCGCAATTGCCGGAAAAAATGCTGCAAATCCCCGGCGCCACCGGCAGCGGTTATGGCCCGATGTACATGTTCAGCCTGATCTTCACCGGCGTGATCGGCTCGATGTGCTGGCCGATGAGCTTCCAGCGCATCTACACCGCCAGCGGCGTGCGCGCGGTGAAAAAGGGCACGCTGTACACCATGCTGCTGGTGGGCGGCTTCTATGGCATCCTCATGCTGTTCGCCGCCGCCATCAGCCAGGACCCCAACGTGCTGGCCCACCCGCAACAAGGCTGGTTCCTCTCGCTGTTCGACATTGGCGGGCCCTGGCTGCTGGCGCTGGCCATCGTCATCGTACTGGCCGCCAGCATCGGCCACGTCGACGGCTGCGTGCAGGTCTGCGGCACCCAGTTCGCCAACGACCTGGCCACCTGGAACACCCCACGCACCGACCGCCAACTCACCGTACTGGCCAAGGCCGGCATGGTGGTGTTTATCGTCGCCGCCTCGGTGCTGGCCTACCTGACCTTCGATTATTCGCGCCTGCAATTACTCGCGCAGATCTCCTACCAGGGCATCATTCAACTGGCCGTGCCGCTGTTCTTCGGCATCTTCAGCCGCCGGGGCAACAAACAAGGCGCGATTGCCGGCATGTTGGTGGGGATTATGGTGGCGATTGTGCTGACCACACTGTACCCGGATGACATCCCCACGCTGGGGTCGTTGACCAGCGGGATTGTGGGGCTGGTGGTGAATGCTGCGATTTTTGTGGTGTGTGCGCTGGTGATCAAGCCGAGCGCAGTGGAGAAAGCGCGGGTGGAGGGGTTGTTTGAGATGGCGGCGAGTGGGCGTGGGGTGCAGGTGGAGGGTGCGCCGGTTATGAGTTGAGAATGGATAGGGGCTGCGGTGAGTGGCCCCGTTCTTTCCTATGACGGGTTTTCATACAGTCACTTGCGCAAAAAGTATAAGTCAGACGCAGAGTCATTGATTTTTATGGCCTTTCCTTCTTTCAAATACTCATCGAACTCACGCTCGAGCCTGTTTTGGTTGGTGTATTTCTTATATTTTTGCGGTACTTCGCAGGCGTATGTATATAACCGCCAGGGATCGAAGCCGTCTACCCGATCATTCGGACCGTAATCAAAGTCGACACATATCTCGGACAGGTAAACTCTACAGCCAATGCCATGCAGCTCGTAAGTCACATCATTGGTGACGTTCCCTCTTTGCGGGATCTTCTTGGATCGCCAAAGGCTTAGCAGATTTTTAGTTCCGAATGAGCGTTCGAGCAAATCTGTTGCTTTTTTTACCTGTATTAAATATTCGGTGATCAAATTTTCCAGGGTCTGGGTTTTCATCGTCTGGGTTTCTCCAATCGATCAAGTCCAACTGCATTTGAGGCATCTATCACATCTTTAGCGCTGCTAAACGAGCTTTCGTGACTATTTATGTTTTCGATCCGCCTAATGGTTACCGGTGTATGGGTTTGTCTTGCGGCTGAAGCTCGATGGTGACCATCAACAATATACCTCCGCTCGTTATGTTCAACTACGTCAATGGGCTTTTTTACGTCATAGCCGTTACTTCGCATACTACGGGCGATATCTTCAACTCGTTTGGTTGAGCGTTTTCCTTCAATGCTGTGTGTGCGATTTAACGTAGTCGCGTTAACTCCATGAATAAGCGGAGTCGACGGAAGCCCTTCATCCACTGCGGCTACGTGGATTGGGTCGTCTGCACTGATCTGTGGTTTGCAACCGTCCTCACCAGGGCAAGTACTTAGGCCCAGCGGATCGACCCACCCCGTTGGATTGGGCACATACCGGTAAGTATTAATCCCACCCGCCAGCTTCACCGGATCCGGCGTCAGGTAGCGACCAATATCTGGATTGTAGTAGCGATGGCGGTTTTAGTGCAGCCCGCTTTCCGCATCAAAATATTGGCCCTGAAAACGCAGCGGATTGTCGATTTTTCTGACGTCGAGGCGGGCGATTTCGCCGTAGGCGCGGTAATGCGCGGACCAGACGATTTCGCCTTCGGGGTTGGTCAGTTCCTGCGGTGTGCCGAGGTGGTCGAGTTGGTAGTGAAAGGGCTTTGTTTCTTGTGGGCCAAAGCCTTCCAGCAGTGCCAACGGGCGAAAACTGTCTGGCTCGTAGATATAGCTGCGATGCCGATCCGCGTGGTGTTCAGCTACCAGCTTGTCGCCTTGCCAGAAAAACTCCGTGGTTATCCCATCCACAGTCTTGCTGATCCGCCGCCCAAACGGGTCATAGCGATAGCTGGCGGTTTGCCCGTTTGGTTGAGTAATACCCACCAACCGATGCTGGCAGTCGTAGCGGTATTCCGTAACGAGCTGATGCCCCTTGCCACGCCGCTGTCGGATCAAATTGCCGAAGGCGTCGTAGTCGTAATGATGATCGCCTTGGATCATCAACCGATTCCCCGCCACGATGTCCGGGCCGGGACGGTCTTGCATGAGCAGGTTGCCGGCGGGGTCGTGGCCGAAGCGTTCCTGCGCGTCTTGCGAGTGATCTGCGCGGGTCAGGCGGGCGAGGGGGTCGTAGTGGTAGTGGTGTTCGCCTTTGCGGGTGTCGAGCAGGCGGGTGAGGTTGCCGGTTTTGTCGTAGTCGTATTGGCGTTGGTAAAGCGTGTGTTGCTGTTGGCTGACGGCGTGGGCGTGCAGGCGGTTCTGGTCGTCGTAGTGGTAGTGGCTGAGGAGCTGGCCTTGTTGGCGTTGGTGTTCGCGGCCGGTTTTGAACAGGTGGGAGGTGAGGGTTTCACCGTTCAGTTCGACGGTGGAAAGGTGACCGCCTTTGTCGTGGTTGAACACCAACCGGTTGTTGTCCGGCAGGCGGAGGTTCTTAAGTTGGCCGCAGGCATCGTAGCCATAGCGCAAGGTGCCCCAGCCTTGGTGTTCGGCGGTGAGGCGGTTTTGTGGGTCGTATTCGTAGGCCAGCGCCCAGTGGCCGTCGTCGGCGCTGAGGAGATTGCCCTGGCGGTCGTAGGCATAGTCGACAACATTGCCGTCCGGCAGGGTTTTTCTTACGAGGCGCCCGGCGTGGTCTCGCTTGTAGCGGGTAACGAGCTGACTGCCGTCGTCGCCGTGTTCGGTTTTTTCCGCAAGGTTGCCGTTGAGGTCATACACATAGGCCGTGCGCTGGCCATCAAAGCCGATTTCCTGCTGGATCAGGCCATTGGGGTGGTAATCGAGCCGGTAGGTTTCGCCTGCCTCGTTTTCGATGGAGGTCAGCAGCAGGCGCGCATTGTCGTAGCGGTACTTAACATGGGTGCCGTCGGCGTTGATTCGGCGGCTGATCAGGTGCAGGCCGTCGGCGTATTCGTAGCGGGTGACGTGGCCGAGTTCGTCGTGTTCGGCGGTGATTTTTCCGTAGGCGTTGTAGCTGTATTCGCGCGTTGCGCCGCCTGGCTGGGTCAGTTTTCGCAGGCGTCCGGCAGCGTCCCATTGGTACTGTGTGAGCTTGCCGAGTTCATCTTCACGAGTAACCTGCCGACCAAGGTCGTCATAGCGATAACGCTTGATACCCCCATTAGGCAGCAGCTCCTCAAGCAACTGCCCGCGCTCATTCCAGACCAGCCGATGGCAACTGTTGTCGGGAAACCAAACCCCCGTCAGCTGCCCATATTTGTTGTAGCTGTAGTCCGTGACATTGCCATCAGGATCGGTCTTGCGAATGACGTCGCCCTGATCATTGCGCTCATACTTCCAAACAGCCTCACCACGGCGCACAACGCGCACGAACCCGTTGTCATGCTCGTAGGACGTCGGCTCATCGTCCCCCGGAAACAACGCCACCAGGCGTCCGGCGTCGTCGTACTGGTACGCCGTCACCGCCCCAAGCGGGTCCTGCTCGACCGTCAGGCGGCCCTTGTCGTCATAAGACTTGAAGTGTTCAGCGCCGTCCGGATCAATCCGTTGCACCAGCCGCGCACGATCATCATGGACATACACTTCCCGGCTGCCATCGGCGTTATGCACCGTGACACGGCCGTCGTCACCCCAGGCATACCGCGTATCCATCTGCGAAAAGCTGGCCCAATGCCGAACACACCGCGCCGCCTTGCCCGCTCGTTCCCATTCCCAAAAGAAACTCGCGCCACCGGCCAGTCCACGCTCAAGAATGACGTGCTGCTCGTCGTACCGATAAACCTCGCGTTCGCCTACAGCATTGGTCGCAGAAACCAGTCGCCCAAGGTCGTCATAGGCGTAGGAAACAACCTTCTGCTCGGTCACCCATTCAAACGGTTCATGCCCCTTGGCTCGATGAACCTGATAGTCCACCGCCACAATGCGGCCCAATTCGTACCGCAGAAACAGCGAGCGCCCCACACCGTTATCCAGCCGCTCAACCCGCCCCAAACGATCGTGAAAAACGCGCAGCCGGTTGTCATACGCATCGCTGATGGCAACCAGAACGCCATCGTGGAAGTGATAAAACCGCGACGCCTGAGCCAGCACCAACTCATCAGGCAATTCCCCCAAATAAATCGCCGCTTCAGCCAAGCTATTGGTAATCGCCGGTCGAGCAGCGGTAGGCAGTACAAACTCAGTACGGCGATTTTCATGATCGGTCCACACCACCGAATCACCCGAAACCACCAACCGCTGTGCCAGTGAATGGCTCCAGCCAAACCCCAACCCGCCATCCACTTCCACCGCACTGGTGCGATACAGCCGTGTCCACTCAAATGGCAAAATCCCATCCAACGTGCCATCTGTGAGGGTCAGCAATTCCTCGCCGGTGACCATCGACACGGGGCAACCATTGGTAACGGTTTTGTCCGCCGCAGCTGCAGCATCGCCATTCAGGTTTTTGCCTGAAGCTGGCACGTCATCAACACGCTCTTTCTGCTTCAGTACCGCGTTCTGCCGCGCCCGCCAGCGCATTTGCAGCGTGCCTTGCTTCAACCCGCCAACCACACCGCGAACCGCCACCGCCTTGTAACGGTCCACCGCCTGCATGAATGTGGTCAGCATCCCGAGCAGGCTCCTGACAAAACCCACCGCGGCCTCCAGCACCCACGCGCCGTATTTGGCCAGCCGCAAGCCGAGATAAGCCACGCCCGCCGCCGGCAACGCGATGGTCAGTACTGCGCCGATCACCAGATCAATCAGCAGCGACACTACAAACCCTGCCGCTGTCTCCGCGATTTCGCCGGGTGGCAGCGCGTCCAGCCAGAGCATCGCGGTGCGCAATATCAGGTACAGCGCGGCCTCATCGCTGGCCAGTAACATGGCCTGTTCCATGACCTTGGGCGTATCGGTGGCCAACTGCGCCAACTTGGCGGCCTCGGCGCCGAGTTGCTCAGCGAATTTCAGCGGGTCTTCAAGAATCGCCTGCACCTGCTTGATGCTGTCCCACACGTCGCGGATTGCTGCCCAACTGCCCGCCAGTACACCGTTGCCAATCGCGCTGGCGGTCGATTGCTGCCAATAGGGTTTGAAATCTGTCCACTGCTCGCGCAGCCAGTGCTCCAGGTCGGCCGTCAGCCCTGCGTAAGAGGCAAATAGCGCGTCCACTTGCTGCGCAGAAACGCCGCCCTGTACCCGCACCTGATAGCGCCCGCCAGCGGCGCAAAAATGCGAGCCCTTGCCGTGCTCATCGAGCATGACAAGCGTGGAACTGCCGTCATCCAGCCCGACAACCTCAACGGTGATATTGCCGATCGGCACCTCATACACCGATTCGAACAGGCTCTGGATTTTCAGCTCGCCGCCCGCCGGGCACTGGGCCACGGTGGAAAAGCCCATGTCAGTCATACTCACGGACTGCTGCGCATCGCCAACCCGCAGCACGCGGTCCATGCCCAGCAGCGACGGCATGTCCGCCGCATGGCTGAGCGTATCCAACGCCCGCGCATACCAGGCGCCTATCTGCTGGCGATACTCCGCCAGGCTCTGATGAAAGCCATTGAGCTCATGTTCGATAAAGGCGATGTGGGCGGCGTTGGTCATCCGTGACGTCTCGGCAAAAAGGGCAAGGCGTCGGAGTCTGCTGCAGGAAAAAGCCGCTGGACGAATGGTTGAAAAAATCAGAATGGGATGACGCGGGACGGGTAAAAACCGCGAAAAACTATCCCGAAGGACTACGCGAAAAAGCGACCCGGCTCATTGCAATAAAGTCATGCAAATAAAAATGACTCTCATCCTTGCCCGATTTGGCGACATGGCCGTCATGGTTAATAGAACCTCCATTACGCAGGATTTCCCATGTCGCGCCTTGCTCGTCCCTTGCACCCACTGGCCCTGTCAGTGGCGATGGCTTTTGCCGCTGTGCCGTTGTTCGTCGTCCAGCCATCCTTTGCCGAAGAAACCGGCAGCACGTTGCGCCGGTTCTCGATTCCCGCCGGTGACTTGAGCCAATCCCTCAATAGCCTTGCCGAGCAGGCCGGGCTGGTACTGGCGTTTGATCCAGGCTTGACGCGCGGCAAGCACAGCAACGGTGTGAGCGGGCAATACGACACCGACGTGGCACTCGCGCAATTGCTCGCGGGCAGTGGCTTGCAGGCCATCAAGATCTCCGCCGACCGTTACCGCCTCGAAGCGATCCCGGACGATGGCGGCGCCATGCAGTTGCAGGCCACCACCATCAGCGGCGCCTACCAGAGCGAAAGCCCGACCGGGCCGGTGGCGGGTTATGTCGCCACCCGCAGCCTGTCGGGCACCAAGACCGATACCGCGCTGATCGAGACGCCGCAGTCGATTTCAGTGGTCACCAAGGACCAGATGCGTGCGCAAAACGCCGAAAGCCTCAACCAGATCCTGCGCTACAGCGCTGCCGTGGTGCCGGAAACCCGTGGCGCCACGGCATCGCGTCTTGATCAGTTGACCATTCGTGGTTTCGCCCCGGCTACCTACCTCGACGGCTTGCGCATGCCGTCCAGCCGGGATGCCTTGCCGCAGAAAGACGCCTTCGACCTGGAGCGCGTCGAAGTGCTGCGCGGCCCGGCCTCGGTGCTGTACGGGCAGGGCACGCCAAGCGGGGTGATCAACATGGTCACCAAACGGCCACTGGACACGCCGTTTCATGAAATCGGCGTGGAGTACGGCACCTTCAACAAGAAGCGCACCACCTTCGATCTGAGCGGCCCGCTTGATGATCAAGGTGTGTATGCCTACCGCGTGGCGGGGTTGTTCGATGACGCCGATGGCCAGGTCGAACACACCGAAACCCGCCGCCAGTCGCTGTCCAGTGCCTTCACCTGGCGGCCGGACGATGCCACCTCGCTGACCTTACTCGGGCATTTCCAGAAAGACCCGAAGGGCGCGTCGTACGGCTCGGTGCCGGCCTGGGGCTCGGTGCTGCGCAGCCCTACGGGACGCAAGATCGATGTGGACTTCTATGACGGTGAAAAGAACTTCGAGAAAAGCGACCGCGAGCATTACTCCCTCGGCTATGCCTTCGAACATCAGTTCAACGACGTGTGGACGGTGCGTCAAAATGCTCGTTACCTGCGCGCCGAAGGCGTCTACCGCAGCATCTACAACAGCTACCTGATGGGCGATTACCGCACCTCCAAGCGCTCGACCATCGCTGCCGACGTGGACATGGATGCCTACACCCTCGATAACCAGGTGCAGGCCAAATTCGACACCGGGCCGTTGCAGCACACGCTGTTGATGGGGCTCGATTACCAGAACACTCGCACCGACACCAAGACCGGCTATGGCAGTGGCCCGGACCTGGATATCTTCGACCCGGTCTACGGCGCGCCGGTCACCACGCCCGCGTTCATCACCGACGCCACGGCGCGCAGCGAGCAGACCGGTGTTTACCTGCAAGAGCAAATGAAGTGGGACCAATGGGTGCTGTTGCTCGGTGGCCGCTATGACTGGGCCAGCACCGACAGCACCACCAAAACCATCAGCTCCGGAGCCAAGAGCAAGTCGTCGCTGGACAGCAAGGCGTTTACCGGACGGGTCGGCCTGGTCTACCTGTTCGATAACGGCCTGGCGCCGTATGCCAGCTATGCGGAGTCGTTCAACCCGCAATCGGGCACCGGTTACGGCGGTTCGGTGTTCAAGCCCACCGAAGGCAAACAGTATGAAATCGGCATCAAGTACCAGCCGCCGGGCAGCAACAGCTTTATCACCGCAGCGATTTTCGACCTGCGCCAATCCAACGTACCGACCATGGATCCGGACCCAACCCACCTGTGCGGCAGTGGCCGCTGCCAGATCCAGGACGGCGAACAACAGTCCCGTGGCTTTGAACTGGAAGGCAAGGCCAGCCTGAATGACAACCTGGACATTACCGCGGCTTATGCCTACCTGGACAACCGCGCGAGCAAATCCAACAGCACCGTTCGCTACGCGCCGATCAGCGATGTTGGCACCGGGCCGGCGGTTCCCGTTGAGGGCACCACCACCTACGGCGTACCGCGCCATACCGCCTCGGCGTGGGCCGACTACACCTTCCACGACGGCCGGCTCAAGGGCTTCGGCGTGGGCGCCGGCGCGCGGTATGTGGGGTCGTCCTGGGGCGATACCGCCAACACCCTGAAAGTGCCGGGTTACACCTTGATGGATGCGGCGCTGCACTACGACATCCCGAATATCGCCAACCCCACGGACAACCTGCGCCTGGCGCTGAACGCCACCAACCTGGCGAACAAGGAATACGTGGCCTCTTGCTACTCCTACTCGTGGTGCTGGTATGGCTCGCAACGCACCGTGCAGGCGAGCGCCACCTACCAGTGGTAGTAATTGCCGATAAGGCAATTTAATGGCCCCTTTGTAACAAAATCCCCGCCAAAATCACTTTTATTTTCAGGTGGTTAGGTGGGGATGCAAATGCGCACTGTTGGAATGATGCTGATCGCCTGTTCCCTGGTCGGCGGCGCGGCGAGCGTGCAGGCCCGAGAGTTGCGCGAGGGCGACAAGTACATGTGCAGTTGGGGCGCCGGCACCGCCGCCAGGGCTCAGGAACTCAAGCTGTCGGGTGTGTCGCTGTATGCCGCGCGCCAGAAGATCCAGACCATCAAGTTCAGCAAGTCGTGGATGCGCATGATGGCCATGGGCATCACCGAGCAGACCTACGACAGCCGCTCACGGCTCAAGCCCGAGGTCATCCGCCAGAGTTTTTATCAGGACTGCCTGCGCTACAAAGTGGCGCGTAAATGATCGCTGCGCCGGTTCAGCGTGACAGCGGCGAACCGGCGTCCTCCTGGAAAAACGCGCGGGCTATTTCGATAAAACGCCGATTGGCCTGCGACAGGTACTCATTGGCACGCCAGCACAGGTTGAAGTGCATGAACTGCGCGGGTTCGAAGGAAACGCCCACCAGTCCCGCTTCCTGGATTTGAACCGAACGCAAGAGGGTGGACGCGCCCATGCCGTTGCGCGTGGCGGCGATCACCAGCGGCACGAAGTTGCTTTCCAGGGCAATGTTGAACTGCACGCAGGCGTTGCTGCAAAAAGTATCCAGCAGGTGGCGTTGCAGGAACGTGTTGTCGAACACCAGCATGGCCTGATCCTGCAAGCGTTCTGCCGGGATCGAGGCGAACCCGGCCAATGCATGCTCCTGGTTCATGCACAGCACCATCTCATCACTGCCGAGCCATTCCGATTGCCACTGCGGATTGACCCGCCGTGACTCCAGCAGTGCCACGTCAATGTTGCGTGTGGCCAGGCGTTCGCTGATGTCATCGGCACTGCCTTCCACCACATGCATGGCAATCCCCGGATAGCGCGCGCGAAACTGCATCAGCAATTCGGGAATATGCCGGATGCCGTACATGGGCGGCACGCCGACGCGGATCTCGCCGCTGTGCAATTGGTCCAGGTCCTGCAGTTCACGGCGGGCGCCGGCAAGCCCCTGCAAACATTTTTCGGCGTGGGCCAGAAACAGTTGGCCTTCGGCCGTGACACTGATCTGGCGCGTGGCCCGGTTGAACAGCGCCACCCCCAGCTCATCTTCCAAGCGACTGACCGCCATGCTCAGGGCCGGCTGTGCTACGTGCAAGGCCTGCGCGGCTTTAGTGAAACTGCCTTGGCGAGCAATCTCTACGCAGTACTCCAGCGCTTTAAGATTCATAGAGCTCACATAACAAAGAATGATAACAGGCTTCACAAATGGATATTTTTTGTGATGAGCGCAAGTCTATAACCTGTCGTCATTCTTCTCCATGCCGGATTTCATCATGCCCCGTGACCCTCGCTTTTACTGGCCTGTAACGCTGATCGTCGGGGCTTTGGGCGGCAGCCTTGCCCACTGGGCGGGGTGGCCTTTGCCTTGGGTGATAGGTTCATTGCTGGCAGTGTTGCTGACACGTTGCGGCGGCGGCCGGATACCGCAAGTACCTCACGGGCGCAAGGCCGGGCAGTTGATTGTGGCGGTGGCCATCGGTTGCCACTTCACCTTGCCGGTCATGCAGGAAGTGGCGGCCCACTTTGGCTTGATCGGCATGGCCGTCCTGCTGACGCTGGTGCTGGCACTGTGCTCGGTATTGGTCTTGCATCGGTGGGGCGTACCGCTGCCCACCGCATTTTTCGCGTTGATGCCTGCCAATTCCACCGAGATGGTGCACCTGGGCCAGCAGCGCCAGGCCGACCCCCGTTTCATCGCCGCCGCCCACAGTCTGCGGTTGTTGCTCATTCTGCTGGCAGTGCCTGCTGTTGCGAACTTTGGTGTGGCACATAGCGTTGCGCGCACGGCGTTGCCGGTGGTCTGGCCGTGGCTGATCTTCCTCCTGGCCATGGGCTTGCTGGCGGCGTTGGCGTTCAAGCGTTGCAACCTGCCCAATCCCTGGACGTTTGGGCCGTTGCTGATCTGTGCGGTCGGTGTGGGTTGCAACAATCTGTCGATGAGCATGCCCATGTGGCTCAGTGGCTGCGGGCAACTGTTGATAGGGTGTGCGCTGGGCGCCACGTTCGACCGCGACTTTTTGCGCCGCGCCCCCGGTTTTCTGTTGAAGGTGCTGTTGCTGCTGGCGGGCTCGGTGATTGCTACCGCACTGGCCGCATGGGGCCTGGGTGCCGGTTTGGGATTCTCGTGGTTGTCGCTGGCGCTGGGCATGATGCCCGGTAGCGCGCCGGAAATGAGCTTGACCGCCGAGGCGCTTGGGCTGGCAGTGACATTGGTGACGGCGATGCAGATTATCCGCATGTTACTGATCCAGGCCGCGTGCCTGCCGCTGTATCGCTTGCTTGATCGAGCGTTGCGGGCACAAACACCGGCCAGTGCAAAATCTGCGTAAACCTGTCCAACTTTGCCTTGGCGCTGCTGGCCATACTGGCGCCAGGTAAACCAAGAGGTACAGGCCATGACTGATTACGTATTCACCCCCGCGACAACACCATCCCTGGCCGTTCAGGGCGGCGACGCACGTTTCCCGCTGCGTCGCGTGTTCTGCGTGGGCCGCAACTACAGTGAACACGCCCGCGAAATGGGGCACGACCCGGATCGCGAACCGCCATTTTTCTTTATGAAACCGGCGGATGCGGTGGTGCCGGCCGAAGGCGTGATCGCCTACCCGCCGCTGACTGCCGACCTGCACCATGAGGTGGAACTGGTGGTGGCAATCGGCAAGGGTGGGGTGGATATCAGTCCTGACGACGCTTTGTCCCACGTATGGGGGTATGGCGTCGGCATCGACTTGACCCGTCGCGACCTGCAGGCCGAGGCGAAAAAGCTCGCGCGCCCGTGGGAGTGGGGCAAGTCGTTCGATGAGTCGGCGCCCAGCACCGCTTTGCAACCGGCGAGCGTCATCGGTCACCCGGCCAGCGGCAAGATCTGGCTCAAGGTCAATGGTGAGCAGCGCCAGGTCGGCGACCTGGCTGACCTGATCTGGTCGGTGAGTGAAATCATCAGCTACGCCTCAACATCCGTGGCGCTCAAGGCCGGTGACCTGATCTTTACCGGCACCCCGGCAGGCGTCGGCGCATTGCAGCGTGGAGACGTGGTGACCGCCGGCATCGACGGCATCGGCGAGTTGAGTTTCACCCTCAGCCAGGGTTGAGGCTAAAGTGGGGCCCAGGCCATTCGAGAGACCGTTATGCCAGGCACCCGCGTCACCACCTATGGCATGGAACAACGCAGCGACCGCCCCGACTTCTATATCCGCGACAAGCGCGGGCGGGCGGCGCTGACCAGCCCGCATCGGCATGAGTACTTCCAGATCCAGATCAACCTGGGCGGCGACACCGTGCAACATATCGGCGGCGCGGTGCGTCCGTTCCCGCACAAAGCCATGGCGTTTATCCTGCCCCATCGCCTGCATGTAATTCCCCACCCGCAAGACGGCGAATTCATGCTGATCAACTTCAGCCAGGCGTTCTTCCTGCCGCAGTTGGCCTGCGACCCGCTGGACCTGGAAGACATCCCCATCAGCCAGGCGCCGGAACTGTCACCGTTTCGATTTCAGGAGCATCTGGACTTCATCCTTGACGACGCGGACTTTGAGCAAGTGCACACCTGGCTCGGCCATATGCGCACACTGGACGCCCAGCGCACCTTCGGCGCCCGTGAGCGCTTGAAAGGTTACTTGTTCCAACTGGTCGGGTTGGTTTGCCAGCAGTACGCCGAACCCTTGCAGGCGTTTGCCGCCAATAACGCCACCCGGCGCGGACGCAAAGACGCCCTGGCACGGGTGCACGGCTACATTCGCGAGCATCTGCACGAGCCGGGCCTCAATCTTACTGACGCGGCGGCCGCTGCGTTCCTGTCACCCAACTACCTCACCCATTTGCTGCGCAAAGAAACCGGCAAACCCTTCTCCCAGTGGGTGCTCGACCGCCGCATGCAATTGGCGCGCACCTTGTTACTGAACACGGCGCAGATGATCGGAGCCGTTGCCCGGCGTTGCGGGTTTACCGACGAGGCGTACTTCTCCCGCTGTTTTCGCAAGGCCCATGGCCTGGCGCCAGGGCAGTTTCGGCGACAACAACAGGCAAAACCCCTGTAGTCGAGCGCCTTCTCTTACAAATCCACGACAATCTATGTGTTTCTATTTACATACAATTGCGTGCATCCCCTGAGGAGGCATCTATGCAAACCTTTATTCGGCTGGCGACGCTGGCGGATATCGACACAGTGTTCGCCATTCGCACCGCCGTGGTGCAGAACCACTTGAGCCGTGAGCAGATGGCGGATCTGGGCATTACCCCACAGGTGCTGGCCGACAGCATCCGTGAAGCGCCGTGCGTGTGGCTGGCAGAAGTGGCGGGCGAGCCGGCGGCTTTTTCGATGGTCAATTTTGACAGCGGCGAGGTATTTGCGATGTTCGTACTGCCCGCCCATGAAGGCCGGGGCCTGGGCCGCCAACTGATGGCGGTGGCTGAAGCCGCGCTGTTTGAGCACCACCCGACGCTGTACCTGATCACCGACGGGCGCGATGAGATCCGCGCCAACGGGTTCTATCAACGGCTGGGCTGGACGCAGGTGGGCCGGGTCGAGGGCGACGATGTGCGGTATGAAAAGAGCAGGGCACCTTAACTCATGAACCCGGCAGAATCCCCGTCCTCCAACGGCCTTCGCTATGCGGCGATGGGGGTTGTGTGCGCGGCGGTGCTGCTGGGCGTCTTGTTTATGCGTTTCAATGCTCGGGTCGACCTGGAACGGCAAGAGGCCGCCGAACGCTTGGTGCTGTGCCAACATCTTGAAAGTGTGGCCCGCGCTACTTCGACGTCCGGTCTGGAACTGCTTGAAGCCTGTAGGCAACTCAAAAAGCGTTATAGCGAGAGTGTCGCGCCGTTATGAGTAATAACCCCATTTGAATAATGGATATATAGCCACGAAGTGCTCAGGGTTATAGCGGTTTATTGCACCAAAAAGTGGCACTTGTTTGCTTGGCCACCTTAAAAATCATGTGGTTATTGAATGACTTACGCGGCTTTTAATCCGACGAAAGGAATAAAATAATCTTGTTACAGGTTTTTACAGTCGTTACTATAGCCGGGCGTTCACCTCCCACGGTTTATGCATTTTTAAATCCCAAGTTTCCATCAGCTACTTGGGATTTTTTTTGCCCGCAATTTGACCTCGCTTCACACTTCACTGTCGGCGAACTCTGCGCGCATGCGTCCATTGCGTTTGGCCTGATACAGCAACTTGTCGACCGACTCGACGAACGCCAGCAGGTCGCTGTTGGGCGTCACGGTACGCGTGCCCACCCCCAGGCTCAGGCTCAGCAACTTGGAAACCGGCGAAACGGCGTGTTCGATCTGCTGCTGGCAAATCAAGTGCAGGCAGCGTTGCGCCACTTGCCTGGCCGAGGCTGCGTCGGTTTCGGGCAGCAACCACACAAATTCCTCGCCGCCGATACGCGCAATGAAATCCCGCGGCCGGTTAGCCGCCAACGACAAGGTGCGCGCCACCTGGCGCAAGGCTTCATCGCCCTTGATATGGCCATAGTGGTCGTTGTACTGCTT
The DNA here is from genome assembly GCF_900107155.1 of Pseudomonas salomonii. Classification (GTDB taxonomy): domain Bacteria; phylum Pseudomonadota; class Gammaproteobacteria; order Pseudomonadales; family Pseudomonadaceae; genus Aquipseudomonas; species Aquipseudomonas salomonii. The sequence goes on from NZ_FNOX01000008.1 coordinate 218,846, forward strand.
GAAAAAATCGATATCCAGAATGATCAACGACAGCGGCAACTGGCTGCGCAGCGCACTGGACCATTCGCGCTCGAGCACGGTGTCGAACATGCGGCGGTTGGCGATGCCGGTCAGGCCGTCCTGGAAGGAGTATTCCTCCAGTTGTTTTTGCAGGCGAATCAAGTGCTCTTCGGTCTTCTTGCGCTCGCTGATATCGAACATAAAGCCGATCAAGGCTTGGACTTCGTCGCCCTTGCGCACCACGTGCACCACATCGCGGATCCACACATAGTCGCCGTTGACCGTCAGTGCGCGGTAGTCGGCCTCGTGGTCCACGCCGGCGCGCGATTGCGACACGCAAAAGTTCACCACGTATTCACGGTCGTCCGGGTGCATGCGTTCGACCCAGTCATCCACGCTCACCCAGCTTTGCGGGCTCCAGCCCAGCAATGCTTCGATCTGCGGGCCGATGTAGCTGAACGTCATGCTCTGCCAATCGATGCGCCACGGGATGGCGTTGGTCGACTCCAGCAGGGTTTTGTACACGTCGCTGTCGGGCTGGCTCGGAGGAACGATGCTCATGGCGGTCGGCTCGGGATGATGGCGAAAAGCCAAGAGCGTCTTTTGATACAGATCGTGAGTCAAGCCCTTGCCAAAGCAGCAGACGAGAGGTCGTGTGCTGGGTTTCTGACGCCAGTGCACCAGCGTTTACAGGGCGAAATGCGGCACAGGTATCACTTTTGAATTAATTGTTCAGTAGCAGGCAAAACCTTATCTATGCTGGTTGCATCACACCCACAGGGTCGAACCCAGGGATGGGGGCTCAGCATGATTGCGATCAATGAACTCAATAAGATCATGGCCTCAGGCTTCCTGCCGCTGGCTTGTGATTGCAGCCTTAACAGCGACGGTTCACTGCGCATCAGCGTGTTCGAGCCGGCGTCGGGTCGCGTCGATCTGCTGCTGACCCGGGTCTCGCCCCAAGGCCTGGACAGCATCCGTTCCATCTCAAACCTTATTGGCGAACTGCGCACGGAGATCAAGGCCGGGCGCCGTGGTTTTGCGGCGGTAGGTTAGCTGTTCACGGTGCTGGTTAAGGTGTCGACTGCGCCGTAGTAGCGCCAGCAGCAATGCCGGTGTTCAGGCAGGATCACGCAGCCGCTCAGGCTGACAATCAGCAGGGCGGCAACCAGCATAGAGAGTCGACGGGTCATGATATTTCCTCATTGTGTGTTCTGCGTTACGTCTTGAACGCAACCACCTGCACAAATCCGTCGCGATACTTTCAAACATTTCATCCAGCGCATTCATCCTCTGAGCAATACTTCCAGCGTCGAGAAAAAACTTGGGTTTCTCGCGACGGATTTCCCTGTGCCCAGCGTTCAACCCATCAGATGCGAACATTTTCGTCCGCCGTATGAAGGAGTTGCCATGAACCCACTGGCCAAATTGCGCTACGCCTTGCTGGTCCCGCTGGCCTTCGCCGCGCTTGTCAGCACCCCGACCTTCGCCCAGACCGAAGTGATCATTCGCCAGGCCCCACCGGCGGAGCGCGTCGAAGTGATCCCGGCTGAACGCGCAGGTTTCGTCTGGGACCGGGGCCATTGGCAATGGGAACGTGGCGCCTATGCCTGGGTGCCGGGCCACTGGCAGGAAGTGGTGCGTAACGCACGCTGGGAGCCTGGGCACTGGGAATCCCGTGGCCCCAACTGGTACTGGCGCGAAGGGCACTGGATCCGCTGAAACCTCTTAGCCCCCGGACCGAGTATTACCTGATTGAAAGACACTGATCCGGACGTTGAGCTACTGGCACGTATCGGCAACAACGAACCTGCGGCCGTCAACGAAATGGTGACGCGCAAGCTGCCGCGCCTGCTTGCGCTTGCCGGTCGGCTGTTGGGGGATGCCGACGAAGCCAGAGACGTGGCCCAGGAAAGCTTCCTGCGCATCTGGCGCCAGGCGGCCAACTGGCGCCCCGGCGAAGCGCGTTTTGACACCTGGCTGCACCGCGTGGCGCTCAACCTGTGCCATGACCGCTTGCGCCGGCGCAAGGAACGCCCGTTGAATGAGGACGAGGCGCTGGAACTGGCGGACAGCGCACCCTCGCCGGATGAACAGTTGGAAACGGCGGACCGCAGCGCCAGGATGGCCGCAGCCCTGGCGAGCTTGCCCGAGCGCCAGCGTGAAGCCATTGTGCTGCAGTACTACCAAGAGCTGTCGAACATCGACGCCGCGGCCCTGATGAACATTAGCGTCGAGGCACTGGAGAGCCTGCTGTCGCGGGCCCGACGCCAGTTGCGCAGCCAACTTGCCGACACACCCGGGCTCGCCCGCCCAGGAAGGGGAAAACCATGACACCTGAACGCTTTGCGCACCTGGCTGACGCCTACGGTGCCAGCCTGCATCGCTGGCCCAGCGCCGAACGAGCCGCTGCCCAGGCATTGCTCGACAGCGGCAACCCTCAAGCCCGCGAGGCATTGCGCGAGGTCGGTTGGCTCGATGCCCGGTTGGACAGCCACCCGCTTGTGTTCAACGAACCGGCCCTTGCGCGACAGATTCGCGAGTCTGCCCCGCGACGGCCGTCGTTCTGGTCGCGCTATGCCAACTGGCTGTCGCCCGCCGGGTTGGTGGGCGTGGGCATTGCCGGCATTGCCGCCGGGGTGCTGGTGGCGTCACTGAGTGTGCCGTTGCCGATGCTGTCATCCGACGTGCTGCCCAGCGTCTTCGATCAGGGCGACGCCGATGTCGTCTTCACCGTCAACGCCGAGGAAACCGAGCAATGACCCCAACATCCCTTAAACCCTGGCTGGTCTTTTCGGTATTGCTCAACGTGTTTTTGATCGGCGGTGTGGGCGGCGGCCTCTATCACTGGATGGCCACTGCCAAGCCCGCCGAAGCGGTGGTCAACCAGCACGGTCTGCGCCAGGCGATGATCAAGTTGCCGATGGAGCGGCGCAAGGAATTGCGGCAGTTGCTGCGCCACAACCGCGCCGACAGCCAACCGCTGATCATGGCCGGTCGCGAAGCACGCCTGGGGGTGATCAAGCAGCTCGAAGCACCGACGCTGGACCGTGAGGCACTGGTGACTGAACTGGCCAAGGCCCGCGAGGCGGATGCGGCGCTCAGAGCATTGGTGGACTCGACGCTGGCGCAGTTCGCGAGCAATTTGCCCCAGGATGAGCGGCAGAAACTGGTCGAAGCGCTGTACCAGCGCGGGCAGGCCAAAAACCGTGAGAAGCTGCCGCAGGTGGCCGGGGCCAGGCCGCGTTCTTGAACGGTTGCTCACATCCAGCTGATGCCATGCGATCCAATTGTGGGAGCTGGCTTGCCTGCGATGCAGGCGCCTCGGTCTATCTGGCTTTAAGCGGCAGCAGGGGAGAGGGTGATCCAGTACGCGTTGGGTGGGGCGGGATTTGCAGCCGCTGCGGTGTTCGTCAAATCCTTTGTCGAACGGCAGAGCAGGGAATCAGAGGCGGCGCACGAAGGACTTGACGATGTGCCGGGTGGCATCCGTGGTGTCTAGCTCGTCTATGGCGCCATAGGCGTGCCACCGGCAGTCAATGATCTCGTTGCAAGGGCGCGCCTCGCTGATGTTGACCACCGAGGCCTCGAACACGTGATGTACGGTGTCGCGGGCCTTCAGCTCCTGCAAGTACAACAAACCATCCACATTCAACCCGGTTTCTTCTTCCAGCTCGCGTGCGGCGGCGCCGACCGGGCGCTCGTCACGCTCGACCTTGCCGCCCGGCAGCGCCCATTTGGAGCGGGCCTTGCGCACGAAGAGGATATGCCCCTCGTGTTCACAAATAACGGTTGCACGGATTTTCAATGTCTACACCTGCCTGCCTCAGTGACTGTCATTAAAGTGTAATGCAATTGTCATGCTGATTGAGGCTGGCATGCACCAGCGGTGATGTGGATACTGCCCCCTTGATGAAAACGGACGAGGACAACTGATGAATACCGTACGTTGGGGCATGATTGGCTGTGGCAGCGTCACTGAACTCAAGAGTGGACCCGCTTTCTACAAAGCGCCAGGTTCGGCGCTGGTGGCCGTGATGGGGCGCCGTGAAGAAGCGGTGCGTGATTATGCGGCACGCCACGGCATTGCCCGCTTCTATACCAACGCCCAGGCCTTGATCGACGACCCCGAAGTGGACGCGGTGTACATCGCCACACCGCCCGACAGCCACCTCGAATACAGCTTGATGGTGGCGGCAGCCGGCAAGCATTGCTGCGTCGAAAAGCCCATGTCGCTGAATGCCGAGCAGAGCGCCTTGATGCAGCGCACCTTCGAGCGGGCGGGGCTGCATCTGTTTGTTTCCTATTACCGCCGTTCGTTGCCGCGCTTCCAGCAAATACGCGACTGGCTGCAGGCCGGGCGCATCGGCGACTTGCGCCAGGTGACCTGGAGCTTGTGCAAGCCGCCGGCCGCCGCCGATGCCAGCGCTGCCAACTGGCGCACCGACCCGACCATTGCCGGTGGCGGCTACTTTGCCGACCTGGCCAGCCATGGGTTTGATTTGTTCCAGTACCTGGCCGGCGATATCGTCGAGGTCACCGGGTTTACCGCACGCCAGGCCGGCAATTACGCCGCGGAAGATGCGGTAACGGCCTGCTGGACCTTCGCAAACGGCGCGCTGGGCATGGGCTGCTGGAACTTTGTCGCCGACCGGCGCGAAGACCGCGTGGAGTTGATCGGCAGCCGTGGCCGCATCACCTTTGCCGTGTTTGAAGACCAGCCGTTGCGCTTGGAAAGTGAGGTGGATGAGGTGCTGGAAATAGCCTGCCATGAACATATCCAGTGGCATCACGTACTGGCCATGAATGCGCATATTCGTGGCGAAGCCGAACATCCTTCACTGGCGATCGAGGCGCTGAAGACCGACCGGATCCTGGATAAGGTATTACAACGAAACCCCAATTTGCCCGGTTAATCGCGATATACCGGTGTTTTCTCTAAGGAATGGGCAAATGAAATATTGGATGCTGTTGTGGCTGTTACTGGCCACGAATGTGTTGGCGGCTCCGCGTAGCCAAGGGACGCCTGGGGAGTTTGATTTTTATGTGTTGTCGCTGTCATGGTCGCCGACGTTCTGCCTGACCAACCCCGGCAACGAGCAATGCACGGGCAAGGGCTACGGGTTTGTGCTGCACGGGCTTTGGCCGCAGTACGCCAAAGGCGGCTGGCCCGCGTCGTGCGATAAGCAGTCGCGGTTGTCGGCGGCCGACCTGGCCAAAGGCGCATTGATCTTCCCCACGCAGGCCTTGCTCAAGCACGAGTGGGCCAAGCACGGCACCTGCAGCGGGCTGGACCCTTCGCGTTACCTTGAGGCCACCGATACAGCCTTGGCCAACGTGCAGATTCCGCAGCAGTTGCAGCCGTTCAATGTGCCCGGTTACATGAATGCACAAGCGATCGAAAGCCTGTTCCGCCAGAGCAACCCGGCCATGGGCAACCATGGCATGGCGGTCATCTGCAAAGGCAAGGTGCTGTCTGAAGTCCGCGTGTGCCTGAGCAAAGAGCTGCGTTTTGCCGGCTGCCCGCGCAGTGTTAAAACCCAGTGCAAGGGCGGCGATATCCGCATTCCGGTTCAACGCTGATCAACTGTCCGGGTGCAACGCGATGGCGGCAGGCGCCGTTGCACTCGACGCGCCGCTGCGATCGGCCAGGTAACGCGCCGGCGGTTGGCCCACCGCCTTACGGAACATGGTGATAAAACCGCTGGCATTCTCGTAACCCAGGTCCAGCGCTCGGACGTGCTGGTGGCGCCCACGGCCACCACTGCGCGCGGAATCAGGTCGGCATCCCTGGACCGGGGCAGGTCGCGTTCTTCGAGGCGGTGACGTTGCATCGCGGGTTCGCTCTTTGGCCGAATTGCGAAATATTCTGGCTATTCTGTGCAATGCCGTCCAGTCGCGAGATCACTATAGTGAGAGCCACTCTCATTCAGGAGCTCTGCCATGCGACTCGACAGTACAACCTTCCCCGTGGTGAAAATCGTGTTTGACGCGCCGAACGAAGGCGGCCCCGAGGATGCTTTTGTGGTGTTCGAAAGCCTGCTGGCTCGCGAGCAAGCATTTGTGCTGCTGCACGAAAAAGCCGTCGACGAAAACAACCACAAGCACGCTCACGATGAGCGCAAACACGCATCGATCTGGATGAAAAAAAACAAACAGGCGCTGCGTGCCTACGTCAAAGGCATGATCCAGGTGGAACCCAGCGCCGCGCAACGCCTGGCCCTCAAGCCCTTTGCGGTGATGTTCGGCAAAGCCTGGGGCTATCCGCTGCTGGTGGTGGAATCCAGGGACCGCGCCTGGGCGCTGGCGCGGGATGTGCTCGATGAGCAGGTGTCGGATGTGGCGCATTTTTGACGTGCCCGATCGTTGCGCTATCGTTCCCATGCTCCGCGTGGGCATGCATCCTGTGACGCTCCGCGTCACGACTTCAGGTGCGGGACGCGAAGCGTCCAAGGCGGCATTCCCACGCAGAGCGTAGGAACGATCAAGGGGGTGTCCTCGCGGGCGCATTAAAGTATCCTCCGCGCCCCGCCTATCACTGATTCAATAAGAATGACCGGAAAAGACATGCAGGCACTGCTGGAATCGATCCTGGGCGAAGTTCGCCCCCTGATCGGCCAGGGCAAAGTCGCCGACTACATCCCCGCACTCGCCGATGTACCCGCCAACCAGCTCGGCATCGCCGTGTACGGCAACGACGGCTCGGCCTATTGCGCAGGCGACGCCGACACGCTGTTCTCGGTACAGAGCATCTCCAAGGTGTTCAGCCTGGTGCAGGCCATCGACCATGGCGGCGAAACCATCTGGGAGCGCCTGGGCCACGAGCCTTCGGGGCAACCGTTCAACTCCATGGTGCAGCTGGAGTTCGAACGCGGGCGCCCGCGCAACCCCTTCATCAACGCCGGCGCCCTGGTGATCTGCGACATCAACCAGTCACGCTTTGCCGTGCCGATTCTGTCGATGCGTGACTTCGTGCGGCGCCTGTCGGGCAATCCGCAAATCCTGGTCAACAGCGTCGTCGCCGACTCCGAGGCCCAGCACGGCGCGCGCAACGCAGCCATGGCCTACTTGATGAAGTCTTTCGGCAACTTCCACAATGACGTCGACGCGGTGCTGCACAGTTACTTCAACTACTGCGCGCTGCAAATGAGCTGCCTGGATCTGGCCCGGGCCTTCAGCTTCCTGGCCAACGAGGGTGTGAGTGCCCACAGCGGCGAGCAGATCTTGACCGCGCGCCAGACCAAGCAGGTCAACTCGATCATGGCCACCAGCGGGCTGTATGACGAGGCGGGCAACTTTGCCTACCGTGTGGGTTTGCCGGGTAAAAGCGGGGTGGGCGGCGGGATTGTCGCGGTGGTGCCGGGGCAATTTACGGTGTGCGTGTGGTCGCCGGAATTGAATGCGGCGGGGAACTCGCTGGCGGGGATGAAGGCGTTGGAGTTGCTGAGCGAGCGGATTGGGTGGTCGGTGTTTTGAGTGCGTCGACCTCGATGCACGTGTCGCTGACACTGGCTGAGAGGACAGGGGATATATATTGAGGTAAAGTTGAGCCAGCGATCGACGCCCGGGGTGATCTATGCTAATCGTCATTGATCCTCCCTTGTCTTAAGCCGGAGACCAGCATGTCGCGTAAAAAAGTTAAGCCGCAGATCACCGAAGCACAGGTGCTTGCCCAAGAATCGAGTATTCCTTCCATCGCCGCCAAGGCATTTCGGGACGCTTATGAGGTGGCCATTTCCAAGGGCGAGTCTGTCCTCGTGGTGCGTGCGGGCCAACTCATGAAAGTGTCAAACACAGAGGCTCTGGTTATTCGACCGGTCGAAGCCTACGGGACCCTCAAGGCCGGCACGCGCTTGAAAACCAGAAAATCTCTGTTGGATCGCCGATCCGACCAGGCGCAGATCCAGGCTTGAGTACAACGCCCCGAGTCCGGATGTTTGCCGGACCTAACGGGAGTGGGAAAAGTACGTTTAACTCAAAGGTTCCGGCGCATTTGCTGGTTAACTACATCAACCCTGACGCGATTGAGTTAGGCATCCGAGAAACGGGAGCATTCGAGTTCGCTACGTTTGAACTTGAGCAATATGCCAGGCTGGCGCTTCCATTCTTGCGCAGTCATACGCTACTTTTAAAATTCCCCGACTCTCTTGCCAAGCTGGATAACCTGGTGGTGGACGGCGAGCGGATGACCTTTCCATCCCGGCAAATTGATTCCTATATTGCGTCAGCTTTATCTGACTTTATTCGTGTGTCTCTGATTAAAGAACGCGTGAGTTTTACCTTTGAAACCGTGATGTCGGACACTAGCAAAATAGAGTTGTTGCGGCACGCGAAAGCTGCAGGTTATCGCGTCTACGTTTATTACGTCGCTACGGCAGACGCAGATATCAATGTTGCTCGGGTTGCTTACAGAGCTTCCATTGGCGGGCATGATGTTCCTGCCGACAAAATCCGATCTCGATATAACCGCTCTTTGGAGAATCTTTCCGAGGCGATATTGCTATCCAATCGAGCTTATATTTTTGACAACTCGCAGGACGGTGAGCCTAGCTTTGCTCAGCTTGCTGAGATCACAGAGGGCGAGGATATTGATATCGTCTCTGATACACAGCCGGCGTGGTTTCAGCAATATGTAATTGACAAGCTGACGTAGCAAAGAGGGCGTGGGCCTTGGGGTTGACCATGCCTCGGTGCTGATGTTGTTGTTTAAGGCGTACGCGGCATTGATCGTTCCCACGTAGAGCGTGGGAACGATCTTTATGCAACCCAAAGTGATCACGTAAAGCGGCGAAACGTTATGCCTGGAGGTAGTTGAGGTGACCTGCTACATCTATGAATAATGCCTCCATATAACAAAGGAGTCATGTTTATTGCGCTTTGTGTCTTCGCAGACGGAAATGCACTCGACTTCCCTGTTTTATCAAGCGCTTAGAGAGCATCTGGTCGCGTTAAAATATAGTTAACTATTTCGCTTGACGTGCGAAAATTTTCCGCAGTCGCGTCCGGGATCTCAATAGAAAACTCTTCTTCTACTGCCGTGGCGATTTCAACTTGAGCAAGAGAGTCAAGGCCGAGATCCTTATGGAAATCTGCCTGAGGCGTGTATTTGTTCTTGTCGACTTTTTCAAAGTTGATGATGAATTGACGTATTCGACTCTCTATATCTTCTGCTGAAAGACCAGATGCAGTGCTCATTTTTTAGTTCCTCAATGAAAAGCTTCTTGAGAGGCTAGTTTTCGTTTTTTAAGTTGTAAAGATTTAGTTTGACAGGATGGAGTAAATACCTTTTTGAAATATTAAATTTATTTTTATGTTGATGGTGTCTAAAAAACTGTAATTAATAACAGTTGTAAATCTTAAAGATCCAATGTTCTTAAATAAGTGGGGGCGATAGGCGACGTCATCACTGATTGAGGTTATTGATCGTTCCCACGCTCTGCGTGGGAATGCATCTTGTGACGCTCCGCGTCACGTTGCTGGGGACGCAGAGCGTCCGGGGCGGCATTCCCACGCAGAGCGTGGGAACGATCTTCAGGCTGCCGGGTGGGCCACGTTCAGGGCTATGTCCACCAGCAACTGCACGCCTTCGAGCATGCGGCAGATGCCCAGCGCGACATTGCGTTGGGAGCCTTCTATTTCAAACGCCAAGTGGTTGGCGATATCGCTGATGGACGCCAGATCCTGGGAGGCGTTGACCAGCAGGGTTTCGGTGCCCAGGTCGGCGCGCACGGTGAAGATGCCTTCACTGGGCTCGGGAATGGGTTTGCCGGGGTTGAGGTAGTGGTTGATCGCACGGTAGGCCACTTCATGCAGGGTGCTGGTGTCGTAGTCTTGCTGGCCTGGGGGATTTGGGCTGTCTTTGATCACGGTGAAGGTCCTAAGATTGAGTGAAGCTGCCAACATTCGCGGTCAAGCGAAGAGGGTGGCAGCTGTACACGGGTTGACCGACCGGCAATCAAAGGAAATCCGGCATACCCGAAGGTATCCCGCGTACAGCCACCGCAACACGATACCTCAGGCGTGAAAAAAACACCTGAAATAGGTTAGAGCCAAGCTATACTTTAATTAATCGGACGGTCAAATCCGGCCGCTGAATTGGCAGCGACGAAGCAGAGATTAGTCAGCGCACGTCCGACCGACAACCTGAAACCCTTGTGGGAAATATCTGAACGCACGCGATCACCTGTGGGAGCCGGCTTGCCTGCGATAGCCGTGTGTCAGTCAACCCATGCGGTACTGAAAGACTGCAATCGCAGGCAAGCCAGCTCCCACCTATTGATCTTCATCCGATTTGAGGTTGATCGGTTGATCGTTCCCACGATCTTCAGGCGGCTGGGTGGGCTACGTTCAGGGCTTTGTCCACCAGCAGTTGCACACCTTCGAGCATGCGGCATATGCCGAGCGCGACATTGCGTTGGGAACCGTCGATTTCAAACGCCAGGTGGTTGGCGATATCGCTGATGGACGCCAGGTCCTGGGAGGCGTTGACCAGCAGGGTTTCGGTGCCCAGGTCGGCGCGCACGGTGAAGATGCCTTCACTGGGTTCGGGGATGGGTTTGCCGGGGTTGAGGTAGTGGGCGATCGCACGGTAGGCCACTTCGTGCAGGGTGCTGGTGTCGTAGTCTGGCTGGCCAGGGGGATTTGGGCTGTCTTTGATCATGGTAAAGCTCCTTTATAAATGGAGCTGCCACGCTTCGCGGTCAAACGAATTAGGGTGGCAGCTATACGCGGGTTGACCGACCGGCTAAAGAAGCAAATCCGGCATACCCGAAGGTATCCCGCGTACAGCTGCCGCGACACGATACATCAGACGTAAAAAAACGCCCAATATCGGTGTTGGTGCAGTTGCTCTTTAAAGTCGGACGGTCAAATCCGGCCGCTGCATTGGCAGCGACGAAGCAGAGAGTAGTGAGCCAACTTCCGACCGACAACCTGAAACCCTTGTGGGAACTATCTGAACGCACGCGAGCACCTGTGGGAGCTGGCTTGCCTGCGAAAGCGGTCTTCCAGTGCCGGATGTATTGACTGAATCACTGCCATCGCAGGCAAGCCAGCTCTCATATTTGCCTACCTGCGGCGTTACATTCAGCTGATGTTGAGGCGGTCCAACAAGCTGTACCACGCCACACCCGCACCAATATAGAACCGTTGCAGCCCATGCATCGGCAAGCGCTGCAATGGCGTCACCGGGTAGGCAAATTCCGCCTGGCTGTCACACAAGCGTGCCGCCAATTGCTGGCCCAGGCTGGTACACAACGCAATCCCGCGCCCATTACAACCCAAGGCCAGCGTCAGCCCCGGCGCAGGCTGGTGAACATGCGGCATAAAATCCCGTGTGATCGCGATGCGACCGGCCCAACGGTACTCGAATTCCAGCGGCCCCAGTTGCGGAAACAGCAATGCCAGGGAGCGTTCAAGGTGCGCAAAGTCGGCAGGCGATGTGGGGTCGTTAAACAGCCCGCGCCCGCCCATCAATAAACGGCCATGGCTGTCCTTGCGAAAATACAACAGCAACCTTTGCGCGGTCGACACGGTTTCCTGGCCCGGCAAAATGTTCTCGGCCGCGCTGCCGCTTAACGGCTTGGTGGCGACGATGAAACTGTTGGCCGCCAGGATGCTCTGCGCCATGCCCGGCCACAGGTTACCGCTGTAGCCATTGGTAGCCAGCACTACTTGATCGGCTGACACCTGCGCACCGTTGGCGGTCTGTAATTGCCAACCGGACCCCTGGCGTTGCAGGCCGATCACAGCGCTGTGACCGTGAATGCGTGCACCCGCTGCCAACGCCGCCCCCACCAACCCGCGCGCATACGCCAGTGGCTGAATTGCCCCGGCGCGGCCATCCAGCCAGCCACCGGCAAACGACTCACTGCCCATGCGTGAAGCCACCTGCGCGGCATCCAGACGCTGCACTGGCACGCCACGCCGCGCCCATTGCTCGGCTCGCGCATGCAGCCCGGCCACGCCTTTTTGTGTGTACGACACCTGCATCCAGCCTTTGCGCACCGGCGCGCAGTCGATGTTATGGCGTTCGATCAGCTTGAATACCAAATCCGCAGAACTCGAGACGGTCGAAATCAACGGCTCAGCGCGCTCAGGCCCGTACATCTGCATCAGATGTTCAGGGTCGTATTTGAGTGTGGGGTTGACCTGCCCACCATTGCGCCCCGACGCGCCCCAGCCCGGCTCATTGGCCTCCAGCACGCACACACTCACGCCGCGCTCGGCCAAATGCAGCGCGGTGGACAGCCCGGTGTAACCTGCGCCAACAATCGCCACATCGACTTTCACCGACGCCCCCAGCGCGGGTGTCGGCACCACGCACGGCGCGGTCGCTGACCACAACGACCTCATGACAGGCTCCGCGTATTACCGATGGGGTGCAGCACGCGGCGCAGGAAGTCCTGGGTGCGTGGGTGCTGCGGGTTACCCAGTACCTGCTCGGCCGCGCCGCTTTCGACGATGTAACCGCCATGCAAAAAGCACACGCGGTCGGCCACTTCACGGGCAAAGCCCATTTCGTGGGTGACCACGATCATGGTCATGCCTTCGTCGGCCAGGGTGCGCATTACCGCCAGCACGTCGCCGACCAGTTCCGGGTCCAGTGCTGAGGTGGGTTCGTCGAACAGCATGGCGTCAGGCTTCATCGCCAGAGCGCGGGCGATGGCCACGCGTTGTTGTTGGCCGCCGGAAAGTTGTTCCGGGTAGGCGTCGGTCTTGGCACTCAGGCCGACTTTTTCCAGCAGCACCAGGGCTTCTTCGCGGGCTTGTTTCAAGGGTTCGCCTTTGACGTACACCGGGCCTTCCATAACGTTTTCCAACACGGTGCGGTGCGGGAACAGGTTGAAGCGCTGGAACACCATGCCCATACGGCTGCGCAGTGCGTGCACGCTTTTGCTGGCGCGCTGCACGGTCTGACCGAACACCGTGATGACCCCGCCGTCGTAGGCTTCCAGCGCATTGATGCAGCGCAGCAAGGTGGATTTGCCCGAACCCGACGGACCGATCAGGCACACCACTTCGCCCTTGGCCACGTCGAGGTCGACGCCGTGCAGCACGCGGTGGCTGCCGTAATGTTTTTGCAGTTGGCGAATCTCGATCATGCTTTTTTCCTCCGGCTCAGGTGCTGTTCCATGCGGCGCAGGCCATACACGAGCGGCAGGCTCATCAGCAGGTAGAGCAGGGCAACCAGGGTGTAGACGGTCATGTTCTGGAACGTGGACGAGGCAATCAATTGGCCCTGGCGGGTCATCTCGGCGACGGTGATGGTCGACACCAGGGACGAGTCCTTGAGCATCATCACCAAGGTGTTGCCATAGGGCGGCAGCGCGATGCGAAACGCTTGCGGCAGGATTACCCGGCGCATCATCAACACCGAACGCATGCCCAGCGCTTCGGCGGCTTCACGCTGGCCCTGTTCGACGGCAATGATGCCGGTGCGAAAGTTCTCCGCCTGGTATGCCGAGTAGGCGATGCCCATGCCGATCACACCCGCGTAGAACGCGGTGAGGTGCACGCCCATGTCCGGCAGCACAAAGTAGATGTAGAACAGTTGCACGATGATAGGCAGGCCGCGAATCACATTGATGACGGTGCTTGCCGCCCACGACAACGCGCGGATCGGCGACAACTTGAGCAGCGCCAGCACCAGGCCGATGGCGCTGCTGAGCAGGAACGACAGTACGGTGATCTGAATGGTCACCCAGGCGCCTTGCAGCAGAATCGGCAGGAAGTCCTGGGCGTTTTGCAGGAATTCAGCCGGATTCATGGGCGCACCTGGGTATCAAGTCCCCACTTCTTGAGGATGTTGTCCAGGGTGCCGTCGGCCTTGATGCTGGCGATGGCGCTGTTCAGGCGCTCGAGGGTTGCGGCGTCGCCCTTGCGCACTACCAGGCACACTTCGCCGACATTGGTGGGCGTGTAGTCGCTGGCCAGTTTTACGCCTTTAAACAGCTTCTGACGGATCTGGTAGGCCACCACTGGCTGGTCACCGACGGCAGCTTTGATCCGGCCCAGGGACAGGTCTCGGACCATCTCACCGATAGAATCGTAGGTGCGGATTTCCTTGAAAATGCCCAGTTTGTTCAACTGGTCGTAGAAGACAGTGCCGGCTTGTACGCCGACCACCTGATCTTTCAAGGGCGTGAGGTCGGGGTAGGCGGCGTTGTCATCAGCGCTGATGATCAGGCCTTCACCGTAGGCGTACACCGGGGCGCTGAAGTCGACCACCTTGGTGCGCTCTGCGGTCTTGAGCATGCCGGCGGCGATGAAGTCCAGCTTGCCGGAGGTGAGGGAGGGGATCAGCGCAGCGAAGTTGGTCTGTTCGATCCGGCTGGTAAACCCGCCGGCTTTGCCCACTGCCTCAGCCACATCGACCATCACGCCCTGGATGCTGTTGCTCTTGATATCGAGGAAGGTAAACGGAGAGCCACTGGCCGTTGCACCGACTTTGTACGAGGACGCACTTTCTGCGTGCACGGCGGTAACGGCGAGCGTGGCGCATATACCGAAGGCGAGGCGGCGAAACAGGGGCGAAAGACTGTTCATCGGGTTACTCCAGAAGGAAAACGGATCGTCAGTACCGCAAGCGGTTACGGATGAAACCGCAAGCTCTGTGCCATTTCGATTCATAAAAATCGTATATCGCTATCTAAATTCGACAAAATGAACCATTCGTATCGATATGCGATTTTTAATGGTCTATTTTTGTGATATGAGGTAGAAATATCGCCACGCCCGACCGACCAGACCCCTGAGCTCACCATGTCCGAAGAACGCAACAGTTTGCACAACCAATCCTTGGAAAAGGGCCTGTCGGTGCTTAAGGCATTCAGCGCCCAGCGCCGCAGCATGAGCCTTGCAGAGGTGGCCGAGGCCGCCGGCATGACCAAAAGCTCGGCCCAGCGCATGGTGTTTACCCTCGAAAGCCTGGGTTACCTTCGGAAACACTCGCGCACACGGCATTACCAACTCACACCCCGCGTGCTGGAATTGGGGTTCAGTTATCTGGATGCGCATTCGCTGATCGAAGTGGCCAACCCGTTTCTCTCGGAGTTGACGCGCTTGACCGGCGAAACTTCATGCCTGACCGAGCCGGCAGGCCTGGACATGACCTACATCGCACGCTTTGTCAGTGCGGGTTTTGTGCCGGTGCACATGCCGATCGGTTCACGGGTGCCGATGTACTGCACGGCGTCGGGGCGCGCGTATTTGAGTGCCTTGCCGGTGGATGAAGCGCTGGTGTTGATCGAGAACAGCCAGCGCATTGCGCACACCAGCCAAACGTTGACTGAGGTCGACAGGATTCTGGAGTCGTTGCAGCAGGTGCGCGAGCAGGGCTACGCGGTGAATGGCCAGGAGCTGTTCCTGGGCGACATGACCATCGGCGCACCGGTGCTCGGTGCCAACGGCCGGCCGGTGGCGGCGGTGCATGTGGTGGCGCCGACCAGTCGGTGGAGCCGGGCGGATGCGGAGAAGCAGCTAGCGCCGGCGCTTTTGCAGTGTTCAAGGGCATTGAGTAATTCGGCGCGGAATCTTGAATAGCTCCATTCTCAAGAACACAGCCAATCCAATGTGGGGGCTTGCTCGCGAAAGCGGTGTGTCAGTCATACATGTATTGGCTGATCCACCGCATTCGCGAGCAAGCCCGCTCCCAAATTTTGATCTTCATTCTTCGTTGAGCGTTATGTGAGCCCCAACAAAAAATGCGCCTCTGAGGGCGCATTTTTTTGTTCGGTCAGCAATCACCTGATCAGGCCATCGCATCCCAAGCCCGATCACCGTGCTCGTCTTTAATCCGAGTCGGCAAGCCCATCACGTCCAGCGCCTTCAGGAACGGTTCAGCCGGCAGTTCCTCAACGTTGGCCATGTGTTTCACGTCCCACTCGCCACGCGCGACCAGCAGCGCAGCGGCCACCGGTGGTACGCCTGCGGTGTAGGAGATGCCCTGGCTGTCGGTCTCGGCAAAGGCTTCTTCATGGCAGGCCACGTTGTAGATGAACATCTCACGTGGCTGGCCGCCTTTGGTGCCTTTGACCAGGTCACCAATGCAGGTTTTGCCGGTGTAGCCCGGGGCGAGCGAAGACGGGTCGGGCAGCACGGCCTTGACCAGTTTAAGCGGCACGACTTCCAGGCCTTCGGCGGTGGTGACCGGCTTTTCGGAGAGCAGGCCGAGGTTTTTCAATACGGTGAACACATTGATGTAGTGTTCGCCGAAGCTCATCCAGAAACGCACGTTGGGCACGTCGAGGTTTTTCGACAGCGAGTGCACTTCATCGTGGCCGGTAAGGTAGAGGTTCTGCGAACCGACGACCGGTAGGTCGTCGGTGCGTTTGACTTCGAACATGGTGTTGCTGGTCCACTGGCTGTTCTGCCAGCTCCACACCTGCCCGGTGAACTCGCGGAAGTTGATTTCCGGGTCGAAGTTGGTGGCAAAGTATTTGCCATGGCTGCCGGCATTGACATCGAGAATGTCGATCGAATCAATGCGGTCGAAATGCTGTTGCTGCGCCAGCGCGGCATACGCGTTGACGACACCCGGGTCGAAGCCCACGCCAAGAATGGCAGTGATGTTCTTCTGTTTGCACTCTTCCAGGTGGTTCCATTCATAGTTGCCGTACCACGGCGGGGTCTCGCAGACCTTGCCCGGCTCTTCGTGAATGGCGGTGTCCAGGTACGCAACGCCCGTGTCGATGCAGGCACGCAGTACCGACATGTTGAGGAACGAGGAACCTACGTTGATGACGATCTGCGACTCTGTCTCGCGGATCAGGGCCTTGGTCGCTTCCACGTCCATGGCGTTCAGCGCAAAGGCTTTAATATCCGCAGGCACCTTGAGGCTACCCTTGGCCTTGACGCTGTCGATGATGGCCTGGCATTTGGAGATGTTGCGCGACGCGATAGCAATACGACCGAGTTCGTCGTTGTGCTGCGCGCACTTGTGGGCCACCACCTTGGCGACACCTCCTGCACCAATGATAAGAACGTTCTTTTTCAATTGCTTTATCTCTCCTTTATCCGCCAGCTTACGAAAGGCTGGACAGGTAGTCGTCGTAACCAAATTCACGAACCACCTCGACTGTACCGTCGAGTTGTTTCACTACGATGGACGGCATTTTCAGGCCGTTGAACCAGTTTTTCTTGACCATGGTGTAGCCTGCGGTGTCGATGAACGACAGCCGATCGCCGATGGCCAGCGGACGATCAAATTGATACTCGCCGAAGATGTCCCCGGCCAGGCAGGATTTGCCGCACACCATGTAGGTGTGTTCACCCTCGCTCGGCGCCAGCTTGGCGTTGAGGCGGTAGATCAGCAGGTCCAGCAGGTGGGCTTCGATGGAGCTGTCTACCACGGCGAGGTTCTTGCCGTTGTAGAGGGTGTCGAGCACAGTCACTTCCAGCGATGCGCTGTTGGTGATCGCCGCTTCGCCGGGTTCCAGGTACACCTGCACGTCGTACTTCTGCGAGAACGCCTTGAGGCGCTGGCAGAAGGCGTCGATGGCATAGCCTTCACCGGTAAAGTGGATGCCGCCGCCGAGGCTCACCCAGTTGACCTTGTGCAGCAGTGCACCGAAGCGTTCTTCGATGGTGTTGAGCATCTGGTCGAACAGGTTGAAGTCACCGTTCTCGCAGTTGTTGTGGAACATGAAGCCCGAGATCTGCTCGATCACGCCTTCGATCTTCACCGGGTCCCACTCGCCCAGGCGGCTGAATGGGCGCGCCGGGTCGGCGAGCAAATAGTCGGAGCTGCTGACCTGCGGGTTGACGCGCAGGCCGCGGGTCTTGCCTTCGCTGCGTTCGGCAAAACGTTGCAGTTGGCTGATGGAGTTGAAGATGATCTTGTCGCAGTTCTCCAGCATCTCTTCGATTTCGTCGTCAGCCCACGCCACGCTGTAGGCGTGCGCTTCACCTTCGAACTTCTGGCGACCGAGCTTCAATTCATACAGCGACGACGAGGTGGTGCCGTCCATGTATTCCTGCATCAGGTCAAACACCGACCAGGTGGCGAAGCACTTGAGCGCCAACAGCGCCTTGGCGCCGGACTGCTCGCGCACGTAAGCAATCTTCTGCATGTTGACCAGAAGCTTCTGTTTATCGATGAGGTAGTACGGCGTTTTGATCATTTTTGAGAGCCTGCGGCGGTGCCTGCCAAAAAAGGACACGCATTGTGCCCGCACTTGGATCAGATCGAAAGGTTAGCGGGCGGATTTTGCGCGCCAGGTTTCCAAGGGTAGCGTCTGAGTATGACTGTTTATGGCTACAACGCCGGTCTTCGGTGGCTGCAGGTGAGCCAAATCACTGCACGGACTTGGCGTGAGTGGCGGTGTCATCAGTTATCGAGTGAAACCCGCACTGTAGATAAAACGCTGCACCCTGCGCTGTATCTGTAGTCAGGCGCACCGTTTGAAAGTGCATGGCGGCGAATGCCAGCAACTGTTGCACCAGTGCTTTTCCAATATGTTGCCCACGCATCGATGGCGCGACGTAGACGCGGCGGATTCGGCCGTTGTCGGGAGTGGCATACGGATCGCGTGAAACGCCGCCGATTGCGACCAACTGGTCGTGGCGAAACACACCCAAAAGGCACTCGCCGGGTTGATCAAACCGAGTGGTGCGGTTTTCCCATTCGGTGACAAGCCGCGTGAGGAACCTGAACCCTTCGGCGACGGCCTGCGCGTGCAGCGTGTGGAACTGCTCGGGCAGATCTTCCAGGCGTTTTATCGAAAAGTCTTGGCAGGGAACCATCACGCCACCCGATTGCGACCCGCGCCCTTGGCCTGATACAGCTGCATATCCGCACGCTTGAGCAACGCCGAGGAATCCCGGTCGGCTGACTCTGCGATGCTCACGCCAATACTCACCGTCACCTGCCCCACCGCTGCAAATGTCGCCGCCGCCACTGCTGCGCGGATTTTCTCGGCGACCACCTCAGGGCTGTCCGGCTCTTCGACTTCCGGCAGCAACACCGCGAATTCTTCACCGCCATAGCGTGCGACAAAGTCGGTGGCGCGGGTGTTGCTTTCGATCAGGGCTGCCAGTTGGCACAGCACCTCGTCACCGACCGCGTGGCCGTAGCTATCGTTGACGCGTTTGAAGTAGTCGGCGTCGATCAGCAGCAGGGCGAAGGTGCGACCGGTGCGTTGGAACAGCAGGCTGTTCTCGGCAAGTTTTTCGTCGAAACGGCGGCGGTTGTAGACGCCGGTCAGCGCGTCGTGGGTCGCCAGGTTGAGCAGGTCGGCGTTGGCCTGGGTGAGGTCGGCCGTGCGTTGGGCGACGGTGGCCTCGAGGGTGGCGTTTGCCTCTTGCAATTGGCGCTCCTTGGCCAGCAGCGATTGGGTCATGCCAGTGAGGGAACGGCCCAGTTGCGCGATCTCCAGCACTGAATGTTCCTGTGCAAACGCGGCGCCAGGTTGCTGCTCCTGAACGAGCCTGGCGGATTTGGCCAGGCGTTCGATCGGCCGGCTGAGGGAGGCGGCGAGGTAGTAGGCCGCCAATACGAACGCGACCGCTGCCAGCACGCCGAGTATCAGCAATTTATACAGCAGCGTACGCGCCGGCTGCAGGGCCACGTCCAGCGGCTGGCGGACCATGATGTACCAGGTCATGTTCGCATTGGATGGGCTCGGCACGGCGACCGAGGCGGTGACGTAGCCGTTGCCGGCCCACCAGCCGGAATGGGTGATCAATTTGCCTGGCGGCATTTGCTCGCCGGCGAGGCTTTCGGGGTAGAGCACCTTGCCGTCGAAGTCGACGATCAGGGCCTCGATATCAGGGATAGCGTCTTTTTGCATCACTGCCGAGTCGACGATCTGCGTGACCCAACTCCAGTGCGCATGCGCACCCAGCACGCCGATGGTCTCTCCCTGGGCATTGCGGATAGGTGCGGCAAAGTCGATAAAACGCAATGGCTCGCCGTTGGCCGAACTGGGCAACAGCTTGGCCAGCAACACCGCTTCGTGAGGGTCACCGGTGTATTCGCCGTGCATGCCGGCCTGGAACCAGGGCCGCTGGCTGACCGACTGGTTGACCAGTAACCCATTGACCGCCTGACGAACATGCCCCTCGGCGTCGGCGATACCCATCCAGGCATATTCGGCCCGTGACTGGGTGCGCAGTTCCATCAGAGCGAGGAGGTCCGGCGCATCCAGGTTGCCCTTGCGCATCAGGGGCGCCTTGCTCAACAAAGACACTTCCAGCTGGCGTTCACGCAGCTGCACGGCGAGCAAGGCCGCGGTGGAACGCGCCGTGCTCAGCAGGGCATTGCCGCTGGCCTGCTTCATCTGTTCGGTGGCGATATGGCCCACGTAGATCCCGACGCTCAGCAGTGTGAGCAGTGACAAACCGGCAAACCATAAGGTCAGGTGAGTGCGCAGGCTGGCGTTGATCATGGGTACTCATTTGAGTGGGTATTTTAAACATGATAGTCGTTGTGCAGAGGTGATGAACAACCACAAACGTTCAAGAATGCGCACCAACCTCCTCAGTAGACTCGCCAGACTTCTTCTACTGCAGGTTCCCCATGGACATTTTTCTCTACGCGTTCAGCGTCATGTACAGCCCCGGCCCCGTCAACCTGATGGGCCTGAACGCCGGCCTCACGGGCAAGTTCCGTCGCTCCACCGGCTTCTACATCGGTGTGGGGTGCGCGATGCTGTTGATGTTCGTGCTGTTCGGCTACACCGGCGAAGCGATCATCTCCCAGGCGGCGTTGCCGTATATCTCGTTGATTGGCGGCGTGTACACGCTGTACCTCGCGTACCAGGTGTTCACCGCGCGTACCGAGGTGGATGACGCTTCAAGCTCGCCTGCCAGGACCCTGACCTTCTGGAATGGCCTGGTGATTCAGTTGCTCAACCCCAAGGGCATCGTCGCGGTGTTGCCGATTACCAGCGTGATGTTGCCGGCGGCGCATATTACCGGCGCCTCGATCTTTGGCGTATCGGCCTTGCTGGGGCTGGGGGCGGTCGGCGCGCCATGGGCGTACGCCTTGCTGGGCGCGCTGCTGGGGCGGCGGATCAACGGGGCGGCGGCGTTTACCTGGTTCAACCGCTGCATGGGGCTGGCGCTGGCCGGCTGTGCGTATTTCATGTTTCACGCATTCTACCTGCACGTCTTTACACCTTAAGCCGTGGGTCAGCCTCGGTGGCGCGCAGTCTCAGGCTCCGACGTCAAGGGCGTTCAATACCCACAGGTGCGAACGCGCACCAGCTTGCGCGGCGCTTGTGGGAAACTGAATGGATATCGCCGACGTCGATGATGAAATCTACCGGGCTTTTTTTGCGTTAAAGAGTGGGAGAGAACAATGACGAGCATGAACGAACAAACCGCCGAGGAGGTGATCGCGTTCTGGAAGCAGGCAGGGCCTAAACGCTGGTTCGCCAAGGACGACGCATTTGACGCAGCCTTTCGCGAGACCTTTCACGCCACGCATATGCAAGCCGCTCGAGGCGAGCTGGAAAGCTGGCTGGAGTCGGCGCAGGGCGCGCTGGCGTTGCTGATCTTGCTGGATCAATACCCGCGCAATGCGTTTCGCGGCACCGCGCATATGTTCGCCACCGACCCGCTGGCACGTCTGTATGCGCGGCGGGCGGTAGAGGCCGGGTTGGATCAACAGATCGAGCCCCAACTGCGCGCCTTCTGTTACCTGCCGTTTGAACATTCCGAAGACCCGGCGGACCAGCAGCGTTCGCTGGCCTTGAACCAGCATTTGGACGCCGGTACCTACCATTGGGCCAAGGAGCACGCCGATATCATTGAACGGTTTGGGCGGTTTCCCCATCGCAACGCGGTGCTGGCCAGGGCAACCACCGAACTCGAGCACGAGTTTCTCAAGGCCGGCGGCTTCGCCGGCTAGGCGGCGGTCGCGTGATCGTTCCCACGCTCTGCGTGGGCATGCATCCAGCGACGCTCTGCGTCGCCTTGCGCAAGGCTTAAGGCATGCGCCAACTTGGGACGCGGAGCGTCCGGGGCGGCATTCCCACGCAGAGCGTGGGGACGATCATGCTTCTTGGGCGCTGGCGGGCGCCAAGGTTGCCTTGGCGCCCACTGGACGAAAGCGCCGCAGCCCCTTGAGGTCGACCGCCCAGCGCAGTGCTTCGGTGGCCGAGGGGCGCGGGCCATGGGTGGTCGCGTGTTCATCCTGGGTGAGCGTGCCGAGGTAGCCCTGGGCACCGCCGCGTTCGCTCCAGTAGCGGGTGTGGCTGAGCCAGGAGCGGGCGAGCCAGCCTTTCCAGGTGCCCACGGTGACGGGTAAATCCAGCACGCCTGCACCCATCACCGGCATGACCGGGCCGCCGACGATATCGCCAAACAAGCCGTAGGGCGCGGGGAAATACAGGTTGGTCCAGCGCGTCACGGCAAACGCCGCGGCGTGGTGCAGGTACTGCGGGGTGAACGGTTTTTGCCCGAGCATCGCCGGCTGGCGGGCGTTGTAGCCGTAGCCCTTGGTGTCTTCGGTTGGCGGGCAGGCCGGCGCTTCGCGGCGCTCGATGCGTTTTTTAAAGTCACTCACGCTGCGGCCCAGTAACAGGCTGGCGTGGGCCATGGGGCTACCCACCGTGACCAAATCCGTGATGCGCCAGGGGTTGCCCAGGCCACGCTGTTCGATAAACGCTTGGGCCTGTTGTTCACGAAATGTCAGGACACTGCCCAGGCTACCGTTGAGGGCGGCGCCGGCGTTGGGCAGCGTTTCGTTGATCACCGGTTGCAGCGGTTGGCGCTCGGCATAACGGTCGGCCAGCTCGCGGTTGCTGGGGATCACCTTGGTCAGTTGATCGTGATGTTCATGCCACAGGTAGCCGACGATGTCGTAGGCAATCACACTGCCCAAACTGTGACCGACGACGATGATGCGGTCGTAGTCGCCCTTGTTGTGCAGGGCGCGCAGTAACGCGACGCCATCGGCGCGGATCTGTTCGCGCACCACCACGTTCTGCGGGTTGGGGCTCAGGTAGCGGGCCGCATCGCCCAGGTAGGACAGCGCGGAATAACGCAGCCCCAGGCCGATGGCGCCGAGCAGCAGCGGCACCAGCGCGAAGGGGTTGTCGCTGTGGTCGAACCGGCCCCAGGCCGTGGCGAGGGTACCGCTGGCAATCAGCAGCACAAGCACCGTCACCGTCCAGCGCGTGGTGCGCCAGATCGGCACGATGGCCTCGGGAATGTCACGGCGCGGGCGCTTGAAAATATCCCACAACCAGCCCAGCAGGTGGCCAACCTTGGTGCCCTGCATCTTGTGGGCCCAGTAATACTCGTAGAAATCCGTGCTGGTGCGGCCGGAGGACTTCAAAACGCGCAGGTCAAAATTGCGCGAAAGCCGGTCCGGCTTGCTCCAGTAAAACGGCGTGCCATCGGGCGTGTCCGCCGGGATCATCGCTTCGACGAAGCCGCGCAAGGTGTCCATCGGGCGCTGTTCGCCGATGCCATGGATAACGACAACTGCTTGTTTCATAGGCTTATCTTCCTTGAAAGCTATGGGTGAGTGGTGCGAAGGCTGGAACGGCTTCGCGGCGTGGCAAAGAGCTATGATCTTGCCACTAATGCTGCTATTCCTGCCAGGAATGCCTCCATAAAAACTGCGCATTGTCTTTCTGGTTGCCGATCTCGTAGCGTGGGCCTTCACCCAAGGAGAACCTTATGCCTGCACCGTCGTTGCGCCTTTATGTCGATGCTCAATTCACCAGCCCCTACGCCCTGTCGGTGTTCGTCACCTTGCTGGAAAAGGGCCTGGCCTTCGAAACCGTCACCCTTGACCTGGACACGGCGCAAAACCGCGCGGCGGAATTTGCCCAACTGTCGCTGACCCAGCGCGTGCCCACGTTGGTGCAAGGCGACTTTGCAGTGTCGGAGTCCTCGGCGATCAGCGAATACCTGGATGAGGCTTACCCCGAGACCACGGTGTACCCGACGGACCCAAAACAGCGGGCGAGGGCGCGCCAGGTCCAGGCGTGGCTGCGCAGCGACTTGCAGGCGATTCGTCAGGAACGCTCGACGCTGGTGGTGTTTTACGCACAGAAGAGGCCGCCGCTGTCGCCTGCAGGTGAGGCGGCCGCACGCAAGTTGATCAGCGCGGCACAGGCGTTATTGGCAGGCCACTCGGAATACCTGTTCGGCGCGTGGTCGATTGCCGATGTTGACCTGGCCGTGATGCTCAACCGCCTGATCCTCAACGGTGACAAGGTGCCGTCCGAGCTGGTGGCCTATGCACAGCGCCAATGGCAGCGGCCCTCGGTGCAGGCCTGGGTCAACCTGCAACGCCCGGCGCTCTAGGGGTTACAGCCATTCCTGGGCCACGCGCCGGTCCAGGTCTTCCCAATCGGCCATGCCCAGCACGCGCATGGTGTTCAAGCCGCGCAGGTAGCCGCGCAGTTGCTGGGCGCTGGCGCAACGCAGGTCGGCATCTGCGGTTGGGTCCTGCAGCACGTTTTCATAATCGACCAGGTAATCGGCGACCCGCTCGCGAAACTCCGGCAATACGGCTTCGCGGATGCGGTCGAAGGTTTTCTGGTGGGGCTTCATGGCGTGGTCCTTATAGGTTTTATGAGAAGAGGCTGCCTGACACTATCGGTTCAAATGATAGTCACCATCAAGGATCACACGTTCTGTTTTTGCGCCAAAAGCGGACAATCGCCCCATCGACACGCTGCTCAAGGAAATGCGCGATGAGGACGATTATTCAGCTGGGCTTGATGATACTGATGCTCGGCACCACGGTGCTGGCCAACCCGGCGATTGCCGATGATCTGCGTACCGGCCATTTGCTGCCCATCGTCGGTAGCGTAGACTCGCTGCGGCACGCGCAATCGGTGGGGGTGCTGTACAGCGATAACACCCGCGACAACCTCAGCTACCTTGAACGCTACCACGCCATGGCCATGAACGGCGCCAAGGATGCCCTCGACGGGCGCATCCGTGAGGCATTCGTCAACAGCTCCGACCCGGAACTGGCGATCGATTGGTTAATGAGTTCGTTGCAGGGCACTTTTCTTGCCGTAACGGTCTATAGCAGCCTGGATGAACTGGTGCAGGCGCACCCGGATGTGGTGGTGGTGCTCGATACCCACAACCAACTGTTGACCCAGCGTAACGATCAGGTTGAGGCGCGCTTTGTTGCACGCTTCTATGACGCGAACCTGCAATACATCGCCAAGGCCGAAGGCTCGGTGCACAAGCAAGTGCCGTCGGTGTGGGTGCATGACAAGGCGGCGCCGGAAATTGCCGCACAGATTGAACAGCAGCGTGATGTACAGCTTGATGCGTTGAAGCAGTTCGATGTGTCGCTCAAGGCGTTGGTACGCGCCAGTTGATGTGAACTTTTCTTTTTATACTCAGGATTTTATATGCGCGCTTTTTTCATTCCGGCCCTGGCTGCTGCACCTTTGTTGCTGACCGGTTGTATCACCGCTCCCAATGCTCCGAGCTTGACTCTGCAAACCAACAAGACCCCTGAGGGCTATGTGCAGTGCGTATTGCCCAAGCTCGAAAAGCACGGCATCACCTCGACTGTGACCCAGAACTCGCGTCACGCCAAAGTGGTGTTGACCAGCAAGATTGCCGCCGATGATGTGCTGGAAGCCTACAAGTCCCAGGACGGCACCAAAGTGTTCCTGTATGAGCGCAAGCCACTGGCGTCGGCAATCAAGCCTTCGCGGCTGGAGTTGGCGGCGCAGGATTGCAAATAATCCTGGTAGGCGTACAGATTTAAACGTGGGAGCGAGCAAGCCCGCTCCCACATTGTGCTGTGTGTTCGGCTTAAGGTTTGGCTTCGTTGCTGAAGGCGTTCACGCTGTTGACCAACCCCTTGGCCGCCAACGCTACCAACTCACCGCCTTTTTCCACCGTCGCCAGCGCCGGGTCCGAACCCATGCGCCCATCCGGGAAACGCGCGCGAAAATCCAGCGCTTCGCGGATCGGCCCGGTATTGGCGATTTGCGGCGAGTACTCCGCCGACTTGATCGATTCCGGGTACGCCCACTGCGTCACCGCAATCTCCGAAGGCGTGGCGTGGCTGCCGTGGCCCACCGGGAATTGGCGGTGAGCCAGCTCATTGACGCCTTCCAGGTCCCACCAGTTCACCAGCTTGAGCGCAAACCCGGCGGGGCGTCGGGCGTAGCTGGCTTCGGCGTACAGCTCTGAAAAGGCCGCTTCGATGGTGGCGATGTTGCCGCCATGGCCATTCAAGAACAGGATTTTCTCGAAACCATGCCCGGCCAATGAACGCACCCAGTCGCCAATTGCAGCGATAAAGGTGGAAGGGCGCAACGAAATGGTGCCGGGAAAGCCCAAATGGTGCTGGGCCATGCCGATATTGAAGGTCGGGCCGATCAGAATGTCGGCGTTCTTCTGCGCCTCATGGGCGATGATTTCCGGGCACATCCAGTCAGTGCCCAGCAGGCCGGTGGGGCCGTGTTGTTCGTTGGAGCCGATGGGAATCACCACCGTGCGGCTGCGCTCCAGAAACTGCCCGATCTCGATCCAGGTGGATGTGTGTAGAAGCATGCGACGCTCTCTTTTATCTGTGGGGACAGGCTAACCACCACGGATTGTACGACTACTCGCCACTTGTTGGGGCTTGCAGTTCAAGTACGTCGAAGACTTCAGCCAGCGCTGGTCCGGGTACCAGGAGAACATGAACTGCCCATCCTTGAGTTTGTCTACCACCTGGCGCGCCACTTGCGGGCGTACGGCCGGGCAGCCCTGGCTGCGGCCGATACGGCCTTCGCGCCTGCTCCAGGCCGGGTTCACGTAGTCGGCCGCATGAATCACCAGCGCGCGGTCGCGGGCCTGGTCATTGAAGCCCGGCTCCAGGCCGTCCATGCGCAACGAGTAGCCGTGGGTGCCCAAGTAACTCTCCTGGGTGCGGAACAAACCCAGGCTGGATTGGTGGCTGCCTTCTCGATTGGAAAATTGCGTGGCGAAGTTTTCCCCGGATTTGGCACCATGGGCCACCAGGTCGCGCAGTACCAGGGTCTTCTTGCGCAGATCGAAGATCCACAGCCGACGGGCGGTCGAGGGCTGGGAGTAGTCAATGACGGCCAGGCGATCCGAGCGCTCTTCGCCGTTATTGACCGCGCATTGCACCGCGCTCAGGGCGCTTTTCAGTACAGTGGGATTGAGTTCTGGAGCCGAGCGCGCCAGGCTGCTATACAAAGTAGGAGGGTTGGCAGTGGCGGCGAGCGTAACATTGCTCAGCGAAGCCAGGGTCACGGCGATCAAGCCGACGCGGCATATTAAAGTCAGCATGTACAGTACATCCCCCCGCTGTGGATTGGAGTTGAGTCAATTGTTCAAAAAACACGCATGTTACTTGAGCATTTGCCTGCTCGTTGCACCACTGGTCGCGACAGCTGATGAGCTGCCGGTGGATGCTGTGCCGGTGGTTTCGACCAGCCCGGTGCAATTGGCCCTTTCTCAACTGCCCAGCGTTTGCCCCGACCTTGCCGCGCAGATAGACGCCACGGCCCAAGCGCGCTTGCAGGCGTTCTACCAGCAACAGGGCAATGTGACGCTGTGGTCCGATGAGCGCCGCCACGCACTGCAATCTCAGTTGCTGATGCTGGCCGACGATGGCCTGGAGCCTTCCCACTATAGCCTGCCTATCGTGGAGGCCACCGGTAACATGCTGTGCAGCGATATCGGCAGCAGCCGGCAATACCTGCAAGCCCTGCAGGATTTGCATTACGGGCGTCTGCAACAATCGCGTTTAGAACCGCTGTGGCATTCCCAGCCACCCACCCTCGACCCCAATATTCAAGTGCTGGCCTTCGCCGCCACCGGCCTGCAAGACATGGCCCAAGCCTTTGACCAGGCGCGCCCCAGCGCCGATCTGTACCGCAGTTTGCGCAATACCTATGCCACCGTGCGCCTGCAGCCGTTGCCCCACTGGGACCCGGTCGCTACCGGGCCGCTGCTCAAGCCGGGCATGGACGACCCGCGCGTGCCCGAACTGGCGCGGCGCTTGTACAACGGCGGCTACCTGGCCAAGGCGCCGGCGGGCAACAGCCGGCAGTACCGCGATGAGTTGGTCAAGGCGGTGAAGGCTTTCCAGCTCAGCCACTCGCTGCAGGCCGACGGAGTGATAGGCACGGGCACCGTGGCCGAGCTCAATATCAGCCCGGCGATGCGCCGCGACCAGCTGCGCATCAACCTTGAACGCTTCCGCTGGCTGGCCCAGGACCTGGAGCCCGAAGGCGTGGTGGTGAATGTCGCGGGCGCGCAACTGAGCGTCTACCAGAGCGGCATCCCGGTGTGGCAAACCCGCCTGCAAGTCGGGCGTGCCGAGCGCCAGACGCCACTGCTCAAGTCGCGCATTACCCGGCTGACCCTCAACCCCACGTGGACCATTCCGCCGACCATCATGCGTGAGGACAAACTCCCGGCCATCCGCCTCAACCCCGAATACCTGCGCCAGCAAAACCTGCAAGTGCTCGACGCCCAGGGCCGCCCATTGACGGCCGACCAGGTGGATTGGTCGCACCCCGGCAACATTCTGCTGCGCCAGGAAGCCGGCCCGCGCAACCCCTTGGGCCGCATCGTGATGCGCTTTCCCAACCCCTATTCCGTTTACCTGCACGACACGCCGAGCCAGCCGCTGTTTACCAAAGGCCCACGGGCTTTCAGTTCGGGCTGTGTGCGGGTTGAGCAACCGATGATGCTGCGCGACCTGCTGGTAACCCCGGCCGAACGCACGCGCACCGAAGAGTTGCTTGCCACCGGCACAACCCATGAGTTCAGGCTGGCCACGCCGGTGCCGGTGCTGTTGGGCTACTGGACAGTGGAAGTCGATCGCCAAGGCGGGTTGGTGTACTCGCCGGATATTTATGGGCGTGACCCGGTGTTGGTGAAGGCGATGGGGGCGGTGCTCTGAAGCTCATGTGGCCGGCTTTTCGTGGCCAGTAGGCTAGCTGTGGCGAGCGGGCTTGTTCTCCACATCATGCCTGCTCGCCACAAGGTTGATGTGCGCCAGGATCACGTCGACGGCCTCGGCAGCTGTCGCACCTGCAGTGTCGACAGTCAGTGGCGTTTCAGCCCACGCTTCATATTCATGGACTGAAACGGATTGCCAGGAAGGCGGCACCAACCCGGCAACATCACCGGTGCGGCTTTCCACACGACGCCGATGTTCCCGCAGGTCAGAGCAAACCACTTCAATATCAAGCAGCTCGACACCCGCTGTCGCCGCCACGGCCTGCCACGCCTCCCGGCTCTCCTTCACCGGGTTTACACAGTCGGCAATCACCGTCTGCCCCAATCGCAGGTTACTCAATGCCAGCGCATTCGCCACCCCATAACCGCTGGCACCCACATCAGCGTTCAATACGTTTGCGTCCCTAAGCGCCTGCTCAATCACGTCAATGCGCAGGTAAACCGCGTTAATCCGACGTGCCAGTGCGCTGGCAATCGTGGTCTTGCCGGTGCCGGGCAGGCCGCTGAATACAATAAGCATGGTCAATCCTTTAAGTAGGGCGCCTGGCCAGTCTAGCGTTGCTTACTTCAAATAGCAGGCGCTGATCCAGTCGGCGGGGCGGGCGGCCAATTGCGTGGCTACGGGCAGGTAGCGTTTATCCAGTTGCGCCGCCAGCCAGAACAACGTTGCGCTGCTTCTGGCATCCCAGGTGCCGCTGTAACCGGCTTCACCCACCTTGGCGCGGTCTTTGTCGAATTGTACGTGGGTGTGCACGAACTCCTGGTGGCTGCGTTGCCCGTTGGCATAGGGCACCAGCCAATCCAGGGCGGCGCCCAGGGACGCGCCATTGCTCTTGAGGTTGAGCCAATCGACGCCGTAGGGCTTGGCCGCCAGTGCGGCTTGCACCAGCGGTTCAAGGTCGTAGACCACGTAATGCAGGGCGTCACGGTCCTGGAAGTCGGTGACCGAGCCGTCGGGCAGGATGTTATCGGCGACTTGCTGTTTAAACAGCTGATGAGCCTGCTCAAGCATGGCTCGGTCGTCGAGTGCGGCGGCGGCCAGGGTCACCAACTTGACGCGGTGACTCTGCCAGTTATTGGTCTGGGTGCCTTTTTTCTGCCCGTGGAATTGCTCGATATGCGCGATGTAGCCATTGCCCAGGTTGCTGATCAAGCGGCGGCTGGCGGCGCGGGTTTCCAGGCGCAAATGGTCGGCGGTCAGCGCATAGGCCGTGATCAGCATATCGAGGTTGGTTTCGTCGATGGGGTTGAAGTCCGGCTGGTAGACATCGGCCCAGGCGGCAAGGTACTCGTCGACTTGCTTGAGGTAACGCGGGTCACCGCTGATGCGCCAGGCCAGCGCCGCCTGGCGCATCAGCGGCCAGTCCTTTTCGGCAACTAGGCTTTGCTCGCGAATGCCATGGTTTGGCAGGGTGCCTTCAGTGTGCACATGCGGCAACGGCGCTGGCCGGTCTGCCAAATGCCGTTGGGCGGCGGCCAACAAGGCGTTGGCTGCGGGGTTTGCAGCCGCAGGCTGGCAGAGGCTTGCAGCCATCGTCACCGCGGGCGATGCGGCCAGCAGCAAGGTAAAGGCAAAAGTCGTTTTGTTCATGAGCGGTTCTGTTGGACAAGGATGCGCCAACGCTAGCACGCGGCTGAAACGGCCTGGATGAAACTCCCGTATGCTTGCAGGCTGATCTCGACCAAGGACCGCCCATGACCTTGCCCTTTGTGAAGATGCATGCCCATGGCGACGATTTCATCATCATCGACCGCCGTGGCCAGGACGACCCGATC
Source organism: Pseudomonas salomonii (assembly GCF_900107155.1). GTDB lineage: Bacteria > Pseudomonadota > Gammaproteobacteria > Pseudomonadales > Pseudomonadaceae > Aquipseudomonas > Aquipseudomonas salomonii. Next base: position 249,542 of record NZ_FNOX01000008.1, read on the forward strand.
ACTGCGCAGGTCGCCCGGCGCCTGGGCAACCGCCACACCGGTATCGGCTTCAATCAACTGGCCGTGGTGCTCGACTGCGAAGATGCCCTGGCCCGCATCAAGTTCTGGAACCCCAACGGTACGCTGCTGCAAACCTGCGGCAGCGCCACCCGCGGCGTGGCCGACCGCTTGATGCATGAAACCGGCCGCGACACCGTCGTACTGCGCACCGATCGAGGCTTGCTGACCTGTGTGCGGGCCGCCGGGCAGCAAGTGTCGGTGGACATGGGCGCGCCCTCGTTGGACTGGTCTGCCGTGCCGCTGGCCGAAGCGCTGGACACCCGCACCTTGCCCATCGATGGCACGCCTGCCGCCTGCAGCATGGGCAACCCGCATTGCACGTATTTTGTCGACGACATCAGCGCCATCGACGTGGCGGCCGTGGGCCCGGCGCTGGAAACCCATCCGCTGTTCCCGGCCAACACCAATGTGCATTTTGTGCAGGTGCTGGACCGCAGCCACATCCGCCTGCGGATCTGGGAGCGCGGCGGGGGCGTGCCGCTCGGTTCCGGCTCCTGCTGCTGCGGCGCGGTGGTCAATGGGATTCGGCGCGGGTTGCTGGATGCTACGGTTGAGGTGCAGTGCGACGGTGGCACGGTCACTGTGCAGTGGGATGGGCAGGGCGGTGTGGTGTTGACCGGCCGTGTCGAGCCGGTCATGCAGGGCACGGCGTATCTGGTCTAAAACGTCACGGTAAAGGTCGTGCCCTTGGTGGCGCAGGAACTCACCACCACGTCGCCACCGTGGGCCTTGGCCAGTTCACGCACGATATACAGGCCCAGCCCCACACTGCGCACCTCGCTGCCCTGGTCGGTGCCACGGGTCATGGGCTCGAACAGCCCGGCCAGCAGTGTTTGCGGGATCGCGGCGCCGTGGTTATGCACGGCCACTTGGCAGCCACCTTCGCCCAAGCGTGAAGTGATGGTGATGGGCATCAACAAGTCGCCGTAGGCCACGCTGTTGGCCACCAGGTTACCAATGATCTGCTGAACCCGGTCGGCATCCAGGCACGCTTCGCCCATACCTTCGGCCTGATGCTTTAACGTGGCCGTGGGGAAAGCCACGCGCAGTTCATCCACGGCGTGCAGGATCACGCTGTGCAAGTCCAAGGGCGTGGTTTTGATGCTGATCCCGTGGCCGACCCGGGCCTGAGTGAAATCCAGCAGGTCGGCAATCATGCGCTGAGCGCGCTCGGAGGATTGGCCGATATGGCCCAGCAACTGGCGCTCCTTGGGCGTGCGCTCGCTGCGCGCGAGGATGTCCGTGGCCATGCGGATGGCGGTCAGTGGGTTTTTCAAGTCATGGCTGACGATCGCCACCATCTGCTCGGCAAACAACGCGCGACGCTGGGCGATGGCATAAGCTTCGCTCAGTTCCGCCTGGGCCTGATGCAGCGCCAATTCGGTACTGGTGCGTTCCTGCAACAGGGCTTCGGCAAGCTTGCGTGCATTGAGCAGCTCGCGCTCGTACTTGTCGCGGTCGGTGGTGCCGAACAGCGCGATCTCGTGTAGCAACGCGCCGGCCTGTTCGCGGGCGCTGGCGTTAAGCAATACGGTCACTTTGTGCCCGTCGTGGTGCACCAGGTCGAGTTTGACTTCGCTCACGCTGCCGCGCATGCGCAGCATGGGTGCCAGGTGGGTCTGGTGGAATATTCGCCCGCCCATGGTCAGCAAGTCCTGGAAGCGCCGCCCGCACAGCTCGGCGCTGCGCAGCCCCAGCCATTCGCCGAACAGCGTGTTGGCACGCAGGATCGTGCCGTCCTCAGTGGTGACGGCCAGCGCACAGGCGGCGCTGTCGAACAGGTCAGCCGACATGGGCCACGGCCCACGGCGCCAGGAAGTCGTCCATCGCCGCCGTGCAGGCCAGGGGCGCGCTCATATGCGGGCAATGGCCGACGTTATCGACCAGGCAATAGGTGCTGTTGGGCAGCACGCTGTGCAGGTATTCGCCCACTGCGACTGGCGCAATCACGTCGTCGCGTGATTGCAGGATCAGCACGGGCGTGGTCAGGCCGATCACGTCCTTACGGTTGTCCGACATAAAGGTCACTCGCGCAAATTGCTTGGCGATGTCCGGTTCGGTGCGGCAGAAGCTGTCGCTCAGCTCGGCACTCAACGCCGTTGGCTCGGGGGAGGCACCCATGATCACCGGGGCCATGGTGCTGGACCAGCCCAGGTAGTTGCTGTCGAGTGTGTCAAGCAGGTCATCGATATCGCTGCGCTTGAAACCGCCGATGTAACCCACGTCGTCGATATAGCGCGGCGAAGGGCCGATCATCACATGGGCGGCGATACGGCCTGGTGCCAGGCGGTCCGCGAGGGTGGCGATCATCGCGCTGACCGAATGGCTGACCAGGATCACCGGGCCGCTGGCGAACGCGTCGATAATCTCGTTCAAGTCACGGGCGTAGCCCTCCAGCGCAGCATATTTGGTCTTGTCGAATGCGCTGAGGTCCGACAGGCCGGCGCCCACCAGGTCATACATCACGACGCGAAAACGCTCGGTAAAGTGCGGCACCAGATAATTCCACATGGCCTGGTTGCAGCCGAAACCGTGGGAGAACACCAGGGTCGCCGTGCCGTTGCCCATCACACTGATGTTGTTGCGGTGCTTTAGGTTCATGGGGTTCTCTGCTATGGCGCATTGCTATATGTGTGGCAGTTTAGATAGTCGCGGGCGTGGGGTCACGCGTTATACGTCTATAAGGTAAAGTCGACGCCTCCTCGAAGAAACTTCAGGTAACAAAGCATGCGGCTGTATTTGCGCCAATCCGTCTTGAGCCTGCTGTCCCTGCTGCTGATGGGGCTGTTGAGCATGGCCCAGGCGGACACTTCGCCGATCAAGGTCGCCCTCAACCAGCGGGTGATCGACCTCACCCATTCGCTGGATAACGACACAACCGAGCGCTTGAAGGCTCAACTCGCCGCCCTTGAACAACGCAAGGGCGCCCAGGTTGCGGTGCTGCTGGTGCCCACTACCGGCGGCGCAACCATCGAGGACTTCGCCAACCAACTGTTCCGTGCCTGGAAACTGGGGCGCAAGGACGTCAATGACGGCATCCTGCTGGTGGTGGCCAAGAACGACCACACAGTGCGTATCGAAGTGGGTTACGGCCTCGAAGCCACGGTTACCGACCTGCTGGCCCATCGCATCATCGAAGAACACATCACCCCGGCGTTTCGCCAGGGCGACTATGCGGGAGGGATTCAACAAGCTGTCGATGACCTGGGCGTGCTGGTAGACGGCGGCGACCTGCCCGAACCCGTGGGGCCTGAGGTCAACCCGCAGGCTATTGCAGTGTTGTTGGCGTTTATCCTGGGCGGCGTCGGCGGCGTGCTGATCGCCGCCGGCAAGCTGCCCTGGCGCCGGGCGTTAATCGCCACCGCGGCGGTTACGGTGTTGTTGACGCTGTACGGGGGCGGCCGCGACTGGCCTATGTACCTGCTGGTATTGCCCCTGACCCTGCTGATTGGCGGCGCGACTTTCGGTGCGTTGTGGCTGGCGCGCATCGTATTTTATTGCGTGATTGGCGTGTTGGCCTACGTTGCCGTGCTGCTGGGGGTGGACCACTTCGTGGCCGTCAACTTCGTCCATTGGCTGGTGTGGCCGTTGGGCAGTGCGTTGGTGCTGGGGTTATACGTGGGACTGTTTTTCGTTATCCACCAATCCTGGAAGAACAGCCCGCGCTTCTTCCTCCTGCGGGTGCTGGCGGTGGCTGCCGTTTATGTGGCGGTGGGGTTGCTGCTGGGGCACGGCTACCAAGGCTGGATCATCGCCATACCCGCCGCTTCGGTAGTGGCGTTTATTGTGTTTTTGCAGAGCATTTCCGATGGCGGCTCGGGTTCAGGGGGCGGTTCCGGCTCAAGCTCCGGCAGCTCAGGTTCAAGCTCCAGTTCAAGCAGCAGTTCGTCCGGCGGTGGGGGTTCCAGTGGTGGCGGTGGGGCATCCGGTAGTTGGTAAGCGCTAGCGCGGTTTGTAGCTTACCCATCCGGCCTATGCAGGTCATCGAAACCCTGCACCAGGCGCACAGGCCCTTCGGCAGAGGCAATTACCGTCGCCTGTATTCGTGGTAAAACGTTAACCCTTGCACCCCTGGGTATGGAGACTCAATGTCTGCTTTCAACGCACCACCCATGACTGTTCGGGAGGCCACTGCCGAGGATGCCTTATGCATTGGCGTGCTCGGTATGCAGGTGTTTCTCGACACGTACGCCACCCAAGGCATCCGCGCCTCAATTGCCAATGAGGCGTTGCAAGCCTTTGCGCCGCAGACCATCGCCCAACTGCTGGCACAACCCGGTCTCTCGCTGGTGGTGGCTGAGTCGAATGGCCATCTTGTTGGCTTCGCCCAGATCAAACTCCATGCCACTCATTCGATGATCACAGCACCGGATGCCGCCGAGTTGCAGCGCCTTTACATCCAGGAGCGATTTACCGGGCAGGGCATTGGCTATCGGTTGCTGCAGGCGGCGGAACAGCGCGCGGCCCTGGGCGCCGCGTCTTTATTGTGGGCGACCGTATGGGAAGGCAATGAACGCGCGTTGGGTTTTTACCCTCGACGTGGTTACGAGGTGCTGGGTTCGCCGACCTATACCTTCCAGGGAGAAACCCACGGTAATCGTTTATTTGGCAAAGCCTTGGAGCCCTGCACATAAGGGCTCAGGGCAGGGTGATGTAATCGTTCTGCTGGATGATCGGCTGGTGTGCGCCTTGCACCAGGTGAATATAGCGCCCGTCCACCAGATCGATAGGCAGGCAGTCGTCAATATCCATCACGCCATCGGTATGGGCCTGCGACCAGTGCTGCAATAGCTGCTGCCGGCCCTTGCGCTTGGCTTCCTGTTTGTCGCGTGCCACCACCAGTAAGTAATGGTGGGCCTCGCCGAACACCCTGGCTTCATAACCACCCAGGTTGATGAAATACAGGTGATGGGCACCGGCAGGCGGCGCCATTTGGCTGAGTTCGACCTTCCAGCCGTCTACGCCATCGACCGCCATCCAGGCGTCGATATGCATACCCTTGGGGCTGCCGAACCAGCCGTCGCGCAACTGCGAGTAGGTGGCTTGCAGCGTATCCGCCACTGCGAACACCACATCGTGAACTTCGATTTTCGCCCTTGGGTGCTTGCCCCCGAGCATGACCACAAACAGCATTACAGTTCCTGCCTGGCGGTTGGGTAAAGGCTAACCATACTTCGATTGAACCCTTTTGTCCGGTCAGTGCCACACTGTTAATTCGCCAACTCATCAGGAGGTTGTTATGCGCACCATTGATCTGGCCGGTGTTCCCGTGCCTGTCATCGGCCAAGGCACCTGGCGCATGGGTGAAAACCCGGACCTGCGCAAAGCCGAAGTCACCGCGTTGCAATTGGGTATCGACGAGGGCATGAGCCTGATCGACACCGCTGAAATGTACGGCGAAGGCGGCGCCGAAGAGGTGGTGGGCGAGGCCATTCGCGGCAAGCGCGAGCAGGTGTTCCTGGTGAGTAAAATCTACCCTCACAATGCCAGCCACAAGGGCGTGCCGCGTGCCTGTGAGGCCAGCCTCAAGCGCCTCGGCACTGACTATATCGACCTGTACCTGCTGCACTGGCGCGGCCAGTACCCGCTTGAAGAAACCGTCGAAGCATTTGAACGTCTGCGCGAGGCAGGCAAGATCGGCCGCTGGGGTGTTTCCAACTTTGACGTCGCCGACCTGCAGGAACTTGCATCTCCCAACTGTGCGACCAACCAGGTGCTCTACAACATTGAAGAGCGGGGTATCGAGTTCGACCTGTTGCCCTGGTGGCAACAGCACCATTTGCCACTGATGGCGTACTGCCCAATCGCCCAGGGCGGCGAACTGCTGTCCAGCCCGACCCTCAAGCAAATTGCCCACCGACATGAGGCCACCCCGGCACAGATCGCCCTGGCCTGGGTACTGCGCCAGGACGGTGTGATTGCCATCCCCAAGGCGGTGAGCCCCGAGCATGTGCGGCTTAACGCAAACGCCGCGAAACTGGTGCTCGACGAGCATGATCTGGATGCGATCGACCGCGTGTTCGGCGCACCCAAGCGCAAGCATCCACTGTCAATGGTCTAGCAGACCCGCAGAAACGGTGCCGTCCATGGCCGCCGTTTCTGCGTCACCCAGGGTTAGCCGGCGACCGGGCTACGCCAGTCGTCCGAGCCGGAAGTGCCCGCTACTTCGTGCGTCCAGATGATCTTGCGATAGGTGAAATGCACGTCTTCCAGATGCGTGAAGTGCGCGTTTTCCGGTGCCTGGCAGTTGGGCATGCGTGACTGGATGTCCACGATGGTCGCCCCCTCAAGCTCGATGGTGAAATAGTGTTCCTGGGTGCCGGCCGAAGAGGTACGGAACCATTGCAGTTGGCATTTGACTTCCTCGCCACTGGTCAGCGCGCTGAACAGCAGGGGCGATGATTTATCGAAGACCTTGCTGATCATCAGCGGTTTGTGAACGCGCTGGCCGGTTGGCTGACCGGATTGCGGGTCACGGGGAATGATCACCTGGTGCGAAAAGGCCTGGACCAGGATCTGGTCTTCATGGCCCTCCTGGTAAATGTTGCCTACCGAGTCCTGGGTGAACGTGCCTGCCGTAATCAGTCCTTGTTTGACACCGGTGATCGAGAGGTATGCGGGTGTTGGCATGACGGGTTTCCTTGCCTGATGGATGAAGTAGTAGCCAGCCGTAGTTGTGCCGGCTGGGCAAGTTCCTATAACAAGAAGCGTGCCTGAAATTAACAAGCCCAGTAAAAGCAGGGGGTTTGCTTGTTATTGAACTTGATTTCATTAAAGGCGTGGATGTTTTAATCAGATTTAAATGAAATTGGTTGCGCGGAAGTGTGCATTAATTTGCTCGTCTAGCTTTTTCGTGTGCTTGTTGGGGGAGAGGTTTAATTGAACGTGGTGTGTTGGTTTTGCTGCGCAAAATGGTGCGCACGCCAATGATTTAGGGGTTTGTAGGAAAATCCTTAAGTGCGGTTTTGACACTTGCTGGATGTTATTTGTCCGGCTAGTGTTTGCGAACTTCGTGGAGAGAATGGCGAGGTTTTTATAATCGTATTTTTTGCACCTGAGTGTGCTTCAGGTGCGTGGAATTTAATGTTTTAAATGGTGTGCGGCCCAAAATGGATTATTCAGGCGCTTTGTGTGGTTATTATCTTGAACTTGCCTTAGTGCCCTGTTCGCCAGGTAACTATGCCGGCGCAGACATGCGCTTTTCAAGTGAATATGAGGCTTTGGAAGCCGAGCTTGGCAAGCTGCAATCGATGCATGTCAGCACCCAGCCGGACTGGCAGGTGGTCATGCAGATCAGCGAAGGCCTGTTGCGTCAGCACACCAAGGATCTGCGAGTGGCGGCCTGGTTGACCTGGGCGTTGTACCAACGCGAATCTTTTCCAGGGCTGTTGGCGGGCCTGGGGTTGATGCGTCATTTGTGTGAGCACCATTGGGCGGTTGTCTATCCGCAAAAAATGCGCACCCGTGGCGCCGCACTGGGCTGGTTGGCGCTGCGCCTGGAGCAGGTGTTTGCACACAACGTTTCGCTCAAGGATCAACAGCCACTATTTCGCAGCATGCTTGAGCACCTGGCGCACCTTGATCAGCTCTGGTCTGCGCACTTGAGTGATGAGGCGCCGCTGTTGCTGCCGCTGCGCAGGCAGTTGACGCAGCGGTTGGAGCAGGCCGTACAAGCAGAACTGCCAGAAGCCGTTTCGGCGGGTGTGATTGCTCAGGTCAAGCAGGCGGCGACGCGGTTGCTGAGCCCCGAGCCGGCAACAGGTCATGAAAAAACAGGCAACCCTGCGATAGCCAGCGAAAAAGAGGCCCACAAGTCACTGCGCACGTTGCAGGAGCATGGACGGCACTTATGCAACTGGTGGCTGCGCCAGGATGCGACCGACCTGCGCGCCTTGCGCCTTAACCGGGCACTGACCTGGCTGGCGCTCAACAGCTACCCCGACGCTGACAGCGACCGGCTCACGGTGCTGCGTGGCCCGACGCCCGACAAGCTCAAGCGCTACCGGGAGCGTTTTGCCCAAGGGCATTACGGCGAACTGTTGCTTGAGCTTGAGGCCAGCCTGGCGGGGGCGTTGTTCTGGTTTGACGGCTTGCGCATGGTCTGGGAATGCCTTGAGGCCTTGCAGGCCGATCTGGCCATGACCGAACTCGAAGTCAGCTTCGCGCTGTTACTGCAACGGCTGCCGGACCTGCCCGAATTCAGGTTTCACGGGGGTGCGCCATTTGCCGATACCGCCACCCGGGACTGGATCACGCTTCAGGTCGCTCGGCACTTGCAGCCGCCTGCGCCGTCCGGCGTGGTGGTGGATGCCAACGCCGAACCCTGGGAGGCGGCCTTGCAAGAGGTCATGCCCAGGTTGCGCAAGGACGGGCTCAAGGAGGCAATACACGACCTCAAGCAGGGTATGCACAGCGCACGCAGCGAGCGCGCGCGTTTTCATTGGCGGCTGGCACTGGCGCGGTTGTGCATATCGGCAGGCAAGCATGAGCTGGCGAAGGTGCAGCTGGAAGGCCTGGACCACGAGCTTCAGCGCGCCGGTCTGGATCGTTGGGAGCCGGAACTGGCACTGCAGGTTGCACAGCTTTTGTATCGCTGTTGCGAGCTTTTGCCGCAAAACCAGGCCATACGCGAGCGCAAGGAAAGTACCCACCGAAGGCTCTGCCACTTCGATGTTGAAGCGGTACTTGAATAGGCTTTTGAACCCCCTCGAAAAAGGAGATTTACCGTGGCCAAAGAAGGTTCGGTAGCACCCAAGGAACGTATCAATATCACCTTCAAGCCCGCCGTCGGGGGCGCCCAGGAAGAGGTCGAGCTACCGCTGAAGTTGCTGGTGCTGGGCGACTTCGCCCAGCGCGAAGACCCACGCAAGCTCGAAGACCGCAAGCCGATCGGTATCGACAAGCACACCTTTGATGACGTGCTGGCCAAACAGGCACTGGCGTTGACCCTGAGCGTGCCGAATCGCCTGCAGGAACAGCCCGATATCGAAGCGCTGTCGATCCATGTGCGGGTCAACTCGATGAAGGATTTCACCCCGGCGAACCTGGTCGAGCAAATTCCGGAGCTGCAAAAGCTCATGGCGCTGCGTGAAGCGCTGATGGCCCTCAAGGGGCCGTTGGGTAACACGCCGAGCTTTCGCAAGGCGATCGAACAGGCGCTGGCGGATGACGACTCCCGCGCCCGGGTATTGGCCGAACTGGGGTTGAGTGACCCCGCAGCCTGACATTTTCAGTGAAGGAAACTGATGCCATGACCATCCCACAGCATGCGCTGCCCACCCGAATGGCTGACGAGCACAGCATTCTCGATACCATCATTGCCCAGACACTGCTGAGCGCGGATGACGAGGCCTACAGTATTGCCAAACGCGGTGTCTCGGCGTTTATCGAAGAGCTTGTCAAACCGCACAACAGCGGCGAGCCGGTCAAGAAGCGCCTGGTCGATCGAATGATCGCCGAGATCGACATGAAACTCAGCGAGCAAATGGATGAAATTCTTCATCACCCGGATTTCCAGGCGCTGGAAGCTGCCTGGAGGGGGTTGCACCTGCTCGTCGATCGCACCAATTTTCGCGAGAACATCAAGATCGAACTGCTGAACGTCTCACGACAGGACCTGCTGGACGATTTCGAAGACTCCCCGGAAACCACTCAGTCCGGGCTGTACAAGCATATTTACAGTGCCGAGTATGGCCAGTTCGGCGGCCAGCCCGTGGGTGCCATCATTGCCAACTACTTCCTTGGGCCCAGCGCGCCGGATGTGAAGCTGATGCAATACGTTTCCAGTGTTGCCTGCATGGCCCATGCACCGTTTATTGCCGCCGCAGGGCCGAGCTTTTTCGGTTTGGAAAGCTTTACCGGTTTGCCTGACATGAAGGACCTCAAGGATCATTTCGAGGGGCCTCAATTTGCCAAATGGCAAAGCTTTCGTCAGAGCGAAGACGCCCGTTACATTGGCCTGACCGTGCCGCGGTTCCTGTTGCGTACCCCTTACGATCCCCTTGAGTGCCCGGTCAAGACATTTGCCTACCAGGAAAACGTGGTCAACAGCCACGAACACTATTTGTGGGGCAATACCGCGTTTGCCTTTGCCACCCGGCTGACGGACAGTTTTGCCCGCTTTCGCTGGTGCCCGAACATTATCGGCCCGCAAAGCGGTGGCGCGGTGGAAGACCTGCCCCTGCATCACTTCCAGAGCATGGGAGAAATTGAAACCAAGATCCCGACCGAAGTGCTGGTCTCTGACCGTCGCGAGTACGAACTTGCGCAGGAAGGCTTTATTGCCCTGACCATGCGCAAAGGCAGTGATAACGCAGCGTTCTTTTCCGCCAGCTCGGTACAAAAACCCAAGTATTTCGGTAACAGCGCCGAGGGCAAGGAAGCTGAGTTGAACTACCGCCTGGGAACGCAACTGCCCTACATGATGGTGGTCAACCGGCTGGCGCATTATCTCAAGGTGTTGCAGCGCGAGCAGTTGGGTTCATGGAAGGAGCGTACCGACCTGGAACTGGAACTCAACAAATGGATCCGCCAATACGTTGCCGACCAGGAAAACCCCAGCGCCGAAGTGCGTGGGCGACGCCCATTGCGGGCTGCTCGCATCGTGGTCAGTGATGTCGAGGGCGAACCGGGTTGGTACCGCGTCAACCTCAGTGTACGGCCGCACTTCAAGTACATGGGCGCGGACTTCACCTTGTCCCTCGTCGGCAAACTCGACAAAGAATGAGAAAGGGGCAGGGGATACCCGACTATCGCAGCCTGTTTGAGCGTCTCGAAGGCCTGGCACCCGCCAGGGCCGGCAGCGTAGCGTCGATCGCCGCGCACTTGGAGAACATGCTCGGCACACGTGCAGGCAGTGTCTTGACGCTGCCAGACTACGGGCTGCCCGACCTCAATGACATGCGCTTGAGCCTGCATGAGTCATTGAGCCAGTCGCGGCTGTCGATTGAACGGTTCATCCAGGTATACGAACCACGTCTGTCGAATGTGCGTGTCAGGGGCTTGCCCGATACCGGCAACCCTTTGGTCCTGGCGTTTGTGATTGAGGCGACACTGCTCATCGACGGCGTTGTGCAACCGGTGGTTTTTAATGCGCAGTTGGCCGGTGGTGGTCAGGTTGAGGTACAGCCTGATGTCCTTTAACCACTTTTACCAAAGTGAACTCAGTGCCTTGCGCCAACTTGGGCGGCGTTTTGCTGAGCGTAATCCTGCCTTGGCACCTTTTCTCGCCGATTCAGGCCAGGATCCGGATGTAGAGCGTCTATTGGAAGGCTTTGCGTTCCTGACCGGGCGCTTGCGCCAGAAGCTTGCCGACGAGCTTCCAGAGCTGACTCATTCATTGATGCATCTGTTGTGGCCCAACTATATGCGGCCACTGCCGGCCTTCAGCATCTTGCAGTTTGACCCGTTGAAACATGCGTGCACCACGGTCAGCGTAGAACGGGACACGCCGGTTGAAAGCGTGCTGGTCAATGGTGAGCGCTGCCGCTTTCGTACCTGCTACGCCACCCAGGTGCTGGCGCTGCAACTGAGCCGCCTGGAGTACGTGGCCCAGGGCGCACAAACGCTCCTCAACCTGCGCATGGAGATGAGCGTGGAGGGCAATTTGAGTCAGTTGGCATTCGATCAATTGCGCTTGCACCTGGCGGGTGATCGGCAGGTGAGCCAAGGTTTGTACCTGAGCCTGCTGCGTCATCTGGAAGGCATCGAACTGCGGCTCTTTGACCATGAAGGGCTGGTGATCAGTGATCGCGAGGGCCAGCCGTTGTCGCTGCGGCTTGCTGCAAACCAGGTAAAACCGGTGGGGTTCGATGAGGAACATGCACTGATTCCCTATCCGGCGAACACTTTTTGCGGCTATCGCCACCTGCAGGAGTATTTTGCGTTTGCGGACAAGTATCTGTTTGTCGATGTACTCGGGCTGGATGCGTTACAGGCGTTGCCACATGAACTGCTCAAGCGGGCCAGGTGTGTAGAGCTGCGTTTCAAGTTAAACCACCACGCGCAGGCGACGTACCGTCCCACTCTGGACAACGTAAAGCTGTATTGCACGCCCATTGCCAACCTGTTCAAACATGATGCAGTGCCGATTCGCCTGGATGGCAAGCAGGATGAGTACCTGCTGCTGCCGGGTGGCATAGCGCGGGGCAATGCCGCGGTCTTTTCCGTGGACCAGGTGACCGGATGGCGCCCGGGTGGGCTGGGCTACCAGGCGTATGTGCCGTTCGAATCCTTCGAGCATGGCAGTGGCAATGCCACTTCAGCGCGCACGCCCAGCTACAGCATTCGTCAGCGTTCGTCGGTGCAAAGTGCCGAACTGGATACCTGGTTGAGTTTTGGTATTGGCCCAGGCCATGAGCAGGAAACCCTCTCGATTGAATTGACCTGCACCAACCACAACTTGCCACAGCTGCTGCAAGTGGGAGAGATCAACCAGCCCTGCGAACAAACACCGGAATTCCTGACGTTTCGCAATATCTGTGCGCCGACGGCGAGCTTTGCTCCGCCTCTGGACCAGGACTTCCTCTGGAAGTTGATCAGCAACATGTCGCTCAACTACCTCTCGTTGACCGATACCAGCGCCCTGAAAGTCATCCTCCAGACCTACGACTTGCCGCGCTATCACGATCGACAGGCACACAACGTCAGTCAGCGAAGACTGGATGCATTGAAGGCCATCCGTCATCAAGCCGTCGACCGAATGCACCGTGGGCTGCCGATACGCGGCCTGCAAGTCGACCTGAGTATTGACGCCAACGGCTTTGCCGGCCAGGGCGACTTGTTTGTCTTCGCCTCGGCACTCAATGAGTTTTTTGCCCTCTACGCCGGCCTCAATTCGTATCACGAACTGCGGGTCACCAGCACACAAGGAGACGTGTATCTATGGCCACCCCGGATGGGTCGGCAGGCCCTGCTTTGAGCGCTCTAACACGCACAATTCGCGAGTATTCGTTGTTCCAGGCGGTGCTGCAGGTGATCGAACGCCTGCGCGACAGCCATCCATCGCTGGATGACGACACGTTATATGACTTGCTCGAGTTCCAGGCCAACCCAAGCTTGGGGTTCCCTGGGCACGACATTGACCGGGTGGCTTTTTTTGTCGAACACGGACAGTTACGCGCTCGCCTGCGGCTTAACGTGCTGGGCCTGTTTGGCGCCGGTTCGCCATTGCCCGGGTTCTATCAAGAACAGGCGAGTGGCAGCGTGAGCCGCGGCTTTCTTGACGTATTTCACCATCGCCTGCAGAGGTTGATGCTGCCGATCTGGCGCAAATATCGCTATCGAGCGAGTTTTCGCACCGACGCCAGTGATGCTTTTTCCGCGCAGATGTTCGCGCTGGTCGGGCTGGGCAGCCACCAGATTCGCGACGCGGCGCAATTGGACTGCAAGCGATTGTTGCCGTACCTGGGGCTGCTGAGCCTGCGAGTGCACTCGGCCACCTTGATCGAAACGGTGCTGCGTCATTACTTCAAGCACAGCCGTTTGTTCATAGAGCAATGGGTTGAACGCACGGTGGTTATCGGCCAACAGCAACGCAATCAACTCGGGGCGGCCAACAACGTGCTTGGCGAAGACCTGCTGCTCGGGCACCAGCTTGCCGATCGCAGCGGCAAGTTCAGGGTGCAGGTCGAGGGCTTGAGCTGGCGGCGCTTTCACGCGTTTCTACCCGCTGGCAGCGCGTGCAAGCCGTTGTGCTCGCTGGTTCGCCTGATGCTGCGCACGCCACTGGAATATGACGTGCGCCTGGTACTGGCCGAGGGTGAAGTTCGGCCGCTGCATATTGGCGAGCGCAACGTGTGTCGTCTCGGTTGGACCAGTTGGTTGGGGTACGAGAGTGCCGACGGTGTGGTCACTCTGGCCAGCAACTCTGATTAGGGACTGATGATTATGATGAATGTAGACCTGCAACAACTGATCCGGACCTTGACGCCTCAGACGCGCCTTGACCTGGCGCGGTCCGCCGAGCGTTGTGTAACGCGTGGCGGCAAGGAAGTGTTGGTTGAGGACCTGCTGCTGACGCTGCTGGAACATGCCGAGGGGCCTTTGGTAAAGGCGCTGGCGGATGCCGAAATTGCTCCAGGTGAGCTTCAGGCCCTGTTACTGCTCAAAGGCGAACAAAGTGCATCGCGCAGCCCGGTGTTTGCCCCGGCACTCGTGCAATGGTTGCAACAAGCGTTAATGGTTGCCCACCTGGAGTTGGGGCAGGTTGAGGTCGGCGCCGGTGCTTTATTGCTGGCACTTCTGCGTCATCCGCTGCAACACGCGGGCAGTGCTTATCAGCCGTTATTGAGCCGCTTGGACGCGCAACGCGTGCGTGATTTTTTGTTGAGCCGGGGCTGCGAAACCGCGCCGTTGCGACAAGGCGAGTCACTGCTGGAGCGCTTTACCCATGACCTGACGCATCAGGCGCGTGAAGGGCGGATCGACCCGGTCCTGTGTCGTGACGCGCAGGTCCGTCAATTGATCGATATCCTTGTGCGTCGGCGCAAGAACAACCCGATTCTGGTGGGAGACGCGGGCGTGGGTAAGACCGCCATCGTCGAAGGGCTCGCATTGCGAGTGGTTGCCTCACAGGTGCCCGAGCCACTCAAGGGCGTACGCATACTGACCTTGGACATGGGCTTGTTGCAGGCCGGCGCCAGCATCAAGGGCGAGTTCGAACGGCGGCTCAAAGGTGTGATCGACGAGGTTAACGCCTCTCCACAGGCCGTGATCCTGTTTATTGACGAGGCACATACCCTGGTGGGTGCCGGCGGGCAGGTGGGTGGAGGCGATGCCGCCAATTTGCTCAAGCCCGCCCTGGCGCGCGGTCAATTGCGCACCATCGCCGCCACGACCTGGTCCGAGTACAAAAAATACATCGAAAAAGACCCGGCATTGGCACGGCGCTTCCAGCCGGTAAAAGTCGACGAGCCAAGTGTGGCGGCGGCGGTCTCCATTTTGCGCGGGTTGGTGCCGGTGTATGAAGCCAGCCATGGCGTCTATATACGTGACGACGCGGTGGTGGCAGCAGCACAACTGAGCGCTCGTTACCTGGCAGGGCGACAGTTGCCGGACAAAGCCGTCGACGTACTGGATACCGCCTGTGCGCAAGTGCGTATCCGCCTGACGACGGCGCCTGAGGCGTTGCAGCAGCTGTGCGCTGAATGGGCTGAGGGCACTCGCCAGCGTGTGGCGCTTGAGCGCGATGTTGAAGCCGGCTTGCCCGTTGACCAACCGGCGTTGCAGGCACTGGCCCAGCGGCTGGACGCTCTCGAGCTTGAGCGCCAGCAAACCGAGCAGCGCTGGATGCAGCGTGAACAGCAGCAAGCCAGCCATGAAGTATGCCCACGGGTAGTCGCCCAGGTCATCAGCGGCTGGACCGGCATCCCGGTTGAGCAACTGGCCTTGGAGCACAGTGAGCGCGTCCTGGGTTTTGCCGACGCCCTGCGCGAGCGAATCATTGGGCAGGAACCGGCGGTGCAGGCGCTGGATCGTAACCTGCGAGCGGTGGCTGCGGGCCTCAATAATCCTGAGGCGCCGGTGGGCGTATTTTTGCTCGCCGGCCCGAGCGGGGTCGGCAAGACCGAGACGGCGCTGGCACTGGCGGACTTGCTGTACGGCGGTGAGCGGTTTGTGATCACGCTGAATATGTCGGAGTACCAGGAGCAACACTCGCTGTCCCGATTGATTGGTGCGCCTCCCGGTTACATTGGTTACGGCGAGGGCGGGGTGCTGACGGAGGCCGTGCGCCAGCGACCTTATTCGGTGGTGTTGCTCGATGAAATCGAGAAGGCCGACCCAGAGGTGCTGAGCCTGTTCTACCAGGTCTTTGACAAGGGTTTGGCCAATGACGGTGAAGGCCGCGAAATTGATTTTCGTAATACGTTGATCCTGATGACGTCCAACCTGGGCAGCGATTGCATCAGCGCACTGTGCGCCGATGGCAGGCGACCTGACGCTGCGGCCCTGGAGGAAGTGATTCGCCCGGTATTGCGCGCTCACTTCAAGCCGGCTCTGCTCGCTCGCATGCGAGTCGTACCGTATTACCCACTCGCAGGCGAACGCTTACAGGACGTGGCAAGGCTCAAGCTGGCGCGCCTTGGCCAACGGTTGCAGGCGCGCGAACTGGTGTTCAGCTACAGCGCCGAACTGGTCACGCACATGGTCGAGCGTTGTATGCACCAGGACAGTGGGGCGCGTTATATCGACCAGTGGATCGAGTCCCACCTGCTGCCGCCGATCGTTGATCGTCTGCTCGGTGCGATGGCCGTTGGCGAATCCCTCTCGGCCACCCACGCGACGCTCGATGGCAGCGGTGTGCCAGTGTGTGAGTTCAGCCCATGACGCACAGCCCGTTCAAGTCGTTGCCTGATTCGCCGGCCTACGTCGACCAACTGCTGGGCTGGTTTACCCGCCTGGGCTTCGAGCGCGAGGAGTCGAGGTTGGCAGACCTTTGCGTCACGGCCGCTGCGCAGTTGAGCCAGTGCGACCTGTGCCAACTGTATGCACGGGATGAAACCACCGGCCAGCCGGGGCTGATCGCTCAGTATTTTCCCGACGGGGAACCCTCAGGCCAGCGTGGCGCAAGCGTAGATGTTCAGCACCAGCAGTTATTGCACTACGTCCTTGATCAGGGGCGTGAACTGACCATTGATCAACTGTGCAACAGCGCCTATGACAGCGGTTTTCTGCCCTTGGCGGCGCTGCCTTGGCACTCGCTGACCTGCCTGCCCTTGTTTAATCGGAGCAAGGCGGTGTGCGGCGTTCTGCTTTGCGCCAGCCTGCGCCCTGCGCAATTGCACGGCTACGCCGCTTCTTTGGGCCGATTGGGCAGCTTTGCCCTGGGCCAATCAACCCTGTTGCGGCTTGCCCAGCCCAGGCAAGTCCGGCTTGTTCCCCCGTGCGATACACCCGTGACCGGCGCCTATGGCTTGATTGGCAACAGTGCCGCGATGGAGGCGACCTGCCACCTGATTGGCAAGGTTGTGCAGGCACCGTTTACCGTGCTGTTGCACGGAGAAACCGGCACGGGCAAGGAGGTGGTGGCGCGTGCGATTCACGCCGCCGGCCCGCGCAGCACGCGAGCGTTTGTGGTGCAAAACTGCGCAGCCTTCCCTGAGGGCTTGCTGGAGAGTGAGCTGTTCGGCTACCGCAAAGGCGCGTTCACCGGTGCGGAGCGTAACTATGCGGGGCTGTTTGACGCAGCCGATGGCGGCACACTGCTGCTGGATGAGATTGGCGATATGCCACTCTCCCTGCAGGCAAAGCTGCTGAGGGTTCTACAAGAAGGTGAAGTGCGCCCGTTGGGTGCCAATACCGCTCACAAGGTCGACGTGCGAATTATCGCCGCCACCCATCGCGACCTGCTGGCAATGGTCAGCCAGGGGACTTTTCGCGAAGACCTCTATTACCGATTGGCGCAGTTCCCTATCCAGTTACCGGCATTGCGTGAGCGCGACGGCGATGTGCTGCTGCTTGCCCGGCACTTTGCTGAAAAGGTCTGCGCGGCACTCGAAAAACCGGTGGTCAGCTGGTCCAGCGCGGCGCTTGATCAGCTCTCCAGCCATGCCTTCCCTGGCAATGTGCGTGAGCTCAAATGCCTGGTCGAACGGGCGGTGCTGCTGTGTGATGACGGGGTGATTTTACCTGCGCACCTGTCGCTGTCATCGGCGCCCGCAGGTGCAACCATCGAGGCCACCCTCCGTCAGCGCCTGGAGCGCGTGGAGCGGGTCTTTCTGATCGACTGCCTGCACAAGAACCGTGGCAATCGAACGCGCACTGCGCGTGAACTTGGGGTAGCGCGTCGCACGCTGCTGTACCGGCTTGCGCGGTTGAATATCCCCAATCGAGGGGAATGTTGAATGGCGTATTCACGCTGGCGTGCTCATGGGCTCTGCGCTTACCCGTTTGTCTTATCTACCTGGGAGAACCCCGATGCCTGATCGTCCATGGCGAGCCGTGGTGCTTGTGTTGTGTTTGCTGAGCGGCTGCAGCGGCAATTACGTGTTTGATGATGCTGACTATCGTCCTTTGGGTGATCCCCAAGCGACCCGTCGCGGCCAATGAGATGGAGCCTTTCATGCAATTAGTGCTTGAGGTGTGTGAGGGCGGGGGCGATGAGCCGCCACCGCGCAAGGTGTTCGATGGGATGGGCGGCGTGGTCGGTCGTGGAGCCGGTTGCGACTGGATTATTCCTGACCCCAGTCGTTTGCTTTCCAGTCACCACGGGTTGATCGCTTACCGTGACGCGCGTTATTTCCTGACGGATATCAGCAGTAATGGTATCCGTGAGGTGGGCAGTGGCAAGTCGCTGCAAAAGGGGCAGGCGCGGCTGATCGTGGAGGGTGATGTTTTCCAGTTGGGGCCATTTGCTATCCGTGCGCGCTTGATTGAACGCGTGACGCCGCATCGTCAGCCATTATCCGCTGCGGGCGGGGTGATACCCGAGGATGCTTACCTGGGCCTGGACCCCGTTCAAGAATGGGATCGCCAGTCGATGCACGGGGCACCACCGTGCGAGCTGGACGCCTTGAACGACGTGCAAGAGGCACCGAGTGCCTGGATGTCGAGTGACTGCGTTGAGCGCGATTACCTGGCCTTACCCGCCCAGGCAGACGCTCCGGGAGAGAGGGTCGAGCCTGTCTTGCCTGATTCGCAGGCGCCGCAGACCGATGAAGCGTTCTGGACGCAGTTCGCCACAGCGTTGGGCGTCCGTGTGCAGACGCTTGATTGCGCTGGCCGCGAGGCGTTGGCGATTAGAGCTGCGGGCTTACTCAGGCACGTGATTGATGGGTTGCAACAGAACCTGCGCACTCATGACGAATTGCACAGTGAATTGAGCCTGGACCCTAGCACCTTGATCAAACGTCCGAACGTGTTGAAGGACAACCTGGGCATTGACTCAGTGTTGGCGTCGCTGCTGGGCATGGGAGCGTTGGCGCAACCCGGCGCCGAAGCGGCCATTACGCAGGTGTACCGGCAAATGCAAGTGCATCAGGTCGCGCTGCTCGTTGCGTGCCGCACGGCGCTGCGCACCTCGCTGGCGACGTTTGCCCCCGGCCATTTGCAGGCCGGTTTTGCGCGCGATGACAAGCTGCCAAGGTTCTTTGCCGACAGGGCGCATTGGCGGGCCTACCAGCGCCACTATCAACGCTTGGTCGAAGCAGATGCATTGAACACGGGCCCGTTGCGCGGCGATTTTGCCAAGGCCTATGAGGAACAGGTACGCCTGGCCTCAGCCTTGTTTGCCACACCGTCAGGAGGATGCCCATGACCCGTGTCGCGCTACCTCTTTTGGTCGTATTGATGCTGCTGGGTGGTTGCACCAGCCTGTCACCCTTTTCCACAGTGACCAAGCTCGACCTGACGCTGGCCGCCAGTGACGAAGTGAATCCCGACCTGCATGGGCGCCCCTCTCCGGTGGTGGTGCAGCTGTTCGAACTCAAGCATCCAGTGGCATTCGAAAACGCGGATTTTTTCACGCTGTACGGGCATGCCGAGCAGGCACTGCCCAAAGACTGGGTGAGCAGCGAGGAACTGGAGTTGCGCCCCGGCGAGCAGGTGGCCCTCAAGCTCAGGAGCGAACCGCAAAGCCGTTACGTGGGCATCATCGCGGCATACCGTGATTTGCCCCATGTGCAATGGCGTTGGGTGCTGCCGCTGGCGCCACAGCAAGTGACGCGAGCGCACCTGGTGCTTGACCAGGCGGGCATCCGTGCTGGCGACCCGCTCGTCAGCGCCTTGGAGAATTAAGATGCAGGTTCATAAAGTCATCTGGCAGGAAGGGATGTTGCTGCGCCCCCAGCACTTGCAACACAACGACCGTTATTACCAGCACCAGCTCAACCGAACCCGCTTGCTGGGCAGTGATGCCTGGGGGTTCCTGAGCCTGGACATCGATCTGCAATACCTGGGCCTTGGCAAGTTGGTGGTCAATCAAGCCAGTGGCGTTTTGCCGGACGGCAGTCTTTTCGAGTTGACCACCACCATGGCGCCACTGGTACTGGAGGTGCCGGCCAACGCGGGCAGGCAATCGGTGTACCTGGCGTTGCCGATGGCGATCGGCAATCAGGTTGAAACCCGCACGCAGGAGGCGCCGGATGTGCTGGCGCGCTACATCGCCTGTGACGTTGAAGTGGCGGACTCCAATGCGGGCCGGGACGCGCGTTGCCAGATCAGTTGCGCACGCCCGGATTTGCGCCTGTTGCTGGGCGAGCAGCCGGGTGATGAGGTCTACGTGAAGCTGAAGATTGCCCAGGTGCTGGAATGCTCTGCGCAAGAGGGGCTGCGGATGGAGCCTGATTTTGCCCCGACGTTTATTTATGTGCAGGGCTCGGGGTTTGTTTCGTCCTGCCTCAAAGAAGTGATCAGCCTGCTGGCCAGCCGGGGAGATGCGATTGCTGAGCGGATTGGCGGCAATGGCGCCACGGCGGGTGCGCAGATTGCCGACTTTCTGATGCTGCAACTGATCAATCGGGCCGAGCCGGTGTTGCGTCATTACCTGGCTCAGCCGCAAGTGCGTTCAGAGGCGTTGTTCCGCGAGATGCTGTCGATACTGGGCGAACTGGCGACGTTTGCCAGTGACAGCAAACGTGCCACCCAGCAGGTGCGCTACCTCCATGGCGACCAGGGCGCGAGTTTTCGTGGGTTGATGGCGGGGTTGCGCACGGTGCTGTCGATGGTCTTTGAGCAGCATGCCCTGGAGCTGGTGCTGCAACAACGCCAGTACGGGGTGATGGTCTGCCCGGTGGCCGATCTCAAGCTGTTGGGCAGCGCGACATTCATCCTGGCGGTCGCGGCTCAATGCGATTCGGAAGAACTGCGCCATCGTTTGCCGGCCCATCTAAAGGTCGGCCCCGTAGAGCGCATCCGTGAACTGGTCAACCTGCACCTGGCGGGCATCAAGGTCAAACCGCTGCCGGTCGCGCCACGCCAGATCCCGTTTCATGCCGGTAAAACCTATTTCATGCTCGAGCTCAGTGCCCGTGATATCGCGCAACTGGAGCAATCGGGTGGTTTTGCGTTCCATGTCGGCGGCGAGTTTAGCGAGTTGGAACTGACCTTCTGGGCTATCAGGAATTGAACATCATGAGCATGGACAGTGAATACCCGCTGGATGAGAAAACCGTCTTGCTGGACCGTAATGGCCACGGCCCGGCACAGGGGCCGGTGACGGACTTCGTCTCGCCACCGCGTTTTGAACAGTTGGAAGACCGCATGGTGTACGCCGCCGCAGTACAGGGCGCGCAACGTTTCAACGTGGGCCTTAACCCGCTGGTGACAGCGGCCTGGGAACTGATGTCCGAGGTGCTTGAGCTCAAACTCAGCAGCGGCCGGGAGAACCTGCAAACGCTTAACGACCGCCTGGCCGCGAGCCTCACACGCTTTGAGGTCCGCGCCCAGCATGAAGGCATGGAAAGTGCTCAGGTGATTGCTGCTCGTTATGTGCTGTGCAGCGTCGTTGATGAAGCGGTAGTGACCACGGCGTGGGGGAGCCGCAGTGACTGGTCGAAGATCAGTCTGCTGAGTCGTTTTCACAACGAAACCTTTGGCGGCGAAAAGTTTTTCCAGCTGTTGGAGCGACTGTCTCGCGACCCGGTAAAACACTTGGCCATGCTGGAGCTGATGTACCTGTGCCTGTCGATGGGGTTTGAAGGCAAATACAGAGTCATGGAGCGCGGCGTGATCGAGCTTGAGGGCGTACGTGACGCGTTGTATCGCCAGATAAGGCATGTGCGTGGCGCCCCGGTTTCTGTGTCTGCCTGCGCCTCCCGACCCCAGCAGGCACGCCACAAGCGGCTGCGCACGCTCTCCGCAACCGGGTGTGTGGTGCTGGGCGTGATCGCTTTGCTGGCGATGTATTCGACAACTGCCTGGGTACTGGGGCAGGAGCGAGCCCATGCATTGCAACCCTTTCAATCTTCGGCGCCGGAACTGACTCCGACGCCCTTGTAACGCCGGGAACATTCAATGAACGCTTTTTTCAAGGGCGCGGGCACCCTGCTGCGCATCGTTTGGGTATGGAGCTTGTTGCTGGTGCTTTGCAGCGCCTGCCTGGTGTGGTTTTTCGGGCCTCTGCTGGCGGTGGATGACCACCGGTTCTGGCAAGGCGCTACGGCTCGCCTTTTGACCATCAGCACGCTGTTTCTGCTATGGGGGCTGGCAATGGCTGTTATGGGAACACGCCGCAGCGTGCTGCCCCGGATCGAGGAGGACCAGGCTGGCCGTCAGCACCCTGGGCTGGTAGAGGATGAGCGCAAACAGGTGCGCGGGCGTTTCAAGGAGGCGCTGCATACCTTGAAAACATCTCGCCAATATGTCGGGCGCAGCTTGCGCGCACGCAATGAGCTGCCCTGGTACTTGTTGATCGGACAGCGAGGCAGCGGCAAGAGTGCTTTGCTGGCGGCCAATGGCTTGCAGCGCCCGCCGGATCACCTTCAGGCCGTATCATCAGGGGCCGGTGCTTACTGTGACTGGTTCTTCGCCGATCAGGGCGTCCTGATGGAGAGTGCCGGGCGCTACCTGGACCAACCCGACCGCGCAGTCGATGCCGCAGGTTGGTCGACGTTACTCGGGCTGCTCAAGTCCAGGCGCCGGGTGCGGCCACTCAATGGCGTGGTGGTGACGTTGTCGGTGGACACCCTGTTGGGCAGCAATGAGCATGATCTGGAGCGCCATGCACGGCATGTGCATTCCCGGTTACAAGATATCCAGCAGACGCTGCATATCGATATTCCGGTGTATCTGGTGCTGACTCACGCTGACCACATCCCGGGCTTTAGCGCGTTTTTTGATACGCCGCACGACAGCGCCGCAGAGGGCGTGCTGGGTGAGCTGATCACTGGCGACCCCACGGGTGTGCCCATGGCGCAGGTACGCCAGGCGTTCGAGGCGTTGCTCCAGCGCGTGAGTGGCGAACTGATGCAGCGCCTGCACCAGGAGCGCAATGTCGAGCGCCGTGGCCGGATGCTGGATTTTGTGCCCCAGGTGGCACGCATCGGTGAGCGTTTGTGCCTGTTTATCGAAGTGGCGTTCTGCGCCCATCGCAATCAGCGCATCCAGGGGGTGCGAGGTTTCTTTTTGACCAGTGCGGGTGAGCGGCACGAACGCTTTGTGCAAGGTCTTTTCAACCAAGTGATTTTCGCCGAGGCCGATCTGGCGGGGTTGCACACCGAGGAGCATCAACGCATTCGTTGGCAGCAGGCGGGATGGGCGAGCGCCGTCGCGTTGGTAATCGGTGCGGCGGGCATGCTCTGGATGCACAGCTATGGGATCAACCACCAACGCCTGGAGCAGTTGGCGCAGTTAGGTCAGGTGGATACGTCGGCCCCGACCGATGCGGACCAGACCCTGAAGTTACTGACGTTGCTGGACAATCGCCTGGCGGCGACGCGGGTGTTTCCGCCGGTGTCAGAGGCGGGCGTGCTGGAGAGAGCCGGACTGTTTCAGGGCGAAGTAAGCCGGCCGCCGCTAGTCAATGCCTACAACGATGCCCTGCAGCAAATGGTTGTGCAGGTCGCTTCGCTGCTCGAAGAGCAGGTGCGGTCGAGCCTTGGGGATCGCGAACGGTTACTGGATAACCTGCGCGCCTACCTGATGCTCAATCTGCGCGAGCGACGTGACGCCGGGTGGCTGGCGGAGCGCGTGGCCAGTCGGTGGTCCGAGCGCTTTGCCGGGGAGTCTGCGACGCAGGCGCGCCTGAGTGAACACTTCGCCCGGCTGCTTGAACAACCCTTTGCCGCGCCACTCAATGATGAGCTGGTTGCCCAGGCTCGCCAGGTGTTGCGCGGAGAGTCGTTGGCAGATGTGGTGTATCGCGTACTGCGCGAGCAATCGCATACGCTGGAACCCAGCCGCCTCACGGACGGCACTGTGTTCACGGCGCTGGATCAACCGATTGCCGGGTTTTACAGCAAGCGCTATGTGCAGTATTTCGACCAGCAAGGCCCGCGACTGGTTAACGCGATTGTCCTGGACAATTGGGTGCTGGGGCAGGCGACTGACCTCAGTGCGATAGAGTTGCGCCGGTTGATCGTCGAGCTGCAACAGCGCTATTTCAGTGAGTACGCCGATGCGTGGAGCCAGGCCTTGGGTCAGGTTCGATTGCGCGAAACCGACAACCTGCGCCAGGACGCCGAACAACTGGCGCGCCTTACCTCGGCGCAATCACCGCTGGTGTTGCTGTTGCAGCAGGTGCGTGAAAATACCCGTTTGCTATCCACCGATGCCCCGATGTCAGCGGTGCCCCACGAGGCCGGTGACGTGGCGGCTATCGCTCAGTCGATGGCTGCCCGTGTACACGCAGGCGTTTTGCCCAAGCCCACAGGCGATGACGCCGCAAGACGCGCCTTGCAACGCCGTTTCGAGCCCTTGCATCAACTGCTTGATGAGCAGCAAAACCCCGGTGAACAACTGACCCAGGCATTGCGCCAGCTTGATGCTGTGCACCTGCAACTGGCGGCGCTGAATCGCGAAGGGGCGCCGGAGCAGGCGGCTTTCCAGATGGTGAAACGGCGTATGGAAGGGCAACAACCCGGGTTGGGACAGTTACGCGACAGTGCCGCACGTTTGCCGCTGCCGCTCAAAGGTTGGGTCGAGGGCCTTGCCGACGACAGTTGGCGGCATTTGTTCGATGAGGCTTATACGCATGTGAACCAACGCTATCAGAGCGAGGTGTATAGCCTGTATGCCAGGGCTATCCGCCAGCGTTACCCGTTCAATGCCCATGCCGGCAGCGACGTGGCTTTGGGCGATTTTGAGGAGTTTTTCAAACCCCAGGGCGTGCTGGCAAGGTTCCATGACCATTACCTGCGCCCGTTTATCAGCGCCGACGGCGGGCGTTATCGCTTGCGCGGGCTGGAAGGCCAGAGCCTGCCAATGTCACGCGCGTTGCTGGAGCAACTCGGCAAAGCGCAGATCATCCGCCGTGGTTTTTTCGGTGGCGACCCCGCCGAGCTGGCGGTTCGATTTACGTTGGCGCCTTATAGCCTGGACCAGGCGGTCAGCCGCGCGGTGTTTAGCTTTGGCGGTCAGCAGCTGGAATACCGCCATGGGCCGATTGTGCCTGTGACGTTCCAGTGGCCCAGCGAGGCGGAAAATGGTCGCAGCAGCCTGGTCCTGGAGCGCGGCGCACAGCGGCCATTGGGCATCGAGAACAATAACGGGGCCTGGTCGTTGTTTCGCTTCTTTGACTTGCTGCACAGCGAGCCCGCCAGTGGGCGCGATGCGCAGCTACTCAAGGCCGATCTTGCCGGTTTGCGTGCCAATTACCTGTTGGTCAGCCAGCGCACACCCAGCCCGTTTCAGATGGACGCGTGGCGCACATTCCGTTTGCCGGAGCGACTATGACCGCGTCGCAAGCCGCTGCAAACAGCGCGGCACGCAGCCAACGTGGCAAGGCCAGGCAGCGCAACGAAGATGCGTTCCTCGACTGCCCCCAGCAGGGTTGCTGGGCGGTTGCCGACGGTATGGGCGGCCACCGGGCAGGGCACAGGGCGAGCCAATGGGTGATCGACAGCCTTTCCGCGTTGCCGGCCCAGGGTACGTTCGATCAGCGCATTGATGCAGTGCGGCGATGCCTGCAACGGCTCAATCAGAGTTGGGGGGATAACGCCTCTGCGCCGGCCGAAGGTCGCGACGACAGAATGGGCAGTACCGTCGTGGTCCTGCTGCTGGAGGGCCGGCGCGCAGCGTGTATCTGGGCGGGGGACAGCCGCTGTTACCTGTGGCGAGGCGGGCGGTTGTACCAGCTGTCGCGCGATCACTCACTGCTGCGCCAGTTGATGGATGAGCAGCGGTTGAGCCTGGCGCAGGCTCAGGCGCATCCCGGCGCCAGGGCATTGACCCGTGCCGTAGGCGCCCGGCACCCGCTGAAACTCGAAGTGTTGGAGTTGGGCGCACACCCGGGCGATGTTTTTTTGCTGTGCAGTGACGGGGTGTACCAGGCGATGACGCACGCCGAGCTGGGCTGCGCCATGGACAGCGGTACGCCACAACAGGTGGTGGCACGGCTGTTCACGGCGGCGCTACGCGGCCCGGCGCGGGATGACCTGACGGCCGTTGCGGTGCGCACATGACCACGGCACCTGGCATGCCCACCTTGCTGGCGGGGCGTTATCACCTTGAGCACGTGCTGGGTTCGGGCGGCATGGGCGTGGTCTACCGGGCGCGCGACCTGCTGCATGAGCAGTTTGGCGAGCCCTGTTCCAGTGTGGCAATCAAGGTGCTCGGTGAGAATCTGCGCCTGGCGCCCGATGCACATGTGCTGCTCTACAGCGAGTTCGCCCTGACCCGCAGCCTGCAGCATGAGCGCGTGGTGCGCATGTTTGCGTTCGAGGTGGATATCAGCAGCCAGATGGCTTTTTTCACCATGGAGTTGATGCGCGGCATGACCCTGGACCGGCTCCTGCTGGAGGGTCCCGATGGCTTGCCCTGGCGTGAGTTGCAGCCCCTGGCCGTGCAATTGCTGGATGCCGTGGCGTATGTGCATCGCCAAGGTGTACTGCACGGTGATGTAAAACCGGTGAACATCATGCTGGGTGACGACGGTATTCGTTTGTTCGATTTCGGCCTGGGGCAGGCGACGGCAGAGGCGATGGCGGGGCTGGCGAGTGTGAGTCGTGACCGGTTCAGCGCCTGGACTCCGGCTTATGCGGCGCCGGAGTTGTTGGCGGGCGGTGCGCTGACGGCGAGTGCTGATCTGTATGCGGTGGCGTGTGTGGTGTATGAGTTGGCCCATGGCAAACGCTTGGGCGAGCGTCGGGCCACTGAGCGGCTGGAGCGCCCCCGGCACCTGCCCGCAGCGTGTTGGCCCGCCTTGCGCTTGGCGTTGGCGATGGATCCTGAGCACCGAACGATCAGCGTGGAGGAGTTGGGCGAGGTGATGGCGCGTTGTCGATGGCGCTGGTTCAGATAGCTAGGGGTGTCTGCCGATGTTTCGATTGGGCCGACGCTGTGTATCTGCTGTTTTGTGGGGGGCTCCCACATTAGCTACCCGGCCAAGTCATGCAGCCGGCAGTACTCTTCCCACCCCAACCCGGCCATCTGCGCGACTTCCTTGTGCACTTCCAGGCGCTGAGCCTCAAAGGCTTCGGCCGATTCGGCCGTCAACTTAAGCGTCAGCTCCCAGGCAAACAGATTCTGGCGCTCAGCCTCGGCCTCGAAAGCCTCATGCAAGCGCTCGGCGCGATACTGCGCGAGGGTTTCGCCTTTGGCTTGGGCGGCCAGAGGGTTGAGGGTGTCCAGTTGCGTAGCCACCTGGGGGTGTTCACTCAAGAAACGGTCCAGGGCGCGCTGGTGGTTATCACCGGGTTCTGACAAGGGCTTACTCCTGATTGGATGAAGTCAATAGATGGGGGCATGCACTAGGCTTTGCAATCAGTCAGCGGGCAATCGCCATACAGGCGGCCAGGGTCGCCGGCCTGGCATGGGGGAAGCCGGTTTGAAGGCTAACCCGATGGCCCCGACAAATCGCGCAAACTGACATTAATTCTGAATAATTAATCGTAGTACGGCAAAAGCCTTTCGCTACCGGTAGGTGGCCGTGTAGCGTTACATGGGATTTGGGCACTGCCAAGCATGGGCAGAAAGCGATACGGGCAGAGGGACGGGGCATGTCGCAAACGCTGTTCAAACTTTTCCTCACCCAGCGCCTGGCTGCCTTGGCCAGCACCGAGTCATTACGCGCTATTCGCGAGGGCTTGTTGTGGATCCTGCCGTGCCTGCTGGTCTCCGCCGGTTTCCTGATCTTGTCCGAATGCGCCAACGCGCTGGGCTTCGATCCGCAGGTAGTGGCGTTTCTGTCGGGGTTGCATAACCAGATCAGCTCGGTAATTCCGCTGCTGGTGGCGGCCTCCATTGGCTACATGCTCGCCATCCAGCACCGCCTGCCACAATTGCCGGTGGCATTTTTGTGCCTGGCGCACGTGGTAGTCGCCACGTTTGTGTTGCGTGACTACCCGCGCGCATCGGCGACGTTTGTGTTGTTTATCGCCATCGCATCGCCCCTGTTGAATGTGCCGGCAATCGCCTGGCTGCACCGCTTTCGCTGGACGCGCCTGGTCAACGAAGACCTGGTGGGCCACAACCTGCGCGGCACCATCAATATGGTGGTGCCGGGCGCCATTACGGCGCTGTTGCTGGTGCTGGTGTTGTCATTGCTGGTGCAGATTCCCTCTGTGGCGCAACTTCAGGGGCCGCAGGTACTGGATGCGCTGCAATCACCCTATGGCAGCGGGTTGTTTGTCACCCTGATGAACTCATTGCTGTGGTTTTTCGGCATTCACGGTGTGTACGCCATGCAGCCGCTGTTCGACGTACTGGACCAGGCCGTGGTGCTCAATGGCGCCGCGCTGGCGGCGGGTGAGCCGATCAAGTACCTGCTCAACAGTGGCCTGCTCGGCTCTTTCGCATTTATCGGTGGGTCGGGCGGGGCGTTGTGTTTGCTGTTGGCGATCCTGCTGTTTTCCAAAAGCCAGTCCATGCGTTTGCTGGCGATGGCCAGCCTGCCGCTGTCGTTGTTCAATGTCAGCGAAGTGCTGTTGTTCGGCTTGCCGATCATCCTTAACCCGCGTTTGTTTATCCCGTTTTTGCTGGTGCCGGCGTTCAACACCCTGCTGGCCTTGACGGTGGTGCAGTGGGGCTGGGTGTCGCCGGCAGTGGCCAGCGTGCCATTTACCGCGCCCGTGCTGCTCAATGCTTACCTCAGCACCCACGGCGACATCGCGGCAGTGGTGCTGCAAGTGCTGCTATTGGGCCTGGGCACCCTGGTGTATGCGCCCTATGTGCGCGCGATTCATCGCCAGTCCAGTGATGGCGGCACCGTGTACCTCAAGTCGTTGGATATGACCTTCCGCGGCCTCGAAGAGAAAGGCCGCCTGCTGGAACTGGACCCGGTGTTGGCGTCCCACAAGGCGGCCGCCCGTCAGGCCGTCGAATTGAGCCGTATCCAGCAGATCAGCGATTACGAGTTCTACCTGGAATTCCAGCCCCAAGTCTCGACCCGCACCGGCCTGTGCACCGGCTGTGAGGCGCTGATGCGTGCGCGCGACAGCCAGGGCACGGTGCATTCGCCCTGGGAATTCCTGCAATGGCTGGCCCAGGCGCGGTTGATGCCGGACGTGGATGTGTGGGTGGCCTCCCAGGCCGTACGCCAGTATCAGAAGTGGCAGAAGATCGGCTTTGACTTGCCCATGACTATCAATATTTCCAGCGCCACGCTGACCCAGGCTGGCTATGGCGAGCGCCTGGTGGAAATTCTCGCCCAGGCCCATGGCCGGGTCTCGGTGGAAATCACCGAAGACGCATTGGTCGGTGATCTCCAGGCCACCCGCCAGACCATCCAGAGGCTCCAGGCGATCGGCGCCAAGGTGTATATCGATGACTTCGGTACCGGGTTTTCGGCCTTGAGCTATCTGCACCAGTTTCCGGTGGACTTTATCAAGATCGACCGCAGTTTCGTGGTGGCCCAGCGCGACCCCAAAGGCGCCCAGGTATTGACCGGCATGCTGCGCTTCTGTGAGGCGCTGAACCTGGGCGTGGTGGTCGAGGGCGTGGAAACCGCCGAGCAGTTGGCCTTTTTGAACACCGGCACCGAGTTGTTTATCCAGGGCTGGTATTTCAGTAAGGCGCTGCCCGGCGACCTGCTGCCGGGCTTTGTCCGCAGGCGGGCGGCGGCTCAGCTGTAAGCGTGGGCGGATGCGTATTCGCGCTGGGTCTGTTCGATCTCTTCGACCAGAGCGTCGATACCCGCCAGCCGTGCACGATTGTCATGGTCCCAGGGGTGAAAGCCCGGTTTGAAGTAGTGCAGCCACGGCCGCAGCATGCGTGGGAACACGCCCTTGGGTCCGTATAGAAACTTGAGCATGCGCCAGAATCCCTTCAGGTGCCCACCGGCTTTGCGGTCGGCCAACAGCAGGCGCACGTGGAAATCAAACACCACCAGCCAGAACAGCAGCGTGGTGGTCAACATGGTGCCGGTGCGCAACAGATAGCGCATCGGCCCAGGCTTGATCACGGTGTTCCACACATCGAACGCCACGGCCTTGTGCTCGGTTTCTTCGAGGGCGTGCCAGTACCACATCTGCTGGTAGCCCTTGAGTGACTTGCCAAAACGCGACGGGTCGCTGAGCAGGATTTCCGCGAGCATCGCGGTGTAGTGTTCCAGGGCGATGGTCACCGCCAGGTTGAACGACGGTGGCAGGTGTTTCTTTTGCAGGTCGAGGAAGAACTTCAGGCGCTTGTCGAGGGGGTGCGCCGGCAGACCGGCCGCTTGCAAGTGATCGTTATAGGCCACGTGTTCGCGGCTGTGCATGGCCTCCTGGCCGATAAACCCCTGGATTTCTTTCTTCAGCGCCGGGTCGTCGATGCGCTGGCGGTAGTGGCGCACGCTGTCCATGAAAAACAGCTCGCCCTGGGGAAACAGCAGCGACAAAGCGTTGAAAAAGTGCGTGATGAACGGGCCTTGTTCGTGCCAGTCCTTGATGCGCTCGGCAGGCAAGGCAAAACGGATATCGCGACGGATCGGCAGCATGGTGCGTGCTCCTGTTCAGAGTCGGGTTTCGTCGTTGGTTTCGAACACCGGCGTGCGTGGTTTGGGCGCCATACGCTTGCTGGCGAAGACCACAAGGGCTTGATAGGCCGCCGGCAGGCAACGGGCGAGCAGGTCGAGAAAATACGCGTCGCGACCGATCAGCACGCGGCGCTTGTTCTTGAGCACACCGTGCAGAATCACCTTGGCGGCCTGGTCGGCGTCGGTAATGAAGAGTTTTTCGAAGTCGGCGCGGGCCTGTTGCTCGCTGTGGATCAGAAAGCCGGTCATGTTCGCGTCGATACGGCTGCTGCGGCAGATATCGGTGCGAATGCCGCCGGGGTGCACGCAGGTGGCGGACACACCGCAGCCTTGCAGGTCGAGTTCCTGGCGCAGGGATTCGGTAAAGCCGCGCACGGCAAACTTGGTCGCGTTGTAGCCGCTCATGCCCGGCTGGGCAAACAGGCCGAATACGCTGGAAGTATTGACCACATGCCCTTCGCCGCTGGCTTTGAGGTGTGGCAGAAACGCCTTGGTGCCATGCACCACGCCCCAGAAGTTGATGCCGACGATCCACTCAAGGTCGGCATAGTCCACGCCCTCGACCGTACTCGACAGCGCCACGCCGGCATTGTTGAAGATCAGGTTGACCTGGCCATGCTCCGCCGCGCAGCGTGCGGCCCAGTCTTGCATGGCCTGGCGGTCGGCCACATCGACGACGTGGGTGGTGATCATGACCGGCGACAAGGTCGATGACTTGATCAGCGCCAAGGTCTGTTCCAGGCCTTGGCTGTTCTTGTCCGAAAGCGCCAGGTGGCAGCCTTCGCGCGCCAGTGCGAGTGCCAGGGCGCGGCCCATGCCGGAAGCTGCGCCGGTGATTGCCGCCACGCGGCCCTTGAATGACTTCATGACAGGCTGCCTTCTGCAGTGGGTTGCGGGGCCACGACAACCGCGCGCGACGCAGAGGCCGGCAACGGGTTGGCGAGGTAGTCCTTGAGCGCAAAGTGCCGGGTGACCTGCTTGAAACGCCAGGTCGAGCCGGGCCACAAGGTGGTGTTCTTGCCGGTGCGCGGGTCCAGGTACCAGCTCTGGCAACCGCCGGTGTTCCAGATGGTGCGCTTGAGCTTGTCCTGCAACTGTTGGTTGTAGGCCTGCTCGACGGCGGGTTTGACCTCGACCGTGGCAATGCGCTGGTGCTGCATGTGTTTGAGCGCATCGAGGATGTAGGTAACCTGGGCTTCGATCATCAGAATCATCGAGTTATGCCCCAGGCCCGTGTTAGGCCCGACAATCAGGAACAGGTTGGGATAACCCGGCACCGTCGTGCCTTTATAGGCGTGGGCGCCATCGCGCCAGGCGTCCATCAGGTCGACGCCGTCGCGACCGATGATGCAGTCGCGGGGCAGCGGGTCGGTGGCCTGGAAACCGGTGCCGAAAATCAGGCAGTCGGCCGGGTGCTTGATGCCGTCGCTGGTCACCACGCCGTCGGCTTCGATGCGCAATACCGTGTCGGTCACCACCTCGACATTGCTGCGTGACAGCGCCGGGTAATAGTCATTGGAGATCAACACGCGCTTGCAGCCGATGGTGTAGTCCGGCGTCAGGGTTTTGCGCAGGGAAGGGCGCGCCACCTGTTTGCGCAAGTGGCGCAGGGCGATCTTCTGCACCATCTTCATCAGCCGTGGATGCAGGGCAAAGCCCACCACGCGGCCTTCCAGCGCCCAGTAAAAGGCGCCGCGCACCAGGCGTTGGGTAAACGGCAGGTGTTTGAAGGCCCAGCGTTCCACCCTTGAAATCTCGCGATCCGGCTTGGGCATGATCCACGGTGGCGTGCGCTGGAACAGGTCCAGGTGCGCCACCAGCGGGGCAATCTGCGGCACGAACTGGATCGCACTGGCGCCGGTGCCGATCACCGCCACGCGCTTGCCTTTCAACGAATAGTCGTGATCCCAGTGCTGGGAGTGGAAGCGTTTGCCCTTGAAGCTGTCCAGCCCAGGAATATCCGGCAGCGCCGGGCGTGACAGGCCGCCCATGCCCGACACCAGCACCCGCGCGCTAACCTCGCGGCCATCGCTGAAGCTCAGGTGCCAGCGTTGCTGCTGCTCATCAAACACCGCACGTTGCAGGCCCATGCCGAAGCGCAAATAGGGCGTCAACTCGAAGCGCTGCGCGCAGTGCTCAAGGTAGGCGCGGATCTCCGCTTGCGGTGCGAACTGCCGCGTCCAGGTGGGGTTGGGCGCAAACGAGTACGAATACACATGGGACTGCACGTCACAGGCGCAACCGGGGTAGTGGTTGTCACGCCAGGTGCCGCCCAGGGTGTCGGCCTGCTCGGCGACAAAGAAGTCGGTAAACCCGGCTGCCTTGAGTTTGATTGCCATGCACAGGCCGGCAAAGCCTGAGCCGATGATGGCGATGTCGATTGAATCACTGTGGGCATTCATAGGCTGTCCCTCATGGGCATCAGATGTGCTCCTGTTTTTGTTTTGTCTTTTAGATAGAACACCATTGCAAAGAAAAAATGAATTAATTATTTTAAAAAAGATTTTAAATAATCTACCTGAAAATATCGCCTACGCTAGGACCTTGTTCCCAATGTGCGCCTTGTCCGACGGACGAGCACGCTGGGCAGCAAGTCCGGGTCCAGGGTGTGGACGGTGGCTGAGGCCTTGACCAATACCGGTCAGGGAGCAGCAGCAGGGAAGCAGAGGACCGAGCTATGGCGGTTGAATGGGTTGTCGCTGCGGGTGTGGTGGTGGGTGCCAGTGCGTTGTTGTGGGGCTTGAGTGCCTGGATGACACGGCGCATAGAAGCCACCGTTCCGATTAACGGGCGTTTCGTTGAGGTCGATGGCGAACGCTTTCATTATGTAGACGAAGGTAAAGGCCCACCGCTGGTGATGATTCACGGGCTCATGGGCAGCAGTCGCAACCTCACTTATGCATTATCCGGGCAATTACGTGAACGCTTTCGGGTGATTACGCTGGACCGTCCGGGCTCCGGCTATTCCAGCCGGGGCGCACACACGGCGGCAGACCTGCCGGCCCAAGCCCGGCAAATCGCCGCGTTTATCAAGACCCTCGACCTGGATAAACCGCTGGTGCTGGGGCATTCCCTTGGCGGTGCGATTGCCTTGGCATTGGCGCTAGATCATCCGCATGCGGTGTCCGGCCTGGTCCTGGTTGCGCCGCTGACCCACCCGCAGCGCCTGTTGCCGCTGGTGTTTTTGTCATTGGCGGTGCGTCCTGCATGGTTGCGTCGCTGGCTGTCGCACACCCTGACCATGCCCGTGGGGCTGCTGACCAAAGGTTCAGTGGTCAAGGGCGTGTTTGCTCCCGATGCCGCGCCGCCGGACTTCGCCACCCGTGGCGGCGGCCTGTTGGGGATGCGCCCGGACAACTTTTACGCCGCCTCCACCGAGATCAACACGGTCAATGATCACCTGCCGGACATGGTCAAATGCTACCCGCAACTGACCCTGCCCATCGGCCTGATCTATGGCGCGCGGGACAAGGTGCTGGACTTCCAGAAGCACGGGCAGGCCCTGGCGAGCAAGGTGCCCGGCTTGAAGCTGCAAGTGGTGGAGGGCAGGGGCCATATGCTGCCGATTACCGCCACAGAGCGCGTGGTGGCGGTGGTGGAGCAGATTGCCAAGCGCGTCAAGCCGCCGCAAAACGACCCGCTGCCGCAACGGCCATTGGCCTTGGTGGGCAAGTAGCTGAGTAAACAGCTGAGTTAAAAAATTGTGCTACCCGACTCGCGGTTCGACGGCGTCGATGCCTGCTTTAGACACCTGACCAAACGGCAAAAAAAGAGACTGCCTGGTCACGTAAAAAAGCCTACGAGAAACTAGTTGACGACCTAACGATTCCGCGCTATTAATTTTAAAAAATTATTTCAATGTATAATTTGAAACAATTTTTGAAATGCCTAAGAGCGAATAAAATAATGAAAAAAACGCCTTTTATCGCATGTCCAATCTGCCTCGTTCGGAGGCTGCCATGAATCACACTCTGGCAACCCCAGCTGTCTGGACCGACGGCAAGCGTCACCTGTGGTGGCTCGGCATCATGCCGCTGGCAACTCCGCTGCTGTCCGGCGCCTTGGCGATGACCACCGGTGTACAGCAACTGTGGTGGGTCGGTGTGCTGGTGATCTTCGGCCTTATCCCGCTGATCGACGGCCTGCTCGGTGAAGACGTCAGCAACCCACCCGAATCCGCCGTCAACCACCTCGAATCCCAAAGCTACTACCGCTGGATCGTCTACACCGGTGTGCTGTTCGTCATCTCGTCGGTGGTGATCACCGGCTGGCTCGCCGCCGGCGGCATCGACTGGATCATCAGCGGTGGTCTGTTGAACGCCACCGCCCACCTGGCCCCGTCGAGCTGGCTGGCCAAAACCGCCGCCTTCATTACCGCGCGCACTGAGTTGCACGGCGCCGTCAGCGGGTTCACCTACCTGGGTATGGCGATGTCCACCGGCGCCGCCACCGGCATTGCCATCAACACCGCCCACGAGTTGGGGCACAAGCCCAAGCCGCTGGAAGTGTTCCTGGCCAAGGTCACCCTGGCGCCGACTTTCTACGGGCACTTCTACACCGAACACAACCGTGGCCACCATGTACGCGTCGCCACCCCGGAAGACCCGGCCAGCTCGCGCCTGGGTGAGAGTTTCTGGGCGTTTCTGCCGCGTTCGGTGTGGTTCAGCGCCGTGTCGGCCTGGAACCTGGAGCGCGAACGCCTGCGCAAACTCGGCCTGCCGGCTCTGCACTGGAAGAACGCGGTGCTCAGCGCCTGGATGTACAGCCTGGTGTTGTGGGGCGCGATGATTGCCTGGCTGGGCGCGGCGGTGATTCCGTTCCTGATCATCCAGGGCATCTACGGGTTTTCGCTGCTGGAAGTGGTCAACTACGTCGAGCACTACGGGCTTAAACGTCAGAAGTTGCCCAACGGCCGTTATGAGCGTTGTTCCCCTCGGCATTCGTGGAACAGTAATCGGATTGTCACCAACATCTTTCTGTTCCAACTTCAGCGCCACTCCGATCACCATGCCAACCCGACCCGTAGTTACCAGTCGTTGCGCCACTTTGATGAGTCGCCGCAACTGCCTTACGGTTACGCCAGCATGATTGTTTGGGCTTATGTGCCGTACTTGTGGCGACGTCGCATGGACCATCGTGTATTGAATCACTATGCCGGGGATATCACCCTGACCAACCTTCAACCCTCACAGCGGTTGAAGTACCTGGAGAAGTACAGCAACAGCGCGACACCGTTTTAATCTGAACTAACGCGTGTGTGGGTGAACGCGGGGTCTGTGTACCACGCAGGCTTTCTTCGCCCGGGATTCATCGGTTTTATTGCAAGTTAGTGGTTTGACCCTACAACAATAATTTCAAGGGAAGGACGTACACCATGCAAAGCCCTGCCAACTTTACTGCCCATGTCATCCTGGCCGCACTGGGTCTGATGGTTTACCAACAGGCCCAGGCTGCGCGGATCGAGCCGGCCGGCAGCGCCTTTACGGCCCAAGGTCCGATCAGCTTTTCCAAGGGCGCGCTGATCAGCGCCGACTGCACCATCAAAGTGGCCGGCAAGGTCGCGGCCGATGGCACGTCGGTGAATGTCGATAAAGTTGAATTCGACGGCGGCCTTAAATGCAGCCGTGTCGAGGCCATCAACTTACCCTGGGTACTCATTGCCAAAGACACTAAAAGCGGCTCGATGTCGAACATCAGCGTGGATGTGCATGCCT
The DNA here is from genome assembly GCF_900107155.1 of Pseudomonas salomonii. Taxonomy (GTDB): domain Bacteria; phylum Pseudomonadota; class Gammaproteobacteria; order Pseudomonadales; family Pseudomonadaceae; genus Aquipseudomonas; species Aquipseudomonas salomonii. The sequence goes on from NZ_FNOX01000008.1 coordinate 285,866, forward strand.
TCGGTTTAGGCGGCAAGTGCGGCCCGTCCACCGCCGACGGTACCTGGGATAACGCCACCGGTAAGTTGGAAGCGGCGAATGTGCCGATTGGCGAAGACTGCAAGATCAAGACGGTGTCGATCAAGATGCCGCCGACCTTCAAAGTGGTCGAATAAACGAATTCTAAAACTGTAGCGGTATATGCATTGAAATTTGGCTGGAAAGGGAAGTTCTGCAGTTTCACCGTGACCTCTCGATCATGGCCATTACCCCTGGCGAAATGATTCGCCATAACATGTGAGGAAAAACAATGAAAAGCTTGAAAACTCTCGTGTCGTTGACTGCTCTGGCTGTTTGCATGGGTGCTACTTCCATGGCGAGTGCAGCCACCATTTCTCCTGCGGGCACGGGCTTTTCCACGCCTGCCGGGACCATTGCGGTGTCGTCGCCGGCGTCGTTCGGTGCGCCTGTTTCCTGCAATATCGTGTTCACCGGTAGTGTGGCTGCCGACGGTTCCGCCGCTGCTATTACGGGCGCGACCGTCAGTGGTGCCAACCCACTCTGTGGCGTGCCGGTGTTGCTGGGTCTGCCTTGGACCTTGACGCCAACCTCCACCGCCACGGGTGCAGGTGTGTATGCGGGTACCGTGTCCGGTGTTAACTTCAAGATTGTCAGCAACTGCGCCAGTGGCCCGACCACGATCAACGTGCTCTACAACAACAACACCCACACCATCACCCTGCCATCTGCTCAAACGGTCGGCAGCTGCAAGATTACTGCTCTGAACGCCGCTCCAACCCCAGCAATCACCGTAAATCCTTGATAGCAATGCGTTGGACGTGATGATCACACGTTGAAATGCAGGTGCTCCTTTCGGGGCACCTGTTGAGGAAAACCAGGGACGGTAGGCCCGGCCGTGGTGGATAAAAATAATAAGGAGTGGAGCATGAATAATAAGAAACAACCGGCCCAGACGTTAATCGGCTTGGCATTGTTGGGCGGTCTCATGGTCGCGGGCGGTTCGGTGCAGGCCGGCGGCTTCTCGACTCCTACATTTGGTGCCCAAGGTTGGGGTCGTGCGTTCGGTGGTGGTTCGTTGTTCAAGGACGACCCGTCTTCGGCGTACAACAACCCGGCTGCCATGGCGTTTATCGACCAAACTATCGCGCAGCAAAACGTCATTTATGCGCGCGTCAATATCAAGTTCAAAGGCAATGCCACTGATTACAAAGGCGACCCTGCCTCTGTAGGGGTGTTGGACGAATTTGGCGGCGTTACCTCTACGCCGCGTACGGGTGACGGTGGCGAAGGCGGGTTCACCGCTTGGCTGCCGACCGGGTTCCTGGTGATACCGATTAACGATCGCTTCAGTGTTGGTCTGAGCCAGGTGGTGCCCCAGGGGATGAAGTCGACCTGGGACCCGGATTGGAAAGGCCGCGATTTTGCGGTGGACACCAAAATCGAAACCGTGGGCCTGACCGGTTCGCTGTCCTTCAAAGTTAATGACCAGTTCTCTATCGGTGGCGGCGCCATCGTTCAGCATACGAGTGGGTTTGTCAGCCAGAACGTCGACTTGTACGCAGCCGCGGCAGTGTCACCGGGGCTGGGCGGCTTTGGTATTCCCTTTCCATCCGGGGTGGGCCAATCGCTGATTCGGGTCAAGGTCGATAATACGTCTGTGGGTTGGTTTGGCGGCATGGCGTGGAAACCCACCGACCAGGATACCGTTGGCTTCAACTACCACGCCAAAATCAAGAACAAGCTGGAGGGCAAGTACAAATTCAATGCCGACCCAGGCAGTCGGTTACTGATGACTGACGCAGGCGGCGACGGCTTGACGCTGGTTGAGCGCGCTTACCCAGGCTTGAAACTGTTCCCGGACGGTGCCAACGCCAGCACGCAACTGGACATCCCGGCGACCGCTGCCATCGATTGGGTACACGTGTTCAATGACCGCTTCACCCTGGGCGCCAGTGCCTTGTGGACCCAGTGGTCTTCCTTCAAGGCCCTGACGTTGAAGTCTGACGGCAATACCATTGTGTCGATTCCCTACAAGTACAAAGACGTGATGATGTACTCGCTGGGCGGCGACTATAAGCTCACTGACGATTTCACCCTGCGTGCCGGTGTTGCCTATGATCAAACGCCTACCCGTGACTCCACGCGGGATCCGCGCATTCCTGACGGTGATCGTTATTTCGCCTCGTTGGGTTTTGGCTACAACATCAAAGCGGTTCCAGGCTTGAGTGTTGACGGCGCCTACTCGCGGCAGTTTGTACAAGAGGTCAAGCTCAAGACTGTCAACGAAGATCGCCTTGGGGCTGCGCGCCTGGATGGCAAGGTGGACAGCAAAGGGGAGGTGGTTAGCCTGTCGGCCACTTATAAGTTCTAACCCACAATCTGTGCGTGCTCAGGTGTGAAGTGGTCAGTCGGCGCATCTTTCTGGCGCTTCACACCCGTGCTGTACATGCTCCGTTTTTGTAGTTTTCCCGATGCAGAAACCGGCTGATTCGATCAGCCTATTTTTTTTGCGTATGCATTAAATAAAAATTTCAAAACAAAATTTGAATTTATCCTTTCAAGTTTGTAGTGTGGCTTTACGCCCTCGTTCATCCTGAACGGGCGACGCGCATGCCATACCCTGAATTGAGTAGAGGTATCCCCATGGTTATCTGGTTATTGATGGGTGTCGCCGCCGCGATTGCCCTGGCCTATCGACAAGCCGCCGCGGCCCTGTGGCTGGGCGTCGGCCTGGTCTGGCTGGCGCTTGGTTATCTGTTCAATGTGGTCGCAGGCGTTGGCGCCAGCGTCGCAGCCATCCTGGTGGTACTGCCCGCTGTGCTGATGACGATCAAGCCGCTGCGCCGCACACTGCTGACCAGCAAGGCGCTGGGCCTGTTTCGCACGATCATGCCGGCGATGTCCGACACCGAGCGCGCGGCCATCGAGTCCGGCACCGTGTGGTGGGACGCTGAGCTGTTCAGCGGCAAGCCGAATTGGCAGCGTCTGCTGCAAGCCGCGCCGGCCAGCCTGAGCGCTGAAGAACAGGCGTTCCTCGACAACGAAGTGGAAACCCTTTGCGACATCGCCAACGACTGGGAAACCACCCAGGTTTGGCAGGATATGTCCCCCGAAGGCTGGCAGTACACCAAGGACGCCGGGTTCCTGGGCATGATCATTCCCAAGCAGTACGGCGGCAAAGGCTTCTCTCACTATGCGCATTCGCAGGTGGTGATGAAGCTGTCGACGCGCTGCTCGGCGGCGGCGATTTCGGTGATGGTGCCCAACTCCCTCGGCCCGGCTGAACTGCTGCTGCATTACGGCACCGATGCCCAGCGCAATTACTATTTGCCGCGCCTGGCACGCGGCGAAGACATCCCGTGCTTTGCCCTGACCAGCCCATACGCCGGCTCGGATGCCGGGGCGATTCCAGACCTGGGCATCGTCTGCAAAGGTGTGCACGAAGGCGAGGAAGTGCTGGGTTTCAAAGTGACCTGGGACAAGCGCTACATCACCCTCGGCCCGATTGCCACGGTGCTGGGCCTGGCGTTTCGCGCCGAAGACCCGGACGGTTTGCTCGGCAAGGCCGGCTCGCTGGGCATTACCTGTGCGTTGATCCCCACCTCCCATCCGGGCGTGAACAGCGGTCGTCGGCATTGGCCGCTGAACGCGGTGTTCCAGAACGGGCCGACCACCGGCAAGGATGTGTTTATTCCGCTGGAATGGGTGATCGGCGGCCGCGAACAGGTCGGCAATGGCTGGCGCATGCTGATGGAATGCCTGGCGGCCGGGCGCGCGATTTCGCTGCCGTCGGCCAATGTCGGCCTGGGCAAGGTGGCGGTACGCGGCACCACGGCTTATGCGGCGATGCGCAAGCAATTCGGCCTGCCCATCGGCAAGTTCGAAGGCGTGCAGGCGCCCTTGGCGCGCATGGCCGGGCATCTGTATGCCTGTGATGCGGTGCGCAAGGTCTCGGTGGCGTCTTTGGATGCGGGTGAAAAGCCTTCGGTGATCTCGGCGATTGCCAAGTACCACGTCACCGAGCGCGCGCGGATGATCGTCAATGACGGCATGGACATCGTGGCCGGCAAAGGCATCTGCATGGGCCCCAACAACTTCCTGGCCCGCGCCTACCAGCAAAGCCCGATTGCGATCACGGTAGAGGGCGCGAACATCATGACCCGCTGCCTGATCATCTTTGGTCAGGGGCTGATTCGTTGCCATCCGTATGTGTTCCGCGAGATGGAAGCGGCGCACAACCCGGATCGGCGCAAAGCCCTGGAAGCCTTTGACAGCGCGATGTTCGGCCACCTGAGTTTTGTGCTGGCCAATACCGTGCGCGCTGCGGTGCATTCGCTGACCGGCGGGCGGCTGCTTGCCGCACCGGCCAAGACCGACCCGGCGCTGGCGTCCTACTACCGCCAGGCCAATCGGCTGTCGGTGGTGCTGGCGTTGATCTCGGATGTGTCCATGGGCGTGCTCGGCGGTGCGCTCAAGCGCAAGGAAAGTATCACCGGGCGCCTGGGCGATATTCTGTCGCAGCTGTACATCTTGTCCTGCGTGCTCAAGCGTTTTGAGGACGACGGTCGGCCTCAGTCCGACTTGCCGCTGGTGCACTGGTCGGCCCAGGACGCGTTGTTGCGCGCCCATGAAGCCCTGGCCGAAGTGCTCGACAACTACCCGTCGAAACCGGCGGCAGCCGTGGTGCGTGCCTTGAGTTTTCCGTTCGCTATTCCCCTGCACAAACCCTCGGACCGCCTGCTGGCCCAAGTGGCCGACGTGGTGCAAACCCCCGGCGAAACCCGCGACCGCTTGCTGGCCAATTCCTACATCCCGCGCCCGGAAATCGACAAGCTGGCCTATGGCGAATTGGGCTTGCGGCTGTTACCGCAGGTGGAGCTGATCGAAGCGCGGCTCAAGCCTGCGATCAAGCAAGGCCTGATCGAACCGATGCCGATTTCCGCCACCGCCTTCACCGCCTGGCGCGTCAAGGCGCGGGCGCTGGACCTGATCAGCGATGAGGAAGACAGCTTGCTCGGGCGTTATGTGGAATATGCCGACCACGGTATTCAGGTCGACGATTTTCCGCAGGATTTTGGCTTGTTGGAGGCTTTGCAACAGCGCAAGCAAGCCTTGGAGCCGACGACCAAACGCCGCAGCAGCCAAAGCGAAAACGCCTCAGTTAGTTAACACGGTCAGTGTGGGAGCTGGCTTGCCTGCGATAGCGGTTTACCTGGCACACCGCTATCGCAGGCAAGCCAGCTCCCACACTGGATCGGGTTTACAGGGAAAGAATGTTTTATGAGTGACAACTACCTATCCTTCGTCAATTCCCCCTGGGGCCGACGCCTGGCCCAGGCCATTGGCCTGCCGCAACCCTTGCCATTGCAACGCCACCGCAGCGGCCAGCAGGGCCTGGCCAACCCGGTGATTGTCGCCGGGGCAGGGCGCCTGGGTGCGCAGGTGCAACAGCTCTTCAAAGACACCGACACCGTCGTCGCCACGCCGGCAACCCTCAAGGCGCCGTCTACGGTCAAGGTGCAGGGCGCGGTATTCGACGCCACGGCGGTGCTCGACCTGCACCAACTCGACGAGCTCTACCTGTTCTTCCACGCCAATGCCAAGCGCCTCGGCCAGCACGGCCGCGTGGTGGTGCTCGGCACCGCGCCGGAACATTGCCAGGACTTGCCCCAGGCCATCGCCCAGCGTGCCCTTGAAGGGCTGGTGCGCTCGCTGGCCAAGGAATTGCGTCGGGCGATCACGGTGCAATTGATCTACGTGGCGCCGGGCGCCGAAGACGCGCTGGACAGCAGCCTGCGGTTCTTTTTGTCACGCCGCTCGGCCTATGTGTCGGGCCAGGTGGTGCGCCTGGAAAAACCCGTGGACGCCCAGGTGGCGGTGAACGGGGACAAACCCTTCGCCGGTCGCCGTGCCCTGGTCACCGGCGCCTCCCGTGGCATTGGGCTGGCAATTGCCCAGGTGCTGGCCCGCGACGGTGCTCATGTGGTGTGCGTTGACGTGCCCCAGGCCCAGGCGGCGCTGCTTCAAGCCGCCGACAGTGTGAACGGCTCGGCCTTGCCGCTGGACATCACCGCAGCCGATGCGGCCGCGCTGTTGCAGGCGCATGTCAGCCAATACGGCGCATTCGACGTGGTGGTGCACAACGCCGGGATCACCCGCGACAAAACCATCGCCAAAATGACCGAAGCCGCCTGGCGCAGTGTGCTGGCGGTCAACCTCGAAGCGCCGTTGCAGCTCAGCAGCGCATTGTTGGAGGGGCAGGGCTTGAACCCCGGCGGGCGGATTGTGTGCGTGTCGTCGATTTCCGGTATCGCCGGCAACCTTGGGCAAAGCAACTACGCCACCTCCAAGGCGGGCGTGATTGGCCTGGTGCAGGGCCTGGCACCTCAGGCGGCCGCGCTGCACGTCACGGTGAATGCGGTGGCGCCAGGGTTTATCGAAACCCAGATGACCGCGAAAATCCCGCTGATGATCCGTGAGGCCGGGCGGCGCATGAACTCGTTGTCCCAGGGCGGGCAGCCGATCGATGTGGCCGAGACCATCGCCTGGCTGGCGCACCCGGCGTCCGGCGGCGTCAATGGCCAGGTGGTGCGCGTGTGCGGCCAAAGCCTGTTGGGAGCCTGAGCCATGGACTATGTGACGCAGATCATCGACCCGCCACCGTCGCGCACCCAGCTGTTGCTGGACGGCGTGCGCGCACTGCGCAAACCCAAGCTCGACGGGCCGCCGCCGCTGCCCACCGCGCGCCTGGTGCGCTCGGCGGTGGAGCTGAGTGCCGCTGGCATCGCCGACTATGGCCGCGCCTGCGGGTTTCGCCGTGAGCAGGGCGTGCCACTGTCTTATCCGCACGTGCTGGCGTTCCCCTTGCACCTGATGTTGCTGACCCGGCCAAGCTTTCCGTACCCGGCCAGTGGCATGGTGCACCTGGCCAATCGCATTCGTCAGCACCAGCGTTTGCACGAAGGCCAGGCCTTGCGCCTGGAAGTGTATTGCGAACGCTGGGTGGCGCACCCCAAGGGCCAGGCGCTGAGCATCGCCACCCGCGCCTTTGCGGCGGATACGCTGGTGTGGGAAAGCGACAGCCTGTACCTGCGCCGCGACGTCAAAGACCCGGTTGGTGAGCCTTGGGAAGACGTATTGCCCCTGCAGGAAGACGGCCTGTTGCGCACCCAGCGCTGGGTGCTGCCCGCCGACCTGGGGCGCCGGTTTGCCAAGGTCTCGGGGGATTTCAACCCGATTCACACCTCGGTGATCGGCGCCAAAATCTTCGGCTTTCGCCGTGCCATCGCCCATGGCATGTGGACCCTGGGCCGCGCACTGGCGGCGCAGCAACCGCCGGGCGGCCTGGATCAGGCCCAGGCGCATTGCGACTTCAAGCTGCCGATCTTCCTGCCCGGCCAGGTTGCGCTGTGGAGCCGCCCGGTGACCGGGCCGCGCCGTGAGTTCGAAGTGCGCAATGGTGCCGGTGATAAACCGCATATGCGTGGGCTATTTATTTGGAAAGAGAGCCACGAATGAGTGACTACAGTTTCAACCCGGCCCCGACCCGCCGCGTGGCGATTATCGGCGGCAACCGTATCCCGTTTGCCCGCTCCAACACCGTGTATGCCCACGACAGCAATCAGGACCTGCTGGTGGCGGCCCTGCAAGGGCTGGTCGAGCGCTATAACCTGCACGGCCAGCGCCTGGGCGAGTTTGCTGCGGGCGCGGTGATCAAGCATTCGCGGGACTTCAACCTGGCGCGTGAGGCGTTGCTGTCCACCACATTGTCACCTGACACGCCGGCCTACGACGTGCAACAAGCCTGCGGTACCGGGCTGGAAGCGGCCTTGCTGGTGGCCAACAAAATTGCGCTTGGCCAGATCGAAGTGGGTATCGCCGGTGGCGCCGACACCACCTCGGATGCGCCCATCGGAATCAACGAATCGCTGCGCCACACCTTGCTGGCGGCCAATCGCGCCAAGGGCATGGGCGCCAAGGTGAAGACCTTGCTGAAGGTGCGTCCGTCGATGTTTTTCAAGCCGCTGCTGCCGCGCAATGGCGAGCCGCGCACCGGTTTGTCCATGGGCGAGCACTGCGAAGCAATGGCCAAGCGCTGGCAGATCAAACGGCTGGCCCAGGATGAACTGACCCTCACCAGCCACCAGCGCCTGGATGCGGCCTATAAGCGTGGCTTTTTCGATGACCTGATCAGCCCTTATCGCGGGCTGGCACGCGACAACAACCTGCGTGCCGACACCAGCCTTGCGAAGCTCGCCGGCCTTTCGCCCGCCTATGATCGCCAGAACGGCACGCTGACGGCGGGCAACTCCACGCCGCTGACCGATGGCGCCTCGGTGGTCTTGCTGGCCAGCGAAGCCTGGGCGGCCGAACAGGGTTTGCCGGTGTTGGCCTACCTGCGTACCGGCGAGACTGCCGCAGTGAACTTTGTCGACGGCACCGAAGGCTTGTTGATGGCGCCGGCGTATGCCGTGCCGCGCATGCTCAAGCGCGAGGGTCTGGGGTTTGCCGACTTCGATTTCTTTGAAATTCACGAAGCCTTTGCCGCCCAGGTGCTGTGCACGCTCAAGGCGTGGGAAGACCCCGAGTATTGCCGCGAGCGTCTAGGCTTGGAGGCACCGCTGGGCGCCATCGACCGCAGCAAGATGAACGTCAATGGCGGCTCCCTGGGCTGTGGCCATCCGTTCGCCGCCACCGGTGGCCGGCAACTGGCGGCGCTGGCCAAAACCATCCATGAGAACGGGGGTGGGCGCGGCCTGATTTCGATTTGTGCAGCCGGCGGGCTGGGCATTACCGCCATCGTCGAAAAATAGCCTGATCAAAAACAACAATAAGGAGACTGCCATGAACGCTGTAAGCCAGGAACACACCGAACGGATCTGGTTGAACGCCTACTTGCCGGGCGTGCCGGCGGACATCGAGGCCGGTATCGAGGCGTACCCGTCGCTGCGCGAGGTGTTCCTGGAGCACCTGGAAAAATTCCGCGAGCGGGTCGCCTACGTCAGCATCGGCACCGAAATGACCTACGCCGACTGGCAGGTGCAAGGCCAGGCGTTCGCCGCGTGGTTACAGGGCCAGGGCGTGAAAAAGGGCGACCGGGTGGCACTGATGATGCCCAACTGCTTGCAGTACCCGATCTGCCTGCTGGGCACGATCCTGGCCGGCGCGGTGGTGGTCAACGTCAACCCGTTGTACACCTCCCATGAACTCAAGCATTTGCTCAAGGACAGCGAAGCCGAAACCCTGGTGATCTTTGAAAACTTCGCCCATACCTTTGAAAAAGTCGCGCAGGGCAGCCGTGTCAAACGCGTGGTGGTGGCGGCCATTGGCGATCTGCTGGGCACCTTCAAGGGCGCGGCGATGAACTTTATCCTGCGTCGCGTGCAAAAGCAGGTGCCAAAATTTCATCTGCCTGGCGCAGTGCGGTTCAACAACGTGTTGAAACAGGGGCGGGCGCTGAACCATTTTCCGGTGGAGATGCACCTCGATGAACTGGCGTTTCTGCAATACACCGGCGGCACCACCGGCGATGCCAAGGGCGTGATGCTCAGCCACCGCAATATCATCGCCAACCTGCTGCAAGCCAAGGCCTGGGTCGGTGATCAGTTGGATCAGGACAAGCAGGAAACCAACGTGACCTTGCTGCCGCTGTATCACATCTTTTCGCTGACGGTGAACTGCCTGATGTTCATGTGCCTGGGCGGGCGCAACATCCTGATTGCCAACCCACGGGACGTGAAACGGGTGCAGATGATTTTGCGCAAGGAGCGCTTCAATGGCATTGCCGGGGTCAACACCTTGTTTAACGGCTTGCTCGAAAACAAGGAGTTCTGTGCGCGGGATTTCTCTGACCTGCGCATGGTGATTGCGGGCGGCATGGCCACGCACACGGCGGTGGCCAAGCGCTGGAAGGAGGTGACTGGGTTGCCGATCATCGAGGGCTATGGGCTGACGGAGTGCTCGCCGGTGGTGAGCATCAGCCCGATCAACATTGCGCGCATGCGCGAGATGGAATTCACCGGCAGCATCGGCGTGCCGCTGCCGTCGACCTGGGTGCGGTTTATGCGTGAGGATGGCGAGCTGGCGGAGATTGGCGAGCAGGGTGAACTGCAAGTGCGTGGCCCGCAGGTGATGCAGGGGTACTGGAAGCGGCCCAAGGAAACGGCTGAAGTGCTGGATGCGGAGGGCTGGCTCTCCACCGGGGACATCGGGGTGATGGATGAGCGTGGGTATATTCGTCTGGTGGACCGCAAGAAGGACATGATCCTGGTGTCGGGGTTTAACGTGTATCCCAATGAGATTGAAGACGTGGTGGCCTTGCATCCCGGTGTGGGGGAAGTGGCGGCGATCGGGGTGGAAGATCCGGTGACGGGGGAGAAGGTCAAGATCATTGTGGTACGCAAGGACCCGAGCTTGACCCAGGAGCAGATCCTGGCCCATTGCCGGGAATATCTCACGGGGTACAAGGTGCCCAAGTATGTGGAGTTTCGCAGTGTTGAGTTGCCCAAGACTACGGTGGGTAAGGTACTGCGGCGGGCGTTGCGTTGATTTGATTTGAGGGTTAGGGGCTTTAAGTGTGGGAGCTGGCTTGCCTGCGATGGCGGTTTGTCGGTGTACATATCCGTTATTCGGGTAACGGCGGCTTATGGTTCCGCTCTTACAGCGGGTCACTTTTGGCAAACGCCCCAAAAGTAACCAAAAGGTCTTCGCCCCACCACTCGGTGCCTCGCCTAGGCTCGGCATGCCCGCACTCCGGCTTGAATCCGTGGGCCGCCGCGATGGGCCATCCTTGGCCCAGCGCGGCTAACCCGGCGTCCTGCCGGGTTACCCACGGATTCAAGCCTGCGTTCGGCCATCGTGGTTAACGGGGCGCCTCAGATCAAAAGCAAGATCAAAAGCAGAGCACGGCGGCCTGAAAGCCGACCTGAGTGGTTGAGGCAAGAGCCAGATCAAGTGCAAAGCAAAAGCCTGTCTACCTGATGCAACATAGTCTAAATGTGGGAGCGGGCTTGCTCGCGAAAGCGGTGGGTCGGTCAATTCATCTGTCACTGACCCACCGCATTCGCGAGCAAGCCCGCTCCCACAGTTGACCGAGTATGGCTCTGCTGTTGCTGTTGCTCCGGCCCTTACATCCTTTTCGATGACGAAGTCAGCGGTCTTTTGATCTGCGCTTTTGATCTTGATCTTGATCTGAAATCGCCCCGTCAAACACGATGGCCGGAATTCGACAGGGATTTGGGGGGTAAACCGGCAGGGATGCCGGTTTAGCCGCGCTGGGCCAAGGATGGCCCATCGCGGCGGCCCCCCAAATCACTGTCGGATTGCGGGCATGCCGAGCCACAGCGAGGCACCGAGTGTTGGGGCGAGGACTTTTTGCTTACTTTTTGGTCCTTCAAAAAGTGAGCCGCCGTAAGGGCGGAACCCTAAGTGGCCGTTACCGCAGCAACGGATATGTACACAGCAGCGACGCCAGTCACCGAACCCGCCAACGGACCCACCGCAAGCTCAAGCATACACACTCGGATTAACCAGATTGTCCGGCCGCTCCCCAGCCAGCGCCGACAGCAAATTTTCCACCGCGCAAGCGGCCATAGCCTCCCGCGTCTCGTGGGTCGCCGAACCGATATGCGGTGTGGCCACCACATTGTTCAAGCGCAACAACGGCGAGTCATGACTTAACGGCTCGCGCTCAAACACATCCAACCCCGCCGCCCGAATCGTGCGTTGTTGCAGCGCCTCAACCAGCGCCGCCTCATCCACCACCTTGCCACGCGAGATATTGATAAAAATCGTCTCCGGCCCCATCAACGCAAACTCACGCGCGCCAATCAGCTTTTCGGTTTCAGCCGTGAGCGGCAAGGTCAGGCACACAAAGTCAGCCTGCTGCAACAACTCCGGCAAGCTACGAAACTGCGCCCCGAAGCGCTCCTCTACCCGCGGCTTGGGCGAGTGACTGTGGTAGATCACCGGCATGCCAAAACCAAAATGCCCACGCTGAGCCAGGGCTTCGCCGATGCGGCCCATGCCGATAATGCCCAGGGTCTTGCCATGCACATCGGTGCCGAAATGCGCCGGGCCGATGTTTTTGTTCCACTGGCCGGCGCGCACCATTTCGGCCAGTTCGACCACCCGGCGGGCAGTGGCCAGGATCAACGCAAAGCCGGTATCCGCTGTGGTTTCGGTCAGCACGTCCGGGGTATTGCTGAGCAGGATGCCGCGTTGGGTCAGGTAGTCGATGTCGTAGTTGTCGACGCCCACCGACACACTGGCCACCGCTTCAAGCCTGGGGGCCAGGTCGAGCAGCTTGGCATCCAGGCGCAGGCTCGCACCCAGCAGGCCGTGGGCGTTGGGCAAGGCGTCACGCAGCCGGGCCAGGCCGGGTTCGTCGAGGGCGTCAATCAGGGTCACGTCGACGTGTTCGTGCAAGCGAGCCATCAATGGCGCGGAAAGTTTTTTGTACAAAACGACAGACTTTTTCATGAGGTTTTTACCTTCAACTCCAGGGTTGGCACCGGCACGCGATCACTGGCGCCGGGCTTGAGGAAAATCGTCAGCACCACGGCTAACATCAGCGCGCCGCTCATCAGCAGGTAGGAGGCGCCGGGTGAACCGGTGCTGCTATTGAGGTAACCGACCAGGTACGACCCGCCGAACGAGCCCAGCGCGCCCATGCTGTTGATCAGCGCCATGGCGCCGCCGGCGACGTTGGCCGGGAGGATTTCCGGGACGATGGCGAAAAACGGACCGTAAGGCGCGTACATGCACGCCCCGGCGATGACCAGCAGGGTGTAGGACCACCAGAAGTGCTCAGCACCCAGCGCGTAGGACGCGTAGAACGCGATCGAGGCAATCAGCAGCGGCGGCCACACAAAACGTTTACGTTTTTGCAGCTTGTCCGAGCCCCACGACACCGCCAGCATGCCGATCACCGCCGCGAGGTACGGCAGCGCCGAGAGCCAACCGGCTTCGACCATGTCCATCTGCAAGCCGGCCTTGAGGATCGACGGCAGCCACAGCACAAAGCCATAGACGCCGATGCTCCAGCAAAAAAACTGCAGCGCCAGGATGATCACCTTGGGCGAACGAAAGGCTTCGGCGTAGTTCTTCACCGCCTTGATCCCGACCTGTTCGGCGGCCAGGGCGCTTTGCAGGTCTTGTTTATGCCGCTCGCTCAGCCACTGGGCGTCGGCGGGTTTTTCATCCGCCAGCTTCCACCAGATAAACGCCCAGATCACCGCCGGCAGCCCTTCGATGATAAACATCCAGCGCCAGCTGAAGTGCTGCACCAGGTAGCCCGACACCACCGACATCCACATCATGGTCACCGGGTTGCCGAGGATCAGGAAGGTGTTGGCCCGTGAGCGTTCGGCACGGGTAAACCAGTGGCACAGGTACACCAGCATCGCCGGCATCACCGCCGCCTCGACCACGCCGAGCATGAAGCGAATGGCGATCAGCATATAGGCGTTGGACACCACGCCGGTCAGCGTGGCCAGGCTGCCCCACAGAATCAGGCTGACGAAAATCAGCTTTTTAACGCTGCGTTTTTGCGCGTAGATCGCGCCCGGCACCTGGAAGAAAAAGTAGCCGAGAAAAAACAGCGCGCCCAGTAATGACGACATGCCGGGGGTGATCATCAGGTCTTCGGCCATGCCGGAGGCCGCGGCGAAGCCGTAGTTGGCGCGGTCCAGGTACGCCAGGCTGTAGGTGATGAACACGATAGGCATGATGTACCACCAGCGGCGGGTGGCGAGTTTCACAGTTTCCATGGGGTTGCTCCTGAGCTTGTTGTAGTTGTGGCAACAGGGAGTGGGTCATGCAACAGATCGGCTGGGTAATTCAGAGCGGTTGGGCAAACCCTCCATATCACCCCGGCTTTGCACTGCGCGGCTGCCGATCCAGTTGCCGCGCTGTACCGCCTCAGGGAAGCTCAGGTTTTCGAGCAGGGCGCTGATCATGCCGACGGCAAAACCATCACCGGCGCCCACGGTATCCACCACGGTTTCCACCGGGACGGCGGCAATAAAACCCTGGTCCATGTGGGTGCGGTAGTAGGCGCCGTCCGCGCCCAGCTTGATCGCCACGGCTTCGGCGCCCTGGTCGAGGTAGAACGCGGCGATGTCGGCCGGGTCGTCAAAGCCGGTGAGCAAGCGGCCTTCGCCCAGGCCCGGCAAGACCCAGTCGGCGAGGGCGGCGAGGGCGTTGATTTCGCGCACCATCTGCGCTTGGCTGGCCCACAACGACGGGCGCAGGTTCGGGTCGAACGACACGCTGCGCCCGGCCTTGCGCATCTGCGTCATCAGTTCCACGGACAACTCGCCGGTGGCCTCGGACAAGGCGGGCGGGATGCCGGTGGCGTGCAGGTGGCGCGCTTGCAGCACGGCGGGGCTGATCGCGGCAATCGACAAATGGCTGGCTGCCGAGCCTTTACGGAAGTACTCCACCTGCGGGTCGGCGCCGGCTTCTTCGCGGGACTTGAATTGAAAGCCGGTCGGGTGCAGCGGGTCGATCGCCACATGCCGACAATCCAGGCCTTCTTTTTTCAGCGTGTCGGCCACAAAACGCCCCAGGGAATCGTCGCCGACACGGCTCAGCCACGTCACGTTGAAACCCAGGCGCGACAGGCCGATGGCAACATTGCTGTCGGCCCCGGCAATGCGCTTGTGAAACTGCGCCACCTGGGCCAGGTCGCCGGTCTGTTCGGCGACAAACATCGCCATGGTTTCACCAAACGAAAGGATATCGATCTCAGACATGGGCGTTCTCCGCACGGGGCTGGCCAAGGAGGGCGAGGGCGGTCACCTGCTGCGCGGTAACGGCAACCAGGTCGTCGCCTTGCAACGGGAATTCCACGGCCCGGGTAATGCCTTGAGTCATATGTTTGAGCAGTTGTTCCCACAGATGCAGGTCAGTGGCGCCGGGCGGCAAGGCCACCAGCTTGCCGTCCTGGCGCCGCGCCACGGCCTTGCAGTGCAGGTAGTCCACATGCCGGCCCAGCAGGCGTGCGGCAGTGAGCGCAGATTGGTCTTGCCACTGCCAGTTGCCGATGTCGAAGGTCATTTTCACCGGCAGGCCCAGGCGTTCCACCTCACTGAAGAAGCGCTGCATCGGCTCGATGCGCCCGCCGTGCAGGGTCTGGTCGTTCTCCACCAGCAGCTTGACCGGGTGGCGGTTGAGCAGGGCCTGCAGGCTTTGCAAGTCGTTGGTGTCGGTGAAATAACCGAGGGACACTTTAAGCCAGCGCGAGCCGAAGGCCTGGGCGCGGTCCAGGGTTGCACTCAGCTCGGCGTTGGGCTGGGCGCGCCCGGCCACCCACAGCTCCAGCGGTGAAGAGAACACCGATTCCAGGCCGTGTTCGGCAGCGGCTTGGGCGAGGGCGGCGGGTTGTTCGCTGGTCAACAGTTCTTCGCGCCACTCGATGCGCTGGGCGCCGGCGGCACTGAGCAGATCGACAAAACTCAATTGGCCAAGCGTACGTACCAGGTCGGCACCGTAGCTGGATAGGCTGATGGAAACGGGGTATTTATGCATTGTTATGTACCTCTGAAACCGGTTTCATTTTTACTCGCAAACAATGTGAAAGCTGGCTTGCCTGCGATAGCGGTGTGTCAGTCGGCTACGGCTTCGCCTGACAGACCGCCATCGCAGGCAAGCCAGCGCCCACAAGGGATTGGGTGGAGCCGCGAACGATCAGTTCGGGCAAAAAATCCAGGGTGCGCGGTGGCGCGTCATCGCCGCGCAAGCGTTTAAGCAGGCAGTCGAAGGCGCTGGCGCCAATCGCGTCGGTGGGTTGGGCGAGGGCGGTGATGCCGTTGCCCACCAGCGGGTACCAGTCGAGGTCATCCAGGGCAATCAGGCCGATGTCATCAAAGAGGTTGCAGCCCAGCGCTTTGAGCACGTGGGTGCAGGCCAGCGCAGCCACGCCATTGGCGCAGAACAACGCCTTGGGGCCGGGCTTGGTCAGGAAGCTGTGCAGGTGGTTTGCCAGGCTGTCATCGAGTTCGAGCACTGCGCCGGTCAACGCCGGCCGGGCCGCAATTTCCGCCGTGAAACTCGCTTGGCGCTCCACGCGTGAACTGGTGCCATCGGCCTTTTCGCTCACCAGCAGCAGGTCGCGATAACCCTGCTGTGCGAGGTGCTGCACGGCAACACGGACCGCCGCAGGGTTATCCAGGCCGACCATATCGCTGTGCAGCGGCTCGACCTTGCGGTCCACCAGCACCAGGGGCATTTCCCGCTGCAACTCCAGCAACTGGTCAAGGTGGTGGCCGAGGGTGTTCACAATCAGCCCTTCGATGTTGTACGAGCGCAATGCCGCCAGGTGCTGGCGCTCTTGCTCGTCATCGCGGTCGGTGTTGCACACCACCAGGCTGTAGCCATGCTGGCGGCAGGCGGTTTCGACGCCGTGCATCACGGCAATGGAGTAGGGGTTGCGGATATCGGCCACCAGCATGCCGATCAGGCGCGTGCGGCCGCGCTTCAAACCGCGGGCCATCTGGTTGGGGCGGTAACCGAGCTCGCTGATCGCCTGCTCGATGCGCAAGGCAATTGCGTCGGAGAGCAGCGCGCGGTCGTCACCGATAAAGCGCGACACGCTGGCTTTGGACACGCCGGCGCGTTCGGCAACGTCGAGCATGGTCACGCGGCTGCGCTGGGCGGCGGAAAAAGGAGTCACGGTGGCAGGCCTTTCTTATTGGAGGTAGTGATGCTCTGAAACCGGTTTCAGGAGAACTCATTCACGGAACAACGTCAAGTGTCATTCAGCGCAAAACAACGGCTCACGCGGTCGCGCATCCGACGGACGGCGGTGCGACCTGTTAAATCTGACAGTTACGAGAAGTTGTCGGCAGGTATTCAATCGAGGCTAAAGCAATCAGACAATAAACCAGTGGCTGGCGCAATGTTGATGTTCTGGAGAGCGATATGAGCACCCCCCCAACCAATAACAATGGTCAAATCAATAGAGCCACAACGTTGCCCATCGATGCAATGACAGCTGCTTTCGGAACGCCGACGTTACCCGCACTCAGGGTGGAGGGCAGGTTACCGAGTGGTGTCATTCCTACTGCCTTTTTATATCAACCGCTGAAAATTTTTTTGGATACACCTTGGGTACTGCTGCCTCAGTTAGGGGAGAGTGATTTTTTTGTACTGGTTTGGGAGGTCGAGGGGAGTGTGCCTTTCCCTCTTCCTGCCAGAGAGTTGGTGGGGCCTATAACCGCCAAAGACTTTCCGTTGGAACTCTCTATTCCTGCGTCTTACCTGCTTAATAATGCCCGTGTGCGTATTTACTACCGTATACATAACCTGTACGAAGATGCTCAGGTGTTCGAGTTTTCGCACCCGGTGGACATTATTATTGATCGCAGGCCGCCAGCAGAAAATGAGGTGCTTAAAGCGCCCTGGTTTGTGGATGACGACATCACTGAGTCTGATGCGACTGATAATGCAACCTTCGATGTTGTCGTGCCGGGGGATTATTCAGGTCGTGCTGCGCTTGACAAGATATACCTGTATCTCATGGGCACTAATGCATTTCCGGTCGGCCTGCCAATTTTAATAGAGACATTTGCTGCCACCACCGATGCTATGGTTCTGAAAGTACCGGCTGCTGAAATTCGTAAGTATGCGGGTACCTCACCACTGTATGCCTGTTATAAAGTCATGGACGAGGCAGGCAATATAACCCCGCAGTTTTCCTTGTTCGGAAGTACCAAGCTCTCTCTGGAGGCGTTGCCAGCCGATTTGCCTGTGCCCACGGTGCCCGCGTTTGATTTTGATCGCCTTATCAATCGGGAAGACGCGCGTAATATCGTATCGTTCGGTATCAGCACCTATACCCATTATCGGCAGGGGGATCTGTGTATCCCTGTATTGGCCGGGGTTGAGTACCCGGCAATACCCGTAATGTCATTGCCGTTTACCGGGACCTTAAGTTGGCAGCAGTTGATTGCCAATGGCGCCAATCTGCAGCGCAAGGACAATGTACCGTTCCGCTACTTTATTCGACGTGCTTCCAACCCGGGGAGTGGTGGGACGCCTTCTCCTCTGAAATTGATCAATATGGATTTCACGGTGTTCGGCCGCGATCATAATCAGGCGCCCGCGCTGTTGAATCTCCTGCTGGACAAGGTCAACATCTTTGGCGCTGAGTCTAATACGGCTAATCAGCTGGACAGTCGCGACAATAACCAGCCTTGCAGGGCTGAAGTGCTGCTCTCCGGCGACCCTCAAGTGGGTAACATGCTGTCGCTCTATGTGCAAGGACAGACAAATGTAGTAACGACCTATACCGTCAAGAAAGGGGACGTCGCCGGTACCAATATAATCTTTGATAATTTGATCCCCTGGTCGGTAATACAGTCTGTCGGTAATAAAACTGCGCTGTTTTACTATCTGTCCACAAATGGGGTCAACCAGCAACAATCAGCTGATCAACCGGTGGCGGTAAATATTACGCCGCCCACTGTCTTATCCAAACCCACTTATCCGCACGCAGATGATAGAGGGTTTATTACGTGCAGAACGGATCCGCCGATTTGGGAGGGGCTGACTATTCGGGTGATCCCCGGCAGTAAAGTATTGCCGGGGGATATACTGACACTGGCCTTTGTTGGGTATTTAATCCCCCTCAATCAACAGCCAATAAAGTCTACGGAACATACAATGACTCATCGATGGGACGCCACGCAAACGTTCCACGATTTTGTGATCACGGACTATAAGAACTATCTTCAGCCGTTGAAGGCTTTTGCCAGCGCGGGTGCCAAGTACAGTGTTATTCGAAACAGCGTACTAATAGGGGTGTCTGAAACCGGCTACGTGAGGGTGGATCGTAAACATTCGACCGGGTTTTACTGTACGCCGACAGGTAAAGGCGTGGATTGATTCGCCGAGGATGGCAGGCGCATATTTGCAATTGAAGGTAGGGTGGTCAAGCAATTAAAAGTGTTTCAATGCCAGGTAGTCAGTGGGTCGTGAGCGGTGGCTCTGCAGGTAAAGCATATCTGATGATAACGGAGAATATGAAATGACTATTAAAATCGTTCCAAGAATTCTTATAGGTCCTCCCAGCTCGAACTTAAGCGCGGCAGTGCTTGATCCATCAGTTGTCATAGATCCGGCACTGGGGCTTGTTTCAAAAGATGGAGCCAGTAAAAATTTAATCTTTACAATCACGTCGGGACCGATTTCGTTTGATGGGGACTGGTGCAGGATTTATAAACAACCTGTAAATAGTCCAACCCCCACTCAATGGACGCTGGTGGAAGACTACTTCCAGTTCACCATTGCGAATCCAGGCGATACCTTTACTTATGAAATGAAAGTTCGACCGGATACGGGCCTGCAGGAACATGGTGCGTGGCTTTTCTGTTTTGATTTAACAGAAAATTATCCGGCGAGCAATCCAGGCGACGTAGACGTTCCTGCTAACACGTCAGAAACTTCGCCGCCTACCAGGTTTGAGATCGACTTGATTCCTGCCTATTCCAATGGCAACACTGCCATTCGGCCACCGCCACTGGTCTATACGGGTACGCTCCCGGCGGGTCAGGCCTTTACGTTGGCCCATCTGACCCAGTTCGGATTCCCATTCAGCATTCCTGCCAACACTTACGCTTTTAAAAGCGGGCAGTGGGACCCGAATGATAAAGTCCGGATGTATCTCACTAAAGGCGACATCGTCATTCCTGCGGAAGAGGTGGGGGGGATAATTCCACCGCGGCTCATGCTGCAAGCCGGCAATACCGGCGTACTGACCGAGAGTGACTTGAATAAAAGCGGTAGTGACTGGCGGCTTATCTATCAAATCGAGGACCGGGCAGGCAATCTCAGTGAGCCTTCATTGCCCTCCCTGCCTTTCACAATAGTGCTGGCGCCTGCGCCAGCGAATTTGCAGCCGATTATAATTGATCAGGCTCCAGACTTGGCTGACGACCTGATCAATCTTGCAGACCTCGCCGTAGGCCCAACCGGTAAAATCCCGGTTTTTGGGAACTACAACAGTGCGAGCAAGTACCGGTTTCGGGTGACATGGGGCGGTCAGCCTGTGAGCCAGTGGTTTGATGTTGTCGCGTTTCCGATAACCTTGGATCGGCTCTTCCTGAACCCGCTGTGTACGGCTGACTATGGTAATGCAAAGGGTCCCAAAACCACCGTGGTGGGCTATGAAATCGAACAAGACGGAGACATTGTACCCGGCCCGACCACCACGATCAGAGTGGATCTGAGTTACTCTGGACCGACTACCACAACGCCGGGTAGTGAAAATGGCCGATTGCTTGTTGCAAGTTTTATGGGTGAAGTCTCGAAGGAGTTGAATATACTCAGGGAGGTAGACGCTAACCAGGACGTGACCATTACCGTTGTGACATGGACCGGCCTTGAAACGCCGACCAGAGGTATGTGGTTGGTTCCTCAGCTGGCCGATGGAACGTTTCTGGCACCTGCTCAAGAATTGGATGACACTCAGGTAGCCGGAACTCCGGTCAGTTGGAAGCTCCCCTGGTCTTACTTCGCCGCATTGGGGAACGGCCCGCATAAGATTAGATATGTTGTTTCGCCTACGCCAACGCCAACAGCGGCCACTAACCTGAACCCTGCACCCTACACCGACATTAATCTGATAGACGCCGTGGTTACTGCCTTGCCAGCACCTCAATTTGGGGGCGCTCGAGGCATGGGGGCGTCCCTTTCGGTTAACTGCGATGCGCTGACCAGGATGCCGGTGACGACGCCAAAAATCTTTGAGCTACGGGTTTTCGTAGCCGGGAATCCGAAAATGGTGGTGGGTGAACGGCTGACTTTGGACCTGCGGATTACGAGGCCCATCGCAGCACCTCTGGCTTATGACCAAACGCAGTCCCCTAGCGTCCCTATTACGGATGCGGTCAAGGCCAGTGGGCACACTTTCATATTCGATTTCGCTTTCGTTGGGAACGCACAGGCAGGGCGCGCTTATGCGCGTGCTTTTACCAAGCTAAACGACGGTACGCTGGGGGTCGGCACGGCGACGGCCATTATGCGTACTGGGCTGTCGGCCTCGCGGTGTGATCTCTCGCCACTCGTTAGCCCGTAACAGGCGTTAGTCAGGCGGTGACAGCATCCCCCCTCTCTTTACCTGAGAGAGGGGGAACTCCCTCACACCACTCCATCCCATAGATCACCCATTACTCAGGTTTCTTACCAGGGTTCTACAGACTAATCCTACATAAGCGGGAGCGTTTAATTCTTACTCTACGCGCTGCACAGGTAAGGCCGCATTTTGTCTGCAGTAGGCCAAACCGCTTTTGTAAGTTTCATCATGAGAGTGATTGAGCATGTCGGCACTGAATACGTTTGACCTCAAGCCATTGAGTGTGAAGATGAAAGTTCCCACCCTTACATTCTGCTTCTTCGTAGCAGTACAGGGCCAAGCACAGGCGATTCAGCTGGATAACGGTGCCCAACGTACTATCGGCCCTAATACGGCCGCTACGGATTGGCAACTGTCGGACGGGTCCACGCTGACGATGAACAGCGCGAGAGCCACCGGCATCGACCTGTCAGCTTCTACATTAAACATGAACAGGGGCAGCCAGTCGGGTGCAGTGCGTGCTTCTGGCCGTTCTACCGTCAATATCAATGATTCGCACGTGACGTCGAGCGACCCTGTTCTGGGCGCCGTGCGGCTTGAAAACAGTAAAGCTTTTATTACTAACAGTACGGTCACCAACTCCGCCGGCATGGGGTTGCAGGCGGTCAGCAACGCAGGTGCAGCCTCACTGGCACAAATCGCCAGCAGTTCTATCAGTGGGGCTTCTGGCGGTGCGCTAGCCACCAGTGGCAGTGAGCTTCACTTCACCCAAAATTCAGTCGTGCAGGGTACGGGAGCCGCAGCCTTTGGCCTCGCTTTGGTCGGTGCAACGGCAACCGCCAACCAGAGTGCGATCATCGGCAACGGTCATGGTGTCTTGTTTACTCGCGGTCGCTCCGATACAACCGATGGCAAACTGGTGTTGGACCAATCTGTGGTTGAGGGACGCACGGGTTCGGCCCTCTCGGTCAGGGGCACGCCAGGTCAGGTGCCAGTGGTGTCGATCGACGTACTCAACGGTTCCACGCTCAAAGGCGGCAATGGCAATCTGCTGTCGGTGTCGGGTGGTGCCACCGCGACAATGAATGTGGATAACAGCCGGAACCTGGTCGGTAATGTGGTCGGCGACGCCACCAGCACTGTGCATTTGAACCTGCAAAACAACGCAGAGTTGAAGGGCCAGCTGCAAGGTGTCGACACGGTAAAGGTGGGCAGCAACTCCAATTTGTTCATCACCGGCGACAGCCAGGCACGCTCACTGACGATGGACCGTGGTACGGTGACCCTCGGCGCACCGGGCGAGTTCTATCGGTTGAAATTGGACTCGCTGTCCGGCGAGGGCCGGTTTGTCGGGAGCGTCAATTTTGATGAGGGCAAGGCGAGTTTTATCGACGTCGCCAATCAGGCCTCGGGCAACCACACGCTGGCGCTCTCCGCCAGCGGCAGCGAACTGGTCAAAACCCAGGTTGTGCACACCGGCGGCGGTGACGCGGTGTTCTCCCTTGAGGGCGGCCCGGTCGACATGGGTGCCTATGCCTACAACCTGAAACAGGAAGGTAATGACTGGTTTCTGGACACGCAAACCCGTGTAGTCAGCCGCAGTGCCCGCGTGGTGACGGCATTGTTCAACACCCCGGTGACCATCATGACCGCCGAAGAGGGTTCGTTGCGTGCTCGTATGGGTGAGTTGCGCTACTCCCCGAACAGTACCGGTCTCTGGATCCGTGGTTTCGGCAGCAAATATGATGTGTCCCAGAGTTCGGGCACCGGCTACTCGCAGAGCCTGCAGGGTTTTTCCATCGGTGCTGACATGCCGCTGGCCGACACCCAATGGAAGGTGGGGGTATTCGGCGGCAACAGTAATTCTGACGTGAACCCGGCTCGCGGCGCTGCCGGTACCGTCAAGAGCTACTTCCTGGGTACTTATGCCACCTGGGTGGACGAAGAGAGCGGTTTCTATTTTGATGCCGTGGCCAAAGCCAACCGGTTCCAGAACCAGGCCAAGGCAACACTCAGTGATAACACGTCCACCAAGGGTGGCTACAACAACGTAGGCGGTGGTATATCGGCTGAGTTCGGCCGTCATATCAAGCTGGGTGACAGCTCCTTTATTGAACCTTACGGCCGACTGTCGACCATTGTGGTCCAAGGTGGCACGTACAGCCTGAAAAACGGCTTGCAAGTGGACGGTGAACGTACCCGCTCAAGGACCGCCGAGGCCGGCGCGACCGTTGGCCATGAGTTCCAACTCGATGATGGCACACTGATCAAGCCTTACCTGCGTGCGGCAATGGTCCACGAGTTTTCCGACAACAATAAGGTCACGGTCAACAACCAGACCTTCAACAATGATTTGTCGGGTTCGCGCGCCAAGTACGGTGCCGGTTTGGCCGTTTCGTTTACCCAGGACCTGCAGGCACATGTCGACGTGGAGACCAGCACCAGTGACAAAATCAAGCAAAAAGCCGCGGTTAACGTTGGCCTGCGTTATGCGTTCTAAATAAACAGGCAACGCTAAAAAGCCCTGATCGAAAGATCAGGGTTTTTTTTGATGAACGCAAAAGCGTTTTTCAATCGCCTTCCCGGTTAGATCAGGATTGGCGCCGCAGCATTTGGGTTCAACTGAACAGTCCGGCAGCAATATTGATCGAGAAACCCAGAATCGCCGTATTGAACAGAAATCCAATCAATGACTGGCCCAAAACGACTTTGCGCATTGCACGTGTTGCAACCCCTACATCCGCCGTTTGCACTGCTACGCCAATGGTGAACGAGAAATACAGGAAGTCCCAGTAATTGGGGTTACGCAACCCTTCGGCAAAACGCAACGCCGGCTCGTCGCCCTCCCAGGTGTAGAACAGACGGGCGTAATGCACGCTGAAAATCACCCCGGTCAGCAACCATGAGCCAATCACCGTCATGCCGGTAAAACCGTAGTGCAGCAGGCGCGCCGTGCTGTCCAGGTCTTTGCTGCCCACAAGGTTCACCGTGATGGTCGCAAGGCTGGCTATCGCGGCAATGCACACCATGAACAGTACCAGCCCGGCGTTTTCATCCTCGATCTCGGCGATGCGTTTTACGTCATCGGCGTGTGAACGGCTGGTGAGCCACAGCATGAGCGCCAGGTAGGTCCAGACCCCGGCGTTCCAGCCAATCAGGATTTTGCTGATCAGCGTATCGGCCGGCGCCAGAATGCCCACGGCAAGGCCAAGGACGGCGGCGGATGAGAGGCGAGGGTGGGTGCGGGCGAGGAAGGCCATAGGTGCTCACAACAGGAGGGAGGTTGTGAGCACCATAGCTTATTCAGGCGGACTTGATCATGAACAGCACGATGCCTCCTGTGGGAACGGGCTTGCCCGCGATTGCGGTGTGCCAGTCAAAACATCTGATCTTGATACACTGCTATCGCGGGCAAGCCCGCTCCCACATTTTGACCGAGTTCTGTCGGGTTAATCAGGCTTGCTGCGCCTGCGCACCAGCTTCATCACCACCACAAAAAACACCGGCACAAACACCACCGCCAGCGTCGCAGTGATCATCCCGCCGATCACGCCTGTACCAATCGCCTGCTGGCTGGCCGAGCTGGCACCGGTGGCAATCGCCAGTGGCACCACGCCGAGAATAAACGCCAGTGAGGTCATGATGATCGGCCGCAACCTCAGCCGCGCGGCCTTCAGGGTGGCGTCGATCAAGTCTTCACCTTGGTCTACCAGGTCCTTGGCAAACTCGATAATCAGAATCGCATTCTTCGCCGACAAACCGATGATGGTGATCAGGCCGACCTTGAAGAACACGTCATTGGGCATGCCACGCAAGCCCACCGCCAATACGGCGCCAAGCACACCCAGCGGCACCACCAGCAACACCGAGGTGGGTATCGACCAGCTTTCGTACAGTGCCGCCAGGCACAGGAACACGATCAGCAACGACAGGCCCAACAGCAACGGCGCCTGGGAGCCGGACAAGCGTTCCTGCAACGACAACCCGGTCCATTCCTGGCCCAGGCCGGCCGGCAGTTGGCTGACCAGGCGCTGGATTTCTTCCATGGCCTCACCGGTGCTGTGCCCCGGCGCCGCTTCGCCGCTGATGGAAATTGCCGGGTAGCCGTTATAACGCGTCAGCTGCGCCGGGCCTTGGGTCCAGCTGGCTTCAACGAATGATGACAAGGGCACCATCTTGCCGGCGTTATTGCGCACGTTGATCTTCATCAGGTCCGCCACCTGGCTGCGCTGGTCGCCTTCGGCCTGCACCACCACCCGCTGCATGCGGCCCTGGTTGGGGAAGTCGTTGACATAGGCCGAGCCGATGGCCGAGGACAGTACATTACCCACATCGGCAAACGACACGCCCAGGGCGTTGGCTTGCTTGCGATCCACCTGCAACTGCACTTGCGGTGCTTCGGCCAGGGCACTTTCGCGCACGTTGGCCAGGATCGGGCTTTTTTCCGCGGCCGCCAATAACTCGGTGCGCGCCTGCATCAGCGCGGCATGGCCGACGCCGCCACGGTCCTGCAAGCGGAACTCGAAGCCGCTGGAAGTGCCCAGGCCGTCCACCGGCGGCGGCAGGATCGCGTAGGCAATCGCATCCTTAAGCTCGCTGAACGCTTCGTTGGCACGTTCGGCAATTGCCGAGGCCGAATCTTCGCTGCTGCGCTGCGACCAATCCTTGAGCGTGGTAAAGGCCAGCGCCGCGTTCTGCCCGGAACCGGAGAAACTGAAACCCATAATCATGGTGGTATCGCCCACCCCGGGTTCGCCGGCATTGTGCGCCTCAATCTGCTCGGCCACCTGCACCGTGCGGTTCTTGCTCGCGCCCGGTGGCAGCTGGATATCGGTAATGGTGTAACCCTGGTCTTCCACCGGCAGGAACGAGGAGGGCAGGCGACTGAACATCCACCCCAGGCCCACCAGCAGCACCAGATAGATCAGCAGGTAGCGGCCGCTGCGCTTGAGGGCATAAGCCACCCAGCCTTCATAGCGGTCGGTGAGGCGCTCAAAACGCGTGTTGAACCAGCCGAAAAAACCACCCTTGGCATGGTGCTCGCCCTTGGCAATCGGCTTGAGCAAGGTGGCGCACAGTGCCGGCGTCAAGGTCAGGGCCAGGAACGCCGAGAACAGGATCGAAGTGGCCATCGACAGCGAGAACTGCTGGTAGATCACACCCACCGACCCCGGCATGAACGCCATCGGCAGAAACACCGCCACCAGCACCAACGTGATACCGACGATGGCGCCGGTGATCTGGCCCATGGCTTTTTTCGTCGCGTCCTTGGGCGACAGGCCCTCGGTGGCCATGATGCGCTCGACGTTTTCGACCACCACAATCGCATCGTCCACCAGGATGCCGATCGCCAGCACCATGCCGAACATGGTCAGCACGTTGATCGAGAAACCCAGCAACAGCATGGTGGCGAAAGTGCCCATCAGTGCAATCGGCACCACCAGCGTGGGGATCAGGGTGTAGCGTACGTTCTGCAGGAACAGGAACATCACCGCAAACACCAGCGCCATCGCCTCCAGCAAGGTGTAGACCACCTTGGTGATCGAGACTTTGACGAACGGCGACGTGTCGTAAGGGATCTTGTACTCCACGTTGGCCGGGAAGTAGCGCGACAGCTCGTCCATTTTCGCCCGCACCAGGGTCGCGGTGTTCAGCGCGTTGGCGCCGGGCGACAGTTGCACACTGACGGCGGTCGACGGCTTGCCGTTCAGGCGCGTGGAGAACTGGTATTCCTGGCTGCCGACTTCCACCCGCGCCACATCGCCGATGCGCACGGTGGAGCCGTCGGGGTTGGCCTTGAGCACGATGTCGGCAAATTCCGCCGGGGTCGACAACTGGCCCTTGACCAGGATTGCGGCGGTGATTTCCTGGGTCTTGGTGCCCGGCAAATCCCCAATGCTGCCCGCCGAGACCTGGGCGTTCTGCGCGCTGATCGCGGCGTTCACGTCAGCCGGCGTCAGGTTGAAGCCGATCAGCTTCTGCGGGTCGATCCAGATGCGCATGGCGCGTTCGGCGCCGTACAACTGGGCCTTGCCCACGCCGTCCAGGCGCTTGAGTTCG
This sequence comes from Pseudomonas salomonii, assembly GCF_900107155.1. Classification (GTDB taxonomy): domain Bacteria; phylum Pseudomonadota; class Gammaproteobacteria; order Pseudomonadales; family Pseudomonadaceae; genus Aquipseudomonas; species Aquipseudomonas salomonii. The sequence goes on from NZ_FNOX01000008.1 coordinate 313,002, forward strand.
TTCATCACGTTACGCGCCAGGTAATCGCTGAGCGCTACGTCGTCGAGCTTGCCGTCATTGGAGGTCAGGGTCACCAGCAGCAGGAAGCCGGCGGAGACTTTCTCCACCTGCAAACCTTGCTGGGTCACGGCTTGCGGCAAGCGCGGCTCCACCGCTTTCAGGCGGTTTTGCACATCCACCTGGGCCATTTCCGGGTTGGTGCCCGGCTGGAAGGTTGCGGTAATGGTGGCCGAACCCAGGCTGCTTTGGGATTCGAAGTACAGCAGGTGATCGGCGCCGTTAAGCTCCTGCTCGATCAGGCTGACCACGCTTTCATCCAGGGTCTGGGCCGACGCGCCTGGGTACACCGCGTAGATCTCCACCTTCGGCGGCGCGACGTTGGGGTACTGGGCCACCGGCAACTGCGGGATGGCGAGCGCGCCGGCCAGCAGGATAAACAGGGCCACCACCCAGGCGAAAATCGGGCGGTCAATAAAGAACTGCGGCATGGCGGGTTATTCCTTGACTGGCTGGCCGGAGGCGGGGCTGTCGTCCACCTCGACTTTTTCACCGGGGCGCGCGTGTTGCAGGCCTTCGACGACGATGCGGTCACCGGGCTTGAGGCCGCTGCTGACGATCCAGCGGTCCTCAATCACCGCACCCAGTTCCACCGGCTGCTGGCTGACGATTTGCTCGGCGTCCAACAGCAGCACCATCGGGATGCCGGCGCTGTCACGGGTGATGGCGCGTTGCGGCACGCTGATACCTTGCTTGTCCACGGCCTGTTCGAGGCGCACACGCACAAAGCTGCCCGGTAACAGGTCAAGGTCCGGGTTGGGGAACTCGCTGCGCAGGATGATCTGCCCGGTGCCCGGGTCGACGCTGATTTCGGCAAACAACAGCTTGCCCGGCAACGGGTACAGGCTGCCGTCGTCCTGGATCAGCGTGGCCTTGGCCTGGTCCTGGCCGACCTGCTTCAAGCTGCCGGCGCGAAAGGCGCGGCGCAGGTCATTGAGTTCGCGGGTCGACTGGGTGAGGTCGGCGTGGATCGGGTCCAGTTGCTGGATAATTGCCAGCGGCGTGGCCTCGTTCTGGCCGACCAGTGCACCTTCGGTCACCAGCGCACGCCCGATACGCCCGGAAATCGGCGCGGTGACGGTGGCGTAGCCCAGGTTCAACCGGGCACGTTCGACCGCGGCCTTGTTGGCAGCGACTTCGGCGTTGGTCTGGCGCAGGTTGGCGCGGGCATTGTCGTAGTCCTGGCCGCTGATGGCGTTGCCTTCGACCAACTGGCTGTAACGCTGCTCTTGCAGACGGGCCTGGAACGCGTTGGCCTCGGCCTTGCTCAGGTTGGCCTGGGCGCTGTCCAGGTCGGCCTTGAACGGCGCGGGGTCGATGCGAAACAGCACATCACCCTGTTTGACGTCGTGGCCTTCCTTGAACACCCGCTGCATGACCACGCCGGCGACCCGTGCGCGCACTTCGGCAATGCGCGGCGCGGCGATACGCCCGCTCAATTCGCTGGTGATCGACAGGGGCTTGGCTTGCAGGGTTTCGATGCGCACTTTGGCCAGTGGCGTCTCTGGCGCTTCATCGGCCGACTGGCCACAGCCGCTCAGGGCCAGCGTCAGGGCCAGCAGGCAAAACGGCGCAAACAGATTCTTCGACATGCTCATATCCCAATATTGACTGGCGCATCCTAAAGACACCTGCGCCTTGGTGCTGTGAAGCTGTGTAGGCCGTGTGTGAAGAAGTGTAAGGTGCGGCGCGCTGCGCGACGGGGGCGTATATCCTTGCACAATCCTGCAACACACCAACAAACAGTATTATTTGGAAACACCATGCCCAATATCCTCCTGGTGGAAGACGACGCCGCACTCTCCGAGCTGATTGCCAGCTACCTGGAACGCAATGGCTACCACGTCAACGTGCTCAGCCGTGGCGACCATGTGCGCGAACGGGCGCGGCTCAACCCACCGGACCTGGTGATCCTCGACCTGATGCTGCCCGGCCTCGACGGCTTGCAGGTGTGCCGCCTGCTGCGCGCCGACTCGGCGGGCCTGCCGATTCTGATGCTCACCGCCCGCGATGACAGCCACGATCAGGTGCTGGGCCTGGAGATGGGCGCCGACGACTACGTCACCAAGCCCTGCGAGCCACGCGTGCTGCTCGCCCGTGTACGCACCTTGCTGCGCCGCAGCAGTTTGTCCGAACCGCAGGTGGCCAATGACCAGATCGTCATGGGCAACCTGTGCATCGACCTGTCGGAACGCACTGTGACCTGGCGCGAGCAGGCGGTGGAGTTGTCCAGCGGTGAGTACAACCTGCTGGTGGTACTGGCTCGGCATGCCGGTGAAGTGCTCAGCCGCGACCAGATCCTGCAACGCCTGCGCGGTATCGAGTTCAACGGCACCGACCGCTCGGTGGACGTGGCCATTTCCAAGCTGCGGCGCAAGTTCGATGACCACGCAGGCGAGGCGCGCAAGATCAAGACCGTGTGGGGCAAGGGCTACCTGTTCAGCCGTTCCGAGTGGGAATGCTGATCCATGTTTCGTGTACTGCTGCGCCTCTACCTGGTCACCATCATTACCTTCAGTGCCGCGATCTTTCTGATACCCAAGTTGGTGATCCAGCTGTTTGAACACCGCTACATGGACTACAACATCGAGCAGACCCGTGGCCTGCAAAAGCTTATCGTCAAGCAGTATCTGCGCGCGCCGGTGGAGCGTTGGTCCCGTGTGACCGAGCAACTGAACCGGGATTTCGCACCGCTGCAAGTCAAGTTGCTGCTGCGCCAGGACGCCAGCTATACGCCCGAGGAAGAGCAACTGCTCGAGCACGGCAAGCCGGTGATCCGCCTGGGCGAGTGGGGCTGGATGGAAGACATCAGCTCGCCGATCAACCAGCAGTTTGCGGTGAAACTGAGCATCCCGCCGGACCCGCTGGACATGAACCTGTTGTATTGGTCGATGAACGTACTGATCGGCGCGGCCTTGCTCGCCTGCCTGCTGTTCTGGCTGCGCCCGCACTGGCGTGACCTGGAGCGCCTGAAAAGCACCGCCGCGCAATTGGGCCGGGGCAACCTCAGTGAGCGCACGCAGATTCCCGCCAGCTCCAACATCGGCAGCCTGGCGTCGGTGTTCGACACCATGGCCGACGATATCGAACGCCTGCTCAACCAGCAGCGCGACTTGCTCAACGCCGTGTCCCATGAACTGCGCACGCCGCTGACGCGCCTGGACTTCGGCCTGGCCCTGGCACTGTCCGAAGACTTGCCCCAGGCCAGCCGCGAGCGCCTGCAAAGCCTGGTGGCGCATATTCGCGAACTGGACGAGCTGGTGCTGGAATTGCTCTCCTACAGCCGCCTGCAAAACCCGGCGCAGTTGCCGGAGCGGGTCGACGTGGTGCTCGATGAGTTTATCGACAGCGTGCTGGGCAGCGTCGATGACGAACTGGAAAACCCCGAGATCGTCATCGATGTGGCGCTCGACTGCGCGGTGGAGCGTTTCAGCCTCGACCCGCGCCTCACGGCCCGGGCGTTGCAGAACCTGTTGCGCAATGCCACGCGCTATTGCGACAGGCGCATCCAGGTGGGGGTCAAGGTGTGTGCCGACGGCTGTGAAATCTGCGTGGACGATGACGGCATCGGCATTCCTGTGGAGCAGCGCGAGCGTATCTTCGAACCCTTTTATCGCCTCGACCGCAGCCGTGACCGCGCCACGGGCGGTTTCGGCCTTGGCCTGGCGATCAGCCGGCGCGCCATGGAAGCCCAGGGCGGCACCTTGACGGCCCTGGCCTCGCCTCTGGGCGGGGCGCAATTCAGGGTGTGGTTGCCCAGCTCCAGCTGATCAAAGCACTTTGACCGCGCGGCCGATGGCCTGGATCGGCCCGGTCGGCTTGCCGGTCGGTGAACCGCGAGGGTCTTCCAGGGTCAGCTCGAACAGTTGGTTAGGTGTGAGCGGCGGCAGTTTGTTCAGCGGCACCGACAAGGTTTGCCCAGGCTTGACCAGCCCCAACGAAACCGGAGCCTGCCAGCCATCGCCCTTGGTCCAGAATTGCAGGGCTTTGTCGCTCGGTACCTCCATCACCCCCAACGGAATCAGTTGGATCTGCTGATCATGGCTGGCCTGTATCACCCAGCCGGGTGCCTGGCTCTGTGGCGCGACCAGCACCACCACAAAGGTTGGTTCTGCCACGGGCGGGCGGGTCAGCAGAAGCGCGGCCAACACCAGAGTGGTCACCAAGCCTGCGCCGGCCAACCCCCGCCAGAGCGCCAGCAGGTTCCACCACGGCACGCCGGCTGGCTGATCGGCCGTGCTGCGTTCGATGCGCCGCCACAGTTGTGCGGACGGCGGCACGGGTTCGGCCAAGGCGGTCAGCGGCAACAGGCGCTGCTCCCAGGCATCCACCGCCGCACGTAATTCGAGGTCATGTTTCAAGCGTTGTTCGACCTCGGCGCGTTGCTCGGCGGGCAGGGTGCCCAGCACGTATTCGCTGGCGAGTTCATCCAGTGGGTTGCTCATGCCATGCACTCGCGCAGCGCGACGAGGCTCCGTTTGATCCAGGCTTTGACGGTGCCCAGGGGCGTGTCCAGTTTCCGGGCGATTTCGCTGTGGGAAAAGCCGTCGACATAGGCATGAAGAATGCACGCGCGACGGGTTGGGTCGAGTTGTTCCAGGCAGCGGTACACCTGATCTTCTCGGGCGCTGAATTCGAAGCTGTCATGGGCGGCGGCGAGCTGCTCGTGTTCTTCGCCCAAGGCCACCTCCCGGGCGTGATTGCGCACGGCATTGAGTGCCAGGTGCCGGGTGATGCTGAACACCCAGCCCCGCGCCGAGCCACGGCTTGGGTCGAAACTGCCGGCGCCGCGCCAGACCTTGATAAACGCGTCGTGCACGACATCTTCGGCCAGGGCTTTGTCGCGCACGATGCGCAACGCCACGCCGAGCAACCGGCTGCTGTCCTCGGCATAGAGTTGGCGCAAGGCGCGTGGGTCGCCACGGGCACATGCCGCCAGGCACGCTTGATAATCAAACAAACACGGCATCCTTAAAAAGGCTGGGTCCTGTGGCGAGCGCACTCGCCACAGGCAGCGTAGCCGAGTTTGCTCAGTTGGCCGCCCAGAAGATGTAGTCGGCCTGGTACTTCACCACGGCCTGCTGGCCTTTGTTCGCCGCCGTGCATTCGCTGCTTGGCGCCACGCCGCCTTTGAGCGCGACCCGCTGGATGTAACTGACACCACTCATGGCACCTTTACCTTCGGCCGGGTTGGCCTTGACCAGTTGATAGGGCAGGTTGCCTGCACTGGAAGGCGCTACCGCCAATTGAGTGCCGGTGATTTTCGAGCCGTCCTGGGCTTGCCAGGTGGCAGGCGGGCCGAAGTAGCTGCCCACTGGCTTGCCGCTGCGGTCATTCAACACGGCTTTGGGGCCGACAAAGAACCATTCGGTCTGGCCGACGGCGTTGGCCTTGTCACGGCATTCGTAGGTGATTTCGCCGACCCCGGTGGTTTCCATCGCAATCTTGTGCCCGTCCGGTACCTTGATGTTGTCCGGCAAACCGGTCTGGGCGAAAGCCGCGGGCGCGACGGTGAGTGCAGCCGCGAGGCAGAACAGTGTTTTAGCGTTCATGGGTAGTGCTCCATCTGAGTAAAACAGCGGGGTGACTGCAAGGACTACACGCCACACGCCCGATTGGATGCACGGGTTAGAAAATAAACCTCAGAGGGCGCACACTGTGCGCCCGCCCCCGAGGAGAACGTCGCAATGACTGGTGTTCACACGTCTGCTCAACAAGGTTTTTCGACCCAGGCCGCCACCTACGCCCAAGGTCGTCCGGATTATCCCCGCCAACTCACCGGCTGGTTGACCAACACGCTGCTGATCAATGCACAGTCGACCGTGATCGACCTGGGCGCCGGCACCGGCAAGTTCACCCGTTTGCTCAGTACCCTGGCGCCCAGCCTGATTGCCGTCGAACCGGTCGAGGCCATGGGCGCGCAACTGAGCAAACTGTTGCCGGATGTGCGCCTGCTCAGCGGCACCGCTGAAGCCATACCGTTGCCGGATGCCAGCGCCGATGCGTTGGTGTGTGCGCAAGCCTTCCACTGGTTCGCAACCGAGGCCGCACTGGCCGAGATCCACCGCGTGCTCAAGCCCGACGGGCGCCTGGGGCTGGTGTGGAATGTGCGCGATGAGTCGGTGGATTGGGTTGCGGCCATCACCGAAATCATTACGCCCTATGAAGGTGACACCCCGCGTTTTCATACAGGGCGTTGGCGCGAAGCCTTCACGGGTGAGTATTTTTCCGCGCCGCAAATGAGCTGTTTTGCCTATCAGCATGTGGGCAGCCCTCAGGAAGTGATCATGGATCGCTTCCTGTCGGTAAGCTTCATCGCGGCGCTACCCGCCGCGCAAAAGGCCACGGTGACCGAGCAATTGCGCCAGCTGATCGACACGCACCCGGCACTGCGTGGGCGTGACACTGTGGCGTTCCCGTATCAGACCCAGGCGTATGTCTGCCATCGTCTGACAGAAAAAGCATAAAGTCAGATCATATTGGTATAAGTCGTTATAAGAAAAATCGCTATCCTGCGGCCAGAATTTTATAAGGCCGCGGGTAGTTGTAATGGATGTAGGCAATATTGGTTTTGTAGTCGCTGGCCTGATCGTTGGTTTTATCGTCGGCATGACCGGGGTCGGCGGGGGCTCTTTGATGACGCCGATCCTGTTGTGGTTCGGGATCAACCCGGCCACCGCCGTGGGCACTGACTTGCTGTATGCCGCCATCACCAAGTCCGGTGGCGTGCTGGTGCACAGCAAAAACCGGAACATCGACTGGACCATCACTGGCTGGCTGACGTTGGGCAGTGTGCCGGCGGTGTTGCTGACCCTGTGGTTCCTGGCCAGTCTGCACACTGATCCGAGCGCGATGAATGCGGTGATCAAGCAGGCGCTGGGTTTTGTGCTGTTGCTGACGGCACTGGCGATTCTGTTCAAGAAAAGCCTGTTGGCGTTTGCTCAGCGGCATGCCGGTGATGATTATCACATGAGCCCGCGTAACCTGAATGCGCTCACGGTGGTCACCGGGGCGGTCCTGGGCACCATGGTGGCGTTGACCTCTATCGGTGCCGGCGCCCTCGGGACTGTGGCATTGTTTATCTTGTATCCGTTCCTGGCCACGCGGCGGTTGGTCGGCACCGAGATCGCCCACGCCGTGCCGCTGACCCTGGTGGCGGGCCTGGGGCATGCCAGCATGGGCAATATGGACTGGCACCTGCTGGGCTTTTTGCTGATGGGGTCGTTGCCGGGGATTTACCTGGGCAGTCACATGACCGGCAAAGTCCCGGACGGCGTGTTGCGACCGTGTCTGGCGATTATGTTGATGACCATTGGGTATAAGCTCGCGTTCTGAGTGGTACACAGGATCGTTCCCACGCTCTGCGTGGGAATGCCACCCCGGACGCTCTGCGTCCCGCTCTTGAAGCCGTGACGCGGAGCGTCACAGGATGCATGCCCACGCAGAGCGTGGGAACGATCAATTACGCTTTGCCAGGCCCATTCCCGATCTGCCATACAAACGGCGGCTCGGTCCCATTGATCACCCAATCCCCGACAATCCGCGCCTTGTAGATCACCGGGTTATGCGACGACACAGTCCGTGCATTGCGCCAATGGCGATCCAGCGCTTTGCCCTGGCGTACATCCGACGCCCCCAGCGCATTGAACAGCTCACTGGTAGCCCGCTGAATCAGCTCCGACACCACCACCTGCGCTGTCGCCGATTCAATCTCGGCAGCCACGTTCGCCGCACGCTCAGCCACCGCATCCCCGGCAAATCGTGCCAGGTAAGCCCGCTGCGCCGGCACCGCAGCTTTCAACGCACTGGCCTCGGCGGCATACACCAGGGCGGCTACTTCACCCACCACTTGCTGAGTCTGTGCGTCCTGGCTGACATGCGCGGCATTGCCATGGCTGTAGATGCGTTTACGGTTGCGCACCTGCTGCGCCACGTCGTTGAGCGCGGCACGGCCGATGCCGGCCAGGCTCGCCAGCAGTACCAATTGGTAAAACGCGGTCTGGTATTTGAAGCGCGTGGCAAAGTCGATCACGTTGTCGGCCTCAACCACCGCATCGGTAAACCGCGTGGTGCCGCTGCCCGTGGTGCGCTGGCCGAACCCGTCCCAGTCATCACGTTGCACCACGCCAGGCTGGCGCGTGCGGGTGGCGGCGATCACGTCGGCGCCGGTGTCGCTGCGCTGGGCGTACACGTCGATCCAGTCGGAGAAAAGGCTGCCGGTGCTGTAGAACTTTTCGCCGTTGAGCTTCCAGTTGTCGCCATCCGGGCTGACTTGAGTGACCACATCGCCGATCGCCACGTTACCGATTTCGGTCCAGGCGCACCCGACAATATCGCCGTCGACAAAACGCTTGAACCACAGGTCGCGACCCGCGCCGGGTGGCGCGTTCAGGCGGTCCTCGGCAAAGGCGAAGTGCCCGCGCAACGCCTGGGGCACATTGGAGTCGGCCGCCGCCAGTTCGATCAGCAGCTCAAACAATTGCGGCAGGGACGCGCCGCCGCCGCCGTATTCCACCGGCACCCGCACCGCGCCGAACCCCGCGTGTTTGAGCCACTCAATCGGCTCGTAGGCCAGGGCGCGCGCCTGTTCACGCGCCACGGCACCTTCGGCGATGCGCTGGAAGATCGGCCGAAAGCGCGCGGCAAGTGTGGGGTAATCGACGCCGATGGACAGCGGGTTGATGACATGTTGCTCGGTCATGGGGTACGGCTCCTGGGCTGTGATCAATGCTTAGCGGATTGCACAGTCCGTGCCGGGCGGCGCAGCCCGTATTTGCTGGGGCTGGAGCCAAACTGCTGTTGCTCCAGCAACAGCAAATCGACAAATCAAGGCCATCCGCGACATTCACCCGCCTGGCAACCACCACGGCGATATGCGCCACAACGCCCATGGGGTGGTGCTTTGATGCTGTCTGGCACGCTTGCTGCTCAAGCCTGGTTACATCCTTTCCTGCGAGGTACTGCCAGATGAGTCAGCAAGCCGTGAAATTTGCCTATTGGGTACCCAACGTCAGCGGTGGGCTGGTGGTCAGCAAGATCGAACAGCGCACTCACTGGGGCATCGACTACAACCGCAAGCTCGCGCAGTTGGCCGAGGCGGCCGGCTTCGACTATGGCCTGACGCAAATTCGCTTCACCGCCGGTTACGGCGCCGACAACCAGCATGAGTCCGTCGCGTTCAGCCATGCGTTGCTGGCGGCGACCACCACGCTCAAGGTGATCGCGGCGATCCTGCCTGGCCCTTGGCAGCCGGCGTTGGCAGCCAAGCAACTGGCGACCATCGACCAGCTCACCAACGGGCGCATTGCGGTGAATATCGTCAGTGGCTGGTTCAAGGGCGAATTCCAGGCCATCGGCGAACCCTGGCTTGAACACGACGAACGTTATCGTCGCTCCGAGGAGTTTATCCGCGCCCTCAAAGGCATCTGGAGCCAGGACGATTTCACCTTCAAGGGTGACTTCTACCGCTTCAACAATTACAGCCTCAAACCCAAGCCACTCGGCCAGCCGGAAGTGTTCCAGGGCGGCAGCTCACGGGCGGCGCGGGACATGGCGGCACGCGTGTCGGACTGGTACTTCACCAACGGCAACACGCCCGAAGGCATCAAGGCCCAGGTTGACGACATTCGCATTAAGGCCGCGGCCAATAATCATTCGGTGAAAGTCGGTGTAAACGCCTTTGTGATCGCCCGCGACACCGAAGAAGAAGCCCGCGCCGTGCTCGCCGAAATCATCAACAAGGCCGACCCCGAGGCGGTGAATGCGTTTGGCGACGCGGCCAAACAGGCGGGCAAGGCCTCACCGGAAGGCGAGGGCAACTGGGCCAAGTCCAGCTTTGAAGACCTGGTGCAATACAACGACGGCTTCAAGACCAACCTGATCGGCACGCCGCAGCAGATCGCCGAGCGCATTGTTGCGCTCAAGGCTGTGGGCGTGGACCTGATACTGGCCGGCTTCCTGCATTTTCAGGAAGAAGTCGAATACTTCGGCCAGCGCGTCCTGCCGCTGGTGCGCGAGCTGGAAGCCAAGGCGGGGGTCAAGCAGGTGGCTTGAACAGCACCACCGCCGCGCGCAATTGTTTGCTGCCAAAACGACACATGCGCTCGAACTCCCCATGGCTGACCGGCAGATGCTGGCAGTCCAGGGGCTGGCGATGCTGGCTGTGATCCACGTCGGGGTCGTGCAGGTAGACGAACTCTGCGTCGCAGTCGGTGACCATCACCCAGTGCGGCGATTTGGAACGGGTGAGGCGGTAGCTGCTGATCAGCACCAGCGGCTGCCCGCCGGCCTGCAACACCTGGGGTAAATCCAGGGCGCCGCCGAGTATCTGTTCGACGTCGCTGCCGGCCAATTCCTCTTCAAACGCTTCGTGCACCAAGCGCATCACGTCCTTTTTGTGCGGGTCGCGCACGCCATCGAGAAACAACGGCCCGCGCACATTCACCTGCATACGCACCCGAAACCCCCGGCGCCAGGCCGCCAACGCCAAGCCTTGCGGGCTGCAGCCGCCGTGGCCTGCGGTCATGAACACGGTGGTGGCTTCACGCCAGATCTGCAGTTCTTCGCGCCGCCCGGCCCCGCGCCCCGGCAGCAACGCGCCCATGGCCATCAGCAGGCACGCGGCGCCACAGGTGAAGTCGGTGGTCTGCTGGTAATACGGCACGCTCTGGGGGCGTGCGACCTGGTGCTGGAGGATGCGTTTTTCCAGGCGAATGGCGGCGGTGTGATCTTCGTAATAATCATTGATCAGCGCAAAGCGCCGATAGCCATTGCGCTCGTACAGCGCCAGGGCACCGGGGTTGTCGGTGCGCACTTCCAGGCGCAGGTAGGCGCAATCATGTTCCAGGGCGCAGGCCTCGATGCGCGTCAGCAACCGCTTGCCCAAACCCATGCCGCGTGCGTGCTCGGCGATGGCGATGGAGTACAGGCGCGCCAGCGAGGTGCCGCGGTGGAACAACACCAGTGCATAACCGAGCAATTGCGCGTCGTTTTCCGCCACCAGTAACTGGCCATGGGCACGGCTGATCATCCACTGGAAACTGCGCGATGAGAGCCGGTCGGTGGTGAAACAGTGCTGTTCCAGCGCGACCAATTCGGGCACGTCAGCGGGTATTGCAACGCGAAAGGAAAGAGCCATATGACCGCCGTAAAAGTTGCGTAACGAAACGGGACTTCTCTAAAAGATCGTGCTTAATAGAAAAGGTCGAGTTCTCTAAAGCGGATCAAATATTATGTCAGCGGTACAAGGTCATTGGCGTGAAGTATCCGAGCAAAACGTCGCGGCGACAATAACTTCCAGCGGTTATTTATCGGTCGCGAGCAAAGGGTCCAGTCAAGTGGTGATCATTGTCGAACGCAAGGAAGATTGGGCCTCCTACTTTCCCAGCGAAGACATCGTGACGGCCCAGGAATACCTTGAGCAAACTCGTGAAAGCGAGACGGGCAAGCGTGTGCAGGTCATCAACCTGTGCCGCAGCTACAAGTACCTTGGGCACGGCTACTACTGCTCGTTGCTGGCCGAAGCGCGTGGGCACAAGGTGATTCCGTCGGTGCGCACCATCAGTGAATTGACTAAAAAGTCGCTGTATGGCTTGGCACTGGACGACCTGGATAAAACCCTCGATAAAGCCCTGAGTCATCACCTTTACAGCAATACCGAAGGTTTTACCCTGACACTTTATTTTGGTCGAACCAATATAGAACCGCTGCAAGAGTTGGCCCGCCAGTTATTTGAAACCTTCCCGTGCCCGATCTTGTTAGTTGAGTTTCGCAGACACAACGGCTGGCATATCGACGGGGTCAAGTCCGGGGTATTGCACAAGTTGCGCGATGACCAGGAAGACCAGTTCGCCCACGCCCTCGACAACTTCAGCCGCAAGATCTGGCGCCAGCCGCGCTCACGCCGTTTGGCACGGTATGACCTGGCGATTCTTCACGACCCGCAGGAACAACTGCCGCCGTCCAATGCCCGCGCCCTGGACAACTTTGTGCGGGTCGGCAAGGGCCTGGGCATCGATGTGGAGCTGATCGAGCGCAAGGATTATTCACGCCTGGCCGAGTACGACGCCTTGCTGATCCGCGAGACCACCAGTGTCGACAACCACACTTACCGCTTCGCCAAAAAAGCCGAAAGCGAAGGTCTGGTGGTCATGGATGACCCCGCATCGATCCTGCGCTGTACCAACAAGGTCTACCTCACTGACCTGCTCAACAGCCATCAACTGGGCATGCCCGCCACCGAGATTCTCTACAAGGAGCGACCGGAAGACTTCGAACGGGTGGGCGAGCGCCTGGGCTTCCCGTTGGTGTTGAAGATCCCCGACGGTTGCTTCTCGCGCGGCGTGATCAAGGTGGAAAGCCAGGAGGCCCTGCTCAAGGCTACCGCCGAGTTGTTCGAACATTCGGTGCTGTTGCTGGCCCAGGAGTTTTTCTACACCGAGTACGACTGGCGCATTGGCGTGCTCAACCGCAAGCCGATCTTTGCCTGTCAGTACTTCATGTCCAAGGGCCATTGGCAGATTTATAACCACAAGGCCATCGGCCAGGACATCAACGGCGAATGCCGCACCCTGGCGGTCCACGAAGCACCCAAGGCGGTGGTGGAACTGGCGGTGAAGACCGCCAACCTGATCGGCGACGGCCTTTATGGCGTCGACCTCAAACAGTCCGGCGACAAAGTGGTGGTGATCGAGGTCAACGACAACCCGAACATGGACGCCGGTATCGAAGATGCCTATCTGCAAGACGACCTGTATGCGCTGGTGCTGGAGGAGTTCGTACGGCGCCTGGAGTTGAAACGCCAGGGCCAGGGCTGGTGATGCAAACAGCATGAACAACCTGTGGGAGCTGGCTTACCTGCGATAGCAATCTTGAGGACGCCCTCGCAGGCAAGCCAGCGCCCACAGGTTATGCGTCGGTGTGCGGTTGCAGTGTCAGCACTTCAAAGCCGTCCGCCGTCACCGCCACGGTGTGTTCCCATTGCGCCGACAGGCTGTTGTCCTTGGTCACCACCGTCCAGCCATCCTTGAGGTCGCGCACCTTGGCGCTGCCCTGGTTGAGCATCGGCTCGATGGTAAACACCATGCCTTCGCGCAGTTCCAGGCCGGTGCCGGGGCGGCCGAAGTGCAGCACTTGGGGTTCCTCGTGCATCTGCCGGCCGATGCCGTGGCCGCAATACTCACGCACGACGCTGTAGCCGTTGGCTTGCGCATGGCTCTGGATCGCATGGCCGATATCGCCCAGGCGGGCGCCGGGGCGAACCTGGCGAATGCCGGCCCACATGGCTTCGAAGGTCTGTTCTACCAGGCGCCGGGCCTTGGGCGCCACGTTGCCGATCATGTACATCTTGCTGGAGTCAGCGATAAAGCCGCCTTTTTCCAGGGTGATGTCGATGTTGATGATGTCGCCGTCTTTCAACACCTCCTTGGCGCTGGGCATGCCATGGCACACCACTTCGTTGATCGAGGTGTTGATGCAAAAGGGGTAGTCGTATTGCCCAAGGCTCGCCGGGCGGGCGTTGAGGTCGTTGCGGATGAAGGCCTCGACGGCGCTGTCCAGCTCCAGAGTCGAGCGCCCGGCAGCGACAAAACCGTCGAGCATGCTGAATACCTTGGCCAGCAGGCGCCCGGATTCGCGCATCACCGCCAGTTGTGCGGGGGTCTTGATCATCAGCCGCGCCCTCGGATCAGGTCGGGTTTGTCCAGCAACAGCTTGTTGATCAGTTCGTTGTAGGGCAGGTGCGGGTTGAGTTCGGCCAGCAGGCCGATCTTGATCCAGAACTCGGCCTGGGCATTGATGGAGCGGTCCATGGCCGCGCTGGCCAGGCGTAGCTGTTCGTGCAGTTGGTCGGTGATCTTGACGATGCCCATGGGGTTCACTGTGTTGGATTGATATACAAAGCGTATACGTTTCGTATATCGCGCGTAAACCCCAACCGGCTAAATGGCGACAGGCCATTGACTTGCCCAACCACCGGCGGTTAATTTCGTTGCATGACATTTCAAGCCTTGCGCCGCCAGCCGAGCATTATTATTACCGCCATTCCTCATTTGGCGGGATAGCACACGGCTGCACCCAAACCCGCCCTGGAGGCGGGTTTTGTTTTTCCGACTCCTGGGCAGCACACCAATTCCAGGAGACGCCCATGAGTACCCACCGCGCCGCGCAAACCGCCAATACCGGGCTGCTTGAGCACTACGTGAAAAAGATCCTCGCCGCCCCGGTCTACGACGTGGCAGTGCGCACGCCCTTGCAGCCGGCGCCTGCGCTGTCGGCGCTACTGGGCAACCAGGTGCTGCTCAAACGCGAAGATTTGCAGCCGACGTTTTCCTTCAAGATCCGTGGCGCCTACAACAAGCTGGTGCAACTCGGCGATAAGCACAAAGCCTGTGGCGTGGTGACCGCCTCGGCGGGTAATCATGCGCAGGGTGTGGCGCTGGCGGCGCGGGAGCTGGGGATCAAGGCCAGCATCGTCATGCCGTGCAGCACACCGCAATTGAAGGTGCTGGGCGTGCGTTCCCGGGGCGCCGAGGCGGTGTTGCATGGCGAAAGCTTCCCGTTTGCCCTGGCCCACGCGCTGCAATTGGCCCAGGCAACGGGTTGCACCTTTGTTTCGCCGTTCGATGACCCCGATGTGATCGCCGGCCAAGGCACTGTGGCCATGGAAATACTGCGTCAACAGCAAGGCCCGCTGCACGCGATCTTCGTACCGGTGGGCGGCGGCGGCCTGATCGCCGGGATTGCCGCCTATGTCAAATACCTGCGGCCCGAGGTGCGCATCGTCGGGGTCGAACCCGAGGGCTCGAGTTGCCTGCTGGCGGCCTTGCGCGCCGGTGAGCGCGTGGTGCTGCCCAGTGTCGACGGGTTTGCCGATGGCACTGCCGTGGCGCAGATCGGCGCCTATGGCTTTGAGATCTGCCGCGATTGGGTCGATGAAGTGATCACCGTCAGCAATGACCAACTGTGCAGCGCCATCAAGCTGATCTACGACGATACGCGCTCCATCACCGAGCCTTCCGGCGCACTGGCGGTGGCGGGCATTCGCAAGTACGTCAGCCAAAACGGCACGCACGGGCAAACCTTGGTGGCGGTGAATTCCGGGGCCAATATCAACTTTGATAGTTTGCGACATGTTGCAGAGAGAGTCGCGGCGCAAAGTGCAATTTAGTGCATAAACGTTTAATCGGCGCGATTCGACGACGATGCCGGCTACACAAACCGGCTTATATAACGGGTCGTTGCGCTTATGAGGAAAAGTTACAACAAGAACGGATTTTGCCGAGTAGGCTTATTGACTGTAAGCGTCTGCCAAGGTCGGTAAGACGTGGCGGGCCTGCGCCTGCCGGACACACAAAAAATCTGTTGGCAGTCTCAAGAAAGGAGAGGTTGGCCATGCTTTCGGAACTGGAACTACGCAGCATTATTGAAGGAAGCTTCCTGCCCAAGCGGTGTGAATGCACCAAAGCCGAAGACGCCTCGTTGACGATCAAGGTCTATGACGACCGCGACCGTGACCGGGTAGATTTGGAAGTCAAAGGTATCAACGCAGAAAAACTCGACAGCAGTCGAGCCATTTGCAACCTGATCAGCGGGTTGCGCGAAGACCTCAAGCACACCCAGGCGCCTGCTCAGCAAAGAGTGGCGGGGCGCGGCTACTAGTCAGCCAAGTGGTTGAGTGCAAGTGGTTGAGAGTCAGTCACCGATGACCTGTGGGCCTGGTAGTCGCCAGGCCCAATACGGTGTGCATCAGTTCTGGAAATCACAGGCTTCGGACATTTTTCGATAGCCCACGTCTTCGATTTTCCCGGCTTTGTCCACGAATTTGATATCGGCATTGATCACCTTGCACGTATCGGTGTCTTCCTCGTGCATGGCGATCACTTTGTCGATGTTCAACGGCGTGCCGTATTGATAAGGCACGGGCTTGGCCGCGGTGTCGGCTTGGGCCATGCCCGATAGGGCTGCAAGGGCCAGGGTGGCGGTGAATAACCATGTACGCAGTTTCATGAGGGTGCTCCGCAAGTGAGTTCAATTTCACTCTCGGCTTGCGGGATTAACCATCGATTAATTTTGCCTTGGCTGACAAAACCTTCATGAAACCCAGGCTTCAGCCCAACTGCTGACGATACGGCAGGTCCGGCCCGGTCTTGCTGCAGGTCAGCGCGGCGGCGCGGATGGCGAAGCCGAGCATGCTGTCGATCTGCGCGCGCGTCAGCTGTTGCAGGCCGTCAATCGAATCCAGCTGCTGCTCGGTCAGCCAGGCAATCAACGCGGCCTGGAAGGTGTCGCCGGCGCCCACCGTATCGGCCATCACGACCTTGACCGCAGGTTGCGACCAGCTGCCGTGCTGGCGGCTGAAGACTGTCGCGCCATCGCCGCCACGGGTGAGGAATACCAACTGGCAACGGTGTTGCAACCAGCCTTGCAGCACGCTCTCGGGCGATTGGTCGGGGTAGAGCAGGTGCAGGTCTTCGTCGCTGACCTTGATCAGGTCGGCATGTTTGACCAGCTCGGCCACGCGCTCACGCCACAGCTGGATATCCGGCTGCGGGTTGAGCCGCACATTGGGGTCCAGGCTGATCAGGCGCTTGCCGCTTTCGCGCTTGACCAGGCTCAGCAGCGTGTCGCCAATCGGCTGCACCACCAGCGAAAACGAGCCGACATGCAGGCCACGAATCTCATCGCCCAACGTCGGCAGATGCTCAAGGGTCAATTGCCGATCTGCGCAGCCTTCGCCGCGAAAGCTGTACTGCGGTGAGCCGTTGGCGCCCACGGCAACCATTGCCAGGGTAGTCGGCGCGGCAAACTCAAGCAGAAACTGCCGGCTGACGCCTTCGTCCTTGAGCACTTGCAGCAAGCGCTGGCCAAGGAAGTCGTCGGACACGCCACCCAACAGCGCGGACTCAATGCCCAGGCGGCGCAAGCCCACGGCCACGTTGAACGGTGAACCACCGGCAATGGCCTTGTAATTGACCCTGGAAGCCTGCCCGCTGGCCTCTTGCTCGCTGAAAAAATCAAACAGCGCTTCGCCACACACCAGATACATAGTCGTTCGCTCTTAAAGGGTTGCCACGAGCTGCTGGTAGCGCTCGTAAGCCTGTTGATAGGCACTCACATTGGTCGCCACCGGCAGCGTGCGGCTGCTCGGGTCGACACTGACGCATTTGTCGCACAGGCTGGCCAGGGGTTCGCCGGACTGGCTCCACACCGCCTGGATTGCCGCGCCCAGGGCGGCGGCTTCGCTTTGTTCGGTACACACCACTTCGGTGTTCATGATATCGGCAACCATCTGCCGCCACACCGGGCTTTTCGAGCCACCGCCGATCAGGCGGATGCTGTGGCTTTGCAGGCCGGTCTGGCGCAGCAGGTCGAGGCCGTAGCGCAGGCCGAAGGTGGTGCCCTCAACCACCGCGCGACACAGGTTGGCGCGGGTCAGGTTGGTCATGGTCAGCCCGTGCACGCTGCCGGTGGCGTGGGGCAGGGCGGGCACGCGTTCGCCGTTGAGGAACGGCAGCATGCTCACGCCGTCGGCGCCAATCGGCGCTTGCTCAACCAGGCTGTTGAAGGTCGCAAGGTCAAGGTCGAACAGCTCGCGAATCACCCCGGTGGCGTTGGTCAGGTTCATGGTGCAGATCAACGGCAGCCAGCCACCGCTGGACGAACAGAAGGTCGCCACCGACGCTTGCGGGCTGACATTCGGCTGATCGGCAAATGCGTAAACGGTGCCGGACGAACCCAGGCTCATGGTGATCACGCCGGGGGCGATATTGCCGGTGCCGATGGCGCCCATCATGTTGTCGCCGCCGCCGCTGGACACCTTGGCATTCGGGTTGATCCCCAGGCGTTCGGCGATGGCCGGCAGGAGGGTGCCGACAGTTTGATCGGCCGCAACCAATTGCGGCAGGGCTTTTTCCAGGCGTCCGCTCGGGTCGATGTGCGTAAGCAGCGCCACGTCCCACTCACGGCTGCGCACGTTGAAGTAGCCGGTGCCCGACGCATCGCCGTATTCCGCCACGGCGCGGCCGGTGAGCCAGTAGTTGAGGTAATCGTGGGGCAGCAGGATATGGGCGATGCGCGCGAACACGTCCGGGTGTTGTTCACGGGTCCACAGCAGTTTCGACACGGTATAGCCCGGCGCAATGGCCACGCCAAGACGTTCCAGCGAGCCGCTTTCGCCGCCCAGGTAGGCCAGCAGGCGCGCGTTCTCCTGCGCGGTTTCGGTGTCGCACCAGAGTTTGGCCGGGCGCAGCACTTCACCTTGCTCGTCCAGCAGCACCAGACCGTGCTGCTGGCCGGACACGCCGATGCCGAGGATGTCCTGGCCGTCTACACCGGCCTGTTGCAGGGCGCGGTGGGTGGCTTCGGTAAAGGCGTCCAGCCATTCCTGGGTGTGCTGTTCGCGGCGGCCATTGGCGCCGCTGATCAATGTATGCGCGGCGGCGCCCAGGCCCAGGACCTTGCCGCTGGACGCGTCGAGGACGATGGCTTTGGTGCCCTGGGTGCCGCAATCGATGCCGAGGTACAGGTTTTGCTGGGTCATGAGGATTTGCTCAGCATATTGTTGGCTTGGTAACCCGTTCAAATGTGGGAGCGGGCTTGCTCGCGAATGCGGTGTGTCAGTTAAGGATGTATCGACTGAATCACCGCATTCGCGAGCAAGCCCGCTCCCACAGGTTGATTCGGTTTCGTCAGTTGATCTTGGCGAGCAGGCCTTCCAGAGTCTTTGTTACGCCATTATCTCGAAGGCTTTGATAGCAACGCTCAAACGCTGCCACAAACTCAGCCGAGTTGGGAATAGCCTTGCCAAAAATCTCTTCCACACCCAGCAGGCGCTGGCTGATCAGCGCGTCGTCACTCACCAGCCCCTGGCAGAACTCGGCGCGTGGGTCGGGGATCTTGTAAGTCACGCCGTTTTCATCAACGCCTTTGAGGTACAGCGCCCAGGCGGCGACAACCAACGCCGCGCGCTCGGTTTCACGCCCATCGGCAATCAAGCGATTGATGGTTGGTACGGTGAACTTGGGAAACTTCGACGAGCCATCGGAGCACACACGCTCCAACTGGTCGGCAATCGCCTGGTTGGAAAAACGGTCCACCAGCGTCTGCTTGTAGTGGGTCAAATCAATGCCCGGTACCGGCGCCAGGTTTGGGGTCACGTCCAGGTCCATGTACGCGCGCATGTAGGCGACGAACACCGGGTCGTTCATGGTGTCGTGTACAAACCGGTAACCCTTGAGAAACCCCAGGTAGGTCAGGGCCAGGTGGCTGCCGTTGAGCAGGCCGATCTTCATCTCTTCGTAAGGCGTGACGTCATCGGTGAACTGCACCCCGACGCTTTCCCAGGCCGGGCGGCCGTTAACGAATTTGTCTTCCAGCACCCATTGCACAAACGGCTCGCACACCACCGGCCAGGCGTCGTCGATGCCGTGTTCGTCGTGCAGTTGCAGGCGGTGGGCGCTGCTGGTCATCGGTGTGATGCGGTCGACCATGGCATTCGGGAAGCTCACGTTGGCCTTGATCCAGTCGTGCAGTTCGGCGTTGTGCAGGGCGGCAAATGCCAGCAGTGCCTTGCGCGTGACGGCGCCGTTGTGCGGCAGGTTATCGCAGGACATCACGGTAAACGCCGGGGTGCCGGCGGCGCGACGCTGGGTCAGTGCGGCGCAGATAAACCCGAACACGGTTTTCGGGGCATTGGGATGCGCCAGGTCGTGCTGGATCTGCGGCAGGTGCGCCATGAACTCGCCGTTACTGTCGTCAATGCAGTAGCCGCCTTCGGTGATGGTCAGCGAAACGATGCGAATCTGCGGGCTGGCCAGCTTGTCGATCAGCGCCTGGGCGCCGTCTTCGGCCAGCAGCATGTCGCTGATCGCGCCGATCACGCGCACGTCGGTGTCGTCGGTATCGCCCAGCTCATACAGGGTGAACAGGTAGTCCTGGCCGGCCAGGTCGTCGCGGGCCTTGCGGTCCTCGCTGCGCAGGCCAACGCCGCAGATGCTCCAGTCCAGGCCAACGCCGGTATTCATCAGCGCGTCGGTGTAATACGCCTGGTGCGCGCGGTGGAAACCGCCGACGCCGATATGCGCGATGCCCTGGGTGGTGCTGGCAATCGCATAGGCGGGAATTTTCACGTGCGGCGCCAATTGGGTGAGGTTCTGTTTATTCAGTTTCATCACAAGTCTCGCGAAATCAGGCGGCAGCGCGCAGTGGACGAGCCACGGCCACGCCATCGGTGTCGAACAGATGGCAGTGCGCCGGGTCCAGGTGCAACTGCAGGGTTTCGCCGTATTGGCTGGCCATGTCGCCACGGATGCGCAGGGTCAGCGGCTCGCCGCTGGCGGTGATGACGTGGCAGAAAGTGTCGCTGCCCAGGCGCTCGCCGACGTCGGCGGTGACGGTCAGCGTGGTTTGGCCAGGCGAGGCAATTTCCAGGTGTTCCGGGCGAATACCCAGGGTCACCGCGCTGCCCACGCTCAGGCTGGCGCCGCTCATTGGCAGGCTGATCAGCATGCCGGCGTCCAGTTGCACGTCGCAGCTTTGACCCTCGACACGGGTCACCTTGCCCTTGAGGAACCCCATTTTCGGCGTGCCCAGAAAGCCCGCCACAAACAGGTTGGCCGGCTGGTGGTACAGCTCCAGCGGCGAGCCGACCTGCTCAACGCGGCCGCTGTTGAGGACCACCACCTTGTCGGCCAGGGTCATGGCCTCGACCTGGTCGTGGGTCACGTAAATCATGGTCGCTTGCAGTTCTTTATGCAGGCGCGAGAGTTCCAGGCGCATCTGCACGCGCAGGGCGGCGTCGAGGTTGGACAGCGGTTCGTCGAACAGGAAAATCTTCGGGTTACGCACGATTGCACGGCCGATCGCCACGCGCTGACGCTGGCCACCGGACAGTTGCTTGGGCTTGCGCTCCAGCAACGGGCCAAGTTCGAGAATACGCGCCGCTTCGCTGACTTTGCTTTCCACCAGCTTCTTGTCGACACCCGCCAGGTCCAGGGCAAACGACATGTTTTTGCGCACGCTCATGTGCGGGTACAGCGCGTAAGTCTGGAACACCATGGCCAAATCGCGCTTGGCCGGGGTGACTTCGGTGATATCGCGGCCATCGAGTTCGATGGTGCCTTCGGTGACTTCCTCAAGGCCTGCGATCAAACGCAGCAGGGTGGATTTACCGCAGCCCGACGGACCGACGAACACCACGAACTCCTTGTCGTTCACTTCGAGATCAATGCCCTTGATGATCGAGAAACCTTCGAAGCCTTTTTGCAAATTCTTGATTTTCAGGTTGGCCATGATGGGCCTCCGCTTGGAATTATTATTTAACTGCGCCGAAGGACAGGCCACGCACCAGCTGTTTCTGGCTGATCCAGCCAAAGATCAGGATCGGCGCACAGGCGAGGGTCGAAACGGCGGACAATTTGGCCCAGAACAAGCCTTCGGGGCTGGAGTAAGAGGCGATCAGCGCGGTCAACGGCGCGGCGTTCGAGGAGGTCAGGTTCAGCGACCAGAACGCCTCGTTCCAGCACAGGATCAGCGACAGCAGCACAGTGGAGGCCAGGCCGCCCTTGGCGATCGGCAGCAGCACGCGGACCATTTCCTGCCACAGGGTGGCGCCGTCCAGGCGTGCGGCTTCGAGGATATCCTTGGGGATGTCCTTGAAGTAGGTGTACACCATCCACACCACAATCGGCAGGTTGATCAGGGTGTAGATGATGATCAGCGCAATGCGCGTATCCAGCAGGCCAAGGCTCTTGGCCAGCAGGTAGATCGGCATCAATACGCCCACAGGCGGCAGCATCTTGGTCGACAGCATCCACAGCAAGGTGCCCTTGGTGCGTTTGGTTTCGTAGAACGCCATGGAGTAGGCGGCCGGCACCGAGATCAGTAGGCACAGGGCGGTGGCGCTGAACGAGATCACCACCGAGTTCCAGGCGTAGGCGAAGTAGTTGCTGCGCTCGTTGATGTGCAGGTAGTTCTCCAGCGTCGGCGTGAAGATGAACTGCGGCGGTGTGGCGAACGCGTCGATTTCGGTCTTGAAGCTGGTCAGCACCATCCAGAAGATCGGGAAGAAGATCAGGATCGCGATGGCCCAGGCCAACGTGCCGAGCAACAGGCTTTGCAGGCGGCGGGATTGTTGAAGCGTCATGGCGCGGCCCTCAAGGCTTGTCAGTCAGGTTTTTGCCGATCATCCGCACCAGGATGATCGCCGCGATATTGGCGATGACCACGGCAATCAAGCCGCCGGCCGAGGCCATGCCCACGTCGAACTGCACCAGCGCCTGGTTGTAGATCAGGTAGGCGAGGTTGGTCGAGGCGTAGCCGGGCCCACCGTTGGTGGTGGTGAAGATTTCGGCGAATACCGAGAGCAAAAAGATCGTTTCGATCATCACCACCACGGCAATCGGGCGCGCCAGGTGCGGCAGGGTCAGGTGCCAGAAGATCGCGATGGCGCCGGCACCGTCCAGGCGTGCGGCTTCTTTTTGTTCCTGGTCGAGGGACTGCATGGCGGTCATCAGCAGCAGGATGGCGAAGGGCAGCCACTGCCACGACACAATGATGATGATCGACAGCAATGGGTAGTGCGCTAGCCAGTCCACCGGCTCGGCGCCGAACAGCTTCCACACGGCGGCGAGAATCCCCGATACCGGGTGGAAAATCAGGTTCTTCCAGATCAGCGCACCGACGGTGGGCATGATGAAGAACGGCGAGATCAGCATCACCCGCACAATGCCGCGGCCAAAGAACTCACTGGCCTCCAGCAACGCACTGATCAACACGCCGAACACCACGCTGATCAGCAGCACGCTGCCCACCAGCAGCAGGGTATTGGTGGCGCCGGGCAGGAAGCCTGAGTCGGTGATGAAGTAGGTGAAGTTCTCCAGCCCCACGAATTGGTTTTCGCCAGGGTAGAGCAGGTTGTAGCGGATCAGCGAAAAGTACAGGGTCATGCCCAGCGGCACGATCATCCACAGCAGCAGCATCGCCACCGAGGGGCTGACAAGGAACCAGCCGGGGTTGGCCAGGCGGTTTTTGGGTGTTGTATTCATTAGGATCAAGACCAGTCGGGTGCATGCAAAACTAGAATCGGAGCGCGCTCAACGTGGGAGCTGGCTTGCCTGCGATGGCATCACATCGGTCTGGCTGACAGACCGAGTCGCCCGCATCGCAGGCAAGCTCCCACACAAAGCATTTATCGCAATGATGCTGAGTTATTTGGGATAACCCGCCCGCTTCATCTCGCGCTCGGTGGTGGTCTGCGCGGCGGTCAAGGCTTGGTCCACCGTTTGCTGACCGGTCAGCGCGCCCGAGAAGAACTTGCCGACCTGGGTACCGATCGCCTGGAATTCAGGAATGGTCACCAACTGGATACCGATATACGGCACCGGCTTGAGGGTCGGTTTGGTCGGGTCGGCGACTTTCAGCGATTCGAGGGTCACCTTGGCGAACGGCGCGGCTTTGAGGTACTCGTCGCTGTAGGTCGATTTGCGCGTACCAGGCGGCACATTGGCGATGCCATCGGTCTTGGCAACCAGCTCGCCGTATTCCTTGGACGTTGCCCAGGTGGTGAACACCTTGGCGGCGTCCTTGGCTTTGGAACTGGTCGGGATCGCCAGGCTCCAGGAGTACAGCCACGAGGTGCCTTTGTCGGTCTTCTCGTGGGGCGCGAAGGTGAAGCCGACGTTGTCAGCGACCTTGCTCTGAGACTTGTCGGTGACGAACGAACCGGCCACGCTGGCGTCCACCCAGATCGCGCACTTGCCGCTGTTGAACAGCGCGAGGTTTTCGTTGAAACCGTTGCTGGAAGCACCCGGCGGGCCGGATTTCTTCATGTTGTCGACGTAGAAGTTCAACGCGTCCTTCCATTCCGGGCCGTTGAATTCAGGCTGCCATTTTTCATCGAACCAGCGTGCGCCGTAGCCGTTGGCCAGAGTGGTGATCAGCGCCATGTTCTCACCCCAACCGGCTTTGCCACGCAGGCACAGGCCGTACTGCTCTTTGCTCTTGTCGGTGAGTTTGGCGGCGAATTCGCCGATCTGGGTCCAGGTCGGGTGCTCGGGCATGCTCAGCCCGGCGCCCTTGAACAGGTCGGTGCGGTAGTAGGTGATCGAGCTTTCGGCGTAGAACGGCAGGGCATACAGCGAGCCTTTGACCGACAAGCCGTCACGCACCGAAGGGAACACGTCGTCGAGGTCGTAGGACGCCGGCAGGTCTTTCATCGGCTCCAACCACCCCTTGGCACCCCACAGTGCAGCTTCGTACATGCCGATGGTCAACACGTCGAACTGGCCGCCCTGGGTGGCGATGTCGGTGGTCAGGCGTTGGCGCAGCACGTTTTCTTCAAGCACCACCCAGTTCAGCTTGATGTCCGGGTGCTCGGTCTCGAAGGTTTTCGAGAGCTTTTGCATGCGGATCATGTCGCTGTTGTTGACGGTGGCAATGGTCAGGGTTTGCGCGCCAAAGCTGACGGCGCTGAGGGTCATGCAGGTAGTCATGCAGGTGGAGACAAGCAGTGCTTTTGCTGTGAACTTCATCGCGCACTCCATTTCCGCGCCCAGGGGGCTACAGAAGGACAGTTATTGTTGTTGTGTCTTCCGACAAGATGTCAGGAAGAGTGTGCGGTGATTACAGCCTTCAATTGGGGTTATGACAAATCCTTGGGCGCACTGGGGCTGATACTTTTTTGCACTGGTCGCTGAGGCGGCTCATACGGTTTCTCCAGGGTTGGGCAAACGCACGGCCGCACAGTTGCCGTGCGGCCTGCTCAGAAATCCCGTGGCTGGGATGTTTGAATCAATGAACTTTCATTTCCACTTGAATCGTGGCGGGAGGTTTGCTTTTGGTGTACAGGTGGTTTTTCGATAAGTGCGTCAACATTTTATCGGCTCGGGCGCTTGTCTTATTTAAAACGCTTTGCCACAAATCAACCGTGATGGATCCTTCTTTGAACTCACGCTCCCAGTTAATTTTCTCCCCGGCCCGGTAAACATTTTTTGACAGCAACACGAGCGTATGATTGCTGCCTGGGATTTGCACCATATAGGTTCGGTAGCCACTCTCTTTGGCTGACGCCTTGATCGTATCTGCGGCATACGCCGCCATCTCGGCACACTGTCCGAATATTTTTCCGTTTGCGTCCCTTTCCGCGCCCACTCGTCGGGCCAATCGGGTTTGAAACGTCTCACTGCGCACTGCGCCATAATTATCCAGTCCCAGCTCCTTGCGCAGTTCGTCGCGTCTTCTCCTCACGGCCTGGTGGTTGCCATCATATTTGTATTGAGTAACCCCGTTTTCATTAGCGGTGGGGACGTCGGTAATAGCGATCTCTTCGAAGTGCGGTTGAAGTGCTTGTTGAACCTCGTCCATGACGACACGTGCCTTATCTCCCTTAGGCGCTTGCAGTGTGCGCCACAGGGACAAATCATTGAGGTTGGCCACCTTGCCCTCACTGACCAGCTGTGTGGGACGAAGTGTTTTAGGGCCAGGTTGTTGGCGCGCTCTGAGGGTGTCCCGGTACTCATTGATCATCGGTTTTTCAGCGGACGTGCATTTTTTGAATACGATCTCGTTTGGCTGCGGAGTCTCCAGCCTTGTGTAATAGAACTCGGCGGTGTCGGCCTCGATTACCAAGTATTTAGCGGCGCTGCCCTGGGGGTCTTTGACGACAATGCCTCTGAGTTCCCGCGTGTCGTCACACAGATCACTGATGCGGTTGAGTTTGACGACACGCGATTCTGCTTCTAACAGGTTGTCCGGGTTCAAGTTATAAAAACCAAACCCAGCGTCGTTCTTGAGGCTGGCGCTTATCTCCTGTTTATAGATGATAGGTTTTTGATCGGTCACGGGCTCCAAGCGAAGCCCCGTGTCGTGTTCAACCCAACGGTAACGGCGGCGCTGGAAAACAGTGAATCTGTCCTTCTCCAGAAGTTGGGGTACTGAAGGGAACAGGCGCACGTGTTCAAGCGCTTGAAGTTCCTGAGCGGCCAGGTCGTCAACGTTGTTGAGCACTTTGGAAAAACAGGTCGTATCGACCACGCGTTTAGTCCTGCCCGCCGAGATAGAAGGGGCAGGGCAGATGCCTTCAAAGCCCTCCAAAGGTTTAAAGTGCTCGGCTGATTCCAGATCAGTCATTACCCCCGGGTTGCGAGTGTCGTAGCGGTACACGCGTTCGCCTTCGACCAGGTCAAAACCATGAGTGCGGGGCACTGTGTAAGCGTTGGCGGATACCGGTTTCTCCGTCACCAGTGCGTGGCTGCCGTCCGCCAGGGCTTCTTGATGCAAGACGTAAGAGGTATCGGGCACAAAGCTCACCAGAGGCGGGCCATAAGCTGCCTCGGTCGTAACGTCATACGCGTACCAATGACCGTCTTGGCGTACTGCGCTGATATTGGCTTGCTCAGTGCCGCCGTAACTTATTGTGCCATCAGCCCGGTTGGCCGCCGAAGCAAATGTGCCCGCATTGCGTTCGGCTGAAGGGGCAATTTGCGTGCGCCCGAACGAGCTTAACGACTCCGAGACGCTGGAGGCAGTCAGGTCGGTGAACGCGATATTTTCAACCTCTTTAACCCCGAACTTATCGATCAAACCGGCGGCGATCTTTGAACCTGCCCAGCCCGCACCTGTTTTTGCCAATGTCCATAGTTTGCCCAGGCCCTCGGTGGCGACGTACATCACAATATC
The DNA here is from genome assembly GCF_900107155.1 of Pseudomonas salomonii. Taxonomy (GTDB): domain Bacteria; phylum Pseudomonadota; class Gammaproteobacteria; order Pseudomonadales; family Pseudomonadaceae; genus Aquipseudomonas; species Aquipseudomonas salomonii. Next base: position 339,732 of record NZ_FNOX01000008.1, read on the forward strand.
AACGCCCAGGTCCCACACCGCCTGCGCATACTTGCCCTGGAAAACATCCAGCACACTGGAGCCTCCCGGGAGGGCGCGTAAAATGCCTTCGAAGGCGTCAATAGGTTCCACGCTGTTTTCAACTCTGTTCGCACGCCGGTTCAAATGCGTTGCGACAAAACTGGTTTTGTTCAAGTAGATCGAGTCCACCAGCAACTTAGACAAATACTGGGTTCTTTGACTGTCGTAGTTGGAGGTCTCATGGGTTGCGCTGAACGCAACCAAGAGCTGCCTGATACCGGTTGTTGGGTCGTCATTCGGGATAACGAAGTCGGTTTCGTCGATCCGGGTCAATACGACGTTGGATCGGGTTCCGGGCTTCGGCTCTGCGCCGTTATTGAACGCCGTTGCGTCGAGGGTTTGCAGGCCGGAAGTGCCGTCAGGGATCGTTGGGTCGATAGCGGGGATTTTTACTATTTTTCCAATGGCCGGGTAGATCGCAAAGGCTCTGTCAACGCCCTGGTAATTTGTCGTTAATACGATGCCATTGCCGGCGCCTTTGACTTGATAAACTTTCACCGATCCGTTGACGAGACTCTCGCGATCAGCAAGAGGCAGCTTGCTCAGCATCCCCTTGAACAGTGTGACGGTGTGTCGTCTGCGCAGCGTGTAGTCTTGTTCAATGGCTTGGTTGAACTGGGCATTAATATCAGGCAACTCGCTAGCGCCGGCGCGCAGTGCCTCGGTATCCAGTCCCGGACGCGATGACGTCCAGCGTTCTCCAAGGCGCCCGGCCTCGTAGGCTTCAACGATGCTTGCATTGACACCCGAAAACAGCCCGCCTCCCACCGATTCCCAAAGATCAGCGCGTTCGTAGTCGATATGGTTACCAAATTTTTCTCGCAACGCCTTTAGAGCCATGCTCCTTCTGGTGGGCGCCTCCGGCCCGCGCAGGAAGTTGATTGCCTCGGACGTCTCCTTGATCTGTTGGTCCAGTTTTTCCTGGCTCAATCTGTGCTGCTCAGGAGTGTAGGGAGCGGTGTCACTTTGGATTTCGTGATTGTTGGCAATTGCCCAGTCTCTGACTGGATTGACCTGGGCCAAGGCCTCCAGTCGGGCTTCAGTGGCTGAAATGGGCCTTATCTTGTGAAAGTTCATCACTTGCTGGAAGGTCATATTTGCGCTGGCGCCGGGGGCTATCCATTCAACCCGGTTGACGGCAGTGGCAAAGGCGACCCACTCAGTGGAACTGAAGCAGGCCATTGATGGCATCTCTTTTACCAGCAGGGCAGGGGCCGTCCCCGCCATCAATAATTGGGCAACTGCCGGCACAAGGTTGGGCGCAATGTTGCGCTCTGAAGCCAAGTGCTGGTTGAAGCGTTCACGAATCTCACCCGGCTCAAGCCCCCAGTTGGCCGATTGCATGAAATCAAAACCCGCAACGCTATTGCGCATCGTGCCGGCGGCCGGGTCGAGTTCCAGCACCAGCACGGTCAACAGCCATTGTTGAAGGCTGGTAGCGGTTGGCGCACCCTTCATCTGGGTTTGCAGGCTGGCCGCTAACGCCAGGGCTTTATCCGTGGAGAGCAGTTGTTGCAACGCGGTTGCCGGATCACTACTGAGGTTGGGGACCGCTGTGCCTAGATAGTCGAGCAGGCTTTTCTCGGCGCCAATGAGTGTTTTTACCTGCTCCACTACTGCGCTGCGTTGCGCAGTGCTCAGCGACAGCGGCGTCGACAGAAACCCCCAGTGATTGCCCAGCGGTGGCGACCGTGGGACTGGCGTCTGCAACGCCGCCAGTAGATTGTCGTTATCGGCTTTCGACTGCGTGGTGTACCAGCCATTGTCCGCGATAAATTGCTGAACCGTCGTGACGCTTTTAGGCTGATGCGATGAGTCGGGAGAGACTACAAAGCGCGCGCTGTCGTCGACTTTGCCTTGCTTCAACAGATTGATTAACGCATACCGATCATTGCTGTTACCCAGCGCGGTACGCTGACTTCGCAGCCGCGCCACTGTGACTTGCGCAGGTTCCGATCGCTCCGGCAAGTGCTGGGTGCGGCCTATCAGTTCCAACTGCCGGGCAAATTTTTCGCTGCTGGGGTCGGTGCTGATACCGTAGAAATTGCAGAGCCATTCGAACGGTACGCTGCTGGCGGTGCCATATTTGAGTTCGACGGGCTTTGTGCCGGCAGCGAATGGCGCTGCGGCAGCGTTTACAGGGTTCATTACGTCGAAATGCTCAGGAAACTGTTTGGCAAAGTCGGTTTCTCTCGTCCGCAGATCGGCCGCATCTTTTGGCGCAACCCAAGTTGTGTCGGTACCGACGAGGTTGTTCTGCTGGCGCCAATCGCTATAACCCCGTGCGTTCAGGGCGTCGCCCAAGTAAGCCAGTGATTGACCGAACAGGCTGTTGGCCGGGATCGAGTCAATCATCGTTGCCGTGGCCTTGGCTGGGTCAGCCTTGATCTGCAGCATCACTCGATGCACGGCGATGGCCAGGTCGTGTTCGGCCTTGGCCAACACATCAGCGGGTGACTGTTGGCTTTCCTCCGTGGCGTTGTTTGTGTTGGCTCGCACGGCGGCGGCGAGGGTTTCAAGGGGCGAGGGGGGAATGGTTGTGCCGGCCAGTTGCTGTATTACCGCCTGCTGGCGCTGCTGTATGGCATTGGCTTGGTCGGTGTCGGCCAATGCTTTGAAGTTGTTGTTTTGGTTGATCTCGACCACCCGGCCGAGTGTGGCCGCAAGTTGGCGTTGCTCCCACCTCGGTTTACGACTGTCCTCTTGGTGAGGCGGCGCTTCGTTGTAGAACGCCATTACTTCAAACAGTGTCGCGCGGGTGCCGGTGGGGTAAGTCACGTCCGAGTCAGACCCGGCGGCCATCTGTTGAACGGCTGGCTTAATCTCGACCCAGGCATCGGCCCAGCCTGACACATCGTTGACGGTGAACGTGGTGGGGACACCCTTCACTTCACCTGTCAGTGCACCGCTGACAGGGTTGATGCGCACGCTGCCGGGGTCCAAATCGTTGTCTTTCGCAAAGGTTTTGAACGCATTGCCGTTGAGTGCATTCAAGAGATGTTTGCGCACTTGGCTGAAGGTTGAATACTCAGGAATATCTTCCAGAATGACTGAGGTTTCATATTGGGTCGTTTCCGGAACCAGTTTCATCAACCCCTGGCTGACGAGCTGCGCCAGCGCACGATCCGCTTGCTTAACCTGCTGTTGCGCGGTGAGCGGGGCGAACGGCTCAAGCGTCTGCCGTAGTGCGTGTGTCGGCAGATCCACGATCCGTTGGCTCGCCTCCCGCTGTCGCTGCTTGATGGGCGCATCCAGCGGGTCGGTGCTGCTTAACGCAGCGAACTTGCCGTCGCGCAACAGTTGCCCGGCCATCGACAGAGTGTCGTTACTGCCGATCGAGCCCAGTTGCATACCGTAGAAACCAGCGATGTCGCTGGCGGATGCCTGCGCTCGACCGTAGAACGCAATGTCTGAATAACGCATGCCTGCCAGTTTTTTTGCGGCGGCCAATACGGCGCCTGAGACCGCAGACCATTCAGGGTCATTGGGGGAGAAGTAACTGACTAAGGCGCCATCAACCTTCTCGGTCAGGGCGCCGTCGACGCCAATGATCAGGTTCGAAGTCTCAATCAACTTGGCTTCGGCAAACGATTTGAACGGTTGCGATTCGAGCGCGTCAGCCAGCGCAGACCACGCCTGGCCGAAGGTTGAGTGCGGTGGGACGACAACCTTGTCCGGCTCCTCGCTTGAGCGACGGGTCTCTCTGGCGAGCCGTTGGCGGATAATGCTGTTGGCAACGCCGATGGCCAGTTGCTGGTCGCCTTGTTCAACCAACGCGTCGGCGAACTGGCGGGTTGACGCCAAGCGTGAAGGCGGTGTGGCGTTGGGGTTCTGCAAGTCTCGGCGTATGCGCGCGGCAACAGGGCGAGTGTTCGATGGGCCGGGTGGTGGGTTGTCGAGGGCCTCCTGAGTCGGCTGAGGGTGGCGGGTTAGCGGTTTGACTGGCTCGACGGGTAGTAGCGGGGCGCTTTGAGTGGGTGAAGGCTGAACGTTGATCATAGAGTTACCCTTTGTGCGTCAGAAAAGCACCAGCCAATGCCTAAAGTAGCGGCGATGCCTTCGCTGAGTGACAGTGGGTCCTACAAGGTTCCTGCTGCGCGTTGCGGTTTCACCGGTACTTTGTGTTCCGGGTGTTTCGCGCCCAACAGAATCAAGCCAGGTTCTGTTCCGTAAGGAGACAGTGCATCCAGCCTATGACGTGTAGCTTTTTGGTCGTACACAGGAGGGCGTTACGCCCCATTTATATTGCGGGATATGCTGGTGGCGGGCGTGAGAGCATTCATCGCTGATCGCCAGGGCACCTCAGGCTTGCGGTCTTTTTAACTGAAGTGCGAGGCGTCTACCGGCATCAGGTTCTGCTCCGTCAACCGCTGCATCGCCAACCGTCGATAGTGGGAAGGGGTCATGCCCTTGAGTTGCTGAAAGCGCCGGTTGAAGTTGGAGATATTGTTAAAGCCTGACTCAAAACACACATCGGTGACGGCCTTGTCACCGTCCGCGAGCAATTCGCAGGACTTGCTGATGCGCAGCCGGTTGACGAATTCGATGAAGGTGCGCCCGGTGGCCTGCTTGAACACCCGGGAAAAGTACGTTGGCTTCATCCCCAGGTGTTCCGCGACTTCCTCCAAAGGCAACTCCCGCGCGTAGTGGGCAAAGATATAGTCCACCGCGCGGTTGGTGCGGTCGATGCTGTGCTCGTCGGCCAGTTGCGGCGTGGTCACGCCGGAGAGCAACTGGTAGTCCTCGCAGGCGCTCAATACGTCCAGCAAGATGAAGAAATGCCCAAGGCGCGCCATGCCCCGGCTGTCTTCGATACGCTGCATCAGGTCCATGGCCTGGGCGATGGTTTTTTTGCAGCGAAACTCGACGCCGTACTGTGCCCGTTCAAGTAACGGCGTCAGGCTCTTGAGTTCGGCGAACAAGTGGTTGCCCTGCTCAAACAACTCATCGGTGAAGTTCACCAGCATGTCGCGCTTGGGGACCACCTCGTCCTCTTCCACCTGGCTGATCCAGTTGTGGGGCAGGTTGGGGCCGGTGAGGAACAGGCTTTCGGGATAGAAGTTGCCGATGTAGTCGCCGATAAACACCTTGCCGGCGCTGGCCACGATCAGGTGCAGCTCGTATTCCTTGTGGAAGTGCCAGCGCACCAGCGGGCAGGGGAAGCCGTGCTGGCGATAGATGATGGACAGACCGTTGTGATCGTCCATCAACTCGTAGGAAGGGTCGGTGATGCGCATTGCTCGGGTCATGCTGCCGTCGCTTTATTGTGGTTGCTGCACAGGATAATGCCCCCTTGTGCGCAACCTCGCCAGCGCCAACCTTATAGGCTGCGGTTTTTTGCCTCGATCCACTGCGACATGTACTGGGTGCTTTTATGCGCATGGTGGCGCAGCATGCTGCCGGTGAAGTTATCCCGGCGATGGGCAGCGAGTCGGCTGCGGCAGCGTTGCAGGCAGTCTACAAGTGCCGGGCCGTGGAAGGTCTGGTCGTAGCGTCGGGCGAGCAACCGGCGGCCCGCCTCCTGGGCCTGTGTCCAGCGTTCGTGGTCTTGATACAGCGCCACGGCCGCCGCCGCCAGTGCCGGCGCACTCTGTTCGATCATGCCCGGCCACGGCTGTTCGTCCCCCATGGCCTCGGCGCCTATCGGCGTGGTGATATTCGGCGTGCCGCAGAGCATGGCGTCCATCAGTTTGCCCTTGATCCCGGCGCCGAAGCGTATGGGCGCCAGGCAGATACGTGCGGCTGTCATCACTTGCAGGGCATCTTCGGCCCAGTTCATCACATGAAAACCCTGCGCAGGGTTGTGCAGGGCGGTGGCCTTGGGCGGCGTGTAGGCGCCGTAGACATGCAGCTGTGCGCCCGGCAGTTGCTGGCGGATCAACGGCCACACGCTGTTCTTCATCCACAGCACCGCATCCCAATTGGGCGCGTGACGGAAATTGCCGATGCTGAGAAAGTGCGCGCGGTCTTCAAACGGCGCAAAGGCTTCGGTCGGCGGCTCCAGCATTAACGGGCACCAGTGGAGCAGGGCGGCCGGCACCTTGAAGTGCTCGGTGAGCAGGCGGATTTCCACATCGGAAATCATCAGGCTGATATCACAGCGGTAAATGGCGGCGATCTCGCGCTTGGCGAGGTCGGTGTCGGCCATCCATTGGAACTCCTCCTGCAAGGCCGGCTTGAACAGTGCGCTGAAATCGTCGCTGTCGGGGTGGGCCTTGAGATGGGCCTTGAAACGCTGATGGCGCGCATCGCGCAGGCTTTGCAAATCGGAGCTTTCCAGCACGCGCAAGGCATCGGGGCAGCATTGCTCCACGCGCCAGCCGAACTGCTCTTCCATCATGAAACGGTCGAACAGCACGATGTCCGGGGCTAACGCGCGGATAAAATCGTCGAAACTGCTGTTGTTGAGCTCAATGGCGCACTCGCTGATGCCCAAGGCAGGCAAGTCGGCCTTGTGTTCGCCAATGGTCGCCGGGCTGCTGAAGGTAATGTCCCAACCCTGGTCCAGAAAGCTTTGCAGAATCTGCATCATATGCCCGCTGGCGGCGGAGGAGCGGGGTTCCGGCCAGACATAACCAATGACCAGGACTTTGGTGGCGGGCTGATTCATCTAAAGCGGATCCTTGAAGGGCGGGCAAAAAACGCGCAATTAAACCACACCTGTGCGGCATGACAATTTGTGTCTGGAGGTAGGTAGCCACCTCAGTTTGTGGTTAACTTCGGCCTCTCGAATTCGTTAAACCAAAACCCAGCATAAGGATTCCGTTCATGGCCCAAGTCACCCTTCGTGGTAACCCTGTCCAGGTTGAAGGCGAATTGCCGAAAACCGGTGCCACCGCTCCAGCGTTCAGCCTTGTCGCTGTAGACCTGTCGGAAGCGACCCTGGAAACATTCGCCGGCAAGCGCAAAGTGCTGAACATCTTCCCAAGCGTCGACACCCCGACCTGCGCCACTTCGGTACGCAAGTTCAACGCCCAGGCCAACGATTTGAGCAACACCGTTGTACTGTGCATCTCCTCTGACCTGCCGTTTGCCCAGAAGCGCTTCTGCGGCACCGAAGGCCTGGACAACGTGCTGAGCCTGTCGGACTTTCGCAACGCCGACTTCGCCGTAGACTACGGCGTGTCCGTGGCCGACGGCCCGCTGCAAGGCCTGACCGCCCGTGCCGTGGTGGTACTGGACGAAAACAACAACGTGCTGCACAGCGAACTGGTGCCTGAAATCGGCCAGGAGCCAAACTACGAAGCAGCCCTGGCTGTTTTGAAGTAACTGTTTCGGCGCATTACTGTCATTTTGCAGTAGCACGCTTGCGGCAAGATTGCGGCCTGGCCTAGTCCAGGCCGTTTTTATTTGCGCTTCAGACGTTTAGCGAAATAGCCCGCGGACTAAGGTCAACCGTTAAAAGTTGTAATCCAAGGTAAATAGCCGGTAAAGGCGCTTTTCTTAATGCGCCCCAGTGCTTATCTTTCAGCCTCCCAAAGAAGAAGCTCTCGCGCCCAATGGTTGATCACTCCATGCAATCCTCCCCTCGCAATTCCCGCCGCTGGCTATTCGGCCTGCTTGTGCTGTTGGTCATCGCCGGCCTGTGCTGGAAATTCTGGCCCGCCGGCCATAAAGATGACACCGCGCAGAAACCGGCCGGGCATACCGGCAAGACGGGGATGGCGCGGCCCGGTTTCGGGGGGGCCACCGGCCCGATTCCGGTGCGTGTGGCGCCGGCGGTGCTGGGCGAGTTCCCGGTGTACTACAAGGCCCTGGGTACGGTGACCGCGCTTAACACCATTAATGTACGCAGCCGGGTGGGCGGTGAGCTGGTCAAGATCGCCTTTGAAGAAGGCCAGATGGTCAAGGCGGGCGACCTGCTCGCGGAGATCGACCCGCGCAGCTACCAGAACGCCTTGCTCCAGGCCCAGGGCACGCTCCTGCAGAACCAGGCCCAACTGAAAAACGCCCAGGTTGATGTGCAGCGTTACCGTGACCTGTATGCCCAGGACAGCATCGCCAAACAGACCCTGGACACCGCCGAAGCCCTGGTCATGCAGTACCAGGGCACGGTCAAGACCAACCAGGGCGCGGTCGACGACGCCAAGCTCAACCTCGAGTTCACCAAGATCCGCGCGCCGATCAGCGGCCGCGTCGGCCTGCGTCAGGTCGACGTCGGTAACCTGGTGGCGGCCAACGACACCACCTTCCTGGCGGTGATCACCCAGACCCAGCCGATCAGCGTGGTCTTCACCCTGCCGGAAAACACCCTCGACACCGTGCTCACACGCTACCACGCCGGTAACAAATTACCCGTGGAAGCCTGGGACCGTGGCGATGTGAAGCAGCAGGCGGTCGGCGTGTTGCAGAGCCTGGACAACCAGATCGACGTGACCACCGGCACCCTCAAATTCAAAGGCCGTTTCGATAACAAGGACCAGGCGCTGTTCCCTAATCAGTTCGTCAATGTGCACCTGCTGGCCGACACCTTGCACAATGTGGTACTGGCACCGTCCGCCGCAATCCAGTTCGGCAACAGCGGCACCTTCGTCTACAAGCTCGACGGCGACAAGAAGGTCAAGATGCAACCCTTGGTGGTCGGCGATACCGATGGCGACAACACCGTCATCAAGGAAGGCCTGGTGGCCGGCGACCGCGTGGTGCTGGAAGGCACCGACCGCCTCAAGGACGGCAGCGACATTGAAGTGGTCAACGACAGCAGCGAAGTGCCGACCACGCCGACCGAACACCTGCAAGGCAAGCCTGCGGCAAAAGGGGAGACCGGCGCTAACGCCGGCAAGGCGCAAAAGGTCGGTTCATGAACCTGTCGCGACTGTTTATCCTTCGCCCGGTTGCCACCACGCTGAGCATGCTGGCCATTGTCCTGGCCGGCATCATTTCTTACCGTTTGCTCCCGGTCTCGGCTTTGCCGCAGGTGGACTACCCGACGATCCGGGTGATGACCCTGTACCCAGGCGCCAGCCCGGACGTGATGACCAGCGCGGTCACTGCGCCGCTGGAGCGTCAGTTCGGGCAAATGCCCGGCCTCACACAAATGGCGTCCACCAGTTCGGGCGGCGCCTCGGTGCTGACCCTGCGCTTTAACCTCGACATCAATATGGATGTCGCCGAGCAACAGGTGCAGGCCGCGATCAACGCCGCGACCAACCTGTTGCCCAAGGATTTGCCGGCGCCGCCGGTGTACAACAAGGTCAACCCGGCAGACACCCCGGTGCTGACCCTGGCAATTACCTCCAAGACCATGTTGCTGCCCAAGCTCAACGACTTGGTTGACACGCGCATGGCGCAAAAAATTGCACAGATCAGCGGCGTCGGCATGGTCAGCATCGCCGGTGGCCAGCGCCAGGCCGTGCGCATCAAGGTCAACCCCGAGGCCCTGGCGGCCAACGGCTTGAACCTGTCGGACGTGCGCACCCTGATCGCCGCCTCCAACGTCAACCAGCCCAAGGGCAACTTTGACGGCCCTACGCGTGTCTCCATGCTTGATGCCAACGACCAGTTGGTTTCGCCTGCGCAATACGCCGAGTTGATCCTGGCCTACAACAATGGCGCGCCGCTGCGCCTTAAAGACGTGGCGCAGATCGTCGACGGCGCCGAAAACGAGCGCCTCGCTGCCTGGGCCAATGAAAACCAGGCGGTGCTGCTCAATATCCAGCGCCAGCCCGGCGCCAACGTGATCGAGGTGGTGGACCGTATTAAGGCGTTGCTGCCGAGCATCACCGATAACTTGCCGGCGGGCCTGGATGTGACGGTGCTTACCGACCGCACCCAGACCATCCGCGCCTCGGTGAAGGACGTACAGCATGAATTGCTGATCGCCATTGCCCTGGTGGTGATGGTCACGTTCCTGTTCCTGCGCCGGGTCAGCGCCACGATCATTCCGTCGATCGCCGTGCCGCTGTCGCTGGTGGGCACCTTTGGCGTGATGTACCTGGCGGGCTTCTCCATCAACAACCTGACGCTGATGGCACTGACCATCGCCACCGGGTTTGTGGTGGACGATGCCATCGTGATGCTGGAAAACATCTCGCGCTACATCGAGGAAGGCGAGACGCCCATGGCGGCTGCGCTCAAGGGCGCCAAGCAAATCGGTTTCACCCTGATTTCCCTGACCCTGTCGCTGATCGCGGTACTGATTCCGCTGCTGTTCATGGCCGATGTGGTCGGGCGGCTGTTTCGCGAATTTGCCATCACCCTGGCGGTGGCGATCCTGATTTCCCTGGTGGTGTCCCTGACCCTGACGCCGATGATGTGCGCGCGCCTGCTCAAGCGCGAACCCAAGGAAGAAGAACAAGGCCGTTTCTACAAGGCCAGCGGCGCCTGGATCGATTGGTTGATCGAAGCCTACGGGCGCAAATTGCAGTGGGTGCTCAAGCACCAGCCGTTGACCCTGCTGGTGGCCATCGCCACCCTGGGCCTTACCGTGGTGCTGTACCTGGTGGTGCCCAAGGGCTTTTTTCCGGTGCAGGACACCGGCGTGATCCAGGGCATATCGGAAGCACCGCAGTCGATTTCGTTTGCCGCCATGAGCCAGCGCCAGCAGGAGTTGGCCAAGGTGATCCTGGCCGACCCATCGGTTGAAAGCCTGTCGTCCTACATTGGTGTGGATGGCGATAACGCCACCCTCAACAGCGGCCGTTTGCTGATCAACCTCAAGGCCCACGGCCAGCGCGACGTGAGCGCGGCCCAGGTCATCACGCGCCTGCAACCGCAGATCGACAAGCTGGTGGGCATTCGCCTGTTCATGCAGCCGGTGCAGGACCTGACCATTGAAGACCGCGTGAGCCGTACCCAATACCAGTTCAGCATGTCCTCGCCGGACGCCGATTTGCTGGCGCTGTGGAGCGACAAGCTGGTGCACGCCTTGCGCCAGTTGCCGGAACTCACCGATGTGGCCAGCGACCTGCAGGACAAGGGCCTGCAAGTGTTCCTGGTGATCGACCGTGATGCGGCCTCGCGCCTGGGCGTGAGTGTGTCGACCATCACCGATGCGCTTTACGACGCCTTCGGCCAGCGGCAGATTTCCACCATCTATACCCAGGCCAGCCAGTACCGCGTGGTATTGCAGGCGCAATCGGGTGAAACCCTGGGGCCGGCAGCGCTCAACCAGATTTATGTGAAAACCACCGACGGCGGCCAGGTGCGGCTGTCGAGCCTGGCGCATGTGGAGCAGCGTCAGGCACAACTGGCAATTGCACATATCGGCCAGTTCCCGGCGGTGATGATGTCGTTCAACCTGGCGCCTGGCGTCGCGCTGGGCAAAGGCGTGGAGCTGATCAACCAGACCCAGAAGGACATCGGCATGCCGGTGGGCGTGCAGACCCAGTTCCAGGGCGCGGCCCAGGCCTTCGAAGCCTCGCTGTCGAGCACCTTGCTGCTGATCCTGGCGGCGGTGGTGACTATGTACATCGTGCTCGGCGTGCTGTACGAGAGTTACATCCACCCGATCACGATTCTTTCCACGTTGCCGTCCGCCGCAGTCGGCGCCTTGCTGGCGTTGCTGCTCAGTGGCAATGACCTGGGCATGATCGCGATCATCGGCATCATCCTGCTGATTGGTATCGTCAAAAAGAACGCGATCATGATGATCGACTTCGCCCTCGACGCCGAACGCAACCAGGGCCTGGACCCGCAGACGGCGATTTATCAGGCCGCGCTGCTGCGCTTTCGGCCGATTTTGATGACCACCCTGGCGGCCTTGTTTGGTGCGGTGCCATTGATGCTGGCCACGGGTTCCGGCGCCGAGTTGCGCCAACCGCTGGGCCTGGTGATGGTCGGCGGCTTGCTGGTGAGCCAGGTGTTGACGCTGTTTACCACGCCGGTGATCTATTTGTATTTCGACCGCCTAGGCCGTCGCTGGCGCAAAGAGCCGCAAAGCCTGGAGCCGGTTGAGTCATGAACCTGTCCGGACCTTTCATTCGCCGGCCGGTAGCCACCATGCTGCTGAGCCTGGCGATCATGTTGCTCGGTGGCGTCAGCTTCAACTTGCTGCCGGTGTCGCCGTTGCCGCAGATCGACTTCCCGGTGATCGTGGTGTCGGCCAGTTTGCCCGGCGCCAGCCCGGAGGTGATGGCCTCGACGGTGGCGACGCCGCTGGAACGCTCATTCGGCGCGATTGCCGGCATCACCACCATGAGCAGTTCGTCGAGCCAAGGCTCCACGCGGGTGATCCTGGCATTCGACTCCGACCGTGATATCAACGGTGCGGCGCGGGAAGTGCAGGCGGCCATCAATGCCTCGCGCAACCTGCTGCCCAGTGGCATGCGCAGCATGCCGACCTACAAAAAGATCAACCCGTCCCAGGCACCGATCATGGTGCTCTCGCTGACCTCCGACGTGCTGCAAAAAGGCGAGTTGTACGATTTGGCCTCGACCATCCTCTCGCAGAGCCTGTCCCAGGTGCCGGGCGTGGGCGAGGTGCAGATCGGCGGCAGTTCCTTGCCGGCGGTGCGCATCGAGTTGGAACCCAAGGCCCTGGACCAATACGGCGTGGCCCTGGACGATGTGCGCAACACCATCGCCAATGCCAACCAGCGGCGGCCCAAGGGTTCCCTGGAAGACAGCGAGCGTAACTGGCAGATCCAGGCCAATGACCAGCTGGAAAAGGCCAAGGACTACGAGCCGCTGCTGATCCGCTACCAGAACGGCGCAGCCTTGCGCCTGGGCGACGTGGCGAAGATCAGCGACGGCGTGGAAGACCGCTACAACAGCGGCTTCTTCAACAATGATTCGGCGGTGCTGCTGGTGATCAACCGCCAGTCCGGCGCCAACATCATCGAGACCGTCCGGCAGATCAAGGCCCAGTTGCCCGCGTTGCAGGCGGTGCTGCCGTCCAGCGTCAAACTCAACCTGGCCATGGACCGCTCGCCGGTGATCACCGCGACCCTGCATGAAGCCGAGATGACCCTGCTGATTGCCGTGGCCCTGGTGGTGCTGGTGGTGTACCTGTTCCTGGGTAACTTCCGCGCCTCGTTGATCCCGACCCTGGCAGTGCCGGTGTCGCTGGTCGGGACCTTTGCGGTGATGTACCTGTTTGGGTTTTCGCTGAACAATTTTTCGCTGATGGCGTTGATCCTGGCCACCGGCCTGGTGGTGGACGACGCCATCGTGGTGCTGGAAAACATTTCCCGGCATATCGACGAGGGTGTGCCGCCGATGAAGGCGGCGTACCTGGGCGCCGAGGAAGTCGGCTTTACCTTGCTGTCGATGAACGTGTCGCTGGTGGCGGTGTTCCTGTCCATCCTGTTTATGGGCGGCATTGTCACCAATCTGTTCCGTGAGTTTTCCATCACCTTGTCGGCGGCGATCATTGTGTCGCTGATCGTCTCGCTGACCTTGACCCCGATGCTCTGCGCGCGCTGGCTCAAACCGCACATTAAGGGGCACATGACCGGTTTGCAGCGCTGGAGCCAGAAGGTCAATGACCGCATGGTTGCGGCCTACGCCACCAGCCTGGACTGGGTGCTGCGCCATCGCCGCCTGACCCTGCTGAGCCTGTTGATCACCGTGGGCGTGAACATCGCGCTGTACGTGGTGGTACCGAAAACCTTCATGCCGCAGCAGGACACCGGCCAGTTGATCGGCTTTGTGCGCGGCGATGACGGGCTGTCGTTCAATGTGATGCAGCCGAAGATGGAAACCTTCCGCAAGGCGGTGCTCAAGGACCCGGCAGTGCTCAGCGTGGCCGGCTTTATCGGCGGCAACAACGGCACCAACAACGCGGTGATGCTGGTGCGCCTCAAACCTATTGCCGAGCGCAAGCTCTCGGCCCAGGCGGTGATCGAGCGTCTGCGCAAGGAAGTGCCGCTGGTGCCGGGCGGGCGGCTGTTCCTGATGGCCGACCAGGACCTGCAATTTGGCGGCAGCCGGGACCAGACCAGCGCCCAATACTCCTACATCCTGCAAAGCGGCGACCTGGCTGCGCTGCGTTTGTGGTACCCGAAAGTGGTCGCGGCCTTGCGCGAGCTGCCGGAGCTGACCGCCATCGACGCCCGCGAAGGGCGCGGTGCGGCGCAGGTGACGCTGGTGGTCGACCGCGACCAGGCCAAGCGCCTGGGTATCGACATGAGCATGGTCACCTCGGTGTTGAACAACGCCTACAGCCAACGGCAGATTTCCACCATCTATGACAGCCTCAACCAGTACCAGGTGGTGATGGAGGTCAACCCGAAATACGCCCAGGACCCGATCACCCTGAACCAGATGCAGGTGATCACCTCCACGGGTGCGCGGGTGCCGTTGTCGACCATTGCCCATTACGAAAACAGCCTGGCCGACGACCGTGTCAGCCATGAAGGCCAGTTTGCCTCGGAAAACATCGCCTTCGACATGTCGCCCGGGGTGACGGTGGAGCAGGGCACGGCCGCCATTGAGCGGGCGATTGCCAAGGTCGGTTTGCCGGAAGACGTGATCGCCAAAATGGCCGGCACCGCCGATGCCTTTGCGGCGACGCAGAAGGGCCAGCCGTTCATGATTCTGGGCGCGCTGGTGGCGGTGTACCTGGTGTTGGGCATTCTGTATGAAAGTTATGTTCACCCGCTGACCATTCTGTCGACCTTGCCATCGGCCGGTGTCGGCGCGCTGCTGTCGATCTACCTGCTGGGCGGTGAATTCAGCCTGATATCCCTGCTGGGTCTGTTCCTGTTGATCGGCGTGGTGAAGAAGAATGCGATCCTGATGATTGACCTGGCGCTGCAACTGGAGCGCCATGACGGCATGAGCCCGCTGGAATCGATTCGTAGCGCCTGCCTGCTGCGCCTGCGGCCAATTTTGATGACCACGCTCGCGGCCATTCTGGGCGCCTTGCCGTTGCTGCTCGGTTCCGGCGATGGCGCCGAAATGCGCCAGCCCCTGGGCCTGACCATTATCGGCGGGCTGGTGTTCAGCCAGATCCTGACCCTTTACACCACCCCGGTGGTCTACCTCTATCTTGACCGCGCGCGCCACCGCTTCAACGCCTGGCGCGGCGTGCGTACCGATGCTGCCTTGGATACTGCGCTATGACCGATTCAACCTTGACTAAATTGGCCATGAGCATGCCCCGTGGTTCCCGTATCGCCAGCCTGCTGCTGTGCGGCGCATTGCTCAGCGCCTGCGCCATCGGCCCGGATTACAAACGCCCGGAGGTGGTCGAGCCCGCGCAGTTCAAGCAAGCCCAGGGCTGGCGCCAGGCCAACCCCAGTGATTCCCTGGCCCGTGGTGCCTGGTGGGAGTTGTACGGTGACCGTCAACTTAACGAGCTGGTCACGCGCCTCAATAACGCCAACCAGACCGTGGCCCAAGCCGAAGCGCGCTTCCGCCAGGCCCAGGCCCAGGTGCGCAGCGCACGCGGGGCGTTTTTCCCCACGGTGGATTTCAGTGCCGGTAAAACCCGTGCCAGTCAGGGCACCGGCAGCAGCAACGCCAGCCTCAGCAGTTCCAGCAGTGGTATCCGCGACACGCTCAATACGCAGTTGGGCGTGAGTTGGGAAGCGGATGTGTGGGGCAAGTTGCGCCGTGGTCTTGAAGCGAATGAAGCCACGGCTGAGGCCAGTTCGGCGGATCTGGCGGCGATGCGTTTGAGCCAGCAATCGGAGTTGGTGCAGGACTATCTGCAACTGCGCGTGATGGACGAGCAGACACGTTTGCTGCAGGCCACGCTGGAGACTTATCAGCGCTCCCTGAAGATGACTGAAAACCAGTACCGCGCGGGGGTTTCCGACAAGGCGGCGATTGCTCAGGCACAGACCCAACTGAAGACGACCCAGGCCAGCTTGATCGACTTGATTTGGCAACGTGCGCAGTTGGAAAACGCCATTGCGGTGTTGATCGGCGAAGCGCCGGCCAACTTCAATCTGGCAGTGAGCAAGGACGTTCCAGCCTTGCCGCAGATTCCGGTGAGTGTGCCATCGCAATTGCTTGAGCGGCGCCCGGATATCGCGTCGGCGGAGCGCTCGGTGATTGCAGCCAACGCGAATATCGGCGTGGCCAAGGCGGCGTATTACCCGGACCTGACCTTGAGCCTGGCGGGTGGGTATTCCAGCAGCACCTATGCGGACTGGATCAGTTTGCCGAACCGGTTCTGGTCGGTGGGGCCCAAGCTTGCGATGACCTTGTTTGACGGTGGGCAGCGTTCGGCTGAGGTCGATCGTAGTGTGGCGTCTTACGACGAGACGGTGGCCAAGTACCGCCAGACAGTGCTGGATGGTTTCCGCGAAGTGGAAAACTATATGGTCCAGTTGAAGGTGCTGGAAGATGAGGCGGTGGTCAGCAATGAAGCCCTGGAGGCCGCGCGCGAATCCCTGCGCTTGACGCAGAATCAGTACAAGGCCGGGCTGATCGCCTACCTCGATGTGGTGACGGTGCAGGCCACGGCGTTGAGTAATGAACGCACCGTGCTGACCTTGTTGCAGACGCGGTTGGTGGCAAGTGTGCAATTGATTGCGGCACTGGGTGGCGGCTGGGACGGGCAGACGTCCTTGGCTGAGAAGAAATGACTGAGCAGATTTCAACAAACGACTCAGTCGTCTCGCGGATTTTAAAGTGGCCGATCCTGTCGCACCGGGCCTGATATTCAAGCAGATGACTCGGCGCAGCGGCCTGAAGCAGGTGGCATTTCAAGGTCATTAGATTGGCGTCAAAATGCCACTAATGGCCCCTTGATAATTAATTAAACCGGCCATAATTATTCTCGCTACAATCGCCCGCTTTGCCACTTGGCACGGGCGTTCCAGGCCCGTCAGTCTCGAGAAGTCCCATGCTGATCGGTAGTTATTCCCCCTCTCTGGTCGTGATCTCCCTGTGCGTTGCGATCCTGGCGTCCTATACCGCGCTGGACCTGGCCGGCCGTATTGCGACCGCCAGGGGGCGCGTGGTGTACATATGGATGACCGGCGGGGCATTGGCCCTGGGCGTGGGCATCTGGTCCATGCACTTTATCGGTATGTTGGCGTTGCGCCTGCCCTTTGCTCTCGGGTTTGACCTGGGCATCACCGCGCTGTCGTTATTGATCGCAGTGTTATCCAGTGGCTTTGCGCTGTGGCTGGTCAGCCAGCCACGTCTGCCGGCCTGGCAGTTGGGGTTTGGCGCGCTGGTGATGGGCGCAGGGATTGCCTGCATGCACTACACCGGCATGGCCGCGATGCGCATGACCCCTGGCATCGATTACGACCCCGCGCTGTTTGGCACCTCGTTGTTGATCGCCGTGGTGGCGTCCGGCGCGGCCTTGTGGATCGCGTTCAACCTGCGGCGCAATACGCCTTACGTACGCCTGGCGCGGGGTGGCGCCGCGGTAGTGATGGGCATTGCGATTGTGGGTATGCACTACACCGGCATGGCTGCCGCGCGTTTTGCTGACAACAGTTTCTGCGGCGCCGCGCTGACGGGCCTGAGTGGCAAGGGCCTGGATAACCTGGTGCTGGTCACCTCGCTGGCGGTGTTGATCATCGCGCTATTGACCTCATTGCTCGACGCCCGGCTTGAAGCCCGCACCGCCGTGCTCGCCGAGTCACTGACCCTGGCCAACCAGGAACTCACCCACCTGGCCCTGCATGACATGCTCACCGGCCTGCCCAATCGCACCTTGCTCGCCGACCGCATTCAACAAGCCATACAGTCCGTCATGGAGCAGGGTGGTTGTTTTGCGTTGATGTTTATCGACCTGGACGGTTTCAAACCGGTCAATGATGCATTTGGCCACCATTTGGGTGATCAATTGCTGCGTGAAGTGGGTTTGCGTCTGCGCGAGGACCTGCGCAGCCAGGACACCCTGGCGCGCATCGGTGGCGATGAGTTTGTGCTGCTGGTGCAGTTGAGCCAGCCGGACGACGCCGTGGGCCTGGCCGAACGCCAGGTCGGCTTGATCGATCGTACGTTCAAGGTAGCCGAGCATGAACTGAAGATCTCCGCGAGCATCGGCATTGCCATGTTCCCCGGTAACGGCGTGAACCCGCAGGAACTGCTGATGAACGCCGACGCCGCGATGTACCACGCCAAGGGCATGGGCAAGAACGGCTACAGCTTCTTTGATGTGTCGATGAACACCAATGCACGCAAACAGCTGCAGTTGTTGCAGGACCTGCGCAACGCCGTTGAGCACGAGCAGTTCCGCCTGTACTACCAGCCCAAGTTCGACGCGCTCAGCGGTATTGCGGTCGGCGCCGAAGCGTTGTTGCGCTGGGAGCACCCGCAACAGGGGCTGTTGTTGCCGGCGATGTTTATCGAGCTGGCGGAAAAAACCGGGCTGATTATTCCCATCGGCGAATGGGTGCTCAACGAGGCTTGCCGCCAGATGGCTGTCTGGTACGCGCAGGGTTATGAAGACTGGCGCATTGCGGTCAACCTCTCGGCGCTGCAGTTTTGCCATGCCGGGCTGGTCAGGAGTGTCGCGGCGGCGTTGGCGCGTCACCGCTTGCCGGCCAACAGCCTGACCCTGGAAATCACCGAAACCACCGCCATGAGCGATGCCGATGCGAGCATGACGGTGTTGCAGCAACTGTCGGACATGGGCGTGGACCTGTCCATCGACGACTTCGGCACCGGTTATTCAAGCCTGATGTACCTCAAACGCCTGCCCGCCAATGAGCTGAAGATCGACCGTGGGTTTGTGCGGGACCTGGAACACGACAGCGACGACGCCGCCATTGTTTCGGCCATCGTTGCCCTTGGCCAGGCACTTGGGCTGCGCATTGTCGCCGAAGGGGTAGAGACCGATGTGCAGCAGAGTTTCCTTACCCGCTTGGGGTGCAACACCTTGCAAGGCTACTTGCTGGGTCATCCGTTGCCGGCCGAGGGTTTCATGGCCGACATCCAGCGCGCCGAAGACGCCCTGACGCCTGACAAAAGCCGTGGATGACGGGTATTCTTGGATCCAACCTTAAACCGTTGGTTTATTCAGGAGACCGCACCCATGGACAAAGTCGTCATCATCACCGGAGGCAGCCGTGGTATTGGCGCCGAGACGGCCTTGCTGGCTGCACGCCAGGGCTATCGCATCTGCATCAACTACCAGTCTGATGAGGCGGCGGCCCTGCGTGTGCTGGACCAGGTGCGCGCCTTGGGCGCACAGGCCATTGCGGTGCGGGCCGATGTCAGCATCGAAGATGAAGTCATCGCATTGTTCAATCGTGTTGACGCCGAACTGGGGCGCGTGACGGCACTGGTCAACAACGCCGGCACCGTGGGGCACAAGTCACGGGTGGATGAAATGTCCGAGTTCCGCATTCTTAAAATCATGAAGACCAATGTGCTGGGGCCGATCCTGTGCGCCAAGCAGGCGGTGCTGCGCATGTCGCCCAAGCATGGCGGGCAGGGCGGCAGCATTGTCAACGTGTCGTCGGTCGCCGCACGCCTGGGTTCGCCGGGCGAATATGTCGACTATGCCGCGTCCAAGGGCGCGCTGGATACCTTCACCATCGGCCTATCCAAAGAGGTGGCGGGTGAAGGGATCCGTGTCAACGCGGTGCGCCCTGGCTACATCTTTACCGACTTCCACGCCCTGAGCGGTGACCCGGACCGCGTCAGCAAGCTGGAGTCCGGCATTCCCATGGCCCGTGGCGGGCGCCCGGATGAAGTGGCGGAAGCGATTATCTGGTTGCTGTCGGACAAGGCCTCGTACACCACCGGCAGTTTTCTCGATTTGGGCGGCGGCCGTTGAGGCTTTAGCGCCAGTCAAGGCGCCATCGCGGGCAAGCCCGCGATGGCGTCAGATAAGGCAACAACCGAGCCTAGAACGATCGCACGATGCGCCCGAGCGTTTCCATGGCCTTTTCCGATGCCTCGGTCCACGGGCTGCCGTAGTTCAAGCGAATGCAATTTCTGAAGCGTTGGGTCGCCGAGAAAATCGGCCCCGGCGCAATGCTGATGCCCTGGGCCAGGGCCATCTGGAACAGCTTCAGCGAATCGGTTTGCTCCGGCAGTTCCAGCCACAGGAAGTAGCCGCCGGCCGGCTGGCTGACCCGCGTCTGTGCCGGGAAATACCGCGCGATCGCGGCCAGCATGGCGCTCTGCTGTTCTTCCAGGGCGTAGCGCAATTTGCGCAGGTGCCGGTCATAGCCGCCGTGTTGCAAGTAGTCGGCAATCGCCGCCTGGGCCGGCATCGAGGGGCACAGCGAAGTCATCAGCTTCAGGCGTTCAACCTTCTGCGCATAGCGCCCGGCAGCGACCCAGCCGACGCGATAGCCGGGCGCCAGGCTCTTGGCGAAGGAGCCGCAGTGCATCACCAGCCCTTCGGTGTCGAAGGCCTTGGCCGGTTTTGGCGCGTGCTGCCCGTAATACAGCTCGGCGTACACATCATCCTCGATCAGTGGCACTTGATGGCTGCGCAGCAGCTCCACCAGCGCCTGTTTCTTCGCTTCCGGCAGGGTGGCACCCATGGGGTTCTGGAAGCTGGTCATGGTCCAGCAGGCCTTGATCGGGTAGCGCTCCAGGCTTTGCGCCAGGGCATTGAGGTCGATGCCATCGCGCGGGTGCACGGGAATCTCCACCGCCTTGAGCTTCAGGCGTTCGAGCACTTGCAGGCAGGCATAGAACGCCGGGGCTTCGATAGCGACCAGGTCGCCCGGCTCGGTCACCGCTTGCAGGCACAGGTTCAGCGCTTCGAGGGCGCCGTTGGTGATCAGCAGCTCTTCTATCGGCAGCATCAGGCCGCCCACCATATAGCGCAGTGCAATCTGGCGGCGCAGTTGCGGGTTACCCGGCGACATGTCGGTGACCACAAGGCGCGGGTCCATCTCGCGGCCGGCACTGGCCAGCGAACGCGCCAGGCGTGGCAACGGGAACAGCATGGGGCTGGGGAACGCCGAGCCGAACGGCACGGTGTTGGGGTCCTTGATGGAGTCGAGCACTGAGAACACCAGCTCACTCACATCGACTTCGGTGGATTCGTGCACCTGTTCACTCACCACCGGCTCGGAAAACGGGCTGGGCGCATGCGTGTTGACGAAGTAGCCGGAGCGTGGCCGCGCACGAATCAGGCCACGGCGTTCCAGCAGGTAGTAAGCCTGGAACACCGTGGACGGGCTGACGCCGTAGGTCTGGCTGGCATAGCGCACCGACGGTACCCGTTGGCCGGGGCCGAGCACGCCGGAGCGGATCAGTTCTGCGATGTCGTCGGCGAATTTTTCGTAGCGTTTCATGGGGGCCTGATTAACTTTCTAAAAAAATTGAACGCCGACTCAATGTGTGTGCTGGAAATCAACGATTCAGCGGCGCCACAAAACGGCTGTCTGCTGCGCTGTAAATCCACGGCTTAGTCACATCCATAACCTTGAAGCGCAAGGTCTGCGAGCTGCTCGCCGGTTTATCGGCCAACAACGCCACCGACACCGGCACGTCACTGATTTCCCCCGGCGCCAGGCTGATCCGGGTCTTGCCTTGCAACTGGAAGCCCTCGGCGTCCACCAGTTCCAGGCGGTAGTCCTGGCGCTGCTGGGTCTTGTTGATGACCTTCAAGCTGTAGATGTTTTCGATCAGCCCCTGGCTGTTTTCACGGAACATGCCACGGTCTTTGGTCACGTCCAGCGACACCATTGGTCGCTCAATCAAGGCCACCACCAACGCCGCGATCATCACCAGCAGCACGGCACTGTAGCCGATCAGGCGTGGCCTGAGCAGGTGGGTTTTGCCACCTTGCAGTTGATCTTCGCTGGTATAGCTGACCAACCCGCGGGGGTAGCCCATCTTGTCCATGATCGAATCGCAGGCGTCGATGCATGCGGCGCAGCCGATGCATTCCATTTGCAGGCCGTCACGAATGTCGATGCCGGTGGGGCACACCTGCACGCACAGTTGGCAGTCGATGCAATCCCCCAGGCCAACCTGCGCCGGTTTCACCTCGCGTTTGCGCGGGCCACGGCTTTCGCCACGCGCCGCGTCGTAGGAAATGGTCAGGGTGTCTTTGTCGAACATCACGCTCTGAAAGCGCGCATACGGGCACATGTGCATGCACACCGCTTCGCGCAGCCAGCCGGCATTGATGTAGGTGGCGGCGGTAAAAAACAGCACCCAGAACAGGCTTACGCCGCCCATTTGCCAGGTCAGCAACTCAGCGGCCAGCGGGCGGATTGGCGTGAAGTAGCCGACAAACGTGAGCCCGGTCAGCACGCTGATACCCAGCCACAGCGTGTGTTTGGCCGAACGCCGCGCCAGTTTGTTCAGGCTCCAGGGCGCCGCTTGCAGTTTGATGCGTTGGTTGCGTTCCCCTTCGGTGACCTTTTCACACCACATGAACAGCCAGGTGAACGAGCTTTGCGGGCAGGTGTAGCCGCACCATACGCGGCCGGCAAATACGGTAATGGCAAACAGGCCGAACGCGCAGATGATCAACAGTGCCGACAGTAGGATGAAATCCTGGGGCCAGAAGGTGGCACCGAAGATGTGGAATTTGCTTTCGGCCAAGTCCCACAGCACGGCTTGGCGCCCGGACCAGTTGAGCCACACGGTGCCAAAAACGCCAGGAACAGTACAGCGGCGCCGCTCACGCGCAAGGTGCGGAACAGGCCGGTAAAACTGCGGGTATGGATCAGGTTGTCGCTGGATTTGGCCTTCACCTTCTTTGGGTGTATGGGCTCAAAGGTGTCCACGGTTGGGATTCTTTCGCTCATGGTCGTTCGCTCATCAGCCTCCATCAGGCCAATGAACTATGAGCTTCAAGCTGTTTGCATAACAGACTCAGGTGGGTCGATAAAAAGCGGATCAGACAGGCTTTTTATACGTCACTGCGACAATATGCTGCACCCCGTAGCGCCTGGGGCGCAGCTGGCTTGTGCGCGGTTTGATACAGATCAATCAAATCACCGAATCACTGTCGGTCGCCTTCAAGTGTTTGCGACCGTCCTGGGCACCGGCGACGGTCAGTGCGTCGGCTTCGGCTTCAGTGATGTAGACCCGATTGCCTTTTAACTCTACAAAAGACATGGATTTGGCGCTGTCGGTACTCACCGTCACATCAGTGGCGGGCAGGGCGTATTCCTGGCCGTCGTCAGCGACCTTGAAAAAGCACGTTTGATTGTCGATACGTACAGGCATGGTGCTCTCCTTTTTATGGGCAGTTATGGGTTAGGGCGTCGCGCAGTGCCAGGTGTTCCAGGCAACTGACTGGCGGTCGGCGCTGTCCATCGTCTAACCACACTAAAACGGATAACGACCATGGACGCCTGGTGGCAAGAAGTGCTTCAAACCCTGCACGCAGAATTTGCTGACATCGCTGATGCAAAGCAGCTCACGCAGATAACCGTTCGCCTGCTTATCGCCGCGATCCTGGGCGGTATCCTGGGGTTTGAGCGTGAGCAAAAGGGCAAGGCGGCGGGGGTGCGCACCCACATGCTCGTGGCCTTGGGCGCTGCACTGTTTGTGCTGGTGCCGCAGACGTCAGGCAGCCAGTCGGACGCCATGAGCAGGGTATTGCAGGGGGTTATCGCCGGGATCGGCTTCCTGGGGGCCGGCACTATCCTCAAGGGCAAGGAGGATGAAGAGGGCCAGCACGTCAAAGGCCTGACCACCGCTGCCGGGTTGTGGATGACGGCCGCCATTGGCGTGGCGGCAGGGGTTGGGCGTGAATCAACGGCGGTCTTGAGTACACTGCTGGCGCTCGTCGTACTTGGCGTCATGCCCAAAATCGTCAAGCTTTGGGAAAAGGAACGTTGAGTCCGCGCTCAGAGCGTCTTCATCCTTGATTTAATATGTTTTGGGTTGAGCGCTTCGGTGATGGTGTTCATATCCATCACCGTTTGGGCTGTGTCCTTCACGCACCCATTCAGTTGCTCGAATGCGCCGGCCGTGCCTTTGAAAAAGTCATAGACATGGCGAAAGCCATAATCGTCCTTACCCGATATCAACTTTAACAGTAAGGCGATTTTCTGTTTGTCATAGGCTGCCTGATAGTCGTTGAAATACAGTTGGGTGGATAACTTTACGCATTCCTCGTCGCTGTTTTTTTGCAGAAACTTGCCGATGTCCGTCAGGAGGTGAGCAACTTCCTCTGCGTCTGGTTCTTTCAACATGGAGTCGACACTTTCCTGGCTGAAGTGCACGCGCATGTCATTGAGCACTTTTCGCGACTTCAGGTCGTTGGGGGCGCGCAAAACCTGGGCGATATCGTCCTCTGTGAGTCTGGCTTTAAACTCCTTGAGATAACGCCGGCTGATGGAAACCTCTGACTCTACGTGTTGGTGGCGGCCCTGCTTCACATTAATGTCCGACATGGTATTAACCTGCTCGCGTTCAAGAAGGGGAAAAATAAAAGGTGCTCAAGTAATCGCGAGTAGGACTGTAGCAATAGGCGCACAGGCGAGATGTAGGCCATTTCGCCTGTACGCGCAGGTTAATGCGTTTTTAAGGCAGGCATTCTGACGCGAGTACGCGTGTGAGTGATGGCGTTGATCAACAAGGTTGAACAATCACCGGCGGCATGGTTGTGGGCGGTTCCTCCACGGGTGGCGGCAGGTTTTCCGGTGGTTCCTTCTCCGGGATCGGTTCCGGTTCACTCGGCGGCAGCGTTGGATTGTCGATATTCGGGTCCGGGGTTTCAGCCGGGATCGGGATATTCATCGGTGTGGCCTCCTTTGTGCTTTGCTCTATCGGTGGACAACCGCCGGGCAGGTTTGATTCCCGCCCAATGGCGGTACATCCACCTGAACTTTTCATCGCAGCCCAGGCTCGGACCTATTACGGCCCTGCTCAGGGAGAGCGGTGCCGTCTCAGAATTCGGATCAAGCAAAGAGCGTCCACAGGGCGTAAGGGGAAGATGCTCGATGACTGCTGAAACACTGACTCCAGAAGACTCCATATTGCCGCTGTCCCAGGCGTTGCTGCTGCCCAGGATCGCGATTGAAAGCACCACACCCGTGATTGACGGCGGTGAATTTGCAGTGAAGGCCGTGGTCGGCCAGCGCGTCAACGTCACCAGCAAGGTATTTGCCGACGGCCATGACAAGCTGGCCGTGCTGATCCGCTGGCGCCCGCTGCAGGACGAAAGCTGGCACAGCGTAGTGATGACCGATGTGGGCAACAATGGCTGGGAAGGCGCGTTCACCGTGGCCCAGCAGGGTCCGCACGAATACTGTATTGAAGCCTGGATCGATACCTTCGTAAGTTTCTGCTACGAGTTGCGCAAAAAACATGAGGCCGGGGTGCCGGTCAGCCTCGAACTGCAGGAGGGCCGCAGCCTGGTGTTGCAGGCCGCCGAGCGCAGCGACAATGAGCTGCGCGACCGCCTGATGCTGTTGCACCATGAACTGTCGGGCCTGCTGGAAACCGAGCAGGTCGCGCAGTTCCTGCACGAAGACAGTGCACATTTGATGACCCAGGCCGACCACCGTGCCTACTTGAGCGTCAGCACGGTCTACCCGATCGACGTGGAGCGCGAGGCCGCGCAATTTGCCAGTTGGTACGAGCTGTTTCCGCGCTCGATCACCGACGATCCGGCCCGCCATGGCACCTTCAATGACGTGCATGCGCGGCTGTCGATGATCCATGACATGGGCTTTGACGTGCTGTACTTTCCGCCGATCCATCCGATCGGCCGCAGCCATCGCAAGGGCAAGAATAACTCGCTGACCGCAGGCGCCGATGATCCCGGCAGCCCTTATGCGATTGGCAGCGAGGAGGGCGGCCATGAAGCCATCCACCCGCAGCTGGGCAGCCGCGACGACTTCCGCCGGCTGGTCAAGGCCGCCGCCGAACATGGCCTGGAAATCGCCCTGGACTTTGCCATCCAGTGCTCCCAGGACCACCCGTGGCTCAAGCAGCACCCAGGCTGGTTCAACTGGCGCCCGGACGGCACGATCAAATACGCCGAAAACCCGCCGAAGAAATACCAGGACATCGTTAACGTCGACTTCTACGCCGCCGACTCGATCCCGAGCCTGTGGACCGAATTGCGCGACATTGTTGTGGGTTGGGTCAAAGAGGGCGTGAAAACCTTTCGTGTGGATAACCCGCACACCAAGCCGCTGCCGTTTTGGCAATGGCTGATCAGTGACGTGCGCTCCAGGCACCCGGAGGTGATCTTCCTGGCCGAAGCCTTTACCACGCCGGCGATGATGGCGCGCTTGGGCAAGGTCGGTTATTCCCAGAGCTACACCTACTTCACCTGGCGTAACACCAAGGCCGAGTTGAGCGAGTACCTCACGCAGCTGAACGAATCGCCATGGCGCGAGTGCTACCGGCCGAATTTCTTTGTGAATACCCCGGACATCAACCCAGGGTTTCTGCACGAATCCGGGCGTCCGGGCTTTCTGATCCGCGCCGCGCTGGCCACCATGGGCTCGGGCCTGTGGGGCATGTATTCGGGGTTTGAACTGTGCGAGGCGGCGCCGGTGCCGGGCAAAGAGGAATACCTGGATTCGGAGAAATACGAGATCCGCCCTCGGGACTTCACGGCGCCCGGCAACATCATTGCCGAGATCGCCCAGCTCAACCGCATTCGTCGGCAGAACCCGGCGTTGCACACCCATCTGGGCTTGAAGCTCTACAACGCCTGGAACGACAACATCCTGTACTTCGGCAAACGCAGTGACGATGGCAGCAACTTTATCCTGGTGGCGGTCAACCTTGACCCGTTTAACGCCCAAGAGGCCCATTTCGAATTGCCACTGTGGGAGCTGGGCCTGCCGGACGACGCCCAGACACAAGGTGAAGATCTGATGAATGGCCATCGCTGGACCTGGTACGGCAAGAACCAATGGATGCGCATCGAGCCGCAGATGCCATTCGGGATCTGGCGTATCACCGTCTCCTGATCGGACGAAGATCAAAATGTGGGAGCGGGCTTGCTCGCGAAAGCGGAGTATCAGGCAATACATCTGTAACTGATCCACCGTATTCGCGAGCAAGCCCGCTCCCACACTGAAGGCGTCCAGACCCTAGATTTTTCAGTGTTCCAGGAGTTTCCAATGGCGAAGAAACCCACCCCAGCCACTTTTATCAAAGACCCGCTCTGGTACAAGGACGCGGTGATCTATCAAGTTCACGTTAAATCCTATTTCGACTCCAATAACGACGGTATCGGCGACTTTCCCGGCCTGATCGCCAAACTCGATTACATCGCCGATCTGGGCGTCAACACCATCTGGCTGCTGCCGTTCTACCCGTCGCCACGTCGCGACGATGGCTATGACATCGCCGAATACCGGGGTGTGCACAGCGACTACGGGACCATGGCCGACGCCAGGCGCTTTATCAGCGAGGCACACAAGCGTGGCTTGCGGGTGATCACTGAACTGGTGATCAACCACACTTCCGACCAGCATCCCTGGTTCCAGCGGGCGCGCAAGGCCAAGCCGGGCTCGGCGGCGCGGGACTTCTACGTGTGGTCCGATGACGACCAGAAGTACGATGGCACCCGCATCATTTTCCTCGACACCGAAAAGTCCAACTGGACCTGGGACCCGGTCGCCGGCCAGTACTTCTGGCACCGGTTCTACTCGCACCAGCCGGACCTCAACTTCGATAACCCGCAAGTGATGAAAGCCGTGCTGTCGGTGATGCGCTACTGGCTGGACATGGGCATCGATGGCCTGCGTCTGGACGCCATTCCCTACCTGATCGAACGCGATGGCACCAATAACGAGAACCTGCCGGAAACCCACGGCGTGCTCAAGCAGATCCGCGCCGAGATCGACGCGCATTACCCCGACCGCATGCTGCTGGCCGAAGCCAACCAGTGGCCGGAAGATACCCAGCTGTACTTCGGTGACAAAAAAGGCGACGACGGCGATGAATGCCATATGGCCTTCCACTTCCCGCTGATGCCGCGCATGTATATGGCGCTGGCCCAGGAAGATCGTTTCCCGATTACCGATATTTTGCGCCAGACCCCGGAGATCCCCGCTAACTGCCAATGGGCGATCTTCCTGCGCAACCATGATGAACTGACCCTGGAGATGGTCACCGACAAAGAGCGCGACTACCTGTGGAACTACTACGCCGCCGACCGCCGCGCGCGCATCAACCTGGGTATTCGTCGGCGCCTGGCACCGCTGATGGAGCGTGACCGTCGCCGCGTTGAATTGCTCAACAGCCTGTTGCTGTCGATGCCCGGCACCCCGACCTTGTACTACGGCGATGAAATCGGCATGGGCGACAATATCTACCTGGGCGACCGCGACGGCGTGCGCACGCCGATGCAGTGGTCCATCGACCGTAACGGCGGCTTCTCGCGCGCCGACCCGGCCAGCCTGGTGCTGCCGCCGATCATGGACCCGCAATATGGCTACCTGTCGGTCAACGTCGAAACCCAGGCCCAGGACCCGCATTCACTGCTGAACTGGACCCGGCGCATGTTGGCGGTGCGTAAGCAGTCCAAGGCTTTTGGGCGTGGCAGCCTGAAAATGCTCTCGCCGAGCAACCGCCGCATCCTGGCGTATACCCGTGAGTTCACCGGCGACGATGGCCGCACGGAAACCATCCTGTGCGTGGCCAACGTGTCGCGCAGCGCCCAGGCGGCCGAGTTGGACTTGTCCGCTTTCGCCGGCATGGTGCCAGTGGAGATGCTCGGCGGTAACGCGTTCCCGCCCATCGGCCAGCTGAATTTCCTGCTGACGTTGGCGCCGTACGGTTTCTATTGGTTTGTGCTGGCGGCCGAAAACCAGATGCCGAGCTGGCATGTGGAGCCGGTGCAGAGCATGCCGGACTTCACCACGCTGGTGCTTAAACAACGCATGGAAGAGTTACTCGACGAGCCGTGCCGCACCACCCTTGAACACACCTCGCTGCCGGCATGGTTGCCCAAGCGGCGCTGGTTTGCCGGTAAAGACACGGCCATCGATCAGGTGCGGATTGCCTACGGCGTGCGGTTTGGCGACCCACAGCACCCAGTGCTGCTCAGCGAGGTCGAGGTGACCAGCGGCGGTCAGGTCAGTCGTTATCAATTGCCGTTCGGCTTTTTAGCCGAAGACCAGTTCACCAGTGCCTTGCCCCAGCAATTGGCGCTGGCCCGGGTACGCCGGGGGCGTCAGGTCGGTTTGGTGACCGACGCTTTCAGCCTGGAACACTTTATCCGCGCGGTGATCCAGGGCCTGCAGGCGGGCACGGTGTTGAACACCCACGAAGGTGATTTGCGTTTTGAAGCCACACCGCACTTGGCCGCATTGCAACTGACGGATGAGGCGCAGGTGCGCTACCTGTCGGCCGAGCAATCCAACAGTTCGGTGGTGGTGGGCGAGAGCCTGGTGCTCAAGCTGATCCGCAAAGTCAGCGCCGGGGTGCACCCGGAGCTGGAAATGAGCGCTTACCTCACGGCCGCCGAATACCCGAATATTTCGCCGTTGCTGGGCTCGATGATTCGCCGCGATGGCGACGGCCAGGACAACCTGCTGATGATTGCCCAAGGCTACCTGAGCAACCAGGGCGACGCCTGGAGCTGGACTCAGAACAACCTGGAGCGCGCGATTCGCGACGAGCTGGCCCAGGCGATTTCCGAGCAGGAACAGCATTACAACGCCCTGGGCGAGTTGCAGGATTTTGCCGGTTTACTCGGCCAACGCCTGGGTGAAATGCACGCGGTACTGGCAGCGAAAACCACCAACAAGGACTTCAAGCCCGAGACCACCACGGCAAAGGACACCCAGGCCTGGGCCAAGGACGTCGGCGCGCAGATCGACCGCGCGCTGCAGTTGTTAAAACTTCATCAAAACCAGTTGAACCCCGCCGATCAGGCGCTGGTCAGTGAAATGCTGGGGCAGAAAAAAGCCCTTGCCAGCCGTGTCCAGGCCCTGGCGAAGGCCACGGCGGGCGGTTTGCGCATTCGCGTCCACGGTGACTTGCACCTGGGGCAGGTCCTGGTGGTCAAGGGCGATGCGTACTTGATCGACTTTGAAGGCGAGCCGGCGCGCCCGCTGCATGAACGGCGCGGCAAGCACAGCCCGTATAAAGATGTAAGTGGCGTGTTGCGCTCGTTTGATTACGCCGCCGCCATGGCCCTGAATGTGCAAGGCGTGGATCACTCGCCGCACGCGGATACCGCCCGCAAGCGTGTGACTGACCGTTACCTGAGTGAGGCGCGCAGCGCATTTATCCAGGCTTATCATCAGGCTACGTCTACACTGGCGCATGACTGGCAGGATGCCAACGGCCAGGACGCAGCGCTGACGTTGTTCAGTCTGGAGAAGGCCGCGTACGAAGTGGCTTACGAAGCAGAAAATCGCCCGACCTGGTTGCCGGTGCCCCTGCAAGGGCTGCACGGTTTGCTCAGCGGGCTGGTATCTCAAGCGAATAATGCACGCGGTGGGGAGACGTCATGAATTTTACACAGAGAGAACCGCTGCAAGCGAAGTTGACCGCCATGCCGGCGCCAAAAGATGTAGAGGCGCTGGTGCGCGCGGAACACCCGGACCCTTTTTCCATCCTGGGGCCGCACGATGACGAGCAGGGCGGGCAATTTATCCGCGCGTTTCTGCCCGAAGCCTTGAGTGTCCACGTGTTGGCCCGCGATAGCGGTGAAACCATCGGCAGCCTGGATGCGACCCAGGTGCCGGGTTTGTTTGTCGGGCATTTTTCCACGCGTCAGGGCTACCTGCTGAAGATCCAGTGGGCCGGCGGCGAACAGATCACCGAAGACCCTTACAGCTTCAGCCAATTGCTGCTGGGTGAAATGGACTTGTACCTGTTCGCCGAAGGCAATCACCGTGACCTCGGCAATTGCCTGGGCGCGCAGGTCACCAGCGTCGACGGCGTGCAGGGCGTGCGTTTTGCGGTGTGGGCGCCGAATGCGCGGCGCGTGTCGGTGGTGGGCGACTTCAATATCTGGGATGGGCGCCGTCATCCGATGCGCCTGCGGCATCCGTCTGGCGTGTGGGAAATTTTTATCCCGCGCCTGCAAGCGGGTGCAGCCTACAAGTACGAGATTCTCGGCGCCCATGGGATTCTGCCGCTCAAGGCCGACCCGATGGCACTCGCCACCCAGCTGCCGCCCGACACTGCCTCAAAAGTCGCCGCGCCGTTGCAGGTGGACTGGCAAGACCATGAATGGATGCAGGCGCGTGCCGACAAGCAAAAGGCCACGGCGCCGTTGTCGATCTATGAACTGCACGTCGGCTCCTGGCAGTGTGAACTGGACGAGGCTGGCGAAGTGTCGCGCCAATATGGTTGGCGCGAATTGGCCAAGCGCTTGATTCCCTATGTGCAGCAACTGGGCTTTACCCATATCGAGCTGATGCCGATTATGGAACATCCTTTCGGCGGCTCCTGGGGTTACCAGGCGCTGTCGCAGTTTGCGCCGAGCGCACGCTTTGGCTCGCCGGAAGACTTCGGATTTTTCGTCAATGCCCTGCACCAGGCCGACATCGGCGTAATTCTGGATTGGGTGCCGGCGCATTTTCCCACCGATACCCACGGCCTGGCCCAGTTCGACGGCACGGCTTTGTACGAATACGCCAACCCGCTGGAAGGTTTCCACCAGGACTGGGACACGCTGATCTACAACCTGGGCCGCACCGAAGTGCACGGCTTTATGCTGGCTTCGGCGTTGCATTGGCTCAAACACTTCCACATCGACGGTTTGCGTGTGGATGCGGTGGCCTCGATGCTGTATCGCGACTATTCGCGCAAAGCCGGGGAGTGGGTGCCCAACCGCCATGGCGGTCGCGAGAACCTGGAGGCCATCGACTTCCTGCGCCATCTCAATGATGTGGTCGCGCTGGAAGCGCCGGGCGCACTGGTGATCGCCGAAGAGTCCACGGCCTGGCCGGGCGTCAGCCAGAGCACGCAGCAGGGCGGCCTGGGCTTCAACTACAAGTGGAACATGGGCTGGATGCACGATTCGCTGCATTACATCCAGCAAGACCCGGTGTACCGCGCTCATCATCACAATGAGCTGAGTTTCGGCCTGGTGTATGCGTGGTCCGAGCGGTTTATCCTGCCGATCTCCCACGACGAAGTGGTGCACGGCAAGCATTCACTGATCGACAAGATGCCGGGCGATCGTTGGCAAAAATTCGCCAACCTGCGCGCTTACCTGAGCTTCATGTGGATGCACCCCGGCAAGAAGCTGTTGTTTATGGGCTGCGAATTCGGCCAATGGCGCGAGTGGAACCACGACCAGCAGTTGGACTGGTACTTGCTGCAATACCCTGAACACCGCGGCGTGCAGAAACTGGTCGGCGACCTGAACCGCCTGTACCGCGAGGAGCCGGCGCTGCACGAGCAGGACGATGCGCCCCAAGGCTTCCAATGGTTGATTGGCGACGACGCAATCAACAGCGTTTATGCCTGGCTACGCTGGAGCAAGGACGGCAAGCCGGTGCTGGTGGTGGCCAACTTCACCCCCGTGCCGCGTGAGGGCTATGCGGTCGGTGTGCCGTTTGCCGGGCGCTGGAGCGAGGTGATCAACAGCGATGCCGATACCTATGCCGGCTCCAATTATGGCAATGGCGGCGAAGTGTTCACCCAGGAGGAGCCGCGCCATGGGCAACCGGTGTCACTGTCGCTGAACCTGCCGCCTTTGGGCGTGTTGATTCTGCGGCCGGAAGCGCTTTAAGGGCTCTAGCGTGGTGGATTCTGTTGTCCGCGCTACTGGCAGGGTGCCACAATGGCGCCTTTGTCGTGGCAGTCGAAGCGGGCGTATTTCATGAACGGCCTTGGGCGTGGGCAAGACCCGGATGAACTTATCGAACAGCAGGTGCGAACCGACCGGTTGCACCAGCTGTTTCGCCAATCGTTCTCGGCCATTTTCGGCAGCTACCTGGGCGCCGTCATGCTCTGCTGGCTGTGCTGGAGCCGGTTTGACCACGAGGTCATGCTGGTCTGGCTGGGGGTGCTGGCGGTGACCTCGCTGGTGCGGGTCAAGCTCTTCACCGACTGGTTTCGCTGCCCCGACAGCGAGCGCACGCCCGCGCGCTGGGAGCGCCGTTATTGGGTCACGCTGATGCTGTCAGCCGGCACCTGGGGCCTCGGCGCCCTGGCGGTGATGCCCCCGGATGATCGCGTCTCCCAGGTGCTGGTCATGCTGTTTACCGTGGGCATGTCGGTCAGCGCCGTGTCGTGTTATTCGGCTTATCGCTATATGACCCTGGGTTCCATGGCGCTGGTGCTGTTGCCGTGCACCCTGTGGTTGCTGTTCCAGCCGGCGCCGATGCAAGTCGGCGTGGCGATTGCGGTACTGGTGTTTTCGACCTTTGTGGCCAGTGCCACACGCAAGCTCTCGGATGCGCTGGAAAAAGCCTTTCGCCTGACCCGGCAGATGGAGCGGGCCCACCATATCTCCACGCGCGCCGCCCAGACCGACGAGCTCACCGGGCTGATGAACCGTCGCGCGTTTTTCGAGCAGGCCCACCTGCTGTACGCGCAATGCCGGCACAACCAGCAGCCGCTGAGCGCGCTGATGCTGGACATGGACCACTTCAAGGACATCAACGACACCTACGGCCACCAGGCCGGTGACCAGGTGTTGCGCCAGATTGGCGGGGTAATCAGCGCCTCGTTTCGCCAGGCCGACGTTTATGGTCGACTCGGCGGTGAAGAATTCGCGGTGTTGCTGCCCAACACCTCGCTGGAAACCGCACAGGGCATCGCCGAGCAACTGGTCCAGGCGATTTCGGGGCTGAGTTCCGAGCCGGTAAAAGGCTTGACCGCCAGCCTCGGTGTGGCCACCACCCGCAGCCTCGATCAGGACTTGCACAGCCTGATGAACAACGCCGACAAAGCGCTGTACCGCGCCAAAGCCATGGGCCGTAATCAGGTGGCCGTCGCGCAGTAGCGCGTCATTCCTTGAGCATCGACCTGGCCAATGCCCGCGCCACCTGGTCGGCGGAGTAGGGCTTGGGGAGGAATTCGAAGCCTTCATAGCCGCTGTCGGCCAGTTCTTCGCTGTAGCCTGACGTGAGCACCACCGGCAAGTCGGGGCGGCGCTCGCGCAGCCGTTTGCTCATGGCCACGCCGGTCATGCCGGGCATCACCACATCCGAGAAAATCGCGTCAAACGCCATGCCGTCCGGGCCGGCCAGCGCCAGTGCCTGCTCGGCATCGGTGGCCCAGGTGGTTCGGTAGCCCAGGTCCTGCAGGATCTGGTTGGCGAAGCGGCCAACTTCAAGGTTGTCTTCGACTATCAGGATGTGACGCGCCGTAGTGTCGGGCACCGGGCCTTGGTCTTCCTGAACCGGGCAGGCCTGCACCGCCACAGGCTCGGCCTCGGGTAGATACAGGGTAAACACGCTGCCCTGGCCGAGGTTGCTGGTGACGTCGACGTTGCCACCGGATTGTTTGGCAAACCCGAACACTTGGGACAAGCCAAGCCCGGTACCTTTGCCCACCGCCTTGGTGGTAAAGAAGGGTTCGAAAATGCGCTCGACGGTCTCAACGGCAATGCCGCTGCCGGTGTCGGCCAGGGCAATGCTCACACAGGGCTGGTTTGATTCGGCATCGCCACGGATGCGCGGCAGTTTTGCCAGGGGAGCGACGCGCAAGGTCAGGGTGCCTTGGCCCTCCATGGCATCGCGGGCATTGAGCGCGATGTTGATCAGGGCGGTTTCAAATTGGCTGGAGTCGACGCGCACATGGCACGGCCGCTGTGGCAGTTCCAGCTGCACGCGGATACGCGCTCCGGTGAGGCTTTCGAGCATCTCGCCGATGTTCTTGACCCGCAGGCTCACATCGAAAACTTCCGGGTTCAACGGCTGGCGGCGGGCAAACGCGAGCAATTGGCTGGTGAGCTTGCTGGTCCGCTCGACGGTGTCGGACACCGCGCTCATGTAGCGTTGGCGGCGCTCTTCGGATAACCCCGGCTGGCGCAGAAAATCCACCGAGGAGCGGATGATGGTCAGCAAGTTGTTGAAGTCGTGGGCCACGCCGCCGGTCAACTGGCCGATGGCCTCAAGCTTCTGCGACTGGCGCAATGCGGCTTCGGCCTGGGCCAGTGCCAGGGTGCGTTCTTCGACGCGTTGCTCCAGGGTGGTGTTGAGTTCGGCAAAGGCTGCCAGGCCTTCACGCACAGAGGCATCGGCGCGCACGCGCTCGATATGCGCCCAGGAGCGCTCGGTGACTTCGCGCAGCAACGCCAAGTCGTAGCTCGACCACAACCGTGGGCGTTTATCGTGTACCGCCATCAAGGCCGTCAGCCGGCCATTCTTGATCAAGGGCATGCAGATCGTCGCGCTGACCCCCAGTGCCTGAAAGGACGCCGATTCCTCTGGCGGCAGCTCGCGCAGGTTGTCATGGATCACCAGTGGCTCACCCGCGCGCAGGCACTTGACCGCCGTCTCGCCAAACGCCGCCAGGCTGTAGTGGCCGATGATACTGGGCGAACCGGGTGCTACCCAATTGTCGCGGATGGTGAAGCCGTCCTCATCGGCGTCCATATCGGCGTAGGCGCAGTTGCTCACCTGCAAGTGTTCGGCCACCAGTTGGGTGGTGCTGGTCAGAATGGTTTCGGCATCGGCCGCATTGGCCACCGTGTGGCTGATGGCATCCAGCACCGCCAGGCGTCGGGTGAGGAATACCGTGCTGGTGGTTTCCGACACGGTGTCAAGAATGCCGACCACCTTGCCCTCGGGGTCGCGAATCGGGCTGTAGCAAAAGGTGAAGTACGCCTGGTCCGGCGTCGGGCCGCGTTCAATCACCAGAGGGAAATTTTCGATGTAGGTGGCATGGCCCTGGAAGGCGGCATCGGCGATGGGGCTGATATCCGCCCACACCTCATGCCACACCTCGTTGAACGGGCGTCCCAACGGATCGGGTTTTGAGCCCAGGATAGGAATAAATGCATCGTTATAGAGCGTGATCAACTGCGGGCCCCAGACAATCGCCTGGGGAAAGCTCGATGCGAAGCACAGCGCTACGGTGGTCTTGAGCACGTCGGGCCACTGCTCCAGCGGGCCCAATGGCGTGTTGGCCCAGTCATGCTGGCGAACCCGCTCAGCCATGTCGCTGCTGCTTTGCAGCCAATTCATCATTGCGAGAACACCTTGTTTACCACGGTCTGTCGAGGGCCTGAAGCGGTCAGGCTAACAAGCTACAGACCGGAATGAATGCCGCCAGTTCAGCACGATTACACAGGTGATGGCAATTTGATGCTCTATCCAAATGAATAGACGGGCAGACGGGTCTCACGCCTTCTATTGCGCGCCGAGAACCCCCGTCCAATAAATGCCGGCATCACTCTTGGGATCCATGGCGTAGGCCGCGCCCAATTCACGAAATTGCGGGTTCATCAGGTTGGCGCAATGCCCGGGGCTGGCGAGCCAGCCGTCCACTACTTTGCGCGGGGTGTCGAGGCCGGCGGCGATATTTTCACCGATGTTTTTTGCGATATACCCCGCCAGTTCCGCGCGGTCGCCCGGTGTGCGGCCGTCATGGTCCAGGTGGTCGAAGAAATTGCCGTTAGCCATGTTGCGCGAATGCCCATTGGCGGCGCTGGCCAGGTCATCATTCCACGACAGCGGCGTGGTCGCGGTGAACGCCTGGGTGCCGCATTGACGCGGTTGCTGACGCGCAGCGTTGACCAGCTCGAGCAGTTTTTTGCCCTCGGTCTGCCAGTCACCAAGGCCGCTGGAGAGCAGCGGGCGTGCCAGCACAATGCGCCAATCCTGGCCGCTGTTGCTCACGCCGATATCGACAAATTGTGGGTCCAGCACCACGCGACAGAAGCTTTCGCGCACGGCCTTCATCGCCGCTTCGGCGTTTTTGGGGCCGGAGAGGCTGATGGCCTGCACGTTCACCATCGGGTAGGCGGCCCGTGCCAGCGCCTGCTGCAAGTCGCCGACATTGGTGGCCGGCAACACCAGCCGCGTATCACCGGTCAGCGGTGGCAGTTCCTGGGAACCCTGGTTGCCGCAGCGTTGCACCTGGCTGCGGTATTCGTTGATCTGTTGCACCAACTGACTTTCTTCATTCGCCATCGCGCTGGCGCAGAACACCAAACTGGCGGCCAGCGTCGTCAGACCCATCATCAATGACAGCACGCGCATGGACGTTACCCTTGAGCTTGAAAGTGCCCATGATGCGCGAAGTAACCCGGTTTGGGGCAACGCCTTTTTTGTTTTTTTGCCTCAACGGGTGTTCTGCGGGCAGATCGTGGCGCGGTTGCGGCCCCAGGCAAAAGTGCTGGCGGTGACGATCAGGGCCAACGCGGCGGCGAAGGTCACGTGCAAGCCGGAGGCAACACTGGTCGGCGCTGCGTGAGTCACATCGGGGCTGGCCCAGGCAAACACCGCGCCCAGGGCCGAAGCGCCGAAAATCAGGCCCAGGTTGCGCGACAGGTTCAGCAGCCCGGACACGGTGCCTCGGCGCGTCGGCGCGACATCGCTCATCACCGCGGTGTTATTGGCGGCTTGAAACAGGCTGTAGCCTGTCGTCAGCAGGACCAGGGCGCCGAGGTAAGCGGGCAGTCCCGCCGTCAACGAAAGCGACAGCGCGCCCAGCGCCATCACTCCCAAGCCCGCGAGGGTCATGCGGTGGCTGCCCAGACGATCGGTGAGGCGGCCCGCCGGTACGCCGGTCAGCGCCGCTACACAGGGGCCGAGGGCCATGGCCAGGCCCATCCGGGCCGGATCCAGCCCGAGCCCACGGGACAGGTAGAACGGCCCGACCACGAACGTGGCCATGATCACTGCCGCCACCAGTGCGCTCATCGCCAACCCGGCACGCAGCGTCGGGTCTTGCAACGGCTGCCAGAAAGCACCTGCCGATATGCTGGCGCTGGCCTGTCGGTCCGCCGGTAAGCAATAAAAGGCGAGGGCGGCGGCCAACAGTCCCAGCGGCACACCGAACGCAAACAACGCGGGCCAGCCCCACAGGCTCAGCAGCACCCCGCCGACACTGGGGCCCATGGCGGTGCCGACTGCCGACATCGTGCCGAGCAAACCCATCACTTGGCCGGTACGCGCTTTGGTCACCGTGTCGCCCACCAGGCCGAGGGTCATCGCCATCATGCCGGCTGCGCCCAACCCTTGCAGGGCGCGCGCTGCAATCAGCCATTTAAGCGATGGGGCTGCCGCGCACAGTGCACACGCCACGGCGAACAGCAGCAAGCCGGCGAGCAAGACGCGCTTGCGCCCGAAGCGATCGCCCAGGCGGCCGGCGCCGACAATCACCGCCGTAATCGCCAACAGGTAGGCGAGCACTACCCATTGCACGGCATGAAACGACACATCAAACGCCTGTGCCAGGCTGGGCAGGCCGACATTGGCAATGCTGGTGCCCAAAGAGGCCAGCAACATGGCGAACGACAGACTGACGAGCGCACCAGGTGAAGAGTTGTGCATGGACGATTCCTTGAGTGAAGGCAACTGACACAACTCTACGGCGTGGCCTACTATGGCGGAAGACGCATGGGTTGCAGCTAATACCTGCATCAAACGCCTGATAAGGAGCGCGTATGCCCGACCTGAATTTGCTTATTACTCTGGATACGTTGCTCAGCGAAGGCAGTGTGGCCGCTGCCGCCAGGCGCCTGCGCCTGAGCCCTTCGGCCATGAGCCGAGCGCTGGCCCGCCTGCGCGAAACCACCGGCGACCCCTTGCTGGTGCGTGCCGGACGCGGCCTGGTGCCGACACCGCGGGCGGTCGAATTGCGTGAACAGGTCAGCCGTTTGGTGCAGGAGGCCCAAGCGGTGTTGCGCCCGGCGCAAGCGTTGGATATGGGCCAGGTGGTACGCACCTTCACGCTGCGCTCCAGCGAGGAGTTTGTGGAAAACCTCGGCCCGGCGTTGCTCGCGCGTATCGCCCAGCAAGCGCCGGGCGTGCGCCTGCGTTTCGTCGACAAAAGTGACAAAGACTCGGCGCTGCTGCGCGACGGCAGTATTGACCTGTCCATTGGCGTGGTCGACGCCAGCGCCAGCCCCGAACTGCTGACCCAGGCGCTGTTCCGTGACCGGCTGATCGGTGTGGTCCGCAGCGGCCATGCGCTGAGCCAGGGTGACGTCAGCGCCGAGCGTTTTGCCCAGGGCCAGCATGTCTACGTGTCGCGCCGTGGGCTCGACCGTGGCCAGGTCGACGACGCGCTGCACGCGCTGGGCCTGACGCGGAACATCAGCACCATCGTCGCCGGCTTTGCCACCGCCATCGCCCTGGCCCGCGATACCGACCTGATCGCCAGCGTGCCTGAACGCTACACCGCCCATCAGCGCGACGGGCTGCACAGCTTTGCGCTGCCGGTAGTCGTGCCGTCGTTCACCGTGGCCATGCTCTGGCACCCGCGCCTGGATGCCGACGTGGCCCACCGCTGGTTGCGCGGCTGTTTGCGCGAGGTGTGCGGGCAGCAGGTACAATCACCGCTGCCTTGATGCTAAACCCAGGAATTTGCATGTTCAGCCTTACCCGCTACACCACCGCCAGCCCCGAGCCGATCAACAGCCAGATCCTGCAGATGGTGGTCGACAACCTCACCGACATCAGCAGCGTGGCATTGCCGCCGAGCAACCTGCTCTACAACATCTATCAATACGCCGTCGGCTTTGAGGTGCACCAGTACCTTGAAGCACTGAATGGCGCCAAGGGCATCGCGGTTGAACTGGTGGTGGCACTGCAGGGCGAACAGGTGATCGGCTTTTGCCTGTACCTGCCCGTCCAGGATGATCCGCACGCCTGTGGCATCGCCTTTATGGCCGTGCAAGCCGCGCATCGGCGCCAGGGCGTTGCGCGCGCGATGCTTGGCGAGGTGCTGGCGCATTACCCCCACGCAGAGCTGGCCTGCTCAGTGGAAAAAGTGCCGGCGTTTAAAGCGATGGGCTTTCAGGTGCGTGGTGCGCGGGGCACCCAGGTGTTGATGAACACGCGCGATTACGGCACTGATGGTTTGATGGGCGTGCTGGACGTGGCTGCGATCTACAGCTCGCTGGAGGTGCGGCAGATTCATACGTACTTGCTGCAAAAACACGGCAAGCGCGCGATGGTTGATGCCGAGAAGCAGCGGGATCGGCATCTTGATCAGCTGACGCGCAAGGTGCAGTCGTTTGTAAGTGAGCATCGGGACTAAATGCAAAAAACTCCCTTGGGAGGTTTTCTATTGCGCGCGACAAATCGGCTTAATCGTACTAACTGACGGGAGTATGTGCTTGTTTTCTGCACACATATAAATAGACGGCAATTGACACTGAAGCAGTTAAAAATGCTATGCAGGCTGACACAATAAAAGGTGCTGGGCGACCACCTGCGACTATTATTAGTGTTCCTAAAGAAGGTCCGATTATAACGCATAAAATTTGGACGCTTCTGAAAGACATGGAGACCCTTCCGATAGTGTCAGGAGGGCATAATTGTTGAAGGATTATATTGGAAGAAATTATTAGAGCCTCATAACCGAAGCCATTCAAAAACCAAACCAGTGGATAAATATAGGCTCTCCCAGGTATTTGGAAAAAAATCATGGTCGCGGTCAGGATCAATGCGGCGGAAAAAATAACCAGTGCATGCATCCGAAGTAGCAGCTCATCAAAATGGCTAAACTTGAACTTTATCAGCAGTGCGGCGCCTATCGCGCCAGCCGCTGTAGCGGAGACGATCACCGAGAAATTAACTGAAGGCAAGCCTTCGAAGGCTAAGAAGGATGCCAAGTGCGGGTCGTAGATTCCTAAAGCAAGTGAAGTGAGTAGCGAGTAAATGAAGCCGATCCGTAGTTGAAAGGGCAAGGCTTTAAATATAGCAAGTCCTCTTATTATGTCACGATAGAGTGGCAGGGTTTTTGTCGAGGCGTCATTAATTTGCGGCTTGAATGCTAGGCAGATAGACCTCAGAAATGGGAAGGTTAAAAGGACTGCAGCAGCCGACAAAAAGAACAGGTCTTTGGGTGGTAATATTATCGTCAATATGCCCGCTAGTAACGGAGCAAGCATTTTGGTTGACTGGTCAAATACGCTGACGCAGCTGAAAAAAGATTTGCGTTCTTCAGCAAGTATCAGTTGCCGAACCATAATGGTTATTGAGGGGAAGTAGAATAAATTTGACACGCCTTTCAAGATCACAAAAAGCAAAAAAATCTCAAGGTCTGGAGACATGGCAAGGGCTAAGGTAGATAGCATGCGGAGTAAAGCACCGACTGCCAGCGTTTTCCGTGCGTCATGTCGATCTATAAGTGTTCCGACAATAGGGCCCAGAAACAACATGGGGGCACCT
This sequence comes from Pseudomonas salomonii, assembly GCF_900107155.1. Taxonomy (GTDB): domain Bacteria; phylum Pseudomonadota; class Gammaproteobacteria; order Pseudomonadales; family Pseudomonadaceae; genus Aquipseudomonas; species Aquipseudomonas salomonii. The sequence goes on from NZ_FNOX01000008.1 coordinate 380,813, forward strand.
AGGCAAAAAGCCAGGAGCGCTATCGACGAAGGCGAGGCATGCCACAAATAGACGGGGACCGTGAATATCAAAAAAATATCAAGCCATAGTGAGAGGCTGGAAAGCGCTTGCACACAAATAAGCTTACTTGACGTTTTCATGGTGTCGATCTGAGTTAAGAAAAAGAGTGGTTAGATCAAAAGCGAAAAGCGGACCTGCATACACCGAAGATCTGCTTTTCTGTGGGAGCTGGCTTGCCTGCGATGCAGGCACCTCGGTATCGCAGCGGTACGATAATTCGACAAGCCTGCTTCCACATGATGAATCAGTTCACCGTGCCGCGATTGACCATCGCCAGAATCGTCGCCAGCAGCTCCTGCTGCGCCTCCTCACGGCTGATCTCACCACTGGCGGCCGCCTGGGACAAGGCCTCGGCGGCGCCCAGCATGGCGCGCAAGCCCGCTTGGGAAACAGTGCCATTGGGCGCGAACGGCGCCAGTGCATCGCGGCACTTTTGCAGAAAGATCGCCTCGTATTTGCGCTTCAGCGTTTCCAGTTCCGGCGAGCTGCTCAAGGCGGCAATCACCCCCGGAATTTCCCGCCCTTGCAACAACACGCAATCGACGTAACACGACGCGATGACCCAGGCTTGCTCGTGCAAAGTGGCGGCGCTGGCGTCCAGCGCATCGGCAAACACCTGGTTCTGAAGGCTATCGAAGTCTTCATAGAGTGCGGCCAGCAAGCCGGCACGGGTGACGAAATGGTCGTAGACCACCGGTTTGGTAACGCCTGCCAGCTCGGCCAGGCGGCCCAGGGTCAGGGCTTCGGTGCCTTCCTCGCGCACCAGTTGCCAGGCCATGTCGAGCAATTGGCGCAGGCGATCCTCGCGGGACAGGCGGCGGCGTGGGGCAGGGGATTCAGTGCTTGACATGCTTATATACCAAAAGTAACTTAAAGTGCGTAACCTACTAAAAGTAGCTAGCGCCCAGCCTAGCCCGAAATGGAGTGAATGTCATGCACGCACTGATCGTAGTAGCCCATCACGACCCGCAATCCCTCACCCATAGCGTGGCCGCACAGGTGGCGGCCGGGCTCACGGCGGCCGGCCACACTTATGAGGTTGCCGACCTCGCCGCCGAAGGCTTCGACCCACGCTATTGCGCCGCCGACCACCTCGTACACCGCACTCGCGCTGAGCCGCCCGCCGATGTGCTCGCCGAGCAGGCGCGCATCGACCGTGCCGATGCGCTGGTGCTGGCGTTTCCTATTTATTGGTGGTCGCTGCCGGGCCTGCTCAAAGGTTGGATCGACCGCGTGTTCGTCAACGGCTGGGCGATCGATTACGGCCCCGATACGCCGGTGGTGAAAAAACTGCGGCACGTGCAGGTGCACCTGCTGGCGCTGGGTGCGGCAGATGAAAGCGCGTTCGATCGGCACGGTTATGCCAAGGCCATGAGCACCCAGATCGACTACGGAATTTTTGATTACTGTGGGGCGCAGGTGGTGACGTCAACGCTGCTGCTGGAAACGGAAAGCGGCGCTGCGCAGGCGCATTTGCACACTGCAAAAGCCATCGGGCAGCGCGTGTTTGAAGTCGAAACGGTGGCTGGGTAGTCAGCCTTCGCGAAACAGATCGTGGGCATCCAGCAGGCGGTAGGCGATTTCCGGGCGCTTCTCCAGGCCACGGCGAATCGCCGCCGGAATCGCCTGGCGGGTTTTGCGGCACAGGCCGGGCTGCTCGTCGATGTTGATCTGAATGCCGCGCATGCTCTTGACCTCGGTGTGCCCTGGCGCCACCTGCACGCGGATACCCAATTGCTCGAACATCCGCTGTTGCATGTGTTCCAGGTCTTGCAGGCTCTGGAGGTTTTCCAGGCGCTCGACCAGCTTCTTCTCTTCCTGACGCGTCAGGCTGAGGATACGCAGGTCGGCGCCGGGCGCTTGCAACAGCTGTTCACGGTCGCAAGCGCAGACGCCGGGTGGGCAGGGTTGGCGAATTGACATGTGCATTCCCTCCCTACGCCGACGTGCTGGCTCAGTAGCTGAGCGCAACCCCAAGGCTGCCCAGGGCCTTCCAGTATTCAGGGTAGGTCTTGGCCACGCAGTCCGGGTCCTGAATGCGGATTCCCGCCACCTTCAGCCCGGCCAGGGCAAAGCACATGGCAATGCGGTGGTCGGCGTGGGTGTCGATCAGCGCATTGCATGAAGTGCCGGCCAGTGCCGGGTCGCTGGCCACCAGCAGGTCGTCGCCCTCGATGGTCGCCAAACCTGGGCGAATTTCGTTGAGGCCGTCGTGCAGCGCCTGTACACGGTCACATTCCTTGACGCGCAGGTTGGCCAGTTCGGTGAAGCGCACCGGGGTGTTGTTGAACGCGGCCAGCACTGCCAGAGTCGGGATCGCGTCCTGCATCTGCGAGCCGATCACGGTGCCTTGCATGTTCGGGAACTGCGCAATCACAGCCTGGGCCTTGGCGTCCGGCTGGGTGAAGTCTTGCGCGGCCACGCCGATGTCGATGCGCCCGCCGGTCAACACTTCGGCAGCCCACAGGTAAGTGGCGGCGGAGGCGTCGGGTTCGATCAGGTAGTCATGGGCGCTGTAGCCGGTGGGAGCTACGCGCCAGGTGGTGTCGTCGACCACCTCGACCTGCGCACCGAACGCACGCATGCAGTCCAGGGTCAGGTCCACATAACCACGGGCGCCGATGTCCTTGCCGGTCAACGCCACTTCAATCGGCGCCTGGCCACAGGCCGCGAGCATCAGCAGCGCCGACACGTACTGGCTGGACAAGCCGCCATCAATCTCGAAACGCTTGGCCTGCACCTTGCCCACGCCGTGCACGGTCACCGGCGGGCAGCCGGTCGAGCTGTCGACGCGGATGCCGTTCTGGCCAAGGGTAGCCAGCAGCGGGCCGATCGGGCGTTTTTGCATGTAGTCGTCGCCGTCGAGCACCACGGTGCCTTCGACGGTCGCCACGGCGGCGGTGAGAAAGCGCATCGCGGTGCCGGCATTGCCGAGGAACAGCGGCTGCGAGGGCAATTGCAGTTTGCCTGTGCCTGTGACCACGAAGGTGGTGTCGTCCGGCTCATCGATACTCACGCCCATCTGGCGCAAGGCCACCGACATGTGGCGGGTGTCATCGCTTTTCAGCGCGCCGCTCAGGCGGCTGGTGCCCTTGGCCAGGGCGGCCAGCAACAGGGCGCGGTTGGTAATGGATTTGGAGCCGGGGGGCGCGACCTTGCCGTTCAGGGCGAAATTGGGCGGTGTAACGGTCACGGTTTTCTGCGAACTCAAGGTACAAGGCTCCTGATCAAGGCAAGGCGGTGTGGAGTGGCCGACGGGCGGACCCGAATAATCAGCCAAACACGCCACCCTTGTCGAGCGGGGATCGTGGCAGGGTGCGTATTTCGAGGCGGTCGCCGACTTGTCCGGGGAACGGACTGCTCCTGTAGTCGAACTACTTCTGTGGGCGTAGGACAAGCAGCAAATCCGATGCAGGACAACGCCCTTTACTCAGCGAAACGCGGGCAGTGTGCGATTTTTCCCAGGCGAGCCGCAGTTGGACAATAGCGCCCGCCAAGGTAAGTTCGAGGTGTGCCCCATGACGGGGCACATTCAATCAAGGAGTGAATGAAATGAACAAACCCCAGACCCAACTTCGTCACGGTCGCGTCGTGACCCCGCCCAGCCGTGGTTCGGTGGCGGTAGAGCGCGGGCTGCTCGGCAACTGGCAGGTGAACGAGATGGAAGGCGGTAAAAACTTTCCGGCGCTCACCGCCGGGCCGTTCCCGGCACCCTATGAAACCGATGATCAAAGCGTCACACCGCCGGCCGACGGGCATATCCTGAGCGGCGGCAAGACCGACGACCGCGATTGCCTGAACTTCACCGACGAGGAGATGAGCAAAAAGCTCAACACGCCGTTTACCTGGCCATTGCTGAATGTCGAGGCTGGCCAGGTGTTCAAGGTGCAGTGGGAGTACACCGCCGCCCACGTCACCCGTGGTTATCGCTGGCTGATCACCAAGGATGGCTGGGACCCCAAGCAACGCATCAGCCGTGCGCAGCTTGAGGCCAAGCCGTTTTTCGAAGACTTCTACACCCAGGTGCCGTACTACCAGCACGCCGATGAACTGAAAGCCAAGGTCGAACACCAGGTCACGCTGCCCAAGGGCAAGAAAGGCCGGCATGTGGTGGTGCTGATGTGGATCGTGGCCAACACCGGCAACGCGTTCTATCAGGCGTTTGACCTGGACTTCAAATAAGCGCTGTTAACGCTGGGCCAACCAGTAATCATGCAGCGCCCGCGCAGCGGGTTCGATCGCTCGAGCCCGCTGTTGGTGAGCGTTTACGTCCAGGTCTGCCGGCAGTTCAAAGTTGTCTTGCTCGGCACACCAGGAAATCTTCTCCAGCAGCGCCGCTTGTTCGGCAGGCAGTTCTGGCCAGTTGCCAATCGCCGCACCCCGGATATAGCCAAAGCACCATTCCTCGGCGAGCGTGACGGTTTGGCCTTGGTGTTCGGTGTCATCAAAGCGGGCCTTGAAGCTTTGCGCGTCGGTGGCCAATTGCGCCGCCAGCGTATTCATATGGCGCACGCACAACTCAAGGAAGCGCTGGGCCTCTTCCACGTTTTCCCAGGCCGGGTTCTGCCCACCCCAGATCGCCGGGAACCACTCACCGACGTCCACTTGTGCGGGGCTTGAGACCAGCGCGGTGAAGTAGCCGTCGAGTTCAGCCAGGTTCAGCACCGAATGATCGTCGCCGTATTTCAACAGCGTTTCGTCGATGAAGTCGAAATCGGCAGGGGTGAGGGGTTGGGCGAGCATGGGCATATCCTTTAAACGTCGAGCGCCGCGAAGTGGGCGGCTTAAAGCGCAGAGGATGGCGCTTGGGCGGGCTTTTTTCCACTTATTTCCCGGCGCTGACACAGCTTGCTCACGCACATCGAACCCACCACCGCCAGAATGATCGGCACCAGAAAGTCATGCTCGATACGCGTAAATTCGGCCACCAGCACAATCGCGGTCAGCGGCATGCTCATGCTGGAGGCCAAAAACGCCGCCGCGCCGATGATCGCAAACGCGCCCAGCGGCACCCCGGGCCACACCAGACTCCAGGCAGCGCCGAGCAGAATCGCGAGCAACGCGCCATTGGCCAGGCCCGGCGTCAGCAGGCCGCCTTCGGCGCCGGCGCGTAGGCTGCCGGCGGTGATCAACACCTTGACCAGCAGCAGGATGGCGGCCAGGCCGATCGTCAGCTCATTGTCAAAGCCCAGTTGCGCCGGGCCTTTGCCATTGCCGAGGATCTGCGGCAGCAGCATCGCCAGCCCGCCGATAATCGTAAAGTTGATCAGCGACATGACGGGCAGGCGCCAACCGCGCGCGGCGTTGGCCCTGGCGGCGCCGGTAAAACGGCTGAACCCATAAGCGGCCACGCCAAACACTGGCCCGCACACCACGGCCCAGGCGATCAGCGCCGGGCTCAACACAAAATGCGGCACTGCATATTGCGATTCCGCACCCAGCCCGATCCACGCCACTGACGCACCAATCGCCGAGGTTGCCAGGGCAATTACCGCCGCCGGCCAGCTGAAGGCGCCCACCAGCACTTCCAGCACAAACACAGCGCCGCCCAGTGGCACGTTGTACACCGCCGCCAGCCCTGCGCCGGCGCCGCAGGCCACGATTAAACGGTGCATGTCCGGTTCCAGCCGGGCGCGTTGTGACAGCCAGGTCGCGGCCAGCGCGCCGACTTCGCGCGGCGCCACTTCACGGCCCAAGGGCGAGCCGAGGGCCACGGTGATGATCTGCAGCACGGCGTGGGCGAGGGTGGTTTTGGGCGGCATGATCGGCATCTTTTCAGACACGGCCTGCTTGATGCTCACCAGCGGTCGGCCATAGCGATAAATCATCCACCAGCCCAACCCGGCGACCAGGCCGCACACCACCAGCACCAGCAGGCGCCGCTCCGGCGCGGCAGCGGTGACGCCCCACAAAAAGGTTTCGTGGCTGACCAGGCTGTCGAGGCTGTAACCGTAGGCCAGGTGCTGGATGCCGTGCAGCAGTAACGCCAGCAGCATCCCGCCCAGCCCGGCGCCAATGCCGGTCAGCACGACCACCAGGGCCAGAATCAATGATGAACGAAAGGTGGACGGCATAGCGGGCTCCAGGCAGTGGCCCTGAGTGTATAGCCGATAAAGTGCGGTGCCTGGGTGAAATGTATCGGCAGGCCATAAACCCGGCAGCCACAACATTTCATTACGTTTGCCAGTCCCGTTTTTGGCTGATGCGCCGTCATGTTCCCTTGTTATAGTTCGAGCCTTATTACTCGCCAGTCAGGGATCACTGCCATGTCCGAATACCACGCTTTCATCGTCGAACTCACCGGCAACGTTGCCCATGTGCAGATCAACCGCCCGGAAAAAATCAACGCGATGAATGCGGCGTTCTGGACCGAAATCATCGACATCTTCCAGTGGGTCGAAGACACCGACGCCGTGCGCGCCGTGGTGCTCAGCGGTGCCGGCAAGCATTTCTCGTCCGGCATCGACTTGATGATGATGGCCTCGGTGGCCAATAGCTTTGGCAAGGACGTGGGCCGCAACGCACGCTTGCTGCGGCGCAAGATCCTCGAACTGCAAGCCTCGTTCAATGCGGTCGACAACTGCCGCAAGCCGGTGCTGGCGGCGATCCAGGGTTACTGCATCGGCGGCGCCATTGACCTGATCAGCGCCTGTGACATGCGCTACGCCGCCGAAGGCGCGCAGTTCTCGATCAAGGAAATTGATATCGGCATGGCTGCCGACGTCGGCACCCTGCAACGGCTGCCACGCATTATCGGCGACGGCATGTTGCGTGAACTGGCCTACACCGGTCGCCCGTTCGGCGCCGAAGAAGCGCGCAGCATCGGCCTGGTCAATCGTGTGTATCCCGATCAGGACAGCCTGCTGGCCGGGGTCATGGAAATCGCCCATGAAATCGCGAGCAAATCGCCGATTGCCGTGGCCGGCACCAAGGCCATGATCAGCTACATGCGTGACCATACGGTCAATGATGGTCTGGAATACGTTGCCACCTGGAACTCGGCTATGTTGCAATCCAACGACCTGCGCGTGGCCATCGCGGCCCATATGAGTAAGCAGAAACCCGAATTCGTGGATTGACTGATATGACACCAGGCTGGATTACCACAACGCTGCTGGACAATGACGCCCCTGGCGGCTGGGCCGTCGCCCGCAGCCGCGAGGGCTTTTTGCATGACACCAATGGCCCGCTGTTCCCGCGTGAATGGCTCAAGCGCCAGGACCTGTCGGTGTTTGCTGAGCATGGCATTGGTCACCTTGACGGTGAGCCGGTGTACTTGCTGGAGCTGAACGCGGCAGCCGAAGTGCCGGGTTGCAGTTGGCAGGGCCTGCGCGGCTTTATGTTGCAGGGCGACCACACCCTGTACAAAGTGCTGGGTTACGCCGCGCAGATCGGCACCTGGGCGCGGGAGCATCGGTTCTGTGGCAGTTGCGGCCAGGCGATGGTGCAGGTGCCGCGCGAGCGGGCGATGTATTGCCAGGCCTGCGACCTGCGCAGTTACCCACGGATTTCGCCGAGCATGATTGTGCTGGTGACCCGTGGCGACGAGATCCTGCTGGCGCGTTCGCCGCGTTTTGTCACGGGCGTGTACAGCACGCTGGCGGGATTCGCCGAGCCGGGTGAGTCGGCCGAAGATTGCCTGATCCGTGAAGTGCGCGAAGAAGTGCAGGTGGAGGTCAAGAACATTCAGTACATGGGCAGCCAGTGCTGGCCGTTCCCGCACTCGATGATGCTGGGCTTCCATGCCGAATACGCCGGGGGAGACATCGTGCCCCAGGCCGATGAGATCGAAGACGCGCAGTGGTTCAATATCCACGACTTGCCGCCGTTGCCGGCGTCACGTTCGATTGCGCGTTACCTGATCGATCTCTACCTGGCGCGCCGTTTAGGCCAAGCTGAACCAGTGTTGCCAGGCTAGGCGCACCGTCAGGCCGAGGACCACGGTGATAAACACCGGGCGAATGAATTTGGCGCCGCCGCTGATTGCGCTGCGTGCGCCAAAGAACGCGCCACACATTACCGAGAAGCCCATCGCCAGGCCAACGATCCAGTCCACCGAGCCATTGAAGATAAATACCGACAGCGCCGCCGCGTTGCTGACGAAGTTCATGCTGCGCGCCACGCCGCTGGCTTTGACCAGGTCGATGGGGTGCAGCAGCATCGTGCTCACCGTCCAGAACGCGCCGGTGCCGGGGCCGGCCACGCCGTCGTAGAAGCCCAGGCCGAAGCCTTGGGTGGACTGCCATTTCTTCTTGATCGGTGCATCGGCATCCAGCGGCGCCTTGGGCGTGCCACCGAACAGCAAATACACCCCACAGGCGAACACGATCACCGGGAGCATTTTGTTCAGGGTTTCGGCGGGCAGGTAGTGGGCGACCACGGCACCTGCCAATGCGCCGACCAGCGTGCCGACGATGGCGTGTACCCATTGGCGCGGGTGGAACAGCTTGCGCCGGTAGAAGGTAAAACTGGCGGTGGCGGAGCCGAAGGTCGAGCTGAGCTTGTTGGTGCCCAGCACCAGGTGCGGTGGCATGCCGGCGGTGAGCAGGGCCGGCGTGGTGAGCAGGCCGCCGCCGCCGGCGATGGCGTCGATAAAGCCGGCAATAAAGGCCACGCAGGCAAGAATGGCGAGGGTGGTCAGGTCAACGCTGAGTTCGAAGGGCATGGGCAGGGCTTATTATTGGCAGGGCGCAGAAAAGGGCTGCGCCAAAGATCGCCATCTTACTTGGATCTAGCGGGTCTACGCGATCCAAATGTGGGAGCGGGCTTGCTCGCGAAGGCGGAGTGTCAGTTAGCACATCTATAACTGATCCACCGCTTTCGCGAGCAAGCCCGCTCCCACATTTTGAATTGCAATCAACCGTGACGTTTGTCCAGCCACTCCAACGCCGTGCGCCATACACAAATCCCCAAAAAGTACGCCGACATCACCGACCACAACCCAAACGTCCACGGGTTGGTATTGGGGTAGTCCACCACCATCAAAAAGCTGCACAGCAACCAGAGGGTGGTCACGGCGATGTTGATCGGCATAAAGCGCTTGACCCGGAACGGGTGCAGAAACTTCATCGGAGTCACGGTCAGCAGCGCCAGGCCGATCACCGTGGCCAGGGTCACCCAGGCGTCCGGCTGGATGATGTAAACGCACAAGGCCACCACATTCCACGCCGCAGGAAAGCCGACGAAATAGTTGTCCTTGCTCTTCATGTTCACATTGCAGAAGCAGAACAGCGACGACACCAGGATCACCGACACGGTAAACAGGTGGGTGAAGTCCGGCAGGTCTATATAGCGGTAGATAAACAGCGCCGGGATAAACACATACGTCAGGTAGTCAATCACCAGGTCCAGCACCGAGCCATCAAAGCTGGGCAGTACCGTGCTGACATTGACCCGTCGCGCCAGCGAGCCATCGACCCCATCGACCACCAGCGCCAGGCCCAGCCACAGCAGGCAGGCCTTGGGTGAGTTTTCCAGCAAGGCCAGGGTGGCCAGGAACGCCAGCACCACGCCGGTGGCGGTAAAGCCGTGGGCGCCCCAGGCTTTGAGTCTGGCTACATGCAGGGTCGATATCACGGGCGGCTCTCCAAAAGATGAAACAGGGCAGCCGACGACGTAACGCCGTCGAGTCTGGCCGGGGAATGCAGGTATCGACCGGGAAGGGAGGTATAAGGTTCACCGCCCCGGCGTATCACTTAGCGTAGCAAGGGTCAGACGTTTCGGCATCAACCCTGACGGAACACCAATGCCTTCAAACCGCTCTGCGGGTCGACATCGGGAAATTCCGGCGGGTTTTCCAGCCGCTGTACAAAGCTAAGGCCCGGCGCTTCGCGGGTTACGCCGTCAATCAGGAAGTCCTCACCGAAGGCCGGGTCGTTCATGCAGGCCAATACGGTGCCTTGGGCCGTGAGCAAATCCGGCAGGCGGCGCAGCACGCGTTGGTAGTCTTTGGTCAGCAGGAAGCTGCCCTTCTGGAAGGACGGTGGGTCGATGATCACCAGATCGTAAGGGCCGCTGTTGGTCACCTTGGCCCACGACTTGAACAGGTCGTGGCCCAGGAAGCTGACGCGGCTCAGGTCATGACCATTGAGGCGATGGTTATCGCGCCCGCGACTCAAGGCGCCACGGGCCATGTCCAGGTTCACCACATGGTCGGCACCGCCTTCGATGGCCGCCACCGAGAAACCACAGGTGTAGGCGAACAGGTTGAGCACACGCTGGCCCTTGGCCTGTTCGCGCACCCAGTTGCGGCCGTAGCGCATGTCGAGGAACAGCCCGCTGTTCTGTTTTTTACCCAGGTCGATCAGGTAACGCAGGCCGCCCTCGGTAATGGTCAGCTCGTCTACGGCTTCGCCCGCCAGCCATTCGGTGGTGCTTTGCGGCAGGTAGCGGTGTTGCAGGGCGACGGTGTAAGCGCTGAACTGTGTTTGCAGCAGCTGCTTAAGGGCTTCGAGCTGCGCAGGCTCGGGTTCCTTGAACAATGAGACCAGCAGCACGCCGTGCAACCAGTCCACCGTCAGTTGCTCCAGGCCCGGCCAGCAGCGGCCACGGCCGTGGAACAGGCGCCGGGTTTCACTCGGCGGGTTGGCCAGGGCGGTGAGCAGATGGGCGTGCAGGGTAGCGAGTGCGTCTGGGTTCATCGTTGAGCGTCAATCGTTGAGCGGGCGGCATTTTAAACACAGTCACTGACATAAACTGGAAAAAAAGCCCGGAGGTGATCAGTTACAGATGTGCTAACTGACACTTCGCTTTCGCGAGCAGGCCCGCTCCCACATTGGTTTTGTGCTGCCGCTTAGATACTTGCGATCAATGGAGCGCCAAAAGACTCACGCAGAAAGCCCGGTGCGATATAGCGCTCGTAATGCGCCTCGGACAGCAGGAAAAACTCGCGGTCAATCGCATCACGCAAATCCGCCAGGTGACGCTCGCGAAACTCCGGCAGCAGCGCCAGCCCATACGCATCCAGTTTGGAAATCACCCGCGCGCCCCGGGCAATCAGCTGGTACGCCCAGCAGTACGGCGACTGGTGTGGCACAAAGCGAATTTTGCGGGTTTCAAGTTGCAGGCGCAAAAGCTGCGGGTCAAACACCTCAAGCTTGCTGGCCATCACCTGCACCAGCAACTGTTCCAGGCGCAGCCACACCGCCTGTTTTTCCTCGGCGTTGTAGCCATTCCATTGAATGACTTCATGGTGATAACGCTTGCAGCCCCGGCAGACCAGGTCGCCGTAAACGGTGGAGCACAGGCCGACGCAGGGCGTTTTGATGGTTTGGTTGGGCATAAAAGGCATTTTGCAAAGTCTGTAGAACACCACGGACCTAATGTGGGAGCGGGCTTGCTCGCGAATACGGTGGATCAGTCGATGTATCTAGCGACTGACACGCCGCTTTCGCGAGCAAGCCCGCTCCCACAGTTTTAGATCTGCTTCATAGATCAATCCCAGCTCAGCGCGCCGCCGGTCTGGTACTCGATCACGCGGGTTTCGAAGAAGTTTTTCTCTTTCTTCAAGTCCATGATCTCGCTCATCCATGGGAACGGGTTAGTCGTCCCTGGGTATTCTTCTTTCAAACCAATCTGCGACAGACGACGGTTCGCGATGAACTTCAGATAATCCTCCATCATCGCCGCATTCATCCCCAACACCCCACGCGGCATGGTATCGCGCGCATATTCAATCTCCAGCTGCGTGCCCTGCAAAATCATCTGGGTCGCTTCTTCCTTCATCTCGGCATCCCACAAATGCGGGTTTTCGATTTTGATCTGGTTGATCACATCGATACCGAAGTTCAGGTGCATCGACTCATCGCGCAGGATGTACTGGAACTGTTCGGCCACGCCGGTCATTTTGTTGCGGCGGCCCATGGACAGGATCTGGGTAAAGCCGCAGTAGAAGAAGATGCCTTCCAGCACGCAGTAGTAGGCGACCAGGTTGCGCAGCAGTTCTTTGTCGGTTTCGACGGTGCCGGTTTCGAACTTTGGATCGGAGATCGAACGGGTGTATTTGAGGCCCCAGGCGGCCTTTTTGGCGACCGATGGAATCTCGTGGTACATGTTGAAGATCTCGCCTTCATCCATGGCCAGCGATTCGATGCAGTACTGGTAGGCGTGGGTGTGGATCGCTTCTTCGAAGGCCTGGCGCAGGATGTACTGGCGGCACTCCGGGTTGGTGATCAGGCGGTACACGGCCAGGACCAGGTTGTTGGCAACCAGCGAGTCGGCGGTGGAGAAGAAGCCGAGGTTGCGCATGACGATGCGGCGTTCGTCGTCGGTGAGGCCTTCGGGGTTTTTCCACAGGGCGATGTCGGCGGTCATGTTGACCTCTTGCGGCATCCAGTGGTTGGCGCAGCCGTCGAGGTACTTTTGCCAGGCCCAGTCGTACTTGAAGGG
>NZ_FNOX01000029.1 GCF_900107155.1 Pseudomonas salomonii
AGTGAAACGATGCATCGCCGATGGTAGTGTGGGGTTTCCCCATGTGAGAGTAGGTCATCGTCAAGATTAAATTCCGAAACCCCTGTCTGCTAACGCAGACAGGGGTTTTGTCGTTTAGGGGGGATGATAATTCCCCGGCTGCAGACCGCTCACGTGTGCGTCTGGGCCGGACAAAGGCAGCCTGACGACCCCCGCAAAAAAGCCGGCACCTGGAATCAGGCGCCGGCTTGTTAGAAGCTATACGGGTCAGAACTGATAGCTGACCGTCGCACTGACATTACGCTCTTCACCCAAGTAGCAGAAGTTCAAGCTGGCACACGACGCCACATAGCTCTCATTGGTCAGGTTGTTGGCATTGAGCCTTACATCCACACCCTTCAGGCCTACCTTGCCCAGGTCGTACCCTACCGAAGCGTCAAACAACGTATAGGCGGGCACTTTCATGGTGTTCTCGGCATCTGCCCAACTGTACCCGACATATCTCACGCCCCCGCCCAGACGCATACCGTCCAAGGCGCCGTTATTGAATCTGTAGTCCGCCCATACCGACGCCATATGCCGAGGCGCCTGGGTCGGCGAGTTGCTTTTGTTCTCTATCAGATTGTCGGCGGAGCTCAAGGTACTCACCATCGACTTGGAGTACTTGATGTCGGTGAAGGTATAGCTGCCTAAAAGCTTCAGGTTATCGGTCAGTTGCATATGGGCTTCCAGCTCCAGTCCTTGGGAGCGGACGGCGCCTACCGCACGATAGAAGTTTTCCTGCGGTAGCTTGGTAGCCAGGTTTTCCTGGTCGATGCGAAACAACGATGCGGTAAACAGGTCGTCAGTTCCCGGCGGCTGATACTTCAAACCCGCCTCCCACTGTGTCCCGTTAGTCGGTGCCAGCGGGTTGCCCGCACTGTCGGAATAAGAGTTCGGATTGAAGGATTCCGAGTAACTGACATACGGCGCCAGGCCGTTATCAAACAGGTACAACGCCCCCGCCCGACCCGTCAGCTTGGTACGTTTGTCACTGATCTGCGTACCCAACGGTCGGCCCGCTTCGGCGATACGGTTTTCATCCGACGTCTCTACCCAGTCCTGGCGCAGTCCCAGGGAGAACCGCCATTTATCCATCTCAATCAGGTCTTGAAGATAGACGCCCGTCTGCTCCAGTCGTCGTAGATAACTGGTCAGGTTGGCATTGCTGATCGCCGAATTGCCATAGACCGGGCTAAACGCGTTGATCGGTTGCAGTGAACCGCTGGTCCAGTCCACGACTGTTTTACGCCGCTGATAATCCGCGCCCATCAGCACCGTATGTTTGGTTGCTCCGGTAAAAAATTCCGCCTGCAGCATATTGTCGATAATGAACGCATGCAGCTTTTCATCACCGCCGGAGTAATAGCGGTTCAGCTCATTGCTGGTCGGCGTGGTCCAGCCATAGGCATATACCTGGTCCAACTTGACCTTGGAGTCGAGATAGCGGAAGTTCTGTCGCGCAGTAAACACATCGTTGAAGCGATGTTCGAACTGATAGCCAAACGACTGCTGGTCACGCTTGTACCCATCTACACCAGGCTCACCTTCGAAAAAGTGGTTGGAGATACGCTGGCCATTACGCTGATGCAGTGCGCCGTCCGCCGGCATACCACCGTGATAACCACCCTCAGGGTCGTGCTGTAAATACGCTTGCAGTGTCAGTGAAGTGTCTTCGGTAAAGTCGATGCTCACTGTCGGCGCCAGTGCGTAGCGTTTTTCTTTGGCGTGGTCGAATTGTGTGTCGGACTTATCCGCCAGCCCGGTCAGCCGATAGGCGACGCGCTTGTCATCGTCCACCGGCCCGCTGAGGTCAAAACCCATCCCGCGTTGCCCGTTACTGCCGATTGTCGCTTGCACTTGATGGTAGGGCTCATACAACGGCTTCTTGCTGGTCAGTGCAACCAGACCTCCAGGCGAGCTGCGTCCGTACAGCACAGAAGATGGCCCTTTCAGAATGTCCACGCGTTCAAGAAAATACGGGTCCACCTGCATGGTGCTGTAAGTACCGCTGTCCCCCATGGACTTCAAGCCATCCAGGTAGATGTTATCGACCGAGCCATCGTTAAAGCCGCGCATCGCCACATAGTCATAGCGGTGAGTTGCGCCATAGGGGTTGGTCAGCACGCCAGGGGTGTAACGCATGGTTTGGGCCACCGTCTGAGAGCCCTGGTCGTCCATCTGTTCACGTGTGACCACGGAGACGGTTTGCGAGGTTTCCAGCAGCGCCGTACTGGTCTTGGTGGCGATCTGACTGTGCGTCGCGTTGTAGCCGTCCATGCTGCCCAGCGCATTACCCAGGGCGAAGCCTTTGATGTCGGTGGTGGGCAACGTCAGCGTGCTGCTTTGCGGCAGCGGCTGCAGGACGAAGCTGGCACCATCCTGTGAGGCGGCCTGCAACCCCGAGCCATTGAGCAAATAATTCAGGCCCTGTTCAGGGGAATATTCACCGTGCAGCCCTGGTGACTCCAGGCCCTGTGTCTGCGCTGGAGTGCCGGCAAGCGTAATGCCCGCCTGACGGGCGAACTGATTGAGCGCGTCGCTCAGCGGGCCGGCAGGGATGTCGTAGCGTTGATGAATGTGCTCGCTGCCCGCTTGCGCAGCCATGCCGACCAGCGGAACCGCGCCCATGCCCACTGCCGTAGACAGTAACGCTACGCGTATGGCCTTGGCCAAAAGAGGGTAGGAGGAGTCTGGTGAATCGTTGAGAAAACGCACAGTCATGATCAAGGTCCGTAGAGGCCGGTAGGCAGATGAAGAGGCTTACTGTCTAAGCCGGGCTCACGGAAAAAAGCCGCCAAAAAAACAGGAAAATCAGGCCAGGCGTTCCAGGCTCACCCACCAACGCGTGCGATAGCGCACTTGAACGGGCAGTGTTCGCGCAACGATCGCCAGCAACTTGTCGGTGTCTTCCAGGCGGAAAACCCCTGACAGCCGCAAGTCGCCGATCTCTGCGGCACAGCCCAGATAACCCGGGCGGTAGCGCCCCACTTCCGATACAAAGTCGGCCAGGCGCATGTCCCGCGTCACAATCAGCCCGTCGGCCCAGGCGCCCATGTCCATAGTCCGCGGCGCCGATAACGCGACGTGCGTCTGGTTGATCAGATAGCTTTCCCCTGTGTGCACTTGAGTCGCCAGGCCATCGGCCGTATTTGGTGAATGGATAGCCACATTGCCGCTGACCACGCTCAAGCGTGTGCACTCGCTGTCTTGGCGCACGGTAAAACGCCCATCGATGCCTTCGAGCAAGCCGTGGCGAGTGTGTACCAGCAAAGGCGCTGACGATGGCGAACCGCAAGTCACCAGGATTTCCCCGCGCACCAACGTGGCGCTGCTGCGGATTGAAGGTGAGGTTCACCGCACTGTCGGTGTTGAGTTGCAGGCGTGTGCCGTCCGGTAATTGCACGTTGCGCCGTTCGCCGGTGGCGGTGGCGAAATCGGACGTCCAGCGCTGCCAGCCGGTCATGTCCCGGCTTACCCACGCCGCCGAACCGACCAACACCACACCCGACAACACCTTCAGTGCCCGTCGTCGGCCCAGGCCTTGTGCGACGTTTTCCAGTGCCACATGCGCCCCAGGAATCGCCGCCATCTGGCTGTTCAATTCCCGTTGCAGCGCCTGCACCCGTTGCCAAGCCAATTCATGGTCATCGTGAGCTTCACGCCAATGTTCACATTGCGCATGCAAGCGCACATTCGTACGGTTGTTACGCAGGCGCAGTGCCCAACTGATCGCCCGTTTGACCACTTGGGGAGCCGGCCCGGAGCGCGCGGTGTTATCCATTGACGTCAGGTTTCATAGCGCAGGACATAACAGTGATACAGCCCTTCAGCGATGTACCGCTCCACCGAGCGCAACGACACGCCCATCTGCTCTGCGATCTGCTGGTGAGCCAGCCCATCGCACTGAGCCAGTAAAAACGCTTTACGCACCTTGGGCTTCAATCCGTCCAATAGGCGGGCGACTTCCTCCAGAAGCTCCAACACCAACGCACGCGCTTCGGCGCTGGGTGCCAGCGCCTGCGGCA
Organism: Pseudomonas salomonii; assembly: GCF_900107155.1. Classification (GTDB taxonomy): domain Bacteria; phylum Pseudomonadota; class Gammaproteobacteria; order Pseudomonadales; family Pseudomonadaceae; genus Aquipseudomonas; species Aquipseudomonas salomonii. Next base: position 4,047 of record NZ_FNOX01000029.1, read on the forward strand.
AGTGAGCGATGGACTCCAGGTAGGCCCGTTGGATTTCTTCGCGGCGCCAGTGATCAATCACCAGTCCCCGGGCGATGGTGCGCAAAAATGCACGCGGCGCCTTGAGCTCAAAGCGTTCGGTTTTTTGCAGCAGGCGTACGAACGTGTCCTGCGCCAGGTCCGCGGCATCGGCGGCATTGCCCAAGCGACTGCGCAGCCAGGTGTTGAGCCAGTTGTGGTGGGTGCTGTAAAGCGTGTGTACAACACTTTCGCACGCAATGTAGTCAGTAGAGGGCATTCAGGCAGGCCTGGCCAAACGTCACAAATGATAATTAGTCGCATTGTCTGGGAGGCAGAAAAATTTTGCAACGCCGAACGCTGAGCCTCTACCACTGGTCGGTTTCCCACTCAAAATAAGGATGCTTCTCACAAATTCCTAAGATTTCTCCTGGCGTGGCCGAAAGCCTGACGAGCCATGCGTGCACCGAAATAGAGCGGCCGAAGAGCCGGCCTATCCCCGTTACATGGAATGGTCCACTCGGCACGCTCACCCCCCTTTGGCAAAAGAAGTCGATGAAATGAATCTCAAGTTCAGTCATAAAATTCTACTGGCCGCATCAGGCGTCGTGGTTCTGGCCTTCGCGCTATTTACCCTCTACAACGATTACCTGCAGCGCAGCACCATCAAACAAAACCTTGAGTCGTCTATCCAGCAATCGGGCGAGCTCACGGCCAGCAGCGTGCAGAATTGGCTCAGTGGCCGTATCCTGGTCCTCGAAAGCCTGGCGCAAAACGTTGCTCACCAGGGCAGCGGTGCCGACCTGCCAGGGCTGGTCGACCAACCCGCGTTCACCTCGAACTTCCAGTTCACCTATGTCGGCCAAACCAATGGCGTATTCACCCAGCGCCCTGACGCCAAGATGCCCGACGATTACGACCCTCGTCAGCGCCCCTGGTACAAGCAAGCGGTCGCCGCCGATAAAACCATGCTGACTCCGCCTTATATGGCGGCCGTTGGCGGGCAAATCGTGACCATTGCCCTGCCGGTCAAAAAGAACGGCGAACTGCTCGGTGTAGTGGGCGGTGACCTGAGTTTGCAAACCCTGGTGAAGATCATCAACTCGGTGGATTTCGGCGGTATTGGCCATGCGTTCCTGGTCAGCGCCGATGGCCAGGTCATCGTCAGTCCCGATCAGGACCAGGTGATGAAGAACCTCAAGGACATCTACCCAGGCACCAGCCTGCGTATCGAGAAGGTCAGCCAGGACGTTGTGCTCAACGGCCAGGACCGTATTTTGTCATTCACCCCGATCAGTGGTTTGCCGGGGGCGGATTGGTACGTCGGCCTGTCGATCGACAAAGACAAGGCCTACGCACCGCTCAGTAAATTCCGTACATCGGCACTGATCGCCATGTTGATCGCCGTGGTAGCGATCGCCGTGCTGCTCAGCCTGCTGATTCAAGTGCTGTTGCGCCCGCTGACCACCATGGGCGTGGCCATGCAGGATATCGCTCAGGGCGAAGGCGATTTGACGCGCCGCCTGGACGTAACCAGCAGGGACGAGTTCGGCGAAGTGGGCAGTGCGTTCAACCAGTTCGTCGAACGTATCCACGCCTCTATCTCCGAAGTGTCTTCAGCCACGCGCCAGGTCCATGACCTGTCCCAGCGCGTCATGGCATCCTCCAACGCCTCGATCATCGGCTCGGACGAGCAAAGCGCACGCACCAACAGCGTGGCAGCCGCCATCAACGAGCTGGGCGCCGCCACCCAGGAAATCGCCCGCAACGCAGCCGATGCTTCGCAGCATGCCAGCGGTGCCAGTGAGCAAGCGGACGACGGGCGCAAGGTGGTGGAGCAAACCATCCTGGCCATGTCGGAACTGTCGCAAAAGATCAGCTTGTCCTGCACGCAGATCGAAACCCTCAACGCCAGCACCGACAACATTGGGCACATCCTGGATGTGATCAAGGGCATCTCTCAGCAAACCAACTTGCTGGCGCTCAACGCGGCGATCGAGGCTGCGCGTGCCGGTGAAGCCGGGCGCGGGTTTGCCGTGGTGGCCGACGAAGTGCGTAACCTGGCGCACCGTACTCAGGAATCGGCCGAAGAGATCCATAAGATGATCACTTCGCTGCAAGTGGGCTCGCGTGAAGCCGTGACCACCATGAACGCCAGCCAGGTCTCCAGCGAAGAAAGCGTTGAAGTGGCCAACCAGGCGGGTGAGCGCCTGGTCAGCGTGACGCAGCGCATCGTCGAGATCGATGGCATGAACCAATCGGTTGCGGCCGCTACCGAAGAGCAGACCGCCGTGGTTGAAACCCTCAATGTTGATATCAACCAGATCAACTTGCTCAACCAGCAAGGCGTCGCCAACCTCAACGAGACGCTCAAGGACTGCGATGCCCTGTCGCAGCAGGCCAGTCGATTGAAGCAACTGGTCGACAGCTTCAAGATCTGACCCGGTTGGGCAGGAGCGAGGCCTCTCGCTCCTGCCGAATCAGTCGAACATCCGGCGCACATGCTCCAAGGCGCTGGCGGCGAAAGCCTGCACAAACTGTTCAAACTCCGCCTGCGGCATATCGACCGGCTCGCCAATCAGCGTCCAGGTCGCCCTGGAACGTTGCGCGTCAAGTGCCTCCACACGCATGGCTGCCCATAGCCGGGCGACACCCAGGGTGTTGTAGAGGGTGGTCCAGGTCATGCACATCGCTTCGTCGTCCCAACTATTGAGTTGCTCAACGACGTGGTGCCCATCGTGGAAAAATTTACGCCGCAATGCGCCCACGCCGGTGCCCGTCATTTCGATGTGCGACAGGGCCGGAATGAAGGCATCAAAGCCTGCAAAATTTCCAACCACACGCCACAGGCGAGCGGCATCACATGCCACGTCAACAGACGCTGTCAACGGCGCGCCATTCGGGTTACGGATTAATGTATCGGGTTGCAGCGGTTTCATAAAAAGTCCTGAAGCAGTTCAGAGAAAGCCAATGGCCATGAGGTGGTCGCAGCCTTTGCGCAGCAGCGCAGGGTCTTTGCGCGGGTACTCTTCGCCCATCGCTGCCACACCCGCGCGTGCGTTGTCGTGACAAATCATCGAGACGTCGCTGATGTCTTCCGCGAGGTCATCCAGGTAAAAACCCAGCACGCCAAACAGCGCGTTATCGGGCCCCACCGTTTGCAACACCTTTTGCCACTGCGCGACGCTCACCCGTTCGAAAAGATGGCCGGCCTGGCTGAATGCATCCAGGTAGTGGTCCCAGCTCAAGGGCTCGGGGTTATGCAGGTTGAAGACGTTTCGCCATGCCACAAATTGGCCGCAGTGGAACGCAATGAAACGGGCCAGGAAATCCACCGGCATCAGGTCGAAATTCACCTTCAGGCGGGGCGCCAGGCCCAACTGCAGCGACCCCTTGAGCATCAGCATCAAGCGGTTGTTTTGTGGCTGGCACACGCCGTTGTGGCTGTTGAACGCAATATTCCCCGGTCGATGAATGTTCACCCAGGCACCTTGCTCGACCGCACGCCCCACCAGCCGCTCGGCGACCCATTTGGAAAGGTTGTAGCCATTCTTGAGATAGAGCGGCAACGTGGTAACAGCTGGTGTTTCGAGGACGCGACCCTGAGTGTCGATACTGCTGCAGGCTGACAGCGTGGAGATGAAGTTGAAGACCTTCTTGCGGTGGGTTTCGCACAGGCGCAGGCACTCAAGCACCGGTTCGACGTTGTCCCGGGCCAATGAGGTGTAGTCCAGCACATGGTTGACCCGGGCGGCGTTGTGCACCAACACTCCATGGTTGCGGGCGAGGTGGTCATAGGCATCACAGGCCAGGCCCAGCCGTGGCAGGCTGATGTCAGCGGCATAGACGCTCACGCGGCTCAGGTCCAGATGCTCCAGGTGGTACTCGCGCAGTGCCTGGGCAAACCGCGCTGCCGCCGAGTGCCCTGGCCGTTCGCGCACCAGGCACGCCACCTCACGGGCCCCGCCCGCCAACAGCGCTTGGACCAGATGTACACCCACAAAGCTGTTGGCGCCCGTGACGATCACCTTGCGTGGGTCGCCTGCGGACTCCCGTGGCAGCGTGCGCAGGTCCAGCGGCTGGGATGCATCCTTTTCCATCTGGCATGACGCGCTAAAAGGTAATGCACCGTCTTCCATCAGCACGGCAAGGGTGCGAATCGTCGGCGCTTCAAAAAAACGGCTTAAAGACAGACTACGACCAAACTGTTCGCGCATACGCAGCAGCAAGGTCGACAGCAGGATGGAGTGGCCGCCCACATTGAAAAAACTGTCGTCAATGCCCAGCTCAGCGCCAGGCATGCTCAGCAATTCGCTCCACAGCGCCACCAGTTGCGCTTGCAAAGGCGTTTGCGGCGCAGCGCAAGGGATGCGTGGCGTAGTGTGCCCAGGCATCGTCAGCAACGCCTGGCGGTCGATCTTGCCATTGGCGTTGCTGGGGATGCCCGGCAGCTGCGCCCAGCGCTCGGGTTGCATGTAATCCGGCAACCACCGTTGCGCATGTTGCTTCAGGTCTGCCAACGTTGCGCCCGGTTCCGGCTGGGCGACAAAACCGAGAATTCGCCGATCACGGTCGATCACCACCGCTACCTGGCGAAATAACCGACTGCTGCGCAGGCACTGTTCGATCTCCTGGGGTTCGACGCGAAAACCGCGGATTTTCACCTGATCGTCCCGTCGGCCGCCCAGCTCGATACCGTCCGCCGTCCATTTTGCCCGGTCTCCGCTGCGGTAAGCTCTCAGCGCGTGGCCGCCCGGCAGCGTCAGCTCGACGAATGGATTGTCCTCGTGCGGCGGCGCGGTCACATACCCCAGCCCTACGCCAGGGCCTGTGATGTACAGGTCGCCCATTACCTGCTCATCTACCGGTTGCAACGCGTCATCGAGGATCAGCACCTGGCTGTTGGCGATCGGGAGGCCCACATTCCGATTGCTGTCACCGGGGCGCAACACCCGATGGGTGACCAGCACCGTAGTTTCGGTAGGGCCGTAGAGATTGTGCAACTGGCACTGTCCCGCCAATCGTTCGATCACATACGGCTCGCAGGCATCGCCGCCGGTCAACAGATGGGTAAGCCCCAGGGGCTGATCCAACGGCAGGATGCTCAGTAGCGCTGGCGGCAAAAAAGCATGGCTGATGCGCTGCCGGCGAATCAATTCGACCAGTTGCTGAGGGTCGCGCCGCTGCTCTTCGCTCGGGACGATCAACTCGGCACCGGCGATCAGTGCCGGGAAGATATCGATCAGTGATGAATCGAAACTCAACGGCGAAAATTGCAAGACACGGCTGTGTTCATCCAAAGCGAGGCTGGCGCCGGCCCAACCGGTGAAATGCGCAAGGTTGCCCTGGCTCAGCCGTACGCCTTTGGGCTGGCCGGTGGTGCCCGAGGTGAACAGCACCATGCACGGTGCGTCGATGCTGGCGCGACGTTGTATCAATGGCTGCGTGATGTCGGCGTGGCTCGAGTCAATATTGCCGACATTCAGTGTCGTGAATTGCTCGCGCAAAGGGTGTCGGCCATTGTCCAGCAAGACCTTAGCGCTGCCACTTTCCAGCATGGCCTGCTGGCGCTCTGGCGGATGATCCGGGGCCAGTGGCAAGTACACCGCGCCGCAACCGAGTACTGCGAGAATACTGGCATACAGCTCGACGGACTTTTCCAGGCACACGCCAACCACCGGCGTCTCAAGGCCTCCCAGTAAAGGATGCAGGCGTTGCTGGATCGACAGGGCGCGAAGTTGCAATTGGCGGTAAGTCAGCACGCTGCCCGCGATGTTTAGCGCAGGGCGCTCGGCAAAGGCGTGCAAACTGGCCTGCAACCGTTCGATCATCGGCATCTGAGCAGCCTGCAACAATGCTGGCTGGTCGGTGCGATTGAACCGATGCACAAACGCCAGGGCGTCCAGCCTGTGCAAGCTTTGTTCAGGCCAAGTGTTAGTGCTGCTGCTGGCGGCAAAAAAGCCTGCGTCCCTCGAAAACCCGCTGACCAGCGTGGCGGCCCACTCTACCAGTACCTTGGTCGCTTGCCGGCGCAGGCGCTGGCCGTTGCCGCCGGGTTCCTCGGCAACGTTATGTACCGCCAACACGCGATGGTCGCGGTCATAGGAGCGTAATTGCAGCGAGGGCAGGCCACCTTCGTATATCGGGCCGATACCCAGTCGCAGGCTTAACCATTGAGTTGCGACACCGTGGGTGAGCGGCACTTGGGTGCCGTCCTCGATGAACAAGTCGAAGGGGGGCGTGGCGGTGACGTGCCCGTATGCTTCGAGCACTTGCTTCAGCGCAATCAGGGCGTGGCTGGTGCCGGCCCATCCGATACTCAGACGCCGCATGTCTGCCTCCCCGGCTCGGGCAGGTACTCACTCAACGCGCGGGCGACGCTTGGCGTGTGCAGTACGCCGCTGTGCTGCAGGAATCCCATGATATTGCCGAGCAGTGGGTGCTGGCGGGTGATGGGAAAGTGCAGGGCCGTGACTTCGTCGCGCAGTGCCTGGCGGATGTCGGTGCCTACGTCCAGGTGCTCGACAAGCTGCAGGTCGAAGTCTTTGTGCAGCGCGTTGGTCAGGTAATGGGTCAAAAAGGTCGGCAAGACTGCGGCGATGCTGTCGCGGTCTGCCGGGCTAGCTGCCTGCCAGTAGAGACGCACCAGTTGCGTCCAGAACTGGGCATGGCGCCCCTCGTCAAACAAGTGATCGGCCATCAAGCCGCGGATCGAAGCCTTGACGCTGCCGTCCTTGGCAAATGCCGCGACGTCGTGGGTGACGGTGTTCTCGGCGATGGCCACGCCAATCAACGCCACCGCATCGCGCAGGTGGTGCGGTGCCAGCGCCTGGGCGGCCGGCAAGGCCCGACTCAGTTCGATTTGCGTGGGCAGCTCAAGCGGTTGTATGCCGGTCAGCTCGATGGTCTGTTGCAGGAAGTCCAGGGCGACCAGCGCGTGGTAATCCTCATCGACCACGACCGTCATCGCATCAATGCGACAGGCAAGGGGGAAGGGCAGCGCGAAGCGATTCTTGGCAATGCTGCGGGCGGTCGTGTCGACGATCTCGGTTTCGAAGATCACCACGTCATTGATGAATTTGTAGAAGCTTTGCGTCAGCACGAAGTCGCGCCACTGGGGGCAGTGCTCAACAAAAGTCGCACTGAGCACCAAGGGTTGGCGGCAGGCCGGAAAGATCAAGCGATCGTCGTTTTCCAGCAGGCGCCGGGGGCGTGTGCGGATGGTGGCGCGGCGCTCCCAATCTTCGGCAAACGCGCGGTAGTCTGCGGTGCTCATGGTTGCACCTCGTGTAGCGAGGCGTGTACGTCGTCCCAGAAACCGAGGCGGTTCTCTATGGCGCTCAGGGCAGTCTCATACGCCTGGTGTTGACGTGCCGGGTCGGCTCCGATCAGGCGCTGGAGCAACTGCTCCGCGCCTGGGCCATGATCCTGGGCATCCAACTCGATGTGGCGGCTCAGGTAGTGACAGAACAGGGGAGCCTGTCGCGCCATGAAGGCGTCGCCCTGCAGAATGCGTTCGAACATCGATGGGATGACGCTTTCGCGACCGTGGAGGAACGCTGCCGCCACACAGTGGGCAGGTGCGCTTAACGCGATCTGCAATGTGCTGCTGACAAAGCGTGCCACGCCGGGGCGCACATTGATTATTTGCATCGCCGTGTTTGCCTCGACGCCTTGGCGCTGCAGGTCGATGAAGCGTTGGATGGGAATGGTGTCTGCACCGGTTTCGGCCATCGCCTCCAGGTACAGCTCGAAGTGGCTGCAGTGGCCACGTGTTGGATGTTCGTCTGATTCTTCGCCAAGCACGATTTCATTGATCAGGCGTGCGCTTTGCGGGTCAGCGGCCGGCAGCCAGGGTAATTGCATGCACGTCAGGTCCCGCTGCAGGCGCTTAGCCAGACTCATGAAATCCCAAACAGCAAATACATGTTGTTCCATAAAGATTTGTAACTTGTTAAGTGAGGTTATTTTTGCAAATAACGGATGGCTACACAGTTGCAGTTTTTTTTGTTCAAGCAAAAGTTGATGCATGGTTGACGCCTATAAGTTGTTGCGACTGCTCTGAAAACAGTGATGGGGTTTTGTAATGGAAAGCGGATGGCCAGCGTTACGCCAAGCCACGCGTACAGCGCTAACCTGACATAGGTTTGCACTGCCGAGTGAAGTGTTCTTTTATGGGTGAAAGATAATAATCTGATTAAACGTTTGGATAAACTGATGAAAGTATTAGATGGTTTTACGAGACGAAATTTTTCGTGAGTCAGTAGTGTGCAAGTGTGTGGGAAGTTTCGCTGGCAAGTGCGGGATTATTTAAAAGTAATCTCGTCGTGGTGTACAAACGTGGGGCACTTTCCGAGAAGAAAGATACCCCATACGGTTCAAGTGATAAGAAAGGCAGGTGTAAACCCTTACTGTGCGTTTTTGGTCGCGGCGCCCTCAAGGCTATTGAGGTAGGTGTTGATCACCTCCATACCCCGCATCAGGTGATTGCGCAGGGTCAGGATGCTTTCTTCGACTTTTTTGTGCACCACCAGGCTGAGCAATTCACGGTGATCTTCCTGGGATGTCTCGCCCAGGCCCATGGCCTCAAGGTTGAAGCGCAGAAAACGTTCCTCCTCATTCAGGCCGTGTTCTACCAGTTTGAGCAGCCGCTGGTTGGGCGCCTTGCCATACAGCGCCATGTGGAAGAGGCGGTTGAGCCGACCAATTTCGGCATAGTCTCGCTCGCGCTCCAGGGCATTGATGAAGGCTTCAGCCTCAGCAATGTCTGCCTCGGTGAGGAACGGAATGGAGAGGCGCAGCGCTTCGGACTCCAGCAATATGCGCAGGGCATAGGTCTCGGCCGAATTATCTTCGATCAACGGCGCCACCACAGCGCCTTTGTGGGTTACCACGTGGAGTAAGGACTGGGCTTCCAACTGGCGCAAGGCTTCGCGCACGGGCATACGGCTGACGCCGAACAAGCTGGCCAATTCTTGCTGGCGCATCGCGGTACCACAGGGCAACCTGCCGTCGAGAATGGCATTGCGCAACGTTTCTTCAATAACGGCGCGTGCAAGATGGGCGGGAATAGGCCCGCTGATTTTAATGCTGCTTAATGGGTTCGGCTTCTGCGTCACGGTTACGCTATCCTCCTTTCTTGAATGGAGTGTGTTTAATTGGATCCAAAGCACACTAGAGATGGGTCGCGCGCTTGTCAAACAGCCAAAGTTTCAGTTTGTAAGGGCTTACAGGCGGTACTTTGTGCGTCCCACAAGCGGCGTTTATAAACTCGAACCCCTTATGAATGATTGCACTGTGCCATTGTTTTTTGTTGATTGAAGCTTCACCATCCCTGAAATTGCGTCTCCCTTCACGGACTGAACGCCTTGGCGGTAAGTTTTATTCCCTCTCGAATTGTCGGCTGGCTACTTGCAGCGACTTTGCTCGCTGGCCTGATGCCCGGCGGGCTGCATGCCGATTGGGATTTCTCGCAGATCAGTCGCAAAGCCACGGCTCTGTACGGACCGCTCGGCGAGGGTCAACAGCGCATTGACGCCTGGCAGCGCCTGTTGGCGACTCAAAAGAAGGTCGACGAACAGGAGCAGCTCAAGGTCGTCAACCTGTTCTTCAACAAGCAAATGACTTATGTAGAAGACATCGACCTCTGGCACGTGGTCGACTATTGGGAGACGCCCATCGAAGCGCTGTGGAAAGGCGCGGGAGATTGCGAGGACTACGCAATCGCCAAGTATTTCAGCCTGCGCCACCTGGGCGTCTCCAGCGACAAATTGCGCATTACATACGTCAAGGCCTTGCGTCAGAATCGCGCTCACATGGTGCTGACCTACTACCCGACCCCCGACGCTATCCCGCTGGTGCTCGACAGCCTGATGGATGAGATCCTGCCGGCCACCCGCCGTACCGACCTGGTGCCGGTGTACTCATTCAACGCCGAGGGTTTGTACCTGCCCGGCGCCAAGGGCAACAAAAAAGTCGGTGATACCAAACGCTTGTCGCGTTGGCAGGATGTGTTGAAAAAAATGCGTGCGGAAGGCTTCCCGGCCGAGCCTGCCAACTAGGAGTAACTGATCGGATGTCACTGTTCAAACAACTATTGATCGCAATCTGTCTGTTCCTGGTGGTCGCCTTCAGCGGCAGCTTCATGGTCAGCCTGGAAAGCTCGCGCACCCAATACGTCAACCAGCTGCGCTCCCATGCACAGGACGCGGCGACCGCGCTGGCGTTGTCGCTGACGCCCAATATCGACGACCCGGCGATGGTGGAGTTGCTGGTCAGTTCGATTTTCGACAGCGGTTATTACGCCAGCATCCGCGTGGTGGATTTAGCCACTGACAAAACCATCGTCGAACGCAGCGGCATCCCGGACAACAACGGCGTGCCCAACTGGTTCGTCAAGCTGATCGGCCTTGAGCCGGCCGGCGGTGATGCACTGGTCAACCGTGGCTGGGAGCAGGCGGCACGCGTGGAGGTGGTCAGCCACCCGATGTTCGCCCTGGCCAAGCTCTGGCAAAGCGCCCTGGGCAGCCTGGGCTGGTTGCTGCTGTGCGGTGCGGTCAGTGCGGTGCTCGGTGCGTTGCTGCTGCGTCGGCAGTTGAAGCCGCTGGATTACATGGTCAAGCAGTCCCACGCCATCGCCCGCCGCGAATTCCTCAGCCTGCCGGATCTGCCGCGCACGCCGGAGCTGCGGCGCGTGGTGCAGGCCATGAACCAGATGGTGGAGAAGCTCAAGGCGCTGTTCCAGGAGCAGGCCGAGCGCAGTGAAAAATTGCGCATCGAATCCTACCAGGACAACCTTACCGGCCTCGCCAACCGGCGTTATTTCGAGATGCAGCTCAACGCCCGCGTGAGTAACCCGGAAGACACCAACTCCGGTTACCTGCTGCTGTTGCGGGTCAAGGACCTGGCCGGTCTCAACCAGCGCCTGGGCGGCCAGCGCACCGATCAGCTGCTGCAAGCGGTGGGCGAACAGCTGCTGCGCCAGTGCGAGCCTTACCCGGAAACCCATAACCTCGTCACCCGTATCCGTGGTGGTGAGTTCGCGGTGCTGGCGCCGGGGCTGGTGCGTGAAGAAGCGCTGCAATTGGCGCAGAACCTCGAAAGCACCCTGCTCAGCTTGCAGGCCACCAGTGCCAGTGACGTCACGCCGGTCGCCTACATTGGCCTTGCGCCGTTCAACCACGGTGATTCGCCCCAGGCATTGCTGACCCTGGCTGACCAGGCCCTGGCCCAGGCCGAAGGGCAGGGCGACAGCAGTTGGGTGTGCCTGGACCACAGCGCCGCCGCCAGTGTCGGCGACGATCACCATGCCTGGCACACGCTGTTGGACCGAGCGCTTACCCACCAGCGTTTTGAGCTGTACTTCCAGCCGGTCGTCGCCAGCCAGGACCCACAGTTGGTGCTGCACTACAAGGTGCTGTCGCGCTTGCAGGATGACGATGGCCACACCATCCCGGCCGGGCGTTTCCTGCCGTGGCTCGAGCGTTTCGGCTGGACTGCACGCCTGGACCGGCTGATGCTCGAGCAGGTGCTCAAGCAGATGGCCAGCCATACGCACAGCCTGGCGCTGAACCTTTCGGCCGCCACCTTGCAGGATGCCCAGGCGTTGAACCGGATTGTCGAGTTGCTGCGCCAGCACAGCAACCTCGGCCCGCGCTTGACCCTGGAGATCGGCGAGGAGCAATTGCCCGAACAGGCTCTGCTGGAGCAGTTGACCCAGCGCCTGCGCGAGTTGGGCTTCTCCCTGAGCCTGCAGCGTTTTGGTGGGCGCTTCAGCATGATCGGCAACCTGGCGCGCCTGGGTTTGGCGTACCTGAAGATCGACGGCAGCTACATCCGCGCCATCGACCAGGAAAGCGACAAGCGCCTGTTTATCGAAGCGATCCAGCGCGCGGCCCACAGCATCGACTTGCCGTTGATTGCCGAGCGCGTGGAGACCGAAGGTGAATTGAAGGTGATTCGCGAGATGGGGATTTTCGGTGTGCAGGGGCAGTTGTTTGGTGAGCCTGCGCCCTGGAAGTGATGCAAACCCAATGTGGGAACGGGCTTGTATGGGAGCTGGCTTGCCTGCGATAGCATCACTTCGGCTTGCCTGATACACCGAAGTGTCTGCATCGCAGGCAAGCCAGCTCCCACATTTCGATCCGGTTCGACTTTAAGAAATCAGATCAACCCAGTCTCTTCATCATCGATCAGATGGCTCAACCCACCCAGCGCTTCCCGTGCGTGGTTACGGTCCATCAGTTTTGCCTGGGCCGCCGGCGGCAGGTCGGTCACGCTGATCACGCCCTTACGGGTCAGTACCTGAATCAAGTCGTCCAGTACCCGGATCATCTCCAAGTCACTTTGCTTGAGCTGAGCCAGGCTGGTTTCCACCACTTCGTTGGCGTACCAGGCCTGGATCTCGTGGTGATCGGCCGGCAGGGTTTCGTTCGACTCGGCAAAGGCGGAGGCCTCCACGCGACTCAGCGCTCCCTGTGCATCACGTTGCACGTAAAACATAAGAATCCCTCGAAAATGAACCACACGCGTTCACCAGCATAAGTTAATGCTGTGTTTATGGGCACGAGTATGCGATGCAACCGGCCGCCACGGCCAGCGACGTATCGCCCAAGCCAATCGGCCGCCCTTGCGGGCGGCCGATAAATCACAGCTTAGGCGGTGTGGTCGATCTTGATGGTCGGGTCGGCACCTGTGATCAGCGAGTTGATGCTGGTGTGCGACCAATCGTTGCCTTCCAGCTTGATCGTCACATCGGCATTGGCCAGGCCGCCGGCGGCGTTGAGCTTGCCTTCACTGCTGATTTGCAGGGTCGACACGCCTTCTACCGTGGTGATCTTGAGGTAGTTGTCGATGGTGCTGTCCGTCTCACCTTTCAACAGATCCTTCAGATCGATCCGGTCACCTTCCGAGGCCTTGAAGTCCTTGATCACGTCGTTGCCGAAGTCGCCCGCCTTCCAGACGAAGGTGTCGGCACCCGAGCCACCGATCAGGATGTCGTTGCCCGGCCCACCGATCAGGGTGTCGTTACCGGTGCCGCCCAACAGGATGTCATTGCCTTTGCCGCCGTCCAGCAGGTCGTTGCCGCCCTGGCCGAACAGGATGTCATCACCTGCACCGCCCAACAGCGTGTCGTTGCCGTCCTTGGCGCCGGAGACGTCGAAGTCCGCGTAGTGCTCGGTGACGTACTGGTGCACGTTCGAGGTGGTCACCGCCGAGACGGCCACACCGGTTTTCTGTGCCACAAAGGCCTGCAGTGCGTTGTAGCCCTCACCGGTAATCCCGCTGAAGCTCACCAGGTCACCGAAGATGATGTCGTTGCCGTCGCCACCACTGATGGTGTCGGCGCCTGGCAGCGTGGCCTCGGTGTGGCCGAGGATCGCGTTGGCCAGGTCCTTCGGATCAATGTTGCTTTGCGGCTTGCCATCGGTGTCGTAAGGCTTGAGGTCGTTGAGGCTGACGTCGCCGTTGATGCCGATCGCTTCCACTTGCGACAACCCGCCCAGCAGCGCAAAAGCGCTTTTGGCATTGCTCAGCGTTGCCGAGTTGGTGCTGTTGCCCGTGCCGTCCAGGTTGGACAACTCAAAGGTACCGTCACCTTGGGCATGTACGGTGCCCAGGTCGGTGACGACCCAGCGCCAGCCATTGTAGATTTGCAGTTGAGCGGCACCCGAATTGTCGATGGACAAGTAGTGCGTATTGTCGATGTAGGTGGAGAACGTTGTGCCAGGCGTGTAGTTGGCAGTCGTGACCACGTTGTCGAACTTGACGTTGCCGTACAGCGTCGGGTTGGTCTGCTCGCCGCTCTGGTAGTACGTTGGCTGGCCGTCGGTGATGAAGTAAGTCAGGTTGGTGGCGCCGGTGTTGCCGGTCGCCAGGCCGCTCTGGAAGAAGTTAGCCGTGGTCTTGAACACGTCTTCGTAGTTGGTACCGCCGCCGGACGTCATTGAGTCCAGTACTGTCTTGAGCAAGGTCAGGGCGTTTGGATCGTTAAGGTTGATCGCGACCGACTTGTTCACCTGGGTATCGAAGTCCGCCAGGAAGATGTTCACGGTGCCCGAGGTGTTGGCGCCCAGGCTGTCTTTGAGCGAGTTGAACACCGACGTCAACGAAGCCTTGGCCGCGTTGATCGAGGCGGTGCTCATACTGCCGGAACTGTCCACCATGAACGCGATGTTGTAGTTCTTGCCCTGCACCACGTTCAGGCCGCCGATATCGGCCACGACGATGTCATTGCCGTCGGTGCCGACAATGTTGTCGCTGCCCGAAGTACCCGTTACCGAGCTGTAGGTCGCCGGATACACGGTGACTGGCAATTGCGCCGTGGTAGACGCCGAACCGCCGATGCTTTCGGTAGAGGTCGACGTGACGGTCAGGTTGAACTGGCCGCTGTAATAGGTCGGTGGCTTGATGGTCAGGGTGTTCAAATCCCAACCGGTCACGTTGACTTCGCCCACGCCCTTGGTCGCGGTGAAGGTGTGCCCAGACGCGTCGGTGAGGACCGAGCCGGCCGGTACGCCGCTGATCTTCACGCTCAGGGTTTCCGAGCCGTCGGTGTCGGTCAGTGCCGTGGTGACCTTGGACAGTTTGACGGTGCCGTTTTCCTGGCCTTCGTTGAGCTTGTAGCCCACGTAGTAACCGTCACCGTTGCTGCCATGCAGGTCGGAGACGGTTACACCGGCGTTGGTCAAATCGGTGAGGCCGGTGTACAGCGGCACGGTGCTGGTGCTCAAGTTCTGTATCGCGCCGCCGTTGATCGACAGATTGACGTCAAAGCTGCCAGGCCCCGCTTGGTTGGCTTGGTAGATCTCGAGGCTGTAGTAACCGCTGACCGTTGGCGTAAACGAGCCGCTGAACTTGCCGCTGTTGGTCGCCCATACCCCGCTGGCAATGTCTTTACCGCCAACGTTGACCACCACACTGTCATCGGCGACGCCGCTGAAGGTGTAGCTCTTGCCGGCTTCCATGTACATCAGGCCGGAGATCTTGGAGCCGGAGCCGGCGTTGACATTGTCGACGGACTCGACATTGGTGACGACACTGGTGTTGTTCGGCGTACCTGCGTTGTCGATGGCTTTTTTCAGTACATCGGGTGCCGCGCCGTTCCCGTTGGTGCCGAGGCCGGCAATGCTGTTCCAGCCCTGTTTGATCAGACCGGTCGAGGCGACATTGTTATCGGCCACGTTCAGCGTCGGTGCATCGGCCACGGGGGTGATATCGACTTTCACCGTGGCGCTGTTGCCCAGGTCTTTGCCGTCGGTAGGCTGGAACTTGAACTGTGCGTAATCAGCCTGTTTGTTGCCAATGCCGGTGCCGCCATAACCGTCGGCGCCGGATTCGTTGGCGTTAGGCATAAAGCGCAACTGGCCGCCGTCGATCTGGGCCTTGGTGAAGGTCTGGTTGGCAGTCACGTTGGTCCAGGTGGTGCCATCCGCTGCCAGGTATTGCAGCTTGCCGGCCACCGGCAGGTCGGTGATTTTTACGCCCAGGCTGGCTTGTGGCGAGTCCACATCGGTCACGCCGAAGTTGGCCCAAGTCAGTGCCAGCGGCGTGTCTTCGGTGCCGGTCACGGCGCTGCCGGTGGCGACCGGCGGATCGTTGACCGCCACCACGTTAACGGTGGTGGTGGCGACGTTGGAGTAGTTGCCGCCATCGGTCACGCTCACGGTGATGGTCCGTGGCGTGGTGCTTGGGTCGTGGCTGTTGTTGGTGAACGTGATGTTCTGGATACGCTGCATGTAATCAGCCAGCGTCGCGCTGCCCGACAACGTCAGGGTGATGGTGCCCGTCTGGTTGTTGGTGCTGACGATGATGCCGTTCACGCTGTTGCCCAGGTTCAGTGCATCACCGGCTTGTGCGTTGGTCAGGGTAACCGTCGCGCCAGTCAGCATCGTGCTGTCCGGATCGGTGATCTTGATATCGGTGTCGGCAATCGACACACCCGGCCCGGCGGTGCCTTCGGTAAAGACCGTTTTATAGTCTGCACCGGTCGCGCCGCTGGAGTTGTTGGCATCCAGGTCGATGACCGGCGGCGCATCGTTATCGATGATGTTGGTGCTGACGGTGCCCTTGCCGATCACCAGATTTTCGAAATTACCACCGGTGGTCTTGTCGATAGTGATGACAATCTGTTCGGTCGGCTCGGTGATCTTGTCGTCGATCGTGGCGATGTTAAACGGCACGCTGCTGGCGCCGGCCGGGATCTTCACGGTGTATACGCCGTTGAAGTCCGAACCATCGGTGGCGGTGCCGCTGTACTTGAGCGTCACGGTCACATCGGTTTGCGCCGGGTTGCTCAACGTCAGCGTGTAATGCGCCGTGCCGCCTTCAGTCACCGAGGCGTCGCCGGTGATGCTGATGGTGGTGTTGTCGATCGAATCAGTAATCGAAGTGACTACGGATTTAGGATCGGTAACCAAGTTCTCGAAGTTACCGCCGACGGCTTTGGTGATCGTGGCGCTGACGGTGGAACCGTTGTTGTAGACGTCGTTAGCCGGGGTATGGAAAACCGTCGAGCCTGCGGAGTCGCCGGCTTTGATGGTGATCGTCTGGCCATTGCTCAGCGT
>NZ_FNOX01000028.1 GCF_900107155.1 Pseudomonas salomonii
TGGTTGGCACGCCGGTTCAACTGCGCATAGTTCAATGACTGCTCGCCCTGCACCGCTGCCAGTGCCAGCGGCTGCGCAGCAGCATGCTCTTCGAACCGCGCATGAAGCGTCTGCGTATGCGGGTAGTCACGCCGGGTGGCGTTGAACTCGACCAACACTTGGCGAACTTCGGCCGCCGGCACCACCGGCAACTGCTCGAACGGTGTGTGGGGCTGCTGTTCCAACGCTTGCACCAGGTGCTCCACGGCGTTGAGCAGGTAATCACAAATGCGCTGCGCCTCCAGCGGCGAGACCACCAGCGCACTGAGATTGAATTGCTCGCCCAGGTCATCGACGCTGAGGGTGATCGGGTAGTTGGTGCGTTCTTCGGCATGCAAGAAGTACATGCCGTGCCACGCCTCGTCGAGTGTGGCGGCGTCGTCGACCACACCACTGTGACGGTAATTGAGCAAGGCACTGAACAACGGCGTACTCGCAGGCACCCCGCTGCAACGTTGGGCCAGGGCCAGGGACGCATGCTCATGACCGAGCAGTGCGGTCAGGCGCGCATGGGTGGACTTGACGGCAGAGCGCACACCGGCAGCGTCAACATCGACTCGTAGCGGCAAGGTATTGATAAACATGCCCAACGCGCGGTCGGCGCCTTCACCGCCTTGCATGCGGCCCATCAGCACGGTGCCGAACACCACCTGCTGGCGGCCCGACAAGGTGCCGAGCACGCGCGCCCAAGCCAAGTGAAACAGGCTGGCGGCACTCACGCCGCTCTGGCGTGCCTGTTCACGCAAACGCAGGCTCAAGTCGATATCGAGCAGGCGCGTGGCTTCGCCCACCCCATGCCCATCGCCTTGCACGTCCTGCAGGCCGAACGGCAAGGTCGGCTCATCGATTGCGCCGAGCATGTCGCGAAAGAACCGTTCGTGCTCCACATCGGCACTGCCCAGGCGCGCCTGCGCCACATAGTTGCGGTACGGCACGGCGTGGCCCAGTTGCTGCGCTTGCCCCAGCAGGAGCATGCGCATTTCCTGCTGCACCACGTCGAGCGCGGTGTGGTCCATCACCAGGTGATGGAACATCAGCAAGGCGACCACACGCTGGTTGGCCTCGTCATGGGCATAGACGATGCGCATCAACGGCGCCTGGGTCAGGTCCAGGCGATAGTGACGGGCGTCGAAACGTTCACGCAGTTGGCTCACGACGTCAGCGCCCTGCGCTTGCACATGCATCTGCTCGACACCCAGTACAGCTTTGCGCCAGACCACTTGCACCGGGTTTTCCAAACCTTGCCAGACCAGGCTGGTACGCAGGATGTCATGGCGATCGATTACCGCCTGCAACACCTGCGCGAACACCTGGAAACGCTCCAGATTGTCAAAGCCGTAGCTGGATTGCAGCAGGTAGGGGTCACCGGTTTCGGCGCGGATATGATGGTAAAGCACGCCTTCCTGCAACGGTGCCAGCGGGTAGATATCCTGCACATTCGCCGTGCCGCCCGGGATTTGCGCGACGATATGCTCGATGCTCGCTTGATCCAGAGTGACCAGCGGCAACAGTTCAGGGGTAATGCGCGCGCACTCGGGGCTGATCAGATTGGCCGGCACGGCCACTTCACGGCCACTGCCCACCGCGGCGGCCAGCGCCGCCAGGGTCGGCTGGCGGAACAGCACACGCACGTCGGCGCTCAGGTCCGCCTGGCGCATGCGCTCGATCAGGTTGACGGCCAGCAGCGAATGCCCGCCCAGTTCGAAGAAATTGTCGTGGCGCCCGACCTGCTCAACCTTGAGCACATCGGCCCAGATCTGCGCGAGCACGTGCTCCACCTCGCCCTGCGGCGCGGCATAGCCACGGCTGAGCAACGCGTCCTGGTCGGGTGCGGGCAAGGCTTTGCGGTCGACCTTGCCGTTGTTGGTCAGCGGCAAGCTGTCCAGGCGCACATAGGCGCTCGGCACCATGTACTCCGGCAACTGCGCTTGAAGGTGCTGATGCAGCGCCTGGAGGTCGACCGCGCCACGCTCAGTGAAATACGCCACCAGGCGCTTGTGCCCTGGTTCGTCCTCACGGGCCAGTACCACAGCGTCCTTGACCTGGGGGTGCTCGCTCAGGCGTGTCTCGATCTCGCCCAATTCAATGCGGAAACCACGGATTTTCACCTGCTGGTCGTTACGCCCCAGGTACTGCAAAGTGCCGTCGGCACGCCAGGCCACCAGGTCGCCGGTGCGGTACATCAGGCCGGCGTCGCTGAACGGGTCGGCGAGGAATGTTTGCGCCGTCAGGTCGGCACGGTTGAGATAGCCCAGGGCGACGCCCTGGCCACCGATATACAGCTCACCGGCCACACCCACCGCCACCGGTTGCTGGCGCGCATCCAGCACATAGGCACGGCTGTTGCCGACCGGCCGGCCGATGGGAATGCTGCCCTCCTCGGCCGAAGTGATTTCAAAGGTGGTCGAGAAGGTGGTGGCTTCGGTCGGGCCGTAGCCATTGAGCAGGTGCTGCGGCGCGCCGTCTTTGAGTACTCGGGCGATGACACGCGGGTCGAGCACATCGCCACCGACGATCAGATAACGCAGTTGCGTGAACACCGGCAACAGCCCTTCGGCGTATTGGTGGAACAGGCCGGCAGTCATCCACAGCACATTCACCGCTTCAGCGCTGAGCAACTGGGCAAACAGCTGGCGGGACAACAGCGTGTCCTGGTCGACCACCACCACCGCTCCCCCGTTGAGTAGCGGCGCCCACACGTCGAGGGTGCTGGCATCGAACGCCGGGTTGGAGGCAAAGGCCACACGATCCTGCTGATTGAAATCGGCGTAACCGTTGTTGATCACCAAGCGCGTAATTGCCCGGTGCGGCACCAATACGCCTTTTGGCGTGCCGGTGGAGCCGGAGGTGTACATGATGTACGCCGCCGTCTCGGCCGATTGCTCCAGTGCCAGGTTGCAGTCGGGACCAGCGCTCAGGTCCAGGCGGTCGAGGTCCAGGCGACGCGCGCCCGGCGGCGTAGCGATCGAGGCCACACTGAGCAACAGTTGCGCCCCGCTGTCCACAACCATAAAGCCCTGACGGTCCAGCGGCGCATTAACGTCCAGCGGCACATACACGGCCGCGCATTTGCTGATCGCCAACTGGCTCACCAGCAGGTCCACGGAACGTTCGAGCAGGATCGCGACGCGCTCGCCCGGCGCCACGCCCAGGCCGATCAAGTAATGGGCCAAGCGGTTGGCCCGTGCATTCAATTGGGCATAAGTCACCCGTTGTGCCGCGTGCACGGCGGCCAGTGCCGTCGGCTGCCTGGTCGCGAGCGCTTCGAAAAGTGCGTGGACGGTCTGGGTCTGCGGGTAGTCGCGCGCCGTGGCGTTGAATGCCGTCACCACCTGCTCACGCTCATCCGCCGGCAGGATCGCCAGCGTGTGCAGCGCGGTCGTGGACGATTGCTCCAGTGCCTGCACCAGGTGCTCCAATGCCTGATGCACAAACGCGCACAGGCGTTGCGCACCGACTTCCGGCAAGGTCAACACGGTCAGGCTGAAACCGTCACCCCATTCATCGACGTTCAAGGTCAGTGGGTAGTTGGTGCGTTCTTCGCCACCAAGCCCCTCCATGCCCTGCCAGGCTTGCTGGGTCTGTGCCGACCCATCGCCCGCACTGCTATGGCGATAGTTGAGCAGTGCGCTGAACAACGGCAGCGGTGCCAGCACCTGGCTGCAGCGTTGCGCCAGGGCCAACGAGGCGTGCTCATGGCCCAGCAACGCGCTCAAGCGCAAATGCGCCTGGCGTACGCCGGCGCGAGCATCGCGACTGTCCACGTCAATGCGCAACGGCAAGGTATTGATGAACATCCCCAACGCCCGTTCGGCGCCTTCGCCGCCGAGCATGCGGCCCATCAATACCGTGCCGAAAACCACGTGTTGCTGGCCGGTGACACCGGCCAGCACCTGGGCCCAAGCCAAGTGGAACAGGCTGGCGGCACTGACGCCCAGGTGGCGCAACTGGCTGCGCAAGCGCCGGTTCAATTCGGGATCGACGCCCAGGCGGGCTTCTTCGATCGTCTGGGCATCGCCCTGCACATCCTGCAGGCCGAACGGCAACGTCGGTTCGTCGATATCACCCAACAACTCGCGGAAGAACGCTTCGTGCTCTTGCTCGCTGACCCCCAGGCGCGCCTGGGCCACATAATTGCGATAGGGCACCGGCACCGGCAGTTCAGCGCTCGGGTCCAGCAGGTAGGCCTGCATTTCCTGGCTCACCACGTCCAGCGCGGTATGGTCCAGGGCAATGTGGTGGAACAACAGGATCGCGGCCACACGCTGATTGGCCGGGTCCTCGGCATGCACCAGCTGCATCATGGGCGCACGGGCCAGGTCCAGGCGATGCTGGCGGGCGCCAAAACGCTGCTCCAGTTGGGCAAGCACAGCGCCTTTCGCGCCATCCACCACCACCTGCCGCACGTCCAGTTCCGCCTTGCGCCACACCACTTGGACCGGCGCCGACAGGCCCTCCAGTACTATTGCGGTGCGCAAGATGTCATGCCGGTCGATCACGGCCTGCAACGCCTGTACAAACGCCTGCAAGCGTTGGCTGTCGGCAAAGCTGAAGCGCGCCTGAAGCAAATACGGATCGCCTTGCTCAGCACTGAGGTGGTGGTACAGAATGCCTTCCTGCAGCGGTGCCAGCGGGTAGATATCCTGCACATTGGCCACGCCACCGGGCACGCTGGCGACGATACGGTCGATGCTGACCTGGTCCAGGCTGATCAGGGGCAACAGGTCCGGGGTAATGCGTTGGCAATCGGCCTGGATGCGGTTGGGCTCAACCGCCACTTCACGGCCGTGACCCACAGCCGCCGCCAACGCCGCCAACGTCGGCTGGCTGAACAGCACGCGCACATCGGCGTTCAAGCCGGCCTGGCGCATGCGGCTGACCAGGCTGACCGCCAGCAACGAATGCCCGCCCAATTCGAAGAAATGGTCATGGCGCCCGACGCGCTCGACCTTGAGCACATCTGCCCAAATCTGCGCCAGGGTGGCTTCCACTTCGCCCAGCGGCGCCACATAGCTGCGGCTGAGCAAGGCCTCGTGGTCCGGCTCCGGCAGGGCCTTGCGGTCCAGCTTGCCGTTGGCAGTCAGCGGCAGGTTGTCCAGCCGTACATAGGCAGACGGCACCATGTACTCCGGCAGTTGCGCCTGCATAAAGCCACGCAGGGTTTCAATGTCCAGCGTCTCGCGCTCGGTGAAATAGGCGATGAGGCGTCCGTCGCGGGCCAATACCACGGCTTCACGGACCTGCGGATGCGCGCCCAGGCAGCTGTCGAGTTCACCCAGTTCGATACGCACGCCGCGGATCTTCACTTGGTCATCGTTACGCCCCAGGTACTCCAGCGTGCCGTCAGGCAGCCAGCGCGCCAGGTCGCCGGTGCGGTACATGCGCGCCTGCGGCGCGGCACTGAACGGATCATTGACAAAACGCTCGGCGGTCATTTGCGCACGGTTCAAATAACCGCGCGCCACCCCACCGCCTCCGACATACAGCTCACCGGTCGCGCCCAGCGGCACCGGCTTGAGCTGTGCATCAAGCAGGTAGACCTGGGCGTTGGCTACGGGTTTGCCGATGTGCAGGGGCTGCCCGGCTTCAATCACGCCGGAAGTCGCCACCACCGTGGCCTCGGTCGGGCCATAGTTGTTGACCAGGGTAAACGATTGCGCCTGGCTGAACTGGCGCAGACGATCGCCGCCGATCAGCAGGGTCTTGAGCGTCGGGTGTTCCAGTGACTGGCTGAAGGCGTACTCGGCCACCGGCGTGGGCAAGAAGCTGACATCCAGCGGCTGCGCCTGCCACCAGGCCAGCAGCGCATCAATGTCTTCATTACCGTGGGCCGCCGGCGGTAGATGCAGGGTCGCTCCCGCGCACAAGGCCGGCCAGACTTCCCAGGCCATCGCGTCGAAACCAAACCCGGCGACACTGGAGGTGTGGCTGCCCGCGTGCAGGTCGAACGCCTGACAGTGCCAGTTCACCAGGTTCTCCAGGGTCTGGTGTTCGACCATCACGCCTTTGGGCAGGCCGGTGGACCCTGAGGTGTAAATCACATACGCCAGGTGCGCCGGGGTCAGGCCGGCGATGTGTGGATTGTCTTGCGCAGGCCCTTGCAGCAGGCGACTGTCGAGTTCCAGCACCGGTACTTGCAGGGCCGGCAAACGCTCAGCCAGGCCCGGCTGTACCAGCACGGCCACCGGGGCACTGTCTTCGAGCAGGTAGCCGATGCGGTCCAGCGGGTGCGCCGGGTCAATCGGCACATACGCCGCGCCGGCCTTGAGGATCGCCACCAGCCCCACCAGGGTTTCCAGACTGCGGCGCGCGCAGATCGCCACGCGATCGTCCGGCTGCACCCCCAGTTCAAGCAGTTGCAAGGCCAGCTGATTGGCCTGCTGGTTCAGTTCACCATAGGACAGCGCCTGCCCGTCGTACAGCACCGCGACCGCCTGCGGGTCACGCAGCACTTGTTGTTCGATACGCTGATGGATGGTCAGCCCGCGCGGGTAGTCGACCTGGGTTTGGTTGAAACCTTCGAGCAGTTGCGCACGCTCGGCGCTTGGCAGCACCGGCAGTTGGTTGACCGCTATCGATGAGCCTTGCTCCAGCGCCTGCACCAGGTGTTCCAGTGCGGTCAGCATGTATTCGCAAAAACGTTGCGCGCCCAGTACCGGCAACGCCTGGACGGTGACGGCAAAACCGTCGCTCAGTTCATCGACGCTGAGGGTCAGCGGGTAGTTGGTGCGCTCTTCGGTGTGGAAAAATTCGATACCGCGCCAGGCCGCCTGGGCCTGCTCGGACCCCAGGTCATGGGCACTGTGGCGATAGTTGAGCAAGGCGCTGAACAAGGGTTGCGGCGCGGCCACGCCGCTGCAACGTTGCGCCAGCACCAGGGGTGCATGCTCATGGCCGAGCAACGCCGTGAGCCGCGCATGGGTTGCCTTGAGTGCGGCGGCCGGGCTGTGACCGCCCACGTCGACGCGCAGTGGCAAGGTGTTGATCAGCATGCCCAGCGCATGCTCGGCGCCTTCGCCACTCTCCATACGCCCGAGGAATACCGTGCCGAAGACCACCCGTTCATTGCCGGTGACGGCCGCCAGCACCTGGGCCCACGCCAGATGACACAGGCTCGCCGTACTGACCCCTTGCTGCCGGGCCTGGGTGCGCAGGCGCTGGCCCAACACCGCCGGAACCGACTGCCCGGCCTCTTGCAGCACCTGGCCGTCCCCTTGCACATCCGCCAGGCCAAAGGGCAGTGTCGGTGCGTCCACGTCGCCAAGCATCTCGCGAAAAAACGCTTCGTGCTGCTGCTCGCTGACACCCAGGCGTGCCTGGGCCACGTAATTGCGGTACGGCACCGGTTTGCCCAGTTGTGCGGCCTGGCCCAGCAGGTATTGCTGGATTTCATGCTGCACCACCGCCAACGCGGCGTGGTCGGAGACGATGTGGTGCAACATCAGCAAGGCCAGCCAACGATCATTGACCGGGTCGTGCGCGCAGGCGATGCGGATCAGCGGTGCCTGGCTGATGTCCAGGCGGAAATGCTGGTTGTCGAAGCGCTGTTCCAATTGCTGGCGGACGTCGCCGACCGCCGGGTCCAGCGCGACTTCTTCCACCGTCAGGCGCGCCTGGCGCAGTACCACCTGCTGGGGTTCTTCCAGGCCGTCCCAGAGCACGGCGGTGCGGAAGCTGTCATGCCGGTCGATCACGTGTTGCAGCGCCTGGTTGAAGTCATCCAGGCATTGACGGTTGTCCATGCCGATCATGCATTGCAGCACGTAGGGGTCGCCCTGTTGCGCAGACAGGTGATGGAACAGAATGCCCGATTGCAGCGGCGCCAGCGGGTAGATGTCCTGGATGTTGGCTGCGCCGCCGGGAATACACGCGACGATGCGCTCGATGCTGGCCTGATCCAGTGTCGTCAGCGCCAGCATGTCCGGGGTGATATGCGTGCAACCGGCGGGGATGCGGTTGGCCGGTACCGTGACCTGTCCGGCGCGCTCGGCGCGGTACTCGCCAGCGTTGATCAAGGCGATCAACGCGGCTTTGTGCTCGCGCAGCCAAGCCAATACGCTGGGCTCCTTCAACGCTTGCTTGTTGCCCTGCACCACGAGTTGGTCACCCTTGACGGCAAGCTGAACGTCTTTTTCTTTTAATGTCGCCAACAGTTCGAGAACACTCACAGGACCATCTCCATTCTTTCTGTAATTTCGGCGTATTCCCAGAGCGTGGGTTGCTTGAACAGCGCCTTGACGTTTGCATCGATGCCTTCCTGGCGTAACCGCCCGATCAGGCTGACGGCGAGTAATGAATGGCCGCCCAGTTCAAAGAAATGGTCATGTCGACCGACCTGGTCGACCTCCAGCAATTCAGCCCAGAGCCGGGCCAGTGCGATTTCGGTGTCGGTCGACGGCGCCTCATACTCACGCGTACGTAACGCCCCGAGGTCGGGTGCCGGCAGGGCTTTGCGGTCGAGCTTGCCGTTAGGGCTCAGCGGCAGCGCCTCAAGGTGCACGAACAATTGCGGCACCATGTAGTCCGGCAATAGCGCCAACAGGTGCGTGCGCAAGGCTTCAGCCTCGGCCGGTACACCGGTGTAATAGGCCACCAGGCGCTTGTCGCCCGGCACGTCCTCGCGGGCCAGCACCGCGGCTTCCTGGATCTGCGGGTATTCGCCCAGGCGTGCCTGGATTTCCCCCAGTTCGATGCGCAGGCCACGAATCTTGACCTGGTCATCGTTACGGCCCAGGTACTCGATATTGCCGTCGGCCAGGAAGCGTCCGACGTCACCGGTGCGGTACATGCGCCCGGCGTTGAAGGGGTTGTCGACGAAGCGTTCGGCCGTCAGTTCCGGGCGATTCAGGTAGCCACGGGCAACTTGCACGCCACCGATAAACAGTTCGCCGCTGACGCCCAGTGGCGCCGGCTGCAAGTGTTCGTCCAGCACATAGAGGCAGGTATTGGCGATCGGCTTGCCGATCGGCGTGTTGTCCGGGGTGGTCGGCCCGGCGCAGTCCCAGGCGGTAACGTCCACCGCCGCTTCGGTCGGCCCATAGAGGTTGAACAAGGCGCTGGTCGGCAGTTGCTGCTTGAAGCGGCGCACCACACTGCCCGGCAGTGCCTCGCCGCTGCACATCACGCGTACCAGCCCGGCCGCCTGGCTGAGTTCACCATGGGCGAGGAATACCTCGAGCATCGACGGCACAAAGTGCAGCGTGGTGACACGTTCGGCCTGGATGATCTCGCACAGGTACGCGGGGTCCTTGTGCCCGTCAGGACGGGCCATGACCAGGCGCGCCCCGGTAAACAGCGGCCAGAAGAACTCCCACACCGACACGTCGAAGCTGAACGGGGTTTTCTGCAGCACCGTGTCGCTGGCGTCGAGGCCGTAGGCTTCCTGCATCCACAGCAGGCGGTTGACCACCGCGCTGTGTTCGTTAATGACGCCCTTGGGCTTGCCGGTGGAGCCGGAGGTGTAGATCACATAGGCCTGGTGTTGTGGGGTCAACCCGGCAATCAACGGGTTGCTCGCCGACTGCTGTTGCCAGGTGAGGCGCTCCAGGTCGACGACCGGCACGTCGAGGTGCCCCAGCAAGGCACGGGTGGCGCCTTGGACCAGCACCACGGCCGGCGCGCTGTCTTCCAGCATGTAGGCCAGGCGGTCCAGCGGATAAGCAGGGTCCAGCGGCACATAACCGCCGCCGGCCTTGAGAATTGCCAGCAAGCCAACCACCATTTCCAGGCTGCGCTCAGCGCAGATCGCCACCCGCGAATCCGGCACCACACCGAGCTCACGCAGATGATGGGCCAAGCGGTTGGCCCGCTCGTTCAGCTCGCAATAACTCAGGTGCCGGGCGTCCGCCAATACTGCGACGGCGTTCGGCGTGCGCGCCACTTGGGCTTCGAACAGCCCATGCAGGGTTTGTTGCAGCGGGTAGTCGCGGGCCGTGTCGTTGAAGGCCACCAGCACCGTTTCACGCTCTTGGGCCGGTAGCACCGAGAGTTGCCGCAAGGCGCTGTGCGGCGCGGTCTCCAGCGCCTGCACCAAGTTATGCAAAGCGGTCTGCACATAGTCCACCACGCGCTGGGCATCCACCGCGATGGCCTGTACGTTCAAGCGGAAGCTGTCACCTTGGTCATCCACGTTCAGCGCCAGCGGGTAGTTGGTGCGTTCTTCGCTGGCCAGGGTTTCGATGCCCACCCAGGCGTCACGGGTCTGATGCATCACGCCATCGCTGGCGCTGTGCCGATAGTTGAGCATCGCGCTGAACAACGGCGCCGGCGCGGCCACGCCACTGCAGCGCTGGGCCAGGGATAATGAGGCATGCTCGTGGCCCAGCAGCGCCGACAGGCGTGCGTGGGTGGCACGCACGCCGGTCCGTGCGCTGTGCTGGCCGAGGTCGACGCGCAGCGGCAAGGTGTTGATGAACATCCCCAGCGCGCGATCAGCGCCTTCGCCGCCCTGCAGGCGCCCGACCAGAACCGTGCCGAACACCACGTCCTGCCTGCC
Source organism: Pseudomonas salomonii (assembly GCF_900107155.1). Lineage (GTDB taxonomy): Bacteria > Pseudomonadota > Gammaproteobacteria > Pseudomonadales > Pseudomonadaceae > Aquipseudomonas > Aquipseudomonas salomonii. The sequence goes on from NZ_FNOX01000028.1 coordinate 10,535, forward strand.
CGAGACTGCGCCCAGCACCTGGGCATAGGCCAAGTGGAACAGGCTGGCAACGCTGACCCCAAGGGCACGCGCCGCAGTGCGCAGACGCCGGCTGACGTCCACCGGCAAGGTCTGGGTAACTTCAGCCACCGTGTTGCCGTCGCTCTGCACGTCCTTGAGGCCGAACGGCAGCGTCGGCTCGTCAATGTCGCCGAGCATCTCGCTGAAAAAGCGTTCATGCTCCTGCTCAACCCCACCCAGGCGCGTCTGGGCTACGTAGTTGCGGTAAGGCACCGGCGCCGGGAGTGGCGCGGTGGCGCCCAACAGGCTGGCGGCCATTTCCCAGCTGACCACCTCAAGTGCCGTGTGGTCCAGGACCATGTGGTGGAACAACAGCACCGCCACGGTGCGGTCATTGCGCTCGTCGCGGGCATAGGCCAGGCGCATCAAGGGTGCCTGGCTGACGTCAAGGCTGTAGTGCCGAGCGTCAAACCGCGCATGCAATTGGGTCAGGATATCGCCGTCGGCCGGGTCGAGGATCAGCTCCTGCACCGGTAGCTCGGCTTTGCGCCACACTACCTGTGCGGGGGCGCTCAAGCCCTCCCAGACCATCCCGGTACGCAGGATGTCGTGGCGCTCGATCACGGCTTGCAGGGCGTGGGCAAAACGCTGCAAACGCTCGAGGCTGTCGAAGGCCATTTGCGACTGCAGCAGGTAGGGGTCGCCCTGCTCGGCGGTGATGTGGTGATAGAGAATGCCTTCCTGCAACGGCGCCAGGACATAGATATCCTGCACATTGGCCACGCCGCCCGGAACCTGGGCGACGACATGGTCAATACTGGCCTGGTCCAGGCTGATCAGGGGCAACAGGTCTGGCGTGATGCGCTCACACGCGGCAGTGATCAGGTTGGCCGGCACGGCCACTTCACGCCCACTGCCCACGGCGCCAGCCAGTGCCGCCAAGGTCGGCTGGCTGAACAGCACACGCACATCGGCACCGAGTCCGGCCTGGCGCATGCGTTCGATCAGGCTCACGGACAGCAGCGAGTGGCCGCCCAGTTCAAAGAAGTTATCGTAACGGCCAACCTGTTCGACCTTGAGCAAGTCCGCCCAGATCCGTGCCAGCACGTTTTCCACTTCCCCCTGGGGGGCTTCGTAGCCACGGCTGAGCAAGGCGTCCTGGTCCGGTGCCGGCAGGGCCTTGCGGTCAACCTTGCCGTTACTGGTCAGCGGCAGGCTGTCCAGGCGCACGTAGGCGCTCGGTACCATGTAGTCCGGCAGCTGCGTCAACAGGTCGTCGCGCAGGGTGGCGATGTCCACGCTGTCGCGCTCAGTGAAATACGCCACCAGGCGCTTGTGCCCCGGCTCGTCTTCACGGGCCAGTACCACAGCGTCCTTGACCTGGGGGTGCTCGCTCAGGCGTGTCTCGATCTCGCCCAGTTCGATGCGGAAACCACGGATTTTCACCTGTTGGTCGTTACGACCCTGGTACTGCAAGGTACCGTCCGCGCGCCAGGCCACCAGGTCGCCGGTGCGGTACATCAAGCCCGTGTCGCTGAACGGGTCGGCGAGGAATGTTTGCGCCGTCAGGTCCGCACGGTTGAGATAGCCCAGGGCAACGCCCTGACCGCCGATGTAGAGTTCACCGGTCACGCCGACCGGCACCGGTTGCTGATGGGCATCCAGCACATAGGCACGGCTGTTGCCGACCGGCCGGCCAATCGGGATGCTGCCCTCCTCGGCCGAGGTAATTTCAAAGGTGGTCGAGAAGGTGGTGGCTTCGGTCGGGCCATAGCCATTGAGCAGGTGCTGCGGCGCGCCGTCCTTGAGCACCCGGGCGATGACACTTGGGTCGAGCACATCGCCGCCGACGATCAGGTAACGCAACTGCGTGAACACCGGCAGCAACCCATCGGCGTACTGGTGGAACAAGCCCGCGGTCATCCACAACACGCTGACCGCTTGCTGCTGCAACAGCGCCGCAAAATCGGCCCGAGACAACAGCGTGTCCTGGTCGACCACCACCACCGCGCCGCCGTTGAGCAAGGGCGCCCACACGTCGAGGGTGCTGGCATCGAACGCCGGGTTGGAGGCAAAGGCCACACGGTCGTGCTGATTGAAATCGGCATAGCCGTTGTTGATCACCAAGCGTGTAATTGCCCGGTGCGGTACCAATACGCCTTTCGGCGTGCCGGTGGAGCCGGAGGTGTACATGATGTACGCCGCTGTCTCGGCCGATGGCTCGAGTGCCGGGTTGTGCGCGGGCTGGTCGCCAAGCTTCAGCAGGTCCAGGTCGATGCGCGGCACATCGAACACCCTCGCCTGCCCTGTGTTGCTCAACAGCCATGCGGCGTGGCTGTCCTCCAGCATGAACGCCTGGCGTTCGACGGGCGCATTAACATCCAGTGGCACATACACCGCCGCGCACTTGCTGATGGCCAGTTGACACACCAGCAGGTCGATCGAGCGCTCCAGCAGCACCGCCACGCTGTCGCCCGCTTGCAGCCCCAGGCTGACCAGATGATGGGCCAGGCGGTTGGCACGTGTGTTCAACTCGGTATAGCTGACCTGCTGTTGGCCATGCACTGCCGCAACGGCTTGCGGTTGTGCCTGTGCCCAGGCTTCGAACACTTGATGGACCGATTGCTGATGCGGGTAGTCCCGCGGGGTGCCATTGAAGGTCTGCAGCAGCAGCCGGCGTTCATCCTCGGCCAGCAACGACGTGCGGTTGGCGGGTGCATGCGGTGCGTGTTCCAACGTATCGACCAACCCGACCAACGCCGTGCACACATAGCCCAGTACCCGTTGCGCGCCCACCGAACGTGGGGCCAAGGCACTGACGCGGAAGTCTTCGCCCACATCGTCCACCGAGAGGATCAGCGGATAGCTGTTGACCCCTTCGTTGGCGAGCATCTGGATACCTTCCCAGGCCACACGACTGGCTTCGCTGACCGTGCTCGACGCATGACGGTAGTTGAGCAAGGCACTGAACAATGGCGCCGGGGCCGCTACGCCACTGCAGCGTTGGGCCAACGTCAGCGATGCATGCTCATGGGCCACCAACTGGCTCAAGGCGACATGGGTATGCTTGACCGCCGCACTCAGGCTGTCATCGCTCAGGCGCACGCGCAGCGGCAAGGTGTTGATGAACATCCCCATGGAGCGGTCAGCACCGTCACCGGCCTGCAAGCGGCCGAGCAGAACCGTGCCGAACACCACATCATCGCGGCCCGACAGCGCACCGATGACCCGGGCCCAGACCCAGTGATACAGCGCAGCGGCACTGACCCCCAGGTGCCGCGCCTGACGACGCAAGCGCTGGCTAAGCACCGGGCCCAGCCAATGATCAACCTCTTCGGTGGCATCGCGCTCGCTGTCGATACGTTGCACACCAAACGGCAAGGTCGGTTCATCGACATCACCGAGCATAGTGCCGAAGAACGCCGCGTGAGCCGCCTGGTCATTGCCCTGGCGGGCCTGGGCCACATAGTTGCGGTACGGCACCGAGGCCCCCAGTTGCTGCGCACGCCCGCTCATGTGTGCTTCGATTTCTCCCACCAGCACGCCCATGGACGTTGCGTCGTTGACCATATGGTGGAAGGACAGCATGCCGATCCAGCGCTGGTGCTGCGGGTCATGGGCGAACCCCAGGTGCATCATCGGCGCTTGGCGGATGTCCATGCGGTGTTGACCCAGGCTGAAGTGTTCACGCAACTGCGCCAGCACATCACCGGCCCGCGGGATCAGTTCGTCGAGCCCCAGCGGGGCCTCGCGCCAGACCACTTGCACCGGTGCCTCAAGCTGCTCCCAGAACAGCCCGGTACGCAGGATGTCATGGCGGTCGATCACGTGTTGCAAGGCTTGGACGAATCCGTCCAGGCGCTGGCGACTGTCAAACGCGAACAGTGCATGTTGCTGGTACGGGTCGCCCTGCTCCGCGCTGATATGGTGATACAACAGACCTTCCTGCAATGGCGCCAGGGCATAGATATCCTGCACGTTGGCGACGCCACCGGGGACATGGGCGACGATGCGGTCGATGCTGGCCTGATCCAGCGTGGCCAGCGGCAGCAGGTCCGGAGTGATGCGCGTACAGCCGGCGTCAATACGGTTGACGGGCACCGCCACTTCGTTACCGGCCCCCACCGCCGCAGCGAGTGCCGCCAGGGTGGGTTGGCTGAACAGCACACGTACATCCGCCTGCAAACCTGCCTGGCGCATGCGCTCAACCAGGCCCACAGCCAGCAAGGAATGGCCGCCCAGCTCAAAGAAGTTATCGTGGCGGCCTACCTGCGCAAGCTTCAGCACATCGGCCCAGATCTGCGCGAGTGCGGTTTCCACCTCGCCCTCGGGGGCTTCATAGCCACGGCTGATCAGCGCTTCCAGCCCCGGTTCGGGCAATGCCTTGCGGTCGAGCTTGCCGTTGGCGGTCAGCGGCAGATGGTCCAGGCGTACATAAGCGGCCGGCACCATGTACTCCGGCAGGCACGCTTGCAGGCTGTTGCGCAACGTCTCAACTTCCAGTGGCTGCGTCTCAGTGAAGTAGGCCACCAGGCGCCCTTCGCGGGCCAGTACCACGGCTTCACGCACGTGGGGTTGTTCAGCGAGGCGGGTTTCGATTTCGCCCAATTCGATGCGTACGCCGCGGATTTTCACCTGGTCATCGTTACGCCCCAGGTAATCGAGGGTGCCGTCTTCCAGCCAGCGCGCAAGGTCGCCCGTGCGGTACATGCGGGCCTGCGGGTCGCGACTGAACGGGTCTTTGAGGAAGCGTTCGGCGCTCATCTGCGGGCGGTTCAGGTAACCCCGTGCCACACCGGCACCGGCTACATACAGCTCACCGGCAACCCCCAGGGGCACCGGCTGCTGACGCTCATCCAACAGGTAGACCTGGGTATTGGCCACCGGCTTGCCGATATGCAACACCTGGCCGGCTTCTATACGCCCGGAGGTCGCCACCACAGTGGCTTCGGTCGGGCCATAGTTGTTGACCAGATGGAACCGCTGCGGCGTATTGAACTGACGCAGACGGTCGCCGCCGATCAGCAGGGTCTTGAGGGTCGGATGTTGCAGCGCCTGGCTGAAGGCGTACTCGGCCACCGGCGTCGGCAGGAAGCTGACATCCAGCGGCTGGGCCAGCCACCATCGCAGCAGCGCGTCGATGTCTTCACTGCCGTCATGGGCGGGCGGCAGATGCAGGGTCGCACCGACGCAGAGCGCCGGCCAGACCTCCCAGGCCATGGCATCAAAGCCAAAACCAGCGACGCTCGACGTATGGCTGCCGTGCTCCAGTTCAAACGCATCACAATGCCAGCTCACCAGGTTTTCCAGGGTGCGGTGTTCGACCATTACGCCCTTGGGCAAGCCGGTGGAGCCCGAGGTGTAGATCACGTACGCCAGGTGCGCCGGAGTCAACCCGGCGATGTGCGGGTTGCCTTTGGACGGGCCTTGCCACAGGCGCCGGTCCAGTTCCATCACCGGCACGGTCAAGGTCGGCAAACGTTGCGCCAGCGCGGGCTGAATCAGCACAGCCACCGGTGCGCTGTCGTCGAGCAGGTAACGCAGGCGCTCGGCCGGGTGCGCCGCATCGATGGGCACGTAGCACGCGCCCGCCTTGAGAATCGCCACCAGCCCCACCAGCATTTCCAGGCTGCGCTGGGCGCAGATCGCCACGCGATCGTCGGGTTGCACGCCGAGTTCGATCAACTGGTGCGCCAGTTGGTTGGCTTGGCGGTTCAGCTCGCTGTAGGTCAGGCTCTGCCCCTGATACACAGCGGCCAGCGTATGCGGATACAGCTCGACCTGGCGTTCGAAACGCTGGTGAATGGTCTGGCCGTGGGCATAGTCGACACGCGTATCGTTGAATCCGCCGAGCACCTGTTGACGGGCCTCGGCCGGCAAGATCGACAGGCTGTTGAGTGCGGTCTGCGGCGCCTGCTCCAGGGCCTCGACCAGTTGCTCGACGACGCGGTTCACGTAGGCACAGATGCGTTGCGCGCCCATGGACGCCAGTGCCAACGCGCTGAGGCTGAAGGCCTCGCCCAAATCGTTGACGCTCAAGGTCAACGGGTAGTTGGAGCGCTCCCGTGCCTGTAACAGCTCCATGCCTTGCCAGGCACGCAGCGACGCTTCGCTGACTTCAACGGCGTTGGCCGGGGTGTGGCGGTAGTTGAACAATGCACTGAACAACGGCAACGATTGCGGCACGCCGCTGCAACGTTGCACCTGGGCCAGCGAAGCCAACTCATGGGCGAGCAAGCCAGACAGACGTGCATGGGTGGCCTTGACCGCCTCCTGCACGCCCTGATCGGTGATATCGACCCGCAGCGGCAAGGTATTGATAAACATGCCCAGGGCCCGGTCGGCACCCTCGCCGCCTTGCAGGCGGCCCATCATCACAGTGCCGAACACCACGCGTTCGGTACTGGAAACCACTCCCAGCACCCGCGCCCAAGCCAAATGAAACAGGCTGGCGGGGCTGACCCCGTTTTTGCGCGTTACGCTGCGCAGACGCCGGCTCAGGCCCGCATCCAGGGTCAGGTCGACCTCATCGATGTCGTAGCCGTCGTCACGTACGTCTTGCTGGGCGAACGGCAGAGTCGGCTCGTCGACATCGCCGAGCATGTCGCGAAAGAACGTCTCGTGTTCCTGCTCGCGGCTGGCCAGGCGGGTCTGTACCACGTAGTTGCGGTAAGGCACCGAGGCGACCAACTCATCCCCTTTGCCGAGCAGGAACGCCTCCATTTCGCGCCACACCACGTCCATAGCCATGTGGTCCATGATGGTGTGGTGGAACAGCAGCGTAGCAACGATGCGCCGGCCAGCCTCATCATCGGCGTACACCAGTTGCATCAGCGGCGCCTGGGTCACATTCAAGCGATGCCGGCGCGGGTCAACGTGCGCGGCCAGTTGCGCGGCGATGTCGCCGCCACGCGGGTCGAACTGCACCGCCCGGGTGATCATCTGCGCCTGGCGCCAGACCACTTGCACCGGCTGTTCCAGACCTTCCCAGACGAAGCTGGTGCGCAGCACATCGTGGCGGTCGATGACCTGTTGCAACGCCTGGGCAAATTGCTGCAGACGTGCCGGGTCGGCAAACGCGAACTGGCCCTGTTGCACATACAAGTCGCCCTGTTCGGCGCTGATGTGGTGGTAAAGGATGCCTTCCTGCAGCGGTGCCAACGGGTAGATATCCTGCACATTGGCGGCACCGCCAGCGACGGTGGCGACAATGCGATCGATGCTGGCCTGATCAAGTGTCACCAGCGGCAGCAGCTGCGGGGTAATGTGCGTGCAACCGTCCGGGATAACGTTGGACGGCACCTGGATCTCACGCCCGCTGCCCACGGCAGCGGCCAGCGCCGCCAGGGTTGGCTGGTTGAACAACACACGCACGTCGGCGTTCAGGCCGGCCTGGCGCATGCGGCCAATCAGGCCGACGGCCAGCAGCGAATGCCCGCCCAGTTCGAAGAAGTGATCATGACGACCCACCTTCTCGACCTTGAGCACATCGGCCCAGATCTGCGCCAGCAGGGTTTCGACCGCACCCACCGGTGCTTCATAACCCCGTGCGATCACCGACTCCATCCCCGGTTCCGGCAGGGCTTTGCGGTCAAGCTTGCCATTAGGGCTCAACGGCAAGGTCTCCAGCACCACGTACGCCTGCGGCACCATGTACGCCGGTAAATACTGCTGCACCTGCTCGCGCAAGGCTTCGATATCCAGGGCAGACGCCGCCTCATGCAGCGTGAGATACGCCACAAGGCGCTCGTCACGCACCACTACCACGGCTTCGCACACGTCGGTGTGCGCCAACAGGCAGGTTTGGATTTCCCCCAGTTCGATGCGCAAGCCGCGCAGCTTGACTTGATCGTCATTGCGTCCCAGATATTGGAGGCTGCCGTCGGACAGGTAACGCACCAGGTCACCGGTTTTGTACACGCGTCCAGTGCCGGTTAACGGGTCTGCCAGGAAGCGCTCGGCCGTCAGGTCATCGCGCCCCAGGTAGCCGCGGGCGACACCGGCGCCGCCGATATACAACTCGCCCGCGACCCCCAACGCCACCGGTTTCAGGCCTGCATCGAGCACATAGGCCCGCGCGTTGGCGATCGGTTTGCCGATCGGCACCGACTCGACCGGCAAGTGGCCGTCGCAGGTCCACGAGGTACTGTCGATGGTGGCCTCGGTGGGCCCATACAGGTTGACGATACCGTGAGTGGTCAGTGCCCGAGCTTGCATCGCCAGCTGGGGCTCCAGTGCTTCGCCGCCGCTGAACAGGTAGCGACATTGCACGCCGCTGGCCGGCAGTTGCACCAGCAGACGCAGCAGGCTCGGCACGAACTGGGCGACGCTGACCTGTTGTTCCACCATAGTCTGCGCCATCTGCTCAACGTCCCGCGAGGCGTGTGCCGGCAACAGCACCAGCCGCGCACCGATGGCCAGTGGCGTCCAGATTTCCCAGACCGAAGCGTCGAAAGCCACCGAGGTGCGTTGCAGGATCCGTTCATCGGCATCGAAGCCAAAGGTACGGGTCTGCCAGGTGATGTGGTTGACCAGCGAACCATGCTCGACCATCACGCCTTTAGGGCGCCCGGTAGAGCCCGAGGTAAAGATCACGTAGGCCAGGTGATTGGGCCCGGCCACGGTGGCCGGGTTGTGCAGCGGTTGCGCACGTAAGAACGCGTCGTCCAGGTCCAGCAGCGCGATATCGCTGTCTGCCAGTACTGCGCGGGTTTGAGCCTGCACCAGCACGGCCAGCGGCTGGCTGTCTTGCAGGGTCAGTGCCAGGCGTTGCGACGGATATTGCGGGTCAAGTGGCACATAGGCGGCGCCCGATTTGAGAATGCCCAGCAGCCCGACGATCATCGCTGGGCTGCGCTCCATGCAGATCGCCACCCGGGCATCGGCCTGCGCGCCGAGGCTGCGCAGGTGATGCGCCACCTGGTTGGCCTGCTCGTTGAGTTGGCGGTAGCTCAGCGTTTGGTCACCCAGCACCACCGCTACGGCGTGCGGCGTGTGCAAGGCGTGTGCCTCGATCATCTGCACCACGGTCAGGTCCCGTGGGTACTCGGCGTCAGTGGCGTTGAAGTCCACGGTCAACTGGCGAGTTTGCTTCGGCGAGAGCATCGACAGATGCTCGAGCGCCATCTGTGGCGTTTGCTCCAGGGCCTCGACCAACTGCTCGAGCAGGGTCGCGAGGTAACCGCAGATCAACTGCGGGTCCACCGACGCGACCGTCAACGCATCCAGGCTGAAGTCTTCACCCAGGTCATTGACGCTCAGGCTGACCGGGTAGTTGGTACGTTCTTCGGACGCCAGGAAGCGCATACCGCGCCAGGCCTGCTCCATCTCGGCCGTCAGCGTAGTGTGCGCCGCCGGCGTGTGACGGTAGTTGAGCAATGCACTGAACAGCGGTGTCGATTGCGCCACCCCGCTGCAACGCTGCACCAGGGCCAGCGACGCATGCTCATGCCCCAGCAGCCCGGTCAGGCGCGCATGGGTCGCCTTGACCGCAGCCTGCACGCCCATGCCCGTGATATCGACCCGCAGCGGCAAGGTATTGATAAACATACCCAGTGCACGGTCGGCGCCGTCGCCACCTTGCATACGGCCCATCAATACGGTGCCAAACACCACGCTGCGGGTGTCGGACACACTGCCCAACACCTTGGCCCACGCCAGATGAAACACGCTGGCGGCGCTGACACCCAGAAGCCGTGCCCGTGTGCGCAGGCGCCGGCTCAATGCGGCGTCCAGGGTCAACGAGGCTTCACGGATGGCGTGCCCCTCGCCCTGTACATCCTGCAAACCGAACGGCAACGTCGGCTCGTCGATATCACCGAGCATGTCACGGAAGAACGTCTCGTGTTCTTGTTCACTGAGACCCAGGCGCGCCTGGGCCACATAGTTGCGGTACGGAATCGCAGGCGCCAGGGGTTCGACCTGCCCCAGCAGGCTGGCCTGCATTTCCTGGCTGACCACCTCCAGGGCGGTATGGTCCAGGGCCAGGTGATGGAACAACAGGATGGCGACCACGCGTTGATGGGCGCGGTCCTCGGCATACACCAGGCGAATCAGCGGAGCCTGGCTGACCTCGAGGCGGTAATGCCGGGCGTCAAAGCGCCCATGCAGTTGCGCCAGAATGTCACCGTCGGCTGGGTCCAGGTCAATCCCTTGCACCGGCAATTCGGCATTACGCCACACCACTTGCGCCGGGCTGGCCATGTCTTCCCACACAACGGCCGTACGCAGGATGTCATGACGGTCGACCACCTGCTGCAGCGCCTGGGCAAATGCCTGCAGCCGCTCGACGTCGTCGAACTCCAATTGCGATTGCAGCAGGTACGGGTCGCCCTGCTCGGCGGTGATGTGGTGATAGAGAATACCTTCCTGCAACGGCGCCAGGGCGTAAATGTCCTGCACATTGCTCACGCCGCCCGGCACGCTGGCAACAATGCGATCGATCGCCGCTGGGTCCAGTTGGGCCAGGGGCAGCAGGTCCGGGGTGATATGCGTGCACTCGGGGGTAATCAGGTTGGCCGGCACGGCCACCTCGCGCCCTGAGCCGACGGCGGCGGCCAGTGCCGCCAAGGTCGGTTGGCTGAACAATACGCGCACGTCGGCGCTGAGCTCGGCGCGGCGCATGCGTTCAATCAGGTTCACGGCCAGCAGTGAATGACCGCCCAGTTCGAAGAAGTTGTCATGCCGCCCGACCTGCTCAACCTTGAGCACATCGGCCCAGATCTGCGCGAGCACTTTCTCCACCTCGCCTTGCGGCGCTTCGTAGCCACGGCTGAGCAACGCGTCCTGGTCGGGTGCGGGCAAGGCTTTGCGGTCGACCTTGCCGTTGTTGG
>NZ_FNOX01000006.1:0-319364 GCF_900107155.1 Pseudomonas salomonii
CACCACCGCCTTGGATAATATCGAAAAGGTGCTGGCCGAGGTCGGCGGCAATCTGGCCGATGTGATCATGCTGCGTCTGTACATCGTCGAGTCCGTCCGTGAGCAGCAGGAGCCCATAGCCCAGGCGCTGCGTGAGCGCTTCCCGCACAACCCGCCGCCGTCTTCGTGGATTATCGTCAGCGGGCTGTCGTTGCCTGAGTGGTTGATCGAGATCGAGGCGGAAGCGGTGATCTGAACACGGTTTTTCGAATGGCGAGCGGTGTTGCTCGTCAGCAGTAGTCAAACCGCGAATGCCCCCGTACCATTCGCCCCCTCGCAGTGACGCGAGGTGCAGCGCCAGGAAGGCTCATCCCATGTTTGCCCTGACCGCCTGCAGTTATTTTTTTGCCCGTGTTCAGGATCCGACATGTTTTGTTTCCCCAGGCCCCAGGCCTTGTTCTTAATGGCATTAGCCCTGACGGGGTGCGGCACTCAGTCCGCGTCGCTGGTCAGTCAACCGTTGCAACCTGGCCCTCAGGAACCGGTGGCTTATCTGGTCGGGTCAATCGGCCCACAGAACTTCAACGCTTCCCCCGCACCTAACCAGCGCCTGCTGTTTCGCAAGCGCGGTTCTGAGTTCGGCGCTGCGTCGGTATGGGTCGGTATGGGGCAGCAAACGCCTCAGGATGTGAAAGACGCAGCCGGTGCCGCCAGCGTGTTCGTGCTGACGCTCAAACCTGGAGATTATGAATTTTACGATTTTCAGTTCTTCTCCAGTAACTATTCCCCCACCCTTGGCACCACCTACACCTCGGTCCAGGCGCGAGAAAAGTTCAACCTGCCGCTGCGCTTGCAGGCCGGCAAGGCCTATTACCTCGGAGAGTTTCGTTCGCTGTGCCTCGGTGCTTCCCTGTGCGCCTTTCGCTGGCGCGATCAACAAGGCCGCGATGAACCCCTCGCGCGCCAGTACGTTCCGGGCTTGCCGAGCCTGAAGGTACTGGCCCTGGATTATCGCAGCGCCGCCCCTTATATCATCGCGCCGTTACCTGTCGGCGCGGACCAGAACACCCTGCACGAGACTCGTCCATGAACCGTCTTGTTACCCTCAGCGCCGTGGCGCTGCTGACGGGGTGTGCAACCACCCACACGCTGCCTGAACGGGCTTTGCCTGACGGCAAGGAATACCTCAAGCCGATCCACGTCATGATCGATGACCCGCTCAATGCTGCGCAATTTCGTAACCAACTGCGTGAAACCGGGGTGTTTCGCACTGTCGAAAGTGGCCGGGGCAACCCCGAGGACTATTCGGTGTGGGTCCGGTTCAATGTTCAGCGCGACATGCCGCCTTTTCCTCTGGTACTGCTGAGCGCGGCAACCCTGTTCCTGCTGCCCTTGTCGGTTAGCGTCGACACCACCACTGAGTTTTCCCTGCAACATAATGGCAAGCAGCTCAAGCAATACAGTTACCGCAACGTCACCCATAAATACTCTTGGCTGCTGGATGGCCCCGGCGCAATGGAGCAGCAAAACGTCCACCGCGTCGCACGCGCCTTTGCCGAAGATGTACAGCGCGACGGCCTGCTGCCTGAGGAGCATGCACAATGATCAGAGCTTCTGTGTTGGCTGTCGTGCTCGTGCTTGGCGGTTGCAGCACCGCCCTCAAACCATTGGATTACAAGGCCGAGCGCGCCTATGTACCGATGAGCGTCACTATGCCATCGCCCGCGTCGCGGTTTGAGCAGCAACAGCAGCGCGAAGTCATACAGCGCTTGCGTGATACCGGTGCCTTCAGCTTCCTTGATGGCGGCTTCAGCAAGACCGGCTACAGCCTGTTGGTGGATCAGGGCGGCGGTAAAGGGGCCGGCGTGCTACCGGCACTGCTCGGTGCGTTAACGCTGCTGACCGTGCCTGTGCCTTATACCTACGAGCGTCAGTTGCACGGCTCGTTGTACAAGGACGGTCAGCTGTTGAAGACCTACGCCTACAAGCGTGGTGGTTGGACGGCTACGACCTGGTACATCCCCATGACCGAGCCGCGCAGCGAAAGTGAAATGCTCAGTGAAATGATGCGCGACCTGGACCGGGATCGCCTTATTCCCTACCAGTAATAACCGGTCACTCGCACCCACACCCGAACAACGGCGGCGTATTTCAGCCGGCTTTTCCTTCGTTATGCGCAGGTGCCACCGGGGAAATATCGGCTGCGGCAGTCGGGCTTGGGTAGACGCTCCAGGCGCCGCCCAGTGCCGTGTACAGGTTGACCTTCGCGACCAGTTGCGCCAGCCGATCGACGATCAGCGCCTGCTGCGAACTGAATAACGAACGCTGTGCATCCAGGAACGTCAGGTTGCTGTCCACGCCGCTGCGGTAACGGTGCCGGTCAGATCGCCCGGTACTTTCTGGCGCTTGCCGGCGCAGCGGGCCGCTGGTACTCGGGGATCAGCGAGCAACCGCCGAGCATCCAGGCCATGCCAAGGGTGGAGAGGGTGGCTTTTTTCATCAGGCGCCAACCATCCATTTGGCCAGGCCATGGCGCCCACTCACGCCGAGCTTGGCGGCGGCGCGCTTGAGGTAGGTCTCGATCGAGCTGTTTTTAACACTGAGCTTTTCCGCCATTTGCGGCACGGTGCCGCCAGTCAACAGGCCCAGGCACACCTCCTGTTCACGCGCCGACAGGGTGATATCGCTGAGGGACAGACGCTTGTAGAACTCGCGTTGTAAATGTGACTGTTCCAGCTGGCTGTGGTCCGGTTCGGCCTGGCTGTGGGGGGCCTGGCGCACAATCTGCGCGTGCCGTTCCAGCAAAGGCAACAGGGTGTCCGACAAGCACTTGAGAAACGACAACTCAGCCAGTGAAAAGCCCTGTTGGGTCGGCGGGCGGTAAAACGAAATCACGCAGCGTCGGTTGCCCTGGCGCGACACCAGGTTGCACTGGTGCGAGGTGCCGCGCGGGTGCGCGCCGTTCGCCTTGGCCTTCATCTGGATCAGCAACGGGTCTTGCATGCGCAGCATTTCCCGCAGCAGCGGGTGGTCATTGAGCGCATGCACCGGCTGGGGCGCCGGCAGGTGTTTTTTCAACCCGGCGCTGCCCAGCAGCTGGATATCGACCGCGCTGTCACGTAATTCGTCCAGGGTCCATTCACTCAGGTCGACCAAGTGGATCGGTACCCATTTATCCACCAGATGCAGCATGTTGGCGGCGAAATGTTCCTGGCCGCTGTTTGAAATCAATTCACCCATTTCGGCGTAGAACTGCGGGCTGTGGGCGCCGCCAATAGTAGAAGTCAGACTCATAGCCATCTCATCCTTGATGTGGAAAACCGTCATCGGGTGCCCTGGGTCTGTGTGGGGCGGCCCGTACTCCTTGAACGTGACTTTTCTTTAACGTCATTCGGCGTTCGAGATTTCATTTAGCCATAGCGATTTGTCCTACGTATGTAGCGGAAACGAGGGACACAAGCTGCCATAAAATCCACGTCATTAATTCGACGCTTCAGACGAAGTATTCCGCCTACGAAGAGCCGTGACTCAACATTAGATTTATTTAAGCTATTGATATTTAAAGTAAATGTTAATGATTGCGACAGGCCTGGAAAAACTGGCCACGGCCAGATGTAGCCAATTTCCTACAGCGCTTTAATCGTTTCAGCCGTCAACCATCAGCCAAGCCCGTTTCTATCCATTTGAATGTCCGGGTTTCTGGGGTCAGACACCCTCGGAGCTGCATGCTCAAATCCGGCAATTTTGGCGAAATGGGCCCGTGCACGGCCGTGCCTGACTCCTATTGAGAAGGATCTTATGAAGCATTCCCCAAGCTTCCCCCTCACTGCCGCCCAGCAGGACATCTGGCTCGACCAACTGCGAGCGGGCGACTCACCGCTGTACAACATTGGCGGCTATGTCGATTTTGCCGGGCCCGTGATGCCGGAACTGATCCAGCGCGCCGTCGAGTTGCTGGTGGCCAGGCACGATGCCTTGCGCACCCAGTTGCACAGCGATGCCTATGGCTTGCCGCGACAGACCTTCGACGCTGCGCTGACGGTGCAGGTACAACGGCACGACTTCTGTGCGCTGCAAGAGCCACAGGCGGCAAGCCAGACGCTGATGCAGGCGCAAATGGCCCGGCCCTACGCAATGAGTGGCGAACCGCTGTTCCGGTTTTTCCTGGTCAAGCTCGATGACGATCACTACCGCCTCGGCACCCAGGCCCATCACCTGATCCTCGATGGCTGGGGCTTTGGCCAGATGCTGCAATCCCTGGCCCGCCTGTACACCGACCTTGAGCAGGGGCGGCAACCGGAGCCGTACGCACCGTCGTATATCGACTTTATCGACACCGACCAGCGTTACCAGGAGTCGGCCCGTTACGCCCGCGACCGCGCTTACTGGCTGGACAAATACCAGGTGTTGCCCGAGCCGTTACTGACGCCGCGCCACAACGCCCCGGCGCCGAGCAACACCTGGGTGGAGCCGTTTGCGGTGACGCTGCTCAATCGCATGGAACAAGTCGCCAACCGTTACCAGGCTTCGGCCTTCCATGTGCTGCTGGCGGCGCTGTACGTGTATTTCACCCGCACCAGCCAGCGTGATGAATGGGTGGTGGGGCTGCCGATCCTCAACCGTTCCAACGCACGTTTTCGTTCCACCGTGGGCTTGTTCACCCAGGTCAGTGCGGTGCGCTTTCAGTTCGCCGCGCACTTGCCGTTCAGCGCGCTGGTGCGCGGTGTGCGTGACCAGCTCAAGCAGGATTTTCGCCACCAGCGTTTTCCCCTGAGCGAGATGAACCGAGAGCTGGGCCTGCGCCGTACCGATCGCGGCCAGTTGTTTGATTTGTCGGTGTCCTTTGAGCAGGACGATCACGACCTGCGTTTCGGCCAGGTCCAGGCCCGCGCGATCAAGGTTTCCAACCACCACGAGTTGCTGCCGATTGCCTTCCACCTGCGCAGCAACCGTTATCAGGACACCGCGTGCCTGCACTGTGTGTACAACGAAGCGTGGTTTCGCGAGGACGAGGTGCAGGCGTTGGCGCGGCGCTTCACCTGGCTGCTGGAGCAGGGGTTGGCCAATACCGCGTTGCCGCTGGCTGAATTCGCCCTGGTGACGCCGGCCGAACAGCTCCGGTTGCAGCAATGGAATGCCACCGCACACGCGCATGCCGGTACGCAAACCCTGCATCGACGCATCGAGGCGCAAGCGGTGCGCACGCCCGACGCCATCGCGGTGGCGCATCTGGGCCGGCAATTGACCTACGCCCAGCTCGATCAGCAGGCCAATGCCCTGGCCCACCAACTGCTCGAACATGGCGTGCAGGCGGATGACCGCGTGGCCATTGTGGCGCGGCGCGGGCTCGAAACCGTGACCGGGTTGCTGGCGATCCTCAAGGCCGGCGCCTGCTACGTGCCGGTGGACCCGGCCCATCCGGCCGAGCGCCTGAACTACCTGTTGCACGACAGTTCACCGGTGGCGGTGCTGACCCAGCACGACTTGCTGGCGCGCCTGCCGATGCTCGACGTGCCGATAATCCGCCTGGACCTGCCGACCCATGGCCGCAGCGACAGCCCACCGGTGGCGGTCACGCCGTCGAACCTTGCGTATGTGATCTACACCTCAGGCTCCACCGGTTTGCCCAAAGGCGTGATGGTCGAGCACCACACCGTGTCCAACCTGGTGGACTGGCACTGCCGCGCCTTCAACCTGCACGCGGGCAGCCATACGGCCAGCGTCGCCGGCTTCGGTTTTGACGCGATGGCCTGGGAAGTCTGGCCGGCGTTGTGTGTGGGCGCGACCTTGCACCTGGCGCCCGTCCAGGACGATGCCCAGGACATTGATGCGCTGCTCGGCTGGTGGCGTGCGCAGCCGTTGGACGTGTGCTTTTTGCCGACCCCGGTGGCCGAGTATGCCTTCAGCCAGCGCCTGCAACACCCGACCTTGCGCACTCTGCTGATCGGCGGCGACCGCCTGCGCAGCTTCAGCCGCGCGCAAACCTATGACGTGATCAACAACTACGGCCCCACCGAAGCCACGGTGGTCGCCACTTCCGGGCTCGTCGCGGCGGGCCAGGGGCTGCATATCGGCGCGCCGATCGACAATGCCACGGTGTACTTGCTCGATGAACAGCAGCGCCCGGTGCCGATTGGTGTGGCGGGCGAGCTGTATATCGGCGGCAAAGGTGTGGCGCGGGGTTACCTGAACCAGCCTGAACTGAGCGCCGAGCGCTTTGTGGATGACCCGTTCAACGCGGGCCGGATGTACCGCACCGGCGATTTGGCGCGCTGGCTGCCCGAGGGCAACCTTGAGTACCTGGGCCGCAATGACGACCAGGTGAAAATCCGTGGCGTGCGCATCGAGCTGGGGGAAATCGAATCTGCGCTGGCCGGCCATCCGGCGGTCCAGGAAGCGGTGGTGCAGTGTCGCGAAGGCCAACTGCTGGCCTGGTTTGTCGCCCGGCACAGCGTCGAAATCGAAGCGTTGCGTGCTCATCTGCACGCTTCGCTACCCGATTACATGCTGCCGGCGGCCTATGTGCAGTTGCACGCGTTGCCCCTGACCGCCAACGGCAAGCTCGACCGCAAGGCGCTTCCCGCGCCCACGCCACACGCCTTTGTCACGCGGCTGTTCGAGGCGCCGCACGAGGGCGCGGAAACCCTTCTGGCGCAGGTCTGGGCTGAGTTATTGCAGGTGCAGCAAGTGGGGCGCCACGACCATTTCTTCGAACTGGGCGGCCACTCGCTGTTGGCGGTGCAGTTGGTGCAGCGCATGCGCCAAGTGGGCTTGCATGCCGATGTGCAGGTGTTGTTCGGCCAGCCGACGCTTGCCGCGCTGGCGGCGGTCAGTGGCGGCAGCGAGGTCCAGGTGCCGGGCAATCGTATTGCGCCAGGTTGCAGCCACATCACCCCGGACATGCTCGCACTGGCCGAACTCGACCAGCCGAGCCTGGACCGTATCGTCGCCGGTATCCCCGCAGGCGCGGCCAATGTGCAGGAAATCTACCCGCTGGCGCCGTTGCAGGAGGGCTTGCTGTACCACCACCTCACGGACGAGCGCGACCCCTACCAGCAACATGCGCTGTTCAGTTTTGCCCGTCGCGAACAGGTGGAGGCGTTTGCCCAGGCGTTGCAGCAGGTGATCAACCGTCACGACATCCTGCGCACCAGCCTGGTGTGGGATGCGCTGGAACAACCGATGCAAGTGGTGTGGCGCCAGGCGCAGTTGCGCGTCGAACCGCTGCACGCTCAACACGCACCGCTGGATTTGCGCCAGGCGCCGCTGATGGCGCTCGATTACGCCGAGGAGCCGCACAACCAGCGTTGGGTCGCCAGGTTGCGCTTCCATCACCTGGTCAATGACGCCACCTCGACCACCGTGCTGGTGGATGAAATTCGCGCCCACCTGCTGGGCCAACAGGCGCAATTGCCGGAACCGGTGCCTTACCGCAACGTGGTCGCGCAGACCCGTTCGGCAGCGCGCCAGGCGGCCCATGAAGCGTTCTTTCGCGAGCGCCTGGCCGACGTTGACGAGCCGACCCTGGCGTTCGGCTTGCAGGAGCGCCAGGCCAATCGCGGCGACATCGAAGCAGCCGAACGGCCCCTGACCGACGCCCTCAACCTGCGCCTGCGCGCTCTAGCGCGAGCGCTTGGGGTGAGTGCCGCGAGCCTGTTTCACCTGGCCTGGGCCCAGGTGCTCAGCCGGGTGGCGGGCCGCGATGATGTGGTATTCGGCACCGTGTTACTCGGCCGTTTGCAAGCCGGCGAGGGCGCTGATCGAGCCCTCGGCATGTTCATCAACACCTTGCCGCTGCGCCTGCGTCTGGCCGGGCAAAGCGTGGTCGCTGCGCTGGCAGACACCCATGCGCAACTGAGCGCGCTGGTCGCCCATGAACAGGCCTCCCTGGCGCTGGCCCAGCGTTGCAGCGGCACATCGCCGTTGTTCAACAGCCTGCTTAACTATCGGCACACGGCGGCAGACCGAGACCTGAACCTGGTGCCGGGCATTGCCCTGCTCAGCAGTGAAGACATCCTCAGCTACCCGCTGATGCTCACGGTCGACGACATCGCCAGCGGCTTTCGCCTCACGGCCAAGGCGCCGCGCAAGGTCGGTGCCGAGCGGTTGCTGGGTTATCTCGAGACGGTGTTGCATGGCCTGGCGGATGCCCTTGAACAGGCGCCGACCACACCCCTGCGCGAAGTACAGGTGCTGCCGGCCAGCGAACTGAAAAGGTTGTTGCTGGACTTTAATGCGACCCACACCGACTACCCCGAAACCCTCACCGTCCAAGCCCTGTTCGAAGCCCATGCGCGGCAGATTCCCAATGCCATTGCGGTGCAGGCCGGCGAACGGCAATTGACCTACCGCGAGCTCAATGAGCGCGCCAACCAGCTCGCCTTTCACCTGCGCGAGCGCGGCGTCCGGCCGGATTCGCGTGTGGCGCTGTGCGTCGAGCGCGGGCTGGAGCTGGTGGTGGGGTTGTTGGCGATCCTCAAGGCGGGTGGCGCCTATGTGCCGCTGGACCCGGGCTATCCGCGCGAACGCCTGGCCTACATGCTCAGCGACAGTCAGCCCGTGGCGTTACTGGTGCACGCGGCCACCCGTGACTTGCCCGGCGAGGTGTCGATGCCCGTGATCGACTTCGACCGCTGCGCCTGGAACCAGGCACCTGTCGGCAACCCGTTGGTGCCCGGTTTGAGCGTCGCCAACCTGGCCTACGTGATGTACACCTCCGGCTCTACCGGCACGCCCAAAGGCGTGATGATCGAGCATCGCGGCTTAAGCAACCTCATGCACTGGGGCTCCCGGCTGTGCCCGCATGCCCAGGGCGGCGCCTTGTTGCAACGTGCGCCGTTCAGCTTCGATGGCTCGGTGTGGGAGCTGTTCTGGCCGCTGACCAATGGCATGCGCCTGGTGCTCGCACGGCCCGATGGGCACCGTGAACCGGCGTACCTGGCCCAGGTGATCCGCGAGCAACACATCAGCGTGATCAAGTTTGTGCCGGCGATGTTGCAGCAGTTTCTGGAACTGGAAGCGTCGGCGCTGTGCACCAGCCTCACCGACGTGCTGTGTGGCGGTGGCGAACTCACGCAAGCCCTGGCCCGAGGCGTGCAGGCGCGGCTGCCCAACGTGCGCTTGCATAACGTCTATGGCCCCACCGAAGCCACGGTGGACAGCAGCGCCTGGACCCTGGAACCCGGCGCCGCCGTGCCGGCCGTGCAATTGCCGATTGGCCGGGCGATCAACAACACCCGTCTGTATGTGCTGGATGAACATGACACGCCGGTGCCCATGGGCGTCAGCGGCCAACTGCACATCGGCGGCGTCGGCGTTGCGCGGGGTTATCTGGGCCTGGAACAGATGACCGCCGAGCGCTTTATAGACAGCCCGTTTGTGGCCGGTGATCGGCTGTACCGCAGCGGCGATCTGGTGCGCTACTTGCCCGATGGCAACCTTGAGTTCCTGGGGCGCAATGACTTTCAGGTCAAGCTGCGGGGCGTGCGCCTGGAACTGGGCGAAATCGAATCACGCCTGGCCGCGCACCCGGCGCTGCGGGACGTGGCGGTGCTGATGCGTGATGAGCGTTTGGTGGCGTACTTTACCTTGCGTGGGCAAACGCCCGGCCTGGAAGCCTTGCGTGCGTATGTGCTGGAACAGTTGCCCGAGTACATGGTGCCGGCGGCCTTTGTGCAGCTTGATGAACTGCCGCTTAACCCGGCCGGCAAACTCGACCGCAAGGCCCTGCCGGCGCCTGGGTTGGAGGCGGTGGTGAGTCGTGCCTATGAGCCACCGCTGGGTGAGGTGGAAACCCTGATGGCGGGCATCTGGGCCGACGTGTTGAAGCTTGCACGGGTAGGGCGTCACGACCACTTCTTCGAGCTGGGCGGGCATTCATTGCTGGCGGTGACCCTGGTGGCGCGGATGCGCAAGGCTGGGTTGGAGGTGGATGCGCGCACCCTGTTCAGCCAGCCGACGTTGGCGCAATTGGCGGCCTGCACCACTGCGCAAGTGGAGCGCGTGGAGGTGCCGCACACCGCGATCCCCCAACTCAACCGCCGCCGGCGGATCTGAAGCCTGGAGGTGGGCAATGTGGGAGCCAGCTCCCACACTTTTAGACACAGTCAGGCAGTTGGTTTTGAGGGGTTCAGGCACTCGATAGACCGGTCCACCGTGGTCTTGGCCACCTCAAGCAAATGCCACACCGCCAGAATCTTCGCCCGCTGGGGGCTGGCCAGCAGATCACCGCAATTGAGCGCGGTCGCTGAAGCGCTGTCGAGCAAGCTGGCGGTGTAGAGCAGGGCATCTTCGAAGCTCAGGTCTTCGATTTGAACACCTTTGGAGGGCAGGTAATGGTCGATGGCGCGATTGAAAGCGGCGCGGTCTTTGGCGGAATTGCGGGGTGGGTCGGGGACGACTTTTTTCATGGTGTACCTTCGTGTCGGATTAGGGACGACACCCTTCGCGACTAAACGAGGGTGGCGGCTGTACGCAGGTTAGTCGACCGGCCCAACACGCAAAATCCGGCGCACCCGAAGGTGCCCTGCGCACAGCCACCATAAAACCTCATGGAGGACCATGCACGCGTTGGAAGGTCGGGCGACTAAACCCGATCACTGATAAGCAGTGACGGATCGCAGACTAGCCATCGATTCCAACAGGCACAAGGCGGCAGGGATTGTCTAGGAAACGTCCTGCAATTAAAAGGGACACGCCTTGCTGGCCTTTTACAAACCATGACCAAACGCCATCAACCGCAGGTTCCGATTTGATCGTTCCCACGCTCCGCGTGGGGATGCAGCCCGCGACGCTCCGCGTCGCACGTGCGCAATGGGAACGATCACCAAAGGCCATCAACCGCAGGTTTCGATGGAACCTTTTGCGCCGTCGCCACCAACACACTGTGCAGTTTCGCCTGAAACGTCAGCCCTTCGACGCTGTTGGATTTTGATGGACAACGTGGCTCATGACCCCAACGCTTGGACACTTTCAGCCTTTCATACAGGCGCGCTTGCCGACGTTGCCTGCTCCTCGCACGGAGGCCGACACCTCCAGCCTGCCGACGCGCGGGCAAACACGGCCGGCGGACGATCTGCGCTCAGCCACGCAAATCTACAAGGACAACCCCATGCTGGGCACGGGCATCATGTCCCGCGCCTTTGGCTGGAACCCGCAAAGGCGTCAGCGCCAAACCCGATTGATCACCCACTTGAAGCGACAGGTGGGCGACTTTACCGCCGCCAACCCAGACCCGGTGTCACGTGCCAACGCCATGTATCGCCTGGCGCGGGTGATCCACCACATTGACAACGACCCCTGCCTGCGCCGGGTCAAAGGCAGTTATCCAGGTGATGGGCACCTGGACGTGCAGGGTATGAAGGGGTTTGCGTCCGAGGTGGACCGCCTGACTCAATTCGCCGAGCAAGGTTACCGCGTGCTCGGGGAGGGCAATCGCGGGGTCATCTGGCCCAGGCCAGCGCCCCACGGGCGTGCAGCAGGTGACCGACGCTTGGTGCAGGCAATCACGGTGAATCCCTTGTTCAAGGCACTTGATGATGTGCTCGACGGGAACGAACGGCTCGCCTTCAAGGTGCTCGTAGGCGGTGACTGGAACGACCCCCGCTTACCCGCCGATGTGCGCGCAGCCAGTGCCGCGAAGGCTGAACACGTCCTTGAATTCATTGACCAGCAAGGCGGCGCCCATTCCACTGCCAGTAACGGCGAAATAGACGGAAAGGTGGAAGACGTTCCTGATCTTCCTGCGCCTTACCTGACGCGCGAGCATTTCACGTACCCCGGTTCCGAAGCACGGCGGTTGTCGGATTTTGCTTATGTCGGTTATGCCGTGTTTGAGAAGCGCTAGCGGCATTCCAGCCAGGGTGACGCCGATAATGCCGTCAGCGTGGCGTTGGAACAAACGCCACACTGCCCCCCGAGCGCTTCTGGAACAACCGCTCGCCATTGTCCGGCTGCGTGGTAATCACCCTGTGATCCGCGCCCAGGTAGGCCAGCGGCGTCGGGTCTTCCTTGGAATACTGCGCGACGATAATGGTGCGTTGCGGGTCGAAGCCCTGGCCGCTGGTTTTTTCCAGCCAGGCCATGAATGCCGCGCTGTCGCCCTGGCGGGGGAAGTCCTGGGTTTCGCTGACGTAGTAGAACGGCTTGCCGCCATTTTGCAGGTACATCGGCACCTTGTTGTCGACTTCTACCATCACCATCTGCCAGTGAGCCCACGGCGCAGTTTTGACCGCTTCGGCCTGTACATCATCGGCGAAGCGGGTCACGCCGCCATTGCCGGTGACCCAGGGATAGATGCCGCCGAGTACCAGCAACAGCAAGCCTGCCGTTAAGCCGAAACCTTTTTGCCAACGTGGCCAGCTGGCGGTTTTTTGCTCCAGGCGCTCGCTCAACCACCAGGCGGCCAAGAGTTGGGCAAAAGGCACCAGCGGCAACACGTAGTAGCTACGTCGGCTGCCGCTGGCGGTGAAGAACACGAACAGCAGGCCCAGGCCCCACACCAGCCAGCGCACGTTCGGCGGCGTTTGGCGCCAGTTGCGCAGCGCCAGCCACAGGCCCAGCAACCAGCAAGGTGCCCAAGGCAAGGTGTAGGCGGGCAGGTAGATCAGGTAGGTGTAGATCGGCCCCATGTGGTCGAACGGGTCGAAGAAGCGCACCACGTTTTCCTTGAACACCAGTTCAAGGCCACTCTCGCCGTAAGTCGGCGCGCCGTAGAGGTGGGACAGCACGAAGGGAATCGCGTAAAACGCCGCTGCAATCAGCATGGCCAGCAGCAGGCGCAGGTTGAGGTGGCGCTTGTAGCGCTGCTCGCTGAGCAGGTGCGGCAGCAGCACCAGGCCCGGCAGCACAAAACCGATCAGGCCTTTGAACAGCGAAGTGGCCGCCAGCAGCAGGAAAAATACCGTGTAACGCCCCAGCCGCGTGTCGTCCGGCCCGCGCCAATACCACCACACCGCCGCCAGCACGCCGCACACGGTGAGGATATCGGCCGTGGCCACGCGCGCCCAGAACAGAAAGTAGAAGGTGGTGGCGAGCATCCAGCCGGCAATCAACCCGGTGCCTTTGCGAAACAGGCGTTCGCCAATCAGGTACACCAGCCAGATGCTCAGCCATGCCGCGATCACCGACGAAAGGCGCAGTGACCAGGGCCCGAGCCCGCCCATCAGGTTGGCGAAGCCGGTGATCAGCCAGTAAGAGGGCAGGGGTTTGTCGTAGTAGGGCGCGCCCTTGAGGTAGGGGTCGAAGTAGTCACCGCTTTGCAGCATCTGCAACGCGATGTTGGCCCAGCGGGTTTCCGGCCCCCACAAGTCGCGACTGCCCAGGCCCAGCAGCAGGAGCAGCGCCGAGACGCCCAGCAGCAGCACCAGGGCGCCGCGTTCGGTTTTGAAAACACTCATGGGCGGCTCTCAAGGCAGACGTAACGTTAGGGAAGCTGCGGATAGATAATCAAGAGCAGGGCGCCTTTGCGATAGCGTTTGCCACCCGGTGGCAGTTGCCCTTCTTCGCGGTGTTCGCTGGTGCTGCGCACGCGCATCAGCACACCGACCGAGCCTTGCTGACGCGCCTGCGCAAGCCAGCTCTGCACGCTGTCCAGGTCGACCTTGCGGTGCACCGAGTCGGCGTACTGGAGGCCATAACGCAGCTCGCCTTCGGTGTCGTAAAACGCCACTTCCGTGCGGCCCAGGCGCCAGGACAAGGCCGACGCCGAGCCCAGCTCGTTGCTGATCAAAGCATGGGTTTGTTGCAATTCATCCAGATGCTCAAGCACGAACTGGTCGGGCATTTCGGTATCGGTGATCATCGCCGGCATGCCCGCCGGCAGTAACGCCACCAGCAAGCCGATGCCCAGCGCCGGCATTGCCCACAGGGTCAGCGGGCGCAGCGCTTGCAGCAGGTTGGCAAGGATCCAGGCCAGCAATACGATAAACGCCAGCGACAGGCTGAACATCTCCGCGTGGCTGTTGCCGTACATCGGGTTGCAGATTTGCAGGTAGATCAACGCCACCATCGCCGCCAGGCCAATCACGGCGTTGACCAGCCCGTTGATCAGGATCGCGCGGGCCTTGCCTTGCCGGATCAAGTCGATCAGCGCATGGCCCATCAACAAGGCCAGCGGCAGCAGGCACGGCATGATGTAGGTGGGTAATTTGCCGCGGCTCATACTGAAGAAGGCCAGGGGCAACAGCAGCCACAGGGCCAGGAACACGATGGCCGGCTGGGCTTTGTCTTTCCAGGTCTTGATCAGTGTGGCCGGCAGCAACGCCGCCCAGGGCAGGCAGGCGACCACCATGATCGGCAGGAAGAACCACCAGGCCCGCGCATGCTGGGCATTGGCGGAAGAGAAGCGACGGATATGCTCGTGCCAGAAGAAGAAGCGCCAGTAATCAGGCTCCTGCACGTGAATGGCCAGGGCCCACGGCACACACACGATGGCGGCGACCACAATCGCCAAAGGCCCGTAGCACAGCAGTTCACCCAGGCGGCGCTGCCAGAGGATGTAGGGCACGGCGATCAGCACGGGCAACAGCCAGGCCAGAAAGCCCTTGGTCATAAAGCCCATGCCGCAGGCCACGCCCAGCACTGCCCAGGCACCCAGACGAGCACGCGGCGTGCGGCTGTCGAGGGCAAACCACAGCGCTACCAGGCTGAGGTTGACCCAGAAGGTGAATTGCGGATCGAGGTTGGAATACCCCGCCTGCCCGGCCACCAGCCCGAAGCTCATGTAGAGCAGGGCGCAGGCGAAGCTTTTGCGCGGGTCGTTCCACAAGCGGCGGGCGATGAGGTAGGCCAGCACCACGCTCAGGCCGGTGGTCAAGGCCGACGCCACACGCACGCCGAACAGGTTTTCGCCGAACACCGCCTGCCCGAGGGCGATCAGCCAATAGCCGGCGGCGGGTTTTTCGAAATAGCGCACACCCATGAAGTGCGGTGCGACCCAATTGCCGCTCTGCAGCATTTCCTGGCTGATCTGGGCATAGCGGGTTTCATCCGGGATCCATAAACCGTGCAGGCCCATGGGCAGTAGATAGAACACCGCGAAGGCCAATAGCAATAGAGGTAAGGGTTTAAGCAGTCGAGTCATGAAAACGTCACTCCTTGACGTTTAATGGTGAAGTAAGCAGATATGTAAAAGTTTGTAGGAAGAATCACAAAGTTCACTAAGTCGATGAAAAAAATCATGACGTCCAATAGTAGCGGGCGTAGTTGAACATGCCAGAAGAGGGCTGTCGTTTTGCTGAACATGAAGAAAGTTATAGGTAAAAAAGTGTCTATAGCTTTTTAAGTACGGCGGACCAGGCCGGGCCTTTCATGATGCCAAGCGTCTCGAATTTGCCGTTGCCCAGTACGCGTACGAACAGGGCACTGCCGTACTCGGCAAACGTTGCGCGGGGGTAGCCCAGGGCGCTTTCGAAGTCGGCAATACAGCCACTGTGGGTGACAAAAACGAGGTTGCGACCAGACCGTTTGCGGCTGAGCAGTTCTTCATCGATGTCCTCGCCGCAGATGGTCTTTTCCCCTGGGGTCAGCTCGGCTTTGCCGAACATGAAGTGCGAGGTCTGTACCGTGCGCAAGGCCGGGCTGGCAACGATGTCGGTGTTTTCCAGGCCCAGTAGTTTGAAGGCCTTGCCCACTTCTTCGGCGCGCTGGGTGCCGACGGTCGTCAGGCCTTCAGGTGCGCCGAAGCAGGCATTGGCCGAGCGGTCGCAGCGCTCTTCGTGACGCACCAGCACGATCAGGTCGCCATCGCGCCAGGCCGGCAGCACTTGTGAGGTCAGCAGGCGGTTATCGACGCTCAGGTCGCGCGGCGAGAACGGCCAAAACAGGAAACCGGCGAGCAGCAAGCCGATAACGGCAAGGCCCGCCCACCACTTTCGCAGGCGCTTGAGATAGCCCCGGCGTGAGCGCGGTTTGGTCAGGGTAAGGTCAACCACATCATTCACCATGGGCACTGTCTTCAGTGTTTTATTCAAATAGGCGCAACGCACTGACGGATGCCCGTAGTTGAAGCGGAGCGTGTCATAGCGCTGCTGTCTTTTGGCTGAACACCCAGCCGTTAGAAGTTGCCGTGGGCGGCAACTAACAAGTTGCCGACTATCGATACTGGGGGGCAATTTAGAGGGGTGAGGGTGGGCAAGCAGTGAAATCGATGTGAAAAATTTGCATGGGGTCGTCAACCAGCCGTTATGCTCGTTTGCAGTCCTTTAAACGAGCGTGTTTATGTTGCAGGTGCAAGGTGTTGTTAAGAGCTACGCCACCCCGCAAGGTCCACTGCCGGTGCTGGCGGGTGTCGACCTGTACCTGGGCGAACATAGCAGCCTGGCGCTGATGGGCGAGTCGGGCAGTGGCAAAAGCACGTTGTTGCATCTGGTCGCCGGGCTCGACCGCGTGGACAGCGGCACTGTCCAGGTGGGCGAGCAGCGCCTGGACCAACTGAGCGAGGCGCAACTGGCCCATTGGCGGCGTACCCAAATCGGCCTGGTGTTCCAGCAGTTCAACCTGATCGGCAGCTTGCGTGTCGACGACAACCTGGCGTTCCAGGCCCGCCTGGCCGGGCGCTTCGACCCGCAATGGCAGGCGCAGCTGGTTGAGCGCCTGGGCCTGGGCGACTTGCTCAAGCGTTATCCCGAACAACTCTCCGGCGGCCAACAGCAGCGGGTTGCGGTGGGCCGTGCGTTGGCCTCGCGCCCCGGCTTGTTGCTGGCGGATGAACCCACCGGCAACCTCGACGAGGCCACCAGCGATGACGTGCTGCAATTGCTGCTGGACCTGCTGCGAGACAGCCCCACCAGCCTGTTGATGGTGACCCACAGCCCGCGCATCGCCGCACGCCTGGACCGCCAGGTGGTGTTGCGGCATGGCCGTGTGGTCGCGTGAGATGAGGGTATTTTATTGGGCACTGCGCGCACTGTTGAGCCATTGGCGGCGGCACCCGGTGCAGTTTTTCAGCGTGCTCACCGGCTTGTGGCTCGCCACCGCACTGTTGACCGGCGTGCAAGCCCTTAACAGCCAGGCGCGTGACAGCTATGCACGTGCCAGCCAATTGATCGGCGGTGAACCCCAAGCCAGCCTGAGTGCGCCGGACGGTGCGAGTTTCCCGCAGGCGCTGTTTGCCGAACTGCGCCGTGCCGGCTGGCCGGTGTCGCCGGTGGTGCAGGGGCGGCTGCAGCTCAAGGGGCATGAAGAGCTGCGCCTGCAATTGATGGGCATCGAACCGTTGTCCTTGCCCGGTGGCGGTGCGGTGGCGGGGCAGCGCTTGAGCCAGGCGCAGATGCTCGGGTTTTTCAACCCGCCGGGGCAAACCTGGATCGCTGCGCAAACCTTGCAGGCGTTGGGGTTGCAGGCCGGTGAGCAGCCATTGACGGTCAGCGGGCAACGGTTACCACCTTTACAGGTTCAGCCCGACATGGCCCCCGGGCTGTTGCTGACCGATATCGGCTTCGCCCAGCCACTGTTGGACATGCCGGGGCGCCTGTCGCGCCTGTTGGTGGACAAGGCCTTTGCCGCCACCCAGCCGACGCCGCCTGCCGCGCTGCAACTCAAGCAAGGCGAGGACAACAACCTTTCGCGCCTCACCGAAAGCTTTCACCTGAACCTCGATGCCTTGGGCTTTTTATCCTTTGTGGTCGGCCTGTTTATTGTCCACGCCGCCATCGGCCTGGCCCTGGAGCAACGCCGTGGTTTGCTGCGCACCTTGCGTGCCTGCGGGGTCAGCGCGCGCCTGCTGATCGTCAGCCTGGCGGTTGAGCTGGGGGTGTTGTCGTTGCTGGGCGGCGTGCTGGGGGTGATCAGTGGTTACCTGCTGGCCAGCCTGTTGCTGCCGGACGTGGCCGCCAGCCTGCGCGGCCTGTATGGCGCCGAGGTGGCGGGCCAGTTGAACCTCAGCCCGTGGTGGTGGCTGGCCGGCTTGGGCTTGAGCCTGCTCGGCGCACTGCTTGCCGGTGCCGGCAGCCTGTGGCGTGCGGCCCGTTTGCCCTTGCTGGCCCTGGCCAATGCCCAGGCCTGGCACGAGGCGCATGGGCGCTGGCTGCGCCGTCAGGGTGGGGTGGCGGCTACCGCGCTGGCGATTGCACTGCTGGCGCTGTGGTGGGGCAACAGCCTCGCCGCCGGGTTTGTGCTGATGGCCGCCTTGCTGCTGAGCGCGGCGCTTGGCCTGCCGGTGGTGCTCAATGGCTTGTTGACGGCGGTGCTCGGACGCAGCCGCTCAGTATTGGGCCAGTGGTTCCTTGCCGACTGCCGCCAGCAGTTGCCGGCCTTGAGCCTGGCGTTGATGGCGTTGCTGTTGGCGCTGGCAGCGAACATCGGCGCGGGCTCCATGACTTCGGGGTTTCGCCAGACGTTCAATAACTGGCTGGAACAACGCCTTACCGCCGAGCTGTACCTCAACCCGCAGAATCCGGCCCAGGCCGAGCAGCTTTCCAGCTGGTTGGCGCAGCAACCGCTGGTGCAGGCGGTGCTGCCGACCTGGCAGGTGGCGGTGCAATTGCAGGGCTGGCCGGCAGATGTGTTCGGTGTGGTCGATGACCCGACCTATCGCCAGCACTGGCCGTTGCTGCAAGCGGCGAGCGCGCCTTGGGACCAACTGCTGCAGGGCGATAGCGTGATGCTCAGCGAGCAATTGGCACGCCGCCTGAATGTGCGGCTGGGCGACGCCATCCAGCTCCCCACGCCGCAAGGCGTCTGGTCGCCAACAGTGGTGGGGGTTTACGCCGACTACGGCAACCCCAAGGGCCATCTGCTGGTTAATTCGCAACACCTGCTGGCGCACTGGCCGGGCCTGGCACCGGCACGCTTCAACCTGCGCGTACTGCCCGGCAATGTACCGGCGCTGGTGCAGGAGGTGCGGCGCGCCTTTGCCCTGGAGGACAGCCGCATCGTCGATCAGCAGCAGCTCAAAGGCTGGTCGAGCCAGGTGTTCGAACGCACCTTCGCCGCCACTGCCGCACTCAACAGCCTGACGTTGGGTGTCGCCGGTGTGGCGCTGTTTATCAGCCTGCTGACCCAGAGCCAAAGCCGCCTTGGCCAACTCGCACCGCTGTGGGCGCTGGGCGTGACGCGCCGGCAACTGATGTTGCTCAACCTCGGCCAAACCTGGCTGCTGGCGGTGTTGACGCTGGTACTCGCCTTGCCCTTGGGCCTGCTGCTGGCATGGTGCCTGGACGCGGTGATCAATGTGCAGGCGTTCGGCTGGCGCTTGCCCTTGCAAGTGTTTCCGTGGCAGCTGGCGCAATTGTTGGGGCTGGCCATGCTTGCCACGCTGCTGGCCTCGGCCTGGCCACTGTGGCAGTTGTACCGCAGTCGCCCGGCGGATTTGCTGAGGACCTTTGCCAATGAAGATTAACCCCTGGTGCTGGGCCGCCGTATTGCTGTTGACGGCCTGCGACAAAGCCCCCGCGCCGCCGGAAAGCTTCGCCGGCCTTGGCAGCGAGGCGGCGGATTTTGCCCAGGTGGTGCCTGGCAAGGTCTTCAGCTTTCCCGAAGACCACGGCCCGCACCCCGGCTTTCGCATCGAATGGTGGTACGTCACCGCCAACCTCAAGGACGAGCAAGGCCGTGTGTTCGGTGTGCAATGGACATTGTTTCGCAACGCGCTGAAGGCCGGGCCGGTACAGGCGGGCTGGCGCGACGCGACGATCTGGCTGGGCCATGCCGCCGTCACCTCCGCCACCCGCCATTACGCTGCTGAGCGCTACGCCCGTGGCGGCGTTGGCCAGGCCGGCGCCCAGGCAGCGCCGTTCACGGCCTGGCTCGACGATTGGCGTTTTGCCACCCGACCAGGTTCCGCCAGCGCCTTGGCCGATATGCAACTCAAGGCCGCAGGCCCACAGTTCGCCTACGATTTGCACCTGACCTCCAGCCGCCCGCTGGTGCTGCAAGGCGATAACGGCTACAGCCGCAAATCCGACCAAGGCCAGGCGTCCTACTACTACAGCCAGCCGTTTTTCACGGCGACGGGCAGCGTCCGTATCGACGGCACCACCTACCAGGTCAGCGGCCCGGCCTGGCTCGACCGCGAGTGGAGCAGCCAACCGCTGGCCGCCAGCCAGACCGGCTGGGACTGGTTCTCCCTGCACCTGGACCGTGGCGAGCAGTTGATGCTGTTTCGCGTGCGGCAAAAGGACGGCGCGGGTTACCTGACCGGCACCTGGATCGACCAGCAAGGGCACACGCAGACCCTGCATAACGCCGATATTCAGCTCACACCGCTGGCCACCACCGAGGTTGACGGGCGCATTGTGCCCACGCGCTGGTCATTGAAAATTCCCGGCAAACAACTGGACATTACGCCCCAGGCCGTCAACCCGAAGGCATGGATGAACCTCAGTATTCCGTACTGGGAAGGGCCGGTGCAGTTTGACGGTGGTGTGGGGTATCTGGAAATGACCGGCTATTAATCGCGGTTTTTTGTAGGCGATTTTTCTCTGCCGAGTAGGCAACTTCCCAAATGTGATTTCCCGCGCCTGCCCTTGTGTGCGGGCCGCCTTCACTTGCCTATATTCCGACGCCATCTTCATTGCATCCGGGATGGAAGGCATGGCGCAGGGATTTATCAATGACCGCACAACGGACTACAACAGTCTGAAATCCAGGGCGATGGGCGGGGCGCCAAATCGTCAGCGTTCTGATCACTTTGACGTGTTGAACCGGCACTTGCGTACTGGCCTGGTGACTCCTGGGCAACTGGTGATTATCCCTGACGACTTCAGCTTCAGCTGCCGCAGTGAAGAAGCCTGGTTGATGCGTTATGGCGAGCAGATCCGCTGGCGGCTGGAGCCATCGGCCGGCTCGGCGGTGATCAATAACTACGACTTGCTGCAGAGTTTGCTGGCGAATGGCTCGATCGGTATCGGCAGCGCCACGTCGGCGTGGGCGCGGCATCTGGATGAGGTGGCGCAGACCCTGGAGGCGATTGAGCGCTTGCATCAGAGGTTGAAGGGCGGGGGGTTGGACCGAGATGAGTTTGCTCGTCAGCGCCAAGGGCTGTTTCGGCAGTTGGACGGGCAACTGCAAGGCGCGGCGCGGTTTGGCACGGGGCTGCGGGGCAATCAATCGTTGAAGAAGGTGTTGGGGATTTCGACCAGAAGCTACCTGCATAAAGGTGAGATTGCGGGGTATGCGCAGCGGGTCGGGGCGGTGGCGCAGGTGTCGAAGTGGTTGGGGAAGGGGACTTATGTGGGGTTGGCCATGGATGTGGGGGTAACAGGATTGGAGGTCAAGGAGGCGTGTATGACGGGAAGGGAGGCGCAGTGCAGGCGGGCGAAGTATGTGGAGAGTGGGCGTTTGGTAGGCGGGGTAGTGGGCGCGGCTGGCGGCGGTATTTTAGGCGCTGAATTAACGCGTCGCGCATGCACCTTTTTTTTGGGTATTGCGACTAGAGGGAGCGGCGCCCTGAGTTGCGGAGTAATTGGCGGTGCTGCGGGAGGATATTTAGGAGGCAGTAAAGTCGGTGATGGTGGGGCGTGGTTGGGCGGTACGATCATAGAAAACGATGGTGATTTGATATTCCAGCCGGAGGGCGCTTAACCATGGATTATTTTCTCGTCTATACCGCTGTGATGGTTGTTGGAACGTTCATCGTTTTGGGGCTGATGCTATTTGCTGGCTGCACAAAGCTCGAAGCACTCGAAAGCTACTTCAGTGAAAACGCAGAGGTGCGCAAATATCAGCAACGCTGGCGACCTAACCAGCGGTTCGTCAGGTTCAATCGCATGGGCCTGATGATTGACATTCTTCGCAGGCCTAAACACTCCGTGAAAGAAGGTCTTGTGACCGAGGCTGAATTAGCCGCCATTCCATTAACACTCAAGCGTTGGGCCGTTTGGCCCTATCGCCTTGTGATGTTTTGGTCGATCAGTTGGGGCTATTGGGGCACTTGGCTGTAGACGCAAAGGATTTGAGATCAAAGAGGCGTGTGGAAACGGGAGGGTTGGTGGCAATAAACGTTTTTGGAGACGAAAGGAGTGGATAGACAGGCAGTACCGCATGTTGCTGATTTTTGAGTTCCTGTCCGATTCAAAGCGCCACGTGAAAGCCGGTGTTGTGACCGAGGACGAACTGGCGTCTGTGCCTTTGGCGCTCAAACGTTGGGTGGTATGGCCTTATTACCTGGGGGTTTATCTGGCTGATCACAACCGTGGTCTGGTCCGTTTGGCGCAGGTGGGGTGACCTACCTATTTGAAGGAGGTTAATTTTTTTCTAAAAAATACTGTTCATGCATACAGTATTGTTCTACATTCCATCCCAGGTGACCGGATGTCACCGCTCACCTGAGCATCAATTTTTTAACTATGGATGGATAAAAAATGAAACCAACCAAAGCTCTTATGCTGGGCGCGGCCATGATGGCCTCCTGCTTTATCTCGGCCTCTGCCCTGGCCGACCTGAACCTTCCCAAACTCACCCCCGGCACGGTCAGCCAAAGCGAGATTGACGCGCTCAAACCTGGCGGCACGCTCACTGCGGTGCCGATGTCGGAGGCGCTGCGGCAAAAGCTGCTGGATGCACGGGACGGCAAGGCCAAGGCGGTTACCAAGGCTGCCAAATCCGCACCGTTCAACACCGTTATCGGCACGTTGAAAAAGCCGAGTCAGAGCGAGCTGAAAAGTGCCGCAGTCGCCGACTTTGTTCCGCTGTTTCCGACCCTGGATATCAACACCCTCTACACCATCAGCGAAGTGCAAACGGGCCAGGATTTCCCTTACCACTTCAACCTGCCAAAAAGCGCGCGGGTGCTGGTGCAGTTGATCAACCAGAGTGCCGGCGCCGACATGTCGCTGAGCCTGTTCCGCGATGACGGCCAAGGCAACCTGCAACTGCTGGCCACCGCCGATAACGCCGGCAATGCCGATGAATACATCGACGGCGTGCTGCCGGCCGGTGACTACTACTGGTACATGGTGGCCAAGACCGCAACCAATGCGCAGTTCAGTTTTGGCGTGGCGGCAGACACCAACATCGATGCCTTCGAGCCCAACGACACGGCGCAAGATGCTTTTGCGCTGCCGGACACCATGAACAAGGTGAGCGGCAACCTCGACAACGCCAACGACGTCGATTACTTCGACTTCAAGGCCGTGCGTGGCCAGGCCGTGAGCATGTACCTGGCAGGCGATGACAGTGGCAGCCGTAACCAGTGGATCTTCGAGCGCTTTGATGGCGTCAACTGGATCGTCGTGCCAGCCGGCTCTACCTCCACTTACCCGAGCGTCACGCCGGGTACCACCGTCAAGGTGCGTGTGCGGGCCAACCCGGCCGTGACGCAGGACCCGAGCAAGTACTACAAATTGAGCCTCGGCTCTGCGCCACGCCTGAATAGCTCGCAGGTAACCGGTGACAACATCGTGCGGGTGCCGGCGTCGATATTCTGGATGGCGACTCAGGCGGGGCGCACATTGAACTGGACCACCAACTGGTCCGATTCCACAGGCGCGCCACTGCTCGGCGTCACACCTGTGCTGCGTGTCGACAAACGCTTTGAGGGCA
The DNA here is from genome assembly GCF_900107155.1 of Pseudomonas salomonii. Lineage (GTDB taxonomy): Bacteria > Pseudomonadota > Gammaproteobacteria > Pseudomonadales > Pseudomonadaceae > Aquipseudomonas > Aquipseudomonas salomonii. The sequence goes on from NZ_FNOX01000006.1 coordinate 23,461, forward strand.
CCGAGTTCCATTGGACCGACTTCAAGGCCACCACCAACAGTGCCGGCACGTCCCAGGCCAGTGCCGCGCTCGGTACCTGCTTTGGCGATAACCGCGTGCAGTACCCGGACAGCAGCACCGGCGTGCAGTACACCTGGGACACCACCTTCAACTTCGGCGGCTGGCGTATTGAGCTGGACGAGTTCCCGGGCGTGGGTGTCGGCGGTGACAATGTGCAATATGTGACCTTTGGGCACATCTGCACCCAAAACATCATCCATTGATACCGTGATGTAAATCAGAAGGGGCAGCCTGAACAGACTGCCCCTTTTTGTTATTCGCCGGCCAGCGCCAGCTTCAAGGGCAGGCGCGCCATGCTGGTGCTCGTGAGCGAGCCCAGGTACAACCAGTCGCCGTATTCGCGTGCGGTAGTGACCGGCGAGTAATTGCCCGCACTGCCATCCTGCAAGTTGGCGATGACCTTGCCATCGGTGTCCAGCCCCAGTACGAAGGCTTTGCGCTCGATGGGCTTGGGCACCACCATCAGTGCGCGCACCATCACCTTGCGCAACAGTGGGTAGCCGGCGAAACCATCCAGCAACGGGTTGCGTGGCGAATACAGGGCGGCCCAGAAGCGATCGCGCCCGTTGAAACTGAGGTTGTCCGGCAGGCCCGGCAGGTTGTCGATAAATAGGTCATGGGTGCCGCTGCGCTCGCCCTTGAGCCAGTAACGGCTGATGCGGTAGGCGCCGGTTTCATTCACCAGTACGTAGTTTTCATCCGGGCCCAGGGTCACACCATTGGCAAATTGCAGCCGGTCCAGTAACACCTCGGTGCGGCCGTTGCTGAAGTCATAGCGCAGCAACCGGCCGTCGCCGCCATGCTCGATCACCGCTGTGCCGTCCTGGCCGTAGCCCCAGCGGCTCGATGCGTCGCTGAAGTAGGCATAGTGCCCGCCGGCGTCGACGGTCACATCGTCGGTGAGACCAAAGGGCACGCCGTCAGCGCTGCTGCTCAACAGTTTGAGTTGACGGTTGGCATCCAAGGCGAGCAACCCTTTTACCCCGTCGGCAATGATCAAGCGCCCATCCGGGTGTAACGCCAGGCCGAGCGGGCGGCCGCCGGTGTTGGCGAGCACCTCCAGGGTGTGGCTGTTTGGCGAGGTGCGGATAATGCGCCCGTCCTGCAGGCCGCTGATCAGAAAACCCTGGGGGTCGAGCAGCAAGGCTTCGGGGCCGGCGATGTCCTGGGCGCCGATTTTTTCAATGCCCTTGAGCCGCTGGTTCTCGGCGTAGGCGCCGTTTTTCAGCGAGGGCGCCGTGGGCGGCGACCAGTTCACCGGTTGCACGTTGGTCGGCATCAGCAGCAGAAAAGCGATGACTGCAAGCAGCAGTACGAACAGCAAGTGGCGCAATTTTTTGGGACGGGTACTCATGACTATTCCTGGTTGTCGTGGGCGTTCGGTTCCCAGTGCAGGGTGCCGAACAGGTAATCCATCAGCGGTAGGACGATATTGAAATTGCGCCCCTGCATCAGCTCACGGCGATGGTGCAGGGCGTGCAACTGATGCATCTGGCGAATCCATGGCAGGCGCGCCACCGGGTGCTCGGCGGGCAAGTGCTCGCAGGCGTGAAACACTTCGTAAAGTAAATACCCAAGGATCATGCACCCGGCAAACAGTCCGGCGACGTTGGGGCTCAATTGTTTGGGCAGCCACCAGGCGGGCAGGGTGATCGCCAGGCTGTGCAGCACGATCAGCCAGGCCGGGAACAGAATCACCCGCCAGTCTCGCGGGCTGTCGTAGGTCATGTGGCCGGGAGTAAAAAAGCTGTGGTGGTCACCCGTGTGCCGCGCATAGAACAGCCGGGCCAGGCTGTGTTTGTGATGACCCAGGTGGCGGTGCACGAGGTAGATGCACAGGTTGAAGAACACCAGCGTCAGCGGCACGGTCAGCCACTGGAGCGCGGTGATGTGCGCGGTGGAGGACCAGGCCAGGGCGATGCAGACAAGGCCGTAGCCGAGCACGAAACCGGCGTGCAGCCAGGGGTTGTAACGGGCGCTCACGGCGGCGCGGTAGCCGGCGCGGAAGGTCTCGGTGGGGTGGGCCATGGCGGCACGCTCGGGTTTTTTGTTGGAGCCTGAGCTTAGTTGGTACGCGAGATAGTGCGAGTTTTTGCGCGGTACGTGGTTCAAGTGTGGGAGCTGGCTTGTGTGGAAACAGGCTTTTGTGGGAGCTGGCTTGCCTGCGATGCAGACACCTCGGTGTGTCAGGTAGAGCGAGTAGATGCTATCGCAGGCAAGCCAGTTCCCACACTTGAACCGTGGGCGACCAACGGGGGCTTGCACAGCCCCCATTTACTTGTTAGCTTCTCGCAAAATGTTAACGATAACATTTGCTCTAAAAATAAAAACAAAACAGAGAACCACGCCATGAAAATGCTCCCGAAAACCCTGTGTTTACTGGCTGTCAGCATCACCCTCGGCGCCACCACTACAGCGTTTGCCGACGCCGCCAAACCGATCCGCATCGGCGCCTCCTTCCAGGAAATCAACAACCCTTATTTCGTCACCATGAAAAACGCCCTGGAAGAAGCCGGCGCGACTATCGGTGCGAAGCTGATCATCACCGATGCCCGCCACGACGTGTCCAAGCAGGTCAGCGATGTCGAAGACATGCTGCAAAAGGGCATCGATATCCTGCTGATCAACCCCACCGACTCGGTCGGCGTGCAATCGGCGGTCAAATCTGCCCACGCTGCGGGTGTGGTGGTGGTCGCGGTGGACGCCCAGGCCGACGGCCCGTTGGACTCCTTCGTCGGTTCGAAAAACTTCGACGCCGGCTTCCAGGCCTGCGAATACCTGGCCAAGAACATCGGCGACAAAGGTAATATCGCGATCCTCGACGGCATCGCCGTGGTGCCGATCCTTGAGCGTGTGCGCGGCTGCAAAGAGGCGGTGGCCAAGCACCCGGACATCAAGATTGTCAGCATCCAGAACGGCAAGCAGGAACGTGACCAGGCGCTGACCGTCACCGAAAACATGCTGCAGGCCCAGCCGGGCCTCAAGGGTATTTTCAGCGTGAATGACAACGGCTCGCTCGGCGCCCTGTCGGCCATCGAAGCCAGCGGCCTGGACGTGAAACTGGTCAGCGTCGACGGCGCGCCGGAAGCCATCAAGGCGATCCAGAAGCCCGGCAGCAAGTTCATCGCCACCTCGGCGCAATACCCGCGCGATCAGATTCGCCTGGCCCTGGGCATCGCCCTGGCCAAGAAGTGGGGCTCGCAAGTGCCGACCACCATTCCCGTCGACATCACTTTGATCGACCAGGCCAAGGCCAAGGATTTCAGCTGGTAAATCGCCCCGGCCCCACGTGAACCGTGGGGCTTGAGGTCTCCTTCTGAATACGAGGTCGGCGGTATGAGCAGTCTTCTGAAGCTGGAAAATATCTGTAAGCGCTACCCGGGCGTACAGGCCCTCAAGTCCATCAACCTGCAGGTCGAGCGCGGCGAAATCCATGCGTTGCTGGGTGAAAATGGCGCGGGCAAGTCGACCCTGATGAAGATCCTCGGCGGTGTCGAGCATCAGGACGAAGGGCAAATTTTGATCGACGGCCAGGCGCAAAAATTTGCCACTTACCGCGACGCGATCGCTGCCGGTATTGGCATCGTGTTCCAGGAATTCAGCCTGATTCCCTACCTCACGGCGGTGGAAAACATCTTCCTCGGCCATGAGCTCAGCAACCGCTTCGGCCTGCTGCGCAAGCGCGAAATGGTCGAGGCCAGCCAGGCGTTATTCAAGCGCCTGGGTGTGAGTATCGACCTGCAATGCGCGGTCAAGCACCTGAGCGTGGCCGAGCAGCAATTCGTCGAAATTGCCAAGGCCCTGGCCCTGGATGCACGCCTGTTGGTACTCGATGAACCGACCGCCACCCTCACACCCAGCGAAGCCGAACTGCTGTTCGAGATCATGCGCGAACTCAAGCGCCAGGGCGTGGCGGTGATTTTTATCTCTCACCACCTGGAGGAGATTTTCCAGGTGTGCGACCGCATCAGCGTATTGCGCGATGGCGGTAACGTCGGCGTGACCGATGTGGCCGACAGTGATATCGACCGGCTCGTCGAAATGATGGTCGGCCGGCGCCTGGAAAACAGTTTTCCACCCAAACCCACGAAAGACCGTGGCCCGCTGTTGCTGGAGGTCAAGGACATCCAGTTGGTACGCAATGGTCCGCACAACAGCTTTCAGCTGCACAAGGGCGAGATCCTCGGCTTTGCCGGGCTGGTCGGCTCCGGTCGTACCGAGCTGGCGCTGGGCATGATGGGCGCGCTGCCGTCGGTGAGCAAAGACGTGTGGTTGCGCGGCGAGAAAGTCACCCTCGATGACCCGGCGCAGGCTCTGGCCCACGGCATCGGCCTGCTGCCGGAAAGCCGCAAGAGCGAAGGGCTGATCACCGATTTCAGCATTCGCGAAAACATCTCCCTGAACAACCTGCCCAAGTACCAGAACGCCTCGGGCCTGATCGACAAGGCCAAGGAATGCGCGAGCGTCGAGGCGTTGATGCGCCAGCTGTCGATCAAGGCGCCCAGCGGCGAAAGCCGGGTGTTCAACCTCAGTGGCGGCAACCAGCAAAAGGTTGTGATCGCACGCTGGATCAACCACCACTGCGACGTGCTGGTGTTCGATGAACCCACACGCGGCATCGACGTCGGCGCCAAGGCGCAGATCTACGCGCTGATGCGCAGCCTCACCGAACAAGGCTACGCGATCATCATGATTTCTTCCGAACTGCCCGAAGTCATCGGCATGTGCGACCGCGTCGCCGTGTTCCACAAGGGCGCCATCGTCAAGCTGCTGGAAGCGGCCGCCGTCAACCCACAAGAGGTCATGCGCCATGCAACAGGGGGCTCAAGTGAACAGGTCCATTAATACCGCCGACACCAGCCGTCTGCGCCTGAACCTGGCGCGGCTGCTGCGCTCGCCGGCGTTTTATCCCTTCGTGGGGTTGGTGGTGGTGACCCTGGTGATGATCTTCGCCAGCGACAACTTCCTCACCACCAGCAACCTGTCGAACATTGCGCGCCAGGTGTCGATCAACGCGATTATCGCGGTGGGCATGACCTGCGTGATTCTCACCGGTGGCATCGACCTGTCGGTGGGGCCGGTGATGGCACTGTCGGGCACCTTGACCGCAGGCCTTATGGTCGCAGGCCTGCCGCCGGGCCTGGCGATTGGCGCCGGCCTGCTGATCGGCGTGGCCTTCGGCATCGGCAATGGCGTGTTCGTCGCCTACCTGCACATGCCGCCGATCATCGTCACCCTGGCAACCATGGGCATCGCCCGTGGCCTGGGCCTGATGTACACCGACGGCTACCCGATTTCGGGGTTGCCGGAGTGGTTCGGTTTCTTCGGCCGCCAGAGCCTGTTCGGCGTCGACGTGCCGATCCTGATCATGCTGGTCACCTACTTTGCCGCCTATGTGTTGCTGCAACACACGCGTATCGGCCGCTACATCTACGCCATCGGCGGCAATGAAGAAGCGGTGCGTTTGTCGGGCGTACGGGCGGCGCGCTTCAAGTTGCTGGTGTACGGCATCAGCGGCCTGACCGCAGCGATTGCCGGGCTGGTGCTCACCTCACGCTTGATGAGCGGCCAGCCGAATGCCGGTGTGTCGTTCGAGCTGGATGCGATTGCGGCCGTGGTACTCGGCGGTGCGTCGATTGCCGGCGGGCGCGGGGTGATTGTCGGCACCTTGCTCGGCGCCATGCTGCTGGGCGTACTCAATAACGGTTTGAACATGCTCGGGGTCTCGCCCTACGTCCAGAGCGTGATCAAGGGCGGGATCATTTTGCTGGCGATTTTCATCAGCCGTCAGCGCCATAAATAAACACCTGACAAGAAAGGACCGAACACATGGACAAGCACACCGAGATGCAAGCCGTCGTCTGCCACGGCCCCAAAGACTACCGCCTGGAGCGCATCGGCAAACCCAAGGCGCGCCCCAATGAACTGGTGATCCGCATTGCCGCCTGCGGCATCTGCGCCAGCGACTGCAAATGCCACTCCGGCGCGGCGATGTTCTGGGGCGGCGACAACCCGTGGGTCAAGGCGCCGGTGGTGCCGGGCCACGAGTTTTTCGGCTACGTGGAGGAAGTGGGCGAGGGCGCCGGCGAGCACTTTGAAGTGGCGGTGGGCGACAAGGTGATCGCCGAGCAGATCGTACCGTGCGGCAAGTGCCGCTTCTGCAAGTCGGGCAAGTACTGGATGTGCGAAGTGCACAATATCTTCGGCTTCCAGCGTGAAGTCGCCGAAGGCGGCATGGCCCAGTACATGCGCATCCCCAAGACTGCCATCGTGCACAGGATTCCCGAGTCGGTGTCGCTGGAAGACTCGGCGCTGGTGGAGCCGATGGCGTGTTCGATCCACACCGTCAACCGTGGCGAAATCCAGCTCGACGACGTGGTGGTGATCGCCGGTGCCGGTACGCTGGGGCTGTGCATGGTCCAGGTCGCCGCGCTGAAAACCCCGAAAAAACTGGTGGTGATCGACATGGTCGACGAGCGCCTGGAGCTGGCCAAGCAGTTCGGCGCCGACGTGGTGATCAACCCGTCCCGCGACAATGCCCGCGAGATCATCAATGGCCTCACCGATAACTATGGTTGCGACGTGTACATCGAAACCACCGGCGTGCCGGCGGGCGTGACCCAAGGCCTGGACCTGATCCGCAAGCTCGGGCGTTTTGTCGAGTTCAGTGTGTTTGGCGCCGAAACCAGCGTCGACTGGTCGATCATCGGCGACCGCAAGGAGCTGGACGTGCGCGGCGCGCATCTGGGCCCGTATTGCTACCCGATCGCTATCGACCTGTTCGAGCGCGGCCTGGTGACGTCCAAGGGCATCGTGACCCATGACTTCCCGCTGGATGATTTCGCCGAGGCCTTCGCGTTGGCCAACTCAACCAAGTCGATCAAGGTGCTGTTGAAACCGGTGATTTGATCTATGAACTATGTAATGGGTGTCGACATAGGAACCCAGAGCACCAAGGCGCTGCTGGTGGATGGTCAAGGTACGATCATTGCCCAGCACAGCCAGGGGTATCGCGTCGATACCCCGAAAGTGCGCTGGGCCGAGCAATGGCCGCAGGTGTGGCTGGAGGCGGTGGAGGCGTGTGTGGCGCAGTGCATGGCCAAGTCCGGCGTGGCGGCCGGGCAGGTCAAGGCGCTGTGCATCAGCAGCCTGTACGGCGGTTCGGGGATCGCCGTTGACGCGCAGATGACGCCGCTGCACCCGTGCCTGATCTGGATGGACCGCCGCGCGGGCGAGCAGGTGGCGTGGGTGCGTGAGCACCTGGATCTGGAGCGCTTGTTCGAAATCACCGGCAACTCGGTGGACAGCTACTACGGCTTCACCAAGATGCTCTGGCTCAAGCAGCATCAGCCGCAGGTGTGGGCTGACACGCGCTACCTGCTGCCGCCCAACAGCTATATCAACTGGTGCCTTACCGGCGAATTGGCGGTGGACCATAGCAGCGCCGGCAATATTGGCGGGGTTTACGACGTGAAGGCGCGCGGCTGGTCTGCCGAGATGCTCGATGCGCTGGGCATTCCACAGGCCATGATGCCCGAGCGCTTGGTGTACTCCGGTGACGTGGTGGGCGGTTTGCTCGAAAGCTGGGCCACGCGCCTGGGCTTGCAGGCCGGTACGCCAATCCTGGCCGGCGGTGTGGATGCAGCCATGGCGACGCTGGCGGCGGGTGTTACGCAGCCGGGCAACCATGTGGCGATGATCGGCACCAGCATGTGCTGGGGTTACTTGAACCAGCACGTGGACGCACACCATGGGTTGGTGAGCATGCCGCACGTCTACAACGGCCATCGGGACCTGTACATCTTTGGCGGCGCGATCACCGCCGGGGCGTCGGTCAGCTGGTTTCGCGAGCAGTTCTGCCAGGCCGAAGAACAGCAGGCCCAGGCCAGCGGCCAGGACAGCCTGGTGTTGCTGGAACAGAGCGCCACCCAGGTGCCGGCGGGCAGCGAAGGTTTGTTGTTTTTGCCGTACCTGATGGGCGAACGCAGCCCGGTGTGGGATGACCGCGCCAGTGGCAGTTTCGTCGGGCTGAACCTGTACCACAGCCGTATTCACCTGTACCGCGCGGTGCTTGAAGGCGTGAGTTTTGCCCTGCGTCACAACATTGAAGCCGGTACCCAGGGCGCACATTCACTGGACCCACGCTTGATTGTGGTGGGCGGCGCGAGCCATTCGGATTTGTGGATGCAGATTATTGCCGATGTCACCCGCTACCCGGTTTACACCATCGTGCAGGAGGTGGAAGCGCCCTTGGGCGCGGCGTTGCTGGCGGCGCATACGGTGGGGTTGGTGAGTGATGACCAGATGGACAAAGGCTGGGTGCAGCTGGAACTGCGGGCGCAGCCCAAACGCGAGAATGTCATGACGTATGACCGGGCGTTTGCCGAGTACTTGAAGCTGTATCCAGCCCTCAAACCGATCATGCACAACCTGCAAACCAACTGAATTCACGCGGTCCAAAAGTGGGAGCGGACTTGCTCGCTCCCACACTGGATCTCCACTTTTTTCGAGACTGTGATCCATGACCACCACCTTCAACTTCACCCGCCAGCGCATCCTCGTCACCGGCGCCAGCAGCGGCATCGGTCGCGAAATCGCCCAACAGCTGATTGCCGCCGGTGCCGAGGTGTTCGCCCTTGGCCGCGACGCCGAAGCCTTGTCACAGCTGGGCTGCAACAGCCTATGCCTGGACATCGCCGACAGCATCGCCCTGGATAAAGCCCTGGCAGATTTGCCGCCCTTGCACGGCCTGGTCAACTGCGCCGGCATCTCGCGTCTGGAACCCGCCGTGGCCATCAGCGCTGATGCGTTCGATCAAGTCATGCAGGTCAACGCCCGCGCCGCCGCACAGGTCGCCAGCCGAGTGGCGGCAAAAATGATCGAAGCCAACATCGCCGGCAGCATCGTCAATGTCTCAAGCCAAGCCTCGCTGGTGGCGCTGGACGATCACCTCGGTTACTGCGCTTCAAAGGCTGCACTGGACGCGATCACCCGCGTGCAGTGCGCCGAGTGGGGCCGCTTTGGTATTCGCGTCAACAGCGTCAACCCCACCGTCACGCTGACGCCCATGGCGACCAAGGCCTGGTCTGACCCGGCCAAACGCGACCCGGCGCTGGCGGCCATTCCGTTGGGGCGTTTCGCACAAACCGTGGAAGTCGCGCTGCCGGTGCTGTTCCTGCTCAGCGATGCCGCCAGCATGATCAGCGGCGTGAGCCTGCCGATCGATGGGGGCTACACCAGCCGCTAGCCGTTTTCCAGCACGCCGGCGATCACCACTTTGTCCCGTGGCTTGTGCGGGTCCTGCAAGCGGTCAAGCAGCAGGCGTACCGCGCTGCTGCCGGCGAGTGAGGCGTCGTGGGCCACGCAGGCGATCGGCACGCCGAAGATATCGGCGAAGGGCAGGCGGTCGATGCCGCAGATGGTCAGGCTGTCGTGGGCGATGTTGTGCATGCGCAAGGCACGCAGGGCGCCGAGGGTGATCAGCTGGTTAAAACCCATGATCGCATCGGGCGCGGCCTGCTCGGCCAGGTAATCGAGGGTGTGCAGGTAAGACGGCATCAGCGTGTAGTCGCCGGCCTGCACTTCGACCTGAATATGGGGGTGCTCAGCCAGCACTTCGCGCAGGCCCTTGAGGCGTTCCACGGTGATACGTGAATGCTCCGGGCCGGTCAGTACCAGCAGACGTTTAAGGTCGGGTGTCTGGCGCAACAGGTAGTGCGCGGCCTGGATGCCGCTGTGGTAGTTGTCGAGCACCACGCGGCTGAACGGGCTGTCGTGGAGCGTGCGGTCGAGCAGCACCACCGGGGTTTTGCCGTTGCCCAGGCGCTCCAGGTAGTCGGGTTGGTAGCTGGGCTCGTCGGAGACCGGCGACAAGATGATGCCCGCCACGCGATAGCCCAGCAGAGTATCGACGGCTTTGCTTTCGAGCTCTTCCAGCTCATCGGTGTCCACCAGCATGATGGTGTAGCCGTGCTTTTTCGCCTCGCGGGAAATCGCCTTGATCATCTCACTGTAGAACGGGTTGTCGACCGACGCCGTGATCACGCCGATGATCAGGCTTTCACTGCGCTTGAGCCCGCGTGCGAAGGCATTGGGCACGTAGTCCAGCTCGCGCGCGACCTCGAGAATGCGCGCCAGGGTGGCGGGCTTGACCAGGTCGGGCTTGCTCAGTGCGCGGGACACCGTGATGGTGGTCATGCCCACCCGTTTGGCGATGTCGCTGATGGTGACGGACTTTTTCTTGTTCATCGGTAAGGCTGCGCTGGGAAACATCCGCAGGCTAGCATGCGCGCGGGCGTAGGGTGATTCAAATCAGCGGGTCCCAGCGTTGTGACCAGTCGCTTTCGGCCTTGACCACTTCGCGCAGCAGCCCCAGCGCCTGCTGCAGTACCGCTGAATCCCGCGCCCGTGAGTAGACCAGATAGGTCGGGAAGCTGAATTCCGGCGCTTTCGGGACGCGCTGCATGACGCCGCTGTCCAGGTAGCTTTGCACCACCCGCGTGCGAAAGTACCCGGCGCCGCCGTTCTCCAGGATGTACTGCAAGGCCAGCGGCCCGAGGTTGAAACTCAGCGCGGCGCGGGCCTTGTCGGGCAGCGCGGCGTCGTGTTGCTGGCGAAAGCCCTGGCCCCAGTCGATATACACGTAAGGGGCGGGTTTGCTGGTTAACTGCACCAGGATCAGTTTTTCTTCCAGCACTTGTTCGACCTGCAGGCCCGGCCAGTATTGCGGCTGGAATACCAGCGCGGCATCGAGTACGCCCAGTTCCAGTTGGCGCAACAGGTATTCACCCTCACGCACTTCGGTGCGCAGCGCATGGCCGGGGATCTGTTCGCGCAAGGCCTTGGCCCAGCCGAGCATCAATGGGTTGCACAGGCTGACTTCGCCGCCAATATGCAGCACATTGCGGTAGCCATCGGGCAACGGCAGGTCGCGCTTGGCGGCTTCCCAGGTTTGCAGCAATTGGTTGGCGTACACCACAAACGCTTCGCCATCGGCGGTGAGCCTGGCGCCTGCGCGGTTGCGCACGAACAGCGTGCTGCCCAACTGGCTCTCCAGGCTCTTGACCCGTGCGGTGATGGCGGTCTGGGTGACGTGCAGTTTCTCGGCGGCCGCGGCCAGGCTGCCGCAGCGGGTGATTTCGAGGAAGGTGCGTGCCAGTTCGATGTCCATGAAGCCCCCGGGGATGAATGGGGGACAGTGTAATGGAATGTGCTTGGGACTGGGGTGTGGGGGGGTGTTGGGGTGCTGGGTGTATACGCCGGGTTAGCCACGCTGAGCCAAGGATGGCCCAGCGCGACGGCCCACGGATTCAAGCCGGAGTGCGGCCATCGTGGTTGACGGGGCGCCTCAGATCAAGAGCCAGATCAAATGCAAAGCAAAAGCCTATCTACCTGATGCAACTCGGTTTAAATGTGGGAGCGGGCTTGCTCGCGAATGCGGTATGTCAGTTATAGATGAATTGACTGACCCACCGCATTCGCGAGCAAGCCTGCTCCCACAATTGATGATTGCATTTCAGCTCAAGGCAGGCCGAACCCTAGTGAATACCGATGGACCAACTTTGCGTGGTCTGGTCTTCGTGCCGCTGCTCCAGGTCATCCTCATACTGACAACGCGGCCCCTTGCACTTGTACTCGAACGTCACCGGCGCCTGTGTCTGAACCGGAAACAGCGATTTGGCCGTTACCGGCGCATCGTGTGGCACTGCCTCAAGCTCAGGCGCTTCGTAGCTCAAGTCCAACGCTGTGGCATGGACCATGGCCGGCAAGACGGCGAGCACTGCACTCGCCAGAAAAGTCCTTGTAAATCGCATCTGAAACAATCCGCGCAACAAAAAATGAAGCGCGGATTATAAGCCCGATGCCACCGCACATGCACGGTTCAGAGCCCGCGCGGCGCTTCAAGGTGTTCGGTAGGGAAGGCGTTGGCATAGGCCTGACACACCCTCAACACCTGCTCATCCGCAAACCGCGCACCCACCACATGCAAGCCCACCGGCAAGCCATTCGCCGCTAACCCGCAGGGCACCGACGCCGCCGGTTGTTGGGTCAAATTGAACGGATAAGTAAACGGCGTCCACTCCATCCACTCTGTCATCGAAGAACCCGGCGGCACATTATGCCCAGCCTCGAAGGCGGTAATCGGCATCATCGGCGAGACCAATAGGTCGTAGTGCTCATGAAACGCCGCCATCCTCGCCACCAACGCCGCGCGTGCTTCAAGGGCATCGTTGAAAGCGCCGAGGCTCAACTGCTGGCCGCGTTGGGCAATACGCAGCAAACCGGGGTCGAGCAATTGTTTTTGCGCATCACTCATGGAGCCCGTCAGGCGCGCCGCACCGGCTGCCCACAAGGTGCTGAACACCTCCAGAGGGTCGCTGAAGCCTGGGTCGATCTGCTCGACATGAGCCCCCAGTTGCACGAGACCCTCAACCGCCTGGGCAACCACGTTGGCCACTTGCGGGTCCACGTCCACATAGCCGAACGTGGGGCTGTAGGCCACACGCAAGCCCTTCAAATCCATAGCGCCCGACAACCACGGCGTATTGCGCGGCGCGCCGATCAGGCCATCGCGCGCATCCGGTTGCGCCACGGTTTGCAGCATCAGCACGGTGTCTTCCACGGTGCGCGTCATCGGCCCCAGATGCGACAGAATCGTCATGGAACTGGCCGGCCACTGCGGCACATAGCCGAAGGTCGGCTTGATGCCGAAGGTACCGGTGAACGCACACGGAATACGGATCGAGCCGCCGGCATCGCTGCCCTGGTGCAATACGCCCAGGTTCAGCGCCGCCGCCGCACCGGCGCCACCCGACGAGCCGCCCGCCGTGGTGCGCGTGTCCCACGGGTTGCGTGTGATGCCGTACAGCGGGTTATCGGTGACGCCTTTCCAGCCGAATTCCGGCGTGGTGGTTTTACCCAGCAACACCGCGCCGGCCTTGCGCATAAAGGCCGAGAAGGGCGCATCCACATCCCACGGGCCTTCGCCAGATGTGGTGCGCGAACCCTTGCGCGTCGGCATGCCAATGGTCAGCGTCAGGTCTTTGATCGAGGCCGGTACGCCGTCCAGGGCACCGCAGGGTTGGCCCTTGAGCCAACGTTGTTCCGAGGCCCGCGCCGCGTTCAACGCGCCTTGCGGGTCGACATGGCAGTAGGCGTTCACCACCGGGTTATAGCGCTCGATCCGCAGCAAAGCGTCTTCAGTGACGTCTACCGGTGACAAGGTCTTGTCGCGAAAATGCTGCAGCAGTTGCACCGCCGTCAGTTGGCCAATCTCACTCATGCCGCTTCTCCCTGCGCCGCGTTGACCATGGCGCGCAGCAACACGGCGCAGCCCGCTGCCAGGTCATCCGGCGCGGCGTTTTCGATTTCGTTATGGCTGATGCCGCCTTCGCACGGCACAAAGATCATCCCGGCCGGGCCGAGTTCGGCGACAAAAATCGCGTCATGCCCGGCGCCGCTGACAATGTCCATATGGCTCAAGCCCAGCGCCTGCGCACCGTCACGCACGGCGTTGACGCAGGCGGGGTTGAAGTCCAGCGGCGGAAAGTCCGCAGTGGGCGTCAGTTCAAAGGTCAAGCCGTGCCGGGCAGACGTGGCTTCGATCACGCCGCGCACTTCATCGACCATCGCTTGCAGCTTGTCGGCCTGCAGGTGACGCAGGTCGATGGTCATGTGCACCTGGCCGGGAATCACATTGCGCGAACCGGGGTGCAGGTTCAGGCAACCAACCGTGCCGCAGGCGTGGGGTTGCTGTTGATGGGCGATGCGGTTGACCGCGCTGATCACCTCGGCGGCGCCCACCAGGGCGTCCTTGCGCAGGTGCATGGGCGTCGGGCCGGCGTGGGCTTCGACGCCGGTGAGGGTCAGGTCGAACCATTTCTGGCCGAGGCAACCCATGACCACACCGATGGTGGTGGCGCGGTCTTCCAGCACCGGGCCTTGCTCGATATGCGCCTCGAAATACGCGCCAACCGGGTGGCCGAGTACCGCGCGCGAACCGGCGTAGCCGATGCGCTGCAATTCGGCGCCTACCGACAGGCCCTGGTCATCGAGTTTGTCGAGGGTGTCCTGCAAGTCGAACTTGCCGGCAAACACCCCGGAACCCATCATGCACGGCGGGAAGCGCGAGCCTTCTTCGTTGGTCCACACCACCACCTCGATGGGGGCTTGGGTCTGGATATTCAGGTCATTCAAGGTGCGGATCACTTCCAGCCCGGCCATCACGCCGTAGCAGCCATCGAACTTGCCGCCGGTGGGCTGCGTGTCGATATGGCTGCCGGTCATCACCGGCGCCAGCGTCGGATCAAGCCCTGGACGCCGCGCAAAAATATTGCCGATGGCATCGACACTGACGCTGCACCCGGCGGCCTCGCACCATTGCACAAACAGGTCACGGGCCTGGCGGTCGAGGTCGGTAAGGGCCAGGCGGCACACGCCGCCTTTGGCCGTAGCGCCAAGCTGGGCCAGGTCCATCAACGATTGCCACAAGCGGTCGCGGTTGATCAGCGGGGCATTGCTCTTGAGCGGTTGCGCAAAACTATTCATGTGCAAATCTCCGGTCAGGCACTCAGGGCCAGGTAGCGGTTCTTGATGCTCGGGTCGGCGCGGAAGTCAGCGGCGCTGCCCTCGTACACCACGCGGCCCTGTTCGAGCACGTAATGGCGGTCGGCAAGCTTGTCGCAGACCATCAGGTTCTGTTCCACCAGCAACACCGGCAGGCCGTCGTCCTTGACCTTGCGCAGGATCTTCACCAACTCGTCGACGATCACCGGCGCGAGGCCTTCGGCGGGCTCGTCGAGGATCAGCAGCTTGGGGTCGTTGAGCAGCGCACGGGCGATGGCGAGCATCTGTTGCTCGCCGCCGGACAACGCGTGGCCGGCGTTTTTACGCCGCTCCTTGAGGCGCGGGAACATGCCGTACACGTCTTCAAGCTGCCAGCGGCTGGTCTTGCGCACGGCGATACGCAGGTTTTCCTCAACGGTCAGCAGGCGGAAAATCCCGCGATTCTCCGGCACCAGCGCCAAACCCTGACGGGCGATCTCAAAGATCTTCTGGCCCACCAGCGCCTGGCCATTGAAGTGAATCTGGCCCTGGCGCGGGCAGATAATCCCGAGGATGCTGCGCAGCGTGGTGGTCTTGCCGGCGCCGTTACGGCCGAGCAGCGTCACCAGTTCGCCGGGATTGACCGTGAGCGACACGCCTTCGAGCACATGGCTCTTGTCGTAGTAGGAATGGATATTCTCGACAATCAGCATCAGGCAGCCTCCCCAAGATAAGCCGTACGCACACGCTCATCGGCACGCACAAACTCCGGCGTGCCTTCCACCAGGATCTGCCCGTGACTCATCACGGTGATGCGTTGGCTGATGGACATGACAATGCTCATGTTGTGTTCGATCAACAGCACCGTGTGGTCGCGGCCGAGGTCGCTGATCAGCTGGGTCATGATCGGAATGTCATCGATGCCCATGCCCGACGTCGGTTCGTCGAGCATCAGCAGTTTGGGTTTGGAGCAGATCGACATGCCGACTTCCAACACCCGTTGCTGGCCGTGGGACAACTCGCCCGCCAGGGTGTCGGCGCGACGGGTGAGTTGCAGACGCTCCAACACTTGATCGGCCATCTCCAGATGCTCGCGCTTGCTGTCGACGCGGCGCCAGAAGTTCAGCGCCCGCGCGCCGTCGCGGCCTTGGGCGGCCAGGCGCAGGTTTTCGCGCACGCTGAGGTTCTGGAACAGGCTGGTGAGCTGGAACGAGCGCGCCATGCCCAGGCCGACGCGGCCGTGGGCCGGTTTGCGCATCAGGTTCTTGCCGCCAAAATGAATCGCTCCGGCGGTGGCCTGGCGCTCGCCGGTGAGGCAGTGAAACAGGCTGGTCTTGCCCGCGCCGTTGGGGCCGATAATGGTGTGAATGGTGCCGGCTTCGACCTTGAGGTTGACGCCGTTGACCGCATGGAACGCGCCATAGGCCAGTTCCAGGTCCTTGGTTTCCAGCAGGATGCTCATAGCCCTTCCTCCTTGGCGACGACGGCGCTCTTGCGGCTGCCGCGTACCCGTTCGAACAACGACGCGAGGCCGCCCCACAAACCACCGCGCATGAAGATCACCACGAAGATCAGGATCACGCCGAGCAACATCAGCCAGCGCGGCCACAGATCGGAGAGGAAGTCCCCCAAGAGCACGATGGAACCTGCGCCCAGCAATGAGCCGAACAGCGAGCCGGTGCCGCCGACGATGGTCATGATCAGAATGTTCTCGGACATCGCCAGGTCGATGTTCGACAGCGGCACAAAGTGCAGCAGCATGGCGTACAGCGCGCCGGCAATACCGGTGACCGCGCCGGACAGCACGAACACCAGGATCTTGAAATGCCGCGTGTCATAACCGATGGCCGAGGCGCGGGTTTCGTTTTCGCGGATCGCCATCAAGGTGCTGCCGAACGGCGAGGCGATCACCCGGCGCGCGCCGATAAAGATCAACAGGAACAGCACCGCCACAAAGCCATAGAACACGCGGGCGTCGGCCAGCGACAGCAGCACGGTGTCACCGATACGGATCTCCGGGCGCGGCACGCTGAGCAGGCCGTTGTCGCCACCGGTCCAGTCGCTCAAGGTGTAGGCGACAAAGTAGGCCATCTGGCTGAACGCCAACGTGAGCATCACGAAGTAAATGCCGGTGCGCCGGATCGCCAGCGCACCGACCAGAAACGCCAGGAAACCACCGGCAAGGGCCGCGCCGAGCAATGCGCTGAACAAGCCCAGTTGCAGGTGGATCATCAGCAGCGCCGCGCAATACGCACCGGCCCCAAAGAAGATGCCTTGGCCGAACGACAACAGCCCGGTGTAGCCCAGCAACAGGTTGCAGGCCAGCGCGGCGAGGGCAAAGATCAGGATCTCGGTGGCCAGGGTCGCCGAGGGCAGAATCAATGGCAAGCCGATCAGCACCGCCAGCACCCACAGCAACATGGCCTTGGATTGGGTCTTGGCAAACGGCAGGGGGTTTTTCTCGCTCATGTCAGGCTCTCCCGAACAGGCCGTAAGGGCGTACCAGAATCACCACGGCCATCGCGCCGTAGATCATCAGGCTCGCGCCTTGGGGCCAGAGTGTGGTCATCAGGCTTTGCACCACGCCCACCAGTAAACCGCCGACCAGCGCACCGCTGAACGAGCCCATGCCGCCGATCACCACCACCACGAAGGCCACCCCGAGGATCTCCGGGCCGACAAAGGGTTGCGCGCCGCGCAAGGGCGCAAACAGCACACCCGCAACACCGGCCAGGGCCACGCCGAGGGCAAAGGTCATGGAAAACAGCCGGAAGATATTGGTGCCCAGCAGCGACACGGTTTCGGTGCTTTCACTGCCGGCGCGCACCAGGGCGCCGAAGCGCGTGCGCTCCAGCAGCAGCCACAAGGCCAGGCCGATCAGCGCGGAAAATACGATGAGGAACAGGCGGTAGTAGGGGTAGACGAAGTCACCCACCACCAGTACCCCGCGCAACAGTTCCGGCACGGCGACGCTTTTGCCCACCGGGCCCCAGATCATCACGCTGGCTTCCTGGATGATCAGCGCGATCCCCAGGGTCACCAGGATCTGGAACATGTGCGGCAAGTGGTAAATCCGCTGGATCAATAGTCGCTCGATCACCCACGCCAGCGCGGCCACCACCAGCGGTGCAATGAGCAGCGCCAGCCAGAAGTTGCCGGTGAGGCTTACGGCGGTGTAGCAGATATACGCACCCAGCAGAAAGAATGCGCCGTGGGCGAAGTTGACGAAGTTGAGCAGGCCGAAAATGATCGTCAGCCCGACCGCGATCAGGAAATAGATCATCCCCAACCCCAGGCCGTTGAGGATCTGGAACAGGTAAAGATTAAGCATGCAGTAACCCTCGGCAGGCAGCCGCTCGCGCGGCCCTGCGCTAAGCAATTCAGAGGATCAGGCGAGCGTGCAGCCCGTCGCCTCGACCGGCGGGAACGATTGCCCGGCGCTGAGCACCTTGGCCAGGTCGTCCTTGTCGGCCATGTCGCCGGCGGCTTTGCCGATCAGCAGGTAGTAATCCTTGATCACCTGATGGTCGCCGGCGCGGATCGACTCCTTGCCGGTCGGGCCTTCGTAGCTCAAACCTTGCAGGGCTTTGGCCACGGTCGGGCCGTCGAAGCTGGCGGTGCTGATGATGGTTTCCAGCATGACTTTGGTGCTGATGTAATCAGCCGCCAGCGGGTAGGTGGGGTTGATACCGTATTTGGCCTGGGTGAGCTTGACCAGTTCACGGTTGAGCGGGGTGTCGACCTGGTGCCAATACTGGGCGCCGAGGTACACGCCTTCGAGCACGTCGCTGCCCAGTTCCTGGAACTGGTCGAGCCCGGCGGACCATACCAGCAGCACTTTCATGCGCTCCTTGATCCCGAAGTTCACCGCCTGGCGCAGGGTGTTGGACGACTGGCTGCCGAAGTTGAGCAGCACCAGTACATCGGGCCTGGCGGCGATGGCGTTGGTCAGGTAGCCGGAGAATTCCTGTTCCTGCAGCGAGTGATAGCTGTTGCCGACATGTTCCAGGCCATTGTCCTTGAGCACGGTTTTTGCGCCTTCGAGCAAGGCTTCGCCAAACACATATTGCGGCGTGATGGTGTACCAGCGCTTGGCGTCGGGCAGCAGCTTGATCAGCGGCAGCAGGGTTTCGCGGATCGCGCCGTAGGTGGGCACCGACCAGCGGAAGGTCGCCTTGTTGCAGTCTTTGCCGGTGACTTCATCGGCGCCCACCGGGGTCATGAATACGCCGCCGACCTTGTCGACTTCCTTGGCCACCGCCAGTGCCGAGGACGACAGCGTGCAGCCCTGGAAGAACCGTGCGCCGTCCTGCTGGATCGCCTCCTGGACCTTGCGCACGGCTTTGCCGGCATTGCCTTCGGTGTCGATGACCTTGTAATTGAGCGGGCGGCCGAGAATCTCGGGGTGCTGTTCCACCGCCAGGCGCGAACCCATGTCGGCAAATTTGCCATAGCTGGCAAACGCGCCGGACATGGACTTGAGGCCGTAAAAGGTAAAAGGCTCGGCGGCGAATGCAGAGCGCACACTCAGCGGAAGGCTGAGCGCGGCGGCGGCGGTGAGACTGGCTTTCAACAACGTACGACGCTGCATGGGGTGACTCCCTGGTTTAGTTATTGGCAGGAGCGGCAAGGGCGATACGGTGGAGCAAGGGCCTGTGGGCAGGCCTGTTATTGAATTGAGTGAAACGGTCTAACGCTTGGAACCGGGTCAAAATGTGGGAGCTGGCTTGCCTGCGATGGCATCAGCCAGGTTCAACTGATACACCCAGGTGCCCGCGTCGCAGGCAAGCCGGCTCCCACAATGAATGGGTTTGCAGTTTGGGATCCTGGGTGTTCTTAAGAGTGATCAAACTCCAGCAAAAAGTGCGGGCTGACCTCGCCTTCCAGCGCCGTCATGTGGTGTTCGGCGTCGCACATATGTTCATGCATCAGGTTGCGCACGGCGGTTTCATCCCCGGCGCGAAAGGCCAGCAGCAACTGCTTGTGGTAATCGAGGTTGGCCGCGTCGAACTGTTTGCGCTTGGGCTTGTAGGCTTTTTTCAGCACCACCAGGTCGCGTAGCAGGTCGTTGAGAAACTGCGCCATAAAGCTCAGCAGCGGGTTGGGGCAGGCCTTGGCCAGCAGGTTGTGAAATTCCAACTCGGCCAGGCGCTGTTCGCGTTGGCCGGCTTCGCTGTCTTCGGGGGCGCTGCAAAAATCCACGTTGTCTTGCAGGGCTTGATAGTCGTCTTCGCTCAAGCGCCCCAGCACCGACACTGCCAACTCCACCTCGATGACCTTGCGCAGTTGGTACACCTGCTCGCCATCCAGGTGCTGGAAGTGCAGGTAGTTACGCAACGCGCGGCTGGCCGGTTCAGTGCCGGCCTGGTTCAGGTACGCGCCACCACTGGGGCCGGTGCGTGTGCTCACCAAGCCTTCCACTTCCAGGGCCTTGAGTGCTTCACGGGCCGAGCCTTTGGAGCACTGGAAACTTTCCATCAACTCGCGCTCGGTAGGCAGGCGGTCGCCGGGCTTGAGCGCGTCGGTGACGATCGAGCGTTTGACCGACTCGACAATCACATCGGACAGCTTCTGGCGTTTGCGTCGTAGCGGGCGGCTGAGCATGTTGTTTTATTGATCCTATTAATGCGGATTAATAGCACTTAATAACGATTGAGCCGGAGCGTCAACGCAAGGTGTCGTTTTCGGCCTGAGGTGGTCGCAAATACGCGGGTTATTCCCAGCTGCCGAGGTCGAGGCAACGTGTGGAAGCAGGCGGCTGTTTCCCGAATACGAGAAAATCGCCGACCCAGCGGTTGATGCACCCGGCGCCGGTGCCAGGGCGGGCCGGCTCCTTGAGCAGCAATTGCTCGATGCCGGCGGCGACCGGCTCGGCCTGCTCGGCATTGACCAGCACCATGCGTGCGACGCGCTCGGGAAACAGCGCGGCATAACGACTGCCAAGGCGGGTGGCCAACGCGTTGCCGAGGTAATTGAGTTGGGCCTCCCCGAGTTGGGCACGCACATACTCCATGTCGAGCGCCGCTTGCTCAACGCCATTGGCTTGGCTCAGGTCACGGGGGCTCAGTTCGATCACGTCATAGCGGTTGGTCAGGGTGCGATAGGCCTGGGTTGAATAGGACTCCCAGCGGCTGGTCAGGTGCAGGGCGAAGGTTGCGCCCTGGCCCTTTGGCGGCTCGCCACCCTGGATAAACACCACACCTTCACGGCTGAGCGGCTGGCGGGCGCCCACGCGGGTCAGGGCCAGGCGCACGCTGCCGCGTTTGGGCGCGGCATGGTCGCGTGGCACGCTCACACTGGCGCATTGAGTGCGTTCCAGCACCTCGGGGTCCGGGCGCTCCTGGGCGGGGAAGGGGCAATCCAGCAGCCAGTCGATCGCGGTGGGCGCGATCAGCGGCTCGGCCAACGCCTGGCCCGCGAGCAGCCAGAGGCCGATACACGCCAGGTTTTTTACCAGAACGCTGGGTTTCATCAAGAGGGTCCGGGCTGCCGTGTGAGGGCGGCTTTTTTACCAAGGACCCAGGGTCAAAGAATGTAGGGCGAATAAACGCTTTGTGTAGGAGTTTACAGTTTTATTGTCGGATATCCGTATTCCAGCCGCCGCCCAGCGCTTTGTACAAGGCAATGCTGGCTTGCAGCCGTGACAGCCGCAACTGCACGTTCAAGTCCTGGGCGGCGAACAAGGTGCGTTGGGTTTCCAGCACCGTCAGCAAGTCCTCGGCGCCTGCCTGGTAGCGGCTCTCGGAGATCTGGAAGGCGGCCTGGGCCTGTTGCAGTTCTTCGGCCTGCCATTGGCGTTGCTGGTCCAGGCGCGTGATGCTGCTGAGGGCTTTCTCCACATCGGCAAAGCCGTTGATGATGGCGCCGCGATAGGCTTGCAGCAGCTCGTCCTGGCGGGCGCGGGCCTTGTCGCGTTCGGCGCTTAAACGGCCATTGTTGAAGATCGGCGCCACCAACCCCGAGGTCAGGGTGTAGAACGGGCTGCGCAGGATATCTTCAGCTTTATAGGCGCCGGAGCCGACTGTCGCGCCCAAGGTCACGCTGGGCAGCATCGCCGCGCGTGCCACGGTGACGTCGGCACTGGCCGCCGCCAGTTGCGCCTCGGCGCGGGCCAGGTCGGGGCGGCGGCTGAGCAATTGGCTCGGCACGCCGGGGCCAATGGTTGGCCAGGTCAGCGCCTGGAACGGCTCGGTACCCAGGTCCAGGGCTTGTACCGGCTGACCGAGCAGGGCGGCGAGGGTGATCCGCGATTCTTCGGCCACCTGCGCAATCAGCGGCAATTGCCGTTGCTGGCCGGCCACCAGGCTTTTCTGTTGGGCCAGCTCCAGGGCGGTGGCTGCGCCTGCGTCGTAGCGGGTTTGCACCAGGTTCAACACACTGCGCGCATTCGCCAGGTTCAGCTCGGCGATCTGCTGGCGTTGCTGCGCGGCGAGGGTTTGCGCGTAGCGGTCGGCGACGTTGCCGAGCAGGGTCAGCTCCACGGTGGCCTGGTCAAACTCACTGGCGCGCAGGCTTTGCAGGGCGCTGTCGCGGGCGGCAACGCGGCCACCCCAGAAGTCCAGTTCATAGCTGGCGGTGAGGTTGGCACCGAAACTGTCGACGGTCTTGTTGCTGTCGGTGGCGTCCAACGAGGCATTGCCGCTGCCGCGCAGCAGCTTTTCACGGCTGGCGGTGAGGTTGAACTTGACCTCAGGCAGCAACGGCGCCCCGGCAATTACCGCACTCGCCTGGGCCTGGCGCACCCGTGCCATGGCGGCGGCCACGTCATAACTGTCGCGTCGCGCCTGATCGATCAGGCGGTTGAGCGGCGGGCTGGCGAAGTGTGTCCACCAGCGTTGGTTGGTCGCCTGGGTGGCATCGCGTTCGGCGTACTGCCAGGCGGGCGGCGGTGCGAGGCCGCTGTCGACGGTTGGCGGGTTGCCGGTACAGGCGTTGAGCAACAGGCACACGCCCAGCAGGGAAGATCGTTTATTCACTGGTCAACGCCTTAACCGGATCGAGCCGGGCAGCTTTACGGGCCGGCATAAAGCCGAATACGACACCGGTGACCAGCGCACAGCCAAACGCGCCAAACACCGCCACCAGGGAAAACTGCACCGCCACCTCGGCCAGTATCAGTACGCCGCCCACCAGCAGCGCGAGGGCGATGCCGAACAAGCCGCCGACCACCGAGAGCATCACCGCCTCGGTGAGGAACTGGCGCAGGATGTCGCGCTGGCGCGCGCCGGTGGCCATGCGAATGCCGATTTCGCGGGTGCGCTCGCGCACGGTCATCAGCATGATGTTCATCACACCGATCCCGCCCACCAGCAGGGAAATCGCCGCAATCGAACCGAGCATCAGCGACAGCGTGTTGGCCGTGCGGGCTTCGGCCTGGATCATCGCGGCGTTGTTGGTCAACTGGTAGTCACGCTTACCGTTGTGCAGCTTGAGCATCAGTTGATCAATGGCCATTTCAGCTTCATGGACCTTGCGTGCATCGGCGGCGGCGATCGCCACGTATTCGGGGTTGTACGTGCCGAACAGGCGCACGCTGGCGGCGGTGTAGGGGATCGCTACGCGGTCGTCGCTGTCTTTATTGCCGGAGGCGGAGCCTTTTTCGGCGAGCACGCCGATGACCTGGAAGGGCACGTTTTCGATCAGGATGTATTGGCCGATCGGGCTGGCGACGTTTTTGAACAGCTTTTCGCGGATACGGTGACCGATCACCGCGACGGTCGCCCCGGCGCGCTCGTCTTCCTGGGTGAAATAGCTGCCCTCGACCACCGGCCAGTTGAAAATCTCGGGGAAGTTGACGTCGTTGCCGCCTACATAGGCCAGGTAGTCCAGGTTGCCGAAACGAACCCCGGCGTCGTTGCCGTTGACCGGCATGATGCGCTTGACCTGGGGCAACATCGCCAGTGCCGCGACATCGTTGAGGGTCACGATACCCGGCGGCGTGCGCGGGTTGGGCGAGGAGCCGCTGAGGTAGATGATATTGGAGCCGAACGCGCCCATCTGCGCCATCACCTGGCGCTTGCTGCCTTCGCCGACGGCCAGCATCACCACCACGGACGCCACGCCAATCACAATCCCCAGCAGCGTCAGCGCGGTGCGAAAGCGATTGATCCACATCACCCGCCAGGCTGCGCGTATGGCATCGAGCAGTTCGGCTTTCCAGGCACCATTGTGCTCGGCCCCGTCGGCCAGGCGCTGGCGCAGGTCGACGGCTTGCAGCGCGTCGCTGTTGGCGGTGACCGGCACATGGGTGTCACTGTGCGCCGAGTCGCTGATGATCAGCCCGTCGCGGATCTCGATGATGCGGTTGGCCCGCGCCGCCACTTCGCGGTCGTGGGTAATCAGGATCACCACATGGCCCTGGTTCGCCAGTTCGTCCAGCAGGGTCATCACCTCGGCGCCGCTGTGGCTGTCGAGGGCACCAGTGGGTTCGTCGGCGAGGATGATATGCCCGCCGTTCATCAGCGCGCGGGCGATCGACACCCGTTGCTGCTGGCCGCCGGAGAGTTGGTGTGGGCGGTTGGCGGTGCGGTCGGCCAGGCCCAGGCGCGTGAGCAGGGCTTTGGCGCGGGCATGCCGCTCGGTGGCACTGATACCGGCATAGATCGCCGGCATCTCGACGTTTTCCTGGGCCGAACCGGACGGAATCAAGTGGTAGCCCTGGAACACAAAACCAAAGGCTTCGCGGCGCAGCCAGGCCAGTTCGTCGCTGCCCAAGTGCGCGACGTTTTCGCCGGCGAACAGGTAGTCGCCTTCGGAAGGGCGGTCGAGGCAGCCGAGGATGTTCATCAGCGTGGATTTGCCCGAGCCGGAAGCGCCGACGATGGCGACGAATTCCCCGGCATGGATCGACAGGTCGATCCCGCGCAGCACGTCGACCTGCGGGCTGTCGCCGCCGCCGTAGGATTTGCGGATGTTTTTGAGTTCGATCAGCGGCGTGGTCAACTCAACCCCCGTTGCCGTCGGCTGGGCCGATCAACACGTGATCGCCCTCGCTGAGGCCGTCCAGCACTTCGACGCGCAAACGGTCACTGATACCCAGGCGCACGTCGCGCGCTTCGATCGAGCCGTTTTTTGCCACCACGCGGGCGGTTTGCTTGTCGGTGCCGTGGCTGCCGAGCAAGGCCGCGACCGGCACGGTGAGCACATCCTTGACCTGGCTGGCGACAAAAAACACCTGGGTGGTCATCTCGGCCATCAGGGCATTGTCGGTGTTGTCCACATCCAGCAGCACCGTGTACAGCACCACACGGCCGCTCCCGCTTTTGCTGGTGCTGCTGGGGCTGCCGTTGCCCTGGCTGGTTTCATTCAGGGGCTTGGGCGGGATCGGCAGGATCTGGCGCACGGTGCTGGTCCAGCGCCGGCCGCCGCCGCTGAGCGTGGTGAAATAGGCAGTCATGCCGGGTTTGACGTGGCCGATATCGGCTTCGGAAACCTCGGCCCATACAGTCATCGGCGATAACTTGGCGATGCGCAGGATCAGCGGGGTCTGCTGCTGGGCGTTGAGGGTCTGGCCGACGCGTGCGTCTACCGCCACCACCGTGCCGCTCATCGGCGCGAAAATGCGCGTATAGCCCAGTTCGGCCTCGTCGCTGCGCAGGCTGGCCTGGGCCTGGCGGATCTGCGCCTGGAACATGTCGACCCGTGCCTGGGTGGCGCTCAGCTCGGCCCTGGCGGTTTGCACGTCTTCTTCGCGGGTGGCGTTACCGGCCACCAGGCGCTGCTGGCGCTGGTATTTCTGGCGCGCCAGTTCGTGCTGGGCTTTCTGCTCCTGCAACTGGGCCTTGAGGTTGTCGATGGCATAGCGGCTGGCGTCAAGCTTGGCCTGTTGCGTGGCGGGGTCGATTTCTACCAGCAACTGGCCTTCTTTGACCTGGTCACCGGCCTCGACATGGATCTTGCGGATTTGCCCGGATGCCTGTGCGCCCACGTCGACATAGCGGCGTGGTTGCAGGGTGCCCAGCGCCGTGACGCTGTTTTCGATATTGCCACGGGTGACGGTGACGGTGGCGAGGCTGTCGCGGCCCGGCGGCAATATCTGCCAGGCCGCCAGTGCAGCGATGGGAATCAGGCACGCGACAACCAGCAGGGCGCGTCGGGCGGGGCGAGGGCGTTTCATGCGTTGTTTCCAGCCGGGAATGTGGGCCGCAGTTGCGGAGGGCTGACAGTTATACGAGAAAATTGCCCGACGATTTAGGCGCTTACATAGGTAGTAACAGCTCTGTCGAATAAAAAAATCGACGGTTGATGCAAGACTTGTTTAAAAGTAGATGAGAATTACTATAAATTGCACACACTCAAACTGCCATCATCCATGGCCTGTCGTCGTTAGCACTCAAGGAACTGATGCCGTCCCCCCAGGACGGTCGGGAGTCATGTTGGAAAACTACTATCGCGAGCTGGTGTGTTTCCTCAACGCCAAGCTGGGCAACCGTCAGGTGGCCGAAGATGTGGTGCATGACGCCTATGTGCGGGTGCTGGAGCGCGCCAGCGATACGCCGATCGAACAGCCGCGCGCATTTTTGTACCGTACTGCGCTGAACCTGGTGATCGACGGCCATCGGCGCAATGCCTTGCGCCAGTCCGAGTCCCTGGAGGTGCTGGACAGTGAAGAGCGCTTCGCCACCTGTTCGCCCCACGCCAGTCACGATCAGGCCCAGCGCCTGGCCCTGCTCGAACGAGCCCTGGCCGAGCTGCCCAGCGCCTGCCGCGACAGCTTCCTGCTGCGCAAGCTCGACGGCCTTTCTCACCTGCAAATCGCCGAGCGCCTGAGCATTTCCCGCAGCCTGGTGGAAAAACATATCGTTAATGCCATGAAGCATTGCCGGGTGCGCATGCGCGAGTGGGACGCGCACTGATCGCAGATTAGTTAAATTTTATTTCATTGTCCTCGTTTCCTATCAACACATGGCCTGTTGTTCAGGCTTTGCAGGTATTCCCGCCCCACCGCCAAGGGGCTTATCCAGAGGACACTGGAATGACACAGGCAATTGCTTCGCCCGCGGTTCACGACCTGATCGGGATCGGTTTCGGCCCTTCGAACCTGGCGCTGGCCATCGCCCTGCAGGAGCGTGAAAAAGCCCAGGGCAAACTGGACGTGGTGTTTCTCGACAAGCAGGCCGACTACCGCTGGCACGGCAATACCCTGGTGACCCAGAGCGAACTGCAGATTTCGTTCCTCAAGGATCTGGTGACGCTGCGTAACCCCACCAGCCCGTACTCGTTCGTCAATTACCTGAAGGCCCACGACCGCCTGGTGGATTTCATCAACCTGGGCACCTTTTACCCGTGCCGCATGGAGTACAACGACTACCTGCGCTGGGTCGCCGGGCAGTTCCAGGCCCAGGCGCGGTATGGCGAGGAAGTGCTGGCCATCGAGCCGATCCTGCACCAGCAGCAGGTTGAAGCGCTGCGCGTGATCTCCCGTGATGCCCAGGGCGAACAGCATGTGCGCACCACCCGCTCGGTGGTGGTCAGCGCCGGCGGCACGCCACGTGTGCCGGAGGCGTTCAACGCGCTCAAGGAAGACGGCCGAGTGTTCCACCATTCCCAATACCTCGAGCGCATGGCCCGGCAGCCGTGCGTGGAGGGCAAGCCTATGCGCATTGCGATCATCGGCGGCGGGCAGAGCGCGGCCGAAGCCTTTATCGACCTCAACGACAGCTTCCCGTCGGTGCAGGTGGACATGATCCTGCGCGGTTCGGCGCTTAAACCGGCGGATGACAGCCCGTTCGTCAACGAAGTGTTCTCGCCGGCCTTTACCGACCTGGTGTTCCAGCAAGTCGGCGCCGAGCGTGAGCGCCTGGTGGCCGAGTACCAGAACACCAACTATTCGGTGGTTGACCTGGACCTGATCGAGCGCATCTACGGGATTTTCTACCGCCAGAAAGTCTCCGGCATCAACCGCCAGGCCTTCCGCACCATGACCGTGGTCGAGAAAGCCACAGCCGGGCCGCTGGGCATCGAACTGGCACTGCGCAACAACGCCAACGGCGACACCAGCGTCAGCCATTACGACGCGGTGATCCTGGCCACCGGCTACGAGCGCCAGATGCATCGCGAACTGCTGGCGCCCCTGCAAGCCTATATGGGCGACTTCGAAGTGGCGCGCGACTATCGGATCGTCACCGACGAGCGCTGCAAGGCCGGTATCTATATCCAGGGCTTCAGCCAGGCCAGCCATGGGTTGAGCGACACCTTGCTGTCGGTACTGCCGATTCGGGCCGATGAAATTGCCGCCTCGCTGTATGAAAACGATCGTCACCGTGGCAAGGCACGCTCGGTGCAGGATTTGCTGCTGGCCACGGCCAGCTGACAAGCTGTACTTGTGACTGGTGGGGCTGCCTGATACTGTACAAAAAACCAGTATCGGTAGCCCTTCATGCAGTTGATCGAAAAACTCAGCATCCTCGCCGACGCCGCCAAGTACGACGCCTCATGCGCCAGCAGCGGTGCGCCCAAGCGCAGCTCCGAGGGCAAGGCCGGGCTGGGTTCTACCGATGGCATGGGCATTTGCCACAGCTACACGCCGGACGGGCGGTGTGTGTCGTTGCTCAAGGTCTTGCTCACCAACTTCTGCCTGTACGACTGCCAATACTGCGTCAACCGCCGCTCCAGCGACGTGCCTCGTGCGCGTTTCAGCCCGGAGGAGGTGGTTACCCTCACCCTGGACTTTTACAAACGCAATTGCGTCAGCGGGCTGTTTCTGAGCTCCGGCATCATTCGTTCGGCCGACTACACCATGGAGCAGCTGGTTCGGGTCGCCAAACTGTTGCGCGAAGAGCATGACTTTCGCGGTTACATCCACCTCAAGACCATTCCCGAGGCCGACCCTGCGCTGATCGCCGAAGCCGGGCGTTATGCCGATCGCCTCAGCGTGAACATCGAGTTGCCCACCGACGCCAGCCTGCAAACCCTGGCGCCAGAGAAGCAGATCGGCTCGATCAAGCAAGCCATGCAGACCATCTACACCGGCGAGCAGACGGTGTTCAACGAACCGCGCGCACCGCGTTTTGCGCCGGCGGGGCAGAGCACGCAGATGATCGTCGGCGCCGATGACACCGATGACAGCACCATCCTGCACGGCGCCGAGGCGCTGTATGGCAATTACAAGCTGCGGCGCGTGTATTACTCGGCGTTCAGCCCCATTCCCAACAGCCCCAAAAGTGTGCCGCTGGCCGCGCCGCCGTTGATGCGTGAACACCGCCTGTACCAGGCCGACTTTCTGCTGCGCAGTTACGGTTTCAGCGCCAATGAACTGTTTGAAGGCCCCGGCCATCTGGCCCTGGATATCGACCCGAAGCTGGCCTGGGCGCTGGAGCACCGCGAGGTGTTCCCGTTGGACCTGAACCGCGCCGAACCCACGCTGATCGCGCGTATCCCCGGCATTGGCCTGCGCACCACCCAGCGCCTGGTCGACCTGCGCCGCGAACGCAAGATCCGTTTCGAAGACCTGGCCCGCATGCGTTGCGTGCTGGCCAAGGCCAAGCCGTTTTTCATCACCAGCGACTACCACCCGCAACAGGCGGACAGCACCAGCGTGCTGCTGCGCGAGCAACTGCGCGACCGCCCGCAGCCGCAACAGATGGGGCTGTGGGGATGATCAGCCTGGAATGCGACAACCTCTTCAGCACCTGGCGCGAGCAGGCGCGCTGGCTGCTCAGCCATCAGGTCGACCCCAGCCAGGTGAGCTGGGGCGAGGCCGAGGTGGCGGACCTGTTTGCCACGGACGAGCCTGTACCTGAACAGCTCGGGCCGTTTCAGGCGCGAATCCCCAAGGCGTTGCTGGAGTTGTTGGAATCGGCCGCCTGTTACCACGGTGATCAGCGCTGGAGCCTGTTGTACGAAGTGTTGTGGCGTGTCAGCCACGGCGACCGCACTGCGATGCTGGCCGGGGACAAGCTGGGCAGTGAGTTGCAACGGCGCATCAAGCAGGTCAGCCGCGAGGCCCATCACTTGCATGCGTTTGTGCGGTTTATTGCTCTACCTGCGGAGGCTGGGCCACAGCTGCCGGAGTATGTGGCGTGGCATGAGCCGGCCCATGACATCTTGAAATCCGCCAGCCAGCATTTTGTCGGACGCATGGGCCGTCATCGCTGGATGATCGCAACACCCCTGGACGGCGTGTATTACGACGGTGAACAGTTGATTCATCAACGCCAGTGCCCTGAAGCCTGGCAACAGCTGGCGCAGAATGTCGAAGACCCCCACAGCGCGATGTGGCTGACCTATTACAGCCATATCTTCAACCCGGCGCGGTTGAACCCCAAGGTGATGGAAGGGCATTTGCCCAGCCGGTTCTGGAAGAATCTGCCGGAGGGCAAGTTGATACCGGGGTTGATCAGCGAGGCGCGCACGGGCAAGCAGAAGGATGGGCAGGCGAAGCTGATCGGGGCCAGGCCGGGCAAGAAAATCTCAAGCGGGCACGCTTGAAAAATGGGGGAGCTGGCTCGATGATCGTTCCCACGCTCTGCGTGGGAATGCCGCCCTGGACGCTCCGCGTCCGCTTTGACGTCGTGACGCGGAGCGTCACTGGATGCATTCCCACGCGGAGCGTGGGAACGATCTATCGCTCTATGCCAGCTCGGTCGCGGTGTTTTTGACCACCGCCAACTCCGGATGCGCCACCAACTTATCAATGTGCAACTCATCGTTATTCAACCAGGTCTCCGTCAGCACCCGGTAATGCTCCATATCCCGGCAACGCATGCGCAGGCTGTAGTCGAACGGCCCGCTGATCAGTTGGCACTCGAACACCTGGGGGCACGCTTTCACGCAGGCCTCAAAGGCCTTTTGCGCCGAGCGCCCGCTCTGATTGGACAAGGCCACCAGCACCAGCAGCGACAGCCCCGGCGAGACCATCTGCACATCGATGATCGCCCCATAACCACGGATCACCCCGCGTCGCTCCAGCTTGCGCACCCGCTCCAGGCACGGCCTGGGTGTCAGGTGCACCAGAGATGAAAGCTTTTCGTAGGTGATACGCCCCTGGTGACGCAACACGTCGATGATGGCTTCATCGATGCGGTCCAGCGAGGGGGAAGAATGGGGTCCGTGGGCCTTGGTATCCATGAGTTCACTTCAGACGGTTGGAAAGAAATTGCTGCAAGCGTTCGCTGTTGGGGTGGTCGAGAATCTCGGCGCCGCCTTGTTCCTCGACCCGGCCCTGGTGCAAAAACAGCACTTGGCTGGACACCTGGCGGGCAAAGCCCATTTCGTGGGTGACCATCAGCATGGTACGACCTTCCTCGGCCAACGTCTGTATGACTTTGAGCACTTCCCCTACAAGTTCCGGGTCCAGCGCCGAGGTCGGTTCATCGAACAGAATAATTTCCGGCTCCATCGCCAATGCCCGTGCGATGGCCACACGCTGTTGCTGGCCACCGGACAGAAAGGCCGGGTATTGATCGGCCACGCGGCCGGGCAGGCCAACTTTGTCCAGATACAGGCGTGCGCGTTTTTCCGCTTCGGCCGCGCTGAGGCCCAACACCCGGCGCGGCGCCATGGTGATGTTTTCCAGCACAGTCATGTGGCTCCACAGGTTGAAGTGCTGGAACACCATGGCCAGGCGCGTGCGCAGGTTTTGCAACTGCTCTTGATGGGGGGCACGGACCCCGGCGCGGCCCTGGCGCATTTCAATGCTGATGCCGTCCAGGGTGATCACCCCGGCATCCGGCTGTTCGAGAAAGTTGATGCAGCGCAGCATCGTGCTTTTGCCCGAGCCGCTGGCGCCGATCAGGCTGATGACGTCGCCGTTGCGTGCGTTGAGGGACACGCCCTTGAGCACTTCGTGGTCGCCGTAACGTTTGTGGATGCCTTCGACTTGAAGCTTGATCGCAGCGCTTGCCGGTTGGGCAACGGGTTCGTCGACAGGGTAAGCGGCCAGGGCCTGCGCGGACTGATTCATGGGTTAGCCTCGGGTAGGAACAAGAAAACGCATCCAGCGACGTTCGGCCAGTCGGAACAGGCCCACCAGTGCAAAGGACAGCAGCATGTAGAGCAGGGCGGCGATGCCAAAAGCCTGGAACGTGAGGAACGTTTCGGCGTTGGCGTCACGGGCCACTTTGAGGATATCGGCGACGGTGGCGGTAAACGCCAGCGAAGTGGCGTGCAACATCAGGATCATTTCATTGCTGTAGGCCGGCAGCGCACGGCGCAGCGCGGCGGGCACCACCACAAACAGGTTGAGGCGCCAGCCGTGCAGGCCGTAGGCGCGCGCGGCTTCGATTTCGCCATGGGGAATATTGCGGATCGCCCCGGCGAAGATTTCCACGGTGTAGGCGCAGGTGTTGAGCACAAACGCCAGCAATGTGCAGTTGAGCGCATTACGGAAAAACTGGTTGAGCAGCGCGTTGTCCTGCACCACCTCCAGGCTGTACAGCCCGGTGTAGCAAATCAGCAACTGGATATACAGCGGCGTGCCACGAAACAGGTAGGTGTAGACCTCCACCGGCCAACGCAACCACACGTGCTGCGAGACGCGCGCCAGCGCCAGTGGAATCGACAGCACAAAGCCTGCGACCACCGAGATGATAAACAGCCACAACGTCATGGCGACCCCGGACAACCCTGAGCCATCGCTGAACAGGTAGGCCAGGCCGTATTGCTGGAACAGTTCGATCATCGCGCCATCCCCTTGATGCCGAGGTTGTAGCGCCGTTCGAGGCGCTTGAAGAGGCGGTTGGAGAGGGTGGTGATCAGCAGGTACACCAGGCCCGCGAGGATCAGGAAGTACAGGGGCTCATTGGTGGTCTTGCCGGCGTTTTGCGCAGCCTTGACCAGGTCCGACAGGCCGATGATCGACACCAGCGCCGTGGACTTGAGCAGCACCAGCCAGTTGTTGCCCAGGCCCGGCAAGGCAAAGCGCATCAGTTGCGGGAACAGCACCAGGTGAAAGCGCTGCCAGCGGCTCAGGCCGTAGGCGGTGGCGGCTTCCAGTTGCCCGGCCGGCACACTGAGAATGGCGCCGCGAAAGTTCTCGGTGAAATACGCGCCGTAGATAAACCCCAGGGTGATCACCCCGGCGGTAAACGGGTCGATTTCAAAGTAATTCCAGCTGAACACTTCGCTCAGGTCGTTGAGCCACAGTTGCAGGCTGTAGAAGATCAACAGGATCAGCACCAGGTCCGGCACGCTGCGGATCAGTGTGGTGTAGAGGGTGGCGGACACGCGCAGCCATTTGACGCTCGAAAGCTTGGCACCGGCGGCGATCAGGCCCAGGGCGAGGCTCAGGGCCAGCGCCAGCAACGACAGCTTGAGCGTCATCCAGGCACCCTGGGCCAGCATCGGGCCGTAGCCTTGCAGGTTGAGGAGTTCGTTCATTGAGGGGATCTCGATCAAGCACAGAGATTAACTGTGGGAGCTGGCTTGCCTGCGATGGCGGCCTACCCTCCAACATCTACAGTGGCTGACCCACCGCCATCGCAGGCAAGCCAGCTCCCACAGGGGCCGGGGTGGGCCTATTCGTTGTAGATATCCTGATCGCCGAAGTACTTCTTCTGGATCTGTGCGTAGGTGCCATCGGCCTGCACGGCGGCGATGCCTTTATTGATCAGCGCGCGCAGTTCAGCGTCGTTCTTGCGCAGCCCCATGGCGATATCCAGCGGCAAGGTCGGGTCCTTGAAGGCCGGGCCGGTCTTGAAGTCGGCGCCTTCAGGCTTGGACAGAAAGTTGAGCTGGGCTTCGAGCTTGTCGGTCAGGGTGGCGTCGAGGCGGCCGTTTTGCAGGTCGGCGTAGTTCTGCTCCTGGGACTGGTACGCCTTGATCTGCGCGCCGAGCCTGGCCAGGTGGGCACGTGCATAGGCTTCCTGCAGCGAACCTTGGAGCACGCCCACCTGCTTGCCTTTGAGCGACTCCGGCGTGTCGCCGAAGTCGGCGTTTTTACGGGTGATCACCGAGGTGGGGCTGAGAAACAGGCGGTCGCTGAAGTCGATGACTTTCTCACGCGACGGGGTTACGGCCATGGACGACATGATCGCGTCGAACTTGCGCGCGCGCAGGGCCGGGATCATGCCGTCGAATTCGTTGTGCACCCAGGTGCATTTGACTTCAAGCCTGGCGCAGATGGCGTTGCCCAGTTCGATATCAAAACCTTGCAGGCTGCCGTCGGCGGCGACGGACTCAAAGGGCGGGTACTCGGGGAATACGCCGAAGCGGATTTCTTTCCAGTCCTGGGCGTGGGCGGCGCTGGCGCACAGTGGCAACAGCAACGCGGCGAAGAGTGATCGCAATGGAGTCATGTGACAGTCCCTATATTTTGTAATTGATGTCAGGGCAGTGAATCGCTGGGAGCAGAGAATGCTTCATGGTGGTGCGTTTTTTGTGTCGTTTACCCCGTGCATAAAGCGCAAATTGCGCTGTTAAAAAGCGCAATGCAGCGAAATCGGCTGCGTCACCCGCGAAATCGGCTTTTCAGTGATGAAAGTCTGGCCCGCCCTCAGCGCAAAGCGGCAGGCCAGAGCGGTTTCAAGCGCGCTTTTTGTGCTGCGCGCGGGGCTGTTGGGCCAGGCGTGCAAACAGGTCTTTCGGGTCGGCGAGGTCCGGCACCAGTTCAAGTGTGCTGCCCACATCCAGCGCCTTGGCCACGTCCAGCACGTAGCGCAGGGCCGAGTAGTCTTCGATGGCAAAGCCCACCGAGTCGAACAGCGTGACTTGGCGCGGGTTCTCGCGGCCGGGCTGCTGGCCATTGATGACCTGCCAGAGTTCGGTGACCGGCGAATCGTGCGGCATGTGCTGGATTTCACCTTCGATACGGCTTTGCGGTTCGTACTCGACGATTACCCGGGCGCGCTCGACGATGCGGCGGTCCAGCTCGGTTTTACCGGGGCAGTCGCCACCCACGGCATTCAGGTGCATGCCCGGTTCGATCATGTCGTCGGTGAGGATGGTGGCGTACGCCTTGTCGGCGGTCACGGTGGTGACAATGTCCGCGCCTTTGACCGCTTCGGCCACACTGGCGGCCAGGATCACCTTGATCGCCGGGAACGCCTTGAGGTTGGCCGCCAGCTTGGCAGTGGCCTTGGCGTCGATATCGAACAGGCGGATTTCGGTGATGCCAAGCATGGCGTGGAAGGCCAGGGCCTGGAACTCGCTTTGCGAGCCGTTGCCGATCAACGCCATGCTGCGGCTGTTGTCGCGCGCCAGGTAGCGGGCCACCAGGGCGGAGGTGGCGGCGGTGCGGATCGCGGTGGTGAGGGTCATTTCGGCCAGCAGCACCGGCTTGCCCGTGTCGACGTCGCCCAGGGCGCCGAAAGCCATCACCGTGAGCATACCGGCCAGGGTGTTTTTCGGGTGGCCGTTAACGTATTTGAAGGCGTACAGCGAGGCATCCGATACCGGCATCAACTCGATCACGCCGTCCGGCGAATGGTTGGCCAGCCGCGCGCATTTTTCGAAGTCCTGCCAGCGCAGGTAGTCGGCGCGGATGTATTCGGCCATCTCGCTGATGCAGGTTTGCAGGCCTTTTTGTGAAACCAGGTAGCTGAGGTCGTTGACGTCGATGTAACGGGTCATGGCAAGACTCCTTATTGAAATGAGGCGCGGGCGGGCAGGTGTACTTCCGCCAGCATGCAGCGGGCACTGCCGCCGCCGATGCGTTCGATGTTGTCGATGTTCACCACCACCGGGCGGGTGTGGCGTTCTACATGCGTGCGCTGGGCCGGGTGCAGGGCGCTCCAGGCGCTGGCTGACATCACCAGCAGCGGTTGGCCGTCACGGTCGTGGACTTCGAGCATGTTGCCGGCGAAGGCTTCAAGTTGGTCGAAGTCGAGGGCGAGGATGTCTTTGCCGGTGTCGTGCAGCGAGCGCTCCAGGGCCTGGCGTTCGCTGGCATCGGGCAGGGCTTGCAGGCACACCACCGAGAGGTCGCGGCCGACACTCATCATCACGTTGCTGTGGTAGATCGGCGCGTGGTGGCGGTCGACGGCGTGGAAGACGCAGAGTTGGTAGTCGAGGCGTTCGGCAAACTGACGCAAGGCGTCCTGGTGGGTACGCCCGGAGTGGCAGGCATAGCTGATGCGGTGCTGGCGGTCGAGCACCATGCTGCCGGTGCCTTCGAGGAAGATGTTCTGTTGTTCGAGGTGGCTCAGGTCGATGGTGCTATGGATCGCGAAACGCTGCTCCAGTACTTGCAGCACGCCTTTGTTGCGCTCCAGTCGTCGGTTCCGGCCTTCCATCGGGTACAGCACCAGGCTGCCATCGGCGTGGCTGCTCCACCAGTTGTTGGGGAAGATCGAGTCGGGCGTGTGTGGGGCCGGAGTGTCCTGTACCACCAGCACTTCCACGCCATGTTGGCGCAGGGTGTCGACATAGCCGTCGAACTCTTGCAGCGCTTTTTGCTGCGCGCTCAGTGGATCGAGTGGCTGGCGTTGGAAGCGGTTGTTGATCGCGGTGTCCGGGTTGAAGGCAAAGCGCGCCGGGCGAATCATCAAGACGGTGTTGGTGGTTTGCATGGGGGCACGAATCCATGGGGTGAGCTGTGGGGCTATTTTGTGCGCTGTGGTGGGTGAATCCCGGCTGATATGGCAGGGCGGCTCAGCCGGGAAAGCTGAAAAGTGAGGTGGCGCAGCCGAATCGGCTGCTGAAGTGAAATGCGATCAAGTGTGGGAGCGGGCTTGCTCGCGAAGGCGGTGTCTTCGAGCCATATGTAGCGGCTGACACTCAGCATCCGCGAGCAAGCCCGCTCCCACATTGGTATTGTGGCATTTGCCAAACCGCTGTCAGTCAGGAGCAATCATGTCTACCGCTGTTCGTCTTGCCCAACCCACCGATGCCGAGGGCATCAGCCAGGTTATCCTGGCGGCCTTGCACAGCAGCAATGCGCGGGACTACCCGGCGGATGTGATTGCTCGGGTTGCCAGCAACTTTACGCCCGACGCCGTACTGGCGTTGCTGCAGCGCCGGGTGGTGCTGGTGGCGATTCAGGATCAGGTGATCGTCGCCACCGCCGCCCTCGATGGCAATGTGGTGCGCTCGGTGTTCGTCAACCCGGCGTTACAACGGCAGGGCATTGGCCGGCTGCTGATGATCGAGGTTGAACTGCGTGCCGTTGAAGCCGGGGTGACGGTCCTGAGCGTGCCGTCCTCGCTGACCGCCGAGCCGTTTTATACCAAGCTGGGTTTTCACACGGTGCGCGACGTCTACCATGGCAATGAGCGCACGCTGGTGATGGAAAAGGCCTTGTTATCGCGCCACCCCATTGGGCCGTATCGCGATCGTCCGCACCGATCCCAGGTGGTAGCGTTGTGGCAGCAGGCGTTTGGCTATGACACTGCGCATAACCTGCCAAGCCTGGCAATCGACAAAAAACTCGCGGTCAACGATGGGCTGTTCTTTGTCGCGACGGATAAAAAGGCCGTGATCGGCACCATTCTGGCCGGCTATGACGGGCATCGCGGCTGGCTGTATTCAGTGGCGGTGCACAGTGATTATCGTCGGCAGGGCCTGGGTGCTTCGCTGGTGCGCTATGCCGAGCAGGCGTTGACTGCGTTGGGCTGTATGAAGATCAACCTGCAGATTACGGGCGGCAATGACGCGGTGGTGGGGTTCTACGAGGCGCTGGGGTATGGGGTGGAGCCGAGGATCAGTATGGGCAAGAAGATTGGGGTGAATATTCCCAAGGACGTGTGAGCACACCGAAATCAAATGTGGGAGCTGGCTCCCACATTGGGTTTTGCGTTTGCTGAGTCAGACCTTGACGATCCAACCCGCTGGCGCTTCAACGTCGCCGGTCTGCACGCCGGTCAGCTCTTTGTAGAGCGCCTGGGTGATCGGGCCCACTTCGGTTTCGCTGTGGAACACGTGCAGCTTGCCGTCGTACTGGATGCCGCCGATTGGCGAGATCACAGCAGCGGTGCCGCAGGCGCCGGCTTCCTTGAACTGGTCCAGTTTGTCGATGAACACGTCGCCCTCGACCACTTTCAGGCCCAGGCGGGTCTCGGCCAGTTCGATCAGCGACAGGCGGGTGATGCCTGGCAGTACCGAAGGCGACTTCGGCGTGATGAACTGGTTGTCGCGGGTGATACCAAAGAAGTTGGCCGAACCGACTTCCTCGATTTTCGAGTGGGTCATCGGGTCCAGGTAGATCGCGTCGGCGAAACCGGATGTCCGTGCTTCAGCGCCCGGCATCAGGCTGGCGGCATAGTTGCCACCGACCTTGGCGGCACCGGTGCCTTGTGGCGCGGCGCGGTCGAACGTGGAGATCTGGAAGTTGTGGGGCACCAGGCCGCCCTTGAAGTAGGCGCCGACCGGGATGGCGAATACCGAGAAGATAAATTCCGGTGCGCTACGCACGCCGATGTTTTCACCGGTGCCGATCACGAACGGGCGCAGGTACAGCGCGCCGCCACTGCCGTACGGCGGGATGAACCGCTCGTTGGCCTTGACCACTTGTTTGCAGGCTTCGATGAAGTCTTCGGTGGTCACATGCGGCATCAGCAAGCGTGCGCAGCTGCGTTGCATACGGGCGGCGTTCTGGTCCGGACGGAACAGGTTGATCGAGCCGTCCTTGCAGCGGTAGGCCTTGAGGCCTTCAAAGCACTGCTGGCCATAGTGCAGGGCGGTCGAGCCCTCGCTGATGTGCAGCACGTTGTCGTCGGTCAGGGTGCCCGCTTGCCACTCGCCGTTTTTCCAGGTTTGGAGAAACCGCTTGTCGGTCTTGATGTAGTCAAAACCCAGCTTGTCCCAATTGATGCTTTCGTTACCCATGACACCCTCTATCTCTGGTCAACCGCCTGGTCGAAGGCAGGCTTGTCGGTTTTTTACTGGATGGGCGCAACAATACTTCATTCTTGCTTTATGTGGGAGCGGGCTTGCTCGCGAATGCAGTGTGTCAGTCAACACATAGGTGACTGATATACCGCATTCGCGAGCAAGCCCGCTCCCACAGGGGAATGCGGCAGTTTACAGGTGCAACGCGTGGCCCAATGCTCTTAAAGCCGCTTCCTGCACCGCTTCGCCGAGGGTCGGATGCGCATGAATGGTGCCCGCCACATCTTCCAGGCGCGAACCCATCTCCAGGCTCAGGCCAAAGGCCGTAGACAACTCAGACACACCAGCGCCCACCGCCTGCCAGCCGACAATCAGGTGGTTGTCACGCCGTGCTACCACGCGCACAAAGCCGGTTTTCGACTCCAGGGTCATCGCCCGGCCATTGGCCGCAAACGGGAAGCTCGACACGATGCAGTCCAGGCCGGCCGCCTTGGCTTCGTCCGGGGTCTTGCCGACCACCACCAGTTCCGGGTCGGTGAAGCACACCGCCGGGATGGCGGCCGGGTTGAATTCGCGGTGTTTGCCGCTGATCAGTTCGGCGACCATCTCGCCCTGGGCCATGGCCCGGTGCGCGAGCATCGGCTCGCCGCTCAGGTCGCCGATGGCGTACACGTTGCGCATGCTGGTCTGGCAACGGTTGTCGATCTTGATCGCCGCACCGTTCATCGCCAGGTTCAGCGCTTCGAGGTTCCAGCCCTGGGTGTTGGGTTTGCGGCCCACGGCCACCAGCACCTGATCGGTTTCCAGCGACAGCGTCTCCCCATTCGGGTCACGTACCTGTAGGCGGTTGTTTTCGAAACCGGTGACGCTGTGGCTGAGGTACAGCTTGACCCCCAACTGCTTGAGCGATTCGGCCACCGGCAGCGTCAGCTCGCCGTCGTAGGCGGGCAGGATGCGCTCCTGCGCCTCGACCACACTGACTTCGGCGCCGAGCTTGCGGTAGGCAATGCCCAGCTCCAGGCCGATGTAACCGCCACCCACCACAATCAGGCGTTTGGGCACGCGGGTCGGCGCCAGCGCTTCGGTTGACGAGATGATCGGCCCGCCAATCGGCAGCATCGGCAGGTTGACGCTTTTCGAGCCGGTGGCCAGCAGCAGGTGCTCGCATTGAATGCGCTGGTCGCCGACGTCGACGGTCTTGCCGTCGACCACCTTGGCCCAGCCGTGGATCACCTGCACTTTGTGCTTCTTGAGCAAGGCGGCCACGCCGGTGGTCAGGCGGTCAACAATGCCGTCTTTCCATTCCACGCTCTTGCGGATGTTCAGGGTCGGCACATCCACTTCAATGCCCAGTTGCGACCCTTGACTGTGATGCACGGTTTGCTGGAACTGTTCGGCCACATGGATCAAGGCTTTGGAGGGAATGCAGCCGATGTTCAGGCAGGTGCCGCCCAGCGCCTGGCCCTCGACCAGAATGGTCGGGATGCCCAGTTGGCCGGCACGGATCGCCGCCACATAACCGCCAGGGCCACCGCCGATGATCAGTAGCGTGGTGTTCAATGTCTGAGGCATGCCTTACTCCAAAAACAGGCTGGCGGGTTGTTCGAGCAAGCCACGAATGGCCTGGATGAATTGCGCCGCGTCCATGCCGTCGACCACACGGTGATCGAAGGAACTGGAGAGGTTCATCATTTTACGCACCACGATCTGGCCTTTGATCACCATCGGCCGTTCAACGATGCGGTTGACGCCGACAATCGCGACTTCCGGCAGGTTCAGCACCGGCGTGCTGACGATGCCGCCCAAGGCACCCAGGCTGGTGAGGGTGATGGTCGAGCCCGACAGTTCATCACGACTGGCCTTGCCATTGCGCGCGGCGCTGGCCAAACGTGCGATTTCCTCGGCGTTGCCCCACAGGCTGCGGGCTTCGGCGTGACGTACCACCGGCACCATCAGGCCCACATCGCTTTGGGTGGCGACGCCCACATGCACCGCGCCCAGGCGGGTGATGACTTGGGCTTCGTCGTCGTAACGGGCGTTGATCTGCGGGAACTCGCGCAACGCCACGACCATGGCGCGCACGATAAACGGCAGCAAGGTCAGCTTGCCGCGGGTGGCGCCGTGCTTCTCATTGAGGTGCACGCGCAACTCGTCCAGCGCCGTGACGTCGATTTCTTCCACATAGCTGAAATGCGCAGCGCGGCGGGTGGCGTCCTGCATGCGCTGGGCGATCTTGCGGCGCATGCCGATCACCGGGATCTGTTCTTCGCTGTTGCGTTCGGCGTAAGGGTTGGCGGTGCCCGAAGGCTGGGCTGCACCTTGTTGCAGGTAAGCATCCAGATCTTCGTGCAGCACCCGACCCGCCGGGCCAGTACCTTGCACCAAACGCAATTGAATACCGGCATCCAGCGCGTGCTTGCGCACGGCAGGTGAAGCCAATGGGCGTTCATCGGCGGCACGGGCTACCGGAGCAGCAGCGGGCTTGGCTGCCGGCTTTGTTTCAACCACCGGCGCTGGTTTGGCTTCAACCACCGGGGCTGCTTTCACCGGCTCAGCCACCACCGGCGCATCCTTGGCATTCCCGGCGCCTTCGACTTCAATGCTGATCAAAATACTGCCCACCGCCATGACCTCGCCGGGCTCGCCGCCCAGAGAAATCACTTTGCCGTGCACTGGCGAGGGAATGTCCACCATCGCCTTGTCGGTCATCACATCCGCCAGCACCTGGTCTTCAACCACCAGGTCGCCGACCTTGACATGCCATACCGACAGTTCAACTTCTGCGATGCCTTCGCCAATGTCCGGCATCTTGATAACGTGCGTGCCCATTCAGACCTCCATGACCCGTTTCAACGCCGCACCCACAC
The DNA here is from genome assembly GCF_900107155.1 of Pseudomonas salomonii. GTDB lineage: Bacteria > Pseudomonadota > Gammaproteobacteria > Pseudomonadales > Pseudomonadaceae > Aquipseudomonas > Aquipseudomonas salomonii. The sequence goes on from NZ_FNOX01000006.1 coordinate 64,635, forward strand.
GGGACGGCCCTGGGAAATACGCCCACTCTTGCGCGTGCGGGTAGGGTGTGTCCCAACCGGTGACGCGTTCGATCGGCGCTTCCAGGTGATGGAAGCAATGCTCTTGCACCAGCGACACCAGCTCGGCACCAAAGCCGCAGGTGCGAGTGGCTTCGTGCACCACCACGCAACGGCCGGTCTTTTTCACGGAGTTGACGATGGTTTCCAGGTCCAGCGGCCACAGGCTGCGCAGGTCGATGACCTCGGCGTCGATGCCGGTTTCTTCGGCGGCGACTTGCGATACATACACAGTGGTGCCGTAGGTCAGCACCGTCACGGCCGAGCCCGGGCGCACGATGGCGGCCACGTCCAGCGGCACGGTGTAGTAACCGTCCGGCACTTGCGCTTGCGGGTGTTTCGACCAGGGTGTAACCGGGCGATCGTGGTGGCCATCGAACGGGCCGTTGTACAGGCGTTTAGGTTCGAGGAAGATCACCGGGTCGTCGTTTTCGATCGAGGCGATCAACAGGCCCTTGGCGTCATACGGGTTGGACGGCATCACCGTGCGCAGGCCGCAGACCTGGGTGAACACCGCTTCAATACTCTGGCTGTGGGTCTGGCCGCCGTAGATGCCGCCGCCGCACGGCATGCGCATGGTCAAGGGCGCGGTGAACTGGCCGGCCGAGCGATAACGCAGGCGGGCGGCTTCGGAGATGATCTGGTCGGTGGCCGGGTACACGTAGTCGGCGAATTGAATCTCGGCGACCGGGCGCAGGCCATACGCGCCCATGCCCACGGCAACGCCGACGATGCCGCTTTCGGAGATCGGCGCGTCAAACACCCGCGAGCTGCCGTACTTGGTCTGCAAACCTTCGGTGCAACGGAACACGCCGCCGAAGTAGCCGACGTCCTGGCCGAACACCACCACGTTATCGTCACGCTCAAGCATCACATCCATGGCCGAGCGCAGGGCCTGGATCATGGTCATGGTGGTGGTGGTCATGGCGGTTTCCAATTCGATGCTGTTGTTGTGATCGTTCATGTCAGACCCCCAACTCTTGACGCTGGCGCTTCAAGTGCTCCGGCATCTCTTTATAAACGTCTTCGAACATAGTCGCGGCGCTTGGAATCTGGCCGCCGGCCAGGGTGCCGTACTGTTCGGCTTCTTTCTGCGCCTTGACCACTTCGGCCTCAAGCTCGGCACTGACCGCCGTGTGCTCTTCTTCGGACCACTGGCCAATTTTGATCAGGTGCTGTTTGAGGCGCGCGATAGGGTCGCCGAGCGGGAAGTGGCTCCAGTCATCGGCCGGGCGGTATTTGGACGGGTCGTCCGAGGTGGAGTGCGGGCCGGCGCGGTAGGTGACCCACTCGATCAGGGTTGGCCCAAGGTTACGGCGCGCCCGCTCGGCGGCCCAGGCAGACGCCGCATACACGGCGATAAAGTCGTTGCCGTCCACACGCAGGGAAGCGATGCCGCAACCCACGCCGCGTCCGGCGAAGGTCGTGGCTTCACCGCCGGCGATGGCCTGGAAGGTGGAGATGGCCCACTGGTTGTTGACCACGTTGAGAATCACCGGCGCGCGGTACACGTGGGCGAAGGTGAGGGCGGTGTGGAAGTCCGATTCGGCGGTGGCGCCGTCGCCGATCCAGGCCGAGGCAATCTTGGTGTCGCCCTTGATCGCCGAGGCCATGCCCCAGCCCACGCCTTGTACGAATTGAGTGGCGAGGTTGCCGGAAATGGTGAAGAAACCAGCGTCCTTGACCGAATACATGATCGGCAACTGACGGCCTTTGAGCGGGTCGCGCTCGTTGGACAGCAGTTGGCAGATCAGGTCCACCAGCGGCACTTCGCGGGCCATCAGGATGCTTTGCTGGCGGTAGGTGGGGAAGCACATGTCGTCAATGTTCAAGGCCAGGGCCTGGGCGCTGCCGATGGCTTCTTCGCCAAGGCTTTGCATGTAGAACGACATTTTTTTCTGACGCTGGGCGACCACCATGCGGTTGTCGAAGATGCGCGTCTTGAGCATGGCGCGCATGCCTTTGCGCATGATCTCGGCGGATACGCCTTCAGCCCACGGGCCGAGGGCCTGGCCCTGGTCATCGAGCACGCGGATCAGGCCCTTGGCGAGGTCGGCGGTGTCGGCGGGTTCTACGTCGATGGCGGGTTTGCGCACCGTACCTGCGTCAGTCAGGCGCAGGTAGGTAAAGTCGGTCTTGCAGCCTGGGCGGCCCGAGGGTTCGGGAACGTGCAGGCGCAATGGTGCATACGGTTGGTTCATGGCTTTCTACGCTCGATCTTGTGAATTTCTTGTAGTGGGCGCGCTAGCTGACAGTCAGTCTCCGGGTAGGAGAAATCTTGTCCTACAAACATCATAGGCGTGGCGTAGAAGAATATTTATCTGTGTTTCATTGCGCTCACGACCATTTGCGGATAAAAAAACTGCATAAACATAATAAACAGGTGATTTTGTCTCATGCGCAAACTGGACCGTACCGATATCGGCATTCTCAACGCCCTGCAGGAGAACGCCCGTATCACCAACGCCGACCTGGCCCGCTCGGTCAACCTGTCGCCCACGCCGTGCTTCAACCGGGTAAAGGCCATGGAGGAATTGGGGCTTATCCGTGATCAGGTCACCTTGCTGGACGCCGACCTGCTGGGGCTGCACGTGAATGTGTTCATCCACGTGAGCCTGGAAAAGCAGAACGAGCTGGCATTGCAGCAGTTCGAGGGCGCGATCTCGGACCGGCCGGAAGTGATGGAGTGTTACTTGATGGCGGGCGACCCGGATTATCTGATTCGGGTACTGGTGCCGACGATCCAGTCGCTGGAGCGTTTCATGATGGACTTTCTGACCAAGGTGCCGGGCGTGGCCAATATCCGCTCAAGCTTTGCGCTCAAGCAGGTGCGCTACAAGACCGCGCTGCCGTTGCCGGCCAATGGCATCAGCCTGGGCAACTGAATCACACCAACCCATGTGGGAGCAGGCAAGCCAGCTCCCACATGGAAGTCGGCGTTTTTACAGTTGGTTAAGGGGAATCTTCAGATACGTCACGCCGTTTTCCTCCGCCGGCGGCATATTCCCCGCCCGCACATTCACCTGAATCGCCGGCAGCAACAGCGTCGGCATTCCCAACCCGGCATCGCGCTGGGTGCGCATCTGCACAAACGCCGCTTCATCCACCCCGTCATGCACATGAATATTGCCCGCGCGCTGCTCGGCGACCGTGGTCAGGCACTTGGCCTCGCGGCCTTCAGGCGGGTAGTCATGGCACACGTACAGTTCCGTCTCCAATGGAAAGGCCAACAGCTTGCGCATCGACGCATACAACTGCCGTGCGTCGCCGCCGGGGAAATCGCAACGCGCGGTACCCACATCCGGCATGAACAGCGTGTCGCCCACCAGGATCAAGCGACCGTCGATCAGGTACGCCATGTCGGCGGGAGTGTGGCCGGGCACGTGCAGCGCCTGGGCCTTCAAGTTGCCGATATGAAAGATTTCATCCGGCGCAAACAGGTGATCGAACTGCGAGCCGTCGACGCGAAATTCCGGCTCCAGGTTGAACAGGCGCTTGAACACATCCTGCACCTTGCTGATGGATTGGCCGATGGCGATTTTGCCGCCGAGCGTGCGGCGCAGGTAAGGCGCAGCGGACAAGTGATCGGCATGCGCGTGGGTTTCCAGCAGCCACTGCACCTGCAAACCGTGCTCACGCACGAACGCGATGACTTTATCGGCCTGGGTGGTTTCAGTGCGTCCGGACGCGGGGTCGTAATTGAGTACCGAATCGACGATGGCGCACGGGCCGCCCTCGTGTTCATAAATGACGTAGGTGAAGGTCGACGATGCCTCGTCCAGAAAGGCTTGAATCAACGCTGGCATGGCGGCGGTCCCCGGAAGCGAAAAAAGTGGTTACAATCAGTTTACGTTTACACATAATGTTTTGAGCTTAAGTGACGTAAAGGACCCAAGGCAAATGGAATCTACATTGAGTGAAGGCGAAGTCGCCCAATTGCGCGCATCGGCGTCCAAGGCGTGTTCCTTGCTCAAGGCACTGGCCAATGAGGACCGCCTGTTGATCCTGTGTCAGTTGACCCAGGGCGAGCGCAATGTCGGCGAATTGGAAACCATGACCGGCGTGCGTCAGCCCACCCTGTCACAACAGTTGGGCATTTTGCGTGACGAAGGGTTGGTCGCCACCCGTCGGGAAGGTAAATACATTTTCTACGGGCTGGCCAGCCACGAAGTGATTCAAGTGATGAAGACCTTGTCCGGCTTGTACTGCGGCGCGGTCATAAAAAGCTGGGCGTGACGCCATACGGCAGCGACCCTTGTGTGCATTGACGATAAAAGGCAAAAGACCATGACCGAGCAACACTGTGGACCGACCATCAGTGGCGACATCGTAGTCATCGGCGGCGGCTCGGCGGGCATCGGCCTGCTGGCCAGCCTGCTCAAACGCGACCCGCAGCTGAACATCACCCTCATCGAACCTAACGACTACCACTGCTATCAGCCGGCCTGGACGCTGGTCGGTGGTGGCGCCTACGAGCTGAAAAAGACCCGACGGCCGTTGGCCGACGTACTGCCCAATGGCGTCGCCTGGGTGCAGGCCGCTGTCGCCGAGTTGCTGCCTGACGAGCAAACCCTGGTGCTCGACAACGGCCAGCGCGTGACCTGGAACAACCTGATCGTGTGCCCTGGCCTGCGGCTGGCCTGGGAAAAAATCGACGGCCTGGAACAGACCCTCGGCCAGAACGGCGTCACCTCCAACTACAGCTACGAACACGCGGCCTACACCTGGCAGTTGGTACAGCAGCTCAAGAGCGGCAAGGCGATTTTTACCCAGCCGGCCATGCCGATCAAATGCGCAGGCGCGCCGCAAAAAGCCATGTACCTGTCTTGCGATCACTGGCTCAAGCAGGGCAACCTGAAAAACATCGACGTCGAATTCAACCTGGCCGGTGCCGCGCTGTTTGGCGTCGCGACCTTTGTGCCGCCGTTGATGAAGTACGTGGAGAAATACAACGCTCGCCTGGCGTTCAATGCCAACCTGGTCAGGGTCGATGGCCCGGCGCGCAAAGCCTGGTTTGAAGTCAAAGACGCCGAAGGCAAGGTCACTGTCGAAGAAAAGTCCTTCGACCTGCTGCACGTGGTCCCGCCGCAAGTGGCCCCGGATTTTATCCGCCAGAGCCCATTGGCAGACCCTGCCGGTTGGTGCGAGGTGAACCCGCACAGCCTGCAGCACCTGCGCTACCCGCACATCTTCGGCCTCGGCGATGTGTGCGGCACCACCAACGCCAAGACCGCTGCCGCCGTGCGCAAGCAGATCGTGGTGGTGGCCGAAAACCTGTTGGCCCTGCGCAAACAGGCACCGCTGCCGCTCAAGTACGACGGCTATGGTTCCTGCCCGTTGACGGTGGAGAAGGGCAAGGTGGTGCTGGCCGAGTTCGGCTATGGCGGCAAGCTGCTGCCGACCTTCCCGCTGGACCCGACCCAGGCACGCCGCTCGATGTGGTTCCTCAAGGCCACGCTGCTGCCGTGGTTCTACTGGAACGGCATGCTCAAAGGCCGCGAGTGGCTGACCCGCCTGAGCAAGGTGGATTAAATGCTGCTGGCAAGTCTGTTGGGTTTATTGATGGGCCTGGTCATGGGCCTCACCGGCGCGGGCGGCGGCATTCTCGGAGTGCCGGCGTTGGTGCTGGGGCTGGGCTTGACCATGACCCAGGCCGCCCCGGTGTCGTTGCTCGCCGTGGGCGCAGCGGCGGCGGTCGGCGCCATTGACGGGTTGCGCCATGGCCTGGTGCGCTACCGCGCGGCCTTATTGATCGCGTTGCTGGGCGCGCTGTTTTCGCCGCTGGGCGTATTTATTGCGCACCAGTTGCCCGAACACCTGCTGATGGGCCTGTTCAGCGCCTTGATGGTGCTGGTGGCCTGGCGCATGTTGCAACGCGAAAAGGTCGAGGCCGGGCCGAGCGACCATGGCGCCGCGTCCTGGGGCCAGAAAAACTGCATGCTCAACCAGCAGACCGGGCGCCTGGCCTGGACCGCCAAGTGCAGTGCCACGTTAGCGGCTTTGGGGGCCGTGACTGGCGCGGTGTCGGGCTTGCTCGGCGTGGGCGGTGGCTTCCTGATCGTGCCGGCGTTCAAGCAACTGACCGATGTGCAGATGCGCGGGATTGTCGCCACCTCGCTCATGGTGATCAGCCTGATTTCGCTGATCGGCGTGGCCGGGTCGATGCAGGCCGGTGTGAGCATCGAGCCGATGGGCTGGGTGTTTATCGGTGCGAGTATTGTCGGCATGCTGGCCGGTCGGCGTTTGTGTTCGGTGATCCCGGCGCGGGCGTTGCAGGTGGGCTTTGCCAGCTTGTGTGTGGTGGTGGCTGCGGGGATGCTGGTCAAGGCTGCGCTCTGATCCTGATGTGCAACACAGTCCACATGTGGGAGCTGGCTCGCCTGCGATGGCATCAACTCGGTGTACCTGATGTACCAAGGTGCCTGCATCGCAGGCAAGCCCGCTCCCACAGTTTTGACCGTGCCCGCACGAGTCATGGCAAGATGAACGCCTCTCAGGTTTACTGGTCCCTGAGTAACGGATTCACCGACCTTGCACGTCGGCTCATCAAGGTCATGCAATGGATAAATACACCCCCCACACCTGGCAACCCCACGAGCGGCCGAGCCTGCCGGGCTCGCCGTCGACGCCGTTGCACCCTACGCACAAGCGCTGGCTGTTTGCGTTGGTCGGGATCCTGGTGGCAATTACCGGCGGGCTCGGCAACGCCCTGGTGATCGCCAACCTGCAATACCTGCAAGGCGCGCTGGGTGCCACCACCGCAGAAATGGCCTGGCTGCCGGCCGCCTATGTGATGACCAACGTGTGCATGAACCTGCTGCTGGTGAAGTTTCGTCAGCAGTTCGGCCTGCGGGCGTTTACCGAGGTGTTCCTGGTGCTGTATGCGTTGGTGACCTTCGGCCATTTGTTCGTCAATGACTTGAGTTCTGCGATTGCAGTACGGGCCGCTCACGGCATGGTTGGCGCGGCGCTGAGTTCGTTGGGGTTGTACTACATGATCCAGGCGTTCCCGGCCAAGTGGCGGCTCAAAGCCCTGGTGCTGGGCTTGGGCACCGCACAGTTGGCGTTGCCGCTGGCGCGTTTGTTCTCCGAAGACTTGCTGCAAATTGCCGAATGGCGCGGGCTGTACCTGTTCGAGCTGGGCATGGCGCTGATCTGCCTGGGCTGCGTGTTCATGCTCAAACTGCCGCCCGGCGACCGTTTCAAAACCTTTGAAAAACTCGACTTCCTCACCTTTGCCATCCTCGCCAGCGGCGTGGCGTTGCTCTGTGCGGTGCTGTCGTTGGGGCGTATCGACTGGTGGCTGGAAGCGCCCTGGATCGGCGTGGCCTCGGCCTGTTCGCTGGTGCTGATCATGGCCGGCCTGGCCATCGAACATAACCGCGCCAACCCCATGCTGATGACGCGCTGGCTCGGCAGCGGGGCGATGATTCGCCTGGCGCTGGCGGTGGTGCTGATTCGCATGGTGCTGTCCGAGCAGTCCACCGGCGCGGTGGGCTTTATGCAGATGCTGAACATGAGCTACCAGCAGATGCACACCCTCTACGTGGTGATGCTGGCCGGGGCGATTGCCGGGCTGGTGGTCAGCGCGCTGACGATCAACCCGGCGCACCTGCTGATGCCGTTGATCATCTCCCTGGCGCTGATGGCCACAGGCTCGGTGATGGACAGTTTCTCCAGCAATCTCACCCGCCCGCAAAACCTGTATATCAGCCAGTTCCTGCTAGGCTTTGGCGGCACCTTCTTCCTGGGACCGACCATGGTGCTGGGCACTAAAAACGTACTGACCAACCCGCGCAACCTGGTGAGTTTCTCGGTGATGTTCGGCATCTGCCAGAACCTCGGCGGCCTGATTGGTGCGGCGTTGCTGGGCACGTTCCAGATCGTGCGGGAGAAATACCACTCCAGCATGATCGTCGAACACCTGACCTTGCTCGACCCACGCGTGGCGGCGCGGGTACAGAGCGGCGGCTCGGCCTACGGCGGCGTGATTGCCGACCCGGAACTGCGCAACCTCATGGGCATTCGCAGCCTGGCCACGGCGGCCACGCGCGAGGCGAATGTGATGGCCTACAACGATGTGTTCATGTTGATCGCGATCATCGCAATCCTCACCATGCTCTGGATCTTCACCCGCAGCCTGTGGCTGATGAGTACCACCAAAGCAGCAGCCCCTCCCGTTCAACCCAGCGGCGTTACTTCATGACCGAAACCACCACCACTACCACCAACGCCATCGCCTCCACCCCGGAAGGCACGCCACCACCGGGCTCAAGCGTAACGGAGCCGCGCTCGTTGCGGGTGCGCATCGTCTCGTCGTTGGGCTTTGCCGCGATTGCCATCGTCGGTGTGTTGATCGTGCTGTATGCCTGGCAATTGCCGCCCTTCAGCAGCGCGGTGGAAACCACCGAGAACGCCCTGGTGCGCGGCCAGGTGACGATTATCGGCCCGCAACTGAGCGGCTATGTGTATGAAGTGCCGGTGCAGGACTTCCAGTACGTCAAGGCCGGCGACCTGCTGGTGCGCCTGGATGACCGCATCTACAAGCAGCGGCTCGACCAGGCGCTGGCACAATTGGCGGTGCAGAAAGCCTCCTTGGCCAATGTGGTGCAGCAGCGCAACAGCGCCGAAGCCACCATCAAACTGCGCCAGGCCGCGCTGGTGGACAGCCAGGCCCAGGCGCGCAAAAGCACCGCCGACTTGCGCCGCAATGAAGAACTGATCAGCGATGGTTCGGTGTCCAGGCGCGAGCTGGACGTGACCCGCGCCGCAAACGCGCAGACCATCGCAGCGGTGGCGCAGGCCCAGGCCAACCTGGAAATCGCCCGGCAAGATTTGCAAACCGTGATCGTCAATCGCGGCTCCCTGGAAGCGGCGGTGGCCAGTGCCGATGCGGCCGTGGAGCTGGCGCGTATCGACCTGTCCAACACCCGCATCATTGCACCGCGTGACGGCCAGCTGGGGCAAATCGGCGTGCGCCTGGGCGCGTACGTCAACTCCGGCGCGCAGTTGATGGCGCTGGTGCCGCCGCAGTTGTGGGTGATCGCCAACATGAAAGAAACCCAGATGGACAATGTGCAGGTCGGCCAGCCGGTGACGTTCACCGTGGACGCGCTCAACCACCGCAAGTTTCACGGCACGGTGCAGCATATTTCCCCGGCGACCGGCTCGGAGTTCAGCCTGTTGCAGGCGGATAACGCCACCGGCAACTTTGTAAAGATCGCCCAGCGGGTGCCGGTGCGGATTACGGTGGACCCGGATCAGGCCGAGAGCGAGCGCCTGCGGCCGGGGTTGTCGGTGGTGGTGAGTATCGACACGGCAGGCCGCCTGAAAAACAGCCCGCCTTGACACCACGCCGATCAAATATGTGGGAGCGGCGGTGCGACGATTCGACTTGCTCGCGAAAGCGGTGGGTCAGTTACAGATGAATTGACTGACACTCCGCTTTCGCGAGCAAGCCCGCTCCCACAGTTGGAATATATTTCAGCTTGAAATCGAGTTGGGTTGATTGGCCTTGCTCTAGCAGCTTCAAGCCCGGCCGCCCGGGCAGGTGATGCGCATTCACCGGATGACTCACCGGCTCGATGCAAAAGAACCCCAACCCCGGCGGGCAGAACAGCAGGAAGTAATCGGCGCCGCTCGCCTGGCACTCCAGTGCATAGCCCAGCTCCGGCTGTTCGATGCGACAACGCCCATCCCACTGGCAAAACCCATTGTCCACCAGGGCGTGCGGCAGCCCTTTGAGCTGAGTGAAATCCCATTCGGCAGGCACCGGCGCCAAACCGGTCGGCAGCTTGGACGCATCACTCATCCACACCTGATCCGCCTTGGCCTGCAACCGCGTGCCCGGCCTGCGCGGCAGATACGGATGCAACCCCAGGCCGTGCCACGCGGCTTTTTCGGCCAGATGCGTTACGCGCAACTGGATACTCAGCTCGCCGCCGCTCAAGCGCAACCGCTGCTCGGCGCGGTAGGCAAACGGCGTCTCACACACCACCTCCAGCACCACTTCATCCGCCGTCTGGCGCACCACCTGCCACACCTGTTGCCAGGCCGAACCGTGAATCGGCAGCGGGTCGAGCGGGCTGTTGGGCGTGAGTGCCAGCCAGCCGCCCGGGTTATCGAAACCACCTTGGGCAACCCGGTTGGACCACGGCGCCAGCGGGTAACACGCCAGCTTGCCCGGCAGCCCGGTGTTCAGCGCAGCTTCGTCGCTAGGGCGTAACAGCGGCTGGCCGGTGGCGCGCACCGTCCAGTTGACGAGGCTGCCACCCACGTCCGGGGCCAGGGTGAGCTGAGTCAGGTTGTCTTCAAGTTCAATCATCAGAGCACCAGATGCGGCAACCAAAGTGACAGCGCGGGAATGTACGTCACCGCCATCAACACCAGAAACAGTACCGCATAAAACGGCAGCAGCGCCGCCACGGTTTTCTCGATACTGACCTTGCCCACCGCCGCGCCCACAAACAGCACTGCGCCCACTGGCGGCGTGATCAGGCCGATGCCGAGGTTCACCAGCATGATCATGCCGAAGTGCACCGGGTCGACGCCGATACCCAGCACCACCGGCAGCAAAATCGGGGTGAGGATCAAAATCAGCGGCGCCATGTCCATCACCGTGCCGAGCATCAGCAGCATGACGTTGATGCACATCAGGATCACGTAGCGGTTGTCCGACAGGGTCAGGAACAGCGTGGTGATTTTTGCCGGGATCTGCATCAGGGTCATGATGTAGCCGAAGCTGGCCGCGAAGGCGATCAGGATCATCACAATGGAAATGGTGCGCACCGTACGGTGCATCAGCTTGGGCAGCTCGCGCCATTTGTAGTCGCGGTAGATGAACATGGTCACGAAAAATGCCCATAGCACGGCAATCGCGGCCGACTCGGTGGCAGTGAAAATACCCGAGAGGATGCCGCCGAGAATGATCACCATGGCCATCAGGCCCCAGAGTGCATCGGCGGCGATCTTCAGCGCCTGCTTCAAGGGGATGACGTCACCTTTGGGGTAATTGCGCTTTTTCGCGAAGATCAGGCACAGCACCATCAGGCACGCGCTCATCAACAACCCAGGCACCACGCCGGCCATGAACAACGAGGCGATCGAGACCGTGCCGCCGGCCGCCAGGGAGTAGAGCACCGAGTTATGGCTGGGCGGCGTCAGCAAGGCCTGCACCGAACCGCTTACCGTGACGGCGGTGGAGAACTCACGCGGGTAGCCACGGCGTTCCATTTCCGGGATCAACACCGAACCGACCGATGCGGTATCGGCCACCGACGAGCCGGAAATCGCGCCAAAAAACGTCGACGCCACGATGTTCACCAACGACAGGCCACCGCGCACAAACCCCACCAGCACCCCGGCAAACGCCACCAGGCGGCGCGACATGCCGCCCTCGGCCATGATCGCCCCGGCCAGCACAAAGAACGGAATCGCCATCAGCGAAAACTTGTTCACCCCGCCCGCCACCTGAATCATCAGGGCCTGGAACGGGATGTCGATCCACCACGCGCCGATCAGCGCCGATAGCCCGAGGGCGTAGGCCACCGGCATGCCGATCAGGATCAAGGCGATAAAACTGCCCAGCAGCATCAATGCGTCCATCAGGCAGCCCCTTCGTTTTCTTCAACCAAGTCGAAGCGCACCACACGGCGCTGGCTCTGGTCACCGAGCAAGAGTTTTTCCAGCACGAACACCAGCGTCAGCAGCCCGCCAATCGGGATCGGCATATAGGTGATGCCCACGCGCAGGGTGGGGATCGCGCTCATGAACTGGTTCCAGGTGGACAGGCACAGCTTGCTGCCCCAGACGGCCATGAACAGGCAGATGGTGGCCATCAGCAGTTGCGTGATTACGCCGACGATTTGCCGTTGGCGCGCTGGCAGGCGGTCGGTGACCACGGCCACTGACATATGCGCGCCGGCACGGTAACTGGCCGCCGCGCCGACAAAAGTGAACACCAGCATCAGCAGAATGGCGGTGGGCTCCGGCCAGCTTGCGCCGGTGCCGAGGATGTAGCGGGCGAAGATGCCCCAGGGAATGATCAGCGCGACCCCGAGCACCGAGAGGCCGGCGACCCAGATGCAGGTCATGTAAATGCGGTCGTTGATGCGCAACACTAAATTCTTCATGGCGTTCACCGTAACCGGGCGCGTCAATGCGGACCGCGCCGGGCCTGACTAGAGGGAAGGGTGATTACTCGACCGCGTCGATGCGCTTGATGATGTCGGCGTAAGCCGCACCGTATTTGGCGCGAACCGCTGCGGTGGCGTCATAGAAGGGTTTTTTGTCGACGGTGATGAACTCGACGCCAGCCTTCTTGAGCTTTTCCTCGCTGCTGGCGGACTTGGCGTCCCACAGCGCGCGCTCGTCAGCCTGGGCGACCTTGGCGGCTTTTTTCACCAGGTCTTGCTGGGCAGGCGTGAGTTTGTTCCAGGTGATTTTCGACATCACGATGGGTTCGGGCAGGATCAGGTGCTCGGTGAGGGTGTAGAACTTGGCATTCTGAAAGTGGTTGTGCTCCAGCATCGTCGGCGGGTTGTTTTCTGCGCCGTCGATGACGCCGGTCTGCAAGGCGCTGAAGATTTCGCCGGTGTCCATGGCAATGCCGTTGGCGCCCATCGCGTTGAAGGCTTCGATGAAGATCGGGTTGCCCTGAACGCGAATTTTCATGCCCTTGAGGTCTTCGATCTTGCGCACCGGCTTTTTGGTGTAGAGGTTGCGGGTGCCGCCGTCCATCCAGGCCAGGGCCACCAGGCCGAACTCGGAGTCGGTGATCTTGGCGAGGATTTCATCGCCGATTTCGCCGTCGATGATTTTGCGCATATGCGCCTGGTCGCGGAACACGAACGGCAAGTTGAACACGTTCACGTCCGGCACCACCGGCCCGACGATGCCGAGGCTGACGCGGGTCATCTGCACCGCGCCGACCTGGGCCTGTTCGACCACTTCTTTTTCGGAGCCCAGCACACCGCCCGGGAAGTATTTGAAGGTCAGTTCGCCGTTGCTGGCTTTGGTCAGGGCCTTGCCCATGTTCTCTTCGGCAACGACAGTGGGGTAGCCGGCGGGGTGGATGTCGGCGAATTTGATTTCCAGCGCGTGGGCGGCGGTGCTGAGGGTAAAGAATGCAGCGGCGAGCAAGGTGCGTTTGAAGTCCATGGGGTGTCACTCCTGTCTTATTGTTGTTGTATTCAAGGCACAGCGATGCAGCTAGAGGGTGAACGTGGGCTCCGGCAATCCGCTGACGCCGGGGTTGAGGGCAAACACGCCGCCGGCGACCGACTGCTCACTGTGGTCATCACGGATCGAGGTGACGAACAAGGTGTCCAGCCGGCTGCCGCCGAAGGCGCACATAGTGGGTTTTTTGACCGGCACGCTGAGGGAGCGGTCCAGGCGGCCATCCGGGGTAAAGCGGTGAATCAGCCCGGCGTCGTTGGCGCAGATCCAGTAGCAGCCGTCAGCGTCGACCGCCGCGCCATCGGGGCGCCCGAGGAATTGATGCATGTCGACAAATACCCGGCGGTTGGACGGCGTGCCGGTGTCGATGTCGTAATCGAAAGCCCAGATTTGCTGCACCAGCGGGTGTGAGTCCGAGGCGTACATCGTGCGGCCGTCCGGGCTGAAGGCCAGGCCGTTGAGGGTGATGAACCCGTTCAGTTGTGCATGGGGCGCGGCGCCTGACGCATAGCGGTAAAGGGTGCCTTCGGCCGCATTCAAGCCCATGTTCAGCACCATGCTGCCGGCCCAGAAGCGGCCCTGGCGATCACAGCGGCCATCGTTGAGGCGCATGTCAGTGCGCGGGTGCTCGATGCTCGCCACAGGCGTGGTGTCGAGGCTGCCGTCGTGATGCGGGATGAGTTGGAAAAACCCGCTTTCCATGCCCGCGAGCCAATTGCCCGCGTCGGTGCGGGCAATACAGGCAAGCATCTGCGGGGCTTTCCAGGCGGCGACGTGGCCGGTGGCGGCGTTCCAGCGTTGCAGGCCGCCGTTGGGGATGTCCACCCAGTACAGCGCGTTTTCCTGCGGCACCCACACCGGGCATTCGCCCACGGCATTGCGGGCATCGACGATCAGTTCAGCGGTCATGGCAACTCATTCCCTTGGGTTGATGTGCGTTCAGTCACCGAACGGCCCCGCCGCGCAGAACGCGCCGCCCTGGTAGATCGCGGCGGGGTCGTCGGCGGCCACTGGCGGCTGGGCTTCGACCTTGGCGCGGAACACTTCGGAGCTGTCCTTGGGCGCAAAACCCAGGTGCGCGGCGTAGCGGTTGTCCCACCAGGTATCGAGGTTATCCGACATGCCGTAGACCACGGTGTGGCCGACATTCGGCGTGTACAGCGCGCGCTCGAGCAGTTGGGTCAGGTCATCGAAACTCAGCCAGGTGTGCATCATCCGGCGGTTCTGGGGTTCCGGGAACGAGGAGCCGATGCGGATGCTCACGGTCTCGATACCGTAGCGGTCGAAGTAGAAGCTGGCCATGTCTTCGCCGTAGGATTTGGACAAGCCGTAGTAGCTGTCGGGGCGACGTGGAGAGTGGGCGTCGATGTGTTCGTCCTGCTTGTAAAAGCCGATCACATGGTTGGAGCTGGCGAAGATCACGCGTTTAACCCCATGGCGGCGTGCGGCCTCGTAGATATGGAAAATGCCGCTGATGTTGGCGCCGAGCACCTCTTCAAAAGAGCGCTCCACCGACACACCGCCGAAATGCAGGATGGCATCGACGCCTTCCACCAACTGGTGCACGGCGTGTTTGTCGGCCAGGTCACAGGGTTGCACTTCTTCGAACTCGTCGGCCGCCGGGGCCATGTTGGCGATGTCCGACAGGCGCAATACCTGGGCATAAGGGCGCATGCGTTCGCGCAGGACTTTGCCCAGGCCGCCGGCAGCGCCGGTAAGCAGCAGGCGGTTGAAGGGAGCAGGCGTGGTGGTGGTCATGGGAATTCCATTGTTGTTGTAGGTTGTCGTATGACTATGTGGAAATAGTGTTAGGGATTCCCGAGGTTGTCAACATTCTTGCAGGCAAGTCAGATCAAATGTGGGAGCGGGCAAGTCGAATCGTCGCACCGCCGCTCCCACCGTGGATCTTCTTCTGCTTATGGATCCAGCCCTAGAGCAACGAGATCGGATAGCTGATAAAGATCCGATTTTCATCAAACTCGTTGTTGCTGAAATCCCGACGCATGGTCGAGTTGCGCCAGCGCACATTCAAATCCTTCAGTGTGCCGCTCTGCACCGTGTAGGCCAGTTCCGACTCGCGGCCCCATTCCTTGCCATCGGTGATGGCGCCGGTGTGCACGTTATTGCCGCTGATGTAGCGGTTCATCATGGTCAGCCCCGGAATGCCGAGCACCACGAAGTTGAAGTCATGGCGTATCTGCCAGGATTTTTCCTTGGCATTGTCGTAGCTGGCGTTGTAGCTGTCGTTGGCCAGGGTGCCGCCGCTGGTGCCGTTGACCCGCATCCACACGCTGTCGCCGGTGAGTTTTTGCAGGCCCACATAGAAGGCGTTGCCTTTGTATTTGGCCGAGAGCAGGGCGGAATAGGTTTTGTTGTCGAGGTTGCCGGCCAGGGCGCTGCCGTCTTCCTTGCCATTGAAGAACCCGAGGTTGGCGCCAAAGGTCCAGTCGCCGACCGGCTGGCTGTGGGTCAGGTTCAGGTACTGCTGCTGGTAGATGTCGGTGAGTTCGGCGTACCACACGCCGACCTGGGTGCGTTTGTCGTTGAAGGCGTATTCGCCGCCGCCGAAGTTGAAACGGTCGGAAGTGAACGCCGCTTTGCCGTTCATGAACATGTCTTCCATGCTCGCGTCGTTGCGCGGGCTGTTGCCGCGAAACTGGCCGCCGTAGAGGGTCAGCCCGGCGATTTCATTGGAGGTGACCTGGCCGCCACGAAAGGTTTGCGGCAAGGAGCGGCCGTCGTCCGAGCGCAGGATCGGCAGCACCGGCATCCATTCGCCGACCTTCAGTTCGGTTTTGGACAGCCGGGTTTTCAGCGCTACGCCCAGGCGTCCGAAATTGTCGGCAGGGCGGCCGTCGCTATGGATCGGCAATAGCTGGGTGCCCCCCGTGCCTTTACCGCCGTCGAGCTTCTGCGAATACAGGCCCAGCACGTCAATCCCGAAGCCCACGGTGCCTTGGGTAAAGCCGGATTTGGCGTCGAGAATGAAGTTCTGCGTCCATTCCTCGGCCTTGGCCTGCGGGTACGTGGGGTTGGTGAAGTTGCGATTGAAGTAGGCGTTGCGCAGGTTGAGCGTGGCTTTGGCGTCGTCGAGAAAACCCTCGGCCTGGGCACAGAGGGGCAGGGCGAGTGCCAGGCTGCTGAAACTGATAAGACCGAGACGCGAGGAGGAATTGCGGGCGAATTGAGGCACAGTGAAGCTCCCTTTCGTTTTGTTGTTTTTATTATTTGTTATACGTTGTCGTACAACATTGCGAGGGATATTTGCGGGGTTTTCGGGGTCTGTCAAGCAGAAGTTATACGATGACTAGGTCTGTACCGGTCAAAAGTGAGCACGGGCCATGTGGGAGCGGGTTCGACTTGAGCTTTGCGTGGGTTTAGCCAGCCATCACCATCGGTGGCAAGGTACCCAGCAGGGACACCGCGGCGACTGCTGAAATACCCAGCACCCATTCGAGCATCACACTGGCCTTCAAACTGCCCACTCGCTCCTCACAACGCTCGATACGCAACCGGTTCAACAGCGCCAGCGCCAACATACCCAGCACCAGCAGCACCTTGATCAACAGAATCAGCGCAAACCCGTTAAACAGCGGCGTGGGCCACAGCTGCCCGGTCAGCACCCGAACATTGATCAAGCCCGTCACCAGCAAACCGGCAACCAGGCCATAACCCACACCGCTGAAACGCTTGAGGATCGGCTCCAGCCCAGGCTTTGGCGACAGCCGCAGGATCAGCACCAGCAGCAACAACCCGCCCAGCCAGGCGCCGACGCACACCAGGTGCACCACTTGATTGAGGATCAGCAATTGCCCGCTCAGCCCATTGAGCATCGCGCCATGGCCGACCGGCGCCAAGGTCGCCAACAGCAGTGCGGTCAACGGCAGGCGCAAGGCCGGCCAGGGTTTGATCAACGCCACTACCAGCAGCAGGTTCAGCAACAAGTGCCAGACCCACACCTGGCCGAAAAAGGTTTTGCCCAGCACCAACTGCACCGTGGCCGGTTGCAGCGCCGCGTCCCAACTGCCCGCCATGCTGGCCGTGATCAACAGCAACCAGGCCACGCCGGAGAGCAACCCCAGCCAGGCCAGCGCACGGGTGATGCGCAGCAGTTGCCGGTCCAGTGCCGGTTGCGCGCCGAGCAGCCAGGGCCTGAAGGCACAGGCCCCGAACATCAACAGCACGACGATGAAATGCACGAAGCGGCACAGCACCAGCAGGGTTGCCATCGGTTATTGGCCGACCTTGAAGCTGTATTCACCGTTGCTCTTATGGGTGTCGACCGAGACGGCGTTCCAGACCACCTTGTAGTTGCCGGCCGCCAGCGGCGCGGCGGGTGTGACCACCAGGGTTTTCTTGTCGGCGTCCGGGGTTTCCAGGCCTTTGATGGCGACTTCGGTGCCGTCTTTGCTCAGGGACACTTTGGTGAAGGTGGCTTCTACGCCTTCGCTGAAGGTCAGGCGCAGGTCGGCGGGCGCGGCAACCGTGCTGTCGGCCGCCGGTGTCGAGCTTTTGAGGTGGGCGTGGGCAAATGCCGCAGACGCACCCAACAGTGACGCGAGCAGGGTGACGGTGGTCAGGGCTTTCTTGATCAACATTGTTCAGTACCTTCAAGTGAGGGGAGGAAGTCATGGGTGGCCCGCACCGAGCGCTCCCACAGTGCTCCCAGCACCGGGTCGTCGGCGGCCGCGCGAGGTCGAATAGTCATTGCAATGATCCTTCAAGTGGACCGCGATCCTAACCAATCCGTTTTTGGCGGGAAAGGTTCGCGTAGGAAGTTTCATCACTCGGCGGCCAGCCGCAGCCTTTTTATCCGGTACATATCGCTGTCTGCGTGGCTGAGCAGGGTATCGGCGTCTGCGCCGTCGGCCGGGTAAAACGCCACGCCCACACTGCACGACGGCATCTTGACCGGGCCAAACTCAGCGCCCAGCGGCTCGGCCATGGCCGCGAGAATTTGCGCCACTTTGCTGCTAACCGCTTCGTGTGACTGCACATCGGTCAGCAACACCGTGAATTCATCACCGCCCATGCGCGCCACCAGATCGCTTTCTCGCACGCAGCGTTCCAGCCGCCGTGCAATCACGCAGAGCACGCGGTCGCCCACGGCGTGGCCATGCACATCGTTGATGCCCTTGAAGTCATTGACGTCCAGAAACAGCAACGCCAGCCGGGTGTTATCACGCCGTGCGGTGTGCAGGGCCGACGCCAGGCCATCGTTGAACAACGAGCGGTTGGTGAGGGCCGTCAATGGGTCATGGTGGGCGAGGAAGCGCAGTTCCTCCTCGGCCTGGGTGAGCGCCGTCACGTCCCGCGCCACGCCGATGCGCGCGCCGACTTCTTCGGACCAGAAGGCTGCCCACAGGATGTGCACCACGCTGCCATCCTTGCGCAGATAGCGGTTGCGAAAGTCCACATGGGGCCGGCCATTCATGACTCGCACAATCGAGGCCCGCGTGCGCGCCAGGTCTTCAGGGTGCATGTAGTCGGTAATGGGCGTGCCGGTCAGTTCATCGGCGCGGTAGCCGAGCAGGGCTTCGCAGGCATCGCTGACAAACACGATCAGGTTGTCACTGTCGACCACGAAGACCGTGTCCAGCATCAGGTGGATCAATTTCGGGTAGAGGGCGTGCAGGTCAACGGCCATAGGTCTGGGGTGTCCGGTTCAGATGCGCCGATCATAGCCCGATCACGCAGGCTGACGCCTTGGAATACTGCGGGCTTTACGGCGCTGGCGCTGATCTGGCGATCAACGGCGTGTAGCCTAATGAAGCGGTTCATGATGTGATGCTTGAAAATGAATTGTATTTAAAAGTGACTGGGGCTCCACCATCCATGGGCAATCACAAGATCGGCATCCGGCGCAGCAACGTCGAGAAAATCCTGTTGGCGGCGGAGAAAGTCTTCGCCGAGAAGGGCTACGGCAGCACCGCCATGGCCGACATTGCCGAAGAAGTGCAACTGCCGCGCTCCAACCTGCATTACTACTTCAGCACCAAAAGCGAACTGTACAGCGCCGTGCTGTTCGACCTGCTGGACCTGTGGAAGCAGGATGCGTTGAGCTTTGAAACTTTCGATGACCCGCGCGTGGTGCTCAGCAGTTATATCCGCGCCAAGATGCAGCGCTCACGTACGCGGCCCTATGGTTCGAAAGTCTGGGCGAATGAAATCATCCACGGCGCGCCGACACTCGGTGAGGCGCTGGATGAAAGCCTGTACGACTGGGCCAAGATGAAGGAGGCGAAAATTCGTCAGTGGGTGGAAGACAAACGCATCCTGCCGGTGGAGCCGTCAAGCCTGCTGTATATGATTTGGGCCTCGACCCAGCACTATGCGGATTTTGATCATCAGGTGAAGATCTTGAATGATCACCAGCCATTGTCGGACAGGCAGTTCGAGAAGGCGATTCAGACGGTCACCAGTGTGATTTTGCGTGGGATTGGCTTGGAGCCTTGATGATCGTTCCCACGCTCCGCGTGGGAATGCAGCCAGGGACGCTCCGCGTCCCAAGCGCGGACGCAGAGCGTCCCGGGAGGCATTCCCACGCGGAGCGTGGGAACGATCTGGGCTACACAGCTTCGCGATAGGGGTTACGCGGATCCTGCGTCCAGTTCAAAAACGGCTTGCCCGTTTCCATCGGCACCATCTCGATGCAATCGGCCACCGGGCAGGTGATCTGGCACAAATTGCAGCCGACGCACTCATCATCGATCACCTCGTATTTATGCGTGCCGTCCGCCTGTTTCAAGCTGGCGATCGCCTGATGTGACGTATCCTCACAGGCAATATGGCAACGCCCACAGCCGATACACGCCTGCTGGTCGATCTTGGCAATCACCTGATAGTTGATGTCCAGGTACTTCCAGTCCGTGGTATTGCCCACCGCCCGCCCGGAAAATTCCTGCAGGCTGGCGTAGCCCTGGCTGTCCATCCACCGCGAGAGCCCGTCTTTCATCTCTTCCACAATCCGAAACCCATGCAGCATCGCCGCCGTGCACACCTGCACCGCGCCGCAGCCCAGAGCAACAAACTCCGCTGCATCACGCCAATTGCCGATGCCGCCGATGCCGCAGATCGGCAGCCCTTGGGTCTGCGGGTCGCGGGCGATTTCGGCGACCATGTTCAACGCAATCGGCTTGACCGCCGAGCCGCAATAACCGCCATGGGTACTTTGCGTGCCGACCACCGGCAGGGCGACCATGCGCTCCAGGTCCACACTGGTGATGGAGTTGATGGTGTTGATCAACGACACCGCATCCGCACCGCCGCGATACGCTGCGCGCGCCGCCACGCGGATGTCGGTGATGTTCGGCGTAAGCTTGACGATCACCGGCAGCGAGCAGTAGGTCTTGCACCAGCGCGTCACCTGTTCCACGTACTCCGGCACCTGGCCGACCGCTGCGCCCATGCCGCGCTCGGGCATGCCGTGGGGGCAGCCGAAGTTCAGCTCGATGCCATCGCAGCCGGTGGCCTCCACCAACGGCAGGATATTTTTCCAGGATTCTTCAACACACGGCACCATCAGCGACACGATCAGGGCGCGGTCGGGCCAATCCTTTTTCACCTGGGTGATTTCCTTGAGATTGATCTCCAGGGAGCGGTCGGTGATCAGTTCGATATTGTTGATACCCAATACTTCACGGTTGGCACCGTAGTGCGCTGAATAACGTGACGAGACGTTGACCGCCGCCGGGTCTTCACCGAGGGTTTTCCACACCACGCCGCCCCAGCCGGCTTCGAAGGCGCGCACCACGTTGTAGGCCTTGTCGGTGGGCGGCGCGGAGGCCAGCCAGAACGGGTTGGGGGCTTTGATACCGGCAAATACAATCGAGAGATCGGCCATTACGCAGCCTCCACGTTCAGCATGAGTTGGGCGTGCATGGCCTCGGCGGCCAGCTTGCCATGTTGCACCGCCTGCACGGTGAGGTCCTGGCCGAGGCTGACGCAATCGCCGCCGGCATAGATGCCCGGGATGCTGGTTTGCAGCTGTTCGTCGACGAAGATACGCTCGCCCACCCGGTGCAGTTGCTGGGCCAGCGGATCATGTAGCGCCTCGTTGTCAAAACCCTGGCCGATGGCTTTGAAGATTGCGTCGCAGGCCAGTTCAAAGGCTTCGCCAGTGGGGTGCAGGCGACCGTTTTCCATGCACGTGCGCAAAAAACGCATGCCGCGCACACGGCCTTGATCATCCAGCAACACTTCATCCGGTTGAGCCCAGGTCAGCAGCCGCACCTGATTGGCCTTGGCGATCTCTTGTTCATGGTGAGTGGCGCCCATATCGGCCAGGCCACGGCGGTACACCAGGTTCACATCGCGGGCGCCGAGGCGGGCCATTTGCACGGCCATGTCGATGGCGGTATTGCCGGCACCGAGCACGATGCAGCGGTCGGCCAAGGGCAGTTGGCTGAGGTCATCGGCCTGGCGCAGTTCGCGGATATAGTCGGTGGCGGCGAGCAGGCCGGGCGCGTCTTCATGGGGCAAGCCCAGTTGTTTGCTGGCGGCGAGGCCCAGGCCCAAAAATACCGAATCGAATTGCTGGTGCAATTCGCTCAACGTCAGGTTGCCACCCAGGCGCTGGCCATGGCGGATCTCGATGCCGCCGATCTGCAACAGGAAAGCCAGCTCCTTCTGGGCAAAATCATCCACCAGCTTGTACTTGGCGATCCCGTATTCATTCAGGCCGCCGGCTTTTTCCCGGGCTTCGAAAATCACCACGTCATGGCCATGCAGGGCGGCGCGGTGGGCGCAGGCCAGGCCCGCAGGCCCGGCGCCGACCACGGCGATGCGTTTGCCCGTGGGTGCCGCGCGCTGGAACGGGTGTTCGCTGAACTGCGCGTTGTCGATGGCGTAGCGCTGCAACAGGCCGATCAGCACCGGCGCGCATTCTTCGGCGTTGTTACGTACGCAGGCTTGCTGGCACAGAATCTCGGTGGGGCACACGCGAGCGCAGCTGCCGCCGAGGATATTGGCCGAGAGGATTTTCTGCGCGGCGCCTTGTACGTTCTCGGTGTGAATATTGCGGATGAACGATGGGATATCGATTTCGCTGGGGCACGCATTCACGCACGGCGCGTCGTAGCAATACAGGCAGCGCGAGGCTTCCAGTTGGGCCTGGCGGGCGTTGAGAGGCGGCGCCAGGTCGGTGAAGTGGCTGGCGAGAGTGGGTCCATCTTCATGGGGATGGGGGAGGTGGGTCAGGGTCTGGATCACGGTTTTGGCCTCACGGTTGTTGAGGTGCTGCCTCTGATGGGCGATCGTTCCCACGCTCTGCGTGGGAATGCCTCACTGGACGCTCTGCGTCCGCTTTTGGGGCGCAGAGCGCCCCTGACTGCATTCCCACGCAGAGCGTGGGAACGATCATGTGCGCTGTATGTTCAGCGCTTTACAGCAGTGGGCCTGGAATGCTCGGCCCGCTTGCTCAACTGCTCAAACACCGCCGGATACGCCGGCCGTTCCACATACCGCCCGGCACCGCGCTCGGCGCGTAAATCCCCATCGGCCCACACCAGCTTGCCCTGGCTGATGGTGTGGCTCGGCACGCCGCGCACGGTCTTGCCTTCGAAGATGTTGAAGTCGACCTTCTGATGGTGGGTCTTGGCCGAAATCGTGCGCGTGCCCTCGGGATCCCACAGCACCAGGTCTGCATCGGCACCCACGCGGATCGCGCCTTTGCGCGGGTAGAGATTGAAGATCTTCGCGGTGTTGGTCGACGTCAGCGCAACAAATTCCTGCATCGACAAACGCCCGGTGTTCACGCCCTCGTGCCACAGCAGCGCCATGCGGTCTTCGATACCGGCGGTGCCGTTGGGGATCTTGCTGAAGTCGTCGCGGCCGGCGGCTTTTTGCTCGGCGCAGAAGCAGCAGTGGTCGGTGGCGGTGGTGTGCAGGTTGCCGGACTGCAAGCCGTGCCAGAGTGCTTCCTGATGCCCAAGCGGACGGAACGGCGGGCTCATCACGTAACCGGCGGCGGTTTGCCAGTCGGGGTGCTGGTACACGCTGTCATCCAGCAGCAGGTGCCCGGCCAGCACTTCGCCGTAGACCGGCTGGCCTTTGCCACGGGCGTAGGTGATTTCGTCGAGTGCTTCCTGGGTTGACACGTGCACCAGATACAACGGCGTGCCGATGGTCTCGGCGATGCGAATGGCGCGGCTGGCTGCTTCGCCTTCCACTTGGGACGGACGCGACAGCGGATGCGCTTCCGGCCCGGTAATGCCCTGGGCCATCAGCTTGCGTTGCAGGTGATACACCAGCTCGCCGTTCTCTGCGTGCACCGTCGGCACCGCGCCCAGTTCCAGGCAGCGTTCGAAGCTGGCGACCAGGGTGTCGTCCGCCGCCATGATCGCGTTCTTGTAGGCCATGAAGTGCTTGAAGCTGTTGATGCCATGGTGGCTGACCAGCTCGGCCATCTCCTCGCGCACCTGCTCGCTCCACCAGGTGATCGCCACATGAAAACCGTAGTCGGAGGCGGATTTTTCCGCCCAGCCGCGCCACTGATGAAAAGCCTCCATCAGCGATTGCTGCGGGTTGGGAATCACAAAGTCGATGATCGAGGTGGTGCCGCCTGCCAGACCCGCCGCCGTGCCACTGAAAAAGTCTTCACTGGCCACGGTGCCCATGAAGGGCAGTTGCATATGCGTATGCGGGTCGATGCCGCCGGGCATCAAGTATTGGCCACTGCCATCGAGTGTTTCAGTGCCGGCGGGAACGTCCAGATTCGTGCCAATAGCGCGAATGAGACCGTCTGCGCATAACACATCGGCGCGGTAACTTTCATCATGGGTAATAACGGTGGCGCCACGGATCAACAGCGACATGTCGAGTTCCTCACAGGCTTGACCGGCTTGTGCCAGTTCTAAGTGTTGTAATGCTGCTTGCCGATGGCCGGTTTAATCCTGTCATCGGTGACAGGAATAGAAACTATCCCGAGTTTTTCGAATGAGCAAGAAGATTTTTCTTAAGCTTATATCGATTTTAACTGCATGATTTTAAAAGTAAAAAACTATAAATCACCAAAATGTAGCGCCCCTTCACCATTTTGACGCACTTGACAGGTTCTTAAATTGAGCAACATTTCTTATTGCAAATCAGACGCTTGAGACATGCCGCTTGACGGCATGGGTAAATAAAAATAATTGTGTTGCACCAGATTGAGTCCTGACAGTTCGGGCAACTTTCGCGTTATTTAGCCTGAGTAAGGCGACACGTACCGTAGGCACAATCTGAAAGCTGATTAACATCAGTGAGTTATATAAGCGGTGTGGGTTAAGGTGCGGTTGTCGGCACGGTTATTGAGTGCAGTGGCGGCTGGCCGAGCCCGTGATGTCATGTTGTTTACGAGGTACTCCGGCCATCCGGCGCCACGCGCTGGATGAGCAACAATAATTTTAAAAAAACCGTGGAGCGGCCATGCAACAGAACAGATCGCAAGTCATTGAACGCAACGGCCTGTATGAACTCGACGCCGGCCCCGACGTCCTCGACAGCCCGCGCTACAACCACGACATGGCACCGACCAAGGTGCATGAACGCACCTGGAACAAGTGGCACATCACTGCGCTGTGGGTCGGTATGTCGATTTGCGTGCCGACCTACACCCTGGGCGGCGTGCTCACCGCCTATTTCGGGCTGTCGGTGGGCGAGGCGCTGATGGCAATTTTGCTGGCCAATATCGTGGTGCTGGTCCCGCTGACCCTTAACGCCTTCCCGGGCACCAAGTACGGCATTCCGTTTCCGGTGCTGTTGCGCTCGTCCTTCGGCATCCTCGGCTCCAACGTGCCGTGCCTGATTCGGGCGCTGGTGGCCTGTGGCTGGTTTGGCATCCAGACGATGTTCGGCGGGCTGGCGATTCACCTGTTCCTGGGTTCGATTTTCGAAGGTTGGAAGTCCCTCGGCGGCACCGGTGAAGTGATCGGTTTCATGATTTTCTGGACCTTGAACCTGTGGGTGGTGCTGCGTGGCGCCGAGTCGATCAAGCGCCTGGAAACCCTGTCGGCGCCTTTGCTGGTGGCGGTGGGGATTGGCTTGCTGGTGTGGGCAATGCCCAATGTGTCCCTCAGCGAGTTGATGGCAATCCCACCCAAGCGCCCCGAAGGCGCAAGCCTTACCGGTTACTTTATGGCCGGGCTGACGGCCATGGTGGGCTTCTGGGCCACCTTGTCGCTGAATATTCCCGACTTCAGCCGCTACGCCAAAAGCCAGAAGGACCAGATTCTCGGGCAGATTTTCGGCCTGCCGTTGACCATGTTCCTGTTCGCCGCCCTCGGCGTGATCATGACCGCCGCATCGGTGAAGCTGGTGGGTGTGAGTGTTTCCGACCCGGTCACCTTGATCGGGCATATCCAGAGCCCGGTGTGGGTCGCCATCGCCATGGCGCTGATCATCATCGCCACCTTGTCCACCAACACCGCCGCGAACATCGTCTCGCCCACCAACGACTTCCAGAACATCGCGCCCAAGCTGATCAACCGCACCACGGCGGTGATCCTCACCGGCCTGGTCGGGCTGGCATTGATGGCCCACGAACTGCTGAAAAAGCTTGGGTTGATCGTCTCGGATGTGAGCCTGGAAACCGTGTATTCCAACTGGTTGCTGGGCTACTCCAGCCTGCTCGGCCCGATTGCCGGGATCATGGTGGTGGACTATTTCATCACGCGCAAACAGCAGCTGGACCTGGCCGGTTTGTACCGCGACGACGTGTACCCGGCATGGAACTGGAGCGGCTTTGTGGCCTTCGGCGTGCCGGTGGTGCTGACCTTACTGTCGCTGGGCAGTGATGCGTTCAGCTGGTTTTACAGCTACGGCTGGTTCACCGGCTCGGCGTTGGGTGGGTTGTTGTATTACGGCTTGAATGCCAAGCGCCGAGCTCTGCCGCTGGCGGTAAAAACACCGCTGTAAAAGGTTGGAATCCAATCAAATGTGGGAGCGGGCTTGCTCGCGAATGCGTCGTGTCAGGCGACATGTGCGGCGACTGATACACCGCATTCGCGAGCAAGCCCGCTCCCACATTTTTGACCTCATTTCACTGCTGGAACCGCGTCAATTCATAAAAAATACAGCCTGAGGAGATCCCCATGAACGCTGCCCTGGACGTTCTGCAATCGACCCATCAGCACATCAACCGCGACCGCCTGTGGCAGTCGCTGATGGACCTGGCCAAACTCGGTGCCACGCCCAAGGGCGGCGTGTGTCGCCTGGCCCTCACCGACCTCGACCGCAAGGCCCGCGACCTGTTTGTGCAGTGGTGTGAGGACGCGGGTTGCACCGTGACCATCGACGGCATCGGCAATATTTTCGCGCGGCGCCCTGGCCGCGACCCCAAGCTGCCACCGGTGATGACCGGCAGCCATATCGACACCCAACCCACCGGCGGCAAGTTCGACGGCTGCTTCGGCGTGCTGGCAGGTGTGGAAGTGCTGCGCACCCTCAACGACCTCAAGATCGAAACTGAAGCGCCGCTGGAAGTGGTGGTGTGGACCAACGAAGAAGGCTCACGCTTCCCGCCGTGCATGATGGGCTCGGGTGTGTTTGCCGAGAAGTTCACCCTGGCCGATACCTTGGCCAAGGTCGATGTGGATGGCGTCAGCGTGGGCGATGCGTTGAACGCGATTGGCTATGCGGGCACGCGTGCTGTCAGTGGCCACAAGGTGGGCGCGTATTTTGAAGCGCATATCGAACAAGGCCCGATTCTTGAGGACGAGAAGAAAACCATCGGCGTGGTGCTGGGAGCATTGGGGCAAAAGTGGTTTGACCTGAAACTGCGTGGCGTTGAAGCGCATGCAGGGCCGACGCCGATGCACCTGCGCAAGGATGCGCTGGTGGGCGCGGCCGCCGTGGTGGCGGCGGTGAATGCCGCGGCGTTGGGGCATCAGCCGCATGCGTGCGGCACTGTCGGTTGCCTGCAAGCCTACCCAGGCTCACGCAATGTGATCCCCGGTGAAGTGCGTATGACCCTGGACTTCCGTCACCTGGAACCTGCGCGGCTGGATTCGATGATTGCCCAGGTGCGCACGGTGATCGACGAGACCTGTGCCAAGCACGGGCTGACGTTCGAGTTGGAGCCCACTGCTGACTTCCCGCCGTTGTACTTCGACAAAGGTTGCGTGGACGCCGTGCGTGATGCGGCGAATGGGTTGGGCTTGTCGAACATGGATATTGTCAGCGGGGCAGGGCACGACGCTATCTTTGTCGCTGAACTGGGCCCGGCCGGGATGATCTTCGTGCCGTGTGAAGGCGGCATCAGCCATAACGAAATCGAGAATGCCGCGCCGGATGATCTGGCTGCGGGATGTGCGGTGTTGTTGCGGGCGATGGTGGCGGCGTCGGCGGCGATTGCCAGTGGGAAGCTCGCTGCCTGATAGGGTGCTATCGCAGTACAGGTATCTAAGCAACTTCTGTTGAATACAAAGTCTGTGGCAAGCGGGCTGTTGTGGCGAGCAGGCTTGCCCTGCGTTGGGCTGCGCAGCAGCCCCAAAAAACCGACGCAGAGTTCTTTCAGGAGTATCTCGGTGTCTACATTGGGGCTGCTGCGCAGCCCAACGCAGGGCAAGCCTGCTCGCCACAGAGGAATGTGGCAGCTTTAAAAAGGTGGGTAGATCCCTATGCTCACCGCAGGCAAGCCAGCTCCCACCTTTTGGTCTGTGAATACATTCCAAATGTGGGAGCTGGCTTGCCTGCGAAGAGGCCCTGACAGGCGACGCCGTTACTGCACACGTGCCTCGCCGCTTCCCTGTACGACTCGATCAACCAGCAACTGCACACCCTCCACCATCCGACAAATTCCCAGCACCACGCTGCGCTGCGGACCTTCAACTTCAAAAGCCAGGTTCGCCGCGATGGCAGTGATGGATTCCAGATCCTGAGAGGCATTGACCAGCAGGGTTTCGGTGTCGAGGTTGGGGCGGAGGGTGAAGAGCAGGTTTGAGTCCGAAGGTGGGTTTGGACTTTCTTTGATCATGAGGTAACTCCTGGAGAATTAAGGGCTGGCTACCCCCAAATCTTTCTCACGGACTGTGGGTGGCAGCTGTACGCGGAGTGAGAAAACCAAGTCTCCAGGAACTCGGCCACGCCGAAGCATGCCCGCGCACAGCCGCCATTACAGCGAGCACAAAAAAGCGTCTGCACTGTATATGGTGAGCGCGTTCGCGCCAATGGAGTTGTTCGGATTTCTCACGTCCGGTCGCTGAGTTAGCAGCGACTAGCGAAGACTAGTGACAGCCGTTCCGCGCTACAACCCTAAAAACCTGTAAGAAAAAGCCCGTTTTGAGGGGCTGGTGCAGGGCGTGTCCTAATCTATCGTACGAAGTTTCTTTTACATCTTGCGGCGCTCAAAACTCTTCGTTTCCAGTGCTAGGTTTCGCCTCGAAAAAACCTAATGCAAAGGAAGCATGCAATGGCAAACCCTAAGCCGCCGCCTGGCGTATCAGTTAACGAAAATATGTTCATGCAGATCGTTCCCACGCTCTGCGTGGGAATGCCGCTCTGGACGCTCTGCGTCCGCCCTTAAAGTCGTGACGCGGAGCGTCACGGGCTGCATGCCCACGCGGAGCGTGGGAACGATCTACAGGGGAGATTCAGGCACCGGGCTGCCAGCCGCCGCCGAGGGCCGTGACCAACCCCACACTCGCCTGCAACTGCCGCGTCTGCACGGCCTGCAAGGTTGCAGATCGTTCCCACGCTCTGCGTGGGAATGCCGCTCTGGACGCTCTGCGTCCGCCCTTAAAGTCGTGACGCGGAGCGTCACGGGCTGCATGCCCACGCGGAGCGTGGGAACGATCTACAGGGGAGATTCAGACGCCGGGTTGCCAGCCGCCGCCGAGCGCGGTGACCAACCCCACACTCGCCTGCAACTGCCGGGTCTGCACGGCCTGCAAGGTTCGCTGCGCCTGCAACGCTGCCGTTTGCGCGGTGACCACATCCAGATAACTCACGGCCCCGGCCTGATAGCTGTTCATCGCCAACGCCTGTGTATGTTCTGCTGCGTCCGCCGCCGCTTGCTCATCCTGGGCTTGCTGCTGCAAATCCCGCAGCTGCGCCAGGTTATCTTCCACCTCGCGCACCGCTTTGAGCACATGGCTACGGTATTGCGCCGACGCTTCTTCAAACTCGGCCTTGGCCTGCCGCTCATTGGCGCTCAGCCGCCCACCCTCAAAGATCGGCAGATTCACCAGCGGCCCCAGCGCCCAATAGCGGTTACCGGCAGACAGCAGGTTGCCGACCCCTTGAGTCTGCCCGCCGATCAGCCCGGTGAGACTGAAATCCGGGTACCACGCCGCCTTGGCCACGCCAATATTGGCATTGGCCGCAAACACCCGCCGTTCCGCCGCCGCAATGTCCGGGCGACGTTGCAGCAGGTGGCTCGGCAGCTGCGAGGGGATGCCCGGCAAGGCAATCAACTGCTGCCTCGGCGGCAGCGTGAAGTTACTGGCTGCCACGCCCACCAATTCACCAATGGCGTGCTCGGTGAGGTTGCGTTGCCCGCGCACTTCATCCAGTTGAGCCTTGGCTTCGGCCAACTGGCTTTGCGCACGGGTCAGGTCCAGCTCCGAAGCAATCTGGCCTTCGTATCGGCTGCGCGTCAGCTGCAGCGCCTGGCTGAAATCCTCCAGCGAGCTATTGAGGATCCGGCTCTGCGCATCCAGCCCATTGAGCTGCACATACAAGGTCGCCAACTGGTGCTGCAGGCTCAGGCGCGCCACTGCCAGGTCATCCCCGGAGGCTTGTGCCTGGGCGTCACCGGCTGCGACCTGATTGCGAATCTTGCCCCACAGGTCCAGGTCGTAGCTCAGGGAAAACGCGGCGGTATTGCTGTTGTACACCGACGGCTGCGTATCGCCGCGCAGTGGCCGCGAATCCGATTGCCGCTGGCGTAGCGGCTGCGCGCTGGCGGTGATTTGCGGGAATAGCCCGGCATGCAATTGGCTGGCATAGGCCTGGGACGCATCAAAGTGCGCCAGCGCCGCCGCCAGGTCCGGGTTGGCCTTGAGCAGTTGCTGTTGCAGGTCATTGAGCTGCGAATCGTTGTAGAGCGTCCACCATTGGGGTGCCAGTTGGTCGGACGGTTGCGCGCTGTGCCACGGGCCATCGCTGGTCTGTTCGCGGTAGCCGGCCGGCAAGTCAACCGAGGGCACCTTGTAGGTGGGCGCCATCGAGCAACCCTGCAAGGCCAGCAGCACTAACGCCGCGAGGGGCTTAAACCTTATGCGCATGGGCACCTCCGGCTTGGGCAAGCTGGACGGGGTCGCCTTCGCGCAGGGCGTCGGGCGGGTTGTCGACCACGCGGTCGGCGGGTTTGAGGCCTTGGTCGATCACCAGGCGCTCGCCCAGGTCCAGGCCGATGTGGATGTCTTGCAGGTGCACGTGATTCTGCGCATCCAGCACCGCCACCTGGGTGCCTTGGGCGCGGAAGATCAAGGCGCTGGCCGGGATGCTCACGCCATGGGTGTCGGCCGGGATTGGCAGGGTGGCTTCGGCGTAGTCACCGGGCAGCAGTTCGCCGTTGGGGTTGTCGGCGACGAATTGCGCAAGCAGGGTGCCCGAACGGCGGTCGATGGCGGTGGAGTCGCCGATCAGGCGCGCCTTGAAGTGTTCGCCAGGGTGCTCGGGCACGGTCAGTTCGGCCTCAAGCCCAGGGTGGATCACCGACGCGTAGTTCTGCGGCACCGGCACATACAGGCGCAGTTGGTGGGTGTCGGCGATGTTGAACAGTTCCGGGTCGCTGTCGGTGTCGGCCTTGATCAACTGGCCGATATCGGTGTTGCGCGCGGTGATGGTACCGGCGAACGGCGCACGAATAGTCTTATAGCTTTCCAGCGCCGACAGCCGCGCATAGTCGGCAGCCGCCGCCTCGGCGTTGGCTTTGGCCGCGGCGGCGTTGGAGGTTTTTTCATCCGCCTCCTGACGCGACACCGAATGGCTGGCGAGCAGGTTCTGCCAGCGTGTGGCGGTAGTTGCGGCCAGGCGTGCATTGGCCTGTTCCTGAAGCAGGCGGGCGTGGGTTTGCGCCAGCTGCTGGTCGAGGTCCGGGCTGTCGATTTCGGCGAGGATTTGCCCGGCTTTCACCTGGCTGCCGATGTCGACTTTCCAGTCTTTCAAATAGCCGCTCACCCGCGCATGAATCGGCGCCTTGCTCCAGGCCTCAAGGTGCGCGGGCAGGCGCAGGGTATCGCCGGCCGCGTTGAGCTTGGGCTGGAACACCATCACCTGGGGGATGGCGGCGGTTTCGGTCCAGGCCGTCACCGCTTCTTCGTGGGTGGTGCGGGCGTGCAGGCCGTTGGCGACCAACAGGGCGGCCAATGTCAGGCCGCCGACACCCAGGAGCATCAGACGCTTGCGCGAGGGTTTGTGATCAGACGACATGTGGGGTTTCTCCAGCAACTTCGCGAGTAGGGTGACGACCGTGGACCAGGCTGAAGACCACGGGTACAAACAACAACGTGGCGATGGTGGCGAAGATCAAGCCACCGATGACGGCGCGGCCGAGCGGAGCGTTTTGCTCCTCGGAAATCGCCAGCGGCAACATGCCGATGATCATCGCCAGGGCGGTCATGCACACCGGGCGGAAGCGCGTGTAACCGGCTTCCATGGCGGCCTTTAACGCATCGCCATGTTCGGCCAGGCGTTCACGGCAGAAGCTCACCACCAGGATCGAGTTGGCGGTGGCCACGCCCATACAGAGGATGGCGCCGGTAAGCGCCGGTACCGACAATGAGGTGCCGCTGAGGAACAGCATCCACACAATCCCCGCCAGCGCCGCCGGCAGTGCAGTGATGATCACAAACGGGTCAGCCCACGACTGGAAGTTGACCACGATCAGCAGGTAGATCAGCACCACGGCGCCGAGCAAGCCGAAGCTCAAACCGCTGAAGGCTTCATGCAGCGCATCGATCTGCCCGTGCAGGCTGATCACCGCGCCTTTGGGGCGCATGGAGGCGGTGTCATCCAGCACCTTTTGCACGTCACGGGCCACGCCGCCGAGGTCGCGGCCTTGCACGTTGGCGTACAGGTCCAGGGTCGGTTCGATGTTGTAGTGGGTCACCACCGCCGGGCTTTGCACGCGGGAGACGCTCGCCAGGCCGCCAAGGATTTGCGATTGCCCATCGGCACCGGTCACCGGCAAGGCTTCCAGTGACGGCAAGCTGTCGAGGCGGTATTGCGGGGTGGCGGCGACGATGGAGTAGGACACGCCGTTGGCCGGGTTAAGCCAGAACGTTGGCGCCACCTGGGAGCTGCCGGCCAGCGAGGCGACCATGCTGTTGGTGACGTCTCGCTCGGTGATGCCCAGGCCATTGGCGCGCATGCGGTCGACGTTCACCTGCAATGATGGGTAGCCGGTGGACTGCTGGATGCGCAGGTCGGCAATGCCCGGAATATGCTGCAGGCGGCGTTCCAGTTCGATGGCGTAAGCGCGGTTTTGCGCATCGCTGCGCCCGGAGATTTTCACGTCCAGCGGCGCGGGGGCACCGAAGTTGAGGATCTGGCTGCTGATGTCGGCAGGCAGGAACGCAAAGTGGCTGCCGGGGAAGCTTTGCGGCAAGGTTTCTCGCAGTTTTTTCACGTAGTCGGCGGTCGGCGCATGGTCCTTTTTCAAGCTGACCTGGATGTCGCCGTCCTGCGGGCCGATGGTGCCGCTGCTGCTGTAGGCCATGTCGATGCCGCTGAGCGGGATGCCGATGTTGTCGACGATGGTGTCGAGCTCTGCGGCGGGGATCACTTCGCGAATCCGCGCTTCAATGCGGTCGAACGCCGCCGCGCTTTCT
Organism: Pseudomonas salomonii; assembly: GCF_900107155.1. Classification (GTDB taxonomy): domain Bacteria; phylum Pseudomonadota; class Gammaproteobacteria; order Pseudomonadales; family Pseudomonadaceae; genus Aquipseudomonas; species Aquipseudomonas salomonii. The sequence continues at coordinate 97,622 of NZ_FNOX01000006.1, forward strand.
TCAATACGCGTGCCCAATGGCAAGCGCACGTGCAGGGCCAGGGCGCCGGCGTCGGTGGCCGGGAAGAAGTCCTGGCCCAGGCTTGGCAACAGCAGGAACGAGGCCAGCACGCAGGCCAGGAAGCCGACGATAAAGCGCTTGCGTGCGCCCAGCGCCAGGGTCAGCAGGCCGTGGTAGGTGTCGCGGATATTCGAGAAGTGCCGCTCGAAACCCTGCTGAAAGTTCAGCACCGATTGCAGCACGCGGTTGCGCGGTTTCTTGTGCTGTTCACCTTCGTGATGGTTGATGAACTCATCTTCCGGGTGATGCCCAGGCCCTTGCTCCGGCACGTGCGGCTTGAGCAAAAACATCGCCAGGGTCGGCACCAGGGTGCGCGAGAGAATGAACGAGCTGGCCATGGCGAAAATCACCGCCAGCGCCATCGGCCGGAACAGGTAACCGGCAATGCCTTGCAGCAGGAACATCGGCACAAACACGATGCAGATACACAGCAGCGACACAAACGCCGGGCCGACGATCTGCGCGGCGCCGTCGAGGATCGCGGTCTTCACCGCCTTGCCTTGTTCCAGATGCCAGTTGATGTTTTCGATGGTCACCGTGGCGTCATCCACCAGAATCCCCACCGCCAACGCGAGCCCGCCGAGGGTCATCACGTTGAGGGTTTGCCCGGTGGCTGCCAGCAATGCAATGGCCGACAACACCGCCAGAGGGATCGAGGCGGCGATGATCAAGGTAGAGCGCCAGCTGCCGAGGAACAGCAGGATCATCGCACTGGTCAGCAGCGCCGCGATGATGCCTTCCTGGGCCACGCTGCCCACCGATTGTTTAACAAACACCGAGGCGTCGCCCAGCAATGAGGTTTTAAGCGACGGCGGCAGGGTTTCGTTGATGCGCGGCAGCATCTGGCGGATGCCGTCGATGATCGACAGGGTAGAGATGCTGCCGTTTTTCAACGCTGGCATCAGCACTGCACGGTGGCCGTCGACGCGCACGATGTTGGTCTGCGGCGGTGAGCCGTCACGCACATGGGCCACCTGGCCGATGGTGATGATTGCGCCGTCGACCGTCTTGATCGGCAGGTCGTTGAGCTCATCAATCGCCTTGGGGCTGTTGTTGAGCAGGATCGTGTATTCGTTGGGGCCGAGTTTGGCGGTACCCACTGGAATGATCTGGTTTTGCAGCGCCAGCGCGTTGCCCACGTCCTGGGCCGACAAGCCTTTGGCGGCCAGCGCCTGGGGGTCGAGGTCGAGGGTTATCTGGCGTTGCTTGCCGCCCATTGGCGTGGGCATGGCCAGGCCGGGCAGGGCGCTCAGGGGCAGGCGGATATTGTTCTGCACCAGGTCGCGGATCTTGGCTTCCGAGAGGCTGGGGCTGGAAAACGCCAGTTGCAGGATCGGCACCGTGGAAGCGCTGTAGTTAAGGATCAGCGGCGGCGTGATGCCCGGTGGCATCTGCTTGAGCACGGTTTGTGACACGGCCGTTACTTGGGCGTTGGCGGTGCGGATATCCACGCCGGGCTGGAAGAAGATCTTGACGATGCCCATGCCGGGCAGCGATTGCGATTCGATGTGTTCGATGTCGTTAACGGTGGTGCTCAAGGAGCGTTCGTAGGTGTAGATCACCCGACCGGCCATGGCGTCCGGTGACAGGCCGTTGTACTGCCAGACCACAGCGACGACGGGGATGCCGATATCGGGAAAAACATCCTTGGGGGTTCGCAGGGCCGCCATCGGCCCGATGATGCAGATGAATATGGCCAACACAATAAACGTGTAGGGCTTTTGCAGTGCGGTCTTTACCAGCCCGAGCATGCGTGAACCTCCGAGGGAGCAGGATTGCAAACCCCGGCAGTCTTGCCCGACCCACCTAACACGCACCTTTCAGCCAGGTGAAGGAACATTTAGTTAACGGCTGAAGATCGTTTCATATGTATTCATTTGTTCTACATAAGGCCGCTCTCCAAGCTTGTCACCCATCGGCGGCGATACAGTTGAATCGCTTCCAACCATTTTTACTGAAGCCCTTTGGAGCCCTGCCATGTCACTCAAACCTTTGTTATTGATCCCCGCACTGGGTGTTGTTTTGTTGTTGTCGGCCTGCGCCGGCCCCCTCCCTAAAGCTGACCCGAGCGAAGCGTGGATTGGTTTGAAGGAAGAAGCGCCAAATGACCTGATGGCCGAGCGCGTCGACGGCCACCGCGTGGACGACGGCCGTTATTTTGAAGTGACCCCGGGGGACCATCGTTTGGATGTGACACTGTTTGAAGAAGAGCCGGGCGACGACAACCAGCAAGACTGCCAGGGCCGGGTCGAGTACAGGAATTTCAAGGCGGGTGAGCACTACACGCTGGTGGAATCCAGCCTGGGCACTACTGTGCGTGCCGTGCTCAAGGACGGTCGCGGCAAGGAAGTGGCCGCGACTCAAGACTTCAGTTGCATGCCAGGCTAGGCGTGATGCACCTCGGCCTTGTGCGGCTTGGCCGGTGCAGCAGGTGTGACATGGGGGTGGTGATGCCGACGCGTTATGCGCATCACGCCCCACAACATCGCGGCTGCTACTGCCAGCCAACCGCAGACCAACATGAAAATCGTTGTTGCAAGGCTCATTCCGGCCTCCTTTCGCCCCGCTGGGGGCACACACAGTCTTCTCAATGGACAGTCTAGTCAGCTGACGGTTGCGTGCTATTGACCAATGGTCGAATCGGTCCAACTTGTTGGCTATATCAGCGCGCCGTCACTGCTCCCTGAATGCGATTGGGCTATGATCTGGGCCCTTACCGGCCGTTGATCAAGAGAGTAAAAAATTGCGCTTACGCTCGAACGTTAAAACCTCCTTGTTGCTGGCGTGCGCCCTCGGGTTGGCGGCGTGCTCCGGGCACCCGTCGAAACTGGCGGGCTTGCCGGAGCGCGTTGAACTCACGGGCGTGCCGGCGTATCGCAGCGAGGCCTATCAGAGCGGTCCTTCAGCATTAGCCAGCATGCTGTCGCAACAAGGCATTGTCATGACACCCGGCTTGCTCGACAAACCGCTGCACTTGCCGGGCGGCGAGGCGAACCTTGAGCGCAACATGCAGGTGCTGGCGCGTGAATACGGGCTGATGGTGTACCCGCTGGACAGCCAGTTGACGGCCGTGCTGGCGCAAGTGGCGGCGGGTTACCCGGTGATGGCGCGGATTAATCCGAGCATGTGGTCGGGGACGCGTTATGTGGTGGTGGTGGGGTTCAATCAGCAGAAGAGCACGGTGTTGCTGCGCTCGGGCATGGACCGGCGGTTGTTGATGAGCTTCAGTGATTTTGAATCGGCGTGGAAGAGTGCAGGGCACTGGGCGATTTTGACCCAGCGCCCTAGCCAGTTGCCGGCGAATGTGGATGTGCAGCGCTGGCGTGATTCTGCCAATGCCACGGCGCAGGCCGGGCAGGAACAGGCGGCGGCGCAGGCACTCAAGGTGCTGGCGGAAAGAAAGTAGAAGGCACTGAAGGTCAATGCCTGTGGGAGCTTGCTAGTGTGGGAGCTGGCTCCCACACTATTCAGCGGCGTACTTCAGCCGCGTTCGGGCGACTCTTCAGGTTCTTGTCGGCCTTGTAACGCAACGCCACATCCGGCACCGAGCCACTGCGGCCGGTTTCGACCCAGTTGCGGATACGCGTGGCATCGGCGAAGTGGGTGAACTTGCCGAACGCATCAAGGATCACCAGCGAGACTGGGCGGTTGCCCATGCTGGTCACCAGCACCAGGCAATGGCCGGCCTGGTTGGTGAAGCCGGTCTTGGTCAGCTTGATATCCCAGTTGGCGCGGTTGATCAGGTGATCGGTGTTGGAGAAACCCAAGGTGTAGTTGGGCTTGCGGAACGCCACGGTCTTTTCCTTGGTGGTGCTCAGTTGGCTCAGCATCGGGTATTTACGCGCAGCGGCCAGCAGCTTGCTCAGGTCGCGGGCGGTGGACACGTTGTGAATCGACAGGCCGGTAGGTTCCACGTAATGCGTGCTGGTCATGCCCAGCGCCTTGGCTTTGGCATTCATTGCTGCAATAAACGCCGGGTAGCCGCCCGGGTAGTGGTGGGCCAGGCTGGCGGCGGCGCGGTTTTCCGAGGACATCAGGGCGATCAGCAGCATTTCCTTGCGCGGCATTTCGCTGCCGATTTTCACCCGGGAGAACACGCCTTTCATTTCCGGCGTGTCCTTGATGTTGATGTCGATGTACTCATCCATGTTCTGTTTGGCTTCGAGCACGATCAGGCCGGTCATCAGCTTGCTGACGGAGGCAATCGGCACCACCACATCGGGGTTGCTGGCGTAGATCACTTTATTGGTCTGCAGGTCGACCAGGATGGCGCTGCCGGAAGCGATCTGCAGTTTGGAAGTATCACGCGGGGCGATAGTGGTTTCGCTGGCGTGCGCGAAGGTGCCTGTAAATGCAAACAATAGGCTGACAAGAGAGAGACGAATTTTCACGCGGGTGAACTCGCTAAAAAAGTAAGGAAAATGCCGTTCGAGAACGGTTTTTTGATAAATGCCGTTACATTTTAGGAGTATGGACGAAGAACTGTCGAATGTTCTTCTAGAACCAGACGAAAGTACTTAAAAACTAAGAAAAAAAGGGTTTTTAGCCGCGCAATAAAAAGCCCTGCGATAAGGCAGGGCTTTTTCAGTACCGCTGGTTATTAGTCGTGCAGGGTTTCTGCTGCGTACAGGGTATTTTCCAGCAGGCACGCACGGGTCATCGGGCCGACACCGCCGGGTACCGGGGTGATCCAGCCGGCGCGGGGCAGGGCGGTTTCGTACACCACGTCGCCGACCAGCTTGCCGTCATCCTGACGGTTGATGCCTACGTCGATGACGATGGCGCCTTCCTTGATCCACTCGCCCTTGACCAGGCCCGGCTTGCCGGCGGCAACCACCACCAGGTCTGCGCGGCCGACGTGGCCGGCGAGGTCCTTGGTGAAACGGTGGGTGACAGTCACGGTACAGCCGGCCAGCAGCAGTTCCATGGCCATCGGGCGACCGACGATGTTGGAGGCACCGACCACTACCGCATCGAGGCCGTACAGATCGACGCCGGTGCTTTCCAGCAGGGTCATGATGCCCTTCGGGGTGCACGGGCGCAGCAGCGGAATACGCTGGGCCAGGCGGCCGACGTTATACGGGTGGAAACCGTCGACGTCTTTGTCCGGGCGGATGCGCTCCAGCAGTTTGGAGGCGTCCAGGTGCTCGGGCAGCGGCAATTGCAGCAGGATGCCGTCGATGGCCGGGTCGTCGTTGAGGCCGTCGATCAGGTCGGTAAGCGCCTGCTGGGTGGTCTCGGAAGGCAAGTCGTAGGCCTTGGAAATAAAGCCGACCTCTTCACAGTCTTTACGCTTGTGCGAGACATAAACCTGAGAGGCAGGATCGCTGCCGACCAGGATCACCGCGAGGCCAGGCGTGCGCAGGCCTTGCAGGCGGCGCTCGGTGACTCGTTTGGCGATCTGCTGGCGCAGGCTGGCGGCGATTGATTTGCCGTCGATAAGTTGTGCAGTCATTACGCGTGATTAACCATCGAGAGGGGGAAGAAAAGTGCGCGCATTCTCGCACGCCATGACGTGAGGGCAAAGGCGCTTGGTCTGCAAATTGCCCTAACCCCTTAAATAAAATCAGTTTTTTTCAAAAAAGATTTGACGGGTATCAAGGCCGTCTATACTATTCGTCGCACTTGTCGGGCACAGCCTAGCACTGGTTAAGAAGGTCGAGCAGATAGAGCTGTTCTGCAAGGCTGGAAGCACTTAGTTTGTAATCTTCAACGAGTACAGATTAATAAGGCGCCCGTAGCTCAGCTGGATAGAGCATCCGCCTTCTAAGCGGATGGTCGCAGGTTCGAGTCCTGCCGGGTGCGCCATTAGGCAGCTTTGGCACAAGTAGCGCTAGATGGTGGGCGTAGCTCAGTTGGTAGAGCACGGGATTGTGACTCCCGTTGTCGAGGGTTCGATCCCCTTCGTCCACCCCATATTTAAAAAAGGCGCCAGATTAATCGTCTGGCGCCTTTGCTTTAAGAGCTTCAAGCGCGGATGTGGTGGAATTGGTAGACACACTGGATTTAGGTTCCAGCGCCGCGAGGCGTAAGAGTTCGAGTCTCTTCATCCGCACCAATTAAGCGTCATCCGGCCATCAGGCAGGGTGAGGCCAGACAAGGAAGGTGTTCGAGTTCCTTGTTGATGCAATATGGTGGGCGTAGCTCAGTTGGTAGAGCACGGGATTGTGACTCCCGTTGTCGAGGGTTCGATCCCCTTCGTCCACCCCATATTCTAAAAAGCGCCAGATCAATGATCTGGCGCTTTTTTTTGCATCCGAACAATGCCCGGCCGCGTATGTATTGACGAGGATGGCCGTGGACGGGCCTGGATCCTCATCCGCTGCTACGTGGAGGGTCTGAAAAATGTTGGCACAACAGCAGGATCGCAATCAGGGAATGGCGGTTGGCGAAGCATACTTGCTCGGGCGCCTGCTGTTGGGGGAGCAAGCGGCCTATTGCGACCTGGTCAACACCCATCAGGGCGCCATGCGCGCGGTGGCTTCGGCGATTGCCGGGCATCGGCATGTCGATGACGTGGTGCAGGATGCCTGGTTGGCGATTGTGCGCGGGTTGAGTGGTTTTCAGGGGCGCTCCAGCCTCAAGACCTGGGTGCTGACCATTACGGCCAATAAAGCCAAGGGCCGCTATGGTCGGAATCGGCGCGAAGTGTTTTTCGACGACGCGCTGGGTCAGGAGCGCTTTTGCGCCGCCAGCGGCCAGTGGTTGTCGGTGCCGGTGGGCTGGCATGAAGATACGCCCGAGGCGCTGGCCAGTGAGGATGAGCTGCGTGCCTGTATCGAGCGCACGCTGCAGGAACTGTCGACGCTTCAGAGCGCCGCGCTTGTGCTGCGTGAGCGTGTAGGGCTTGAGCTTGAGGAAATTGCCGAGTTGCTGGGCGTGAGTCTGTGCAACGCGCGGGTGCTGCTGCACCGGGCGCGCAGTCGGGTTTTTGCCGCCATCGACCGGCACCAGGCCTGCGGCCTTGATTGACGTCAAGAAAAAACAAGCATTCTCAATGCCTTGGCGTTAGAATCGTTGCCGGTTTTGAGCGTGTAGAACTGATCCGCGGCTATATAAGGGTCAGTACAGCTATTTAATAGCGAATAACGGCGCAGTACCTGAAAAAGGGCTGTGCCGTTTTTGTTTGAGTGTTTTGAGTTTCCGGGGTAGGGCGTTTCATCGTATTTGTGTTTCTCGATGCTGCCGCCACACCCTTCGACCTTGCTTGCAGGGTCGCTCGCCGGGGTGTGCATCCGGCTCTTCTATATATAGAAGGGCTGGCCTAGAGCCCTGGCGGGATGCGCTGTATTTGCTAACGGGATGAGGTGCATGCGTGCACTTGAACCTATAAATGGCCTGCTGTTTTTCCACCCGTTTTCAGTAGGGTGACTTCTTGAGTTTGACCCACTAGAATGCATGCCCTTGATTCTGGGGTCGGAAACGGCCGGCTAACGTCTGTGCAACGAGGAATATCCATGCAAGTTTCTGTTGAAAATACTACTGCCATCGAGCGCCGCCTGAGCATCACCGTTCCGGCAGAGCGTATTGAGACTGCGGTCAACAAGCGTCTGCAGCAGACTGCCCAAAAGGCCAAGATCGCTGGTTTCCGTCCAGGCAAAGTGCCGATGAGCGAAATCAAGCGTCGTTTTGGTGCCGATGCGCGTCAGGAAGCTGTGGGTGACGTGATCCAGGCTTCCTTCTACGAAGCTGTTGTCGAGCACAAGCTGAACCCGGCGGGTTCGCCTTCGATCGAGCCTAAATCCCTGGAAGCCGGTAAAGACCTGGAATACGTTGCCGTATTCGAAGTGTTCCCGGAATTCACCGTTGCCGGTTTCGAAGACATCGCCGTTGAGCGCCTGAGCGCTGACGTGGCGGATGCCGACCTGGACAACATGCTGGAAATCCTGCGCAAGCAGAACACTCGTTTCGAAGTGGCCGAGCGTGCCGCCCAGAACGAAGACCAGCTGAACATCGATTTCGTTGGCAAGGTTGACGGCGAAGCATTCGCTGGCGGCTCCGCCAAGGGCACCCAGTTGGTACTGGGTTCCAACCGCATGATCCCGGGCTTCGAAGACGGCCTGGTTGGCGCCAAGGCCGGTGAAGAACGCGTTCTGAGCCTGACTTTCCCGGCTGACTACCAGAACCTGGACCTGGCCGGCAAAGCCGCCGAGTTCACCGTGACCGTCAACAGCGTTTCCGAGCCTAAGCTGCCTGAGCTGAACGAAGAGTTCTTCGCCCAGTTCGGTATCAAGGAAACCGGCATCGACGGTTTCCGCACCGAAGTTCGCAAGAACATGGAGCGTGAACTGCGTCAGGCCATCAAGTCCAAGGTCAAGAACCAGGTAATGGATGGTCTGCTGGCCGCCAACCCGATCGAAGTGCCCAAGGCCCTGCTGTCCAACGAAGTGGATCGCCTGCGCGTTCAAGCGGTTCAGCAGTTCGGTGGCAACATCAAGCCTGACCAACTGCCGGCCGAGCTGTTCGAAGAGCAAGCCAAGCGCCGCGTTGTACTGGGTCTGGTCGTGGCTGAAGTGGTCAAGCAATTCGACCTCAAGCCTGACGAAGATCGCGTTCGCGAGATGATCCAGGAAATGGCTTCGGCCTACCAGGAGCCTGAGCAGGTCGTGGCTTGGTACTACAAGAACGACCAGCAACTGAACGAAGTACGTTCGGTTGTGCTGGAAGAACAAGTTGTGGATACTGTTCTGCAGAAGGCTAAGGTGACCGACAAAGCGGTCTCTTACGAAGAAGCAGTCAAACCGGCGGAAGCAGCACAAGCCGACTGATTGTCCAACTCGTTCGAAATATAACCATAAGCCAGCCTCGCGCTGGCTTATGCGTTTTCAAGACATGACTATTTGGGAGTAACTGCAGAGCATGTTCCGTAATTCCTATATTCAGCAGAACTCTGATATCCAGGCCGCCGGCGGCCTGGTCCCGATGGTTGTCGAGCAATCTGCTCGTGGCGAACGCGCCTATGACATCTACTCGCGCCTGCTCAAGGAACGAGTGATTTTTCTGGTCGGCCCGGTAGAGGACTACATGGCCAACCTGATCTGCGCGCAACTGCTGTTCCTTGAAGCGGAAAACCCGGACAAGGACATCCATCTTTACATCAACTCCCCGGGCGGCTCGGTCACTGCAGGCATGTCGATTTACGACACCATGCAGTTCATCAAGCCAAACGTGTCGACCACGTGCATCGGCCAGGCCTGCAGCATGGGCGCGTTCCTGCTGACCGCAGGTGCCGAGGGCAAGCGTTACTGCCTGCCGAACTCGCGCGTGATGATTCACCAGCCGTTGGGCGGTTTCCAGGGCCAGGCATCGGACATCGAAATCCACGCCAAGGAAATCCTGTTTATTCGTGAGCGTCTGAACACGCTGATGGCCAAGCACAGCGGGCACACCCTGGAAGAAATCGAGCGTGACACCAACCGCGACAATTTCATGAGCGCTGAAGCTGCTCGTGAATACGGGTTGATCGACGCAGTGATCGAAAAGCGCCCCGCTTAATATAAGCACCTCAAAATAAGGCTGGTCGGCATGTCCGACCACCGGCGGGCTTGAAAAAGCCCGCATAAGCCTTCATCTTGTGTTGCAAGCCTATCGGATTTGGATCGAACGAATGACTGACACCCGCAACGGCGAGGACAACGGCAAGCTGCTCTATTGCTCCTTCTGCGGCAAAAGCCAGCATGAAGTACGCAAATTGATTGCCGGCCCCTCGGTGTTTATCTGCGACGAGTGCGTCGACCTGTGCAATGACATCATCCGCGAGGAGGTGCAGGAAGCCCAGGCCGAGAGCAGCGCGCATAAATTGCCTTCGCCTAAAGAAATCAGCGGCATCCTTGATCAGTATGTGATTGGTCAAGAGCGTGCAAAAAAGGTTCTGGCGGTAGCGGTGTACAACCACTACAAGCGCTTGAACCAGCGTGACAAGAAAGGCGACGAAGTCGAACTCGGCAAGAGCAACATCTTGCTGATTGGTCCTACAGGCTCGGGTAAAACCCTGCTTGCAGAAACCCTCGCTCGCCTGCTGAACGTTCCGTTCACCATCGCCGACGCCACCACCCTCACCGAGGCTGGCTACGTGGGTGAAGATGTCGAGAACATCATTCAGAAACTGCTGCAGAAGTGCGACTACGACGTAGAGAAGGCCCAGATGGGTATTGTCTACATCGACGAAATCGACAAGATTTCGCGCAAGTCCGACAACCCGTCGATCACTCGGGACGTTTCCGGTGAAGGCGTGCAGCAAGCCCTGTTGAAACTGATCGAAGGCACGGTTGCTTCCGTACCGCCACAAGGCGGCCGCAAGCACCCGCAGCAGGAATTCCTTCAGGTTGATACGCGCAACATCCTGTTCATCTGTGGCGGTGCATTCTCGGGGCTGGAAAAGGTTATTCAGCAACGTTCCACCCGTGGCGGCATCGGCTTTGGTGCAGAAGTGCGCAGCAAGGAAGAAGGCAAGAAGGTGGGCGAGTCCCTGCGTGAAGTCGAACCTGACGATTTGGTCAAGTTCGGTCTGATCCCGGAATTCGTTGGCCGTCTGCCGGTCCTGGCCACGTTGGACGAACTGGATGAGGCGGCTTTGATTCAGATCCTCACCGAGCCGAAAAACGCCCTGACCAAGCAATACGCCAAGCTGTTCGAGATGGAAGGTGTAGACCTCGAGTTCCGTACCGACGCGCTCAAATCAGTGGCCAAGCGGGCACTGGAGCGCAAGACCGGTGCACGTGGCCTGCGTTCGATCCTCGAAGGCGTGTTGCTCGACACCATGTACGAAATCCCCTCGCAATCCGAGGTGAGCAAGGTGGTGATCGACGAAAGCGTTATCGAAGGCAAGTCCAAGCCACTGTATATCTACGAAAACAGTGAGCCGGCTGCCAAGGCTGCACCTGACGCGTAAGCGTCAAGCCGTCGCAGTACAAGCAAGGGCCTTTCGAGGCCCTTTCTTTTTATGTGGCGGTTTTTCGGGGCGGTTTGTGTTCTGCGGTTAAATTCGCGTTTATTCATGCGTTTAACTGCTGGCATTGAGCTTGTTTTTTTTGCGTACAGCCCCCATCTTGGTTTCAAGCTAATTTTTCAACTGTCATAGAGGCGAAATCATGAAGACAACCATTGAATTGCCTCTCCTGCCGTTGCGTGATGTCGTCGTCTATCCGCACATGGTTATCCCGCTGTTCGTGGGGCGCGAGAAGTCTATCGAAGCCCTCGAGGCTGCGATGACGGGCGACAAGCAAATCCTGCTGTTGGCCCAGAAGAATCCTGCTGATGATGATCCAGGCGAAGACGCCCTGTATCGCGTCGGCACCGTTGCGACTGTTCTGCAATTGCTCAAGTTGCCCGATGGCACCGTCAAGGTGCTGGTCGAAGGCGAGCAACGTGGTGCGGTCGAGCGCTTCATGGAGGTGGACGGGCATCTGCGCGCCGAAGTGGCGCTGATCGATGAAGTCGAAGCCCCTGAGCGCGAATCCGAAGTGTTTGTGCGCAGCCTGCTCTCGCAGTTCGAGCAGTATGTGCAGTTGGGCAAGAAAGTCCCGGCTGAAGTGCTGTCTTCTCTCAACAGCATCGATGAGCCAAGCCGCCTGGTCGACACCATGGCCGCGCACATGGCGCTCAAGATCGAGCAGAAGCAGGACATCCTCGAAATCATCGACCTGCCGGCCCGTGTCGAACACGTGCTGGCGCTGCTGGATGGTGAAATCGACCTGCTGCAGGTTGAGAAGCGCATCCGTGGCCGCGTGAAGAAACAAATGGAGCGCAGCCAGCGCGAGTACTACCTGAATGAGCAGATGAAGGCCATTCAGAAAGAACTCGGCGACAGCGAAGAAGGCCACAACGAAGTCGAAGAGCTGAAAAAGCGCATCGACGCCGCCGGCCTGCCTAAAGACGCCCTGACCAAGGCCATGGCTGAGCTGAACAAGCTCAAGCAAATGTCGCCAATGTCGGCCGAAGCCACCGTGGTGCGTTCCTACATCGACTGGCTCGTGCAGGTGCCGTGGAAGGCTCAGACCAAGGTGCGCCTGGACCTGGCCCGTGCCGAAGAGATCCTTGACGCCGACCACTACGGCCTCGAAGAAGTTAAAGAACGCATCCTCGAATACCTCGCCGTGCAAAAGCGCGTGAAGAAAATTCGTGGCCCGGTGTTGTGCCTGGTCGGGCCTCCGGGTGTGGGTAAAACCTCCCTGGCCGAGTCGATTGCCAGTGCGACCAACCGTAAATTTGTGCGCATGGCCCTTGGCGGTGTGCGTGATGAAGCGGAAATTCGTGGCCATCGCCGTACTTACATCGGTTCGATGCCAGGAAGATTGATTCAAAAAATGACAAAGGTGGGTGTGCGCAACCCGCTGTTCCTGCTCGATGAAATCGACAAAATGGGCAGCGACATGCGTGGCGATCCGGCCTCGGCGTTGCTCGAAGTGCTCGACCCCGAGCAAAACCACAATTTCAACGACCATTACCTGGAAGTCGACTACGACTTGTCCGACGTAATGTTCCTGTGCACCTCCAACTCCATGAACATCCCGCCAGCCCTGCTGGACCGGATGGAGGTGATTCGTCTGCCGGGTTACACCGAAGACGAAAAGATCAACATCGCCGTCAAATACCTCGCGCCCAAGCAGATTTCGGCCAATGGCCTGAAAAAAGGCGAGATCGAATTTGAGGTCGAAGCGATCCGCGACATCGTGCGTTACTACACCCGCGAAGCCGGTGTGCGTGGCCTTGAGCGTCAGATTGCGAAGATCTGCCGCAAAGCGGTCAAGGAGCACTCGCTGGAAAAACGCTTCTCGGTGAAGGTGGTTGCCGATTCCCTGGAGCACTTCCTGGGCGTGAAGAAATTCCGTTACGGCCTGGCTGAGCAGCAGGATCAGGTAGGGCAGGTAACTGGCCTGGCGTGGACCCAGGTGGGCGGCGAACTGCTGACCATCGAAGCTGCGGTGATCCCGGGCAAAGGCCAGCTTATCAAGACGGGTTCGCTGGGTGATGTGATGGTCGAATCGATCACCGCCGCGCAGACCGTAGTGCGCAGCCGCGCCAAGAGCCTGGGGATCCCCCTGGACTTCCACGAGAAGCACGACACCCACATCCACATGCCGGAAGGGGCGACCCCCAAAGACGGGCCTAGCGCGGGTGTAGGCATGTGCACGGCACTGGTGTCGGCTCTGACTGGCATTCCTGTGCGTGCCGATGTGGCGATGACCGGGGAAATTACCCTGCGTGGTCAGGTATTGGCCATCGGTGGTCTGAAAGAGAAATTGCTCGCTGCACACCGGGGTGGTATCAAGACCGTGATCATTCCTGAAGAGAATGTTCGCGACTTAAAGGAAATTCCGGACAATATCAAGCAGGATCTTCAGATTAAACCGGTTAAATGGATTGACGAGGTCCTGCAAATTGCGCTGCAATACGCGCCGGAGCCCTTGCCGGATGTGGCTCCGGAGATTGTCGCGAAGGACGAAAAACGCGAGTCCGATTCCAAGGAAAGAATTAGCACGCATTAATGCGATTAAGCCTGGGGGCTTCCTTGACAGCTTTTTAGAGCCCTTGTTATAAAGCGGCTCTTAAGTGTCTGTAGGCCATTCAGCACTGGTTTTTGCTTTCACCAAAAAACTTAGAATCATACTCAATAGATATATAAGGGGACTTAGAGTGAACAAGTCGGAACTGATTGATGCTATCGCCGCATCCGCTGATATCCCGAAAGCTGCTGCCGGCCGTGCGCTGGACGCAGTAATCGAATCCGTCACTGGCGCTCTGAAGGCCGGCGACTCCGTGGTACTGGTAGGCTTCGGTACTTTCTCTGTGACTGACCGCCCAGCTCGCACTGGCCGTAACCCACAGACTGGCAAAGCACTGCAAATCGCTGCTGCCAAAAAACCAGGTTTCAAAGCCGGTAAAGCCCTGAAAGAAGCGGTTAACTAAGCTTCGTTCAAGCCTTGCTTACCCGGGTCAGACGCAGGTCTGACCTGGCAGCGGAGCGGCAGCTGACCCGCGTATCCATCGGGTCGCCAGGGCCTGGGGTGTGGTTCAAAACCCCGTCCGCTCCGCCAGTTACGAGAAGGCGCATCCTCGGATGCGCCTTTCTTCTATCCGGACTCTACCCACGCTCCACGGTTGCCTAATTTTTGAAGATCAACCGTTTCTGGGGGACGCATGCTGCAAAATATCAGGGACAATTCACAAGGCTGGATTGCCAAGACCATTATCGGGATCATCGTCGCATTGATGGCGTTCACCGGTATCGAGGCCATTTTCCAGGCTTCGGGTAACAACAAGCAGGACGTGGCCAAGGTCAACGGTGAAGAAATCACCCAGACCGAACTGGGCCAGGCCGTCGATATGCAACGTCGCCAGCTGATGCAACAGTTGGGCAAGGATTTCGATGCTTCGCTGCTGCACGAAAAACTGCTGCGCGAAGCCGCTCTGAAGGGCCTGATCGATCGCAAGCTGTTGCTGCAAGGCGCCGCGGATTCCAAGTTCGGCTTCTCTGAAGCTGCGCTGGACCAAGTGATCCTGCAGACGCCGGAATTCCAGGTGGACGGCAAGTTCAGTGCCGAACGCTTTGACCAGGTGATCCGTCAGCTGGGCTACACCCGTATGCAATTCCGTCAGATGCTGACCCAGGAAATGCTGATCGGCCAGGTTCGCGCAGGCATCGCCGGCAGCGGTTTCGTCACCGACGCCGAAGTGCTGGCTTTCGCCCGTCTGGAAAAACAGACCCGCGATTTTGCCACCGTCAAGATCAAGACCGACCCTGCGGCGGTGAAGCTTACCGACGATGAGGTCAAGGCTTACTACGACCAGCACGCCAAAGAGTTCATGACTCCCGATCAAGTGGTCATCGATTACCTGGAACTGAAGAAGTCGTCCTTCTTCGACCAGGTCACCGTCAAGGACGAAGAGCTGCAGGCGGCCTATCAGAAAGAAACCGCCAACCTCGCTGAACAGCGTCGTGCCGCGCACATCCTGATTGAAGTCAACGACAAGACCACCGACGCGCAAGCCAAGGCCAAGATCGAAGACATCCAGGCACGCCTGGCCAAGGGTGAGAAGTTCGAAGCCCTGGCCAAGGAGTTCTCCCAGGATCCAGGTTCGGCCAACAATGGCGGTGACTTGGGCTTTGCCGGCCCTGGCGTCTACGACCCGGACTTCGAAACCGCCCTGTATGCCTTGAACAAGGACCAGGTGTCGGCGCCGGTGCGAACCACCTTCGGTTGGCACTTGATCAAGCTGTTGGGCGTTGAAGCACCAGAAGTGCCATCGTTTGCCAGCCTGAAAGACAAGCTGACCCGTGAACTCAAGACCCAGCAGGTCGAGCAGCGTTATGTCGAGGCGACCAAGCAATTGGAAGACGCGGCATTCGAAGCCTCCGACCTGGCTCAGCCGGCGTCCGACCTGAAGCTGACCGTGCACACGTCCGCGCCGTTTGGCCGTGAAGGTGGCGAAGGTGTTGCGGCCAACCGTGCCGTGGTCACTGCTGCGTTCAGCCCGGAAGTGCTGGATGAAGGTGCCAACAGCGGCGCTATCGAGCTGGACCCGGAAACCGTCATCGTGCTGCGTGCCAAAGAGCATCTGAAGCCTGCGCAACTGCCGCTGGAAAGCGTGTCGGCTGCGATCCGCACCCAGATGACCAAAGAGCGCGCCATCGCGGCTGCCAAAACCCATGCCGACGAGTTGATCGCCAGCCTGCGTGACAGCAAGACCCCGTTGAACCAGCCGATCGACGGCCAGGCCTGGAAGGTGACTGAAGCGGCGACCCGTAACGCTGAAGCGATCGAGCCGGCCGTGCTGCAAGCCCTGTTCCGCATGCCAAAGCCTGCGGCCAAGGACAAGCCGACCTTCACCACCGTGACCCTGGCTGACGGTAGCCTGGTGATCGTGCGCTTGAACGGCGTCAACGAAGCTGCAGCCCCTACCGACGACGAAAAGGCGCAATACCGCCGCTTCCTCGCCTCGCGTATTGGCCAGCAGGACTTTGCTGCCTACCGCAAGCAGTTGGAAACCAAGGCTGACATCAAGAAGTTCTGATGTTGGTTTGAATAGAAAAGCCCCCGGTCCGAAAGACCGGGGGCTTTTTTTTGCGCAATGTCCAGCTCAGAACTGATCGTTCCCACGCTCTGCGTGGTAATGCATCCCGTGACGCTCTGCGTCACCCGCACGCAAGTGCAGAAAGCGGGCCGCGCAGACCGGCTCAGAACTTCAGTTTGCCCCAGCTCAACCCAATCACCGCTGCCACGGTCGACGCCGTCAGCACACTCAGTTTGGCCGCTGCCAGGAGTTCCGGGTCGGAGAAGGCCAGGGACGAGATAAAGATCGACATGGTAAAACCAATCCCCGCCAGCAGGCCGACCAGGCCGACACCGCTCCAGGTGACACCGTCGGGCAGCTTGCAGATATTGAGTTTGACCAGCGTGACACTCGCCAGCATCACGCCCAACGGCTTGCCGATCACCAAGGCGACGATCACGCCCATAAACACGCCGTGGGGCAGCGGGTGCTCAAGGTTCAAGCCCTGTAGGCTCACACCGGCATTGGCCAGGGCGAACAGCGGCATCACGCCGAACGCGACCCACGGGTGCAACGCCGATTGCACGCGCTGCACCGGCGGCATCAGCTCACGTTGGGCTTCGCGCAGTTGCTTGAGCGGCCTGGCGACCTGGTGCGCGTCGTCGGACGGTTGCGAAAGGCGATCCATCAGCTCGTTGAAGGTACGTCCGATGGTGTCCAGGGGGCGTTCGGTGGTCGGTTTGGAACTCACCGGCGTCATCAGGCCCAGGATCACCCCGGCGAGGGTCGGGTGCACGCCGGTCTTGAGCAGGCCGAACCAGACAATCGCCCCCGGCAGCAGATAGATCGCCGCCTTGCTGATGCCCATCCGCTGGAACACCAGCACTAAGGCCAAACCGCCTGCGGCCACCACCAGGCCCATGTAGTCCAGGCTGGCAGTGAAGAACACGGCAATGATCAGGATCGCCACGATGTCATCGATGATGGCCAGTGCCAGCAGCAACACACGCACACCGCTGGGGATCGATTTGCCCAACAGCGCCAGCACGCCGACGGCAAAGGCAATGTCGGTGGCGGTAGGCACGGCCCAGCCACTGGCGGCGGCGGTGCCATGATTGAGCGCAGTGTAGAGGATGGCGGGCATCAATACGCCACCCAGTGCGGCGCCCAGCGGCAGGGTCGCAAGTTTCAGGTTGGCGAGTGCGCCGTCCTTTATTTCCTGGCGTATCTCGGCGCCAACCACCAGGAAGAAGATGGTCATCAGGCCGTCGTTGACCAGAAAGTGCAGTGATCGCGACACACTGAAGTCGCCCAGCCCGAGGGTGATCGGGGTGTTCCAGAAGTGTTCATAGGACGCGGCGGCGGGGCTGTTGGCCCAGATCAGCGCAGCAATGGCCGCCAGCAGCAGGACGATGCCGCTGACCGCCTCGATGCGTGAAAACCGCTCAAGAGCCGACAGTGCGCCCTCGGTCAAGGCCTGGGGACGAGGGATGGCAGGGTGTTTTTTGGGCACGACAAGTCTCCATTGGCGGCCCGACCAATGCTTTGCTTTAACCTGCGTTGTGCCCTATGCAGTCACGCACCCAGAGCGATGATAGGAAGTTGATGAATAAGTTGTAAACAATGTTGTCAGGGTTACGGGCTTTTTGTCGGCGGGTGCAGAAAACCGCGCGCCAATTGCTGGTACAACTCCGGCCCCATTCGCGAGCTGACGGCCTTGGCAATCAGCGCCACCGCCATCAGGCTGATCACCATCCCGTGGCTGTCGATCATCTCCATCACGATGATTGCCGAGGTGATCGGCGATTGGGTCACGGCCGCCAGAAAGCCCACCATGCACAGCGCAATGGTCGGTTGCGCTGCCAGCGCGAAGAACTCGGCTGCGTTGGCGCCCACGGCCGCGCCGACGGCCAGCGACGGGGCAAAGATGCCGCCGGGAATCCCGGAAAAATAGGTGACCACCGTGGCCAGGAAACGCGTGACCGGCGCATGCCACGGCAAGCCGACATCGGCAGCAATGATCTGCGAAGTAATCCCGTAGCCGCTGCCGAAGGACATTCCGCCGCTGAGCCAGCCCAGGATTGCCACTACCAGCCCACACGCCCCGGCGAACCACACCGGGTGGGCACGCCGCCATTCCCAGACTACAAACCTGTGGTGGCGCTGGGGCCACAGCAGCATGCGGCTGAACAGCCCGCCGAGCAGGCCGCAGCCGATGCCTGCCGCCAGCACCGGAATAATGATGTCGAGTTTGATCTCCTCAACGTCCAGATGGCCGAAATAGTTGTAATTGCCCTGCAGGGCGATGGCGACCATCCCCGATAAAATAATCGTGCTGAGCAAGACACCGCTGGTGCGCGTTTCGAGCTTGCGCCCCAACTCTTCGACTGCGAAGGCGATGCCGGCCAACGGCGTATTGAACGCAGCGGCGATACCGGCAGCGCCGCCGGCCAGGATCAAGTCTTCGCTGCGGATGATGCGGGCATTGGGCAGGTAGCGATGGAAGAAGTGCATGATCGACGCCGCCACCTGCACGGACGGCCCTTCGCGCCCGGCGGAAAAACCGCCGGTCAACGCCAATGTACCGAGGCCTATCTTGGCGAAGGCGATACGCAAGGACACCAGCCTGCTGACGTCCTGCCCCTTGTTGGCCAGGCGGGTGGCAGCGATGACCTGGGGAATGCCGCTGCCTTGGGCACCGGCAAAAAAGCGCGTGGTCAGCCACACCACCAGCATGCCCACCAGCGGTGTATAGAGAAAGGGCAGCCACGGATGGGCGCTGGATTGCTCGGCGAATTGAGTGAGCGCCACGTCAGCCAGGCGCGCAAACATCACCACCATCAGCCCGGCGATGGTGGCGCCGGCCCACAGGGTGATCCGGGTGCGCCAGCGCAGTGAGGTAAAGCGGCGGCGCAGTGAAATGAACGGTTTGATCACCCAGGTGAATTCCAAATAAGTTTCAGGGTGTTTCAAGGTTAACCCTATATCCAGCGCTTGTCCTCGCGATGCGCCGTGTCGCCGCCAATGCCAACAGTACCAATCCGCCCACCGCCCAGGGGAACACCTCAACCCCCGATGTTTGCAGTAACAGGCCGCCCGCCAGCCCGCCGCCGGCGATTCCCAGGTTCCACACCGTCACCAGCATCGATTGCGCGGCATCGGCCGAGTCACCGGCAGACTTGGCCAGCGCCGTCTGCAGCAGTGCCGGCAAGCCACCAAAGGCCAGGCCCCACAGCGCCACGCTGGCATACACCGCACCGGCGGAGGTCATCCACACGCCCAGTGCCAGGGCCGCTAGCGCGAACATCACGCAACTGATGATCAGCAGGCGCCGCAAGTGTTGATCAATCAGCACGCCCGTCAGCCAGATGCTCAGCAAGGCCGCGAGACCAAACACCAGCAAGATCCGGTCGATGTCGGCTTCTAACCCGGCAGGCACCAGCAGTGGGGCGATGTAGGTGTACAGAATGTTGTGCGCCAGTACGTAGGTAAACGTCACCCACAGCACCGGACGAATGCCCGGCAGGTTAAACACTTGGCGCAAACCCAAGCGCTGTTGCGCCGTTTGCCCGGCGAAATCCGGCAGTTGCCAGCGTGCCCACACCAGCAGCAACAGCGTCAGCCCGGTCATGATCGCAAAGCTCAGGCGCCAGCCCACCGCAGTGCCGAGGAAAGTGCCGGCGGGTACACCCAGCGACAACGCCAGCGGTGCGCCGAGCATGGCCACAGCAATCGCCCGGCCTTGCAGACGCGGGGCCACCATCCGGCTGGCATACCCGGCCAGCAACGCCCAAAGCAACCCGGCGAATACGCCGGCAAAAAACCGCGCAACCAGGGTCAGCCCGTAATGGGTGGAGAGTGCCGTGACGCTGTTGACCAGGGCAAAGCCGCCGATGGCAATCAGCAGCAACGGACGCCGCCGCCAGCCTTGGGTCAATAAGGTCAGGGGAATGGCCGCGAGCAATGAACCGAGGGCATACAGGGTCACCAGTTGGCCGACCAACGCCTGCGAAACCTGCAGCCCTTCGCTCATTTGCGGCAACAGCCCGGCCGGCATGGCCTCGGTCAGAATCGTGATAAACCCGGCACACGCCAAGGCCAGCAAGCCGCCGAGGGGCAGTGCGTCCTTTACGGTCGTGACGGCCGGGTTGGTAATCGGGGGGCAGTCGCTCATGTTCCGTCTCCATGCAAAAGGTCAGGAGGCAGAGTAGGGGGCTGTGGGTTGCGGAAAAACAGGCTAAGGTTCCGAACTTATCGGACATCAAAGTCCGTAATCGATAAGGATGGGCGATGGACAGTCTGAGTAGCCTTGCGGTGTTCGTGCAGGTTGCGGAAACCCGCAGCTTTACCGCTGCTGGCCGCGTGCAGGGGGTGTCGTCTTCGGCCGTGGGCAAAAGCATCGCGCGCATGGAAGAACGCCTGGGCGTGCGGCTGTTTCATCGCAGCACACGCAGCGTCACCCTGACCGGCGAAGGCGCGCTGTTCCTGGAGCGCTCGCGACGGATTCTGGCCGAGGTGGAAGCGGCCGAGCAGGAATTGACCGAGGCCGGCGCCACGCCCCGAGGTACATTGCGCATCAGCTTGCCGCAAGTGCGTGGCTTGTTGATGCCGGTGCTCAGCGACTTTATGCGCGCCTACCCGGACATTGAACTGGATGTGGACTTCTCCGATCGCATGGTCGACGTGATCGAGGAAGGTTTTGATGCGGTGATTCGCACCGGCAAGCCGGAAGATTCACGGCTGATGGCACGTCGTCTGGGGCATTATCAACTGGTCCTGGTGGCCACGCCGGGTTACCTGGCCCAGCATGGCACGCCGCAACAGCCGCAGGATTTGAGCGGCCATGCCTGCCTGCGCCACAAGTTCTGCGCCACCGGCAAGCTGGAGCCCTGGCCACTGCGCCCGGTGCCGGGCGTGGCGGAGCCGGTGCTGCGTGCGCCGCTGGTCAGCACCACCATCGAGTCCCTCAGCTATGTGGTGCACGAAGGGCTGGGCATCGCCTGCCTGCCGGACTTTATGGTCAAGGAGGCGGTGCGCCAGGGGCGTCTGCAACGGGTGCTGGATGAACATCTGGTCCACCGTGGCAGTTTCTGGATGCTGTGGCCCTCGAGTCGCTTCGCCTCGGCCAAGCTGCGGGTGTTTATCGACCATATGTCTGCCGGGCTTTTCCCTGCGCAGGCGGTGTAATAACGCTGTGACGTTTTACCGACAGGAATGTGCGCGCCAACCCTGCGTTCTGTTGCACAATAGCGCCCTGACTGTTTTCCTCAGGATTTTCGATGTCGACATCATTTCACTTGCGTAGCCTCGGGTTGGCGCTGGTGCTGGCGGGCGCTGCGGGCTGCTCGTCACCCAAGACCGCTATTTATGAACATGAAAATTTCGACGACTCCGGCACGTTCTCCCGTGATTACCCGGTCAGCGACGTGGCGGCCTGTGAAGCGGCGCGACGTGCGCTGTTGAGCCAGGGTTACATCATCACCAGCAGCGACCCCAAGCTGGTGGTGGGTAACAAGAGCTTCCAGCAGACCGGCGAAACCCATCTGCAAATCAGCTTCAACGTGGTGTGTGCCGATGATGGCAAAGGCGCCAAGCACTCAACCATGTTCGCCAACGCCTTGCAGGACCGCTACGCGCTGAAGAAGGTCAACAACTCCGCCAGCCTCGGCGTGGGTGTGTTGGGCTCGGTGTCGATGCCGATCGGCTCAACCGATGATTCGATGGTCAAGGTGGCCAGCGAGACGGTGACGGCACCAAAGTTTTACGATCGCTACTTCTCGCTGGTGGATGTGTTCCTGCCCCAGGACGTGAAGGCGGCCGAACATATTTCAGAGAAGCCCAAGGCTGAGCTGGGCGTGCCGGAGCCGAAAGCGGCTGCGCCTGCTGATAAGCCTGCGCCTGCCGATAAGGTAGCGCCGACCGATAAGGCTGCGCCGACCGATAAGGTCGACGCGCCCAAGGACGCATCGGTAGCGCCCGCCGTGTCGGAACCGCTGGCACCGCCGCCAGAGGCGGCACCGATTTCGCCACAGGCCGAGCCAGCGCCGACCACTGCGCCGACCACTGCGCCAACACCTGCACCGGCTGCGGAACCAGCGCCTGCGCCGACCAACCCGAACCTGCCGGCGCCGACAGAGGCGATTCCACCACTGCCGACGCCTGGGCAGTAACTCAGACCGCTACGGGGTTCGTCTTGTCGACGTTGATCCCGTAGCGGCTGATGGCCTCGCTCACCTTGTCACGCCCGATCACGCCGTCATCGGCCAGCGCCTTCAGCGCCGCCAACACGATGAAGTGGCGGTCCACCTCAAAGAATTCGCGCAGGGTTTCGCGGGTGTCCGATTGCCCAAAGCCATCGGTGCCCAGCGCCACAAAACGGCGGCCGTGTACAAACGGGCGGATCTGGTCGGCGAATAACTTCATATAGTCCGTCGCCACCACCACCGGCCCGCTGTGTCCGGCCAAGCTGGTTTCCACGTAGCTCGCGCGCGGTTCGTCCTGCGGGTGCAGCAGGTTCCAGCGCTCTACCGCGTGCCCGTCGCGGCGCAATTCGGTCAGGCTGGTGGCGCTCCAGACATTACTGGCTACGCCAAAGTCCTTGTCGAGCAGTTGCGCTGCGCCAATCACCTCGCGCAGGATCGAGCCGCTGCCCATCAATTGCACCTGTGCCTGGGGGTGCGTGCTCAGTGGATACAAGCCTTTGAGAATCCCGTCCTCCACGCCTTCGGGCATGGCCGGGTGCGGGTAGTTTTCGTTGAGCAGGGTGATGTAGTAGTAAATGTCCTCCTGTTCGACGTACATGCGCCGCATGCCTTCGCGAATGATCACCGCCAGCTCGTAGGCAAAGGTCGGGTCATAGGCGACGCAGCAGGGGATCACCGACGCCAGGATATGGCTGTGGCCGTCGTCATGCTGCAAGCCTTCGCCCATCAGCGTGGTGCGGCCGGCCGTGGCGCCCAGCAGAAAGCCGCGAGCGCGGGCATCGCCGGCGGCCCAGGCCAGGTCGCCGACGCGCTGGAACCCGAACATCGAATAGAAAATGTAGAACGGCACGGTCATCAAGCCGTGATTGCTGTAAGACGTGCTCGCCGCAATCCACGAAGAAATGGCCCCGGATTCATTCAGGCCTTCCTGCATGATCTGTCCGTCTTTGCTCTCTTTGTAGTAGCTCAATTGCCCGGCGTCTTGCGGGGTATAGAGCTGGCCGACGGCGGAGTGAATGCCGATCTGGCGGAACAGGCTCTCCATGCCGAAGGTGCGCGACTCGTCCGGCACGATGGGTACGATCAGCTTGCCCAGGTGCGGGTCTTTCAACAGCGTGCCGAGGATGCGCACAAACGCCATGGTGGTGGAGATGGCGCGCTCGCCGGTGTCTTTGAGCTGGGTGGCAAACGCGCTCAGTTCGGGAATCTGCAAGGCTTCGACCGCAGTGTGTCGTGCTGGCACATAGCCGCCCAACGCCTGGCGACGGGCAGCGAAGTAGCGGGCTTCTTCGCTGTCGGCGGCAGGCTTGAGGTAAGGGATTTCGTCGAGCTGGTCATCGGCCACTTCCAGGCCGAAGCGGTCGCGAAAGGCTTTTACGGCATCAGCGCCCATCTTCTTCAACTGGTGATTGATGTTCTGGCCTTCGCCTGCTTCGCCCATGCCGAAACCCTTGACGGTTTTGGCCAGGATCACCGTCGGTTGGCCCTTGTGGCGCACGGCAGCGGCGTAGGCGTTGTAGACCTTGTCCGGGTCGTGGCCACCGCGTGAGAGTTTCCAGATATCGTCGTCGGACATGTCGGCAACCAGCGCCAGTAATTGCGGGTATTTGCCGAAGAAATGTTCACGCACATAGGCGCCGTTCTGGGATTTGTAGTTCTGGTAGTCGCCGTCCACGCACTCCATCATGCGTTGGCGCAACAGGCCGCTCTGGTCCTTTTCCAGCAGCGCATCCCAGCCGCCGCCCCAGATCACCTTGATCACATTCCAGCCGGCGGCGCGGTACAGGCTTTCGAACTCCTGGATCACCTTGGCATTGCCGCGCACCGGGCCGTCCAGGCGCTGCAGGTTGCAGTTGACCACAAAGATCAGGTTGTCGAGCTTCTCGCGGCCGGCCAGGGAGATGGCCGCCAGGGATTCCGGCTGGTCCATTTCGCCGTCGCCCAGGAATGCCCACACCTTGCGGCCTTGGTGTGGCTTGAGGTCACGGAACTCCAGGTAGCGCATAAAGCGCGCCTGGTAGGCGGCGGTAATCGGGCCCAGGCCCATCGATACTGTCGGGAACTGCCAGAAGTCCGGCATCAGCCGTGGGTGCGGGTAGGAGGACAAGCCCTCGCCACCGGCCTCGCGGCGAAAGTTGTCCAGCTGCGCTTCGCTGATGCGGCCTTCGAGGTAGGCGCGGCCGTAAATGCCCGGGGAGGAGTGGCCCTGGATGTACACCAGATCGCCGTCGAAGGTATCGGTTCGGCCACGGAAGAAGTGGTCGAAACCTACGTCGTACAGGACGGCGGCCGACGCGTAGGTCGCAATATGCCCACCGACACCCGAGTGTTTACCCGCACGCAGCACCATCGCCATGGCATTCCAGCGAATAAACGCATTGGTGCGCCGCTCGATGGCCAGGTTGCCGGGGTAGGGCAGTTGGCGGTCAACCGCGATGGTGTTGACGTAAGGCGTGGTCACCCGCCCGTAGAAGTCACCATGGCGCGCAACGTCGAAATCCAACAACTGATCTATCAGGTAGTGGGCACGTGGGCGGCCTTCGGTGGACAGCACCGATTCGATGGACTCCAGCCACTCGCGGGTTTCCTGTGGATCGTCGTCCAGTCTTACTGCGTTATTGGGGGTCATGTGCGGCTCCAGGGTAGGCGGATTTCAAGCAGCGGGCTCCTTGTGGGAGTTGCGCGAATGTAATTGCAATTGCAACTACATGACTGAATCTAGCGCGGGATGAGCTACTATTGCAACCTTCTTGAAATTCCCCGGATGGTGTTGCATGTCGTCGAAAGAGCCAGATGTATGGTTCCGTTTTGTCAGGGCCCACAGGACGGTCATCCGAGAAATCGAACGCCGCCTGGCCGCGGCAGACCTGCCGCCCTACGCCTGGTATGACGCGTTATGGGGCCTGGAAAGCGGCCCCAACGGCACGCGGCGCATGCACGAATTGGCCGATGTGCTGGCGATTGAGCGCTACAACCTGACACGCCTGGTAGACCGCCTGGAAAAGGACGGCCTGGTGGTGCGTTCACGTTCCGACGGCGACGGCCGCGCAGCGTTTGCCTCGATCACCGAGGCCGGCCGGGTGTTGCGTAAACAGATGTGGAAAATCTACGAAAGCACGGTGGATGAGCTGTTCCTGTCGCAAATCGAGCCTGAGCAGCGCCAGCTGTTTGCCGATACCTTGGAGCGCACGGCGGGGCTGGCGGTGGAGGCGGGCGTGCAAATCCGCAGCCGACGCAAGATCTAATAGGCGATGAGGGTCCAATGTGGGAGCGGGCTTGCTCGCGAATGCGGTGGGTCAGCCAGCCTCTATGTGTCTGACAGATCGCATTCGCGAGCAAGCCCGCTCCCACATTTTGATCGTATTGCCAGCCATCACAGTGGATACCGACGCATCGCCGTTTCGACCTGCTCAACACCAATACGGCCTTCATCGGCCAACGCCCGCAGCGCACACACCACAATCCAATACCGACTGGGCGCAGACGCCTGCACCGACCCTGCACCCAACCCGACAAACCGCGCCGGCACATGCGCCGCCAACTGATCGACAATCACCTGCGGATAACCGGTCACGGCAATCACCGGCGCGCTGCTCCCGGCCAGGCACTCCTGCAAATGGCAGCTTTGCCGGGCGGCCATCGGGTGCAGGCGATTCCAGCGCTCGGCCGCCGCTGCCTCACGGGCCAGCCGCGTGTAGCTTGGGCAGCTCCATACCTGCGCCGTCACTGCCCAATCCTGTTCAAGCAATTGCGCCGCGTGGGTCACGTCCTCGAGCGCTCGGCCCGCACCCAGCAAGCGCACCTCCCCAGTGTGAGTACGCTGGAGCGGGTACATGCCCTTGAGCGCTTCTTCACGATCCTGCTTATCCAGCCGCGCTGGGCGCTGTTGATCATGCAGCGCGAGGTAATAAAACCCCGGCTTGCCGTCGACATACAGCGCGTGAATTCCGGCCAGCACAATCGCCCGGGCTTCTTCGCCGGAAGCCGGGTCATAGGGCGTGCAGTGCGGGTTGGTCGCCAGCCACAATGGCAGCGACGGTTGCGCGCCTCTGGGCCAGGCAGAGGGCTGGTTCTCGACGTCGTTGCAGAGAATGCCGCGCTGCGTGGCGGCCTGGGACAGCCCACATAACTGCGCCGACGATGCTGCACGGTGCAGGTACAGCAGGGGTTTTTCGCCGGTATTGCGCGCAAACCAACTGGGCCAGTTGCCCACACGGCGGCTGCGTGACTGGCCACGAATCACCCAGGCCTGTCGGCTCAATTCCAGGGTATTGGCCATGGTCATGACCGTGTACAGCGGCGAGCCGGGAGGCGGCGCGGCACTGCTCAGCGCATCGATACAGCGCTGCGCGGCTTGGGCGGTTGAGACAGGCATGGGGCGAGGCTCCTGGCGACAGAGGTTCCTACCCTAATGGAAAATGGCATGTGATTGCAATTGCAATGATTGCAATCGCACCTCGATCTCGAAGTGCTAAATCGATCCAACCCTGCTACGTTTTATCTTGAAGTGCAGGAACGTCATGACGCCGACATTTTTTCGTCATCACGGCACTTTAGGCTGGGTGTGCAGGTCATTTATCTGCAACCGCTTTTAACCAACAAGGAGTCCACCATGGACGAATACCAGGAAGAACTGCTGGAGTACCACGCGTTTGAACTGGATCCGCTGGATCCGGCCGATGACGCCACCGAGCTGTAACACCGACTTCAGGCGGAATGCCGCTGACTGCGGCGAAATTCCCCTGGGGTCTGGTTGTTCCACCGCCTGAAGGCCCGTTGAAAGGCTTGGGCTGAGGCAAAACCGAGCAAGTAGGCGATCTCGCCGAACGCCAGTTCCGTGTCGCGAATGTAGGTCATGGCCAGATCGCGGCGGGTATCGTTGAGAATTGCGCGAAACTGCGTGCCTTCGTCGGCCAGTTTGCGCCGCAGCGTCCAGGTTGGCAGCTTCAGGCGTGCCGCCACTTCTTCCAGGTCGGGTTCCCGGCCGCCATTGAGCATCGGCCCGAGCAACCTTGTAATGCGCTCGCGCAGGCTGCGGGTGCGGGTGAGTTGCTCCAACTCCTGTTCACATAATTTCAACAGCAACTGCCAGGTGCTGGGGCAATGCTGCGGGTTACGCAGGCCCAGGGTTGGCTGGTTGAGGCGCAACTGGTTGGCGTCGGCACCGAAATGCACGGGGCTATCACCCAGCACGCTGTATTGCTCGCTGTACTCCGGGGCTTCAAATTCGATGTCGATGCGCTGCGCCTGCACCGGTTGTTGGGCCAGGCTCGACAATTGCTGCAACCAGCCGGCGATGATCGAGTCCACCACAAAGCGGTTGTAGGCGTTGTATGGGCTGATGGAATAGAAGCGCAGCCAGGCGCCTTCGGCATCTTCGTGAAAGCTCGACTGCCCGCGATAGTTGGAGCCGTACAGCGCTTCAAACCGTGTCAGTGCGCGCGCCGCTTCGCGTACGTTGGGCGCCTGTGCGGCGGTGACGCCAGCCAATCCCGCCTGGCTCAGACGGCTCAATTGACCCATGCGCAGGCCCAGGCCGGGGTCGCCGGTCAGTTGGATGGCGGCGTGGCCCAGGCGCATGTAGCGCGGGATCGACAACCGCGCCCCGGCTTCGGCAAGGCGCGCCGGGTCCAGGCCGTATTGCAGCAGCAGCGGTTGCGGGTCCAGGCCATGGCTGTGGACGGCGTCGGCAAGGGACTGTACAAAGCCCACCGACAAATCCCCAAGGCGCACCGGCTTCACGGCGTTACAGCCAGATATTCAGCAGGCGCGCGCCACGGGCGTCGTTGCCCGCAGTGACGTGCCCGTCATTGCTGAGAAAGCTGTGCCCGGCGGTGCCCAGGTCCCAGAACTGCCCACGCAGGAACACACTCATGCCGGCGCTGGCCTGGCTGATGGGCTGCTGGCTGATCAGGGTGAGGCGGCGCCAAGCCTCGCCTTCACTGAGTTCTTCGGGCTTGAGGCTGATTTCCGGCGGCGTGGACACGCTTTTAAAGCCGCGCCATGGCCGGTCCCAGGTGTCGCGGCCGGTGACGAAGGCCGGTACGGCGACCAGTTGCGCACCTTGCTCGTTGAGTTTGCGGTAGTTGTCCGGGTACCAGCTGTCGCTGCCGATCAGGATGCCCAGGCGCCCGGCCGGGGTGTCGACCACGCTGACGATATTTTCGTCACCCGGTGCAATAAAACCGCGCTCATCGTAGATGGGGTAAAGCTGGCGCTGGGGGGCGCCGATGGGCAGGCCATCGGCGGCA
Organism: Pseudomonas salomonii; assembly: GCF_900107155.1. Classification (GTDB taxonomy): domain Bacteria; phylum Pseudomonadota; class Gammaproteobacteria; order Pseudomonadales; family Pseudomonadaceae; genus Aquipseudomonas; species Aquipseudomonas salomonii. The sequence continues at coordinate 126,129 of NZ_FNOX01000006.1, forward strand.
AACACCACGCTGGCGTTGTACAGCGCACCGTGGCCGATGTGCAGTTGGCCCTGGCTGACACTGGGGTTGGGCAGCGCGATGGAGCCGGCCACCAGGGTCACGCCAAATTCTTTGGCCAGGCCGCCGAACAGCACTTGATAGTCGCGGGCCATGGCCGGTGCCTTCATGCGCAGGTAGGCGTCGTCCATACGGTTATCGCCTTTGGCACTGATCCAGGCGCGGGCAAACTGCAACGGGTTGCTGGCCGACAGCCAATTCATCGCATCCTTGAGGTGGGTGGCCTGGTACAGCTCGTTCTTTTCGCCGCTGAGCATCAGCCAGGTGCCGATATGTTCCGGCAACACGACGATGGTTTTGGGGTTGATCAACCCTTGGTCGCGGGCCTTTTGCAGGTAGGCCGAGAGTTTCAGGTGCAGGCGTTCCAGGCTCTGGTAATCGGCAGGGAACAGCTCGGGTTGGATGCCCAGCAGGTTGCCACGGTCGGCGGGCTCGCCTTCGTTGACGGCCAGGGTGATGCGCAGGTCCGACAGGTAATGCGCCACAGGGCGCTCCTGGGTCCAGACCAGATACGCGGCGACGGCGGCAACCAGGGCCATGGAGACGGTGAACGCTAGAAGTTTACGCATGGGGCAACAGACAACAGACCGTGTGCAGGGTTCGCCGACTAGGGTAGGGCTGATGCACCGGCTTGCCAAGGGGCACTGTGCATTTGGATCAATAACTTGTCAGTTACGGTCATTGAGCGGTCGTCCATCGCCTCTTAGTCTGTGGGACATAAACCGATGGCGCGCCATTCGAGCCTGCCACGTCCCGTGATGATCCGTTGTGGAGCTGTACCATGACCGCTGCTGCCTACCCGCACCTGCTGGCCCCGTTGGACCTGGGTTTTACCACCTTGCGCAACCGCACCCTGATGGGCTCGATGCACACCGGCCTGGAAGAAAAGCCCGGCGGTTTCGAACGCATGGCCGCGTATTTTGCCGAGCGCGCCCGTGGCGGGGTTGGCCTGATGGTCACCGGTGGCATCGGCCCGAACGATGAAGGCGGCGTGTACGCCGGTGCCGCCAAGCTGACCACCGACGCAGAAGCGCAAAAGCACAAGATTGTGACCCAGGCCGTGCACGAAGCCGGCGGCAAGATCTGCATGCAGATCCTCCACGCCGGGCGTTATGCCTACAGCCCCAAGCAGGTAGCCCCGAGCGCAATTAAGGCGCCGATCAACCCGTTCAAGCCCAAAGAGCTGGACGAGGAGGGCATCGAGAAGCAGATCCAGGATTTTGTCACCTGCTCCTTGCTGGCCCAGCTGGCCGAGTACGACGGCGTGGAAATCATGGGTTCCGAAGGCTACTTCATTAACCAGTTCCTCGCCGCCCAGACCAACCACCGCACCGACCGTTGGGGTGGCAGCTACGAAAACCGCATGCGCCTGGCCGTGGACATCGTGCGCCGGGTGCGCGAGGCCGTCGGCCCGAATTTCATCATTATCTTCCGCCTGTCGATGCTCGACCTGGTGGAAGGCGGCAGCACCTGGGAAGAGATCGTGCAACTGGCCAAGGCTATCGAAGGCGCGGGTGCGAGCATTATCAACACCGGTATCGGTTGGCACGAAGCGCGTATCCCCACCATCGCCACCAAGGTGCCACGTGGCGCGTTCAGCAAAGTCACCGCCAAGCTGCGTGGCGCGGTGCAGATTCCGCTGATCACCACCAACCGCATCAACACCCCGGAAATTGCCGAGCAGATTCTGGCCGAAGGCGATGCGGACATGGTCTCGATGGCGCGGCCGTTCCTGGCCGACCCGGAATTCGTCAACAAGGCTGCTGCCGGCCGCGCGGATGAAATCAATACCTGCATCGGCTGCAACCAGGCCTGCCTGGACCACACCTTTGGCGGCAAACTGACCACCTGCCTGGTCAACCCGCGTGCCTGCTACGAGACCGAGCTGAACTACCTGCCGGTCAAGCAGATCAAGAAAATCGCGGTGGTCGGCGCCGGGCCAGCGGGGCTGGCGGCGGCTACCGTGGCGGCTGAGCGCGGCCACCAGGTGACCTTGTTCGATTCGGCCAGTGAGATCGGCGGCCAGTTCAATATCGCCAAGCGCGTGCCGGGCAAAGAAGAGTTCTTCGAAACCCTGCGTTACTTCAAGCGCAAATTGCAGACCACCCATGTTGAGCTGTGCCTCAACACCCGCGTGGATGTGGCGCAACTGGCGGCGGGCGGTTACGACGAGATCATCCTGGCCACCGGCATTGCGCCGCGCACCCCGGCGATTCCGGGCGTCGATAACGCCAAGGTGCTGAGCTACCTGGACGTGATTCTGGAGCGCAAGCCGGTGGGCAAGCGCGTGGCGGTGATCGGCGCCGGCGGCATCGGCTTCGACGTCTGCGAGTTCCTCGTGCACGCGGGCGTGTCCACCAGCCTGGACCGCGAAGCGTTCTGGAAAGAGTGGGGCATCGACACCCAGCTGCAAGCCCGTGGCGGCGTGGCCGGCATCAAGCCGCAACCCCATGCACCGGCGCGTGAAGTGTTCCTGCTGCAACGCAAGACCTCCAAGGTCGGCGACGGCCTGGGCAAGACCACCGGCTGGATCCACCGCACAGGCTTGAAGAACAAGCAGGTGCAGATGCTCAACAGTGTCGAGTACCTGAAGATTGATGACGAAGGCCTGCATATCCGCATCGGCGCCGACGGCGAGCCGCAGGTGCTGGCCGTCGACAATATCGTCATCTGCGCCGGGCAAGACCCGCTGCGCGAACTGCAGGATGGGCTGGTCGCTGCCGGCCAGAACGTGCACCTGATCGGCGGCGCCGATGTGGCAGCCGAACTGGATGCCAAGCGCGCCATCAACCAGGGTTCGCGCCTGGCGGCCGAGTTGTAAAACGACGACAGGGGCGGTGTTAGACTACCGCCCCTTTTTTCATGCAGATACCGCTCGATGGGCCCCTTCGACTGGCTTCCCCAGGCACCCCTTGAACCGTTGCAGCTCGACTGGCTGAACGGCGTCGAGTTGGCCGTGCTGCGCCTGGACCGCATCGACCCGCTGATCAGCGGCAACAAGTGGTTCAAGCTCACCGAGCACCTGGCCCACGCGCAAACCGCCGGCGCGCGCGGCATCATCAGCCTCGGTGGCGCCCACTCCAACCACTTGCACGCCCTGGCGGCCGCCGGCAAACGCTTTGGTTTCACCACCGTCGGCCTGTTGCGCGGCCATCCTCAAGACACGCCCACTGTGCTGGACCTCAAAGCCTTCGGCATGCAGCTGCATTGGCTGGGTTATGGCGGCTATCGCGCGCGGCATGAGCCGGGTTTTTGGTTGCAGTGGCGCGAACAGTACCCCGATCTGTATCCCGTGCCCGAAGGCGGCGGCGGGTTGGCGGGTGCCGTGGGTTGCGGGGTGTTGGTTGAGCACGTGCGGGCGCAATTGAGCCGTCTGGGCTGGGACGATTACCACGGGTGGTGGCTGGCAGCAGGGACGGGCACCACGCTGGCCGGGTTGGCGCTGGCCGAGGCGGGCGCGCATCCGGTGTATGGCGCAATGGCCGTGCCGGATGATCATGGAGTTGCACAGAATGTGCAGGCGATTGTGCCGGGCGGTTATGAGCTGCTGGAGGCGAGCCGAGGGGGTTTTGCCAAGGTCGACCCGGTATTGCTCGACTTTATCCAAACCACTGAACAAGCCTGTGGTGTAACGCTTGAACCGCTCTATACCGGCAAGGCACTCCTGGCGTTGAAACACCAGATCGAGGCCGGACGCTTCACCCCCGGCACCCGCCTGATTTTCGTGCACACCGGCGGCCTGCAAGGCCGCCGAGGCTTTACCACCTAGCGTAAGCTCCCACCTGGCATCATTCGCAAAGCCGTATTATCGCGCAGGATGTAGTGATGGAAGATCCCCGCCAGCGCATGCAGCCCGATCAGCCAATAACCAACCTTGCCGAAGAGCACATGCCAACTCTCAATCTCCTTGGCCAGCGCTTTGTTTTCCGCAATCAACGGCGGCAACTCAATCCCATAAAACATCACCGAATGCCCTTCGGCACTGACGATCAGCCATCCCGCAATCGGCATGCCGATCATCAACGCGTACAACGCAACGTGCATCAGTGTGGCCAACACCGTCTGCCATTGCGGCGGTGTGGGCACGATCTTCGGCGCAACCCCCAGGCTGCGGGCAAACAGGCGCAGCCACACCAGCACAAACACGGTAAGGCCGAACATAAAGTGCATTTCGACAATCAGGGTTCGCGCACCACTGCCTTTAGGGAACTGGCCGCGTAACTCTATGCAGGCGTAAACCACCGCCAGCAGCACCACCATCAACCAGTGCAGCGCAATCGACATGGTGCTGTAGCGGGTATCGGCGTTTTTCCACGGCATCGCTGTGTTCCTCACTCATCAGGGCATACCTCCATTCTTTCGCGATGGAGTCCTTTAACTGTATGCCGGTTTTGAGTGGTTCGCCTGGCGTAAATGCCGTTGTTTTGATTTCAATCAGTGGCTTTGCGGCATTTCACCGCGGGCCAGGCGCTGGTTGATATCGGTGATCACCGCCGGCAGGTCGTTGAGGGTGTCGATCAGGTAGTGCGGGCGCGAGCCTTCGAACAGCTTTTCGATGCGTGTGCGCTCACTGGCCAGGGCGGCAGCGTCCAGGTCACGAAACTGTTCATAGGTCAGGCCCAGTGCATTGCCGGAGCAGGTCAGTGCCACGGTCCACATGCCGGCGCGACGGCCTTCGAGGATGCCCGGCACGGTGTCGTCGACCTTCACGCACGCCGCCACATCGTCAATGCCCAGCGCGATCACGTTGGCCAGCGCCTGGGCCGGCCAAGGGCGGCCGTTGGGCACTTCGTCGGTGGCGACCACGTGGTCGGCGATGTAGCCGTTGGTGGCGGCCAGGGCGACCACCTTGTCCATCACCTGCTTGGGGTAGCCGGAGCAGGAGCCGATCTTGATGCCTTGCACACGCAGGCGCGCGATAGTGTCGAGGGCGCCGGGGATCAGCGCCGAGTGCTCGGCGATTTTCTCGATCTGCAAGGGCATGAAGCGCTGGTAGATCGAGGTCACGTCGTCATCGGTCGGCGTGCGGCCGAAGGCCTTGCGGTAACGTTCGGCCACCTGCGGTTGGTCGCACAGGGTGCGGATATGGTCCCACTTGCCCATGCCCATCGGGCAACGGGCTTCTTCGATGGAGACTTGCACGTCGAACTCGGCAAACGCCTCGACAAAGATCTGCGTGGGCGCGAAAGAGCCGAAGTCGACCACGGTGCCGGCCCAGTCGAGGATCACGGCCTGGAGGGTGTTGGGGTTTTGATAGTTCATGGTTCAAATCCTGTAGGTAATGGGGGCAATCAGATGTCCAGCACTTCCATTTCTTGCAGCACCTGGCCGATCGCCTCGACTGCCGCCTGCATGCCCTGCGCGTCGACGTGGCCGATGCAGCCGACGCGGAAGGTTTCTACCTGGGTCAATTTGCCGGGGTAGAGAATGAAACCCTTGGCCTTGACCCGTTCGTAGAAGTCCTTGAACTGGTAGCGAGGGTCTTTTGGTGCATGGAAGGTGACAATGATCGGCGCCTGGATGGCAGCTGGCAGGAAGCTGCGCAGGCCGAGTGCGGCCATGCCGTCGAGCAGCGTCTGGCAGTTGTCGGCGTAGCGTTGGTGACGCGCGGGCAGGCCGCCTTCTTCCTGGTATTGCAGCAAGGCTTCGTGCAGCGCGGCGACCACGTGGGTCGGCGGGGTGAAGCGCCATTGGCCGGTCTTGGCCATGTAGCTGTGCTGGTCGAACAGGTCCATCGCCAGGGAATGGCAGTTGCCTTGAGCGCCCGCCAGTGCCTGTTTGTCGGCGAAGACAAAACCCATGCCCGGCACGCCTTCCAGGCACTTGCCCGAGGCGGCGATCAGCGCGTCAAACGGCACTGCGCGGGCGTCGATCGCCAGCGCGCCGAAGGAGCTCATGGCGTCGATGATCAGGCGTTTATCGTGCTGTTTAACCACCTGCGCGATGTCCGGCAGCGGGTTGAGAATGCCGGTGCTGGTTTCGCAGTGGATCAGCGCGACGTGAGTGATGGCTGGGTCGGCGTGCAGCAGGCGGTCGACGTCGGCGGCGGTGGTGGGCTCGTCTTCAGCGGTTTCGAAGGTACTGAAATCGCGGCCGAGCACTTCGCAGATCTTCGCCAGGCGCTTGCCGTAGGCGCCGTTGATCAGCACCAGTACCTTGCCGTTGCGCGGCACCAGGGTGCCAATGGCCGCTTCGACGGCAAAGGTGCCGCTGCCTTGCAGGGGCACGCAGTGGTGGCTGTCGGTGGCGTGCAGGATCGCCAGCAATTGTGTGCAGACGCTGGCGGTCAGTTGGTTGAAACGCTCATCCCATGACCCCCAATCCACCATCATTGCCTGACGGGTGCGGTTCGAAGTGGTCAAGGGGCCAGGGGTCAGCAGGATCGGCGCGGCAGTGCTCATCTCAAGTCCTCGCAAGGTCATTGGGGGGTGAAGCTACGGCGCCTAAATTGCAGTTTGGCTTGTCATCAATCAAATTGTTTGTTGTTATGCAAGCTATCAGTGAGGCCGATAGCTATGAATTTGTTCCAACTGCGTGCATTCGATGCCGTGGCCCGCGAGGGCAGCTTTACCCGTGCCGCCGCACGGTTGTTCATCAGCCAGCCGGCGGTGACCGGGCATATCAAGGCCCTGGAAGAGCACTACCAGATCGCACTGTTGCGTCGCACCGCCCGGCGGGTGGAGTTGACCGAGGAGGGCACGCGCCTGGCGGCGATTACCCGGGCGATTTTCGGCCTGGTGGACGAGGCGCAGCTGCTGCTTGAAGCCAATCGACAGTTGCTCACCGGGCGCCTGGAAGTAGCGGCAGACGGCCCGCACCTGGTGATGCCGATGATCGCCAGCCTGCGTGCCCGTTACCCCGGCATCACCGTGAACCTGCGCCTGGGCAATGCCCAGGAAACCCTGGCGGCACTGCTCTCCGAGCACGCGGATGTGGCGGTGCTGACGGAGGTGGAACCGCGCAATGGCCTGCACCTGCAGCCGTTGAGTGAGTCGCGGATTTGCGCACTGGTCCCGGCCAGCCACCCGTGGGCGGCCTTGCCCAAGGGCATTCGTCTGGAACAGCTCAACGAGGTGATCATGGTGCTGCGCGAGCCCAGCTCTATCACGCGGCGTACTTTCGATGAGGCGTGTGAGGTCGCGGGTGTGCAGCCCAAGGTGCTGCTGGAACTGGACAGCCGCGAGGCGGTGACCGAGGCCGTGGCGGCCGAGTTGGGCGTGGGCGTGGTGTCGTCGATGGAGGTCAGCCAGGACCCGCGCGTGCAGGCGGTGGCGATTCAGGGTGATGGGTTGTTGAACCGGCATATGCTCGGCTGCTTGGAGCGGCGCCGCTCGTTGCGCTTGATTCAGGCGTTTTTTGAGTTGGCGTCTTGAGGTATCCGAGGCAACCCAATCTCCCTTTGTGGCAAGCCTGCTCGCCACAATAGCTTGCAAACTCAGCGCAAACTGTCCCGCACAATATCCAGAAACGTCGCCACCACCCGCCGCGAACTCTGCTCCTTGAGGCACACCAGCGTTTCCTTCATGCGCTGGCTGCAATCGCGGATCGGCATGGCATACACCCGCGAGTCGGCGCCGAGTTCCGCTGCCGACACCACGCCCACGCCAATCCCCACCACCACCGCCTCCCGCGCGGCTTCGCGGCCTTCGACCTGGATCGCCGGGCGAATGCGCAGCCCGGCCTGGCGCATTTCCTGCTCCAGGGTCTGGCGGGTGACCGAGCCGATTTCCCGCAGCACCAGCGGTGTGTCATCCAGGTCGGCCAGGCAGATGGATTCACGCCCGGCCCACGGGTGGTTGCGTGCCACAAAGGCGAGCAGCTGCTCATCGGGCAGCGGCAACGACAGCAGGCGTTCATCGTCGACATCGCGCCCCAGCAGGGCCAGGTCGGCCTGGTAGTTGTACAGGCGAAACAGCGACTCGTCGGTGTTGCCGGTTTCGATCTTCACGCTGATGCCTGGGTACAACTGGCAGAAGCGTGCGATCTGCGGCAACACATGCACGGGCGCGTCCACGGCCAGGGTGAGGGTGCCGGTGAGCAGGGCGCGGGAGTCTTGCAGCAGCTCTTCTGCTTCGGCCTCGATCACAAACAGGCGCTGGGTGATGCCGAGCAGGCGTTCGCCCAGGTCGGTAAGGCGCACGGCCCTTTTGTTGCGGTGAAACAGCAGCACGCCGAAACGTTCTTCGAGCTTGCGCACTTGGTCGGAAATCGCCGGCTGCGTGAGGAACAGGCGTTCGGCGGCCTGAGTGAAACTGCCGTGTACGGCCACGGCGTGGAAGGCTTTGAGTTGGGCGTGGGAAACCGACATCGCAAATCCTCTTACAAGCTGAGCTTATAGTTGAAATACGATAAATCGATTTTACCTATTAGTCAGCCATTGCTTTGATACGCCCCAGTCGCCGAAGGTTGAGTCCTACAACCTCGGTGGCCATGGGTTCTGCCAAGCCGGACCCATCTGACCAATGCCGCGCCCTCCAGGGCTTGGCATTGCAGTGCTCAACCATAAAAACAACAGGCATTTGCTTCTCGATCCTGCCGGCACACTCACCTGAGGTCAGAACCACCATGAATATCCAAACGGGTAGCATCAAGCGTTGGCGCGTGCAGATTTTTGCCATCACCTGGCTGGCGTACGCCGCGTTCTATTTCACTCGCAAAGCGTTTTCGGTGGCCAAGCTGGGCATCGTCGATGACCCCAGTTTTCCCCTCGATAAAATGATGATGGCCAACCTCGATGGCCTGTACCTGGCGGCCTATGCGGTGGGGCAGTTCACCTGGGGCATGCTCGCCGACCGCTTCGGGCCACGGGTGGTGGTGCTGGGCGGGTTGTTGATTTCCGCCGCGGCGGCGTTGGTGATGGGCACCTTTGCCACCTTGCCGATCTTTATCAGTTGCATGTTGATCCAGGGGCTGGCGCAGTCCACCGGCTGGTCGGGGCTGTGCAAGAACCTCGGCAGTTTCTTCCCGTCGCAGCAACGCGGGCGGGTGCTGGGGTTGTGGAGTTCGTGCTACGCCTTTGGTGGCCTGGTGGCATCGCCCTTCGCCGGCTGGTGGGCCTATACGCTGATCGGCACTTGGCATGCGGCGTTTATTTCCAGTGCAGCGGTGGTGGCGGTGGTGGCCGTGCTGTTCTTTATCTTCCAGCGCAATACACCGCAGGATGTCGGCTTGCCGGCGGTTGAGCCGGAGCCGGTCGTGGCGGGCGACGCACAGCGGGTCAGCGTGCTGGAACCGCTGCGCGCGATCCTGCGTAACCGCACGGTGCTGACTTTGGGCCTGGCGTACTTTCTGTTGAAACCGGCGCGTTACGCGATCCTGTTGTGGGGGCCGGTGATCGTTTATGAGCAAATGCCCTCGGTGGGCAAGGTCGGTGCGGCCATCGTGCCCACGGCGTTCGAGCTGGCCGGGCTGCTGGGGCCGATCATGATCGGGCTGGCGTCCGACAAACTCTTCGGCGCCCGGCGCATGCCGGCCTGTGTGCTCAGCCTGCTGGCGCTGACCGTGGCCCTGGCGTTGTTCATGGGCGCGCTGCACACCGGCAGCGTGATGCTGGTGATGGCCTTGCTGTTTATGATGGGCCTGACCCTTTACGGACCGGACTCGATGATCAGCAGCACGGCGGCCATCGACTTCGGCACCGCCAAGGCCGGCGCCACGGCGGCAGGCTTTGTGAACGGCTGCGGTTCGGTGGGGGCGATCCTTGGCGGCCTGCTGCCGGGCTACTTCGATACGGTCACGGTGTTTATCGTATTTGCCGGCGCGGCGTTGTTTTCTTCGCTGGTGCTGATGCCTTACTGGAACGCCAGACCCGCGGTGCTGGCCCAGGTCGGCGACTTTGTGCCAGAGCGTGACGTCACCATCAAACCCTTGCGCACCTGAGGCACCTGGCCGGTTTTTTGGTGGATTAGAGTGTTTTTGCGCTATAAACTCTGCCCCCAAAGCGCCGGCCAGTAGACGTTTCGGCGCGATGGACGAAAAGAGAGTGAGTCATGGGCGCACAGTGGAAAGTCAAACATAAAGAAGCGGCATCCAATGCCAAGGGCAAGATCTTCGGCAAGTTGGTGAAAGAAATCACCATCGCCGCCCGCAACGGCGCTGACACCGCGACCAACGCCCACCTGCGTTTGGTGGTCGAGCAGGCTAAAAAAGCCTCGATGCCCAAGGAAACCCTGGAACGCGCGATCAAGAAAGGCGCCGGTCTGCTCGGTGAAACCGTGCAGTACCACCGCGTGACCTACGAAGGTTTTGCCCCGCACCAAGTGCCGCTGATCGTCGAGTGCGTGACCGACAACATCAACCGCACCGTGGCGGAAATCCGCGTGGCGTTCCGTAAGGGCCAGCTTGGCGCTTCCGGTTCCGTAGCGTGGGACTTCAACCACGTCGGCCTGATCGAAGCCTCGCCGGACAGCCCGGACGCCGACCCGGAAATGGCCGCCATCGAAGCCGGTGCGCAGGACTTTGAAGACGGCGAAGAAGAAGGCAGCACCTTGTTCATCACCGAAACCACCGACCTCGACGCGGTGCAAAAAGCCCTGCCGGAGCAGGGGTTCACCGTGTTGTCGGCCAAGCTGGGCTACATCTCGAAGAACCCGGTAAGCGGTTTGACCGATGAGCAGATGGCTGAAGTCGAAGCCTTCCTGGAAGGGTTGGACAACCATGATGACGTGCAGGATATGTTTGTCGGGTTGGCTGGCTGATTTATAGCTGAATAAATGCCGGCAAAAAATGTGGGAGCGGGCTTGCTCCCACATTGTTTAGTGGTGTTGCAGCGATTGCAGCAGCGCGTCGATCTCTTCAAAGCTCGGTCGCGCTAACACATCGGGCTGGCAGCAGCTTTGTTGCAGCGCCACCAGCGCTTTACTGTCGAAACCTTCGTCTACCCGCTCCAGCAATTCCCCCAGCAATATCCCGAACGCACGCACTTCAATGCGCCGCAAGGCCCTGGTTTCCAGGGTGTCCGCCGTCCCATGGAACGACGCCCCGCCAAAGTCCCCGAGCAGACAGTCACCCGCGGCATTCCACAGGATATTGTGGCCGTACAGGTCGCCGTGGGTGATGCCGTGCCGGTGCAGGTGCGCCGCTACCGAGGCGATGCCGCGCGCCATGCGCAAGGCCACTTCAGCGCTGAAGTGCGTACCCGGCGCGTAGATGTCGCGGGTGCATGACGCCAGGCTCGGCAAGGCTGCGAGGTTGCGGTAACTCGGGTCGATCAGGTCCATCACCAGGGCCGCCTGGTCTTCCGGGTGGCCGATCACGCGCCCCTCCACCTTGATCAGGTTCGGGTGCAGCCCGGCGGCGATGCAGGCCTGCATTTCATGCAGCGGCGAGCCATCGCTGGTGATTGTGCCTTTGTAGAGTTTGACCGCGACCGGCAACGCTTGCGGCTTCCACAGCGCCTTGCGGATGATCCCCGAAGCGCCTTCGCCCAACACTTCGCCCAGTTCCAGTTCAGACCAGGGGATATTCGGCGTTGCATCGTCGTTCGCCACTTCAACGGCCATTTCCACCGGGTTACCGGCATAGGCCAGCCAGGTCAGGCTCGGCAGCGTCAGCAGCCATGGCGGCAGTTGAGTGAAGCGGTTGGAGGCGATGCGCAGCAGTTCGAGGTTTTTGCAGTTGACCAGGCTAGGCGGCAGGTCCGTCAGGTGATTGCCGGCCAGCATCAGCTTTTGCAGCAGGGGCCGCTCGCCCAGCTCGCCGGGCAACTGGCTGATGCAGTTGTCGGTGAGGATCAGCCAGCGTAACTGTGGCGGCAATGCGGCGGCGGGTACATGGCTGATCTGGTTGGCCTTGAAGCCGATCATGCTCAGGTTGGCGCACTGACCCAGGCAGGCGGGCAGCTCAGTGAAGGCGTTGTCCGAGCAGAACAGCACGCGCAGGCGCGACAGCCGATGCAGGTCGTCGGGCAGGCGGCTCAAGGCGTTGCCGGTAAGGTTGAGGATTTCCAGGCTGTCGGCCAGCGCGAAGATTTCCGGCGGGAATTCGGTCAGCCCGCAAGACAGGTCCAGGCGTGTAATACCGGCCAATTGGCCAGCCTTGAGTTGGGCGAGGGTATTCATGAACGGCGCGGTCACTCGGCAAGATGGGCGTAAAAAGCGCTCATGATACCGGGTCGGGCGCGGGTTGCGGGCACACCGTGTGTAATTGGTACAGCCGGCTGGCGGTGCGGGCAAGGTCGATGGCCTGGCCTTCCAGAGCGCGGGCCAAGGGGTGCGGGCCGATCAGGGTCAGGCGTTTGTCCTGGTCGTAGAGCACGTCCACCAGGTTGATAAAGCGCTGTTGCACGGCGATCGGGCAGTCGGCCAAGGGGGGCAGGCCGTCGACGATCCAGTGGTCGAAGTCCTCGCACAACAACAGGTAATCCATCACGGCGGTGAGCTGTTCACACAGGTCGTTGAAGGTGAACAGGATGCTGCGCGCCTGATGGCTGCGGCAGAGCAATTGGCGGTTGCCGACCTTCAGGGTTTGCGCCGGGCCAGGCGTGGCGGGCAGCCCGAGGGCTTCGCGCTGGGCGGCGTTACCCGGCCATACATACTGGCCGCCGGTGAAGCGCTGCTCGGCATGGGCCTGGGGCAAGCTGCGAAAATCCTCGGGGGAGCTGACTTCCAGCACCTGCATGCGCGTGGCGATCAAGTTGATCACCGGCTTGAAGCGCTCGTGGTACAGCGGGTTGGGCAGCAGGCCCTCGGGGGCGTAATTGGAGGTCACCAACAGCAGCACGCCACGCTGGAACAAGGCCTGGAACAAGCGGCTGATGAGCATGGCGTCGCCGATATCGTGGACGTGAAACTCGTCGAAACACAGCACTCGGCAATCGGCCAGCAGCGCGTCCAGCGTCACGCCCAAGGCGTCGTCCTGTTCACGGTGCTGGAACATGCCTTGGTGCAGGCGGGTGAAAAATGTGTGGAAGTGCACGCGCCGCTTTTGCGTAATCGGCAGCGCCTGGAAAAACCCATCGAGCAACCAGCTTTTGCCACGCCCCACCGGGCCGTGCAGGTACAGGCTGCGCGTGGGCTGGCCGGCGAGCAGGTGCCGGGTCTCGCGGGCGAGGGCGGCAATCGCCCGGGTTTGGCCGGCGCTGAGGGTATAGCCCTGGTCTCGGGCCTTGTTTTCAAAGAACGCCGGGATAGGCGAGGCGCCCGCCAGCGCGGTTTTTTTGCCCAGCAGACGCTGAATCAGGGAAAGCACAGCCAATGCACGTCACTCTGTATTTCGGTGGTTGCCCACTTTAGGGCGCTCACGTCGATTTGACCAATACAGAACGGCGCCCCCCGCTATCTCGAAATGGCATGTTACGCCTGCCAACCGGCCCAGACTGGCAGTTTCGCCCTTTGTGGCTAACCTCTTACAGAGCAGTCACCCCTGTACAAGGATTTGGGGCAGTGAAGGGACGAGGCGTTTTGGCAGTCATGGGCACGATGCTCTGCAGCACGATTTACGCTGCGCAACTCCAGGTGGAGGTGCGCATCGACGTGCAGCGGGGCTGCCAGCTGGTGGGCACCACCCGCAGTGCGGGCATCGAGCAACTGGGTGTATTGGATTTCGGCAGCGGCCCGCGTCTGGATGACCCGGCCGGGCCGCTGAGTGCGGCGCTGATCAGCCAGCGCCAGCCGCGTCTGGAGTGCAACCCCGACACCCCTTACCAACTGCGCGTTGACGGCGGCCTGCATGGCGGCACCGGCGAAGTGCGCTACCTGAGTGCCGCAACCCCTTCGAGCAAACCGATTCCCTACCGTATTTATGCCGACGCTGCGCGGCGTATTGCCTTGCCGGTCAACGAGCCGCTGAGTGGGCGTGTGCCGGACTCCGGCAGTGTCGACCTGCCGCTGTATGGGCGCATTGAGCCGCTCAAGGATATTCCGGCGGTCGGTCGCTACACCGACCTGCTCAAGGTCACCGTCACATGGTAAGCCGCAGTTGGGCCCTGGCGGCCATGGGCGGGCTGTTGCTGCTGGCCGATGACGCCCAGGCGGCCGTTGCCGGGCAGATCCACGCACGGCTGGTCATTACCGCCAGTTGCCAGGTGAGCAAAGACATCGAGAGCGCGCCGGTGAGCCCCGCAGGCGGCAGCGCGCTGCTGGATTTCGGCAGCCAGGGCCCTACATGGAACAACCCCTTGGGCGCGGGCGTTACCGATGGCAGCAAGGCGCCGCTTTCGGTGTCCTGCAACCCCTCGGTGGTCAGCAGCTTCACCGTGACCATCGACGGCGGTGCCCATGGTGACGGCACTACAAGGCGCCTGAGTAACGGGCGCCAGACCATTCCCTATCAACTCTCGGCTGACCCGCTCGGCCGACGCAGCTACAGCATTGGCGAGCAACGTAATTTCGTCGTGACCAAGGGCACACAAGTACCGATCCCGGTATTCGGCTCGGTGGTGGCGAATACCAGGGCCTTACCGGCCGGCATCTACACAGACACCCTGACGGTGACTCTGGATTGGTAAACCATGAGGATGGACATCATGCATGCATGTATAGCGAAGGCGGTTTTTCCATTGATGGCGTTGGCGTGGGTGTCGGGCGCACAGGCCGCGACGGTGGCCGGTACGGTCAGCGCCACCCTGGTGCTCACCAGCAGCTGCCAGGTCAACGGCGCCGCAGCCACCGGCGGGATGAGCTTCGGTAACTTGAACTTCGGTACCGCCAACAGCCTGTTCACCGAAGCCGACGGCCAGGTGCTGGGCGGCGGTGGCGGGGCGTTGTCGATTCTGTGTTCGGCGGGTACGTCACCGACGTTGACGGTGTCTGCCGGTGCCCACGATGGCCAGTCCGTGGGCGGTGGCCGCGCGCTGTATGACGGGGTGGCCAACTACGTGCCGTATGACCTGTACACCGACAGCGGCCACTCGACGCTGCTGGCCATCGGCGGGGTGATTAACCTGGCGCCGAGCACCGGCGTGGCCCAGGCCGTGAATATCTACGGCAAGGCCAATGGCAAGGCGGGCTTGCCGGCCGGTACTTACACCGACACGGTTAACGTGACCCTGACGTTCTAAGGGCTATGGGGCGTTCAGCATGGGCGGCGTTGGCGGTGTGCATCGGCTGGGGAGCGCCGCTGTCGCTGTTGGCGGTGACCAGCCAGTCGTTCCAGGTCAGCGCGACGATCACGCCAGGGTGCCTGGTGGTCGGCGGCGGCAGCAATTACGGCAGCCTGGCGTTCGGCACCTATTCGGCGTTGGCCACCAGTACGGCGTCTGTCGCGCTGGCGGGCGGCGTGACCTTGCAATGCACGCCGGGGGTGGCGCTGAGCATGAGTGTCGATGGTGGGTTGCATAACAACAGCGGACGGCGGATGCAGCTCAATAGCGGCACTGCCCAAGTGGCTTATCAATTGTTTCGGGACGCGGCGTTCAGTCAGAGCCTGGGCATCAGCCAAAGCGTGAGCGTGGCCTACAGCAACGCCAACAACATCAGCTTGCCGATTTATGGGCGAGTGCAATTACCGGGTAACCAGCCTGGGGGGACGTACAGCGACACGTTGCAGGTGCAGCTGTCGTGGTAAGGCGAACGGTATAAGGAGTGAGATCTATGTTTGCAGCTTCCCGGTACGGGTGGGCAGCGGGTTTGAGCGGGTTGTTGATGTTGGCGGCGGGGCAGGCCCTGGCGGCCAGTTCGGTGCTGATCTGGCCGATCGACCCGGTGCTGGAGGCCGACCAACAGGCCAGCGCGCTGTGGCTGGAGAACCGCGGCACCGAGACCGCCAACCTGCAGATCCGGGTGTTTGCCTGGACCCAGAGTGGTTTTGACGAACAATACCAGAACCAGCGCGATGTGATTGGCAGCCCGCCGGTGGCGAAAATCGAGCCTGGGCAAAAGCAATTGGTGCGTCTGACCCGAACCAAAGACGTGCCGCCCGGCCAGGAGCTGGCGTACCGCATCATCATCGATGAGATCCCTTTGGCCACGCCCCCACCGGCGCCGGCGGATGGCAAGACGGCCGCCGCGATCCGTTTCCAGATGCGCTATTCGGTGCCGTTGTTTGCCTACGGCCCGGGCTTGTGGAGCAAGGTTGACGGCACCCGGGACCGCGACCCGAAAACCGCCGGCAAGCCGGATTTAAGCTGGAAAAAAGTCAGCGTGGGCGGGCGCAACTACGTCGAGATGCGCAACCAGGGCGCCGTGCATGCGCGCCTCACCGATGCCACGTTCAAGCAGGGCGGCCAGCCGCGGCCTTTGGTGGAAGGCCTGATGGGCTATGTGCTGCCGGGCGCGACCATGCGCTGGCCGGTGCCGGACGGTTTGCCGGCCGATCAGCCGTTGCAGGTGCGCATCAATGGGGCAACGCAAATGGAGAGCCTCGCACCGACACGCTGACTCAGTGTGGCAGGGCATGGAGTAGGCCCTGGTGTTAAATACGGATGGAGATGTCCATTGATGGACACAAAGCCTTGGTGAGCCAGGATCGGGCTCGATGTCTATGGCGATCGATGTGGGTGGTGGGCGGTTTGTCTGGCTTGGTGCCGGCGCCGCCGGGCTTCGCTGCGCCGTTGCCGCCCCCGCCCAGCAGCATGGAGGCTGTTGCCGATGCGCAGTTGTTCCTGGAGTTGGTGGTCAACCAGATGGACACCGGCCGTGTGGTCGCCGTCAATCAGCGTGCCGGGCAGTTGTTTTTGCCGGCGTCGGTGTTGCAGGAGGTTGGTGTGAAGTTGCCTGGGGATGTGCCTGGGAGCGTGCCTGGCGACATGCCTGGCGAGGTTGCGCTGGAAAGCTTTCCCGGCCTGCACACCGATTACGACAGCCAGGGCCAGCGCCTGGTATTGAGCGTGCCGCCGGCCTGGCTGCCGGAGCAATTTATCGGCAGCCGCAACAACTACCCACGCACCCAGGCGCTGACCAGTTTCGGCGCGTTGCTCAACTATGACGCCTACCTCAACGACACCGACGATGCGGGCACCTACCTCGGTATCTTCAACGAAGTGCGCTTGTTCGATACCTGGGGCACGTTGTCCAACACCGGCCAATACCGCACCACCATTGGCCGGGAAACCGCCGGCAGCAACCTGTACAACGGCTATCGGCGGTACGACACCACCTGGCGATTCTCCGACGATGAACGCCTGTTGACCTATGAAGCGGGCGACGTGATCAGCGGCGCCTTGCCCTGGAGCACTTCGGTGCGCCTGGGCGGCGTGCAGGTGTCGCGGGACTTTGGAGTGCGCCCGGATCTGGTCACCTACCCGCTGCCGCAGTTCGCCGGCGAGGCGGCGGTGCCGTCTTCGGTGGACCTGTTTATCAATGGCTATAAATCCAGCAGCGCCGACCTGCAGCCGGGGCCGTACACCCTGACCAACGTGCCGTTTATCAACGGCGCCGGCGAGGCGGTGGTGGTCACTACCGATGCGCTGGGCCGGCAGGTGTCAACCACGGTGCCGTTTTATGTCACCAGTACTTTGCTGCAAAAGGGGTTGTCGGACTTCTCGGTGGCGGCGGGTAATTTGCGTCGCGACTACACCTTGCGCGATTTCGGCTATGGCCCTGGCGTGGCCAGCGGCACTTTTCGCTACGGGATATCCGACGCGTTTACCCTCGAAAGCCATGCCGAAGCCGCCAATGACCTGGCCCTGGGCGGTGTCGGCGGCAACCTGCGGGTCGGTCACTTCGGCGTGCTCAATACCGCCGTCAGCCAAAGCCAGTACGACGGCCGGACCGGTCAGCAACTGAGCCTGGGCTACCAATACAGCAACCAGCACTACAGCCTGTCGTATCAACGGGTCGAGCGCCGTGAGCAATACGCCGACTTGAGCCTGATCGACACGCCTTACGCCAGCCTCAGCAAGCGCAGTCAGCAGGCGACCTTGAGCCTGAACCTGAATAATTTCGGCAGCCTGGGCGTCGGCTATTTCGATGTGCAGGCGGCGGATGATTCGCGCACCCGCCTGGTGAACCTGACCTGGAGCAAGCCGCTGTGGCGCAACAGCAGTTTTTACCTGTCGGCCAACCATGAAGTGGGTGATAGCAGTTGGGCGGTGCAGGCGCAGGTGGTGGTGCCGTTCGACGTGTACGGCAGCCTCAGCGTGGGCACCGAACGCAGTAAAACCGGCGAGAGCCTGCAGCGGGTCAACTATAGCCGAGCCGTGCCGGCCGAGGGCGGTGTGGGCTTCAACCTGGGTTATGCCAGTGGTGACGGGCCGGCTTATCGCCAGGCCGACCTGACCTGGCGCCTGCAGTCGGTGCAGTTGCAGGCCGGCGTGTACGGCAGCAGCGACGCCGAAACCCGTTGGGCCGACGCCAGTGGCTCGCTGGTGTGGATGGACAATCAAGTGTTCGCCGCCAACCGCGTCAACGATGCGTTTGTGGTGGTGAGCACCGATGGCGTCAGTGGTGTGCCGGTGCGCTACGAGAACCAGGTGGTGGGCGAAACCGACCGTAACGGGCACTTGCTGGTGCCGTGGACCAGTGCTTACTACCGCGCCAAATACGAGATCGACCCACTGAATCTGCCATCGAACGTGCAGGTGCCCAACGTCGAGCAGCGGGTGGCCGTGCGCCGTGGCAGTGGCTACTTACTGGAGTTCCCGGTGCGCCAGGTGAGCGCGGCGAGCATCACCTTGGTTGACGCCCAGCATCAGGATTTGCCCCTGGGCAGCCAGGTGCGACACGAGCAAAGCGGCGCGCAGGCGGTGGTGGGGTGGGACGGCCTGGTGTACCTGGAAAACCTGGCGGCCCATAACACCTTGCAAGTCACCTTGGGCAACGGCCAGACCTGCCAGGCAAGGTTCGAACTCGATACCACCCAGGCCCAGGTGCCACTGATCGGGCCGCTGGTGTGCCAATGACATAAGGAGTGTGCGTGTGCGGGTCAAGGAATGGCTGTTGCGGGGCGTGTTGCTGGCAAGCCTGGGGGTGTCGGCGCAGGTACAGGCCGTGTGTTCGGTGGTGGCCAGCGTACCGGCCAGCTTTGGCACGACGGTGAGTTCGATGACTGTGCGCACCACCTCCCAGCCCAGTTCGACCACCAATGCCGGCTTCAGCTGCACGCCGGCGGTATTGTCGGTGTTGACCTCCAATGACCATTTTTACGCGACCGTCAGTGGTTCGCCCCAAGGTGGCCTGGTGGGGCCGACCGGTGATGTGATCAACTATACGATCTATGCCAACAACACCACGGCGTTCCCGATGACACGTGGCACCGCCTTCGATTTTGGCGGCAGTGGCGGCATTGCCGCCTCCCTTGGCCTGGTGTTCGGGCCGGGCACCAAAGTCGTGCCGCTGTACTTCGCCACCACCCTTGGCAGCAACGTGGCGTCGGGGGTGTACAGCGAGACCCTGAGTATTTTCTGGAACTGGAACTATTGCTCGGGCATTGGCATTGGCGGAGTCTGCCTGGGCCGTGAGGTCAACAACGGCACCACCACCGTGAACGTCAGCATGACGGTGGTCAACGACTGTCAGATCACCACGCCGCCGATTGCCTTCGGCAGTGCGCCGGTGGTCAGCGCCTTCGCCACCGTCAACGGCCAGGCCAGCGTGGCCTGCACCAAGGGCAGCGCCTACACCGTCGGCCTCAGCGATGGGCAGAACCCGGTGAGCGTGGGCGGGCGGCGGCGGATGATTTCCGGCAGCAACTTCCTCGCCTACGACATCTTCATGAGTGCCGGCACCACGCGCTGGGGCAGCGTGGGCGCCGCGCGGCGGGCCAGCTCAACGGCCGAGATCAACCCCGGCAACGGCTTGGGCACCGGCAGCCAGGTGTTCAACTACAACGCCAAGATCTACACCGACCAAACCACGCCGCCGGGCGGCACCTACATTGATAATGTGGTGCTGGATGTAGGCTTCTAGTGCAGGTACGCGCGGTCAAAATGTGGGAGCGGGCTTGCTCGCGAATGCGGTCTATCAGTGACAGATGAATTGACTGACCCTCCGCATTCGCGAGCAAGCCCGCTCCCACAAAAACCTGTCTTGATCGTCTAGAACTTGAGCAAGTGCGTCGCCGCCTGATCCACCGGGCTGACCATCGCATAGTTATACCCGCCATCGGACCAGTAATCGGCCTGCAGCCCATCGGCGCTGCGGCTGCCACGCGGCAGAAAGCCGTTTTCCGGTCCCGGCGGGCGAATGTAGAAGCTGATGCGATGGCCTTGCTGATCCTCATACAACACCATCGCCGCCGCACCTTGCTCAGTGGTGAGCAGGCGCCCGCTCACCGGCTTGAAACCGGCCTGGCTAAGATCGGGCAGGCGATGGGCCTGGTTGAAATAGCGATCCAGCCAGCCCTGCATAGTGCCGCGGTCTTCGGCGTTAAAGTCGGCGGGCATAATGCCGTCCTGGGCGAACAGGCGGAATGCCTGCATGGCATCGGCCATCGGCAACATCGGCGGTTGGGTCGCTTCGCGGGCGTGCCAACCGCCAAGGCCGCCGAGGCCGACCGCGATCAGCAGCACGGCGGCGCTGGCCAGGTGGCGGCGCGATTGATGCCGAATGCGTTGGCGAATCAGCGCCGGGTCGAGGTCGGGGTTGGCCGGTTGCTGCAAGGTCCCGCTCAAGGCCGCGCGCAGGGCGTGTGCATCCTGTTGCCAGGCTTGCACCTGGGCGGCCATTTCAGGGTGGGCGGCCAGCCAGGTTTCAAGCACGCGGCGGTCGCTCTCCGGCAGTTGGTGATCGACATAGGCATGCAAATCGCGTTCGCTGGGGGGCAGGCTGATCATTTGAGTATCCGCAGGGCAGGGCTGGTAATTTCGCCTTCGCTGAGTTGACGCAAGGCCTGGCGCGCACGGGACAGGCGCGACATCACGGTACCCAACGGCACCGCCAGGATCTCGGCGACCTCCTTGTAACTTAAACCCTCAACCGACACCCATAGCAGCAGTGCACGTTGCTCGGTGTTGAGTTGATCGAAGGCGTGCAGGGCCGATTGGGCCATCACCGTGCGCTCCACTGAAGGTTGCGCATCGTCACGACCGGTGAAGAATTCGAGCATGCGTGCATAACGCCGGCTGCGCCGGTGGGCGTCGAGGAACTGGCGGTAGAGGATCGAGAACAGCCAGGCACGCAGGTCGCCTTCCGGGCGTTTGTCGGCCCAACTGATGATCGCCCGTTCCAGCGTGGACTGCACCAGGTCGTCGGCGCTGCTGGCGTTACGCGTCAGCGACACGGCAAAGCGCCGCAGCCTGGGGATGAGTTCACGTAACGGTTCGTCGAGCGCGTGCATGGGCGTGAATTCTGGTCGGTTGTGCAGAGGAAGACGCCAGCCAACGTAGCTTATTCCATCGGGGGCTGTAAGAAAAATGAGCCTTCTTGTGGGGGCTATCTGCTCTGTATACGGACCTGTAATACCGTTCCCACCGCTCAATCAACCCTCGTAACCGCTGCGAAAAATTTCGCGCAGTTCATTGATGAGGGTGTGTGCATGACATTTTCTCCAACCGACAAACAGTTCTTCTCCCGAGACGCTTTGGCTCATTTGCCTGCTGCTCAACGCGTGGTGTTTGAGCAATGGGGCTGTGGCCCTTGGGCCAAGCCTGCCTATGGCAGTGTGCACCATGCGGTCGAAATGCAAGCGGCGTTGACGCCCCAGGCAATCGCTGCAGTGTGGGCAGGACAGCGCATCAGTTATGAACAACTCAATCGTCAGGCCAATCGATTGGCGGTGTGCCTGGTTGAGCTGGGCGTCAAGCGCGGTGACACCGTGGGGCTGTTCGTCGAGCGTTCGATTCCCATGCTGGTCGGGCTGTTGGCGGTGTTGAAGGTGGGCGCCGCGTATGTGCCTCAAGACGCCCGAATCGTGCCGACGCTGCAATTGGGTATGGTCCTGGAATCGTTGACCAGCCCAGTGATTCTGACCCTGTCGAACCTGGCCGATCACCTGCCGGCGGATGCGGCCCCGCGCAGTCTGTGCCTGGACAGCTTCCTCGCCGAAGAGCCCTTTATCGTCGAGGACAACACCGCCGTATTCGCTGCCGGCGACACCGATGACCTCTGCTTCGTGCTGTTCACTTCCGGGACGACCGGGCGGCCCAACGGCGTGTGTGTCAGCCACCGCAACGTATGCAACATCTTGCTCACGCAGCCGGGGCGGATGGGCATGGCGCCGGGTCGTAACGTGGGGCAAATCCTCAACATCGGCTTTGATATGGCGGCCTGGGAAATCCTCGGTTGCCTGGCCCATGGGGCGACCCTGCTGATTCGCGATAAAGACATTACGCAAACCGCTGCGCAGTGCCACGTGCTGATCGCCACCCCCTCGATACTGGCGAACCTTGACCCCGCGCAATGCCCTGACCTCCAAGTGGTCGCCGTCGCGGGCGAGCCCTGTTCCCAGGTACTGGCCGACCGCTGGGCCGAGCATTGCACCTTCTACAATGGCTGCGGGCCGACCGAGACCACCATCGTCAACACGTTGCACCGGCATGTACCTGGCACGTTGTTGACCATCGGCAAACCGACGCCCAATAACACCGTGTATGTGCTCGACGAGCACGGCCGTGCCTGTGGGCTGGGTGAAACCGGCGAAATGTGGGCCGGTGGCGTCGGAGTCACGGGCGGTTACCTGAACAACGCTGCGCTGACCCAGGCGCGCTATCGCCCGGACCCCTTTATGGGCGGGGACGCCATGATGTTTCGCACGCGGGACTTGGGGCGCTGGACCGCTGACGGTCAGTTGGAGCACTTTGGGCGCGTCGATGACCAGGTGAAGGTGCGTGGCTTCCGTGTGGAACTGGACGCGGTGTCCATGGCGCTGGAGGCCGGCGATGGTTGCCTGCGGGCGGTCACATTGAAGTTGGACAGCCGCACCCTGGTGGCTTTCGTCTCGCCTGCCAATGCGGATATTGAGTCGTGCCGAGCCCGTTGCCGGGAGCGCCTGGCCTACTACTGCGTGCCGACATCCATCTACGCGGTGGAGCATTTTCCGCTGACCGCCAGGGGCAAGATCGACAAGGCCGTGCTGCTGCAACAGGCCATCGCAGCCGAGGTGGCCCAGCATGATTGATGCATTGACCCGTACCGTCGTGCCGCCCAAGCCGGCACTGTGGCGTCGCTGGACCTCACTGCCAGTGTTTTCCTACTACAACCGCCTGGCAGCGCTGGTGTTGATGGTTAATGCGGCGTTTGCGCTGCTGGCTGTCGACTTCCATGCCGTTACGGTTCAAAGGCTTTCGAACCTGGTGTTGATCAACCTGTCGCTGGCAATCCTGATTCGCCAGCAATACCTGGTCAATGCGCTGTTCTGGCTGGCCACCCGCGTGCCTGTCACCTGGCCTTTGCGCGTGCGCCGCAGTGCGGCCAAGGTCTACCACTTTGGCGGGTTGCACAGTGGCGCGGCCCTGGCGGCAACCGCCTGGTTCATGGCGATGGTCGGGATTCAGGTCGCACATTATCTGCGTCAGCCCGACAGTGTGTCGTCAGCCTGGATGGGGCTCACTGGTGTGTTGCTCGGCCTGTTGCTGTTGATGGTCATCATGGCGCAGCCGTGGGTTCGCAACCGATTTCACAATGGCTTCGAGCGGGTCCATCGGTTCGCCGGCTGGAGTGCGCTGCTGGTGTTCTGGGCGCTGACGTTACTGGCCTCCAGCGAAACCTCGACCCGCCTGGTACAGAGCGGGTCATTCTGGATGCTGGTGCTGCTGACGCTGAGCATCATCTTGCCGTGGTTGCGCCTGCGCAAGGTCGCCGTTGAACATATCCGGCCTTCCGGGCATGCGGTCATCACGCGTTTTAGCCACACCACGCCCTTCGCGGGGTCCTCCACCGCAATCAGCCGCAACCCTCTGCTGGAGTGGCATTCATTTGCCAATATCCCCGCGCCGGGCGAGGCGGGGTTTCGCCTGATCATTTCCCGCGCCGGCGATTGGACCGGGCGCTTCATCGAAGACTTGCCCAGCCACGTCTGGGTCAAGGGCATCACCACGGCGGGCGTCGCCAATGTCGAAACCTTGTTCAAGTCCGTGGTGTACATCGCCACCGGCAGCGGTATCGGCCCGGTGATGCCGCATTTGCTTGCCGCTCAGGTGCCGATCCAATTGATCTGGTCCACCCGCAGCCCGCGCAAGACCTATGGCGATGAGCTGGTCGACGAAATCCTGCGGGCGCAACCCGGCGCATTGATCTGGGACACCGATGAACGCGGCAAGCCGGACCTGGTGCAGTTGGCTTACGGCGCTGTGCAAACCTTCGGTGCGCAAGCAGTGATCTGTATTGCCAACCAAGCGTTGACCCAGCGCGTGGTGCACGAGATGGAAGCCCGCGGCATACCGGCGTATGGCGCGATCTGGGATTCCTGACACCGCGCCATTGAGGCTCGAGATTAATCAGCAGAGGTGTTTATGAATGTAGTAGTAGAACGTCATGGCCGGGTAGTGCTGGTCAGGCTTAATCGCCCGCAGGTCAAGAATGCGCTGAGTTCGGCACTCATGACGGAGTTGATCAGCCGTCTGGAAGCGCTGGACCAGGACCCGCAGGTTGGCTGTTTTGTCATCACCGGTACGCCCGAGTATTTTGCCGCCGGGGCCGATATCAAGGAGATGAGCGCCAAGTCTTACCTGGACATGCTTAACGAGGACTACTTCGTCGGTTGGGAAGCCTTCACCCGCCTGCGCACGCCAACCATTGCTGCAGTGAGCGGCTACGCGTTTGGCGGCGGTTGTGAGCTGGCGATGATGTGCGACATGATTTTTGCCGCCGATACGGCGACGTTTGCCCAGCCGGAAATCAAGCTGGGGGTTATCCCCGGCATGGGCGCGACCCAGCGCTTGACCGGGCTGATCGGCAAAGCCAAGACCATGGACATGGTGTTGACCGGTCGGCCGATGACGGCTCAAGAGGCGGAACAGGCGGGGTTGGTGTCACGTGTGTACCCGACGGCGGATTTGCTGGCGCAGACACTGCTGGTGGCTGCGCAGATCGCCGGGTTCTCGCGCACCGCCACGCGGGCGGCGCGGGAGGCAGTTGAGCAAGCCTTGGAACTGGGGCTACACGATGGCGTGCGCCTGGAGCGCCGGCTGTTTCACCAGTTGTTCGCGACGCCTGATCAGCAGGAGGGCATGCAGGCGTTTCTGAACAAACGCCCGGCAGTGTTCAACGCGGTGTAAAAGAGCGCTCGGCTCGCGGTGCATCTGCTCTGAAAAAAACTACAGTGAAAAGGGAATAGACCTACGTGGGACTCGTCTCATAGTTCATTTTCCTTGTGGGCCCGTGCCCCGGAGTTTTTCATGGTAGATCACTCATCGCCGCCACGTGCGCCCCTCAGCACCCTCAGTTTGCTCATCAGGCTGGCGTGTATTGGTGCGGTCGTGGCGGTTGCTGCCGGGGCATTCGCCTACGTCAATGGCACGCTGGACCCACAGCGCCTGCGCCCCAAAACCCTGGTCAATGCCCTGGAAACCAATAACGGCGTGCACCCAGGGTTTCGGCGTAACCATGCCAAGGGCGTGTGTGTGGCCGGTTACTTCGAGAGCAGCCCCGAGGCGCGCACGTACTCGAATGCCCAAGTGTTCAGCGAAGCGAAGACCCCGGTGATCGGCCGGTTCGCCTTGCCCAGCGGCAACCCCTACGCGCCGGACAGCAGTGTGCCGATTCGCAGTTTCGCCTTGCAGTTCAGCCAGGCCAACGGCCAGCAATGGCGCACGGGGATGAACAGCATGCCGGTGTTCCCGGTGGGCACGCCTGAGGCGTTTTACCAGATGCTCAAGGCCGGTGCGCCCGACCCGGCCACCGGCAAACCGAACCCGGCCAGCATGCCGGCGTTTTTTGCCGCGCACCCGGAGACAGCGCCGTTCCTGGCCTGGGTCAAGACTGCCAAGCCATCGGCCAGTTACGCGACTGAAACCTACAACGGCATCAATGCCTTTTACCTGGTAAACGCCGATGGCCAGCGCCAGGCGGTACGTTGGGGCGTGGTGCCACAGAGCCAGGATGCGGCGGGTGACACCGCGCCATCCGGCGCTGATTTTCTCGAAAAAGACCTGGTGCAGCGTCTGGCTTCCGGGCCGTTGCGTTGGCAGCTGAACATCACCCTGGCCAACCCCGGTGATCCGCTGGACGATGCCAGCAAAGCCTGGACCGGCGCGCACAAAGTGCTCAACGCCGGCACGTTGGTGCTGCAAAGCAGCCAACCGCAGGCTGACGGTGATTGCCGCGATATCAACTATGACCCGCTGATTTTGCCCAGCGGTATCCAGGCCTCCAATGACCCGCTGCTGGCTGCACGTTCGGCGGCTTATGCCAGTTCCTACGTACGCCGCGCCGGCGAAGTCAGCCCGCTGCACAGTGCCCCTCAGGAGTCGAAACCATGAATGCCCAACCACGGTTTTTCGCGCCTCTGGCTCGCCTGCTGCATTGGCTGATGGCGCTGATGATCATCGCCATGTTGTTTATCGGCGCGGGCATGGCGGCGTCGGTGTCGGAGCGTCACGAGTGGCTGATTCACCTGCACAAGCCACTGGGTATCGCGATTCTGGCGTTGGTGATCGTGCGACTGGTGGTGCGCTTTTGCACCCGGCAACCGCCGTTGCCTGCTGACCTGCCACTGTGGCAAGTGCTGGCCGCCAAGGCGTCCCATGTTGTGTTATATGCGTTGATGCTGGTGCTGCCGCTGCTGGGCTGGGCCATGATTTCAGCGGCCGGTGACCCGGTGATGCTCAGCAGCTCGGTGCAATTGCCGGCATTGGTCGCGGCCAATGCACCGTTGTTTGCAGTGCTGCGCAAGGCCCATGGCTACCTGGCCTACCTGTTGTTTCTGACGGTGCTGTTGCACCTGGCGGCGGCGCTGTTCCACGGGTTGATTCGGCGCGACGGTGTGCTGCAAAGCATGACCGGCACCAAAGGCTGATGCCGGGGGCAGGGCGGGTCAACGCAGGGTGGTGACGATATCGGCCACGCTGCTCAACACGTCCTTGCCCAGTTGTTTGGAGCGCTCACCGGACCAACCGGTTTTCGGGTTGGGTGCGTCGTCGTTGTCCTTGAAGGGCATCTCCAGGGTCAGCGACAGGCAGTCGTACTGCTGGCCAACGGCATTGCAGGCCAGGGTCATGTTGGCTTCGCCCGGCAGGTCGCGGGTGTAGCCGTGGGTGGTCTGGAAGTCGCGGGTCAGGGCGCTCAAGTGCCTGCGGAAGTGTTTTTCCAGCGCTTCGATACGCGGGGTGTAACCGGGGTTGCCTTCGCAGCCGGCAGTGAAGACGTAGGGGATTTCTTCGTCGCCATGGATGTCGAGAAACAGGTCGACGCCGTATTTCTCCATCTGTTGCTGGGCGAACAGCACTTCCGGGCTGAGCGCCTCGCTGGCGTTCTGCCAGGCCCGGTTGAGGTCCTGGCCCATGGCGTTGGTGCGCAGATGCCCGTGAAAGGCGCCATCGGGGTTCATGTTGGGGATCAGGTACAGGTCGGCGACGGCCAGGAGTTTTTTCAGCTCAGCATCACCGTCCTGTTGCAGGCGCTCGATGACGCCTTCCATAAACCATTCAGCCATGTGTTCGCCGGGATGCTGCTGGGCGATGATCCAGACCTTGCGCTGGCCTTCGCCCCCTTTGCCACGGCGCAGCAACTGGATATCACGGCCCTCGGCGCTTTTGCCGGTGGCAAGCAGCTGGGTGCCGGCGCGGCTCAAGGCCTGTTCGATCAGCCAGTCGTGACGCTTACGGCTGTAGGGTTCAAAGTAGGCGAACCAGGCTTGCTTCTCGCGGGTCTCCAGGCTGATATGCAATGTATCGCCATCAAAGCGCGTGGGCACACGGAACCAGTTGACGTGGTCGTAGGATGCCACGGCGTTGTAGCCGCTCCAGGCGTTTTTGTACGACGAATGGCCGGCGTTGCTTAGCCGGAAGGTGTGGGTGTGGCCCACATGCATGCCTTCGGCCTTGAAATGAAACCATTGGAAATGTGCGCTGCGGGTATCGGGTTTGATCGCCAGCAACAACTGGTAAGCGTCGCTGGCATCCAGGACCTGGATGTTGCCGCTGTCGAAGTCGGTACTGATCTTGATAGAGGTCAAGGCCACTGTCATGGTCTGGCTGCCTGCGTATGATTGTTGTGGCGGATATCTTACACAGGAGTGAGGCAAAATCTTGCTGCAAAATTGTTGCACGGGGGAGGGGGCGTCGTCCCTGACGCAGCAGCAGCTTAGGATCTATGAGATTGATTCTCAAGCGCTATTTCGCAAAGATCGGGGCTAGAGCGTTCGATCGGCTTTCATTTGGCGATGCTCTTTTGCTACCATGCGGGCCATCAAGCAACACACAGTCTTCATTAGCCTGAAGCCACGCCAGAAAAAAACTGGCAAAAAAAAGACCCGGCCAAAGAGCCGGGTCAAAAACCGTGATTAGCCTGATGAGGAGATATTCCAAGAGTCCGACCTAAGGTCCCTTGGTCTATCGACTGATCTCGCGATCAGCTGGGTCCAATAATAATCATTATCATTTGCAAGTCAAATGTTTTTATCCGTGGGATAGAAATATTTTTCTTTGTTGCCTGTCAGGCGTTCGCCTGGGCAGCGGGCACCTGCAATGTCTGCTCCACCATCGCCTTGGCCATATCAATCAAATACACCACCGAAAATGCCAGGTCCCGCTGGTTGCCTTGCCGGCTGCTTGCCGATTCATAGGCGGCGGCCGCTGCACTGCGCAGCAGGTCCGATGCGTGCACCAGGGCGTCTTCCTGGCTGATGCCGGGCCTGATGTCGAAAAAAGCGACGTCAGGCGTGGGCGCCGACACATCGTCTTTCAAGTAATAGTCGAGTGCCCGTTGTGCGGCGCCGCTGCTGCGCAGCGTCAGCAGTTCGTCGGTTTCGGGCGTGCAAGGCAGGTGATTCGGGAGCGTCATCATGAGGGCAATTACTCTGGCTGGACGTTGAAAACCTGCACCCGATAGTAATACGAATTGTATTTATGTCATTTGATGGATTACTACAAACTGTTTATTGTCGTGACCACTGCGCAACGTATGGTCGGGCCCCATGGATAACTGGATCGCGTTGGTCAAAGCCAACATGAAAGACCGCAAGGTCACGCAGGATGAACTGGCCGAACGCTTGGGCATGTCCCAGGGCGGCGTCGGCCATTGGCTCAACAAGCGCCGCGTGCCAAGCCTGGCGGACATGAACCGGGTGCTGGCCGAGCTGGGGCTGGGCTACCTGGAAGTCGCCCTGGAGATTCGCGAAAAAGCCGGCGAAGTACCGGCCCTGCAACAACACTACAACCCCTACTTCCGCTACCCGGTCAACGACTGGAAAAGCCTCTGCGAAACCCGCGAAGAGCGCGCCACCTATGGCGCGCCACGTTTTGAACTGACCGATTACCACGCCCAGGGTGACGCCTTCTGGCTGCCCGTGACGGGCGATGCCATGACCGCGCCCAATGGCCTTAGCATCGGTGCGGGCATGATGATCCTGGTGGACCCGGCCATCGAGCCCGAACCTGGCAAGTTGGTGGTCGCCCAGTGGGCCGACAGCCCCCAGGCAACTTTTCGCCAGTTGCTGGAAGAGAGCGGCCAGCGTTACCTGGTACCGCTCAATCCGACGTATCCCAAGCAGCTGTTCACCGACGCTTGCCGAATCCTCGGGGTCGTGGTGCAAGCCACGGCGAAGTTTTAGTCCGTGGTTTCAAGCTCCACCAGGGCGCTGCCTTCGGCGACCATTTCACCTTCCTGACAAAACAGTGCCTTGACCACCCCGGCGTGGGGCGCGCGGATACTGTGCTCCATCTTCATGGCCTCCAGCACCACCAACTGCGTGCCGGCCTCCACGTGTTGACCGACTTCCACCAGCACCCGCACGATGCTGCCGTTCATCGGCGCCGTGAGGCCACCCTGATGAGCCTGGTTGGCCTCGACTGCAGCAATCGGGTCATACAAGCTGACGGCCTGCATCTGGCCGTCCCAGCGCAGATACAGGATGCCTTCGTTGCGTACCGCCAGATGAGCGCGGCGCACGCCATGGTGTTCGATCAGCAAGTGTTCGCCACGCAACTGCGCGACGCCGTCCTGCACTGTCACCAGCCGGTCCTGCCCGGCGCAGCTCAAATGCAACGATACTTGCGCAGGCAACCCGGCACGAAAACCGCGGGTATCCGCCCACGGGCCATCACCGGCGGGTTGGCTCTGTATAAACGCCGCACCCGCCGCCTGCCAGAACTCATCGCTCAAAGCACCCGGTGCGGGCAGCAGCTCATCCTGATAGCGCGGAATAAACCCGGTGTCGAGTTCAGCCGCCGCAAACGCCGGATGGCCAATGATGCGCCGCAAAAAGCCAAGGTTGGTCTTGATCCCACCGACTGCAAACTCGTCGAGCATGCTCAACAACCGCAGGCGCGCCTGTTCGCGGTCTTCGCCCCAGGCGATCAGCTTGCCGAGCATCGGGTCATAGAAGGGTGACACGTTGTCGCCTTGTTCTACACCGCTGTCGACGCGGCGCCCCGGGCCTGGCGCGCACTCACGGTACAGCGCCAGGTGCCCGGTGGCCGGCAGGAAATCATTGGCCGGGTCTTCGGCATACAAGCGCACTTCAATCGCATGACCGATCAACGGCACCTGGTCCTGGGTGATCGGCAGCGGCTCACCCTGAGCCACACGAATCTGCCAGGCCACCAGATCAAGGCCGGTAATCGCCTCGGTCACCGGATGCTCCACCTGCAGACGCGTGTTCATCTCCATGAAGAAGAACTCGCCACGTGCGTCCAGCAAAAACTCCACAGTGCCGGCGCCCACATAGCCGATTGCCTGGGCCGCACGCACGGCCGCCTCACCCATGGCTTTACGCTGCTCGGCACTCAAGCCCGGTGCGGGGGCTTCTTCCACCACCTTTTGATGGCGACGTTGAATGGAGCAGTCGCGCTCATTGAGGTACAGGCAATGGCCGTGCTGGTCGGCAAACACCTGGATCTCCACGTGGCGCGGCTTGAGCAGGTATTTCTCCACCAGCATCTGCCCGTTGCCGAAGGACGACAGCGCCTCACGCTGGGCCGAGGCCAGGGCATCGGCCAACTGGCTAACCTCCTCGACCACCTTCATACCCTTGCCGCCGCCGCCTGCCGTAGCCTTGAGCAGCACCGGGTAACCGATACGCTCGCAGGCATCGCGGAAGGTTTCCAGGTCCTGGGCTTCACCGTGATAGCCCGGCACCAGCGGCACCCCGGCGGTTTCCATCAACGCCTTGGCCGCTGATTTGCTGCCCATGGCATCGATGGCCGAGGCGGGCGGGCCGAGGAAAACAAGGCCAGCGGCTTCAATCGCACGGGCAAAGCCGGCGTTCTCCGACAGAAAGCCGTAACCCGGATGGATCGCCTGGGCGCCACTGGCGTGGGCGGCGGCGATCAGTTTGTCGATTTGCAGGTAACTGTCAGTGGCCTTGCTGCCACCCAGGTCGACCCGAATATCGGCCTCGCGGCTATGGCGTGCATCACGGTCGGTGGCGCTGTGGACCGCCACGGTGGTCAAACCCATGGCTTTGGCGGTGCGCATCACCCGGCAGGCGATTTCGCCGCGGTTGGCCACCAACACAGTGGTCAGTGTGCTCATGAACGTGGCTCCTGCACTTGCCAGCTGGGCGGGCGTTTTTGCAGGAACGCGCGCAAGCCTTCCTGGCCCTCGGCGCTCACGCGAATCCGTGCGATGGCATTTTCGCAATACCGACGCAGCGCCGGGGTGAGGGCGCCGTTGCCGACTTCGCGCAGCAAATCCTTGCTGGCGCGCATGGCTGCCGGGCTGTTTTGCAACAGGTTGGCGATCCACAGTTCCACTTGCGTATCCAATTCGGTGGCCGGGTAGCTTTCCGCCAGCAGGCCGATGTCGCGCGCACGCTGGCCGCCAAAACGCTCGGCCGTCAGCGCATAGCGCCGCGCCGCCCGCTCGCCGATGGCCTGCACCACGAATGGGCTGATCACCGCCGGGGCCAGGCCGATGCGCACTTCCGACAGGCAGAACTGCGCGTCATCGGCGCCAATCGCCATGTCGCAGCAACTGATCAAGCCCAGCGCGCCGCCGTACGCCGCGCCTTGCACCACCGCCAGGGTCGGGATTTTCAGCTTGGCCAGGTTGTACATCAACTCGGCCAGTTCCCGGGCGTCGTCCAGGTTGGTGTGGTAATCCAGCTCGGCCGATTGCTGCATCCAGGCCAGGTCCGCGCCGGCGCTGAAGTGCTTGCCGCGTGCGCGCAGCACTAAAAAACGCAGGGACGCATCGGCCTGCACCTGGTCGAGGGCGATGATCAGTTCGCGGATCATCTGCGCATTGAACGCGTTGTTCTTGGCTTCACGACTGAGCCACAGCGTGGCGAAACCACGGCTGTCGGTGACCAGTTCGAGGGTGTTGAAATCGCTCATGGGGTTCAGCTCCATTTACATGCGGAACACGCCGAAGCGGCTCGTCTCGATGGGGGCATTCAGCGCGGCGGACAGCGCCAGCGCCAGCACGTCACGGGTCTGCTGCGGGTCAATCACACCGTCGTCCCACAAGCGTGCGCTGGAGTAGTAGGGGTGGCCCTGGGTTTCGTACTGGTCGAGAATCGGCTGCTTGATCGCGGCCTCTTCTTCGGCGCTGAACGCATTGCCCGCGCGCTCGGCCTGTTCGCGCTTGACCTGCACCAGCACGCCGGCGGCCTGTTCGGCACCCATCACGCCGATGCGTGCATTCGGCCACATCCACAGAAAGCGCGGGTCATAGGCACGGCCGCACATGCCGTAGTTACCGGCGCCAAAGCTGCCGCCGATGATCACCGTGAACTTGGGCACCTTGGCGCAGGCCACCGCCGTGACCAGCTTGGCGCCGTGCTTGGCGATGCCACCGGCCTCATACTTCTGGCCGACCATGAAACCGGTGATGTTCTGCAAAAACAGCAACGGAATCCCGCGCTGGCAGGCCAGTTCGATAAAGTGCGCGCCTTTTTGCGCGGCTTCGGCGAACAGAATGCCGTTGTTGGCCAGGATCGCGATCGGGTAGCCGTGCAAGTGTGCGAATCCACACACCAGCGTGGTGCCGAACAGCGCTTTGAACTCATCGAACACCGAGCCATCCGCCAGCCGTGCGATGACTTCGCGCACATCAAATGGCTGCTTGGCATCGGCCGGGATTACGCCGTACAACTCTTCGCTGCTGTACAACGGCGCCACTGGCGGGCGTTGCACTAACTCACCCAGCTTGCGCCAATTGAGGTTGGCCACGCTGCGTCGGGCCAGGGCCAGCGCATGTTCGTCGCTTTCGGCATAGTGGTCGGCCACGCCGGAGATCTTGCAATGCACATCGGCACCGCCCAGGTCTTCGGCACTGACCACTTCACCGGTCGCAGCTTTTACCAGCGGCGGCCCGGCGAGGAAGATGGTGGCTTGCTGGCGCACCATGATCGCTTCGTCGGCCATGGCGGGTACGTAGGCGCCACCGGCGGTGCAGGAGCCCATCACCACGGCGATTTGCGGGATGCCCTGGGCGCTCATGTTGGCCTGGTTGAAGAAGATCCGCCCGAAATGCTCGCGATCAGGGAATACTTCGTCCTGACGCGGCAGGTTGGCGCCACCGGAGTCCACCAGGTAGATACAGGGCAGGCGGTTCTGCTCGGCGATGGTCTGGGCACGCAGGTGTTTTTTTACCGTGAGCGGGTAGTACGAGCCGCCTTTGACCGTGGCGTCGTTGGCGACGATCATGCATTCCACGCCCTCCACACGGCCGATCCCGGCGATCACGCCAGCCGCCGGGACGTCTTCGCCGTACACCTGATGCGCCGCCAACTGGCTGAGTTCCAGGAACGGTGAGCCAGGGTCGAGCAAGCGGTTGATACGCTCACGGGGCAGCAGTTTGCCGCGCGAGGTGTGTCGCTCCTGAGCCTTGGCGCCGCCGCCTTGCTGCACATGGGCGAGCAAGGTGTGCAGGGCGTCGACCTGTTGGCGCATCGCCGCGCTGTTGTCGGCGAACTCCGCTGAACGCGGGTTGAGCTGGGTGTGCAAGATGGCCATGGGGCGCTCCTTCAGCGGGTTTCGTTGAAGAGTTCGCGACCGATCAGCATCCGGCGAATCTCGCTGGTGCCGGCACCGATTTCGTACAGCTTGGCGTCACGCAGCAGGCGCCCGGCGGGGAATTCATTGATGTAGCCATTGCCGCCGAGAATCTGGATCGCGTCCAGGGCCATTTGCGTGGCGCGCTCGGCACTGTAGAGGATCACCCCGGCGGCGTCCTTGCGCGTGGTTTCGTTACGCTCGCAGGCCTGGGCCACCGCATAGAGGTAGGCGCGACTGGCGTTGAGCTGGGTGTACATGTCGGCGACCTTGCCCTGGATCAGCTGGAATTCGCCGATGCTCTGGCCGAACTGCTTGCGGTCGTGGATGTAGGGCACGATCAGGTCCATGCACGCCTGCATGATCCCGGTCGGGCCGCCCGAGAGCACCACGCGCTCGTAGTCCAGGCCGCTCATCAGCACTTTGACGCCGCCATTGAGCACACCGAGGATGTTTTCTTCGGGCACCTCGACGTCATCGAAAAACAGTTCGCAGGTGTTGGAGCCGCGCATGCCCAGCTTGTCGAACTTGTTGCTGCGGCTGAAGCCTTCCGAGTCGCGCTCGACGATAAACGCGGTGATGCCGTGGGGACCTTTTTCCAGGTCGGTCTTGGCGTAGATCACGTAGGTGTTGGCGTCGGGGCCGTTGGTGATCCAGGTCTTGCTGCCGTTGAGCACGTAGTGGTCGCCGCGTTTGTCGGCGCGCAGTTTCATCGAGACCACGTCGGAGCCGGCATTCGGCTCGCTCATGGCCAGGGCGCCGATGTGCTCGCCGCTGATCAGTTTCGGCAGGTATTTAAGCTTTTGCTCGTGATTGCCGTTGCGGTTGATCTGGTTCACGCACAGGTTGGAGTGCGCGCCGTAGGACAGTGCCACTGACGCCGAACCACGGCTGATTTCTTCCATGCTCACCACGTGCGCCAGGTAACCCAGGCCGGCGCCGCCGTACTCTTCCGGCACGGTGATGCCCAAGAGGCCCATGTCTCCGAACTTGCGCCACAGGTCGGCGGGGAACAGGTTGTCGATGTCGATCTGGGCCGCGCGCGGCGCGATCTCCTTGGCCACGAACGACTGCACCTGGTCGCGCAGCATGTCGATGGTTTCACCGAGGGCGAAGTTCAGGGACGGGTAACTCATGGACAGGCACCTTAATGTGAGCTTTGTTGTTGTGTGGGCGGGGCGCGGGGGAGGGCGCTCACCTTTACGTTAACGTAAGCTTGCGTTACGGCGCTGTCAATCGTAGTTTACGTTTACGTCAACCTACAAAAAAGACAACAGGGGTCGTTATGGATCAACCGCACCCGAGCTACAGCCGTGGCTCCCAGGACAAGACCTTGCTGGCCATGACCATCGGCCAGGCTTTCGATCACACCGTGGCGCACTACCCCGATGGCGAAGCCTTGGTGGTGAGCCATCAACAGCGCCGCTACACCTGGCGGGCGTTGGCCGAGACGGTGGATTTGCACGCCCGCGCATTCATGGCTTTGGGCATGCAAACCGGCGATCGCCTGGGTATCTGGGCGCCCAATTGTGCCGAGTGGTGCATCACCCAAATTGCCAGCGCCAAGCTCGGAGTGATCCTGGTCAATATCAACCCGGCTTACCGCAGCAGCGAATTGGACTACGTACTCAAACAGCCCGGGTGCGCATGGGTGGTGTGTGCCGGTTCGTTCAAAAGCTCCGATTACCACGCCATGTTGCAGGAACTGCAGCCCGACGTGCGCGGCCTCATCAGCCTGGACCCCAGCCCGCCCACGGGATTTATGCCCTGGTCGCAGCTGGCGGCGCTCGGCGCCGGCATCCCGCCCGAGCAGCTTTATAGTCGCCAGGCCAGCCTGCACTTCGATC
This sequence comes from Pseudomonas salomonii, assembly GCF_900107155.1. GTDB lineage: Bacteria > Pseudomonadota > Gammaproteobacteria > Pseudomonadales > Pseudomonadaceae > Aquipseudomonas > Aquipseudomonas salomonii. Next base: position 161,943 of record NZ_FNOX01000006.1, read on the forward strand.
AAGCCGTCAACATCCAGTACACCTCCGGCACCACCGGCTTCCCCAAGGGCGCGACCCTCAGTCACCACAACATCCTCAATAACGGTTACATGGTCGGCGAAAGCCTGGGCCTTACCGCACAGGACCGCCTGGTAATCCCGGTGCCGCTGTATCACTGCTTCGGCATGGTCATGGGCAACCTCGGCTGCATCACCCACGGCACCACCATGATTTACCCCAATGACGGTTTCGACCCGCTGCTGACGCTCACAGCTGTCGCGCAAGAACGCGCCACGGGCCTGTATGGCGTGCCGACCATGTTTATCGCGCTGCTGGATCACCCCCGCCGAGGCGAGTTCGACCTGGCCACCTTGCGCACCGGCATCATGGCCGGCGCCACGTGCCCCATCGAAGTGATGCGCCGGGTCATCAGCGAGTTGCACATGGGCGAAGTGCAGATCGCCTACGGCATGACTGAAACCAGCCCGGTGTCGTTGCAGACCGGCGCCGATGACGACCTGGAGCGGCGCGTCACCACCGTCGGCCGCACCCAGCCACAGCTTGAAAACAAAATCATCGATGAGGCCGGCAACACCGTGCCCCGTGGCCAGATCGGCGAACTCTGCACCCGTGGCTACAGCGTGATGCTGGGCTATTGGAACAACCCCGAAGGCACCCGCGACGCCATCGACGACGCCGGCTGGATGCACACCGGTGACCTTGCGACCATGGATGAGCACGGCTACGTGTGCATCGCCGGGCGCAACAAGGACATGATCATTCGCGGCGGCGAGAACGTGTACCCGCGTGAACTGGAGGAGTTTTTCTTCACCCACCCGGCGGTGGCCGATGTGCAGATCATTGGCATTCCGGATGAGCGTTACGGCGAAGAGATTGTTGCCTGGGTCAAATTCCACCCCGGCCATGTCGCTAACGAGCTGGAATTGCAAACCTGGTGCAAGGGCCGTATTGCGCACTTCAAGACGCCCAAGCACTTCAAGTTCGTGGATGAGTTTCCGATGACGGTGACGGGCAAGATCCAGAAGTTTCGCATGCGCGAAATTTCGATCGAGGAGTTGCGAACGCGTTCTACCTGACGACACAGAACCAGTGTGGGAGCGGGCTTGCTCGCGAATGCGGTATGTCAGCTAACGTGTGCGGTGACTGATACGGCGCATTCGCGAGCAAGCCCGCTCCCACAGGTTGACCGAGGTGAATCAGTCAGTTGTCGAATCCCGGAAAGCACAAAGGGGACCCGAAGGTCCCCTTTAATTTGTCGTTGCGTGCTCTTTTTTTATTATTGAGGGGCGGTCTATTGTTGTTTTTGGCAACCGTTACCCTTTACCGCTGTTTTTTGCGACCCCCATTCGGGGTCAAGAGCAAACGTATTTTTTTGAACGCTGATCTGCTTCTTCGTATTGATCCAACCAGTGGCAGCTACCTGAGGTAGTTTTATTTTTCTCTAACCGGTTGCGGGTTGCGGCAAGCCGTCCCTGCGAAGCACATCTTCTTCAAAAAAATCTGTTAGCTGCGTCTCTGCCGTGTTGTTTTTGTTATGTCAGAGTCGTTTCGTCTTATTTTTATTAGGTTTGGCGCTTTTTATTCTTGTTATGCCATAGAGATAGCAGGAGCCGTGCCAACTTCTAAAAGTCCTTTAAAATCAATGGTTTGATTTTTGTTTAGGATTTTGCCTGCGGCAAATACGACAAAATATGTTCCCGTGTTACTCGATGTGTAGCCGTGCGGTAACACATTGTCACGGCTAAGCTACTCAACCGGCGTTACGTGCCTTGGCGACTCGCGAACCCGTCGCTCGACCCAGCACGTGACTGATCTGCTGGCCCGCACGAATCAAAGCCTCCAGATCGATGCCGGTGTTAATACCCAGGCCATTGAGCAGGTACACCACGTCTTCGGTGGCGACGTTACCGCTGGCGCCCTTGGCGTAAGGGCAACCGCCGAGGCCCGCAATAGAGCTGTCGAATACCTGGATGCCTTCAAGCAGGCTGGCGTAGATATTCGCGATCGCCTGGCCATAGGTGTCATGGAAATGCCCGGCCAGCTTTTCCCGTGGCACCTGCGCCCCGACCACGTCGAACAACCGTCGTGTGGCGCCTGCCGTACCGGTGCCGATGGTGTCGCCCAGGGACACTTCATAACAGCCCATGGCGTACAACTCGCGTGCTACTGCCGCCACTTGCTCAGGCGCAATCTGACCTTCGTAAGGGCAACCCAACACACACGACACATAGCCGCGCACGCTGATGCCGTGCTGCCTGGCAGCGGCCATGATCGGTGCAAAGCGCTCCAGGCTGTCGCTGATGGAGCAGTTGATATTGCGCTGGGAAAACGCCTCGGACGCCGCCGCAAACACCGCGACCTCCTTCACGCCGGCCGCCAGCGCATCTTCAAAACCACGCAGGTTTGGCGCCAGCGCGCCGTAGGTTACCCCGGGCATGCGCTGGATCTGCGCAAACACCTCGGCGGAACCGGCCATCTGCGGTACCCATTTGGGCGAGACAAAACTGCCGACTTCGATATAGCTCAAGCCGGCTGCGCTGAGGGCGTCCACCAGTTGAACCTTGTCGGTCACGCTGATCGGTTGGGCTTCGTTCTGCAAACCGTCGCGCGGGCCGACTTCCACCAGGCGCACAAAAGAGGGGAGAGACATGGGCAGCTACCTTGTGTTTATGGGCCAACCGGGTTCATGGTCTGCGCCAGCGCCTGGGTGCAGCGCTCTTCGGCGGTGTCCAGTTCCAGCTTCATCTGTTCGATATCGAGCATCTGTTGTTCAAGCTGCTCACGGCGCTCGGCGATTTTCGCCAGCATGCTGTTGAGCTGGATGTGGTTGCCGCTGCTGGGGTCGTAGAGTTCGATCAGCTCACGGCATTCGGCCAGGGAGAAGCCGATGCGCTTGCCGCGCAGGATCAACTTGAGGCTGACCTTGTCGCGCGCCGAGTAGATGCGCTCCTGGCCCCGGCGCTCCGGGGCCAGCAGGCCTTGCTCTTCGTAGAAACGAATGGCGCGGGTGGTGATGTCGAGCTCGCGGGCGAGGTCGGAGATGCTGTAGGTCGTGCTCATGGCGGCGCTCAAGAAGGTCTTGGCGCTAAGCTAAAGGCAGGTTGACGTTTACGTCAAGCAAATAGCCCGCATGCACACTTATCCTGTGGTGAGGGAGCAAGCTCCCTCGCCACACAAGCGCTCAGGCTTGCTTGCCATCCAGCTTCTTTTCGTGCGCCGTCACTTGCTGGCACAGCTCGATCATCTGCTCACGCATCCAGCGGTTGGCCGGGTCCTGGTCGGTGCTTTCGTGCCAGTACAGGTGGGTTTCCACTGGCGGCACATCGTTGACCGGCAGGTTGAACCAATGCAGTTCATGGCGGCGGGCAAAGCGCTCGGGCACGGTCATCACCATGTCGGTCTGCTGCAACACTTGCGAAGCCATCAGGTAATGCTGGGAACGCAGGGCGATCTTGCGCTGGATGCCCATCTTGCCCAGTGCCAGGTCGACGTGGCCCAGGCCATTGCGACGGCTGGAGATATGGATGTGGGTCAGCGACAGGTAGTCGTCCAGTGTGAACTTGTCCTTGCCCGCCATCGGATGGCCCTTGCGCATCGCGCACACGTAGCGGTCTTCCATCAGTTTGACGTGGCGCACTTGCGGGTCGGTGTTGAGCGGTGCATCCACGGCAAAGTCCAGGCGCCCGGCGGCCAGTTCCTTGGTGGTTTCGCGGCGCTTGGACAAGAAACTCTCGATCACCACGGTGGGCGCCAGGCGGCGCAGGCGCTGGAACAGCAGCGGCAGAATCACCGCTTCGGTGAGGTCGGTCATGCTGATGCGATAGGTCTTGGCCGCCTGCTGAGGGTTGAAAATCCGGCTTTCCTGCACCGACACCCGCAGCAACGACAACGCGTTGCGCACCGGGCCGATGATGTTCTGCGCCATCGGCGTGGGCACCATGCCCTGGGCGGTGCGCACGAACAGCGGGTCGTTGAAGGTCTCCCGCAGGCGGGCCAGGGCGTTGGACACCGCCGGCTGGGTGATGCCGACGATCTGCCCGGCGCGGGTCAGGTTGGCTTCGGTGTAGATCGCGTCGAAGACGATAAACAGGTTGAGGTCGACCTTGCTCAGATTCATGTCGTTGCGCTCTTATTGTTAGGTGCTCATGCGCCGATCATATATCGGTGATGAATGTTAATACACGCCGAGAATAGGCTAGGTAAATTATCAACGCTGTTCTAGCATCGATTGCATGACCTAAACAACCTCTCAGAGAAGGGAGCTGCCCATGGATTTCGCCTATTCGCCCAAGGTTCAGGAACTGCGTGAACGCGTCACCGCGTTCATGGACACTTACGTTTACCCGGCCGAGCCGGTGTTCGAACGCCAGGTCAGCGAAGGCGACCGCTGGCAGCCCACCGCGATCATGGAAGAGCTCAAGGCCCGGGCCAAAGCCGAAGGCCTGTGGAACCTGTTCCTGCCCGAATCCGAACTGGGCGCTGGCCTGACCAACCTTGAATACGCGCCGCTGGCCGAAATCATGGGCCGTTCACTATTAGGCCCGGAGCCGTTCAATTGCTCGGCACCCGACACCGGCAACATGGAAGTGCTGGTGCGCTACGCCAACGAAGAACAGAAGCAACGCTGGCTCGAACCACTGCTGCGCGGTGAGATCCGCTCGGCGTTCGCCATGACCGAACCGGACGTGGCCTCATCCGACGCCACCAACATGGCCGCCCGGGCCGAGCGTCAAGGTGATGAATGGGTGATCAATGGCAAGAAGTGGTGGACCTCCGGCGCCTGCGACCCGCGCTGCAAGATCCTGATCTTCATGGGCCTGAGCAACCCGGATGCACCGCGCCACCAGCAGCACTCGATGATCCTGGTGCCGGTAGACACGCCAGGGGTAAAAATCGTACGCCCACTGCCGGTGTTCGGCTACGACGACGCGCCCCACGGCCACGCCGAAGTGCTGTTCGACAACGTGCGTGTGCCGTATGAAAACGTCCTCTTGGGTGAAGGCCGTGGCTTCGAAATCGCCCAGGGCCGCCTTGGCCCAGGCCGCATCCACCACTGCATGCGCTCCGTCGGCATGGCCGAGCGCGCGCTGGAACTGATGTGCAAACGCTCCGTCAGTCGCACCGCGTTCGGCAAGCCATTGGCGCGCCTGGGCGGCAATATCGACAAGATCGCCGACTCACGCATGGAAATCGACATGGCGCGCCTGCTGACCCTGAAAGCGGCGTACATGATGGACACCGTGGGTAACAAAGTCGCGAAAAGCGAAATCGCGCAGATCAAGGTCGTGGCGCCGAACGTGGCCTTGAAGGTGATTGACCGTGCGATCCAGATCCATGGTGGCGCGGGGGTTTCCAATGACTTCCCGCTGGCCTATATGTACGCCATGCAACGCACCCTGCGCCTGGCCGATGGCCCGGATGAAGTGCACCGCGCGGCGATTGGCAAGTTTGAGATTGGCAAATATGTGCCTAAAGAGCTGATGCGCGGCGGGCAGTAACACCGAGGCGCTTGCATTCGCGAGCAAGCCCGCTCCCACATTTTGACCGTATTCCAAAGGGGAACGCGGTCAAAATGTGGGAGCGGGCTTGCTCGCGAAGAGGCCAGTATTTACAACACAAGACCCGAGGGGTCAGTACACCCAAACCTCCACCCGCCGATTCTTGATCCGCCCCTCATCCGCCGTATTCGCCGCCACCGGCATCTGCGCGCCAAAGCCGCGAATGTCCCGCAGCACCACGCCGCTCTTGACCAACTCCCGGCGCACCGCCATCGCCCGCAACTTCGACAACAGCGCCGCCCGCTGCGGGTCATTCTTGGCGTCACCAAACCCCACCAGCGTCACCTGCTTGTCGAGCTTGCCGTGGCTTTTTATATATGCCACCACTCGCTGCAAATCCTGGCGCGCCTTGTTGTCCAGGCTGGCGCTGCCTTCCTCGAAGCGAAAATTCACACTCAAGCGCTGGGCGTCACGGACGATGGTTTGATAGCCCTCGGGCATCGACGCTCGTGGCTCCACGGCAATCGCCTGCACCTGCTGGGCGATAAAGCCATTGGCGGCCACAATCGCCTGGCCTTTGCCACTTTGGGTAAAGTCCACCAGGGCTTTGGCCCACGGGTTGCGGTTCGACGGCGGCAGGTAAAAATACAAGCGGCGTGACAGCGGGTAATCCTCGGTGGCGATCAGGCTGGTCAGCGGCAACATCGGCTGTGATTCACCGTCGACAATCGCCAGCGCCTTGGCCTGGCGCACATACGGCAGGCCGATAAAACCAATGCCTTGCGGGTCATGGCTCACCGCATCGGACAACGCCTCGCTGGACTCGAAACGCGTTGCCGTCGCGGCCAGCGGTTTACCGCGCCGGTTCAGTACCAGTTCTTTAAAGGTGTCATAGGTGCCGGACTGATCATCCCGGGCGTACAGATGAATGGCGCCGCCGACGCCGCCGACATCCTCCCAGTGGCTGACTTCGCCGTTGAAAATCTGCGCCAGCTGGTCGGTGTTCAAGGTGTTCAGCGGGTTTTGCGGGTTGAGGATAATGGCCAGGCCGTCGATGGCGATTACCTGTTCGGCGTCCGGGCTTTTCAGGTCGCCCAGGGGTTCAAGGTCCACCAGCTCGCTGTCCTTGATCGGGCGTGATGAGGCCGCAAGGTCTGCATTGGTTTTTTTCAGTGCGCTGAAACCGGTGCTGGAGCCATGGGCCGCGACTTCGACCGTGACGGTTTTGCCCTGGCGCGTCTTGCCGATCACCCGTTGTTCATTGGCGCCATCGCCGGGCTCGCTGTGCACCGCCTGCAAGCCCTGGTGCTCCAGCATGCCCTTGACCAACGCAGGCCCCAGCGCCGCACCAATGGTATTGGAACCCTGAATGCGCAGGGCGGGGCCTTGGTCGGGAACGGGGAGGGCAGCGGCGACAGCGTAGAGCGGCAGTATCAACAGGAACAGAACGCGCAGCATCATGCCGGCACCTTCTTAAGCCAAAGGGAGTGCCGCCAGATTAAGTCAGGCAGATTGCATAAATATGACCGGCACACTGCAAATCAACATGTGGGAGCTGGCTTGCCTGCGATTGCAGTGGGCCAGTCGTCAAATGGCTGGCTGACACACCGCTATCGCAGGCAAGCCAGCTCCCACATTGAAATACACAAACCTTGAAGTCAGCTCAACTCAAGCCAGATCGGCGCATGATCCGACGGTTTTTCCAGCCCACGCAAATCGTAATCCACACCGGCATCCTTGACCCGTGGCACCAGGCCGTTGGACGCCAGGATCACGTCAATGCGCAGCCCACGCTTGGGCTCATCTTCAAACCCACGGCTGCGGTAGTCGAACCAGCTGAAGCGGTCGGCCACGTCCGGGTTCAAGTGGCGGAAGCTGTCGACCAGGCCCCAGTTTTTCAGGCGCGCCATCCACTCGCGCTCTTCCGGCAGGAAGCTGCACTTGCCGGTTTTGAGCCAGCGCTTGGCATTGTCGGCGCCGATGCCGATGTCGATATCTTCCGGCGAAATATTGATGTCGCCCATCACCACCAGCGGCTGGTCATTGCTGAACTGGCTTTCCAGCAGTTGCTGCAAATCTTCATAGAAGCGTTGTTTGGCCGGGAACTTGGTCGGGTGGTCGCGGCTTTCGCCTTGCGGGAAGTAGCCGTTCATCACGGTGATCGACTGGCCATGCTCGTCGGCAAATGTGCCCCAGATAAAGCGACGCTGGGCGTCTTCTTCGTCGCTGGCAAACCCTTTGTGCAGGCTCAACGCCGGCTTGCGCGACAGCAGGGCCACGCCGTAATGGCCTTTTTGCCCGTGGTAGTACACGTGATAGCCAAGAGCCTGCACTTCGGCCAGCGGAAACTGGTCATCGTGCACCTTGGTTTCCTGCAGGCCGATCACGTCGGGTTGATGCTTTTCAATCAGCGCCGCCAGCTGATGGGGGCGGGCGCGCAGCCCGTTGATATTGAAGGAGACGATTTTCATGGTCGGCAGTCCAGTCTGGCAAAAGGCCGATGCTAGCCGACAAGTCCGGCGGGGGCCAGCGTGGCAGTAGGACGTATGCGCTGCTAATGTCTGGGAACGACTGGTGCTGCACAGGTTCGTACCCATAAGAACGCCATCGTTTGAGTGGCGCCCAGGGAGATTGACTGTATGCCGGACACTGCCACTGCCATTGCCGAAATTCGCCTGCTCAACAGCGGCTATTCCCGCGAGGCCCGTTCCTTGTTGTACCAGGCCTATCGGCATGAACCGACCTTTGCCTACATCTTCGAAGCCGAGCGCTCGGGGTACGAACAGCGCGTGCGTGCCACGGTGCGTGAGCTGGTCAAGCAGCATTTTTTCCAGAAGCTGCCTGCCATCGGCCTGTTCGTCAACGACCGGCTGATCGGCATCGCCCTGATTGCGCCACCGCAACGGCGCCTGGGCATTACCGAGAGTTGGGCCTGGCAGTTGCGCATGTGGCTGAGCACCGGCGTACGCGGCACTCGGCGTTACCTGGATTACCATTACGCGGTGCTGGCGTGCCTGCCGAACGAGTCGGTGCATGTGTTGCCGCTGCTGGGTATTCACCCGCAATTCCAGGGCAAACATTATGGCGAACAACTGTTGCAGGCCGTGCACAACTGGTGTGCCGAAGACCCGCATTCATCCGGTGTGGTGCTCGATACCGGCAACTCGCGTTATCTGGATTTCTACAAGCGCCAAGGCTATGAGGAAATCGGCGAAGTGGCGGTAGGACCTGTCCTGGAACATGTGTTTTTTCATCCCAATCCCCAGGCGTTACATGTTGCAACGGCTTAAGACAGAATTATTCAGACTATTGCGGGTTCAAAGAATCTCCCCAGCTCGTGTAGCATCCGCGCCTATGAAGTTTCCAGGAAGATTTACCAGCGGCTTGGTTCTGCTGTTCACAAGCTGCGGCGTATTTGCGCAAAGCGAATTGGACGTGCGCATCCAGCCATCAAACGACGCGTTGAAAGCCAACATCGAAGGCTATATCGGCGGGGTTGGCGATCGTGATGAAGAAGCCTTGCTACGGTTCAGCCGTGGCGCCGAGGAGCAGGCCCGCAAGGCGGCCCAGGCGCTGGGCTTTTATCAGCCGCAGATCTCCAGTGAGGTGAAGGGCGGCAAGAACCCGCGCCTGACCCTCACGGTTGACCCCGGCGAGCCGGTGCATTTGCGCAACGTGACCATTCGAGTCGACGGCCAGGCCGCGAGCCTCAAGGCGTTTCGCGTGCCCGCCAGCGACGACCTCAAATCCGGCGCAGTGCTCAACCACGGCAATTACGAAGACGCCAAACGTCTTATCCAGAACCAGGCTTCGCGCTATGGTTTTTTCAATGGGCGTTTCAGCAGCCAGAAGTTGCTGGTGGACCCGCAAGCCGGTGTGGCCGATATCGAACTCATCTACGACAGCGGCCCGCGCTACACCTTGGGCAAGGTCGGTTTTACCGGCGACACGCCGTTCGATGAAGACCTGCTGCAACGCATGGTGCCGTTCAAAAGCGGCACGCCGTATGACTCCGAATTGATCGCCGAACTCAATCAGAACCTGCAATCGAGCGGCTTCTTCGAAGGCGTGCGCGTGGACGCCAGCCCAACCGCCTCGACCAACGATGTGATCCCGGTTGCGGTGCAACTCGACACCCGCAAGCCACGCACCATGGGCCTGGGCCTCGGTTACTCGACCGACGTCGGCCCGCGCGGCAAAGCCAACTGGACCCGCCATTGGGTCAACCCACAGGGCCACAGCTATGGCTGGGAAGCCGAACTGTCGGCGCCACGCCAGAACGTCGGCCTGTGGTATGACATCCCGCTCGACCCGCCGCTGACCGACAAGCTGCGCTTTGCCGGCGGTTACCAGAATGAAGAAATCGCCAACACCGACACCCTGAGTAAATTGCTCACCCTCGGCCCTGAATGGCACAGCAAGTTGCCCAGCGGCTGGACGCGGGTCATTTCGCTCAAGTACCAGCGAGAAGAATATCGCCTGGGCAATGACTCGGGCTTGAGCAACCTGGTGATGCCGGGCATCAACTATTCCTACCTGCGCAGCGATAACCGCATCGACCCGCACAATGGCTATCGCCTGATGTTCGACGCCAAGGTCGCCAAGGAAGGGCTCGGCTCCGACACCAACTTGCTGTACGGCACCGCCACCATCAAGGGCCTGACTACTTTGTGGGACAACCACCGTTTCCTCGGCCGTGCGCAGTTCGGCGGCAGTGCCACCAACGGCTACAAGTCGGTGCCGCCGTCGCTGCGCTTCTTTGCCGGTGGTGACCAGAGTGTGCGCGGCTACGAGTACCAGACGCTGTCACCTGAAAACGATCGCGGTGATCGCATCGGCGGGCGCTACATGGTGGCCCTGAGTGCCGAATATCAATATTCCATCGCCGAAAAATGGCGCATCGCGACCTTTATCGACCAAGGCAACTCCTTCAACACCCTGGAAATGCCCAGCCTGAAAACCGGCGTGGGCGTGGGCGTGCGCTGGGTGTCGCCAGTGGGGCCGATTCGCCTTGACCTGGCCCATGCCCTCGAAGATCCGGGCGGCATTCGTTTGCACTTTTCCATGGGGCCTGAGCTGTGATGCGTGGTTTGAAAATAGCGGGGCTGACCCTTGTGGCGATCCTTGCGCTGGTGCTGTTGGCGCTGTGGACGGTACTCGGTACTCAAGCAGGCAGCCGTTGGGCCTTGGCCCAGGTGCCGGGGTTGAGCGTGGAGAGTTTCCAGGGGCGCCTGGGCGGCCAATGGAGCGCCGACCATCTGCTGTGGCAGCAGGACGCGAGTCGGGTAGAACTCAATGCGCCGAAGCTTGATTGGTCACCCGGCTGCCTGTTGCGCATGACCCTGTGCATCAACCAGCTGGACGTGGAGCAGGTCAGCCTGCAATTGCCGCCAAGCAATGAGCCGAGCAGTGGCCCGATCACGTTGCCGGATCTCAAGTTGCCGGTCGCCATCCAGTTGGGCGACGTTCGTGTCGGCAGCCTGTTGTTTAACGGCAGTGAAGAACTCAAGGGCCTGCAACTGGCGGCGCACTGGACGGCTGCCGGCATGCAGATCGATTCGGTGCACCTGCAACGCGATGACCTGGTGCTGGACCTCAACGGCCTGCTGCAACCCAGCGGCGACTGGCCGCTGAGCGCCACCGGCAACCTCAGCCTGCCCTATGCGCCCGGCGGCGCGCCGTGGAAAGTTGCGCTCAAGGTGGACGGCGACCTGCTCAAGACCCTCAAGCTTGACGCACAGAGCAGCGGCTACTTGCCCGCCAGGCTCAGCGGCGAGTTGCAACCTCTGGTGGAGAACCTGCCCGCGCAGTTGCACATCACGGCGGATGGCTTCAAACCCAGCGCCGATCTGCCCGACACCTTGCAGCTCAATCAACTGGACCTCACTGCCAAGGGCGACCTGAGCAGCGGCTACCAGTTGCTCGGCCGGGCCGTACTGCCCGCAGAAAAAGGCCCGGTGGCCTTGCTGCTACAGGGCAAGGTCGACGCCAAGGGCGCACAGATCGCCGGCCTCGACCTGACTGCCGGTGACCAGCAAAGCCTCAAGCTCAGCGCCAACCTGGACTGGCAGCAAGGCTTCAGTGCCGACGCGAAAATCAACTGGCTGGATTTCCCCTGGCATCGTCTCTATCCGTTAATTGACGAGCCGCAGGTCGCCTTGCGTACGTTCAACGGTGAAGTTTCCTACAAGGACGGCAACTACCTCGGCAATCTTAAAGCCGACCTGGACGGGCCGGCAGGTAAATTCAATCTGGTCACGCCCTTCAGCGGCGACCTCAAGCAAGTGTTCCTGCCCGAGCTGAAACTGACCGCCGGGCAAGGCAAGGCCGAAGGCCACCTGAACCTGCAATTTGCCGACGGCATTGCCTGGGACACTGCGCTGGACTTGTCGGCATTGAACCCTGCGTACTGGGTTGCTGAGTTGCCGGGCACCTTGGCCGGGCCGTTGCGCAGCAAAGGCGAGTTCAAAAACCAGCAGCTTAAACTCAATGCCGACCTCGACCTCAAGGGCCATTTGCGCGGCCAGACCGCCGTACTGGCAGCCAAGGCCGAAGGCGCGGGCGAACAGTGGACCCTGGCCAACCTGGATATCCGCCTGGGCGACAACCGCATCAATGGCAGTGGCAGTTTGCAGCAACGCTTGGCCGGGCAGATCGACATCAAACTGGCGCGCCTGGCCCAACTGTGGCCGCAGTTGCGCGGGCAAATCAACGGCCGCATGGAGGTGGCCGGTACGCTGAAGGCGCCGCAGGGCAAGCTCGATCTTAAAGGCCAGCAACTGGCGTTTGCCGACAACAAACTGCAAAGCCTCACACTCGAGGCCGCCCTCGACAACGCCCAGCGCGCGAAGATCGACCTCAAGGGCAGCGGCATTCAAGCCGGTGAAACCCAGGTCGGCACCCTGACCGCCAGCGCCCAGGGCGACATCAAGAGCCAGAAGGTGCAACTCGATCTGGCCGGGCCGCTGGTCAAACTCGCCCTGGCCCTGGATGGCAACCTCGACAAAGGTAACTGGCGTGGGCGCCTGGCCAGCGGTGATGTGCAGGCCGGCGGCCAGGATTGGAGGCTGCAAGCGCCGGCGAAAATCGAACGCCTGGCCGACGGTAAGCTGACCTTTGCCGCGCACTGCTGGGTGTCTGGCGGTTCCAGCCTGTGCGGCGAAGACCAGCGTCTGATGCCCGAACCCAAGCTGCGCTACCACCTCAAGCAATTCCCGATCGACAGCCTGGCGGCCTTCTTGCCCAAGGATTTCGCCTGGCAGGGCAAGCTCAACGCCGATGTGCAACTCGACCTGCCCAGCAGTGGCCCTAAAGGCGTGGTCGCGGTGGATGCCAGCGGCGGCACCTTGCGCGTGAAGGACAAAAATCAATGGGTGGATTTCCCTTACGACACCTTGAAACTGGAAACCACCCTCAACCCCAAGCGCATCGACACGCAGCTGAATTTTCGCGGTGGCAAGCTCGGCGAGTTGCTGTTGCAGGCGCAGATCAATCCGTTGCCCAAGGACAAACCGATTACCGGCACGTTCAGCCTCACTGGCCTGGACCTCGCCGTGGCGCGACCGTTTGTGCCGATGGTGGAAACCCTCAATGGCAAGCTCAACGGTAACGGCCGCATCTCGGGCGGGCTTTTGGCGCCGCAGGTCAATGGCACGGTGAACCTGGTCGACGGTGAAGTTTCCGGCCCTGAGCTGCCGATGAGCCTTGAGGGCTTGAACGTGCAGGCGCTGATCGCCGGTGAAAGTGTGCAGCTCAACGGTGGCTGGCGCAGCGGCAAAGACGGGCAGGGCAGCCTCAAGGGCCATGTCGGCTGGGGCCAGGCCCTGGCGGTGGACCTGAGCCTGCAAGGCTCGAAATTACCGGTCACGGTTGAGCCCTATGCCAAGCTGGAAGTGGCGCCGGACCTTAAGATCAGCCTCAAGGACGACAAGCTGGCGATTGCCGGCAAGGTGCACATCCCGCGCGGCGATATCACCGTGCGCGAACTGCCGCCGTCGACGGTCAAGGTCTCGGATGACACGGTGATCGTCGGCAGCCAGACCGAGGAAGGCAAGCCGCCGATGGCGATGGCCATGGACATCGACGTCGAGGTGGGTGAAGACCAGCTTAACTTTGCCGGCTTTGGCCTGACTGCCAAGGTTCAGGGGCATGTGCATATTGGCGACAACATGGACACCCGTGGTGAGCTGTGGCTCAACGACGGCCGCTACCGTGCCTACGGGCAGCGCCTCAATGTGCGGCGTGCGCGGCTGTTGTTTGCCGGGCCCCTGGATCAGCCGTTCCTGGATATCGAAGCGACACGGGTGGTCGTTGAGGATTCAAGGACTGTGACTGCCGGTATTCGCTTGAGCGGTAGCGCCGAGCAGCCGACCACGCAGATCTTTTCCGAGCCGTCGATGCCTCAGGAAGATGCGTTGTCGTACCTGGTGCTGGGGCGTTCGCGCAACAACACGGGTGAAGACAACAATATGCTCGCTGAGGCTGCCCTGGGCCTGGGGCTTATGGGCAGTGCGGGGGTGACTTCGGATATTGCCAACAAGCTGGGGATTCAGGATTTCGACCTTGATACCCAGGGCACCGGGAACAAGACCGCAGTGGTGGCCAGCGGCAAAATTACCGAGAAACTCAGTTTGCGTTATGGGGTTGGGGTGTTTGAGCCGGCCAATACCATTGCCTTGCGTTACTTGCTGAGCAAGAAGGTGTACCTGGAGGTGGCCAGTGGTGTGGCCAGTTCTTTGGATATCTTCTACAAACGGGATTTCTAAACCCCGTACTCGTTAAAACTGTGGGAGCTGGCTTGCCTGCGATGCAAACACCTCGGTACATGAGGTACACCGAGTTGATGCCATCGCAGGCAAGCCAGCTCCCACAGTTGTTTGTATTCCAAGCCCGCCTGTCGCGAAATTACCAAGCAAGCTAATAATTCCATTTGACATTCGCTGCCTAAGCAGTAACATCTTGTCATACATTCACTGCCTAGGCAGTAATAAGGTGACTTTCGATGACCCACTTTACCCCTGACAGCTTTCGCAACTGCCACCTGGGCCTATTGCTGGGCCGGGCGGCGTTGCTCAAGGACCGCATTATCGACACCCATATGGAACCCCACGGCGTCACCGCCGCGCAGTTCAAGGTGTTGATCATCATTGCTCAGTTCGACGTCGACACCCCGGCGGAGCTGTGTCGCCACCTGTCCCTGGACAGCGGTTCCATGACCCGCATGCTCGACCGTCTGGAGCAAAAGGGCCTGCTGGCGCGCAAGCGTTCCGAGCAGGACCGCCGCCAGGTGCAGTTGGTGCTCACCGAAGACGGCCAGCGCCTGGCCGACATGTTGCCGCACATCGGCGCGCAGTCGATGAATGAACTGGCCGGGGCCCTGGAGCCTGGTGAGTTGGAAACCCTGGAAAGAATCCTCAAGAAAATTCTGGTAGCTGCCGGTGACGCCATCGTCATCCAGCGGGTAGGTAATCAATGAAAACGCGTGCACTCAGCCTGGTGCTGGTGGCGATGAGTATGGCCGGTTGTGCCAATTTCAGCGGCCTCGACACTCAGGGCCAACGTCTCGACGCCAACACGTTGCAAACCGGCAAATCCTTGAGCGGCGTGACCCTGTCCACGGCCGCCTGGCCGACCGCCGACTGGTGGAAAAGCCTCGGCGATCCGCAGCTCGATGGCCTGATCCATGAAGCCCTGCAAAACAGCCCCGATATGCAAGTGGCCAGCGCCCGTGCCCACCAGGCCGAAGCCGCTGCCTATGCCGCCGATGCCGAACGCATGCCCACCCTGGATGCCAGTGCCGGCGTGAGCCGTTCGCGCCTGGCCAAGGACCAGGACCCGCGCGGGCAGGGCGACGCCTATGCCACCGTGCGCAACATCGGCGCCAGCTTCAACTACAACTTCGACCTCTGGGGCGGCCAGCGCGCCGCCTGGGAAGCCGCGTTGGGCCAGGCGCGTGCCGCCGAAGTCGACCAACAAGCCGCACGCCTGACTTTGGCCGCCAACGTGGCCAAGGCCTACAGCGACTTGGGCCAGGCGCATATCGTGCGTGACCTGGCCAATGACGACCTCAAACGCACCCGCCAGATGCTCGACCTGAGCAAACGTCGCCTCAACTCCGGCATCGACAGCGAGTACCAGTACCAGCAGACCGAAAGCCTGGAAGCCAGCTCCCAGTCGCAATTGATCGATGCCGAAAAACAACTGCAAAGCGCCAAAATCGCCCTGGCGGTATTGCTCGGCAAAGGCCCGGACCGTGGCGGCGAGCTGAGCCGGCCGAATGTGCTGAAACCCAGCGCCGTCGCCGTGCCTTCAGTCTTGCCCGCCGAATTGCTGGGCCGCCGCCCGGACCTGATCGCCGCACGCTGGCGCGTCGAAGCTGCGAGCAAAAACGTGGCCGCGAGCAAAACCCGCTTCTACCCCAACCTCAATCTCAGTGCGAGCGCCGGGGCCGAGTCGTTGCTCGGTGATGCGATGTTTGGCTCCGCCAGCCGGTTCTTCAGCATTGCGCCGACGATTTCGTTGCCGATCTTCGATGGCGGCCGTTTGCGTGCCGACCTCGATGCCCGCGACGCTGATTACGATCTGGCCGTGGCCCAGTACAACAAAACCCTGGTGCAAGCCTTGGGCGATATCGGCAACACCCTGATGCAACTGCGTGAAACCGGCCGGCAGATCCAGGCGCAGCAGCACGCCGCGGACATTGCCCAGCAGTCTTACGACACCGGCGTGCAGCGTTACAGCTCCGGCATCGGTAACTACCTGGATGTGCTCAGCATCGAGCAGCAATTGCTGCAGGCCCAGCGCCAGCTGGCGACCCTGAATGCGGCGCAGATCGACCTGTCGATTCAATTGATGCAAGCCCTGGGTGGCGGATTCAACGCCGATAACGTGGCCGCGACCACGACCAGTCCCGCCACCCGTACGGAATAATTTGAGGTATTTGTCATGGCCACTGCCGAAAACAGCAACGCAACTGAAAAACCCGATAACAACCCGCGCAAACGCAAAGTCATGCTGATCGGCCTGGCGCTGATCGTCATTCTTGGCGTGGTCGGCGTGTGGGGCTGGTATGAGTTCTACGGGCGCTTCAATGAAAGCACCGACGACGCCTATGTGAACGGCAACGTGGTGGAAATCACCCCGTTGGTCACCGGCACTGTGGTCAGCATCGGCGCCGACGACGGCGACCTGGTTCACGAAGGCCAGGTACTGATCAACTTCGACCCGAATGACGCCGCCGTCGGCCTGCAAAGTGCCCAGGCCAACCTGGCCCGCACCGTGCGCCAGGTGCGTGGTTTGTACAGCAACGTCGACGGCATGAAAGCCCAGGTCAACGCACAGAAAGCTGACGTGCAAACCGCCCAGGACAACTTCAACCGCCGCAAGACGCTGGCCCAGGGTGGCGCGATCTCACAGGAAGAGTTGTCTCACGCCCGTGACAGCCTGACCGCCGCCAGGAACGCCCTGACCAACCTTGAGCAGCAACTGAAAACCACCAATGCCTTGGTGGATGACACCGTAATTTCGTCCCACCCGGACGTGCAAGCCGCCGCCGCCCAGTTGCGTCAGGCCTACCTGACCAACGCGCGCAGCACCTTGATCGCACCGGTCACCGGCTACGTGGCCAAGCGCACTGTGCAACTGGGCCAGCGCGTACAGCCTGGCACCGCGTTGATGGCGGTGATCCCGCTGGACCAGCTGTGGATCGACGCCAACTTCAAGGAAACCCAGCTGCGTGATATGCGCATCGGCCAGCCGGTGGACATCGAAGCGGATATCTACGGCAGCGACGTGAAATATACCGGCACCGTCGACAGCCTCGGCGCCGGCACCGGCAGTGCCTTTGCCCTGCTGCCTGCGCAGAACGCCACCGGTAACTGGATCAAGATCGTGCAGCGGGTGCCGGTGCGCATCCATATCAACGCCGAGGAGCTGGCCAAGAACCCGCTGCGGGTGGGCTTGAGCACCGTGGTCAACGTCAACCTGCACGACCAAAGCGGCCCGGTGCTGGCGCAACAGGCGCCGCAAAAGGCCTCGTTCACCACCAACGTGTACGACCGCCAACTGGCCGAAGCCGATGCCATGATCAGCCAATTGATCCATGACAACAGCCTCGCCGCACCCAAGGCTGTGCAACGCTGATGAGCGCTAACGCCCCCGCGTCCTTTACGCCGCCAAGCTTGCTGATGGCCACTATCGGCCTGTCGCTGGCGACCTTTATGCAGGTGCTCGACACCACCATCGCCAACGTGGCGTTGCCGACCATTTCCGGCAACCTGGGCGTGAGTTCGGAGCAGGGCACCTGGGTGATCACCTCGTTTGCGGTGAGCAACGCCATTGCCCTGCCGCTCACCGGCTGGCTGAGCCGCCGGTTTGGCGAGGTGAAGCTGTTTTTGTGGGCGACCATCCTGTTTGTGCTGGCGTCGTTCCTCTGCGGCATCTCCACCTCAATGCCCGAGCTGATTGGCTTTCGGGTGCTGCAAGGCCTGGTCGCCGGGCCGTTGTACCCGATGACCCAGACGTTACTGATCGCAGTTTACCCACCGGCCAGGCGCGGCATGGCCCTGGCGTTACTGGCGATGGTCACGGTGGTGGCGCCGATTGCCGGGCCGATCCTCGGCGGCTGGATCACCGACAGCTACAGCTGGCCGTGGATCTTCTTTATCAACGTGCCCATCGGCATCTTTGCGGTGATGGTGGTGCGTTCGCAACTGAAGAAACGCCCGGTGGTCACCAGTCACCAGCCGATGGATTACGTCGGCTTGCTGAGCTTGATCGTCGGTGTCGGTGCCTTGCAGATCATCCTCGACAAGGGCAATGACCTGGATTGGTTCGAGTCCAACTTCATCATCATCGGCGCGGCGATTTCGGTGGTTGCTCTGGCGGTGTTCATCATCTGGGAACTGACCGACAAGCACCCGGTGGTCAACCTGCGGCTGTTTGCCTATCGCAATTTCCGCATCGGCACCATCGTGTTGATCCTGGGTTACGCGGGCTTTTTCGGTATCAACCTGATCCTGCCGCAATGGCTGCAAACCCAGATGGGCTACACCGCCACCTGGGCGGGTCTGGCGGTCGCGCCGATCGGGATTTTGCCGGTGCTGATGTCGCCGTTTGTGGGCAAGTACGCGAACAAGTTCGACCTGCGTTTGCTGGCGGGCCTGGCGTTCCTGGCGATTGGCTTGAGCTGCTTTATGCGCGCAGGCTTTACCAATGAGGTGGATTTCACCCACATCGCTTTGGTGCAGTTGTTCATGGGTATCGGCGTGGCGTTGTTCTTTATGCCGACCTTGAGCATTTTGATGTCCGACTTGCCGCCGGCGCAAATCGCCGACGGCGCGGGTCTGGCGACCTTCCTGCGGACCCTGGGCGGCAGCTTTGCGGCGTCGCTGACCACCTGGATCTGGATTCGCCGCGCCGACCAGCACCACGCGTACATGAGCGAGAACATGACCACCTATGACTCGGCCACCCGCGATGCCTTGCAGGCGCTCGGCGGGGCAGGGCACAAGGCCTATGCGCAGTTGGACCAGATCCTCACCAGCCAGGCGTACATGATGTCCACCGTGGATTACTTCACGTTGCTGGGGTGGATGTTCATGGGCTTGATGTTGCTGGTGTGGCTGGCCAAGCCGCCGTTTGGCGCGAAGGCCGGGCCGGAGGCTTCGGGGCACTGACCTGAAGTTGTACGCGGTCAAAAATGTGGGAGCGGGCTTGCTCGCGAAGGCGGCGTGTCAGTCAACTCAGGCATCGACTGAACCACCGCTTTCGCGAGCAAGCCCGCTCCCACATTTGGATCTCGGTTCACATTGGAGCGGAGGTGTTTGAACGTTATGCGCCGGGCAACGCCAACTGAGGGTTCACAAAGTCAAACGCCGCCAGCGCAAACCCTTGTTCATCCACCTGCAACGCCCAACCCTGCTTGTCCCAATCCCCCAGCACAATACGCTTGGCCGCCTGGTCGCCAATCTGCAGTTTATGAATGGCGGGGCGGTGCGTATGGCCGTGGACCAGGGTGCGCACGCCGAACTGTTGCATCACCCGTGGGACTTCCTCGGGCGTCACATCGACAATATCGTTGGCCTTCATGCGCGTTTGCGCACGGCTTTCGCTGCGCAGCTTGCGCGCCAGTTTATGGCGAGTGCGCAAGGGCAGGTGCCGCAGGATAAACAACACAATCGGGTTACGCAGAATGCGCCGCAGCTTCATATAGCCGACGTCGCGGGTGCAAAGGCTGTCGCCGTGCATCAACAGCACGGGTTCGCCGTAAAACTGCACGACACTCGGGTCCTTGAGCAAGGTAGCGCCTGCGGCTTTGCAGAATGCCTTGCCGATCAGGAAATCGCGGTTGCCATGCATGATAAAAATCGGGGTGCCGCTGTCGCTCAGCTCGCGTAAAGCCTCGCAGATGGAACGCTGGAAGGCGCTCATCCCATCGTCGCCAAGCCAGGCTTCAAAGAAGTCGCCCAGAATGTACAACGCCTGGGCGCCACGGGCGCGGCCGTGGAGCAGATCCAGAAACGCCCGGGTAATGTCCGGGCGCTCCTCTTCCAGATGCAAATCTGAAATCAGTAATATCACCCAACGATCTCGGCTTTCTCGACGATTACGTCTTCTGCTGGAACGTCCTGGTGACCGGCCTTGGAGGTGGTGGAAACGCCTTTGATCTTGTCAACGACGTCCTGGCCTTCGGTGACCTTACCGAATACCGCGTAGCCCCAGCCCTGCACGTTCTTGCCGCTGTGGTTGAGGAAGGCGTTGTCGGCGACGTTGATGAAGAACTGCGCGGAGGCCGAATGCGGCTCCATGGTACGGGCCATGGCGACGGTGTACTTATCGTTGGAAAGGCCGTTGTCCGCTTCGTTCTGGATGCTTGGACGCTTGTCTTTCTTTTCTTTCATGCCCGGCTCGAAACCGCCGCCCTGGATCATGAAGTTGCCGATGACACGGTGAAAAACAGTGTTTTCGTAGTGGCCGGCGTTCACGTACTCGATGAAGTTGGCGACGGTGATCGGCGCTTTCTCGGCGTTCAGCTCGATGACGATGTCACCGTGGTTGGTGGTCAGTTTGACTTGAGTCATGTTCACTACTCTTTTCAGGGAATTCGTAGGTGTGGACGCCAAAGCGCCGCTACCGGTTTGGCTGAATGTGTGCCAAGGCGGGCAGTTTAGCGTGCCCAGCAGGAATTTCGAGGTGGTTTTTTACCGCCGGTGCATTAAATGCAGCAGTTTTTGGCCGCGCTCTGTCAGCGGCTTGACAGCTTCGGCTATGATAAGCCCTTTGTTTTATCTGGCCCCAACCGGCCACGAACCTGTCTGTTCAAGGATCCTATGAGCAAGCCCACTGTCGACCCTACCTCGAATTCCAAGGCCGGACCTGCCGTCCCGGTCAATTTCCTGCGCCCGATCATCCAGGCGGACCTGGATTCGGGCAAGCACACGCAGATCGTCACCCGCTTCCCGCCAGAGCCTAACGGCTACCTGCACATCGGTCACGCCAAGTCGATCTGTGTGAACTTCGGCCTGGCCCAGGAGTTCGGTGGCGTCACGCACCTGCGTTTCGACGACACCAACCCGGCCAAGGAAGACCAGGAATACATCGACGCCATCGAAAGCGACATCAAGTGGCTGGGCTTCGAGTGGTCCGGTGAAGTGCGCTATGCGTCCAAGTATTTCGACCAGTTGTTTGACTGGGCCGTCGAGCTGATCAAGGCCGGCAAGGCCTACGTCGACGACCTGACCCCGGAGCAGGCCAAGGAATACCGTGGCACGCTGACCGAGCCGGGCAAGAACAGCCCGTTCCGCGACCGTTCGGTAGAAGAGAACCTCGACTGGTTCAACCGCATGCGCGCCGGTGAGTTCCCGGACGGCGCCCGCGTGCTGCGTGCCAAGATCGACATGGCTTCGCCGAACATGAACCTGCGCGACCCGATCATGTATCGCATCCGCCACGCCCATCACCACCAGACCGGTGACAAGTGGTGCATCTACCCGAACTACGACTTCACCCACGGTCAGTCGGACGCCATTGAAGGCATCACGCACTCCATCTGCACCCTGGAGTTCGAAAGCCATCGCCCGCTGTACGAATGGTTCCTCGACAGCCTGCCGGTACCGGCGCACCCGCGTCAGTACGAGTTCAGCCGCTTGAACCTGAACTACACCATCACCAGCAAGCGCAAGCTCAAGCAATTGGTGGACGAAAAGCACGTGCATGGCTGGGATGACCCGCGCATGTCCACCCTGTCGGGTTTCCGCCGTCGCGGCTACACCCCGGCGTCGATCCGCAGCTTCTGCGACATGGTCGGCACCAACCGTTCCGACGGCGTGGTCGATTACGGCATGCTCGAGTTCAGCATCCGTCAGGACCTGGACGCCAACGCGCCGCGCGCCATGTGCGTGTTGCGCCCGTTGAAAGTCGTGATTACCAACTACCCGGAAGACAAGGTCGACCACCTCGAACTGCCACGTCACCCGCAAAAAGAAGAACTCGGCGTGCGCAAGCTGCCGTTCGCGCGTGAAATCTACATCGACCGTGATGACTTCATGGAAGAGCCGCCAAAAGGCTACAAGCGCCTGGAGCCCAACGGCGAAGTGCGCCTGCGCGGCAGCTACGTGATCCGTGCCGACGAAGCGATCAAGGACGCCGATGGCAACATCGTCGAACTGCGTTGCTCCTACGACCCGGAAACCCTGGGCAAGAACCCTGAAGGCCGCAAGGTCAAAGGCGTGGTTCATTGGGTGCCGGCTGCTGCCAGCATCGAGTGCGAAGTGCGCCTGTACGATCGTCTGTTCCGTTCGCCGAACCCTGAGAAGGCTGAAGACAGCGCCAGCTTCCTGGACAACATCAACCCTGACTCCCTGCAAGTTCTCACGGGTTGTCGTGCCGAGCCATCACTTGGCGACGCACAGCCGGAAGACCGTTTCCAGTTCGAGCGCGAAGGTTACTTCTGCGCGGATATCAAGGACTCGAAACCTGGTGCGCCGGTATTCAACCGTACCGTGACCTTGCGTGATTCGTGGGGCCAGTGATTCTGTCTTAAGGGAAATGTCGTGCTAACGATCTACAACACACTCAGCAAGACCAAAGAAGTCTTCAAGCCGCTGGATGGCAACAAGGTGCGCATGTACGTGTGCGGCATGACCGTGTACGACTACTGCCACATCGGCCACGGCCGCAGCATGGTTGCCTTCGACCTGGTGACCCGCTGGTTGCGTTTCAGCGGCTATGACTTGACCTATGTGCGCAACATCACCGACATCGACGACAAGATCATCAACCGGGCGCACGAGAACGGCGAACCGTTCGATGTGCTGACCGAGCGCATGATCGCTGCGATGCACGAGGACGAGGCGCGCCTCAACATCCTCAAACCGGACATGGAGCCGCGCGCCACGGACCATATCCCTGGCATGCACGCGATGATCCAGACCCTGATCGACAAGGGTTATGCCTACGCCCCAGGCAATGGCGACGTGTACTACCGCGTCGCCAAGTTCATGGGCTATGGCAAGCTGTCGCGCAAGAAAATCGAAGACCTGCGCATCGGCGCACGTATCGAAGTCGACGAAGCCAAGCAGGATCCACTGGATTTTGTGCTGTGGAAAGGCACCAAGCCCGGCGAGCCGAGCTGGGAGTCGCCATGGGGCGCCGGGCGTCCGGGCTGGCACATCGAATGCTCGGTGATGTCCACCTGCTGCCTGGGCGAGACCTTCGATATTCATGGCGGCGGCAGCGACCTTGAGTTCCCGCACCACGAAAACGAAATCGCCCAAAGCGAAGCCGCCACCGGCAAGACCTACGCCAACGCCTGGATGCATTGCGGCATGATCCGCATCAATGGCGAGAAGATGTCCAAGTCCTTGAACAACTTCTTCACCATCCGCGACGTGCTGGAAAAGTACCACCCGGAAGTGGTGCGTTACCTGCTGGTGTCGAGCCACTACCGCAGCGCCATCAACTACTCGGAAGACAACCTCAAGGACGCCAAAGGCGCCCTGGAGCGTTTCTACCACGCGTTGAAAGGCCTGCCTGCTGTGGCGCCGGCCGGCGGCGAAGCGTTCGTGGCACGCTTTACCGAAGTCATGAACGACGACTTCGGCACCCCGGAAGCCTGCGCGGTGCTGTTCGAGATGGTGCGTGAGATCAACCGTCTGCGCGAGAGTGATCTTGATGCCGCCGCGGGTCTTGCTGCACGCCTGAAAGAGCTGGCCAGCGTGCTCGGTGTGCTGCAGATGGAAGCCGACGACTTCCTGCAAGCCGGCGCCGAAGGGCGAGTGGATGCGGCTGAGGTTGATGCGCTGATTCAAGCGCGTCTGGCTGCCCGTGCTGGTAAAGACTGGGCGGAGTCCGACCGTATCCGCGACCAACTGACCGCGATGGGTGTGGTGCTGGAAGACGGCAAGGGCGGCACGACGTGGCGCTTGGCTGATCAGGCTTGATCGGTAAACCCTGAATAAAAAACGCCCCGACTGGTTCGGGGCGTTTTTTTTGCAGGGTGTTATTTCAGCGGCCTACTCGATCCAGTGTGGGAGCGGGCTTGCTCGCGAATGCGGTGGATCAGTTAAAAATGTATCAGCTGACACTCCGTCTTCGCGAGCAAGCCCGCTCCCACATTTTACCGTGCCCGCTCTGCATGCCCGCTGTTGTTGGATTTATCCCTGGGTTGGGCTGGAATTGAGGCTCAGTGTTTTTTCCACCATCAACTGGATCCCCTCCAGCATCCGGCATATTCCCAGCACCACGCTGCGAGGATTGCCGTCTACCTCAAACGCCAAATGGCTTGCCAGCGCTTGAACTGACGCAAGATCCTCCGAAGCGTTGACCAGCAGTGTCTCTACGTCTAACCCTTCGCGCACGCTAAACACACCATGGCTTTCGGCAGTCGGCTCTGGTTTCTCGGAAGGATTCAGATAATGGGTAATTGCTCGGTGAGCAGCAGCGTGTGACGGCGGGTTTGAACTGTCTTTAATCATGGCGAAGCTCCCAGAGTATTGGAGTCACCTAGAGTCTGATCGGGCTGCGAAACCCGGTCGCTGAATTTGCAGCGACCCCGGAAGATTCGGCAGCCATCTTCCGAGGGGCAACCCTAAAACGCTGTCGGAAATTCTGTGTATGGGCGCAAGGATTTTTGCGTATGACAGCAGCATCAAACTCGGATGCCCATAGCGCTAATGTTAATTTAATCCTCCGGTGTAATAAGCGAGTATTGCAAAATGTTACCTCAGGTTTTCCGGCGCCTGTCTGCGTCCTTTTTTAGTGCGAGGCTGTATGCGAAGTTGGTTGAGCCGCTACCGTTACGTCATCCTTTTCTGGCTGTGCTTCGGCGTGTTCCGCACCTCGCTGGCCGACTGGAACCCCATCCCCTCCGGGTCGATGCGCCCGACGTTGCTTGAGGGCGATGTGGTGCTGGTCAACCGCGTGGCCTATGACCTGAAGTTACCGCTCACGGATATTTCCCTGGCTAAACTGGATGACCCCAAACGCGGTGATGTGGTGACCTTCTCGTCACCCAAGGACGGCATGCGCTTGATCAAACGCATCGTCGGCATTCCCGGCGATACCCTGGAAATGAAAGATGAAGTGCTGTGGGTTAACGGCACGCCTGCTACCTACAGTGATGGCCAGGACATCAGCGAGCCGCTGGTGCCAGGCCAGACAGTGCCGGGTATCAAGCTGATCGAGCATGCGAGCAACCGTCAGCGCACCATTCAGTTCATGCCCACGGTTCGGGCATTGCGAAATTTCGGCCCGGTCACCGTGCCGGCCGGCAGTTACTTCATGCTGGGCGACAACCGCGATAACAGCGATGACTCGCGCTACATCGGCTTTGTGCCACGCCGCTTGTTGATCGGGCACGCGCATCATGTGCTGGCGTCAGCTGAGATACTCGATCATTGGATGCCGCGCTTGAACCGGTTCGGCGCGCCGATCCTGTAATTAGACTTTCGCGCCGAGTGCCCGAATGGCAAACACCGCGATGCTTGCCAACTGCTCAACCGTTGCGCCGCCTTTGCCGGCGATTTTCATGCCGCTGAGGGTGGCCATCAGAAAGTCGCAGGCGCCCGACAGGTCGATGTCAGCGGCCAATTCCTTCCGGTCCTGGGCGTGCTTCAGGGTTTGCTCAAATGCGCGGCGCTGTGGGCTGTGAGCTGATTGATTTGCTCATCCTCCTGAACCAGGATAGGGGGGGCTGGATTTTTCAGTGGGAGGATCAGAATTTTCTTATAGAGGATGCTTTTTTTTTCTCCTAGCTTGGCTGCAACCGTTCTTAGGACGAGAACACTGTTGAGTGGCTCTGTTGCTGAGAATTGAATATGACAATTTTCCTGACGACGTACGTGAAGTCTCAAAGTGAGTATTCATCGCCTGCGGATAATTCATCTTCCACGTCCGCTCCATCTTCCAGGTCGCACCAACCAGCAAGCCAAAACCTGAAGAGTCTCGCGCCGCGTGCGGCGGTAGATGATCAACAACGATTGCCCGTGCTCCCGCCCATCCAAACGCGTGGAAGCCTGGTATCACCCGGTCGATTCGGGGACCTTTCCGATGGCGCCAATCCTGCCGCCGAGAGCCGCGTGAAACGCGCACTTGTGCAGACGCCTGACAAACCTGCACACAACACACTGGGCCGGTTGGCTGGCCCCCACTCTCACTCCGCTGATGCAGATCAAACCCTTCAGGCGCAGTTGATTACGAAGATGGGCAGTGTGTCGGATTCGTTAGTGACCGTGCCCGAACGGTCTCTGATTTCTCAGCCGTTCGAAGTCTACAAGCGTGTGGTGAATCAGCCCGAGGTTTTAGTTTGGCTGAGGAGCAAAGGTTTTTCCCTGGACTCGGTGACTATCGGCAAAAATAGCGTATCGGGATTGGTTACCCTCAATGGAGTGACCTCTCGTCAGACGTACACGCTACAAGACACGTCTGGCTGGTGGCAGGTATCGGCGCAGGTGATGCGCGCGCTTGAGGCGCTAGACCCCACGCACAAAGGTGTGCCTTATGTGTCTATGGACAGCCGGCAAGTTTCGCGGAACGTGGCGAGCTTGTTTTATGGCGTCATGACGCCCGATACCGAGGAGCAAGCGGCTGCGCTTGTGACAAGCCTGAAGGCGGGCTGGCCTGCGCTGTCTGCAGCAGAAACACGCAATCACCTGCTCCGGCTTGAATGGTCAAAGCGCCGTATTAATGAGCTGGATGACCGAGAAAACCTCGCCGACGCTTTGGCGCGTGCGGCCGACGGCGTTGCGGACAGCACGCCTTTGTCGTTGTCAGGTATTGAGTTCAAGGTCTCTGTCACCAACCCGTTAAGAAACGACCAGGTGGCTCGCGGGCGCCTGGCCGAGCTGATTGCACTTCCTGAGATGCAAGGGGTTCTGGCGGATCTTGGGCAAACAGCGCCGGATCAGGCGTACCGTATCAGTGAAGGCCGTCTGCAAGTGCTGCAACCGATCCTCAACCAGTGGGTGGATATTCCTGTCAGTGGTCGTTGGAGCCAGTCGCTCAAAGACGCATTTGCGGCGGTTGTAGTGCTGAGTGAACAGTCGGGTCATGCGCTCTACTCAGACGATCGCCACGACCTGCGTCAGGTCGCGAGGTCGATGGGCATGGAGGCAATCGACACAGCAGGGCGGGCTCGCGCGGCTGCCAAATGGTTGCGCACCCGCTTCGCACCGACTACCCCTGTCGGCAACTATGGGAAATTACTCCCTCAGCAGTGGACTGCGGGAACCTTGTCGGCGAGTGAGAAAAGTCAGCTGGTTTCGTTGGCGACGGATCAGAAGTATGGCGCCAACACGATAGGGTTCGCATTGGGTCGTCAGATAGTCACGCAAGCCCTGCCGCAGGAAACGGCCGCCAATGCAGATCAGATTTGGGACGAGCTACTCAACACGCCACAGGCCGCGCAGTGGGGGCGGGAACTTGCCCAGACGCTGGGTTGGTATAAGGGGGAGGGTGATGACGAGATCGATGTTGCGCAACGGAAAAGTCTGCTGACTGCCGCCATCATGCTCAGTGTCGATCCTGATGTTCCCGCCGCCCCTGGAAACGCCGCCGGTTATCAGTTTTACACCCCGGCCAATATGGGGCGTGAGATGGGGGCTGTACGCAAAGACTTTGAAAAACACTTGGTCGAGAAAAAGGGCGTGAGCGTGCGGGCTGCACCGTTGGTGGCTCATCTGTTCCTGGCACATGCCGCACCGGAGTTTCTGGTGAAATCGGACCAGCAGGCGTCAACAAAGCTCCCTGAGTCGCTACGTCAGCCCCCAGACAAAATACGTATTGGCAGCCCAGCGTGGATGACGCTTAGCCTGGGCAGTGCATTGGCCGAAGTGTGGGGTGGTCCTGGAGCCAGTCGCGGCATGAGCCTCAATGAGCTCGGAGCACTGACCACTTTGGAGGCTGTCGAGCCGCAACAACAAGCGCTGAGTATAGCGCTCGGTGCCAAGCGAGTACTCGATGTAGGCATTATGACCGGGACTGTGCCCCGACGCAGTGACGGTCACTATACGCCCGCCGATTACCAGGCGGCGTCTGACGGCATTACGCGTCGTTCCGAGGCGATCGAGCAATCCGTAGTCACGCTGGGGACGGCTCCACCTACCCGTAGCAGCCTGGCCATCAAGGCGCTCAAACAGGCGTTTCCCGAGTTGACTGATAGTGAGATAGAAACGATTAAACTGAGGAAGCCCGCAACTGCACACAGCCTTATAGGTGCCGGTATAAATACGAAGTGGCCGACGTTGGTTGAGGCGTATGCCACAGGGGATCTGCATGAGAATTGGTTTGCCTTCAGTCATCCACGGATCACACAAGCGGAATTTGAATCCCGGATAAAGACACTCCCTCGTGTTGCCGATCAGGTCACGGGCGCAGTTGATCAATACCTGAGTGACGTCAAGGGTGCGATGCCCTCGCTGATGAAGATGAGTCTTGCAAACTTGCCCCTCGACGTTCGCCAGGCTATGGAATGGGGCGATGTCCAAGTCTATAGGCTACGTCGAGAAACCGGTGAGACGCAGGAGGAAGATGCTAACAAGGGCAATAAAGTGGCTCGGAATCGGGGGTGGCACGGGGTGCTGCTGCGCGTCAAATACGAGGGCAAAACTCGCTATCTCGAATTTTTCCCCACGTCCGGGACGATTATTGATCGCACGACCAGTCTGGCCGGCAAAAAATTGAACCTGAATGAGGGCGTTATTGAAGAAGAGGTTGTGCCCATATGGAAAAGCGGCACGAAGAAGCTTCGGTACCTGCGGGGCACTCAACAACCCTTTGATTTCAACGCATACCTCACGGGGGAGGCTCCTCGTGACAATGCAACGTCGAAGGTGATCATTTCCAAAGTAGGGGCTTCGGTGCCAGGTTCTGCTTCGAAAGGGGCAGGTGACAACCGCGATGAGTGGGTGCCTGACACCTTTGGCTCTGCCAAAAGCCAGGCGATTATTGACGTTATCCTTTCGGGTAATTACATCGGCAACTATAGCGGGCATCGTCAGCAACTCATTGATGATGCCAATGCAGTGCTGCCCAGCGAAGATAACGTTCGGGGCTACGTCAATCGCCTGATGAACAAAGAAAATGGTCGCGCGCTGGTGTCGATGATTTCTTTTATCGGCCCGCTCGTTGACATCTACGAGGGGAATGTTAAGGACGGCTTGAAAGGCTTGGCAATTGACACGTTGCTGCTTATTGGCGCGGGAGGATTACAAGCCGCCCGTAAGGCGTGGAAGGCGATCAAATTCGCATCACGCCTGAACAAGCAGGCATTTCGTGCTTCTGTTTTAAAGGAAGGCAATGCATTGCTGCGTGGGATATTTAATCCGGGGGAGGGCTTCTTTAGTCTTCCGAGCCAGCCGAGTCGACTTATAGATTTTCTAAGACGTGCGCACAAAGGCGCTCCCGTCAGGATCGGGATGGGGGTGTATGTACCTGTTGATGTTTTCGCAAAGGCGCGCTTTGTCAGAGACACTTTTCCCACCGTATCCGAGATGCTCAGAAAGGCGAACGCCACTCCCGTGGCACCCGTACAGGGCACGGTTGACCAGGTAACGCTGAAGGCCGTCAAGGTGCAGGAAAAATGGTTTGCGATCGATCCCGATAGCGGTGTGCCCTTCGGCTCGCCCCTTCAAGGTTTCACCCCGCAAACCCCTTGATGCCAACGGCTGATTGAGTCGCTAGGCTGATTTTGATACGTTTTCAGCCCGGCGACTACTTACCTCGGCGGGTATGTCATCGCCTGCCATACGCTTGCGGAACAGCGCCGTGCGCGCCAACAGCAAGGTGGTCACCGGCACTGTGATCGCCAACAAAATCGGAATCAACCAGCCGTGCAGCACCGGCCCGGACTTGAGCACCGAAAAATAGATAATCGACGCCAGTGCCACGCACCACGCGCCCAGTGTGGAGGCCAGTGCCGGAGGGTGCATGCGCTGGAAGAAGTCCTTCATGCGCAACAATCCGATCGCGCCAATCAGCGCAAACAGGCTGCTTAGCACCAGCAGCATGGCCACGATCACTTCAACCCATAGCGGCATCATTCAATCACCTCGCCACGCAGCAGGAATTTCGCCAAAGCGAATGATCCGACAAAGCCAAACAGCGCAATCAGCAGCGCCGCTTCAAAGTAGGTGTCACTGGCATAACGAATGCCGAGCACCAGCATCATCAACATCGCCAGGATGTACAGGTAGTCCAGCGCCAGAACCCGGTCTTGCGCGGATGGGCCTTTGAACAGGCGCACCAGGGTCAGCACCATCGCCAGCGAGAACAGGAACAGGCTGAGCAGGATCGCATTGGAGAGCAGGGCGCTCATTCGAAGATCTCCATCAGGGGCCGTTCATAGACGGCTTTGAAGTGCTCGATAAACGGCGCTTCATCGTCCAGATCAAACACGTGCAGCAACAGGATGCTGCGGTCCAGGGCCAGTTCCGACCACACTGTGCCAGGCGTCACGCTGGTGATCATCGACAATACGGCCAGGCCGTTGGGGTCACGCAGGTCGAGCGGGATTTTGATAAACCGTGAACGCGGCGGGCGGGATCCGCACGTCAGTACGCCCCAGGCCACGTGCAGGTTGGACACGATCACGTCGCGCCCCACCACGAAAAACAGGCGGATGATCACGCCGGGGCGACGAATGCGCACCGGCAGCGGGCGCAGCGGCGCCATCAGCAGCGGCGCGAGAAAGCCCAGCACCGCGCCCAGCAGCACGTTGCCGGGGCTGACTGACAGGTTCAACACCAGCCACAGCACCCACAATGCCAGCGACAACCACGGAGCAGGGAACAGGCGCTTCATGGCTGCACCTCCAGCGCGGCGGCTTTGGATTCAGGGCTCAGCACCGGGCGTGTGGCCATCACCGCCATCACGTAATGCTCCGGGTTATTGAGGCTGTCGGCGGTGGCCTGGGTGTAGCGCAGCAACGGTTCGGCCTTGAAGGTCAGGAGAATGCTCAGGCCGAGCAGGAAGAAGATCGGCACGCATTCGTAGCGACGCAGCAGCGGCGATGGGCGCTCCTCCGGCGTCCAGAAGCGCTGGATGCCCAGGCGGGCGAAGGCGATCAGCGAAGCCAGGCCCGACAAGATCAACAGTGCCACCAAACCCCAGGCCGCCGGGCGGATCGGTTCATCCACCGCGTTACCCAGGCCCATTGGGTTGACCAGCGCGCTCAACAGGCTGAGCTTGCCGATAAACCCGGACAACGGCGGCATGCCGATAATCAGCAGTGCGCAGGCGATAAAGCTCAAGCCCAGGAACGCCATGGTCCAGGGAATCACCTGGCCGACCACGGCTTTCTGCTCGTCATCCAGGTTGACGCCGGGGCGTGGGTGCAACGACTCCATGGCCTTGGGCAGCGCGTCGATTTCTTCATCCAGCGGCAGATCATTGGCCGAGCGCGAACGCTCGATCAACTCGGCCAGCAGGAACAGCGCGCTCAGCGCCAGGGTCGAGCTGACCAGATAGAACAGTGCCCCGGCGGTCAGGCATGGCTGGGCAAAGCCGACCGATGACAGCAGAATCCCGGCCGACACCAGAATGCTCAGGCTGGCCATCCGCTCCAGGCGTTGCGCCGCGACCATCGCCAGCGCCGCACAGACGATGGTCGCCATGCCGCCGTAGACCAGCCAGTCGCCGCCAAACAGCGCCGACGCACCGGCTTGGCCAGAGAACAGCAAGGTCCACAACCGCAGCACGGTGTACACGCCGACTTTGGTCATGATCGCAAACATTGCCGCCACCGGCGCGCTGGCCGAGGAGTAGGCGGGTGCCAGCCAGAAGTTCAGTGGCCACATGCCGGCCTTGGCCAGGAATGCAGTGGCGAGGATCGCCGCGCCAGCATGCAGCAGGCCGCGATCGGCTTGCGGTACCAGCGGGATTTTCAGCGCCAGGTCAGCAAAGTTCAGCGTGCCGGTGACCCCGTAGATCATCGCCGCGCCAATCAGGAACAGCGACGATGCCAGCAGGTTGATCGCGATGTAATGCAGCCCCGACGACACCCGCGCGCGGCCGGAGCCGTGCAGCATCAAGCCGTAGGAGGCCGCCAGCAGCACCTCGAAGAACACGAACAGGTTGAACAGGTCCGCCGTCAGGAATGCCCCGTACAAACCCATCAGTTGGATCTGGAACAACGCATGAAAGCTGGTACCTGCACGGTCCCAGCGGGCCATGGCGAACAGCAGCGCACTCACGCCGATAATGCCGGTGAGCACCAGCATCATCGCCGACAGTTGGTCCACCACCAGCACAATGCCGAAGGGCACCTGCCAGTTGCCCGGCAGGTACACCCCAATCGAGCCGGGCCCGCCTTTTTGTGTCCAGTACAGCAGCAGGATGGCGATGCCCAGGCCGATGACGCTGGAGAACAGGTTGATCCTGGCTTTCAACGGGCGGCGTTTTTCGCCGAGCATCAGCATCAGCGCGGCGGTCAGCAACGGCAGCAGGATCGGCGCGACGATCATTTGATTCATCCACGTCATTCCTTGGGCTCCCGGCCGTCCACATGGTCAGTGCCGGTCAGGCCCCGGGAGGCCAGCAGCACCACCAGGAACAACGCGGTCATGGCGAAGCTGATCACAATGGCCGTGAGTACCAAAGCCTGGGGCAGCGGATCGGTGTAATTGAGCAGGTCTTGCGGCACGCCGTCCTTGATGATCGGCTCTTTACCGATAAACAGGCTGCCCATGCTGAAGATGAACAGGTTGACCCCGTATGACAGCAGGCACAGGCCCATGACGACCTGGAACGTCCGTGGACGCAGGATCAGCCAGACGCCGGAGGCCGCCAGCACTCCAATGGCAATTGCGATGACTTCTTCCATCAGGCGGCTCCTTCGGTTGCGGCAACGGCTTTGGCCTGGTTGCTCGGTTTATGCGCTCGCACCGACTGGTGACCGAGGGCGGTGAGCATCAACAGCGTGGAGCCGACGACCATGGCGTACACGCCGACGTCAAAGAACAACGCGCTGGCAATGTGGATATCGCCCAGCAGCGGCAGGCTGAAGTGCCAGGTGTGGGTGGTAAGGAACGGGTACCCGACGAACAGGGCGCCGAGCCCGGTCAAGGTGGCCGAGAGCAGGCCGAAGCCCATCCAGCGCATCGGCCGCAGGCTCATCTGCGCTTCGACCCATTGGGTGCCGGCGACCATGTATTGCAGGATAAACGCCACCGACATCACCAACCCCGCGACGAAACCGCCGCCCGGCTGGTTGTGGCCACGCATGAACAGGTAGAACGACACTACCAGCGCAATCGGCAGCAGCAGGCGCACCAGCACCGCCGGTACCATCATAAAGCCCAGGGCGGTGTCGCTGGCCTGGCGTGGGTTGACCAGGTCGGTGGCCACGTCCGGCGCCAATTGGCGCTGTTGTGGCGGCAACTCCATGCTTTCTTTGGACGGGCGGAAGCGGCGCAGCAGGGCGTAGACGGTCAGCGCCACGGCGCCGAGCACGGTGATTTCGCCCAGGGTATCAAAGCCCCGGAAGTCCACCAGCATCACGTTCACCACATTGCTGCCGCCGCCTTCGGGCAAGGCGCGGCTCAGGTAAAACGAGGAGATGTCGTTGGGTGTCTGGCGGGTCAGCATCGCGTAGGAGAGCAGCGCCATGCCGCCACCGACCACGGTGGAGAGCAGGAAGTCGCGCAGGCGGCGGATGCGCGCCTTGCGCAGTGAGCTCGGCAGTGGCGAGACTTCTTCGATCCGCCGTGGCAACCAGCGCAGGCCCAGCAAAATCAGCACGGTGGTGACCACTTCGACCACCAGTTGCGTCAGGGCCAGGTCCGGCGCCGAGAACCATACGAAGGTCACGCAGGTGACCATGCCGCACACACTGACCATGGTCAGGGCTGCCAGCCGGTGGTACTTGGCTTGCCAGGCGGCGCCCAGCGCACAGGCGATGGCCAGCACCCACAGGGTCACGAACACGATGGAACCGGGGATCTTCGGCCGGTCGCCCCAGCTGAGGCCGCTGTTGAGCATCGGGATCAACCCGGCAACCACCGCCGCCAGCACCAGCAGGAACAATTGGGTTTGCAGGCGTTTGGTGCTGATGCGTTTTTCGATACGGCGCACGCCGCGCATCATCACCACCAGGCTGCGCTCGAACATGCGCTTGCCGTTGAAGTAACTGATGATCGGCGGGTATTTGAAACGGCCACGCTTGAGCTGTTTGCGCAGCAGCAGGTACAGCACGATGCCGCCGGACATGGCCACCAGGCTCATGATCATCGGCGCATTCCAGCCGTGCCAGATGGCCAGGCTGTATTGGGGCAGTACCCCGCCGACCACCGGCAGTGCGGCGGCGGCGAGGATCGAACCGACCACCTGGGCCGGGAAGATGCCCACCAGCAGGCAGGTGAACACCAGCAGCTCGACCGGCGCGCGCATCCAGCGCGGCGGCTCGTGGGGCGTGTGGGGCAGGTCGGTGGCGGGCGGGCCGAAGAACACATCGACGGTAAAGCGCAGGGCATAGGCCACGCTGAAGGTACCGGCAATGGTCGCGACCACCGGCAGGGCGATTTCCACCCATTTTGTCGCCGAGATAAATACCGTTTCGGCGAAGAACATCTCTTTTGACAGGAAACCATTGAGCAATGGCACGCCGGCCATGGACGCACTGGCCACCATTGCCAGGGTCGCGGTAAACGGGATCAGCCGCACCAGGCCACTGAGCTTGCGGATATCCCGCGTGCCGCTTTCATGGTCGATGATGCCGGCGGCCATGAACAGCGAAGCCTTGAACGTGGCGTGGTTGAGGATATGGAACACCGCAGCGACGGCGGCCAGCGGGCTGTTGAGGCCCAGCAGCAAGGTGATCAGCCCCAGGTGGCTGATGGTGGAATAGGCCAGCAGGCCCTTGAGGTCATT
This sequence comes from Pseudomonas salomonii, assembly GCF_900107155.1. GTDB lineage: Bacteria > Pseudomonadota > Gammaproteobacteria > Pseudomonadales > Pseudomonadaceae > Aquipseudomonas > Aquipseudomonas salomonii. The sequence goes on from NZ_FNOX01000006.1 coordinate 196,802, forward strand.
CTGAAACATGGCGCAGTAAGCGCCGAGGAGGAGGGTGAGTGCGCCGGCACCGCCGACGATCCAGAACCATTCTTCGCTGCCGGACAGCGACGGCCACAGGCGGGCCAGCAGGAACACGCCGGCCTTCACCATCGTCGCCGAGTGCAGGTAGGCCGATACCGGTGTCGGTGCCGCCATGGCGTGGGGCAGCCAGAAGTGGAAAGGGAACTGCGCGCTCTTGCTCAAGGCGCCGATCAGCACCAGCGCGAGCATCACCGGGTACAGCGAATGCGCGCGAATCTGATCGCCTGCCGCCAGCACCCGATCCAGGTCATAGCTGCCGACGATATGCCCCAGCAGCATCACGCCTGCCAGCAGGCACAAACCGCCGGCGCCGGTGACCATCAGCGCCATATAGGCGCCGCGCCTGGCATCGGCGCGGTGGTGCCAATAGCCGATCAGCAGGAACGAGAACAGGCTGGTCAGTTCCCAGAAGAACACGATCTGGATCAGGTTGCCGGAGATCACCAGCCCGAGCATGGCGCCCATGAAGGCCAGGAAAAACGCAAAGAAGCGCGGCACCGGGTCATCCGGCGACATGTAATAACGCGCATACAGCGCCACCAGCGTGCCGATGCCCAGCACCAGCATCGAGAACAGCCAGGCAAACCCGTCCATGCGCAGCACGAAGTTGAGCCCGAGGCTGGGCAACCACATGAATTCTTCGCGGATCACGCCACCGTGGGCGATCTGAGGGTAGAGCAAAGCGACTTGAATGGTGCCGACCAGAGCTACAAGGCCAGCCAACAGGGATTCGGTGTTACGTGCATTATGCGGCAGCAAGGCCGCCAGACAGCTGCCGATAAATGGCAGAAGCAGTAGAACTATCAGGGACATAGGCTTCTAATCTGCGGGAGTTTGGGATGCATCATACGTGCCGCTTTCTCGATCACCAAACGGCAAGATGTGGCAGGATCCTACAAGGTAGGCCGAAACCTCCCATTTGGCCTTGTTTCGAACCGGATCGTTCCCACGCTCTGCGTGGGAATGCCACCCTGGACGCTCCGCGTCCAAACAGCCTATGCAGCCGAGAGCCTTGCGCAAAAGTGACGCGGAGCGTCACAGGATGCATGCCCACGCAGAGCGTGGGAACGATCGGGTCAGGGGGCTTCTTGTTCCAGTTCGATTGATTTTTCAGCTTCTCGCTGATTGCGTGTCTTCACCTCACTCACAATCACCGCTGCCACAATCAACGCCGCGCCGACCATCGCAATCGGCGGAAAACGCTCCCCGGCAATCCGCCCGATCACTCCGGCCCACACCGGCTCACCGGCATAGATCAACGTGGCCCGGGTGGGCGAAACACTCTGCTGCGCCCAGTTCATCGCCACCTGGATCACCGCGCTGGTCAAGCCCAGGCCCACCGCACTGAAGACCAGCAACCACGAGAACCCCGGCAAGGCTTCACCCATCGGCACCACCATCAGGAACGACAGCAACGATGCCGTGGCCAGTTGCACCACGGTCACTCGCCGTACATCCACCTGCCCGGCATAGGCACCAATGAGGATAATTTCGGCCGCCACTGCGATTGCGCAGATCAGCGTGGCAATCTCACCGGGGCTGAAGTTGAGAGAGGCACCGGTCGGGCCTGTGAGCAGCATCAACCCGGTAAACGCCAGCATGATGCCAATGCTCGGCATCAGGCCTGGGCGACGCCCCAGCACCAGCCACTGCAACAGCGGTACGCAAGGCACATAAAGCGCTGTGATGAACGCCGATTGGCTGCTTGGGATGGTCTGCAAACCGATCGTCTGCATGCCGTAACCGAGCATGATCGAAGCGCCGATGAAGGCGCCGGCCTTTAATTCAAACAAGGTCAGGCCACCCAAGGTGCGCAACGAAAAGAACCCCACCACAATGGCCGCCGCCGCAAACCGCAGGCCCACGAAAAACATTGGCCCGCTGACGGTCAGGGCGTGTTGCACCAGCAAAAACGTGGCGCCCCAGATCATGGTGATCACCACCAGGATGCATTCGGCTTTGCTGAAACGGTTGAAACGTGGGGAGGCGTTCGGGGCGGTCATGGCGGCTCGGTCTTGCAAGGGAAAGGCACGGACCGCACAATGCGCCGCACGCTGGGCAGTATACTGCGCACACCCACCCATTGAGCAATATAGTGCACAAAGAAAATCCACAACGGGCCTCGGTCCTCCAACACGTCAGCCAGAACGTCCGTCGCTTGCGGCACGCTGCTGATCTGAGCCAGACCGCACTTTCGGAAAAATCCGGGGTCAGCCGGCGCATGCTGGTGGCCATCGAGGCGGGCGAGAAGAATGTCAGCCTGTCTACGCTGGACCGCGTCGCCGAAGCCTTGGACGTGGCCTTCAGCGACCTTATCCAGGCCCCGGATGCCGGTGATCACAGCCGTATCAACGAGTTGGCCTGGGCCGGTGAAATCCCCGGCAGTAAAGCCGTGTTGCTGGCCAAGGCCACGGCGCGGCGTGAAGTCGAGTTGTGGGAGATGCACCTGGAACCGGGTGATCGCTACAGCCCCGATCCCGACCCGGACGGCTGGAGCGTGCAGTTGTTCGTGTTCGAAGGCTGCCTGACCTTGCTGGTGGGCGAGGAAGAAAAATGCGTGGCGGCCGGTGAGTTCTACATGTTCGCCAGCCGCAACGTACACGGCTATCGCAATGACGGCGACGTGGCCGTGCGATTTGTGCGCAACGTGGTGATCTAACTGTTGGCCCGGCAACAGTGGATGCACACTTTGCTGGTTTGAAACCCGCGCAACAGCCTCTGGAAACCAGCAACCGCCTGATTTTATTGCTGATTAAATTCAGGCACGACTCCTGCAATTGCTCCGTTATCCCATCGGAGCCTGGAGTCGGCCCATGTCAGCCCACCCTCAACAACCTGCCCATATCATCCGTTCGGATGCCGAAGCCATTGAAGTCGCCACGCGTTTGGCCGCGCGGTTTGCCGTCGACGCCAGCGTGCGCGACCGCGAGCGGCGCCTGCCGGTAGCTGAACTGGATGAATTCTCGGCCAGTGGCCTCTGGGGTATCACCGTTCCCAAAGCCTACGGCGGCGCCGAGGTGTCTTATGTAACGGTGGCCGAGGTGATCAAGTTGATCTCCGCCGCCGACCCGTCGCTGGGGCAAATCCCGCAAAACCATTTGGGCGTGGTGGACATCCTGCTGCAAACGGCCAGCGAGGAACAAAAGCGTCACTATTTCGGCAAGGTCCTGGCCGGCTATCGTTTCGGTAACGCCTTTTCTGAAGCCAAGAGCAAAAACGCCGGCACCTTCGACACTCAGATTCGTTTTGACGGCGATACCGCCTCAATCAACGGCGAGAAGTTCTACTGCACCGGCGCGCTGTTCGCCCACCTGGTGCCCACGGTCGGCAACAACGAGAACGGCCAGGCGTTTATTGCCTTTGTCGAACGCGATGCGCCGGGCCTCAGCGTGATTGATAGCTGGGATGGCTTCGGCCAGCGCACTACCGCCAGTGGCGGCGTGACCCTCGACGGCGTCAGAGTGCCGCGCAATGCAGTGATCCCGGCCCATCAGGCTTTCGACCAGCCCACCGCCAACGGCCCGATCTCGCAGATTATCCAGGCCGCCGTCGACACCGGCATCGCCCTGGGCGCCCTCGAACAGGCGAAAATCTATGCCCGCCAGGCGCGGCCCTGGATCGACAGCCAGCAGGATCACGGCTGGCAAGACCCCTTCACCATCGCTGCCATTGGCGATCTGCAATGGCGCGTGCACGGCACCGAAGCGATCCTCGCCAAGGCCGGCAAGGCCGTCGACCTGGCCCTGGCCGAGCCCAACGAAGACACAGTCGCCAACGCCTCGCTGGTGGTCGCCCAGGCCAAAGTGCTGTCGGCCGAAACCGCCTTGCTCGCCAGCAGCAAACTGTTCGAACTGGCCGGTACCCGCTCGGTCACCGGCAAGCACAACCTCGACCGCTTCTGGCGCAACGCGCGCACCCACACCCTGCACGACCCGGCCCGCTGGAAATACCACCTGATCGGTAACTTCGTGCTCAACGGCGTGAAGCCTGCGCGCCACGCCTGGAACTGAGGAGCCTTACCCATGACCGCCCTGAATCAAGCGCGCCAACTGCTGGAAAGCACCCGGCGTTTTGTGCAAACCAGCGATGACCCTTACGTGATCAGCCGCTTTGGCGACTTGCAGATCCGCGTCGACGTGGCTGCGGCCTTGTTTGAGCGCGCCGAAACCCACCCAAGCCCGGTGGCGTTGACCGAAGCGCAAATCGCCGCCGCCGAAGCCCTGATTGCCGCCAGCAATGCCGAATTTGAACTCACCGGCCAACGCACTGCACTGGCGTCGAGCCTCGAAGACCCACTGCGCCACAAATACCAGATCGTCGGCAACTACCACCTCAACGGAGTGCTTTGATGTCCCGTGAAATCCGCTTGAATGCCTTCGACATGAACTGTGTCGGCCACCAATCTCCGGGCCTGTGGGCGCACCCGCGCGACCGTTCGTGGCAGTACAAAGACCTGGAATACTGGACGGACCTGGCGAAAATTCTTGAGCGTGGCAAATTTGACGGGCTGTTTATCGCCGACGTGCTGGGCATCTATGACGTGTACAACGGCAATGGCGACGCCGCGATTCGCCAGGCTGCACAAGTGCCGGTCAACGACCCGCTGTCGCTGATCGCGCCGATGGCGCTGGTCACTGAACACCTGGGTTTTGGCCTGACCGCTTCGTTGTCGTTTGAGCATCCGTATCCGTTTGCCCGCAGGCTTTCGACCCTCGACCACCTGACCAAGGGCCGGGTCGGCTGGAACATCGTCACTTCTTACCTGGAGAGCGGCGCCAAGAACCTCGGCCAGAAAGCCCAGACCGAACACGATGCGCGCTATGACTACGCCGAGGAATACCTGGAGGTTTGCTACAAACTGTGGGAAGGCAGTTGGGAAGAGGGCGCCGTGCTGCGTGATCGCGAGCGGCGCATTTTCAGCGACCCGAGCAAAATCCACGAGATTCGCCACGTCGGCAAGCACTTCCAGGTGCCCGGCATTCACCTGTGCGAGCCATCGCCACAGCGCACGCCAGTGCTGTACCAGGCTGGCGCCTCCAGCCGTGGCAAGCAGTTCGCCGCCGAACAGGCCGAGTGCGTGTTCGTGGCCGCACCGTCCAAGGTGCTGCTGAAAAAAACCGTGGCCGACATCCGCCGTCGCGCCGCCGAGGCCGGGCGTGATCCGAAGAAAATCCTGATCTTCAACCTGCAGACGGTGATCGTCGGCGAGACCGATGCCAAGGCCAAAGCCAAGTTTGACGAATACAAGTCCTACGTCAGCTACGAGGGCGCAATGGCGCTGATCTCCGGCTGGACCGGCATCGACTTCAGCCAGTTCAAGCCCGATGAGCCGCTCAAACATGTACACACCAACGCGATTCAATCAGCGGTGGAAGCCTTCTCCACGGCGGACCCGAACAAGGTCTGGACGCCGAATGAACTGGCCGACTGGGTCGGCATCGGCGGCTTTGGCCCGTTGTTTGTCGGCGGCCCGCAAACCGTGGCCGACCTGTTGCAGGAGTGGGTCGAAGAGACCGACGTGGACGGCTTCAACCTGGCTTACGCGCTGACCCACGAGACCTTTATCGACGCCGTGGACCTGCTCGTGCCGGAGCTGCAAAAGCGCGGCGTCTACAAGACCGAGTACGCCCAGGGCACCTTGCGCGAAAAGCTGTTCGGCGACGGTGCGCGGCTGGCGCCAAACCACCCGGGTGCCGGCTACCGCGACCTCAAAGCCTCCACTCTTTAACTGAAACACCTCGGTCAATGTGGGAGCTGGCTTGCCTGCGAAAGCGGTGGGTCAGCTGGGAATGAGTCAACTGACACGCCGCCATCGCAGGCAAGCCAGCTCCCACAGTTGATGGGTATTGATCCACATAACCCGGCCAGCGGACCACCGCACGCACACTACTTGAATAGGAGCATTACCCCTATGAGCGTGCACGAAATCAAGCGTTCGCAGGCGCTGGAATGGCCCGCCGAACTGCTCGGCAACCTGCCCAAAGCCCAGGAACAATTGCAGCACTGGGCGCAGATCACGCCACTGCACATTGCCCTGCGTCACAAGCGCCAGGGGCAGTGGTATGCCTGGCGCTGGATCGACGTGTTGCGCGACGTCGAGCGCCTGGCCGACGGTTTGCGTCAGCAGGGTTTCAGCGCGCGGTCACGCTTGGCCTTGAGCGGCACCTTCGAGCCTGACCTGCTGCTGTTGGCGCTGGCCGCGCAGTCTGTCGGCGGGCAGGTGTTGACCCTGGCCGATGACCTGGAGCCAGAAGCCCTGCACCAACAGCTATGGCGCATTCACCCCAGCCATTCGTACGCCCAGGGCTGTCAGCAAGTGCGGCATTGGCAGTCCGCCAACCCGTTGGATTTCACCCAGTTGCGCGGCCCGGTGGACCCGGCGCAGCACCTGCAGCGCTGGTGGCAACCGAGCGGTGAAACCGTGTTGTGGAGCGAGGAGGGCACCCACTGGCGAGGCGGCCTGGCGGTGGTGCTGGAGCAATGGTTGAACAGCGGCCACGGCCTGGCATTTCCGGAAAACCTGGCCTCGGCCCGTCGCGATCGCAATGAGGTCGCGCCCACCGGCCTGTTGCTTTCGCCCGAGCGTTTACAGCACCTGGCCGACGATATCGAAACCCGCCTGGCGCCCCACGGCACCTGGCGCCGACGCTTGTGTGACTGGGCCATCGCTCACCCACAAAGCGGCCTGCGGCGCCTGCTGAAAAATCGTGTACGCAAGCTGCTGGGCTTCCAACGGCTGACCTATATCTGGCAGCCAGCCAGCACGCAAAAAACCAGCAGCGATCCAGTCTGGCTGGCTGAATTCAAACGGGACATCGCATGAGCCAGACCATTCTTCAGGTGCGCGATATCTCGCTGTCATTCAAAGGCGTCAAGGCCATCAATGCCTTGTCCTTTGAGGTACAGCGCGGCGAAATCTGCGCGCTGATCGGCCCCAACGGCGCGGGCAAAAGTTCGCTGCTCAATGTGCTCAATGGTGTGTACCGCTTCGATGCCGGTGAGATTGTGTTTGAGCAACAACACTTCCACCGCATCGACCCTTTGGGCGCGGCGCGTCGAGGTATCGGGCGGACTTTTCAGAACAACGCACTGTTCAAGAAAATGAGCGTGCTCGACAACATCCTCACCGGCCTGTCACGGCATACGCGCACCCGCTTTATCGAGCAGGCCCTGGGCTTGCCGCGCGCCTGCCGGGAGGCCGAAGCCTTTCGCCTGCGCGGCCAAGGCATCCTCGAGTTTCTCGAACTGCAAGCGCACCGCGATGTGCTGGTGGGCAACCTCTCCTACGGCTTGCAAAAACGCGTAGAGCTGGGCCGCGCGCTGATTGCCGGGCCCAGCCTGTTGCTGCTGGACGAACCCATGGCCGGCATGAACGCCGAGGAAAAACAGGAAATGGCGCGCTTCGTCGCCGACGTCAACCGTGACCTCGGCACCACCGTGGTGTTGATCGAACACGACATCGGCGTGGTGATGGGCCTCTCCCACCACGTGGTGGTACTCGACTACGGGCGCAAAGTCGGCGACGGCACACCTGCGCAGGTGCAGGCCGACCCCGAGGTGATCGCGGCGTACCTGGGAGTCGCACACTGATGACGTTCTTCCTTGAAACCCTGCTCGGCGGCCTGCTCGCCGGCACCATGTACTCGCTGGTCGCCATCGGCTTCGTGCTGATCTACAAAGCCAGCGGTGTGTTCAATTTCGCCCAGGGCTCGATGCTGCTGTTTGCCGCGCTGACCTTCGTCAGCCTGCATGACCAGGGCGTGCCCTTTGCCCTGGCGTTGCTGCTGACGGTAATCGTGATGATCATCGGCGCCTTGCTCATCGAACGGCTGGTACTGCGCCCGCTGGTGAACCGCTCGCAGATCACCCTGTTCATGGCCACCTTGGGCCTGTCGTTCATCATCGAAGGCCTGGCCCAAGGGCTGATGGGCTCGCAGGTGCGTGCGCTGGACTTGGGCATCGACGACGTGCCGCTGTTTGTCGGGCCGCTGATGCTCAGCCAGTTCGACCTGATCGCCGCGGCGGCGGCGGTGGTGCTGGTAACCGTGCTGGCGCTGCTGTTCAACAAGACCCGCATCGGCGTGTCGTTGCGCGCGGTGGCGGATGACACCACGGCGGCGCTGTCCATCGGTATCAACCTCAACCGCATCTGGCAGATCGTCTGGGCCGTGGCCGGCATTGTCGGGCTGGTGGCCGGGTTGCTGTGGGGCGCGCGCCAGGGCGTGCAGTTTTCCCTTTCGCTGGTGGTGCTCAAGGCCTTGCCGGTGTTGATCATCGGCGGCTTTACCTCGATTGGCGGGGCGATTGTCGGCGGGCTGATTGTCGGCGCGGCGGAGAACCTTGCCGAGGTGTATATCGGCCCGCTGATCGGCGGCGGTATCACGCCGTGGTTCGCTTATGTATTGGCCCTGGCCTTCCTGTATATCCGTCCCGCCGGCCTGTTCGGCGAGCGCGCCATCGAGCGAGTCTGAAACCATGTCGATACCCGTTGTTCAAGAAACCGCGCCGTTATTACTGACTCAGCGGCGCTTGCCCTGGGGCCTGATCGGCTTATTGGCAGTGGCCTTTATCGGCGTGCCGCTGTGGGGCAATGACTATTGGCTCAACGCGATCCTGATCCCGTTTCTGGTGCTGTCGCTGGCCGGTCTGGGCCTGAATTTGCTCACCGGCTATACCGGCCAGACCTCCGTGGGCGCCGCGGGTTTTATGGCCGTTGGCGCGTTTGCCACCTACGGTTTTCTGTTGCGTCTGCCCGAGCTGGGCCTGCCGGTGGCGCTGCTCGGCGGTGGGGTTATCAGTGCGCTGGTTGGGCTGTTATTTGGTTTGCCCAGCTCGCGGATCAAAGGCTTCTACTTGATGGTCACCACCCTGGCGGCGCAGTTCTTTCTGGAGTGGCTGTTCGTCAAATTCCCCTGGTTCTACAACTACGGCTCCTCCGGGACCATTTCCGCGCCGAAGCTTGCGCTGTTCGGCCATGACCTCAATACACCGCTGGGCCGTTACTGGCTGACGTTGGTCACGGTGCTGCTGTTGACCTGGACCGCCATCAATCTGGTGCGCAGCCAGGTCGGCCGTAACTGGATGGCGATCCGCGACATGGACACCGCCGCCGCCGTGGTCGGCATCCCGGTGGTGCGCTACAAGCGCCTGGCCTTCGCGGTCAGCTCGTTCTACTTAGGCATCGCCGGCGCGTTGTGGGCCTTTGCCTACCTGGGCACGGCCAGCGCCAGCAGCTTCGATATCAACCGCTCGTTCCAGATCCTGTTCATCATCATTATCGGCGGCATGGGCAGCATTGCCGGCAACTTTGTCGGTGCGGCATTTATCAGTTTGCTGCCGATTTTTCTCAGCCACGCCGGGCAGGCGCTGTTCGGTGGCTCGGTGGATGCGGGGCAGTTGCAGAACCTGCAGAAAATCATTTTTGGCGTGTTGATCATCGTGTTCCTGATCAAGGAACCCGAAGGCTTGATTCGCCTGTTGCACAACCTGCGTGACCGTCGGCGGCAATGGCCGCTGCGCTTCTAACATTCCCTCAAGAGAATCCAACATGCGTGCAACCTTGAAACGTTCCCTGCTCGGCGCCGCCTTCGCGCTGGCAGCCTTGTCCGGTGCTATGCCCCAGGCGATCGCCGCGCCCGACCAGCAATTTATCCCGCTGGCCACCTACCGCGTCGGCGCCTATGCCTCCAGCGGCGTGCAGGTGTGGGCCGGGATGATCGACTACCTGCGTTACATCAACGAAGTCGAAGGCGGCATCAACGGCGTCAAACTGGTATGGCAGGAATGCGAAACCGAATGGACGGCAGAGAAGGGCATCGAGTGCTACGAGCGCTTCAAGAATGGCCTGGATGGCGCGCCGGTCGCGGTCTACCAGCCTAACGGCGCACCGGCGGCCTATGCGTTGAGCGAGCGCGCGGAAGTCGACAAGATTCCGTTGATCACCCTCGGTTACGGCCGCACCGAAGCCACCGACGGCACGGTGTTCCCCTATAACTTTCCGGTGATGCTGACCTTCTACAGCGAAGCGTCCACGCTGGTGAATTACATTGCCCAGCGCGAAGGCGGCTTCGACAAGCTCAAGGGCAAGAAGATCGCCACGGTCTATCACGATTCGGCTTACGGCCGCGAAACCCTCGGCCCGTTGAAGTTATTGGCCGAGAAATACGGCTTTGAAAATATCCAGATTCCGGTGGCCGACCCGGGCAACGAGCAGTCGGCGCAATGGCGCCAGGTGCGTCAGGCCAACCCGGACTGGGTGTTTTTGCGTACCTGGGGTGTGTCCACGCCGGTGGCGGTGAAGACCGCTGCGCGCTTTGGCTTCCCGGTTGACCATATCATCGGCGATATCTGGGCCAGTTCCAGCGAAGACGTACTGCCCGCAGGCGCCGCCGCCAAAGGTTACCTGGCGCTCACGCCTTACCCGGCAGGCGCCGATTTCGAAATCCACAAACGCCTTAAACAGTACATCCTCGACAAAGGCCACAGCAACCTCAAGGACCTGAAAAACTTTGGCAGCGTCTACTACAACTCGGGCCTGGTAAACGCTGCCGTGGCGGTGGAAGCGATTCGCACTGCCCAGGCCAAGTTCGGCAAGCGCCCGCTCAATGGCGAGGAAGGCCGTTGGGGCCTGGAGCACTTGAATATCGATGATGCGCGTCTTAAAGACATGGGTTATCTGGGCCTGATGCAGAACCTCAAGCTGTCGTGCCGCGACCATGAAGGCGGCGGCTCGGCGCGTGTGCAGCAGTGGGACGGCGCCAACTGGACGCTGATCAGCGACTGGATCGCCGCCGACCGTGCGCTGCTGCGCCCGCTGATCGATGAAAAGTCCGCCGCATTCGCCAAGGAAAAAGGCCTGACGCCGCGTACCTGCACCGGGGATGAATAAGCCATGAGCCAGCCCGCCGCTGAACCTGCCAGCTTGTCACTGTTAAACGTCAATGACATCGAAGTGATCTACGACGGCGCCATACTGGCGGTGGCCGGCGTCTCGCTCCACGTGCCCAAGGGCGCCATCGTGGCGTTGCTGGGTGCCAACGGTGCCGGCAAAAGCACCACGCTCAAGGCCATTTCGGGGCTGGTACGCGCCGAACGCGCCGAGGTCAGCCGCGGCGCGATCGAGTATGCCGGCCGCGACCTGGCCGGTATCGATCCCAGCCAACGGGTGCGCCAGGGCATGGTCCATGTGCTGGAAGGCCGCCATGTGTTCGGCCAACTGAGCGTGGAAGACAACCTGCGCAGCGGCGGCTTTGTGCGGCGCCTGAGCCGCAAAGACATGGAGCACGACCTGGAGCGTATCTACGCCTGGTTCCCACGCCTCAAGACCAAGCGCCACACCCGCGCCGGGCTGACCTCGGGCGGCGAGCAGCAAATGGTTGCCATTGGCCGCGCCTTGATGACCCGGCCCACATTGGTGTTGCTTGACGAGCCCTCCATGGGCCTGGCGCCAATGATCGTGCAAGAGATTTTCGCGATCATCGCCCAGCTTAACCGCGAGCAGCAGGTGAGCTTCCTGATCGCCGAGCAGAACATCAATGTCGCGCTCACCTATGCCTCCCATGGTTATGTGCTGGATACTGGGCGCGTGGTCTTGAGCGGCAGTGCGGCTGAACTGCTGGCGCGCGGCGATTTGCATGATATTTATCTGGGTAAACAGTAAGGGCAATGTGCATGACTGAATCCATCCGCAACGCTGATGTGCTGATCATCGGCGGCGGCTTGAGCGGCACGATGCTGGCGGTGCAACTGCTGCGCCGGCCTGGCAAGCGGCAGATCCTGGTGATTGAACCACGCAAGGAGCTTGGCCGTGGCGAGGCCTACAGTGCCGTCGAACTGGGGCACACCCTGAACGGCAATGCGGCGCGCATGAGTGTCGACCCGGACAACCCCGATGACTTGACCCAATGGCTCACCGACTACATCGGCGCCGGGGGGTGGCCGGAATCGGATCAGCAGCCTGTACCCATCAGCGAATTGTTCCCGCCACGCGGGATTTTTGGTGTGTATGCGCAGCAGCGGTTGGCAGAGGCCAAGGCGCTGTCGGCTTCGACGGTCGAGCATATTCGTGCCGAGGTGGTCGACCTGCAAGTGGATGCCGCCGCAACGTTGTTGACGCTGGATAACGGTCAACAAGTGCGCGGTGCTTACGCGGTATTGGCCACCGGCATGTTCCCGGCGGCGCGCACGCCGCAGACCGAGTCCAGCGGTTTGAATGCAGCAGCAGTGGACCCGTGGGACGTCAAGGCCATGCGCCAGATCGAGCCGCAGTCGACGGTGCTGATCATCGGTTCCGGGCTGACCATGGTGGACGCCGTGGTGTCTCTGGAACAGGCCGGCCATCGCGGTCCAATCGAGATTTTTTCACGTCACGGCCTGTTGCCCCATGTGCGGCGGCAACCGCCGGTGTGGGTGGATTTCCTGGCCGATGATCACCGCCTGCGCAGCCCTCGGCAATTGCTGCGTGAGGTGCGTCGTCAATGCCGCAGCGCGATCGAGCAGGGCATTGATTGGCAGGCGCCGCTGGACACGGTGCGCGCGCATATCGGCCGCTTGTGGAGCCAGGCCAGTGAGCGCGAGAAACGCCAGTTCGTGCGCCATGTAAGGCCGTGGTGGGAGAGCCATCACCACCGTTCGCCGCCGTTGAGTGCGCAGTTGGTGGCGCGGCTGCATGAAGAGGGACGGCTGAGGATTCAGGCGGCGTCGTTCAAGGGGCTGGTGGCGTCGGACAGCGGCGTGACGATCAAGCTGCGGCGGCGTGGCGAACAAGCCGTCACTCAGGTGTCCGGTGCGGCGCTGATCAACTCCAGCGGTATTGAGTACGACTGGCGGCGAGTGGCCAAGCCGTTGCCGCAGCAATTGCTCACGCGTGGGTTGATCAAGCCTGGGCCGCTGGCGTTGGGGATTGCGGCGGATGTGTCGGGGGCTGTGTTGGATGCTCAGGGGCAGGTCAGCCAACGACTGTTTGCCATGGGCCCGCCGTTGCGCGGGATGTGGTGGGAGAGCACGGCCGTCACCGATGTGGCGCTCCAGGCCAAGGCCCTGGCCGCCAAACTCACCTCACTCTGAATGTGGGAGCTGGCTTGCCTGCGATGGCGGTGGGGCAGGCACAACCGTTTTAACTGACAGTCCGCTATCGCAGGCAAGCCAGCTCCCACCGTTGGATCTCCCTCTATTTTGAGGTTTTTACAAAGCCTGGCTTGAGGCCGAATACCTCAACACCTTCGGCGGTTGACTGTCCTGTGGTGACGTTAACCCGCTCCACCGGCTTATCCATCGCGGCTCGATATTCCACGGTCATGTCCGTCTGGATCGCCTGGCTTGGTACCACAATCGCCTGCGCATTGTTGTAGGTCACTATCGTCAACCGCGCACTCATCCCCAGCCGCACCCGCTGCAATTGCTGTGCGGTCAGTTTGGGGATCGACAAGGTGACCGGAAACTGCGCGCTGCCCTGGCTGTCGCTGGCAATCGCCAGGCCGCTGACCACGCTGACGGAGCCGGTCAGGCGCTCGCCGTCAAAGCCATCACCCATCACTTCCACGGCCTGGCCCTGATGCAACTGGTTGATGTCCAGCTCCGACACCTTCGCGACAATTTTCAGCCGTTCGATATTGGCCAGCCCGAACAGCACCTGCCCCTGGCTGACCTTGCTGCCGGCCTGCACCGGTACGTTGTTATTGGCGCCGCCAGGTGAGGCGTTATTGCTGCCCGGCGCCGGGACGACGATGCCGGAGAAGGGCGCCTTGACCTCCTTGCCTTCCAGCAGCTTATGCAAGGCGTCGTATTTCACCGTGGCGTTGGTCAATTCCATCTCGGCGATCTGGCGGTATTCGCCTTTGCCCTGATCCTGCGCCTGCTGCAGTTCGCTACGGGCCGCGGCGAGGTCCAGTTGCTGCTGTTGGGTCTGCTGCTTGAGATCGTCCAGCTCGTTGCGCGGGATGATGCCGCGCTTGAACAGGTTTTCGCTCTCGGTGAGTTTGCGCTGGGTGTTGCCGGCGGTCATTTCCGCAGTGCGCAGGCTACGGCGGGCGCGGCTGACGGCGGGGCTGCTGTCCCAGTCTTGCATCTCTTGCACGGTGCGCCGCGCCTTGAGCTGGGCGGAGAGGGCATCGCGCAGTTGCACTTCGAGAGTCGCCGGATCCATGCGCAACAGCACCTGGCCGGCTTCGACGCGTTGGCCTTGCTCGACCAGGTTGGCGAGCACATTACCGTCGAACGGCGCGGTGAGGGTGATGGTGGTGTCGGGTTCGATCTTGCCCACCAGGCCGATCTGGTGCACCAACGGGTCGGGCTTGACCGCCAGCCATTGCTCGGTCGCGGCGGGCTGGCGGGTGGCCGGGCTGCGCAGGGCAATGCCTGCGCCCGCCAACAGCACGATGATCAGGGCACCCAGCAGGTATTTTTTATTAGTAGTCATTGAGGGCAATTTCCCAACTTTCCAGCGTCATGCCCAGGGTCAAATCGAGCTGGGTCTGGGCGTTCAGATAAGCGATCAGTGCATTGAGCCGCGCGTTTTCGGCATTGCGCAGGTCGGTCTCGTAACTCAGCACCTGGAAGTTGGTGGAGCGCCCGGCGCTGAGTTTTTCCCGCTCGATTTCGATCTTGCGCCGCGACAGCTCGACGGCACGCTGAGAGATTTCATATTGGCGCCAACGCGTGCCCAGGTCGCGCACCACGTCGTTGACACTGCGTTCCAGTTCCTGGCGCGCGTCGGTGATGCGGATCTCCTGATCTTCGACATTCACCCGCGCGCGCACCTCGGCCTGGCGGGTGCTGATGTCGCCGATGGGAATCTGCACCTGCACCCCGGCGTAGCTGTTCCACGTGCGGTTATTGTTGTTGCCGCTGTCATTATTGCTGTAGGCATCGCGTAACTGGTTGGCGCCCGCCACCAGGTCCACCTGCCAGCGCCCGGAGTCTTTGGCGATCACCAGGTTGAGGTCGGCCTGTTGGCTGCCGAGCAGGGCCGCGAGGTACTCCGGCTGCTGGGTCTGCGCCAGGTTGAAGGCCTGGCGTTTGTCGATGTTCATCGGTTTGGCGTCCAGGGCTTCGCTGGCGCGGATCGGCGTCGACAGGTCCAGCGCCAGCAGACGCAGCAGGGCCAGGCGGCTGGTGTCGAGTTGGTTCTGGGCCTCTTCCACGCCCAGTTGCTGGGTGGCGATATCGGCTTCAGTCTGCACAATTTCGAACTCGGCCATGCGCCCGGCACTGATCAGCGCCTTGTTCACGTCCAGCAAGGTGTTGGAGCGCTTGAGCGCGTCCTGGACAATGCTCAACTGCTCCTGGGCGCGCAGCAGCTCACGGTAGGTGGCGATGATCTGGCTGATGGTCTGCGCCACGGTGGCTTTGAGGTTCAGGCGGTTGGCCTGCTCCGACAGGCGCGACAGACGCAGCGGCGCGGTGGTGGCGTCCCAGCCGCCGCCACGCATCAGCGGTTGGATCAGCGCCAGGTCGAGGCCGTCGCTGCGGTAGCGGCCGGCGCGGTCGGCGTTGTTCAACTGCTGGGTCCAGGCCATGCTCAACTGGGTGCCGTATTCACTGAGCAAGGTCGCTCGCGGCGCCAGGTTGGCATTGCGCGCGTTGTCGGCCGAGCCGCGACTTTGACGGTAATAACTGTTGAGGGAGAGCTTGGGGTTGAAGGTGTCTTCGGCCACCCGCAGGTCGAACTTTTGCGCCACGCGTTGCAGGTACGCGCTGCGGATCGCCGGGTTTTTGCGCAGGCCCAGGTACACCGCATCCCCCAGGGTCATGGTCGTGACCTGGTTATTGAGCGACACACTGCGGTCATACCCACTGCGGGTGGTGCTCGGCGCCGACGGGTTGATCACCACGTCGGTGGCCATGGCCGGCAGGCTTGCCAGGGCGAGTAACCACAGCCATTTATTCATCGCGCAGGGCCTCCACCGGCTGCAGCCGCGAGGCCGAGATCGCCGGGTAGATGCCAAAGAACAAGCCCACCAGCAGGGTGCTGCCCACCCCCAGTGGCAGGGCGGCGGCGGCCAGGGCAAATTCCCAGCCCGACAGCCAGGCGTAGAGCCACGCGGCGGTCATGCCCAGCACCGCACCGCACAGCGCACCCACTGCCGTCAGCGTGACCGCTTCGAGCAAAAACAGATTGCGAATGTCACGCTGGCGCGCGCCCAGGGCCATGCGGATGCCGATTTCGCGGCGGCGCTCCGAGACATTCATCAGCATCACGTTCATCACGCCGACACCGCCGCCGACCAGGGAAATCGCGCCCAGCGCCAGCAGCAAGTAGGCGAACGTGCGGCTTTGCCGGGTCATGCCATCGATCATTTGCTGGGGCACCTGAATGTCGACATCGTGGTCGGTGAGCTGGCGTTTCAAGGCAATCGCGGCTTCACCGGCGATGCGCTCCATGTCCTGGCCGGGCGCGGCGCGGATGATCACATTGCCGATCTGCGGCGTCGGGTAGATGCGCCGCATGCCGTCGGCGGGGATAAACAGCGATTCGTTGGCCTGCACCGGCATCAGCATCGCCCGGGGTTGGTTGTGCAATATGCCCACCACCAGAAACAGGTAATCGTTGATACGCACGCGGTCGCCCAGCTTCAGCGGGTCGCCTGGCGTGCCCAAGGCCTGGGCGACTTGATCGCCGATCACGCCGTAGGTTTCGTTGGCGTCGAAGGCGGATAGAAAACGCCCCTCCCGCAGGACCAGGCGCATGGCGTCCCTGATATCCGCGGTGCTGCCGACAAAGTTGGCGTTGGCCGTGCGACCGTGGAACACCAGCGGCCCGCTGAACAGGCTGAGCGCACCGATATGGGCAATGCCCGGCACCGCCTGGCGCACCGCGTCCAGGTCGAGGCTGGCGCGCATCGGCGTATTGCTGTTGCCTTTGGGCGGGAACTGGGCGATCAGGGTGTCGGTGCCCATGTCCTTGAAAATCATCGCCGCGTCCACTGCCGCGTTATGGCCGATATTGATCAGGGCCACCACCGACGAGCTGCCGATCACGATGCCCAGCAACGCCAGGATCGAGCGTTTGCCCAGGGTGCGCAGGCTCACAAAGGCTTCATGCAGCAGTTGGCTCAGGCTCTGTTCGACCCGCTGGCTCATAGGCGCCCAGCCTCATGCACCACGCCATTGCGCACCAGGATCTTGCGCTCCAGGCGCTCGGCGATGTGTGCATCGTGGGTGACGATAATCAGCGTCACCTGCTGCTCGCGGTTCAGGGCCAGCAGCAGGTCCATGATCTCCTGGGCGGTGGTGCTGTCGAGGTTGCCGGTGGGTTCGTCGGCGAGGATCACCGACGGCTTGCCGACCAGCGCACGGGCAATCGCCACGCGTTGGCGCTGGCCACCGGACAGGTCGGCGGGGCGGTGGTGGGCGCGCTCGGCCAGGCCGACTTGTTCGAGCATGCGCAGCGCCTGTTCCACCGACTCATGGCGCGACACGCCACGGTAACTGAGGGGCAGGGCGACGTTGTCCAGGGCACTGAGGCGTGGCAGCAGGTTGAAACTCTGGAACACAAAGCCGATCTGCTGGTTGCGGATCGCCGCCAGCTCATCCGGCGTGGCGCTGAAGATATCGTGGCCGGCAAAGTGGTACTGGCCGCCGTCGGGCAAGTCCAGCAAGCCAAGGATATTGAGCAGGGTACTTTTGCCGGAGCCGGAGGCGCCGAGAATGCCGCAGCTGTCGCCGCGGGCAATGGACAGGCACACGTCATTGAGAATCGACAGGTGTTGCCCGGCAAGCTGATAGCTTTTGCCGATGCCTTGCAGGGAGATCAAGCCTGGGTGCGCGGGGGTCTCTGTCATCATGACTACGCCTGCAGTCTCGACGCTATCGCCACGCCCCCGGCAAAGCCTTGTAACAAGTTCGGGAACTGCCTGATACGCGCCACGGACTGGTTTTATTTCTTGTTTTTAAAATATTGTTTGAATAGTAACCGCGTTCAGCGCGCTTCGCCAGCCATGGATGTAGAGCGGTTTTACCCTTTGCAACGATTTTGCAGTTGCGCGGTTGCGCTGGGAAAAAAGGTGTTCGGCTAGCCTCTACAGGCCCGGTTACACGGGCTTTTGGTAGTATGGCGCAGTGTCAGTACTTGCTTTCGACGGGCCGCCCCGGTATAAAAAATCAAATTATTTTTTAAAACAATATTTCCCACGTGGAACCTTTCATGGTCGCGAAGAAACTCAGCGCTCCAAACGTTACCAAGACTCGACTGCTGGATGCGACAGAGGCTCTCTTCATCAAATATGGCTATGACGCCGTGTTGCTCCGGCAGATTACCGAGCGCGCCCAGGTAAACCTGGCCGCCGTGAACTACCACTTCGGGGACAAGGATTCCCTGATGAAAACCCTCTTGATGCAACGCCTGGAGCCGCTCAATGAGCAGCGCCTGGAGCTGCTCGCGCGCTGTGAAGCCGAATCCGACGGCCCGCTCGATTGCGATACCTTGCTCGGCGTGCTGTTCGCCCCGGCTATGGGCCTGGAGCGCAGTGACCCGGCCAGCGGGGAAGGGCGTTCATTTATTCGCTTCCTGGGCCGGGTGTACAGCGACACCTCGCCGTTTATCCAGGAATACCTCAAGGTGCATTACCAGCCGGTGTTCCAGCGCTTCTTCGAAGCCTTCGCCCTGGCCCTGCCGGATCTGCCACGCAATGAGCTGGGCGTGCGCCTGCAATTCGCCCTCAAGGCGATTTCCGGGGTCATGGCCGGCACCGAGCTGCGCCTGCTGATGAACTCCATGAGTCTGGGCCGCCCGGCCACCGATGCCGAGGTGATGGCCAAGCTGATCACCCTGGTCTCAGCGGCGATTCGTGTACCGCAACAAAGTCCCGAAGCCGAAACCGCGTTGGCCAAGGTGCTCGACACCCAGCGCGCCATTCGCGAACAAGCCGCAACGCCATCCAGCAAAGCCGCGCGTTAAAACCCAAATCCAAGACAAAAAAAACCCGCTGGGGCGGCGGGTTTTGATGTGCAACGTTTGTAACGGATGAGGCTTCACCCTACGTCTGCGGATGTGAATAAATCGTGAAAAAAATGTGAGAAAAAGGCGGATGGCCGCAGTTTTACCAAAACTTCGGTATTTGTCGGATTTTCCCTGCATGCCTGCCGTTTGTCGCCACTGTCTCAAGCGCCTTGTTTACTTATCCGTCGCGCTGTTCCTGCGCGGCTCTGACCCAGTTCAAATCTTCCAATGACTCGCCGTCTTCGCTAACCGCCCCCGCATCGCCTCCACATTCCCCGCCAACTGCAACGTCAACAACCGATACCCATCCAACGCACTTTGCACCGGCGCTTCAAGCGCAGCGTCATCCGCCACCTGGGCAGGCCGCTCCAGCCGTTCGGTAAACCCGGACTTCAACGCCCGCGCCATCCCCACCAGCTGCACCCGAATCTGCCGATGCTCGGCCTTAAGCATCACTTGCATCCGCGCCATCGCCTGTTCATCACGCGGATCCGGCCGGGTATTGCCGAGAATCTCCAGGGTGCTGATGCACATGCGCAAATGCCGTTGGATCGCGTCCAGTTCGGTCATGGAAATGCGCACTTCCTTGGACACAGACGGCATCAGCGAGCGCAGTTGCAGCATTGCCGCGTTCAGGCGGTTGAGCAGCTTGAGGTGTTCATCGTCCGTGACCGACTGGCCGCTGATGATGCGGCTGTAAATCGCCGCACAATCGCGCAACGCGCTGGCCAGGTTGTAGCGCCAGGAATACACCGCGTACAGCGGCAGGGCGAAGGAAAACGCCAGCGCCAGCACAATGCCGATAAGGATATCGACGGTGCGCCACAAGCCATCGGAGATCGGGTTGTCGCCGTGGCCGGCAACAATAAACACCGTGATCGCCGACAGCAGCGCGATGTAACCGCCCTTGCCGATGGCGTGATAGGAAAAGAACCCGCACACCACGGACATCAGCAAGTAGGTCAGCAGCGGTATGCCGAAATAAGCCTGTTGCACCACCAGCAGCAGGCCTACGCTGGCACCGATCAGGGTGCCGTAGGCACGCTCCACGGCCTTTTTGCCGATATTGCCGTGGTGCTGCAGGCCACCGATCACGATCAGCATGGTCACCGACGCCCACTCGCCGTGGGGCAAGTTGATGCCGGTGGTGAGCAGGATGGTCGCCAGCAGGCCAATGGACACGCGCACGGCGTGGATCAGCTTGGCATGGCGGTAACGGCGGTACGGGTCGAGCAACGGGCGCAACAGGCGCCGGGCGAAGAAGGGCAGGTTCATCGGTATTAAAGTGGCCTCATTATGCAGTGTGGACTCGATCTAATTGTGGGAGCGGGCTTGCTCGCGAATGCGCCTAGTCAGTCGACACATCTATAGCTGACCCACCGCATTCGCGAGCAAGCCCGCTCCCACATTTTGAACCGAGTTAACGTTAGAAAATGTAATCCGTGGTCAGGAAACTCGAATCACGGTTGCGCAAGATATCGCTGACCAACGCCTTGTTGCTCTCCTGGAACTTGGTCGCCACCAAGGTGCGGATCGAGAACACGCGCAGGGCGTCATGCACCGACAGCGTGCCCTCGGCCGAGTTCTTGCGCCCGTTGAACGGGAAGGTGTCCGGCCCGCGTTGGCACTGGGCGTTGATGTTGATACGCCCGACCTGGTTGGCAAACGTATCCACCAGCCGACCGACTTCCACCGCATTGGTGCCGAAAATGCTTAGCTGCTGGCCGAAGTCCGAGTCCAGCACGTACTCGATCACGGTTTCCAGGTCACGGTACGGCACGATCGGCACAACGGGGCCGAACTGTTCCTCGTTGTAAACGCGCATCTGCGGGTTCACCGGGTACAAAACCGCGGGGTAGAAGAACGAACCGCGACTTTCGCCGCCATTGGGGTTCACCACGTTGGCGCCGTGCTGCTCGGCATCGGCCACCAGTGTATTGAGGTAATCGACCTTGCCGACTTCCGGCAGTGGCGTCAGCGATACACCGTCTTCCCACGGCATGCCGGGTTTGAGCGTGGCCAGTTTGCTGTTGAATTTCTGAATGAAGCTGTCGACCACATCTTCGTGCACAAACAGGATTTTCAGCGCGGTGCAGCGTTGGCCGTTGAACGACAAGGAGCCTGTGACCGCTTCGCTCACGGCATTGTCCAGGTCGACCTCGGGCAGCACGATACCGGGGTTTTTTGCGTCCAGGCCCAGGGCTGCGCGCAGGCGGTGCGGCTTGGGGTGCAGTTTTTTCAGGTCGCTGGCGGCCTTGTTGGTGCCGATAAACGCAAAAATGTCGATTTTGCCGCTGGCCATCAGCGCGCTGACGGTTTCGCGGCCGCTGCCGTAGATCACGTTGATCACGCCGGCCGGGAAGCTGTCACGGAACGCTTCCAGCAACGGGCGAATCAGCAGCACGCCGAGCTTGGCCGGCTTGAACACCACGGTGTTGCCCATGATCAGTGCCGGGATCAGCGTGGTGAAGGTCTCGTTGAGCGGGTAGTTGTAAGGCCCCATGCACAGCGCCACGCCCAGTGGCACGCGGCGGATCTGGCCGAGGGTGTCCTGTTCCAGCTCGAAGCGGCTGGAGCGGCGGTCGAGTTCCTTGAGGGCGTTGATGGTGTCGGTGATGTAGTCGCAGGTGCGGTCGAATTCCTTCTGCGAGTCCTTGAGATTCTTGCCGATTTCCCACATCAGCAGCTTGACCACCGCGTCCCGTTGTTCGCGCATGCGCCGCAAAAAAGCTTCGACATGCTGGATACGTTCAGCCACGCGCATCGTCGGCCATTCACCCTGGCCGCGGTCGTAGGCGCGCACGGCGGCGTCCAGGGCGGTGAGGGCGGTGTCGGCGTCAAGCAGCGGCGTGCTGCCGATGTGCACGCGCTCATCGCCCAGTTGCACCGGGCTCTGCACCTTGGCGAGCGGGCCGTTCCACACCTGCAATTGGCCGTCGACCAGGTAATCACGCTGTTCGATGGGCGCGGCCAGGCGGAATTGCTCGGGAATGTCACTGGCGGCGGTGGGAAACAGCTGGGCGAGCAGGTTACTGGTGGTCATGTCGCTACCCCTGGAATAGTTGCAAAACATGACTAGAGAGTCACCCATCCAAGGGCTGTGTGGCAAGCGCCAGACGCGTTACAGCAGCGCGCCGGCCAGTGCCACGCCCAAGGCTGCGCCGATCTGTCGCGCCGTATTGAGGATGCCGGCGGCGATTCCGGCCTGTCCCGGCGGCACCGCATTCATCAACGCGGCCGTGGCGGCAGGGGTGATCAGCCCGGCGGCAAGGCCAATCAGCGGTAGGGGCACCACCATCAAGGCGTAGTCGGGCGTTGTGCCGCCCATCAACAACAGGCCAAAACCGGTCACGTAGAGCATCAGGGCGCCACCGATCAGCCTGCGGCTGCCAAAGGCGCGCACGCACTCGCCGGCCATCAGGCTGCCGATGCTCACCAGCACCGTCAACGGCAGGAACGCCACCCCGGTGTGCAGCGGTGAGAGGCCCAGGGTCCGCTGGAAATACAGGCTGAGTACAAACATCAGCCCATACAGCAGCAGCGCCGACAGCAGTGACACGGCCACACACAGGCTGAACACGCGGCTGCCAAACAGCTGCACGCTGAGGCGCAGCCAGCCTGCGGCGCGGGGCTGTCTGGCACTGGCGGCAAGGCGCGCGCTGAGGCCGACAGCGATCAACCCCAACGGCAGGTTGACCAGGAAGATACTGCGCCAGCCCAGCGTCTGGATCAGCACGCCGCCCACCAACGGCCCGGCCGCCATGGCAATGCCGCCGCACCCGGCCCACAGGCTGATGGCCGTCGCGCGGCCTGCGGGGTTGCCTGCATACGCCTGATTGATCAGCGCCAGGGACGCCGGCACCAGCAACGCTGCGCCGACACCTTGCAGCCCCCGCGCGGCCACCAGCAGGTGCATGTCGCTGGCCACGCCACACAGCAGCGAGGCCAGGGTAAACACCAGCAAGCCGGTCATATACAGCCTGCGCGCCCCAAAGTGATCCGCCATCGCACCGCCGGCCAGCAGCAGGCAACCAAAGGTCAAAGTGTAGGCGCCGACCACCCATTGCAGTGCGCCGGTGTTGCTGTGCAGAGCCATCGCGATGGGGTCCAGCGCCACATTGACGATGGACGTATCGAGGATCACCAATACATAGCTGAGGCTGGTCGCGGCCAGCACCTTTCGTTGTGGCATGCACACCTTCCTTGAAAAGACACAGGCGGCGAATCTAGCGCGCGGCACGGGGCAGATGCTTCGACGTTGATCGAAGCATGCTCGCCTGCGTCACGCTTATACTGCGCAGGTCCCGTTGGAGAGCCGCCATGTCGAACCCATCCACCTTTACCGAGGTTGCCGCACTGCTCGCCGAGCCCGCCCGCGCCGCGATGCTGTTGGCATTGTTCGACGGGCGCGCGTTACCTGCGGGTGAACTGGCCTTTGCTGCCGGCATCACCGCGCAGACCGCCAGCACCCACCTGGCCAAATTGGTCGCCGGTGGTTTGCTCGCCTGCCAAACCCAGGGCCGGCATCGCTATTACCGCCTGGCCGGGGAGCATGTGGCTCAGGCAATCGAGTTTCTCAGTGCGATTGCGCCGTTGTCGGCGATCGTGCTCAAACCCCAAAGCCGCGAGGCCCAGGGGCTACGGTTTGCGCGCTGCTGCTACAACCACCTGGCCGGGCAGTTGGGCGTCGCGGTGACCCAGGCGCTGGAAAAGCGCCATTACCTGCGCGCCGTCGGCGATAAACACTATGAAGTGTTGCCCGCAGGCGCAGCCTGGTTGCAGACCCTGGGCATCGACTCAAGCGTCTTGAAGCCTGCGCGCCAATGCCTGGACTGGACCGAGCGCACCCATCACGTGGCCGGCCCGCTCGGCGTGCAATTGCTCAGTGCCTGGTGCGATGCCGGTTGGTTGCGCCGCGCCAAGGATTCGCGTGCGGTGCGGATCACGCCCAAAGGCTGGGCGCAGTTCAAGGCGCAATTGGGCCTGGAACCGCGTGATCTGGAAAACTTGAGCACAAGCCCGCGTGTGCAAGGCTTGTTGGGGTAGACTGCGCGGCTTTTCAGAAGGAGTTCACATGAGTCACTACCAGCCGGGCATTCTTGCCGCACCGGTGCCGTTGCAGGCACGCCATCTGTTTTTTGCCGTTGACGTATCGGCAGCCGTACCCGCCGCGTTGGACGCGTTGGTGCAGTTGACGGATGCGGGCGCAGTGGTCGGTTTTGGCGAGCCGCTGGTGACTTCGCTCGGCGCGCACATTGAAGGGCTGCGCGCATTCCCCACGGTCACGGGCCCCGGCGCACATAACCCGTCTACTCAGCAGGCGTTGTGGGTGTGGCTGCACGGTGTGGATCGCGGTGAACTGCTGCTGCGCAGCCGCGCATTTGAAAAAGCCCTGGCCCCGGCATTCCGGCTGGTGCAGATGACCGAAGGCTTTCGCTACAAAACCGGCTTCGATCTGACCGATTACGAAGACGGCACCGAAAACCCCCACGACGACGCCGCCGTCGAAGCCGCCCTGACCGACAGCGGCGCCAGCTTTGCCGCGATCCAGCAATGGCAACACGACCTCGACGGTTTTGCCGCGTTGCCCGCCCAGGCGCGTGACCACATCATCGGCCGCCGCCATGGCGATAACGAAGAGCTGGACGACGCCCCCGAATCCGCTCACACCAAGCGTACCGCCCAGGAAAGTTTTACCCCGCAAGCCTTTGTAGTGCGCCGCTCGATGCCGTGGGCCGAGAACGGCCAGGCAGGGTTGATGTTCCTGGCGTTTGGGCATTCCTTCGATGCGTTTGAAGCGCAATTGCGGCGCATGAGCGGGTTGGAAGACGGGATTGTGGATGGGTTGTATCGGATCAGTACGCCGTTGACCGGTGGGTATTACTGGTGCCCGCCGGTCAAGGATGGGCATTTGGACTTGAGCGCACTCTCCCAGGCCGCCACTCTCTAAAACGGTGGGAGCCAGTTTGCCTGCGATAGCATCAACTCGGCCTGCGTGAAACACCGAGGTGCCTGCATCGCAGGCAAGCCAGCGCCCACCGTTTGATTTGTGTGGGTGCCTGGATCACGCCCCGCACTGCGCGTTCGCAAACACGAATAGTTCTAATGGTGCCGTTCGAGGTGCCGAATAAAACGCTGGGGATTTGGCGGTGTGCGAGTTTCTGGTGGCGCGCCTGGGTGAAGAGGCGGGCGTGGCCCAGGCCGGTGAGTACCTGGCCGGGTGGTTGGGCAGTAAGTTGATCGTTGAATGACGCCGGCAAACATGAAAATTCGGACAGCCAGGCAATTGGCCACTGAAAAAAAACCGCCCAGCCCGTAATCTAATGGCTTTTGTCACCTGTGCGGATTGTTCATGTCTTCTGTTGCCGATGGGCTGCCTTCCAATAAACGCTTGCCGGCGGTGATCGCCTTGTCTTTGGGCATTGGCATGGCAACCCTGGACACCGCCATCGTCAATACGGCGCTGCCGACGCTGGCACAGGGTATCGGCACTGATTCGGCCTCGGTGATCTGGGTGGTGAACGCCTACCAGCTGGCGATTATCGCCACGGTGCTGCCGTTCGCGTCGCTCAGTGATGTGCTCGGCCACCGGCGCGTGTACCTCGGCGGTTTACTGCTGTTTATTGTCTCGTCGCTGTTTTGCGGGTTGGCCGGTTCTTTGCTGACCCTCACCGCTGCGCGGGTGGCCCAAGGGCTGGGGGCGGCGGCGGTGATGAGTGTCAACACGGCGTTGTTGCGGCATATCTACCCGTCAAAAATGCTTGGGCGCGGCCTGGGCTATAACTCGCTGGTGGTGGGGCTGGCCTTCACGCTGGGGCCGACCGCCGCGTCGGCGATTCTGTCGGTGGCGAGCTGGCATTGGCTGTACCTGATCAACGTGCCGCTGGGGCTGCTTGCCCTGGGGTTGGGCCTGCGTTCATTGCCGACACTGCCGTTGACCGGCCACGCGTTCGATCGGTGGTCGGCGCTGTTGTGTGCCGGCCTGTTCGCGCTGTTGGTACTGGGCCTGGGCACGGCGGTGCATGGCGCCCAAGGCACACTGACCCTCGGTTTGATTGCGCTGGCGATGGTGTGCGGTGCATGGCTGTTGCGCCGTGAAGTCGGTCACCCGGCGCCGATGCTGGCCGTGGACTTGTTCAAGCGCCCGGTGTTTGCGCTGTCTTCCCTCACGGCCATCTGTGCGTTCAGTGCTCAGGGCCTGGCCTTTGTATCACTGCCGTTTCTGTTGCAGGCGGTGCTCGGTCATAGCCAGGTGGCAACCGGTTTTCTGATGACACCATGGCCTGCGGTGGTGGCGGTGATGGCTTTGGTGGCGGGGCGTCTGGCGGATCGTGTGTCGCTGGGGCTGTTGTGCGGCATCGGTTTGCTGATGCTCAGCGCGGGCATGGCAGCGTTGGCGACCTTGGGCAGCGGTGCCAGCGCCTTTGATATCGGCTGGCGCATGGCCTTGTGCGGCGCCGGTTTCGGTTTTTTCCAGTCACCCAACCTCAAGGCGATCATGACCAGCGCGCCGTTGGCCCGCAGCGGCGGGGCCAGTGGCATCGTCGCGATTTCACGTTTGCTGGGGCAAACGCTGGGGGCGTCGTTGGTGGCGTTCTGCTTTCACCTCTCCCTGGGCAGCGGCCCGCAGTACGCGCTGTGGCTGGGCTGTGGGTTTGCGCTGGTGGGCAGTGTGGCCAGTGGGCTGCGCCTGTTGCCGTATAAACACAAGGTTTAGCCCTTGTAAAACACGCGGCGGCAACGCTAACGTGGCGGCCTGAATATTTCGGGATGTTTCAGATTTATGTCCAGCCTGGCCCTACGCACTGCTGATACCACCTCCCGACGTGCCGCACTGACCCTCGCGTTATGCCTGCCCAGCGATGTGTTGCTGTATTTGCTGCTGCCCATGGAATCCCAGGCCTTCGGCATCACCCTGGCCCAGGCCGGGGTGTTGCTGGCAGCCAACCGCCTGGTGCGGATTTTCGGCTACCGCCATGTATTGAATTTCTACGCCCGTAATGGCGACCGGCTGACCTGCATGATTGCCGCCGGTGCCGCCACGGTGTGCGCCTTGGGTAACTCGATGCTGTCAGGTTTTGCCGCTTTGTTGGGGCTGCGGCTGATCTGGGGCCTGTGTTTTGCCGCGCTGAACCTGTCGACCCAAGTGCTTGCCACTTCTGAGCCTGCTGGCGCGGCGCGCAGGGCAGGGCGCTCCAGGGCGGTGATCGCCCTGGGGCCGATGCTGGCACTGCCGCTGGGTGGCTGGCTGACCCTGTGGGCCGGGCCGCGACCTATCTTCCTGATTCTGGCCGGCTGCTGCCTGGCGGGCCTTTGGGTGGCGCGTGGTTTGCCCACCGCCGGGCATGATTTGCACAGCACCGGGCGGCGCTTCAAGTGGCCGGACAGCGTGGCGGTGTGGTCGTTTATCGAAGGCGTGGCGTTGGACGGGCTGTTTATCTTCGGCTTGTCGATCCAGGCGCAGAAGATTCTTGGCGGCGATGCGGTTCTGATCGCCGGCGGCCTGATGGCCCTGCGCTATGCCTCGGAGATGCTTCTGAGCCCGCTGGGAGGGCGTGCGGCGCAGCGTTTTGGCGCCACCTCGATGCTGCTGTTGTTTTCGTTCTTGAGTGCCTTGGCGCTCACGGCATTTGGCAGTTACTGGGTGATCGTCGGCGCGGCCGCGGTGCTGGTGCTGCGCGCCTTGCAACTGCCACTGGTGACCACCTTGGTGGCCGAGCGCAACCCTGGCTCAATGCGCGTTTCGGCGTTGGCCTCCAACGCGGTATGGCGTGACGTCGGCGCCGGCCTCGGGCCGCTGATGGCGGGGTTGCTGCTGCCGGTGGCGTCGGCGCCGTGGGTGTTTGGCCTGGCGGGCGCGGCGATTGCCGTCAGCGCCGTGTTCTGCTGGCGCGCGAAGGTTTCCAGCTGATTATGGTTTTTTAAAGCCTTCCAGCCAGCTGGGGTCGAAGCGGGTTTGGTCGGTGTCGATCTCCAGTGCCTGCATTTTCGCTCGATGGGCTTGCATCTCGCCGACCAGTTGCGCCTGGGCGCTGGAGTTGGCGTCCAGCTCATGCATCTGCGTCAGCCCCAGGTGATAAAAACGCAGGACCTTGAGGGCGGTGGGATCGTTGGCTTGCACGCGTTCCTTTACCGTGTGCATCACATTGGTCACGCGCATCAGAGTGCGCTTGAGCCGCCAGCCGTACACGGCAGGCACCAGCCATGGCTGGGTCCAGAATGGGCCGCGCACCAGGGCGACGGTGATCAATACCCCGGCGAATACGCCGCCGACATTGAAACGAAAATTGTCGCCGCCGGGTTCGCCGAACAGCATCACCGCGAGGGTCGACAGCAGCATGGCCAGGGCCATGAACAGCACGGCGATGATCAGCGTGCTGCGGCGGGTTTGTTGGCGGAAGGTGGCGGGGTCGCAGGGGTTGAGCTCGAACATCCGGGTCAGGTCTCAAGAAAGGCGGGGTGGCATCTTCGCATGCTTTGGGCAAACAAGTTGAACCATGGCTTGGGGTGGTTTCTCTAAATCTGTGTAGCCCTTTTGAGGTAAGCCATCATGTCTGAGTACAAGCAACCGCCGCCGGGTACACCCAACCCTGACCGTACGCCGGGAGAAGAGGAGCGCGACAACGATGCGTTGCGCCCCAATGACCCGGCCGAACGTCAGGACGATGATGTTGAGCGGGTTGAGGAAGACCTTGAAAACCTGCATGACAGAGCGCGCCCGCTATAGGTTCAGGAGGTGACTGTGAGTAATCATCCAAAAGGCCCGGGTTCGGGCGAGCATGCCAGCGGCGAGGATGAATTGGGGTTTGATCCGGATTCGCCTGATGTGTCGGACCCGCAGGTTGATCCTGTTGGGCCGGCGATTGCGCCGTTGGATAAGGACAAGGTGCAGCGCAAAAAGGTGGATTATGATCCGTTGGGGGATCTTAAGAAGCCTGGGTGATTTTGGTTTGGTGTACATATCCGTTGCTGCGGTAACGGCTACTCAGGGTTCCGCCCTGACGGCGGGTCACTTTTGGCAAACGCCCGGAATGCCGGCCCAGCCAAAAGTA
Organism: Pseudomonas salomonii; assembly: GCF_900107155.1. Classification (GTDB taxonomy): domain Bacteria; phylum Pseudomonadota; class Gammaproteobacteria; order Pseudomonadales; family Pseudomonadaceae; genus Aquipseudomonas; species Aquipseudomonas salomonii. Next base: position 225,854 of record NZ_FNOX01000006.1, read on the forward strand.
ACCTAAAGGCCTGCGCCCCACCACTCGGCACCCCGCTAATGCTCGGTGTGCCAGAACGAAGGCTAGAATCCGTGGGCCACGGATTCAAGCCTGCGTTCGGCCACCGTGGTTGACGGGGCGTCTCAGATCAAAAGCAAAAAGCGAATTTACATACACTGAAGAGCTGCTTTTTTGTGGGAGGTGGCTTGCCTGCGATGCAGACACCTTGGTGTGTCATACCGGCGAGGACCTTTTGGTTACGTTTGCGTCCTTGCAAAAGTGACCCAATGTAAGAGCGGAACCCTAGGCAGCCGTTACCGCAGCAACGGATATGCACACCACCGACACCCCCCAAAAACCAAGCCCCGCAATAGCGGGGCTTGATCACATCCAAACGAAACCTACTTGGGCGGCACCCAGGTAACCTCGCTGATCCCAAACTTCTCCGCCCAGGGCCGGGTAGTTTTCTTGACCTGCTCATGCCCCACGCGCCCTATGCGGCTGACATGGGCAATATCGGCATCGACCGCCGCCCAATGCCACGCTTCAGCGTTATTCATCACTTCGGCGCGCACCACAAAGGATTTCGGTTGACCGTGCAGTTGATAGTGAATGGTGTAGATTTTTGCGGTACTCATGTTGCCTCCCTGTCTTGTTATAGATGGATAGGCGGGCTTTCTAAAAGGTTCACTCAAAATGACAAGCCGCACGCTGGCGCGGCATAGTGACGCACTCGTCACGTGCCCAAGGATCGCGCCATGTCCCGATTGACTCACAGCCAGCTCTACCTGCAGCGTCTGGGCTACGACTCGCCCCCGCCCCCAACGCTTAAAACCCTGCAGGACCTGCAGCTGCGGCACGTCTGCACCTTCGCCTTTGAGAGCCTGTCGACATTGCTGCATGCTCCGGTGTCGATCGATCTGCCCAGCATTGAGCAAAAGGTCCTGCTGGACGGGCGTGGCGGTTACTGTTTCGAGCTTAACTATCTGTTCCTGGCGCTGTTGCAGGAGCTGGGTTTCGACGCCCGCGGGCTGACCGGTTGGGTGGTGATGGGCGGGCCGCCTGATGCACGTACCGGGCGCACCCATCGCCTGAGCCTGGTGACCCTGGACGGCGTGCGTTATGTCACCGATGTCGGCTTCGGCGGCATGGTGCCCAGCAGCCCGTTGCGGCTGGACACCGAGGTGCCCCAGGCCACCGCCCATGAACCTTATCGCCTGACCTTCAACGGTGCCGATTACACCCTGTGGGCGCTGGTGGGCGAGGAATGGCGAGGCTTATATGTGTTCGACCTGCAAGTGCAGGCCGATATCGACTACACCATCGGCAATTGGTACGTGTCGACGCACCCGGCTTCCGTTTTCGTCGGGCAACTGAAAGCGGCGCGGTTGGCGCCGGGTAAACGGCATACCTTGGCCAATGCTAATTACGCGGTTCATTGCCTTGACCAGCCCAGCGAAAAACGCGCAGTCGAAAGTGCCGATGAGTTACTGGAATTGCTGCAGGGCACCTTCGGTATTTGTTTGCCGAAGCATCCGCAACTTCGCCAAGCCCTTGATAGCTTAGTAGTGGCAAATTCTAGGGAGCCTTGAGCTAGAGCCTTCGCTGAACCGTTTTACCTTCATGTCAATGCAAATTAATTCGAACCTTTGGCAAACGCCGAGGTTCGAACCGTTTCCTGAATAATTTGCTCACCAGACAAGGAGATGTAAAACGATGTCCAAGCTATTCGGAAAATTCCTCAAGGGTTCCTCGCTGCTGGCGCTGGTCACCGCGCCTGCTGTGGTGTTCGCCGCAGCACCGACTGGCCCGATTTCCGTCCTGGGCCTGCAGGGCAGCTATAACGACTTCAAACTCGAAGGTGGCAGCGAAAGCGACAAGGACCACATGCCCGAAGCGGGCCTGTTCTACAACTTCGGCAACAAGCTCACCGCCGAGTCCGGCTTTATTTACCAAGCCGGTATCGAAGCCAAATACGGCGAAAAAAGTAGCAATAAACTCAAGGAAGGCCAGGCTGACCTGGACCTTGGCTGGCGTGCCGCGCTGGACGCGCGCAACTTCGTCGACGTGATCGTCGGTGGTGGCTACAGCTGGACCCGTTACGAGCCGGACACCAACGATTACGACGTCAAGCTCACCAACAAATCGCCGTTCGCCAAGGCCGCGCTGGGTTACAACCACCAGTTCGATGACATGACCCTGCGCGTCGAAGCCGGTGCCCGTCGCACCATCGACGGCCGGGCCAAGCTCAAGGTCGATGGCCTGGGCAGCGACACGGTGGACCTCAAGGACCGCACCAACCCGTACGCCGAAGTCAGCCTGCTGATGAACCAGAAAGGTGACTTGCCGGTGATGGCGGGCCTGTATTACACGCGTACCGAATACAAGCTGGACGACGACTCCTATGTCGCCGACAACACCAAGCTCAAGCGCGACGAGTACGGTTTTAAAGTCGGTATCGCGTTCTAAGCGCATGCCTGAATGCGGGGCGGCCAACGCCCCGCATTCGACTGTCCGCCCGAGCCCTGCTGTTTGGCGAATTAAAAAGCGCGCCGATTGCCTGGTCCGCACGTGATAACCGGCTTGGGGTTGGGCCGATCGCGTCGGGCATTACCCACGAGCGGGGTGACTTTGTTTTTTGCTGGGAGCGCTGCGCGCTCCAACGCGGGGCAAGCCCGCTCGCCACAACAAGCCCGCTCGCCACAACCAGCCGTTCAGCACTGCAAGCCGGATCACCACGGGGTGCTTCTTTAGCCTAGTGCAGCCAGCTGTGCCACGGTTTCCGGAAAGCGTGCCACCAGCCGGATCAAGGTGGTGGCCTGGGCATTGGGCTTGGCCCGGCCTTGTTCCCAGTTTTCCAGGGTGCGCACGTTGGTGCGCAGGTACATGGCGAACACCGAGCGCGAGAGGTTGAGCTGTTGGCGCACGGCCACCACTTCGTCGGCGCTCAGGGGGGCCAGGTTGTTGAGATGGACCTTGTGGGTCCGCAGGGTGACTTTGCCTTGGCGCTCTTCGGCCAGGGCGTCGAAGCCTTCGACCAGTTCGGAAAAGATTTCACGTTTCATCATGTGTTCTCGCTTTGATTTCCCTGTCCAGCAGGTGTTTTAGGGCTTTCTTGTGGTTGGGGGTAAGGTCGTCCTGTTCGTGTTTGCCGTACAGGGTGAACAACCAGAATTGCGTGCCGCCCGACCACCAGTAGTAAATGACCCGCAAGCCCCCGCGTTTGCCTTTGTTGCGTCGCTCGTCGACGAAACGGACCTTGCGCAACCCGCCGGTTCCCTCGATCACGTCGCCTGCTTGCGGGTTCTTCATCAACTCCTGTTGAAAGCCCTGGAATAGCTCGTCACTCAGATAGTCCCTGCGATGCCGTTCAAAGGCCGGCAATTCGATAAATAGAGCATCCATGTTCTGTACGTAGCCTGCGTATAGTGTGGTGGCCCACGCGCCTTGGGTCAAGTGACCGGGCTGTGGGAACTTTCCTAAAACGCAACCACCATAAGGCCGCCTTCAGCGAGTAGATGCCAGACGAATAGGTAGTAGATGAAGGAAATTTCTACAGTATGAGCAGGCGAAAGAATTGATCCTCAGAAACGCAAAACGGCGCCCGAAGGCGCCGTTTTGTTTACCGCGTCACGCTAAGCGATCAAACGCCCAACACCGCGTGCTGCACCAGGGTGAGCAACGGTTGTGGGTATACGCCCAGGAAGAACGCGAGCAGGGCGATGGCCAGCAGCATCACGCCGCCTGCCTTCTGTTCCCAATGCAGCTCGGCGTCTACACGGCGCAGGTTTGGCTCGATCAGGTACAGGGTGACCATCACGCGCAGGTAGTAGAACACGCCGATGGCGCTGCCCAGTACCAACGACGCTACCAGCCACCATTCGTGGGCTTCAACACCGGTAGCCACGATGTAAAACTTGCCGATGAAGCCTGCGGTCAGCGGGATACCGGCCAGGGACAGCATCATCACGGTAAGCACGGCGGTCAGGTACGGACGGCGCCAGAACAGGCCGCGGTATTCGTACAGGGCGTCGGCGTCACGGCCTTTGAACGGCGAGGACATCAGCGTGATTACGCCGAATGCGCCGAGGCTGGTGATCACGTAGGTGACCAGGTACACACCCATGGCTTCCACGGCCAGGCCTTTGCTCGCCACCAGGGCGATCAGCAGGTAGCCGAAATGTGCGATGGAGGAATAACCGAGCAGACGCTTGAGGTTGTTCTGGGTCAGGGCCAGCAGGTTACCGAACAGGATCGACGCAATGGCAATCACGGTCAGCACGGTGCTCAGCACGCCGGTGTTGGCCGCAGGCGAGATCTGGAACAGACGCACCATCACCGCAAACACCGCAACCTTCGACGCCGTGGCCAAAAACGCGGCCACGGGCGCCGGGGCGCCTTCGTACACGTCCGGGGTCCACAGGTGGAACGGCACCAGGGACAGCTTGAACGCCAGGCCGATCAACATCATCGCCAGGCCCAGTTGGGCAATCGGCGCGGGCATGTTGGTAGCCGCCAGGGCGTGACCGATACCGGTGAAGCTCAGGTTGCCGGCTTCGGCGTAGAGCAGGGCCATACCGAACAACAAGAATGCGGAACCGGCAGCCGACAGCACCATGTACTTGATGCCGGCTTCCAGGGAGCGCTTGTTGAAGAAGGCGTAGGCCACCAGGCCGTAAGTCGGGATCGACAGCAGTTCCAGGCCGATGAACAAGCCGGCCAGGTGCTGAGCGCTGACCAGCACGATGCCACCGGCCGCAGCCAGCAGAATCAGCAGGTACAGCTCTTCCTTGTTGCCTGGGTAGCCGGTGCCGCCTTCGCCGAGGTAGGCGTGGGCGAGGGTGACGCAGGCCAGGGTGGCAACCAGGATCAACGCGATGTACAGCAGCGCGAAGTCATCGACCATCATCAGCGGCGTCACGGCCAATGGCGCGACCTTGAGTGCCGGGATGATCGACAGCAAGGCCAGGTTAAGCCCGGCACAAGACAGCAGGAACGTTTGCGAATGATTGCGGCGCCAGGCGATTGCCAGCATCACCGCCACAACGGTGAGGCTGGTAATCAGCAGCGGCGCAAGCGCGATAAAGTGTTGGATCGTGAATTCCATAGCGCTCTTACCGGGCCGAAGCGAGTTGAGAGAAGGCGGTGCCGATCCACTGCTGCACGCCATGCATCGTCGCGGCAGAAGTGTCCAGGAACGGTTGCGGGTACACACCGATGTAGATCAGCAGCACCGCAAGGCCGAGCACCATGATCAGTTCGCGAGCATCCATCCCTTGCAGGACGGTGTCGGACTTGGCCGGGCCGAAGTAGGCGCGGTGGATCATGATCAGCGAGTAGACCGAACCAAACACCAGGCCCGAGGTAGCAATGGCGCTGATCCACGGCGTGTGCACGAACGAACCCATCAGGATCAGGAACTCGCCGATGAAGTTACCGGTGCCCGGCAAGCCCAGGGATGCGGCGGCGAAGAACAGGCTGATGGCCGGCAGGTACGCGATGCGCGACCACACGCCACCCATTTCACGCATGTCACGGGTGTGCAGGCGCTCGTACAGCTGACCACTGAGAATAAACAGTGCGGCGGCCGAAACACCGTGGGCCAGCATCTGGATCACCGCGCCTTGCAGCGCCAGTTGGCTGCCGGAGTAGATGCCGATCAGTACGAAACCCATGTGGGAAACGGACGAGAAGGCAATCAGACGCTTGATGTCGGTTTGCGCAAAAGCCAGGAACGCACCGTAGAAGATCCCGATCAGACCCAGGGTCATGGCGATCGGCGCGAACTCGGCCGAGGCATTCGGGAACAGCGGCAGGGCGAAACGCAGCAGACCATAAGCAGCGGTCTTCAACAGGATACCGGCGAGGTCGACGGAACCTGCGGTCGGCGCCTGGGCGTGAGCATCAGGCAGCCAGGAGTGAAACGGCACCACCGGCAGCTTCACCGCGAAGGCGATAAAGAAGCCCAGCATCAGGATGTACTCGGTGGTCAGGGACATCTTGGTCTTCAACAGGTCGGCGTAGTTGAAGGTAATCACGCCGGTGTTGTTGAAGTTGACCAGTACCAGACCCAGGATCGCCACCAACATGATCAGGCCGGAAGCCTGGGTGAAGATGAAGAACTTGGTCGCCGCGTAGATCCGGGTTTTCTTGCCGTCCGAAGAACTGTGACCCCAGAGCGCGATGAGGAAGTACATCGGCACCAGCATCATTTCCCAGAAGAAGAAGAACATGAACAGGTCCAGCGCCAGGAACACGCCGACAACGCCGCCCAAAATCCACATCAGGTTCAGGTGGAAGAAGCCCACGTGACGCTGAATTTCTTTCCAGGAGCAAAGTACCGAGAGGATACCCAGCAAGCCGGTCAGCAAAATCATCAACAGCGACAGGCCGTCGAGGGCCAGGTGCACGTTGATGCCGAAGCGCTGGATCCACACGTGCTTGAATTCAAGCGCGAAGGTTGGATCGACACCCGGTGCCGGAGCGAATGAATAGTCACCGTGCGCCCACAACCAGAGGCCGAGCGCGAGTTCCAGGGACATGGTCAGCAACGCAATCCAGCGGGGGAGGGTGGCGCCGAAGCGTTCACCCATCCAGCAGAGCAGGCCGCCGATAAAGGGGATCAGGATTAGCCAGGGCAGAATCATGACGGGCTCGTTTCCTTTTGCAAGTTCGCAAAGTAGGCAATGTTCGCAAGGTTCATAGACATGGTCATACCGCCACCACCACGATGGCGCCGATCACCAGCACGGCACCGACGGCCATGGAAGCTGCATACCAACGCAATTGGCCTGTCTCGCTGCGGCTCAGGGCGGTGTGACCGGCCTTGGCGGCGCGCGGGATCAAACCGATGGTCTGGTCGAGCGGGTCTTTGCGCAGAAGGTGGCTGATCGCAAGGTATGGCTTGACGAACAGTTTGTCGTAGATCCAGTCGAAGCCCCACGCAGCGAACCACCAGGCCGAGAGGAAGCGGCCAATGCCACTGTTGGCCACCGCTGTCACGAAGCGACGCTTGCCGAGGAACAGCAGGGCAGCCAGCAGGATACCTGCGATGGCGATGGCGCCCGAGGCGATTTCCAGGCTGTGCTTGGCAGCGCCACCGGCATGGCCGGCGCTTTCCGGCAGTACACCGGCCAGCGGCGGGGTGATCATGGCGCCGATGAAGGTCGACAGGATGATCAGCACCGACAGTGGCAACCAGTGGGAGATGCCGTGGCCTGCGTGTGCTTCGGTCTTGGCTTCACCGTGGAAGGTGATGAAGATCAGACGGAAGGTGTACAGCGAGGTCATGAACGCACCCACCAGGCCTGCATACAGCAGGTTCTGGTTACCGCTGGCGAAGGCTTCCCAGAGGATTTCGTCTTTCGAGTAGAAACCTGCGGTCACCAACGGCAGGGCTGCCAGGGCGGCGCCACCGACGATGAAGCTGGCGTAGGCCAATGGCAGTTTCTTCCACAGGCCGCCCATCTTGAAGATGTTCTGCTCGTGGTGGCAGGCAACGATCACCGCACCCGAGGCAAGGAACAGCAGGGCCTTGAAGAAGGCGTGGGTCATCAGGTGGAAGATCGCCGCGTCCCAGGCGCCAACGCCCAGGGCCAGGAACATGTAGCCGATCTGGCTCATGGTCGAGTAGGCGAGGATACGCTTGATGTCGGTCTGTACCAGCGCGGCGAAGCCCGCCAGAACCAGGGTCACACCACCGACCAGCCCTACAAGATGCAGGATTTCCGGCGCCAGGGTGAACAGGCCGTGGGTACGCGCGATCAGGTAGACACCGGCGGTTACCATGGTTGCAGCGTGGATCAGCGCCGACACCGGCGTAGGACCGGCCATCGCGTCCGCCAGCCAGGTTTGCAACGGCAGTTGCGCCGATTTACCCACGGCGCCGCCCAGCAGCATCAGGGTTGCGAGGGTGATCCAGAAGTCGCCGACCTGGAATTTCTGCGGTGCCAGCACCAGCAGTTCCTGGATGTTCAGCGTGCCCACCTGTTGGAACAGGATAAACAGGCCGATGGCCATGAACACGTCACCGATGCGGGTGACGATAAAGGCTTTGAGAGCCGCGTTACCGTTGTTGCGGTTGCTGTAGTAGAAACCGATCAACAGGTACGAGCACAGGCCCACGCCTTCCCAGCCGAAGTACAGGAACAACAGGTTATCGCCGAGGACCAGGAACAGCATGCTGGCGATAAACAGGTTGGTGTACGAGAAGAAGCGCGAGTAGCCCGCTTCACCGCGCATGTACCAGGACGCAAACAGGTGGATCAGGAAGCCTACACCCACCACCACGCCGAGCATGGTGATCGACAGGCCGTCGACGTAGAGGGCGAAGTTGGGCTTGAAGCCGTCCACCGACATCCACTGCCACAGCACCAGGGTGTAGTGGCCGCCTTCCGGCGGCGCCACGTTGAATTGCCAGATGACGTAGGCGGCCACGATGGCCGACAGGCCAATGGAACCCACACCGATCAGGGCAGACAGGTTTTCCGACCAGCGTCCACGGGAGAACGACAGCAGCAGGAAACCGATCAGGGGAAATACGAAAGTCAGAAAGATCATGTTCATCCGTGCATCTCACTGGCAGCGTCGATATCAAGCGTGTGGAAGCGACGATACAGTTGCAGCAGGATCGCCAGGCCGATACTGGCCTCGGCGGCTGCCAGGCTGATCACCAGAATGAACATGACTTGCCCATCCGGCTGCGCCCATCGGCTACCTGCAACAACGAACGCCAGTGCGGCGGCGTTCATCATGATTTCCAGGCTCATCAACACGAACAGAATGTTACGGCGAACCATCAGGCCGACCAGGCCAAGGCAGAACAGGATGCCGGCGACCGCCAGACCATGCTCCAAAGGGATAGCAGGCATCGTCATTGCTCCTTGGCTTCGTTGCGGCCCAAGTGGAAGGCGGTGATGGCTGCCGCGAGCAGCAGCATCGAAGCCAGTTCGACCACCAGCAGGTACGGGCCGAACAGGCTGACGCCCACGGCTTTCGCGTCTACGGTGGTGTGGCCGATGGCCTGGCCGCTCTGGTGAGCGAACAGCACATACAGCAGTTCACCCAGCAGCAGCGCTGCCAGGATGACCGGGCCGAGCCAGATGCCGGGCTTGAGCCAGACGCGTTCCTGGGCGACCGAGGCCGGCCCCAGGTTGAGCATCATCACCACAAACACGAACAGCACCATGATGGCGCCGGCGTAGGCGATCACTTCCAGCACACCGGCGAACGGTGCGCCGAGGCTGAAAAACGTCATGGCCACGGCGATCAACGAAATGATCAGGTAGAGCAGGGCGTGCACAGGATTGGTGTTGGTGATCACGCGAAGCGTGGACACCACTGCAATACCGGACGCGAAATAGAAAGCGAATTCCATCTTTCTTCCTTAAGGCAGCAAGCTCTTCACGTTGATCGGCTCGGCTTCGTTTTGTGCGGCGCCCTTGGGCTTACCGGCAACGGCCATACCTGCAACACGATAGAAGTTGTAATCAGGGTTTTTACCGGGACCAGAGATCAGCAGATCTTCTTTCTCGTACACCAGGTCCTGACGTTTGAACTCGGCCATCTCGAAATCCGGTGTCAGCTGGATCGCGGTGGTCGGGCAAGCTTCCTCGCAGAGGCCGCAGAAAATGCAGCGCGAGAAGTTGATGCGGAAGAAGTCCGGGTACCAGCGACCGTCTTCGGTTTCAGCTTTCTGCAGGGAGATGCAACCCACCGGACACGCCACCGCGCACAGGTTGCAGGCTACACAACGCTCTTCGCCATCGGGGTCGCGGGTCAGTACGATGCGGCCGCGATAACGCGGCGGCAGGTACACCGCTTCTTCCGGGTATTGCAGGGTGTCGCGTTTGCGAAAGCCGTGACCGAACACCATCACCAGGCTTCGCAACTGGGTACCGGTACCCTTAACGATGTCGCCAATATATTTGAACATGGGTCAAATCCTCACTGAACCGCGCCGGCTGGCGTGTTCAACAACACAACGGCAGCCGTCACCAGCAAATTGATCAGGGTCAGCGGCAGGCAGAAGCGCCAGCTGAAATCCATCACCTGGTCGTATCGTGGACGCGGAATGGAAGCGCGCAGCAGGATAAACAACATGATGAAGAACGCGGTCTTCAGGAAGAACCAGAAGAACGCCAACTGCGGCAGGATGCCGAACGGACCGTGCCAGCCGCCGAAGAACAGCGTGACCAGCAGGGCCGAGATCAAGATGATGCCGATGTACTCACCAACGAAGAACATGCCCCATTTCATGCCGGCGTATTCAATGTGGTAACCGTCGGCCAGTTCCTGTTCCGCTTCCGGCTGGTCGAACGGGTGACGGTGAGTCACGGCGACGCCAGCAATGAAGAAGGTGCAGAAGCCGAAGAACTGCGGAATGATGAACCACAGGTTCTGCGCCTGGTACTCGACGATGTCGCGCATGTTGAACGAGCCGACCTGCACCACGATGCCCATCAGCGCCAGGCCCATGAACACTTCGTAGGACACGGTCTGGGCCGAGGCCCGCAAGCTGCCCAACAGGGCGAACTTGTTGTTGCTCGACCAACCGGCGAACAGCACCGCGTAGACCGACAAACCGGCCATGGCGAAGAAGAACAGCAAGCCGATGTTCAGGTCCGCCACGCCCCAGGTCGGAGTGATCGGGATGATCGCGAAGGCGATCAGCAAGGCACTCATGGCCACGACCGGTGCCAGGGTGAAGATCACCTTGTCGGCAAACGGCGGGGTCCAGTCTTCCTTGAAGAACATTTTCAGCATGTCGGCGGCGATCTGGAACATGCCGAATGGGCCAACGCGGTTCGGACCGTAACGGTCCTGCCACCAGCCCAGCAGGCGACGTTCGACGAAGCTGAGCAGGGCGCCCGCAACGACCACGGCCAACAGGATCACGATGGCCTTGACCACCGAGATGATCACGTCAATTACTTCCGGCGTGAACCAAGTCATTGCGCTGCCTCCTGCAGACCGTCAACGGTTTGGCCAAAGATCGCAGGCGGAATACCGGCAAGGCCTTTAGGTAGTGCAACCAGGCCCGCACCCAACTCATCGTTGATGCGCAGCGGCAGACGCAGGGTCTTGCCAGCCACGTTCAGGCTGAGCAGGGCACCGTCGTTGACGCCCAGGCGGTCGGCTTCGGACTTGGCCACCGACACGTAGGCTTCAGGAATGCGACTTTGCACCGGCGCGGCTTTGGAAGAGGTCTCTTCGCTGCCGAACAGGTGGAAGAACGGCACAACCTGCCAGGTGCCCTGGGCCGGGTTGAACGGACGCGGTACCGCAGCGAACCAGTTCAGCGAATCCCCGGTGCTTTCGATCAGGCGGGTGCCCGGGTCGCCAGCGCGGATGTGACCACCGACTTCGTCCTGGAACTTGTTCCAGGCTTGCGGCGAGTTCCAGCCCGGCGACCAGGCAAATGGCACCTGCTGACGTGGCTCGACCGAGCCCGAGTAACCTTCCATGGAGAAGGCGAACGCGGTGTCCGGGTCTTGCGGGGTACGCGGTTCGTGCACACTGATGTCGGCGCGCATGGCCGTACGGCCGGAGTAACGCAGCGGTTCACGGGCCAGTTTCATGCCCTTGATGCGGAACGAGGCGGACGGCGCAGCGTCGACGATACGGGCCAGCTGCGGGGCGCTTGCGGCGGCAGCAGCGGTCACGTGGTCGAGTTGGGTCCAGTCGATCGGTTGATTCAACAGGGTCGCGCGCAGGGCATGCAGCCAGCGCCAGCCTTCGTGAACCAGGATGCTGGCGTCCATGTACTTCGGATCGAACACCTGGAAGAAGCGTTGGGCGCGGCCTTCCTGGCTGACCAGCGTACCGTCGCCTTCGGCGAAGGTGGCGGCTGGCAGTACCAGGTCGGCACGCTCGCTGGTAGCGGTCTTCTGGTGGTCGGCCACGATCAGCACTTTGGCAGCGTCCAGCGCGGCGTCGACCTTGGCTGAATCGGTGCGGGTGTAGAGGTCGTTTTCCAGTACCACGATGGCGTCGGCATTGCCGTCGATCACCGCTTGCAGGGCCGCGTCCAGGGACTCGCCACCGAGCATCGCCAGGCCGAGGCTGTTGGCTTCCGGCACGACCAGGCTGATGGAACCGTTCTTGTCGCGCAGCTTCAAGGCCTTCGCGATGTTCGCAGCAGCCTCAATCAGTGCCTTGGAACCCAACGAGGTACCGGCAATGATCAATGGGCGCTTGGCCGCGAGCAGGGCGTCGGCGATGCGCTGGGCCAGTTCAACGGCTTCAGTGTCCAGGCCGTCGACGGCAGGCGCGCTGGCGTCGAGGGCGTGGGCCACGGCGAAACCGATGCGGGCCAGGTCATCCGGTGCGGCGTGAACGCATTCTTCGGCGATGTCGTCGAGCTTGGTTTCAGCCAGGCTCGCGATAAACAGCGGGTTCAGCGCGTGCTGGCCGATGTTTTTTACGGCGGCGTCGAGCCAAGGCTGAACGCGCATGGCGTCGGCCATGTCTTCGGCCTTGCCTTTGACCGACTGACGCAGCGACAGCGCAATACGCGCGGCGGTCTGGGTCAGGTCTTCGCCGAGGACGAAGATCGCATCGTGGTCTTCGATGTCGCGCATGTTCGGGACTGGCAGCGGGCTGTCGTTCAGCACTTGCAGGACCAGACGGATGCGCTCCAGCTCACCGGCTTCGATACCGGAGTAGAAGTGCTCGGCACCGACCAGCTCGCGCAACGCGTAGTTGCTTTCGAGGCTGGCACGCGGCGAACCGATACCGACGATGTTGCGGCCGCGCAGCAGGTCGGCGGCTTTATCCAGCGCATCGTCCAGGCTCAGCTTGGCGCCACCGGCCAACAGCGGCTGGCGTGGGCGGTCTTCGCGGTTGACGTAGCCGTAGCCGAAACGGCCACGGTCGCACAGGAAGTACTGGTTGACCGAACCGTTGAAGCGGTTTTCGATACGACGCAGTTCGCCGTAGCGCTCGCCCGGGGAGATGTTGCAACCGCTGGAGCAGCCGTGGCAGATGCTCGGCGAGAACTGCATGTCCCACTTACGGTTGTAGCGCTCGGAGTGAGTCTTGTCGGTGAACACACCGGTCGGGCAGACCTCGGTGAGGTTGCCGGAGAACTCGCTTTCGAGCACGCCGTCTTCAACGCGACCGAAGTACACGTTGTCATGGGCGCCGAATACGCCCAGGTCGGTGCCGCCGGCGTAGTCTTTATAGAAACGCACGCAACGGTAGCAGGCGATGCAGCGGTTCATCTCGTGGGAAATGAACGGGCCGAGGTCCTGGTTCTGGTGCGTGCGTTTGGTGAAGCGATAACGGCGCTCGTTGTGGCCGGTCATCACCGTCATGTCTTGCAGGTGGCAGTGACCGCCTTCCTCACAGACCGGGCAGTCGTGCGGGTGGTTGGTCATCAGCCATTCGACGACACTGGCGCGGAACGCCTTGGATTCTTCATCTTCAATGGAGATCCAGGTGTTGTCGGTGGCTGGGGTCATGCAGGACATGACGATACGACCACGGGTGTCGTTCTCGTCGGTGTATTGCTTGACCGCACACTGGCGACAGGCACCGACGCTACCAAGCGCGGGGTGCCAGCAGAAATACGGGATGTCGAGGCCTAGTGAGAGACATGCCTGTAACAGGTTGTCTGCCCCATCGACTTCGAGCGCTTTGCCGTCTACGTGGATAGTGGCCATGGTTCAAAGTTCTTCGTTGGCCCGTTGTCAGCGGGCGTGGCTAATGGAATCTTGTTATTCATGGGCATCAACACAGCCTTTACGGCGTCAGCCCATGAGAAAGCGAAGGGCACGGACCCTTCGCCCTTTAAAGCGTTACGCGCCGACTACGATCGGCCTTGCCAGAGGCGGGACGGCGGCGCTGACAGGCGCGATGCCGGCTTCGAACTCCGAGCGGAAGTATTTGATAGCGCTGCCCAATGGCTCCACGGCGCCCGGTGCGTGAGCACAGAACGTCTTGCCTGGGCCGAGGAAGCCGACCAGACCCAGCAGGGTCTCGATGTCGCCTGGCTGGCCTTCACCGTTCTCGATCGCCATCAAGAGCTTCACGCTCCATGGCAAACCGTCACGGCACGGGGTGCAGAAACCGCAGGATTCGCGGGAGAAGAACTGCTCCATGTTGCGCAGCAGCGAGACCATGTTCACGGTGTTGTCCACCGCCATCGCCAGGCCCGTACCCATCCGGGTGCCGACCTTGCCGATGCCGCCGGCATACATTTGTGCGTCGAGGTGCTCAGGGAGCAGGAAGCCGGTACCGGCGCCGCCTGGCTGCCAGGCTTTCAAGGTGTAACCGTCGCGCATGCCGCCGGCGTAGTCCTCGAACAGCTCGCGTGCGGTCACGCCGAACGGCAGCTCCCACAGGCCAGGGTTCTTGACCTTGCCGGAGAAACCCATGAGCTTGGTGCCCATGTCTTCGCTGCCTGCGCGGGCCAATGATTTGTACCAGTCGACGCCGTCGGCGATGATCGCCGGCACGTTGCACAGGGTTTCAACGTTGTTCACGCAAGTCGGCTTGCCCCACACGCCGACGGCGGCAGGGAAGGGCGGCTTGGAGCGCGGGTTGGCGCGGCGGCCTTCGAGGGAGTTGATCAGTGCGGTTTCTTCACCGCAGATGTAACGCCCGGCGCCGGTGTGCACGAACAGTTCGAAGTCAAAACCCGAACCGAGGATGTTCTTGCCCAACAGGCCGGCGGCCTTGGCTTCTTCCACCGCACGGTTGAGGTGCTTGGCGGCGGTGGTGTATTCGCCACGCAGGAAGATGTAGCCCCGGTAGGTTTTCAGCGCGCGGGCGCTGATCAGCATGCCTTCGATCAGCAGATGGGGCAGTTGCTCCATCAGCATGCGGTCTTTCCAGGTGTTGGGCTCCATCTCGTCCGCGTTGCACAGCAGGTAACGGATGTTGATGGATTCGTCTTTGGGCATCAGGCCCCATTTAACACCGGTGGGGAAGCCTGCACCGCCGCGGCCTTTAAGGCCGGCGTCTTTGACGGTCTGGACGATATCGTCCTGGGCCATGTCGGCGAAGGCTTTGCGCGCCGCCGCGTAACCGTTCTTGGCCTGGTACTCGTCGAGCCATACCGGCTCGCCGTCGTCACGCAGGCGCCAGGTCAGCGGGTGGGTCTCAGGCGAACGCTTGATCAGGTTGGCCGGGCCGAAAGATGTAAGGGTCATGGGTAGCCCTCGAGCAATTGGGTCACGCCAGCAGGCTGCACGTCACCGAATGTGTCGTCGTCGATCATCAACGCCGGCGCCTTGTCGCAGTTGCCCAGGCAGCACACCGGCAGCAGCGTGAAGCGGCCGTCCGCAGTGGTCTGGCCGAGGCCAATGCCCAGCTTGTTCTGGATCTCGCTGACCACCGATTCGTGGCCGCCGATGTAGCAGACCATGCTGTCGCACACGCGAATGATGTGGCGGCCGACCGGCTGACGGAAGATCTGGCTGTAGAACGTGGCCACCCCTTCAACGTCGCTGGCGGGAATGCCGAGGATCTCGCCGATGGCGTAGAGGGCGCCGTCCGGCACCCAGCCACGTTCCTTCTGGACGATCTTCAAGGCTTCGATCGACGCCGCGCGCGGGTCTTCGTAGTGATGCAGCTCGTGCTCGATGGCCGAGCGCTCGGTTTCACTCAAAGTGAAACGATCTGTTTGGATAAGCGTGCTGTTCATGCTTAGCGGTCCACGTCGGCCATAACGAAATCGATACTACCCAGGTACGCAATCAAGTCCGCGACCATCTCGCCTTTGATCACCGAAGGGATCTGCTGCAAGTGGGCAAAGCTTGGGGTACGAATCCGGGTGCGGTAGCTCATGGTGCCGCCATCGCTCGTCAGGTAATAACTGTTGATACCCTTGGTCGCCTCGATCATCTGGAAGGATTCGTTGGCCGGCGTCACCGGGCCCCACGAAACCTGCAGGAAGTGCGTGATCAGGGTTTCGATGTGCTGCAGCGTGCGCTCTTTGGGCGGCGGCGTGGTCAGCGGGTGATCCGCCTTATAGGGACCTGCCGGCATGTTGCGCATGCACTGCTCGATGATCTTCAGGCTCTGGCGCATTTCTTCAACGCGCACGATGCAACGGTCGTAGGCATCGCCATTGGCCGCCAGCGGCACTTCGAACTCGAAGTTCTCGTAGCCCGAGTAGGGGCGTGCTTTACGCAGGTCGAAGTCGCAACCGGTGGAACGCAGGCCGGCACCGGTGACGCCCCATTCCAGGGCTTCTTTGGTGTTGTACTGCGCGACGCCGATGGTACGGCCCTTGAGGATGCTGTTGTCCAGCGCAGCCTTTTGGTACTCGTCCAGACGCTTGGGCATCCAGTCGATGAATTCCTTGACCAGGCGCTCCCAGCCGTTCGGCAGGTCGTGGGCCACACCGCCGATGCGGTACCACGCCGGGTGCAGGCGGAAACCGGTGATGGCTTCGATCACCTTGTAGGCGCGTTGACGGTCGGTGAAGGTGAAGAACACCGGCGTCATGGCGCCAACGTCCTGGATGTAAGTACCCAGGAACAGCAGGTGGCTGGTGATCCGGAAGAACTCGGCCATCATGATGCGGATGGTGTCGACGCGGTCCGGTACCTTGATACCGGCCAGCTTCTCGACCGACAGCACGTACGGCAGGTTGTTCATCACGCCGCCGAGGTAGTCGATACGGTCGGTGTACGGGATGAAGCTGTGCCACGACTGGCGCTCGGCCATCTTCTCGGCACCACGGTGGTGGTAGCCGATGTCCGGCACGCAGTCGACGATTTCTTCGCCGTCCAGTTGCAGGATGATCCGGAAGGCACCGTGAGCCGAAGGGTGGTTCGGGCCCAGGTTGAGGAACATGTAGTCCTCGTTGGTGCCGGAGCGCTTCATGCCCCAGTCTTCCGGACGGAAGCGTGCAGCCTCTTCTTCAAGCTGCTGCTTGGCGAGGTTGAGGCTGAACGGGTCGAATTCGGTGGCGCGCGCCGGGAAGTCCTTGCGCAGCGGGTGACCTTCCCAGGTCGGCGGCATCATGATGCGCGTCAGGTGGGGGTGGCCCGGGAAGTCGATGCCGAACATGTCCCAGACTTCACGCTCGTACCAGCTGGCGTTCGGCCAGATACCGGTGACGGTCGGGATGCTCAAGTCGCTTTCGGTCAGCGCGACCTTGATCATCACGTCGCTGTTACGTTCCAGCGACATCAAGTGGTAGAACACGGTGAAATCGGCGCCGCTCGGCAGGCCTTGACGCTTGGTGCGCAGACGCTCGTCCACGCCATGCAGGTCATAGAGCATGACGTACGGCTTGGGCAGGTTGCGCAGGAAGCTCAGGACTTCGACGAGCTTGGCGCGCGCCACCCACAGCACCGGCATACCGGTGCGTGTGGCCTGGGCGGTGAAGGCGTCAGGGCCAAAACGGTTATTGAGTTCGACAACCACATCCTGGTCGTCTGCCTTATAAGGCGGGATATACAGAGCACTGCCTGTAGTCATGGTTTTTTATCGCTTTCGGTCAACGTAAAGAATGAAGCCAGGTTTTCGTTCTATAAAAGAAGCGGGCTGGATCAGACTTCGTCGGGGCTGCGCAGGTTGGTGACTGCGATTCGCTGTTCGCGGCGCTGTTCCTTTTGTGACGGCATCTCGGCGCGATAAACGCCTTGATCACCGACCACCCAGGACAGCGGACGACGCTCCTTGCCAATCGACTCCTGCAACAGCATCAAGCCTTGCAGAAAAGCTTCAGGGCGAGGCGGGCAGCCAGGCACGTAGACGTCCACGGGCAGGAACTTGTCCACCCCTTGAACGACGGAGTAGATGTCGTACATGCCACCGGAGTTGGCGCACGAACCCATGGAGATAACCCACTTCGGCTCGAGCATTTGCTCGTAGAGGCGCTGAATGATCGGCGCCATCTTGATAAAGCAGGTGCCGGCGATAACCATGAAATCCGCCTGGCGCGGTGATGCCCGGATAACTTCGGCGCCAAAGCGCGCGATGTCGTGGGGCGCCGTGAAGGCGGTGGTCATTTCCACGTAGCAGCACGAAAGGCCGAAGTTGTACGGCCACAGGGAGTTTTTACGCCCCCAGTTGACCGCGCCACTCAGCACGTCTTCGAGTTTGCCCATGTAGATGTTTTTGTGGACTTGATCTTCTAACGGATCGGAAACGGTTTCCCGTTCGCCGATAGGGTACTGATCGTTAGGAGCATCCGGGTCGATCCTGGTGAGATTGTATTGCATCGCCAAAGCCTCATTGTTTCAGCTTCGCTTGCCGCTTACGACGAGCTTCCGGAGCCCAGTCAAGGGCGCCCACTCGGAATAGGTAGACAAGGCCTGCCAACAGAATTGCTATGAAAACGAGGGCTTCGACGAATCCGGTCCAGCCGCTTTCGCGGACGGACACAGACCAGGCAAAGAGAAAGAGGGCTTCGATATCGAAGATCACGAACAGCATCGCGACCAGATAGAATTTGGCTGAGAGCCGCAAGCGGGCGCCACCTGTAGGCAGCATGCCGGACTCGAACGGTTCATTTTTGCTGCGGCCCCAGGCTTTTGACCCAAGGAGGCTGGAGACGCCGAGCATGAAGGCGCAAAGGCCCACAACACCGAGGAGGAAAATGGCAAAGCCCCAGTT
This sequence comes from Pseudomonas salomonii, assembly GCF_900107155.1. Taxonomy (GTDB): domain Bacteria; phylum Pseudomonadota; class Gammaproteobacteria; order Pseudomonadales; family Pseudomonadaceae; genus Aquipseudomonas; species Aquipseudomonas salomonii. Next base: position 244,409 of record NZ_FNOX01000006.1, read on the forward strand.
GTGGGCCATGAGTCCTGTCGCTTCGGTCATGCTGGAAATCCTTAACAGAGAGCAAAGGTCTCTGAGCTCGAAAAAGTAACGATGCAGTGACGATATGTCGCAGCGCAATCAATCGCGGTGATTTTATGGCTAAACACCGGGCAAGTAAAATTCCTGTAGCGAAATTATTCGATGGAATAAGCACATAGTGCACCTTCTTGGGGCTGTAGCCCTTGTGGGCTGGGGATTAGCGGGCATTTAATCAAATGTGTTTTGTTTAAGCGGTAAAGAAGTTTTCATTGGCTAAATGATAATGAATATTGTTTGCGCGGGGTTTAAGCGAATGTTTCTCGTGTGGCGCGGGAAGTTATTGTTACTTGCTTGATTGCGGCTAGTTGCTGGAGGGGATCTTTTAACCGATTTGATTCAGGCAAATACCGCTCTGGGTCAATATTTTGCGCAAAAAACCAAGGCTCGACACCGTTAAGGTGATAGGTGGGGTTTTCAAACAGGCAAAAAAACGCCCCGAACCAGTCGGGGCGTCAGATCAAGCGGCAGTGCGGTTAGGTCTTCCGTGGGGCCGCACTGGCCGTGTACTCGCTGCTTAGTGGAACTGCTCTTCTTCGGTCGAGCCGGTCAGCGCGGTCACGGACGAGGTGCCGCCCTGGATCACGGTGGTCATGTCGTCGAAGTAGCCGGTGCCCACTTCCTGCTGGTGCGCCACAAAGGTGTAACCCTTGGCGGCATCAGCGAACTCTTGCTCCTGCAGTTTCACGTAGGCAGTCATGTCGTTGCGGGCGTAGTCGTGCGCCAGGTTGAACATGCTGTGCCACATGTTGTGAATGCCGGCCAGGGTGATGAACTGGTGCTTGTAGCCCATGGCCGACAGCTCGCGCTGGAACTTGGCGATGGTCGCGTCGTCCAGGTTCTTCTTCCAGTTGAAAGAAGGCGAGCAGTTGTAGGACAGCAGTTGGTCCGGGTATTCCTTCTTGATCGCCTCGGCAAAGCGACGCGCTTCGTCCAGGTCCGGCTTGGCGGTTTCGCACCAGATCAGGTCGGCGTACGGCGCGTAGGCCAGGCCACGGGCGATCGCCTGGTCGAGACCGGCACGTACTTTATAGAAGCCTTCCTGGGTGCGTTCGCCGGTCACGAATGGCTGGTCGTACGGGTCGCAGTCGGAGGTCAGCAAGTCGGCCGCGTTGGCGTCGGTACGCGCCAGGATGATGGTCGGCGTGCCGGCAACGTCAGCGGCCAAGCGTGCTGCGGTCAGCTTTTGTACGGCTTCCTGGGTTGGAACCAGTACCTTGCCGCCCATGTGGCCGCATTTTTTCACCGACGCCAGTTGGTCTTCGAAGTGCACGCCGGCAGCGCCTGCCTCGATCATGCTCTTCATCAGTTCGTAGGCGTTGAGTACGCCGCCGAAACCGGCTTCAGCGTCAGCCACGATTGGCGCGAAGTAGTCGATGTAGCCTTCGTCGCCCGGGCCTTTACCGGCTTTCCACTGGATCTGGTCGGCGCGGCGGAACGAGTTGTTGATGCGCTTGACCACGGTGGGCACGGAGTCCACCGGGTACAGCGATTGGTCGGGGTACATGGATTCTGCGGAGTTGTTGTCCGCAGCCACTTGCCAGCCGGACAGGTAGATCGCCTGGATACCGGCTTTTACCTGTTGAACTGCCTGGCCGCCAGTGAGGGCGCCCATGCAGTTGACGAAATCTTTTTCGGGGCGGAAGGACGGCTTGGCACCCTGGGTGACCAGCTTCCACAGCTTCTCGGCGCCGAGTTTTGCAAAGGTGTGCTCAGGTTGAACCGAGCCACGCAGGCGGACGACGTCAGCAGCGGAATAAGCGCGGGTTACGCCTTTCCAGCGTGGGTTTTCAGCCCAGTCTTTTTCAAGGGCTGCAATTTGCTGTTCGCGTGTCAGTGCCATGGGGAAAACCTCGTCGCATAGGTCTAGGTGGAAAATTCCATTTGCCAGCCACGTATCAAGTGCGTGGTTGTGGCTGCTCGCTGACCAGAAGCTTGGGCGGCCAAGTCAGGTTCGACGGGGAAGACGACGGGATGAACGCGTTGCGAGAGGAGGAATTGAGCAGGTAAGGGCAAACTGCGAACAGTCTTCGGGCATCGTGGGCCTTGGTACGATCCATCAGTGTGTAGCCGGGTTACCTGGTTAGCTTCCGTCCCTCGGGACAACTTCGTTCCAGTCGCAACCAACGTCAAACACACCTTGTGGGCGGTACAGACACGAATCGGCTCAGGTGGGTAGCTTAGAGCGGCGATCCGAAGGCCCTTGCCAGGGCCCCTGATTAGCGGGAGCGAGGCCATCATGCACAGGCTTTTTTGGCTCGTCAAATGTTTTGTAGTGCTTTTTTTCAGGCACTACATCTTTAGTCTAATGCGACTCGCCAGTCAGTTTTTGGTGCTTTAGTTCAGCGTATCGACCTTGACCCGCAAAGTCAGGTCGTCGCGGCCCTGAGTAGAGTAGATGCGGGTTGTAGAGGATTTATCGGCCTGAGTCTCGCGGTTGATGCCTGCCAGTGGAATCCATTCACCCAGGCGGCCACTGACCGTTGTGTCGGTACTTTGCACATTCACTACATCGGGACGTTCCTGGCTCATTCGGTCACGGTTGGTACTGATGGCCAGGTGTACGGTCTCGCCAGTGACGCTGGCAGTGACGTAAAAGCCCTGGGTGACGTTGCGATACTGGGTCTGGTTTTGCGGGCGGCCGTAGGCGTCTGGCTGCGTGGTGGTCAGTGGCACGCTCTGGCCGACCTGGATCAGCGCGGGCACGCCTTCACTGGCCTGAATCTGCTGGATGCCACCGTCGCGGCTGGCGGTGCCGTAACTGATGATGCGGGTTTGGCTGTCGCCGCTGTTTTGTTGGTTGTTTTCGTTGCTGTCGACGGTGATCAGCAGGCGCTTGGCGGGTGTGTCCAGCTGTGCAAGCAAGGCACGCAGGTCCTGGATCTTGCCGGGGTCGGCTTTAACAATAAGCTGGTTGCCGTAGGCGCTGACGCTACCGTCCTTGCCGATAAAGTTCTGCGCCACGGGCAGCAGGTCGGCGCTGGTGCGGTTGCTCAGGTTGACGACTTCGGTGTCGGCGATGGCGCAGGCGCTGGCGCTGAGGAGGAGGGCGGTGAGCAGGGTGCGTAGGGACATGTCCGTTATCTCTGCGAGTCAATTAGGCGTGATAGTGCCAGTTTGTCGGCCCGGCAGGTCGCAAGTTGAATCGTAGACGGCAAAATGCCCTGGCAGGCAGGGCATTTTGTGGTGTTGCTGAGATAGCCTTTGCGAGCAAGCCCGCTCCCACATTCGACCGCATTCCAAAGGATCTACTCGGTCAAGTGTGGGAGCGGGCTTGCTCGCGAAGGGAGCGACTGGGTTTTGGATCAGCCCTCGCGCACCATATCAACGTGCGGAATCCCGACTTCCAGGAATTCGTCACTGACGATCGTGAAACCCAGTCGCTCATAAAAGGGCGCCGCATACACCTGCGCACTCAGGAACTGCCTGGTCTGGCCACGTTTCTCGGCCTCGCCGATCACGGCTTCCATCAGCTTGTCGCCGACCTTCAGGCCGCGCCAGTCCTTGAGTACCGACACGCGACCAATCTCGCCGCTGGGCAGCAGGCGAGCGGTGCCAATCGGAAAATCGCCTTCGAATGCAAGAAAATGCATCGCGTCGGCGTCATCCGCATCCCACTCCAGTTCCGGTGGAACCGATTGTTCAGCGATAAACACCGCCTCACGAATGCGCCGAATCTCAGCGATATCCTTTTGCCAGTCCGCGACACTTACGTGAATCTTATTCATCGGCAAATCCCAGGCTTCCTTGCTTGACCAGTTCGCACAGCAGGTCACGGCCGTCTTCGTCGGCCAGCCAGGTGCCGAGGTTTTCGCTGTGCAGGGCGTCGGCCGAGCAGACCAGTTTCAACAGTTCGCGCAATTTGCCTGGCAGGTAACGGCTTTGGCCGCTGGCAAACAGCAGTACGTCATCGTCCACTTCAGACCACGCCATGCGCGCGCTCGGGTTGCGGACCAGGATCGCGCCGTTTTCCAGGCTGCTGATAAAGTCTTCTTCACCCAGCTCTTCACCGGCGACCAGTTCCGGGTAGCGCGGCTCGGTCATGAACTGGCCGAACCAGGTCAGCAGCATGCGCTCATCGCTCATGTGCTCGGCCAGCAGGCCTTTGAGGCGGTCGAGTGCGTCCGTCTGAATCTGGTGCGGGTCGCTGACCGGTTGGGCGTCGGCGTCGGTGTAGCGCTCTTCATCGGTCAGGTACTGGCTGAGGAAGTCAGTGAAGTGGGTCAGCACTTCGGCAGCGCTCGGTGCACGGAAGCCCACCGAATAGGTCATGCAGTCATCTTCGGCGATGCCGAAGTGCGCCAGGCGCGGCGGCAGGTAAAGCATGTCGCCCGGTTCCAGTACCCATTCTTCGCTCTGTTCGAATTCCGCCAGGATGCGCAGGTCGGCGTGTTGCAGCAGCGGGCTTTCGGAATTGCACATTTGGCCGATTTTCCAGTTGCGCTTGCCTTGGGCCTGCAGCAGGAACACGTCGTAGTTGTCGAAGTGCGGACCAACACTGCCACCGGGGGCGGCGAAGCTGATCATCACATCGTCGATGCGCCAGCTGGGCAGAAAGCGGAAGTGTCCCAGCAGCTCGGCAACTTCGGGTACGAATTGGTCGACGGCCTGCACCAGCAGGGTCCACTCGCGCTCAGGCAACGTGCTGAACGCATCTTCGGCGAACGGACCGCGGCGCAGTTCCCATGGGCGCTCGCCGTGTTCGATCACCAGGCGCGATTCAACTTCTTCTTCCAGGGCTAAGCCTGCCAGTTCGTCGGCGTCGATCGGGCTTTCGAAATCAGGGATGGCCTGACGGATCAGCAGCGGTTTTTTCTGCCAGTAGTCGCGCAGGAATTCCCGCGCCGTGATGCCGCCCAGAAGTTGAAGAGGAATATCAGGATTCATGTGTAACCTATTGAAAAAAAGCACTTTTAAGACAGGAATAAAAACGCCCGGCGCGGCCGGGCGTCTCAAAGGGTCGTGCGCTGATCAGATGCGCTTGGCTTGCTCTACCGCGTTGCCGATGTAGTTGGCCGGGGTGAGCAGTTTCAGCTCGGCCTTGGCAGCGGCTGGCATGTCCAGGCCATCGATGAAAGTTTGCAGCGCCTCAGGGCTGATGCCCTTGCCGCGCGTCAACTCTTTCAGCTTCTCGTACGGGTTTTCGATGTTGTAGCGGCGCATTACGGTCTGGATCGGCTCGGCCAATACTTCCCAGCACGCATCCAGGTCAGCGGCGATCTTCTGCGCGTTGAGCTCAAGCTTGCTGATGCCTTTGAGGCTGGCTTCGTAGGCGATCACGCTGTGGGCAAAGCCCACGCCGAGGTTGCGCAGTACGGTGGAGTCGGTCAGGTCGCGCTGCCAGCGCGAGATCGGCAACTTGCTGGCCAGGTGCTGGAACAGGGCGTTGGCGATACCGAGGTTGCCTTCGGAGTTTTCGAAGTCGATCGGGTTGACCTTGTGCGGCATGGTCGACGAACCGATCTCGCCGGCGATGGTGCGCTGCTTGAAGTAGCCCAGGGAGATGTAACCCCAGATATCGCGATCGAAGTCGATCAGGATGGTGTTGAAGCGCGCAATCGCGTCGAACAGCTCGGCGATGTAGTCGTGGGGTTCGATCTGCGTGGTGTAGGGGTTGAAGCCCAGGCCCAGCTCGTCTTCGATGAAGGCGCGGGCGTTTTCTTCCCAGTCGATTTCCGGGTAGGCCGACAGGTGGGCGTTGTAGTTGCCCACGGCGCCGTTGATTTTGCCCAGCAGCGGCACGGCCGCGACTTGAGCGATCTGGCGCTCCAGGCGATACACCACGTTGGCCAGTTCTTTACCCAAGGTAGTCGGCGAAGCCGGTTGGCCGTGGGTGCGCGACAGCATCGGCACGTCAGCGAAGCGGATGGCCAGCTCGCGGATAGCGTTGGCGGTCTGGCGCATCAGTGGCAGCATCACGTCATCACGGCCTTCGCGCAGCATCAGGGCGTGGGACAGGTTGTTGATGTCCTCGCTGGTGCAGGCAAAGTGGATGAACTCGCTGACCTGGGCCAGTTCCGGCAGCTTGGCCGCTTGCTCTTTGAGCAGGTATTCGATGGCTTTGACGTCGTGGTTGGTGGTGCGCTCGATCTCTTTCACACGCTCGGCGTGCTCCAGGGAGAAGTTTTCCGCCAGGGTGTTCAATACAGCGTTGGCTTCGGCGGAAAACGCCGGCACTTCGCTGATGGCAGGGTGAGCGGCCAGGCGCTGGAGCCAGCGCACTTCAACCAGAATGCGAGCACGGATCAGGCCGTATTCGCTGAAAATAGGGCGCAGGGCCTGGGTTTTGCCGGCGTAGCGGCCGTCAACAGGGGAAACCGCAGTGAGCGAAGAGAGCTGCATGGGGTGTTCTCGGACAGTCGGGCAACGAAATGGGGCGCGTATCATACATGAAAAAATCCGCCGGTCCGTCGCCAACTGACCGGCGTATTACGCGTGAGGCTATAAAAAAGCGGGTTGCTGCGACTTATTCGTTGCGCATCAACGGGTAAAGCTCTTTGAGCAATTTGCGTCGGCTGATCACCAACTGCCAGCGATGACCGCCCAACTGACGCCACAACCGCGCCGAACGAATACCGGCCAGGAGCAGGGCGCGGATTTTCGAGGCGTTGTTCGGTTGCTGCAGGTTGCGCATGTCGCCGTGCACCTGGATGCGCTGGCGCAAGGTGCTCAACGTGTCCTGGTACAGCGCGCCACAGGCGGCAATCACGTTTTCGTGGGCCGGGCCGAAGTGTTCCACCTGGGATTGAATCTGCGGCAGGCGTTTGCCGATGGTTTCGAGCAGGTCGTCGCGCTTGGCCAGTTGCCGCTCAAGGCCGAGCATCGACAGCGCATAGCGCAGCGGCTCGCGTTGCAAGGTGCTTGGGTCGCGCTCTAGGGCGCCGATCAGCGCACGGTAACCTTCACGCAGCGCCAGGTCATCGCCGCCATACACTTCCAGGGTGTCCTTGGGGTCGCGGATCAGCAGGCTGCCGAGCATGCAGGTCAGGCCTGCTTCGGTCACCTGGCCGGTCTTGGCGATCTTGTCGACCAGCACGGCGGCGAGGAAAACCCCGCCGAGTGCCGTCAATTGCTCCTGGGTCGGGCTCATGCCGCGCCGCTCCAGGCTTCGGCGACTTCAATCACGCCGCCGCCCAGGCAAATTTCGCCGTCATAGAACACCACCGATTGGCCCGGCGTGACCGCGCGTTGCGGGTCATCGAAGGTGGCGCGGTAGCCGCCGGCGGTTTTTTCCAGGGTGCAGGGCTGGTCGCTCTGGCGATAGCGCACTTTGGCGGTCAGGCGGCGTGGCGCGCTCAGGTCGATCGGGTTGACCCAATAGATTTCCGACGCCAGCAGCGCGCCCGAGAACAGCAGTGGGTGCTCATTGCCCTGGCCCACCACCAGCACATTGTTTTCCAGGTCCTTGACCAGTACGTACCACGGCTCTTCGCCGGCGTCTTTCAGTCCGCCGATGCCCAAACCCTGACGCTGGCCGATGGTGTGGTACATCAGGCCATGGTGGCGGCCGATTACCTCACCGTCGGTGGTTTTGATTTCGCCCGGTTGTGCCGGCAGGTACTGCTTGAGGAAGTCGCTGAAGCGGCGCTCGCCGATAAAGCAGATCCCGGTGGAATCCTTCTTTTTGGCAGTGGCCAGGCCGTGTTTTTCGGCGATCTTGCGCACTTCGGGTTTTTCCAGCTCGCCGACCGGGAACAGGGTCTTGGCGATCTGTTCGCCGCCGACGGCGTGCAGGAAGTAACTCTGGTCCTTGTTCGGGTCCAGGCCTTTGAGCAGTTCGGTGCGGTTGTCGACGTCGCGACGGCGCACATAGTGGCCAGTGGCAATCAGGTCGGCGCCGAGGATCATGGCGTAGTCGAGAAACGCCTTGAACTTGATTTCGCGGTTACACAGGATGTCCGGGTTCGGCGTACGACCGGCCTTGTATTCGGCCAGGAAGTGCTCGAACACGTTGTCCCAGTACTCGGCGGCGAAGTTGGCGGTGTGCAGCTTGATGCCGATCTTGTCGCACACGGCCTGGGCGTCGGCCAGGTCGTCCATAGCGGTGCAATATTCCGTTCCATCGTCTTCTTCCCAGTTCTTCATGAACAGGCCTTCCACCTCATAACCCTGCTCCATGAGCAGAACGGCGGAAACGGAAGAATCCACGCCGCCGGACATGCCGACGATGACGCGCTTCTTTTGTGTGTCAGAAGGGGCTGGATCACGCATAGGGTTTCAACGGGTGTCTTGAAAAAGGACGCGATTCTAACAGGCTCACGCCCGCAAGGCTAAAGAGAAGGGCGGATCAATTCGAGGCTATGGCGCTGGCCGGCCAGATAATCATCGATACAGCGGATGATCAGCTCACTGCGCCAGTCGTCGCGCAGGGCCATCAGCTCCTCACGGGTCAGCCAGCGGGCGCGGACGATGCCTTCATCGAGTGTGTAGTCGGGATGATGTTTCAAGGCTTTGGCGGTAAAGCATACGCGCTGATAAGTCACGCCATTGCTGGGCGCGGTGTACAGGTAGATGCCGACAATGCCGGTGGCCTCGACGTCCCAGCCGGTTTCTTCGAGGGTTTCGCGCACGGCCGCTTCGGTGAGGGTTTCATGCGGGTCCAGATGGCCGGCCGGCTGGTTGAGCACGGCGCGGCCGCCCTTGAGTTCCTCAACCATCAGGAAGCGGCCGTTGTCTTCGACGATAGTGGCGACGGTGATGTGGGGTTGCCAGGTCATGGGTGCCTCAATGTGTAGTGACTGAAGAAACTCGTTCAGTGTGGGAGCTGGCTTGCCTGCTCCCACATTTGATCGGGGTTGTTCAGTGAAACCAGGGCGCAAACAGAAACCCCGGCACATGGCCGGGGCTTCTTTGCATCCTTACAGCCTTACTTCAACTTGGCAATCGCCGCATTGAGGGTGTTGCTTGGGCGCATGGCTTTGCTGGTCAGCTCCGGGTTCGGCGCGTAGTAGCCGCCGATGTCCACTGGCTTGCCCTGTACGGCGTTCAGCTCGGCAACGATGGTTGCCTCATTGTCGGCCAGGGTTTTGGCCAGTTCGCCGAACTGCGCTTGCAGTGCAGTATCTTCAGTCTGGGCGGCCAGGGCTTGCGCCCAGTACAGCGCCAGGTAGAAGTGGCTGCCGCGGTTGTCGATGTTGCCGACTTTGCGCGATGGCGACTTGTTGTTGTCGAGGAACTGGCCAGTGGCCTGGTCCAGGGTCTTGGACAGCACCAGGGCTTTCGGGTTGTTATAAGTAACACCCAAATGCTCAAGGGACGCAGCCAGGGCCAGGAACTCGCCCAGGGAATCCCAGCGCAGGAAGTTCTCTTCAACCAGTTGCTGCACGTGCTTCGGGGCCGAACCGCCGGCGCCGGTTTCGAACAGGCCGCCACCGTTCATCAGCGGCACGATCGACAGCATCTTGGCGCTGGTGCCCAGTTCCATGATCGGGAACAGGTCGGTCAGGTAGTCACGCAGTACGTTGCCGGTCACCGAGATGGTGTCCAGGCCCTTGCGGGTGCGCTCCAGGGTGAACTTCATCGCGTCGACCGGCGACATGATGCGGATGTCCAGGCCTTCGGTGTTGTGGTCTTTAAGGTAGGCCTGAACTTTCTCGACCACCACGCCATCGTGCGCGCGCTTAGGGTCCAGCCAGAAAATGGCTGGGGTGTTGCTGGCGCGAGCGCGGTTGACGGCGAGCTTGACCCAATCCTGGATCGGCGCGTCTTTGGTCTGGCACATGCGGAAGATGTCGCCGGCGTCAACAGCCTGTTCCATCAGCAAGGTGCCCTTGCTGTCGGTGACGCGGACTACGCCGTCAGCCTTGATCTGGAAGGTCTTGTCGTGGGAGCCGTACTCTTCGGCTTTCTTGGCCATCAAGCCAACGTTTGGCACGCTGCCCATGGTGGTTGGGTCGAAAGCGCCATTGGCCTTGCAGTCTTCGATGACGGCCTGGTAGATGGTGGCGTAGCAGCGATCCGGGATCACCGCCTTGGTGTCGTGCAGTTGGCCGTCGGTGCCCCACATTTTGCCGGAGTCACGGATCATGGCCGGCATCGAGGCGTCGACGATGACGTCGCTCGGTACGTGCAGGTTGGTGATGCCTTTGTCGGAGTTGACCATCGCCAGGGAAGGGCGAGCGGCGTAGACCGCCTGAATGTCAGCTTCGATCTGCGCTTGTTGCTCGGCCGGCAACGCCTTGATGCGAGCGTACAGGTCGCCGATGCCGTTGTTCAGGTTGAAGCCGATCTGTTCCAGCACGGTAGCGTGCTTGGCCAGGGCGTCTTTATAGAACTCGGCAACGATCTGGCCGAACATGATCGGGTCGGAGACCTTCATCATGGTGGCTTTCAAGTGAACCGACAGCAGCACGCCTTGCTGCTTGGCGTCTTCGATTTCAGCGGCAATGAACGCGCGCAGAGCTTTTTTGCTCAGCACGGCGGTGTCGATGATTTCGCCGGCTTGTACCGAGGTCTTTTCTTTCAAGACGGTCGCGGTGCCGTCTTTGGCGATCAGTTCGATTTTTACGGCGTCAGCGGCTTCGATCTGCACGGCTTTTTCGCTGCCGTAGAAGTCGCCGTTGCTCATGTGTGCGATGTGCGACTTGGAGTCGGCAGCCCAGGCGCCCATTTTGTGCGGGTGCTTGCGCGCGTAGTTCTTGACCGACAGCGGTGCGCGGCGGTCGGAGTTGCCTTCGCGCAGTACCGGGTTCACGGCGCTGCCCTTGACCTTGTCGTAACGTGCGCGGGTTTCTTTTTCCGCGTCGGTGGTTACGGTTTCCGGGTAGTCCGGCAGGGCGTAGCCCTGGGCCTGCAGTTCCTTGATCGCCGCTTGCAGTTGCGGGGTCGAGGCGCTGATGTTAGGCAGCTTGATGATGTTGGCTTCAGGCGTAACGGCCAGGTCGCCCAGTTCGGCGAGGTGGTCCGCGATTGCCTTGGTGCCCAGTTGCTCGGGGAAGCTTGCGAGGATGCGCGCGGCCAGGGAAATGTCGCGGGTTTCCACAGCAATATCAGCGGAAGCGGTGAAGGCCTCTACGATAGGCAGCAGTGAATAGGTGGCGAGGGCTGGGGCTTCGTCGGTGAAGGTGTAGATGATCTTCGAGCGGGTGGGCATATTCGGATTAACTCTCTTCTTTGCTGAAAGCGTGCGCAGAAACTCGAGATGCGCCGGGTGGAGCGCGTTCGTTCAAAGTCATCCATGAGCGAAATGTCGAGGTTTCTTCGCGGTGATGTTGGTTTGCATCAGTCGAGCGTCAAGCGGGTGGACTATTGTATTAGTCCTGCTTTGTAGCGGAAGGCTTTGTTCTAGAGCGGTCCGCCGTCGTGACTCTTTGGTCAGCGGCGGCATTATACATAGGTCGCTATGCTTACGCCGAGCCTTCATACAAAAGGTGTGTCGTCCATTGGTCTAAAGGTCGCAGGGCCAAGACTGCGACCAAAGTCGCACGATGTGCTCAAGATTGGCGATTTTGCCTTTGCTTTCAGGCTTGTAGGCGACAAATTATGCTGTTTTCGATGCAAATGAGCATGGCGTTAGGTTTCAGTCGCCATATATCTGGAGTAGGCTCGAACGCAGCCAGATGTTCAATCCATAGATGGAGTTCAGCATGGGATACAAGAAGATTCAGGTTCCGGCAGTCGGCGACAAAATCACCGTCAATGCAGACCATTCTCTCAATGTTCCTGACCAACCGATCATCCCTTATATAGAAGGCGACGGTATTGGCGTCGACATCAGCCCGGTGATGATCAAGGTGGTCGACGCAGCTGTTGAAAAGGCCTACGGCGGTAAGCGCAAAATCTCCTGGATGGAGGTGTATGCCGGCGAGAAAGCGACTCAAGTCTACGACCAGGACACCTGGCTGCCCCAGGAAACCCTGGATGCGGTCAAGGATTACGTGGTTTCCATCAAGGGCCCGCTGACCACGCCGGTTGGCGGCGGCATCCGTTCGCTGAACGTGGCCCTGCGTCAGCAGCTCGATTTGTATGTCTGCCTGCGCCCGGTGCGCTGGTTTGAAGGTGTGCCCAGCCCGGTCAAGAAGCCTGGCGATGTGGACATGACCATCTTCCGTGAAAACTCCGAAGACATTTATGCCGGTATCGAGTGGAAGGCCGGTTCGCCGGAAGCGATCAAGGTGATCAAGTTCCTCAAGGAAGAAATGGGCGTTACCAAGATCCGTTTCGACCAGGACTGCGGGATTGGCATCAAGCCGGTTTCCAAAGAAGGCACCGAGCGCCTGGCGCGCAAAGCCCTGCAATATGTAGTGGATAATGACCGCGATTCGCTGACCATTGTGCACAAAGGCAACATCATGAAGTTCACCGAAGGTGCCTTCAAGGAGTGGGCGTACGGTATTGCCGAAAAGGAATTTGGCGCGACCCTGCTCGACGGCGGCCCGTGGATGCAGTTCAAAAACCCCAAAACCGGCAAGAATGTAGTGGTCAAGGACGCGATTGCCGACGCCATGCTCCAGCAGATTCTGTTGCGTCCGGCGGAATATGATGTGATTGCCACGCTTAACCTTAACGGTGACTACCTGTCTGATGCGCTGGCGGCGGAAGTAGGTGGCATTGGTATTGCGCCGGGGGCCAACCTTTCCGACACCGTGGCGATGTTCGAAGCCACCCACGGTACCGCGCCTAAATATGCAGGCAAGGATCAGGTCAACCCGGGTTCATTGATTTTGTCGGCGGAAATGATGCTGCGTCACATGGGTTGGACGGAGGCGGCGGATCTGATCATCAAGGGCACCAATGGTGCGATTTCGGCGAAGACCGTGACCTATGACTTCGAGCGTTTGATGGAGGGCGCGAAGCTGGTGTCGTCGTCAGGGTTTGGTGATGCGTTGATTTCGCATATGTAAAACGGTGTTAAAAAAACCGGACACCCCAAGTGATTGGGCTGGCCGGTTTTTTGTTTTCACTTTGCTCGGCGGCTGATCAGGCCGTTGCTTCTTTTGATTCTTGAGCTTGATTGTCTTTCCCGCCGTGCGCCGTGTTTGACTTTTGCTCTTGGCTTGCAAGTGCGCCAATATTGACGGCGTGCAAACCCTTGGGGCCTTGGATTATCTCAAAAGACACGGGCTGACCTGCCTTCAGGGTCTTGTATCCGTCCATATTAATCGCAGAATAATGCGCAAACAGGTCTTCAGCTTTGCCGTCTTCGACGATAAAGCCGTACCCCTTGGCATTGTTGAACCACTTGACCTTGCCACTCGACATACCCATATCCCTCTGCACCAGACTCCATCACTGGAGTATCATCCAGTTTATCCGTCCTAACCCGAATAAATAAGGTTGACTGCGCGGACCTTTTTTACCCACTGTGGGTTCTATTGGTTGTAACACCGTTTCGCCGATAGTCAAGGCGACCGATCGGTCAGAGTTGAAATTCTGACAGGTCGCCCCCACCACTGTATTTGAACCACTGACGAACCTTTCTTTCCATGCATGCAAACAGCCAGATTCGACTAACATTCAATCAGGATCGCCCGGATCAGGAACACGATGACGACGGTTCTGCAGGCATTGCTGTCCAGGAGGCGAAGCCTGCTCTACAGGCGCCGCCGATGTACAAGGTGGTTTTGTTCAATGATGACTACACACCGATGGATTTCGTCGTCGAAGTGCTCGAGGTGTTTTTTAACCTGAACCGCGAGCTGGCGACCAAGGTAATGCTGGCCGTTCACACAGAAGGACGGGCAGTATGTGGAGTGTTTACCCGTGACATCGCCGAGACAAAGGCCATGCAGGTCAACCAGTACGCCAGGGAAAGCCAGCATCCGCTACTCTGTGAAATCGAGAAGGACGGTTAACGCCGACCACTTGGGTATGAGGTGAAGCTATGTTAAACCGCGAGCTCGAAGTCACCCTCAATCTTGCCTTCAAGGAGGCCCGTTCGAAGCGTCATGAATTCATGACCGTCGAGCACCTGCTGCTGGCACTTTTGGATAACGAAGCTGCCGCCACCGTTCTGCGTGCGTGCGGCGCCAACCTCGACAAACTCAAGCATGACCTGCAGGAGTTTATCGACTCCACCACGCCATTGATCCCCGTGCATGACGAGGACCGTGAAACCCAGCCAACCCTGGGCTTTCAGCGGGTATTGCAGCGTGCTGTCTTCCACGTACAGAGCTCCGGTAAGCGTGAGGTCACGGGCGCCAATGTGCTGGTGGCAATTTTCAGCGAGCAGGAAAGCCAGGCAGTGTTCCTGCTCAAGCAGCAGAGCGTTGCCCGTATTGATGTCGTCAACTACATCGCCCACGGTATCTCCAAGGTGCCAGGGCACGGCGATCATTCCGAGGGTGAGCAGGATATGCAGGACGACGAGGGCGGTGAGTCTTCTTCTTCGGGCAATCCACTGGATGCCTATGCCAGCAACCTTAACGAACTGGCGCGCCAGGGGCGGATCGATCCGCTGGTGGGGCGCGAGCTTGAGGTTGAGCGTGTAGCGCAGATCCTCGCGCGTCGTCGCAAGAACAACCCCTTGCTGGTGGGCGAGGCGGGCGTGGGTAAAACCGCGATTGCCGAAGGCCTGGCCAAGCGCATCGTGGATAACCAGGTGCCGGATTTGCTTGCCAACAGCGTCGTCTACTCCCTTGATCTGGGTGCGTTGCTCGCCGGGACCAAGTACCGTGGCGATTTCGAGAAACGCTTCAAGGCGCTGCTCGGCGAGCTGAAAAAACGCCCGCAGGCGATCCTGTTTATCGATGAAATCCACACCATCATTGGCGCCGGTGCGGCGTCGGGTGGGGTGATGGACGCCTCCAACCTGCTCAAGCCGCTGCTGTCGTCGGGTGATATCCGTTGCATCGGTTCGACCACGTTCCAGGAATTTCGCGGCATCTTCGAAAAAGACCGTGCCCTGGCGCGCCGCTTCCAGAAAGTCGATGTGTCCGAGCCTTCGGTAGAAGACACCATCGGCATTCTGCGCGGCCTCAAGGGGCGCTTCGAGGCCCATCACGGCATCGAGTACACCGATGAAGCCCTGCGTGCCGCTGCGGAGCTGGCATCGCGCTACATCAATGACCGGCACATGCCGGACAAAGCCATCGACGTGATCGACGAGGCGGGTGCCTACCAGCGTCTGCAGCCGGTCGAGAAGCGTGTGAAACGCATCGACGTGCCTCAAGTCGAGGACATCGTGGCGAAGATCGCGCGTATTCCGCCTAAGCACGTCAACAGTTCCGACAAGGAGCTGCTGCGTAACCTGGAGCGCGACCTCAAGCTCACGGTGTTCGGTCAGGATGCGGCTATCGACGCGTTGTCCACCGCGATCAAGCTGTCGCGCGCGGGCCTCAAGTCGCCGGACAAACCGGTCGGTTCGTTCCTGTTCGCAGGCCCGACCGGCGTCGGCAAGACCGAAGCTGCGCGCCAATTGGCCAAGGCCATGGGCATTGAACTGGTACGCTTCGACATGTCCGAATACATGGAGCGCCACACCGTGTCGCGCCTGATCGGTGCGCCTCCGGGCTATGTCGGGTTCGACCAGGGCGGCCTGTTGACCGAAGCCATCACCAAGCAGCCGCACTGCGTGTTGCTGCTCGATGAAATCGAGAAGGCCCACCCGGAAGTCTTCAACCTGCTGCTGCAGGTCATGGACCATGGCACCCTGACCGATAACAACGGGCGCAAGGCGGACTTCCGCAACGTCATCGTGATCATGACCACCAACGCCGGTGCCGAGACTGCTGCGCGGGCCTCCATTGGCTTTACGCATCAGGATCACTCATCCGACGCCATGGAAGTGATCAAGAAGAGCTTCACGCCGGAGTTCCGCAACCGTCTGGACACCATTATCCAGTTTGGTCGCCTCAGCCATGAGGTCATCAAAAGCGTGGTGGACAAGTTCCTTACCGAGCTTCAGGCGCAGTTGGAAGACAAGCGCGTGCAGCTGGAAGTGACGGATGCGGCGCGCAACTGGCTGGCCGAAGGCGGCTACGACTCGGCAATGGGCGCTCGCCCAATGGCGCGTCTGATCCAGGACAAGATCAAGCGGCCACTGGCCGAAGAGATCCTGTTTGGCGAGCTTTCCGACCATGGCGGCGTGGTGCATATCGACCTGAAGGATGGCGAGCTGACCTTCGAGTTCGAAACCACGGCCGAAATGGCCTGATAGCTGATCGCAACACAGCAAAAGGCGCCGAAAGGCGCCTTTTTTCTGTCTCGAGAACACAATCGTCAAAACACTGGTGATCCCCTGTGGGAGCGGGCTTGCTCGCGAACGCGGTGGGTCAGTGACAGATGAATTGACTGATACACCGCATTCGCGAGCAAGCCCGCTCCCACAAGTATTTGTGGTGTTGGACAAATCTCGCACACACAAAAACGCCCGGCATAACCGGGCGTTTTGTATTGACTTGCTTAACGAGCGCGGTAAGTGATGCGCCCTTTGCTCAAGTCATAGGGCGTCAGCTCGACGCGCACTTTGTCACCGGTAAGAATACGAATGTAGTTCTTGCGCATCTTGCCGGAGATATGCGCGGTTACGACGTGCCCATTTTCCAACTCCACACGAAACATGGTGTTGGGCAGGGTGTCGACGACAGTGCCTTCCATTTCGAAGCTGTCTTCTTTCGACATGCAGTAAAGCCCTCGGTATCCAGTGAATGGCCCGGTGCAACTGCGCCAGGCAAAAGCGGCGTGCATTGTGCCCGAAAAAGGGTGTTTAAGCCAAGGGGTTCTAGTTAAGCGTTACCCATCTTTGATTAATCAGCAGCTCAATGGGCCGATATTGGGTCTTGTAGTTCATCTTTTTGCAGTTCTTGATCCAGTATCCGAGGTACACCGCCTCCAGTTCCAGGCGCAGGGCTTCACCGATTTGCCACAAAATCGCAAAGCGCCCAAGGCTGCGGCGTTCTTCGGAAGGCTCATAGAAGGTGTAGACCGCCGACAGGCCGTTGGGCAGCAGGTCGGTCACCGCCACCGCCAGCAGGCGGCCATCCAGGCGGAACTCATAGAAGCGTGAGAAGGGCAGGTCGCGCACCAGGAAGGTCGAAAACTGATCACGGCTGGGCGGGAACATGTCGCCATCTGCGTGGCGTTGTTCGATGTAACGCTGGTAAAGATCGAAATATTCTTCGCTGTACTGTGGCTTGGTGGCCGTGACCGTCAGGTCGGCGTTGCGTTTGAGAATGCGTTTCTGATTACGGTCCGGCAAAAACTGCGCAACCGGGATACGCGCAGGCACGCACGCATTGCAATTCTGGCAATGGGGTCGGTACAGATGATCGCCGCTGCGCCGAAAGCCCATCTCCGAAAGGTCGGCATACACATGCACGTCCATCGGCTGGCTGGGGTCGAGGAACAGTGTGGTGGCCTGCTCGTCAGGCAGATAGCTGCAAGAGTGGGCTTGAGTGGCATAAAACTTCAAGCGCGCCAGCTCGGTCATGATCAACCCTCGGGTTAAGCTTTGAAATAAGTGTATGCCAGGTACGCGCAAGTCGCCTAGGAAACCCACGGGCCAGAGCTGGGTTGGTCCAAATGGTTACGCAGGAAATCGGCAAATTCACTGCGTGGTATGGCGCGGGCGCCGAGGCTGTGCAGGTGGTCATTGGGCATCTGGCAGTCGATCAGTACAAAACCCCAGGCCTGCAACTGGCGGGTCAGTGTGGCAAAGCCGAACTTGGAGGCATTGTCGGCGCGGCTGAACATCGATTCGCCAAAAAACAATTGGCCCATGGCCAGGCCATACAGGCCGCCGACCAGCTTGCCGTCATCCCACACTTCAACGGAGTGCGCGTAGCCGCGCCGGTGCAGCTCCAGGTAGGCGCTTTGGATGCCTTCGGTGATCCAGGTGCCGTCCGCATAAGCGCGGGGCGCGGCGCAGGCCTGGATGACGGCGGCGAAGTCCTGGTCGAAGGTCACGCTGTAGCGCTGCTGGCGCAACAGTTTGCCCAGGCTGCGTGATACGTGCAGTTCGTCGGGGAATATTACCGTGCGTGGGTCTGGAGACCACCAGAGGATCGGCTGGCCGTCGGAGAACCACGGAAAGCAGCCATGGCGATAGGCCTGGATCAGTCGCTCGGCCGACAGGTCGCCGCCGGCAGCCAGCAAGCCATTGGGTTCGCGCATGGCCTTGGCCAGCGGCGGAAAAGTCAGGGAATCGCGTTGCAACCAGGTCAGCATGGCATCCAGGCTTACGGTGGGGGAGGGGAGTGGCAGGTATGACGCCTGCCGCATGTGGGGTGATTATTGTCGACAAGGCGCTGTGGGGCCAGCCCGAATCGGGCATCGGCGCGCAATAGCGTTAACGGGTGTTTCTGCAACTCTGCCCTACAGGCGCGGTCGTAATCGGGTCTGGGCCATGCAGGCCAATTGCCAAGCTTGCCTGCTTTGATAAAAACAGCGCATAAGCCTTTGTCAGCAAAGGCAATGCATGCTCAAATTGAACAGGCTGTGACACATCATTTGTGCAGGCCGTCGGGTGAGGGCAAGTACGTGGCATCGCCGACGCAAACCCGTACAATGCGGGCATCGTGGCGTTATCGCCCTTTCACCTGTTCATCACCCAATGTTAAAAGTAGTTTCAGCGACATTCGTTCATTTTTCAGCTGCTCGGATTGAGCAGTGTGCAGTCATTCAACAGATGGACGCGCTAAAGGCGCAGGAATAGACCCGTTTTGAAGAAATCCGCCGCAACACCTAAAGCAGCAGTCGTGCCGGCCTGGCGTCAGCACCTGCATTATCGACTCAAGGAAGGCGCGCTGATCGCTATTGGCGCCCTGTGCCTGTTCCTGATGATGGCCTTGCTCACCTATGGCAAGGACGACCCGGGCTGGAGCCACAACAGCAAGATCGAAGACGTGCAGAACTTCGGCGGCCCCGCCGGTTCCTACAGCGCCGATATCCTGTTTATGGTGCTGGGTTACTTTGCGTATATCTTCCCGCTGCTGCTGGCGATCAAGACCTGGCAGATCTTCCGCCAGCGTCACGAGCCGTGGCAGTGGAGCGGCTGGCTGTTCTCCTGGCGCCTGATCGGCCTGGTGTTCCTGGTGTTGTCCGGCGCGGCGCTGGCGCACATCCATTTTCATGCACCTACCGGCCTGCCGGCGGGCGCGGGCGGGGCGTTGGGCGAAAGCCTCGGCGACCTGGCGCGCAAGACCCTGAACATCCAGGGCAGCACCTTGATGTTTATCGCGCTGTTCCTGTTTGGCCTCACCGTGTTCACCGACCTGTCGTGGTTCAAGGTGATGGACGTGACCGGCAAGATCACCCTGGACCTGCTCGAGTTGTTCCAGGGCGCGGCCAACCGTTGGTGGTCGGCCCGAGTTGATCGCAAGCGCATGGTCGCGCAACTGCGCGAGGTGGACACCCGCGTTAACGAAGTGGTGGCCCCGAGCACGCCGGACCGCCGCGAGCAGGCCAAGGTCAAGGAGCGCTTGATCGAGCGCGAGCAGGCCCTGAGCAAGCACATGTCGGACCGCGAGAAGCAGGTGCCGCCGGTGATTGCCCCGGCACCGCCCAAAGCGCCCGAGCCGAGCCATCGTGTGCAGAAAGAGAAGCAGGCGCCGTTGTTTGTCGACAGCGCCGTCGAAGGCACTTTGCCGCCGATCTCGATTCTCGACCCGGCCGAAAAGAAACAACTCAATTATTCCCCGGAATCCCTGGCGGCGGTTGGCCATCTGCTGGAAATCAAACTCAAGGAATTCGGCGTCGAAGTCTCGGTGGATTCGATTCACCCAGGCCCGGTGATTACCCGTTACGAGATCCAGCCGGCCGCCGGCGTCAAGGTCAGCCGTATCTCCAACCTGGCCAAAGATCTGGCCCGCTCCCTGGCCGTGACCAGTGTGCGTGTGGTGGAAGTGATCCCCGGCAAGACCACCGTCGGCATCGAGATTCCCAACGAAGACCGCCAGATCGTGCGGTTCTCCGAGGTGCTGTCGACCCCGGAATACGACAACTTCAAATCGCCGGTCACCCTGGCCCTCGGCCACGACATCGGCGGCAAGCCGGTGATCACCGACTTGGCGAAAATGCCGCACCTGCTGGTGGCCGGTACCACCGGTTCCGGTAAGTCGGTGGGCGTGAACGCGATGATCCTGTCGATCCTGTTCAAGTCCGGCCCGGATGACGCCAAGCTGATCATGATCGACCCGAAGATGCTCGAATTGTCGATCTACGAAGGCATCCCGCACCTGCTGTGCCCGGTGGTGACCGATATGAAGGACGCCGCCAACGCCCTGCGCTGGAGCGTCGCCGAGATGGAGCGCCGCTACAAGCTGATGGCGAAGATGGGCGTGCGTAACCTGTCGGGCTTCAATGCCAAGGTGAAGGAAGCCCAGGACGCCGGCACACCGCTGACCGACCCGCTGTACAAGCGTGAAAGCATCCACGACGAAGCGCCGCTGCTGACCAAGCTGCCGACCATCGTGGTGGTGGTCGACGAGTTTGCCGACATGATGATGATCGTCGGCAAGAAGGTTGAAGAACTGATCGCGCGTATCGCCCAAAAGGCGCGTGCGGCCGGTATTCACTTGATCCTCGCGACCCAGCGGCCGTCGGTGGATGTGATCACCGGCTTGATCAAGGCCAACATTCCGACGCGGATGGCGTTCCAGGTCTCCAGCAAGATCGACTCGCGCACCATCATCGACCAGGGTGGCGCCGAGCAACTGCTCGGCCACGGTGACATGCTCTACATGCCGCCGGGCACCAGCCTGCCGATTCGCGTGCACGGTGCGTTCGTCTCCGATGACGAAGTGCATCGCGTGGTCGAAGCCTGGAAACTGCGTGGCGCGCCGGAATACAACGACGACATCCTCGCGGGCGTGGAAGAGGCCGGCAGCGGCTTCGACGGCGGCAGCAGCGGTGATGACGATGCCGAAACCGACGCGCTTTACGACGAAGCCGTGGCATTCGTACTCGAAAGCCGTCGCGCCTCGATCTCTGCGGTGCAGCGTAAGCTCAAAATCGGCTACAACCGCGCCGCCCGCATGATCGAATCCATGGAAAATGCCGGCGTCGTGACCGCCATGAACACCAACGGTTCGCGTGAAGTCATCGCCCCCGGGCAGATGCGCGACTGACCCCGTGCTGCGTGGCAACACGCAGCGCGTCCTGACGACTCAATGAGGATTCCCATGCGCTTTATCCGCATGCTGTTGTTGCCTGCACTGGCCCTGACTGCTGTTTCGGCCCACGCTGATCCCGCCTCGGTGGCCAGCCTGAAGAACCTGTTGGACAAATCCCAGACCCTGACCGCGCGCTTCTCCCAGTTGACCCTGGATGCCGGTGGTACCCAGTTGCAGCAAACCGAAGGCGAAATGGCCGTGCAGCGCCCTGGGCTGTTCTACTGGCACACCGAAGGCAAGGCCGAGCAGACCATCGTTTCCGATGGCCAGAAGGTCACCCTGTGGGACCCGGACCTGGAACAGGCGACCATCAAGAAGCTCGACCCGCGCTTGAACCAGACGCCGGCGCTGCTGCTGTCGGGTGATGTGTCGAAGATCAACGACAGCTTCGACATCACCTCCAAGCAAACCAGCAACGTGATCGAGTTCACCCTCAAGCCCAAATCCAAGGACACGCTGTTCGACAGCCTGAACCTGTCGTTCGGCAACGGCGTGATCAACAACATGCGCCTGATCGACAGTGTTGGCCAACGCACCGATATCCTGTTCTCCGGCGTCAAGGCTAACCAGCCGGTGGATGCATCCAAGTTCAAGTTTGTCATCCCCAAGGGTGCCGACGTGATCCAGGAATAAACTAGAGGTTTCAAACGCTGCCCATGGATTTGTTTCGAAGTGACCCGATTGCTCAGCCCCTGGCGGCGCGCTTGCGTTCCACCAATCTGGATGAGTACGTCGGGCAAGAACACCTGCTCGCTCGCGGCAAACCTCTGCGCGAAGCCCTGGAGCAGGGGGCGCTGCACTCGATGATTTTCTGGGGGCCGCCTGGCGTGGGTAAAACCACCCTGGCGCGGCTGCTGGCGAAAGTCTCGGATGCACACTTCGAAACGGTTTCGGCGGTGCTGGCCGGGGTCAAAGAGATTCGCCAGGCGGTAGAAGTCGCCAAGCAGCAAGCCGGGCAATACGGCAAGCGCACCATCCTGTTTGTCGACGAAGTGCATCGCTTCAACAAGTCGCAGCAGGATGCGTTCTTGCCGTATGTCGAAGACGGCACGTTGATATTCATTGGTGCGACCACCGAAAACCCTTCGTTCGAACTCAACAATGCCTTGCTCTCGCGCGCGCGGGTCTATGTGCTCAAGAGCCTGGACGAAGCGGCGATGCAAAAGCTGCTGCACCGGGCCCTGAGCGAAGACAAGGGCTTGGGCAAGCGCCAGCTGAGTGTCAGCGAAGAAGGCTTCAAGATGCTGCTGGCCGCCGCCGATGGCGATGGCCGGCGCTTTCTGAACCTGCTGGAGAACGCCTCGGACCTGGCCGAAGACGGCAACGAGATTGGCGTCGACCTGTTGCAAAGCCTGCTTGGCGACACGCGCCGCCGTTTCGACAAGGGCGGCGAAGCCTTCTACGACCAGATATCGGCGCTGCACAAATCGGTGCGCGGCTCCAACCCTGACGGCGCTTTGTACTGGTTTGCACGCATGATCGACGGCGGCTGCGACCCGCTGTACCTGGCGCGCCGCGTGGTGCGCATGGCCAGCGAAGACATCGGCAACGCCGACCCGCGTGCCCTGAGCCTGTGCCTGGCGGCCTGGGATGTGCAGGAGCGCCTCGGCAGCCCGGAAGGCGAGCTGGCCGTGGCCCAGGCCATCACTTACCTGGCCTGCGCGCCAAAAAGCAACGCGGTGTACATGGGCTTCAAATCCGCCCTGCGCGCCGCTGCCGAATACGGCTCTCTCGAAGTGCCGATGCACCTGCGCAATGCGCCGACCAAGCTGATGAAACAACTGGGTTATGGCGACGAATACCGCTATGCCCACGATGAGCCGGACGCCTACGCGGCCGGCGAAGACTACTTCCCCGATGAGCTTGAGCCCTTGCCGCTTTATCAGCCGGTGCCCCGTGGCCTGGAGCTGAAAATCGGTGAAAAGCTCAATCACCTGGCCCAACTCGACCGTCTCAGCCCAAAACAACGGAGAAAGTAGTGCTCAAGACCATTCTTGCCGTGTCCGCCGCGGGTATCGCTGGTACATTATTGCGTTTCGCTACCGGCACTTGGGTCAGCGCCAATTGGCCGAAGCATTTTTATGCGGCGACCCTGGCGGTCAACCTGGTGGGTTGCCTGATTATCGGCCTGTTGTACGGCTGGTTCCTGTTGCGTCCCGAAGTGCCGATTGAGGTTCGCGCCGGCTTGATTGTCGGCTTTGTAGGCGGTCTTACGACCTTTTCATCCTTTTCACTGGATACGGTGCGCCTGCTGGAAAGCGGGCAAGCGTTGGTAGCCTTCGGTTACCTGGGCATCAGCGTGTTCGGCGGGCTGCTCGCCACCTGGGCCGGCCTGTCCTTGACCAAACTTTGATAAACGAGAGACCGACATGCTCGATTCCAAACTGTTACGTAGCAACCTTCAGGACGTAGCGGACCGCCTGGCATCCCGTGGCTTTGCCTTGGATGTTGCGCGCATCGAAGCGCTGGAAGAACAGCGCAAGACCGTCCAGACCCGCACCGAAGCACTGCAGGCTGAGCGTAATGCGCGTTCCAAATCCATCGGTCAGGCCAAGCAGCGCGGCGAAGACATTGCGCCGTTGATGGCGGACGTCGAGCGTATGGGCACCGAGCTGTCCGACGGCAAAGTCGAGCTGGAAGGCATTCAGACCGAGCTGGATTCGATCCTGCTGGGCATCCCGAATATTCCGCACGAATCCGTGCCGATTGGCGAAGACGAAGACGGCAACGTCGAAGTGCGCCGCTGGGGCACGCCAAAAGCCTTCGATTTCGAGATCAAGGATCACGTTGCGTTGGGCGAACTGACCGGCGGCCTGGATTTCGAAACCGCCGCCAAAATGTCCGGCGCACGCTTTGCTCTGCTGCGTGGCCCGATTGCGCGCATGCACCGTGCCCTGGCGCAGTTCATGATCAACCTGCACACCGCTGAACACGGCTACGAAGAAGCTTACACGCCGTATCTGGTGCAGGCGCCGGCGCTGATGGGCACCAGTCAGCTGCCGAAGTTCGAAGAAGACCTGTTCAAGATCAGCCGCGACGGCGAAGCCGACCTGTACCTGATCCCGACCGCCGAAGTGTCGCTGACCAATATCGTCGCCGGTGAAATCCTCGACGCCAAGCAACTGCCGATCAAGTTCGTGGCTCACAGCCCGTGCTTCCGTAGCGAAGCCGGTGCCTCGGGCCGTGACACGCGCGGCATGATCCGTCAGCACCAGTTCGACAAAGTTGAAATGGTGCAGGTTGTAGAACCGTCGACCTCCATGGAAGCCCTGGAAGGCCTGACCGCCAACGCCGAGCGCGTCCTGCAACTGCTGGAGCTGCCGTACCGCGTACTGGCGCTGTGCACTGGCGACATGGGTTTCAGCGCCGTGAAAACCTACGACCTCGAAGTGTGGGTGCCGAGCCAGGACAAGTACCGCGAGATTTCGTCGTGCTCCAACTGCGGTGATTTCCAGGCCCGTCGCATGCAGGCGCGTTTCCGTAACCCGGAAACCGGCAAGCCGGAACTGGTGCACACCCTCAACGGCTCGGGCCTGGCCGTAGGCCGTACCCTGGTGGCCGTGCTGGAAAACTACCAGCAGGCCGACGGTTCCATCCGCGTGCCGGAAGTGCTCAAGCCGTACATGGGCGGCGTTGAGGTCATCGGCTAAATGGAATTTCTGCCGCTGTTTCATAACCTGCGCGGCAGTCGTGTGTTGGTCGTCGGTGGCGGGGAGATTGCCTTGCGCAAATCCCGGCTGCTGGCCGACGCCGGTGCGTTGCTGCGGGTGGTTGCTCCCCAGATCGAAGACCAGTTGCGAGAACTGGTGCTGGGCAGTGGCGGGGACCTGATTTTGCGCGGTTATCAGGAGGCAGACCTTGACGGCTGTGTGCTGATTATCGCGGCCACGGACGACGAGCCGCTGAATGCGCAAGTGTCCAGCGATGCCAAGCGCCGCTGTGTGCCGGTCAATGTGGTGGACGCGCCGGCCTTGTGCAGCGTGATCTTCCCGGCGATTGTCGACCGTTCACCCTTGGTGATTGCGGTGTCCAGCGGCGGCGATGCGCCGGTGCTGGCGCGCTTGATCCGCGCCAAGCTGGAAACCTGGATTCCGTCGACCTATGGCCAACTGGCCGGTTTGGCGGCGCGTTTTCGCGCCCAGGTCAAAGGTTTGTACCCGGATGTGCAGCAGCGTCGGGCCTTTTGGGAAGAGGTTTTCCAGGGCCCGATCGCCGACCGTCAACTGGCCGGGCAGGGTGGTGAAGCCGAGCGCCTGTTGATCGAAAAGGTCAATGGCGCGCCGCCGTATGCGCCGGGCGAAGTCTATTTGGTCGGTGCGGGCCCGGGTGATCCGGACTTGCTGACCTTCCGTGCCTTGCGCCTGATGCAGCAGGCCGATGTGGTACTGTATGACCGCCTGGTGGCCCCGGCGATCCTTGAGCTGTGCCGCCGTGACGCCGAGCGTATCTACGTCGGCAAACGTCGCGCCGACCATGCCGTGCCGCAGGACCAGATCAACCAGCAACTGGTGGACCTGGCCAAGCAGGGCAAGCGTGTGCTGCGACTCAAAGGTGGCGATCCGTTCATCTTCGGCCGTGGCGGCGAAGAGATCGAGGAACTGGCGGCCCATGGCATCCCGTTCCAGGTGGTGCCGGGGATTACGGCGGCCAGCGGTTGCGCGGCGTATGCCGGGATTCCGCTGACGCACCGTGACTATGCGCAGTCGGTGCGCTTTATCACCGGGCATTTGAAGAACGGAACGTCGGACCTGCCTTGGCATGACCTCGTGGGGCCGTCGCAAACGTTGGTGTTCTACATGGGCCTGATCGGCTTGCCGATCATCTGTGAGCAACTGATCAAGCACGGGCGCGCGGCAGATACACCGGCGGCGTTGATCCAGCAGGGCACCACGTCCAACCAGCGCGTGTTTACCGGCACACTGGCGGATTTGCCGCGCATGGTGGCGGAGCATGAAGTGCATGCGCCGACACTGGTGATCGTCGGTGAGGTGGTGGTGTTGCGCGAGAAGCTCAAGTGGTTTGAAGGCGCGCAATCCCAGGTTTAACACTGATCTTGTGGCGAGGGAGCTTGCCCCCTCTCCACAAGATGTTCTCAGTTCCAGACACCTTTGCCGCTCAACCGCGCCCGATCATGCTCGGCATCAAAGCGCTGCAACGGCCCTTTCGGCACAATTCCGGTCGGGTTGATCGTCCGATGGCTCGCATAGTAATGCCCCTTGATATGCGCAAAATCCACCGTCTCGGCCACGCCCGGCCACTGATACAACTCCCTTAGCCAGTTCGACAAATTCGGATAGTCGGCAATCCGCCGCAGGTTGCATTTGAAGTGGCTGTAATACACCGCATCAAAGCGAATCAGCGTGGTGAACAGCCGCACATCGGCTTCGGTCAGGTATTCACCGGCCAGGTAGCGCTGCTCAGCCAAGTGCTGTTCCAGGCGATCCAGCTCGGCAAACACATCATCAAATGCACTCTCATACGCCTGCTGCGAGGTGGCAAACCCTGCGCGGTACACGCCATTGTTCACCGCGGGGTAGATGCGCTCGTTCAGCGTATCGATCGTCGAGCGCAGGGCTTCGGGGTAGAAATCCAGCGTATTGCCGGTCAGCCCGTTAAACGCACTGTTGAACATGCGGATGATCTCCGCCGATTCATTGCTGACGATGCGCTTGAGCTTCTTGTCCCACAGCACTGGCACGGTGACACGTCCGGTGTAATCGGCGGTGTCTGCGGTGTAACGCTGGTGAATGAAGTCGAAACCGTCGAGCTTGTCGCCGGTCGAGCCGTGAGCCTTGTCGAAGGTCCAACCGTTTTCGAGCATCAGCCAACTGACCACGGACACGTCGATCAAGCTTTCCAAACCCTTGAGTTTGCGCAGGATCAGCGTGCGATGGGCCCACGGGCAAGCCAGGGACACGTACAGGTGGTAACGACCGGCTTCGGCCTTGAAACCGCCGTCGCCGCTGGGGCCAGGCTCGCCATCGGCGGTCACCCAGTTGCGGCGTTGCGCCTGCTCGCGCTGGAACGCGCCGTCTGCGCTACTTTCGTACCACTGGTCTTTCCAGCGTCCTTCGATCAGCAAACCCATGACTTGGCTCCTTGGCTAATAAGCGTTGGAGCCCAGTCTAAAGGGCTGAGTTCGAACTAAAAGCGCAAAGACCGGGCGGTAATCATCGATTAAATCGATTTATCCCGTGCATCCCAGAATTGCCGGGCCAATTCGAACGCCTGCTCCCGTGAGTGGCCGAGGCCGCGCAGGGCCAGGGCCATGGTCGCGATCAGCGCCAGTTGCGGGTAACTGTCTTCGACATCGCCGCGCCACAAGGCTTTTAAATGCTCGGGTTCCAGGCTGGCCGGTTTGACGTGGCGCTGGGCGGAGAGGGCGGGCCATTCTTCGTCCCAACTCTGGCCGCCGGTGGTGCCATACAAGTGGCTGATCGTGTCGGGGTTGATCTCGACTTCGCCGCCATCGCCTTTCACCACAATCACGTTATCGCCCAGCAGGCCGCTGGCATCGCGGTGCACGCCCTGGTAACCGGGGTGGAAAATGCTTTGCAAGCCGCAACGCGCATTCAGCGGGTTGAGCAGGCGCGCCAGGGAATGAATGGGTGAGCGCAGGCCCAGGGTGTTGCGCAAGTCGATCATGCGTTGCAGTTGCGGCGCCCAGTCACCCAGCGGGATAAACGCCAGGTTGCCTTGCTCGAACGCCGTCTGGACCTGTTGCCAATTGCGACACAGCGGGATTTGCAGGCCTTGCAGCAATTGCTCGGTGTACAAGCGGCCCGCCGTATGGGCGCCGCCGCCGTGCATCAGGATGCGCACGCCGTTTTGCGCCAGGCACTTGGCCGCCAACAGATACCACGGCAGGTGACGCTTTTTACCGGCGTAGGTCGGCCAATCGATGTCCACATTCAGCGCCGGCGCCTTCAGGCGTTCGCGTACGGCTTCGGTGAAACCGGCGAGTTCTTCCGGGCTCTCTTCCTTGTGACGCAGCAGAATCAGGAAGGCGCCGAGCTGGGTGTCTTCGACTTTTTCGTCGAGCAGCATGCCCATGGCTTCGCGGGCTTCCTCACGGGTGAGGTTACGCGCGCCGCGCTTGCCTTTGCCCAGGATGCGCACGAATTGCGCAAACGGGTGCTCGGCGGGGGTTTCAAGGGTCAGCGGGGCAAAGTCGGTCATAAGCAATTCGTCGGCCTGGGCAGGCCCGCCAGCTTGGCGGCAAGTTTGGCGGGGGTGCCATTGAAGAGTTTGTTGAGGTGCAGGCTGTTGCCCTTGTCCGGGCCGAGCTTTAAAGCGGTGTACTTGATCAGCGGGCGCGTGGCCGGGGACAGCTGAAATTCTGCGTAAAACCCGCGCAGCAGTTCGAGGATTTCCCAATGCTCGGCGGTCAATGCCAAGGGTTCGGCGGCGGCCAGGGCATTGGCCACGTCGGTGGACCAGTCATTCAGGTCGACGAGATAGCCGTCCTTGTCCAGCTCAAGCGTGCGTTCGCCTACGGTCAGGGTGTTCATAGCCAGGTGTTGACCTTGTCGTAGTCGATCGACAGCTGCACGAAACCTGGATAGTCGACGCTGTCGGCCCAGTCCGGCAGGGGCAGGTTGCGTGCCTGCATGTCTTCGGCCAGGACAAAGACCTTCACGCCACGGGTTTGCAGGGCTGCGTTGTGCAGGCCGTAGGCGCCGTCGCCACACAGCAGGATGGCGTCCTCGGCACCGCACACGCGCAGGCAACTGGCCAGGCGGCTATCAGTGAACGGGGAGTGAGATACCACATGCAAAGTCGACATCAGAGGGTCATCACCTGGTCATAACGGTCAATCAATTGGGCGATCGCGGCGCTGTCCAGCGCCTGCGCGCCGGCAGGTGTCACGAGGCTGCGCTCGGCAAGGCTGTGGCTGCAGGCAAACACCTCATCAATGCCGAACAGGCCCAACGCCTGCAGGTTGGCGCTCAGGTCTTTTTGCTGCACGGCCTTGGCGTCCTGATGCGTTGCCAGCTGGAACACGCCATCGTCCATAAACAGCAGACCCATCGGCAGATCAAAGGCGCCACCGGCCAATACGATATCCAGCGCTTCCCGCGCACTCGGCCCGGACCACGGAGCCTGGCGGCTGATCACCAATAAAGACTTGGCCATCTCACGGCCCTCCAAAACAGATCAGGCGGTCGGCAGCCTGGATCGCGTCATGCAATTGCCCCAGGCCCGACAACGCCCACGGCGCGTCAAGGTTCACCGCGCTGCGTTGGTAACGCGTGGCTTCCTCAGTATTGAGTACGCCACGGCGCAAGGCGGCGGCGATGCACACCACGCCGTCGAGTTGATGCTGGCTGACAAACTCACGCCACTGGCGGGCAATGTCTTGCTCATCCTGGGGCGCAACGATGTTATTGGCAGCGCTGTACACGCCGTCCTGATAAAAAAACAGCCGCACAATCTCATGCCCACCGGCCAGCGCTGCCTGGGCGAACAGCAAGGCGCGGCGCGAGGAGGGCGCATGGGCGGCGGAAAATACTGCAATCGCAAACTTCATGGAACACTCTGCAAGCAAACCTGGGCCAATGATAAAGCCGCCGCCGCGAAAAAGCCCGCCGTGATCAAAACGGTCACTCTCGGTGATTGTTCTGACGATTGCCGCCAGGCGCAAGGCTGCCTAGGCTGTGGGCAGTCGCTACCCAAATGGAGTCTTTATGTCAGGTCCCTTGGCGTCCCTCAAAGTGCTGGATTTTTCCACCTTGCTGCCTGGCCCGTTCGCGTCCCTGATGCTGGCGGACATGGGCGCCGAGGTGCTGCGTATCGAATCGCCCACGCGCATTGACCTGTTGCGCGTGCTGCCGCCCCATGATCAGGGCACTTCAGCGAGCCACGCCTACCTCAACCGCAACAAGCGCAGCCTGGCACTGGACCTCAAGCAGGCCGAGGCGCTGCAGATCGTGCGTGAACTGGTCAAGGACTACGATATTGTCCTTGAGCAATTCCGGCCCGGGGTGATGGAGCGCCTCGGCCTGGGTTATGAGGCGCTGAAAGCGCTCAACCCCAGGCTGATTTATGTGTCGATCACCGGTTACGGTCAGACCGGGCCTTATAAAGACCGCGCCGGGCACGATATCAACTACCTCGCGTTGGCCGGCGTGGCCAGTTACACCGGTCGCCGGGACAGCGGGCCGGTGCCCTTGGGCGTGCAATTGGCGGATGTCGGCGGTGGTTCGTTGCACGCGGTGGTGGGGTTGCTCGCCGCCGTGATTGCCCGCCAGCACAGTGGCGTTGGCCAATACCTGGATGTGAGCATGACCGACTGCTCGTTCAGCCTGAATGCCATGGCCGGTGCGGGCTACCTGGCCTGCGGGGTCGAGCCTGATTGGGAGAGCCATGTGCTCAACGGCGGCAGTTTCTATGATTATTACCGCACGCGTGATGGGCGCTGGATGTCGGTGGGCAGCCTGGAACCGGCGTTTATGCGGCAATTGTGCGACGCGCTGGGAAGGCCGGAACTGGCCATGCAAAGCCTCAAACCCGAGCAGCAAAAAGCCCTGAAGCTGGCGTTGCAGGTCGAGTTTGAGAAGCGCAGCTTCGAGGAGCTGTGTGAGTTGTTCGCCGGAGTGGATGCGTGTGTCGAGCCGGTGCTGAGGCTGAGTGAAGCGCTGGATCATCCACAGTTGAAGGCGCGGGAGCTGGTCAGCCAGGTGCCACGGGGTGATGGCTCGACCCAGACGCAACTGGCCTGCCCGTTGAAGTTTTCCGAGGGGTTGCCGGCGCCTCGGCATATTGGTGCGGCGGTGGGGGCGCACAGTGATGAAGTGCTGGCTGAGTTGGGGTTGAGTGCCCAGCGGATAGACGCGTTGCGGCGGGCCAAGGTTGTTGGGTGACTGATCTGGCGTCATCGCAGCGATGCGGCGACCCGACAAGCCCTCACTCCACCCGAGTTTCCCCTGTGTACACCAAAGTGTGCCGACACCGCCTGCACAAATACCGCCGCCCCTGATTCACCAGCCCATGCCTCTGGGCAGAAAACGGGAAATCGCTGTCGGCACACGGGCAACGGTAGATATACCGGGTCACCTGGCGGCGCTTGATCTCATAGGTGTGGCAACGATCCGGCGGCAGTTCGTACACCCCGCGCATGATCAGTTGCCATTCCTCGCCATGGGGTTGGATGCGCTCGCCAAACAATTGGTGGGCGATCAGGTGCGCGACTTCATGGGCCACGGTCTGCTTGAGGAAGTGTTGGCTGTTTTCGCGGTACAACTGTGGGTTGAAACGCAGCAGGTTCTCGTGCAAATGCGCGACACCGGCCTTCTGGCCCCGCAGCTTGAGGCTGACCTGGGGGCGTTTGAAGCTTCGTTTAAAAAAGGATTCGGCTTGTAGGAAACAATCTTCGACGCGGGTATTGAGTTGCTCGGGCATGCTGACCATATCTCCAGAGACGTCCAGTATGCCGCAAAAGCAGGTGTTTCCGAATCTGTCAGGCGCCGAATGGTCATGCATAACGCACAAAGCCACCTTGCGGTGGCTTTGCCTGGGGTTGATCCGCTTAGTTGGTGTAAATCGGGCCTACGCCCAGCCCCCAGACGATCACGGTAAACGCCATGATTGCCACCAGTACCACCAGGCCCACGGCCAATACCGAGCTGGAAAACAGGAAGCCCTCGTCCGGGTCGATGTTCATAAACGTCGGCAGCCCCACATACAGCAAGTACACCGTGTAACAGATAGCCGCAGTGCCCACGACCATCCCCAGCCACATATGCGGATAGAGCGCCGCCAGCCCGCCGATAAACAGTGGGGTCGCGGTGTAGGTGGCAAACGCGACGCAGCGCGCCATGCTGGGGCTGGCGTCGTAGGTGCGGGCCATCCAATGGATGAAAGCGCCCATCACCGCCACGCCGCCGAGCATCGCCGCATAGGACATGAGGGTCATCCACAACGCACTTTCCTGGGTCAACATGACCGGGGCGCGATTGCCGATGACCCAGCCGACCCGGGTGGTGCCGATAAAAGCCGAGACGGCAGGGATCGCCGCGAGAATCAAAGTGTGAGTGAGGTACATGTGGCCGATACTTTCTTCCTTATCGCCACGAATTTCCCGCCATTCCTGGTCGGGATGGGTAAACAGCCCCACGACGTGATGGATCATGCCAGTCACTCCTGTCGTTATTACCATCGCCCCCCATCGGAGCGCCCACGGGCCAAATGGCCACATAAGGTCCTGGATAGTTGTGCGACCTTACGTCGCAGTATAGGAAATGATGACCGGAAAAACTGTAGGGCTTTAGAGCAAATTGCGCTGTAAACATGGGCGCTAATCGCGGTGAGGTCTGTCAGGCAAGGCGCGATTGGAAATGTGGGAGCGGGCTTGCTCGCGAAAGCGTCGTGTCAGTTGATACATTCATCACAGGTACAGCGCCTTCGCGAGCAAGCCCGCTCCCACATTGGATCTCGGCCAGCCTTAGCGGTAAAATGCCCGGCTTTTCGTCACACACCACTAGCGGATCCAAGCGCCATGGGCACTCTTACGGTCAACCAGAACAAACTGCAAAAACGCCTGCGTCGCCTGGCCGGGGAAGCGGTCGCCGATTTCAACATGATCGAGGACGGCGACAGGGTCATGGTCTGCCTCTCCGGCGGCAAAGACAGCTACACCCTGCTCGACGTGCTGCTGCATCTGCAAAAGGTCGCGCCGATCCGGTTCGAGATCGTCGCCGTCAACATGGACCAGAAACAACCGGGTTTCCCGGAGCACGTGCTGCCGGCCTATCTCAAAGCGCTGGGCGTGGAGTACCACATCGTTGAGAAAGACACCTACTCGGTGGTCAAGGAGCTGATCCCGGAGGGCAAGACCACCTGCTCGCTGTGCTCACGCCTGCGCCGTGGCACGCTTTACACCTTTGCCGATGAGATCGGCGCGACCAAGATGGCCCTGGGGCACCACCGTGACGACATCGTTGAGACCTTCTTCCTCAATATGTTCTTCAACGGCTCGCTCAAGGCCATGCCGCCCAAGCTGCGTGCCGATGACGGCCGCAACGTGGTGATCCGCCCGCTGGCGTATTGCAACGAGAAGGACATCCAGGCTTACTCCGACTTCAAGCAATTCCCGATCATCCCGTGCAACCTGTGCGGCTCCCAGGAAAACCTGCAGCGCCAGGTGGTCAAGGAGATGTTGGTGGACTGGGAGCGCAAGACCCCGGGCCGCACCGAGAGCATCTTCCGCAGCTTGCAGAATGTGCAGCCATCGCAGTTGGCCGACCGCAACCTGTTCGATTTCACCAGCCTGAAAATCGACGAAAGCGCCGCGTCGCGCTTCGTCAATGTGGTGAACCTCTAAGACGTTTCAACGCTCTGAAAGACGGCGCTTACGGGCGCCGTTTTCCATTCAACTGCCAGGAGAGGGCATGCGCGATTACAAGTGGCTGCACGAATATTGTCTGAACCGCTTTGGTTCAGCGGCCGAGCTGGAAGCCCACCTGCCTGTACCCAAGACCCCGGCGCAATTGCGCAAGATCAGTGATGACCGCTACCTGTCGACCCTGGCGCTGCGCGTATTTCGCGCCGGCTTGAAGCACAGCGTGGTGGATGCCAAATGGCCGGCGTTCGAGCAGGTGTTCTTCGGCTTCGACCCGGAAAAAGTCGTGCTGATGGGCGCCGAGCACCTGGAGCGCCTGATGCAGGACACGCGCATCATTCGCCACCTGGGCAAGCTCAAGAGTGTGCCGCGCAATGCGCAGATGATCCTGGACATCGAGCAGGAAAAGGGCAGCTTCGGCGCGTTTGTCGCCGACTGGCCGGTGACCGATATCGTCAGCTTGTGGAAGTACCTGAGCAAGCACGGGCACCAGTTGGGCGGGCTGTCGGCGCCGCGCTTTTTGCGCATGGTGGGCAAGGATACGTTTGTGCCGAGCGATGACGTGGTCGCGGCCTTGAATGCACAGAAGATCGTCGACAAGGCGCCGACCAGCCTGCGGGACTTGGCGACGGTGCAGGGCGCGTTTAACCAATGGCATGCCGAGAGTGGGCGGCCGATGTGCCAGCTGTCGATGATGCTGGCCTACACGGTGAATCATTGAGACCGCGTTGATGCCTTCGCGAGCAAGCCCGCTCCCACATTCGGCCGCATTCCAAAGGGTGTACGCGGATAAGTGTGGGAGCGGGCTTGCTCGCGAAGACTGACTGTCCGGCGCCAAATTCCTATCAGACTTGCGCCAGCCGCCGATTCAACTGATGCCGCCACCGCACATACAACAGCGCGGTACAAAACACTGCCAGACTCGCCAGCATCTCCAGCACCCCGAACCACTGGCGGTTCGGGTCATACGCCGCCAGTGCGCCCTTGATGAAATACAGGTTCACCACAAAGCACATCCACGAATGCCCGCGCGCGCTGCCCAGCAGCATCCCCGGCGCCAGCACCAGCAGCGGCACCAGCTCGATCAGCAGGATCACCCACGGGCGCGCACCGTGCAGGTCGGCGATGAACAGGTAATACACGCACAGCAAACCCACCAGCCCTAGAAAAGCCAACAAGCTCAGCACGCGTGCCGCCTTGACCCGTGGTTCCAGCCACGCCTGGGGCGGCAGGACCTTAGGCTTTCTGGCCACGGCCGTTCTCCAGCAGCGTGGCGGTGGTGGCCAGGCGCAGGCCGAGGGCGCGGCACAGGGTGATTTCGTGCTGATCGAGCATGCGTTTGCCGTCCGGCCCGGAATGATGGCTGGCGCCATACGGCGTGCCGCCGCCCTGGGTGTCGAGCAAGGCCTGTTCGCTGTAGGGCAGGCCGGTGATCAGCATGCCGTGGTGCAGCAGCGGCAGCAGCATCGACATCAGCGTGGTTTCCTGGCCGCCGTGCAGGCTGGCGGTGGAGGTGAACACGCCAGCCGGTTTGCCCACGAGTGCGCCGGTGAGCCACAGGTTGCTGGTGCCATCGAGGAAGTACTTGAGCGGCGCGGCCATGTTGCCAAAGCGCGTCGGGCTGCCCAGGGCCAGGCCGGAGCAATTCTTCAGATCATCCAGGCTTGCATACAACGCGCCCTCGTCCGGAATGCTCGGCGCCACGGCTTCACACTCGGTGGAAATCGCCGGTACGGTGCGCAGGCGGGCTTCGAGGCCGCCTTGCTCGATGCCGCGGGCAATCTGCCGAGCCATTTCGCTGACCGAGCCATTGCGGCTGTAATACAGCACCAGCACATAGGGCGCGGTCACGGCAGCAACTCCAGCACGTTTTCCGGTGGGCGGCCGATGATGGCTTTGTCGGTGGTTGCCAGGATCGGGCGTTCCATCAGCTTCGGGTGCTCGGCAATCGCGGCAATCAACTGCGCTTCGCTGAGGCTGGCGTCGGCCAGGTTGAGGGTTTTGTATTCATCTTCGCCGGTGCGCAGCAATTGGCGCGCGCTGATGTTCAGCTTGCCGAGCAAGGCCTTGAGTTGCGCGGCGTCCAGCGGGGTTTCGAGGTAGCGCACCACGGTCGGGGTCAGGCCGCGGGCTTCCAGCAGCTCGAGCGCACCGCGCGATTTCGAGCAGCGCGGGTTGTGATAAAGCGTCAGATCGGTCATGTGCGGGTCGCATCTTGCGTAAGGTGGCGGGTATTCTACCTGCGCGGCGACCCGTCCTTAAACCGTAAGAGGCGATAGGTCGCAGCCAACGTTCATTTTTTTGCGAAGGATTACCCCATGACTAGGCGACTGATCGGTGCATTGGCGATCATCACAACCCTGCTGCTCAGCGGCTGCGGTAACGATTACGGCGTTGACCAATATGGCAGGAAAGTGGCGGCCGAGCGCCTGGACAAACAATGGGTGGTGGTCAACTACTGGGCCGAATGGTGTGGCCCGTGCCGCACGGAAATTCCGGAACTGAATGCCTTGGCCGAACAGCTGAAAGGCCAGAATGTGGGCGTGTTCGGGGTCAATTTCGACAACGTACAGGGTGAAGAACTCAAGGCCGCCAGCGAGAAGCTGGGGATCAAGTTCACGGTGCTGGCGCAGAACCCGGAAGAGATTTTCGATATTCCGCGCAGCGAGGC
The DNA here is from genome assembly GCF_900107155.1 of Pseudomonas salomonii. GTDB lineage: Bacteria > Pseudomonadota > Gammaproteobacteria > Pseudomonadales > Pseudomonadaceae > Aquipseudomonas > Aquipseudomonas salomonii. The sequence continues at coordinate 280,536 of NZ_FNOX01000006.1, forward strand.
GCTGCCGGTGACCTACATCATTGATGACAAGGGCAAGGTGCGTGAACAGTTGATGGGTGAGCAGACGGCGGAAGGTGTGTTGGCCAAGCTCAAAGCCTTGCGTGGTTAGAGAGTTGCCCCCAATCCAATGTGGGAGGGGGCTTGCTCCCGAAAGCAGTGTGTCAGTCAGCATATATATTGGCTGACCCACCGCCTTCGGGAGCAAGCCCCCTCCCACATTTAGAGCTCACCCATCTTTAGGCTCCTGGTATCAGCCTTCTTCCAGCCACAGGCGAATCGGCTTGCCTTCAGCCGGCCAGAACCGGGTCTGCTCGATCGGTGAGATATCCCAGCGCTGCACGCCTTGCAGGGCCTGGAAGAAGCGCTGTTCCTGCTCCATCAAGGCTTCGGCGCAGCGTTTGCGGGTGCTGCCGATCTTGCCGAAACTGAGTGTCCGGCCTTCGACGGTGTACGGCGCAAACCAGTGGTTGCAGCCGCCATTGCCGTAGGCGCGGCCATCGGCGCCGAGGGTGACGGTCAGGTGCGCGTAATCCATCAATGGCCGCTCACCAATCCACTCCACCACGTAGCTGTGGTCTTGCTTGAGCTTGACCGCGTCAGCGGCGCAGCCCGTCAGGGCCACACCGAGGGCGGCGAGCAGCAGGCCTTTCATTGCGCAGCCTGCCGGCATTTCGGGCAACGGTGCTTGTCGCCTTCGCTGGCCCAGCCCAGCTCCTTGATGCGCGCATTGGCGGCCGGTGGTAGTGGCTCTTTGGTCAGCTTGGTTTCCACGGCGAATTCAAACTCCAGCACGCTGTCGCAGCTGTCGCAGTTGACCTTCCAGGTGTGGATTTCCAGCTCGCCGAATTTCGGCCCCAGGGCCATCGCGACCCACTGGCCCGCCGGGCGGATGGAATAGCGCGCGTCACCTTCGACGGTCAGGCGCATCGACAGGGTTTTACTGCCGCGCAGGGTGACGATCAAGACGTCGCCATGCTTGATCGAACCACCGTTGCCGGTGACCTGGTAACGGCCCGGCACCAGGGCGCGGCATTCGATCAGGGTGTGTTGCGGGCTCAGCAAGCTGAAGCGGAAATCGTGTTCGGCCATGGATCCTCCAAATAGGCGCGGCATCCTATCACGGGTGCCGGCCTATCATGGGCCTGGTATGTGACCGCTGATCAACCTTGCACCAGGTTCTGCGGCTGGCCATCGGCCCACGCGGCAATGTTGGCCAGCGTGGTGGCTGCGATTGCCGCCAGCGCTTCACGGGTCAGGAACGCCTGGTGAGCGGTGATGATCACGTTAGGGAAGGTCAGCAGGCGTGCGAGTACGTCGTCTTGCAGCGGCAGGTCGGAGCGATCCTCGAAAAACAGCTGGGCTTCTTCCTCATACACATCCAGGCCCAGGTAGCCGAGTTGGCCGTTCTTGAGGGCTTCGATCAGCGCAGGCGTATCCACCAGGCCACCGCGTCCGGTGTTGATCAGCATGGCGCCAGGCTGCATCTGTGCCAGGGAACGGGCGTTGATCAGGTGTTTGCTGTCGGCGGTCAGCGGGCAGTGCAGGCTGATGATCTGTGCCTGGGCCAATAGCTCTGGCAGGTCTACATAGCGGGCACCCAGGGCCTGGACCTGCGGATTGGGGAAGGGGTCGCAGGCGAGCAACTGGCAGCCGAACCCGGCCATGATCCTGGCAAAGGTGGCGCCGATCTGCCCCGTGCCGACCACGCCGACGGTTTTGCCGACCAGATCGAAACCGGTGAGCCCGTGCAGGCTGAAATCGCCGTCGCGGGTGCGGTTATAGGCGCGATGCAGGCGACGGTTGAGGGCCAGGATCAGCGCAACGGCATGCTCTGCCACCGCGTGGGGCGAGTAGGCGGGTACGCGCACGACATTCAGGCCCAGGCGCTGGGCGACGGCCAGGTCGACATGGTTGTAACCGGCCGAGCGCAAGGCAATCAGGCGCGTGCCGCCGGCGGCCAGGTGTTCCAGCACTGGCGCGCTGAGGTCATCGTTGATAAAGGCGCAGACCACTTCGTGGTGTTCGGCCAGGGCCACGGTGTCGAGGTTCAGGCGGGCCGGCTGGAATTGCAGCTCGACACCTGCCGGCAATGGCTCACCGAGAAAACTGTCGCGGTCGTAGGTCTGGCTGCTGAAAAGAATGACGCGCATTAAAAATGCTCCCTGCAATCTTAGATCTGGACACGTTACCCCTGTGGGAGCGGGCTTGCTCGCGAAAGCGGTGGTTCAGTCAGCTCATCTGGCGGCTGATACACCGCTTTCGCGAGCAAGCCCGCTCCCACAAAAGCCCGCACTCCAATAAATGGGATTCAGGCGCTGACCCGCGCTTCACTGGCCAGCCGCGCAATCGCCATGTCCAGTTCATCCAGCGCGGCAACGGCCTTGGCGTCGTCTTGCTTGAGCAAGGTTTCCGCGCGCTGGCAGGCGGCGCGCAATTGCGGCACGCCGCAGTAGCGGGTGGCGCCATGCAGGCGGTGCACGCGTTCGATCAGGGCATTGTTGTCTTTGGCTTCACGGGCGGCGGTGATCGCCAGGCGATCGGCTTCCAGCGAAGCCAGCAGCATCGCAAGCATGTCGGCGGCCAGGTCGGCTTTGTTGGCCGCCAGGCGCAGGCCTTCCTCATGATCGAGTACCAGCAGTTGCACGCCGGGTGCCAAACCGTCAGTCGCGCGCTCCGGTCCTTGATTGCGCAGGGCCAGGCCGGTCCACTTCAGCACCACTTGGGCCAACTGCCGCTCGCTGATGGGTTTGGTCAGGTAGTCGTCCATACCGCTTTGCAGCAGTGCGCGTTTTTCGTTGGCCATGGCGTGAGCGGTGAGCGCGACCACCGGCAGCGGCGTGCCGTGCCGCTCGCTTTCCCACTGGCGGATCGCCTCGGTGCTTTGGCGCCCGTCCATGCCGGGCATTTGTACGTCCATCAGCACCAGATCGAAGGTTTCCTGCTTTACCGCGTCGATGGCCGCGTAACCGCTTTCGACCGCATGCACCTTGGCGCCCATGTCTTCGAGCAACGTTTGCACCAGCAACAGGTTGGCCGGGTTGTCGTCCACGCAGAGTACGCGCGGTGCCCGGCTGGACAGCGGTTCGCCGGGTTCGCTGCGCAATGGGCGCGGGCTGATCAAATCGGCCAGTGCGCGGCGCAGTTTGCGCGTGCACGCAGGTTTGGCCTGCAACTGGCTGTTGGGGTTGGGCACCGATTGGTTGAACAGCATCTGTTCGGTGGTCGGGCACAGCACCAGCACCTTGCAGCCCAGGTGTTCCAGGTCCCATAGATGCTGGTTGAGGCGTTCGGGCGGAATATCATTGGCGGTGACCCCGAGCACCGCCAGGTCAATGGCCTGTTCGGTCTGGTGCGCGCTGGTGATGCCGTTGGTGAGGCTTTCCAGGGTATTGAACGGTGTCACTTGCAGGCCGCAATCTTCCAGTTGGTGTTGCAAGGCCTGGCGCGCCAGCTCGTGGTTTTCCAGCACGGCCACACGACGCCCGAGCAGCGGCGCGCAGGGCAGGTCTTCGGCGTCGTCGCGGGTCTTGGGCAGGCTCAGGCTGATCCAGAACTCCGAGCCTTCGCCCGGTGTGCTGTCGACGCCGATCTCGCCGCCCATCTGCTCGATCAGCCGTTTGGAAATCACCAGGCCCAGGCCGGTGCCGCCGGGTTGGCGCGACAGCGAGTTGTCGGCCTGGCTGAACGCCTGGAACAGCGCACGCACGTCCTGGTTCGACAGGCCTATGCCGGTGTCTTGCACACTGATGCGCAGTTGCACGCTGTCTTCCTGTTCGTCCTCGACCATCGCGCGGGCAACGATAGTGCCTTCGCGGGTGAACTTGATCGCATTGCTGATCAGGTTGGTGAGGATCTGCTTGAGCCGCAACGGGTCGCCCACCAGCGCCAGCGGCGTGTCGCGGTACACCAGGCTCACCAGCTCGAGCTGTTTGGCATGGGCGGCGGGGGCGAGGATGGTCAGGGTGTCTTGCAGCAGGTCGCGCAGGTTGAAGGGCACACTGTCGAGGACCAGCTTGCCGGCTTCGATTTTCGAGAAGTCGAGGATCTCGTTGATGATGCCCAGCAGGTTGTCGGCGGATTTTTCGATGGTGCCCAGGTAATCCAGCTGGCGCGGCGACAGCTCGCTTTTTTGCAGCAGGTGAGTGAAACCCAGGATGCCGTTGAGCGGCGTGCGGATTTCATGGCTCATGTTGGCCAGGAACTCCGACTTGATCCGGCTGGCCTCCAGGGCCTCCTTGCGCGCCAGGTCCAGCTCGATGTTCTGGATCTCGATGGTTTCCAGGTTCTGGCGCACGTCTTCGGTGGCCTGATCGATGCTGTGTTGCAGCTCTTCCTGGGCATTTTGCAGGGTTTCGGCCATGCGATTGATGCCCGAGGCCAATTGGTCCAGTTCCTGGCTGCCCAAGGGTGGCAGGCGGGTTTCGAGGTTGCCGTCCTTGAGTTGGGCCACGGCTTGCTTGATCTGGCCGATGGGCGAGTTGATCGTGCGGCTGATGCGCAATGCCAGGGCAGCCGTGCAGATCAGGCCGATGGCGATCAGCAGCAGGCTGGCAAACAGGCTGCGATAACCGCGCAGCAACATGCCATTGTGCGACAGCTCCACTTCGACCCAACCCAGCAGGCGGTCGGACTCGTCAGGGATCAATTCGCCAGCGAGGTTGCGATGGCGGCCAAACACCGGCAGCAGGTAGCGCGTGGCGTCATTGCCGCTGCGCTGCAGCAGGTGCGAACTGTTGCCGACCGGCGCGAGGTTAAGCATGGTCGGGCCGGCGTGGGCCAGGGACGAGCGGTCCGGTGCGAGGAACGACACCGCGCGCACATCCGGCTGCTCCAGCGACTGGGTGGCGATGCGTTCGAGCAAGTCGGTGTTCTTGCTGCTCAACGCCGGGGCCACCAGCGGCGCCAACTGCTCGGCGATCATTTCGCCGCGTTGCAGCAATTGGGTCTGCAACTCCGACAGCTGCATCCAGGTGAAATAGCCCCCCAACAACAGGGCCATCAGGCTGGTCGGTAATAAGGTCAGCAACAGTACGCGGCCTTTTATCCCCATTCTTCTAAGCACGCCACTCTCCTGCTACCACACTGTTTTCGATGAGCTGCGCGGGCATCCGGCCCACGCCACCTGCGCAGTGTAGCCATTTGCGCGGTGTGGAACCTCGCAAATTAATGATCGGGTCAATCTCCGACGTTAATCTCCGAGCGCAATTTTTGCGCCATCGGCAGCCGGGTGGCGATTGCCTGTCACCGTTTAATCTTGAATAATCAGTCATTGAGAATGACTTGCAGACGCTAATGAATCCCGCAGTTGGCCTACCCAGTATCCTGACCATTGAAGACGACCCGGTATTGGGCGCCTATGTGCATGAGCACCTGGGCCGCTGCGGCTTCCAGGTCACCTGGTGCCAGAACGGCCAACAGGGCCTGCAGATGGCACGTGACCAGGCGTTCGACGTGGTGTTGATGGACATCCTGCTGCCGGGCATGGACGGTTTGTCGATTCTTACCCATTTGCGCCAGCACCATGCGACGCCGGTCATCCTCATGTCTGCGCTGGGCGCCGAAGCCGATCGCATCAGCGGTTTTCGCCTGGGCGCGGACGATTACCTGCCCAAGCCGTTCAGCATGGTCGAACTGCGCGTGCGCATCGAAGCGATCCTGCGCCGCGTGGCCCTGGACCGGCGGCCGTTGCCGCTGCGTTTACCGGCACGCGACGATGCACGCAGCCTGCGTTTTGACGATGAACTGTACGACGTGTTCTTTCAAGAACACTCGGCCGGGCTGACGCGCAGCGAGTACCGCCTGCTCGAGACCTTGCACCGTAGCGCCGATGAAGTGCTCAGCAAAGCCTTCCTTTACCAGCATGTGTTGCAGCGCGGTTATGCGCCCCACGACCGCAGCCTGGACATGCATATCAGCCAGATCCGCCGCAAACTCAAGGCCATCGGCTACAGCGAGCGCGAAGTGCGCACGGTGTGGGGCAAGGGTTATGTGCTGAGCGGTCATGATGAAGGGCTTTGAGCGGCTGCCCGGCCGGCACTCGTTATTCTGGAAGCTCGCCTGCCTGCTGATCGCCTTCTGTTTGCTGATGATCTGGCTCAGTTGGTCCTGGGGCCGCTACATGGAAGAGCAGAGCGCCTATGTGGCCGAGGAGTCCCGCGAGATTCTGCGCGGCTATGCCGCAGGCGCGGAATTGGCCTGGAGTACCCAGGGCAGTGCTGGCGTGGACGCCTGGTTGCAACTGATGGGCACGCGCGAATCCACCTGGATCGGGGTGATCGGCAACGACTTGCAGTCGCTGAGCAACATGCCGCTGAGCGACAAGGAAAGCCAGCGCCTGACCTTTCTGCGCGGGCTGGAGTGGCCGGTCAGCCGGCACGTCAAAGGCCTGCCCTGGGTGAAAATCCCATTCCCGGTCGACCCTGGCGCCGGCTCGCTGGTGATCGAGTTGCCCCAGCGCTTTATGCCGGGGCGCTATCAGGTGTTGTGGCGCGTGGTGACCAACGGCGTGATCCCCGGCCTGTTTACCTTGCTGCTGTGCGTGGGGCTTTATCGGCTGCTGATCATGCCTTTGAACCAGTTGCGCGAGCAGGCCAACGCCTGGCGCGCCGATCAATTGAATACGCGCATGTCCCGCGAGGCCACCAGCCGCCAGGATGAATTGGGGGAGCTGGGCCGCGCCTTCGACCACATGTCTGAGCGTTTGCAGGGCACGGTGGAGTTGCAGCAACAGTTATTGCGGGACATGTCCCATGAATTGCGCACGCCGTTGAGCCGCTTGCGCGTGGCCTGTGACAGTGAGCAGGATCTAGCGCAGTTGCGCGAGCGCCTGGGCCGCGAGATCGACGCCATGCAGCGCCTGGTGGAAGACAGCCTGCAACTGGCCTGGCTGGACAGCGAGCGAACGCCGTTACCCGAGGAAGCCATCCAGCTTCAGGCCTTGTGGGACATGCTGCGGGAAAACGCCTGTTATGAAAGTGATTGGCCAGCAGCGCGTTTGCCGTGCCTGTTACCCGCCGACTGCTGGGTGCGCGGCAACCTGAATGCGCTGGCCCAGGCCCTGGAAAATATCCTGCGCAATGCCATCCGGCATTCGCCCGCCCAGGGGCGGGTGACACTGGACGGCTGCCGCGAGGGCGATGAGTGGCATATCTGGCTGCAAGACCAGGGCGGCGGTATTGATGAGCAGGACGTGGAACGTATCTTTGCGCCGTTCACCCGCCTCGAAGGCTCTCGGCCGGGTGATGGCGGTTTTGGTCTGGGCTTGAGCATCGCCCGCAATGCCGTGCAGCGCCAGGGCGGGACGTTGTGGGCGCAAAACACCGCGCAGGGTTTGTGCGTGCACCTGCGGCTGCCGGCGCGCTAACCGTCAGCCACGTCGTTGTTTGCGCTTCTTCCACTGATGCGCGACCCACCAGCGCCAGTAGCCCATCGTCAGGCAATAGGCCAGCGCGGCCAATACCAACCCGCACACCACCGAACCCAACAGGAACGGCTGCCACAGCGTGCCCAGCTGGCTGCTGATCCACTCCCAGGTCAGGTTATCGGGCAGGCTGCGCGGCGGCGTGTTCATCAGCCACGCGCCGGTCAGGTAGGTGCAGAAGAACACCACCGGCATGGTGATTGGGTTGGTCAGCCATACCAGGCTCACAGCAATCGGCATATTGCCGCGCACGGCGATCGCCAGGACTGCCGCCAATAACATCTGCAATGGAATCGGAATAAACGCGGCGAACAGGCCCACTGCCATGGCGCGCGCGACGGAATGGCGGTTCAGGTGCCAGAGGTTGGGGTCATGCAGCAACGTGCCGAGAAATCGTAAGGACTTGTGTTCCCGGATACTCGTGGGGTCGGGCATGTACCGTTTGAATAGGCGCCGGGGCATAAGGGGTCCAGGTCAGTTCGAGGGGCAAGTATGCCCGCATTCTATAAACAGAAAATTCAGACTTTGTGACAAAACATCAGAGGCCGCGGGAAGTATCCGACTAAGACTAGTGGATCACTGGAAAAGGATGATTCATGAGAACAGGGATGTTCGCGTTCGGAATGGGCTTATTGTCGCTGCGATTTTTACCCGCACTGCCAACTACCGCCTGGCTGCTGGCCATGCTGGTAATAGCCTTGATGCTGCTGCCGTTTCGTACTTATCCGCTGGCATTTTTGCTGTTGGGCGTGAGCTGGGCGTGCATGAGTGCGCAATGGGCGTTGGACGACCGGCTAAGGCCGGATTTGGACGGTCAGACTCGCTGGATTGAAGGGCGCGTCATCGGGTTACCGCAAACCACCGGCACCGGCGTGCGCTTCGAATTGACCGACAGCCGGTCACGCAAGGCCCGGCTGCCCAAGCGTATCCGGCTGTCCTGGCACGGCGGCCCGCCGGTTAACAGTGGCGAGCGCTGGCGGCTGGCGGTCACGCTCAAGCGGCCGGCAGGCCTGCTCAATTTCCAGGGGTTTGACTACGAGGCCTGGCTGCTGGCCCAGCGCATCGGCGCCACCGGTTCGGTGAAAGACGGCCAGCGCCTGGCGCCGGCTCGCCATGCCTGGCGTGACAGCGTCCGCCAACGCCTGCTGGCGGTGGATGCTCAGGGCCGCGAGGCGGGGCTGGCGGCCTTGGTGCTCGGCGACGGCTCGGGGTTGGCAACCGAGGATTGGCGGGTGTTGCAGGACACCGGCACGGTGCACCTGCTGGTGATTTCCGGCCAGCACATTGGCTTGCTGGCCGGTTTGATCTACGCGCTGGTGGCCGGGCTGGCGCGCTACGGCTGCTGGCCCCGCGCCTTGCCCTGGCTGCCATGGGCCTGCGGCCTGGCATTTACTGCCGCGCTGGGGTATGGCCTGCTGGCGGGTTTCGGTGTGCCGGTGCAACGGGCCTGCGTGATGGTCGGGTTGGTGCTGCTGTGGCGATTGCGGTTTCGCCACCTGGGTGTGTGGTGGCCGTTGTTACTGGCGTTCAATGCCGTGCTGGTGCTGGAACCGCTGGCCAGTTTGCAACCGGGGTTCTGGTTGTCGTTTGCCGCCGTGGCCGTGCTGGTGCTGGCGTTCAGCGGTCGTTTGGGCGCGTGGAGCGTCTGGCAGGCGTGGACCCGTCCCCAATGGCTGATCGCCATTGGGTTGTTTCCGGTGTTGCTGGTGCTGGGGTTGCCCATCAGCCTCAGCGCGCCGGTGGCCAATCTGTTTGCCGTGCCGTGGATCAGCCTGGTGGTGCTGCCGTTGGCACTGCTGGGCACCGCACTGTTGGCGGTGCCATGGGTGGGAGAGGGCGTGTTGTGGTTGGCCGGTGGCGCATTGGACGGCCTGTTCAAAGGCTTGGCGCTGCTGGCCGGGCTGCGCGCAGCGTGGGTGCCCGCCGACGTGCCGTTGGGTTATTGGTTGATCAGCGTCGCGGGCGCGGTGCTATTACTCTTGCCCAAAGGCGTGCCATTGCGGCTGCTCGGCTGGCCGATGCTGTTGTTGGCGGTTGTTCCACCTAAGACCTTGGTTCCGCACGGGCAGGTGGAGGTGGTGCAATTGGATATCGGCCAGGGGCTGGCGGTGATCCTGCGCACGCGCCATCACGCCATGCTCTACGACGCAGGCCCGCGCTCGGGGGCGGTTGACCTGGGCGCGCGCGTGGTGCTGCCATCCCTGCAAAAGCTTGGGGTGGCGGCGTTGGATGCGATGGTCATCAGCCACGCCCACGCTGACCATGCCGGCGGTGCCGCAGCGGTTGCCCGTGTACTGCCCGTCGGGCGGGTTATCGGCGGAGAGACCGAAGGGCTGCCGGCCTCTCTCGCGGCCCAACCCTGTAACAGTGGCGAGCGCTGGGAGTGGGATGGCGTGTCATTCGAGTTGTGGCAATGGCCTGGCGCCACCAGCAGCAATCCGAAATCCTGCGTCTTGCAGGTACAGGCCCGTGGCGAGCGGCTGCTACTGACGGGCGATATTGATGAGGCGGCCGAAAACGCCTTTCTCGCTTCGCCCTTGGCGGTGCCGACCGATTGGCTGCAAGCGCCGCACCATGGCAGCCGCAGTTCCTCGTCCTGGGCGTTTTTACAGCAGCTTGCGCCCAAGTCGGTGCTGATTTCCCGTGGTCGTGGCAACGCCTTCGGGCATCCTCACCGTCAAGTGACGGCGCGTTACCAGGCGCTGGGCAGCCGCGTCTACGACAGCGCCGAGCAAGGTGCGGTGCGTGTGCAACTGGGCGGTTTCAGCGCACCGGTCGTTGCGCGCAGTCAACGGCGCTTCTGGCGCGAAGCGTTACCCTAATACAGGCTTACCAAACCGCCGGGCCTGCGACAGGCGGGCCTGGCGCCTGCGAACCACGCGGGTGAACCTATATGGTAAAGTGGCGCACTTTTTCGAGGGGACATTCACTGTGTGGGAATTGGTCAAATCCGGCGGCTGGATGATGTTGCCGATTATCTTGAGCTCCATCGCCGCACTCGGCATCGTTGCCGAACGTTTGTGGACCCTGCGCGCCAGTCGCATAACCCCCGAGCATCTGCTGGGGCAGGTGTGGGGCTGGATCAAGAACAAGCAGCTGGATAAAGAAAAACTCAAGGAGTTGCGCGCCAACTCGCCGCTGGGTGAAATCCTTGCAGCGGGCCTCGCCAATTCCAAGCATGGTCGCGAGATCATGAAAGAATGCATCGAAGAGGCCGCTGCCCGCGTCATCCATGAAATGGAGCGCTATATCAATGCGCTCGGCACCATCGCAGCCATGGCGCCTTTGCTTGGCCTGCTGGGTACGGTGCTGGGCATGATCGACATTTTCAGCTCGTTCATGGGCTCGGGCATGACCACCAACGCCGCCGTCCTGGCCGGTGGTATTTCCAAGGCCTTGATCACCACGGCAGCGGGCCTGATGGTCGGTATTCCGTCGGTGTTTTTCCACCGCTTCCTGCAGCGTCGCATCGATGAACTGGTGGTCGGCATGGAACAGGAAGCCATCAAGCTGGTGGAAGTGGTGCAGGGCGATCGTGATGTCGATTTCGTTGAGGGCCGAGCGTGAAATTTCGCCGCAAGCAACGGGAGAATGTTGATATCAACCTGGCGTCGCTGATCGACGTGGTCTTTATCCTGCTACTGTTTTTTGTCGTGACGACCACCTTCACCCGCGAAACCCAGCTGCGGGTCGATTTACCCGAAGCAGTCAGTGGCTCACCGGCCGAAGACCAGCAAACCAAGCAGCTGGACATTGCGATCAGCGCCGACGGGGTGTTTTCGGTGAATAACCAATTGCTCGAAAAAAATGACCTTGCCAGCCTGATGGCCGCCCTGGAGAAAGAGTCCGGCGGCGATACCAACATACCGCTGTCCATCAGCGCTGACGGCAAAACCCAGCATCAAGCCGTGATCACCGCCATGGATGCCGCCGGCAAGCTGGGCTTCAGCCATCTGCGCATGACCACCGTCGAGGCGGCGAGCCCGCCCTGATGGCCATGTCCGATCGTTTGCTCAAGGCGTGGTACGAGGGCCATCCGGCACTCGCGCTGCTGCGGCCGCTGGAATCCTTGTACCGTCGTGTTGTGCAGCGCAAACGCGCGCGCTTCCTGGCGGGCGAGGGTGAGATTTATCAATCGCCGGTGCCTGTGGTGGTGGTGGGCAATATCACCGTTGGGGGCACGGGCAAGACGCCGTTGATCCTGTGGCTGATCGAACACTGCCGGCGCAGCGGCCTGCGGGTCGGCGTGGTCAGCCGCGGCTATGGAGCCAAGCCGCCGCAGTTGCCCTGGCGGGTCGAGGCCAGCCATAGCGCCGAAGTGGCGGGCGATGAGCCGTTGCTGATCGTTCAGCGCTGCGGCGTACCCCTGATGATCGATCCAGACCGCAGCCGCGCCGTCAAAGCCTTGCTGGCCAGTGAACCCCTTGACCTGATCCTTTCCGACGATGGCCTGCAGCATTACCGCCTGGCCCGCGACCTGGAACTGGTGCTGATCGATGCCGCCCGTGGCCTGGGCAACCGCCGCTGCTTGCCTGCCGGGCCTTTGCGCGAACCGGTGGAGCGCCTGCACAGTGTCGATGCGCTGTTGTACAACGGCGCCGGGGCCGATCGCGAGGACGGGTTTGCCTTTCGCCTGCAACCCACGGCGCTGATCAACCTGAAAACCGGGGAGCGCCAATCGGTCGAGCATTTTGCCGCCGGCCAGCGGGTCCATGCCGTCGCGGGTATCGGTAACCCGCAACGTTTCTTCAATACCCTCGAAACGCTACACTGGCAGCCGATTCCCCATGCGTTTGCCGACCATGCGCCCTACAGCGCAGAGGTGTTGAATTTCACACCGTCATTGCCGTTGGTGATGACCGAAAAGGACGCGGTGAAGTGCCGCGCCTTTGCCCAGCCCGACTGGTGGTACCTTGCAGTGGATGCGCTGCCGTCACCGGCGTTTGTGGCCTGGTTCGACACGCAATTGATGCGCCTGCTGCCCGCCCGACTTTTGCCTTAAACCGCTTTTTCCAGGAAATACTCATGGACACCAAACTGCTCGACATCCTCGCTTGCCCAATCTGCAAAGGCCCGCTCAAGCTCAGCGCCGACAAAACCGAGTTGATCAGCAAGGGTGCCGGCCTGGCTTACCCGATCCGTGATGGCATCCCGGTAATGCTGGAAAGCGAGGCCCGTACCCTGACCACCGATGAGCGCCTGGATAAATGACCACCGCCTTTACCGTTGTCATTCCTTCGCGCTACGCCTCCACGCGCCTGCCGGGCAAGCCGCTGCAACTGATCGGCAACAAGCCGATGATCCAGCTGGTGTGGGAGCAGGCTTGCAAAAGCAGCGCCGAGCGCGTGGTGGTTGCCACCGATGACCCGCGCATCATCGAGGCCTGCAAAGGTTTCGGCGCCGAAGCGGTGCTGACCCGTGAAGACCACAATTCCGGCACCGACCGCCTGGCCGAAGTCGCCACGCAACTGGGGCTGGCGCCCGACGCGATTGTGGTCAATGTGCAAGGTGACGAACCCCTGATCCCGCCCTGCGTGATCGATCAGGTCGCCGCCAACCTGGCCGCCCATGGCGAAGCGCGCATGGCGACCCTGGCCGAACCGATCGAAGATATCGATACCCTGTTCAACCCGAACGTGGTCAAAGTGGTCAGCGATATCAATGGCCTTGCGCTGACCTTCAGCCGCTCGACCCTGCCGTGGGCGCGTGATGCGTTCGCCAAACAGCCCGACGTCTTGCCCGAGGGCGTGCCGTACCGTCGCCATATCGGCATCTATGCCTACCGCGCCGGTTTCCTGCATGACTTCGTCAGCTGGGGGCCGTGCTGGCTGGAAAATACCGAGTCTCTGGAGCAGCTGCGTGCCCTGTGGCACGGCGTGCGCATCCACGTGGGCGACGCGCTGGAAGCGCCGCCGGCCGGTGTCGACACCCAGGAAGACCTCGAGCGCGTCCGCCGCCTGCTGGGGGCCTGATGGAGGTTCTGTTCGTCTGCCTGGGTAATATCTGCCGCTCGCCCACCGCCGAAGGTGTGTTGCGCCATAAATTGCGCGAAGCGGGGTTGGCCGGCCAGGTTGAAGTGGCGTCTGCCGGCACGGGTGACTGGCATGTCGGCAACCCGCCGGATCAGCGCAGCCAGCGCGCGGCGCTGGTACGCGGTTACGACCTGTCGGCCCAGCGTGCCCAGCAGGTTTCCCGTGCAGACTTTGCTCGATATGACCTGATCCTGGCCATGGACCACAGCAACCTGCGCAACCTCAAGGCGTTGCACCCAGGTCAAGGCAAGGCCGAGCTGGACTTGTTCCTGCGCCGCTATGACGCCGAAGTGGACGAAGTGCCAGACCCTTACTACGAAGGCGAGCAGGGCTTCGAGCGGGTCCTGGACCTGATCGAGCGGGCCTGTGATTTATTGGTGATCGAATTGAAGGGGCGGTTATGACCTTGCAGGTGCTTGCGCAGGTATCGCTCAAGCCATTCAACAGCTTCGGTATCGATGTGCGCGCCCAGTGGTTTGCCGAGGCTCGCAGCGACGCCGATGTGCGTGAAGCCCTGGCCTATGCGGCGGCGCAGTCATTACCGCTGTTGGTGATCGGCGGTGGCAGCAACCTGCTGTTGACCCAGGATATCCAGGCGTTGGTGTTGCGCATGGCCACCCAGGGCATTCGGGTGCTGCAGGATGATGGCGTGCACGTGGTGGTCGAGGCCGAAGCGGGCGAAGCCTGGCATCCTTTTGTACTGTGGACGTTGGAACACGGCTTCTGCGGCCTGGAAAACCTCAGCCTCATCCCCGGCACCGTCGGTGCAGCGCCGATGCAGAACATCGGCGCCTACGGCGTGGAGATCAAGGACGTGTTTGCCGGCCTCACCGCGCTGGATCGCCATACCGGCGAGCTGCGCGACTTCAGCCTGCAAGAATGCAACTTTGCCTACCGCGACAGCCTGTTCAAGCACGAAACCGGACGCTGGCTGATTCTGCGCGTACGTTTTGCCTTGAGCCGCGCCAGCCACCTCAAGCTCGACTACGGCCCGGTGAAGCAGCGCCTGGCCGGGCAGGGCATCACTGAGGCGACGCCGAGCGATGTCAGCCGTGCCATTTGCAGCATTCGCCGCGAAAAACTGCCCGACCCGGCAGAACTGGGCAATGCCGGCAGCTTTTTCAAAAACCCACTGGTGTCCCAGGTGTTGGCGGCTGAGCTGAAAGCGCAGTATCCGGACCTGGTGGCCTACCCGCAGGCCGATGGGCAGATGAAGCTCGCCGCCGGCTGGTTGATCGATAAAGCCGGCTGGAAGGGCTTTCGCGATGGCGATGCCGGCGTGCATAAACTGCAGGCGCTGGTGCTGGTCAACTATGGCGCGGCCACCGGGCATGACATTGCCAACCTGGCGCTGCGCATCCAGCGTGATATTGCCGAGCGTTTCAAGGTCGATCTGGAAATGGAACCCAACCAGTACTGAGCGTCAGCAATCCTGTAAAACAAAAATGCCCCGTATCTTTCGATACGGGGCATTTTTTATTGCGTTAGCAATCAGTCATCGCGGCTCATGATGCCGAAGATCTGCAGCAGGCTGATGAACAGGTTGTAGATCGATACATACAGGCTGATGGTCGCCATGATGTAGTTACGCTCACCGCCGTGGATGATGGCGCTGGTCTGGAACAGGATGCACACGGAGGAGAACAGCACGAAACCGGCGCTGATCGCCAACTGCAAGCCGCTGATCTGGAAGAACATGCCGGCAACCACTGCCGCCAGCAACACGAAGAAGCCTGCGGTAATGAAGCCACCCAGGAAGCTCATGTCCTTACGGCTGATCAGCACGTAGGCCGACAGACCACCAAATACAAGGGCAGTCATGGCAAATGCCGAACTGACCACTTCCGCACCGCCGGCCATGCCGAGGTAACGGTTGAGGATCGGGCCCAGGATAAAGCCCATGAAACCGGTCAGGGCAAACGCCGACACCAGGCCCCAGGCCGAGTCACGCAGCTTGTTGGTCAGAAAGAACAGACCGTAAAAACCGATCAACACGACAAAGATATTCGGGTAGCCGACGCGCATCTGCTGCGCCACATACGCCATTACGCCGCTGAACGCGAGGGTAAGGGCGAGCAAGCCGTAGGTGTTGCGCAACACGCGGCTGACTTCAAGCTGCTCAGCCTGCGCGTTACCATTCAGTGCGTAATTCTGTTCGCGCATGGCGACACTCCTTCAGTTTTGAAACATTCAGTCGCAAGGATCATAACAGACGCTCTGTAACAAGCCATGGCAAGAGTTTGACAGTGTGTTTCATTCGGGTATTATGGCGCCCGCTGACACGGGATGGGCTACTATAATCCTGTGATGCAAAAGGGAAATTGGCAGAGTGGTTGAATGCACCGGTCTTGAAAACCGGCGGACGTTAATAGCGTCTCCAGGGTTCGAATCCCTGGTTTCCCGCCAAGATTTACACGAAAGCCACGCGATTGCGGGGCTTTTGCGTTTCTGGGGTTTGGCTGGACGTCGGCTCAGAGACTGAACGTTTCTGCATCATTCCGGGCGGATATCATCGAGCTGGATCTGGCGAGTGCTGGCTGGCAGCACCCCATCGCCTTTCTTTTTGGCGGGCTTCAAGCGAAGACGGTGAGCGGCGCCTATCCCGCCACATGCAAATCTCCACGATGAGCGATGTGCACCTTGTTGCCATCTGGATCACGCAGGTACGCACCGTAGTAGCCGTCACCATAGTGGGGGCGTTGGCCAGGCTCACCTTCATCGGATCCACCTGCAAGAAGCCCGGCTGCATAGGCGGTATCTACCGCATTTGGAGAGGGTGCAGTGAAAGCCACCATGCTGCCATTCCCTGCTTCGGCCTCATTGCGGTCATAGGGGTTGTACACATAAAAGCGAGGGAGAGCGTTATCTGGCTTGATCCAGCATGCCGAAGGTGGCCCGCCATCAGGGGTTACAGGCCGACGGCAGAGCCCCAAGGGGATCAGCACCGCGTCATAGAAGCTAGACGCCTTATCAAGATCGTTTGTCCCAACGGTTACGTGACTGAACATCCTGTATTCCTGCTTACGAAGGCGAGGCGTTATCGTGTCATTTTGACGGTGGGCGTGTATAGCGGTCGTCGGGTAAGACGTCGAGGGTGAGTCTCGGCTCTCCAAATCGCAGACAAAGAAAAGCCCGCGATGGGGATTAGCGGGCTTAAAGGGATGTTCTCTAGGAGCTGGGGTAACCCTAAGCGCCCGAGTGTGAAAGGGATGTGAAAGGTTGCGCTCAGTAGGACGCCGCGATGGCCTTGGCCAGTTGCATATCGGACATGAGCGGTGACCTGTAACTCAATCGATAGTGTCGGCAGGCTTGCTCAAACTGTGCTCCGCGAATCTCGCCGTCCGAACCTATGAACGTCAGTGCGTCAGTCTTGGCTGACTTGAATATCTTTGGCGGCTCGGTGGTGAGGGATGTGGTTGCCCCAATTAAAATGGTTGGCAAGGAGATGGTGATGAATATTCCTGCAGCGACAGGGTTGACGTTGTCGCCTGATACGGCCTGTGTGCTGACCGATGCCAGTAAGGCGATTGCCAGAGTCTTCCATGAATTCATGCTTCGATGCTTCCACTGCGATCAGAACTGGCCACGATAGCAGAGCAGGGCACCTGCCAGAAACAAGAAGCCCGGCGCTGGGCCGGGCTTCGATGTCACAGCGTCAGAACCTAACGATGCTTGTTCTTGTGCTTATGCTTGTTGTTGCCTTTGTGCTTTCTACCATCGGATCGATGACTGCTTTCATCGTCCGCCAGGTTGTTTCCCAGCGCGCCACCCGCCGCGCCGCCGAGACCTGCACCGATCGTCGAGCCGGTTGTACCGCCCAGGCGATTACCAATCAATGAGCCACCCGCGCCGCCGATTCCTCCACCCAATGCAGCTTCCGCTCTATTGCCTTTTTGAGCACCGACAGCACTGCCGGCGGCACCACCTACGCCTGCGCCTACCGCCGCGCCCGTCGAGCCGCCGAGCTGTTGACCTACGATGTTGCCAAGTGCACCACCAACGCCGCCTCCAAGGCCGGCTGTGCCATCTCCGGCAGCCATCGCTCCTTGCGAAATGAGAACGCCCAAAAACAGGACGGGCAGTGTCATTTTCATTTTGTGAACCTCTATGGGTTGTCAGCAGGCGCTTACGGTTTAAAGCACGCCTGGCATTGGGACTAGGACAAAAGTTTGAAGTTCTTTGCGGGCGGTGCCTGCAGGTGAATAGTTGTAACAGGATATAAGCGTCCTGCCTTCACCTCATCCTCGCACCCCATAGAAGTGGTTCAGCACTGTCAGCTCAACCACCACCACAATGGCGCACAACGCAATGAAGCCAGGGCTGAAGACTCGCTTACGATTGGACGCGCCTGCGTCCAACCAGCCTGTGTCGCCAGCGTCAGGAATGGCCATAAGCAGCGTCAGCCAGGCAATGACCCCGACCTTGCTCCAGAAGCTCTGATTTCGCCATGCTGTCATGCGTTAAGTGTTATCCCTGAATGCCACCGCCAGTCCACTTTGGGCGTCTACGGCTCGTGATACAAGAACATTCCCTTCTCGTTACTTTCATCGGCAGCGCTGAGCGCTCGAGCCGTCAAGGCCATCGTTTCACGGTATTTAAAGTGATACCGGGGAGGGAGCACAAGCACGCTTGTCCACGAGGGGTCGCCTTCTATCGCCAGCGGTAGATTATGGCAAATCAGCTGATTCTCATCAGATCTACTGCCCAGCGCGGCTCTTAATTCCGTGGTCAGCTCCGATGCGCCGGGGCGGGTGTAGTAGTTAGCCAGCACCAGACCATAGGCCTTCAGCGCGCCTAAAATCTCACCTTGGTCTGACTCATCATTCAGCACAGCTACCACTGGCATATCGCACTCCTTGCAATGTAGATTTAAGACTCTCGACCGCCGAATGGGTGTCGGCGTTACTGGAACGCCATCCATGCTGGATGGGCTCACAAGCCAATGACAAGTTTTCTGACGCAGAGATCACACTTACATACCAAGAGTCGGCATGATTACCCGGCCACACTCTATGAGTTGGCCGGCTGTTACTTGAAGTTCACGGGTTGGTTTCGCTGCATACCCGGCAAGGAAGCCGGCGGCGACAAGCGCAATGCACAGTAAGGTGTTTCTCAGGATCATGCTGGGCGCCCGCTAACTGATTGATGTAAAAGCAAGCAGCACTGATTCCGGATTTTGGAAAAGGTTCCTGATGTTCCCGCTCATTGAGCTAGGGTAATCACCAGCACTGTCGACCAGGGACTGATCGCCAGGTACAGGCCATTGCACACTGAGAGCACTGAACTACTCTGATCAGAGCCGTCTGATTCGAGGCGTCTGATTCGAGGCGTTCGTATTGCGTTCATCTGACTTTTGATAGGGCACCATGGATAAGCGGCTCGCAGGTCTATCATTTCTGCTTACCCTCGGATGGGTTGCCACTGTGATAGCGGTAATGTGGTACTTCTACGACAATTAGTCTAAAGGCCAGAATCCACTTCTGGCTCCTCAGAACGCGGCGCCGAAGCGCCGCGCTTTACATCACGCCACGATGTCGCTGATGGCCGCCTGGCCGACGGTGGTGACGAGGAAATCCGCCACGCCGTGCCCGGAGAAGTCCACCGCCAAGGTGCCTAGGTTGGTACCCGAGGCATAGCTCAGCACCGCATCGCCGGTATGCCCGGTGAATGCATTGACGAAGCTCAAGCCTGCACCTTTGGTAATGCCCGACAGGTCGATCTTGTCCGAACCCGAGTTAAAGTCAACAATCCTGTCTGCAGCCCCTGGCCTGGAGTCGGAACTGGCACCATACACAAAGGTGTCATTGCCGGCGCCGCCCCACAGCTGGTCCGCACCGCCACCGCCGTAGATGATGTCGTTGCCGGCACCGCCTTTGATGATGTTGGCTGTGTTGTTGCCAATGATCAGGTCGTTGCCTGCGCCACCCAAAGCGTTCTCGAGGGTAACGCCCTTGGCGATGGACACGTTACCCACCAGGCCGCCGATGTCGGAGAACGAGCCTTCACTGAGGTTGATCTTCTGGTTCTGGGTGAAGCCGGAGAAGTCCAGGGTGTCGTTGCCGCCACCGTCCCATACCGAGAACACCAGCTTGTCGGCATTGGAGGTGGCGCTGTAGAAATCCCGACCGGTGTTGGAGTTGAACCCGTAAGTGGTGTCGCCGGCGCGGGTGGCGTAGTTGGCGCCGTAGAGCTTCTGGATCGCAGCAATGTCGTCGATCAGCGGGCCCGCTGCATAGGCTTCGCCCCCACCTTTACTGAAGTTCTGGTTGGTGTTGCTCTCGTTCCAGTAACTCATCACGGAGTAACCGTGTGTATCTTCGGCATATTTCGCATCCGAATAGGACGGCTGACCCACGCTGGCATCGTAGGCGCCTGGGTGTTGCAGGCCAAGCGTGTGACCCATTTCATGGGTTAGCGTTTGACGGCCGTAATTGCCGTTCGCTGGCGTCAAGTTTTCCTGGTAGCTTTTATTGGTATAAAACAGGGCGTCACTGTTTCCGCTATTGTTTGGGTAGAACGCGAAAGCCGACCGGGCACCGCCATGCTGCAGATCATTACTATAGTTGCCCAAGGATATATGGGCGTCGCCTCCGCTGTTAGATTCACGGAATGAGATATTGGCGACGTCTGACCAGGATTGAAACGAAAGGGCTGCCTGGGACTTTTGTTGTGCGTTGAAAGCGGTGAAGCCGGAAACTTTCTCGGCGGCGTAAGATTTACTTTCTGAGGTCAGAAAGCTGTAGGTGAAATTGTATTTGCCGTTATGGTCATTGTCGCCCCAATAGTAACCGCCTCGGGTTATTTCATCCGCTGCCTGCGTAATGGTGTAAGACGGCTTTCCATTTAAATTAAATCCTCCTCGATCATAAGCGTGTGAAAAAATCAGGAGGCTTTGGTAATCTTCACTCGTCTGGATTCCTGCCGAAGAGGCAGTTGGATTAACAAGATTTTTCGTTGAGACAGTCATAAGTTTACATTCCTTCGTGTCCATTGAGCGTGGAGTGCTAAAGGCTTATCACGTGTTAACTGTTTTCTTGTTGTGTTGATCTTTATAAAGGAGTTATGCGTTTAGTGTTATTTAAAAATTAAATAGAATATATAACGTATTGAAATATCCTTAAATATTTTGAGGGCCTCAGTTTGGTGAGAGGTCGCTGACCCTGGAGTGGGCGCTCCGTTAGATAAATATGAGCGGATGGCAATAACTTCCAGCGCTTACTTGTAAGCCTCAGGAAACCAGCGTTGTGCCAACTTCACCTTGATTACCAGGTTCTCTTTGGACTTCTGGCATTCGAGTGCTCGCTGCTCAGCGCTCGGGATAGCCGGCCAATTGCGTTCCCCTCGGGAGACGACTTGTTCATAGCCTTCATCGTATTCCGCGCTAGGCCCAGCAATCAGCTTGGATGCCTTTACGTAATCGGCAACAAGATCGGCGGGCAGCGTCCCGCAGGTGAACTGCGCCCGGGAGTACATCAGGCCATCGCTTGCCCCGAGTACCTTCCCGTCACCAGGTTGGGTGGCTGCAACCGATAGGGTGGGGTGGGCAAGCAATATAACGACCAGCAAGGTGCGTCCGTTCATTTGAAATATTCTTAGCAATCAACAATCACCGGTTTATAACCGCGTGGCGATTCAACTCAGCAGTTGAACACCGGCGCATAACGCTCTTCACGCTTTTTAAAGTAAATCGGCGCCATGGGGACTTTTTCGCCATTGACGAAGATGTCCGGCAAGGTCAGCGTAAAGTCGTCCATGTCACCTTTACCCAGGGGTGTGCCTTGGGTGTCGGAGCTGGATATTTGCGCGGGGTCGAACCCTGTTTTCAACTGCTCGACGCTGACCCGGTAAGTCCGCCCGGATGCCAATTGCACGCTCACTTCAGGCGATGCGGCACTTACCCAAAGCGGCGTTTTCGTGTAGCCCTGGCTCGGTTTATAGAGGCGCCCGAACAGACGAAGTTCGCTGTCGGTTGACTTCACATTGCCTGGCCAACTGCGCGTGCCCGGTGGCGCTACATACACCAGCACGCGAACCCAGTTGAGTTTTTCTGGTTGTGCCGTAAAGCTCATGGCCGCGTGTGCACCGGGGCAGGTACGTGAGAGCAGGGCATTCTGGCCCACAGACGACTCCGGATGCAGATAAGGCCCCGTGCTGCAGCCCGCAACCAGTGCCAATAGCGAGCACAGGAGATATTTGTTCATCGGGCAATTCCTTTGCTGTGGTGATATGGCGCCCATTAAAGCATGTCTATCGTATCGGGCTGCACGCAGCAGGCAGCCAAAGAGCAGGTATAAAAAAGCCCGCAACCGCGGGCTCTTCTCACATCACTTTTCGACTTACTTGAACAAACCACCGATGGCATTGATCGCATCCGCAGCCTTGTTCACGTTTTGCTGGTGTTGTGGGTTGGTATCCACCTGCGCCTGGGTGTTGTAGCGCGCGTTACTGCAGCTTTTATTGGTTTGCGTCAGGGCCGCCTGAAAGGCTGTCGCGCGCAAGGTGTCGCCTTTGGCGTTGGCTGCATTGAGGTTGGCCTGCAGGTCGCGGATCTGCTGCTGGCAGGAGGTGTTGTTGCCAGTGGTGTTGACGGTGTTGTTGTTGCTGCCACCCAGGGCGGAGGACAGGGCGCCCGTCAGGGCCGTCAGGTCGGCAGCGTGGGCGGGCAGGGCAAACAGGCTGAACAGGGCGGCGGCGGGTGCGAGTTGGGTAAGACGCATGGCAAACCTCAATGTTTGATTGCCTGCACACGTGCCAGTGCCCGAGCTGGCGCAGAGCAATATCCGTATAAGAGTGAGCGCTCGGGTGGAGGGAAATACTATTGGGGCTTTTTTTGTGCCTCAACACTGGCGTTGCAGAAGTGTGAATGCCTTCACGTTGTTGGCGGGTCATGATCTGGGCTGTCTACACCTCTAACCGCTCGGCCCGCACGGACATCAGACAAAGAAAAGCCCACGATGGGGGCGCGGGCTTAAAAGGTGTTCACTTAGGAGCTGAGTTCAGGCTAGGCGCGCCACTGTGAAAACCGCGTGAAAACCGTGTGTGTATTATGTTTTTTGCACCCAGGCATCATGCTCACGCACTGAGCACAATCCATCGTTTCGTGCCGGGCCTGCGACCGTTTTGCTGTTGGGGGGCGCGGTATAAGGTCGCTTTCAGAGCGGCACCCGCCTTATCTTGCCGCTTAATGGCACCACCCTGTCGGTAGGCATTGGGATGTGCCGACCGCTCAATCCCATGCCTTCGCTGACCAGTACGGCGCCCGGCACCACGCATAAGTTGGACGGCGTATCCAGGCCGCGCACCAGCACTTCGACTTCCCGGGTGTGCAGGTTGCAACGCAGCAAACGCCCGCTGAACCGGGTGAAACCGCCGTGCAGCGGCTCGCCGCTCCAGTCCGGCAGCAGCGGTTGCTGCAGGTGGCTGCACAGCTCCAGCACCAGCAGCCTGCCGCGCGGGCACAACGCCAGGCCCGTGGGCAATTGCAGGCCGCGTATCACGCCTTCTATTTGCCCGCTGGCCGGGTGCACGCGGATCACTTGACCGGCAAAATCGGCAAAGTCGACGCCCTTGCGCGCCGGGTCGCCGTGCAGCTCGCCGGAGAACAGGCTGATCAGCACGGCGTCCGTCTGCGGTTCGTACACCAGGGTCACGGGCACGGCGTCCTGGCCCTGATCGAGTTCCGGCAATTGCGCCAGCACCCGTTCGTCCCGGCCTTCAGTGAATTCCACCAGTTGGTTGGCATCCGGTTTTACCGCCAGCCAGCTGTGGCGCGTTGGGTGGTAGCACAGCGCATTCAAATTGCCTCGACTGTGGAACACCGGTTCAGGTGGGCTGTATTGCAGATCGAGCAGTTGCGAGCCGCCGACATAGTCGGTCAGGCTGGCCAGGCAACGCCCCTCACCGCAGGCAATGTCCGAGACGCCCATGATTTCATCGCGCAGCATGCGCGCCTGCATGTTCATGCTGCGAAAGCCGTGGGCGATGACGTCGCCGGGCACGTACTCGCCAGGCCGTGCAGGGTTGGGTTGCAGGTGGCTGATGCGGCCGCTGAACGGCTGGTCCGCCAGGCCGGAGCCGGCTTCGGCCAGCAGCAGGCTGCCGTCTTCTTGCAGGCACAGGCCGCGTGGGTTGAGCAGGCCTTCGGCGATCAGTGTACTGGGGCGCAGCGCCTCAATGGGCTGCGCCGGGATATGCAAGGTCATGGGCTGTGCTCCTATTGCGGTGGCTGCCATGGGCTGCCGGTGAGGTAGGCGCGCAACAATGCCCGTTGGGCCGGCGACATCGAGCGCACGACCGGCATGAACAGCGTGGTGCCTTTATAGGCGTCCGAGGTGCGCGCCAAAATCGCGTTCTTGGCGGCGATGATCGCGTCGGGCTGGTTGAGCGGCACGTAGCGGGACATGGCGGGGAAGGCCAGGTAGTGAAAGCGCAGCACGTTCGGGTAAACCTGGGCCCAGGTGATGGTGCTGCCCTTGGCTATGCCGAAATCGGTCTGGGCGTATTTGCGCAGGTTGGTGAAGTAGGCGCCATCGCCCACGCCATTGGCCGTGCAGGTCAGCGCGACAAAACCGGCCTGGCCGGCGCTGCCGCTTTTGAGCGTGACCGGGAAACTCACCGTCTGTTGCCCGGCATTCACGGTCAGCGAAGGGGGGAAGTTGAGAAAGTCGACGTACTGCTTTTGACCGTAAACCCCCGGCGCGCTGGCTGCAAGGTTCACTTGGGTGGCGTTGGGCACCGGCCCGCCCAGGTAGCTGACCCGCAAGGTGATGGTCAGGCCATTGGGGTAGTCCTCCAGGTACACATTGCGCTGGTCGGCAGACACCCGGTAAGCGGCCTCGGTGGCGTTGAGTTTTTTACCGTTCACTGCATTGGGCGCAGTGATGTTCAACGCGGTGGTTCGCACGGCTTGCTGTTGGCTGGTACTCAGGGGCAGGTCGACGATACCGCCGTACACATAGTAATTGACCAGCGGGCTGGCGACGGGGTTGAGCGTCGTCAGCGGCGCCGCACCGGCGGCAATGGTCACCGGCCCGTAATTGGCATTCGGCCCGATGGGGCTGGTGATGTCATCGCGCACGGCACGGAAGGTCTGCTTGGGGATGACATTGACCATATCCAGGCTCAGCAAGCCGTTGTTGCCCAGCGCCGCGTAGGCGGCGTTGCCCGTGGCCTGGTTGACGATCTGGCGGCCCGGCTGGCAGCCCGGCAACTCGCCGGCAAACGCCGGCGCCAGGGTGCCGATCACCCGGCCGATGCTCGGGTTCGGCGTGTATTTACCGGCGGCGTAATCAGCATCCAACTGCGCCGTGGTCATCTGCGGGCACATCTCGAACATCACAAACCGCAAGACAATGCCCGTCGCCCCCGGCGCCTGGATAATCGCCCTGAGGCCGGCGCTGTTCTGGTTCCAGCTGACGATGCTGCTCAGCGGGAAGGTCAGCTGGAACGTGCCGCTGGCATGGAACGAGCCCGGTGCGTCCATTTTTGCCGGGTCGAGCACGCGGCCGGTCACGTCGTAACTGCTGCATACCGCATTGTTGCGGATCAGCAACTGGATGTTGTCGTTGCCACCAATTTGCAGGCCACCCACAAATATCTGCGTGGTGGTCGAGGCGCTGGGGTCCAGGTCCACCATCATCGGGCCGGAGACCGGGCCCTGGCCGGTCACCGGGTCCACCGAACCGAGCAGGTACACCGGTTGGCCAATCATGTCGCCGGTGGTGCTGATGTTGCCCGGCACACCCTGGGAGCTGATCAAGGCATTCTGCATGTCCACCACGTGCTGGCCGTAGTGGTTCCAGCCGCCGGCCGTGTAGTAATTGCCTGCCGGCGCGTTGATCATGTTGTTCAACTGGTCATCGGTATAAGACTGCGCACCCGGCGCCAGGGTCGAGGTGGTCAGGTCGAACAGCGGCCAGTTCGGGTTGCCATTGAACGGAATGGTCGGTGAGTTGTTCGGCAAGCTCACGTCCGTGCGGATGCCGCCCCAGAAATTCAGTCGTGGTCCATTGAGGATGCTCATGGTCTATTCCTTGTCCGTGGCGTGTGGGGTGACAGGCGGGTTGGCAAATTTGAACAGGTACGAGAAGTCAGACTTGAACGGGCTCTTCACCGGCGTCGCCATGGAGTGGCAATTCATGCAGCTGCTGTTGGGCTGGATATAGCTCTCCATGGTCACGTTGGCCGACAGTGCCGGCGTCGGCTGGCCCAGCGGGTTGCTCGGGTTGTTGGGCATCAGCGGACGCTGGGTGGTGATGAGCTGGTAGTACTTCAAGACGCTGCGTTGCAGGCCGGGGCTGGCCTGGTAGTTGGCATTCACCCAGCCTGTGGCGTCGGCAATCGGCGTGACGCGGTTGAGCGGGTTCGGCGTCTTGAACGTGGTGCCGGGCTTGGGCACGCAGACCAGTTGCGTGCCCTGGGTTTGCCAGTTGCACGGCGACTGGTTGAGCGTGGCAGCCGGGGCCACAGGGTTGTAGTAGGAATACGCCGTACCGGACACCGGTTGATCGACCCACTGGCCATTGACCCTGGCCTTGGGCGGCACGTTTTCGATCTGCTCGAAGGTCGACCAGATCCACTGCGGGTAGCCATTGACCTTGGTGATGATATGCAGGCCCACCAGCCCCAGATACGCCTCGGTCACGCCGGTGCGCTGGCCCTGGTTGTTGAAGGTGGCCACGCGCGCAATCTGGGTCAGGTAATGGCTGGCGTTGTCCCTGGGCGTGAGGATGCGCCAGCTCGATTTGATCTCGATCACCCCGTTGGGAAAGTTGATGTTGCTGGCCTTGGACACCACATTCGCGTTGTAGAAGCGGTTGCCGACAATGTAGTTATAGGACGCCTGGTTGGCGGAGATGTCGTAGTAGGTCGGGTTGCCCGCCTGGTCGATCAGCCAGCCGCCGACCGCCTGGTCGATGGAGTTGACCAATGAACTGTTCTTCAACGCGGCAATATTGATAATGCCCAGGCTGCGGGCCGTCAGTGGGCTGTTCCACGGCCCAGGGTTGGCGGCGCCGGGCAGGAAGATCTCACTGACGGTCTTGTAGGTTTGCCACACGGTGTAGCCCGAATCCCCAGGCTGTTTGTTGCAATTGGGCGTGCCGCGCTGCCCGTCCTGGGCCGGCCAGTTCAGGGCGACGAACATCTGCCAGCTGTATTGATCGAACTGGTCCTGCGGCGCATTGGCGGCCGGGGCGCTGGTGGGTGGCTGGCAATTGAGCTGGGTGGCCAGCAGCGACGGCTGCGGTGCTTCGCGCGCCAGGGCCGGCAGGCTGACCAGCCCCAGCAGCATCACACTCAGTAGGGTTTTCATGATGATCTTCCTCAAGGCTTGCGCTGCATCAGTTGGTTCCATTGCGCCTTATGGCCGTTGCTCCGGGACGCCGGCGGCTCGAACAACTGGCACGGTGGCGGGTTCGACGGGCACATCGCGGCCACTTGGTCCCAGGTCTGCCTGGGGTCGGGTTTGGCGATACGGAAGTTGGTGTAGTTCTGGCTCACGATCGGCGCATTGGCCACGCTGGTGTCGCCGGAAAAGAAGAACGACTGCGGCGAGCGGTAGGGCGGTGTGCCGGTCTGGCGCTTGTTAAAGGCATACCCAAACAGGATCGGCCCCGCCGGTGATTGCAGGTCCAGGGCATAGGCCTGCACGCTGGCGTTGAGGTTTTTGCTGCGCTCGGCGCTGTAGGGCAGATGCTCGATAAAGTCCTGGCGCGGCGGGTGGTTCATCGGCGAAAACATGCAGCACGCCGGCATGTCTTTCGGGCGGTCCTGCGGGTAAGTCAAAAAGTACGCCTTGTTGCCCAGGGACACGAACGAGCAGGTGTAGTTGTTGTTCTTGATCGGAAAGATCGGCAGGCAGTACTTCTCGTAGTGCTCCATCATCGCGCCGAAACCGTCGCCATCCGGCGGGATGTACGTGGTGTCGTAATAGCTCGTCCCGCGCGAGACCGTGTAGTCGGCAGGTGTGAGGGTTGAGGGTGGATTGCTATAGGGCGGCGGGTTTTTCGCGTAGTTGTTGGTGACCCGGTACATGGTCCAGTCGCTGATCCATTGCGCCGGGAAAAACGGATCGGAAGGCTCGCCGGGCATGCGTTTGGCGATGCAGTTGCCGTTCTGCGCATTGCACCCTTCGCTGTTGTGCACACCATTGGTGAAGTACACGGCGCCGCTGTCGTCGGCGGCAAACGCGGCGGGGCTGAGCAACACAAGCAGCAGCAACAGTCGGCTCAAAAGGCGGGTGTTCATGGGGCACTCCTGTGGGGTGCCGGGCAGCCGTCAGGCTACCCGCGCTCCTGTGTGTGGCTTAGTGGTAGTCGCTCATGCTCAATTGCACGGGCGGGTAGTTGCATTTCACCAGGGCTTTCGCCCACAGCTCCAGCACGGCTCGACGGCTTTGCGGCATGTCCCGCGTGATGGGCATCGCCAGGGTGCTTTCTTCCTGATAGGGCTTGCTGATCAACACAATCAGCTGGTCCACCGCGCCCTCAATGCGCGACAAGGAATTGAGCGGCATGAACTTGCTCATGATCGGGTACAGGTAATAGAACGGCTGGAGGATGAAGGGATAGATGAAGGTCTCCCAGATCAGCTGGCCGGCGTTTTCGCGCTGATAAATCAGGTTCCAGGCATCCACGAAGTTCTGCTGCAACTGCGGCTCCAGCGGCAGCACCCGCAGCGGCGCGAGGAAGTCGGTGAAGGCCGTGGGCAGCGGGAAGCTGAACGGGATCGCCGGGGCCTGCTGACCTTCCTGCACAAAAAAACGCAAGGTCGGAAAACCCGGTGCCTGGGCCGTAACGGTCAGGTTGGCGATGCCGTTGGCGTCGGTCTGGATCTTCGCCAGGCTGTATTGCACCGTGCTGTTGAGCGGGTCTTGCAAAGTGCCCTGCATGGCGATCGGGTTGGCGAACGTGAGCGTTGGGCTTAAGGCGACGGCGGCAGGTGTCGGTAAGAACTCCTGATAGGTCACCGGCGTCATTTGATCGGCCGACACCGCCAGCCGCGTGGCCATCAATTGGCGGCCGGTGCCCTCGGTCACGTGACTGCGCAGCGGGGTTGCGCCCTGGAATTGCGGCCAATTGGCGCTGTTTTTAGTCAGGTTGGCCGGGTCGTTGTTAAACAGCGTGAAGTTCGCCGCGTTGCTGAAAGCCAGGTAATAATCGGTGGTACACAGCATGTAGGCATTGCCGTATTCGGCCACCCACAAGGTGGTGCCGGCGGGCGCGGGCAGGCCGTCGTATTGCACCATCACCTGCAGGGTTCTGGTGTCACCCACGTCGATAAAGCTGGCGCTCTCGACCACTTCGGCGGTCCACATCTGCTGGGTCGCGGCGATCACGGGCGTGGTGCCGGGCTGTTGCAATTCCAGGGTGCCGGTTTGCAGGAGTGCCTGGGCGTCCACGCCCAGCGGCAGGTCGAGGATGCCCGCGCGTTTGTCGAAGGCCGCCTGTTGATAATCGTCATAACCAAAACTGGCCAGCGGGCTGAATTGTGTGCCCTGGCGGATGCCGATCTGGTAATTGCCCGCCTGGAATTTGGCCGCGACCGGGATGTCCGCCGTCTTGTCGATCGGGTAGAACGGGAAGGCATTGCCCAGGTCCAGCGACAAGGTGTCGTCGTGGGCCTGCGCCGAGATTACCCCGAGCTGCGCCTGGGTGGCCGTGCCTGGCGAGGTCTTGTAGATGGGCACTGCGCCGGCCGGTACCAGGCGCCGGCCGGCGGGGGCGGTGGGGAACTCATCGTCCAGCCACAAGCCCAGGGTGCCGACCGTGCGGCTATAGGCCGGGTTGAAGAAAATATCGCCGACGTTATCCAGCCCCTGTTGGTACATGGCCTGCACTTGGGCCTGGGCTGCGGCGCTGGAAGAGTGGGTGTCGATCGGCGGGTAGTTGTTGAGGATGCCGTTCTTGTCGTAGCACGTCAGGTAGGTTGAAAAACGGAACATCAAGCCCTTGGCATTTTGCTGCGCCATCTGGGTTTGCAGGTTTTGCAGCAAGGCCGAATTGCCGATCACCCATTCCAGGTTTTCTTTGGGGAAACAGGTTTGCCAGGTGGTGGTCACGTAGGCCAGGCCGCCGAGGTTGGCCCAGTTGAAGTTGAGGAAACGGTCGAGCATGCGGAACTGGCGATTGAGCGTCAGGCCGCACGCGGCATTGCCCAGCACCAGCTTGTCGAAGTACAGCGCGGTAAAAGTGTTCTGCCACGGGCTCACGTCGACAAACCTCGCCGGCGAGCTCGGCGCACCGCCGAAGGGGTTGCCGAGCAGTTGGAAGCTCTGGTTGATCAGCGGGTCCTGGCTCACATAACCACCGCCCGGCAACTCGCCGCCGGTGATCACCGACTGGGTCTGGTTGTAGCTCACGGTGCCGCAGGCATTGTCGCCAAACAGGTTCCACTCGCCAGGGATCATCGGCGTGGTCAACTGCGCGGCGTTGCCCGGCACCTGCATCACGTAATCGGGCACGCTGGCGGGCGGCAGCGGGGCGATGGTCCAGGGCAGCAAGGTGCTGGCGGCGTTCAACGGGGTGATGTCGAAGGCCTTCAGGAACGGCCAGTTCATCTGCATTTTTACCGCATCGTACAGCGGGTACATGTCATTGTTGTTGGCGGTCGGCGGGTTCCAGAACATATGGCCGCCCAGGTAGATACGCGGGAAATTCAAGACGCTCATGTGAGGCTCCTTAGCGTTGCCACTGGGCGCGTTTGAGCGACCAGACAAAGTCCAGTTTGTGGTAGCCGACAAAGTCGGAGGTGGGCAGCGGCGCGGTGGGGTAGACGATGCCGCCGTCTTTGTTCAAGGCGAAATTGAAATAGCCCTGCTTGGGCGAGTAAGCGGCGGTGCCATGGCAGGCGAAGCACGAAGACTGGCTCTGGAAGGCCGATTCCAGCTGGGAGTTGGCCAGTAACGTTGGCGTGGTGTTGGATTGCACGCCGATCAGTTCGTACTGCGCCAGCGCCGGGTATTGGGCCTGGAAGGTGGTGTTCACCGGCTGCGCCGCCGCTGTCGGCCCGGTGCTGTTGGTCATCGGCGCGGCGGGGGCGGCGTTGGTCACCGTGTACTGGCTGTTGTTACGGTTTTCGAAGGTGGTCCACACCCAATCGGGGTTCAGCTTGTTGATCACATGCAAGCCGCTCAGCGCCGCATAGCCGACCTGATACTGCTTGCCCTGTTGGTAATAGGCCTGGGCGATGTAATAACCCTGGCTGGCCAATTGTTGCTGGTAGGCCGTGTCGTTACCGATCCACAGCCACGCGGCTTTGAGCTCCCAGGCGGTGGAGGGGAAGTTCAGGTCGCTGGTGAGTGCGGCCTGGCCATTCACGTTGTAGACCTTCTGCTGCAGGATGTAGTTGAAGGTGTCCTGGCCCATCAGCAGTTGGAAGCGCACTGCCTGGCCTTTTTCGGCCGCCGGCACCTGGCCGCCCATTTGCAGGATCAACCCGTCCACCTGTTGCGTGGCGTTGAGGTTATGCAAGATGCGGTTGGGGTTCATGCCCATCGCCTGGGCCTGGGTCAGCACGGCGGCGGGTGGTGGCACGCTTTGGCCGTAGGGCAGCGGTTGGGCGCCGTTAGGCAGGTAGACCTGGTCCGACGGTTTCAGGGTTTCCCAGACCCGGTCAGGGCTTTGCGCGCCGGCGGGCTGGTTCAGGCAGGCGAACCAGTTCCAGGCGAGGGTGTCGGGGCCTTGGGTGAAGGCGGCCCGGGTGGCGTCGAGATTGCCTCCAAACTGCAAAAAGTTGCTGCAGTCGAAGGGGTTGGTGTCCTGTGCCTGGGCCAATCCGGCCAGGGCACTCAGGACCGTTATCGATAAGGCTCGCCGCATGAAAGCTCCTTGGCATTCGCCAGTTCGAGGTGAGGGCGCCCCAGGAAGTGCTCCAGGAGCAGTTGCTTGACTGCCGTCGCCGCCAGTTGCTGCGGCAACGCCAGGTCGCAATTGGTGATCAGCAGCGGGCCGGTCTGCGTGCTGGTGGGCAGGCGGCCATGGCTGCCACGGACTAGCCCCGTGTCCAGTGGGATTAGGTCCATGTAGTAGCGAAAACCGAGCTTTTTTTGCAGCAGGCGGCGCGCCACTTTGAGCTTGGGCAAGCGAATGGCCGGGTCGATAAACAGCTCCACCGGGTCGTAGCCGGGCTTGCGGTGAATGTCCACGGTGCGCGCAAAATCCGGCGCTTTGCGCTCATCCAGCCAGTAGTAGTAATCGAACCAGAACCCGGCAGCGGCCACGGCCACCAGCTCGCCGCTGCGTGCATGGTCGAGCTGCCAGGCGCGTTGCTCGGCCTTGTCCAGCACCTGCTCGATGCCGGGCTGGCACTGCAACAAGGCTTTAACGCGAGGGATGTCTTGCACGTGCTTTACATAGACATGCGCGACCTGATGGTCCGCCACCGCAAACGCCGCGCTGGCGCCGGGGTCGAGCAGTTCCCAGCTCAAGGATTGGCGCACCTGCAACAGGCCTTCGGCGCGCAGCACGCGGTTGATCGACACCGACTGCGCGACGGCTTCGATGCCGTACTCAGACAGCAGCATCACCGCCGCGCCCTGGGCCTCGGCGAAGGCCAGCAAACGCCCGACTTCGTGGTCGATGGCGCGCACTTCTTCAGCAATCGACGGGTGCTCAGGCCCCACGCGCTGCAAGCTGTAATCAAGGTGGGGCAGGTAGATCAATTGCAGGTGCGGCCGGCTGATCTGGAACTCGGCCATGGCGCACTCGACGATCCAGCGGCTCGACGCGATGCCCGCCGCCGGCCCCCAAAAACCGTGGAAGGGGAACTCGCCAATCTGCGCCTCGATCTGCTCATGCAAACCGGGCGGCGACGAATACAGGCCAAATTGCTTGCGCCCATCGGCCGGGTAATGCGGGCGCGGGGTGATGGAGGCGTCCACATCGGCGTACATGTTGTACCACCAGAACAACTGGCTGCAGCGAAAGCCCGGCATTTCACGCTTGAGGGTGTGCCAGACCTTTTCGCCCTGAATCAGCGCGTTGGGTTGCAGCCAGAAACGCACTTCGGCCTGGTCGCGAACGTACCAGCCATTGCCGACAATCCCATGCTGCGACGGCGGCGCGCCGGTGAGGATCGAGGCCTGCACCGTGGACGTCACGGCGGGGAACACCGGTTGCAGGCTGGCCAGCTTGGCGGTCTTGAGCAGCGCGTTGATCTGCGGCGTCGCCTCGCCCAGCAGCGACGGCGTCAGCCCGACCACATTGATCAGCAGCAGCGGTTGCTCAGAGCGCATCGGCATACGCCTCCTGCATCAGGGATTGCAGCAGGTTGCGCTGGCGCAATTGGCCCTCGACCCAGCGCAGCTCGGCGGCGATGCCTTCCAGCTGCGCCTGTTGCGTGGTGGGCCGCAACTGCGCGGGCAGCACGCCCCAGCTGTAGGTTTCCACCTCCAGCACCGGGCGAAACTCGGTGTGGGCGGCCAGGTAGTCGAAGGTCTGGGCCAGGGCCACCTGGCTGCCGCGCAGTTCGGGCAACAACAGGTGTTCGCTGAACAGCGGGATATGGAAGTGAATGCGCAGCTCGTTGAACCCGGCGCACGCCTGCAGGGCCGCCGGCAGGTCGGGCCAGGCCACACGGCCGCCCTGTGCATCGAGTGCCTTGACCTGGTGCAGGTAGGTGGCTTCGGCAAAGCTTGCGAGGGTGTCGAGCACGGCTTCGCGCCGCGTGGCATCGTCGGGCGGCAAGTGGCAGATCATCGCGTTGGACAGCTGGACCTTGCCCACCGGCACGCCGGCCGCACGCAGCCGGTCCAGGGATTGATAACAATCCTCGTACATCACTGCTTGGTGGCACACATCAAAACACAGCGCCAGGTAGGCATGGTTCGGGTCCATGGCCTGCCGGCGCTGGAAGAAGGCGAGGGTCTGCTCGGTGTTTTCCAGCACACAGTCGGGCTCCATCTCCAGGCAAAACACAATGTTCTTGCCGGTTTTGCGGTGCAGATCGGCAAGTGCCTCCGTGAGTTGGCTGAGGTGTTCATCGGCGCGCAGTTGCCGCGCTTTGCTCCAGGTTGCGGCATAGCCCAGCGGCACCGTGGAAATCACTCCTTGGCGGCAATCGTCGGGCAGGGCGTGGGCAAGGATGTGCGCCAGGTCCAGGCTGTAAGCCAGCCGCTGCGGGTCGGCCCAGCTGGGCAAATACACCTGGGCTTTCACCGCGCCTTTGTGGAAGTCGCCGTAGGGGAAACCGTTCAGTGAAGTCAGGCGCACGCCGCTTTGTTTGAGCAACTGCACAAACTGCGTACGCGCCGCGGCGTGCTGTAATTGCGCCGCCGCCTGGGCGCAGATCCACAGGCCGCTGTCTTGTTGCTCCAGCCCGCGCAAGGTGCGCACACCCTGAAAATGCTCGGTGATGGAGGCGCGCAGCGCGGCCAGGTCGCGGGCCGGGTGCACATTGCTGCAATAGCCGATCTGGCTGGCCGTCCAGCCGTTGGCGGCGCTCATTTGACCACCGGGTCCTGGCCACGCAAGGCCGAGTTTTCCTGCCATTGCTTGCGCTGGTCGATGGGCAGCGGCGTGCTCACCAGGGCTTTGTCGAGCTGGCCGCTCTGGGCAAAAAAGTCCACCGGGTTATGGAACAGCACCTGTTCGACCTGGGCTTCACTGAACCCGGCCGCGAGCATCGCCTGGCCGGTCTTGGGCACCTTGAGCGGGTCGCTGATGCCCCAGTCCGCCGCGCTGTTGACCACCATTTTTTCGGTGCCGTATTCCTGCAGCAACGCGACCATGCGCTGCTCCGACATCTTGGTGTTGGGGTAGATCGAATGGCCGCGCCAGCAGTCGCTGTCCAGCACCAGCGGCAAGGTCAGCTCATTGAGGTGGTCGATGATCACCAGGTGCTCGGCAATCCCCACTTCGCGGATCACGGCGAGGGTGCGTTTGGTGCCGCCGATCTTGTCGCGATGCGGCGTGTGTACCAGCACCGGCAGGTTGAATTGCTTGGCCAGTTCCAGTTGCGCGGCGAGGAAGCGGTCCTCTTCGGGGGTGATGTCGTCGTAGCCGATTTCACCCACCGCCACCACGCCGTCCTTGACCAGATAACGCGGCAGAATCTCCAGCACTTCATTGGCAATCGACAGGTCATTGGCCTCCTTGGGGTTCAGGCCGATGGTGCAGAAGTGGTGGATGCCGAACATGCTCGCGCGAAAGCGTTCCCAACCCAGCAGCGTGTCGAAATAATCGACGAAACTGCCCAGGCTGGTGCGCGCCTGGCCTTGCCAGAACGCCGGCTCGATCACCCCGGTGATGCCGGCGGCGGCCATGTTCTGGTAGTCGTCGGTGGTGCGGCTGACCATATGGATATGCGGATCGAAATACTTGAGCATGGTGAATCCTCGTCAAGGGAAGGCGATGTGCATCAGTTCAGGTAGGCGTGCCATTCGGGCGGCAGGCGCAGGCCGCGCAGGCGCTGTAATTGCGCCGGGCTGAGCAGGTCAAAGGCGATCGCTTTGGGCAAGCCCGGGGATACGGTGCGCGAGGCCGCGAGCTGTTCGTCGAGCAGGTCGAGGGCCAGTTGGTTGAGGTTCACGCTATGGTGCTGGGCCAGGTTCGCCAGGCGCCCGATGTCGAGGCCCATGCCGAGCGCCTTGAGCACCAGCTGGTGAAAGGCGCGTTCCGGGTAATGACGTGATGGGTAGGCGGTGTCGAGGGCCAGCGCGGCAAATACCTGCGGGTTGCTGGTGCGCCCGGCCTGCAACGCCAGCTCCAGGCACAGCCCGTCGCGGTCGAGCCAGTCGAGGGCGCTGAGCAGGGCGATTTTTTCCTGATCGTCGCCCCACCGGAACAGTTGGCGCAGCAGCGGCAGGTGATCGTCTGTTGGCGTGTGTTCCAGTGCCTTGGCTATCAGCAGTGCCCGGGCTGGCGCGACAACAGCGGCGGGCAACTGGCGCTTGCACTGGCCGCTCAGCAGCGCCACGGTGGACGCAAGCGGCTGCGCTTCTAGCTGTGCATGCGCCTGCAGCCACCACTGCAGTTGCGTGGCATCCAGCTGTTGAGTGAGGCTCAAGCGAAGGTCGGCGAGAGAGTCCGGGCGCATGTTCATGTCGGCTTGATCCAGCGCTGAAAGTGGGGAAGCAGGAAAAACACCAGCACACACACCAGGCTGCCCAACGGCTGGTTCGCCACCGCCAGCACCAGCGCATCGAACAACGGCAGCGCGGCCAAACCTGCGCCGATAAACGCGCGCACCTGGCGCTGTTGCGGGTGGGCCAGGTGTTTCCAGTAATGCCAGCCCAACCAGCCCAGCCACAGCAGCAATACCGGCCAGAACCACAGGTTGTTGGAGTAGAACGCCAGCGCCAGCGGGCTGAGCATCAACAGCAGTGGCAGGCGGCTGATCAGTTGGTTGCGATGCTCCTGGCGGGCCAGGTAGGTCAGGCCGCTGATGTACACGCCAAGCAGCATCGCGCACAGCCAGATCGGCTCCGGCGGCACCGCCAGGCTGGCGGCGGCGGTGAGGTACAGCGCCGAGCGGCAGGCGCCCATCAGCCACACGCTGTGGGCATATTTTTTATGCAGCAGGTTGTAGCCGAAAATGCAGCCCACCAGCAGCACCACGCCGCCAAGCAGCCAATGCGGCGTGTCGATCAAGCGGCTCAGGCCCAGCACCGCCGCTGCCGCGAACACCAGCAGCAAGGCTGTGGCTACGCCGACTTGCTGGCGGCTGGCAAGTCCCAGGGTGATGGGGCGCGGGTTGTGGTGTTGCGCGTCCCAGTCGGCATCGAGCAGGTCATTCAAGAACATCCCGGCCAGGTACAGCAGCGACAAGGTGATCAACAGCAGCCCCCACACCAGCGACGACGGCGGCGCCAGGGTTCCGGCGCTGCTGGCGAGCAGGGCGGCGGCCAGGGTATTGGTCCACACCGTGGGCAGGTTGGACACGCGGCCGAGGGTCATCCAGGTTTTCATCGGGCTCATCGCGCGTAGCCCTCGGTGGCAGGCAGTGCCGGGTTGCTGTGGGCCGCCAGCCGTTGCAGCGCCGCGTGCATTTTTGCGCTGTCGATTGCATGCAGGTCCACCGATTGGCCGATGCCGGTGAGCATGGGGATCGACAGTTGCCCGCCCAGGTGCTGGCGAAATTCCTCCAGGCCGAGCAACAGCGGCGAGCGGCCCTGGGCATCGGTCACACTCAATTCCGGCGGGCACAGGTTGAAGCCCAGCGTGTGCAGCAGGCTCATCACCCGCTCCGTTTCGGAATCGCTCAACAGGCCCAGTGCGTTCGCGTAAAGCCCATCCAGCGCCATGCCCACGGCGACGGCTTCGCCATGGCGCAGCCGGTGGTGGCTGAGGTTTTCCAGTTTGTGCGCGGCCCAGTGCCCGTAATCCAGCGGGCGACCGTTGCCGCGCTCGAACGGGTCACCGGCGCCGGTGATATGCCCCAGGTGCAGTTCGGCGCAACGGCGAATCGCATAGCGGCTGGCCGCGTGGTCGAAGTGGGCGAGGGCGCTGGCGTTGGCTTCCATCCACTGGAAGAACGCGGCGTCCTTGATCAGCGCCACTTTCACCGCCTCGGCCAGCCCGGCGATCTGGTCGCGGCGGGTGAGGCTGGTGAGCAGTTGGAAGTCGTTGATCACGGCGGTGGCGGGGTAGAACGCGCCGAGCAGGTTCTTCTGGCCGAAGGCATTGATGCCGTTTTTGACGCCGATACCGGCATCGTTCTGGGCCAGCACTGTGCTGGGAATACGGATCAGCCGGATACCCCGGTGGAAAGTCGCGCAGGCGTAACCCACCGCATCCAGCACTGCACCGCCGCCCAGGGCCAGCACGTAGCAGTGCCGGTCCAGGCCGTGTTGCAGCATGTCGCTGTAGAGCTGTTGCAACACCTCTGAGGTTTTACTCAGTTCACCGGCAGGCACGGCGATGGGCGCGGCGAGCAACTGCAGATCGGCATGGGCCGCGAAGTAGGCGTCGATCTGTTCGCGCAACGCAGGCGCGCTGTGCAGCAGTTGCTCATCGGCGAACGCCATCACCGTGACCGGCGCAGGGTGCTGGGTGATGAGCTGGTGGTGCAGGCACGGGTTGAGCGGGTCGAACAGGTGGTCGGTGAAGACCACCGGGTAGTCATAGGCGACCGTGAACCGCCCACGCAGGGGCTGGTCCTCACTGGGCTTGCGTTTGAGCAGGCTGTAAATCGCCACAAACACCAGCGGCAACACCATGCTGGCCAGCACCGTGACCAGCAATGAATTCTGCTCGATCAGGAAGGTGCCGATGGCCGTGTAGGCCAGCGCCAGGCCGGCATTGGCCAAGGTGGTGATCAGCAAAAAGGCCCGCAGCGGGTAGCGTTGCATTCCGGCGGCCACCACCGAGGTTTCCGCCAGCACCGGCACACCGCGCAGGCAAATCAACGACAGCGTGCCCAAGCGGTACGCCAACTGCCCGGGCGAGCGCTGATGCAAGCCAAGGCGGCCGGACAGCAAACGAAAATAACCGGCGCCCAACGCATACCCCAACCCGGCACCCAGGCACAGCCCGATAAAGATCACCAGGTAACCGCCAATGCTGCCGAGCATGGCCACCCCCAGCAACGCCACCATGCTCGACGGCACGGGCAGCACCACGTCCAGCGCCAGCAGGGCGATCAGCAGCAGCGCCAGGTTGAATACCTGGGCAGGCGTGGACGGTTGGTAGAGGTTGAGGTGAATCAGGAAGTCTTGGATCTGTTGTTCAAACAACAGAAAGCTGGCAATCACCAGCGCAGAAAAGCACACCAATGACAGCCAAAAATGTTCGGCTGGGCCCTTTTTCGTGAACGCACGATACCGCCGGCTGCGCTTCATCAAAGCATCCCTTTTGAGTGTTGAGACTTAAATTCCGTGTCTGTGCTTGCGCTGTTTTTAGAGCAATAAAACCCCTAACCTGGCGGGCAGGTTTTGTGCGTAATGGCTGATGGCTTTCACGGTATTCATGAACGTAGCCGGTTGTGGTTGTTTTGCAAGTTTGTGCGCAAGGGAGTTTGAAAAGGGCGTTTTAGAGGAGAAGGTTTAGCGGTGATTATTCAATATTTACAATTAGTTGTATGGCTTTTATGGCGGCGTCAAGAAGCTGTTGGTGATGACCGTTGCAAGTAACAAGTTGAGTTCAAAAACGTGAGGTTTGTTTGGTGAATTATTGCGGCTGGCTATAACAAGTTTATGTGGGCGTAGTTGTCGAGAACTATTCCGTTTAATGCGATGTGCTTCCAAAGAACTCAAATACTCAGCAGGTCCATTGTGGGAGCGGGCTTGCTCGCGAAAGCGCAGTGTCAGTCAGCACATATGTGGCTGACCCAGCGCATTCGCGAGCAAGCCCGCTCCCACATTTTTTACCGCGTTTATGCCATTGCCTTGGTGGGTTTCAGGCACTCGATAGAGCGATCCACCGTGGTGCGGGCCAGCTC
>NZ_FNOX01000006.1:320414-440337 GCF_900107155.1 Pseudomonas salomonii
GACTAGCCATCGATTCCAACAGGCACAAGGCGGCAGGGATTGTCTAGGAAACGTCCTGCAATTAAAAGGGACACGCCTTGCTGGCCCTTTACAAACCATGTCGAAAGGCCACTGACTGATCAGCCACATGGAGCAGCAGCCACAGATCTAATGTGGGAGCTGGCTTGCCTGCGATAACGGTATATCTGCACCCGATTTTCTAACTGATACACCGCCATCGCAGCGATGCGGCGACCCGACAAGCCAGCTCCCACATTTTTGACCGTGTTTAAGCCATTGCTTTTGCGGGTTTCAGGCACTCGATAGAGCGATCCACCGTGGTGCGGGCCAGCTCCAGCAAATGCCACACCCCCAGGATCTTCGCGCGTTCGGGGCTGGCGAGCATTTCACTGCAATTGAGTGTGGTGGCCGACCCTTATGAGGTGCTCTCTCGGTTGATCAGGCTATTCGCTAATTCGATATACTTTTCTTGGGCCTCATGTTGTGGCGTACCTTTTAGTTTGTTCCAAGCATCCCATTTAGCTTTTCCTGCAGAATCAGTGAAGCCAGGCCTTGCAGAGTTATTGTCACCCTGTGTGGATTGTTTGTATAACCCATACAGTTCAACAAGTTCATCATCGGCTGGTCGTTTTAATAACCGTGTGACCGCTTCCACTGCTGAGTCGAAATCTGCACTGCTCATGGTGCCTCCAAGGTATTTAACCGGGTTAGGTGTGCGCTTCAAATAGTAAGTGGCAGGCGTAGACGATACGCCTGGTATAAATGACAGTTATCAATACCTGTTGGCTATAAGCGCCACGCTTAATGGCGCTGATTTATTCGCGCAACCTCGCCTCATCCCACAAACCGAAACCCACCCGACAGTTTCTCCTTCAGATACCCCACCAACGCACTCACCGACTTCGGCACATGGGGTGAGTACGGGCGGATCAAGTAGATCTCATCGGCAAATGCGCCCTTGAGTGTCCAGCCCTTGAGCACGTGTACCAACTTGCCGCTGGCCAGGGCCGCCTGGGCGCTGAAATCCGGGAGCAGGGCGATGCCCAGGTGGTTGAGCGCCGAGTCGCGCAGGGCTTCGCTGTTGTTGGTGGAAAAGCTGCCGGC
The DNA here is from genome assembly GCF_900107155.1 of Pseudomonas salomonii. Lineage (GTDB taxonomy): Bacteria > Pseudomonadota > Gammaproteobacteria > Pseudomonadales > Pseudomonadaceae > Aquipseudomonas > Aquipseudomonas salomonii. The sequence continues at coordinate 321,519 of NZ_FNOX01000006.1, forward strand.
GATGGGCACGGTGGTGCGTTCGACTTTTTTGCCGCCGCGCTCGAATGTCCAGGCCGGCTGGTCGGCGCCGCGTGGGTAGTAGAGGCAGTTGTGGGCGCTGAGGTCGGCAGGCTCGCGGGGTTCGCCGTGGCGTTGCAGGTAGTCCTGGGTGGCGACCAGCACCGAGCCGGTGTCGCATAACTTCCACGCCACATGGGTCTCCGGCACCTGGAAGCCATGGCGCACCGCCAGGTCGTAACCTTCGGCTGCCAGTGAACTCAGGGCATCCGACACGTCCAGCTGTATGCGCACTTGCGGGTATAGCTGTAAAAACTCCGACAGATGCGGCACCAATTGCTGCCGCGCAAATGCCACCGGCGCGGTGAGGCGCACCAGCCCGCGAATCTCCCCGGCCGAGTCGCGCACCGACGAGAAGCTGCGGGCGATGTGTTCGTAAGCACTGCGCACTTCGCGGGTCAACGACAGCCCCGCATCAGTGAGGCGCACACTGCGCGTGGTGCGGGTGACCAGGCGGGTGCCGGTGGCCTTTTCCAGGTCCGAGATGCGCTGGCTGACCGCCGACTTGCTCACCCCCAGGCGCGCTGCGGCGGCGGTGTAGGTGCCTTGTTCTTCGAGCACCGACAACCAGTGAATATGGGTCCACAGCCCTTCGATCTCGGATTTTTCCATGGTGCTATTGTTCGCTCACAAGGACAATAAGTTCAGGATTCTGCTCTGGTTTGGAACAAACTGAAAGCCTATCGTGTGCCTCAACGCTACCCACCAGGGATCACCTGCCATGACCAGCACGATTGAGCACTACATCAACGACCAACGCGTGAGCCGCGATGATCGCTATCAAGACGTCTACAACCCAGCCACCGGCGAAATCACCGGTCGGGTCGCCCTGGCCAGCCGCCAGACCGTCGGTGAAGCCGTCGCCGCTGCCCAGGCCGCGTTCGCCGGTTGGGCCGACACACCGCCAATCCGCCGCGCTCGTGTGTTGTTCGAGTACCTGCACCTGCTGCGTGAACGCAAGGACGACCTGGCGCGCATCATCGTCGCCGAGCACGGCAAAGTCTTCACCGATGCCCAGGGTGAAGTCGACCGTGGCATTGATATTCTGGAATTTGCCTGCGGCATTCCCAACCTGCTCAAGGGCGAGCATTCCGACCAGGTTTCCCGTGGCATGGACAACTGGACGATGCGCCAGCCCTTGGGTGTGGTGGCGGGCGTCACGCCGTTCAACTTCCCGGTGATGGTACCGATGTGGATGTACCCGATCGCCATCGCGGCGGGCAACACCTTCATCCTCAAGCCCAGCCCGACCGACCCGAGCGCCTCGCTGTTCATGGCCGAGCTGCTGCGTGAAGCCGGCCTGCCCAAAGGCGTGTTCAACGTGGTGCAGGGCGACAAGGAATCGGTGGATGCCCTGCTCGAACACCCGGACGTCAAGGCCATGAGCTTCGTCGGCTCCACGCCGATTGCCCAATACATCTACGAGACCGGCGCACGCAACGGCAAGCGTGTACAAGGCCTGGGCGGCGCGAAAAACCACATGGTGGTGATGCCCGACGCCGATATCGAAAAAACCGTGGATGCGCTGATGGGCGCCGCCTACGGCAGTGCCGGCGAGCGCTGCATGGCGATCTCCGTGGCCGTGCTGGTAGGCGATGTGGGTGACAAAGTCATCGCTTCGTTGACCGAGCGCGCCAAGCACCTGCGCATCACCGACGGCCGCGATCTGAAGGCTGAAATGGGCCCGATCGTGTCGCGTGCTGCGCTGGAACGCATCAGCGGCTACATCGAACAAGGCGTGCAAGCCGGCGCGCAATTGCTGCTCGACGGGCGTGATTACGTGCCAACCGAGGCCGGCTTGGAAAACGGCTTCTGGCTCGGCGCGACCCTGTTCGACCACGTGACAAAAGATATGAGCATCTACCGCGAAGAAATCTTCGGCCCGGTGCTGGCCTGCGTGCGCGTGAATGACTTTGCCGAGGCAATCAAGCTGGTCAACGACCACGAGTTCGGCAACGGCGTCAGCTGCTTTACCCGCGACGGCAACATCGCCCGCGAATTCGCCCGGCGCATCGAAGTGGGCATGGTCGGCATCAACGTGCCGATTCCGGTGCCGATGGCCTGGCACGGCTTTGGTGGCTGGAAGAAGAGCCTGTTTGGCGACATGCATGCCTACGGCACGGAAGGTGTGCGTTTTTACACCAAGCAGAAGTCGATCATGCAGCGCTGGTCGGAGAGCATCGAGCAGGGCGCGGAGTTTGCGATGCCGGTGTCCAAGTAACTTAAATACACCGCAGGTCAATGGTGGGAGCTGGCTTGCCAGCTCCCACTTTTTTTACCGCGTTTAAGCCATAGCCCTGGCGGGCTTCAGGCATTCGATGGAGCAATCCACCGTGGTCTTGGCCATTTCCAGCAGCGTGTTGACGGCGTACTCAATATCCAATACTGTATATAAACACAGTGTTTAAGCGCTGATCAGCCAACCTCGGCATTACCAGCCACGCCAAACACTGTGTGCAAGTTAACGGATTAACTTGAATGCGCGGGCTCGCACTGTCGAGCCGCTTTTTATGAAAGAGAGGGATCTCATGTCGTATCCAGAAAGCAAGCTCACCGGCTTGACCGGTTTCGCCCTTGCGGCAAAAGTCACCGGTGGCTGGGCGGGCCAGGTGGTCAGTATCACCACGCTGGACCAACTCAAAGCCAATATTGGCGACACCACCCCGCGGGTGCTGGTGATCAACAGCAATATCTCGGCGGCAAGCCTGACCAAGGTGAACATGGGGGCTAACAAGACCCTGATCGGCTCCTTCCAGAACCGCACGCTGGAGAACATCCACCTGCGTGCCACGGCGCAGTCGCAGAATATTATTCTGCAAAACATTATCTTCAAGCATTCGGCAAGTATTAAGGCCAATGACGATATCCAGGTGTACCTGAACTATGGCAGTCAATACTGGATCGACCATTGCTCTTTTGTCGGCCACAACTGGTCTACCACGGACGGCAGTGAAGATAAACTGGTGTATATCGGTGAAAAGGCCGACTACGCGACCATCAGCAACTGCTTTTTCGGCAACCACAAATACGGTTTGATCTTCGGTCACCCGGCCGATGACAACAAATCGGAGTTTAATGGCTACCCGCGTCTTACCCTGTGCCATAACCGCTTTGACAACATGGAAGTGCGCGCGCCGGGTTTGATGCGCTACGGTTATTTCCACGTGTATAACAACTACGTGAATAACTTCCATCTGGGTTTTACCCTGGCACAGAACGCCAATATCCTTTCTGAAAGCAATTACTTCGGCGAGGGCAGCCAGAATAACGGCATGTTGGACGATAAAGGCACTGGCACGTTCACCGACACCAACAGTGTGCCCGCCATCACCCGCCAGAAGTCGCCCAATGCCAAGTGGACAGCGCGTTCCAACTATAACTACACATTGAAAACTGCCGCTCAGGCCAGGGAATTCACGCAAAAGAACGCGGGTGCTCAGGCAGTGGCGCTGGTGTTCGGTAGTTGAGTAGCTAGCTTTCTATTGATCAGGTTATTCATACGCAGTGCCACTGTTTTTATATCAAGGATATCAATACAGTGATGGCACTTGTGGCTTAAATAATTCTTCATGTTGTGATCGATAGGTTGCATGTTAAACCTTGTTTCGCACTTATAGGGCTAATAATGGCTCGCTCTTTTCAGTCGGCATCAAGTTGCTGGCTGTGAGTGTTATTTAATCTTCGCTTGTCACTAAAGCGTCAGTAAAAGGACATCATCATGAAACATGCGAATCACACACCCACTCGTTGGACTCGGGCCGATGCGCTTAAAGTTAATGAAAATGACCCGACGACCACACAGCCGTTAGTGAGTCCTGACTTTCCTGTCATGAGTGACACCCTGTTTATTTGGGACACCATGCCATTGCGTGAACTGGATGGCACGGTGGTATCGGTCGATGGTTGGTCGGTTATCTTCACCTTGACTGCAGACCGTCGCCCGCATGATCCGCAATTTATCAACGCCGATGGCCGTTACGACATCAAGCGTGATTGGGAAGACCGCCACGGCCATGCGCGTATTTGCTACTGGTACTCACGCACCGGCAAGGACTGGGTCTTCGGCGGCCGCGTGATGGCCGAAGGGGTTTCGCCGACCACTCGTGAATGGGCAGGCACGCCGATCCTGATCAACAACCACGGCGATATCGACCTGTATTACACCTGCGTAACCCCGGGGGCCACCATTGCCAAGGTCAGGGGCCGGGTGGTCACCTCCGACAGCGGCGTTACCCTTGAGGGCTTTACTGAAGTCAAACCGCTGTTCGATGCCGACGGCACGTATTACCAGACCGAAGCGCAGAACGCGACGTGGAACTTTCGCGACCCCAGCCCGTTTATCGACCCCAACGACGGCAAGTTGTACATGGTGTTTGAAGGCAATGTCGCGGGTGAACGCGGCACTCACGCGGTGGGCCCGGATGAACTCGGTCTGGTGCCGCCAGGGCATGAAGATGTCGGCGGTGCGCGGTATCAGGTCGGTTGCATTGGCATCGCCGTGGCCAAGGACCTCAGCGGTGAAGAATGGGAAATCCTGCCGCCACTGGTGACGGCGGTTGGCGTGAACGATCAAACCGAACGCCCGCATTACGTGTTCCAGGACAACCAGTACTACCTGTTTACCATCAGTCACAAGTTCACCTACGCGGACGGCGTGACGGGGCCGGATGGTGTCTACGGTTTTGTGAGCGAGCAGCTGTTTGGCCCCTATACGCCGATGAATGGCTCGGGGTTGGTACTTGGCAACCCACCGTCGCAGCCGTTCCAGACGTATTCCCATTGCGTGATGCCCAATGGCCTGGTGACGTCGTTTATCGACAGCGTGCCCACCACCGGCGACGACTATCGCATCGGCGGCACCGAGGCGCCCACGGTGAGGATTGTATTGAAGGGTGACCGCTCGTTTGTGCAGGAGGCCTACGACTACGGTTACATCCCGCCAATGCGTGATGTTGTGCTGAGTTAATCGACCTACCAATAAGAAGCCACTCATTCGAGTGGCTTTTTTATGGCTGTGAGTCAGCGCCGCCCGGCCCGGGTACTCACATCCACCCACACCGCCAGCACCAGAATGCTGCCCTTCACAATCATCTGCCAGTAACTGTCCACGTCCAGCATCGACATGCCGTTATCCAGGCTGGTAATCACCAGCGCCCCGAGTAATGCGCCATACACCGTGCCGGAGCCGCCGCGCATGGAGGTGCCGCCGATAAAACACGCGGCAATCGCATCCAGTTCGCCCATATTGCCCGCCGACGGTGAGCCCGCAGCCAGGCGTGCGGTGTTGACCAGGCCGGCGAGGGCGCACATCACGCCCATGATGCCGAAGATCCACAGTTTTACCGCCTGCACGTTAATGCCCGACAGGCGTGTGGCTTCCATATTGCTGCCCACCGCGTACACGCGGCGGCCGAACACGGTCTGGCTGGTGACGTAGCTGAACACGCCGAGCAGCACCAGCAACAGCAGCACCGGCACGGGGATGCCGTCGTAGCTGTTGAGAGTGGTGACGAACCCGGCCAGCACTGCGCCGATCACAGCCACGCGCAACAGGTCACGCACCAACGAATGCGCCGCCAGGCCATGCAGGGCGCGGTTGCGCCGTTGCTTCCAGGTCAGGAACAGGGTCAAGGCAAACAGCAACACGCCCAGCCCTACGCCGACGGCATGCGGCAAATACCCCTGGCCCACATACACCAGCGACGGCGACACCGGCGCAATGGTGGTGCCGCCGGTAATCCCCAGCAGAATCCCGCGAAACGCCAACATGCCGCCCAGGCCGACAATGAACGAGGGGATGCGCAGGTAGGCGGTCATGTAGCCGTTGGCCAGGCCGATCATCAAGCCGCACAGCGCCACCAGGCTCAGGTTGGCGAGCAGCGGAATGTGGTAGACCACGTCCAGAATCGCCGCCAGCCCGCCCAATAACCCCAGCAGTGAACCCACCGACAAATCGATCTCGCCGCTGATGATCACCAGCACCATGCCGCACGCCAGGATCCCGGTGATCGACATCTGCCGCAGCAGGTTGGACAGGTTGCGCGGCGTGAGAAAGCCGCCCTCGGTCTGCCAGCTGAAAAACACCCAGATGATCGCCACCGCAATCACCAGGGCGAGCATTTTGTAGCGGGTAAAAAGCAGTTTGACCTGATTCATCTACGCGGTTTTCCGGTGGTTATTGTTATGGCTGAGCGCGGCGGCGAGCACCTGTTCCTGGGTGAGCCCTTCATTGATGAAATCGCCGCGCAACTGGCCGTCGCCAATCACCAGCACGCGGTTGGAAACCCCCAGCACTTCGGCCAGTTCCGAAGAGACCATGATGATCGACACGCCTTCGGCGGCCAGCGCGCCCATCAGTTTGTAGATCTCGTACTTGGCGCCCACATCCACGCCGCGCGTGGGCTCGTCGAGGATCAGCACGCGGGGCTTGGCCATGAGCATTTTCGCCAGCACGGCCTTTTGCTGGTTGCCGCCGGACAGGCTGGTGATCGGCAAAAACGGGCTGGCGGTCTTGAGGTGCAGGCGCGCGATTTGCTGGTCGATGCTGCCCAGTTCGGCTTCGGCGTCGATGCGGGTCATATGGGCGTAGCGGTCGAGCACCGCCAGGGTGATGTTCTGGCCCACGCCGAAGTCGGGGATGATGCCCTGGCGCTTGCGGTCTTCGGGCACCATGCACAGCCCGGCGCGGATCGATTTGAGCGGCGTGCGCGTGTCGATCAGTTGCCCGTCCAGCCACACCTCGGCGCTGTAGCGGCCGGGGTAGGCGCCGAACAAGGCCGACACCAGTTCCGTGCGCCCGGCACCCACCAGCCCGGCAATGCCGAGGATTTCCCCGCGCTTGAGCACGAAAGAAACATCGTCCACCCGTTTGCGTTTGGGGTTGTCGACGTCATAGCAGGTGACGTTGCGTGCCTCGAAAATCACCTCGCCGACGGCATGGGGCTCGGTGGGGTAAAGGTTGCTCATCTCGCGGCCGACCATCTGCGTGATGATCTGCGCGATATCCATGTCGGCCATGGCCGTGGTCGCGATGTGCTTGCCATCGCGAATCACTGCGATGGTGTCGCACACGGCCGCCACCTCATCGAGCTTGTGGGAGATGTACACGCAGGCCACGCCCTTGGCCTTGAGGCCTCGGATAATGTCGAGCAGCACTTCGATTTCCGAACGGGTCAGGGCCGAGGAGGGCTCGTCGAGGATCAACAGGCGCGCCTGTTTGTTCAGCGCCTTGGCGATTTCCACCAGTTGCTGGTAACCGCCGCCGTATTGCGACACCGGCAGCGCCACATTCATGTCCGGCACCTTGAGTTCGCGCATCAGCGTTTCGGCGCGCTGCAGCATGGCCGGGTAGTTCATGCGCCCACCGGGCAAGGTCAGTTCGTGGCCCATGAAGATGTTTTCGGCCACCGACAAGTCCGGCACCAGGGTCAGCTCCTGGTGAATAATGACGATGCCGGCGGCCTCGGTTTCGCTGATGGAATGGGCTTTAAGCGGCTGCCCGTCCCAGAGGATTTCGCCCTCCCAGGTGCCATACGGGTAGACCGCCGACAGCACCTTCATCAAGGTGGATTTACCGGCGCCGTTTTCACCGCACAGGCCGACGCATTCCCCCGGCCGTACCTTGATATCGATGCCGTTCAGGGCGTTGACACCGCCAAACGTTTTGACGATGCCGTTCATTTGCAGCAAGTAGTCGGCCATGGCGTTCACTGCCCGGCAATCTGCTCTTTGGTATAGAAACCGTCCTTCTCCAACAGGTCGATATTGGCCTTGGTCAGTGGGGTCGGCGTGAGCAGGATGGTGTCGACTTTTTTGCTGCCATTGTCGTATTGCGAGCTGTAGGTGGGTTTTTCATTCCGCGCCAGTTGCACCGAGAGTTTCGCGGCTTCGGTGGCGATCAGCTTGAGCGGCTTGTACACGGTCATGGTCTGGGTGCCGTCGATCACGCGCTTGACGGCGGCGAGGTCGGCGTCCTGGCCGGAGATTGGCACCTTGCCCGCGAGCTTCTGCGCGGCCAGGGCCTGGATCGCGCCGCCGGCGGTGGCGTCGTTGGAGGCCACAATGGCGTCAATCTTGTTGTCGTTTCGGGTCAGGGCGTTTTCAACGATGCTCAGGGCCTCGGTGGGGTTCCATTCCTTGACCCACTGTTGGCCGACAATCTTGATATCGCCCTTGTCGATGGCCGGCTGCAGCACCTTCATCTGGCCTTCGCGAAGTACCTTGGCGTTGTTGTCGGTGGGGGCGCCGCCGAGCAAAAAGTAGTTGCCCTTGGGCGCCGCTTGCAGCACGCCGTTGGCCTGCATCTCGCCGACTTTTTCGTTATCGAAGGAGATGTAGGCGTCAATGTCGGCGTTGAGGATCAGGCGGTCATAGGACACCACTTTGATCCCGGCCTTCTTGGCCTCGGCGACGGCGTTGGTCAGCACGGTGGCGTTGAACGGCACGATGACGATCACGTCGACTCCACGGGAGATGAGGTTTTCGATCTGGGAGATTTGCTTCTGCTCGTTGGCATCGGCCGACTGCACAAATACCTTGGCATCGAGCTTTTCGGCGGCGGCGACGAAGTAGTCGCGGTCGCGGGACCAGCGCTCCAGGCGCAGGTCGTCAATGGAAAAGCCGATTTTCGGGTGGGCGGAGTCGGCCATCACCGGCAGGGCGAGCAGGGCCAGGGCAGAAGCAAGCAGGGTGCGTTTGAATGCTTTCATGGTGGTGCGTCCTTTTATTGTTGTTGGAAAGACACTTACTTGATGAATGTACCGTACCTGTGGCGAGCGGGCTTGCCCCGCGTTGGGCTGCGAAGCGGCCCTGAAACCAGGCGATGCGGTGTATCTGTTAAAACCGAGTTGCCAGTAACAGGGGCCGCTTCGCGCCCCAACGCGGGGCAAGCCCGCTCGCCACAGAGGTCCGCTCGCCACAAAAGCAGCGGGCGGTCAGGTGTAGATAAACCGGTTGACCAGGCCTTCGAGCATCTCCTGACGGCCACTCACGGCCTGCGGGTTCAGCTCATGGGCAAACGCGTGCTCCGCCAACGATTCCAGGCTGAATTCACCGGTCAACACCGCCTGGCCCAAGGGCTGCTGCCACCCGGCATAACGCTGGTCCTTGAACTGCTGCAAGCGGTCGTTCTGCACCATGGCAGCAGCGCGTTCCAGGGACAGGGCCAGCACATCCATGGCCGCGACATGCCCGTGGAACAGGTCAACCTCATCCAGGCTCTGGCGACGCACCTTGGAATCAAAATTGTAGCCGCCGTTCTTGAAACCCCCGGCCTTGAGGATTTCATAGGTGGCCAGGGTCATTTCCTCGACACTGTTGGGGAACTGGTCGGTGTCCCAGCCGTTCTGCGGGTCGCCACGGTTGGCGTCGATGCTGCCGAAAATTCCGAGGGACACGGCGGTGGCAATTTCATGGTGAAAACTGTGCCCGGCCAGGGTCGCGTGGTTGGCCTCGATGTTCACTTTTATCTCGTGTTCCAGGCCGAACTCATGCAGGAAACCGAACACCGTGGCGCTGTCGTAATCGTACTGGTGCTTGGTCGGCTCCTGGGGCTTGGGTTCGATCAGCAAATCACCTTTAAAACCGATCTTGTACTTGTGCTCCACCACCATGCGCATAAAGCGCCCGAGCTGTTCGCGCTCGCGCTTGAGGTCGGTGTTGAGCAGGGTCTCGTAGCCTTCGCGACCGCCCCACAGCACATAGTTGGCGCCCTTGAGGCGTTGGGTGGCGTTCATCGCGCTGAACACTTGGGCGGCCGCGTAGGCGAACACCTCCGGGTCCGGGTTGCTGGCGGCGCCGGCGGCAAAACGCGGGTGGCTGAAGCAGTTGGCGGTGCCCCACAGCAACTGAATGCCGGTCTGTTCCTGATGGCGCTCAAGGTGGTCGACCATCTGGGCAAAGTGGTTGCGGTATTCCTTGAGCGAGCTGCCTTCGGGCGCCACATCGGTGTCGTGAAAGCTGTAGTAATCAATGCCCAGTTTGGAGAAAAACTCGAACGCCGCTTCAGCCTTGCCGATGGCCACGTCCATCGGCTCACCGCTGCGCTGCCACGGGCGCTTGAAGGTGCCCATGCCGAACATGTCCGCCCCCGGCCACACAAAGGTGTGCCAGTAGCAGGCGGCCATGCGCAGGTGTTCACGCATGGGCTTGCCGAGGATCAGTTTGTTGGCATCGTAATGGCGAAAGGCGAGGGGGGCGTCGCTGCTGGGGCCTTCGAAGCGAACCTTCTCGACACCTGGGAAGTACGGCATGGCGTTTTCCTTATTGTTCTTGGCGGTGCCCCGATACTAGCAACGGCATTGGGACTGCCGATTATGAAAATCACCAGGACGTAGTGCGATTTTGACCAGCCGGGGCTAGTCTGTAGGGACCGGCCCCAGGATAAAAACAATGAAAACCCTACCGCCCGTGCACCGCATTGCCCTGTTGTTCAATGGCAGCAAAATCTACGATCGCGGCATCATCACTGGCATCGGCAATTACCTGAGCAGCACGCGTGTGTCCTGGGACTTGTTCCTGGAGGAAGACTTTTTGTGCCGCTTGAGAGGCATCGAGCGCTGGCAGGGCGACGGCATCATTGCCGACTTCGATGACCCGCTGATCGGCGAGGCGCTCGCCGATATTCATTTGCCGGTGGTGGCGGTGGGCGGCTCCTATCAGGATGCACGCGCCTACCCCAAGGGCATTCCCTATGTGGCCACCGATAACCATGCGCTGATCAAGTTGGCGTACGAACACTTGATCGAGGCTGGCCTGACCCGCTTTGCCTGTTTCAGCCTGCCCGAAGCCCAGGCCAACCGCTGGGCGCAGGAGCGCGAGAAAGCCTTTCGCCGCCTGATGCAACGCGATGGTTTGCAGGTTGAGATTTACCGTGGGCTGGGCACCAGTGCGCCGCTGTGGGACAGCGCGGTGGAGCAGCAGATTGCCTGGCTGCAAGCCTTGCCCAAGCCCATCGGCATCATCGCCGTCACCGACGCCCGCGCCCGGCAATTGCTGCAAGCCTGCCTGACCGCCGGCATCGCGGTGCCGGAAGAAGTGGCGTTGATCGGCATCGACAACGACCCGCTGACCCGTACCCTCACGCGCGTGCCGCTCAGCTCGGTGATCCAGGGCACCGAGACCATGGGCCGCACGGCCGCCGCGCTGTTGCACCAGATGCTGCACGGCAAACCCTGCGCGGGCACGCAGATCCTGGTGCCGCCGGATGCGATCAATGTGCAGGCCTCCAGTTTGCATCAACCCTTGGGCAACCCGTATGTGATGCAGGCACTGCTGTTTATCCGCCAGTACGCCTGCCAGGGCATCAAGACCGCGCAGGTGGCGGCGTATGTGGGTGTATCGCGCTCATCCCTGGAGTCGCACTTTCGCAAGGTGCGTGGGTGCAGCGTGCATGACGAGATTCTGCGCTTCAAACTTGCGGCGGCGGCCAAGGGCCTGGAAGACCATGCATTGGCGATCGCCGACGTTGCCCACAATTGCGGCTTTAAATCGGCGCAGTACCTGCACACGGTGTTTCGGCGAGAGTTTGGCTGTACGCCGCGCGAGTACCAGCATGGCGCAAGTACACCGTAGAACAACGGAGGGAGCTGGCTAAGATAGTTCCCACGTTCCACGTGGGAATGCATCCCGTGACGCTCCGCGTCACACATGCGCAGGGGGCGGGACGCGGAGCGTCCCATGAGGCATTCCCACGCGGAGCGTGGGAACGATCCTCATTTCAGGCTTTTAGAAGACGGCTTTGACCTGCAAACCCAGCACCAGCGCGTTATCGATGTCCTCACCGGAAAACGCCCCCGGCTCGATAATGTATTGCACATCCGGGCGCAGCGTCAGCCACGGCGTGGCCTGATAGCCATAACTGAGTTCGATCAATTGCTCGGCGTTGTTCAGGCTGGGGTAGTCCGCACCGGCATTGAACGCCGCCAACTCTTGCACCTCACGGCTACGTGGGTTCGGCACCGCGCGGCCATAACCCAGGGCGACGGTGTCGCGTGGGCGACCTTCAAACGGTTTGTACAGCACCACGCCCGCGCCGTACCACTTGCTGAACGGCGAGGCGGCTTCACTGGCCGCCGAATACTGGCCGAACGCGTGCAGCACACGGCCTGCGGATGTGCCGGAAGCCCAGATGGCCTGGTCGATCAGCAGGTAATGGCCGCCGCGCCCGTTGACGTCTTTGTTGCTGCCGATGCGCTTCACATTGGAGCTGTCGTAGTAATAGCCCAGCTTGTACTCACCCGGCAGCGTGCCCGCGTGCTTGTACACCAGCTCGATCGGCACCACGGTGCCAGTGGTGTGCTTGGGGGTAAGGCGCCAGGCACGGCTGGAGTTGCCGTTGCTGTCGGGGTCGACATTGAAGGCCGCCACGCGCAGCTGCCAGTTTGGCGAAAAGTCGTATTTCACCCGCGCCCCCAGGCGTGCATTCGGGTAGTTGGTCCAGCCGCTGCCACCAGACATGTTCAGCGGGTGCCCGCAGAAACCGGCGTTCATGAAGTTGCACAGGATGCCGCTGTCGAGGCCGCCGAGGTCGTTGCCCATTGCCATGTAACCGAGCTTGATGTTCAGCGCGGGCGTGAACAGCGTGCGCTCGTAGCTCAGCTCGGTGAGACGGGTGTAGAGGCCGCCGTAGTTTTCCTGGATCGGCAGGCGGTTGCCCACCAGGTCTTCGGAGGCGCTGTTGCCGCGCCGGTCGTTGATGGTCAGTTGAATGCGCTCGCCGTTGGTCAAGCCGTAGAGCTTGCCGAGGTCGAACTGCACACCGAGCTTGATGTTCTGCGAGTAGCGCGCCGAGCGGTGTTGGCCGCCGTCGGCGTTGTAGGCGGTCTCGCCGCTGTAGTCGCCGGTGAAGCGGATGCCTTGCTCGTCGAGTTCACGGCGCAGGCCGCCCCAGTCGCCGGTGAGGGTGGTGTCGTCGGCTTGCACGGGCAGGGCGGCAGCAAAGGCCAGGCCCAGCACCAGGCGGCCCAAGGGCATAGGAGAAGTGAGGGGCATGCGTGGACTTCCAAACTGCATGTAGAGAAAAGCGCGCGGTGCGGGGAGCACCGCGCGAACAGAGGGGCGTTACGGCAGGGCGTAGGCGATGACGTAGTCGCCACGGTCAGTGGACTGACGCGCACCGCCGGCGGTGATGACGATGTATTGCTTGCCGGTTTTGGGCGACACATAGGTCATCGGGCCGCCCTGGCTGCCTACTGGCAGGCGGGCTTTCCAGACTTCATCGCCGTTGCCGCTGTTGAAGGCGCGCAGGTAGAAGTCCTGGGTGCCGGCGATAAAGATCAGCCCGCCCTGGGTCGACAAGGTGCCGCCCAGCGTCGGCAGGCCGACCTTGATCGGCAGGTGCATGCGGATGCCCAGCGGGCCGGTGTCCTCAACAGTGCCGACCGGCACTTGCCAGGCGATCTGTTGGGTCTTCATGTCGATGGCGGTCAGGGTGCCGAACGGCGGCGCCTGGCACGGAATGCCGGCCACCGACAGGAAGCGGTTTTTGTTCACTGCATACGGCGTGCCCTTGAGCGGCACGGCGCCCATGCCGGTGTTCAGCGCTTCGCCACCGGAGGCGGCCAGGGCCTTGTTCTGTGACGGCACCATCTGGATCCACAGGCCCAGGCGCATGTCATTGACGAAGATGAAACCGTGCACCGGGTCGGTGGAGATACTGCCCCAGTTCATGCCGCCCAAAGAGCCCGGGAAGCTCAGCGACTTGTCGGTGCCTGGCGCGGTGTACAGGCCTTCGTAGCGCATGCCCTTGAAGTCGATACGGCACAGCAATTGGTCAAATGGTGTGGCGCCCCACATGTCCGATTCGGTCAGCGTCTGCGCACCGATCTGCGGCATGCCCACCGATTTCGGCTGGGTCAGCGAGTAAGGCTCGTTGGGGATGTTGGCGGCCTTGACCGGTACTTCCTTCACGTCGGTCAGCGGCTCGCCGGTGGCGCGGTCGAGCACATAGATCTGCCCGGCCTTGGTGCCGATCACCACCGCCGGTACGGCCTTGTCGCTGCCCGGCGGGGTGAAGTCGATCAGGCTCGGCTGCATCGGCAGGTCGAAGTCCCACAGGTCATTGTGGACGGTCTGGTACACCCACTTTTCTGCGCCGGTGGAGGCGTCCAGCGCCAGCACCGAAGCGCCGTATTTGTGGTTCAGTTGGGTCCGTTCAACGCCGTAGATGTCGGTGGACGAGCTGCCCATCGGCAGGAAGACCGTGTTCATCAGCGGGTCATAAGACATCGGTGCCCAGCTGTTCGGCGTGCTGCGCACGTAGGTGCTGCCGGCTGCCGGGGCTTGCTTGTCTTCCGGGTTGCCCGGGTCGAAGGCCCAGCGCATCTGGCCGCTGATCACGTCGAAGCCGCGGATCACACCGCCGGGCATATCGGTTTGCACGTTATCCGCCACGCGGCCGCCAACCACCACGGTGGTGCCGGCGATCAAGGGTGCCGAGGACAGTTGGTAGTAGCTGTCGGGTACATTGCCCAGGCCGGCTTTGAGGTCCACCTGGCCGTGGGTACCGAAGTCTTCGCAGAACTTGCCGGTGTCGGCATCCACCGCGATCAGGCGCGCATCAATGGTGTTGGTCAGCAAGCGGCGCTGGCATTGCGCGCCGGCTGGTACGCTGGCAGCAATGATCGGCGAGCTGTTTGGCTGGGTGGGCTGGGCAATCGGCGCAGTGGCATCGAAATACGCCATGCCACGGCAACGCTGCCAGACCGCCGATTTGGCGTTGACTTCGTTCTTCCACAGCTCTTTGCCGGTGTCGGCATCCAGGGCAATCAGATTGTTGTGCGGCGTGCAGATAAACACCTTGTTGCCGATCTGCAGGGGCGTCAGTTGGTCTTCGGCGCCGTTGCCGTCGCTGATGGCCACGTCGCCGGTGTGGTAGGTCCACGCCACTTTGAGCTTATTGACGGTGTCGCGGTTGATCTGGTCCAGCGCCGCAAAACGGCTGCCACCTTCGGTGTTGCCGTAATGCGCCCAATCTTTCTGCGCATCGGCAGCGGCCACTGGCGTGATGCCTGGGCCTTTGCCGGTAGGCGCAACGCTTGGGTGCGCCACGAACATATTGCCCGCCGCCACCGCCACGCCGACTGCCAGCACGGCGGCAACGCCATAGGCGCCGCGCGCCGGTCGGCCGACCAGCAGCGGATACACCAGCGCCACCACCAGGCCGATCACCGCAAACATGAACAGCCGCGAGAACAACGGCCAGTACACCAGGCCCACATCCGCAATCGCCCATACGGCCGTGCCGACCAGGAACGCGGCGAACAGCCAGGCACCCGCAGGCTTGCGCCGTGCGATCAACAAGCCGGAAACGGCCATGGCCACGCCACCGACCAGGAAGTACCAGGAACCGCCCAGGCTGACCAGCTTGGCGCCGCCCACAGCCAGCGCTACGCCGAGCAGGGCGATAACCACGCCCAGGCCCAGCAGGAGAAATCTAGAGGCGCCAGCGGCGCGCGATGCTCTTTTCATGTCGACAGGACTCGAAGGTGAGAGGGCAAAGACGCGATTTTAGCAATATAAGTAACCAGTTAGTACATTATGCGGCGTAATAGTCTTTTACAAATGCGGGCACAACAGCAAAACCCGGTTCGCAGGGGCATCGATGCGAACACAGATGTCCCCAGCGTCAAAAATCGAGTGGTTGAAGCAAAAGCCAGATCAAGTGCAAAGCCAAAGCCTGTCTACCTGATGCAATGCGCTCCCACAGAAATCCCATTCCACATTGGCTTTAGCGTAGAGCGCCAGCGACAAAGCTCAATTTGACTATGACTCCACGTGTGCCAGAAACCCCTCCACACACGCCATGCACGCCTCACGCTCCTCAACATGGGGCATATGGCTCGACTGCTCAAAAATCTGCCAGCGCACGTCGCGGATGCCATCGGCAAACGGCTGCACCGTGGCGGGTGTGGCTTCATCAAAACGGCCGGAGATCAACAACGTCGGCACCTGGATGCGTGGCAGGTGCTCGATGATGCTCCAGTGGCGCAGGCTGCCGATCACATGGAATTCGGTGGGCCCATTCATGGTGTGATACACGGTCGGGTCGTCTTCGATGGCGGCATTGGTGCGCAGCACTTCGGCGGGTTCCGGCTGGAGGCGGCAGACGTGGCGGGCGTAATACACCTGCGAGGCCGCGTGATACTCGGCGCTGTCGGTGGTGCCGGCCGCCTCATGGCGCAGCAGGGTAGCCTGCACCTCGGCCGGCAGTGCCTGACGCAGCTCATTCGCGGCGGCGCGCCACAGGTCCATGGAGGCCGGCGAATTGGCGATGATCAATGCCTTTAAACCGGCGGGCTGGCGCACCGCGTGTTCAGCACCGAGCATGCCGCCCCAGGACTGGCCCAGCAGCGCGTACTCGCTGACGTGCAAATGCTCGATCAGGTTGTTCAACTCGGCCAGGAACAGCTCCACGTTCCAGAAGTCAGCGGGTGCGTCGCGCAGATGGGTGGAGCGGCCATTACCGAGTTGGTCATAGTGCACCACCGCGCGCCCCGTATCGGCCAGGTCCTTGAAGCTGTCGACGTAGTCATGGGTGCAGCCGGGGCCGCCGTGGGCGATGATCAAGGGCAGGCGCCCGGACTTCAAGTCGCCGGTGACCCGGAACCATGTCCGGTAGCCACGGAAATCGGCATAACCTTCGTGAACCTGCATGCGGTGTACCTCCTTGGATAGATGCGCTACAGGCTAGTCAAAACCGCGCGTCAGGGGCACTGGTAAAAATGATAGGTTCTTGAATTAAAAGCACCTTGAGCTTAAGCCAGCGCATCACGCTGCATCGACTGCAGGTTCTTCTCGATGGTTTCGCAGATGGTTTCCATCTGGATCTGGTGTTCGCTGGAATGAAACGGGCTTTGCAGGTCGGTGCCGATGCGTTCGATCGCCAGCAGCATAAAGCCCACCACGGTCGAGGCCAACGGCGTGAACCAGCCCAGGGATTCCACCAGGCCCACCGGCACGATCAGGCAGAACAGCGAGATAAACAGCCGCGGGAAATACACGTAAGGGTAGGGCAGTGGCGTATTGGCGATACGCTCCATGCCGCCTTGGGCGTTGGACAGGTCCACCAGTGTCGACTCCAGCCGCGCCAGGCGAATACTGTCCAGGTGCCCGGCCTTGTATTCGCGGGCCAACAACGTCGCTGAACCGGTGAGGATGTCATTGGCAAAGTTGTTGGTGGCGCCATTGCGCGCAAACTCTTCGGCGGGGATAAACGCACGCACTTCATCCGGGCACGGCCGGCCCTTGAGGTGCGCCGCCAGGCAGTTCACATAAGCCACATGGCGGCGCAACAGGGTGGCCTTGACCGGGTTTACCTCGCCCTCGGGGTCATCCAGCAGTGTCAGCACCTGGCGGGCGAAACTGCGCGAGTTATTCACCATCGCGCCCCACAACGTGCGTGCTTCCCACCAGCGGTTATAGGCGCTGCTGTTACGAAAGCTGATCAACACCACCAGCGCCGAACCCAGCAGGGTCAGCGGCATCAGCGGCAAGTTGATCTTGGTGGTCAGGAACAACATGAAATCGACCGTGACGGCCACATCCCACAACAACAGCCAGAACAAGGCCCAACCCACATAGCCCATGGTTTTGATAATCAGGCGGTACTTTTTGATGATGGCGGCTTTCAAACGAGGACCTCACAGCGAGCGATGGGCAATAAACACCCTAGCTCGGACGCCCGCAGGCGGTGAAGGTTCGCGGTCATATTTCTGACGCCATTTATTGGCGCTGCTTCACCTGCAATCTTTGCACTGCTATTTCAAGCAAGTGCAACGCTTGCGCGTTAGCAAATAGCCCAGGAAGTGCAGTTGGAACAACTTTGGTAATGATGCTGTGCCGCACGGCAATCACTGTACATTGGCCTCAAAGGCAAAGCGCCATCAAGGACCGTTTTACGACGTGATTTGTTTTGGGACCTGACTACGTGAACTTCGTAGTCTAGATCAGTGGGATGAAGTTGGTTGATCAGGGCTCTTTCATGCACGTCAGTTCGTTAAAGTTGGATATTGGTAATACTGCACAAGCGCTTGAACGTCATGAGGACTTTGAATCTTGTATTCGGGCGCATTATCAGGTGCTTCTAGGCCCTTACTCGAAACGCCCGTTTTTCTACAAAAGTGCAATGAAATACAGCCGTTTGATGGTCTCTTTTGCACTTTTCAGCGAGTACTTTTCCAAACCGACAGCCTTGCTTTGCGAGGTGAAAGCCTTCTGTGTGGCGCGCGGGTATTGCTCAAGAAACAGCCTGGAATCGATCTTCCTGCTGTTTCGGGCGCTGGGCTTCATGGAGGTCGACGCGCACCCGGAGGACAGCCGTTTCAGGGTGTATGCGCCCTCGGACGAAGCCTGTCGGGAAGTGCGGCTGATGCTGACGTCAATTACCGACTCGCTGGCGTTGATGTGCCCTGAAAAAGACCTGTTTCGCACAATGCGCGAGATGGATGACCGCCGTTTTCTGGCCCTTTACTTCAAAGGCTTCGCGCAGATCCTGGCCGACGAAATGACCGTTGATGTGTTGCTGCCCGACTGTTATTGGCTGGTGAAGAAAGATGCAGGGCATTTGTTGATGCTGGCGATTTATAACGATGCCTTTTCACCGGAAAACGAGCGCATGACCTTCAAGTCGTCATCTTATCTTGCGCTCGCCCAGCAGCTGTCGGTATCGAAAACCCATATTATTCGAATGGTCCGCGAGGGCGTCGAGAAGGGCTATTTCAAAGTGCATGCAAAAAAACAGCTGGAAGTGCTGCCGGCTTTTGTTCGCCTGGTAAGACGGTTTATGGCGTTTTCATTTGCGGTGGGCCTGCACGCGGTTGAAAGAGGGGAAAGGGATGCCTGCTAACTTGAAGTTAAGGCCACGGATGCGTCGGTTACTGTCGCCAGCGGTCACTCAGGCCGAGTTAATCGGGATTATTGCCTGGCTCGGGGTGTTGTTGATTCATCCGGATATGCAGCTGGATGTATATTTGGTGGCGATCAGCCTGTGCCTGTTGGCGGTGTGTCGACTGCACCACATGACTCCGCACTTTTACCTGTGGCGTGCGCTCGGGGTTGTATACGTGGTGCTGCTGTCCGTGGGGTTTGCCTATGTCATCAGCGCGCATGGGGAGTTGCGCCTGTTTGGCTTGCCGCTGGCGGTTATCCTGGTGATCAGCAGCGCCATCCTGTTTATCAGTGTGCAGGATTACCTGGCCTGCGCCACGTTGGTCTGGTTGATTTTATGGCCGTGCATCCAGGCGGACATTTACGGCGATGCCCAGGTCTATCTGTATATTTTTTGCGTCGCGTCGGTGGCCATCGGCTTTATTCTGAGTTTTTCCTATTTGAAGAACTTGCGCTCGGTGTTGCTGGTAGAAAGCGAGTTTCGCGAGCTGGCAGAGACGGACTACCTGACCTCCATTCTCAACCGGCGCGCCTTCATGCAGGGCTTTGACGCGCTGATCGCCAGTGGCCAGAGCGGCTATTTCATGATGTTGGATATCGACAGTTTCAAACTCAAGAATGACCGGTATGGCCACGATGTGGGCGACAGCATTCTTTGCGCCATGGCCACCTGCCTGAAAACCGCCAAGGGCAGCCACAGTTTCGGCAGGATCGGCGGCGAAGAGTTCGGTGTGCTGTTGTTGGGCGACGACCCGGCTGTCGCCAGTCAGTTCGCACGGGATTTGTTGCAGGCGATCCGACGCAGTGTAGCGGCGCCGCACAACTACACGTGCAGCGCGGGAATGGCGCGTTTTTCGGCGGGGGACGAGATGTCGGCGGTGCTTAAGGACGCTGATCGCAACCTGTATGGCGCCAAGCAAAATGGCAAGGATCGGGCCTATCTGGAGGGCAGGCCGATTAACCCGCACGGGTGTGCAGTCGCCCAATGAGTGCTCAGCGTGGCCGGTTCCTCGAACTGACCCTCTGAGCGTAGACGATCAATTTACAGCGGCGTGAGCACGTTCATCACCGTGTCCAGCGCCACCCGCGTGTCATCCAGTTGCACCAGCGAGGCGTGCCGGGCGCCGAGGGCGTCACGGTTCTGGATGGCGGTGAGGATCGCTTTGTGGCGGGGCAGGCTCAGGCCCTGGATGTCGGGGCGGCGGTTGGTGATGTTGATCGATTCGCGCAGCGGCAACGACAGCATGTTGCACATGTAGGCGAGCAAATCGTTGCGGGTCGCATCGGCGATGGCACGGTGGAAGTCCAGGTCGGCCTGCAGCAGGTCGTCGTGGGTCTTGGCGGTTTCCATGCCCAGGTAAGCGTGTTCGATGGTGGCGATGTCTTCAGCTGTGGCCGTGGTCGCGGCCATGGCGGCGATTTCCGGTTCGAGGATGCGTCGCACGCCGGCCAGGGTGTTGAAAAATTCGCTGTGGGGCGTGGACTGCATCAGCCAGGACAGCACATCCGGGTCAAGCAAATGCCATTTCACCCGTGGACGCACCACCGCGCCCACCCGTGGCTTGGAATACACCAGGCCCTTGGCACTGAGTACGCGGGTCGCCTCACGCAACACCGAGCGGCTGACCTGGTATTCCTCGCACAGCGTGGCTTCCATGGGCAGGCGTTCTTCGGGCTTGAAGCGCCCGGAAACGATGTGCATGCCCAAGTCCTGAACGATCTGGGCATGCTGGCTCTTGCGCGGCTTGGGCGGCTGGTGATCCATAACGACGGGGAGGCTCTGGCTTAGGTTCGCGGCATCATAGCATCCCAATTAGTGGGAATGCCGGGGGACTTCAGCGCCACGGCAGCCCACCAGGAAGTCGAAGTCGCAGCCTTGATCGGCCTGCAGCACGTGATCGATATACAGCTGGCGGTAGCCGCCGACGATCAGGTTTTGCGGTGGCGCCAGGTCAGCCATGCGCGCCGCCAGTTCGGCGTCGGGGATATCCAGGTGCAACCGGCCGTTGGCGCAGTCGAGCTCGATCCAGTCACCTTCCTGCACCGTGGCCAGCGGCCCACCGGCGGCGGCTTCCGGCGCCACGTGCAGCACCACCGTGCCGTAGGCGGTGCCGCTCATGCGTGCATCGGAAATGCGCACCATGTCGGTCACGCCCTGGGCCAGCAGCTTGGCGGGCAGGCCCATGTTGCCGACTTCGGCCATGCCCGGGTAACCCTTGGGCCCACAGTTTTTCATGACCAGAATCGAGTTGGCATCCACGTCCAGCGCCGGGTCATTGATGCGTGCCTTGTACATGTCGAAGTTCTCGAACACCACCGCGCGGCCACGGTGCTGCATCAACTCGGGGCTGGCGGCGGACGGCTTGAGCACAGCGCCGAGCGGCGCCAGGTTGCCGCGCAATACGCAAATACCGCCGTCGGCACGGATCGGGTTGTCGAGGGTACGGATCACTTCGTCCTGGCCATAGATCGGCGAGTCCTGGGTATTTTCGCCCAACGACTTGCCATTCACCGTCAGGGCATTCGGGTGCGGGATCAGGTTGGCTTCGCCCAGACGGCGCAGCACAGCCGGCAGGCCGCCGGCGTAGTAGAACTCTTCCATCAGGAAACGCCCCGACGGCTGCAGGTCGACGATGGTCGGCACACCACGGCCCATGCGGGTCCAATCGTCCAGGTCAAGCTCGACACCAATACGCCCGGCGATGGCTTTAAGGTGGATCACCGCGTTGGTCGAACCGCCGATGGCCGCATTCACCCGGATCGCGTTTTCGAACGCCTCCTTGGTAAGGATTTTCGACAGTTTCAAATCTTCACGCACCATCTCGACCGCGCGCATGCCGGACATATGCGCCAGCACATAGCGCCGCGCATCCACCGCCGGAATCGCTGCGTTGTGGGGCAGGGAAGTGCCGAGTGCTTCGGCCATGCAGGCCATGGTCGATGCAGTGCCCATGGTGTTGCAGGTGCCCGCCGAGCGCGACATGCCGCCTTCGGCTGCAAGGAAATCGTCAAGGGTGATGGTGCCGGCCTTGACCTGTTCGCTCAGTTGCCACACCACCGTGCCCGAGCCGATGTCCTGGCCCTTGTGCTTGCCGTTGAGCATCGGCCCGCCGGTGACCACGATGGCCGGCACGTCACAACTGGCCGCGCCCATCAGCAGCGCCGGGGTGGTTTTGTCGCAGCCGGTGAGCAGCACCACACCGTCGATGGGGTTGCCGCGAATGGCTTCCTCGACATCCATGCTCGCCAGGTTGCGGGTGAGCATGGCGGTGGGGCGCAGGTTGGATTCGCCATTGGAGAACACCGGGAATTCCACCGGGAAACCACCGGCTTCGATCACACCGCGTTTGACGTGCTCGGCGATCTGGCGGAAGTGCGCGTTGCACGGGGTCAGTTCCGACCAGGTGTTGCAGATGCCGATGATCGGTTTGCCATGGAACTGATGGTCGGCAATGCCCTGGTTCTTCATCCAGCTGCGGTACATGAAACCGTTCTTGTCGGCGGTACCAAACCACTGGGCGGAGCGGAGGGCGGGCTTTTTATCAGGCATGATCGACTCTCTTATTGTATGACTATATGTTCTATATGCGCTTAAACATAAGCGCAAAATCGCAGCTTTGGAAGTGTTGTTTTGCAAATAGTCATACTATATAGTCCTGCTTAATTGAGGTGTGACCCTGGCGGATGTTCGCGAGAGGCAGCCCCCGAGCTTCTATAAAAACAACAATCGGAGATCGACCCCATGAGCCAGGAATTGCGGCTTGTTCGGCGTATCACGCTGAAACTGATTCCCTTCCTGATCCTGCTGTACCTGATCGCCTACGTGGACCGCTCGGCGGTTGGGTTTGCCAAGCTGCACATGGGCGCCGACGTCGGCATCGGCGACGCTGCCTATGGCTTGGGGGCGGGGTTGTTCTTTATTGGCTACTTCCTGTTTGAAATCCCCAGCAACCTGATGCTCGACCGCTTCGGCGCGCGGCGCTGGTTTGCACGGATCATGCTCACCTGGGGCGCCATCACCATTGGCATGGCCTTCGTGCAGGGGCCGCACAGCTTTTATGTGATGCGCTTTTTGCTCGGCGCGGCCGAAGCCGGGTTCTTTCCGGGCGTGCTGTACTACATCACCCAGTGGTTCCCGGTGCGCCATCGCGGCAAGATCCTGGGGCTGTTCATTCTCTCCCAGCCGATTGCCATGATGATCACCGGGCCCGTGTCCGGCGGCCTGCTGGGCATGGACGGCATCCTCGGGCTGCACGGCTGGCAATGGCTGTTTATCGTGATCGGCACACCGGCGTTGTTGCTGACCTGGCCGGTGCTGCGCTTTCTGCCGGACGGCCCCAGGCAGGTCAACTGGATGAGCGAAGACGAGAAAACCTGGCTGACCGCTGAGCTGGCCAAAGACCTGCAAGCCTACGGTCAGACCCGCCACGGCAACCCGCTGCATGCCCTCAAGGACAAGCGCGTGTTGCTGCTGGCGCTGTTCTACCTGCCGGTGACCTTGAGCATCTATGGCCTGGGCCTGTGGTTGCCGACCCTGATCAAACAGTTCGGCGGCACTGACCTGGTGACCGGTTTTATCTCGGCCGTGCCCTACATTTTCGGCATCATCGGGCTGCTGATCATCCCGCGCAGTTCCGACCGCTTGAACGATCGGTATGGCCACCTTGCCGTGCTCTATGTGCTCGGCGCCATCGGCTTGTTTTGCAGTGCCTGGCTGAGCGTGCCGGTGCTGCAAATGGCGGCGCTGTGCCTGGCGGCGTTTGCCTTGTTTTCCTGCACGGCGGTGTTCTGGACCTTGCCGGGGCGGTTTTTTGCCGGTGCCAGTGCGGCGGCGGGCATTGCCTTGATTAACTCGGTGGGCAACCTGGGCGGCTATATCGGCCCGTTCGTGATCGGCGCGCTCAAGGAATACACCGGCAACCTGGCTTCGGGCCTGTATTTTTTGGCCGGCGTCATGGTGTTCGGGCTGTTCTTGACCGCTGTGGTGTACCGCGTGCTGGAACGCAAGCATGTGCTGCCCGCCGACCAGTTTGCCGCCAGCGCCCGAGGCGCCACACGTACTTAATCCTGGAGAAGTTTGATGCGTTTAGTTCAGTTCGAATTGCGTAACGGTGAGCGTCGTGTCGGCGTGGTGCAAGGCAACACACTGCGCGAAGTGCACACCGCACGCAGCGTGCGCGAATTGGCGCTGGCCGCCATCGATGCCGGTGTGGGCCTGGCGCAACAGGTCGACAGCCTGGGGCTGGGCGACAGTCATGACTACGCTGCGCTGTTGGCGGACCTCAAAGTCCTGCCGCCGCTGGACCATCCGGACCCTGCGCACATGCTGATCAGCGGCACTGGCCTGACGCACCTGGGCAGCGCCTCGGCCCGCGATAAAATGCATCAGGCCGGTGACGACAGCGCCTTGACCGACACCATGCGTATTTTCAAATGGGGCGTGGAGGGCGGCAAGCCAGCGGCCGGCCAAGCCGGCGTGCAACCGGAATGGTTCTATAAGGGCGATGGCCGTATTGTCGTGCGCCCAGGCCAGGCATTCCCGGTGCCGGCCTTTGCCGAAGACGCCGGTGAAGAGCCGGAAATCGGCGGGCTGTACGTGATCGGCCGAGACAGCAAACCCTATCGCCTGGGTTATGCGGTGGGCAACGAGTTCTCCGACCACATCATGGAACGCAAGAATTACCTGTACCTGGCCCATTCCAAGTTGCGCAGTTGCAGCTATGGCCCGGAGTTGCGCGTGGGTGAGTTGCCCCAGCACCTGGCCGGCACCAGCCGCATTCTTCGAGACGGCCAGGAGCTATGGGCAAGCGAATTTCTCAGTGGCGAGGCGAACATGTGCCACAGCCTGGAAAACCTCGAGTATCACCATTTCAAATACAGCCAGTTCCTGACCCCGGGCGACGTGCACATTCATTTCTTCGGCACCGCCACCCTGTCATTCGCCGACGGTATACGTACCCAGCCGGGGGATGTGTTCGAGATCAGCCAGGCCGAGTTCGGCGCACCGCTGGTCAATCGGGTCGGCAGCGCCGAAGCGGCGTTCGAACCTGGCACTGTCATCAGCCTTTAAGGAGATCAGCATGAATCCGTTACTCGGCCACAATTACATCGGCGGCCAGCGCAGCGCCCAGGGCAGCATCACCCTGAAAAGCGTCGATGCCGGCACCGGCGAGGCTTTGCCTCAGGATTTCTATCAGGCCACGCCCGCCGAGGTGGATGCCGCCGCCAAGGCCGCCGCTGCCGCGTATCCCGCGTATCGGGCATTGAGTGCCTCGCGTCGCGCGCAGTTCCTTGAAGCGGTAGCCGATGAGCTGGACGCGCTGGGGGATGATTTTATCGAGTTGGTTTGCCGCGAAACCGCATTGCCTGCAGCGCGCATCAAAGGCGAGCGCGGGCGCACCAGCGGCCAGATGCGCCTGTTCGCCACGGTGCTGCGTCGCGGTGACTTTTACGGTGCGCGCATCGACAGAGCCTTGCCCGACCGCCAACCCCTGCCGCGCCCGGACCTGCGCCAATACCGCATCGGTCTCGGCCCGGTGGCGGTGTTTGGCGCGAGCAACTTCCCGTTGGCATTTTCCACCGCCGGCGGCGACACCGCCGCCGCGCTGGCGGCCGGCTGCCCGGTGGTGTTCAAGGCCCACAGCGGGCATATGGCGACGGCCGAGCGGGTGGCCGATGCAATCATTCGGGCGGCCGAGGCCACCGAGATGCCGGCGGGTGTGTTCAACATGATCTTCGGTGGCGGCGTCGGTGAGGCGCTGGTCAAGCACCCGGCGATCCAGGCCGTGGGTTTTACCGGCTCGCTCAAGGGCGGCCGTGCCCTGTGTGATATGGCGGCGGCACGCCCGCAGCCGATCCCGGTGTTTGCCGAGATGTCGAGCATCAACCCGGTGATTGTGCTGCCCCAGGCCTTGAACGCCCGGGCCGAGACCATCGCCCGCGACCTCACCGCCTCGGTGGTGCAGGGCTGTGGCCAGTTCTGCACCAACCCTGGCCTGGTGATCGGTATTGCCTCGCCACAGTTCAGCGCGTTTACCCAACAGGTGGCGCAACTGATCGGTGAACAGCCTCCGCAAACCATGCTTAATACCGGCACGCTGGGCAGTTATGGCAAAGGCTTGGAAAAACTCTTGGCGCACCCTGGCATCCAACACCTGGCGGGCAGCGCTCAAGTGGGCAGTCAGGCGCAGCCGCAGCTGTTCAAGGCCGACGTGCGCTTGCTGATCGACGGTGATGAGGTGTTGCAGGAAGAGGTGTTCGGCCCTGCCACGGTGTTTGTCGAGGTCGCCGATCAGGCCCAGCTCAGCGACGCCTTGCACGGCCTGCACGGTCAGCTCACTGCGACGCTCATTGCTGAACCGGCCGACCTGCAGCAGTTCACTGAACTGACGCCGCTGCTGGAGCAGAAAGTCGGGCGCATCCTGCTCAACGGCTACCCGACCGGCGTGGAGGTCTGTGATTCGATGGTCCACGGCGGCCCGTACCCGGCCACTTCCGATGCCCGTGGCACCTCGGTCGGCACCCTGGCCATCGACCGTTTCCTGCGCCCGGTGTGCTTGCAGAATTACCCTGATAGCCTGCTGCCCGACGCGTTGAAAAACGCCAACCCGTTGCGCATCCAGCGGCTGGTGGATGGCACGCCATCGCGCGACCCGCTGTAACACCAGGAGGTTTTATGTCGTGTACCGCAGTCACTGCGCACCGTGCGCAGTTGGGGGAGGGCCCGTTCTGGGACGTGCCGACCCAGGCGCTGTATTGGGTGAATATCGCCGGCAAACAGGCGCTGCGCCTGATGGGCGGGCAGTTGCAGATCTGGCAGTTGCCCGAGCATGTCTCGGCCTTTATCCCCTGTGAAGGTGGCGGTGCGCTGGTCACGCTGAGCAGCGGCGTGTACCGGCTGAACCTGGAAACCGAAGCCCTCACGCTGCTGTGCGTGGCCGACCCGCAACCGGGTAACCGTGGCAATGAAGCGCGCTGCGATGCCCAGGGCCGCCTGTGGTTGGGCACCATGCAGAACAATATTGGTGAGCAGGGTGAAGACCTGCCGATTACGCGGCGTTCCGGCGGCCTGTTTCGGATCGATGCCAACGCACACGTCACGCCGCTGCTGCAAGGGCTGGGCATTCCCAACACCTTGGTGTGGAGCGATGACGGCGCGCACGTGCATTTTGGCGACAGCCTGGACGGCACTTTGTACCGGCATTCGGTCAAGCCGGACGGTCAGCTCGACCCTGCCCGGGTCTGGTTCGGCCCGCATGAGCTTGGCGGCCCGGATGGCTCGGCGATGGACAGCCAGGGTTATATCTGGAACGCCCGTTGGGATGGCAGTTGCCTGCTGCGCCTGACGCCGGCGGGTGAGGTCGACCGCGTTATTGAGTTGCCCGTCAGCCGCCCCACCAGTTGCGTGTTTGGTGGCCCCCACCTCACCACGCTCTACATCACCAGCGCCGCCAGCCCACTCGATCACCCGCTGGATGGCGCAGTGCTGGCCATCGAGGTCGATGTGCCGGGCACCCCCTGTCACCGCTTTGCCGGATAAACCCAAGACCTGAAAACAATAACAAGGAGTCACCCGTATGAATCGTCGTCGAGGTATGCGTTCCCTGTGCTGCGCCGCTGTGGCGGTGTCGGCCCTGAGCTTGGGCGGTCTGTTGCAGGCCGCTGAAGCAGTGAAGATTGGTTTTTTGGTCAAGCAGGCTGAAGAACCGTGGTTCCAGACCGAATGGGCGTTTGCCGAAAAAGCCGGCAAGGAGCATGGCTTTACCGTGATCAAGATCGCCGTGCCCGATGGCGAGAAAACCCTCTCGGCCATCGACAGCCTGGCGGCCAACGGCGCCAAGGGCTTTGTGATCTGCCCGCCGGACGTGTCGCTGGGCCCGGCCATCGTTGCCAAGGCCAAGGCCAACGGCCTGAAAGTGATTGCGGTGGATGATCGCTTCGTTGATGCCAAGGGCAACTTCATGGAGGACGTGCCGTACCTGGGCATGGCCGCGTTTGAAGTCGGCCAGAAGCAGGGCGCTGCGATGGCGGCTGAGGCGAAAAAACGCGGTTGGGACTGGAAGGATACCTATGCGGTGATCAACACCTTTAACGAACTCGACACGGGTAAAAAGCGCACTGACGGTTCGGTCAAATCCCTGGAAGACGCTGGCTTTCCCAAAGACCACATCCTGTTCACCGCTGCCAAGACCCTCGATGTACCAGGCAGTATGGACGCCACCAACTCGGCGCTGGTCAAGCTGCCCAGCGGTGCCAAGAACCTGATTATCGGCGGTATGAACGACAACACGGTGCTTGGTGGCGTGCGCGCTACCGAAACGGCCGGTTTTGCTGCGGCCAATGTGATTGGTATCGGCATCAATGGTACGGATGCCATTGGCGAACTGAAAAAGGCTGACAGTGGCTTTTTCGGTTCGATGCTGCCTAGCCCGCATATCGAGGGCTACAACACTGCGCTGATGATGTATGAGTGGGTCACCAAAGGTACGGAGCCGCCCAAGTACACGGCGATGGACGAGGTGACGCTGATTACGCGGGAGAACTTCAAGCAAGAGCTGACGAAGATTGGGTTGTGGCAGTGAGGTAGGCTTGGCAGGGGGGTGGATCAGACGGAGTACATATCCGTTGCTGCGGTAATGGCTACCTATGGTTCCGCCCTTACGGCGGGTCGCTTTTGGCAAACGCCCGGAATGCCGGCCCAGCCAAAAGTAACCAAAAGGTCTTCGCCCCACCACTCGGCACCTCGCCTAGGCTCGGTGTGCCAGAACGAAGGCTTGAGTCCGTGGGCCGCCGCGATGGGCCATCCTTGGCCCAGCGCGGCTAACCCGGCGTCCTGCCGGGTTACCCACGGATTCAAGCCTGCGTTCGGCCAGCGTGGTTGACGGGGCGCCTCAGATCAAAATCAAGATCTACAGCACGGGGGCCTGAAAGCCGACCTGAGTGGTTGAAGCAAAAGCCAGATCAAGTGCAAATCCAAAGCCTATCTACCTGGCTGTAAGAGCGGAACCAATAGAAGCCGTTACCGCAGCAACGGATATGTACTCAGCAACCCCGCCACAACCCAAGACCTCGGCATCCCCCCGGTCACAAGGAAAAACCGAGGTGCCTGTAGCGAGGGCAAGCCCGGCGCCAACACTCAGTCAGCAGAGAACTTGAACACAGTGTTCTGGCTATAGGTCTGCCCCGGATTCAACCGAGTCGAAGCAAACTTGGGCTGGTTGGGCGCATCGGGAAAGTGCTGAGTTTCGAGGGTAAAGGCACTCCAGTGCTGATACGTCTTGCCACCTTTGCCCTTGACCGTGCCGTCGAGGAAGTTGCTGGTGTAGAACTGCACCCCAGGCTCGCTGGTGTAGAGCTTCAAACGCCGGCCAGACGCAGGGTCGTGTACTTCGGCGGCGAGTTGCTTGATATCGCCCTGGGTGTCGAGCGCCCAGTTGAAGTCAAACCCACCTTGTTTCGGCTCGGCAAATTTGAGCTGCGGATGCTCGTCCTTGAGGTGCTGGCCGATTGGCGTGGGCTTGAGAAAGTCCATCGGCGTGCCCTTGACCGGTGCCAGCTCGCCGGTCGGAATCAGGGTGGCATTCACCGGGGTGTAATGGCTGGCATGCAAGGTCGCGACCTGCTTGAGAATGTCGCCGTTGCCCGCGCCGGCCAGGTTGAAATAGCTGTGGTTGGTGAGGTTGAGCACCGTGGGTTTGTCGGTGCTGGCCTTGTAGTCGATATGCAGTTCGTTGTGATCGTTGAGGCTGTAGGTGACCTCGGTCTTCAGGTTGCCGGGAAAACCCATTTCACCGTCCTTGGACAGGTAGCTGAGCTTGACGCCGACCGAGTCCTTGCCCTTGACGGGTTCGGCTTGCCAAACGTGTTTGTCGAACCCCTGGGCACCGCCGTGCAGCGAATTGGGGCCGTCGTTGAGCGGTACCTGATAGCGTTGGCCATCAAGTTCAAACGCACCGCCCGCCAGGCGGTTGCCGAAGCGCCCGATGGTCGCGCCAAAAAACGCCGTGCCGCTCTGATAGCCCTGCACGTCATCAAAACCCAGTACCACGTCATCGATCTTGCCGTTTTTATCCGGCACTTTGAGTGACTGCAACACGCCGCCGTAGGTGATCACCGTGGCTTGCATGCCGTGGCTGTTGCGCAAGATGTACTGCTCGACGGCGGTGCCGTCGTTGGTTTTACCGAAGGGTTTATGCTCGCTGGTTAGGCCCGCAGCCTGGGCGCCGCCGCTGGCGATCAGCATGGACAAGGCGAGGCCGGAAAGCAGGTGACGAGGGTGCTTCATGGTCGAACTTCCTTTTGTTGTTTTCAGTGGAATAGTTCTACTAATGTGCGATATTTTGTCGTTGCAGCAGCAGATTTATAGCCTTTTACGGCCTGTTTGCAAAATAAAATAAGACTAATTAAGTGAGGCAACCTTTATATGACCACTCAGCAGGCTGTTTACCCCGACCTTGAGGGTAAGACCGTTCTGGTTTCCGGTGGTGCCTCAGGCATCGGCGAATTCCTGGTACGCGCGTTCGCCGCGCAGGGCGCCAAGGTGGGTTTTGTGGACCGGGCGCAAAGCCAGGGCGAGCGGCTGGCCGCGCTGCTGCATTCCCAGGGCTACAACGTTGAGTTCGTGTGCTGCGACATCACCGATGAAATCGCCTACAAGGCGGCGATCGAGCGCTTTGAGCACTCGCTGGGGCCGATCACCGTATTGGTCAATAACGCGGCCAACGACGTGCGTCATACCCTGGAAGAAGTCGATTCGGCGATGTTCGACAGGCTGATCGCGGTCAACCTCAAGCACGCATTCTTTGCTGCCAAGGCCGTGGTGCCGATGATGAAACGCGCCGGTGGCGGGGCGATCATCAACCTGGGCTCGGTGGGGTGGATGATGGCGTCTGCCGGCTACCCGGTGTACGCCGCCAGCAAGGCGGCGGCCCATGGCATGACCCGCGCACTGGCACGTGAGTTGGGGCCCAGCCATATCCGCGTGAACACCCTGGTGCCCGGCTGGGTCATGACCGACAAACAACTGGCAATGTGGGTCGATGATGCGGCCAAGGAGCTGATCAGCCGCAGCCAGTGCCTGCCCGGCAGCGTGCTGCCGGAACACATCGCCAATATGGCGTTGTTTCTCGCCTCCGATGCCTCGGCGATGTGTTCGGCGCAGAACTTTATTGTGGATGGCGGCTGGGTCTAGGCCTGCTATTCGACGGGGTAGCGCTTGAACGCCGGATGCTGTTCCAGCCGGTCGGCGTGACGTTGCAGGTTAGGGAATGCCTTGGGGTCGAGCACCGACGGCAGTTTGAGTTGGGTGAACGACCACGCGACTGCCGCGGTCAGCGCCGCCTGGGTCAGCGGCGCGTCGGTGGATTGGGCAAGGTGCTTTTCCAGCAGCGAATAGGCGGCCAACAGTTGCCCGGTCACGCGGTCTACCCACGGCTCATGGCGTTTTTCTGCCGGGCGCAGATTGTCCTCATACACGATCTGCACGGTTTTCTCGCAGGCCGCCAGGGCCAGCCCAAGCAGGTGCAGTTCGTGGGCGCGGGCGCCAGGCGCTTGCGCCAGCAGCTTCTTGTCGATGGGGGCCTGGGCTTCGAAATAGTCCAGGATCAGGCTGGAGTCCATCAGCACGGTGCCGTCGTCCAGCACCAGGGTCGGTGCCTTGACCACCGGGTTGATCGCGTGGAACTGCTCAAAGGTGCTGAACACCGACACCGACTGATGTTCAAACGCCACGCCGTACAGGTCCAGGGAAATTGCCACGCGGCGTACGTAAGGCGAGTCCAGCATGCCGACCAGTTTCATGAAGCCTCCGTTGCTTTCAGGTGATTGCTTTCAAGTGATTCGATCAGGAGATTAAGGGCACTGGATCGCTCTGTGCAATGGCTTCGCGCAGTTGCTGATAGGCCTGCACCAACTGCTCCAGGTTGAACGCCAAATTGCGCCCGCTGGGGTTGGGCAGCACCCATACCGCTGCGCCGCCCAATAACGGCGGCTGCAACCCCCAGGCAACCTCGCGTTGGCCGGACACCGCGCTATAACCGACCTTGCCCAGAAAGGCTACGAAGCGTGGCTGGCAGCGGCGGATTTTCTGCTCGAACGCTACGGCTGCGTCGTTGAATTCATGCCGCGCCAATTCCCCCGCGCTCGCCGTCGGGCGCTCCACCAGGGTGGTCAGGCCGCAGTGGTGGTCGAGCAAGCTGCGCCCCGCTTCGGGGCGGATTTCATGGGGCGTAAAACCGGCCAGGTGCAACGTACGCCAGAAGCGGTTGCTGCGGTTGGCGAAGTGCAGCCCGAGGGCGGCGGAGCCTTTGCCGGGGTTAATGCCGCAGAACACCACATTCAAGTGCTCGGTGAGGATGTCTTCGAGGCTGTCGCTCATGTCGGGTCTACCTGCAAACGCATCAGCAACCATTGGGTAAAGCTGCGGGCCAATGGCGCACTTTCACTGTCACGGTGGGTCGCTTAGGCGTCCTTGGCCAACAGGGTGCGGGCAAATTCGTCGGAGGCGATAAAGTCCAGGGTCTGGCGCAGTTGCGCCGCGGCTTCACGGCCGAATGCCTGATCGAAACGTTCGGCCATTTGCGTGGAAATACGCTTGGCCGCCTGGTGGGTGCGCTTGCCGTGTTCGGTCAGCAATACGCGCCGGGTACGCCGGTCGAGTTCGTCCACGCGCAGCTCCACCAGGCCGTCACGTACCAGTGGTTTGAGCGTGTGGCCGAGCGCGGACAAGTCCATCACCAGGGTTTGTGCCAGTTCGCCCATCTTCGGCGTGCCGGCCTTGGCGATGCGGTTGAGCAGCGCGTATTGCGTGGCTTTGAGCCCGCAGGGCGCGAACGCCTCGTCATAGATCTGGCCCAGGCGGCGCGAGGTGCGGCGCACGGCACCGTTGACGCAGGTGCTGGGGCTCTCGGAGCAAGGCGGGGCAGATTTCAAGGGCAGATACTCTCTGATACAAAACACGACGCGGCTGATTATGCCTGCGCGACCTGTCAGGACAAGGTCTTTCGGACCGAACTGACGCTCCAGATGAAAACTGAGACAGCTTGAAACAAATTAGTTGCGTATGCCACTAAGTTCGATATCGTGGCATATGCCTCTTTGTGACCTGGATGTCGTTACAAAACCCCCAGGACGTGCGTGGGGCGAGGCGGGAAAACGGCATGGCGAAGCCTGCTTGACCGACCAATCTCCTGTCTGGATCACTTCCTATGCTCAACCTCGTGCGCATCGCCTTGCTGCGCCCCTATACCTTTGTGGTATTGGCTATTTTCATCCTGATCGTCGGGCCGCTGGCGGCCTGGCGCACGCCGACCGACATCTTCCCGGAAATCCGCATTCCGGTGATTGCGGTGATCTGGCAGTACACCGGTTTGCCGCCGGACCAGATGGCGGGGCGCATCACCTCGCCATTCGAGCGGGTGCTGACCACCACCGTGAACGACATTCGCCATATCGAAGCGCAGTCGATGAACGGCTACGGGATTGTGAAGATCTTCTTCCAGCCCGGCGTCAACATCAGTACCGCCAACGCCCAGGTGACGTCGGTGTCCCAGGCGATCCTGCGGCAATTGCCGCCCAGCACCGTGCCGCCGCTGGTGCTCAACTACAGCGCCTCCACCGTGCCGATCGTGCAGCTGGCTTTATCCGGGCCGGGCCTGAGCGAACAGCGCCTGGGCGATATCGGCCTGAACCAGGTGCGCCTGATGCTCACCAGCGTGCCCGGCGCGGCCCTGCCATACCCGTTTGGCGGCAAGAGCCGGCAGGTGCAGATCGACCTCGATTCGGCGCGCATGCAAGCCCGTGGCCTGTCGGCGCAGGACGTCGCCACCGCCCTGGCCACGCAGAACCTGATTACGCCGGTGGGCACCCAGAAAATCGGCAGCTACGAATTCAACCTGCAACTGAACAACTCACCGTCGGACTTCCATGACCTGGAAAACCTGCCGATCAAGACCGCCGACGGCACCACCGTGCTGATCCGTGACGTGGCCACCGTGCGCGACGGCAACCCGCCGCAAACCAATATCGTGCATGTGAACGGCAACCGCTCGGTGCTGCTGCCGGTGCTCAAGACCGGTTCGGCATCGACCTTGGGCGTGATCGCCGGGATCAAGGAAAAACTTGCCGACAATAAGGCTGCGTTGCCGCCCAATCTGAATATCGACCTGATCGGTGACCAGTCGCTGTTCGTGCGCTCGGCCATCAGCGGCGTGGCCCGTGAAGGCTTGATCGCGGCGGCGCTGACCAGTCTGATGATCCTGCTGTTCCTCGGCAGTTGGCGTTCGACGGTGATCATCGCCACCTCGATTCCGCTGGCGATCCTGGCCTCGATTGCCACGCTGTCGGCCCTGGGTGAAACCCTGAATATCATGACCCTCGGCGGCCTGGCGCTGGCCGTGGGCATTCTGGTGGACGATGCCACGGTGACCATCGAGAACATCAACTGGCACCTGGAGCAGGGCAAGCCGGTGCAGACGGCGATCCTCGACGGGGCGGCGCAGATCGTGACGCCGGCGTTTGTCTCGCTGCTGTGTATCTGCATCGTGTTTGTGCCGATGTTCTTCCTTGATGGTGTGGCGCGTTTCCTGTTCGTGCCGATGGCCGAAGCGGTGATCTTTGCCATGATCGCCTCGTTCCTGCTGTCGCGCACGCTGGTGCCGACACTGGCCAACTACCTGCTCAAGCCGCATGTACACGGCGACGACGGGTATGCACCGTCGCGCAACCCGCTGGTGACTTTTCAGCGCGGTTTCGAGAAGCGTTTTGAGGCCTTTCGCGAGCGTTACCGCAGCGTGTTGCACGGCGCCTTGCACCATCGTCGCGCGGTGGTGATCGGCCTGCTGGCGTTTGTCGCCGTGTCGTTTGCACTGGTGCCGTTCCTGGGCCGCAACTTCTTCCCCGAGGTCGATTCCGGGCTGATCCTGTTGCACGTCCGCGCTCCGGTGGGCACACGGGTGGAGAGTAATGCGCACCTGATCGCCGACATCGAAAACGCGATCCGCCGCAACGTCCCGGCCGAGGAACTCAAAGCCTTGGTCGACAACATCGGCCTGTCCATCAGCGGTATCAACGTGGTGTACAACAACACCGGCACCGTGGGTTCCCAGGACGCCGATATCCAGATCAGCCTTAACGAAGGCCATCGCCCGACCGCCGAGTACATGCGCCAATTGCGCGAAACCCTGCCACGGGAATTCCCGAGCGCGGTGTTCTCGTTCCCGGCCTCGGACATTGTCGGGCAGATCCTCAACTTCGGTTCTTCGGCACCGATCGACCTGCAAATCACCGGCAATAACCTGGCGGCTAACTTCACCTATGCCAGCGCGCTGCTGCGTGATATTCGCCGGGTGCCGGGGGTGGTGGATGCGCGCATCCAGCAGTCGCGGCAATTGCCGACGTTCAATATCGACGTGGACCGCACCCGTGCGCAGTTGGTCGGCCTCACCGAACGGGATGTCACCAACAGCCTGGTGGTCAACTTGGCGGGCTCCAGCCAGGTGGCGCCGACGTTCTGGTTGAACCCGGCCAACGGCATTTCCTACCCGATCGTGATGCAAACCCCGCAATACAATCTGGAAAGCCTGGCCGCACTGCACAACTTGCCGCTGAGCGGCAGCAATGGCGCGGCCACCGACCAGACCTTGGGCGGCCTGGCGAATATCCAGCGCAGCCACAGCAGTTCGGTGTTCAGCCAGTCGGATATCCAGCCGGTGGTTGAGGTGCTGACCGCGATCCAGGACCGTGACCTGGGTGGCGTCGCCGCCGATATCCAGAAGATCATCGCGGCCCACGCCGGTGAAGTGCCGACCGGCTCCAAGGTGATTTTGCAGGGCCAGGTGCAGACCATGAACGCGGCCTTCAGTGGCTTGCTGTTCGGCCTGTTGGGCGCGGTGGTGCTGATCTATTTGCTGATCGTGGTCAACTTCCAGTCCTGGGCCGACCCGTTTGTGATCATCACCGCATTGCCGGCGGCATTGGCGGGCATTGTGTGGATGCTGTTTGTTACGCATACGCCGCTGTCGGTGCCCGCCTTGACGGGAGCGATCATGTGCATGGGCGTGGCCACCGCCAACGCCATCCTGGTGGTGAGCTTCTGCCGTGAGCGTCTGGCCGTGCATGGCGATGCTGTGCAGGCCGCGTTGGAGGCCGGTTTCACGCGGCTGCGGCCGGTGTTGATGACCGCCATCTCGATGATCATCGGCATGGCGCCCATGGCGCTGGGC
The DNA here is from genome assembly GCF_900107155.1 of Pseudomonas salomonii. GTDB lineage: Bacteria > Pseudomonadota > Gammaproteobacteria > Pseudomonadales > Pseudomonadaceae > Aquipseudomonas > Aquipseudomonas salomonii. The sequence goes on from NZ_FNOX01000006.1 coordinate 357,680, forward strand.
CTGGGCGAGGGCGGCGAGCAGAACGCGCCGCTCGGCCGTGCGGTGATCGGCGGGCTGGCGTTTGCCACCATCGCCACATTGATTCTGGTGCCGTTGATTTTCAGTCTGGTCCACGGGCGTCGCCAACACGCCACGCTGGCGACTACCGTTTCCCAAGGGGTTTGACATGTCCGTTTCCAGTTCTCAAAAAAAGCCGTCCCGTGGCCTGCTGTGGCTGATCGTAGGCGGGGTGACGGTGGTGGTCATCGTCGGTGTCGGCCTGAGTGTGCGCGCCAGTGAATCCCGTGATCTCAAGACCTGGACCGATGCCCAGGCACTGCCCAGCGTCAACCTGGTCAAGCCGGTGGTGCAAGCGCAAGGCCCGGTCCTCAACTTGCCGGGGCGCATGGAGGCTTATTCGCGGGCGTCGATTTTTGCGCGGGTCAATGGCTACCTGAAATCCTGGAATGTCGACATCGGCACCCGTGTCAAAGCTGGCCAGGTATTGGCCGAAATCGACACCCCGGAACTCGACCAGCAACTGCTGCAGGCCCGCGCCACTTTGGCATCGGCCCAGGCCGATGAGCACCTGGCCGCAACCACCGCCAAGCGCTGGCAGGCGATGCTGGCGACCGACTCGGTGTCGCGTCAGGACGTCGACGAGCGCACCGGCGACTTGACCGCCAAGCAGGCCAAGGTGACGGCGGCCAAAGCCAATGTCGAGCAGTTGGTGGCGACCAAGGGCTTCCAGCATCTGGTCGCACCGTTTGCCGGTGTGGTCACCGCGCGCAGCACCGACGTGGGCGCGTTGATCAGCGCCGGGGGGACCGCCGGCAAAGAGCTGTTTGCGGTGGCCGACGTCAGCCGCCTGCGCGTGTATGTGCAGGTGCCGCAGACCTTCTCGCCACAGATTCGCGAAGGCACCACGGCGCGCCTGAGCGTGCCGGAGTATCGCGGCGAAACCTTTACCGGCAAGGTGATCGCCACTGCCGATGCGGTCAACGCCGCGTCCGGCAGCACCTTGGTGCAACTGCTGGTGGACAACCCCGGCGGCCGCCTGCTGCCCGGTGGCTACACCAGCGTGCAGTTTGATTTGCCGGTGCAGGCCGACGTGCTGCGCGTACCGTCCAGTGCCCTGGTGTTCGATGACAAAGGCATGCGCGTCGCCACCCTCGACAGCCAGGACCATGTGCACTTCAAGACCGTCACCATCGCCCGTGACTTTGGCGACAGCGTGGAGATCGCCAGCGGCCTGCAAGCGGCCGACCGCGTGATCGATACGCCGCCGGATGGCCTGGCCGATGATGACTCGGTGCAGTTGGCAGCCGCTTCCGCCGAGGCCAAACCCCATGGCTAAGCGCACCCTGCCGGGCCTGTTCGTCACCTTGAGCCTGAGCGCCTGCTCGTTGGCGCCGCCGCTTGAAGTGCCGCAAACCCCCATTGCCGCGCAGTTTCACACCCAAGGCCCGTGGACCGTCGGCGCGCCCGACGACCAGGCCAACCGTGACGGCTGGTGGCGCATCTACAACGACCCGCAGCTGGACGCGATGCAGCAGCAGTTGCTCAACAACAACCCGGACCTGAGCGCGGCACTCGCGCATTATCAGCAGGCCCAGGGCTTCCTGGCCCAGGACCGTTCGGGGTTGTTCCCCAAGCTCTCGGCCATCGGCAGCGGCCAGCGTATTCGCCAGTCGGACACCAGACCGCTGCGCTCGGCCACCTCGCCGGACGTCTACAACTCCGCCACCCTGGGACTTGAGGTGGACTATGAAGTCGACCTGTGGGGCCGCGTGCGCGACACGGTTGCGGCGGGCACCAGCGATTCCCAGGCGGCCAGGGCCGACCTGGCGTCGGTACGCCTGAGCCTGCAAGCGCAATTGGCTGACAGCTACATGCGCTTGCGTGGTATCGACTGGCAGAACCAACTGCTGGAACAGACCCGCGACGCCTACACCAAAGCCCTGAGCCTGACCGAAGGTTTGCATGGCGGCGGCATTGTCTCCGGGCTGGACGTGGCGCGGGCGCGCACGCAGTTGTCGACGGTCAAGTCGCAACTCAAACAGAGCCTGGTACAACGGGCGGTGCTGGAGCATTCGATTGCGGCGATGCTGGGTGAGTCGGCATCAACCTACACCGTCGCCGTCAATGTGACGCCGATTGCCTTGCCCAACGTGCCCCCCGGCGTGCCGTCGAGCCTGCTGCAACGCCGCCCGGATATTGCCGCTGCCGAGCGTCGCATCGCGTCGGCCAATGCGCGTATCGGCGTGGCCAGGGCCGCGTGGTTTCCGCAGATCACCTTGAGCGCCCAGGGCGGTTATCAGAGTGATGAGTTTGCGCGTTTGCTCAGCGCACCGAACCTGTTCTGGGCCATCGGCCCGTCGCTGGTCGGCACGCTCTTTGATGGCGGCGCGCGCCAGGCCCAGGTGGATATTGCCAAGGCCGCCACCGACGAAGCCGCCGCCAAATACCGCGGCGTGGTGCTGGGCGCTTTCGAGCAAGTGGAAGACAACCTGTCGCAGATCGCGGGCCTGGGCAGTGCCCTGGATGACCAGCGTGACGCGGCCGCCGCCGCGCAATACGCCGAAGACCTGTCGACCTCGCGTTATCGCCAGGGCGCCGTGGCCTATCTGGATGTGGTGACCGCCCAAGTGGCGGCGCTGGAAGCCAAGCGCAGTGTGCTGCAACTGCAAACCCAGCAATTAAGCGCTAATGTGGGCCTGATCAAGGCGCTGGGCGGCGGATGGAACGTGGCCCAACTGGCTGCATCGAACAGTACTCAAATCAAGGAGAAGTGAGCATGACCGACTACCTACCCCCGAAGGTGTGGACCTGGGACACCGAAAGTGGCGGCACTTTCGCCAGCATCAACCGGCCCATTGCCGGTGCGACCCATGAGAAAGCACTGCCGGTCGGCAAGCACCCATTGCAGCTGTATTCCCTGGCCACACCGAATGGGCAGAAGGTCACCATCCTGCTCGAAGAACTGCTGGCCCTGGGGCACACCGGCGCGGAATATGACGCCTGGCTGATCAAGATCGGCGATGGCGACCAATTTGGCAGCGGCTTTGTGGCGGTCAACCCGAACTCCAAAATTCCGGCGTTGATGGACCACAGTGGCGACACACCGATTCGCGTGTTCGAGTCCGGGGCGATCCTGCAATACCTGGCCGAGAAGTTCGGCGCGTTCTTCCCCACCGAGCCTGCTGCGCGTGCCGAGTGTTTGTCGTGGCTGTTCTGGCAGATGGGCAGCGCACCGTACCTGGGCGGCGGCTTCGGGCATTTTTACGCCTACGCGCCGAGCAAGATGGAATACCCGATCAACCGCTTCGCGATGGAAACCAAGCGTCAACTGGACGTACTCGACCAGCGCCTGGCGGTGAGTGAGTACATTGCCGGCGATGAGTACACCATTGCCGATATCGCGATCTGGCCCTGGTATGGCGGCTTGGTCAAAGGCCGTTTGTATGGGGCCTCAGCCGAGTTCTTGTCGGTGCACGAGTACAAACACGTGCTGCGCTGGGCCGAGGCGATTGAAGCACGGCCGGCGGTGCAGCGTGGGCGGCGGGTGAACCGGGTGTCCGGCGCACCTGAAGAGCAACTGGCTGAGCGCCACGACGCCACCGATCTGGACTGAAACCCGGTCAAAAATGTGGGAGCTGGGTTGCCTGCGATGGCGGAGTATCAGTCGATAAATGTGTGACTGACCCACCGCAATCGCAGGCAAGCCAGCTCCCACAGTTTTGATTTGTGTGTATTAGACGGACAGGTTCTCTGAAGTCACGATATGCGGTGGGATGTGCACTCTGTGCCGCAGTGGGTCGAAGGCCTCGGTGGCCTGCAACTCCACCAGTAGTTCTATCAGCGCGGTCGCCGTCTGCCGTGGCTGCGAGTCCATCACCACATCAATCAAACCCCGGCTCAGCGCCTCACGCGACAACGCGGTGGACTCCTGCAAAATGCAGCACAGCGCCGGCCGCTTGGGCAGTTGCGCCAGGGCATTGATCACGCCGTCACCGCCGCCGCCCACCACGCACAGGCCGCGCAAGTCGGTGTGGCGCGTGAGCAGGTCGAGGGTGGCTTCTTCAGTGATGTCGCTGTTGTCCAGGTTGATCAGCGGTTCCAGCGGCTTGAGCCCCGGCGCATGTTCGGCCAGGTAACTGTGCAAGCCTTCAACCCGTGCCTGGTGGCCGAGAAAACGATGGCCGCCCAACAGAATGCCGACGCTGCCTTTGCGTGCGCCGCAGGTGCGCGCCAGCAGCCAGCCCATGGTGCGCCCGACCACAGGGTTGTCCTGGCCCACATAAGGCTCCAAGGCGTGTTCGTGGATATCCGAGAGCAGCGCAACCACCGGCACGCCGGCTTCGCGCACTTGCGCCAGTGTGGCGTTGATCAACGGATGGGCAAAGCTGACCACCGCAAGGGCGTCGCATTGCACGGCCAATTGCTCGATCTGTGCGGCGATGGCGCTGGGCGTGCGGTCGAGAATGTAGTCGAACTGGCAGGTCAGGTTGGCTGTAGCGTGATGCTGCGCGGCCGCGCTGATCGACTGCGCCAGGTTGGCGTAAAACGCTTGGGCGGTGCCCAGCAGCAGGATGCCGAAGCGATAAGTGGGGCGCCGTTCGCGAATGCGCTGGCCAATCAGCCGTGCAGCAAAATAACCCACGGCTTCGGCGGCCTGGAACACCTGCTCGGCGGTCTGCGGATTCACCGGCGCTCGGGCGTTGAGTACGCGGTCGACGGTGGCCACACTCAAGCCCGCCTGGGCGGCCACGGTGGCGATGGTCGGGCGTTTATTATTGTTCATGACAGGCCTCTCAAGCGTCTTGATAGAAAACTATCAAGCCCCGCTGGGCCTGGATGATAGCTTGATAGGGAATGGATTCAAGGCCTTGAGGCGGATTTATCTGCGCTCTATGGTTTGTTCGCAAAGCACCTGTTACCCAACGCTTGCGGAGAACAATAACAATGCCTGAACACACGCCTCACCGCGCCCGGCGCGACTACAGTCTCACCGGTCCGGAAGCTGCCCGCGCCGCAGAGAAGGGCCTGGTCTCGGCCAGTTGGTATCAATCGCCGATCTCGCGTAAACGCATGAAAGAACTGATGCAGCGCCGCGACGGCCCGGCGTTGCTCGACACGGCCCTGTGGGTGTCGGCGCTGCTGGTCACGGGGTTTGGCGGCTACTGGTTCTGGGACTCGTGGGCGTGCGTGCCGTTCTTTATGGCTTACGGCGTGCTCTACGGCACCGCGTCCAACCCGCGCTGGCATGAGACCGGCCACGGCACTGCCTTCAAAACCCGCTGGATGAATGATGGGCTGTACCAGGTGGCAAGTTTCATGTGCATCTTCGAGCCGCATGTGTGGCGCTGGAGCCATGCGCGGCACCACACCGACACCATCGTGGTCGGGCGTGACCCGGAAATCGTCGAGCCGCGCCCGCCAAGCCTGTTGATGATGGGCCTGAGCCTGTTCAACCTGCCGCTGGCCTGGAAAACTTTCAGCGGCGTAGCGCGCCATGCGCTCGGCAGGATGAGCGCCCAGGAGCAGGACTTCATCCCCGAGTCCGAATGGCCCAAGGTGTTCCGTGCTGCGCGGATCTGGGTCGGCATTTATGCGCTGGTGGTCGGCACCGCGTTGTACCTGCACAGCTGGCTGCCACTGATGCTGGTCGGCCTGCCGAGCCTGTATGGCGCCTGGCTCGGCTACCTGTTCGGCCTCACCCAACATGTGGGCCTGGCCGAAGATGTGCTGGACCACCGCAGCAACTGCCGCACCATCTACATGAATCGCGTGCTGCGCTTTATCTACATGGACATGAACTACCACCTCGAACACCACATGTACCCGATGGTGCCGTACCACGCGTTGGCGCAATTGCACGAAGAGATCCGCAGCGACTGCCCGCCGCCGTACGCGAATATTCTTGAGGCGTACAAGGAAATCCTGCCGACGATCTGGAAGCAGCGCAGCGACCCGAGCTATTTCGTGCAGCGCCCCGTGCGCCATCGCACAGACCCCACTGCCCATGCCCCGGTCAATGCCGAAGCCACTGCTGGCTGAGTTTCACCCCACCCAATAAGAGAAAACGCCATGAACGATCAATGGATCGACGTCTGCGCCGTGGGCGAAATTGACGAAGAAGACGTGCTGCGCTTCGACCATGGGCCGCACACTTACGCGGTGTACCGCTCGGCCGAGAATGAATTTTTTGCCACTGCCGGGCTGTGTACCCACGAGAAAATCCACTTGGCCGACGGCCTGGTGATGGACCACGTGATCGAGTGCCCCAAGCACAACGGGCGCTTTGATTACCGCTCCGGCAAGGCCCTCGGCGCGCCGGTGTGCGCCAACCTCAAAACCTACCCGGTGCGGGTCGAAGCGGGGCGGGTTTTACTCGCCGTGACGGCGTGAGCATGAACGCACCCCTGATCATCGTCGGCGCCGGCCATGCCGGTGGCCGTGCGGCGCTGACCTTGCGCGAAGAAGGCTACACCGGGCGCCTGATCCTGATCGGCGATGAAGCGCACTTGCCCTACGAGCGCCCGCCGTTGTCCAAGGGCTTGCTGCAAGGCAGCACGGACCTGGCAGGTTGCAGCCTGTGTGACAGCCAGCGCATGGCCGCGCTGGGCATCGAACATATTGCCGGCAACCCGGTCACGCGCCTGGAGCCGCATCAGCAGCGGCTGCAACTGGCCGACGGCCAATGGCTGGATTTTGCCGGTTTGCTGCTGGCCACCGGCGGCCGGGCGCGACGCTGGCCTGTGGAGCAGGCGAACGTGCTTTACCTGCGCACCCATGACGAGGCGCTGGCCCTGCGCGACGCCTTACGCCCCGGCACGCGGCTGGTGGTGGTCGGCGGTGGTTTTATCGGCCTGGAAGTGGCGGCGACCGCGCGCGGCCTGGGCTGCCAGGTAACGGTGCTTGAAGCAGGCCCACGCTTGGCGGGCCGAGTGTTGCCGGCGGTGATCAGCCAAGCCCTGCTGGATGTGCATCGCCAGCAAGGCGTCGCGGTTCATCTGAACGTGGCGCTGGAATCCATCGACGCCGACGCGGTGCAACTGGTCGATGGGCAACGCTTGCCGTGCGATCGGGTGGTGGTCGGCATTGGCATGCAACCCAATCTGGAACTGGCCTCAGCCGCAGGGCTGGAAGTAGGGCAGGGCATTCGCGTCGATGCGCACCTGCGCACCAGTGCGCCGAACATTTATGCGGCCGGCGATGTGTGTGAGTTTCGCCTGGGTGGCCTGTATCAACGTCAGGAGACCTGGCGCAATGCCGAAGCCCAAGGCCGCCACGCCGCGCTGAATATGCTCGGGCGTGAGTTGCCGTTCGAGGCGCTGCCGGGCTTCTGGTCCGATCAGTACGACTGGGGCTTGCAGACCGTCGGCGTGATGACCCCGCTGACGGTCAGCCGGGCACTGCCGGGCGGCGGTTTGCTGTTGTTCCACCTGGATACCGACGGGCATTTGCAAGGCGCTTGCGGCTGGGCGCTGGGCAATGGCGTGGCCAAGGACATCAAGCTGTGCGAACGCTTGATCAACGCGCGCATTGCACTCAATACGGCCGACCTGGCCAACCCGGACGTTTCCCTAAAACACGTGCTGCGAGGCTGATATGCGCGAATTTCTGGTGTTCCAATCCCTCTGGGCCATGCAGACCGAGCCCGGGCCGCTGGAAGCCCAGCTCGAGCGCATCGCCGCCGCCGGCTTCGACGGCATCACCGACCATTACTGGAAACCCGCCAAGGCCGCGCGCCTGCACGCTGCCGCCAGCGCCAGGGGCTTGCAGATCGAAGGTCAATTGTTCCCGCAATCGGTGGATGACCTGGCCGCCGCGCTGGATGTGATCAGCCGCTATGGCTGCCACCACCTCACCCTGCAGGCCGATGTGCGCCCGCGCACACTGGGCGAGGCGGCCGGGTTGGTCGAAGGCTGGCAGCGTCTGGCCGAACAGGTGGACTTTCCGATCCTGCTGGAAACCCATCGCTACCGCCTTACCAGCGACCTGCTGTTCACCCTCGACCTGCTCGCACAAATGCCCGACCTGAAACTGCTGGCCGACCTGTCCCATTACGTCGTCGGCCGGGAGTTGCCGGAGCCTGGCGCGGCTGAGGACGACGAACAGATACGTACGATATTGCGCCACAGCTGGGGCTTTCATGGCCGGGTGGCCAGCAGTGAGCAGGTGCAGGTCTCTGTGGATTTCCCTCAGCACCAGGCCTGGGTCGAGCGCTTTACCGGCTGGTGGCGCTACGGTATCCAAGACTGGCTGGCCCGGCCTGACACGCCTGATAGCCTGTCATTCACCTGTGAACTGGGCCCGCCGCCCTATGCAATCACCGATGCAAACGGCGGTGAAATCAGTGACCGCTGGGCCGAGGCGCTGAAGTTGAAAACCCTGATTCGCCAGGTGTGGGAGAGCTGCCAGTGATGATCTGCTAATCTGCGCGGGTTAAAACCGCCCTTAGCCTGTGGACTTTCATCATGAAGACTTGCCCTGTTCAGCCACCTCTTGAGCCGCAGTCCGTCTGCCATCCCATCACCAGCAGCGCGATCTTCATGGTGGCAACCGTCGCACCCGGCAGTGAAGACCAGGTGCGCGCCTGGTGCGGCGACATCGCCGGGCTGGTGCGTTCGGTGGGCAAGCGCGTGCCGGCGGGCAACCTGACGTGTGTCTGCGGGTTCGGCTCGGATGCCTGGAGCCGGCTGTTCGGCGGGCCACGCCCGGCGGCCTTGCACCCGTTTCGCGAGTTCGGCGTGCCAGGGCGCATGGCGCCGTCGACGCCCGGCGATATCCTGCTGCATATCCGCGCCGAGCAGATGGACCTGTGCTTTGAGCTGGCCACGCAGTTGATGGTGGCCCTGGGCGACAGCGTCAAGGTGGTGGATGAGGTCCAGGGTTTCCGTTACTTCGATATGCGCAGCATCATCGGGTTTGTCGACGGCACCGAGAACCCGGTAGGGCGCAAGGCTGTCGGCTTTACCATCGTCGGCGATGAAGACGCGGAATTTGAAGGTGGCAGCTACGTGTTGGTGCAGAAGTACCTGCACAACATGAGCGCCTGGAACGAGCTGACGGTGGAAGCGCAGGAGAAGGTGATCGGGCGTACCAAACTGGCCGATATCGAACTGGATGAAGAGACCAAGCCGAGCAACTCCCACAGCGCCTTGACCGTGATCACCGACGCCGATGGCGAAGAAGTGAAAATCCTGCGCGACAACATGCCCTTTGGCCGCCCGGGCGCCGGCGAATTCGGCACCTACTTTATCGGCTACGCGCGCTCGCCGCAGCCCCTGGAATTGATGCTGGAAAACATGTTCGTCGGCCGCCCGGTCGGCAACTACGACCGCTTGCTGGACTTCAGTACCGCCGTGACCGGCGGCCTGTTTTTTGTGCCCTCGGCCGATTTGCTTGAAGAGCTGGCCGAGCGTCAACCGGGATCTTAACTGAGCAACCCGGTGCTGACCGCCACAATCAGGAAGATCCCCAGCAGCGCGCGATAAATCACAAACGGCCAGGTGGAGAACCGCTCCAGGAACTTCATCAGGCCCCAGATCGCGAAGAACGCCGAGATACTTGCTACCACCAGGCCAAAGAGCAAATGTGGCCAGGCGTGGGCCGGCATGTCGGCGTGCAGCAGCACCCACAGTTCTTTCAAACCGGCCAGCGCGATCGCCGGCAGGCCCAGCAGGAACGAAAAGCGCGCGGCCTCTTCACGCTTGAAGTTGAGGAACAGCGCAGCGGTCAGTGTCGAGCCTGAACGCGAGACGCCGGGAATCAACGCGCCAATCTGTGCAACCCCGACAATCAGCGCATCGCGCAGGCGCATTTGGCCCATGTCTCGGGTGTGGCGTGCACGCACTTCGGCCACCGCCAGCAATACCGCCATCACCACACAGGAAATACCGATGACCATCAGGCCGCGCAACGGCGAGTTGCAGCTGTTGAGGGTCGAGGACAAGGCCAAACCGGCAATGCAGATAGGGATGGTCGCCAGCACAATCGCCACCGCCAGCTTGAACCACGGGTCGTTGTAGTCGCCCCGGCGTACCGCACCGATGCTGCCCGTGGTGACCTGGCGCACATCGCGCCAGAAATAACTGACCACCGCCGCCAGCGCCGCCAACTGCATCGCCGCCGAAAACGCCGAGCCGGGGTCTTGCCAGCCGAGCAGAGCCGGCACCACACGCATGTGGGCGGTGGACGACACCGGCAGCAACTCGGTAATGCCCTGGATCACCCCCAGGATAAAAATCTGCAGGTAATCCAGGGAGGCAAAGCCTACATCCAGGCCGGCGGAACAGACGTTGGTCAAAATAGAGGTCCTTGAGGAAAAGGTCGAAGCTGACGAAGTTTATTCTAAATGTTTCAGGAGTTTCGGTTGGACGGGGCAAATCCGCAATCGGTTCAGCAAACAGAAAGGTTAGGCAATGTATTGGCCTGCGCGCGTGTTTTGTGAACAATGGCGCCCTGCGTTTTGTCACCGAGAGCCCCATGCCTGAAACCACCGTTGAACTGATCCAGACCGGCCCCGAAGAGGCCGAATTGATCCGCAATCTTTACCAGTATTACGCCTATGAGTCGTCGGACTGGGAGCAGGAAGATGTCGAGGCCGATGGCCGCTTCTACATCCACGATGAGCACCTGACCCGCTACTGGCAAGACCCGCAATGGAGCGCCAACCTGCTGCTGGTGGACGGCTATATCGCCGGCTTCCTGCTGATCGAAGGCAGCGAACTGCCGGGCATCGACGCCCTGGAACTGGCCGACCTGTTTATCCTCAAGCGCTACCGCCGCAAAGGCATCGGCCGTGCCATCGCCACCCAGGTGTTGAGCAGCGGCCAGGCCGATTGGTTGGTGCGTTTCTATGACCAGGATGAAGTGTCCCAGGCGTTCTGGCGCGCCGTGCTGGATGATTTGCCGCGCCCGGTGCAGACCCTGGAGCTGGAGGATGACCCGCAGTTGGTGAGTTACCTGATCACCCGAGCGGTCCTGCATTAAAAGCCTGCTGCATAGCTTGCGGCGGCTGCCCGAAGGCACGCAGAAACGCCTGGCGCATGCGTTCGCGATCACCAAAGCCGGTTTCGCGGGCCACCACTTCGACCGGGTGGCGGCTGGTTTCCATCATCGCCCGGGCCGCTTCCACGCGCAGTGATTCGATGGCCTTGGCCGGGGTTTGCCCGGTTTCTTCGCGAAATACCCGGCTGAACTGGCGCGGGCTCAGGCGGGCGACCTCGGCCAGGGCTTCGACCGACAGGTCGTGGGTCAGGTTTTCGCGGGCATAGGCCAGGGCCAGCTGCACGCGGTCGGATTTGGGGTCCAGTTCCAGCAGGGCCGACAACTGCGACTGCTCACTGCCACGGCGTTGCGCAATCACCAGTTTGCGCGCGATGCGCCGGGCCAGGTCGCTGCCCAGGTCGGCCTCGACCATGGCCAGTGCCAGGTCGACACCGGCGCTCATGCCCGCGCCGGTCCAGATCTGGCCGTCGACCACAAACAGTTTATCTTCCTCCAGCTGGATGTGCGGGTAGCGCTTGCGAAAGGCGGGCGCGTGAATCCAGTGGGTGGTGGTGCGCTTGCCGTCGAGCAGGCCGGCTTCGGCCAGCACGAAAATGCCCATGCACAATGAGGCTACACGCCGTGACTGGGCGGAGGCGGCCTTGACCAGTTCGAGCAGGTTGGCTTCCGGCAAGCGAAATTCCAGATAGCCGCTGACGATCAGCGTGTCATAACCCTGCGCGCGGATCGGCGTGGTGTTCACCGAAAAGCCTTGGGAGGTCATCACGGCGCCGCCGCTCTCCGACACCAGGTGAAACTCATAGGCCGGCTCGCCGCGCAACAGGTTCGCGCATTCAAATACCGAGCCCAGGCTAAGGCTCAGGGATTGGAAGTTCGGGTAAACCATCAGCGCAACGCTGTGCATCATTGTTCTCCTAAAAAACGCGGGCCAAGGGCGCGGGAGTGGCGATTGTCGGCGCGTGCCGGGTAAACGGCAACCGGCTTTGTGGCATGTCCGGAATCCTTGCGCATATGACATTGTTGAAGGTCTGCGTGGCGCCTAACATCCCCTCAACGAACTAGACGACTGGTCTAATCGGACGGGAAGCGTGATGAACAGCGAAGCTAAAAATACTCGGCAGGTGATTCTGGACACGGCGCAAGTGATTGTCGGCCGCAAAGGATTTTCTGCGGTGGGCTTGAACGAAATACTGCAAGCCGCCGAGGTACCCAAAGGCTCGTTCTATCACTACTTCAATTCCAAGGATGCCTTCGGCGTGGTGTTGCTCGACAGCTACTTTGACCACTACATCAAAGGCATGCAGCAATTGTTCAGTCAGCCTGAGCTTTCAGGTTTCGCCAAGTTGATGCGCTATTGGCACTCCTGGGTCGACAACCAGACCGGCTGCACCGACACGGGCAAATGCCTTGCCGTCAAACTCGGTGCCGAGGTGTCAGACCTTTCAGAGCCGATGCGTCTGGCCCTCCAGCGTGGCACTGCACGCACCATCGCGTTGCTGGCAGAAGCCTTGCAGCGCGGCGTTGAAGACGGCTCGCTGCCGGCACAGTCACACCCCGAAAGCCTGGCCCGGCGCCTGTATGCGTTGTGGCTGGGGACCAGCGTCATGAGCAAGATCACCCGAACATCCGCGCCGTTTGATGAGGCGCTGCTACTCACACAACACCTACTGCAACCCATCGATCGAGGCACTGGAAAATGAAAGTATTAATGGTACTGACCTCTCACGACCAGCTGGGCAATACCGGTCGTAAAACCGGCTTCTGGCTCGAAGAGTTTGCCGCTCCGTATTACACCTTCAAGGACGCCGGTGCCGAACTGGTGCTGGCATCCCCGGCCGGTGGCCAGCCACCGCTGGACCCGGTCAGTGACCAGCCGGATGCACAAACCGACGACACCCGCCGGTTTGCCGCCGACTCGGCCGCGCAGCAGGCCCTGGCCAACACGGTCAAGCTGGACTCGGTGAACGCTGCCGATTTCGACACGGTGTTTTACCCAGGCGGTCACGGGCCACTGTGGGACCTGGCCGAATCGAAAACCTCGGTCGCGTTGATCGAAGCGTTTGAGCGCGCCGGCAAGCCGATCGGTTTTGTCTGCCATGCACCGGGTGCGCTGCGTCACGTCAAGGCGGTCAACGGCGAGCCATTGGTGAAGGGCCGTCGTGTGACGGGCTTCTCCAACTCTGAAGAAGCTGCGGTTGGCCTGACCGATGTGGTGCCGTTTTTGATCGAAGATGATTTCAAGGCCCTCGGTGGCCTGTATGAGAAGGGCGCCGACTGGCAATCCTTTGTGCTTGAAGATGGCTTGCTGGTGACGGGCCAGAACCCTGCCAGCTCCAGCGATGTGGCCAAGGCCCTGCTGAAACTCACCGCGTAAATTAACTAACCGTTGCAGGCATTGGCGGCTCTGAAGAGCCGCCAACGCTTTTGTTCGCCCTGAATTTGGACAGTGACTCATGACGATGCATGTTTTAAATACCCCGGTAAAACTGGGGCATCACACGCTGAATAACCGGGTTGTGCTGCCGCCCTTGACCCGTCAACGCAGTGCGCAACCGGGCGACATAGCTACCGACCTGATGGCCGAGTATTACCGTCAACGTGCCACTGCCGGTTTCATGGTCAGTGAAGGCACGCAGATCGAACCGCGTGGCCAGGGCTATGCGTGGACGCCGGGTATCTACACACCTGCGCAGATCCACGGCTGGCGTAAAGTTACCGAGGCGGTGCATGCCGATGGCGGGGTGATTTTCGCGCAGCTCTGGCATGTTGGCCGTGTGTCCCATAACGCGTTGCAGCCGGATGGCGCAGCACCCGTCGCACCGTCTGCGCTTGCGGCGCTGCAAGCGAAGGCGTTCATTGAAACCGGCCCTGGCGTCGGTGAGTTGAAACAGCCGCCGGTGCCGCGTGCATTGAGCGTGCTGGAGATTGAGGAACTGGTTGGGCACTACGCCCAGGCGGCACGCAATGCCTTGGACGCCGGGTTCGATGGCGTGGAAATCCATGCCGCCAATGGCTACCTGGTCAACCAGTTCATCTCGGCCCATGCCAACCAGCGCGACGACGAATACGGCGGCTCGTTGCACAATCGCCTGCGCTTTTTGCGCGAAATTGTTGAAGCCGTGACGGCCGTGGTCGGGCCTGAGCGCCTTGGCGTGCGTTTTTCGCCGTTGTTCAGCGGCACTGACCAGGACCGCGTGTATATCGGCCTGGTGGAGGAAGACCCGCATCACACCTATATCGAGGCGATCAAGGTGCTGGAGGCGTCCGGCATTGCCTATGTGTCCATCGCCGAAGCCGACTGGGACAACGCGCCTGACCTGCCTGAAACCTTCCGCCAGGCGGTGCGCAGCACTTTCAGCGGGCGGATCATTTACGCCGGGCGCTACACCGCTGAGCGTGGTGCAAAGCTGCTGGAGTCGGGGCTGGCGGACTTGATCGCCTTCGGTCGCCCGTTCATTGCCAACCCGGACCTGCCACAGCGGCTTTTCAACGGCTGGCCATTGAACCCGCTGCGGGCAGAAGGGATGTACGGCGGCTCGGCGCAGGGCTATACCGACTACCCGGTGTACGCTGAGTAATCACGCCACCCGCAGCACAATCTTGCCGATATGGTCGCCACCTTCCATTCGCGCATGGGCCTGGGCGGCGTCGGTGTATGCGTACACTTTGTCGATGATCGGCAGGCAGCGCCCGGCGGACAGCACCGGCCATATGTATTCGTGCAGCTGCTCAGCGATTGCGGCTTTCTCGTCCTTGGTGCGAGCGCGCAACAAGGAGCCGGTGATGACTGCGCGTTTACCGAGGATAGTCAGCAGGTCGACGTCATTGGCTTTGCCGCCGCCGAGGAAGCCCAGCATCACCAAGTGCCCGTCCATGGCCAGGGCCTTGAGGTTGTTGTTCAGGTAGGAGGCTCCCATGATGTCGAGGATCACATCGACGCCTTTGTCGCCGGTCTTCTTGGCGATGACCTCGGCAAAGTCCTGCTCGCGGTAATTGATCGGCTCGGCGCCCAGTTTGGCAATCGCCGCGCATTTGTCGGCACTGCCGGCGGTGGCGAACGCCTGGATGCCGAATTCCTGGCAGAGCATCAGCGCGGTGGTGCCGATGCCACTGGTGCCGCCGTGGATCAAGGCGCGTTGGCCTTTGTGCGCGCCACCCAGGCCGAACAAGTTGGCCCAGACAGTAAAAAAGGTTTCCGGCACGGCAGCGGCTTGAATCCAATCCATGCCTTCAGGCACCGGCAGTGCCTGGCTGGCGGGTACGGCGCAGAACTGTGCATAGCCGCCGCCATTGGTCAGGGCACAGACCCTGTCGCCCAGGCTGTATTCACTGACGCCGTCGCCCAGCGCCACCACTTCGCCGGCCACTTCCAGGCCCGGTATCGGGCTCATGCCGGGTTTCATTGGGTACTTGCCAGCGCGTTGCAGGGCATCGGGACGATTGACCCCGGCGGCGTGCACTTGAATCAGAATCTCGCCGGAGGCCGGTGAGGGCACTGCAACCTGACGGGGCTGAAGCACCTCAGGGCCGCCGAAGGTGGTGATTTCAATCTGGGTCATGTCGTGGGGCAGAGTCATGTTCTGGATACCTGTAGCGATGAGCGTATGAAGTAGGACCGCAGCCGGTGGTGGTTGATTCAACCGGGGTGGTCTGTGTGGCGCCCAGCATAGCCGGCTCGTTGCCATAAGGTCAGCACAGGCTTGCAAGCTCGGGCTCGGTTCTGGGAACACAATCGACGTCGGTTTCTTTTATGGACGTTGCAGATGAATGAATCTAAAAACCAGGCGCTTGGGCTGCTGTTTCTGCGAGTGAGCGCATCGCTGTTCTTGCTGTGGGTGCATGGGTTGCCCAAACTGCTCCACTACAGCCAGCAATTGACGCTGATCGAAGACCCGTTCCACCTGGGCGCCCATGTCACGTTGTGCCTGGCGATTGGCGCTGAAGTCGTCTGCCCGTTGTTGATTATCGCCGGGTTCTGGGTGCGCCTGGCCTGTTTGCCGATCCTCGCTGTGCTGCTGGTGGCGTTGCTGGTAGTGCACCCGGAGTGGTCGCTGTTTGAAGGGCAGTTTGGATGGCTGCTGTTGATCCTGTTTTCCAGCATTCTGATCGCAGGGCCCGGCCGCCTGGCACTTGATCGCGGTTGAGTCTGAACGAAAAAAGACCGGGCAAGCCCGGCCAAAGAAAGGAGAGGGTGACGCCGTTGCTTCAGCGGTTGAGGAAGGCCAACAGGTCTTCGTTTAACTGCTGGGTGTGAGTGGCGGCAAAACCAAGGGGCGCATCCTTGTACACCTTCAATTGCGCGCCTTTGATCATCTGCGCCGCCACCTTCCCGGTGGTCTCGAACGGCACGATCTGGTCGCCGTCACCGTGGATCACCAGGGTCGGCACATCGACCTTGGCCATGTCCGGGCGAAAGTCGGTTTCGGAGAATGCCGTGACGCAATCAACCGTCGATTTGAGCGATGCCAGCAAGGCAATCTGCAAGGTCTGGGTGAGCACGCCCGGCGAGACCTTCTGCCCCTGGTTGATGCCAAAGAACGGGGTATTGAAATCGCTGATAAATTGCGCGCGGTCCTTCAGCAGCCCGGCTTTGATACCGTCGAATACATCGGTGGGCACACCTTGCGGGTAGTCCGCTTTCTGACCAAAGATCGGCGTCACGGCACCCAGCAATACCAGGCCGGCTACGCGTGCGTTGCCATGGCGGGCGATGTAGCGAGCAACGTCGCCGCCGCCCATGGAGAAGCCCACCAGGGTCACGTCGGTGAGGTCCAGGTGTTCAATCAACTGGGCAATATCGTCGGCGAAGGTGTCGTAGTCATTGCCGGTCCAGGGTTGGTCGGACCGGCCAAAACCACGGCGGTCGAAAGCGATGGTGCGAAAGCCGCGGCTGCTCAGGTATTCCATCTGGTATTCCCACATATCCGCATCCAGCGGCCAGCCGTGGCTGAACAATACCGGTTTACCGCTGCCCCAGTCCTTGAAGTAGATCTGGGTACCGTCTTTGGCAACGAATGTGCTCATGCATAACTCCTTGATTGAGGGGGATGACTGCGCGTTACTATTGCCCTGTACCCGTCGAAGGGCTTGTACGCGTGTGCTTGCTTGGGTTTACCAACTGAATTTGAGTTCGACTCCCAGGTAATTGCTGTCGTCGCCACCGGCCTCGCGCAGGGTGCGGCCCACCGCGTAATGCACGGCTTCGACCGCGCCGGCAAGGTTCGGCGTGAAGGCGTAGTCGGTGCGCAACTGAGCGTAGGCGCCGGTCCAGCGTTCGCCTTGGCCTGCAGTGCCGGCAACGGGCAAGTTCGGTTGGGTATAGACCGCATCGTCGGTGGTCTGTCGCCAGAGCAGACCAATGGCAGACTGTACGCTTAGTTTGGGAAGGGGTTTGACGGTGATCGACGGTTTGACGTGGATCAGGTTGCTGTAGCCCGTATAGCCGGCCAGTGAAAAATAGTAGCCGTTGGGAAACAGCGGGTTGAACGTGCCGACGGTAGCGTCACCCGCTTTGCGGTCGCCGGAGGCGATATCCAGTTGCACGCCGAGCCGTGGTTGCCACGCCAGGCTCTCAAGCGTATAGCCCGTACGGCTGCCGGCGGCCCACGCCCGGATCGACTTGCTCCCCACCGACCCCCTTTGCAGCATCGCCTCGATGTCCCAGTCGAAGCCCTGGGCCGCGCCGCCCAGGCGGGCGTCGACAAACTGGCGGGTTTCCTCGCCGTCGGCGTCCAGGTAATGCGCAGCGCTGCGTTCATATACGCCGTAGTAGGCCGACAACTCATTGCTGCCGCCCACCAATCGCTCGACCCGCAGCAGGTGGAAGCGTGCGTCGCTGTTGGAGCGGTCGTCGAAATGTCTCTGGTCCTGATACTGCACCGGTTGGCTGGCGATCGCGATAAAACGCCAATGGGTGGTTTCCCAGTCGGCCCAGAGTGCATCGAACGACTGGCGCACATTCGGCCCATCCCGCGACGAGATAAACCGCTGCAAGTCGAAGGCGAAGTCCTGGCGGCCGATACGGCTTTTGAACGTCCCGCTGCTGAAGGTGTTTACGTACTCTGCAAACGCCAGCCGCAAGTCGACACGGTTCTGATCGGCACCACCCACTGTGGTTTTGTCGTACGCCCGAGCATCTTCGAGTTGGGTGAACACCCGCCAGTGTTCGTCCAGGTGCAGATCCGCGTGGACCTCAAAGCGCTGGATCAGGTAGCGATCACGCTGCACATCGCGCACGCCGAACCCGCTGGCATCGTTCATCTCGAAACGTTCGCGCAAGCTCGCGCCCAACGACAGGTACGTCATCGGGTTGGCGCTTGATAGCGGGATGTACTTCAAATTGTCCAACGGTTCTGTGCGCAGCAACGGGTCTTGCAGCACCGACCAGTTTTCCTGCCAGCGATTGGTTTTGAGCACCGGACGGGTGGCTTGCTCCTCGGCGTGGGCGCCGGCGGTGAGCAGCGGCCACAGCACGGCCAGGCCCCAGGGGGTACGACGATTCATTTTGCCGCGCTGAGCTGGTGAATTTCCGCGACGTATCCACCGGGAAATTCGACCATTGCGCTGCGCCGCCCTTTGCTTGCGAACGCCGGTACCAGCACAGTGGCCCCAGAGCCTGTGGCTTTGGCCAGGGTGGCCGTCAGGTCGTCGACCTGGTAACCGGTGGTCTCATGGCCGAACGGGTAGGGCAGTTGGCCATTGGTCACCAGTACGGCCATGCGTCCGAACGGCGATTGCAGGTCGACACGCCGGTAGAGGCCGCCCTGGCCGATATCGATACCCGGCGCGTGTTTGTCGTCAGTCAGGACTTTGCCATGGGAAAAGCCGAGGAACGCTTTGATAAACGCATCGGCCCGTTCGGCAGGCAGGTAGACGCGGTTTTCCGGCACCGTCTGGAACCCTGCGTAGTTCGGGGCCTGGGTGTGCCAGTAGAGCTGCATGTTCACACCGCCTGGCCACTGCACCACGGCATCGCGGCCGATGGGGTCGGGAAAGTCACTGACAATCACGGCTGCACCATTTTCCCGCGCGGCCTTGAGGGCCACGTCCATGTCCTTGACCAGGTAACCGTTGCGCTCCTGGCCAAACGGATGCGGTATGGGGGTGCTGAAGCCAAACAGTGACACCGTACCGACCGGCGTCTGCAGCAGTTGCGAGGTGGTACTGCTTGGCACTGGCAGTACGTTCACCACCACCTGTGGGGTACTTTTGCCACCGAAGGTCGCCAGGAAGCTTGTGGCAAAGCGGTCCACATCAGCCGGTGCCACGTAGACGTGGCTGGTGTCGTACTGCGGCGCCACTGCCACGCTCGGCGTTGCCGCAAACGCGCTGTTCATCATGGCCCCGGCCAACAGCGTCAATGCCAGGCTTACCCGATTCGCTTTTCTACCCATGCCTGCTCTCCAGCCGATTTTGGAAAGTCAGAAGCTTAGGCGGCCTGCCTGGATGCGAATTGTATGGGCGTGCTTGATGGCGCACTTGAGGCAGGAAAGTCACAGGGCATGACCGCTGGGTTTTTCAGCGCGCACCCTCTTTATTATCACGCCACCTTAATAATCTTCGACACCAACTCCACCACCGTCTTGGCCTGCAACTTTCTCATCAAGCGCGCGCGGTGCACCTCCACCGTGCGGTGGGAGATCGCCAGGCGCAAGGCGATTTCCTTGGACTTGAGGCCATTGACGATGTGCATGGCGATTTCCCGCTCCCGTGGCGTGAGATCGCCGGTGCCCTGGTGCGTGCGGTCCAGGCGCTCGAAGTGCCAGATCATCAGTTTGAATGGGTCTTTGGGCGTGAGGGTGTAACCGTGGGACTTGGCCCAGAACACTTCGCCGTTGTGGTGCTGCATGAAACGCTCGTCGGAGTAGAAACCGTTTTCGCTTTCCAGCAGCCATTCATGGCTGCGCTTGCCAATGGCGTGGTAGTCCGCCTGGGAAGGGTAGATCAGCAGCGTCAGTTGGTTGACCAATGCGTCGCGCGAATAGCCGAACAATTGCAGGAAGGCTTCATTACAGTCGACCATTACGCGGTTGCGGGTGACCAGTTGCGGCGCGGGGGAGAGTTGGAACGCCAGGCGTTCTATGTCATGGAACTGCTGTGCAAACGCGTTCATTGGGCATCCTGCCTCGTCGCTTTTCTCAACTGGGGCTACTTAGCCATGTAAGTAGTTGCACGAATTGGCGCGCGGCCAACGGTGGGTCATTGTAGGTAAATGTCCGCACCAAAAATAGAAGAAATTGATTATGCCAGCTGATTGCGTCTCCATTGTTGCTGCCGGTCATTCACGTTTCGGTCGCCTTGAAGGCACCCGCCTGGAGGATCTGATCGTACAGGTCACCCGCGAAGCCCTGAAGGACGCGGCAATTGACGCGAGCGAGATCGACGCGTTATTACTTGGCCACTTCAATTCGGGGTTGGTGCCCGATGGGTTCCCGGCCTCGCTGCTGCTGCAGGCCGACCCTGGGCTGCGCTTCAAACCGGCGACCCGCTGTGAAAACGCCTGCGCGTCCGGGTCGGCGGCGATCCTGGCCGGGGTTCAGGCGATCCTGTCCGGCAGCGCCGAGCTGGTACTGGTGGTGGGCGCCGAAAAGATGACCCACACCACCACCGCCGAGGTGACCCAGGCCCTGGCCGGTGCCGGCTATCAGAACGACCCGGCCGAAGCAGGCTTGAGTTTCCCGCAGTTGTTCGGCCGTGCGGCGCGTCAGTATGCCGAGCGCTACCACTGCCCGTTGGGCTCGATGGCGGCCATCGCCACCAAGAACCATTCCAACGCCATGGCCAACCCGCTGGCGCAGATGCACCGGGTGATGGATTTCGAACACTGCAACAACGTGTCCCAGAGCAACCCGTTTGTGGCCGATTCGCTGCGCCTGACCGATTGCTCGCTGATCAGCGACGGCGCCGCCGCGATCATCCTGGCTTCGCCGAAACGTGCGCGCGCGTTTCGCCGTGATGTACAGATTCGCACACTGACCCAGGTCAACGATTGCCTGCCGATTGCCCAGCGCGACATCCTCGCCTTTGAAGGCCCGCAACGCGCGATCCATACGGCGTTGCGCGGGGCGAACATCACCCTGGCCGACCTGAGTTTTGCCGAGGTACATGATTGCTTCACCATCGCCGAGCTGCTGATCTACGAAGCCATGGGCCTGGCGCCCAAAGGCGAGGGGCACCGTGTGCTTGACAGCGGCGTGGTGCGCGCGGGCGGGCGGTTGCCGGTGAACCTGTCCGGCGGGCTCAAGGCCAAGGGGCATCCGGTGGGCGCCACCGGCGTGTCGATGCATGCCCTGGCGTTTCGCCAATTGACCGGCGAGCCGATCGGCCTGGCAGTGCCTAACCCCGAGTTCGGTTTGGTGTTCAACATGGGCGGGATGGCCGTGGCCAACTATGCCTCGGTGCTGCACGCGCGTCGGAGCTGAGCCATGAACATTGCCAACTGGCTGCACGACACCCAGCGCCGCGACCCGCAACGCCCGGCGTTGTTTGAAGGCACGCGGCACGTCGCCGACTACGCAACCTTCGCCGCCCATGTCCGCCAACGCGCCGCGCAACTGGTCGATCAATATGGCCTGGTGCCGGGCGATGCGGTGGCGCTGTTGATGAAAAACAGCTGCGACTACCTGGAAGTGCTCTACGCCGTCTGGTGGCTGGGCGGCGTGGTGGTGCCGATCAACGCCAAACTGCACCCGGCAGAAGCCGCGTGGATTGCCACCCATGCCGAGGCTCGCTTGATTTTTACCGACGGCGGCCGGGTCTTCGCGTCATCCCGCGACTTGCCTGCGCGCTGCAAGGAACTGGACGCTCACACGCTGCCGCCGACCCGTGGCTGGCCGACCCTGGAGCAGCCGGTGCCGCGCCAGGATCAGGACCTGGCCTGGCTGTTCTACACCTCCGGCACCACCGGGCGCTCCAAGGGCGTGATGCTGTCCCACGGCAACCTGGTCGCCATGTCGCTGTGTTACCCCACGGATGTCGACCCGGTGCGTGCCGACGACGCAGCCGTGTATGCCGCGCCGATGTCCCACGGGGCGGGGCTGTATAACTTTATCCATGTGCGCTGCGGTGCACGGCATGTGGTGCCGGCTTCCGGCGGTTTTGATGCCGGCGAACTGTTTGGCCTGGCTACGGAGCTGGGCAATGTATCGCTGTTTGCCGCGCCGACCATGGTCAAGCGCATGGTCGAACAGGCGCGGCGCCAGGGTTATGGCGGCGACGGCATCAAGACCATCGTCTACGGGGGCGGGCCGATGTACCTGGCCGACCTGTGCGAGGCGCTCGACACCTTCGGCCCGCGCTTGGTGCAGATCTACGGCCAGGGTGAAAGCCCGATGACCATCAGCGTATTGCCCCGCACCCTGATCGCGGACCGCCAGCGCCCAGGCTGGTCAACCCTGGCGGCCTCCGTTGGCCATGCGCAAGCCTGTGTGGAAATCCGTATTCTGGATGCCCGGCACCAGCCGCTGCCGACCGGCGAGCGCGGTGAGATTGCCGTGCGCGGCGCCACGGTGATGCAAGGTTATTGGCGCAACCCGCAGGCCTCCGCGCAAACCCTGGTCGATGGCTGGCTGCTCACCGGCGACATCGGCTTTCTCGACCCGGCCGGCTACCTGACCCTCACCGATCGTTCCAAAGACGTGATCATCAGCGGCGGCAGCAATGTGTACCCGCGTGAAGTCGAGGAAGTGCTGGTGCAGCATCCCGAGGTGTCCGAGGTGTGTGTGGTGGGCGAGCCGGACGCGCAATGGGGCGAGTCAGTGGTGGCCTTTGTGGTCACACGCAGCGGGCAGGCATTGGATGAGGCCGAACTCACCGCGTGGTTTCTGGAGCGCATGGCGTCATTCAAGAAACCCAAAAAGTATGTGTTCAGAGCCGATTTGCCGAAGAACAGCTACGGCAAAACCCTCAAGACCGACTTGCGGCAGTGGTTGAAAGCAGCGAGTATCGCCGCGCTTTCCTAGCTTTTCATGGACAGAACAACCGACAAGGAGTCCCTTCGATGGGCAATACAGCGCAAGACACGCAGCGCAAGCGCCGCCGTGCATTTCTCGGTGCCACCTCGGGCCACCTGATCGAGTGGTATGACTATGGCGTCTACGGCTTTCTCGCCGTGTACATCGGCCAGGCGTTTTTCGTCTCCGATGACCCCACCACCAGCCTGCTCGCCAGTTTCGCGGCGTTCGCCCTGAGCTTCTTTATCCGGCCGCTGGGCGGGCTGTTCTTCGGCCCGCTGGCGGACAAGATCGGCCGGCGCAAAACCCTGATCATGGCGCTGGTGATGATGACCGGCTCCACCGTAATGCTGGGCCTGTTGCCCACTTACGCGACCCTGGGCATCGCCGCGCCGATCCTGCTGATTCTGGTGCGCTGCGTGCAGGGCTTTTCGGCGGGCGGCGAAATCGGCACCGTCACCAGTTTTATCTCCGAATACGCCGGCCCCGGCCGCCGTGGTTTTGCCACGTGCTGGTTGATGGTCACCGCCGTGCTCGGCCTGCTGCTGGGTGGCGCCGTGGCGAACGGCATGACCTGGATTCTGGGCGCCGACACGATGCAGGAATGGGCCTGGCGCGTGCCGTTCCTGATCGCGGCGCCGCTGGGGTTTATCTCCATGTATATCCGCCTCAAGCTCGAAGACAGCCCGGAGTTTCTGGCCCTGCAACGCGCCGGGCAAACCTCCCGCGCGCCGCTGCGCGAGGTCTGGCAGTGGAAACGCGCCATCGCCCTGGTGTTCTTCATCATCACCTTGCACAGCTCGATCTTTTACCTGGTACTGACCTTCGCCTCGACCTACATGGCCAAGATCCTCAAGTTCGACAGCGGCACCACCTTGCTCTATGTGTTTGTCGCCAGCTTCTCGGCGGCATTCGTGATGCCGTTTGGTGGCGCCTTCACCGACAAATACGGGCGCAAGCCGTTTCTGATGGTGATCGGCACTTTGGCCACGCTGGCGATGTTCTGGCTGTTCAAATCGGCACCCACCGCCACGCCCGCGTCGTTCTTCGCGCCGTTGATGGCCGTGGCGATCCTGTTCGGGCTGTACGCCTCATCCACCTACGCGCTGATGAGTGAACTGCTGCCGACGCGCATCCGCTCCACCGGGATTGCCGTGGCCTATAACGTGCCAGTCGCGGTGTTTGGTGGCAGCGCGCCGTTGATCTCCACCTGGCTGATCAAGGTGACGGGCGACATCACTTCACCGTGGTACTTCTACGTGGCCACCGGTGTGGTGTCGCTGATTGCCCTGGTGGTGTTGCGCAAAGAGGACTTTGTTGCCAGCGCTGGCCCGGTGGTCGCGCCGCCTGCGGCTGCGGCACTGGCCTGATCGCTCAGGGGCGTTGGGGTTTGACCGACGTCCTGTTTCGTGTGTGTTGTAATATATTGAGACAACCCCGCCAGTCTCCGCTGACTGCGCCACGAAACAGAGTGAATTGTGATGCAGGCCACCCGCTTGACCTTGATTTGCCATGCCGTCACGCCGCTGCAAAAGTACGGGCGTTTTCCCGATGACGAGTCTGTGGCGATGGATTGGCAAGGTGCGGCGCTATCCCTGGCCGGGCGTTTCAAGAAAACCCTGCGGTTAGTCAGCGCGCCCGAGGCCAGAACCCGTCAGACCGCGGGCCTGTTCGGTGCCGAGGCGCAGATCGAAAATGCTTTGCGTGACGCTGATTTCGGCGCCTGGAAAGGCCAGGCCATTGATCAGTTGGCCCCCGACGCGTTGGCGGCCTCGATGACCGACAGCACCGCCGCACCCCATGGCGGTGAATCGGTAGAGCAGCTCTGCACGCGGGTTGGGCACTGGCTCAAATCCCTCGAAAGCCACCCCGGCCATGTCGTGGCCGTCACGCACCCCTTTGTGATCCGCGCCGCCCTGCTGTACGTCATGCAGTTTCCCCTCTCGAAGTTCTACTTGATCGACGTCGAGCCGCTGTCCGCCACCGAGCTGCGTTTCAACTCGGTGTGGCGCCTGCGCCTGGAAACTCACGCCGAGTGCCATGAACGTGGCAAAATCCACGCCCCGTAATGAGAGCACCCCATGAAACGCATCCTGATCATCGGCATTGGCGCCGGCAACCCTGACTACATCACGATGCAGGCCGTAAAGGCGCTGAACCGCACCGACGTGTTTTTCCTGATGGACAAGGGCCAGAGCAAAGACAAGTTGATCGACCTGCGCCGCGAGATCTGCGAGACCTACATCACCGAGCCCGGTTACCGTTTCGTCGAGGCCGATTGCCCCGAGCGCGTGCGCGGTGATATCGACTACACCACCGCCGTGCAGGACCTGAACCGCGACAAACAGCACACGTTCGAGCGCATGATCAACGAGCACATGGCCGACGGTGAAGTGGGCGCTTTCCTGGCCTGGGGCGACCCGGCGCTGTACGACAGCACCATCCGCATCCTGCAGGCGATTCTGGCCAGCGGCCGTTGTGCGTTCGAGTTCGAAGTAATCCCCGGCATCACCAGTGTGCAGGCCCTGGCGGCCCAGCATAAGGTGGCGCTCAACCGCATCGGCCGCTCCATCGAGATCACCACCGGGCGCCGGCTGGCGGCGGGGCAGGCGAGTGATGCCGATACCTTGGTGGTGATGCTCGATGCCGAGGACTCCTACCGCACTGTGGCCGATCAGGATATGGATATTTATTGGGGCGCCTACCTGGGCACGCCGGATGAAATACTGATCAGCGGCAAAGTCAGCGAAGTGACCGACGAAATCCAACGGGTGCGCAAGGCCGCGCGCCTGGAAAATGGCTGGATCATGGACACGTATCTGTTGCGCAAACCCTGAGGTTGATGCCCATGTTCAAACAGTTCGCCCTGGCGCTGGCGTTGGTCGCCGGTGCCGCCCACGCCGATGATTCCTTGCACACCGACTTGCCCTTGGCGTACCTGGAGCAGACGCAGAGTGATGCGCGCAACCAGCCGCTGGTGATCTTTCTGCACGGGTTTGGCAGTAACGAGCAAGACTTGTTTGGCATCAAGGACGCGTTGCCGTCCACCTGGACCTATGTGTCGGCCCGCGCGCCGATGCCGGTGGACCCCAGCGGTTATCGCTGGTTTGCCAGGAAATCCGGTGAAGGCGACTACGACGGCGAGACTGCGGATTTGCAACGCAGCGCCAAGCTGATTGAGGATTTTGTCAGCAAGGCCACGGCCAAGTACCACACCCACAGTGATCGGGTGTTCCTGGTGGGGTTCAGCCAGGGCGCGATCATGGCCTATGAAGTGGGCTTGCGACAGCCTGCCAGGGTACGCGGGATTGCGGCGTTGAGTGGCAGCGTGTTGCCGGTGCTCAAGGCTGAGCTCAAGCCTGATGAGTCATTGAATAGGCTGGCGATTTTTATCGGCCATGGCACCTTGGATCAGGCGCTGCCGTATGCGTCGGCCACCCGCGCCAATGAGGTGTTGCTGGGGCTGGGGTTGAAGCCTGAGTTTCATGGGTATGTGGGCATGCCGCATACCGTGAGCGAGGCTGAAATACAGGACCTCAAGGCTTGGCTGGAAAATAGTTTGAAGTAAATGAAGATCAAAATGTGGGAGCGGGCTTGCTCGCTCCCACATTAGATATGATCGTTCCCACGCTCTGCGTGGGAATGCAGCCCTGGACGCTCCGCGTCTGCTTTTGAAGGTCATGACGCGAAGCGTCACAGGAGGCATTCCCACGCAGAGCGTGGGAACGATCGTTGTACTACTTGCCGCCGGTAATCTGCTTCACCAACTCGGCATGCCCTTTCACATCATCGGCCCGCGAAATCGCCTGGATCACCAGCAGATGGTTGCCCGAACCGCCGAGGAACGTGGAGTTCAACGTCTTGCCACCGCCCTGGGTCGCCGTGCTGTCCACCTGGCGCAGGCCCAGGCCTTTGAACGTCAGCTTCTTCTCGTTTTGCTTCTTGAAGTCGGGCAGGGCAGCGCTCTGATCCTTGACGAAGTCCGCCACGGCGCCATCAAGGAACTGCGGGTCATTGTCCTTGATACTTGCCCCGTCGTTACGCACGGTTTCGGCGACGATCACTACACTTTTCGTGGTCGCGTTGGCGTACAGCGTGCCTTGAGTGTCGGCGGTGCCATCCTCGACCTTGCCGGTTGGCAGCGTGTCAGCGACGAACGCCTTGGGCAAGTTGAAGGTGAATTTGCCGCCCAAGGTCGAGATGGTCTGGGTGGCAGGGGACTTGCTGGCGGCGAACACGCTACCGGCGGTAAGCGCAAGGGCCAGCAGGACGGCGGTCTTGGTGAAAGTGGCCATGAAGCGCTCCAAGGATGAACGAAATTGCGGCGTATTCTGTCAGAAATTTCGCAATGTCGTTCATCCGTAAGCTCACACCTTATCGGACTCCTCCTCAAGCCGGTCCATCTCAAACAGGCGCGCCAGTTCCGTGCGGGCTTCCTGGGCCGATTGCAGTACTTTGGCCGCGTCGTCATACACCGCGTGCTGAGCGGCGAGTAGCTGATGGTCGTGGTTTTTGAATCGATCGATGCGCGCGTCAGCCTGGGCCTGGCTCAAGCCCAGGCCGACCAGGGTGCGCCGGCTCATTTCCAGGCTGGAGTAGAAGGTCTCGCGTACCGGCGAGGCGTCCAGGTCGACCAGGCGATGAACGTGCTGGCGGTTGCGCGCGCGGGCGATGATTTTCATGTGTGGGTAGAGGCTGCGCACCAGGGCGGCGGTCTTGATGTTGATCTCCGGGTCATCCATGGCGATCACGAAAAACTCGGCCTGGTCGACCTTGGCCGCATGCAGGATTTCCGGGCGCTGCGGGTCGCCGTAGAACACCGGCATGCCACCGAAACTGCGGGTCAGCTCGATGGTTTCCACCGAGGTGTCGAGAGCAATAAACGAAATGTTCTGCGCGCGCAGAATCCGCGCGACGATCTGGCCCATACGGCCCATACCGGCGATCACCACGCGGGGCGCGTCACTTTCGATGGTGCGGTATTCCTCCGGCACTTCCACCGACTTGGCCTTGGGCTTGAACAGCTTGGGGCACACCAACAACAGCAGCGGCGTCACGGCCATGGACAGGGTGATGGTCAGCACCAGCACATCGTAAAGGTGCGGCTCGAACAGGCCCTGGTCGCGGCCGATCTTGAACACCACAAAGGCGAACTCACCGCCTGCGGCCAGTACCACACCGAGGCGCAAAGCGCTTTCGCGGTTGAGGTCACCCACCCACCGGCCCACGGCGTACAGCAGCGGCAGTTTCAGGCCAATCAGCAGCAGGGTCAGGCCGATCACTATCAGCGGCGTGCTGAGCAGCAGGCTGAGGTTGGCGCCCATGCCCACGCTGATAAAAAACAGGCCCAGCAGCAGGCCCTTGAACGGCTCGATCTGGGATTCCAGTTCGTGGCGGTACTCCGAATCGGCCAGCAACAGCCCGGCGAGGAACGCACCGAGGGCCATGGACACGCCCACCAATTCCATCAACCAGGCGGTGCCGATCACCACCAGCAGCGCGGTGGCGGTGGACACTTCGCGCAGGCCGGTCTTGGCGACGATACGAAACACCGGGCGCAACAGGTAACGCCCGCCGATGATCACCACGGCGATGCTGCCCAGAATCTGCAGCACATGTTGCACGCCCTGGGCTTCGGTCGTCGGGTGATCACTGCCGGCCAGCAGCGGCACCATGGCGATCAGCGGGATCGCCGCGATGTCCTGGAACAGCAGGATGGCAAAGGCCAGGCGCCCGTGGGGTTGGTTGAGCTCCTTGCGTTCGGCCAGGCTTTGCAGGCCAAACGCAGTGGAGGACAGCGCCAGGCCCAGGCCCAGCACGATTGCGCTGTTCCAGGGTTGGCCAAACAGCCACAACGCCACCACGCCCATCACCACGCCGGTGAGCACCACCTGGGCCAGGCCGACGCCGAACACCGCCTTGCGCATCACCCATAAACGTTTGGGCGACAGCTCCAGGCCAATGATAAACAGCAGCAACACCACGCCCAATTCAGAAAACTGCGCCACGCTTTGCGGGTTGCCTATCAGGCCCAGCACCGACGGGCCGATGATCACGCCGGCAAACAAATAGCCCAGCACGGCGCCCAGTTGCAGGCGCTTGGCCAAAGGCACGGTCAACACAGCGGCGAGCAGGAACACCACGGCTGCTTGTAACAGGTTGCCTTCATGGGGCATTGAGATCTCCCAGATCTTTTAAGCGAATCTACAGGGCGCTATTAGAGCGTTTTTTACATTTAGAAACTTGTATTTATGTCGCAACCGTCAATGGATGCTGGCTGTAATCCTGTTCTTACGGGGCGCTTACGAAAGTATTAATACCATTTAATTCAATGACTTTTCTGTAGGTCTACTACCGTTTCGACAAATTGGATCAGTTGTCGCCACGGTCAGGTATTTCGAATTCGATGCGTGTGGGCCAATAACGT
This sequence comes from Pseudomonas salomonii, assembly GCF_900107155.1. Lineage (GTDB taxonomy): Bacteria > Pseudomonadota > Gammaproteobacteria > Pseudomonadales > Pseudomonadaceae > Aquipseudomonas > Aquipseudomonas salomonii. Next base: position 387,056 of record NZ_FNOX01000006.1, read on the forward strand.
TGAGCTTCTACGCACTCATGGATGAAAGGCTTGAACCACAAGGAGTTGAGCGTGGATAGAAGACTTGCTACTGCTGTTGCACCTCGTATTTCTGCGCTTTCTCTTGCGATTCGCCTCGGCGTAGCGGGGCTGGTGATGGGGCTTGCAAGCCCCGCAGCGATGGCGGCCTGCTCGCCCGCAAGCCCCACGACAGGTGCCACGGTGACGTGCACGGGGGTGCCGTCGTTACCGCTGTTACTGAACACCTTTTCGAGTGCGGTGAATAACCTGACGGTCAACGTCAACCCGGGCGCGCAGCTCAATGCGACGTTGGGCGGCATTGCGTTGAACCTGACCGGTAACAACACCACACTGAACAACTCCGGCACCATCGACCCGGCGGTGCTCGGGCTTGTATCCGTGCTCAGCGGTGGTGTGGTGGTGGGCAATACCGCGGCCAGTGCGGTGAATATCACCAACACGGCCACCGGGATAATCCGCGGTACCGGCGCATTGCTGGGGCTCAACCTGACTTCATTGGCGGGCGCGGCGCTGAACGTCACCAATGGCGTCGGTGGCACCACCACCCTCACCAACGCCGGCGCCCTCGGCTCCAACCCCTTGCTGGGGCTTTCGTTGTTTGCCTCTGACACGCCAGTGGTCGCCGTGCAAGGTGGCGGCCAGGTCAATATGACCAACAGTGGCACGCTCACCGGCCGGGTTGCCTTCGAGGCGTCCACTTTGGGTAACACCTTCGTCAACAGCGGGATCATTTCCGGCGGCGTGTCGATGGGGGCAAGCAGCGCCAACACCTTTACGGCGGTGACCGGGTCGAGCGTGTCCTCGGGCGGCGGTATCGGCCTGAGCCTCGGCGGCCTGGTGGGCGTGAACCTGACGTTTGCCCCCACCGGCCAGGTGGATGGCGGCGCAAATGGCAGTAACACCTTGATCCTGAAAAACCCCGGCGGCGTGGGTAGCAGCGGCACCGGTACGGCGTCCAGCGCCACTTATATCAACTTCAACAACCTGACCATCAATGGTGGCACCTGGACGCTGCTGGGGCCATTGGTCAGCGGCAGCACCACGCTCAATGGCGGCATTTCGCAGTTCGATAACAGTGCGACGTTCGGTACTGGGGCAATCACCGCCAATGGCGGGATTATCGAAGCAACGGCCAATAACCTGACGCTGGCTAACTTGCTCACGCTGGGCACCGGCGGGTTGACCGTCCAGGGCGCCAATACCGGGCTGACCCTGGGTGGCGTGCTCTCGGGCACCGGCGGTTTGACCAAGGCGGGCACCGGTCAACTGATCCTCAATACCGCCAACACTTACACCGGCGCCACCACGCTGTCCGGCGGTTCGGTTCAGTTGGGCAATGACCTGGCGCTGAGCAGCGGCGCTGTGACCGTCACGGCCGCAACAACCTTGCAGGCGCCCGGTACGATCAGCCTTGCCAACGCGCTCACCCTTAACGGCAACCTGATTACCGATGCAGCAGGTTCGTTGAGCCTGGACGGCGCTATTACCGGCACCAGTGGCCTCACTCAGAGCGGCGCGGGCAGCCTGACGCTCAATGGCGTCAACACCGGCTACAGCGGCGCCACCAGCCTGGGCGCAGGCACTTTGGTGCTGGGTAATAACAATGCCCTGGGCAGCGGCAACCTGAATGTGACGGGCACTGCCAACCTGAACACCAGCGGCGCCTCATTACTGAACAACAACGTCGTCTTGACCGGCGATCTCAGCCTGGTCAACGCCAACCCGCTGACCCTGAGCGGTGTAATGTCCGGCGTTGGTGGCTTGACCAAAACCGGCGCGGGCCTGCTGACCCTGGCCGGTAACAACACCCGCACCGGCATTACGTCGCTCGATGCCGGCGGCTTGTTGCTCAGTTCCAACACCGCCCTGGGGACGGGCGCGCTGAATACGGCGGCGGGGACGTCGTTGGATGCAACCACCGCAGTCAACCTCGCCAACGCGGTCAACCTGGCCGGCAACCTGGGCATCGGCGGCACCGCCGACCTGACGCTGGCCGGTACCATCAATGGCGCCGGCAGCCTGACTAAAAGCGGCGCCGCCAATCTGCTGCTCAACGGCCCCAACAACTTCCTGGGCGGCACCACGCTCAATGCAGGCACCCTGACGTTGGGCTCCAATGCGGCCCTGGGCCTGGGTAACTTGACCGTTGGCGGCGCGTCGACGCTCGACAGCAACGGGGCATTCAGCCTGGGCAACAACGTTGTGCTCAACGCCGGGTTGACCCTAGGCGGTACCAATAACCTGACCCTGGCGGGTGTGCTCAGTGGGGCAGGGCCACTGACCAAAAATGGCCTGGCCAACCTGACCCTCAACGGCAACAACACCTTCAGCGGCGGCACCACCCTCAATGCCGGGACCTTGACCCTGGGCAACGCCAATGGCCTGGGCAACGGTGCCTTGACCGTCGGCGGCGCGGCGACCCTGGACAACAGCGCGTCCTTTGGTATCGGCAACGCGATTGCGCTGAACGCCGACCTCACAGTCGCCGGCAACAACGACCTGAGCCTGAACGGCGTGGTCAGCGGCGCTGGCAACCTGATCAAAAATGGCTTGTCCGACCTGACCCTGGCCGGCAACAACACTTTCACCGGTGCCGTGGATGTGCTCTCCGGTAGCCTGACGCTGGTCAATGCCAATGCCTTGGGCAGCACTGCCGGGGTGAACGTGAGTGCGGGCGCCGGGGTCAACCTGGCCACCGACGTCAGCCTGGCCGGCTTGAGCGGCAGCGGCGGCGTGCAACTGAGCGGCGCCAACACCTTGACCGTCGGTGGGGTCAACACCACCAGCACCTTTGATGGTGATGTGAGTGGTACTGGCGGGCTGATCAAGGTCGGCACCGGCACCCTCAACCTTACCGGCATCAATGGCGTCACTGGCAACACGGCGATCAATGCAGGCACCTTGAACCTCAGTGGTTCCCTGGCCAGTGCCCAGGTCAACGTCAACAACGGCGGTACGCTGAGCGGTACCGGCTCGCTGCTGGGCGCGTTGAATGTCAACAACGGCGGCCATCTGGCGTTGAGCAGCGGCAATACCTTGTCGGCCGGTGCACTGAACATGGTCGCGGGTGGCAACCTGGATGTTGCCCTCGGTGCGCCATCCCTCACTTCCTTGCTCAATGTCGGCGGTAACGTGGCGCTCGCCGGCAACCTGAAAGTCACCGATGCCGGTGGTTTTGGTGCGGGCACATATCGCCTGATCAACTACACCGGCGGCCTGACCGGCGGCCTGACGGTAGCCGGTGTTCCCGTGGGTTATGGCCTCGGCGATCTGCTGGTACAAACCTCGGTCGGCAACCAGGTCAACCTGGTGGTGGCGGCGCCCAATATCCGCTTCTGGGACGGCAGCCAAGCTGTCGCCAACGGCGTGGTGGATGGCGGCACTGGCACCTGGACCGCCGGCGGCACTAACTGGACGTCCGCCGATGGCCTGACCAACTCACCTTGGGCCAGTGGCTTCGCGGTGTTCACCGGGGCTGCCGGTACGGTCGCCGTGCAAGGACCGCAAGCCTTTACCGGCCTGCAGTTTGTCAGCGACGGCTACAACCTGGTCAGCGGTGCAGGCGGGCAATTGACGGCCATCAATGGCGGCAGTGGCAATGTCTCGATGCGTGTAGATCCGGGCGCAACCGCGACCGTCGGGGTCAATATCGATGGCGCCGGCACCCTGAACAAACTCGACACCGGCACCCTGGTGCTCAACGGCGCCAACACCTATACCGGTGGCACCTTGCTCAATGGCGGCAGGCTTATCGTCGGCAGCAACACCGCACTGGGCGGCGGCCTGTTGACCACGGCGGCCGGGACGACACTGGACAGCAATGCGGCTATCACCCTGGGCAACACGCTGCTCTTGAACGGCGACACCAACGTCGCGGGCAGCAACGCGCTGACTCTTAATGGCGGGATCAGCGGCGTTGGTGGCCTGATCAAAAACGGCGCGGCCACTTTGACCCTGGGCGCAAGTAACACTTTCCTCGGGCCTGTGGCCTTGAACGCGGGTGGGCTGATCCTGGCCGCCAACAATGCCTTGGGCGCTGGCGCGTTGAATGCGGCGGGCGGCACGACACTGGATGCCAGTGCGGCGGTCACTGCCAATAACGCGATCAACCTGGCAGGCAACCTGGGTATCGGCGGCACGGCTGACCTGACCTTGGGCGGTGCAATCAATGGTGCCGGCAGCCTGAGCAAAAATGGCGCAGCCAACCTGATCCTCAATGGCGCCAATACCTACCTCGGCGGCATGACGCTGAACGCGGGCACCTTGACCCTGGGCAACAACCTCGCGCTGGGCCTGGGCAACCTGACGGTCGGTGGCGCATCGACGCTCGATAACAGCGGCGCGCTGAGCATCGGCAATAGTGCTGTACTGAACGCTGGCTTGACGGTGGCTGGCAACAATGACCTGACCCTGGGCGGCCTGCTCACGGGCACCGGCGCGCTGGTCAAGGATGGCACGGCCAACCTGACCCTCAATGGCCTCAATGCCTACAGCGGCGGCACGACGCTCAATGCGGGTACCTTGACCCTGGGCACTGCGACAGCCCTCGGGACGGGTGCCTTGACGGTGGGCGGCGCGGCCAACCTAAACAATGGCACGCCACTGGTGCTGGCCAATGCGGTCAACGTCAACGCCAACCTGACGGTGGGCAGCCTGAATAACAACCTGACGCTGGCGGGTGGGGTGGGGGGGAGCGCCAATCTGATCAAAACCGGCACTGGCGACCTGGCCCTGACTGGCAACAACACCTTCTCCGGCCTGTTCGACGTGCAATCGGGCAGCCTTAGCACGCTCGGTAACGACGCGCTGGGCGCAGGCGCCGGGGTCAACCTGGGCAGCAGTACACAATTGAACATGGGTGGCTCGGCCAGCCTGGGTGAACTCACCGGCAACGGCGTGGCCGTTGTCGGCACCGGCAGCACCTTGAGTGTCGGCAGCAATAACCTCGACAGCACGTTCGGTGGCGTACTCGCCGGGTTGGGCGGTCTCAACAAAATCGGCAGCGGTGCCTTGACCCTCGGCGGCCTCAGCGTGTTGACCGGTGACACCCAGGTCAGCGCTGGCAGCCTGCTGGTCAACGGCGCGCTGGCCAGTACCAATGTGAATGTGGCTAATGGCGCCACCCTCGGCGGCACCGGCACCCTGGTGGGCGCAGTCAACATTGCCGATGGCGGCCACCTGGCGGTCAACTCGGGCAACACCCTGACGCTCGGCTCGCTGGTACTCAATACCAACTCCAACCTCGATGCCGGGCTCGGCGCCCCGTCTACCGGCGGCACGGCGCTGATTCATGTGGGCGGTAACCTGACCCTGGACGGCACGCTGAATGTCAGCGATATCGGTGGCTTCGGCCCCGGCATTTACCGGTTGATCGACTACACCGGCGGCCTGACCAATAACGGCCTGCAACTGGGCAGCCTGCCGGTGAATATCCCGGCCAGCGACCTGGACCTGCAAACAGTGATCGGCAACCAGATCAACCTGCTGGTCAACGGCAATACCACTGTGCAGTTCTGGGACGGTAGCCAGACTACCGGTAACGGCAGCATCGAGGGCGGCAGCGGTACCTGGACAACCGCCGCCACCAACTGGACAGGCGTCAACGGTTCGTTCAACACCGCCTGGGCGCCAAACAGCTTTGCGGTCTTCCAGGGCGCGGCGGGTACCGTCACCGTGGACGGCGCCCAAGCGATTACCGGCCTGCAATTCGTCAACGACGGCTACAACGTGGTCGGCGGCACGGCGGGGGCCTTGACCTTGTTCAACGGCACCGGCGGCAACACCGCCGTGCGCGTTGACCCGAATGCCACCGCCACCCTGGGCGTCACCCTCAACGGCGGCGGCACCCTGGCCAAGCTGGACGCCGGTACCCTGGTACTCAATGGCGCCAACACCTACACCGGCGGCACCGCGCTCAATGGCGGTACGTTGGTGGTCGGCAATAACAGCGCGTTGGGCAGCGGTGTATTGACCACCGCCAATGGCACCACATTGGACAGCAATGCCGCTGTCAGCCTGGCCAATGATGTGAACGTCAACGGCACGCTGACCGTCGGCGGCAGCAACGCACTGACTTTGGCCGGCACCGTGGCCGGTACCGGCAGCCTGATCAAGAACGGCATCGCCAGCCTGACCTTGAGTGGCAACAACACCTATGCAGGGCCGACTGCACTGAACGTGGGTGGGCTGATCCTGGCTTCCAACACGGCGCTGGGCACCGGTGCGTTGAATGCGGCGGCCGGCACCACGCTGGATACCAGCAGTGCAGTCAGCCTGGCCAATGCCGTGAACCTGGCGGGCAACCTGGGCATTCTCGGCAGCGCTGACCTGACCCTCAATGGGCTGGTCAGCGGCGTCGGTGACCTGACTAAAAGCGGGGCGGGCGCCCTGACGCTCAACGGCAACAATGCCTACCTCGGTGGTACGCAGTTGAACGCGGGTGGCTTGGTACTGGGCAATGGTTCGGCACTGGGCAGCGGCGGCCTGGCCGTCAATGGCGCAGCGACGCTGGATACCAGTGCCGCAGTGGCGCTGGCCAATAACACCACGCTCAATGCTGCGCTGACCGTGGTTGGCAGCAACGACCTGGCGCTTGGCGGTGTGGTCGATGGCAGCGCAACGCTGATCAAGAACGGCAACGCCAACCTGACCCTCAACGGCGCCAATACCTACAGCGGCGGCACCACGCTTGCGGCCGGTACGCTGACTGTCGGCAATGCCACAGGCTTGGGTTCGGGCGCCTTGACCGTCACTGGCGCAAGCACGTTGGATAACAGCGTGCCGCTGGTACTGGCCAACGCCATCAACCTGAATGCCGACCTCAATGTGGCGGGTAACAACAACTTGACCCTGGCCGGCGTGCTGGCGGGCAATGCGGCACTGATCAAAAATGGCGCGGCGGACCTGCTGCTCAGCGGCAATAACACCTTCAGCGGCCCTCTCAATGTACTTGGCGGCAGTGTGACCACCGCAGGTAACGCGGCCTTGGGCAACACCTCCGGCGTCAATGTCGGCGGCGGTGCCAGCCTCAATCTGGGCGGCAACGCCAGCCTCACTACCTTGGCCGGTACCGGCGCGATTCAGGTGGCGGGCGGCAGCACGCTGGCGGTGGGTGGCAGTAATCTCGACAACACCTTCGCAGGCACGCTCAGCGGTGCCGGTAACCTGGATAAAAACGGCAGCGGTGTGCTCAACCTGAGCGGCACCAATGGCATCAGCGGCGCGGCCAACGTGAATGGCGGCACCTTGAATGTCAGCGGCTCACTGGCCAGCGGCACGGTGGCGGTCAATACCGGCGCGACGCTGACCGGCCCCGGCTCGCTGGCGGGCGCGGTAACCGTGGCCGATGGCGGGCATATCGGCCTGACCTCCGGCAGCACGCTGTCGGTGGGCTCGTTGGTGCTGGGCAATGACGCCAATCTGGACGTCGGCCTGGGTGTGCCGGTGGTGGGCGGTGGCAGCGGGCTGCTGAATGTCGGCGGCGATCTGACCTTGGGCGGTAACCTCAATGTCACTGATATCGGCGGCTTTGGCAGCGGCGTCTACAACATCATCAACTATGGTGGCGCACTCACCAATAACGGCCTGGCCCTCGGCACCTTGCCGGGCAGTGTGATTCCGGGCGATGTGCAAGTGCAGACGGCCATCAGCAACAAGGTCAACCTGCTGGTCACCGCGCCCAACACCACCGTGCAGTTCTGGGACGGCGCCAACCTGATCGGCAACGGCGCCATCGACGGCGGCAACGGCACCTGGGGCGCTGGCACCACCAACTGGACCAACCTTGATGGCACCCTCAACCAGAACTGGAACAACAGCTTCGCAGTGTTCCAGGGCCCGGCGGGTAACGTGACCGTGGAGGGCACGCAAAACCTCACCGGCCTGCAGTTCGTCACCGATGGCTACAACCTGGCCTCCGGTGCGGCGGGCGTGCTCAACCTGGTGAATGGCGGCACCGGCAACACGGCGATCCGTGTCGACCCGAACGCCACCGCAACCTTGGACGTCACCCTCGGTGGCGCCGGCACCCTGGCCAAACTCGACACGGGCACCTTGGTGCTTAACGGCACCAACACCTACACCGGCGGCACCGCGCTCAATGGCGGTACGCTGGTGGTCGGCAATAACAGCGCACTGGGCAGCGCAGCGCTGACGGCGGCCGACGGCACCACCCTGGACAGCAACGCGGCCGTCACACTCGGCAACGCTGCGGTACTTAATGGCTCACTGGCCATCGGCGGCAGCAATGCGCTGACGCTTAACGGTAGTCTCAGCGGCAATGGCAGCCTGCTGAAAAAAGGCGCGGCAACCCTGACCCTCAAAGGCGCCAACACCTACAGCGGCGGCACCACCCTTAATGGCGGCACCACCACCGGCAACACCAACAGCTTGCAAGGCGCGATTGCCAACAACGCGGCCCTGACCTTCGAGCAGGGTACCGATGGCACCTACACCGGTAACCTCACCGGCGCAGGCGTGCTGAATAAAACCGGCAGCGGCGCGTTGCTGTTGACCGGCGACAACACCTTCACCGGCAACACCAACGTCAACGCCGGCAGCTTGCTGGTCAACGGCAGCTTGAACAGCGCAGCGGTGCAGGTGGCCAGCGGCGCGACCCTTGGCGGCAGCGGTAGCCTGGGCGGTGCTGTGACAATGGCTGATGGCTCGACCCTCAAGGCCGGCGCGGCGACGCCACTGTCGGTGGGTTCGCTGGCGTTATCGTCGGGTACCGCCCTGGACTTCACCCTCGGCGCGCCTGGCGCATCCACCACCGCGGTGAATGTGGCGGGCAATCTTACCCTCGACGGCACCCTTAACGTCACCGATGCCGGTGGCTTTGGCCTTGGCGTTTATCAACTGTTCCGCTACGGCGGCGCCTTGACCGACAACGGCCTGACCCTTGGCTCGCTGCCGGTCGGCCTTGGCAACCTGAGCCTGCAAACGTCGCTGGCCAACCAACTGAACCTGCTGGTGCAGACCACGCCGGGGCAAATCCAGTTCTGGAACGGCGGCACCACCAACCCGGATGGCACCATCACCGGCGGTAGCGGCACCTGGGGCCCAGGCACCAACTGGACCGATCCAACCGGCACCCAGGGCCAGGTGTCGAACAACCAGTTTGCCGTGTTCGGCGGGCAGGGCGGTACTGTCACGGTGGTCGGCAATCAGGGCTTCACTGGCCTGCAATTCCTTGACCCCGGCTACACGTTGACGGCAGGTGCGGGTGGGACCTTGTCGCCAACCGGTACCGCAGTGGTGCGTGTCAATTCGGGCGTCACTACCGAAGTGGCCGCGCCAATCGTGGGTGCCGGGGCGATCAACAAATTTGACGCCGGCACCTTGCTGTTGACCGGCGCCAACACCTACACCGGCGGCACCACCGTCAGTGGCGGTACGCTGGCCGGTAACGCGCTGAGCTTGCAAGGCCGCATCTTCAACAACGCGCGGCTGCTGTTTGTCCAACGCACTAGCGGCACCTTTAATGGCGTGTTGAGCGGAACCGGCAACATTACCAAACAAGGCGCAGGGGCGTTGTTGCTCACGGGCAACCAGCCGTTCAGCGGCACCGTGGCCGTGGACGAAGGCGTGCTGCAAGTCGGCAACGCGGCCAACCCAGGCGCGGTGTTCGGTGGGCAGGTGAGCGTCGCCCACGGTGCAGGCTTGACCGGCAACGGCAGCGTCGGTGCGTTGGTCAACAACGGCAGCGTCACACCGGATAACGGCAAGCTGACGGTGGCTGGTAACTTCACTAATGGCAACACCGGCGCGTTGAACCTGCTCATCACCCCATCGTCGACCGGCTCCCTGGCCGTTGGGGGGACGGCGAACCTGGGCGGCACGTTGAATGTGGTCAACCTGGCGCCGTACGCCGGCCCGGCCACCTACACGCTGCTCACGGCGGGTGCAGTGAACGGCACCTTCGGCACCACCAACCTGGAGAACCTGGCATTCCTCAATACCGCGTTGAACTACAGCCCTACTCAGGTGGCGCTGGCGGTCAGCCGCAACAACGTCAGCTACGCCAGCGTGGCAGCCACTGGTAACCAACGTGGCGTGGCCGCCGCGCTGGACAGCGGTGCTGCGGTGGGTGGCGCAACGGTGCAGAACGCGCTGCTCAACGCCGATGCCGCCGGGGCGCGTGCCGCCTTCGACAGCTTGTCCGGGGAGATTCACGCCAGCACCGCCAGCGCCATGCTCGAAGATTCGCGTCACGTGCGTGACGCGGTCAACGAGCGCCTGCGTCAGCCCGGCTGCTACCGCGAAGACGACCCACGCAACAGCCTCGCGCCAAGCGAAAACCGCCTGAGCAGCGCCGGTTGCCACGGCGAAATGGTCGGCTGGATGCGTGTGTTGGGCACCTGGGGCCACATGGGCGGCGACAGCAACACCGCCAAGCTGGACCGCAACCTCGGCGGCTTCCTGCTCGGCACCGACAAGCAAGTGGATGACGCCTGGCGCGTCGGTGTGGCCGCCGGCTACACCCGCAGCGACCTGGACGCCAAGCGCCGCAGCTCCAGCGCCGACGTCGACAGCTACCACTTGATGGCCTACACCGCGTACCAGCAGGAAGCCTTCGCCGCTCGCCTGGGCGTGGCATACAGCTGGCACGACATCGAAAGCAAACGCGATGTGGCCGTAGGCGGCGTGGGGCAACGCCTCAAAGCCGACTACAAGGCGCGCAGCGCACAAGTGTTCGGTGAAGTGGGTTACACCATTGAAACCGGCAAAGTGGTGGTAGAACCGTTCGCCGGCCTGGCTTACGTCAACTACGACAGCGACACCCTCAAGGAAAAAGGTGGCTCGGCGGCCCTGCGCGGCGATGCCGATCAGGACGTGACCTTCTCGACCCTGGGCGTGCGCATCGGCCAGACCATCACCCTGGGCAACGGCTCGAAAATCACCCCACGGGGGAGCATCGGCTGGCGTCATGCCTTTGGCGACACTCAGCCGGATGCCGACCTGAGCTTTGTCAACGGTGGAGCATCGTTCAGCACCCAAGGTGTGCCGATTGCCAAGGACAGCGCGGTGGTGGAAGCAGGCCTGGATTACCAGATCAGTCAGAACGGCAAGTTGGGCCTGGGCTATTCCGGCCAACTGTCGCGCAACGATAAGGACCATGCGATGACGATCAGCTTCTCCCTCGGTTTCTGATCAAAGCCGAGTACTTTTAACCGCCCGAAAGGGCGGTTTTTTTTTTGGGAAAAATTTCTTAACCCTATTCGATTTTTTGCGCAGGTGGCGGGGTTGTTGCCCGGCGTCTGGTCAGAAGGATGTACAAACAATTTCGACTGGAACCCGGCTGGCAATACAGCCTTTTCTGAATCTAAAGTATGCCCTTGAGTTTATATTCCTTAGGTGGCATATTCGCATGGACTGGGACATTGAATACACGGATGAATTCGCAGAGTGGTGGGATTAGCTGGGCGCAAAGGAGCAAGTCTCTGTATCTGCCAGCGTCGATCTGCTGGGGCTTTTCGGGCCGGGCCTGGGCTTCCCCCACACCAGTGATATCAAGGGCTCTCGGCATGGCAACCTGCGGGAACTGCGGGTTCGGCATGCCGGCCGGCCCTATCGAGTGCTGTATGCATTCGATCCCAGGCGCTGCGCTGTCCTGTTGATCGGCGGCGATAAAGCCTCCGACTCCAGGTGGTACGAGGTGCATGTGCCCTTGGCGGAAAATGTGTACGACATCCATTTGCAAACATTGCGTAAAGAGGCCCGTAAACATGGCTAAAAAATTCGCTGAACTTCAAGCGCGCATGACCCCTGAGTCGCGTGCGGAGGCCGAGCAACTGTTCCGCCAGCACCTCCAGGAAATGCCTTTGCATGAGCTGCGTAAAGCCCAACAGTTGAGCCAGGAAAGCCTGGCCAAGGCGTTGAATATCAATCAGGCGGCGGTTTCCAAGATGGAGCGGCGCACCGACATGTACATCAGCACGCTGCGTGACTACATCCGGGCGATGGGCGGCGAGCTGGAAATCATCGCGACGTTCCCGGATGGCCAGGTCAAGATCGACAACTTCGCTCACTAAGTCACAGTGGACCACCCCGATGAATCAGCTCCTGGCCATGCGCGCCTTTGTCCGTGTTGTCGATACCGGTTCATTCAGCCGCGCATCCGACCAGTTGGCGCTGCCACGCTCCACCGCCAGCAAACTCATCACTGACCTGGAAAGACACCTGGGCACCCAACTGATGCACCGAACCACCCGCGCCCTGGCGCCCACGCTTGAAGGGCTGGAGTATTACCGCCATGCGCGACGGCTGGTGGCTGAGCTGGATGAAGTGGACAGCGCCGCACGCGGGCAGATCCTAAGGCCCGGCGGGCACCTGCGCGTGGATGCACCGGCCTCGTTTGCCAACTGCCTGCTGATTCCGGCGCTTGTGGACTTTCATCGCGAGTACCCCGATATCACCATCGCCTTGGGCATCAGCGACCGTGCGGTGAATATCGTTGGGGAGGGCGCCGATTGCGTGATTCGTGCTGGCAAGCTGGAAGACATGGGGATGATCGGGCGCAAGGTAGCCGACCTTGAATACCTGACCTGTGCTGCACCCAGTTACGTGGCGCGCCGGGGTTTGCCGGACTCGCCCGAAGACCTCGCAAACAACCACCTCAAGGCCGGCTATTTTTTTGCCGGGTCGGGCAAGCCGGAGCCGCTGATTTTTGAGCAGGGCCAGCAACGTATCGAGGTCAACGACTGCGCCTTTTCGACTAACGAAGGCAACGGCCTCAAGGAAATGCTAGTCGCGGGCCTTGGTGTGGGGCAGCACTTCAAGTCGATCGTGCAGTACTACCTCGACACCGGCCAGTTGGTTGAGGTGCTGCCGGGCTGGTCACGCCCGGCCACGCCCTTGCATATTCTCTACCCACCCAACCGCCATCAGAGTGCGCGGCTCAAGGTGTTTACCGAGTGGGTGATCCGCACGTTTGGGGTCAGGGAATAATCGCGGTCACGCGTATCTCCACACGCATGGTTGGCAGTCCCAGGGACTCGACGCCGACTTGGGTCCAGATCGGTGCATGGTTGGGCATGTAGCGCCGGTATTGCTCGACCATTGCTGCGTTGACCTCAGGTGCAAACCCGCCCACATGGTAGGAGTTGACGTGAATCACATGCTCCCAACCCGCGCCGGCGGTGGCCAGGGTGCGTTCCAGGTTGTGAAAGGCCTGGGCGATTTCTGCGCTGAGGTCGGCGGGGATGTGCAACTCATCGTCCCAGCCGCCCTGGCCTGACGTTTCTACGCGTTTACCGATTTTCACTGCTTGGGAGTAGTGCAGGTGTTCGCGCAGGGTATCGCCATAGCCTGGGGTGACAAAAAATTCGGGCGTGCTCATGGTATTTCCTCGGTTGAGTACAGGACCCGACGGAGGCTAATAGAGCGAATACACGAACAAAACCCCGAGTTCTTGCCATGACTATCTACCGGTATGCACAATCGGTTTGCGATAGAGCCCGACTGCCAGGCCGCTGATAATCACTGCGATAAAGACCAGATTCGCGGTGCTAACGCGCTCGCCCAGTATCAACATCGAACTGGCAAGGCCGAACACCGGAATCAGCAGCGACAGCGGCGCGACGGTGGACACCGGGTATGCCTTGAGCAATGAATTCCAGCCCCAGTAGGCGAAGTGCGTGGCCAGGTAAACCTGAAACAGCAGCGACCCCAAGGCCGTGCGGTCGAGCTGGGTGGGGAGGTTTACGAACGCCGCATTGCCGTGCACCCACCAGGCCATCAGCAACAGCGGGATTGGTGGGAACAGGCTGGCCCACACCATGAAAGAAAAGATTTCCTTAACCCCGGACGTCTTGATGATGACATTGCCGATGCTCCACGCCAGTGCGCTGAACACAATCATCAGCACGCCGAGCACGGCGTGTTCGCCTTGCTGGTTGGCGATGATCCCGGCTAATCCAATCAAGGCCAGAAAAGCCCCGGCCCACTGCGCGCTGCGAATGTTCTCCTTGAACAACACACAGCCCCAACCCAGGGTGAAAAACACGCTGAGCTGGATGAGCAAGGAGGCAATCCCCGGGCTCACCCCAAGCTGGATGCCATAGTTGATCACACCCCACATGCCCAAGCCGAAGATCACGCCATAGGCCGCCACATAACCGAATGGCACGGCCGGGCGCTTGATGAAGAACACCCACGGCAAGGCGGCGAGGGCAAAGCGCAGGCCGGTGAGTACAAACGGGTCGATGGCCCGCATGCCCAGTTTGGTGATGGGAAAATTCAGCCCCCAGGCCAGCGTGACCAACAGGGCGAGTGCCAGGTGTTTCTTGTGCATGGACGTTCCTTCGAACCGGATGCTTCAAAGGGGTGGATGCTAGAGTGCGGGCTGATGGCCCGCTTGCTATGTCAGGTCATACTTTGACAAGATCGGGCCATGATTCCGACCTTTGACGACAACGACCCCGAAGCGCTTGTGACCTTGCGTGAATACCCGTCCGGCAGCGTGTTTGCCCGGCATACGCACCCGCGCGGCCAGTTTGCCTATGCTTCCACTGGCGCGTTAAGAATGTTCACCGACCTGGGCAATTGGGTGGTGCCGCCGCAGCGGGCCGTCTGGGTGCCCGGTGGCATTGCCCATGAGATGCACATGCGCGGCGATGTGGTGATGCTCAATACCTACCTCGATGCGCAAGCGGCCGAGCGCGCAGGGTTGCAGGGGCACTGCCAGGTGTTCGAGGTATCGCCGTTGCTCAGGCATCTTTTGGAAGCGGCGTTGACGTGCGGGGCATCGGCAACGTCCGAGGTGCGGCGGCACTGCGTATTGACGTTGTTGATCGACGAAATCGGTACGCTGCCGGCCTTGCCCCTCAGTGCGCCGTTGCCCTCCGAACCGCGCCTGGCACGGGCTTGCCAGCGCTTTCTGGACGCGCCTGCGCAAACCGTGTCTCTGGATCAAATGGCGGATTGGTCGAGCATGAGTCGGCGGACCTTTACCCGGCATTTCCAGGACAGCACCGGTATGACCTTCGTGGCCTGGCGCCAGCAAGTCTGCCTGCTGGAGGCGACTGCGCAGCTCAGCCATGGCGCCTCGATCACCGAGGTCGCGTTCGCATTGGGCTTCAGCAGCCCCAGCGCCTTCACCGCGGTGTTTCGCCGGCACCTGGGCGATTCCCCGGGGCGCTACCTGGCCAAGTCCAGGGCCGTGTCGTTGTTCTGAAAAACTCACACGCTGGTCAGGATTCACCTTGCAGGCGGCCCTGCTTTGTTACTATCGCCGCCCACCGTCACCAGGAGTCACCGGCCCATGCAGCACCAGTGGGATGAAATGCACCGCACCCGCAAGCCCACGTTCCTGTTGTGCGGCGAGCCTCAAGGGGATGTGCTCAATCTCTATGTTCACGGTTACTCGGCCTTCTTCAACCGCCAGCAACTGGGCAACTTCACGCAACAACTGGCAAGCATCGAAGGCTCGACCAACCTGATGCTGTTCTGGCCGGCGGGGCATTTTCTGGAAAACCTGTTTGCTCCGGTCAAGGATGTGATC
This sequence comes from Pseudomonas salomonii, assembly GCF_900107155.1. GTDB lineage: Bacteria > Pseudomonadota > Gammaproteobacteria > Pseudomonadales > Pseudomonadaceae > Aquipseudomonas > Aquipseudomonas salomonii. The sequence continues at coordinate 402,579 of NZ_FNOX01000006.1, forward strand.
ACCGCGCTGCTGGGCGGTGGCGGCCTGGGCGCGGCAACCGTGGGTGTGGGCCGTGCGATTGCCTACTTTCTCGACCATTACAAAAGTGTCGAGGCGCGTGTTGATGAAGTGGCCAAGACGTTATTGCCTGAGCTTGCCCATTACCTGCACGGCGAAGCGTTGCCCGTGCGGCGCATCAACCTGATCGGGCACTCCCTCGGCGCGCGTATCCTGGTCAAGAGCCTGCTGGCCAGCCCCGAGGTCGCCCGCCAATTGCCGCTCAATAATGTGTTGCTGATGGGTGGCGCCATCAGTACGTCCAGCCCCTGGGATCAAGTGACGGCACCGCTCAAGGGTCGCGTGATCAACTGCTACTCCGGCAAGGACTGGGCGCTTGCGATCAAGCCGGACACCGAGCGCTGTATCGGCCGGTATGCGATCGACGTCACCCCCGCGCTCAAGGCCAAGGTCACCAACGTGCACCTGGCCACCTTCGACCACGCCGCCTACTGGCCGCAGCTGAAAACGGTGGTGCAGTACACCGACCTGCTGCAGGAACGGCGTGGCCTGATTCGTGCCGACCTGCGTAGCAGCGAAGTGTGTTTTGCCGAGGAGGACGTAGAACTGTTTCCGGCCTTGGTGCAGGCACGCCCGGAGGAGCTTAAGTTTCTGGCTGAGTTGATGGCACAAAAACGCAGTGCCTCGATCGACGCCGACGTGCGTGAACCGCTGAAACTGGCCATCGAACTGCAACGCATGGGCGGTGACAGCTTCATGAACCTCGCCCGTGGCCATGGCGTGAGTTATCGCCAGATCGCCGAAGATGTCGCACAGCGGCTGGGCATCAAGTTCGATGGGCCGCTTGAAACCGTGGTGCTGGCGGACATCGAGGCACAGGTCGCGGAAAAACTCATTGAGCAGTACAAGGACAAACTCAGTCGCGCCGACCGCCAGGCCTTCGACGCTGAGCTGAAGGCGGCCGCGCAAAAAGAGCAGGGCCTGTTCAATCGCATCGATATCGGCCGTTCGGCCACCACTGCCCTGAGCGGCACGGCGTTGGCGGGGCTTACCGGGTTTATGCTGCGGCGCGGCGCGGCCACGGCGATTCCGGTGGTGGGCCAGGCGCTGGCGGCGGCGATGTTGCTGGTAACAGGCGTGCGTGCGTTTTCCGGCCCGGCCTATTCGATCACCACCTTGGCGGTGTTGGTGATTGGCGTGATTCGCCAGCGCATGGAGCGCGAGGCACTGAACCAGGAGATGGACCTGGTGGTGCAAGTCGTCGAAGCGTTCGACTTGCCCCGGGAAACGGTGATGCGCACGGTCGCGTCGGACTGATAAGCTGCGGCTCTGACTTGTGTGTTTGCCTGGGATACCGCGTGAAATTCAGCCTGCCGAAAATCGCCACTGCCCCATTCTGCCCGCCGGAAGTGGCCGGCTCCGTTATCGTCGACCCCAAGGCCTCGTTTTTCAAACGGGCGCTGATGTTCGCCGGCCCCGGCCTGCTGATCTCCATCGGCTACATGGACCCCGGCAATTGGGCCACGGCCATCGAGGCCGGTTCACGTTACGGCTACAGCCTGTTATTCGTGGTGCTGCTGGCCAGCCTGGCCGGGATGGCGGTGCAGTGCCTGTGTTCGCGCCTGGGCATCGCCACCGGCAAAGACCTCGCGCAACTGTGCCGTGAGCGCTACAGCAAACGCTCCGCGCGCACGCAATGGGTGTTGGCGGAAATCTCCATTATCGCTACCGACCTTGCTGAGGTACTGGGCTGCGCTCTGGCCTTTCACTTGCTTCTAGGTGTGTCGCTGACTACCGGCATCGTCATTACCGCCTTCGACACACTATTGATCCTGGCCCTGCAAAACCGCGGTTTCCGCCGCCTGGAAGCGATCATGCTGGCGCTGGTGGCAACCATTGGCGTGTGTTTCTTTATCGAACTGGTGCTGATCAAACCTTACTGGCCGGACGTACTCAGTGGTTTTACGCCGTCGCTGGCGGCCATCAGTGATGCAGCGCCGTTGTACCTGGCCATCGGCATCCTTGGCGCCACGGTGATGCCGCATAACCTCTACCTGCACACCTCCATTGTGCAGACCCGCCTGATTGGCAAAGACCTCGCCAGCAAACAGGACGCGGTCAAGCTGGCGCGTATCGACACCATCGGTTCCCTGGCGCTGGCGTTGCTGGTCAACGCCGCGATCCTGGTGCTGGCCGCCGCCGCGTTCTACAAGACCGGCCACACCGAGGTGGTTGAAATCCAGGACGCCTATCACCTGCTCGACCCCTTGGTGGGTGGCGCCTTCGCCAGCATCCTGTTCGGCATCGCCTTGTTGGCCTCGGGGCAGAGTTCGACCTTTACCGGCACCATCGCCGGGCAAGTGATCATGGAGGGTTACCTCAACCTGCGCATCCCGTGCTGGCAGCGGCGCCTGATCACGCGCGGGCTGGCGCTGATCCCGGCGTTCCTGGGGGTGTGGCTGATGGGCGACGACGCCATCGGCAAACTGCTGATTCTGAGCCAGGTGGTGCTCAGCCTGCAGCTGCCTTTCGCGTTGTACCCGCTGATCCGCATGACTGACGACAAGCAACTGATGGGGCCCTTCGTTAACCGCCTGCCCACGCGGCTACTGGCGTGGTTTCTGTTTGCGCTGATCAGTGGGGCGAATGCGTGGTTGATTGGGCAGTGGTTGTTTTGATCGGAGTTTTAGATCAAAGCCTTCTGAAACGTATCGAGCACCTCGTCAGGCAATGGCGCATCAAAGTCCTCCGGGACAGTCAGTTTTCCTTTCATTACGCCAATTCTTTGCCCCCGGTGTTGCCCAGCCGTCCCGGGCTGGGCAAGCGCACATCCGTTCTTGGTGATAATGGTTATTTGGCCGGTACTGGCCTGATGAGCCCGCTTGGAGACGTGAGCTTTCGTTGGGTCTAATGGATCCGTTATGACGTGTCGCTGTGCATGCATGGCGTCTCTCCTGTGGGGAAGTAGCCTGAGTCTGGCCTGGCATACGGTGGCTGGAAATAGTGGCCCGAAAATTCAGAACGAGCCTACTTTTCCTACCAGGAATTTTTACCTTCCAAGGCTTTTCCAGTGAGAGGGACGGGCCTCACCGATCCCAATACGGCACCGCCCCAAAACACTCCACAAAATAATCAATCACCGTGCGTACCTTCAGCGACAGCCGCCGGCTGCCCGGCCATAGCGCGGCAATCTGCTGTGGCTCCAGCGTGGTGGCCACGTCGTACTCCGTAAGTACCGCCTGCAAAGTGCCGGCGCGCAAGCCTTCGCCGATCAGCCAGGAGGGAAACACCACCAGCCCCAGGCCTTGCTCCGCCGCGTGGGTGAGGGTGTCGGCGTGGTTGCCGGTGATGGGGCCTTTGACGCTGTACGGCGTCCAGTCGCCCTGGCCGCGACGGAAGAACCAGCGTTGCTGGCCGGTGATGCCTTTGTAGGCCAGGCATTGATGGTTGGCCAGCTCATCGGGATGACGCGGCGTGCCATATCGGGCCAGGTACGCCGGGCTGGCGGCGAGGCGAAAACGCTGGGGCGCGAAGATGCGGGCCTGCATGCTGGAGTCGTTAAGCACGCCGATGCGAAACAGCAGGTCTGTGCCGTCTTGCAACGGGTCGACGTAGGTGTCGGTTTGCTGGATATCCAACTGCAACTTGGGGTAGCGGCGGCACAACTCGCCCAGCCACGGTGACAGGTGACGCTGGCCAAACACCATCGGCGCGTTGATACGCACCAGCCCGCTGGGTTCGCTTTCCTGCTCCTGCAAGGCCTGGCCGGCGGCTTCCAACTGTTCCAGCATCAAGCGTGCGTGGCGCCCGAGCAGGCGCCCGGCTTCGGTGGGGCTGACCGCACGCGTGTGGCGGTAGAGCAACTGCTGGCCGAGCGCCTGTTCCATCAATTGGATTTGCCGTGAGATGGAGGAGGGCGCCAGCCCTTCACGGCGTGCCACTTCAGAAAAGCTGCCGTGATCCAGCACGGCTACAAACAGGCGCAATGCCTTGAAACTCAGTTCATTTAAACCCTGCATCGTGGCCTCGTGCTGTGCGAAATGCGCAAAGGTGTTGTGTGCATGCTCCCATTTATCGCACAAGACGGCCACCGGATAATGCGCGCCATGTTTCCTTTTTTGATACGCAGGTGATGTATGCAGGCAAGTTCCATTGAGGGCGTGGCGCAGGCCAGGCCGAAAAAAAATATTTTGCGCTTGCTCTTGCTGCCACTGGTGATTCTGGCGGGCATGGGCCTGTCGGTTGAGGCCGGCTTGCTCGGGCCATTGGGCGCGCAAGTCGGGCATTTGTGGGCGACCTTGAGCATCTTTGGCGTAGGCACGGCAATCCTGTTTTTGCTGCTGCTGTTCAGCGGCCCGCAAAAAGGCCCGGCACTCACCGACCTGCCGCGCTGGCAGTTGATCGGCGGCTTTTTGGGGCCGATGTATGTGGTGGTGCTGACCCTGGCCACGCCGCATATCGGCATCGCCATGACCATGATCGCGATTTTGTCGGGCCAGGTCGGCAAGAGCGTGCTGATCGACCATTTCGGCTGGTTCGGCACCGCGCGTAAACGGGTCAATGGCGAACGCTGGATTGCCCTGGCGTTGATCGTGGCGGCACTTGTTCTGATTGCACGAGGTTAAAGCGATGAATCTGATTCTGTTATTGGTACTGGTAATTGCCGCCGGTGCGGTGCTGAGTGTGCAAGCCGCGATCAACGGCCGCCTGGGCCAGACGGTAGGCGTGTTGCGCAGCAGTTTGCTGACCTTTGCGGTGGGCGCAATCACCACGGCACTGTTGATTTTCTTCTTCGAGCCCGCACAGGCCGTGAGCTTGCTGGACGTGCCGAAATGGCAGTTGACCGGCGCCCTGTTCGGCGTGGTGTACATGATGGTCATGGTCGGCGCGGTGCCCGTGGTGGGTACGGCGGTGGCCACGGTGGCGGTGATCGTTGGGCAGTTGGGCATGGGCATGCTGATCGACAACTTTGGCTGGTTGGGCAACCCGGCCATCGAGCTGTCGGGCAGCCGTATCCTGGCGATGCTGCTGTTGGCGCTGGCGCTGGTGTTCATGTACCGCAGCAACAGCCGCCTGGCCGATTAACGGCGGTGAACCTTCAAACCGTGCCTGGAGTCACTGCTTAAGGTGTTGCGCCCGCAGCACTTGGACGACCATGCAAAAGGAGTCTGAACATGGCTGATGAAAACTGTGCCTGCCCACACTGCAACTGCGTACTGGGCACTAATGCGGTGATGAAAGACGGCAAGGGTTATTGCTGCCAGGGCTGCGCTGAGCACCATGCGCATGGCGAGCCGTGTGCCTCGCCGACCGGTTGCGAGTGCGCCAAGTCCGCAAAAGGCTAAAAATCCCCTCGGCTTATCGGGTGGCGGTCATTACCATGGCCGCTCACCCTTGATTGATGTGCTCTTCATGGCCCTGGCCGCGCCTCCCGACCTCACTGATCATGCCGTCCCCGTGCAACCGCTGGCGCGCACCTACCCGCGTGGGTTGTATGTGGAGCCCCATAGCCACGACTGGGGCCAGTTGCTCTACGCCATGAGCGGGGTGATGTGGGTTGAAACACCGCGCGAAGCGTTAGTGGTGCCGCCGCAACGCGCCGTGTGGCTGCCACCAGGTGTGGAACACGGCATTCGTGTGGTCTCGGACCTGCAGATGCGCAATATCTACCTGCGCCCGGCGTTGGCGGCGACGCTGGACAGCCAGGTGCAAGTGATTGAAGTGGGTGGGCTGCTGCGTGAGCTCATCGTCGCCCTGGTTGATCAGGGCGATAACGGTGATACAGCCTATTACGACGCCGTGGTCGGCCTGGCGTTGTTGGAGCTGCAACGCGCGAGCCGCTCGCAGATCCGCATTGCCATGCCGCTGGAGGCCGATCGTCGGTTGATTAATGCCTGCCAGGCGGTGATGGCGGCGCCTTCGCTGCAAATCCCTTTTGAGCAACACGCCGAAGCGGCCGGTGCCAGCGTGCGCACCCTGGCGCGGTTGTTCCAGAACCACCTCGGCATGGGCTTTGCCGAGTGGCGCCGTCAGGTGCAGCTCGCCACGGCGGTGGCGGAGCTGATCCAGGGCCAGTCGGTGAGTGGCATTGCCCGCTCGTTGGGTTATTCGCCCAGCAGCTTCAGCGACATGTTCCGCCGTGAACTCGGTGTGGCGCCGTCGCAATACGTCGGTTGAGGCTTTGGCCGAAATCCTGAAGCACTTGGCCGATGCTTCGGGATTGGGCTCACTAAACTGGGCGCATCAACCCAACCGGCGTAAACCCCATGAACTACCTCATTTCCCTCGCCATCGGCCTGTTTGTCGGCGTGATCTACGGCGCCCTGGACTTTCGCTCGCCCGCGCCGCCTGCCATTGCCCTCGTGGGGCTGATGGGCATGTTGCTCGGTGAAAAGCTCTGGCCCATGGGGCGTGAGCTGGTCAGCGGTTGGTTGTCCTGATTTTTCTTTTAGTTGAAGGGATGTTGGTTATGAAAGCACTGCAATTTTCCGCCACCGGCGACCTTGCCGCCCTGAGTGTTGTCGACGTCGCCAAACCGCTGCCGGCTGCCGGTGAAGTGTTGGTCCAGGTTAAAGCAGCGGGTTTGAACCCCAGCGACGTTAAAAACGTACTTGGGCGGTTTCCCTACACAACGTTGCCGCGTATTCCCGGCCGGGACTTTGCCGGTGTGGTGGTGCAAGGCCCGCAGGAATGGGTTGGCCAAGAAGTGTGGGGCACTGGCCGTGACTTGGGCTTTTTTGCCGACGGTTCACATGCGCAATACCTCACGGTGTCGGCGAAGGGCGTGGCCCATAAACCGACGCACTTGAGCTTTGCCCAGGCCGCCAGCCTCGGCGTGCCATACACCACCGCCTGGGATGCGCTGGAGCGTAGCGGTGTCGGCAAAGGCACGCGGCTGCTGGTGATTGGCGCCAATGGTGCGGTAGGCAGTGCGGCGTTGGCGCTGGCGAAAATTCGCGGTGCGCAGGTGTTGGCGGCGGTGCGCAAGGCGGATCAGGTCGAGGCGTTGCAGGGGCAGGGCTTCGACGCGATTGCCCTGGACCAGCCGGACGCTTTGGGCGGGCAGGTGAATGCGGTGTTCAAGGGCGGCGCCGATGTGATCTTCGACACCACCGGTTTCTGGCTGCCGGCGGCTGTCGCAGGGTTGGCCCCGTTCGGCCGCATCGCGATCATCGCCGCGCCGGCCGATGGGCATGTGCAACTGCCGGCCCTGGCGTTGTACCGCAAGGGCGGTTCGGTGGTGGGCATCAATTCATTGCTCTACAACTGCGAGCAGTGCGCGGTGATGCTGGAGCAGTTTGGGCGGTTTTTTGATGAGGGTTCGCTGCCGTTGCCGACAGGCTTGCGTGAGGTTGCGTTGGCGGATGGGGTGCAGTGTTACGAGGAAGTGAACAAGGGCAGTGCGGACAAGATCATCTTCCTGCCTTAACTCGGTTAAAAACTGTGGGAGCGGGCTTGCTCGCGAATGCGGTGTGTCAGTCGCCAGATGTATTGGCTGATCCACTGCTTTCGCGAGCAAGCCCGCTCCCACATTTGGATCTCCACAAGGTTTCAGGCTTCTCGGTTGATCGGACGTTTCCCACAAAGGTTTCAGGCTGTCGCTCGGAAGTCGGCTGACTAACCTCACTGCCGTCGCTGCCAATTCAGCGATCGGATTTGACCGTCCGCCCCCAAATGTATGTGCCGCATCGAATCAGGCGTTTTTTTTACGTCTGCTGTATCGTGTCGCGGCAGCTGTACGCGGGATACCTTCGGGTATGCCGGGCTACTTTGGGACCGGTCGGTCAACCCGCGTACAGCTGCCACCTTATCCTTGCTTGACCGCGAGCGTTGGCAGCTTCACTTGTCGACGCAGTTCCACCATGATCAAAGACACCCCCAACCCCCCAGTCCACCAAGACTACGACACCAGCACTCTGCACGAAGTCGCCTACCGCGCGATCAACCACTGTCTCAACCCCGGCAAACCCATTCCTGAACCCAGCGAAGGCATCTTCACCGTGCGCGCAGACTTGGGTACGGAAACCTTGCTGGTCAATGCTTCCCAGGATCTGGCGTCGATCAGCGACATTGCCAACCACCTGGCATTTGAAATCGAGGGTTCGCAACGCAATGTCGCGCTGGGTATCTGCCGAATGCTGGAAGGGGTGCAGCTGCTGGTCGACAAGGCGCTGAATGTAGCCCACCCCGTAGCCTGAATGTAGGAGCTAAGATCGTTCCCACGCTCTGCGTGGGAATGCATCCTTTGACGCTCCGCGTCACCTTGCATCCTCTAAGGCGGGACGCGGAGCGTCCGGGGCGGCATTCCCACGCGGAGCGTGGGAATGATCTCAACACAAGGTCGCGCTGGGTATCTGTCGGATGCTGGAAGGTTTGCAACTGCTGGTCGACAAGGCGCTGAATGTAGCCCACCCCGTGACTTAAAAGTGTGGGAGCTTCACTAGGTTTGAGGGCTGTTTTCGATCGGACGTTTCCCACAAAGGTTTCAGGTTGTCGCTCGGAAGTCGGCTGACTAACCTCACTGCCGTCGCTGCCAATTCAGCGGCCGGATTTGACCGTCCGACTTGTTAACGAATCGCTACGCCCTGTACCAACTTCAGGCGTTTTTTTTATGCCTGAGGTATTGTGTCGCGGCAGTTGTGCGCGGGATACCTTTGGGTATGCCGGGTTCGTTGACAACCGGTCGGTCAACCCGCGTACAGCTGCCACCTTATCCTCGCTTGACCGCGAGCGTTGGCAGCTTCACTTGTCGACGGAGTTCCACCATGATCAAAGACACCCCCGACCCCCCAATCCATCAAAACTACGACACCAGCACCCTGCACGAAGTCGCCTACCGCGCGATCAACCACTGTCTCAACCCCGGCAAACCCATTCCTGACCCCGGCGAAGGCATCTTCACCGTGCGCGCAGACTTGGGTACGGAAACCTTGCTGGTCAATGCTTCCCAGTATCTGGCGTCGATCAGCGACATTGCCAACCACCTGGCATTTGAAATCGAGGGTTCGCAACGCAATGTCGCGCTGGGTATCTGCCGAATGCTGGAAGGGGTGCAGCTGCTGGTCGACAAGGCGCTGAATGTAGCCCACCCCGTAGCCTGAATGTAGGAGCTAAGATCGTTCCCACGCTCTGCGTGGGAATGCATCCTTTGACGCTCCGCGTCACCTTGCATCCTCTAAGGCGGGACGCGGAGCGTCCGGGGCGGCATTCCCACGCGGAGCGTGGGAACGATCTATCTGCACTAGGCTTCAGGGACGCCTTTTTCCCAGGCCGACCAGTTCTTCAGAATTGCCTGTACCAGCGGATTACCCGTGCGGTACAGGTTCTCCAGCGCCGGTACAAACCCGCCCTGGTCCGCATACTTCAGCAAGTTGTCCACCTCGCTGTAACCCGGATACGGACGGTCGAAATCGGACCCGGCCCGCACCACCGCCAAGCGCTGAATGTCCACCAACCCTTCACGGCTGGCGCGCAGCAAGGCTTCATAAGTGGAGTTGTCTTCCTGCTGGGTGGTGCAGTACTCGCCTTTGTTATCGGTGAGCAATTTGGTCCAGACTTCGGCGCGTTCGCTCAGGCGTGTGCCGGAGAACCAGGTGTTGCCCGCCAGTGTGTCGCAACGGGTGACTTGCGGCGGCTGGTTGGCCGGCGCGGCCGGGTAGTGTTTGCGCCAGGCGCTGGATTCCTTGCTTTCGCTCAGCTCAACCTTTTGCGACAGGGCAAACGCCTTGGCCTGCAACTTGGGGTTCAGCTCGAATACTTCGGTCTTGTAGTCCAACGGTGGTTTTTCGTTGGGGCCTTTGGTGTTGATGCCGATGTAACCGGTTGGCCAGTCTTTAGGCGCATCGCGCGAATCCAGCTCCCACTGGGTGCCGAACTCCACCAGGTAATGCGCCCAGGCTGCGGTGCCGATGGTCCCGTGTTTAGGGCTGATGCCGGCGATCCCGGCAATCAGGAAGTAGCTTTGGCGCAGGTCAAACTTGGGCGACAACGCCAGGGCCAGTGTGGACGCGGCGGCGTTGGTCTGGCCCATGCCGGTTACCAACAGGCACACGTCCTGCGTGTTGCAGCGGATCACCGGGTATTCGGCCGACAGGCCTGGCACGCGCACTTCCTGCTTGAGTTCCAGGCGGTCGATCCAGGTTTGCGCCTCGGGGGCGAACATGGTGATCAGCATCACTTTGGGTTTGATCGGCGCCGGAGCATCCGCCAGCACCACCTGGGGCAAAAAGGCCAGGCCGATGGCCATCGAGAGACGGGTAAGCATGTTCATCTAAAGCTCCTTGATCAGAATTGGTAACCGACACCGGCGTAGTAGCCCCAGCCATCCGAGCGGGCGCGGAAGTTACCCTCGCCAAAATTCAGCTCGCTGCCATCCTCCCAGTTGCCGCCGTTGTGGAAGTAACGGCCGACCAGGGTGAAGCGCAAGTGGGTAAACGAGTACAGCAACACGTTGGTCGCCACTAATGAGTTGGCGGTGCGCGCGGGGTTGTCCTTGTGCAAATCCGAGCCGAAATCGTAGTTGGTAAAGCCGATATAGGTCAGCGATGCGCCGTTATCGAAACTGCTGATGGGCACGATGTACTTCATTTGTGCACGGTAGCCGTCCCACGAATACTCATTGCTCGCGCCGTAGTTTTCCCACTGGTAGCGCCCATAGAAGTTGGCCGACAGGTTGACCCGCGAATGGGTGTCGATGTCGGTGCCCAGGCCGCTGTACAGCGTGTTGGCACGGTTGGACTTGTTGCTGCCGTGGTCGTAGATCCAGTCAAAGGCGACATACCATTCCTTGAACGGGCCGATGGCCAAACTGCGGCCGGCCAGGTAGTCGATGGAGATACGCGGCTCATGCTCCATAAATACCGGCGAGCCATGGTCCCACGCGCCTTTGTCATTACTGTTACCGATGCCGAGGATTTTCGGCACGTCTATGTAGCCATACAGCTCGAACGGGCCTTTGCGGCCGAAGTACTCGTACTCCAGGTACACATCGTCCTGCGGCTTGGGGCCGAAGCTGATGTCTTTGCTGCCGATCAGGGTCAGGTCCTGGTTGAACCAGTCCGACATGTACACGCCTTTTTTGGTCGGGCTGGCTTCGGGGCTTTTGGTTTCAGGGCTGAGGGTTTCGCCCTGTGCTGAGTCATCCGCGGGTTTTTGCTGCGCCAAAATGGGCGCGCTGAGTACTCCCGTAACGGCGGCCAGTAGCAAGGAAACACCAAAACAAGCGGGACGCCTTGAGGTGAGGTGCATTGAAAATCCCTATTCTTACGCGGTTGGAACCCGTTTCTGCGGGTCGTGATGAACCTGGTGGCCAAGTTCGTTCCGCAAACGTTTGCACGTGGCGTACCAACTTTGCTCAAAGGGTTGAGCGGTATGGAAAAAACAGGGATTAATCGACCTTTTGGTCAAAATTGGCTGGGTGTCAATTTCTCGCTGCGGTTGAATAAATGCATCGCGGTTTCGCGGCGATACTCGCTCGGCGTCTGGTGCATTTCGATGCGAAAGTGCCGATTGAAGTTGGACAGGTTGGCGTAGCCCACTTCAAAGCAAATGTCTGCCACCGACATGTCGCTTTGCAGCAACAAGCGGCAGGCGCGTTGCACGCGGAACTTGCGCATCAGGTCGATAAAACCGTGGCCGGTGTTGCGCTTGAAGAAGCGTGAGAAGCCTGGCTCGCTCATCTGCAGTTGCTGGGCGATGACCGACAGGCGCAAGTCGCCGGTCAGCTCGCGCATCAGGTAATCGAAGGCTTTGTTGATGCGTTCGGCGCTGCGCGCATCCAGGGTGGGCGCATAGCAGGGGCTGGCCAGCGCCTTTACCTGGGCTTGCGGTGCATTGTTAAGCGTGTCGAGCAGTTGCAGAAACAGGATCAACCGCTGCAGGCCACGGGCGTTGCCGATGGCTTGCATCAACCCGGCTGCCTGCGCGGCGGTCTCGCCGGTAAATTCCAGGCCGCGTCGGGCCTGTTCGAACAGCGGCTGCAAGTCGCCGAGTTCCGGCAGGGTTTTGCGCAGGGCGAGCAGGGCGGCGCCATCGAATTGCAGTACCACATCGCGGCCGTTCAAATATTCGCCGGGGGCGAGGTCGCCGATCCAGTCGTGGGGCAGGTCCGGTCCGATCAGCGCCACATGCCCGGCGCTGAACGCACCGATATAGTCGCCCGCCACCAACTTGCCGCTGCCTTGGCGGATCAGGTGAATCTCAAATTCCGGATGGTGGTTCCAGCGCGCCAGATCATAGGGGTAGTCATGTTCGAACCAGCGAAAGCAGTGGTCCGGCTCGGGCAGGATCACTTCGAGTTCGGCGGGGCGGTGTTCGAACAATTGGGCGCGGCTGACGGGCATGGTGATGCCTCTTATGCGTTGGATAACGCCAAAATACGCGCACCGGCAATCAGTGCGCTACCCCCGGTTTCGCCTGGCACTGATACTTTTTTGACTTTCATGCATGGGTTAAAAAAGTACCAGCCGTGCATTCGTCATTCGTTTGTGAGGCCTTGACCAAGCTGCTGTAATCGCTGCTCAACAACAAAAACAACAGGTGGATACCGCCATGCTCAAGCTCCCACACGCGCTGTTCCTGCTGACTGGCCTGGCGCTGGCCATGCCCGGCTACGCCGCCGACACCGTGACCATCGCCACGGTCAACAACAGTGACATGATCCGCATGCAACGCCTGTCCAAGGTGTTCGAGCAGCAGCGCCCGGACATCAAGCTCAATTGGGTGGTGCTCGAAGAAAACGTGCTGCGCCAACGCCTTACTACGGATATCGCCACCCAGGGCGGGCAGTTCGACGTGCTGACCATCGGCACCTACGAAACCCCATTGTGGGGCGCCAAACACTGGCTGGAGCCGCTGACCCAATTGCCGGCCGACTATGACGCCGAGGATATTTTCCCCTCCGTGCGCCAGGGTTTGTCAGTTAACAACACCCTGTATGCGCTGCCGTTTTATGGTGAAAGTACTGTCACCTACTACCGCACCGACCTGTTCAAGCAAGCCGGCCTGAGCATGCCCGCCCACCCGACCTGGACTCAGCTCGGCGAGTTCGCAGCCAAGCTCACGGTAAAAGACAAAGATCAATATGGCATGTGCCTGCGTGGCAAAGCCGGTTGGGGCGAGAACATCGCCTTGCTGAGCACCATGGCCAACGCGTTTGGCGCACGCTGGTTCGACCCACAGTGGAAACCGCAGTTGACCAGCCCCGAGTGGACAGCCGCCGCCAACTATTACGTCAACACCCTGAAAAACTACGGCCCGCCGGGTGTGTCCAGCAATGGCTTCAACGAAACCCTGGCGCTGTTCAACACCGGCAAGTGCGCAATCTGGGTAGATGCCAGCGTCGCCGGCTCGTTCACCACCGACAAAACCCAGAGCAAAGTGGCCGACAGTGTAGGGTTTGCCGCTGCACCGACCGAAGTCACCGACAAAGGCTCCTCCTGGCTGTACGCCTGGTCCCTGGCGATCCCGGCGACGTCCAAGCACAAAGACGCCGCCAAGGCCTTTATTGCCTGGGCTACCTCCAAAGACTACATCCAACTGGTCGCCGACAAAGAAGGCATCACCAACGTACCGCCGGGCACTCGCCAGTCCACCTACAGCGAGGCATACCTGAAGGCCGCGCCGTTTGCCCAGGTGACACTGGAGATGATGAAGCACGCCGACCCTGCGCACCCGTCGGCCCAGCCGGTGCCGTACGTGGGCATCCAGTACGTGACCATCCCGGAATTCCAGGCCATCGGCACCTCGGTGGGCAAGCTGTTCTCGGCGGCGCTTACCGGCGGCATGACGGTCGACCAGGCGCTGCTTGCGGCTCAGTCCACCACCGAGCGCGAAATGAAACGTGCCGGTTACCCTAAGTAAACAGGACTTCTTTATGAACCGACTCGAAGGTAAAAGCGCGCTGATCACCGGATCGGCGCGCGGTATCGGCCGCGCCTTTGCCCAGGCCTATATCGCTGAAGGCGCAACGGTCGCCATTGCCGATATCAACCTGCAACGCGCCCAGGCCACCGCCGCCGAACTGGGGCCACAGGCTTACGCAGTTGCGATGGATGTCACGGATCAAGCCTCTATCGACGCCGCGATTACGGCCGTGGTGGCCCATGCCGGCAAGCTCGATATCCTGATCAACAACGCTGCACTGTTCGACTTGGCACCCATCGTCGACATCACCCGCGACAGCTTTGAGCGGCTGTTCTCGATCAACGTCGCCGGCACGTTGTTTACCTTGCAGGCCGCGGCCCGCCAGATGATCAGCCAGGGCCACGGTGGCAAGATCATCAACATGGCCAGCCAGGCCGGGCGGCGGGGCGAGCCATTGGTGGCGGTGTATTGCGCGACCAAGGCGGCGGTGATCAGCCTCACGCAGTCGGCGGGTTTGAACCTGATCAAGCAGGGCATCAACGTTAACGCAATCGCGCCGGGCGTGGTCGACGGCGAGCATTGGGATGGCGTGGATGCGCTGTTTGCCAGGCATGAAGGGCTGGTGCCTGGCGAGAAGAAGCAGCGGGTTGGCGCCGAGGTGCCGTTCGGGCGCATGGGCACGGCTGAGGATCTGACCGGCATGGCGATCTTCCTGGCCTCTAAGGATGCCGATTACGTGGTGGCCCAGACCTACAACGTCGACGGCGGCAACTGGATGAATTGAGCCAGGCACTGAGCAAAATGTGGGAGCGGGCTTGCTCGCGAAAGCGGCGTGTCAGTCAATGCATTCAGCAACTGACACACCGCATTCGCGAGCAAGCCCGCTCCCACATTGGATCTCCATAAGGCTTGAATGTGAGGTCAGTTGGCAACGCCGTGTTCAAAAAAGTAAACAAAGTGTTTGTGGAGGTAGCCGTACCTCATGTCTACTTTTACCTGCACCTCACAGGAGTGCCGCCATGACCCTTTTGAAAACCGCCATTGCCTCATTCGACGTCGACCCCCAAAAGAGTTTCACGCCGTTGTGCCCCAATGAACTGCCGGTGGCCGGCGGCGATCAGATCGGTGCCGAACTCAACTTCATGGCCGGTCTTGCCGGTTATCGTGTCGGCAGCAAAGACGCCCATACCCCGCACGCCCCGTGGGTGGTCACGCAGCCCGGCGACATGTTGAAACCCACCGGTCTTGAGCATGCCGACCTCACCTGGCTCAGTCATTGTGTGCCGGGCACTGAAGGCTTCACGTTGCTCGACGAATTGCCCACGCCGTATGACTACGACTACTTCATCTGGAAGGGCGTCGAGCCCGACCTGCATCCTTATGGCGCCTGTTACCACGACCTGCACGACAAGCTGTCCACCGGGGTTATCGAGTACCTCAAGGCCCAGGGCGTGCGCCGCGTGATCGTGGGGGGCCTGGCCCTGGACTTTTGCGTCAAGACCACGGCCATGCAATTGCTCAGGGCCGGCCTGGAAGTGGTGCTGCACCTGCCGGCGTGCCGAGGCATCAGCGAGGCGGGCGGTGCGGCGGCGGTAACGGACTTGCGTAATGCCGGTGCAGCGATCAGCCGTAGCCGCGAAGAACTCGCCGCGATGGCGTCGCGTTAAGGCGCATAGCTATCACCCCATATCTGCTTGCCTGTGGGAGCCGATGATGTGCGGCTAGACCGGTAACGTTGCGCGCAAAAAAACGAGAAGCGTCCTACATCACTCATTGGGGGTTACTGATTACCCTCACGCTTTTGCACGAGCGGCCTTGACTGGCCGGGGAGCGCTGTAGCGTGAGGGAGTCAACTGCAAACCGTCTTGCCCGGTGCCTGCCTGAATTTCTGCTTATGGTCGTTGTAAGCCTGCTTTCAGGCGGCGCCGCTGGTTTCCTGGCGAGCACCACCTATTTGCGCCGCCTTGGCCCGGCGATGCAAACCGGATGTGGCGTTGCGCTCTGGTTGGGCTTGATGATTTTGTCCGGCCTTGGCCATTGGATGCTGGCACGCGGGCGCGTTGCTTCCACTGGATGGCAGACGGGCTATTTTGTCCTTTGCTTGATAGTGGTGACCCCGACCATTCAATACCGGCCGCACGCGCTGGCTTACCTGTTGGGGGTTGCGTTTCCACTGCTGGGAATACTTCTGCTAAACACTTACCGCTATCACGACATGCGACTGAAACTGGCAAACATTCGCTGCCCGTAGCTCCCGCGCAGTCGCGCGGGAGCACGCCACGCCTGCCCGCTACCGCTCGATCGAGCGGCTCCACCGCGCATTCCACTCCGGCCGCGCCTGGTTGACCTGGTCCCAATCAATCGAAATCGCTGTCTGCAAATAGCCTTGCATGGCCTCCACCCGTGCGCGGGTTTTGTCGGTGGTCGGCGTGGTCGGGTTTGACGGGATCTGGTCACCTTCTTCCAGCGCCGGCGCCTGGGCCTCTGCCGTCAGCAAGAAGGCCGCGAGTTTCTGCGCCAGCTCCGGCTGGTCATTCCGCGCAATGACACACTCGGCCACGTTGAGCACCACTGCGCCTTCCTTGGGCTGGGCGTATTCCATCGGGATGCCGAGCAATTGCTGGGTGGTGACCTGGGTGGGTGTGAGGGGGAAGATCGCGGCTTCGTCGGTCTGCACCATCTCGGAAATTTTCGCGGAACTGGCGATGTATTCCAGCACGTTGGGGCCGATGGTTTTTGGCCAGGCCTTGAAGCCCGGCTCCACGTTGGTCTCGGAGCCGCCCTGGATGCGGTTGAACATCAAGAAGCCGTGCAGGCCGAAGGTGGAGGAGGCCAGGGACTGGAACACCACCTTGTCTTTGAATCGAGGATCGGCGAGGTCCATCCACGAGGTGGGCGCTGCCCAGCCTTTTTCCTTGAACATCTTGGCGTTGTAGCCCAGGCCCGTGACGCCCAGGGTCACGGCGACCGCTTCTTCCTTGATTTTAGCCTTGGCCGGGATCTGGTCCAGGGTCGGGTTGGGGGTGAGCTTGTCGCACAGGCCCATGGAAATGGCGCGGTACATAATGCCGTCGTCGAGGAACATCACGTGCATCTGCGGGTTGTCTTTGTTGGCCTGGACCTTGGCGAGGATGTCCGACGAGGTGCCGGGCACGATCACCACCTTGACGTTATTGGCCTTCTCGAACGCGGGCAGCACCTTGTCGGCGTACACCCGTTCCATAGTGCCGCCGTTCATGCCCAGGTACAGCGTCGGGGCGGCATGGGCGGTGGCGGTGAGCAAGGCGAGGGGCAAGCAGGACAGCGCGATACGTAGGTTCATGGGGGTTTTTCCTCTCAGGCTTGGAAACGACGAATGGAAAACGCTTCGATGGGTTGGCGGCTGGCGCCTGTGCAGACGATCTCTGCCAGGGCTTCACCGACGGCGGGGCCGAGCTGGAACCCGGCGCCGGCAAAGCCGAAACCGTGGAGCAGGCCAGGTTGGGTGCTGCTGGGGCCGATCACCGGTTCATGATCGGGTAAGTAACCTTCGGTGCCGCTCCAGGTACGAATCGCCTGGGCACCCTTGAGAAACGGGTACAGCTCACCGGCATTGCGCAGAATCTCCAATACCGCCGCTTGCCCAGGGCGCGCCGTCAGCGGGCCAAGGGCAAAACCACGGCCGCCGCCGAGGATGCAATTGCCACGGGCGACTTGGCGCGCATAAATCCCGCCGCCTTCAACGCCGGTGCTCACGTTCATCACCACCGGCAGCGGCTCGGTGACCAGCATCGCCGGGTGCGCCGAAGTGATCGGCACCGGCTCGCCAAATTGCGCGGCGAGCGTCCCGGCCCAGGCCCCCGCGCAGTTCAGCAACCACGGCGCTTGCAGGTGCAGGCCATTGGCGCAGCGCACCCGGAAGCACTGGCCGTCATGTTCGATCTGAGTCACTTCGGCCTGCTCGTGCACCGCCGCGCCAAGACGCTGCGCCGCACGGGCGAAAGCAGGCGACACCAAACGCGGGTTGGCATGCCCGTCTTCGGGGCACAGCGAGGCGCCCACCGCGATGTCGCCCACCCACGGGAAGCGTGCGCGCAGCTCGGTGTAGTCCAGCAATTGCAAGCCCAGGCCAAACCCACGGGTCTGTTCGGCATAGGCTTGCAGCGCGGCGAAATCCCCATGGCTGCGCGCCAGTTTCAAATGCCCGGAGCGCACGTACTCGCCGTCGATGCCGATCAACCCCGGCAAGTCGGCCCACAGTTCATGAGCCCGTTGTGAGAGTGGCAGTTGGTGCAAGGGGCGGCCTTGGCGGCGCACGCCGCCGTAATTCACGCCGCTGGAGTGCGAGCCACAAAAGTCCCGCTCCACCAGGGCCACACGCTGGCCTTGGTGCGCGAGCATCAAGGCCGCCGACGCGCCGACGATACCGCCGCCCAACACGATCACGTCGATCATGGCTGCACCTCTACACCAAACGGCAGCGGCTTGATCGGCGCCTGGCCACGCAAACGGCCAACCTCGTGTATGGCGCGACCGCTGCGCTCGGCCACAACCTCTGCTGCCGCCAGCCCACACATGCGGCCCTGGCAGCGGCCCATGCCGACCCGGCAATGGGCTTTGACCCGGTTGATTTCCCAGTGGCCCTCATCGACGACGGCGCGTACATCGCCGACGCTGACTTCTTCGCAGCGGCACAGGATTAACGCATCCGGCGCCTGTGCGGCCCATTGCTCAGGGAAAGGGAACGCGGTTTCCAGGCCATGGCGAAAGCGCTGGATACCCGCCAGTTGTTGCTCAAGCAGCGCTGGGCGAAGCGGATCGATGGCGACGCCTGAATCTTCCAGGACCGCTAACGCCGCCCGTTCACCGGCCATTTGCGCGGCATCGGCGCCCATGATCCCGGCCCCGTCGCCCGCCAGGTACACGCCGCTGACGCTGCTGCGCCCGGCACTGTCGCGTTGTGGCAGCCATGCGCGGTTCAAAGGGTTCCAGGCAAACTCACAGCCGAGCAAATCCGCCAGTTGGGTCTCGCTGCGCAGCGCATGGGCGAACGCCACGGCATCGCATTCCAGCACCCGCTTGCCCCAGCGAATGCCACGCACCCGTTGCTCGCCGTCGATCTGCTGGAGCGTCGCACCCTGGTGCACGGGAACCCCATGGGCGGTGAGCCAGGCACGGTAATAAATGCCTTTGGCCAGGGTCGCCGGTTGCCCCAGCAGCGCCGGCAAAGCACGGCACTGGGCACTCAATGGCGCGCTGTCGAGCACCGCCACCACCTTGGCCCCGGCCTTGGCATATTGGTAGGCGACCAGATACAGCAACGGCCCACTGCCACACAACGCCACGCGCTCACCGATGGCACAGCCCTGATATTTCAACGCGATTTGTGCAGCGCCAAGGCTGTAGACGCCGGGCAAGGTCCAGCCCGGCACCGGCAGAATGCGGTCGGTGGCGCCGGTGGCGACGATAATCCGGGCGTACTCCACGCTTTCGGCGTGGCCGTTATTCAACATGTCCAGGCGACCGTCCTCGGCATTCCACACCAGGGTTTCGGGCCGGTAGTCGATCAGCGGCGCCAACTCATCCAGTGTGCGGTGCACGGCCGTCGCCTTGCCCGCCTCAAAGCCATACAGCTGCCTGGGCGAGCGCTGAAAATTGGCCGGTTGACGCCGATAGATCTGCCCGCCGCCGCGCAGGCTTTCATCCACCAGGCAAGGCTTGATGCCATGGTCGAGCAAGGTGCGCGCCGCGCTGATGCCCGCCGGGCCTGCGCCGACAATCACGATCGGTTTCATGCCTGACGCCCCGGATCGCGGCTGATCGCCTGGCCCTCTTCCAACAGCGTTGAGCAAGCCCGCACACGGCGGCCATCTTCCAGCCGCACCCAGCAGTCCTGGCACGCGCCCATCAGGCAGAAACCGGCACGGCGTTCGGCGCTGAAATCGCTGCCGCGCAGGTGTTCGGCGCAGGTCAATATGGCGGTGAGCAACGTGTCGCCCAGCAAGCCGCTGGCCGGTTGACCATCAAGGGTAAAGGCCAGGGCAGGGCGGCGGGTTTCGGCCAAACGTTTGAACAAGGCCATCAATGTTTCCCCACCAGTACGCGGTCCAGGCCATACACCCGGTCGAGCAGGATCATGGTGGCTGCGGTGAGTGCAATGACCAGCGCCGACACCGCCGCCATCATCGGGTCGATGGACTCGGTGGCGTACACATACATGCGCACCGGCAGGGTTTGCGTGGCTGGCGAGCTGACAAAAATAGACAGTGTCACTTCATCGAAACTGTTGATGAACGCCAGCAACCAGCCGCCGGCCACACCCGGCAAAATCATCGGTAAGGTGATTTGACGGAACAGCGTGAAGCGCCCGGCACCGAGGGATTCGGCGGCTTGCTCGGCACTGCGATCAATACCAATGGCCGCCGCCAACACCAGGCGCAGCACATACGGTGTGATGATCACCACGTGCGCCAGCATCAGCCAGGTGAAGCTGCCATTGACGCCCATCAGCGCAAACAGACGCAGCATCGCGACGCCCAGCACCAGGTGCGGAATGATGATGGGCGACAGGAACAACGCGCTGAAAAAGTTGCGCCCCGGGAACTGATAGCGGCTGATCGCCAGGGCGGCGGGCACTGCAATCAGGGTCGCCAGGGTGGCGGCGGTAAACGCCAGGATCAGGCTGTTGTAGAACGCCTGGATAAAGTCGGCACGCTCGAACACTGCACGAAACCAGCGCAGCGAGAAGCCCGAGGTGGGCAGGCTCAGCGTGTTTTCCGGCGTGAAGGCCACCAGGCACACCACCACCAGCGGCGCCATCATGAACAGCACCACCAAACCATGGAAACCGAGGGCCAAAGGACCGTTTCTGGACATGCGCTTAAACCCCCAGGGACTTTTTGTAGCGGCCTTCGACCATGCGGTTCCAGCTCAGCATGATCAGCAAATTGACCAACAGCAGCACCACCGCAATGGTCGCGCCCATGGGCCAGTTGAGTTCCGAGAGGTACTGGTCGTAGACCACGGTGGCGACCATTTTCAGGCGGCGCCCGCCGAGCAGGCCGGGTATCGCAAACGAACTGGCGGCCAGGCCGAACACGATCAAGGTGCCGGACAGCACGCCGGGCATCACTTGCGGCAACACGATCTTGCGCATCACCGTGGCCTGGCTGGCGCCCAGTGACAGCGCCGCCTGTTCCGCCGACGGGTCGAGCTTTTGCAGCGAGGTCCACACCGGGATGATCATGAACGGCAGCATCACGTGCACCAGTGCGATCACCACCGCGAACGGCGTGTACAACAGTTTCACCGGGCGCCCGCCGAGGAACTGAATCACCTGGTTGACCAGCCCGTCGGCACCCAGCAACAAGCTCCAGCCGAAGGCGCGCACCACCACCGAAATCAGCAGCGGCGTGAGGATCAAAATCAAAAAGATCGAGCGCCACGGGGTGCCCATGCGGCTGAGGATGTAGGCTTCCGGTACGCCGATCACTACACACAGCAGAGTCACCAGCGCGCTGATCCAGAAGGTGCGCCAGAAGATTTCGTAGAAGTACGCATCGCTGAACAGCGACAGGTAATGGGCAAAGGTCCACTCATCGGCCTTCACGCCCACCTGGTAGTCGAACACGTTGAACGACAGCACCAGGGTCATGAACAGCGGCAGGATCAGCAGGCCGCTAAACAGCAGCAGCGCCGGCAGCGACAACAGATAACCACGGCTCATGGGTGCACCTCATCCGCCGTCAGCACGCGCAGTAACTCGGCGTGCCAGTCCAGGCCCACCGCCGCGCCGCAACCGAGCGGTGCGCTGCCGTCGTTGCTGCGTACCACGGTGATTTCGCCCAGAGCCGTTTGGACGCGGTAGAGCCATTGGCTGCCGAAGAAATAACGGTCGAGGACCTTGCCTTGCAGGCGGCCTGCACCTGCATCCACCAGCTGGATTTTTTCCGGGCGCAGGCTCAGTACCAGTGGGCCGTCGCCGCCGGTATGACGCACTTGGGGGGTGCCGAATTCGTCGTAGTCACCGGCCAGCAAGTTGGCCTTGCCGACAAAGTCCGAGATAAACCGCGTACGTGGGTGTTCGTAGAGCTTGTAGGGCGCGTCGATCTGGGTCACGCGCCCGGCCTGCATCACCACGACGCGGTCGCTGATCGACAGGGCTTCGGCCTGATCGTGGGTGACCATCAAGGTGGTGATGCCCACGGCGCACTGAATACGGCGGATTTCAAACTGCATTTCTTCGCGCAGGTTGGCATCGAGGTTGGACAGCGGCTCATCCAGCAGCAGCACCGGCGGCTCGATCACCAGCGCACGCGCCAGGGCCACACGCTGGCGCTGGCCGCCGGACAATTCACGCGGATAGCGTTCGGCGTGTGAGGCCAGGCGCACCAGTTCCAACACGGTTTTGACTTTGCTGGCGATCTCGGCGGCCGGCACTTTGCGCATCTTCAGGCCGAAGGCCACGTTGTCGCGCACGCTCATGTGCGGGAACAGCGCGTAACTCTGGAACACCACGCCCAAGCCACGGCTGGCGGGTTTGGCGTGGGTGATGTCGCGGCCGTCGAGCAGGATCTGCCCGCCGCTCACGTCGACAAAGCCTGCGATCATTTGCAGGGTGGTGGTCTTGCCGCAGCCCGAAGGGCCGAGCAGGGAAACGAACTCGCCCTTTTCCACCGCAAGGTCGGTGGCGACCACTGCGTCGACGGCGCCGTAGCGTTTGCTCAAGGCGTTGAGTTGGAGAAAAGCCATGTCTGCGTTCCACCTTTTTTGAGTCGCGTCGAAACGCGCTTTTTTGTTTTGGGCAGATGCGAAAAGAGTGTTGCGGGTGCGTTGGCGCTCGATCTCAAGTCGGCTGCCGGTTGTTGTTCATTTCGCCCCTGTGGACGCAGATTAGGACGAAGACTAGGATGGGCGGAAGATGGAATTTCACTGAACGGACTATTATTTTCAGTTTTATTCACTCACCAGAATTTATATCGAGATTACGTGTTATGGATTCCACTGAGCGGAATGAAGGCGCTAAGGAAGTCGGTGCGGGGAGCGTGTCTCGATTGTTCGCGTTGCTGCGCACCTTGGGCGAAGTACCCGAAGGCGGCGAGCGCGTGACCCAGCTCGCGCAGCAGGTCGGCCTGTCGCAGCCCACTACGCACCGCCTGCTGCGCAGCCTGATGGACGAAGGCATGGTTGAGCAGGATGGGCGCAGCAAGCGCTACCGCCTGAGCCTGGAGTTCTTCGCCCTGGCGGCCAACGCCGGCAAGACCGGCAACCTGCGCGACCTGGTGCGCCCGAGCATGTTGCGCCTGAGTGCGTCATTGGGCGATTCGCTGTTTCTGCTGGCGCGCAGCGGCTTTGATGCGATCTGCCTGGACCGCAGCGAAGGGCCGTATCCGATTCGCACCTTCACTGGCGATATTGGCGGGCGTGTGGCGCTCGGCGTGGGGCAGGGCAGTCTGGCCATCCTGGCGTTTTTGCCGGAGGAAGAGCGTGAGACGGTAATCCGCTACAACCTGCCACGCCTCAAGGATTTTCACCTGTATGACGAAGTGCTGCTGCGTTCCGAGGTCGAGAATGTGCGGCGCCTGGGTTATGCGGCGCGCAATACCGGTGTGCTCGAAGGCATGGCCGGGTTGGCGGTGCCGATTCTGAATCGGGATGGGCATGCGGTGGCGGCGTTGAGTGTGGCGACCATCAGTGACCGCTTGGGGCCAAGCCGGTTGCCGATGGTGGTGGAGTTGCTCAAGCGCGAAGCGGCAGCGATCGGGCCTCGGATCAATCCGTTTGATCCGACGTTGCGTCGGCCGTCGCAGACTTTTGGTGGTTAGCCGGTCTCAGCCACGATGCAAGCCAGCTCCCACAGGTCAGGTTGCAGCTAACGCGACAGGTGCGTGGCCGCGCCGACGGTTTTTGCCGCATCGGCTTGCGGATTATCAAAATACAATTAATATGATCCGGGTAAAATAAATAACATCCGGGTAATAACCGATGCGTATTCAAAATACAGCAGTTTGCACTGCCTTTGTCCGTCACCAGCGCGTGGCAGCCGGCTCCTATTCCCAGGTGGCCGAAGCGCTGGCGAGCCTTGACCTGCCCACCGGCAGCTTCCTGGTCTTCGACGATGTCACCGGCACCCAGGTCGACTACCCTTGGCCTGCCGGCTACGCGCCGGATCAACCGGTGCCGATCAAGCTCGATGAAGATCCACCCGCAGCGCCTGCGGTCGGGCGCCCCAAGCTGGGCGTGGTTGCGCGGGAAGTCACCCTGCTGCCGCGCCACTGGGAATGGCTGGCCCAACAACGTGGCGGCGCGTCGGCGGCATTACGTCGGTTGGTGGATGAAGCGCGCAATGTTCATGCTGCCCGTGATCAAATGCGCCAGGCCAAAGAAGCCAGCTATCGTTTCATGAGCGCCCTCGGCGGCGACCTGCCAGGGTTTGAAGACGCGTCACGGGCGCTGTTTGCCCAGGACGCTGCCGACTTTTCCCTAAAAATCGCGCATTGGCCGGTGGACGTACAGACGTACCTGGCCTGGCTGTCACGCAATGCCTTCACCGCATAACAATAATCCAGAGATTCAAACCAGTATGGACGTCACCCCAAAGCGGCCGTTGTGGCAGATCTACCTGATGTTTCTGGCACCCATGGTGCTGTCCAACTTCCTGCAAAGCTTTTCCGGCACCCTTAACGGCATCTATGTCGGGCAGATGCTCGGCACCCAGGCGCTGGCGGCGGTGTCGGGGATGTTCCCCATCGTGTTTTTCTTTATTGCGTTGGTGATCGGCCTGGGGGCGGGCGCTTCGGTGTTGATCGGGCAAGCCTGGGGCGCGCAGGAAACCGCGATGGTCAAGGTGATTACCGGCGCGACCCTGACGCTTGGCGCGCTGGTGGGCTTGATCGCGGCAGTGCTGGGCAGCCTGTTCGCGCGCCCGGCGTTGCAGGCGTTGGGTACCCCAATCGATGTACTCGACGACGCGGTGGGTTATGCCCAAATGATGATGCTGATCATGCCGCTGCTGTTGGTGTTCATCCTCTACACCCAACTATTGCGAGGCGTCAGCGATACGGTTTCGCCGTTGCTGGCGTTGATGGTCTCGACGCTGGTCGGCCTGCTGCTGACCCCGGCGCTGATTCGTGGCTGGATCGGCTTGCCGCCCATGGGCATTCAGAGTGCGGTGTATGCGGGCTTGGTGGGCAACGCGGCGGCCATGCTGTTTCTGATTTTGCGCCTGCGCCATAAAAACCATGTGATGGCGCCGGACCGTGAACTGCTCGCGGCCTTGCGCCTGGACCGGGCGATCCTCGGCAAGGTCCTGCGTATCGGCTTGCCAACCGGTTTGCAGATGGTGGTGTTGTCGCTGTCGGAGTTGGTGATTCTGGCGCTGGTCAACGGGCATGGCTCACAAGCTACGGCGGCCTATGGCGCGGTGACGCAGATCGTCAATTACGTGCAGTTCCCGGCGCTGTCGATTGCGATCACGGCCTCGATCCTCGGTGCCCAGGCGATCGGGGCCGGGCGCCTGGAGCGTATCGGGCCGATCCTGCGCACCGGGCTTGTGATCAACCTGTGCCTGACCGGTGGCTTGATCCTGTTGGGTTACCTGTTGTCCCACTGGTTGCTGGGCTTGTTTATCACCGACGACGCGGCACGGCTCAATGCCGAGCACCTGCTGCATATCATGCTGTGGAGCATCCTGGTGTTCGGGTTCCAGGCGGTGATCGGCGGGATCATGCGCGCCAGCGGCGTGGTGTTGATGCCGGTGGCGATTTCGATCTTCTGTGTGCTGTGCGTTGAGCTGCCGATGGCGTACCTGTTCAACGCGCACTTCGGCCTGGAAGGCGTGTGGATGGCGTTTCCGGTGACCTACCTGGCGATGCTGGTGCTGCAGACCGCCTATTACCGGTTGGTGTGGCGCCACAAGCAGATCAAACGGCTGGTATGACGGGTTGCTTCAAGCCTTGCAGTAACAGTTCCAGCGCCTGCAAACCTTCTTGCAGGCGCAGGTTTGGTTGCTCGTCACGGGCGATCCACAGGGCCGCGTTGACCAGGCTGCCATTGATCAACTGGGCCAGCGCGACGCTGGGGGCTTGCTGGATGACACCGGCCTGCATCATCGCCTCCAGCAGCTGGCGCAGGGATTCCACGCACTGTTGCTCAGAGTCCGTATCACCGAGTACGGCAGGCGCATC
This sequence comes from Pseudomonas salomonii, assembly GCF_900107155.1. GTDB lineage: Bacteria > Pseudomonadota > Gammaproteobacteria > Pseudomonadales > Pseudomonadaceae > Aquipseudomonas > Aquipseudomonas salomonii. The sequence goes on from NZ_FNOX01000006.1 coordinate 428,603, forward strand.
CTGCAATACGATGCGTTGGATCTCGCCATCCTGGGCCATGCGCAAATAGGCGCGGCAGCGTTCACAAAAGCCGCTCCAGGGCTCCTGCGCCTGGTCGCTGATGCCTTGCAGGTGGGCGTCCATCTCCGCGTCGAGCTCGGCGACCACCGCCGCCAGTAAACCTTTCTTGTCGCCGAAGTGGTGGTACAACGCACCGCGGGTGAGGCCGGCGCGGGCGGTAAAATCATCCATCGAGGTGTTGGCGTAGCCCTGTGTGGCGAAGGCTTGGCGAGCGCTGGCGATCAGCCGGGCGCGGGTGGCATCGATCATTTCGGTACGGGCTCGGCTCATGGGTAAGGCTCGCATTAGCTCAGTGAGTGATTGACATACGCTGCGTATGTTACGCATGATTTGTCACATACGCACCGTATGTATTTTGCCTTGATACCTGCAAATCGCAAGTTTCAAGGGTTGAGGAAGAGGTTAAGCAGGATGGCAAATCCCTACGCAGAGTTATTCCAGGCCCCAGGCAGCCGGGCGTTCGTACTGGCGGGCATGCTTGCGCGCATGCCGATTTCGATGACCGGTATCGGCCTGATCACCATGCTCTCGCAAGTGCATGGCGGTTATGGCCTGGCAGGCTCGGTGGCGGCGGTGTTTGCCCTGGCGACGGCATTCTGCGCGCCGCAGGTGTCCCGCCTGGTGGACCGCTATGGCCAAGGCCGGGTGCTGCCGATTGCGGCGCTGATCGGCGGCGGAGCGTTGGTGCTGTTGTTGCTGTGCACTCGTTTGCAGGCGCCAGCCTGGACACTGTTTGTGTGCGCCGCACTGGCCGGTTGCATGCCGAACATGTCGGCCATGGTGCGGGCGCGCTGGACTGAGCTGTACCGTGGCCAGCCCAGGCTGCAAACCGCATTCGCTTTGGAGTCGGTGCTTGATGAGGTGTGTTTCATTATCGGCCCGCCGATCTCGGTAGGCCTGAGCGTGGTGCTGTTCCCGGAAGCGGGGCCTTTGGTGGCGGCGGTGCTGTTGGCGGTTGGCGTCACCACCTTTGTGCTGCAGCGTGCGACAGAGCCGCCGGTGCATGCGCAGCAAGACCACCACGGCCGCTGGTTGATCGCTTCACCGTCGGTATTGATCCTGATGATCCTGCTGCTTGCCATGGGCGTGATCGTGGGTGTGGTGGATGTGGTCAGCGTGGCCTTCGCCCAACACCAGGGCCAACCGGCGGCGGCCAGTATCGTGCTGTCGGTGTATGCCATCGGGTCGTGCCTGGCGGGTTTGGCCTTTGGCATGCTCAAGCTCAAGGCGCCGTTGCCTCGGCAATTTCTGTTCTGCGGCGTGGCCACGGCGCTGACCACATTACCGCTACTGCTGGTGACCAATATCCCTGGTCTGGCGGCGGCGATCTTTATCTCCGGGCTGTTCTTTGCCCCAACCCTGATCGTATCCATGGCCCTGGTGGAGCAGGTGGTGCCGCCCAGCCGCCTGACCGAAGGCATGACCTGGCTGATCACCGGCCTGAGTATCGGTGTGGCCATTGGCGCGGCCAGCTCCGGTTGGATGATCGACCACTTCGGTGCTGCCAGCGGGTTCTGGGTGGCATTGGTGGCGGGCGCGGTGGTGTTGGGCTCGGCGGTGTTTGGGTATCGGCGCTTGGGCGCTCAGCCGAGCGTTGGTACAGGTTCTGCGCAGTGATGCTGCAAAAACTCATTCAACGCCTGCCGCGTCAGGTCATTGAGCGTGACTTTCTTGCGCGTCGCCGCCAGGGCCGCCGCCAAATGCAGGTCGTGGCCGACGCGTACGTTGAATGAACCCTTGCAAGGTTTCTCCGGGGTTTGCCCCAGTGCCTGGCAGGTCACGAGGTAGTCATCCACCGCCTCGCGGAACGCCGCGTCCAGCTCGGCGACGGTTTTGCCTTCGTAGCTCACCAGTGCCTTGATGAACAGCACCTTGCCGAACAGGCAGTTGTCTTCGAGGCTGGCTTCGATAGAGCCGATGTAGCCCTGGTGTTTCAGTTGGTTGTTCACTGAATCAGTTCTCCTGATTTCAATTGTTCGATGATCTGGCGCCGAATGTAGTGTTTCAGTTCGTTGCCGGGGTGAGGCCTGTGCAAGGTGATCATTGCACTGGGGTTGCCGATATCGAATTTTACGCGGCTTCCAGCCCCTTCAATCTGTCTGTAGCCAAACTGGTGCAGCAGCGTTACCAGCTCAGGCCAGGTAAAAGCCATGTGCTCATTGAGCAGTTTGGCGAGCAGCTTTTCATTTTTGGACACGGCGTTCCCTGCGTGTAACTAAATGTAGTTGCAAAAAGTGGTGTTCGTCAATGCTAGCCCGAGTTGGCGAGGCTTGGCTGAGATTGATGTAACCCTTGATGACACCGCGCTTCACGCCGCTTACGCCCCGCTAATTTTTCCTTGTCCGGTTCGTTTTATAGGGACGACGTGCCTTTGTGCTTCCTGCCTATTGTTCCGGACTCCAAGAAATGAATGCTGAAGACTCCTTGAAACTTGCTCGCCGGTTTATCGGGTTGCCCCTGGAAAAACGCCAGGTTTTCCTGCAAGCCCTGCAGAAAGAAGGCGTGGATTTTTCCCGGTTTCCGATTCCGGCAGGCGTGGACGTGGAGGATCGCCAGGCGCTGTCCTACGCACAGCAACGCATGTGGTTTCTGTGGCAACTGGACCCGGCCAGTGGCGCCTACAACTTGCCCGGCGCCGTTAGGTTAAAAGGCGCCCTCAGCCTGCGCGCACTGGAGCAGGCATTCGCAAGCCTGGTGGCACGTCATGAAACACTGCGCACGGTCTTCCAGCGCCAGGCCGACGATCGCTTGCTGCAAGTTGCCATCGAGCCTTCGGTTGTCGTCGAGCATCTGGACTTCAGTGCGTTGGCCTTTGACGCACGCGAGCAGGCCGTCAACCAAGCGGCGACCCGGCAATCATTGCTGCCATTCGATCTGGAAAGCGGCCCGCTGCTGCGCGTGCAATTGCTCAAGCTGGACGTGCAGGAGCATGTGCTGCTGCTGACCCTGCACCACATCGTTTCCGATGGCTGGTCGATGAATGTGCTGATCGACGAGTTCATCCGCTGCTACGACGCCCACGAACGCCACGAAACGCCGCAATTGCCGGCGCTGCCGATCCAGTACAGCGACTACGCCCTGTGGCAGCGGCGTTGGCTGGAAGCGGGGGAGCAGGCACGCCAGCTTGAATACTGGCAGGCACGTCTGGGTGATGAGCATCCGGTGTTGGAGTTGCCCACCGATCGCCCGCGTCCGGCCATGCCCAGCTACCAGGGCACCCGGCATAATTTCGCCATCGATTCAGGCCTCGCCACGCAACTGCGCAGTTGTGCGCAAAAGCACAACGTCACCCTGTTCATGTTGCTGCTGGGCGCTTTCAACGTGTTGTTGCATCGCTACACGGGGCAGGGCGATATCCGCGTCGGTGTGCCGATCGCCAATCGCAATCGCGGCGAAGTCGAAGGGTTGATTGGTTTCTTCGTCAACACCCAGGTGCTACGCACCGAGTTGACCGGGCAAACCCGTGTCGCCGAGTTGCTGCAAGGCATCAAGGAGCATGCGTTGGGCGCCCAGGCCCATCAGGAACTGCCGTTCGAACGCCTGGTGGAAGCCCTCAAGGTCGAGCGCAGCGTGAGCCATACACCGCTGTTTCAGGTGATGTACAACCACCAGCCGGTGGTGGCGGACATTGCCTCGGTGAGCACCGCTTCCGGCCTGGAATTGGCGCTGGTGGAATGGCAAGGCCGTACCACCCAGTTCGACCTGACCCTGGACACCTATGAAAAGTCCGGCACCTTGCATGCCGCGTTGACCTACGCCAACGACCTGTTTGACGCGCCCTCTATAACGCGCATGGCCCAGCACTGGGTCAGCCTGTTGCACGCGATGGTGGCCGGCGACGAACACCGCATCGGTGAGTTGCCGATGCTGGCCGCCGATGAGCAGCAGGTGCTGGTCCAGGCATGGAACCAGACGGCCCAGGCGTACCCGACCGAGCAAGGTGTGCATCGGCTCATTGAGGAGCACGTGCGGCGCACCCCGGATGCTCCGGCGCTGGTGTTTGGTGCGACCACCTTGAGCTATGCCCAGCTAGACGCCCGCGCCAACCAGTTGGCCCATGCCTTGCGCGAGCAGGGCGTTGGCCCCGACGTGCTGGTGGGTATCTGTGTGGAGCGCTCGGTGGAAATGGTGGTGGGTTTGCTGGCGATCCTCAAGGCCGGCGGCGCCTACGTGCCGTTGGACCCGGAATACCCCCAGGAACGCCTCGCCTACATGATCGAAGACAGCGGCATCAAGCTGTTGCTCAGCCAGCAAAGCCTGCAGGCTTTGCTGCCGATTCATGGCGTGCAAGTGATCGTTCTCGACCAGGCGCCGGTTTGGCTGGATGGCTATAGCAGCGAATCACCGGCCGTGGCCATCCAGGCGCTCAACCTGGCTTATGTGATCTACACCTCCGGTTCCACCGGCAAACCCAAGGGCGCCGGCAACAGCCATCGGGCGTTGGTCAACCGCTTGTGCTGGATGCAGCAGGCTTACGGCCTGGACGCCAGCGATGCGGTCTTGCAGAAAACCCCGTTCAGCTTCGACGTGTCGGTGTGGGAGTTTTTCTGGCCATTGATGACCGGCGCTCGGCTGGTGGTCGCCGCCCCTGGCGAACATCGCGAGCCGGCGCGGCTGATCGAGACCATCGGCCTCCACGCCATCACCACCTTGCACTTCGTGCCGTCGATGCTCCAGGCGTTTATCCATGAGCCGGGCGTGGGTGCCTGCACGAACCTAAAACGCATTGTGTGCAGCGGCGAAGCCTTGCCATTGGATGCGCAGTTGCAGGTGTTCGCCAAACTGCCAGCGGCGGGTTTGTTCAACCTCTACGGCCCCACCGAAGCCGCCATCGACGTTACCCACTGGACATGCGTGGACGAAGGCGCCGACAGCGTGCCCATCGGTCGCCCAATTGCCAACCTGGCCACCTATGTGCTCGACGCCCAGCTCAACCCGGTGCCCGCCGGTGTCTCTGGCGAGTTGTACCTGGGCGGTGTCGGCCTTGCGCGCAGTTATCACCGCCGTCCCGGCTTGACCGCCGAGCGCTTTGTGCCCAGCCCGTTTATTGGCGGCGAGCGCCTCTACCGCACCGGCGACCGCGTGCGCCAGCGTACCAATGGCGTGATCGAGTACCTCGGCCGCCTCGACCATCAGGTCAAGCTGCGCGGTTTGCGTATCGAGCTGGGCGAAATCGAAACCCGGCTGATGCAACACCCGCAGGTGCGCGAAGCCGTGGTACTGGTGCAGGGCGGCAAACAGCTGGTTGCCTATCTGGTTAACGAAGGTGAAGAGCCGACCGACCTCAAGGCCTGGCTGCTCAGCAGCCTGCCGGAATACATGGTGCCCACGCATTTCGTCACCCTGGCCAAACTGCCGGTCACCGCCAACGGCAAGCTCGACCGCAAGGCGCTGCCGTTGCCGGATGCTGCACCGCAACAAGCCTTTGTCGCGCCCGAAAGCGAACTGCAAAAGGCCCTGGCAGCGATCTGGAGCGATGTGCTCGGCGCTCCGCAGGTCGGTCTGGACGACAACTTCTTTGAGCTGGGTGGCGATTCGATTATCTCTATCCAAGTGGTCAGCCGCGCCCGCCAGGCGGGGATTCGCCTCAGCCCGCGTGACCTGTTCCAGTACCAGAGCGTGCGCAGCCTGGCGCTGGTGGCGAGCTTTGAACAGGCGACGGTGATCGATCAAGGCCCGGTCAGCGGCGAGGTGATCCTCACGCCCGTGCAACACAGCTTTTTCGAGCAGATGATCCCGGCGCGCCAGCATTGGAACCAGTCGCTGTTGTTGGCCCCGCGTGAAGCCCTGGAGCCCGCGCGCCTGGACGCGGCCTTGACCCGCTTGATCAACCACCATGACGCCCTGCGCCTGCGTTTTGTGCAACAGGCAGACGGTTGGCAACAGGCCCACGCCGAGCCGGTGGCAAGCGCTTCAGTGTGGCAGGCGCAGGTCGCTGACGAGGCTGAGCTGGCCGCACTTTGCGACGAGGCACACCGCAGCCTCGACCTTGAACAGGGTCCGCTGCTGCGCGCGGTACTGGTTTGGATGGCAGACGGCGCCCAGCGCCTGCTGCTGGTGGTGCATCACCTGGTGGTCGATGGCGTGTCGTGGCGCATTCTGCTCGAAGACCTGCAACAGGCTTACCGCAGCACGGCGTTGCCGGCCAAGACCAGTGCCTACCAAGACTGGGCGCAGCAGTTGCAGGCCCATGCGCTGACGCTGGGCAACCAACTGCCGTACTGGCAGGCCCAGACCGCGAGCGCCGACCTGCCCTGCGACAACCCCCAGGGCGGCCTGCAGAATCGCCTGGGCAGCAAGCTCGAAATCCGCTTGAGCGCCGAACACACCCGTCAACTGCTGCAAGACGCCCCGGCGGCCTACCGCACCCAGGTCAATGACCTGCTGCTCACCGCGCTGGCGCGCGTCGTCAGCCGCTGGAGCGAGCAGCCTGCCGCACTGATCCAACTGGAAGGGCATGGCCGTGAAGACCTGTTCGACACGCTCGACCTTAGCCGCACCGTCGGCTGGTTCACCAGCCTGTTCCCGGTGCGCCTGCAAGCCGATGGCGAGCTGTCGGCCGCCATCAAGTCGGTCAAGGAGCAACTGCGCGCCGTGCCGCACAAAGGCATTGGCTACGGCCTGCTGCGTTACCTCGGTACGCCTGACGCCCGTGAAGCCCTCTCGAACCTGACCGCGCCACGCATCACGTTCAACTACCTGGGGCAGTTCGACCGCCAGTTCAACGAGTCGGCGTTGTTTGTGCCTGCCGCCCAGGGCAGTGGGCAGGCTCAGGACCCGCAGGCGCCGCTGGCCAACTGGCTGACGGTGGAGGGCCAGGTGTACGGCGGTGAATTGGCCCTGCAGTGGGGGTTCAGCCGCGAGATGTTCGAGGTCGCGACTGTCCAGCGGCTGGCGGATGATTTCCAGCAGGAACTGCTGGCACTGATTGCCCATTGCGTCGATCCGAAACAGGGCGGCCTGACACCGGCCGACGTGACCCTGGCGCACTTGACCCAAACCCAGCTTGACGAACTGGCACTGCCGGCAAGGGACGTGCAGGACCTGTACCCGCTGTCGCCGATGCAGCAAGGCATGTTGTTTCACAGCCTCTACCAACAGGGCGAGGACGACGTTTACGTCAGCCAGCTGCGCGCCGATGTGCACGGCCTGGACGTGGCGGTATTCCAGCGCGCCTGGGCGCAAGTGCTGGCACGGCATGACATGTTGCGTACCGGGTTTGTCTGGCAGGACGATCAGGGCCAGGCCCTGCAAGTGGTGTATCGCCAGGTCAGCTTGCCGTTCACCGAATTCGACTGGCGTGGGCGTCAGGAGCGTCCCGCCGCCCTGGATAGCCTGGCCGCCGAGCACCATCGCGAAGGCTTTGAGTTGGCGCGTCCACCGTTGCTGCGGGTGGCGTTGGTCCGTACGGCTGAAGACCGCTGGCACTTGATCTACACCAGCCATCACATCCTGATGGATGGCTGGAGCAATGCACTGGTGCTCAATGAAGTGCTGCAAGCCTGCAAGGGCCAGGCGTTGGCGCCGGTGGGCGCGGGCTTTTCCCAGCATATCGCCTGGTTGCAACGGCAGGATCCGGCGTTGGGCGAGGCCTTTTGGCGCCAGCGCCTGGCGCAGTTGGACGAGCCGACGCACCTGGCGCGCAGTGTGCCCAAAAGCCCGGCGCAGAGTGCGGGTGAATACGGTGAGGTCCTTTGTGAGTGGGATGCCATCCAGACTCAGCGCCTTTCGGCCTTCGCCCGTGCGCACCAAGTGACCCTCAACACCCTGGTGCAATCGGCGTGGCTGTTGCTGCTGCAACGCTACACCGGCCAGTCCAGCGTCGCCTGTGGGGTGACGGTGTCCGGGCGCCCGGCGCAGCTGGCGAATGTCGAGCAGCAAGTCGGCCTGTTCATCAACACCTTGCCGCTGATTGCCGCTGCCAGCCCGGCGCAAAGCGTCAGCGATTGGGTGCGCTGTGTACAGGCACTGAACCTGGAAATGCGCGAGCATGAACACACGCCGCTGTTTGATATCCAGCGCTGGGCCGGTTCGGCCGGTGAGGCGTTATTCGACACGCTGGTGGTGTTCGAAAACTTCCCGGTGGCCAAGACGCTGGAGCAGTCGGGCGAGGGCGGTTTGCGCTTCAGTGGCGTCAGTCATCAGGAGCGCACCAACTACCCGTTGACACTGACCGTGCACGGCGGCGAGCGCCTGAGCCTGCACCTGGAATACCTGCGTGCGGAGTTTGCGACCGACACCGTGCAGCACATCGGCACCTACTTGCAGGGCTTGCTGCAGCAATTTATCCAGGCGCCCGAGCAAGCTGTGGGCGCCATCCCGTTGCTGTTGGGCCCTGAATACACCCGCGTGCTGCAAGACTGGAACCCGCGCAGTGTTGCTCAACCGGCCAAGGCAAGCGTATTGCAGCGCTTCGAACAACAGGCCGCGTTGCACCCGCAAAACATCGCGCTGATCCTGGATCAGCAACGTATGACCTACGCCGACCTCAACCTGCGCGCCAACCGCCTGGCCCATCGTCTGATCGCGTTGGGCGTCAGCGCCGACACCCTGGTGGGTGTGGCGGTGGACCGTTCCCTGGAAATGATCGTTGGCTTGCTGGCGGTGCTCAAGGCCGGCGGCGCTTATGTGCCGCTGGACCCGAAATACCCGGCCGAGCGCCTGCAATGCATGATCGAGGACAGCGGTCTGCAATTGCTGCTGACCCAGCAGCCGCTGGTGGAGCATCTGCCGATCAGCGCGAGCCTGACGCTTGTGTGCCTGGAGTCCGGCGCAGACTGGTTGGCCGACTACAGCGCTGAAAACCCCGAGTCGAGGGCGCAGCCGGCCAACCTGGCCTACGTGATGTTCACCTCCGGCTCCACCGGCAGGCCAAAAGGCGTGGGCATCGACCTGGCGTCCCTGGCCCGGCATGTGGAGGTGTTCACCGAACTGTTTGCGCTGCAAGCCCATGACCGTGTGCTGCAATTTGGCACCTTCAACTTCGACGGTTTTGTCGAGCAGCTCTACCCGGCGTTGTGCTGCGGTGCGGCGGTGGTGGTGCGCGGTGGCGAACTGTGGGACAGCGACACCTTCTACCAGCAGCTGATTGAACACGATATTTCCGTGGTCGACCTGACCACGGCCTATTGGCTGGCTCTGGTGCGCGACTTTGCAGACCTGGGCCCACGTAATTACGGGCGCCTGCGCCAACTGCACATTGGCGGCGAAGCCATGCCGCCTGAAGGGCTGAATGCCTGGCGCGCAGCGGGCTTGCAGCAGGTGCGGCTGCTCAACACCTACGGGCCTACCGAAGCCACGGTGACCGCCACTGCCCTGGACTGCGCCGCGTATGTCGAGGGCCGTGAAGCCTTGCCGTCGATGATGCCGATTGGCCGCGTGCTGGATGGCCGGGCCATTTACCTGCTGGATGCCAACCTCAACCCGGTGCCGGTAGGTGTCGCGGGCGAGCTGGTGATCGGCGGGCCGTTGTTGGCGCGGGGTTATTTCAAACGTGCGGACCTGACGGCCCACCGCTTCATTCCCGATCCCTTCTGCGCTGACGGCGTCGGCCGTTTGTACCGCACCGGTGACCTGGCGCGCTACCGCGCCGATGGGATGATCGAGTACGTGGGGCGAGTCGACCATCAGGTCAAGGTGCGAGGTTTCCGTATCGAGTTGGGTGAAATCGAAGCGCGCCTGCTGGCCCAGGCCAGTGTGCGCGAGGCGCTGGTGATCGCGGCGGACAACCAGTTGGTCGGCTACATCGTGGCCAACCAGTCGTTGTCCGACACCGAGCAGGCTCAATTGCGCACGCAGCTCAAGGCCGCGTTGCGCCAAGAGCTGCCGGACTACATGGTTCCGGCGCATCTGCTGGTGCTGGAGCGCCTGCCACTGAGCCCCAACGGCAAGCTGGACCGTGCCGCGCTGCCCAAGCCGGATATCAGCCAAGCCCAGATCGATTGGGTGGCACCGGTCACCGAGACCGAGCAACGCGTCGCGGCTATCTGGGCCCAGGTGCTGGGCGCCGAACGGGTCGGGCTCAACGATCACTTCTTCGAGATGGGCGGGCATTCGTTGCTCGCCACGCAAGTGGTGTCCCGCTTGCGCCATGGCCTGGGTCTCGAAGTTGCACTGCGCACGCTGTTTGAGCAACCCGTGCTGGGCGACTTTGTTAACACTCTGACGGGGGGCAACAATCTGGCCGCGCTCAGCGCTTCGGCGCCGGCGATGGTGGCGGCGGATCGCGGTCAGCCATTGTTGCTGTCCTACGCCCAGGAACGGCAGTGGTTCCTCTGGCAACTGGACCCGCACAGCTCGGCCTATCACGTGCCGAGTGCGCTGCGCTTGAAAGGTCCGCTGGACCGCAGCGCCCTGCAACGTGCCTTCGATACCCTGGTGGCGCGCCACGACAGCCTGCGCACGCATTTTAAGCAAGAGGCCGACCGCACGGTGCAAGTGGTCAGCCCGCAGGCGCGGGTCGAACTCGTGTCGCAGCTCACCGACCAGGCACAGCTTAAATCCACGGTGCAGGCGCTGGTGGCGCAACCGTTCGATCTGCGCCAGGGGCCGCTGATGCGTGTGAGCCTCTTGTGCCTGGCGCAAGACGAGCATGTGTTGGTCCTGGTGCAACATCACATCATCTCCGACGGCTGGTCGATGCAAGTGATGGTCGACGAACTGGTGCAGCTTTATGCGGCCCACAGCCAAGGCCAGGCCCTGCAATTGCCGGCGATGCCGATCCAGTACGCCGACTACGCAAAATGGCAGCGTGACTGGATGGAAGCCGGTGAAAAGGCGCGCCAGCTTGACTACTGGCGCGAACTGCTCGGCGGCGAGCAACCGGTGCTGGAGTTGCCTTTTGATCAGCAGCGCCCTGCGGTACCGTCCCATCGCGGGGCGCGTTTGTATATTGGGTTGCCGACCTCGCTGCTCGATAGCCTCAAGTTGTTGGCCCAGCGCGAAGGTGTGACGCTGTTCATGCTGTTGCTGGCCTCCTACCACGCGTTGTTGCATCGCTACAGCGGCCAGCGTGACATCCGTGTCGGCGTGCCGATCGCCAATCGCAACCGTGTTGAAACCGAACGGCTGATCGGCTTCTTCGTCAATACTCAGGTGCTCAAGGCCGAGATCGACGCGCAAACCACCGTTGCCCAGTTGCTGCAGCAGGTCAAGCAGCGCGCCCTGGAAGCCCAGGCCCATCAGGACCTGCCGTTCGAGCAACTGGTGGAGGCCCTGCAACCTGAGCGCAGCCTCAGCTTGAGCCCGTTGTTCCAGGTGGCGTTCAACCACCACATCAGCCAGGCCGGCGAGCATTTACAGCGCCTGGCGCAGTTGGACATGAGCCCGGTGACTTGGGACGAAACGGCTGCACATTTCGACCTTACCCTGGATATCGAGGAATCCCGTGACCAGTTGAGTGCGTCCCTGAGCTATGCGACCGACCTGTTCGATGCCTCGACCATTGAACGCATGGCCCATCACTGGCAAAACCTGTTGCAGGCGATGGTTGACGACCAGCAGCAGCCCATCAGCCAGTTGAACCTGCTCAGCCAGGATGAGCAACAGCACATCCTGAAGCTGTGGAACCAGACCGACGCCGGCTTCTCGGCCGAGCGTCTGGTGCACGAGCTGTTCGCCGATCGCGCCCGGGAAACCCCGGATGCGGTGGCGGTCAAGTTCGATGCGCAAACCCT
>NZ_FNOX01000006.1:440347-447140 GCF_900107155.1 Pseudomonas salomonii
ACCCGACCGTTGCGACGTGCCACACCTTGCACCGCATCGTGTGCAGCGGCGAGGCGCTGCCGGTGGATGCGCAACAGCAGGTCTTCGCCAAACTGCCGCAAGCGCGGCTGTATAACCTGTACGGCCCGACTGAAGCCGCCATCGATGTGACCCACTGGACCTGCCTTGATGAAGGTCGCGATGCGGTGCCGATTGGTCGCCCGATTGCCAATCTGGGCTGCTACATCCTCGACAGCCATTTCGAACCGGTACCCATTGGCGTATTGGGCGAGCTTTACCTGGGCGGCGTCGGCCTGGCCCGTGGTTATCACCGGCGTCCGGCATTGACCGCCGAGCGCTTTATTGCCAACCCCTTTGCCAACGGTGAGCGCCTGTACCGCACCGGCGACCTGGCGCGTTATCGCGACGACGGCGTGATCGAGTACGCCGGGCGTATCGACCATCAAGTCAAGTTGCGTGGCCTGCGTATCGAGTTGGGCGAAATCGAAGCGCGCCTGCTGGAGCATGAATGGGTGCGTGAAGCCGCGGTGCTGGCCGTCGACGGCAAATACCTGGTGGGCTACCTGGTGCTGCAACACGCCGCCGATGACTGGCGCGACGTAGTGAGCGCGCACTTGGCCCAAAACCTGCCGGACTACATGGTGCCCGCGCTATGGATGCTGCTGGAACAGATGCCCCTGAGCCCCAACGGCAAGCTCGACCGCAAGGCGTTGCCCAAAGCCGACGCCAACCTGCAGACGCGCGAATACGTGGCGCCGGGCAGCGACCTGGAACAACAGATTGCCGCAATTTGGGCCGAAGTGCTCGACGTGCAGCGGGTGGGCCTGAACGACAACTTCTTCGAGTTGGGCGGGCATTCCCTGTTGGCCACCCAAGTGGTGGTGCGCCTGCGCGAGCAGTTGCACGCCGAATTCGACGTCAAGTCGATCTTCACCACCCCGACCCTGGCGGACTTCAGTGCCTATGTAGCCACCCGGCAAACAAATAATTCGCCGGTGCAGGACGCATTGGCTAAATCCTTGGAGGCCCTCAAACGTCTATCAGCAGAAGATTTGGATAAATTGATTTCCTGAGGGGCGTGGCGTGCAAGCATTAATCGAGTCGGTAGGTTCACTGTCTGCGCAACAAAAGAAAGCGTTGGCGGTAATGCTCAAGCAGCAAGGCATCAACCTGTTTGAGATTGCCCCGGTTTTCAAGCGTCAGGAAGGCGAGCCGCTGCGACTCTCTTATGCCCAGGAGCGGCAGTGGTTTTTGTGGCAGTTGGAGCCGCAGAGCCCTGCCTACCATTTGCCACGTGCGTTGCGGTTAAAAGGCCAACTTGATCGGCCGGCCTTGCAACGCAGCTTTGACGCCTTGATTGCCCGTCACGAGAGTTTGCGCACCTGCCTGCATCAGGACGTCGATCAGGTATTACAGGTGGTCAAGCCTGAACTGCACCTTGAGATCGCTGAGGGTGTGGGTGATCGCACGCAACTCGAAGCTCAAGTGCAAGCCGAAGTCGCCAAACCCTTTGATCTGCAACAAGGCCCGCTGCTGCGGGTGAAATTACTGCAGATGGCGCCGGATGAGCATGTACTGGTGCTGGTGTTGCACCACATTGTCTCCGACGGCTGGTCGATGCAGGTCATGGTCGATGAGCTGGTGCAGTTGTACGTGGGCTTCAGCCAGGGCCAGGATGTGCGCTTGCCGGAGTTGCCGGTTCAATACCCCGACTATGCCTTGTGGCAGCGCAGTTGGATGGAAGCCGGCGAAAAAGAGCGCCAGCTGGGTTACTGGGTTGAGCGGTTGGGCGGTGAGCAACCGGTATTGGAGTTGCCCCTGGATCATCCGCGCCCGCCGGTACAAAGTTATCGCGGCGCGCGTCTGGACATGGACCTGGACGCAGTGTTGGTCAGCAGCCTCAAGGCGCTGGCTCAGCGCGAAGGTGTGACGTTGTTCATGCTGTTGCTGGCGTCCTTCCAGACGCTGTTGTATCGCTACAGCGGGCAGTCGGATATTCGCGTCGGTGTGCCGATCGCCAACCGCAATCGCGCAGAAACCGAGCGCCTTATCGGCTTCTTCGTCAATACCCAGGTGTTCAAGGCCGATATCGACGGGCAGATGCCCTTCAGTCAGTTGCTGGCCCAGGTCAAGCAGCGCGCACTCCAGGCCCAGAGTCATCAGGATCTGCCGTTCGAGCAGTTGGTCGAGGCACTGCAACCGGAGCGTAGCCTGAGCCATAACCCGTTGTTCCAGGTGATGTTCAACCACCAGACTGAAGCGCATAAGTCCCGTGGCGAGCTGCAATTGCCGGGCCTGGCCGTTGAGGCGCTGGAGTGGGGCAGTCAGAGTGCACAGTTCGACCTCAGTCTGGACACTCAAGAGTCCCCGCAAGGTATCTGGGCGTCGCTGACCTACGCCACTGACCTGTTCGAAGCGCCCACCGTGCAACGCATGGCCGAGCATTGGCAGCGCTTGCTGCGCGCCATTGTCGGGCGTGCGGACACCCGTGTGGCGCAGTTGGCCATGCTGATCGATGCAGAACAGCGCGATGTGCTGTACGCCTGGAACCAGAGTGGCCCCGTGTTCGAAGCGGCGGCAGGCGTTCACGGGTTGTTCGAGGCCCAGGTGCAACAGCGCCCGGAGGCGGTTGCGCTGTGCCTGGACGAACACACCATCAGTTATGCCGAGTTGAACCGCCAGGCCAATCGCCTGGCGCATGCGCTGATCGCACGCGGTGTCGGCCCGGAAGTGCGGGTGGGTGTGGCGATCGAGCGCTCGTTCGAGATGGTGGTTGGCGTGTTGGCCGTGCTCAAGGCCGGCGGCGCCTATGTGCCGCTGGACCCGCAATACCCGCGCGAACGCTTGCTGCATATGCTGGAGGACAGCGGTGTGCGTGTGGTACTGACGCAAGCCCATGTGCCGATGCCGCTGCCAGAAGGCATGGCGACGCTGGACGTGGCGGATCCGAGCCTGGTCAACTATGGCGAGAACAACCCGCAGGTCAAGGTCGACAAGCACAACCTGGCCTACGTGATTTACACCTCCGGTTCCACCGGCAAACCCAAAGGCGTGGCCATCGATCATGCGGCGCTGACCGAGTTTTCGCGGATGGCCGCCGACTATTCGCGCCTGACCCAGGATGATCGCGTACTGCAATTCGCTACCTTGAATTTCGACGGTTTTGTCGAGCAGCTCTACCCGGCGCTGACCCACGGCGCGACGGTGGTATTGCGAGGGCCGCAGCTGTGGGACAGCGCTCGGCTGTACGACGAAATCATCGCCCAAGGCATCACCCTGGCCGACTTGCCGACCGCTTACTGGAACCTGTTCCTGCTCGATTGCCTGGCGGCGGGGCCACGATCCTATGGCGCGCTTCGACAGGTCCACATTGGTGGCGAAGCCATGCCACTGGATGGCCCATCGCAGTGGGTGAAAGCCGGTCTTGGCCATGTACGCTTGCTCAATACCTATGGCCCTACGGAAGCCACCGTGGTGTCGAGTGTGCTGGACTGCACAGCCGCCGCTGAAATCGTCGGTGCCACCGCCAGCCCGATTGGCCGTTCCTTGCCGGGCCGCGCCCTTTACGTGCTGGACCGCGACTTGAACCTGGCGCCGTTGGGGGCGGTGGGCGAGTTATACATCGGCAGCCGCTGCGGTTTGGCGCGCGCCTATTTGAACCGCGCGCTGCTCACGGCCGAGCGCTTTGTGCCGGACCCGTTCGGCGCAACCGGCGAGCGGCTGTATCGCACCGGCGACCTGGCACGCTATCGCGCCGATGGTGTCATCGAGTATGTCGGGCGGGTCGATCATCAAGTCAAGATTCGCGGTTTTCGTATCGAGCTGGGTGAAATCGAGGCGCTGTTGTTGGCCCAGCCCTGCGTACGCGAAACGCTGGTGCTGGCCGTCGACAATCAGTTGGTCGCCTATCTGGTTGCCGAGCAGCAAGACGCCGCATCCCTCAAGCTGACGCTGCGCGAACAACTGCCGGATTATATGGTGCCGGCCCACCTCATCTTCCTCGACCGCATGCCGCTGAACCCCAACGGCAAGCTGGATCGCAATGCGCTGCCCAAACCCGATGTCAGCCAATCGCAGCCGGCATGGGTGGCACCGGTGACTGAGCTGGAGCAGCAGGTCGCCGCCGTGTGGGCGCAAATCCTGGGCGTTGAGCGCGTAGGGTTGACCGACCATTTCTTTGAGATGGGCGGGCATTCGCTGTTGGCCATGCAGGTGGTTTCACGCTTGCGGCATACGCTGGGGCGCGAAGTACCGCTCAAACTGGTGTTCGAGCAGCCGCGTCTGGAAGGGTTCGCTGGCGCTTTGCACGCCCTGGAAAGTGGCCTGGGTGAGCAGGCGCCCGCACTGGTGTCGGTCGGTCGTGACCAGCCGCTGCCGCTGTCGTATGCCCAGGAGCGTCAGTGGTTCCTTTGGCAACTGGCCCCGGACAGCGCCGCCTACCATATCCCCAGCGCCTTGCGCCTCAAGGGGCGGCTGGACACGGCGGCGTTGCAGCGCAGTTTCGATGAGTTGGTCGCCCGCCATGAAAGCCTGCGCACCTGCGTCGAACAGCAAGCGGACGGTGCGCGGCAAGTTATCCGCGTGCAGGTGGCGTTGCCTGTCCGGTGCGTTGACGTGCAAGAAGCTGATCTGCAAGCGCAGGTAGAGGCCGAAATTGCACAGCCGTTCAACCTGCAAAACGGGCCGTTGCTGCGTGTGACCTTAATGCGTGTGGCGCAGGACGATCATGTGTTGGTGCTGGTGCAGCATCACATCGTCTCTGACGGTTGGTCGATGCAAGTCATGATCGACGAGCTGGTGCAACTTTATGCCGCCTTCAGCCAGGGCCAGGCAGCACAGTTGCCGCTGATGCCGATCCAGTACGCCGACTTTGCCGTATGGCAGCGTACGTGGATGGAAGCCGGTGAGCAGGCCCGACAACTGGACTACTGGCGCGACGTGCTCGGTGGCGAGCAGCCCGTATTGGAGTTGCCGTTCGACCATCAACGTCCGGCGCAGCAAAGCCATCGTGGCGCGCGTCTGGATGTGCCGTTGCCTGCCGAACTGGCGCAAGGTCTTAAAGCCCTGGCCCAGGCGCAGGGCGTGACGATGTTTATGTTACTGCTGGCCTCGTTCCAGACATTGCTGCACCGCTACAGCGGCCAGCACGACATCCGTGTCGGTGTGCCGATCGCCAACCGCAATCGTGTGGAAACCGAACGTCTGATCGGCTTTTTCGTCAACACTCAAGTGCTCAAGGCCGATATCGACGGGCACATGACGGTTGCCGAGTTGCTGGCCCAGGTCAAGCAGCGTGCGCTGCAGGCACAGGCCCATCAGGACCTGCCGTTCGAGCAATTGGTGGAAGCCCTGCAACCCGAGCGTAGCCTGAGCCTGAACCCGTTGTTCCAGGTGATGTTCAACTATCAGCGCGAAGGACACCTGGGTGTGCAAGCGCTGACGGACTTGCGCATCGAAGGCCTGGAGTGGGAGCGCCGTACCGCGCATTTTGACCTCGACTTGGACGTGCATGAAAGTACACAAGGGCTGTGGGCCTCGCTGGGTTATGCCACCGATCTGTTTGAAGCCACCACTATCGAGCGCATGGCGCGCCACTGGCAGAATCTGTTGCAGGCGATGGTTGCCGACCAGCAGCAGAACATCGGCCAGTTGAACCTGTTGGATAGCGACGAGCAGCAGCACATCCTGCAACTGTGGAACTGCACCGATTCGGGCTTCTCGGCCGAGCGTCTGGTGCACGAGCTGTTCGCCGATCGCGCCCGGGAAACCCCGGATGCGGTGGCGGTCAAGTTCGATGCGCAAACCCTGACTTATGGCGAGCTGGACCGCCAGGCCAACCGCCTGGCCCATGCACTGATCGCCCGTGGCGTCGGCCCGGAAGTGCGCGTGGCGATTGCCATGCCGCGCAGCGCCCAAATCATGGTGGCGTTCCTCGCCGTGATGAAAGCCGGCGGCGTGTATGTACCGCTGGACATCGAATACCCGCGTGACCGCCTGCTGTACATGATGCAAGACAGCCGTGCGAAATTGCTGCTGAGCCACACCAGCGCCTTGCCGCAATTGCCGCTTGCCGAGGGTCTGGAAACCCTGGCCATTGACCGCACCGAAGACTGGGCCGGTTATAGCGATACCGCGCCGCAGGTCGATCTGAACGGCGACAACCTCGCCTACGTGATCTACACCTCCGGCTCCACCGGCATGCCCAAAGGCGTGGCGGTTTCTCACGGCCCGTTGGTGGCGCACATCATCGCCACGGGCGAACGCTACGAAACCGGCCCGGCCGACTGCGAATTGCATTTCATGTCCTTTGCCTTCGACGGCTCCCACGAAGGCTGGATGCACCCGCTGATCAACGGCGCCAGCGTGCTGATCCGCGATGACAGCCTGTGGCTGCCGGAATACACCTACGCGCAAATGCACCGCCACAACGTGACCATGGCCGTGTTCCCACCGGTGTACCTGCAACAGCTGGCCGAGCATGCCGAACGCGATGGCAACCCGCCCAACGTGCGCGTGTACTGCTTCGGTGGCGATGCCGTGGCACAGGCCAGCTACGACCTGGCCTGGCGCGCACTGAAACCGACGTATCTGTTCAACGGCTACGGCCCGACCGAAACCGTGGTCACACCGCTGCTGTGGAAAGCCCGTCGCGGCGACCCCTGCGGCGCGGTCTATGCGCCGATCGGCACGCTGTTGGGCAACCGCAGCGGCTACGTGCTGGACGCGCAACTCAACCTGCAACCCATCGGCGTGGCCGGTGAGTTGTACCTGGGCGGCGAAGGCGTGGCCCGCG
>NZ_FNOX01000004.1 GCF_900107155.1 Pseudomonas salomonii
CTCAAGCGCTGAAGCAAGCCGCCTCTATTGCACGTAACGACAAAAGTTTTATCGGTGCCAGCCACCGAGCGCGCCTGACCCGGATGGACACCTGTTGCGCGATTAAGGCGACAGCGCATCAACTGGCACGACTGATCTACGCGATGCTGACCAAAGGTCAGCCTTATGTTGAGAAAGGAATAGAGGAATTTGAAGAGCGTAGCCGGGACCGGCAACTGCGCGCCTTGGAGCGCAAGGCGCGAAAGTTGGGGTTGCAGCTGGTTAAAGCGGCTTGATTTTTAAGAGCAAAAACAATGAGTTATTTTTTGTTTGATAAGAGCTGGCTTGCCTGCGATAGCGGTCCGTCAGTTACAAATGTGTTGGCTGATACACCGCTATCGCAGGCAAGCCAGCTCCCACAGTTTGATCCGTGTTATTCAGTTAAGCACCGAGTCATAGGCAAACAACGCCGGTGCCCCGCCGGTGTGCAGGAAAATGATCGGGCCGTCCTCAAACCGCTGACGCCCGATGCCATCGAGCAAACCGGCCATGGCCTTGCCGGTGTAGACCGGGTCCAGCAGCAAGCCTTCCTGGCTGGCTAATAGCTTGACCGCTGCCAGGGTGCCGGCGTTCGGTTCGCCGTAGCGCGGGCCGAAATATTCGTCCCACAGAATCACTTTGAAGGCTTCGGGAATGTCCACGCCCAGCAACTCGGCGGTGCGTTCGGCCAAGCCTTGTACCTTCGGGAACTGGGCTTCTTCGGTGCGCGACACGGTGATGCCCACCACCGGCAGATCCGGCAGCACCTCACTCAACGCCAACGCCAGGCCGCTGTGGGTGCCGGCGCTGCCCGAGGCCAGTACCACGGCGGCAAACTCAATGCCGCTGTCTTCGATCTGCCCGGCCAGCTCCAGCCCGGCGCGCACGTAACCCAAGGCGCCCAAGGCATTGGAGCCGCCGATAGGGACGAGGTAGGGCTTCTTGCCGTTGCTGCGCAGGCGGTCGGCGAGGGCGTTGAGCTGGTCGTCGACGTTATCGAGGTTTTCGACCAATTCGACTTTGGCGTCGAACAACTCCAGCAGCAAGCGGTTGCCATTGCCCAGGTAGTTGGGGTCTTCGGTGCCGGTGGGGTTTTCCAGCAGCGCCACGCAGCCCAGGCCGAGCTTGGCGGCCAGCGCGGCGGTCTGGCGCACGTGGTTGGACTGGATGGCGCCGGCGGTCACCAGGGTGTCGGCACCTTGCGCAAGGGCATCGGCGCCCAGGTATTCAAGTTTGCGCAGCTTGTTGCCGCCCATGGCCAGCGGTGTGGTGTCGTCGCGCTTGACGTAAACGTCCCTGCCCAGCCAGGCCGACAGCCGCTCGAGTTTTTCCAGGGCGGTGGCGCCGCCCAGCAGTTCCAGGCGGTTAAAACGGTCGAGCTGTTGTTTGATCATGGCGACGTACAGTGGCTAAGTGATGGGGGGACTATAGGCAGGCACTTTTCATCGGGCAACCGCCAATCGCTTATGCCGGATAGTTCTTAGCATCACACCATTGGTTCTTAAGGGCGGCCAGGGTGCATACCGTAAAGTGACGGCCATATCGTCAGGAGTGAATACCGTGAGTGAGCGTTCCAGTCATTGGCAATTACAGACCATCGTCAGCCAGCTGCGCAGCGCCCGGGACCAGTGGCGCACGCGCAATGGTCGCCTGAGTGGCGAACACGGTGGCCGTGAGTTGCCGTCCCGCGAGGCGGTGGCGCAGATTCTTGAGTCCTTGTGCGGCGCGCTGTTCCCGATGCGCCTGGGGCCGGTGGACCTGCGTGAAGAAAGTGAAGATTTTTACGTCGGGCATACCCTCGACGTCGCCCTGAATGCCTTGCTCGCCCAGGCCCGTCTGGAGCTGCGCTACGCCGCGCGCCAGGGCGCCAAGGATGACAGCGAGGTCGATGCACTGGCCATCCGCCTGATCCAGGACTTCGCCCTGGCCTTGCCCTCACTGCGCAGCCTGTTGGACACCGACGTGCTCGCCGCCTATCACGGCGACCCGGCCGCGCGCAGTGTGGATGAAGTGCTGCTGTGCTATCCGGGGATTCTGGCGGTGATTCACCACCGCCTGGCGCACCACCTGTACCGCGCCGGGCTGCCGTTGCTGGCGCGGATCAGCGCGGAGATTGCCCACTCGGCCACCGGCATCGACATCCACCCCGGCGCGCAGATCGGCCCGAGTTTCTTCATCGACCACGGGACCGGTGTGGTGATCGGCGAGACCGCGATCATCGGCGAGCGCGTGCGCATCTACCAGGCCGTGACGTTGGGCGCCAAGCGCTTCCCGGCGGATGAGGACGGGCAGTTGCAGAAAGGCCATCCGCGCCATCCGATTGTTGAGGACGATGTGGTGATTTACGCCGGGGCGACGATCCTGGGGCGCATCACCATCGGCAAGGGCTCGACCATCGGCGGCAATGTGTGGCTGACCCGCAGCGTGCCGGCGGCGGCGAACATTACGCAGGCGAATTTGCAGCATGACGACGGTGCGCAGAAATAGTATTTGAGCCAAACACCGATCAACTGTGGGAGCTGGCTTGCCTGCGATAGCGATCTGTCAGTTACAGATTTGCTGACTGACCCACCGCTATCGCAGCGATGCGGCGACCCGACAAGCCAGCTCCCACAGGTTTAACCGCATTTCAAATTAGACCCGTAATCGCTGAACGATTTACCTCTCGCGCCCGTCATACCAATCCTTGAGCTAGTGTAGGAATTGTCTACCACTCAGCCCTGCGATTAGTCCCAAACCGCCTACCTATGTTTAACTTGAATGCTCGTTCAAGTTAAACCCGGTGGTTCGCTGCCCGCTCACAACAGGAGGCTTACCTTTGCTGAGTCCGTTATTTACAGCCACATCACACACCTTCGGGGTGCATCGTTCATGAGTGCATCGTCCACCCCATCCAGCGGCCTGGTGCGCATGAATGCGCCGGTTTTCTACTTTGCCGCAACCTTCATCCTGCTGTTCGGCATCACTGTCATCGCTATCCCGCAACAGGCCGGTGCCTGGCTGCTGGCGGCGCAAAACTGGGCGGCCAACACGGTCGGCTGGTACTACATGCTGGCGATGACGCTGTATCTGGTCTTCGTGGTGGTCACCGCGCTATCGGGCTACGGCAAGATAAAACTCGGTGCCGACCACGACGAGCCCGAATTCAGTTACCTGTCCTGGGCCGGCATGCTGTTCGCTGCCGGGATCAGCATCACGCTGTTTTTCTTCTGCGTCTCCGAGCCGCTGACGCACCTGGTGCAGCCGCCTCAGGGCGCGCCGATGAATGCCGACGCCGCTCGCCAGGCCATGCAGATCCTGTTTCTGCACTGGGGGCTGCATGGCTGGGGCGTGTTTGCCTTTGTCGGCATGGCCCTGGCGTACTTCGCCTACCGGCATAACCTGCCGCTGGCGCTGCGTTCGGCGCTGTACCCGCTGATCGGCAAACGCATCAACGGCCCCATCGGTTATGCGGTGGACGGTTTCGGCATCATTGCCACGGTGTTCGGCCTGGGCGCCGACATGGGGTTTGGCGTGTTGCACCTCAACTCCGGTCTCGACTACCTGTTTGGCATCGCGCACACGCAGTGGATTCAGGTCGGCCTGATCACCCTGATGATGGGCGCCGCGATCCTCGTGGCCGTGGCCGGTGTCGACAAGGGCGTGCGAGTGATGTCCGACATCAACATGCTGCTGGCCTGTGCGCTGCTGCTGTTCGTGTTGTTCGCAGGCCCTACCCAGCACCTGCTCAACACCCTGATCCAGAACATCGGTGACTACCTCGGCGCCTTGCCGACGAAGAGCTTCGATGTGTACGCCTACGACAAACCCAGCGACTGGCTGGGCGGTTGGACGGTGTTCTACTGGGCCTGGTGGATCGCATGGTCGCCGTTTGTGGGCCTGTTTATCGCGCGTATTTCCCGTGGCCGGACCATCCGCGAGTTCGTGTTTGGCGTGCTGCTGATCCCGCTGGGCTTTACCCTGGCGTGGATGTCGATCTTCGGCAACAGCGCCATCGACCAGGTGCTCAACCATGGCATGACCGCGCTGGGCCAGTCAGCCATCGATGACCCGTCGATGAGCCTCTACCTGCTGCTGGAAACCTACCCGTGGAGCAAGACGGTGATCGCCGTCACGGTGTTTATCAGCTTCGTGTTTTTCGTCACCTCGGCCGACTCCGGCACCGTGGTGCTGTCGACCTTGTCGTCCAAAGGCGGCAACGCCGATGAAGATGGGCCGAAATGGCTGCGGGTGTTCTGGGGCGCGATGACGGCGCTGGTCACCAGTGCCCTGCTGTTTGCCGGCAGTATCGACTCGCTCAAGTCGGCGGTGGTGCTGACTTCGTTGCCGTTCTCGCTGATTTTGCTGCTGATGATGTGGGGGCTGCACAAGGCCTTCTACCTCGAATCGCAGAAGCAGATTGCCCAGCTGCATTCGCTGGCACCGGTGTCGGCGGCGCGTAAAGGCCGTGGCGGCTGGCGTCAGCGTTTGAGCCAGGCTGTGCACTTCCCTTCACGGGATGAGGTGTACCGCTTCCTCGAAGCGACGGTGCGCCCGGCGATCGAAGAAGTGACGGCGGTGTTTGTCGAGAAGGGCCTGAATGTGGTGACTCAGCCTGACCCGTCCAACGACAGCGTCAGCCTCGAAATCGGGCATGGCGAGGAGCATCCTTTCGTTTACCAGGTGCAGATGCGCGGCTACTTCACGCCGTCGTTTGCCCGAGGTGGCATGGGTTCCAAAGAGATCAACAACCGCCGCTATTACCGCGCGGAAGTGCACTTGAGTGAGGGCAGCCAGGACTACGATCTGGTGGGCTACACCAAGGAGCAGATCATCAACGACATCCTCGACCAGTACGAGCGCCACCTGCAGTTCCTGCACCTGGTGCGCTGACCCGCCGATCGTTCCCACGCTCCGCGTGGGAATGCCGCCTGGGACGCTCTGCGTCCCGCCGCAGAGGTGACGCAGAGCGTCAATGGATGCATTCCCACGCAGAGCGTGGGAACGATCAAATGCCCGCAAACCCGCGTAATTTAAGGCTTTCTTAAACTTAATTTCATTCGTGAACTAAGTGTTTTGACTCCGAACTGTCATCTGGCCACTGCGTAATTGTGTGAAGCGTTTGACGCTTTCATTTCAGAACAGTGACGGAGACCGGTAACAATGAAGACGTTAATAAGCCCTATGGTGGGTGCCGCCATGGCGAGCTTTATGCTGTCCGCCCATGCCGATTTTATCGACGACAGCCACGCCGACGTGACCCTGCTCAACCGCTATCTCAACCAGCAGGGTCGTGACGTGGTGGGCAGCAACGCCAAGGCGCACAGCGTGCGGGATTGGGGCCAGGGTTTCGAGTTCAACTTCAAGTCCGGCTACACCGACGGCCCGGTAGGTTTTGGCCTGGATCTGCAGGCGTTTTACGGCTTGAAGCTCGATTCCGGCGGCGATCTTAACGACAAAGACCACCAGGGCCGCTACCCCGGCAGTATGTTCCCGCTGGACAACGGCAAGTCCGCCGACCAGTTCGGCGTACTCAGCCCAACGTTCAAAATGCGCTTCGCCAAGGATGAGCTGCGCCTCGGCACCTTGTTCGGCAACAACCCGGTGCTGGCCAACACCGACGGCCGCCTGTACCAGCAGACCAACACCGGCGTGCAACTGGTGTCCAAAGACCTCAGCGACTTCACCTTCACCGGCGGCGATATCTTCAAGACCAAGATCCGCAACGAAACCGGCGACCAGGGCATGATCACCGCCGGCGGCACCAAAGACAGCGATCGTTTCCTGTTCGGCGGGGCGGATTACACCGGCATCCAGAACACCACCGTGAGCCTGTGGTATTCCAACCTTGAGGACTACTACCAGCAGTTCTTCCTCGGCGCCAAGCGCCATGACGCGTTGAGCGTGGGCGCCATCGACACCGACGTGCGCGTGTTCCGCAGCCTCGGTGTGGGCGCCAACGCCGATGGCGATAAAGACTTCACCGGCGCCGGACTCTACGGTGACGGCACCAGCAAAGGCCGCATCAACCAGACCACCGCCAGCCTGCTCGAGAGCTACAGCCTGGACGGCCACACCGTCGGCCTGGGCATCCAGAAAAACAGCGGCGACAGCGACTTTCCGTACCTCGATTCCGGCCTCAACAGCGGCGACAACCGCCAAGGCCCTGGCTCGGGCGCCGACACCCCGGCGCTCACCAACATGCAGTTGAATAAATTTCAACACGCCGGTGAGCGCACTTGGCTTGCGCAGTACAAGTACGACTTCGGTAAGCTGGGCCTCACCGGCCTGACGTTCTCGGCCGCCTATGCCCACGGTGATGACATACGCACCGTGCAAGGCACCACCAGCGAGTGGGAACGCAATATTGCCGTGGCTTACCAGGTA
The DNA here is from genome assembly GCF_900107155.1 of Pseudomonas salomonii. Lineage (GTDB taxonomy): Bacteria > Pseudomonadota > Gammaproteobacteria > Pseudomonadales > Pseudomonadaceae > Aquipseudomonas > Aquipseudomonas salomonii. The sequence continues at coordinate 6,385 of NZ_FNOX01000004.1, forward strand.
CCCACCGGCACCCTCAAGGGCCTGGGCGTGACCTGGAAAAATGCCCACGCCAGCCCGGACATTACCGGTGCCACCGTCCAAGATGAAAATCGCTTTTATGTCAGCTATGTCGTTCCACTCTGGTAGCAAATTGCTGTAGAACGGAACGGCAGGCTCAAGCGATTCAGCTGGTTAAAAGGCCTGGGAATAACCTTATTCCCAGGCCTTATTTGCCTACGTCCAAGAGAGGATTCGATGACTTACATTGCTGCCGAAAACCGCTATGAATCTATCCCGTACCGCCGCGTAGGCCGCAGTGGGTTGGTGCTGCCGGCACTGTCCCTGGGGCTGTGGCACAACTTTGGCGACAGCACCCCGATCGACACCCAGCGCGCCTTGCTGCGCACCGCATTCGACCTGGGGATCAACCACTTCGACCTGGCCAACAACTACGGCCCACCGTACGGCAGCGCCGAGATCAACTTCGGCCGTTTGCTGCGTGAAGACTTCAAGCACTACCGCGACGAGCTGATCATCTCCAGCAAAGCCGGCTGGGACATGTGGCCCGGCCCTTACGGCCAGGGTGGCGGTTCGCGCAAATACGTTCTGGCGAGCCTGGACCAGAGCCTGCAACGCCTGGGCGTCGACTACGTGGATATTTTCTACTCCCACCGTTTTGACGCCGACACCCCGCTGGAAGAAACCGCCAGCGCACTCGCCACTGCCGTGCAACAGGGCAAGGCGTTGTACATCGGTATCTCGTCTTATTCGGGGGTGAAAACCCGCGAAATGGCCGCTCTGCTGCAAGAGTGGAAAGTGCCGCTGTTGATTCACCAGCCGGCCTACAACCTGCTCAACCGCTGGATTGAAAAAGACCTGCTGGACACCACCGATGAACTGGGTGCCGGTGTGATTGCCTTCACGCCGCTGGCCCAGGGTTTGCTCACTGACAAGTACCTCAACGGCGTGCCGGCCGATGCGCGCGTCAACCGCCCGGGTGGCGGCTCGCTGCAGGCCAAGCACTTGTCCGAAGCCAACATCGCCCATGTGCGTGGGCTGAATGAAATCGCCAAGCGCCGCGGCCAGAGCCTCGCGCAACTGGCCCTGGCCTGGACCCTGCGTGACCCAAGGGTGACCAGTGCCTTGATTGGTGCGAGCCGGCCGGAGCAGATCATTGAAAACGTCGGCGCGTTGAAGAACCTGAACTTCAGCGCGGAAGAACTGGCGGAGATCGACCGGTTTGCGCAGGAAGGCGGGATTAACCTGTGGGAAAAACCGTCCACTGCTGAATAAACCGGCACAACCCGGTCAAAAATGTGGGAGCCGGGCTTGCCCGCGATGGCGGTGTGTCAGTCGATGAATGTATGGGCTGGTACGCCGCTATCGCAGGCAAGCCAGCTCTCACTTTTGATCATCGCCAGGCGCTAGAACGGGACGTCACCCAGGATCGTGGCGCGATGCATCACGCGTCGCTGCGGTCGGTAGTCATCCACGGCGTAGTGCTGGGTCACGCGGTTGTCCCAGAATGCCACGTCGTTCTCCTGCCAGCGCCAGCGTATGGTGAATTCCGGCCGCGTTGCGTGGGCAAACAGCAGCTTCAGTATGGCCTCGCTTTCCGCCGGCTCCAGCTCGTTGATTTTGGTGGTGAACCCGTCACTTACAAACAGCGACTTTCGCCCGCTTACCGGATGCGTGCGCACCACTGGGTGTGACAGCGGTGGATTCTTCTTGCGGGTCTCCTCCCAACGCGCCAGGTCTTCGGCGGTGTTGCCAAAGCGCTCCAGCGGGAAGGATTTGGTGAAGTCGTGCGTTGCCGTCAGGCCATCGAGCAGGCGTTTAAGCGGCTCCGACAAGGCTTCATACGCCGCGATGCCACTGGCCCACAACGTGTCGCCGCCAAAGGCCGGCAGCAGCTTGGCGCTGAGCACCGCACCGAGCGCAGGCGTCGGCAGGAAGGTCACGTCGGTGTGCCATACGGCGTTATCGCGTACGTCGGTCACGGCGGTGTCGAGGATCAGCACTTCGGGCTGCTCCGGCACGTTGGGGTAGATCGGGTGAATATGCAGGTCGCCAAAATTTGCTGCAAACCGCGCCTGTTGCTGCGGGGTGACGGCCTGGCCACGGAAGAACAGCACCGAGTGGCTGAGCAGCGCCTGCTCAATGGCGTCACGTTCTTGGAGGCTCAACGGTCGGGTGATATCGACGCCACTGATCAGGGCGCCCAGGGCGGTGCTTATCGGCGTAACGGTCAGGCTGCTCATGCGGTTCTCACTCAATGTGCCTGGCCATGCCAGGGCACCAATTTGCGCTGCAGGGCACGCAGGCCCATTTCCATGGCGAAGGCGATCAGGGCGATCACCAGAATCCCCAGCACCACCACGTCGGTGACCAGGAACTGCGCCGCCGACTGCACCATAAAGCCCAGGCCGCTGGTGGCGGCGATCAGTTCGGCGGCAACCAGGGTCGACCAACCCACTCCCAGGCCGATGCGCACGCCGGTAAGGATGTCGGGCAGGGCGCTCGGCAGGATCACATGGCGAATCAACTGGGCGCGGGTGGCGCCCAACGACTGCGCGGCACGCAGCTTGGCCGGGTCGACCGTGCGCACGCCGGTCGCAGTGGCGATGGCGATAGGCGCAAAGATCGCCAGGTAAATCAGCAACACCTTGGACAGCTCACCGATGCCGCACCAGATCACGATCAGCGGCAGGTAAGCCAGGGGCGGAATCGGCCGGTAGAACTCGATCAGCGGGTCGAGGATGCCACGGGCAATGCGGTTGGAACCGATGGCAATCCCCACCGGCACGGCGGTCAGCACCGCAAAACCCAGGCCCAGGCCGATGCGCGTGAGGCTCGCGCCCAGGTGCTGCCACAAGGTGGAATCCATATAGCCGGTGGTCGCCAGCAGCCAGCCTTTTTGCAGCACGGCGGACGGCGGCGGCAGGAACAGTGGTTCGATCACGCCAGTGGCGGTGACCGCCCACCAGAGCGCCAGCAAGGCGACCAGGGTGAGTACGCTGATCCAGCGCGTGCTCAGGCTACGACGTACCGCAATGACCTTGTGCGTTACCGGCTTGGCAGCCGTGGCGGGAAGTTCGTAGCTGCTCATGCGGACACCTGCCGTTGCGAGAACACTTTGCCCAGCACGTGTTCACGGGTTTCGATAAAGCGCGGGTCGGACTTGATCGCCCGCGCCGATTCACCGGCGGCGTAGCGTTGACCGAAGTCCAGGTGCAGGCGCTCGACGATCTGGCCTGGGTTGGGCGCCAACAGGATCAGGTCGGTGGCGAGAAATACCGCCTCTTCAATGTCATGGGTAATCAGGAACACCGGCTTGGCCGTGCGCCGCCAGACTTGCAGGAGCAATTCCTGCATCTGTTCGCGGGTGAAGGCATCAAGGGCGCCGAAAGGCTCGTCCATCAGCAATACGCGAGGGTCAGCCGCCAACGCGCGAGCCAGGCCCACACGCTGTTTCTGGCCACCGGAAAGCTGCCAGACACGGCGGCTGTCGAAACCGGCGAGGTCGACCAGTGCGAGCATTTCCCGGGCGCGCACTTCACGTTGCGCCTTGGGCACACCGGCCAGCTCCAGGCCGAAGCCGACGTTGGCCAGCACGTCCTGCCAGGGCAGCAGAGCATCGTCCTGGAACACCACGCCGCGTTCGGCGCTCGGGCCTTTGACCGGCACGCCATCGAGGGTGATGAGCCCGGCAGAGGGTTCGACGAAACCGGCAATCAGGTTCAACAGCGAAGTCTTGCCACTGCCGGACGGGCCGAGGGCCACCAGCAATTGCTGAGGCCCAAGGTCGAGTGAAATATCGGACAGTACCGGTTCTGTGGCGCCTGGGTACTGTGCGCTGATGCGCTCCAGTTGTAGCAAGGCCATCGCGAGGAACTCCTTGAGTCAGTTAGTGATGAACTTGGCGCTGACGTAAGGGGCGTAGTCCGGCAGCACGGCCTCGACTTTGCCTTGTTCCTTGAGGAACGCGGCGGTGTCGGTCACAGCCTTGGTAGTCGGTGCGCCCAGCAGGGTCACTTGGTCAGCCGCCAGTGGGTAGACGTTGCCTTGCAGCAGCAGTGGGATGTCACTGGCCTTGGCGCCGGAGAGCTTCACCAGTTTGTCGACATTGCCTTTGTCGGCCAGCCAGGCTTGTGGGTCTTTGCGGTAGGCGGCGTAGGCGTCCAGGGTGACTTTGGCGAAGGCGGTGACGATTTCCGGGTGTTTTTCGGCGTAGTCTTTGCGCACGATCCAGGCATCGAAGGTGGGCGCGCCGAACTTGGCCAGTTCGCCGGAGGTGATCAGCACTTTGCCGTTTTCCTTGGCGATGCCCAGGGCCGGGTCCCACACGTAAGTCGCGTCGATATCACCGCGCTTCCACGCCGCGATGATTGCCGGCGGTGCGAGGTTGAGAATGGTCACTTTGGACGGGTCGATGTTCCAGTGCTTCAGCGCGGCCAACAGGCTGTAGTGGCCGGTGGAAACGAAGGGCACGGCAATCTTTTTGCCGATCAGGTCCTGTGGGCTGTTGATCCCCGAACCATTACGCGCCACCAGCGCTTCGGCGCCGCCGATCTGGGTGGCGACCAGGAAGGTTTCCACCGGCACTTTGCGCGTTACCGCAGCGGTCAGTGGGCTGGAACCGAGGTAGCCGATCTGCACGTCGCCGGAAGCAATGGCGGCAATAATGTCGGCGCCATTGTCGAATTTGCGCCAGTCGATCTTGGCATTGGTAGCTTTTTCATACGCGCCGTCAGCCTGGGCGACTTTCGCCGGGTCCACGGTGGTCTGGTAGGCGATGGTCACATCTGCCGCCTGGGCAAACAGGCTGGCACCGGCCAGGGACAATGCGGCCAAGAGGCGCAATGGGGTAAGCAGTTTCAAGGGGGAAGCTCCTCAATCAGGCGGCCGAGGGTCGGCGTGTGAGGAGACTAAATGATCTAAGAACTCGAAAATAAATAACATTTTCGAATTAGCTTATGAGTAGAAGAATGAGCGCAATCTTCAACCCAATGAAGACAAATGTGGGAGCTGGCAAGCCAGCTCCCACAGGGGACCGAGCAAGGCTTTAGTTACTGATCGCCAGAATGCTTGCCTGGTACGAGCCGACAAACACGTCAAAGTCGCCCACTTCGTTCTGCTCAAGCTCCACCTGCTGAGCCAGCGACTTACGCGCCAGCTCTTCAAAGCGTGCCTGCTCATCGGCCGGTAACGGCTCCTGACGGAAGTGCGCGGCGTGCACCTCGCTCTGGTGCAGGGAGAACTGCGCAAAACTCTCTTTGCGCTCGGCCATCGTTGCCAGTACTTGGGCCGACGGCGTCAGGGACGAGTCCTTGACCTTCGCCAACTGAGCGTCCAGCGCCTGGCTGTGCTCGGTGATGCCATGGCTCTCATCCAGCAAGGCCGCGAGCGGGGCGATCTGCTCCAGCAGCTCGGTGGCCCATTCCTTCATGTCCACCGCCTGGCCGTCACGCTGCAATTGCAGGCCTGGGCGACGGCCCTCCTTGACCACACTGAGGAAGTTGGAGGTGGCATTGCCGCACTCGTTGTTGGCGAACAGCGGGCTGTCGTTCAACGCGCAGTACAGCAGGAACGCATCGAGGAAGCGTGATTCCGGCAGGTCGATGCCCATCGGCAGGAACGGGTTGATGTCCAGGCAGCGCACTTCGATGTATTGGATGCCACGGGCCATCAGCGCCTGGATCGGCCGTTCGCCGGTGTAGGTCACGCGCTTGGGGCGGATATTGGAGTAGTACTCGTTTTCGATCTGCAGGATGTTGGTGTTGAGCTGTACCCACTCACCATCCTTATGGGTGCCGACTTCGACGTAAGGTGCGTAGGGCGTTGCCACCGCTTCACGCAGGCTGTCGGTGTAGCTGCTCAAATCGTTGTAGCACGGCGTCAGGCCGGCTTGGGCGTTGCTCTGGTAACCCAGGTCGCTCATGCGCAGGCTGGTGGCGTACGGCAGGTACAGCGTGTCGGCGTCCAGTACGTCCAACTGGTGCGACCGACCGCGCAGGAAACCCGCGTCCAGCGCCGGTGAGGCACCGAACAGGTACATCAGCAGCCAGCTGTAGCGGCGGAAGTTACGGATCAGCGCGATGTAGGCCGTGGACTGATAGTCGCGGTCGGTGCCGACGAAGCCTTCAGTCTCCTTGAGCAACGGCCACAGCTGTTCCGGCAGGGAAAAGTTGTAGTGGATGCCGGCGATGCACTGCATGGTCTTGCCGTAACGCAGGGCCAGGCCCTTGCGGTACACGTACTTGAGTTGGCCGATATTGGAGGTGCCGTAGTAGGCGATCGGAATATCTTCCTCGGCCGGCAACGGGCACGGCATCGAAGGGCTCCACAGGTACTCGCTGCCGAGCTTGCTGTAGGCAAACCGGTGGATCTTGTCCAGGCTGCTCAGGGTATCGGCCGGGTTGGGCAGGGCGGGAGTGATGAACTCCAGCAGCGATTCCGAGTAGTCGGTGGTGATCAATTCGTTGGTCAGCGCGGCGCCCAGTGCTTCGGGGTGCGGCGTTTGTGCCAGGCGACCCTCACCGGTGACGCGTAGGCATTCACGCTCGATGCCGTGCAAGCATTGCTCTAGCAGGGAGAGGTGTTCGCGCTTGCCGAGCAGGGCCAGGCGGCGGTTGAGAAGTTCGCTCAAGTTGGATTCCTTCACGCGTCAGTCGCCCCAATATGGGGGTGGGCAGGACGGTCTACAAGGGTGAAGTTGAAACTGGCGTTATCGCCTGGTTTAGAGTCGATTTGGCTCACATTGAAAAAGCCTACTTCACTCCATGAATTGGGCTATAGCGCAGCAAGAAAATTCCGACGCTGTTGTCGCAGCGCCGAAATTAACTCAAATCGAGGGCGGGGAGCTAGAGGACAGCGAAGGTGCCTTGTGCTTTTGCGACAAGTCTTTCGCCTTGATACACATCGGCTTCCACCACCAATGTGCGTCTGCCGGCGTGAATCACCCGGCTGGTGCACAGCACATCCCCGTCTTCAACGGCGCGGATATAGTTGATCTTGCACTCGATGGTCGCGCTCTGCTGGTCAAAACCATGGGCGCTGGAACAGGCCAGCCCCATGGTGATATCGACCAGGCTGAAAATCGCCCCGCCATGGAGCTTGCCCGCGCGGTTGCGCAGTTGCGGCTCCAGGGTCAGGGCCACCTCGGCAACGCCCTCGTCCAGGCGTTGCAGGCGGCAGCCGATCAGCTCGCTGAACGCGCTCTGGGTCAAACCGGCCGGGATTTCCATCAGCGTTTCTTCAACTGTTTGGCGTTGGCGAACAACGACGCCATGGCGTTGTTGCTCGGCGCGGCCGTCGCGGTAGGCTCTTTACGCGGCGCACTGCCCTGGGACTGGCGCGGTGCGGAGCCTGGGCGCGCACCACGGGCGCCGTCGATTTTCTCGCCGGGGGTGTCGCTCATGCGCATCGACAGGCCCACGCGCTTACGCGGGATATCGACTTCCATGACCTTGACCTTGACCACGTCACCGGCTTTGACCGCTTCGCGCGGGTCCTTGATGAACTTCTCCGAAAGCGCAGAGATGTGCACCAAACCGTCCTGATGCACGCCGATATCCACAAAGGCGCCGAAGTTGGTCACGTTGGTGACCACGCCTTCGAGGATCATGCCGGGCTGCAGGTCCTTGAGGTCTTCAACGCCGTCCTGGAACTCCGCGGTCTTGAACTCGGGACGCGGGTCGCGGCCAGGTTTTTCCAGCTCTTGCAGGATGTCGGTGATGGTCGGCACGCCGAAGGTTTCGTCGGTGTACTTTTTCGGGTCCAGGCGCTTGAGGAACGCGGCGTCACCGATCAGCGAACGGATATCACGGTCGGTCTCGGCGGCAATGCGCTGTACCAGCGGGTAGGCCTCCGGGTGGACCGCAGACGAATCCAGCGGGTTATCGCCGTTCATGACGCGCAGGAAGCCGGCGGCCTGTTCAAAGGTTTTTTCGCCCAGGCGTGCCACTTTTTTCAGCGCGGCACGGGTTTTGAACGCACCGTTCTCGTCACGGTGAGTAACGATGTTCTGCGCCAGGGTGGTGTTCAGGCCCGAGATACGCGCCAGCAGCGCGACCGAGGCGGTGTTTACATCCACGCCCACCTTGTTCACGCAGTCTTCCACTACTGCATCCAGGCCGCGCGCCAGTTTCAGCTGCGAGACGTCGTGCTGGTACTGGCCGACACCGATGGATTTAGGGTCGATCTTCACCAGCTCTGCCAGCGGGTCTTGCAGGCGGCGAGCAATGGAGACGGCGCCACGGATCGACACGTCGAGGTCCGGGAATTCCTTGGAAGCCAGTTCCGACGCCGAATACACCGACGCGCCGGCCTCGGAGACCATGACCTTGGTCATCTTCATGGCGGGGTACTTTTTGATCAGCTCGGCGGCCAGCTTGTCGGTTTCACGGCTGGCGGTGCCGTTGCCGATGGCGATCAGGTCCACGGCGTGCTTGGCGCACAGCGCGGCCAGGATGGCGAGGGTCTGGTCCCACTTGTTGTGCGGCACGTGCGGGTACACGGTGGCGTGGTCCAGCAGCTTGCCGGTGGAGTCGACCACCGCCACCTTGCAGCCGGTGCGCAAGCCCGGGTCGAGGCCCAGGGTGGCGCGCGGGCCGGCCGGTGCGGCCAGCAGCAGGTCGTGCAGGTTGTGGGCGAACACGTTGATCGCCTCGGTTTCAGCGCCGTCGCGCAGCTCGCCGAGCAGGTCGGTTTCCAGGTGCGTGTAAAGCTTGACCTTCCAGGTCCAGCGCACGACTTCACCGAGCCACTTGTCCGCAGGACGGTTCTGATTCTGGATGCCGAATTGTTGACCGATCATGCCTTCGCACGGGTGCATGGTGCCCGGCAACTCGTCGCCGACTTTGAGTGCGGAGCTGAGAATGCCTTCGTTGCGACCCCGGAAAATTGCGAGTGCGCGGTGCGACGGCATGCTCTTGAGCGGTTCGTCGTGTTCGAAATAATCGCGGAACTTGGCGCCTTCTTCCTCTTTGCCGGCGATAACGCGAGCGCTGAGAATGGCTTCCTGCTTGAGGTAAGTGCGCAGTTTTTCCAGCAGGCCGGCGTTTTCGGCGAAACGCTCCATGAGGATGTACTTGGCACCTTCGAGGGCGGCCTTGACGTCGGCGACGCCTTTTTCGGCATCGATAAAGCGTGCGGCTTCGGTTTCCGGGGTCAGCGACGGGTCGTTGAACAGGCCATCGGCCAACTCGCCCAAACCGGCTTCCAGAGCGATCTGGCCCTTGGTGCGGCGCTTCTGTTTGTAGGGCAGGTAAAGGTCTTCGAGGCGGGTCTTGGTGTCGGCGAGCTTGATGTCGCGTTCCAGCTGCGGGGTCAATTTGCCCTGTTCCTCAATGCTGGCGAGGATGCTGATGCGCCGTTCGTCGAGTTCTCGCAGGTAGCGCAGGCGCTCTTCCAGGTGACGCAGTTGGGTGTCGTCGAGGCTGCCGGTCACTTCTTTACGGTAACGGGCGATGAAAGGCACGGTGGAGCCTTCATCCAATAGCGCGACGGCCGCTTCGACCTGTTGTGGGCGTACACCGAGTTCCTCGGCAATGCGGCTGTTGATGCTGTCCATAAAACCACCTGAAATTCTTGAAAAGCAGCTCGCAGGCCCGGAAAACAAGGCGTTGCGAGGCTGGTTGAGCGGCGCCAGCGGCGCCGCTGCCTGGGTCAAAAGGCTGCCTGTTGACCCTCGAAATCGGGAAATTGCTGCCCAGCGCTGAAAAAACGGCTGAGGCTGCAAACAGTAAAGTCTGACAGTGCCCTGCATGAAGGCGCCGCATTATAACCAGCGTTCTGCCCTTGAGGGGTACTGCGCCGGTGGTGTAGGACGCGGGTTCGCTGGCGGTGGAGGAAAAATCTGCTAACAATGCACACGGTGCGTATAACGGCAGCTACGCCATAATGCGCGCCGAGATAAGAGGAGCATCTAATGAGCAGCACTGCACAAACTGCTGAAGGCGAAAAAATTCTCATCGTTGACGACGATCCGGGGCTGAGCAGCCTGCTGGAACGTTTTTTCAACTCCAAGGGCTACCGTGCCCGCGCGGTGCCGAACACCGAGCAGATGGACCGCCTGTTGGGGCGTGAAGTGTTCAACCTGGTCGTACTCGACCTGATGTTGCCCGGCGAAGACGGCCTTACCGCCTGCAAACGCTTGCGCGGTGCGAACAACCAGATCCCCATCATCATGCTGACCGCCAAGGGCGATGAGCTGAGCCGCATCAAGGGCCTGGAACTGGGCGCTGATGACTACCTGGCCAAGCCGTTCAACCCTGACGAGTTGATGGCCCGGGTCAAAGCCGTATTGCGTCGCCAGGCACCGCCGGTACCGGGCGCACCAGGCAGCGAAGACGAGAGCGTCACCTTTGGTGAATACGAGCTGTCACTGGCGACACGCGAGCTTAAGCGTGGCGAAGAAGTGCACATGCTGACCACCGGCGAGTTCGCCGTGCTCAAGGCATTGGTGATGAACGCTCGCCAGCCGCTGACCCGCGACAAGCTGATGAACCTGGCCCGTGGCCGCGAATGGGACGCCCTGGAGCGCTCCATCGACGTGCAGATCTCCCGGTTGCGCCGGATGATCGAGCCGGACCCGGCCAAGCCGCGGTACATCCAGACGGTGTGGGGCGTGGGTTATGTGTTTGTGCCGGATGGCACTGCTACCAAGTGACCGATGACTTGCAGGCGCGGGCATCCCGGCGTTTGACTCCATGAGGGTCGACGGGATGCCCGGCGTCTGCAATTCTGCGAGCGCCGCTCGTTCCTGCAAGGTGTTTAGCTGTCTCCTATGAAAACCCCGTTGTGGTTCCCGCAAAGTTTCTTCTCTCGCACCCTTTGGCTGGTGCTGATCGTCGTGCTGTTTTCCAAGGCACTGACGCTGGTTTACCTGTTGATGAACGAAGACGTGCTGGTAGACCGGCAGTACAGCCACGGCGTGGCGTTGACGTTGCGTGCCTATTGGGCGGCCGACCCCGAGAACCGCGAGAAAATCGCCAAGGCCGCCACCCTGGTTCGTGTGGCGGGCGCGGGTGTACCGGAGGGCGAGCAGCATTGGCCCTACAGCGAGATCTACCAACGGCAGATGCAGGCTGAGCTGGGTGAAGACACCGAAGTGCGGCTGCGTATGCACGTGTCGCCCGCCTTGTGGGTGCGTGCGCCGAGCCTGGGGCAGGACTGGCTGAAAGTGCCGTTATACCCGCACCCGCTGCGGGGGCAGAAGATCTGGAACGTGCTGGGTTGGTTCCTGGCCATCGGCTTGCTTTCGACGGCGTCCGCGTGGATTTTCGTGCGTCAGCTTAACCAGCCGCTTAAACGCCTGGTATTTGCCGCGCGCCAACTGGGGCAGGGGCGCAGCGTGCGCCTGCCGATCAGCGATACGCCCAGTGAGATGACCGAGGTGTACGGTGCCTTCAACCAGATGGCGGAGGATGTCGAACAGGCCGGGCGCGAACGCGAGCTGATGCTGGCGGGCGTATCCCATGACTTGCGCACGCCGCTGACGCGTTTGCGGCTGTCTCTGGAGTTGATGGGCAACCATAACGACCTGACCGACGACATGGTGCGCGACATCGAGGACATGGACGCGATTCTCGACCAGTTCCTGGCGTTTATCCGCGATGGCCGTGATGAGGTGGTGGAAGAGGTCGATCTCACGGACCTGGTGCGTGAGGTGGTGGCGCCCTACAACCAGAATGGTGAACAGGTGCGTATGCGCCTGGAGCCGATCCAGCCGTTTGCATTGCGTCGGGTGTCGATGAAGCGCCTGTTGAACAACCTGATCGGCAACGCCCTGCATCACGCCGGTTCAGATGTGGAAGTGGCCGCCTATGTGTCCGGCGACAGCACTGCGCCCTATGTGGTGTTGAGTGTGATGGACCGTGGCACGGGCATCGACCCGGCGGAGCTGGAAGGCATTTTCAACCCGTTCACCCGTGGCGACCGTGCGCGGGGCGGCAAAGGTACGGGGCTGGGGCTGGCGATTGTGCGGCGAATTGCTTCGATGCATGGCGGCAATGTTGAGTTGCGTAACCGCGAAGAGGGCGGCCTGGAAGCGCGGGTGCGCTTGCCGCTGGGCTTGATGTTGCCTAGAGACGCCGTCTAACAACCGACATAGTTCAAAGGTGGGAGCTGGCAAGCCAGCTCCCACAGGTTTTTTCGGTGGTGGAAGGCCGGGTTGTATCAACCCTTGCCCTTGGTCCGGGTCATATTCGGCCCACCATTCTTCTCCAGATGCTGAATGATGATCCCCGCCACATCCTTGCCGGTGGTGGTCTCGATCCCTTCAAGCCCCGGTGATGAATTCACCTCCATCACCAGCGGGCCATGGTTGGAGCGCAGGATATCCACGCCCGCCACTGCCAGGCCCATCACTTTGGCGGCCCGCAGTGCAGTCATGCGTTCTTCCGGGGTGATCTTGATCAGGCTGGCACTGCCGCCACGGTGCAGGTTGGAGCGGAACTCCCCTGGCTTGGCCTGGCGTTTCATGGCGGCAATCACCTTGTCGCCAACCACGAAGCAGCGGATATCCGCACCGCCGGCTTCCTTGATGTATTCCTGCACCATGATGTTCTGCTTGAGGCCCATGAACGCCTCGATCACCGACTCGGCGGCAGTTGCCGTCTCACACAGCACCACGCCGATACCTTGGGTGCCTTCGAGTACCTTGATCACCAGCGGCGCACCGTTGACCATCTCGATCAGGTCGGGGATGTCATCGGGGGAGTGGGCAAAGCCGGTCACCGGCAGGCCGATTCCCCGGCGTGACAGCAGTTGCAGGGAGCGCAGCTTGTCCCGCGAGCGGGCAATGGCCACCGATTCGTTGAGCGGGAACACGCCCATCATTTCAAACTGGCGCAACACCGCGCAGCCGTAGAACGTCACCGAAGCACCGATTCGCGGGATCACCGCGTCAAAGCCTTCCAGCGGCTTGCCTCGGTAGTGGATCTGCGGCTTGTGGCTGGCAATGTTCATATAGGCACGCAACGTGTCGATCACCACCATTTCATGGCCACGTTCAGTGCCGGCCTCGACCAGGCGGCGGGTGGAATACAGACGCGGGTTTCGCGACAGCACAGCAATCTTCATGCAGCACCTGGGGCAGAAATAGTAGAGACCGGGAACACCGGCTTGTCTTGAACGTACTTGACGCCGGGGTTGACCACCAACTGGCCGTCAATCAGCGCCTTGGAACCCAGCAACAGGCGGTAACGCATGGCCTTGCGGCAGGCCAGGGTGAATTCCACCCGCCATACTCGGTCACCCAGTGCCAGGGTGGTGCTGATTACATACCGCACCTGCGCGTGGCCGTTGGAGCTCTTGATGGTTTTCATCGTCACCAGCGGCGCTTCGCAGCGACGATGACGCAGTTGCACCACGCTGCCCAGGTGCGCGGTAAAGCGCACCCACTTCTCACCGTCGCGCTCAAAGGGCTCGATATCGGTGGCGTGCAGGCTCGAGGTGCTGGCACCGGTGTCGATCTTCGCGCGCAGGCCGGCCACTCCCAGGTCGGGAAGGGCCACCCACTCGCGCAGACCCACAACGGTCAAATGGTCAAATGTCTTCAATATGGGTAACCGGTCAGTTCGCCCAGGCCTGGGGTGAAACCTCGGCCAAGGCTTTAAACGCAGGCTTGGCGAACCAGTAGCCCTGCATCAGAAATATTCCGCAGTTGGACAGGAAGTCACGCTCGCCGGCACTTTCGATACCTTCAGCAATGACAGTAATCCCCAACTGCTCACAGATTGTGACAATCCCCTGGACAATTACCTGCCGGACACGATCCTGGTCGACATCGCGAATCAGCGCCATGTCGAGTTTGATCAAGTCGGGTTGGAAATCGGCCAGCAGGTTCAGCCCCGAATAGCCGGCACCGAAGTCGTCGATGGCGGTCTTGAAGCCGAATTCGCGGTATTCACGCAGAATATTGGTCAAATGGCGATAGTTATCTACATGCTCGTTTTCCAGCGTTTCGAAAATCAGCCGATCCAGCGGGAAATTATGCGCGCGGGCCGCCTCCAGCGTGCTGCGAATGCACAACTCCGGCCGGTACACGGCATTGGGCATGAAGTTGATCGAAAGATAGCTTTGCATTCCCAAGGCGGCGGCCCCCGCAATCGCCTGAGTACGGCAGCGTTGGTCAAAGCGATAACGGTTGCTGTCGTTGACCTGCTCCAGCACCGACAACGCCCCTTCACCGTGAATACCGCGCACCAATGCTTCGTGGGCAAAAATCGACCGGTCGCGAAGGTCTACGATAGGCTGGTAGGCGAAGGAAAAATCGAAACCCAAGGCTTCGCTTTGCTGGCAACCTACGCAACGCTGGTGGGGCGAGGTGAGTGAGGTGGGAAAGTCGGTCACAGCGTATCCTCGCGAAAACAGGGGGTGTCTGGCGTATCTTAGGTGAGGCTTGGGATTTATGCGTTGAAGAGGTTCAACGGTAAAGTTGCGACATTTTTCAGAGCGAGGAATTCAAGTGGCTCAAAAGCAGGAAGAGGAAGAAAAGGTCCGTTTGGACAAGTGGCTGTGGGCCGCGCGTTTTTACAAAACCCGTGCCCTGGCCAAGGCCGCCATCGAGAGCGGCAAGGTGCACCATCGCGGCGAGCGCTGCAAGCCGGGCAAGGAACCGCGCGTCGGAGACGAGTTGCAGATTCGCACCGGGTTTGACGAAAAGACTGTGGTGGTGCAGGCGCTGTCCGTCGTGCGTCGTGGCGCGCCTGAGGCGCAGGCGTTGTATGCCGAAACCGAAGCCAGTATCGCCAAGCGCGAAAACGCGACCGCTATGCGTAAGGCCGGCGCAACCGGCATGACCACCGATGGCAAGCCGAGCAAGAAGCAGCGTCGCGATTTGTTCAAGTTTCGCGGCAGTGGCAATGATGATTAATGATGAAAATCTTTGCTCAAAAGGAGATCAAAATGTGGGAGCGGGCTTGCTCGCGAATGCGGTAGGTCAGTTAATGAATTCCTCAGCTGACACTCCGCTTTCGCGAGCAAGCCCGCTCCCACATTGAACCTGCGTTGTTACGCGGCTATGCGCATGACACTTAAGCGCCCTATGACTGGCAGCTTCCCGAGCAACCCGAAAACCGGCGCCGTCACCCGCATCAGCAACCCGGACACCTTCGCCGCGAACGGCGTGTAATACCCCCAACCCAACGCCAACAACGCCAGCAACACCCCGCCGATGTAATCGTCCTGGCCCCAATGCGCGCCCGCCACCAGCCTTGGCATCATGAACAACAGCGCCAAGCCCCAGATCACTACCACCTGGGTGAAACGCTGGGAAAACACCGTCATGAACATGCCCCAGATCAGCAGCACCGACGCATGATCGCCCGGGAAACTCTGGCTGGAACGGTCCTTCAGTTCCCAGGTTTTCTCCAGTCCCGGGAAATAATCACTCATATGAATCGCGCCGCTGATCACCATCGACGGGCTGCTGTGCTGCCAGCCCATTTGCGCCGTGAGCTTGGAAAACAGCATGCGGATAAACAGCAACAGCAGCAGAATGCTGAGGAAACCAAAGAACGCCTGGCGCACCTGGATGGCCTTGAACACCCAGTCACCGCGAATCAGCAGCATCAGCAAAATCACCCCGACCACGGCATCGAACGGTCGCAAACTGGCCACTGCCCACACATGCAACCACGTCGAATGACTTGCCAGTGGGTCATTGAGCAGATGAAACAGCCATTCGTCGAAAACCACACACAGCATCTGTCCCGTGGGCCACAGCCAAAAACACAGCAGCCCGATAGCGACTAGATTGCACAAGGCCAACCTCCCGAGGTTCCACCTGGCTTGGAACAAACCCGGATTGTTCATAAACTGTCCCTCTTCGCTCTATAAAAACGCACCAAAAAGGTGCCAAAGCGTTTAATTCTATAAACCTTGTAACCAATTTGTCATCAATTCAGATACCCAGACCTATGACTGATCTACCGGATACCGACTTCACCCAACGCTTTATCTTCGATGAGAACGACGCCCGCGGCGAACTGGTCTCGCTGGAGCGCAGCTATGCCGAAGTCCTCGCCAAGCACCCCTATCCGGAGCCGGTCGCGCAACTGCTCGGTGAGCTGATGGCGGCGGCCTCGCTGCTGGTAGGCACCATGAAGTTCGACGGTTTGCTGATTTTGCAGGCCCGTTCCGAAGGCCCGGTGCCGATGTTGATGATCGAGTGCTCCAGCGAGCGCGAAATCCGTGGCCTGGCCCGTTACGAGGCCGACCAGATCGCGCCGGATGCAACCTTGTCTGACCTGATGGCCAACGGCGTGCTGGCGATCACCGTCGACCCCACCGAAGGCCAGCGTTACCAGGGCATCGTCGACCTTGACGGCGAAACCCTCTCGGACTGCTTCACCAACTATTTCGTGATGTCCCAGCAGGTCGGCACCAAATTCTGGCTCAACGCTGACGGCAAGCGCGCCCGTGGCCTGCTGCTGCAGCAACTGCCGGCCGACCGCATCAAGGACGACGATGAGCGCACCGACAGCTGGCGCAAACTGACCGCCCTGGCCGGTACCCTGACGGCTGAAGAACTGCTGGGCCTGGACAACGAAACCATTCTGCATCGCCTCTACCACGAAGAGGCCGTGCGCCTGTTCGACGCCCAGGGCCTGCGCTTCCGTTGCAGTTGCTCGCGTGAGCGCTCCGCCAACGCCTTGGTCAGCCTGGGCCTGGAAGATGCGCAGCAATTGGTGGTGGAACATGGCGGCAATATCGAGATCGACTGCCAGTTCTGCAACCAGCGCTACCTGTTCGATGCGGCCGATGTCACCCAATTATTCGCCGGTGCAGGCATCGACACCCCTTCCGATACCCGCCACTAAAACGTTTAAGCACAGGTAAATCACCTGACAAACGCCGGATTAGCGCAGTTCTGACGGGAGGGCCCTACTCTTTTTGGGCTTTTCTGGCATAATCCGGCCCACTTTTTTCGCGGTAGTAGTGCGCAACTTTCTACTACAAAACGTTTGGAGCACTCGGCCATAGGCCGACGGGGAACCTCATGACGCAAGCCAATAACGCCGTATACACCGATCTGAGTGTTGACGATCTGGTCAAAGAAGCCCTGCAGCGCGGTGAAGGCGTGCTTGCCGATACTGGCGCGCTGGTCGTAGAAACCGGTCACCGCACCGGTCGTTCGCCGGTTGACCGTTTCATCGTTGAAGAGCCTTCCACCCAGGACGCAATTGCCTGGGGTCCGATCAACCGCAAGTTCCCGGCCGACAAGTTCGATGCTCTGTGGGCTCGCGTCGAGGCATTCAACAACGCGCAAGAGCATTTCGTTTCCCATGTTCACGTAGGGGCTGCAGAAGACCACTACCTGGCCGTGAAAATGACCACCCAGACTGCCTGGCAGAACCTGTTCGGTCGTTGCCTGTTCATCAACCCTGCCCAGTACAACCCGGCCGGCCGTGATGAGTGGCAAGTGCTGAACGTCGCCAACTTCGAATGCGTGCCAGAGCGTGACGGCACCAACTCCGACGGTTGCGTGATCCTCAACTTCGCCCAGAAGAAAGTGCTGATCGCTGGTATGCGTTACGCCGGTGAAATGAAAAAAGCCATGTTCTCGGTGCAAAACTTCCTGCTGCCGGCCGCCGACGTGCTGCCAATGCACTGCGCCGCCAACATCGGCGAAGCAGGCGATGTGACCCTGTTCTTCGGTCTGTCGGGCACCGGTAAAACCACCCTGTCGGCCGACGAAAGCCGTTACCTGATCGGTGACGACGAACACGGCTGGGGCGAAGGCGTGGTGTTCAACATCGAAGGCGGTTGCTATGCCAAGTGCATCGACCTTTCCGAGAAGAACGAGCCGGTAATCTGGAAAGCCATCAAGCACGGCACCGTGCTCGAAAACGTGGTGATCGACGAGGCCAAGCACGCTGACTACACCAACGTCAGCCTGACCCAGAACAGCCGCGCCGCTTACCCGCTGGAGCACGTTGCCAAGCGTTCCGAGAAGAACCTGGGCGGCGAGCCAAACGCTGTGATCTTCCTGACCTGCGACCTGACCGGCGTACTGCCGCCCGTGTCGATCCTCAGCGAAGAACAAGCGGCCTACCACTTCCTGTCCGGCTACACCGCTCTGGTGGGCTCGACTGAAATGGGTTCGGGCAGCGGCATCAAGTCGACCTTCTCCACCTGCTTCGGCGCGCCGTTCTTCCCACGCCCGGCCGGTGAATACGCCGAGCTGCTGATCAAGCGCGTGCGCGGCTTCGGCTCCAAGGTCTACCTGGTCAACACCGGCTGGACCGGCGGCGGCTACGGCGTCGGCAAGCGCTTCAACATCCCGACCACTCGCGGCGTGATCGCAGCGATCCAGAGCGGCGCGTTGATCGGTGCAGAAACCGAACACCTCGACACCATTAACCTCGACGTGCCTTTGGCCGTACCGGGCGTTGATACCGGCCTGTTGAACCCACGTAACACCTGGGCTGACAAGGCTGCCTACGACGAAGCGGCGAAAGCGCTGGCGGGTCTGTTCATCGAGAACTTCAAGAAGTTTGAAGTGAGCGATGCGATCAAGGCGGCCGGGCCTAAGTTGTAAGGTTCGGTTGTTGTGAAAAAGCCGCCTCTTGCAGGCGGCTTTTTTTTAGCTACGTTTTCGTTTACTGGAAAGCTCTTTGTCGAAATCCTTAATTTTCTTTATATCGTTCTCGATTTCATCAGAGTCCGGCATGCTTTCATAAAGACCCGGCGCGGTATCATGGCCTTTGAATAAAGCACTGCATTTACTCATCGCCGACTCAACGAGTTCAATATCTTCGTCGCTAATATCTTTTAAGCGTTTTAGACGATTGGTCTGAATTGCTCGGCCAAAGCGTTCTACGACCTTGTTGAGTAGTTTTTCTTCAACAAGCCTTTCCCATGCCTCCCTTAAATAGCCGTAAAATGAGCCCGCCTGATTGTTATAGTTGGCTTCACTTAGTTGCTCTGTTTTCCTAAGCTCTCGAAGAAGCTCCTCTAGTTGAGTAATCCTTTTTGAGGTGGGCAGAGCATCCCAAGGAAGAGAGTTTTTTACGATCCCTGAGTTTTTTAAGCTACGATCCAGACTTGCGATTTGAATGCTGGAGTTATTAACGGTTTCGGACTCTTCAAGTAATAATTTTAGGAATACGATTTCGTGTGTGAAAATTATAACTTGCCTGTCAATTGACTCTTTTATCAATCGGCGAGCAATTTTTAAGCGCCATTTATGATCTAGCGAGTTAACTGGGTCGTCAAAGATAACGCCAGATCTACGGTTGTCAGCTTTTAACTCCGCAAGGATACTTGCGAGAGCTAAACATTTCTGTTCTCCCTCACTTGCTATCTGATGCACGCCGATGGAATTGGATTCAGCTAAAGATATTTTGAATAGTTGGGAGCCGTTACTGCTTCTAGTATTTGCGGCTACGGTATAATTTTTAAAGCCAAGTTCTTTTAGCTCGTTAGTGAAGTGATCTTTTAAGGAAGCAGTTAAGTAGGTATCACTGATGATGCCACTAAGTAATGTAATGCTTCTTGGGTTGGTTTGAGACTTTATTGTTGAATAGGCCTGAAGTTGTTTTAGTCTTTGTATCTCTGACTCGATGTTTGTTTTGTTTTCAAGTATGGATTTTTTTGCATTAAGTTCGAGGTGTAAGTTTTGC
The DNA here is from genome assembly GCF_900107155.1 of Pseudomonas salomonii. Classification (GTDB taxonomy): domain Bacteria; phylum Pseudomonadota; class Gammaproteobacteria; order Pseudomonadales; family Pseudomonadaceae; genus Aquipseudomonas; species Aquipseudomonas salomonii. The sequence continues at coordinate 25,998 of NZ_FNOX01000004.1, forward strand.
TTGGTTAGGAGCAGGTTTTCTAGCGCGTCATCATCGGTTATTTTTAGTAAGTCGGACTGTAGTAGTTCGGAGTAAGCTATAAGTTCATTGTATGTGGATGAGTCGAACTCTGAAATACATTTGGTGAGATCTTCAATATTCCCATTTAGTATATTTGATTTTATTTCAGAAAAAGATTTTCCTAGAATATCCATTCTGGTTTTGAAGTTAAGTATTTTTTCATTTATTTGTAGAATTATTGACTCGTATGGTCGGAGATCTAATTCAATGGATTTAACGACTAGGATCTTATCGGCTAAGGCTTTGCTGGCTTTATTTGAATTCGTCTGCGTTTGGTCTTTAGCATAGGCTTCAAATCTGGCTAGTCTTGTACCTGCGTTATCAGATATTTTTTGTAAGCAGAGAGGGCAGTTTGTATCAGGCTGTGGTGGGAATGTAGTTTTTTGTCCCGTTGTAAGGAAGAAACTCTCTGCGGCCGTCCATAAAGATTTCCATACTGGAGAACCGACATTTTCAATTGGAAGATCGGAAAACGCATACGCTCGAGCTAATTCTGCCGCGTCATGCGTCGTGACTTTATCATCGCAAAGCTTAATATAGTCCTTGAGGAATTCATTTGAAGTGATGTCTTGAGTTTTTTTTATTGCGTCAGCGAAAGGAGTAATAGATTTAATTTTTAAATTTATTGTTTTTCTTAATTCCTCTGCTGATTTTGACTTTATTAAAAATATTTCGGCTTTAAGTGATTCGAGGTCTAGTGTTTCTTGACCTGAAATGCAGGCGGAGTCCAATTGTGTGGACGTGGTTTTGTGCGAAAGGCTTTTGAGGAATTTACTGCTGCTTGTGGCTCCTTCAAGTGTGGGCAAAGTCAGTGGTTGGTTGATTAATTTTATTTTGTCATCAGCTATTTTTCTTATTTTTTCATTTGAAAGTACTAGCTCGTCCAAGAGGTGTAGGCCTGCGGGTCTATAGTCCAGCTCTCCCTCTTTTTCTAAGTAATGAAATGCTGATTTTGCGTCAAATACGCGTATTGATTTCAGTTCAGTAATTTCATCTGATTTATATTCCCACTCGACATGTGATGGGGCTGCCTCGCCAATTTGATAAGATATGCTAGCGGATAGTTTAGTTGGCTGTGCAAAAAAAGCGTTCCCTATAACTACGGGTTTTTCTCCTCTGGTTAAACACGCATTTTTTAGTATTTTCGATAGGCTGGACTTACCAGAGCCGTTGTCGCCGTAAACTACAGTCAGTCCTGTTCTTGAGAATTCCAATACTTGATCGTTTGCTAAGGCTGAAATGTTATAGATTGGCCCTAAGGATTTCAATGTAACGGCGTGCTCTTCTAGCTTGTATCCGGCTGATGAGATTGGGGTTAAGTATGCCTCGTAGTTATCTATCTTTTCAGGAAATCCTGCCTCTTTTCGCGAAATTTGGTAAAGGAGTTTATGATCTTCTGCATCCAGCTTTTGCTTTTCAATCAGTAAGCGAATTGCATGTTTCCACCATATCGGCCTTGCCGGTTCGTTAATCCAGTCAACAATCTGTGCAATTGCGCTCATTTTAGTATTCCGTATTTTGAGTTAGATTAAGTGCGGGGCTAACGTGGTGCGTTGCTAGTAGGCATACTGTTAAAAAACTGCAGAAAAGAGATTGTTGAAAATTATTAATGAGGGAGGAGTTTTTTGTGTTCGCTTTATTTTTATATGGCTTTGATAGCTGAAAGTTTTTATTTTCTCTTTCAAATATTTGATCGGCCGAGTTTTTTGGGGGGTGACGTTTGGAGCGCACTCCCGTTATCAGCTTCGTAAAGCTTCCATGTTGTAAGGACCATCTTTTCATCCTTGGAATCCCCTTAAGTGGTAAATCCTATCCTTGAGTTCATATGCCCAGACTAAGTCGGAATGGTGTCAATATGCTAGCGCTTGCGCAGTCGTTAGGCTGCGACTTTGGTCGCATTTCAGTTGGCTGTACTCCTTAATCATGCTAGGAAATGTAGAAACATCGCTCCAAGCAGCACTAACACTACGCCCAGCACCTGCACCGCCGACAACCGCTCCCTGAAAAACACAAACCCCAAAATCGCCGCAATCCCCCCCGACAACGTACTGATCACCGTCACCACCGAAACCGAGCCGGCCATCGCGCCCCACGAAAATGCCGAGAAGCCCCCCAGGTTCATCAAGCTCGCGCCCGTCAGTGTTGCGCAGTTTTTCAGTGGCGGAATCTTCAGGCCGTCCTGGATCTTCAGCACCATCACCACCAGCACGCACAGGCCCACCAGGTAACCCAGCCACAGCATGGTGATCGGCCCCAACGCCGGCAGCGTGTAGCGGCCTTGCAACCAGAAACTGGTGCCGTACAGCAAGGCGGCGAGCATGGCGTAGGCGATGGACTGGCGCGGGTTGTTGTGGGGCGTGCCGTTGTCCTTGTGGATGCTGGAAAGGATTACGCCGATTACGCAGAGGCCGATGCAACCGAGTTGGATCAAGTTGATGTGTTCGCCGCTGGCCCAGGACAGCAGGGCGGTGACTACGCCGTAAGAGGTCACCAATGGCGCGACGATGGCGGCTTTGCCCAGTGCGAAGGCCTTGGACAGCGCCAGCGCGCCGGAGACGGTGAGCAGGGCGGCGGTGATGCCCAGGAGCCAGACGCTCAACGGGGCATTCAGGGATTTGAACAGGAAAGCCGGGAAGATCACCAGCAACAGCGTCATGATCAAAAAGCCAAGGGCTTGGCCGAAATACACCGCGCGTTTAACGCCGACGGCTCGGGCGTTGAGGCCCACGAGAAAATCCGTACCGCCCCAGAGCAGAGCGGCCAGCAGGCCCATTATTACGTCCATGTAAGGTCCTTGTTGTTGGCTCAAATCGCCAGATTAACGCATAACCCCTGTGGGAGCGGGCTTGCTCGCGAATGCGGTAGATCAGTGAGAAATGCTCTACCTGACACACCGCTTTCGCGAGCAAGCCCGCTCCCACATTTGATCCTCGGTGGTCTTGGGATCAGCTCAGGTTTTCCAGGGTTTGCGTGTCCCAGCTATGGGTCTTGATCGCCAGGTAGAGCATGCCGATGGTCAGCGGCACCTTGTCGCCACGCCCTTTGGCGCGGCGCTTGAGGAACACATCGAACACCGGCGGTTTGAAGTAACGATAAGCATCGTAGTCGCCCAGGTCGAGGGCAAACTCTTGCTCCATCGCGTCCATCAATTGCTTGGCCTCGGCGCCGTCGCAGCCCAGCTCAAGGTTGATCGAGGTTTCGAGGCGAAGGGTCTTGTGCTTCGGCAGGCCGATTTCTTCGTGCAGCAGTTGCAGAAGCTGCTGCATCACGGGGTCTTCGGGGAAGTTGGGGGCCAGGTTCATGGTGGGCGCACGCAGGAGTGGGTGAGGGGGAGGGTTGCGTTGGCGGCGGTACTTGTTGCGGGTTATGAAGAGTGCCAAGCCTATCAAGAATACGAAGATAGGGAGCAAGGGCATTCTAAGGATTACTGCCATGTAGGGTAATAAGAACGTCAATGCCAGGCCGGTTACGAGGCACGTGGTTGCAAGGCGTTTTCTCAGAATAGAGTCAGTGATCTGGTAATGCAGTAAAACGTAAAAACCAAAGAAACAGGCTATTTGCAGGACGATATTCATGACTCTTGAAATCTCTTTGCTTCGAGTGCCCGTGTGTTCCAGCGTTTGGCTTTGACGGCCTGGTAGAGCATGTCGATGGTGAGCGGGATTTTGCCTTTGCTGCCTCTGTCCACATGTCTCAAATACATGTCAAAGCCTCGACGCTTGAAATAGCGATTGCTCCTGTAGTCTCCGAACGTCATGCCGAAATCTTGCTTCAGTGCGGCCATCAATTTTCTAGCCTCAGAGCTGCTGCATCCGAGATCATGATTTATTGAAGTGCTGAGGCTGAGAGCTTGATGTTTGGGCAGGCCCACGTCTTCATTCACGAGCTGCAGGAGGTGACGCATGACGGGGTCGTCGGGAAAGTCGGCTGCCAGGTTAAGTGTGGGGGCGATGAGCAATGGGTGAGAGGACCTGATTCGGCTATAACGGTGCCGATCCAGATATAGGCCCGAGCCTAATAGCAACGCACCTATAGGCAGGCTTGGGAGTCGGACTTCCTGTGCCCAGTAAGGGAGCCATATTGCGCAGATCAGGCCCACAGCGAACAGTAATAAACCGACATATTTTCTAAGGTTTTTGGACCTCATTTTGTTGTCCAGGACAACGCTCACCACGATAAAAATGATCCATTGGACGTATTCCATCAACGTCTCCCTCCTCCCTGAAATTGAATGACCATTGCAGACATTGAGCGCTGAGGACCTATTCCTCCGTCTACCTGAGCTTCACTTCCGACGATCACATCACCTGCGTGATAACTGCGAATGATGTTTTTGGTGAATAGACCCACTGTGACGCCGACAACGCGTGCTACAGGTTTCGAAAGCGGATGAAGGGGAGCGCTGAAGGCCCCAGCCAGCAGCAAGGTGACGATGGTCCCGCGTTCGTTAAGCAGTTCAGCTTGTTGTCGGGTCAGTGGCTTGGAGATCGCGACTGTCATCTTGCAAGGCAAATCTCGGGCGAACATCTTTTCGTAGAGATCCACCAGTCGATAGCGCACTTCGTTTGCCGAAGTACCAGCTTCCAGCAAGCAGAGGTTTGTCAAAGCCTGCTTGTGGGTGGGCAAAACGGTAAGGCGAATCACCGTGAAGGTGACGCCGTAATGGCCGATGTATTGAGTCCTTTCGATATTCACGGGTTTTTGCCGGGACAGTTGAGAGGTCACCAGTTTCGGTCATATGAAGGGAGGTTATGTAGAGGGTGAGATAGCTGTTTTAAGCAGTTTGGGAAGAGGACTACACGGGGTTTGTCTGCTTCCCACAAAGCTTTCCGGCATTTGCGGTTTGACAGTGATTTTTTTGGCAACACCCAGCCAATGTGGGAGCCGGGCTTGCCCGCGATGGCGGTGTGTCAGGCAGGGAAATATTGCCTGACACACCGCCATCGCGGGCAAGCCCGCTCCCACAGGTTTAGCTCAGGGGTTGGCTTGGTTGTGGCTGCGTGTCGACTGCCGGTTGCAGTTGAACGTGCTGCGTTGCTTCCAGCAGATCACAGCCATCCTGCACCAGCAGATATAGGGCATTGATGATGTGGGAAATGTCTTTGAGGTCGGCGTGTTCGTAGGTCAGGCAGGTGAAGGTTTCCAGCAAGTCAGTGGCAGCGCGGATGCGCTGGTGTGCGGCGCACTGGATATCTTCGGCGGCGGCTTCGGTGTCGATGACGAGAGGGTGGGTGTTGGTGAAGTTGGTGCGTAGCTGACGATAGCGATTGGCAGGGACATTGAGCGTTGTCATAAAAGGGCACTCCGACAAATCAAAGAAATACGCCAAAAAAATTGGCACGTTTATCTCTGCTGTTGTTCGAGTGACCAAGCTCGGTCGCCGTATTGATAGCGACGGAGCGAACCTTAGAAGTCAGCGTAATTTCGAGCAATAAACATATGGTTTAACCACTTAGATCGTTCCCACGCTCCTGCGTGGGAATGCCTTCCGTGACGCTCTGCGTCACCACTGCCGAAGGGTAAAACCGGGCGCGGATGGCGGGACGCTGAGCGTCCCAGGCGGCATTCCCACGCAGAGCGTGAGGAACGATCAGGTGGGCCGGTAATCGCCAAGCCTACAGGCGCGAAGCCGCATCCAGGTCCATCAATCCGCGTCCGTAGGCTTCGCTGTTGGCATAGATCCCCGTCCGATTGGCGGTGCTGAGCAAGCGTTCGCGAACCTGCTGCGGGGTCATTTCGGGAAAGCGGCTCTGCAATGCCGCCAAGGCACCGCTGACCAGTGCAGCGGCCGGGGAAGTGCCTGCGGTCGGCCCATAGCTGCCATCTTTCTGTGTAGTCAGCAGGCCCGCCCCGCCATCGCCGCCCGGCACGGCAATGCACCAGCGCGCGGCAAGTCCGCAGTAGTTGGACTTGAGGTTGATCGCGCTGCCGTCGTTCTTGAGGGCCATGACGGCGATCCAGCCTTTTTCCAGCTCTGGCACCAGTGCAGGCAGGCCGGGTTCGGCAAGAGGCTCGCGTTTGACCTCGTTGCCGGTGGAGAACACAAAGACCGCGCCTTCAGCCACCAGGTGTTTGGCCGCCTCCAGTGAGTCGCCCATCAGGCGTTCATAGATCGGCACTTCATTGGTGTTGGCTTCAATGGGGTTTGCCCAGGAATTACTGAAAAAGCGTGCGCCTTGGGCATGTGCCAGGCGCCAGCCCTGGGCAATTTCGCTGTCGAAATAAAACGGCTCCTTATCGTCGCCGAAGCGCATGGGGATTAACTGGGCGTTGAAGGCGATCCCGTGCATGCCTTGAGCGTTCTTGTTGGCGGCGAGAATACCGGCCATTTGTGTGCCGTGGCCTTTGATGTCGACGGTGCCTGGCTGTTGGCGCACGAAATCGTAACCGATATCGGCCAAGCGCCCTTGGAACTCAGGTAATTCACTGTTGAGGCCTGAGTCTATCAGCGCCACTTTCACGCCTTGGCCAGTGCCGCCACGCGCATAGAGGGTGGAGGCCTTGACGATAGGCAGGGCGTTAGCGGCGAAGTATTCGGGCGTTTCAAAGGCACGCACGGCCAATTGCTCGGAAGTGGGTTTTGGCGGCGCTGCACAGCCCATCACCAGCAAGGGCAATGCGAGAAGCAAAGAAAACGATGGCATGCGAGACATTCACGACTCCTTGTCGGGGCTTGTAATCAAGCGTGCTACTGTCTGCATTTTTGCGCGGGCTTGCTGGTTTTCTCTGTATCAGTTTGTAGCGTTTATCCCCGACCGTTTACCGATCGCTGGTCTATGTTTTTGACTCGTTCAGCGGTCAACGGAGTGACAGCTTATGCACAACACCCTCCAGCAGGTCTTTGGTTATCCACAGTTTCGTTTGGGCCAGGAAGAAGCGGTCAGCGCAGTGCTGGCCGGTCGTTCGGCGGCCGCGATTTTTCCTACCGGGTCGGGCAAGTCCCTGTGTTATCAGCTGTCGGCGGTGCTGTTGCCGCACCTGACGCTGGTGGTGTCGCCGCTGTTGGCGCTGATGCAGGACCAGTTGGGTTTCCTGCAGCGCCATGGCATTTCTGCCGGCAGTATCGATTCGGCGCAGAGCCGTGAAGACGCCAATGAGGTGATGGCCCGTGCGCGTTCGGGGGAGTTGAAGATTTTGATGATTTCCGTGGAGCGCTTGAAGAACGAGCGCTTCCGTAACTTCCTGCAAAGCGTGCAGATTTCCTTGTTGGTGGTGGATGAGGCGCACTGTATTTCCGAATGGGGCCACAACTTCCGTCCGGACTATTTGAAGCTGCCGGACTACCAGCGCCAGTTCAATATCCCACAAGCGCTGCTGCTGACGGCTACAGCCACGCCCAAGGTGATTGCCGACATGCAGGCCAAGTTCGCCATTGCGCCGGATGACGTGATCACCACGGGCTTCTACCGGCCCAACCTGAACTTGCTGGTAGAGCCGGTGAGTGGTCACGACAAGCGTCGGCGCCTGGTCGAGTGGATGAGCGCGCGGGCCAATCAGCCAAGCATCGTTTACGTCACGTTGCAAAAAACTGCTGAGCAGATTGCCGAGCACCTGAATCGCAATGGCATCCAGGCCGAGGCGTACCACGCCGGGTTGCCCCACGATAAACGTGAAGGCATCCAGCAGCGCTTTATGGGCGGGCGCTCCAACTGCATCGTTGCCACCATCGCGTTCGGCATGGGCATCGACAAGAGTGACATCCGCAACGTGGTGCACTTCGACCTGCCCAAATCCATCGAGAACTACAGCCAGGAAATCGGCCGCGCCGGGCGTGACGGGCAGCCGTCCGACTGCCTGGTGCTGGCCAACCGTGACAGCCTCAATGTGCTGGAAAACTTCGTGTATGGCGACACGCCGGAGCAGCAGGGCATTCGCCGTGTACTCGAGGAGTTGCAAGCAGCGCGAAGCGAGGGCCAGTGGGAGTTCCTGTTGAGGTCGCTGTCGGACCACAGCAACATCCGCGAGCTGCCGCTCAAGACGCTGCTGGTGCAGTTGGAACTCAGAGGCGTGATCGCACCGCGCTACGCGTTTTACGCCGAATACCGCTTTAAGTACCTGATCGAACCCGCGGCGCTGCTGGCGCGTTTTTCCGGTGAGCGGCAGCAGTTTGTCGCGGCGATCATCCAGGTATGTAAACGCGCCAAAACCTGGGCGACGGTGGATTTCGATGCGCTGTACCAACAGCACAATGCCGAGCGCAGCCGCGTGGTGAAGGCGCTGGATTACTTCCAGGAACAGGGCCTGATCGAGCTGGAAAGCAAGCAGATGACCGAGGTCTACAGCCTGCTCGATACCGACTTTGATCCACAGGCGCTGAGCGCCGAGTTATACACAGGCTTCAAGCACCATGAAGTGACGGAAGTGGCGCGGATCCACGCCATGCTCGATCTTTTTGCGACCGAGCAGTGCCTGGGGCAGCGTCTGGCCAAATACTTTGGTGATGAAAATGCCCCTCAACGCTGCGGGCATTGTTCGGTATGCCACGGCCACGTCGCACATTTACCGCCGCCACCGAGTCTGCCGCCACTTGTGGATAAAAACTTCATGGGGCTGTGCGGTGATTTTATCCACAGGCATCATGAACACACCACGCACTTGCCAGAAGCGGAACGGCTGACGCGGTTTCTCGGTGGTATCAGCGTACCGTTGTTTACCAAGATGAAGGCGCGGGGCATACCGGGTTTTGCTGCGCTGGAGGATTACCCTTACACCGAGGTGCGTGAGTGGGCGCAAGCCCATCTGAATGACCTGTAAACCCACTTTCCAGAGAGCCGCCCATGCCTGACTCAATGCCGCAACGCGCTGACTACCGTCATTTCCAGCCGATCATCACGCGTTGGCACGACAATGACGTGTATGGCCATGTGAACAACGTCACCTACTACAGCTTTTTCGACACGGCGGTGAATACCTACCTGATTGAAGAAGGTGGGCTGGATATTCATGACGGTGAAGTGGTGGGGTTTGTGGTGAGTTCGGCGTGCGATTATTTCGCTTCGATCGCGTTTCCGGATCGGCTGGATATCGGCCTGCGAGTGGGCAAACTGGGTAACAGCTCGGTGCAATATGAGTTGGCGGTGTTCAAGGCCGGCGAGAATGAAGCCTGTGCGGCGGGGCGCTTTGTGCATGTGTTTGTCGACAGGGCGTCGAACCAGCCGGTGGCGATTGCGGGGAAGTTGCGCGAGGCGTTGGAGCGGTTGGTGGTATGACCTGGCCTTGGCAGGCACCCTGAACCTAATGTGGGAGCGGGCTTGCTCGCGAAAGCGGTGTGTCAGCCAGCAAATTAGTTGACTGACAGTCCGCCTTCGCGAGCAAGCCCGCTCCCACATGGGTTTTTCAGTGTTCTTTAGGCCTTACCGATGGCGGTAGTGGTGTTTGTTCTTGCGATGCCCATAGGCATGCCCGCGTCCACGGTGGTCATCACGGTCATAACGACGGTTGTCGCGCCCGCGGTAGCGGCGGTCGTCGTCATCGCTTCTGTTGCCCATGTAGTTGCCCAGCGCACCGCCTGCGCCACCGCCGGCTGCTGAGCCGACCAGTGCGCCGGTGCTGCCGCCGACACTGCGGCCTACGACGTTGCCGCCGGCTGCGCCCAATGCGCCGCCAATAGCGGCTTCGCCACGGCTGCGCTTGTCGGCACCCACCGCGCTACCGCCTGCGCCACCCAAGGCTGCGCCGATGGTGGAACCGGTGTTGCCGCCCAACTGCTGGCCGACAACCGAACCTAGAACCCCGCCCAATGCGCCGCCCACACCGGCTTCGGTGGTGCCACCGGCCATGGCTGCGCCACTGACCAGGCCAAGGGACAACAAGAGAATCGAGGAGAACTTCATAGAGAGACCTCAAGAGGATGACGGCGCGATCCTGAGGTTGTATCGAGACGCTGACAATCGAAAACCGACCGGCGGTACAGGTTGTATACAATTTGCTAAGTTGCTGTTTTTTATAGGGAACTTAAGTCTGTTTTGTGAGTCTTTAGCTACTTCGGAAGGGCCGCTTTTATGCAAAAGCGGCTTTTTTTGTGCCTGTTGAAAGGGGACGCGGAGCGTCCAGGGCGGCGTTCCCACGCAGAGCGTGGGAACGATCGACTTAGGCTGAGCGGGCCATGATCAAACCACTGTCGCTCGCCGCTTCCAGGCAAATCGCCACGAACTTCGAGGTCGGCGTATGGCTGCCATCCCCGGTGCTTTCCAGCGGCACCAGCGGGTTCACTTCCGGGTAGTAAGCCGCCGCCTGGCCCGCCGGAATATCAAACGCCAGCAAGGTGAAGCCCTTCACGCGGCGCTCGCGGCCGTCTTCCCACAGCGACACGATGTCAGCCTTCTGCCCCGGCTTGAAGCCCAGGCGGATAATGTCGGCTTCGTTGACGAACAGCACGTCACGCTGGCCCTTGACCCCACGGTAGCGGTCGTCTAGGCCATAAATAGTGGTGTTGTACTGATCGTGGGAGCGCATCGACTGCATGATCAGGTCCGGCACCCGGCCTGTGGCGTGGGTGCGTTCGTGGATCAGGTCTTTGGGCAGCACGTTCGGGCGGAAATTGGCGCGGCCCGACGGCGTGTTCCAGCGGCGTGCGCCGGCGGAGTTGCCCAGGTAGAAACCGCCTGGGTGCTTGATACGCTCGTTGAAATCCTTGAAGCCTGGGATGGTGTCGGCAATCAGGTCGCGGATGCGCCCGTAGTCAGCCACCAGCCAGTTCCAGTCCACCGGCTTGCTGCCCAGCGTGGCGGCGGCAATCCCGGCCAGAATCGCTGGCTCGGACTTCATCAGCTTCGACAGCGGCTGCAGTTGGCCGTTGGAGCCGTGCACCATGCTGAACGAGTCTTCTACTGTCACGGCTTGCGGGCCGTCGGCCTGGATATCGATATCGGTACGGCCCAGGCAAGGCAGGATCAGCGCGTCTTTGCCGTGCATCAGGTGGCTGCGGTTGAGCTTGGTGCTGATCTGCACGGTCAGGTCGCAGTTACGCAGCGCTTCAAAGGTGCGCGGGCTGTCTGGCGTGGCTTGGGCGAAGTTGCCGCCCAGGCCGATAAACACCTTGGAACGGCCTTCGAGCATGGCGTGGATCGCTTCGACCACGTTGTGGCCGTTGGTACGCGGCACCTGGAACTGGAAGCGGCGCTCCAGCGCATCCAAAAACGCCACCGGCGGGCGTTCGTTGATGCCCATGGTGCGGTCGCCTTGCACGTTACTGTGGCCGCGCACCGGGCACAGGCCGGCGCCTGGGCGGCCGATGTTGCCGCGCAGCAGCATCAGGTTGGCGATTTCCTGGATGGTCGGCACCGAATGGCGATGCTGGGTGATGCCCATCGCCCAGCACATGATCACGTTTTTGCCTTTGGCGTACATGCGCGCCGCTTGCTCGATCTCGACCAGGCTGAGGCCGGACTGCGCGACGATTTCATCCCACGAGGTGTCGTCGATCTGGCCCAGGTACTCCAGCACATTGACGCTGTGTTCATTGAGGAAATCGTGGTCGAACACCGCTTCCTTGCCTTCGGCCTGGGCCTGGCGCTCCCACAGCAGCAGGAACTTGGCCATGCCGCGCAGGATGGCCATGTCGCCACCCAGCGCCGGGCGGAAGTACGCGGTGTTGGTGGGTTTGTCACCGTTGGTAAGCATTTCCAGCGGGTGTTGCGGGTGCTGGAAGCGTTCCAGGCCACGCTCTTTGAGCGGGTTGATGCACACCACCTGGGCGCCACGTTTTACTGCTTCGCGCAGCGGTTCAAGCATGCGCGGATGGTTGGTGCCGGGGTTCTGGCCCCAGACGAAAATCGCATCGGCATGTTCGAAATCATCAAAGGTCACGGTGCCTTTGCCGACGCCCACGCTTTGCGCCAGGGCGACGCCGCTGGCTTCGTGGCACATGTTCGAGCAGTCCGGGAAATTGTTGGTGCCATAGGCGCGCACAAACAGCTGGTACAGGTACGCCGCTTCGTTGCTGGCCCGGCCCGAGGTGTAGAACTCGGCCATGTCCGGGCTTGGCAGGGCGTTGAGGTGCTTGCCGATCAAGTCAAAGGCGGCTTCCCAGCTGATGGCTTTATAGCGATCGGTCTCGGCGTCATAACGCATCGGCTCGGTCAGGCGGCCCTGGTATTCCAGCCAGTAGTCACTCTGTTCCAGCAGCGCCGTCACGCTGTGCTTGGCGAAGAAGGCGGCGTCCACGCGGCGCTTGGTGGCTTCCCAGTTGACCGCCTTGGCGCCGTTCTCGCAGAACTTGACCATGCCGCTTTCTGGCGAATCGCCCCAGGCGCAGCCAGGGCAGTCGAAACCGCCGTTCTGGTTGGTCTTGAGCATCATGCGCAGGTTTTTCATGGCGTTGTCGCTGGTCAGCCAGGCCTGCGCCACGCTGATCAGTGCGCCCCAGCCGCCGGCCGGGCCTTTGTACGGCTTGTAGCGCGGGGTCGGGGTTTGGTCGGCTTGGTGATGCATGCTCATGGCTGGTTCTCCATCGCAGGGCTGTAAACCCGCGGCGCACTTTTCTGCGGCAGGTGGATGAGATTGAGGTTGTGCCGGCGCGCCCATTGCAGGGCCAGGCCGGTGGGCGACGACAGGCTGACCAGGGTCTGGATGCCTGCGCGCAGCACTTTTTGAATCAATTCGAGGCTGCAACGGCTGGTGACAATGGCCAGGCCACCGTCGGTCGGAATTTTTTGGCGGATCAGCGCGCCGATCAATTTATCCAGGGCGTTATGCCGGCCGATGTCTTCGCGACCCATCAGCAACTCGCCCTGGTTATTCATAAAGATCGCCGCATGCACCGCGCCGCTGTGCTGGCCCAAAGGTTGAAAGGCGCTGATGCGTTGGCGCAGGCCGTCGAGCCATGCGGCAGGCGGCAACGGCGCACCGGGCAGCACTTGCAGGTCTGGCAAGGCTTGCTCCACGGCTTCTACCCCGCACAGGCCGCAACCGCTGGTGCCGGCCAACTGGCGGCGTTGCTGCTTGAGGTTCCAGAAGGCCCGGCTGGAAATCTGCACCTGAGCGTACTGGGCAGAGCCAGCACCGCTGAGTTTTAGATCATAAATGTCGCTAACGTCGGCGATAATGCCGCTGCCGATGCTGAAGCCGACGATGAAGTCTTCCAGGTCGGTGGGCGTCACCAGCATCACCGCCTGGCTGATGTCGTTATAGGCAATCGCCAACGCCACTTCTTCGGCCAATGCAGTGCTGGCGATTTCCGTGTGTTCGAGATTGCAAAACTGGTAGCTCTGGCTGGCGGCTGGCGCGGGCGTTTCGAGGGCAGGCGCCGCGCAGACTGGGCGCTTGGCGTTCATGGGGCAATACCACCGAGGGAATGATCAATCTTTAGACTAGGCGCGACAAAGGGTCGCGTCTAATCGGCTGTACTGATCTATTGATAGATGGCGTCGATCGAGGCGTCTGTAGCGGGCTTATTCCAGGCAGCGCGCAGGCTAGCGTGTTTGGGTCTTTGGCGGGCCTGGAACCCAAGTCTGCAGGACTGGTCTAGTCTTGGGCATCTGGAACTTAAACCCCAAGGAGAGCGCACCATGAGTATTTTTAGCTTTGTTAAGGAAGCAGGCGAGAAGTTGATTGATCTGTTGACGCCGGGTAACGCCAATGCTGGCGAAGAGTTGAAAAAGCATATCGAAGCCGTAGGGCTGGGTAACCCGAACGTTCACGCCACCGTCGACGGTGACAAAGTGACGATCACCGGTGAAGTTGCCAGTCAGGAAGAGAAAGAAAAAATCCTTCTGGCGGCGGGTAATATCGCTGGCGTTGCCAGTGTGGATGACCAGATCACCGTGACTGGCCCAGCCGTGACAGCTGCCCGTTTTGTCACCGTTGAAAAAGGTGACACGCTCAGCGCTATTTCCAAGCGCGTATATGGCGACGCCAACAAATATCAAAAAATCTTTGAGGCCAACAAGCCGTTGTTGTCGCATCCGGACAAAATTTACCCAGGGCAAGTACTGCGTATTCCTGAGTAACACACAGACCTAACTGTGGGAGCAGCTTTATATGGGAGCTGGCTTGCCTGCGATAGCATCACCTCGGTATCACTGATACACCGAGGTGCCTGCATCGCGGGCAAGGCCAGCTCCCACATTTACATTAGAGCCCGGCGATGAGATCTCTGTAATCATCGACTGCCGCGAACTCCCCTGTGTCCTTTGGCCCCTTCTTGCTGTCCGGCTCTTTGACCGCCAGCAAATGCCCCACGCCAAACTCGCGTGCACTGCGCAGGATCGGCAAGGTGTCATCGATAAACAGGCTGCGGGCCGGGTCGAACTGGATGTCGGCTTGCAAGGCGTCCCAGAATTGCGGGTTTTCCTTGGCGAAACCGTAGTCGTGGGAACTGATCAATCGTTCGAAATACGGCGCCAGTTCAATGCGCTCCAACTTCAATGACAGCGAATCACGATGGGCGTTGGTGATCAAAATCACACGCTTGCCGGCCTGTTTGATCGCCGCCAGAAAGGTGTCCGCGTCCGGGCGCAGGGCGATCAGGTGCGCGGTTTCCAGTTTGAGTTCGCGCACCGGGATGTTCAGCTCGGCACTCCAGAAATCCAGGCAATACCATTGCAACTGTCCGGCGTTACGCTCGAACAGCGGTTGCAACTCCATGTCGGCCATGGCCCGGCTCACGCCGTGCAATTGCGCGTAGCGCTGGGGCAGGTGCTCCATCCAGAAGTGGTTGTCGAAGTGCAGGTCGAGCAAGGTGCCGTCCATGTCCAGCAGGACGGTGTCGATGGCGTGCCAGGGCAAAGAGGGCATGGGGCGTTCTCATGTAAGTAAAGATATCCGACACAGACAATCGGAAAAGCCACGGTATAGTAACCCGATCACGCCAAGGAGCCGCTTATGCGCCAGAAACCCACCGTCCTCGCCCGCGAAATAGTCGCCAGTAGCCGTTTGTTCCGCGTGGAGGAAGTGCAATTGCGCTTTTCCAATGGCGTTGAACGGACCTACGAGCGCCTGGTAGGCCGCGGTGCCGGTTACGGCGCGGTGATGATCGTGGCGATGATCGATGCCGACCACGCGTTGCTGGTGGAAGAGTACTGCGGCGGCACCGACGAATATGAATTGTCGTTGCCCAAGGGCTTGATCGAACCTGGCGAGGACGTACTGGCGGCGGCCAACCGCGAGCTCAAGGAGGAGGCCGGTTATGGCGCGCGCCAGTTGGAGCACATCACCGAGCTGTCCTTGTCGCCTGGTTATATGAGCCAGAAAATTCAGGTGGTACTGGCCACCGAGCTGTATGAAGAACGCCTGGAAGGCGATGAACCTGAACCGATGCGCGTGGAGCGCGTCAACCTGCGCGAGCTGTCGATGCTGGCGCAAAACGAGCAGTTCAGTGAAGGCCGTGCATTGGCGGCCCTGTATTTGGTACGAGACCTGTTGACCCAGCGTGGAGCTTTTGTCGCATGAGCGAACTGTTTTTAGGCCATCCGTTTATTGCCCCTGTGATCGAGCTGGCGCGCCAGGCGGGTGAAGTCATCCTGCCGTATTGGCGTGCGGACGTGGCGGTCACCTCCAAGGCGGATGATTCGCCGGTGACGGCGGCCGACCTGGCGGCTCACCACCTGATCCTGGCGGGCCTTACCGCCCTGGACCCGAGCATCCCGGTGCTGTCCGAGGAAGATGCCGATATCGACCAGAACGTGCGCGCCGGCTGGCAGCGCTGGTGGTTGGTGGACCCGCTGGACGGCACCAAGGAATTTATTTCCGGCAGCGAAGAATTTACCGTCAACATTGCGTTGATCGAGCAAGGCCGCGTGGTATTTGGCGTGGTGTCGATGCCCACCAGTGGCCGCTGCTACTTCGGTGGCGCGGGCCTGGGCGCGTGGCGCTCGGATGTAAGTGAAGCACCCAAGCAGATCCAGGTACGCCAGACCCCGGCTGCGGGCGAGGCCTTTACCGTGGTCGCCAGCCGCCGCCATAGCAGCCCGGAGCAGGAACGCCTGCTCAGTGGCTTGAGCGAAGGCCTGGGTGAGCTGAAGCTGGCGAATATCGGCAGCTCGCTGAAATTCTGCCTGCTGGCCGAAGGCAGCGCCGATTGCTACCCGCGCCTGGCGCCGACGTCACAGTGGGACACGGCCGCAGCCCAGGGTGTGCTGGAAGGGGCGGGTGGTGAGGTGCTGGAGTTGAGTGGTGCGCCGTTCAGCTATCCGGCGCGGGCTTCGTTGTTAAACCCGTTTTTTCTGGCGTTGCCGGCCAAGGCAGCGTGGCGTGAAAGGTTACTGACTTTGGCCAGATCTTAAAGCCACAGCAAATCAAAATGTGGGAGCGGGCTTGCTCGCGAATACGGTGTATCAGACACATACACAGTGACTGACACTCCGCTTTCGCGAGCAAGCCCGCTCCCACAGTTGGTTTGTGTTGTGGCAGTTAGCGGTGCAGGACGTATTGGCCAATAAAGTTAACGGCCCGTTCCTCACTGCCCTCATTCACAATCCACGTCTCCAACGCCAGCCGCGCCCGGCCATGGCGCTGGTACGTCGCCACAAAGCGCTTCCACACCTTGTCTTGCGGCGCCGCGCAAATGGCGATCGCATCCTGAGTCACCGGCAGCGGATAACTGATCTGCCCTTCCTGAATCACGATATGCCCGTCTTCAACACCTTCTTCACGCAGTCTCAGGTGCAGCCAACCCCAACCCGCCAACACGGCGCCGCAATAGAGGCTGCCGCCAAACATGGTGCTCTTGTGGTTGATATTGGCCTGCAAGGGCAGGTGCAACTGCAGTTGGCTGTGTTGCCAGTCGAGCACCTTGAGGCCCATTTCCCGGGTGAGGGGAATGTCGTGGTGAAGGATCGATTCCAGGTAGCGGCTGTCGCGGTTCATGGCGGTCTCTTGGCGGGTCATTCGTCGTCGGCGCTGTGGCTGGCGCTGTCGGCGAAATTCAGGCCGTGCTTGCGCAGTTTGTCGTGCAGGGTTTTGCGCGGGATGCCCAGGGCTTCGGCGAGGCTGCGCACCGAGCTGTGGGGGCGGGTCAGTTCGGCGGCGATCAGGCTTTTTTCGAACTGCTCGACTTGATCGCTCAAACCGCCAGAGGTTGACGTCAGCACGCCCGCGGCGGGGTTGTCCGCCGTGGCATCGAGTGCCAGCTCCAGCCCAAGGGCAAAGCGCTCGGCTGCATTTTGCAGTTCACGCACATTGCCCGGCCAGCTGTGGCGCAACAGCAGGGCGCGTTGGCCCGGTTGCAGTTCGTGCAACGGCAGGCCGTGGCGGCTGCTGGCTTCATCGGCAAAATGCTGGAACAACATCAGTGCATCTTCACCGCGCTCGCGCAGCGGCGGAATGCGCAGCGGCGCCACGTTGAGACGGTAATACAAGTCGGCCCTGAAGCGTCCCTGGTCGGCGGCCTGGCGCAGGTCTTCCTTGGTGGCGGCGATGATGCGGATATCCAGCGGGATCAACTGATTGCCGCCCAGGCGCTCGACCACTCGCTCCTGCAACAGGCGCAGCAGCTTGACCTGCACGTCCAGGCTCATGCTTTCGATTTCATCGAGGAACAGCGTGCCGCCATTGGCGAACTCGAACTTGCCGATACGGCGTTTCTGCGCGCCGGTAAAGGCGCCGGGCTCATGGCCGAACAGCTCGCTTTCGACCACCGATTCCGCCAGGGCGCCGGCGTTGATCGCCACAAACGGCCCGCTGCGGCGGCTCGACAGGTCGTGCAGGGCGCGGGCCACCACCTCTTTGCCGGCGCCGGTTTCACCGAGGATCAACACGTCGGCGCGGGTCGCCGCCAGGGCGCCGATCTGTTCACGCAGGCGCAGCATCTGCGGCGAATGCCCGACCAGGCGCGTGCTCAGTTGCTGACGATCACTGAGGGCCAGGCGCAGGCTGCGGTTGTCCAGCACCAGGCGGCGCAGGGCCAGTGCGCGGCGCACGCTGTCGAGCAGGGCGTCGCTGGCGAAGGGTTTTTCGAGGAAGTCATAGGCCCCGGCGCGCATGGCTTGCACCGCCAGCGGCACATCGCCGTGGCCGGTTATCAGCAACACCGGCAGGTCCGGGTCCTGGCCGTGCAGTTCGGCCAGCAGCTCCAGGCCGTCCATGCCGGGCATGCGGATATCGCTGACCACCACGCCCGGCCAATCGCGGGACAGGCGCGCCGTGAGGCCGGTGGCTTCGCCCAGAGTCAGGACTTTCAGCCCGGCCAGGTCCAGGGTCTGGCACAGGGCCTGACGCAAGTGTGGATCGTCGTCGATCAACACCACCTGGATCTGGTTATCGATACTCATACACTGCGGTCCTCGGACGGTTGCAGACTCACGCCCGGCGAGCCGGCACGCAATTTCAGGGTTAACAGCGCGCCGCCTTCCTTGTGATTGGCGAACAGCAATTCGCCGCCAAAGGCACGCATCAACGTCTCACAGATCGCCAGGCCCAGCCCCAAGCCCTGGGTGCGGGTCTTGGTGGTGTAGAACGGCTCGCTGGCGCGGCCCAGGGCTTCCATGCAAAAACCTGGGCCGTTGTCGCGAATGTACAGGTTGACGCCCTGTTCGGTGGTTTGGGCACTGAGCCACAATTTGCGCGGCGGGCCTTTTTCGGTAAGGGCGTCGAGGGCGTTGGCCAGCAGGTTGCCGAGCACCTGGCGCAGGCGGGTTTCGCCGGCTTGCACCCACAAGGTCGCCTCGGGTAAATCGCGGATCAATTCGACTTCCATCGAACGCCGCCGTTTGGCCAGTAACGCCAAGGCATCGTCGAGCGCCGGTTGCAGGGCCACGCTTTCCGGGGCGTGGCGGTCGCGGCGGGCGAAGGCGCGCAGGTGCGCGATGATCGAGGCCATGCGCCCGGTCAGTTCGCTGATCAGCTTGAGGTTGCCACGGGCGTCGTTGGTGCGTTCGTGGTCGAGCAGGATCTCGGCGTTTTCCGCGTAGCTGCGGATCGCCGCCAGCGGCTGGTTGAGTTCGTGGCTGATACTCGCCGACATGGTGCCCAGCGCCGACAGCTTGCCGGCCTGCACCAGGTCATCCTGGGCGCGCACCAGTTCCTGCTGGGCGTGTTCACGCTCCAGCACTTCCTGTTTGAGTCGGCGGTTAAGGCCTTCGAGGTCGCTGGTGCGCTCGATCACACGCGCTTCCAGCTCGCGGCGGGCCTTGGCTTCGAAGGCGATGCGTTCCAGGTAATGGCGACGGCGCTGCATCATCAAACCCAGCAATAGCATCAACACCAATAACGTCGCGCCGCCGACGGCCACCACGGTGCGCACCGGGCGATTGATCAGCGAGCGCGGTGCGAGGATTTCCACGGTCCAGCCGGTTTCGGCGATGGCCGTGGATTGGCGCAGCCACGCCGTGGTGCTCAACGCCAGCGGCTGCGGGTCGCGGGTCGGGTAGGGCTGGATGGCGATGATTGCCTGGCGCTCTTCTTCCGTGAGCGGCCGGGTCGCCCGGAAGCGCCATTGCGGGCGCGAGGTGAGGATGACCACGCCGTTATGGTCGGTCACCAGCAGTTGCTCAGGGGTTTTGCCCCACAGGCTTTCGGTGTGGTCCAGGTCGACCTTGACCACCAGCACGCCGATTATTTTGGCGCCGTCGCGCACGGCGGCGGCGAAGAAGTAGCCGCGTTTGGCCGAGGTGGTGCCCAAGCCGAAAAACCGCCCCAGACGCCCGGCCATGGCTTCGCTGAAATAGGGCCGGAACGAGAAATTACGGTCGACAAAACTGTCCTGCTTGTCCCAGTTGGAGGCGGCGAGGGTCTTGCCGGTAGTGTCCATCAAGTACATCACTTCCACCCCGGCCTGAGCGGCAACCTCCTTGAGCAGCAGGTTGGCGTTGGTCAGGTTGGCGCTGACCTGGGGCGCATCCAGCGCGGTGCGCAGGGCCGGCAAGTCACCGAGTATCTGCGGCAGCACTTCATAGCGGTGCAAGGTGCCGAGCAGGTTGGCGACATACAGGTCGAGGGTTTGGCGGTTCTGCCCGGCCAGTTCGCTGCGGTAATAGCGCTCGGCCAGATGCTCCAGCGGCCACAGCAGCGGTGCCAGGCACAACGCCAGTAAGGCGAGGCTGCGCCAGCGAGGTCTACGCGGGAGGGGTGGAGTCATGGGAGTCATGCGCCTGTGGGGACAGGCGCATTATGCCTAGGGCCGGCGTGCAAGGCACTCGCCGGTCATGCAAACAGATCGGCGTCTGCCAGGGCCTTGCCGATCTGATCCTTGGCGGACAAGGTTGGGGTGCCCTCAAACTGCCAGTCAATCTTGAGCTCCGGGTCGTCCCAGCGAATACAACGCTCAGCCGAAGGCGTGTAGTAGTCAGTGGTCTTGTAGAGGAACTCGGCGTAGTCGCTGAGCACTACAAACCCATGGGCAAACCCCTCTGGAACCCACAGTTGGCGGTTGTTTTCGGCGGACAGGCGCACGCTGGTCCACTGGCCGAAAGTGGGCGAACTGCGGCGAATATCCACCGCCACGTCCAGGACCTCACCGGCGGTCACCCGCACGAGTTTGCCCTGGGTGTTTTCTATCTGGTAGTGCAAGCCACGCAGCACGCCCTTTTGCGAGCGAGAGTGGTTGTCCTGCACAAACTCCAGCTGCAGGCCGGAGGCTTGGGCAAACGCCTTGGCGTTGAAACTCTCATAAAAAAAGCCACGCTCATCGCCAAATACCTTCGGCTCGAGGATCAAGACTTCGGGCAGCTTGGTCGCGATTACATTCATTGGTTTCCCTCGCCGGGTGAACGGGTCGTGTGATCAGAACCTTATGCGATCAGGTCTTTTGGGTCGGTATTGCCCAGGCGCTCGCCTTGATAGCTGCCGTCCTGGACCCTGCGGCACCAGTCCAGGTTATCGAGGTACCACTGCACGGTTTTGCGCAGGCCGGTTTCAAAGGTTTCTTCCGGGACCCAGCCCAGCTGGTGTTCGATCTTGCTCGCGTCGATCGCGTAGCGCTGGTCGTGGCCCGGGCGGTCTTTGACGAAGGTGATCAGGTCGGTGAATTTCTCCACACCGGCCGGGCGCTGTGGCGCCAGTTCTTCGAGCAGGCCGCAGATGCCGCGTACCACGTCGATGTTCTTTTGCTCGTTGTGACCGCCGATGTTGTAGGTCTCGCCGACCACACCTTCGGTGACCACTTTGAACAAGGCGCGGGCGTGGTCTTCGACGAACAGCCAGTCGCGCACTTGCAACCCGTCGCCGTAGACCGGCAGTGGCTTGCCGGCGAGGGCGTTGAGGATCACCAGCGGGATCAACTTTTCGGGGAAGTGGAATGGCCCGTAGTTGTTCGAGCAGTTGGTCAGCAGCACCGGCAGGCCATAGGTGCGCTGCCAGGCGCGCACCAGGTGGTCGGAGGCGGCTTTACTGGCCGAATACGGCGAGCTGGGTGCGTAAGGCGTGGTTTCGGTGAACAAGTCGTCCACACCGTGGAGGTCGCCGTACACTTCGTCGGTGGAAATATGGTGGAAGCGGAACGCGCTCCTGGCCGGTTCCTCCAGGGTCTGCCAATAGGCGCGGGTGGCTTCCAGCAGGCTGTAGGTGCCGACGATGTTGGTCTGGATAAAGTCCGAGGGGCCATCAATGGAACGGTCGACGTGCGACTCGGCGGCCAGGTGCATGATGGCCTGCGGCTCAAAGCGCGCCAGCACGGCGCTGACGGCGGCCTGGTCGATGATATCGGCCTGCACGAACTCATAGCGGCTGTTGGCGGCGATGCTGGTGAGTGACTCCAGGTTGCCGGCGTAGGTGAGTTTGTCCAGGTTGAGCACTTCGTGCTCGGTGTGTTGAATCAGGTGACGAACCAGGGCAGAACCGATGAAGCCGGCGCCGCCGGTGATGAGAATGCGCATTCAGAGAGCCTTTTTTCCAAGACAGACATTAAGCCAGAGCATAGCTTGAGTTGCGCAACGGGGCGGCGCAAGCATACTCGGGTGAAGAAGGGTTGCCTTGATCGCCTGCGCGAGTTGGGTTTCCATGCTGCCGACCGGCGACTGCCTCAACATCCTCAAGATCAAGCCGCCGAGGGTGACGTCTAAACGCAGCGTGGATTTCTTTGTCGACAGGGTGTCGAAGGTGCTCGATGAGCCACTGTAGGTTTTCGATTGTTATCGACTAACCGCTGTCATATTTGTCATTAATGATCTTTTATCACTTTTAAAGCCGATTTTTATCCGTTATAAAGTCGGCCTTCACCCCATTCGGAGTCCTGAACGCCATGACCACCCTGCACAGCACACCTCGCGCCGATGGCTTCTACATGCCTGCCGAATGGGCGCCGCAAACCCAAACCTGGATGATCTGGCCCGAGCGCCCGGACAACTGGCGCCTGGGCGGCAAGCCGGCGCAGGCCGCTCACGTGGCGGTGGCCAAGGCGATTGCGCGCTTTGAACCGGTGACCGTCGCGGTGTCCGCCGGCCAGTACGAGAACGCCCGTGCGCGCCTGGATGTGCCCAATATCCGCGTGGTGGAAATGTCCAACGACGACGCCTGGGTGCGCGACACCGGCCCGACCTTTGTGATCAATAACAGTGGCGAAGTGCGCGGCGTGAACTGGGATTTCAACGCCTGGGGCGGCTTTGACGGCGGCCTGTATGCGCCGTGGAACCGCGATTCGCAGGTGGGCGGCAAGATCCTCGAGATCGAGCGCGTGCCGCGCTACCGCACCGAAGGCTTCGTGCTGGAAGGCGGTTCGATCCATGTCGACGGCGAAGGCACGGTGATCACCACCGAAGAGTGCCTGTTGAACCGCAATCGCAACCCGCATCTGGACCGCGCGGCCATCGAAGCGGTGCTGCGTGACCATTTGGCGGTGGATAAAGTCATCTGGTTGCCGGATGGCCTGTTCAACGACGAAACCGACGGCCATGTGGATAACTTTTGCTGCTACGTGCGCCCCGGCGAAGTGTTGCTGGCCTGGACCGATGACCCGCAAGACCCTAACTTTGCGCGCTGCCACGCCGCCATGGCCGTGCTGCAAAGCAGCACAGACGCTAAAGGCCGCCCGTTCACAGTGCATAAAATGCCGATCCCGGGCCCGTTGTACGCGACCGAAGAGGAATGCGCCGGTGTCGACCCGGTCGACGGTTCCCAGGAACGTAATCCGACTGTGCGTTTGGCCGGTTCCTACGTGAACTTCCTGATCGTCAACGGCGGCATCATCGCGCCGAGCTTCGACGACCCGCTGGACAGCCAGGCCAAAGAGATCCTGCAGAACCTGTTCCCGCAGCACGAAGTGGTAATGGTGCCGGGCCGTGAACTGTTACTGGGCGGCGGCAATATCCATTGCCTGACCCAACAACAGCCGGCACCGCACAAAAATTGAGTGCGGTTGTAACAGCGTTTGAGTGAACGCCGAGCGCTACCTGTTTAAAGCCCTTACAGCAAGCCCGCAGCCTGGCTAGGTTGCGGGCTTTTTTGTGCCCGAATGCCTATAAACACGGGACATTGGCATAGCTCTTGTATCGGTGTTGCCACAGTGGCCCAAGGTGATGACTGCACAGTTCTGTCACAAACCTTGAGTAAGTTAGCCGCTCACGCAGTAGGAGAGAGCGCTGGAATGAATGCCGATATCAACCTGATCTACACGCGCCCGTTCCACCCGACGCGGGTTAGCGGTGATGCGATCCATGCGCTGGCGCTATGGTTGAAGGCAAACGGCTCGCGACAGGTGAGGCAGCAACAGCCTGACGTGCGCAGCGTGATGAGTGAACGCTACCCGGCGGGGTTGTTCAGTGAGGATGAGCTGCAAGCGCTGTGCGAACTGCTGAAAAACTGAAGCCCACCTAGATCCATTGTGGGAGCTGGCTTGCCTGCGATGGCATTCTGTCAGCCAGCGACTCTCCAGCAGGTATACCGCTTTCGCAGGCAAGCCAGCTCCCACATTGACCGCGTGAAATTTAGAAGTTGTAGGTGCCTGTTGCCCACGAGCTCGCAAACACACCCTCGGCTAAAATGTTACATAATGTGTTTTCTTGACTAATCAGACGATTTTTCAGGCCTGAGCGAAGGCCTTGGAATGCACCGCTTAGAATTATTTCGCCTAAATACAGACGATTCACGAAATTGACACATAGTTCAACGCGCGCATAGGATTGCGCCCAACGCCTGTGGCTCACCGCCATGACTCATCCAATAAAAAAAGGCCCGCGGCAGTTCAGTCGTCCGCGGGCCTTCTTTTTTTGGATAACGTCGACACCAGAAAAGCGACACGGAGCCTGGTGTCACAGCGCGTACTCAACCAGTAATAAGGAATATAAGAAATGTTGAAGCAACGGATGAGTCTGATCGCTCTGGGGATTTTGAGCGCATCGGCAGCAATGGCTAACGACCAGGAGCAATCCAAGGGTTTCGTGGACGACAGCCACCTGAACATCGCAGCACGTAACGCCTACATCAGCCGTGACTACAAAAACGGCAAGCAAGACAAAGCCGAATGGGGCCAGGGCTTCATCGGCAAGTTCGAGTCCGGCTTCACCCAAGGCACCGTCGGTGTGGGTGTGGACGTGATCGGCCAATACGCCATTCGCCTGGACGGCGGTAAAGGTCGCAGCGGCGCTGGCGGTATCGACTTCTTCAAGCAAGGCGACAGCGGCGAAGCAGCCAACGACCTGGCCAAGGGCGGCGCTGCCGTCAAGTTCCGTGTCTCTAACACTGTACTCAAGTACGGTGACCAGATGCCGGCTGTGCCTGTGTTGCAGTACGACAACTCCCGTCTGTTGTCGGAAACCTACACCGGTACGTCGATCGTTTCCAAAGAGATCGCCGGCCTGCAACTGGACGCTGGTCACTTCACCAAGGAAGCTCGCAAGAGCGCCGAGGGTTCCGACAGTGGCGCGCTGAAAAGCATCGACTACATCGGTGGTAGCTACAAATTCACCGAAAGCCTGTCGGCCGCGTTGTACGCCTCCAACATGCAGGACGTGCTGAAGAAGCAATACGTCAACGTCAACTACGTGCTGGCCCTGCCAGAAAAACAATCGTTGACCTTTGACTTCAACGGCTACAAAACCAAGCTGGACCGCAGCTTCGCCCTGGAAAACCAAGGTGATGCGGACGCCCGCGACAACAAAATCTGGAGCCTGGGCGCTACCTGGGCTGTTGGCCCGCACAGCTTCACCCTCGCTCACCAGCGCAGCACCGGCGACACCGGCTACCTGTACGGCGGCTACCGCAACGCTGGCGGTATCGGCGACGGCGGCAATACCATCCTGCTGGCCAACTCCTACTGGTCCGACTTTAACGGCAAGGACGAGCGCTCCTGGCAAGCAGGCTACGGCCTGGACTTCAGCGCCTTCGGCGTGCCTGGCCTGACCTACAACATCGCTTACGTGCGCGGCACCAACATTGACGACGGTTCCAACCGTGGCAGTGGCACCGAACGTGAAATCTTCAACCAGTTCAAATATGTCGTTCAAAGCGGCCCAGCCAAAGACCTGAGCCTGCGCGCTCGTGCGTCCTGGTTGCGCGTCTCCAGCAACGCCAGCAACTACAACGTAGGCGGTAACGAAATCCGTCTGTTCGCCGACTACCCGATCAACGTTTTCTAATTGATCGCACGTCGCGCCTGATGCCAGGCGATAAAAAACCCCGACTGGTTCGGGGTTTTTTTATGCCTTTGGATCAGCGCCGGTGATCGTTCCCCCGCTCTGCGTGGGAACGCCTCTTGGGACGCTCCGCGTCCCGCCGTCAACGATCAAGCATGGTTTTTTATCAGTTTTGCGGACGCCAATAGGTGGCGTCCAATCGTGTAGAAGTACCGTAAGAACTTGTTACACCACATCACTAATGTAGTACTCAAACCCCCATTTATCTCACCTCAGCGCACGCCTAAATTGACCCCACTGCCGGCCCATCACCCCGATGGCCGACCACTGGAGCCATCACCATGCCCTTCGTCAGCCTGCGCATCACCCGTGACGGCGTGACCCCTGAGCAAAAAGCCCAGGTCATTGCCGAGTTCACCGAAACCCTCGAACGCGTGCTCAACAAGCGCTCGGACCTGACCCACATCGTCATCGAAGAAATCGACACCGATAACTGGGGCTACGCCGGCGTCACCACCACCGAATACCGCAGATCCCAAGCCCTTACCGGAGAAACACAATGAGCAAAGTCGTGATCATCACCGGCGCCTCCCAAGGCATCGGCGCTGCCGTTGTCCAAGCCTACCGCGCCCTCGATTACCGCGTGGTTGCCACCTCGCGCTCGATCCAGCCATCCACCGACCCGAACATCCTCACGGTGCCCGGCGACATCGCCGACCCGGCCACCGCCCAGCGCGTCATCCGCGAAGCCCTGGCCACTTTCGGGCGCGTCGACAGCCTGATCAACAACGCCGGCATCTTCATCGCCAAACCCTTCACCGCCTACACCCAGGACGACTACGCCAACGTGCTGGCGGTGAACCTCAACGGGTTTTTCTACATCACCCAACTGGCCATCGCCGAGATGGAAAAACACGGCGCCGGCCACATCGTCAATGTCACCACCAGCCTGGTCGATCACGCCATCGACGGCGTGCCTTCGGTACTCGCCAGCCTCACCAAAGGCGGGCTGAACGCCGCGACCAAATCCCTGGCGATTGAATACGCCAAACGCGGCATTCGGGTGAACGCGGTAAGCCCGGGCATCATCAAGACGCCGATGCATGGCGAAGATTCCCACGCCGCATTGGGGCAATTGCACCCGGTAGGGCGCATGGGCGAAGTGAGTGATATCGCCCAAGCGATCACCTACCTGGAGAGCGCCGGGTTTGTCACCGGTGAGATCCTGCATGTGGACGGCGGGCAAAGCGCCGGGCACTGATACACCGGCACGCCCGGCCTAGACTGGCCGGGCGTTATCATCCCGAGGCGAGCGCCCGAAAAAGGCTTTATAAGCCCGACTGAACGCAGCCTCGGACTCATAGCCAATCGCAAAACCCACCTCACCGATGCGACCTTCCTGCTTGGCGAGCATGCTTTTGGCCAAGGTCAGCCGCCACTCATTCTGGTACCGCAACGGCGAGCGCCCCACCAACGCGCTGAACCGCTCGCAGAAATTGGAACGCGACATACCGGCCACTTCCGCCAGCGCATCAATGCGCCACTGCTGGCCCGGCGCTGCATGAATAGCCCTGAGCGCCCGCGCGATACGCGCATCCGACAACCCGCCCAGCCATCCCGACGCAGCCCCTTGCTGCACCCAAGTGCGCAGGATGCGGATCACCACCAAATCAATCAGGCGGGAAATCATCAACGCCCCGCCCGGCTGCGTGTCATGGGCCTCAAGCAACATGAAATGCAGGATGCCTTCGGCCCAGGCGGCGGCTTCGGTTTGCCGAATATGAATAAGCCGGGGCAGGGCAAACAGCATCGCCTGGAAACTGCTCGCGTCGAACCAGAACCGACACACCACCACACTGGCCGGCCCATCGCACGCCGTCAGCGTGATGCCCGTGGGGTCGTGAGGAAGCAACAGTACATCGCCCTGTTGCAGCGTACTCGGCGCGTGGCCGCCGCCCTCCAGTTGCAACTGGCCTTGCTGAAGCACGCAGATATGCGCGCTGTTTTCATCCAGCTCGAGTGGCTGCTGGTCGGCCAGCGCAGAGGAATACACCCGGTCCCCCGTCAGACGAATCTGCGCCAGCACCTGCGACAACAGATCGCCTTTGGCCAGCCCCTCCAACTGCATTTCCGGATGAATGATCAAATTATCGAGGGGATTCATCATGTCTGCGCGGCCACGCCTTCACTAAGCTGATCCCCAGATCATAGCGCGCCGCCGCCATCGCGATGAACGTTTCCAGCGCGGCGCGTTTATGCACATCATCCACCCACACGGGACACACACCATGTTCGGAATCTCCCCCCTCGGCTGGCTCCACACCCTCGGCAGCCTGCCCGCCATCCCCCTGGCCGCCTACATGTTCATCCGCCACGGCCGCATCGTGCCCCGCTCAACACCCGGCAAGCTCTACCTGGCATCAATGCTGATCGGCGCCTTCAGCGTATTCCTGGTCGCCAAACAGCCCGTGAGCAACATCATCGGCATCATCACCCTTGCCCTGCTCGCGGCCGGATATGCAGCAGGGCACATAACCTGGCTGGGCCGCGCACGCGCATACCTGGAAACAATCTTCCTGAGCCTGACCGCGTTTTTCCTGATGGTACCCACCGTATCCGAAACACTGCGCCGCGTGCCCGACGGGCACCCGTTCGTGACAGACCTGCAATCCCCCGTGCTGCTCGGCGCACAAGGCAGCATAGCGCTGGCGCTGGTTATTGGCGTGACTGCGCAGATGATCTACCTGCGCAAAAAAGGCGGCCAATTCGCCTAAAAGCGCTTTTATGTGGGAGCCGGGCTTGCCCGCGATAGCGCCCGCCCGGCCACCCCATTTACCCCTTACTGCTCAGCATTACAGGGCGACGCCAACACCTTCACCACATCATCAATCACCGCCTTGCTCATCTCCTGCAAATAATGCGACGCCCAGGCATAACGGTCCGTCTCCTTCGTCATCGCCGCATCCTCTGCGAGCAACTTGGCGACGTGGAGCAAATCGGAAACGTGGTGCAAGGCTTCATGCAGGGAAACGCCGCTGTTGACGCGGAACAGAGGTTGGTCGGAATGAAAGGAGAAAGGGGTGACGCCGAGGGTGGTGAGTGCGGGTGGATTTGTTGCGGTCATTGGTGGAACTCCCATATTGAGTGAGAGCAGCACGTTCGTTGTGAAAAACGAATGCGTGGCGCTATTGGCGCCTGCATCAAATCGGGTTCTCAGGCCCGGTCGCTGGGTGGCGGCGACGGGGGGAGGTTAGCGTGGTGAGGGGTGGGGAGCAATCGGGAAAATTGATGGGTTTTTTTTTCGGTCGGGTCAGGTGGCACGGATAGGTGGCTGGGGGAATTATTGGTTTTATGAGGGCGGCATAATTATTGGCTAGCCATAATTTTGAATAAAACCTGGGAGGCGGGGTTGAGGGTGGTTTTTGGTGGGTCGGTGGGTTTGGGGAGTACGTCTACCGGGACTGACGTTGAGCTGAGCAAGGCGTCATAGAAATCGAGATTTGGAATGAGGCAAGCAACCCGAGATTTTAAGTGTGGACGCTTTTTGGGCATTTCGGCCGAAAAGGTGATTTGACTTTTTTGCGGTTTCCCAAATCCCAGAAACCACAAAGCCCCGCATTGCGGGGCTTTGAGATATGGTGCGGCACCAGGAGTCGAAAAAACAGAATTGTTCTATATATATCAACGTGTTAAGAATAAAAACATTTCATTTCTATCTCTAATCCTACCCTTTAACTAATTTTAATGGGGTGTGTGAGCTATATCATCCGCATGTACAAGTACGACGCCCCTCACTCTTAATTCTGCGTAATAACCAACATATGTCCGCATACTAAAACCTTGAGTCGGCTGGCATATGGCCAGTTTTGCGCTAAGCTTGAGCCCGTCAAAACAGAGGGGGCCTAGCCATTTCATAGCCTTATTTGCTTCTCACAGGTTCCGCTCAGAGTGTTTTGTGGACTTGGTATTGGGATGCGCTTATTTTAAATACCTAATTACTAGGCTTTTAGATGGGGGGTTAATGGAAAGCAATTGCGCGATAGTAGTGATCAATCTTTGATTATTAATCAGTTCGACCGTTTATTTAGGTTCGGGCGACTATTAACTTTATACGGATATAAGATAATCACGTGAAAATTACAAAAATATCGGCAGGGAATTTTAGAGCGTTGCAAGACGTAACTCTAGACTTGAGAGATAGCTTGTCACTATTGATTGGTAGGAATAATAGCGGGAAAACATCGTTGCTTGTGTTGTTCGAAAAATTCTATGAGCCCGGGAGTGGCTTTAATTATAATGACTTTCCACTCGCTGCTCGTAAAGAAATAATTGCTATTGATCACGCGAGTGATGTCTTTTCTTTGTCAATCAATATGCGTTTGGAAATTGAGTATGGCGAAGGTGATAATCTTCGATATTTGTCAGAGTTTTTACTGGATCTTGATAGCAAAACCAATAAAGTCAAAATCCTCTTTGAGTGCGTTATAAATAAGGATTTTTTACTTCGGGATCTAGAGCAGTTCGATGGCGAGAAAGAAAGGTTCTTTCGTAAAAATTTAGAAAAATATTTGCAAACAAATGTGTACGCGTACCTCAACGATGATGACCTTCTAAAGGATAATAGGGGGAGGCTTGTAAAGAAAGATATTTCTTTAATTAGGGATCTAATAAATTTTCAAATAATCCATGCCAAGCGTGACGTCGCAAGCAGTGAAGGGGGCAAAAAAATGCTTTCCAAGCTTACGACGCAATACTTTAATAAGGCAAACAAAGACACTACTGATTTTGATCCAATTAATAATTTGCTTCTAAAAATAGATGAAAGTCTTGAACAGAGTTATACAGAATTTTTTGAGCCGTTCTTGAAAACGTCCAAGGCGTTTTTGGGGATAGAGGATATTAAAATTGTTTCAAATCTAGAGTCTAATGAGATTTTAGAGAACAGTTCCCAGGTTGTATACGGCGAGCGCTCTCAGTTTCTACCAGAGACGTTCAATGGTCTTGGGCACATGAATATCCTATATTTGCTTTTGAGTGTAGAGATAAAGAAAGAGTCTTTCGCTAAAAGCGGAAAAAATATAAATTTGCTTTTTATTGAGGAGCCAGAAGCGCACACTCATCCACAAATGCAATATGTCTTTGCCAATCAAATAAAAAACATTTTAAAGGAGATAAATAACATACAGGCTGTGATCACAACCCATTCATCTCATATTGTCTCTCAGTGCGACTTTAAAGATATACGATATTTGCAGAATTCAGATGGGCGCACCCGCATAAAAAACTTTTACTCGGATCTTAAAGAAAAATACGGAGATGATAAGGCATCGTTTAAGTTTCTTGAGCAATTTTTAACCCTAAATTCATGTGAGTTGTTTTTTGCAAGTAAAGTAATTTTTATTGAGGGTGTCACGGAGCGTATGCTTTGGCCTTATTTTGTGGAGCTGTTTGATAAGTCCCCACAGCGTGATCAGAATCACATATCCCTGTTTTCTCAAAATGTCACCATCCTGGAAGTCGGGGCAAATGCCAAAGCGTTTAAAAATTTTCTTGAGTTTTTAGAGATAAAAACTTTGGTCATAACTGATATAGATACAACCAAAAAAGGGTATGACTCAACAAAGCCTGTCCCTAAAATTATCTATCCCGCATCTAAGGTCGCGGAAGCAGATCATATAAGTAATGCGACGTTAAAATATTATTACGAGGCTCCTGAGTTCTCAGAGAGTGTAAAGTTTACTGACTGGTTTGGTAAGTTGGTAAAGCATGAGTTGGCTCACTCCTACGACAATATGTTCATTGCATATCAGAAGTATGAAGTCGGTTACCATGCACGAAGCTTTGAGGATGCATTCGTACATTTAAATAAAGATATTATTATTAATAATTTGGATGGAATTAATGGCTTGAAAAACAGGGAAGCGTTTAAAGAAAATCTCGATGCTTATGATCTAATAGATAAGGTTTTGGATAAGAAATCTGCCTTTGCTTCGTCCTTGTTGTACTTGGCGCTAACTGATGATCAAGTTACTTGGCGGATACCTGCTTACATTGAGGAGGGTTTGGTATGGATATCAAAATAACGCCTTTTAATCAGGTGCTATCATGCCTGGAAAGTGAGACGAGTTTTTTGCTTCAGGGGGGCGCGGGTAGTGGAAAAACCGAAACTTTAAAGAAGTTGCTTGATCATTTATCTAGAAGTATGCCAGACAAAAAGGTCGCCTGTATTACTCATACAAATCTGGCCGCAAATGAAATTAAGGCGCGTGCTGGCGACTTACATAGCATAAGCACCATTCATTCCTTCTTGAATGGAATTATCAAATCCTACAAGCTTGATATACATAAAATAATTCATGAGATTTTTCAGCTGGATGAATTTGTAGCTGGGGAGGCAATGGAGGATGAGAAAGAGTATAAAAAGTTAGAGCATGATCGATACAAAAAGAAATATGAAAAATACGCTGATAAGGCATATTTTATATTGGGATATAAAGAAGATAAGGTTTTGGGAAAGCGTGACTATGATAATAAGTCATCGACCGCGAATGAAGCGCTAAATGAAAAAATTCGACATTTGAATGGAGAGATAAAAGACGCTATCAATCGTGTCCCAAGTCATAAGATAACTTATAATGAAACAGCGTTTGATAGTTTGCGCGAATTGAGTTTTGGACACGATGGGCTAATAAAGGTTGCAGTTTCACTTTTTAGGAAATATCCAAAATTAAGGAAAATTCTATCGGATAAATACGACTATATTTTTGTTGATGAGTATCAAGACACTTCGCCTGATGTTGTTAAGGTTTTTCTTGATTATGTTGCGGCGGGTACCGATGTCACATTTGGTTTTTTTGGAGACTCTATGCAGGGGATTTATGAAGATGGCATCGGAGATGTCGACGCGTATGTCCTTTCAGGGGCTCTTCATAAGATTAACAAGGAGGATAATTTTAGGTGTTCAGAACAGGTTATAAAATTTATAAATAAACTAAGAGATGATGGTCTAGAGCAGAAAGTTGCACTCAAAAAGATGGATGGGGGTGAAAGTGAAAGCTTGGAGTCACGTCAAGGACGAGTGAAGCTTTTTTGTGCAGTTCATACGGATAAGCCGCATAGTAGTAGTTCGTCTGAACAAAAGGAGGCATACCAGAATAAACTATACAGGTTGATTGAAAAGACTCAGGCTTCAGTCGATTATAAAACTTTAATGCTAACCAATAAAGCGATTGCTTCAAAGGCGGGCTTTGGGCGGCTTTATGAGATTTTTAACTCTAGGTTTGGTCAGTCAACTAATGAGAACTTAGAGAAAATTCTAAGCGCTTGCCATTTTTTGGATTTGTACAATTTGTACGAAGCTTTTGCCTCTAATGAACATTGGAAAGTTATTGAGCAGGTTAAGAAGTCTGGTTTTTTGATAGATAGCGTAAATGATAAAGAGATTTTGTTAAGGTCATTGAGTAGTATCTTTGATTTGACAGTGCCGATCCATGATTTAACCCGTCGTGCCTTTGAGTTAAAATTGATTAAAAGGTCAGAGGCTTACGATCGATTCATTAAGAGAAAAGACCTGTTCCTAGAACAACTTGAAGGCTCTCACCGGTACAGGGAGTTCAAAGAGGCGTTCATAGGAGGGCTGAATACTCACAGTAGGCTATCGAAGTCTGGATTTGAAATTGATGAGTATGAGTTCCGAGATCTAGAGCGTGATTGCAAACGGGAAATTTTCTATACCAATTACTTTGGTTTTGATCTGACTCTGAAGGATGTAATTTGCTACTACGATTATCTTGGTGAAAAAACAAATTATATTACGATGCATAAAACTAAAGGCTCTGGGATACAGAATGTGTTAGTGGTGGTTGATGAGTTTTTTTGGAGGGATTACAATTTTAAGAACATATTTTCTTCCAAGGATATATTGTCAGAAAATCGTAAAATCATATATGTCGCATGCTCTAGAGCTATTGAAAATCTAATATGTGTGAAACTGGTCGATGAGGTTGAATTATCAACGGTTAGTGATTTTTTTGAAGACGTTGAAGTTTTGGAGTTTGATTGAATTTTTGAGAAAGATTGGATTTTTTTGCAGTTCCAGAGGGGGGCCTAATTTGGTCTCCCTCCATATATTTATAAATTTCAGCTGCCAGTGGGCATGAACCATTCTCGTTGTTCTGGTTGGTAATTGCGCCCATCCCACGAATCTCGATCAATCAACAAATCGCTTGTGGCTAATTTTGGGCAGGCAGCAAAAGATAGGCTTGGGATGAAGGAAAGTTGTTCGTCAAATTGATGCAAAATTTCCTTATTTTCTTCTTCATGCTGTACGACGAATGTTCGAATTATTCCCTTTGTTTTGAATTCCTTCTTGCACGCATTTTTCCATAGGTCGTGAACATAGTTTGCGTTTTCAATGTCGTCAAAATATGCAGCTGAGGCAGCGCTGTGAAGCTGCAAGCTGTTTAGCTGGTCTATATCTTTGGCATGTCGAACGTCAATGTTGCCATTTTTGTTTGGCCTCACTTTGTATACATTCCTGTCGTATAAGAAAATCGCAGTGCGAGGGCTAAGCGGAAAGAAAATAATTAGTCCAGGGTTTCTCATACCAAGAACACCTCTGGAGCAAATATTTTGCTGGAAAGGGTTGGAAAAAACTACTGGTGCATCGCCAAAAATAAAAGGTTTGTTTGTCCTGTTTTTAAGTATTGCACGCCCCAGGTCGAAGAGAAAATGAGCGTTGGAGACCGACTCGATTATCTCGATTTTCTGAAACTCCTTTGCGTCTGGGACTACTGTTGTTGATTCTCGAAGCTGCTGCTTAATCTCATCTGATAAGTCTTCGCAATTGTTTATGGCGATCTCGAGAAATAAGTTTGCTATGTGTTGGCTTTGATTGCGTCTGTCGAGTCGAGTCGCTAGTGTTCTTGAGCGTTGGAACATAATACTTTGAAGGATTAAAATCACCTCTGAGTCGGCTAGTGAGGCGAAGGATTTGCAATCTTTTAGCTTTTTTAGCGGAGCTAAGAAACAACTTTCTAGTTTTGTTATGCTGTCCTCTACTACCTTATCCCCATAGAAGTAGCTTTTAGATGCCTGACCTTTGATTGAAGCCTTAGTTACCAGTTTTCCCGTGGATTTGTTTATTAGAGATATGCTTTTGCCGTTGTTTGAAAAGAAACGGAAGTAATACTGTGGTACATAGTGTTGATTCTCTTTGTCTGCCATTTCTTGGGCTCTGGGGGGCTTGGTTTAAGGTCAGGGAGTCGAGCCTATCGAAAATGTTGGCTTTTAACCATGACAGGTGTCTTTGGATCGTTCTCAGGCGCTGCCTCCTTTTACATACCATTGTCAAAGCGAACGCAAGCGATGAGCAATACCGGTGCAATCGCCTTTTATTTAGAGGCACTTCATCCGATACTTTGTATCAATCTCGGTCCCCGCCTATCGCTTTGAACCGCCAAGCCTTGCCTAATCGAATAGTGAGCAGCCGCACTGTCAGCAGATAGTAGTAGCGCGTTGACTCAGCGCGCTGGTTTAAGTGTTGATTTATAAACCAGGTGAGATGTTTTTGCTGCCAAGACCATGGATTGGCTCGTTGCCAGCGTTCATCTATAGCTGATTGGATAACCTTTGCCTGACGGATGTGGCGATGCCGCGTGGCTGGTGACCCGGTGAGTGCACCCTCTAGGAATAGTGCCATATCGAATGGCTTGCTCAAGTGCGGCCACCGATGTAAGCCGATACCACGTCGATACGACCGTGCCCCAGCTCATAGCTGATTTGTGCTCGGGCCTCCTGATCGAGGTGCCGATCGAGTTGGTAGCAGCTGCCACCGTTGATGGGTGCAGGATGCTGTGTGATTTGTTCATAGCGTTCGCACGCGTAGGCCGCGCGCAATTCGTGGAAGCCCTTGAGATTGTGCGTATGAAGAATCTCCCGTGCAGGACGAACGATTCCCCGTTGGAATTCGAGGTAGCTTTCGTTCGGTGCCAGCAGGTTGCGGCTGCTATGCGGTAAGACCTGCTTGGCATATCTGAGTGCTTCGCGAGTATGCTCGTCCACTATGATCCAGCGAGGTGCTGTCGCACCGCAGCGGCCACCTTTGGTGCCGTCCTGGATGTTGACCTTGCCCTAGTGTTCGGCTTCACGTTTGAGACGTGGCAGGTCGGCTAGTATGGCCTCGCGCAAGCGCATGCCGGTGGCGCGGGCCAAGAGGGCGATGGCGGCCGCACGGGGATGCTGTTCGCGAAGCGCTTCGACGATGCGCATAACTTGCTCATGATCTTGGCCTTGGGGAGCGGTTGTGCGAACGTTGGTCCGCTGCATTCCCAACGCGTCACTCGGGCTCGGCACTTTCACATACTGATCACCACGAAGCGCGGCCATGGTCCGGTTCACGCTGGACAACCGGTTTTGCGCGGTGGCGGTGCCTATAACGCTTTGTTCGACTTGTTTACGCAGATGTACTGCGTAGTCCAGCAAGGTCTGCCGATCAATCTGGCGCGCATCGTTAAACCCGGGCCCATCCTCCGACCGTCACCAGCGTACAAACGCCTGCCAGCGATCACTGTGCGCTTTGACCGTGCCGTAGTGCCCACCGCCAAACAGATCGCGCAATGCCTGCGGCCCGGCGTAGCTCAACTGCCGACCATAGCCAAAATTGCGCCCATCTCGTTTACCGACCAACGCCATGATCGAACTCCTCTCGAAGCCAAAACCGTTGAAACCTTCCCCACGTCATCCCGCCTATTGGGATGTTGAGTGTTATCAGGGACCAAGGCCCCTGCGGCCTGTGAGGGTTGTCCACTCACGCGGGACTTACGGCTCCCGACCGGGGGCTTGGGCATCTCATGATCTGGCCTCCTGAGCACTTCCGAAGACGTGGGCGGGTGGAGGCTGCACTGGCGGACGAGACCTGCGCCGCGAGATCCTGAGTCGGGTGAAGGCAGTGAAGCGATGATCGGGGCATACCTGACTGTCAGTCAGGTGCAGTCCATTCCGTGGGCTACGGCACCATCATCTGCATCGCTGTTGCTGGTGACTTCGGTGTTTGTCACGCCGATTGTCACGATGGGGAATGCCGCAATGCCTTGTACGAGTTGGGCTGCAGCAGTGGTAGGAGTGCCCGTCTCTTTCCGGGAGAAAGAGACGGGCGCAGGTTGGCGCACGGGAATGGCCAAGTGGATAGGTTGCTGCAGGGCAGCTATGAAAGGGGATGAGTTGCCGCAGTGGGCACACTGGTAAAAGTAGGCATCCATCACATCGCTGTGACCGTGCGAGCCGCCGGACGCTAATCGCACTTTGGGAGAACCACTACGGTGTGGCGTAGCCTTAAAGGTTCTGGCTACCTGGGTTGCTGTCAGCGACAGCGCTTTGCCCGATCTTTTCTACGCCTGTGGATAATTCGGGTCAAGGCTCGAATTTTTGGGTGTTCTGCGGCTGTGGATGAAATTATCCACCGGTGGAAATCAGTGGTTTTCCACAAACAGTTGTGTGGGCTTGAGATTTTTTAAGTGAGGTCCATCCAAGCAGGGTGGGTTTGCAGCCCTGTTTGGATGGACCCGCAAATGCAATAGGGCTCGTCATGCTCTACGGGACTAAGCCTATAAAAACCGAACCATAAAAATTCTCTCAAGAGTTCATTAGCCGAGTTATATAGAATTAACAATAGTGTATTGTTAATAAATCGAGCGTTCAGCAGCTGATCGGGCCATATTGTGTTTCGTTGGTGAAAGGCTTTTGCTCGCCGAGCACGCTGGAAAATTGACGCACTATTTTTTCTCGCGCACCTGGGTGGCAAGATAAAAGCAGTAGCATTTATCTTTTTAATACAGTAGCGTTGTGACTTCGGTAGGACGTTACCATTGGGTTCAAATTCTACTGGTTGATATGGCTTCCGCTAGTATTTAACGATATAAATCGAAGCGTTGATGCACCCGTAGAGTTAAAGAGGTGGCGATTGAGTAATTTTATTAAAAAAGTTGAGCAGTCATGGATTGATCGCAAGATACAGTTGCTGACGGGTAACGATTCTATTCGTGTCGATCTCGAGAAGATATTTAATGTAGTTCTTAGCGGAAGCCAGAAGATATTAAGCTTCCTCGATATCGGCTGCAAGGTACTGATATACGGTCCTCCAGGACATGGGAAAACGGCAATAGCTTATGAATTGGCCAATAAGCTTAAAAAAAAGGAGGGTATAGAAGCGTCAATATATGAAGTGGATTTGCCGCAGCTAATTTCGAGTCGAATGGGGGATACAGCAAAAAATATTACCGAATTGTTCAATGAAATAAATGAAGTAACAAAGAAATATTATGTGGTTGTCATCATGGATGAGATAGAGGTGTTTTTCCTTAATAGGGAAAATACGCACGAACACCCTGATATGAATCGTGCTGTTGCGGAGTTGATGAATCAATTAGATAAGGCCAGTTTAAATAAGAATCTTTACATAATTGGCCTTACAAACTATGTAGACAAAATAGACTCGGCAGTCCGTCGGCGTTTTTCATTTCAATACGAAATTGAACCTCCGCAGAAAGAACACTTTCTAGAGTTTTTCCGTACTGGTGGCTTTCCAATCGAAGATTTTATCGATGACGAACACGCTGTAGATGAAATCTGTTCAAGTTTTTCTGAGCGCGCTGCTTCATTCGATGCCTTAAAAGCAGAACTCAGAAGGTGGTTCGTCCGCAGCAACCTTGATCAGCGTAAAGCGACAAATTTTTTGCAGTATTTAAGGAGTATTAAATGACTACCTCTGTTGAGTTGGCCCAATACCATCTAAATGACGCCGGGCAATTGATGGAAGCTACGCATGAATCTATTTTCATAGTAGAGGTCGGTAGCTATGTAATTGATATGTTGGAGCCTTATCTTATTGAACGTGAGGCTTTGGAAAGCGATGGGCAGGATACATTCAGTATAGATGTGGTCTCGGAAACGGAAGCTTCCCTTAGGCATAGCATTAATAGGGTGATTGGTGAGATTATTGAAGAATATCAGTCTAAGGATCGCGAGCAGAAAGATGAGCTCGAAAATGTCATGTGTGAGTTAGTTCTTCTAAAAAAGCTAATAGCTAAATCTATGGCTGAACCTGAAGATGGTGCTGTCCTTGTTATAAGCCTAATATAAGGTTTTCTATGAGTAAGGGAAAAAAGGGCGAAGGAAGGGCCGCCGAAGCTCATGCTCTTCTTCAGCAAACTTTAGAGGAGTATGAGTTTACAAAGCCAACTAGAACCAATACGCCAGAAAGCGGCGTCGATTTTATGGTTTATACAACAAAAAAAGAGTTACAGCACGTGGCAAACTCATCGCTTCAAAGAGTCGAGTTCGAAGCTCTTCCTGATGGCGAAGTTGTATTGCGACAAGATCATAAACAATCCAAGCATAAGATAAGTAAAGCTACCGCGAAAAAATTTGTTGATGACATTCAGAGTAATAAAAAGGTAGATGGACACCTACTTACTGGCGGGCAGGGGCTAACAAGCGGTGCCGCTGATGAAATTCAATCAGCACGGGATAGTGGGCATTCGGTTACATACCTAAGCGATGCCGACTTAACGCTAATAATTAATGTTGCTAGGGATGTTATAGATAACTTAGTCTAGCCGCCGTGCCCAGTAAAACCACTTCTGCACAGACACCTGTGCAGCAGTGTTCTGCTTAAAATACTATCACAATTTTCAGGTTTCTATGGAAGTCTAGCTTTATCATTAGGGGAGTAAAAAATATGCCGGAGCATGACCTTATTCGTGAATTCTTCATGTGTGCATCCAAGCTCTTGGACGCGGGGGTCGTACGCTCTGACAAGCTACTTGGTGACATTGGAGAGTGGCTTTGCGTGCAGCAGTATGGGTTGTTACTAGAAAAAAGTGGTCGTCATCCCGGATATGATGGAACAATTGGCGAGTCTCGCGTGCAAGTAAAAGTACATAACTCGCCAGAAGGTACTAATCTGAATGTTGGTAATCCTGCTAGGTATGACGAGCTGATTGTTGTTCTTGGGCCTCGAAGCAGGTTGAGGGTTTCTGCTGAGTTATGCGCATTTCATATTTATCGTTTTTCAAGTCCTGAAGTTTTTAGCCTTATGAAAAGAAAGTCTGGGTATTATTGCGCAAAGAAAATTTTTGCGAGTGCAGATCCGGATTTTCTCAGTATCGAATCAATGCTCTAAGTTTTTTTGGGGGGTAAATGCACGGCGCAACGCTTCGATTGTAAAAACGACGCAATAGTCACAATTAATTTTGTCGTGGCTATTGTACTCATATGGAAAAATAATTTTCAAACGTTATTGTTTTCGGTTGTTATTGATTCAACTTCTCGAAAAAGTATAGGCAGCAGCCTGGGACAGTATCTGAAATACCACAGCAGCGTTATTACTGTTGCTCAACACAACGTATTCAAAATGTCATCAGAGTTCGTCAGCCATTGCCAATACTCCGAATTACTAAGATCGCCTCGCATTTAAATAAGTGGTTGTATGCGCGTGTATTTTTAAAATGCTCTTAAGGCTATGAATAGCCTTAGATATTTGGTGGCGGCAGATAAAGCGACAAACATCGGCATTCCGAAATAGATTTGTAGCATGTTGTTTGACGACCCAGAAGCTGAAATGACGAATCGTGTCATGGCCTACTATTAATCTTTTCAATACTGTTTTTCGTCCCTAGGTATTTTCGCGAGTTGTGTTAACTTGATTGGGCTAATTTTTTTTCCCATATTTTAGCAAATTCATGTGGAGCCAAATGCTTCCGTCGATTGACCTCAAGATACCGGCTCCACCAGTTCATGATCAGCCTCCGCTCTTCGATGAACTCAGCCTTGTGTATGTAGGCCGCACGGACGTTGTTCCGCTCTTTGTGGCTCCTCTGCCTTTCAATGGCTGTCTCGGACCACAGCCCTGACTCAATCAGCGCACTACAGGCCATCGACCGAAACCCATGCCCGCAAATTTCGGCTTTGGTGTCGTACCCCATCTTTCTGAGCGTGCTGTTCACCGTGTTTTCAGACATGGGTTTCCAGGGCTTGGCATCGCCTGCAAATACCAGGTCGAATTCGCCGGTGAGGACGTGGATCTGTTCAAGCAGAGTCACGGCTTGCGGCGATAAGGGTACAAGGTGGATGTCCCCGGCCATCTTCGTACCCCTTGTTGAAAAGGGTACTCCGTCCAACGCGGGTCGAGTGTCCGGTATCTCCCAGGTGCCGCGCTTGAGGTCGAACTCGCTCCAGCGGGCGAAGCGCAGTTCGCTGGAGCGGACAAACACATGTAGCGAGAGCATGACTGTCAGCCGAGTCAGCGTTCGTCCTTTGTAGGTGTCGATGCGCTCCTGCAATTCAGGCAGACGCAATAAGGGTAAAGCTGGGCGGTGAACTACCCTCGGGGCTTTGTTCAAGCCTTCAAGGTCGGAGGCAGGGTTTGCCGCGATCTGTCGAGCACGTTTCGCCTCGCGCATGATGCTTTGCAGGTAGTTTTGTACCCTTAACGCGACGTCAATCGTGCCACGCTTCTGGATTGCTTCCAGAGGTTGCATCAAGTCGTGAGTGTCTAGGTCGACAATAGCGCGATCACCGATTAGTGGAAAAAACATGGGTTTTGAGACGGCTCAGGACCGTCTTGGCATGGCCCGGAGCCCATTTGGCAGACATCGCTTTGTGCCAGTCCAAGGCTACGTCCTCAAAGGTTCGGCCACGGATTGTGGCTTGCGTCTTGGCTTGGTGTTTGGACTCGATGGGGTCGATGCCTTCTGCCAGCATCCGCTTGACCTCCAGGCGCTTCTTGCGCGCATCGGCGAGGCCGACCACGGGGTAGTTGCCGAAGGAGGTCAGTCCTTCACGACCATCAGGTTTTACATACCTGAAACGCCAGCCTTTACGGCCATTGGGTTGGACTAGAAGGTAGAGGCCGTCGCCGTCGAAAAGCTTGTAGGCGCGGTCGGTGGGCTTGGCTGAACGGCAAGCCGAATCGTAGAGTGGGGCAGTGGTGCGCGACATAAGGGTACTCCTCCCTTTATCGAATGACCTTACCCCTATCTTTATCCTTAAAACGGCTGGTATCCATAAGATTTTGGCGGAATCCGACGGAACGCCAAAACGAAAAAACCCGCCAGAAGGCGGGTTTTTTGGGGGTTCCAGAGATTTTGAAAGCCTTCTATGGAACCTTGTATGGTGCCGGCACCAGGAGTCGAACCCGGGACCTACTGATTACAAGGAAGGTGCTTCAAGCATATAAATCAATGGGTTATGTGATTTCTTATTACGTCCAGACGCGCCAAGGCCCGCGTAGATGGCGGGCCCTGTGTCGCTTGTTACGTCCGATTTGCTCAGTCTGCGGAGGGGGAGACGGTAGGTATGCTGTGGTCGTAGACGTCCATCATCTTCGGGTCACGGTGGCCGCTGGCCTCCTGTTTATCCGCGCGCGTGCCCACCGTGTCAGTGATTCCACGTCTTTTAAGGTCGTGAAGCGCGAACCGCTGGTCCGGCGTGATGATGTCGTCAGCCAGAGCCAGGGTGATGAAACGTTGCCAGGCCGTATCCAGGCTTGACTTGCGAAGCGGGCCGCCATGGCTGGCCACGATGATGGTGCGGCGTGACGGCGCAATCGGTATCGCGGTTTTGCGTTTGGCCCAAACCTTTGCCCGATAGGCCTTTGCATGGTCCCAAGCTTTGCGCAGGCGCGGTGTCCAGCGAACAATGTTGTCCCGACTTCCCTTTCGACGGTTGGTTAGAATTCCGGTCTCCAGCTCGTTTGCGTCGGTCAGGGTTACGACTTCGATTCCGCGTAGCCTGCAGAGATAGGCCAGCTCCATGACATAGCCAAGGTATTCGGGGCAGCCGCCTTTCTCGCCACGTATCAGCAGTCCGCGTGCAATGGCCCGATCGATGAGCGTGTCCATTACCTGGTGATTCGGCAGGCGACGCTGTTTTCGTTCGACTGGGGCTTCTATGCCCAGAGCGGGGTTCACTTCCAG
This sequence comes from Pseudomonas salomonii, assembly GCF_900107155.1. Taxonomy (GTDB): domain Bacteria; phylum Pseudomonadota; class Gammaproteobacteria; order Pseudomonadales; family Pseudomonadaceae; genus Aquipseudomonas; species Aquipseudomonas salomonii. The sequence continues at coordinate 68,473 of NZ_FNOX01000004.1, forward strand.
ATAGCCGCGGTTGCGGCCCCACTGCAGTACGCGCCTCAGATAGCGAAGGGCGTGCGCGGCTTTGGATGGGGTGCCTTCGTCCGCTAGCCGATCGACGATGCGCTGCACCAGGGCAGAAGTAAACTTGCGCACCGCCAGATCTCCCAGGGGCTTGCCCAGCTTTGTAGGCAAGGTCAACAGGACATCACGTGAATAGCAGTAGTCGTCATGGGTTTTGGGGCTGAGCTTCTTATATCGGTCGCTCTCGTGAAACTGGCCACAAACGTAGCGAAGCGTTCCACGGTCGACGTTGGATGCCTCATCCATGATTTGGTGCAGATCGGCCAAAGAAACATCGGCCGGCGCAATGTTTCGCCGGCGCTGCTTTCCCGTTTCGTCATAGTGCAGCGTGTACCAGACCTGGCCCTTTCGGTGGTCGAAGTAAACGGCCGCTGGGAGAGCGGCCTGGTCGATATGTCCGGGAATGTGCGGATTATGCTTCCGCTTCCGTGCTTTTTTCATAGGATGTCGGAGTCGTACCTGTCAGAGCTGGTAGGGGTGACGCCACCGGCATGGTTGACCAAATCGATGGTTGTCCATGGGCCTGTTCGCCCACGAAATAACCTCACGCCCTGGTCAATAAGTGTCCTCTCGACATCTGATCGCCGCTGATAACCAGTTATGTGCTGTAGATCTTGAAACGTCAGAACGCCGGTTGTTGCTTCTTTCACAGTGCAGCCCTCGAGGCTTGAGCCTGCCGATCGATGCTGCTTACCAGTTTAGCCGGCGGTGGATAAATCGATGTAGTAGAAGCTTGGTCGAGCATTTCTGTCTCAATGCTGATGACGTCGGCCTCGCCATCGCACAGGCCATATGCCGAGTTACATGCATTGGCATCGGTGGCGATCAGCAGGTCGTATTGGATGCCACCTCGGGCCGTCTTCGACCATTCGACGGCCTGGCGGATGCTGGCAACCGCCATTACCTCAAGCGCGGTCATATCGGCAATTGAGCCTTTCGGGTGTTTGGCGTTTGACCCAGCGAAGAATGTGGCTGCACCGCGCTTGCTGGCCTGTTGAACGGTCCGTTCCCACCGATCGATCCGGTCAATGACTTCAGGGAAGCGCAGGGCGATTTCCCGCAGTTCATCCTTACGGCAGTTGATGCAAGGCATGCACCCCACCCGTCCCATGCCCTGTGAGTAAAGTGGATTTGGCTCAATGCCCATGAACCGGTGCGCCTCGAACACGGCCGGGATATTCCACTTGAGTATCGGTCGGTAATTGAAAAGCCCGCCGCCGACTTCATCGCATTCAGGTAGGTAACGCCTGTTCAGCGATTCATCAGCCCGCACGCCCTGCCAGCTGATCAACATGTTTCCTTGCCCCATCAGCGGCATCACCACTTGCTCAAGCATAGGGTCCCGTTTCAGTTCCATGGTGCAGAACTGGGCCTTACGGCTGGGGAAGCGGCCCTTCCAAATGCAAAGGTCGAGGAATGGATTGCCGGTTGGCTGCAAGACTTCCAGCGCGGCCAGCACTATGGGTTCGTCGACGCCTTGCTCACGCCATTTGGTTTCTATGAACTTCCGCTTTCCGGCGATCTGCCGGCTGAAGTCTGCTTTTACCCTGGTGATTGGTACGCCTGTGGCTTGCTCTAGGTAATCAAGATACTGGTAGGTCTGTTCGTGCTCGTTGCCAGTGTCAGCAAACACGGCCTGCAGGTTGGGCGTCTCAAGGGCGATGGCCACCAGTAGCGTTGCGGTACTGTCTTTCCCGCCGCTTACACTGACGATGTTGTGGGTAGTCATAAGGAACGACCTTAAATTGGAAGAGTGCTTTCGGAATATGGCGCCGGCCTGCACAGGGCAGGCCGGCTAGTCAGAGGTCAGCGGGAGTAGCGACGTGTTTTAGCCAGCCTTGCGGTGAGCTTCTCCGCCATCAAAGAAGCCCACTCCTCGGCTTTCCGCTGCTGACGTAGCTTGCTGCACCCCTGGTGCCGGCGGGTCGACCGAGCGAAGCCGCATATATCGCAAATGCTAGGAAGATCTAATCGCGTGCTGGCCATCGTGGGCCTTGTTCGGGAACTCATACGGATGCTCTCGCGGACGCTAGTGTGGTCAGCAGTTGGGACACAAATGCCGCTTCGTTTGCTGTGAGATCACCTTGCAGGTGTGCCATGGTGGTGAATGCCTCGAGGCGGATCCGGGTGTCGGGCGTCTTGTGGACCTGGTAATCGAAAAGCGCGGTACCGACGATTCGGATGGCCATCAGGTGCCGCGCCGCCTGCATTCCTTCTGCCGGCACTGTGGTAGCCTTCGGGTCGCTGCCGCTCTGGTGCTGTGCTTGCATGGTGTTGCCCTCAGTGGTGGTTGGTGTCGGGGAGGTGCAACTCCTCGACACCGTTCTAATTACCGGCCTTCGCCGGCAGTGGTTGGTTGCACTTGCCGAACCAGGTGAAGCACCAGGTTCTCCAGCTCGATCACTTCGTCAGTCGCTGACTGCCACTCCAGCACCGCCTGGATCTGTTCCCTGGTGCACTCCAACACCAGGAGCTCCTGCTCCGTGGCACCACGGACTTCCAGAATCTCGACCAAGCCAGCAGCGCTATATGCCTCGGCGTGTACCATTTGGCTGGCCTCGCCGATCCACTCCTGCAGTTCCTTCAAATGCTTGAGCTGTTTCGTCGCACCGTCCCGACCTTCGCCGGTGATGATTTGTACGTGCATGATGGTTTCCCTTTTTGGTGCGGCGTTGCAGCACTAGGCTGTGCGTGTCAGAACGGAATGGACTCGGAAGCGATGTCGTGCATGACCTTCACTGCTTCATTACGGAGTGCGTCGGGAATCGAAAGCAGTGTGCAAAGGAGGTCCAGCAGCGCGAGCATTTGCGCGCAATTCTTGGCAGTTCTTGGGCTGAGACCATCCCCATATGTTTGGGTCAACTGGCCCTGGTACCGAGGCAGGAGCCTCTCCAGGCTGCTGGTTACCCAATCTTCCGATTGCGCCACTTTGATACCGAACGCGATGGCCTTATCCGCGCTGACATCGGTTATCGCCTCGGGCCGGACCCTGGTTGCGTGTGGGCTCTCGTCTGAAAAGTTGATGGTGACCATGCGACTGGCGACGGCATCACTGCATTGCACTGGATGATTTGCGGTGATCGTTAACGCACCTTTGAATGTGTGGTGCTCGGCCATGACGCCCTCCGATCTGATGGAGAACTCGCCGTTGTAGAGCGGTTTCAGTTCGTCCCAATCAAACTTCTGATTGAACTCACCTTCGTTCTCGCAGATAACCACACGGTTTTCCGCGCTCAAGACGGACCGTGCTCGTGCTGCAGGAGTGGGGTATGCCAACGAATACGCATAGGGAACTTGGCCCGTCAGCTTTTGCAGGTAGTCCAAGATCAGAGACTTGCCCCTGTCAGCGGCGCCGTTGATCTGGATAAACGGAAAGCTATTGTGGTCCTTGCGAATTTGAGCGGCGTGTATTGCCCCCAGCCACCAGGCCATGGCGACCACCCCCCGAGGTCCAAAGTAGGCGACAAAGTCATTGAAGCGAATGGCCGATTTGAGTTCGTTCTGCATGTGGTTACTCCTGGTTACTACGGTTAAGCACTCTGGAACATCCAGCAGCGCACGGTTTTTGCTTTGTCGAAGGCGTCTTTCATCCGTGCCGAGCAAACGGTGCGGTTGGTTTCGATGAACTTGGGGCACTTGCTGGTCTTGAGGTGGCGTTTGAGTTCGGTCAGATCCGGGACTTTCTGCCGTTTATTCGCCGCCATTTCTGCGAATTCGTTCAGGTTGACGGCGATCAGGCCGTCGGTGCGGGAGTGATTGAGGTCGCCTTCGGGGCCGTTGAGGTAGTCGAACAGCTCCCAAAATTCCACAACGACGGAGTGGTCGGCGTTAATGGCCAACTGACGATCCTTGGCCATGTTCTGGATCTCTGCATGGGCCGCGTCCACTTGGTTTTTTTTCAGTGGGACGACGTGCACCAGAGCGTCGACCAGGGCGTGCAGTTGGGCGTGATTCTTCGCGATGCGCACCGTGCGGATCTCGGGCAGGGCCAACAGTTGCTGTTCGTACTTCGGGCCCTTTTCGCGGACGGTCTCCATTACCACGGTTTCCATCATGGTGGACTTCACCAGGAAGCCGCTGACCCGATCGACCGGCATGCGCTCCAGCTTTTCCACCAATACTTTGGTCTGAGGTGTCTGGCCTTCCTTTGTCATTGCGATGTGCACAAGTCGCTGCAGGATAGGTTCTGACGCGTTGACAGCGTGGTTCTGGCCAATGACCACGGCCGCACGGAAGGGCGGTTCCCGGGTGTCATTGCCGTTGTTCTTCACACCGGTGGAGCGGACGCTACGCCCGTTATAAGCGGTTTTCAGTTCGTCCCAGTCGTACTGTCTGGTTTGGCTGCCGTCGGTCTTTTCCCGCTCGGATTCAATCAGCACCACCGGCAAATTGGCGACCTGGGCGAAGTTGCGAGCCCGGGCTACCGGTGTGCCCTTGGTTGGGTCGAAGCCCTCGTAATCGCTCCGGCCGCACAGCTTCCACAGGAACTCAATCAAGGTGGATTTGCCGGCACCTGGTTCGCCGATGATCTCCATGAACGGGTAGCTTTTCTGGTGTTGCCGGATTTGCTCGGCAAACAGGGAGCCAAACCAGAAAGCGAGTGCTACCAGGCCCTTGGCGCCGAAGCACTCCCATATGATTTCAAGCCATTCAGTCTCAAACTTCTGCAGGTCGGTGTTTAGATTGAGGATCACGGACTGGCTCAAGGTCTTGATGCTGAGCCGGTCCATATCGAAAAAGTCTTCCTCGTTGAGCTTGAACACCTTCCCGTCGCGCACCGCCACGTCGCCGTAGACGTACGCACCGTGTTCACGGGTATATCCGGTGAAGTCAATGGTCTGCACAGTTTTCAGAGCGTCGGTTTGTTCTTCAATGAACGCATCCAGTTGTTGCGTGGTGCCGGTGAACATCCCGCCCGGGGCAATGCCGAGTAAGCGCTTTTTGAACTCTGCAGACGAAGCAATCTGAGAGCTGGTGAAGGTGTTCTTAATAGGTGCAGCGTCATGTGCAAAGGTGATGCGGAAGTAGTACCAGGACTCGTCGGTGAGCTTGTTTTCCTGGTAGTACAAGGCTTTGGGATTGCATGTAGCGATACGCTGCAGGGCGCCGCACTGCTGCATGGCCTTGGCACGCATCTGCTTATTGTTCAATTGCTGGTCGTCGTGGTGTTCGCTGTCCTCAAGTTCCTGAATCGCCTTGTTGTACTTCTCCAGGTCGAGCTTGAACCAGTAGAGGCGGTTGCCGAACTCCAAGTGGAATTCGCTACGGCGTTTCCAATCGAACATCACCAGGGCCTTCTCCGTGGCGTTGTCGGCAATAAGCAGCGCGCCGTGGTGGCGGGCTGTGGTGATGTCCTTGTCAAACTGGGCTTCGCGTTTAGCGCCCTCGTCCAGGAACTGCCAACGCTGGTGCAGATCGTTCCAGTCGACCTTCCGGTTGTCCCGCTGGGGGATTTGTGCAGCCTCGCAGGTGAAGCCCAGTTCACGCGCCATACGCACCCAGCGCTTCGTATAGGCGTGTGCACCTGGCTCGTTATCCAATGCCCACACCAGCTTCGGCAAGCTGCCTGGACGGGCTGCCACGATCGCCTGCAGCGAGTCGGCCGGGAAGGCGTTCGAAGACATAGCCGATACGGCAGCAATATTGTGATGGACCAGGGCGATGGCATCGAATATGCCTTCAACGATCCAGATTTCTTTCGCTTCCAGGACGTCGACGCACGGCGGGCACCACCACGTGCCCCGGTAGCTTTCACCTGGAGCGAACCGGGCTTTCATCTTTCCGAAGCGGGCCGGTTTGTCGATCAGGCGTTCCCAGTAGCCGCCTTTCTCCAGAGCGAAACGAACCGTGGCGCTGCCGGCGTTGTGCTGCCCTGAATAGTGGGAGTCCTGGGTGAACCAGCCGGCGATCAACTCGATGTTGAATCCGCGCCCAAACTCCAGATAGGCGCGGGCTGTGGCCGTGGGTGCGTTGTCCGTCGCCGGCGCACGCTTGCTCCAGTCTTCAAACAGATCGTTGTAGATTTCTTTGACGTGCAGGGTGTGACCGCACTTTTCAGACCGGCCGCAGATCACCAGCCAGGGTTTGTCATGACGCGAATACAGCTCACGCTTGTGGCACTTAGGACACTCACCACCGCGCATGTAATCGGTATCTTTGCGATGTTTCAGGCCATAGTCAGATTCCAGGCGCTGCAGCACGTCGTGACGAAGATCTTCTTTCATGGGGTTACTTCACTGCTTTAAGGCTGTGGGACAGGGCTGCCATCAGGCGTTTTTGCGCTGCCATTACCGGGACGTGGGCGAGGATTGCGCCGTGGCGAAGACCGTCCGCTACAAAGCGGAACTGGTCGTCGTACCAATGTTCATTGAGGCTCAAGCGGTACTGTTCACGCAGCGCGGCCAGCAACGCTTCGGCCTCGGCCGGGGGCAGTTGGGCTGTGACAATTACGGCGTTTACCATCTGGAAACCTCGATTTCGGGCGCAGTTCACCCAAACCCACGAGACGTGGGGCCGGCGTTTGGTTTGGGTTGGGAGTTACGAGTGCGCGGAGCGCAGACGGACGTTGTCCGGGGTGTTCAGGACGCGTTGATAGATCAAGCTGACAGGCACGGACCAGCAATGTCCTTTAACAGGGTCGCGGATCACCACAACGGTTTCGGTGCTGTGGTCCAAGATGAGACGCTGACGGAAAGCGATTTCCATTAGCTCGATGTGGGCGAGGGAGGTCAGTTTTGTTGCAACCGATTCGGCGACATCGAAGCTGGCCACCAGGTGGTTGATGGCGCGGTTTAGAAGCGCCGACAGGTCGCCCAGGTGCTCGGCTTGATGGCGCTCAAGGAAAGCCAGCGCGGCGTTCTGCATGCATTCCTGATAGTCCAGGGCATTGGTTTGGGTGGTCATTTGGCTTTCCCCAATTTGGCGCGGTAAAGATCGATCGCGGCATACACTTCGGCGGTGCGTGCGGCCATGTGCAAGGTATGGGCGTTCTGGATCAGTTCGGCCTCAACGTCGGTGATCACCCCGTCATCAAGTGCCTGGGCAATGATCTGGTCGACCGTCCCGTGTTTGGCTGAACTCTGCATGGCCCGTGCGTACATCTCCACGTTATCCAGTCTGTCTGGATGGACCACTGGGACGAACATGCCGCCGTACATTGCTGCGACATAAGTGGGCAAGTGGTGAGTGCCCGTCACTTGCTCCAGCTGGAAGATCTGCGCATCGGTCAGTGGGCGGCAGCTGTTGTTCTCATAAGCGTGGTTATCAAACTTTTTGAGCGGCAGGCCGATTCGTGCGGCGGCACATTCGCGGCCACCTGAGTAGCTGCAAATGATTGCGCTGACCACTTCCCGACGTGTTTTTAGAACTCGACTTTTCATCTTCTGCTGTTCCCTCAGTGCACTGGCCATTACTGTGCAATCACGCCGTCTTTGATGCCGAGCAGCACGGCGGCGCGATGTGCCTCCCCCCGGCGACCTTTTTTACGACCGTTCAAAAGGTCGCTGACCAAATTCTTATTCAGTGAATGAGTGCGGCTGAATTCCGCAATGCTCATCCCTTTGCGATCCAGAGCCTCCCGGGCTTGCTCGGGTGTAAGGGTGGCGGGCATAGTGTTCGCTCGTGTGCGTTCGTGTGGATTCGTGTTTGTACGGCGCCGATTATGACCAGTTTATTTGTCCTGTAAAGGGGCTAAAGCTTGAAAAATTTGTCATCGGGAGAACTCCCAGATGTGAGTGCGGGCGAATGCTTGCGCGAAGAAAGGGGTCGTTTGGGCCTCAAACAAGAAGAAATGGCACAGATTGGCGGCGTAACCCGTAATACCCAAGGCAGCTATGAGCGTGACGAGCGGCGCCCGGATACTGGTTATTTGAAAGCCTTGCACGCTGTAGGATTGGACGTCCTTTACGTCGTAACAGGCGTGCGGACCCCCGTGCCTGTTGGGGATCTGACCGAGGACGAAGAGGTGCTGGTTAGGCGGTACCGAAGCATGCCGTCGGATGACCAAAAATCTGTGCGTCGCTTCATCCAGGCGATCGCCGACGACGTAGCAAAGAGTTCGAATTAAGTTGTAACAAAACTTGTATCCCATTCGGGCCTCCCCAGTCCTAAAGCCAATCCCTGCTCCGATAACGTCGATTCAGCAATGCATTTCATGGAGTAATAAGCATGTTGGATCGCACGAACAATGAACGCGCCTGCGCCGAGATCCGCGAGTTTGAATGGCTCGCCCTTTCCAGAATTGAACGTAATTTCATTGGCTTATATCGGCAGTTAAATGAAGAGGATCGGAAGCAACTCAGGCGTCTTACTGAGGCTCTGGCCACCGTTCCAGAAGAGTCGGTAGCTAGTTAAACGCCATAACAGAAGGCTGCAGACGTAGCCTGGTCGCCGGCCTCATAGGTCGGCGTTTGGGCCAATTTCACGCTGCCCCAAGTTGGTCAAATAACTCTCGCTGCTTGGCCCTGGGCATATCTCTCAAACGATCAAACAACATTCTTTCGTAGGATTGAGCTGAAGGGCTGAGCGTGTGCGAAAACGTCAGATTCGCTACCCATGTGTGCCCGCACGTTGCGTCGAGGCACTGGCAATAGAGCTTGGCAAAATCCCGCGATAGTTCTTCGCGTGAAGCAATCCGGCCCTTGTTCCCGCATTTGCATACAACTCTCATTGTGTCCCTCCCCAGGGCAGCCAATAGCCACTATTTTGCCACATTTTGTAGTGGCAATAGCTGCTTTAAGACGTTTGCCCAGTGTTATCGACTGGTGTTTTGGTTTCTTGCCAGGATATTTTCCTGTCGTGTCGGAGCGTGTCGTTCAACTGGCTGAATAGCTGGCAAATCGGTCTGATCTCGTTGCTGGTGTACACACGATCGATCTTCTCAATGTCACCAAACCCGCCGCTGTTTTCCGGAATAATCCCGGCCAGGGCAGGGTTCATCCGCCAGGCGGCGATCACGTCATTGCGGGTGATGTTCTTCACCTTCTCCAGCTCGTCCTTGGCCTGAAAGTCGCCCACGGGAATGATCTGGATCGCGTTCTCCTTGCCGTTGGGAATGTTGACGAACATCGAGCGGAAGTTGCCCACGCCCTTGCTGGCGCTGATCTGGGCGCGCAGGTTGTCTTCGTCTTCCTCGGTCAGGTCCGGGTCGTTGGTGTAGAAGATGTAACCCGCATGCGCACCGTTGCTGTAGTAGCGCCGGCGGAACAGGGTCGCGGCTTCGTTGAGCAACAGCGCCTGCAGACCTCCCAGATAATCGGGCACGCCATAGATGTTCTGTTCCACGTCGTAGTCTAGGACGTGTTCGATTTCCTCTTGGTCGAAGTCCATGTACTTGCTGTCTGGCAGCAGCATCCGAAACCCACCGTCGACCTTCACCCGCATGTTGATCGCTGGCAGGTGCTGCATCTCCAGCACCTCGCCGAATGCGTTGGTGTCGCGGTAGAAATAGGCCTCTCCAAACACCATGTAATCCAGGCTCGCCCGTCCCATGGTCTGTGTGCTGCAGCCCTCGGACGGGATGAATTCACGCAACAGCAAGTTGCGCTTGAACTTGGGAATGGCGCCGTGGTGCGCGTTGGCGCGTAGCAGCTTGGCCAGGCCCGCCCGGGACACCGGTGGCTTGTAGATTTCGCCGTCGTCGCTGAGAAACACCCCCAGGTACTCGCCGATGTTGCCGGACAGCACCTGTTCGGGTTCCCCGAAGGTAAACGCCCGCATGGGCTGTGGCTGTCGCGCCTGCTGGCTGGTTTGGGGCTTTTTGTGTCGTGGCTTGGGCATTGTTTCCGCTCGTGACGTAGCGGCTACGGCGCCGCTTGTTGGTGTTGAGGGGTTCGTTGAACAGGGCGTGCATGATCGACCAAGCGATATCGGCGTGGCCGGTGGCGTCAGTGCGCGAAGCGCTGTACGTCACTTGGCCGCTGGTGGTGGTGCCGCGTTTAATGGTCAGAAACGCCTGGGCGATGTCGGTCCAGCCGGCGTCCCATTCGATGCGGCTCCCCTGGATCGTGTCCTGGGCCTTGAGTACCAGCGTGTTTTTGGTTTCAAGGCTGTAATGGATCGCGGTCGCTCGCGGATAGAAGTCGCGCACCAGGTCAAACACGCCGTAGCCAATACCGGTCGTGTCGATGCCGATGTGCTGCACGTTGAAACGCTCGGTAAGTTTCTTAACCTGTTCGGCCTGGTACTTGAACGACTGCCCACGCCAACTGTGTTTTTCCAGGATGCGGAATTTCGCCCCGGGTTCCAGTGGCGGAGCGACCACCACGCACGTGGCGTCGTCGCGGGTGCGGCTGGGATCGTAACCAAGCCACACCGGGCTGTTGCCGAACGGCCGATCCAGATCCGGGTTGAAGTCTTCCCACAACGACAGGTCGGAGTAGCACCGCTCCAGGTCTTTGAGGCCGAACGCGCTCTGGCTGCTGTCGATGAACTTGCAGTAAAACAGCTGCTGGAATTTGTCTTCGTCGTACTCCAGCTGCAGCTGCTCCAGGTCGAACAGATCGCACCCGCCATCGATCGCGTCCTGGATGGTGATGGTCTTGCGCCATTGACCATCTGGGCACAGCGCGCCCTGCGTGTAGGACGCCTCGGTAGGCCAGGTGCCGCCGGCTTTCTTGCCGCGTTTGCTGTTGCGGAATTCCTCCCCGGACCAGAACGGGTATGCCTGGTGCGAGACTGCGCTGGGAGTCGAAAAGTAGGTTTTTCGCCACTTCTTGTGGGTACCCATGGCGCTGGCCACGGTGCTGAGCTTTTCGAAGTCGCGGATCCAGAAGTACTCATCCACGTACACATGGCCGTGGTAGCCCTGGGCGGTGCTGCTGTTGGTCGAAAGGAAGCGCAGCTCGGCGCCATTGCTGAGCGTGATCGGGTTGCCGGTCAGCTCGATATCGAACCACTGTTTGGCAAACTGGATGATGTAGCTGCGGAAGATCTCTGACTGCGAGCGGCTGGCCGATAGGAATACCTGGTTGTCACCAGTCAACACCGCGTCCATGAACGCTTCGCCGGCGAAGTAGTAGGTCAGGCCTACCTGGCGACTTTTGAGAATGTTGCGGATCCGGCTCGTCAGCGGGTTTTGCTTGGCCGCGAACAACTCCTGCTGATAGCGGTACATCTTGCTGATGAACTTATCCAGGAAGTCGACTTCGGTCAGACCGCTGATGTCGTTCTTGGCCTTCTTTTCCTTTTTCCTGTCGCCGCCCTCGCCACGGCTGGAGCGTTCGCCACGCGACCGCCTGCGCGGTTCCTGGGGCTCGCCCATGTCGTCGCCGTTCGATGCTGCCACCGGTGCGGGTTTGGCCGCTTGTTTCAGCAGGCGTTCGCGAACGATGGTCAGTCGGTCCAGTTCGTTGAGGTCGTCTTTGGACAGGCTGCCAACCTTGTCCAGGAGGAGGGTGATCCGCCGGCCAACGGCAGTCAGCGGTTCTTCGTCCGACAGCATGTCCTCCCAACCGCCCTGGCGGATCCAGTAATAGACGATCCGGATATTGGGTAGGTTGAGCTGCGCCTGAATTTCCTTGGCCTTACAGCGGCGCAGAAACAGGCGTTTGGCGGCTTCTTTAACTTCGGTCGAGTAGTACATGGGACGCAGTCTATGCGGCGAAAACGCTGTAAACGCGGGGTTAAATTCCGTGATCCACCTATATCGCGAATATAGGAGAAACGCGCATTTGAACCGTTTGTTTGAGGCTTGGCGGCTCCCTATCGTGGCGGCTCATTCAACGATTGAGCGCAGTTATCGCCCATGCCCCGTTCCCTTGTTTCGTACTGGAAACGTGTCGCCACCAGCGGCACCACCGCCGATGGCCGCGAGATCCTTCCCCAGGAACTGCGCGATATCGCTGAAACCTACAAGCCGTCCAGATACACGGCGGTGATCTGGTGCGATCACGAACGCTGGAGCGGTTCCCACGGCACCGTCTTTGCTGTGCGACTGGTGGAAGAAGGTGAAGACCTGGAGCCCGGGCAAATCGCCTTGGAGGCGCAGCTCAAGCCGAACGACCGCCTTCTGCAGCTGAATGATCAGGGCCAAAAGCTTTTCTCCAGCATCGAGATCACCCCGAACTTCGCAGGCAGCGGAAAAGCTTACCTGACAGGTCTGGGCGTCACCGATGAGCCGGCCAGCCTGGGAACCCAGGAACTCTATTTTTCGAAGCAAACCCACAAAAACTCCTTTTATGCCGCCTCCGTCGAACTGGGCTCCTTTGAAGCTGAACCGCAGAGCGAGGTCGGCAAGCTGATCTGCTTGCTCACTGGCCTGTTCAAGCGCTTTGCCACGGACGCCGAGCCCGCCGAACCCACCACCCCAACCGAGAGCAAACCCCCAATGGATGAAGCTACCGCAACGGCCCTCAAAGCCCTGCTGGAGCAGCTGCTTGTCGTCGCTGCCGGCATTCAGGCTGTGATTGAACCCGCCGCCGCAGATGCACCAGAACCCGATCAGGCGCCAATCGACGATGTGAGCGCTGCCGTAGACGAGATCGTCACTACAGCCGAGGAAGAACGTGAGTTCCGCCGTAGCGGTGGATCGAACAAGGCCGTTCTGGCTCAGTTGGAAAAGCTGCAAAAGCAGTTCTCCGCCCTGCGGAACGACTCGACCGGTCGCCAGTTGCCACGCAATCCCGGCCCAGTGACCACCACCAAAAAGCGGGTGCTCTGATATGGCCCAGCCATTAAGCGCCCGTGGCGCCAAACAATATGCCGAGCTGCAGGAAGCGATGGCCGAAGCGTACGGCGTCGAGCGATCGAGCCGCATGTTCAGTGTGGACCCGACGATTGCCCAAGAGCTGAACGACGCTATCACTGCGAAAGCTGACTTCCTGGAGCGTATCAACGTCGTTCCGGTGAGTGAGATCAAAGGCGAAAAAGTCTTCATCGGTGTGAATGGTCCGGTCACTGGTCGCACCAATACCAAAACCACCGACCGCGAAGCCAAAGACGCATCAGCGTTGGACAATACCACCTACGAGCTGGCCGATACCCAGTCGGACGTGGGGCTGCCGTACGCCAAGATCGATGCCTGGGCGAAGTTTCCAGACTTCAAAGAGCGCTATTCCGCGGCGGTGCAAAAACGCATTGCTCAGGACCGTATTGTTATCGGTTTCCACGGCACCAGTGCGGCAACTCAGACCGATCTGGCGGCTAATCCCAAGCTGCAGGACGTGAACAAAGGTTGGCTGCAGCAACTGCGCGAGCAAGCCCCGCAACAGGTGCTGAAAGAGGGTAAGACTGCCGGTAAGGTCACGCTGGGCGCCGGTGGCGACTACGCCAACCTTGATGCCCTGGTGCACGACACCAAGCAAATGGTGGACGAAATCCTGCGCGAAGACGGCGACCTGGTCGCGATCATCGGCACCGATTTGCTCGCCGCTGACAAGGCTAAGTTGTACACCAAACAGGGCGACACCCCGACTGAAAAGGAGCGTATCGAAAACGCCCAGGTGATCGCGACCTATGGCGGCCTGCCGGCGTTCAGCGTCCCGAACTTCCCGGTCAACGCGGTGCTGGTCACCAGCTGGGACAACCTCTCGATTTACTACCAGGACACCAGCTGGCGTAAGCAGACGATCGAGAACCCGAAGCGCTCACGCGTTGAGGACTACAACAGCCGCAATGAAGGTTATGTGATCGAGCAGCTGGAAAAGATCGCGTTCACCGAAAACGTTGAGTTGGTGGCCGCGTGAGCCTGGCCCTGGCGCACAAGCGCCGCACCCTGGCCATGGGCAGCACAGCAGTAGCGGCGCTCGCCGCTGCCGCTGACTTGGCCTACTCGCCGGCGGATGCCCTGAGCAGCCCCGCCAATGCGCGCAAACACCTGCTACTGCAGGAGGCGGCGTTGGACCAGGATCTGGAGCGCCTGAGCGCGATGAAAGGCGCGTTGGCAGGGCGCCAATTGCTCAAGCGCGACGAGTTGCTGCCCAAATACCAGGAATACGTCCAGCGCTATTGCGAGTCGGGGCTGAACTTCACCAATCGCGTTGCGGTGCAGGTGATGGTGTGGCTGTTCGATACCGCCCAGTTTGAAGACGCGCTGGAGCTGGCTGACTTCCTGATGGAGCAGGGCCAGAAGATGCCGGAGCGATTCAAGCGCCGTGACATCCAGACCTTTGTTGCTGATGCGATCGCAGACTGGGCCTACGACGAATACAACGCGGGCCGCAGCCCTGAGCCCTATCTATCCGATCTGCTGCCCCGTGTTGACGGCGAATGGGACCTGCCTGAGCAGATCCCGAGCAACTACCACAAGTTAATCGGTATGCGGGCTATGGAGGCTGAGCAGTGGGAAACCGCGCTCAAGCATTTGGAGCGCTCTACCGAGCTGTACCCGAAGGCCGGCAACGACACACGCATTAAAAAAGTCCGCAGGGCCTTGGAAAAACAAGCGGCCGTTACCCCGGCCACCGAATAACCGACTACCCCCCCAGCGGGGACCTGTGGAAGTGAGCCGCCCATTTATGGACCGTCCCACTGAAAACAGGCTCCCCGCCCTATTTGAGCGGCCAGCAATGAGCTTTTCCGGGAAACCCACCACCTTTGTGGAGCAGACGATAGAGAACGACGGCTTTTGGCCCGACCTCTCTGTGTCCGAATTCCAGAAGGAACAACGCCTGCCGGCGGAGTACCTGGTGGAGCTGCTGGCCGACGCATTGAACGCGGCGATGGTCGAGGTCAATACGGACCTGGCCAAGTGCAAAGCTCGCTGGCAAGCCAATGGCGTCACGCGTGTCGAGACCGCGGATTCCAGGCTGCTGCCGGAACGGGCATTTCAGGTGAAGTTGTACAAGCGCGCCGTGTACTGCCGCGCCAAGGGCAATTCCCTGCCGCAGTTCGCCACCATCACCCGCCGCGAGAGCGCCGAAAACACCGGCAAGGAAGCGCCCGAACGTGCCGAAACCTTCCTGGCGTTCAGCCAGCAAGCCGTGCGTGCCCTGCAGGGCCGTGGCCGCATCACGGCGGCGCTGTTGTGATCCAGCTGCAGGCGCTGACCGCCTACCTGATGGCCCGCAACCTGGTGGAGCCTGAGCAGTTCGACAGCTGGACCGAACAGGTCAGCCTTGAGCTGATCTGGAAGCCCGACCGCGACGGCCTGCACATGGCTGACATGCGTTATCGCGCGGTGTTCTCCCTGGAGCGTTTCACCGGCAACCCGGCCAGGCTGATGGCGCTGGTGGGCAGTTGGCTGGAAAACCACGATCCCGATCGGGACCGCCACGAACTACCGGCACCACTGTTTGCCGTTGAACCCCTCGACCAGGACAGCTTCGACGTGGACCTGTCCCTGGAGTTCGTCGAGCCGCAATACCTGGCTCAGGACCCTGACGGCGAGATCGAGGCGTTCGGCAAGACTTGGGCATTCGTCCCGTTCGATCTGTGGGTTGCCGAGCATGGCGAGGTGGGCAGCAATGGCCGCTAACCCGCTCGACCTCGATGTCAGGGGCTTGCTCGATGTCGACGCTCAGTTGGCGTTGCTTGAACTGCCGCCCCAGCTGCGCCGGCGTTTGCTCAACAGAGTGACCACACGCGTACGGACGATGAGCCGTAAGCGCGTGCGGGAGCAGAAGAACACCGACGGCACCCCGTTCGCTGAGCGCAAGGGCAATGCCAAGGGCAAAAAGAAGATGGAAGCCGGCCTGGCCAAGCTGCTGCAGGTCACTCGCGTCAGTTCGGATGAAGCTGAACTGGGCTGGAAAAACGCCTTGACCCGTTGGGTCGCCGCCCAGCAGCACAACGGCGTCAGCGAACGGCGAACCGCTGCACAGATGCGCCGCTGGAACAAAGTCCCGCCCGGTATTGCATGCACCGACAAACAGGCCAAGCGCCTGCGCCGGCTGGGCTTCCGTGTTCGCCAGAAGGGCAAAAAGGCGCTGGCCAGGCCGTCGGTGGCGTGGATTCAAGAGCACGTGAACTACGCCAAGGCCGGCTTGCTGATCCGCATCTTGAACGACGAACAAACAGAAAAAACGGGCGCGCAAAGCTGGGACATCACCCTGCCAAAACGCCAGTTCCTCGGCGTGGAAACCAGCGGCGAAACCCGCGAGCTGGTTAACCAGGTCTTCGAACAAATCCTTAATTCACCCCGCTAACGAGGCACAGCATGGCACTTGGCAAAGTCAGCGTTAACAATCTCAATCTGGGCCAAGGGGCCGTGACTGAGATCGAGCGCTATTTCCTGTTTATCGGGCCAGGCCCGAAAACCGGCCCAAAAAACATCGGCAAACTGTTGCCGCTCAATACCGAAAGCGACCTGGATGCTGCCCTGGGCACTGCAGCCAGTGACCTGAAAACCCAGATCACTGCAGCGCGCTTGAACGGCGGCGACCGCTGGGCGTGTCTGGCGGCGCCGATCGCGGCCGATGCCGACTGGCGCGTCTCTCTGGAGGCTTGCCAACAGCAGGGCTTTTCCGTCGAGGCCGCAGTGGTCACCCAACCGGTGACCAAGGGCGAAGACCTGACCGCCATGCATGACGCGGCTGTGTTGGTGAACAACGTTTACGGCCGCCGGTTGTTCGTGATGGCCGCGACTGCCAGTCCGACCGTGCTGCAGTCCTGGTCGGAATATGTCGCCGAACAAAAGGCGATCACCGCAAACGTGGCCGCGCCCCGTGTGCTGGCTGTACCGCAGCTGCATGGCAATGACCTTGGCGTGCTGGCCGGTCGCTTGGCCGATGCAGCCGTGAGTATTGCCGACAGCCCAATGCGCGTGGCCACTGGTGCTGTAAACGGCCTCGGCAGCGTGCCGGTCGACAAAGATGGCGTGCCGCTGCCGTCCGCGATCCGCGCCGAGCTGGACAAGGCCCGCTTTTCTGTTTCCCAGACCTACCCGGATTACCCGGGCGTGTATTGGGGTGACGGCAACATGCTGGACACCCCAGGCAGTGACTACCAGGTCGTTGAATATCTGCGCCTGGCGGACAAGGCCGCACGCCAGGTACGGCCTCTGCTGATTCGCCGCGTGGCCGATCGCCGCTTGAACAACACCCCCAACAGCATGGCCGTGAACGTTAACGCGCTGATGGCGCCACTGCGCCAGATGGCCAAGTCGGTCAAGTTCGCCGGCCAGGTGTTCCCGGGCGAGATCGAAACGCCAAAAGACGGCGACATCGTGTTGACCTGGAAGAGCAAAACCGCCGTCGAGGCGTACATCAAGCTCAAGCCCCACAACTGCCCGAAAGACCTCACGGCGAACATCGCCCTGGACCTTTCCAACGACGATTCGGAGTAACCCCCCATGTCACGTATTGGCGGCAAGAACTTTGACGTGAACCTGGGCGACATGCAGGTCCACGTCGAGAGCTGCACCCTGGACATCACCGACAACAGCAAGACCGCGCAAACCCGGGGCGTGCCTGACGGCTACGTCGACGGCGATGTTGCGGCGGCCGGTGAAATCGAACTGGACTCCATCAACTTCAACCTGGTCGTCGAAGCGGCGCGCACTGCCGGCAGCTTTCGCAAGCTGGATGCGTTCGACGTGGTGTTCTTCGCCAAGGCCGGCGACGACGAGCTGCGTATTGAAGCGTTCGGCTGCAAATTGAAGGTTTCCAGCTTGCTGAGCATCGATCCCAAAGGCGGCGAGAAGACCAAGCACAAGGTGCCTTTCGAGGTGACCAGCCCGGACTTTATCCGCATCAACGGCGTGCCTTACCTGGATGCCACCGAGATAGAGGGCATTAGCTGATGGTATGCCCGTTCGATCGCGCCCAAGCACTGGAACAACGTCAGCGGGACCAGGCTATCAAAGCCCAGTTGGCCCAGGCCCGGCGTGAGTCAGCGGGCCAAAGCCTTACTCACTGCCAGGACTGTGATAACGAGATTCCGGCAGCGCGCCAGGCGCTCGGCGGCAAGACCCGCTGTGTCCCGTGCCAGTCTTTTTTCGAAAAAGGAGTGCAGCGATGAGCACGAATCAGGCGGCCCAGGACACCGCCATTGCACTGGCGAAAGCGTCACCTGCGATCGGTGTAGCCGCCACTGGAGCGACAGGGGCCATCGACTGGTCGGCTGTCGCCTACATGCTGACTGCCGTTTACATGGTGCTGCAGATCCTGCTGTTGGTTCCCAAGTATCGCCAGATGCTGCGCGACTGGAAGGTTAAGCCATGAGCCTGCGCGGCAAGATCGCCGCCGGCGCCATCGCGCTCTGCAGCTCCACACTCGTTGTGTTCCTGGGCACCTGGGAAGGCAACGGCCAGAACACGGTTTATGCCGACAAGCTGGCCCGTGGGCTGCCAACCGTGTGCAAGGGCATCACCGGCCATACCAGTCCGTACCCGGTGGTTGTTGGTGACTACTGGTCGGATGCGCGCTGCAACGAGGTGGAGCAGCTGGTGATCAGTAAAGGCCAACTGCAGCTGGCCGACTGCATCACCAATCAGGACGTGGGCCAGAACACGTTCGACGCCCTGAGCAGCCATGGCCACAACTTCGGCACTCCCAGCACATGCGCCAGTCGCGCCGTGGGCCTGATCAATGCCGGCCGCATTAAAGAGGGCTGCCAGGCGCTTGCCTGGGCGCCTGACGGCAAAACACCGGTCTGGGCCTTCATCAGCAAGCCCGATGGCAAGAAGGTATTTGTCCGGGGTTTGCATAGCCGCCGCTTGGCCGAGGCCGAGCTTTGTAAGGCGGGCCTGTGATGCGCGAAGGCACCTTCATCCTGGTGCTGTGCCTGTTGGCCTGGTTCGGCTTTGACCTGCTGCAGGGCCAGCGCGATACCGCACGCACCGAGCGTGACGCGGCGCTCTTCGAAGTGAACGGCCTGCGCGAGGCGGCGCGCATCAGCGGCGAAATGCTGGCTGAGCGTGACGCTATCGACCTCAAACGTACCTTGGAACTGAACGATGAACGCGCCAAAAACGATGCCCTGCGCCGCGCTGTTGATGCTGGCTTTAACCGGCTGCGCCTCAACGCCACCTGCAGCGCCCCAGCCACCCCAGCGGCCGGCGCCGGCGGCGTGGCTCATGCAGCCGCCCCCGAACTCACAGCAGACGCTCGACAAGATTATTTCACCCTCAGAGACCAGCTCGCCCTCAGTCGCCAAATGATCCTGGGCCTGCAGGACCACGTGCGCAGGGTATGCCTGCGCTGATTCACCCACTTTCTAACCCTGAACGGAGCAACACCATGACCGATACACGCGATATCACCCTGGAAGTAGGCGACAAAGAATTCACCTTCGCACTGACCCCGCAGGACGTGACGAAGTACTTCAACGCTGTTACCCAGACCAACAAGGTTTCGCCAGCCAACAACTTGCTGGTGACCACCGTTAAGCAGGAAGAACGCGCCACCCTCAAGGCCCAGTTGGGCAACCCGGTGTTGGTCATGCAACTGGCCGGCGCGCTCCTGGAAGAGTACGGCCCGGACGTTGAAATCACCGTAAAAAAGCCCTCGACCACGCCGAACGACTGACCGAAAACGGCCTTGGCCAACTCGTGGCCCTGGCCGGCCGCTGGTTACCTGGTGCCGAACCCACCGCCGAGGTGATGGGGACGGCCAAGTGGCTGGAGGACGAGCACTGGCGCCGCATGGAAATCGCCATTGCCAACGGCATCGCCTACGCACTCAACGGATAAAGACTGATGGCTGACAAAAGCGCCCGCCTGGCCTTCATTTTGAGCCTGACCGACAAGGTCACCGCCCCGCTGGGCAAGGTCAAAATGGGCTTTTCTGACCTGGCCGAACAGGGCCAGAAGAACATCACCCAGATGGGCCTTGGCCTGGCCGGGATGGTGGGCGCCGGCGTGGCTATCACCCAGTCACTGGAACCGGCCCTGGATATGAACCGCGCCCTGGGCGAAGTCCGATCGCTGAACGTGGCCGAAGACGCGCTGAACTCGCTTAATCGCAAATCCCTGGAGTTTTCCGTGGCCTACGGCGAGAACGCCCGGGATTTTGTGGCCTCGGCGTATCAGGTCGAGGGCGCCATTAAAGGAATGGTCGGCAGCCAGTTGGCGACCTTCACCAATGCCAGCAACGTGTTGGCCAAGGCCACAAAGTCCGATGCGGCCACCATGGGCACCTACGTCGGCACGATGTACAACCTGTTCAAAGGCCAGGCCGACGCCATGGGGAAGGGCCAGTGGGTCGAGACCTTGGCGGGCCAGACGGCCACGGCCGTGCAGTTGTTCCGCACCAGTGGCGAGCAGATCGGCGAGGCGTTCAAGGCTGCCGGTGGCTTGGCCAGCACCGCCGGCGTGAGCCTGGCCGAGCAAATGGCCGTGCTGGGTACGCTGGGCAGCACCATGGATGGCGGGGAGGCTGGCGGCCTCTACAAGTCGTTCTTTGAGAACGTCAGCGGGGCTTCTGAAAAGCTCGGCATGAAGTTCGTGGACCAGCAGGGCAAGTTGCTGCCGATGCTGGACATCCTGGACAAGCTCAAGGGCAAGTTCGGGGATCTGTCGATCGAGGCGAACGGTAAGAAGCTGCGTGATGCTTTCGGCGGCGAGGCGGCGCGCCTGATCACCACATTGATGGGCGACACCGGCCGCTTGAAAAACGGCATGGAACAACTGGGAAATGTGCGCGGCCTGGAAAACGCCGAGCGCATGGCTAAGGCCATGGTGGACCCGTGGCAACAGTTCGGCGCCGCCGTGCAGGCGTTGCGTATTGCCTTTGGCCAGTCATTGATCCCGATCCTGGCGCCGTTGATGGACCGCCTGGTGGCGATCGCCGGCACGCTAACCCGCTGGACGCAGTTGTTCCCAAACATCACCCGCATGGTCGGCATCGCTACGTTGGCAGTGTTCGGGATCATCGCCGTCATGTCGCTGCTGACGCTGACTGTGGGCATGTCGAAAATGGTCTGGCTCGGGGCTGTCGTGGTGTGGAACGCCTTGACCTGGTCCGGCTATCGCAGTATCGCCATGTTCCTCTACCACACCGTCATGGTGACCGGATTCGTGGCCGGCCTGGTGCTGATGGTCGCCTGGATGGGCTTGGTCAAGGGCGCGATGCTGTTGTGGCAGGGCGCGATCTGGCTGGTCAACACCGCGTTACTGGCCAACCCGGTGATCTGGATTGTGGTCGGCATCGTTGCCCTGGTCGCGGCCGTGGCGGCGGTGATCGTCTATTGGGACCAGTGGACAAGCGCTCTACTCAACAGTGAGGCGTTCAAGTGGGTCAGTGCTCAACTGACCGCACTGTCGGACTGGTTCGATTCGATGGGCGGCTGGTCGGGGATGGCCAGCGCCGCCTGGGACGGCATCGTCAACATCTTCAAGAGCGCTATCAACGGCCTGATCGCGATGTTGAACAAGATCCCGGGCGTACAGATCGATGCGGCCTTTGGTGACATGCCGGCAGCGCCGGAGCTGCCCACCATCAGCGCGCCGCAAGTCGAAGCGCCATTGCTGCCTCAACTGGTGAGCGCCCCCCAGCAGCCGATCCAGGCACCGCCCCTGGTGCTGGCTCCCACGCCGAAAGCACCGGCGCCGGTGATGCCAACGCTCGAAGCACTGCAACCCCCAGCACAGGCGCCGGCATTGGTTTTGGCGACCGCGCCCAAAGCACCTGCCTTGCCGATGGCCACGCCTGCAGCCTTGCAGCCGCCGGCACCGGCGGCACAAGCCCAGATGCCCCGGGAAGTGCCTCGCGCCTTGCCGACTTTGGTGGCGGCACCGCCCGTTAAATCGCCGGCGCCGATCGGCCCGCAGTTGACCGTCCCGCAGCCGCTGCAGGCGCCACCCCTGGTCACCGCTCCTGCACCAACCGAGAAGGCCGAACAGAGCCAGCAGCGCATCAATGGATCGGTATCAAGTCTATCGCCCAAACGGCCTGACGCCGTGCCCCGTGGCGGCTTCCTGGCCAGCATCCAGAACAACAATCAAACCCAGAACAAGGGCACGCATGTGGAGAACGTCAACATTCACACCGCCAAGCAAATGAACCCGCTGGAGCTGGAAGGCATGTTGGCCATGGCGGTGGGCGGATGAGCGAATACATCGACCTGTTGATCATGGACAACGACCTGGTCCTGGACCCCTCGCGTCAGCCTGTGCTGATTGAGGACCGGGCCAGCATCGCCCAGGACATCGCGCACATGATCCGTGAGAGCGGCTTGCTGGTCACGTTGGTGGCCGAGCGTAGCCGTCTGCGTCAGCGCGACTGCATCCAACAAATGGAGCTGCTGGTAGAGGCCGATGCGCGCCTGGTACCGGGTACGGCGCTGATTAAACAAGTGGAGTCTGGCCATTACCTGGTCACGGCGAAAACGCTGAAATTTGGCGACATCGAGGTGACGTTGTGAGCGACGTAGATTTTAAACAGGCACTGGCAGACAGCGGCATTCCGGTAACAGAGGACGGCTTGCGCAAGGCCTGGGAAAAGGAAGTCGCCGAGCAAGGTAGCAAGCTGAGCAACACCAGCGCCTACTCGCCGTTCTGGCGCCTGATCACCGCGCTGGTCACCAAGCCAGTGATGTGGCTGATCAACTTTGTCAGCGGCACCGTGCTGCCCAACTTCTTTGTGAAAACAGCCGTGGGCAAGTGGCTGGACATGCTGGCCTGGGCGGTCAACGTCGAGCGCAAAGGGGCGACCAAGGCCAAAGGCGTGCTGCTGTTTACCCGCGATGTCGCCGGCGGCGCGCTGGAGCTGCCCGCCGGCGTCCTGGTGCAATCGGCCGCGATCAACGGCCATATTTACCAGTTGATCACCACCCAGGCCGTGACTTTTGCGGATGGCGTGCTGCAGTTGGAAGTCCCGGTAGAAGCCCAGGAGGTGGGCAGCGGTTACAACCTGGCGCCGGGTTACTACGCCATTTTGCCCGTGCCCATTGCCGGCATTGCCCAGGTGGTGAACGCGGACGGCTGGCTGATTGCACCAGGTGCAGATCCTGAGCCGGACGACCAGCTGCGTTTGCGCACGCGCAACCAGTTCTCGGCGGTCAACCAGTGGCACACAGACTCCGTGTACCGCGCCATGATCTCTGCGTTCCCAGGCGTACGGCCGGACGGCGTGTATTTCCTGCACGGCGCGCCACGTGGCCCGGGTAGCGCCAATGCCTATGTGCTGTTTGATGCGGACGTGCCGGCGGCGACTTACCTGGAGCAAATCAACGGGCATATCCGCGACCAGGGCAACCATGGCCACGGTGATGACCTGTTGGTGATGGTCATGCCGGAGACCCAGCACGCGCTGAGCCTCACCTGGTGGCCACGACCATTGCTGACCGTCGAGCAGCGCGACAAGCTGCAGGCGGAAGTGGAACAGTTCATCCGTGCGGCCTTTCGAGAGAGCGGTACTGGTGACTATCAGCCGACGCTGACCTATCCCCAGTCGCGGTTTTCGTTCAGCCGCTTGGGCGAAGAACTTCACCAGCAGTTCGCTGGCATCGAGTCGTTGCATTTTGACAATGCCGACATCGTGTCAGAGCTGACCATCCCCAGGATCAAAAACCTGCAGGTGGTGGCGGCATGATCAAGCTCAATTTGCCTTTCTGGCTGGACGGCCCGCAGTTGGCCAAGTTGAAAGCCGCCGCCCAGTCCTGGTGGGAAAAGGTCGAAGGTTGGCTGCAGTGGCCGCTCCTGCAGATGGACGCCGACACCTGCCACCTGACCGTCCTCGATTTGCTGGCCTGGCAGCGCGACATCAGCCGTTTCAAAGACGAACCCGAAAGCCTTTACCGCTTACGGGTGAAGTTCGCCTTCATCAACGCAGTCGACGCCGGCAGCACGGCCGGACTCAAACGCATCCTGCAGCGCCTGGGCGTGGGGTATGTGGAGATCAACGAGCGGTTACCCGATCGGGACTGGGACGTGGTGCTGCTGCGCCTCTCCGACTCCCAGCTGTCGCAAAACCCTGAGCTGATGCGCGTGCTGATTCAGCAGTATGGCCGCACCTGCCGGCGGTATGACTTCGTGACCATCACCCCCGTATCACTGCGCATCGTCGCGGTGGACTTCAACGACGACCAGCAAACGCTGGTCGCCAGCCTGTAGGAGCCCCCCAATGGGAGCCAGCATTACCCTTGCAGGTGAAAGCCTGATCGCGCAGAAACTTGGCGCACAACAAACACTGAGCGTTGCCCGATTTATTCTGGCCAATGTGCCCGGGCTTGATCCCAACGCCGCCGTGGATCGCAAAGCGGGCAAGCCGTTGCCGGCGCATATCGTTGGCACGTATGAAGTTACCCAGTCCGGCTTCGTCAACCCGAACCAGGTGGTCTACAGCCTGATGCTCGGTAGCGATGTTGGGGACTTTGACTTCAACTGGATCGGCCTTGAAACGAGCGAGAACGCTTTGCTGGCCGTGGCGTATTTGCCGGTACAGCAAAAGCGCCGGAACATTCCGCCGCTCCAACTGGGCAACAACGTAACGCGTAACTTCCTGGTGGTGTTCGACGGCGCCCAGGCGCTGACCGGGATCAAGATCGATGCCAGCACCTGGCAGCATGACTTCACTGTGCGCCTGATCGGCATGGATGAGCGTGAGCGTCTGAGCAATCGCGATGTTTACGGGCGTGCATGCTTTCAGAGCGGCGCTTTCGAGCTGGAAAAGGTCGGTGATGATTATCGCCTCAAACCCGGCATAGCCTATGTGGAAGGCATCCGACTGGAACGCAAAAGCGTGCAGGGCGTTGTTGTTCCTTCGATTCCCAACACCGCCTGGCTCGATGTCAGCCTGCAGCGCGAACTGAGCGATGTAGTCGGCACGTACCAGGTTGTTTTCGGTGCGGGTAAGCAGGACTACGCCGACAGCGCCGGCGTGCGGCACTACGTTGTGCCGCTGGCTGACTTGCCCACCACCAGCGTGGTCAATGACCTGCGAGCCGTGGAGCCGATCGCCGGCGAGCTGATCAAGCACCTGGCCGCCCGGACAGGCGATTATCCTGGCTTGCGTGCACGATCCACGACCAAGGATGACGTGGGCTTGGATCAGATCCCCAACGCCATCAGCAATGATCCAGCTGCGGATGACCCTTGGGTTCTCGCCACCACCCGGATGGTGCAGGCCGTCCGAGCCAACCTGTATGCCGGTATCAAAGCGTTGATAGACGGCACTACCGCAGCGGGTAAAGCCGTAAAGCTGGCCACGGCGCGCACGTTCAAGTTCAGCGGCGCGGCCACCGGTAGCGCGACGTTTGACGGTTCTGCAGACGCGGAGATCGCGCTGACGTTGGCCGACACCGGTGTGACGCCTGGCCCGTATACAAAGGTGGCGGTCAACGCCAAGGGACTTGTGTTCGCGGGTTCTAATCCGACGACTTTGGGCGGTTACGGCATTACGGACAGCTATACCAAAACCGAAGTAATGAACGGATTCGTCAAGCAGGGCGGGGGTATTGGCCAGACCTTTAACAGGGTCTGGATCGGCTGGTCAGCCATTGGACTGAAGGCAACGGTTGATGAACTGGATTTGGGACGAATTTGGACCGAGTACAGTTTCAATCCCAACACCAAAGCCGATAAAGCGAATTCGCTTGCAGGCTATGGCATTAAGGATGCCTACACAATTGATCAAGCAAACCAGCAGATCAATTACAGAGTAATTCGTGACTCGATCACCTACGCCGGATTCGCAGGCAATGATGCGAACTTGCCTTATTTTCGACGAGAGTCAGATAATCAAGTTTACTATCTCCAACCAAGATTGGGCTTCACACCCATACAACAAGGCACCGGGGTTGGCCAATCAACCAATACGGTGAAAATCGGTTGGGCGCCCAATGTCGGACTCAAGTTGACTGTGGATACATCCGATCAGGGGACGTTTTGGTACTCAGGTAACTTTAACCCCGACGAAAAAGCCAATAAGGGTACGTCGCTGGCGGCTTACGGCATTACAAATGCCTACACCATAGAGCAAACCAATCAGCAACTTTTGCTACGAACGGTGGGCGACTCAGTCTCGACGGTAGGGTTTGCCAGTGGGAATCCGATTTACCCGTACTTTCGCCATAAAGAAAATGGGCAGGTTTACTACCTACAAACACAGATTGGTTTTACGCCTGTGGAGCAGGGTGGCGGCGCGGGCCAAGCGCCTAACAAAATTAAATATGGCTGGGATAATCAGGGCCGTGGCATGCGTACCCAAGTTGATAGCTCAGACATGGGGCTTCAATGGGGGGAGATGAACTTCTATCGCCCCGATGGCAACAATTTCATGCCTGTCGGAGTGACCGGTACATCAGTGCAACTTCCAGCTGGCGGATCGTGGTGCTATTCGCTCATGCATTACTACGTGGGTGGTCAGGGTGTAGTGGGCAAAAGTGGCCACGCACCTGGTGGCACTGTAATTTCTTTTAGTGGCGGAGCGACTATTTACGGCTTCGCTTGGAGGTACGCACCGTGATTCTTGAAAAAGCGTTGGAAGTTGAAACGGTAATTGCGCCCGTCGATGAAAGTCCAAAGGGTGAACCAGGTGAAGTCCTGGTGGCATTTAGCGATGTGTCGGTGAAGACAGATAAAACCTTTGTGGTGACTGTAGCGGGCAACCGTTGCCATGTTACTCAGGACTACAACAAGCCTTTGTATCAGGCTGTTCGTGCCTACCTGGATAAGGGCGGAAAATTTACAAAATACGCAGAAGACGTTTTTGTCGAATCAGATCCGCTTGTACTTGCACGGCTTTGGGCTGAGTCGAGTTTGCAAACATCGGAAACGCTCGTTGCTCAATACCGAGACGCCCGCGACCTGGGCGAGACCCCTTCGATTACTTCGGAGCAGTTTGCAGCTCTGCTGACGTGGCGCCAGGCCGTGAGGGAATGGCCGAAAGCCGCGCAGTACCCGGCGGAATCGAGCCGTCCCGATAAGCCCGAATGGCTGGACGCGGTGCTACAAAATGACGAGTGATTGGGCGCCGGTGACCATGCGTTGGCCTGACCAGGCCACGCAGTGGATGGGGCAACTGTCGGAGGCACAGGGCCTGGCCGGTGGCGAGCTGGTCAGCACAGCCAAGCGTCTGGCCGACCTCAGCGGTAAAACCGCTACCAGCCCGGGGCCGGTGGGTTACGCCGCCCAGGGCGTGATCGAGGCGGGCCGTGCGGCGCTGGCGGATCAAATGGGCGAAGCCCCGGCGTGTTTGGTGGTGACGCCGTTTCAAAGCGGCATTGGTCAGGGCCGCGGCTACCAGCGCTTCCTGTCTGCACCGAACTTGCTGCAGCAGCTGGCCGGCAAACTGGTGGACGTGAGCGACACCGGCCGGCCAGACGGTCCGCAGTTCGCCGTGTGCCTGATGTTCCTGGCTACACGCTTTGATCAGATGGCCGCGAGCCTGGCGCGCTTCAATGCGTTGTTGCCGATGCCTGACCTGGTGCGAGCGGAACGCCGTGCGCGGCACCTATCAAAACTGGAAATGGAAAAGTGGGAGATCCCCGCCGCCGGCACCCTGCCGCGTTGGCAGGCGCTGCCTCTGGAGCGCTGCACCGTAGTCAAGGCCGCGCAGCAATCCATGGCCGGCCAGCTCGCCGTTCTGGAGGGTTACGCCGCTGACAGTTCGCCCATGGCAGACCTTGCCGCCTTGGCCAGCCGCAAGGCCGCTCAACAGCAGGGCCGTGACCAGCAACTGGCCGACCTGAAAACCCTACTGGCCGAGGGCAACCTAGACAGCAGCATGCGCGCGCGCCTGATCGGGCCGGGTAACGCCACCGAGCTACGCAAGGCGCTGTTGGCCGGTGATGCCCCAGGACACGAGTGGGTGCTGTGTGCCGGCGCACTGTTGGTGGGTTCTGAAAAGGGCTTGAGCTTCGTGCGTGAGCTGGTGGGCCTATGACGCTGTTACTCGACGGGCAGGAGGTGCGCGGGAAGAACCTCAAGGTCACCGGCAATCTACGGATCGAGAGCGACGATCTGTCGGGCCAGACCAGCAACACCGACAAGGGACACAAGGGCTTCAAGCCCAAGACCCTGACCGTCAGCCTGATGATTCCGTTTGTTGACCAAGTGCAATTGCGCGACCTGATGCGCCTGGTGGAAGCCACCGAAGGCGGGGGCCAGCTCAAGACTTACCGCATCGTCAACGACACCGCCGCCGCGTTCGGTATGCGCCAGGTGACGTTCACCGAAGGCGTTAGCGCCCGTGAGGATGACAACCTGCGCGGCTGGCTGATTCAGTTCACCCTGGCTGAAAAACTGTCGAACCCGGAGAAAGTCGAGGGTCGGCGATCGGGCAACGCAGTCACCGCACAGTCCGGCCCAGGCGGGGCAGTTGGTGGCACTGGCGGCACCGGTGGCGACTCCAGCGACGGATCCGAGGAACTCACCGGTTTCGAAGCGACGCTGAAAAAGGTGGACGGCTGGCTGGGCGGGAGTGACAAGGCATGAAGCTGCACAAGGAATTGGCCATCAACGGCGTGCCCTATGTCCTGGTCAAAAATGAAGTCCGGCTGGACGCAAAAAGCCCCGGCCGGGCGACGTTCACCATCCAGGCCAAAGCGCCGGTCAAGGGGCTGGTAACGCTCGATATCGGCTACAACGGCAGCACGCTGCAGCGACACTTCATCGGCTACGTCGAGCGCTCCACCACGGCCAGCAGCGGCCAGCAGGTGCTGTTCTGCCGTGAGCTGGCCGCGATCTTGGCAAACCCGTTGCCGCTGAACCTCCGGCATGTCGACCTGCGCGCCGTCCTGGCCGAAGTCAGCCAGCACACGGGCCTGCGCTTTCGTGTTCCGCATCAGCCTTACGCCGGCGTCAAAGCACCATTTTTCTACAGCCTGGCTGCTGGCTATCAAGCGATGGACAGCCTGGCCCGGGTTTTCGATATCCCTGACTTCATCTGGCAGCAGCAGGGCGACGGAGAGGTATTCGTAGGCAGTTGGGCCGACAGCTTCTTCGGCGTCCGTTCGCCGCTACAGCTGCCGGTCGAGCTGTTCGACGACTACCAGGGCAACCAAAGCGCAATGATTGCAGCCCTTCCCGGGTTGCGACCAGGCGCAACGATCAACCACGGCGAGCGCATCACCAGTGTGGCGCTCATCGACAACCAGATGGCCATCCGATGGACGACGCAATTCGCCGCAGCGTAGAACGACAATTTCCTGAACTCACCGGCGGTTACCACCTGCCACGCTTTGCCCGGGTTGTCGCCGTGGCGGACGCCCCGGCCGGCGCCGGCATCTGTGACGACTTCCGCCCGCGCTATGCCGTCGACATCGAGGTCATGGGGCCAGACGGCGAGCCAGATACCAAACTGCCGATCCTGGCCGGCGTGCCGCTGCCGTTGCCCACTGGCGGCGAAGAGATGGGCATCTATGCATTCCCGGAGGAGGGCACCCAGGTGGTGGTGTGCTTTGCCTACGGCTTGCCGCACAAGCCCTATATCCAAACGATCCTGCCGCACGGCTTGAGCATGCCCAGCGTGCCGAAGGGCGACCAGGTGTGGCAGCACAGTGAAGCCTGCCAGCAGCGTGTCGACGCGGACGGCAACTGGCTGCGCCAGACTGACGGCAAGATCCGGGACAAGGCGATCGAGCGGGAAGTGGAGGCGATGGGGAACACAGAGACGTTCCAGAATCACACCAGGACAGTGGATGACCATTCCACCGAGTCAGTGGGTGGAATCAAGACGATCGAGGCGCTGGGCGCGCTCAAGCTGCTTTCAGGTGGATCTGCGAGTCTGGCGGCAGTGGATGACTTGCACCAGGCGACTGGGCGTGACTTCAACCTGGTGGTGGGGCAAAAGCACAACGCTACGGTAGGTGGCGATATGGCTGAGAGCATCGAGGGGCTACGCCGAAGCGTGGCGGCCGTCAGCCAGCGGCTGCAGGCGCCGAAAAGCTGGATCGGGTCCGAGAGCGTCAACTTGTTCCAAGTGGTCTGTGACACTCTCGATCTGCTGCAGCAAATGAACATGCAGTTAGCGGCACATACTCACGGACCGACACCGCCACCTGGTAACGCGGCTGCATTCTCGGCCAACGCCGCCACTGCCACTCAAATGGCGGGGAATCTAAAGCCCGTCACGCTATAGCGACAGATGCCCCAATCGTGTTGCTTGCAACTGCACCAAGCTTCTACCAAGATGCGCGCCCGGAAAAGCACTAGCGTAAAGGACAAAACACTGTGCATAAGATTTCGTCACTACAGGCGGCCAGAGGACTGGCCGCACTTGCAGTAATCGCGTTTCACTCGATATTCATCAATGCAAAATACGTTACTGGTGCCACTTGGCTTCCTGATATGTTCGTATTCGGGCAAACCGGTGTAGATCTGTTTTTTGTTATAAGCGGCTTCGTTATGGTTCTGGCGTCGGCAAGTAAGTTTGGTTTCCGTGGAGAGGTTTATAATTTTCTCAAAGGCCGCTTCTTGCGCATATATCCGGTCTATTGGATATACTTTTTCGCTGTTTTGTTGGTGTTCTTGCTAAAGCCCGGAATGGTCAATAGTTCTCAGGGTGGCGAAGTAAATATTGTAAATTCCTTTCTGCTGTTGCCCGACGCGAACTTACCACTCGTGATGGTCGCTTGGTCACTTATTCATGAGGTTTGGTTTTACCTGGTGTTTGCGTTCATTCTGCTGCTGCCACGTCGATTGGTACCGTTGGCATTCGTCGTCTGGCTCTGCGCTATCATTTCCGTATCTGTGCTTTACACCGGTTCGGTTAACCCCTATCTACGGGTTATTAAACATGAATTTTCTGTCGAGTTCATCCTCGGCGCGCTTGCCGGTATCTTCTACTTGAAAGTGACTGGTGGTTCATTTAAGACACGGTTGCCTAGTGCCCTACTAGGCGGGCTCGGTCTCTGTCTGGTGGCCTATGAGATGCTGTGGGGGGCAATAGATGGGGCGGATGTAATTCAATCTATTTCTTTAGAGCGAGCGCTTATAGTTGGTGGCGGCTACATGCTGATATTGCTGGCATTAGCTCTCCGAGAGTTTGAGTCTCAATGGGAGGTGCCCGGATTTCTTAAGTCTCTAGGTGATATGTCCTATTCGCTTTACCTTTCGCATATCCTCACGCTAAGTGTATGTGGTCGACTTTGGATTGCGTTCGGAAGTGCTGAGGGTGGGCTTGTCGCATCTGCGATTTTCTGGGCCCTATCCTTGCCTGTAGTCATTGTTGTTGGATATGTAAGTTATAGATTTGTAGAGTGTCCGCTAACTAAGTACCTTTCCCAGCTCGGGAAAAATCGTACGAGTAGCCAACAAGTAGCCAACTAAATATCGGCCGGACCTTATTCCCTATAAGGTCCGGTTGATCGAAATTTCATTCCTGTCGACACCACCAAGATTGTGCGTAAGCACACCCATCTACGTATTCAATACCGCTCAAAACAAACCCAGTGGGAGCCATTCCCGACAGCGTTGCATCGAGCAAACACGGCAGCGGGGCAGGCTCCAGCGGCCATCCCGCGGATATTGTTGCGATATTCGAACTACGACCCAGTTCTTCGCTGATTCCAGCATTGACCCTAACGTCCCCTCTGATCGCAGGATACTGCCGCCTCTCAAGCGCAGTCAGCGCAACACCTTTGCAGCGCATGGGGGTAATCAGCATGTGCATTGCAATGCCCTCCTATTCGCCACAGGGTTCGTCTAAGAGGGCTTCAACGGCGTATGCCAAGGCGCCATCGGCCTGTTCCAGAAAATCGCTTAGCTCGTAGCGGTCAATTGATCCCGCTCGGTGTAGCGCGTGTGCTTCCTGGATCAAAGCCTTGTGATGTGTTGCTGGATGTCGCAACAGCTCAGCCTGATCCTGCAGTAGCGCGAGCCAGGCGGCTTTGGTGGGGGCTGGGGAATTTGGGTAGGTGTCCATCGCTGACGCCTCAATAATACTGTATATGCAGACAGTATAGAGGCGTGTCATTAGGCATACGTGAGAGATCCGACGGAATGCGACGACTAAGCGTACGAAAACTGCCCTGACAGAAAAAATCTGCTTGAAAAAGCACTTATCCCCCTCCCGCCGACGGGGTTTGTGTCCTTTTTTTGTGCAAAGTCGGAAGTAGTGCAAACGAAGCTGCAGACCAAGCGGGCCGTGGGGCTCTGCAGGCGATCGGCAATTTCACAGATTGCAAAGTTTGGAAGAGAAGTGCAGTGCAGTTGCACAGCGGTGCAGCAGGCTGTCACGAACAGCGCAAGTCTGAAGGCCCCGGTTTCATTGGAGGCGAGTTTTGAAAACGTTTGAATTCGGTAGTTTTCGAAAACGTGAGCGGTCTTTTTCAGATGATAACTGCCTATGAGCGCGGAAGGGTAAATTCCGATACAGCCCTTGTTTTTCGGGGGCTGCAGCCATTTTGGGCCATTTCAATTGAGCGCACTGCGTTGGACGCGGATCGGCGGTTACTGGATGTCCACCATACCTGCGAGAAAATGCTGGCAAGATGATAGCGATTCTCAGCTATAGGGTGGGCATTTCAAAAAGAGTGATAAAGGCAATATCGGATAGAAACTGGGCTAGAGGCCACGGTTTTACTGGGGTTCTGATATTACATCGAGAAGTGATATGAAGTGATATGAAAAGTAATATTTTGGCCAAACCCCCGGTTTCATTGGGTTTCGTTCCTTCGGAATATCACCTTATAAAAGAGTAATACAATTACTTCTATATCACGTAAATATCACTTTCCCCGAATACCGCTCAAAGCCTTGTAATGCGTGGGTTTCAGCCTGATTCCAAGAGCGATATTACCTTTATCACTCTTTTTGCAAGCCCCCACACATTTTAGAAACTCCGTCCTAGCATCGCCCCCGTCATCAGTGGCGCGCTGCAGTGTGCGACGACGTGTTGCCGCTGAGGCGATCCGACGAGTGGGAGCCAGGCCAGGAAGGCCGTGGGAGTGGCTTATTACGTCGCTTGTTACGTCTAGCGCAAAAAACAAGGGCCTGCATCGCTGCAAGCCCTTGATTTGATTGGTGCCGGCACCAGGAGTCGAACCCGGGACCTACTGATTACAAGTCAGTTGCTCTACCAACTGAGCTATACCGGCGTGTTAGGGCGACGATTATAGCGATTGCCAAGCTTCTGTAAACCCCTGAATTCTGACTATTTTTGCAGATACCAAGGTTTTTTTACGCTCGCTGCTTTTTCCTACCCTCGACAGCCTCAAATCCGACTCAATTGCCGTCGCCACACTGGTCCGTAAATTTCATGTACGCCAACACCTGCGTATCGCCTTTAGAGTCCAGATAGGTCATGCGCGCGTTCACCACGCCGCATCCCGAACGTGTGTCTTCGGTGGTCGACAGTACGCGCTGGATATCCGGCTTATGACTTGCCTCGGCATGGGCGGTGAAGGTCAAGCCAAGCAGGCTGGCGGCGATTAGGGTTTTCCAGTTATTGGTGTTCATGGTGATGGCCTCGCAGGTGCGATGGTGGGGTGAGGCCATTGAATGCCTGGGAGGTATCCGGGCTGTGTCGCGCAGGGCGGGTTTTGTTTCGTTGTGTATGGCGTGTGAATCTGTGTACTTGTTGATACGAGCGGCGAGCTTGCATTGGTTAAAAAACACACAGTGATCGCCTAGTGCATTGTTTTATAGAGGTATATCACCTGGCAGAAGAAGAGCCATAAAAATGGCGCCATGCCGCTCATCTGAAAGGTTTTGGATACAAACACCAGAATACTGACACCATCACTGTGATATCACACAATGCGGCCCAGTTATTCATTGGTCCAACAGGGAGGAGCAGCCGGTGGGGCGTGCAGATCACATCACTAAGCTATACGCCGCGCTGGCTGAGCCTTGTTTGCGGGAGTCGCAGGTGGCGGTGCCTTTTCAGCAGTTGCTGGATCAGCTGAATCAGGGCGCCGCGCCCTATCGTCATGAGGCGGTAGAGGGGCCGCATGGCGTGGTGTATACGGATGCGGTGGCACCCAAGGTCGTGGTGGTGGTTTCCGCCACTGGCGGTGTGGGGCGCAGCACGTTGGCGGCTGCGCTTGCCAGTGGTTTGCAGCGCCAGGGCCACCCGGCGCTGGCGTTGGAGCTGGACCCGCAAAACGCGCTGCGCCATCACTTGTGCCCAGGCTTTGATGTGCCCGGTCTGGGCAGCACCAGCCTGCTTAATCAAACCTGGCAGGCGTTGCCCAAGCGCGGGTTTGCCGGCTGCCAGCTGGTGACTTTTGGCGAGACCGATGCCGTGCAGCAGCAAAGCCTTAATCGCTGGCTCGGCCAGGACCAGGCATTTCTCGCCAAGCACTTGGCCGGGTTGGGGCTCAATGCGAGTGACACGGTGGTGATCGATGTGCCGGCGGGTAATACGGTGTACTTGAGCCAGGCGCTGTCGGTGGCCGATGTGGTGCTGGTGGTGGTGCAGCCGGACGCCGCTTCGTTTCGCCGTCTGGCCAAGATGGACGAGCTGCTCGCGCCGTACCTTGCGGGGGCGGCGCCACCCCTGCGGTTTTACGTGATCAACCAGGTCGACGCTGGCCAGTCTTTTAGCCAGGACATGGCCGGAGTGTTCAAGCTGCGCCTGGGCGATGCCGTACTCGGCACCGTCCAGCGTGACGTTTCGGTCAGTGAGGCGCAGGCCTACGGGCGCGACCCGTTTGACCCTGCGTTAAATAGCGGCGGCTCCCAGGATGTGAGTGCATTATGCCGGGCGCTGAGCGTTCGGATGCATCTGTCGAGCAATGGCCATTAAATTGACCAATTACCGCTTGTCTAAAAAATGATCAGCAAAAACAGCAAAATAATGACACTTTCCCGCGTCTGTCACAGAATGCGTCACTAAGACGCCCATAATAAGACCTGCGGTAAGTGCCTGCTTGCCGACCTTCACGTCTTTAGCTGCGTCGTGAGGAGCTGCCTATGAGCCTTAGCGAAGAGCTGTTGACGTTGTTCGGCAAGAACGTCAGCCATGATGCCAACGGTATTAATGCACGCATGCACTTTTTTGGCAGTGTGCCCGCAAACGAAAACACCCTTCCCCAATCGACTCATCTCGTAGCGCTGTGCCCCAAAGTGGTGGCGTTGGTCTCGATCAATGGCGGTGTCGGCCGCAGCACCCTGGCCACGGCGTTGAGCAGCGGTTTGCAGCGCCATGGCGAGTCAGTGGTGGCGCTGGACCTGGACCCGCAGAATGCCCTGCACCATCACTTTGGCGTCAGTGGCACCTTGCCGGGCATCGGCCGTACCAGCCTGGAGCATGGGCAGTGGAGCCCGCTGCAGCAGCTTGGCTTTGCCGGTTGCCAGGTCATTACCTTTGGCGATATCGACATCGAGCAACAGGAAAACCTCGAGCGTTGGCTTAAGCACGAACCCAGCTGGTTGGCGCAGCGCCTGGCGGCGCTGGGTTTGAGCGAGCGGCAGACGGTGATCATCGATACGCCCGCCGGTAACAACGTGTACTTCCATCAAGCGCTGAGCGTGGCCGATGTGGTGCTGGTTATTGCCCAGGCGGATGCCGCGTGCCTGGGCACCCTTGATCATCTGGATGGATTGCTCGCGCCGCACCTGGAGGGTGAACGCCCGCCGGTAGTGCATGTGGTGGTCAACCAAGTGGATGAGAACAGCGCCTTCAGCCTGGACATGCTGGAAGCGTTCAAACAGCGCCTGGGCAAAGCGCCGCTGGAGGTGCACCGCGATATGGCGATCAACGAAGCGTTGGCGTTTGCGGCCGACCCGTTGGACAACGCCACAAAGCGGCTGGCCGGCGACGATATCAACGAGATCTGCCGCGTGCTGAAGGCACCTAAAACAACTGCATAAATCGCGCTTTATGCACTTGGCGCCAAATGCTTATGCACAATCGGTTGGTTGCGCCTGTCACGAAACAGCCACTTTGTGGAGCCGTTCTCAACACGCTGCAACTGCCTGTTTTGTGTGCGTTTTATTTTATGAACAAAAAATGACCAGGGTGGGTTTTGGTCTGTAGCGCTGATAGCTACAGGCTCTGTAAAGAATTCATCAACAGAGTTATCCACAGGGCGCGTGTAGGAAGTTTCGCCCCTTAATCGCGCTCCGCCAGCACCATCAAGTTGCGCGGCGTTAGCGTGGGTTCGCAGAAGGTGCCTATCTCAACCTTGTAGCCCTGTTCTTTCAAGAACAGCGCCCTATCCAACACCAGCCACAGCTCAAGCGGCCGCCGAAACAATCCTCTGACCAACTCCAGGTTGCGCACCTCGGCCAAGCGTCGCCAGCCGTGTGCTTCCAGCGCCGCCCAATCCTGTTCACCTGTGGATAAATTCTTGAGGCGGGCCAGTTCCTGGCAGTAATCAGCGAAGGGCTTATCCAGCCAGCTGGCGGGCAGCGATGGCGTGGGCAGGTACTCATCGCCGCCACGCAGTTGGCGTTGCAACTGGTCGAAACCCAGGCGCCGGGCCATGGACGTGTCCCGGTGCTGGCGCACGCGATTGCCGGCGGTGACGGTTTCGCTCAGCGGTAACCCCAGGTCATCGATTGAAAGCTGTAGTTGCGAGGCACGCCCGGCGCTCGACAAGGCGTGATAGCGCTCGGCGCCGATGCGGTTATAGCAGCAAGGTGCCAGCGCCAGGCGTTTGCAGCCCGCCGCACTGGCCACGTGCAACAGCCGCACATGCAGATCGCCGCAGGCATGCAAGGCGACGGGCGTGTGGTCTGCACTGATCGCCACATCGGCCATCACGTCTTGCAGGCGATGGGTCACGGCCAGGCTGTGATGGTCGCTCAAGGCCTGGCCCGAGGCGATCAGCGCCGGGTCGTATTCAAGGCAGGTCAGTTGTTGGCCGGGTTGCAGCAAGCGGCGGCCGAGGTGGCCTTTGCCGGCGCACCAGTCCAGCCAATGCAGGGGTGTTGCAGCAAAATTCAGCGCGGCGCCGAACGCCTCGATTTGCTGCCATTTGCGCCCGGGCACATCCACGTTCAGGCGATGGCGGGCAGGCTCCAGGGTGTGTGCGGGTAACTTATCCACAGCGCTGAGCTGCGCGGCCTGAAAAGCCAGCTGTGGAAAAGGCGCGGGCGCCGGCAGGTCATACGGGTGGTTGTGACAGGTTTCGGCATCGGCCAGCGAGCGCTGGCGCAGCCATTGGGCCAGCTCGGGGTGCTGGTGTTCCCAAGGTAAGTGCAGGTGCGTAAAGGGCCGTGGTCGCCACAGCCCTTGGTGCTCGATTAAAAACGCATCCAGCGCCGCGAAGCGCGCTTCAACGTCCCTGGCAAGCATCGACGCGCAGCCAGCGTTCGAGCAGTTTGAAACCCCGCACCAGGATGTAGGCCATCAGCAGGTAGAACAGCCCCGCCGCGAAGAAGATCTCCACAGGTAAATAGGTGCGGGCGATGATGGTGCGCGCCATGCCGGTCAGTTCCAGCAGGGTGACGGTGCTGGCCAGGGCGCTGGCCTTAAGCATCAGGATCACTTCGTTGCTGTACGCCGGCAGGCCGATGCGCGAGGCGCGCGGCAGGATGATGTAGAACAGCGTCTTGGGTTTGGACATGCCCAGGGCGCGCGCCGCTTCGATCTCACCCGGCGGGATGGCCTGGATCGCACCGCGCAGGATCTCGGCGATATACGCGGCGGTGTGCAAGGTCATGGTGGCCGTGGCGCACCAGAACGGATCGCGCAGGTAGGGCCACATAAAGCTGTTACGCACCGCATCGAACTGCGCCAGGCCGTAATAGACCAGGAACAACTGCACCAGCAGCGGCGTGCCACGGAAGAAGAAAATATAGGCGTAGGGCAGGGCGCTCACGTACCAGCGGCGCGAGGAGCGCGCGATACCCAGTGGAATCGCCAGCAGCAAACCGGCGATTACGGCGATGGCCACCAGTTCCAGGGTCAGGGTTGCGCCTTGGGCCAGTTTGGGCAGCCACTTGATGATCACGGCCCAGTTCAGGCCCAGGTCGAAGTGCGACAGCCAGCTGTAGTCACCGCTCATTGGGTGCTCCTTGCAAAGCCGCGGGCGGCGCGTTTTTCCAGGAAGTGCATGCCGGTCATGGCCAGCATAGTGAGGCCCAGGTACATAAAGGCCGCGACCATAAAGAAGGTGAACGGCTGCTTGGTCACGGTCACGCCGATCTGTGCGTGACGCATGATTTCTTCAAGGCCGATCACCGACACCAGCGCGGTGTCTTTCATCAGGATCATGAACAGGTTGCCCAGGCCCGGCAGGGCGATGCGCCACATCTGCGGCATGATCAAGCGGGTGAAAATCCGCACCTTCGACAGGCCCAGCGCCACACCGGCTTCGCGGTGGCCCTTGGGAATGGCGAGAATCGCGCCGCGAAACACTTCCGTGGCGTAGGCGCCAAAGCACAGGCCCAGGGCGATTACCCCGGCGGCAAAGGCACTGAGAGAAAGGTCAGGGTTACCCAAAAACTCGCCCAGGGCACGCATCAGGTTGACGGTGCCGAAATAAATCAGCAGCACCCACAACAGCTCGGGAATGCCACGAACGATGGTCGAGTAAGCACCGCCCAGCCATTGCAGCGGCTTGTACGGTGAAGTCTTGGCCAAGGCGCCGGCAAGGCCGAGCACCAGCCCCAGGCACAGGGCCGTGAGTGCCAGTTTGACGGTCATCAGCGCGCCAGCGGCAAGCGCCGGGCCGAATCCGTAGAGATCGAAATTCATGGTGTTTTCATATCGCGGCAGGCATTGCTGAAAGCCGGCGCGCTACTAGTAGAAGCGCGCCGGTCAGGCCGTTCAGATCATTCGATGCTGAACGGGAAGTACTTGTCGTTGATCTTCTTGTAGGTGCCGTCTGCCTTGATCTCTGCCAGGGCTTTGTTCAGGCGCTCGCGCAGCGGGTCGCCCTTGCGTACGGCGATACCGATCTTGTCGCTTTCTACCACCGGGTCGCCTTTGAATTCATAAGGCTTGCCGGCATCGCTCTTGAGCCATTCATACTGCACGTACTTGTCGGCCAGGATGCCGTCGAGGCGGCCGGAAGTCAGGTCGAGGTAGGCGTTTTCCTGGGTGTCGTAGAGGCTGGCCTTGGTGTCCGGCAGCTTGTCTTCCAGGTAAGTGCCGGCCAGCGTCGCGCGCTGTGCACCGATGGTCTTGCCCTTCAGGTAATCCGCGTCGGTCTTGAAGTCGGCTGTGGCTTTGGGTGCGATGAATTGCAGCTTGTTGGAGTAGTACGGGTCGGTAAAGTCCACAGCCTGCTTGCGTTCATCGGTGATCGACAGCGAAGAAATCAGGAAGTCGAACTTCTTGGCGTTCAGGGCCGGAATGATGCCGTCCCAGTCGGACACATACACGTCGCACTTCTCGACTTTCATCTTGGCGCACAGGGCGTCGCCGATGTCTTTGTCGAAGCCCACAACGTTGCCGCTGGCGTCTTTATTGTTGAAGGGCGGGTAGGCCGCTTCGATCCCCATGGTCAAGGTCTCTGCCATGGCCGTGGCGCTGAACGCCATCGAAACGGCCGCGGCCAGAAGGAATTTTTTATAGTTCTGCATGCATGTTGCTCCGTTAGCGGTTGCTGGACATGAATTGTTTGCAGCGCGCCGAAAGCGGGTTTTCAAACACCTGCTGTGGCGATCCTTGCTCTTCGACCAGGCCCTGGTGCAGGAACACCACTTCACTGGAAACCTGACGGGCAAAGCCCATTTCATGGGTGACCAGCAGCATGGTGCGGCCTTCTTCGGCCAGCGCGCGGATCACATTAAGTACTTCCTGGACCATTTCCGGGTCAAGCGCCGATGTCGGCTCGTCGAACAGGATGACCTTGGGTTGCATCGCCAGGGTGCGTGCGATGGCTGCGCGTTGTTGCTGGCCGCCGGACAGTTGCGCCGGGTACGCGTGGCGCTTGTCACTGATGCCGACCTTGGCCAGCAGGGCTTCGGCCACTTCTATCGCTTCGGCCTTGCTCTGGCCGAGCACGCGGCGGGGCGCCTCGATGATGTTGTCGAGGATGCTCATGTGCGGCCACAGGTTAAAGTTTTGAAACACAAAACCGATTTCGCTGCGCAGGCGGTTGATCTGTTTGCCGTCTGCCGCCATCAGCTCACCGTTTTTCGCGGCCTTGAGCTTGAGCTCTTCACCGGCCACCAGGATCTGGCCCTGATGGGGGTTTTCCAGCAGGTTGATGCAACGCAAAAAGGTGGACTTGCCGGAACCGGAGGAACCCAGGATCGAGATCACGTCGCCGTCGCGGGCGGTCAGCGAGATACCTTTAAGTACCTCCAGCTCACCATAGCGTTTATGCAAGTTGCGGATTTCAAGCGCGGGCGCGGCCTCAGCCATGTGCGGTCCTCATTGTGTTCAGTGCATTCTTGCTGTTGGGCCGCCTTCCTGGCGAGGCGCCAAGCTAGCATAGCGTTCGGATGGCAGCCAACAGCGCTGCGGACGGTTAACGGGTGGTCTGCGGCAGGGTGTCGCATCGGCACAGCAGTGTGTCGCGCTATCAACAACCTACAGACGTTTGAACCCGATAAATCCACAGGCTTCGCGTAAAAAAGGGCGCGATGGTGCCAGCTTTGGCCGGGTGTTGGAAGGGTTAACCGGGCAAACGGTCCTTATCAGCCCTTTTATGGAGCGTCACGTACTTTTTGTGTGTGTTTTTGGTGCGTATTTTCGTGTCGCAGTTGGGTCGCACGGTAACGCTATAGCGCAATGCCATAGTTCTCAACGACTTGCGTGAGCTAATGAATTGTCCTACAGCCCGCGTCAATCGCGGCTCTGTAATATTTTGGCGCAAATCTTGCGTAAAAAATAAAGAACGCCCCGTTGGTTTCTTTTCACGAGAAGGATCGCAGGCCGGGCGGACCGTTTTCGCAATTCCTCGCAAAGGTGTGTCAATGAGTAGTACGCAAAGCTCCAATGACCTCGAACAGGGGCTCAAACCGCGTCACGTCACCATGCTGTCGATTGCCGGCGTTATCGGTGCCGGTTTGTTTGTCGGCTCCGGCCACGCGATTGCAGCCGCCGGCCCCGCTGTACTGCTGGCGTACGCCGCTGCGGGCACGCTGGTGGTGTTGGTGATGCGCATGCTCGCCGAAATGGCCGTGGCCTCCCCGGACACCGGTTCGTTCTCCACCTATGCCGACCGTGCGATCGGTCACTGGGCCGGTTTCACCATCGGCTGGCTGTACTGGTGGTTCTGGGTGTTGGTGATTCCGCTGGAAGCCAACGCCGC
The DNA here is from genome assembly GCF_900107155.1 of Pseudomonas salomonii. Lineage (GTDB taxonomy): Bacteria > Pseudomonadota > Gammaproteobacteria > Pseudomonadales > Pseudomonadaceae > Aquipseudomonas > Aquipseudomonas salomonii. Next base: position 109,450 of record NZ_FNOX01000004.1, read on the forward strand.
CGCGACCATCCTGAATGCCTGGTTCCCCGATGTGGCGATCTGGGCGTTTACCCTGATCATCACCTTGCTGCTCACGGCCACCAACCTGTTCAGTGTGAAGAACTACGGTGAGTTCGAATTCTGGTTTGCGCTGATCAAAGTCGTGGCGATTGTGGCTTTTGTGATCCTTGGCCTCGCGGCGATTTTCGGCTTCCTGCCGACCAGCCAGGTCAGCGGTGTTTCGCACCTGTTCGACACCCAGGGCTTCATGCCTAACGGTATGGGCGCGGTATTGGCGGCAATTCTGACCACCATGTTCTCCTTTATGGGCACCGAGATCGTCACCATTGCAGCGGCCGAATCGAAGAACCCAGGCCAGCAAATCACCAAGGCCACCAACTCGGTGATCTGGCGGATTGGTTTGTTCTACCTGCTGTCGATCTTCATCGTGGTATCCCTGGTGCCATGGAACGATCCGACCCTGGCGGCGGTAGGTTCCTACCAGACTGTGCTTGAGCGCATGGGCATCCCGAATGCCAAGCTGATCGTCGACCTGGTGGTATTGGTTGCCGTGACCAGCTGCCTCAACTCGGCGCTCTACACCGCCTCGCGCATGCTGTTCTCCCTGGGCCGTCGCGGTGATGCACCGGCCGTGGCCAAGCGCACCAACAAAAGTGGTACGCCTTACTGGGCAGTGTTGCTGTCGACCGGCGCTGCGTTCCTGGCGGTATTCGCCAACTACGTGGCCCCGGCTGCAGTGTTCGAATTCCTGCTGGCCAGCTCCGGCGCCATTGCGCTGCTGGTGTACCTGGTGATCGCCGTGTCGCAACTGCGCATGCGCCAGAAACGCACGGCAGCGGGCGAGAAGATTGTGTTCAAGATGTGGCTGTTCCCGGGCCTGACCTATGCGGTGATGGTGTTCATCGTCGGCACGTTGACCATCATGCTGTTCCAGGAAGCCCACCGCGTCGAGATCATCGCGACCGGCATTCTGAGCTTGCTGGTGGTGTTGGCTGGGCTGTTTGTGGCGAGCCGTCGCAAGGCGCAGAAGGTAGGCGCTGCGGTGCTCAATTGACGTGATGAACTGCGGTGCCATATGCGCCGCAGTTCAAAAAGTGTGGGAGCGGGCTTGCTCGCGAAAGCGGTGTGTCAGTCGCCAGATGTGTTGGCTGATTCACCGCATTCGCGAGCAAGCCCGCTCCCACATTGTGTTGTGTGTCAGTCCTTGGAGTTGACCAGCGCCTGGGATGCCGCCACGTAATCGGCCTGGAACTGCGGGGATTCAATCCACGCCAGCGCCGCGGCTTCATCCTCGGTATCCGTGGCCCACTGGCGATACTCGATCAGCGCCGCCAGGATAAAATCTGTCGCGTCTTCCTCGCCTTCCTGCTCCAGCACCACGGCCAGCAGTGGGTGCGTCAGGAATGCCGCACACAACGCCTGCTGGCTGATTTCGCCGGCGGCGCGCATCTCGACGAACAACTCGGTCAAATCCACCGACTCAAGGTCAATGCGGCTGTCGTCGCCAGCAAACGCATCCGGCTTGGTCGCGACGGCGCGCTGGGTGCGGTTTTGCTTGGCCTTGGCCTTGGCCCGGTGGGCACGTTTTTGCTGCTTGTTCGGCGAGGCCATGGGCTCAACGTCCTTGGGTACTTAATCGGTGTGGGGTATTGAAGCGCAGGTTGGGGGAAATCCCAAGGGAATCTAGACGCGCTGACCGGGTGTGCTTGGCGCCAGCTCGCCTTTTTGCAGCCATTGCAGCGCAATCGGCCACAACCGGTCCTGATATTCACTGCGAAAAAAAGCGAAATGCCCGACGGCTTTTTCGCCGATATCCTCGGGCGCGATTCGCAGGTGAGTGCGCGCGCAGTTTTCAAAATAGCCCAGCAGTCGCTCAATAGCCGCCACAGTCCCAAAAGGGTCGTCGGTGATGCTAATGGCCAGCAATTGCGCCTTCACTCGAGAAAAAGGCAGCACACCCAGGCCGCGCCCGCTGGGGCGCGTTTCATAGTGCGGCGTCGGCAGGCTCCAGTCGCGCACCACGCCTGCCGGCGTGTCCTCCAGCCAGCCCATGCGTTTGCCGGGGAAATACCCGTACAGGGCCGTCACCAGCGGCATCACCACATGCCATTTGGCAAACATGCGCCAGCGTCCTTTCGCCGCGTAATCGCGCCAGTACGCAAACTGGGCGCCGACCGTCACGATGCGCCGAATCACCGCGCCGCAAGCACCGAGCCCCGCCGCGCACCCACCGAAACTGTGGCCGACCACATCAATCGGCTGCCCCGGAAACTCCCGCTGTGCGCGCTGCAGCATCGCCTCGAAATCCAGCACGCCCCAATCTGACCACGACGCCTTGAAGCCTCGTAACGCGCCGCTGCGGGATTCGCCGATGCCACGGTAGTCGTAGGTGATCACGTCGAAGCCGTTGGCAAACAGGTAGTCGGCGAAGCGTGAATAGTGACGGCAGCGCACCGAGGTGGCGGCGTTGATGATGACGACTGGGCGTTCGAGGTCGGTGCGCGGGTGGCGCCAGGTGAAGCCGCCGATAGGGTAGCCGTCGGCAGCGGGCTCGCAGAATGTTTGTGGGGCAGGGCGGGTGGGCAGGTTCATGGGTCGGCTCGATACTTGCGCTTTTGGGGTGGGCTTGGGGCCGCGCGCTTTTATAAGAAGCCGAAACTAACAAATTTGGCGCGTGATGGGCGCAGGATATGTCGCGATGCTCGACCTCGGCGCTCCCGGTGCTTAGGCTTGCGATCAAATGATCAGCCAGAGTCAGCCCATGACCCGCGACACCCTCGAACACAACCAAATCCCGATCTACTTCGTCGCCGTGCTCCTGGCGGCCGCATTTGGCGTGTTCGCCCCCTTGTCAGCCCAAGGCCTCGGTGTGTTGGTCACGCCCGCCATTGCAGTGCTGATGTACGCCATGTTCCTGCAAATTCCGTTTCTGGACTTGCGCCAGGGCTTGGGCAATAAACGCTTCATCGGCGCATTGCTGCTGGCCAATTTCATTCTGGTGCCCTTGCTGGTGTGGGCATTGACCCGAGGCCTGGTGGAGCGCCCGGCGTTGCTGGTGGGCGCGTTGCTGGTGTTGCTCACACCGTGTATCGACTACGTGGTGGTGTTCACCCATATCGGCAAGGGTGACTCGCGGCTGATGCTGGCGGCGACGCCGGTGCTGTTGTTGCTGCAACTGGTGCTGCTGCCGGTGTACCTGAGTTTTATGCTGGGCGCGCAATCCGCCGTGGTAGTGGCGGTGGGGCCGTTTGTCGAGGCGTTCCTGTTGCTGATTGTGCTGCCGATGATCCTGGCGGTGTTGACCACCTCCCTGGCACGGCGCTCAAGCACTATCAATCTTTGGAACAACGCCTGGGCCTGGCTGCCGGTGCCGGCGATGGCGCTGGTGCTGCTTGTGGTGATCGGCTCGCAGATCACTTCGGTGGTGCGCGATATCGCGTTGTTGCTGCCGGTGATTCCGGTGTACCTCGGCTTCCTGTTGCTGGCGCCGCTGATGGGCGCGCTGGCTGCGCGGCTGTTTGCGTTGCCTGCGGTAACCGCGCGGGCGGTGACCTTCAGTGCTTCGACGCGCAACTCGTTGGTGGTGCTGCCACTGGCGTTGGCGCTGCCTGAAGATGTGCGCGGTCTGGCCGCCACGGCGGTGATTCTGCAAACCCTGCTTGAACTGGTGGGCGAGCTACTCTACATCCGGCTGATTCCCGCGCTGGTGTGGCGCGCCGGTCGATAGGTACATAAATACTCGGATTTGTTCAGGCGTTATTCAGCGGCGCAATCGGCACCATGGAGTCGGCGTTCCCCACCTGAAAGGACATTCGATGGACCACCGCAGCCGTTATCGCCTGGAGTCGCTGGGCCTGTTTCTGATCGCTTTATTGCTGTTCACCTTGGGCATTTGGGGCGAGCAACCCCAAGGCTTTGACGGGCGCTGGGCGTTGTTCATGCAGGAAATGTTTCGCCATGGCGCGAGTCTTTTCCCTACCACCTACGGCCAGCCGTACCCGGACTACCCCGGCACTGCGACCTTTTTCAGCTTTGTGTTTGCCCGCCTGTTCGGTGCGCCGAACCACCTGGCCAACGTACTGCCGACGGCCCTCGCTGCGGCGGGCATGATCGCCCTGGTCTATCGCCTGCTGGCGCCGTTCAGTCGGCCCTGGGCATTGCTGACGGTGCTGCTCACGCTGCTCACCACCCAACTGCTCGATAAATCGCGCTCGGTCTGCCTGGACCTGATGGTCGCGCTGTTATGCGTAGGCAGCTTCTACCTGCTGCACACGGGCGAGCGTCTCGGCTCATGGCTTCGACAGTTGGCGGTATTCCCGCTGTTTGTGCTGGCCTTCGCGATTCGTGGGCCTTTGGGGCTTATCGAAGTCTGCGGCGTGGTCTGCGTTTACTGGGCGCTGGGCCGGCCGGGTGAGCGGGTCAAGCAGGTGCTGATCCACGGTTTTGTCGGGCTGGTGTTGCTGGGGGCCTGTTGGTGGGCATTGATGAAGCTGGCGCGGGTCAGCGGTGGCGATGCCTTTGCCGACGATGTGTTCAGGATGCAAGTCAGTGGGCGCCTCGATGAGTCCGGCGAGCCTTTCTACTTCTACTTCAAGTTGAGTTTGTACCGCTACTTCCCGGTGGTGCCGTTGGCCTTGGCGGCGATGATCGCGCTGCGGCATCGCTGGTCCGAGCGCTGGGGCAACGAAGACGTGCAAATGGTGGTGCGCTTGGCGGCCTGTGGCCTGATGATTTTGCTCGGGCTGTCGGTGCCGCACTTCAAGCGTGCTTACTACATTCTGCCGATGGTGCCGATGTTTGCCGCTGTCGCCGCCTATGGGCTGCTCCAGGCGCAAAACTGGTTCGTCGGTGTGCGCCGCTGCTACGAATGGCTTGTCGTGGCGCTACCCGCGTTGTGCGTGGTGGTGTTGTTTATCTGCCGGCACACCTGGCAGAAGCACGGTTACTGGCCCGACGTGTCGCTGCCGCCGTTGATCGGCGTGTGGGTGGTGCTGCAAGTGGCGGCGCTGATTGCCTGGCGTCGCCCGTTGCGCCTGGTATGGCTGAGTGTGATCGCCTTGGCGGCGCAATGGGTGCTGCTGGTGGTGGTGATCGACCCGGCCAAGGACCTGCAATATGACACCCGCAAGTTTGTCAGCCAGGTAGAGGCACTGCGCGCGTCGCAGCCGGGGCCATTGGTGTTTGTCGACCTTGGCCGCGACACCTGGGCAATCCGCTACATGATGAACCTGACGCACGATGAGCAGCCGCTGTTCGTCGCCGGTAACGAACCCGAGAAGCTCGCCACCTTGCCGCGCCCATCCTGGGTGCTGGTGCCGCGCAGAGAAGCAGCGCTGCTCAAGGGCACGCCGATGGAGCAGCAGGCACCAGACTTCGAAGGGCGGCTTAACGACAACCCGCTGATGGTGTTTCTACTGAAGTAGGCAGGCGCCTACTTGCACTGGTAGCCCTCGGGCATCGTCACGGTGTAGTTGCGCTGCACGCGGTCCTGGAAGTTGAGGTTCTGCAGGCCCTGTTCGACCAGGAAGGCTTCGATCTTGGCGGCCTGGCAATCTTCGTTGTAGGACATCACCCGCAACACGTACACCGCGCGTCGGCTTGCTTCGTCACGCGCGGTGGCGGTGAAGGTGGTGAGCGTGGTGTAGCCGGTGCGCTCCGAGGTGCCCACCGGGCCGTAGGTGGTGGTCGGCTTGCTGGTGCAGGTCAACTGGTCGGCTTTCTTTTTGTTCTTCTTGCACTCGGTGGTGGTGCTGGTGGGCACCTGGCCGTAATCGGTGGCGGTGTAGCGGTAAGTGACCTGCTTGCTGTCGACATCCAGGATGATGGTCATTTTGATCGGCCCATGGTTCTTGGGCAGGCTGGCATCGGTGTACACCTCGCGAAAGCCCTGGTCCTTCATGGCGCTGACCATGTCCCGCAGGTAGTAGCGGGCATTGAGCGTGTTTTGCGCACTGCCGCCCACGGACGTGGTCACCAGCACCAGCGCCTGTCGATCAAAGTGATAGTCCGGATCGGGTGTTGCGTTGATCGAGACATCCATTTGTGTGGCGCAGCCACTGAGCAACGCCGTCAGCAGCAACAGCGCGCAGAACAAGTACCGGTTCATCCAATAACTACCTTGCAACAGAAAATTCAGTAACAGCTAAACGATCGAGCAGCGGGATAAATAAGCCTCGGGTGTGGATCGGGCGGGGCGTTGGCTCGCGGCCACTAAATCGCAGGCAATAAAAAACCCCAAGGAATCATCTTCGCTTGGGGTTTTTCGGTATTAGTGGTGCCCAGAGACGGAATCGAACCGCCGACACGTTGCATCATCCACCAAGCCCAACATTTAAAGGAGATTGATGCCCCCTTTCGTCGGCTGAGTGTACCAGTATTATGTACTAGGCGGAGCGACTTTCAAGCCCCGGTGGTACTTGGCTCAATTTTTTGAGTACGTGGCTAGCTGCTTCTCGAATGTCCATATCATCATCAGACAGCAGCCGCATGCTCTCAGCTTGTATCAGTTCAACGGGAAGATATGCCGCGTTGAGAATTGGTAATGCGGCATATCGCACGCTTGCAATGTCGCTCAGAAGCAGTCGCATAACCTCGAGTGCTTCTGTATTTGAAAACAGCCCCTCCGTGATCACTGCTCTCAACAGTATTGGATCCAGCGCATTGAGCTCGGTTTCCTGAATTAGTAGCTTTCGTAATGGTGGTGACTCCGTGGCAGCCCTCAAGATAGGCTCTCTGGCCGCAGATCGAACATCAGAGCGGTCGTCCTTCGCCAAAATAATCAAGAACTCATGATCATCCGCGAACCACGTCGTAAGAATGCTGGCGAGTTTATCTCGAGGGCTATCAGGGATGACGCCGCCCTTCTTAGGGTACGGATCTTCCTTAGTCATCCACAGGGTGAAGTAGTCTCGCAGCTCTGTTGCAAGATCGGTGGTATACGGCAGCTTTGCTGCCAGCTCGGCTGCTGCGTTAGCGACATGCGCCAGATTGCACTCGAGGCCTCGTCTCGCGGCATTTAAGTGGCGTACATCAAATGGCGGCTCTAGGTGCTGATATAAATGGCGACATCCGGACGTGATTTCTCCCGTGCAAAGTCTCTTTAGAAGCATCGACTCTCCAGCTTTCTCTGGGAGCGAATGCGTAAGCACTGCAGCAAAGCGCAACGAAACGCCACGCCCATTTGTAACTAGCCGCTCAATCGCTTCAAGGAATTCAGGGCGGTCACGCAACTCGTACAGCAGTAGAGTGGCATTCAAGGGGAAGAATTCACCACCTCCAAGTATGACCTGCTCCAGTTCACGGACCCTTTCAACACCAATCAGAGCAGTTTCGAACTGCGGAGCTACGTCAACGCGAGGTAAATCAAATAGTCCTGTAAGTTCGTTGCAATCTGCATTAAGAATCCGCCCACGGCAGGCCCTTACCTGCAATATCAACCTTCTTAGATCCAAATCGGCAGCTTTAGCAACAGCGTGCATCACCATCCGCCTCAGCTGCAGCGCATCGTTTTCAGAGCATAAGTTCATAGCCTCTGCAGCGGGAGTCTCCCAAAATCTGCTCGCCGTGAGCAAGCCTCCCAACTCCCAGTATTGCGCTAGATCCTCGGCCACCGTTCCTTCGACGTACAGGGATGGATCATCGAGGACATCAAGAAAGTAACAGTCCCTCCGGATCCATTCTTCGCGATTCGGAGCAAGCCAATCTTTGTGTTTTGGCCATAAATTTTGTAACTCTAGAGGAGTATCGAACCCTATCTCTTCAAAGAGCGAGCTTAGTTTTCCGATCGTACTGACACTCAGCGAGCCCGTCTGTTGAGAAAACATGCCCCTCAATGTATCGAGCCCATCCGCATCCGGCCCTTTTTGTAGTATTCGTTTAGTCGCACTCAAAATAAGCTGTTGGCGCACTAGATTGCCATTTGCCCCTAGCCTAAGCCCCCCCCGATAGGACTGCCTTGGCATTAGGTCGCTCAGGTTTCGAAGGATAGCGACCAGCTCTGGAACTGGAAGGTCCTGTTCTTGGCTCACGCTAAGACATGCCCAGGCGACTAGCTTGCTCCAATTGTCTGTGTCCTCACGACGCTCAATCGCGCCGAGCCGCGCTACTTGCCAGTGCGCCTTCGCCATAATGCAAAGGGCTTCGCCCGCTGCAAATCGAGCTCTTGAGGCGTCGTCACCGACGATTTTCCAGCAACATGCCGCAAACCCATTTAACGTGTTGCCTGTGATCGTTACTCCCGATTGAACAACCAATTCCATAGCGTCATCCAGTCCGTGCCCTGCCTCCGGGTCGCCGTCCAGCGCGAGCTCAGTCCATACTTCCAAAATCAACGATGCCAATCCAAGATGACTTGCGAAGGAAAGCGCTTCTTTCCATTCGGTTGTCTGAATTGCACGCGCAACGAGCGTGCGCTGGCTTTCCTCGCTACTTTGAGAGATATACCGTGCCGCTGCGAACTCTCCAAATGTCTTGTGAACAAAGGTAATCGCCTCTTGAGTCAGGGTGCGCACTCGTTCCAAAACGCCCAGACACTCCCAATAGTGGCAACATTCACCGACCCTGGTTTTGCTGGCTAACAAAGTTGTGCCCATCTCCTCAGTCCACCATTTGGCACATCGCTTCAATGTATGGTCTGCGGGTTCGTTTCCGTAGGCCATTAGGGACCATCCTAATAGTTCAAGAAACCTTCTTCGTTCAGGCTCACTTGGGAGATGATCACCCATTCGGGGCGGCGGATGATCCTCAATCAGTTGGAAGAGCTGGCGATACAGGGCAGCTTTTCCACTCCCGGGATCAATACCCTTTGCAGACAACGCAGCTATCAGCGTGAGCATGAGCGGGCTGCGGGATGCAGCTCCTTGGATGCTTCTAGTCCGTAGTTGCTGCTTCGCCAGCGTGATTGCCTTCTCCCGTAATAGCTCGGTTGCAAATGGGATCGCCCGAAGGACTCGCGAGAGCGCCTGCTCTGCCTCTGTATCCTTCAGTGGCTGAAGTTCATAATGCCTCCAGTCCGAGATTTCGCCTGCTCTGTAACCGATCGGGCGGCTTGCGATCACAATCCGAGAGGTCGGATGGGCAATGGAGAAGGCATGCAATGCTGCGGTCACAAGCGGCTGCTGACTCCCGCACTCATCCAGCCCATCGCAAAGAATCACGGCGCCGTCTAAAGACGTCGACGATGCCCTAACTCCAGAGCCGCTCAAAGCTATGTTGACAAGGCTGTCTTCAAACCGGCGGCCCTCCCGCGTGACGAGTGCGACCACTTGTGGTAACCGCACAAGGAGAGTTAAAAATCCGTCCCTTGCGTACTCAAGCGCGAGCTTCTTCAGCAGTGTTGATTTGCCGATACCTGGACCACCCAGGACTACGCACTTGTTGACGAAGCGTCCGATCGTGTGCGAATCGAAGGACTGCTCAGACGAGTGCCTGTAAGAGTATTCGTGGTAGTGCTTGAGAGCCTTGTCCAAATCCTCATGCGCCGTCGGTCCACCCTTCAACAAATGGGCATCGAGAGAAAGCCAACACTCGTCGAACGAAACTCGACTATTCACCCCAAGTATGCTGATCTCCGCGTATGTCTTCTGGAGCCATTCTCTAACGCCTGCTTGGAGTTGTACGCGAGTCTCGATTTCACTCGTCTTCAGTGGAACGCCAGCGAGCGAAAGCTCTCGATATATCTGATCCGGTGTTGCCTTCCCCCGCACCCTGATAAGTTGCCGGCTGTATTCGACGAGCACCTTCCACGCCGCTTGGGGGTCTCGGGCGACGCGACCTAGTCGTTCGCTTGCGTTGGCTTCAGACTCTCGGTTGCTACTCACCGCACTCACAACCACGATGCGGAGGCGGCTGCAAATATGGTTGGTATCAAGTAATTTGGTGGTTAGCCGCGCAAAAAAATCGGAACCAATCCCTCGCAGCCCGTCAGATCGGCCTGTCCCCAAGCGAATGATGTCTTCTGACAAGGCTTCCCTAATCGTTCCGCTGCTATTGGGGCAGACCGCCAAAATGCCAGCATCTATGATCCCTGCGGAGATACCTTCAGCAAGCGACAGAAGAGCATCCCAAAGGTCATCGCCGCGGTGCAACCCACGCTTAGCCTGCAGCTCGACTCGCTCCCCACCCATTGTGAGGAACCGAATGTCGTCACCAGGTCCTCCAGTCTCAGCGTCTAGCTCCGAAGGCGTGTCGTGCAATATACCCTCGAGCCATCCTAAAGGCCGCTCGGCCACCAGGTGGGCCATGACGATCGCGCTCACTCGCCCTTGGAAATCTATTCCCCTCTCCCCGGCGCTACCTCCGACCGTACTCTTTGGGTTCTTGACACTTGGCATTCCCTTTTCCTTCTTTAAGCAATGGTAGGCGCCAACGCCATTGGCTGGGCGGTGAAAATGCGCTAGGTGATCAGATACTAGATTGCATGCTCAATTAGAATTGCTTGAAACATTGGTAGCAGTTGGAACAGTGCTCGACTTGGAGCAGTTTAAGCACTACGCAAGCTAGCGTAACAGTCTCACTCGCGGACCTAATTTTGATTCGGATACGCGAGAGGGCACTGAGCGAAAAGGAGTACGAATCTCCCCCGCGGCGCCCTCTGACACATTTATCAAACTCTTGATGAGGAGCGGGAGTTCATCTCTCGACGGGCTACAGACGCTCCCGCGGCACTCAAGGCCCGAGCAGATTCTGGTGATGCGCAGGCCCAGACCAAGGTGAAGCGTCGCTCACAGAGGCGTGCAGCGGCTCACGCTGTAGGCAATTCCGCCGCTGTACAGGGGGCGAAGGCCAAGGCGGATGGGTACGCCAGTACGATGGCGAATAACATCAAGGCCGCAATGTTCGATCAGTGCGCCTTTTGCTGATCGGGTTACCAAGCCCGGTCGCTGAATTTGCAGCGACGGACAGGCCATACCGATGAGCACGATTGCTTGCAACAAAACTTATCGACCGTTTATCGCTGATCATGAGCGTAGCTGTCATGGACGGAAGTCCTCCAAACCGAGGGGCAGCTTCAGTTGTTCCCTCAGATGGGCGACGTGCGCGTACACACCCGGCTTGTCATAGCGCCAGTGAGCCAGCCGGCGACCACTGTTGCTGGCTTCCTTCTTCCGGGCCTCCAATGTGTGGCAGGCGTGCCCAAACCGTGCTTCGCGGAAAGCCATGATTAGGCTCGCTTTCAGCGCCACAACGCGGTCGGTATTGCGGGTCAGAGACAGCAGGAAGAACGCTTGATCCTCATTGAGCAGGGCGTACTTGAGGTGCTTAGTACCGCGCTGCCCTGGCGCTTTCACTGCCTCCGTTTGAAACGCGAACAATCCGAACTCTTTGAATTTGTCGGTGTAGCGCTCGATCAGCGCGAGGGCGTTTTTGTGCTGATTGCCCAACTGCTCAGCGAGCTGCCGGCTGTCCACGCGGGGTTCGTCACCTACGCGGGTAAGCGGGATGATATTCATGCAGCCACCCTCGCAACTGGTTCAGCGATCAGTGTGTAAACGGCAACTCCGCGGTGGATGCGCCCCCACTCATCCGTCATCGTGATGCGGTTGGTGATGATCTTGTAGCCGGCATTGCGCAAGTCGCAGATACGGGCACCAGGACGGCAGATGTTTAGTTCGCGCATGATGGTGGACGTGTCAGCAGACCCCTTACGAAGGCGCGGAACAAGCCGTACTGGTTGGGCGTGGTTACTGGTATCGTAGAGGTGCGTTTTTTCTGGGCTGGCCTTATTGGGTTGGCCTTTTTTTTGGACGGTCATCTAAGCCTCCTCCGCTCGCAGAGCAATAAGAGATTCGCACCAATTGATAACCTCGGACTCAATCCGCACGGCCGACTTCGGCCCCAGCATTACCTGCTTAGGGAAGCGTCCAGCTGCAATACGACGATAGATCTCTGATGTGGAGAGAGTGGTCAGGGCTTTGACCTCGCTCAGATTGATGAAGCGTCGAGGCTGCTCCCTCGCTTGGGCGGGCTGTTCTGTTTTGCGAATAGGTTTGGCTTGAGTTGCCATCGTCTGCGCCTCCTAGGGCGTTGTTGGTAATCGACGATGCCAATGCTAGAAGGGGCTTTATCCACAGAAAATTAGGTGGATATTTTTAATCTGGTTATAAGTTTTATGCCTAGATTAATTTTTTGATTTTGGAGGGCGACCAGGCAGGCTTGCTCCGTCGGGAATCCCGGTCATTTGCTTCAGCCACCTCACGACAGTCGATGTAAGCTCAGGCATCACACCTGCATGCTCAGGCTCGTTGGCAATCATGTGAATCTTTATGAAGTCTGCCATATCGCCGATACGATAGTCCTTGAAGTCTGGAGACGCCCACAGCCGCGCTGCCATTTCATGCACCGCCACAATCGCACGCGCTTTAGCCGGTTGACGGCGCGGCCCCTTGGTTTGTTCGTTCGAAATCTCTAACTTTTCCTGCAGCTTTTGGATTTCTAATCTTTGGGACTGGATGGTTCGCTCTTTCGCAGAAAGCTCCATCATGCTTAGCCGATCTCTGGATTCCAAAACAGTTACTTCGGCATTTTTGGCGAGAGCGATAGTTTCAGCTTTTTCAGCCCGAGCTAATGCTATTTCCAACTCGATGGTGAGCTTGCTGGCTGACTCGTTTGCCTTTCTCTGATCATTTTGATGCTTGAGCCATTTGCGAAGTTTCTTATAGCCGTCTGCGCTCATCGGCGCAGGTTGGTCAACCCAACTAGCAGCCCGCCACGAATTGACCGCTTGGACGACCGAGAGTGTTTGGTTGGCTGCTGGCTCTCGTAGGGCAGAATTTATGGTCGCTGACTCCGACGCGGCTTCGAGCTGGCTAGATATCCAACTCCTCTCCACAAGAACTCGGCTAGATTCGATTACGCCGTTTTCAGTATGAAGCAGCACCGGAACGTGTTTGCCAGTTGCCGCCATGAGGTATTCGCCAATGTCCTGATATGTGAGGGCAATATCAGGGTTTGGCTTACCGTTCTCGATTACGCAAATAGTGACCTGGTTGAATTGAGATCCGGTGTCTAAAACCCCTAGCACCAGGCGCGCAAACCCCTCCAGCAGCGCTGGGCGCCCTGCTTTGATGGAAACGCAGGCTGCTTCAAGCGATATATATTCCTTGGGTGAAAGCATTCCGCGCCTCTGTCATCCCGTGCCACTAGTGGATAAAATCACAGTGCCAGAATCTTAACAGCAAATTCCAACCAGTCCTAAGCAAACCCGCCCTATGTCGGAACACTAAGCTTTGAGCTTAATACTCACGACATTGGCCCCTGCGCATAGCGCATCTATCGAGTCGGCTCATGACTGCATCATTTCCCTGCGCTGCTCTACATAGGCTGCATGGTTGTAGGTGCCTCGTATTTCGTCGGAATCACCATGGGCAAGCTGGCGCTCTATCCAATCTTTGTTGTGCCCACGGCCATTTAGCTCGGTGCTGAGCAAGTGGCGGTACCAGTGGCCGGTCTGACGTCCTTCATAGCCCATGAGGCGAAGCGCTTTGTTGACGGTGTTCTCACTCATAGGGCGCTGAGGGTTGGCGCCAGCAAAAACTAGCTCATATGGCCCGGTGACCTCTTGAAGCTGGCGCAAGATCGCAACAGCCTGGCGGGGCAGGGGGACGATGTGAGGACGGCGGGCTTTCATGCGTTCTGCTGGAATTGTCCAAGTGACGTGCCCCAGATCGAACTCTGCCCAACGGGCTTGGCAAAGTTCGCCTGGGCGAACGGCCGTGAGCGCCAGCAAGCGGCTGGCGTACCGGGTCAGCGAGTGGAGATTCGCCGCTTCGCACTTTGCCAGCAGCTCTGGGAGTTCAGCAAAGGTGACGTGCGGATGATGGCTGGCAGCCTTCGCAGGCGCTGCTACCACAGTCAGATCCGTAGCTGGATTGGCGTCTACGACCCCCTTGACCAGCCCGTACCTAGCCATTGACGGATCTTGCCAGCGGCATTGAGCGTGCCTCTTGCCTCACCTTACGCACCAGCTCTACCAGATCGGGCCGGGTGATCGCTTTTACAGGGCGAGAACCAATACCTGGAATCAAATCATTCTCCAGGTACAACTTGGCCTTGTAGGTTGTGCTTTCTGCTCGCCGGGGTCGGTGCCTTCAATCAGTAGCTGGCGTGCCCCATCGCGAAGCTGACGAGCCTTCAGTAGGGTGACTGCTGGGTATACGCCGAGCGCCAGCATCTTCGCGCTGCCATTGAAGCGGTAACGATAGCGCCACAGCGTGGAGCCGGTCGGGGTCACTTCTAGGCACAGGCCATTGGCGTCGGTCAGCCGGTACAGCTTGTCCTTCGGCTTGGCGGTACGGATGGTGGTATCTGAGAGTGTCACGCAGCCTCCTTGCAGGCCGCACCCGGCGGACGTATTGCCGTCCTAGTGTGAGTAGGTTTCTAGACCGAATTGGATCTACTCACATATGTTTGGGCTTACAAGGGAACGGTTGGGAACCGTAGAAAGCAAAAAACCCGCACTAGGCGGGTTTCTTGTGTGCTTTCAGGTGTGCTTGGCATCACCTGAAAACGAAAGGTGGTGCCCAGAGACGGAATCGAACCGCCGACACGGGGATTTTCAATCCCCTGCTCTACCGACTGAGCTATCTGGGCAACGGGGCGCATTAAACGGGTTTTTCAGGGGGTCGTCAAGCAAGTTTTCAAAAAATATTTAATTATTACCGTCGCTTACGTGCCGACCCCGGTTTTTGATCAATTATTGAGCAGGCGGCACGTAGCCGTCGGCCTTGGCGTAATCCTCGCCGGAAAAGAACTTGTCCATTTCGCCCGCCAGGTATTTACGGTCTTCGGCGTTCATCATGTTCAGGCGTTTTTCGTTGATCAGCAGGGTCTGGTGTTTCAGCCAGTCGCCCCAGGCCTGGGCGGAGATATGTTCGAAAATATCCTGGCCCTTGGCGCCTGGGTACGGAGGACGTTCCAGGCCTGGCAGTTCTTCTTTGTACTTGCGGCACATTACGGTGCGGGTCATGACGAAACTCCTGCGTTCAATACGTCGGCCGCGCGCTTCAGCAGTTTTTTCACCGGGGCGGCAAGGCCCAGGCGCGGCGGGGTGGCGAGGTTATACCAGAGCCAGTCGGCCTCGGCCACGTGATGGGCGGATTCCTCGACCTGCACCAGCCAGGGTTCGATGGCCAGCTGGAAGTGGCTGAAGGTGTGGATCAGCCCCGGCAGCGCCTGTTGTTCGCCCAGAGCCAGCGCGTGCTGGTTGGCGAGGTGTTCCAGGTCTTGCAGGTCATCAAGTTCCGGCAAGCTCCACAAACCGCCCCACAGGCCCGTGGACGGGCGACGGTAAAGCAGAATCGCGCCCTCGGCGTTGGCCAGCAGTGGCATCAGCGTGCGTTTTTGCGGGATGGTCTTGCGCGGCTTGGGGATCGGGTAACGCGTCTCCAGGCCGAGCATATGGGCTTCGCAGCCTTTTTCCAGCGGGCACAGCAGGCAGCTGGGCTTGCTGCGCGTGCAGAGCGTGGCGCCCATGTCCATCATTGCCTGGGTGTAGGCATTGACGCGATCGTGGGGCGTAAAGCGCTCAGCGGTGGCCCAGAGCTGTTTCGCGACCTTGGGTTCGCCGGGGTAGCCTTCTTGCGCGGTAAAGCGCGCCAGCACGCGTTTAACGTTGCCGTCGAGGATCGGCGCGCGCAGGCCCATGCTCAAGCTGGCGATGGCGCCGGCGGTTGAGAGGCCAATGCCGGGCAGCTCAGTGAGCTTTTGCACATCCTTGGGAAATTCGCCGCCGTATTCAGCGACCACGATTTTGGCAGTCTTCTGCAGGTTACGTGCACGGGTGTAATAACCCAGGCCCGTCCACAGGTGCAGCACTTCATCTTCCGGCGCGGCGGCCAGGGCTTCGACCGTCGGCAAGGAAGCCATGAACCGGTCGAAATAGTTGAGCACCGTGCTCACCTGGGTCTGTTGCAACATGATCTCCGAGACCCACACCCGGTAAGGCGTGATGCCCTGTTGCCAGGGCAGGTCATGGCGACCGTGGCGGTCGTACCAGTCCAGCACCGCCTGTGAAAACTGCTCGTTTCTCATCGTTTGAACAGGCCTTTAAGGGCGTCTTTAAGCTGCGGATTTACCTTGTCGAGCTTCTCTTCGATCTTATCGCTGAGCTTGTTGCCGGCCGCTTTGATGGCGACCTGGGTGAAGCCGTCCTTGTCCAGGCGGCAGGCCTTGGCGCCCAGTTCCAGCGGGCCACGGCAGCGCAGCGGCACTTCGATGTTCTGGAAGTTGGCGCCGACCTGGCAGGCCGGGTCCGGCACGTCGCGCTGGTCGCCTTCGACGATGATGCCGACGCGGTAGTCCATGCCCAGCACACGCAGGTCGACGTCACCGTTGCCGTTGACCGCCAGGCCCGGGATGCGCACTTTGAGGTCCGGGTTGCTCGCTACGCCGTTACGCAAGTTAAGTGTGCCGCGCAGCTCCTGGAACGGTGTGTCCTTGCCCTGTGGCGTGGTGCTCAGTGTTTTGCGATTGAGCAGCGCAATGCCGGTACACAGTTGCTGTTCAATGTTGGCGTTGAGCAGTGCGCCGTTAGTGATCACAAAGCTGGCGGTACCGTTGAGGCTGTCGATCAGCGCCTTTTGGCTGTTGCCACGGCCGCTGAGGTTGCTGTCGAGAGTGACCTGGCCTTTGACCGGCGGGTTTTGCCCCTGGGCTTGCAGGATGCGTTCAACCGGCACTTGCTTGATGTGGGTTTGCAGCGCCAGCAGCGGGATGTCCTGGCGCACATCGAGTGTGCCGTTGGCCTGGAAGGTGCCGTTGTAGAGGCCGCCGCTCAAAGTGTCGAGCTTGAGCTGGCCATCGGCGCCGGAGGCCTTGAGCGCTGCATTCTGGATCGGCAGCTTGCTTAAGGTCAGCTGCCCAAAGGCCAGGTCGGCGTTGACGTCCAGGGCGCGCAGGCGGGTCAGTGGCAGCAGTTTGTCGGTGCTCCACGCGCCTTTGGTCGGGGCTTCCGGCAATGGTGTGGTGCCACCTGCGGCCATGGCGCCGGCTTCGCTGTTCTGCACTTCGGCCTGGCGGGCGGCGGTTGCGCCTTTGGCCGATTCGGACTTGGCCGGCAGGTAGTTATCAGCGTTGAAGGTGTCGCCCTTGAGCTGCACGCGCAGGGCTTGCCTGGCAAAGTCATCCACGGCGATACGACCGGTGAAGGTGCTGCCGTCGAGTTTCAGGTTCAGGTCTTCCAGCGCCACGCTGGTCGGGGTGCCCTTGAGGCGGCTGACCAGCTCGACTTTGCTCAGGCTGCCGTCAGCCATGGGCGGCAGCGGGTGGCCGACGCTGTCGAGGAACTTGGCCAGGTCAAACTGGGCAATCGACAGCGCGCCGCTGACTTGCGGGGTTTTGTTCAGGTCATTGACCTTCAGTTCGCCCAAGGCGCGCAGTTGGTTGGCGGAGAGCTTGAGGTTGGTCCATTCGGCGATGTTGGCCGCCAGGTCCACCAGCAATTGGCCCTGGGTGGAGAAGGTCACGGTCTTGCCTTGCAGCGGCTCGCCGGTGGCTTCGCCGCTGAGTTTCATGTCTTCGAACTGGTAGCGTTGCAGGGCACGCTGGATACGCAGGTTGCCGTTCAGTTCGGTTTTGACACGCATCAGTGGCTGGTTGCTGCCCAGGAAGGCGGTGAGCTTGAGTGGAATGCTCGCGCCTTCGTGCACGGCGCCGGCGCTCAGTTGGATACTTTCGGCGCTGAACTGTTTGCCGGTCTGCTCATCGTTGTATTCAACGCGGGCGTTGTTGATGGTCAGGCTGTCGATGTCCAGGCGGATCGGCTTGGGCGGCTTTTCCGGTTCGGGCTCGGCCGGGGCTTGCGTTGGGGCAGGGGCGCCGGCGGCTTCGGCTGCATCCGGCACATTTTTGCCGATGTCTTCCCAGTTGCCATGGCCTTGCTTGTCACGGTTAAGGCGCAGGTTGAGGCCTTCGACACGCACATCGCTCATCTGCACTTCGCGGCGCAGCAGCGGCAGCACGCGCACCGACAGGCCGAGCATCTGCAAGTCGGCGAACGGTTGGGTCGGGTTGGTCATGGTCGCCACGCTGGCTTCATGCAGCTCAAGGCCCAGCCAGGGGAACAGGCTCCAGCCGATATCGCCATTGAGCGTCAGCTCGATGTGGGCCTTGTCGCGGGCAATCTGGCGAATCTCGTCTTTGTAGTCGTTGGGATCGAAGAGGTGGGTCAGGGCAAAGCCCAGGGCCACAATGATCAGCAACAGCCCGAGGAGTACCAGACCCAGGATTTTGCCGAACGCTTTCATGGGCGAGTCCTTGTATGTCGATTTCAAAATTTAGCCGCAGAGTATAACGCCCGAAGGCCTGCGTCAGTTCACGCATCGTTACATTGTATCTAGCACCGGCAAAGTCGGATTTTGCTGTCAAACACATCAGTTTGAGTAAAAAAGGTGATGTCAGTTTGGTTTTTCTGTCACCCACTGGTGCTAATCTTTGCGGGTTCGTCTGTCGTCTGCGACACAAAGTCGCGCTTAAAAGGAGCTTTACTCAACAACAACGGCCAACGCTCTGCGTGCAAGGTCGAGGGAGAGAGTGCCTGACGGACACATACTAATAACTGGGGGAAACACCAATGAGCACTAGCACTGCGGCCGGTAGTACTGCCGCACAGCCTGCGTTCCTGTCCAAGGAACGCATTATCGCCAAGCCTGGCTTCAACCGCTGGCTGGTTCCACCGGCCGCCCTGGCCATCCACCTCTGTATCGGCATGGCCTACGGGTTCTCGGTATTCTGGCTGCCGCTGTCCAAGGCACTGGGTATCACCGCACCGGTCGCCTGCGCGCCGGACATGAGCTTTATCGCGCAAGTCTTCTCGTCCCAGTGCGACTGGCCCATCTCCATGCTGGGCTGGATCTACACCCTGTTCTTCATCTTCCTGGGCTGCTCGGCGGCCATCTGGGGTGGCTGGCTGGAACATGCCGGGCCACGCAAAGCCGGTGTTGTCTCGGCTTTGTGCTGGTGCGGCGGCCTGTTGATCTCGGCGCTGGGGATTTATACCCACCAGATCTGGCTGATGTGGATCGGCTCCGGTGTGATTGGCGGTATCGGCCTGGGCCTGGGCTACATCTCGCCGGTGTCGACCCTGATCAAGTGGTTCCCGGACAAGCGCGGCATGGCTACCGGCATGGCGATCATGGGCTTCGGCGGTGGCGCGATGGTGGGTGCACCGTTGGCCGCAGCGCTGATGGGCCATTTCGCCTCGCCAACCAGCGTGGGTGTGTGGCAGAGCTTTGTGGTCATGGCCGTCATCTACTTCGTGTTCATGATTGGTGGCGCACTCTCGTACCGCGTGCCGCCGACCGGCTGGAAGCCTGAGGGCTGGACCGCCCCGGCGAAAAAAGCCAGCAACGCGATGATCACCCACCGCCACGTGCACGTGAACGTAGCGTGGAAAACCCCGCAATTCCGCCTGGTATGGCTGGTGCTGTGCCTGAACGTGTCCGCCGGTATCGGCATCCTCGGCATGGCGTCGCCGCTGCTGCAGGAAGTGTTCGGTGGCAAGTTGCTGGGTGTGGATGTGCCGTTTGGCCAGCTGGACGCAGGTCAACTGGCTTCCATTGCGGCCATCGCTGCAGGTTTCACCGGTCTGTTGAGCCTGTTCAACATCGGTGGCCGGTTTTTCTGGGCGTCGTTCTCCGACTACCTGGGCCGTAAAAACACCTACTTCGTGTTCTTCGCCCTGGGCTTTGCCCTGTACGCGCTAATCCCGAACCTGGGGCACCTGGGCAACGTGGCACTGTTTGTGGCGGCGTTCTGCATCATCCTGTCGATGTACGGCGGCGGTTTTGCGACCGTGCCTGCGTACCTGGCCGACCTGTTCGGCACCCAGATGGTCGGCGCGATCCACGGTCGTCTGTTGACCGCTTGGGCGGCGGCCGGCGTGCTGGGCCCGGTGTTGGTGAACTACCTTCGCGAATACCAGCTGAGCATCGGCGTTCCGCGCGCTGCGGCCTACGACATCACCTTGTACATCCTTGCAGGCCTGCTGGTGCTGGGTTTCCTCTGCAACCTGCTGGTGCGCCCGGTGGCCGACAAGTACTTCATGACCGACGCCGAGCTGGCTGCCGAACAGGCGCTGGGCCATGACAAAGGCGCTGATGCCAGCACTTCGCTGGAGTGGAAAGCGGCCCCTGGTACTGTGCCGATGGCGATTGCCGCCTGGCTGGTGGTAGGTATTCCGTTGGCGTGGGGTGTGTGGGTGACCCTGCAGAAGACAGCGGTGTTGTTCCACTAATCCCGCCTGATCGTTCCCACGCTCCCGCGTGGGAATGCAGGCTGTGACGCTCTGCGTCACCATGGCGCAAGGCTTCAGTCGAGCGTCGACAGCGGAACGCGGAGCGTCCCAAGCGGCATTCCCACGCAGAGCGTGGGAACGATCTTTGCGCACCATGCTGGGGCGCATTCATCAACTCGTCAGTCTTATCCCCTTCGATGTTTCTGTTTAGCGCCCGCACCCCTATAATGGCTGCCTTTTTCGCCCAATGATTTTGCGGAGCTGGTGATGGCCGAACGTAAGGTATCCGTCGAGCGCGACACTCTGGAAACCCAGATCAAAGCCTCGATCAACCTGGATGGCACCGGAAAGGCCCGATTTGATATCGGTGTCCCTTTTCTTGAGCACATGCTGGACCAGATCGCCCGTCACGGGCTGATCGACCTGGATATCGTCAGCAAGGGCGACCTGCATATCGACGACCACCACACGGTGGAAGACGTAGGCATCACCCTCGGCCAGGCATTTGCCAAGGCCATCGGCGACAAAAAAGGCATCCGTCGCTACGGCCATGCCTATGTCCCGCTGGACGAAGCGCTGTCGCGTGTAGTCATCGACTTCTCCGGCCGCCCGGGTCTGCAGATGCACGTGCCGTACACCCGCGCTACCGTGGGCGGCTTCGATGTCGACCTGTTCCAGGAGTTCTTCCAGGGCTTCGTCAACCACGCACTCGTCAGCCTGCACATCGACAACCTGCGCGGCACCAACACCCACCACCAGATCGAAACCGTGTTCAAGGCATTCGGCCGCGCACTGCGCATGGCCGTAGAGCTGGATGACCGCATGGCCGGGCAAATGCCATCGACCAAGGGCGTTCTGTAATGCAGACGGTCGCGGTTATCGATTACGGCATGGGTAACCTGCACTCGGTGGCCAAGGCGCTCGAGCACGTAGGCGCCGGCAAGGTGCTGATCACCAGCGATGCCAACGTGATTCGCGAAGCCGACCGCGTGGTGTTCCCCGGCGTCGGCGCGATTCGCGATTGCATGGCCGAGATCCGCCGCCTGGGCTTTGACAGCCTGGTGCGTGAAGTCAGCCAGGACCGCCCGTTCCTCGGCATCTGCGTGGGCATGCAAGCCTTGCTCGACAGCAGTGAAGAGAACGGCGGCGTCGACTGCATCGGCCTGTTCCCCGGCCAGGTGAAGTTCTTTGGTAAAGACCTGCACGAAGACGGCGAGCACTTGAAGGTGCCGCACATGGGTTGGAACGAAGTCAGCCAGACCGTCGAACACCCGCTGTGGCACGACATTCCGGACCTGGCGCGTTTCTACTTTGTGCACAGCTACTACATCAATGCCGGTAACCCGCGCCACGTGGTGGGCGGCGGGCATTATGGCGTCGATTTCGCCGCCGCGCTGGCCGACGGTTCGCGCTTTGCCGTGCAGTTCCACCCGGAGAAAAGCCATACCCATGGCCTGCAATTGCTGCAGAACTTCGCCGCGTGGGATGGTCGCTGGTAATGGCCAAGAAGCCGAAGCCGCCTATCTTGAACCTCACGCCCGAACAGGAGCGTGAGGCAACCGACAAGATCAAGCGTTTCATGGAGGACCGTTTCGAGCTTAAGTTGGGCTCGTTCGAGGTCGCCGAGATTCTTGAGCTGTTCACCACCGAAGTGGCGCCGCACTATTACAACAGGGCGATTTTCGATACGCAGACGCTCCTTAAAGAAAGGTTCGAAAGCATCGAAAGCGACCTGTGGTCGCTTGAGAAACCCTGATTTCCCAAGCATTGCTGAATATCGAATAAGGTTTGCCAGATGCTGATTATCCCCGCTATCGATCTCAAGGACGGCGCTTGTGTACGCCTGCGCCAAGGCCGCATGGAAGACTCCACCGTGTTCTCCGATGACCCGGTGAGCATGGCTGCCAAATGGGTAGAAGGGGGCTGCCGTCGTCTGCATCTGGTGGACTTGAACGGCGCCTTCGAAGGCCAGCCAGTCAATGGCGAAGTGGTGACCGCCATCGCCAAACGCTACCCGAACCTGCCGATCCAGATCGGCGGCGGCATTCGCTCCCTGGAAACCATCGAGCACTACGTCAAGGCTGGCGTGAGCTACGTGATCATCGGCACCAAAGCGGTGAAAGACCCGGCGTTTGTGGCAGAAGCCTGCCGTGCGTTTCCGGGCAAGGTGATTGTCGGCCTGGATGCCAAAGACGGCTTTGTCGCCACCGACGGTTGGGCTGAGATCAGCACCGTGCAGGTCATCGACCTGGCCAAGCAGTTCGAAGCCGACGGCGTGTCCGCCATCGTTTATACCGACATCGCCAAAGACGGCATGATGCAGGGCTGCAACGTGCCGTTCACCGCAGCGCTGGCCGCCGCGACCAGGATCCCGGTGATCGCCTCCGGTGGCATTCACAACCTGGGTGACATCAAGTCGCTGCTGGACGCCAAGGCGCCCGGCATCATCGGCGCCATCACCGGCCGCGCGATCTACGAAGGTACTTTGGACGTCGCCGAAGCCCAGGCTTACTGCGACGCCTACAACGGCTGAGGACTGACCATGGCGCTGGCCAAACGCATCATCCCTTGCCTGGACGTCGACAACGGTCGCGTGGTCAAGGGCGTCAAGTTCGAGAACATCCGCGACGCCGGCGACCCGGTGGAAATCGCCCGTCGCTATGATGAGCAAGGTGCCGACGAGATTACCTTTCTCGACATCACCGCCAGCGTCGACGGCCGCGACACCACCTTGCATACCGTCGAGCGCATGGCCAGCCAGGTGTTTATCCCGCTGACCGTGGGCGGTGGCGTGCGCACCGTGCAAGACATCCGCAACCTGCTCAATGCCGGTGCGGACAAGGTCTCGATCAACACCGCTGCCGTGTTCAACCCGGAGTTCGTCGGCGAAGCCGCGCAGCACTTCGGCTCGCAATGCATCGTGGTCGCCATCGACGCCAAGAAGGTTTCCGCGCCGGGCGAAACCCCGCGCTGGGAGATCTTCACCCACGGCGGTCGCAAGCCCACCGGCCTGGACGCGGTGGAATGGGCGATGAAGATGGAAGCCCTGGGCGCCGGTGAGATCCTGCTGACCAGCATGGACCAGGACGGCATGAAAAACGGTTTCGACCTGGGCGTGACCCGCGCCATCAGCGATGCGCTGGGCATTCCGGTGATCGCCTCCGGCGGCGTCGGCAACCTGCAGCACCTGGCCGACGGCGTGATCGAAGGCCATGCCAGCGCGGTGCTGGCGGCGAGCATTTTCCACTTTGGCGAATACACCGTGCCTGAGGCCAAAGCCTATATGGCCGCGCGCGGTATCGTCGTTCGCTAAACGCTGCTGGACACCCTGGCAGGCGCGGGGCACTCTCTGCGCTTGCCATGGATCCCGGTAGCCTTCATGTTCAAGACCCTTCTGCTTGCTCTCGCCAGTACGTCCATTCTGTTGACGGGCTCGGCTCACGCCGAAGAACCGTCCGACGCCTCCCTGGTGTTGCTGACGGAAAACTTCCCGCCTTACAACATGGCGAAAAACGGCAAGAACTTCGCCAAGGAAGAAAACATCGAGGGCATCGCCGTCGATATCGTGCGCGAGACGTTCAAGCGTGCGGGCATTTCCTACAATCTGACTTTGCGTTTTCCTTGGGAGCGCATCTACAAGCTCGCCCTGGAAAAGCCCGGTTACGGCGTCTTTGTGACGGCGCGTTTGCCGGACCGCGAAGCCCTGTTCAAATGGGTCGGCCCCATCGGCCCGGATGATTGGGTGATGCTGGCCAGGGCCGACAGCAAGATTGAGCTGACAGACCTTGAACAGGCCCATCGATACAAGATAGGCGCCTACAAAGGTGACGCCATTGCGCAGACCCTGGAAAAGCAGGGCCTTAACCCGATCGTTGCGCTGCGTGACCAGGACAACGCGCAAAAACTGGTAGATGGCCAGATCAACCTGTGGGCCACCGGCGATCCTGCGGGCCGTTATCTGGCTCGCCAGGTGGGGGTGACCCAACTGAAAACCGTGC
This sequence comes from Pseudomonas salomonii, assembly GCF_900107155.1. Classification (GTDB taxonomy): domain Bacteria; phylum Pseudomonadota; class Gammaproteobacteria; order Pseudomonadales; family Pseudomonadaceae; genus Aquipseudomonas; species Aquipseudomonas salomonii. The sequence goes on from NZ_FNOX01000004.1 coordinate 133,678, forward strand.
TGCGCTTCAACAGTGCCCAGTTGTACCTGGCGCTGAATAAAGACGTGCCGGATGAGGTGGTGGCCAAGCTTCAGGCGGCACTCGACCAGTTACGGGATGAGGGTGGGGTCGATCAGATCATGGCCCGTTACCTCTAGCTCAGACTGCGCTTGGTGCGTTTGCGCCGCTGGCGGTGGTTCGTCAGGCAGCGGCTCGGCGTTTGGATAATCGCTCAGGTAGATGTTGTCACCATTGGTATAGCTGGCGGTGCTTGAAACCTGGCTACCGTCTTGTCGCAGCAGGCGGTATTCGCTGTGTAGAAGGTAAGCTGCAACGGCTTTCTTTGGCTGAACGTAGGTGATGATTTCCAGCGACGAAGCCTGGTCCCAGCCTTTGGCCGAACGTTGCGTGTGGGTGAAGTCGCGATCCAGGTGCGCCGAAAAATTCAACTCGCAAACCTGTTCGCCGCCTGGCCACTCTTTGCCCAGGTCGATGCTGGTGTTGGCCGCCAGAGCCTTGGCAGTCCCACCTGTTTCACCTTTTGCAGCCGTCCACATGAACGGCTGACGGGTCGCTTCGATGTTGTGCCCAAAACCTACACAAAGGTGGCGGTCTGCGCGTTCCAGGCGATAGGTCGGCGACGACTGAAACTGTTCAATCACGGTCAATTCCGGGTCTTTGACACAGAACCAGGGCAGCTCGCACGCCTGGGGCGTGTGGGCGGTTTCATCAGGTTCCGGGCGTTCGTACCCGCTGAGGGTCGGCGGTGGCAGGTCGTGCAACTGCGCTGTCAATGTCAGGCACAGCGAATAGGCCTCAAGGCTTGGCCTGGCATAGTTGCCAGTGCCGATGAAGGTGCCGGGGGCCAGGTATATTTCGCCGGCGGGTGCATCGGGAGGTGTCACCGACCAGAGGCTCAAATCGCTGGCGGCGCCGCTGCCTTTATCGTCCCAGATCAATTCGCCCGCTTGAGCGGCCATCACCAGGTCTTCTCGCACGCACCGCACGGCATGGCGTGAGGGTTTGTCGTAGTCCACGCCGTACACCAGCCCCATCGCCACATAGCCTTCCGGTGGCAGCGGGCGCCAGATGGACGCATTGCCCAGCGCTCCGGTGCCTTCATCCTGCCACACCAATTGATAATCGACGGGCGCACGCAGGGCTGTGCCATCGACCTTGTTCGCGTCGCTGACCACGGCGACAACGTTGGCGTGGTTGATATTGCGATAGTGGTTCACCGCAATATCACCCAAGGTAAAAAACGGGCTCAGGGCATCGGAGGCGGTGCTCGGCCGCCAGAGGCCGACGGCTTTGTGCGCGCCCGACCCTTTGTCGTTCCACAGTGGCAGAAACTCGCTGGTAAAGCTGATGAGCAGGTCATTGAATTGCAGAGGCTTCATGGAGGGCTCTCCAGTTGATGGGAGCATCAACTATCGAGCAGGGCAGTCAGTACCGAGCGGTAACTATCTACGCGCCGGAAGATACGTACCGTTTTTGCCGTGTGCCGCCATGGCTTGGTTGCTGCGCACACTGATCATCAACTTGATATCAATCCAGTCGATGCCCTGGGCCTTGAGCTTGGGCAACTCACGCTCCAGTACCGCCAGCGTTTGCGGGTAAGGGTGGCCGATCATCACCACCGAGCCCTGTTTGTGCGCCAGCTTGATCGCGGTTTGCAATTGCGTGGCAATCGCCGCCTCGGTGCGTTCGTCATCCAGGAACACATCCCGCGAGACATGCGCCAGGCCGATCTTCTGCGCCTCGGCGGCGGCGACGGTCTGTGCGCTGGTGCGGCTGTCGACAAAGAACTTGTTGCGCCGTTGCAGCTCGGCCATCAACCACGCCATCGCCGCTGGCTGGGCGGTCATGCGGCTGCCCATATGGTTGTTGATGCCGGCGGTGTAGGGCACGGCCTTGAAGGCGGCGTCCAGGCGCTTGCCGAGTTCTTCGATGGGCAGCTCGGGGTGCCAGGCGAACGGGCCGGTGGCTGGGTCCATGGGCATGTGCAGGATCACGACCTTGCCGGCCTTGTGCGCTTCACGGGCGAATTCGGCGGCGTGGGGCGTGTCGGGCATGATCGCCGTGGTCACCGGCCCTGGCAGGCCCAGCACGCGACGGTCCCGGGGCAGGTTTTGCCCCAGGTCGTCGATGATAAGGGTCAGGTAGGCCTTTTGCGGCTCGCCGGCAGGCGTCGCGTGGGCGACGCCTGCCAGGCTGAACAGCAGAGCGATGATCAGGGCAAAACGCATATCAACGGCTGCGCGTAATGCTCAGGCCTTTAAGCAGGCTGAGCGCCTGGGCCAGTTGGTAGTCGTCGTCCTGCGGCATCGGCTTGGCTTTGGTGCCACTGCCGGTCGGCTGGTCGGCGCCGCCGTTGCCATTGCCCAAGTGACCTTGCAGGTCGGCCTCTTTGTAGTACTCGCTGTCGACCTCGTTGGTAATCTTGGCCCGGCGCACCTCGATGTCCGGCACGATGCCCTGGGCCTGGATCGAGCGACCGTTCGGCGTGTAGTACAACGCCGTGGTGATCTTCAGGGCGCGGTCGTTGTTCAGCGGCAATACGGTTTGCACCGAGCCTTTGCCGAAGCTGGTGGTGCCCATCAGCACGCCGCGCTTCTGGTCTTGCAGGGCCCCGGCGACAATTTCCGACGCCGAAGCGCTGCCACCGTTGATCAGCACGGCCAGTGGCACGCCTTCGCTCAGGTCGTTGCCGGTGGCCGAGAAGCGCAACTCGGAGTTGGCGATACGGCCCTTGGTGTACACGATCAGGCCTTTGCTGATGAAGTGGTCGACCACTTCAACCGCCGACTGCAGCACGCCGCCTGGGTTGTTACGCAGGTCGAGCACGATGCCGTTGAGTTTCTTGCCGTTGTCTTTGCGCAGTTTGGCCAGGGCCTTGGCCACTTCGTCGCCGGTCTTGACCTGGAACTGGGTGATACGGATGTAACCGTAGCCCGACTCCAGCAACTGGCTCTTCACGCTCTTGACCGTGATGGTCGCGCGGGCCAGGGTCACGTCAAACGGGTTGCCGCCGTCGCGTACCAGGGTCAGGGTGATTTTCTGGCCGAGCTTGCCGCGCATCTTGTCGACGGCCTCGGTCATGGACTGGCCACGGGTCGGCTGGCCGTTGATCTTCACGATCAAGTCGCCGGCCTGAATGCCCGCCTTGGACGCAGGGGTGTCATCGATCGGCGAGACCACTTTGATCTGGCCATCTTCGGAACCGACTTCGATGCCCAGGCCGCCGAACTCACCGCTGGTGCTTTCCTGCAGCTCGGCAAAGTCTTCCGGCCCCAGGTAAGCGGAGTGCGGGTCGAGGTTGCTGAGCATGCCCTTGATGGCATTTTCCAGCAGGGTCTTGTCGTCTACGGGTTCGACATAGGCTGCCTTGATCCGGTCCATGACCTCGGCAAAGGTACGCAGCTCGTCCAGCGGCAGCGGCGCCTTGGTGGTCGCAGCGGTGGCGGCGGGTGCAGCCTGGTCGGCAAAAGCCAGAGGCGCGCCGATCACCAGGGCGATCGTCAGGGCCAGCGAAGTGAGGCGGGACAAATGCAGCATGTCGAACGAACTCCTAATGTAGGTGCAGCCCTATCCTTGGGAACGGCACCATTGTGCAGGGTCGCTCGGGCGGCCCTGCTGACGAATAGCGAAGTACAGCGCCGGGGTGTCCTGGCCGCCACTGTTACCGACAGTGGAGATGGATTCACCGGCTTTTACAACATCACCTGCCGACTTGAGTAATGTCTGATTGTGGCCGTAAAGGCTCAAATAGCCATTGCCGTGGTCAAGAATCACCAACAAACCGGCGCCGCGCAGCCAATCGGCAAACACCACACGCCCACCGTGAACGGCGTGGACCTGGCTGCCGGCGGCGGCGCTGATCATCACCCCATCCCACTTGGCGCGGGTGTCATCGCCACGGGTTTCACCAAAGCGCGCCAGTAGTCGACCATCAACGGGCCATGGAAGTTTTCCGCGGGCTGAAGCAAAAGGGCCGCCGAAGTTCTCGCCGGAGCTGGAAACCAGCGGCCCAGGCGCTGCGCGCGCCGGTTTACGCGGCGCTGGCGCGTCAGTGGTGGCGGCCAGCTCGGCTTCACGCTGGCGCTTTTTTTCCGCTTCCTGCTGGGCGATCAGCGCTTTTTGCCGCGCTTCTTCAGCCTCACGTGCCTGGCGCGCCAGGGTTTCTTCGATGGTTTTGAGCACTTTGCCCAGGTCAGCCTGGTCTTGCTCGCGGGCCTGGAGCTTGGCGTCGCGGGCTTTCACGTCATCATTGAGCTTGGCCAGGGCTTGCTGGCGTTCTTTGCGCACCTTGTCCAACTGGTCGCGCTGGGTGTCGAGGGCGGTTTTCTGATCAAGCAATTGCGACTGCTGGTCGGCGATTTCCTGCTCGACATTGGCCAACTGGCGCAGGGTTTCATTAAAACCCTTCAATTGCGCCAGGCGGGCCTTGCTCAGGTAGTCGTAATAGGTGAGGGTGCGCGCGAATTTCTCGGGGTTCTGCTGGTTGAGCAGCAGCTTGAGGTATTCCTGGCGGCCGCTCTGGTAGGCGGCGCGGGCCTGGATCGCGATCAGGCGTTGCTGTTCAACGCGTGCGCTCTGGAGTTTTTTTTTCTCAGCGTCGAGTCGCTCCAGTTCCGACTCGCTCTTCTTTAATTCTTTTTGTAGCTCCTGGACCTGCTTCTCGAGCTTGCCCATCTCGGTTTCCGTGCCGCGCAGGTCTTTCTGCACCCCGGATTTTTCTTCCTGGAGCTTGCCGAGCAGTTTTTTCAGCTCGGTAATGTCCTGACGCGTAGCGTCCAACTGTTGTTGGGTTTGTGCGCGCTCATCGGCAAACGCCGGTTGGAGCAAGCAGACTAGAGCGAGGGTAATCAAGGCGCGAAGCATAGAGGCGGGCGACACCAGGGAAAGGGACGGCCTAGTATGCCCGCCAAGCGCCGCAAAAAAAACGCCCAATTCGGGCTGGAGAGCAAGATATCTCACGGACGCCACATGCAGATGTGGGAGCTGGCTTGCCTGCGATAGCGGTGTGTCAGTGAACTGTGTAGTCGACTGGCAGAATGCTATCGCGGGCAAGCCCGCTCCCACACTGGTTTTGTGGTGAGGCTGGGATCAGACCAGAATCGAAGTACCGGTCATCTCTTTCGGTTTCTCCAGCCCCATCAGTTTCAGCATGGTCGGCGCCACGTCCGCCAGTACGCCGCCTTCGCGCACTTTAAGGTCACGCTTGCCGACATAGATGAACGGCACCGGCTCGGTGGTGTGGGCGGTGTGGGCTTGCCCGGTGGATTCGTCGGACATCTGCTCGCAGTTGCCGTGGTCGGCGGTGATCAGCGCTTCGCCGCCGACTTTCTCCAGGGCGTCGACGATGCGACCGACGCACAGGTCCAGGCATTCCACGGCTTTTACGGCCGCTTCCAGGTTGCCGCTGTGGCCGACCATGTCGCCGTTGGCGTAGTTGACCACGATCACGTCGTAACGCTGGTGTTCGATGGCATCGACGATTTTGTCAGTGACTTCCGGCGCGCTCATTTCCGGCTGCAGGTCGTAGGTGGCGACTTTTGGCGACGGGATCAGGATGCGTTCTTCACCCGGGAACGGCTCTTCGCGGCCACCGGAGAAGAAGAAGGTCACGTGGGCATATTTTTCGGTTTCGGCAATGCGCAGCTGAGTCTTGCCGTTTTTCGCCAAATAGTCGCCCAGCACGTTTTCCAGGCTGCCCGGCGCGAATGCCGAAGGGGCCGGGATGTTGGCGGCGTATTGGGTAAGCATGACGAACTCGGCTTTCGGCTGGCGTGCGCGCTCGAAGTCCTTGAAACCGGCGTCAACGAATACGTGGCTCAGCTCGCGCGCACGGTCGGCGCGGAAGTTCATGAACACCAGGGCGTCGCCGTCTTCGACTTTGACCGGCTCGCCGATGGTGGTGGCTTTGACGAATTCGTCGCTCTCGCCACGCGCATAGGCGGCTTCCAGACCTTCCTGGGCGGTGGCGGCGTGAAATTCGCCCTGGCCTTCCGCGATCAGGTTGTAGGCCTGGGCGACACGGTCCCAACGGTTGTCACGGTCCATGGCGAAGTAACGGCCGACCAGGCTGGCGATGCGGCCCTTGCCGAGGGCGGCGAAGGTGGCGTCGAGCAGTTCGATGGACGATTGCGCGCTTTTCGGCGGCGTATCGCGGCCGTCGAGGAAGGCGTGCAGGTAGATTTTTTCGGCGCCGCGCTTGAAGGCCAGTTCGGCCATGGCAACCAGGTGGTCCTGGTGGCTGTGTACACCGCCGTCGGACAACAGGCCCATAAAGTGCACGGCTTTGCCGGCGGCTACGGCTTTATCCACCGCCGCGCAGATGGTCGGGTTCTCGAAGAACTCGCCATCACGGATCGCTTTGGTCACGCGGGTGAAGTCCTGGTATACCACTCGTCCGGCGCCCAGGTTCATGTGGCCGACTTCGGAGTTGCCCATTTGGCCGTCCGGCAAGCCCACATCCATACCGGAACCGGAGATCAGGCCGTTGGGCACGGTGGCGGTCAGGCGGTCGAGTACCGGCTTCTTGGCCGAGTACACGGCGTTGTCGTGGTGGCTTTCACTGTGTCCAAAGCCATCGAGAATTATCAGGACCAAAGGTTTAGGCGTGGTAGTCATAGATCCTCTCGCGGCGCTAATAAAGGAAGACAATTGAAAAGGGAGTAGCAGTCTAAAGCGAAGTTCCGACCACGTCACCGCTTTACGGGGGTTGGCCGCCCCTGACGGCTGTGTATACTTACCGCCATTTTAACGCCCTGGAACCTCCTTGATGGTTGATCACCTGATTGCATTTGCCACTGCCCACTACCTGCTCGCGGGTGCCTTCGTCATCCTGCTGGCGCTGCTGATCGCTCATGAAATGAGTCGCGGTGGCCGCAGCCTGAGCACGTCGGAGCTGACCGCGCTGGTCAACAAGGATGAGGCCGTTGTCGTGGATATTCGCCCGGCCAAGGATTTCGCCGCCGGCCATATCGTCGGCGCCCTGAACATTCCGCAGGACAAGCTGATCGCCCGCTTGCCCGAGCTGGAAAAACACAAGGCCAAGACCATTATTCTGGTCGACGCCCAAGGCCAGCACGCCGGCACCCATGCCCGCGAGATGCTCAAAGCCGGTTTTACCGCCGCCAAACTGTCCGGCGGTATCGGCAGCTGGAAGGCCGATAACCTGCCGCTGGTGAAGTGATATGAGCCAGGTTGTCGTTTACTCCAGCGATTGGTGCCCTTACTGCATGCGGGCCAAGGCTCTGCTTGAGAAAAAGGGCGTTGCCTTCGAAGAGATCAAGGTCGACGGCAAACCCCAGGTGCGCGCCGAAATGGCCCAGAAAGCGGGACGCACGTCCGTGCCGCAGATCTGGATCGGCGACAAGCATGTCGGTGGGTGCGATGACCTGTTCGCTCTGGAGCGCGCCGGTAAACTCGATGCGCTGCTGCTCGTCTGACTCCTAAACCCTAAAAGACCCCAAGATCAAGAAGGATCTGCGATGACTGACCAACAGAACACCGAAGCAGCAGAAGCTCAAGGCCCACAGTTTTCGCTGCAGCGGATCTACGTGCGTGACCTGTCGTTCGAAGCGCCGAAAAGCCCGGCCATCTTCCGTCAGGAATGGACCCCAAGCGTTGCGCTGGACCTGAACACCCGTCAAAAGGCTCTGGAAGGCGACTTCCACGAAGTCGTGCTGACCTTGTCCGTGACTGTTAAGAACGGCGAAGAAGTAGCTTTCATCGCTGAAGTGCAACAGGCTGGTATCTTCCTGATCCAGGGCCTGGACGAAGCGTCCATGAGCCACACCCTGGGCGCGTTCTGCCCGAACATCCTGTTCCCGTATGCCCGTGAGACCCTGGACAGCCTGGTCACCCGTGGCTCGTTCCCTGCGCTGATGCTGGCGCCGGTGAACTTCGATGCCCTGTACGCGCAAGAGCTGCAGCGCATGCAACAGGAAGGTTCGTCGACTGTTCAGTAAGCTGTTCTGAGCAACGACACCGATCAAATGTGGGAGCGGGCTTGCTCGCGAATGCGGTACTTCAGTCGATATCTTCGTTGACTGACACTCCGCTTTCGCGAGCAAGCCCGCTCCCACATTTGTTATGCGGTGTTATTTAAAGCCGAGTTGGCGCCAGCCTTCATAGACAGCGACGGCCACGGTGTTGGACAGGTTCAAGCTGCGGCAACCCTCGCGCATCGGCAGGCGCAGACGATGGCCCTCAGGCAGTGCATCAAGCACCTCCGCCGGCAGGCCACGGCTTTCCGGGCCGAACAGGAAGGCGTCGCCTTCGGCAAAGCTGGCATCATGAAACGGCCGCGAGCCCTTGGTGGTGAACGCGAACAGCCGCGGGTGGCCCAAACTCTCCAGGCAGCTGGCGAGGTCGGCGTGGCGCTTGAGCGTGGCGTACTCGTGGTAGTCCAGCCCGGCGCGACGCAGGCGTTTGTCGTCCATGTCAAAGCCCAGCGGCTCGATCAAATGCAGGTGGCAGCCACTGTTGGCGCACAGCCTGATAACGTTGCCGGTATTCGGCGGAATTTCTGGTTGAAAAAGGATGACGTGAAACATGCACGGCTCCGAAGGCAAAGATGCGCTGCATTCTACCCCTGAAGACGACCCAAGGCCGAAGCTATTGCCACGGGTGATGGGCTCATTGGCAATTGTTGGTTTGATGATCGGGCTGATGATCGGCCGCCTGACCACGCCGGATCCGGTCGAACTGCAGCAGGTAGAAACAGCGGCAGACGGCGTGGTGGTGTGGTTCAACAGCGAACCCAAGCTGCACGGCGAACACGTCGACGGCACCGTTGCAGTGTTGTTCGACGCGCAAGGCAAGGCTGCCAGCGGGCAACTCAAGGTCAACGACAAGGACGTGAACTGGCGGGTTCGCAAAACCGATGGCGGCTTGCTGCTGAACCTGGTGGCGGCTCGGCCGTTGCGCGGGGAGTGGAAAGGCGAGAAGGCTGATGGCCGCTGGCGGCTGGAGATCCATCTCCAAGAGCAATAAAAGAGGGAGTTCCCGGCCTGCCTGTACCAGGGCTCCCAAAACGGGGTGAAGCCATGAAGGCTTCGGTGTTAAAGAGGGAATCCCCGGCCTGCCTGTACCGAGGTTCCCGAAACGGGTGTGGGGCGCGACGCGATGCGCATCAAGCACCCCAGGTGTAAAGAGGGGATTCTCGGCCTGCCTGTACCAAGGTCCCCGAAACTGGGTGATGTAAGGGTTATTGCAGGGCGCGTGCCAGAAGTTGAAATGTGCGCCAAAAAATTACGCCAGAAAGCGCAAAGCCCCGGAATACGGGGCTTTGGTGTTTTTGCGATTTGATGTTTTCTTGATTCGGCGGGTGTTTCAGGCTGGCTGGATGTGCGCGATGCTAGTTCATGGTGCATTGAAGCGGTGCACTCCACCTGATCGTTCCCACGCTCCGTGTGGGAATGCATCGTGTGACGCTCCGCGTCACCAGTGCACAGATCTGAACTTGCGGTGAGGCTCGGACGCGGAGCGTCCGGGGAGGCGTTCCCACGCCGAGCGTGGGAACGATCAGCAGTTAGGCTTCATCACCCTCATCATCATCCCCACCATCGACCTTCATGCCCAACTCCTTGATCTTGCGCGTCAAGGTATTGCGGCCCCAGCCCAGCAACACCGCGGCATCGCGACGGCGGCCGGCGGTGTGCTTCAGGGCAGTTTCGATCATGATCCGCTCGAACGCCGGCACGGCGCTGTCCAGCAGGTTCGACTGGCCGCGTGCCAAAGCCTGGTCGGCCCATTGGCGCAGCGCCTGCTCCCAGTTGGTCACCGGTGCCGAATCCTGCGGCAGGCTCAACAGCTCCGGCGGCAGGTCGCTGATGTGCACTTCGCGCCCGGACGCCATCACCGTGATCCAGCGGCAAGTGTTCTCCAACTGGCGCACGTTACCCGGCCACGGCAGGTTCTTGAGGTATTCCTCGGTCTCGCTTTTGAGCAGCTTCGGTTCCACCGCCAGTTCTTGCGCGGCGCGGCTGAGGAAGTGGCGGGCGAGGGTCGGGATGTCTTCGCGGCGATCGGACATCCGAGGGATGTGGATACGAATTACGTTGAGGCGGTGAAACAAGTCCTCACGGAATTTGCCCGCGTGTACCAACGTTTCCAGATTCTGGTGCGTCGCCGCAATGATGCGCACATCAACCTTGACCGGCGTGTGCCCGCCGACGCGGTAGAACTCACCGTCTGCCAATACGCGCAGCAAGCGTGTCTGGGTATCTGCCGGCATATCGCCGATTTCATCCAGGAACAGCGTGCCGCCGTCAGCCTGTTCGAAGCGCCCGCGACGCAGGTTGGCCGCGCCGGTGAACGCGCCTTTTTCATGACCGAACAGCTCGGACTCCATCAAGTCCTTCGGAATCGCCGCCATGTTCAGCGCGATAAACGGCGAGGCCGCCCGTGGGCTGTGACGGTGCAGCGCGTGCGCCACCAACTCTTTACCGGTGCCCGACTCGCCGTTGATCAACACGGTGATGTTGGAGTGGCTCAAACGCCCGATGGCGCGAAACACTTCCTGCATCGCCGGTGCCTCACCGATGATTTCCGGGGTGCGGGTCAGGGCCGGTGGGGCTTCCTGGCTTTGTTGTTCCTGAGCGTGCTGGTTGGCGCGCTTGACCAGCGCCACCGCCTCGTCCACATCGAACGGCTTGGGCAGGTATTCAAAGGCACCGCCCTGATACGACGCGACAGCGCTGTCCAGATCCGAGTGCGCGGTCATGATGATCACCGGCAAACGCGGGTGCTGCTCGCGGATGCGCGCCAGCAAGTCCAGGCCACTGGCGCCGGGCATGCGGATGTCGGAGATGATCACGTCCGGCTGCTGACGAGCCAGGCGGCTCATCACCCCGTCGGCGCTGTCGAAGCTCTGGGTAGTCATGCCTTCCTGTTGCAAGGCTTTCTCGAGGACCCAGCGGATAGAACGGTCGTCATCGACGATCCAGACAGTTTCACTACGGCTCATGTCGTGGGGGCTCCTTGTTCCAATGGCAGGAAGATCGAGAACGTGGTGTGGCCGGGATGGCTCTCACATTCGATCAGGCCCTGGTGCTGGCTGATGATGTTCTGGGTAATGGCCAGGCCCAGCCCGGTACCGTCCGGGCGGCCGCTGACCATGGGAAAGAAGATGGTTTCCTGCAGTTCCGCAGGAATGCCCGGGCCGTTGTCGATGATCTCGACCTTGGTCACCAGGCGATGGCGCACATGGCCGATGGTGAACTGGCGCAGGGCGCGGGTGCGCAGGCTGATGCGGCCCAGGCGCAGCTCGTTCTGACTGCTGATGGCCTGCATGGCGTTGCGCACGATATTGAGCACCGCCTGAATCATCTGCTCGCGGTCGATCAATACGTCGGGAATGCTTGGGTCGTAGTCGCGCACCAAGGTGATGCAGCCCTGGCTTTCGGCCTCGACCAACTGGCACACGCGCTCCAGCACTTCGTGCACGTTGGTCATCGCCAGGGACGGCAGCTTGTTGGAGCCGAGCATGCGGTCCACCAGGTTACGCAGGCGGTCGGCCTCCTCGATGATGACGTTGGTGTAGTCCTTGAGGTGTTCCTCCGGCAGCTCACGGGCCAGCAACTGCGCCGCGCCGCGAATGCCGCCGAGGGGGTTCTTGATCTCGTGGGCCAGGCCGCGCACCAGCATTTTGCTGGTTTCCTGCTTGGACAGCTGCGCTTCTTCTTTGGTGATGCGCAGCAGGCGGTCGCGCGGGTGCACTTCGAGCAACAGCAAGGTCGCGCCATTGCTCAGGATCGGGGTCACGGCGTAGTCGACCGTCAGGGTCTGGCCGGTGAGGGCGGTGAGCATCGCTTCGCGCTTGGTAAACGGGTGCGCCTGCTCCACGGCCTGGCGCAACGAACTCAAGGCCTCGGCCGACTCGGTGAACAATTCGCTGATGAACTGCCCATGGCTGCGCTGGCCGCTGATGGCCAGGAGCATCTCCGCCGCCGGGTTCATGTACTCAAGACGCAAGTCGTCATTGAGCAGGATGGTCGCGGTGGTCAGGTTGTCGAGTAACAAACGGTGCAGTGCATCGCTGATGGTCATCGGGACCTCTTTTGGAGCAAGGCGCGGGCTTGAGGCACACGCTGATACAAGGAAAATGCAAAAACCAAACCAAGGCTCCGAAAAGAAGCGTTAAACCCCTGAAATAAGGGTTTTAGGCGCGAAACTGTGGCGTTCTGCCAGCGTGATCGAGAAGAATCGAACCAAAATGGGCTGGATGGGTGGGAAGTGTGCAGGCTATCGCACCAATATAGTGCGATTTTGGAAAGTTTGTTCAGGAAGGCGCGGAAGGTACATCTGAATGCGCCCAATCCAAATGTGGGAGCGGGCTTGCTCGCGAAGGCGGTGTGTCAGTTAACACATGTATCGACTGATTCGCCGCCTTCGCGAGCAAGCCCGCTCCCACAGTTTTGATTGGGTTTGCAGGCTTTAACCTTTGAAGATGCACAGCTCGGCGGTGGCGCGGATCATTGCCAGTTGGCGCAGCGGATCATTCAGCGGCTCATGCACGGCGGTGGCCAACCACTGCGGGCACTGTGGATCGGTGCGCTGCGGGGTGAAGTCGGCCAGTTGCTGCAGGAGGGTTTTTTGCAGTTGGTCCAGTTGCGGCCGAATCTGCTTCACCAGATCCGGGCGCGGGTCGTCGGGGGCCTTGCCCTGGAACTGCCAGTCGGACAGGTGGGTGTATTGCACCAGCTTGTTGGCCTCGATCTGCGCCGAAAAAAACTGCTCGGCGGCAGCGGGGTCGAGTTTGTAGCTGGGGGCCTGGGCGGTGACGCTGGCGATCACCTCTTGTTCGCGCTTTTTGTCCTCTACGGGCTTGTGGCTGTCCCATTTGCTCAGGGCTACCTGGTCGGCAATCTCCAGGCGCTCGGCGATGCTGTTGAGCAAGGGCTCCAGAGTGGGCGGTGCCGCGTTGGCTGTGGCGCAGGCGAATAACAGGGCGAATGCAAATCTATGTTTCAACGTAGATCTCCTTGTGGGAGCGGGCTTGCTCGCGAAGGCGGTGTGTCAGTCACCCGATGCATTAACTGATACGCCGCTTTCGCGAGCAAGCCCGCTCCCACATTTTGATTGGGTTTGCAGATTTTGGGCAGTGTCAGCCAGAGGCTACCTTAACTTGCGTGCTTGCCTACAGGTGCGCCAGAATCCGCCGGCTTGTACGGCTGGCTTGTCGTCTCTAAGGTTGCTCGGTCGCTGCTCATCAGCGATCAGGTTTAGTAGCCTGGATTCGAATTGTAGGTCGTGCATTCTCCATCAATCAGATTTCCCAAATCTGTGCTTGATGGTGGCTGTGCGCAGGGCATCCTCGGATGCGCCGGGCTTCTACATTCACCGGTCTACTAACCTGCGCACAGCCGCCACCCTTTCGTTTAGTAGCGAAGCGAAGGCGGCCTCATTAGAGGAATGTAGAAAATGTTCAAACCAACGCCAAATCCGCCTCCGTCCGTCTTCACCATCGACCCTGGCAGCGACGACGAATCCCTGCTGATCAACAGCTTCGAAGCCTTTACCTCGGTCAGCACCTTGTTGCTTGATTTGTCCGAGGCCCTGGAAGGCAAGCACCGCGATACCGTCCTGGCGATTCACCAGCTCAGCGCCCTCGGCACCTTGATGGTGGGCAACATGCTCGACCGCCACGCCCCGGCTCGCTAAACGCCAGGCAAAAAAAGACCTCCCGAAGGAGGTCTTTTTCGTTACGCCACGTTAAGCGGCGCTACCGGATCAGCAGCTGTAGTACAGCTCGTATTCCAGTGGGTGTACGAAGGTGCGTACTTTGATTTCTTCTTCGCTTTTCAGCTCGATGTAAGCGTTGATGAAGTCGTCGCTGAATACGCCGCCTTTGGTCAGGAACGCACGGCCCTTGTCCAGCTCTTCCAGGGCTTCTTTCAGGCTGCCGCACACTTGTGGGATCTCTTTGGCCTCTTCAGGCGGCAGGTCGTACAAGTTTTTGTCGGCGGCGTCGCCTGGGTGGATCTTGTTCTGGATACCGTCCAGGCCAGCCATTACCAGCGCAGCGAAGGCCAGGTATGGGTTGGCTGCCGGGTCCGGGAAGCGAGCTTCGATACGGCGAGCGCGCGGGCTGGACACGTAAGGAATACGGATCGAAGCGGAACGGTTACGCGCCGAGTAGGCCAGCATTACCGGTGCTTCGAAACCTGGGACCAGACGCTTGTAGGAGTTGGTCGACGGGTTGGTGAAGCCGTTCAGGGCCTTACCGTGCTTGATGATACCGCCGATGAAGTACAGGGCAGTGTCGGACAGGCCGGCATAACCTTCGCCAGCGAAGGTGTTCTTGCCATCTTTGGCGATGGACAGGTGAACGTGCATACCCGAACCGTTATCGCCGTACAGAGGCTTAGGCATGAAGGTAGCGGTACGGCCGTAGGCATCCGCCACGTTGTGTACGCAGTACTTCAGGGTCTGAACTTCGTCAGCCTTGGCTACCAGGGTGTTGAACTTCACGCCGATTTCGTTCTGGCCGGCAGTCGCCACTTCGTGGTGGTGAACTTCGATGACCAGGCCCATTTCTTCCATGGCGTTGCACATGGAGGTACGGATTTCGTGGTCGTGGTCGAACGGCGGAACCGGGAAGTAACCCCCTTTGACGCCTGGACGGTGGCCTTTGTTGCCGCCTTCGATGTCCTGGTCAGACATCCACGAACCTTGTTCGGAGAAGATCTTGAACATGGAGCCGGAGATGTCGGACTTGAACTTGACCGAATCAAAGATGAAGAATTCCGGCTCCGGGCCTACGAATACGGTGTCGCCGATACCGGTCGACTTCAGGTACTCCTCGGCGCGCTTGGCGATCGCACGTGGGTCGCGGTCGTAGCCTTGCATGGTCGAAGGCTCGATCACGTCGCAGACAATGATCAGGGTTGGGTCTTCGGTGAACGGGTCGAGTACGGCAGTGCTGTCGTCCGGCATCAGGATCATGTCGGAAGCTTCGATGCCTTTCCAGCCGGCAATGGAGGAACCGTCGAACATTTTGCCTTCTTCGAAGAAAGCATCATCCAGCGCGTCGCGAGCCGGCATGGTCACGTGGTGCTGAGTACCTTTAGTGTCCGTGAAGCGCAGATCAATCCACTTAACGTCATGATCTTTGATGAGTTGAACCGACTTCGACATGGTGTCCTCCGGGTGGCTTCGGGCTGGGGTAGTGGAGTTAGCCCTTAGAATGTGGGTGATGCCGGCGCGAATACTCGACCAAGGCAACCTGCCTCACAAGAGAGCAAATTGCATGCCAGTGCGCCAACATGGCCTTTTTGCCTCAAAATGGCCCCTATAACGGTGCAATCCGCTGAAGCGGAATAAATAACGCACTGCAATGTAGCGTTAATTTGCGCAAATGACCCGTTTTGGTGCGTTGTATCTGTGATGCATATTAACTGGTTAAACCTTGAGCGATTTCCGCTATAATCCGCGCCCCCCTTTTTCAGCAGGCCCGGCGCGCGCTGTTTCCATGAAACTAATCGTAAAAGTCTTCCCCGAGATCACCATCAAAAGCCGACCGGTACGGACGCGTTTCATCCGTCAGTTGGCCAAGAACATCCGTGCCGTGCTCCGCGATCTGGACCCGGCTGTGGTGGTGAACGGCGTGTGGGACAACCTCGAGCTGGAAACCCGTATTACCGACGCCAAAGCCTTGAAGGACATGACCGAGCGCCTGAGCTGCATGCCGGGCATTGCGCATTTCCTGCAGGTGGATGAGTACCCGTTGGGCGACTTCGACGACATCACCGAAAAGTGCAAACAGCACTACGGTGAGTCGCTGGAAGGCAAGATCTTTTCGGTGCGCTGCAAGCGTGCCGGCAAGCACATCTTCAGCTCCATGGATGTGGAGAAATACGTCGGCAGCAAGCTGCGTCGCGAGTGCGGCGCCGCCGGAATTTCCCTCAAAGCGCCGCAAATTGAAGTGCGCATGGAAATTCGCGACCAACGGTTGTTTGTGATCCACAGCCAGCACAACAGCATCGGCGGCTACCCGCTGGGCGCACTGGAACAGACCCTGGTACTCATGTCCGGCGGTTTCGATTCCACGGTGGCGGCCTACCAGATCATGCGCCGCGGCCTGATGAGCCACTTCTGCTTTTTTAACCTGGGCGGGCGTGCACACGAATTGGGCGTGATGGAAGTCGCGCACTTTATCTGGAAGAAGTACGGCAGCTCCCAACGCGTGCTATTTGTAAGCGTGCCGTTCGAGGAAGTGCTGGGCGAAATTCTCGGCAAAGTCGATAACAGTCATATGGGCGTGGTATTGAAGCGTATGATGTTGCGCGCTGCGTCCCGAATCGCCGATCAGTTGCAGATCGACGCGTTGGTGACCGGTGAAGCGATCTCCCAGGTGTCCAGCCAGACGCTGCCAAACCTGTCGCTGATTGATTGCGTCACCGAGAAGCTGGTCTTGCGCCCGCTGATCGCCAGCCACAAGCAGGACATCATCGACCTGGCAGAAGAAATCGGCACGGCCGACTTTGCCAAGCACATGCCTGAATATTGCGGGGTCATTTCGGTGAACCCCAAGACCCACGCCAAGCGCAACCGCGTGGAGTATGAAGAACAACAGTTTGATATGGCGATTCTTGAGCGTGCGCTTGAGAACGCCAAACTGGTCCCGATCGATCGCGTCATCGATGAATTGGACCAGGATGTGCAAATCGAAGAAGTCAGCGAAGCCCTGGCCGGCCAGATCGTCGTCGACATCCGTCACCCGGATGCCGCCGAGGATGAGCCGCTGGAAATCGCTGGCATCGACGTGCAAGCGCTGCCGTTCTACGCATTGAACGCGCGCTTCAAGGAACTGGATAACAGCCGTCAGTACCTGCTGTATTGCGACAAAGGCGTGATGAGTCGCCTGCATGCCCACCATTTGCTCAGTGAGGGGTATGCCAATGTGCGCGTTTATCGACCGAGCTAAGAGCCCGGGGCTGTTTGCCTGTGGCCTGCGTCACCGGCCCCCCGACTCTGCCGTCAAGCTGTAACGGCAAGGCCTGACTCTACTGTTAATCGCTGCCACGACCTGTCAGCACACCGAATCCTCTGATCGAGATACACAAGTGATCGAAAATCTACGTAACATCGCCATCATTGCTCACGTTGACCATGGTAAAACCACCCTGGTAGACAAACTCCTGCGTCAATCCGGCACCCTGGAGCGCAACGAGCTCAACGACGAGCGCGTGATGGACTCCAACGACCAGGAAAAAGAGCGCGGTATTACCATCCTGGCTAAAAACACCGCTATCAACTGGAACGGCTACCACATCAACATCGTGGATACCCCGGGCCACGCCGACTTCGGCGGCGAAGTAGAACGCGTAATGTCGATGGTTGACTCCGTTCTGCTGCTGGTTGACGCCCAAGACGGCCCTATGCCGCAAACCCGTTTCGTGACCAAGAAGGCTTTCGAAGCCGGCCTGCGTCCGATCGTGTGCATCAACAAGGTTGACCGTCCAGGCGCGCGTCCGGACTGGGTTCTGGACCAGATCTTCGACCTGTTCGACAACCTGGGTGCTACCGAAGAACAGCTGGACTTCAAAGTGGTCTACGCCTCGGCCCTGAACGGCATTGCCGGTCTGGAACACACCGACATGGCTGAAGACATGACCCCGCTGTACCAGTCGATCGTCGACAACGTACCGGCACCAAAAGTTGACCGTGAAGGCCCGTTCCAGATGCAAATCTCGGCACTGGACTACAACAGCTTCCTGGGTGTTATCGGTGTTGGCCGTATCGCGCGTGGTAGCGTCAAGCCGAACACCCCAGTTGTCGCCATCGGCGCCGACGGCAAGAAGCGTAACGGTCGTATCCTCAAGCTGATGGGTCACCACGGTCTGCACCGTATCGACGTTGAAGAAGCGTTCGCTGGCGACATCGTGTGCGTGAGCGGTATGGACTCGCTGTTCATCTCCGACACCCTGTGCCAGCCGGACAACGTTGAGGCGATGAAGCCTCTGACCGTTGACGAGCCAACCGTTTCCATGACCTTCCAGGTAAACGACTCGCCTTTCTGCGGTAAAGAAGGCAAGTTCGTGACTTCCCGTAACATCAAGGAACGTCTGGACAAAGAGCTGCTGTACAACGTTGCTCTGCGCGTTGAAGAAGGCGACTCGGCTGACAAGTTCAAGGTTTCCGGCCGTGGTGAGCTGCACCTCTCGGTACTGATCGAAACCATGCGTCGCGAAGGCTTCGAAATGGGCGTTGGTCGTCCTGAAGTGATCATCCGTCAGGTTGACGGCGTGAAGCAGGAACCGTTCGAAAACGTAACCATCGACACCCCTGAAGAATCCCAGGGCAAGGTCATGGAAGAGATGGGCCTGCGTAAGGGCGACCTGACCAACATGGTGCCGGATGGCAAAGGCCGTGTACGTCTGGAATACAACATCCCTGCTCGTGGTCTGATCGGTTTCCGTAACCAGTTCCTGACCCTGACCAACGGTGCTGGCATCCTGACCTCGATCTTCGATCGCTACGACACCATGAAGTCCGGCGACATGTCCGGCCGTCAGAACGGTGTTCTGGTATCGGTAGAAACCGGCAAGGCGCTGACCTACTCCCTGGAAACCCTCCAGGCACGTGGCAAGCTGTTCGTTGAACACGGTCAAGAGATCTACAACGGTCAGATCGTTGGTTTGAACAGCCGTGACAACGACATGGGCGTTAACCCAACCAAAGGCAAGAAGCTCGACAACATGCGTGCTTCGGGTAAAGACGAAACCATCGCTCTGGTCCCACCTGTTCGCTTCACCCTGGAACAGGCCCTGGAATTCATCCAGGACGACGAGCTGTGCGAAGTCACGCCTAAGTCGATCCGCCTGCGTAAGAAGATCCTGGACGAAGGCGAGCGTACCCGCGCTGCCAAGAAAGCCAAGAACTGAGTTAACTCAGGCTGAATGAAAAACGCCCCCGGTCGAAAGGCCGGGGGCGTTTTTTTATGCCTGATCGTTCCCACGCTCTGCGCGGGAATGCCGCTTGGGACGCTCCGCGTCCCGCTTTTAAGGGCGGACGCAGAGCATCCAGGGCTGCATTCCCACGCGGAGCGTGGGAACGATCATCAGAGAACTGAGTTAACTCGGGCTGAATGAAAAACGCCCCCGGTGCCTGATCGTTCCCACGCTCTGCGTGGGAATGCCGCTTGGGACGCTCCGCGTCCCGCCTTTAAGAGCGGACGCAGAGCGTCCAGGGCTGCGTTACCACGCGGAGCGTGGGAACGATCTTCACGATCATCAGAACTTGTCGAGGGTCCGCAAATTGGTCTCGCGCACCACTTCTTTGGGCTTGTACGCGCAATACCCCGGCCGTGGCCCGATTTTCGGGTGGTTGCGGCAGGTATCCGGGCGCTTGTCATAAATAGTGCAGAAGCGCGTCTTACGATCCAGGTACAGGCAGTCGTTGTTGCTCATGCGCTGGAGGGTAAAGATCTCGGATTTGTTGTTGTAGCGCTCGACGATGCCTTCCTTCTGCAAACGCTTGGCGATGTTCTTCGGCGGGTCGCCGCGCTCGAACTCATCGACGATGCCAATGCGGATCAGGTCCTTGATCTTCACCTCGACCGGCAGCGTGCAGCAGCTGGACACGCAGCCGCCGCACATGTGGGCGGAATATTTCTGCCAGGTCTCTAGACGGTCGAGTTCCGCGGCGGCGATCAGTTGAGGCTTCATCAAGGTTCCAAGGTGGGGCTGTATCCGGGCGCGCGATCATACCGGGATTGGTGGTTTTTTGAACAATATTTTGCAGATTTCATCTCCAACGGTGCAGGGGTGAAAAGCAGGCACGGCCCCTGCATCAATTTCCGGCAATGGTGAATGAGTTAAAAAACTGCCGAACCAGCACGTCTACCGTCTGTCAGACCGACTAGGCTCTAGCAACTCCTTCAATCTCGCCCGAGGTCGCACCGATGTCTCAGGAACCGCTTGCACGAGAAGCAGAGGTAGCCGCATTCCGCGATGCTGTCTTGACCAAACTCACTTACGCGGTGGGCAAGGACCCGGATCACGCCTTCGACCACGACTGGTTCGAAGCCATTGCCCTGGCCGCACGCGACCAGATGGTCGACCACTGGATGAACCACACGCGGCGCATCTACCGCAAAGGCCAGAAGCGGGTGTATTACCTCTCGCTGGAATTCCTGATCGGCCGTTTGCTCTACGACAGCCTGAGCAACCTGGGTGTGTTGGAGATTGCCCGCGAAGCCCTGTCCGAGCTGGGCGTGGACCTGGAGCGCATCCGCCTGCTGGAGCCCGACGCGGCGCTCGGCAACGGTGGCCTGGGCCGCCTGGCCGCGTGCTTTATGGAAAGCATGTCGACCCTGGGCATTGCCGGCCACGGCTATGGCATCCGCTATGAACACGGCCTGTTCCGCCAGGCGATCGTCGACGGCTGGCAGCAGGAGCAGACCGAACGCTGGCTGGATTTCGGCAACCCGTGGGAGTTCGAGCGCGCCGAAGTGATCTACCCGATCGGCTTTGGCGGCAGCGTCGAAACCCTGGCGGACGCCTCCGGCAAAATGATCCAGGTATGGACGCCCAACGAAACCGTGCGCGCAGTGGCGTACGACACGCCGGTGGTCGGCTGGCGCGGTGCCAGCGTGAACACCCTGCGCCTGTGGCGTGCCCGTGCGGTAGAAGACCTGCACCTGGAGCGCTTCAACGCTGGTGACCACTTGGGCGCCGTCGCGGAAGTGGCCCGCGCCGAAAGCATCTCCCGAGTGCTTTACCCGGCCGACAGCACCGAAGCAGGGCAGGAATTGCGCCTGCGCCAGGAATACTTTTTCGTCTCCGCCTCGCTGCAAGACTTGCTGCGCCGCCACAAGAACATGCACGGCTCGGTCCTCAGCCTGGGCGAACACGCCGCGATTCAGCTCAACGACACGCACCCGTCCATCGCCGTGGCTGAGCTGATGCGCCAACTGGTCGACCTGCATGACATCCCGTGGGAAGCCGCGTGGGATGTGACGGTTGAAACCCTTTCCTATACCAATCACACCTTGTTGCCCGAAGCGTTGGAAACCTGGCCTGTCGGTTTGATGGAACGCATGCTGCCTCGGCATATGCAGATCATCTACCTGATCAACGCCCAGCACATCGACTCGCTGCGCGCCAAGGGCATCCACGATTTCGACGTATTGCGCGCCGTGTCCCTGATCGAAGAAGACAATGGCCGCCGCGTGCGCATGGGTAACCTGGCGTTTCTGGGCTCCCACAGCGTCAACGGCGTTTCCGGGCTGCACACCCAGTTGATGCGCAGCACGGTGTTCTCTGAAATGCACAAGCTGTACCCGGAGCGCATCAATAACAAAACCAACGGCATTACCTTCCGCCGCTGGCTGTACCAGGCCAACCCCAAGCTCACCGAGATGCTTGTGGAAGCCCTTGGCCCGGACCTTCTCGACAAGCCCGAAGAACGCCTGGTGGAACTGGAGCCGTTCGCCGAGAAGCAGGCGTTCCGCAAAGCCTTCGCCGAACAGCGCCTGCACAGCAAGAGGGCACTGGCCGAGATCATCCACGAGCGCCTGGGCATTTCGGTGAACCCGGCGGCGATGTTCGACGTGCAGGTCAAGCGGATTCACGAATACAAACGCCAGTTGCTGAACCTGCTGCACACCGTGGCCTTGTACCAGGCAATCCGCGCCGAGCCAGGCACCGATTGGGTGCCGCGCGTGAAAATTTTCGCGGGCAAGGCGGCCGCCAGCTATCACCAGGCCAAGTTGATCATCAAGTTGACCAACGACATCGCCCGTACCGTGAACAACGACCCGACCGTGCGCGGCTTGCTCAAGGTGGTGTTTCTGCCCAACTACAACGTCAGCCTGGCGGAAAGCATTATTCCGGCGGCGGATTTGTCGGAGCAGATTTCCACCGCCGGTTTTGAGGCGTCGGGCACCAGCAACATGAAGTTCGGCCTTAACGGCGCGCTGACCATCGGCACCATGGACGGCGCCAACGTGGAGATGCACGAGCGCGTGGGCGCCGAGCATATGTTTATCTTCGGCCTCAGCGCCCAGCAGGTCGAAGCCCGCAAGCACGCCGGTGAGTTCAACGCGGGGCCGGACATTGCCGCCTCCCATCGCCTGAACGATGTGCTGCAAGCGATCCGTGGCGGGGTGTTCTCGCCGGATGATCCGGGCCGCTATGTGGGTTTGGTCGACGGGCTGATCGACTACGACCGCTTCCTGGTATGCGCCGACTTTGACGCCTACTGGGACGCCCAGGCGCGGGTCGAGGCGCATTGGCATGATTCCAAGGCCTGGTGGCGCTCGGCGGTGCTCAATACGGCGCGCATGGGCTGGTTCAGCTCGGACCGTACCATCCGCGAATACGCCACCGAGATCTGGAAAGCCCTCGACTAAACACCGCAAGACAAAGTGTGGGAGCGGGCTTGCTCGCGAACGCGGAGGGTCAGTTAACAAATATGTCGACTGGCACCCCGCTTTCGCGAGCAAGCCCGCTCCCACATTAGCTTTGCGTCGATATACTAGGCCCCGGTTTGCCCGCCTCGGGCTGCTTAGGGATATCGACCATGCAATGGATTTTCATGCTGATTGGCCTGGCGCTCGGTTGGGCGTTCGATGAGTCGTTTTCGGACGCCGGCATCGGTGCATTGCTGGGCTTGGGCATTGGCCAGGCGATTCGCCTGTCCAGGCTGTCGGCCCAGGCGGAGCAACAAGCGCGTCAGTTGGAAACCACGCAGAAGGCGCTGATCGCCCTGGGCGAACGCTTGCGCCAGTTGGAGGTGCCGACGCCGACCCGCAACGAAATCGTCGAACCCCTCATCCCTGAGCCCGCACTTGTTGTTGAAAGGCCCGAGCTTGTCTGGGAGTTGCCCGCCGAACTGGCGCCTGTCGCCATGACGGCCGAGGCCAGCCAGCCGTTGCCGGATGACGTCTGGGCCCAGGCGCCGGCGCCGACGCCGGCCGCCGCGCCGAAAGAACCTGCTATCCCCCGTGGCCCCAACCTGATCGAGCGCGCCATCGGCGGCGCACGCAATTGGCTGTTCGGCGGCAACACTGTGCTGCGCGTTGGCGTGGTGCTGCTGTTTCTTGGCCTGGCCTTTTTGCTGCGTTATGCCACCGAAGGCGTGGTGGTGCCGATTGAACTGCGTTATGCCGGGGTTGCCGCTGCCGCCATCGGCCTGTTGGGCCTGGGTTGGTGGCTGCGGCTGCGCAACAGCAATTACGGCCTGATGCTGCAAGGCACCGGGATCGCCGTGTTGTACCTGACGGTGTTTGCCGCGATGCGCTTGCACCCCTTGATCGACCCGAGCGCCGCATTGGGCCTGCTGGTGGCGGTCACGGTGTTCTCGGCCATCCTGGCGATCACCCAGGATGCCCTCGGCCTGGCGTGCGCCGCAGCGCTGGGTGGGTTTGCCGCGCCGATTCTGACCTCAACCGGCGCCGGCAACCATGTGGCGCTGTTCAGTTACTTTGCCTTGCTCAACGCCGGCATTCTGGCCATCGCGTGGTTCAAGGCCTGGCGCCTGCTCAACCTGATCGGATTTGTCGGCACCTTCGGCATAGGCTTCGCCTGGGGCATGCGCTCCTACACGCCGGAACTGCTGTGGAGCACCGAGCCGTTCCTGATCCTGTTTTTCCTGATGTACCTGGCCATCGGCCTGTTGTTCGCCCGCCGCAAGCTGCAAGAGGTGGGCGATGCGCCCGAAGGCCGTGAGGCGCTGCTGCGCTGGTCGGCGGCCAAGGGTGATTATGTCGATGGCAGCATGCTGTTCGGCCCGCCGTTGGCAGGCTTTGGCTTGCAGCTCGCCGTGGTGCAGCACCTGGAGTTTGCCGCTGCATTCAGTGCACTGGGTTTAGGCCTTATCTACATGGGCCTGGCGCGGCTGCTGAGTGGCGGGCGCGCCTTGCTGCTGGCCGAAACTTGCCTGGCGCTGGGCGTGATCTTTGCCAGCCTGGCGATTCCGCTGGGCCTCGACGCGCGCTGGACGGCGGCGGCCTGGGCGGTGGAGGGGGCCGGTATCTTCTGGCTCGGCTTGCGTCAGCAGCGGCCGTTGGCTCGCGCGTTTGGCCTGTTGTTACAGTTGGGGTCGGCGCTGGCGTTCCTCAGTGAACTGCGCGTTGGCGAGTTGACCCTGCTCGACGGTGCCCCATTGGGCGCGCTGTTGCTGGGCGCAGCGCTGTTGTTCAGCTTCGATCAGTTGCGCAAGGCCTCGACGGAACAAGCCGCGGGCTGGGAGCGCAACGGCCTGCCCGTGCTGGCGAGCCTGGGCCTGACCTTTTTGTACCTGCTTGCGCCGTTGTTGTTGCTGACCCAAGGCACCGCCATCAGTTGGGCAATCGCCGGTCTGCTGACATTGTTTGTCGGCCTGCGCATCGGCTCGCGCACCTTCCTGTTCGCTGCCTTCGGTGTGCAATTGCTCGGCGGGGCGTTGTTCCTCCTGCGTCTTCAAGGCGGTGATGGGGCCGCGGTATTCAGTGCCGGCTGGACCGGCTTGTTGACCGCCTCGTTGATCGGCCTGGCGTTGGTCGGCGGCATGCTGTTGGCCGCGCGCGATGACCTGGTGCGCAGCGATGTGCGGCTGTTGCGCGGGTTGTCGGTGGTGCTGCTGGCCGGCTTGGTGTTGATCAACCTCGCGGTGCTGTTTGTACTGCCATGGGAAAGCGCCAGCGGCGTATGGGCGGCCAGTGGCTTGCTGATCATCTGGTTGAGCCTGTACCTGCAACAACGCGTGAGTTTCGTGTTTGGTTTGCTGCTGCAAATAGTGGGTGGTGCCTCGTTCCTGTTGGCGGTGCCGCAGTTGCTCGGGCCGTTGAGCAGCGAGGGCTTGCGCCCCTTGGCGCACAGCGGTTTCTGGACGCCGATGGTGCTGGGCCTGGCGGCAATGGTGGGCGCCTGGCGCTTGCAACGTGAGCCGCAGGCGCCGGTGTTTGCCGTGTTGAAATTGCAACGCCTGTCCGACCTGCTGCTGGTGTGGGGCGCGGCCTGGTGGGCATTGGCGTTGATCGGCGAAGTGCTGCGGTTTATCCCGCAGGCGCTGCAAGGCGCATTTTTGCTCGGTATAGCGGCGGTGAGCGTGGCGATCTGGGCGCTGTTGGCCGCACGTTTGCGCTGGGCATCTCTGGGCATGCTGTGCGCCTTGCTGATGCCGGCGGCGGGCGTGGTGTTGCTGGTGTCTGCCCATGATTACTACCACCCGGCGGCGCAGTACGGCTGGCTGGCGTGGTTGGCGGTGTTTGGGGTGCATTTCATCGCGCTGCGCCGTTTGGCGGCGGTGGTGCCGGGCACGGTAGTGAGCATCGCTCATGTGCTCGGCTGCTGGATGTTGATCGGTGTGTTGGCGCTGGAGCTGCGTTACGGCCTGTTGCTGCTGTCGAGCGAGTACAACGCCTGGCGTTGGCTGGGTTGGGCGATCCTGCCAAGCCTGTACCTGGTGCTGGCGGCGGCACCGCGCAGCTGGCCGTGGCCGGTGTCGGCCTACCCGCGTGAATACCGTGTGCTGGCCGCGTTGCCGCTGGCGGTATTGATGCTCGGCTGGTTCTGGTTGGCGAACATCTTCAGCGACGGCACGGCGAAACCGCTGCCGTACGTGCCATTGCTCAACCCGTTGGACGTGGGCCTGCTGTTCGCATTGCTGGGTATTTACCTGTGGTCGCGCAGCGTGGCGCCGCAGCGCGGGCCGCGTGCAGAGCTGATCGCCCAAGGTGTCGCGGGGGCTTCGCTGTTTGCCTTCTTCACGGCCTTGGTGATGCGCACCGCCCACCATTGGGTGGGCGTGCCGTTCCAGCTGGAGGCCTTGCTGGCGTCCATGTGGGTGCAGGCCGGCCTGTCGCTGGTCTGGACCCTGATCGCCCTGGGCCTGATGATCGGCGGCCACCTGCGCCATCGTCGCGAAGTGTGGCTGATCGGCGCGGCGTTGATTGCGGTGGTGGTCGCCAAGCTGTTCTTTGTCGAGCTGAGTAACCGTGGCGGGCTGGCGCGGATCGTGTCGTTTATTGGTGTGGGCGGGCTGTTGCTGGTGGTGGGTTACTTTGCACCGCTGCCGCCCAAACGCGTCGAGCCGGTGTTGGAAACTGAAGGAGCATCCTCTTGATCGGTAAGTTGAGCGTGATTGCGTTGGGCATGTGTTCGACGTTGTCGGTGTGGGCGCAAGAGACGCCCGCCGACTTCACCACACAGGTGCCGTTGGCGGTCAGTGGCAACGGGCCGTGGTATCGCCTGGCGTTGCCGCTGTCGGTGCAATTGAGCGCGCGCCAGGCGGATCTTGGTGATGTGCGCGTGTTCAATGCCGCCGGCGAGCCCCAGGCTTACGCGCTGTCGCGCCAGTCCGCGCAACGCACCGAAAGCCGCGACGTGACGGATGTGAAGTGGTTCCCGCTGTACGCCGCCGACACCCGTGAAAGCGTGTCGGATGTGGTGATGAAGTCCACTGCCGAAGGCACCTTGCTGCAAGTGCTGCCGCCTAAAACCGGCGCGCAAGTGTTGCGTGGCTGGGTGCTGGACGCCAGTTCGATCAAGGCGCCGTTGCAGCAGTTGAGCCTGGACTGGAGCCGCGAGCAGGACGGTTTCCAGCGTTTCAGCATTGAAGCCAGTGATGACTTGCAGCACTGGCAGGCGTGGGGCGATGGGCAAGTGGCGCGCTTGTCGTTTGCCGACGAGCGTGTCGAGCAGCATGACGTGAGCTTGCCGGGGCAAACGGCGCGTTATCTACGCCTGGTGTGGCAAGGGCAGGCGGCACCGCAGTTGACGTCGGCCAAACTGGTCAGCGCGACCAGCAGCAGCTTGCCGCTGCCGTTGGTGTGGTCGCAGCCGCTGTCGGGTACGCGGCTCAAGGCCGGTGAATACAGCTGGCAGCTGCCGACGGGGCTGCATGTGGAGCGCTTGCGCGTCGAGCTCAAGCAGCCCAACACGCTGGCGCCCGTGACGTTGGCGGGGCGGCGGGAAGCCAATCAGGCCTGGCAGCCGTTGAGCAATGGCTTGTTGTATCGCCTGACCCAGAATGGCCAGGACGTGGTGCAGGATGAATTGCAATTGCCTGGCGTGGCCGTGGGTGAGCTCAAGTTGCAGGTGGACGAGCGCGGCGGCGGCCTGGGCGTGGAAGCGCCGGCATTGCGTTTTGCTGTGCGCGCCACGCAGTTGGTGTTCCTGGCGCGCGGTGAGCCGCCGTTTACCCTGGCGTTGGGCAACCCGTCGGTAAAGGCCGCTAACTTGCCGCTGTCGACGCTGATTCCCGACTACAGCGCCGAGCGTATCAAGACCTTGGGGCAGGCCACGGTCACAGGCGACGTGACGGTCAAATCGCCTGCGATTGCCGTTTCGCCCGAAGCGGGCACCGACTGGAAGAAACTCGGCCTGTGGGCCGTGCTCCTGCTGGGTGTGGCGGCGCTAGGGGCGATGGCCTACAGTTTGTTGCGTGCACCGGCGGCCAAGCCGTGAACTCTATTGGGGTTAAATCCTCTGATTAGAGGAAATAACCCTCGACTCGCGTTAAACTGCGCGGGTTTTTAAGCCCCCCATTTTCCGGAGCCTTCCATGTCCCGCGTTACCCTGAGTCGCTATTTGATCGAGCAGACCCGCAGCAACAACACGCCTGCCGATCTGCGCTTCCTTATCGAAGTGGTGGCGCGTGCTTGCAAGGAAATCAGCCACGCCGTGTCCAAAGGCGCACTCGGTGGTGTTCTGGGCAGCATGGGCACTGAAAACGTCCAAGGCGAAGTGCAGAAGAAGCTCGATGTGATTTCCAACGAAATCCTGCTCGAAGCCAACGAATGGGGCGGTCACCTGGCCGGCATGGCGTCCGAAGAAATGGACAACGCCTACCAGATCCCGGGCAAGTACCCGAAGGGCGCGTATCTGCTGGTGTTCGACCCACTGGACGGCTCGTCCAACATCGACATCAACGCACCGGTCGGCACCATCTTCTCGGTACTGCGCTGCCCGAATGAATACCTGAGCCAGAACGAAGCCCTGAACGAAAAGGCCTTCCTGCAGCCAGGCACCGAGCAGGTGGCTGCCGGCTACGCCATCTACGGCCCGCAGACCATGCTGGTGCTGACCCTGGGCGACGGCGTTAAAGGCTTCACCCTGGACCGCGAAATGGGCAGCTTCGTGCTGACCCACGAAGACATCACTATTCCGGCTTCCACCCAGGAATTTGCCATCAACATGTCCAACCAACGTCACTGGGAAGAGCCCGTGACCCGCTACGTGGGCGAGTTGATGGCCGGCGAAGAAGGCCCGTTGAAGAAGAACTTCAACATGCGCTGGGTCGCTGCGATGGTGGCGGACGTGCACCGCATCCTGACCCGTGGTGGCCTGTTCATGTACCCACGTGACAGCCGCGAACCTTCCAAGCCGGGCAAGCTGCGCTTGATGTACGAAGCCAACCCGATGTCGTTCCTGGTTGAGCAAGCAGGCGGCGCGTCCACCGACGGCCACCAGCGCATCCTCGACATCCAGCCGGAAGGCCTGCACCAGCGCGTGGCGGTGTTCCTGGGTTCGAAGGAAGAAGTTGAGCGTGTGACGGCTTATCACAAGAAGTAAAAATTTGTGATGATCAAAAAGCCCCGAAATGCTTTCAGCGTTTCGGGGCTTTTTTATTTACTGGATAAGATTTTTCAGCAGCAGTGCCTGCAAGTTTTTTCGAGTGTCGGCGATGATGTGGACATAGATGGTTTGTTCACGGATTTCGTAGATGATCCGGTTCATGCCACTCACCACTTGGCGATACTGGCTCATATTCAGCCGCTCGATTTCTTCCGGTATCGAGCCTGCATAAGGCTGAGTTTCGAGGCGGCGCATAGCTTGTTTCAACGATTCAAAGGTCGTTTGCCAGGTTGACGCAGAGAATTGTCGAATGAGGTATGACTTGATGTCTTTAAGGTCGTTCTTTGCTGAGTGAAGAATCACAACCCTGAACGTCATTGAGCGTCGTCCTTGTCCAGCTCTGCGAATACGTCCTCCATATCCTCAAACTGGCCTGATTCAATCTGTCGATTACCCAAGGCCAAAAGCTTTAACAAGGCCATGGTTTCCGCCTGTTCTTCAAAGCTCTTCACGTCCATCACCACCAGCTTTGCCTCACCGTTTTGAGTGATAACCAGCGGTTCGCGGCTTTCTGTGAGGGTTTTGACGATCTCGGCCGTATGGCTTTTCAGGTAGCTGATCGGTTTTATCTGGGATGAGAATTTCACGGGTAAGCCCTTGCTCGATGTTGGACCGATATTAGTCTTTATTTGGTCTTGTCGTAGCGCTGGACTGATGAAAGGTTGAGGTTTTGCGTTCGAAAAGGCGCTGCAAAGGACCCGTGCGCAGAAAAAAGAAATACCACCCCCTATCGGGAACCAGACACCCCTTTTCCCTTCTAAGCTTCTGGCAGATACCCCAGCTGCTTTGTCTCTCCAGGAGCTTTTCCATGTCTTTACGCCGTCTCGCTTTGCTGGCTTTTTGCGTGCTGTTAGCCGCGTGCAGCAAGGTCAATCAAGAAAATTACGCAAAGCTGTCGGCTGGCATGGCCAAGGCCGAGGTGGAGTCGTTGCTGGGTAAGCCGACCGATTGTTCCGGTGCGCTGGGCATGTCCAGTTGCACGTGGGGCGATAAAAACAGCTTTATCAGCGTGCAGTACGCCGGTGACAAAGTTCTGATGTTTTCCGGGCAAGGCCTGAAGTAAACCGGGGCGCGAGCCTGCGGGAGAAGAAGAATGATGCGTTTTGTTTTGTTTCTTTGCGCCAGTCTGTTTTTGGCGGGCTGCGCCAGCCATTCTGGCGATGATCTGCAACCCAAGACCGCGAGCAACGTCAACCTCAAGCGTTACCAGGGCACCTGGTATGAGTTGGCCCGATTGCCGATGTACTTCCAGCGCAACTGCGCGCAGTCCGAAGCTCGCTACACCCTGTTGCCGGATGGCGACATGTCGGTGTTCAACCGCTGCCTGACTACAGAGTGGAAGTGGGAAGAAGCCAAGGGCACGGCCACGCCGCAAGTGCCGGGCAAGACCGACAAGCTCTGGGTGGAATTCAATAACTGGTTCACGGCGCTGCTGCCGGGCGTCGCCAAGGGCGATTACTGGGTGCTGTACGTGAGTGATGACTACAAGACTGCCATCGTCGGCAGCCCGAGCCGACGCTACATGTGGATCTTGTCGCGCACCCCGACGGTGAGTGCCGACACCCGCGAAGACCTGCTGAGCAGGGCGCGCCAGCAGGGTTATGACACCACGCGGTTGATCTGGCGTACGTCGGACAAACAGATGGCGAAGACTTCGCAATAAACCTGAGAGTACCGCCGATCAAAAATGTGGGAGCGGGCTTGCTCGCGAATACGGAGTGTCAGTCGACAGATAAGTTGGCTGATCCACCGCTTTCGCGAGCAAGCCCGCTCCCACATTTTTAACCGAGCAAGTCTTTCAATACTTGGGTGAACGCCCGGCTGCTGTCTTCTTCGCCGGCATGATGCCCATCGCGCACCACCCACTTGCCGTTGACCAGCACATCGCGCACTTGGCGATCACCACCGGCGAACAGCCAGCGATTGAGAATCCCATCCTCGGTCGCCGTCGCCAGGTACGGGTCATTGCCATCCAGCACAATCCAATCTGCCCGCTTGCCCACTTCCAACCGACCAATCGGCTGCCCCAACGCTTGGGCGCCGCCGTCGAGTGCAGCATCGAACAACGTGCGGCCAACCATCGGCTGATCACTGCGATACAGACGGTTGCGCCGCTGGTCCCGCAGGCGCTGGCCATATTCGAGCCAACGCAATTCCTCCACCACGCTCAGTGACACATGGCTGTCGGAACCGATACCCATGCGCCCGCCTTGAGCGAGGAAATCCACCGCCGGGAAAATCCCATCGCCCAGGTTGGCTTCGGTGGTCAGGCACAAGCCGGCGATTGCCCGGCTCTTGGCCATTTGCGTGACTTCATCGGCGTCGGCATGGGTGGCGTGCACCAGGCACCAACGCTCATCCACTTCCACATTGTCATACAGCCATTGCAGCGGGCGTTTGCCGCTCCAGGCCAGGCAGTCATCGACTTCTTTTTGCTGCTCGGCAATGTGGATATGCACCGGGCACGCCTTGTCACTGGCGGCCAGCACAGCGTTGATCTGTTCGGGTGTGACGGCACGCAACGAGTGGAAACACAGGCCCAACTGCTGCGCTGGCTGCGCCGCCAGAATGGGTTTCAGGCGTGCTTGCAGGTCCAGGTAATCTTCGGTGCTGTTGATAAAGCGCCGCTGGCCGTCATTCGGCGCCTGGCCACCAAAACCGGAGTGGGTGTAGAGCACTGGCAGCAACGTCAGGCCGATGCCACTGCTGGCCGCCGCCTGGCTGATCTGCCGCGACAGCTCCGTGCGATCGGCATACGCCTGGCCGCTGACGTCGTGGTGCACATAATGAAACTCGGCCACCGAGGTGTAGCCGGCCTTGAGCATCTCGATATACAGCTGGCGGGCGATGACCTGCAATTGCTCGGGGTTGATCTTGCCGACCATGCGGTACATCAAGTCGCGCCAGGTCCAGAAGCTGTCATTCGGGTTGCCGGCCACTTCGGCCAAACCGGCCATGGCGCGCTGGAACGCATGGGAGTGCAGGTTGGGCATGCCCGCCAAAACCGGGCCTCTGAGCCGTTCGGCGTGGTCTGCGCTGGCATTGGGCTCAACCTGGGTCAGCACGCCATCGGCGCTGACTTCAAAGCGTACATCGTTGGCCCATCCATTAGGCAGCAGCGCGCGTTCGGCAAAGAAAGCGGACATGATCAAGGCACCCCGGTCGTGTGTTTATTTGTATATACATATACAGACGTTTGCCTGCTCGGTAAACTCCGGCAATCTATGCATCTTTTCCCCCTGCAAGGATTCCCTGTGCCGACTCCGCCCGCCAAGTCTTCGCTGGCTGCCCACATGGACGAAAGTCCGGCGCCCTTGTATGCCCGCGTCAAACAGATGATCAGCCAGCAGATTCTCAACGGCAACTGGCCGCCCCATTACCGCGTGCCGTCCGAGAGCGAACTGGTCAGCCAGTTAGGCTTCAGCCGCATGACCATCAACCGCGCCCTGCGCGAACTCACCGCCGAAGGTTTGCTGGTGCGCATGCAAGGCGTCGGCACCTTCGTCGCTGAGCCCAAGAGCCAGTCGGCGCTGTTTGAAGTACACAACATTGCCGATGAGATCGCCTCGCGCGGTCATCGCCATACCTGCCAGGTTATTCACCTGGGCGAAGAGGCCGCCGGTTCCGAGCGCGCCGTGGCCCTGGAAATGCGTGAAGGCGGGCGGGTGTTTCACTCGCTGATCGTGCATTTTGAAAACGATATTCCCGTGCAAATCGAAGACCGCTTCGTCAACGCCCTGGTGGCGCCGGAATACCTGCAACAGGATTTCACCCAGCAAACGCCGTACGCCTACCTCAACCAGGTCGCGCCACTGACCGAGGGCGAGCATGTGGTTGAAGCCATCCTCGCCGACGCCGCCGAGTGCAAGCTGTTGCAGATCGAGCCGAGCGAGCCCTGCCTGTTGATTCGCCGCCGCACCTGGTCCGGCCGCCAGCCGGTCACCGCCGCGCGTTTGATCCACCCCGGTTCCCGTCATAGCCTGGAAGGACGTTTCAGTAAATGAGTGCAGTGAACGTCTGGCGCGCCACCGATTACATCCGCATGCCGTGGAAAAACGGCGGCGGCAGCACCGAAGAAATCACCCGTGACGCAGGCACTGGCCTGGATGGCTTTGGCTGGCGCTTGTCGATTGCCGATATTACCGAGTCGGGCGGGTTTTCTACCTTCGCCGGCTACCAGCGCGTGATCACGGTGATCAAGGGCGCGGGTATGGTCCTGACCGTAGATGGTGAAGAGCAGCGCGGGTTGTTACCGTTGCAAGCGTTTGCGTTCAAGGGTGAGAGTGAAGTGTCTTGCCGCTTGATCACCGGGCCGATCCGCGATTTCAACCTGATCTACTCGCCAGAGCGTTACCACGCACGCTTTCAATGGATTGATGGCGCGCAGCGGTTTTTCAGCACGGCGCACACGGTGTTGGTGTTCAGCGTGGCGGATGAGGTGAAGGTGCTGGGTGAAAAGCTCGGCCATCACGATTGCCTGCAAATCGACGGTAACACGGGCTTGCTGGATATCGCCGTCAGCGGCCGCAGCTGCATTATCGAACTGACCCAACTCGGTTAAAAAACTGCTCCCACATTTGCTTTTCATTGTTCATAAGAGCTGTTTCCAGCCGCGCACCAATTTGTTACCGAATGCCCCAGCTTGGCGCAATGCCAGGCAATCGTTAGCAATTTCCCCGTCCGCAAACTCCCTCTGTAAGAAATTTCAACAAGCCTGGAAGCCTTAATTTCCAAGGCTTTCACACGCCTCCCCAAAAAATCTCACACGCTCCCTCACCAAGTTGGCCGCTTGATTGCATATGCTTGTACATACAAGTAAAGATGTGTGCGTAAGACTCTCCTTCGCACCATCAATGTTCGCGCACCATGCCGAGGAGTCCAGCTGTGACCGATTTTTCGAAAGCCAAGCCTACTAAATACCGTGACGTCGAAATCCGTGCCGCTCGCGGTAACAAGCTCACCGCCAAAAGCTGGCTGACTGAAGCACCGTTGCGCATGCTGATGAACAACCTTGATCCGCAAGTGGCCGAGAACCCGAAAGAATTGGTGGTGTACGGTGGTATCGGCCGTGCGGCGCGCAACTGGGAGTGCTACGACCAGATCGTCGAGAGCCTCACTAACCTGAATGACGACGAGACCCTGCTGGTGCAATCCGGCAAGCCGGTCGGCGTGTTCAAGACCCACAGCAACGCTCCGCGCGTGCTGATCGCCAACTCCAACCTGGTGCCGCACTGGGCCAGTTGGGAGCACTTTAACGAACTGGATGCCAAGGGCCTGGCCATGTACGGCCAGATGACCGCCGGCAGCTGGATCTACATCGGCAGCCAGGGCATCGTGCAGGGCACCTACGAAACCTTCGTCGAAGCCGGCCGCCAGCATTACAACAGCGACCTCACCGGCCGCTGGGTCCTCACCGCCGGCCTCGGCGGCATGGGCGGCGCTCAGCCGTTGGCTGCGACCCTGGCTGGCGCCTGCTCGCTGAACATCGAGTGCCAGCAGGTCAGCATCGATTTTCGTCTGGCCAGCCGTTATGTCGACGAGCAAGCCACCGACCTCGACGACGCCCTGGCGCGTATCGCCAAATACACCCAGGAAGGCAAGGCCATCTCCATCGCCTTGCTGGGCAACGCGGCCGAAATCCTGCCGGAACTGATCAAGCGCGGCGTGCGCCCGGACATGGTCACCGACCAGACCAGCGCCCACGACCCACTCAACGGCTACCTGCCGGCCGGCTGGACCTGGGACGAATACCGCGCCCGCGCCAAGACCGAGCCGGCTGCCGTGATCAAGGCCGCCAAGCAGTCGATGGCCGTGCACGTCAAAGCCATGCTGGAATTCCAGAAGCAAGGCATTCCGACCTTCGACTACGGCAACAACATCCGCCAGATGGCCCAGGAAGAAGGCGTAGAAAATGCCTTCGACTTCCCGGGTTTTGTGCCGGCCTACATCCGCCCACTGTTCTGCCGTGGCATCGGCCCGTTCCGCTGGGCTGCGCTGTCGGGCGACCCGCAAGACATCTACAAGACCGACGCCAAAGTCAAAGAGCTGATCCCGGACGACGCGCACCTGCACAACTGGCTGGACATGGCCCGCGAGCGCATCAGCTTCCAGGGCTTGCCGGCACGTATCTGCTGGGTTGGCCTGGGCCAGCGCGCCAAGCTTGGCCTGGCGTTCAACGAAATGGTACGCAGTGGCGAGCTGTCGGCGCCGGTGGTGATCGGCCGTGACCACCTCGACTCCGGCTCGGTCGCCAGCCCCAACCGCGAAACCGAAGCCATGCAGGACGGCTCCGACGCCGTGTCCGACTGGCCACTGCTCAACGCCCTGCTCAACACCGCAAGTGGCGCGACCTGGGTGTCGCTGCACCACGGCGGCGGCGTGGGCATGGGCTTCTCCCAGCACTCGGGCATGGTGATCGTCTGCGACGGCACCGACGAAGCGGCTGAGCGCATTGCCCGCGTACTGCACAACGACCCGGCCACCGGAGTGATGCGTCACGCCGATGCCGGTTACCAGATCGCTATCGATTGCGCCAAGGAGCAGGGCCTCAACCTGCCGATGATCAAGTAACGGCTGGCCTGGTTCCTGTGGGAGCCAGCTCCCACATTTGCCCTGCTGTGTACACAAGACATGTTTCACCCGCACCACCGAAAAACAATCCATCAGAGGTTGAACACCATGGCTGCAAATGACACCACCCCGTTGATCGAAAGGCGTTCGATCGACTACATCCCGGAAGCGGAAAGACACGGTCGTCTATTGAGCCAGTTCACCCTGTGGATGGGGGCCAACCTGCAAATCACCGCGATTGTCACCGGGGCCTTGGCCGTGGTGCTCGGCGGTGATGTGTTCTGGTCGTTGATCGGTCTGTTGATCGGCCAACTCATCGGCGGCGGCGTCATGGCGTTGCATGCGGCGCAAGGGCCAAAGCTTGGTCTGCCACAGATGATCTCCAGCCGGGTGCAGTTCGGCGTTTATGGTGCAGCCATTCCGATTGTGCTGGTTTGTTTGATGTACCTCGGTTTCACCGCGACCGGGACCGTGCTGTCGGGGCAGGCGCTGGGCCAGTTGTTCGGGGTCAGCGACAGCGTCGGTATCCTGATTTTTGCCAGCGTGATCGTACTGGTCACCGTACTGGGTTACCGGGTGATCCACTTTATTGGGCGTGTCGCCAGCGTCATTGGCGTGATCGCCTTTGTCTATCTGTTCAGCCGTTTGATGAGCCAGACCGACGTTGGCGCGCTTTTGCAGATTCGCCACTTCAGCTGGAGCAGTTTCCTGCTGGCGGTGTCGCTCGCGGCCTCCTGGCAGATCGCCTTCGGCCCTTACGTGGCGGACTATTCACGTTACCTGCCAAGCAAAACATCTTCGCTGAAAACCTTTTTCGCCGCCGGTGCGGGTTCAGTCATTGGTGCTCAGGTGGCGATGGTCCTTGGCGTGTTTGCCGCGGCCATGTCCAACGGGCAATTTGCCGGTCACGAAGTCGCCTACATCGTCGGGTTAAGTGGTACGGGCGCCACCGCTGCGCTGCTGTACTTCAGCATCGCGTTCGGCAAGGTCACCATCTCTACCCTGAACTCCTACGGCAGCTTCATGTGCATTGCCACCATCGTCAGCGGCTTCCGTGGTCGCCTGGAGGTCACGCGCCTGCAACGTCTGGTGTTCGTGCTGGTGATTGTCGGCACTGCAACCCTGATCGCGTTGCTCGGCCAGCACTCGTTCCTCGGTGCGTTCAAGTCTTTCATTCTGTTTCTACTGGCGTTCTTCACGCCGTGGAGTGCGATCAACCTGGTGGATTACTACTGCATCACCCGCGAGCGCTATGACGTACCGGCCTTGGCCGACCCGAACGGCCGTTACGGTCGCTGGAACCTGCTGGGTATCAGCGTCTATGTGTTCGGCGTGCTGGTGCAGTTGCCGTTCATCTCGACCAAGTTCTACACCGGCCCCCTGGTTGCCGCGCTGGGTGATGTGGATATCTCCTGGATCATCGGCCTGGTACTGCCTGCGGCCCTGTATTACGTGTGTGCGAAAAAATGGCACGGCACAGTGCCCGATCAACTGATCCTGCCAATAGAGCAGGGCGCTGCACCAACGACAAACGGGCTGGCTGCACAAGCCTGATGGGACGTGGACAGGGCAGGATGCCTACTGACTGCCGTAATCCATTTCAAGATTGGGAGCGTCACAACAATGAAGATGAATAAAACCCTGCTGGCCACCGTGTTATCTGCAGGCTTGCTGGCCTCTGCCGGCGCCCAGGCGGCGGGTTGGTGCGAGTTCGGCAAACCGGTGAAATTCGCCGGGCTGAACTGGGAAAGCGGCATGTTGCTCACCGACATCCTGCAAACCGTGCTGGAGAAAGGCTACGGCTGCAAAACCGACAGCTTGCCGGGCAACTCCATCACCATGGAAAACGCCCTGAGCAGCAACGACATCCAGGTGTTCGCCGAAGAGTGGGTAGGCCGCAGCGAAGTCTGGAACAAGGCCGAGAAGGCCGGCAAAGTCGTTGGCGTTGGCGCGCCCGTTGTCGGTGCCGTCGAAGGCTGGTACGTGCCGCGTTACGTGATCGAAGGCGACGCCAAGCGCAAGCTGGAGCCCAAGGCGCCGGACCTGAAAAACATCGCCGACCTGGCCAAATACGCCTCGGTGTTCAAGGACCAGGAAGAACCGTCCAAAGGCCGCTTCTACAACTGCCCGGCCGGCTGGACCTGTGAGCTGGACAACAGCGAGATGCTCAAAAGCTATGGCCTGGAAAGCACCTACACCAACTTCCGCCCTGGCACCGGCCCGGCGTTGGATGCCGCTGTGCTGTCGAGCTACAAGCGTGGCGAGCCGATCCTGTTCTACTACTGGTCACCCACCCCGCTCATGGGCCAGGTTGATCTGGTCAAGCTGGAAGAAAAGCCCGGTGTGGATAAAAGCGTGAGCATCAAGGTCGGCCTGTCCAAGACCTTCCACGAGCAAGCGCCTGAACTGGTAGCGGTGCTGGAAAAGGTCAACCTGCCGATCGACCTGCTTAACCAGAACCTCGGTCGCATGGCCAAAGAGCGGATTGAGTCGCCAAAACTGGCGAAAATTTTCCTCAAGGAACATCCTGAAGTCTGGCACGCATGGGTGAGCGACGACGCAGCCAAGAAAATCGACGCGGCCTTGTAGGTCAAGGGTGTCCGGCTACCCTGAGGGGTTAGCCGGGCACACGGCCACAACCCACTGGATCGAGAGCACGCTATGTTTCCTGAGAGTTTTACGTTTTCCATCGCCGACTGGGTCAACGGTTGGGTGGACTCACTGGTCACCAACTACGGTGATGTGTTTCGGCACATCTCCGACACGCTGTTATGGGCCATCGTCAACCTGGAAGGCTTGCTCCGCGCAGCGCCCTGGTGGTTGATGCTCGCCATTGTCGGCGGCATCGCCTGGCACGCCACCCGCAAGGTGGTGACCACGGCGGTGATCGTCGGTCTGCTGTTCCTGGTGGGCGCGGTCGGCCTGTGGGACAAGCTGATGCAAACCCTGGCGCTGATGATGGTCGCCACGGTGATCTCGGTGCTGATCGGCATTCCGCTGGGCATCCTGTCGGCACGCAGCAATCGCCTGCGTTCGGTATTGATGCCGCTGCTCGACATCATGCAAACCATGCCCAGCTTCGTGTACTTGATCCCGGTGCTGATGCTGTTTGGCCTGGGCAAGGTGCCGGCGATTTTCGCCACGGTGATCTACGCCGCGCCGCCGCTGATTCGCCTTACCGACTTGGGCATTCGCCAGGTCGACGGCGAAGTCATGGAAGCCATCAACGCCTTCGGTGCCAACCGCTGGCAGCAACTGTTTGGCGTGCAACTGCCGCTGGCGCTGCCGAGCATCATGGCGGGTATCAACCAGACCACCATGATGGCGTTGTCGATGGTGGTGATCGCCTCGATGATTGGCGCCCGTGGTCTGGGTGAAGACGTACTCGTCGGCATCCAGACCCTCAACGTCGGCCGTGGCCTCGAAGCCGGGCTGGCGATTGTGATTCTCGCAGTGGTCATCGACCGCATTACCCAGGCCTATGGTCGTCCACGGCATGAGGCGAGCAAATGACTACTGTCAGCAAAATTGAAGTTAAAAACGTCTTCAAGATTTTCGGCAACCGCTCCAAGGAAGCCCTGGCGCTGGTTGGTCAGGGCAAGACCAAGGACCAGGTACTGGCCGAGACCGGTTGCGTGGTCGGCGTGAACGACCTGTCACTGAGCATCGGCACCGGCGAGATCTTTGTGATCATGGGCCTGTCGGGTTCGGGCAAGTCCACCCTGGTACGCCACTTCAACCGTCTGATCGATCCTACCAGCGGCGCGATCCTGGTGGACGGCGAAGACATCCTGCAACTGGACATGGAAGCCCTGCGCCAATTCCGCCGCCACAAGATCAGCATGGTATTTCAGAGCTTCGGCTTGCTGCCCCACAAGAGCGTGCTCGACAACGTCGCCTACGGCCTCAAGGTGCGCGGCGAAACCCAGCAGGTGTGCGCCGAACGTGCGCTGCACTGGATCGAAACCGTGGGCCTGAAGGGCTACGAAAACAAATACCCGCACCAGCTTTCCGGCGGCATGCGCCAACGTGTCGGCCTGGCCCGCGCCCTGGCGGCGGACACCGACATCATCCTGATGGACGAAGCCTTCAGCGCCCTCGACCCGTTGATTCGCGCCGAGATGCAGGACCAGTTGCTGGAGCTGCAAAAGACCCTGCACAAAACCATCGTGTTCATCACCCACGACCTCGACGAGGCGGTGCGCATCGGCAACCGCATTGCGATCCTCAAGGACGGCAAGCTGATCCAGGTCGGCACACCGCGCGAGATTCTGCATTCGCCGGCGGATGAGTATGTGGACAGGTTTGTTCAGCGCCGGGCGGCGGTGGTGTAGCTGATCGTTCCCACGCTCTGCGTGGGAATGCATCCCGTGACGCTCCGCGTCACACCTGACAGCGGGACGCGGAGCGTCCCAGGCGGCGTTCCCACGCAGAGCGTGGGAACGATCAATTCAAGAGGCTCAAGATGTCCCAGGCAACAACAATCATCATCGCCGATGCCCCTCTGCGTTGGCAGGACGTGGTCGCCGTCGCCCGCCATGGCGCCGTGCTCGAACTTTCGGGCCACGCCTGGGCGCGCATCGACAATGCCCAGGCCATCGTGCAGCGCATCGTCACCAGCGGCGAACGCGCCTATGGTGTGAACACCGGCCTGGGCGCGCTGTGCAATGTGTCGCTCAAAGATGAACAACTCAGCCAGCTGTCGCGCAACACACTGCTGAGCCACGCCTGTGGCGTCGGCCCGGTGCTGAGCGACGAACAGACCCGCGCGATCATCTGCGCAGCCATCATCAACTACAGCCACGGCAAATCCGGGCTGCACCCGCAAGTGGTGCATTCGCTGCTGGCGTTGCTCAACCATGGCATCACGCCGCAAGTGCCGTCCCAGGGCTCGGTGGGCTACCTGACCCACATGGCCCACATTGGCGTGGCCTTGCTCGGGGTTGGTGATGTGAGCTATCGCGGCCAGATCGTGACGGCGCAAGCCGCATTAAAAGCCGAAGGTTTACCGCCTGTGGTGCTCGGCGCCAAAGACGGCCTGTGCCTGGTCAATGGCACGCCGTGCATGACCGGCCTGAGCTGCCTGGCCCTGGCTGACGCGCATCACCTGCTGCAATGGGCCGACGTGATCGGCGCCATGAGTTTCGAAGCCCAGCGTGGTCAGATCGACGCCTTCGACGAAGCCATCATCGCCCTCAAGCCCCACCCGGGCATGCAGCAAGTCGGCATCAACCTGCGCGCCTTGCTCGACGGCAGTGAAGTGATCGCCAGCAGCAAAGGCATCCGCACCCAGGACGCGCTGAGCATCCGCTCGATCCCGCAGATTCACGGCGCGGCACGTGATCAGGTTGAACACGCCACACGCCAGATCGAGACCGAACTCAACAGCGCCACCGACAACCCGCTGGTGCTCGGCACGCCGGACAACTACCGCGTGGTGTCCCAGGCCAACCCGCATGGGCAGTCTGTGGCGCTGGCGGCCGATATGCTCGCCATCGCCATGGCCGAAATCGGCTCGGTGGCCGAGCGTCGCCTGGACCGCCTGATCAACCCGCATGTCAGTGGCTTGCCGGCGTTTTTGGTCAGCAACCCTGGGGTCAACTCCGGGATGATGATCGTGCAGTACGTCGCCGCCTCGCTGTGCGGGCAAAACCGCCAGCTGGCCCAACCGGCGGTGCTCGACAATTTCGTCACCTCGGGCCTGCAGGAAGACCACTTGAGCATGGGCACCAACGCCGCGCTCAAGCTGCATCAGCTGTTGGCCAACGTCACCCAGATTCTCGCCATCGAGTACCTGTTGGCGGCCCAGGCGTTCGAGTTTTTGAAGGACCAGCGTTTCGGCGCGGGCACTGACAGTGCCTGGCGTCTGTTGCGTGAAAAGGTCCCACCTTACGAGCAGGACCGCTGGCTGGCGCCGGACATCGCGAGCACCGCCGCGCTGCTCAAGGACACCGCTTTGCTGCACCACGTATTACCTAATTTGCACTAAGAATAATTCACAAGGAGCATGAATGTGACTGCGCTAAATTTGATTCCAGGCCAACTGAGCCTTGCCCAACTGCGGGCCATCTACCAGCAGCCGGTAACCCTCAGTCTGGATGACAGCGCCACGGCGCAGATCGAAGCCAGTGTGGCCTGCGTGGAGCAGATTCTCGCCGAGAACCGCACCGCCTACGGCATCAACACCGGTTTCGGCCTGCTGGCCTCGACCCGCATCGCAAGCGTTGACCTGGAAAACCTCCAGCGTTCCCTGGTGCTGTCCCACGCCGCCGGCGTCGGTGAGCCGATCAGCGACGCGCTGGTGCGGCTGGTCATGGTGCTCAAGGTCAACAGCCTGAGCCGTGGGTTTTCCGGCATTCGTCGCCAGGTGATCGACGCGCTGATCGCACTGATCAACGCCGAGGTGTACCCGCAC
The DNA here is from genome assembly GCF_900107155.1 of Pseudomonas salomonii. Lineage (GTDB taxonomy): Bacteria > Pseudomonadota > Gammaproteobacteria > Pseudomonadales > Pseudomonadaceae > Aquipseudomonas > Aquipseudomonas salomonii. The sequence goes on from NZ_FNOX01000004.1 coordinate 175,222, forward strand.
ATTCCGCTCAAAGGGTCGGTCGGTGCTTCCGGCGACTTGGCGCCACTGGCGCATATGTCGCTGGTGCTGCTGGGCGAAGGCAAGGCGCGCTACAAGGGCGAATGGTTGGAAGCCACCGAAGCGCTGAAAGTGGCCGGCCTGACGCCGCTGACGCTCGCGGCCAAAGAAGGCCTGGCGCTGCTGAACGGCACCCAGGTGTCCACCGCCTATGCGCTGCGTGGCCTGTTCGAAGGCGAAGACCTGTTCGCCGGTGCGCTGGCATGCGGCGCGCTCACAGTGGAAGCGGTGCTCGGCTCGCGCTCGCCGTTCGACGCACGTATCCATGCCGCCCGTGGCCAGCGTGGGCAGATCGATGCGGCTGCGGCCTATCGCGACCTGCTCGGCGAGAGCAGCCAGGTGTCCCAGTCGCACCAGAACTGCGACAAAGTACAAGACCCGTATTCCCTGCGCTGCCAGCCGCAAGTCATGGGCGCCTGCCTGACCCAGTTCCGCCAGGCCGCCGACGTGCTGGTGGTAGAGGCCAATGCGGTGTCGGATAACCCGCTGGTGTTTGCTGCCGAAGGCGACGTGATCTCCGGCGGTAACTTCCACGCCGAGCCGGTGGCCATGGCTGCCGACAACATGGCGCTGGCGATCGCAGAAATCGGTTCGCTGAGCGAGCGTCGTATCTCGTTGATGATGGACAAGCACATGTCGCAACTGCCGCCGTTTTTGGTCGGCAATGGCGGGGTGAACTCCGGCTTCATGATCGCCCAGGTCACCGCTGCGGCGCTGGCCAGTGAGAACAAGGCGCTGGCGCATCCCCATAGCGTGGATAGCATCCCGACGTCGGCCAACCAGGAAGACCACGTGTCCATGGCCCCGGCTGCGGGCAAGCGCTTGTGGGAAATGGCTGAGAACACCCGTGGCGTACTCGCCGTCGAGTGGCTGGCGGCGTGCCAGGGCCTGGACCTGCGCGACGGTTTGAAAACTTCGGCCAAGCTGGAAAAAGCCCGCGCGATTCTGCGCGACAAAGTGGCGTTCTATGAAAAGGACCGCTTCTTCGCGCCAGACATCAACGCCGCCAGCGAACTGCTCGCCAGCCGCTGCCTGAACGAGCTGGTGCCGGCCAAGCTCCTGCCGAGCTTGTAACCGATCGTTCCCACGCTCTGCGTGGGAATGCTGCCCTGGACGCTCCGCGTCCGCTTTTAGAGTCGTGACGCGGAGCGTGGGAACGATCTTCTCCTCATAAGAATAATAGGGACGAGAAATGCACCAGCAAGAAAAGGGTTTGAAACGCGGGCTAAGCGCCCGACATATTCGCTTCATGGCACTCGGTTCCGCGATCGGCACCGGGCTGTTCTATGGGTCCGCCTCCGCCATCCAAATGGCCGGCCCTGCCGTACTGCTGGCCTACCTGATCGGCGGCGCTGCGGTGTTCATGGTGATGCGCGCCCTCGGTGAAATGGCCGTGCACAACCCGGTGTCCGGTTCCTTCGGCCAGTACGCCAGCACCTATTTGGGGCCGATGGCCGGGTTTGTGCTCGGCTGGACCTACGCGTTTGAAATGATCATCGTCTGCCTCGCCGACGTCACCGCCTTCGGCATCTACATGGGCTTCTGGTTTCCCGAGGTTGCACGTTGGGTCTGGGTGCTGGGCATCGTGTTTTTGATCGGCGGCCTGAACCTGTGCAACGTCAAAGTGTTTGGCGAAATGGAGTTCTGGCTGTCACTGCTCAAGGTCGGCGCCATTGTGGCGATGATCCTCGGCGGCTTCGGCATCATGCTGTTCGGCATTCATTCGGCAGGCGAAACCCAGGCCAGCGGCCTGAGCAACCTGTGGGCCCACGGCGGCTTCATGCCTAACGGCATCGGTGGCCTGATCGCCTCGTTCGCGGTGGTGATGTTTGCGTTTGGCGGCATCGAAATCATCGGCATCACCGCCGGAGAAGCCAAAGACCCGCAGCGCGTGATTCCCAAGGCGATCAATGCAGTGCCGCTGCGCATCCTGTTGTTTTACGTGCTGACCCTGTTTGTGTTGATGGCCATCTACCCGTGGCCGCAGATCGGCAGCCAGGGCAGCCCGTTCGTGCAGATCTTCAGCAATCTGGGTATCGGCTCGGCGGCGACCATCCTCAATATCGTGGTGATCTCCGCCGCCGTCTCGGCCATCAACAGCGACATCTTCGGCGCCGGCCGCATGATGTACGGCCTGGCCCAGCAAGGGCAGGCGCCCAAGGGTTTCGCGCAATTGTCCAAACACGGCGTGCCATGGATGACCGTGCTGGTAATGGGCGCGGCGTTGCTCGGCGGCGTGGTGCTCAATTACCTGATCCCGGAAAACGTGTTCCTGCTGATCGCCTCGATTGCCACCTTCGCCACCGTGTGGGTGTGGCTGATGATCCTGTTTACCCAGGTCGCCATGCGCCGCTCCATGACCAAGGAACAGGTGGCCGAACTGAAATTCCCGGTGCCTTTCTGGCCCTATGCGCCAGCGGCGGCCATCGTGTTCATGCTGTTCGTGTTTGGTGTGCTGGGTTACTTCCCGGATACCCAGGCGGCTTTGCTGGTCGGCGCCGTGTGGATCGTGCTGCTGGTGCTGGCTTACCTGCTGTGGGTCAAACCCGCCGCCGGGCAAGCGGCCAGGGTCCAATACGACCCGGCTTTGTCTCATCGATAACTTAGGGAGGCGTTGATGAAAACGCTTTGGCAACACTGCCACGTCGCAACCATGGCCCACGGCAAATACTCGATCATCGAGGATGCCGCGATGGTCACTGCCAATTCACTGATTGAGTGGATCGGCCCGCGCAGCGAAGTGCCGACGGCGGACTACGCCCAGGTGCATGACCTGCAAGGCGCGTGGGTCACCCCCGGGCTGATCGACTGCCACACCCACACGGTGTTCGGCGGCAATCGCAGCGGTGAATTCGAGCAGCGCCTTGAAGGCGTGAGCTACGCCGAAATCGCCGCCAAAGGTGGCGGTATTGCCAGCACCGTGCGCGCCACCCGCGCCGCCACCGAAGATGAATTGTTTGCCAGCGCCGAAAAGCGCTTGCGCAGTTTGCTGCGTGACGGCGTGACCACGGTGGAGATCAAATCCGGCTATGGCCTGGACCTGGTCAACGAGCGCAAGATGCTGCGGGTTGCGCGGCGCCTTGGCCAGGTGCTGCCGGTGAGCGTGCGCGCCACGTGCCTGGCGGCTCACGCGCTGCCGCCGGAGTACAAGGACCGCGCTGACGATTACATCGAGCACATCTGCGCCGAGATGCTGCCGGCGCTCGCGGCCGAAGGGCTGGTGGATGCGGTTGATGCCTTCTGTGAATACCTGGCGTTTTCCACCGAGCAGGTGGAGCGTGTGTTCAAGGTCGCCCAGCAGTTGGGCTTGCCGGTGAAACTGCACGCCGAGCAGCTGTCCTCTTTGCACGGCTCCAGCCTCGCGGCGCGTTACCACGCACTGTCGGCCGACCACCTGGAGTTCATGACCGAAGAAGACGCCATCGCCATGGCCGCTTCCGGCACTGTCGCGGTGTTGCTGCCGGGTGCGTTCTACTTCCTGCGTGAAACCCAATTGCCGCCGATGGATGCGCTGCGCAGGCACGGCGTAAAAATCGCCATCGCCAGCGACCTCAACCCCGGCACCTCGCCGGCGCTGTCGGTGCGCCTGATGTTGAACATGGCTTGCACCTTGTTCCGCATGACCCCGGAAGAAGCCCTGGCCGGCGCCACGCAACATGCGGCCACCGCGCTGGGCATGGGCGACACCCATGGCTCGCTGGAAGTGGGCAAGGTTGCGGACTTTGTCGCCTGGCAGATTGATCGCCCTGCCGACCTGGCCTACTGGCTGGGCGGCGAACTGGATAAACGCGTCGTGCGCCATGGCGTCGACGTCACCGTCTGAGGAGTGTTGTTGTGGATAAGGTTCTGAACTTCAAACAAGGCCGCGTGCCGCTGCTGATCAGCATGCCCCACGCGGGTTTGCGCCTGACGCCTGCGGTCGAAGCCGGGCTGATCCCCGAGGCACAAAGCTTGCCGGACACCGACTGGCATATCCCGACGTTGTATGACTTTGCCGAAGCACTGGGCGCCAGTACCTTGTCGGCCGAGTACTCGCGGTTTGTGATCGACCTGAACCGGCCGTCCGACGACAAACCGCTCTACGCCGGCGCCACCACCGGGCTGTACCCGGCGACCCTGTTCGATGGCGTGCCGTTGTTCCGTGAAGGGCAGGTGCCGTCCGAAGAAGAACGCGTAACCTACCTGCAAAAGATCTGGGGCCCGTACCACCGCACGCTGCAAGAAGAGCTGGCGCGGCTCAAGGCCGAGTTCGGCTACGCCTTGCTGTTTGATGCGCACTCGATCCGTTCGGTAATCCCGCACCTGTTCGACGGCAAGCTGCCGGACTTCAACCTCGGCACCTTCAACGGCGCGGCGTGTGACCCCGAGCTGGCCAGCCAGCTGGAAGGCATCTGCGCTCAGCATCCGCAATTCACCCATGTGCTGAACGGGCGCTTCAAGGGCGGGCATATCACTCGCCACTACGGCGACCCGACGCAGGATATTCATGCGGTGCAGTTGGAGCTGTGCCAGAGCACGTATATGGAAGAGGTTGAGCCGTTCCGGTATCGCGCGGATCTGGCTGAGCCGACGCGGGTGGTATTGAAGCAGTTGCTGGAAGGGTTGTTGGCCTGGGGGCAGAGGCGTTACCGATAATTTTCGGTGCTGCTGAAATAGCTTTCGCGAGCAAGCCCGCTCCCACATTTGACCGAGTTTCAGCAGGAGAATGCGGTCCCAATGTGGGAGCGGGCTTGCTCGCGAAGGGGCCCTCACAGTCGCCCCAGTGCAACTGCCGGTCGCCACAGTTCGTGTCAGCAGAGGTCCCGCTAAGTAAGGTTGTGGATACGGCGCACCAGACGCCACTCCCCACAATAAAAGCTGCCGAGTGAGACCTCATCCATGAAAAGACTGTTGTTGACCCTCACCGCTGCCGCTTTGATCAGCGCCAACGCCATGGCCGCCGAACCCGCCTCATGTAAAGCCATCCGCATGGGCGTGGTCAGCTGGACCGACGTGATCGCCACCTCCGGCATGGCCGACGTGCTGCTTACCGGCCTGGGCTACGACAGCAAACAGACCAGCGCCGTGCAGCAGATCATCTTTGCCGGCATCCGCGACAAGCGCCTGGATATCTTCCTCGGCTACTGGAAACCGGCGATGGACAACAACATCGCGCCATTCCTGGCCGCCAGGCAGGTCAAGGTGTTCGACACGCCGAGCCTGGCCGACGCCCAAGCCACCCTGGCCGTGCCGCAATACGTGGCCGATGCCGGGCTGAAGACGTTTGCCGACATCGCCCGCTTCAAGGACAAACTCGGCGGCAAGATCTACGGCATCGAGCCGGGCAGCGGTGCCAATACCGATATCCAGAAGATGATCGACACCAACCACTTCGGCCTCGGTGGCTTCAAGCTGGTCGCTTCCGGTGAAGCCGGCATGCTCGCCGCGGTGCAGCGAGCGGTGAACCGTAAGGAGTTCGTGGTGTTCGTCGGCTGGACCCCGCACCCGATGAACATCAACATGAAAATGGCTTACCTCACAGGCAGTGAAGATGTGTTCGGCCCGGACGAAGGCCGCGCCACGGTTTCCACCGTCACCGCGCCGGACTTCGGCGAGCGCTGCCCCAACGCCAACCGTCTGTTGCAGAACCTGACCTTCACCGCCGCCCAGGAAAGCCAGTTGATGGTGCCGATCATGGAGCGCCAGTCGCCGCAGGATGTGGCCAGGCAGTGGTTGCGTGACCACCCTGAGGATCTGCAGCGCTGGTTGGCCGGGGTTACGGCGTTTGATGGCAGCGACGGTGTGGCGGCGGTGCAGGCCAGCCTCAAACCTTAAGCCGGGCACGGTAGATCAAACAACACAGAGCAACTGTGGGAGCAGGCAAGCCAGCTCCCACCTTTAGATCTCGATTGTCAGGGATATTGCGCATGTATCCGACTTCTCCGCAGCTAGCCGCCTTCATCACCAAAACCGAATCCTTCACCAGTGACGACTCGTCGCTGGCGGGCTTGCGCCACAACTACGACCGTATGTGCCAGGCCTTCACGCCACCGCAGCCTCAAGGGCTGCAACTGTCGGACTTTTCCCTGGGCGGCGTAGGCGTGCGTAGTTACCGACCCAGGGCTCCAGCGCCGACGGAGGGCTGGCCCTGTCTTCTCTATATGCACGGCGGCGGCTGGGCGGTGGGCGGGCTGAACTCCCACGACTTCATTTGCTTCGAACTGGCCAACACGCTGCAAGTGCTGGTGATCGCCATCGACTATCGCCTGGCACCTGAGCATCCGTTCCCGGCGGCCTACCAAGACTGTCGCGCCGTATGGCAGGCACTCCAGGCCGGGCAGGGGCCGCACGCCATCAACCTGCAACGCCTGGTGGTGATGGGCGACAGCGCGGGCGGCAATCTGGCGGCGGCGCTGTGCCTGGGGCTGCGCGACGACGGCCAGCCGCTGCCCGTGGCTCAGGTGCTGATTTACCCCGGCCTGGGCGGCCCGGCCGATTTGCCCTCGCGCCGTGACTGCAGGGACGCGCCCCTGCTCAGCAGCGCCGACACCGACTGCTACCTGGCAATGTACCTGGACGCTGCGGGCACGCCATCGGCCTATGCCATGCCTTTGTTGGCCGAGCATTTCGGCGGCTTACCCAAGGCGTTGATCGCCGTGGCCCAGTTCGACCCGTTGCGCGATGACGGCATGCTCTATGCCGAACGGCTGCAACAGGCCGGTGTGCCCGCCGTGCTGTATTCCGGCAAAGGGCTGGTCCACGGTTGCCTGCGCGCACGCGGCCAAGCCCCGGAGGTGGATCAGCTTTATAACTATCTGCTGCATTACCTCAGGCGCGAAGGGCTGACACAGGTCTAAGTATTCAAGGGCATGCTCATTGCACAATTCGGGTTTATGATGCCAGACGGCAAGAATAATAGACGTCCCCTCAGGGATGAACCCGACACCCTATGGAGCGCGCAATGCAGACTTGGTACCCGCAGATCAAACCCTACGCCCGGCACGATCTGGCCGTCGATGACACCCACACGCTGTACGTCGATGAGAGTGGCTCCCCCGAAGGCTTGCCTGTCGTCTTCATCCACGGTGGCCCCGGCTCCGGTTGCGATGCCCAGAGCCGCTGCTATTTTGACCCGAACCTGTACCGCATCGTGACCTTCGACCAGCGTGGCTGCGGGCGTTCCACACCCCGCGCGAGTTTGGAGAACAACACCACCTGGGATCTGGTCGCCGACCTTGAGCGCATCCGCGAGCACCTGGGCATCGACAAATGGGTGCTGTTTGGCGGCTCCTGGGGCTCGACCCTGTCGCTGTCCTACGCACAAACCCACCCCGAGCGCGTGCATGGCCTGATCCTGCGCGGGATTTTCCTGGCCCGCCCGCAGGATATTCACTGGTTCTACCAGGAGGGCGCCAGCCGCATGTTCCCGGATTACTGGCAGGACTACCTTGCCCCGATCCCGGCGGACGAGCGCCACGACATGGTTGCCGCCTACCACAAGCGCCTCACCGGCAACGACCAGATCGCCCAGATGCACGCCGCCAAAGCCTGGTCCGGCTGGGAAGGGCGCATGCTCGGTCTGTGCCCGAGCCCGCAGCATGTCGAGCGTTTTTCCGAGCCGCAGCGCGCCCTGTCGATTGCGCGTATCGAGTGCCACTACTTTACTAACAACTCCTTCCTGGAGCCCAACCAGCTGATTCGCGATATGCACAAGATCGCCCATCTGCCTGGCGTCATCATCCATGGCCGCTACGATATGATCTGCCCGCTGGATAACGCCTGGGAGCTGCATCAGGCCTGGCCCAACAGTGAATTGCAGGTGATTCGCGAGGCCGGGCATGCCGCGTCCGAGCCCGGCATCACCGATGCATTGGTGCGCGCGACCGGCGAGATGGCACGGCGCCTGCTTGATCTGCCGCCAGAAGAAGCATGAAGGGCCTGTTACAACGGGTGCGTGGCGCCCGGGTTGAGGTTGAGGGCGAAGTCGTAGGCTCTATTGACCAGGGTTTGCTGGTGCTGGTGGCCGTCGAACCTTCAGATACGCCCGAGAGCGCCGACAAACTGCTGCACAAGCTGCTTAACTATCGGGTGTTCAGCGACGACGAGGGCAAGATGAACCTGTCGTTGAAGGATATCGGCGGCGGTTTGCTGCTGGTGTCGCAGTTCACCCTGGCGGCGGATACCAAAAGCGGGTTGCGGCCCAGCTTCTCCACTGCGGCCCCGCCGGCCCTGGGAGCGGCGCTTTTTGAGCACTTGTTGTTACAAGCGCAACAATTGCATGGCAAGGTGGCGTCAGGGCGTTTTGGCGCTGATATGCAGGTGCACTTGGTCAATGATGGCCCTGTGACATTCCTCTTACAGACATGAATGTATTAAAAACGACTTTAATGCCTAAAAACGCAGGGTTTCACTACAAATACTTCGTTGTCCCTGATGCGTTGTATCGCGGGCTACTAGATAATCGCGCGCTATGGGGATCAGCGTAAATTGGTCCATTTTTGACTTAGGTAGAGACTTGTCCGACAAACCATTGGGGAATCATTTTGCCCCAGGGGAGTCGGAACAATGCTCGCCAACCTGGCATATAGATAGCTGGCCGTTGGTTTTTTGATCTGTTTTCGGCGAGGGTTGCTCGTGATTGTTAGTCCCTGTAATGCACCAAAATTGTCTGCTAAGCGGTTACGAAACGCACTGGTAACGGGCTCTGCCCTGTTTTGCCTGTTCGGCGCGGGTCAACTGTGGGCATTCAGTCTGGATGATGTGTCGGCCAAGGCAAAAGAGCTGGCTGGGCAGAAATACGAAGCTCCGCGCAGCAATCTGCCTAACGAATTTCGCGAAATGAAATTCGCCGACTACCAGAAGATTCGTTTCCGCAACGAAAAAGCTGAGTGGGCCGATCAGAACACGCCGTTCAAGCTGTCCTTCTATCACCAGGGCATGCACTTCGACACGCCGGTGAAAATCAACGAAGTGACCGCCGACAGCGTTCAGGAAATCAAGTACGACCCAAGTCGTTTCGATTTCGGCGACGTGAAATTTGATCCTAAAGCCACCGAACAGCTGGGTTACGCCGGCTTCCGTGTGCTGTACCCGATCAACAAGGCCGACAAGCAAGACGAAATCATGACCATGCTCGGCGCCAGCTACTTCCGCGTCGTCGGCAAGGGCCAGTCCTATGGCCTGTCGGCCCGTGGCATGGCGATTGACACGGCATTGCCGTCCGGTGAAGAGTTCCCGCGTTTCACCGAGTTCTGGATCGAGCGCCCTAAACCGGGCGAGAAACAGCTGGTGATCTTCGCCCTGCTGGACTCACCGCGTGCCACCGGCGCCTATCGCCTGACCCTGCGTCCTGGCACCGACACCATTGTCGACGTCAAATCCCAGATGTTCCTGCGTGACAAGGTCAGCAAGCTGGGCATCGCCCCGCTTACCAGCATGTACCTGTTCGGCGCGAACCAGCCTTCCAAGGTGCTTAACTACCGCCGTGAGCTGCACGATTCCAGCGGCCTGTCGATCCATGCCGGCAATGGCGAGTGGATCTGGCGCCCACTGAACAACCCTAAACACCTGTCGGTCAGCAACTTCGCCGTCGAGAACCCGCGTGGTTTCGGCCTGCTGCAACGTGGCCGCGACTTCAGCCACTACGAAGACCTGGACGACAACTACGACAAGCGCCCAAGCGCCTGGATCGAGCCTGAAGGCGATTGGGGCAAGGGTTCTGTCGACCTGGTAGAGATTCCGACCGCCGACGAAACCAACGACAACATCGTTGCGTTCTGGAGCCCGGCCGAGCTGCCGAAAGTCGGCGAGCCGCTGGATGTCAGCTATCGCCTGCACTGGACCATGGACGAGAAAGACCTGCACCCGGCCGACAGCGCCTGGGTCAAGCAGACCTTGCGTTCCACCGGTGACGTGAAGCAATCCAACCTGATTCGCCAGCCTGACGGCAGCGTGGCCTACCTGGTGGACTTCGAGGGCCCGTCCCTGAAGAACCTGCCGCCGGATGCGCCAGTGCGCAGCCAGGTGAGCGTGGGTGACAACGCCGAAATCGTTGAAAACAGCGTGCGCTACAACGAGCACACCAAAGGCTGGCGCCTGACCCTGCGCATGAAGATCAAGGACGCAGGCAAGCCCACCGAAATGCGTGCCGCGCTGGTCGAAGACATCGTGAAAGCTGAGCCTGAGAAGGTCTCGACCCAGGTGCTCAAGGCCGACAAACTGCTGGCCAAGCAACACGAAAAACAGGCCAGGAAAGACGCCAAGGAAGCGAAAGACAAGGACGCCAAGCAGCCAGAGGCTGCCCCCGCCAATCCGGAGCCGGAAAAGACCGAACACGTCCTGACCGAAACCTGGAGCTATCAGTTGCCTGCCGATGAGTAATTCTCAAGCCACGCCAGAGACCCTGTCCGAGTACCTGGCGCACCTCCCGATGACCGCAGAGCAGCGCGCCGAACTGGCGGGCTGCACTTCCTTCAGCGAGCTGCACGAACGTCTGTCTTCGAAGACGTTCGACGCACCCACCGAGGCTGCCCAAGCCTCGGTCGGCCGCCGGTTGACGCTCAATACCGCCGAAGAGCTGCAAGACGCCGAGATGCTGGCGCTTGACGCCAACGGCCGGGTTTGCCTGAAGGCCACGCCGCCGATCCGTCGGACCAAAGTGGTGCCGGAGCCATGGCGTACCAATATCCTGGTGCGTGGTTGGCGCCGGATGACCGGTCGCACCAACCCTCCGGCGCCGCCGAAGGATGAGCGCGTATTGCCGGCAGCACGCTGGCGTACCGTGGGTTCGATCCGTCGCTATATCCTGCTGGTGCTGATGCTCGGCCAGACCATCGTTGCCGGCTGGTACATGAAAGGCATCATGCCGTACCAGGGCTGGTCGCTGGTCGACTTCGACGAAATCCGCAACCAGACCCTGCTGCAAACCGCTACCCAGGTACTGCCTTACGCCTTGCAAACCAGCATTCTGATCATGTTCGGGATTCTGTTCTGCTGGGTTTCGGCCGGCTTCTGGACCGCGCTGATGGGCTTCCTGGAGTTGCTGACTGGCCACGATAAATACCGGATCTCCGGTAAAAGTGCCGGTGACGAGCCGATTCCGAAGGACGCCCGCACCGCGCTGGTGATGCCGATCTGCAACGAAGACGTGCCCCGGGTCTTTGCCGGCCTGCGCGCTACGTTCGAATCGGTGGCCGCCACGGGCGACCTGGACCGTTTCGATTTCTTCGTGCTCAGCGACAGTAACGAAGCCGATATCTGTATCGCCGAACAGCAAGCCTGGCTTGATGTGTGCCGCGAAGCCGGTGGTTTCGGCAAGATCTTCTATCGCCGCCGTCGCCGTCGCGTAAAGCGCAAGAGCGGCAACCTCGACGACTTCTGCCGTCGTTGGGGCGGTGAATACAAGTACATGGTGGTGCTCGACGCCGACAGCGTGATGAGCGGCGAATGCCTGACCAGCCTGGTGCGCTTGATGGAAGCCACGCCGGATGCCGGGATTATCCAGACCGCGCCGCGTGCGTCGGGCATGGACACTCTGTATGCGCGCATGCAGCAGTTCGCCACCCGCGTCTACGGCCCGCTGTTTACCGCTGGTCTGCACTTCTGGCAGCTGGGTGAATCCCACTACTGGGGTCACAACGCCATCATTCGTATGAAGCCGTTTATCGAGCACTGCGCCCTGGCGCCGTTGCCGGGTAAAGGTGCGTTTGCCGGTGCGATCCTCTCCCACGACTTCGTTGAAGCGGCGCTGATGCGCCGTGCCGGCTGGGGCGTGTGGATTGCCTACGACCTGCCGGGCAGCTACGAAGAACTGCCGCCGAACCTGCTGGATGAGCTCAAGCGTGACCGTCGCTGGTGCCACGGTAACCTGATGAACTTCCGCCTGTTCCTGGTCAAAGGCATGCACCCGGTGCACCGTGCGGTGTTCCTGACCGGCGTGATGTCCTACCTGTCGGCGCCGTTGTGGTTCTTCTTCCTGGTGCTGTCGACGGCATTGCTGGCAGTGAACACCTTGATGGAGCCGCAATACTTCATGGCACCACGCCAGTTGTACCCGCTGTGGCCCCAATGGCACCCGGACAAGGCGGTGGCGCTGTTCTCCACCACCATCGTGCTGCTGTTCCTGCCTAAATTGCTCAGCATTATCCTGATCTGGGCCAAGGGCGCGAAAGAGTTCGGTGGCAAGTTCAAGGTGACCTTGTCGATGCTGCTGGAGATGCTGTTCTCCATGCTGCTGGCGCCGGTGCGCATGATCTTCCACACCCGTTTCGTGCTCGCCGCGTTCCTGGGCTGGGCGGCGACCTGGAACTCGCCGCAGCGTGACGACGATTCCACGCCATGGAGCGAGGCGGTCAAGCGTCACGGCCCGCAGACCCTGCTGGGCTTCCTGTGGGCGTTGTTGGTGGTGTGGTTGAACCCAAGCTTCCTGTGGTGGCTGATTCCGATCGTCGGCTCGCTGATGCTGTCGATTCCGGTGTCGGTGATCTCCAGCCGGGTCAAGCTGGGCCTCAAGTCTCGCGACGAGAGCCTGTTCCTGATCCCAGAGGAATACAACCCGCCACAAGCCTTGCTGTCGACCGAGCAATACACCCACGAAAACCGTTGGCACGCCCTCAATGACGGGTTTGTGCGTTCGGTGGTCGACCCGCAGCAAAACGCCCTGGCCTGCGCCCTGGCGACCTCGCGTCACCGTGAGGCGGAGCCGATCGAGCACTTGCGTCAGGAACGTGTGCGCCACGCGATGAAAGTCGGCCCCGCCGGCCTCAACAACGGCGAGCGCCTGGCATTGCTGAGTGACCCGGTAGCCTTGGCTCGCCTGCATCAGCAGGTGTGGAGTGAAGGTCATGCCGAGTGGCTCGGTGCCTGGCGTGCATCGGTGAAGGCTGATCCGCACGCGCCATTGCTGCCGCTGCAACCGCTGTCGTCCCAGGCCCAACCGGCCTGATTCCGACGCCCCCGAGGGCTCACCTCGGGGGCGTTAGATGCGCTGTTCCTACAGCGTTCAGAATATCCTCCTAATACCGCTAACCCCTTGTTATTTCGAAACAAAAGACCTTTGTTCGAAGCGTATTGCCGTGCCTGTCGCTGGGGTAGCATCGCCCCCAAATTGACTAGGTCGCAGGGGGTTTCATGATCAAAAGGTATTGTTCGGCGGTGCTGAGCGGCGTCATCGCATTGATTTACGCAGGCTGGTTGAGTGCTGGTGCCCTCGATGAGGCGGTTCGACGCGGTGTGCTTAAAGTCGGCACCACGCCCACCTATGTGCCCTTTGAAATGAAGGACAAGCAGGGCCGTATCGTTGGTTTTGAGGTCGACTTGCTGCAGGCGATGAGCCGCGCCTTGGGCGTCGAGCTTGAACTGGTCGCCGTGCCTTATACCGAGTTGCTGCCGGGGCTGATGGCGAAGAAGTTCGACCTGATCGGCAGCGGCATGACGGTGACGCAGGAGCGCAACCTCAAGCTGAATTTCAGCGACTCCTTTATCGTGGTCGGCCAGACCGTACTGCTGAACCCCAGCCTTGCCGGCAAGATTGCCAGCATCGAAGACCTCGACGAGGCGGGTTACCGCATCGCTGCGACTGAAGGCACCACCGGCGAAGCGGCTGCGCAGCGGTTTCTGGGCGCCGCGCACCTGAGCAGCTTCGCAACGCCCGAAGAGGGTGTGCGCCAGGTGGTGGAGGGCAAGGCCGACGCCTTTGTCCATGACGCGCCCTACAACCTGATCGCGATGACCAGGCCGGAAAACCATCGGCTCTTCGCCCTTGAGCAGCCATTTACCTTTGAGCCCTTGGCGTTTGGGCTCAAAAAAGGCGACTACGACAGCCTCAATTGGATCAACCACTTCCTCAATCAAATTGCCCAGGATGGCACCTACGATCGGCTGCACGACAAGTGGTTCAAGGAAACCGACTGGATGGCGGAGATCGACTGAACGTCATAACTGCTTACACATCAATCAATTGCCGCGCCGTTGTGCTGATGTGTCTAGTGCCTGCGATGTGCTGCACCGTTGTGGGGCTTTTCCGACATACGCCGATAACATTTACCCGTGAAACCTTTGTGACGGGCAACGAGTGGGTTAGGATCGCACCCCGAATTGGTGCAGCCCTTTTGCGCGCCGGCGTTATAAGAATCTTTCAGGGGACTTGATGATGAAAAAGTATCTTTCGATGCTGATGCTCGGCGTCACCGCGCTGGTCGCGGCCACTGCGGCGCACGCGGGCGCCATCGATGATGCGGTCAAGCGCGGCACGCTGAAAGTCGGCATGGACCCGACCTACATGCCGTTCGAAATGACCGACAAGCGCGGTGAAATCATCGGTTTTGAAGTCGACATCCTCAAGGCCATGGCCAAGTCCATGGGCGTCAAGCTGGAACTGGTATCCACCGGCTACGACGGCATTATCCCGGCCTTCCTGACCGGCAAGTTCGACATGATCGGCAGCGGCATGACCCTGACCCAGGAGCGCAATCTGCGCCTGAACTTCAGCGAACCCTTCATCGTGGTCGGCCAGACCCTGCTGATTCGTAAAGACCTGGAAGGCACCATCAAGTCCTACAAAGATTTGAACGACGAGAAATACCGCCTGACCTCCAAGCTCGGCACCACCGGCGAGATGGTTGCCAGGAAGCTGATCTCCAAAGCCAAGTACCACGGCTATGACAACGAACAGGAAGGCGTGCTGGACGTGGTCAACGGCAAGGCCGATGCCTTTGTGTATGACGCGCCGTACAACGTGGTTGCCGAGAAGAAAGTCGGTAATGGCAAGCTGGTGTTCCTGGAAGAACCCTTCACCTTCGAGCCACTGGCGTTCGGCCTGAAAAAGGGCGATTTCGACAGCCTCAACTACATCAACAACTTCCTGCACCAGATCCGCAACGACGGCACCTACGATCGCATCCATGACAAGTGGTTCAAGAGCTCCGAGTGGCTCAAGGACATGGAATAAGCGCTGACACCGAGTCGATCGTTCCCACGCTCTGCGTGGGAATGCAGCCCGTGACGCTGCGCGTCACAAAGCGGACGCAGAGCGCCCAGTGAGGCATTCCCACGCAGAGCGTGGGAACGATCTCATGCCAGGCGATACATCTTCGGAAAGTGAAATGAAACAGAAAAAAGCCCAATGGCCCTGGCACCTGCTGACCGTGGTCGTGCTGGTCGGCCTGGCCGGCGCGTTGTACTACGCCACCTCGTTGATGTCCTACGAGTGGCGCTGGAACCGCGTGCCGCAGTACTTCGCCTATCAGGCCGAAACGTCCCAGCGCGCCGCCGACATCTCCACCGTCATTGAGCTGGTGCGCAAAGGCGACGTCGCCGAAGTCACCTTGCGCAACGACGCAGGCACCGAGCAAAAGCTGACCGTGGCCGACAACAGCCTGCAAGTGTCACGTGGCGACGACGTGGCCGAAGGCGATGTTATCGGCGTCACCCGGCATTGGGCGCTGGGCCCGTTGATGTGGGGTTTGTGGACGACCTTATGGTTGTCGGTGGTCTCCGGAATCCTGGGTTTGGCGATGGGTCTGGCAACCGGCTTATGCCGTCTGTCGAGCAACCCGACCTTGCGCGATCTGTCGACGATCTACGTCGAACTGGTGCGCGGTACGCCGCTATTGGTGCAAATCTTTATCTTCTACTTCTTCATCGGCACGGTGCTCAACCTGTCCCGCGAATTTGCCGGGATTGCCGCGCTGTCGCTGTTCACCGGCGCTTACGTGGCGGAAATCGTGCGCGCCGGTGTGCAGTCCATCACCCGTGGCCAGAACGAAGCCGCCCGCTCCCTGGGGTTGAGCGCCAGCCAGTCGATGCGCCACGTGGTGTTGCCGCAGGCGTTCAAGCGCGTACTGCCGCCATTGGCCGGACAATTTATCAGCCTGGTGAAAGACACCTCGCTGGTCTCGGTGATCGCGATTACCGAGCTGCTTAAAAGCGGCCGTGAAGTGATCACCACCTCGTTCTCGCCCTTTGAAATCCTGTTCTGTGTGGCAGGCCTGTACCTGCTGATCAACCTGCCGCTGTCGAAAATGGCCAGCCGGCTTGAGCGGAGGCTCGCGCAAAGTGATTGAAGTCCGCGATCTGGTAAAAGTCTTCGACACCCGTGGCCAGGTAGTGCGCGCCGTGGACCACGTGACCACCCAAGTCGCCAAGGGCGAAGTGCTGGTGGTGATTGGCCCGTCAGGTTCGGGCAAGTCCACGTTCCTGCGCTGCCTTAACGGCCTGGAAGAATTCGACTCGGGCTCGGTGAGCATCGACGGCCTGCAACTGGCCGACCCGAAAACCGACGTGAATGCCTACCGCCGTGAAGTCGGCATGGTGTTCCAGCACTTCAATTTGTTCCCGCACATGACAGTGCTGGAAAACCTGTGCCTGGCGCAAAAAGTCGTGCGCAAGCGTGGCAAGCAAGAGCGTGAAGCCAAGGCCTTGGCGCTGCTGGAAAAGGTCGGTATTGCGCAGAAGGCCAACGAGTTCCCGTCGCGCCTGTCCGGTGGCCAGCAACAGCGGGTAGCCATTGCCCGCGCGTTGGCCATGGAGCCCAAGGTGATGCTGTTTGATGAGCCCACCTCGGCGCTGGACCCGGAAATGGTCGGCGAAGTGCTGGACGTGATGAAGACCCTGGCCCTGGAAGGCATGACGATGGTCTGCGTCACTCACGAGATGGGCTTTGCCCGTGAAGTGGCAGACCGCGTGCTGTTCTTCGACCACGGCAAATTGCTCGAAGATGCGGCCCCGGCCGAGTTCTTCGATGCACCGAAAGACCCGCGCGCCCAAGCCTTCCTGCGCCAGGTCCTCTAATGATCGTTCCCACGCTCCGCGTGGGAAAGCCTCCTGGGACGCTCCGCGTCCCGACGTTAGTGACGCCTCAAAGCCTGAATTTACCCACCAACGTCTGCAAATCCAGGCTCAACCGGGTCAACTGAGCGCTCGCCGCGGCTGTTTCCTCACTGGCCGCAGCGGTTTGTTCGGTGACATCCCGCACCTTCAACACACTGCGATTGATCTCTTCCGCCACCGCGCTCTGTTGTTCGGCGGCGGCAGCAATCTGCGGGTTCATTTCCTGGATGATCGACACGGTGCGCGCAATCGCGGCCAGGGCATCGCCCGCATCGCGGGTCAGGCCGACGCTGTTGTCGGTCAGGCTACGGCTGCTGTCCATGATGTCTGCGACCTGCTGGGTGCCGGTATTCAGGCCGAGGATCAAGCCTTCGATTTCTTCGGCAGATTCCTGGGTGCGCTGGGCCAGGCTGCGCACTTCGTCGGCGACTACCGCAAAACCCTGGCCGGCACTGCCCGCGCGCGCCGCTTCAATGGCTGCGTTCAGGGCCAGCAAGTTGGTTTGCTGGGACACTGACTTGATCACGTCGAGCACGCTGCCGATTTTCTGGCTTTCGTGTTGCAGCGCAATCATCGCCTGGCTCGAGCGCGCCATCTCATGGGCCAAGTGGCCGATTTGCTCCATCGCCTGGGTCACCACTTTTTCGCCGGCGCCAGCCTCCTGGTCCGCTTCATTGGCCGCCACGGACGCCTGCTCGGCGTGCCGGGCGACCTCCTGGGCAGTGGCGAGCATTTCATTCATTGCGGTGGCCACCTGATCGGTTTCCTCCTTCTGGTCGTTGACCCCGGCGCGAGTCTGTTCGGTGACGGCGGATAACTGCGTTGCGGCACTGGCGATCTGCCGGGTGCTGTCGCCGATACCGCTGATCAGGTTGCGCAAGTTGCGGGTCATTTGCCCGATGCTCTGCTGCAACTGGCCCAGCTCGTCGCGACGGTCCTCTTCAATGTCCCGGCTCAGGTCGCCGTCAGCAATACGGTGGGCGGCCGTAAGGATTGCGCGCAGAGGCACGACAACTTGCCGAGCGATCCACCAGGCGGCGAGTGCACCGAGCAGCAAGGCCGCCACGGTAACGCTCAGCAGCCGTGTGTGGGTCTGCTCGGCTTCGCTGTCACGCTTGGTGTTCTGATCCACGCTCAGTTGACGGCTTTGCTCACGCAAATCATTGAGCTGCTGTTCAAAGCGGTTTTGCAGGGTCTCGGTGTTGAGCTGTGCTTCCTTGAGCTTGGTCAATTGTTCGCGATAGTTGGCCAGGTCGGCTTTAAGCAGCGCCGCGTCGACGGGCAGTGCGGTTACCGCCGCTTGTGCCACATTCAGGGCGTCGAGTGCCTGAATAAGTGCCTCGGCATAGGCTTGCAGCGACTCCGCGGCCCAGGCCGGGCTCTGAGCGCGATCTTCGGCCTGCTCCATGGCCTGACGCAGGTTTTCGATGGCGTCCAAGGCTTTTTCATCTTCCTGGTTGGGCAAATCGCTGGCGAACTGGGCGAGGCTGTCGCTGGCCTGCAGCGCGGTTTTCTTGAGGTCCGGGCGGATGCGCTCGCGTTGCTCGATCAATGCGGGCAAGTCCGCCAGCGCTGTCTTGAAGCTCGTCACCAAACGTGTCGCTTCCTGCAGTCGCTGCACGTCGGCCGGGTCGTTGAGGCGGCTTGAAAGGTCGGCCAGTCGCTGGTCGATCTTTTCGGTCTGCGCGTGCATTTTGGCCAGGCTGCTGGCATCTGTCAGGGTGCGGTACACGATCCTGTCGGCGCGCATGGCCTCGGCGTCAAGGGCCAGTTGCCCAAGGGTCGTCAGGCTGTTTGAGCGATAAAGCACGTCTTTCAAGGCCTGCCAGCCGGTCGCGGCGATCAGGATGCTTAAGATCAACACTTGGCCGAAACCCAGTGCGAGTTTGAGACGGATGCTGGCGTTGACCAGCAAACGGGTCAGCCGAGGAAACATGGTGAACCTCCAAATCTGGGAAAGCATTTCGCAACAGCTGAAACGCTAAATCGATTCGAGGTCGTGGCGGGCTGATAACTACGTAGGAAATTTCATAAGTTGCGGCGGCCTTGATCCGGCCGCCGCGTAGGTGCGGGTCAGATGCGGAAGCGCCCGACCAGAGACTGCAAGTAGATCCCCAAGCGTGCCAGTTCGGCACTCGAGGCGGCAGTTTCCTCGCTGGCCGAGGAGGTCTGTTCAGACACGTCGCGCACATTCAACACGCTGCGGTTGATCTCCTCGGCCACAGCGCTCTGTTGCTCGGCAGCAGTGGCAATCTGCGAGTTCATCGCCTGGATAGTCGAGACCGTACGCGTGATATTGCTCAGCGCGTTGCCGGCGCGGCGGGTCAGTTCGACGCTGCTGTCGGTGAGGCCACGGCTGTTGTCCATGATGGCCGCCACCTGCTGGGTGCCGTTTTGCAGGCCGACGATCAGTTCTTCGATCTCCTCGGTGGACTTCTGCGTGCGCTGGGCCAGGCTGCGCACCTCATCGGCCACCACCGCAAAGCCGCGACCGGCCTCACCGGCCCGCGCTGCTTCAATCGCCGCGTTCAGCGCCAGCAGGTTGGTTTGTTGTGCCACCGACTTGATCACATCGAGCACGCTGCCGATCTTGTCGCTTTCGCGCTTGAGGTCGCCCATGGCCACCGTGGAATGACCGACCTCGGTCGCCAGGCGCTCAATCTGCGCGATGGCTTCACCCACCACCTTGTCGCCTTCACGGGCTTGTTGGTCCGCCGCCACGGCAGCTTCGGAGGCTTCTTCGGCGTTGCGCGCCACTTCCTGCACGGTGGCGGCCATTTCGTTCATGGCGGTGGCCACTTGGTCGGTTTCGACCTTTTGGCTGTTAACCCCGGCGCTGGTCTGTTCGGTCACGGCCGACAGTTGTTCGGCAGCGCTGGCAATCTGGGTGACGCCGTCGCTGATACCGCCGATCAACTCGCGCAGGCCGACGCTCATGCTTTGCATGGCGCGTTGCAACTGGCCCAACTCGTCCTGGCGGGCGGAGTTGAGGTTATGGCTCAGATCGCCCGAGGCCACGCGCTCGGCGACTTGGAGGGTCTGGTTGAGCGGGATCACGATCTGGCGGGTGATGGCCCAGGCGGCGAAAATGCCGAAGATCAGCGCCAGCACGGTGGCCAGCAGCAACAGCTGTTTAGCGTGGGCGGCATCGGCATCGCGCACGGCGGTCTGGGAGGTGGTGAGTTTTTCGCTGTGCCCCAGCAGGATATCGCCCTGGGCGGTCATGATTTTCAGCGCGGCGGCGCTGGCCACCTGGGAGTCGCGGTACTGGCTGACGGCGGCGCGGTAGGCTTGCAGGGACACGCCGGCCTCTTGCAGGTTGGCCTGGTATTGCTCAGGTAGCTTGCCTTGCAGGTCGGTGATTTTCTTCAGGGCATTGTCGATGGCATCCAGGGCTGGTTGCTCGGCTTCGGTCTTGCCGCTGTAGGTATAACCGCGCACCTGGAAGCGCGACTGCTGGATCAGCTTGCTCAGGTCGACCACGCTGTTGAACTGCGTGACGCTGTCGCCTTGCAGCAGGGCCGCTTCGATTTCGTTGATCTTGGCCACGGCGTTGTCGGCAGTGTCACCGAGCTTGCTGCGTGCGCCCTCGCGCTTGAGGCCGGCCAGGACCATAGTGCCAAAGGCTTTTTTGTATTGGCCCAGGGCTTGCTGCTGTTGCTCGACCAGGGCTTTGTCGTCGGGTTGCTCGATCAGCGTTTCGGCGGTTTTGAGGCCATCGTCCAGTTGCTTCAGCAGGCTGTTGACGGCGTCGGTGCCTTGTTCGCCCCGGCGCATTTCAAAGTCCAGGCGCGCCAGGCGCAGGTCTTTGGTCAGGCCGTTGAGGCTGGAGATAAAGCCCAGCTTGTCGCCACGACTGGTCACGTCGCCCAAGCCGGTCCAACCGGTGAAGGTGGTCACCAGCGTCAGGATCAACACCAAGCCAAAGCCTATGCTCAGCTTGCGATTGACGCTCACATTCCCCAGTTTTTCGGCTAACCAACGATACATACTGCGATCTCCTTTGGAACAAGGCTTGGACTTATTCAGAGGCTATCGGCAGCGCAGGAAAATTCTGTAGGTGTTGATCGTTCCCACGCTCTGCGTGGGAATGCATCCCGGGACGCTCCGCGTCCCAAGAGCGGACGCAGAGCGTCCCTGGCGGCATTCCCACGCGGAGCATGGGAATGATCGGGGGCTGTAGGTCGTGTCAGAACAACCGAGCGAGCAGGGCGGTCACGGCGGTTTCTACGCGCAGGATGCGTGTACCCAGTTGCACCGGTTGCAAGCCGGCCTTGGCCAACAGCTCCACTTCATAGGGAATCCAGCCGCCTTCGGGGCCAATGGCCAGGGTCACCGGCTCATCCAGCCCGCGTGGGCACGCCGGGTAATCGCCGGGATGGCCGATCAGGCCCAGAGTCCCAGCGGTCATGGCCGGCAGGCGGTCTTCGACGAACGGCTTGAAGCGTTTTTCGATAATGATCTCGGGCAGCACCGTGTCCCGCGCCTGCTCCAGGCCGAGGATCAATTGTTCGCGCACCGCCTCAGGCTCCAGAAACGGGGTTTGCCAAAAGCTCTTTTCCACTCGGTAACTGTTGACCAGCACCACCTTCGGCACGCCCATCGCCGCCACGGTTTGCAGCACCCGGCGCAGCATCTTCGGACGCGGCAGGGCCAGCAGCAGGGTCAGCGGCAGTTTGGTCGGTGGTGGCTGGTCGAAGCTCACTTGCAGCTCGGCTTCACCGGTTTGCAGGCGCAGCAGTTGCGCATTGCCCATCAGCCCGCCAATACGGCCGACCCGCAGGTTGTCGCCCACCACTGCGCGGTGGACTTCCTGCATATGCACCAGGCGCCGATCACGCAGGATCACCCGATCGGCCGCGATAAAGTCGGCCTCCTCAAGCAACAGCAGGTTCACGGTTGCGTCGCTGGCGGCTGGTCGTCGTCGGCGGGTTGGTCATCCGGGTGATCGCCACGCTTGCTGATCAGGCTGCCGAACAGGATGCCGATCTCGAACAGCATCCACATCGGCACGGCCAGCAAGGTCTGCGAGAAAATGTCCGGCGGCGTAAGGATCATGCCCACCACGAAGCAGCCGATGATCACGTACGGGCGTACTTTTTTCAGGTATTTGACGTCGACCACGCCGATCCACACCAGCAACACCACGGCCACCGGAATTTCGAAGGCCACGCCAAAGGCGAAGAACAGCGTCATCACGAAGTCGAGGTAGCTGGTGATGTCGGTCATCATTTCCACGCCGGCCGGGGTGGCGGCGGCGAAGAACTTGAAGATCAGCGGGAACACCAGGAAATACGCGAAGGCCATGCCGGTGTAGAACAGCAGGATGCTCGACACCAGCAACGGTACCGCAATGCGCTTCTCATGCTTGTACAGGCCCGGCGCGATAAAGCCCCAGATCTGGTGCAGGATCACCGGGATCGCCAGGAACAGCGAAACCATCATGGTCAGCTTCAACGGCGTCAAAAACGGCGACGACACGTCGGTGGCGATCATTGTCGCGCCGGCCGGCAGGTACTGGCGCAAGGGCGTGGAGACGAAGGTGTAGATCTGCTGGGTAAAGGCGAACAGCCCGGCAAAGATGATGAAGATGGCCGCTACGCAACGCAGCAGGCGGGTCCGCAGCTCGGTGAGGTGCGAGACCAGCGGCATATGCTGGTCGTTTTCCGGTTTATCAGCGCTCATGGGGCTCGCGGCGGCAATGTAGGGTCATGGGGAGCGGGCGACGCAAGGGGCGTCGGCGCTGGCTCAGTCGGGGCGGGCGCGGTTTGCGGTACTGCGGCGACCGGAGCAATGCTGTTTTCGGGCACAGGTTCGGCCGGTTTGGCGGGCTCCTGAACAGGCGACAGAATCTTGCGCGCCTCTTGCTCCAACGACAGGATATGTTCGTTGTGCAGCTGGCGGCGGATCTCGTCGGCGCCGATTTCCCGTTCAACTTCCTGTTTGATGGCGTTGAAACTGCGTTTCAGGCGCCCGATCCACAGGCCGGCCGTGCGTGCGGCACCGGGCAGGCGTTCCGGCCCCAGTACCAGCAAGGCCACGAGGCCGACGAGCAGCAGTTCAGAGAAGCTGATACCAAACATTAGTCAGTGCTCACGAGTCTTTGCGGGTCGGCTCTTGGACTTTCTCAGCCTGCACGTCGAAGGTACGACGCTCGGTGATCGGCTGGGTGGCCTGCGGGTGAACGGGCTGCGCCGGCGGCACTGGGTTGGCCATCGGGTCGGCCGGCTTTTCATCGTCGTTCATGGCTTTACGAAAGCCCTTGATCGACTCGCCCACGTCAGTGCCCAGGTTCTTGAGTTTCTTGGTGCCGAACACCAGTACCACGACCACCAGAATGACGATCCAGTGTTTCCAGTCAAAAATGCCCATGCTGCAATTCCTCTGTAAAAGTTATTCAGGCGGACGGGCGCGAGGCCTTTTCGGCGTGCCCGGACAGGCCGAAGCGACGGTCCAGTTCATCCAACACGGCCTGTGGGTGCTGCCCCAGTTGGGCGAGCATGACCAGGCTATGGAACCACAAGTCTGCGGTCTCGTAGATTACATCGCTGTAATCACCGCTGATTTGCGCATCTTTGGCGGCAATAATCGTCTCGATGGACTCTTCGCCAAGTTTTTCCAGAATCTTGTTCAAGCCCTTGTGGTACAGGCTGGCGACATAGGAGCTGTCGGCATCCGCGCCTTTGCGGTCTTCCAGCACCTGGGCCACACGGTTGAGGGTATCGCTCATGTTCAGTGTCCTGCGGAGTAAATGGCGTGCGGGTCTTTGAGCACCGGTTCCACAACCTTCCACTCGCCGTTCTCGAACACGCGATAGAAGCAGCTGTGACGGCCGGTATGGCAGGCGATATCACCGATCTGCTCGACCTTCAGGATCACCACGTCGGCGTCACAGTCGATGCGCATCTCGTGCAGGGCCTGCACGTGCCCGGACTCTTCGCCCTTGCGCCACAGTTTGCCACGCGAACGTGACCAGTAAATGGCGCGCTGCTCAGTGGCGGTGAGGCTCAAGGCCTCGCGGTTCATCCAGGCCATCATCAATACGCGCCCGGTCTTGTAGTCCTGGGCAATGGCCGGCACCAGGCCGTCATTGTCCCACTTGATCTCGTCCAGCCAGTCTTTCATGTTCGGCTCCGGCAATTTGCGACAGTGTATAACCGGATCGGCTATCGGCGCACGATCAGATAAACACCCACGGCGACCATGATGCCCGCCGGCCAATGGCCCAATTGGTTCAGCGGCCCGCCAATCGCCAGCATCACGCCGCCGACCAAGTGGGCGGCGCCCAGCAGGCGCAGGAACCAGTCGTCCTTGCGCCTGTGCCACGGCGGCGCAGGGTCCTTGGCGTGGGGCTGGGACATGCGCTCCAGCAGGTCGCGGGTCATGTTGGCCAGGTGCGGCAGTTGTTCCATCTGGCTGTGCAGGTTGCCCAACAGGGTTTTCGGGCTGACGCGCTCGCGCATCCAGCGTTCCAGAAAGGGTTGCGCGGTGTTCCACAGGTCCAGGTCCGGGTACAGCTGGCGGCCCAGACCTTCGATATTGAGCAAGGTTTTTTGCAGCAGCACCAGCTGTGGTTGCACTTCCATGTTGAAGCGCCGCGCGGTCTGGAACAGGCGCATCAGCACCTGGCCGAAGGAAATATCTTTTAACGGTTTTTCAAAGATCGGCTCGCACACGGTGCGGATCGCCGCTTCGAATTCGTTGAGCTTGGTTTCGGCCGGCACCCAACCCGAATCAATGTGCAATTGCGCCACGCGGCGGTAGTCACGTTTGAAGAAGGCGAACAGGTTACGCGCCAGGTAATCCTGGTCTTCCGGGGTCAGGCTGCCGACGATGCCGCAGTCGATCGCAATGTACTGCGGGCTCCACGGGTTGACGGTGCTGACGAAAATGTTGCCCGGGTGCATGTCGGCGTGGAAGAAACTGTCGCGGAACACCTGGGTGAAGAAGATCTCCACACCACGCTCGGCAAGCATCTTCATGTCGGTGCGCTGGTCGGCCAGGGTGGCGAGGTCGGTGACCTGCACGCCGTAGATGCGCTCCATCACCAGCACTTTGGGGCGGCACCAGTCCCAATACACTTGGGGCACATACAGCAGCGCTGAACCTTCGAAGTTGCGCTTGAGCTGGCTGGCGTTGGCCGCTTCACGCAGCAGGTCGAGTTCGTCGTAGATGGTTTTTTCGTAGTCGGCGACCACGTCCACCGGGTGCAGCAGGCGCGCATCGGCGGAGAAGCGTTCGGCGGCGCGGGCGAGGATAAACAGCCACGCCAGGTCCTGGCCGATGATCGGCTTGAGGCCGGGGCGAATCACCTTCACCACCACTTCTTCGCCGGTCTTCAATTGTGCGGCGTGCACTTGGGCGACCGAGGCCGAGGCCAGCGGCTCGACGTCGAAACGGCTGAACACCTCGCTGATCTTCTTGCCCAGCTGTTCTTCGATCAGCTTCATCGACTGTTGCGAGTCGAAGGGCGGCACGCGGTCCTGCAACAGCATCAGCTCGTCGGCAATGTCTTCGGGCAGCAGGTCGCGGCGCGTGGAGAGGATCTGCCCGAACTTGATAAAGATCGGCCCCAGGTCCTGCAACGCCAGGCGCAGGCGCGCGCCACGGCTCAACGCCAGCGGTTTGCGCGGGAACCAGCGCCACGGCAACACATAACGCACGGCCAGCAAAAACCACGGCAACGGCAAGGCGAACAGCAGGTCATCGAGGCGGTAGCGGATTACGACGCGCTGGATACGAAACAAACGGCGGACGGCGAGCAGCTTCATGCGTTATCGCTTGGATCAAGGGAACGGCTCAGGCGCTCGAAGCGTGCCTCAAGGCGTTCCAGGTCGATTTTGGCCTTGTCGAGTTCGCGAAAGCGCGCTTGCGCTTCCCGATCTCCGACCAGGGTGCGCGATTCTTCGCTCAGGTATTCGGCAAGGTTCTGGTTGAGGCTGGCGAACCCTTGCTGGTACCAGCGCGAGCGGCTGCGCAGGTGCCCGCTGATCAACTGGGTGGCCACCGGGCCGATCCAGCGTGACAGCTCGTATTCCCAATCCAGTTCCAGGTCTTGCAGCACGGCGGCCAGGTCCATCAGTACCGCGCTGTCGCCTTCCAGCTTCACGTCGGGGCTGTGCAGGATCGCGGTCTTGTTGCGGCTCAGCGCCAGGTGCAACAGGCTCGAGGCGGGTGCGCGCAGGGTGCAGTCGGCCTCGGCGGCCCAATCGCCGGCGAGCAGCAGGCCTTCATCGCTGGGCAGGATATACAGCTGCAGGGCGGGGCTGGTGCAATCGACGGCAATAACCTTGCCGTTCAGGTGCGCAAGCCGCGCCAGGGCGGTGCTGTCCAGGCGCAGAACACGGTTGATGCCATGTTCGACGCTGGCGAGGAGGCCTGCGAACAGCATCAGGGCTTGATGCCGCGGTGCAGGGCGACGATACCCGAGGTCATGTTGTGGTAGGTCACGCGGTCGAAACCGGCCTCCACCATCATCGACTTCAGGGTTTCCTGGTCGGGGTGCATGCGGATCGATTCGGCCAGGTAGCGATAGCTCTCGGCGTCATTGGTGATCAGCTTGCCCATCAACGGCATGAAGGCGAACGAGTAGGTGTCGTAGACCTTGGACATCAGCGCGTTGGTCGGCTTGGAGAACTCCAGCACCAACAGGCGGCCGCCCGGTTTGAGTACGCGCAGCATCGAGCGGATCGCGTCCTCTTTATGGGTCACGTTACGCAGGCCGAAGGCGATGGTCACGCAGTCGAAATGGTTGTCCGGGAACGGCAGCTTTTCAGCGTCGGCCTGCACGAACTCGATATTGCCGGCCACGCCTTTATCCAGCAGGCGATCACGGCCGACCTTGAGCATCGAACCGTTGATGTCTGCCAGCACGACCTGGCCGGTCGGGCCGACCAGCTTGGAGAACTTGGCCGCCAGATCGCCGGTGCCGCCGGCGATGTCGAGAACGCGGTTGCCGGTGCGTACACCCGACAACTCGATGGTGAAGCGCTTCCACAGGCGGTGCATGCCGCCCGAGAGCACGTCGTTCATCAGGTCGTACTTGGCCGCAACGGAGTGGAACACCTCAGCGACTTTTTCCGCTTTCTGGCTTTCCGGAACGTTCTTGAAGCCGAAGTGAGTGGTGGGTTCGGCATCGCTGCCTTTGCGCTGATCAGTCATATCGCTGTCACCAAAAGAGAATGCGGGACATGATAATCCCCACCGCCTGCTTTGTCTTGGCAAGGCTGAAGGTAAGATAGGTGTTCATCGAGACCTTTTGCCGCATGGCAGGTGTTCTGAGTCGATATAAAGAGGAGTCATTGCAATGGCCCGTATTACCGTTGAGCGTGCACATTCCCTGGGTAAAGAAGGCGCACGCGCGAAGGCCGAGAAGTTGGCGCACAAACTCAAGGAGCAATATGGCCTTGAGTCATCGTGGTCGGGCGATAGCCTGAACCTCAAGCGTTCCGGGGTTAAAGGCACGGTGTTAGTCGCCGATGAATCGCTGCGCATTGACGTTGAATTGGGCCTGTTGATGTCGGCCATGAGTGGCACCATCAAGTCTGAAATCGAGAAAGCCCTGGATAAGGCGCTGGCTTGATCGATGTGTTCTTAGGGTGCCGATTCTAATTTTCCAGCCTACTTTGTGCCCAAGCCCTCAACTCCTGCGGGCCGTTCCTCGACCCTGATCTGCGTGAGGTGCACCATGGCCAAAGTTATTTTGAAGAAAAAAATCGACCTTCAGTCCACTGCCCTGAGTGACGTTAAAAGCTACGCCCGCAAGATCTGGCTGGCAGGACTTGGCGCCTATGCCAAGGTCGGCAGCGAAGGCAGCGAGTACTTCAAAGAGCTGGTTAAGACCGGTCAACATGTTGAAAGTAAAGGCAAAAAAGTTGTGGTTGAACAACTTGATGCCGCCAACAGTCAGATTGACCAAGTAAAGAGTAATGTCTCCAGCGTCAGAGGTGTGGTTGAAGTTCAACTGGATAAAGTTGAAAAAGCTTTTGACACGCGTGTTGCAAGTGCCTTGAATCGAATCGGCATTGCGTCTAAACATGACGTGGAGACACTCTCTGCTAAGCTCGAAGAGCTGACGACATTGCTAGAACGTGTCGCGCGTAAACACTAAGGAGACATCGGGATGGCTGTTAAAAAGACTACTCAGAAAGAAGGCAGCTCGTGGATCGGGGAGGTTGAAAAATATTCCCGTAAGATCTGGCTTGCTGGTTTAGGCGTGTACTCGAAGGTTAGCAGTGACGGCGGCAAATACTTCGAGACATTGGTCAAGGACGGCGAAAAGGCCGAGAAGTTGACCAAGACCACGGTTGGTAAAAAAGTTGAAGCGGCCAAGGCTTCTGCCGGCTCCGCCAAGTCGAGCATTTCTGACACCTGGGGCAAGTTGGAAGAAACTTTCGACAAGCGTCTCAACAGTGCCATTTCGCGACTGGGCGTGCCCAGCAAAGCGGAACTGAAGACGCTGCACAGCAAGGTCGATACCCTCACCAGGCAAATCGAAAAACTCACCGGCGCTAAAGTGGCTCCAGCCAAAACCGCCGCCGCTAAACCGGCTGCCAAGCCTGCGGCTAAAACGGCGGCGGCTAAACCGGCTGCTAAAACCGCTGCCAAGCCTTTGGTAAAAGCGGCGGCCAAGCCCGCTGCGAAACCTGCGGCCAAGGCCCCGGCTAAAGCTGCGGCAAAACCGGCTGCAAAAACTGCGGCTGCCAAACCGGCCGCCAAGCCTGCAGCAAAACCCGTGGCCGCTAAAGCCGCTGCCAAGCCTGCGGCTAAGCCAGCGGCCAAAGCGGCAGCGAAACCAGCGGCCAAGCCTGCGGCTAAAACCGCTGCTGCGAAACCTGCTGCCAAGCCAGCCGCTAAAGCTGCTGCCAAGCCTGCTGCAGCAAAACCAGTGGCTGCCAAGCCTGCGGCAAAACCTGCCGCCGCGAAGAAGCCAGCAGCTGCCAAGAAGCCTGCAGCGTCCAAGCCTGCTGTTGCGGCCAAGCCTGCAACCCCAGCGCCAACCGCGTCGACAGCCAATTCGGTGTCCGCGCCGACCCATGCTGCTACCGCCCCGACTGCAACGCCGGTAACTCCGACGCCATCCAGTCAGTCCTGATTTCTTCAGGGCACAAAAAACGCCCGGCCTGTGAAGGTCGGGCGTTTTTTTTTGCACTCTCTCAAGAACACTTAAGGCCAAATGTGGGAGCGGGCTTGCTCCCACATTTTTAATCCGCGTCATCCAGGTATTTGAGCGCAAACCGCTCAGTCGCCTGCCGCGCCGGCAATAGCAGGTGCGGCGCCACCAGCATCATGACCTGGTACACCACCACCCGCACCTCGCCCTCACGGTCGAGAATCCGCTGGTAGTCCAGGGAAAACAGCAGGGTCATGGTGATCTGTTCCACCAATTGCCCCAATGCCTGGGTGTCACTGACCAACTGCCCCGCTGCCTTCAAGCGCGCAAGCAGTGAAGCCAGGGTGCGCTTGAGCGCCGTGAGCAAGTTGCGAATGCCCTTGGCCAGCTTGGGCAGGCGCCCGGCCAGGTTCGACAGGTCCTGGAACAGGAACCGGTAATGGGCCATGCGCTCGATGATCAGGTGCAGGAACAGCCAGTAATCTTCGGGTTTGAGTTGCGCATCCGCCGGCGGGTCGAGCAGGGGCGCCAGTTCATTCTGGAAACGCTCGAACAACCCGAGCACCAACGGCTCCTTTCCATGGAAGTGGTAGTAGAGGTTGCCGGGGCTGATCCCCATTTCATTCGCCACCTCCATGGTCGACACGTTCGGTTCGCCCTTGTGGTTGAACAACTGCAGGGCACATTCAAGGATACGGTCGCGGGTCTTCATCCAGTCTTCTTAATCTGATCGTTGAGCTCAGCGCACCCGCACGTACGTGCCTGGCGCCGCTTCCATCGGTGGGTAATTCTGGTTGCCCAGGGCGGTGAGGGTCTCGCGCTGCACGCCCGACCGTTGCTGGATCCACGCAAGCCACTGCGGCCACCAACTGCCTTCGACGTGACGGGCGTCGTAATACCAGGCGCGGGGGTCGCTGCTCAGCTTCGGGTTCTCGACGTAGTTGGCCTTGGGGTTGCCCGGCGGGTTGAGGATGCTCTGGATATGCCCGCTGTTGGACAGTACAAAGCGCCGCTCGCCGCCCAGCAGTTGGGTGGAGCGATACACCGCGTCCCACGGCGTGATGTGGTCGTTGATGCCGGCCACGCTGAAACTGTCCACGGTGACCTTCTGCAAGTCGATGGGCGTGCCGCACACTTCCAGGCCGCCAGGGTGGCTGAGCGGGTTGTGCTTGAAGAAGTCCAGCAGGTCGCCATGCAACGCGGCGGGCAGGCGCGTGTTGTCGTTGTTCCAGTAGAGAATGTCGAACGCCGGCGGCTCTTTGCCCAGCAGGTAATTATTGATCCAGTAGTTCCAGATCAGGTCGTTGGGGCGCATCCAGGCGAAGACTTTGGCCATGTCGCGGCCGTCGAGCACGCCTTGCTGGTAGGAGCGGCGCTTGGCGGCTTCCAGGGTCTGTTCGTCAGCGAACAAGGTGGCGGGGCTGTCGATCTGGCTGTCCAGCAGGCTCACCAGGTAGCTGGCGCTGGAGATGCGCCGCAGCTGGCGCTTGGCTTGCAGGTGGCCTTGCAGCGCAGCGATGGTCAGGCCACCGGCGCAGGCGCCCATCAGGTTGACCTCACGGGCACCGGTGATTGCCCGGCACACATTCAGCGCTTCCTCCAGCGCCGCCACATAGGTGGACAGGCCCCACTCGCGGTGACGCACATCCGGGTTACGCCAGCTGACCATAAACGTCTGCAGGCCGTTTTTCAGGGCGTACTGCACAAAGCTGTTGGCCGGGCTGAGGTCGAAGATGTAGTACTTGTTGATTTGCGGCGGCACGATCAGCAACGGCTTGGCGTACTGCTTTTCGCTCATGGGCTTGTACTGGATCAGTTCCAGCAGCTCGTTGCGAAACACCACGGAGCCCGCGGTCGTTGCCACCGTTTTGCCCACTTCAAAAGCGTGTTTGCTGACCTGGCTGGGCAGGCCGTTGTTGTGCAACAAATCGCTAAACAAATTACTCACGCCGCGCACCAC
Organism: Pseudomonas salomonii; assembly: GCF_900107155.1. Lineage (GTDB taxonomy): Bacteria > Pseudomonadota > Gammaproteobacteria > Pseudomonadales > Pseudomonadaceae > Aquipseudomonas > Aquipseudomonas salomonii. Next base: position 206,157 of record NZ_FNOX01000004.1, read on the forward strand.
GCTGTTGCCGCCGGAGTTAAGCAGCTCCTTGATGGCCAGCGGGTTGAGCAAGGTGTTGGAGGGCGAGACCGCATCGTTGATCAGTGAGAAGGCAAAGTGCGCGCGGGCGCGGTCATCGGCGCTCATCGAGCTGTCGTCGATCCAGTCGCGCGTTTGTTTCTGCCAGCTCAGATAGGCTTGCAGGCTGCGCCGGTACAGCGGGTTAAGCGCCCAGGTCGGGTCGGCGAAGCGGCTGTCAGCGGGGTTGGGGGCATGCACGGTTTCACCCAGCAGCACGCGACCGAGTTGGCCGCCCAGGGCCAGGGCGTGCCGAGCGGTGTACAGCGGGTTGCGCCAGCCATGGTTGGCGACACTGCGCAGGGTCGCCAGCAAATCCCGGCCCCGTAGGCCACTGATCGCATTTTGCGCGTTGATGAACGCGGCAGGGGTGGGCGCCGGGTTCGTCACGGGTCTTTCTCGCATGAGCCAACACTCCTTCGTCAAGCCATCAACAGGCACGCCAATTCAGAACCATAGTCGGTTCCTGGCAAGTTGCGCGGCGGCGTAGTCCTTACACCGCCGGTCGTGGGTGAATCACCGCGCGCAGGCGCTCCTCTTCAAGAAACTTCATGATGATCGGCGCCACGGCTTCGGCGCGGGTAATCAGGAACAAGTGGCCATCATCGATGATGTGCAACTGTGCGTTGGGAATGCGCCAGGCGAGCATGCGCATATTGATCAGCGGAATCAGCGGGTCGTCGTCTCCGGCCAGCACCAGGGTCGGTTGGCGGATCTTGTGCAGCCAGTGAATGCTGGTCCAGCCAAGGCCTGCAAACAGCTGCCAGTAGTAACCGAGCTTGCCCGCCGAGCGCACTTTGCTCGCATGTTCGGCGGCCAGTTTGGAATCGCGGCGGAACGAGCCGCCATAAATCATCGGTGCGATGCGCACCACGTGGGACGGTTGGATATAGCGCCTGGGGCTTGCCATCAGCCACAGCACCTTGGGTTTGCCCGGCACCATAAAGGCCCCGGCTGCCGTGGCCGCGAGGATCAGTTTTTTGCAGCGCTCAGGGTAGTCATAGGCAAACTGCTGCGCCAACGCGCCGCCCCAGGACACACCCACCGCATTCACCTGGCCATAGTCCAGGTAATCGAGCATGCGTGCAGTGAGCTTGGCCAAACCGGGAAAGCGATAGGGCACGCTGGGTGTTGAGGAACCCCCCACACCCGGCACATCGAAGGCGATCACTTCCAGGTCCGGGTCCAGCGCCTGGACGAACGGAAACACCAGCTCCAGGTTGGCGCCGATGCCGTTGAAGATCAGCAGCGGCGTCAAGTGAGGCTTGCCCGGGCGTACCGCCGTACGGATGGTCTGGCCATCCAGGTCGATGGTACGGAAGATGAACGGTTGCGGCATGGGCTTACCCTGCGAAATGGCGCGATATTTCCCTGTCGGAACTCGGTCAATGTGGGAGCGGGCTTGCTCGCGAAAGCAGTGTGTCAGTTGATGCATTCGGTGGCTGACACACCGCCTTCGCGAGCAAGCCCGCTCCCACAGTTGACCGCATTCCAGCTACAAAACAGTGTTTCGTTTATCGTTCGTGCACATAAGTACCCGGCGCCGCCTCAGCTGCTGCATAGGCTTTATTACCCAGGCTTGTAGGTGCTTTCTTCAATTTGCCCGACCGCTCGGCCTGCCACACCTGCCAATGCAGCCACCACGAGTCAGTGTGCTTGGTGGCATTCTCCTGCCACTCCAGCGGCTTGCCGGCCAAACCGTCACTGGTCTGGTAACGCGCCTTGGGGTTGCCTGGCGGGTTGAGAATGCTCTGGATATGCCCACTGCTGGACAACACAAACTCCACTTTGCCACCAAACAGTTGCGCCGACTTGTAGCACGACTGCCACGGCGTGATGTGGTCGTTGGTGCCGGCCAGTGAGTAGATATCGGCGGTCACCTGCTTGAGGTCAATCGGCGTGCCGCACACTTCCAGGGCATTGGCGCGCACCAGCGGGTTGTTCTTGAACAGCTCAATCAAATCGCCATGGAAGGCGGCCGGCAGGCGCGTGGTGTCATTGTTCCAGAACAGAATGTCGAACACCGGCGGCTCGTTGCCGAGCAAGTAGTTATTGACCCAGTAGTTCCAGATCAGATCATTGGGGCGCATCCAGGCAAACACCTTGGCCATGTCACGGCCTTCCAGCACGCCGGCCTGGTAGGAGTGGCGCTTGGCCGCCTCCAGGGTCTGTTCGTCGACGAACAGCGCCACCTGGGTGTCCAGCGTGGTGTCCAGCACACTCACCAGCAGGGTCAGGGCGTTGACCTTCTTCTCCCCCAGCGCCGCGTAGTGGCCCAGCAGGGCGGTGCAGGTGATGCCGCCGGAGCAGGCGCCGAGCATGTTCACGTCTTTGCTGCCGGTAATGGCCGTGACCACATCGACCGCTTCCTTGAGCGCTTCGATATAGGTCGACAGGCCCCACTCGCGTTGCGCCTTGGTCGGGTTGCGCCAGCTGACGATAAACGTCTGCTGGCCATTGCGCAGGCAGAACCGCGCCAGGCTCTTTTCCGGGCTCAGGTCGAATACATAGAATTTGTTGATCTGCGGCGGCACCACCAGCAGTGGGCGCTCGTGCACCTGCTCGGTGATGGGCTTGTACTGGATCAGTTCCAGCACGTCATTGCGAAACACCACAGCGCCTTCGGTGGTGCCCAGGGTCTTGCCGACTTCAAAGGCGCCCATGTTGACCTGGCTCGGCATACCGCCGTTGTGCACCATGTCTTTGGCCAAGTGGGACAGGCCATCAAGCAGGCTTTTACCGCCGGTTTCAAAGAAGCGTTTGACTGCCGCCGGGTTGGCCGCGCTGTTGGTGGGGGCCATGGCTTCGGTCATCAGGTTGATCACGAAGTGGCCGCGGCTGATGTCCTGTTCCGACAGGTTGCTGTCGCCGATCCAGTCGTGCAGTTCCTTGCGCCACGCCAGGTAGGTTTGCAGGTAGCGCTTGTAGAGCGGGTTCTGGCTCCACGCCGGGTCGTTGAAGCGACGGTCATCGCCTTCGGGGGTCAGTGCGGACTTGCCGAACATCACGTTCTTCAATTCCACGCCAAAATGCGCGACGTGTTTGACGCTGTGCAACGGTTGCTTGATGGCTTGGGTCAGCACCATCTTCGCTGAGGCCAATAAATCCTTTTTGCGTAACGCGATGATCGGGTTCAGCCCCAGGGTGTTTTCCGAGGCCTGGCGTTTCAAGTCATCGTTATTCTTGTTACTCATCTACGACGCTCCATTGTCCGAAAGACGAGTACCGGCGATTGCTGCGCACCCAATTTCGATACACGACACCAGCCTGGTACTGCGACTCGGGTGACCGTTGATACCGCATCGTCAAATGCAGGGAACTTGCCAGTTCCATTGGTTACCCGAGTTTAATTTTTTTCGCAAGCGGGCCAATCGTTGACCACGCGACAGGGCATTCAAGCAGATGAAATTAGAAAATGCCCTCTAAAGCGCAAGACGCCTGAGTTAGAGCATCAGCCGCACGACCGACTCACTCGGGTCGCGGGTTTTGCCGGCGGCTTTGAGTTCGGCGAGGTAGTCGGCCCACAGGTCTTCCTGGCGCACGGCCAATTGGTAGAGGTAGTCCCAGGTGAACAGTCCGCTGTCATGGCCGTCATCGAAGGTCAATTTCAGTGCGTACTGGCCGGCGGGTTCTATCTTGGTGAGCCGCACGTTGAGCTTGCCGAATTGCAGGATGGGTTTGCCGTGGCCCTGGACCTCGGCGGACGGCGAGTGGGTGCGTAGCAGTTCGGCGCTAAGTTGGTACACCTCGTCCGGCCCGTAGGTGAGGCCGAGGGTGTTGGAGGTTTTGTGCAAATTTACAGCAGTAGGGAATTTCGACATTGGCGATGATCCTGAAGGAACCGGCTTCAAAATGTGGGAGCGGGCTTGCTCGCGAATGCGGTGTGTCAGTCAGCACATCTGATACTGATACACCGCATTCGCGAGCAAGCCCGCTCCCACAGTAAAGCAAAGCGGTCCTGAGTGAGGCTTACAGGATATAACGAGACAGGTCTTCGTTCTGCGCCAATTCGCCCAGGTGGCTATTCACGTACTCAGCATCAATCTTGATCGCTTCGCCATTCTGCGAGCCGGCCATGTCGCCGGCACTGAAGGACACTTCCTCCAGCAGACGCTCAAGCAGCGTATGCAGGCGACGGGCGCCGATGTTTTCAGTCTTCTCGTTGACCTGCCAGGCAATCTCCGCCAGGCGCTTGATGCCGTCCGGCTGGAATTCGATGCCCAACCCTTCGGTTTTCAGCAGTTCGCGGTATTGCTCGGTGAGCGAAGCATGCGGCTCGCTGAGGATGCGTTCGAAGTCGCCCGGGGTCAGCGCCTTGAGTTCCACGCGAATCGGCAGACGGCCTTGCAGCTCCGGCACCAGGTCGCTGGGCTTGCTCAGGTGGAACGCGCCGGAGGCGATAAACAGGATATGGTCGGTCTTGACCATGCCCAGCTTGGTGTTCACCGTGCAGCCTTCGATCAGCGGCAGCAGGTCGCGCTGTACGCCTTCGCGGGACACATCGACGCCGCCGGAGTTGCCGCGCTTGGCCACCTTGTCGATCTCGTCGATAAACACGATACCGTGCTGCTCCACCGCTTCCAGGGCTTTGGCCTTGAGCTCTTCCTCATTCACCAGGCGCCCGGCTTCTTCGTCGCGCACCAGCTTCAGCGCGTCCTTCACCTTGAGCTTGCGGCTTTTCTTCTTGCCCTTGCCCATGTTGGCGAACAGGTTCTGCAACTGGCTGGTCATTTCTTCCATGCCAGGCGGTGCGGAGATGTCGACGCCGGACACTTCGGCCACTTCGATCTCGATTTCCTTGTCGTCCAGCTGGCCTTCACGCAGGCGCTTGCGGAACAGCTGGCGGGTGTTGGAATCCGAGCTTGGCGCGGCGTCTTCGTTAAAGCCCATGCGTGCCGGTGGCAGCAGGGCATCGAGAATGCGTTCTTCGGCGGCGTCTTCGGCGCGGTGGCTGACCTTGGTGACTTCCTGTTCGCGGAACATTTTCAGGGCGGCGTCGGCCAGGTCACGAATGATCGACTCGACGTCACGGCCTACATAGCCCACTTCGGTGAACTTGGTGGCCTCGACCTTGATGAACGGAGCATTGGCCAGTTTGGCCAGGCGTCGGGCGATTTCGGTTTTACCCACGCCTGTCGGCCCGATCATCAGGATGTTCTTGGGCGTTACTTCAACGCGCAGTTCTTCGGGCAGTTGCATCCGGCGCCAGCGGTTACGCAGCGCAATGGCAACGGCGCGCTTGGCATCGTCCTGGCCGATGATATGGCGATTAAGTTCATGGACGATTTCGCGGGGAGTCATGGACATAGTGTTTGGCGGCCTCAAGCGGAATAAGCCTACGGCTTACTCGGCGAGGTCCTGCTCCTCAATGGTGAAGTTGTGGTTGGTGAACACGCAGATATCGCCGGCGATACCCAGGGCGGTCTCGACGATTTCGCGGGCCGACAGGTCGGTTTTCTTCAACAGGGCGCTGGCTGCCGCCTGGGCGTAGCCGCCGCCGGAACCCATGGCGATCAGGCCGTGCTCGGGTTCAACCACATCGCCGTTACCGGTGATGATCAGGGACGCGTCTTTGTTGGCGACCGCCAACATGGCTTCCAGGCGGCTGAGAGAGCGGTCGGTGCGCCATTCTTTGGCGAGTTCGACAGCGGCGCGAACGAGGTGGCCCTGGTGTTTTTCCAGCTGGCCTTCGAAGCGTTCGAAGAGGGTGAAGGCGTCGGCAGTGGCGCCGGCGAAACCGGCGAGCACCTGGCCGTGGTACAAGCGACGCACTTTCTTGGCGTTGCCTTTCATCACGGTGTTGCCCAGGGAAACCTGGCCGTCGCCGCCCATGACGACTTTGCCGTGGCGACGTACTGAAACGATGGTGGTCAAGGGGAGAGTCTCCACGCAGCGGGGCGAAAATGCCCTGATGGAATCTCATATGGGGGTGGCGGGGGGGATTTCAACCGTAGGACGTGTGTGCGGACGAGTGGTGTTTATGCGAAATGATCGTCCCCACGCTCTGCGTGGGAACGCATCCTGTGACGCTCCGCGTCACAAAGCGGACGCAGAGCGTCCGTGGCGGCCTTCCCACGCGGAGCGTGGGAACGATCATGCTCAGAGACTCAACGGCTCTGGCGTTGTTGTAACAACAGATTGCTAAAGCCTGCACCCGCCAGCTGCTTCTGCGCCACGGTCAGCTGTTCACGGTTACTGAACGGCCCCACCAACACGCGATACCAGGTCGCATCCTTCACCGTGCCGGACTCTACCGTCACCGACTGGCCCAACAGAATGATCTGCGCACGCACACGATCCGCATCCGCCTGTTTCGGGAACGAGCCCGCTTGCAGGAAGAACTTGGTTACCGGCGCCGCCTTGGTGGTCGCCACCGGTGGCGGTGGCGGCGGAGTGATACCGGCCAACGCGGCTTGAGCGCGTGCGGTGTCGATTTTCGCCGCTTCCGCTGGTGTCACCGGTGTGGTCGGCACTTGCGGCGTCGGCAGGGTTTTCTCCGGCACGGCGTCCGGAGGCACGATCACTTCCGATTCCGGCAACAGCGTGTAGAAGTCGTATTTCGGCTTCACGGGTGCGGTCGGGCTTGGCGCTGTTTTATTGGCTTCGGCCATTTTCGTGGCTTTCTGCTGTTCTTGCTTGACCCGTTTGACGTCATCGCCCTTACCGGGCTCCAGTTTCATCAGGATCACCACAAACGCGCCGACCGCCAGGCCGATAGCCATCCACAGCCAGCCCGGAATTGGCTTCTTCGCCGGTGCCTGATAGCGGCTGGCGCCGCGCTTGGGTGCAGGTTTTTTCTTGGCAGCCAACTTACATACGCTCCAGGGTTTCCAGGCCTAACAGTTCCAGGCCTTGCTTGAGGGTCCGTCCAGCCAGTGCGGCGAGGCGCAGGCGACTTTGCTTTTGGGCGTCGTCGTCGGCCGTAAGGATCGGGCAGTTCTCGTAGAAGCTGGAGAACAGGCCGGCAACTTCGTACAAATACGTGCAGAGGATATGCGGCGTGCCTTTTTCACCGACGCTGTTGAGCACTTCGCCGAACTGCGCCAGCTTGGCCGCCAGGTCCTGTTCATGCGGGGCATCCAGCACGATCCGTCCTTCAACCTCGCTGAAATCCTTGCCCAGCTTGCGGAACACACCGGCCACACGGGTGTAGGCGTACAGCAGGTACGGCGCGGTGTTGCCTTCGAAGTTGAGCATCAGTTCGAAGTTGAAGCTGTAGTCGCTGGTGCGGTGTTTGGACAGGTCGGCGTACTTCACTGCGCCAATGCCCACTACGCGGGCGATGTTGCGCAGGTCGGCCTCGGCCAACTCCGGGTTCTTTTCCTTCACCAGGTTGTAGGCACGCTCCTGGGCTTCGTTGAGCAGGTCGATCAGCTTCACGGTGCCGCCGTCGCGGGTCTTGAACGGGCGGCCATCGGCGCCGTTCATGGTGCCAAAACCCATGTGTTCCATGTGCATCGGGTGGGTGACGAAGCCTGCGCGGCGCGCCACTTCGAACACCTGCTGGAAGTGCAGGGCCTGGCGTTGGTCGACAAAGTACAGCGCGCGGTCGGCCATGAGCACGCCGCTGCGGTAGCGCACGGCTGCCAGGTCAGTGGTGGCGTACAGGTAGCCGCCGTCGGCCTTGACGATGATCACCGGCAGCGGCTCGCCATCGGCGGTCTTGAATTCTTCGAGGAACACGCACTGCGCGCCGTTGCTCTCAACCAACAGGCCGGCAGCCTTGAGGTCGTTGACCACGTTGATCAGGTCGTCGTTGTAGGCGCTTTCGCCCATCACGTCGGCCATGGTCAGCTTCACGTTGAGCAGCTTGTAGATTTCCTGGCAGTGCGACAGCGAAATCTCACGGAAACGGCCCCACAGCGCCAGGCAATCTTCATCGCCGGCTTGCAGCTTGACCACCAGGCCACGGGCGCGGTCGGCGAACTCTTCGGATTCGTCGAAGCGCTTTTTGGCGGCGCGGTAGAAGTTTTCCAGGTCGGCCAGTTCGTTGCTGGTGATCGGGTTTTCCTGCAGGTAGGCCATCAGCATGCCGAACTGGGTGCCCCAGTCGCCCACGTGGTTCTGCCGGATCACGTCGTCACCCAGAAACTCCAGCACCCGCGCCACGCCGTCGCCGATGATGGTGGAGCGCAGGTGGCCGACGTGCATCTCTTTGGCCAGGTTCGGCGCCGACAGGTCGATGACCACGCGCTGGGCTTCGCCGGCCTTGCGCACGCCAATGTTGGCGTCGGCCAGGGCCGCGTCCAGGCGCGAAGCCAGGGCCTGGGTGTTCTGGAAGAAGTTGATAAAGCCCGGGCCGGCGATTTCGGCCTTGGTCACACTCTCGTCGGTCGGCAGCGCGGCGATGATTTTCTCCGCCAGGTCGCGCGGTTTCATGCCGGCGGGCTTGGACAGCATCATCGCAATGTTGCTGGCAAAATCGCCATGGGTCTTGTCGCGAGTGTTTTCCACCTGGATCGCCGGCGACAGGCCTTCAGGCAACACACCTTCGTTGACGAGTTGGGTGAGGGCTTGTTGGATCAGCTGGCGAATGGTGTCTTTCATGGTGTTCTCTTTCGACCGCAAGCGGCGGCGCGCGATGCGCAGGTGGAAAAACTGGGCATTATCCGTGGCGAGGGCGGGCTTGCCAACCGTTCAGACAGGTTGGTAGACCTGCGGGCCTCATCGCGGGCAAGCCCGCTCCCATATTTAAAGGTGTTCACATTTCAAAATGTGGGAGCTGGCTTGCCTGCGATTGTGATTTTGCAGTCAATACAGGTCTACCGGGTCCACATCCAACGACCATCGCACTTGGCGGCCGCTGGGCATTTGCTCCAGGGCAAGCATCCAGCTACTTAGTAGCCGATGCAGCGGTGCGCGGGAGGTTGCCTGCAAGAGTAGCTGAGCGCGATACCGCCCGGCGCGGCGCTCCATCGGTGCGGGCACCGGGCCGAGCAATTCGATGCCGGTCAGACCCAATTCGCCGAGCAAACGTTCGGCGGCGCTGCAGGCCTCGTCGAGAAAACTTTCGGCCTGCCCTGGCTTGTGCGCTTCAGCGCGCAACAGTGCCAAATGTGCGAACGGCGGCAGGCCGGCGGAGCGGCGTTCGCTCAGGGCCTGTTCGGCGAAAGCGAAGTAGCCCTGTTCTGTCAGCTGAATCAGCAAAGGATGGTCGGCCAGGTGCGTCTGGATAATCACCTTGCCCGGCTCTTCGGCGCGCCCGGCACGGCCTGCCACCTGCACGATCAACTGCGCCATGCGTTCGCTGGCGCGGAAGTCGCCGGAGAACAAACCCCCGTCGGCGTCCAGGATCGACACCAGCGTGACCCGTGGGAAGTGGTGCCCTTTGGCGAGCATCTGCGTGCCGATCAGGATGCACGGCTGGCCTTTCTGGATGGTCGCAAACAGCTGGTTCATCGCGTCTTTGCGCGAAGTGCTGTCGCGGTCGACGCGCAGCACCGGGTAATCCGGAAACAGAATGCCCAGGCGTTCCTCGGCGCGTTCGGTGCCCGCACCCACAGGGCGCAAATCCACTTTGCCGCATTGTGGGCAATGGCGCGGCACGCGCTCCACATGGCCGCAGTGGTGGCAGCGCAGTTCGCCGTGGCGCTGGTGTACGGTCATGCGTGCATCGCAGCGTTCGCACTCGGACATCCAGCCGCAGTCATGGCACAGCAGTGTCGGCGCAAAGCCCCTACGGTTGAGAAATACCAGAACTTGCTGGCCGGCGGCGAGGGTTTGGCCGATGGCTTGCTGCATCGGCCCGGAAATGCCGCTGTCCAGCGGGCGACTTTTTACATCCAGGCGCAGGAAGCGTGGTTGCTTGGCGCCGCCTGCGCGCTCATTGAGGCGCAGCAGGCCATAACGGCCGGTGTAGGCATTGTGCAGGCTTTCCAGGGACGGTGTGGCCGAGCCGAGCACAATCGGGATGTCTTCCTGGCGCGCGCGTACCAGCGCCAGGTCGCGGGCGTGGTAACGCAGGCCTTCCTGCTGTTTATAGGAGCCGTCGTGCTCCTCGTCGATGATGATCAGCCCAGGGTTCTTCATCGGCGTGAACAGTGCCGAGCGGGTGCCGATAATAATGTCGGCCTCGCCGTCCCGCGCCGCCAGCCAGGCTTCCAGGCGCTCACGGTCGTTGACCGCCGAATGCACCAGCGCGATGCGGGCGTTGAAGCGCTGTTCGAAGCGCGCCAGGGTTTGCGGGCCCAGGTTGATCTCCGGGATCAACACCAGTGCCTGCTTGCCGGCTTGCAGGGTTTCGCGGATCAGCTGCAAATACACTTCGGTCTTGCCGCTGCCGGTGACACCGGCCAACAGGAAGGCGTGGAAACTGTCGAAACCTGCGCGAATGGCTTCATAGGCGGCGCGTTGCTCGGGGTTCAGCGGTAATTCCGGCTGGGCCAGCCAATGGTCGTGGCGCGGGTCCGGCGCGTGCTTGCGGATTTCCACCTGCACCAAGCCCTTGGCCAGCAGCAGGTCGAGGCTGTCTTTGCTGAGCATCAGCTTGCTTAACAGTTGGTGGGCCACGCCGTGGGGGTGCTGGGCCAGGGTCGCGAGGGCTTCACGCTGGCGCGGGGCGCGGGCGATGCGCGGGTCATCGAGGCGCGCGCCGGGCACCATCGACCAGAAACGCTCCTGGCGTGCTTCAGCCGGCTCGCCCTGGCGCAGCAGCACCGGCAGCGCCCAGCTCAGGGTATCGCCGAGGCTGTGCTGGTAATACTGGGCGGTCCACAGGCATAGCTTGAACAGCGCGGGCGGCAGCGGTGGCGTGGCATCGAGGATGGCCAGGGCCGGCTTGAGCTTTTCGGCAGGGACTTCGCTGTGATCGGCCACTTCGATCAGAATGCCGATCATCTCGCGACGGCCAAACGGCACGCGCACGCGCATGCCTGGCTGCAACTGCGCCCGCAACACGCCGGCCGGGGCCCGGTAGTCGAACAGGCGGCGCAGGGGCGAGGGCAGGGCTAGGCGCAAAATGGCGTCGGGCACGCGGGGAGTCTCATATAAAGGCAGGCGGTGGCGCAGGGGCGGGAGCCTAGCAGACAGGGGCAGCCTTGGGTATGCCGAGGTTTTTCTGATGAAAGGGGCTTTTATGTGGGTAAACCACGGGAGGCGCCGCTTGCGCGTTTAAAAAGGTCTGGTAGAATCCGCGGCCTAATTACGTGCGGTATTCGACAATAGTGTCGAGTGGCGGCACGCTAGCCCGAGGAAGTCACCATGAAAGCCGATATCCATCCAGCGTACGAAACTATCGAAGTAACCTGCAGCTGCGGCAACAAGTTCGAAACACGTTCGAACCTGTGCAAGCCACTGGGTACTGACGTATGCAACGAGTGCCACCCGTTCTACACCGGTAAGCAGAAAACTCTGGACACCGGCGGCCGTGTACAGCGCTTCGCAGATCGCTTTGGTGCTTTCGGCAAGAAGCCTGCTGCTGCAGAGTAAGGCTCAAAAGCCCTCAGGGTTTTTGCAAGCTGTTAAAAAGGCGCCCCTTGTGGGCGCCTTTTTTGCACCTGCGATTTGATTGTGCTGCACTCAAAGCAATTTTAATAAAAAATTGTAGACATTTTTTATCTCGATTGTGAACAGTTAAACCCTTATATCCCGTGGCTCTTGGCCGAAAGTCTTAGTGCACGGCCCTTGACGGGAGTGACTGACCAGTCTTGTGGGGACTTTCTCACACGCGTATCCTCGGCGGTCCGTCGACCAACAGTAAAAGCGGAATGCCGATATGTCTGATTTGAAAACTGCCGCTCTCGAATATCATGCCCATCCTCGTCCAGGAAAGCTGAGTGTAGAGCTCACCAAAGCCACTGCCACTGCCCGCGACCTGTCGCTGGCCTACAGCCCTGGCGTTGCCGAGCCCGTACGTGAAATCGCCCGCGACCCTGAACTGGCGTACAAGTACACCGGCAAAGGCAACCTGGTTGCAGTGATTTCCGATGGCACCGCGATTCTCGGCCTGGGCAACCTCGGCCCATTGGCGTCCAAGCCAGTCATGGAAGGTAAAGGCGTGCTGTTCAAGCGCTTTGCCGGCATTGACGTTTTCGACATCGAAGTCGACTCCGAAAGCCCACAAGCTTTCATCGACACCGTAAAGCGCATTTCCATCACCTTCGGTGGCATCAACCTGGAAGACATCAAGGCACCTGAGTGCTTCGAGATCGAAAAGGCCCTGATCGAACAGTGCGACATCCCGGTATTCCACGATGACCAGCACGGCACCGCAATCGTTACTGCGGCCGGCATGATCAACGCCCTGGAAATCGCCGGCAAAACCCTGGCTGACGCACAGATCGTCTGCCTGGGTGCTGGTGCTGCCGCCATCTCCTGCATGAAGTTGCTGGTGAGCATGGGCGCCAAGCTTGAAAACATCTTCATGGTCGACAGCAAGGGCGTTGTGCAGTCCGAGCGTACCGATCTGAACCAGTACAAGGCGATGTTTGCCCACGCTACCGACAAGCGCACCCTGGCTGACGCCCTCGACGGTGCCGACGTGTTCGTTGGCCTGTCCGGCCCGAACCTGCTGAGCGCCGAAGGCCTGAAGTCCATGGCGGCCAACCCGATCGTGTTCGCCTGCTCCAACCCGGACCCGGAGATCTCGCCTGAGCTGGCCCACGCCACTCGCAACGACGTGATCATGGCCACCGGCCGTTCGGACTACCCGAACCAGGTCAACAACGTGTTGGGCTTCCCGTTCATCTTCCGTGGTGCCCTGGACGTTCGCGCCAAGCGCATCAACGAAGAGATGAAAGTGGCTGCCGCCAACGCCCTGCGCGAACTGGCCAAGCTGCCGGTACCTCAGGACGTGTGCGATGCCTACGGTGGTGCCCCGCTGGCATTCGGTCGTGAGTACATCATCCCGAAACCAATGGATAAGCGCCTGATCACCCTGATCTCGGATGCCGTGGCCAAAGCCGCCATCGAGACCGGTGTGGCTACCCTGCCGTATCCGAAGCACTACCCGCTGCAAAGCGTGGATGATGTGTTCAACGGCTAAGCCGTTGTAGCGCACCCACAAAAAGCCCCGGCTCTTGCGAGTCGGGGCTTTTTTTGTGGCTGGCTGAATGCGGTCTTCAGGCGCCAGGTAAACCCTGTGGGAGCCGGGCTTGCCCGCGATGGCGGTGTATCAGGGGGTGACTCAGTGGCGGATACACCGCCGTCGCAGGCAAGCCAGCTCCCACATGGGAGCTGTGCCGGGCCACTGATTTCACTAGAACAAATCGATCGGCGCCGCCTCATCCGCCGGCAGCGGGCTGCCCGGTGCAACGCCGTTGCCCAGCTCGTTGACCGACGGCGGCGTGTCTTCGCTCTTGAACAGCTCGAAGTACGCATTCGGCGTGCTTGGCGATGCTGCACGGCCGCTCACCGGGTCGATCCGCAGGCTGAGGATGCCTTCCGGCTCGGCCTGGGTATGCAGCGGCTTGTCCTTCAAGGCCGCGCCCATGTAGCTCATCCAGATCGGCAGTGCGACGGTGCCACCAAACTCACGGCGGCCCAGGCTTTCCGGTTGGTCGTAACCGGTCCACACGGTGGTCACGTAATCGGCGTTGTAGCCGGAGAACCAGGCGTCCTTGGATTCGTTGGTGGTACCGGTCTTGCCGGCGATATCTGCGCGGCCCAAGGCCAGGGCGCGGCGGCCGGTGCCTTTCTTGATCACGTCTTCCAGGATGCTGTTGAGGATGTAAGTGGTACGGCCATCCACCACGCGCTCGGCCACTGCCGGTGCCTGTGGTTCGGTGGGCACGGTGGCATTGGCGGCCGGTGCTGCGCCTGGTGTCGGCTCAATGGTGATGCCACCGTTGTTCGGTGCTGCAATGCCATCGGGTGCAGCCACACCGTTGACCACGTCGCCCGGCACGCGTGGCGGGTTGGCGGTGAACAGGGTATCGCCATTGCGGCTTTCGATCTTGTCGATCAGGTACGGCGTGATCTTGTAGCCGCCGTTGGCAAAGGTGCTCCAGCCGGTAGCGATTTCCATCGGCGTGAGGGTCGCGGTGCCCAGCGCCAGGGACAGGTTAGGCGGCAGGTCCGACTTGGCGAAGCCGAAGCGCGTCATGTAGTCGATGGTCTTGCCCACGCCCATGGCCTGCAGCAGGCGGATCGATACCAGGTTGCGCGACTTGTACAGTGCCTCGCGAATACGGATCGGGCCGAGGAAGGTGTTGGTGTCGTTCTTCGGGCGCCAGACCTTGTCCAGGTACTCGTCGACAAACACGATCGGTGCGTCGTTGACCAGGCTGGCGGCGGTGTAGCCGTTATCCAGCGCGGCGCTGTACACGAACGGCTTAAAGCTCGAGCCAGGCTGGCGCTTGGCCTGGGTGGCGCGGTTGTAGTTGCTCTGCTCGAAGGCAAACCCGCCGACCAGTGCACGGATCGCACCGTTCTGCGGGTCCAGGGACACCAGGGCGCCTTGGGCTACAGGCACTTGGCTGAATTTAAGGCTGTCGTCTTTCTGGCGTTGCACGCGGATCAAATCACCGACCTGCGCCACGTCCGACGGCTGCTTGGGCATCGGGCCCATGCTGTTGGTGTTCAGGAACGGGCGTGCCCACTTCATGCTGTCCCACGACACATGGCCTTCGCCGCTGCGGGTGAGCACTTGCACGCCATCCTTCTTCACCTGGGTGACGATGGCGGGCTCCAGGCCGCTGATCGGGCGCTGTTTGCCCAGCTCGGTGGTCCAGGCGCTCAGGGTCTTGCCCGGCAGGCGCGATTCGGGGCCACGGTAGCCATGGCGCTGGTCGTAGGTCACCAAACCGTCGCGTACGGAATTGTTGGCGATTTCCTGCAGGTTGCTCGGAATAGTCGTGGTCACGCGGAAGCCTTCGGTGTAGGCCTCGCTGCCATAACGGCCAACCATCTCGGCTCGCGCCATTTCAGCGATATATGGCGCATTCACTTCCGGTGTCGGCACGTGGTAGCTGGCGTTCAGCGGCTCGGCCACGGCGCTCTCGTAGGCGGCCTGGTCGATTTTGCCCAGCTTGTACATGCGCCCCAGGATCCAGTCGCGACGCTCCTTGCTGCGCGCCGGGTTGGCCAGCGGGTTGAAGCGCGACGGCGCCTTGGGCAGGCCGGCGATCATTGCCATCTGCGCCAGGCTGGCGTCACGAATCGACTTGCCGTAGTACACCTGCGAAGCGGCCTCGATCCCGTAGGCGCGGTTGCCCAGGTAGATCTTGTTGACGTACAGCTCAAGGATTTCGTCCTTGGTCAGCTGACGTTCGATCTGCAGCGCCAACAGAATTTCGGTGGCCTTGCGCGAAAAACTGCGCTCGCTGGTGAGGAAGAAGTTCTTCGCCACCTGCATGGTGATGGTGCTGCCGCCGGATTGAATGTGTCCGCTTTTTACCAACTGGGTCGCTGCGCGCACCAGGCTGCTTGGGTCGACGCCGTAGTGGTTGGCGAAATTATCGTCTTCAGCCGAGAGCAGGGCGTTGATGAAATTGGGTGGAATGTCGGCGAAACGGATCGGTGTGCGGCGCATTTCGCCGAACTCCGCGATCAGTTTTTCATCGCTGCTGTAGACCCGCAAAGGAATCTGCAACTGGATACTTCTGAGTGCCTCTACGGAAGGCAAACCCGGACTAAGGTAGAGGTAGGCCCCGCTGAGTACGAGCAGCAGCCCGCAGACGATCGCGACAATGGAGTACCCGAAAAACTTCAGCAGACGAATCAAGGCTTTTGGATTTCCAGAGAAAAGAATGAGTTACGCGTCGGGGCATGCATGGCAAACGATGGATCGACCCGAGCAGCAGGAAAAAGCGGGAAAAAACGCTGGGCATTAAAGCATTTTCGGCCTGGGGCGTCATTCGTGGCGGCCAAACAAGTCGACCGAATGCACGATTCCCAGCGGCAATCAGGCGGTATGACAGGCAAAGTTTTAGGGAGTTTTATGCGAAAGGGATTTTTCAGGCGTAAAGCCGACACCCTGTTGGGCGTCGACATCAATGACACCGGTATCAAGCTGATTGAACTGGACCACACCGCCGGCGCTTACCGCGTCAAGGCATACGTCACGCAGGGGCTGCCCGCCAATGCGGTCGTCGACGGCACATTGTTGGACCTTGAAGGGGTGGCCCAGGCGCTGCAACAGGCGTTGTCACGGTTGCACACGTCCGCCCGGCAGGCGGCAGTGGCGGTGTCGGGGCCGTCGGTCATCACGCGGGTGATCGACATGGAGGCGGGGCTCAGTGACGAGGAGATGGCGTGGATGATCCAGATGGAAGCCGACCAGTACATTCCTTACCCACTGGATGACGTTGCCATCGACTTTCAGGTGCGCGGCCCTTCGCCTCAGGACTCGGCGCGGGTCGAGGTGGTGCTGGCTGCGTGCCTTAAGGAGCAGGTCGAGGCCCGCGCCGCGGTTTTGGCCCTGGCCGGGCTGGTTGCGCGGGTGGTGGACGTCGAAGGGTTTGCATTGGAGCGCGCTTGCCGTCAGGATTTCGCCAGCTTCATGCCGGGCCATCGAGTCGATGGCGCACAATGGGCCGTGGATGCTCACGGGATGGGAATTGCTTGCGGGCTGGCCCTGAGGAGTTTCGCTGGATGACACGAATCAATCTTTTGCCTTGGCGCCAGGCGCAGGCAGAACGGCGGCGCAAGTACTTCCTGATATTTCTGCTGGGGTTCGCCGGTGTGGCTCTCGCGGCGGTGTGGCTGGCGGACCAGGTCATCGATCAGGCGATCGACCGGCAAGTGACGCGCAACAGCCAATTGAACAAAAACGTCGCCATCCAGGACTCGCGCCTCAAGACCATCGATGACTTGCAGGAGCAGAGCCAGCAATTGGCCGCGCGAATGAAGGTCGTACAGGACCTGCAGGAATCCCGCTCGGCCGGCGCCCAACTATTGGACCAGCTCGCCCGTGCCGTGCCCGATGGGGTGCACCTGCATGAGGTGGTTGCCAAGGGCAATACGGTGAGTGTCAGTGGCAGTGCCGAGTCCAGCCAGGATATCGCTCAGCTGATGCGCCGCCTCGAAGCCTCTGAAGGTGCCCACGCAACCCGGTTGCAGCATGTGCGTGCGCAGGGCCAAGGGGGCGGCAACGAATTCCAGTTGATGGTGCGCCAAGGGGAATCCACCGAGGCCCAGCCTTGAGCCTGCCCAGGCTCGACTTTTCCACGCTTTCTCACAACGCTGCCAAATGGCCCTTACCGGCCAGGATTCTGCTCGGCTGCGCGTTGGGGGGATTGGTGTGGGGAGTGGGCGATGGTTGGCTGCTGGCCCCGGCACGCGAACAGTTGCACGGGCTGCAAGCGCAGACGCTGACGTTGCAACAGCAACTGACGCAAAAGACCGGCCTGGCCGCCGATCTTGAGGTACGTGCCCATCAGGCCCAGAGAGTGCAGGCGCAGGTTGCCGAGCTGTTACGGCAGTTGCCCGGCGAATCGGACATGCCGGGCTTGCTCGAAGACATGGCGCGGCTGGCGGCGGCCAACGGTTTGGTGGTCGAAGGTGTCACGGTGCTGGATGAACAGGCGCAGCCGTTCTACATCGAGGAACCGGTACAAGTCGGTGTGTTTGGCGCCTACCACGACCTGGCGAGCTTCGTGAGTGCCCTGGGTGGCTTGCCGCGGATCGTCACTGTGCATGATGTGGTGCTTCGGTCTGAAGGGGCGTTATTGCGCCTTGATTTGCTGGCCAAGACTTATCGTGGCATGTCCGCGCGCGGCACGTCCGGGGCGGCTGTCGAGCCGGGGTCGCACTTTGTCTACGACGCTGCGTCCCTGCGTGACCCGTTCCAGCCGCCTGCGGCGCAGGTCGACCACATGCCGGGCCAACCCGCTCTTGCGCCGGACCTGGCGCGCAAGCGCGGCACGCTGGAAGGCCTGGCCGTCGACCAGTTCGAAATGGTCGGCACGCTTTCAATCAATGCGGTGTCGGTCGAAGCACTGCCCCATGGCCTGCAAACCTTCGCCCTGCTGCGCACACCTTCTGGCGTGCACCGGCTGGCGGTTGGCGACTACCTGGGGCCTAACCATGGCCGGGTCACGGCCATTCATTCCGGCCATATCGAACTGGTCGAACTGTTCCCGGACGAACAGGGCGCATGGCTTGCGCGTTCGCGAACCCTGGTGTTAAACGTCAACTCATAACGGAATCAAACAATGAAAAGGACTTTCTCGTCCTTCGGTGTGGCGCTATGGATAGCGTTCACGGCACCGATGGCATTTGCTGTGCCCAATCGCGTCGATCTGATCCAACTGCCGCCTCCTGGCAGCGTGGTTCCCAGTGGCGCCTACAGCGGCGACACGCTGACCCTCAACTTCCAGAACATCGATTTGCGCGCCGTGTTGCAGCAAATTGCGGATGTGGCCGGGCTTAATCTGGTGGCCAGTGATGAAGTGCAAGGCTCGATCACTTTGCGGCTCAAGGACGTGCCCTGGGATCAGGCGCTGGATCTGGTGCTGCAAACCAAAGGCTTGGATAAGCGCGTGAAGGCCGGCGTTTTGCTGGTGGCGCCTGCCGAAGAGTTGGCGGCCCGCGAGCTGCTGGCGCTGGAGTCGCGCAAGCAGATGGAAGAGCTGGCGCCCTTGCGGCGCGAGCTGTTGCAGGTCAATTACGCCAAGGCGGCGGACCTGGCCAAGCTGTTTCAGTCGGTGACAGGCGTTGACGGCTTTACCGATGAGCGCGGCTCGGTGGCGGTCGATGATCGCACCAACAACATCATCGCCTACCAGACCCGCGAGCGAATTGACGAGCTGCGGCGCATCGTGACGCAGTTGGATGTGCCGGTACGCCAAGTGATGATCGAGGCGCGGATTGTCGAAGCCAATGTCGATTACGACAAAAGCCTGGGCGTGCGCTGGGGCGGGCGGCTCAATCGCGGCAACTGGGGCGCGGGCGGTATCAGCAAAGAGTTGGCCGAGGGCGCGGAGCCACCGGAGAATCCGCCCAGTTCGCCGTTTGTCGATATGGGCTCGCTTACCGGTACGGCTGGCCTGGGCATCGCTTTTATTACCGACAACCTGTTGCTGGACCTGGAGCTGACGGCCATGGAAAAAACCGGCAACGGCGAGATCGTCTCACAGCCCAAGGTGGTCACTTCCGACAAGGAAACCGCGCGCATCCTCAAGGGCACCGAGATTCCTTATCAGGAGTCCAGCTCGCGTGGGGCCACTTCGGTGTCGTTCAAGGAGGCCTCGCTGTCGCTGGAGGTGACCCCGCAAATCACCCCTGACGGCTGGGTGATCATGGAGGTCAAGGTCACCAAGGATGAGCCTGACTACCTGAACAAGCTCAACGACGTACCGCCGATCAAGAAAAACGAGGTCAACGCCAAGGTGCGGGTCAAGGATGGCGAGACCATCGTCATTGGCGGGGTTTTCTCCAATACCCAAAGCAAAGTGGTAGATAAAGTGCCATTTTTGGGCGATGTGCCGTATCTTGGCCGCCTTTTCCGGCGCGATGTGCTGGCGGAGAAAAAATCCGAGCTGCTGGTATTCCTGACTCCGCGTATTATGAATAACCAGGCGATTGCTGTGAGTCGTTGATTCTGTGCGAAATTTGATTCTTGTAGGACCGATGGGGGCTGGAAAAAGCACCATCGGCCGTTTGCTGGCCAAAGAGCTGCGCCTGCCGTTCAAAGATTCCGACAAGGAAATTGAATTGCGCACGGGTGCCAATATCCCATGGATCTTCGATAAGGAAGGCGAACTGGGCTTTCGCGACCGCGAGCAGGCGATGATTGCCGAGCTGTGCGGCTGCGATGGCGTGGTATTGGCCACCGGCGGCGGTGCAGTGATGCGCGATGAAAACCGCCGGGCGCTGCATGCCGGGGGTCGCGTGGTCTATTTGCATGCATCGGTCGAGCAGCAGGTAGGGCGTACCGCCCGCGATCGCAATCGCCCATTGCTGCGCACCGCAGACCCGGCAAAAACCTTGCGGGACTTGCTCACGCTGCGCGATCCGCTGTATCGGGAAATCGCCGATCTGGTGGTCGAAACCGATGAGCGGCCGCCTCGAATGGTGGTTCTCGACATTCTTGAGCGTTTGCAGCAGTTGCCACCCCGTTAAAGCCAGGCCCGAAATGCGCTATTCTCGGCGGCGCGCCATCAACCTCCGGGGTATGGCGCAGAGCCATCAGGCGACGAAATTCCGAGCGTTGCCGATCGTACATATTTCTTCACGCGGGGACACATGCAGACACTTAAGGTCGATCTAGGCGAGCGCAGCTACCCAATCCATATTGGCGAAGGTCTGTTGGACCTGCCCGAGTTGCTCGCACCGCACATTGCCGGTCGGCAAGTGGCGATCATCTCCAATGAAACGGTCGCGCCGCTGTATCTTGAGCGTCTGAGCCGCAGCCTTGCGGCCTACTCGGTGATTTCGGTGATCCTGCCTGACGGTGAGGCCCACAAGAACTGGGAAACCCTGCAACTGATCTTTGACGGCCTGCTGACTGCACGGCATGACCGGCGTACCACGGTGGTCGCCCTGGGCGGCGGTGTGATCGGCGACATGGCCGGCTTTGCCGCAGCGTGCTACCAGCGCGGCGTGGACTTTATCCAGGTGCCGACCACCTTGTTGTCCCAGGTCGATTCGTCGGTGGGCGGCAAGACCGGCATCAACCACCCGCTGGGCAAGAACATGGTGGGTGCGTTCTACCAACCACAAGCCGTGCTGATCGACACCGCGACCCTCAACACCTTGCCGCCGCGCGAGCTGTCGGCCGGTTTGGCGGAAGTCATCAAGTACGGGCTGATTTGTGACGAGCCGTTCCTGACCTGGCTCGAAGAACACATGGACGCCCTGCGTGCCCTGGACCAGGTGGCACTGACCGAAGCGATTTCCCGCTCATGCGCCGCCAAGGCGCTGGTGGTGAATGCCGACGAACGGGAGTCCGGTGTGCGCGCCACCCTGAACCTTGGCCACACCTTCGGCCATGCGATCGAAACGCACATGGGCTATGGTGTGTGGTTGCACGGGGAAGCCGTGGCGGCTGGCACAGTAATGGCACTGGAAATGTCGCAGCGCCTGGGCTGGATCAGCGCCCAGGAGCGTGATCGCGGCATCCATCTGTTCCAGCGCGCCGGTTTGCCGGTTATTCCGCCGGAAGAGATGACCGAGGCGGATTTCCTCGAACATATGGCAATCGACAAGAAAGTGATCGACGGTCGCCTGCGACTGGTGCTGCTGCGCCATATGGGTGAAGCGGTAGTGACCGACGATTATCCGAAAGAGATTTTACAGGCCACGCTGGGAGCGGATTACCGCGCCCTGGCCCAGCTTAAAGGTTAATAAGATCCCGATGACTAGTTTGCATGCCGACGAGGCGTTCCTCGGCCACTACCAGTTAAGCCACGACCCTTTTGCTCCACGGGTGCCGGGCTTCAAATTCTTCCCGGCCCAGCGCAAGCCGGTGCTCGGTCAGTTGCACCACCTGGCGCGCTACAGCCAACTGTTGCTGGTAGTGACCGGCCCGTTGGGCAGCGGCAAGACCCTGCTTCGCCAGGCGCTGGTTGCCAGCACCAACAAGCAATCGGTACAGAGCGTGGTGGTGTCGGCCCGTGGTGCCGGTGATGCGGCCGGCGTACTGCGCCAAGTGGCCCAGGCGCTGAACGTTGCCAATGCCGAGCCGAACGCGATCCTCAAGCAGGTTGTGCAGTTGGGTCTGACCGGCCAGGAAGTCTACTTGCTGGTGGACGATGCCGAGCAGCTCGACGAATCTGCCCTGGAAGCGCTGCTGGCGCTGGCTGCCGGTACGCCGGAAGGTCGCCCGCATGTGTTCCTGTTTGGCGAGTCGTCGCTGATCGCTGATCTGGAGCAGATCAGTGGCGAGCAGGAGCTGTTCCACGTCATCGAGCTGCAGCCTTACGAAGAGGAAGAAACCCGCGAATACCTGGCTCAACGCCTCGAAGGCGCCGGTGCCGGTATCGAACTTTTCACGGCAAATCAGATCTCTGATATTCACGAAAGCTCCGACGGCTGGCCTGGCACCATCAACCAGGTTGCCCGCGATGCCTTGATCGAAGCCATGATTGCCAGCCGCTCTGCGGTTAAGCGTCCAAAGATGGGGTTTACTATGCCTAAGAAGCACGTATTGGCGATTTCTGCCGTTGTCGTGGTCGCTGTCGCTGCTGCCTGGTTGATCCCGGGTCGCAGCAAGGCACCCGCCACTGCCGGCGCGCCAACCGAACAGGCGCAGTTGCCACTGGGCAAGCCCACGCCAAATGTCGAATTCGCCAATTCCGGCCAACCGACCAACCTGCCGATGGTCGGCCAGCCGGTGATGCGCGGCCCGCTCGCTGAAGCCGCCGGTGGTATCTCCGAAGGTGATGACGGTGTGCCGGTGGAAGGCTCCAGCGCCACGCCGCCCACCGTGACCACCACCGCACCGCCTGCCGGCGTCCCGGCTGGCCCGGCAGCCGCTCCGGTCGCCAAGCCGACGCCGGCGCCGACCGTCGCCATTGCCAAGCCTGCTCCAGTTGCCAAGCCTGTTGTGCCTGCGCCAGTGGCCAAGCCGGCACCGGCCGCCAAGCCTGCTGAAAAACCTGCCGCCGTTGCCAAGGCCGCTGCGCCTGCCGCCGCCGGTAGCAGCTGGTACACCAGCCAGCCAACGGGTAATTTCGTGGTGCAGATCCTGGGCACCAGCTCCGAAGCCAACGCCCAGGCGTTCGTGAAAGAGCAGGGCGGCCAGTACCGTTATTTCAAGAAAGTGCTCAACGGCAAGCCTCTCTACGTGATCACCTACGGCAGCTTCCCAAGCCGTGCCGCAGCTGATTCTGCGATCAAGGCCTTGCCAGCGAAGGTTCAGGCTGGTAAACCTTGGCCTCGCACTGTCGGCAGCGTTCAACAAGAACTCGCAACAGCTCGCTGAAGACCCGGCGGCCTTACCCAGGCCGCTCTCTCAGCACCTCAAAAAAACAACACAGCGTGCAGCCCTGAAGGCCGCGCGCTTTGTGGTGTCTGCGTCACGTAGCTTTTGAGTCGTAGCAGTCAGAATTAAAAAAGTTTTGACTAGCACAGCATATCGCTTTAAACCTTTCATAAATGCGACATAGATTTGCGACATTTCGTCGCTAAATTTGTGAGCGTTCGTGTCGGTGTGTACAATGACCTCCCTTTTGCCCCCGCTAAGCCGGCGTACGTTCGGCGTGGAAGGTAACCGGTTGAATTGAAAAGAAATTTGCCTCGGTATAAGAGGCAGCCTGGTGAGAAAGTGTCTATGAAAGCAGGTCTGTACCAACCCGATGAATTCAAGGATAACTGCGGTTTCGGCCTGATAGCCCACATGCAGGGCGAGCCCAGTCATACCCTTTTGCAAACGGCCATCGAGGCCCTGACCTGCATGACCCACCGCGGTGGGATCAACGCCGACGGCAAGACCGGTGACGGTTGCGGCTTGCTGATTCAAAAGCCCGACCAGTTCCTGCGCGCTGTCGCAAAAGAGCAATTTGCGGTCGACCTGCCCAAGCAGTACGCCGTGGGCATGGTGTTCTTCAACCAGGACCCGGTGAAAGCCGAAGCCGCTCGCGAGAACATGAACCGCGAGATCCTGGCCGCCGGCCTGCAACTGGTTGGCTGGCGCAAAGTGCCGATCGACACCAGCGTGCTCGGCCGCCTGGCCCTGGAGCGCCTGCCGCAGATCGAACAAGTGTTCATCGCAGGCGATGGCCTCAGCGATCAGGACATGGCGATCAAGCTGTTCACGTCGCGTCGTCGTTCGTCGGTCTCCAACGCCGCTGACACCGACCACTACATCTGCAGCTTTTCGCACAAGACCATCATTTATAAAGGCCTGATGATGCCGGCGGATCTGACCGCCTTCTATCCGGACCTGAGCGACGAGCGCCTGCAAACCGCAATCTGCGTGTTCCACCAGCGCTTCTCCACCAACACCCTGCCGAAATGGCCGCTGGCTCAGCCATTCCGCTTCCTCGCCCACAACGGCGAGATCAACACCATCACCGGCAACCGCAACTGGGCTGTGGCCCGTCGCACCAAGTTCGCCAACGATTTGATGGACCTCGAAGAGCTCGGCCCGCTGGTCAACCGCGTGGGCTCCGACTCCTCCAGCATGGACAACATGCTCGAACTGATGGTCACCGGCGGCATCGACCTGTTCCGTGGCGTGCGCATGATCATTCCGCCAGCGTGGCAGAACGTCGAGACCATGGACCCGGACCTGCGTGCATTCTACGAGTACAACTCGATGCACATGGAACCGTGGGACGGCCCGGCTGGCGTGGTCATGACCGACGGCCGCTACGCGGTGTGCCTGCTCGACCGTAACGGCCTGCGCCCGGCGCGTTGGGTTACCACCACCAACGGTTTTATCACCCTGGCGTCGGAAATCGGCGTGTGGGACTACAAGCCTGAAGACGTGATCGCCAAAGGCCGTGTAGGCCCAGGCCAGATCCTGGCCGTGGACACTGAAACCGGGCAGATCCTCGACACCGACGCCATCGATAACCGCTTGAAGTCGCGTCACCCGTACAAGCAATGGCTGCGCAAGAACGCCCTGCGCATCCAGGCGACCATGGAAGACAACGACCACGGTTCGGCTTTCTACGACGTCGACCAGCTCAAGCAGTACATGAAGATGTACCAGGTCACGTTCGAAGAGCGCGACCAAGTGCTGCGTCCGCTCGGCGAGCAAGGCTATGAGGCGGTCGGCTCCATGGGCGATGACACGCCAATGGCCGTGCTGTCCCAGCGTGTGCGCACGCCGTACGACTATTTCCGTCAGCAGTTTGCGCAGGTCACCAACCCGCCGATCGACCCGCTGCGCGAAGCCATCGTGATGTCGTTGGAAGTGTGCCTCGGTGCCGAGCGCAACATCTTCCAGGAATCGCCTGAGCACGCCTCCCGTGTGATCCTCAGCTCGCCGGTCGTTTCTCCGGCTAAATGGCGCTCGTTGATGACCCTGGATCGCCCAGGCTTCGACCGCCAGATCATCGACCTGAACTACGACGAGAGCCTCGGCCTTGAAGCCGCTGTGCGCAACGTCGCCGATCAGGCCGAAGAAGCTGTGCGCGCCGGTCGTACCCAGATCGTGCTGACCGACCGCCACATCGCGCCGGGCAAGCTACCGATCCACGCCTCCTTGGCCACCGGCGCGGTGCACCACCGCCTGACCGAAAAAGGCCTGCGTTGCGACTCCAACATCCTCGTGGAAACTGCTACTGCCCGCGACCCGCATCACTTCGCAGTGTTGATCGGTTTCGGCGCCTCGGCGGTTTACCCGTTCCTCGCGTACGAAGTGCTCGGTGACCTGATCCGTACCGGTGAAGTGCTGGGCGACCTCTATGAGGTGTTCAAGAACTACCGTAAGGGCATCACCAAGGGCTTGCTGAAGATCCTGTCTAAGATGGGCATCTCCACGGTCACGTCTTACCGTGGCGCACAGCTGTTCGAA
Source organism: Pseudomonas salomonii (assembly GCF_900107155.1). Taxonomy (GTDB): domain Bacteria; phylum Pseudomonadota; class Gammaproteobacteria; order Pseudomonadales; family Pseudomonadaceae; genus Aquipseudomonas; species Aquipseudomonas salomonii. The sequence goes on from NZ_FNOX01000004.1 coordinate 231,559, forward strand.
GCCATCGGCCTGTCCGAAGAGGTTTGCGAACTGAGCTTCCGTGGTGTGCCGAGCCGTATCAAGGGCGCACGTTTCGTCGACATCGAAGCCGAACAGAAAGCCCTGGCAGCCGAAGCCTGGAGCGCGCGCAAGCCGATCCAGCAAGGCGGCCTGCTCAAGTTCGTACACGGCGGCGAATACCACGCGTACAACCCGGACGTGGTCAGCACCCTGCAAGCCGCTGTGCAGCAGGGCGACTACGCCAAGTTCAAGGAATACACCGCGCTGGTGGATAACCGCCCGGTGTCGATGATCCGCGATTTGTTCAAGGTGAAGACCCTGGATACGCCGCTGGCCATCAGCGAAATCGAGCCATTGGAATCGATCCTCAAGCGCTTCGACTCCGCTGGTATCTCTTTGGGCGCCTTGTCGCCTGAAGCCCACGAAGCCCTGGCCGAAGCCATGAACCGCCTGGGTGCGCGCTCCAACTCCGGCGAAGGCGGCGAAGACCCGGCGCGCTACGGCACCATCAAAAGCTCGAAAATCAAGCAGGTCGCCACTGGCCGCTTTGGTGTGACCCCGGAATACCTGGTCAACGCCGAAGTGCTGCAGATCAAGGTTGCCCAGGGCGCCAAGCCCGGCGAAGGCGGCCAGCTGCCTGGCGGCAAGGTCAACGGTCTGATCGCCAAGCTGCGTTACGCAGTGCCGGGCGTCACCCTGATTTCGCCGCCGCCGCACCACGACATCTATTCGATTGAAGACTTGTCGCAACTGATTTTCGACTTGAAACAAGTCAACCCGCAGGCGCTGGTCTCGGTGAAACTCGTGGCAGAAGCCGGCGTAGGCACCATTGCCGCCGGTGTGGCCAAGGCCTATGCCGACCTGATCACCATCTCCGGTTATGACGGCGGCACCGGCGCTTCGCCGCTGACGTCCATCAAGTATGCCGGCGCGCCGTGGGAGCTCGGCCTGGCCGAAACCCACCAGACCCTGCGCGGCAACGACCTGCGCGGCAAGGTGCGGGTACAGACCGACGGCGGCCTGAAAACCGGCCTGGACGTGATCAAGGCCGCGATCCTCGGCGCCGAAAGCTTCGGCTTCGGTACTGCGCCCATGATCGCCCTGGGCTGCAAATACCTGCGCATCTGCCACCTGAACAACTGCGCCACCGGCGTCGCCACTCAGAACGAGAAGCTGCGCAAGGATCACTACATCGGCACCGTCGACATGGTGGTGAACTTCTTCACCTACGTCGCCGAAGAGACCCGTGAGTGGCTGGCCAAGCTGGGCGTGCGTTCGCTGGAAGAACTGATCGGTCGTACCGACCTGCTCGACATCCTCGAAGGCCAGACCGCCAAGCAACAGCACCTGGACCTGACGCCGCTGTTGGGCAGCGATCACATCCCGGCAGACAAGCCACAATTCTGCCAGGTGGACCGCAACCCGCCGTTCGACAAAGGCCTGTTGGCCGAGAAGATGGTCGAGCTGGCCAGTTCCTCGATCAATGACGCCAGCGGTGGCGACTTTGCCCTGGATATCTGCAACTGCGACCGTTCGATCGGCGCACGCATCTCCGGCGAAATCGCGCGCAAGCACGGCAACCAAGGCATGGCGAAAGCGCCGATCACCTTCCGCTTCAACGGCACTGCCGGCCAGAGCTTTGGCGTGTGGAACGCCGGCGGCCTGCACATGTACCTCGAAGGCGACGCCAACGACTATGTGGGCAAGGGCATGACCGGTGGCAAGCTGGTGATCGTTCCGCCTAAAGGCAGCATTTACAAGACTCAGGACAGTGCCATCATCGGCAACACCTGCTTGTACGGTGCCACCGGTGGCAAGCTGTTCGCTGCCGGTACTGCCGGTGAGCGTTTCGCCGTGCGTAACTCCGGTGCCCACACCGTGGTGGAAGGCACTGGCGATCACTGCTGCGAGTACATGACCGGTGGCTTTGTCGCGGTACTGGGCAAGACCGGTTACAACTTCGGTTCGGGCATGACCGGCGGTTTCGCCTACGTGCTCGACCAGGACAACACCTTCGTCGACAAGGTCAACCACGAGTTGGTCGAGATCCAGCGGATCAGCGGCGAAGCCATGGAATCCTACCGGAACCACTTGCAGCACGTGCTGGACGAGTACGTCGAGGAGACCGGCAGCGAATGGGGCCGTAACCTCGCCGAAAACCTCGATGATTACCTGCGTCGTTTCTGGCTGGTCAAGCCCAAGGCTGCCAACCTGAAATCGTTGCTTTCCAGCATCCGTGCCAACCCGCAGTGATATGCGCCTGAAGAGTTTGATGAGGTTTTAACATGGCTGAACGTCTGAATAACGACTTCCAGTTCATCGATGTCGGGCGCAAAGATCCGAAGAAGAAACTGTTGCGTCAACGCAAGAAAGAGTTCGTGGAAATCTACGAACCCTTCAAACCCCAGCACTCGGCCGACCAGGCCCACCGCTGCCTGGGGTGCGGTAACCCGTATTGCGAATGGAAGTGCCCGGTGCACAACTTCATTCCCAACTGGCTCAAGCTGGTGGCCGAGGGCAACATCCTCGCCGCCGCCGAGCTGTCGCACCAGACCAACACCCTGCCGGAAGTCTGCGGCAGGGTGTGCCCGCAAGACCGTCTGTGCGAGGGTGCCTGCACCCTTAACGACGGCTTCGGCGCGGTGACCATCGGTTCGGTGGAGAAGTACATCACCGACACCGCGTTCGCCATGGGCTGGCGCCCGGACATGTCCAAGGTCAAGCCGACCGGCAAACGCGTTGCGATCATCGGCGCAGGCCCGGCGGGCCTGGGCTGTGCCGACGTGCTGGTGCGCGGCGGCGTGACCCCGGTGGTGTTCGACAAGAACCCGGAAATCGGCGGCCTGCTGACCTTCGGCATCCCCGAGTTCAAGCTGGAAAAAACCGTGCTGAGCCACCGTCGTGAAGTCTTCACCGGCATGGGTATCGAGTTCCGTCTCAATACCGAAATCGGCAAAGACATCACCATGGAGCAACTGCTCGCCGAATACGACGCCGTGTTCATGGGCATGGGCACCTACACCTACATGAAGGGCGGCTTTGCCGGTGAGGACCTGCCGGGCGTGTATGACGCGCTCGACTTCCTGATCGCCAACGTCAACCGCAACCTGGGCTTTGAAAAGTCGCCGGAAGATTTCGTCGACATGAAAGGCAAGAAAGTCGTGGTGCTGGGCGGTGGTGACACCGCGATGGACTGCAACCGCACCTCGATCCGCCAGGGCGCCAAGTCGGTGACCTGTGCTTATCGCCGTGACGAAGCCAACATGCCCGGTTCGCGCAAAGAGGTGAAGAACGCCAAGGAAGAAGGCGTGAAATTCCTCTACAACCGCCAGCCGATCGCCATCGTCGGTGAAGACCGTGTCGAAGGCGTGAAGGTGGTCGAGACTCGTCTTGGCGAGCCGGACGCCCGTGGCCGTCGCAGCCCCGAGCCGATCCCGGGTTCCGAAGAGATCATTCCGGCTGACGCCGTGGTCATCGCCTTCGGTTTCCGCCCAAGCCCGGCGCCGTGGTTCGAGCAGTTCGAAATCCAGACCGACAGCCAGGGCCGCGTAGTCGCCCCGGAACAAGGCCAGTACAAGCACCAGACCAGCAACCCGAAAATCTTTGCCGGTGGCGATATGGTGCGCGGCTCTGACCTGGTAGTGACCGCGATCTTCGAAGGCCGCAACGCCGCCGAAGGCATCCTGGATTACCTGCAGGTCTGATGATCGTTCCCACGCTCTGCGTGGGCATGCAGCCAGGGACGCTCTGCGTCCCGACTGGCGCGACGCGGAGCGTCACAGGAGGCATTACCACGCGGAGCGTGGGAACGATCTTGCGACGGTATTACCGCGACAAATTGACCCGATAGACAAAAGGCACGGCTCACTCCGTGCCTTTTGCGTCGCGCTCTGAGAAAATGCCCGCACTTTTTTTGCGGATGCCGACATGACTGCCCTCAAGAACGACCGTTTCCTTCGCGCCCTGCTCAAGCAACCCGTAGACATCACGCCCGTGTGGATGATGCGTCAGGCCGGTCGCTACCTGCCGGAATACCGCGCCAGTCGCGCCAATGCCGGCGACTTCATGAGCCTGTGCATGAACCCGGAGTTCGCCTGCGAAGTCACGATGCAGCCGCTGGACCGCTACCCACAACTGGACGCGGCCATCCTCTTCTCCGATATCCTCACCATCCCTGACGCCATGGGCCAAGGCCTGTATTTTGAAACCGGCGAAGGCCCGCGTTTCAAGAAAGTCGTCAGCACCCTGGCCGACATCGAAGCCCTGCCGATCCCGGACCCGCACAAAGACCTCGGTTACGTGATGGACGCTGTGAGCACCATCCGCCGCGAGCTTAACGGCCGCGTGCCGCTGATCGGCTTCTCCGGCAGCCCATGGACCCTGGCCACTTATATGGTCGAAGGCGGCTCATCGAAAGACTTCCGCAAGACCAAGGCCATGCTCTACGACAACCCGCAAGCCATGCACCTGCTGCTGGACAAGCTGGCGCAGTCGGTTACCAGCTACCTCAACGGCCAGATCATGGCCGGCGCGCAAGCGGTGCAAATCTTCGACACCTGGGGCGGCAACCTGTCGTCGGCGGCTTACCAGGAGTTCTCCCTGGCCTACATGCGCAAGATCGTCAGCGGCCTGATCCGCGAACACGAAGGTCGCAAAGTGCCGGTGATCATGTTCACCAAAGGCGGCGGCCTGTGGCTGGAAAGCATTGCTGATGCGGGCGCCGATGCACTGGGCCTGGACTGGACCTGCGACCTCGGCGAAGCCCGCCGTCGCGTCGGCAACCAGGTGGCGCTGCAAGGCAACATGGACCCGACCGTGCTCTACGCCAAACCGGAAGCGATCCGCACCGAAGTCGGCCGCATCCTGGCCAGCTATGGCAAGGGCAGCGGGCACGTGTTCAACCTCGGCCATGGCATCACGCCGGAAGTGAACCCGGAGCATGCGGGCGCGTTCCTGCGTGCGGTGCATGAGCTGTCGGCGCAATACCACGAATAAAACGCAAACCAAATGTGGGAGCTGGCTTGCCTGCGATGGCGGTGGTGAATTCACTATTGCTATCGCAGGCAAGCCAGCTCCCACATTAAAAGCAGGACTGCGTCAGGCCTTCACGTGCCCCAGCGGCGGCAATTTTGCCAGCTTCAGCGCCACCAGCAGCGCACCCATCAGCAACGCCACGATAAACCCGCCAATCCCGTTCCACCCGGCAAAGTGCCAGAAGAACCCGCCCGCCGTCCCCGCGACACTCGACCCCACGTAGTAGCAGAACAGATACAGCGACGACGCCTGCCCTTTGGCCTTCACTGCCCGCCGCCCAATCCAGCTGCTGGCCACCGAATGCGCGCCGAAGAAGCCGAAGGTGAAAATCAGCATGCCCGGCACCACCAGCCACAGCGGCGTGAACAAGGTCAGCAGCATCCCCGACAGCATCAAGACGATGGTGCCCCACAGCACGCGACGGCGGCCGAGACGGTCGGCCAGGGAGCCGATTTTGGCCGAGCTGTAGATGCCCGACAGGTACACCAGCGACAGCAGGCCGACCACGGCCTGGCTCAGCTCGTAGGGTGAAGCCAGCAGGCGATAGCCGATGTAGTTGAACATCGTCACGAACGCGCCCATCAGCAGGAAGGCTTCGAGGAACAGCCACGGCAGGCCCGCGTCCTTGAAGTGCATGACAAAACCGTCCACCAGGTTGCGCGGCTTGAGGCTGCTGGCGCGGAAGTTGCGCGATTCGGGGAGGATTTTCCAGAACACCGTGGCCGCGATCAGGGCCAGCGCGCCGATGATCAGCATTGCGGTGTGCCAGCTCACAAAGTCGATCAACACGCCGATGATCAGGCGCCCGCTCATGCCGCCAATCGCGTTGCCGCCGATGTACAAGCCCATGGCCAGGCCGATGTGCTGCGGGTGGATCTCTTCGCTCAGGTACGTCATCGCCACGGCGGCCAAGCCGCTTAACGACAGGCCCACCAGCGCACGCATCAGCAGAATGCCTTCCCAGGTCGGCATCAAGCCGCTGACGATGGTGGCCAGCGCGGCACAGAACAATGCGGCAACCATCACCGGCTTGCGTCCCAAACGGTCGGAAATCGGCCCGGTGATCAGCAGGCCCAGCGCCAGCATCGCTGTAGCGACAGAGAGGATCAGGCTGCTTTGCGCCGCATTGATGGAGAACTCGTGGGACAGCGCCGGCATCATCGGCTGCACGCAGTACAGCAGGGCAAAGGTGGCAAACCCGCCGGAGAACAGCGCCAGCACCGTGCGCATGAACATCGGCGTGCCTTTTTCGATGTACGCGTCATTGAGCTGAGCGACCACCTCATCCAAGGCGGTGGGCGGGACTTCTTGAGCGAATGGCGCGACAGCAGATTTCACGGGGACCTCGGGGAGGAAAAGCCTGCCAGGACTGGCAATACGAAAAAGAATATAGCTGCCTAATGATTCTTTCCAATATATTGTTCGACCTGTTTAAGAGGTTTTACGACCTAATGAGGTTTGCATGGAATTGCGTCACTTGCGGTACTTCATTGCCGTCGCCGAAGAGCTGCATTTTGGCCGCGCCGCGCAGGTGCTGGGCATCTCTCAACCGCCGTTGAGCCAGCAGATCCAGGCGCTGGAACAGGAGGTAGGCGCACGCTTGTTTGAGCGCACCAATCGTCGGGTTGAGCTGAGCGAGGCCGGCCGATTGTTCCTGCACGAGGCGCGTTTGGTGTTGGCGCAGGTGGATAAAGCCGCCGACGTGGCGCGCCGCGCGCAACTGGGCGAGTTAGGCGAATTGAAGATCGGCTTCACCTCGTCGGCGCCATTCAACTCCGGCATTCCACAGGCGATCTTTGCGTTTCGTAAAGCCTTCCCGGCGGTGCACCTGAATTTGCAGGAAATGAGCAGCACCGAGGTGGCCGAGTCGCTGGTGGATGAGTCGATTCAGGTGGGCCTGATGCGCCCGCTGCCGTTGCCGGATTCTCTAAGCGTGATCGAGTTGATGCGCGAGCCTTTGGTCGCGGTATTGAACGCTGGCCATCCGTTGGTGGAAGGCAGCGAGCGCGGCCTGCACCTGGCGCAACTGGCCGAGGAGCCGTTTGTATTTTTCCCGCGTACCTACGGCAGCGGCCTCTACGCTCAACTACTCAACCTGGCCCGCGATGCCGGCTTCAGCCCGCACTTCGCCCAGGAGGCCGGGGAGGCGATGACCATCATCGGCCTGGTGGCGGCGGGGTTGGGGGTGTCGGTACTGCCGGCGTCTTACCAGCGCATCCGCATTGATGGCGTGGTCTATCGCACCTTGCTTGATCGGGAGGCCGTGACGGCGGTGTGGCTGGTGCAGCGCAAGTGCACGCAAACGCCGATGGCCAAAGCCTTTGTGGAGTTGCTGACGCGCCAGGCAGTGGCGTAGGCAGCCTCACATATCAGGTAACGCAACCAGCTTAGTTATTCGCGAGAAAGTTGCGCAGAATCGCTCTTTTCAAAGCGAGTGAAATGGATGGCACTTCTTTACCAGCCCAAGGAGGGCAGCGTGTTGATTTGTGATTTCCGAGGTTATGAGGTTCCGGAGATCATCAAGATTCGACCCGTCATTGTGATACGCAAGCACCGCACCAATAAATTGCTGGTTACCGTAGTGCCCCTGAGCACAACCGCACCTCAAACGCTACTGGAGCATCACCTGCAGCTCGACAGCCATCTTCAAGGCGCACATCCCGTCTGCTGGGCGAAGTGCGACATTGTGGCGACCGTAAGCCTGGGACGACTGGATCGAATCAAAAGCAAGGACCGTCATGGCAAACGAACTTACAAAATCGCGGAGCTCACCAGTGAACAGTTTTTAGCGATAAAAGTGGCGGTGCGCAGTGCGCTGGGGCTGCGTTGGAGGGAATGAAGGGTAGGCGGCGCTTTGCCACCGATTGCAGGCAACCTGTTTTCAGGCATACTGGCCGGGTTCCCGAAAGGGGCTTGTGAGACTCTGAGGATCCTGGGTAACCAGCCATCGCAGAGCCGGGCAGGAAGTGGCGATGACAAGCCGACCTGTTTGTGAAGAGGGCGCCGAAAGGCGCCCTTTGTCGTTTCTGCAGAACGCAAAGCCTCAGTTCTGCTTCAACGCCTCCACGCCATTGATACCCGCACTCTGCAAGCCCGCCATGATGTCGCGGTCCAGCATGCTCACCCAGCGGTTGTAGTTGCGATGGATCTTGCCGTCCTTGTAGCCCAGGTCGCGGCTGTCGCGGTAGGTGATGGCGTAGCTGGTGCGGGTGTAGCGGATATCGATTTCGGCGTGAAATTGGTTACGCACGGTGATTTCGGCCTGCACCAGTTGCGGGCTCAGGCGTTGCACGGTCCACTCGCGTTTTTGCAGGGCCGCGACGATCACCTGTTTGATTTTCTCTTCGCTGAGCTGGGCCGTGGCCGGCAAATCGTGCTGGGTGTTAAGCACGGGTTTGCTGGTGCAACCGGCGGTGGTTAGCAGGGCCAGAGTGATCAGGGTGGCGCGTAGCAAGGAAGACATTCCGTTTTCTCCAATCAATTAAAAAATCAGGACCAGCGGCGAAAGATCAGCGAAGTGTTGACGCCGCCGAAGGCAAAATTGTTGTTCATCACATAGTCGTTGTGCATCTCGCGAAACCCACCTTGCAGGTAATCCAGGTCGCCGCATTGCGGGTCGACAGCATCCAGATTGAAGGTGTGTACGTACTGGTCGCGGTTCATCATTTCGATGCTGAACCACGACTCCAGCGCGCCGCACGCGCCCAAGGTGTGGCCCAGAAAGCTCTTCTGCGAACTGATCGGCATGCGGCTGCCGAACAGGCTGCTGGTGGCCAGCGTTTCGGCGATGTCGCCCTGGTCGGTGGCGGTGCCGTGGCCGTTGACGTAGCCGATGGCGGATGGCTCAAGCCCGGCATCTTCCAGCGCCAGCTCCATGGCGCGGCGCATGGTTTTCTGCTCCGGGCGCGTGGTGTGCTGGCCGTCGGCGTTGCTGCCAAAACCCACCAGTTCGGCGTGGATATGCGCACCGCGTGCCAGGGCATGCTCAAGTTCTTCGAGCACCAGCATGCCGCCGCCTTCGCCGATCACCAGGCCGTCACGGCCGCTGTCGTAAGGGCGTGGGCTGGTTTGTGGCGCGTCGTTTTTCAGGCTGGTGGCGTACAGCGCGTCGAACACCATGGCTTCGGTGGGGCACAGCTCTTCGGCGCCGCCGGCAAGCATCAACGGCAAGCGGCCGAACTTGATCGCCTCGTAGGCGTAACCAATGCCCTGGCTGCCGCTGGTGCAGGCGCTGGAGGTGGGGATCAGCCGCCCGGTGAGGCCAAAGAAGATGCTGATATTTGCCGCCGTGGTGTGCGGCATCATGCGCACATAGGAGTTGGCATTCAGCCCCTCGGCCACCGAGTTCAGCAGCATATTGCCGAACGCCTTGATCTCATCGGTGCTGCCGGTAGATGAGCCACAGGCCACGCCCATGCGCCCGTCCTTGATCGATTCATCGCCGAGCAACCCGGCATCCTGCAACGCCTGTTCCGCCGCCCATACCGCCAGGCGTGAGACGCGGCCCATGCTGCGCAGTTGCTTGCGCGTCCAGTGCGCAGGCACGACGAAATCGTCGATCGGCCCGGCCAGACGCGTGTTCAATTCAGTAAAACGGTCCCACTCATCCATGCGCCGGATGCCGCTGCGGTTGGCGCGAAAGTTGGCGGCGATGGTATCCCAATCGCTGCCCAGGGAGGTCATGCCGGCCATGCCGGTGACGACGACGCGCTTCATCAGCACAAGCCCCCATTCACGGCCAGCACTTGGCGCGTGATATAGCCGGCCTCGGCCGACATCAGGAAATTCACCGCGCCGGCGACCTCTTCCGGGGTGCCCATGCGCTGCGCCGGAATCATCTTCATCAGTTCTTCGACCGGCACGTTTTCATCCAGCATCGCCGTGTCGATCAAGCCTGGGGCCACGCAGTTGACGGTGATCTTGCGCTTGCCCAGTTCAATCGCCAGGGCCTTGGCTGCGCCGATCAACCCGGCTTTGGAGGCACTGTAGTTGACCTGGCCACGGTTGCCGATCAAGCCGGAAACCGAGGTGATGCACACAATGCGTCCGGCCGCGCGACGACGAATCATCGGCATCATCACCGGGTGCAGCACGTTGTAGAAACCATCCAGGTTGGTGCGCATCACCACATCCCAATCGTCTTCCGAGAGGGCCGGGAAAGCGCCGTCGCGGGTCAGGCCGGCGTTGAGCACCACGCCGTAATAGGCGCCATATTGCTCCACGTCGGCCTCAAGGATCTCCTTGCAGCTGGCGCGATCCGCCACATCGAATTGCAGCACCCGCGCCTTGCGGCCCAATGCCTCGACCTCGACTTTTACCGCGTCCGCTTCAGCGCGGCCACTGCGGCAATGCAGCACGATGTCATGCCCGGCCTGGGCCAGGCGCAGAGCAATGGCGCGGCCGATGCCACGGCTGGAGCCGGTGACCAGTACGGATTCAGTCATGGCGTTGCGTCCTTCGGTTCTTCTAAATAGTTGGCCGCCTGGGGCGGTCGAAATACGTTCAAGCGTGCGCTGGCCTGGATACCGTCGCCGGTCAGGTGGCATTCGAACACACCCATGCCGTTGTCGTCTTCCAGCGAGCGCAGGCCGTGGATGCGCAGCTCGGCACCGGCCGGGAAATGCTCCACGTTGCATTCAAACTTGCGCGTGCCGAGCAGGAAACCCAGTTCCACTGCCTCGCCGTTCCGGCGCGCGCGGCAGCCGGCATAGGCGGCGACGCTCTGCGCCATCAGCTCAATGCCGACCCAGGCCGGCAGGCTGCCGTCCGGCCGGTTGAACAGGCCGCCGGGCTTGACGGTGGCGCGGGTGTGAACCTGCTCTTCATCGAACGACAGCACCTGGTCGATCAGGATCATGTCGCCCGCGTGGGGCAGCAGCTCGGCGAGTGGCCAATCGATCATGGGGCCTCCGCGATTATCAGGCTGACGTTATTGCCGCCGAAGGCAAACGAGTTGCTCATCAGGCAGCGTTTTTTCAAGGTGTCGCCGGTCTGTGCCCACTGCAACACGGGCAGCGCCGGGTCGGCTTGGCCGTCCCACACATGCGGCGGTACACGGTCATGCACCAGGCTCAACCAGCAGAACGCCGCTTCCAGCGCGCCTGCGGCACCGAGGGTGTGACCGCTCATGGGCTTGGTCGACGAACAGGCTACGCCTTGAGGAAACAGGCTGGCGACGGCCAGGCTTTCCATGGCGTCGTTGTGTTGGGTCGCGGTGCCGTGCAGGTTCAGGTAACCGATGTGTTCCGGTTCAAGTTTGGCACTGGCCAAGGCCTTGCGCATCGACTGCAACGCACCTTTGCCGGTGGGCTCTGGCGCGGAGATATGGTGCGCATCGCAACTGGCGCCGCTGCCGAGCAAGGCAATCGGCGCAGGTGTTTTGGTCATCAGAAACAGCACCGCCGCTTCGCCGATATTGATGCCGTTGCGGTTCACCGAAAACGGATTGCAACGCTCGCTGGAGACCGCTTCCAGCGCGGTAAAGCCGTTCAGCGTCAGCTTGCACAGGCTGTCGACGCCACCGCAGATCACCGCATCACACACACCCAGGTCGAGCAGGCGCTGGGCGCTCATCAACGCACGGGCGCTGGAAGTGCAAGCAGTAGAAATCACATAGGCCGGGCCGCTGACCTGCAACCAGTCGGCGAGAAAATTCGCCGGTGCGCTGAGTTCCTGTTGCTGGTAGTCATAGTCACCCGGGAACTGCTGCCCACGCAGGTAATGCGCGATGCCGCGACTGGCTTCATCGATGCCCGAGGTGCTGGTGCCCAGCACAATGCCGACCCGCGAGGCGCCGTAGGTGTGGATCGCCCGGCGCAGCTCGCTTTCAATCTGCACGGCCGCTTCCAGCAGCAATTGGTTATTGCGGCTGCTCTGCGGGCGTAGCTCAGCCGGGATTGCCACCAGCTCACTGCGCACGCCGCCCACCGGCAGCACGCGTTCTGGCACCCAACCGCTTTCGGCGCGCATGCCGGAGCAATCGCCGGCAAACAGGTTGCGGCTGACCTCAGCCTGGCCCCGCCCCAGGGCGCAGATCACGCCCAGGGCATTCAGGTAAGCCGTCATCGCGCCGCCCCCAGTGGGGTGATGCGGTAGCTCAACGGCTGGTCGGCCATGTTCACGCTGAACACCTCGGAGGACTGATAGACAATCTGCCAATGCCCCGGCAGCGTGCGCGTCAGGTCCATGGCCTGGGCACGCGGGTACAGCGTGGGCACGTCATCGGCCGAGGTCAGCGCAAACAACAGCGCCGCAAACAGCTCACGCGCCTGCGGATTGGGCGGCAGCAAGCCGTCGGCTTGCCACTGGCCATTGATCAGCTTTTGCCGGGCCTGGGGAATGCCCAACGGGTCCATCATCGACCAACGAATGGCCGTGCCTTCGCGCTGGATCACCAGCAGCCAGTCCTGGGTTTGGCCGTCGGCTCGGCGCTGCACGTGCAGTTGCATGGGCAAGGCCAGGGTCGGGGTTTTTTCGGGCAGCGGCGGCTGGCTGACGCAGGCGCTCAGCAGCAACAGGCAACTTATCAACAGCATGCGAATCATGTTTCGGCGCTCGCTAAAGGTTTACGCGCCACGCAGTTGACCAGGGTTTCTTCGCGTTGGCCAACCGGCGGCGGGTTGCGCAGGCCCCAGCGTTCGAGCAGGCCGAAATCGCTGGAACGGCTCCACCACAAATACGGGTACGACACGTTCTGCGGGCCGAACTCAAAACCCTGCTCGCGCAGCATCTGCAAGTACTCTTCAGCGCTTTTCTGCACATGCATCGGGTGGCGGAACAGCCAGCGAATCACCCAGGTGTCGATATAGGCTTCGGTGGATTCGGCAAACAGCAGATAGCCGCCCGGCTTGAGTACGCGATAGAACTCTTTCAAGGCGCGATGCTGTTCCACCAGATGGTGAAAGGTCTGGTGGCAGAACAGGATGTCGACGCTTGCGTCCGGCACGTCGAGCGTGGCGCAGTCGCTGCCGATCAGCTCGATGGCCAAGCCTTGGCGCTTGGCTTCTGCCTGGCTCAGCTCCAGGCTGTGCGGGTCGGCATCCAGGCCGATCAAGCGCTGTGGCGCGAACACCTGCTGCAAATACTGGAACGACTTGCCCTGGCCGCAACCGGCATCCAGCAACACCGGCGCCACCGGCAGCGGGTCGGTGAACAAGCTGCGCAGGTCGTTGATCGCCACGCGCAATACGTGGTGCTGCCAAGTGTGGCTGCGCAGGAACCAGAAACCGAACCTGGTTTCTTCGACGTAGTTTTTACTCAGGTATTGGCTACTCATACCGGCTCCCCCGCGCAAATTTCCGACAGCATCCGCAGGCGCCGCTTGGGCTCGCTGACAAATGGGTTGCGCTCATCCCAGGCGTAACCGGCGAGGATCGAACTGATCATCCGGCGAATCTCCGGCGAGCTGCCTGGGTGAAAAATCACGTCCTGGAAGGTGCCGGCATACCAGCCTTCGACATAGCAACGGAAGGTGTCGACCCCGCGTTTGAGCGGCTCGGCGAACTCGGTTTGCCAGTCGACGGTTTCGCCCTTGAGTTGGCGGCTGAGCACACCTGCGGCCATGCTCGCCGAGCGCATGGCGATGGTCACGCCGGAAGAGAACACCGGGTCGAGAAACTCCGCCGCATTGCCCAGCAGCGCAAAGCCTGGGCCATGCAGGGTTTTGACGTTGGCCGAATAGCCGCCGAGGGTGCGTGCTGGCGTATCCCATACGGCGTTTTGCAACACGCCGGCGAGGCTTGGCGTCTCAGCGATGAAACCGCGCAGGCAGGCGTTGAGGTCGCTGTCGAGACCGTCGAAATGCTCCTTGGCTGCGACCACGCCCACCGAGCAGCGGCCATTGCTGAACGGGATGGTCCAGAACCAGATATCGCGCTGGGTCGGGTGAGTGGTGACAAGGATTTTGCTGCGATCAAAACCTGGGTGTGTGATGTGATCTTCAACGTGGGTAAACACCGCCTGGCGCACCGGGAAATTCGACGGCGCTTCCAGGTCCAGCAGGCGCGACAACACGCGGCCGTAGCCGCTGGCATCGAGCACGAATTTGGCCTTGAGGTGATACTCGCTGCCATTCTCGCGGCGTACATGCAGGTAGCGGCTTTCACCGGCGAAATCCACACCGACGATGCTTTCGCCGTAGCGAATCTCTACGCCCTGCAAGGCCGCCTGATCGGCCAGCAACTTGTCGAACTCGCCGCGCTGCACCTGGAAGGTGGTGGGCTTGCCGTTGCTGAAGGTGTCACTGAAATCAAACGCACTGTAGCGCTCGCCCCAGGCGAACGCCGCGCCGGTTTTTACCTGGAAACCCGCAGCCTGCACGGCGTCGAGCATGCCGGCCTCTTCGATAAAGTCGATGCAGTGCGACAGCAGGCTTTCGCCAATCGAGAAACGCGGGAAATGCTCGCGCTCGATAATCAATACATCATGCCCGTTGCGCTTTAACAGCGCGGCGGCGATGGCGCCGGATGGCCCGGCACCGATCACCACCACCTGGCGACGTTCCATTTCAACTGTGGGCACGAGGGCTCCTTGCCACTTTGGCGATTAACACATTCATAAGGCGTGCTTCTGATGCCCGGCCCAAGGCGCCAGCATAAAGCTGAACGCCAGGCCAAGGCTGACCGACAGGCCGAAATTACTCACGGCGGGTGTACTCGACACCGCCAGCAGGCCAAACGACAACCAGGTCGTCAGCGCCGCCAGCAGCGTACCTAAAAGACTCACGGCCGCGCCGCCGATCTGCTCGCGCATCAAGATCGCATAGTCGACGCTGATGGCGGTGACCAACAGCAGGCCGAACAGGCTGAACAAGGTCAGCGGCTGGCCCAGCCAACCGAGGCTGGCGAGGCTGCACAAGGCCGCGAGCAACGGCAGGGCGACGATGCGCAACGCACCGCCAAAGCCGAACGGCATGATCAATAACAGCACAATCAGCACACACGACATCAACTTCAATTGCGCCGCGCTGATCTGCGTGTCGGCAAACACCCGGTTCAAGTCACCCAGCCGGTCGACCAGTTGCACGCCGGGTAAATCCAGCGCTTGCACGCGCAACAGCGCCGGGTTGTTCAGGCCTTGCAGGCTGACCATCGCCGCCACGCCGCCGTCCACCGGCCCCAGCCACAAGGTGCGCCATGGCTCAGCCAATGGGCCGATCAGTGCGGCATCGATGTCTTCGGTGGGCAGTGCTTGCAGTTGCGTGACTTCGGCTTGCAGCGCGCTGGCCGGCACGCCCAGGTCCAGCAGCGGCTGCCAGTGCTGTGCGAGGTTGTTCAGCGCATCACGAAGGTGTTGCTGCTCAGCCGGCAGGCTCACCAGTTGGTTGAGCGCCAGGTAGCCTTGCAGCTTGCCCATGTTCACCAACTGATCCAGGCGTTCGCCCAGGGCGGCCTGGCGTTCCAGCAACTGCTGCTGGTTGTCGGCGCGCACCAAGAAAAACTGGCTGGTGGGCTGGAACCCGGTGATACGCGCCACGGCCTGCGCCTCTTGCAGCAATTGCGGCGGGGCGCCGATCCACTGGCGGATATCGTTTTTACTGTTCAAGTGCCACAGGCCGCCCGCGCAAAACAACAGCAGCAGCGCCAGCAATACCGGGCTTGGCACGCGCTTGAGCAGCGCGGCGCGCAATAGCCACAGGCATTCGGCGATGCGCAGCGGCCATTGCGCCGGGCGCAGTTCCACGCCCTTGAGCAGCGCGGGCAGCAGGCACACGGCCGACAGGTAAGCACCGACCAGGCCGGCGGCGGAGAACACCGCGATTTGCGTCAGCGCCGGGAACGGCGTCCAGGCCAGCGCCAGGTAGCCGATGCAACTGGTCGCCAGGCTCAGGCTCAGCCCCGGCAAGGTCAGGCGCAATGCCGGCCAGCTGCGCCAGGGTTGCAGGCTCCAGCTTTTGGACAGGTAATGCAGCGGGTAATCCACCGCCACGCCGATCAGGCTGGAGCCCAGCACCAGGGTCATCACATGCATATGGCCGAACAGCGCCACACAGGCCACCGCGCCGAACAGCATGCCCACCAGCACCGGCACAAACGCCAGCAGCACGCGCCAGCGCCGAAACGCCAGCAACAGCAACAACAGGATGCCCAGCGTGGCGCCGCCACCCACCCAGGTGATTTCCCGCGTGGCTTGTTGCTGCCCGTTGGCGGCGTAAAGCAGGCCGCTGGCAGCGAGCAATTGCGCGCCTTGCTCGCGGGCCTGTTCGCGACCGGCCTGGAGCAGATCCGCCACTTGCAGCGGCAGTTTCATGTCAAAGGCATTGCCGGTGGTGCGCGCACGCAGCAGCACCCAGCTTTTGCCGTCGGCATCGGCAATCAATGCGCCGCTGCCGATATCCAGCTGCACCGAACCGTGCTGCGGCTGGCTGTTCTGGATGCGCCCGGTGAGGCCCAGCCAGTCGTCCTGGCTCGGCACCAGGCTGAACCCGGTAAACGGGTCGAACAAAGCCTGCACGCGCTGCTGGATGAACACGTCGGGCTGTTCGATCAACTGCTCGCGGTCCTTGGCCGAGAGCATTGCCAGCCGCCCGCGCAGCAGTTGTTCACGCAGGGCGGGCAAGTCGGCTTGCAGGTTCCACTGCACTTTTTCAAACAGCCCGCTGGCCTGCCAGCGTTCGCCCATCTGCTGGGCGATGTCCACGGCTTTTTGCCGGTCGGCATGCCCTACCAACACCAGCATTTCGCGGTTCAGCGGTTCCTGCATACGCTGTTCGGCCTTGAGTTCCAGCGCGTCCGGCGTGCTGCCCGGCACCAGCTCCATCAGGTTGGCCGACAACGGCGCGCCCTGGCGCCATTGCCAGCCGGCCAGGGCCAATACCGCCACCAGCAGGATCAAGAACAGGCGCGGCAGCCAGCGCTCACTGGGCAAAGTCGTGTTGCTCCGATTCGCTCAACGGTTGGCCGGCAGTGCTGTCCTGCATGCGCAGCACGGTGCTGTCGCCCTGGGTTTCCAGCAGTTCGATTGTTTGCACCAGCTCGCCGCCGTCGATATTGATCCGGGTGAACACCTGCTTGAGCAGCAGCGAGCGTGGGACCAGCGTCAGCTTCCACTGTTGGGCTTCGCCTTGCAGTTGCAGCTCGAAATCACGCTGCAAGCCACTGCTGTCGCCCTGAAGCACGGCCAGAAACAGGCGATTCTGCTCGGCACCGGCGCTCTTGTTCGGCAGCAATTGCCAGCCATTGGCGTCACGCCGGGCAATGCCTTGGGCGCTGATGCGGTAGTCCTGTTGCAGCGGGGTTTTGAGCAGCCACAGCAGGCCGTGGTCTTTGGCGAGTACGAACGTGCCTTTGCTCACCAAGGGCTGGGGCAGGGCGCGCAGGTGTTTTTCCTGGGTGAAGTTGCCGTGGATGACGGAGGGTTTGGCCAGTTGGTCGCTGAGCTGCTGCAAGTCGAAAGCGTGAGCCAGACCTGGAATACACAACAACAGAACGTACCCGATCAATGTGGGAGCGGGCTTGCTCGCGAATAGCCTGAGTGCGCCGCGTAGTGTCAGGCGACCCACGTTATCGTTGACGACCTTCGCGGGCAAGCCCGCTCCCACAGGGGATCTCATTTCAGGGCTCTCTCTACGGCGTTGGTGAATACTTTTGGCGAGGCCAGCTGCATCTCGCGGCTGGCGATTTCTACCGCCACTTGCACGGTGCTGGCGCGAGTCAGGCGCTCGCCGCTGGCGAGGTCGGTAATCAGGTAGTTCACCTTCAAACGGTTCTCCCATTCCACCAAACTGGCGCGCACGTTGAGGGTCTGGCCGAACACCGCGCCGCGCACATAGCGCAGCTGCATGTCGATCACCGGCCAGGCGTAGCCGGATTCGAGCATCGCCGTGTAGTTGTGGCCGAGCTTGTCCAGCAACGCGCAGCGCGCCACTTCCAGGTACTTCACGTAATGCCCGTGCCACACCACGTTCATGGTGTCGACATCAAAAAACGGCACGAGTATTTGCGTGTCGCAATGCAAAACGCCCTGGCTACGCATGCAGCCTCCAGTGTTGCTCGGCGATACGTTTGAGGCACAGGCGCAGTTCGCCTTCCAGGGCCCGGTCTTCGATCACCGGCGGGAAGTCTTTGGCCAGCTCGATATGCATGGCCGCCAGGGCCGGTGGCAGTGGGCGTGCGTCTTCAGCCTGGGCGCGCAGCCACACGCCCTGGTTGGCGGCGAGCAGCGTGGCGGCGGCGACCTGTTCGGTCAGCTCCAGCACGCGGATTGCGTCGCGGGCAGCGATGGTGCCCATGCTCACCTTGTCCTGGTTGTGGCACTCGGTGGAGCGCGAGAACACGCTGGCCGGCATGGTGTTTTTCAGCGCTTCGGCGGTCCAGGCGCTGGTGCCGATCTGCACGGCCTTGAAGCCGTGGTTGATCATCGCGCGGTCTGCCGGCGCGCCGGACAGGTTGCTCGGCAGGCCATGGTTGTAACGCACGTCTACCAGCAGCGCGAGTTGGCGGTCGAGCAGGTCGGCGACGTTGGCCACCAGGGTCTTGAGGCTGTCCATGGCAAAAGCGATATGCCCGCCGTAGAAGTGACCGCCGTGCAGCACGCGTTCTGCTTCGGCGTCGATGATCGGGTTGTCGTTGGCGCTGTTCAGTTCGACTTCGATAAATGAACGCAGCCAGTTCAAGCTGTCGGCCAACACGCCCAGCACATGCGGTGCGCAGCGCAGCGAATAGCGATCCTGCAAGCGGTGCAGCGGCGCGGTCGGCGCATCGATCGCCAGGTCCTTGCGCAGCCACGCAGCCACTTGCATCTGCCCCGGATGCGGCTTGGCGGCGAACAGGCGCTCGTCGAAGTGTTCCGGGTTGCCTTGCAGCGCCACCACGTTCAACGCGGTGATGCGCGTGGCCAGTTGCAGCAGGTAGTCGGCACGGACGAAGGCCAGGCAGGCAAGGCCGGTCATCACGGCGGTGCCGTTCATCAAGGCCAGGGCTTCCTTGGGGCGCAGCACCAGCGGTTCCCAGCCGAGTTCACGGTGCACGTCGGCAGCCTGGCGGCGTTCGCCACGGAACAGCACTTCGCGCTCACCGGACAGGGTCGCAGCCACATAGGACAGCGGCGTCAGATCGCCGCTGGCGCCCACCGAACCTTCTTCCGGGATCAGCGGCAGCACGTCGTGTTCGAGGAAGGCATGCAGGCGCTCCAGCAACTCCACACGCACACCGGATACGCCATGGCACAGCGACTGCAAGCGTGCGGCGAGCACAGCGCGGGTGGCTTGGGCGTCGAGTAACTTGCCCAGGCCGCAACCGTGGAAGGTGTAGAGGTGGCGCGGCAACGCTTCGACGTGCTGCAACGGCACCGCCACCACGCAGGAGTCGCCGTAGCCGGTGGTCACGCCGTAGATCACGCCTTCCTTGTCCAGCAGCGAGTCGAGGAACTGCGCGCCTTTGGCGATGCGCTGGCGATAAGCGGCGTCAGCCTGCAGTTGCGTGGGCGCCTGGCGGTTGGCCAGGGCCAGCACGTCTTCGATTGGCAGGTGGCGTTCGCCAAAAATTACCGGTTCAAGATGCGGGGTCATCGGTCTTCCAGAAAGGGTAAAAGTTGAACCATTGTTGGGGCGCCTCCAGGCAAAACTGGCCCAGGCGTGCGGCGTAGCGGGCGGTCCACAGGGCAATGACCTGCTCGCGGGTGCTGCGCTTCCATTCGATCAAGGCGGCGAACGGCTCGATGGTCAGGCGATAGCGGCCATTGTGCTTGAGGCACATCAGCAGGTTGACCGGGCATTTAAGCAGGCCGGCCAGCAGCCACGGGCCTTGAGGGAAGGCGGCGGCATGCCCAAGGAAATCCACGCGCACCTTGCGCCCGCCGTGCAGCGGCACGCGGTCACCGGCAATCGCCAGCCACTCGCCCTCGTCCAGGCGCTGGCTGAGCAGCAGCATGGTCGCCGGGTCCAGCTCGCTGACCTGAATCAGGCGCAAATGCGTGGCCCCGGCTTCGCCCAGCAGGCGGTTGAATTGTTCGGCGTGCTTGGTGTGCACCAGCACGTTCATGGTGACTTGCTCGCCGATCTCTGCGAGTGCACGGCACACTTCGAGATTGCCCAAGTGCGCGCCCACCAGCATCTGGCCGCGCTCGCCACGTAACTGCCCGCGCAATTGCGCCGGGTCGTTGATTTCGATCTGTTCGATGCGCAGCTTGCCGTTCCATACGTCGAGCTTGTCGAGCAGGGAGTCGGCGAAGGCCATGAACTGCGCGAACACGCTTTTATGGCTGGGCCGCAACGCGTCGCGCCCGCTCCAGTCGGCCAGGCGCTGCTGGTATTCCCAGGCGCTTTGCCGCGCCGTGCGGCCGAACAGGAAAAAGTACAAAACAATGCCGTACAGCACCGGGCTCAACAGGCGACGGCCCAGCACTTTGGCCGCGAACGCGGTGAGTTTCATCAGCCAGAAGCTGCCGCGTTCTTCACGGTCGGCCCAGTGTTTGGTGCTGTCACTCATGCCTGCCACCGTCGCCACACAATCATCGGCGCGCGCACCAGCATGCCGAAGAACAGCCGGGTGTGCATGGCACTGATGCGCACGTTGTCGCGGAACAGGCGGAAGTGTGACACGCCGTCGGTGGGGTAATGCACCTGGGTCGGCAGCCAGCGCATCGGCTGGTTGCGCCAGGCCAGGCGCACCAGGATGTCGGAGTCGAAATCCATGCGCGTGCCAATGTACGCCGAGTCCATCAACGCCAGGGTGGGCGCCAATGGGTACACGCGAAAACCGCACATCGAGTCGCGAATCTGCAGCGACAGGGTGTTGATCCACACCCACACGTGGGTCAGGTAACGCGCGTAGAGGCGGCCTTTGGGCACGCTGTCGTCGTATTCGGGGTAGCCGCAGATCACCGCGTTTGGGTGCGTGCGCGAGGCGTCGAGGAAACTGTCGACTTCACGCAGGTCGTGCTGGCCGTCGGCGTCTACCTGCAGGGCGTGGGTAAAGCCCAGGCGCGCGGCTTCGCGAAAACCGGCCATGACCGCGCCGCCTTTGCCTTGGTTGTTTGGCAGGGTCAGCAAGATGACGTGATCGAGCGTTGCCAGGTGCGCCAATACCGCCGCGCACGCCGGGCTGCTGCCGTCATCGACCAGCAGGCACGGCAGGCCGCTGTTCAACAGGCTGTGCACCACGGCGGGTACGGCGGTTTCGTGGTTGTAGACCGGGATGAGGGCGCAGGGGTTATGCATGGGCGGGGTCTCCTGAGAGACCGAGTTGCCTGCATCGCAGGCAAGCCAGCTCCCACCTTTGAATGTGCTCACATGTCAAAATGTGGGAGCAGGCTTGCCCGCGATTGAGCGCGCAGCGCTCATTGGGACTATGCATGCGCAGCCACCAATTGAATCCGGCCACTGGAACACGCCGCATCGCCGTTGCGGTACGCGAAGTACAGCTTGCCGCGCTCCGGGTCGAAGCGCAGGTGCAGTTCGATCTGATCACCAGGGCGCACCAGTTGCTGGAACTTGAGTACTTCCATCCCGGCAAAGGTCGTCGGCAAATCCAGCAGTTGCTGGCCGAGGTTGAAGGCCCATTCCACCTGCACCACGCCCGGCAGCACCGGCGTGACCGGGAAATGGCCGCTGAAGTAGGCCAGGTCCGGCGGGATGCTCAGTTGCACAGTCCACTCGCCGTTGGCTTCGACTTGCTCCAACACTTCCGGCGCCTTTGGCCGTGGTGCCAGCAGCAACGCCTCGACGTCGGCCTGGGGCAGTTTGCCCTGGCTGTTCAGCGGCAGCTGGCGCAGCAAGCGCCAGCGACGGGGCAGGGCCAGGGCTTCGCAATGCTGGCTCAAATGTTCGCGCAGGGTTTGGGTGACGGTGCGGCGGCCCTGGTTGCGCAGCGCATGCAGGCCCTCGGTGCTCAACACCACCAGTGCGCCGAGTGAGGCGCGGTTTTCCTGCACCACGCCCAGACGGGTTTCAGCGACCCAGGCGTGGGTCAGCAATGCCTGTTCGAGCATGGGCAGGGAGATACGTTTTTCTTCCAGCTTGACGATGCGGTCCAGGCGCCCGAGCAGCTCGAAGCGGCCATCGCAATGAATGCGCGCCGCGTCGGCGGTTTGTTCGATATGCCCGGTCGGCAGGTACGGCGAGGCAATGCGCAGGGCGCCGTCGGCATCCTGGCTCAGCACGACATCGGCAAATGGCTGCCACGGCTGTGCGCCCTGGCGCCAGGCGATGCCACCGGTTTCCGAGCTGCCGAGGATTTCCGTCGGCCATTGCTGCAAGCGGTCGTACAGGCTGCCGGCGGCTTCCACCGGCAGCGCGCCGCCGGAGGAGAACACTCGCGACACTTGGCTCAGTGCGGGCCAGTCGAGGTTGTCGCCCATGCGCTTGAGCAGCGCGGGGCTGGCGACCCAGGCAAATTGTGCATGCTCGCGGCTGGCGCGCTGCATGTCTTCAGGGAAGGCCAGTTGCTTGCGCACAAACGTGCGACCGGCGCACAGCGGCCACAACACGCGAAACAGCAAACCATAGATATGCTGGGTGGCCACACTGCCGATGATGCAGGCGTCTTTGAGGTCTGCACCCCACAGTGCTTCCAGCGCCGCCACTTCGTTGGCCAGTTGGCGCAGGGTCTTGTCGATGCGCTTGGGTTCGCCGCTGGAGCCGGAGGTGCACAGGCTTAATTGGCAGGCGTCGAGGTCGAGCGCGGCAGGGCTCAACGGCGCTTGATACAACGCGTCCAGATCGGTGGCCTCAACCAGCCAGGCGTCTACGCTGTCGTCCCAGCGTTGACGGGTCTGCGGCTGCAAGTCGGCGGGCAGCAGTACGCTGACCCCGGCCCGCCAGGCGCCCAGCAGGGCAATCACCAGCACACCGGCGTCTTCCAGGTGCACCGCCAAGCGCCGGATGCCGCGCGCCTGCAGGCCCGCCGCCAGGCTCAGGGCCTGCTCGCAAAGTTGCACGTGATTCATCGCAGGTTCGGTGGTGACCGAACGTTGTTCCAGCGCCTCAAGCAGCACGTGCTCAAGTTTCAACCCATTCATACGCGGCCTCGAACCCTTTGTCGTACCAGCCATTCCACGGCAAACAGCAGCCCCATCAGCCCGTAGGCAATGAGGCCGTTGTACAACGTCCACCAGCTCAGCGGCGCCCACAGCGTGAGGGCGGCGGCGAGCAGGCCATTACACAGAAAAAACACGCTCCACACCACGGTGACCTGGCGCGTGTACACAATTGCGTTGGGCGGCAGCTGCGGGTCGGTCATGCGCGCCAGGCGCTCGACCATCGGCGGCCCGTATTTGAGGCTCAAGCCGAACAGCGCCAACATGAACGCGCTGACCAGGCTCGGGTACCAGCGCAGCAACTGCGGGTTGTCGAACCAGGCCAACAGCAGGCAAAACACGATCACCGCCACCGCCATCCAGCGGCTGCCGGGGCGCCGTGCGCCGGTCAGTGCACGCAGCAACCACAGGCTGCCCAGCAGCAGGCCAAATTGCCACGGCGCAAAGTGTTCGGTGCCGTAATACACCGCAAAAGGGTACAGCAGCCCCGCCAGCAACAGGCCAAGGCCGATCAGTCGGCTCATGCGGCAGGCTGGACCAGACGGTACACCGCCTCAACCACGTCGTTGACGGTGCGCACCGCCTTGAATTCTTCAGCGGCGATCTTCTTGCCGGTCTGGCGCTTGATATGGTCGATCAGGTCGACGGCATCGATGCTGTCGATTTCCAGGTCCTGGTACAGGTTGGCGTCGAGGGTGACGCGCTCAGGCGGCAGTTCAAACAGTTCCACCAAGGCATCGCGCAGGGTGTTGAAAATATCGTCACGAGTTTGCATGGTCCGGTCTCAAGCTGCCTGTCTGGCCGTGACGAATGCCGCAAGGCTGGCCACGTTGGTGAAATGATTGCGCGTGTCTTTGGCGTCGGCATCGATCTTGATGCCGTACTTTTTCTGGATCGCCAGGCCTAACTCCAGGGCGTCCACCGAATCCAGGCCCAGGCCTTCGCCGAACAGGGTCTGGTCGCTGTCGATGTCGTCGGGGCTGATGTCTTCCAGGCCCAGGGCCTCGATGATCAGCACCTTTATGTCGTGCTCAAGGCTGTATTGGTTGCTCATCTTCGGCGAGCTCCTTAATGAAATAGTGATGCAGGTAATCGTTGAGCTTGCGTGAAGCCTGGGGCGCGGGCCCCAATGTGGCAAACGCCTGTGGGTCTATATCGGCACCCACGCGCAAACTGAAGTGAAAACGGCGCTTGGGGATGCGATACCAGAGTTCGGCCTTGGTCAGGGTGGTGGGGCTGACCTTGATCACCACCGGGGTGATGATTGTCGCACCACGCAGGGCAATGGCGGCGCCACCGCGATGAAAGGCCGGTGGTGCGCCGGGTGTGGTGCGCGTGCCCTCGGGAAAGATGATCAGCGTCTGGCCTTCGCGCAGCGCATCGGCCGCGGCATCGAGCATATCGGCACTGCCGTCATTGCTGATGTAACCGGCGTCGCGCACCGGCCCACGGGTAAACGGGTTCTGGAACAGGCTCTGCTTGACCACGCAGTTGGTCTGGCGCATCAGGCCGATCAAAAACACCACGTCGATCAGCGACGGGTGGTTGGCGACGATCATTTGGCCTGGGCGCCCGAGTTTTTCTGCGCCTTCAACGCTGTAGGTCAACACCCCGGCGCGTTGCATCAGGCGAATAAACAGCCAGAACAGCTTGCTGATGGTGTGGCGGGCGCGGCGCTGGTGTTTGGCCGCGCTGCCTGGCAGGCAACTGAGCAGCGGGAACACCAGCAAGCGCAGGCACAGCCCGCCGACGCCGAAGCAGAAGAAGCTTGCGGCGGTGGCGAACAGGCGCCAGTAGTAGGCGTCCCGTGGCTTGTCGGTCAGGGCTTGCGTTGCCAGTTCCATACACGGTTCTTCCAGGCATGTTGGCAGGTGGCCTGCTCGGTGAGCAGGGTGCGCAGCAGGTTCAGGGCGTGGGGCCACTGAGTTTGACTGAGTTGGACAGCGCCGCTGTTTAGTTCCAGTTGCCACTCGTCGCCCGGGGTCAGCAGCAGGCCGAGGGCGTAGGGGAAGGGCACATCATGGATCCAGTCGGCGTAAGCCGCAGGCGGTTGTTCTTCGGTGATCACCAGCAATACCGCCGGGGCGCCTTCGTTGAGCAGCGCGGCGGCTTCGAGCATGCCGTGTTCCAGGCCGTCGCCGGCGGCGGCGAGGGCGGTCATTTCGCAGGTTTCATTGCGCAGGATCGACCACAGGCCAATCACCGCGTTATGCACCGACAGGCTGAACTGGGTGGGCGACAGCGGCTCGTCGTTGGCCAGGTCGCTGAGGATGTCGAGGGTGCGCGGGGTTTCGCCGTGCCGGGAAATAAACACCAGCGGCAGGTCCTGCCGGCCCTCGGCCAACGGCCAGCCCACGCTGAACGCCATGCGCGCCAGCCGGCTCAGGCGGCGGCGCTGCATGGCGGGCAGGAAGGACACATCGGGCGACGCATCGCTGGGCGGCACTACCACCGGAGCCTGGCACCAGGCACGCCAGTCTTGCGCAGTCTCCAGGCCCGGAGCCCAGGCGCGCCATTGGTCGATATTGAAAGTGATCACTGAGAAGTTATCCCGCCCCTGCGGGCTTCCATGTGCAGCCGTTGGCCCCGAATACCGGGACAGGGAACCATGGCCGAATGGCGCGCATTATCCCGGTGCCGTGGGGTTCTAGCAAACTTTGGTAAAGAATTGTTCGCGGATGAATACAATTTGCCGGAAAAGATTTACAGATTGTCCTTTACCTGTGCCGTGCGTGGATTGTAGGACTCTTCCTTTTGTGCGACGGCTGATGCGCCAGTGCATGGATGAACGAGGTAGCTAACAGGCGCTTTTGCCCTCTACACTCGGACATTCATTGATACACGGAGGTTTTTTCCATGCGGCGTGTGGTGTTCAATCAAAAAGGCGGCGTTGGCAAGTCCAGCATTGCCTGCAACCTGGCGGCGGTGAGCGCCAGTGAAGGCTATCGAACCCTGTTGGTGGACCTCGATGCACAGGCCAACTCAACCCAGTACCTCACAGGGCTGACCGGCGACGATATCCCGATGGGCATTGCCGATTTCTTCAAGCAAACCCTGTCTTCCGGGCCGTTTTCGAAGAAAAACCAGGTGGATATCTACGAAACGCCGTTCGATAACCTGCACGTGATCACCGCGACCGCCGAGCTTGCAGACCTGCAGCCCAAGCTTGAGGCCAAGCACAAGATCAACAAGCTGCGAAAGCTGCTGGATGAGTTGAGCGAAGATTACGACCGAATTTACCTGGATACACCGCCAGCGCTGAATTTTTATGCGGTTTCGGCGTTGATTGCCGCTGATCGCGTGCTGATCCCGTTTGATTGCGACAGCTTCTCGCGCCAGGCGCTGTATGGGCTGTTGCGTGAAATCGAAGAGTTGAAGGAAGACCACAATGAAGGCCTCGAAGTGGAAGGCATTGTGGTCAACCAGTTCCAGGCCCGTGCGAGCCTGCCGCAGCAGATGCTGGATGAGTTGATTGCCGAAGGTTTGCCGGTACTGCCGGTGTACCTGGCCAGCTCGGTGCGCATGCGCGAGTCGCACCAGGAGAGCAAGCCGCTGATCCACCTGGACCCTCGGCACAAGCTGACGTTGCAGTTTGTGGAGCTGCATAACTTGCTGGAAAATGCCTGATTTTACAGGCGATGCAAGCCCGCTCCCACATTTGTATTGTGTTTCAGCAGGGGATTTGGATTGTTCCTACGGAGGCTGTAGGAAGGGTCTGGCAAATGGGGTTGTGGCTTGTATCGTTGCCTACAGCTAAGCCAGAATCGCCCGGCTTGTGCGTCTGGATGGGCGTCTCTAAGGTTCTCGGGTCACTGAATGTTCAGTGATCGGGTTTAGTAGCCCGTGGTGAGACGTACAGCAAATCATTGATCAGGACTGTCCTGTATTTGATGGTGGCTGTACGGAGGGCGCTTTCGAGCGCGCCGGTGAGTCTCCCCGGTCTACTAACCTGCGTACAGCTGCCACCCTCCGTTTAGTAGCGGCTGGTTGCGGCTCCTGCTCGGAGACGATCCATGGTTAACCTTTATACCGTTGCACCCAACCTCCCTACCGAAGCCCTCGTACTCAACAGCTACGAAACCTTCTCTTCCGTCCGTACGCTGTTACTCAAACTGTCCAACGACCTCACCGGCGAGCACCGCGACGTGGCCCTGGCCATCCATCAATTAAGCGAACTCGGCGTAATGCTGGTCGGCCAGATGATGGACCACGAAACCCCCGTAGCCCGAGCTTAAAACACGGTCAAAATGTGGGAGCTGGCTTGCCTGCGATGCAGGCAATTCGGTCTATCAGTCAGACCAAGGTGATGCCATCGCAGGCAAGCCAGCTCCCACAGTTGACCCCGTTGCTTGAGGGGCTGGTTTACACCCCTTGGCTACGCAACCAGCTCATCAACTGCGGCAACGGAAACGCGCCACTCTGGCGTGCCACTTCGCGGCCGTTCTTGAACAGAATCAAACTCGGAATCGAGCGAATCCCCAACTGCGCGGACAGCTGCTGATTAGCCTCACTATCAAGCTTGGCCAACCGGCACTTGCCCTCCAACTGCCCAGCCGCCTGCTCAAACACCGGCGCAAATGACTTGCACGGCCCACACCACTCGGCCCACACATCCACCAGCAACGGCAGGTCGCCCTTGATCTGGCTGGCGTAGTCGCCTTGTTTCAATTCAAAAGGTTTGTTCAGCAACACAGGCTGCTTGCAGCGCCCGCATTTAGGGGAATCGCTCAGGCGTTCGCCAGGGATGCGGTTGAGGCCGTTGCAATGCGGGCAGGGGATTACAAGAGGTTCGGACATGGTGGGCTCCTTAGGTACGGCCAATAGACTGTATTTGGAGCCAGGTCCGGGGTTTATCAAGATGCACAGGCAATGACGCATCCGCTCACAGTTTGCCCGTGTCGATGCGAGGCCCAGTATCTAGGCTGTTCGAGCGTGTTCTGTTTTGCGCCATCTGTCTGTTTGCGGTTATCGCAAATTGCGATAGTCGGGAATCGGGTTTAACCTTCATAGCAAGATGCGATAAGGATGTTGCATGCGAGTGATCAGCGAGAAAAGGATTTGGGAGGCTAAGGAAAAGTGGCCGCGTTCAGCAACAGCGTTGGACCAGTGGTATCGGCTAATGAGGCGAAACACTCTCAAAGACTTCGCGGCGATGAAAGCCACGTTTCCCGCCACGGATAAGGTTGGGGATTTCCACGTATTCGATATCGGAGGCAACAAGCTGAGGTTGATCGCTAGCGTGGAGTATCGGGCGCAGCGCGTTTACATCAAGTATCTGCTTGATCACCGAGATTATGAGAAAGACAAATGGAAGGAAAAGATAAAATGAGCGCGCTTATGCGAGTAGCGGCCGAACACTGGCAGTTTGTTTCACCCGTGATGCGCAAACCAGAAAACGAGTCGGACTACGACGCGCTGGTGTGTGGCTTGGACGAGCTGTTGAGCCTGATCGGTGAAAACGAAGACAGCCCGCTGATGAGCCTGGTGGATATTCTCAGTGACTGGATCGAGGCCTACGACCATGAACACCGTCCAATGCCGGTTGCCAGTGGTGTTGATGTGCTGCGATACATGATGCGCGAACACGGTCTCACCCAGAGTGACCTACCCGGAGTAGGCGCACAATCGGTCGTCTCTGAGGTATTGAGCGGCAAGCGCCAGCTCAATCTGCGGCAAATTCGTTGGTTGGCCGAACGTTTTGGCGTAACGGTCGAAACCTTTATTTAGTTCCGTTCTGATCGTTCCCACGCTCCGCGTGGTAATGCATCCCGTGACGCTCTGCGTCACCCGTGCGCAGGGCAAAAGGCGGGACGCGGAGCGTCCCAGGCGGCATTCCCACGCAGAGCGTGGGAACGATCATCTTACGACGAGCAACTAATCTCCAAATACTTGCCCCAGTCCGGTGGCCGCTGGGCGTATTGCTCCATCCCAGGCTGTTCTTCAAAGGGTTTGGAAAGCGCTTCATGCAGCCGGCGCACTTCGCTGTAGTCGCCTGACTCGGCAGCCGCGATGGCGTTTTGCGCCAGATAGTTGCGCAGGATGTACAGCGGGTTTACCGCGTGCATGCGTTCACGGCGCTGTGCCTCGCTGTAATCGCCATCCCGTGCGACGCGAGCCTTGTACTGATCAGCCCAGGCATCGAAGCCGCCCAGGTCGACAAAGTCATCGCGCAAGCGCGCCACGGCCAGCGCCGCCGACTCATCACCCAGGCGCCGGAAGAACAGCGTGTAGTCCACGCCACTGTTTTGCATCAGCTTCAGTAAGCGCTCCACCAGTGGCTGGTCATCGTCTTCGGCGGTGGTGAGCCCCAGGCGACGGCGCATCAGGTCCAGGTAGTGCGCCTGATACAGCGGCAGGTACAGGCCAAGGGCTTCTTTTAAGGCATCCACGCTGATAAACGGCGTGAGCGCCTGGGCCAGCGCGCTGAGGTTCCACTGCCCGATCGGCACCTGATTGCTGAAGGAGTAACGCCCTTCATGGTCCGAATGGTTGCAGATGAAGTGCGCGTCAAAGTCATCCAGAAACGCAAACGGCCCGAAGTCGAAGGTGATGCCGAGGATCGACATATTGTCGGTGTTCATCACGCCGTGGCAGAAGCCATAGGCCTGCCATTTGGCGATCATCTCGGCATTGCGCTCGACGATTTCGCGGAACATTGCCAGGTACGGCTCGGGCTGTTCGCGGCACTCGGGGTAGTGCAGATTAAGCACGTGTTCGGCCAGTTCAGCCTGCTGTTCAGGCTTTTTGGTGTAGTAGAAATACTCGAAATGCCCAAAGCGGATATGGCTGTGAGCCAGGCGCAGCACCATGGCGCCACGCTCCTGTTTTTCACGCCATACCGGCGTGTCGGAGCCGATCACGCACAAGGCGCGGCTGCTGGGTATGCCCAGCGCGTGCAGGGCTTCGGAAGCGAGAAACTCACGTATGGAGGAGCGCAACACGGCACGCCCATCGCCCATGCGTGAGTACGGCGTCATCCCGGCGCCCTTGAGGTGCAGGTCCCAATGCTCGCCGGCCTGGTTGTACACCTCGCCCAGCAACAGCCCACGGCCATCGCCGAGTTGTGGGGTATAGCCGCCGAACTGGTGCCCGGAATAGACCATCGCCCGTGGCTCTGCTTCGGCCCACAGTTTGTGCCCGCCAAACAGCTCGGCAAATACCGGCGTTTCGGCCACGGCCGGGTCAAGGTCGAGCAAGGCCATGGCGGCATTGCTCGCCACCACAAGGCGTGGCGCGTCGAGGGGTTCGGGCAGTACGTGGGTTGAGAACGCGTCGCCCAGGCGTGCGAAGCGGTTGTCGAAGGTCAGTTCGTCGAGGGCTTTCACCGGCCATCTCCAGCAGAATGTCCGAGCATTCTGCTGGGGATAGGGCGTTTAGTCGAGTTTGCTCGGCGGTGGCTCTTGCACGCCGCCGTCGTTGGCGGGTTTGGCCGGCGTGTCGACTTCCACCAGTTTGTATTCCTGGCCGTGAAGGTTCTTGAGGTAGACCTCCATCTGGCGGAACGAGATGTTGATGTGGTGGTTCTTGAACTCGCGGTTGATAAAGCGGTTCACCTCGTCGATCACCGGGTTGCGGTCACCCAGGTCGCGCACGTGCATGCGCAGTTCGTGGTCGAGGGTGCTTTCGCCGAAGTTGAGGAAGTACACATGGGGTTCCGGCTCCTTCAGCACACGCGGGTTTTCGCGCGCGGCCTTGAGCAGTAATTCCTTCACCAGATCCAGATCAGAGCCGTAGTCCACGCCCAGCTTCAGCGTCACGCGGGTGATGGTGTCGGTCAGCGACCAGTTGATCAGTTGCCCGGTGATAAACGTCTTGTTCGGGACAATGATGTCCTTGCGGTCAAAGTCGGTGATCGTGGTGGCGCGGATGCGGATCTTGCTCACCGTGCCCGACAGGTTGCCGATGGTGATGGTGTCGCCGATGCGCACCGGGCGTTCGAACAGGATCATGATGCCGGAGATAAAGTTGGCGAAGATCTCCTGCATCCCGAAGCCCAACCCCACCGACAGTGCCGCCACCAGCCATTGCAACTTGTCCCAGCTCACGCCGAGGGTGGACAAGGTGGAGACGAAACCGACGCCGGCGATCACATAGGACAGCAAGGTGGTGGTGGCATAGGCGCTGCCCTGGGCCAGGTCCAGCTTGGACAGCACCAGTACTTCGAGCAGGCCGGGCAGGTTGCGCGCCAGGGCGAAGGTGATGCCGACGATGATCGAGGCGCCGAGCAAGTCGCCGATGCTGATCGGCACCATGCTGATATTGGCGCCGGTGCCGCTGGTGTATTCGTAGAGGGTCACGTTGTCCAGGTAGGAGAACACGGTAATCAGGTCTTTCCAC
Organism: Pseudomonas salomonii; assembly: GCF_900107155.1. GTDB lineage: Bacteria > Pseudomonadota > Gammaproteobacteria > Pseudomonadales > Pseudomonadaceae > Aquipseudomonas > Aquipseudomonas salomonii. The sequence goes on from NZ_FNOX01000004.1 coordinate 262,903, forward strand.
ACCCAATACAGCGCGGCGATAAAGCCGCCGAGCAAGGCCAGGCGGATCAGGCGCATGGACTGTTCGTTGACCTGTTCGATGTCCAGGGTCGGTTCTTCGATCACCGCTTCGCCGTCGCCGGCTTCCTTGGCGGCCTGGCGTTTGGCCAGGGCGCGGGCATAGGCCAGGCGCCGAGCAGCAACGCCGAGGCCGCGTACAAAGGTGGCCTCGATGACCAGCCAGAACATCAGCAGGTACAGGGTGTTGATCAGCCGGTCGCTGAGTTTGAGCGCGGTGTAGTAGTAGCCGAAGCACACGGCGATAAACAGCGCGACGGGCAGGGCGGTAAACACCAGGCCCACGGCCTTGCGGAACAATGAGGCTTTTTCGTGGGTCGGGCTGTGCAGCAGCAGGCGACTCAGCAGCCAGGCCATCAGCGCGTAGCAGGTCAGCACCACGGCAATGCCCAGCACGTCGTCGGCCAGCGCGGCCGGCTGGTGTTCGGCGATGGCCACTACGGCGACCAGGGCCAGCACCACCAGCCCGAGCTTGCGGATCCAGCCCTGGAGGAATTCGACTTGTGGCTTTTCCCAGCGGAAATGCAGTTCGGCCACGCCACCCGGCGCGAGAATCCGGTACGCGGTGTAGAACACCAGCCACGCCTGGGCGATCAGCAGCAAGGCCGCGCCCAAGTTGGCGTTTTGCCCACGGGCGTCGATTTGCAGCGCGTAACCGCACAATGCCAGCGCCAGGGCCACCGGCAGCGCCAGCAGAATATTCACCAGGATGGCCACCGGCGTGTGCCATTGGCTGTCGCGCTTGAAGTGGCCAATATCGAGGTGGATCTTTTTCAGGCGCGCGTACAAGGCTTTACGCCGCCACAGCAGTGCCCCAATCAACAGCAGCAACGGCAGGAACAGCAGCGGGCGCTGGGTCAGGCCGTCATACAGTTCGCTGACGCTGGAAGCCCACGGCAGGGTGGTGACTTGCTTGGTCAGGTGGTCCGGCACGGTTTCCAGCCACTCGGTGTCCAGCGGCTTGTTGCTGGGGATCCAGAACATTTGCTCGTCGAGGGTGGCGCGCAGGTTGGTGGCGGTGCTGAGCAGTTGTTTCTGGTTCAGTTGCAGGGTGATGGATTCGTTCAGCAGCGCGCTCAGCTCACGGCTCAGGCGTTCGAGCAGGTCGCTGCGAGTGATCGCCAGTTCCAGCAGGGTGCGGCGCAATTGTGGCGTCACGTCATCCGGCGACTGGTTGGCCAGCAGGTTATCCACATAGGTACTGGGCGTGCTGATCAGTTCGCGTTTCTGGTTGACCTCGAACTGGTACAGGCGAATGTTGGCGATGTCGTCTGCCAGGTTGCGGTCGACGGTCAGACGCGGCAGTGCCTGTTTTTGTTTGTAGAGGATCTTGGAGAGCAGCAGGCTGCCCTTGAGCACGTTGATCTGTTCGTCCAGGGCCGAGTCGCTTTGGGTGACGGTGTCCAGTTGCTGCTTGGTCTGCAGGTTTTTCTGGGTCAGGTCATTGAGGCGGTCAGTGCTTTTGAGCAGGTAGTCGGAGAGCTCAAGGTTGGCCGCGCTTTCGGTCGCGAGCAGGCTGCTGCCGCCGGCCTTTTGCGCTTCGATGGACTGCTGGGTCACGGTCTGTTGGGACTGGGCCAGGCGTTTCTGGTTGATCAGGGTTTGCAGGTCCTGAATCTCTTGCTCCAGGCGCGCGGTCTTTTCCACCACCAGGTCATGCTGGCTGTTGCCCAAATCTTGCAGTTGGCTGTTGCCGGCCAGTTCCTGGCGGCGCAGCGGGATCAGGGCATTAAGGGCCGCAAGTTCGGCATTCAGTTGGTTGCGCTGGTCGCCGCTGAGGGTTTTGCCGTTGTCTTTACCGGCCTTGAGGATCGAATTGATCTGCTGGATGCGCGTCTGGCTGCTGCTGATTTCGGTCTGGGCGCGCTCGGGGCGGGTTTGGGCGGCGATGGTCAAGCTGTTGGCTTCGGCCAACTCTTTTTGCAGGTCGCCTTGCTGGGTGCTGCGCTGCACCAGCAATTGCTCAAGTTGCGGCACGGGCAACGTGGCATAGCGTTGGGCCACGGGGACGATTTTAGTCGCCTTGAGCCGCACCAATTCACGCTGGTTGTCGGTGGTCTGGCGTGGGGCCTCTGCCAGTTGACGCTTGAGGTCGACCAGGCGCTGCTCGTAATCCTGCTTGTTGCCCAGGTACGTCAACGTCTGTTGCAGGATGCTCTGCAACGCCTTCATGTCGGCGTCGGGCAGCTTGCGGTCGGGCAGCTTGTCCAGGCTTTGCTGGATGGCATCGGCGCTGGGCGGGTCGGCGGCGTAAACGTTGCCTACACAGAGGGTCAGGCCCAGCAGGGCAGTGGCTAAAAAGGTGCGCAGTAGGGTCATGGATACCGGTCGAGCAAGCTAAAGAGGCTGGTGGCGTGGCGCCGTAGCCTCGCAGTTTAGAGGAAGAGTCCAGGGCCTGGACGACTTCCTTCGGGAAATTTGACGCCGACTTTTCCGATCTTGTTCCCGTCCATGACCGCGACGGTCCAGATTGTGTTGTTCCACTCCACCTGGTCGCCGACGATGGGCGCGCCACCGACCTTCTGGGTGATGAAGCTGCTGAGCGGCATGTCCGGGTCGATGCCGTCGAGCTTGAGCCCGTACAAGGCCGAGACCGCGCCCAGTTGGGCGTCGCCTTCGAGCACGAAATCGCCGAAGAAGCGCAGGTCGAGGCCGCGCTGCGGCGCCTGGCTGAACAGTTTGCCGAGGGCCGGCAGGTTGTGTTCGTGGCCGATCACGCAGAGTAAATCGTCGACTTCCAGCACCGTACTACCCGACGGATGGAGCAGTTGCTGGCCACGGAACAGCGCCGCGATGCGCGTGCCTTCGGGCATTTTCAGCTCGCGCAGGGCGGCGCCGATGCACCATTTCTCCGCGCCCAGGCGGTAGACGAACAGCTCCCACTCGCTGGTGACGTGCACTTCCAGGGCGGCGCGGGAGATGGGCGCCGGTTCCGGCGGCACGGTGACTTTCAGCAACTTGGCCACCCACGGCAGGCTCGTGCCCTGCACCAGCAGCGACACCAGCACGATGAAGAACGCCAGGTTGAAGTACAGCTGCGCGTGCGGCAGGCCGGCCATCAACGGGAACACTGCCAGAATGATCGGTACCGCGCCGCGCAAACCGACCCAGGCGATAAAGGCTTTTTCGCGTCCGTGGAAGGCCTTGAACGGCAGCAGGCCGACCATCACCGACAGCGGCCGCGCAAACAGGATCATCCACAGCGCCAGGCCCAGCGCCGGCAAGGCGATGGGCAGCAGGTCGTGGGGTGTGACCAGCAGGCCCAGCACCAGGAACATGCCGATCTGTGCCAGCCACGCCATGCCGTCGAGCATATGCAAAATGCCATGACGGCTGCGCACCGGGCGGTTGCCGATCACCAGGCCGCACAGGTACACGGCGAGAAAGCCGCTGCCGTGCAGGGCGTTGGTCAGGGCGAACACTACGAGGCCGCCGGCGATCACCAGGATCGGGTACAGGCCGGTGGCCAGGTTGATGCGGTTGACCATTTGCAGCATCAGCCAGCCGCCGCCCAGGCCGACGATGCCGCCGATGCCGAATTCGCGGATCAGGTGAGTCAGCAGGCTCCAGTGCAGGCCGGTCTGGCCACTGGCAAGCATGTCGATCAGGGTGACGGTGAGGAACACCGCCATCGGGTCGTTGCTGCCGGATTCGATTTCCAGGCTGGCGGTCACCCGTTCGTTCAGGCCCTTGCCGCCCAGCAGCGAGAACACGGCTGCGGCGTCTGTGGAGCCGACAATCGCGCCGATCAGCAAGCCTTGGATAATATTGAGGTCGAACAGCCAGGCCGCCGCCATGCCGGTGAGGCCGGTGGTAATCAACACCCCCACCGTGGCCAGCGACAACGCCGGCCAGAGTGCCACGCGAAAACTCGCCACCCGTGTGCGCAAACCGCCGTCGAGCAGAATGACGGCCAATGCGAGGTTGCCCACCAGGTACGCGGTTGGGTAGTTATCGAAGATGATGCCGCCGCCATCGACGCCGGCGACCATGCCCACGGCCAGGATGATCACCAGAATCGGGATCCCTAAGCGCGAGGAAAGAGAACTCACCAGAATGCTCGCACCCACCAGCAACGCGCCGATCAAGAACAGGCTGTTGATGGTCGTCGCATTCAAAGGCAGTACTCCAGAACTGGGAAGACAGGGCGCAAACTGACCATGCAGTCTGCGTGCCAGCGATTCTAACCTGTTGAATTGCTGTGCTGTCAAAAGATCGTTCCCACGCTCTGCGTGGGAATGCCTCGTTGGACGCTCTGCGTCCGCTGTCAATGTGGGATCGCCGGTGTCTGTTAAAGCCTGAAGCGCCCCACCATCCCGTTCAGGTCCACCGCCAGGCGCGACAACTCACTGCTCGCCGCGCTGGTCTGGCTTGCGCCCGTGGCCGACTGCACCGACAAATCACGAATGTTCACCAGGTTGCGGTCCACTTCCCGCGCCACTTGCGCCTGCTCTTCGGCCGCGCTGGCGATCACCAGGTTGCGTTCGTTGATCTCCACAATCGCCGTGTTGATGGTGTCCAGCGACATCCCTGCGCCCTTGGCAATGTTCAGCGTCGATTCCGCACGTTCGGTGCTGTTGCGCATCGAATCCACCGCATGCTCGGTGCCGGCCTGAATGCTGCCGATCATCCGTTCGATTTCGCTGGTCGACTGCTGGGTGCGATGGGCCAGCGCGCGCACTTCATCGGCCACCACGGCAAACCCACGACCGGCTTCACCGGCACGCGCCGCTTCAATCGCGGCGTTCAGGGCCAGCAGGTTGGTCTGGTCGGCCAGGCCGCGAATCACGTCGAGCACTTTGCCGATATCGCGGGACTCATTGGCCAGGTCGCCAATCAACGTGGCGGTGGCTTGCACGTCGCCGCTCATGCGCTCGATGGCGCTGACGGTTTCCTGCACCAGGTCACGGCCGTCACCGGCAGACGTGGTGGCGTTGCGCGAGGCTTCGGAGGTGCTCACCGCGTTGCGTGCGACTTCTTCGACGGCACTGGTCATTTCGTTGACGGCGGTGGCGGCTTGCTCGATTTCATTGTTCTGCTGGGTCAGGCCACGGGCACTTTCGTCGGTGACGGCATTCAGTTCTTCTGCCGCAGACGCCAGCTGGGTCGCGGAGCCGGCAATGCGTTGCAGGGTGTCGCGCAGCTTGTCCTGCATCTTGGCCATGGCGGCCAGCAGGCGGCCGGCTTCGTCGTTGCCGTCAACCTTGATCGGGCGCGTGAGGTTGCCTTCGGCGACTTCTTCGGCGGCCTCCAGCGCCTGAGCGATGGGCAGCGTGATGCTGCGGGTCAGCAACCAGGCGAACAGCAGGGTCAGCGCCGTGGCAATGATCAGCAGGCCCACTACCAGGTCAAAGGCCATGTCGTATTGGTCTTTGGCTTCTTGGTTGGTGGTGTTGGCCATCTGGTTGTTGAGGTCCAGCAGGCGCGTCAGCACCGCATTGACTTGCTCGGAATTGCTCAGCATTTCGGTGTTGAGCAAGGTGCGCAGCTCATCGATCTGGTTGGCGCGCGACAGGCTCTTCATGCGCTCCTCGATCTGATGGTACTGGCCGAGCAAACGCACGTATTCATCGTAGGCGCTGCGCTCTTCGCGGCTGTCGATGAGTTTTTCGTAAACGCCTTGGGCAGCACGAATCTGCTGGTTACGCAGTTCGAAGGCTTCCAGGGTCTTTTGCTGCACGTCCGGCTCGCGGTTGGTCAGCAAGCGGTACGACAGCACCCGCAGGCGCAGGGTCAGTTGGGTGAATTCGTCGAGGGCGCGGATGCTCGGCACGCTGGCTTGGGTGATGTCTTCGGTGGCTGCGCGAATCTTGCTCATCTGGTTCAAGGCGAACACACCGAGAAACAACATCAGCGCGCCAATAAACGCAAAGCCAAGGAAGGCCCTCGGAGCGATATTCATATTACGAAGAGACATGCGGGAATCCTGGGGAGAAGCGCGATCCGTGCGGCCATGAGACGAGGTGTGCATTACGTATCGGCCATGCGACTAAAGTCTTAAGGAGGCGCGCGCTTTTGTCGCATCTGACCAGGGGTTGCACGGATTCAGGAACCAGATCGGGTAAATGCAGTCACTAAGGCTCGAAAGTGCGGCCCGGCCCTTAAAAATCGGGCTGCGCGCCGGGGATAACCCTGGCATCCGAGGTGAATTTTCTTTATCGTCACCGCCCTTTGAAAAAGCCCGAGAAATCAAAATGTTAGAAGCATCCCTCAGCCAGCTTGAACAGCTGGTCACTGACCTCGTACAACAGAACCAAGACCTGCTCGGCAGCAATGAAGCGCTGAAAGCGGAACTGGCCCGCGCCAAGGACGAAAACGACAGCCTGCAACTGAACCTGATGGAACAGGAAGAAAAGCACGGCGCCACCGCCGCGCGTATCCAGGCGCTGGTTGAGCGTGTGAGCGCAGGGCCTGTCGGCGCATGAATGAAGGGATAAAGGTCGTTTCGATTCTCGGAGAGGATTACTCGATCAAGGCGCCGCAGGGGGAGGATCAAACCCTGATGCACGCCGTGACCATGCTCAAGGCCTCCCTGGCCACCACCAAGAAAAAGTACCCGACCCTGATCGGTGACAAATTATTGGTACTGGCCGCGCTGAACCTGTGCGCCGAGCAGATCGACATGCAAAAGCATCACCAGCAGGAACTCGACCGTTACCAAGAGCAAGTCAGCGCCACGGTCGAAGTGATTTCCAAGGCGATTGGAACGCCTTAGAACCACGCGTCCTGCATGCCCAGGCACGTGTCATCGCGTGCCTCCAGAATCGCCAGTTCATGATGGCAGCTCGGTACTTCCCAGGTCAGGAAGTACCGGGCGGCCTGGAGCTTGCCTTTGTAAAAGGCCACATCGGCCGCATGACCCTTGGCCAAACCTTCCTCGGCGCGAATCGCCTGCTCCAGCCAGCGCCAGCCAATCACCGTGTGCCCGAACACCTTCAAGTACAGTGCCGAGTTCGCCAGGCTGCTGTTGACCTTGCCGTGGGCGAGATCCGTCAGCAGGCCAATCGTCACGCTTTGCAGGCGGTTGACCAGTTGCTCCAGCGGTTCGCGCAGCGCCGTCAGTGACGGATATTCCTGAGCCCGAGCGCCGGTTTCGGCGATCAGGCGGATCAGTTGCTTCAAGCCCGCGCCGCCGTTTTGCGCGAGCTTGCGCCCGAGCAAATCCAGGGACTGAATGCCATGGGTGCCTTCGTGGATCGGGTTCAGGCGGTTGTCGCGGTAGTACTGCTCCACCGGGTATTCGCGGGTGTAGCCGTGGCCGCCGAGGATCTGGATCGCCAGTTCGTTGGCCTTGAGGCAGAACTCCGATGGCCAGGATTTGACGATGGGCGTGAGCAGGTCGAGCAGTTCGTGGGCGTGCTTGCGCTCGGCTTCGGTTGCCAGCGTGGTGGTGTCGTCAAACAACCGAGCCGCGTACAGGCCCAGGTCGAAGGCGCCTTCCACATAGGCTTTTTGGGTCAGCAGCATGCGCTTGATATCGGCGTGCTGGATGATCGAAACCGGCGCGGTGCTCGGGTCTTTGCTGTCGGGCAGGCGACCTTGCGGGCGTTCGCGGGCGTATTCCAGGGAATAGAGGTAGCCGGCGTAACCCAGCATCACCGCACCCATGCCGACGCCGATGCGTGCTTCGTTCATCATCTGGAACATGCAACTCAAGCCTTGATGGGGTTTACCCACCAGGTAGCCGACACAGTTGCCGTTATCGCCGAAGTTAAGCGCCGTGGACGTGGTGCCGCGCCAGCCCATCTTGTGGAACAGCCCGGCCAGCAGCACATCATTGCGTGCGCCCAGGCTGCCGTCTTCGTTGACCAGGAATTTGGGCACGATAAACAGCGAAATGCCCTTCACCCCAGGCGGCGCGTCCGGCAGCTTGGCCAGCACCATGTGCACGATGTTTTCCGACAGCGGGTGGTCGCCGCCGGAGATGAAGATCTTGTTGCCCTTGAGCCGATACGTGCCGTCGGCCGCAGGCTCGGCGCGGGTGCGAATATCCGACAGCGACGAACCGGCATGCGGCTCGGTGAGGGCCATGGTGCCGAAGAAGCGGCCCTCGATCATCGGCTGCAGGAAGCGCTGTTTTTGTTCCTCGGTGCCGAAGCTTTCGATGAGGTTGGCGGCGCCCATGGTCAGGAACGGGTAGGACGTTGAAGCGGCGTTGGCCGACTGAAAGTGCGCGAAACAGGCTTGGGACAGCAGGGTCGGCAACTGCATGCCACCGGCTTCGAAACTGCGGGCAGCGTTCAGAAAACCCGCTTCCAGAAAAGCGTCCACGGCGGGTTTGACTTCCGGGATCAGGATCGCCTGGCCGTCTTCGTAGCGCGGTTCGTTTTCGTCGTTTTTGCGGTTGTGCGGCGCGAAGTACTTCTCGGCAATGCTGCGCGCCGTGCTGATGGCGGCATCGAAGGTTTCGCGGTTGTGTTCGGCAAACCGCTCGCGCTGGGTCAGGCCCTCGGCATCGAGGACTTCATACAGCTCGAAAGCCAGATTGCGGGAACTGAGCAGCATCTCGGACATGGCGGCTTACCTTTGAAGGGAATCGCCTGAGTCTAAGTGCGCGAATAGAGGCTGGATAGCAAGATTGATTTGCGTGATGGAGGGGCAGAACGCGGGCGGAAGGTGGAGCGCGTGAGATCGTTCCCACGCTCCGCGTGGGAATGCCTCTTGTGACGCTCCGCGTCACGCTTTGGGACGCAGAGCGTCCCTGGCTGCATCCCCACGCAGAGCGTGGGAACGATCAGTGGTGGTTAACCGATAGTCATCAGGCTCGCATTACCACCGGCCGCAGCGGTGTTAACGCTCAACGCCCGCTCGATCACCAGGCGTTCCAGCGCAATCGCCGTCTCACCTTGCGACAAACCATGCACCCCAACAATCGCGCCACCGCGCTGCGCCACTTGCTGGCACACCGCACGCAGTTGGTCGGAATCGCCGTGGTGCACGACCGCGTCGAACACCACTTCATCCTTGGTCCAGTCAGCCACACGCTTGATCTTCGCCTGAACTTCCCGCGGCAAGCGTGGGAACAAGGCCTTGGTCAGGTCAGTTTCCGGCCATACCGCCGAACCGCCCACAGCCAATACCGCCGCCAGTTGCGTCAGCAGGTCGCCTTCCACTTCCGCCAGGCACAACACGTGCTCGCGGGGCAGGATGGCGTAGCTGTTGCGCTCGCCGGTCGGGCCGGCCAGTTGGCGGGTGATACCACTTTGCGATTGCGCGGCGAACTGGCTGCACAGGGCGCTCAGGTCGCTGAACTTATTGCTGTCGGCCCAGGTTTTCAGGGCGGTCAGCGGTTGGCTCATGGCATCACGCAGACGCACGTCCGGTGCAGCGAGCTTGTCGCCGCGCACGAAGGATTGCTCGATGGCATCCGTAGGGCGCGTCGACAGCAGGCGGTACAGGTACAGCGGGCCGCCCGCTTTCGGGCCAGTACCCGACAGGCCTTCGCCGCCGAACGGTTGCACACCGACCACGGCACCGACGATGTTGCGGTTCACATAGACGTTACCGGCATGCACGTTGTCGATCACCTTGGCGATGGTCTCGTCGATGCGCGTGTGCACGCCCAGGGTCAGGCCGTAGCCGGAGGCATTGATCTGGCCGATAAGCTGGTCGATCTCTTTGCGCTTGTAGCGCACCACGTGCAGTACCGGGCCAAAGATTTCGCGTTGCAGCTCGTCGAAACTTTCCAGTTCGATCAGGGTTGGCATCACGAAGGTGCCGCGCTTGATCTCTTCGCCGTCGGCGATCGCCACCTGGTACACGTTGCGGCCTTTGTCGCGCATGGCCTGGATGTGTTTCTCGATGCCGGCCTTGGCTTCGGCGTCGATCACCGGGCCGATATCCACCGACAAGCGCTCCGGGTTGCCCAGGCGGCATTCAGCCATGGCACCCTTGAGCATTTCGATCACGCGGTCTGCCGAATCTTCCTGCAGGCACAGTACACGCAGGGCCGAGCAACGCTGGCCGGCGCTGTCGAAGGCCGAGGAAACGACGTCGATCACCACTTGTTCGGTGAGTGCCGAAGAGTCGACGATCATCGCGTTTTGGCCACCGGTTTCGGCGATCAACGGGATCGGGCGGCCCTGGGCATCCAGGCGACCGGCGACATTGCGTTGCAGCAGGCGCGCCACCTCGGTGGAACCGGTGAACATCACGCCTTTGACGCGATCATCACCGACCAGACGGGCACCGACGGTTTCGCCCTGGCCCGGCAGCAGTTGCAGCACGCCTTCCGGGATACCGGCTTCGAGCAGGATGCGCACGGCTTGTGCCGCCACCAGCGGGGTTTGTTCGGCAGGCTTGGCCAGTACCGGGTTACCGGCGGCCAGTGCGGCGGCCACTTGGCCGCTGAAGATGGCCAGCGGGAAGTTCCACGGGCTGATGCAGACCACCGGGCCCAATGGGCGGTGGGCATCGTTGGTGAAATCGTTGCGCGCCTGCACTGCGTAGTAACGCAGGAAGTCCACGGCTTCACGCACTTCGGCGATGGCGTTGGCGAAGGTCTTGCCGGCTTCACGGGCCAGCAGGCCCATCAGCGGCTGGATCTCGCCTTCCATCAAGTCGGCGGCGCGCTCCAGGATTGCGGCACGTTCGGCAGGCGGGGTGGCCTGCCAGATCGGGCCGGCGTTGATCGCGCACTGGATCGCATTGTCGACGTCTTCGACGGTGGCTTCCTGTACATGGCCCACCACGTCACGCAGATCGGACGGGTTCAGCACCGGTGCAGCAGCTTCAGTGCTGGAAGCGCAGCCCAGCATCGGCGTGGCTTTCCAGTTGTTATGCGCGGTGGCCAGCAGCGCGCAAGACAGCGACGCCAAGCGATGTTCGTTGGCCAGGTCGATACCGGCCGAGTTGGCGCGGTCGCTGCCATACAGGTCGCGCGGCAGCGGGATACGCGGGTGCGGCAGGCCGAAGCCGCCTTCCAGCGTGGCCATCTGCTCGATGTTGGCCACTGGGTCGGCCACCAGCTCCTGAATCGAGATGGTGTGGTCGGCAATGCGGTTGACGAATGAAGTGTTGGCGCCGTTTTCCAGCAGGCGACGTACCAGGTACGCCAACAGCGTTTCGTGGGTGCCGACCGGTGCGTACACGCGGCACGGACGGTTCAGTTTGCCATCGGAAACCTTGCCTACAACCTGCTCGTACAGCGGTTCGCCCATGCCGTGCAGGCACTGGAACTCGTACTGGCCAGGGTAATAGTTCTGACCGGCGATATGGTAGATGGCCGACAGCGTGTGGGCGTTGTGCGTGGCGAACTGCGGGTAGATGACTTCCGGTACCGACAGCAGTTTGCGTGCGCAGGCAATGTAGGAAACGTCGGTGTACACCTTGCGGGTGTACACCGGGTAGCCTTCCAGGCCTTCAACCTGGGCGCGCTTGATTTCGCTGTCCCAGTACGCGCCTTTTACCAGGCGGATCATCAGGCGATGGCGGCTGCGGCGTGCCAGGTCGATGACGTAGTCGATCACATACGGGCAACGCTTCTGGTACGCCTGGATCACGAAGCCGATGCCGTTCCAGCCGGTCAGTTGCGGCTCGAAGCACAGGCGCTCGAGCAGATCCAGCGACAGCTCGAGGCGGTCGGCTTCTTCGGCGTCGATGTTCAGGCCGATGTCGTATTGCTTGGCCAGCAAGGTCAGCGACAGCAGGCGCGGGTACAACTCGTCCATCACGCGCTCGTACTGCGCACGGCTGTAACGCGGGTGCAGTGCCGAGAGTTTGATGGAGATGCCCGGGCCTTCATAAATCCCACGGCCGTGGGAGGCTTTGCCGATGGAATGAATGGCTTGTTCGTACGAGGCCAGGTACTTCTGGGCGTCGTGTTCGGTCAGCGCGGCTTCACCGAGCATGTCGTAGGAATAGCGGAAACCCTTGGCTTCGAACTTGCTCGCGTTGGCCAGGGCTTCGGCGATGGTTTCGCCGGTGACGAACTGCTCGCCCATCAGGCGCATGGCCATGTCGACGCCCTTGCGGATCATCGGCTCGCCGCTCTTGCCGATAATGCGGCTCAGGGACGAGGTCAGGCCCGCTTCGTTATGGGTGGCGACCAGTTTGCCGGTCAGCAGCAAGCCCCAGGTGGCGGCGTTAACGAACAGCGACGGGCTGTTGCCCAGGTGCGGATGCCAGTTGCCGGTACTGATCTTGTCGCGGATCAGCGCGTCGCGGGTGCCCTTGTCCGGGATGCGCAGCAGCGCTTCGGCCAGGCACATCAGGGCCACGCCTTCCTGGGACGACAGGGAAAATTCTTGCAGCAGGCCCTGAACAATACCGGCACGGCCGCCGGCGCTCTTCTGATTGCGCAGTTTTTCGGCAATCGAGGCGGCCAGCTTGTTGGTGGCCTCGGCCATTGGCTGCGGCAGGCGGGCCTGCTCGATCAGCATCGGCACCACTTCCGGCTCCGGGCGACGGTAAGCGGCGGTGATCGAGGCGCGCAGTACCGATTGCGGCAGGATGCTTTCGGCAAACTCCAGGAAGCACTGGTGGGCGTGGTCCGGTTGCACTTCGCCGGCGTCTTCAGCGTCCTTGCTGCCCGAGCCATTGAGCTCGGTCAGGGTTGCACCACCCTCGAGTTTCTCCAGGTAATTGAAAATCGCCTGCTTGATCAGCCAGTGCGGCGTGCGATCAATGGAGGTCGCGGCCGCCTTCAGGCGTTCGCGGGTCGGGTCGTCGAGTTTGACCCCAAGGGTGGTCGTTGCCATCTTTTTATCCTCATGGGTGCCACTACCGAGTGGCATCTGCTGGCGGCAAGATTAGCTTTGCGCATGAAGAGGTGCAACCGGGTGCAACCCAAATTGTTCAGGAATTTTTCGATCGTGATCCGGAAAAATTCCGGCCCTCGACTGAATCCGCTGCGTCTTGGTGCATTTGCTTCTGAGATCGGCTGTTCTTGCTCCGAAAAGGAGCAAAAAACCGGTATTTCCGCGAAAACACATCAAGGTGCAACTTATTCTCAAGAAACTGGTTGCACCTTATTTACTTTGTTGAATAGCATTCGCGACCAAGGTGCAACCACCCGCAAGGGTCGGTTCATCGGCTGGCGGCTTTCCTGGGGAAACGCCAGTCATAAATGCGCGGCTCGCCGTTTCGTCTACCCGTAACCAATGGGTGGCCGTCTGCCAGACCGCTGCTACATAAAAACAAAGCCAGGGCGTCACTCCTATGAGCGTTAGCAATCCAACCCTGATCACCTTCGTGATCTACATCGCAGCAATGGTGCTGATCGGCTTCATGGCCTATCGCTCCACCAATAACCTTTCTGATTACATCCTCGGCGGTCGCAGCCTCGGTAGCGTGGTCACGGCCTTGTCGGCCGGTGCCTCGGACATGAGCGGCTGGTTGCTGATGGGCTTGCCGGGCGCGATCTACATGTCCGGCCTGTCGGAAAGCTGGATTGCCATCGGCCTGATCGTCGGTGCCTACCTCAACTGGCTGTTCGTGGCCGGTCGCTTGCGGGTGCAGACCGAGCACAACGGTGACGCCCTGACGCTGCCGGATTACTTCTCCAGCCGTTTCGAAGATAAAAGCGGCCTGCTGCGGATTATCTCGGCGGTGGTGATCCTGGTGTTCTTCACCATCTACTGCGCGTCCGGCATCGTGGCCGGCGCCCGTCTGTTTGAAAGCACCTTCGGCATGTCCTACGAGACAGCGCTGTGGGCCGGTGCTGCGGCGACCATTGCCTACACCTTTGTTGGCGGTTTCCTGGCGGTCAGCTGGACCGACACCGTACAAGCCACGCTGATGATCTTCGCGCTGATCCTCACGCCAATCATCGTGCTGCTGGCCACCGGTGGCGTCGACACCACGTTCCTGGCGATCGAAGCCAAGAACCCCGACAACTTCAACATGCTCAAAAACACCAGTTTCATCGGCATCATCTCGCTGATGGGCTGGGGCCTGGGCTACTTCGGCCAGCCGCACATCCTCGCGCGTTTCATGGCGGCGGATTCGGTAAAGTCGATCGCCAAGGCGCGTCGCATCTCCATGACCTGGATGATCCTGTGCCTCGCCGGCACCGTGGCGGTGGGCTTCTTCGGTATCGCTTACTTCTCGGCGCACCCGGAAGTGGCCGGCCCGGTTAACGAGAACCACGAGCGTGTGTTCATCGAACTGGCCAAGCTGCTGTTCAACCCGTGGATCGCGGGCGTGCTGCTGTCGGCGATCCTGGCGGCGGTGATGAGCACCCTGAGCTGCCAACTGCTGGTGTGCTCCAGCGCGCTGACTGAAGACTTCTACAAAACCTTCCTGCGCAAAAACGCCTCCCAGGTTGAACTGGTGTGGGTGGGTCGCGCGATGGTGCTGTTGGTGGCCCTGATCGCCATCGCCATGGCCGCCAACCCGGACAACCGCGTACTGGGCCTGGTGAGCTACGCCTGGGCAGGCTTCGGCGCTGCGTTCGGCCCAGTGGTGCTGATCTCGGTGATCTGGAAAAACATGACGCGTAACGGCGCACTGGCCGGTATCCTGGTCGGCGCGATCACCGTGATCGTGTGGAAGCACTTCAATCTGCTGGGCCTGTACGAAATCATCCCGGGCTTTATCTTCGCCAGCCTGGCGATCTATTTCGTGAGCAAGATGGGCGCACCGACTGCCGGTATGGTCGAGCGCTTTGATGCAGCGGAAAAAGACTACAACCTCAACAAGTAACTCGGTGGGCGTTTAGCGCCAATTGAGTTAGAAAGAAGGCCCGCATCCTTTGGATGGCGGGCCTTTTTTTGATCGTTCCCACGCTCCGCGTGGGAATGCCACCCCGGACGCTCCGCGTCCCGCTGTCAGTTCAGCCAGCCTCCGGCTGATTGGCCATTGCACTGATGAGATTGCCACATCAGAAACCACTCACCGCCCACCACCATAAAACCAAAGAACCACACCACAAAACCGAGGGTCAGGCTGGCGGTTGCGCCTGCCTTGGCGCGGTTGAAATCGGCGCCGACTGCGTGCCGCGCGCGCCACAGTGACAGCAGCACAGCGGTGAGCGCTTCGCCGAAGATGATCAGCACATAGGCCGCGTGCCACATCCACGGCGTCGTGATCAGACTTTTTCCAGTGATCCGGTGAGTAGGCACTTTACGCTAGCACGGCTTTGGCGTGCCTTCTCCGCCAGCTACATGAAGAATCCGGCACCCAGGTTGTAGGAGCTTACTGATTTGCCTGTGGTGCGCTCTGGTGGGTGAAAAGCTGGTGCAGAATCGCTCACCCACTCCTCGCAGAGAAACACCGGATGTTCGCTCCTGCCAACGAAAGCGCGTTTACCCTGGCCCTCGATGGGAAACCCAGTGATCTAAAAATCTATGGGTTCTCCGGGAGTGAATTTCTTAGCCTGCCCTTTAGCTTTGATCTTGAACTGGTCAGCGAACAAGCCGATCTTGACCTTGAAAGTCTGATGCACCGTCAGGCTTTCCTGGGGTTTGACGCTGATGGCCACGGTATTCACGGCCTGGTGCATAAGGTGGCCCAGGGCGATACGGGCAAGCGCCTTACCCGTTACCAGATCACCTTGGTGCCGCAGTTGGCTTATCTGCATCACAGTACGCACCAGCGGATTTTCCAGAAACAGACTGTGCCCAAGATCATTGCGCAAGTGTTGGAAGCCCAGGCGATCCAGGCTGACACCTTCGCGTTTCAACTGAGCGGCAAGTACCCCGAACGTGAGTACTGTGTTCAGTTCGGTGAAACCGACCTTGAGTTCATTCAACGCTTGTGTGACGAGTCGGGCATTCACTACCACTTCCAGCACAGCCCCGAGCGTCACCTGCTGGTGTTCGGCGACGACCAGAGTGTCTTCATCCAGCAGGATCAAACCACCCCTTACTCGCCCGGTACCGGGATGGTTGCCGATACGCCGGCGATCAAGCGCTTTACCCTGGCATTGGAAACCAGCACGACCGGTGTCGATCTGCGCGACTACGATTTCAAGAAGCCGAGACTTCTATTGGAAAGCGCAGCATCCGGCGAGCAAGGCCCCGCCCTGTGTGAGCAGCTCTACCCCGGTTACTTCACGGATCGCGAGCATGGCAAGTACCAGGCGCAGCGACGGTTGGAACGTCATCGCAGCGATTATCGAAAAGCCAGCGGTTTCAGCGACCAACCGGCGTTGGTCACCGGGCAGTTCCTGAAGATGACCGGTCACCCTCGTCAGGAATGGAATGATTTGTGGCTGGTCACCCATGTGCACCATGTGGGGCATCAGCCTCAAGTATTGGAGGAGTCAGCCCCTGGCGATGAATCGCATCAGGGCTACAACAACGATTTTCATGCAACACCTTGGGACGTGCCGTTTCGATCGCCGCTGATCCTGTCCCGCCCGCAAATATCCGGTTACCAGAACGCGGTGGTCACAGGGCCGGCAGACAGTGAGATCCACTGCGACGAATACGGTCGCGTCAAAGTGCAAATGGCCTGGGATCGCGATGGGGAGCATAACGAGCATTCCAGTTGCTGGCTGCGGGTAGCCAGCGGCTGGGCCCACGACCGTTATGGTGCGGTGCTGATCCCCAGGGTCGGCATGGAGGTGTTGGTAGGTTTCGTGAATGGCGACATAGATATGCCGCTGGTGATGGGCTGCTTGCCCAATGCGGCAAATCCTGTGCCGCTCGACCTGCCGGCAGACAAAACCCGCAGCATCTTTCGCAGCCAAAGCAGCCCAGGTGGCGGCGGCTACAACGAGCTACGCATCGAAGACCGCAAGGGCGCCGAGGAAATCTATCTGCGCGCCCAGCGGGACTGGACCGAACATGTGTTGCATGACCAGCAGGTACAGGTCGATAACCAGCGGCAGGTGAAGGTGGGCGGCGAATCCCGCCATGAGCTGCTGGGTGAAGAGCAGCGCATCACCCATGGCAATCGCCTGACTGAACTCAAGCAGGATGATCATCTGGTCGTCGGTGGCTCGCAGCAGGTGCGGGCCGGGCGGACCATCCAGATCGGCGCCGGGCACAGCGTGGTCATCGATGCGGGCGCCAGCGTGACCATCCAGGCCGGAGGGCAATCGATCACACTGTCGGCCGCCGGGATTTTCAGCAGTGTGCCGATTCAGGTTGGCGGTGCGCCCGCTGCCGTGCCGATGCCGTTGATGCCGGGTGTCACCGATAAGTTGTCAGCGGCTGTTGCTGCACCACTCAGTGGCGTACAGGTTGCCAGCCTCAAGCGCAGTGCGCCGTTTTGCGAAGAGTGTGAGCGCTGCAAGAACGGCCAGTGTGATATCCCGGAACACTCTCACCCTTAAATGGAATTTATCCCGATGTCTCAGCCCATGGTTCCCGGCGCCTGGCTTGCACAGTGGCCGCTACAACCCGAAGAGCAGCTCTACGCGGTGTTGGGCAGCGCCAGCGAAGCCAGGCCGCTTAATGCATGGCAAACCCTGGCGCCGGGGAAATTGCCGCATTCGATATGGGCCGGTACGGCTTACGCCGATTGGGTCGAAGTCATGCCTTATGTGGGCATTGTTGAGCCGGGCAGTGCCTTCCTTGATTGGGTCGCCAGCACCGAGGCAACGGACTGGGGTTGGCTCGCGGTCTCGTCCAGCCCGCCGGAGAAGGTGACTGCGCACCTGCAAGGCTTGACCAAAGTGTTGTTGCCGGATGAGCAGGCGGTGTTTTTGCGTTTTTGGGATGGCGCTCACTGGCTGCCCATTTTGCAGAAGCTGGGCGACGAGGCCGCACGCGTGTTGCCGGTGTTTCAGCGCTACCTGATCAATGGCCAGCCGCTGGCCGTCAGCACCGGCCCGGCCACGGCAGCCAAGGCCAGCCCATGGTGGCAAGTGCCGGCGTCGCTGCTTGAGCACTTGGCCGAGCACTCGCCCCAGGTGCTGATCGGCAACCTGCTGCAATGGCTCGAAGAACAACGCCCGGACCTCTACACCGCGTTTACGCCTGCGACCTTGCAGCACAAGGTCGCCTACTTTTCGCGCAGGCCCGGCGTCAGCCCTCAAGCGCTGGCGGGTTATTTGGCTTCAGAGTTGCGTTGAGGCCAGGGCCTGTTGCAGGTCCTCGATCAGGTCTTCAATCGCCTCAATGCCGACCGACAGGCGAATCATCTCCGGCTTCACGCCGGCCTTGGCCTGTTCCTGCTCGTTCATTTGCCGGTGAGTGGTGGATGCGGGGTGGCAGGCCAGGGATTTGGCATCGCCAATATTCACCAACCGCTTGAAGATTTGCAGCGCATCGTAGAAACGCACGCCCGCGTCATAGCCGCCCTTCAAGCCGAATGACAGGATCGCCGAGGGTTTGCCCTGCATGTATTTCTGCGCCAGGGCGTGGTGCGGGTGGTCCGGCAACCCGGCGTAGCTGACCCATTCCACCTCGGCGTGGCCTTGCAGGAATTGCGCAACCTTCAGCGCGTTTTCGGTATGGCGTTCCATGCGCAAGGCCAGGGTTTCCAGGCCTTGCAGCAACAGAAATGCATTCATCGGCGCCAGCGCAGCCCCGGTGTTGCGCAACGGCACGGTGCGGGCGCGGGCAATGAAGGCGGCGGGGCCGAACTTTTCCGTGTAAACCACCCCGTGATAGGCCGGCTCCGGTTGGTTGAGGCCGGGGAATTTTTCCGGGTATCGGGTCCAGGGGAAGGTGCCGCTGTCGACGATGACACCGCCCAGGGAGTTGCCATGGCCGCCCACGTATTTGGTGACCGAGTGCACCACGATGTCGGCGCCGAACTGAATCGGCTTGCACAGGATCGGCGTGGCCACGGTGTTATCCACCATCAGTGGTACGCCGCGCCCATGGGCGACATCAGCCAGGGCTTGAATGTCGATGATATTGCCCGCGGGGTTGCCGATGCTTTCGCAGTAGACCAGCTTGGTGTTGTCGTCGATCAGTTCGGCGATGGCCTGGGCAGAGTCGTCGCGGGCGAAGCGCACGTCGACGCCAAAGCTTGGCAGCAGGTGGGCGAACAAGGTGTAGGTGCCGCCGTAAAGCTGGGGCGTGGTGACGATATTGTCACCGGCACGGGTCAGGGTCTGGATTGCATAGTGGATTGCCGCGCTACCTGCCGATACGGCCAGGGCGGCGATACCGCCTTCAAGGGCGGCAATGCGCTGCTCCAGCACGTCGTTGGTGGGGTTCATGATGCGTGTGTAGATGTTGCCGGGCACGTCCAGGTTGAACAGGTCGGCGCCATGCTGGGCATTATCGAACTCGAAGGCGACGTTCTGGTAGATCGGCACGGCGACGGCCTTGGTGGTCGGGTCCGACTTGAAGCCGTGGTGCAATGCAATGGTGGCGTCTTTCATGATGCGGGTTGACCTCCTTGGATTCCAGAGTTGCCCCCAGACAATGTGGGAGCTGGCTTGCCTGCGATAGCATCACCGCGGTGTACGGGTAATACCGCGGCGATGCCATCGCAGGCAAGCCAGCTCCCACAGCCGGCATAGATTGTTTTCGGCAGTGCGTCTGCCTTTGCGACATAAGCGCCACCCGACACGCAGCCCTGCACCTTTGCTTGCGTAGAAGGTAAACTTCGCCCCCTGCGCAGGAGCAACCATGAATTATCGTCACGCCTTTCACGCCGGCAACCACGCCGATGTCTTTAAACACCTGACCCTGACCCGCCTCATCGCCCTGATGTCGCGCAAGGAACAGCCGTTCGCCTATCTCGACACCCACGCCGGGATTGGGCTGTACGACTTGCAGGGCGACCAGGCCAACCGCACCGGCGAATACCTGGAAGGCATTGCACGCCTGTGGGGCGAGAGCGACCTGCCGCCACTCACCGCCGACTACATGCGTGTGCTGCACGAGATGAACCCGGACGGCCAGTTGCGCTACTACCCAGGCTCCCCGGAGCTGGCGCGCCGCCTCACGCGGCCCCAGGACCGTGTGTTGCTCAATGAGAAGCACCCGGAAGACGGCGTGCTGCTCAAGGACAACATGAAGGGTGATCGCCGGGTCAAAGTGCACTTGGGCGAAGGCTGGCACGTGCCGCGTGCCTTGCTGCCGGTGCCGGAAAAACGCGCGTTGATGCTGATTGATCCGCCGTTTGAACAGCTCGATGAAATGCAGCGCTGCGCGGCGTCCCTCAAGGAAGCGGTCAGCCGTATGCGCCAGACGGTCGCGGCGATCTGGTACCCGGTGAAAGACCAGCGCATGCTGCGGCGTTTCTACCAGGACCTGGCCGGCACCGGCGCGCCGAAGCTGCTGCGTGTGGAATTGCTGGTGCATCCGTTGGATACGCCCAACACCCTGACCGGCTCGGGCCTGGCGATTGCCAACCCGCCGTGGGGCCTGGAGGAGGAGCTGCGTGAGCTGCTGCCGT
Organism: Pseudomonas salomonii; assembly: GCF_900107155.1. Taxonomy (GTDB): domain Bacteria; phylum Pseudomonadota; class Gammaproteobacteria; order Pseudomonadales; family Pseudomonadaceae; genus Aquipseudomonas; species Aquipseudomonas salomonii. The sequence continues at coordinate 283,206 of NZ_FNOX01000004.1, forward strand.
GGCTGTCCAAAAAACTTGGCCAGACCCAGGGTGGGTGGCAAATGGATTGGCTCATCGCTGAGTAATCAGGAGGCTGATCGTTCCCACGCTCTGCGTGGGAATGCATCTTGTGACGCTCCGCGTCACGCCTCAAGAGCGGACGCAGAGCGTCCCTGTCGGCATTCCCACGCGGAGCGTGGGAACGATCATCATCGGTCTTGCCCTTAGATAGGGCAGGTCACGCCGGTACCGCCGATGCCGCAATAGCCTTGCGGATTCTTCGCCAGGTATTGCTGGTGGTATGCCTCGGCGAAATACACCGTCGGGGCTTCTTCGATTTCTGTGGTGATCACACCCAGGCCCGCCTTGGACAATTGAGCCTGATAGGCATCGGCGCTGGCCTTGGCCGCCTCCAGATGCTCAGGTTTCACCGCGTAGATCACCGAGCGGTATTGGGTGCCGATGTCGTTGCCCTGGCGCATGCCCTGGGTGGGGTTGTGCAATTCCCAGAACATTTTCAGCAGTTCTTCATAGCTGATCTTGTCCTGGTCAAACACAACCAATACCACTTCGCTGTGGCCGGTCAGGCCCGAGCAGACTTCTTCGTACGTCGGGTTCGGCGTGTAACCGCCGGCGTAACCGACCACGGTGCTGACCACGCCGTCGCGCTGCCAGAACCGTCGTTCGGCACCCCAGAAGCACCCGAGGCCGAAGATCGCGAACTCTACGTTGTCGACAAAGGGGCCGAGCAGCGGGTTGCCGTTGACGAAGTGAGTTTCCGGCAGGTTCATCGGCGTTTCACGGCCAGGCAAAGCTTGTTCTTGAGTCGGCAGCACGTTTTTGTTCACCAGAATTTCCGAGCGCAAGACCATGATCAGTCCTCTCAGTCAGATTGAGTTATGTATTAAGACAGACAGCCAGTGTGCCCGAGTGTTACAGCGCTGTCAGGCGATTGGCCCGCGCGGGTAGCGTTTAAGCTTTTCCAACAGCTCTGCGCCGGGGATCGGCCGGTCGAACAGGTAGCCCTGGCCTACATCGCAGCGGTGGCGGCGCAGGAACGCCAGCTGTTCGGCCGTCTCGATGCCCTCGGCCACCACCTTGAGCTTGAGGTTGTGGGCCATGGCGATAACCGCCGAGGTGATTTCCATGTCGTCCTGGTTGTCCGGGATTTCATGGATAAAGCTGCGATCGATCTTGATGATGTCGATGGGGAATTTTTTCAGGTAGCTCAGCGACGAGTAGCCGGTGCCGAAGTCGTCCATGGCCAGGGTCAGGCCGAAGCTCTTGAGCTGGTCCAGTTGCAGGCGCGTGTCTTCGGTGGCTTCCAGCAGCAAACCCTCGGTCAGCTCCAGCTCCAGCAGGTTGGCCGGCAGTTGCTCTTCCTTGAGGATGGTGGCAATCGACGCCACCAGGTCCGGGTCGGAGAACTGCTTGGGCGACAGGTTGATCGCCACCTGCAGATTACCCATGCCGCCTGCGCTCAATTGTTTGCTCATGCGGCAGGCCTGGCGCGCGATCCATTTGCCGATGGGGATGATCAGCCCGGTTTCTTCGGCCACGCTGATGAACTGGTCGGGGCGGATCATGCCCTTTTCCGGGTGGTTCCAGCGCAACAGTGCTTCCATGCCCAGCAAGCGGCCGCTGCGCAGGCACAGCTTGGGCTGGTAGAACACGTCCAGCTCGTTTTGGGTCAGGGCGCGGCGCAGGTTGTTTTCCACGAACAGCTTGTAGCTGGCTTCGGTGTTCAACGCCTCGGTGAAGACCTGCACCTGATGCTTGCCGTTGGCCTTGGCCTTGTGCAGCGCCAAGCCTGCGTTACGCATCAGGGTTTGCGGGTCGCGGCCGTGCAGCGGCGCGCAGGCCAGGCCCACGGAGCCGGTGACGCTGATCAGCTGGTTGTCGACAAACATCGGCTTGTCGAGGGTGGTCAGCAATTGGCTGGCCACCTGTTGGCCGGTCTCAAGGTCGGTGTCGTCCAGCAGTACCGCGAACTCGTTACTGGCAAAACGCGCCAGGCTGCCGCCGGCACTCAGGCTGTTGCGCAGGCGCCGGGCCAGGCTGATCAGCAGCTTGTCGCCGGTCTGGTGGCCGAGGCTGTCGTTGATCCGCTTGAAGTTGTCGATGTCCACCAGCAGCAGGCTGATCGGGCTGTCGCTGTCGCGGGCGAAGCGCTCATCAAGGTTGCGGATAAACGCCGGGCGGTTGCCCAGGTTGGTCAGGTTGTCGGTGTAGGCCAGGCGCTCGATACGCTGCTGCGCGAGCTTGGTCTGGGTGATGTCTTCGTAGATGCCGATGTAGTGGGTCAACTCACGGTTGTCGCCATACACCTTGGAGATCGACAGCTGGCCCCAATAGGGTTCCAGGTTTTTGCGCCGGCTCTTGAATTCACCTTGCCAGCTGTTGCTCTTGGCCAGGCTCGACGGTGCATCGAACAGCAGTTCGCTGAGGTTTTCCAACGCCGGCAGCTGCGCCAGGCGATGGCCGTGGACTTCTTCGGCGCTGTACTGGGTGATCGCGGTAAAGCTTGGATTGACGTACTCCACCACGCCGTCGCAATTGACCAGCAGAAAGGCGTTGGCGCTTTGCTCAACTGCGCGTTGGAACAGGTGCAAGGCGCTGGTGGCGGTGCGGCGGTTGTGGTTGTTGATCACTTGCGCGAACTGGTCCGCCAACTCGCCGGCAAAGGCGATCTCATCCGACTGCCAGGCACGCGAGCTGCCACTTTGCTCCAGGCACAACACACCGACCACCTGGCCATCCACGCGGATGCTGGCGTCGAGCATGGCGTGGACGTCCTTGGCGCGCAGGCTCTCGGCCATTTCCCGGGTGCGCGGGTCGCGCATCGCGTGGGTGGCGTCGATGGCGCGGCTCGAATGCAGGGCTTCCAGGTAGTCCGGGAAGCCGCTGGCGTCGATCGCTTCGGGCAAGTGGTACTGCTGGTCGTCGCGGTGGTAGGCCGAGATCGGCACCAGGCGCTGGCCTTCGAGGTTCCAGATGCTGGCGCAGTCGATCTGGTAGATATCGCAGGCACTGCGGGTAATCAGCTCGGCGGCTTCTTGCAGCGAATTCGGTGTGGTGTAGCGCTGGCGCGCCAGCAGCAGGATCAGCTCCTGTTGGGCGCGTACCCGTTCAAGGTGTTGCAGTTGTTCCTGCTGGGCACGCTGGTTGAGTTCCAGGGCGATCTGCAGGCGGCTGTTCTGGTTTTCCAGGTCGGCGGTCGGGGCTGCCATCGGGATTTCGCTGAACAGGCCATCGACCACCATCAGGTAGCCGCGCAACAGGTGGCGATTGTGCTGTTTATACGCCTCACCCATCTCCAGCAGGCTCAAGGGCCCATCGTTGGTGTGCAGGGTGTAGCGCACCAGGTAATGCGGGCTATGGGCCAGCTGCTGCTGGATGGTGTCATGCAGTTGATAGCGCGCCTGGGGTTCCATCAGGCTGGCGTAAGGGGTACCGATCAAGGCGCACAGTTCCACCGCCGGCAGGCCGAATTGGCGCTCGCAGTTAGGGTCCAGGTACAGCAGCGCCCAGCTTGCCTCATTAAGCCGCTCGAAACGCAGCATACCGAGGCGCGAAGGCACCGGTAATTGCGTCACTACCTCGGCCGCCATACGGGCGACATCGGGTTGGCTTTTCATGGGGGAAACTCGCTTGGGAAGATGCGCACGGCGCCGGGCTCACGCCCTCTTTACTGTCATTTGCGGCAAGGTTGCATCATGCAGCACGCACTGACAAGAGAGGATGAAGGCTAAGTGCTATAACCCTGTTATCGGCCGCGCGGGGGATTTCTGCAATCGGGGTGATGGAAGGTGTACAAACCTGTTTTGCGTGTTCAACGGGCGCCCAAAAAAAGCCCCGCCAAGTGGCGGGGTTGAGGTACGAGCGTGGCGCTCGGAAATCGGTAGTGCCAGGCCTCCCCGGTGACAGGGAGGCCCGTTGAAGGCTTACAGCAAGATGGTACGGATGTCGTTGAGCAGTTGGCTCAGGCGCTGCGTGAAGCGGGCAGCAGCAGCGCCGTTGATCACACGGTGATCGTAGGACAACGACAGCGGCAGCATCAGCTTGGGCTGGAACGCTTTACCGTCCCACACAGGCTGGATAGTGGCCTTGGACACACCCAGGATCGCCACTTCCGGCGCGTTGACGATTGGCGTGAAGCCAGTGCCGCCAATGTGACCGAGGCTGGAGATGGTGAAGCACGCGCCTTGCATGTCGTCGGCGGTGAGCTTCTTGTCGCGGGCCTTGGCAGCCAGTGCAGCAGCTTCAGCGGCGAGTTGCAGCAGGCTCTTCTGATCAACGTTCTTGATCACAGGAACCAGCAGGCCGTCCGGGGTATCCACCGCGAAACCTACGTTCACGTACTTCTTGCGGATGATCGCCTTGCCGCTTGGTGCCAGCGAACTGTTGAAGTCCGGCAGCTCCTTGAGCAGGTGCGCGCAGGCCTTGAGCAGCAGTGGCAGCACGGTCAGTTTCACGCCGGCTTTTTCGGCCACGGCTTTTTGCGCAACGCGGAAAGCTTCCAGGTCGGTGATATCGGCCTGGTCGAACTGAGTCACGTGCGGGATGTTCAGCCAGCTGCGGTGCAGGCTCGACGCGCCGATTTGCATCAGGCGGGTCATCGGCACTTCTTCGGTTTCGCCGAAGCGGCTGAAGTCCACGACCGGGATCGGTGGAATGCCCGAGCCGCCCGTAGCAGCGCCGGCAGCCGGAGCTTCCTTGGCTTTCTGCATCATGGCCTTGACGTAGACCTGCACGTCTTCTTTGAGCACACGACCGTGCGGGCCGGTGGCCGACACAGCGTTGAGCTCAACGCCGAACTCACGGGCCAGCTGACGCACGGCAGGGCCGGCGTGAACCTTGGCACCGCTTGGCGCAGGCGCAGCAGCCGCAGGGGCCGGTGCGGCCTCGGCTTTTGCAGCCGGTGCGGCAGGTGCAGCAGCGGCCGGAGCAGCTTCAGCCTTGGCAGCCGGAGCAGCAGCCGGTGCTGGCGCAGCAGCAGGTGCAGCGCCTTGTACTTTGAGCTTGAGGATGAAATCGCCAGTGCCGACTTCGTCTTCCAGCTTGACCGCAATGCTTTCCACCACGCCGGCAGCCGGCGAAGGGATTTCCATGGAGGCCTTGTCGGACTCCAGGGTGATCAGCGACTGGTCGGCTTCGACGGTGTCGCCGACCTTGACCAGCAGCTCGATGATCTTGGCCTTGCCCGACGAACCGATGTCCGGAACATGAATGTCCTGAACGGTGGCAGCAGCCGGAGCCGGGGCCGCAGGGGTCTCGGCAGCGGCAGCAGGTTTTTCAGCGGCAGGTGCGGGTGCAGCAGCGGCAGCCGGGGCTGGCGCAGGGGCCGCATCAGCGGCGCCTTCGATTTCCAGTTCCAGCAGTTCGTCGCCTTCTTTGAGGCGGTCGCCCAGCTTCACTTTCAGGCTCTTGACCACGCCGGCCTTGGGAGCAGGAATTTCCATGCTCGCCTTGTCCGACTCCAGGGTCAGGATGCTCTGGTCAGCTTCGACTTTGTCGCCGACCTTCACAAACAGCTCGATTACTTCACCTTCACCGCTGCCGATGTCAGGTACGCGAATGAGTTCGCTCACAAAAAATCTCCTCAGCAGTCCAGTGGGTTGCGTTTTTCCGGGTTGATCCCGAACTTGACGATAGCGTCTGCTACCACCTTGGGTTCGATCTCACCACGGTCAGCCAAGGCTTCCAGGGCTGCCAACACCACGAAGTGACGGTCAACTTCGAAGAAGTGACGCAGCTTCTTGCGGCTGTCACTGCGGCCGAAACCGTCGGTGCCCAGGACTTTGAATTCCTTGGACGGGACCCACTGGCGAATCTGTTCAGCAAACAGCTTCATGTAGTCGGTAGAGGCAATGACTGGACCTTTACGGCCGGCCAGGCACTCTTCGACGTAGCTCTTGGCTGGTTTCTGACCTGGGTGCAGGCGGTTGTTGCGCTCCACCGCCAGGCCGTCGCGACGCAGTTCGTTGAAGCTGGTAACGCTCCACACGTCAGCGCCGACGTTGAACTCTTCACGCAGGATCTTCGCCGCTTCACGCACTTCACGCAGGATGGTGCCGGAGCCCATCAGCTGCACATGGTGCGCCGCTTCCTTGGTGTCTTCTTCGAGCAGGTACATGCCCTTGATGATGCCTTCCTCAACACCGGCCGGCATGGCAGGTTGCTGGTAAGACTCGTTCATCACAGTGATGTAGTAGAAAACGTCCTGCTGCTCTTCGGTCATCTTCTTCATGCCGTCCTGGATGATCACCGCCAGCTCATAGCCGTAGGTTGGATCAAAGGTGCGGCAGTTCGGGATGGTGGCAGCCAGGATGTGGCTGTGACCGTCTTCGTGTTGCAGGCCTTCGCCGTTCAGCGTGGTGCGGCCGGCGGTGCCGCCGATCAGGAAACCACGGGTACGGCTGTCGCCTGCTGCCCACGCCAGGTCGCCGATACGCTGGAAGCCGAACATCGAGTAGAAGATGTAAAACGGCAGCATCGGCTGGTTGTGGCTCGAATACGAAGTACCGGCAGCGATGAAGGAGCTCATGGCGCCCGCTTCGTTGATGCCTTCTTCGAGGATCTGGCCCTTTTTGTCTTCCTTGTAGAACATCACCTGGTCTTTATCGACTGGCTCGTAGAGCTGGCCGACGGAGGAGTAGATGCCCAGCTGACGGAACATGCCTTCCATACCGAAGGTACGGGCTTCGTCCGGGATGATCGGGACGATACGCGAACCGATTTCCTTGTCCTTGACCAACTGCGCCAGGATGCGCACGAACGCCATGGTGGTGGAGATTTCACGGTCGCCCGAGCCGTCCAGGATAGCCTTGAGGGTATCGAGTGGCGGTGTAGGAATGTCGAAGGACTTGGCGCGGCGCTGTGGCACGAAACCGCCCAGTGCTGTGCGACGCTCGCTGAGGTAGCGGGCTTCGGCGCTGTTTGGCTCCGGCTTGAAGAACGGCAGGTTCTCCAGCTCTTCGTCCTTGACCGGGATGTCGAAGCGATCACGGAACAGCTTCAGGCTTTCAACATCCACTTTCTTGGTGTTGTGCGCCGTGTTCTTCGCTTCGCCGGCACCGGTGCCATAACCCTTGATGGTCTTGGCCAGGATGACGGTCGGTTGTTCTTTGTGGTTGACCGCTTCGTGGTACGCCGCGTAGACCTTGTACGGGTCGTGGCCGCCACGGTTGAGTTTCCAGATCTCGTCGTCGGACAGGTCTGCAACCATTGCCTTGAGTTCAGGCGTGTTGAAGAAGTGTTCACGTACGAACGCGCCGTCTTTGGCTTTGTAGTTCTGGTACTCGCCGTCGATGACTTCGTCCATGCGACGTTGCAGGATACCGTCGACGTCTTTGGCCAGCAGTGGGTCCCAGAAACGGCCCCAGATGACTTTGGTCACGTTCCACTGAGCACCGCGGAACACGCCTTCGAGTTCCTGGATGATCTTGCCGTTGCCGCGAACCGGGCCGTCGAGGCGCTGCAGGTTGCAGTTGATGACGAAGATCAGGTTGTCGAGCTTCTCGCGGCCGGCCAGGGAGATGGCGCCCAGGGATTCCGGCTCGTCACACTCGCCGTCGCCCAGGAAGCACCAGACTTTCTGCTTGCCTTCAGGGATGAAGCCACGGGCTTCCAGGTACTTCATGAAGCGTGCCTGGTAGATCGCCTGGATCGGGCCAAGGCCCATGGATACCGTCGGGAACTGCCAGAAATCAGGCATCAGCCAAGGGTGCGGGTACGACGACAGGCCGTTACCGTCCACTTCCTGGCGGAAGTTGTTCATGTGTTCTTCGGTGATGCGGCCTTCCATGAACGCACGGGCGTAAACGCCTGGAGAAGTGTGGCCCTGGAAGTAGATCAGGTCGCCGCCGTGTTCGTCGGTCGGGGCCTGGAAGAAGTAGTTGAAGCCGATGTCATACAGGGTTGCGCTGGAAGCGAAGCTGGAGATGTGACCGCCCAGGTCAGAATCTTTCAAGTTCGTGCGCATTACCATCGCCATGGCGTTCCAACGTACCAGCGAGCGAATGCGGCGTTCCATGAACAGGTCGCCAGGCATGCGTGCTTCGTGGGTAACGGGGATGGTGTTGCGGTATGGCGTGGTGATGGCGTAGGGCAATTGCGAGCCGCTGCGGGTCGCGAGTTCGCCCATACGGGTCATCAAATAATGAGCACGGTCTTCGCCTTCTTTGTCGAGAACCGATTCCAGGGCGTCCAGCCATTCCTGGGTTTCGACGGGATCGAGGTCTTGCATGGCTTGCTCCAGGGCGGAAAGGCTACCAGAATCGGTTGCCTGAAGTTTGCGACTGGCCTTGTGGGCAGACGACATAAATTCTTGGATGGCCGAAGGTTGCTTCGGCGTCCTGTAGTTTTACTACAAATCGTCGGCCATTTCAGCCTTTCGAATGTATATACGAGTAGTAAAACTACACAAGACTGAGCGTATGGCTCGGTCTGGCTGGTGAGCATAATCGTTATTGTTGATCATTTGCGAACAAGAAAAGGTGAAAGTTTGATGTCGGCTGCCAAGATGAAATTAATTTCAGCTATTTCTAACCTTTGTTCGACAGTCCTTCACCAAGCGTGGTTCTTGCCTTCACAACCACACGCCTTTTACGCGCCGATCAAGGATAGACCATGAGCCTTCCAACGCTGGCCGAACTGCCGGCCATTCTCTTGCCTTTTGCCCAGCGGGCCGAGCAGTCATTTCGTGACGCGGTGGCCGCGCTGGACGCCGATCATGGACTTTCTGCGTGGACGCCGCAACGGTGGGCCGACTTTGCCCGGGTGTGCGCCGCCAGTGATTTCGTCATTGAACAGAGTGTTCGTGACCCTTTGATGTTGCTTGAGCTGGTGGCCTGGGGCGAGCTGGACCGCGGCTTTGCGCCCGGTGAGCTGTGCAGCCAGATCGCCGGTGCCGTGCAACAGGCCGAAACAGAAGATGAGTTGGGCCGGCTGCTGCGCCGCCAGCGCACGCGCCAGCAAGTGCGCATTATCTGGCGCGACCTGACCCGACAGGCGGACCTGGTGCAAACCTGTCGCGACCTCTCCGACATGGCCGACGCCAGCATCGACCAGGCTTACCAGTGGCTGTACCAGCGCCACTGCGTGCAGTTCGGCACACCCACCGGCCGGCGCAGCGGCGAAGCCCAGCACATGGTCATTCTTGGCATGGGCAAGCTCGGCGCGGTGGAGTTGAACCTGTCGTCGGACATCGACCTGATCTTCGCCTACCCCGAAGGCGGCGAAACCGTGGGCGTGAAGCGCGCGCTGGACAACCAGGAGTTTTTCATTCGCCTTGGTCAAAAACTGATCAAGGCCCTCGACCCGATGACGGTCGATGGTTTTGTCTTCCGTGTCGACATGCGCCTGCGGCCCTACGGTTCGGCCGGCGCGCTGGTGCTCAGCTTCAATGCGCTGGAGCAGTACTACCAGGATCAAGGCCGCGACTGGGAACGCTACGCCATGATCAAGGCGCGCGTGGTGGCCGGCGATCAAGTGGCCGGTGCGCAATTGCTGGATATGCTGCGCCCGTTCGTTTACCGCCGTTACCTGGATTTTTCCGCGATTGAAGCGCTGCGCACCATGAAGCAACTGATCCAGCAGGAAGTGCGGCGCAAGGGCATGGCCGAGAACATCAAACTGGGCTCGGGCGGCATCCGCGAGGTGGAATTTATCGCCCAGGCGTTCCAGTTGATTCACGGTGGCCGCGACCTGAGCCTGCAACAGCGGCCGTTGCTGATGGTGCTCGGCACGCTGGAAGGCCAGGGCTATTTGCCGCCTGCAGTGATCGCGGAGTTGCGCAATGGTTATGAGTTCCTGCGTTATACCGAGCACGCGATCCAGGCGATCGCCGACCGTCAAACCCAAATGCTCCCGGACAGCCCTGAAGATCAGGCGCGCATTGCCTTTATGCTGGGCTTTGCCGATTGGGCCGCGTTCCATGAGCGCCTGATGTATTGGCGTGGCCGGGTGGACTGGCACTTCCGTCAGGTGATCGCTGATCCGGACGAAGAGGAAGGCGCAGAAAGCGAGCTGGTGGTGGGCGGGGAGTGGTTACCGTTGTGGGAGGAGTCCCAGGACGAAGATGCCGCGTGTCGCCAACTGGCCGAAGGCGGTTTTACCGACGCGCCCAAAGCCCTCAAAGCCCTGGCTGGCCTGCGTGGCAGCCCGCAGTTGCGCGCTATGCAGCGCCTCGGTCGCGAGCGGCTCGACGCGTTTATCCCGCGCTTGCTGGCCCAGGCCGTCGAACACGCCAACCCGGATCTGGTGCTCGAACGCGTGCTGCCGCTGGTGGAGGCCGTGGCGCGACGTTCCGCCTATCTGGTACTGCTGACCGAAAACCCCGACGCCCTGCGCCGCTTGTTGACGCTGTGCGCCGCCAGCCCCTGGATTGCCGAGCAAATCACGCGCTTCCCGCTGCTGCTCGACGAATTGCTCAACGAAGGCCGCCTGTTCAAACCACCGTTGGCGCCGGAACTCGCCGCTGAGCTGCGTGAGCGCCTCACACGCATCCCCGAAGATGACCTTGAGCAACAGATGGAGGCCTTGCGGCACTTCAAACTGGCCCACCGCCTGCGTGTAGCCGCCTCGGAAATTGCCGGTAGCCTGCCGTTGATGAAGGTCAGCGACTATTTGACCTGGCTCGCCGAGGCCATTCTCGAACAAGTGCTGGCCCTGGCCTGGCGCCAGACGGTCGCCCGCCATGGCTCGCCACAGCGGGTGGACGGCAGCCTGTGCGACCCGGGTTTCATTATTGTGGGGTATGGCAAGGTCGGCGGTATCGAGTTGGGGCATGGCTCGGACCTGGATCTGGTGTTCGTCCACGACGGCGACCCGCAGGCCGAAACCGATGGCGCCAAACCCATCGACGGCGCGCAGTTCTTTACGCGCCTGGGCCAGCGGATCATTCACCTGCTCACCACCCAGACCAACTCCGGCCAATTGTATGAAGTGGACATGCGCCTGCGACCTTCCGGCGCCTCCGGTTTGCTGGTCAGCTCGCTTGGGGCGTTTGAGCGCTACCAGGAAAATGAAGCCTGGACCTGGGAACATCAGGCCCTGATCCGCGCGCGGGTGCTGGTGGGCAGCCAGGATGTGGGCCACGCGTTTGAACAGGTACGGGCTAAAGTACTGGGGCGTGAACGTGACTTGGCGAAGCTGCGCCAGGAAGTCAGCGAGATGCGCGCCAAGATGCGCGACAATCTGGGCACCAAGGCTACGGCTGCCGGGACGGGGGCGAATGCCTTCGAGCCGGCGACCGTGTTCGACCTCAAGCAAGACGCCGGAGGTATCGTCGATATTGAATTTATGGTGCAATACGCGGCTTTGGCGTGGTCTGCGCAACATCCATCGTTGCTGCGCTATACCGACAATATCCGCATTCTGGAAGGCTTGGAGCAGGTCGGGCTGATGCCCGCCGCCGATGCCCATCTGTTGCGTGAGGTGTACAAGGCCTACCGTTCCGCCGCGCACCGCCAGGCCTTGCAAAACGAGGCCGGCACGGTAGCCGGGGATCAGTTCGCCGACGAACGGCGCCAGGTGATGCGAATCTGGAATGAACTGGGGTTAAGCTGAAACTCGATTAAATGTGGGATGCCAATCTAATGTGGACACACAGCTTTGTGTGGGAGCCGGGCTTGCCCGCGATGCAGACGCCTCGGTTTATCAGTGATACCGAGTTGATGCCTTCGCAGGCAAGCCAGCTCCCACACAAGCCAGCTCTGACACAAAGTGGCTACCGTGACCTACAGTAAATAACGATGCGGGGAGGCATAAGCCTCCCCGCATCGTTTGTGGAAACTACATGAATATTCTGATCGTTGGGCCTAGTTGGGTCGGTGACATGGTGATGGCGCAGACACTGTTTCAGTGCCTCAAACAGCGCCATCCCGACTGCCAAATCGACGTGCTCGCCCCTGAGTGGAGCCGGCCGATCCTCGAGCGCATGCCCGAGGTGCGCGCGGCCTTGAGCTTCCCGCTTGGCCATGGCGCCCTCGAATTGGCGACGCGCCGGCGCATCGGCAAATCCATGGTCGGCCAGTACGATCAGGCGATTTTGCTGCCCAACTCGCTCAAGTCGGCGTTGGTGCCGTACTTTGCCGGCATCCCTAAACGTACCGGCTGGCGCGGCGAGTTTCGCTACGTGTTGCTCAATGACGTGCGCACCCTCGACAAGGCGCGCTACCCGCTGATGATCGAACGCTTCATGGCGCTGGCCTACGAGCCCGGTGCCGAGTTGCCCACGCCTTATCCGCGCCCGAGCCTGCAGATCGATCCGGTGAGCCGTGACGCAGCGCTGGCCAAGTTCGGCCTGGCGCTTGACCGTCCCGTGCTGGCGCTGTGCCCCGGCGCCGAGTTTGGCGAGTCCAAGCGCTGGCCGTCGGAGCATTACGCCAAAGTCGCCGAGACGAAGATTCGCGAAGGCTGGCAGGTGTGGCTGTTTGGTTCGAAGAAGGACCATCCGGTGGGCGAGGATATTCGCCAGCGCCTGATCCCCGGCCTGCGTGAAGAGGCGGTGAACCTCAGTGGCGACACGTCGCTGGCCGAGGCTATCGATTTACTCTCCTGCGCCGATTCGGTGGTGTCCAACGACTCCGGCCTGATGCACGTGGCCGCCGCGCTGAACCGCCCCTTGGTGGCGGTATATGGCTCGACGTCGCCCGGTTTTACCCCGCCTTTGGCCGATAAGGTTGAAGTGGTGCGCCTGGGCCTGGATTGCAGCCCGTGCTTTGAGCGTACCTGCCGGTTTGGCCATTACAACTGCATGCGTCAGTTGCTGCCGCAGCCGGTGAATGAAGCCTTGCAGCGGTTGCAGGGTTCTGCGGTCGAGGTTCGCTAGTTTGCGCGTATTGGTAGTCAAGACCTCATCCCTGGGCGATGTGATCCACGCCTTGCCGGCACTGACCGACGCGGCGCGGGCGATCCCTGGCATCCGCTTTGACTGGGTGGTGGAAGAAGGCTTTGCCGAGATTCCCACCTGGCACCCGGCCGTGGACAAAGTGATCCCGGTGGCGATTCGCCGCTGGCGCAAGAACATCTGGCAAACCATCAAGAGCGGTGAATGGCGGCGCTTCAAACAGAGCGTGCAGTCGACCAAATACGATTTGGTGATCGATGCCCAAGGGCTGCTCAAAAGCGCCTGGTTGACGCGTTATGTACGCGCGCCGGTGGCCGGCTTTGATAAAAATTCTGCCCGTGAGCCGCTGGCTGCGCGTTTCTACTCGTGCCGGCTGGCCGTGGCCCGTGGGCAGCATGCGGTAGAGCGTTTGCGCCAGCTGTTCGCCGTGGCGTTGGGTTATGACTTGCCCAAAGGCCTGGGCGATTACGGCCTCAGCGTCGACAAGCTGCTCGGCCTGCCGCCGAAAAACCCCTTTGTATTGCTGCTGCACGGCACCACCTGGGACACCAAGCACTGGCCCGAAGCATACTGGCGTGAGCTGGCCGAACGCATGGGCCGCCTGGGGGTGGACGTGAAGTTGCCGTGGGGCAATGCCGCCGAAAAGGCCCGCGCCGAGCGTTTGGCCCAAGGCCTGCAAAACGCCGAAGTGCTGCCCAAACTTAACCTGGCCGGCGTCGCCCGTGTGCTCGCCGGTGCCCGCGCCTGTGTGGCGGTGGACACGGGCCTGGGCCATTTGGCCGCTGCGCTGGACGTGCCGACCATCTCCCTGTTCGGCCCCACCAACCCGGGCCTCACCGGCGCCTACGGCAAGGGCCAGATTCACCTGGCCAGCGACTTCCCGTGCGCGCCGTGCCTGCAAAAAACCTGTACCTATCAACCGACGGCCGACGACCTGCGTCGGTTCGACATCAAGCGCGAGTCGCCCCTGTGCTTCACGCGCTTGAACCCTGAGCGTGTGGCAAGCCGACTGAGCACGTTGTTATTGGCTGAGGAGCTGCACTGATGCAACTGGCTTTTGTTTTGTACAAATATTTCCCCTTCGGTGGCCTGCAGCGCGACTTCATGCGCATCGCCCTGGAGTGCCAGCAACGCGGCCATAAGATTCGGGTCTACACGCTGATCTGGGAAGGCGACATTCCCCCCGGTTTCGAAGTGCTGGTGGCGCCGGTCAAGGCGTTCTTCAACCATCGGCGCAACGAGAAGCTGTTGGCCTGGATGGAAGCCGACCTGGCCAAGCGCCCGGTGGACCGTTTGATCGGCTTCAACAAAATGCCCGGCCTGGACGTGTACTACGCCGCCGACGGCTGCTTTGAAGACAAGGCGCAAAACCTGCGCCACTCGCTGTACAAAAGCTTTGGCCGTTACAAGCACTTTGCCGAGTACGAACGTGCGGTGTTCGCCAAAGACGCCAGGACCGAAGTGTTGATGATCTCCGAAGTGCAGCAACCGCTGTTCATCAAGCATTACGACACGCCGCTGGAGCGCTTCCACCTGCTGCCGCCGGGCATTGCCCAGGACCGCCGCGCGCCGCCGAATGCGGCTGAAATTCGCGAAGGTTTCCGCAAGGAATTCAACCTGCGTGACGACGAGTTGCTGCTGGTGCAAATCGGTTCCGGCTTCAAGACCAAGGGCGTCGACCGCAGCCTCAAGGCCGTGGCCGCTTTGCCTGCCGAACTTAAAAAACGCACGCGCCTGTTTGTAATCGGCCAGGACGACCCCAAAGTATTCCACTTGCAGAGCGCCACCTTGGGGCTGGGCGATAACGTGCAGTTCCTCAAGGGCCGCAGCGATATCCCGCGTTTCCTGCTGGGCGCCGACCTGTTGATTCACCCGGCGTACAACGAAAATACCGGTACCGTGTTGCTCGAAGCCCTGGTGGCCGGGTTGCCGGTGCTGGTCTCGGCGGTGTGTGGTTATGCCCACTACATTGCCGAAGCCGACAGCGGGCTGGTGCTGGATGAGCCGTTTGAACAAGCGCAGCTCAACCAGTACCTCACGCATATGCTCACCGACACTGCACAGCGCGCGGCCTGGGGCCGCAATGGGTTGGCCTTCGCCGAGACGGCCGACCTCTACAGCATGCCGCAGCACGCGGCAGATGTGATTCTGGCGGAGCCGAAACGATGAAGTTGATTCTTGCCGAACCGTTCAAGACGTTATGGGCCGGGCGTGATGCCTTTGCCGAAGTCGAGAAACTGCAAGGCCAGGTATTTCGTGAACTGGCGGCGCGTCGCACCTTGCGTACCGAGGTGGAGGGCCGCCCGTATTTCGTGAAAATTCACCGGGGCATCGGTTGGGGCGAGATCTTCAAGAACCTGATCACCGCCAAGTTGCCGGTGCTGGGTGCCGGCCTGGAATGGTCGGCCATCCACCGCCTGCAGGAACTGGGCGTGCCGACCATGACCGGCGTGGCCTTCGGTGAAAAAGGCAGCAACCCGGCGGACCAGCACTCGTTCATCATCACCGAAGAACTGGCGCCGACCATCAGCCTGGAAGACCTGACCGTCAACTGGGCGGCCGAGCCGCCGGCACCGGCATTGCGCCATGCGCTCACCGCTGAACTGGCACGCATGGTCGGCGACATGCACCGTGGCGGTGTCAATCACCGCGACTGCTACCTGTGCCACTTCCTGCTGGATACGTCCCGGCCGATCGATGCGCGTAATATCAAGCTTTCAGTGATCGACCTGCACCGTGCCCAATTGCGCGCCCATCTGCCGCTGCGCTGGCGCGACAAGGACTTGTCCGCGCTGTACTACTCGGCGCTGGACATCGGCCTGACTCAGCGCGACAAGTTGCGCTTCCTCAAAGGCTACTTCCGCCAGCCGCTGCGCCAGATCCTGGCCGAGCAGTCGGCGTCCCTGAGCCTGTTGCAGCGCAAGGCCGACAAGCTGTATGCGCGCAAGCAACGCCTGGGGGATGCGATCTGATGGCGGGTTGGAACCTGGAACCTGCTTACGCCGCCCTGGCGGATGACTTTGGCAGCCTGGAGGCAGTGTTTGCCTTGCAGGGTGAGCGACTGACGCGCGACCCCTTGTCGGAAGTGATTCGGGTGGAGCGTGGCGGGGTCAATTACTACGTCAAACGCTACGTCGGTGCCGGCAAGGGCCTGCGCCGGTACCTGGGCAAACCTCGGGTGAAGTCCGAATGGCAGAACCTCAAGCGCTTCGCCAAGTGGGGGATTCCCACCGCCGACGTGGTGGCCTGGGGCCTTGAGCGCAAGGGGCTGGCTTATGCGCGCGGGGCGATGATCACCCGCGAGTTGCCCAAGACCGAAGACCTGTCGGTGCTGGCCGATCGTAACGATCCGTGCTTGAAAGACCCCACGTGGGTCAACGTGATCAGCCGTCAACTGGCCGAATATACGCGCACAATGCACGAGCACCGTTTTACCCATAACGACTTGAAGTGGCGCAACCTGCTGGTTGACGATAACCGCACCCTGTACCTGATCGATTGCCCCAACGGCGATTTCTGGCGCGGTTTCTGGCTCAAGTACCGTATTACCAAGGACCTGGCCTGCCTGGATAAAGTCGCCAAGTATCACTTGTCGGCCACCCAGCGCCTGCGCTTCTACCTGCAATACCGCCAACGCACGCACCTGACGGCTTCGGACAAACAGCGAATCCGCCACGTGGTGAAGTTTTTCGAGGGGCGCGAATGACTGATTTTCTGGCGGCCGATGATCGCGCATTGCTTGCGCGCCACGGCCTGGCTGACTTCGATGCGCTGTGGGCCAGGCAACTGGACGCGGTGGATGAACCCAATACCAGCGACGGCGGCTGGAGCAGCGTGTTTCGCCTGGAGCTTGAAGGCCAGGGTTACTACCTCAAGCGCCAGAGCAACTACCTGACGCGCACGCTCAGCAAGCCGTTCGGCGAGCCGACCTTTGCCCGCGAGTTTCGTAATATCAGCCGCTACCGGCAGCTGGGTATTCCGGCGTTGCAGGCAGCGTTTTTCGGTGAGCGCAAGGTTGAAGGCGAGCGCCGCGCGATGCTGCTGACCCGCGCCCTGGACGGCTGGAATGACCTGGACTCATTGCTCGAGCAATGGCCGCAACTGAGCGACGCCCAGCACCGTGCGATTCTGCTGGCCTGCGGTCAGCTGGCGCGCCACCTGCACAGCGTCGGGCAAGTGCATGGCTGTTTTTACCCCAAGCATATTTTCCTGCAACCGCTCGGAGACGGTTATGCCGCGCAGTTGATCGACCTGGAGAAAACCCGCCCGCTGCTGTTCGGCCGGCGTGATCGGGTCAAGGACCTGGAGCCGTTGCTGCGCCGTGCGCCGCAGTGGTCGGATGCGCAAGTGCGGCAACTGCTGGCGGCGTATCTGGACCAGCCTGAAGACAGCGCGCTGGTGGGCGCCTGGTTCGAGCGCCTGACGGCCCGGCGCAGCCACAAGGAGAAGCGCTGATGCGCTTGTCCGAACTGAAAAAAGCCGGCCGCACGCCCGAGCTGCCGCTGACCCTCGAGCTGGCCGACGCCGCAGGCACAGGCCAGCTGCAACTGCTCAACCTGCTGCGCGTGTTGCCGGGCGAACGCTACGTGGGCGCCGCCGTCTGGCGCGGCCGCCCGGTGTTGGCCAAGTTGCTGGTAGGCAGCAAGGCCGCGCGGCATTTTCAGCGTGAACTCAGCGGCGTTCGCCTGCTGGCCGAGCAAGGCCTGACCACGCCACAATTGCTGGCCGATGGCTTACAGGAAGGCGAGGGCGGCTGGCTGCTGTTTGAATTTATCGAAGGTGCCGAAAGCCTCGCCGATGCCTGGCAGGCGGTCGAGGGGTTGCCGCCACTGGCGGACGAGCAAACCGCCGTACTCGCCGAGGCGTTGGGCGCGATTGCGCAGATGCACGCCAAAGGCCTGTGGCAAGAAGACCTGCACCTGGACAACCTGCTGCGCCAGGACGGCAAGCTGTACCTGATCGATGGCGCCGGGATTCGTGTTGAGGAGGCGGGCAAGCCGCTGTCGTGCAACCGGGTGCTGGAAAACCTTGGCGTGTTCTTCGCCCAGTTGCCGAAAAACCTCGAACCGTTTACCGAAGAATTGCTGGTGTACTACCTGCTGAGCAACGGCGAACACGCCTTGCCGCTGCAGGCCCTGGAAAAACAGGTGCGCAAGGTCAGCGCCTGGCGCTTGAAAGACTTTCTGAACAAGGTTGGCCGTGAATGCACGCTGTTCAGCGTGGTGCGTGGCGCCTTTGCCTTGCGTGCGATTCGTCGCGAGGAAGAGGCGGCGATGCTGCCGGTGCTGGAACAGGCCGACGCGTTGCTCGACCAAGGCCATGTGTACAAAACCGGTGGCGCGGCCACGGTTGCCAAGGTCGAAGCGGGCGGGCGGCCGCTGGTGATCAAGCGCTACAACATCAAGGGTTTTGCCCATTGGCTCAAGCGCTTCTGGCGCCCCAGCCGGGCCTGGCATTCGTGGCGCGAGGGCAACCGCCTGGCGTTCCTTGGCATCGCCACGCCCAAGCCGCTGGCGGTGTTGGAAAAACGCTTTTTGTGGCTGCGCAGCCGGGCTTACCTGGTGACGGAATACTTGCCGGGGCCGGACATCATCGAGCGCTTCGCGCCCTATGTTGAGAAAGGCGATGCGCCCGAAAATGAACTGCTGGCCCTGGACCATTTGTTCGTCGAGCTGATCCGCGAGCGCATCAGCCATGGTGATTTCAAGGGCCATAACCTGTTCTGGGCCGAGGATCGCTGGGCGTTGATCGACCTGGACGCCATGTGTCAGCACAGCTCGGTCGCCAGCTTCGCGCCGGCGTTCGCCAAGGACCGCGCGCGGTTTATGCGTAACTGGCCTGAGAGCAGCGCGTTGTACCAGCTGATCGATGCACGTTTGCCCAAACAGGTGCAATGATCATTCCCACGCTCTGCGTGGGAATGCCGCCCCGGACGCTCTGCGTCCCGCTCCTCAAGCCACGTGCAAGGTGACGCGGAGCGTCACGGGATGCATCCCCACGCGGAGCGTGGGAACGATCATCAGAACTGATATTCAGCCCCGGCCCCGGCATACCAGGACCTTCCAGGCGCCGCTTCGTAGTAGCGGAAGTTGCCGTCCCCCACAATCACCGAACCCACATACTGGCGATCCAGCAAGTTATCCAGGCGCACCGTCTGGTGAAAGGTCCAGTGCTCCACCTTCTGCTCAAAGCGCGCCCGCCAGTTGAACACGCTGTAGCCCGGCGCGGCGCGTTGCTGGTTGGTGTCTTCGACGTAGACCTTGCTGCGGTACAGGCCTTCGAGGGCGGTGCTGACCCAGTCGCGGGGTTTCCAGTTCAGCTCGGCGAAGAGGGTGGTTTGCGGCACGCCGGGCAAGTAGTTGCCCTTGTCGATAGCCTTCCCGCTGTTGGTAAAGTCGCTGTTGTAGGTCGCTTGCAGGCGGGTGTAGGCGAGGGTGGTGCTCCACTGTTCGCCGAGTTGGCTTTCCAGGCCCAGCTCGAAGCCTCGGCGCAGGGTTTTACCGGCGTTCTGGTAGGTGGTGCGACCGCCGCTGGATTGCTGCACGACCAACTCGTCGTCAGTCATGATCTGGAATAGCGCAGCGTTGAGGCGCGTGTCCTGGCCAAGCTTGGCTTTCAGGCCGACTTCATACTGTTTGCTGACCGACGGCTTGAGCGCAAAGTTAAAGCCATTGGCGCTACTCGAATACGCCGACTCCGCCTGGGTCGGGGTTTCGAAGCCTTTGCCCGCGCTCACATAGCCATGCAGGTCCGGCGTAAAGGCGTACATCACGCTGACCGAAGGCGTGTTCTTCTGGTAGGTCTTGCTGCCGCTGTCATTACCGTCGCTGGTGAAGTGGTCGTCCACGTCCATCTTCATACTGCTGTGGCGCAGGCCGGCTTGCAGGGTCCAGTCGCCCAGCAGCCAGTTGGCCTGCACGAACGGGTCGAGGCTGGTGGCGGTGTCGATCTCGTCACGGCCCAGGGCGCCTTTGACGCCGTGCACGCCATCCAGGGTGTTGGAATAGCCTTGGCGGTCATCCTGGCTGCGGTCGTAATCGAGGCCGGTGATCAG
Source organism: Pseudomonas salomonii (assembly GCF_900107155.1). Taxonomy (GTDB): domain Bacteria; phylum Pseudomonadota; class Gammaproteobacteria; order Pseudomonadales; family Pseudomonadaceae; genus Aquipseudomonas; species Aquipseudomonas salomonii. Next base: position 303,092 of record NZ_FNOX01000004.1, read on the forward strand.
GGTCAACTCGCCGGGGGCGCTGGTGATGGGTTGCAGCCAGTGGACGGAGCCACCGTAGAACTGGCGGTCGAACGCGACCACGCCGCCGCGAGCGTTTGCCGGGTTGGGCGCGCCACTGGCGAACTTGTCCGGAATCGACAGGTACTGAATCACACTCCTGCGCCCGGTATACGCGTTTACCTGCAACGTCGCATCACCGATATAACGTTCGTAATTCATGCCCAATTGCTGATGATCGATGCTTTTTCGCGTGTTGTACTGCAACGCAGCCGGCGCGACCGAGCGCGGGTCGGCTTTGTAGGCTTCCCAGGTTTGCCCCAGCGGATCCTGCGTGCCGTTCTGTTCCAGGCTGCTATAGATCAGCGCCAACTTGCTGTCGTCATCCGGCTGCACGTTGAGCTTGGCAAAGGTCTGGTCGCGTCGTGCGCTGCTGTGGTCGCGATAGCCATCGGTGTCCATGCGCGAAGCGTCGAGCACAAAACCTGCACCGTTCGCCGCGCCTTCGGCGGTAAGGTGGTTTTTGCTCAGGCCGTCGCTGCCCACCAGGGTTTCGGCGCCGATGCGTGGCGGGCCTTCGCCGTCGCGGGAAAACATCTGGATCACGCCGCCGGCGTTGCTGCCATACAAGGTGGCGGCCGGGCCGCGCAGCACTTCAATGCGCTCGGCGGTGTCGAGGTTGAAGGTGGCCGCCTGGCCCTGGCCGTCCGGAGTGCTGGCCGGGATGCCGTCGGCGATCAACTTGATGCCGCGCACGCCAAACGCCGAGCGCGCGCCGAAGCCACGGGAGGAAATCTGCAGGTCCTGGGCGTAGTTCTGGCGGTTTTGCACCACCAGGCCCGGCACGCGGGACAAGGCCTCGGAGGCGTTGATGCCGAGCTGGCCGTCGCTGATCTGCTCATGGCTGATGCTGTCGACCGAGTACGGCAGGCCGAACGTCGGGCTGGCGCTGCGTGAGCCGGTAACGACGCTGGGGTCGAGGACCAGGGCGGTGTCTTCAGCCACGGCGGTGTCGCACACGGCGAACAGGCCGGGCAGCAGAAGGGTAAAGCGGGCGAGGGTTTTCATCAGTCAGCCGGAATCTGTGGCGCTTAACGCTGTAAACGCGCAAAAGAGGCGAGAGTTTAACCAGTTGGTTAGTGCTGTTGCTCGGGATATTTCCCACGAAACATTGGGACATTGTGATCTGGGGGCTCACAGATCCCGATGCTAGCGTGGCTGACGACTATTCGAGGGGTTGGCGATGGGCACAAAACTGGCGGCTGCACTGGGGGCGTTTTCATTGGCGTTAAGTGGGTGCGGAACCGTTAACACGGTTTTTCGCGATGATCTGTCAGCGACCCGCGAGTTGCGCAAGCAAAAAACCTACTGCGAGTCCATTCCCCGTGCCTATAGCGGCCTGGCATTCAACTTTTGCCTGCTCAACGCGCCCCCGGACATCACGGGCGTACTGGTGCCGGTGATACTGGTGGATATGACCGCCTCGGGTATTGTTGATACCGTGGTGCTGCCCTATACGATCTACCAGCAGGGCACGCTGGGCAATATGGGCATTTACTGGCGCCCCGGTCGCTCGTAGCCACGGGGATCATCATGCGCCGAAGCAAGGACGGCAGCACCGAGACCTACCCGTAACCCGCTTGCCGCTTGCCGCTAACAGCTTCCTGCTGCTTTTAAGTTATAATCCCGCCCTTTAGCTGTTTCTCGCTCAGGCGGGAGGCACACTTTTTTCAGGCGCAACCCGCCTGCATGCAGACTAAAAGAGGCTAGACCCCAGTGGCATTGACGATTCTTGGCCTGTCCGGCGCCCTTAGCCATGATCCTTCCGCAGCCCTGTATATCGACGGCAAGCTGATCGCGGCCGCCGAAGAAGAGCGCTTCGTACGCGACAAACATGCAAAGAACCGCATGCCCTACGAATCGGCGAAGTTCTGCCTGGAACAAGCCGGCATCAAGCCTTCCGACGTTGACGTGGTGGCGATTCCGTTCGCCCCGATCAGCCTGTTCGGCGAGGCGCGCTGGCACTACGCCAAGCGTTACTGGTACGCCCCGGACCGCGCCCTTGACGCGATCCTGATGGGCAACCGTCGCTACAAGCGTTACCGCAACAAGATCGTCTGGTGCCTGGAGCAACTGGGCTTCGATCCGAAGAAAATCAAGATCGAACCGGTTGAACACCACCTGGCTCACGCCTCCAGCGCCTACCACTGCTCGGGTTTCCAGGAAAAAACCGCGATCCTGGGCATCGACGGCAAAGGTGAGTACGCCACCACGTTCTTCGGCTACGGCGAAAACGGCAAGATCCACAAGATCAAGGAATTCTACGACCCGGACTCCCTGGGTGGCCTGTACGGCGCGATCACCGAGTTCCTCGGTTTCGAGATGCTCGACGGCGAGTTCAAGGTCATGGGCATGGCGCCCTATGGTGACGCCAGCAAATACGATTTCTCGCGCCTGGCCTCGTTTGAAAACGGCGAGTTGGTGATCAACACAGACTACGCCAACGTCATCGGCCTGCGCCGTTATAAAGAGAAGGGCAAGGGGTTCTACTTCTCGCCGAAACTGATCGAGTGGCTGGGGCCCAAGCGCGAAGGCGATATCGCCGACGAGCCGTACATCCACTACGCGGCCAGCATGCAGGCGCTGTTCGAAAAACTGGCCTTGCAGATGATCGACCACTACCTGGGCGACATCCTCAAGGACACCGGCAAGCTGGCGTTCGCCGGTGGTTGCGCGCTGAACGTCAAGCTGAACCAGAAGATCATTGCCCGCGATGACGTGAAAGAGCTGTTCGTGCAGCCCGCGTCCGGCGATGCCGGCACCGCGGTTGGCGCGGCGGCCTATGTGTCCCACGCCCGTGGTGTGCCGGTGGAGAAGATGGAGCACGTCTATCTCGGCCCGTCCTACAGCAACGAAGACGTGATTGCCGCGTGCGCCAGGCACGAAAGCAAGCCGGTATGGCGCAAGATCGAAAACATGCCCAAGCGCATCGCCAAGATCATGGTCGACGGCAACCCGGTGGCCTGGTTCCAGGGCCGCATGGAGTTCGGCCCGCGTGCCTTGGGCGGTCGTTCGATCATCGGTTGCCCTAGCGCGACCGGCGTGGCCGACCGCATTAACCACCAGATCAAGTTCCGCGAGCGCTGGAGGCCTTTCTGCCCGTCGATGCTCGACACCGTGGCCCCGCAGATGATCAAGGTCGATCACCCGGCGCCGTTCATGACCTTCACCTTTGAAGTGTCCGAAGAGTGGAAAACCCGCGTACCGGAAGTGGTCCATGAAGATGGCACCTCCCGCGCCCAGGTGCTCAAGCGCGAATACAACCCGCGTTACTACGACATGATGAAAGAGCTGGAAGTATTGACCGGCAACGGCGTGTCGTTGAACACCTCGCTCAACCGCCGTGGCGAGGCGATGATCTGCTCGCCGACCGACGCGCTGAACATGTTCTTCGGCTCCGACCTGCAGTACCTGATCATGGAAGACATCCTGGTCGTCAAAGACGGCGTGGACCCTTATGACTCGGTCGGCTGAGCGCCACGTCCTGCAGTTCTGCCACGGCTATGACGGGCCGTTCCTGGACTGCGCGCGGCAGTACGCCAGCCTGTTCGCAGGCACCGGCTACAAGGTGACCACGGTGTTTCTCACCGGGGTCGCCGACCCCGATGTCGCCGCCGCTTGCGCCTCTGATGAGGTGCTGTTCATGGAGTTCAGCTCCAGGGCCATTCGTGGCCTCAAGCTGGGCGCCATCCGTGAGTTGCGCAAGATCGCCGCGTCGCGCAACTTCAGTTTGTGCATTGCCCACCGCTTCAAGCCGATCTACATCGCCTTGCTCGGTACGCGCCTGCCGGTGATCGGCGTGCATCACGCCTTTGGTGATTATCAGCGCCGCAGCCGCAAGCTGTTTGCTTCGATTTTCAGCAAGCGCCTGAGCCTGCTCGGTGTGTCTGACGCGGTGCGCGACGATATGCGCCGCTGCCTGCCGGCCTGGCCGGCGGCCCGTATCCAGACCTTGTATAACCGCATCGATGTGCAGGCCATGCAAGCGTTGCAGGTGTCGGCCGATGAGGCGCGTGATGCCTTGGGGCTGTCGCCGGATGAGTGGGTGGTCGGCAATGTCGGCCGCCTGCACCCCGACAAGGACCAAGCCACCTTGCTCAAAGGTTTTGCCTTGGCCCTGCCGCATTTGCCGGCGCAGAGCCGGTTGGTGATCCTCGGCACCGGCCGCCTGGAGCAAGACCTCAAGTCGCTGGCCCGCGAGCTGGGCATTGCCGAACAGGTACTGTTCCTCGGCCAGGTGCCGGATGCGCGCCGGTATTTCCGTGCATTCGACGTCTTTGCCCTCAGCTCCGACCATGAGCCGTTCGGCATGGTGCTGCTGGAGGCCATGGCCGCTGGTGTGCCGCTGCTCGCCACCTCGTGTGGCGGCGCGCGGGAAGTGGTTGAAGGCGTGGGCATCCTGTTTCCGTTTGGTGATGCCGACCATTTGGGGCAGGGCCTTCGGCATTTGGCCGCGATGGATCGTCAGCAGCACCAGCAGTGCGCCGAGATGATGCTTGAGCGCCTGCACCAGCGGTTTTCGGATCAGGCTGTGCGCGATACCTTCTGGCAGTTGCCTGCTGTCACCGAACTGACCGCGAGGGCTTGATGCTCAATCGATTCCGAGGCTTTCGCGAGCGCGGTTGGTCGGTGGTTGACGCGCCGACCTACAGCGATGCCTGGCAGCGTTTTGGCGGCAGTGTCGCCACCCATCCGCAGGTGGTCGAGCGTCTGGCCGGGCTGGCCGAAATTCCGGTGCGCTATTTGGCCTGGGAGCACAGCGGTGAGCTTAAAGCCTGCATTGCGACCTGGGGGCGCGACCTGGCGTTGTCCAAGGACGTGCTCAAGCGCAATGGCAAAAAAGGCTTGTTCGACCTCGGCAACGCCGAGTTGATCCTGCCCGCCGCCGTTGATGCCCAGGCGCCGCTGCGCCATCGCGCGCGTTACCTGTCGGCCCTCAATGAAGGCCGTTTTACCGGTATCAAGCTTCAGGCCGAACAGTTGGCCATGGCGCGTACTCCCGAAGAATTGTCGAAAAAGTTTCGCTATAACCAGCGCCGTGAATTGCGCCTGCTGGAAGAGGCGGGCGGTGTGGTGCGGCCGGTGCAGGACTTCTCCAGCGCCGAGCTGGCGGCGATCTACTGCGACCTGTTCCAGCGCCGCTGGGGCTTCGCGGCCACCGGTGCCGCGCACATGGCGCAGGTGATCGAGCTGCTGCGTGAGTGGCTGATCGGATCGGTGATTTTCCTCAACGATGCGCCGATTGCCGTGCAACTGGTGTATCGCGTTGAAGCGCCGCAGTGGGTCAGCGTCGAATACATCAATGGCGGCGTAGACCCCGAAACCCGCGCATTCAGCCCCGGCAGCGTGCTGAGCTTTCTCAATACGCAAAGTGCCTGGGAACAGGCGCGAGACGTGGGCAAGCCCCTGCGTTTTTCGTTCGGCCGCGCGGACCGTGAGTACAAGGACCGCTGGTGCAACCCCGTGCCGGTGTTCACCGTATGAGTGCCTCGACAAGTCGCAAACAGGCGCTGCTCAAGCGCCATCGCCGCAATAAGCGCATCGGGCTGCTGGTCAGCCTGCTGGTGCTGATTGCGGTGGGTGTGCTGGTGGCCTGGTGGTTGCCGCTGCTGTTGGCAGTGCTGGCCTGGGTGGCCCATGAAGCCTGGTTTGCCGACCACTTGTTTTACTCGCCCAAGGACGACTATCAGTATCAATTTGCCGCCGATACCGAACAACCCAAGGTGACCCTGGACAAGGGCCGTTTGGTGCTCGGCCAGGCGCTGGACCTGGCGGGTGATGAGACCTTGATCCTCGCACTGCGGCTCAAGAGCAACCTGCTCGGACGCTTTATCGACCCCTATGTCGCGTTACCGGGCGGCGACCGCCAGGTGTTCGAGCGCGGCGTCAACGGCCTGCGCTATCTCAACCTCACCGGCCAGGCGCAAGCCTTGCTGGCTGGGCAGTTGCTGTTGCGTGGCCGGTTTTGCCGAATACAGGGTGAGCCTGTGCTGTCGGTATTCCGCCAGCCGGATGTGCGTCAGCAGCGGGTGATGGTGATTGCACCGCATGCCGACGACGCCGAACTGGCTGCCTTTGGCCTGTACAGCCAGGCCGCACAGCCCTGGATTGTGACGCTGACCGCCGGTGAGATCGAAGCCGAGCATTATCAGCACATGGGTCTGGGCAAGCCTGAAGCGGCACGCCTCAAGGGCCGGCTGCGAGCCTGGGACAGTATTGCCGTGCCGCGCTGGGCTGGCGTGCCGCAGGAACACTGCGTTCAGCTCGGGTACTTTTGCCTGCAGTTGGCGGCGATGAAAGCTGAGCCTGCGCGCGCCATTGCGTCGCGCGAAGCCGAGTTGAGCGATATTCGCCTGTTTCGCCAATTCAACCCGTTCCCGCTGCCCGCCGATGCCGACGGCCAGCCGACCTGGAACAACCTGCTGGCGGACCTGCGTGCCGTGCTGTTGAGGGCGCGACCTGAGGTCATCGTGTTGCCGCATCCGGTGATCGATCCGCACCCCGACCATATCTGCGCGCAGCAAGCCGTCTTGCAAGCCTTGCAGGGCCTGGAATGGCAGCCGACTACCTTGCTCGGCTACGCCAACCATCTGCATGACAACGACCGCTGGCCGATGGGGGATTCGGGCAATAGTGTCGCTTTGCCGCCATGCTTCGACTCCTCTTACATTTTGCAACCATATTGCCTGCCAGTATCGGAGGAGCGGCAGTGTGAAAAGGCCATGTCGCTGGGCATGATGCATGACTTGCAACCTCAGATGCCGTTCAAACGGCGGGTGCGGCGAGTCATACAGCGTCTGCTGGCTGGAAGGGCCGTCTCGCCGTGGGGTGAGAACGAGTTTTTCCGCAAGGCCATTCGGCGTCATGAACTCTTTTGGTTCATCAAGCACAAGTAACGTTAAGCAACGTGGTGGCGCGTAGCGTGCCCCAGTACCAAATGACAGTGAGTCCCCCTTGAGCAATCCGTGCCCCCGCATCCTTTTCATTATTCCTTACTTTGGCCGCTGGCCATTCTGGATGCCGTTTTTTCTCGAAAGCTGCCGCCACAACGCCGACATTGACTGGTTGCTGTTCAGCGACTGCCCGATGCCGGCCAGTGTGCCGGACAATGTCCGCATCGAAAGCATCACCTTTGCCGATTACTGCACGCTGGTTTCCCAGCGGCTGTACATCAATTTTGCGCCCCAGGCGCCGTACAAGCTGTGCGACATCAAGCCGGCGCTGGGGCATATCCACGCTGACCGCCTCAACGGTTACGATTTTTGGGCGTTTGGCGATCTGGACCTGATCTACGGCAACCTGCGCGAGTATTTCACCGCCGAGCGCTTGGCCAGCTATGACTTGTTTTCAACCCATGAGCGACGGGTCGCCGGGCATTTGTGCCTGATGCGCAACACGCCCCGCAAGCGGCATGCGTTCATGCGCATCAAGGATTGGGAGGCGCGTTTTACCGATCAGGCGCATCATGCGCTGGATGAAGGCGCCTTCAGTCGGATTTTCCTGTGGCGCAAGAATTTCCCCAAGCCGCTGTTCGAGTTGGTCGGCAAGTTAAACCCATGGCGTCGGCGCAGTGAGTTCACCGAGGCGTTCAGTACGCCCGGTGGTGTGATCAAATGGCACGACGGCAGTGATTGCTTCCCGCATCAATGGTTCTGGAACAAGGGCCGCCTGACCAACGACAGGGATGGTGAACGGGAATTTCCGTATTTCCATTTTGTCTGCTGGAAGCGTAATCAATGGCCGTTGCTACCGGAGCCTGACGCCGAGTACGTCGAGACGCTCGCGGCTGAAACAGCCTGGGTGGTTGATGCCACAGGTTTCCATCGAGGAGAGTTATGAGTCGGCGTTTCAAGGTCCTGCAACTGCAGCCTGACTACAATGTTAAATCCCATGACTTTGCCGACCTGGCCGAGCAGATCGTCAAGGCATTGCCTGCCGAGCGCTACGAGGTCACCGCCGCGTTCCTGCGTGGCAAGCCGGCGCCTGGCGAACCGGTCAGCCGGGCGGCCAAGTCGGTCTACTTCGAGTTCTCCGACAAGTCGCTCAAAGGCTTGCGGCTGCGCGCCATGTGGCAACTGTATAAGTTTTGCCGCCGCGAACAGTTCGACGTGGTGGTGTGCAACCGCTTCAAGCCGGTCAACATGATGTTGCAGCTCAACCGTTGGTTGAAGATCCCGCTGTGCATCGGCATCTCCCACGGTTTTGGCGAGTATGACCGCCTGTACCGGCGCAAGCAGGCGCAGCGCTGGATCGACACGCACTGGCGCTTCGTCGGCGTGTCGCCGGCGGTCAAGCAGTACCTGCTCGATTGCCGGTGCGGTTTTACCGACCAGAATACCTACGCCATTACCAACGCCATCGACATCGAACAGGCCGAAGGCTTGCAGCATTCACGCGCGCGCGCGCGCGAGTTGCTGGGCATCGACCCTTCGGTGCGCTTGATCGGTGCCTTGGGCCGGCTGGTGCCGGTCAAGGGCCACACCTATTTGCTGCAAGCGTTCGCGGCGCTCAAAGAAAAATACCCAACCGCGCAGCTGGCGATCATTGGCGCCGGGCGCGAAGAGGCCAACCTGGCCACGCAAATCCAGAGCCTTGGCCTGGATGGGCGCGTGCACTTGTTGGGCTTTAAGGAAAATGCGCTGCAATACGTGCGTGCCTTTGACATTTGGGCAATGCCTTCGCTCGCAGAAGGCCTGGGCCTGGCGCTGCTGGAAGGCATGAGCGGCCGCCTGCCGGTGATTGCCTCCAGCGTGCCGGCCATGTTGCCGTTGATCGAAGGCGCCGGTGGCCTGGCGGTGGAGCCGGCCAACGTGCCCCAGTTGACCGAGGCGCTGGACACTTACCTGGCGCTGTCCGACGAGGCGCTCGGACAAAAAGGCGAGCAGGCCTTCCAGTACCTTCAGGCGCAACACGACATTGAGGTATTCCGCCAGGAGTACCTGGAGCTGATCGATTCAGGCTTGGCTCAAGCACGCGGGAAGAATGTATGAACCAGAGTCAGCCCTTGGTCACGGTGATCATTGCGTCGTATAACCACGCGCCCTACATTGAGGAAAGTATCCTCAGTGTGTTGAACCAGACCTATCCCAACATCGAACTGCTGGTGGTGGATGACGGCTCGACAGACGACAGTGTCGAGCGCATCCGTCGCCTGCAGGAACATCACGCGTTCGACTTTCGTGTGCAGCAGAATCAGGGGCTGACCAACACCCTCAATGGCGCGATTGCCCGGTCCCAGGGGCCGCTGATCGTGCCGTTCGGTTCGGACGACATCATGATGCCCGAGCGCATTGCGACTCAGGTGGCCTATATGGATGGCAAGCCTGAGGTGGGAATCTGTGCGGGCAATATCGAGCTGATCGACTCCCAGGGTGAGTTGTTTCCGGAGAAGCGTCAGCGCCGTGATGTGCCGTTTCGACGCCTGGATTTCGACGACATGTTCCTGGAGCGCAAACCTTACCCACCGGCGCCTACGCTGATGATCCGGCGTGAAGCGCTGGAAAAGGTCGGCGGGTTTGACCCGCAGATTCGCCTGGAAGATTTGTTGATCGAGTTGAAGATTACCCACGCCGGGTACTTCATCGATGGTTTGAACGTGGTGATGGCGCGCTACCGCAAGCACGCCACCAATTCGTACAAGAATCATCGATTCATGATCGATAACATCCTGCGCTCATACGCGTTGTTCAGTGATCACCCGCTGTACGACGAGGTGCGTTACAAATTCCTCAGCTCCATGTTCCTCAAGACCTCCAACCGCAACCGTGCGTTGGCGCGGGAGCTGTTGGCGCAGATCCCGTTTCGGGCCTGGAACAAGAAGACGTGGCGCGGCTTGGGTCGCCTGTATTTTTCCCCGCTGGAAAAAGACTGATACCAAGAGCAGGGCGGTACACCTCTGCTGGGTGTACTGCGATCTAAATGTGGGAGCGGGCTTGCTCGCGAATGCGGTGGATCAGTCGACATCTTCGGTGACTGACACTGCGCATTCGCGAGCAAGCCCGCTCCCACATTTGGCCCAATACAGCCTCAGGGATCAGGTCGGCTGTGAGGCCGTCGGGCGCGTGAGTGTCAGCACCTGTTCGCGGATTTTCTGCGTGGCGTGCGGCGAAGCCACCGAGGCATAGCCCTTGGCCAATTGCTCAAAGTGCGCTTCGAACAACCAATTGCGATCCTGCGCATAGCGTTGCATATGCTTGAGGTTGCGCTGGCGCAGGGTGTTGCGCAGCGCTGATGGATAGATGCGCATATCCGCCACGTCGATCAGGCCGAACTCTCCGTCTTCCAGCAGCAATACATTGCCCAGGTGCAGGGAGCGGAAGTACACGCCGCGTTCATGCAGCTGGGCCATAAACCGGCCAAACCGTTCGATCAGCGATTCGCGCAGGCTGCTGTCCAGGCTTTGCAAGGCCTGGCGCAACGTCAGGCCCGGCAGTGGCTGGTAACGCACGGCGGTGCTGCCGTCGTGCAGGCTGTACAGGTCAAGAATCGGCGGTGACACAATGCCCAGTGCCTGCAGCTGTTCGCTGTTGCAGGCAAACCGTTCCGAATACGGATTGAATGTGCCCGAGGTGTACCAGCGTCGAGCCCTGAACAGCTTGAGGAAGCTGCCATCGCCCAGGCGCAGGACTTTGGGCCCCAGGCCATCTTCCTCGACGATATGAGCGCCTTCGCACAGGGCTTTGAATGCCTGTGGCTTGGGCGTGCTCACCGCAATGCGCAGCAGGCTATGGCGCCGCTTGGCGATGCTCAGGCCGGCGATCAGGGCGAGGGGGATCCACAGCAGGAACCAGTGCTCCTTGGGCCGCGACAGGATGCCACCGCCTTCGGTGAGCCCCGCGCCGATGCCGTAGGCCAGCAGCGAGGAGGTCAGGATAAACAGCGGCTGCGCGCGCTCCTTAAGCCCTGCGTACAGCCCGCGGCCCAGCATGAAGATCCACGGGATAAAGCCGATGATGCCGACGTAATAAAGCACGCCCAAGGCAAAGCTGTGGGGTTCGCGCAGCGGTTCAAAATCGTAGTTGGCAGGTTTCACATACAGTTCGGAGTCGTAGCTGTGGCCGAGCCATGGATGGTCGGAGATGCGGTCGAGGATGATTTGCCAGATTTCGAAGCGGAATGAGCTGCCGCGCTCGGTGATGTGTTGCGGGTAAAACAGCAGCAGGCCGGCGGCCGCCAGCACCAGGGCGGCAATCATCAGCGCCGAGCGCCGATTGCGGCTGAGCAGGCCCATCCAGAGGACGGCCATTACCAGTGCAACCAATGGTGTCCTGGAACCGGTGGCCAGAATTGCCAGGGCCATGACCGCCAGGGCCGGTGCGCTGAGCCACAGTACGCGCAAGCGTTTGGTGGTGACGCAGAGGTACAGCCAATACACGCAGAAAAAGCCGAACAGGTGGGAACTGAGCAGCGGGTTGTCCAGGGCGCCCAGGCCGCCAATCATGCGCATGCTTGGCGCAAAGCCTTTGACGAATGCCACCAGGTTCAACAGCGTCACCACCAGCGCAATCACGGCGGCACTGAAGAAGATCGGCTTGAACAGGTCATTGCGGTAATGCAGCAGCAGCCCGCAGCCGGCAAACAGCATGAACGTCTGCAGCGGGATCTTGAACAGGTTCGAGTCGCCAGTGGGCTCCGGGCTCCAGAGCACCGTGATCATGGCCCATGCGCAAAACGCCGTGAAGGCAAGCACCAGCGGCTCGAGCAGTAACTGTTTGAGTTCCCGTGGGCGCAGGCACAGCAGGAGCAAGGCCGGCAGCGCGAAGAAAATGTAGAAGCCGCGATGCATCACATTGCGATTGTTGACGAAGAACAGCGAACTCAAAAGCAACAGCAAGCCAATGGGCAAAATCCAGAGGACCAGGAAGTCGAAAACGCGATTTGTGCCGTAGGTAAGGCGCTTGGAGTGCATACAGTAAAGCCGTTCCAGAATAGAGAAAGCCGACCATGTTAAGACAGTGGCTATATAATGTCGCCCTTTGGATCCCGCCGGGCCGCGGGTTACGTCGGGTGCAAGTACAACAGAGAAGCTGTGCTAAAGTCAGCCTCCTTTTTCAAAACGCCGCGTGATATGACCGACTCCAGTCCGAGCGCAAGCCCTTCGAGCTTGAAAATATACTTCCGCCTGCTCATGTACGTTAAGCCCTACGCCGGCTTGTTCGCGTTGAGTATCGTCGGATTTCTGATTTTCGCGTCGACCCAGCCTATGCTGGGGTACATCCTCAAGTACTTTGTCGACGGCCTATCCAACCCTGACGCCGTGCTGTTCCCCAGCGTACCCTTCCTGCGTGACATGAAATTGTTGCAAGCCGTGCCGTTGCTGATCATTTTGATCGCTGCCTGGCAGGGCTTGGGTTCGTTCCTGGGCAACTACCTGCTGGCCAAGGTATCCCTGGGCCTGGTCCATGACCTGCGCGTGCAGTTGTTCAACAACCTGCTGACGCTGCCCAACCGCTACTTTGACAACCACAACTCCGGGCACCTGATTTCGCGCATCACCTTCAACGTGACCATGGTGACGGGCGCGGCCACCGATGCCATCAAGGTGGTGATCCGTGAAGGCATGACGGTGATCTTCCTGTTTGCCTCGCTGCTGTTCATGAACTGGCGCCTGACGCTGGTGATGATCGCCATCCTGCCGTTGATTGCGGTGATGGTCAGCACGGCCAGCAAGAAATTCCGCAAGCAGAGCAAGAAAATCCAGGTGGCCATGGGCGATGTGACCCACGTGGCTTCGGAAACCATCCAGGGCTATCGCGTGGTGCGCAGCTTCGGCGGTGAAGTCTACGAAGAGAAACGCTTCTTCAAGGCCAGCCAGGGCAACACCGACAAGCAACTGCGCATGACCCGCACCGGGGCCATCTACACCCCGTTGCTGCAACTGGTGATCTACACCGCCATGGCGGTGCTGATGTTCCTGGTGCTCTACCTTCGTGGTGACGCATCGGCCGGTGACATGGTGGCGTACATCACCTTGGCCGGGCTGTTGCCCAAGCCGATCCGCCAACTGTCGGAAGTCAGCTCGACCATCCAGAAAGGCGTGGCCGGTGCTGAAAGCATTTTCGAACAGCTGGACGAAGAGCAGGAAGTGGATCGCGGCAGCGTCGAGCGCGACAAGGTCAGCGGCCGTCTGGAAGTGCGTAACCTGAACTTCACTTACCCAGGCACCGAGCGCCATGTGCTCAAGGACATCACGTTCACCGCAGAGCCCGGGCAGATGATCGCGCTGGTGGGCCGTTCCGGCAGCGGCAAGTCCACACTGGCCAGCCTGATCCCGCGTTTCTACCACCACGAAAGCGGCGAGATCCTGCTCGACGGCGTAGAGGTCGAAGACTACAAGCTGCTCAACCTGCGTAAGCACATTGCCCAGGTGACCCAGCATGTCACGCTGTTCAGCGACACCGTGACCAACAACATCGCCTACGGCGACCTGGCCGGCGCGCCACGGGCCGACGTTGAAGCGGCGGCTGCGGATGCTTACGCCAAAGACTTCATCGACCAGTTGCCCAAAGGCTTCGATACCCAGGTCGGTGAGAACGGCGTGCTGCTGTCCGGCGGCCAACGTCAGCGCCTGGCAATCGCCCGGGCCTTGCTGAAGAACGCGCCACTGCTGATTCTGGACGAGGCCACCTCGGCCCTCGACACCGAATCCGAGCGGCACATTCAGGCGGCCCTGGACAAGGTCATGCAAGGCCGTACGACCCTGGTGATTGCCCACCGCCTGTCCACCATCGAGAAGGCCGACCTGATCCTGGTAATGGACGACGGCCGGATTGTCGAGCGCGGCAGCCACGCCGAGCTGCTGGCCCAGAACGGCTACTACGCCCGCCTGCATGCCATGGGCCTGGATGCCCCGGTGCCGGCCGACATCACCTGAATTAAAGGTGTGGATGCTTAAGGTGGGAGCGGGCTTGCTCGCGGATACGGTGGATCAGTCGATATCTTCGGTGACTGACACTGCGCATTCGCGAGCAAGCCCGCTCCCACATTTGTTCCTCAGTGGATTCACTGCTGCGTCCTTCATCTTCTGTCACACCCTCCACAAGCCTCCCATAACCCTGTGCTAATATCGCGCCCCTGTTCATTTTGTATGTGGGTTGCTCCATGAAGTTGTCCATGCCGCGATTCGATCAAGCCCCTGTCTTGGTGGTCGGCGATGTCATGCTCGACCGTTACTGGCATGGCGGTACCTCACGGATTTCCCCTGAGGCACCGGTACCGGTAGTCAAGGTCGAGCAAATCGAAGACCGTCCAGGTGGCGCTGCCAACGTTGCCCTCAATATTGCCGCCCTCGGCGCCCCGGCCTCCCTGGTGGGTGTGACCGGCGACGACGAAGCCGCCGACAGCCTGGCCAACAGCCTGCGCGGTGCCGGCGTGCGTGCGCTGTTCCAGCGCATTGCCCACCAGCCGACCATCGTCAAGCTGCGGGTCATGAGCCGTCACCAGCAATTGCTGCGTATCGATTTCGAAGAACCCTTCGCCACCGACGCCCTGGCCCTCAGTGGTCAGGTCGACGCGCTGCTCGAAGGTATCAAGGTGCTGGTGTTGTCCGACTACGGCAAAGGCGCCTTGAAAAACCACCAGATGCTGATCCAGGCCGCCAAGGCCCGTGGCATTCCGGTTCTGGCCGATCCCAAGGGCAAGGACTTCTCGATTTATCGGGGCGCCAGCCTGATCACGCCAAACCTCAGCGAGTTCGAAGCCATTGTCGGCGGTTGCGCCGATGAGCATGAGCTGGTGACCAAAGGCGCGGCGCTGATGGCCGACCTCGACCTGGGCGCCTTGCTGGTCACCCGTGGCGAGCACGGCATGACCCTGCTGCGCCCGGACCACCCGGCGATGCATTTGCCCGCGCGTGCCCGTGAAGTGTTCGACGTCACCGGTGCCGGTGACACGGTCATCTCCACCCTGGCCGCCTCGATTGCGGCCGGTGAAGAACTGCCCCACGCCGTGGCCCTGGCCAACCTGGCGGCGGGCATTGTGGTGGGCAAACTGGGTACCGCGGCTATCAGCGCGCCTGAGCTGCGCCGTGCGATCCAGCGCTCCGAAGGCTCGGAGCGCGGCGTGCTGGGGATCGAGCAATTGCTGCTGGCCATTGACGACGCCCGTGCCCACAAAGAAAGCATCGTGTTCACCAACGGCTGCTTCGACATCCTGCATGCCGGCCACGTGACTTATCTGGAACAGGCGCGCGCCCAAGGCGACCGCCTGATCGTGGCGGTCAACGACGACGCTTCGGTGAGCCGCTTGAAAGGCCCCGGCCGGCCGATCAACAGTGTCGATCGCCGCATGGCCGTATTGGCCGGTCTTGGTGCGGTGGACTGGGTGATCAGCTTCTCTGAAGGCACCCCGGAAAACCTGCTGGCCCAGGTCAAGCCGGACGTGTTGGTCAAGGGTGGCGACTATTCTGTCGACCAGGTTGTGGGGGCCGACATCGTCAGCGCCTACGGCGGTACGGTCAAAGTGCTGGGGTTGGTTGAAAACAGCTCGACCACGGCCATTGTCGAGAAGATCCGCAACAATGAGTAATGCTCAAAAGTGGGTGTTGATCACTGGAGGTGCCGGCTTTATCGGCTCGCACCTGGTCGATGCGCTACTCGCCAAGGGCTATGCCGTGCGGGTGCTGGATGACTTGTCCACCGGCAAGCGCAGCAATCTGCCGCTGGGTAACCCCCGCGTAGAACTGATTGAAGGCAATGTCGCCAATGCCGAGCTGGTGGCGCAAGCTGCCATTGGCGCCACCGCCGTGGTGCACCTGGCCGCAGTGGCCTCAGTGCAGGCTTCGGTGGATGATCCGGTGAGCACGCACCAGAGCAATTTCGTCGGCACCCTGAATGTCTGCGAAGCCATGCGCAAGGCCGGCGTGAAGCGTGTGGTTTTTGCCTCCAGCGCGGCGGTATATGGCAACAACGGCGAGGGCGCTTCGATTGACGAAGAGACCACCAAGGCGCCGCTGACGCCTTACGCGTCGGACAAACTGGCGGGTGAGCACTATTTCGATTTCTATCGCCGCCAGCATGGCCTGGAGCCGGTGATTTTCCGTTTCTTCAACATCTTCGGGCCACGCCAGGATCCGTCATCGCCGTATTCCGGCGTGATCAGTATCTTCAGCGAACGCGTGCAGCAGGGTGTGCCGATCAGCGTGTTTGGCGACGGCGAGCAAACCCGGGATTTCATGTACGTGGAAGACCTGGTGGATGTGCTGGTCCAGGCCATCGAAGCGCCCGAAGCGCCACTGGGCGCGATCAACGTGGGATGGAACCGCACGACCACGCTCAAGCAGGTGTTGCACGCGCTGGAAGAAGTGGTGGGGCGGTTGCCGGTGATTACTTACGGGCCGGCGCGCTCGGGGGATATCCGTCATTCGCGGGCGAATAACCAGCGCTTGTTGGCGAGCTTTGCGCTGCCTGAGCCTACGCCACTGAAGGTCGGCCTGGAGCGGCTCCTAAAGGCTTGATGCATTCCAATGTGGGAGCGGGCTTGCTCCCACATTTGGATCGCAGCACGGCAGCCCAATAAGTAGGTGCCTTTAGCCTTTGGCCTTCTTCTTCGGCACGATCTTGCGCAGCACCCGCTGCGCCAATCGCTTCAACTTCGACTCCTTCTCAGGCTCCGCCAAGCCTTGCTGACGCAGCCAATCCTTCCAGCGAATGCGCTCATCGCGCACCAGCCAGCCTTCCTGCTGGGCGAAGCTTTCCGCCAGGTATAAGCCGCGTGTGCTGGCCGGATACAGCTGGTCTTTCTTCACGGTGTACAGCTCGGCCAGCGGCTGGCCATCCTTCAACGGCATCAGGTACAGGTCGGGTCGCTGACGGTCCAGGCGCGCCACGAGTTGGTCGCCTTCGAGGCGTTCATCCACATGGAACAGGCTCAAGGACTTGGCTTCCTTGGGGACTTCCAGGCGCAAGTCATAAATCAATTGCAACGACGCGGTCGGCAAATGCACATACGCCCGTGGGCGCTCGATCAATTGCATGGTGGCGCAGCGCACCGGGCGGGCGGCGCCGGACAGCGGGCTCAAGCGAAACGGCAGGGCTTCACGGTAATGCAGGGCGGCGGAGTAGGGCGCGGGCAGCCAGGTGTCATTAAAGCGCCCGCCCAGCCAGCCTTCGGGTGTCTCCAGCAGGCATTCTTCGGCAATTTCCTGGATGGCGGTGTGCAATGGCAGGTTCAGTTCGTGGGCGGGTACGTAGCCGGAGATCAGCTTGAGCACTACGTCGCCACGGTCCTGGCGGCGCTGGCGTACCAGCACCCAGTAATCCTTGTTCTGCCAATGCAGGGTCAGGCGCACCGACACGCCGAGGTTGGCCAATTCCAGGGCGAAACGTTCAGAGTCTGCCACCTCCACCGGTTTGCGCCGTTGCAGGGTCTGGGCGAAGTTGAGCGGCATGCCCACGCTCTGGTAACTCAGGCCTTCGGGGGTGGCTTCGACGTGCAGCGGCAGTGTCTTGAAGTTGCTGGGGTTTTTTCTAATCAGCGTTCGCGGCATGTCGGCTCCTTCTTGCGACGGGGTCGGCCGCGTGGGCGGCATCAGAGTTGACGAATGACTTGGGCAGCGGTCGCCACGTTGTGGGCCAGGTGCAGCGGGTTAATGGTCCCGACAATAGCACTGGCGACACCCGTTTGCGCAAACAACAGCATGAAACTGGCGCGAATTGGATCCATTCCTGGCTCAAGACACACGTGGCCGCTGGCCAGGGCCTTTTTCACCAGGATGCCTTTGCCGTGGGCGGCGGCGTAATCGATCACGGCTTTCTCGGCCTGTTCATTCAGATTGTAGGTGACCATCGCGCAATCACCTTGTTCCAGAGCCTTCACGCCACCGTCGACGGTTTTGCCGGAGAAGCCGAAACCACGGATCTTGCCCTCTTTTTTCAGCTGCGCCAGGGTCTCATACACCTCGCAATCGTTGAGGATATGCAAGTCATTGCCATCAGAGTGCACCAGCACCAGGTCGATGAAATCCGTTTCAAGTCGTTTCAAGCTGCGCTCGATGGACATCCGTGTATGCGCGGCACTGAAATCGTGATGGGACACGCCGTCGGCAAACTCTTCGCCGACCTTGCTGACAATCACCCAATCGTTGCGCTGACCGCGCAACAGCGGCCCCAGGCGTTCCTCACTGCGGCCGTAAGCCGGCGCGGTGTCGATCAGGTTGATGCCCAGCTGCCGGGCCTGGCGCAGCAACATCCGGGCTTCGTCATCATTGGGGATCTGAAAACCGTTGGGGTATTTCACCCCTTGATCACGGCCCAGCTTGACGGTGCCCAGGCCCAGCGGCGAAACCAGCAGGCCGGTGCTGCCCAGCGGGCGATGCAGGTCGTGCAGGGTTGGCAGGCTCATGGCAACAGTTGCTCCCAGGCAGGCTGGCCGAGGGCCGGTTTTGGAAATTCAGGCAGCGCGTCGCTGGCGCTTGGGCGGATGCCGTCGCGTTCGAGGGCGTTGATTACGCGATCGGCGAAGTCCGGCGCCAACGCCAGTTTGGTCGGCCAGCCCACCAGCAGGCGGTCCTGCTCGGCGAGGAAGGCGTTGTCGGGGCGGCTCAGGCCCGATTGCAGCGGCTCGGCCCGCTCGACGCGCAGGGTGGCCCATTGGGTCTGGCTCATGTCGATCCACGGCAGTAACTGCCCCAGCTCTTTTTGCGCAGTGGCGATCTGCTCTTGTGGTGTGCGGGCCACGCCATCCGCCTCGGCGATATCGCCGCCCATGTACCATACCCAATTGCCGTCGGCAGCCGGGTGAGTGGTGATGGTGAGGCGCGGCTTGGTGCCGCCGCCCAGGCAGTGCGCATACAGCGGCTTGAGGCCCGGGCCTTTGGCGATGATCATATGCAGTGGCCGGGTTTGCATGGCCGGCTGGCTCAGGCCCAGCGCGCTGAGCAGGTCAGCCGTGCCGCCACCGGCACTCAGCACGATGCGCTGGGCGCGGATCTCGCGGCCATCGACCTTCAGGCCCACCAGCGTGTCGCCTTCCAGCAGCGGTTCGATGTGTTGCCCGGCGAGCAAGCCGTCGCCGGCCAGCTGCGCCAGGCGTTCGATCAGGCTGGGCACATCGATGACCAGTTCGGCCAGGCGATAGACCTTGCCCTTGAAGCGCCGGTCTTGCAGGGCAGGCGGCAATTCGTCACCTTTTACCTGATCGACGCGGCCACGCACGGCTTTACTGGCGAAGAAGCTGGTGAGGTTGCCGGCGATCGTGCCGGGCGACCACAGGTAATGGGCTTCTGAGAGCAAGCGCACGCCGGTCAGGTCCAGCTCGCCGTTACCCGCCAGGGCTTCGCGCCAGCGGCGCGGCATGTCGGCAATGGCTTCGGACGCACCGGTGAGGGCGCCGTGCAGGGCGTATTTCGCGCCGCCGTGGATGATCCCCTGGGACTTCACGCTTTGCCCGCCGCCCAAGGTAGCGCTTTCCACCACCACCGTGGAAAACCCCTGGCGGCGCAGGCGTGCGTTAAGCCAGAGGCCGGCAACCCCGGCGCCGACAATCAGAACGTCGGTGGAAATAACGGATGGCATCGGCGACCTCAGTGTTCAAGACAAGAGGCGCAGTATACAGGCTGTTACGTGGCGGTCAGTGCCCGGCGGTTTTCGAGAACAGCTGAATCACCACCACGCCCAGCACAATCAGGCCCATGCCCAGCATTGCCGGTACATCCAGCTTCTGCCCGTAGATAAACAGCGCGGCGATACTGACCATTACAATGCCCAACCCGGCCCAGACCGCGTAGGCAATGCCCACCGGCACCGTGCGCACCACCAGCGTGAGCATCCAGAAGGCCACGCCATACCCCACAATCATCAGCAGCAGCGGGATGGGTGTGCTCAAGCCTTTGACGGCTTTCATGGAAACGGTGGCGATCACTTCCGAGCAGATGGCAATGGCCAGGTAAACGTAGGCAACATTCATGGTGAATCCTCGGTGTGATACGGGCTTGATTAGGTCCGCATTTTAACCCTTCGCGAGATGAGATAAAGTCATTACCTATCCGATTTAAAGATGGGTTGAGTCATGAGTGTGCAATGGAACCTGGAACAGATGCGCCTGTTTGTCAGCGTCGCCGAGCAGCGCTCGTTTTCGGCAGTGGCACGCGGCCAGCGCAAGGCGCAATCCGCAGTGAGCAACGGGATCGCCCTGCTGGAAGCGGACTTGGGTTTGAGCCTGTTCGAACGCAGCAGCGGCCGTCAGCCACGCCTGACCGAAGCCGGCAGTGTGTTGCTGGAAGAGGCCCGCGAGGTGCTGCGCCAATGTGAGCGCCTCAATGGACGGGCGTTGTCACTGACCCGTGGTGAAGAAGCCTGCCTGCGCCTGGCCCAGGATGAAGCCATGCTGTTCCAGCCGGTGCTCGACAGCCTTGAGGCGCTGGCCCGGCAATACCCGCTGCTGGAAGTGCAACTGTCCAGCGCCGCGCAAGGTGATGTGGCGCGCAAGCTGGTGGAGCGCAAGGCCGACCTGGGCCTGTTGTTCTATCACGACCAGATCCCCGAAGCGCTTGAGCGGCGGGTGGTGGGCAGTGTGGAAATGGTCACGGTGTGCGGTGTGAATCATCCGCTGGCCCAGGACAACTACGTGACCTGCCAGCGCCTGGCGCAGTTTCGCCAATTGCTGATGTCGACCCAGACCAGCGTGTACCCCGGCAGCGAAGCCGCGAGCCCCTTGGTGTGGCGTGCCGACAGCTTCTACGTATTGGCCGAATGGCTGATGAGTGGCCTGGGCTGGGCCTGGCTGCCTCGGCATATCGTGCAGTACCCGGCCTATCAACAGCAGATGGTCGAGCTGGACAGCGAATGGACGCCGCCGGCGCTGGTAGTGGAGTTGGTCTGGCGCCGCGATGAGCATCTGGGCCCGGCCGCGCGCTTCCTGACCGAGCGATTTGCCGAGTGCTTGCAGGCGATCGACTGAAAAAGCCGATAAACTCCGCCGCCATGAATAGAACTCTCTACAGCTGTCTGTTTTACCTGGCGCTGCCGTTGGTGGCTTTACGTCTGTGGCTGCGTGCGCGCAAGGCGCCGGCGTATGCAAAACGTATCGGCGAGCGGTTTTCCTATGGCTTGCCGGTGGTGCAACCGGGGGGGATCTGGGTGCATGCGGTGTCGGTGGGCGAAAGCATTGCCGCCGCACCGATGATTCGCGGGCTGATGGAGCGCCACCCGACGCTGCCGATCACCGTCACCTGCATGACGCCCACCGGCTCGGAGCGTATCCGGGCGCTGTTCGCCAATGAACCGCGCATTCAGCACTGCTACTTGCCCTATGACTTGCCTTGCGCCGCCAAGCGGTTTCTTGATCGTGTACAGCCCAGGCTCGCTGTGATCATGGAAACCGAGCTGTGGCCCAACCACATCCATGCCTGCGCTCAACGCGGTATTCCGGTAGCGCTGGCCAATGCGCGGCTGTCGGCACGTTCGGCCAAAGGTTATGCGCGCTTCACCAAGCTGACCACGCCGATGTTGGCCGAGATGAGCCTGTTTGCGGTGCAGACACACACCGAAGCCCAGCGCTTTCTAAGCCTGGGTGCGCGGCCGGAAACCGTCGAAGTCACCGGCTCGATCAAGTTCGACCTGACCATCGACCCTCAGTTACCGGTACGCGCCGCCGCCTTGCGCGAGCAATGGGGCGCCACCGAGCGCCCGGTGTGGATCGCCGCCAGCACCCACGAAGGCGAGGATGAAGTGGTGCTCGCCGCCCATCGCCAACTGCTGGAAAGCTACCCCAATGCGCTGCTGATTCTGGTGCCGCGTCATCAGGAGCGCTTCGGCCCGATGTTCGAGTTGTGCGGGCAACAAGGCTTTGCCACGGTGCGCCGCTCCAGCGCTGAGCCGGTGACGGCGCAGACCTCCGTGCTGCTCGGCGACACCATGGGCGAGCTGCTGTTCCTTTATGCGCTGGCCGACAGCGCCTTCGTTGGCGGCAGCCTGGTGCCCACCGGCGGTCACAACCCACTGGAGCCGGCGGCGCTGGCCAAGCCTGTGATCATGGGGCCGCACCTGTTCAACTTCCTCGAAATCAGCGCGATGATGCGTGAAGCCGGGGCGTTGCGTGAGGTGGATGATGCGCAAGGATTGGCCGAAGCTGTGCGGCAGTTGTTCGAACTGCCGCAGGATGCGCGCAAGATGGCAGAGGCGGGATTGAAGGTGATGCAGGCCAACCAGGGCGCGCTGAAACGCTTGCTGGATGGTTTGGACAAACTGCTCAATCACTGAACCAACACGGACCAAAATGTGGGAGCTGGCTTGCCTGCGATAGCATCAACTGGGCATGTCTGATGTACCGAGTTGCCTGCATCGCAGGCAAGCTGGCTCCCACACAAGCCAGCTCCCACATTGGTTTTGCTGTGTTGTTAATACCCGGGGCGGGCTTTGAGCTGCTCGGCGGCGGCCTTGGCCAGATCCGGCGGCAGGAAATCCTTGTCCGGGTTGTAATCAGCCTTGAGGTAGCGCGTCAGGTCCTGCAAATCCCCTGGGCTGAGGGTTCCCGCCGCCTGCTTCAAGCGCAGGTTGTCGAGAATGTAGTCGTAGCGGCTGTTGTTGTAGTTGCGCACCGACGAGTACAGCTGGCGCTGCGAGTCCAGCACATCGACGATATTGCGCGTACCCACCTGATAACCGATTTCCGTGGCTTCCACCGCGCTCTGGTTGGAGATGATTGACTGGCGGCGCGCCTGTACCTGCTCCACATCGGTGTTCACCGCGCGGTGCAGGTTGCGGGTGTTTTCCACCACCTGACGGCGCAGGCCTTCGCGTTGCTGTTCGGTCTGGTCGAGGCGTGAATAGGATTCGCGCACCTGCGAGCTGGTCAAACCGCCGCTGTAGATCGGGATATTCAGGCGCAGGCCGATGGTGCGCTGGGACACATCACCGCCGTACGGCACGGGCAACTGGTTCGGGTTGCTGAAACCCAGCGCGTCGTTGTCGCCTTTCTCGTATTGCGCCACGGCGTCGAGGGTCGGCAGGTGGCCGGCCTTGCGCTGGCGCAGGGTTTCTTCGGCTGCGGTCACGGCGTAGTTGCTGGCCAGCAAGTTCAGGTTCTGGCGGCCGGCGGTTTCAACCCAGGACTTGGCGTCGTTCGGCGCCGGTGGCAGCACCGGCAGCGTGTGCACGATGCCTTGGATCGCATTGTACTGACGGTTGGTCAGGGTGATCAGCGCTTCAAAGGCGTCGTCCACCTGGCGCTGGGCGACGATGCGGTTGGCGCGGGCGGTGTCGTAGCTGGCCTGGGATTGCAGCACGTCGGTCTTGTCCGACAGGCCTACATCAAAGCGTTCGTTGGACTGGTCGAGCTGGCGCTTGAAGGCGTTTTCTTCGGCCTTGGTCGAGGCCAGGTTGTCCTGGGCGCGCAGCACGGCAAAGTAGCTTTCGGCGCTTTGCAGGATCAGGTTCTGTTCGGTGGCCGAGAGTTGCAGCGCGGCCTGCTCGTTAACCGCTTCGGCGGCTTGCAGCTGGAACCAGCGATCAGCGCGGAACAGCGGCTGGCTCAAGGTTGCGCGCCAGGAATGCGCGTCACGGTTGACGGTGGCTGCCGGCTGGTCGATCTGGGTGCGCACGTTATTGCTGTCGGCACCAGCCGACAGGTTCGGCAGCAAGCCGGCGCGGGCCTGGGGCACCACTTCTTTTTGCGCGCCGTATTGCGCACGGGCGGCGGCCAGGTCGGCGTTGTTGTTCACCGCTTCCTGGTAGACGCTGACCAAGTCGGTTTTGGCGGACAAGGGCGCTTCAGCTGCCCAGACCATTCCATTGGTCGCACAAGACACGGCAAGAGCCAGTGAGAGTTTGCGCAGCATGAGGCGATCCCTAGTGTGAATATTACGGCTGTAATTAAGCGCCCAAGGCTAAGGCTGGCCATTCCTGGCGTCAAGCATTGTGACGACGCCCGAGTGTAGTGGCGCTGACCCCGCGCAACAATCCCGCAATCACGCCATTCATCACGCTGAATACACGGCTATTGGCAATTTGCCCACGCCATGGTCTAGACTGGCCGCGTTCTTGTCGGGGTGCCTTGTTGGAAGGCTGAGATCGGTAAATACCGGATCCCGTTGAACCTGATCAGGTTAACGCCTGCGTAGGGAACAAGATTTCTCGTCACCCGGCGAGTCCTCTTGTGCTTCGTCCGGGATGTTGTTCGACAATCGAACAGCCCTCGTGCCTTGCACAGCACTGGTTTCAGTGCGTCCATCCGTCACAGGTTCGCTCCGACAAAAATCCACCGCCTGGATAAGTTGGAGAGCCCGTGATGACTACAAAACCAAAAAATACCGTGCACCTGAGTGAATCGGCCAAGGTCGACGCAGGTTCCGTGCAGCCGTTTACCCGCTCGCAGAAAATCTACGTACAAGGCACCCGCCCGGACATCCGTGTGCCGATGCGCGAAATCAGCCTGGACGTGACCCCCACCGATTTCGGCGGTGAAATCAACGCGCCGGTAGTGGTTTACGATACCTCCGGCCCGTACACCGACCCCAATGTCATCATCGACGTGCGTAAAGGTCTGGGCGATGTGCGTTCGCCATGGATCGAAGTGCGTGGCGACACCGAGCGCCTGCCCGGCCTGAGTTCGCACTTCGGCCAACAGCGCCTCAGCGATGCCGAACTCACCGCGCTGCGCTTCGCCCACGTGAAGAACCCGCGTCGCGCCAGGGCCGGCGCCAACGTGACGCAAATGCATTACGCGCGTAAAGGCATCATCACCGCCGAAATGGAATACGTCGCCATCCGCGAAAACATGAAGCTTGAAGAGGCCCGTGCCAGTGGCCTGCTCGACCAGCAGCACGCCGGTCACAGCTTCGGCGCCAGCGTGCCGAAAATCATCACGCCTGAGTTTGTGCGCGAAGAAATCGCCCGTGGCCGCGCGATTATCCCGGCCAACATCAACCACACCGAACTGGAACCGATGATCATCGGCCGTAACTTCCTGGTGAAGATCAACGGCAATATCGGCAACAGTGCGTTGGGTTCGTCCATTGAAGAAGAAGTGGCGAAACTGACCTGGGGCATCCGCTGGGGTTCGGACACGGTGATGGACCTGTCCACTGGCAAGCATATCCACGAAACCCGCGAGTGGATCATCCGCAACTCGCCGGTGCCGATCGGCACCGTGCCGATCTATCAAGCCCTGGAAAAAGTCGGCGGCGCCGCCGAAGACCTGACGTGGGAGCTGTTTCGCGACACCCTCATCGAACAGGCCGAGCAGGGCGTCGACTACTTCACCATCCATGCCGGCGTACTGCTGCGCTATGTGCCGCTGACTGCCAAGCGCGTGACCGGCATCGTGTCCCGTGGCGGTTCGATCATGGCCAAGTGGTGCCTGGCGCACCACAAAGAGAACTTCACCTACACGCATTTCGACGAAATTTGCGAAATCATGAAGGCCTATGACGTCAGCTTCTCTCTCGGCGACGGCCTGCGCCCTGGCTCTATTGCGGACGCTAACGATGCAGCGCAATTCGGCGAGCTGGAAACCCTTGGCGAATTGACCAAAATCGCCTGGAAACACGACGTGCAAACCATGATCGAAGGCCCCGGCCACGTGCCGATGCAATTGATCAAGGAGAACATGGACAAGCAGCTCGAATGCTGCGACGAGGCGCCGTTCTACACCCTCGGCCCACTGACCACCGACATTGCGCCAGGCTACGACCACATCACCTCGGGCATCGGTGCGGCGATGATCGGCTGGTTCGGCTGCGCCATGCTCTGCTACGTCACGCCCAAGGAACACCTGGGCTTGCCGAACAAGGATGATGTAAAAACCGGGATCATCACCTACAAGATCGCCGCCCATGCTGCGGATTTGGCCAAAGGGCATCCGGGCGCGCAGATTCGCGACAATGCCTTGAGCAAGGCGCGCTTCGAGTTCCGTTGGGAAGACCAGTTCAACCTCGGCCTGGACCCGGACACGGCGCGCGCTTATCACGACGAAACCTTGCCGAAAGATTCGGCCAAGGTCGCGCATTTCTGTTCGATGTGCGGGCCCAAATTCTGCTCGATGAAAATCACCCAGGAAGTCCGCGAGTACGCCGCCAATCAGCGCATTGAAGCGGTGGATGTGGACGTGGCCAAGGGCCTGGCCGAGCAGGCGCAGCGGTTCAAGCAGGAAGGCAGTCAGCTGTACAAGAAGGTCTGACACCCACGATCGTTCCCACGCTCTGCGTGGGAATGCATCCCGTGACGCTCTGCGTCACAAAGGCGGACGCAGAGCGTCCTTAGCGGCATTCCCACGCAGAGCGTGGGAACGATCATGTCCCTCAGAGATAACACCCTTGAGCATTCAACCGAGTACTTACTCCCCTGAAACCGCGGTGCCCGCTGACAAGCGCGTGTTCGGCGCCCGCGACCTGTTCTCCCTGTGGTTCTCCCTCGGCATCGGCCTGATGGTCCTGCAAACCGGCGCCCTGCTCGCGCCGGGCCTGGGCTTGTCCGGCTCGTTGCTGGCGATTTTCCTCGGCACGCTGGTCGGCGTAGTGCTGCTGGCTGCCGTCGGTGTGATCGGCAGCGATACCGGCCTGTCGGCCATGGCCGCGCTCAAACTCAGCCTCGGCAGCAAGGGCGCGAGCCTGCCGGCATTGCTGAACCTGCTGCAATTGATTGGCTGGGGCTCGTTCGAGATCATCGTGATGCGCGACGCCGCCAGTTTGCTCGGCACGCGCGCGTTCAGCGAGGGCAGCCTGCTCGCCAGCCCATTGCTGTGGACGCTGTTTTTCGGTGGCTTGGCGACCTTGCTGGCAGTCAGCGGCCCTTTGACGTTTGTGCGGCAAATCCTGCGTAAATGGGGCATTTGGCTGCTGCTCGCCGCCTGCCTGTGGCTGACCTGGAACCTGTTCGCCAAGGCCGACCTCACGGGGTTGTGGGCCAAGTCCGGCGATGGCTCGATGCCGTTTGCGGTGGGCTTTGATATCGCCATCGCCATGCCGCTGTCGTGGTTGCCACTGATCGCCGATTACTCACGTTTCGGCCAGCGCGCCAAAAGCGTGTTCGGCGGGACGGCGTTGGGCTTCTTTATCGGTAATTTCTGGCTGATGAGCCTGGGCGTGGCCTACACCCTGGCGTTTGCGCCCAGCGGTGAGGTCAATGCGCTGTTGCTGGCGCTGGCCGGTGCCGGCTTGGGCATTCCGCTGCTGCTGATTCTGTTGGACGAGTCGGAAAATGCCTTTGCCGATATTCACTCGGCGGCGGTGTCCAGCGGTATGTTGCTGCGCTTGAAGGTCGAGCACCTGGCCTTGGCCATCGGTGTGATCTGCACCTTGATCGCCTGCCTGGCGCCATTGGCGCAGTACCAGAACTTCCTGCTGCTGATCGGCTCGGTATTTGCGCCGCTGTTCGGCGTGGTGCTGGTGGATCACTTTATCCTGCGCCGGCGTGGCCAGGGCAGGGTTGCCAACCTGCATTGGCCGGCGCTGGTGGCCTGGCTGGGTGGCATCGCCATCTATCACGTGCTGGCCAACCTGTATCCGGATATCGGCGCAACCCTGCCGGCACTGGTACTGGCAGGGTTGTTACAGCTGGTGCTGGGGCGTGCGGTCAGTGGCGCGCCGGCATCAGCTCAGGCTTGAGCACGCCGGTGAGGCGCGCATAGGGGATGGTCATTTCGATCAGCCCCAGTGCGTAAGGGGCGATGGTGCTCACGTTGTACTTGAGCACCACACCGGCGCTGGTCAGGGCCACGTTCGGGGTTTTCTGGAACGGCCAGCTCTTCACGAACTCCGGGTCGCGGTCCATCTGCGAATTGATCAGCCAGGTGTTGTGGGCGACTTTCGCGGTGTTCCAGAACGCCTGTTCCTGGCCCGGCAGCAGCATGTCGGCCAGGCTCAGCTCTTTGTGCAGCAGGCGTGAATAGTTGATGAAACCGCGGCCGGGCGCGCCGTGGGCGGTGCCGGTATCCAGGTAACTGGACACTTCAACGATCACCAGTCCGTCATGCTGCTCACGTACCTTGGCTTGCAAGTACATGCTGTTGCGGTTCGGCGACTCACGCAGGAACTTGTCGCGGTAGGCATTCAGGGTCGGCGGCACGCTGGCGCCGGGCATGGTGCGGGTCATTTGCAGCAGGCGTTGCTCAACAATGCTGTCCAGCTGCGGCTCGCTGGGGAAGTGCACGGTGTCGATGTTCACCAGCGGGCATTCCGGGCTGTTGCAGCCGGGTTTGATCTGTTCGGAAGTGTCCGGCCTGGTGTCCAGGGGCTTGAGGTAGCTGGGCTGGAACAGGCTCTGGCAAGCGCCCAGAGTCAAGGCAATACAGGCCACGGAGGCGATTTTTAAAAGCGACATGTGCGTCCTTCGGAAATCGATGGAAAGCGAAAAAGAGTAGCGCTTCGACTGCGAACAAAGCCGTCAGTTCGCCACTAAGCTGATTAGAGTGAGTTTGACGCTCGCCGTCTATCCCGGCAACCGGAAAGGGGCTGCATCAAGGGCCATGGGCGCGTTAGGATGGCGCGAATTGCACCTGCGTAACGAGGAAGGATATGACGGACATTGCCAAATCGACGCCGAACACCATCGAGATCGTTCAGCGCGACAATGCCTACAAGGGCTTCTACCAGCTTGACCGCGTGCAACTGCGCCACGAGAAGTTCGATGGCGGCATGAGCCGGGTGATCAATCGTGAAGTCTTCGTTCGCCATGACGCGGTGTGCGTGCTGCCCTACGACCCGCAGCGCGATGAGGTGGTGTTGATCGAGCAGTTCCGTATCGGCGCCATGGGCCGTACCGGCAACCCATGGCTGGTGGAAATGGTCGCGGGCCTGATTGATAAGGACGAACAACCGGAGGAGGTTGCACACCGCGAGGCCGAGGAGGAAGCTGGCCTTACGTTCTCTGCGCTGTGGCCGATCACCAAATATTTCCCGTCGCCCGGTGGCAGTACCGAATTCGTGCACTTGTATCTGGGCCGTTGCGACAGCTCGGGTGCTGGTGGCGTCCATGGACTGGAAGAAGAAGCAGAAGATATCCGCGTCACCCCTTGGGCGCTCGAAGATGCCCTGCAAGCGGTGCGTGACGGCAAAATTTCCAACGCAGCCAGCATTATCGCCCTGCAGTGGCTTGCGCTTAATCGCGCGGAAGTGAGGGGGTTATGGCAGTAAAGGCACGGGAACGATACCGAGTTGACCTGATCGGGCTGCAAGCGGCCTGCGAGGCCAACTATGCACGCTTGATGCGCTTGCTCCCCGATATGCGTCACGCGCCTGAGGCGCGGCGGATTGCCGTGACCCATGGCGACCAGATGCTGGGCGTGCTGACCCTTGAGGTCATCGTCAACTGCCCGTACACCACCACCTTGCGGGTACGCCAGGAGCACAGCCTGCCCTGGCTGCCGGTGCCGCAACTGGAGGTTCAGGTGTATCACGATGCCCGCATGGCCGAAGTCATCAGCGCCGAACATGCGCGACGCTTTCGCAGCATCTATCCTTATCCGAATGTGTTCATGCACCAGCCCGATGAGAAAGCACAACTGAATGTGTTCCTCGGTGAGTGGCTGAGCCATTGCCTGGCCCTGGGTCATGAATTTGAAGTCGTGCGCTAGATGTGAACTGCGTCTTTCCTCTTTGTGTCCTGCCCCAGCATAATCGCGCCAGTTAACCATTCCTGTGATTGCCTTGGGAGAGCGCCTTGCCGAGCGTATCCACCGTGAACCCTGATGCGCCGGCGCTGCTGGTGCAGTTGTCCGACAGCCACCTGTTTGCCGAGGCCGACGGTTCGCTGCTGGGCATGAACACCCACGACAGCCTGCAGCGCGTGATCGGGTTGGTGCGCGAGCAGCAGCCGCAGATCGATCTGGTGCTGGCCACGGGGGACTTGTCCCAGGACGGCTCGCTGGAGTCTTACCAGCAGTTTCGCGACCTGACCGGGCAGATCGACGCGCCGGCGCGCTGGATACCCGGCAACCACGACGAACCGCAGGTCATGGCCCATGCCGCCGTGCACAGTGATTTGCTGGAGCCGGTGGTCGACATTGGCCATTGGCGCGTCACTTTGCTGGATTCGGCGGTACCGGGCTCGGTGCCCGGTTACTTGCAGGACCAGCAACTGCAATTGCTCGCCCAGGCCCTGAGCGAAGCGCCAAGCCGTCATCATCTGGTGTGTTTTCACCATCATCCGGTCTCCATCGGTTGTGCGTGGATGGAGCCGATCGGCCTGCGCAACCCTGAAGCCCTGTTTGCCGTACTCGACCGCTTCCCGCAGGTAAAGGCGGTGCTGTGGGGCCATGTGCACCAGGAAATCGACCGCGAGCGTAATGGCGTGCGCCTGCTGGCGTCGCCGTCCACCTGTATCCAGTTCGCGCCGGGCAGCGAGGACTTCAAGGTCAGCGAGCAGGCGCCAGGGTATCGCTGGCTGCGATTGCATGCCGACGGACGGTTGGAGACGGGTGTGGAGCGGGTAAAAGGATTCGAATTTACCGTCGACTACGGCAGCAACGGCTATTAACGGCTGTAAACACTGACCAAAATGAGGGAGCGGGCTTGCTCGCGAATACGGTTTAAGAGTCGACAGATGTGCTGGCTGACCCACCGCATTCGCGAGCAAGCCCGCTCCCACATGGGTTCTTTGCCGGCTGGACAATAGGGTACTCACACACCACCCCGATCCCTGTAAACTGCGCCTCTTTGGCTGATGCACGGAGAGCCCGGCATGTCCGCTTCGATTCTATATATCCACGGTTTCAACAGCGCGCCTGCGTCCAACAAGGCCACCCAGTTGACCACCGTGATGGACAGCCTCGGTTTGAGCGACCAATTGCGTGTGCCGGCCCTGCATCACCATCCGCGTCAGGCGATTCCTCAATTGGAAGAGGCCATTGCAGAGCTGGGACGGCCGCTGCTGGTGGGAAGCTCACTCGGCGGCTACTATGCAACCCATCTTGCCGAACGCCATGGCCTCAAGGCGCTGCTGGTGAACCCGGCGGTCAGCCCGCATCGGATGTTTGACGGTTACCTGGGCACCCAGAAGAACCTCTACACCGATGAAACCTGGGAGCTGACCCACGACCACGTCACGGCCCTGGCCGAACTGGAAGTGCCAGCACCCCAGGACGCCGCGCGTTATCAAGTGTGGTTGCAGACCGGAGACGAAACCCTGGATTATCGCCTCGCCCAGCAGTATTACCGGGCCTGTGCCTTGCGCATCCAGGCCGGTGGCGACCATGGTTACCAGGGGTTCGCCCAGCAATTGCCGGCCATGTTGAGTTTTGCCGGCATTGGCGCAGATCAGTATCAATCCTTGGACTTTGCAGCACTGTAAAGTCCAAGGTTACCTTTTAATCGAACGACTCACGACGAGACCCCATGGCCACTCCCAGCGCTAGCTCTTATAACGCCGACGCCATCGAAGTCCTCTCGGGCCTCGACCCGGTGCGCAAACGCCCCGGCATGTACACCGACACCAGTCGGCCGAACCACCTTGCCCAGGAAGTCATCGACAACAGCGTCGACGAAGCCTTGGCCGGGCACGCCAAGTCGGTACAGGTCATCCTCCACGCCGACCATTCCCTGGAAGTGTCCGACGATGGTCGCGGCATGCCGGTGGACATTCACCCGGAAGAGGGTGTGTCGGGCGTCGAGCTGATCCTTACCAAGCTCCATGCGGGTGGCAAGTTCTCCAACAAGAACTACCAGTTCTCCGGTGGCTTGCACGGTGTGGGTATTTCCGTGGTCAACGCCCTGTCCACCCTGGTGCGGGTCAAGGTCAAGCGCGACGGCAACGAGTACCAGATGACCTTCGCCGATGGCTACAAGGCCACCGATCTGGAAGTGATCGGCAGCGTCGGCAAGCGCAACACCGGCACCAGCGTGTACTTCGCGCCGGACCCGAAATACTTCGATTCACCAAAATTCTCCATCAGCCGCCTCAAGCATGTACTCAAGGCCAAGGCGGTGTTGTGCCCTGGCCTGCTGGTCAGCTTTGAAGACAAAGGCACCGGCGAAAAGGTCGAGTGGCACTACGAAGATGGCCTGCGCTCCTACCTGGAAGACTCGGTCAGCGACTTTGAACGCCTGCCCAACGAGCCGTTCTGCGGCAGCCTGGCGGGGAATAAAGAAGCCGTCGACTGGGCGCTGCTGTGGTTGCCCGAAGGTGGCGACAGCGTGCAGGAAAGCTACGTCAACCTGATCCCCACGGCCCAGGGCGGCACCCACGTCAACGGTTTGCGCCAGGGTTTGCTGGACGCCATGCGCGAGTTCTGCGAATACCGCAGCCTGTTGCCGCGCGGCGTGAAGCTGGCGCCGGAAGACGTGTGGGAGCGCATCGCGTTCGTGCTGTCGATGAAAATGCAGGAGCCGCAGTTCTCCGGCCAGACCAAAGAGCGTTTGTCGTCCCGCGAGGCGGCGGCGTTTGTCTCCGGTGTGGTCAAGGACGCGTTCAGCCTGTGGCTCAACGAGCACCCGGAACTGGGCCTGGCCCTGGCGGAGCTGGCGATCAACAACGCCGGCCGTCGTTTGAAGGCCAGCAAGAAAGTCGAGCGCAAGCGCATCACCCAGGGCCCGGCACTTCCAGGCAAGCTGGCCGATTGCGCCGGGCAAGACCCGATGCGCTCCGAGCTGTTCCTGGTCGAAGGTGACTCCGCCGGCGGTTCCGCCAAGCAAGCGCGGGACAAGGAGTTCCAGGCGATCCTGCCGTTGCGTGGCAAGATCCTCAACACCTGGGAAGTCGACGGCAGCGAAGTCCTGGCCAGCCAGGAAGTGCACAACATTGCCGTGGCCATTGGTGTAGACCCGGGCGCGGCGGACATGAGCCAGCTGCGCTACGGCAAGATCTGCATCCTCGCCGACGCCGACTCCGACGGCCTGCACATCGCCACGTTGCTCTGTGCGCTGTTTGTGCAGCACTTCCGCCCATTGGTGGATGCCGGTCACGTCTACGTCGCCATGCCGCCGTTGTACCGTATCGACCTGGGCAAAGAGATTTACTACGCCCTCGACGAAGCCGAGCGCGATGGCATCCTCGACCGCCTGGTAGCCGAGAAGAAACGCGGCAAGCCGCAGGTCACGCGATTTAAGGGCCTGGGTGAGATGAACCCGCCGCAGCTGCGCGAAACCACCATGGACCCGAACACTCGGCGCCTGGTGCAGTTGACCCTGGAAGACTTCGCGGGCACGTCGGAAATGATGGACATGCTGCTGGCGAAGAAGCGTGCGCCGGACCGCAAAGCCTGGCTGGAGTCCAAGGGTAACCTGGCCGAGGTACTGGGCTGATGCGCACAGGCTTCGCCCTGGCGATCCTGATGTTGAGCGGGTTGGTGGCCACCCAAGGGGTGGCCGCGCCCGTGGCTGAGCTTAAGTTGGTCTCCGAACACCCGGTGGACGGCATGCGCGGTGGCAACCTGTCGGGCCTGGCGCTGTGTGGCCAGGACCTGTGGACCGTGTCCGACCGCGATGACGACCAGATCTACCGCCTCGATATCAGCGCGCCGACCTGGAAGGCCGAAACCGTCAAGATCGAGGTGCCGCCGGTGCCCGAGTCCGGTCTGCCTTGGGGGCTGCGCTCGCGCACCAAGGCCGCCTCGTTCATTCGGGGCGGCGACCTGGATTTTGAAGGCATCACTTGTGACGCGGCCGGCAACCGTTACATTGTCAGCGAAGCCCATGCGGCGGTGTTGCAAGTGCCGGTGAGCGGCGCGCCTGAATGGTTGAAGATTGCTCCGGGCATGGTCCGCGAAGCGCGGGCGAGCGGGATGTTGCTGCACTTCAATGCCTTGTTCGAAGGCTTGGCGATCAACCCCGAAGGCAATCAGATCTGGCTGGCGGCCGAGCGTGAGCGACGAGGGTTGATCTCGATCAAGCGTGGCCAGAGCGTGTGGGATTGCGACGGGCCCTGTGTGCTGCTGAGCGAGGCCGGCCAGGAAGTTCAGCCAGCGCAGTTTACTAATGCCAAGGCAGTGTCCAAGGACTTTGCCGACCTGGCGCTGTTTAACGGCAAGCTGTTTACCCTGGAGCGCAATGCGTTCCAGATTTGCCGGCGCGATGGGGTCACGGCCAAAGTCGAGCTGTGCTGGTCGTTTGCCGACGAAACCCTGGCACCGAACCGGCGTTATGCCCAGCCCTATGGCCTGGCCGAAGCCCTGGTGGTGGATGCCGAAGGGGCGTGGTTGGGCATCGACAATAATTTTGGCCCGCGTGCCGACGGTGAAAAACGCCCGGTGGTCTATCGTTTTGCCGCGCCGGCCGGTGGCTGGGGCGCCCAACCATGACGGCAGCGCCGCCCGGCAAACGTGCCGGACGTGTACTGATGTTCGTGGCATGGGGCGCCGGGCTGTTTTTGGCCACGCGTTTTTTTGGGCAGTGGGAAGCGCGTCAGGAAAACCCCAATGCCGTGGTGACCTCGGAGCAGCACGAGGGTTACATCGAAGTGAAACTGCTGGGCAACGGCCAAGGGCATTTTGTCGCCAGCGGCCAGATCAACGGTCAACCGGTGGAGTTTATGCTCGACACCGGCGCGACCGATGTGGCGGTGCCGGCCGAGTTGGCCGACCGCCTCGGGCTCCAACGTGGCCCGCCAGTGACCTTGAGCACCGCCAATGGGCGTAGCCAGGGCTACCGCACCCGCCTTGATCGCCTGAAGCTGGGCGATATCGTCCTGCAGGACGTGCGTGCGCTGGTAGCGCCGGGCCTGGGCGGCGAGCAGGTGCTATTGGGCATGAGTGCATTGAAACAACTTGAATTTACCCAGCGCAGCGGCACCATGCTGCTGCGCCAGACCAAACAATGATGAGGCCCGCATGAGTGACATCCTCGCAGACAGCTTAGATGGCGTAGAACGCCGATCGCTGGCTGACTTCACCGAAAATGCCTACCTCAACTACTCCATGTACGTGATCATGGACCGTGCCTTGCCGCATATCGGCGACGGCCTGAAGCCCGTGCAGCGGCGCATTATCTACGCCATGAGTGAGTTGGGCCTGGACGCAGATTCCAAGCACAAGAAATCGGCGCGTACCGTCGGTGACGTGCTCGGTAAGTTCCACCCCCACGGCGACTCGGCCTGCTACGAAGCCATGGTGCTGATGGCCCAGCCGTTCAGCTACCGCTACACCTTGGTGGACGGCCAGGGTAACTGGGGTGCGCCGGATGATCCCAAGTCCTTCGCCGCCATGCGGTACACCGAGGCGCGTCTGTCGCGTTACTCGGAAGTGCTGCTCAGCGAGTTGGGCCAGGGCACCGCGAACTGGGGGCCGAACTTCGACGGCACCTTGGACGAACCGCTGGTGTTGCCGGCGCGTTTGCCGAATATCCTGCTCAATGGCACCACCGGCATCGCGGTCGGCATGGCCACTGACGTGCCGCCGCACAACCTGCGCGAAGTCGCGACTGCCTGTGTGCGTCTGCTTGATGAGCCAAAAGCTACGGTCGAGCAGCTTTGCGAGCATATTCAAGGCCCGGATTACCCGACCGAAGCGGAAATCATCACGCCGCGTGCCGACCTGCTGAAGATGTACGAGACCGGCAAGGGCTCGGTGCGCATGCGCGCGGTTTACCACATTGAAGACGGCGACATTATTGTCACCGCACTGCCGCACCAGGTATCCGGTGCCAAGGTGCTGGAGCAGATCGCCGCGCTGATGCAGGCAAAGCCGTCGAAATTGCCGCAAGTGGCTGACTTGCGTGATGAGTCCGACCACGAAAACCCCTGCCGCATTGTGATCATCCCGACCAACAGCCGGGTCGACCACGAAGTGCTCATGCAGCATCTGTTCGCCAGCACCGACCTTGAGTCCAGCTATCGGGTCAACGTCAACATCATCGGCCTGGACGGCAAGCCGCAGCTGAAAAACCTGCGCAACCTGCTGGTGGAATGGCTGGAGTTCCGCGTACAGACCGTGCGCCGCCGCCTGCAATTTCGTCTCGACAAGGTTGAGCGCCGCCTGCACCTGTTGGACGGTTTGCTGATTGCTTACCTCAACCTGGATGAAGTGATCCACATCATCCGTACCGCCGAGCACCCGAAAGCCGAGCTGATCGCGCGTTTCGAGCTGAGCGAGATCCAGGCCGACTACATCCTCGACACCCGTTTGCGTCAGTTGGCGCGGCTTGAAGAGATGAAGTTGCGTGACGAGCAAGACGCACTGCTCAAGGAGCAAGCCAAGCTGCAAGCCCTGTTGGGCAGCGAATCCAAGCTCAAGAAGCTGGTGCGCAGCGAACTGATCAAAGACGCCGAAACCTATGGCGATGACCGTCGTTCGCCGATTGTCGAGCGCGCAGAAGCGAAAGCTCTGACAGAAACCGAGTTGCTGCCTAACGAGAAAATTACCGTCGTTCTGTCGGAAAAGGGTTGGGTTCGTTCCGCCAAAGGGCATGATATTGACGCCACCGGCCTCTCGTACAAGGCCGGCGATGGTTTCAAGACCGCTGCGGCCGGGCGTTCCAACCAGTTTGCGGTGTTTATCGACTCCACCGGTCGCAGCTACTCGGTGCCGGCGCACACCTTGCCCTCGGCACGCGGGCAGGGCGAGCCGCTGACCGGGCGCCTTACGCCGCCACCGGGGGCGAATTTCGAGTGCGTGCTGCTGCCGGACGACGATTCGCTGTATGTGATCGCCTCCGACGCGGGTTACGGTTTTGTGGTCAAGGGTGAAGACCTGCAGGCCAAGAACAAGGCGGGCAAAGCGTTGTTGAGCTTGCCGAACAACGCCAAGGTGATCCTGCCGCGTACCGTGGAAGACCGCGAGAGCAATTGGCTGGCATCGGTGACCACTGAAGGGCGTTTGCTGGTGTTCAAGATCAGCGATTTGCCGCAGTTGGGTAAAGGCAAGGGCAACAAGATTATCGGGATTCCCGGGGAGCGCGTGGCCAGTCGCGAAGAGTACGTGACCGACATCGCCGTGATCCCGGAAGGTTCTACCCTGATGCTCCAGGCCGGCAAGCGCACGTTGTCTCTGCGCCCTGACGACCTTGAACACTACAAGGGTGAGCGTGGCCGACGGGGTAATAAACTGCCGCGTGGCTTCCAGCGCGTGGATGCTTTGCTGGTGGAAACGCCTGTTTAAGGCGGTTTAGAGGGCTCGATCTAGGATTTAACGCGTAGATCGACGCTTTCGCGCTGGAGTCAGGGCGCATATTCACGGATGATATGGCCTTTCCAGCGCCGGCGTGGCCGAGCGTGTTTAGGTTATTTTTAGTATTACATTGTGGTTCGCCTTGTGGCAGCCACCTGGATGGGATGATGACTGCTCCACGCCTTCCTTTATTTTTGATGCTCGCTGGCCTTTTGGGGCTGGCGGGTTGCAGCACACACCAGCCGGTGTCGCTGTACCAGCTGGACAGCGGAAGTCCGGCTCAGCCTGCGCAAACCGCAGGCATGGCCGTTTTGCTTGGCCCGGTCGTCGTTGCTGATTACCTGCAACGCGAAACCCTGCTTCAACGTCAGAGCGACGGCAGCCTGCAAGGTTCAACCGATGGTCGTTGGGCGGGTAGTTTGTCGTCCGATATCAACCAGCTGATGTTACGTCAGGTGGCTGGCCATCTCGACAGCCAGCGTGTGGTGCTCGCACCTGGGCCGGCGGGTTTTACCCCGGATGTGCAGGTATTGCTGACCATCACGCGGCTCGATTCGGGTACTTCGCAACCGGCAATTCTTGACGCCCAATGGCGCCTGATCGACCGCCGTGGCCAGGTGCGCGATAACCGCATCGTGCACCTGCAGGAAGAACATACCGGCACCACCGCGTCCCAGGTCCAGGCCCAGGGCGTGTTGTTGCAGCATCTGGCGCAACAGTTGTCGGTGGCGCTCAAGCCATTGGCCAACCAGCCGCCAGTGGCCGAGGCGCCGCGCAAGCAAGCGCCGGCCCAGGCCAAACCGTCAGCTCCGCAGAAGCCTAAGATGCCGATGGCCACGCCGATTCGCACGGATATGGAAGTGTTCAGGTTTTGATCTGAATCGCGCCCAAACAAAAGGCCCGCTTACTCAGCGGGCCTTTTTGGATCGTTCCCACGCTCCGCGTGGGAATGCCTCTTGGGACGCTCCGCGTCCCGCTGCGCAGCAGCGACGCAGAGCGTCACGGAATGCATTCCCACGCGGAGCGTGGGAACGATCAGCCATCAGGGCTTGTTACGGGTCTCGTGCATCCGCGCCAACTGCCGTTCGAGCATCGACGGGTACGGCTCCATCAGCCGCTCCACACAGCTCGCGCCTTCAGGGCTGGCAATCGGACGGATACGTGCGCGCTGGCGGATCAACGCATCTTCACTGATCTTGCGCTCCACCAGCAGCAGGTTGCGGCTGTGTTGGGACAAGGCCAGCGCATCCTGGGCAATCTCGGTAAGCAGCAGGTCGATCTGGCTCATGCCGAACAGATCGTCACCGACGGTCAGGCCAAGTTGCAGCTGCAAAGTAATGCCGCTGTCGGCCACTTCAATTTGCAAGGCATGGCCGAGGGCGCGCAGCAGCTCGCCGCAGCAAATCGCGTTGGTCAGGTAGTCTTCGCCGCTGTCTTCACTGTGGAACAGCATCAACGTGCTGCCATCGTTCAGGGTGTGCAGCTTGCTTTGGTAAAGCGAGGCGGCCTGGTCGAGGCAGTCGCGGTAGCGCTCCAGCAATTCGGTGAGGCGGGCGCGGGGCAGGCGACGCAGTTGGTCCTGCGAGCCCAGTTGCACAGCCAGTACGGCGCTGTGCTGCGGCTCGGTATTTTTCACCGGCGCAGGTTGCGGGGCGACAACGGGTGCGGCGGCCGAGGTGTCGCGCAGGTCGGCGAACGGGTCTTCATCGTCCAGTTCGTCTTCTTCGGCCTTGATCACCTGGCGTGGCGCAGGCTTGAGGGCGGCCACCGGCGCGCTTTCGTCAAAGCCTGGGTCACGCAGGTTGCGCACTTCAAACTCGGGCTCGTCGTCATAGTCGGTGTCGTCGTACTCAGGCTCGGGTTCAACCTCAGGCACCACCGGCTCGGGAGCAAAGCTGGCGTGAAGCTGGCGGGCGAGGTCGCCGATTTCATCCTGGCGGTCGGTGGCCGGGGTGTGTTCGTCGATATCGCGCAGCCAGATGCGCAGTTGCATCAGTGGCGTGGAGATATGCCGACCCAGGCGCAAGCTCAGGGCCAGGGCCAGGGCCAGCAGGATCGCGCTGAGGATGCCCATGCTTTGCAGGCTGATGGTCATAGGCTGCTGGAATTGCTGCATGTCGAGGCTGATGCGCAGTTGCCCCGCCTTCACATCCTGAAACGTAATATTGCTCGAATACAGACCTTCGGCCTCCCCCAACAGGCCGTTTTTCGGGCGCTGCCCGGCTTCGGCCATGATCCGGTTGTCCACGCTGTAGATGGCGGCATGCGCCACCAGCGGGTTCTTGGTCAGGTTATTGAGCAGCACGTTGAGGCTGAGGATGTCGTTGGACACCAGCAACTCAGTCGCCGAGGTGGCGGTCTGGGTCGTCAGGCTCTCGCCCAGGGCGTCGGCTTGCTCGTGCATGGCCTGCTTGAACTGCAAACCCATCACGCAGGCGTAGATCACCAAGGCCAGAGCGACCAGGATCACGTTATGGCTGGCGATGCGTAATGCGATCGGTACACGGCGGTGGCGCAGTGCCCGGAAGATCAGCAGGAAGAAGTTATCGGTTTTTACTGGCGTGGGCCGGTTCACTTGCGCTCGGCTCTTGGTCCGTGAAGTTGACGCGCAGTATAGCGACAGGCCTAGAACCGGCAAAGCGCTCGCTGTGCCCGATGGTCACTGAAAGTGGGTAGAATGCGGTTTTTTTCCAGCCTGGGGGTGCGCTTTGCGCGAAATTGTCCTGATAAACATCACCGGCGAAGACCGCCCGGGTCTCACCGCAGCCATTACCGGTGTTCTGGCCCAGGGTGGTGTGAACATTCTCGACATCGGCCAAGCGGTGATCCACGACACGTTGTCGTTCGGCATCCTGGTGGAAATCCCCAGCACCGAGCAGGCCTCGTCGGTGCTCAAAGACATCCTGTTTACGGCCTATAAGCTTGATCAGCAGGTGCGTTTCACCCCGGTTTCCGAAGCCGATTACCAGCATTGGGTCGAAGGCCAGGGCAAAAAGCGCCACATCGTGACGCTGCTGACTCGCAAAGTAACCGCCGAACAATTGCAGCGGGTCAGCTCGATCACCGCTCAATATGGATTGAATATCGACCACATCGACCGTCTGTCGGGTCGTATGCCATTGGACACACCGGCGGACAAAGGCAAGGGCTGCATCGAGTTCTCCGTACGCGGCGAGCCGGCCGACCCGCAAGCCCTGCGCGCCGAATTCCTCAGCGTGGCCCAGGAACTGAACGTCGACATCGCCTTCCAGGAAGATTCGCTGTTCCGCCGTAACCGCCGCCTGGCGGTGTTCGATATGGACTCCACACTGATCGAAGCCGAAGTCATCGACGAGTTGGCCAAGGCCGCGGGTGTGGGTGAGCAAGTGTCCGCAATCACCGAGCGCGCCATGGCCGGTGAGCTGGACTTTCGCGCCAGCTTCAAGGAGCGCCTGGCGCTGCTCAAGGGCTTGGACGTAAGCGTGCTGGATTCGATCGGCGCGTCGCTGCGCCTGACCGAAGGCGCCGAAACCTTGTTTGCCGAACTCAAGCGCCTGGGCTACAAAACCGCCATCCTGTCCGGTGGCTTCACCTACTTCGCCAAGCAATTGCAGGCCAAGCTGGGCATCGACTACGTGTTTGCCAACGAGCTGGAAGTGGTGGATGGCAAGGTGACCGGCGTGGCGGTCGAGCCGATTGTCGACGCACAGCGCAAGGCGGACCTGCTGAAGGAATTGGCCCACAAGGAGGGTTTGCGCCTGGAGCAGACCATCGCGGTCGGCGATGGCGCCAATGACTTGCCGATGCTGGCGATTGCCGGGTTGGGCGTGGCGTTCCGTGCCAAGCCGTTGGTCAAGCAATCGGCCAAGCAGGCGATTTCGACGCTGGGGCTGGATGGTGTGCTGTATCTGTTGGGCTTTCGCGATCGCGACGGACAGCTGTAAGCGGTTGGCACTGTTGATCGTTCCCAAGCTCCGCGTGGGAATGCCGCCCCTGACGCTCCGCGTCAGCTTCAAGGGCGTGACGCAGAGCGTCACAGGAGGGCGCTCCCACGCAGAGCGTGGGAGCGATCAGGTCAGGCTTTAGGCGCGGCGATACCCTGGCCCATCTGCACCGGCGTACCTGCCACCAGCTCTTCTGCCCACTTCACCTGGTCCGGCCCGAACAGCACGATGGCGGTCGAACCCAGTTTGAAACGGCCCAGCTCAGCGCCTTTCTCCAAGTGAATCGGAGCGCGTGCGGCTTCGTCGTAGCGGAAGGTTTTCAGCTCACGCTTCGGCGGCGTCACCAGCCCGGCCCACACCGTCTCAATCGACGCCACAATCATCGCGCCCACCAACACCACAGCCATCGGGCCGCGTTCGGTGTCGAACAGGCAGACAACACGCTCGTTGCGCGCAAACAGTTCCGGCACGTTTTCGGCGGTGGTCTGGTTGACCGAGAAAATCCGGCCCGGCACGTAGACCATCTCGCGCAGCGTACCGGCCAAAGGCATGTGTACGCGGTGGTAGTCCTTCGGTGACAGGTAGATGGTGGCGAAATCACCGCCCATGAACGGTGCAGCCAGCGCCGCATCGCCCCCCACCAACTCCAGCACGCTGTAGCTGTGGCCCTTGGCCTGGAACACCCTGCCATGTTCGATCGGGCCAAGCTGGCTGACTGCGCCGTCGGCCGGGCTCAGCACCGCGCCTGGGGTTTCATCCAGCGGGCGGGCGCCGTCTTTCAGGGCGCGGGTGAAGAAAGCGTTGAAGTGCTCGTAGGCGGTGAGGTCTTCGACCAGCGCCTGGGACATGTCCACTTGGTAGCGCTTGGCGAACCACGCCGTGAAGGCATTCTTGAACCAGCGCACGCGGCACTCGGCAATGCAGCCGGCCAGGCGCGACAGCAAGTGGTGCGGCAGCAAGTACTGACTGAGGATAAACAACTGCTTTTTCATAACTGTCCTTAAACCTTAAATCTCGACGGGGGTGTCGGGGTGGTTGCCCCATTCGCCCCAGGAACCGGCATAACCTTTGACTCGCGGATAACCGAGCGCCTTGGCCACCAGGTAGGTGAAGCCAGAGCGGTGGTGAGTCTGGCAGTGGGTGATGATTTCTTTGTCGCGGGTCAGCCCGAGGTCTTCGAGGATCTGCGGCATGTCGCGGCGGATGCGCAAGTTGCGCGCCTTGTCCATGCCGGCAGTCCATTCGAAGTTGACGGCGCCGGGGATGTGACCGCCCTTGGCAGCGAGCACTTTCTCGCCGGAATATTCCAGCGGGCCGCGCGCGTCCCAGATGCCCAGGTCGGCTGCGCCAAGACGGCTTTGCAGGTATTCGCGGGTGGCGGTGGGGCCGTCGTGCAGCGTGAGGCTGACCGGGCCGCCAACCGGGGCAGGCACTTCGGTGCTCACCGGGTGTTTTTCGTCCAGCCAGGCCAGCAGGCCGCCATCCAGGTAGTGGTACTTCTGGTGGCCGATCACGTCGAGCAACCAGATAAACCGCCCGGCCCAGCCGCCGCCTTCGTCGTCATAGACGACGTAAGTGGCGTCCGGGGCGTGGCCCAATTCGCCGAACAGCTTTTCCAGGTCGGCCTTGTGCGGCAGCAAGCCGGGTGCAGGCGGCTGGCCCAGTTGGGTGCGCTTGGGGTCAACGAAATGCGCGCCGGGGATATGCCCTTCGGCGTAGCGGGCGGCACTGGTGAGGTCCACCAGAATCAAGTGATCGGCATCCAGGCGACCAAGCAGGTCGCTGGACTCG
Source organism: Pseudomonas salomonii (assembly GCF_900107155.1). Taxonomy (GTDB): domain Bacteria; phylum Pseudomonadota; class Gammaproteobacteria; order Pseudomonadales; family Pseudomonadaceae; genus Aquipseudomonas; species Aquipseudomonas salomonii. Next base: position 345,829 of record NZ_FNOX01000004.1, read on the forward strand.
ATCACCAGCGGCAAGCCAGAGAAGTCAGGCATGTGAGGTCTCCTGGGCACAAATGTTGGCGATAAAAGAGCGCGATTGTAGCGCAAGCTTCAGGCGCTGCGGTTGGTAAAGCTGTGCAGCGCTTTCTCGATGCATTGAGCGGTTTTGCCGAAAGCCTGCACGGTGGTTTCCGAGAACGGCCCGCCGCCCTGGTCGGCAACCATCAGCATCACCACGCGGCCATTGCAGCTCAGAGAGCGTAGCAACAGGTGTTCACCGGTAAACCAGCGGCGCAGGATCGGCGGCAGCAACGCGGAAAATTGCGCGTGATTGTCTGGCGTGAGGCGCACCTGGGCGGACTTTTCCAGCAGGCGCTGTAGCAGCGTGCTGTTGACGACGTCCAGGCTCAGGTTGGCAGCGTCCTTGGGCAAGCCATCGGCCTGATGCACACGCAAGGTACTCAAGGCGCGGTCGGCCATAAACAGTAAAACCCGCTGCATGCCACTGGCCACCAAGGCTTCCCTGGCGCAGGTGGTCAAGTGCATGGCGTTGGCAAAGCGGCTCGGCTCGACCAGCAACTCGGTGCAGCGCCTGCGCCATACGGCCAACGCCTCGGCAGTGGGCGGCGGCGCGGGCAGCAGGCCGCGATGGACCTTCTGCACATGCCACGGCCAGATCAGTGACAGCGCCGGGTGCCACAGGTCCGGCATCAAGGTGGTGCGCGCGCTGGTCACCGCTTGTTGGTGAGCCTGCTGCTGCACGTCACACAGCGGCGCTTGCAGGTACAGCGCGGTGAGGTATTGCCAGCGCTCGGTGTGCGGGCAGGTCCAGGATTCCTGGGCCGACATCGCCAGGCCGTTGGCCAGCAGCACGGTATTGGCGGGCTGGTTCAGCCAGCGCCGAAGGTTGGGTTCGGCATCGAGCAATTGCTGCTGGCGCAGTGCGTCGTCTTCGCGGGCGATGTGCAGCGCCTTGACCAGCAAGCGCTGTTCGGTCAGCAGCAGGTTGTAGCCCTGGGACACCCAGATCGGCAGGTGCCAGGCTTCGGTCAAGCCCAGGCACAGGTCGAGCAGGCGTACACCGAACAGTTCCTGCTCGACTTTGCGCGCCGATTGGCCTTTGTGGATGACCCGTAGTTCCCATTCTTCCAGAAGCTTGGGGTAGGCCACGGCCAGCGGCCACAGTGGCGACAGAAACAGCAGGCTGCCCCAATGGATGTCTTGCCACAGCCGCGCCAGGCGGCTGGCGAACAAACCGCTGGCTTGCTGGGAGGCGTGCTGGCTGACCAGCAGCAATTGGCGCAAGGCCACCGGGATGTCTTTTTCCGGCACTGAGGGCAGACGCGTGAGCAATTCTTCGGCGCGTTTGAGGCCCAGGCGATTCAGCGCCACTTCGAGGTTTTCTGCCGGGCCCGACAAACTGCCGTGCGCCTGGCTGTTGGCCTCGCGCATCACACTGAGCACCAGCGCCGGGCTGTTTTGCATCAGCTCGGCAATATCTCGCAAAGAACTACGGCTGTCGCGGATGGCCTTGCACACGCGTTCGTGACTAGCCTGAGGAACAGGCAGCAGCACATCGTCCAGGCGCTTGATCCAAGCGGCGAGGGTGGTGGGTTTTGTATTTGGAACTGTCGTTTCGTTTGCCATGATTGGGGCGCGATCATCACTTGCGTTCAACACGCCCGGAACGGGCCGAATTGGTTTTTCGCCTTAACGGGCTATAGTCTGGCGCAGTTTTGCCGATAAGTAGTACAAGAGTTTTCTGCAGCACCCACTATGTCCATGAACCCGACGGCGCAAGTACCAATCTCCTATGGCTAAAATTATCGGCATCATCGTCGTCATCGCAAGTGTGCTCGGTGGGTACGTCTTGTCCCACGGTAAAATTGCCGCGTTGATCCAACCCTTCGAAGTGCTGATCATCGGCGGCGCCGCGTTTGGTGCTTTCCTGCAGGCCAACCCCGGCTACATGACCATGCACGTGATCAAGAAGTCGCTGGGCATGTTCAGCTCGCGCTTCTCCCACACCTTTTATCTCGAGGTGCTGGGGCTGATCTACGAGATCCTCAACAAGAGCCGCCGCGAAGGCATGATGGCCATCGAAGGCGATATCGAAGACGCTGCCGCCAGCCCGATTTTCGCCAAGTACCCGGCCGTGCTCAAAGATGAGCGCATGACCGCCTACATCTGTGATTACCTGCGCATCATGTCCTCCGGCAACATGGCCCCGCACGAGCTCGAAGGGCTGTTCGACATGGAGCTGTTCAGCCTCAAAGAAGAGCTCGAACATCCCTCCCACGCCGTGACCGGTGTCGCCGACGGCATGCCCGGTTTTGGTATCGTCGCGGCGGTACTCGGCATTGTGGTGACCATGGCATCCCTGGGTGAAGGCGACCAGAAGGCTATCGGCATGCACGTGGGCGCGGCCCTCGTCGGTACCTTCTTCGGTATCCTCGCGGCCTACGGTTTCTTCGGCCCACTGGCCACGTCCCTGGCCCACGATGCCAAGGAAGAAGTGAATTTGTACGAAGCGATCAAGGCCTGCCTGGTGGCATCGGCGTCCGGCATGCCGCCATCGCTGGCGGTGGAGTTCGGGCGCAAGGTGCTGTACCCGAAACATCGCCCAAGTTTTGCCGAGCTGGAACAAGCGGTTCGCGGTCGCTAAGTCATGGAAAACAACCAGCCGATAATCATCAAGCGCGTCAAGCGCTTCGCTGCGGGGCACCATGGCGGTGCCTGGAAAATCGCCTTCGCCGACTTTGCCACGGCGATGATGGCGTTCTTCCTGGTGCTGTGGCTGATGTCGACCGCCACGCCCGAGCAGAAGATCGCCATTGCCGGTTATTTCAAAGACCCGATTGGCTTTTCGGAAAGCGGCACGCCCTTCGTGATCGACCTGGGCGGCTCGCCGCAACTGGCGCCTGAGCGCACCATCAACCCCGAGGTCAAGACCGAGTCGCCGCAGGAAAACATCCCGATCGAGCGCGACACCGTCGAGAGCATGGCCGAACAGGTCGAGAAAGAGCGCCTGGAATTGCTGCTGCAAGAGCTGCAGACCAAGGTCGAAGAAAACCCGCAACTGCTGAAATTCAAGGATCAGATTTCCTTCGAGATCACCCCCGAAGGTTTGCGCATCCAGATCACCGACGCCGCCAACCGGCCGATGTTCGACTCCGGCAGTGCGCGCTTGAAGCCGTACTTCGAAGACATCCTGCTGGCCATGGCCGACACCATCAAGGCGGTGCCGAACAAGATCAGCATCAGCGGTCACACCGACGCCAAGCCTTATGCGGGCCAGGGCGACTTCGGCAACTGGGAGCTTTCGGCCAACCGCGCCAACGCCGCCCGCCGTGCGCTGGTGGCGGGCAGCTATCCCGACCCGCAAGTGGCACGCGTGGTGGGTTTTGCTTCTTCGCAGTTGTTTGACCCCAAAGACCCGTTCAACCCGATCAACCGTCGCATCGATATTGTGGTGCTGACTAAAAAAGCTCAGCGCGCGATTGAAGGTGACCAACCGCCACCTGCGGCACCGACCCGGGGCGAAGGTGCACCGGGTGAAGTGCCGGCCGATCCGAATGCCATTCCGCCAGGTCAGGAGCCGTTGCCGGCCCATGAACTGCGGCAGAAGCTGAACCTGTTTGATGACGGCGGGGTGAAAGACCCTACGGCGCCTGCGCCGGCGCCGGGTTCGTAGTCCAGATACAACAAGGCCGCGATAATCGCGGCCTTGTTGTATCTGCGGTTTAGTAGCTGCTCTCCGGCAAGCTCGCAATAATCGACCGATAGCTGTTCATCCGCTGCTGCTGCACACGCCCGTCTTCCAGGGCCTTGAGCAACGCACAGCCCGGCTCGCGGTCGTGTTTGCAGTCGCGGAAGCGGCAGGTGCCGATCAGGTCGTTGAACTCGATAAAGCCCGCTTCCACATCGCTGCGGCTGACGTGGCCGAGGCCGAATTCACGGATGCCTGGGGAGTCGATCAGCTCACCGCCGCCGGGGAAGTGGAACAGCCGCGCGGTGGTGGTGGTGTGGGTACCCTGGCCGGACAGTTCCGACAGCGGGCCCACGCGCGTGTCGACTTCCGGCAGCAGGCTGTTGACCAGCGATGACTTGCCCACGCCCGACTGGCCGACGAACACGCTGATGCGCCCGTCCAACTGCTGTTGCAGCTGTTCCATGCCATTGCCGTGATGCGCAGACACTTCCAGTACCGGGTAACCCAGGGTGCGGTAGACCGCCAGCAACGCGTTGAGCGCCGGGGCGTTCTGTTCGTCGATCAGGTCGAATTTGTTCAGCAGCAGCAGCGGGCGAATGCCGGCGTGCTCGGCCGCGACCAGGTAGCGGTCGATCAAATTGGCATGCGGCTCGGGCAGCGGTGCGAACACGATCACGATCATGTCGACGTTGGCCGCCACCGGCTTGAGCTGGCCACGGCTGTCGGGGCGGCGCAGTTCGGTGGTGCGCGGCAACTGGGCGACGATCACGCCGATGCCCTGGTTGCCGGCACGCCACACGACCTTGTCGCCGGTGACCAGCGCAGGCAGGTTGGCGCGCAAGTGGCAGCGCGACACCGAACCTGCGAGTTCGCCTTCGAGCGCCTCGACTTCGACCTGCACGCCGAAGTGCGCGATCACCAGGCCCGTTTGTTCAGGGCCCAGGTCGCCGCCCTCGAGCGCTTCCACGGCGGAGGATTCACGTTTGGCGGCGCGAGCGGCGCGTTCGCCTTGAATCTTTTCGATGCGCCAGTTTTGGCGGCGATTGAGCTGGCGTTTGGCCATTGGTGTTCCGTGTCGATAATGCAAAGGTTGGGTAAAACGGTCGCGAGTCTAGCACGCCCCCGCCTGCTAAACTGCGCAGCTAAGCCAAGGGCCAAGAGAATCAAGCCATGCAAAACCCACAGAACCTGATTTGGATCGATCTGGAAATGACCGGTCTGAACCCCGACACCGACGTCATCATCGAGATGGCGACCATTGTCACCGACAGCAACCTCAACACCTTGGCCGAAGGTCCGGTGATCGCCATCCACCACAGCGACGCCGTACTGGCCACCATGGACGAGTGGAACACCCGCACCCACGGCAATTCCGGCCTGACCCAGCGCGTGCGCGACAGCCGCATCAGCATGCGCGACGCCGAAGCTGAAACCATCGCTTTCCTGGAAAAGTGGGTGCCCAAGGGCAAGTCGCCGATCTGCGGCAACAGCATCTGCCAGGATCGTCGCTTCCTTTATACGCACATGAAGGGGCTGGAAAGCTACTTCCACTATCGCAACCTGGACGTGTCCACCCTCAAAGAACTGGCGGCGCGCTGGGCGCCGGAGGTCAAGGACAGCTTCCATAAGGGCAGCACGCATTTGGCGCTGGATGACATTCGCGAGTCGATCGCCGAGTTGCAGCATTACCGCAAGCATTTCATCAAGGCTTGAATCTGTGGCGCCTGCTCTGGCCCTATCGCAGGCAAGCCAGCTCCCACATTTGAATGTGTTCACAAGTCAAAGTGTGGGAGCGGGCTTGCCTGCGATGCTGTCGACACGGTCTTTCGCCATGCGCCCCCTTTTGGTGCCATCACCCAATGATTAGAATGCGCGCCTATTCGCAAGGATCGCCCTCATGCTGTTGATGCTCTACCTCGTCGCCATCACCGCCGAAGCCATGACCGGCGCGCTGTCTGCCGGGCGCCGTGGCATGGACTGGTTTGGCGTGGTGCTGATCGCCTGCGTCACCGCACTGGGCGGTGGTTCGGTGCGCGATGTGCTGTTGGGGCATTACCCGCTGACCTGGGTCAAACACCCGGAATACCTGGTGCTGACCTCAATCGCAGCACTGGTGACGATATTTATCGCGCCGCTGATGCGCCGCCTGCGTTCGTTGTTCCTGGCGCTGGACGCCCTGGGCTTGGTGGCGTTTACCCTGATCGGCTGCATGACTGCGTTGGAGATGGGCCACGGCATGCTGGTGGCTTCGGTCAGCGGCGTGATCACGGGCGTATTTGGCGGCATCCTGCGCGATATCTTCTGCAACGACATCCCGCTGATTTTCCGCCGTGAGCTGTACGCCAGCGTGTCGTTCCTCGCCGCCTGGTTCTACATGCTGTGCCTGTATCTGCAACTGCCCAGCGAGCAGGCGATTCTGCTGACCTTGTTCAGCGGCTTTCTACTGCGCCTGCTGGCAATCCGTTTTCACTGGGAAATGCCCAAGTTCGTCTACAACGACGACGTGCACTAGCGCGTAGCGTGCTGGTTGAGCGCCCATTCCACATGTTCGCGCACCAGCTCGGACGGATAATCGCGGCGTGCTTTCAAGGCTTCGAGCACCGGGATGCTCGACGGCGCATTGCCCAGGCCCACTGCCAGGTTGCGCAGCCAGCGCTCATACCCGGCGCGACGTAGGGGCGAGCCTTCGGTGCTGCTGAGGAATTTATCCTCGTCCCACATAAACAATTCGGCCAGTTCTGCGTTATCCAGATTGTGCCGTGGCTTGAAATCGCTTTCGGCAGTGGGTCGGGCGAAACGATTCCACGGGCAAACGATCTGACAGTCATCGCAGCCGAATACCCGATTGCCGATCAGTGGGCGCAGGTCCTCGGGGATCGCGCTCTTGAGCTCGATGGTCAGGTAGGAAATGCAGCGTCGCGCGTCGAGCACATACGGGCCGACGAAGGCATTGGTAGGGCAGATATCCAGGCAGGCGGTGCAGCGGCCGCAATGCTCGGTGGCGTGGGGCGCGTCCACCGGCAAGGGCAAATCGACAAACAGTTCGCTCAAAAAGAAATAGCTGCCGGCCTTGCGATTGAGCACCAGGGTGTTTTTGCCGATCCAGCCCAGGCCGGCTTGTTCGGCAATGGCTTTTTCCAACACGGGCGCGCTGTCGACAAAGGCGCGAAAGCCAAACGGGCCGATCTGTGCCTGGATGCGGTCGGCCAGTTGCTGCACGCGCTTGCGGATCAGCTTGTGGTAATCGCGGCCCAAGGCGTAACGGGAGATGTAGGCTTTTTCTGGCTTGGCCAGCAACTGCGCCATTTGTGTGTCGCCTGGCAGATAATCCATGCGCAGCGACACCACACGCAGCGTGCCCGGCACCAGTTCCTCGGGGTGCGAGCGTTTGCTGCCATGGGCGCCCATGTATTCCATCTCGCCGTGGTAGCCCGCGTCGAGCCAGCGTTGCAGGTGCTGCTCATGCTCGGCCAGGTCCAGGCCGCTGATGCCGACTTGTTGAAAGCCCAGCTCGCGGCCCCAGTCTTTGATCGATTGGGCGAGGGCGGGCAGATCGGAGGTAATTGCGGGCATGAGACACGGGAAACCACAGGTTAGATGCGTATAATTCTGCCAGACATCGGAGCTTGAAGACGCATGCCGCAGACAAAACACACAATTACCGACGTACAGCCGCTGTTGCACGGCCACTTGCCGCAACTGGCTGCACGTTCCCCGGACGCCCATAAAGGCCAGTTCGGCCACCTGCTGGTCATCGGCGGCGACCATGGCTTTGGCGGTGCTGCGCTGTTGAGTGCCGAAAGCGCTTTGCGCAGTGGCGCCGGCATGGTCTCGCTGGCGACTCGCCCTGAGCACGTGCCAGCCGCACTGGCGCGCTTGCCGGAGGTGATGACCGTCGGCGTGAGTTCGGCCAACCAGTTGATGGGGTTGCTGGAAAAAATGTCGGTGATCGTTATCGGTCCCGGCCTGGGCGCAGCGTCCTGGGGCAAAAGCCTGCTGTCGGTTGCCGCCAACGCCCGGCAGCCGCAGGTCTGGGATGCCGATGCCTTGAACCAGCTGGCCGCAGGCGGTGTAAACCTGCCGGCCAACAGCGTAATCACGCCGCATCCCGGTGAGGCGGCGCGGTTGATGGGCATCACGACAGCCGAGGTTCAGGCCGACCGCCTTAACGTGGCGCGCGCTTTAAGCCAGACATTCAATGCAGTGGCTATCCTCAAGGGTGCTGGCAGTTTGATTGCCAGCCCGGACGGCCGTGTTTCGCGCTGTGACCAAGGCCATCCAGCAATGGCGACGGCCGGTTTGGGGGATGTGCTGAGCGGCTTGGTGGGCGCCTTGCTGGCCCAAGGCATGCCTGCCTATGAGGCAAGTTGCCTGGCCGTGTGGTTACACGCTACGGCAGGGGATCGCCAAGGCACTTATGGTCGCGGCCTGGCCGCCAGCGACCTGATACCTGCCATTCGTCAATTGCTGGAGGAGCAGTCGCCGTGCCTGAAGTAAGCCTTTTTCTGGCTGATGAAGACGCCATGGTCGCGTTGGGTCAGCGTATTGCACAGGTTACGGCCGGCGTGGGGCTGATTTTCCTTGAGGGCGACCTGGGCGCGGGCAAAACCACGCTGTCGCGGGGGATTATTCGTGGGCTGGGCCACACAGGCGCGGTAAAGAGCCCGACGTTCACCTTGGTCGAGCCCTACGAGATCGGTGCAGTTCGCGCCTTTCACTTTGACCTGTATCGGCTGGTCGATCCCGAAGAACTGGAGTACATGGGCATCCGTGATTACTTCGATGAAGATGCACTGTGCCTGATCGAGTGGCCAGATAAAGGCACAGGCTTTTTGCCAAAGCCGGACCTGACCATTACCATTACGCCGCATGAGCATGGACGTCAGCTGAAGTTGTTGCCCCAGAGTGCGCGAGGCCAGTCTTGGTGCGCGGCCCTGGCATTGGAATTCAAATAAAATTGGTGGGGTTAGGTATGCGCTTTCGCGCGATGGTTGCTGTCGTAGGGGTGTTGCTTGCGGCAATGACTTTCAATGCTCTGGCTGCTTCACAGGTGAAAAGTGTTCGCCTGTGGCGAGCGCCGGATAACACGCGACTGGTGTTCGACCTGTCTGGCCCGGTCCAGCACAGTGTCTTTACCCTGACGGCGCCCGATCGCCTGGTGATCGACATCAACGGCGCCACCCTGGGCGCGCCGCTGAAAGTATCCACCGCTAATACCCCGATCACCTCGATGCGCTCGGCCCAGCGCACGCCGACGGACCTGCGCGTGGTCATCGACCTGAAGAAGGCCGTGACCCCGAAAAGCTTTGTACTGGCACCTAACGCCCAATACGGCAATCGGTTGGTGGTCGACCTTTTCGACAACGCCGCCGATGCCAACCCGCCGCCAGCGCCGCCGCCAAGTGTTGCGACCGTGCCGGCCGTGCCGGTCAACCCGTCGCAGCCGCAGGTCAAATTGCCGCCGCCGCCACCTGCGCCTGCGGGCAAGCGCGACATTATCGTGGTGATCGACGCCGGTCACGGCGGCGAAGACCCGGGCGCCTCCGGCTCGCGCGGCCAGCATGAAAAAGACGTGGTACTGGCTATCGCCCGTGAACTGCAGCGCCAGGTCAATGGCATGAAAGGCTACCGCGCCGAGCTGACCCGTACCGGTGACTACTTCATCCCGCTGCGTGGCCGTACCGAAATCGCCCGCAAGAAGGGCGCCGACCTGTTTGTGTCGATCCACGCCGACGCCGCACCGTCGGCAGCGGCCTTCGGTGCCTCGGTGTTTGCCTTGTCCGATCGTGGCGCTACGTCCGAAACCGCACGCTGGCTGGCCGACAGTGAAAACCGTTCCGACTTGATCGGCGGGGCCGGCAACGTGTCCCTCGACGACAAGGACAAAATGCTCGCCGGTGTACTGCTCGACCTGTCGATGACCGCTTCGTTGACGTCCAGCTTGAACGTCGGCCAAAAAGTCCTCAGCAATATTGGCCGCGTGACGTCCCTGCACAAGCAACGCGTGGAGCAGGCCGGGTTTATGGTGTTGAAGTCGCCGGATATCCCGTCGATCCTGGTGGAAACCGGGTTTATTTCCAACTCCAACGAAGCCTCGAAGCTGGCCAGCGCCAGCCACCAGCAGGCGCTGGCGCGTTCGATCAGCGCCGGTATTCGCCAGTTCTTCCAGCAGAACCCGCCGCCGGGCACCTACATTGCCTGGCTGCGTGATTCCGGCAAAATCGCCCAGGGCCCGCGTGACCATCGCGTGCAGCCCGGCGACACCCTGGCCATGCTGGCCGTGCGTTTCCAGGTTTCGGCCGCGACCTTGCGCAGCGCCAATAACCTGAAGACCGATGAGTTGAAAGTGGGCCAGGTGTTGACCATCCCTGGCACTGAATTGGCGGCGCAGTAATGAGCGAATCCTTATTGAACAGCGGCTCGCGTATCGAACTGCTCAGCCCGCGCCTCGCCAACCAGATTGCGGCAGGTGAGGTGGTTGAGCGCCCGGCGTCGGTGATCAAGGAGTTGCTGGAAAACAGCATCGACTCCGGTGCCAAGCGCATTGATGTCGACGTGGAGCAGGGCGGCGTCAAGCTGCTGCGGGTGCGTGACGACGGCAGCGGTATTTCTTCGGATGACCTGCCGCTGGCGCTGGCGCGTCACGCCACCAGCAAGATTCGCGACCTTGAAGACCTCGAGCGGGTGATGAGCCTGGGTTTTCGCGGTGAGGCATTGGCCTCCATCAGCTCCGTAGCGCGCCTTACCCTGACTTCGCGCACCCGCAGCGCCGAGCAGGCCTGGCAGGTGGAAACCGAAGGTCGTGACATGGCGCCTCGTGTGCAGCCGGCGGCGCACCCGGTAGGCACGTCGGTTGAAGTTCGCGACCTGTTTTTCAACACGCCGGCGCGACGCAAATTCCTCAAGGCCGAAAAAACCGAATTCGATCACCTGCAAGAAGTCATCAAGCGCCTGGCCTTGGCGCGCTTTGATGTGGCGTTCCATTTGCGCCACAACGGCAAAACCATCCTCAGCCTGCACGAAGCCCACGATGACGCTGCGCGCGCTCGGCGGGTTTCGGCTATTTGCGGAGCGGGCTTCCTGGAACAGGCGCTGCCGATTGAAATCGAGCGCAATGGCTTGCGCCTGTGGGGCTGGGTGGGTTTGCCGACCTTCTCCCGCAGCCAGGCGGACTTGCAGTACTTCTTCGTGAATGGCCGCGCGGTACGCGACAAACTGGTGGCCCACGCAGTGCGCCAGGCGTATCGCGATGTGCTGTTCAATGGGCGGCACCCGACGTTTGTGCTGTTCTTTGAAGTCGACCCGTCGGTGGTCGACGTCAACGTGCACCCGACCAAGCACGAAGTGCGCTTCCGCGACGGGCGCATGGTGCATGACTTCCTCTATGGCACGCTGCACCGCGCCTTGGGCGATGTACGCCCGGATGATCAACTGTCTGCGCCGATCGTGACGGCGGTGGTAAGGCCGAGCGGTCCGGAGGCCGGCGAGTTCGGCCCTCAGGGCGAAATGAGCCTGGCGGCCAACCTGCTGCAATCGCCGCAGCCGCAGCCTTCCTATACGGCGCCGGGTTCCGGTTCGGGCGCGGGTTACCAGTACCAATACACGCCACGCCCGCAATCGACAGTGCCGGTGGCCGAGGCCCAGGCCGCTTATCGCGAGTTTTTTGCCCCGCTGCCGGGTGCCGAACCGGGCGCTGTGGCGTTGCCAGAGGGCGGCGGTGATATTCCGCCCTTGGGTTATGCGCTGGCTCAGCTCAAGGGCATTTACATCCTGTCCGAAAACGCCCACGGCCTGGTGCTGGTAGACATGCACGCCGCTCACGAGCGGATCATGTACGAGCGCTTGAAGATCGCCATGGCCAGTGAAGGTCTGAGCGGCCAGCCGTTGTTGGTGCCGGAATCCCTGGCGGTCAGCCAGCGTGAGGCCGATTGCGCCGAAGAACACCACAGCGTATTCCAGAAGCTCGGCTTCGAACTGCAACGCCTGGGCCCGGAAACCCTGGCTATTCGCCAGATTCCCGCGCTGCTCAAGCAAGCCGAAGCCAACCGCCTGGTCGCCGACGTACTGGCCGACTTGATGGAATATGGCACCAGCGACCGCATCCAGGCACATATCAACGAACTGCTCGGGACCATGGCCTGCCACGGTGCAATCCGCGCCAACCGCCGCCTGGCGCTGCCGGAAATGAACGGTTTGCTGCGCGACATGGAGAACACCGAGCGCAGCGGGCAATGTAACCATGGCCGACCGACCTGGACCCAAATGGGCCTGGACGACTTGGACAAACTGTTCTTGCGCGGCCGTTGATGAGCGCCTTGCCCCCCGCCATCTTCCTGATGGGCCCTACGGCCGCCGGCAAGACCGACCTGGCCATCGAGCTGACCAAGGTGCTGCCCTGCGAGCTGATCAGTGTCGACTCTGCCCTGGTTTACCGGGACATGGACATCGGTACGGCCAAGCCTTCAAAAGAACTGTTGGCACAGTATCCGCACCGGTTGATCGACATTATTGACCCGGCCGAGAGCTATTGCGCCGCCGATTTCCGTACCGATGCCCTGGCCGCCATGGCCGAAATCACTGCGCGGGGCAATATTCCGCTGCTGGTGGGCGGTACGATGCTCTATTACAAGGCTTTGCAGGAAGGCTTGGCGGATATGCCGGCGGCCGACGCCCAGGTGCGCGGCGAAATCGAAGAAGAGGCTGCACGCCTTGGATGGCAGGCCTTGCACGACCAGTTGGCGGCAGTCGACCCGGTTTCCGCTGCGCGCATTCACCCCAATGACCCCCAGCGCCTCAGTCGCGCCCTGGAAGTCTGGCGGGTGAGCGGCCAGACCATGACTGAACACAGGCTGAAACAAACTGCGCAAAGTGCTGATGCAGGCGCATCTGGACAGTCACAATTGCCCTATACTGTGGCGAATCTGGCCATTGCTCCGGCAAATCGCCAGGTGTTGCATGAACGAATTGCACAAAGATTCACAATTATGTTGGAACAGGGGTTTGTGGACGAGGTCGTAGCACTGCGTTCCAGAGGTGACCTGCATGCCGGGTTGCCTTCGATGCGTGCTGTAGGCTATCGCCAAGTCTGGGAACACCTGGATGGCAAGCTGACGTCAGCCGAAATGCAGGAACGCGGCATCATTGCCACGCGCCAATTGGCGAAGCGCCAGTTCACCTGGCTGCGCAGCTGGAGCGATTTGCACTGGTTGGACAGCCTGGACAGCGACAATCTGTCACGCGCCTTGAAATACTTGGGATCGGTCTCCATATTGAGCTGAGTCCTTGCAATTGCCGTCTATCCTTGGGGGTGTGACGGCCATGAGCTATCTATTTTCCGAATTTTATTATTGATCCTTAAAGGAGTGCGGCACATGTCAAAAGGGCATTCGCTACAAGACCCTTACTTGAATACTTTACGTAAAGAGAAAGTTGGGGTTTCCATCTACCTGGTCAACGGTATCAAGCTGCAAGGCACGATCGAGTCGTTCGACCAGTTCGTGATCCTGCTGAAAAACACCGTCAGCCAGATGGTTTACAAGCACGCTATCTCGACAGTCGTTCCAGTTCGTCCAATCCGTCTGCCTAGCGCAGCAGGTGATGAACAGGGTGACGCTGAGCCAGGTAACGCCTGATAGGAGTCTCCTTTGTTCTTTGAGCGCCACGGTGGTGGTGAGCGAGTAATCCTCGTTCACTTGGATGGACAGGACCCTGAGGCGCGCGAAGATCCGCAGGAGTTTCAGGAGTTGGCAAATTCGGCCGGCGCCGAGACCGTTGCGTTTTTTAACGTACCGCGTCATCGGCCAACCGCCAAATACCTGATTGGCAGCGGCAAGGTCGAGGAACTGCGCGACCTGGTTCACGCCGAAGAAGCCGATCTGGTGATCTTCAATCACACCCTCACGCCCAGTCAGGAACGTAACCTCGAACGTGTTTTCGAGTGTCGCGTGATCGACCGCACCGGTCTGATTCTCGATATCTTCGCCCAACGCGCCCGTACCCATGAAGGCAAGCTCCAGGTAGAACTGGCCCAGCTTGACCACATGAGCACCCGGCTGGTGCGTGGCTGGACTCACCTTGAACGTCAGGGTGGTGGCATCGGCATGCGCGGCCCGGGTGAAACCCAGCTGGAAACCGACCGTCGTCTGCTGCGGGTGCGCCTGCGCCAGATCAAGGGCCGCCTGGAAAAAGTACGCAGCCAGCGCGAACAATCACGCCGTGGTCGCTCGCGTGCCGATATCCCTACCGTGTCTCTGGTGGGCTATACCAACGCCGGCAAATCCACGCTGTTCAACAACGTGACGAAATCGGACGTGTACGCGGCCGACCAACTGTTCGCCACCCTCGACCCGACCTTGCGCCGTCTGGACATCGACGACCTGGGGCCGATTGTCCTGGCCGACACCGTAGGTTTCATTCGTCATCTGCCCCACAAGCTGGTCGAAGCATTTCGGTCTACGCTCGAAGAGTCGAGCAATTCCGACCTGCTGTTGCACGTGATCGATGCGGCCGAACCGGATCGCATGTTGCAGATCGAGCAGGTGATGGTGGTGCTGGGCGAGATTGGTGCACAAGACTTGCCGATCCTCGAGGTCTATAACAAACTCGATTTGCTTGAGGGTGTCGAGCCGCAAATCCAGCGCGATGAAGACGGCAAGCCCCAGCGGGTTTGGCTGTCGGCACGCGATGGCAGTGGCCTGGAGTTGCTTGAACAGGCGATTGCCGAGTTGCTGGGCAGTGATTTGTTTGTCGGCACCTTGCGCTTGCCGCAACGTTTTGCTCGACTGCGTGCACAGTTTTTCGAACTGGGCGCCGTACAGAAAGAAGAATACGACGAAGAAGGTGTCAGCTTGCTGGCCGTTCGATTGCCGCGCTCGGAGCTGAATCGGCTGGTCAGCCGTGAAGGTGTGGTACCGACAGAGTTCATCGAACAACACACTTTGCAATAAAAGCCTCCGAAAGCGGTTGTGCCGCAGTAGCAGGCATTCTGTAGCATTGGTCGGCGCGCCGTGGGTGCGTCTTTGCTTTATCAGATGGAGAGCGCTATGGCTTGGAATGAGCCGGGTGGCAACTCGAATAATCAGGATCCTTGGGGTGGTAAACGCCGCAATAATGGCGACCGCAAGGGGCCACCAGATCTCGACGAGGCCTTCCGAAAGCTGCAGGAAAGCCTGAATGGGTTGTTCGGTGGTGGAAAAAAACGTGGTGGCGGTGACGACGGCGGTCGCACAAGCAAGGGCGGCGGCTATGGCCTGCTGGGCCTCGGGCTTGTCGTGCTCGCAGCCGTGTGGCTGTACAGCGCTGTGTACGTAGTCGACGAGCAGGAGCAAGCCGTGGTGCTGCGCTTCGGCAAGTACTACGAGACTGTCGGGCCAGGCCTGAACATCTATTTCCCGCCGATCGACAAGAAGTACATGGAGAACGTCACGCGTGAGCGTGCCTACACCAAGCAGGGCCAGATGCTGACCGAAGACGAGAACATCGTCGAAGTGCCGCTGACCGTGCAGTACAAGATCAGCAACCTGCAGGACTTCGTGCTGAACGTTGATCAGCCGGAAATCAGCCTGCAACACGCAACCGAAAGCGCCCTGCGCCACGTGGTGGGTTCCACCGCCATGGACCAGGTGCTGACCGAAGGTCGTGAATTGATGGCCAGCGAAATCAAGGAGCGCCTGCAACGGTTCCTCGATACCTATCGCACCGGCATCACGGTGACTCAGGTGAACGTACAGAGCGCAGCGGCACCGCGCGAAGTGCAGGAAGCCTTTGATGACGTGATCCGCGCCCGTGAAGACGAGCAGCGTTCGCGCAACCAGGCTGAAACCTACGCCAACGGTGTCGTACCGGAAGCCCGTGGTCAGGCCCAGCGCATCCTTGAAGATGCCAACGGTTACCGCGACGAAGTGGTCTCCCGCGCCAAGGGTGAGGCGGACCGCTTTACCAAACTGGTTGCCGAGTACCGCAAGGCTCCGGAAGTCACGCGTGAGCGTTTGTACCTGGACACCATGCAGGAAGTCTTCAGCAACACCAGCAAGGTTCTCGTGACCGGCAGCAAAGGTGGGCAGAACAACCTGCTTTACCTGCCGCTGGACAAGATGATCGAAGGTGGTCGTAGCGGCACCAGCGCACCGTCGAGCAGCTCGAATGCCGCTGCCAACGAAGCGAGCGCCCGTGCGGCCGCTGACTTGCTGCAACAGCAAACACGTACCAGGGAGAGTCGTTGATGAGCAATAAATCGCTGACCGCCCTGATTGTGGGCGTCGTCGTGGTCATCGCTGCCTGGAACTGCTTCTACATCGTGTCTCAGACCGAGCGCGCGGTGTTGCTGCAATTCGGTCGTGTGGTGCAGGCGGATGTCCAGCCGGGCCTGCATGTGAAAGTCCCCTACGTGAACCAGGTGCGCAAGTTCGACGGCCGCCTGATGACCCTGGATGCACCGACACAACGCTTCCTGACCCTGGAAAAGAAAGCCGTGATGGTTGACGCCTACGCCAAGTGGCGCGTCAAGGATGCCGAGCGCTTCTACACCGCGACCTCCGGCCTCAAGCAGATTGCCGATGAGCGTTTGTCGCGCCGTCTGGAATCGGGCCTGCGTGACCAGTTTGGTAAACGCACCCTGCACGAGGTGGTATCCGGTGAACGTGATGCGCTGATGGCTGACATCACCCGTTCGCTGAACACGATGGCAGAGAAAGAGCTGGGCATCGAAGTAGTCGATGTTCGGGTCAAGGCCATCGACCTGCCGAAGGAAGTGAACCGCAGCGTGTTCGAGCGCATGAGCACCGAGCGTGAGCGTGAAGCCCGTGAGCATCGCGCCAAAGGTAACGAGTTGGCTGAAGGTATCCGTGCGGATGCCGACCGTCAGCGCCGTGTACTGCTGGCAGAGGCTTATCGCGAGTCTGAAGAGGCACGTGGTGACGGCGACGCCCAGGCTGCGGCGATCTACGCCAAGGCTTACGGCCAGGACCAGGAGTTCTACGCGTTCTACCGTAGCCTGCGTGCCTACCGTGAAAGCTTCGCGAACAAAACCGACGTCATGGTGCTGGACCCAAGCAGCGACTTCTTCCGCTACCTGGAAAAGTCCAAGTAACCAAGCCTGTGACTTTAGGGCGCACTCCGTCGGGCGGCTAAAATGCCTGGCGGGGTGATCCTTTCAGAAAACGGGTGTATGATGCGGCAGCCGGGAAATTCCCGGCTTTTTTGCGTCTGCATGTTTGTTTCGGCAGGCGCCACAGGTTTTTCGAGGAAAGTGCCCGACGAGGCCGCTGGCAGGCCGTTCGTCACGTCGCTCTTGCGCGTGGATTATGCAAAGCGTGGGTA
This sequence comes from Pseudomonas salomonii, assembly GCF_900107155.1. Taxonomy (GTDB): domain Bacteria; phylum Pseudomonadota; class Gammaproteobacteria; order Pseudomonadales; family Pseudomonadaceae; genus Aquipseudomonas; species Aquipseudomonas salomonii. The sequence goes on from NZ_FNOX01000004.1 coordinate 362,836, forward strand.
TTTTCTGCTTCACTCAAGGCTCGGCCGAGGGCTGGCCGCCCGGATCATAGGGGAATGGCGTAATGGCAACGGTAGACCGCTGGCTGCTGCCAGATGGCATCGAAGAAGTACTGCCACCAGAGGCTGCGCGCATTGAAGTAGCGCGTCGCCAGGTGTTGGATCTGTTCCAGAGCTGGGGTTACGAGTTTGTCGTGACCCCCCATATCGAGTACCTGGAATCCCTGCTGACCGGCGCGGGCCAGGACCTGGATCTGCGCACCTTCAAGGTCATCGACCCGCAATCGGGGCGGCAAATGGGGTTCCGTGCCGACATCACGCCGCAAGTGGCGCGCATCGATGCGCACACCCTGCGCCGTGAAGGCCCGAGCCGCCTGTGCTACGCCGGCAGCGTGCTGCATGCTCAGCCGCGTGCGTTGTCGTCGTCGCGCAGCCCGATCCAGTTGGGCGCCGAGTTGTACGGTGATGCCAGCCCGAGCAGCGACGTTGAAGTGATCAGCCTGATGCTGGCTATGCTGCAACTGGCCGACGTGCCGGATGTGCACATGGACCTGGGTCACGTCGGTATCTACCGTGGCCTGGCCCGTGCGGCCGGCTTGTCCGGTGAAGTGGAGCAACAGTTGTTCGATGCCTTGCAGCGCAAGGCGATCGATGAAGTGATCGCTCTGACCGCAGGCGTGCCTGCGGACCTGGCCGACATGCTGCGTGCACTGGTTAACCTGTGCGGCGGCCGTGAAGTGCTGGTGGCTGCCCGTGAGCGCCTGGCCAATGCGCCGGCGCCGGTCCTGGCTGCGCTGGATGATGTATTCGCGATTGCCGAGCAATTGTCGGCGCGCTTCCCCGAGTTGCCGCTGTATTTCGACCTGGGTGAGTTGCGCGGCTACCACTACCACACCGGTGTGGTGTTCGCCGTCTTTGTACCGGGTGTTGGCCAGGCCATCGCCCAAGGCGGTCGTTATGACGATATCGGCGCCGACTTCGGTCGCGCCCGTCCGGCGACTGGCTTTTCTACCGATTTGAAAACCCTGGTGACCCTGGGGCGTGCTGAGGTCGAGCTGCCGTCTGGTGGCATCTGGATGCCCGACAGTACGGACGCAGCACTCTGGCAGCAGGTTTGCCAGTTGCGCAGTGAGGGTCAGCGTGTCGTCCAGGCTTTGCCTGGGCAGCCATTGGCCGCCGCCCGTGAAGCGGACTGCGACCGGCAATTGATTCTGCAGAACGGGCTTTGGCAAGTATCGCCACTGGCTTCTTGAGTTTTCCTGCCGGCCATCGCCGGCACCAAGTTTGCGCGAATGAGGACAAGTGTTATGGGTAAGAATGTCGTAGTCCTGGGCACCCAATGGGGTGATGAGGGCAAAGGCAAGATCGTTGATCTGCTGACCGAACATGCTGCCGCCGTAGTGCGCTACCAAGGTGGCCACAACGCTGGCCACACCCTGGTCATCGATGGCGAAAAAACCGTCTTGCACCTGATCCCGTCGGGCGTGCTGCGCGAAGGCGTACAGTGCCTGATCGGCAACGGTGTTGTGGTTGCACCTGACGCCCTGTTGCGTGAGATCACCAAGCTGGAAGAGAAAGGCGTACCGGTGCGCGAGCGCCTGCGTATCAGCCCGTCCTGCCCGCTGATCCTGTCCTTCCACGTTGCGCTGGACCAGGCCCGTGAAAAGGCGCGTGGCGAGCTGAAGATCGGTACAACCGGTCGCGGCATCGGCCCGGCTTACGAAGACAAGGTTGCACGTCGTGGCCTGCGTGTGGGCGACCTGCTCAACATGCCGCGCTTTGAAGACAAGCTGCGTGAACTGGTGGATTACCACAACTTCATGCTGGTGGGTTACTACAAAGAGCCGGCCATCGAGTTCGAAAAGACTCTGGCTGAGTGCAAGGAATATGCTGAGCTGCTCAAGCCGCTGATGCTGGACGTGACGGCCGAGCTGCACGACCTGCGTCGCGCCGGCAAAGACATCATGTTCGAAGGCGCCCAGGGTTCGTTGCTCGACATCGACCACGGCACCTACCCGTACGTGACCAGCTCCAACACCACCGCTGGCGGCGTTGCGACCGGTTCGGGCGTTGGCCCGATGTTCCTGGACTACATCCTGGGCATCACCAAGGCTTACACCACGCGCGTGGGTTCGGGCCCGTTCCCGACTGAGCTGTTCGACGAAGTCGGCGCGCACCTGGCCAAGCAAGGTCACGAGTTCGGTGCCACCACCGGGCGTGCCCGTCGTTGCGGCTGGTTCGATGCCGTTATCCTGCGCCGTGCTATCGATGTGAACAGCATCTCGGGCATCTGCCTGACCAAGCTGGACGTTCTCGATGGCCTGGAAGCCATCAATATCTGCATCGGCTACAAAGATGCAGACGGCAAGGACGTTGCACCGACCGATGCTGACAGCTACGTCGGCCTGCAGCCTGTGTACGAAGAAGTGCCGGGCTGGACCGAATCGACCGTGGGCGCCAAGACCCTGGAAGAGCTGCCGGCCAACGCCCGTGCTTACATCAAGCGTGTTGAAGAGCTGATCGGCGCGCCGATCGACATTATTTCGACAGGCCCGGACCGCAACGAGACCATCGTTCTGCGTCACCCGTTCGCTTAATAAGCTGTTGATGTAAAAAGCAAAGGGCTCCTTCGGGAGCCCTTTTTTGTGGCCGGCTGGCAATCGGCACGACCCTTGCTACGGTTCTTTCTTTCGCGGTGCTATCAAATTAATGGCACCCGTGGTGGAGGGATTTACCGTGTCTGCCGTTCTCTCATTGTTACAAAGCCGGCTGTTGCGGCCGGTGTTCGTTACCCTAGGTATCGCTCTTTTGGTGCAAGTGCTGGTGGCCGTTGCCCTGACGCGAAGCACCGTGACGGCGCTGGAAGCGGATTTAAGCAACCGCCTGGGGGCCGACAGCCAGAAACTGTCTGGTGAGCTGGCGCAAGCCGGCAAGGAAGTCACCTCGAGCCTGGACAGCTTGTCTTCGAGCACGCGTCAGCGTCTGACCGCAGGGCTTTCCACGCGCCTGCAAGAGGAGCAGAGGCAACTGCGTGCGACCCTGGAAAAAGACCTGCAGGATTCGGCCAATGACATGGCCCAACTGCTGGCGTCGGTGGCGCCCCGCGCCATGTGGGACAGCGACGTGCCGACATTGTCGGAGTTCGCCCGGCGCGCCCAGCGCAATCCCAACGTGTTGTTCGTGGTGTATGACGACGCGGCTGGCGAGCACCTGACCCGTTACCTCAACCGCGAAAACCCGATCAACCAGGCACTGTTGGACAAGGGCAAGGGCGACCGAGCCTTGGATAAGGTCCTGGATGCGGCTAAAAACGATCCTTCGGTATTCTACGTCGAAGCCTCGATCAGCCCCAACGGCACCGAGATCGGCAAAGTCCGCATGGGCGTCTCGACCAAAGCGGTAGAGGCCGACCTGGCAGCGCTGGACAAGCGCTTTGCTGCCTTGATCGCCAGCAGCGATCAGTTGGTCGGTGACAGCCTCAAAGGCGCCGCCGCCGACAGCGCAGCGGCCATGGGCGCGCGCCTGCAATCGGCGCAAGCCACCGCCACCCAGATGACCGCCAACACCAGCAGCGCCGTACAGGACGCTGCGGGAGCGCTGCGCTGGCGCATCGGTATGGGACTCGCCATTGTCGGGTTCGGCGTATTGCTGCTGATCGCCATCGTGTTGGGGCGCCGTGTGGTCAATCGGCTGAAGTTGTTGATTGCCGCCATGGACGACCTGGCGGCGGGCGAGGGCGATCTCACCAAGCGTGTGCAGATCAACAGCAAGGACGAAATCGGCGACATGGCCTCGGCGGTCAATCGCTTTGTGGATAAGTTGCAGCCGATCGTGCGTGAGGCGGGCGATGTAGCGCAGCGCACCGGTGTCGAAATCGGCGCCATGACTTTACGCAATGCCGGGGCTGACAAGGCGGCCGGTTTGCAGCGCGACGAAGTTGCCGAAAGCCTGCGCGCGCTTTCGCAAATGGCCGATGAGGCCCAGGCCGAAAGCCATGCGATGCAGGCGGCGTTGCAGCAGGTGGTGGATATTCGCCAGGCCACGGATGAAAACTCACGGACCTCGGCAGAGGTCGGCAGCCTGATCGAGGCGCTCGCGGGGCAAGTGCAGGCCGGTTCCCAAGTGATCGAGCGGTTGGCGCAGCAAAGCGAGCAGATCGAGGTGGTGTTGACGGTGATCCACGGGATTGCCGAGCAGACCAACTTGCTGGCCCTGAATGCGGCGATTGAAGCGGCGCGTGCCGGTGAGACCGGGCGAGGTTTTGCGGTGGTGGCAGACGAAGTGCGGGCGCTGGCGAGTAAAACCCAAAGCTCTACCGGCGACATCCAGGCGCATATCGTGGCATTGCAACAGGGTGCACGCGAGGCGGTGGAAACCATCGGCAAGGCCGGGCGCCAGGCGAATGAAGGGTTGTTGGTGCTGCGCGACAGTGTGCGCTTGCAGCAGTCGGTGCAGGCTTCGGTGGAGCAAGTGCATGCGGCGATTGGCCTGGCAACGCGTGCGGCCGAGCATCAAGCCCAGGGCGCGCATGCGGTACGTGGGCGGGTCGAGGTGATCCATGCCCAGGCTGAGCGTGCCGCGCAGGCGGTGGTGGAAACCACGGCCAGTGGCAAGGTGCTGGATGGGTTGGCGGCACAGTTGAAGGCGAGCTTGGGGCAGTTTCGGGCTTAGCGTCGTTTGCGCCGGCCTCATCGCAGGCAAGCCAGCTCCCACATTTGACCGAGTTCCAGCTTTGGAATGCAGTCGAATGTGGGAGCTGGCTTGCCTGCGATAGCGGTCTCAGCGGCTCAAATACATCCGCGTCGTCAGCAGATACACCGGCAGCCCCGACACCAGAATCAACAACGCCGCATACGGCGCCGCCGCCGCAAACTCAACATTCGAGGTATGTGCCCACACGGCAGTCGCCAGGGTATTCAACCCCGTCGGGCTGAGCAGCAAAGTCGCCGTCAACTCCTTCATTGCATCCAGAAACACCAACGCAAACGCCGCCCCTAATGCCGGGAAAATAATCGGCAAGGTCACCCGGCAAAACGCGCTGAATGACGAAGCGCCCAGCGTGCGTGCAGCTTCTTCCAGTTGCGGCGCAGCTTTGTTCAGTGCGGTTCGAATCGGCGCCTGAGCGAGCGGCAGAAACAACAGCGCATAAGCAATCAGCAGCAGCGCCGAGGTCTGATACAGCACGGGCACATAGTGCAGCGCGAAGTACACCAGTGTCAGCGCAATCACCAGACCGGGCAGGGCATGCAACAGGTAGGGCAGGCGCTCAGCCCAGATCGCCAACTGGCCTTTGTAGCGCACCACCAGCAGGCCGACCGGCACAGCCAATGCCAGACAAAGCGCAGCGCCGCCCAAGGACAATGCCAGCGAAGACATCAATGCCTCGCCAATTTCGGCCACCGGGAATGCCGCCGATGAACCCACCGCCAGCCAATAAGCAAGCATTCCCAACGGAATACCGCTACCGATGACCGCCAGCGCCAGGCAGTACAGCTGACCCAAGGTCGACCATTTACCCAGCTTGACCTGTTCCGCATGCCGCGCCGCGCCCTGGCCGATGCGCACATGCCGGCCCTTGCCGCGCACCCGCAGCTCCAGCCACAGCAGCGTCAGGCACATCACCAGCAGTACCGCCGAGAGCATCGCGGCATTGGCGTTGCTGAATTCCAGTTCGAACTGTTGGTAGATCGCGGTGGTAAAGGTTTGCAGGCCGATGATCGACAGCGCGCCGAATTCCACCAGCATATGCAGCGCGATCAGCAGCGCTCCGGCCAGCAGCGAAGGCCAGAGCAACGGCAGTGTAATTCGAAAAAATACGCCCCAGCGATTCAGTCCCAGCGTGCGGGCCGACTCTTCAAGGGATGGATCAAGATTGCGCAATGTCGCCGCCACCGGCAGAAACACCAGCGGGTATTTGGACAGGGTCATCACCAGGATTGCCCCGCCCAGGCCCTCGAAGTTGGCGCTCAGTGAGACCCAGGTGAAGCTGCTGACAAACGCAGGCACGGCGAACGGCAAGCACAGGATCACGCCCCAGATGCGTCGCCCCGGCAGGTTGCTGCGCTCCAGTAACCACGCCAGTGACAGACCGATTACGCCGCACGCCACCGTCACCCCAACCATCAACGCCAGGGTGTTGCGCAGCAGTCCGAATACATACGGCCGCCACAGCAGGTGCACCGCCTCCGCCCAGCCCGCCTGCCAGGCCTTGGTGCCGACATACACCAGCGGCAGCAGGCTCAAGCCCACCAGAAACAGCACGGGCAGCAGCAGCCAGATCGACGGGCGTTTGCGCCGGGGTATGAACCCGGCGGCGGAAAGCGATGGGTTCATCAGTTCAAGCCAACGTCACGTTCAAGGTCCAGGGCTTCTTCGGCATTGCCAAGGTCGGCCGGGGTGACTTTCGGCGGTTGCAGCTCACTGAACGGCTTGAGGCCGCGATTGGATTGCATGCCTTTGCGCAGCGGGTATTCGGCCGAGGTGTTGGTGATCACACGCTGGCCTTCTTCGCTGGCCATGAAGGCGAGCAACTGCTGAGCTTCTTTGGGATGTTTGCTGGATTTCAGCGCGGCAGCGGAAGACACGGTGATCAGGCCACCGGCGTCGCCATCGGTGAAGTAGTGCAGTTGCGAATCCAGGTTGGTTTTTTCTTTTTTCAGGGCGAACCAGTAGTAGTTGTTCACCAGCACGGTAGCGACTTCGCCGTTTTCCACGGCCTTGAGGGCGACCATGTTGTTGCTGTACACCTTGCCGAAGGCGCGCAGGCCGGTCAGCCATTCTTCAGCCGCTTCGCGCCCGTGCAATTTGATGATTGCTACCGCTTGCTCCTGGAATGCGCCGCTGGTGGGCACAAAGCCGACTTTGCCTTGCCACTCGGGGCCGGCGAAATCCAGTACCGATTTGGGCAGGTCCTTTTCGGCGATCAGTTTGGGGTTGAAGGCCACGACGCGGGTGCGAGCGGTTACGCCCATCCAGTCACCGTTGCTGCCGACGTATTCCTTGGGCAACACGTCCAGCGTGTTCGCATCAATTTTGGCCAGCAGGCCTTGCTCGCCGAGTTTGTTCAGCGGCGGCGACTCTTCGGTGTAGATCACATCGGCAGGGGAGCGCTCGCCTTCTTCCACGACCTGGCTGGCGAGCTGGTTGCTGCTGCCTTTGCGCACGTTGACGTGAATGCCGGTCTTGGCTTCGAAGGCCTTGGCGAGTTCATCGCCGACTTCTTTGTGCTGGCCGTTGTACAGGGTCAGGGAAACCTTGTCGGCGGAGTAGGCGGTGGGCGAGAGTAGGGTCAAGCCGAGCAGAGTGAGGGTCAGGCCACGCAGAAGGGATGTCTTGAGACGGTTATCGCGGATCATCATCCGAAGTGTTCCTCGCTTGTATGCAACAAATCATTGCAAGGATAAACGATAAAACTTCTCAAGTGCGGACGAGGGGAGAATCCTTGGGGAAGTTTTCAAACCCCGGAAACGAAAAAACCCGCTTTCGCGGGTTTGATCTGAATTTGGTGCCCAGGAGAAGACTCGAACTTCCACGACCTTGCGATCACCAGCACCTGAAGCTGGCGTGTCTACCAATTTCACCACCTGGGCAACATCAACAACGTTGCCGTCGTCGATGGCGCGCACTATACGGAGACGCTTTTGAGCTGTAAAGCCCTGCCATGAAAAAAGCCTGGAAAATTTCGCCAATGGTCATGCAAGGTGCTTTCCGAGCGCGGCAAAGGCCTTTTAAACACTTGTCGACACCTGAAATTTCCCGTTTCAATACGCGTATGCCAAACTAACCCGCATATAGACAAGGTGAAAACTCTCTAATGGCCGATTGGCAGTCCCTCGATCCCGAGGCCGCTCGTGAAGCGGAAAAATATGAAAACCCTATTCCTAGCCGCGAACTGATCCTGGCGCATCTCGCCGATCGTGGTTCGCCTGCTAGCCGCGAGCAGCTGGTTGAAGAGTTCGGTCTGACCACCGAAGACCAGCTCGAAGCCCTGCGCCGCCGTTTGCGCGCCATGGAGCGCGATGCTCAACTGATCTACACCCGTCGTGGCACCTATGCGCCTGTGGATAAGCTCGACTTGATCCTGGGCCGCATCGCCGGCCATCGGGATGGCTTCGGCTTCCTGATCCCGGATGACGGCAGCGACGACCTGTTCATGAGCCCGGCGCAAATGCGCCTGGTATTCGACGGCGACCGTGCCCTGGCGCGGGTTTCCGGCCTGGACCGTCGTGGTCGCCGTGAAGGCGTGATCGTCGAAGTGGTGTCCCGTGCCCACGAGTCCATCGTTGGTCGTTACTTCGAAGAAGGCGGCATCGGCTTTGTGGTGCCGGATAACCCGAAGGTCCAGCAGGAAGTGCTGATCACCCCGGGCCGCAATGGCGCCGCCAAGGTAGGCCAGTTCGTCGAGGTGAAAATCACCCACTGGCCAACGGCGCGCTTCCAGCCACAGGGCGATATTGTTGAAGTGGTCGGCAACTACATGGCGCCGGGCATGGAAATCGACGTTGCGCTGCGCACCTACGATATTCCTCACGTCTGGCCCGAGGCTGTGCTCAAGGAAGCCGCCAAGCTCAAGCCGGAAGTGGAAGATAAAGACAAAGAAAAACGCATCGACCTGCGCCATCTGCCGTTCGTCACTATCGACGGCGAAGATGCCCGCGACTTCGACGATGCGGTCTATTGCGAAGCCAAGCCTGGCAAGCTGCGCCTGTTCTCCGGCGGCTGGAAGTTGTTCGTCGCGATTGCCGACGTGTCCAGCTACGTGAAGATCGGTTCGGCCCTGGATAACGAAGCCCAGGTGCGCGGCAACTCCGTGTACTTCCCTGAGCGCGTGATCCCGATGCTGCCTGAGCAGCTGTCCAACGGCCTGTGCTCCCTGAACCCGAAAGTCGACCGTTTGGCCATGGTATGCGAGATGACCATCTCCAAAACCGGCGAAATGACCGACTACCAGTTCTACGAAGCGGTGATCCACTCCCAGGCGCGCCTGACCTACAACAAGGTCAGCACCATCCTGGAAGCGCCGAAGACCAGCGAAGCCAAGGCCCTGCGTGGCGAATATGCCGACGTCGTGCCGCACCTCAAGCAGCTCTATGCGTTGTACAAGGTGTTGCTGGGCGCACGTCATGTACGTGGCGCCATCGACTTTGAAACCCAGGAAACCCGGATTGTGTTCGGTTCCGAGCGCAAGATCGCGGCCATTACGCCGACGACGCGTAACGATGCACACAAGCTGATCGAAGAATGCATGCTGGCGGCCAACGTGGCCACCGCAGAATTCCTCAAAAAGCACGAAATTCCTGCCCTGTACCGCGTTCACGATGGCCCGCCGCCGGAGCGTCTGGAAAAACTGCGCGCCTTCCTTGGTGAGCTTGGCCTGTCCCTGCACAAAGGCAAGGACGGCCCGACGCCGAAGGATTACCAGGCATTGCTGGCCAGCATCAAGGACCGTCCGGATTACCACGTGATCCAGACCGTGATGCTGCGCTCTCTGAGCCAGGCGGTGTACAGCGCTGATAACCAGGGCCACTTCGGCCTGAATTACGAGGCGTACACCCACTTCACTTCGCCGATTCGTCGTTACCCGGACCTGCTCACGCACCGGGCGATTCGCAGTGTGATCCACTCCAAGCAGAACACCCCGCACGTCAAGCGCGCCGGTGCCATGACCATTCCGAAGGCACGGATCTATCCGTACGACGAAGCGGCCCTGGAACAGCTGGGCGAGCAGTGCTCGATGAGCGAGCGCCGCGCCGACGAAGCCACCCGTGACGTAGTGAACTGGCTCAAGTGCGAGTTCATGAAAGACCGCGTGGGCGAGTCGTTCCCGGGTGTGATCACCGCCGTGACGGGTTTCGGCCTGTTCGTCGAGCTGACCGACATCTACGTCGAAGGCCTGGTGCACGTCACCGCGCTGCCGGGTGACTACTACCACTTTGACCCTGTGCATCACCGCCTGGCGGGCGAGCGCACCGGTCGCAGCTTCCGCTTGGGCGACACCGTGGAAGTGCAGGTCATGCGCGTCGACCTCGACGAGCGCAAGATCGATTTCGGCATGCCCGACAAGCCGAGCGAAACACCGACTGGCCGTAAAAAACGTGGCAGCGAACCTGCTGCGCCCGCCAGCAAAGGCAAGGGCGCGCCTGCGAAAGCAGCTGCCGCCGAGCCTGCGCCAGCCAAGGCCGGTCGTCGTTCGTCCACCAAGGAAAAGGCCCCCGAGGCCTACCGCCCGAGCGATGCTGCGGCCAAAAACGCCGAAGTGCGCAAGAGCCGTGAGTTGAAGCAGCAGTTGCTCAGCGAAGCCAAAAGCGGTGGTAAAGCGGCGTCTGGGGGAAAGTCCCACGGGGCGGAAAAGCCGTCGAGCAAGCCGAGTAAACACCGTAAAGGCCCGCCTAAAGCGGGCTCGGCCCCCGCGAAAAGCGGCGGGTCGCGCAAACCTAAGGCCAAGTCATGAGTCTGGAAAAAATCTACGGCGTGCACGCCGTAGAAGCACTGCTGCGTCATCACCCTAAACGCGTCAAGCAGGTGTGGTTGGCCGAAGGCCGCAGCGAGCCGCGCGTGCAAGCGCTGGTCGAGCTGGCCACGCAAAACAAGGTTGCTATCGGCCAGGCCGAGCGCCGTGAGATGGACGTGTGGGTTGAAGGCGTTCACCAGGGCGTGGTTGCGGACGTAAGCCCGAGCCAGGTGTGGGGCGAAGCGATGCTCGACGAGCTGCTCGACCGTACCGAAGGCGCACCGCTGTTGCTGGTGCTGGACGGCGTGACCGACCCGCACAACCTCGGCGCTTGCCTGCGTTCGGCCGATGCGGCCGGTGCGCTGGCGGTGATCGTGCCTAAAGACAAGTCGGCAACCCTGACGCCGGTCGTGCGTAAAGTCGCGTGCGGCGCGGCGGAAGTGATTCCGCTGGTGGCCGTGACCAACCTGGCGCGCACGCTGGAGAAACTCCAGCAGCGCGGCCTGTGGGTGGTGGGCACGGCGGGCGAGGCCGAGGTCAGTATTTATGACCAGGACCTCACCGGCCCGACCATCCTGATCATGGGTGCCGAAGGCAAAGGCATGCGTCGCCTGACCCGCGAGCACTGCGATTACCTGGTGAAACTGCCGATGGCCGGTAGCGTCAGCAGCCTCAACGTGTCGGTTGCCACCGGCGTGTGCCTGTTCGAAGCCCAGCGCCAGCGTGGCGTCAAGGCCAAGAGCAAGAAGTAAGTGCTTGGATCGTTCCCACGCTCCGCGTGGGAATGCCTCTTGTGACGCTCCGCGTCACGCTTCGACAGCGAACGCAAAGCGTCCTCGAGCTGCATTCCCACGCAGAGCGTGGGAACGATCGGCAGCGTGCTCGGATATTGTTCAAATAATCACCAATCACCTTGCGCCGTTACTCCCCCTTCTCTACAATTGCGCCCCTTGCCTTCCTGGCAGGCACCTATGTGCCTCCCTGCGGCAAGATCCATAAGTGTCATTCACTCCTTGTCTGACCGTTTTTGAGCGGCAGGCTACAACCCGTAAGGAGCATTCATGCGTCATTACGAAATCATCTTTTTGGTCCACCCGGATCAAAGCGAGCAAGTCGGCGGCATGGTTGAGCGTTACACCAAGCTGATCGAAGAAGACGGCGGCAAAATCCACCGTCTGGAAGATTGGGGCCGTCGTCAACTGGCCTACGCAATCAACAATGTTCACAAGGCTCACTATGTGATGCTGAACGTTGAGTGCACCGGCAAGGCCCTGGCCGAGCTGGAAGACAACTTCCGCTACAACGATGCAGTGATCCGTAACCTGGTCATCCGTCGCGAAGAAGCCGTTACCGGCCAATCCGAGATGCTCAAGGCTGAAGAAAACCGCAGTGAGCGCCGTGAGCGTCGCGACCGTCCTGAGCACGAAGGCGCCGAAAGCGCTGATAGTGATGACAGCGACAACAGCGATAACGCTGACGAGTAATCCACGGACCTTTTAAGGAGCCTATCAAATGGCACGTTTCTTCCGTCGTCGTAAATTCTGCCGCTTCACCGCTGAAGACGTGAAAGAGATCGATTACAAAGATCTCAACACTCTGAAAGCCTACGTATCCGAGACCGGCAAAATCGTTCCAAGCCGTATCACCGGTACCAAAGCACGTTATCAGCGTCAGCTGGCCACCGCTATCAAGCGCGCCCGCTTCCTGGCCCTGCTGGCCTACACCGACAGCCACGGCCGCTGAGACCGGGCAGTCGACAAGTAGTAAGGGATTGAATGCATGCGCGCCTTAGCTGAGTTCATCATGCGCGGTCGCGTGCAGGCCACTCTGGTAGTGGCCGGATGTGCGGCATTGCCGCTGCTTTATTGGTTGGGTGCTGCTGCAGGTTGCCTTGTGCTCCTGCGGCGCGGTTTGAAGGACGCCCTTGGCGTTCTTGCCCTGGGATTGTTGCCGGCCTTGATCTGGTGGCTTCAATTCGGTGATCCACGGGTACTTCTGGTACTGCTGGGGTCATCGAGCCTTGCGTTGGTTTTACGCGCAAGTGAGTCCTGGGTCCGCACGCTGCTGGTCAGCGTGGCATTGGGGTTGGTGTACTCAGTGATGCTTGGCGCGGCTTTCCGCCCGCAAATCGAAGTGCTGTCGCAAGAGATCGTCAAGATCCTGCCGATGGCCCTCGGGGATCTCTACCAGCAATTGTCGGTAGATGAGCGAGCGCGGTTTGCGTCACTGATTGCCCCGGTCCTGACCGGCCTGATTGCGGCTTTGTTGCAGGTCGTCAGCGTGCTGAGCCTGATTGTTGGGCGTTATTGGCAAGCGTTGTTGTACAACCCGGGTGGTTTTGGTCGCGAGTTTCGCAGTATCAGAATCCCAGCGGGGCCGGCGATGTTGCTGCTGGCGTGCATGGTTGTCGGGCCGAACTTCGGCCCACAGATGGCCTTGCTGGCGCCGATTTGCAGCGTACCGCTGGTGTTTGCCGGGCTGGCCCTGATGCATGGGCTGGTAGCGCGAAAGCGCCTGGCCAAGTTCTGGCTGGTGGGGTTGTACGTCACGATGTTGCTGTTTATGCAGCTGATCTATCCGTTACTCGTGGTTTTTGCCATTGTCGACGGCCTGATTGATTTTCGCGGTCGTCTGGCGTCGAAAGACGCCGATAACGCGAACGGTGAAGGTTAAAAGTTAGAGGATTTTCACATGCAACTGATCCTTCTGGAAAAAGTCGCCAACCTGGGCAACCTGGGCGACAAAGTGAACGTTAAGGCCGGTTACGGTCGTAACTACCTGCTGCCATACGGCAAAGCCACCGCTGCAACCGCTGCCAACCTGGCTGCGTTTGAAGAGCGTCGTGCTGAGCTGGAAAAAGCCGCAGCAGACAAAAAAGCTTCGGCCGAAACTCGCGCTGCCCAACTGGCTGAGCTGGAAGTGACTATCACTGCCACCGCCGGTGACGAAGGCAAGCTGTTCGGTTCGATCGGCACCCACGACATCGCTGATGCACTGACCGCCTCCGGCGTTGAAGTGCAGAAGAGCGAAGTTCGTCTGCCGAACGGCACCATCCGCAACGTAGGCGAATTCGACGTAGCCGTGCACCTGCACGCCGAAGTTGAAGCCACCGTACGCGTTGTAGTGGTAGCAGCTTAAGCAGCACCTAACTGACTGGCACCTCGCGTGCCAGGCGGTTAACATCGGGCACGATCCTGTTTACAGGTCGTGCCTTTTGTTTTTCTACACACCCCTAATTCCAAGTGGCCATGAACGATATTTCAGCTCCTGAGCAATACGATCTGCAAACCGCTGCCCTGAAGGTGCCGCCGCATTCCATCGAGGCCGAACAGGCCGTGCTTGGTGGCTTGATGCTGGACAACAACGCCTGGGAACGTGTGCTGGATCAAGTCTCGGACGGTGATTTCTATCGCCATGACCACCGCCTGATCTTCCGCGCCATTGCCAAGCTGGCCGACCAGAACTCGCCGATCGACGTGGTGACCCTGGCCGAACAACTGGACAAGGAAGGCCAGACCTCCCAGGTCGGCGGCCTGGGCTACCTGGGTGAGCTGGCGAAAAACACGCCATCCGTCGCCAACATCAAGGCCTATGCGCAAATCGTTCGCGAGCGCGCCACGCTGCGCCAATTGATCGGTATCAGCACCGAAATCGCCGACAGCGCCTTCAACCCCGAAGGCCGCACCGCCGCCGAGATCCTTGATGAAGCCGAGCGCCAGATCTTCCAGATCGCCGAGGCCCGCCCGAAAACCGGCGGCCCGGTCAGCGTCAACGACCTGTTGACCAAGGCCATCGACCGTATCGACACCTTGTTCAACACCGATAACGCCATCACCGGTATTTCCACCGGCTACACCGACCTCGACGAGAAGACCAGCGGCCTGCAGCCGTCCGACTTGATCATCGTGGCCGGCCGTCCATCCATGGGTAAAACCACCTTCGCGATGAACCTGGTGGAAAACGCCGTGTTGCGCAGCGACAAAGCCGTATTGGTCTACTCGCTGGAGATGCCAGGTGAATCGCTGATCATGCGTATGCTGTCGTCGCTCGGCCGTATCGACCAGACCAAGGTGCGCGCCGGCCGCCTGGAAGACGACGATTGGCCGCGCCTGACGTCGGCGGTCAACCTGCTCAACGACCGCAAGCTGTTTATTGATGACACCGCCGGTATCAGCCCGTCTGAAATGCGCGCGCGTACCCGCCGGCTGGTGCGTGAACACGGCGACATCGCCCTGATCATGATCGACTACCTGCAACTGATGCAGATCCCAGGCTCCAGCGGCGACAACCGGACCAACGAGATTTCCGAAATCTCCCGGTCGCTCAAAGCCCTGGCCAAGGAATTCAACTGCCCGGTGGTGGCGCTGTCCCAGCTCAACCGCTCCCTGGAGCAACGGCCGAACAAGCGCCCGGTAAACTCCGACTTGCGGGAATCCGGAGCGATCGAGCAGGATGCCGACGTGATCATGTTCGTGTACCGCGACGAGGTATATCACCCCGAAACGGAGCACAAGGGCATTGCCGAGATCATCATCGGCAAGCAGCGGAACGGGCCGATCGGCTTTATCCGCCTGGCGTTTATCGGCAAATACACGCGCTTCGAAAACCTGGCGCCGGGCAGCTATAACTTCGACGACGACGAGTAAGTTTCAGCGCCTGTAAGGGCCTCATCGCAGGCAAGCCAGCTCCCACATTTGAAGATACTCACCGTTCAAGTGTGGGAGCTGGCTTGCCTGCGATTGCATCACCACAATTCCGACTACTACCGTCGGAATTGGTCAAAATTTGTGCTATATTCCGCGCCCGCGATTTTTCATCTCAACACCGGTCACCGTCATGCAAACAGCCAAGCCGTTATTTGACTATCCCAAGTACTGGGCCGAATGTTTCGGTCCTGCGCCATTCCTGCCGATGAGCAGGGAGGAGATGGATCAGCTTGGCTGGGATTCCTGCGACATCATCATCGTCACCGGTGATGCCTACGTTGACCATCCGTCGTTCGGCATGGCAATTATCGGCCGGCTGCTGGAGTCCCAGGGCTTTCGCGTCGGGATCATTGCGCAGCCGAACTGGCAGTCCAAAGACGACTTCATGAAGCTCGGCGAGCCGAACCTGTTCTTCGGCGTCGCGGCCGGCAACATGGACTCCATGATCAACCGCTACACCGCCGACAAGAAAATCCGTTCCGACGACGCCTACACCCCAGGCGGCATGGCCGGGAAACGCCCGGACCGCGCTAGCCTGGTGTACAGCCAGCGCTGCAAGGAAGCCTACAAGAACGTGCCGATCGTGCTCGGTGGTATCGAGGCCTCGCTGCGTCGCATCGCCCACTACGACTACTGGCAGGACCGTGTGCGCAACTCGATCCTGATCGATGCCTGCGCTGACATCCTGCTGTACGGCAACGCCGAGCGGGCCATCGTCGAAGTTGCCCAGCGCCTGTCGTGGGGCCACAAGATCGAAGACATCACCGACGTGCGCGGCACCGCGTTCATTCGCCGTGACACGCCTGAAGGCTGGTACGAGGTGGACTCTACGCGTATCGACCGCCCGGGCAAGATCGACAAGATCATCAACCCGTATGTGAATACCCAGGACACCCAGGCCTGCGCCATTGAGCAGGAAAAAGGCCCGGTTGAAGACCCGGAAGAAGCCAAGGTCGTACAAATTCTTGCCAGCCCGCGCATGACCCGTGACAAGACGGTCATTCGTCTGCCGTCCATGGAAAAAGTCCGTGGCGACTCGGTCCTGTACGCCCACGCCAACCGCGTGCTGCACCTGGAAACCAACCCAGGTAACGCCCGCGCCTTGGTGCAGAAGCACGGCGAAGTGGACGTGTGGTTCAACCCGCCGCCCATCCCGATGACCACCGAAGAAATGGACTACGTGTTCGGCATGCCGTACGCCCGCGTCCCGCACCCGGTGTACGGCAAGGAAAAAATCCCGGCCTACGACATGATCCGTTTTTCGGTGAACATCATGCGTGGCTGCTTCGGTGGCTGCACCTTCTGCTCGATCACCGAGCACGAAGGCCGCATCATCCAGAACCGTTCCGAAGAGTCGATCATTCGCGAGATCGAAGAGATCCGCGACAAAGTGCCAGGCTTTACCGGCGTGATTTCCGACCTCGGTGGCCCGACCGCGAACATGTACCGCATTGCCTGCAAGAGCCCGGAAATCGAATCCGCGTGCCGCAAGCCGTCGTGCGTGTTCCCGGGCATCTGCCCGAACCTGAACACCGACCACTCCTCGTTGATCCAGCTGTATCGCAGCGCCCGTGCGTTGCCGGGTGTGAAGAAGATTCTGATTGCTTCCGGCCTGCGCTACGACCTCGCGGTCGAGTCGCCGGAGTACGTCAAGGAGTTGGTGACCCACCACGTCGGCGGTTACCTCAAGATCGCCCCGGAACACACCGAGGAAGGTCCGCTCAACCAGATGATGAAACCGGGCATTGGCAGCTATGACAAGTTCAAGCGCATGTTCGAGAAGTACACCAAGGAAGCGGGCAAGGAGCAGTACCTGATCCCGTACTTCATCGCCGCCCACCCCGGCACCACCGATGAAGACATGATGAACCTGGCCCTGTGGCTCAAGGGCAATGGCTTTCGCGCCGACCAGGTGCAGGCGTTCTACCCGTCGCCGATGGCCACTGCCACTGCCATGTACCACTCGGGCAAGAACCCGCTGCGCAAGGTCACCTACAAGAGCGACGCGGTGACCATCGTCAAGAGCGAGGAACAGCGCCGTCTGCACAAGGCCTTCCTGCGCTACCACGACCCGAAAGGCTGGCCGATGCTGCGTGAAGCACTCACGCGCATGGGCCGCGCCGACCTGATCGGGCCGGGTAAAGACCAGTTGATTCCGCTGCACCAGCCGTCCACCGACAGCTACCAGAGCGCCCGTCGCAAAAACTCGACGCCGGCCGGCAGCCACAAGGTTGCGAAGGAAACCACCACCAGGATCCTCACCCAGCACACCGGTTTGCCACCGCGCGGCAGTGATGGCAGCAACCCGTGGGACAAGCGTGAGCAAGCCAAGGCGGCAGCCCAGGCGCGTAACAAGCAGGCGGCTAAAGAGCGCAGTGATGCGGCGAAGGGCAAGGGCGGCAAGCCTGCGCGCAAGCCGGTCGTACCGCGTTGATCGCAACCTGAATATGCAAAACGCCAGCCTCGTGCTGGCGTTTTGCTTTCTATTCGCTGACGTGCCTGTTTGTTAAGGTGACGCCCATTGAATCGCCTTCGCGAGCAAGCCCGCTCCCACATTTGTCCGATTTCCAACATGAGAATGCGGTCGAATGTGGGAGCGGGCTTGCTCGCGAAGGCGTCAGTTCAGGCACCATTTATTTCAAGGAAGAACACCCATGAGCAACCCCCTGCTCTCCATCGGCATGGACTCCAACCGCTCCCAATTCATGGCGCGCCAGCGCATCGAAAGCCAGATCAACCTGCCACGGTTGTTCGCCGCCATCGATACCGACCCCGGCATTGTCGGCGCCGGTGTGGTGTACATCGACGCCGACTTCAATGTGATCACCCTGCGCGAATTCAAGCCCCTCTGCAGCATCAGGCCCAAGCGCATCATTTTGCGCGAGGCGCAGAAGTACATTTCCCCCGCGCAATTTGTGGAACAGGTGAAGACGGATCCCCGTGAAGGCCGCCTCAGGAAAGAGGCGTTTGATATGGGCTTGTCGTGCACCGCCGCGATTATCGGTTGGCTTGTGGTGTTCAGCGGCAGCGTCGCCGTGCCATTTACGGCGGGCGCCAGCGCGTTCGTGGTGGGCATTGGCGTGACGGCGGCGCTGGCCAGCAGTGCGCAATGCGGGTTCGGCGTGGCACGTACCTACAATGAGGTCCTGGACCCCGAAGCCAACGACCGGATGGATGACGCCGAATGGTACGGCGCTGTTTCAACCATCCTCGATACGGCCTCCCTGGTGGGGATCGGCACCGGCGCGCTGACCACGGTGAAACTGCTCAAGGCCAATAAGGCCGCGGCCCTGGGCAAAAGTTGGTATGAATTGCTCAAGGGCCTGAACCGCCAGGAACGCAAGAAGCTGACCAAGGAGCTGCTAAGCCTGCGCGACCCGAGCCTGACGCCCAAGCTGCTCAAGTTGCAGCAGCGTGCAGGCAAGCTGACCAAGAGCTTCAGCTCCACGGAAATCCGGCATGCCACCCTGACTCAAATGAAAGACGCGCTGGGCGGTATTCTCGGCATCGTCGGCAGCTACCGCACCGGCAGTGTGGGCACCGCCACCACCCTTGCCATCGGCTTGTATGAGGACCTCACCGAATGAAAGGCTTCCCCGACATGGGCAGTTTCCTCGCCCGCTATTTCCCGGTGTTCATGGGCACGATCTTCATGGCGATCTTTTCCGGCGCGTCTGCCGTGTCCCTCGCCGGCGTGACGTATTTGCGTGGTGTCGATCCGTCGCTTAAATCCGACTACTCCGGCCTGGCGATTTTGCTGCTGGTGGCGGTACTGGTCTTTGGCAATGTAATGATCGCGCGCGGGCGCCCTTGGGCAACCGGCCTGGTGGCGGGTTATCTGGGTTGCTGCCTGCTGTTCGTGCTGCCGATGTTTCAGTACCCCATTCCCAAACTGGTCTACGGCTCGGCTGTGCTCTTTCCGCTCCTGGGTTTGTTGCTGCTCAACAGCCAGCGTCACCGCGCAATGCGCCAAAAGCTGCTCGAAGTCCGCCACCTGCGCGAAGTCATGATCGCCCGTCACAAAACGCGCTGACTGGGTAGATTCACCACCCGGCCTCACACGCACGCCACAAATATGTGCAAGCCTTGCACCACGGCACCCCCGTTGGCGCCGTTTTGGTGCTGTACTGCACCGGGTCTTACGATAAAGCGCAATGACGGCCGCTCTGGCATAAGTCTTGCGCGCTTTGTGCTCATGCCCTGGCTCGCAGGAGGCCGCCGTGTCGATTCATGTCGCGTTGCACCACGTTACGCATTACCGCTACGACCGCGCTGTCGAACTCGGCCCACAGATCGTGCGCTTGCGCCCGGCTGCCCATAGCCGCACGCGGATCTTGTCTTACGCGCTCAAAGTGCTGCCTGAGCAGCACTTCATCAATTGGCAGCAGGACCCGCAGGGCAATTACCTGGCGCGTCTGGTGTTCCCGGAAAAGACCGATGAGTTGCGCATTGAGGTCGACCTCGTCGCCGAGATGGCGGTATTCAACCCTTTCGATTTTTTCCTCGAGCCCTACGCCGAAAAAATCCCCTTCAGCTACGCCGCCGATGAGCAGCGCGAGTTGGCGCCGTACCTGGAAACCTTGCCGCTGACGCCAAAGTTCGCCGCCTACCTGGCGGGTATCGACCGCACGCCGCTGCCGGCTGTGGATTTTCTGGTCGGGCTCAATCAGCGCCTGGCGGCGGACATCGGCTATTTGATCCGTATGGAACCGGGCGTACAAACGCCGGAATTCACCTTGGGCGCCGCATCCGGCTCCTGCCGTGATTCCGCCTGGCTGCTGGTGCAATTGCTGCGCAACCTGGGGCTGGCGGCGCGGTTTGTGTCGGGCTACTTGATCCAGCTCACCGCCGACGTCAAAGCCCTTGATGGCCCGTCCGGCACCGAAGTCGATTTCACCGACCTGCACGCCTGGTGCGAGGTGTATTTGCCCGGCGCGGGCTGGATCGGCCTGGACGCTACCTCCGGGCTGTTCGCCGGTGAAGGGCATATCCCATTGGCCTGTAGCCCTGATCCTTCGTCCGCTGCGCCTATCAGCGGGCTGGTGGAACCCTGCGAGTGCGAATTTACCCACGAGATGTCGGTAGAGCGCATTTGGGAAGCGCCGCGTGTCACCAAGCCCTACACCGAAGAGCAATGGCTGGCGATCCAGGCGTTGGGCCGGCAGATCGACGCCGACTTGCTCAAGGATGATGTACGCCTGACCATGGGCGGCGAACCGACCTTCGTGTCCATCGACGATCCCGACGGTGCCGAGTGGAACACGGCGGCCCTTGGGCCGGACAAACGCCGCCTGTCCGCCGAGCTGTTCCAGCGCATGCGCGCACACTACGCGCCCAAAGGCCTGGTGCATTTCGGTCAGGGCAAGTGGTACCCCGGCGAGCAACTGCCGCGCTGGTCGCTCAATTGCTACTGGCGCCGCGATGGCGTGCCGATCTGGCATAACAGTGCGTTGATCGCCGATGAGCAACAGGACTACGGCGCCGATGGCGCGATGGCCGGGCGTTTCCTCGCCAGTGTCGCCGAACGCCTGAAACTGCCGGCACGCTTTGTGTTCCCGGCTTTCGAAGACAACTTCTACTACCTGTGGCGCGAAGGTGCGCTGCCGCAAAACGTCACCGCCCAGGACCCGCGCCTGAGTGATGACCTGGAGCGCGAGCGCCTGCGCAAAGTGTTCAGCCAGGGCCTGGATAAAGTCATCGGCCAAGTGCTGCCGCTGGCGCGCACGCCAGCCAATGACCGCTGGCAGAGCGGGCGCTGGTACCTGCGTGACAACCACTGCCGTCTGGTGCCGGGTGATTCGCCGCTGGGTTACCGCCTGCCGTTGGCCTCGCAGCCATGGGTGACGGCGGCGGAGTATCCGTTCGTGCATCCCACCGACCCGAATCAGGATCAGCCGGAGCTGCCGACCACCGCCCAACTGCAAAGCCACGCCACGCCTGCGCCGAGCGATGAGCGCGTGCCCAAGGTCGACGAGTCCGCCGACTGGCTGACCCGCACCGCCTTGTGTGCCGAAGCGCGGGAAGGGCGTTTGTACCTGTTTATGCCGCCGCTGGAACGCGTCGAGGATTACCTGGAGTTGGTGGCCGCCATTGAGGCCACCGCCGAAGAACTGCATTGCCCGGTATTGCTGGAAGGTTACGAACCGCCATTCGATACGCGCTTGAGCAACTTCCGGGTCACGCCGGACCCCGGTGTGATCGAGGTCAACGTGCAGCCGTCCGCCACCTGGGATGAGCTGGTGGAGCGCACCGAGTTCCTCTATGAAGAGGCGCGGCAAACCCGCCTGACCACCGAAAAGTTCATGATCGACGGGCGCCACACCGGCACCGGCGGTGGTAACCACTTTGTGTTGGGCGGCGCGACGCCGAAAGACTCGCCGTTCCTGCGCCGCCCGGATTTGCTGCGCAGCCTGATCAGCTACTGGCATAACCATCCGTCCTTGTCGTACCTGTTTTCCGGGCTGTTTATTGGCCCAACTTCCCAGGCGCCACGGGTGGATGAAGCGCGTAACGATGCGCTGTATGAGCTGGAAATCGCCTTCGCGCAAATGCCCGAGCCAGGCGAGGAATGCCCGCCGTGGCTGGTCGACCGGCTGTTGCGCAACCTGCTGATCGACGTGACCGGCAACACCCACCGCGCCGAATTCTGCATCGACAAACTCTATTCGCCCGATGGCGCCACCGGCCGCCTGGGCCTGTTGGAACTGCGTGCGTTTGAAATGCCGCCCCATGCGCGCATGAGCCTCACCCAGCAATTATTGTTGCGCGCTTTGGTCGCGCGCTTCTGGCGTGAGCCCTATGCGCCAGCAAAACTGGCGCGCTGGGGCACTGAGCTGCACGACCGCTTCCTGCTGCCGCACTTTATCGAGCAGGATTTTGCCGATGTGATCGTCGAGCTCAACGCCGCCGGTTACCCGCTGCGGGCCGAATGGTTTGCCGCGCACCTGGAGTTCCGTTTCCCCAAGGTCGGCGACTACGCCGTCAGCGGCATCGAACTGGAGCTGCGTCAGGCCCTGGAGCCTTGGCACGTGCTGGGCGAAGAGGGCGCCGTCGGTGGCACGGTGCGTTACGTGGACTCGTCCCTGGAGCGCTTGCAGGTGAAGTTAAGCGGCCTGGCGCCGCAACGTTATCTGCTGACCTGCAACGGCATCCCGGTGCCGTTGCAGCCGACCGGGTGTATCGGCGAGTTTGTCGCCGGTGTGCGTTATCGCGCCTGGCAACCGGCCAACTGTTTGCAACCGACCATCGCGGTGCACGCACCGTTGGTGTTCGATGTGCTCGACACCTGGATGCAACGCTCGCTGGGCGGCTGCCAGTACCACGTCGCGCATCCGGGTGGGCGCAATTACGACAGCTTGCCGGTGAATGCCAATGAGGCGGAGAGCCGGCGCATGGCGCGGTTTTTCCGCTTGGGGCATAGCCCTGGCAAGCTGCCGGTGCCGCCTTTGGTGATTAACGATGAACTGCCGATGACCCTGGATTTGCGGCGTTTTCCCAATAAAAATGACTAAATGAGATCTAAAATGTGGGAGCTGGCTTGCCTGCGATAGCGGTGTACCAGCCAGCCAATCAGGTGGCAGGAAAACCGCTATCGCAGGCAAGCCAGCTCCCACACAAGATCGCGTTGAATTTGAGTTAATCTGAGCCCCCTTGCCTCTGCCGAGCGTTCCATGTCCGACTTGCTCGACCGTTACCCGCTTACCGCGGGCCCCTATCACGAACTGCTCGACGACAGTGGCGCGGTGCGTGCCCATTGGCAGCGCCTGCTCGATCACCTGCAACGCAGTACGCCCGTGCAACTGGCCCAGCGCCAGGCGTTGCTGACGCGCCAGATCCAGGAAAACGGCGTGACCTACAACGTCTACGCCGACCCCAAGGGCGCTGATCGCCCCTGGGAGCTGGATTTACTGCCCCATGTGCTGGCCGCCGATGAGTGGCAGCACCTGTCGGCCGGTATCGCCCAGCGTGCGCGCTTGCTCAATGCCGTGCTGGCCGACCTGTACGGCCCGCAGCGCCTGATCAAAGAAGGCCTGTTGCCGGCCGAACTGGTGTTTGGGCACAACAACTTCCTGTGGCCGTGCCAGGGCATTCTGCCGCCGGACGGCGCGTTTCTGCACCTGTACGCCGTGGACCTGGCGCGCACCCCGGATGGCCGTTGGTGGGTCACCGCCGACCGTACCCAGGCGCCCTCGGGCGCAGGTTACGCGCTGGAAAACCGCACCATCGTGTCCCGTGCGTTCCCGGATCTGTACCGTGATCTGCAGGTTCAACACCTCACCGGTTTCTTCCGCACGCTCCAGGAAACCCTGGCCCGTCAGGCACCCGGTGATGACCAGCCGCCGCTGATCGTGCTGCTCACGCCGGGGCGTTTCAACGAAAGCTATTTCGAACACCTCTACCTCGCACGCCAGCTCGGCTACCCGCTGGTCGAGGGCGGCGACCTCACGGTGCGCGACAGCACGGTGTTCCTCAAGACCCTCAGCGGCCTGCGCCGGGTGCACGCGATCATGCGGCGCCTGGACGACGATTTTTGCGACCCGCTGGAGCTGCGCACCGATTCGGCCCTGGGCGTGCCCGGCCTGCTGGACGCGGTGCGCCAGGGTAATGTGCTGGTGGCCAATGCCTTGGGCAGCGGCGTGCTGGAGTCGCCCGGTTTGCTCGGCTTTCTGCCGAAGATCAACGAGTTTTTGTTTGGTGAAGCGCTGATCCTGCCGTCCATCGCCACCTGGTGGTGCGGCGAGGCGCCGGTACTGGCCGAAGCCTTGGACAAGCTGCCGGAATTGCTGATCAAGCCGGCGTTCCCGTCGCAAAGTTTCGCGCCGGTATTCGGCCGCGACTTGAACGACGAACAACGCTTGGCCCTGGCCGAGCGCATGCGTGCGCGGCCTTACGCCTATGTGGCCCAGGAGCTGGCGCAATTGTCCCAGGCGCCGGTTTGGCACACGGTGGACGACCATCTGCAGCACCGCGCCATCGGCATGCGTGTGTACGCGGTGGCCAGCGCTGACGGCTACCGTGTACTGCCCGGCGGCTTGACCCGTGTGGCGGCCGAGGCGGATGCCGAAGTGGTGTCGATGCAGCGCGGTGGCGCGAGCAAAGACACGTGGGTACTGGGCGACCGCGCTGTCGGTGGCGAGCTTTGGCGTGCGCAACGGGCGATTGGCGTACATGACCTGGTGCGGCGCGACCCTTATCTGCCGTCGCGCGTGGTGGAAAACCTGTTCTGGTTTGGCCGTTACTGCGAACGCTGTGATGACAGCGCGCGCTGGCTGCGTATTGTGCTGGCGCGCTATGTCGATGGCGACGACCCGCAAGCCTTGCAGGCCGCTGTCGAGCTGGGCGAGACCTTGCGCTTGTTGCCGGAGGAGGGCGAGTTGCCCGAGCGCCTGCTTGCCGCTTTGCTTGGCGATGACTGGCCGTCGAGCCTGCGCGCCAACCTGCAACGCTTGCAGTGGGCGGCGTCCCAGGTGCGCGGCAAGTTGTCCCGCGAGAACTGGCAGGCCCTGGTGGAGTTGCAGCGTGAAGCCCTGGAACTGGAAAGCGAGACCCCGGATTTTGGCGAGTTGCTGGACTTCCTCAACCGTCTGGTGATGTCCCTGGCAGCCTTGTCCGGTTTCGCCCTGGACGACATGACCCGAGACGAAGGCTGGCGCTTTTTGATGATGGGCCGGCGTATCGAGCGCCTGCAGTTTCTGAGCAGCAGCCTCGCCGCGTTCCTGCGTGGCGTGGCGGTATTTGATCAGGCCGGGCTGGAATGGCTGCTGGAGCTGGGCAACAGCAGCATCACCTATCGCTCGCGCTACCTGGCAGTGCCGCAGTTGATCCCGGTGCTCGACTTGTTGTTGCTCGATGAACAGAACCCGCATGCGGTGCTGTTCCAGTTGAAGCTGGTCAGCCGCACCTTGCGGCGTCTCAATGATGACTTTGGGGTGCCACGGGAAACCGGCCTGGCGCCGTTGGTGGAACGCCTGTCACGTTTCGACCTGGGCTGCCTGGAGAACCCGTTGTTCGGCGAATCCAGTGTGCGCGCCGCGTTGGACGGCCTGGCGGACCTGCTGCAAGCGGTCGCCGATGAGAGCGGGCAAGTGTCGGACCGCCTGGCGTTGCGCCACTTTGCCCATGTGGATGATGTCAGCCAGCAAACGGTGTCGGTGTGATGAGTGCGCGCTACCAGATTTTCCACGATACCCATTACCACTACGACAGCCCGGTGTCCCTGGCCCAGCAGTTGGCGCACCTGTGGCCGCGGCCGTGCGCGTGGCAGCGTTGCAGTTCCCAGCAATTGGATATCAGCCCGCAGCCGTCGTCGCGCCGCGATGAGCTGGACGTATTCGGCAACCCGATCACGCGGCTGGCGTTCGAACGGCCCCATGATGAATTGCTGGTCAATGCCGGGCTGACCGTGGAAGTGCTGGCGCGGCCAACCCTGGACTTTCAGCAGTCGCCGGCCTGGGACCAGACCCGCGACAGCCTGACCTACAGCAGCCAGGTGCTGTCGTCTGAGATGCTTGAAGCCTGCCGTTATCGCTTCGAGTCGCCCTACGTGCACCTGAAGAACACCTTCGTCGAGTTCTCCGAAAGCTGCTTCCCGCCAGGCGTGCCCTTGTTGCTGGGCGTGCAGGCCCTGATGCAGAAAATCTTCAGCGAATTCACCTTCGATGCCGAAGCCACCCAGGTCGCCACGCCCTTGGTGGAAGTGCTGGAGCGCCGACGCGGTGTGTGCCAGGACTTCGCCCACCTGATGCTCGCGTGCCTGCGCTCTCGCGGCCTGGCCGCGCGTTACATCAGCGGCTACCTGCTGACCCAGCCACCGCCCGGCCAGCCACGGCTGATCGGCGCCGATGCATCCCACGCGTGGGTCTCGGTGTTTTGCCCGGTGGCGGGCTGGGTGGATTTTGATCCGACGAATAACGTGCAGCCGGCACTGGAGCACATCACCCTGGCCTGGGGCCGTGATTTCTCTGATGTGTCGCCGTTACGTGGGGTGATTCTGGGAGGAGGGAACCATGACCCGGAGGTGCGGGTGACGGTGATGCCGCTGGAGTAACAGTGGGTTGTGGTGAGCAGGGAGGGCCTGCTCACCCCAACAAAATTTATTCCGCCGGGTCTTTCGGTGTCTCGGTGTCATCAGCAGCCACTTCACCTTCAGCATCCGGGTTCAGTGCGCCTGCTTCTTCATCTGCAGCGGCTTTCTTGCGTTGCAGCTTTTCCTCTTTCTTCTGCTCCTTGGCCAAGTCTCTCTGACGTTTGGCGAAGGAGTAATTAGGTTTGGCCATGGGCGATCCTCTAGGGTCGAAGGTGAGGGTGGGCGGCGCGCAGCTGCCTTGGGTCGCTATGGTAGCAGCTTAGCAGCGCGATTGGCCTTCACTTACCGCAGGCATACGCGGCCAACAGGCCGTTGAAGAACTGATTGAAGTGCATGGCAGACGCTCCGGTGGGTGATGGAGCGATCATAAGCGGGTGGCTGTTGTTTGGCTGGTAGATTGTGTTGATCAGTCTGATAGCCTAAAGTTGTATACAATCTGTTGATTCAGATCATAAGAATTTCAGCCTGCTTGAGGCACCCTAGTCGCAATACGCGTTTTTTAAACCCTGCCTTGGAGATTCACATGTTTGCCAAAATCGTTGCTGTTTCCCTGCTGACACTGGCGAGCGGCCAGTTGCTTGCTGCAGAGTGCGCGGTCACTGTTGATTCCACCGACCAGATGTCCTTCAACACCAAAGAAATCACGATCGACAAGAGCTGCAAGAAGTTCACCGTGAACCTTGAGCACTCCGGCAGCTTGCCGAAAAACGTCATGGGCCATAACTGGGTGCTGAGTTCCGCCGCCGACATGCCTGGCGTTGCCAGCGACGGCATGGCTGCCGGTATCGACAAGAACTACCTCAAAGACGGCGACACCCGCATCATCGCCCATACCAGGATCATCGGTGCTGGCGAGAAAGATTCGGTGACCTTCGATGTGTCGAAACTGGCGGCGGGTACGGATTACGCGTTCTTCTGCTCGTTCCCGGGCCACATCTCGATGATGAAAGGCACTGTGGTGGTCAAGTAACGCCGCGTTATCGTTCATCGCAGGCAAGCCCGCTCCCACACTTGACCGCATTCCAATATGAGAATGCGGTCAAGTGTGGGAGCGGGCTTGCTCGCGAAGGCGATCTAACAAACACCGCTGGACTAACAGGCTTACCTCACGGCGCGAAGGGCATGACGCGCTTGTGCTCAGTCTTGCGATAGGTGTCGCAGATAATCTTGAACGCTTCCTCACGCACCGGCTCGCCGTGCAGGAACGCATCGATCTCGGCGTAGGTCACGCCGTGTGACGCTTCGTCCGGTTTGCCCGGCGACAGGTCTTCAAGGTCGGCAGTCGGGATCTTCTCGACCAGCGACTCCGGCGCACCAAAGTGCCGCGCAATCGCACGCACCTGGTTCTTCACCAACCCGCTCAGCGGCGCCAGGTCGCAGGCACCGTCACCGAACTTGGTGAAAAAGCCCATCACCGCTTCCGCTGCATGGTCGGTACCGATCACCAGGCCACCGGCTGCGCCGGCGATGGTGTACTGCGCCACCATGCGCATGCGTGCCTTGGTGTTGCCCAGCACAAAATCACGCGACACCGCCGCCTTGCCTTCGAACGCCGCCACTTCATTGGCCAGGGATTTCACTGCCGGGCCGATGTTCACGGTGTGGCGTTCGTCCGGGTCGATAAAGTCCACCGAAGCCTGGGCGTCGTGTTCGTCGAACTGGGTTTCGTAGGGCAGGCGCACCGCGATAAAACGGTAGGCCTCATCACCTGTGCTGGCGCGCAGTTCTTTCATTGCACGCTGGGCCAGCAGGCCGGCGGTCAGGGAGTCGACACCGCCGCTGATGCCCAGCACCAAGCTCTTGAGCCCGGAATTGCGCAGGCAGTCCTGGATAAACCCTACGCGGCGCGCCACTTCGGCCTCAAGGGCGGCCTGGTCGTTGAACGGTGCTTGGACCTTGAGCTGCTGCGCAATCTCACGCTGTACGGCTTGCATGATTCACTCCTTGCTGGAAAGGGCAGGTACTTTGAAAACGTGGCGCAAATAGGCGACAAAATTCGGATCGGTGCAGTGGGTCTTGCCCGCTTCATCGGAAATTTTCGCGACGGGCTGGCCATTGCAGGCGGTCATTTTAAGCACGATGCTCATCGGTTCAACACCCGGAATGTCACAGGTCAGGTTGGTGCCGATACCGAAGCTGACATTAATGCGACCGCGCAATGCGCGGAAAATCTCCAGGGCCTTGGGCAGCGTCAGGCTGTCGGAGAACACCAGGGTCTTGCTCATCGGCTCGATACCGAGCTTGTGGTAGTGGGCGATGGCTTTTTCGGCCCATTGAATCGGGTCACCGGAGTCGTGGCGCAGGCCGTCGAAGAGCTTGGCGAAGTACAGGTCGAAATCGCCCAGGAACGCGTCGGTGGTGATGCAATCGGTCAGGGCGATGCCCAGCAGGCCACGGTATTCGCGTACCCAGCAATCGAGGGCGGCGATCTGGCTGTCGATCAGACGCGGGCCGAGTTGCTGGTGGGCCATGATCCATTCGTGAGCCATGGTGCCCAGGGGTTTCATGTCGAACTCGCGGGCCAGGTGCACGTTGCTGGTGCCGACAAAACGCCCGGGGAAATCGTGCTTGAGCACGCTGACCACTTCTTCCTGCACGCGGTACGAGAAGCGCCGACGGGTGCCGAAATCGGCGACTTGCAGCTCCGACAGTTCCTCGCTGCTGGCATTGGCGGACAGCCAGTCGAACTTGCGGTACAGCTGTTCGCGGGCCTGTTCGAGGATGACGGTCTGGTAGCGGTAGCGGTTACGCACTTCGCTGACGATGGCCAGCATCGGCACTTCGAACAGGATCACATGCAACCACGGCCCGCGCAGGCGGATAAACAACTCGCCGTTTTCGATGCCGGTTTGCACGTAGCGCAGGTTGAAGCGAAACAGCCCCAGAAAGCGCAGGAAGTCCGGCTTCATAAAGCTGATGCGTTCCAGGAAGCCAAGCTGGTCGGGGCTCAGGCTCAGCTCCGCAAGGCGTTCGATCTGGTAGCGGATTTCCGCCAGGTACGGGCGCAGGTCTTCACTGTTGCGGCAACGAAACTCCCATTCAACTTCCACGTTCGGGTAGTTGTGCAGCACCGCCTGCATCATGGTCAGCTTGTAGAAGTCGGTGTCGAGCAAGTTCTGCACGATGCGATCGGCAAACACACTCTCGCTCATAACGGGAATCTCCAGACGGGTCGGCGATGGGCGCCGACCTTTACGCACAATTAAGGAAGGATGCTAGTGGCGCATAGACCTGTGGGGTTTTGCCAGTGTTTTTTCATTTTGGGATTTTTGTTGCGGCCACTGACGCTTTCGCGAGCAAGCCCGCTCCCACATTCGACCGCATTCTCATGTTGGAACTCGGACAAATGTGGGAGCGGGCTTGCTCGCGAAGACAATATCCCTGACGCTAAATAACCTGCTCCATCATCCACTTCACAAACTCACGCACCTTGGGCACCTCCGCCGAATGCTCCGGATACGCCAGGTAATACGCATCCTGGCTGGGCATCGCATGCTGCCAGGGAATCACCAGCTTGCCCTCGGCCAGCTCTTCTTCCACCAGAAAGCGCGGCAACAAGGCCACGCCACAGCCGACCTGCGCCGCCCGAATGCACATATAAAAGGTATCAAAACGCGGCCCGTGGTAGCTGTGTTCGGTCTGGAAACCCTGGCTGGCGAACCAGTCATGCCAGCCCTGCGGTCGCGAAGCGTTCTGCAGCAGCACCAGGTTGCTCAGTTGCGTGGGGTCGGTGAACGGCTGCGCGGGCAGGCTCTCCGGCGCACACACAGGTACAAGCTCTTCGCTGAACAGTTTCAGGCTCTCGGTGCCCGGCCGTGAACCCTGGCCGAAGTAGAAGGCCATGTCGGCCTTGCCTTGCAGCAACTCGTCCGGCGCCTGCTCGTTGCACAGGTCCAGGTGGATCTGCGGGTGGCGCAGGCGCCAACCTTTCAGGCGCGGCACCAGCCAGCGCGCGCCGAAGGTGTAGGGCGTGGACACGCGCAGCACTTCGGTCTCGCCGCCATAGGAGCGCAGGTAGTGAGTGGACATCTCCACTTGTGTGAGAATTTTTCGCACTTCCACCAGGTACAAATCCCCCGCCGGGGTCATTTGCAAGCGGCGGCGTACCCGGCGAAACAACAGGTGTTGCAGCAATTCTTCCAGCTGCGCCACCTGCTTGCTCACCGCGCTTTGCGTGAGGTTCAGCTCCTCGGCCGCGCGGGTGAAGCTCAGGTGGCGGGTGGCGGCTTCGAAACACTGCAGGGCGGTGATCGAGGGCAAATGTCTTTTGTTCAGCACGGCGCGCCTCTTTTTATTCTTTGCATGAGTAAACGGAATGATATCTCGCCTAATCGTCGTTTGTTGGCAAGTCTTGGGCCAGCTACAAATAAGGTCTGGATCGCCGTGTCTGTGGCGGCGCGAATTTTCTGTTTGAGTTTGAAGGAGTGACCCATGGTTGCCGCATTGCTTGATCGTCTCGGGGTGAACCCGGCGCTGTACCAGTCGGGCAAACAGCCCGTGCATTCGCCGATTGATGGCAGCTGTATCGGCAATGTGCACTGGGAAGGTGCCGCGCAGGTGGAGCAGCAGGTCAGTCGCGCCGAGCATGCATTCGAGGCCTGGCGCAAGGTGCCGGCACCGCGTCGCGGCGAGCTGGTGCGCCAATTTGGCGATGTGTTGCGCGAATATAAAGCCGACCTGGGCGAGCTGGTGTCGTGGGAAGCCGGCAAGATCACTCAGGAAGGCTTGGGCGAAGTGCAGGAGATGATCGACATCTGCGACTTCGCCGTGGGCCTGTCCCGTCAGTTGTACGGCTTGACCATCGCCTCCGAGCGCCCTGGCCACCACATGCGTGAAACCTGGCACCCGCTGGGCGTGGTCGGCGTGATCAGCGCCTTCAACTTCCCGGTCGCGGTGTGGGCGTGGAACACCACGCTGGCGCTGGTGTGCGGCAACTCGGTGATCTGGAAACCCTCGGAAAAGACCCCGCTGACCGCCTTGGCCTGCCAGGCATTGTTCGAGCGCGTACTGAAGAAGTTCGACGGCGCCCCCGAATACCTCAGCCAAGTGATCATCGGCGGCCGTGACGCCGGTGCCGCCTTGGTGGATGACCCGCGCGTTGCGCTGATCAGCGCCACCGGCAGCACCCGCATGGGCCGCGAAGTGGCGCCGAAAGTCGCCGCCCGTTTCGCCCGCAGCATCCTCGAGCTGGGCGGCAACAACGCGATGATCCTCGGCCCAAGCGCCGACCTGGACATGGCCGTGCGCGCCATCCTGTTCAGCGCTGTCGGCACTGCCGGCCAGCGTTGCACCACCTTGCGCCGTTTGATCGCCCATGAGTCGGTCAAGGAAGACATCGTCACCCGCCTCAAAGCCGCGTATTCCAAAGTGCGCATCGGCCACCCGCTGGAAGGCAACCTGATCGGCCCGCTGATCGACAAGCACGGCTTCGAAAATATGCATGACGCCCTGGAGCAAGCCTTGAGCGAGGGCGGCAAGGTGTTTGGCGGCAAGCGCCAGTTGGAAGACACGTTCCCGAATGCCTACTACGTGTCGCCGGCGATCGTGGAAATGCCCGAGCAAAGCGACGTGGTGTGCACCGAAACCTTCGCGCCGATTCTGTATGTGGTCGGCTACAGCGACTTCACCGAAGCGTTGCGCCTGAACAACGCCGTGCCGCAAGGCCTGTCGTCGTGCATCTTCACCACCGACGTGCGTGAAGCCGAGCAGTTCATGTCGGCGGTGGGCAGTGACTGCGGCATCGCCAACGTCAATATCGGCCCGAGCGGCGCGGAGATCGGTGGCGCGTTTGGTGGCGAGAAAGAGACCGGCGGCGGGCGTGAGTCGGGTTCGGATGCGTGGCGTGGGTATATGCGTCGCCAGACCAATACTGTGAACTACTCGTTGGAATTGCCGCTGGCGCAGGGCATTACCTTCGACTGACTCGGCTGATCGTTCCCACGCTCCCGCGTGGGAATGCATCCTGTGACGCTCCGCGTCACGAAAAGCGGACGCGGAGCGTCCAGGGCTACGTTCCCACGCAGAGCGTGGGAACGAGCGGTGGTGAACTCATCCCGGAGTCTGGCAATGGCACTGCGCGAAACATGTTTGTGGGAACAACTCACCCCGGGCCGGCCCGATCGCGCCGCGCTCAAGGGCGAGGTCAAGGTCGATGTGTGCGTGATCGGCGCCGGGATTACCGGTTTGTCCGCCGCGATTCACTTGCTGGAGCAAGGTAAAAGCGTCGCCGTGCTGGAGGCTCATCGCACCGGCCATGGCGGTTCGGGGCGTAACGTCGGGCTGGTCAACGCCGGTATGTGGATCCCGCCGGACGAGATCGAAGCGGGTTTCGGCGAAGCGGTGGGCAGCCAGCTCAACCGCATGCTGGGCGCGGCGCCGTCGCTGGTGTTCAGCCTGATCGACAAATACAAAATTGATTGCCAACTGCGCCGTGAGGGCACTTTGCACATGGCGCACAACACCCGTGGCGAGGCGGACTTGCGCAGTCGCGAAGAACAGTGGAAGCGCCGTGGCGCCCCCGTCGAGCTGCTGACGGGCCAGGCGTGCGAACAGGCCACCGGCACCAAAAAGATCGCCGCCGCCCTGCTGGACCGGCGTGCCGGCACCCTGAACCCAATGGCCTACACCACTGGCCTGGCGAATGCGGCTGTGGGACTTGGCGGGCAACTGTTCGATCATTCGCCGGTCACCCAGCTTGAACGCCAAGGTGCAGTCTGGTCGGTGCAGACAGCCCAGGGTTCAGTGCAGGCGGCGCAAGTGGTGATCGCCTCCAACGCCTATACCGAAGGCGAATGGACCGAGCTGCGGCGCAACTTCTTTCCCGGCTACTACTACCAGGTCGCCTCGGCCCCGCTGACGGACGAAGCCGCGCAACACATCCTTCCCGGCGGGCAGGGCTCGTGGGACACACGCCAGGTGTTAAGCAGTATCCGCCGCGACGCGGATGGCCGCTTGTTACTCGGCAGCCTGGGCAATGGCAACCAGAAACCGACGTGGTTCCTCAAGGCGTGGGCCGATCGGGTGCAGCAGCATTACTTCCCGTACCTCAAATCGGTGCAGTGGGAGTGCACCTGGACCGGCTGCATCGCCTTTACCCCGGACCACCTGATGCGCCTGTTCGAGCCGGCACCCGGTCTGGTCGCGGTCACCGGTTATAACGGGCGCGGCGTGACCACCGGCAGTGTGGTGGGCAAGGCCTTTGCCGACTACTTGTGTCACCACAACCCACAGGCGCTGCCGATTCCGTTTGCGCCGATGCAACCGCTGGCCGGGGTGGGCCTGCGCAGTTGCCTGTATGAAGCCGGATTTTCGCTGTATCACGCCGGGCAATGCCTGCGGATCGTGGTCTGATCAGCGAAATAGCTGTCAGAAGCCTGCATTTTCTTAGCAGGCTACTAATCTGTATTGGTGCAAGTCGTAGCAATCACGCACTGTAAATGTGCAGTTCCGTTACGCACATTGTTACAGCTGTAGGAACTGTCGTTTAGGCATCCGGTTGCAGGTGCGACCTGCCAGGGTTTTACTTTTTGGATCCATTGGTTGCACCTTTCGATGCTAGACGGTTGCACGTACTGGCAAAGGGAGTCGAAACGCCTGTAATAACAATGACACCGTGTCTTTTTGAAGAATAAAAAAGTAATGGCACGCGCCTTGCTCTGGGCTTTCCTGTGAAAGTTTGACGCGAATTCGTAGTGCCAATAAACAAAAACCTCGGAGCACCACTCATGTCCCAGACGTTTTACAAGAAAGGTTTTCTGGCCCTCGCCGTTGCAGCGGCGTTGGGTGTTTCTGCGTTTGTTCAAGCTGATGTGAAGATTGGCGTTGCGGGGCCGATGACCGGCGCCAACGCCTCGTTCGGTGAGCAGTACATGAAGGGTGCCCAGGCGGCAGCCGAAGTGATCAACAAGGCCGGCGGCATTAACGGTGAGAAAGTCGTGCTGGTTGCCGGTGACGATGCTTGTGAACCCAAGCAGGCCGTGGCCGTGGCTAACCGTCTGGCGGATCAGGACAAAGTGATCGGCGTGGTCGGGCACTTCTGCTCGTCGAATACCATTCCCGCCTCCGAGGTCTACGACGAAGCGGGCATCATCGCGATCACTCCAGGCTCTACCAACCCACAAGTGACCGAACGCGGCCTGGGCGCCATGTTCCGCATGTGTGGTCGTGACGACCAGCAGGGCATCGTCGCCGGCGATTACATCGTCGACGTGCTCAAGGGCAAGAAAGTCGCGGTCATCAACGACAAGGACACCTACGGCAAAGGCCTGGCCGATGCCACCGCTGCCCAACTGACCAAGCGCGGCGTCAAGCCAGTGCTGGAAGAAGGCCTGACCCGTGGCGAGAAAGACTTCAGCGCCCTGGTTACCAAAATCCGCTCTCTGGGCGCTGACGTCGTGTATTTCGGTGGTCTGCACCCTGAAGCCGGCCCACTGGTTCGCCAGATTCGTGAAGCCGGCCTCAAGGACGTCAAGTTCATGTCCGATGACGGCGTAGTGACTGACGAACTGGTTGCCACCGCTGGCGGCAAGCAATACGTAGACGGCGTGTACATGACCTTCGGCGCCGACCCGCGTCTGCTGCCAGACAGCAAGGCCGTAGTGGAAGAGTTCCGCAAAGCCGGCTACGAGCCAGAAGGCTACACCCTGTATGCCTATGCCTCGCTGCAAGCCCTGGCCGCCGGCTTCAACGGCGCCAAGTCCAACAAAGGCGAGGACGCGGCCAAATGGCTGAAAGCTCACCCGGTGAAAACCGTGATGGGTGAAAAAACCTGGGATGCCAAGGGCGACCTGAAAGTCTCCGACTACGTGGTTTACCAGTGGGATAAAGACGGCAAATACCACCAGCTGGAAAAGCAGAAGTAAGAACAAGCACCACGGAACCAATGTGGGAGCGGGCTTGCTCGCGAAGGCGGAGTGTCAGTCGTTGAATGTGTTTCTGATACACCGCATTCGCGAGCAAGCCCGCTCCCACAGGGGAACTGTGTCGTGATCGATATCTGTCTTTTCCTCCAGAAGCACCGCGCACCCTCCCGTGTGCAGGTGCTCACCGCGTGAGATTGCGTTATGGATGGTATTTTCCTGCAGCAACTGGTCAACGGCCTGACCCTCGGGTCGGTCTACGGCCTGATCGCCATCGGCTACACAATGGTCTATGGCATCATTGGCATGATCAACTTCGCCCACGGCGAGGTTTATATGATTTCCGCTTACCTCGCGGCGATCAGTCTGGCACTGCTGGCTTACTTCGGCATCGAATCCTTCCCGCTGCTCATTCTCGGCACCTTGATCTTCACCGTGGTCGTCACCGGCGTTTATGGTTGGGTCATCGAGCGTGTCGCCTACAAACCGCTGCGCAACTCCACCCGACTGGCACCGCTGATCAGCGCCATCGGTATCTCCCTGATCCTGCAAAACTATGCGCAGATCGCTCAGGGCGCGAAACAACAAGGTATTCCAACCCTGCTGGCCGGCGCCTGGCGCGTTGATATCGGCACGGGCTTCGTGCAGTTGACCTACACCAAGGTGTTTATCCTGGTGGCCGCGTTTCTCGGCATGGGCCTGCTGACCTACATCATCAAATACACCAAGCTCGGCCGCATGTGCCGCGCCACCCAGCAAGACCGCAAGATGGCCTCGATCCTGGGCATCAACACCGACCGTGTGATCTCCTACGTGTTCGTCATCGGTGCCGCCATGGCCGCCCTGGCCGGCGTGCTGATCACCCTCAACTACGGCACCTTCGACTTCTACGCCGGCTTCATCATCGGCATCAAGGCATTTACCGCAGCGGTACTCGGCGGCATCGGCTCCCTGCCTGGGGCGATGTTGGGCGGGATCATCCTGGGTATCTCCGAGTCGTTGTTCTCGGGGTTGATCAACTCTGACTACAAAGACGTGTTCAGCTTCTCCCTGCTGGTGGTGATTCTGATCTTCCGTCCTCAGGGCCTGCTTGGTCGCCCACTCGTGGCTAAGGTGTAAACATGTCTGCTGCCAAATCTATCGATATCAAGAAAAGTGTGGTCGATACGGTCCTTGCCGGGCTGATTTCGTTGATCGTGTTCGGCCCGATCGTCGGCGTGGTGCTCGACGGCTACAGCTTCAACCTGGAACCTGCGCGGGTGGCCACGTTGGTCGCCATTGTGATGATCGGGCGCTTTGCCTTGAGCCTGTTCCTGCAAACCCCCAAGGGCATCAAGGTCCTGCAGGGCTTCGAGAGCAGCGGCTCCGGCGTGCACGTGTTGCCGCCGGACTACAAGTCGCGGCTGCGCTGGATCATCCCGGCATTGATCGTGATCGCCATCGTGTTCCCGATCTTCGCCAACAAGTACCTGCTGACCGTGGTCATCCTCGGGCTGATCTACGTGTTGCTCGGCCTTGGCCTGAACATCGTGGTGGGCCTGGCCGGCTTGCTCGACCTGGGTTACGTGGCGTTCTACGCCATCGGCGCCTACGGCCTGGCACTCGGTTACCAATACCTGGGCCTGGGTTTCTGGAGTGTGTTGCCTCTGGCGGCCATCGCTGCGGCGCTGGCGGGTTGCATACTCGGGTTCCCGGTGCTGCGAATGCACGGCGATTACCTGGCCATTGTGACCCTGGGCTTCGGTGAAATCATCCGCCTGGTGCTCAACAACTGGCTGTCGTTCACCGGTGGCCCCAACGGTATGCCAGTGCCTTCGCCGACCTTTCTCGGCCTGGAATTCGGGCGCAAGGCCAAGGACGGCGGAATTCCGTTCCACGAGTTCTTCGGCATCGATTACAACCCCAACATCAAGTTCATGTTCATCTACATCGTGCTGTTTCTGGTAGTGCTGGCCGTGCTGTACATCAAGCACCGCCTGACCCGCATGCCGGTCGGCCGTGCCTGGGAAGCCTTGCGCGAAGATGAAATCGCCTGCCGTTCCATGGGCCTGAACCACGTGCTGGTCAAGCTCTCGGCGTTCACTATCGGGGCCTCGACTGCGGGCCTGGCCGGGGTGTTCTTCGCCAGCTACCAGGGCTTCGTCAACCCGTCGTCATTTACCTTCTTCGAATCGGCGCTGATCCTGGCCATCGTGGTATTGGGCGGCATGGGCTCGACAGTCGGCGTGGTGATTGCGGCGTTCGTATTGACGGTTGCGCCTGAACTGCTGCGAAGCTTCTCTGAATACCGTGTGCTGCTGTTTGGCGTGTTGATGGTGGTGATGATGATCTGGCGACCGCGCGGCTTGATCCGCATCAGCCGAACCGGTGTGACCCCACGTAAAGGAGTGGCGCCATGAGCAAGGAAGTCGTCCTTTCCGTAGAGCACCTGATGATGCACTTCGGTGGCATCAAGGCCTTGAGCGATGTAAGTCTGCAGGTCAAACGCAACTCGATCTTTGCCCTGATCGGCCCTAACGGTGCGGGCAAGACCACGGTGTTCAACTGCCTCACCGGCTTCTACAAAGCCAGCGGCGGCAAGATCGAACTGAACATTCGCGGCAAACAGACCAATGTGATCCAGTTGCTCGGCGAACGCTTCAAGGCCGTCGACTTCGTTTCGCCAAAAAGCTTCTTCAGCCGCGTGTACTACAAGATGTTCGGCGGCACCCACCTGGTCAACCGCGCCGGGTTGGCGCGGACCTTCCAGAACATTCGCCTGTTCAAGGAAATGTCGGTGCTGGAAAACCTGCTGGTGGCCCAGCACATGTGGGTCAACCGCAACATGCTGGCGGGCATCCTCAACACCAAGGGCTACCTCAAGGCCGAGAGCGATGCCCTCGACCACGCGTTTTACTGGCTCGAAGTGGTGGACCTGGTGGATTGCGCCAACCGCCTGGCCGGTGAGCTTTCCTACGGGCAGCAACGCCGCCTGGAGATCGCCCGCGCCATGTGCACGCGGCCGCAAATTATCTGCCTGGACGAACCGGCAGCCGGCCTCAACCCGCAGGAAACCGAAGCCCTCAGCGCGATGATTCGCCTGCTGCGCGACGAACACGACCTCACGGTGGTGCTGATTGAACACGACATGGGCATGGTGATGAGTATTTCCGACCACATCGTGGTGCTCGACCACGGCAACGTGATCGCCGAAGGCGGCCCGGATGCAATCCGCAACGACCCGAAAGTGATCGCCGCCTACCTGGGCGCAGACGAAGAGGAGCTGGTATGAGTGCGCCTATCCTCGAAATGAAGGACCTGGACGTGTTTTACGGCCCTATCCAGGCCCTCAAAAAAGTCTCGCTGCACATCAACGAAGGCGAAACCGTGAGCCTGATCGGCTCCAACGGCGCGGGTAAATCCACGCTGCTGATGTCGATTTTCGGCCAGCCGCGCGCCGAGTCCGGGCAGATTCTGTACAACGGCGTCGACATTACCCACAAGTCGTCCCACTACATCGCCTCCAACGGCATTGCGCAGTCGCCGGAAGGGCGGCGGGTGTTCCCCGACATGACCGTCGAGGAAAACCTGCTGATGGGCACCATCCCGATTGGTGACAAGTATGCGCAGGAAGACATGCAGCGCATGTTCGAGCTGTTCCCACGGCTCAAGGAGCGGCGCACCCAGCGCGCAATGACTATGTCCGGTGGTGAGCAGCAAATGCTCGCCATCGCTCGAGCGCTGATGAGCCGGCCCAAGTTGCTGTTGCTGGATGAACCGAGCCTGGGCCTGGCGCCCATTGTGGTGAAGCAGATCTTTGCCACACTGCGCGAGCTGGCGGCCACCGGGATGACCATCTTCCTGGTGGAACAGAACGCCAACCACGCGCTGCGCCTGTCGGACCGGGCCTATGTGATGGTCAACGGCGAGATTCGCCTGACGGGCACCGGCAAGGAATTGCTGGTGAATGAGGAAGTGCGCAACGCCTACCTCGGCGGGCATTGATCCCTGCCCCTGATCGTTCCCACGCTCTGCGTGGGAATGCCGCTTGTGAC
Source organism: Pseudomonas salomonii (assembly GCF_900107155.1). Taxonomy (GTDB): domain Bacteria; phylum Pseudomonadota; class Gammaproteobacteria; order Pseudomonadales; family Pseudomonadaceae; genus Aquipseudomonas; species Aquipseudomonas salomonii. The sequence goes on from NZ_FNOX01000004.1 coordinate 401,967, forward strand.
GCTCCGCGTCACGCTTGGGGACGCGGAGCGTCCTTTGCTGCATTCCCACGCGGAGCGTGGGAACGATCATCCAACGATCATCCACATGTGTTTTTGGGGTGTTTTCAGTGCTCCCGCCAAATTGTGGAAAACAAATCCAGCCCACCTCCAAAGCGCGACATATAGCCGCCGCAAATCCCTGTTTTGTCACAGTTTTGACTTGTCCCCATCCGCTGTGGAACCGGCTGTGGGTAACGTGGGAGTAGCTGGCTGCAAGCCTTTAAAACCGTGGCTTGCAGCGTGGTGGTTGTTTATTGATCAGCCGGTTTTTGCTGGCCTGCCGAGGGCTTTGTCAACCTGTTTAAAGACACAGGTATATGACTGATTTATGTCGGATCAGCCTGTGGATAAGTCTGTGACTAAACTCTGGAAAGACCGCCGCAGGGGCCGGAATGACTGGCCTGGAGCCATCGTTCGGATTTTCCCTCTTGCCATTGGGCTACATACGCCCCGGCCAAGGTCAAGCAAAAAACTTTCTAAAACCGTCTGTAAGCCTTGTATAGAGCGGCCTGGGGCTTTTTACACTTGCCCCCAAAGACTGTGGGCGCAGCTGTGGATAACCTGCGTGCATATGGCTGCAAGCCACGTTCTATAAGGCTTTGCTTGGGGTGATCAAAAAACAGCCAGTCGTGCATGAAGTTATGCGCTTAGCGGTTGCCGCAATCGCGGCGTAAGGGCATTCTGCTGGCTGTTTTTTTCCCGATGCCCGCAAGGAGAACACCATGTCCGACACGCTGTTTATTACTGGCGCCACCTCAGGTTTCGGCGAAGCTTGCGCCCGTCGTTTTGCCGACGCCGGCTGGAAACTGGTGCTTACCGGCCGTCGTGCTGAGCGTTTGAATGCCTTGGTCGAAGAGCTTTCCAAGCAGACCGAAGTGCATGGCCTGGTGGTGGACGTGCGTGACCGCAAGGGTATGGAAGAGGCCATCGCCAACCTGCCGCCGTCGTTCGCCAAGCTGCGCGGGCTGATCAATAACGCCGGCCTGGCCGTGGGCACCGACCCTGCGCCCAAGTGCAGCCTCGACGACTGGGAAACCATGGTCGACACCAACATCAAAGGCCTGCTGACCACCACCAACCTGCTGTTGCCGCGCCTGATCGCCCATGGCCGTGGCGCCGGCATCATCAACCTGGGCTCCATCGCCGGTAACTACCCGTACCCGGGCAGCCACGTGTATGGCGGCTCCAAGGCGTTCGTGAAGCAGTTCTCGCTGAACCTGCGTTGCGACCTGCAAGGCACCGGCGTGCGTGTGACCAACATCGAGCCGGGCCTGTGTGAGAGCGAGTTCTCGCTGGTGCGCTTTGGCGGTGACCAGGCGCGTTATGACGCGACCTATGCCGGTGCCGAGCCGATCCAGCCGCAGGACATTGCCGACACGATCTTCTGGGTGATGAATACCCCGGCGCACGTGAACATCAACCGGTTGGAGCTGATGCCGGTGAGCCAGACCTGGGCTGGGTTTGCGATTGAGCGTGGGGCCAAGTAAGGCTTAAGACCGCGTTGCGGCTATCGCAGGCAAGCCAGCTCCCACATTTGATCGGGTTCACTCGGTCAAGTGTGGGAGCTGGCTTGCCTGCGAAGGCGTCAAATCGGCCAAAACAGGACATAAGGTACACTCCACGCCTGAAAACCCCTCCGCACTGTGCGGTTTAAAGGTTTTGACGGGAGGAAATGTGAGTAACCGAGGTGAGCAGGCACTGCTCAAACAATCGACGATTCTGATGTTCGCGGTCGCGATCGCCGGGATTGTCACGGGTGTGATATCCGGCGCCCAATCCATTCTGTTCGACGGCTTTTTCTCGCTGATCGCCACCGCCATCAAGGTGTTGATGCTGATCACGGCCAAGTTGATCGCCAAGAAAAGCAACGAGCGCTTCCAGTTCGGCTACTGGCACCTGGAGCCGATGGTGCTGCTGATCGAAGGCAGCTTCCTGTTGCTGATCGCGATCTACGCGTTTCTCAACGGCGTGTTCGGCATTATCAATGGCGGGCGTGAAATCGAATTGGGGCTGGTGATCGTCTACGCGGCGGTGTTTACCGTGGTCGAGTTCGCCTACTTCTTTTACGTGCGCTATCGCAATCGCACGCTGAAATCTTCACTGATCCAGTTCGACAACATCAGTTGGCTGGTGGACGCGATGCTGTCGGTGGGCTTGCTGATCAGCTTTCTTGCCGCGCTGTTGCTCAAGTCCCAGGGCTATGGCGAGTGGGCGGTGTATGTCGACCCATTGATCCTGATTCTGCTGGCCCTGAGCATGCTGGCGCCGGCGTTCAAGATCCTGCGCCCGGCGTTGCGCGAGGTGCTGGGCATCGCCCCGGACCACCTGGACGACAAGGTGCGTGAAGTGATGGACGCGGCCCAGGCCAGGCATGGTTTCGATGACTACGTGTCCTACGTGCAAAAGCACGGGCGGGCGCGGTTTATCGAGATTCATGTGGTGTTGCCGGCCAATTACCCGGTGGCTAACGTCGCGACGCTTGATGAGCTGCGCGAGGAGATATCCACAGGCTTGGGTACGCCGGATGCGGCGCGTTGGTTGACGATCAGTTTTACCGGGGATCGCAAGTGGGTTGCGTGACAGCCAGGTAGACCGAGGTGAGGCTATCGCAGGCAAGCCAGCTCCCACATTTGACTGTGTTCACACATCAAAATGTGGGAACTGGCTTGCCTGCGATGAGGCACTAAAGGTCAACCCAGATGCTGGATCAGCCCCTGATAGCAGGTCGCCAGGTGATACGGCGTAGTCGACGGCATATCCCGTCGGCTCACCGCGCCTTTGGCATCCAGGCACTCGTGCCAGCCTTTCTCATGCAAAAAGTGCTGTTGCAGCGCCAGCAATTGGCGCTGCAACACCGCCTCACTGCCCGGCCGCAGGGTCAGCGCCCGCAGGTATTCAGCCTGGGCCCAGATCCGTTGCGTGCCGTCGCGCACGCTGCCGTCCAGGGCGAGCATGCCGCTGACTGCGCCACTTAACTTATCCACACCCTTGAGCTCTGCATAGGCAAATGCCCGCGTCAGCGAGGCATGCAAGGGTGTGCCGCGCAGCACGTCTGACGATTCGAGCAAAAAGAACCACTCGAATTGATGCCCCGGCTCAAACCAGTTATCCACCGCGCCCAGCGGTTTTTCCATCATCACGCCGTGCTGGCGGTCGATGAAGCGCTTCTGCAGGGCCGTGGTGAGGTCCAGCAGCGCATCCTGTGTGACCGCGTCTTCACGCACGGCCAGCGTGGCGAGGAAACCTTCGGCCAGGTGCATCAGCGGATTTTGCAGGGGGCCGGACTTGAGGGATGACCAGTTGCGCTCCAGCACCGCTTCGTACAGGCCGTCGCCGGTGGCGAAACGTTCGGCGACCACGGCCAGGGCCGCGTCGAGTACCGACTCCACCAACGGCTCGCGTACCTTGGCCCAATAGTGGGCGCAGGCGAAGATGATGAAGGCGTGGGTGTAGAGGTCTTTGCGCTTGTCCAGCGGTTTGCCGTGGGCGTCGATGCTGTAGAACCAGCCGCCATGCTCGGCATCATGGAAGTGCCGTTGCAGCGAACGAAACAGCGCCGCTGCACGCTCTTCGGCAAACGCTGCACCGGGCTCGCCGATCAGGCTGGCGAACAGGTACAACTGCCGGGCGCAGGCCATGGCGCGGTAGCGTTGCGGGGGCAATGGCTGGTGATCGGCGCCCAGCGCCTCGTAGGGCAGCGCCAGGTCGGCGTTCCAGCCCGGGCCTTGCCACAGCGGCACGATCAGGGTGTGGAAGTGCGTGAGCACGGCATTCAAGGAAGGTTGGGAAGCGATGGGCATCGGCTGGCGTCGTCACGGCAGAGGTGTAGGCGCGCATGGTAGCAGGCTGATCGTTCCCACGCTCTGCGTGGGAATGCATTTCGTGACGCTCTGCGTCAGGCTTTGGGACGCGGAGCGTCCAGGGCTGCATTCCCACGCAGAGCGTGGGAACGATCAAGCATGGGGCCCTTAGCAGCGGCGCCAATCAGCCCGCCAGCAACCACACCCCAGTCGCCGCCGAAGCTGCCCCGGCAATCCGTACCAACGGTGCAGCAGCGGCCGGCAGAAAACGCACCACGGCATACCCAGCCGCATGCAGTGCCGCCGTCGCGCCGACAAAACCGGCGGCGTACGCCCACGGGCTGGACATGTCCGGCAGCTCCAGGCCGTGCGCCACACCGTGGAACAGCGCAAACAGCGCCGTCGCCGCCACCGCCACAAACAGCGGCGGCCGTACTGCCAGCGCCACTGCAAGGCCCAGCGCCAGTACCGAGGCGGCAATCCCGCTTTCCAGCGCCGGCAGTTCCAGGCCTTCAAAGCCGAGCAGGCCGCCGATCAGCATGGTGCCGACAAAGGTGCAAGGCAGTGCCCAGCGCGCCTTGCCTTGTTGCTGCGCGGCCCACAGGCCGACGGCGACCATGGCCAGTAAATGATCAATACCGCCCAATGGGTGGCTGATACCGGCCACCAGCCCATTATCGCCATGCCCTGGGTGAGCGAAGGCAAGGGCCGGTGCCAGCAGCAGGGCAGCGGTAGCGAGAAGTTTGTTGAGACCCATACAGGCTCCTTTTTGGGGGTGGGATCAGGCCGCAGTCAGCAAGCCCTGACGTTCGATAAAGGCGACGATTTCATCCAGGCCGACGCCGGTTTTCTGGTTGCTGAACACAAAGGGCTTACCGTTGCGCATGCGTGTGGTGTCACTGTTCATCAGTTCCAGCGAGGCGCCGACCAGGGGTGCCAGGTCGATCTTGTTGATCACCAGCAAATCGGATTTGCAAATACCGGGCCCGCCCTTGCGCGGCAGCTTGTCACCTGCAGACACATCGATCACGTAGATGGTCAGGTCTGACAGTTCCGGGCTGAACGTGGCCGACAAATTGTCGCCGCCGGACTCCACCAGGATCAGGTCCAGGCCGGGGAAGCGGCGGTTGAGTTGGTCCACCGCTTCGAGGTTGATCGAGGCGTCTTCACGGATGGCCGTGTGCGGGCAGCCGCCGGTTTCCACGCCGATGATGCGCTCGGGCGCCAGGGCCTGGTTGCGCACCAGGAAGTCCGCGTCTTCGCGGGTGTAGATATCGTTGGTGACCACCGCCAGGTTGTAGCGGTCGCGCAGCGCCAGGCACAGCGCCAGGGTCAGTGCGGTCTTGCCGGAGCCCACCGGGCCGCCGATGCCGACACGCAAAGGTTGTGTGTTCATATAGGTCTCCTAGGAACGAAACAGGCGGCTGTATTGGCGCTCATGGGCCATACACGCCAGGGACAGGCCGAACGCGGCGCTGCCGAAATGGATAGGGTCGATGTGTGCGGCGTCCTGCTGGGCTTGTTGCAGCAGGGGCAGCAATTGGCTGGTCAGGCGTTGGGCGGCTTGCTGGCCCAGCGGAAGGGTTTTCATCAGCACCGCCAATTGGTTTTCCAGCCAGCTCCACAGCCACGCGGCCAGGGCGTCATCGGGGCTGATGTGCCAGGCGCGGGCGGCCAACGCCCAGCCCAGAGCCAGGTGCGGCTCATCACGGTGAGCCAGGAAGTCGCGTGCGGCGTCGTCCAGCTCCGGTAAGCCGTTGAGCAGCTGTTGCAGGGAATAGCCCATCTGCCGGCTCTCCTGATACAGCTCGCGCGTCTCGCGGCTGGCGCGGTGCTCTTCGCACAGCTGCGCCAAACGCGGCCAATCCTGTTCGGCGGCGGCGCGGCAATGGGCGAGCAACAACGGCGCCTCAAAACGGGCGAGATTGAGCAGTAACTGATCGCTGATCCAGCGCAGGGCACTGGCTGCATCATTGACGCGGCCGTCATCCACCGCCATCTCCAGGCCTTGGGAATAGCTGTAGCCACCAATCGGCAATTGCGGACTGGCCAGACGCAACAGCGCCCAGGCTGGGTTCATAGACGTACGCCGAACTGGTGGAGCTTGGGCGGGTAGTTGAAGTCTTCGTCGCCATGGCGCGAATGGTGATGGCCGCCGCCATAGGCGCCGTGTTCCGGCTGGAACGGAGCCTCGAGGGTTTGCGTGGTGGCGCCGAGCTGTTCGAGCATGGCCTTGAGCACGTAGTCATCAAGCAGGCGCAGCCAGCCGTCGCCGACTTGCAAGGCCACATGGCGGTTGCCGAGGTGATAGGCCGCGCGGGTCAGTTCGAAGGCATTGCTGCAGGTTACGTGCAGCAGCTGTTCAGGGCGGGCGACCACACGTACCACGCGCCCGTCTTCCGCTTGCAGGCATTCGCCATCGTGCAGCGGCGGCTGGCCACGCTCCAGAAACAGGCCGACGTCTTCGCCGTCGGCACTGAAACAGCGCAGGCGGCTTTTGCTGCGCGCTTCGAAGTTCAGCAGCAGTTCGGCGGCCCAGAGGGCTTGGGGGGCGATTCGGCGGTGGATCACCAGCATCAGGAGGCTTCCAGCTATGAGCGATAAGGGAGCTAGAGCAAGGGGCTTGCCAACCCTGTGTAAGGGCGGAAAACCCTTGTAGGTAATATCTGACATGCCACCGAACAGGGCGTCAGTCGATGCCTGTCGCGCTTCAATTTGGTGCGTTATCGGGTTTATAGCACTGGATGTGGGCGTTTTGCGTTTAGGTCTGTTGCCAGGCGGATGAAACTTCTTTCATCTGTTTCGCACTTGGTTTTTCTCGGAGTTTTCCTACGCGATTGCAGGATTTGCCGTTCAAAAAGTTACGCGCTGTTTCATTACGATGTGCGCCGTGTTTAATCCACTGCGACGCCGATCATGTTCAAGGTATTTTTAGTTTCACTCATTGTCAGCTTGTCCTGCGCGGTCATACCGGCTTCGGCCAATTTAAAAGCGCCTGTGTCCTTCGAGCCCACCGCCACCATCGACAACGTGATCGATCGTGCCCACGAGCTGCTCGGCACGCCCTATAAAAGTGGCGGTACCAAGGTTGACCACGGGTTTGATTGCAGCAGCTTCCTGGTCTACCTGTTCAAGACCGAAGCCAATATCCGTCTGCCGCGCACCACCACAGAAATGCATCGATCAAGCGCCGCAACCGTTCAGCGCGAGGCACTCAAGCCCGGCGACGCGGTATTTTTCAAAGGTAATGGGCGCGGCCAGGTCAGCCATGTCGGCCTTTATATCGGCAAGGGCAAATTCATTCATTCGCCCAGCACCGGCAAACGCGTGCGTATCGATTCATTGAGCAACAGCTACTGGAAAAAGCACTACACCACCGCCAAGCGCTTCCACACCGCGGGCTGACCGGGGTTATTCGGTACTGCCCAGCCCTTGCCAATGCTTGAGGCCGATAAAGATAAAGCGCAGTTGCTGGGTGATTTTCGCCTGGGGCGTAAGGTGCGCAGGCAGGGCCTGGGCCGGAGGGTCGATGATGTCGGGCAGGGTGGCGAACACGCTCTTGACGATCAGATCGGCCATGACGTGCAGGCCGTCGGCATCCAGGTGCTGGAGCTTGGGCATCAAGGTGAGGTCGGCGGCCAGGTCGCGGGTGATGTCTTCGCGCAGGGCGCCGATGGCTTGGCGCACGGCCAGGCAGCCACCGTATTGCTCGCGGGCCAGGAACAGGAATTGCGAGCGGTTGGCCGAAACCACGTCGAGAAAGATCCGCACAGAGGCATCGATGATGCCGCCCATCACGAATTCGTTGTGACGGACCAGGCGAATGGTGGCGCGAAAGGTCTGGCCGACTTCACTCACCAGCACGAGCCCCAGCTGGTCCATATCCTCAAAATGACGATAGAACCCGGTCGGCACGATCCCGGCGGTCTTGGCCACTTCGCGCAGGCTCAGGCTGCCGAACCCACGGCCACACTCCATCAGATGGCGGGCTGCGTCCATCAAGGCGAGGCGGGTCTGTTGCTTTTGTTCGGCGCGGGGCAGCATCGGCGGGCGGGCTTTGTCGGCAAGTACAGCGTTGCACTCTAGCAAAACAGCTTCATCTACGTCGAACTTGGCGGGGTGTTCAGGGTGTGATGCAGTCTAGATAAAAGCAAAAGCCCGATCTTCTGATCGGGCTTTTTTCTCGGCCACCACGGGCTTAGCTCTGTGCTTGATGCAGTTCTTGCAGACGGTCAGCACCGCCTTCAGCAACGCCTTCGGTGTAAGCGCGTTCGTTGGCTTGTTCAGCGCCACCTTCTACCAGGCCTTTCTGTTCCAGGCGATCACGGCCACCTTCAGCAACGCCTTCGGTGTAGGCGCGTTTGTTGGCTTGTTCAGCGCCGCCTTCTACCAGACCTTTCTCTTCCAGGCGGTTGCGACCATTTTCAGCTACAGCGCCTTTGGCGTAGTCACGGTTTTCATCTTCTTGCGAACCGCTGCGGGCCAGGGTCTGGCTCGACTGAACGGCTTGAGCTTTGTTCTGTGGGGTAGCTTGTTCAGCGGCTGGCAGGGCAAATGCGCTGGAAGCCAGGACCGACAGCAGAACAGTAGCGAGTATTTGGCGTTTCATGATGGGTTGCTCCTTGGGAGGGCGATAAAGTGGGTACAGGGCTAATGTTACTCTCGAGAAGTCGATATAAAAGTTCATAAACACAATGGTAATAATCAACAGAATTGATTGTTCCCCGCAGAGGCTCTAGAACGCGCCTCTCAAGCCCGCGCTTTTGCACCGCGGTGGGTATTTTCGACACGAACGTGGGTAACAATGGTGCGCCGTCGATGATGAAAACGGTCTGATCGATCAGGAAAGTGGCTTATTGCGACTAAATCGCTGTTCGGGTTAAACCCCTGGGCGGTTTGCCAGTCGTAGCCTTATAAGCTGTAGTTTTGCTATCTGTGTTGAGGAGTCCTGTGCAATGACGCGCACTCGTAAAATCGTGGTTTGGAGCTGCGCCAGCTTCGCGGTGTTAATCGCCATCCTGGTCTTGGTGCTGGTATTTTTTGATTGGAACCGCATCAAGCCGCCGCTCAATGCCAACGTCTCCGAAGAGTTGCATCGCCCGTTTGCCATTAATGGCAACCTCGCCGTAGTGTGGGCGCGCGAGCCCGATGAAGGCGGTTGGCGGGCCTGGGTGCCGTGGCCCCACGTGATTGCCGAAGACCTGACCCTGGGCAATCCGGACTGGTCAAAAAAACCGCAGATGGTCACGCTCAAGCGCGTGGAATTGCGCATTTCGCCCCTGGCCTTGCTGGCCCAACGCGTGGTGATCCCGCGTATCGACCTCACCGAGCCAAGTGCCGACTTGCAGCGCCTGGCTGACGGTCGCGCCAACTGGACCTTCACGTTCGATCCCAAAGACCCCGACGCCGAGCCTTCCAGCTGGGTGGTGGACATCGGTTCCATCGGCTTCGACAAGGGCCACGTCACCCTCGACGACCAAACCCTCAAGACCCAACTGGACGTGATCATTGACCTGCTCGGCAAGCCGATTCCCTTCGGTGAAATTGTCGGCGACGCGGACGCCAAGAAGGCCCTGGAAAAAGGCTCGGCGCCCCAGGACTACGCATTCGGTCTCAAGGTCAAAGGCCAGTACCACGGCCAGAAACTCGACGGCACCGGCAAGATCGGCGGGCTGCTGGCCTTGCAGGACGCGGCCAAGCCGTTCCCGTTGCAAGCGCAAGTGAAAATCGCCGACACCAGCATCGCACTGGCCGGCACCCTGACCGACCCGCTGAACCTGGGGGCCCTGGACCTGCGGCTGAAACTGTCCGGCAGCAGCCTGGGCAACCTTTACCCGCTGACCGGCGTAACGCTGCCCGATTCTCCGGCCTATGCCACCGACGGCCATCTGATCGCCAAGCTGCATGAGGCCAGCGGCGCGTCATTCACCTACGAAAACTTCAACGGCAAGATCGGCAACAGTGATATCCACGGCAACCTCAGTTATGTCGCCAGCCAGCCACGCCCCAAGCTCAGCGGTACGCTGGTGTCCAACCAACTGCTGATGACTGACCTTGCACCGTTGATCGGTGCCGACTCCAACGCCAAGCAAAAGGCCCGTGGTGGCGAGAGCAAGCAACCGGCAACCAAAGTGCTGCCGGTGGAAGAGTTCCGCACCGAGCGCTGGCGCGACATGGACGCCGATGTGGAATTTACCGGCAAACGCATCGTGCACAGCGCCGACTTGCCGTTCACCGACCTCTACACCCACTTGGTCCTCAACGACGGCGAGCTGAGCCTGCAACCCCTGCGCTTTGGTGTGGCGGGTGGCAAGCTGGATGCGCAGATTCGCTTGAACGGGCGTATCACGCCGATGGAAGGGCACGCCAGGCTGACCGCACGCAACTTCAAGCTCAAGCAGCTGTTCCCGACGTTCGAGCCGATGAAAACCAGCTTTGGTGAGCTCAACGGCGATGCCGATATTTCCGGGCGCGGCAACTCCGTGGCGGCCCTGTTGGGCAGCTCCAACGGTGACCTGAAAATGCTGATCAACGACGGCGCCATCAGCCGCGGCCTGATGGAAATTGCCGGGCTCAACGTGGGCAACTACGTGGTCGGCCGCTTGTTTGGCGACAAGGAAGTGAAGATCAACTGCGCGGCGGCGGATTTTGGCATCAAGACGGGTCTGGCGACGACGCGGCTGTTTGTATTCGATACCGAGAACGCGATCATTTATATCGATGGCACGGCGAACATGGCGACCGAGCAGTTGGACTTGACCATCACGCCCGAATCAAAAGGCTTCCGCCTCTTTTCCCTGCGCTCGCCGCTGTACGTCAACGGCCCATTTATCAAGCCCAATGCTGGTGTGAAAGCGGTGCCGTTGATGTTGCGGGGGGCCGGGATGGTCGCGCTGGGTGTGATCGCCGGGCCGGCTGCCGGTTTGCTGGCATTGGTCGCACCAAGCGGGGATGAGCCCAACCAGTGCGCACCGTTGCTGCAACAGATGAAAGAAGGCAAGGCGCCGAAAACCGTGAAATAACAGAAGGAACGCTAGCCAAATGTGGGAGCGAGCAAGCCCGCTCCCACACTGTTTTGTGGTGTTAGTTACAGGTCCTGCAGAATATCCGCCATGTCATCGGCGTGTTCTTCTTCCTGGGCCAGGATGTCTTCGAAGATTCGACGTGTAGTCGGGTCTTTATCACCGATGTACTGGATGATTTCGCGATAGCTGTCCACCGCGATCCGTTCGGCCACCAGGTCTTCGTAGACCATTTCCTTCAAAGTATTGCCGGCCACGTATTGAGCGTGGGAGTTCTTCGACAGCAGGTCGGGGTTGAACTCCGGCTCACCGCCCAGTTGCACGATGCGCTCGGCCAGTTTGTCGGCGTGTTCGGCTTCCTGAGTGGCGTGCTCCAGGAACTCATCGGCGGCGACACTGGCTTTCAGGCCGCTGGCCATGAAGTAGTGACGCTTGTAGCGCAACACGCAGACCAGTTCAGTGGCCAGCGACTCGTTGAGCAGGCGGATAATTTCCTCACGGTCGGCATCGTAACCTTCGGTCACGGCGCCGTTTTCGACGTGCTGGCGGGCGCGGCTGCGCAGGGTTGCAACGTCGGTCAAGTTTGCTTGGGTCATCTCAATCTCCTGGTGCTAATCCGGTTTTGCGCCACGCTCTGTCGGCGTGATCACTCCAAGTTGTGAGTCCTGGCTGACGCAAAAAGTTTTATCGGATTTCACACCGTCTGACCGGGCACTTCCAAACGGCTTAGTCATGGGGCAGTCATGTCGGCTGGTCTAGGATGGCATTATCGCTTTCCGAACTGGATGCCGGCCCATGCCCGATTCCCTCGCCACGCGTTACCCCTTGGTGCTGGTGCCCGGCATGCTGGGCTTTGTGCGCGTAGGCTTTTTCCCTTACTGGTACGGCATTGTCCCGGCGCTGCGAGCGGGTGGGGCGCAGGTATTTGCCATTCAGGTGGCGCCGCTGGATGCCAGCGAGGTGCGCGGCGAGCAGTTGCTGGCGCACATCGAACAGATCCGCCGCGAGACCGGCGCCGATAAGGTCAACCTGATCGGCCACAGCCAGGGCGCGCTCACCGCGCGTTATGCCGCCGCCCTGCGCCCGCAGTGGGTGGCGTCCGTGACGTCGGTGGCCGGGCCCAACCATGGCTCGGAACTGGCGGACCATATCCACGCCCATTACCCGCCGGCCAGCGTGAAAGGCAGGCTGATGAGCGCGGCGTTTCATCTGGTTGCCTGGGTAATGGGCCTGCTGGAAACCGGCTATCGCGGCCCGCGCTTCAAGGCCGACTTGCAGGCCTCGCATCAATCCCTGACCCGTGACGGTGTGGCCTTGTTCAACCGCCAGTATCCCCAAGGGCTGCCCGAAATCTGGGGCGGGCAGGGCGCCGAGGTGGTCAACGGCGTGCGTTATTACTCGTGGTCCGGCACCTTGCAGCCAGGCAAGACCGACCGTGGGCGCAACCTGCTGGATGGCACCAATCGCAGTTGCCGGCTGTTTGCGCGCAGCTTTGTGCGTGAGCAGGGCCAATGTGACGGCATGGTCGGGCGCTACAGCTCACACTTGGGCACGGTCATCGGTGATGACTACGCCCTGGACCACTTCGATATCGTCAACCAATCCATGGGGTTGGTGGGCAAAGGTGCGGAGCCGATCCGGTTGTTTGTCGAGCATGCCCGGCGGCTGAAGGCGGCGGGGGTTTAACCGGGAGACCGGATTATCGTTCATCGCAGGCAAGCCAGCTCCCACATTCGACCGGGTTCCAGCTTTGGAATGGGGTCGAATGTGGGAGCTGGCTTGCCTGCGATAGCGATCTGTCAGGCGACGCCAACCTCACGACGCACCGGCGTAATCCAACGCTCCGACAAAATCACCCCACCCAAGGTCAGCAAGCCACCGACCAAGTGATACGGCGCCAACTCTTCCTTCAGCACCACCGCCGCAATCAAGGCGGTAATCAACGGCAGCAAGTTGAAAAACAGTGTGGTGCGGCTTGGCCCCAGGTGTTTCACCGAGTGCATCCACGCCAGTGGCGCCAGCATCGACGCCAGCAGGCACGCGTACAGCACCAGCGGGATATTCGCCCAGCCCAAGCCGGCTTTGGCCGAGAACAGGAACAGCGGAAACAGCACCACCACCGCCACCAGTATCTGCAAATACAGCAACACCAGCGGCGGCAGGCGCAATTGCCATTTTTTCAGCAGGGTGCTGTAGACCGCGTAGGCCAGGGTAGCGAACAGCATCATCGCGTCACCCAGGTTAAGCCCGTGTTGCAGCAATGCGCCGAGGTTGCCGGCCGAGACCACCACGACCACGCCCGCGAACGACAGCACCGCACCGGTCAACGCGCCGAAGGTAAGGCGTTGGCCGAGGCTGATGATGGCGGCCGTGAGCGACATCAAGGGCATCAGCGACAGGATGATGCCCATGTTGGTGGCGCTGGTCAGCGTCGCGGCGTAGTAGGCCAGGCTTTGATACACCGCCATGCCCAGTACGCCGAGGATGAAAATCTTGCCCAGGTTCGGGCGGATCAGCGCCCAGTTGGCCAGCACCGGCTTGAGCATGAACGGAGTAAACAGCAACGCCGCCAGCAACCAGCGGTAAAAGCCGATTTCTGCGGGGAAGATCGAGCCCACCGCCAGTTTGTTGACCACGGTGTTGCCGGCCCAGATAAAGATGGCCAGCAGGGGATACGCGTATTGCATCGAAAGAAACCAGGTGTGTTGATGAGCCGGGATTATCCCCTGTCTGGATAGAAGCCTATACTGCGATCCAGACAACCGACCTTTGTATCCAGACAATATGGCCAGACACACCGTACGCCTCGCGGACTTTCGTAGCCTGCCGAGCCCCGTCTACTTCCGCTACTCCGAATTCGCCCCCGACACCGAGTGCACGCCGCACCGGCATGGTTGGGGCTCGCTGGACTATTCGGCCAATGGCGTGATGCGCATGGAAGTGGCCGGCAACCGCTTTATGTCGCCGCCGCAGTACGCGGTATGGATCCCCCCCAATACCGAGCACAGTTCCTACAATGCCCAGGCGATTGTGTATCGCTCCGTGGGCCTGGTCCCGGAGCTCTGCGCGCAACTGCCGCAGGCGCCGTGCACCTTGGCGATCAGTGACATTCTCAAGGCCATCCTCAGCGACTTTGCCCAGCGTGACGTCAATATCGCGCAGACCGAGGCCGACATACGCCTGGCCCAGGTGCTGGTGGACCAGCTCAAGCAAGCGCCGATGCATGATTGCTTCCTGCCTTACGCGCGCCACCCCGGCTTGCTCGGCGTACTTGAGGGCATGCAGGCCGAGCCTGGCGACAATCGCCCGCTGGCGCAGTGGGCCGAGCAAGTGCATGTGAGTGAGCGGACGTTGGCGCGCCAATTTGTGCGCGAGCTGGGCATGAGCTTCGGTGAATGGCGCCAGCGCCTGCGTTACCTCGCCGCCATCGAAGCCCTGGACAGCGACCGCAGTGTGCAACACGTAGCCTTTGACTTGGGCTACAGCACCGCCTCGGCGTTTATCGCCATGTTCCAGCGTCACGCCGGCTGCACCCCGGAGCAGTACCGCCGGTCGAATATCCGTGGGCGCTGAAGATGTAACAGGTTTTGACTACACTGCTGCGTAGGCCGTGCCCCTTTGGTACGGCAACAGGGAGAAAACTCCATGAAGATGCTGCGTATTCCGTTGTTGATGATGGGCCTGCTGCTGTGTTCCCAAGGCTTCGCTGCCACAGCCCAGCAAAATAAAATGACCACCTGCAATGCCCAAGCCTCCACCAAGACGCTCAAGGGCGATGACCGCAAGGCTTTTATGAAGACCTGCCTGTCGGCGCCGGCCGCCAACGATGCCAAGACCCTGACTCCGCAGCAGCAGAAAATGAAAGACTGCAATGCCACGGCGAAAACCAAGGCGTTGGCCGGCGATGCGCGTAAAACCTTTATGAGCACCTGCCTCAAAGGCAACTGATAGCGCCTATCTCCTGTGGGAGCGAGCAAGCCCGCTCCCACACTGCCGGTGTTCGCCATTCAGACCTCTCGCTTGATTCCCTCAAGGCTGGCAGACTGCCCATCCTTTAGCGCCGTTCGTTTTGAGGCTGTATGCCAACGTTTTCTCAGCGTCACGTGTTGTTGCTGGTCAGTTGCATCATCATTTTCGGCGGGCTCCTGCTGGTGCTGCCACTCAAGCTGCTGCCCAGCCTGCTGGCCGGCCTGTTGGTTTATGAACTGGTCAACATGCTCACCCCGCAGTTGCAGCGGTTGATCGAAGGCCGGCGTGCGCGTTGGCTGGCGGTGGCCTTGCTGGGCACCTTGATCGTCAGCGTGCTGACCCTGATCTTTGCCGGCGCCATCAGTTTCCTGCTCCACGAGGCGGAAAACCCCGGGGCTTCGCTGGACAAATTCATGGGCGTGGTCGACCGCGCGCGCGGGCAACTGCCGCCGTTCGTCGACGCCTACCTGCCCGCCAGTGCCGCCGAGTTCCGCGTGGCCATCGGCGATTGGTTGAGCAAGCACCTGAGCGAGCTGCAACTGGTCGGCAAAGACGCCGCCCACATGTTCGTCACCCTGCTGATCGGCATGGTGCTCGGCGCCATCATTGCCTTGCAGCGTGTGCCCGACCTGACCAAACGCAAACCCCTGGCTGCGGCGCTGTTCGACCGCCTGCACCTGTTGGTCCAAGCGTTTCGCAATATCGTCTTCGCCCAGATCAAGATTGCCGCGCTTAATACGGCCTTCACTGCGATTTTTCTCGCCGTCGTGTTGCCGCTGTGCGGTATCCACCTGCCGCTGACCAAAACCCTGATCGTGCTGACCTTCCTGGTCGGCCTGCTGCCGGTGATCGGCAACCTGATCTCCAACACCCTGATCACCATCGTCGCGCTGTCGCTGTCGATCTGGGTGGCGGTGGCGGCGTTGGGGTATTTGATCGTGATCCACAAGGTCGAGTACTTCCTCAACGCGCGCATTGTCGGCGGGCAGATCAGTGCCAAATCCTGGGAGTTGCTGCTGGCGATGCTGGTGTTTGAAGCCGCGTTCGGCCTGCCGGGTGTGGTGGCGGGGCCGATTTATTATGCGTATTTAAAGAGTGAGTTGAAGCTGGCGGGGATGGTTTAACTGGCCCGTTAGCTCGTTCCCACGCTCTGCGTGGGAATGCTGCCCTGGACGCTCTGCGTCCGCTGTTGAAGTCGTGACGCGGAGCGTCACAGGATGCATTCCCACGCGGAGCGTGGGAACGATCTACTCCATTGCGCCGTAACGCTTGCTCGCCTCAATCGCCAGACCACTGCCGATACTGCCGAAGATATTACCTTCCACATGCCGTGCATTCGGCAGCATGGCCGAGATGCTGTGGCGCAGTGCCGGAATGCCGCTGGAGCCGCCGGTGAAGAACACCGTGTCCACCTGGGCCACGCTCACCGAGGCATCGTTAAGCAGTTGGGTGACGCTGTTGCGCACACGCTCCAGCAACGCGTCGATGGACGACTCGAACAATGCTCGGCTGAGGTCGACGCTCAGGCCTTTTTCGATGCGGTCCAGGGCCACGTGGCGGTTGTCTTCGTGGGTCAGCTGGATCTTGGTTTCTTCCACTTCCATGGCCAGCCAGTGCCCGGCGCGCTGTTCGATCAGCTTGAACAGGCGGTCGATGCCGCCGGTGTCTTCGATGTCGTAGCGCATGCTGCCCAGGGCCAGCTGGGATTTTTGCGAATACACCGAGTTGATGGTGTGCCAGGTGGCCAGGTTCATGTGGTGGCTGGTGGGCATGTAGGCGCCGCTTTTCATGCGGCTGCCGTAGCCGAACAACGGCATCATGCCTTGCAGGCTTAGCTGTTTGTCGAAGTCGGTGCCGCCGATGTGCACGCCGCCGGTGGCGAGGATGTCGCTCTGGCGGTTGTCGTTGTGACGGCGGTCCGGCGACAGGCGCACCAGCGAGAAGTCTGAAGTACCGCCGCCGATGTCGACGATCAGTACCAGCTCTTCTTTCTCGATGGTCGACTCGTAGTCAAACGCGGCCGCGATCGGCTCGTACTGGAACGAGATGTCCTTGAAACCGATCTTGCGCGCCACATCCACCAGGGTGTTTTCCGCTTCCTGGTCGGCCATGGGGTCGTCATCGACGAAGAACACCGGGCGGCCCAGCACCACTTCTTCGAACTCGCGACCGGCGTTGGCTTCGGCGCGGCTCTTGAGCTGGCCGATAAACAGCGCCAGCAGGTCGGTGAACGGCATGGCCGTGCCGAGCACGCTGGTGTCGTGCTTGATCAGCTTGGAACCCAGCAGGCTCTTGAGCGAGCGCATCAGCCGGCCTTCGTAGTTCTCCAGGTATTCGTGCAGCGCCAGGCGACCGTACACCGGGCGGCGCTCCTCGAAGTTGAAGAACACCACCGACGGCAACGTGATCTTGTCGTCCTCCAGCGCGATAAGCGTCTCCTCGCCGGGGCGGATCCAGCCGACGGTGGAGTTGGACGTGCCGAAGTCGATGCCGCAGGCACGGGCTGGGGATGTGTTGTTCATGTCTTCCAGGTTCCGGTTAAAAAACGGCCGCGCAGTGTATGCCACTCGAGGGCGGATGCGTAGGCCGACTATCCGCTAAATCGTGCTTGAAAGTTGGGTATTTGCCCCCACATCTGTTGCATACGGCTAGCGCCGATAACACTTTGACGCACCCCCAGGCCACACCACTCAACAGGTGCAAAGCAGCGCACGTTGTGCCCCGGGCTGTGCGATCTCGATTAAGGATGGTGAACCGCCGATGGATTTCAAAGACTATTACAAGATTCTGGGTGTCGAGCCGAGCGCCGATGACAAGGAAATCAAGGCCGCCTATCGCAAGCTCGCACGCAAGTATCACCCGGACGTGAGCAAGGAAAAGGACGCCGAAGAGAAATTCAAAGACGCGTCCGAAGCCTACGAAGCGCTCAAAAGCGCCGACAAGCGCGCCGAGTACGATGAGCTGCGCAAATATGGCCAGCATGGCCAGCCGTTTCAGGGGCCGCCGGGCTGGCAGAGCCGTGGCGGTTTTGGCGGTGGCCAGGACGCGGGTGATTTCTCGGACTTCTTCAGTTCGATCTTCGGCGCGCGCGGCGATGCTTTTGGTGGCGGCCAGCGCCGTCCAACCGGGCGCAAGGGCCAGGACGTGGAGATGCAGCTGTCGGTGTCGCTTGAAGAAACGCTGTCCACCGAATCCAAGCAGATCAGCTTTCAGGTGCCGCAGTACGACGCCTCCGGCCGGCATGTCAGCAACACCGTCAAAAGCCTGAATGTGAAGATTCCGGCCGGTGTGGCCGATGGCGAGCGTATCCGCCTCAAGGGCCAGGGGGCACCGGGCGTCGGCGGCGGTGCCAATGGCGATCTGTACCTGATCATCAAGTTTGCGTCGCACGCCAAGTTCGAAGTCGATGGCGAAAACCTGATCATCAACCTGCCGCTGGCCCCGTGGGAGCTGGCGCTGGGCACGGAAGTCGCAGTGCCGACCCTTACCGGCAAGATCAACCTCAAAGTGCCGGCCGGCAGCCAGAACGGCCAACGCATGCGCGCCAAGGGCCATGGGTTGTTGAACAAGGCCGGTGAACGCGGTTTTCTGTTCATCCAGCTCAAAGCCGTGATGCCCAAGGCGGCAGACGATGAGGTCAAGGCGTTGTGGCAAGCCCTGGCGGAAAAAGCCGCGTTCGACCCCCGCGAGCACTTCTGAGCGGGCAGCCTACGTAGACCGGTAATGCACCGCACGCCCCGGAACGCAAGATAACCCGGGGCGTCGGCACGCTTGCCTGGGTTAAAACAAAAAGTAGCGCTGGGCCATGGGCAATACATCCGCCGGTTCGCACCACAACAACTGGCCGTCGGCCTTGACCTGATAAGTCTGTGGGTCAACCTCGATCTGCGGCAGGTAATCGTTGTGGATCAGGTCGGTTTTCTGCACATCGCGACAGCCCTTGACCACCGCAATCTGCTTCTTCAGCCCCAGCGCCTCGGGCACGCCTGCGTCCTGGGCGGCCTGGCTGATAAAGGTCAGGCTGGTGGCGTGCAGCGAGCTGCCGAAGCTGGCGAACATGGGGCGGTAGTGCACCGGTTGCGGCGTGGGGATCGAGGCGTTGGCGTCACCCATCAGGCTTGAAGCAATGGCGCCGCCCTTGAGGATCAAGGTCGGTTTGATGCCAAAGAACGCCGGACGCCACAGCACCAGATCAGCCCACTTGCCCACTTCAATCGAGCCGACGATATGGCTGACGCCGTGAGTGATCGCCGGGTTGATGGTGTACTTGGCGATGTAGCGCTTGGCGCGGAAGTTATCGTTGCCGGGGCCGTCGCCGGGCAGGGCGCCACGCTGCTTTTTCATCTTGTCGGCGGTCTGCCAGGTGCGCGTGATCACTTCGCCGACACGGCCCATGGCCTGACTGTCGGAGCTGATCATCGAAAAGGCGCCGAGGTCGTGCAGGATGTCTTCGGCGGCGATGGTCTCGCGGCGGATGCGGCTTTCGGCGAAGGCCACGTCTTCGGCAATGCTCGGGTCCAGGTGATGGCAGACCATCAGCATGTCCAGGTGCTCGTCGATGGTGTTGCGCGTGAACGGCCGCGTCGGGTTGGTCGAGCTGGGCAGCACGTTGGCGAAGCCGCAGGCCTTGATGATGTCCGGCGCATGGCCGCCACCGGCGCCTTCGGTGTGGTAGGTGTGGATGGTGCGGCCTTTGAGCGCGGCCAGGGTGGTTTCGACGAAGCCGGATTCGTTGAGCGTGTCACTGTGGATCGCCACCTGCACGTCGTACTGGTCGGCCACGTTCAGGCAGTTGTCGATGCTGGCGGGGGTGGTGCCCCAGTCTTCATGCAGCTTTAAACCGATGGCGCCGGCCTTGACCTGCTCGATCAGGGGCTCGGGCAAACTGGCGTTGCCCTTGCCGGTGAAACCGATGTTCATCGGGAACGAATCGCTGGCTTGCAGCATGCGCGCCAGGTGCCACGGGCCGGAGGTGCAGGTGGTGGCGTTGGTGCCGGTGGCCGGGCCGGTGCCGCCGCCGATCATGGTGGTGACGCCGCTGGTCAGCGCTTCTTCGATCTGCTGCGGGCAAATGAAGTGCACGTGGCTGTCGATGCCGCCGGCGGTGAGGATCATGCCTTCACCGGCAATCACCTCGGTGCTGGCGCCGATGGCCATGGTCACGCCGGGCTGGATATCCGGGTTGCCGGCCTTGCCGATCGCATGAATGCGGCCGTTTTTGAGGCCGACGTCGGCCTTGACGATGCCCCAGTGGTCGATGATCAGCGCATTGGTGATCAAGGTGTCGACCACTTCATGGGCGAGCAGTTGGCTTTGGCCCTGGCCGTCGCGGATGACTTTGCCGCCGCCGAACTTGACCTCTTCGCCGTAGACGGTGAAGTCCTGTTCGACTTCGACGAACAGGTCGGTGTCGGCCAGGCGCACCTTGTCACCGACGGTGGGGCCGTACATGTCGGCGTAGGCTTGTCTGGAAATCTTCATGTGCGTATTCCTTGATCGTTCCCACGCTCTGCGTGGGACTGCATCCGGTGACGCTCTGCGTCACGACTTTAAGGGCGGGGCGCGGAGCGTCCCAGGCGGCGTTCCCACGCGGAGCGTGGGAACGATCAGTCGAGGTCGCCCATGATCCGCCCGGCAAATCCAAAAACTCGCCGCCCGCCGCTCAAATCCACCAACTCGATGTCGCGACTTTGCCCCGGCTCGAACCGCACGGCCGTCCCGGCCGGAATATTCAAGCGCGTGCCCCGGCTGGCGGGGCGATCAAAGGTCAGCGCGTCGTTGGTCTCGAAAAAATGGTAATGCGAGCCCACCTGGATCGGCCGGTCGCCGCTGTTGGCCACGCTGAGGGTGACGGTGCGCCGGCCGACGTTGAGTTCGATGTCGCCAGGCTGGATCTGATATTCACCAGGAATCATGCAGGTTGCCCCAGGGTCTTGAAGTAGATGGCGGTCGGGGTGTAGCGCCCGTCCGGGCTTTGGCAGTAGTCGGGCAGCTCCCCGATCTTGGTGTAGCGCAGCGACTGGTAAAAGGCTTCGGCGCCGGAGCCGGCCTCGGTGTCCAGATACAGCAGGCCGCGCTTGTGCTGGCGTGCGGCGAGTTCCAGGGTGTTCATCAACTGTTGGCCCAGGCCATGGCGGCGGGCGCTGCTGTGTACCAGCAGCTTTTGCACTTCGGCGCGGTTCAGGCCGTTGGCTTTCAGGCACAGCGCCAGTTGCACGCTGGCGATCACTTGCTCGTCGCGCACCACCACCCACAGCAGCAGGCTGCCCTCTTCGATACTTGCCTGCACGCCGCTCAAATAGGTGCGGGCCTGGGCTTGATCGAAGTCAGCCATAAAACCGACAGAAGCGCCGTGCTTCACCGCGTCCAGCAACAGCTCAATCAAACCCAGGCGGTAGTGGGCAAAACTTTCAGCATTGACTCGACGCAGGTGCGTAGCGCTCATCGATCTCACTCCTTGGGCGGTTCGGCGCCCGGATTCAATGTCAGTTGCATAAAGGTCAGGTCCAGCCAGCGGCCGAACTTGATGCCCACTTGCGGCATATGCCCGGTGCTGATGAAACCCAGGCGCTCGTGCAGGCGGATCGACGCCTGGTTGCCGCTTTCAATGGCCGCGACCATCACGTGTTTGCCGCAGGTTGCGGCGCGTTCGATCAGGGCATGCATCAGGCGCGGGCCGAGGCCTTTGCCGCGTTGGTCATTGCGCACGTACACCGAGTGCTCAACGCTGTAGCGAAAACCCTCGAAAGGGCGCCAGTCGCCGAAGGAGGCGTAGCCGGTGACTTCATCGTTTTCCACCGCCACCAGAATCGGGTACTGCTGCGCCTGGCGTGCACTGAACCAGGCCTGGCGGTTGGCCAGGTCCACCGGTTGCTCGTTCCAGATGGCCGTGGTGTTGAGCACCGCATCGTTGTAGATGTCGCGGATCGCCGGCAGGTCTTGCTCGGTAGCATCACGAATCATGGCCGGGCCTCACGCGATTGGCTGGTGGACGGTCACCAGCTTGGTGCCATCGGGGAAGGTGGCTTCCACCTGGATATCCGGGATCATTTCCGGGATGCCTTCCATCACTTGCTCGCGGCTGAGCAAGGTGGTGCCGAAGTGCATCAACTCGGCCACGGTGCGGCCATCGCGGGCGCCTTCCATCAGCGCGGCCGAGATATAGGCGATGGTTTCCGGGTAGTTGAGCTTCACGCCGCGCGCCAAGCGGCGCTCGGCCACCAGGCCGGCGGTGAAGATCAGCAGTTTGTCTTTTTCCCGTGGGGTCAAATCCATGGTTCAAGGTCTCTCATAGCAAGCATTCTTAACTACATCAGAGGTCAACATGTGGGAGCGGGCTTGCTCGCGAAAGCGGTAGATCAGTTAAAGATGCGCCGACTGACACGCCGCATTCGCGAGCAAGCCCGCTCCCACATGTTGATCTTCATGTGCTCCAGATTCGTGGTGCGACGGCTTCTCGCCCCAGCACTGCCGGGCGCAACAGCCGCCATAAATCAATCAACCAGCCCCGTGCCAGCAGCGCCTCACTGGCCAGACAGCGGGCGACCAGCAAGCCGGGCAGTTGGGTCAGGTCGCCGCGCACGGCATGGGGCAGAGCGCGGCAGGTTTCCATTAATTGCGGGTCTATATCGCCGGTCAGCAGCAACGTCGCAAACACCGGCTGCCCATCCAGCCCGATGGGCGAATCGAGCAAACCGTCGGCGCCTACAATGCGCTGGCGCTCATGCCAGAGCAACTGGCCGTCGCGGCGAATATCCAGGTGCGATTGAAAGTGGCCCAGGTCAAAACGTTCTCCACTGGCCGGGCGGCCGAGGGCCACCACGTCCCAGTAAAACAGCCGGGCATCGCCGTGTAGATCAATGCGCGTGCTGAGTTCGGCCTGGGCGGCGCTGAACACGATGGTTTCCTGGGGCAGCCATTCCAGGGTCGCACCGGCCTCTACGGTCAATTCGAGCCGTTGAAACGCAGGGCCGCTGGCGCGATACCACTTGGCTGCGCCGGGGCTGGTCAGTTGCGCCCAGGCGCCATTGGCCACATGGGCGCGGATGTCCAGGCGGTCGCCACCGGCAATCCCGCCGGGCGGGTGCACGATGATGTGCTGGCACACCTCGGGGCCTTCGGCGTACAGGTGCTTTTGCACCCGCAGCGGGCCAAGGTGGCGGCGCATCACCGGGCGCGTGGTGTCGCCGAAACGCGCGTAGCCGAGTTCCAGCTCGGCATGCCAGCTGGGGGTGAACAGGGCAGGAGTAACGGGCAGGTTCATATTTTCGGGCTTATCGTCAGGACGCTACAGATTAAATCGTAACCAGCCCGCGTACACCTTCGCTTTCCATATTTTCACCGCGGCCCTGCTGCACAATTTCACCGCGTGACATCACCAGGTATTGGTCGGCCAGTTCGGCGGCAAAATCGTAGAACTGTTCCACCAAGAGGATCGCCATATCACCGCGTGCCGCGAGCTTTTTGATCACCGCACCGATCTCTTTGATGACGGACGGCTGGATGCCCTCGGTAGGCTCGTCGAGAATCAACAGGCGCGGGCGGCTGGCCAGTGCGCGGCCAATTGCCAACTGCTGCTGTTGACCGCCGGACAAGTCGCCACCGCGCCGATGTTTCATTTGCAGCAGCACCGGGAACAGTTCGTAGATAAATGCCGGGACTTCCTTGGCTTCGGAGCCTGGGAAGCGCGAGAGCCCCATCAACAGGTTTTCTTCCACCGTCAGCCGTCCGAAAATCTCCCGACCCTGGGGCACGTAGGCGATACCCGCGTGCACGCGCTGGTGCGGCTTGAAGCCGGTGATGGCCTTGCCTTCCCAATTCACCGCGCCGTCTTTGGCCGGCAGCAAACCCATCAGGCATTTGAGCAAGGTGGTCTTGCCCACGCCGTTACGGCCGAGCAGGCAGGTGACTTCGCCGATCTTCACGTCGAATGAGAGCCCGCGCAGGATGTGGCTACCGCCGTAGTACTGGTGCAGCTTGTCGACTTGCAGCATGTTCAAAACCTCCTCAATTGATCGTTCCCACGCTCTGCGTGGGAATGCTGCACTGGACGCTCTGCGTCCGCTGTGTGACGCGGAGCGTCACCGAATGCATTCCCACGCGGAGCGTGGGAACGATCAGTTCGCGTCAGCGTCAGCGACCGAGGTAAACCTCGATGACGCGCTCGTTTTCCTGCACCTGTGCAAGCGACCCTTCGGCCAGCACGCTGCCCTGGTGCAACACGGTCACGTGGTCGGCAATCGAACCGACGAAGCCCATGTCGTGTTCCACCACCATCAGCGAATGCTTGCCCGCCAGGCGTTTGAACAGCTCGGCGGTGAACTCGGTTTCGGCGTCGGTCATGCCCGCCACCGGTTCGTCCAGCAGCAACAATTGCGGGTCTTGCATCAGCAACATGCCGATTTCCAGGAACTGCTTCTGCCCGTGGGACAACAACCCCGCCGCGCGTTGTGCCGAGGTGGTCAGGCGGATGGTATCGAGCACTTCCTCGATGCGGTCTTTCTGCTCACCGCTCAGACGCGCGCGCAGGCTGGCCCACACGGACTTGTCGGTCTTCTGCGCCAGCTCGAGGTTTTCAAACACGCTCAGGGCTTCGAATACCGTGGGCTTCTGGAACTTGCGGCCGATGCCGGCCTGGGCGATCTGCACTTCGCTCATGCTGGTCAGGTCCAGGGTTTCACCAAACCAGGCCTTGCCATGGCTGGGGCGGGTTTTGCCGGTGATCACGTCCATCAGCGTGGTCTTGCCCGCGCCGTTGGGGCCGATGATGCAGCGCAATTCGCCGACGCCGATGTACAGGTTCAAGTCATTGAGCGCCTTGAAACCATCGAAGCTGACGCTGATGTCTTCCAGGGTCAGGATGGTGCCGTGGCGGGTGTTCAGGCCCTTGCCGGCGGCCTGGCCAATGCCGATGGCATCGCGGCCGCTGCCTGCGTCGAAAATAGGTTCCAGCATGACGTTCCTCATTTCTTCAGCAGGCCGATGATGCCCTTGGGCAGGTACAGGGTGACGATGATGAACAGCGCCCCAAGGAAGAACAGCCAGTATTCCGGGAAGGCCACGGTGAACCAGCTCTTCATGCCATTGACCACGCCGGCGCCCAGCAGCGGCCCGATCAAGGTGCCGCGCCCGCCCAGGGCCACCCACACGGCGGCTTCGATGGAGTTGGTCGGCGACATTTCGCTGGGGTTGATGATGCCCACTTGCGGCACATACAACGCGCCTGCCAACCCACACAGCACTGCACTCAACACCCACACAAACAGCTTGAAACCGCGCGGGTCGTAGCCGCAGAACATCAGGCGGTTCTCGGCGTCACGCAACGCCGTGAGCACGCGGCCGAACTTGCTCTGCGCCAAACGCCAGCCGGTGTACAAGCTGGCGACCAGCAACAATACGGTGGCCACAAACAGCACGGCCCGGGTGCCTGGCTCGGTGATGCCAAAGCCTAGAATGCTGCGAAAGTTTGTGAAGCCGTTATTGCCGCCAAACCCGGTTTCATTGCGAAAAAACAGCAGCATCCCGGCAAAGGTCAGCGCCTGGGTCATGATCGAAAAATACACGCCCTTGATCCGCGAACGAAAGGCGAAGAACCCGAACACCAAGGCCAGCAAACCGGGCGCCAAGACCACCAGGCACATGGCCCACAGGAAGTGTTCGGTGCCGACCCAGTACCACGGCAATTCGGTCCACGACAGAAAGGTCATGAACGCCGGCAGCTCATCGCCGGACGCCTGGCGCATCAAGTACATGCCCATCGCATAACCGCCGAGGGCAAAGAACAAACCGTGGCCGAGGGATAACATCCCCGCGTAACCCCACACCAGGTCCAGCGCGAGGGCGACGATGGCGTAGCAGAGAATCTTGCCCACCAGCGTCAAGGTGTAGGCCGAGACGTGAAACGGATTTTCCGGCGCCAGCAGCGAACACAACGGCAGCGCCAGCAGCAGGATCAAAATGACCGCGCCCACCGCTATCGTGACCTTGGGGCCGGCCTTTTGCGCGGCGGTAAGCATCAATGGCTGGTTCATCAGTCGATCACCCGTCCTTTCAGTGCAAAGAGTCCTTGCGGGCGTTTCTGGATAAACAGAATGATCAGCGCGAGGATCAGGATCTTGCCGAGCACGGCGCCGATCTGCGGTTCAAGAATCTTGTTGGCGATGCCCAGCCCAAAGGCGGCCATCACGCTACCGGCCAACTGGCCGACGCCGCCGAGCACCACCACCAGGAACGAGTCGATGATGTAGCTCTGGCCCAGGTCCGGGCCGACGTTGCCGATCTGGCTCAGCGCCACGCCGCCCAACCCGGCGATGCCGGAACCGAGGCCAAAGGCGAGCATGTCCACACGCCCGGTGGGCACGCCGCAGCAGGCGGCCATGTTGCGGTTCTGGGTGACGGCGCGCACGTTGAGGCCCAGGCGCGTCTTGTTCAGCAGCAGCCAGGTCAGCACCACCACGCACAACGCGAAGGCGATGATCACGATGCGGTTGTACGGCAGCACCAGGTTGGGCAGCACTTGAATGCCGCCGGACAGCCATTGCGGGTTGGACACTTCGACGTTCTGCGCACCGAACACCAGGCGCACCAGCTGGATCAGCATCAGGCTGATGCCCCAGGTGGCCAGCAGGGTTTCCAGTGGTCGCCCGTAGAGGTGGCGAATCACCGTGCGCTCCAGTGCCATGCCGATGGCCGCCGTGACAAAAAACGCCACCGGCAGTGCAATCAACGGGTAGAACTCGATGGCCGCCGGCACATAGCGCTGCATCATCAGTTGCACGACGTAGGTGGAATAGGCGCCGAGCATCAGCATCTCGCCGTGGGCCATGTTGATCACGCCCAGCAGGCCGAAGGTGATCGCCAGGCCCAGGGCCGCGAGCAGCAGGATCGAACCCAGAGACATGCCGCTGAAGGCCTGGCCGAGGATCTCGCCGAACATCAATTTGCGTTTGACCTGGGCCAGGCTGGTCTCGGCGGCGGTGTGCACGGCGGCGTCGGTTTCGACACCGGGCGCCAGCAGCGCCTCAAGGCGTGTGCGTGCCAGCGGGTCGCCGGTGCCGCCCAACAGGCGCACGGCGGCGAGGCGAATGACCGGGTCGGGGTCGACCAGTTGCAGGTTGGCCAGGGCGAGGCTCAACGCGGTGTGCACGGCCTCATTGGTCTCGGCGGCCACTTGCTGGTCAAGGAATTTGAGCTGCGCAGGTTGTGCGCTTTTCTGCAGGGTTTGTGCTGCGGCCAGGCGCACCTTGGGGTCGGCGGCGAGCAGTTGCTGGCTGGCTTGCACGTTGTCGATCAGGCCGCGCAGGCGGTTGTTCAGGCGTAGGGTTTTGGTTTCACCGTTGACGTTCAGTTGGCCTTGTTGCAGCGCGTCCACCAGCTCGATGCGCGCCGGGTCGGGCTGGGCAGCCCAGTCCTGGAGCAGCTTGGCTTGTTGCATCGGGTTGGCGTTGATGAAGTCTTCGGCGTCGCTGGCGTGTGCGGCAAAGGGCAGCCACAGCAGGGCGGCGAGGATGAGGCGGTAAAGGGCAGTGGGCATAAAGGTTTCCTATAGATCGTTCCCACGCTCTGCGTGGGAATGCCGCCTTGGACGCTCTGCGTCCGCGTTGTGACGCAGAGCGTCACGGGATGCATTCCCACGCGGAGCGTGGGAACGATCAGCGGATCAGTTGCTCTTCACGGCATAGTCCGGCTTCTTGTCGTTGCCCGGAATGAACGGGCTCCACGGCTGGGCGCGGATCGGTTTTTCGGTCTGCCATACCACCGAGAACTGCCCGTCGGCCTGGATCTCGCCGATCATCACCGGCTTGTGCAGATGGTGGTTGGTCTTGTCCATGGTCAGGGTGAAGCCCGACGGCGCGGCGAAGGTCTGGCCGGCCATGGCTTCGCGCACTTTGTCGACGTCGGTGGACTTGGCTTTCTCAACCGCTTGGGCCCACATATGGATGCCCACGTAGGTGGCTTCCATCGGGTCGTTGGTCACGGCTTTGTCCGCGCCCGGCAGGTTGTGCGCCTTGGCGTAGGCCTTCCAGTCCGCAACGAACTTCTTGTTCACCGGGTTCTCCACGGACTGGAAGTAGTTCCAGGCCGCGAGGTTGCCCACCAGCGGCTTGGTGTCGATGCCGCGCAGTTCTTCTTCACCCACGGAGAACGCCACTACCGGCACGTCGGTGGCCTTCAAGCCCTGGTTGGCCAGCTCCTTGTAGAACGGCACGTTGGAGTCGCCATTGACGGTGGAGATCACTGCGGTTTTGCCGCCGGCCGAGAACTTTTTGATGTTGGCGACGATGGTCTGGTAGTCGCTGTGGCCGAACGGGGTGTAGACCTCTTCGATATCTTTATCGGCTACGCCTTTGGAGTGCAGGAACGAGCGCAGAATCTTGTTGGTGGTGCGCGGGTACACATAGTCGGTGCCGAGCAGGAAGAAGCGCTTGGCGCCGCCACCTTCTTCGCTCATCAGGTATTCCACGGCCGGGATCGCCTGCTGGTTCGGCGCCGCACCGGTATAGAACACGTTCGGCGACATCTCTTCACCTTCGTACTGCACCGGGTAGAACAGCAGGCCGTTGAGTTCTTCGAACACCGGCAGTACCGATTTACGCGACACCGACGTCCAGCAGCCGAACACCACGGCCACCTTGTCCTGGGTCAGCAGCTGGCGACCTTTTTCGGCAAACAGCGGCCAGTTCGACGCCGGGTCCACCACCACCGGCTCCAGCATCTTGCCGTTCACACCGCCCTTGGCGTTGATCTCGTCGATGGTCATCAAGGCCATGTCTTTAAGCGAAGTTTCGGAGATCGCCATGGTCCCGGACAGCGAGTGCAGGATGCCGACCTTGATGGTCTCGGCGGCCTGGACGGTCCAGGTCAAACCCATGGCGGCAATGGATGCCGACAAAGTGAAAGCCTTGATCAAGCTACGACGCTTCATGGTGCGATCTCCGTAAACCGAAAGTGTTGTGGGGCAGATACGCAGGTCTTTGCAAAGGCTGTGCCTGCGGCGGCAAACACCGATGCCGGTGAGTGGTTGTTGCGGACATTGGCACGGGGGTGCACCAGCTTGGCGCTGCAATTGCCGTCAGGTGCAGGTGTGGCGCTAAAACAGGGCGAAGCGTTAGATAGGCAGCGCAAACGCTGTGCAGGGATGTTCCGGGATGAACGCTCAACCAATGCGTGTTGCGTGAGTTACGCAAAACCAATCGTTCCTGAGGCGCGGCCTGTCCTGCTCAAGCCCATGACTAACTATTCACCTCTTGGGTGATGGGTGACCTGTTGAGAATGGCATCAGAACCCTGTGCCCAAGAGTCCTTGGGCACTGAGGCGGTTCTCACTATTCAGGGACGTTGCCATGACCATCAATTTGTCGCGCGAGGAGCGCGCAGCCAGTTCAAACCGAGGGACTACCCGTTTACCCGCCGTCAGCCCAGGATTCATTAACGAAGCCGACGCCGCTTATTGGGCGCACAAAAAAATAGGTGCGCGCAGAGACAAGGAGTACGGCGGGGTTATTTTGAGGAAATATACGGGCAGGTATCATGCTACCGAGCCTGTGCCCGGCAAGGGGTTGCAGTTTGATCTGCGCGAGGTACTGACGGTCAGCGCCGATGGTCAATTTGAGCAACCCAAGGGTTACACCTGTGTGGCCTCCTACCATTCGCATCCTGCGGACCATGAGCTGACTCAGAAGGCCAATCCGAACTTTGATAGTAAGACGGTCAAAGCGTTTTTGAGTTTTTTTTCCGATGGCGACTTTTGGCATGGGGTTAATAACCGAGATTTCTTCCCGGCCGCGTATTTGTCCGGCCCCGACGGCTCGCTGATCCGATACGCTTCAAGTGGCTCCGTTGAAGAGCGCAGCTTTGCGCTCTGGATAAAAGCAGGAAGGCCCCGCAATAACAAAGTTGCCCTGTTTGGTCCGTTCAGCACTTTTGTCAAAAAACTCTCGACGCTGGGTACCTTGAGCCTGATTGTTCCCACGGCACTGTGGGGCGGCTCGGCAGGCGACGTGCCCGCAGATTGGGTGGTGTTCCAACCCTTCAGCAGCGGTGCGCCAACCCCTCAGCCTTTGTTTACCGGCGTATTCACCGAAGTTCAGGCAGCGATTAACGTTTGTGAACCCGTTGCCGCGCCCGCGCGCCAAATCGGTATCGTGATCAAGGCGCAAGGCGAAGGCCGGGCTGAGTATGCGGTTTCTCAGCCGGAGCCTGCGCAGGTGCTGGGGTGGCTGGCCGGTGATGCGTTGCCGGTACTGCCGGCCGGATGGGAACTGCACGGCATGTACGTTGATTCAAGTCCTGTACCCGAGCCTTTCCCGCCTATGCAAGCCTGGCTGTACCAGTGTTTTATCAGCCCGCTGGACTTGGCAACGCACATCGCTGGTTACCGCAGGTTATCCAAGACGCTATCTGTTGCCGCTGCCGGTTCGTTGTACATCCGCACAAGTGACGCAGCCGTTTTACGCTATGGCTTTTCTGGCTCCGACGCCGAGTCTCAACTTTTCGCTCAGGCGGCGGACGGTAGCGTCACGGATAACGGCATACAGGCGCTGCTGCAGGCGGGAACACTGCTGCCACAGGGGTTGGTAAAACAGGTGGCCGAGGCGGGCCAATTGAGTGTGGAGCGCACCAGCGATATTTGGGACAAGAAAGGTGCTGTGGACAAAATGTGGCGGCCTTTTTCCAAAATTCCCGAGCCGCAATTGAGCCCGGCTTTTATCACTGCCGACGACGCTGCCCGCTGGGCGCACGAGATGATTGGCACGCGCCGCGACCTCGAATATGGCGGAGTCATACTCAAACGGGGTTATCGCTACTATGCCACCCATCCGATACCGGACCGCCGAGCGGTGTTCGAACATGGGCTCCTCTTGGCCAGGGACAGCGACGGTAACTTCGTCGCCCCTGATGATTACAGCGCCGAGGCGTTCTACCACTCCCATCCCGTCACTAATATCGCGCAAGCAAGGATCAACTACCCCGACGACAGTGATGATCAGTTGTTGCTGCGTGGCAACTTCTATTCAAGGCCGGACCTACGCTTCAGCATCCGAAACCGGGCTTTCGCCAGGGCTCACTATCTCTCAGGACCGGATGATGCACTGATCAAATACGTCAGCAGCGGCTCGGCGCTCGAAAGCGCGTATTACCAGGAGCTGCATGGCGTGGAGGACAAGACCTCCAGTGATTTCGAGTCCAAGGTTGTCTGGAAACTGGCCGAAGCCGGCGAGCTGTCGGTGGTGATCCCCAACCCGGTTTGGGGTGGCGTTCGTGGACTTATCTCCAAGGGCTGGCGCATCAGGACGCCCGCGACAGCACAGCAGCAGCAACCCTTTTTCACCGAAGCCTACTCGCGGCCGGAGCATGCCGTGATGCGTGCGCTTGTACTTGCCGGTCCCGAGAACATTGGCACTAAGTTCGGGGTTGTACTCAAACATAGGCAAGAGAATATCTATGCGGCGACGTTGGCACTGCCCAGAAGTGTTCCCCTGTTTTCGCCCGCTGTGCTGTTTCCAAAACGCCAGGATGGCGGGGTGTGGCTACCTTCCCAGTACCGGCTGGAGGCTATCTACTTCAGCAGTTGGTATGAAACCAACGAAATTGCCGCTCGGGAAACCTGGTTGGCCAGTGCCTTCTTTACGCCGTCGCAGGTGGTCGCCGCCGCCCGCCAGGCACGGGCGACTCTGGCCATCCAGCACCGCACCCGTGGCTTGACCTTGTACATGCAGGCCTCTGATTCAGCGCTGCTGGCACTTAAAGTGCCCGAGGCCACGGCCACCTCCGAGCTGGTGCAGGAATCCAGCACCGGCGAGCTGCACGATAACGGTGCGCAAGCCGGCCTGCTCGATGGCACGCTAAGCCCGCGGACTTATGTACGTCGGGTTATTAGCGCGACCGCACTGTCGGTGGTCGAGGCGGGCGGTTTGTGGCGATACGTAGGGCCGGTGGATAACCGTCTGCTGGTGTCGTTCTACACGGCGACACTGAGCCGTTCGTTTCTCTCTGCACGCGATGCGGCGGTGTATGCCCATGAGCAAGTCGGTAGTCGACGCGATCGTTACTATGGGGGTTACGTGCTCAAGGGCGAAGACGGTCGCTTTGTGATTACCGAGCCTATAGAAAGCCGCGAAAATCCATTTTTGTACACGCTGTTTTTCCCTTCCAGTAACCACGGCCCGCTGATCCCGCCGGAACCTTATGTGTTGCACGGGCGATACGGCTCTCATCTCGAATTGTCCATGGCCGACCCTGTTCCGATCCTGCGGCGCGGCTGGACACGGGACGAGGCGCTGATCAATCAGCAGGTGTTCTCCTGCAATGAAATGTACGCCATCATCCCGGCCGGGCGAGTGGCCTATCTCTCGGCGGCACCGAATTGTTTATTGGAATACACCCCAAACAAGTCTTCTGCAGAAACAACGCTCCTGGCTAATCTCAGCCCTCAAGCCGGGGATAACAGCTTTCAGGCGCGACTTGACAGAGGGGACATCAAGCCCGCCGATTGGGTGTGGCGAGTGGCCGAGACGGGGGATTTGAAGATCATTCAGGGCAACCGGCTTTGGGGGCCGCGCTCGGTGGTCTACCGCGACTGGTCGGCCAATTACAACTACGCCCCAAGATCCGGCCCGCTTGACTACGTCACCTACGGCGCGGTGTTTACCAGCGCCGATGATGCGGCCAGTGACCTTCATGGGCGGGTGCATGGGCGTCATTTTCCCGAGGAGGCGTGCTATGCATTTATCCTCAAACACAAGGACAAGGACCAGTACATTGCGAGCGAGGTGGTCGGTGCCACCCGTACGGATGAGCTGTTCAATCGCTACCTTGTGTTTAAACGCATTACTCAAGACCAGTACCAGCTCCCAGATGGTTTTGAACTGCATGGGCTGTTTCGCTCGCAGCAATGGCTGCGTAAAAGGCTGAGACCTTCGAACGAATGGCTGGCTCGGTTTTTTGTCCAGCCTGATGTTCTGTACGCCGCTATCTATGAAGCCAAGGGTGGGAGTGCCGATAGCCTGCCGATTTATTTTTCAACGCATGATGGTGCGCTGTTGCGCTATAGGCCCTCACCGATTGACGTAACGTCCGGCGGTACGGCGGATACGTTGTTGGGTGACGCACAACGAGCGTTGGATTCCGGGATTAAGAGGCCCGTTGAATTCGTCAGGGAGTGGTCGCTGAGGGGGCAGCTTCAAGTGGTCCGTATCAGCCAGCTCTGGGATAAAGCCGGGTTGGTCAGTAATACCTGGACCAGTTACGCAACCTTGATGCCGCGACATTTAAGCCCCGCCTTCGCCAGCCCCGATGACGCGGCCCGCCACATAACAACATTGACGGGCAACGGACATCGCCGCACTTATGGCGGGGTAATTCTCAAGCTGGTCAGCGGGTTATATGCCGCAACGGAGCCCTTGGCCATACCGCCCCAGGGGCTTGCTTTAAATTGGATCTACCCTGACCACGCGGTTTCAACAGGACTTTATCCGGGAGGCAGCACGATTGTGGCGCGCTATCGGACTCTGCTGGATCAAGAGGTGCCGCTGCTGCTGTCCAGCACTCAGAAAGCCATCTACAAAAGCATGATTCCGAGCACGGTGCTGGCGAGTTTGTTGAACCGGGATGCCGACATCATGGGTGAGTATGTGTTCGGCGCTAATGGTTCGATCCTGAGTTATCAACTCTCGAACTCCATTGCGGAGAACTCGCTTAAAAACCGTCTGGCGGTACAGAGCCTGGCCAAAGACGACTACGTTGACAACCTTATCGAACAGCAAATCCGCAGCGGGGTTCTCACGCCGCTGGAGTTCGTCACGTTGGTGGCGAAGGCGGGTAAGCTGAGTGTGGTGAAAAATGATCGTTTATGGGGGCAGGCCAGACAGATAACGGGAGAGTTTGCGACGTCTAACGCTACGCCCAACCCCGGGGATATTCGCCAGGTATTGTTCGACTCAGCCTGTGGCCCGATCTTTACCCGGGCGTTCGATGCCGTCCGCTACGCCCAGCGTATGGCGAAGCCGCAAACCGACGTATCGTTCGGTTACGTACTCAAAACCGTGAAAAAGTCGCTGTACATGACGACCCTGCCACTTGTCAGGGAGAAATTTGACGATTTCAGGCGGGTTTTTATCAACGGCCAGTTGCCCCAAGGTTATGTGCTGGAGGGCATGTACCTCTGTGCTTCGACGGTGGCGATTGCCCCGGCCGGCGATGAAATGGCGCATAGCTTTTTCCCCCCTCAAGACATTGGCAAAGCGTTGAACTTTCTCATCTACGCAAGCAACGGCAAGGCTCTGCCGTTGTACCTGATGTGTGGCGACGGGGCATTACTTAAATACCTGGTTCAAAAGACGGCGCAGTTATACGACTGGACGAAGAATGCAGTCTTGGAACGCTCCCAATTGTTAAACGGTACCCTCAAGGTGCGCGAATATGTGCGCCGCTTGGCCGCCATGGGCGAACTGGAAATACGGGTGACCAGTGTAGTCTGGGGCAGGAAAGAGCGGGTGATGGCGCAATGGACACCGAAAAAAGCCCCCCATGCGTTTGCCGATGACCCGCATTTTCATTCGTTCTGTGGGCCGTTGTTTCTTTATCCCGACGATGCGGCGCGTTATGCCCAAGGCTTGGTGGCCCCTTTCCAGGACAAGCAATATTTGGGCGCGGTATTGATGCCGGATCAAATCCAGGGCTATGTCGCGATTGACCCGGTGGAGGACCAGGGCACGGGAGGTACGAGTACCCGAGAGCTGCTGTTTTGGATCGATCATGCCGGGTTCGATATCCCCGCCGGTAATGTCCTGAGCACCTACAAAATCGCCGCCGTGCACGCGTTCTACAAAGCGATACCGTCGACTGTCAGCCGTGAGCCGAGAGAGCAAAAATTGCTGACCCACTTCGTCTCCAAGGATGACCTGCGCGGCTATCTGGCGGTGATCCGGAGTAATGCGCCCTATGCCAAGAGTTGCTACCTGTCCAGCCGAGGCGGCGCCCTGCTCAAATATGTACCGGCGTTCACGCAGGCTGAAACCACCTTGCTCAGTCCTGGTGATGCACCAGACCCTAGTGTGCTGGTCAGTCAATTGCGCGCTCAAGGCAGCCTGTCCGTATTGGTCGCCGATGCTTTCTGGATGCGCGTGGGCGTATTGGGTGCAGAGTGGAACGGGGGCGAAGCGCCGTCCGAGCCGCAAGTCGGCAAGTTTTGGTATGAGGGTGAAAGGGATGAACTCTGACTCTAGCGCTTGCGCATCAACCCGATAAAAAACAGCCCGCCAATCGCTGCCGTGGCCACGCCAATGGGCAAGTCTTCGGGGGCGATCAGGGTGCGCGCAGCGACGTCAACCCACACCAGAAACAGGCTACCCAGCAGTGCACACACCGGCAATAAACGCCGGTGTTCGGCCCCCACAAGGCGCCGCGCAATATGCGGCACCATCAGCCCGACAAAGCCGATGGAACCGCTGATGGACACCAGCACGCCGGTCATCAATGACGCCACCATAAACACTTTGAGGCGCACATTGCGTGCGTTGAGGCCCAGGGTCACGGCGGTCTGTTCGCCGGCCATCAACGCGTTCAGCGGCCGCGCCATGCCCACCAGTACCAGCAAGCCTAGAAAAACGGTTGCGGTGGGGATCGCCAGCAGCTCCCAGCGCGCCAGGCCCAGACCGCCCAGCATCCAGAACATCACCGCCGAGGCGGCGCGATGGTCGCCCATGAACAGCAGCAGGTTGGCCGCTGCCATCATCACGAAGGACACGGCTACGCCGCACAACAGCAGGCGATCACTTTCCAGGCGGCCGTTACGACTGGCCACCGCCAGCACCACCAGCATGCTCAGCAAGGCGCCGATAAACGCTGCGATGGGCAGCGTCAGCAGCCCGACGATTTTACCCACATGCAGCACCACGATCACCGCGCCCAGGGTGGCGCCGGAGGTCACGCCGAGCAGGTGCGGGTCGGCCAGCGGGTTGCGCGTCACCGCCTGCAACACGGCACCGATCAATGCCAACCCGGCGCCGACCAGCGCACCGAGCAACATGCGCGGCACGCGGATCAGCCACACGATATGTTCCTGGCCAGTGCTCCAGTTGGCCTCGCCGAGGCCGAAGGCCTTGTTGAGCAAAATCCGCCACACCACGTCCGCCGGTACCCGCGCCGAGCCAAACCCCAGCGAGATCACGCAAGAGACCAGCAACAACGCGCCAAGCGCACTCAACAGCAGGGCATAGCGGCGGCTGATCATTCGCCGTGGAACCCTTTGGCCAGGGTTTCCACCGCCAGCACGTTGTCGATGCCCGGCGTGGCCTGCACATACGGGATCACGATAAAGCGCTGGTTCTTGATCGCGTCCACCGACTGCAACGCCGGGTTATCCAACAGGAATTGCTCTTTCTGTGCGGCGGTGGTTTCGCTGTAGTCGACGATCACGATCACCTGGGGGTTGCGCTCCACCACGGTTTCCCAATTGACGCGGGTCCAGCTGGCGTCGATGTCATCGAGGATATTGCGCCCGCCGGCAGCGGTGATCAGTGCTTGCGGCATGCCCAGGCGGCCGGAGGTCATGGCGCGGTCTTCGCCGCTGTCATAGAGGAACACCCGAGGCTTGTCGGCGGGCAGGTGCTGTTGCACCTCGGCCACTTGCGCCTGCATCTGCGCGATCAAGGCCGTGGCGCGCTCCTGCACATCGAAGATCTTGCCCAGGTTGCGCAGGTCGTTATAGGTGTCGTCCAGGGTCGCCGCCGGGCGCTTCATCACGAAAGCGCAGGACTCGGTCAACTCGTAGACGTTGATGCCCAATGGCTGCAAGGTTTGCGGCGTAAGGTCACCGCCCACGCGCATGCCGTAATCCCAACCGGCGAAGAAGAAATCCACGTTGGCGTTGAGCAGGGTTTCCACCGACGGGTACTTGCTCGCCAGTTCCGGCAGGCCGTCGAGGATTTCGGCCATTTGCGGCGTGACCGACTTCCAACCGGTGACGCCGCTGTAGCCGGCCATGTGATCCTTGAGGCCCAGGGCGAGCATCATCTGGGTCATGTTGATGTCGTGGCTGACCGCGTGTTTCGGCGCTTCCTGGAAGGTCACGTCGCGGTTGCAGCTTTTGACGGTCACCGGGTAATGGGTCGCATCGGCAAACGCTTGGGCCGTGCCGAGCAACAACGCGAGAGACAACAGGGCGCGCAGGATCATGGTTGGGTTATCCAGGTGATTCGGGGGTAGCCGGCCAATGGGTGAGCGTCGATCAAGGCTTCGACGCCGAAGACATCACGCAGCAACTCGGCGGTCAGCACTTGGTGAGGCGTGCCGCTGGCGACAATGCGCCCGTGGTTGATCACGTACAAACGATCACAGAAAGCCGCAGCCAGGTTCAGGTCGTGAATGCTGGCCAGGGTGCCAATGTTCAAGCGCTTGACCAGCCGCAGCAACTCCAGCTGATAGCGCGGGTCGAGGTGGTTGGTCGGCTCATCGAGGATCAGCAGTTGCGGCTGCTGCGCCAAGGCGCGGGCGAGGATCACGCGCTGTTTTTCGCCGCCCGAGAGCGTGGCGAACGCGTGGTCGTCGAAGCCGTGCATGCCGACCGATTCCAGTGCCTGCCGGATGAGATGCTGGTCGTGCAGTGTGTCGCCGTCGAACAACCCCTTGTGGGGTGTGCGGCCCATGGCGACCACTTCGTCCACGCGCAGGCCGAAGGTGTCGGGGAATTCCTGCAGCACCACAGCGATGCGTTGTGCGCACCACTTGGCGCTTTGCTTCCAGATATTCTGGTGTTCGAGCAGCACGTCACCGCGTTCGGGTTTGCTGAAGCGATAAGCGCAGCGCAACAGGCTGGTCTTGCCACTGCCGTTGGGGCCGATCAGCCCGACAAACTCCCCCGCGCCGACCTGCAGGCCGGCATCCCGCAGCTGGAAGCGGTGGTTGCAGTGGTCGTGGCCGGGTGGAGTCCAGCCAAGGTCGGTGAGGGTGAGTGAGGCCATCAATATTCTCAAGGTCAACGCAAAGCGAAAATGTGGGAGCGGGCTGTTTCAGTTAGAAGGTGTAGTCCGCCGTGACGAAGAACGAACGCGGCTCACCCAGTATCCACTGTTGACCATTGTTGTACTGGCTGACGGCGTAGGTGCGGTTGAACAGGTTGTTCAGCTCAAGGCCCAGGGTGGTATTGCGCATGGCTTTCCACGATACGGTGGCGTCGGCCACGGTGTAGCTCGGCACTTCGCTGCTGTTGGCGGTGTCGGCATAACGGGCGCTGACGTAGCGCACACCGGCACCGGCGCGAATGTCATCGGTCAACGCCTTGCTCAACCACAGGTTGGCGGTGCGGTTGGGCACGTCCACCGGGCGGTTGCCGTCGCGGGAAACGGCCTGGCCGTTGACCACTTCGGAAAAGTCGTCGTACTGCGCCCGCACAATGGCCGCGTTGGCTTGCAGCTGCCAGGCGTTGGGCAGTTGCAGGTCGAGGCTGGCTTCCAGGCCGTTGGAGGATTGCTGGCCGACTTGCTCCTTGAGCGTGGTGCCGGGGATGCTCACCAGCAGTTTCTTTTTGACGATGCGATAGGCCGCCAGGGTCCACTCGCCACGCGAGTCCCAGAACGCTTGCTTGAAGCCGATTTCGGCCTGTTTGGCGGTGGACAAGCCAAACTGCTGCTGGCTCGGGCTCAGGCTGATCAGGCTGCCAACGCCATCGGTGCTGGTGGCGTACTGGCCGTAAACCGAGGTGTTCGGAGTGATCGCGTAGACCAGGCCGGCTTTCCAGTTGTTGCCGGTCAGGGTCTTGTCGGAGTCTTGGTTCACGGTTGTCAGGTCATTGCTATCGATGTGCAGGTAGTCGCGGCGCGCGCCAGTGATCAACGACAGTTTATCGGTCAGTTGCAGGCGGTTTTCGGCGAAGGCCGCGAGTTGTTTGGTGGTGCTGACCGACTGGGCCATAAAAGGGCTGTCGCTCACAAACGGTTGCGGCACCGGATGCTGAATGTCCACCGGCTGGCCGCCGCCTGGCACGTCGTTAAACGGCGCATTGCTGGCCAGGCGGAAGCGAATGCGGTTGTACTCGACGCCCGTCACGGTCTGGCTGTCGAGGCCCAACAGCGTGTGTTTGAAGGTGAAGGTCTGGCGGTCACCGACCTGTTCCTGGTTGTGCTTGATGCCCAGGTAGTCCTGGCGCACCAGGCCGCCATTCACATAGTTGTAGCTCTCGGCGTTCTGCCAGCGGCGTTGGTTTTTCAGGTACGACAGCTCGTTGGTGGCGGTGACGTTGTCGTTGATCTGCCACTCGCTGGTCAGGCGCATCCACTGGTCGTTGTAGTGCTGTTTGTCGTTGCTGACGTTGTAGTTCTTGTCGCGCAGGCCTTTGTGCAACTGGCCGTTGATCAGCGGCGTGCCGTAATAGTTCTGCGGGCTCTGGTCGCCGTAGTCGTGGGCCAGGGTAAAACTCAGGTTATCGGCCGGCTGCCAGCGCAGCGCGCCGCTGACGAAGTCGCTGGCGGAGTCGCCGCGTGCGATAAAGCCGTTGCTGCGCAGGCGGTTGACGTTCAGGCGGTAGCTCAGGGTGTCGGTCAGCGAGCCGCCGCTGTCCAGCGCTTGCTGCTGGCGGTCATCGGAGCCATAGCCCAGGCGCACATGGTTTTCGATTTCGCCGCTGAACGGCTTCTTCGCAATCGTATTGATCACCGCACCGGTGGCGCCCTGGCCGTACATCACCGAGGCCGGGCCGCGCAGCACATCCACGCGCTCAACCGACCAGGTATCCACCGGGAAGGTGGAGGTGCCTGCGCCATCGAACATGCGCTGCCCGTCGTACAGTTGCAGTACCGAACTCTGCCCGGTAAAACCACGGGCCTGCAACGACGTGCCGCCGTCGCCCGGCGAACCGGTGCGGCTGATGCCGGTGGCGCGGGAGATGGCGTCCTGCACACTGACGTCGCCGCGTTCGCGGATCTTCTCGCCGGTTTGGCTCTCGACACTGCCTGGGGTTTGCAAGGCGGTGAGGTTCAGGCGCGAACCGGCGGTGGTCGGGGTGTTCAGGTCGACGCGCTCGTCATCCACGGCGGGCGCGGTCACGGGGCTGGCGGGCAGGGTCAGCGCCTGGGCAGTGTTGTGCAAGGCGAGCAGGCATACGCCGCACGCAAGGTACTTGTTCATCGGTCGATCAATCGCTTCTTGAAAGGGTGTGCTCGCCGCAGGGCGCGGCGAGCAACGATAACGCAGAAAGTGTTATAAGTTAACACTTATTGGCTGCGCGACAAAAGTCGCGCAAGGCTACAGAAGGCCTCTGCCGTGGGCATCTCACCTGCCTCATGCAGAACCTGAGGCAGATTCACGTTGGTTGAAAAGGCGCGCCAGCACCAAACGATCCAATGCCCACACCACGACCAGCGACGCGCCCACCAGCGGAAAAATAATCGCCAGTGCGAGCATGATCACCATCGCGGTTTTCCACTTCGGCAGGTCATGGCGCAACGGCGGAACCCCCAGCCCACCGTGTGGCCGACGTTTCCACCAGATCACCACGCCACTCACCGCACTGAGCAGAATCATCAAGCAGATCACCAGCACGATCAGCTGATTGACCCAGCCGAACATCTTGCCCTCATGCAGCATCACGCCGGTTTCGGTGGCGCGTGCGACGAGGTTGTAGTGTTCCCAGCGCACGTCGGCCAGCACTTTGCCGGTGTACTGGTCCACATGCAGGGTCGCGTCATTGCGCGGGTCGTTGGCGAACACTGCGACGGTGAATACGCCTTCGGCGGTGGTGGGGAACGTGATGCTATAGCCGGGTTCGACCTTGCGCGCGTTGGCCAGGTCGACCACTTGTTGCAGGCGCACCGTCGGCGCGGCAGGACCTGAATGCATGGCGCCGTGATTCATATGCTCAGCGTGGTCGCCGGACATCGGCATCGGCGTGTTTTCCATCGCCCACGGCACGGTCTGCTGGCTGGCGGTATTGAGGCTGCGTGCTTGCTGGTCGGACTGCGGCACGTTGTTCCACATTGCCGCCGGAAACTTATTCCACAGCTCGGCGTATTGCTTGCCCCAGAAGCCGGTCCAGGTCATGCCGCTGAGCAGCATCACCAGCAAAAAAGCCGCGCCCCAGAAACCGGCGACCGCATGCATATCGCGCCAGAACACTCGGCCGCGGCTGTTGAGCCGTGGCCACAACACACCCGCCGAAGACTTGCCACGCGGCCACCACAGGTACACGCCGGACACCACCAGCATCACGCCCCAACCGGCGGCGAGTTCTACCAGGCGATCACCCACGGTGCCGATCATCAGCTCGCCATGCAGTGCGCGGGCGATGGCTTGCAGGTTGTATTGGGCATCCTGTTCGCCGAGGACAGTGCCGCGATACGGGTCGACGAATACTGTCACTTCGCGGCCATCGTTGTGCATCACGAACTGCGCGCTGCTGGTGGCGTCGGCGGGTGGCAGGTATTTGCTGATTTTGCCTTGGGGAAAGGCTGCCTGGGCGCGTTGCAGTTGTTCGTCGGCGCTCAGGGCGTGCTCGGCGCTTTGCACCTTGAGCAGGTTGCCGTACATCAGCGGGTCGAG
Source organism: Pseudomonas salomonii (assembly GCF_900107155.1). GTDB lineage: Bacteria > Pseudomonadota > Gammaproteobacteria > Pseudomonadales > Pseudomonadaceae > Aquipseudomonas > Aquipseudomonas salomonii. Next base: position 443,328 of record NZ_FNOX01000004.1, read on the forward strand.
CTGGGGTTTGAACAGGTAGATGATGCCGGTGAGGGCCAGCAGCACCATGAACGGGGCGACGAAGAGGCCGGCGTAGAAGTGCCAGCGCCAGGCCAGGTTGTAGAAGGAAATTTTTTGGGTGGTCATCATTAGGCTCCGCAAGGCTTTAGATATTTTTTGTCTGTCAGGCCGCTATCGCAGGCAAGCCAGCTCCCACATTTGGAATGCATTCCTCTGTGGGAACGGGCTTGCCCGCGATGCTCTTAGAAGCTCATGTCCACCTTGGTCCAGAGCGTACGCCCCGGCTCCTTGATGGCTTGCGGGTCGTTGGCCGGGTAGCCGAAGCCTGCGTTACCGGCCAGGTTCAGATGCTCGGCATAGGCTTTGCCGAACAGGTTGTCGACGCCGGTGCTGACCTTGAAGTTTTTATTGATGCGGTACGCCGCGTTCAGCGAGAACACGCCAAAACCGCTGCTTTTGTCGAAGTCCTTGCCGACCACGTTACCCTTGTTCTGGTCGATGCGGTTTTGCGCCGCGACCACACGCCACAAGGCGCCGGCGCTCCAGTCGTCCTGGCTGTAGGTGAGGCCCAAACGCGCGTCCAGCGGTGGCATTTGCGGCAGCGCCTTGCCGTCGCTGGTGTTCTTGCCCCAGGCGTAGGCGAGGCTGGCGTCGGCTTTCCAGTGCTGGGTCAGCTTGTACGCCGCGCCCAATTCACCGCCCATGATGCGGGCGTCGACGTTACGGGCCTGGGACGTGGTGCCCATCATCCCGGGCTTGTAGTCGAACAGGATAAAGTCCTGCACCCGGCCGATATAACCAGAGGCCCAGGCTTCCAGGTCGGCGGTTTTGTACTGCGCGCCGACGTCGAGTTGGGTGGTTTTCTCCGGCTTTACGCCGTCAAAGGCATTCACCGAACCCACCGCGCCGGTGTTGGGCGAAAACAGCTCCCAGTAATCCGGAAAACGCTCCGAATGGCCGAGCCCTGCGTAGACCGTGGTGGGCGTGTCGGCCAGGTCATGCTCATAACGCACAAAGCCCGAGGGCAACGTGTCGGCGCGGGTGTCGTTGGCGGTCGGGTTGGGGCGCGACATCATTCCCGAGCCCGTGCGCTGGCGAAAATCCTTGGCCGAGGCGCGGTCCAGGCGGGCGCCGGTGATCAGCCGATCGCGGTCGGCGGCGTACCAGGTCAGTTCGCTGAACACGCCGTAGTTATGGAAGTTGGCGTCCTTGACCCGTGGCAGATCCTTGTAGGTGTCGATGCCCATGCTGCTGCGCTGGCGATGTTCGTTGGTCTGCGCGTCCAGGCCGCTGATCAGTTGCACATCGGCCCAGCGCCAGGTCGCCTTGATGCGTGCGCCAAGGGTGCGGCGGTCGACGTTGGAAGCCATCGGCCCGGCCATCATGCCGGTGCCCGACGGCGTACGCAGGCTGTAGTTGTCCATCACATGGTCGGCGTAGTTGTAGTAGACCTGCGCTTGGACCTTATCCAGTACCTCACCGATATTGGATTTTTCAAAGCGCAGCCCCAGGCTTTCGCGCAGAAACTGCGAACCATCCATGCCGCGCCCGGCGTAGCGCGCTTCGCCATCGCCACGGCCGGCGGTGAGCTCCAGCAAGGTGTCGGCGTCGGGGGTGAAACCGACGGCCACGTCGCCATTCCACTTGTCGTAGCGCGAGGCGACGGTGTCGTTATTGCCGTCCTTGTAGTCATCGGCGTGGGCCTGGTTGCCGATCACCCGCACATAGCCCAAAGGCCCTCCGGCGGCGGCATCGACCACCTTGTCGAAGCGCCCGTTGGAGCCGGCCAGCACACTGGCGTTGACCCGCGTGCCCAGCTCGCCGAAGTGCTCGGGCTCACGCTCGAACAGGATGGTACCGGCCGACGCGCCAGGCCCCCAGAGCACGGTTTGCGGGCCTTTGATCACGGTGAGCTTGTCGTAGGTTTCCGGCGAGATATACGAGGTAGGCGCGTCCATTCGCCCTGGGCAGGCGCCGAGCATCATGCCGCCGTTGGTGAGGATATTCAGGCGCGAACCGAACATGCCGCGCAGCACCGGGTCGCCATTGGTGCCGCCGTTGCGCACCAACGCGAAGCCGGGGATGGTCTTGAGGTAGTCGCCGCCGTCGCTGGCGGGCACCGGTTGGCGTGGGTCTTTGGGGTTGGTGACAACGGTCAGCGGCGAGCTGGGGGCGATCGCGGTGATTACCGTGGGGCTCAACTCATGCTCATCGGCGTGGGCCTGTGGCACCAGCAACGCGCCGCACAGAACAGCGAAAACGGGGGTACATCCCAAACGGGAGTCAGCAGAAAACCTGGACATGACAAATTCCATCAATCAATCGTAAACAACACGGCCAGCAGCCTGCGGCTGTCTGTCTAAAGTCGGCCGGTGTGAAGTGATGCTGTGAAGTGCTTACGAAGCGATGGGCGGAGCGCGGCTGCGGGCGCCGGGGAAGATGCTCTGCCGGGCGTGGCCAAGGCGAGTGGCGGGCGTCAGGGCATTAGCCGGTGGCGGTGTGCCGAGGCTGGCATAGGACACGCTGCCGGGCAGGGCCGGGCAACTGAAGAGCAGGTCGCAATAACCGCACTTTGCCCAGAGGGCGTGGTGTTCGCTGGGGGCTTGCTGGTGTTCGCCATGGCCGCTTGACGGCATGTCCATGGACATTTCCATCGACATACCGGCGTGATGGTCCATCGGCATCGCTTGGGAAATCAGCGGACCGATAAAGATCATCAGCATGGCGAACAGGCTGATCCAACTGCCGCGCGTCAGGCTCATGGGCCTGCGGCGGTGTGGCGACAACCTGGCGCGAGGGGCGCCCATCTACGTTGGCCTATTGGGCGTGCATATGCTCGTGGCCGGCCATCGGCGGCGCTTTTTGTACCGAGACTTCAACCTGCACCGGACCGGCTTTTTCGAAGTTCAGGGTGAGTGGGAAGTGTTGGCCGTCGCGCAGTTGGCTGCGGTCTTTCAGGCCCAGCAGCATCACGTGGTAGGCCATTGGTGCGAAGGTCAGATCACCCTTGGCCGGTATGGCAACGGTGTCCACCTTTTGCATCTTCATCAAGTCACCCTGCATCACATGCTCATGCAGCTGGGCTTCGGCAGCCACGGGCGTATCGACGCTAACCAGGCGATCCGCGCTGTCACCTTGGTTATGAATCACAAAATAGGCGGCGACTGTCGGCGCATTTGGCGGCAATTCCTGGGACCAGGGATCGCTGACCAGCAGGTCGCCGGCCTTGTAGTCGTCGGCATTGGCAGCACTGAACACCGGCAGCAACAACGCGGCCAGCAGCAGGGAAGATTTAAGCATGGCAGTTCTCCAGAACGGTTCTAAACGCAGTTCACTTGCGAACGAATCAAACCGTTGGAGAGGCGCGGGGGTTAAGGCTAGGCCATTGCTGGCGCGGGGTCGGGGCTTGCAGTGCGGGCGGCGACAGGCCCGGCACCGCATCAAAACGCGTCACATACAGCTGCGGCACATGCCCCGGCAACGCCACCAGCGGCGGCGAGCCCGAGCAACACCAGCAATGCTGCATGGCGGAATGATCTTCCTGGGGCGGTGTTGGGATATCCAACTTGCCCAAGGCAATGGTCTTGAGGCTGGCGCCATTGGAAGAACAGAAACTGCCCCACAGCAATTGTTGCACGGGGTCTTGCGACTGTTGCATCGCGCTGGCCAGCGGCATGGCAAAGGCGTTGAACAGCACTGCAAAGCAGGCGATCCACACAATTGCAAAGCGTTGACGGGCCATGGCGGACAATCCGTAGGGTTAAGCGATCAGGTGGGTATTTAGCCTGATCGGGGGGCATAAGTAAAAAGCGGCGGTGTGGTTTGGTGTCGCACCGGGTCAGACCGCTGTGGCGTGAAGCTTGAGGCCCAGCGCTTTCATGACTTTCATGATAGTCGCGAACTCAGGATTGCCAGCACTGGAAAGGGCTTTGTACAAACTTTCTCTTCCAAGGCCGGCGTCGCGGGCTACTTGGGTCATGCCTTGGGCGCGTGCGATGTTGTTGAGGGCTGAACGAATCAGTAAGCCGTCACCAGAGTCTTCTTCGAAAGACGCTTCAAGGTACTCGGCCATGTCCTCCGGGGTTTTGAGGTGCTCAGCTACGTCGAAATCTCTAAATTCAGTCATGGTTCACTCCTTTTGCCAAATTCAGCTGCAATCTGTTTAGCGCGCTGTATGTCGCGCTTTTGCGTTGATTTATCGCCTCCGATCAACAGCAGGTAAACCACCTCACCGATGCGCGTAAAGTAAACCCGATACCCAGGGCCATAGTGGATGCGCATTTCCGATACGCCATTTCGTACGGTTTCGCATGCTGATGCAAAACACCGAGAGGGGAGGTTAGGGCGAGGGCTTTTGGCTGTGCCAGCCAGATGGTTCGGAAGTATTTGTAGGTAGATTCGACTTTGGGCGGAGAAGCTAAATAGTTGGCCGTCCGGCTGGTTATTCGTGCAAACAGAAACGTCTTACAAGTCTTTGAGGTTGTCCCTAGGACACTCAATCTCTAGTCTCCATACACCGCTGCACAGGCAGCGGTCGGGCGTCGCGGCCCGGATTGATTAAGCATTGCCTCCTTTCAGTTGACGCTTTTTTATCGTCTACTGTGCGGCGCTATGGTGGCTGTGCGCGGGATACCTTCGGGTATGCCGGTTTCCTTAATCTCCGGTCCGCGAACCTGCGCACAGCTGCCACCCTCTTTCGCATCGCGGCGATCAGTGGCGGCTCCACTTAGATTAAGGAAATTCACAATGATCAAACCCACCCCCAATCCCCCCATTTGCCTATTCACCGTAGCCGACGGAATCAGCACCGAAGACCTGCTGGTCAACCTCAGCGAAACACTCGCCTCGGCCAATGCGCTGAGTTGCGACCTTGCGTTTGACCTGGATGGCCCGAAGCGAGAGGAGTTGCTGGGTGTTGCGCAGTTGATTGAGCTGGCGCGATTGCTGGCTGACAGGGTGCAGGAAGGTGCAAGACGGCCGACAGTCGCGAGTAGTTAACAGTCCTATGACCGATCGTTCCTGCGCTCGTGCGTGGGACTGATCGTCTATTGGTTTAGAACTCCCAACTTGCTTCCCGTATATGGTTGAAATTCACAACATCGACGCACTGTTGGTGAGCAAAGCCGGCGACTCTAAGGTCATCAGTCAAAACTAGATAGTTATCTTTAGCGAGTGCGATAATTCCTACGTCAGTAAGGCCGTAGGGCGACAGCTCATAATCGCGACTTATGCCCAAGGCTGGGGTGTGAGTTTCAATAATTGTTGAAAGTGAACTTTTTAATGTCGCGTAAACATCGTGCAACTTTCTCCCGTACAATCCATTTGTCAGGTTGCTGACTTCTGCGAGAATGTGAGGCGTGGAAACAAGTTTTTCGAACTGATCAATCATTGTGAGCAAAAGGCGGTAGTCTTCATTGGTATAGCCCCGGGTTCTCTTGAACTCTACAACGCTGGGCGTTCCACCTATCAGTGCCAGGAGTAGCAAGTTGGTGTCGACTATGATTCCCTTTCTTCGGTACTGCTTGATATAGGCATCTATCATACTTCGCGGATCTTCATGGAGCGAAACTCACCTGTCTCCGCGTCAATGATGAATGTTTTGTATTTCCTTGTCTGCATTCGTCCGGCTAAGGACGCGCCTAACCTTTCATACTTATCAGGGGCTGGAACATTAAAACCCAACGTGATTGCCCATGTTTTACCGCTCGAATTTAGCTCGACTTCCTCAAGCATGAGGTCTTGCAATTCCGTTTCTTGCCCGAGGAAGTCGTTTGCTGCAGCCTTGGCGACTTGTACGGCCTCTTTAACTTCTATCATGTCAGCTCCTGAATATAATTGAGTCTGGCTTGAATTATTCTTGGAGTGTAGCACTTCGTGTTGTTGGTTCATCGCCGTCCCTTGAGGTAACAAATAGAATTGCCAGAGGCTGCGAATGATCCTGATCTATCGAATGAAATCTGCCAATGAATCGATTGTTTCTGCGGGCGTCAAAAGCTCTCTATCCACCAGCGCCAACACCGGCCGCTTCAACACCAATACCGGCACGCCACGCTCGCGTGCCACTTCCAGCTTCGGCTCGGTCGCCGCACTGCCGCTGTTCTTGCTGATCAACACATCAATCCCACGCCGTTCAAACAACGCGCGCTCGTCCTCAATCAGAAACGGCCCACGCGCGCCGATGACTTCACAGCGCTCATTGCCCGGATACACATCCAGTGCGCGCAGCGTCCAGAACTGATCGGCGGGGATTTCATCCAGATGCTGCAAGGGCTCGCGCCCCAAGGTGAACAACGGACGTTTGAAGGGCTTCAAGGCTTCGATCAGTTCAGCCCAATCTCCCACCTCGCGCCAGTCATCCCCCGCCTGCGGCTGCCACGCCGGGCGCCGCAACGCCCAGCAGGGAATGCCGCACACTGCTGCCGCCGTGGCCGCGTTCTGGCTGATCTGCGCCGCGTACGGGTGGGTCGCGTCGAGGATCAGACTGATCTGCTCATCGCGAACAAATTGCGCCAAGCCTGCATGCCCGCCGTACCCGCCTACACGAACTTGGCAGGTGAGGTCAGTGGGCACGCGCCCAACCCCAGCCAGGCTATAGATATGTTCCGGCCCCAGCGTGCGGGCGATGGCCAGCGCTTCGGTGACGCCGCCCAACAACAGGATGCGTTTCATAGCGGCTTGACCACGTCCAGCAAGGTGATCGGCAGCGCCTGGCGCCAGGTGTCGAACTCACCCAGCGGCTGGGCCTGGGCCACATGGATGCGCGTAAGCTCGCCGCCGTGTTGCGCGCGCCAGGCCATCAAGGTCATTTCGCTTTGCAGGGTCACCGCATTGGCGACCAAACGCCCACCGGGGCGCAGGTGTTGCCAGCAGGTGTCGAGCACGCCGTCGCGGGTGACGCCGCCGCCGATAAAAATAGCGTCCGGTGCTTCCAGGCCGAGTAACGCCTCAGGCGCCTTGCCGCGAACCAGTTGCAGGCCGGGCACGCCGAGGGCATCGCGGTTATATTCGATCAGCCCTTGGCGACCTGCGTCGGCTTCAATCGCCAGTGCGCGACAACTCGGATGCGCGCGCATCCACTCGATGCCGATAGAGCCGCTGCCCGCGCCCACGTCCCAGAGCAATTCACCGGGCATCGGCGCGAGGCGGGCGAGGGTCATGGCGCGTACATCGCGCTTGGTCAGTTGGCCGTCGTGGTTGAAGGCCGAATCCGGCAGCCCGGCGAGGCGTGACAGGCGCGGGGTGTTGGCGTCGGCCAGGCAGTCGATGGCAACCAGATTCAAGTCCGCAACCGAGGCGTGTGGCCAATCAGCAGCCAGCCCGTCGAGGCGCTGTTCGGTTGCGCCGCCCAAGTGTTCAAACACGCTCAGCCGGCTGCGCCCGAAGCCGGACTCGGCTAACAGCGCGGCAATCGCCGCAGGGCTGCGCCCATCATTACTCAGCACCAGCAACCGCGCGCCACTGGCCAGGTGCGCATTAATTGCCGCCAATGGCCGCGCCACCACGGATAAGGTCACCACCTCCTGCAACGGCCAGCCCAAACGCGCCGCGGCCAACGACACGGAGGACGGCGCCGGTAAAATCAGCAATTCCTCAGCGGCCACCTGTCGCGCCAGGCTGGCACCTACGCCATAGAACATCGGGTCGCCGCTGGCCAGAATGCAGACCGGCTCGCCACGACTAGCCAGCACCGGCTCCAGGGAAAACGGGCTTGGCCACAGCTGGCGCTCGCCACCAATACACACGGGCAGCAGGTCCAACTGGCGCTGGCCGCCTATAATCCGGGTGGCGCGCAACAGGGCGTGCCGGGCGTTTCTGCCCAGGCCTTTGAAGCCGTCTTCACCGATGCCTACAACCGTCAGCCAGGGCGACATAAGAATTCCTTGAACGACATCCGACGGGCAGGCTTTTCATGCCGCCGGACAAAGCAGGCATAATACCGCGCCTTTACCCGTCAACCGGTAGCCCCGTGAACCCAACGTCTGCTCTGAATACCTTGCGCCCCTCGGCTTGTCCGGGGTTGCTGCGTATCGTCCAGGCGCTGGATGGCGGGATTTGCCGGATCAAATTGGCCGGCGGTTCTATCACCGCCGCCCAGGCGATTGCCGTGGCGGACGCGGCGCAGGCCTATGCGGGCGGGGTGATCGAAGCCACCAACCGCGCCAACCTGCAGATTCGCGGGATTGGCACCGAGCAGGATGCATTGATCGCGATGCTGCTGGCCACAGGGCTTGGCCCCAGCAACGCCGCCGGCGACGATGTGCGCAACCTGATGCTCAGCCCAAGCGCCGGTATAGACCCGCAGATGCTGTTCGACACCCGCCCACTGGCGGATCAGGTCCTCGCCACTCTGCAAAATCATCCACGCTTCCATGAATTGTCGGCCAAATTCGCCGTGCAACTCGATGGCGGTGAAGCCCTGGCGATGCTCGAGCATCACCATGATCTGTGGCTGTCGGCGTTTGAGCAGGCGGGCGAGACACTTTTGGCTTTCGGCCTGGCCGGTTGCCCAGGCTTGGATGCACCCTTGGCCGCTGTGCCGCTGGAGCAAGGCCATGCCCTGGTCGTGGCCGTGCTGGAAGCGTTTCTCGACCTGGCGACACCGACGCAAACCCGCATGCGTCATCTGGCTGTGGATAACTTACTGGCCCATCTGAGCCTGCCGTTACTGCCGGTGGGTGGGCTCAAGCGCCCGGCCAGCGGGGCTTTGTTGCACCTGGGCACTTATCCACAGCGGCAAAAAAACCTGTTCTACGTCGCCGCCGTTGCGCCGCTGGGGCGTCTGGACTCGAGCATGCTTAGAGGCGCCGCGCAGTTGGCCAGTGAGTTTGGCGACGGCACGTTGCGTTTCACGCCGTGGCAGGGCGTACTGCTGCCCAACCTTAACAACCATGGCGCCGTGACAGAAAGGTTGGAGCAATTGGGCTTCCTCTGTTCAGTCGACCAACCGCTGGCACGCATGATCGCCTGCACCGGCTCAAGCGGCTGCGGCAAAGGCCTGGCCGAGACCAAGGCCGATGCCCTGCAACTGGCCGCGCTGCAACCTGGCGCCGAGGTGCACCTGTCCGGCTGCCCACGCTCCTGCGCCGCCGCACACACCGCGCCGGTCACCTTGCTGGCGGTAAGCCCCGGCCACTACGACGTCTATTTTCGCGAGGCAGCCCAACCCGGTTTCGGCCGGCTGCACGCACGCACTCTTTCCATTGAAGCGGCGGGCGCCCTGTTACGCGGCCGCACACGGAGCAACACCGATGATTGATTACATCCGCGACGGTCAGGAGATCTATCGCAACTCCTTCGCCATTATTCGCGCGGAAGCCAAGTTGGAGCGCATCCCGGCCGACTTGGAAAAACTCGCGGTGCGGGTGATTCATGCCTGCGGCATGGTCGACGCCATCGACGGCCTGCAGTTCTCCGAAGGCGCAGGCAAGGCCGGGCGCGATGCGCTGGCGGCCGGCGCGCCGATTTTGTGTGATGCGCGCATGGTCTCCGAAGGCGTGACCCGCGCGCGCCTGCCGGCCAATAACCCGGTGATCTGCACCTTGCGCGACGACAGCGTGCCGGCGCTGGCGCGGGAGCTGGGCAACACCCGTTCGGCTGCCGCGCTGGAACTGTGGCGTCCGCACCTGGAAGGCAGCGTGGTGGTGATCGGCAACGCACCGACCGCGCTGTTCTACCTGCTGGAAATGCTCGACGCCGGCGCGCCGAAACCTGCGTTGATCCTCGGTTTTCCGGTGGGCTTTGTCGGCGCCGCTGAATCCAAGGCGATGCTGGCGGCCGACAGCCGTGGCGTGCCGTTTGTGATTATGCAAGGCCGCCTGGGCGGCAGTGCGATGGCCGCCGCAGCAGTCAACGCCTTGGCCACGGAGGTCGAATAATGCCGGCACGCGGACGTTTGATTGGTCTGGGCGTTGGTCCCGGTGACCCCGAACTGATCACCCTCAAGGCACTGCGCCTGCTGCGCGAGTCGCCGGTGGTGGCGTATTTCGTGGCCAAGGGCAAGAAAGGCAATGCTTTCGGCATTATCGAAGACCACTTGGTGGCACAGCAGACCTTGATGCCGCTGGTGTACCCGGTAACCACCGAAGTGCTGCCGGCACCGATGTCTTACGAGCAGATCATCAGCGACTTCTACGACAACGCCAGCCTCGACGTGGCCGCGCACCTGGACGCTGGCCGTGATGTGGCGGTGATCTGCGAAGGCGATCCGTTCTTCTACGGCTCCTACATGTACCTGCACGACCGTTTGGCCGAGCGCTATGAAGCCGAGGTTATCCCCGGCGTCTGCTCAATGCTCGGTGGCGCCTCGGTGCTCGGCGCGCCGCTGGTGTATCGCAATCAGAGTTTGTCGGTGCTCTCCGGCGTGCTGCCCCACGACGACCTCAAACGTCGGCTGGCGGATGCCGATGCGGCGGTGATCATGAAGCTGGGGCGTAATTTCCCCAAGGTGCGCCAGGTGCTGCAAGAGCTCGGCTTGGCCGAACGTGCGCTCTACGTTGAGCGTGCAACCATGGCTAATCAGAAAATAGTGCCGCTGGATCAGGTCGACCCGGCGTCTTCGCCGTACTTCTCGCTGATCATCGTGCCGGGCGAAAGGTGGCAAGGTTGATGCGTCCGGCGATTGTGATTCTCGGCCAGGGCAGCCTGGCGACGGCGCGCAAGATCGCGCAGGTTTACCCTGGCGCGCTGATCCACGGCTTGGCCGGGCGGGTTGAAGGGGCGGACCAGGCTTACAGTGAATTCGGCGCGACCCTGCGTCAGCTTTACCAACAAGGCACGCCCCTGATTGCCCTGTGTGCTGCGGGTATCGTGATCCGCACGCTGGCGCCGCTGCTGCTGGAAAAAGGCGAAGAGCCCGCCGTGTTGGCCGTGGCTGAAGATGGCAGCGCCGTGGTGCCGTTGCTCGGCGGCCTGGGCGGTGTGAACCTGATGGCGCGAGAGATTGGCGCGGCACTGGGCGTCGCTGCGGCGATCACCACCAGCGGCGAGCTGCGTTTTGGCACTTGCCTGCTCAACCCGCCTGCGGGTTATGCGTTGGCGGACCTGGAACTGGGCAAGCGGTTTGTCTCGGACCTGCTGGCCGGCGAAAGCGTGCGCATCGAAGGTGTGGCGCCTTGGCTGGACCAGGCGAATTTGCCGCAGGATCAGCATGCACGTCTGGCGATTCACGTGGGCAGTGCCGAGCGCATGCCGGCAGCCAATGAATTGCTGATTTATCCGAAGACGGTGTGTGTCACCTGTAAGCCAGGGGTGGATTTGGCTGGGCGGGTACGAGCGGCTTTGCATGACGCGGGCATCGCCGTGCAATCCCTGGCCTGCCTGTTGGCCAGCGACACGCAGATGGCCGACGCCTCGTTGCAGCAAGCTGCATTGGCGCTGGGTGTGCCGTTGCGTTTTGCACAGGTGGCGCAAGACGCGGACATCGTGATCACCGTGGCAGAGCAACCGCTGGACCTGTCGCACGTCGGCCGTGCCCGTGGCCGCCTTGCCGTGATCGGCCTGGGCCCTGGCGCGGCCGAGTTGATGGTGCCGGCGGTGAAGGCCGAGCTGGCGCGTTGCACCGATGTGCTGGGTTACGAAACCTATGTGCGCATGGCCGGGCCGTTCCGCGACGATCAGGTGCAACACTGCACCGACAACCGCGAAGAAATGCAGCGCGCTCGCCATGCCTTCGAGTTGGCCGCCCAGGGCCGTTCGGTGGTGGTGGTGTCGTCTGGCGACCCTGGCGTATTTGCCATGGCGGCGGCGGTGCTTGAGGCCTTGCATGAATCCAGCGACCCGGCCTGGCATCAGGTCGAACTGGAGATCCTGCCGGGCGTCTCAGCCTCGCTGGCCACGGCCGCGCAGGCGGGTGCGCCATTGGGGCATGACTTCTGTGTGATGTCGCTGTCGGACAACCTCAAGCCCTGGTCGATCATTGAAAAACGCCTGGACCTCGCGTCCCAGGCCGACCTGGCGCTAGCGTTCTACAACCCGATCTCGCGTTCGCGGCCGTGGCAATTGGGGCGCGCCCTGGAAATCGTCGCGTTGCACCGCACGCCCGAAACACCGGTGGTGCTGGGACGTGATATTGGCCGCCCGGGCCAGACCCTGCGTGTCACTACGCTGGGGCAGTTGACGCCTGAGCAAGTGGATATGCGCACCATGGTGCTGATCGGCTCGTCCACCACCTGCGTATTCCCCCGCACCGGTGGCGGCGAATGGGTGTACACGCCGCGCTGGTACGGCGAGAAACCGGCGTCCTGAAAACAGCCCGCGACAGGTAAGAAAGCTCCGAGTAACGCTGGGTGAAAACCTGCTGTTGTTCGGGGCTTTTTCTTTTTTTGTCGATGAAAAAAGGAAGGTCTACCGGTATGCCGCGTTATTGCTGGGGGACGTTTTTTCGACGCGTGCGCCAAGCGATGTTTGTCGTCTGGAAAGCGCGCCAGCGGCTGGACTAGTGTGAAGACAAGCCCCATGTGGGGTGCTTGTGGAGAACTGAAAAATGGAGCGACATCACAAAAGGATCATCAGTGCTAAAAGGCGCAAGTTGATTGCCGCCTACAAGCTGCCGGGGGCGCCGGGAGCCAAGCGCCCGGCGCCGCTGGACGCGGAAGATGACAGCAATGCCGCCGTGGTGAACAACGGCGTGATCTCGTTTATCGAGGGCATGTCGGCGCTGAACCGTGAATACATCCGTAAAAGCTACCTGCTGGCCAGCAGTTATGTGAGTGATGTGTTGAAGGTTCAACGAGGCAGCGAGGCGTGGTATGACGAATTTATCAAGGTGATGGTCAGCCTGGGCTGGTTGCCGGTGCGCAGCGCTTTTGAGCGGGTCTCAAGCTCCGGAAAAGGCCTGACGGTGCAAGTGGCGGCGCTGAATATCATTGCCGCGCTGGCGGCGGCCTCACTGGCAGGGCCATTGCTGGCGGCGCTGCCGAAACTGGCGGCGGATGCGTTGCAGGCCTTGAAGCAACAACCTGCGTCGTTTGAGCTGTTCAAGCGCAACAGCACGGTGCACCAGGGCGGCGATTTCGGCCTGGCGTCCTGTGCTGAAACGGGCGGTGAACTGATGATGGTGCTGGCGACTTACAGCACCCACGGTGTGAGCAAACAGATGGGCCTGCCGTTTCTGGAGTGGGACAGCTCTTCGGTCGAGGCTTTCAGCGGCCAGACTTGCCTGGTGCTCAATACCTCAGTGGTCAACGAAAAAACCATCCAGCTGATGCGCGAGAGCGCCGGTGACAAGGTGCAACTGGCGATCGCGAAGTACCGGATTTAAGGCACCAGGTAACCGCGCACACCGGTAAAGATGATCTGCGCGGCCAACGCACACACGAACAACCCCATCAACCGACTGACAATCTGCAAGCCCTGGTCACCCAGTATGCGTTCGATACGGTTGGACAAATACAGCACCACACCGACCGTGAAGCTGGCCAGGGCAATGCTGACGATTGCCATGAACTTGTCATCCCAGTGGGGCTGGCTCACGCCCATCACCAACAGCGCACCGATGGTGCCGGGGCCGACCGTGAGCGGGATGGTCAGCGGTACGATGGTCACGTCCTGCTGCACATTGTCGGTCTGCACCGCGGACTTGCCCTGGGCCATGCCCAGCGCCGAGATAAACAGCACGCTGCCGGCGCCGATGCGAAAGGCATCCACGGTGATGCCGAACACACTGAAAATCACCCGGCCGAACAGGTAGAGCAACACGCTCGACACCAGCGTGGCCAACGCGACCTTCCAGGCCAGGCGCCGCCGCTCTTTACTGGAGTAGCCACGGGTCAGGCTGATAAAGCAGGACAGCACAAAGAACGGGCTGTAGAGCACCAGCATTTTCAGGTAGACGCTGAATAACACGTGGAGCATGGGCGCGGCTCGCGGGCGGGGGAGGTGGGGAGAGTCTATCAGGCGACGCAGATCAAATGTGGGAGCTGGCTTGTTGTGGCAAGCCTGCTCGCCACAGTAGCCTGCTCCCACGTGTTCCAGGTTCAAGACGGGGCGTGTTCGGGGCGTTGCTGACGCTGCGCCACCCAAAACTCCACCAGCTCACGCAACTGCGACAATTCCACCGGCTTGGCCATATGCCCATCCATGCCGGCCTGGCGTGCGCGTTCTTTATGTTCCGAGAGGATGTGCGCCGTAAGCGCCACCACCGGCGTGCGGATACGTTGGTGGCTGACTTCCCACGCACGCAACTGCTGGGTCGCGGAGAAACCATCGAGGATCGGCATTTCGCAGTCCATCAACACCAGGTCATAACGCTGGGCCTTCATCGCCTCCAACGCTTCTTCGCCGTTGCTGGCGGTGTCCGGGTTGAGGTTGAGCTTGCCGAGCATGCCGCGAATCACTTTGGTGGAGATGCTGTTGTCTTCAGCCACCAGGATCTTGAAATCACTCGGCACGGTCACTGCTGCCGGCGCGTTGAGCACAGGGCGCGGCGCAATTGCGCCTTTGCTGCGCTGAGTCAGTTCGTCGGCCAGGGTGGTCTTGAGTGTGTAGCCGGCCACCGGCTTGGCGAGGATGCGTTTGATCCCGCAGTTGCGCGCGATGATCTTGCTCGGCGCATTGCTGATGCCGGTGAGCATGATCAGCAGGATGTCGTGGTTCAGGCTCGGGTCTTCCTTGATCTTCGCCGCCAGTTGCATGCCGGTCATGCCGGGCATGTTCTGGTCCAGCAGCACCACGTCGAAGTAGTCGCGCAGGTGCGCTTTGGTGCGCAGCAGCGCCAGGGCTTCTTTGCCGGACGGCACGGCACTGACGTTCAGGCCCCAGGCGGTGCATTGCTGCACCAGCACTTTGCGGCAGGTGTCGTTGTCATCGACCACCAGCACACGCGCGCCTTTGAGCGGCCCGTCGAGGTCGGAGGTCGGGTGTTCCAGGCGTTCCGGGTCCAGTGGCAGGGTCAGCCAGAGGGTGCTGCCCTGGTGGCTGCCGCTCTTGATGCCGAACTCGCCGTTCATCAACAGGATCAACTGGCGGGCGATGACCAGGCCCAGGTGGCCGCTCAGGCGCGTGGCCGAGAGGAAGTTCTTGCTGTGCAGTTCGCTGTGCAGCAGCGCGTCGCGTTCGGCGGCGTCCATCGGCAGGCCGCTGTCTTGCACGGCGATGCGCAGGCGCGGCTTGGTGCTGCGTTCGTCGAGGGCGACCACGATCAGCACTTCGCCTTCATCGGTTTTTTGCAGGGCGTTTTCCAGCAGGCTCAACAGCGCCTGGCGCAGGCGTGTGGGGTCGCCGCTGATCACGCGGGGCACCTGCGGCTGGATAAAGCTGATCAGTTCGACGTTCTGCTGCTCGGCCTTGGCGCGGAAGATACTCAAGCAGTCATCGATCAGCGCGTTGAGGTCAAATTGCACATCGTCCAGTTCGATCTGCCCGGACTCGAGCTTGGAGATATCGAGGATCTCGTTGATCAGCGTCAGCAGTTCATTGCCGGCGCTGTGGATGGTCTGCACATAGTCACGCTGCTTCACCGACAGCGGCGTGCCCAACAGCAACTCGGTCATGCCCAGCACGCCGTTCATGGGGGTGCGGATTTCGTGGCTGATCTTGGCCAGGAATTCGGCCTTGGCGGCGATCTCGGCGTTGCTGGCTGCCAGGTCGCGGCTGAGGCTGAAGCGTGCTTCGACAATGGCGCGCTGGCGTTCGCCCAGGGCCAGGCTCATCAGCAGGCCGCTCAGGCAGATAAAGCTCAGCAGGGTCACGATCAGGCCTTGCGGCGCCACCAGCGTCAGTCCCAGCAGGGCGGGCAGGATGATCAGGGTGCCGATGTTGAACACCACCATCGCCACCACAAACAAGCGCGCCGGCCGGTAGCCTTTCTGCCAGTGGTAGGCCGAGACAAACAACATGCTCAAGCCCGCCAGGGCGACCAGCGCATAGGTGATGATGTTCAGCGGCAAGGTGTTGACGAACAACAGCAGCAGGCCACACAGCACGATCAGCAGGATGTCGGCCATCAACAGCTTGTTCAGCGGGTGCGGGCCCAAGGGCATGAAGAAGCGGTAGGCAAACATCAACCCGCACGGTGCAGTCAGCAGCAGCGCGAGGTAGGCGCCCGGGGTTTGTACCGCGTGCCAGTTCGGCAGCCACGGCCCCACCAGGTTGAGCAACAGCGCCAGGCTCAGCACCAACAGCACTTCGCAGGCCGCCAGCCACAGGCTGCTGCGCGAACGGTGATAGGCGAAGCGTGTAAGGTTGTGCAGGATCAGCATCAACAGGCAGCCGAACAGCAGGCCGTAGATCAACGTCTGGGTCTGGTCGGCGGCGGCGAGCACGGCCGGTTCCAGGGTGATGTAGGGGCGCAGTTCGTGTTCCGAGACCAGACGCAGGTACACCTCAAGGGGCTTCTGGCTCTGGGGCATCGGCAGCATGAAATCGCTGCTGGGCAGCGGGCGTTCCGCCTGGGGCTGGCGCGTGCCGGTGCTTTGCTGCTCCACCAGCATGTCGCCGTCGAGCACATACAGGTTCAGGTGCGAGAGGTCCGGGGCGAATACGCGCAGCACTTGTTCGTGCTTGCCGGGTTGCAGCTTGAAACGTACCCACAACGCACCGTCCGGCTGCGCAGCGGTAATCCGGTCGAGTTCGATGGGGCTGAATTGATTGGTGTAGCGGGCGGAGCGGATGTCGCTCAGCTGCAGGTCGGCCTGTTCATCAAGCAATACTGCCCAGCCACTGCCTTGTGCGGCGGCCTGGGCCGGGAACAAGCAGAGCAGGGTCAGCAAGCTGACGGTAAAACCTATGGCGATCCTGAGCCAGCGCACGGCGAAATCCCTTCGTAGGTTGATGCACGGGTTAACTATGCGCGGGGCGACATGGGTACGGCAAGGGCCAGAGGCCCTTACCTAGCCGAACGGATAGCTACGCAAGCGTAGCTGTTCAGTTGTTCTCGCCGCGTTCACGGGCAATGGCGCGATAGCCGATGTCCGTGCGGTAGAAGCAACCTTTCCAGTCGATTTTGGCGGCCAGTTTGTACGCCTGCTGTTGCGCGGCGTCGACACTGGCACCCATTGCGGTGGCACACAATACACGGCCACCTGCGGTTACAACTTTGCCGTCCTTGAGCGCGGTGCCCGCATGGAACACCTTGCCTTCCAGCGTAGCAGCCGCGTCCAGGCCTTCAATGATATCGCCCTTGGCGTAGTCGGCAGGGTAACCACCGGCCGCCAGTACGATGCCGACGCTCGGGCGCGGATCCCACTGTGCTTCAACCTTGTCCAAGGCCTGGGCCAGAGCGGCTTCCACCAGCAGCACCAGGCTCGATTGCAGACGCAGCATCACCGGTTGGGTTTCCGGGTCGCCGAAGCGGCAGTTGAACTCGATCACTTTCGGGTTGCCGGCTTTGTCGATCATCAGGCCTGCGTAGAGGAACCCGGTGTACACATTGCCTTCGTCGGCCATGCCGCGCACGGTTGGCCAGATCACCAGGTCCATCACGCGCTTGTGCACGTCTGCGGTGACGACCGGAGCAGGGGAGTAGGCACCCATGCCGCCGGTGTTCGGGCCGCTGTCGCCATCGCCAACCCGTTTGTGGTCCTGGCTGGTGGCCATCGGCAATACGTTTTTGCCATCGACCATCACGATGAAGCTGGCTTCTTCGCCGTCGAGGAACTCCTCGATCACTACACGCGAGCCTGCATCACCAAACGCGTTACCGGCGAGCATGTCGCGCACGGCGTCTTCGGCTTCCTGCAAGGTCATGGCGACGATCACGCCTTTACCGGCGGCCAGGCCGTCGGCCTTGATCACGATCGGTGCGCCTTTTTCACGCAGGTAAGCCAGGGCCGGCTCGATCTCGGTGAAGTTCTGGTAGTCGGCCGTCGGGATCTTGTGGCGCGCCAGGAAGTCCTTGGTAAAGGCTTTCGAACCTTCCAGTTGGGCGGCTCCGGCGGTAGGGCCGAAGCAGTCCAGGCCACGGCTGCGGAACAGGTCCACAACGCCGGCAACCAGTGGTACTTCCGGGCCGACGATGGTCAGGGACACATTCTTTTCAGCAAAATCGGCCAGTTGCTCAAGGGCCAGCACGTCGATAGCGACGTTTTCGCACTTGGCTTCAATGGCGGTGCCGGCGTTGCCGGGGGCGACGAAAACCTTCTGGACGCGTGGGTCCTGGGCAACTTTCCAGGCCAGGGCGTGTTCACGGCCACCGCTGCCAATGATCAAAACATTCATTTCAAAAACCTCGTTAGGATGATCGTTCCCACGCTCTGCGTGGGAATGCCTTTACGGACGCTCTGCGTCCGAGGGACGCGGAGCGTCCCTGGCTGCGTTCCCACGCGGAGCGTGGGAACGATCAATCAGTGGCGGAAGTGGCGCATGCCGGTGAAGACCATCGCGATGCCCGCTTCATCAGCGGCCGCGATCACTTCAGCATCACGCATCGAGCCACCCGGTTGGATCACGGCGGTCACACCGGCTTTCGCGGCGTTGTCCAGGCCATCACGGAACGGGAAGAACGCGTCGGAAGCCATCACCGAACCCACAACCTGCAAGCCTGCGTGCTCGGCCTTGATCGCGGCGATACGCGCCGAGTTCACGCGGCTCATCTGGCCGGCGCCGACACCGATGGTCTGGCGGTTCTTGGCGTAGACAATGGCGTTGGACTTAACGTACTTGGCCACTTTCCAGGCGAAGATCAGGTCGTTGATCTCTTGCTCGGTCGGCGCGCGTTTGGTCACGACTTTGAGGTCTTCGCTGCCGATCATGCCGATGTCGCGGCTCTGCACCAGCAAGCCACCGTTGACACGCTTGTAGTCCCAGGCAGCGGCGCGGTCAGCCGACCACTCGCCGCAGGCCAGCAGGCGCACGTTGGCTTTGGCGGCGACGATGGCGCGCGCTTCTTCACTGACGGAAGGGGCAATGATCACTTCAACGAATTGGCGCTCAACGATCGCCTTGGCGGTCTCGGCGTCCAGTTCGCGGTTGAAGGCAATGATGCCGCCAAACGCGGATTCAGTGTCGGTGGCGTAGGCCAGTTCGTAGGCCTGGCGAATCCCGCCTTCAGCGTCCGGGCTTACGGCCACGCCGCACGGGTTGGCGTGCTTGACGATCACGCAGGCCGGCTTGACGAAGCTCTTCACACATTCCAGCGCAGCGTCGGTGTCGGCCACGTTGTTGTAGGACAGTTCTTTACCTTGCAGCTGGGTCGCGGTGGCGATGCCGACTTCGGCAGGCTTGGCCTCAACGTAGAACGCCGCGCTTTGGTGCGGGTTCTCGCCGTAGCGCATTTCCTGGGCCTTGATGAACTGGCTGTTGAAGGTGCGCGGGAACTGGCTGCGGCCTTCGGTGCTCAGGGTTTCAGCCGCTTGATTCACGGTGCCCATGTAGTTGGCGATCATGCCGTCGTAGGCAGCAGTGTGTTCGAACGCCTTGAGCATCAGGTCGAAACGCTGGGCGTAGGTCAGGCCGCCGGCTTTCAGGCTTTCCAGTACGTTGGCGTAGTCGCCGGCGTTCACCACGATGGCCACGTCTTTGTGGTTCTTGGCTGCCGAGCGCACCATGGTCGGGCCGCCGATATCGATGTTCTCGATGGCGGTCGGCAGGTCGCAGCCTGGCTTGTTGATGGTGGCTTCGAACGGGTAAAGGTTAACGGCCACCAGGTCGATCGGCTTGATGCCGTGTTCGCTCATGATGGCGTCGTCGATACCGCGACGACCGAGGATCCCGCCGTGAATTTTCGGGTGCAGGGTCTTGACCCGACCGTCCATCATTTCCGCGAAACCGGTGTAGTCCGCGACTTCTACTGCGGCCACGCCGTTGTCCTGCAGCAGTTTGAAGGTCCCGCCTGTGGAGAGGATTTCCACGCCAAGGGCTTCCAGCTCCCGGGCAAATTCGAGGATCCCGGTCTTGTCGGAGACACTGATCAAGGCGCGGCGGATCGGCAGGCGGGTGGTCTGGTCGGTCATTTCAATTTCCATCAAAAGCAAAGGAGTCAGCAAAAAAGGCGACCGTTTTTACGCGGGCGCCTTTCTGGTTTGATTGAATGCTTACAGCAAATCGTACTGCTTGAGCTTTTTGCGCAAGGTGCCACGGTTGAGGCCCAGCAGCTCACTGGCTTTGGTCTGGTTGCCCTTGACGTAGTTCATCACGCTTTCGAGCAACGGCGCCTCGACTTCGGAGAGCACCAGGTTGTACACGTCCGTGACGGAAGCGCCCTCAAGGTGGGCGAAATAATTGTGCAGCGCCTTCTCGACACTCCCACGAAGGGTCTGACCTTCTTCGCTCGGCGTGTTGAGGTGCTGTTTCAAATTGACGTTGTCGCTCACGGGTGCTGTTCCACTCACTAAAGTCTCGGTCATCATCGTCATGCGGCCACCCCCTCTCCATCCCCTGTTCCCAGGCTCTTGTCACGTTCGGCGAAGAACTCACGAACGGTGGCGACCTGTGCCTGCGTTTCATCCAAACGATTGAACTGAGCGCGGAATTCCTTGGCGCCCGGCAAGGTGGCGAGATACCAGCCGACATGCTTGCGGGCAATGCGTACTCCCATCACGTCTCCATAGAAGGCGTGCAGGGCGGCCAGATGCTCTAGCAGAATACGTTCCACCTCGATCAACTCCGGTGCCGGCAAGACGTCGCCGGTACGCAGAAAATGTTCGATCTCACGAAAAATCCATGGCCGCCCCTGGGCGGCCCGGCCAATCAACAAGCCATCGGCACCGGTGGCGTGCAGCACGCGCCGGGCTTTCTCGGCTGAGTCGATATCGCCATTGGCAAAGACCGGCATCGACACCGCCTGCTTGATCGCGGCAATGGTGTCGTACTCGGCTTCACCGGTGTAAAGGTCGGCGCGGGTGCGGCCATGCACCGCCAGCGCTGTAATCCCGGCCTGTTCAGCGATCTTCGCCACTGTCAGGCCATTTTTGTTGTCCCGGTCCCAGCCGGTACGAATCTTCAGGGTGACCGGCACATCCACTGCGGCGACAACGGCCTGCAGGATCTCGGCTACCAACTGCTCATCTTTCAACAATGCGGAACCGGCGGCCTTGTTGCAGACCTTCTTGGCCGGGCAGCCCATGTTGATGTCGATGATCTGTGCGCCCAACTCCACGTTGGCTCGGGCCGCATCCGCCAGCATTTGCGCATCACCCCCGGCGATCTGCACCGAGCGGGGCTCGGGATCACCTTCGTGGATCATGCGCATCCGCGATTTGCGGGTGTTCCACAAGCTCATGTCGCTGGTGACCATTTCAGAGACTACTAGACCCGCGCCCAAACGCTTGCACAGCTGACGAAAGGGCTGGTCGGTGACGCCCGCCATCGGGGCGAGGATCAAGCCGTTTGGCAATGTGTATGGGCCGATGCGTACCGCCGACATAGGACTTCCCTGTTGTGGGGCCGGATCATTAGAGTTCGAAAAAGGGTTGGCATGATACCCGCTCTCGATGACTGGATAAAGGCTGAATTGGATAAAATCTGAACAGTTATTTCTTTATCGCCGCTGGTTTGGTTGCGCAGCGCAAAGTCAATAATTTGCCGTCAAACCTCGGAGCCTGAGCCGGCTCACTCGGGCGAGTGAAAACTCAGGCTGTAATTCACGGCTTTATTGCCTGGGTCAAGGATGTCCAGGGAAATGTGGATCGGTGTCTGCGATGGCATTTCGCTCACGCCGGCCAATTCACCGCTCAGGTATTCGCCGGGCTTGAAGCGGCGACTGGCGATCAGACTGCCGTTCATGTCGGCAAAACGCAGTTCCAGCAACGGGAAGGGCTGGGAGAACGTTGCCCGGTTATAGATGATCGCATCCACCACCAGCGCCCCGGCAAACTCCGGGTTGCTGCGCACCACCAGGTTGCTGCTCTTGATATGGGCGATATCGACCCGCGATGGCACCGTGCAACCCAGTGACGGGCACAGCTGCTGGAACCATGGGCGGTAGGCATCCTGGCGGGCCAGGTCGTCGAATTGATAAGCGATGTACTGGCCTGCCAGGCCGGCGGCGGCGATCAGCACCAGCAGCATCCAGATCAGGCGGCGGCCCCAGCCGGATGGACGCTTTTGTGCGTAAAGGTGCAGCGGGTCGTCTTCCAGGTCCTGGAGCACGTCATCGTGAACACTCACCTCGGGGCGCGGGCGTTTGCGACGCGGTTGCGGGCGATCGTCGGGTTCCGGTTCGTCCAGGGCCTGGGTCAAGGGCGTGAACGGCGGGTCGATATCGTCATCTTCAACGTGGGGTGCTGAGCGCAGTGGCGGTTCATCGTCGATGTCGTCAAGGCGAAACGACATGGAGGGTTCGGTGCGCTGACGTGTCGCAGGGGCCGGTTCCGGCTCGTCCTCGGGCGCTGGGGTGCGTTCCTCGGGCGGTTCACTGAACAGGCTGGCGGCCCACTGTTCTTCTTCGGCCTTGGCGGTGCCGCGGGTGGCGCTCAGGGCATCTTCCGGCTGGCGACGGTCGGCGGGTGCCTGGCGACGCTCCAGCTTGGCCAGTTCTTCATCCAGGTCCAGGTTGTCCAGGTCCAGTTCTTCGGCGTTCCACTGCTTCTGGCTGATGGCCCGTGGGGCCTCGGCGCTCGGCTCGGCGGCTTTCTCGGCGGCGGCCGGCTGCTCAGGCGCAGGCGCCTGGCCGCGCTGCTCCAGCAACTGGCGAGCGGCGTTGAACACTTGCAGGCACGAGCCACAGCGCACCACGCCACGGGCCACACTCAGTTGTGCGTGGCTGACGCGAAAACGGGCTTGGCAGTGTGGGCACTGGGTGACGAAACTGTCGGTCATGCGGCCATCCGATTCAGGCAAGCGCTCATTCTAGCGCCGACGACCACTGATGCGTACCCAGCCATCACGGTTGGCGATCGGGTCCAGCTCGAAATCCTTGGCGTAGGCAGCGGCCACGTCTTCGCCTTGCTCGGCGAGGATGCCCGACAGCGCCAGGCGGCCGCCCGGCTTGACCAGGCTCGACAGCTGAGGCGCCAACGACACCAGCGGGCCGGCGAGGATATTGGCCACCAGCACATCGGCCTGCACCTGGGGCAAATCTTGTGGCAGGTAGAGTGGGAATTTGCCTTCAGCAATGTTATTGCGCCCGGCGTTGTCTCGGGAAGCTTCCAGGGCTTGCACGTCGATATCGGTGCCGACGGCTTCCTTGGCGCCCAACAGCAGCGCGGCAATCGCCAGAATCCCCGAGCCGCAGCCAAAGTCCAGGACGTTGCAGTCGCTCAGGTCCTGGCCGTCCAGCCATTCCAGGCACAGCGCGGTGGTAGGGTGAGTACCCGTGCCGAACGCCAGGCCCGGGTCCAGCAGCAGGTTGACGGCATTCGGCTCAGGCGCGGCGTGCCAGCTTGGCACGATCCACAGGCGCTGGCCGAAACGCATCGGTTGGAAGTTGTCCATCCAGCTGCGTTCCCAGTCCTGGTCTTCGATTACTTCGCTGTGATGCTCCGGCAGCGGGCTGCCAGTGAGCAATTGCATATGGGCCAGCACGGCGGCGGCATCGGTGCCGTCTTCGAACAGGGCCAGCAGGTGGGTGTGGGACCACAGCGGCGTGGTGTTGAGTTCCGGTTCGAAGATCGGCTGGTCTTCGGCATCCATGAAGGTCACCGACACGGCGCCGACTTCAAGGAAAGCGTCTTCGTAGGTTTCGGCTTGTTCTGGGCTGATGGCGAGACGGACTTGCAGCCAAGGCATGGCGGGCACCTTTGAAAAAATGAGTGTGCGACGGCAGGGTCGCGAAAGCGCGCAAGTTTACGCGAGCGGCGAGTTTGTGGCGAGCGGGCTTGTGTGGGAGCTGGCTTGCCTGCGATGCAGTCGCCGCGGTCTGTCTATGGCGATCGTTCCCACGCTCCGCGTGGGAATGCCGCCCAGGACGCTCTGCGTCCGTGACGCGGAGCGTCACAAGATGCATTCCCATGCGGAGCGTGGGAACGAGCATAAGAACAGGTGTGCCACAAACAACAAAGCCGCCCGAAGGCGGCTTTGTTGGGTGGAGCACTTACTGGTTGGCCAGCTTGTGTTCCAGGTAGTGAATGTTCACACCACCTTCGCAGAAGCCTTCATCGCGGACCAGATCCCGATGCAGCGGGATGTTGGTCTTGATGCCGTCAACCACGATTTCGTCCAGGGCATTGCGCATACGGGCCATGGCCTCGTCGCGGGTGGCGCCCCAGGTGATCAGCTTGCCGATCAGCGAGTCGTAGTTGGACGGAACCTTGTAGCCGCTGTACAGGTGCGAATCCACACGCACGCCGTTGCCGCCCGGCGCGTGGAAATGCTTGACCAGGCCAGGGCTTGGGATAAAGGTTTTCGGGTCTTCGGCGTTGATCCGGCACTCCAGGGAGTGGCCGTGGATCTTCACGTCGTCCTGGGTGAAGGACAGCACGTTGCCGGCGGCGATGCTCAGCATCTCCTTGACGATGTCGATACCGGTGACCATCTCCGAAACCGGATGCTCTACCTGCACACGAGTGTTCATCTCGATGAAGTAGAAGCGGCCGTTCTCGTAGAGGAACTCAAAGGTACCGGCGCCACGGTAATTGATGTCGATGCACGCCTTGACGCAGCGAGCCAGGACTTCCTGGCGCGCGGTTTCGTCCAGGCCCGGTGCCGGTGCTTCTTCCAGCACCTTCTGGTGACGACGTTGCAGCGAGCAATCGCGGTCGCCCAGGTGGATGGCGTGGCCCTGGCCGTCGGACAGTACCTGCACTTCCACGTGACGTGGGTTGGTCAGGTACTTCTCCAGGTAGACCATCGGGTTGCCGAACCAGGCAGCCGCTTCGGAGCGGGTCTGCTTGGCAGCTTCGATCAGGTCTTCTTCCTTGTGCACCACACGCATGCCGCGACCACCACCGCCACCGGCGGCCTTGATGATCACCGGGTAACCGACTTCGCGACCAATGCGCAGGGCGGTTGCCTCGTCTTCCGGCAGTGGGCCGTCGGAACCTGGAACGGTTGGCACGCCGGCTGCGATCATGGCGTCCTTGGCCGACACCTTGTCGCCCATCAGGCGAATGGTTTCGGCTTTAGGGCCGATGAAGGCGAAGCCGGATTTTTCCACCTGTTCGGCGAAATCGGCGTTTTCCGCGAGGAAGCCGTAGCCTGGGTGGATGCCATCAGCGCCGGTCACTTCAGCGGCTGCGATGATGTTCGAGACTTTCAGGTACGAGTTCGTGGCCAGTGGCGGGCCGATGCAAATGCTTTCGTCCGCCAGTTTCACGTGCATCAATTCGGTATCGGCCGTCGAGTAAACAGCGACGGTCTTGATGCCCTCTTCCTTACAGGCGCGCAGGATACGCAGCGCGATCTCGCCGCGGTTGGCGATCAGGACTTTTTGCAGTTTCTTCGCAGGTTTCAACATCGAAGGCGCTCCGCGGTTCAAACGATGGTGAACAGCGGCTGGTCGTACTCAACCGGCTGACCGTTTTCTACCAGGATGGATTCGATGACGCCGGCTTTTTCAGCCGTGATGTGGTTCATCATTTTCATCGCTTCAACGATGCAGATGGTGTCGCCCACTTTCACGGTTGCGCCGACTTCAACGAAGGCTGGCGAGGTCGGTGCCGGGGTGCGGTAGAAGGTACCGACCATTGGCGACTTGACCACGAAGCCGTTCAGCGCAGGCGCGGCCGGGGCGGCCGGTGCAGCAGCAGCCGGGGCGGCGGCAGGTGCGGCAGCCGGAGCAGGTGCTTGCATCTGTGGCGCGTAGAACTGTTGAGCCGGGGTCTTGCTGTGGCGGCTGATCCGTACGGATTCTTCGCCTTCCTTGATTTCCAGCTCGTCGATACCGGATTCTTCCAGCAGTTCGATCAGTTTCTTAACTTTACGGATATCCATGAATCATCAACTCCCAAGGGTCGGTCAGGGGCGCTTGGCCGGTTGTTCAAGTTGTTCCAGGGCGGCCTCCAGGGCCAGTCGGTAACCGCTGGCGCCAAGGCCGCAGATCACACCTACCGCTACGTCGGAGAAGTAGGAGTGATGGCGGAAAGCTTCGCGTTTGTGCACGTTCGACAAATGCACTTCGATAAATGGGATGCTCACCGCCAGCAGCGCGTCACGTAATGCAACACTTGTATGCGTAAAAGCGGCGGGATTGATCAGGATAAAGTCCACGCCTTCGCCACGCGCGGCATGGATGCGATCAATCAATTCGTACTCGGCATTGCTTTGCAGGTACAGCAAATGGTGGCCGGCTTCACGCGCCCGGCGTTCCAGATCAAGGTTGATCTGTTCCAGGGTCACCGCCCCGTAGACGCCCGGTTCGCGGGTGCCAAGCAGGTTCAGGTTGGGTCCGTGAAGAACCAGAAAGGTCGCCATCGGCTGTTCCTTGTTATTGATGTGGGTGCGTCAGAACCCGGCGACTATGCCGCAAAGCCTTTGTGACTGTCCAGTTCTATGCAGTAGGCGGCACGATTAGCGATGATTGCACAAAATTTGTGACTGTGAGGCTGGATTTGGTCAGTGATTGATCGTTCCCACGCTCCGCGTGGGAATGCCGCCCCGGACGCTCCGCGTCCCGCTCTGAAGTCGTGACGCGGAGCGTCACAGGATGCATGACCACGCAGAGCGTGGGCACGATCTCGATCGCATTAGACGCGAAACGCCTGCACCGCAGTGTTCAGCTGCCCACCCAGTTCCAGCAAATGCTCACCCTGGCTACGTCCTTGGCCGATGCGCAGCAAATTATCCTCGCCCAGCTGGTGAATCCGCTCGCTGTTGTCACGAATCTCACTGACGGCGCCACTCTGCTGCGCGGTCACATCGGCGATGCGCACGGCAGTGTCGGAGATGGTCTGGATCGCCCCGACGATTTCATCCAGCGCGCCGTCGGCCGCCTGGGCCTGCTGGGCGGTGGCCTCGGCGTGTTCGACCTGGGCGCGCATGCCCTGCACCGACTGATGGGCGGCGCTTTGCAGGCCGGTGATCAACCCCTGGATTTCAGCAGTGGCGCCCGCCGTGCGTTGGGCCAGGGTGCGCACTTCGTCAGCCACCACGGCAAACCCGCGCCCGGCTTCCCCGGCGCGGGCCGCCTCGATGGCGGCGTTGAGGGCCAGCAGGTTGGTCTGGTCGGCAATCGAGCGAATCACGGTGAGCACGCCGCCGATGGTGGCGGATTCTTCCGCGAGTTTCTCGATCATCTGGGCGTTTTGCTGCACTTCACCCACCAGCGCATGCAAGCCGGTGAGGCTCAGGCCGATCACCCGTTGGCCTTGTTCCACGGCCAGGCCCGCACTGCGGCTGGCACCCGCAGCTTGGCTGGCGTCGCCGGCCACTTGCTGGATGGTGGCTTCCAGCTCGCCCAAAGAGTCGCGGATCTGTGCGGTATCACCCGCTTGGCGCTGCGCACCATCATGCAAGCCACTGCTCAGCTCGGCCAGGGCGCGACTGCTACCGGCGACTTCTTCGGCATTCCCGCGAATGGTGCCCACCAGGGCCACCAGATACGCGCGCAAGCGGTTCAGCGAGGCTTCAATATCGTGCAGTTCGCGGTTGGTCTTGCCCAACGCAATCGGCTGGCTGAAATCACCTTCGGCCCAGGTCGACAGCGCCGGCGCAAGGTTGGTCAGCACCCGCGCCAGGCGCCGTTGCAGGGTGTCGATCAGCAGGGCAATCAACAGGATCAGGCCGATCATCACGCCTTGCAGCAGGCGGACTTCACCCTGGATCCTGGCGTGTTGGGCGCGCACCACCGGCTCCAGGCCGGAGATGGCCTGTTGCACGGCGGCGATTTTCAGGTGGGTCGCGGCGGCCAGTGCGGTGCGTTGCTGGATTTGCTCGCGGGTACGCTGGAGTTCGGCGGGGTAGCGGGTCAACAGGCTGTTGAGTTCGCGCTTGAGGTCGACGCCAGTGTCCTGGGCTTCGGTTTTTGTGGTGTTTTCAAGGCCCATCATGGCGGAAAAATCATCGGCGCCGGATTCGCTGCTGGCCTTGACGCCCAGCAATGGCAATGCGGCCAACAGGTCCGCCTGGGTACGGATACTGGCGACTTCGCGTTCCACGTCATCGGCCAACTCCGCGCGCCCGCTGCTGACCAGCTTGTCGCGGGCCAGGGACAGTTTGCCCAGGTGCTGGGACGCAGCCAGCAACGGCGGCAGGTAGCGAGCGGCGTCCGGTGCGTTGGCGCCCGTGGCGTATTGGCTCAGTTGCTCCAGGTTCGCGCCCAGCTCACGTTCGGCTTGCAGCAACAGGGCTTGCGGGTCACCCGCCAGTTTGCCGGCGGCGAGCAGCTCGGTTTTGCTGAAGGTATCCAGATCCACCAGGCTGGGGCGCAGGTTTTGCGCAAGGTCTTGCGGCAACTCGTCCAGATGCTGCAACAGGCTTTCCAGGCTTTGACTGGCGCTGCTCAAGCGCAGGGCATCGCCGCTGGACAGGTAGTCGTCAATGTTGCGCGCGGCCTGGTTCTGAAAGGTCTGCGACAGGCTCAGGTAGCGTTCCATCAGCAGATAAGGCCGTTCCAGTGCGCGTTGCGACCACCAAAGCGTGGCCCCAAGGGCCAGGCACACGGCCACCAGCAGAAGGGTATTGAGATTGGTCAGCAGCTTCAGGCGCATGCGTGGTTTCAACCGACAGCAAAAGATAAGTGCCTGAAGTTATTGCGTTTTCATTACAAAGTTATGACGGATTCGGTGAATTCCGGTGAAAAGGTGGCACTTTGCTTTGATGTGCGCGCGGCTTGCACGCGGTTGCGTCCTGCGTTCTTGGCGCGGTACAGCGCCTCGTCGGCCTGGGCAGCCATCATCAGGCTGTCGGAATCGTCGCACAGCTCCACCAGCCCGGCGCTGAAGGTGCACCACAAATCCTGCGGCTGGGCCGGGTAGTGAATTTCGGCAAAGCGCCCACGGATTTCGTCCAGCACCTTGCAGGCCGATTCCAGGTCGGTGTCGGGCATCACAATGGCGAACTCTTCGCCGCCGTAGCGGCCGATGTAGTCGGTCTTGCGCAGGCGCTGCTTGAGAAACAGCGCCAGGCTCTTGATGACGCGGTCGCCCATGGGGTGGCCGTGGCTGTCATTGACGCGCTTGAAGTGGTCGATGTCGAGCATTGCAAAGCTCAGCGGCTTGTTCTCGCGGCGGGCGCGGAAGCTGCAGTCTTCGAGCAATTGCAGGATGTGAGTGTGGTTGTACAGCCCGGTCAGGCTGTCGCGTACCATCCGCGCCTTGAGGTTGCGCGCCCGCGCCGCGCGGTTGCGCACGGTGGTGATCAGGTGGCGCGGCTTGATCGGCTTGGTGAGGAAGTCGTCGCCGCCTTCGCTCATGGCGTCCAGTTGTTTATCCAGATCGTCTTCGGCCGACAGGTAGATGATCGGCACACTGACGTAACGGTCGTTGTGGCGAATCACCTTGGCCAGCTCGGTGCCGGTACAGGCGGGCATATACATGTCGAGGATGATCAGGTCCGGCTGGAAATCCGCCAGTTCGGCCATGGCCTGGATCGGTTCGATCAAGGTGCGCGTGACGATGCCGGCGCTGTTGAGCAGGCGCTCGGTGTGCAGCGCCTGGGCCCGTGAGTCATCGATGATCAGTACTTTATAGGGTTCGTACTGCGCGACGCAGGTCAGCACTTCGATCTTTTCCAAGAGGCTCGACGCTTCCAGGGTGCCGGTGAGGAACTCCTGGCCACCGGCGCGCACCGCGGCCAGGCGCGTTGGCGTGTCGGTTTCATGCAGGCTGAAAAACAGCAGCGGCAGCTTTTGCTCGAGGCCTTCCTGGGCTTCGGCGGCCAGCTTGAGGCCCAGGCCCGCGCCGCAGAAGTCCACATCCATCACGATCGCCGAGGGCAGGCGCTCGGCCAGGGAGGCGCGAAACGCCGCCACACTGTCCAGGGACTGGGCGCTCATGCCGAAGAATTCCAGTTGCTTGGCCAGGCGTTCGGCGCGGTCGTGATCGGCGAGCATCACGTAGATGGGCTTGCGCATCGGTGGCAGAAAGGTTTGTTCCAACTGGTCGCCCTGACGCAGGCCGGTGCGGGACAGGCGTTGCATCAGGCGGTTGAGTTCGGTGATGACCTGGCTGCTCAGGCGGCCGCGATTTTCGTCCACCACCTTGAGCGATTCGCCGATGTGCCGCGCCAGTTGGCCGTGTTCCGGCTGTTCGAAACGCTCGGCAAAGCGCAGCAGGCGCAGGTTGGCTTCGCTGAGTTCGGACAAGTCGGTATTCGACCATTCGCTGCGTTGCAGGCGTTGCCAGATCTCAAGAATTTGACGTGCCTGATGAATTACCCGCTGGGCAAAATGGTGCTTGAGACGCTCACGGCTGGGGTCTTCTGGCTCGGTCATATCCTGACTACTAGTGAGGGTGCATGCTGAGGTCGACTGATGGCTCTATGCTAGCACCTCTTTTCTGTTGCATGAGTGTCATACGTCAATTAAGTACACGTCTTGGGTATTCATTTATCGACTCAATGGTCGCGCTGCGTAAAAAGCGTGCATCCTTTATAGTCGAACGCCTCCCACCTGCCACGTTCGGTTAAAAGCCCCGCGCCGATGGGCACGATGGGGTAGGGTTGTGGTCGGAGTGTTTGACCGCACCCGGACAATTGACGTGCATGAACTCAAGTGATTGAAAGGATATCGCCATGCTGGACTGGAAAAACCGTGCAGGCAGTGCCAAAGGCCCCGCCCCTGAGCCAAAGTCGACCCAACGCGGCTACTTTCGCAACCTGCTGATGAGCAAAGCGCTGCTCAGCGTGCTGGCCTTGTACCTGTTGGTCACCGGCGGCCTGGGTTGGTACTGGAGCGAAGAGCCGGCGCTGTTCCCGGTCCAGCAAAACGCCCAGCTTGCCGCCGAGAAGGAAGGCAAGCAGATGGTGATTGGCTACACCACCGTCGAAACCCTCAAGACCGTGGTCGGCACCTTGCTGAACAAGCCCGGTGGCTACATTTCCAACGACCGTTTCCCGCCAGGCCTGTGGATGGACAACATGCCGAGCTGGGAATACGGCGTGCTGGTGCAAGTGCGCGACCTGACGCGCGCCCTGCGTAAAGACTTTGCCCGTTCGCAGTCGCAGTCGGCTGAAGACGCAGATTTGGCCAAGGCCGAGCCGCGCTTCAACTTCGACAACAAGAGCTGGGTGCTGCCGTCCAGCGAGTCGGAATACCAGGAAGGCATCAACTCCCTGAGCCGCTACGAAGCGCGCCTGTCCGACCCGAACCAGAGGGGCGCGCTGTTCTATGCCCGCGCCGACAACCTGAACAACTGGCTGGGCGATGTCGCCACGCGCCTGGGGTCGTTGTCGCAACGTCTGTCGGCCAGCGTAGGCCGGGTAAAATTGAACACCGCACTGAAAACCGAAGCCCTGGCGCCGGGTGAAGTGCCGCAGGTCGATGAAGAAGTGGTGGAAACCCCATGGATGCAGATCGACAACGTGTTCTACGAAGCCCGTGGTCAGGCGTGGGCCTTGTCGCATTTGCTGCGTGCGATTGAAGTCGACTTCGCCGACGTGCTGGCCAAGAAAAACGCCACCGTCAGCGTGCGTCAGATCATTCGCGAGCTGGAAGCCTCGCAGGAACCGGTATGGAGTCCTATGATTCTTAACGGCAGTGGCTTTGGCATCCTCGCCAACCACTCGTTGGTCATGGCCAACTATATTTCCCGGGCAAACGCTGCAGTTATAGATTTGCGTCAGCTCCTCAACCAGGGGTGATGATGGACGCTACTCCCAACGAGGCCGCACACCGTGTGGCCTCTGATGCTGAACTGATCTGCTGGGTCGACGAGCAGGACAACCTGCTCGGTCACCTCGTCAGGTCCGACCTGCGCCAGCGCGGCCTGATCGGCCGGTGCACCTTTATCTTTCTGTTCAACACCGCCGGTGAGCTGTGTGTGCACCGACGCACCCTGAGCAAAGCCCTGTACCCCGGTTTTTGGGACACGGCGGCAGGTGGCATGGTGGCGGCGGGCGAGAGCTACGCGGTGTCGGCTGCTCGTGAGTTGGAAGAAGAACTCGGGGTGGGCGGTGTGGAATTGGTCGAGCATGACCATTTTTACTTTGAGGACGGTGATAGCCGGTTGTGGTGCACATCTTACTCGGCAGTGTGGGATGGCCCGCTGTGCTTGCAGCCCGAAGAGGTCATGGAAGCGCGGTTTTTGCCCCTTGAAACGGTCCTGCAGGAAGCTGAACTCAAGCCTTACTGCCCGGATGCTCAAGAGGGCCTGCGGCGCTATCTGGCCTCACGTCGCTAAAGTTGCATAAATTGGCGCTATTTGGCCCTTAGCAATCGGGCTTTTTGCCGTTACACTGCGCGCCTTTTCACCCGAACCGCCTTGGCGTTTCGGTAGCGCTGCCCCTGCCTGAGTGGGGCTTCGCGGTCGGTAAGTTGCCTTAGCGAATACCGATCAGTCTTTGTCCTCCCAAGAGGATTGCCGGTGGCCAAAAAAGCCGCATCCTTCGCCGCCCTTGGTGGCCTGGTATTTTCCACCGACGCAGGTCGACACTGCCCGGACTGTCGTCAGCCCGTGGATTCGTGTACCTGTAAACAGACCCTGATCCCTGAAGGCGACGGCATTGCCCGCGTACGACGCGAGAGCAAGGGCCGTGGCGGCAAGACGGTGACCACCATCACCGGCGTGCCCCTGGCCGAAGAGGCCCTGAAGGAACTCGCTACCACGCTGAAAAAGCGCTGTGGCACCGGTGGCGCGTTGAAAGACGGCGTCATCGAGATCCAGGGCGATCACGTCGAGTTGCTGTTGGCCGAGCTGATCAAGCTGGGTTACAAGGCGAAGAAATCCGGCGGCTAGCCGCCTCTGTGAAACCCACCCCGATGACCGCTTTGCTGAACGCGAACGCTCGTCTCCATGGTTTTCACAGAGCCTGTTCCTGACCGGTGTCTAAACTCTGCCCTGCGAGTGGGGTCTACCTTCCTTACAGGCAAATCGTCATTTTCATTCTTTAGACTTCGCCAGCCTTGCAACAAGGCGTGGTGATCTTCGACTTTATATAGGGGACTTCGATGTCCGTACGACGCACACGCAAAGACGATGGCAGCCAATGGACAGTTGCGGACAGCCGCAGTGTTTATGGGATTCGCCATTGGGGGGCCGGGTATTTCGCGATCAATGATGCCGGTCGCGTTGAAGTCCGTCCGAACGGCCCGAACAGCACGCCGGTTGATCTGTACGAGCAAGTCGACGAGCTGCGCAAAAGCGGCCTGTCCTTGCCGCTGCTGGTGCGTTTCCCCGACATCCTGCAAGACCGTGTACGCCAACTGACCGGCGCGTTCGATTCCAACATCGAGCGCCTGGAATACCAGAGCAAGTACACCGCGCTGTACCCGATCAAGGTGAACCAGCAGGAAGCGGTGATCGAGAACATCATCGCCACCCAGAACGTGTCGATCGGCCTGGAAGCCGGCTCCAAGCCTGAGCTGCTGGCCGTGCTGGCCCTGGCGCCGAAGGGCGGCACCATCGTCTGCAACGGTTACAAAGACCGTGAGTTCATCCGCCTGGCGCTGATGGGCCAGAAGCTTGGTCACAATGTGTTTATCGTGATCGAGAAAGAATCCGAAGTCGGCCTGGTGATCGAGGAGGCTGCAAGCCTCAAGGTCAAGCCGCAGGTTGGCCTGCGTGTGCGTTTGTCGTCGCTGGCGTCGAGCAAATGGGCGGACACCGGTGGCGAGAAATCCAAGTTCGGTTTGTCGGCGGCGCAATTGCTGTCGGTGGTCGAGCGCTTCCGCGCTGCCGGCCTGGACCAGGGCATCCGCCTGCTGCACTTTCATATGGGTTCGCAGATCGCCAACCTGGCCGACTACCAGCACGGTTTCAAGGAAGCCATTCGTTACTACGGCGAACTGCGCAACCTCGGCCTGCCGGTCGACCACATCGACGTGGGCGGCGGCCTGGGTGTGGACTACGACGGCACGCACTCGCGTAACGCCAGTTCGATCAACTACGACATGGACGATTACGCCGGTGTGGTCGTGGGCATGCTCAAGGAATTCTGCGACGCGCAGAGCCTGCCGCACCCGCACATCTTCTCCGAAAGCGGCCGCTCCCTGACCGCCCACCACGCCATGCTGGTGGTGCAGGTCACCGACGTTGAAAAACACAACGACGAAATCCCGCAGATCGAGAACAAGGAAAGCCTGCCGGAAACCGTGCAGTGGCTGGTCGACCTGCTGGGCCCGACCGACATCGAAATGGTCACCGAGACTTACTGGCGCGCCACTCACTACATGAGCGACGTGGCCACCCAGTACGCCGACGGCAAGCTGACCCTGGCGGAAAAAGCCCTGGCCGAACAGTGCTACTTCGCCGTGTGCCGTCGCCTGCACAACTCGCTCAAAGCCCGTCAGCGCTCGCATCGCCAAGTGCTGGACGAACTCAACGACAAGCTGGCCGACAAGTACATCTGCAACTTCTCGGTGTTCCAGAGCCTGCCGGACACCTGGGCGATCGGCCAGGTGCTGCCGATTCTGCCGCTGCACCGTCTCGACGAAGAACCGCTGCGCCGCGCCGTGCTGCAAGACCTGACCTGCGACTCCGACGGCAAGATCAAGCAATACGTCGACGAGCAGAGCATCGAGACCAGCCTGCCGGTGCACGGTTTGAACGAAGGCGAAGACTACTTGCTGGGTATCTTTCTGGTCGGCGCTTACCAGGAAATCCTCGGTGACATGCACAACCTGTTCGGTGACACCGACTCGGTGAACATCTACCAGCGTGAAGACGGTTCGGTGTACAGCGCCGGGATCGAGACCCACGACACCATCGAAGACATGCTGCGCTATGTGCACTTGTCGCCGGAGGAGTTGATGACGCACTACCGTGACAAGTGCGCCAGCGCGAAGATCAGTGCCAGCGAGCGTACGCAGTTCCTGGATGCGTTGCGTCTGGGTTTGACGCGTTCGTCCTACCTGTCCTCATAAGTACACTGCTCCCAGGCTGACAAGATCTCAAAGTGACAGAGATCCAGTGTGGGAGCGGGCTTGCCCGCGATAGCGGTGTATCGGTCAGCACCTTCAGGGCTGACACACCGCCATCGCAGGCAAGCCCGCTACCACATTTGGATTTTCGTTTGGTCGTACCTTCTGTGTGAGGTCTGAACGATGTCGAGCAAATGGCTGCAAGCGTTAACCCTGGCAGTCGCCGCATTCCTCTCGGCCTGCTCTCCGATCAAAGTGCTCAACGCACTCACCCCTACCAACACGTTCACCAAAACTTCATCCATTGCCTACGGCCCTGACCCGCGTCAGCAGCTCGATATCTATCGCCCCGTCACCGCCTTGCCAAACGCCCCGGTGGTGGTGTTCTTCTACGGCGGCAGCTGGAACAGCGGCTCCAAGGATGATTACGGTTTTGTCGGCGAAGCCCTGGCCTCTCGTGGCATTGTGGTAGTGATCGCGGACTACCGGCTTTACCCGCAAGTGCGTTACCCCGCTTTTCTCCAGGACGGCGCCCAAGCGGTGGCCTGGACTCACCAACACATCGCCGAGTACGGCGCCGACCCCAAGCAGCTCTACCTGATGGGCCATAGCTCCGGTGCCTATAACGCCTCGATGCTGGCACTGGATGCGCGTTGGCTGAACGAGGTCAAGCTGTCACCCTCGATGCTCAAGGGCTGGATCGGCCTGGCCGGGCCCTATGACTTCCTGCCGATTGAAAACCGCGATGTGCGCCCGGTGTTTTTCTTCCCGGACTCACCGCCCGATTCCCAGCCCATCAACCACGTCAGCCATGACGCACCGCCGAGCCTGTTGATCGCCTCGGTGAGCGACACGCTGGTCAACCCCACGCGCAACACGGGCGGGCTGGCGAAGAAACTGCTCGAAGCGGGTGTGCCGGTCGAGACGTTTTACTTCACCAGAACCAGCCACGCGACATTGGTGGCATCCATTGCCAAGCCGTTGCGCTGGCTGGCGCCGGTGCTGGATCAGGTCACGGCGTTTATCCGCTCCACTCCAGGCCGGTGAGGCTGGCTTTACCGGACTATCAGGGTGTACTTGGCCGAGCTTTCGGGGCTGCTTTTCTCCATCGCGACAGACTGCAGCGTGTTTTGCGCTGAAGGGCTGACTGTCCAGCCATCGTCATTCTCCATCAGTGTTCGACCCTGTGGGGGTACCGTCGTTGTTATGCCTAGTCGTGTCACGACGATGTGATAGTTCGTTTGATTCACAATCTCCACGCCGGCCGGGATGACGGGCTGCGTGGGGAGTGCTGACGGATCGTCATCCAGTTTGAACGACCATTCGGCCGTGTCCGGAGTGACTGGCGCAACCTGAACAGGCGGTTCGGCGACGGTTTCGGTTGGAGGCCTGGCTTTTTTCTTCTTGGACTTACGAAGCACCGCGACAGCTATCAAGACGACCACTATCAACGCGCCGATAATCCAGTAGGTGTTGTTGCTCATGGGGTTCTTCCTTGAGTTGAAAGGTGATCGCAGCCTGAGGCCAAAGACTCTTCAGGCGCGATCTCCATTCAACGCCGGAACGTCAGCGTTGTAACCTGTGAGAACTGACAGGGCCAATTACCCCAGCCATTGATTACGTTTGTTCAGCCGCCAGGCGATTGCACACAGCGTGAGGCTACGCAGGGCCATGAACACCAGGAAACTTATCCACAGCCCGTGGTTGCCGTAGCCCTGTAACAACCACGCGAAGGGCAGCAGTATCACCACGGTCAGCAGCATGCCATTGCGCATCTCGCGCGCGCGGGTGGCGCCGATGAACAGGCCGTCCAGCAGGTAGCTCCACACCGCAATCAACGGCAGTACGGCCAGATAGGGCAGGTAAGTATCGGCGGTTTCACGCACGCTCGGGATGTCGGTTTGCATGGCGATAAACAGGTGCCCGGCGAAGGTGAACAGCAGCGCGAACCCCACACTGGCAATCAATGACCAACCACAGGCAACCACCAGCGAGCGGCGCAACGCCTGGCGGTCATGCGCACCGATGGCGTGCCCGCACAGGGCTTCCACTGCGTGGGCCAAACCGTCGAGGGCGTGGGCGGTCAACAGCAGGCCGTTGAGCAACAGCGCATTGGCCGCCACGGTGGCATCGCCCAGACGGGCGCCTTGCACGGTGATCATGAAAAACACCGATTGCAGCGCCAGGCTGCGCATAAAGATATCGCGGTTCACCGCCAGCAGTGGGCGCCAGCGTTGCCAGCGCTTTAATGCCGCCCAGGCGATATGCCCGGGATACGCGCGCAGGGCTTTTTGCGTGAGGGCCAGGCCGAGCAGGGCGCCGGTCCATTCGGCGATAACGGAGGCGCGTGCGGAGCCGACCACACCCCACTCCAGGCCGAGTACAAACCACAGGTTCAAGGCGATGTTGACCAGGTTGGTAGTCAGCAGGATAGCCAGTGGTGCGCGGGCATTTTGCGTGCCGAGGAACCAGCCGACCAAGGCGTAGCTGGCGAGCGCGGCGGGCAGGCCGAACAAACGCGTGTGGAAAAAATCGCGAGTCAGCTGGTTCAGCTCGGGCGAGGGCTGCATCCACTCCAGGGCCAGATGGCTCAGCGGGATGCCCACGGTGCCCAGCAGCATCGCCAGCCCCAGCGCCAGCAGCAAACCTTGCAGCAGGATTTGCCTGAGTGCCGCGCCATCCTCGCGCCCGGCGGCTTGTGCTGCAAACCCGGTAGACCCCATGCGCAGAAAGCCCATGGCCCAGGCCAGGAAGGTATACAGGCTGGCGCCCACCGCCACGGCGCCGAGTTGATGGGCGTGGGGCAGGTGGCCGATGACCATGCTGTCCACCAGGGCCACCAGCGGCACCGAGATGTTCGACAAGATCATCGGCGCCGCCAATGCCCAGACGCGGCGATGGGTGGAGCGGTCGCGCCAATCCGTCAGCAGGGTGAGTGTTTTCAAGTATTAATGCACAACCCAACTGAGCAACCACAGCCCCAGCATCAACCAGATAATCCCCATAATGATGGACGCACGCATAAACGCACGCACCGCCGAGTACAGCAACATCAACCCGATGATCAGGGCGGCGATGCTGATGATCGAGGTGTCCATGCCCAATGTGCGCGACAGGCCTTCAATAAAGTTGCCGCCTGCGTGGGTCAAGGCGCCGAACAACCCGCTGAGCCCGTCGACGATAAAGCGGATGACGGAACCCAGTGCCTGGCCCAACCATTCGAAAAAGCTTTCTACCTGCATGTGTGTGTCCTGATGAAGAGGGGGGCGTCGCTGAGCCTTTGGTCGTTATTACACCAAGCGAGTTCCCTTTTAGCATAGAGGTTGATGCGTTACAGGGATTCACTTGCCTTCGCCCGGCATCCGCCCGAAGCTATACACCTTCAGGAGCCCCCGCATGAACCTCGAACACCTCACCGAACGCTTGCACCGTATTCGCGATACCAACGACTGGAAGCGCTTCCACAGCCCAAAAAACCTGGCCATGGCCGCCAGTGTGGAAATGTCCGAGCTGGTGGAAATCTTCCAGTGGCTGACCGAAGACCAGTCGCGCCAGCTGCCGGCTGACAAACTCGCCCACGCCGGGCAGGAAGTCGGCGATATCGTGCTGTACCTGCTGTTGCTGTGCAGTGAGCTGGGCCTGGACATGAACGAAGTGGTACGCGCCAAACTGGCCGACAGCGAACGGCGGTTCGCCCATGAGTGACCGTCACTTCGACCAGTTGGCCACGCGCTTTGCCGAGAAGATCTACGGCGGCGCCAAAGGCGCGATTCGTCTGGCGGTGTTGCAGGCCGACCTGACTGAAGCCTTGCCCGAGCGACCGCTGCGCGTGCTGGATATCGGCGCGGGCCTGGGGCATATGTCGTTGTGGCTGGCCGAGCGTGGTCATCACGTGACCCTGGCCGAGCCCGCCGAGCCGATGCTTGAAGGCGCCCGTCAGCGGTTTGCCGAGGCGGGGCAGACCGCGACCTTTATCCACGCGCCCTGGCAGCAATTGCTCGGCCAGCTCACTGAGCCTTACGACCTGGTGTTGTGCCACGCCGTGCTCGAATGGCTGGCCGAACCTCACGCGATTCTGCCGGTGCTGCACCAGCTCACGGTGCCCGGCGGCTGGCTGTCGCTGGCGTTCTACAACCGTGATGCGCTGATTTACCGCAACCTGCTCAAAGGCCACTTCCGCAAAATGCGCAAGAACGACATGGCCGGCGAGAAGCAAAGCCTTACCCCGCAACAGCCGCTCGACCCACGGGAACTGGCGGCGCAACTCGAAGGGCTTTGGCAGGTCGAAAGCCAAAGTGGCGTGCGGGTGTTCCACGACTACATGCCGGTGGAATTCCAGGCCCGCGCCGATCTGCAGGACTTGTTGGAGATGGAACTCGCTCACCGTCGTCACCCAAGCTTTGCCGGGCTTGGGCGTTATTTGCACTGGATCTGCCGTCCGGTTTAAGCGGCCCAGTCTGCGGAGGTCGAAATGCGTCGTCTCTGTTTGATCCTGTTATCGCTGGGCGTGAGCGCTTGCTCCACGCCCAACCCCTACGTGGCCGCCTCGACCCCGATGCCGCCGGCTCCGGCCCAGGCGGCCAATACCTTTGATGCCAGTGCCTACCCGGCGCCGGTGCGCGACTATGGTGCCTACCGCAGTTGGGGCTGGCTCAACGGCCAACTGCCGGCGGGCACGGCCTGGGCCGATTCGGCGCAAATCGCCGAAGCGGTCAGCGGTGCCCTCGACCAGCGCGGCTTGCGCCCCTTGCATGACAACCGCGCTCCCGACCTGCTGGTGAGCGCCGATGTGCGCCTGGAAAAACGCCTGCGCCAGGTGCAGGACGACTATGGCTACGGCTACGGCGGCTATAACCGCTATGGCAATGGCTACGGCATGTACAACACGGTGCCGGTGGTACGCACGTATGAGGTGACGGTGGCGGTGGCGCGCGTGAGCCTGTTCGATGCCCGCACGCGCCAGCCGGTATGGAGCACCAGCGCCGAAACCACCAGCCAGGGCAGCCTGAGCGAACGCGCTGATGCATTGCGTGAAGCGATGCAAAAGGCAATGAGCGCTTATCCACCCAGTTAGCAGCTATTCTCATCTCAGGCTGATTCCGTCTTTTGGAGAACACCCATGCTTCGTCGCCTTGCTGCACTAGCCGTACTGGTCTTGTTGAGTGGCTGCCAGACCAGCCAGGTCAACCACGACTTTGATGCCAGCCGCGATTTTGGCGCCTACCGCAACTGGGCCTGGAAAGACCCAGCGCTGCAATACCGCCCGGATGATCCTCGGATCAAGAGCGACCTCACCGAGCAACGCATCCGCCAGGCCGTGGGTGAGCAACTCGACCAACGCGGCCTGCGCCCCGCCGCCGCGGGTGCCAAGGCCGACCTGAATGTGCAGGCCTACCTGATCGTCGAAGACCGCCAGCAACAAGTCACCACTAACTACGGCGGCGCCTGGGGCGGCCCGTGGAATGGCTACTGGGGCGGGCCGATGTACAACGAAACGCGCAACATCACTTACAAAGTGGCGACCATCCAGATCGACCTGCTCGACGGCAAGGACGGCAAACTGGTATGGCGTGGCAGCGACGAGCAGATGATGGCCAGCACGCCGAACCCACAGGATCGCAGTGATGCGATTCGCAGCACAGTGAGCAAGATCCTCTCCAACTACCCGCCGCACTAACGACCACCGCCAAAACCTGTGGGAGCGGGCTTGCCCGCGATAGCGATCTGTCAGTCAAGGACGTATTGACTGATCTCTAGTCATCGCGGGCAAGCCCGCTCCCACATTTTTGGTCTTCACCACCTTCAGCCCTTGTCTACACTCAATTGCATCCCAGGAGAGTAAGCGCTCGGCAACTCGCCGGCACAGGAGTGCTCGATGTCTCCCCGACTTGGTTCCAGGCAACGTGGCGCAATCGGCCTGATGGCCGCCGGCGTGTTGGCGGTGGTGCTGGCCTTTACTTTGCTGATGATCGACAGCGGCCGCCTGTACCTGGAGAAGCGCAAGCTGCAAGGCGTGGCGGACACGGCGGCGCTGGAAGCGGTGAGCCGCAGCGGCACGTGCCTGAGCGGTTTGAGCGCGGCGGCGTTTGCCGGGCAGAGTGTGGCGCGCAATCATTTTGTGGTGGGCAGCGGCAATACCCTGGTGACCCAATGCGGCAACATAACCACCGCCGCGTCGGGCCGGCGCATCTTCAGTGCCAACCCTGCGGTGTCATCGGCGATTCAAGTGGTGGTGAGCAAAACCGTGACCACCAGCGTGGCCGCCGGGGTGTGGGCGTTGTTCTCCGGCAACCCGGTGAGCCTCAATACCGTATTGACCGCGACCGCCGTGGCGGCGGTGCCCACGCCGCCTTCGGCCCAACTGACCCTCAACAGCAACCTGGCCAGCGTCAACACGGCAAGTGCGAGCCTGTTGAACCCGCTGTTCAGTGGCTTGCTCGGCGGTAACGTCAACCTGACGGTCGCCGGGTGGAATGGTTTGCTCACTACCAATATCAACCTGCTCAGTTACCTCAACCAACTGGCGATCAACCTCAACGTGACCGCCGGCAACTACACCCAGTTGCTCAACACCAACGTCACCGCCGCG
Source organism: Pseudomonas salomonii (assembly GCF_900107155.1). Lineage (GTDB taxonomy): Bacteria > Pseudomonadota > Gammaproteobacteria > Pseudomonadales > Pseudomonadaceae > Aquipseudomonas > Aquipseudomonas salomonii. The sequence goes on from NZ_FNOX01000004.1 coordinate 484,682, forward strand.
CAGTTGATCCAGGCCGCGGTCACCGTACTGACCGCCAACGGTGCAACGGCGGACGTGATCACCGCCCTGGGCAGCTTGCAAGTCGCCGCGATCAACCAGACGCCGTTGACCGTTGGGCAGATCCTGCAATTGCAGACGGGCACCACTTCTGCAGCGCTGAATGCCAATTTGCAGGTGTTTCAACTGATCCAGGGCGTTGTGCAACTGTCCAACAGCAAAAGCGCGGCGGCGGCGACCTTGCCCGTGAGTGTGCTGGGGCTGGCCAATATCACCACCCAGGTCAAAGTGATCGAACCGCCGCAGTTGTCGGCCATCGGCAACCCGGTGCTGGCGGCGGCCAACCCTACAGGGCCAAATAAAATTTACGTACGCACCGCCCAAGTGCGCACGCAAGTGACCGTGAGCTTGCCGGTATTGAGTGCGTTGTCGGGGCTGAACACCGCGGTCAACGACTTGTTGGGGCCGCTGACGCCGGTGCTCGGCAGCCTGCTGAGCCTGAACCTGGTGAGCACGATCAACTCGGCCTTGTGTTTGCTGGGCGCCGGTTGCCAGCAGGCGGATTTGCTGGTGCTGCCCGGCAACCTGCCGATTAACATCGTGCTGGATGCCGGCGCCGCGAGCAGTTACGTCACTGCCTACAGCTGCCCGACCGGCAATGCCGGCACCAAGAGCCTGACGGCGTACACCACCACCTCGCTGGCGTCGTTGAATGTGGGCAGTATCACCAATGCGTTTTCCAGCACCTTACCGATGACGGTAGCGCCGTTACCCCTGATCGATATTGGCACCAAGACCTGCCACAAGATCCTCGGCATCGGCAGCTGTGACCCGCGCGTGCCGTTTGCCGGTGGCGGTATCGCGATCAAGGTGCAAAGCCCGATTGCGGCAAGTAATCAAACCCTGGTGTTCTCCAGTACCACGCCATTTGCCACACCACCGAATGTGGGGCTTACACCGACTTACAAGGCCGCGACGCCGGCCACCAATGTGGTGAGCAGCCTTTCAACCACGCTCAATGGCGTGGGCATCACGGCGTACCAACCGTCCGGAGCAAGCCCGCTGGGCATTCTGGCGCCTACGGTCACAGCGCTGCTCGGTGGTGTCAGCGCCATCGTCACTCCCGTCGTGGATGGCCTGCTCGGCCCGCTGCTCAACCCGATCCTCAACAACCTGCTGAGCATGCTGGGCATTAGCCTGGTGAATGTGAACGTCGGCGCCAACCTCACCTGTGGCCAGACCGGCGAGGCCTACCTGGTGATTTAAACGTCGGTGGCCCTGGGCAGTTCCACGCAGAACCGTGCGCCGTGTTCGCCATTGCTGACGCTCAGGCGCCCGCCCATGTTCTCGACAATGCCGTAACTCACCGACAGGCCTAAGCCTGTGCCCACGCCAATCGGCTTGGTGGTAAAAAACGGCTCGAAGATGCGCTCCAGCAAGCGTGGGTCGATGCCGCCGCCGTTGTCTTCGACCCAGATGCGCACGTGGCGGCTGTCGTGTTCGGTGTGCAGGGCGATCCAGGGGCGCAGTTCGGGGTTCTTCTCGCGTTGGCTCAACAGCGCATCGCGGGCGTTGACCATCAGGTTGATCAGCACTTGCTCCAGCTGGTCGACGTAGCCTTTGACCTGCACCGGGATATCCGCCTGGGTCAGGCGCACTTCAACGCCTTTGCCTCGCAGGCCTTCACTGAGCAACGACAAGGTGCCCTCCAGTGCCTGCGCCGGGTCGAAAGGTTGCTGCTCGACCTCCGAACGGCGGCCGAACACGCGCATATGGTCGACCACCCGCGCCGCACGCTGCACCTGGGCGTCGATGCGCTGGAGCTTTTCGGTCAGATAATCGATCTGCACATCGCCAGTGCTCAGGCGCTTGAGCACATTGACGATGGCCATGCGCATCACGTTCAGCGGCTGGTTGATCTCATGGGCCAGGCCGGTGGCCATTTCGCCGAGGGTGGCCATTTTTGCACTTTGCGTGAGTTGCTGCTGGGAGCGCCGCACTTCGGTGTTGTCGCGGCCCACGGCCTGCACTTCGACCAGGGCGCCGTGCTCATCGAAGACGCCTCGGTCCGACCACACCCACCAGGCATGTTCGCGGCCGGGCAATTGCAGGCTGATTTCCGCCGTGCTCACCGGGAACTCCGGCGTCAACTGCTGGATGCGTTGCACAAACGCTTCGCGCTGTTCGGTCGACAGCCATTCTCCCAGGTTCACCCCGCGCAACTGCGCAGGCGGGCACTCCAGGTAATTGGCCAGCGGCGTGTTGCCGAAGGTCAGGGTCAGGTCCGGGCGATAGCGGCAGATCATCGCCGGGGAGTCTTCGACGAGGATGCGGTAACGCTCCTCGCTGTCCTTGACCTGCTGGGCGGCCAGCGTCGCTTCGGTCACATCCAGCCACAGGCCGACGGCTTCGACCGGCACGCCCAGGTCGTCGCGCAGCAGCTTGGCTTCGTCGAGCAGCCAGTGGTAATCCCCGTGGGTGTCTTGCACGCGGTAACGGCTGCGCACGCTGCCTTCACGCAGCAGTTGGCGGGTGCGCTGGAAGTACAGGTCGCGGTCGTCCGGGTGTACCCATTGCACCAGGCTGTCATGGGTGCATTCGGCGAGGGTGCGACCGAGCAAGGGCAGCAGGCTGTGACTGAAAAACACCGGTTGCAGCGCGCCATTCATATAGCGCTGCACATAGATCACCGCCGGTGAGCTGGCGATCAGGTTGTCCAGGCGCGCGCGGGCGGCGTCGGCTTGCAGTTGCTGGTTCTGGATGTCGCTGATGTCGAGCATAAAGCCGACCCAGCGCCGCTGTTCACCGGCGCCCAGCACCTGGCCCTGCACGCGATACCAGGTCGGCGTGGCGCCGTCGCCACGGTTCAGGCGCACGCTGGCGAGCAAGGGTTTGCCGAGGGTTTGCAGGTCGCGCAGGCGGCTGTGCAGCTCCTGGCGGTCGGCCGGGTGGATGTGGTTCAGCCACGCCTCGAGGGGTTGCCGGGTCGGGCCGTCTTCCGGGTCGAGGTTGCGCATCAATTGGGCGGCAAGCTGGATTTCGTCGCTGGCGGGCAACAACTCAAACCAGCCCGTGCCCAACAGGCCTTGCAACGCTTCCTGGCGTTCGAGTTGTTGATGGTGACGGTGTTCGCGCAGGCGGCTGAGCAAGGGCGCGGCGAGGGCGGCGGCGAGGTTCAGCCAGTCGCGGTCGTTGCTGTGTGGCTGGCCGCTGTAGGCGCCGCACAGCAGCCAGGCGGCGATACCTTGACCGTCGCGATAGGGCACGAGGAAGCCATCGGCATTGCCGAAAATGCTGTGCAAACGCGGGTGCTCGCCGCGCCCATAAGGGGCTTGCAGGCTCAGCGGCGTGGTGCCGTTGAGGCTGTCCAGGCAGGTGCCCAGGCGCTGGCCGGTGTGCCAGAACAGCGGCGCGTCATGATTGGCGTACTGGCTGTAAATCACCCAGCCCTGGTCTTCTTGATCGAGCAGGGCCAGGGCCACACAGGGAATACGCCAGCGTTGCGCCACACTGCACAACTGTTCGTTGAACACCTCGGGCAGGCGGCTGAGGCTGCACACGCGCAGTTGCTCACTGACGCGGCTGGTCAATTGGTGGTTCTGTTCGCGCTGCTCGGCCAATTGCCGGCTGCCGAGCAAGTCGCCAATGTCTACGGCGTGCAGCAGCCAGCCATTGTCATAGGGTTCAAGCGTGCCGCGGGTGTGCAGGATTTGCCCGGCGATCCCGTGGAAATCCAGGTCGAGGCTGTGGCGCTGCCAGTCGGCGGGCACGCCTTCAACCGTCACGGCGCTATGGGTACTCAGCAGCGCTTGCAAGCGCGGCGAGTTAACCAGTGGCGGCAACTGTGGGCGCAGCGTGCCGTTGAGGTCGAGCACGCGGCCCTGGCTGTCCAGGTGCACGTGCAGCCCGGCAGACGGCGGCGCGGGCGGGTCGATGTCCAGCGCACCATTGCGACCGAGCAGGCGCCCGAACAACCTGTCCCCCGAGGTCAAAACTGCAGGCTCGACTGGGCCTGCAATGTCGTCGGCAGTTGCGGCACGGTGCCGATGCCCGGCAGGACAATAAAGGGCAGCACCGCCTGGAGGTTGGCCGACGGGTAGTTGATCTGCACCAGCAACAGTCCACCGGTAAAGGTGGTGGTGACGTGTGCGGCTGCGTTGAATTTGTAGGCGTCAGGAATCCACCCCAGGCGGGTAGCCACCGCTGATTTGGCAGTGGCCTGTACGGCGGCGGGGTAGCCTTGCATATTCGGGTCCAGCCCTACGCTCAGGCGCACGGCTTCGGCGGTGGCCTGGTTGAACGACTGCAACAGCAGCAGCGGCAGGCTATAGCTGACCGTGCCGTAGAACACGGCAAAAAAAATCACGAACACGGCAATGAACTCGATGGCTGCCGTGCCTTTTTGCTTCTCGGGGAGGCTTGTTTTCATCACCGCGTCTACCCTGACGGCTACTACTTGATATCAGCATAGAATCAATCGGCGAAAAGGGATGTTTTTTACGTGATCCATAGCGCAGTGGTGCTGTTGTGGTTGGGGCTGTGTGCCGTGCAGGACGTTCGCCAGCGCTTGCTCGCCAATCGCCTGACGCTGGGCGCGGCCTTGCTGGCGCTGATCTACCTCGTGTGGACGGGCCACACCTGGCTGGGCGCTTCCGTCGGGCAGGGCCTGTGGGCGTTTTTTCTGGCGCTGCTGCTGACCTTGCCCGGTTACGCCCTGGGCCGCCTGGGCGCCGGTGATGTAAAGCTGCTCGCGGCCCTGGCGTTGGCCTCCAATGCCGATTACCTGCTGGGTTCATTTGTAGGGGCCGCCGTCGCCAATCTGCTGTGGCTTTTGGCAGCGCCAAAGCTTTGGCCGCTTATGAGTCAAGGGGTTAAAAACCATCTGGGTTATCTGGCACTTGATCCGTCAAGAAAACTGCCTTTTGCGCCGTTTTTGCTTGTGGGTTTTATAGTCGCGTGGTTTTGGATCCATTAATCGTTTGAGGGTATTAACGCTATGTACATAGTCGGAAAGTGCGTCTACGTTTAATACGTGGCTGTACAGGAAAATTCGTGGTGAAGGATTAGTCAAACTTTTGGCTTGCAATGCATGGAGTAGCGCGTGAACAAGCTTACCTCTGCAGTAAAAGTGCTCGTGGTCGACGATCAGCCGCTGATCGTGGAAGAGCTCTGTGAATTTCTTGAAAGCAGCGGTTTCCGCTGTGTCCCGTGTGAATCCAGCCAGCAGGCCTTGAAGCGCTTTACCGAAGACGCCGAGATTGGCCTGGTGTTGTGCGATCTGCATATGCCGGACATGGACGGCATCGAGTTGGTCCAGGAGCTGCAGAAGGTTGCGGGCAAGCAGCGCGCCTTTGAGGCGATCATGTTGACCGGCCGCGCGGACAAGCAGGATGTGATCAAGGCGCTGCGCGCAGGCATCGCGGATTACTACCAGAAACCGATCAATCTCGATGAACTGCTCGAAGGCTTGCAGCGCCAGGAAGCAGCGTTGGAGGAGCGTAAGAAAGAGCTGCAACTGGGGCGCTTGAACCAGAAGCTGCAATTTCTTTCCGAGTCCATCAACGACCTGTACCAGGACCTCGACAAGGCACGCCGCAGCCCGCCAGGGCATGAGGGTGACGAGGTGCCTGCAGAGGAGGCCGGGACGCTGGAGATTCCGGCGATCTTCAACCAGCTGTCCCCACGTCAGCTGGATGTTGCGCGGCTGGTGGGCAAGGGGCAGACCAACTACCAGATCGCCTGCGAGTTGGGGATTACCGAGAACACCGTGAAGCTGTATGTGTCCCAGGTGCTGCGCCTGACGCACATGCATAACCGCACGCAGTTGGCGCTGGCGTTGTCGCCCAGCAACTCGGCGATGCGTCAGCGAGTCACGGCCCACTGATCACCTGTGGGAGCGGGCAAGCCCGCTCCCACAGGTGACCGAGTTCGACTTCAGCGATGTGGTCCTATCAATTACCGCTCTTTACCGTCCCGCCTGCCTTCTGATCGAAGTACTCCGGAATCGTGTGCTTGTAGCTTTCCAGCAAGCGTTGCGCCGCCAGGTCACGTTCGGCGGCGGAGGCTTTTTGCCGGGTGCTTGATGCGGCTTTCCCGCTGGACTGCAAGGTCAGCCAGCTTTCGGTCACCGCCTGCTGCGGCGATGACGGGCCGGGCTCAATGGCCATGACCGTGAGGGGCAACGCCAGCACGGCGAAGCTGGCGAGATAGGGCATTTTCATGATCAATTCCTCGGGGTGCTGGCGGCATCACTCACGGTCGCCACTGGGTCTTTGGCCTTGGCGACGGGAATGCTGGCGCCCTTGAGTTTCTCGGCGCGGGCCTGGGCGTCGGTGACTTGTTCGGGGCTCAGGTTCATTTGGCTGGCCACTTGTGCGGCCTGCTTCCAGTTGTCCTGATAGATCAGCAGGGTGACCAGGTTGATCGCCGCCAGCGGGTCGCTCTGCTTGAGCTCCATGGCGGTCATGAATTCGAAGCGCGCGTCTTCCAGGCGCAGTTGGTCGAGATACACCACGCCCAGGTCATTGCGGATTTTTTCATCGGTCGGCGCCAGCCGCGCCGCACGTTGCAGGTGCGCCATGGCTTGGCTGTTGTCGCCCTTGGCCGAAGCCAATTGGCCCAGGCCGTGCTCGCCTTCGGCCGCCATGCAGGTGCCGATCAGGCTTTGATAAAGCCCCTGTGTCTCGGTGCGTCCGAGCAGGCGATACGCCTTGGCCTGGCGCAGGCGTACCTGGGGCAAGTTGGCCGGCAGGTTTTGCAGGTTGGCCAGGCTGGCGTGCAGCTTACCGTCGCCGGCCATTTCATCGGCCAGGTTCAGCGCCAGTTTCTGGTCAGACCCAGGTTTGGGGCAACTGCCGCCCGCTGTCAACGCCGCCCACGGCGTTTGGCCGTTGGTGGCGCAACCCCCGAGCAGCAACAGGCTCAAACCGGCAATCAAGGCTTTCATCGGGCGGTCCTCATAAGTGACTCAAGGCCCGGGAGATGCCGATGAACGCCGGCCCCCCGAGCACGATCAGCAGGGCGGGAAACAGGAACACCATCATCACCACCGACATCTTTGCCGACATCTTCGACACGAATTCCTGAATGCGTGTGAGGCGGCGGTCGTCGAGCAATTGCTTGAGCGCCAGCAGCGATTTCATCGCGCCGCCGCCTTGCAGGACCAGTTGCTGGAGGATGGTGCAGGTGTCGGTGAATTCATCCACGGCCAGCATTCGCGCGGTCTTGCCCAGCTCTTCGCTCAGTTCCAGACCGGAGTCGACACGCGTCAGGATCAGGCGCAGTTCATAAGTCAGGTCCGGCAGCAGGCGCTGCGCTTCGATGCTCAGCACGCGCAGCGCTTGTTCAACCGCCATGCCGGACTCGAAGAGGATGCGCAGCAGCGGAATGAAGGTCGAGACCTCACGGGAAATGCGCTGCTGACGGGCCTTGGCGGCCCAGGCCAGGATGCGTTTGGGCAACAGGTAGCCGATACCCATACCGATTGCGGGCGCCAGCCACGGCGAGGCCGTGTGGGGAAACAGCAACTGCTGGCCCACCAGCACCACGCCCAGCGCCAACAACGGCGTGCCGACCTGCAGGGCGGCGAACATGGAGCGTTGGCTGGCCTGGCGCCAACCGACGCGGCTGAGCAGCAGCTGGGTTTCGTTGTCCAGGCTGACCGAGCGTTGCGCGATAGGGCTGTTGCCCAATTGGCGCATCAACGTACTGAGCGTGCGTTCACGCCCCATCTGGCCCTGCAAGCGCTGGGCGACCAGGCGCTGGCCGCGCCGGTGTTTGAGCAGGTTGGCCAGCACCAGCGCCAGGGCGGCCAGGAGCAATACGGCGCTGATCAGCAGTGGGATAGCCATCTCATACGCTCCGCAGCATGCGCCACAAGGCGAAACAGCCCAGCAACTGCATGCCGAGTGCCACGAACAACAGCATGCGCCCGGTGCCGTCGTTCCACATGGTCATCAGGTAAGCCGGGTTCACCGCCAGGAAGTAGCCGATCATCGAAATCGGCAGGGCGCCGAGCACGTAGGCGGTCACGCGGGTTTCGCCGGTCAGGGCGCGCAATTGGCGGGCGGCCTGCTCGCGCTCGCGGATCATCTTGATCAGGTTTTCCAGCAGTTCGCTGGCGTTGCCGCCATAGCGATGGTTGATCTTCAAGCCCAGCGCAAACAGACGAAACTCATCACGCTCGTAGAACTCGGCAAAGTCGTGGGTCGACTCCGGCAGGCTTACGCCCAACTGCACGTTGCGCTGGATGCGGCCCATGGCCTGTTTCAGCGGGTCTTCGGTGATCTCGATGCCGCCGAGCACCGAGTCGGCCAGGGTGCGCCCGGACTTGAGGCTGCGCACGGTGTGGTCGAGCAATTGCGGCAGCTGTTCGATCATGCGCTTGATGCGCCGTTGGTAGCGCCAGGCAATGTACAGGCGCAGCAGCAACGGCGGCAGCACCAGCATCACCAGCAGGCCGAGCCAGCCGGCCACCAGCAGCCCCAACGCCACGCCCAAGGCCCAGATCGCCAGCCACAGGCCCAGGCTGTCCGTGGGTTTGCCCAGGCCTGCGCGCAGGAACATCCGTTCCACGCCACTCCACTGGTTGGCTTGTTCGCCGGACTGCGGCTGGCCCTCGGCGAGCCGGCTCAGTACCCGCTCGGTCTGGGCACGGCGCAGGCCGTTCTGGAAGGAGCGGACCGACAGGCCGATCAGGATCAGGCAGATGAGTAGCAAAATGGCCCCGGTCATGGTCATGTCCCTTTCAAGGCTAAGCCGGTTCGCGGCGCAGTTTATCGCCGGCGGGGTTGACCGCTTCGCGCAAGAAACCGAAGCCGGTGCGCCGGTCATGGCGGAACAGGGTATTGGTCACGTACACGTCTTCGCGGATACCCACCACCTCAACCACTTCGCTGACGCAACGACGCCCGTCCGGCAAACGGGTCAACTGGATCACCACATCGAGCGCCGCGCAGATCATTTGCCGCAGGGTTTTCTCCGCCACCACGCGGCCGGTCAAACCCACCAGGGTTTCCAGGCGCAGCAGCGCATCGGCGGCGTTGTTGGCGTGCACGGTACTCATGGAACCGTCGTGGCCGGTGTTCATGGCGGTGAGGACATCAAGCACTTCCACGCCACGGATCTCGCCAAGGATGATGCGGTCAGGGCGCATCCGCAGGGCGTTGCGGATCAGGTCGCTGGCCTTGACCTCACCGTGGCCCTCGGCATTCGGCGGGCGGGTTTCCAGGCGCACCACGTGGGGGTGGCCCAGTTGCAGCTCGGCCACGTCTTCGATGGTGACCAGGCGTTCATGGGGGTTGATCAGTTGGCTGAGAATGTTCAGCAGCGTGGTTTTACCGGTGCCGGTACCGCCGCTGATCAGGATATTGCAGCGCTTGCCCACGGCTTCCTGGAAGAAGTCGAAAATGTTCTGGTCGATGGTCTGCATTGCCACCAGGTCGCTGCTTTTGAGCATGTCCTTGCGAAACTTACGAATCGACAGGCACGGCCCGTCCAGGGCAATCGGCGGGATGATCGCATTGACCCGGCTGCCATCCGGCAGGCGCGCATCGACCATCGGCGACGACTCATCCAGGCGCCGCCCCAGCGGTGCGAGGATGCGTTGCATCACGCGTTCAACGTGGTGCGAATCAATAAAGCGCAGGTCGCTTTGATGCAGCAAACCGTCACGTTCGATAAACACCCGATGCGGGCCGTTGACCAGGATTTCGGTGACGGACGGGTCGCGCAGCAACACTTCCAGCGGGCCGAAACCGGTCAGCTCATCGACGATCTCTTCGGCCAGGCGTTCCATCTCATACCGGGAAATCGCCAGGTGCATGCGGTTGATGTATTCGGCCACTTTGTCGATGACAAACTGCGCCAACAGCGGGCGTGAACCCTCCAGCAAATTTTTCCCCGACTCCTCGATGGCATCGATGATGTAGCGATGCAGCACCAGCTTGAGCCCGTCGTGGTCAGTGTTGCCACCCAGGCTGCGGGCGGGGGCGCCGAAGAGTTTTTCACCGTTCATTTTCCAGCCCTCAGCAGGCGTTCAAACCAGGTGTGCGAGGGTTGCTTCATACCTTCGGAGCGCTTTGCCAGGCGCTCGCCCAAGGTTTTGAGGTTGTGGGTCAGGGTTTCGCGCGGGGCCAGGGCGAACAGGGTTTGCCCTTGGTTCTTGGCATTCAGGCGTACCTCCGGGCTCAGCGGCAGCACCGCGATCACCTCCAGGCCATAGCTTTTGCTCAGGGCTTCGGCGTCGGGCGCGCAGCCTTTGATGTAGCGGTCCACCAGCAGCTTGGCGTGTTCCAGCTTCATGCCTTTTTCGCGCCACTGGTTCAGCACGCCGAGGTTGCGACGGCAGTCCAGCACGCTTTGGTCGGTGCACCACAGCAGCTTGTCGCAGTGGCTGACAAAGGTGCGCAGCGCTTCGCTGTCGGGCTGGCCGGCGAGGTTCACCACGATGTGCTGGAAGTGCTGGCGCAAGGCACTGAGCAGCATGTACAGCTCGGCCGCGCTGGTCTGTTCCAGAGGCTCGTCATTGGGGGCGTAGGCGAGAATGCGCAGGCCGTCTTCAGCGCAGGTAAACGCGCTGTTGATCAAGGTGGTGTCCAGGCGCCTGAGGTGGCGCAAGGCGTCGCCGAAATTGAACGAGCTTTCCAGCCCCAGCAACGCCAGGCTGTCACCGCGCGGCAGGCCCAGGTCGAGCAACAGGGTTTGCTGGCCGCTCTTTTGCACCACCAGCGCCAAGTGGCTGGTCAGCAGCGCGCCGTCGGCGTTGCTTTGGGTGCCGTAGAGCACGGTGAGGCCACCCAGTTGAGTGTTGGTGGCCACCGGCGGCAGGCGTTTGCTCAAACGGCGCACCAGCCCGGCGACTTCGCTGGAGCGCGAGCCATAGGCGACAAAGTCGCGGGCGCCGGCGCGCATGGCGTTGAGCACCAACTGGTTGTCCATGCCGTCGCCGAGGGCGACGATGGCGAGCATCGGTTTGGCCTCCAGCGCGCCTTCGATCAGCGCGCTTTGGGCCACCACGTGTTCGCGGTCGAGGCCGATAAACACCAGGTTGGCGAAGGTCACGTCCACCAGCGCGAGCAACTCGTCGAGGGTGCCGCTGCCGGCACTGACCACTTGGCCAAGCGGTGCCAGGGCGCCCTGCAGCCATTCCAGGTCGGTGGTGTTGCGGGTGATTGCCAGAAACGTCTGGCTCAGGCTATCGCTCATTGAGACAACCCATTAAGTCGGTCGAAATTGCCGTTTTCCAGGAAGTACAGGCGGTACCAGTTCGGGTCGTAGTTGCGCAGCTTCTCGCCGGGCAACGACGGCAGTTGGGCATTGGCGGCCAGCGGCTGCACCAGGTGCGGGGTGACGATCATCAGCAGCTCTTTGTCCTGGCGGTTGACCGAGGAATCGCGAAAGAACGCGCCGAGAATCGGGATATCGCCCAGGCCTGGAAACTTGCTGATAGTGGTGGTGTTGGTGCTGCTGATCAGGCCGCTGATCACGAAGCTTTCGCCGTCGGCCAGTGACACGCTGGTGTCGGTGCGGCGGATGGCCAATGCCGGCACCTGGACGCCTTGGATGGTCACGGCGTTGGTGTAGTCCAGCTCGCTGACTTCCGGCGCCACCTTGAGAGAAATACGGTTACGGTCGATCACTGTCGGCGTGAGTGTCAGGCGAATGCCGAATTCCTTGTACTCAATCGAGATGTTGTTGCTGGCGCTGCTGGGTACCGGGATCGGCACTTCGCCGCCGGCCAGGAACGTCGCGCTTTGCCCGCTCATGGCCACCAGGCTTGGGCGGGCCAGGGTGTAGGCAAAACCGCTGCTTTCCAGTGCGTTGATCATGGCCGACACACGCCCGCCACCGAAGCCGATATTGAAGTTACTGTCGCTCACCGGCAGTCGAAAGGTGCCAGGTGTCGGGGATACCAGATTAGGACTGCCGAGGAAAAAGTTGCTGCCGATGCCGAGGATCTTGGTGCTGGCTTCCTTGAGTTTGGAGCGGCTGACTTCGACGAAACGGATGTCGGTCTGCACCTGGCTGGGCAGCGTCGGGTCGTCCGACGGCGACAGCGACAGGCTGGTCAATGCCGAGGTGGCCTTGCCTTTGACGAACACCATGCTCTGGCGCGGCGTTGTCGAACAGGCGGTCCAGACCATCAGGCTGGTGGTACCGGAGGCGATGCCGGTGAGCAGGAAGCCGCGATCACCGTTCAGATGTACGTCGGCGATTTTCGGGTCGCCGATGGCCAGGCGCGTGATCGCGACGGGGGATTGCAGTTCCTGTTGCAGGCCCTCGCCCACGGAGAGCGCTGCGGGTAATTGGCCCAGGCTGCCGCAGTTGCCCGGCGCGGCTGCAACGAGCCCCACAGACAGGTTCGACAGCATCAGGGCACAGGCGATTTTCAGCGTGAACACCGGTGCGAAACGTCGGTTCATGCACAGCATCCTTGTTCAGTCGGGCGTTTGTTGGGTGGCTTGATTGCCGCGTATCACCTTGACACCGGTGCGGCGCGCGGGGCCACCCTGGGCGACTTTTTTGGGCGCCTGGACGAAGGCCAGTTGGGTGAATTGGTAGAGGTCGCGGTTGGCGCTTTGCAGCTTGCCCGGTGCATCGCTTTCACCGGCCCAGTAGTGGCTCAGCAAGCGCTCATCGGCGCTGCGCACGGCCAGGCGCAAAGTGCCGGCCTGGGTCGCCAGCATCAGTTGGCTCAGCAGTTGTTCGGGCACCGCCAGCACCACGGTGCGGGAGGGCGCGTGCCGTTGGGCTTTTTCTTCGGCGGTCATTGCCGGCGGTGAAGCGGGAACGCCGTCGTTGGTCAGGCCCATTTGATCGCCGACGCTGAGCAGGCGCATGGCGGGGATCACCACTTGGGCGGATTGTTCGACGTTGGCGACGTCCTGGCGCAGGTACAGCAGCACGTCCACATAGTCGCCAGGGCTCAACTGGCCGGCAGCGCCAATCACTTCATCCACGGCCACCGCCAGCGCGCGTTCGTTTGGGCGAATCATCCGTGCCAGTGGGCCACCGGGGCTGAAGCTTTCGTCGTTGAGCCAGGTGCCGGCCTGCAGGGCGCGCCACGGTGTGCGGCCGATGGCCTGGTCCACGCTGGTCATGCTGCCAGCGGGCGCCGTGCGCAGTTTTTCGATGCTCAGGTCGGCGGCGGTCAAGGCAATAAAGGGCGGGACATCGTGGGCCAGTACCACCACCGATTGGCGGGTCTGGTCCTCGACCACGGCGACGGCTTTTTCTACAGGTGCGGTTGGCGGCGGTGGCGGCGCCGGGGCAGGTTCGCGACTGAGCACCCACCCCCAGTAACCGGCAAACAGCGCACCGACCAAAAGCACACCGGCCAGTACCATGCTCAGACGCGTGTTCATGACGGCTCTCCTTTTCCTGTTGGACTAAAACCCGTCGATCCGAACAGGCTAATTCCGCAACCTGGCTGCTATGAACAGTGACTAACTATTTCGCTATTTGAAGGTAGTTCAGCTAGGACAAAATGCCATTACTGACAGAAAGATTTCTTCGCGGCGAGCCTGGATAGCCTTGAAAACAAGGGATTCAGGCGCCAGCAAAATGACCACTACTTTGTGATTAATCAGTTCTTACAGTTGTGAGGGTGGGGTTTGTTGACAATGCTCAGGTGGCACATGGCAATTACTGTGCAGCACCGAGCTAGGGCGCCCAGCCGCCATAGGAGACGTATTATGATCCTTGATCTGTTAATGAAAGTTCACGTCCAACTTCAGTCGCTTTTTCACCGCAAGGACGGTGCGACCGCGATTGAGTACCTCATTCTCGTGGCGATTGTTGCGTTGGTGATATTGGCAGCCGGGACTACTCTCGGGCCGCAGATCACCGCCTTCTTTACCAGGATTGGGGCCGCGATTTCTCCGGCTGCTACAGGTGGTTGAGTTTCAGGCAGTATGCTGTGAGTACAGACGTCACTGATTGGCAACGCCAGGTCGTACCCATGAACGCTGCCGCTAAACCTTATCGCCAGCAGATCCTGTTGGTGGACGACGAAGAAGATGCCCTCGTAGAACTGGCGGAGTCGCTGGAGAACGAGGGCTTCGTTTGTTTTACCGCGAACTCCGTGACTTTCGCCTTGCAGGAGCTGACCCTGAACCCTGACATTGCCCTGGTCATCACTGACCTGCGCATGCCGGAGGAAAGTGGCATCTCCCTGATCAAGCGCCTGCGCGAACACACCGATCGCCAACACCTGCCGGTGATTGTGATGTCCGGCCATGCCGAGATGGATGATGTGAGCGACATGCTGCGCTTGCAGGTGCTGGATCTGTTTCGCAAGCCCATTTATCTGGTGCGGTTGATTGATACGCTTAACAGTCTTTTTCCTCTGCAGAAATCTCGCCCGTAGCAGAGAGTTGGGTTAATACAATTGTGTGGGAGCTGGCTTGCCTGCGATGGCATCAACTCGGTACGTCAGGTGCACCGGGTTGATGCCATCGCAGGCAAGCCAGCTCCCACTTTTTGATTGCGCAGACTCACAACTGATAACTGAAACTCAAGGTATACCGCGGCCGCCGGTTAAAGCTGTCCAGGGCGATGTCCGACATCGGCTTGGCCGCTTCCAGGGCGATGTTGTAGTACTTGTTATCGCCAAAGCGCAGGCCCACAGCCGCCGAGGACATGTCGTTGCCTTTGACCGGCAGCTCGTTGAACCAGGTCTTGGCGCGGTCAAGCACCACATAGGGTTGCAGGATCTTCACCCAGTCGCCCGCGCGGTTGAAGCTGTAGTTGACCTCGTACGCCACGCCCCAGCCCTTGTCGCCCGAAGCTTGATCATCGGGGTAGCCGCGGCCGAAGTTCTGCCCGCCGAAGGTGGCGCGCTCGCTGTCGGGCAAGGTGGCGTCGCTCCAGTAGAACGCACCCGAAAGCACGCCTTGCCAGTTGTCGAAGAACTTGTCGCTCTGCACCCCGGAGAGGCGCAGGCGGAAGAAATCCAGATCAGGTTTTGCCGTGCCCAGGTCGCTGTGAGCTCTGGCACCCAGGCCATTGATGCCTTGGTACAGGCCGGCACTGACAATGCGCAATTGACGGGTGTCGGACTTGCGCCAGTCACCCTCGAACGCAAGGGCGCGCAGGTCGCTTTCGATGTCGAAACGGTTGGGGTAGCCCACCAATTGATAGCGCGTGGTCTGGTCCACCGCATACAGGCGTGTGGCCAGGGTCAGCGATTCATTGGGCGAGGCAATCAGCGGGTGGCTGAGGCCGATGGTGTAGCGGTCGATCGACTGGTGCGGCTTGAGCTCGAAGCCGCCGTCCAGCTGGATATTGCTGCTGGGGTCGGCGCGATAACGCTCGGCACCCAGTATCAACTGGCTGCCCTCGGCATTGATAAATTGGCTGTAGCCCACGCGGTAGTAATGTTCTTTGTCGTCGCCCGGCGGGAACAGGCCGCTGACGTAGAGTTGCTCGCCCATGGACGTCTGGGAATTGCTGGTGGCGGTGAGCAACGCCTGCGTGCCATTACGGTTGTTGTCGACCAGGCTCATGCTGGTGGTAAACGGCTTGCGCGAAGCCTCGATCTTCATGTGCGTGGCGCCGTCGGTGGTGCCCGGCGGCGGCACTTGGGCCTGCAGGGTCACGCCGGGGATACGCCCCATCAGCGTGGTATAGCGCTCGAACGTCTTGCGCGTGAGCGGGCGCTCGGCCAGCAGCTTGTTTGCCAGCTTGTCGACGTAGGCCGAGACTGAACCGATGTCGCCGCTTTGCTCGTAATCCTTGATGTAACCCTCCACCAATACCACGCGCACCAGGCCATTTTCGAAGGTCTGTTGCGGCAGGAACGCGTAGGACAACAGGTAGCCGTCCTGCTGGTAGCGACGCGTGATCGTGCGGGTGGCTTCGATCAGTTGCGCAAGGTTGGTTTCACGGCCAATCAACGGCGCGTAGGCCTTGGCCGTTTCGTCCAGCGGGTAGATCGTACCGCCCTCGATCTGCAGCTTGCGGATGGTGACTTTGGTGTCCATCAGCAACGGCTGTTTCTGGGTGGCGGGCGCTTGCGGCAACTGGGTCTGGGGTGTGTTCGGCCGATAAGCATCGGCGGGTAGGTTGGGCACCGGCAGGTTGCGGATGGTGTCGTTGCTGTTGAGGAAGCTGGGAAGGGTCTCGGCCTGAACGTAGGCACTGAGGGTGAGCAATAACAACGGCGTCAACACGCGCATAGGACACTCCATGGTCAAACTGCAGCAGCGTTTCGGGCCCGCCGGGTTCTGGGACGCGGTTCGGGAGGGCGAGGTTTTTTAGACAAGACCGGCCCATAAAAAAGACGAGAGACTTATAAGGGTCTCTCGTCTCAACCAAGCGTAGGCGCTGTAGGGGAGGCCGTCTAATCGGCCAGGTGCAATTTATTTTTTGCCGGTAAGGCCATTCAGTAAACCGCCCAGACCGCCGCTTGTGCCCGTGGTTGTGGTGCCACTGCCCGATGTGCTGGCGCCGGTGCCGCCGGTGAGGCCGCCGAGCAAACCACCGCTGCTGCCACCGGTGCCACCGGTGACCAAACCACCTACCGAGCCTACGGTGTTGCCGACTGTGGTGACGGTGGTGCCTACCGCGTTGGTGACTGGGTTGGCATTGGCGGCGGTCAGGTTAGTGCCGAGACTGCTCACCGCACCGCCGACTTGGGTTACCAGGCCGTTGACTGGCGCGCCGACGCCTGTGGTGGTGCCGACGTTTTGGGTCAGGGTGGCCACACCGGACGTTACTGGGTTAAGCGCCGCGCCGACGTTAGTGGCCAAGCCTGCGACCGGCGCCGTGGCGGCGGTGTTGGCGACGCCAGTGCCACCGATAACAGTGCCGAGTGAGGCGACTGTGTTGCCCACTGCGCCACCGGTGACACCGGCAGCACTCACAGTGCCGTTAGTGTTGCCGGCATTCAGGCCGTTACCCACGTTGGCCACCAGGCCGCCGACCAGTTCAGGCAGGCCGGGTGCTGCGGCACCGCTGGCTGGAGCCACATAGCCGCCGGATTTATCGAGTGTGCCGCCTACGCCCGTCAGGGCGCTGCCGACGATGGTGGTAACAGGGTTGCCCGTACCGCCAGCACTGGCGACTTGAGTGCCCAGGCCGGTGACGGTGCTGCCGACTTTATCCAGCAGCCCATTCACAGGAGTGCCCAGGCCGGTTGCCTTGCCGAGGTTGCCGGTGGTGTTTTCCACCAGCGACACCACAGGCACCAGTATTTTGCCGCCCACTGTGTTGGTTAACGAACCCAATGGGCCAGTGGTGCTGGCCGTGCTGACGGTATTGCCGAGCATGGTGACGGCCTCGCCGACTTTATCCACAACACCACCTACCGCGCCACCCACGCCGCTGGTCAAGCCGCCCACCACGGGCACGCCGCCAAGGGTGGTCGACAGCGATTTCCCGGTGGTCGACAGACCAGTGCCCAGGTCGGCGACGCCATTACCGACACCTGCAACAGTGATGCCCAGGGAGTTGCTGTTAGTGCCCAGCGAACCAAGGCCGCTGGTGACGCCAGTGCCGATGCTGGTGACCGCAGTGCCGGTGGCCGTGACCAGGCCGCCTGCCGTTGTGCCGACAACAGGCACATTGTTCAAGGTCGAACCCAGGTCACCGACTGCTGCGCCTACGTTAACGACAGTGCCGCCCAGGGTGCCGGCAATCTGGCCGGTAACCAGAGGTGTGGTGGTCGAACCTGTGCCACCGCCGGTTCCGCCACCTGTACCGCCGCCAGTTCCGCCACCTGTGCCACCGCCAGTACCACCACCGGTTCCGCCACCTGTGCCGCCGCCAGTACCACCACCGGTTCCGCCACCTGTGCCACCGCCAGTACCACCACCGGTTCCGCCGCCAGTGCCGCCATCTGTACCGCCGCCAGTGCCACCACCGGTTCCGCCATCTGTGCCGCCACCAGTGCCACCACCGGTTCCGCCACCAGTACCACCGCCGGTTCCACCACCAGCGCCGCTACCTGCACCTGCATCAGGCGAAGAGGCCGCCACACTGCTGTGATGCCCGCCACCACCGCTGCTGCAGCCGCCGAGGCTCATCGCCATGACCAGGGCCAGCGCGGTACTTGCTTTCCAAAGCACTACTTGAGTTTGAGTTTTCATGATGAGTTCCCTTGCACCTGTACAACCTTGGTTGTTTTCAAACGCTCGCTATTTCTTGGGATAGCGATACGTTTGTCCGTGTTGTCATCACAGACCCGGGCACTCTTTCGCGCAACGCTCAACTTGGTATTAACGATTTATATACACCAGGCCGTGGTCGGCTTAATGACTAATGCGAAGGGTGTAATCGAGAGATGTATCAAGATGTTTATATGTTTTAATTCATGGGTTTGAATAAAAAAACGGACGCCGAGGCGTCCGCTATAACTTAAGGTGTATATATACAATTAATGTGCATGTTTCAGGCGATGGGCCGCCACTTGCCGAGCATATGTTGAATATCGCCGGGGCCTTTTAACTGTAACTCTCCGCTCGAGCCTGCGGCACTGCTGAGCAATATCACTTCACTGGGCAGGCGTACCGGTTTCTTGAACTCGACTTCTATTTCTACATTGGCGGCAGGCAAATGCTCATTCAGCGCGGCCAATGTGCGCGCGGTATTCCACAGCCCATGGGCGATAGCCTGGGGAAAGCCGAACAGCTTGGCCGTCAGCGCGCTCAGGTGGATCGGGTTATAGTCGCCGGATACCCGCGCATATCGGCGACCGATATCGGCGGGCGCCTTCCACCGCGCGACTTCGCTGACAGTGCCGCAGACGGTTAAAGGCGCCTCTTGCGCTTCGCCCTCCAGCTTCACGCCTCGACACAACATACGGCTGTCGGCTTCCCACAACAGCCCCAGCGCGTCCTCCACCGTGGTCACAATGTCAAAGGTCGCCCCCTTGGCGTGGGGCTGCAGATTGTGCGCGTATACGCCAACTATCAGGTTATTCACGCCGCCCAATGGCCGGTGGAGGCGGATACGATTGCTCAGGTGAATCAGCCCCAGCAGCGGAAAGGGGAAATGTTTGTCGGTGAGCAACTGCATCTGCAAACCGAACGCAAGGATATGCGGATAAGTACCCGGCAGCACCGGGCTGTCGGCGAAACCGCAGACCTTGCGATAGGCCGCGACGTGCTCAGGGTTCACGCGTACATGGCAGCGCAATCCGCCATCAGGCAAGGTGCTGCCGCTGATCTTGCGCTTGAGCGCCGCGCGCCAATACAGCGGCAACAGAAACGGGGTGCTGTCCAATGTCTGCCACTGCATAGTCACGCTCCCAGCAGGCTTTGCCCACACACCCGCAACGCCTGGCCGCTGACGGCCCCGGAGCCCGGCTGGCCGAGCCAGGCGACGGCTTCTGCCACGTCTTGCGGCAAACCACCCTGGCCCAAAGAACTCATGCGCCGCCCGGCTTCACGCAGGGCGAAGGGAATGTGCGCGGTCATCTGGGTTTCGATAAAACCCGGCGCGACCGCGTTGATGCTGATGCCGCGCTCGCCCAGCATCGGCGCCCAGGCCTGGGCCAGGCCAATCAGACCGGCCTTGCTCGCGGCGTAGTTGGTTTGCCCGCGATTACCGGCAATCCCGCTGATCGACGCCAGCAGCACCACGCGGCCGTTGTCGTGCAGGGTGCCGCTGTCGAGCAGGGCTTTGGTCAGCACTTGCGGCGCGTTGAGGTTGACCGCCAATACCGCGTCCCAATATTCCGGGGTCATGTTGGCTAGGGTTTTATCGCGAGTGATGCCGGCGTTGTGCACCACGATATCGATGCCGTCCGGCAAGTGTTCGATCAACTGCGTGGCCGCGTCTTCGGCGCAGATATCCAGCACCACGGTGCGCGCGCCGAGGCGAGCGGCGAGGGCTTCGAGGTCGGCCTTGGCCTGGGGCACATCCAGCACGATCACCTCGGCACCGTCGCGTGCCAGGGTTTCGGCAATGGAGGCGCCGATACCACGCGCAGCACCCGTGACCAACGCCTTGCGCCCAGCCAGCGGGCGCGTCCAGTCTTCAACCGGGGTGGCGCAGGCTTGCAGGCGAATGACCTGGCCAGAGATGTACGCACTTTTCGGCGACAGGAAGAAACGCAGCGTACCTTCCAGCTGGTCCTCGGCACCGTCGCCCACATACAACAGTTGCAGCACGCCGCCGCTGCGCAGTTCCTTGGCCAGTGAGCGGCTGAAACCTTCGAGGGCGCGTTGGGCACTGGCGGCGAACGGATCGCTGAGGCTTTCCGGCGCGCGTCCCAGAATCACCACGTGCGCGCTGTGATCGAGATTTTTCAGCAAGGGCTGAAAGAATTCGCGCAGTTGCTTGAGCTGGTCGGTGTGCTGCAAGTCGCTGGCGTCGAACACCACGGCCTTGAGCCTGGGGCCGTGGCCCGGGATCCAGGTCGACGACTCGGCGCCGTAGGTGTAAATCGCGTCGGTCAGTTTGTGCGCAAACTCCTGCACCTTGGCGGTCAGCGCCCCACCGCCCAGCAGCAGTGCACCCTCTACCGGGCGCAGGCGTCCGGCCTGCCAGCGTTCCAGGCGTACCGGTGACGGCAGGCCAATGGCGGCGACCAGGCGATGGCCGAGGCTTGAGTTGGCGAAGTCGATATAACGGTCAGACATGGAACGCTCTCCGAGTGCTGGGGTTCAAACGGTGGACCATCAATAGGTGAAAGTCGTTCGATTGAGCCTAGGCTAGGCTTGATGATTCCACTCACAACCTTCAGGGAGCTTTCCATGACTCAATTGCGCCGTGTAGCGATCATTGGCGGTAACCGCATCCCCTTCGCCCGTTCCAATGGCCCATATGCCACGGCGAGTAACCAGGCGATGCTCACCGCTGCCCTCGAAGGCTTGATCGAGCGCTACAACCTGCACGGCCTGCGCATCGGTGAGGTGGCGGCCGGTGCGGTGCTCAAGCATTCGCGCGACTTCAACCTTACCCGCGAATGCGTGCTGGGCTCGCGCCTGTCGCCGCAAACCCCGGCCTATGACATTCAGCAGGCGTGCGGCACCGGGCTGGAAGCGGCGTTGCTGGTGGCCAACAAGATTGCCCTGGGCCAGATCGAGTGTGGGATTGCCGGCGGCGTCGACACCACCTCCGATGCGCCGATTGGTGTGAATGAAGGGCTGCGCAAAATTTTGCTGCAAGCCAACCGCAGCAAATCCATGGCGGATAAATTAAAAGTCCTGTTACAACTTCGTCCCCATCACCTTAAGCCGCAGCTGCCGCGCAATGGCGAGCCGCGCACCGGCCTGTCCATGGGCCAGCATTGCGAACTGATGGCGCAGACCTGGCAGATCCCGCGCGCCGAGCAGGATCAACTGGCGTTGGAAAGCCATCAGAAAATGGCCGCGTCCTACGCCGAAGGCTGGCACAACGATTTGCTCACCCCGTTTCTGGGCCTCACCCGCGACAACAACCTGCGCCCCGACCTCACCCTGGAAAAACTCGCCAGCCTTAAACCGGCGTTCGAGCGCAGTGAAAAGGGCACGCTCACTGCCGGTAACTCCACGCCACTCACCGACGGCGCCTCCTTGGTGCTGCTGGGCAGTGAAGCCTGGGCCAAGGAGCGCGGCTTGCCGATTCTGGCTTACTTGCGCGATGGCGAAGCGGCGGCGGTAGATTTCGTCAACGGCGCCGAAGGCCTGCTCATGGCGCCGGTCTACGCGGTGCCACGCTTGCTGGCGAGAAATGGCCTGACGCTGCAGGATTTTGACTACTACGAGATTCACGAGGCTTTTGCTGCCCAGGTTTTGTGCACACTCAAGGCCTGGGAAGACCCGGAATATTGCAAGAGCCGCCTGGGGCTGGATGCGCCGCTGGGCGCCATTGACCGCAGCCGGCTCAACGTCAAAGGCAGTTCATTGGCGGCCGGGCACCCGTTTGCCGCCACGGGCGGGCGCATCGTCGCCAACCTGGCCAAACTGTTGGACGCGGCGGGCGAGGGCCGAGGGCTGATTTCGATCTGCGCCGCCGGTGGTCAGGGTGTGACGGCGATCATTGAACGCTGATTGCCGACTAAATTGGCATATTGAGTGCATTCTTCAGTGGTCAGAGGTCGGTAGCCCCTCCCACCGGCGCGCCGATTGCCGTATAACGAGTGCCATACGCGTATTTGGTAATAAAGGACCCACAATAAAAGCTGATGAAGACTCCTAAACGCATTGAACCCCTGATCGAAGACGGTCTGGTCGACGAAGTGCTGCGCCCTCTCATGAGCGGTAAAGAAGCAGCTGTTTATGTGGTGCGCTGCGGCAATGAATTGCGTTGCGCCAAGGTTTACAAGGAGGCGAATAAACGAAGTTTTCGTCAGGCATCCGAATACCAGGAAGGCCGTAAGGTTCGTAACAGCCGTCAGGCCCGGGCCATGGCCAAAGGCTCCAAGTTCGGCAAGAAAGAAACCGAAGACGCTTGGCAGAACGCTGAAGTGGCGGCGTTGTTCCGCCTCGCCGGTGCGGGCGTTCGCGTGCCTCAGCCGTTCGACTTCCTGGAAGGCGTACTGCTGATGGAACTGGTGGCTGACGAGTACGGCGATGCAGCGCCGCGTCTTAACGACGTCACGCTGGAGCCGGACCAGGCGCGCGAATACCACGCCTTCCTGATTTCCCAGATCGTGCTGATGCTGTGTACCGGCCTGGTGCACGGTGACCTGTCCGAGTTCAACGTACTGCTCACGCCAACCGGCCCGGTGATCATCGACCTGCCCCAGGCAGTGGATGCGGCGGGCAACAACCACGCGTTCAGCATGCTGGAGCGGGATGTGGGCAACATGGCTTCCTACTTCGGGCGTTTTGCCCCGGAGTTGAAGAAGACCAAGTACGCCAAGGAAATGTGGGCGCTGTACGAAGCCGGCACCTTGCACCCGGCCAGCGTGTTGACCGGCGAGTTTGACGAGCCTGAAGAGCTGGCGGACGTGGGCGGTGTGATCCGCGAAATCGAAGCGGCGCGGCTGGATGAAGAGCGCAAGCAAGCGGTTCGGGCGGCGGATGACGCGCCACCGAGCAAGACCGCGGAAGAACCGCCGCCGCCTTGGATGCAGTGATCTCCCGGCAATTGGAGAGCTAAAAAATGTGGGAGCTGGCTTGTTGTAGGAGCCAGCTCCCACATAAAGCAGCCCCACACGACCCGGCTCCCACATTTGTTTTGTGCAGACCTGATCAGGCGCAACAGCTGCCCGACGCCAACTCCTTGAGAATCGGGCAATCCGGCCGATGGTCACCCTGGCAGTGTTCAACCAGGTCCTGCAAGGTATCGCGCAATTGCCCCAGCTCCAGAATCTTCTGGTTCAGTTCCTCGATATGCTGGCGCGCCAAGGCTTTTACATCGGCGCTGGCCCGCTGGCGGTCTTGCCACAAGGTCAGCAGCTTGCCGACTTCTTCCAGCGAAAACCCCAGATCCCGCGAGCGTTTGATAAACGCCAACGTGTGCAAGTCATCGCTGCCATACACGCGGTAGCCGCTGTCGGTACGATGCGCGGCTTTGAGCAGGCCGATGGATTCGTAGTAGCGAATCATCTTGGCGCTCAGCCCGCTCTGGCGGGCGGCCTGGCCGATGTTCATGGGCGTTGATCCTCCAAATGCTCTGGTTTCCAAGTGCTCGGTTTCCAGGTTTTTAACAGTAACGCATTACTCACCACGCTGACGCTGGACAAGGCCATGGCCGCACCCGCCAATACCGGGTTGAGCAGGCCGAATGCCGCCAGGGGAATGCCGATCAAGTTATACACAAAGGCCCAGAACAGGTTCTGGCGGATTTTCGCGTAGGTCTTGCGGCTGATCTCCAGCGCCGCCGGCACCAGGCGCGGGTCGCCGCGCATCAACGTGATACCGGCGGCATGCATGGCCACATCGGTGCCGCCGCCCATGGCGATGCCAATGTCGGCGGCGGCCAGGGCCGGAGCGTCGTTGATGCCATCACCGACCATGGCGACGACGCCGGTCTTTTTCAACTCGGCCACGGTGGCGGCCTTGTCGGCCGGCAGCACTTCGGCGTGTACATCATCGATGCCCAGTGCCTCGGCCACCACGCGGGCACTGCCGCGATTGTCGCCAGTGAGCAAATGGCTGCTGATGTGCTGAGCCTTGAGTTGTTCCACGGCTTGCAATGCGCCGGGCTTGAGGGTGTCGCCAAACGCAAACAGCCCCAGCACGCGTGGGTGTGCCCCTTGTTCAATCAACCACGACAAGGTGCGGCCTTCGGCTTCCCAGGTTTTGGCAGACTCGGCCAGATCACCTGCGCTCAAGCCGTTCTCTTCGAGCATGCGGCGGTTGCCCAAGGCCAGTTGCCGGCCGTCCAGCGTACCGGCGATGCCACGGCCGGTCAGGGACTGACTGGCACTCACGTCCGTCACATTCAGCCCTTTTTCGCTGCACGCATCCAGCACAGCCTTGGCCAGTGGGTGCTCGCTGCCGCGTTGCAAGGCGCCGGCCTGTTGCAGCAAGAGGTCTTCATTGCCGTCCAGCGCCGCCAGGTGCGCAATTTTTGGCGCGCCGGAGGTGAGTGTGCCGGTCTTGTCGAACACCACCGCGCTGACGGCATGGGCACGTTCCAGCGCTTCGGCGTCCTTGATCAGGATGCCGTAGCGTGCGGCAACGCCGGTGCCGGCCATGATTGCGGTCGGCGTGGCCAGGCCCAGGGCGCATGGGCAAGCGATTACCAGGACCGCGACGGCATTGATGATCGCCGTTTCCAGCGAGGCGCCGTACAACCACCAGCCCACCAGCGTAACCAAGGCCAGCACCAACACGGCTGGCACAAAGACCTGGCTGACCTTATCCACCAGTTTCTGAATCGGCGCTTTGGCGGCCTGGGCGTCTTCGACCAGGCGGATGATCCGCGCCAACACGCTCTCTGCGCCCAGCGCCTGGGTGCGGACCAGCAAACGGCCTTCGCCATTGATGGCGCCGCCGGTGACTTTGTCGCCCGGCTGTTTCGGTACCGGCAGGCTTTCGCCGCTGATCAAGGCCTCGTCGGCATGGCTTTGGCCGTCCACCACTTCGCCGTCCACCGGGAAGCGCTCGCCGGGTTTGACCAGCACCAGATCGTCGAGCTTCAGCGCGGTGATAGCGACGTCTTCTTCACGGCCTTCAAACACGCGAATCGCGCGTTCCGGGCGCAGGGCTTCGAGGGCACGGATGGCGCTGGCGGTCTGGCGCTTGGCGCGGCTTTCGAGGTATTTGCCCAGCAACACCAGGGCGATCACCACGGCTGAGGCTTCGAAATACAGGTGAGGCATAGTGCCCACGGGCGCGGTGAGCCATTCATAAATGCTCAGGCCATAACCGGCGCTGGTGCCGATGGCCACCAGCAGGTCCATATTGCCGGCGCCGGCGCGGACGGCTTTCCAGGCGGCTATATAGAAACGTGCGCCAAAGATGAATTGCACCGGAGTGGCCAACGCGAATTGCACCCAGGCCGGGAGCATCCAATGCAGGCCGAACGGCTCCACCAGCATCGGCAGCACCAATGGCAGCGCCAACGCGATGGCCAACAACAACGACCAGCGCTCGTGGTGCAGACGCTGGGCCTGTTTAGCGTCGGTGACGGTCTCGCTTTGCGGCAGGGTGGCGGTGTAGCCGGCCTTGTCGACGGCGGCGATCAACACGCCGGGGTCCATCTGGCCCAGCACTTCGACGTGGGCACGTTCGTTGGCCAGGTTGACGCTGACGCTTTGCACCCCCGGCACCTTGCCCAGCGCGCGCTCCACACGCCCGGCACAGCTGGCGCAGGTCATGCCGCTGATGGGCAGGTCAAAGGTGGTGGATCCATTCATGGGGCAGTCCTCCAGAGAAGTTGCCCCCAGCATCAACCTTGACCTGTGGGGAAGGTCAAGCGTGTTCAGTAATCCAGTGCGGCGTTCTTCAGGTACATGCCGTCCGGGCCTTGGGCGATGCGTACTTTGCGCACGTCGCCGGCTTTAAGCGTGATGTTCTGCGCAGGCGGTGCGAGCATGCCCGGCAGGCAACCTGGCGATTGGCCCGGCAGCAGCTTGAGGCGCAGCGATACATTGCCCGCCGGCAAGTTGAACGAGGTGGCCTGCTCCTGGAACAGACGCCCGGCCAACTGGTCCTGGATATACAGGCCGATTTCGCAATTGGTCGGCACTTCCAGGCGCTCGCGGGAAATGATCAACACTGCATAATCTTGATCCGCATAGGCCATGGGCGCAGCGGCGGACAAGCTCAACAGGCCGATAAGGCTAAAAAACGACCAGCGCATGGCGAATGCTCCGTGGTTCAAATCCAAGATGCGTGAAGCTTGGCCGAGGCAACGCCGGAATACCAGCCCAGCCGCAATTTTGAGCGCTTGACCTTGCCATCGTGGCAAGGTCGAGACTGGCCCCAACCTCATCAAAGGAGTCATGTCATGCAAGTATTCAGTGTTGAAGGAATGACCTGCGGCCATTGTGTTAGAGCGGTCACTCAAGCGGTACAGAGCCAGGACCCGGCGGCGAGCGTCAACGTCAACCTGGCCGCCAAGGAAGTCGGGGTTGAAAGCCGACTGTCCGCCGAGCAGGTTATCGCGCTGATCACCGAAGAAGGCTACAGCGCCAAGCTCGCGTAAATTTTCCGATAGTTAGCGAGCTATCGTAATGTTCATCACACCCAAGCGCGGCTAGACTGTCGGGCTGCCGACTCACTTGGGTGTCTGATGAACCTGCGCATAATCCTGATTCTGGGCGCCTTGAGCGCCTTCGCGCCGTTGGCGATCGATTTTTACCTGCCGGGCTTTCCGGCGATGGCCACCGCCTTTGCCACCGACGAAAAACACATCCAACTGACCCTCGCCGTGTACTTCGGCGGCCTGGCCATCGGCCAGTTGATCTACGGGCCGCTGGCGGATCGTTTTGGTCGGCGTGTGCCGCTGCTCAGCGGCGTGACCCTGTTTACCCTGGCGTCTTTCGCCTGTGCCTACGCGCCGTCCCTGGACTGGTTGATCGGCGCGCGCTTTGTGCAAGCCCTTGGCGGCTGCGCGGGCATGGTGATTTCGCGGGCAGTGGTCAGCGACAAATGTGATGCCGTGGGTTCGGCCAAGGTTTATTCGCAGTTGATGCTGGTGACCGGTCTGGCGCCGATCCTCGCGCCGTTGGCAGGTGGGGTGATGGTCGGGCTGTGGGGCTGGCAGTCGATTTTCCTCGCGCTGTCGATCTTCAGCGTGATGGCCGCCATCGCTGTTGCGGTCGGGTTGCCGGAAACCTTGCCGGCCGACAAGCCGCGTCAACCGCTGTCCGGCTCGCTGAGCCGCTATGTCAGCCTGTTGTCGGACCGGGTTTATCTGGGTTACGCCCTCACCGGCGGTATCTCGATTGCCGGGATGTTTGCCTACATCGCCGGTTCACCGTTCGTCTTTATCAAACTCTATGGCGTGCCCGCTGAGCATTACGGCTGGGTATTTGGCTCCAACGCCGCCGGCTTCATTTTGGTTGCGCAGCTCAATGCGCGGTTGCTGGCCAAGCGTGGCCCGGCGTTTTTGCTGTCGCGCACCGTGTGGGTCTACGTGGCAGCGGCGTTGACGCTGTTGGGCATTGCCGCCCTGCGCACCGAAGCGTTGTGGCCATTACTGGTGCCGCTGTTTATCTGCATCGCCAGCCTTGGCTGCATTTTGCCCAACACCTCGGCGTGTGCCATGGCCGGGCAGGGCGCACGGGCCGGCAGCGCCTCGGCGCTGCTTGGTTGCATTCAGTTTGGTGTGGCGGCAGGTGCGGCATCGTTGGTCGGCGTGTTGCACGACGGCACGGCGATGCCGATGGCGATGGTCATCAGCTTGTGCGGTGTATTGGCGGTGACGATTGCAGTGTCGACCCAGCGCCTGCAACGGGCGAGGGCCGCGCAGGCGCAGGTCTGAAGTGCGGATCAGCCGGCGGCGGAACGTTGCTGGCTGAGGGGAATGCGGTGGGGCGCCTGGATGCGCGCTTGCAGGGTGTCGGCAAAGGCTCGGGCCTCGGCCTCACTGCGGAAGGTGAAGGCGTCGCCGTCGAGGCTGACCTGCCATTTGTTGCCTGGGGATTTTGCTAACGCTCTTATCAGGATCTTCATTGCTGACTTCCTCACGTAAAAGAATCGTGGCAAAGGCGGCCAATATAAACCCGAATGCGTTCGCAAATATGACAAAGATCAACTCTCTGACTAGCGGTGTCGTCCATTACTTACATGAATAATGGACGACGCTGACAGACCTTTTTTAGAACCCTTCCAGCACGATCTTGCCCTTGGCCTTGCCGCTTTCCAGCAACGCATGGGCGCGGCGCAGATTTGCCGCGTTGATCACGCCGAAGTGCTCGCCCACCGTGGTTTTCAGGGTGCCGGCGTCGATCAGTTCGGCCACCCGGTTGAGCAGGTTGTGCTGTTCGATCATGTCCGGCGTCTCGAACATCGAGCGTGTGTACATGAACTCCCAGTGCAACGACAGGCTCTTGCGCTTGAGTTTGCTCACATCCAGCACCTTGGGGTCGTCGATCAATGCCAGCTTGCCTTGCGGCTGCAGGGCTTCGACCAGTTCGTCCAGGTGATGGTCGGTCTGGGTCAGGCTGGCGACGTGGGTCACTTGGGGCTGGCCGGCGTTTTTCAGGGCTACGCTCAGCGGCTGGCTGTGATCGATCACCACATCGGCGCCGAGCGCCTTGGCCCATTCCTGGGTTTCCGGGCGTGAGGCGGTGCCGATAACGTTCAACGCGGTGAGCTGTTTGGCCAGTTGGGTCAGGATCGAACCCACACCACCGGCGGCGCCGACGATCAGCAGGCTCTGGCCTTCATCTTCCTTACCTTCACGCACTTGCAGGCGCTCGAACAGCAATTCCCAGGCGGTGATGGCGGTGAGTGGCAGTGCGGCGGCTTCGGCAAAACCCAGGCTCTTGGGCATATGGCCGACGATGCGCTCATCCACGGTGTGCAGTTCGCTGTTGCCGCCTGGGCATACCAGGGAGCCGGCGTAGAACACCTTGTCGCCGGCCTTGAACAGCGTCACTTCGCTGCCGACCGCCTTGACCACGCCAGCCACGTCCCAGCCCAGCACCTTGGCGGCGCCGGTTTCCGGGGCGACGTTCTGGCGCACTTTGGTGTCCACCGGGTTGACCGAGATGGCTTTGACTTCCACCAGCAGGTCACGGGGGCCGGCGACCGGCTCCGGCAGTTGGATGTCTTGCAGGGATTTTTCATCGCTGATCGGCAGCGAGGCGTAGTAGGCAATGGCTTTCATGGTGGCTCCGGGAAAAGGGGGATGATCAGGCAAGAAATTTCAGGCGCTTGAGTTCGAAGTGTTCGAGCACATCCGCAGCCTTGGCGCGGAAGTTTTGGATATGCGCGCTCTGGTCGTGATCGGCCAGCGCCGCGTCGTCGCTCCAGCGCTCGAGCATGTAGAAGGTTTCCGGGTGTTGCAGGTCCTGGTGCAGGTCGTACTGCTCGCAACCGGCTTCCAGGCGAGTCGGTTCCAACAGGCCGCGCAGCAGGGTTTCCAGCTTGGCCTGCTGGCCAGGCTTGGCGATCAGCGTGGCAATGACGTTAAAGGCAGCGGACATATTCAACTCCAGACACGTGATGAACGGGATGGGCAGATGATTAGCTATTTCCAGCGCCGATAAAAGCGGCTAAAACAGCAGTCTGTTTCAATAAAATTTTGATAATGGGCGAGGGTAGATGCTGCGTTTTGATGATTTGCAGTTGTTTGTGCGGGCGGCGGACCTCGGCAGTTTGTCGGCCGCCGCGCGCATCATGGACCTCTCGCCTGCCGTGGCCAGCGCGGCGCTCAAGCGTATCGAACAGCAACTGGGCACGCGCTTGCTGGCGCGCTCCACCCGCAGTTTGCGCCTGACTGCCGAAGGCGAGGGTTTTTTGGAATATGCCCGCGCGGCGCTGAGTTCGCTGGACGAAGGGCGGCGCCTGTTGGCCAGCGGCCAGGACCATGTCAGCGGCGTGCTGCAACTGTCGGCGCCGTCGGATTTCGGGCGCAACCAACTGTTGCCGTGGCTCGATGAGTTTCAGCTGGAGTACCCGCAATTGAACATCCGCCTGCTGCTGGGCGACCGCATCGCCGACCTGTTCCGCCAGCCGGTGGATATCGCCCTGCGCTACGGCGAGCCTGAAGATTCCAGCCTGGTCGCGCTGCCCATCGCCCCGGACAACATTCGCGTGCTGTGCGCCGCGCCCAGTTACCTGGCACGGCATGGCGAGCCCCGACATCTTGAGCAACTGGCGCAACACAATTGCCTGCTGTACATGCTGGGCAGCCGCGTCCACGACCACTGGGGTTTTTACGACGGCAAGCGCGAGGTCGGCCTGACGGTCAGCGGTGACCGCTTCAGTGACGACGCCGATGTGGTGCGCCGCTGGGCAGTGGCGGGTGTCGGCATTGCCTACAAGTCGTGGCTGGATGTGAGCACCGACGTGCTCGCAGGGCGCCTGCGCCTGGTCTTGCCGGAGCTGCGCGGTGAGCGCACGCCGCTCAACCTGCTGTGCGCCCACCGTGCGCAGTTGAGTAAACCGATCAATCTGCTGCGGGAAATGCTCGTGTCCCGTTGTGCGGCTTTGACCGCCCAAAGGCCGGGGCGATAGAGCGTTAGGCAATAGCCTCCACCAAAGCCGGAAATTTCACTCAGAGCCTGTCCCCATTCGCGCTGTCGGACGCCGCGGAATGGGCGGTTTGCGCCCCTATACTTTGGTTCCAACCGCAGCAGACAAATGATTTACAAGGAGTGAATACATGGAAGAAGCACCTTGCATCAGTCAGATCGCCAGCTTGCTCGCTGAGCCCAAACGCACCGCCATGCTCTGGTCACTGATGGACGGTTCGGCGAAAACCGCAGACGAACTGGCGATGCTCGCCGGCCTTTCCGCCGCCTCGGCCAATGCGCATCTGGCGCGCCTTATCGGCAGCGGTCTGCTGCGCAGCGAGGCCAAGCGTGGCAAGCGCTGGTTTCGCGTGGCCGCCGCTGATGTCAGTGCTGCCGTCGACGCATTGGCCTGTACCACCCTGGCCTGTGCCGCACGCAGTGCGCCGCAGGTTTGCCCGCGTGTATCCCTGGCACCGCCACCGTTGCGGCGCGCGCGTTTATGCCAGGGGCATCTGGGCGGTGAGCTGGCGGCGGGGCTTTATCAGCGCATGCTGGAAGCCGGCTGGATCGACCGCTACGAACAGCGTACCGACGTGACCGTCACCGGCGCGCAGCACTTCGCGACCCTGGGCATTTTTACCCAGGCGCTGTCTGCGCCGCTGGCCTGCGACTGTTTTGACTGGAGCCAGCAGCAGCCGCACCTGGGGGGCGCATTGGGCGCCGGGTTGTTGCAGTTGTTTTTGCAGTGCGGCTGGATCAACGCGGTCAACGAATCGCGGGCCTTGCTGGTGACGGACCTGGGGCTTGCGGAAATCAACCGTCTGGCCACGGCGTAGGCGCGTGCGTCGTTCAGAGTTGCAGTCAGGTCGTATCCAGCAATAACCGGGTAAAACGATGCCGCACACTCGCCTTGGGGATTTTCACACAGGGGGTGCGGCATGGGTATGCAAGGCTATAGCGCGGCAGAGCGGCTGGAACGGTTGCCCATCAGCGGTTACCACCGAATCATCTTCATCATCATCGCCCTGGCGTTTTTTTTCGACTCCATGGACCTGGCGATGATGACCTTCCTGTTGGGCTCGATCAAAACCGAGTTCGGCCTGAGCACGGCCCAGGCCGGCTTACTCGCCAGTTCGAGTTTTTTCGGCATGGTGGTCGGCGCATCCTTGTCCGGCATGTTGGCCGACCGCTTCGGGCGCAAGCCGGTGTTTCAGTGGAGCATCGTGTTGTGGGGCGTCGCCAGTTACCTGTGCTCCACGGCGCAGACGGTGGAAACGCTGACGCTGTTCCGCATCCTGCTGGGAATCGGCATGGGCATGGAATTCCCGATTGCGCAGTCGATGCTCTCGGAGCTGATTCCCGCCAAGGGCCGTGGGCGTTACATCGCCTTGATGGATGGCTTCTGGCCGTTGGGGTTTGTGGCGGCGGGTGTGCTGTCCTACTTTTTGCTGCCGGTGATTGGCTGGCGCGACATCTTCCTGGTGTTGGCGGTGCCGGCGGTGTTTGTGCTGGCGATTCGTTTTTTTATCCCTGAGTCGCCACGCTGGCTGGAACAGGCCGGGCGGCATGAGGCGGCGGACAAGGTGTTGCTCGGCATTGAGCAGAAAGTACGCGACTCGTTGGGGCGTGCGGACTTGCCGGAGCCGATCGCCTTGCCGCGGGTTGAGAGCGTGCCGGGCACGTTTTTCTCGGCGTTCCAGCAGTTGTGGTCGGCGCAGTATCGCCAGCGCACGATGATGATCTGGAGCGTGTGGTTTTTTGCCTTGCTGGGTTTCTACGGGCTGACCTCCTGGCTGAGTGCGCTGTTGCAGCAGTCGGGTTTTGCCGTGACGCAATCGGTGTATTACACGGTCATTATTTCCCTGGGCGGGATACCAGGGTTCTTGATGGCGGCCTGGCTGGTGGAACGTTGGGGCCGTAAACCGGTGTGTGTGGTGACATTGCTGGGCGGCGGGGTGATGGCGTTTGTGTATGGGCAAAGCGCGGTGTTTGGCGGCAACGTGGGGCTGCTGATTACCTCGGGGCTGTTGATGCAGTTCTTCCTGTTTGGCATGTGGGCGGTGCTGTACACCTACACGCCGGAGCTTTATCCCACGTCTGCGCGGGCCACCGGTTCCGGGTTTGCCTCGGCGATTGGCCGGGTCGGGTCATTGCTGGGGCCGTTGGTGACCGGGCTGGTGTTCCCGATTACCGGGCAGGGTGGGGTGTTTGCCTTGGGGGCGCTGTGTTTTGCGGTGGCGGCGCTGGTGGTGTGGGTGTTTGGGATGGAAACCAAGGGCAAGACCCTGGAAGAACTGACCCAATCTCAAGGCTGATGAGGTCAATGTGGGAGCTGGCAAGCCAGCTCCCACATTATTTGAACTGCGTTTATGCAGTTATGGCTTTACAAGCCGCGCATCCAGGCTGTTCTGCGCCAGGCGTTTGGCCTGGTCCTGGGTCATGCCCAGGGAGGTGTACAGCGCGTGGAAGTTCTCGGTGACATAGCCGCCGAAGTACGCCGGGTCATCCGAGTTCACCGTCACCTTCACGCCACGCTCAAGCATGTCGAGGATGTTGTGCTGGGCCATGTCGTCGAACACACAGAGCTTGGTGTTGGACAGCGGGCACACGGTCAGCGGGATTTGCTCGTCGATGATGCGCTGCATCAGGCGTTCGTCTTCGATGGCGCGCACACCATGGTCGATACGCTGGATTTTCAGCAGGTCGATAGCCTCCCAGATGTACTCGGGCGGGCCTTCTTCACCGGCGTGGGCCACGGTCAGGAAGCCTTCATGGCGGGCACGGTCGAACACGCGCTGGAACTTGCTCGGTGGGTGACCCATTTCCGAACTGTCCAAGCCTACGGCTACGAATGCATCGCGGAACGGCAGCGCCTGGTCGAGGGTTTTCTCGGCTTCGGCTTCGCTCAGGTGGCGCAGGAAGCTCAGGATCAAACCGCTGGTAATGCCCAGTTGCTGCTCGCCATCTTTAAGCGCAGCGGCGATGCCGTTGAGCACCACTTCGAATGGCACGCCACGGTCGGTGTGG
The DNA here is from genome assembly GCF_900107155.1 of Pseudomonas salomonii. Taxonomy (GTDB): domain Bacteria; phylum Pseudomonadota; class Gammaproteobacteria; order Pseudomonadales; family Pseudomonadaceae; genus Aquipseudomonas; species Aquipseudomonas salomonii. The sequence continues at coordinate 518,217 of NZ_FNOX01000004.1, forward strand.
GTTTGCGGGTCGAAGAACGGTTCGGTGTGGATCACGTTCTGTTCTTTGCAGCGCAGCAGGTAGGCCCAGGTCAGGTCATAGAAATCCTGGGAAGTGCGCAGCACATCGGCGCCCTTGTAGTACAGGTCGAGAAACTCTTGCAGGTTGTTGAAGGCGTAGGCCTTGCGCAGGGTTTCGACGTCATTCCACGGCAGTGCAATCTTGTTGCGTTCGGCCAGGGCGAACAGCAACTCAGGCTCCAGCGAGCCTTCCAGGTGCAGGTGTAATTCAGCCTTGGGCAGGGCGTTGAGCCAATCGTACATGTTCTAAATTCTCATCAGGTGCAATGGCGGCATTCTACAGGCCATGACGGAAATAATCGGCAAAACCTGACCAGCAGGAGAGTATTGGTTTTATTCGCACAAGAGTCCTCTGAACTAAGATGTAACGAAACGTTAGCGAAGTGGCGCAGTCTGTACCCCATCAATGACTGATTTGCTGCACAAAAAGGCCCGGAATGCTCACATCCCTCAAGCAAGAAAAATTCATGTGGCTGGCGTTGATCGCTGCCATCGCCGCCTACCCGTTGGAGCACTGGATGCTGCACAGCGGGCAGATGGTCGCCCTGCTCGGCGGCATGGCGCTCATCGCTTTTATTGTCATGGCGTCGATGCGCGTCGCCCACCACGCCGAGCAACTGGCGGAAAAGGTCGGTGATCCTTACGGCACCATGATTCTCACCCTCGCCGCCGTGCTGGTGGAAGTGGTGATCCTGGCGATCATGATGAGCAACGAGCCCTCGCCGACGTTGGTACGTGACACGATCTATTCGGCGGTGATGCTCGATATCAACGGCATCCTTGGCCTGGCCGCGCTGATGGGCGGCATCAAGCATGGCGAACAGTCCTACAACGATGATTCGGCGCGCAGTTACAGCGTGATGATCCTCACCGCCATGGGCGTGTCGATGGTGGTACCGGAATTTATCCCCGAAGCCGATTGGAAAATTTACTCAGCCTTCACCATCGGCGCGATGGTGTTGCTCTACACCCTGTTCCTGCGCATGCAGGTGGGGCCGCACAGTTATTTCTTCAGCTACAGCTACCCGGAAAAACGTCGCAAGAAGCAGCCGGAAGAACAGCAGGAGCCGCCGATCAACCTGGCGTTTTCCATCGGTACGTTGGTGTTTGGCGTGATTGTGATTGGCGCATTGGCCGAGGTGATGTCCAAGACCCTGGACCTGGGCCTGGAAGGCACGGGCGCACCGCCGGTGATTACCGCGATTGTGGTGGCGGCGATTTCGGCCGCGCCGGAAATTCTCACAGCGTTGCGTGCCGCCTTGGCTAACCGCATGCAGTCGGTGGTCAACATCGCACTGGGTGCATCGTTGTCGACGGTGATTTTGACGGTGCCGGTGATGGAAGCCATGGCGCTCTACACGGGTCAGCCGTTCCAGATGGCGATGACGCCGGTGCAAACCGTGATGGTGTTGATCACGCTGGTGGTGAGTGCGATCAACCTCAACGATGGCGAAACCAATGCCATCGAAGGGATGACGCACTTTGTGTTGTTTGCGACCTTTATCATGTTGTCGTTGCTTGGGGTGTAAGCGGCCCTTAAGCACACCCTGGAAACTAATGTGGGAGCGGCGGTGCGACGATTCGACTTGCTCGCGAATGCGGTGTGTCAGTCAACTGATGCATCGACTGACACACTGCTTTCGCGAGCAAGCCCGCTCCCACATTTTGATAGTGTTTCCTCAGTTAAGCCCGGTTGATCAGTTCCCGCGCCGCCTGGCTGTGATCGGCAATCAGGCCTTTTAGGTCCAGCCCTTCAACCTGCCCATCGATCACCCGCCATTTGCCGCCGATCATCACCCGGTCCGCGCGGTCGGCGCCGCACAGCAGCAGCGCCGAGATCGGGTCATGGCTGCCGGAAAAACGCAGCTCATCGAGCTTGAACAGCGCCAGGTCAGCCTGTTTGCCCACGGCCAACTCACCGATATCCGTGCGCCCCAGCAACTGCGCCGAGCCTTTGGTGGCCCAGCCCAGCACGCCTTCCGGGGTGATCTTTTCCGCGCCGTAACGCAGGCGCTGGATGTACAGGGCCTGGCGCGCTTCGAGGATCATGTTCGAGGCATCGTTGGAGGCCGAACCGTCGACGCCCAGCCCAATCGGCGCGCCGGCGGCGAGCAGGTCCAGGGTCGGGCAGATGCCGGAAGCCAGGCGCATATTCGAGCTTGGGCAATGGCAAATACCGGTGCCGGCCGCGCCGAGGCGGGCGATCTCGTCCGGGTTGAAGTGAATGCCGTGGGCCAGCCAGGTGCGCGGGCCAAGCCAGCCGACACTGTCGAGGTAGTCCACCGTGCGCAGGCCGAAACGCTGCAGGCAGAAGTCTTCTTCGTCGAGGGTTTCGGCCAGATGCGTGTGCAGGCGCACGTCGAGGCTGTTGGCCAGTTCGGCGCTGGCTTGCATGATTTCCGGTGTGACCGAAAACGGCGAACAGGGCGCCAGGGCGATCTGGATGTGCGCGCCGTCGCCGCGCTGGTGGTATTCGCGGATCAGGCGCTGGCTGTCTTCGAGGATCACCTGGCCTTGTTGCACGGTTTGCTGGGGCGGCAGGCCACCATCGGCTTCGCCCAGGCTCATGGAGCCGCGAGTAAGCATGGCGCGCATGCCCAGTTCGCGCACGCTTTCTACTTGTACATCGATGGCATTTTCCAGGCCGTCAGGGAACAGGTAATGGTGGTCTGCCGCCGTGGTACAGCCAGACAGCAGCAACTCTGCGAGGGCGACTTTGGACGCCAGTGCGAGTTTTTCCGGGGTCAAGCGTGCCCAGACCGGGTACAGGGTTTTCAGCCAGGGGAATAAAGGCTGGTTGACCACCGGCGCCCAGGCGCGGGTCAGGGTTTGGTAGAAGTGATGGTGGGTGTTGATCAGGCCGGGAAGCACCACATGCTCGCGTGCATCGAACACTTGTGCACAGGGCACGGCGGGTTCTTTCTCCCAGCCCAGCACTTCGGTGATCACACCGTCTTGCAGCACCAGGCCACCACGGGCGTCGAGGCCATTGGCGGTGAAAATCGCGAGGGGGTTTTTTAACCAGATACGGGTCGCAGGCATTGGCCGGCTCCTCTGAATGATGGGTTCAGGTTTGCCAGCTCAGTGTTGCCCTGTCTGCTGATCCAGGGTCGCCGGTGAGGGCGAGGAGCAGAGTTTACGTGTAGTCCATGATCAGGTCTATCTGCAGGAGCGAGGTGCTCTTGAGACCATCGCGGGCAAGCCCGCTCCCACAGGTTGAACCGAGCTGTTACCAGGCGATGGTGTCGCCTTTGTAGTCCACGAAGTGATGGCCGCCTTTGCCGGTGTAGGCATTCACCTGATCCACCAGGCCGCGCACGCTGGTGTCGACGTCGATGTGCGCGTTTTCGCCGCCCATGTCGGTCTTCACCCAGCCCGGATGCAGCGACAGCACCGTGAGTTTAGGGTCACTCAGTTGCGTGATAAAGCTGTTGGTCATGGAGTTCAGTGCAGCCTTGCTGGCCTTGTACAGCGCCAGGTCGGAGCCATCGGGAATCGTCACGCTGCCCAGCACCGAACTCATGAACGCCAGCACGCCGGTGTCTTTGCGGATCTGCCCGACAAAGCGCTGGGCCAGGTTGATCGGCGCCACGGCGTTGGTGAAAAACAGTTGGCCGACTTCCGCCAGGGTGGCGTGGCCCGGCTCCTGGTTGGCAGGGCCTTTGACCCCGGCGTTGACGAACAGCAGGTCGAAGGTGCGCGCTTTCAGGCGTTGGGCCAGGGCGATCACGGCTTGTTGATCGTCCATGTCCAGCTTCTCGATCTGCACCTGGCCCACGGCTTTGAGCGCATCGGCCTTGTTCGGGTCACGCACGGTGGCGGTCACCTCCCAGCCGTCCTGCAGCAGTTGCTTGACCAGGCCAAGGCCCAGGCCGCGCGAGGCGCCGATGATCAGTGCGGTTTTTGGCGTAGACATGAAAGGCTTCCTTTGAAATGGAGGTTCACGGATTTAATGGACAACGTTGCCCGAGCCTTTGCTGCAACTCCTGGCGCAGATGGCCGAGTTCAGTGATGCGGGTGTCGATCAGGTTGAGCTTGTCTTGCAGCAATTGTGTGACGGCAGCGTCGGGATCGGGCGCCTGCCATAAGGCGGCGACGCTGGTGCCGATCTCGCCGAGGCTGAAACCCAGGCGCTGGGCAGTCTTGATATAGAGCACCAGTTGCAGCATGTCCGGCGGGTAGTCGCGGTAACCATTGGCGCTGCGTTGCGCGGCGATCAACCCGCGCTGCTCATAGAAGCGCAAGGTGTCGCGGCTGACCTGGCTGGCCTGGGCTAATTCGCCGATACGCATGGGACGGGCTCGAGAGGGCTTGACCCTGGAGCATACTCCAGGCTTTAGCCTGCTGGCTTCTTGAATTGAAGGAGCTTGCTGCTATGTGGACACCAAAACACTACCGAACACTGGTGCGGGCCAGCGCCTGGTATGACTTGATCATTACCGCGGCGTTTGTCACGCCGTGGAGTTTTGCATTAGTGCACGGCCTGTTGCAGGGCTTGAACCTGCCGGGCGAGCTACCGCCGTTTCTGCCTGCGCATGTGCTGATGGCCAACCTGCTCGGTTCGATTGTGTGCGTGTGGGCAGTGCTGCGTATTCGCGACCCTCAACGCCAATTCGGGCTGTATGACGCGGTCGGCCGTGGGCTGTTTGCGACCTGGCAGCTGTACGCGCTGATGCAGGGCGCCACGTCGGTGCTGTGGATAATTCTGCTGTTGGAAGTGCTGTGGGGCGTTGCGCAATTACTCCCGGTGAATACTGATCAAAAAATGATCGGCGCCCGTAAGCCCTTATGACAGAAGGGTTACAGGCGGGTGTGCTCAGGTTATCCACAGGCAGGTGCACAGTAGATGTGGGCAGTTTCAGCGTTCGAGCAGGATGCGCCCACGGCTGAGGTCGGCGAGCTGGGTTTGCAGCGTGTCGATGTGCGCCTCGCCGAGTGCGAGCTGTAGCTCGACGCCATTGGCGGTGAAGGTTTCTTCCACCACCAGCCCGCCCAGTTCGGCCACGCGCAGTTTCACCAGGTTCAATTCCGAGAAACTGCAGGCACAACTGAGCGGCACGCGGCTGATCAGCTCGATGCGTTCGGCATTCTGCAGGCATTTGTTGGCGCCGCCGCCGTAGGCGCGGGCCAGCCCGCCGGTGCCCAACTGGATGCCGCCGTACCAGCGAATCACCAGCACGGCGACCTGATCAAAGCCTTGGGCTTCAATGGCGGCCAGGATCGGCCGCCCGGCCGTGCCGCCGGGTTCGCCATCGTCGTTGCTGCGGTACTGGTCGGCGAGCTTCCAGGCCCAGCAGTTGTGCGTGGCGTTGAGGTCGCTGTGCTGCTCGAAAAACGCCTGGGCGTCTTGCGCGCTGGTGATCGGCGCGGCCAAGGTGATAAAGCGGCTTTTGCGTATTTCTTCACGAAATTCGCAAAGGCCGGTCAGCGTGAAAGGCATAAGTCGCTTCGTTTATAGGGCCGGCTTGATGCCGCAGCCTTTGAGGATGATATGGATCAGGTTGGTGCCGGCGTCTTCCATGTCCTGCTTGGTCAGCTTGGTGCGACCGGTGACGCGACAGATCTGGGTGGCGAAGTCGGCGTAATGCTGGGTACTGCCCCACAGCAGGAAAATCAGGTGCACGGGGTCGATGGGGTCCATCTTGCCGGCCTCGATCCACGCCTGGAACACCGCTGCGCGGCCACTGAACCAGGCGCGGTAGTCCTGGCTGAAATATTCGGTCAGGCATTCGCCGCCGCTGATGATCTCCATGGCGAAGATCCGCGAGGCTTGCGGGTGGCGTCGGGAGAATTCCATCTTGGTGCGGATGTAGCGTGTCAGCGCGACGGCGGGGTCGTCCTCGGCGGTCAGCGCGTTGAAGGTGCTGTCCCACAGTTCGAGGATATTGCTCAGTACCGCAATGTACAGGCCGAGTTTGTTGGTGAAGTAATAATGCAGGTTGGCCTTGGGCAGCCCGGCACTCGAGGCAATGGTGTTCATGCTGGTGCCTTTGTAGCCATGGCGCGCGAATTCGTCTTCAGCCGCCTGGAGAATCGCTTGTTCATTCTTTTGCCGAATACGGCTGGCAGGTTTACCGGCGTGGTTGCTGTGGGCAGGAACTTCGAGGCTCATGGAGGTTTCCGTGCTGATCGATAGAGACGACGTGTGCACAGATAACCCACCCTCAAGCCTCAGACAAGTCCCGATGCAATAAAACCGTCAAAGCGGTTCCAGTGTGTCGCTTTCCGGGGTGTGGTTTGCGCCAACGTTAGTCGCCTTGGCCTCGGGCAATAACAGGCACAACACGATGGCCGTCAGGCCGCCGCTGGTGATGGCCGAGTCAAACAGGTTTTGTACCAACGGCGGCATCAAGTGCAGCAACTGAGGTTGGGCGGCAATGCCCAGGCCAACACCAAAGGAGGTGGCGATGATCAGCATGCTGCGTCGGTCCAGCGGCGCCTGGGCCAGAATGCGCACGCCGGCGGCGGCCACGCTGCCGAACATCACCAGGGTTGCGCCGCCCAAAACCGGTTTGGGGATTTGCTGCAGCACCGCGCCGATCAGTGGAAACAAGCCGAGACAAAACAGCAGCACGCCAATGTATAAGCCGACGTAACGGCTGGCCACGCCGGTGAGTTGGATCACGCCGTTGTTCTGCGCAAACGTGGTGTTGGGGAATGCGCTGAAGGTGGCGGCGATCATGCAACTGACGCCATCACCCAACACGCCGCTTTTGAGTCGGCTTATATATGAAGGGCCGCTGATGGGCTGGCGGGCGATCATGCAGTTGGCAGTCAGGTCGCCGACGGTTTCGATACTGCTGATCAGATAAATCAGCGCGATGGGCAGGAAGGCGCTCCAGTCGAAGTTGAAACCAAAGCGAAACGGCATCGGCACGCTGATCAATGGCAAGTCGGGCAAGGCTTGGGGCACCAGCTTGCCGCTGAACCACGCGGCCAGGCTGCCGAGGGCCAGGCCGATGATGATTGCCGAGAGGCGCACCCACGGCGTGTTCGAGCGGTTGAGCAAGATGATCGTCAACACGACGAACAACCCAAGCGCCAGATTGGTTGGGGCGCCGAAGTCGGGTGCATTGAAACCGCCGCCCAGGTCGGTGATGCCGACTTTGATCAGGCTGATGCCGATCAAGGTAATGACGATGCCGGTGACCAGGGGCGTGATCACACGGCGCAATTGCCCGATAAAACGGCTCAACACGATCTGTACCGCCGCGCCGAAAAAACACACGCCGAAGACCATCGCCATGATGTCTTCCGGGCTGCCGCCGCGTTGTTTCACCAGAAAGCCTGCTGACAACACCGCACCGAGAAACGCAAAGCTGGTGCCTTGCAGGCAGATCATCCCGGCACCGATACCAAATGGCCTGCGTGCCTGAATGAAAGTGCCCACGCCGGACACCATCAACGCCATGCTGATCAGGTAGGGCAGGTGGGCGGTAAGCCCTAAAGTCGAGCCGATGATCAGTGGCGGGGTGATGATGCCGACGAAGGCGGCCAGCACATGTTGCAAGGCTGCCAGTAGGGCGGGCAGCGGTTTCGGGCGGTCGTTCAGGCCGTAGATCAGGTCGTTGGGGCTCAGGGTTTCTGGTGGCATGGCGGGCAAACTCAGGGCGGACGGTTCAAGGTCCAGGTTCTCTTGCAAAAAGCTGTCCAGTTGCTCAGCTTTTAGCGATAGGCCCGAGTTAGCGCGTTGCCGCCAGACTCTCCAGAAAGCTTTCCAGCACCAAATGAGGGCGGCGGCCCTTGCGCGTGACCGATGCGAGGCTTAAATCGTAAAAACGTGTAGCCGGTTTCAGCGCGCGCAGTCGGCCTTGTTGTACCCACAGGCTGGCGTAGTGGTCGGGCAGGTAGCCGATATAGCGGCCAGTGAGGATCAGGAACGCCATGCCTTCGCGGTCCGAGGCGCTGGCGGTGCAATTGAGTGCCTGGTAATGGGCCTGGATGTCGGCGGGCAAGCGGAAGGTCGGGGCGATGGCGTCCTGGCTGTCGATACGTGGGTCGTCCAGTTGCTTGTCTTCCGCGTAAAACAACGGGTGGCCGACCGCGCAGTAGAGTAACGAGCGTTCGCTGTACAGGGGTTGGTATTCCAGACCCGACAAGGCACTCGCCTGGGGCACTACGCCGACATGCAGGCGGCCATCGAGTACACCTTGTTCCACTTCATTCGGGGCGATCATGCGGATCTGGATCTGCACGTCCGGGCCGCGCTCCTTCAACTGTGCCAGGGCGTGGGTGATGCGCATGTGGGGCAGGGTGACCAGGTTGTCGGTGAGGCCGATGATCAGTTCGCCGCGCAAGTGCTGGTGCAGGCCGTTGACCTCGGTGCGAAAACTTTCCAGCGCACTTAATAGCTGCAAGGCCGATTGGTAGACCTCGCGGCCTTCTTCGGTCAGGGAGAATCCCGCGCGCCCGCGTTGGCACAGCCTTAACCCCAGACGTTGCTCGAGGTCGCTCATTTGCTGGCTGATGGCCGAGCGGCCGATGCCGAGCACGGTTTCTGCCGCCGAGAAACCACCGCATTCCACCACGCTGCGAAAGATACGCAGCAGGCGGATATCGAAGTCGCTGACTTGGGCAAGGGGATCGGGTCGACGGCTGCTCATAGTTTAGTGACGGCCTGACTAAAGGTTAGAAGAGTTGAATTTCATCGACTTTATCGCCGTGGCAATTTAGCTGCAACAACGCTTTTCAATCCCGACGCTGCCTTTTGCCCTGCGAGGTTTTGCTGATGAACATGCCCGAAAACGCCCCATCGTCCCTGGCCAGCCAACTGAAATTGGATGCGCACTGGATGCCTTACACCGCCAACCGCAACTTCCAGCGCGACCCGCGCCTGATCGTCGGCGCTGAAGGCAGCTGGTTGATTGATGACAAGGGCCGCCGGGTGTACGACTCGTTGTCGGGCCTGTGGACCTGTGGCGCCGGGCACACCCGTAAGGAGATTCAAGAGGCCGTCTCCAAGCAATTGGGCACCCTGGACTACTCCCCGGGCTTTCAATACGGTCATCCGTTGTCCTTCCAACTGGCGGAAAAAATCACCGACCTGACCCCAGGCAACCTGAACCACGTGTTCTTCACCGACTCGGGCTCTGAGTGCGCCGATACCGCAGTGAAGATGGTGCGTGCCTACTGGCGCCTGAAAGGCCAGGCCACCAAGACCAAGATGATCGGCCGCGCACGTGGCTATCACGGTGTGAACATTGCCGGGACCAGCCTGGGTGGCGTGAACGGCAACCGTAAGCTCTTTGGTCAGGGCCTGATGGACGTGGACCATCTGCCGCACACGTTGCTGGCGAGCAATGCGTTCTCCCGTGGCATGCCGGAGCAGGGCGGTAGCGCCTTGGCCGATGAGCTGCTCAAGCTGATCGAACTGCACGACGCGTCGAACATCGCAGCGGTGTTTGTTGAGCCGATGGCCGGTTCCGCGGGCGTGCTGGTGCCGCCACAGGGTTATCTCAAGCGTCTGCGTGAGATCTGCGACCAACACAACATCCTGCTGGTGTTCGATGAAGTGATCACCGGTTTCGGCCGTACCGGCTCGATGTTCGGCGCCGACAGCTTTGGTGTGACCCCGGACCTCATGTGCATCGCCAAGCAAGTTACCAACGGCGCGATCCCGATGGGCGCGGTGATTGCCACCAGCGAGATCTATCAGACCTTCATGAACCAGGCGACGCCGGAATACGCGGTGGAATTCCCCCACGGCTACACCTACTCGGCGCACCCGGTGGCTTGCGCGGCCGGCTTGGCGGCATTGGACCTGTTGCAGAAGGAAAACCTGGTGCAGAGCGTAGCCGAAGTCGCCCCGCACTTTGAGAATGCGCTGCACGGGTTGAAGGGCAGCAAGAATGTGATCGACATCCGTAACTACGGCCTGGCCGGCGCGATCCAGATTGCCCCGCGTGACGGCGATGCCATCGTGCGGCCATTCGAGGCCGGCATGGCCTTGTGGAAAGCCGGTTTCTACGTGCGCTTTGGCGGTGACACCCTGCAGTTCGGGCCAACCTTCAACAGCAAGCCGCAGGACCTGGATCGCCTGTTCGATGCGGTCGGCGAAGTGCTGAACAAAATCGACTGATTTCTCCTTCTATATAGAACAACTTTTCAGGAGCCCTGCATGAGCCTTATCCAGCATTTGATCAACGGTGAGTTGGTCAATGACAGCGGCCGTAGTGCCGACGTGTACAACCCGTCCACCGGCCAGGTGATTCACCAGGTGCCATTGGCCAGCCGTGAAACCATTCAACAGGCGATTGACGCGGCCAAGGCGGCGTTCCCGGCCTGGCGCAATACGCCGCCGGCCAAGCGTGCCCAGGTGATGTTTCGTTTCAAGCAATTGCTGGAGCAGAACGAAGCGCGTATCTCGCAGTTGATCAGCGAGGAGCACGGCAAGACCCTGGAGGACGCCGCGGGTGAATTGAAGCGCGGCATCGAGAACGTCGAATACGCCTGCTCGGCGCCGGAGATTCTCAAGGGCGAGTACAGCCGTAACGTGGGGCCCAACATTGATGCGTGGTCGGACTTCCAGCCGCTGGGTGTGGTGGCGGGTATTACCCCGTTCAACTTCCCGGCGATGGTGCCGCTGTGGATGTACCCGCTGGCGATCGTGTGCGGTAACTGTTTCATCCTGAAACCATCGGAGCGTGATCCAAGTTCCACGCTGCTGATTGCGCAGCTGTTGCAGGAAGCCGGTCTGCCCAAAGGCGTGCTGAGCGTGGTGCACGGAGATAAGGGCGCAGTGGATGCGCTGATTGAAGCACCGGAAGTCAAAGCCCTGAGTTTTGTGGGTTCGACGCCGATTGCCGAGTACATCTATTCCGAAGCGACCAAGCGCGGCAAACGCGTGCAGGCGCTGGGCGGTGCGAAGAACCATGCGGTGCTGATGCCGGATGCGGACCTGGATAACGCGGTCAGCGCTTTGATGGGCGCGGCGTACGGTTCCTGCGGTGAGCGTTGCATGGCGATTTCGGTGGCCGTGTGCGTGGGTGACCAGGTGGCGGATGCGTTGATCGCCAAGTTGGTGCCGCAGGTCAAGGCACTCAAGATTGGTGCGGGCACCTCTTGCGGCCTGGATATGGGGCCGTTGGTGACAGGCCAGGCGCGGGACAAGGTCAGCGGCTATATAGAAGACGGTGTGTCGGCGGGTGCCGAACTGGTGGTCGACGGCCGTGGTTTGAGTGTTGCCGGGCATGAAGAAGGCTTCTTCCTGGGTGGCAGCCTGTTTGATCGCGTGACGCCTGAGATGCGCATCTATAAGGAGGAGATCTTCGGGCCGGTGCTGTGCGTAGTGCGGGTGGATAGCCTGGAAGCGGCGATGCAGCTGATCAACGATCATGAGTATGGCAACGGCACCTGCATCTTTACCCGTGACGGTGAAGCGGCGCGGCTGTTTTGTGATGAGATCGAAGTGGGTATGGTCGGTGTGAACGTGCCACTGCCGGTGCCGGTGGCCTACCACAGCTTTGGCGGCTGGAAGCGTTCGCTGTTTGGCGACTTGCATGCCTATGGGCCGGATGGGGTGCGTTTCTATACCCGTCGCAAGGCGATTACCCAGCGTTGGCCGCAACGGGCCAGCCATGAAGCGTCGCAGTTCGCCTTCCCGAGTCTGTAAGGCGCTGCAGGTGAAAGCCGGCCCCTTGGGGCCGGCTTTTGTGCTTTTACGGCCTTTTTGACCGATATGACAGAAATGTGAACGAAAGGGATTGACGGAGAATTATATCTGTCTATAATTCGCCCCACTTCCGGCGCAGTCGAAACGGAAAACTCCTTGGTAAACAAAGAGTTACGAAGTTTTCGGCAGCAAGTCGCTTCAGTTCATCGAAGCCAAAAGGGAGTTGAAAAAGAGGTGTTGACAGCAGCGTGTAACGCTGTAGAATTCGCCTCCCGCTAACGAGAGATCGTAAGCGCAAGTGGTTGAAGTTGTTGAAGAATTCTTCGAAAACTTCTGAAAATAATCACTTGACAGCAAATGAGGCTGCTGTAGAATGCGCGCCTCGGTTGAGACGAAAGATCTTAACCAACCGCTCTTTAACAACTGAATCAAGCAATTCGTGTGGGTGCTTGTGGAGTCAGACTGATAGTCAACAAGATTATCAGCATCACAAGTTACTCCGCG
>NZ_FNOX01000003.1 GCF_900107155.1 Pseudomonas salomonii
CTCCAACATCAACGGCAGCGCAGTCAGGGTGGATGACCTCAAAACGTTTTTGGTTCTTGCGCGTCATGACAATTCCTCGCAGGATTGAATGACGCGGGCGGGGTACACGGTGGCGAGCGGATTCACTCTCTTATACGTGGTCACAGCTTGCTGTGCCGACAATGACTCCACGCCGATACCGTGCAGGCCACTCTCCCACTCGGGTGCTGACACACCAGTGCTGGTTACGGCCTTTGCCCCGCCCGCGTTCTTCAACCTTACGATGAACCAGTTTGATGCGCGACAGCGCTACATCGAAGAGGTGGCGGGTCCTCCCACATTTTGACCGCGTATGACTGCTGCTTAGGTACGCATCCCGCGCCCACTCACCAGCAACCGCGCGCATCCCACATACAGCACCACGGTCGCCACCAGCATGAAGGTGATCGCCACGCTGATTTTGATATCCGACACGCCCAGAATGCCGTAGCGGAAGGCGTTAACCATGTGCAACACCGGGTTGGCCAGCGACACGGTCTGCCAGAACGGCGGCAGCAAGGTGATGGAGTAGAACACCCCGCCCAGGTAAGTCAGCGGCGTCAGCACGAACGTCGGGATGATCGAAATATCATCGAAGTTGCGTGCAAATACGGCGTTTATAAACCCCAGCAACGAGAAGATCGTCGCCGTCAGTACCACCACCAGAATGGTGACCCCCAGGTGATGCACCTGCAGGTGGGTGAAGAACAGCGACAGCAAGGTCACGATCACACCCACCATCAAGCCGCGCAGCACGCCGCCCAGGGTGTAGCCGATCAGGATGGTGTGCGGCGACACCGGCGAGACCATCAGTTCTTCGATGGAGCGCTGGAACTTGCTGCCGAAAAAGCTCGAGACCACGTTGCCGTAGGAGTTGGTGATCACCGACATCATGATCAGGCCCGGCACAATGTACTCCATGTAGGTGAAGCCACCCATGTCGCCAATTTGGCGGCCGATCAGGTTACCGAAGATCACGAAGTACAAAACCATGGTGATCGCCGGCGGCAGCAGGGTCTGCGGCCAGATCCGGGTAAAGCGCTTCACTTCGCGGTAAACAATGGTCTGCAGCGCGACGAGGTTGGGTTGCAGTTCGGAACTCATACCGCCACCTTCGCCAGATTTTTCTCCACCAGGGACACAAACAACTCCTCAAGGCGATTGGTTTTGTTACGCAGGCTCAGCACTTCGATGCTCTGGGCCGCCAGCTGGGTGAACAACGCGGTGATGCCCATGGCCTTGTCCACCTGCACTTCCAGGGTGTGGCCATCGACCAGACGGCTTGGGTAGCCGAGCAGTTGCGGCGCCACCGACAGGTTGTTTTTCAGGTCCAGCAGGAAAGTTTCCACATGCAGCTGGCCCAGCAGGTTGCGCATGCTGGTGTTCTCGACAATGGTGCCGTGGTCGATGATGCCGATGTTGCGGCACAGCTGCTCAGCCTCTTCCAGGTAATGGGTGGTGAGGATGATGGTGATGCCCTTCTCGTTCAGCTCGGTGAGGAACGTCCACATCGAACGGCGCAGCTCGATGTCCACACCGGCCGTTGGCTCATCGAGGATCAGCAGACGCGGCTCATGCACCAGCGCGCGGGCGATCATCAGGCGGCGCTTCATGCCGCCCGACAACGAACGCGACGGCACGTCACGCTTGTCCCACAGGCCCAACTGAGTCAGGTACTGCTCGGCACGCTCCTTGGCGATTTTCGCCGGGATGCCGTAGTAGCCCGCCTGGGTCACGACGATGTCGAAGGTCTTTTCAAACTGGTTGAAGTTGAATTCCTGGGGCACCACGCCGATGGAGCGCTTGAGCGCCGCAGGGGATTTGTCCAGGTCATGGCCAAAGATATTCACCGAGCCGCTGGTTTTGTTGACCAGGGTGGAGAGGATGCCGATGGTGGTGGATTTGCCGGCACCGTTGGGACCGAGCAAGGCGAAGAAGTCACCTTCGGCAACGTCCAGATCGATACCACTCAGGGCCTGGAAACCGTTGCCGTAGGTTTTGGTTAGCTGCCGGATGGACAGAGCGGAACTCATATCGGATTACGCACCAGAGAAGGGAATAGAAAGAGTAGATAAGCGCGCAGCGCACGTAGTTCAACGGCGGCGCATGACAAGCATGGTGCTTGCCCGCGCCGCACAAGTACAGTCACCTGTATTAATAGTCAGTATTAAGTCAACGCGGTCATCACGGCCTTGCGGTAGGCCGGGCGGTCTTTAAGGCGCTGGTACCAGGCCTCTAGATGGGGCATTGCCGGGCGCTCGATGGGCATCTCGAACCAGGCGTAGGCAAAGCAACCCAAGGGGATGTCGCCCATGCCGAAATGCTCGCCGGACAGGTAGGGTTGCTCGGCGAGTGCCTGGTCAACGGTGTTAAGCGCATCGATGCAGGCTTGGCGCCCGGCGTTGATGCTGTCCCAGTTCTGTTTTTCTGCCGGGGTGCGCAGGATGCCCCAGAACACGGCCTTGAACGGATCGGCGAGGGTGGACGTGGTCCAGTCCATCCACTTCTCGGCGCTGGCCCGGGCTTGCAGATCATCAGGGTAAAAATCCGACGCGCTCTTGGCGCACAGGTAACGCACGATGGTGTTGGATTCCCACAACACAAAGTCGCCGTCTTCGATCATCGGCACCCGGCCATTGGGGTTCAAGGCCCGGTATTGCGGGGTGTCGACCACACCAAAAGCTCCGCCCGCATCAATTGCCTCATAGTCCAGGCCGAGCTCCTCGGCGCACCACAGTGCCTTCCTGACGTTTGATGAATTTTTACGACCCCAGATTTTCAGCATGACCGCGCCTTATCGTTGATGAACATGGCTTGATGAACGCAGCAGCATACGCCGGTTCACGCGCGGCTTAAATCGCTCTGCATGTCGCTGTGCATGTCCTTCAGCGAGATCGGCATGTCGCCGACAAACAGGTGCGGGTAACACTGCTGAATATGCGCGAAGAAAAACGCTTCGGGCACATCGCTGAACTGGCCGTGGTCCAGCACGTATTCCATCGAGCGCCGCCCCTGGCGGTTGAAGGCGTGGAACACGCTGTCGTTAACCCCATCGAACGCCAGCGGCGGCACGTCGAACAACTCGCACAGTTGGCTGTTGAACGCCGGCGTGGCCTTGACCCAGCGACCGTGCAGGTACAACTCGGTATAGCCATGCATGGCGAACACATCACTTTTAAGCAGCGCGAGCAGGCGCGGTGTCGACAAATGATTGCGCACATCCGCCAGGCCGATGCGCGCCGGGATCCCGCAATGGCGAGCGCAGGCGGCCAATAAGGTGGCCTTGGGCACGCAGTAGCTCTCGCCGGTGGCCAGGGCAAAGCTGGCACTGAGGGTGTTCGGGTCACGGCTGAAGGTGTACGGGTTGTAGCGAATCGCCTCACGCACGGCGTAGTAAAGACTGACCGCCTGGTCACTTAAATCCGGGCCGGTTCCGCGATGTTTTTCGGCGAACTCCACCACCGCAAGGTGGTCACTATCGATGAAGCGGCTGGGACTCAGGTACGTATCCATGAGCTTTATCTCCAAGGGAAGCCTTGAGTCTAACGACAGGTCTGCCGTGGAGATAACGACGATTCGGCCAAATGTCGGCGTGCGCCAGCACAACTCGTTACACCCTCGCTACCGCGCTTTTTCGGATGCCGACTAAGCTCCATGGTGGTTTCGCCCTTGGTTTCACGGAGGATTGAATATGCTGTTGTTGTGGATACTGGTTCTGGTGGTCGGCATTGCCTACCTGGCACACCGCCGCACCGCGCCCCTGCCTGCGCTGGGCGTGGTTGCCGTCTACCTGCTGGCGATGGGGGCCTGGAGCCATGCACCGGGTTGGCTGCTGGTCATCCTCTGGGTGCTGATCGCCGCCGTGGCCGTGCCCCTGTTGCTGCCCGACCTGCGCCGCCAATACTTCACCAAGCCGCTGTTCAGCTGGTTCCAGAAAGTCCTGCCGCCGATGTCCGAGACCGAGCGCGACGCCATCGACGCCGGCACCGTGTGGTGGGACGGCGAACTGTTCAGCGGTCGCCCCGACTGGGACAAGTTGCTGGCCTACCCCAAGGTGCAACTGACCGAAGAAGAACAAGCGTTTATCGACGGCCCTACCGAAGAGCTCTGCGCGATGGTCAGCGACTGGGAAATCGGCCAGGCCATGGACCTGCCGCCCGCTGCCTGGGAGCACATCAAGACCCACGGTTTCTTCGCCCTGATCATCCCCAAGGAGTATGGCGGCAAGGGGTTCTCGGCGTATGCCCACTCCCAGGTCGCGATGAAACTCGCCACCCGCAGCGGCGACCTCGCCTCCACCGTGATGGTCCCCAACTCCCTCGGCCCGGCCGAGTTGCTGCTGCATTACGGCACCGACGAACAACGCAACCACTACCTGCCGCGCCTGGCCCGTGGCGACGACATCCCCTGCTTCGCCCTCACCGGCCCGCTGGCCGGCTCCGACGCCGGCGCCATGCCCGACACCGGCGTGATCTGCAAAGGTGAATGGGAAGGCAAGGAAACCCTTGGCCTGCGCCTGAACTGGGAAAAACGCTACATCACCCTTGGCCCGGTCGCGACCCTGCTCGGCCTGGCCTTCAAGGCCCATGACCCGGACCACTTATTGGGTGAGGAAGAAGACCTGGGCATCAGCCTGGCGCTGATCCCCACCGACACGCCCGGCGTCGAAATCGGCCGTCGCCACCTGCCGTTGGGCGCCGCGTTCATGAACGGCCCCAACTCCGGCAAGGACGTGTTCATCCCTCTGGAATTCCTTATCGGTGGCCAGGAAATGCTCGGCAAGGGCTGGATGATGCTGATGAACTGCCTGTCGGTCGGCCGTTCGATCTCGCTGCCTGCGGTCGGCACCGGCGCGGCCAAGTTCACCAGTTTGGTCACCGGCCAATACGCTCAAGTCCGTGAGCAGTTCAACGTGCCGCTGTCGGCCTTCGAAGGTATCCAGGAAGCCCTGGCGCGCATCGGCGGCAACGCCTGGCTGATGGACAGCGCACGCATGCTCACCGCCAATGCCGTCGACTTGGGCGAAAAACCCTCGGTGTTGTCGGCGATCCTCAAGTACCACCTCACCGAGCGCGGCCGCGAGTGCATCAGCCACGCCATGGATGTGCATGGCGGCAAAGGCATCATCATGGGCCCCAACAATTACCTGGGCCGCAACTGGCAAGGCGCGCCGATCTTCATTACGGTGGAAGGCGCGAATATCCTGTCGCGCAACCTGATGATCTTTGGCCAGGGCGCGATCCGCTGCCACCCGTTCGTGCTTAAGGAAATGGCCCTGGCCGGTCGTGAAGACCATGACCAGGCGCTCAAGGAATTTGATGGCCTGCTGATGCAACATATCGGCTTCGCCGTCAGTAACGCTGCCAGCACCTTGGTGCTGAACCTCGGCATCGGGCACTTCGAGAAAGCCCCGGGCAACCGTTTGAGCCAGGGTTATTTCCGTGCATTGAACCGTCAGGCCGCCGCATTCGCCCTGCTCGCTGACTTGAGCATGATGCTGCTGGGCGGCGAGCTGAAACGCCGCGAACGCCTGTCGGCGCGCCTGGGTGATGTGCTGAGCCATATGTACCTGGCCTCGGCGGCGCTCAAGCGTTATCACGACCTGGACTCGCCGGATCACCTGGAGCCGCTGTTCGCCTGGGCCATGGAAGAAAGCCTCGGTGAATCGGAACGTGCCCTGGATGAACTGCTCAGCAACTTCCCGAACAAGGTGCTCGGTTGCCTGCTGCGGGTGATCGTGTTCCCGTTCGGCCGTCGCCACACCGGGCCGTCCGATGCGCTGGACGCCGAAGTGGCTGCGGTGATCGGCCGTGCCAAAGGCGACCCGACCCTGGAAGAGTTGCTGGCGGGTTGCTATCGCCCGCAATCGGCAGAAGACCCGGTGGGCGCCCTGCAACATGCCTACGACCTGCTGAGTGCCAGCCACCCCTTGCAGAAAAAACTCCACACCGCGCTCAAGAGCGGCCAGGTCAAACCGGCCGCCGGCGAGCATGCCATCGACGCGGCGCTGCACGCGGGCGTATTGCAACCGGCCGAAGCGCAAACCCTGCGCGATGCCGAAGCCGCGCGCCGCAAGGTGATCGATGTGGATGATTTCAGCAAGGAAGAGCTGACCCAGGCTGAGGGTAAAATCCGCTGAGTCAGGCGGTCATATAAAAACGGGCGCGTGAGCTATATACTCTCGCGCCCGTTTTTGCTTTAGAGGACTTATCTCGTGTCCAACGTCGTTGCCGATCATCTCGTCTTGCTCGACCACTTGCGCAGCATCCTGGTTGCCGTCGGCGAAGCCGAACAGGTGCCCGAGGAAAGCCATACCCTGTTCCTGGAGCGCTTCGACGAATTGCGCGCCCTGCTGCCGATCGACCCGATCGAAAGCCAGTACCTGGGCCAGGACCTGATGAGCCAGGTGATCCTGCGTTACCCGCAAATCGCCCATCTGGTGCCCCGCGACCTGCTGTGGTTCTTCGGCGGTGACTGCCTGCACTTCATGCCCGATGAAGAACTGGACCTGTATCAGTCCCTGGAAGAACGTCGCTACGAAGCCGAACAGAACGACGAGCCGTTCGACTGGAACCAGGAAAAACAACTGCTGGCCATGCCGCAGGATCAGAGCAAGCACTGATTTTAAATGTGGGAGCTGGCTTGTGTGGGAGCCAGCTCCCACAGTTGAACCGCACTCCTACCTTCGGCGCAATGTCGGCTCCTTCGCCATACACTCCACCAGACAATCAATAAACACCCGCAACTTCGGTGGCAGATACCGCGTGGGCGAATGCAGCAACCACGCCTCGCCATGGTAGGACGCAATAAAATCCCACTCGGGCAACACCTGCACCAGGTTCCCCGCCTCCAGGGCGTGGCGCGCCGTGAAGTAAGGCAAGCTGCCGATCCCCACATGCTGCAACACCGCATCCAGGCGCACGCCGGTGTGGTTCGCGGCGTAGCGCCCGCGCACGCCCACGGTCACCGCCTTGGCGCCCTGACGAAACTTCCAGCGTGAATCCCCCGGCGTTTCCCCCAGGTAGATGCAACTGTGTTCCAGCAAATCATGGGGATGTTCAGGCGTACCCTGCGCGGCCAGGTACTGCGGCGTGGCACACAGCAAGTGCTCGATGGGCAACAGTTGGCGGCCGACCAAGCCCGGCGGCGGGCTGTCGGTGATGCGGATGCTGAGGTCGACATTGTCGTCGATCAAGTCCACATGCCGGTCTTCCAGGATCAACTGCACATCCACCTTGGGGTAGCGCCGCAAGAACTCCGGCATATGCGGGTGCACCACAAACCGGCCCACCGCCTTGGGCACGCTGACCCGCACCAGGCCTTCGGCTTCATGGGTGAACTGGCCACTGATTTCCATCACCGAACGCGCCGCATTGACCATCTCCTGGCAACGCTTGAACACTTCTTCACCGCCCTCGCTCAAGCGCAATTTACGCGTGGTGCGTTGCAGCAAGCGTGTGGCCAGCGCCTGTTCGAGGCGCGAGATACTGCGGCTCACCGCCGAGGGTGAAACGCTCAATTGGCGCGCCGCTTCGGAGAAACTGCCGGTCTCCACGACTTTGACGAACATCGCCATTTCACCCAGCAGTGGCAAAGGAAGATTGATGCTCATGACGCACAGGTCCATTGATAATTGAACGGATTATCACCCATCCACGCACTATTTATACTGCCCGTAGAACCCTGATGCGGATGTAAATGATGACCGAGCGCCTGTTTTTTACCCACGACCACCTGACTGCCGAGGTTGAAGTGCTGAGCTGCACGCCGCACGAAGGCCTGTTTGCCGTCACCTTGCAGTCGACTATTTTCCATCCCCAAGGCGGCGGGCAACCCTTTGATACCGGTTGGCTGGGCGACAGCCAGGTGCTGCGCGTCACCCAGGAAGCCGACCGAGTGGTGCATTATGTTGACCAGCCTCTGGAGCCTGGTCCGATTACGGCACGGGTCGACGCACAACGCCGCGCCCTGTACACGCGCCTGCATTCGGCCGGGCACCTGATCGGCAATGCGGGGGAAAGCTTCGGTTGGATGCCGATCAAAGCCCACCATTGGCCCGGCGAATGCAAAATCACCTTTATCCGTGGCGAAATGGCCCAGGCCATCGACGCCGAGGCAATCCAGCAACAGGTCAACCAATGGATCGCCGCCGATTACCCGCGCCATATGACCTTGCAAGACGGCGCCCGCGAAGTGGGTTTCGGCGAACTGCCCGCCTACGCCTGCGGCGGCACCCATGTGCAAGCGTTGAGCGAACTGGGCCAGGTGACCATCCTGGCCCTGTCGGAGAAAAAAGGCGCGCTGTCGGTGCGTTACGAAATCAACTGACAGACCACGCGGTTTTTGTGGTCACCGGGCTTGTTGTGATGAGCAGGCTGTTGTGGCGAGCGGGCTTGGTGTGGCGGGCGGGCTTGCCACAACAGCCTGCTCGCCACAAATCCCCCCGCGCTCGCCACATTGAGTATTTACAACCGACAAGTGCGCTAAACCGCAATCGCCCCCGCCCGCCCCGGCTCCACCACAAACGACTTGAGGGTCGACACCGTGGCGCTGGGATCGCGCGGGTCAGTTATCACCCGAAAGTTCGTCAGCATCTTCTGAGCCGCAAGCTCTACTGACACATACCCACGCTGGCGACTGTCGAAAAACTTCACATGCGGATTAAGCGGCAGGATCTTGCTGAACGCCTCAAAGGGAGGCCCGTCAGAGGTCACCGAACTGCCGACAAACTCAGTGGCGATCACTGGCGAATCCGGGTTGTTGGCGTCGGCATGCAGGTCGGTGGTCCAGAAGGAATGGATATCACCGCCCCAGAACACCGGGTTGCTGAGCTTGTGACGCTCGATGGACGCCAGCATCCGTGAACGGTTGGCCATGTAGCCGTCCCAGCCATCGGTCCAATGGCCGACCTTGTGGCTGGTCAGGTCGCGCTGGATCAAGGGCGCTACCAGCAAGTCCTGGGCGATCACATTCCACTGCGCCTGCGACTGGGCAAAGCCCTGGTCCAGCCAGGCCTCCTGCTGCCAGCCGAGCATGGTGCGACCGAGGTCGCGCAGGTCGCTGCAGGTGTTGGCGGCGATATGCCCCTGATGGCTGCCGTTGACCTGGATGCAGGGTTGTTCGGAGCGATACTGGCGCCCATCCAGCACATGAAAACGCGCCAGGCGGCCGTAGTCCAGGCGCCGGTAAATACGCATGTCCGGCCCCTTCGGCACGCTGCTGGCGCGCAGCGGCATGTGCTCGTAATACGCCTGGTAGGCCGCCGCCCGCTGCTGGAGAAATTGCGCTACGGGAATCTTCGGGTCCTGGGACCAGCGGTTGGCGTAGTCATTCTGCACTTCGTGGTCATCCCAGGTCGCCACGCTGGGCGCGGCCGCGTGCAGGGCTTGCAGGTCCGGATCGGTTTTGTACAGCGCGTAGCGATTGCGGTAGTCGCTCAAGCTCTTGGCGTTGCCGCTGCCATGGCACCGAATGACTTTTCCCGAGTCGGCTGCGTAAGAGCTGTCGTAAATATAATCGCCGAGGAAAAACACCAGGTCGGGCTGCTCTGCAGCTAAATGACGATAGGCACTGAAGTATCCACGCTCCCAATGCGAGCAGGAAACAA
Source organism: Pseudomonas salomonii (assembly GCF_900107155.1). Taxonomy (GTDB): domain Bacteria; phylum Pseudomonadota; class Gammaproteobacteria; order Pseudomonadales; family Pseudomonadaceae; genus Aquipseudomonas; species Aquipseudomonas salomonii. Next base: position 9,626 of record NZ_FNOX01000003.1, read on the forward strand.
ATCCCAGCCGAGCCGAGGCCATCGCCTGCAAGGGTGGCGTGGTACGTGCCTGGCCCACCGGGCTCTGCGCGCCGAGGCCTTCGAACTGGTACCAATACGGTCGGCCCGCCGCAAGCCCGGCCACTTCAACATGCACCGAATGGGCGAACCGCTCAGTCGCCAAGACTTCGCCCTGCTTCACGATGCGCGTCATCGCCGCATCACTGGCCACCCGCCAGCGCACCGGCACCGCGCGCTTCAGCCCACCGCTGCCATCGGCTGCATTGAACAACGGCGCCAGGCGCGTCCAGATCACAAAACCATCCGGCAGCGGGTCGCCCGAGGCCACGCCGAGGGTGAATGGGTAATCCACCCCGGCACTGCACGCAAACGGGCTGAGGATTGAAAACGCGGTAGCGACCGCCAGCCCGGTCAGGACTCGCCGCCTGCCGTGGTCCACTGCGTCACTCACAACGCGCGCTCCCAGTCCTCACGCACGGTGGCAAAGCCCAGCAGGTCTTCGTACACGCCATTTTTGAGAAACGCCCGACGCAGGCAACCTTCATAGCGCAGGCCGATTTTCTGCATGACTCGCGCCGATTCCTGGTTGCGGCCAAAGCATTGGCTGCCTACCCGCTGCAGCCCAAGCTCGGTGAAGCCAAAGCCCATCATCGCGCTCGCCGCCTCAGCGGCATACCCCAGGTTACGCGCATGCGCCGCGACCCAGCCGCCCAAATGCCCTGCGTGATGACGCGCGTTAAGGCGCAGGCTGACTATGCCAACCAACTCAGCGGTTTCACGCACATGCATTCCCAGGTTCAACAACTCGCCCGCCCGATAGTTGTCGGCGGCCGCGGCAATAAAACCCTGCGCAGTTTCCAAGGTATAGGGCGACGGAATGTTGGCCGTGTTGTCAGCAATCTTCGGCCCGTTGGCGAGCATGAAAAGTACCTCGGCCTGGTCCATTTCCAGCGCCCGCAATAGGAGTCGCGGGGTCGACAATTGAGGCAATGTAGTGGGCATACGCGGCAGCTCTTCAGGTAAATTTTCCAAGAATGTACTGCCTTCGTGTCAATTGCATTACGTCATGAAAGGGCCCGGTAAAAACTCTGAAAGACGCGTCCTAGAGCCTTTAAAACGTCAATTAAAGTTAACCATTCGGTCATTTTTGGTTGTTAGCGTGTCGCCCCTAATTCAACGACGGGGTAACAGAATGAGAACCTGGGATGAACCCAAGAAACGCAAGGCACACATCGAGTTGATCCCCATGATCGACGTGATGATGTTCCTCCTGGTGTTTTTCGTACTGGTGAGTTTGAACGTGATCCCGGCACTCGGCATGAAGACCCAATTGCCCAGCGCCAGCAGCTCGCAACAACTCAAACCGCAGAATAAATTCATTCTGACCCTGGGCCTGCAAGGCCAGCTGCAACTCGACGGCAAGGACCTCACGGTCGACGCTCTGGTGCCGACGCTGAAGGCCGCAGAAAAGCCTGATACCAAGTCGACCATCATCGTCAACAGCGACAAAGGTGTGGAGGTTTCGCGCCTGGTGGAAGTCATGGACACCCTGCGCCTGGGTGGCTTTACCTCCGTGTCCATTGCCACGCGTAAGTCTTGATCATGTATGTACTGTTTCGTGCGCGTCAGCTGCTGGGCAGTGTCCCGGCCCTGATCGCCCTGGTGCTGATTGCACTGGGTATCCAGTCGCAACCGTTGAAAATCCAGCCGCAGTACGACGAGTCGGCGGTCGAGCTGGCGCTGGTCGAGCCCGAACCTGAAGTGGTGCCCGAGCCTGTGGTCGAGCAAGAGCCGCCACCGCCGGTGATCGAGGACGAAGAGGCCGAACCCGCCCCGCCGCCGCCACCGCCCAAGCCCTTGCCAAAACCTGAACCCAAGCCCAAGCCGGTGCCCAAACCCAAGCCCGTGGTGGCCGCCAAACCGACGCCCACGCCTGCGCCAGTCGCACCCGTCGCGGCCAAGCCGGTGCAGGCCGCCGTTGCGCCGACACCTGCGCCGCCAGCGCCACCGGCACCACCCAAAGTGGATGGCCAGGCACTGGAAGGCGGTTACCTCAAGGGGCTGCGCAACGAGCTGGACACGTACAAGCAATACCCCACCGGGCGCCAGGCGTCCCTCGAACGCCCCAGTGGCGAGGTGGTGGTGTGGTTGATGGTGGATCGACAAGGCCGTGTCCTTGATGCCGGGATCCAGACCCCGGCGCCGAGCATGCTGCTCAATCGGGCCGCCACCAATAGCCTGCGCCGCATCAAGCAAGTCAAGCCGTTCCCCGAACAAGCCTTCGGTGGACGTAACGAACAACGCTTCACCGCCACCTTCAACTACAGCGTGCAATAAGCACCGACACCAGGACGACAGTGATGAGGTTCACACGTATTCATCTGGCACTTGTTGCCGCGACGAGCATGACCCACGCAGTGGTCATGGCAGCTACCAGCGACAGTGACGTCGGCACCATCGGAGTTCAAGGCGGCAAGGCGACCGCGGGGGGCGGTTACATGGTCCAGGAAGAGAGCGCCAAGGGCCGCTCGACCATTACCAAGGAGGCGCTGGACAAGCAAACCGCCACCGGCAACGCCATCGACAAGCTCAAGTACACGCCGGGCCTGAACATCTCCAGTGAGGACAACACCGGTCTGTCGGGCTTTCGCTTCACCATGCGCGGCATGAACTCCGACCAGGTCGGTATGTCGGTGGATGGCATGCCGATCAACGACTCCGGCAACTACGCGCTGTATTCCAACTTATTGGGCGATCCGGAAAACATCGACCAGATCTTCGTCACCCAGGGCTCGTCGGAAGCCGACGGCCCGCACATCGGTTCCAGCGGCGGCAACATCGGTATCGTGACCATTCGCCCCACCAAGGAAACCGGTGCGTTCGTCAAACAAGTGGTGGGCAGCAACGCCACCCGCAAGACCTTCGCGCGCCTGAACACCGGTGAAGTCAACGGCCTCTCCAACTGGCTGTCGGCGTCCCACACCGAGGGCCAGATGTGGCGCGGCTCGGGCGCGGTGCGTGCGGACAAGGTGGAGTGGAACAGCTTTTTCGACGCCGGCAACGGCAACACCGCCAACCTGATCCTCAAGTACCACGAGCAGGACAACAACAGTTACAGCCAACTGACCAAGGCGCAGTTCCAGCAGTTCGGCCGCAAGTATGACCCCTACCCGGCCAAGCCGGCGCTGGGCTCCAACGGCAAGATCAGCAGCTATTACGACCTGGCACAAAACCCGTTCCAGACCTTCACCGCCGTGCTCAACACTCAGTACAAGCTGAGCGATAATCTGTCGCTCTCGGTGATCCCGTATTACTACTACGGCAACGGCAGTGGCGTGGGCTCCTCCGCCTATGCACTCAACAGCGGCTCCAACAAAGGCGGCGTGTTCGACCTTGGCAACCTGCCGACGCAGGCCCAATACAACGCCGACGGCTCCGCGACGACGGGCGTCTACTACCGCCCTTCGCGCACCCAGACCTGGCGTCCGGGCATCACCACCAAGCTGAACTGGGACTTGGGCGACCACAGCCTGCAATTCGGCTACTGGTACGAACGCGCCCGCCAAAGCCAGACCCAACCGTTCATTGCCCTCAAAAACAGCGGCAAGCCCAGCGACACCTGGCCGGACGCCAGCTCCGTGGTCGACGCCAACGGCAACACCGTACAGGGTCGCGACCGCTACACCGTGACCCCGGCGCAAAAAGTCTGGGCGCAGGACACCTGGTACATCAACTCGGACTGGACCCTGATCGCCGGCCTTGCCTACATGAATGTCGAGCGTGAGGGCACCAACCACGGCAGCCTCACCGAGCAACCGGGCAAGGCCAACCAGACCTACAACAAGCTGCTGCCCAACGCCGGTCTGAAATACCAGCTCGACGAGCGTGACCAGTTGTTCTACAGCCTCTCGCGCAACATGCGTATCCCGCAGAACTACGTGCTGTACGACAAAGGCGTGGGCTCGCTGGACTCCAAGCCGGAACTGAGCTGGAACCAGGAATTGGGCTGGCGCTACACCGGCGAAGACATGACCCTCGCCGCGACCCTGTTCTACATGCAGTTCAAGAACCGCCAGCTCACGTCCCTGGACAGCAACGGCGATTCGGCCGACATCAACGCCGGCACCGTGATCAACAAAGGCCTGGAACTGGAGTGGAGCGGCAAGCTGCCGCACAACTTCAACTACTACACCTCCTACACCTACACCAGCTCCAAGCAGCAGGATGACCTGACCGTCTTCAGCGCCGGCAAACCGATCGTATTGCCCACCAGCGGCAAGCAGTTCGCCAACGTACCGGCCAACATGCTGGCAGCCAACATCGGCTACGACGACGGGCGTTTCTACGGCACCTTCGGCGGCAAGTTCACCAGCAAGCTCTACGGCGACCTGACCAACGACGAGGCCATCTCGGCACGCACCATTTTCAACCTCGGCGCCGGTATCTACCTGCCCGTGGACAAGAAAGTGGTCAAGGACGCCACCCTGCGCCTGAACGTCGACAACCTGTTTGACAAGAAGTACCTGGACGGCGTGTACACCACCAAGACCAACGCGGCGAGCTACAGCGGTTTCCGCGATGGCGACCCGGCTTACATCGTCGGCCTGGACCGTACCGTCACGGTTTCCCTGGAAGCGAATTTCTGATTAATCACCTGAGAGGAACACACTCATGGACATGGACCTGCTGCACCAGATCACCTTTTATGTGATGTACGCCGCGATGGCGATCGCGATCTTCATCACCATCGAACGGGGCATCTACTTCGCCTACGTGCGCCGCCAGGCCCGCGCCTTGACCGACGTGCTGGGCGCCAACGTACACAGCGAGCGCGACCTGCCGCAAAGCCTCACCCGCCGCGACAGCCTGCCGCTGAACATGGTGCTGCCGATCCTGGCGCAGAAGGCCTCCAACGGCTCGCGCAAGGACCTGGACGATGAAATCGAAACCCAGTACCTCAAGACCCGCGCGCCGCTGTCGCGCAGCCTGTGGATCATCGAGACCATCACCACCGCCGCGCCATTGCTGGGCCTGCTGGGCACCATCCTCGGCATCATCGACACCTTCAAGGCGCTGGCCAGTGCCGGCGTGTCCGACCCGGGCCAGATCTCCGGTGGTATCGGCACGGCCTTGTTTGCCACCGGCCTGGGTATCGCCATTGCGCTGTTCTGCGTGGTGTTTCACAACTTTTTCCAGGACAGCCTGGAGCGCATCAACGACCAGCTGAAAATCCTGCTGATCCGCGCGGCGACCGGCGCCCGTGTTCAGGGTGAAGTGCCGCACCTGGTGCCGACGCCGTTGCACACCCGCACGGCATGACCTTCAGGGCGGGCGCGTGATGCGCCCGCCTTTCTTTTTGCCCGATGAGACGCTTATGTCCCTCTCGATGAAGTTGCGTATCGCCGGCCTGACCGGCCTTCTGTTGAGTCCGCTAGCCCAGGCGGACTTTTCAATTCCAGGGTTTGAACTGGTACACACCGTGCCGGTGGACACCGCGCTGGGCACTGCCGACCTGCGCCAGCCGGGGCCGGTGTGGATCGAGTTGTTTGATGGCGCCAAAAGCAGCATTGATATCGGCCAGTTCTACGCCGCCGACCACCCTGGTTCGGTGATGGACAAGGTGATCGAGCATCTGGAAGCTGCCGGCAAACGGGGTGTGAAGATTCGCTTTCTGCTGGAGGAGAAAGGCATTCGGCTGTCGCAGGCGTCTACCCTGGAACGCTTGCGGGCGATTCCCAACCTGACCTTTCGCGTGCTGGCCTATGGGCAGTTGAGCGGCGGGATCATCCACGCCAAATACATGGTGGTGGACGGCAAGCAGGCGTTTGTCGGCAGTCAGAATTTCGATTGGCGCTCGCTGGAGCATATCCACGAGACCGGCTTGCGCATCAGCGATGCCACGGTAGTCAGCCAGGTGCAGGCCATCTTCAACCAGGACTGGCAAGCCCAGGCAGCCTTGGCGGATAAGCAACCGGTGCCACTGCCCGCTGCGGGCCAGGCACCTGCGCGCACCGGTAACTATCTGGTGGCCAGCCCGCAACGCTACAACCCGCCCGGCGTGGGCGACTCACAACTGGAACTGCCGCGCCTGCTGAGCGAAGCCAAGAAAGAAGTGCGCGTGCAATTGCTCGACTATGCACCGCTGTCCTACGGGCCGGACAAAACCCGCCCCTACTACGCAGTGATCGACAACGCCGTGCGCGCTGCCGCTGCGCGTGGGGTGTCGGTCAAGCTGATGGTGTCCAACTGGAACACCGACAAGCTGGAACTGCCCTACCTCAAAAGCCTGGCCGTGCTGCCCAACGTCGAGGTCAAGATCGTCACCCTGCCTGCCGCCAAACAAGGGTTTATTCCCTATGCGCGGGTGATCCACAGCAAGACCCTGGAGATCGACGGGCAAGTGGCCTGGGTAGGCACCAGCAATTGGCTGGGCGGGTATCTGGATAACTCGCGCAATTTGGAGGTGGTGATGCATGACGCGGCGATGGCCAAGCGCATTGGCGAGCTGCACGAGCAGTTGTGGGATGGGCCGTATGCCAAGGCTTTGGACGTGATGGCAGCGTATCCGGAGCCGCATCCGGACAAGCCTTGAGCGCCCGTTACTTCACTGTAATCCCCTGTGTGTGGGAGCTTGGGCAACCCTGATACTTGAGTAGGATATTTCCCTGGCCGAGGCTCCCTACCCCGGCCTTGGTGATGGTAGTGTGTGGAAATGTTTCTGACAGATCGATCAGAAACCTCTTACTCACCGCCTGCAAAGGAATGCTTCTAACCATGCACTTTCCACTCAAGAAACGGCTGGCTGCCACCCTGTTCGCCGCCAGCTTCGTGGCCGTCGCCACGCCTGTGTCCGCCACTATCAGCGTCGAACAAAGCACAGCCATCATCAAGCACTTTGGCGAAACCCCGGCCGCCGATTTCCGTGGTTTCCTAGCCACACTGGCCAAGAGCGACCTGGCAAAAACCGACGACGTCGGCCCGGCCATTACAGCCTTCCTCGCCAACAAACCCCTGAGCGCCGACCAACAGAACGAAATCAACCGCCTGCTGGGGATTTACACCCGCGTGAAGTACGGCAAGGCCGCCCTGGAAACCCTGCGCGAGCTGGTCGAGATCCCAACTTTCAACATCGACGGCCTGCCGCAGTACAAGAACCCCGAATTCCTCAAGATCGCCGACAAGATCCAGGGCCTGGCCAAAGCCTTCAACCTGAACTTCCGTAACGTCGACAACCGCGTGTACGAAATCTCCCTGCAAGGCAGCGGCGATGAAATCGTCGGCATTCACGCCCACGCCGACGTGGTGCCGGTGACCCCGGAAAACTGGGTACTCAAGGACGGCACCCGACTTGACCCGTTCAAAATCACGCTGATCGGCGACCGCATGTACGGCCGTGGCACCGAGGATGACAAGAACGGCATCGTAGTAACGATGTATGCGATGAAGGTCATCAAGGAAGAAAAACTGCCACTGGCGCGCAACTTCAAGCTGCTGGTGGACACCACCGAGGAAACGTCCGGGGACGCCATCCCGTACTACTTCGAGCGTAACCCTACGCCGCAATACAACCTGGCGCTCGATGGCGGCTACCCGGTGGTGATTGCCGAGAAAGGCTACGGCACCGTCATGGCAAGCTTCCCGTTGCGCAAAGGTGACGGCAAAGGTGCACAAATCATCTCGATGACCGGCGGCGCGGCCACCAATCAGATTCCTTCCGTGTCAGTGGCTACTTTAGTCGGTGATAAACCCGCCGAGCTGGCGGCCAGCCTGCAACAAGCCGGTGATGAATATGCCAGGCAGCACGGTGGCGACTTCACAGTGGCGGCCAAGGTGGTGGGCACAGAGGTCAAGCTGACGGTCACCGGTGTATCCGCGCACTCGTCCAAGCCGGAAACCGGCGTCAACCCGGTCGCACGCATGCTGGAGCTGATCCACAGCGTCGACGGCAAGATCGCCCTCAGGCACAACCACATCACCGACGCTGCGCAGTACGCCGCCGACAACTGGGGCCTGGATTACCTGGGCGGCAAGCTGGGCGTGGGCTTCTCCGATGCGTTCATGGGGCCGCTGACCACTTCGCTGACCTTTGTCGGCCAAGACGATAAAGCCTTCAAACTGGCAGTGAACCTGCGCATTCCCAAGGGCAAGTCGCCGGAAAAACTCAAGGCAGAGATCGAAGAGAAAATCAGCGCCTGGGACAAGCGCACCCAGGTGGCCATGAGCGTCACCTACTCGGTAGCCGAGCCGATGTACCGCAACCCGGAAGGTGAGTGGGTCAAAGCGCTGTTGGCCGTGGCCAGCGAAAACCTCGGCATGGAGCACAAATTCGGCGCCTCAGCCGGTGCGACCTCCGTGCATGAGCTGCCCAATGGCGTGCAATTCGGCCTGGCGAAGCCGGGCGTGAAGTACACCGGGCACACCGACGGTGAATTCAAGACCGTCGAGCAGTTCCTGCTGGACCTGCAGATCGTCACGGAAATGATCGGCCGTGTGGGGCAACTGCCGAAGCTCTGACAGGCGAAGGGATAAACCACAACGCCGATCAATCGTGATCGGCGTTGTGGTTAACCAGGTCTTGCTTGCGGCCTAAAACATATCCATCGCATTGCACAGCTTGGCCTTCTGCACCGCCACATTCTCCGGTTTCCCCGTCGGGTTCAGGCGCTGCAAAGCAATCAGGCACTGGCCACCGTCCAGCAGGATCAGTTCGTAATCTTGCCCGGCCGTGGGGGTGAAGTGAAAGCTTTGCCTGCAGCTATAGGAATTGCCACCGGAAACATAGCCCTCACTCTGGAAGTTCATGGCAAAAGGCGTGTTCGCCGGCACCTTCAGTTCGCTACGCGCCGAGCCTTGCGCCTCCACCCGGCGGTTGCTCTCGGGCATGCCCAGGCTGCGACCATTATTCTGCCCCGCAAAGCCGGATTCGGACACGGCCATCACCCCGGCGCCAGGCACACGCCAGTCGATGCAGTCACGGCCCGGCACGCCGCGCGCCATGCCATTGGTGATCACACGCAAGCGTGCGGTATCCCCTGAGGTGGGTTCAACATAGGCCGTATTGTAAGCACGGATATTGGAAATATTGCCGCAGCCACTCACGGCCAGGGCCAGGCCTGCTACCAGAAACACTCGCATGGAAATCCTTTTTTTGAGGCTTAACGGCAGTGATAAGGGCTTTCGCTGCGCAGTTCCTCGCCGGTCCGGGCATCGCGAATGATGACCGTCGCCCCCGGCGCATTGAGGCAGAACGCATTGCGTATGGGGTAAATGTTATGGCCCTCGGCGGTGAAGGTGCCGAGCTTGGTTAACGGTGCGCCGGAGGCGTCCTGAGCCGTTACGGTGTATTCACCCGACATGGTCAGGCAGCCGCTCAGTGAGAGCAGCAAGGTGGCGCAGATTGCATATTTCACAGGTGATGTCCCTATCGCATAGAAATAATTGCCTTGATTGGCAATGGCTGTATGAGCCGACTGCGCCCATATAGTTCAGGGAAACTCGGGAAACCTCCTGCATAACACCTGGAGTGCCTCAGCCCTTCAAGCTTCAAGCATCAGGATATCTTCAAAGAACCCGCCCACCGGCTCGCTGGGGTGGCAGAGCTGGATCTCCAGCACCCACACCATTTCACTTGGCGTGATCTCAAGCGCGGCCAATTCCTGGTTGCCGAACAACGCGTGGGGGAAATCCGCAATACGGTGGCCTGCCAGGTTACGGGACAGCCGCCAGCCCTTGGAAACGGCCCGCGCCTCGGCAAAGTCATAAAGCTCACAGCCAGTCATGCCACGTTTCCAGGCCTCGCGGGTTTCATCGAAGACTTCATGCACAGCCTTGAAGCAATCGCGATGCAGCGGCGCCTCGCCAAAAATGAAAGTATCGCCGTAGTCACCTTCGTAGCCGTCCCACACCGGGCCGAGGTCGACCACCACGATATCGCTGGCACGCAGCGTGCGCAGGGGGTCAATGCCTTCTCTCGGCGGGCGAACCGTGTCGTCGCCAAACCGGATGTACGTCGGGTGCCAGGTGTGGGAGGCACCCATGGCCTGCAATTGTTCGGAGGCCATGTCGAGGGCTGCTCCGGTGGTCATGCCGACTTTAAGGTGGCTGGCAATCGCCGCCAGGGCGCGGATGGTTTTTTCACGGGCGGCGAGCATGCCGTCCAGCGAATACCTCGGGCCGACTTTTTCCCAGGTGTCATCCAGAGTCTTGAGCAGCGTGTCGGCGCTCGATCGGCCACTGGGCACAAAGGCTTCGGCGATAAAACGATGGCTGGGCAAACCCGCTTCCAGGCACTCGGCACGCGTCTGGCTGATCATGCCGCCGTTGCCGCAGGCATACACCTGCGCCGCTTCCCAGCGGTGCCCGTGGCTGAGCGCGACTTCCTGCACCTTGCCCTGGGAAGCCAATACCGGGTGCCAGTGAAAACGCGGGTGGTCGAGTACCGCCTGGTCGAGGAATGCACGGTCGTAAAAATCCGTTGCCTGCGCGCCGCCCCAGTAAAACGTCACGTCCACATCCCGCTTCAAGGCGGTCAGCAGGATCGGCTTGATACCCGCGTAGCCGGTGCCGGTGGCGAACAGCACGACCGGCGCCGCGTCATCGTCCTGCCAGGTGCAGGCACCAAAAGGCCCTTCCAGTTGCAACAGATCGCCGGCCTCCAGGCTGCCCAGCAGGGTCTCGGAAAACAGCCCACCGCTCACCCGGCGAATCTGAAACACCAGGCGCCCATCGCCTTCGGCCGGCAGGTTGGCGATCGAGAAGCACCGCGAATCGCCATCGACCAGGCGGACCTTGAGGTACTGGCCCGCCCTCACGGCCAACGGCATATCCGGCATCAGCACCAACTCGATGATGTCGGCGCTCAATGCGCGCTTGCTCAGCACCGTGGCTTCGACGACCAGCGCGGGCGTGTCCAGCGACCAGCCGGGAATTTCCAGGCGCATGTCGGCGCAGGCATGGCTCTGGCACAGCAGCATTTCATTGGCCGCCAACGGGTAGCTGGGCGCGGGTGCGCCTGGGGCCAGTTGCCTGGCGCGGTATTCACCTTGGGTGACCACCACCTTGCACGACCCACAGGCACCGCGTCGGCACGAAAACGGCACCGACAAACCGCTGGCGAGCATGGCGTCCAGCAGCAGCTCGTCACCGGCTTCAAAGGTTTTCCCCAAGGGAGAGAGTTCGATTACATGGCGTGTGTTCATAAAGACCTCGGAGTGAGTGAGGCCTGATTGTTGCGCTAGACTAGGCCCATTAAAACCTCCAGTTTTGGATACTTCAGATGGTCCAGATGCGTAAATGGCGCCCCCTGCTCAAGCTTGATGACGGCACAAGCCAAGCCTCCTATCGCAAGATTGCCGAAGGCCTCGTCGCGGCCATCCTCGAAGGGCGGCTGCCGCCCGGCACATTGCTGCCGGGTACGCGGGAGATGGCGCAGTTGCTCGACGTCAACCGCAAGACCGTGATCCTGGCCTATGAAGAAGCCCTGACCAAAGGCTGGCTGATCAGCGAGCCGCGGCGCGGGACATTCGTCAATGCGCAGCTGGCACCCAAGCCCGCACCCCGTCACACCAAGCCGTCCTTCGCCCCGGCACTAATGCCGCAGGCGGTCGTGCCCTACTTCAGCCAGAACGCCCAGGTGATTGCCCTGGAGCATCGCCATGACGCGCTGTTTTTCGATAACGGCGCGTGCGATCACCGCTTGTTGCCGCAAGCCGTGCTGCATCGCTACTACCGCAACGCCTTGCGCAGCAGCTTTACCACCAACACGGTGCGCTACGGCAGCGAAGGCACCGGCTATTACCTGCGCTGCGCGCTGGCCGACATGTTGCGCAACAATCGCGGGCTGATGATCAGTGCCGAGAACATCTGCCTGACGCCAGGCACCCAGGTGTCGCTGTACCTCACCGCCAGCCTGCTGATCCAACCCGGTGACGTGGTGTTGGTGGAGCGCCTGAGTTACCCGCCGGCGTGGGAAATTTTTCGCAAACTCGGCGCGCGCTTGATCACCGTCGACATGGACGATGAAGGCTGTCGCACCGACCATATCGAGCAACTCTGCCAAGCGCATAAGGTGCGCATGATCTACCTCACACCGCACCATCAATTCCCCACCACCGTAAGCCTGCATGCGGCACGTCGGCAACAGTTGCTGGCCTTGGCGGCGCTGCACGATTTTTGTGTGATCGAAGAAGACTACGACCACGAGTATCACTTCAACGGGCGGCCCTACTTGCCACTGGCCAGTGACAGCGCGCAACGCCATGTGATCTATATAGGCTCGTTATCCAAGGCATTGGGATCGACATTTCGCTGCAGCTATGTGGTGGCGCCGGCCAATGTGATTGAAGTGCTGCAACAGAGCGCCGCACTGGTGGTCGGCGACACCGACGCCGTCGCGCAAAAGATGTTGGCGGACCTGATCAACGAGGGTGAATTAAAGAAGCACTTGCGCCGTGTTTCGAAAGAATACGCCGCGCGCCGGGAGGTGTTGCAGAGCTGCCTGCACGAGGCGTTCGGCGAGCGTATCAACGTGCGCACGCCCGAGGGCGGGCTGGCGCTCTGGGTACGTTTCCAGGATGAGACCGATGTTGATCGGTTAGTGGAGAATGCGCTGGGCCAAGGGGTTGTGGTGCGTAGTGCGCGTCAGTTTTCGCCTGCGGGCTTGGCGGAGAACGCGTTGCGGCTGGGGTTTGCTTCGCTCAATCGGGATGAGATTCACCAAGGTACGCTGCGCTTGGCGCGGGCCAGGAAGAGCGGTTGAAAGCCGACCTGATCACTGAAGCTGCCCACAGAAAAGCAGGTGCCGATCCGGATCCAAACGCAGTGGCACTCAAAGAGGCAGCATCAAACGAGACCGCTCTTGCACCCGAGCCAACTCGGGAAACTCCAGCAGCAACGCGCGGTTGCCCCTACCGATATGCTCCATGACCGCCCGCGTAACGTGTTCACGCACCCTCCCGGTCGAGACGTAATACATGGCCCAGGCTTGCTCCGGCGTACAGTGACCGATCTGTTCCTCAATCTCCTTGTACGCCTGGGCTCTCGAAGTCCTTCGGCGTTTCTGGTGCGATCAACCCGAACCAGTTGTACAGGTTAACCTGGGGTTCTGCCGCCGTTGCTGGCGTGCTGGCCACCACACAGACAAGCTCAACATCAAGTCCAGTCCGAGCTGTTTTCGCGTTTTTTTCATGCCTAAACAGGACGTTCACGCGCTCAACTGAGTTCGCCGCGCTACCCCGCAGTGCCCAGGAACGGCAGCGCCAGGTACAGCTTGATCACCACCGCATTGGTAATGTCGATAAAGAACGCCCCCACCATCGGCACCACCAGAAACGCAATCGGCGAAGGCCCGAAACGCTGCGTGACCGCCTGCATATTGGCAATGGCGGTCGGCGTGGCACCCAAGCCAAAACCGCAGTGCCCCGCCGCCAGTACAGCCGCGTCGTAGTTGCGGCCCATGACCCGGAACGTCACGAAGATGGCGAACAGGGCCATCAGTAATGCCTGGGCCGACAACAGAATCACTATCGGCAAAGCCAGCGCCGCCAAGTCCCAGAGCTTGAGCGACATCAGCGCAATCGCCAGGAACAACGACAAGCTGACATTACCCAGCAGCGACACTTCACGCTCAAACACCTGATGCCAGCCCAGCGCCGACAAGCCGTTGCGCAATACCACGCCCACAAACAGCACGCAGACAAACGTCGGCAACTCGAAAGCCGTGCCTTTAATAAAGCCATACAGGAAGGTGCCGACCTGCAAGCTGATCGCCAACAGCGCCAGGGTTTCGATAAATGAAAACGAGGTGATCATGCGCTCCTGATTGGGCTGCTCAAAGCCTTTGGGCTGAGGTGGTAGCGCCAGCTCAACGCCGGGCACCTGCACACGCTTGATCAGCAAACGTGCGACCGGACCGCCAATCAGCCCACCCAATACCAAACCGAAGGTCGCCGAGGCAATCGCCAGTTCGGACGCCGAGGCCACACCATATTTTTCGCTGAACACCGCGCCCCAGGCTGCGCCAGTGCCGTGCCCGCCGGACAAGGTGACGGAACCGGCCAACAGCCCCATCAACGGATCGAGCCCAAGCGCCTTGGCCAAGGCGATGCCCATGGCATTTTGCACCACCAGCAGGGCCGTCACGATCAACAGGAAGATGCCGAGGATGCGCCCGCCTTTCTTCAAGCTGGCAAAGTCCGCATTCAGGCCGATGGTGGCAAAGAACGCCAGCATCAAAGGGGCTTGCAATGAAGCGTCGAATCGAACTCCGATGTCCGTCAATACGCGCAGCAATAGCAGCAATGCAGCCACCAATAAGCCGCCGACCACCGGTTCCGGAATACTGTAGGCGCGTAAAAAGCCAATGCGGGCGACCAGCCAGCGCCCCAACAGCAGCACCAGAGAGGCGGCGACCAGGGTTGAGTAAAAATCGAGTTGGAACATCTGGGCAGTTCTCCGAAGTGAACAGGCACACTGGGCTGGCCAGAGTAGAGACAGCAGCACCAGCACACACCCACCCGCGATTAACTACGGACTATTCCCATACACTTAACAACAAGACCTACACAGTTGAGATGTTCACTCGCTGCAAAACCTTTAGAAAAACTAAAAGTGATGGAAACGGCCTATTCCCCACCCAGCACACGCCAGGCACTGTCACCAGGCGCCACGTAAAGCATCCACTGTGAGCAGCACTGTCGACGCAGAGCGTATATCGATCGGCAAAACGCTGTGGTTAGGCCTGTTTCTGACCCGGCGGATTAAATTCAGCGCAAACAAAAACGCCGATCATTGCTGATCGGCGTTTTTGTTGAATATGGAGCGGGAAACGAGACTCGAACTCGCGACCCCGACCTTGGCAAGGTCGTGCTCTACCAACTGAGCTATTCCCGCAAAATGGCGTCCCCTAGGGGACTCGAACCCCTGTTACCGCCGTGAAAGGGCGGTGTCCTAGGCCACTAGACGAAGGGGACACACAACTGAAACACATGGTGTGTGTTTCAGTGCCCAGAGGTTAAATCCGAAGATTATGCCCTGGTTTCACTCAATGCCGCCCGATGGCCACATTGCTTGTAAATTGGAGCGGGAAACGAGACTCGAACTCGCGACCCCGACCTTGGCAAGGTCGTGCTCTACCAACTGAGCTATTCCCGCATATGGCGTCCCCTAGGGGACTCGAACCCCTGTTACCGCCGTGAAAGGGCGGTGTCCTAGGCCACTAGACGAAGGGGACACACGTACAACATTCACTCCCTACCGCGTTTCGCTGTGTGCTTTACGCTGTAAGTGGCGCGCATTCTATGGATGGATTGAAAGGTCGTCAACCCCCAAGGATAAATTTATTTAAATCAATGACTTCGCCCTGCTTTCCAGGCCTTTGCGGACATTCTGCCCGTGGGGGCTTTGACGCCTATATTCTGGCGCCCGACAAGACGCTATAGTTCGCCCGAGTAAATGATGGCAATGTGCATCTATGCAGGGAGCCCGCTCTGTCACGCTTGCCTATATAGAAGAAACTACCTGGGCAACTGGTCGAACAGCCCTATCCGCCGGATGGCCCAGTCACTACACTCCACAGCAAACCCTATAAAAGAGGTCACACCGGTGACACCACTCATGATCACCCTGCTGGTAATAGCCGGGATCGTAATACTGATCGCCATTGGCTACATGAACCACGTGGTGGAAAACAACAAACTGGAAAAAAAACGTACCGAGATCGAGCTCAATGATCGGCTGCGTCGGTGCGGTGAAATCACCGAGACCTTTCCTGGCCAATTGATGACCCCGGCGCTCAAGCTGCTGCTCACCCGCCTTGAGCTCAACGTCAACCAGCGCCTGTTGCACCTCAACAAGTCCAGTGCAGCTCTCAAGGCGCGTATCACTGAGTTGAATGCGCTGATCGCCCAGGGCGAATCGATTCCGGTGACCAACCCACCGGCGCCGATCCAGACCGAAGCCAAGGCCAAGGACGTGCGCTTCCTCCTCGAAGCCCTGCATGGTCAAGTGACCCGTGCGGCTCAGGACGGTTTTCTGCCGACCAACGAGGCCAAGCACTGGATCAAGGAAATTCGCCATATCCTGGTGCTGCTGCACATCGAGTTCTTCAACAACCTCGGCCAGCACGCCCTGCAACAGAACCAACCCGGCCAGGCACGCCTGGCCTTCGAGCGCGGCGTGCAGTACCTGCACAAACAGCCGGAGCCGGCGCTCTACAGCGCGCAGCTGCAATTGCTCGAAAGCCAACTGGCCCGCGCCAACTCCACGGTATTGACCAACAGCAAGCCGGCTGAAGATGAGGTCAATGAGTTGACTGAAGGGCTTAAAGTTGTGGATGCCGATGCGGAGTGGAAAAAGAAAGCTATTTACGATTGATCGTTTGGGGGGCGCGCGGTGGTTGGGTGGGGTGGGTACATATCCGTTGCTGCGGTAACGGCGGCCTAGGGTTCCGCCCTTACGGCGGGTCACTTTTGCAAGGACGCAGAAGTAACCATGGACTTGTTCCCTCGCAGCGGACGCCAAGAAGCGATATTTTAATCGCAACCTTGGAGGCACCTATGTCACAGCAAACCCGCCGCAGTTACACCGATGATTTTAAAGCTCAGGCAGTGACACTCGCTGAAAGCATTGGTCGAGGAGAAGCAGCTCGACAGTTGGATATCTCGGTCAAAACCTTAGGTAATTGGCTGGACGCCGCACGTAACGGGCGTCCTCTCAGTTCTCCCGCCCGGCATCCGGTTTCTGACCTAGAAAGCGAGCTGGCCCGGCTTCGAGCTGAAAATGCCACGCTTAAAATGGAACGAGAAATCCTAAAAAAAGCGACGGCGTTCTTTGCCAGAGAGTCCAACTGAGATACGCCTTCGACGCCCGTGAACGGACTCGCTTTCCAGTCAGGTTGTTATGTCGAGTGATGGAAGTCTCGGTGTCGGGCTTTCACGGCTATTTGAAACGCCGGGAACGTCCTGATCCAGACGCTGAGATTCGCCTGGAAATTCGTGCGATTCATCATGCCAGTCGCGGCTCTTACATCCTTTTCGATGACGAAGTCAGCGGTCTTTTGATCTGCGCTTTTGATCTTGATCTTGATCTGAAATCGCCCCGTCAAACACGATGGCCGGAATTCGACTGTGATTTGGGGGGTAAACCGGCAGGGATGCCGGTTTAGCCGCGCTGGGCCAAGGATGGCCCATCGCGGCGGCCCCCCAAATCACTGTCGGATTGCGGGCATGCCGAGCCACAGCGAGGCACCGAGTGTTGGGGCGAGGACTTTTTGCTTACTTTTGGGGCGTTTGCCAAAAGTGACCCGCTGTAAGAGCGGAACCATAAGCCGCCGTTACCTAAATAACGGATATTCACCCAACCCAACCCAACCCAACCCAACCCACCACGCCACCACCAAGTGCCATCACTTTGCACCTATCCCCCCGCCCCCGACTAGCGTAAAAAAGTGCCCCTAACTCCGTGAAGTCAGAGGCCTGCTATGCCTGTCGCCGTCATTGATGGACAACCGCTGCACTATGTCGACCAGGGCACCGGCCCGGTCGTTCTGCTGGGCTCAAGCTACCTGTGGGACCGCCATATGTGGGCGCCGCAAATCGAAGCCCTGTCGCAACAGTACCGCGTGATCGTCCCCGAGTTGTGGGGCCATGGTGAATCCGGCCCGCTGCCGGCCCAAACCCAGTCCCTCGACGACCTGGCGCGCCAGACCCTGGCCCTGCTGGATCAGCTGGACATCGCACAGATCAACCTGGTGGGCTTGTCGGTAGGCGGCATGTGGGGCGCGCGCCTGGCGCTGCTGGCGCCGCAGCGCATCAACAGCCTGGTGCTGATGGACACCTACCTCGGCGCCGAGCCCGAGGCCACACGCCAGTATTACTTTTCGCTGTTCAAGATGATTGAGGACGCCGGCGCCATTCCTGAGCCGCTACTGGATGTGGTCGCGCCGATCTTCTTCCGGCCAGGCATCGACCGCGAATCTGCGCTGTACCAGGATTTTCGCCAGTCGCTGCAGGCTTTCTCCAAGGAGCGCCTGCTGCACAGCATCGTGCCATTGGGTCGTCAGATCTTCAGCCGCGCCGATATCCTCGACCAACTGCACCGCCTGGACACCGACACCACCCTGATTATGTGCGGCGAGCAGGACAAGCCCCGCCCACCTGCCGAATCCAGGGCAATGGCCGAGCTGATCGGTTGCAGCCTGACCCTGATTCCAGACGCCGGGCATATCTCCAGCCGCGAAAACCCGGACTTCGTCAACGAAGCCCTGCTGACCTTCCTCGCCAACAACGCCTGATCGCACGGTTCCGCCTTTGCTCGTGGATCAAAGGCGGAAGTGCCCCACCATACCCTTGAGCTGCGCCCCCAACTGCGCCAACTGAATGCTCGACGCGGCGTTGCCTTGCATGCTCAGCGCCGATTGGTCGGCACTCGCACGGATACTGGTGACACTGCGATTAATTTCTTCGGCCACCGAGCTTTGCTCCTCGGCGGCGGCGGCAATCTGCTGGTTCATCTGCTGGATCAGGGACACGGCAGCGGCGATGCTGCCCAGCGCGCTCTCGGTTTCCAACGCATCGCTGACGGCCAGCTTCACCAGCTCGCCGCTTTGCTGAATCTGCTGCACCGACGACTGCGCGGCACTGCGCAAGGTGCTCACCAACCGCTCGATCTCCTCGGTCGATTGCTGAGTACGCTTGGCCAGCGCCCTCACCTCATCGGCCACCACCGCAAACCCTCGGCCTTGCTCGCCGGCGCGGGCGGCTTCAATGGCGGCGTTAAGGGCCAGCAGGTTGGTCTGCTCGGCGACACTTTTGATCACCCCCAACACCGTGCCGATGTGCTGGATCTCGGCACTGAGGCTGTCGATGCTGGCGCTGGCGCTGGTGCTGGAGGCCGCCAGCAACTCAATGCGTTGCAGGCTCTGACGCACCACCTGCTGGCCGCTGTCGACCTTGGCATCGGCGGTCTGCGCCGCTTGCGCAGCTTCTTCGGCGTTACGCGCGACGTCATGCACCGTGGCGGTCATCTGGTTCATCGCCGTGGCAACCTGTTCGGTCTCCTCTTTCTGGCTGCTGACCTCTAGATTGGTTTGTTCGGTGACGCTGGAGAGTGATTGTGCAGAGCTGGCCAATTGCTCGATGCCGGCCTGCAAGCCGCTGACCATCTGGCTCAGGCCAGTGCCCATCTGTTGCATCGCTTGCATCAGCTGGCCGATTTCATCACGGCGACTGACCTCCATGCGCCCGCTCAGATCACCGGCAGCAATCTGCTGGGCCACGGCAATCACACTGCGCAGCGGCGCCACGATCAGGCGGGTAATCAACCAGGCGGCAATCAGCCCCACCAACAACGCCAACGCCGAGGAACCGATGATCAGCCACGTGCTTTTCTTCAATTGCGCCTGCATCGACTGGTCTTCGGCGGCATACGCCTGGTTGACCCGGCTGACCACCTGGTCGGCGCGGTCATGCAATTGCTTGTAGACGATTTTTTCCTGAGCCAGCAAACCGGTGTACTCACCGAGTTTTTCGCTGAAGGCGGCAATATGCCCGGACACCTCGTTGAGCACGGTCTGGTAACCCGCGTCCTTGACCGCGGTTTTCAGTTGCTCGACCTGCGCCAGGGCCTGGTCGGCCTGTTCGATCTTGCCCTGCTCGGCGTTGTCGGCATCGGCCCTGCGGCTCTGGTCCAGGCGCACCCGCGCCTCGTTCATGGCTTGCAGCATCAACCGCGACACCTGGCTGACCTGCCCGGCCTGCTCGATAAACTCGGCGCCCTCTTTGCCCTGGCTTTCCTTGAGGCCGTAGGCGCCATCGTCGGCCAGGCCGGCTTGCAGCACATCGAGGTTATTGGCCACGCTGGAGACCGACCAACTGGCCATTTCCAGCGCCAGGTCCTTGGTCTGGGTCAACTCGACAAATTCGTCGAACGCCTGGCGATACGCGGCCAACGCCTGTTCAACGTCGCCCATCACCGGCACATTGGCGGCGGACTGGGCCTTGAGCGAGGCCGCCAGGGCAGCCAGGGCATCGACGCTTTCATGCAAGGCATCGACGGCTTTGGGGTCGGCATGCAACGCGTAGTCCTGCTCGATCAAGCGCACCTTGAGCAAGCCGCTGTTGAGCGAGGACATCGCATTGAGGCCTTCGAAACGCTGACCAACGGTTTGCAGCGACCACACGCCAATGGCCGCCACCAGCGCCGTCAGCAGCAGCACCAGGGAGAAGCCCAAGCCCAGTTTTTTTGCCATACCGAGGTTGGCGAAACGTCGTTGCACGGCCGAAATCATTGCACTTGAATCCTCTTGCACGGGCAGCTGCCAGCAAGCCTGGTTGCCATGCAGCGAGATTCGCAACGAGACGCCATTGGCACAAGACGTTGGCGCCACAATAATGGCAAAAAGCTACATGCTCGTCGTTTTCAGAATGGTCGAGGTCGATCTGGCAGGCCCCATGGCGCGGAACAACGCCAACGCCCGCTGATCAGCAGCATAGGCCACATTGATGCGCAGCCAGTCACTGTGTTCGCCGCGGGGAGTAAACAGCGCCCCGCATGACAGCAAGACGCCAAGCCTGCGCGCGCACGCCTGCAACCGGGAATGATCGCCCAGACCCGGCCGCGCCCACACGAACATACCGCCGGCAGGCACGGCAAACACCTGCCATTCCTCATCCTCCAGCACCTCCAGAGTGGCTGCCATTTGCGCATTCAAACGCTTGCGCAGGCGTTGCACCCATTTGCGGTAAGTACCATTGGCCAACAGCGCGGCGACCACTGTTTCGGCAAACCGTGACGTGCCGATACCGGTCAGGGTCTTGAGGCTGGCCATTCGCGCAACGATGGCCGCGCCGGCACTGACGTAACCCACGCGCAGGGCACTGCTCAGGGTCTTGGAAAAGCTTGATACGTAGATCACCCGGTCATCATGGGGCAAGGCCGACAGCCGCGTGCAACTGGCGTGCTGCAGGTCGCCGAAAACGTCCTCTTCAATGATCAGGAAGCCATCACGGTGCGAAAGCTCCAGCAACCGCTCGGCCACGGCGCGGCACAAGCTGGTGCCCGTGGGGTTGTGGTACAGGCAGTTGATGAACAGGCACTTGGGGCGATGGCGCAGCAGCAGTTGCTCGAGCACCGGCATGTCCGGGCCGCCCACGGTGCGCGGAACTTCCAGCAACGTGACGCCATGACGCTCCAACTGTCGATAGAGGTTGGCGTAGCCCGGCGTCTCGACCACCACCGTATCGCCGGCCTTGAGCAGCGAGCGTATCAACAGGTCCTGTGCATGGCTGGCACCATGGGTGGTCAGGATGCGATCCAGGCAGGTGGCCACCTTTATCTGGGTCAGCCGCTTGAGTAACTGCTCGCGCAATGCCGGCAGGCCCAGTGGCGTGCTGTAGTTAAAGAGGCCGCCCGTGTCGGTGCGGCTGATTTCCCGTATCGCGTAGCACAGGTCATCGCTTTCACGCCAGGTGTCCGGCAGCCAGCCGCAACCGAGCTTCAACTCGCCCAACGGGCCATCGACATAGTCGCCCCAACCCAGCTCCGCCCCCTCATACCAGTGGCTTTCAAGGCAAACAGCCGGCTGGGCGACCACAAATCCCGAGCCTTGCCTGGACGCCAGTAAACCCTGGGCGACCATTCGCTCGAAAGCCTCTATCACGCTGGACTGGCTGAGCAGGTTGTCGAGGGCCAGTTGCCGGATGGACGGCAAGCGCGTACCGGGGCTCGCGCCGCTCTTGCGTATCCATTGCGCCACCGCGCTGACGATTTGCTGCACCACCGGTACAAGGGCTTGTCGATCGATCCCTAAATCCATGAGCCACTCACTTCAACTGTCTGTTATTCAACCCCAAACAGTTAAGCACAGAAGCTCGCTAAAACCGGCCGTAAACTCTTATTAAAGTATTGATTTTATTGACTTATTTACCTTCTGATACACATTCTGACGAGGCCTTGTGCCAGCCATGGAAACGCCCCACAGCGACCCTATCCTTTTCCAAGAGTGCATGGCATTGAGTCCTAGATAGCCGTCGCGCCACCATCCACCGCCAAGGCTTGCCCTGTGGTAAACGCTGCCCCATCGCTGCACAGGTACAGCACGGCACTGGCGATTTCCTCGACCTTGCCAATGCGCCCGACCGGGTGCATGGCGGCGGCGAACTCGGCTTTGCGCGGATCTGCTTCATAGGCACGGCGGAACATGTCGGTGTCGATCACCGCAGGGCACACTGCATTCACGCGGATTTTCTTCTTTGCATATTCGATGGCGGCCGATTTGGTCAGGCCGATCACGGCGTGCTTGGACGCCGCATAGATGCTCATCTTCGGCGCAGCGCCCAACCCGGCGACCGAGGCGGTGTTGACGATCGCACCACCGCCCTGGGCCAGCAACAGCGGCAGTTGATACTTCATGCACAACCATACGCCCTTGACGTTGACGCCCATGATTGCATCGAACTCATCCAGGCTGCCGTCGGCCAGCTTGCCCTTCTCGATCTCGATGCCGGCGTTGTTGAAGGCATAGTCCAGGCGCCCATAGGCGGCGATGGTCTGTGCCATCAATTGCTGCACATCGGCCTCCAGCGTGACATTGCAGCGCACGAACAGCGCTTCGCCGCCTGTTTGTTGAATCAACGCAACCGTGCCCTCGCCGCCCGCCACATCCAGGTCGGCTACCACTACTTTCAAGCCTTCTGCTGCAAATGCCAGCGCAGTGGCGCGGCCAATACCGGCGGCGGCGCCGGTCACCAGGGCGACCTGGCCGGAAAACGTCATGCTCATGGGGGATGTCCTATGCAAGAAATGGCCGTGGGCCGAGTCTAGCCAAGCGCATGGCGGGCGCGTCAGCACTATCATATGGCCGGTTGGGGTCGCATGAATGGCAGTGATAAGACGCAGGGGCCAACTATCAACCCGACCTATCGGCGGGCATTCGCACTCACCCTTTACCTTGCCCCCAAGCCGATGAAGGTCTATCACTCAAGGCTCACTTTTTGAAGAGTCCCTGCCATGACTGCCCAGACCAACCGCCAATTCCTGCTCGCCAAACGCCCGGTCGGTGCGGCCACGCGGGAGACCTTCACCTACCAGGAAGTGCCGGTGGGCACGCCAGCGGACGGGCAAGTGCTGGTGCGCAATGAATACCTGTCCCTGGACCCGGCCATGCGTGGCTGGATGAACGAGGGAAAATCCTACATTCCACCGGTCGGCATCGGCGAAGTCATGCGGGCGCTGGGCGTGGGCAAGGTGATTGCCTCGAACAACCCGAAATTCGCGGTGGGTGATTATGTGAACGGCGCCCTGGGCGTGCAGGATTATTTCCTGGGCGAGCCGCGCGGTTTTTATAAGGTGGACCCAACACTGGCACCGCTGCCGCGCTACCTGTCAGCGCTGGGCATGACCGGCATGACCGCCTACTTCGCCCTGCTTGACACCGGCGCGCCCAAGGCCGGTGAAACGGTGGTGATCTCCGGCGCCGCCGGTGCGGTGGGCAGCATTGCCGGGCAAATTGCCAAGCTCAAGGGCTGCCACGTGGTGGGCATTGCCGGGGGCGCCGACAAGTGCAAATTCCTCATTGATGAACTGGGCTTTGACGCAGCCATCGATTACAAAAGCGAAGACGTGCCAGCCGCCCTCAAGCGCGAGTGCCCCAAAGGCGTGGATGTGTATTTTGATAACGTTGGCGGCGACATTCTCGACGCCGTGCTCAGCCGCCTGGCCCTGAAGGCGCGGGTGGTGATCTGCGGCGCAATCAGCCAGTACAACAATAAAGAGGCGGTGAAAGGCCCGGCCAACTATTTGTCGTTGCTGGTCAATCGTGCGCGCATGGAAGGGTTTGTGGTGATGGACCACGCGGCGAACTTTGCCGCCGCCGGGCAGGAGATGGCCGGCTGGATGGCCCAGGGCAAGCTCAAGAGCAAGGAAGATATTGTCGAGGGGCTGGAGACGTTCCCGGAGACGTTGATGAAGCTGTTCAACGGCGAGAACTTTGGGAAGTTGGTGCTTAAAGTCAGCTGACCCGATCGTTCCCACGCTCTGCGTGGGAATGCAGCCCGGGACGCTCTGCGTCCCAAAGCGTGACGCAGAGCGTCACAAGAGGCGTTCCCACGCAGAGCGTGGGAACGATCATCAGGCGATTTCGGCGACAACTGCCGCCAGTGCCTTGGCCGGATCCGCCGCCTGGCTGATCGGGCGACCGATCACCAGGTAGTCCGAGCCGGCATCCAGGGCCTGACGCGGCGTCAGGATACGACGCTGGTCATCCTGGGCGCTGCCTGCCGGGCGTATCCCCGGGGTCACCAGTTGCAGCGACGGGTGCGCGGTCTTCAGCGCCTGGGCCTCCAGGGCCGAACAGACCAGGCCATCCAGGCCAGCCTTCTGCGCCAATGCCGCCAGGCGCAGGACCTGCTCCTGCGGCTCGATGTCCAGGCCGATGCCGGCCAGGTCTTCGCGCTCCATGCTGGTCAGCACGGTCACACCGATCAACAAGGGTTTGGGGCCGCTGCGCTGCTCGAGCACTTCGCGGCAGGCGTTCATCATGCGCAGGCCGCCGGAGCAGTGCACGTTGACCATCCACACGCCCATTTCGGCGGCGGCTTTAACCGCCATGGCCGTGGTGTTGGGGATGTCATGGAATTTCAGGTCGAGGAATACTTCGAAGCCTTTGTCACGCAGGGTGCCGACGATTTCGGCGGCGCAGCTGGTGAACAGTTCCTTGCCGACCTTGACCCGGCAAAGCGTGGGGTCCAACTGGTCAGCCAGCTTCAGTGCGGCGTCACGAGTGGGGTAATCCAGGGCGACGATGATAGGAGTCTGGCAGACGGGCATTGGAATGGGCTCTCAGGCAAGTCGAAATCGGCGCGGATTGTAGCGCAAGCGGCGCCGTTGCGGGATCCGATGATCGGTAAAATGCTGATCAAGCGCGCATAACCGGGGATTTCGAGTCATTGTGTCAAGACCGATACATTCCCGACATGCCCTCAACACGCCCCGCGACTAGCCTCGCGCACATGACCGCTCGCCCGGCACTTCCAGCCATGGAACCGGGCGCCTATGCTCAATGCAACAACCCAGGCAGATGATCGCACTATGCATACCCCTACCGTCTCTGTAAACGAAGAGCAAAAAGGCGCGGTGATCGCCGAAGACAAGCGGTGGAACACCCGCGCGCTGATCGTCGATGACGACCTGCCGATCCGCGAACTGCTGATCGACTACCTGGCCCGCTTCAATATTCTCGCCACCGGCGTCACCGACGGCACGGCCATGCGCACCGCCATGCAAGCCGAAACCTTTGATGTAGTAGTACTCGACCTGATGCTGCCGGGCGAAGACGGCCTGTCGCTGTGCCGTTGGTTGCGCACCGAGTCGGACATCCCGATTTTGATG
Organism: Pseudomonas salomonii; assembly: GCF_900107155.1. Classification (GTDB taxonomy): domain Bacteria; phylum Pseudomonadota; class Gammaproteobacteria; order Pseudomonadales; family Pseudomonadaceae; genus Aquipseudomonas; species Aquipseudomonas salomonii. Next base: position 35,009 of record NZ_FNOX01000003.1, read on the forward strand.
CTCACCGCACGCTGCGAACCCACCGACCGCATCATCGGCCTGGAACTGGGCGCCGATGACTATATGTCCAAGCCGTTCGAGCCGCGCGAGCTGGTGGCGCGTATCCAGACCATCCTGCGCCGGGTGCGCGATGACCGCACCGAGCAGCGCGCCAACATCCGTTTCGACAACTGGCGCCTCAACAGCGTACTGCGCCAACTGGTGGCCGACGATGGCCTGGTGGTGCCGCTGTCCAATGCGGAATTTCGCCTGCTGTGGGTGTTCATCGAGCGCCCGCGCCGTGTGCTGAGCCGCGAACAATTGCTGGATGCTGCCCGTGGCCGATCCATCGAAGCCTTCGACCGCAGCATCGATCTGCTCGTATCGCGCCTGCGCCAGAAGCTTGGGGATGACCCGAAAGCCCCGCAACTGATCAAGACCGTGCGCGGCGAAGGCTACCTGTTCGACGCCCGGGATATCGGTTGATGCGCGCCACCTTCAATACGCTGTTTGGCAGGCTGTTCGGCGTATTGCTGGTGGCTATTGTGCTCGCTCATGTGCTGGCGATCTTCTGGTTCCGCCACTACGGCCCGCCCCCACCGCCGCCCCAGGAAACCTTTGTCGAGCAACCGGACGGCACGATGAAGCCATTGGCCCGCCATCACCGGCCGTGGTACGGCGGCCCCGTGGTGCCGCTGACCTTTCAGTTTATCTCGCTGATCATCGCCGCCTGGTACGGCGCCAAACTGCTGAGCCGGCCGATCCAGCGCCTGAGTGCAGCCGCCGAACGCTTGAGTCTTGACCTCGACAGCCCGCCGCTCAACGAGTCCGGGCCACGGGAAGCGCGCCAGGCTGCATCGACCTTCAACCTGATGCAAAAGCGCATCCGCGAGCAAGTCAGCCAGCGCGCGCGCATGCTCGGCGCCGTCTCCCATGATCTGCGTACGCCGCTGTCACGCCTCAAGCTGCGCCTGGAGCAAATCGAAGACCCCAGGCTGCAAGGCCAGATGCGCCAGGACCTGGACGACATGATCGGCATGCTCGACGCCACCTTGAGCTACCTGCACGAACAGCGCACCAGCGAGACCCGGCACTGGCTCGACGTGCAGGCGCTGGTCGAGTCCCTCAGCGAAAACGCCCAGGACCAAGGCGCGGACGTGCAGTTTTGCGGCACTTGCGCGCCGTTGCAGGTGCAACCGATGGCACTGCGTTCGTGCCTCAACAACCTGATCGACAACGCCCTGCGGTATGCCGGCACGGCGCGTATTGAGTTGGCAGACAGCCGTGGCGCCCTGGTGATCCGCGTGATCGACCACGGGCCTGGGATTGCAGCCGATAAACGCGAGGCGGTGTTCGAACCGTTCTTTCGCCTCGAAGGCTCACGCAACCGCAACTCCGGTGGCGTCGGCCTGGGCATGACCATTTCCAAGGAAGCCGTGGAGCGCCTCGGCGGCCACCTGAGCCTGGAGGAAACCCCAGGCGGTGGCCTGACGGCCGTGATGTACTTGCCGAGGGCTTAAAGCGCTTTATCTTCGCGACGGTCCTGGGACTGGGTCGCGCTCCAATCCGTCAGCAGGCTGTAGGCCACCGCCAACAAGGTCGGGCCGATAAACAGGCCGATGAAGCCAAAGGCAATCAAGCCGCCAAACACACCCAACAGCACGATGACCAGCGGCAGATTGCCGCCTCGGCTGATCAGGTACGGCTTGAGCACGTTGTCCACGCCACTGATGATGAACGTGCCCCAGACACCGAGGAACACCGCATAGGTGTAGTCGCCCTTCCATGCCAGCCAGGCCGTGGCGGGAATCCACACCAGCGGCGGGCCCATGGGGATCAGGCTGAGCAGGAAGGTGACGATGCCCAGCACCAGCGCGCCCGGCACGCCGGCAATCAGGAAGCCGATCAGCGCCAGCAGGGCCTGGGCCGCCGCCGTACCAATCACGCCGTTGACCACCCGCTGCACAGTGCCGGCCACCAGTTCGATGTAGTAACCGGCGCGCTCGCCGATCAGGCGCTCCAGCAACCGATGGGCAAACATCGCCAGCCGTGGCCCATCACGGTAAAAGAAGAACACGAACACCAGGCTCAGGGTCAGCTCAAGAATACCGCCACCAATTTGCGCACTGCGCGCCAACAGCCAGTTGCCCACCTGCCCCAGGTACGGCTTGATGCTGACCATCAGCGCTGCACCCTGTTGGTCGATGCTGTCCCAGGTCGCCACCAGCCGCTCGCCAACAAAGGGGATCGAGTTCAGCCAGGCAGGGGCGGCGGGCAAGCCGTCAACCTGGATATCCTTGATCAGGCCCACCGCATCGCGCACATGGTCGGCCAGGTTGAACCCCAGCCACACCAGCGGCACCGCCACCAGCAACATCCAGCCCAACGTGAGGATGCCCGCCGCCAGGGATTCGCGGCCACCCAGCCAGCGCGTGAGCAAACGCATCAGCGGCCAGCTGGCAAACGCCAGCACCGCGCCCCAGAACAGCGCCGACCAGAACGGCGCCATCACCCAGAAGCTGGCACCAAACAACACCAGCAGCAGGATTTGCACCAGTAGGCGATCGTTATTGAGCATCGGGTATCTCGAGAATAAGGCTGTAGGAAGAGAGCTTAGGCGAACGGCACGGGTCCGTTCGCCTTATAACGGTCAGCGTATCAGATGCAGGTGCAAACCCTTAGCGTCACCGCTGCCGGTTTCCAGGCGGGCGGCACGCACACCGCTGTCGATCAGGCCCTGGCGCCAGGCCTCGGCGGTCGGCCCGGTGAGGCTCACGCGCAAGGTGGCGTCGAGGTTCAAACCACGGGAAATCAAGGTCAGCCAGGTGGTGTCAGGCGCGTTGCCGAGTGCCGGAAAGTCCAGCTCGCCGGTGCTTTTCAGCTCGCGCAGCAAGGTCGCCGAGGTGGGCAGCAAGTCGCCCAAGGGCGCGTCGGCGTCCAGTTGTTCTACATGCAGATAAGCACGGCGGTTGCCGCGCGTAATGCCATACAGCGCCACCAACGAGTGGTCCTGCGGGGCTGCCAGGCGCAGCAGCAGGTATTCCTGCTGGCCGTCGGCGCCGACCAGCTTGGCATTGCCGAACACTTCATTGGCCCACAGGCTGCTTTCGCCGCAATCACGCGCCTGGCACCAGAACAACAGCTGCGCGCCCTTGGCCTGCAACGCTTCACGTGTCGCGATAAAGGCGGCGCTGGAGGTGTGCTCGGCGGGCAGTTCATAGGTGATGGCAGTGGTTTGGCCGCGGGCCGTGGCCTGGCCTTCGTAGCGCAGCTGGCCGCTGATCTTGCGGATCGCGCCCATGGGGTAGATGCGTTCTTTTTCTTCAGCGGGGCGATAATCGACGATTTGCGCATCGACCTGACGGGCCACGGCCGGCAGATCCTGGCTGCCTGGCACATCGGCGGCGAACACCAGGGGGCTGAAACAGCACAGCCCAAGGGCACGGAGACATTCTTTACGCAGGCTCATCGGATGAGTGAGCCCTGGCCATCGAAGTGCACAGCAGTGTTGAGTTCGTACATGGTTGACTCCCTTTCAATCCGCCCAGCCTCGGCAGTTGACCCCGCCAAGTCAAGGCGTGGAGAAGAACCGATTGAAACAGTCTGCAACAAGGATCGCGCCGGGCTCATCATTAAGGTGTAAATGATGGCCGCCCGGCAGCGTGCTCACCGTAAAAGGTAGCTGAGAAAGCAATTCGGAATGTTTCGCCAACAGGCCGTCAGCCGCGACGACCAACTGTGTAGGGCAACCCACACGCCGCACGAAAGCCATCGCCTGCTCATCGGTCAGGCGCATCGGCGATGCCAGGGTCAAGCGCGCGTCGGTGCGCCAGGTGTAGCCGCCCGGCACGGGCATCAAACCGCGCTGGGCCAGCAGTTCGGCGGCTTCACGGCTGACCGCCACTACGCCTTTCATGCGCGCTTGCACCGCGAGGTCCAAGGTGCTGTAGACCGGTTTGCGCTTGTCTTGCAACCTCAATTGCGCCTGCAACGCCATGCCGAGGCGCTCGGCAGCGTTCTCGCCAGCAGCGGTCGGCGGGATCACGCCGTCGATCAACCCCAGGTGAGTGACACGTTCCGGCAACGCCCCGGCCAGCACCAGGGAAACGATGGCGCCCAGGGAATGGCCAAGTAATGCAAAACGTTTCCAGCCCAGTTGTTCAGCCACTTGCAGCACATCAAACACATAATCCCACAAGGCATAACCGGCCCCACCAGGCCGATGGGCCGAATGCCCATGCCCGGCCATGTCCAGCGCAACGATGCGCAACCCCTCAAGCTTGGGCGCCAGCCGCGCAAAGCTGTTGGCGTTGTCCAGCCAGCCATGCAAAGCGATCACCGGCAGGCCGTCTTCAGGCCCGAACAGATGCGCGGCCAATTCGATATGCGGCAGGCTCAGGCGCACTTCTTCGACCGGGTTGCTCATGCGCAGCTGCGCTCGCGGGCTTGCCAGCGGGAAAACAGGTTCTTGATCAACGTCGCGGTGTCCTGGGGGCGTTCGAGGGGAAACATGTGGCCGCCGGGCATGGTGAGCATTTCGCCCATGGGCAGGCGGTCGACACCACTGGCATGGTGACGCATCACCACCCGGCTCTGGCGACCGCGCACCACCGCCAGCGGCACCTTCAATTGGCGAACCTGGCCTGGGCTGGTGTGGGGCACGCCTCGGTAGATACTGATCTCGGTGGCCGGGTCAAAGCGCAAGCGCAGGCGATCGCCCACCTGTTGCAGGCCGTGTTGCAGGTACGCGTCAAAGCACTCCGGGTCGAAACCGCGAAACAGCGTTTTGCCGGCGAAATAGCTGCGTGCAGCTGCCAGGTCACTGAATTCTTCCCGTCGCCCCAAGGTGCGCCCCGCCGGCGTCAGACGGTCGATAAAACCAAAGCGCTTGGCGGCGCGAATCACCCAGCGGTCAGCGCGGGTCAACACCGGCGAATCGAGCATCACCACGCCACGGTACAGCTGCGGGCAGCGCATGGCGGCGTGCAAGTGCAGTACGCCGCCCAAGGAATGGCCCACGCCCCACACCGGTTCCGGTTGCTGTTTCAGGTGGTGGATCAGCTCGTCCACCAGGTTCTGCCAGTTGTCATCCACCGGAAACCTGGGGTCGTGACCGTGCTGCGGCAAATGCGCCACCGCGTATTCCGGGGCCAGGGCGGCAAACAACTTGCCGTACGTGGCCGAAGGAAAGCCATTGGCATGGGCAAAAAACACGTGCTGCGACATACAGGATCCATCTACGAGAACAGAAGTGAATTGTCACCAGCCTTTAACCGTACAGCAATGACTGTAACCGCCAGGAATGATGACACTCACGCCACGCCTATCGTGCCGGCGGCTTCTCGCCCAACGGCACCACGGCCATGGTCAGGCGCGACACGCAGCTGGCCTTGCCATCGTCGCTGGTCAAGCGAATGTCCCAGACCTGCGTAGTACGGCCGATATGAATCGCCCGCGCCACCGCCGTCACCCGCCCGCTGCGCACACCACGCAGGTGGTTGGCGTTGACCTCAAGGCCCACGCAATAGAACTTGCTGGCATCAATGCACAGGTAAGCCGCCATGGAACCGACGCTTTCGGCCAGCACCACCGACGCGCCACCGTGCAGCAGGCCGTACGGTTGGTGGGTGCGCTGGTCGACCACCATGCTCGCGGTCAGGGACTCGTCGTCGAAGCTTTCGAAACGGATATCCAGCAATTCACCGATGGTGTTTTTCTGGCTGGCGTTGAGTTGCTCGATATTCGGTTGGGTGCGCCACAAGCTCATGAAATCGTCCTTATTGGTTTTATTACGACCCTAATCCTGCCACACAATCGGCTCGCTGCGTTCGCTCCAGGCCGAAAATTGTGCGCCGTAAGTCGACTCGATCACGTTGCGTTTTATCTTCAAAGTCGGCGTCAGAAAGCCGTTCTCTACTGCCCAACTGTCTTTGACCACCACCAGTTGGCGCAACCGCTCGTGCTTGTCCAACGCGCCGTTGACCTGTTCCAGCCAGCGTTCCAGGCTGCTGCGCAGTGCCTGTCGGTCCTGGCTGCCGGCCGACAACACGCACAGGCCCATCGGCGCCAGCAAACCATCGCCGACCACGCACACCTGTTCGATGCGCGCGTGTTCAGCCAGGCGGTTTTCGATCGGCGCCGGGGCCACGTACTTGCCCTTGCTGGTCTTGAAGATCTCCTTGAGACGCCCGGTCAGGCGCAGGCGGCCGTCAGCATCCTGCTCGCCCTTGTCGCCGGTGCGCAGGAAGCCATCGTCGGTGAGGGTTTCGGCGGTTTTCTGCGGGTCCTTGAAGTAACCGAGCATGGTCGCGCCGCTGCGCACCTGCACTTCGCCCATCGGGTCGATGCGCACCTCAACGCCAGGGCACGGCAAGCCGATCCAGCCGAGCGTTTGCTGGCCAGGGCGGCATACATGGGAATAGCCGCAGCTTTCGGTCATGCCATACACCTCCAGCACGTCCAGGCCCAGGCGTTGATACCAGCGCAGCAAGGCTTCCGGCACCGGGGCGGCGCCGGACAGCGCGATGCGCAGCGCATCCAGGCCCAACCCGACCAACACTTTGTGGCCGACGCGCTTGCCGATAAAAGGCAGGCGCAACAGGGTATCGAGGCGTTTTTCCGGGATTTTGGCGTAGACGCCCATCTGGAACTTGGTCCAGATACGCGGGACGCCGAACAAGGCCGTGGGGCGCGCCCGGCGCAGGTCGGTCAGGAAGGTGTCGAGGCTTTCGGCGAAAAACACGGTTTGCCCGGTATAGATCGCCGCCAACTCGACAAACATGCGCTCTGCCACATGGCACAACGGCAGGTAGGACAGCAGCCGGTCGTCCTCGCCCAAGCCAAATATTTGCGTGCCGCGCGTGGCGGCAAACCCCAAGGCACCGAAGGTTTGCATCACACCTTTGGGCAAGCCGGTGGTGCCGGAGGTGTAGACAATGGTGGCCAGGCTCGCGGCCTCAGGCAAAGGGTTGTCCTGAATCGGTGAACTGGCTTGCAGGTCTGCCCAGCTGAAATCAAAGTCGCCGGCCGGGCACAACGGCAGGCTGATGGTCGGCAAACCGGCCGGGATGCCGGGCGCCATGGCGGGCCAGTCATCCAGCTTGCCGATCAACACCAGCGCCGCCTCCGAATGCGTGAGCACATGGTTGACGGAGTCCGCCGTGAGGTTGGGGTACAACGGCACCGACACATGCCCGGCCATCCAGATCGCCAGGTCGGCAATGATCCAGTGCGCGCAGTTTTTCGAGATCAGGGCAATGTGCGAGCCCTGGGGCAATGCCCGGGCGCGCAGCCAATGCGCGGCACATCGGGCCTGATGGCCGACATCGCCCCAGGTGAGCGTCTGCACCTCGCCGCCGCCGATGGGTTGCACCAGGAAAGGTTTGCGCGGGTGTCGCGCTTCACGTTCGAAGAAGACCTGCAACGGCAAACGAAAAGCGACAGGCATGGGACGCGCTCCTTTGTGATCCGATGATAGCCAACCAAGCACTTGCTTGGTTGACTATATAGCACACAAAAAGAAGCGATCCAGCTTATGGGTTTTTTACGTTGACCAGGCTCATCAGCCCTGCCAGCGGAAAATCGCCTTCCAGCTCCGCCAGGCTGGCGGTGTGCATCGGCTCTGGCTGGCGCGGGTGACCATGCTGCAAAAAGCTGATCAGGCTGCCCACCAAGGGTTGGTGGCTGACCAGCAGCACGTTGTCATCGGTGTCGAGCTTTTCCAGCACTTGCAGCGGGTTGCCCTCAGGCGTCAACCACGGCACCGTGCGGACCTGCGGCTCGAAACCCAGCACCTCACGCACCAACTGCGCGGTTTGCTGCGCCCGCACATAGGGGCTGGCGATAATGGCACTGATGGGCTGGCCAATCAGGTGCGCGGCACTGCGCAACACTTCGCCACGACCATGCTCGGTGAGGTTGCGCTCGGCGTCGGTGCGCGCATGCCCTTCGGCTTCACCGTGACGCAAAATCCATAGCTTCACAGCTTCGGCTCCTCATCACGCACCGGGTGCGGCGCGGGCGGCACGCTGTGGGCGGCTTCGCCTTCGGGTGCGCGTGGGGTTGGCCAATCGGCGAACGGCCAGGGTTTCTGCTCGGTGTGAAAGCTGCCGAAACGGCCGATCTGCGCCAGGAACTGGCTGAGGCTGTCGCCAAAATTCATCAGGCCCAGGTTCGGCGCGCCGTAGATCAGGCGATAAATCAGCTGCACCACCACCAGCGCACCGAGCAGGAACTGCGCCACTTGCCACACCAGCGCAAACACCAGCATCCACAGGATACGCAGGAGGATGGACTCGTATTTTGGGCTGTCTTTCGGATCGTTCATGTGCGCGTTCCTCAGTTGAAACCACTGGTGGAAATAAAGTCGACGTCGGTTTTGGGCTCGGCGCGCATCAGCAGCTCGATCACCTGGTTCAAGGTGCGCCCTTCAAACAGGATCGCGTGCAGCCCGGCGACCAGCGGCATGTACACACCGACTTCCTGGGCCTTGGCCTTCAGCACCTTGAGGGTGTTGACGCCTTCGGCGACTTCGCCCAGGCGCGTAACCGCGTCTTCCAGGCTCAGGCCCTGGCCGAGGGCGAAACCGACCTGATAGTTACGGCTTTTGGGCGACGAGCAGGTGACGATCAAGTCGCCTACGCCGGCCAACCCGAGGAAGGTCATCGGGTTGGCGCCCTGGTTCACCGCAAATCGGGTCATTTCCGCCAGCGCGCGGGTGATCAGCATGCTCTTGGTGTTCTCGCCCATGCCCAGGGCCACGGCCATGCCGGCGATGATCGCGTAGACGTTTTTCAGCGCCCCGCCCAGCTCGACGCCGAAGCGGTCGCCACTGGCGTAGACGCGAAAGGTACGGCCATGCAGCACAGCCTGGACACGTTCGCACAGCGCCTCGTCTTCGCTGGCCACCACCGTGGCGGTCAGCGCGTGCTCGGCGACTTCCCGCGCCAGGTTCGGCCCGGACAGCACGCCGATGCGCGCCTGCGGGGCGATCTCGGCGAGGATTTCGCTCATCAGCTTGAAGGTCTGCGCCTCAATGCCTTTGGTCAGGCTGACCAGCAGCTTGCCGGCCAGGCGCTCAGCGTGGGGCGCCAACACCGAGCGCAAGGCGCTGGAAGGCAGCGCGACAAAACACAGGTCACAGTCGGTCAGCGTCGCCAACAGGTCGGTGACCGGTTCCACCGCCGGATGAATCTTGATGCCTTTAAGGTAACGGGGGTTTTCCCGATGCACGCGGATGGCCTCGGCCTGCTCGGGATCGCGCATCCACTGGCGCACCGCGTGGCCATTCTCAGCCAGCAGGTTAGCCACGGCGGTACCAAAACTTCCGCCTCCCAGGACCGCAATAGGGCGCTGTTCAGTCATATGCAATCCGTTAATCCTTACATGGCGATGGCGGCATTATACGGGGCGACCCGCTTGCGGCCAGCCCCCGCGTCAATTCGTGCGCTTGTCGGAAAATGCCACACTTGTGTGAAGTAATTGCAAGTCCCACGACTGGCAAATGGCCCCACCTCAGTTAACATGGGCGGCTATCCGTAATTATCAAGGCCGTGCCGTGTATCTGGGCCCTCCTCCTCGCTCATCGCTGTTGCTGATGTTGCTGTGCAGCACCCCTGCGCTGGCTGATGACCTGTTTCTCGACAGCCAGCCGCTGCCGCAAGTGTTGACCGCCACACGCCTCAAGCAATCGGCCGCGGCCGTGCCCGGCAGCATGACGGTGATCGACAGCGAGCTGATCAAGGCCAGCGGCGCACGCGACATCGCCGAGCTGCTGCGGCTGGTGCCGGGTATGATGGTCGGCTACACCAGCGGCAACCAGGCCGCGGTGAACTACCACGGCACCAGCGCCAGCGACGCGCGGCGCATGCAAGTGTTGATCGACGGGCGCTCGGTGTACCGCGCGGGCCTTGCCACCGTGGACTGGAGCGACATCCCGGTGGCCATGGAAGATATCGAGCGCATCGAGGTGTTCCGTGGCCCCAACACCGTCAGCTACGGCGCCAACGCGCTGATGGCGGTGGTCAATATCCTCACGCGCTCACCGGCCAACAGCCACGGTTCGCGGATTAAAGTCATCCGTGGCCAGCGCGGCATCAACGACTACTACGCCAGCCAGGGCGTGGGTTGGGAAACCGGTGACTTGCGCCTGTCCTTGTCCGGTCAGCAGGACGATGGCTTTGACAGCGATGCCGTCGGCGCCGACCGCCGTGACAGCCGCCGCCTCAACCGCTTCAGCCTGGCGGTGAGCCAGACCCTGAACGCGCAACAGAGCCTCGACTGGCAATTTGACGCTAAGGAAGGCACCAACCAGCGTCCTTATACCTACACGCCGGTATTTGCCGGGATTACCGAAGGCGGCACCAATTCCGATGCCGTCGCCAAGGACTATGCCGGGTCGTTGCGCTGGAACGTCGACTTCAACCCCGAGCACAGCCTGTACATTCAGGGCTCGGCCCAGCAATGGGACCGACAGCAGGTCTGGAAAGCCTGTGATGCCAAGGTCTCGTTCAGCCCGGAGCTGACGCGGTTGTGGCAACTGAACCCCAACTATGCCGAACAGCTGGCCCGGCACATGAACAGTTACAAACCAGACAGTTTACCGCCTGGCAGCAGCACTGAGCAGGGCCTGGCCAAGCAAGTCCTGGAACAGTGGCGCGACGGCGCCAACCAGAGCGTCTGCGGTGATATCGACCAGAGCACCCGCGAAAGCCGCTACGACTTGGAGATCCAGGACACCCTGAGCCTGTCCGACAGCCTGCGCCTGGTCAGCGGCATGAACTACCGTTACGACCGCGCCGACTCCGACACCTACTTCAACGGCACCCTTGACGACACCACCTGGCGCTTGTTCGGCCACCTGGAATGGCGCGCCAGCGAACACTGGCTGCTGCAAGGCGGCGCCATGTACGAAGACACCCACTTGAGCGGCAACTCGCTGACGCCGCGGGTGGCGGTCAACTACCTGATCAACCCGCGCCACGGCCTGCGGGCGGTGTACTCCGAGGCGATTCGCTCGCCCGACATGTTCGAGAACAACGTCAACTGGAGCTACCGCGTCACCAACTTGAGCTCCCCGACCTACGGGCAGAACTCCGGGCAATATTTTGTGGTGACGCGGGGCCCCGGCAACCTCGATAAAGAGTTGATGCGTTCACGAGAGCTGGGCTACAACGGCTTCTTTGCCGACTTCGGGTTGAATGTCGACGTGAAACTGTTCTACGACGAAATCACCGAGATGATCAGCTCACCGCTGCGCAACAACCAATACATTGCCAGCAACGCTAACAGCGCACGGTTCACCGGCGCCGAATCGCAGTTCGACTGGCGCATGAGCAATACCGACCGCCTGCGCCTGACCTATGCTTACGTCGACGCCGCATCCAGCAACCCGCTGGACAAGGCGCAAACCGCGCGCAACAGCGGCTCGGCCGGTTGGCTGCGCGAGTGGGGCCACGGCTGGTCCAGTGCGCTGTTCTACTATGGCGACGATGCGCTCAACCAATATCGCTTCGAACGGGTCGACCTGCGGGTGGCCAAGCGCATTGCCCTGGGCAAAGCCAATGTGGAGCTGGCCGGCATGTTGCAACAACGCCTCGATAACCAGCCCACCACCTGGGCCGATAACCACTACGACAGTCGCCATGTCCTCTATTTCAGCGCGGAGCTGGAATTCTGACATGAGCGCTCAGTCACGGATGACCCCCTTCTTTATCTTTCGGCTCTGGCGCCGTGCCTTGCTGCTGGTGTGCCTGCTGCTGACCGCGCCGGCGTGGAGCGCCGATATCCTGTTGACCGCCGCCGAAGACGGTGCCGGCGTTCAGGCATTTACCCAAGCCCTGGCCCGGCAGCGCCCCGAAGACCAGGTGAGCTTTGTCCCGCTCAAAGACTTGCCCGCGCCGAGCCGGTTGCCGCCCGCCACCCGCCTGATCCTGCTGGACCTGCCCGGCCTCGACTGGCGCCTGCAGGATGACCAGGGCCCGCCGACCCTGGTGTTGCGTATCAGCCGCCTGCAGGCACGCCAGCGCCTGGGCACCACCCACCCGGCAAAAATCAGCCTGTTGTGGAGCGACCCGCCGCTGGCGCGCCAACTCAAGCTGATCGCCAACATCCTGCCGCAGGCCCGACGCATCGGTGTGCTCTATGGCAGCGACAGTGAGTTCCTGCTGCCGGAGCTGCGCGAGTACGCAGCGCCCATGGGCCTGCAAATCGTGCCGCAGCGCTGGGACAACATCAGCGACAGCCGCCCGCTGCAAAACCTGCTCAAGAACAGTGACGTGCTGCTCGGCCTCGACGACCCGCAGTTGTACAACCCGAAAACCGTGAAGAACCTGTTGCTCAGCAGCTATGCCCAGCAACTGCCGCTGGTGGGCCCCAACGCCGGGTTCGTCAAGGCCGGCAGCCTGGCCAGCACCTACAGCGACCAGGCCGACTGGCTGGATGTACTCGACCGGCTGCTGGATCATCCGCCCGCCAACTGGCCACGCAGCCTGTACCCGCAACACTTCAAAGTCGTGGGCAACCCGCAAGTCGCGCGCTCACTGGGGATCGAACAGGTGGACGAAGCCGCCGTCGCCGCCCGCCTGGCCGAAGGAGAAAAACGCCCATGACCTTGCGTCGTCGCTGGGACATCAACACCCGCACCCAGCTCATCACCCTGGGCCCGGCGCTGTTGCTGACCCTGCTGTTGATCAGCTTCTTTACCTTCGTGCGTATCCAGGACTTGCGCCAGGAGCTCGACCACACCGGCCAGTTGATCGCCAACCAACTGGCCCCGGCCACCGAGTACGGGGTTATTTCCGGCAACAACGATGTGCTCGAAAGCCTGCTGCGTGCCACGCTGGCCACCCCGCATGTGCGCTTTCTGGAGATTCAGGACAGCACCGAGAACATCCTGGTGTATGTCGAGCAACCCTCGGAGAAACACGACCGTTCGCTGTCGGTGAAAGTGTTCCAGGCCCCCATCCGCTTGCAGCATATCCAGCTGGGCAATGACTTTTTCCAGGACAACCTCAACGAACCCAAGGCGCCGCGTGCCGATTACCTGGGCCGGGTGATCGTCGGCATGTCCAACGACGCCTTCAGCCAGCGCCAGCAGGAGATTCTGTTCAAGGCCGGCATCCTCGCACTGTTCGCCCTGCTGTTTACCTTCCTGCTCGCCCGGCGCCTGGCCGCCAGTCTGTCGCAGCCGATCAGCGCCATGGGCCACGCGGTAAAAGCCATCCAGCAAGGCGACTACAAGACACCGCTGCCGATTGTCGATGACTCGGAGCTGGGCGACTTGTCGCGGCACATCAACAACCTCGCCGAAGGCCTTAACCAGGCCAGCCGCGAACAGCAGCAGGCCATGGCCCAGTTGATCCAGACCCGCGAGGAGGCCGAACGGGCCAACAACGCCAAGTCGGACTTCCTGGCGATGATGAGCCACGAGCTGCGCACGCCCATGAACGGCGTGCTGGGCATGCTGCAACTGCTGGAAACCACCGAGATGACCGAGGAGCAGACCGAATACGCGGCGCTGGCGTCGGAGTCCACCGAGCACCTGCTTAAAGTCATCAACGACATCCTCGACTTCTCACGCATCGAACGCGCCGCGCTGGAGCTGGAACATATCCCCTTCAACCTCGCCGACCTGATCAACAGCTGTGCCCAGGCCTTCCAGCACAGCGCACAGCAGCGCGGGTTGAGCCTGGAGTTGCCGATTCCGCCGGGCATGGACGCCTTGCGCGTGCAGGGTGACCCGACCCGTATCCGCCAAATCCTGGTGAACCTGATCGGTAACGCGCTCAAATTCACCGAGCACGGCAGCGTCACCGTCGAGCCCCATTGGCAAACCCTCGACCATGAACTGGTGTGGTTCACCTGCACGGTGCGCGACAGTGGCATCGGGATTTCCGCCGAACGCCTGGAACTGATGTTCGATGCGTTCCAGCAGGCTGACAGTTCCATTTCCAGACGTTACGGCGGCACCGGCCTGGGCTTGCCCATTGCGCGCACGCTGGCCGAACGTATGGGCGGCACGCTGCGCGCGCAAAGCCAGGAAGGCCGTGGCTCGGTGTTTACTCTGGAAATCCCGCTGGCCATCGACCAGCACAGCCTGCCGGCGATCGCCCTGGACGCCGAGGGCAAGGCCAGCGCGGGTGATGGCCGCCATGTGTTGCTGGTGGAGGACAACCCGGTCAATCGCACCGTGGTCGAAGCCATGTTGCGCAGCCTGGGGTTTGAAGTGAGCCTGGCCATCGATGGCGCCGAGGCGATCCGCAGTGCCGAGAGCCTGATTTTTACCGCGATCCTGATGGATTGCCGCCTGCCCTTGATCGACGGCTACGAAGCCACCCGCCGGATTCGCCAACTGCCCGGCTGCGCCGACCTGCCGATTATCGCGCTGACGGCCAACGCCTTGCAGGGTGATCGCGAAGCCTGTCTGGCAGCCGGAATGAACGATTACCTGGCCAAGCCGTTCAAACGCACGGATTTGCAGCAAATACTGCAGCGCTGGGTGCAATAGCGCGGCGCCATCAGCCAACTCCGACTGGCGTGAAAGACGAAAGTGCGGCAGTCTTAGGCACCCAAACGGGCCGATAAACAGGCTCGGTTTAAAATTTCAGTGAACAAGTGTACATTGAGTACCTTGACGCTGTGACTTTCACTACAACGCAATAGTCTATGTGTAGGCTGCCGATATGAGGCATGAACGCTTCATTCGGTCCGGGAAGATTTACCCTGCCCTGCCGCATGGGATTATTGAGGAGCTCGCATGACCAAACAAAACGCCTTTACTCGGGAAGACCTGCTGCGCTGCAGTCGCGGTGAGCTGTTCGGCCCAGGTAACGCGCAACTGCCCGCCCCGAACATGCTGATGGTGGATCGCATCACCCATATCAGCGAAGAGGGTGGCAAGTACGGCAAAGGTGAATTGGTCGCCGAGCTGGATATCACCCCTGATCTGTGGTTCTTCGCCTGCCATTTCGAAGGCGACCCTGTGATGCCGGGCTGCCTGGGCCTTGATGCCATGTGGCAACTGGTCGGTTTCTACCTGGGCTGGCAAGGCCTGCCAGGTCGCGGTCGTGCCCTGGGTTCGGGCGAAGTGAAGTTCTTTGGCCAGGTCCTGCCGACCGCCAAGAAAGTCACCTACAACATTCAAATCAAGCGCGTCCTCAAGGGCAAGCTGAACCTCGCTATCGCCGACGGTTCGGTGACTGTCGACGGTCGCGAGATCTATACTGCCGAAGGCCTTCGGGTCGGCGTATTCACTTCCACTGACAACTTTTAAGGGTTATCCGCATGCGCCGCGTCGTTATCACTGGTCTGGGTATTGTTTCTTGCCTGGGCAATGACAAAGAGACCGTCACCGCTAACCTGCGTGCAAGTCGCCCTGGCATCCGCTTCAACCCGGAATATGCCGAAATGGGTCTGCGTAGCCAGGTTTCCGGCTCCATCGACCTGCCCCTCGAAGAACTGATTGATCGCAAGATCTATCGCTTCGTCGGCCACGCTGCCGCCTACGCCTACCTGGCCATGAAAGACGCCATCGCCGACTCGGGCCTGAGCGAAGACCAGGTTTCGAACGTACGCACCGGCCTGATCGCCGGCTCCGGCGGCGCATCAACCCTCAACCAGATGGAAGCGCTGGACATCCTGCGCGAAAAAGGCGTGAAGCGCGTTGGCCCGTACCGTGTCACACGGACCATGGGCAGCACCGTTTCGGCCTGCCTGGCCACGCCGTTCGCCATCAAGGGCGTGAACTACTCGATCTCCTCCGCGTGCGCCACCAGTGCTCATTGCATCGGTACTGCGGTCGAGCAGATCCAGTTGGGCAAGCAGGACATCGTCTTCGCCGGCGGCGGCGAAGAAGAACATTGGAGCCAGTCGTTCCTGTTCGACGCCATGGGCGCGCTGTCCACCCAGTACAACGAAACCCCGGAAAAGGCCTCCCGCGCCTACGACGCCAAGCGTGACGGTTTCGTCATCGCCGGCGGTGGCGGCATGGTAGTGGTCGAGGAGCTGGAACACGCTCTGGCCCGTGGCGCAAAAATCTACGCGGAAATCGTCGGCTACGGCGCTACGTCCGACGGCTACGACATGGTTGCGCCAAGCGGCGAAGGCGCCATCCGTTGCATGCAGATGGCCATGTCCACCGTGGACACCCCAATCGACTACCTGAACACCCACGGCACTTCGACGCCGGTCGGCGATGCCAAGGAAATGGAAGGTGTGCGTGCGGTATTCGGCGACAAGGCACCGGCCATCAGCTCTACCAAGAGCCTGTCGGGTCACTCCCTGGGCGCCGCCGGCGTTCACGAAGCGATCTACTGCCTGCTGATGATGGAAGGCAACTTCATGGCCGGCTCGGCCAACATCGACGAGATCGACCCGGTCGTCGCCGACATGCCGATCCTGACCAAGACCGTCGAAAACGCCAAGATCGACACCGTGATGAGCAACAGCTTCGGCTTCGGTGGCACCAACGCCACTCTGGTACTGAAACGCTGGCAGGGCAAGTAAGCCCCGCAGGTTGATCACCTGAAAAAGCCCCGACTGGTTCGGGGCTTTTTTGTGGGCAATGGAATGAGTCCGAGTCGCCTTCATCGCAGGCAAGCCAGCTCCCACATTTTGAATAGCGAACACAGTCAACTGTGGGAGCTGGCTTGCCTGCGATAGCGTCACCCAGGTCTCAAGCCCTACACCGAAAACCGCGCCACCATGGTATTCAGGTCCACCGCCAACCGCGACAGCTCCTGGCTCGCCGCACTGGTCTGGTTAGCCCCGGTCGACGTCTGATGCGCCAGATCGCGAATGTTCATCAAATTGCGATCCACCTCCCGCGCCACCGCCGCCTGCTGCTCCGACGCGCTGGCAATCACCAGGTTGCGCTCGTTGATCAAGGTAAAGGCCGACGCAATCTCCTCCAACGCCGTGCCCGCCGACTTGGCGATATCCAGGGTAGAGCGCGCCCGGGTGTTGCTCTGCTGCATCGAACTGACGGCCTGATCAGTGCCTTGCTGGATCCCGCTGATCATCAACTCGATTTCCTGGGTCGACTGCTGCGTGCGATGGGCCAAGGCCCGCACCTCATCGGCCACCACCGCAAAGCCACGCCCGGCATCGCCTGCGCGCGCCGCCTCAATCGCGGCATTCAACGCCAGCAAGTTGGTCTGCTCGGCAATCGAGCGAATCACATCCAGCACCTTGCTGATGCCATAGACCTTCTGCGCCAGGTCCTCGACCTGAGTGGCGTTGGAGGTGACGTCATCGGCCAGCGCTTCAATCGACACCACGGTCTGATGCACCTGCTCGCGCCCACGCTGGGCAATGCGGTCAGACTCGCGGGACGCCTGGGACGTGGCCACCGCATTGCTCGCCACCTCCTCCACCGCGGCGGTCATCTGGTTGACCGCCGTGGCCGCCTGTTCGATTTCCTGGTTCTGCTGGTGCAAGCCACGGGTCGCATCTTCAGTCACACAGCTGAGCTCTTCAGAAGCCGAAGCCAATTGGTTCGAAGACTCGGCAATCCGTCGGATGGTGTCGCGCAGGTTCGCCTGCATGCCCTTGAGCGCCTGCTGCAAGCGCGCGGGCTCATCGTTGCCGGTTACGTTGATCTCACCGGTGAGGTCGCCGCCCGCCACGCCCTGGGCGACCTTCAGCGACTGCGCCAACGGCAGCACGATGCTGCGGGTCAGCCAGACCGCCAGGCCGATGGTGATCAATGCGGTAAGCACTATCATGCCGACCACCCACGTGCGCGATTGCGTGAATACGCTCTGCGCCAGGTTCGCGGCCTGGTTGGCACTGGCCTTGTTCAAGGTCACCAGGTGGTGCAAGGTCGCGGCCAACTCATCGGCCAGTTGATTCATCTCACCGTTGACGATCCTGATCGCATCTTCCAGCTGATTGGCCTTGGAAAACCCCATCACCTGCTCCTGGCGCTGCAGGTATTGCTGCTCCTGGGCCTTGAAGCGATCAAACAGCGCACGCTCTTCGGGCAGTACGATCAGCCCTTCGTAGAGCGTCTGCGCCCGGTGCAGGCCGTTTTTCAGGTCAGTGAGTTTCTGCTCGTTCTGCGCCAGCGCCTGCGGGTCACGGTTGACCAGCAAACGCAGGGTGAGCGCACGCACCCGCAGCAGGTCCTGGGCCATCTCCCCCACCGCCATCACGCTGGGCAACCAATTGTTCTCTACCTGATCGGACTGTTGGCGCATATTGGCCATTTGCAGCAGGGCGAAACCGCCCAGGGCAAACACCATCAATGCCAGCACGCCAAAGCCCAAACCGGCGCGCGGGGCGATATTCAAACTACGGATACTCATGCCTGGATTCCTTCCGAATGCGCTGCATCCACCTGCAGCAGGTCTCCTGAAAGGTATCGGCCCGTTGTCCCGTTTGCGTAAGACGAAAACGCGATATCAACGCCCATTGCAATCGCGCGAGCTGCCATTGCAAAAAACGCGGAACACTGAAGTGCCAGCATGCTCTATAACTGCATGACCTTTTCCTGCCCTCGTGAGGTTTGCCATGCCTGTTACCGTCAATACCCTGAACCACGATAACTTTCGCCACAGCTTGAACATCGACAACCACGAGCTGTTCACCGACCTGCCCAAAAGCCTGGGCGGTAGCGACTCGGCGCCCTCGCCCCACGACTATTTCGACGCCGCCCTGGCCTCGTGCAAGGCGCTGACCGTGAAGCTCTACGCCCAGAAAAAAGACATCCCGCTTACCGGCGTCACCGTGGAAGTCACCCACGACAGCGCCGAGGAACAAAAAGGCAAGTACAAGCTCAACGTCAAGCTGACGCTCAAAGGTGTGCTCACCGACGAGCAGCGCGACATCCTGCATCACGTGGCCGATCGCTGCCCGGTACACAAGCTGATGACCACTGCCGAAGTCATCATCGAGACCAAACTGTCCGAAGGCGCCTTCAGCCAGTAGCGCCAACCTCCCGTCGAGCGGGTTATGCTCAGTAGCACCTAACCCGCTCAGACAGGGACGCCCCATGACCACCCTCACCGTGATCCGCCCGCGCGCCGAAGACGTCGAAGGCCAGCCGATCCTGCGCCCGCTGCCGTCACGCGAATGCCGCAGCGTCGGGCCTTTTGTGTTTTTCGACCACATGTTGCCGACCCGCTATGCGCCCGGCACCGGCATGAATATTCGCCAGCACCCACATATCGGGCTGTCCACCCTCACCTATCTGTTCGAAGGCGCCTTGCAGCACAAGGACAGCCTGGGCTCGGACCAGGTAGTGCAAGCCGGTGACGTCAGCTGGATGACCGCCGGCAGCGCAATTGCCCACGTCGAACGCACGCCCGATGCCATCAAGGCCAGCGGCTTCAGCCTGCATGGCCTGCAAGTGTGGCTGGCCTCGCCCAAAGACCACGAAACCGGTCCGGGCCACTACAGCCATCATCCTGCGGCGAGCCTGCCGGTGAGCGACAACCTGGGCGTGCAGATCCGCCTGATCGCAGGCTCGGGCTTCTGCCTTAAATCGCCGGTGCCGGTGCTGTCACCCACGCTGTACGCCGAAGTGCAGATGCACACGGCCACCACCTTGCTGATCCCGGATGAGCATGAAGAACGGGCGGTGTATGTGCTGGACGGCGAGGCGCAACTGGACGGTGAGGCCGTCGAGGCGCATAGCCTGGTGGTGTTGCCGAGCGGGCAGGCAATGACCTTGTTTGCTCAAAGCGATTGCCACGTGGTGGTGTTCGGCGGCGCGCCGCTGGATGGGCCACGGCGGATCAACTGGAATTTTGTCGCGAGCGATCCGGCGGTGATTGAACAGGCCAGACAGCGTTGGGCGGCTGGGGATTGGCCGACGGTGCCGGGTGAGTCTGAAAGGATTGAGTTGCCGGTGAGATGATCGTTCCCACGCTCTGCGTGGGAATGCAGC
This sequence comes from Pseudomonas salomonii, assembly GCF_900107155.1. Taxonomy (GTDB): domain Bacteria; phylum Pseudomonadota; class Gammaproteobacteria; order Pseudomonadales; family Pseudomonadaceae; genus Aquipseudomonas; species Aquipseudomonas salomonii. The sequence continues at coordinate 54,876 of NZ_FNOX01000003.1, forward strand.
CCGTGACGCTCCGCGTCACCAAGAGCGGACGCTGAGCGTCCAGCGAGGCGTTCCCACGCAGAGCGTGGGAACGATCAACGCTAAAGCTTTAGCCCTTGAACACTTCGTCCAGCAAGTTATGCATCGACTGGAACGCCCGTTTGGCCGTCTTTGCGTCGTACATCATCTTGCCCGGCACATTGGCGTGCGGGTCGGTGAAGGAATGCACCGCGCCGCCGTAGCTCAGCAACTGCCAATCCACACCGGCGGCGTTCATTTCCGCCTCAAACGCCGGCAGTTGCTCTTTTGGCACCAATGGATCGCTAGCGCCGTGCAGCACCAGCACCGAGCCTTTGACGTGCTTCGCACCTGCAGGATTGTGCGTGTCGATCGTACCGTGGAACGACACGGCTGCCTTCAACGGCGCACCGGTACGTGCCAGCTCCAGCGAGCAGAAACCGCCAAAGCAGAAACCGAAAGTGGCCAGCTTCGAGGTATCAACAGCCGCTTCGGTCTGGCTTTGCAGCTGCTCAAAGGCCGCCTGCATGCGCTTGAGCAGCGCCGGGTTATCGTTCTTCAACGGCATCATCGCAGCGCCGGCTTCATCGCCATTCGTCGGGCGCACGGTTTGCCCGTACAGGTCGGCGATCAGCACCACGTAGCCTCGGCTGGCCACGCTTTTGGCGATTTCTTCGGCACCCGCACTCACACCCATCCAGTTCGGCGCCATCAGCAGGCCCGGCAACGGGCCGTTGTGGCTGGCGTCGAACGCCAGGCGGCTTTCATAAGACTGGCCATCAATCTGATAGACCACGGAACGTACAGTGACTTGGCTCATCATTTACTCCAGTTGAGGTGCGTTAGAACGAAAAAACCCGCCGAAGCGGGTTTTTCTACAACGGTGTTAAACCGACAGTTCAACCAACAGCTTGTTCAGGCGGCGCACATACGCGGCCGGATCCTTAAGGCTGTCACCGGCGGCCAGGGCTGCCTGGTCGAAGAGGATATGGGACAGGTCGCCAAAACGCTCTTCGCTCTGCTCGCCATCGAGTTTCTCGATCAGCGGGTGAGCCGGGTTGAATTCGAAGATCGGCTTGGAATCCGGCACCTTCTGACCGCTGGCTTCGAGGATCTGACGCATCTGCATGCCCAGATCCTGCTCGCCGATGGCCAGAATCGCCGGAGAATCGGTCAGACGGTGGGAAACCCGCACTTCGCTGACGGCATCGCCCAAGGCAGTCTTGATCCGCTCAACCAGGCCTTCTTTAGCCTTGGCGACTTCTTCGGCTTCCTTCTTCTCTTCTTCAGAGTCCAGGTTACCCAGGTCCAGGTCACCACGGGCCACGTCGACGAAGGTCTTGCCATCGAACTCGCTGAGGTAGCTCATCAGCCACTCGTCGATACGGTCGGTCAACAGCAGCACTTCGATGCCTTTCTTGCGGAAGACTTCCAGGTGCGGGCTGTTCTTGACCTGGGCGTAGGTCTCGCCGGTCAGGTAGTAGATCTTGTCCTGACCTTCCTTGGCGCGTGCCAGGTACTCGGCCAGCGACACAACCTGCTCGCCGTCGTCACCCTGAGTCGAGGCAAAACGCAGCAGGCCGGCAATTTTTTCCTTATTGGCGAAGTCTTCCGCCGGGCCTTCTTTCATGACCTGGCCGAAGTTTTTCCAGAAGCCCTTGTATTGCTCAGGTTCGTTCTTCGCCAGTTTTTCCAGCATGTCGAGCACGCGCTTGGTCAGCGCCGACTTCATGGAGTCGATGATCGGGTCTTTCTGCAGGATTTCCCGCGACACGTTCAGCGACAGGTCGTTGGAGTCGACCACACCCTTGATGAAGCGCAGGTACAGCGGCAGGAAGGATTCTGCCTGGTCCATCACGAACACGCGCTGCACGTACAGCTTCAGGCCTTTCGGCGCTTCACGCTGGTACAGGTCGAACGGAGCGCGGGCCGGCACGTAGAGCAGCGAGCTGTATTCCAGCTTGCCTTCGACCTTGTTGTGGCTCCAGCTCAGCGGGTTTTCGTAGTCGTGAGCGATGTGCTTGTAGAACTCCTGGTATTCCTCGTCTTTGACTTCGGTACGAGGGCGGGTCCACAACGCGCTGGCACGGTTGACCACTTCCCATTCCTGGGCAGGCTTTTCTTCGCCCTCGACAGCCGCTTGTTCTTTCGGCAGTTCGATGGGCAAAGCAATGTGGTCGGAGTATTTCTTGATGATATTGCGCAGGCGGTAGCCGTCGGCAAATTCATCTTCAGCCGCTTTGAGGTGCAGCACGATACGCGTACCGCGGTCAGCCTTGTCGACAGTGGCGATTTCAAACTCGCCCTCACCTTTGGAGGCCCAGTGCACGCCTTCGCTGGCGTCAAGGCCGGCGCGGCGGCTGAATACTTCAACCTTGTCGGCGACGATGAAGGCCGAGTAGAAGCCCACGCCGAACTGGCCGATCAGGTGCGAATCTTTCTTCTGGTCGCCCGACAGGTTCTTCATGAAGTCTGCGGTGCCGGATTTGGCGATGGTACCCAGATGAGTAATCGCGTCTTCGCGGCTCATGCCGATGCCGTTGTCTTCGAGGGTGACGGTCTTGGCGTCCTTGTCGAAGCTCACACGGATTTTCAGTTCGGCGCCACCTTCCAGCAACTCAGGCTTGGAAAGGGCTTCGAAACGTAATTTGTCGACAGCGTCAGAGGCGTTCGAGATCAATTCGCGAAGGAAGATTTCCTTGTTGGAATACAGCGAATGGATCATGAGGTGCAGCAGTTGCTTCACCTCGGTCTGGAAGCCCAGGGTTTCCTTTTGAGTTTCCACACTCATGGTCATCAAACTCCAATTGGATGGCAATGGCCGCGCCCGAAAGGGTTGGCGGCGGGTTGTCATCAAAGTTGGGGGCTAAGACCAGGATTTCAAGGGCGCACCCATTCCTCAATTTTGAAATGTGCGCGGGCGGTGGCAATCGGCTCCGCTGCGGTGCTTTGCCAGGCAGTGATCGCCACATTCGCCACCCGCCGGCCTTGGCGCCACACCTGGCATTTGGCGTAGGTGTCGCGAAACTGCCCGGCGCGCAGGTAATCCAGGGAAAAATCGATGATTTTCGGCAAGCCCGGCGCGCCGGTAAATACCAGCAAATGTAACGCCGCCGACAGCTCCATAAAACCTGCGATCACGCCACCGTGCAGCGCCGGTAATATCGGGTTACCAATATTGTCCTTGTTGGCCGGCAGGCGGAACAGCAGCTCATCCCCGAGCCTTGAGCATTCAATGCCGATCAACTTGGCGTAAGGCACCAGGTTGAGCAGCGCCTCATAGTCACCGCGCTGATGGGCCTGTTCGAGGCGGGTCTTGAATCGATGCGTCATGCCTGGTCTCCCTTGATCGAGTTGCCGAGCCCTTGCGTGCCCTTGAGGCGCTTGCCCATGCGCATGAAGGTGCCCACCACGTGGGCGATGGGCTGTTGCGGGTCATCCTGGTAAGCGAACCCACGGGTGAAGATCACGTCGGTGGTCACCCGGTAGCACTGTGCAAAGCCATATACCGGCTTATGCGGCTCGGCGGGATGCATATAGTCGACGCGCAAATCCAGGGTCGGGCACACCTCGAACTCCGGCAGCACGCACAGCGTGGCCATGCCGCAGGCAGTGTCCATCAATGAGGTCAGCGCGCCGCCGTGAATTACTCCGGTTTGAGGGTCGCCGACGATATGCGGGCCGTAAGGCAGGGCCAGCGTCATGCCCTCCTGGCTGGCGGCATGGACAATGATGCCCAGCACCTGGCAATGGCGCAGGGCCGAAACAAAGCGTGTGGCACGCTCTAACAAGGCATTTTCGGTCATGTGTTCAGACTCTTATTAGTGCGGGTTTACGCAGTATGGGGTTAGGGCTAAAAGTTCCTTGGCGGTGGTGTTTTATATATCTTTGAAACAAAAGGAACTAATGCTGGCCGTCTAAGCTCGAAAGGCCAGTAGATATATCCATAAGGAGAAACACCCCATGCGCAAGACTTTAGCTATTTCCATGATGTTGGCCGCTGCCCTCGGTCTCGCTGCCTGCGATAAGAAATCCGAAGACAAAGCCCAAGATGCTCAATCGCATGCTGAGCAAGCTCAGAAAGACATGGCCAAAGCACAGGATAAAGTGAACGACGCGGCAAAAGAAAACGCCGATGCTGCCAAAGCTCAGGCTGATGCGAACGCTGAAAAAGCGAAAGAAGACGGCACCGCTACTCCAACAGCACCTGCCAAGCCTTAATAGCCTGGTCTTTGCTGCAAAAAGAAAGCCCGCTTATAGAGCGGGCTTTTCTTTGTCTGCGGTTTAATAAAGCCGGACTAACACCGGTGCTTCCAGTTAAGACACGGCGTCTTTAGCCGGCTCAGCCACTGGCATATCGGTCGGCGTGTAGACCATCACCTGCAGTACGTCGGAATGAAACTCGCGGCGATACAGCACCAGCACCACCCCGCTGCTCATCAGCATGAACAACCAGGGGCTGACAAACCAGGCCAGCATGGTCATGCCGAAGTAATACGAACGCAGACCAAAGTTGAACTGGTTGGCCGCCATCGAAATCACCCGCGCCGCCCGCAGGGCAAATGCTTTGCGTTCCTGCTCCGACACATGCCGCTCACCGATCATCGGCGCCGACCCCACCAGCACGGCGGCAAAATTGTATTGGCGCATGCACCAACTGAACGTGAAGAACGCATAGACGAACACCAGCGCCAGGCACAGCAGCTTGATTTCCGACATGCCCTGGGACGCCTGCTGCACCATGGGAATGTCCGCCAGTAACGATACTGCGCGCTCGGACGCGCCCAGTACAGTGAGAATACCCGCGAGGATAATCAACGTACTGGACGCGAAGAACGAGGCGTTGCGCTCCAGGTTGCCGATCACGCTGGCGTCGGCAATCCGGTTATCACGCAGCAGCATGCGGCGCATCCAGTCTTCGCGATACAGGTGCAGCACGCTGGCCAGGCAGGCGGTGTCACGGGCTTTCCAGCTGGCATAACGGGTGTAACCACCCCAGCACAGGGCGAACCAGAAGGCGGCCAGCAGATGGATTTGGTTGGTTTCGATGAACGACATGCGCGGGCCTTATGCTCGGTATATGGATATTAATGCGATCTAAATGTGGGAGCGGGCTTGCTCGCGAATACGGTGTGTCAGTCGCCTGATGCATTACTGATCCACCGCATTCGCGCGCAAGCCCGCTCCCACACTGACCGTATTCCACACTTTAGAGGGTGTGGTCTTGCAGGCATAAAAAATGCCCCGTATCGATTGATACGGGGCATTTCCGTGAAGCGTGCGGCGCAGGTCAGGCGATCGCTTCGCTGCGCTTGCCGAGCATGCGGTCAACCACTACCGCCACGCCCAACGTCATCACCGACGGCACCAGCCACGCCAGGCCTTGCTCACTCAGCGGCAGGTGCGCCAACTGCGCAGGCATCCAATCGGCAAGGCCAGCGCCCTTGAGCGCATCGATGCAACCAAAGATGAACGACACCAGCATCACCGGGCCAACAATACGGCCCTGCTCCTGCCAGAAGTCTTTGCAGAAGCTCAGGGCCACCAGCACGATGCACGGCGGGTAGATCGCGGTGAGTACCGGGATCGAGAAGGCAATCAGCTTGGTCAGGCCCAGGTTGGACACGAACAGCGAGAACAGCGCCAGAATCACCACCAGCGTCTTGTAAGACAGTGGCAGGACCTTGCTGAAGTACTCGGCGCAGGCGCAGGTCAGGCCCACGGCGGTGACCAGGCACGCCAGGGAGATCAGCACGGCGAGGAAGCCGCTGCCCAGGGAGCCGAAGGTGTGTTGCACGTAGGCGTGCAGCACGGCTGCACCATTGCTGGCACCGGCCGCCACGGCATGGCTGCCCGAACCCAGGCGGAACAGGCTGATGTACACCAGCGCCAGGCCCACGCCGGCAATCAGCCCGGCAATGATCGCGTAACGGGTAATCAACTTGGGCGACTCAACACCACGGGAGCGAATCGCGTTGACGATAACGATGCCGAATACCAGCGCGCCGAGGGTGTCCATGGTCAGGTAACCATTGATAAACCCCTGGGAGAACGGTGCAGCCACGTATTCGGGGGTGGCGACACCGACATCACCGGCCGGCAAGGCAAACGCAGCGATGCCCAGCACGGCCAGGGCGATGATCTTCAACGGTGCAAGGAAACGCCCTACGGTGTCCAGCAGACGCCCCGGGTACAGGGAAATGAAGAACACCAGCAGGAAGTACACCGAGCTGTAGAGGAACAGTGCCAGCGGGCTTTCGCCGGTCAGCGGCGCCAGGCCCACTTCAAACGAAACGGTTGCGGTACGCGGGGTGGCGAACAGCGGACCTACCGCCAGGTACGCCGCCGCCGCCAGCAGGCCACCGGCGATCTTGCCGATCGGGCTGCTCAACGCGTCCATGCCGCCGCCGACTTTGGCCAGGGCAATCACGGTAACCACCGGCAAACCGACCGCGGTGATCAGAAAGCCCAGCGCTGCCATCCAGACGTGCGGCCCGGACTGCAAACCAACGATAGGCGGGAAGATGATGTTGCCGGCGCCCACGAACAGGGCAAACGTCATAAAGCCTAACGCCAGGATGTCCTGGCTTTTCAACACTTTCATTTCAGGAAATACCACACTACTGAATCGGAATTTAGAGAGGGATTCCCTGTGGATGAGGGAACTGCTGCCGACCCTGATGGGGGCCGACCGGTCTAGCGCGCGGCTTCCTTTTGGGAGGCGGACGCATAAAGAGGCGGCTAGAGTACAGAATTAAGCCGGCAAACGCACTGTTGCGGGGCGGACTGTCCGATAAGCGACATTCAAATGTCGCGTTTTCGTACTTAAATTTGGCAATACCGGCCCATTTTGATCTTCACCAACCTCCAGAATGCACAAAGGCCACCCGAAGGTGGCCTTTGTGTGGTGAAGCGTCAGCTAAGCGCGAGGCTTACTTGACAGCCCAACCGGTCAGCTCGGACAAAGCCTTGCCGATGTCTGCCAGCGAACGCACGGTTTTAACGCCTGCGTCTTCCAGGGCAGCAAACTTCTCGTCTGCAGTGCCCTTGCCGCCGGAGATGATTGCGCCAGCATGGCCCATGCGCTTGCCCGCAGGGGCAGTCACACCAGCGATGTAGGAAACAACCGGCTTGGTCACATTGGCCTTGATGTAGGCAGCCGCTTCTTCTTCAGCCGAACCGCCGATCTCACCGATCATGACGATCGCTTCGGTCTTCGGGTCTTCCTGGAACAGCTTCAGGATGTCGATGAAGTTGGAGCCTGGGATCGGGTCACCGCCGATGCCGACGCAAGTCGACTGACCGAAACCGGCGTCAGTCGTCTGCTTCACAGCTTCGTAGGTCAGGGTGCCGGAACGCGAAACGATACCGACTTTGCCTGGCAAGTGAATGTGACCTGGCATGATGCCGATCTTGCATTCGCCTGGGGTGATCACGCCTGGGCAGTTAGGGCCGATCAGGACTACACCCAGCTCGTCGCACCGAACTTTAGCTTCCAGCATGTCCAGGGTAGCAATGCCTTCGGTGATGCATACGATCAGCTTGATACCGCCCAATGCCGCTTCCAGGATCGAATCCTTGCAGAAAGGCGCGGGAACGTAGATAACGCTGGCGGTGGCGCCAGTGGCAGCTACAGCCTCTTTCACGGTGTTGAACACTGGCAGGCCCAGGTGCTCGGTGCCGCCTTTGCCCGGAGTTACGCCGCCAACCATCTTGGTGCCGTATTCGATGGCTTGCTGGGTGTGGAAACTACCTTGCGAACCGGTAATACCCTGGCAGATAACTTTGGTGTCTTTATTGATCAGGACGCTCATTATTTGCCCTCCGCAGCTTTGACAACTTGTTGAGCAGCGTCGGTCAGGCTGGTAGCCGCGATGATGTTCAAACCGCTTTCTGCCAGTACTTTAGCGCCCAGTTCAGCGTTGTTACCTTCAAGGCGAACAACAACCGGGATTTTAACGCCGACTTCTTTCACTGCACCGATGATGCCTTCGGCAATCATGTCGCAACGAACGATGCCGCCGAAGATGTTGACCAATACTGCTGCGACGTTGGAGTCGGACAGGATGATCTTGAACGCTTCGGTCACACGTTCTTTGGTAGCACCACCGCCTACGTCGAGGAAGTTGGCTGGTTTGCCGCCATGCAGGTTGACGATGTCCATGGTACCCATGGCCAGGCCAGCACCGTTGACCATGCAACCGATGTTACCTTCCAGGGCTACGTAGTTCAGTTCGAACTTGGCAGCGTGCGCTTCGCGCGGATCGTCTTGCGACGGATCGTGGAAAGTCTTCAGCTTAGGCTGACGGTACATGGCGTTGGCGTCGATGTTGATCTTGGCGTCGAGGCAGTGCAGATCGCCGTCAGCCTTGATCACCAGCGGGTTCACTTCCAGCAGGGCCAGATCGTGATCCTGGAACAGTTTGGCCAGACCTACGAAGATCTTGGCGAACTGGGCAACTTGCTTGCCTTCCAGACCCAGCTGGAAAGCCAGCTCGCGACCCTGGAATGGCTGAGCGCCAACCAGTGGATCGATAGTGGCTTTCAGAATTTTTTCTGGGGTTTCTTCGGCGATCTTCTCAATGTCCACGCCACCTTCGGTGGAGGCCATGAACACGATGCGACGGCTCGAACGGTCAACGACAGCGCCCAGGTACAGCTCTTTAGCGATATCAGTGCACGATTCAACCAGGATCTTGGTGACTGGCTGGCCATTGGCATCAGTCTGGTAAGTCACCAGACGCTTGCCCAGCCACTGCTGTGCGAAGGCCTTGGCGTCTTCTTTGCTGCGAACCAGCTTAACGCCGCCCGCTTTACCGCGACCACCAGCGTGGACCTGGGCTTTGACAACCCATTCGGTACCACCGATTTTGTCGCAAGCTTCTGCTGCTGCTTCCGGGGTGTCTACTGCGTAACCCTTGGATACTGGCAGGCCGTATTCAGCGAACAGCTGCTTACCCTGATACTCGTGAAGATTCATGCTTTTTACCGTCTTCGTTAGGTACTGCGCATTCGGCGCTGCGCTCATTATGAGTGCCGCGCCACCTGTGACTGCTGCTTGCACAACTTGCTGGGCTTAACACCCGTAAAGCTGTGCAAGGCTGCGTCCAGCGGACATTCCGCGGTGAGTCTTGCGCGCAAGGCTCACGACGGGCAACTCCGCCGTGGTTTCTTATTATCTCGCTTAGCGCTTCTTGCGGTTGGCGATGTGGATGGCGCCGCCATTCACTGCCAACGCTGCTTCGTGCAACGCTTCGGACAGGGTCGGATGGGAGAAGACCATCATGCCCAGGTCTTCGGCACTGGTGCCGAATTCCATACCGATCGCGCCTTGCTGAACCAGTTCTGCAGCGCTTGGGCCAATCACGTGGACGCCCAATACGCGGTCAGTCTTGGCATCAGCGATGACTTTGACAAAACCACCGGTGTCGTTAGCTGCCATGGCACGGCCAGAAGCGGCAAACGGGAAGGTGCCGACGTTAACTTCAACGCCTTCAGCTTTCAACTGCTGTTCGTTTTTACCGACCCATGCAATTTCCGGGTGAGTGTAGATAACCGATGGGATCAGGTCGTAGTTCATCTGGGTTTTGTGACCCTTGATGCGCTCGACAACCATGATGCCTTCTTCGGAAGCCTTGTGCGCCAGCATCATGCCGCGAACCACGTCGCCGATGGCGTACACGCCTGGCACGGTGGTAGCGCAGTGATCGTCAACGTGAATGAAGCCACGCTCGTCGATGTTCACGCCGCTGTCGGAAGCCAGCAGGTCGGTGGTCACCGGACGGCGACCCACGGCTACGATCAGCTTGTCGAAGGTGATGGTCTGCTCGCCTTCTTTATCGGTGTAGGTCACAACGACTTCTTCGCCGTTGACCTTGGAACCGGTAACACGGGCGCCCAGCTTGATATCCAGACCTTGTTTGGTCAGGGTTTTCAACGCTTCTTTGGACACGGCGGTGTCGGCAGCCAGCAGGAACGTGTCCAGGGCTTCCAGCACAGTCACTTCAGAACCCAGGCGCGACCATACCGAACCCAGTTCCAGGCCGATTACGCCAGCGCCGATCACGCCCAGACGCTTGGGAACCGATTGGAATTCCAGGGCGCCGGTCGAATCAACGATCACGTTCTGGTCAACTGGAGCAGGCGGAATGTCGATTGGACGCGAACCCGGTGCCAGGATCACGTTTTCGGCTTCGATGACTTCAACCGAGCCGTCCGGCTTGGTGATTTCAACTTTCTTGCCGGCCAGCAGCTTGCCGTGGCCTTGCAGGGAAGTGACGCCGTTGGCCTTGAACAAGGTGGCAACGCCGGAAGTCAGGCCTTTAACGATGTTGGCTTTACGGCCGACCATTGCTGGCACGTCCATGGTCACGCCAGCATGGTTGATGCCGTGGATCGCGAAACCGTCCTGGGCTTCGTGGAATTTCCAGGAGCTGTCCAGCAGCGCCTTGGAAGGAATGCAACCCACGTTCAGGCAAGTACCGCCCAGCGCCAGTTTGCCTTCCTTGTCGGTGTATTTTTCGATGCAAGCAGTCGAGAGGCCCAGTTGTGCGGCCTTGATGGCGGCAACGTAGCCGCCAGGACCTGCACCAATCACTACAACGTCAAATTTCTGTGTCATGAAAATAGATCCTCTATTTGCGACAAGCTTCTAGCCACACGTTGCAAGCCAAGCTGCTTGTTCCTACAGCTTGTAGCTCGCAACGTGAAGCTGCTTCTATCAGATATCCAGCAGCAGACGAGCCGGGTCTTCCAGCAGGTTCTTGATGGTTACCAGGAAAGTCACGGCTTCTTTACCATCGATCAGGCGGTGATCGTACGACAGCGCCAGGTACATCATCGGGCGGATCACGACTTGGCCGTTGATGGCCATCGGACGCTGGATGATGTTGTGCATGCCCAGGATCGCAGCTTGCGGCGGGTTGACGATCGGGGTCGACATCATCGAACCGAAGGTACCACCGTTGGTGATGGTGAAGGTACCGCCGGTCATCTCGTCGATGGTCAGCTTGCCGTCACGGGCTTTCTTGCCGAAGCCGGCGATGCCGCCTTCGATTTCAGCCAGGCTCATCAGCTCGGCGTTACGCAGAACCGGTACTACCAGGCCACGGTCGCTGGACACGGCAACGCCGACGTCTGCATAGCCGTGGTAAACGATGTCGCTGCCGTCGATGGAAGCGTTGACTGCCGGGAAGCGTTTCAGCGCTTCGGTGGCCGCTTTGACGAAGAACGACATGAAGCCCAGGCGCACGCCATTGTGGGACTTCTCGAACAGATCCTTGTACTTCGAACGCAGGGCCATGACTTCGGTCATGTCGACTTCGTTGAAGGTGGTCAGCATCGCCATGTTCGACTGTGCTTCAACCAGACGCTTGGCCACGGTGGCACGCACGCGGGTCATCGGCACGCGCTTCTCGGTGCGGTCGCCAGCAGCGAACACAGGCGCAGCGGCAGCAGGTGCTGCAGCCTTGGCCGGTGCGGCAGCCGGAGCGTTTTTCTTGGCTTCAACAGCCGCAACCACGTCTTCCTTGGTCACGCGGCCGTCTTTGCCGGTGCCCTTGAGGGACGCCAGGTTGATGCCGTTTTCTTCAGCCAGCTGACGCGCAGCCGGTGCAGCGATCGGGTCTTCACCACCCGCAGCCGGAGCGGCAGCAGCAGGTGCGGCAGCTGGAGCAGCAGCAGCGGCGGCCGGAGCAGGTGCAGCAGCGCCGCCCGCTTCGATCGAGCCCAGGATCTGGTTCGACAGGACGGTAGCGCCCTCTTCAGCCACGATCGCGCCCAGCACGCCGTCAGCTTCGGCCAACACTTCCAGAACGACTTTGTCGGTCTCGATGTCGACGATCAGGTCGTCACGCTTTACAGCGTCGCCTGGTTTCTTGTGCCAGGTGGCAACGGTGCCATCGGCAACCGATTCCGGGAATGACGGGGCTTTGATTTCGATAGCCATTATCTGTGGGTCCTTAAAATTCGGTTTCAGTCAGCGCGAAGGCGTTAAACAGTGAAAGCATCTTGCAGCAGTTTTTCCTGCTGCTCGGCGTGCATCGACGCATAACCACACGCAGGTGCAGCAGAAGCATCACGACCGGCGTACTCCAGGCCCAGGCCTGTTTTGTGGTTACCGATGCTGCGACGCAAATGATGCTGGCTGCTGTACCACGCGCCCTGGTTCATCGGTTCTTCCTGGCACCACACCGCATGGGTGAGGTTGGTGTAAGGCGCGATGGCCTCCATCAGGTCGTCTTCCGGGAACGGGTAAAGCTGCTCGATACGCACGATGGCGATGTCTTCGCGGCCTTCGGCACGGCGTTTTTCCAGCAAGTCGTAGTAAACCTTGCCGCTGCACAGGATCAGGCGAGTGACCTTGGCTGCGTCCAGGGTGTCGATTTCTGGAATCACGGTCTGGAACGAACCGTCGGCCAGATCTTCCAGGGTCGAGATGGCCAATTTGTGACGCAACAGCGATTTCGGGGTCAGCACTACCAGCGGCTTGCGCAGCGGGCGGATCACCTGGCGACGCAGCAAGTGGTAGATCTGGGCCGGCGTAGTCGGCACGCACACCTGGATGTTGTGCTCGGCGCACAGCTGCAGGTAACGCTCCAGACGGGCCGAGGAGTGCTCCGGACCCTGACCTTCATAACCGTGTGGCAGCAGCATGGTCAGACCGCACAGACGGCCCCACTTGTGCTCGCCGCTGGTGATGAACTGGTCGATAACCACCTGGGCACCGTTGGCGAAGTCGCCGAACTGGGCTTCCCAGATCACCAGCGCCTGTGGCGTGGTGGTCGAGTAACCGTATTCGAACGCCAGTACGGCTTCTTCGGACAGGAACGAATCGTACAGGTCGAAACGTGGCTGGCCTTCGTACAGGTTCTGCAACGGGATGTAGGTGCCCGCATCTTTCTGGTTGTGCAACACAGCATGACGGTGCGAGAACGTACCGCGGCCGATGTCCTGGCCGGTCATGCGGATCGGGTGACCTTCGAACGCCAGGGTCGCGTACGCCATGGTTTCGGCGTAACCCCAGTTGATCGGCAGGCCGCCGGCTTGCATCTTCTGACGGTCTTCGTAGATCTTCGCAACCTGGCGCTGTACCACGAAGCCATCCGGAATTTCCAGCAGCTTGGCGGACAGTTCCTGCAGGGTCTTGAGGTCGAACGTGGTGTCGTGACGCGCCGTCCAGGCGTGGCCCAGGTAAGGGCGCCAGTCCACGAACAGCTCTTTGTTCGGCTCTTTAACCAGGCTTTTCACTACATGCAGGCCGTTGTCCAGCGCGTTGCGGTATTCATCGATCTTCGCCTGAACACGCGCATCGTCAACCACGCCGGCCGTGATCAGGCTGTCGGCGTACAGTTCACGGGTGGTGCGCTGCTTGGTGATCTGCTGGTACATCAACGGCTGGGTGCCGCTCGGCTCATCCGCTTCGTTGTGACCGCGACGGCGGTAGCAAACCAGGTCGATGACCACGTCACGCTTGAACTGCATGCGGTAGTCGATGGCGAGCTGGGTCACGAACAACACGGCTTCCGGATCATCACCATTCACATGGAGGATCGGCGCCTGGATCATCTTGGCAACGTCGGTCGCGTACTCGGTCGAGCGCGCGTCGAGCGGGTTGCTGATGGTGAAACCGACCTGGTTGTTGATGACGATGTGAACCGTACCGCCGGTCTTGAAGCCGCGAGTCTGCGACATCTGGAACGTTTCCAGGACCACGCCCTGACCGGCGAATGCCGCGTCACCGTGGATGGAAATCGGCAGGACTTTCTCACCGGTGGAATCGTTACGACGATCCTGGCGGGCACGCACCGAACCCTCGACCACTGGAGAAACGATTTCCAGGTGGGACGGGTTGAAGGCCATGGCCAGGTGAACTTCACCGCCGGTGGTCATTACGTTGGACGAGAAGCCCTGGTGGTATTTAACGTCACCGGAACCCAACTCGACTTTCTTCTTGCCTTCGAACTCGTCGAACAGTTCACGCGGGTTCTTGCCGAAGGTGTTGACCAACACGTTCAGGCGACCACGGTGCGCCATGCCGATCACGATTTCCTTGGTGCCATAGGAACCGGAACGCTGGATCAGCTCGTCGAGCATTGGAATCAGGCTTTCGCCGCCTTCCAGGCCGAAACGCTTGGTGCCCGGGTATTTGGTGCCCAGGTATTTCTCGAGGCCTTCGGCCGCGGTCACGCGCTCCAGCAAGTGGCTGCGCACGTCGGCGGACAATACCGGACGGCCACGCACACCTTCCAGACGATGCTGGAACCAGTGACGCTGCTCGGAATCGGTGATGTGCGTGAATTCAGCGCCGATGGTGCGGCAATATGTCTGCTGCAACGCTTCGTGAATTTCGCGTAGGCTCGCTTCCTCTTTGCCGATGAACAGGTCGCCGGCACGGAAGGTCGTATCAAGATCGGCATTGGTCAAGCCGTAATGATTGATCGACAGGTCAGCAGGTGCAGGACGCTTCCAGAGCCCCAGCGGGTCAAGCTGGGCCGCCTGGTGGCCACGCATCCGGTAAGCCTGGATCAGTCGCAATACTTCAACTTGCTTCTTCTCATGCTCGCTGCTCACGCTACCGGCGGAAACCGGTTGGGCGCGGCGCTGGTTCTTTGCCAGCAGCACAAATTGATCGCGAATTGTTGCGTGCGATACATCGGTGGCAGCGTTGCCGTCTGAAGACAACGTCTGAAATTTGGTGCGCCATTCTTCTGGCACAGCGTTAGGGTCGTGCAGGTAGAGCTCATAAAGCTCTTCCACATAGGCAGCGTTACCACCTGAAAGATAGCCGCTGTTCCACATGCGCTGCATCACGCTTTCTTGCATGCTTGGTCACCCTCGATTTGGGGACACCACCGGCGAAAACACCGAGTTTGCTTGCAAAAGGCCAAGTGCAGCGACCAAAACAAGCCACTTAGGATCACGCTGATAGTTCGGGTACCAACCCGAATGCCCCTGCTTGTCTCATTTCTTCAAAATAAGAGCTGCGGCTTTGTAAGTCGCTGCTCAAGTTAAAACTACGGCGCCGGTTGAAGCCTGCGCCGTAGCATTTACGGGCACAACGGTCCTGCTTTGCTACAACGTCGCTTACACGCCGCTTTGCAGCAGCATGTTACGGATGTGACCAATGGCCTTAGTCGGGTTCAGGCCTTTGGGACATACGTTGACGCAGTTCATGATCCCGCGGCAGCGGAAGACGCTGAACGGGTCATCCAGTGAAGCCAGACGCTCGGACGTCTTGGTGTCACGGCTGTCTGCCAGGAAGCGATACGCTTGCAGCAGGGCAGCTGGACCCAGGAACTTGTCCGGGTTCCACCAGAAGGACGGGCACGAGGTCGAGCAGCAAGCGCACAGGATGCACTCGTACAGACCGTCGAGCTTTTCACGCTCTTCAGGGGACTGCAGACGCTCGATGGCCGGAGCCGGCGTGTCGTTCTGCAGGAACGGCTTAACTTTCTCGTATTGCTTGTAGAAGATGCTCATATCGACCACCAGGTCACGGATAACCGGCAAACCTGGCAGTGGACGAACGATCAGCTTGTTACCCTTAACAACAGCAGATAGCGGCGTGATGCACGCCAGGCCGTTCTTGCCGTTGATGTTCATGCCGTCGGAGCCACAAACGCCCTCACGGCACGAGCGACGGTAGGAAAAACCTTCGTCCTGCTCTTTGATCAGTGCCAGTACATCCAGCACCATCAGGTCTTTACCACCGGTATCGACCTGAAATTCCTGCATGAACGGCGCGGCGTCCTGATCAGGGTTGTAGCGGTAAACACTGACTTTCAACATGGCAGCCACCCTTAGTAAGTCCGAATCTTCGGTTCAAACGTCGGCACCGTCTTCGGCGAGAAGTTCACGGCACGTTTGGTTACGCGCTTGTCACCCGGGAAGTACAGGGTGTGGCACAACCAGTTTTCGTCGTCGCGATCTTCAAAGTCTTCACGGGCGTGGGCACCACGGGATTCTTTACGAACCTCGGCGGCGATCGCAGTGGCTTCAGCCACTTCCAGCAGGTTTTGCAGCTCAAGGGCTTCGATACGAGCGGTGTTGAACGCCTGGCTCTTATCGTTGATCTTGACGTTGGCGATGCGCGTGCGCAGGTCGGCCAGCTGGGCAATACCCTTCTGCATGTATTCGCCGGTACGGAATACACCGAAGTAGTTCTGCATGCAGCTTTGCAGCTCGCGACGCAGGGTAGCCACGTCTTCGCCATCGGTACGCTCGTTCAGAGCGTTCAGGCGCGCCAGGGCGGCCTCGATGTTGGCGTCGGTGGCGTCATCGTATTCGATGCCGTCGGTCAGGGCTTTTTCCAGGTGCAGGCCGGCAGCGCGACCGAATACCACCAGGTCGAGCAGCGAGTTGCCGCCCAGGCGGTTGGCACCGTGTACCGATACGCAGGCCACTTCGCCTACGGCGAACAGACCGTGGATGATCTCGTCCACGCCTTCGGCGTTCTGGGTGATCGCCTGGCCATGAATGTTGGTCGGCACGCCGCCCATCATGTAGTGGCAGGTTGGAACAACCGGCACCGGAGCAACCACCGGGTCAACGTGCGCAAAGGTCTTGGACAGTTCGCAGATGCCTGGCAGGCGGCTGTGCAACACTTCCTCACCGAGGTGATCGAGTTTGAGCAGTACGTGGTCGCCGTTCGGGCCACAGCCGTTGCCGGCGATGATTTCCTTAACCATCGAACGGGCCACAACGTCACGACCGGCAAGGTCCTTGGCGTTCGGAGCATAACGCTCCATGAAACGCTCGCCGTGCTTGTTGATCAGGTAACCACCTTCACCACGGCAACCTTCTGTAACCAGTACACCGGCGCCGGCAATGCCGGTCGGGTGGAACTGCCACATCTCAATGTCTTGTACCGGCACGCCAGCACGCAGGGCCATGCCGACGCCGTCACCGGTGTTGATCAGGGCATTGGTGGTCGACGCATAGATACGACCTGCACCGCCGGTTGCCAGCACAGTAGCCTTGGCGCGGATGTAGGTGGTTTCACCGGTTTCGATGCAGATGGCGATCACACCGACGAAGGCGCCGTCGGCGTTCTTCACCAGGTCAACCGCGTAGTACTCGTTCAGGAACGTGGTACCGGCTTTCAGGTTGCCCTGATAAAGGGTGTGCAACAGTGCGTGACCGGTACGGTCGGAAGCGGCGCACGTACGGGCAGCCTGCCCGCCTTTACCGTAATCCTTCGACTGGCCGCCGAATGGACGCTGGTAGATACGGCCTTGCTCGGTACGGGAGAACGGCAGACCCATGTGGTCCAGCTCGAACACCGCGGCCGGGCCTTCCTGACACATGTACTCGATAGCGTCCTGGTCACCGATATAGTCGGAACCCTTGACGGTATCGTACATGTGCCAGCGCCAGTCATCGTTCGGGTCGGCGGAGGCGATGGCGCAAGTGATGCCACCCTGGGCCGATACGGTATGGGAACGAGTCGGGAACACCTTGGTGATCACGGCAGTCTTGTGACCACCCTGGGCCAGCTGCAGCGCTGCGCGCATGCCGGCACCGCCGCCACCAATAATGATGGCGTCGAAGGAAATAGTTGGAATGTTAGCCATGAATCAGATACCCCAAAGAATCTGCACACCCCAGACGAAGTAAGCGAACATCGCAATGCCGCAGACTGCCTGGAAGAGAAAACGGACTGCAGTCGCGGACTTGCCCAGCGCCATTGGCGTGAGGTAGTCGGTCGCGATGGTCCACATGCCGACCCAGGCGTGAGCGCCCAGGGCTACAAGGGCCAGCAGGCTGAAGATTCGCATCGCATTGTGGGCAAACAGGCCATGCCATTGCTCATAGCCGATGCCCGGGTTTGCGACGAGGTATCCGATCAGGAAAATGAAATAAGCCGCGAGAACGACCGCAGACACACGCTGTGCCATCCAGTCATAGAGGCCCGAACGCGAAAGGTTCGTAACGCTGGTTACCATATCCAAACTCCTGCCAGAACGATCAGCACCACGGAAATGGCGATGATGATTTTCGAGCCCAGGCGGCCGCCTTCGAGCGTCTCACCGATACCCGCATCCATGATCAAGTGGCGCACACCGGCAACCAGGTGATACAGCAGAGCGGACAGGAGGCCCCATGCTACGAACTTGGCCAGCGGGCTGGTCAAGCATGCCTTCACCTCGGCGTATCCTTCCTCGGAACCCAGGGATTTGCTCAATGCATAAAGCATGATGCCCAAGCCCAGGAACAGGATGATGCCGGAAACACGGTGCAGGAACGACGTAACGCCGGTGATGGGGAGTTTGATGGTCCTTAGGTCTAGGTTTACAGGTCGTTGGCTATTCACGGCTTTTTTTTCACACTGAAGAGCCCCTAACAATCAGGGCAAAGTTGTTGGGGAGTGCACTGGTCAGGTAAGCACCACCCAGGGAGTGCGACCCCCAATGAAAGCAAGCCCAAAAGCCCTTGGCGGTCGGTGGCCGAGTATAGACAGTTAGGTTACTAATGACAACGCGCACTCCTCACCCTAATAGCTGATTGCGCTGGCGGTATAAAAGGCGTAAATGGCAGTCAATTTCGACGAAAAAGTATGGTTAAAGCCTTCTGGAGCAAGACTTTAGGCAAATTGACATCTGGATTTATATCAATATAGTGGTGCGGGCCCTGCGTGGGGGGTCTGTCTGATGATTTGAAGCATAAATAGGAGGCCACATGGCTGACAAAAAAGCGCAGTTGATCATCGAGGGCGCAGCCCCCGTCGAGCTGCCCATTTTAACCGGCACCGTTGGTCCCGATGTTATCGACGTACGGGGCCTGACGGCCACGGGCCGTTTCACATTCGACCCAGGCTTCATGTCGACCGCCTCTTGCGAGTCGAAGATCACCTACATCGATGGTGACAATGGTATTTTGCTGCACCGCGGCTACCCGATCGAACAGCTTGCTGAACAGTCGGACTACCTGGAAACCTGCTACCTGCTGCTAAATGGCGAATTGCCAACAGCCGAGCAGAAAGCCCAGTTCGTCAGCACCGTGAAGAACCACACCATGGTTCACGAGCAGTTGAAGACCTTCTTCAACGGCTTCCGTCGCGACGCCCACCCGATGGCCGTCATGTGCGGTGTAGTCGGCGCCCTGTCGGCCTTCTATCACGACTCCCTGGACATCAATAACCCGCAGCATCGCGAAATTTCCGCGATCCGCCTGGTTGCCAAGATGCCCACCCTGGCCGCAATGGTTTACAAGTACTCCATGGGCCAACCCATGATGTACCCGCGCAACGACCTGACGTACGCGGAAAACTTCCTGCACATGATGTTCAACACTCCGTGCGAGATCAAACCGATCAGCCCGGTGCTGGCCGCTGCGATGGACAAGATCTTCATCCTCCACGCCGACCACGAACAGAACGCCTCCACCTCTACCGTACGCCTGGCCGGCTCTTCGGGTGCCAACCCGTTCGCCTGTATTGCCGCCGGTATCGCCGCACTGTGGGGCCCTGCCCACGGCGGTGCGAACGAAGCCGTATTGACCATGCTGGATGAAATCGGCGATGTCTCGAACATCGACAAGTTCATCGCCAAGGCCAAGGACAAGAACGACCCGTTCAAGCTGATGGGCTTCGGTCACCGCGTCTACAAGAACCGTGACCCGCGCGCCACCGTGATGAAGAAGACCTGCGACGAAGTGCTGAAGGAACTGGGCATCAAGAACGATCCGCAACTCGAACTGGCCATGCGCCTGGAAGAGATCGCCCTGACCGACCCGTACTTCATCGAACGCTCGCTGTACCCGAACGTCGACTTCTACTCGGGGATCATCCTCAAGGCGATCGGCATTCCAACCAGCATGTTCACCGTGATCTTCGCCCTGGCACGTACTGTCGGCTGGATCTCGCACTGGAAAGAAATGCTCTCCAGCCCGTACAAGATTGGCCGTCCGCGCCAGCTGTACACCGGCTACGAGTCGCGTGACATCACCAAACTGGAAGATCGCAAGTAAGCATCTGATGGCTTGGTAATAAAAAGCGGCCTCCTTATCCAGGGAGGCCGTTTTTATTTGTGCAGCCTGATGATCGTTCCCACGCTCTGCGTGGGAATGCCTCCCGTGACGCTCCGCGCCCCATTGCGCAACACCTGAGGCCAGCGCCAACCGGGACGCAGAGCGTCCGTGGCTGCATTCCCACGCGGAGCATGGGAACGATCGGCGTAGAGGCATTTTATTGATGCAGGAGTTGAGAAACTGTTTTGTGAAATCCGTTACCAATAAAAGTAAAAAAATGCCCCGATCTCACGACCGGGGCATTTTTTGTAGCCGTTACAAATATTAGTGGTTAACCGCCCCACTTGCCCCCAGGCCAGTCTGCGAACGCACAAACTGCGGGAAGTACAGCGCACGCTCTTTCTCTGCCGCCGCCGACTTGTCGGTGATCGAGAAGAACCAGATGCCGACGAACGCAATGATCATCGAGAACAGCGCCGGGTACTCGTAAGGGAAGATGGCTTTTTCATGGTGCAGGATCGACACCCAGATGGTCGGGCCGAGGATCATCAGGCCGACGGCGCTGATCAAGCCCAGCCAGCCGCCAATCATGGCGCCACGGGTGGTGAGGTTTTTCCAGTACATGGAAAGCAGCAGTACCGGGAAGTTACAGCTGGCCGCAATCGAGAATGCCAGGCCGACCATGAACGCAATGTTCTGGCTTTCGAACAGGATACCCAGGCCGATTGCCAACACGCCCAACGCCACGGTGGTGATCTTCGACACGCGAATCTCATCTTTGTCGTTGGCCTTGCCCTTCTTGATCACACTGGCGTACAGGTCATGGGACACCGCCGAAGCACCGGCCAGGGTCAAACCGGCAACCACTGCCAGGATAGTGGCAAACGCCACGGCCGAGATGAAGCCCAGGAAAATACTGCCACCCACCGCGTTGGCCAGGTGCACCGCCGCCATGTTGTTACCGCCGAGCAAGGCGCCAGCAGCATCCTTGAACGCCGGGTTGGTGCTCACCAGCAGAATCGCGCCGAAGCCGATGATGAACGTCAGGATATAGAAGTAGCCAATGAAACCGGTAGCGTACAGCACGCTCTTACGCGCTTCCTTGGCGTCGCTGACGGTGAAGAAGCGCATCAGGATATGCGGCAGGCCGGCCGTACCGAACATCAGCGCCAGGCCCAACGAGAATGCCGAAATCGGATCTTTCACCAGGCCGCCAGGGCTCATGATCGCCTCACCTTTAGGGTGAACCTTGATCGCCTCGGAAAACAGCATGTTGAAGTCGAAGTTGACGTGCTTCATCACCATCAGCGCCATGAACGAGGCACCGGACAGCAACAGCACCGCCTTGATGATCTGCACCCAAGTGGTCGCCAGCATGCCGCCGAACAGCACGTACATGCACATCAGGATACCTACCAGGATCACCGCGACGTGGTAGTCCAGGCCGAACAGCAGCTGGATCAGCTTGCCCGCCCCCACCATTTGCGCGATCAGGTAAAACGCCACCACC
Source organism: Pseudomonas salomonii (assembly GCF_900107155.1). GTDB lineage: Bacteria > Pseudomonadota > Gammaproteobacteria > Pseudomonadales > Pseudomonadaceae > Aquipseudomonas > Aquipseudomonas salomonii. Next base: position 76,351 of record NZ_FNOX01000003.1, read on the forward strand.
ACCAGCGAACCACAGGCCGACAGGCTGCGGATCTGGGTTTGCCCGAGGCGATAGGACGCCACGTCGGCAAAGGTGTACTTGCCCAGGTTACGCAGGCGCTCGGCGATCAGGAACAGAATGATCGGCCAGCCCACCAGAAAGCCGATCGAGTAGATCAGCCCATCGTAGCCGGAGGTGAACACCAGCGCGGAAATCCCCAGGAAGGACGCCGCCGACATATAGTCACCGGCAATCGCCAGGCCGTTCTGGAAACCGGTGATCTTGCCGCCGGCCGCATAGTAGTCGGCCGCCGACTTGTTGCGTTTGGATGCCCAGTAAGTGATGCACAGCGTCGCGCCGACGAAGACCACGAACATCAGGATCGCTGCAACGTTCAGCGGTTGTTTGTGCACTTCACCGGTCAATGCATCCGCCGCCCAAACGGCGGGCGCAAAGACCGAAGCGCCAAGTACAGCCAATAGACGACGGATCATTGCGCAGCCTCCTTGAGAATCGCATTGTTCAGGTCGTCGAATTCGCCGTTGGCGCGTCGTACATAGATGCCGGTGAGGACAAAGGCCGAGACAATCAGGCCGACCCCGATGGGGATGCCCCAGGTGATGGATGAGCCGGGGCTGAGTTTGGCCCCCAGCACTTGTGGCCCGTAGGCAATCAACAGGATGAAAGCGGAGTAAAGCCCTAGCATGATCGCCGAGAGAATCCAGGCGAACCTTTCCCTTTTTCTGACCAGCTCCTTGAAACGCGGGCTGTTTTGAATCGAGAGGTAAATGCTGTCGTTCATTGTTTTTATCCTCGCAGCACAGCTTTTTATTATTTTGGAACATATCCACTGTATGCGGCTGCGGAACAGGTTCCAGACGACCTTAGTAGTAGATCGAGATGGCCACTTAGCAAGTTTTGCGGGCAACAAATAAACAACAGCCTGAATACAGGCAAAAAAAATGTGGGAGCGGGCTTGCTCGCGAAGGCGGCGTATCAGTCAATGCATAGGCTGACTGATACACCCCAATTGCGGGCAAGCCCGCTCCCACATTGGGTTGTGGTGGGGCTTGTGAAGCGTCAGTGCTTTATTTGGCGGTCCACTCGGCCACACGTTCAGGGTGCTTGGCGACCCAATCCTTGGCCGCGGCATCAGGCTTGGCGCCCTCTTGAATCGCCAGCATGACTTCGCCGATTTCGTCCTTGGAGGCCCACTGGAATTTCTTCAGGAACGCGGCGACTTCCGGCGCTTTCTTTTCCAGGCCCTTGCTGCCGATGCTGTTGACGGTCTCAGCAGCGCCATAAATCCCTTTGGGGTCGTCGAGGAAACGCAGTTTCCACTTGGCAAACATCCAGTGCGGCACCCAGCCGGTCACGGCAATGGATTCCTGCTTGTCTTCGGCGCGGGTCAGCTCGGCGATCATCGCGGCGCCCGAGCTGGCTTGCAGTTTGTAGTCCAGGCCATAGGCTTTGATCGCTTCGTCGGTCTTGAGCATCACGCCTGAACCGGCGTCGATGCCGACGATCTTGTTTTTGAAGGTGGTGTCGGTCTTGAGGTCTTCGATGGACTTGGCCTTGACGTACTCCGGCACGATCAAGCCGATCTTCGCATCCTTGAAGTTGGGGCCGTAGTCGACCACCTTGTCCTTGTTCTTGGTCCAATACTCACCGTGGGTCACAGGCAGCCAGGCGGACAGCATGGCGTCGAGCTTGCCGGTGGCGACGCCCTGCCACATGATCCCGGTGGCGACGGCTTGCAGTTTCACGTCGTAACCCAGTTTTTGCTTGATCACCTCGGCCGCCACATGGGTCGTGGCAACGCTGTCGGACCAACCATCTACATAGCCGATGCTCAGGGTTTTGCTGTCGGCGCTGGCCAGTGTGGAGCCCATCGCAACTACCAGAGTGGCAGCTGCGCCCAAGAGTCGTCGCATCTTCATAATACTTCCCCGAAAGTGCTGCGCCCGGCGGATGCCGAGCGACGTCAACCTGTTGTTATAGGGTGCATCGCGCCCCCTTCACGCGCGTCGATCACGGTGGTGCCCCGCCAGTGGAGTGCTGACACTTGGATCATCAACCTGCCGGGACCTTGGACCTGCTCTGTCAGCGACCTCGGGTAAGCAAGAAACGACATCACATCGCCAGCAGGATAGTTCCTAGGACTTGGCGTCAATTTCCCGCCCGAACTTTGCATGTCTAAATTATGCAGCCCCACTGGGACGGGCCAAATCCGGGTAAGATGCGCGCCTTTGCTCCCCCAGATAAGCTGACCATGCCCGCGACTGCCCGCTTCCCTGCCCTGCCCTATTTCTGCGCCTTGATCCTCGGCGTGCTTGCCCTTGTCGGCTACTGGTACGGCCTCGGCCGGCCGGTGGTGCTGCCGGATGTGGCCAGTGCCAGCCACAAGATGCAATGCGCGTCCTATACGCCGTTCGACAAGGACCAGTCGCCGTTCGACCAACCGTTCAAACTGCGCCCCGAGCGCATGGACGCCGACCTGGCACTGCTGGCCACCCGTTTTGAATGCATCCGCACTTACTCCATGACCGGCCTGGAAGCCCTGCCGGGCATGGCGCGCGCCCATGGTTTGAAGTTGATGGCCGGCGCCTGGGTCAGCAGTGACCCGGTGGCCACCGAAAAAGAAATCAAAGAACTGATTGCTGCTGCCAATGCCAACCCCGATGTGGTCACTTCGGTGATCGTCGGTAACGAGGCCCTGCTGCGCAAGGAAGTCACCGCCAAGCAGTTGGTGACGCTGATCCATCAGGTCAAAAGCCAGATCAAGCAGCCGGTCACTTATGCCGATGTGTGGGAATTCTGGCTGCAGCACCCGGAAATCGCCCCGGCGGTGGATTTCCTGACCATTCACCTGCTGCCCTACTGGGAAGACGACCCGTCGGGCATCGATCAAGCCCTCAAGCATGTGGGTGATGTGCGCCAGACCTTCGGCAACAAATTCGCGCCTAAAGATGTGCTGATCGGCGAGACCGGCTGGCCCAGCGAAGGCCGCCAGCGCGAAACCGCGGTGCCAAGCCGGGTCAACGAGGCCAAGTTCATGCGCGGTTTCGTGGCCATGGCCGAAGCCAATGGCTGGCGCTACAACCTGATCGAAGCGTTTGACCAACCCTGGAAACGCGCCAGCGAAGGTGCCGTCGGTGGTTACTGGGGCCTGTTTGATGCCGACCGCCAGGACAAGGGCATTCTTGCCGGGCCAGTGAGCAACGTGCCGTATTGGCCGCTGTGGCTGGGCGTCGGCGGCCTGATCCTGCTGGGCACCCTGGCGCTGGGTGGTCGGGCGCGCAGCACCCGTGCCGCGCTGTTGCTGCCACTGCTCGGTGCAGTGGCGGCCTGCTCCATCGGCACCTGGGCTGAACTGACCCGCGTCACAGCGCGCTTCAACGATGAATGGGTGTGGGCAGGCTTGCTGGTGATGCTGAACCTGCTCGTGCTGGCCCATGCTGCACTGGCGCTGAGTGCCCGGGAAGGCTGGCGTGAACGGAGCTTCAACTGGCTGGAACAGCGCGCCGGCTGGCTGGTGGCAATCGCCGGGTTCGCAGGGGCAGTGATGATGCTGGCGCTGGTGTTCGACCCGCGCTATCGCAGCTTCCCAAGTGCGGCGCTGGTGTTGCCGGCTCTGGTTTACCTGGTTCGCCCGGTCACCGGCCCGCGTCGGGAGATTGCGCTGCTGGCCTTCATTATTGGCGCCGGCATTGCGCCGCAGCTGTATCGCGAAGGGTTGCTGAACCAGCAGGCGTGGGGTTGGGCGGTGGTCAGCGGGTTGATGGTGGTGGCTTTGTGGCGGTGCTTGCGGGTGCGTAAGGGCTGACATCGCCATCGCAGCGGTGTGACGATTCGACAAGCCAGCTCCCACATTCGACCGCATTTCAAGGGATGTACTCGGTCAATTGTGGGAGCGGGCTTGCTCGCGAATAGGCCCTATCCGACAACACGAGGCTTCCTGACCAATCGCAACCCCGCAATCACCACCGCAAACACCGCAAACGTGGTGTTATACAACGCCAGCGCCGGCAGCCCGAACACCATCCCCAGCACCGCCAACCCCCAGCCGACGCGGCCCGGCACAAAAAACGCCAGCACCGACGTCACCAACGCCGCCCAGCCCAACACCTTGAAGTGAATCATCAGCCCCAGGTTCGAGCGCAGCTGGCATTCCCAGCGGCTCGCCTCATCGACGCAGACCCCCACCCACTGGCCGTCTTCCATAAAACCGTAACGGGCGCCATAACTGGCGGCCAGCCATAACGGCAAGGCGATAAGCAGCAGGATAAGTGGCAAACGACGGGACATGGCGAACTCCGATAGGCAAAAACGGCGCTCAGCTTAATCCCACGGCGGCCGTTAGCAAGGTGTGTACGCAGATAACTGTTCATCAAGGCGCTGCAAAGTGTATCTTCTCGCTACTATTACCCCGATTCCGTGGTTTTTTCCGACTTTTAGTGCCGAGGGCTGGCACTTCGGTGGCAACGCGGTGGTCATAGCCTGCGAACTTCATTCAGCACGTTTCCTCTTAGGGATTAAGTCATGCTCCGTTCCTTGCGCTGCGCTGCCTTGCTGGGCAGCCTATTTTTGAGTGCGTCAGCACTGGCCGTCGATGTCGACCAGGCCACTTATGGCTTCCCTTTGACGAACCCGTTCGAGGCGACCATTGCCACCACCCCGCCGGACCTGCGGCCCAAATTGCCCAGCAACGACGAGATCAACCAGTCCGATTACACCCTCAACATGCGCCCAGAGCGTGAGTTCAGCCTGCCGGACAACTTCTGGGCAGTGAAGAAACTCACCTACCGCATCGCCAAACAGGACCACGCTGCGCCGCTGATCTTCCTGATCGCCGGCACGGGCGCCCGGTTTGACAGCAGCATCAACGAATACCTGAAAAAGCTCTATTACCAGGCCGGCTACCACGTGGTGCAGCTGTCATCGCCCACCAGCTTCGACTTCATCAGCGCCGCCTCGCGCTTCGCCACGCCGGGTATCACCCAGGAAGACGCCGAAGACATGTACCGCGTGATGCAAGCGGTGCGCGCGCAGAACGCCTCGCTGCCGGTGACCGACTACTACCTCACCGGCTACAGCCTCGGCGCCCTGGATGCAGCGTTTGTCAGCAAGCTCGACGAGACCCGCCGCAGCTTCAACTTCAAGAAAGTGCTGCTGCTCAACCCGCCGGTCAACCTCTACACCTCGATCACCAACCTGGACAAGCTGGTACAGACCGAGGTCAAGGGCATCAACAACACCACTACCTTCTATGAGCTGGTGCTGGCCAAACTGACGCGCTACTTCCAGCAAAAGGGCTACATCGACCTCAATGACGCCCTGCTCTACGACTTCCAGAACTCCAAGCAGCACCTGACCAACGAACAGATGGCCATGCTGATCGGCACCTCGTTCCGCTTCTCGGCGGCCGACATTGCCTTTACTTCGGACCTGATCAACCGCCGTGGCCTGATCATCCCGCCGAAATACCCGATCACCGAAGGCACCAGCCTCACGCCGTTCCTCAAGCGTGCACTGCAATGCGACTTCGACTGCTACCTCACCGAACAAGTGATTCCGATGTGGCGCGCCCGCTCCGACGGCGGCAGCCTGCTGCAACTGGTTGACCAGGTCAGCCTGTACGCACTCAAGGACTACCTGCACGACAGCCCGAAAATTGCAGTCATGCACAACGCCGACGACGTGATCCTCGGCCCTGGCGATCTGGGCTTCCTGCGTAAAACCTTCGGCGATCGCTTGACCGTCTACCCGCTGGGCGGCCATTGCGGCAACCTTAATTACCGCGTCAACGCCGACGCCATGCTGGAGTTCTTCCGTGGCTAAATATCTTTTGCTGCTCGCCGCGCTGATGTGCGCAGGCGTCGCCAATGCCGACAACAGCAAGGCCCACGAGCCGGTCAAGGTTGACTCCGATGGTTTCAAGGAGCCCTTGACCAAACTCAAGTTCAACCCAGGCCTGGACCAACGTGAGTTCGAGCGTTCATCGCTGACGGCACTTAACGTCTATGACCCGCTGGAGTCGTGGAACCGCCGCGTGTACCACTTCAACTACCGCTTCGACCAATGGGTGTTCCTGCCCGTGGTCAACGGCTACACCTACGTCACCCCAAGCTTCCTGCGCACCGGCGTGAGCAACTTCTTCAACAACCTGGGCGATGTGCCCAACCTGTTGAACAGCCTGCTGCAACTCAAGGGCCACCGCTCCCTGGAAACCACCGGGCGCCTGCTGCTCAACACCACCATCGGCATCGCCGGCCTGTGGGACCCGGCCACCGCCATGGGCCTGCCGCGCCAGAGCGAAGACTTCGGCCAGACCCTGGGTTTCTACGGTGTGCCGGGCGGCGCCTACCTGGTGCTGCCGATCTTCGGCCCTTCGAACCTGCGCGACACCACCGGCCTGATCGTCGACTACGGCGCCGAGACCGAGATCAACTTCCTCAACGTCTCCAAAGTCAGCGAAAACCACCCGGAAATCTGGGCCCTGCGCGCCGTCGACAAGCGCTACCAGACCAGCTTCCGCTACGGTCAGATGAACTCGCCGTTTGAGTATGAGAAGGTGCGCTACATCTATACCGAATCGCGCAAGTTGCAGATTGCCGAGTAAATCTGGCGACACAAAAAAGGCCATTCGACTGAATGGCCTTTTTTATTGCGTGTAATTTCTTCAAGCCTTGAGGGTTTTCCACACCTTGCCGACCACGCTCACCACCGCCAAGACAGCAGCCCCCGCGATAATCCCGGCCACCGCATTGAGCAACGTCGGCATCAGCCACGCCAGCCCGCCAACGCTCTGACTGACGCTCTCGATCCAGTGATGCACCGCTGGCACGCCATGGGTGAGAATGCCGCCGCCGACCATAAACATCGCCGCTGTGCCGATCACCGACAGGCTTTTCATCATGTAAGGCGCGGCGCGCAAGATCGCCCCACCGATACTGCGCGCCGCCTGGCCGGGCTTTTGCGTCAGCCACAGGCCCAGGTCATCGAGCTTGACGATACCGGCCACCAGCCCGTACACGCCGATGGTCATGACGATGGCAATGCCCGACAGCACCACCACCTGCTGCATCAAAGGCGCATCCGCGACGGTGCCCAGGGTGATGGCGATGATCTCGGCCGAGAGGATGAAATCGGTGCGAATTGCACCTTTGATCTTGTCCTTCTCAAATGCCACCAGGTCTGTCGCCGGATCAGCCACGGCTTCAACCAGGTGGGCCTGCTCTTCAGTGCGTTTATGCAAAAAGGTATGCGCAAGCTTCTCAAAGCCTTCAAAACACAAATAGGCGCCGCCGAGCATCAACAGCGGCGTGACCGCCCACGGCGCAAAGGCGCTGATCAGCAAGGCCGCCGGCACCAGGATCAGTTTGTTGACAAACGACCCCTTGGCCACCGCCCACACCACAGGGATTTCCCGCTCGGCGCGCACGCCGGAAACCTGCTGGGCGTTGAGTGCCAAGTCATCGCCCAGCACGCCGGCGGTCTTCTTGGCGGCCATTTTGGTCATCAGCGCAACGTCATCGAGTACGGCGGCGATATCGTCGATCAATACCAACAAGCTGCTTCCTGCCATCAATCGGGCTTCCATAAGAATGAGAAAGGCCGAGCATAGCGCGGCGCAAAGCTTTACGGGCGCATTCTTGAGGCTCGCGGATAGCCGGTGCTACCATGCACAACCGCCGATCTGGCAAGGAAACTCCTGGTTTATGAGCACCATTCGCGAGCGCAACAAAGAAAAGATCCTGCGGGCGGCAAGCGAGGAGTTTGCCGACAAGGGCTTCGCCGCGACCAAAACCAGCGACATCGCCGCCAAGGCCGGGCTGCCCAAGCCCAACGTCTATTACTACTTCAGGTCCAAGGACAACCTCTACCGCGAGGTGCTCGAGAGCATTATCGAGCCGATCCTGGCCGCCTCCACACCGTTCAACCCCGAGGGCGAGCCGGCGGTGGTGCTGAGCAATTACATCCGCTCGAAAATCCGCATCTCCCGCGACCTGCCCTTTGCTTCCAAGGTGTTTGCCAGCGAAATCATGCACGGCGCCCCGCACCTGAGCCCCGAGCAGATCGAACAGCTCAACGCCCAGGCCAAGCACAACATCAACTGCATCCAGAGCTGGGTAGATCGCGGCCTGATCGCCAACATTGACCCCAATCACCTGATGTTCAGCATCTGGGCGGCAACGCAGACGTATGCTGATTTTGACTGGCAGATATCGGCGGTCACCGGCAAGGCGAAGCTGGACGAGGCCGATTATGAGGCGGCGGCGCAGACGATTATTCGGTTGGTGTTGAAGGGGTGTGAGTTGGGCTGATGGACCGAGGTGCCTGTGCGAGCAAGCCCGCTCCCACACTTTGAACCGCGCCAGACATACATTGTATGAACATCGCAAAACCCATGTGGGAGCGGGCTTGCTCGCGAAAGCGCCCTCCCAGACACATCCTGCCAAAAGCCTGCCAATCAGCATCAGCTACCGAGATCTAGCCTCTCAGAACCCCATCTGAAGAGAGGCCATGGAATGCCTGATATAGCGACTTCACACCGCCTGCGCATCGAGCGGTTCAGCGAACCGAACCGCATCTACCTGATCACCACCAATACCCAAGAACGAGTCCCACTGTTCGGCGACTTTCACCTCGGGCGCCTGGTGGTCTGGCAGTTCAGACTGGCCCAATACCAAGGCCTGGCTAATTCACTGGCCTGGGTGGTGATGCCAGACCACTTCCACTGGCTGATCGAACTGCAAAAAGGCTCGTTGGGGGATTTAATGTGTCAGGTAAAATCCAAAAGTACCCGAACAGTGAATGGTGCAACCGGGCGCAAAGGCAGGCTTTGGCAAACCAGTTTTCATGATCGAGCACTGCGCAGGGAGGATGATTTGGTAAAAATGGCCAGGTATGTGGTGGCCAATCCACTGCGAGCCGGGTTGGTAGAGCGGATTGGCGACTACCCGCTGTGGGATGCAGTTTGGGTTTAGGGCCAAGACCGAGTCGCCGCCTTCGCGAGCAAGCCCGCTCCCACACTTGACCGAGTTCCACCTGTGGAATGCAGTCAAGTGTGGGAGCGGGCTTGCTCGCGAAGAGGCCCTTGCAGTCACCACATGATCAAGCCGAAACCCCCGCATCCGCCAACAACCCCACCCCCTCAATCGCCGTAATCGCACACTGCTCATCGATATCCGAGGTATCGCCGCTGATGCCGATCGCCCCCAGCACCAGCCCGTCTTGGTTGCGAATCAACACCCCACCCGGTGCCGGCACCACGCTGCCCTGCCCCAGGCTGTTCAACGCCGCAATAAACGCCGGGCGCTGTTGGGCGTCCAGGGCCAACAAGCGTGAGCCCTTGCCCAGCGCAATCGCGCCCCAGGCCTTGCCGATGGCGATTTGCGGACGCAACAGGCTGGCGCCGTCTTCGCGTTGCAGGGTGATCAAGTGGCCGCCGCTGTCGAGCACCGCAATGGTCAGCGGCGCAGACGAAATCGTGCGGCCTGCGGTGAGGGCCTGGCTGGCGAGTTGGGTGGCGAGTTTCAAGGTTAAAGCGCTCATGGTGCCGTCCTTCTTTTGTTATTGGGAATGCGGTGGAGGTCTGTTTGATCAGATGCTCGATCAAACAAATAGAACACAATGATATTTATTTTTGTATACAATATTTTCGCACAAAGGCTCCATACGTCGAAAAAAGTGCTTCCGACGAACGCCAGGACCACTTTGCAAAATGCATTGACCTGCGGCGCTCGCCGTGAATACACTTTGTCCAGACACCACTTGTATACAATTACAAAACGCAAGAGGCACCAAAACCATGAGCAAAATGAGAGCAATCGAAGCCGCCGTCCTGGTCATGCGCCGTGAAGGCGTGGACACCGCCTTCGGTATCCCGGGCGCCGCGATCAACCCGCTGTATTCGGCCTTGCAGAAGGTCGGTGGCATCGATCACGTCCTTGCTCGCCACGTTGAAGGCGCCTCGCACATGGCCGAGGGCTACACCCGCACCAAGGCCGGCAATATCGGCGTGTGCATCGGCACCTCCGGCCCGGCGGGCACCGACATGGTCACCGGCCTGTACAGCGCCTCGGCCGACTCGATCCCGATTCTGTGCATCACCGGCCAGGCCCCGCGTGCGCGGATGCACAAGGAAGACTTCCAGGCCGTGGATATCACCAGCATCGTCAAGCCGGTGACCAAGTGGGCGACCACCGTGCTGGAGCCCGGCCAAGTGCCCTACGCGTTCCAGAAAGCCTTCTATGAAATGCGCTCCGGCCGCCCTGGCCCGGTGCTGATCGACCTGCCGTTCGACGTGCAGATGGCCGAGATCGAATTCGACATCGACGCCTACCAGCCACTGCCGCTGGCCAAGCCATTGGCCACGCGCATCCAGGTGGAAAAAGCCCTGGCCTTGCTGGATGCGGCCGAACGCCCCTTGCTGGTCAGCGGCGGCGGCGTGATCAATGCCGACGCCAGCGAGTTGCTGGTTGAATTTGCTGAACTCACCGGCATCCCGGTAATCCCGACCCTGATGGGCTGGGGCACGATCCCGGACGATCACCCGCTGATGGTGGGCATGGTCGGCCTGCAAACCTCGCACCGTTACGGCAACGCGACGATGCTCAAGTCGGACGTGGTGCTGGGCATCGGCAACCGCTGGGCCAACCGCCACACCGGCTCGGTGGAGGTGTACACCGAAGGCCGCAAGTTCATCCATGTCGACATCGAACCGACGCAGATTGGCCGCGTGTTCACGCCGGATCTGGGCATCGTTTCCGACGCCGGTTCCGCGCTGACCATGTTCATTGAAGTGGCCCGCGAGTGGAAAGCCGCCGGCAAGCTCAAGGACCGCAGCGCCTGGCTGCATGACTGCCAGCAGCGCAAGGCCACCCTGCACCGCAAGACCCACTTCGACAACGTGCCGGTCAAGCCGCAGCGCGTGTACGAAGAGATGAACCAGGTGTTCGGCAAAGACACCTGCTACGTCAGCACCATCGGCCTGTCGCAGATTGCCGGCGCGCAATTTCTGCACGTGTACAAGCCACGCCACTGGATCAACTGCGGCCAGGCCGGTCCCTTGGGCTGGACCATTCCGGCGGCACTCGGCGTGGTCAAGGCCGACCCGAGCCGCAAAGTGGTGGCGCTGTCGGGCGACTATGACTTCCAGTTCATGATCGAAGAGCTGGCGGTGGGCGCGCAATTCAAGCTGCCGTACATCCACGTGGTGGTGAACAACTCCTATCTGGGCCTGATTCGCCAGGCCCAGCGCGGCTTTGAGATGGACTACTGCGTGCAGCTGTCCTTCGACAACCTCAACGCGCCGGAACTCAACGGGTATGGCGTCGACCACGTGGCTGTCGCCGAAGGCCTGGGTTGCAAGGCCCTGCGTGTATTCGAGCCGGGCCAGATCCAGCCGGCGTTGCGCAAGGCGCAGGAAATGATCGAAGAATTCAAGGTTCCGGTGATTGTTGAGATTATTCTGGAGCGCGTGACCAATATTTCCATGGGCACCGAGATCAACGCCGTCAACGAATTCGAAGATCTGGCCCTGGTCGGCAACGATGCGCCGACTGCCATTTCCCTGCTCGATTAAGGAGAACCCTATGCCGCGTTTTGCCGCCAACCTGTCCATGCTATTTACCGAGCAGGACTTTCTCGCCCGTTTCAAAGCGGCCGCCGACGCCGGCTTCCAGGGTGTGGAATACCTGTTCCCGTACGAGTTCAGCTCCGCCGAGATCAAGGCGCAGCTGGATGCCAACGGCCTGACCCAAGTGCTGTTCAACCTGCCGGCCGGTGACTGGGCCAAGGGCGAGCGCGGCCTGGCGTGCCACCCGGACCGGGTCGAGGAGTTCCGCGCCGGGGTCAAGCTGGCCATCGCCTACGCCCAGGTGCTGGGCAACACCCAAGTCAACTGCCTGGCCGGGATTCGCCCTGCCGGTGTGGATGACGAAACCGTGGAAAAGACTTTTGTCGCCAACCTTAAGTACGCCGCCGACAAGCTGCAAGCGGCGGGCATCAAGCTGGTGATGGAGATGATCAACACCCGCGACATCCCGGGTTTCTACCTGAACAACACGGCGCAGGCCCTGTCGATTCGCGAGCAGGTGGGCAGCGCCAATCTGTTCCTGCAATACGACATCTACCACATGCAAATCATGGAAGGCGACCTGGCGCGGACCATGGCCGCGCACCTGAGTGAGATCAACCACATCCAACTGGCCGACAACCCTGGGCGTAACGAGCCGGGGACCGGGGAGATCAACTATCGCTTCCTGTTCGAGCATCTGGACCGGATTGGTTATGCCGGTTGGGTCGGCTGCGAGTACAAGCCGCTGACCACCACCGAAGCGGGACTGGGTTGGCTCAAAACCCATAACGCCATCTAACTCAACACACAGGACCCAATGTGGGAGCGGGCTTGCTCGCGAAAGCGGTGAGTCAGTCGACGAAGATGTTGAATGAAAGACCTTCGCGAGCAAGCCCGCTCCCACAGTGGATCTTCAGTGTTTGGCGGACCCTGTCCGCACTGCACATAGAATAAAAAGAGGATTTTGATCATGGCTAAAATCGGATTTATCGGCACCGGCATCATGGGCCAACCCATGGCCGCCAACCTGCAAAAGGCCGGTCACCAACTGTTCCTGTCCGAGCATCACGGCAAGGCGCCCGAAGCCCTGATCGCGGCCGGTGCCGTGGCCCTGGCCAACCCGCAGCAAGTCGCCCAGGAAGCCGAGTTCATCATTGTGATGGTGCCCGACACCCCACAGGTGGATGACGTGCTGTTCCGCGCCGACGGCGTTGCCGCCGGCCTGTCACCCAACAAAGTGGTGATCGACATGAGTTCGATCTCGCCCACCGCCACCAAAGCCTTTGCCGCCAAGATCAATGCAACCGGCGCGCAATACCTCGACGCGCCGGTGTCCGGCGGTGAGGTCGGCGCCAAGGCCGGCACCCTGAGCATCATGATCGGCGGCGAGCCGCAGACGTTTGAACGCGCCCTGCCGCTGTTCCAGGCCATGGGCAAGAACATCACCCTGGTCGGCGGCAATGGCGATGGCCAGACCGCCAAGGTGGCGAATCAGATCATCGTCGCGCTGAACATCCAGGCGGTGGCCGAAGCGCTGCTGTTCGCCTCCAAAAACGGCGCCGACCCGGCCAAGGTGCGTGAAGCGCTGATGGGCGGGTTTGCTTCGTCGAAAATCCTGGAAGTGCATGGCGAGCGCATGATCAAGGGCACCTTTGATCCGGGCTTCCGTATCAACCTGCACCAGAAAGACCTTAACCTGGCGCTGGCCGGGGCCAAGGAACTGGGGATCAACCTGCCGAACACGGCCGGTACGCAGCAGGTGTTCAGTACCTGCACGGCGATTGGTGGCGGTAATTGGGACCACTCGGCGCTGATCAAAGGGTTGGAGCATATGGCGAATTTTTCGATTCGCGATAAGTAACACACACAACTGATCGTACTGATCGTTCCCACGCTCCGCGTGGGAATGCAGCCCAGGACGCTCTGCGTCCCAAAGCATGACGCAGAGCGTCACATGAGGCATTCCCACGCGGAGCGTGGGAACGATCGCTGCACCTCTAATAACAAGAATCCCCCGGGAGCCCGCTTATGTCGGTCGATCCGCAACACCTGCTTCGCGAGCTGTTTGCCACAGCCATCGACGCCGCCCACCCCCGGCAAGTCCTTGAACCTTATCTGCCCGCCGACCGCAGCGGCCGTGTGATCGTGATCGGCGCCGGCAAAGCCGCAGCCGCCATGGCGCTGGTGGTCGAAAACTGCTGGCAGGGCGAAGTCTCGGGCCTGGTGGTCACCCGTTACGGCCACGGCGCACCGTGCAAAAAAATCGAAGTGGTCGAAGCCGCGCACCCGGTGCCTGATGCGGCCGGGCTGGCCGTCGCCAAGCGTGTGCTGGAACTGATCAGCAACCTCACCGAAGACGACCGCGTAATCTTCCTGCTCTCCGGCGGCGGCTCAGCCTTGCTGGCCCTGCCCGCCGAAGGCATTACCCTGGCCGACAAACAAACCCTCAATAAAGCCCTGCTCAAATCCGGCGCGACCATTGGCGAGATGAATTGCGTGCGCAAGCACCTCTCGGCCATCAAGGGCGGCCGGCTGGCCAAGGCCGCATGGCCGGCGACGGTGTACACCTACGCCATCTCCGATGTGCCGGGCGACCAGGCCACCGTCATCGCCTCCGGCCCCACCGTCGGCGACCCGAGCACCTCGCAGCAAGCCCTGGCGATTCTCAAACGCTACGGCATTGACGCGCCGGCGTCGGTGCGCAACTGGTTGCAGAACCCGGCTTCGGAAACCGTCAAACCCGGTGACCCGGTACTCGCGCGCAGTCACTTCCAATTGATCGCCCGCCCGCAGCAGTCGCTGGAAGCGGTGGCGGTAAAAGTCCGCCAGGCCGGGTTCAGCCCGTTGATCCTTGGCGATCTTGAAGGCGAAGCACGGGACGTGGCCAAGGTGCACGCCGGTATCGCCCGGCAAATCGTGCAGCACGGCCAACCCTTGGCGGCGCCGTGCGTGATTCTCTCGGGCGGTGAAACCACCGTCACCGTGCGCGGCAATGGCCGTGGCGGGCGCAATGCCGAATTCCTGCTGAGCCTCACCGACAGCCTCAAGGGTTTGCCCGGCGTGTACGCACTGGCCGGTGACACCGACGGTATCGACGGCTCCGAAGACAACGCCGGCGCAATCATGACCCCGTGCAGCTACCGGCGCGCCGAAGCCCTGGGCCTGTCGGCCAGCGATGAGCTGGACAACAACAATGGCTATGGCTACTTCGCCGCGCTCGACGGTTTGATCGTCACCGAGCCGACCCGCACCAATGTCAATGACTTGCGCGCCATCCTGATTCTTGAGACTGCCAAACATGACGCCTGACAAGAAAGTCAAAATCCTCGCCACCCTCGGCCCGGCCACTGACGGTATCGATGACATCCGCGAGCTGGTGGAAGCCGGCGTGAATATCTTCCGCCTCAACTTCAGCCACGGCGAGCATGCCGACCACGCCCAGCGTTACCAGTGGATTCGCCAGGTGGAGCGCCAGCTCAATTACCCGCTGGGCATTCTTATGGACCTGCAAGGGCCGAAGTTGCGGGTCGGGCGTTTTGCCGAGGGCAAAGTACAACTGGTGCGCGGCCAGGCCTTGCGCCTGGACCTGGACCCGACGCCGGGCGATCAGCGCCGGGTCAACCTGCCTCACCCGGAAATTATCGCAGCGCTTGAGCCGGGCATGGACCTGCTGCTGGACGACGGCAAACTGCGCCTGCGCGTGGTCACCAAACATAGCGATGCCATCGACACCACCGTGCTCAATGGTGGCGAGCTGTCCGACCGCAAAGGCGTGAATGTGCCGCAAGCGCTGCTGGAGCTCAGCCCGTTGACCGCCAAGGACCGCCGCGACCTGAGCTTCGGCCTGGAACTGGGCGTGGACTGGGTGGCGCTGTCGTTTGTGCAACGCCCGGAAGATATTCGCGAAGCCCGCGAACTGATCGGTGACAAGGCCTTCCTGATGGCCAAGATCGAAAAGCCCTCAGCCGTGCTGCGCTTGCGGGAAATTGCCGAACTGAGCGACGCGATCATGGTGGCCAGAGGCGACCTGGGCGTGGAAGTGCCCGCCGAAAGCGTGCCGCAGATCCAGAAAGACATCATCAGCACCTGCCGTCAATTGGGTAAGCCGGTGGTGGTGGCCACACAGATGCTCGAATCCATGCGCTTCTCGCCGGCGCCGACCCGCGCCGAAGTGACCGACGTGGCCAACGCCGTGGCCGAAGGCGCGGACGCGGTGATGCTCTCGGCCGAAACCGCCTCGGGCGAATACCCACTCGAAGCCGTGCAGATGATGAGCAAGATCATCCGCCAAGTGGAAAACGGCCCGGATTACCAGGCGCAACTGGACGTGAGCCGGCCCAAAGCGGATGCCACGGTGTCGGACGCCATCAGCTGCGCGATCCGGCGCATCAGCAGCATTTTGCCGGTGGCGGTACTGGTGAACTACAGCGAGTCCGGCAGCTCCAGCCTGCGCGCGGCGCGGGAACGGCCGGTGGCGCCGATCCTCAACCTCACGCCGAACCTGTCCACGGCGCGGCGTTTGAGCGTGGCCTGGGGCGTGCATTCGGTGGTCAATGACCGGCTGCGCCAGGTCGATGAGGTGTGTTCCACGGCGCTGGAAATTGCCCAGGCGCAAGGCATGGCGCAGCGTGGGGACACCCTGGTGATTACGGCGGGAGTGCCGTTCGGGCAGCCGGGGTCGACGAACTCGTTGCGTATCGAGACGTTGATTTAGCGTCTGTAAGGGCCTTATCGCAGGCAAGCCAGCTCCCACAGTTGATTGGGTTCACAGTGAACACAGCCAAGTGTGGGAGCTGGCTTGCCTGCGATAAGGGCAACTCGGTCTCACTGACTAACCACCATGCACAACCCAACCTGCCCCGACTGGGCCGAAGCGCTGCTCAACGGCTTCAGCCAAATATTCCTGCAGCGCCAGCCGCTGTGTGGCCTGCTGTGCCTGCTGGCCATCCTGATCGGCGCCCCGGCCTTGCTCGGTGGGGCGTTGCTGGGTGGCCTCGCCGGCTTGCTCACGGCCCAGCGCCGGGGCTACCCCAAGGCCGAACGCCAGGCTGGCTTGTACAGCTACAACGGCGTGCTGCTGGGTGTATTGATCAGCCAGCACTTCGCCTGGTCGGCGTTGCTGCCGCCGCTGATTCTGGCGTGCGGCGGCCTGAGTGCGATGCTCACGCGGCAATGGTTGAAACATGCCCGCCAGCCGGATGACTTGTCTGCGTACACCGCACCCTTTGTCGGCCTGGGTTGGTTGCTGGTCGGCAGCGTGCCTCAGCCTGCGTTTGCCCTGGTGGAGCCCGACGTTCTGTCTATGGTCAGTGCGCCCTTTACCGGCCTTGCGCAAGTCATGCTGCTGGACCAGCCCCTGGCCGGCGTCTTGATTGCGCTCGGTCTGTTGCTGGCCAACCGTCGCGCCGCGCTGTGGGCGCTGATCGGCGCCGTGGCCGGCGTGCTGATGGCGTTCCTGATGGACGAACCCGCCAGCGCCCTGCTCGGCTTGCACAGCTACAACCCGGCGCTGGCGGCGCTGGCTTTGAGCCAATCACGCCGCCAGCCCTGGCTGCCACTGCTGGGCATCCTGCTGGGCATCCTGCTGGCGCTCATGCTCTCGCCCGGTTTCGCCGCCCTGCACCTGCCTGCGCTGACGGCGCCGTTTATCCTCGCCTGTTGGCTGGTGCGCGCCACGCAGCGGATGTTCAAAGCCCGCGTGGACAGCCCGTTCGAATCCCCCTAGGCTTGCTCGATATTCGATTCAGGCGGGTTTTATGGACAGCAACAGCGACTGGCGCCAGCGCCTCTATGTGATGGTATTCCAAAGCGACACCGCAGCCGGGCGGCGCTTTGACGGCATCCTGCTACTGATCATCCTTGCCAGCATTGTGATCGTGATGCTCGACAGCATCGACGAAATCCACCAGAACTACGCCAATGTGCTGGCCTATATCGAATGGGGCTTCACGCTGATCTTCGCCATCGAGTACGGCTTGCGGCTGTACTGTTCGCCCAAACCCTTGCGCTACGCCTTCAGCTTTTATGGCTTGGTGGACTTGCTGGCCATCGTGCCCGGCATCCTCGCGCTGTATTACAGCGATGCCCAATACCTGCTGATTATCCGCATCATTCGGATGCTGCGGATTTTCCGCGTGCTCAAGCTCAGCCCGTACCTCAAGCAAGCCAACTACCTGATGGCGGCGCTGCGCGGCAGCAAGCAGAAGATCGTGGTGTTCCTGGTCAGCGTGTGCACCCTGGTCACGGTTTTCGGCACCCTGATGTATGTGATTGAAGGCCCGGAGCACGGGTTCACCAGCATTCCCAAGGGCATCTACTGGGCGATCGTGACCCTCACCACCGTAGGCTTTGGCGATATCGTGCCGAAGACGCCGCTGGGCCAGGTGATTTCGTCGCTGGTGATGATCACCGGTTACTCGATCATCGCCGTGCCCACCGGGATTTTTACCGCTGAACTGGCCAGCGCCATGCGCGGTGAACAGCTGGAACACGATTGCCCGGTGTGCAAGAAAAACAGCCACGAACCCAACGCAGCGTTTTGCTCGCGCTGCGGCAGTAACCTGTTTCATAAAATGGAATAAGCACAGTACGTTTTAATCTTTAAACGCCTATGCAGGCCCGGCTATAGTTGCTGGCAAATTGCCCCCAGTCTTCTCTCGAACAACAAGGAATGAGCAGTGAAAAAAATCCTCAGCGCCTCTCTTCTGGCCGCGGGCCTGGCCCTGGCCGGTGCCGTGCAAGCGGCACCGGTCACACTGCTTAACGTCTCCTACGACGTGATGCGCGACTTCTACAAGGACTACAACGCCGCCTTCCAAAAGCACTGGGAAGCCGAGCACCCGAACGACAAGCTGACCCTGCAGATGTCGTTCGGCGGTTCCAGCAAACAAGCGCGCTCAGTGATCGACGGCCTGCCGGCGGATGTGATCACCATGAACATGGCCACCGACATCAACGCCCTGGCGGACAACGGCAAACTGGTACCGGACAACTGGGTGACCCGCCTGCCGAACAACAGCGCGCCGTTCACCTCCGCCACCGTGTTTATCGTGCGCAAGGGCAACCCCAAAGCCCTGAAGGACTGGCCCGACCTGCTTAAAGATGGCGTACAAGTGATCGTGCCCAACCCGAAAACCTCGGGTAATGGCCGCTACACCTACCTGTCGGCCTGGGGTTATGTGCTGAAAAACGGCGGTGATGAAGACAAGGCCAAGAAATTCGTCGGCGAATTGTTCAAACACGCGCCAGTGCTGGACACCGGCGGCCGTGCCGCCACCACCACCTTCATGACCAACCAGATCGGCGACGTGCTGGTGACCTTCGAGAACGAAGCCGAAATGATCGCCCGTGAATTCGGCCGTGATCAGTTCGAAGTGATCTACCCAAGCGTTTCCGCCGAAGCTGAGCCGCCGGTGTCGGTGGTCGACAAAGTGGTCGACAAGAAAGGCACCCGCGTCGCAGCCGAGGACTACCTGAAGTACCTGTGGTCGCCGCAAGGCCAGGAAATTGCCGCCAACAACTACCTGCGCCCACGGGATCCGAAAGTGCTGGCCAAGTACACCGACCGCTTCCCGAAAGTCGACTTCCTGTCGGTGGAGAAAACCTTTGGTGACTGGCGCACCGTGCAGAAGACCCACTTCAATGATGGTGGGGTTTTTGACCAGATCTATTCGGGTCAATAACTGAAGATACGCGGTAAAAAAATGTGGGAGCTGGCTCCCACATTTGTTTTTGTGTTTGGCGGTTACATCGGCGGTGTCACGCCATCCTTGCCGGCCGAGATCGCCTGGGCCGTAATGGTCCCATCCGGCGCTTGCGCCGCAAACAACACCACCTTCACGCCCGCCTTGAGCAAGCTGCGATCGCCCGGCTCCAGGTTCACGATCGGCACATCTTCCGGCACCACAATCTTCTGCTCGCCGCCTTTGTACTTCACGGTCAGGGTGCGCCCGTTGCTGACCACCAGGTCGCCCACCGTGCCGTTGGTCATGCTGCTGCCTTCTTTCAAATCGAACGCGCGGTGCCCGTCGCCTGTGCCGGCCATGGCCGGTGGGAATACGTGGACTTCCAGCGCAGTCAGGGTGCCATCGGCGTTCGGCATGGCGGCCGAGCCGATGTAGCTGCCGGGCTTGATCTCATCGATCTTGGCCAGGGTAACGGCGCGTACCTGGGTGGCCGGCGTGAGATGCACCACAACCTCTTCACCACTGTTGACCTTGACGTGCATCGCGTCGCCGTCCATCGCGGTAATGGCGCCGCGTACGCCAACCCGTGGGGCCTCGGCGGCGTTGGCCAGCCCAATGGCCATGGCCGCAGCCAGGGTGGAGGCCAGGAGCATCTTGTTCAGCGTGATTTTCATCGCAATGGATTTCCTGTTTCGACAGTTATGTCTGAATGTATCATTGGCGCTCGCCCCAAAAGTTAACGATTCAGTCATTAATTTGCGGCATGAGTGATATCAATGCGCGCGCTCTACACCGGCGCTGGCGTTGTCTTTACTCTCGCACGCCACCTTCCTTCGCTTTAACGAGAAAACCATGACGGCTACCTCACACGCTTCAAGCACCATGACCCGAGGCATGGTGATGCTGTTTGCGTTCTGTTGCGGCGCCATTGTTGCCAACATCTACTACGCCCAGCCGATCATCGAGTTGATCGCGCCGGACATCGGCCTGACTCCGGCACTGGCGAGCCTGATCGTCTCACTCACGCAAATCGGCTATGCCCTGGGCCTGTTCTTTCTGGTGCCGCTGGGCGACCTGCTGGAAAACCGCAAGCTGATGATCATCACCAACCTGGTGGCCATCGCCAGCCTACTGGGTGCAGCGTTTGCCGAGCAGCCGAATGTGTTCCTGCTTGTGTCGTTGCTGATCGGATTCAGTTCCGTGTCGGTGCAGATTCTTATCCCGCTGGCCGCGCACCTGGCGCCCGCCGAGTCCCGGGGCCGCGTGGTCGGCAGCATCATGGGCGGCCTGTTGCTGGGCATCCTGCTGGCGCGGCCGGTGTCCAGCCTGGTAGCGGACCACTTTGGCTGGCGTGCAATGTTCATGGCGGCGGCCGCGGTGATGGTGTTTATCAGTGCGGTGCTGATGCTGACCATTCCCAAGCGCCAGCCCGACCACAACGCCAGCTATGGCCAACTGCTAGGGTCGCTGGGCACCTTGCTGCGCAAGCAACCGCTATTGCGCCAGCGCGCGTTCTACCAAGGTTGCATGTTCGCCACCTTCAGCCTGTTCTGGACCGCCGTCCCGTTGGAGCTGGCGCGTAACCATGGCCTGAGCCAAAGCGAAATAGCCCTGTTTGCCCTGGTCGGTGCCTTGGGCGCCATCGCTGCGCCTATCGCCGGGCGCCTGGCCGATGCCGGGCACACGCACCGCGCCTCGCTGCTGGCCATGGTGTTTGCCGCGTTGAGCTTCCTGCCGGCTTTTGTACACCCGTTGTACAGCGTGATCGCCCTGGCGTTGACCGGCGTGGTCCTGGACTTCTGCGTGCAGATGAACATGGTCCTCGGCCAACGCGCCATCTACGCCCTCGACGCCAACAGCCGCAGCCGCCTGAACGCGTTGTACATGACCAGCATTTTCATCGGCGGCGCCTTCGGCTCGGCGATTGCCAGCAGCGTGTATGAACACGGCGGCTGGCTGGGTGTGATGCTGGTGGGCAGTGCATTCCCGCTGGTGGCATTGGTACGGTTCCTGAGCGCTTCGCGCCAGGCTGCGGTGGCTACCGCTTAAGAACGCACCAACTTCTCCAACGCCGCATCCGCCAGAAATGACGAGCGGCTTTTGACCTTGTGCTCGCGCACATAACGGTCGATACGCTGAATGACATAACCGGGCAAGGTCACATTGACCTTCTCGGTCTTGCCCAGATAGGGCGAGATATCCAGCTCCAACATGCCCCAGCCCATGCCTGCGTAGTCTTCGTGGGCATGGTGGTTGGCCACCGATGTCGGCATCGGAATCACCCCGCCTTCGGCCGCGATTTCTTGCAGCATGATGTGGGCGATTTCTACCGCAGCGTTGTAGGCCTCTTCAAAACTGTCCCCGGCGGTGACCGCGCCTGGAATATCGGGGATCTGGATACCGGTGGCGGTGAAGTCATCGCCCCATTCGATACACATTGGGTATTGCATGCATGCTCTCCTTAAAACTGAAACAGCCCGGCGCGCTTTCTGATGCTGCGGACGGTGCCCTGAGGCAGGTCCTTTTTGGGATGGGGCACCGGGATCGTGTACGGGTTATAGCGGTGGGTAAAAATAGGATGACTGCCCGTGACTCGATCCAGCACCCAACCCGCCTCTTGCAGCTCCTTGATCAATAGCCTGCTTTGCACCCCTGCCTCCTTGGCTTGGCCTGAATAAAAGTAACCCTAGAGTTATCTTTACTCAAGCACAGTTTTTGTTAGTCGGACTGCCGGGTGTTTTGCTGAATATTGAAATGCAGAAGGGTTACTGGCTTAGCGTCGCAGCACTGAACCTGGGGATACGGCCGTTAAGCGAGGGCCAGTAGCAAAACCGGCCAGCGTCAGCCAGCAAATCGGGCTGATAACGCAGCAAGGCCAACAGCGCTTGCGCGGCGATCGTCAACGCCATCTGTTGGCCTGGGCACTGATGGCGCCCTATACCAAAGCTGAACAGGCGCCGTTGCGTGCGCTCCAATAGGAAGCTGTCAGGATTGGGGTTGGCCTCAGCGTCCCGATTGGCCGATGCCAGCAGGACTAAAACACTCTCTCCCGTCGCCAACACCTGGTTGCCAATGGTGCAGCGCGCCGCCACGAATCGCCGTGTGTTTTGCACCGGTGAATCGTAACGCGCCACCTCCTCCACGAGTGCCGTGGCGAGGGCTGGCGTGCGCACAATCTGCGCAACCCGCTCAGGGTGCCGCGCGAGCATCACCAGCGAGTTGCCGATCAACCCGGCGCTGGCTTCACAGGTCTGCGACAACAGCCCGATCAGATTGGCCGCCAATACCTGCGTGTCCTCCCAGTTGCCGCTGCGGATATGGGCCAGCAGCGCGGTTTCCTCCAAGACATCACGGAACATCTGCTGCAACTGCGACGCACCGGACTGCGCATTGCACAACTGTGCTTCACTGCTCAGCGGTGAAAGGCCGGCGACCAACGCCCGCGTTAGCCCAGCGACACGCGCCAACTGTGGCGCCGGGCACCCCAGCAGCGACGCGACCACCGCGACGGGCAAGGTAAACATCAGCGCATCCAGGCTCTGCACGCTGTCGATCAACCGAGCGACCCGCTCGGCGATGGCCGACGCCTCCACCACCGCCAACGCCGGCTCAATCGCCGCCCGTGGGCATCGATGCGCCGGGCCTTCGTTCATGCGCATCCACCGCGCAAAAACCTGCCCCGTCGCGCCCTGTGCAATCGCCTTGGGCACCGGCTCGTGTAACGGGCGCACGTGACAGTCCGGGTGTGCCAGCACCGCCTCTACGGTCTTGGCGCGGCTGGCGATCCACAGGCCCAGCTCGGCATCGAACAGCAGTTCTTCATGGCGCCTCAGGCTGGCGTAATACGGGTAGGGATCAACATGAGTAGCAGCTTGCAGCGGTGTCATCCGGGACGTCCTGTGCTTGAAGAAGCGATACTATCGGCGCTCCCACGCGGCAATGATTCGTTCAGGAACGAAATATGAACGCCTTTGATGATGACGCAGCACTCTCACAAATCGCCGGTGCGATAGCAGAGCCTGCGCGCACAAAAATGCTCTGCGCGCTGATGGATGGCCATGCGCGCACCAGCACCGAGATGGCCGTGATCGCCGGCGTCAGCACCTCGACGGCCAGCGCCCACTTGGCCAGGCTCAAGGACGATGGCCTGCTGAAGCTGCACACCCAGGGCCGCCATCGTTACTACAGCCTCGCCGGCGCGCACGTGGCCCAGGCCATCGAAGGGTTGATGGTGATCAGCCGCAACACCGCCCAGGCATTTGTGCCCAACACGCCCAACCGCCTGCAGCTCGCACGCACCTGCTACGACCACATGGCCGGGACGCTGGCGGTGCAATTGCACGACCATTTCATCGCCTCTGGTTGGCTAGTTGGCGACGGCACCTACGCACTGACGGCCCCCGGCGAAACCGCGATGATCGCGTTGGGGCTGGATCTGCCTGCGGTGCGTGCGCAGCGTCGGCGTTTCGCCTGCGCCTGCCTGGACTGGAGCATGCGCCGCCCGCATTTGGCCGGGGCGTTGGGCGCAGCGGTTTTGCAGTGCGCGATCCATCGCGGATGGGTCACCCAGGATCTGGACAGCCGCGCGCTGGGTGTCACGGCCAAGGGGCGCAAGGCGTTTGCAGCGCGCTTTGGAGTAGAGTGGTTGAAGCAAGAGCCAGATCAAGTGCAAAGCAAAAGCCTATCTACCTGATGCAACACAGTCTAAATGTGGGAGCGGGCTTGTCGGGTCGCCGCATCGCTGCGATGCAGGCACCTCGGTACATCAGGCACACCGAGTTGATGCTATCGCAGGCAAGCCAGCTCCCACAGGGTTATGCGCTGTTCAAATAATCCGGCCATCCCAGGCCACCGTCACATGCCGTGGCAACTCGCGTCGGTGCTCCAGCAGCCACGCATCCAAGGTGTGCCCCACATGGGTCAGCACACCCAACTGCGCGCCAGTTTCTTCGATGCTCTGCAACGCCAGCGTCAGGTCATTGTGATTACGCGGCGCTTGCGGCTGCGGCGGCATGGAGCAGTCGAGTACCAACACGTCCAACGGTTCACGTTGCAACCAGGCCCGCGTGGCCGGCGGCAAGCCCACCGTGTCGGTGAGGTAGGCGATGCGCCGCCCCTCGCCTTCCAGCAGATAACCCAAGGTCAGCTTTGAATGTTGCAGCGGCAATGCGGTGACGCGCAGTTCACCGAACGTGCGTGTTTCAAACTCGGCAAACGGCTGGCTGAAATCGAGAATGCCCGGATGTTTGTAAAGGTCGGACAAACCCTCCGGGTCGGCGGGGCCGTGTACCGGAATGATCAAGCCCTGGCCCCAGCGCAAGTGCAACAAACCCTGAGCGTGATCGGCGTGATAGTGGGTCTGCAAAATCCCATTGAAACTGCGCGGCGGGAAGCGTTCGCAGAGGTCGGGCAAGCCGCTGTCGATCAACCAGCGCTGGTCGCCGCACTCGATCAACGCGCTGCACGGGCGGCGGCGCAGGCTGGCATCGCGGCGCGCCAGACCGCACGCCGCGCACTCGCAGCCATACACCGGAACTTGCCGCGCGTCACCAGTGCCCAGCAAGGTCAGGCGCATGCGGTATGCCCATGATCGAGGCAGCAGAGCAAACGCGCGACGGTGTTTTCCAGCGGGCCGGAATTGTCAAGCACGAACAAGCCGGCGCCATTGCCCGCGATCAAATCGGCGGTGAACCGCGCATTGCGCGCCAGGCGTTCCTCGATATCGGCCTGGGACTCGCGCCCGCGCGCCATCAGGCGCTGGCGCAATACGGCCTGATCCACCGTCAACAGCAGCACCAGCAAGCTTGGATAGCGCTCACGGGTTTGCGCCAGATACGCACGCGAACCATTGACCAGCACATCGTCCCCCGCCGCCAGCCATTCGTCGATGGCCTTGGGAATGCCATACGACAAGCCATTGGCCTGCCAACTGAGGGCAAATGCGCCCTCGGCCAGCAGCGCGGCGAACTGCTCGGGGCTCACCCCCTGCGCGGCCTCGCCCACCGCTTCCGGCGAGCGGGTGATGACGCGGCGCACAATGCGGCAACCGCGCTCGGCCAAGCGTGGGCGTGCGGCATCCAGCAGGCTGTCCTTGCCCGAACCGGATGGCCCGATGAGATAGATCAACCTGCCTGCCATCAAAACACCCTCTTCGCCTGTCGCCAGACTTGTTGCACTACAGGAAGCCCCTCGCAGCGACGGGCCTGCACCAAATCCGCTCGCAGGCCAATCGCAATTTCACCGCGATCCGTCAGGCCCGCCGCGTGCGCAGGCGCCAGGCTGATCATCTTGACGGCCCGCGACAGGTCGCCGCCATCCTGTTGATCGGCCAGCACAAAGGCCGCCTGCAACAGGCTGGCCGGGTAGTAATCACTGGAAAGTATATCCAGCAATCCCTCGGCAGCCAGGCCGGCGGCGGCCACATTACCCGAGTGCGACCCGCCGCGTACCACGTTCGGCGCGCCCATCAGCACTTTCATGTTCAGCGCCTGGCAGCCCTTGGCCGCCTCCAGCGTGGTGGGGAATTCAGCAATGGTCATGCCATAGCCCGCCGACTCCTCCACATGCGCCAGCGTCGCGTCGTCATGGCTGGCCACCGACAGGCCGCGCTCCAGGCAATGCGCAACAATGGCCGCGCGATAGCGGTCGCTGTACGCCTTGGAGTTGGCCATTTGCAGCACGATGAATGCATCCATGGTTTCGTCGTTGAGGTGGTACTTGCCCATGTAGTACTCACGGTACTTGGATTCGAGCACGAACTGGCGCTGGCCCGGCGAATGGTCCATCACCGACACCAGACGCACCAGCGGGTTTTCCACCAGGTCGCGGAACACGCTGAGGGTGTCCGGGTGGCACAGCTCGCAGCGCAGGTGCAGATGGTGCTCGGCGCGGGTCAAGCCGGCGTCTTCAGCCTGGGCGATCGCATCGAGCATCGCCGGCAGCTTCTTCATGCGGTTGCCCTTGGGGTTCACATCGCCGATCGACACCGCGTCGAACACCGTGGTGATCCCCGCCGCGATGATTTGCGCATCATGGCTGAGCACCGCCGAGATCGACGGCCAGTCCACGCCGGGGCGCGGGGTCATGTGTTTTTCCAGGTTGTCGGTGTGCAGCTCTACCAGGCCCGGCAGCAGGCAATCGCCGCCCAGGTCCTGGGCCTGGGGCAACTGGCTGCGGCCTTCGGCGAGGTCGACAAGCTTGCCGTCGCGCAGCACCACCGTGCCCAGAAACATGCGCTCAGCCGTGACGACCTGGGCATTGGTGAGGATCTGTTCAGCGGGCATGGGCGTACTCCTCTTCGGCAACGGCTGCAGGGGTCATGTCGAAATGGCGGTCGGCGACCGCTTCACGGGCGGTGCGGTCGTGGAAGATGCCGATCAGCGCCGCGCCGGCGGCCTTGGCTTCGTTCATCAGTTCCAGCACCACCTGGCGGTTGCTGTCGTCCAGGGACGCGGTGGGCTCATCCAGCAACATCACCGGCCAGGCGACCATGAAGCCGCGGGCGATATTGACGCGCTGTTGTTCGCCACCGGAGAACGTACCGGGCGCCAATTGCCACAAGCGCTGCGGGATGTTCAGGCGCGTGAGCAGGAGTTCGGCACGGGCTTGCGCATCGGCCTTGGCCCAGCCACGCGCCAGGGCCGGCTCCATCACCACGTCCACGCAGGCCACGCGGGGGATCACGCGCAGAAACTGGCTGACGTAACCAAGGGTCTGCTGGCGCACCTGAAGAATGTCACGCGGCTCGGCGCCGACCAGTTCCAGCCACTCACCGGCATGCTGCACACGAATACTGCCGCCCGCCGGTAAATAGTTGCCGTACAGCGTGCGCAGCAAGGTGCTTTTACCCGCGCCGGACTGGCCATGCAGCACCAGGCATTCACCGCCCCGCACGCTGAAATTCACACCGCGCAGCACGTTGAGCACCACGCCGTGTTGCTGATGCAGGGTGAAGGTTTTCGAGAGGTCACGGACCTCGATCAAGGCATTTGTCATGGCTGCAATACCGAGGACACCAGCAATTGAGAGTAAGGGTGCTGTGGATCGTCGAGGATCTGGTCGGTGAGCCCGGTTTCCACCACGCGGGAGCGGCGCATCACCATCAGGCGGTCGGCCAGCAAGCGCGCAACGGCCAGGTCGTGGGTGACGATCACCACCGCCAGATCCAGCTCACGTACCAGGCTGCGCAACAGGTCGAGCAGGCGCGCTTGCACCGACACGTCCAGGCCGCCGGTGGGTTCGTCCATAAACACCAGGCGCGGGCTGGAGACGAGGTTGCGGGCGATTTGCAGGCGCTGCTGCATGCCGCCCGAGAAGGTGCGCGGCAAATCGTCGATGCGCTGCGGGTCGATTTCCACCTGGCCGAGCCAATCCAAACCGGCGCCGCGCAGTTGCGCATAGTTGCGCACGCCTTGGGCCATCAGGCGTTCGCCAATATTCGCACCGGCTGACACGCCCATGCGCAGGCCGTCCCGTGGGTTCTGTTCGACAAAACCCCATTCGGTGCGCAACAAGGTGCGGCGCTCGGCTTCACTGGCGCTGTACAAATCCAGCCATTCGCCGTCCTTGCTGCGGTAGCCGATGCTCCCCGCTTGCGGCGGCAAACGTCCGCTCAGCAGCGAGAGCAAGGTGGATTTACCTGAGCCCGACTCGCCGACGATGCCCAGCACTTCGCCGGGGTACAGATCAAAGCTCACGCCCTGGCAGCCCTTCTCCGGGCCATACAAAAGCGACAGGTCACGCACTTGCAATAACGGCTGGCTCACTGGTTGTTCTCCTTGACCCGTTGGGCGCAATACCAGGTGTCGGAACACACAAAACTCTGGGTTCCTGCGTCGTCGAGAATCAGCTCATCGAGAAAGGATTCGTGGCTGCCGCAAATGGCGCAGTTGTGCGCCCACTGCTGCACTTCGAACGGGTGGTCTTCAAAGTCCAGGCTGGTGACCTGGGTGTACGGCGGCACCGCGTACAGGCGCTTTTCGCGACCGGCACCGAACAGCATCAGCGCCGGGCTCATGTCGAGTTTGGGGTTATCGAATTTGGGGATCGGCGACGGGTCCATCACGTAGCGCTCATCGACCATCACCGGGTAGGCGTAGCTGGTGGCGATATGGCCGAAAGTGGCGATATCCTCGTAGAGTTTGACGTGCATCACCCCGTAATCATTCAGGGCGTGCATGGTGCGGGTCTCGGTTTCCGAGGGTTCGATAAAGCGCAGCGGCTCGGGGATCGGCACTTGGTAAACCATGATCTGACCGGCCTGCAAGGGCGTTTCCGGGACGCGGTGGCGGGTCTGGATCACGCTGGCGTCGGGCGTGGCTTCGGTGGTGGCAACCCCCGCCGTGCGGGCGAAAAAGCGCCGGATCGACACGGCGTTGGTGGTGTCGTCGGCGCCCTGGTCGATCACCTTGAGCACGTCATCATCACCGAGGATCGCGGCGGTCAATTGCATGCCGCCGGTGCCCCAGCCATAGGGCAATGGCATTTCGCGGCCGCCAAACGGCACTTGGTAACCGGGGATCGCCACGGCCTTGAGCAAGGCGCGGCGGATCATGCGTTTGGTCTGTTCGTCGAGGTAGGCGAAGTTGTACGCCGGGTCGCGCACAGCCGGTTGGGTCAAGTCATTCATGGCGGTTGCCCTCGGCCGGTCGGCGCAGTTTGCGGATCAGTTCCAGCTCGGACTGGAAGTCCACGTAGTGAGGCAATTTGAGGTGCGAGACAAACCCCGCCGCCTCGACGTTGTCGCAGTGGGCCAGCACAAACTCTTCGCGCTGGGCCGGTGAGATGATTTCTTCGTTGTATTCCCCGGCGCGCAGCGAGCGGTCGACCAGCGCCATGCCCATGGCCTTGCGCTCGGCATGCCCGAACGCCAAACCGTAGCCACGGGTGAACTGCGCCAGCTCAGTGGCCGAGCCGACAAACTGGTTGACCATCTCGCACTCGGTGACTTCGATGCTGCCCAGGCAGATGGGAAAGCCCAGCTCTTCGGGGTCGACCCACACCTCGACGTCGCCGATGCGAATCTCACCGGCAAACGGGTGGTTGCGGCCGTAACCGCGTTGAGTCGAATAGCCCAGCGCCAACAGAAAACCCTCGTCGCCACGGGCCAGAGCTTGCAGGCGTTCGGCACGGCTGGCCGGGTATTCCAACGGGTCGCGGGTGATGTCGGCGACGCTGGCGTTGTCGTCGGCTTCGTTTTTGATCAAGCCTTCTTTGGCGAGCAAACCGAGCACCCGTGGGCAGGCGTCAATCTGCGCATCGGCCGTGGTCTGCGGGCCTGGGTATTCACCTTCGGCCAGCAGCGAAAAATCCAGCAGGCGGTGGGTGTAATCGAAGGTCGGGCCGAGCAGTTGGCCGCCGGGCACATCCTTGAAGGTGGCTGACAGGCGCCGACTCAAGGACATCTGCGCGGTATCAATCGGCAGGCTCGGGCTGAAGCGCGGCAGCGTGGTGCGGTAGGCGCGCAGCAGGAAGATCGCCTCGACCAAATCCCCTGCCGACTGCTTGATCGCCAGCGCCGCCAGCTCTTCGTCGAACAACGAGCCTTCGGTCATTACCCGCGCCACCGCCAGCGGCAATTGCTCGCGGATTTGCGTCACGCTCAACTCGGGAATCGCAGTATCGCCCCGACGTTTTTTCGCCAGCAGGCGGTGGGCATTGTCGATGGCCTGTTCGCCACCTTTGACGGCTACGTACATCAGGCGTGCTCCTGTGCTATGCGGCTGCTGCGCGGCAGGCCGATCAGGTGGTGGCCGGCGGTGAACAACAGGTCCAGGCCACGCGGGAAGGCTTCGCGGCGTTGGCGCTCCGGCCAGAAGGCTTGCGGCACCGGCAGGTTGACCAGGCGCTGGGTTTTGATTCCTGGGCCGCGCCAGTGCAGGCCGCGACCGGATTCCAGGTCGGTAAGCTGAACCAGCAAGGTGCAGGACTGATCCGGGTAACGGTCGTTGCCGTGGTCAAAGCCGCCGAGGTCGAGCAGGTCTTGCTCGCCCAGCAGCGCGAACACCGCGTCTTCGCGTTTATCGGTGAGCGGGCAACCGCAGTGGAAGGCCAGGTTGGCGCGGATCAGCGGCGTGTCGAAGCTCGGCGCCAGCCACAGCGGCGTGTCCCTATCCAGCAGGGCCAGGCACAGCGCGTAAGTAGCGGGCGCCAGGCCGTCGAGGCGTGGGGCGGACGGCAGATGCTGGAGCAAACCGGGTTCGGCCAGCGCCTTGAGGGCCGCACGAAAACCGCGTTGGGCATCCAGCACCGGCTCGACAAACGCCGGTTGCAACAGGTGAGCGTTCATCAGTTTTCTCCTCGCACCAGGGTGAAGAACTCGACCTTGGTGGCAGCGGTGTCGGCTTGTTTTTCGGCGCGGCGTTTGGCTTGGGCAGTGGCCAATGCGGTGATCAAGTCGCTGAGCCACAGGTTCGGTTGCGTGCCTTGCAGATGCGCATCGGCCAATGCGGCCAGCTCGGCATGCAGCTTGTCGCGCCCGGCCAGGTAGCTGTAGCCGGTGCGGCCGTCGGCCAGGCGCACCACGCAGCGGGTCACGCTCATTTCGCCGACGTTGAAGGCCGCGCCGTCACCGCCCATGCGCCCGCGCACCAGGGTCATGCCGATTTCCGGGGCGCGGATCAGTTGGTATTCGGCGTCTTTCAAGGCCGCTGCGTGGGGTTGCAGTTCATTGAGCTGGGCGCGGGCTAATACGCCGATCCAATGTTGTCGCGGGGACACATTCATCATTCAAGTCACCACTTGGTACTGAAAGCGATCCGAACGGCTGGTGGACTGCGCCAGCTCCACCGGGCGGCCGTCGCGATCGCAGGAAAGGGTAAACACCGTGAGGGCCGGCAAGTGCCGAGGCATCATCAGCAGCGCGGCTTCATCACGGTTGGGCAACCGCGCACCGATCAGGCTTTGGGTGCGGGTCAGCGGCAGCGCTCGTTCACGCAGGTACTGGCGCAGGGAGCCGCCGGTGTAATCGGCCAGCAACGGCGCACGGCTGGCGCAGTAGCGATGGCGGATCAGGCTGACGGGCTGGTGGTCGAGCTTGCGCAGGGTTTGCAGCTCGATCATCGGCGCCATCTCGGCGATGCCCAAATGCTCGGCTTCGTCGCGGCTGGCGTAGCAGTAGCGGCGCTTGAGCAACACCGCCTCAACGCCCACGCCCTGGGCCGACAGCGATTGGCTGTAGGAAGTCTCGGCGCCCATCGAGTAAATCAGCGGGCGGTCGAGCACCTGGGTGCCCTTGCCCTGACGGCGCAACAGGCTGCCTTCGAACACCAGTTCGTCAATGGCACGGCGCAAGGTGTGGCGGTTGACGCCAAAGCGCTCGGCCATGTGCACCTCGCCGGGCAGGAAGTCACCGGCCTGGTAGCTGCTCAATTCGCGGCGCAGGATGTCCGCGAGTTCGCGGTACACCGGCTCATCTTGTCTAGACAACTGCATGCTTAAAAAAAGCGCCGCGCGGGCACCCCTCAGGCGTCAGATGAACTGCTTGCGCAGGCGTTGGGACAGCACGTCGATACCGCTCACCACCACGATGATCACCAGCAGCACCGCGCAGGTTTGTACGAACTGGAAGGCGCGAATGTTTTCCCAGAGGATCACGCCGATACCGCCCGCGCCGACCATGCCCACCACCGTCGCCGAGCGCACATTGGCTTCGAAGCGGTACAGCGCGTAGCTCACCCACAGCGGCATCACTTGCGGGATCACGCCGTAGATCACTTCCTGCAAGGCACTTGCGCCGGTGGCTCGCACGCCTTCTACCGGGCCTGGGTCGATGGCTTCGACGGCTTCGGCAAACAGCTTGGCGAGCACGCCGGTGGTGCTGATCCACAAGGCCAAAACACCGGCGAAAGGACCGAGGCCGACGGCGACCACAAACAACATGGCAAACACCATTTCATTGATCGAGCGGAAGGCATCCATCACCCGGCGCAGCGGTTGGTGGACCCACCACGGGGTGATGTTGTCGGCGCACAAGATGCCCAACGGCACCGAGCAGACGATGGCCAGCACTGTGCCCCACAGGGCGATTTGTACAGTGACGATCATCTCCTTGAGGTAGGCGCGCCATTCGTGGAAGTCGGGTGGGAAGAAGTCGGCGGCGAAGGTCGCCATGTTTCCGGAATCGCGGTACAGCGCCAGCGGGTTCATCTCGGCACCGTGCCAGGCCCAGGCCAGCAGGACCAGAAACAGGCCCCAGCCGAGGTATTGCGGCCAGGTTCTTTTACCCACTGCTTCAGCATGCAAGGTAGTCATGGGTCACTCTCGGTAAAGGTTGGAACTGGACCTGATGTGGGAGCGGGCTTGTGTGGGAGCGGGCTTGCTCGCTCCCACATTGACCCGGTGCCTACAGGGGGTTAGCCGTTTGCCGCAGTTTTCTTGTCCAGCTCGGAGATGCGCTGTTGCAGCTTGGCCAGGTCGGCGTCGATGTCGGCGAGCTTCTTGGCCTTGTCGGCCGCTTCCAGCTTGTCGTCTGCACTGATGGTGGTGCGCTGCTTGAACAGCTCCAGCTGGCGGATCGGCAGCAGTTGGTCGTCGTTGGAGGCGAGGAACTTGCCCAGTTGCATGTTCTTGAGCACCGCCTTCTCTTCATCGGTGTCGCCGTAGTGGGCGAAGAAGTCGCGGATCTTGGTTTTCTCGCTGTCCGTCAGCGCCTTGCTCCACACCATCGGGTCGGCCGGGATCAGCGGCGATTTCCAGATCACCTTGAGCATCGCGGCTTTGTCCGGCTGGGTGACTTCCAGGCGGTCCCAGCTTTCGGTGTTGAAGGTGGCCACGTCCAACTGCCCCTTGGCCACGCTGAGTGCGTTGACCTCATGGCTGGAGTTGAGCGTGCGTTTGAACGCGGTGGCGGCGTCCACATGGTTCTTGGCGAACACGTAGTAGCCCGGCACCAGATAACCCGAGGTGGAGTTCGGGTCACCGTTGCCGAAGGTCAGGTTCTTGGCGTTCTTGAGCATGTCGTCGACGTTGTTGATCGGGCTGTCCTTGCGCACGATCAGCACGCTCCAGTAACCGGCGGCGCCGTTGGCGGCGGCGGTCTGGGCGAAGATCTCGCCGTTGGAACGGTCCACCGCCTCCATCGCGGCCTTGTTGCCCAGCCACGCCACGTCGACCTTGTTAAAGCGCATGCCCTGGATCAACCCGGCGTAGTCGGAGGCGAAGGTGGCGTTGATGGTCAGGCCGGTCTTCTTGTGCATGTCATCCAGAAACGGCTGCCAGATGCTCTTGAGGTTCTGCGAAGACTCGGTGGACATGATGCCGAAGTTGATGGTTTTGTCGGCGGCCTGGGCAGTGCCCATGGCGGCGCCGGCCAGCAACACTGCAGACAGAAACACGTGGCCGATACGGTTCAACATGGACGGGATTCCTGTGGGTAGTGAGTAGGGTTTCAAGCGCGCGCCATGGCCAGCCGAGGCGTGGCGACGGCAGTGCGGGTCTGGTCGGAAAACATCAGGCTGGTGTCGACGTCGGCACCGTACAAATCGTTGAGGAACTGGCTGCTCATGGCGCTGCCCTGCCCGTCGAAATGAATGCGCCCACCTTTAAGGGCCACGGCACGCGGGCAATAACGCATGGCGTAGTCGACTTGATGCAGGGTCACCACCACGGTCTTGCCATCGCGGCGGTTGATGTCGGCGAGGATCTCCATGACTTTGCGCGCCGACTCCGGGTCCAGCGAGGCAATAGGCTCATCGGCGAGGATGACTTCGGCGCGCTGGGTCAATGCGCGGGCAATCGCCACACGCTGCTGCTGGCCGCCGGACAAGGTCGAAGCACGCTGCCCGGCGAGGTCGGCCAAGCCCACGCGGGCCAGGGATTCGTGGGCAAAGGCCTTTTCCTCGGCATTGAACAAACCGAGGTTGCCGCGCCAGCGCGGCATGCGGCCCAGGCAGCCGAGCAGTACGTTGTCGATCACGCTCAGGCGGTTGACCAGGTTGAACTGCTGGAAGATGTAGCCGATGTCTGCGCGCAACCGCCGCACCTTGCCATTCAAGCGTCCACTGGCCTGCACCTCCCGGCCCAGCACCTTGACGCTGCCGCCGTTGCTCTTGTCGCAACAGGCCAGGCCCGCCAAATGGCGCAACAAGGTGGACTTGCCGGAACCGGAAGCGCCAATCAGCGCGACCATCTCACCTGCGGCAATGGTGAGTTCGAGGTCGACCAATGCGGATTTCTTCGCAAAGGTCTTGTTCAAGTGATCGACATGGATAGCGTGAGTCATGGGCTTCTCTGTCTGGTTTGAACAGCCACACAAGGGCTGCGGTTGAGTTCAAACGACAGTAGGCGCGGGAGGTGTCAGTGCTATTACTTGCACATGACTGGCGGGCGGCGGATTGATGAAGGTTTTGTGAAAGGTTGGAATGCTGTCTGACCGATCGTTCCCACGCTCTGCGTGGGAATGCCGCCTGGGACGCTCCGCGTCCCGAACCCTGCGCTGGGGTGACGCAGAGCGTCACGGGATGCATTCCCACGCAGAGCGTGGGAACGATCGGTAGCCTGCGTATGGCTCTCTCTTCTTAGCAGCCCTCTTGTTAGGACATGCCCTACACAGATTTCGGGTTGCGTCCGAGCAACCTCGCCGCTAACCTTCGCGGGTCGCTGCAAAATCAGCGAACGGGTGTGGTAGCCCGGTTCTTTCATAGATCCCCAAAACGCTTACGGGCGTTTTTTTGTGCGGGCTGCTTTGTGGCGGCTGTGCACGGGAGGCTTCGGCCTGCCGGGTTTCTATGACCGGTCTACCACCCCGTGTACAGTCGCCTCCTTACATCGTGTGGTAGCGAGATGGAGGTGCTCATTCATAGGAGCTTCACCATGAAAAAAGTCACGCCCAATCCCCCGCCATCCGCCTCGGATGACACCCCACAAACCCCGCCCAACCTCATCTTCACCGTCCGCCCCGGCCTCAGCACTGAAGTAGCCTTGAGCAATGCCAGCGAGATGCTGGAATCGGCGACGGTGTGTGCCTACGACTGTGCCGAGCACTTGGATGGCTCAAGCCGCAAGCAGGTGCTGGCGGTGGTGCAGATGGTTGAGATTGCGCAGTTGTTGGTGGATCAAGCGCTGAATCGGGAGTGCCCCGTCGTTTGATAGCGCGGTGATCCCCTGTGGGAGCGGGCTTGCTCGCGAATGCGGTGCACCAGCCAACCTATTCAGTGACTGACACGCCGCTTTCGCGAGCAAGCCCGCTCCCACAGTTGATCTTCAGTGTTTGGAGGGATGTATTTCAAAAGTAAGAAAAAGGCGACCTTTCGAAGGTCGCCTTTTGTTATTGCGCGTACTGCTTGCTCAACCCCGGCGGCACGCCGTGCACATCGGTGTCTTCCCACGGCCCGTTCGGGCTGATGGAGCGGCTCCAGCCGTTGCTCCAGCGGTAGTAGGTGCGCTGGCGGTAGAAGGTGTCGGGCTGTTCGTCGAGCACATACACCTGCATCTTGCCGTCCCAGTGGCTGGCGGCGCCCGGTGGTGGGGCGAAGGTCGGCGACTTGCTTGGCACAGGTTTCGGCGGCGGTGTTACCGGGCCGGACGGTTTGGTGCCCGGCTGGGTCGCCGGGCCTGACGGCGGGATGGTCGGGCCGGTGGGCGCGGGAGGCCGGTGGACCGCACAAGCGCTCAAGCCGAGTACCAGGCTGAGCAGGGTGATGCGTGCAAATGCGGTCATAGGCGTTTCCTCGAATTATTTGTCCGGAGTGTCGATGGTCAGCTGCTGCAGTGCAGTGGTGGTGCTGGCCAAGGGTTGGCTGCGGCCGATCCACTCGCCAGTGGTCGGCTGACCGGCCCGGGATATGCGCGCAACCAGTTGGACTTCTGGGAAGTTCGACAGTTTCAACTGCGGCATCATTGCGTCCGCATCGCCCAGCTCGACGGTGACCGGCAGTTCAGCCACGGTGACACGCTTGGCCGCCAACGGTGCCGGAGGGCCATTCACGGCGCGGGCGAAGATGAACACGCTGTCGGTGGGAAGGGCTTTGGCCTTCACGTCGGCTGCCAGGTCCACGCGCACTTTCATCACGGTTTTTGCCGCAACGATACCGCCGCTTTCCTTGAGCTTCTCGGCCGCGCGGTCAATGCCACCTTGCAGCGCGACACGGGAGTTGTCTTGCGCCGGCAACTGCGCCAACAGGCGGTTCCAGTAGTCGATGGCTTCCTGATAACGCTGGCCTTCAAAGGCGGCGATACCCAGCAGGCCGAGGCTGGTGACTTCCTTGGGATCGAGTTTCAAGGCTTCATCGGTCAGCGCCTGCACCTTGGGCGACCATTGTTTGTTGTCGGCAAAGTACTGCGCTTGCGCCCATTGGCCGAGCAGTTCGGGCTGGCGACCGGCGAGTGCGACGGTGCGTTCGAAGATCTTGGCGGCATCGGCCGAACGGTCCTGAGCCATGTAGGCGCGGCCGAGGAAGTACAAGCCTTCCGCCGAGTCCGGCTGGGCGGCGGCGGCGCGCTCCAGGCGGCGGGTCATGTCTTGCATCGACACCGGCGGCTGGGAGAATTCGCGGGTCAGTTCGACCTTGTCGCTCGCCCCGTAATGCAGGTACAGCGCAACGCCCAGGACCGGCACGAGAAACGCCGCCAACAACGGCAGTGGTTTGCCCAGGCGCGACTCACGAGGTTTTTCTACGCCTTCGGTATCAGCCAGCAACTCACGCGCAGCTTCGGCGCGGCCGGTGTCGAGTTGCGCGGCATTGAGCACGCCTTCGTCCTGCTGCACTTGCAGCTCGGCCACGCGTTCTTGATAAAGCGCCACGTTCAGCGCGGTGCGATCCTCTTCACGCTGAGCACGGCGGCCGCGCAATACAGGGATCAACAGGAAACTCAGGGCAATCAGGAGCAGCAACCCTGCTGCGAGCCAAAAATCAATCATCAGTCTTGGTGTCCAGCAATTGGTCGAGGCGTTTGCGCTCATCCGGGGAGAGCGCATCGGAACCATCAGTCGGCGCGGCGCGGCGGCGGCGCACGATCACGGCCATCACCACCACACCGGCCAGCAACAGCCCGGCAGGGCCGAACCAGAGCAGCGCGGTCTTGCCGGTAAGGGCCGGTTTGTAGCGCACGAAATCACCGTAGCGGTCGACCATGAAGTCGATGATCTGCTGGTTGTCCTTGCCCTCCCCCAGCATGCGGAAGATCTCTTTGCGCAGGTCGGCGGCGATGGGGGCGTTGGAGTCGGCGATGTCCTGGTTCTGGCATTTGGGGCAGCGCAGTTCCTTGGTCAGTTCGCGGAAACGCTCGCGGTCACCGTCCTTGGCGAACTCGTAAGTGTCGATGGCCGCATGGGCAACGCCGACCAGTCCAAGTGCCAACACAGCAGCGGCTAACAGACGCTTCATGGCTTGGCCTCATCGACCAGTGCCTGGTACTTGGCGGCCAGTTGCTCGCGCCACACCACTTCGTCGATCACGCCGACATACTTGTCGCGGATCACGCCCTTGGCATCGATAAAGAAGGTTTCCGGGGCGCCGTACACGCCGAGGTTAAGGCCGAGGTTGCCGTCCTCATCGCGGATATCCAGCTGGTACGGGTTGTGGAACTCGGCCAGCCACTTCAAGGCCGCCGCATTGTCGTCCTTGTAGTTGATGCCGTAGATCACCACGCCCTGCTCGGCCAGTTTGTTCAGCACCGGGTGCTCGACGCGGCAGGAGATGCACCAGGTGCCCCACACATTGACCAGCGCCGGCTTGCCCAGCAGGTCGGCCTGGGTCAGGGTTTTATCGCCCTGCACCGTCGGCAGGCTGAACGCCGGAAATTGTTTGCCGATCATCGCCGAAGGCAACTCGGCCGGGTCCAGGTACAGGCCGCGATACAAAAACACGGCCATCACCAGAAAGGCCGCCAGCGGCAACACCATCAACCAACGCTTCATGCCGCCGCTCCTTGCAGGCCGAGGGCTTCACGCACCCGGGCTTTGACCTTGACCCGATAACGCCGGTCCAGCGCGGCCAGCAACCCGCCGAAACCGGTGAGCAAACCGCCGAACCAGATCCAGCGTACAAACGGTTTCACATGCACGCGCACCGCCCAGGCGCCGTCGCCCAAGGGTTCACCCAGTGCCACATACAGGTCACGGGTGAAACCGGCGTCGATACCCGCTTCAGTCATCATCGAGCTTTGCACGGTGTACAGGCGTTTCTCCGGGTGCAGCACCGCCACTTCCTTGCCGTTGCGCACCACACGCACAGTGCCTTTGTCGGACGTGAAGTTCGGGCCTTCGAAATGCTTGGCGCCTTCAAAGATAAAGTGGTAACCGGCCAGGTCCATGGACTCACCCGGCGCCAGGCGCAGGTCGCGCTCGGCGCTGTTCTGGCTGGACAGCACCACGCCAAGGGCACACACGGCGATGCCGATGTGGGCGACCTGCATGCCCCAGTAGCTGCGGGTCAATGTTGGCAGACCTTTGATCAGGCCTTTGTGGCGGGTCTTGTCGAAGATGTCGCGCACGCCGGCCAGCAATACCCAGGCGGCGAGCAGGAAGGTGGCGAGCACCGCCCAGTTGAAGTCGCCATAGGCGAAACCAGCGATCACCGCCAAAGCCACACTGCCGAGCAGCACCGGCATCAACATGCCGGCCAGCCATTTGACCGGCGTGTCTTTCCAGCGCACCAGCACGCCGACCGCCATCACCACCATCAACAGGCCCATCAACGGTA
Organism: Pseudomonas salomonii; assembly: GCF_900107155.1. Classification (GTDB taxonomy): domain Bacteria; phylum Pseudomonadota; class Gammaproteobacteria; order Pseudomonadales; family Pseudomonadaceae; genus Aquipseudomonas; species Aquipseudomonas salomonii. The sequence goes on from NZ_FNOX01000003.1 coordinate 115,239, forward strand.
TAAACAACGCGTTGAAGTACGGCGGGCCGACGGACAGCTTGGCGCCGCTCAAAGCGTCCAGCACCAAGGGGTAAAGGGTGCCGAGCAGGATCATCGACGCGGCCACCACCAATACCAGGTTATTGCCCAGCAGCAGTGTTTCTCGCGACCACAGGTTAAAGCCGACCTGGCTCTTGACCACCGGCGCACGCAACGCAAACAGGGTCAGCGAGCCGCCAACCACAAACAGCAGGAAGATCAGGATGAATACGCCGCGCTCCGGGTCGGACGCAAACGCATGCACCGAGGTCAGCACGCCCGAACGCACCAGGAAAGTACCCAGCAGGCTGAGGGAAAACGCGGCGATGGCCAGCAACACCGTCCAGCTTTTGAACACGCCGCGTTTTTCGGTGACGGCCAGCGAGTGAATCAGCGCGGTGCCGACCAGCCAGGGCATGAAGGAAGCATTTTCCACCGGGTCCCAGAACCACCAGCCGCCCCAGCCGAGTTCGTAATAGGCCCACCACGAACCGAGGGTGATACCGATACCGAGAAACGCCCAGGCGACGATGGTCCACGGCCGCGACCAGCGCGCCCAGGCTGCATCGAGGCGCCCGCCGAGCAAGGCGGCGATGGCAAACGCAAAGGCCACGGAGAAACCGACGTAGCCCATATAAAGCATCGGCGGGTGCACGATCAGGCCGATGTCTTGCAACAAGGGGTTGAGGTCATGCCCATCCATCGGGATCTGCGGCAGGATGCGCGTGAACGGGTTGGAGGTCATGATCAAAAACAGCAGGAAGCCGATGCTGATCATGCCCATCACCGCCAGCACGCGGGCCAGCATGACCTGCGGCAGTTGGCGCGAGAACACCGATACGGCAAAGGTCCAGCCGCCGAGGATCAAGGCCCACAGCAGCAACGAACCTTCGTGGGCGCCCCACACGGCGCTGAACTTGTAGTACCACGGCAAGGCGCTGTTGGAGTTATTGGCGACATAGGCGACGGAAAAGTCGTCGGTCATAAAGGCGTAGGTCAGGCAGCCGAATGCGAACACCAGGAACGCGAACTGGCCCCAGGCAGCCGGCTGCGCCAGGCTCATCCACAGGCGGTCGCCGCGCCAGGCGCCGAGTAATGGCACCACGGCCTGGACGATGGCGAAGCACAAGGCGAGGATCATCGCCAACTGGCCCAGCTCCGGAATAAACAGTGCGGACGTCATGGCTTAGCCCTCCTTGGCAGGCTGTGTATTTGAGCCAGGGGCCGATTGGCCGCTGTCTTTCAACGCCTTGGTCACTTCCGGCGGCATGTATTTCTCGTCGTGCTTGGCCAGCACTTCATCGGCCACCACCACGCCGTCGGCATTGAGTTTACCCAGGGCGACGATGCCTTGGCCTTCACGAAACAAGTCCGGGAGGATGCCGCGATAGGTGATGGTCACGGCTTTGTTGAAGTCGGTGACCACAAAGGTCACGTCAAGGGAATCGCCGGAACGCTTCAAGGAGCCCTTCTCGACCATGCCACCAGCACGAATGCGCGTGTCGACAGGCGCTTCGCCATTGGCGATCTGGGTCGGGGTGTAGAACAGGTTGATGTTCTGCTGCAAGGCGCTCAGGGCGAGGGTCACGGCAATGCCGACGCCGGCCATGATGGCGAGGATGATCAACAGACGCTTTCTACGCAGCGGATTCACTTATCGGTCTCCCGGCGCAAACGACGCGCCTCTTGTTGCAGGTAACGCTTGCGGGCCAGGATCGGCGCGGCGACGTTGAGGGCCAGCACCGCCAGGCAGATGCCATAGGCCGTCCAGACATACAGGCCGTGATGGCCCATGGCGAGAAATTCACCGAATGAGTTGAAGTTCATCCGCGCGCTCCCAGGCTGTTTTGCACTTCGGCCTTGACCCAACTGGTGCGGGCTTCACGCTTGAGCACTTCAAGGCGCATGCGCATCAGCAGCACGGCGCCGAAGAAACAGTAGAACCCCAGCACCATCAGCAGCAGCGGCGCCCACATTTCCACGGGCATCGCCGGTTTTTCGGTGAGGGTGAAGGTGGCGCCCTGGTGCAGGGTGTTCCACCACTCCACCGAGTATTTGATGATCGGGATGTTGATCACGCCGACAATCGCCAGCACCGCGCAGGCCTTGGCGGCGCTGTCGCGGTTGCTGATGGCATTGCCCAGGGCAATAAGGCCGAAGTACAGGAACAGCAGGATCAGCATGGAGGTGAGCCGCGCATCCCACACCCACCACGAACCCCAGGTGGGTTTGCCCCAGATCGCGCCGGTGACCAGCGCCACGGCGGTCATCCACGCGCCGATGGGCGCGGCGCATTGCAGGGCCACGTCGGCCAGTTTCATCTTCCACACCAGGCCGACGATGCCGCACACGGCCAGCATCACATAACAGGACTGCGCCAGCATGGCGGCGGGCACGTGGATATAGATGATGCGAAAGCTGTCGCCTTGCTGGTAGTCCGGTGGTGCGAAGGCCAGGCCCCAGACCAGGCCGGTGCCGATCAGCAAAATGGCGGCGACGCTCAACCACGGCAGCGATTTGCCGCTGATGCCGTAAAACCATTTGGGCGAGCCGAGCTTGTGAAACCAGGTCCAGTTCATTGCTGTTTCCATCACGGTGGCTGTGCGTCATTGCGCAAAGCTCAGGGTCTTTCTTATGTTGAAGAGCTGATTATGTCGCTTAACCAGGCCTCATTATTCGCCGACGCTGATCTTCAGGCCAGCCGCTATAGCAAAGGGTGTCAGGGTTACCGCCAGGGCGGTCAGGCTGCCAAGCCACAGCAGGTAACCGGTCGCCGGCATGCCCATGAGCGCGGCCTGCAAGGCGCCGCTGCCCAGGATCAACACCGGGATATACAAAGGCAGAATCAGCAGGGCCAGCAACAAGCCACCCCGCTTCAAACCGACGGTCAACGCTGCGCCCACCGCCCCCAACAGGCTGAGCACCGGCGTACCGAGTAACAAGGACAGGAGCAACACCGGCAGGCACTCAACGGGCAAGCCGAGCATCATCGCCAGCAGCGGCGAGAGCAATACTAGCGCCAAGCCGGAAAAAACCCAGTGTGCCAGCACCTTGGCCAGTACCAGAAGTGGCAAGGGGTGCGACGAAAGGACCCACTGTTCGAGGGAACCGTCTTCAAAATCGCTGCGAAACAGCCCGTCCAGCGAGAGCAGCACCGATAAAAGCGCGGCCACCCACACCAGTCCCGGGGACAAGGTTTGCAACAGTTTAGTCTCGGGGCCGACCGCCAGCGGGAACAGTGCGATGACGATGGCGAAAAATACCAAGGGGTTGGCTAATTCGGCCGGGCGGCGGCACAGCAGGCGGGCTTCACGGGTGACTAACAGCGCGAACACACTCATGCCGACCACCGCCCTAAATCCAGGTCGCGGTAACCGGCAGGCCTGCGCACCAGCGTGTGGTGGGTGGTGAGCAGCACCAGGCCGCCCTGCTCGCAGTGCTGGGCCAAGTGTTCTTCGAGTTGGGCGACGCCTTGCTTGTCGAGGGCGGTGAAAGGCTCATCGAGAATCCATAGCGGCGGGCCAGGCAGATACAAACGCGCCAGCGCCACGCGGCGCTGCTGGCCGGCGGACAAGGTGTGGCAAGGCACGTCTTCGAAGCCCTTGAGGCCGACCGCGGCCAGTGCCTGCCAGATGGCATCGCGGGACGCCCGATGATGCAGGGCGCTGAGCCAGCTGAGGTTTTCTTCCGGCGTGAGCACGTCCTTGATGCCGGCGGCGTGGCCGATCCAGATCAGGTTGCGCGCAAGCTCGGTGCGTTGCTCGTTAAGGGGCTTGCCGTTGAGTCGAACCTCACCGGCCGTCGGCTGCATCAAACCGGCCAGCAGGCGCAGCAAACTGGTCTTGCCGCTGCCGTTGGGGCCGCTGATCTGCACCATGTCGCCGCCCGCCAGCCGCAGTTCGAGGTGCTCGAACAGCAGGCGCAGGTCGCGTTCACAGGCAAGCGCTACGGCTTCTAGAAGAGGGCTGGTCAAAAGATCGCGGGCCTTTACGGTTCAAGTCGGCGGTGCAGCGGCCGTTATAGAGAAATGCACAATAACGGCTTTGGCGACCGATTTTAGAGAGCTGGATCAAATAGTTGTGAGGTTTTTACCGCTCTCTTTGCAGACGGGCGGCATTATACATGTGATGCCCTACTCTAAAGAGGGCAATTTCCCCAGAGACGACGCGCACGATGACCGGTGAGATCAACCTTCCTACGCTGCCGCCAGCACCGACGCCCGGGCCTGCCCCGCTGCCGCCGACCGGCGAGTTGTTGAAACTGCTGGAGCCGCAGACCGGCCTGATCGACCCCGGAAAAACCGCCAACGCCGAGGTGATTGCGCTTAAACAAGGCGGTGACGCGTTTCAGCTGTTGCTCAAGTTGACCCTCGAAGGCGGCCGCCAGACCTTGGTGCAGGCCAGCAGCGCCCAGCCGTTGCCGTTGGGCAGCAACGTGGCGGTGAGCCAGACGCCGACCGGCAACCTGAGCATCACTTTGCAGCAAGCCTTGAGCGCCAATGTGGCTGCGCTGACGCGCATCGACACCACGCAACTGCCGGTGGGCACGCTGTTGCAGGCCAAGGTGCTGACCACCCAGATGCTGCCGCAAGGCAGCGCACAACCGGCGATTTATCGCTCACTGGTCAGCGTGCTCAATAACGCCCTGGCCGGCACCACGTTGAGCCTGGAAAGCCCGCAGCCGTTGCGGGTCGGCAGCTTGCTCAGCGCCGTGGTGCAGAATGCGCAAACCCTGAATTTCGTGCCGTTGAGCGGGCTCAAGGATCAGTTGGCCGTGGCGCAACAGCTGTCGACCCAGCAAAGCCGCCAAGGCTCGCTGGATGTGCTGTTCACCGCGCTGCAAAGCCTGCCTGCCGACGACACCACCTCCAGCGACCTGCGCGCCGCCGCCGCGCGCTTGCTCAACGCCCTGCCCGACCTGGCGCAAGTCAGCAATCCCAAGGTGCTGGCGCAGTTGGTACAAAACAGCGGTGTGTTTCTTGAAGCCAAATTGCTCGCCGGGCAAAACCCGCAGGTGCCACCACTGGATATGAAAGGCAGCCTGTTGCGGCTGGTCGCCGAACTGCTGCCCGCCGCGACGAATCTGAACGCCATCCTCGCCGCCAATACGCTGGCCCAGGTACTGCCCAATTTCGTGCGTAACCCGCTCAGCACCCTCGGCCAGATCGGCGCACGGCAAGCCCCGGCCGGCTTTCCGCTGCCGGACCGGCTGATGGCCAAGCTTTCAGGCGAAGGCGACCTGGAAAACCTGCTGCGCCTGGCCGCCGGGGCGATTTCCCGGCTGCAAAGCCACCAGCTGTCGAGCCTGGAGCAAACCGGCACCACCGCCGATGGCCGGCTGCAAACCACCTGGCAGCTGGAAATCCCCATGCGCACCTTGCAGGACATTGTGCCGTTGCAGGTCAAGTTCCAGCGTGAAGAGCCGCCGCCGGACAAGGACCAACCGGAGCGCAAGGACAAGAAAGACCCCAAGCAAATGCTCTGGCGCGTCGAGCTGGCCTTCGACATGGAACCACTGGGCCCGTTGCAGGTGCAGGCGCAACTGACCCAGGGCAAATTGTCCAGTCAGCTGTGGGCCTCACGCCCGTTCACCGCCAGCCTGATCGAAAGCCATTTGGGCAGCTTGCGCGAGCGCCTGGTGACCTCGGGTATCAATGTCGGCGACCTGGACTGCCACCTCGGCACGCCGCCACGCGGGCCTCGAACCGGATTGGAGCAACGCTGGGTGGATGAAACCGCATGAAAAACCCTACCCCGCCGCGCCAGGCGATTGCCCTCAAGTACGACGGCCAGCAAGCGCCAACCCTGACGGCCAAAGGCGACGATGCCTTGGCCGAAGCCATTTTGAAGTTGGCGCGGGAACATGAAGTGCCGATCTATGAGAATGCCGAGCTGGTGAAACTGCTGGCGCGCATGGAATTGGGCGACAGCATCCCGGAGGAGCTGTACCGCACGGTGGCCGAGATCATTGCGTTCGCGTGGACGCTCAAGGGTAAATTCCCGGTGGGCTATGACCCGAATGCCGAGCCGTTGGAGCGGGATGTGACTGAGCGTGAGGATGATTACTGAGTTATCAGATGTACACAAATCAACTGTGGGAGCGGGCTTGCTCGCGAAGGCGGTGTGTCAGTCAACTCAGGTGTGACTGATGTACCGCCTTCGCGAGCAAGCCCGCTCCCACATTTTTGAACGGTGTCTAGTTCAGGACTTCACTCAAGGGAATGAAATTAACGCGGTCGCCAATATCGAGTGTCGTCCCCTCCAACACCTCCACAAACCCTTCGGCCCACGCCGCGCTGCGCAGCACGCCGGAGCTCTGGTTGCGGTAGATAATCGCCCGGCCCTGTTCGATACGCCCGCGCAGGTACTCGCGACGGTTGCCCGGCTGAGGCCATACGAACCCCACCGGCACTTCGAAACGCAGCGGCGCCACGTCCCGCACGCCTTGGCGGCGCAGCAGATAAGGCCGGGCCAGCAGTGCAAAGGTCACCAGGGTCGAGGCCGGGTTGCCGGGCAGGCCGATCACCGGCACACCGCGAAAGTGCCCGAAGGTCAGCGGTTTGCCCGGTTTGATCGCAAGTTTCCACAGGGCCAGTTCGCCCTCTTCACGCAGGGCGATGCCGAGAAAGTCCGCCTCGCCGACCGAGACACCGCCGGTGGACAGGATCAGGTCGACACTGCCCAGGCTGGCCAGGCGTGTGCGGGTCTTTTCCAGGTCATCCGGAAGAATCCCGGCATCAATCACTTCACAGCCCATGCGCACAAGCCAGCTGCACAACACACGCCGGTTACTGTTGTAGATCTGCCCCGGCCCCAGCGGCAGGCCGGGTTCGATCAATTCGTCGCCGGTGGACAGCACGGCCACGCGCACCCGGCGCACCACACTTAAACAGTCATGCCCGAGGGAGGCGGCCAGGCCCAGTTCAATCGGGCCCAGGCGAGTGCCGGCGTTTAACACCAACTCACCGACCGTGGTTTCCTGGCCTTGGGGGCGGATGTTCTGGCCGGCCCGCAAACGCTCGGTGAAGCTCACGCGGTCGTCGGCGTGGACCACGGCGTTTTCCTGCATCTCCACGCAATCGGCGCCTGCGGGCGCCGGCGCGCCGGTAAAGATGCGCGCGCAGGTGCCGACGGCGAGTGGCTGCGGCGCCTGGCCGGCGAAGATGCGCTGGCTCACGGGCAGCGGCTCGCCGGTCCAGTCGGCCAGGCGCAGGGCGTAACCGTCCATGGCGCTATTCGGCCAGGGCGGCAGGTCGAGCGTGGAGATCAAGTCCTGCGCCAATACGCGACCATCACAGTCGGCCAGGGGCAGCACCTGCTGCTCTCGAATCGGCGCCGCTTCGGCCATGTCCAGCAATTGCTGCAGCGCTTGTTCCACCGGCATCAGGGCACCGGTCTTGCCTGGCTTATCCACGGGATACGCAGGGTTCAGCCTGCTTCAGGTGGGGAACGAAATTGCATGGGCGGTGACGGTTATCCAGCTGCTCGGCGAGGATGCCGTCCCAACCGGTGCGCACGGCATTGGTCGAGCCTGGCAGGCAGCAGACCAGCGTGCCATTGGCCAGGCCGGCCAGGGCGCGTGATTGCACGGTGGAGGTGCCGATGTCGGCCACGGAGATCTGGCGGAACAGCTCGCCAAAACCGTCGACCTGCTTGTCCAGCAGGCAGCTGACGGCTTCGGGCGTGCTGTCGCGGCCGGTGAAGCCGGTGCCGCCGGTGATCAGCACCACTTGCACCACGTCTTCGGCGATCCAGTGGGCGACCTGGGCGCGGATTTTGTACAGGTCATCCTTGAGCAGCACACGCTCGGCCAGGTTGTGGCCGGCGGCGGTCAGGCGATCGACGAAGACCTGGCCGGAGGTGTCGGTGTCCAGGGTGCGGGTGTCGCTGACGGTCAGCACTGCGATATTGAGGGGTACGAAAGGCGCATCAGCCTTGGCTTTCATGGCTCGGTCCGGTTGTCGAATGAACAGCCCGATGTTATATCACAGGCCCCCATTTGCCTGCCGCAGCGGAACCACCATGTCGCTTGATTCTTTGCCCCTGCCCTGTTCGATCCTGCTGCTGGCCGGCGGCCGTGGCCAACGCATGGGCGGCCAGGACAAAGGCCTGCTGCCCTGGCACGGCCAGCCGTTGGTTGCCCATTTGCAGCGCCTGACCCGCCCGCTCACCGATGACCTGATCATCTCGTGCAACCGCAACCATGAGCAGTACGCGCCGTATGCCGACCAGTTGGTGAGCGACGACAGCCCGGACTTCCCCGGCCCGCTGGCGGGCATCCGCGCGGGGCTGGCCGCCGCGCGGCATGCGCATGTGCTGATACTGCCGTGTGACGTCCCCAACATCGACGTAGGGCTGTTGGGCGATTTGTGTGAGGCGGCACGCCGCAACCCGCAGCTGCCGGTAATGGTGCGTCATGGTGAATTCTGGGAACCCTTGATCTGCATCATCCCCACCCACCTCAAAACCCAGGTAGAACAGGCATGGGATGCCGGTGAGCGCAGCCCGCGCAAGCTCTTCCTGCAGCTGGGTGCAGTGGGCCTGGAATGCCCCGCCGATGACCCACGCCTGGCCAACCTGAATACACCCGAGCTGTTGCACCCTGGGTCCGGCGTGTCAGAATGAACCTCGCACAAGGAACTTTGTCGACGCCCTGCGCGTCACAAGGTCAGCAATTTAAAAGAATTCTCTTGGAGACAAACTCATGACTCAACGGACCATCGCCGCTCTCATGCTTGCACTGGGCCTCGCCACTCTCGCCGGTTGCGCTTCGCCTACAGTGATCACCCTGAATGACGGTCGCGAAATCCAGGCCGTCGACACCCCTAAATACGACAAGGCTTCTGGCTTCTACGAGTTCGAACAACTTGACGGCAAGCAGACCCGCATCAACAAGGATCAGGTTCGCACCGTTAAAGACCTGTAAGTCTTAAGCGTTTGCCCACAAGGCCCGCCATGTGCGGGCCTTGTCGTTTCCGGCGGTTACCAGTCGAGGGTGATGCGGCTGCGAAACTCACGTTGTTCACCGGTCACCGGGTCGATAAAGCGCACGCCCTGGGCCAGCAGTTTGAGCGGGTTGGCGTAGTCGTCCTCGGCATCCTTGAGCACGTCGGGGTAGAACGGGTCGTTGCAGATACTCGCCCCCAGCGCCGTCATGTGTACACGCAACTGGTGCTTCTTGCCGGTCACGGGGAACAGGCCATAGCGCCACAGATCGCCATTTTTCTCGCGCACTTGCACCGCCGTTTCGGTGTTGCTGGCGCCCGGCCCTTCCTGCATGCGAAAGAACGGCTGGCCATCGACCAGGCGGCTTTTATGCACCAGTGGGAAGGTCCGGTCGGGTAAAGCCGGAGCAATGGCTTCGTAGAATTTATCGATGCGCCGTGTGGGAAACAGCTGCTGATACGCCGACCGGGTTTGCGGGTTGGCCGAGAACAGCACCAGCCCCGCCGTGTGGCGATCAATACGATGCAAGGGCACCAGCGCGGGGTTGTCCAGGCGACGAATCAGGCGGCGCAACAGGGTTTGCTCAACGTATTCGCCGGCCGGGGTCACCGGCAGAAAGTGCGGTTTGTCGGCCACCACCAAGTGCTCATCGGCGTACAGAATGGTTTCCTGAACCGGGATCACCTTCTCATTCGGCACTTCGCGGAAATAATAAATGCACAGGCCTTCCTTGTAGGCGAGGTCCAGGCTGATTGGCTGGCCATTGATGTCCAAGACACGGCCACGGGCGACGCGGTCCAGCCACTGCTCACGGCCAATCGCCGGGAAGTGCTCGCACAGGCAATCGAGCACCGTCGCCCAGGGGCCGGGCGGCAGGTACAAGGTGCTGGCTTGATGCTGGGACGCAGAGAAAGCGGATGTGGACATGCAATGCTCGAAACCTGGATAAACCGGCTGGCATTATCCCGCATGGAGCACGATTGAGCCTAGGGCGGATCTCAGGCCTTGGCCAATTGCGCTCGCAACACCGGCGAGGCGCTGGCCGCCTCGGTAAATTCCTTGAGCCAGCGCAACACGTCCACCGCTTCCCAGCGGCCGGGATCGTAGAGCGCGTACAACAAGCCCTGATAACCCACCACATCCAGCTGCTTGTGATAACCGGCGCGCTGGAACAAAGCCTCGATTTCAGCAAAGCAGGTATTGAAATGCACTTTGTTAAACGGCGTCTTGCCTTCCGTGACCAGGCCGTCGAGGCGCAGCTCGTTCACCGCGTCGCGCACGACGTCGGCGGACATGCGATTGACGCTGCTTTTCAGTTGTTCAACATTCACCACGGGCGTTCCCTCTATTCAATCGCTGTACAAACATACAGTAACGCAATATTTGGAAACTCGCCATCGCGAAAACGCGCCCGTGCGATCAAGCCCCCCCGTACAGGACAGTGGGTCTGCTCAGAGGTTCTGCAACTGAGCACTGATGCGCTGGCAATTGCTGCGCAGCACCTCCACAAAGTGGAGGACGCTGGACGATTCGGGGCGGTGCAACGGCCGTACGACACTCACACAGTAAGAGATCGAATGGGAAAAACGCCGGATCTGCAAACCTCTGCCCACATAGTCCAGCGCAGTGAGTGGATTGACGATTGCAACGCCGACACCCAGGTTGACGGTCGCACACACAGCGCTGGCGTTATGCGTTTCCACCACCAGCCGTCTCTCAATACCGGCCTGGTGAAAGATCGCGTCGGTTTTGATCCTGTAGGGGTCATCCGCCGCCAGGTAAACAAAATTCTGCCCATTGAAGTCCTCTGGTGTGAGAACTGCTTTTGCATTGAGCGCATGGTGAGACGGCAAGACACACACCACATCAAGGTTTAACAAGGTTTCGCTGTGGGTTCCAGGTGGCGTCTCAAGGGTTTCAGTCAGCCCCAAATGGTAACGCTGAGCCGTCAGTGACTCTTCCAGAGCGGGAGATTCCTGCGGCGTGACATTGATGCTGACACCCGGGAATTTACTACAAAAATCCTGGCACACCTGCGGCAGCAAGGCATTCGAAAACGCCGGCTGGCAGGTCAGCGAAATTTGCCCATGGCGAAAGTACCGGATCGCCTCAGCAGCGTTCTTGACGCGCGCCAGGCCTACATAGCTGCGCTGAACTTCATCGAAGAGCATCAGGCCATGCTCGGTGGGTATCAGTTTTGCGCCCGCGCGTTTGAACAAGGTCAACTGAGTCAAGGTTTCAAACCGACTCAGCTCGCGGCTGATAGTGGGCTGCGAGGTATGCAGGAGAGCAGCGGCAGCGGTTGCACTGCCGGTGGTCATCACCGCCCAGAACACTTCCACATGGCGAAAACTGAAATTCATGAGCAAACCCACGCACTGAATTGAATGGGTGGAACCATATCAGAAATGAATAGATGGCCATCATTTTGATATTTTTTCTTTATTTTTTCGCCATGCACACTTGCATCGTCTGCGCTGAGAAAGTTGTCAGTGCGTTTAGTTGGCCTCATCCAATCGAGGTAGGAAGATGGATCATTTTAATTTTATCAACGGCCATTTACATGCAGAACAAGTGGATGTACGTGCCATTGTCGAACAGCACGGTAGCCCTGTTTATCTCTATTCAGCACAGTCGCTGAAAAATCACTATGCCGTAGTCCAAAAAGCATTTTCTGCACTGTCGCCTTTGATTTGCTTCTCGGTAAAAAGCTGCAGCAATCTCAGCGTCCTCAAGCTGCTGGTCGATCAAGGTTCCGGCCTTGACGTGGTCAGTGGCGGTGAACTGTACCGGGCACTGATGGCAGGCGTGACCGCAGACAAGATAGTGTTCGCGGGTGTCGGCAAGTCCCGTGAAGAAATCAGCTATGCCGTTGACGTGGGCGTGTTCCTTTTTAATGTGGAGTCCGAGGCAGAGCTGCTGCGCCTGGATGCGATCGCGTCGGCGGCCGGCAAGCGGGTAAAGGTGGCCATTCGGGTCAATCCCGATGTGGCGGATGCCGGCACCCATGAGAAAACAGCCACCGGCGGCCGCCAGACAAAATTTGGCATACCGATTGAACGCGCCTATGAACTGTTTGCCCCAAAGCGTTACGCGAGCGTCGATGTCGTTGGCATTCATATTCATCTCGGGTCCCCGATCCCGTCGGCCCACACCTACGTGTCTGCCATCGACAAGATTGAAGACATGGTCAACCGGCTTCAGGCCGCTGACTGCTCGATTGAGTTCATCAATATCGGCGGAGGTTTTCCAGCGCAATACGGCAACGAAAGTAATCCCGTCTGCTCATTGACTGAAACGGGCGCGCTTATTTGCGAGCGTCTGCAAGAACTGAAACGTCGTGGTCTGCGCTTCATCATTGAGCCGGGCCGTTCGATCAGCGCGAACGCGGGCGTTTTACTCACCACGGTCGAGTACATCAAACAAGGCTGGGACCGCAAGATTGCGATTGTTGATGCGGGTATGAATGTTCTGCTGCGCCCCACTTTATACGGCGCGAATCACGTCATCTGGCCAACCCGATTTGGCAATTTTTCCGGCCATTGGACGGCATTGAGCGAGAGCGTCCGTATCGCGGGAGGCGCGCCCCTGGAAGAAATCGACATTGTTGGCCCCATTTGTGAAACCGGCGATCACTTCGCATTAGGTCGGCCTTTGCCCGTCCTGGAAGACGCAAGCTTATTGGCGATTTTCTCATGTGGCGCTTATGGGATGAGCATGGCCAGCCAATACAACTCCCGAGGGCGCCCGCCAGAAGTGCTGGTGGAGGGAGCACACGCCACACTGATACGGCGGCGCGAATCACACGATGACTTGGTCGCGCATGAGCGCTGCGGTCTGGAGAACACTTAAGGCGCTTGAACAACCAAAACCTGGTGGTCAGCAAGCCACCGGGCTCACGCTATTTAAGGAAGTTGACCACCTGCTCGGTCTCGAACGGCCAATCCAGCTCCGCCCCGGTATCCAGGCGCCGAAGCACCGGGATGCGCAGCCCGTAGACGTCGGTGAGGTCGGCAGGGTCGGTGATATCCACCAACTCCACCATCAACCCGTGTTCGACGAGCGGCATGATTTCGGCTTCAGCAAGCTCACAAAGATGGCAACCCAGGGTGCCGAACAACTGGCATTCAGGCAGCATGGCAAATGGACCCGATCAAAAACAGGCCTCCATTCTAAGCCCACCCACCTGACGGTGGCGAGCGAGCCAGCCGGTTGCCAGGCGGCTGATCAATCCTGGCTGACCGCGCCAATCTTGTGGATCGACAAATCCGCGCCGTAATACTCTTGCTCCTGACTCAGGCGTAGCCCATGCACACGCTTGATCACGCCGTACACCAGCAAACCACCGCCCAGCGCAACGGCCACACCCAGTGCAGTGCCGATCAACTGGCTGATCAGGCTGACGCCGCCCAGGCCACCGAGTGCGGTCTGGCCAAAGATGCCGCAGGCAATGCCGCCCCACACGCCGCACAGGCCATGCAGCGGCCATACGCCCAGCACGTCGTCGATCTTCCAGCGATCCTGGGCGGCGATAAAGCACCACACGAACAAACCACCGGCGATCACACCGGTGAGCAGCGCGCCCACCGGGTGCATCAGGTCGGAGCCGGCGCAAATCGCCACCAGCCCGGCCAGCGGGCCGTTGTGCAAGAAGCCTGGGTCGTTGCGGCCGATCACCAAGGCTGCGACCGTGCCGCCGACCATCGCCATCAGTGAGTTGACGGCGACGAGGCCGCTGACACCATTGAGGGTTTGCGCACTCATCACGTTAAAGCCGAACCAGCCGACGATTAGAATCCACGAACCCAACGCCAGGAACGGAATGCTCGAAGGCGCAAACGCGACCAGCCGCCCTTCTCTGTAGCGCCCATTACGCGGGCCCAACAGCAGCACCGCCGCCAGCGCCAGCCAGCCGCCCATGGCGTGCACCACCACCGAGCCGGCAAAGTCATGGAAGCTGGCGCCAAAGCGCGCGAGCAACCAGGCTTGCAGGCCAAAATTGCCGTTCCACACCATGCCTTCGAAAAACGGGTAGATAAACGCCACGATCAGCGCGGTGGCACACAATTGCGGGGCGAACTTGGCGCGCTCGGCAATGCCGCCGGAAATGATCGCCGGGATCGCTGCTGCGAAGGTCAACAGAAAGAAGAACTTCACCAGGCCATAGCCGTGATCGGCGCTGATCACCGCGGCCGGCTGCATAAAGCTCACACCGTAGGAGATCCAATAGCCTATAAAGAAATAAGCCAGGGTCGAGATGGCGAAGTCACTGAGGATTTTCGACAGGGCGTTGACCTGGTTTTTCTGGCGCACGGTGCCGACTTCCAGGAACGCGAAGCCGGCGTGCATGGCCAGGACCATGACCGCACCAATCAGGATAAACAGGGTGTTGGAGCTGTGGACGAGGGTGTCCACTGCGCTTTGCAAATTTTCCATGGAGGTTGGCAGGCCTGCATTCAAGGCAAAAAGCACCAAAGCGGTTCAAGCCGGGGTTACGCGCACTAAATTGGCACCCGCGGCCCCACCCCTCTTGAGGAGGCGTGAACCGCTTTAGCGCAGCGATCAACACAACGGGCCGTTGCCGACAGGGTTTTTCCGCGAGTTTGTGTGATTTAGGGTAAGGTTTTTCCAGGCATTGGCCTCGATCCGCCCTGACTCGGCGCAAGCCCAAGGGCCTGCGCACCAAGGCAAAGCAAAAGCTGTACCAGACAATTGAAGTGAACCTTCACCGAAGCCGGTGACTCGAAAACTCATCTACACAAACCACGCACACTCAGACATACAGAATCAGCCAATCACGGAGATACCCATGGCCAGAAGAACTGCTAAGACTGCTCAAGAAATACTGATGGCGGATTTCCAAACCCTGGTCAGTGACACCGAAAAGTTGCTCGACGACACCGCCGTACTCGCTGGTGACCAGGCCGATGAGCTGCGCAGCAAGATTCACGAAAGCCTGCTCAAAGCCCGTGAAACCCTGCAACTGACCGAAGATTCCCTGCGTGAACGCGGCCAGGCGGCGGTCACGGCCACCGAAGATTACGTGCAGGCCAACCCTTGGCAGTCGGTGGGCATTGCCGCCGGCGTGGGCTTCCTGATTGGTCTGCTGGCTACAAGGCGCTAACTATCATGTCTATCGGCGAAACCGGCTCGTCCACGGGCACAAGTTCCACTTCACGACGCCTGGGCGCAGCCGTTCTGGGCTTGCTGCACAGCCACGTCGAATTATTTGGCATCGAGTTGCAGGAACAGAAGGCCCGCACCGTGAGCCTGCTGTTGTTTGCAGGGTTGGCGCTGGTGTTTGCCCTGTTATTGCTGGTGGGGCTGTCGACGCTGGTGATGATCCTGGTGTGGGACACCGGTTACCGCCTGACCGGGATCATTTGCCTCTGCGTGTTCTACAGCCTGGCTGCGGCCTTCTGTGGGGTGCGTTTGAAAGCGGCGGTGTTCGATGAGTCCACGCCCTTCCATGCCACCCTCGAAGAGCTGGCCAATGATCGGGAGCGCCTGCTGCCATGAGCATGACTGAAATCCCGCAAAACACCTCGCGCCGGGAAATGCGCAAGGCGTTGATTCGCCTGCGCATGGAAATGCATCGCCAGGAGATCCGTCACGAGTCCCAGCAACTGATGGCGCCGCTGAACAAAATGCGCGACATGCGCCACAACTGGCAAGACAGCCTGGGCATCAAGCACGCGCCGCTGTGGGGCGTGGCGGCGGTGACCCTGATGGGCTTTTTTACCGGCAAGGGCGCCAAGGGCGGCGGCATCAGCAGCCTGACGCGCCTGGTGCGGCTGGGTGCCGGTTTGATCCCGCTGATCAAATTGGCCATGCAGCGTAAAGGCTGAAGCTGGCTGGCTGCATTCTTGCAAACAGAATTGGCCCGGCCCTCGTGATTGAGGTCCGGGCCTTTTTCGCCAGCTCTGTTAAGGAGGCCCCGTGATCGACGGGCAACCGCTCGCCTGCTTCCAACCCTTCATCGACACCGCCACCGGACGCATTGCCGGCGTCGAAGCCCTGGGCCGCCTGCGTCAGGCCGATGGTCACTTGCAGTCGGTGGGCCCGCTGTTTGCCGACCCGCGCACACCGGGCGTGGCCCTGCGCCGCCTGGACCGGCAGATCCGCGAAAACGCCTTGAGCCGCCTGCATGAAGCACCCGTCGACTGGTTTCTGAGCCTGAATATCTCACCCCGCTGGATCAACCGCCTGCGCCCTGGCCAAGCCTTGCCCAGCCTGAAACAAGTGCAGGCCCACAACGTCGATCCGCGGCGCATTGTGTTTGAAATCACCGAACTGGGCGGCGACATCCAGCGCCTGGCCGAGGTGGTCGCACGCTATCGAGAGGCCGGCGCACGCATCGCCATCGATGACTTCGGCGCCGGCTATTCGCAACTCGACCGCGTACTGGCGCTGCAGCCGGATATTCTCAAGCTCGACATGCGCCTGTTCCAGGAAGCCGCTAAAGGCGGGCCGAGCAGTGACGTGGTGCGGGCACTGGCGCAAATGGCCGAAAAAACCGGCTGCTGGATCATCGCCGAGGGCGTGGAAACCGAGGCGCAACTGAATTTTGCCCTGGAGTGCGGCGCGCGTTATGTGCAGGGTTTTCTGTTCGCCCAGGCCCAACTGGACTGGTTTGCCACTGATGCATTCGTAGCGCGCTTTGCCCAACTGCGCAGGGTTTACGTACAGCACAAACTCGCCGAGCGTGGCCGTGTGATGCAGTTGCGCGTGCAATTGGCCGAGCTGATGAGCATCCTGCAACGCTGGGCACAGGCCCGCGCGCCGCTCGATCAGTTGCCCCAATTACCGGACTTTCCATGGCTGCTGCGCTTTTACCAGTGCGACCGCCATGGCACCCAGCTGACGCCCAACTTCGAGTGGCGCCAGGATGCCTGGCAGGCCGACAGCCGCTACCTGGGCCACAACTGGTCATGGCGGCCGTATTTCTATTACCTGCTCGCCGAAGGCTGGGAGGAGCGGCGCCTGACCCTGTCGTCGACCTACCGCGACGCCACCACCAACCAGTATTGCCTCACTGCCGGACAGTTCTTTGATAACGGTCAGCGCTTGCTGTTAATCGATATCGATGCGGCCGGCCTGTAGATTTCTGCTTGCCGATGCCGCGCTGAACCGGGAAGCTGGGAGGGTCATTCACCGCACGGAGAGTAACCGCCTTGGATTGGCCCACCCTGCTTACCCGCGAACGTCTTGGAAAACCCCTGCACAGCCCGGAAGAACTCGGCCGTAGCCCGTTTCACAAAGACCACGATCGGATTATTTTCTCCGGCGCGTTCCGCCGCCTGGGCCGCAAGACCCAGGTGCACCCGGTGTCCAGTAACGACCATATCCATACACGCCTGACCCACTCCCTGGAAGTCAGCTGCGTCGGCCGCTCCCTTGGTATGCGCGTCGGCGAAACCCTGCGCAGCGCCCTGCCCGACTGGTGTGAGCCAAGCGACCTGGGCATGGTGGTGCAATCGGCTTGCCTGGCCCATGACATCGGCAACCCGCCGTTCGGTCACTCGGGTGAAGATGCCATTCGCCACTGGTTCCAACAGGCGGCCGGACGCGGCTGGCTGGATGACATGAGCACGGCCGAGCGCAATGACTTCCTCAATTTCGAAGGTAACGCCCAAGGTTTCCGGGTGCTCACTCAGCTGGAATACCATCAGTTCGACGGCGGCACACGCCTGACCTACGCCACCCTCGGCACTTACCTGAAGTACCCCTGGACCGCCCGCCACGCGGATTCGTTGGGCTACAAGAAGCACAAGTTCGGCTGTTACCAGAGCGAGTTGCCGATCCTTGAGCAGATCGCCCACAAGCTCGGCTTGCCGCAATTGGAAGAGCAACGCTGGGCGCGGCATCCGCTGGTCTACCTGATGGAGGCGGCCGACGATATCTGCTACGCCTTGATCGACCTCGAAGACGGCCTGGAAATGGAGCTGCTCGACTATGCCGAAGTCGAGTCGCTGCTGCTCGACCTGGTGGGTGACGATTTGCCCCAGACCTACCGGCAACTGGGCCCGCTGGATTCACGTCGGCGCAAGCTGGCGATTTTGCGCGGCAAGGCCATCGAGCACCTGACCAATGCGGCGGCACGCGCCTTTGTCGAGCAGCAGGACGCCTTGCTCGCCGGCACGCTGCCAGGCGACCTGGTGGAACACATGCACGGCCCGGCCAAGCGCTGTGTACTGGACGCCAAGGACATGGCACGCAAGAAAATCTTCCAGGACAAGCGCAAGACCCTGCACGAAATCGGCGCCTACACCACCCTGGAAATCCTGCTGAACGCCTTTTGCGGTGCCGCCCTGGAGCAGCATGGCGGGCGCACGCCGTCGTTCAAGAACCGGCGCATCCTTGACTTGCTGGGTAACAGTGCGCCGAACCCGGCGTGGTCGCTGCACGCTTCGTTTCTGCGCATGATCGACTTTATCGCCGGCATGACCGACAGCTACGCCACCGAAATGGCACGGGAGATGACCGGGCGCTCCAGCCCACAATAAAACGTTGATCTCGCCGCCTGCGTCTCGTACAGACTTTACCTACGACGGGAACAGAGCGGCCTGATCGAATTCGCACATCGGCTCGAGGAATAATCGCGCAGGCTTCTTGCGAACCTGACACACAATTCCTACGTCACGCCCCTCTGACTGAGCCATGTGCCTTCTATGCCCATACCCTGTCTTCGAATCCTATTGGTGGAGGATCATCCCTTTCAGCTCCTGGCCACTCAGTGCCTGCTCAAGAGTTTCGGGTTCGAGCAACTGACCCTTGCGGAAAATGCCGAACAGGCGATCCGCTCGATGTCCTGCGCCGCCCGCCCCTTTGACTTGATGCTGTGCGATCAATGCCTGCCTGACCTGCCTGGGCTGGAACTGGTAGACATTGCCCATCGCGGACACTTCATCACCGGCGCCATCTTATTGAGCAGCCTGCCGGCAACAGAGTTGTCCAACCTGACACTCCAGGCCCTGCAGCGCGGCTTGCCACTGCTGGGTTACTTATTGAAGCCGCTGAATAAAGAGGCGCTGGCCGAATTGATTGCGCCACTGTCCTCGATATAAATGCAGGACTGTAAACACTGTTCACGGGTCAATAATCGCTGCAATACCCTCGTTGAACCCCTGACACCGTTCCAGGGCTGACTGATTCAACTATTGCTTACATCCGACGACGCAAAGCCTTATCGAACGGTAGGTCGTTACCTTTTATTATGTAGGAATTCTCCTGTTTTATATCTACTCCCCCCAACGCTCATCCTCCTGCCTCATCTTCTGAGCTAATGTGCCCGCTTTATTTGCACTTGCATGGAATATGATTATGAACACGGTTTTTATCATTGATGACCATCCGGTTATCCGGCTGGCCATTCGCATGTTGCTGGAACACGAGGGTTATAAAATCGTTGGCGAAACGGACAACGGGTGTGATGCGATACAGATGGTTCGCGAATGCCTGCCCGACCTGATCATTCTGGACATCAGTATTCCCAAACTCGACGGCCTCGAAGTGCTCTGCCGATTCAACGCAATGAACACCTCGATGAAAACCCTGATCCTGACGGCCCAGAGCCCGACGTTGTTTGCCACGCGCTGCATGCGCTCGGGTGCAGACGGCTATGTGTGCAAGGAAGGCGACCTGAGCGAATTGCTGAGCGCCATTCGTGCGGTGCTGTCGGGTTACAACTACTTCCCCAGCCAGGCACTCAGTTCCAATGGCGTCGACAGCAAGGACGCACTGGAACTTGAACTGTTCAAGGCCGTGAATGACCGCGAACTGATGGTGTTGCAACTTTTCGCACAAGGTCGCACGAACAAAGAAATCGCCAAAGGAATGTTTCTAAGTAACAAGACAGTAAGCACTTACAAAAAAAGGCTGATGCAAAAACTTAAAGCCAAGTCCTTGGTAGAACTTATCGAGATGGCAAAACGAAACGCGCTAGTGTGAGAAAGCGGATGCCCAGGCGTATAAAGGACTATCTGATTATATTATTGGCCGGCCTGTGCTTGAGCACGACCGTGCCCGCAGCCCTTCAAATCGGACCGGAACACTTCACCTTATTGAGCCGCGCGGGTACCGTTCAACTCGATACTCAACTGGATAAGGCCCAGCGCCAGTGGCTACTGTACAAACGCGAGCTGGTACTGGGCACCTCGGCCCCCGACTATCCACCCTTCGACCTCACCTCCAGCGGTCGCGACTATGAGGGCCTGACCGCCGATTACGCAGGGCTGCTGGCCAAAGCCATGGCCTTGCCCGTCAAGGTGTTGCGCTATCCGACACGAGACGCTGCGATCCATGCGCTTGAAACCGGGGAGATCGACCTGCTGGGCTCTTCCAACGGCTTTGAGGCTGCCAACCCCAAGCTCATGCTGTCGCAGCCGTATGCGGTGGACCAGCCCGTACTGGTGACCCGCGAAGGTGAAACCCGCAGTTTGAGCGATGGCCTGGCCGGCCTGCGCTTGAGCCTTGTCTATCACTACCTGCCGTTAAGCGAAGTGGAAAAGTTGTACCCGCAGGCGGATATCCGCGCGTTTCCCTCTTATCAGAACGCGCTCAATGCCGTGGCTTTCGATCAGGCGGACGTGTTCCTGGGGGACACTATTTCCACCCATTACATGATCAACAAGGGCTACCTGAAAAACGTCCACATGGCCAACTTCGGCAAGCATGAAGCTTATGGGTTCAGCTTCGCCTTGCGCCACGACCAGGACGTTCTACTGAGCATCGTCGATGCGGTGCTGGCGGCCGTCCCCATTAACGAGCGCGACAGCATCGCCAAGCGTTGGAGCGCCGGCAGCGACATCCTGCTGACCGACAAGAAACTGCAATTGACCCAGCGTGAAGAGCGTTGGCTCAAAGAACACCCGGTGGTCAAAGTCGTGGTCAATGAGACGTTCGCGCCGTTGACGTTCTTCGATGCCGACGGCAACTTTCGCGGTATCACCGCCGACCTGCTGGAACTGATCCGCCTGCGCACCGGCCTGCGTTTTGAAGTCCAGCGCAGCCGCGAACTCAGCACCATGATCGAGCAGCTCACCACGGGTAAAGCCGATGTCATCGGGGCCATCGTCCCCAGCGCAGAACGCGAGACTCAGCTCAGCTTCAGCCGCCCTTACCTGGAAAACTCCTACGTCCTGCTGACCCGCAAGGAGCCCGACGCGGCCGCAAACCTGGAGCAGATGGCAGGCAAGCGCCTGGCAATCACCCTGGGCAACCCGCTGGAGAAAACCTTGGAGGATAACTTCCCACAGATTCGCCTGGTGGAAGTCAGTGATACCTTCAAGGCTTCGGAAATGCTGGCCCAAGGCAGTGTGGACGGCGCGGTGAACTCGTTGGTCATCGCCAACTATTTCCTGGCGTCCCAGGTGTTCCAGGACAAACTGCAGATCAGCGCCAGCATCGGCACACTGCCCGCGACCTTCGCGCTGGCCACGCCACGCGGTGCCGTTGAACTGAGCTCAATCCTGGACAAAGCGCTGCTGAGCATTGCCCCGGACGAAATGGGCGTGATCAACAGCCGCTGGCGCGGTTACACGCCGGCCTCCGACAGTTACTGGCGCAATTACCATCAACTGATTGCGCAAATCATCGTTGGCACCGGGTTGCTGCTGCTGATTTCCCTGACCTGGAACGCCTACATGCGCCGCCAGATCAAGCATCGCAAAATGGCCGAGCGCGCCCTCAATGACCAGTTCGAGTTCATGCGCGCATTGGTCAATGAAACACCGCACCCGATCTACGTACGCGACCGCAAGGGCCTGTTGCAGACCTGCAATGACAGCTACCTGCAAGTGTTCGGGGTCAAACGCGAAGAGGTGATCGGCAAGAGTGTGGTGCAAATGGACATGGCACTGGCCCCTGAGGCCGCGCAGTACCATGCCGACTATCAGCGGGTGGTGGTGGAAGGCACTCCGCTGATCCTCGATCGCACCCTGCACATTCACGGCAAAAAACTCACGATCTACCACTGGATCCTGCCCTATCGCGACTCGGACGGCGAAGTGCAGGGCATCATCGGCGGCTGGATCGATATCAGTGACCGGCGCCAACTGTTCGATGAGTTGCGCACCGCCAAGGAACGCGCCGACGAGGCCAACCGCGCCAAAAGCACCTTCCTCGCCACCATGAGCCATGAAATCCGCACGCCGATGAATGCCGTGATCGGGATGCTCGAGCTGACCCTCAAGCGCGCCGATCAGGGCCATCTCGACCGCCCGGCGATCGAAGTGGCCTACAACTCGGCCAAGGACCTGCTGGAGCTGATCGGCGATATCCTCGACATTGCACGCATCGAATCCGGCCGCCTGAGCCTGGCACCCGAACGCGTGAACCTGCGCGAAGTGATCGAGTCGGTGGTACGCGTCTTCGACGGCCTGGCCCGCCAGAAAACCCTCAGCCTGCTGCTCGAATTCGACACCCACCTCGACAACACCGCCGTGCTGATAGACCCGTTGCGCTTCAAGCAGGTGCTGTCCAATCTGGTCAGCAACGCGATCAAGTTCACCGAGCGTGGGCAGGTGAAGATCAAGGTGCAGGTGCAAGCCACCGAACAGCCCCACGAGGTGCAAATGAAGCTGGTGGTCGAGGACACGGGCATCGGCATCAGCCGAGAGGATCAATTGCGCCTGTTCGAACCCTTTGCCCAGGCGGACAACTCCGGGCACCTGGCCAGGAGTGGAGCGGGCCTGGGGCTGGTGATCTGTCGCAGCCTGTGCGAGATGATGGGCGGGCAACTGAGCCTGAGCAGCGTGCCCATGGTGGGCACTCAAGTACAGGTCAGTCTGAGGATGACCTGCCTCAAGCCCATTGAAGCGCTGGACGAGCTCAAGTCCCAGGCGCCGACAGCCGCGGCGGTGCTCAATGTGCTGGTGGTGGACGACCACCCGGCGAACCGTTTGCTGATGTGCCAGCAATTGGGTTACCTGGGGCACCAGTTCACGGCGGCCCAACATGGCGCCGCCGGGTTTCAGGCCTGGCGCCAGGAGCACTTCGATCTGGTGATTGCCGACTGCAACATGCCCGTGATGAATGGCTATGAGTTGAGCCGTTCGATCCGTGAATACGAGCAGCGAGAGCAACAGGTGCCCTGCGTGATCCTCGGTTTCACCGCCAATGCCCAACCCGAGGAAAAACTTCGTTGTGCGCAAGCGGGCATGAATGACTGCCTGTTCAAGCCCATCAGCCTTACGGCACTGGAGCAGCATCTGGCGCAGATCAAACCGCAATCCGGCGGCCAGCGGCTGGAACTTGAGTGCCTGGACGCACTGACCGGCGGCGACCCGCAATTGAGCCGACGTTTGCTGGCGGAACTGTTGAGCAGCAGCCGTCAGGACCGCGAGGACCTGGTGGCCTTGATGGCCCGCCAAGCGGCGCCCCAGGCCATCATTGAGCAAGCCCACAAGATCAAGGGCGCCGCGCGCATCGTCCAGGCAACTGCATTGGCCGCGCAATGCGAAGCACTGGAACAGGCTTGTGCCCGCAACGAAGCGCGCCCCACGCTGGACGCGGGGGTCAAGGCCCTGGAAAAACTCATGCTGGAGCTGGAGAGGACGCTGCAGGTGCAGCTCCATAAGCTGGGCAGTCAATAACGGCGACTCGCCCTCTCCTGCTGGATCAGCAGTCGGTCAACCGCAGGAAAATCGCCGCCAACTGCTCGATGCCTGCCTGGTCCTGCTCGCTGAAACGGGCCAGCGACGGGCTGTCCAGATCCAGCACACCCACCAGCCGGCCATCCTTGACCAATGGCACCACCAGTTCGCTGTTGGAAGCGCTGTCACAGGCAATATGGCCCGCGAATGCATGCACATCTTCCACCCGCTGGGTTTGGCGCGATGCCGCTGCCGCGCCGCAGACGCCACGCCCGAAGGGGATACGCACGCAAGCGATCTGGCCCTGGAACGGACCAAGCACCAGTTCTTCATTGCGATTGAGGTAGAAGCCCGCCCAGTTCAAGTCGTCCAACTGGTTGAACAGGAACGCCGAGAACTGCGCACTGTTGGCGATAAAGTCACGCTCATCGGCGAGCAGCGATTCCAGCTGCGCGCAGAGCATGGCATAACCGTCCAGGCCGGTGCCGGCCTGTTGTAAATCGATCATGGTTGACGCTCCAACAACTTGAGACCTACCCAGTAACGGGCGAATTGATACGCGCACCGGCCGTTGCGGTTGCCACGCCCGGTGGCCCAGCGCACGGCCAGGATGTCGAGGGCTTCATCACGCTGCCACTGCAAGCCGGCCTTGTTGGCCAGTTCGCCGATCCAGTGTTCGACCACGTCCAGGAAGTGTTCCTGGCTGAACGGGTAGAACGACAGCCACAAACCAAAACGGTCGGACAAGGCAATCTTGTCTTCCACTGCCTCACTGGGGTGCAACTCACCGTCCACGCGCTTCCAATTGTCATTGTCGCTCTGGTTTTCCGGCACCAGGTGACGACGGTTGGAAGTGGCATACAGCAAGACGTTTTCCGGCGCTTGCTCAAGGGAGCCGTCCAGCACGCTCTTGAGTACGCGATAATCACCCTCACCCGCTTCAAAAGACAGGTCGTCACAGAACAGGATGAACCGCTGCGGCAGCTTGAGCAGTTGCTCGACCACGCGCGGCAGGTCAGCCAGGTGGTCGCGCTCGATTTCAATCAGGCGCAAACCGGCCTTGGCATGCTGGGACAGCAAGGCGCGCACCATGGAGGATTTGCCGGTGCCGCGCGAGCCCCACAGCAACGCATGGTTGGCGGGCAGGCCATCAAGAAATTGCTGAGTGTTGCGAGCCAGTTGCTCACGTTGCTTGTCCACGCCGATAAGGTCGGACAGGCGCATGTCCAGGCTCACTTCCAACGGCAGCAAAAAGCCGCTGCGGCCTTCGCGCTGCCAACGGGCGGCGAGGCAATTATTCCAGTCGATGGCTTGACGCGGTGCTGGTAACAGCGGTTCCAGGCGAGCCAGAACCGCATCGGCCCGCTCAAGAAAGGCATTCAATCGAGAGTCCACGATTATTCCTCTGGCAAGTTGTCGCAAAAGATGGCGTATTGGCAACCCTGTGGCAGACCCCACGAGGCTGCGTATAAAACGATTCATACCGACCAAGCGATAGCCTGTGGATGTTCAGCTATGCTTGCCGGGCGAAGGGAAACGTGAAGTGGTTCAACACCCGATGGATATCAAGTTCGCCCACCGCTTGTCTTATAAACAAGCTCGATTGACTGTGCTAGTCGGATTTGTCTTGGGAACGTTGCTCAGCCTGATCCAAATCGGCATTGATTATGTCAGCGAAGACGCCTCGATCAACCGTGAAATACGCTCACTGATCGAAATCAGTCATAACCCTGCTTCACGTATCGCCTACAACATTGACGCCGAACTCGCCCAGGAACTGGCCCTGGGCCTGTTGCACTCGCCGGCCGTCACCCACGCGCAACTGGTCGATAACAATGGCGTGGTGCTGGCCGACGTGAACCGGCCGCGCAAAGAGAGCGCGTACCGGCCCATCAGTGACTTCCTGTTTGGCGCCAACCGCCTGTTTGAAGACCGACTGTTCCTGAGCCACATGCCCAATGACTCCCTCGGCGTGCTGCGCCTGGACGTCGACACCTATGCCTTTGGCAGCCGTTTCCTGCACCGTGCCGAGATTACCCTGCTCAACGGGTTCGCCCGCAGCCTGCTGCTCACAGGCATTCTGCTGGGCCTGTTCTACGTGATGCTGACCCAGCCGCTGGTGCGCATTATCCGTGCGCTGAGCACCAGCAAGCAGGCCCGCCTGGATTGCCCGCCGGGTCACGAAAACGATGAAATCGGCGTGCTGGTGAACGTCGCCAACCAGCAATTCGAAAACATGCAGACCGAAATCCAGCAACGGCGCCATGCCGAGGACCGCCTTACCGAATACCTGGGCCAACTGGAAGATATCGTCTCGGCACGCACCCTTGAGCTCAAGGCCAGCAACCAGCGCTTGAGCCAATCCAACGATGAGCTCGAAGCCGCCAAACTGACCGCCCTGGCCATGGCCCAGGCGCGCGCCGCGTTCCTGGCCAATATGAGCCATGAGATCCGCACGCCGCTCAATGGTTTGCTGGGCATGATCGCGCTGTCGCTGGACAGCCCGCTGAACGCCGAACAACGCCAGCAACTGTCCATCGCCCACGATTCGGGCAAGGTGCTGGTGGAACTGCTCAACGACATCCTCGACCTGTCGAAATTCGACGCCGGCCAGTTGGAGCTCGAACGCATCCCGTTCGACCTCGGCTCATTGGTGGAGGACACCGCCAACCTGCTGTCGCAGAACGCGGCGCCGAGTGTCGAGTTGACCTGCCTGATCGACCCGCTGTTTGCGGCGCAGGTGATTGGCGACCCGACACGGGTACGGCAAATCGTCAGCAACCTGCTGTCCAATGCCTTGAAGTTCACCCGCTTCGGCCGCGTCGACGTGCGCCTCAGTGCCGAGAATGGCCGGGTAAAAATCGAAGTCTGTGACACCGGCATCGGCATTGTCCAGGAAGCGCAGGTGAAGATATTCCAGCCGTTTACCCAGGCAGGTGCGGGTATCACGCGCCAGTTCGGCGGCACCGGGCTGGGGCTGGCGTTGACGCATAACCTGTGTGAAGCGATGAAGGGCCGCTTGAGCATCAGCTCGGAAGTCGGCTTCGGCAGCCAGTTCTGCGCCGACCTGCCGCTGCCCACACATTTACCGGCCGCACGCCAAGCGCCACTCGCGGGCGAAGTCATCGCCATCACCAACGCCGGCAGCGGCCTGGCGGAATTGCTCGGCACCTTGCTGCCGGCTTGGGGGTTGGCGCTGCGCTGCTATTCCCAGGACGATGACTTGACCGGGCTGCTCCCCGACCTGCTGATCACCGATTGCCCGGAGTGCCTGTTCCGCCTGCGCCCAGGTATCAGCGCACCGATTCTGCTGGTGACCGCCTACGGCAACTTCATGCCCAGCGAAGAAGTCGCGGCCCTGATGCCGCTGCAGCAACAGGCACGCCCGCTGAGTCGCAATGCGCTGTACCAGATTCTGCAACGCAACCTGCGCAGCGAGGCGCAACTGATCCTCGACCCTGTCCAGATGGAGGCCGCGCCCCAGGCGCATCGCGCGCGCATCCTGCTGGTGGAGGACAACCCGGTCAATCAACTGGTGGCCAAGGGCATGCTCAGCAAGCTCGGCTGCGAAGTGATCGTGGCGGCCCATGGCGGCGAAGCGCTCAAATTGCTGGAAGAACAGCGCTTCGACATGGTGTTGATGGACTGCAATATGCCGGTGATGGACGGCTACGAGGCCAGTCGGCAGATTCGTCGCAGCGGGCGCTGGCCGGAACTGCCTATCGTCGCCTTGACCGCCAACGCCCTGGCGGAGGAGCGCGAGCGCTGCCGGGCGGCGGGAATGGATGACTACCTGGCCAAACCGTTTCGCCGCGAAGAGCTCAAGGCCCTGCTGGACCTGTGGGTGCGGAACTCGACAAGCCTTTGATCTGCGCCAGCAACTCGTCCAGCCCCTTGCGCAACACGTCGGCCTGGTTCAGGTCGACGCCGCTGTCGCACAGCAGCCGGGTTTTCAAGGCATGGGCCTGGTCGCGCAACTGCACGCCCGCGGGGCTCAGGCTCAGATGCACCTCGCGCTCATCCAGCGCGCTGCGCCGACGCTGCACCAACGCCAACTGTTCCAGGCGCTTGAGCAACGGCGTCAGCGTGCCCGAGTCGAGCATCAGGCGCTCGCCCAGGGCTTTGACTGTGGGTTGCGCCGGGGCGGCGGCGTGCCACTCCCACAACACCAGCATTGCCACATATTGCGGGTAGGTCAGGCCCAACGGGTCGAGCATCGGCTTGTACGCCCGCGTTACCGCGCGGGACGCGGCATAGAGCTTGAAGCACAGCTGGTCGTCCAGGGCCAGGGACACACGGGGCACGTCGGTCATTTGAGCAGGGCTTCGATCTCTTGGGTCAGGGCTTCGGGCTTGGTGGTCGGGGCAAAACGCTTAACCAACTTGCCATCACGGCCGATCAGGAACTTGGTGAAGTTCCACTTGATGCGTTGGGAGCCCAGCAGCCCCGGCGCTTGTTTTTTCAGTTGCACGAACAGGGGGTGGGCGTCGCTGCCATTCACGTCGATCTTCTTGAACAGCGGGAAGCTGACGCCGAAGTTCAGCTCGCAGAACTCGGAAATCGCCCCTTCGTTGCCAGGTTCCTGTTTGCCGAACTGATTGCAGGGAAAGCCCAGCACCACCAGGCCTTGATCCTTGTACTGCTGCCAAACCTGCTCCAGGCCCTTGTACTGCGGGGTGAAGCCACATTTGCTGGCGGTGTTGACCACCAAAATGGCCTTGCCGGCAAAATCGGCCAAGGTCTTTTGCTCACCCTTGATGGTGGTGCACGGGATGCTCAGCAGGTTGTCGCTCATGGCAGCGCCTCGAATACGGGGAAAGAACTGCAAAGATAGTAGGCAATTCAATTGTGTGCAATTTAATTGACCGCAGTGATGCTTTTACATAGATCGTTCCCACGCTCTGCGTGGGAATGCAGCCCCGAACGCTCTGCGTTCGCTTCTAAAGTCGTGATGCGGAGCGTCACAGGAGGCATTGCCACGCGGAGCGCGGGAACGATCAGTCAGCTTGGAACGAGGTCCAGGCACACCGAGTTGATGCAGTAACGCAGGCCGGTGGGCGGCGGGCCGTCCGGGAACACATGCCCCAGGTGCGCGTCGCACTTGGCGCAGGTGACTTCGGTGCGGATCATGCCGTGGCTGACGTCACGGATCTCGATCATCGCGCTGTCGGCAATCGGTGCGTAGAAGCTCGGCCAGCCGCAGCCGGAATCGAACTTGGTGGTGGAATCGAACAGCGGCTCATTGCAGCAAATGCAGTGGTACACGCCATCGGTCTTGGTGGCATTGTATTTGCCGCTGAAAGGTCGCTCGGTGCCTTTGAGACGGCACACGTTGTACTGCTCCGGATCAAGCATCGCCTTCCATTCATCAACGGTTTTCTGCAACTTATCCATCGGTACACCTCGGCAACTGAAAAACCCTGATCTGTGTCTTTTCCATGGATCAGGCGGCACGTATGATTGCGCCTCTTCAAAACGCCAGTCTGGCACCCGCGCTACCGGCATTCAAACGTATTTATGGGTGCGGGCCCCGCAGGTTTCGCAGTACGGTAGTGTCCACGCCGTCTGGATCGTTCATTTTCAGGATCACATCGCCATGCAGGTCAGCAAATCGAACAAGCTCGCCAACGTCTGCTACGACATTCGCGGCCCAGTGCTCAAGCACGCCAAACGCCTGGAAGAGGAAGGCCATCGCATCCTCAAGCTGAACATTGGCAACCCGGCGCCCTTTGGTTTCGAAGCGCCGGACGAAATCCTCCAGGACGTGATCCGCAACCTGCCGACCGCCCAGGGCTACAGCGACTCCAAAGGCCTGTTCAGCGCCCGTAAAGCCGTGATGCAGTACTACCAGCAAAAGCAGGTGGAAGGTGTCGGCATCGAAGACATCTACCTGGGCAACGGCGTGTCCGAGCTGATCGTGATGTCCATGCAGGCCTTGCTCAACAATGGCGATGAAGTGCTGGTGCCGGCGCCCGACTACCCGCTGTGGACCGCCGCCGTGACCCTGGCCGGCGGCCACCCGGTGCACTACCTGTGCGATGAAGGCGCGGACTGGTTCCCGGACCTGGCCGACATCAAGGCCAAGATCACCCCGAATACCAAGGCCCTGGTGATCATCAACCCGAACAACCCCACCGGCGCGGTCTATTCCAAAGAAGTGTTGCTGGGCATGCTCGAACTGGCGCGCCAGCACAATCTGGTGGTGTTCTCCGACGAGATCTACGACAAGATCCTCTACGACGACGCCGTGCACATCTGCACCGGCTCCCTCGCGCCGGACCTGCTGTGCCTGACCTTCAACGGCCTGTCCAAGTCCTATCGGGTGGCGGGTTTCCGTTCCGGCTGGATCGCCATCTCGGGCCCCAAGCACAATGCCCAGAGCTACATCGAAGGCATCGACATGCTGGCCAATATGCGCCTGTGCGCCAACGTGCCGAGCCAGCATGCGATCCAGACCGCCCTCGGCGGCTACCAGAGCATCAACGACCTGATCTTGCCCCAGGGCCGTCTATTGGAACAACGCAACCGCACCTGGGAACTGCTCAACGCGATCCCGGGCGTCAGCTGCGTGAAACCCATGGGCGCGCTGTATGCCTTCCCGCGCATCGACCCGAAAGTCTGCCCGATTCTCAACGACGAGAAATTCGTGCTCGACCTGCTGCTGTCGGAAAAGCTGCTGGTGGTGCAGGGAACGGCGTTCAACTGGCCGTGGCCGGATCACTTCCGCGTGGTGACTTTGCCGCGCGTGGATGACCTGGACATGGCCATTGGTCGCATCGGCAACTTCCTCAAGTCCTATCGCCAGTAATGTAAAAGTCGCTGTACGACCGCCATTCGGTCGTACAGCGAGTATCTGGCAACACTTCTCTAGCCTGCCTCCCCTCCTCGCTTGCCACTGCACCCCACGCACCGGTCAGCCCCTTGTAATTACAGGGCGCCAAGGCATGAGCGTGGTGATCAGCGGTCACTTTTCAGGTCAGAATTTCCCTTCAAGGCTCTACATTGATGCTGTAGGACACAGTTTGAAATAGTCGCTCGGTTGAATCACCCCAGGCCGCACCTTATATACCCCGCAGTACGCGACATATTAAGCATGAGGAGAACTCTACAACCATGATGCGCATCCTGCTGTTCTTGGCCACTAACCTGGCGGTCGTGCTGATTGCCAGCATCACCCTGAGCCTTTTCGGCTTCAACGGGTTCATGGCGGCCAACGGGGTTGATCTGAACCTCAATCAGCTGCTGGTTTTCTGTGCGGTCTTTGGTTTTGCCGGCTCGCTGTTTTCGCTGTTCATCTCCAAATGGATGGCGAAGATGAGCACCAGCACCCAGGTCATCACCCAGCCACGCACCCGGCATGAGCAATGGTTGCTGCAAACCGTTGAGCAACTGTCCCGCGAGGCCGGCATCAAGATGCCTGAGGTCGGGATCTTCCCCGCCTATGAAGCCAACGCCTTCGCCACCGGCTGGAACAAGAACGACGCGCTCGTTGCGGTGAGCCAGGGCATGCTCGAACGCTTCTCCTACGACGAAGTGAAGGCCGTGCTGGCCCACGAGATCGGCCATGTGGCCAATGGCGACATGGTCACCCTGGCGCTGGTACAAGGCGTGGTGAACACCTTTGTGATGTTCTTCGCACGGATCATCGGCAACTTTGTCGACAAGGTGATCTTCAAGAACGAAGAAGGCCGTGGCATCGCCTACTTCGTGGCGACTATCTTTGCCGAAGTGGTACTGGGCTTCCTGGCCAGCGCGATCACCATGTGGTTCTCGCGCAGACGCGAATTCCGCGCAGACGAAGCCGGTGCCCGCCTGGCCGGCACCGGGGCGATGATCGCAGCGCTGCAACACTTGCGCTCGGAACAAGGCCTGCCGGTGCACATGCCCGACAGCCTGACCGCATTTGGCATCAACGGTGGCATCAAGCAAGGCTTTGCCCGCTTCTTCATGAGCCACCCGCCGCTGGAGGAGCGTATCGATGCGCTGCGTCGCCGGGGCTGATAGCTCAGCGATGATGGCTTTGCAGTGACGGCTTTGCAGTGACACAAAAAGGGGCGACTTGGTCGCCCCTTTTTTGTGGGTGCTGATAACGCCATCGCGGGCAAGCCCGGCTCCCACAGTGAACGCATTCCAATGTGGGAGCCGGGCTTGTCCGCGATGGCGATGGCTGGGTCAACGCATAGTCAGCTGATACACACGCTCATCAAGCCGCGTGACGCCATCCTGCATAGCCTTCCAGCTCTCACTCAGGATGTCTCGCTCCTCCAATATCTCCAAGCTCCAACGCAAACCCAGCAACACCCTGACTTCTTCGTCAGTCACCGCAAACGGCGGCCCAGCCTTCTGCGTCTGATCATAATCCAGGGTAATCAGCAGCCCCTTGCAGCCAGGGCGCACAAGCGTATTCAAATGCTCAGCGTATTGCGCCCGCATCAGCGGCGGCAAAGCGATCAACGCCGCGCGGTCATAGAGTGCAGTGCAATCGGTCACTGCCTCGGCGTCAATGGCGAGGAAGTCGCCGCACCACACCTCGATCAAGCCGGATACATACACCTTGAACGCGCCTTGCTGGCGGATATGCGGCGTCAACGCTTGCTCATTGAAGAAGGCTTCAACCGCCTGCTCCGACAGTTCCACGCCCATTACGCGATACCCAAGGCTTTCGAGCCAGATCAAATCCAGGCTCTTGCCACACAACGGCACCAGCACTTTTGCGCCGTCCGGCAGTGCCAGTTTCGGCCAATGCCGTTGCAGGTAAGGGTTGACGTCGGGCTGGTGAAAGCCAATCTGATTGCGCGCCCAGCGCTCTTGCCAAAACTTAGGTTGCATAAATCACCCTGAAAATTCGATCAAAAGGCGCTAAAACTTATATTAGATTTAGATCAATGATCTGATTGAAGATGGGCCTATGTTAACCCTCAGGACCCGACTTATGCTCCCCAGCCTGTTTATCTCCCACGGCTCGCCCATGCTCGCCCTGCAACCCGGCGCCAGTGGCCCTGCGCTGCGCCGTCTGGCGGCTGAACTGCCACGGCCAAAAGCGATTGTGGTGGTATCGGCGCATTGGGAAAGCCACGAATTACTCGTCACGGGCAGCGCCGCCCCGGAAACCTGGCACGACTTCGGCGGCTTCCCTGCCGAACTGTTTGCCGTGCAGTACCCGGCACCGGGCAACCCGCAGCTGGCCGCGCAGATCGTCGAGCTGTTGCAAGCCGATGGCCTGGATGCGCAACTCGATGCACGTCGCCCCTTCGACCACGGCACCTGGGTACCGCTGTCACTGATGTACCCGGCGGCGGATATTCCGGTGGTGCAGGTGTCCTTGCCCAGCCGCATGGGCCCGGCACTGCAAACCCGAGTCGGGCATGCCCTGGCGAGCCTGGGTGAACAGGGTGTGCTGTTGATCGGCTCCGGCAGCATCACCCATAACCTGGGTGAGCTGAACTGGCGCGCCGGACCCGAGAGCATCGAGCCCTGGGCACGGGATTTTCGCGATTGGATGGTGGATAAACTTGCCGCCAACGATGAAGCGGCCCTGCACGACTATCGCCGCCAGGCGCCACACGCCGTGCGCAGCCATCCCAGCGATGAACACTTGTTGCCGTTGTACTTTGCACGGGGCGCCGGAGGGGATTTCAGTGTGGCGCATCAGGGGTTCACCTTGGGCGCGCTGGGTATGGACATCTATCGTTTCGGGTAAGACAGGACGCGGAGCGTCCGGGGCGGCATTCCCACGCAGAGCGTGGGAACGATCAGGCAAAAAAAATCCCCGAACCAGTCGGGGATTTTTTATGTGCGATCAATCAGCCCAAGGGCAGATCAATCTTCGCGGTAGCGACGCAGCTTCAACTGCTTACCGGCAACGCGAGTGTCTTTGAGCTTGGCCAGCAGTTTTTCCAGACCGTCTTCCGGCAGCTCCACCAGGGAGAAGCTGTCACGCACCTGGATGCGACCGATGGCTTCACGTGCCAGGCCACCCTCATTGAGGATAGCGCCCAGCAGGTTCTTGGCGGCGATACCGTCACGCGCGCCCAGCGCGGTACGGCAACGAGCACGGCCTTCGGCCAATGGAACCGGAGCGCGACGCTCACGATCACCACGGTCCGGACGGTCGCCAGTACGCTCTGGACGATCACCGCGTGGCGCGTTGTTCGGTACCAGCGGGCGTTCTTTCTCGATCGCTGCCAGGGTCAGGGCCTGACCGTTGGTGGCTTTGCGCAGCAGAGCTGCAGCCAGGGCACGTGGGGTGCAACCGATATCGGCAGTCAGGCGGTCCAGCAGGTCGCCGTGGGTCGATTCAGCGTCAGCCACCAGCGGCGACAGGCTGTTGGTCAGTTTCTTGATGCGCGCATCGAGAACGGCCTGGGCATCCGGCAGGCGGACTTCGGCAACTTTCTGACCGGTGACACGCTCGATCACTTGCAGCATGCGGCGCTCACGTGGAGTCACCAGCAACAATGCACGACCTTCGCGACCCGCACGGCCGGTACGGCCGATACGGTGAACGTAGGACTCTGGATCGTAAGGCATGTCAACGTTGAACACGTGGGTGATACGTGGAACGTCGAGGCCACGGGCGGCAACGTCGGTCGCCACAACGATGTCCAGACGGCCATCCTTGAGGGAGTCGATCACACGCTCACGCTGGTTCTGGGCAATGTCACCGTTCAGCGCAGCGGCTTTGTAGCCTTTGGCTTCCAGGGCGCTGGCCAGGTCCAGGGTCGCTTGCTTGGTGCGCACGAACATGATCAGGGCGTCGAAGTCTTCGACTTCCAGCAGGCTCAATACAGCCGAGGTCTTCTGGTCAGCGTGAACCAACAGGTGAGCCTGTTCGATCGCGGTAACGGTCTGAGTCTTGGTCTGGATCTTCACGTGTTGCGGATCGCGCAGGTGGCGTTCGGCAATGGCACGGATCGACTGTGGCAGGGTGGCCGAGAACAGTACGGTCTGACGGGTCGGTGGCAGCGCTTTAAAGATGACTTCCAGGTCATCCATGAAGCCCAGCTTCAACATTTCGTCAGCTTCGTCCAGAACCAGGTGGTTCACGGTCGACAGCACTTTCTCGTCACGACGCAGGTGGTCGCACAGACGGCCCGGGGTGGCGACAACGATCTGTGCGCCGTTACGGATTGCTTTGAGTTGTGGGCCCATAGGCGCGCCGCCGTAAACGGCCACAACGGTTACGCCTGGCATTTGCTTGGCGTAGGTTTCAAAAGCGGTTGCTACTTGCAGCGCCAACTCACGGGTTGGCGCCAGGATCAGGGCTTGCGGCTCGCGCTTGGCAGGATCGATGCAGTGCAGGATAGGCAGGGCGAACGCGGCGGTTTTACCGGTACCGGTTTGCGCCTGGCCAATCATGTCTTGGCCGGCCATGATGATCGGGATCGATTGCTGCTGAATAGCCGAAGGTTCTTCGTAGCCGGTCGCAATGACGGCAGCAAGAATGTTCGGGTTAAGATTAAAAGCGGCGAAGCCGCCGGTTTCCTGGGTCATGGGTCTGCCTCTAAGTGCATCCGCAAAGACCCATGCTCCAAAGCTGCGCATGCCGTGTTGAGACTCAAGAGTCGCCCTGGCTGCTTTGTCGGCGGGGATTTGCGAAAACGAATGAATGAAAAAGATTCGTCAAGGGAGAGTCCGCTGTGCGGACGTGCAGCCGAAGCTGACTTCGGGGAATTGCGCTACCTAAACGCGGCCCGGTTAAAGGCCGGCGCGCACTATACCGGAAATAGCTGAAAAAGGGAGCTTTTTTTATCCGAAAGTGCCGATATACCGCGCTGCGTCACAGTCTTTGCGCATACCCGCGCCAAGGTCTATTTTTCAAAGGCCCGGCCCTGTTGGTCACAACATTTAAACGGTTCACCTGTGCATCAAGACCCATTGGTCTAAAACCCTACCCAAGCCCCCGAGGCCACCCCCGATGAATCAAGCCAGCAGCAGTCGCGTCAGCCGTGAATTAAAGGGTCATGTCCTGCTGTTGGGGCTGGATCGAGTGGCCAAGCGCAATGCCTTTGACCTGGACCTGCTCAATGAGCTGAGCCTGGCCTATGGCGAATTTGATCGAAACGACGACGCTCGGGTCGCGGTGGTATTTGCCCACGGCGAGCATTTTACCGCCGGGCTGGACCTGGCCAATGTCAGTGGCGTGATGTCGGGAGGCTGGCAACCACCGTTGGGCGGCTGCGATCCGTGGGGCGTGTTTGCCGGCCCCCGCGTCAATAAACCGGTGATCGTCGCGGCCCAGGGTTACTGCCTGACCATCGGTATCGAGTTGATGCTGGCGGCGGATATCAACCTCTGTGCCAGCAACACGCGCTTTGCACAGATGGAAGTGCAGCGCGGGATCTTCCCGTTCGGCGGCGCGACCCTGCGTTTTCATCAGATTGCCGGCTGGGGCAACGCCATGCGCTGGCTGCTGACCGGCGATGAATTCGACGCCCATGAGGCGCTGCGGCTGGGGCTGGTGCAGGAAGTGATGGCCAGTGAAGACCTGCTGCCGCGCGCCATCGAGCTGGCCAGCCGCATTGCCCGCCAGGCGCCGTTAGGGGTGCAGGCGACATTGATGTCGGCACGTCAGGCGCGCATGGAAGGCGAAACCGTTGCGGCGGCAGGGTTGCAGGGGGTGGTGGAGAAGCTGCTCAACAGCGAGGATGCCAAGGAAGGTGTGCGGGCCATGATCGAGAAGCGGCCGGGGGTGTTCAAGGGGATTTGAATACCCTGGAATCGCTGTCTACAGGAGTGGCCTCTTCGCGAGCAAGCCCGCTCCCACATTTTTACGCGTACATCCTTTGGAATGCAGTCGAATGTGGGAGCGGGCTTGCTCGCGAAGAGGCCGGTACAGGCAACTAAGTCGCCGGCCGAATCGCCTTGATCAACGCCTGCAACGAGTACCCCAGCCGCGGCGCCAACGCCTCGGCGCGCGCCGTGAGGGCACCCAGATCAAGCTCTTGATCCAGCTCCGAAGGCACCAGCAAAATCACATTGCCCTCCTTCACCGGCAGTTCCCAGTAATGCCGGTGATACAACCCGCGCAACAACGCCGCGCCCAATGGTTTACCGTCATCGGTCGCCCACTGGTTGATCACCAGCCAGCCGCCGGGGTTGAGCTTTTTCTGGCAGTTTTCCAGGAAGGTCCAGGCCAGGTGCCCGACGCCCGGGCCGACATCGGTGTACAGGTCGACAAAGATCAGGTCGGCCGACTCGGCGGTATCGAGCAATTGCAGCGCGTCACCAATGCGGATGTACAAGCGCGGGTCGTCATCCAGCCCCAGGTACTCGATGGCCAGGCGCGGCACATCCGGGCGCAGTTCAATGGCCTCGACGTCTTCCAGCGGCAGAAACTTGAGGCACGCCTGGGTCAGCGTGCCGGCGCCCAGGCCGAGGAACAGCGCGCTCTCCGGTTGCTCATGGCACAACGCGCCAATCAACATCGCACGGGTGTAGTCATACTCCAGCCAGCTCGGGTCGGCGGTAAACACGCAGCTTTGCTCGATGGCATCGCCAAACTCGAGAAAACGGTAATCGGCCACTTCGAGCACACGGATCATGCCGAAATCATCATGGACTTCGGCCAGCAGGCGCTCGACACGCTCCTCGCTCATCACTACTCCTAAAGGGTTTACCGCACGGCAAAGGCGCGATTGTCGGCCAAGCGGCGGCAACAGGTCACGCACTAATTGCTGCTAACATTGGCGCCCGACCGTCAATCAACCTATCGAGTTCATGATGAGCCAACCCTGGAGCCCCGACAGCTGGCGCGCCCTGCCGATCCAGCAACAACCCCAGTACCCGGACGCTGCGCACTTGCTGCACGTGGAGCAAAGCCTGGCCAGCTACCCGCCACTGGTGTTTGCCGGGGAAGCCCGCGAATTGCGCCGCCAGTTTGCCGAAGTGACCCAGGGCCGCGCCTTCCTGTTGCAGGGTGGCGACTGCGCCGAGAGCTTTGCCGAGTTTTCTGCGGCAAAAATCCGCGACACCTTCAAGGTGCTGCTGCAGATGGCGATCGTGATGACCTTCGCCGCCGGTTGCCCGGTGGTCAAGGTCGGACGCATGGCCGGCCAGTTCGCCAAGCCGCGCTCGGCCAACGATGAAACCATCGACGGCGTCACCCTGCCCGCCTACCGTGGCGACATCGTCAACGGCATCGGCTTCGATGAAAAAAGCCGCGTGCCGGACCCGGACCGCCTGCTGCAGTCCTACCACCAGTCCACTGCCACCCTGAATTTGCTGCGTGCGTTTGCCCAGGGCGGGTTTGCCGACCTGCACCAGGTGCATAAGTGGAACCTGGACTTTATCGCCAACTCCGCGCTGGCCGAAAAATACAGCCAACTGGCCGACCGCATCGACGAAACCCTGGCGTTCATGCGTGCCTGCGGCATGGACAGCTCGCCGCAACTGCGCGAAACCAGCTTCTTCACCGCCCACGAAGCGCTGCTGCTGAACTATGAACAAGCCTTCGTGCGCCGCGACAGCCTGACCAATGACTATTACGACTGCTCGGCCCATATGCTCTGGATCGGTGACCGCACCCGTCAGCTGGACGGCGCCCATGTCGAGTTCCTGCGCGGGGTCAACAACCCGATCGGGGTCAAGGTCGGCCCAAGCATGAAGCCTGAGGACCTGATCCGCCTGATCGACATCCTCAACCCGGACAACGATCCAGGCCGCCTCAACCTGATCGCGCGCATGGGCGCCGGCAAGGTCGGCGACCACCTGCCCAACCTGATTCGTGCGGTACAGCGCGAGGGCAAACAGGTGCTGTGGAGTTCGGACCCGATGCACGGCAACACCATCAAGGCCAGCAGCGGCTACAAGACCCGCGACTTTGCGCAGATTCTTGGCGAGGTGAAGGAGTTCTTCCAGGTGCACCAGGCCGAGGGCAGCTATGCCGGCGGGATCCATATCGAGATGACCGGGCAGAACGTCACCGAATGCATCGGCGGCGCACGGCCGATTACCGAAGATGGTTTGTCGGACCGTTATCACACCCACTGTGACCCACGGATGAATGCCGACCAGTCGCTGGAATTGGCGTTTCTGATTGCCGAGACGTTGAAGCAAGTCAAACGCTGACTCATAGGCTTGTTGTGGCGAGCGGGCTTGCCCCGCGTTGGGTGGCGAAGCCACCCTGAAACCAGCCACCCCGTTCTTCCAGATATACCGAGGTGTTTGTGATGGGGCTGCTTCGCAGCCCAACGCGGGGCAAGCCCGCTCGCCACAAAAGCCCTCGACAACTCATATTTGCAACATCGCCACCCGAAGCCGCGCCGCACTCGGCCGCTGGCAGTTGAGCTGCACCTGCTCCAACCCCAGCCAGGCCGCCATCTGCCGCAGATTCAGGGCTAACGCCTGCATCCCTTCCTCATCCAGCCCCGGCTCCTCCTCATGCACCGCGTGCACCGCCAGGCGCCCATTGGCGCGCTCAGCGCGCAGGTCAACCCGTGCGGCGATCCGTTCGTTGTGCAAAAACGGCAACACGTAGTAGCCATACACCCGTTTGTGTTGCGGGGTGTAGATCTCCAGCCGGTAACGGAAGTCGAACAGGCGCTCGGTGCGGCTGCGCTCCCAGATCAATGAATCGAACGGCGAGAGCAAGGCGCTTGCTGGCAGTTTGCGCGGCACTTTGGGTTCAGGCAGGCAGTACGCCGGCTGTTTCCAGCCCTGCACCTGGCACACCTGCAACTGCCCATCCTCGACCAACTCGGCCAGGCGGCCACGGCTGTCGGCGGGGTCGAGGCGGAAATAGTCGCGCAGGTCTTTTTCGGCGGCGACACCCAATGCGGTCGCGCTGTGCAGCAGCAAGCCACGCTGAGCGTCGGCCTCGCTCACAGACGCTTGAAGAATGTCGGCAGGAATGACCCGTTCCGGTAAATCATAAAGCCGCTCAAAACCGCGCCGCCCCGCGACGGTGACCAGACCGGCAGCGAACAGCCATTCCAGCGCGTGTTTTTCCTCACTCCAATCCCACCAAGGGCCGGCACGCTCCTCGCGGGTCGACAAGCTGCCCGCGCCCAATGCGCCCTGCTGCTCGACGGTGTGCAGCACGCGCTCGATGGTGGCCTGCTGCTCACGCCCAAAACGCGCCATCTGCGAATAGATGCCCTGCCCCAACTTCGCCCGCTCCATGCGCCAGCGCATCAACGGGTACAGCGCCATGGGCAGCAAAGAGGCCTCATGGCCCCAGTACTCAAACAACGAGCGGCGCCGGCCCTGGCTCCAGGCAGCGTGTTCAAGGATCAACGGGGAGTAATGGCCCAGGCGCGAAAACAGCGGCAGGTAATGGGAACGCACCACGGCGTTGACCGAATCGATCTGCAATACACCCAACCGCTCAATCAAACGGTTGAGGTGCGCAGCCTTGATCAAGGCCGGCGCCTGGCGCCCGGAAAAACCCTGGGCCGCCAGCGCCATGCGGCGTGCTTGCTTGAGGGAAAAGGACAGGTCGACGGGCATGGTTCTCTCCGTATGAGCTCGCCGACCACCCTACTGCATCCCGGGTCATTTTCGCAGCGGGTCTTGCCAGAAATGCAGGTGACGCTCCTGCTCGACATCGCCGCGATTGAGCCCGATGTCCTTGAGCGCTTCATCGCTCAAGCTTGCCAGGGCATGGCGCTCTTCATGCAGCGCCTGCCAGCGGGCGACCGTGCGCAACAGCCCGGAAAACGGGCGTTTGCCCAGCAACACAAAACCTTTCTGACCTTTCATCTTCTCGCCCTCCAGTGGGGATGGCGCAAGTGTGTGCCTGGCCTTATGATCAATCCAACGAATGTTTCTTATGCAATACATCTCGGAGATTGATCAATTGTCCGGCTACCCAAGCATCGACACCGACGTGCTGCGCACCTTCGTCGCCATTGCCGACCAGGGCGGCTTTACCCGCGCCGGCGAGTCGGTCAACCGCACACAATCGGCAGTGAGCATGCAGATGAAGCGGCTGGAAGAAGACGTGCTGCAACGCAAGCTGTTCGAGCGCGATGGCCGACAAGTCAGGCTCACGCCGGAAGGCGAGGTATTACTGGGTTATGCACGGCGCATCCTGAAACTGCACAGTGAAGTGTTCAACACCCTGCGCGAGCCGCATATGGTGGGATTGGTGCGCATCGGCACGCCGGATGACTACGTGATGCGCTTTCTGCCAGGCATTCTCAAACAGTTTTCCAAGGCTTACCCGCTGATCCAGATCGAGATGCACTGTGAGTCGTCATCGGTGTTGATGCAGCGCAGAGACTTGGCGCTGACGGTCATCAGCCGTGAACCCGGCAAGGAAATCGGCGAGTTGTTGCGCACCGAGCGCATGGTGTGGGCGGCCGCGCCGTGCTTCTGCGTGGACGAGCACGAGGCACTGCCCCTGGCCGGTTCCGGTACTGACTGCCTTTACTACCAGTGGACCCGTGCAGCGCTGGATGCGGCCGGGCGTGATTATCGCATGGCCTACCACAGCTCTAATGTGGCGGCGATCCAGGCGGTGGTTAACGCGGGCCTGGCCGTGATGGTGTGCATGGAAAGCCTGGTGACCGACGACTTGCGAATCCTGAGCAGCGACGAAGGCTTCCCGCCACTGCCCTCGATGAACCTGCACTTGTTACGCAACCCGGCAATGACATCGCCGATCACCGAATGCCTGGCGGACTACATCGTCGAAGGCTTCAGACTTTAAAGGTCAACATCACCGCACACACGGCCAGGAAGGCGCAGAACAGCCCGCGCAACACACGCTCGGGCAGTGCATGGGCGACTTTCACGCCCCAACTGATGCTGAGCAGGCCGCCCACCGCCAACGGCACGCCGATCATCCAGTCCACCTCATGGTGCCAGGCGTAGGTGACCAGCGTCACGCTGGTGCTGGGCAATGCCAGGGCCAGTGACAGGCCTTGCGCAACCACTTGGGTGGTGCCGAACAGACTGGTCAGCACCGGCGTGGCAACCACCGCGCCGCCCACGCCGAACAAGCCGCCCATTGAACCGGACGCGGCACCCAGCACGCCAAGCCATGGCCAGGAATAACGCATTTGCGCGGTCGGCGGCGCGTTGCGGGTGAACAGGCGCAGCAGGTTGTACGCCGCCAGCGTCAGCAAGAACGCGATGAAGCCGATGCGCATGGCCCCGGCGTCCAGGCCCACCGCCCAGATCGAACCCAGCCAGGCAAAGCTGAAGCCCATCACCCCCAGCGGCAACGCGTGGCGCAATTCAATCCGGTTACGCTGGTGGTAACGCCACAAGGCCAGCATCACGTTGGGCACAACCATCACCAAGGCTGTGCCTTGGGCAATCTGTTGATCCAGGCCAAACAACACGCCGAGCACCGGAATTGCAATAAGCCCGCCACCAATGCCAAACAAGCCGCCGACCGTGCCGAGCGCCGCGCCCAATACCAGATACATCGCCAAATCCATCACCGCTCACCACTCCAGATGCCCAGGCCTTGCATGCTACGCAGTCGGCTCTAGCGCGGAAACGCACAGCAACGCACAATGGCTGTGCCAATCTCGCATAAGCACACACCCATGAACCCCAACACTCTGACCGAGCAACTGAGTCTGTTTCTGGATGTATTGGAGGCCGGCAGCTTTTCCGCCGCCGCGCGCCTCCATCCACTGACACCTTCGGCGGTGGCGCGGCGCATCGACA
This sequence comes from Pseudomonas salomonii, assembly GCF_900107155.1. Lineage (GTDB taxonomy): Bacteria > Pseudomonadota > Gammaproteobacteria > Pseudomonadales > Pseudomonadaceae > Aquipseudomonas > Aquipseudomonas salomonii. Next base: position 157,420 of record NZ_FNOX01000003.1, read on the forward strand.
GCCTGGAAAGCTCGGTGGGCAGCCGCCTGTTCCAGCGCAGCACCCATGCGGTAGTGCCCACGCCGGCGGGCCTGGCCTTCGCCGAGCGGGCGCGTCGGATCGTCAGCGAATTGCAACTGGCCCGCGCCGAAGCCGTGTCCCTGAGCCATGCGCCGGAAGGCTTGATCCGGGTGGACGCCCCCGCCGCCTTTGGTCGACGGCACTTGGCGCCGGTGATTGCCGACTTTTTGAATGTGTACCCTGGTCTCGATGTGCACCTGCACTTGATCGACAGCTTTGTCGATATGCAGGGTGCGCACCTGGGCAAAGTCGATTTGGTGCTGCGCGCCGGGCATATCGTTGACACGCGCCTGGTGGCCACGCCCCTGGCGAGCATTGTGCGTATCGCCTGCGCCAGCCCGGCGTACCTCAAAAGCCATGGCACGCCCAGCCACCCACGCGAGCTGAGCGAGCACGATGGCCTTGACTGGGACGGCCTGGCGCCGATGTTCGCGTGGCGCTTCGAACTGGATGGGCGCCGCACCCTCTGCCGGCCGCGGCGTATCCGCATGAGCGCCAACAATGCCGAAGCCCTGCTGTCTGGTGCCCTGGCCGGGCTGGGCATTGCCCACCTGCCCACGTGGCTGGCCAGCGAATACCTGGTGCGCGGCGAGCTGCTGCCGCTGTTTTGCGAAAACGGACTGCCCAGCCCGGAAACCGCCGGTATCTATGCGTTGCGCCTGGAACAGCAACCCAATGCGCGCAGCCGCTTGCTGCTGGAATACCTCAAATCACGTTTCAGCCCCGTGCCGCCATGGGATCTGGCGCTGCAAAGCGGCCTGGTCTGACCGATGCGCCAGAATTATCTGGCGCATTAAAGGTTTGCCCGCTAGATTCCTGGACAGGCACGCTTTTTAAGGCATCACCATGAGTAAAAATCCCAACCCGTGCGAAAACCTGATGCTGGATAACCAGCTGTGTTTCGCCCTGCACTCCACGTCGTTGCTGATGACCAAAGTCTACAAGCCGCTGCTGCAGGCCCTCGGCCTGACGTACCCGCAGTACCTGGCCATGATGGTGCTGTGGGAAGAGGACGGCTTGACCGTCGGCGAAATCAGCCACCGCCTGCTCACCGACCCAGGCTCCCTCACACCATTGCTCAAGCGCCTGGAAGCCGAAGGCCTGCTCAGTCGCACCCGCAAGCGCGAAGATGAACGGGTGGTGGTGGTGGAATTGACCGAAGCGGGACGTGCCTTGCAGGAAAAGGCGATGGGGATTCCGCAGTGCATTCTGGGGGCGAGCGGTATGCAGCTTGAGCAGTTGCGCAAGCTGCAGGCGGATCTGATTGCGTTGCGTAGTCATTTGCAGGGCGCTGTCTAAAGGCAACATCGCATAAAAATGTGGGAGCGGGCTTGCTCGCGAATGCGGTGTATCAGTCGCCAGATGTGCTGACTGACACACCGCATTCGCGAGCAAGCCCGCTCCCACACTGGTTTTTTGTGAAGCCAAAACATTTTGTAAATTTATCTTGCGCACTAAATATTAGCGCTATATATTCACCTCACCAACTACTTAGCGCACAAACATTTAGTGCTAAAAACCCAAGAGGACGACACCATGCAAACGCTCTATACCGCAGTAGCCACCGCCACCGGCGGCCGTGATGGTCGCGCTGTTTCCAGCGACAACATCCTCGACGTCAAGCTCTCCACGCCCAAAGAGCTGGGCGGCGCCGGCGGCCAGGCCACCAACCCGGAACAACTGTTTGCCGCCGGCTACTCGGCCTGCTTTATCGGCGCGCTGAAATTCGTCGCCAGCCAGACAAAACGCAAAATCCCGGATGACGCTTCGATCACTGCCCACGTCGGCATCGGTCAAATCCCCGGCGGTTTCGGCCTGGATATCGACCTGCACATCAGCCTGCCGGGCCTGGCACAAGACGAGGCGCAAAGCCTGGTCGACGCCGCGCACCAGGTCTGCCCGTACTCCAACGCTACCCGTGGCAACGTCGATGTGCGCCTGCACGTGACGGTCTGATTAACAGACGCGCACAAAAAAGCCCGACGCCAGGTCGGGCTTTTTGTGTCGTACGGTTTGGCCAGAATTACTTCTTGGCGCGACCTTTGTACGAACCACCTTCACGGGTGTCGATCTCGATCAGGTCGTCGATTTCGATGAAATCAGCAACCTGCAGCTCGGTACCGTTAGCCAGTTTGGCAGGCTTCATCACCTTGCCCGAAGTGTCGCCGCGAGCGGAACCTTCGGTGTAGGCAACTTTACGCACGATGGTGGTCGGCAGCTCTACGGAAACCAGACGGTCTTCGAAGAAGATCGCTTCGCAGACGTCTTCCATGCCTTCTTCCACGAACGGCAGAACAGCTTCGATATCTTCAGCGTTCAGCTCGTACATGGTGTAGTCGGTGGTGTCCATGAACGTGTAGGTGTCGCCGCTGATGAAGGACAGGGTCGCTTCTTTGCGGTCGAGGATCACGTCGTCCAGTTTGTCATCGGCGCTGTAAACGATCTCGGTCTTGTAACCGGTCAGCAGGTTCTTCAGCTTGGTCTTCATGATTGCGCTGTTACGACCAGACTTGGTGAACTCAGCTTTCTGAACCAGCCAAGGGTCGTTTTCGAGACGGATCACTGTACCGGGTTTCAGTTCTTTACCAGTTTTCATTGCATATATCCGAAATTTGGATGGGATTTACAAAATTCAAGGTGGCGTATCATATCCAACTTTCATAAAACTGTACCAGCGCCGTCGCAAGATCGGCCTGCAAGCCTTGTTCCAGACACCAGGTTTGCGCGTGCAGGTGTACCTGCGGCCAGTGTTCCATGAGCATTTTCCACGCTTGTGCCATATCGCCATCAGCGTTCCACGCTTGCCACAGGGTCACCACAGCGACCTTGGCGGCGGGCGACAACGCGGCGGTGTACAGCGCCAGAAAGGCGTCGAGCTTGTCCAGGTGGATGTCTTCGTCCTGGCGGTAGATGTGCCACAGCAACGGCCGCCCCGCCCATTGGGCACGCACGAACGAGTCTTCGCCGCGCACGGCGTTGAAGTCGCAGCACCACAGCAGGCGGTCATATTGTTCCTGGCGCACGAACGGCAGCACCTGCACGGTCAGCGCCTCGCGTTGATGCACATCGCCCACCGCCAGCGCCTCGACACCGAGCCAGCGCTGCACGTCGCCGAGGATGCGGCCTTCCGGCACCAACAGATGAGTGGCATGCCCATCCGTCGCCAACACGTCCAGCCAGCTGGCGAGCCCGGCATTTTCATAGGCAAACAACGACATCAGCCGCGCACCGGCTGCCGGAACGACGCCTATGGACTGTAGGAATTGTTGTTGTGCTGCGCCGTCTTGCTGAAATGCCTGACGCTGCTCCAACAACCCGCCTTCACGCAAAAGCCCGCCCGTGCCCGGACGAAACCCCGGAAAGAAGAAGTACTTCTGCACGCCCTTGAACTTCACCGACGGCAGGCGGTGGCAACCCACCACCCAATCTTCGGCGCTGAGGTAATCCAGGTTCATCCACAACGGCGTGCGTTCGCACGCGGCCATGGCTTCCATATAATCGGGCGGCAACTGGCAAGCGAAGGCGGCGATCACCACGTCGGCAGGTTGCGTCTGCGGCCAGTCGGCCGGCCAGTGGCGCACTTCAACGCCCTCCTGCCATTGCTGATCGAGCTGCACATCGATTTCGGGGCACATGCGCTCGAAGGCGCGCAGGTCGTCGACCCACAAGCGCACTTCGCACCCGTGCTCCACCACCAACTGCCGGGCCAGGCGCCAGGTCACGCCGATGTCGCCGTAGTTGTCGACGACGCTGCAAAAAATATCCCAGCGGGCTTTCATTCCGGGCTCCAACCTTCAAAGGCTCGATTGTCCGCATAAATGCACCGATGCAGAAGGCTTGTTCGCGATTATTCTGCACAGTGGCTGTGCGACAATCGCCGCTCTGTCGTCAATGCTTGCCAGGAGGCCATCATGTCTGAACGTCCGTTGTCGCTGTTCAAGCTCAGTGCTGCCGTGGCTTTTGGCCTGTGGCTGGGGTTTATCGCCATTGTGCTGACCGCCTGGCTGGCCTCGCGCTATCTGTTCCCGCAAAGCCTCGCACCCGTGGCTCAAGCGGTTCAACAAGCCGTTCAACAAATGGGCAAACCGGCCGCTGTGGCGCCGGAGCCGCCCAACCGAATGTTTGAGCAGTACACCGAGAACCTGCGCAAGCAGGAACAGCAACAAACCCTGGACCAGGCGCGCAACAATGCGCGCAACCTGTCCAACCCCAAATGCCAGTTCTGGCTGCAACAAGACCAGAACGCGCCCAATGAAAAGAGCAAGGCGAATGTCCTGCAATTTTGCGAATGACCCAGCACACCCATGAATAAACATGCCGTTCACCAGTTGATTCTGGAAAAACTCAGCGTCGACCTCGACATCGCTCAGCGTGCCGCACAGACCGCCTACGAAACCGCGACCCACGAAGAAAACATCGCGGAGAACAAGTACGACACCTTGGGGCTGGAAGCTTCCTACCTCGCGGCCGGGCAAGCCAAACGCGTCGAAGAGATCAAGCAAGCGCTGGCGTTGTGCCAGAACCTGCAACTACGCGCCTACGATGATCAACGCGGGATAGAGGTCGGCACGCTACTGGGCCTGGAGGACGAGAACAGCCGCCAGCAGTGGCTGTTCCTGGCGCCGGATGCGGCAGGCTTGAAAGTCGATGTGGTGGGCCAGCCGGTGACCGTCATCACCCCGCGCTCGCCTCTGGGCAAAAGCCTGCTGGGCAAGTTCGAGGGTGATGAGGTGGAGATTCTGGTGGCGGGCGCCCGGCAACACTTTACGGTTACCGAGGCCAAATAAACCACTCCTGCAATAACCAATATCAGTGTACGGGCAATTCAACCCCGTCAAACAGCTCTTCCAGTTCCTGCTTGTTATGGCACTGGATGGCCTTGGCCATGACTTCACGGGTCAGGTGCGGCGCAAACTTCTCGATGAAGTCGCACATGAAACCCCGCAGGAAGGTGCCACGGCGGAAGCCGATCTTGGTCACGCTGGACTCGAACAGCTCGCTGGCGTCGAGTACCACCAGGTCTTTATCGAGGTTGGTGTCGACCGCCATCTTGGCGACGATGCCCACGCCCAGGCCCAGGCGTACGTAGGTCTTGATCACGTCGGCGTCGGCGGCGGTGAACACCACTTTCGGCGTGAGGCCGCGATGGCTGAAGGCTTCGTCGAGCTTGGAACGGCCGGTAAAACCGAATACGTAAGTGACGATCGGGTATTCAGCCAGGGCTTCGAGGGTCAGTTTCGGCAGCTTGGCCAACGGGTGGCCCTGGGGCACGACCACGCAACGGTTCCAGCGGTAGCACGGCATCATCACCAGGTCGCCGAACAGCTCAAGGGCTTCGGTGGCGATGGCAAAATCGACTGTGCCGTCAGCGGCCATCTCGGCGATCTGCATCGGCGAACCCTGGTGCATGTGCAGGGCCACATCGGGATATTGTTTGATGAAATCACGGATCACCGGCGGCAAGGCATAACGCGCCTGGGTGTGGGTGGTGGCGATAGACAGGGTGCCTTTCTTCTCGTTGGAGAATTCCTGGGCGATCTGCTTGATGCTTTCGACTTTGCGCAGGATCTCGCCGGCGGTGGTGATGATGCGCTCACCGGCCGGGGTGACTCGGGTCAGGTGCTTGCCGCTGCGCGCGAACACTTCGACGCCCAGCTCGTCTTCGAGCAGGCGGATCTGCTTGCTGATACCCGGTTGCGAGGTGTAAAGGCTTTGAGCGGTAGCGGAAACGTTGAGGTCGTGGTGCGCCACTTCCCAGATGTAGCGCAGTTGTTGAAGCTTCATATATGTCCCTCAAAGCGGATAGACGCCACGGGTATCAGCGACGGTATATAACTATATTAAAGGTCAGACAGATAAATCTAGAACTTTTTATCGTTTTTACCAATCACGCGTCATCACTGCGTCGACGCTGCAGCGACGGCACCATGTAAACCGGCACTGTGGCCAGTTGCAGCACCCGCGCCGCCGTGCGCCCAAGGGGTGTGGCGGCCGCAGTTGCGTGGCTATGACTACCTACGATCAACAGGTCCACGGAAAGTTTACGCAGCTGGTCGAGAATCACCTCGCACGGGTCCCCCTGGATCACGCGCACCGAGCGAATCAACTGCAGGTCTTGCTCGCCCTCCCCCAACTCCTCGCGGAAACTGTCGAGCACCCGTTGCTCGATGGTCGCCATCACCGTGTTCAGGCCCTGGCTCTGCCATTCACTCAGGGCCTTCTCATCAAGGTAGCTTTGCAACACCGATTCGGCGAACAACCCGATCGGCTCAACCACATGGATCACATACAAATCCGCCTTGAACGTTCGGGCCAGCGCCAGCGCATGTTGCATGACATACGGCGCATACAGACCGAGGTCCGTGGCATACAGCATCGAACGAATCATAGAACCTCCTGGACTGCCAGGATGGCGGGGATTGATTGAGCTTAGCAGCTAGTGCTCGCTCTGGATTTTCAACTCATTGCTGATGCCATGGGGCACATGGCCGGTGGTCACCACCTCCCTGGCTTTCTCACAATGACCGGCCTGGTCATCAAAAAACACATCGGCGGCGAACGCTTCCAAAAACGCGGATTTCTCCAGGCCGCCAAGGAACAGCGACTCATCCAGGCGGATGTCCCATTCGCGCAAGGTGCGAATCACCCGCTCATGGGACGGCGCCGAACGCGCAGTGACCAGGGCGGTGCGGATCGGGCAGGCGTCGTCCGCAAACTCGCGCTGCAACAGGTTGAGCGCTGCCAGGAAGCCCTTGAACGGGCCGCCGTGCAAAGGCTCGCGTGCCGACTCGCGCTCACTGGCATGAAACGCCGCTATCCCACCGGTTTGATACACCCGCTCGGATTCATCGGAAAACAGTACCGCATCGCCGTCAAATGCAATGCGCAGTTCTTCACTCGATGCCCGGCGTGCGCCGCCCGACAAAATCGTCGCCGCAGCGAAACCTGCGTCCAGGGCGCTGCGCACATCTTCAGCATGGGTGGATAGAAACAGATGGCAACCAAACGCGGCCAAATAAGGATAGGGACTACGCCCACCGACGAAAGCGGCGCGGGAAATATCCAGCTCGTAATGCTGGATCGAATTGAACACGCGCAAACCGGTGTCGGCGCTGTTGCGTGACACCAACACCACTTCGACGCGGGCACGCCCGAGGCTGGCGTTGAGGCTCAGGAGCTTCTTGACCAACGGGAAGGCGTCGCCGGGTTCGAGGGTTTCTTCCTCGTGTTCGATCTGGTATTTGCGATACGCCTCCACCCCTTCGGTCAGGTAGACCTTGTGGCTGTCGCTCAGGTCGAACAGTGCCCGCGACGAAATCGCCAGCACCAGTTTGTCGCCCAATCCTTTCGCCATGGTATTTCTCCCCGAATCAGCGGTTGCGCCGATCAATAAAACTCAAGGCCTGGTAGAGCGCCTGCATGCGTGGCAATTCGCAGCCCGCCGCTTTGGCAGCGGCCAATGGCCGAGCGTAGATCGCTGCCAGTTCCAGTGGGCGTTTGTGCACGTGGTCGTGGTACATGCTGGGCAGGTAGTCAGCCATAGTGTCGGTCATGGTGAGCATTTGCTCGACGTAACTGTCGGGAATTTCATGGCCGCAGGCATGGGCGCCCTTCACCACTTCAGTCATCAGGGCCTGGATCAGTTCGCGGCTGGACTCATCGGCCATCATCGCGCTGGTGCCGGTGCCCAGCAACACCGAGAGGCCATTGAACGGCACATTCCAGACCAACTTATGCCACCGCGCCTGGTGCACATTGGCCATGGCCTGGGACTCGATGCCGGCCTGATGAAACAGCGCGGCGCCCTCCTCGACAATGGCTTTCTGCTGCGCCTCATCATCGGCCGCCGTGCCACTGTGGTAGCCAAGATTCACGCGGCCCAGCGCCTGATGCTCGACGACACCCGGCCCGGAACGATGCACGCCGATGTAACACAGGCCGCCCAACAGGTGCAGCGACGCTGGCAGGTGTTCGCGCAGGCTGTCTTCGACGTCGAGGCCGTTTTGCAGGAGTACCACCTTGGCGCCCGGTGCGGCAACCTGGGCAAGGGTCGGGGCCAGCTCCACGTTGCCGGTGGATTTGGTGCCGACCAGCAGCCAATCGCAGGCCGGCATATCGGCCGCCTGGGCATAGGCCTGCACCGGGTGCAGGTGCAGCTTGCCGTGCAAGGTACTGTTGAGGTGCAGGCCGTGCTCGGCGACCGCCGCGTATTCGCTGCGCAACAGAAAGTGCACATCGAACCCGGCACGCGCCAGCATCAGGCCGTAGAAACCACCGATGGCACCGGTGCCGATAATGCCGATGCGGGGCGACTGGGGGGTCATGGCAGATCCTCTGGAGTACGGGTAAGTGCTTGATTAATCGCGTCCGCAAGCTCGGGCTGGGTAAGACGCGTGTGTAATTGCCCAAGGAATTGACCCTCGCACACGAGGAACAACGCAGGCAAATGAAAGATCTGGTAGCGTTCGACCGCACCGCCGTTGTGCCCGGCATCCACCCAGCACACGCGCTCAACCGGCAACGTCCAGCCGGGCAGTTGCTGGCGTGCCCAACGGCAACTGGAACAGCCTGCGCTGGTAAACACCAGCAGCGAAATACCTGGCAATCCCAGCAATTGCTGGTCAATATCCAGGTCGGTCAATTCCAGTTCCTTCACTATACTGCTGCCACTGCCGTCAATTGGACGGTGCTCGGAGTCCGTGTACATGGGTCGTTTTTTACCTCACCCTGATGATGTCGCTGTCGAGTTAATCCAACGTCCCGCCCCCGCTATTCCCCGCCAACGCCTGCACACTATCGGCCTGGGCGGCGTCGCCTGCAATTGCCCGCGTGCCTGGCGCCAGGGCACGGCGGTTGATCTGCGTATCCCGTCCCTGGGCGCCAGCGCCCGTTATCCGGGCTATGTAGCCTGGTGTCGCAAAGTCGAAAATGGCTACCGTATCGGCATTTCCTTTACCGATGAACATGCCTTGTTCGGTGCGCGCATGGGCGAGCAAGTGTGCCAGATCGAACGCTACTGCCGCCTGCACGAAGACGCCGAGCCAACCCCTGCCCAGCTCGAGACCATGGCCCGTGAGTGGGTTTCGCGTCATGCCGGTGAGTTCGCCCACGACACCTTTGTGGCGCCGGTGCTGGATTAAAGCCGGCTTTGCCCATTGTCGCGGCCCCGTGTTACGCGCTAAGGTTCCTCCCCCCTGCATTCAAATCATGCTGTGCCCGCCGCACGGGGATAGCTGGCGGCCGGCACCCGTGACCCTGGCGAGTAACACGATGGCTGATTTACCGATCAATGACCTTAACGTCGAATCCAACGAGACCCTGATCACCCCTGATCAGCTCAAGCGCGAAATCCCTTTGAGCGATGCTGCCCTGCAGACCGTGACCAAGGGCCGCGAAGTCATTCGTGACATTCTCGACGGCACCGACCACCGCCTTTTCGTAGTGATCGGCCCCTGCTCGATCCATGACCTCAAGGCCGCCCACGAATACGCCGAGCGCCTTAAAGTGCTGGCGGCTGAAGTGTCCGACACTTTGTACCTGGTGATGCGCGTCTATTTCGAGAAACCACGCACCACCGTCGGCTGGAAAGGTTTGATCAACGACCCGTACCTGGACGACTCGTTCAAGATTCAGGACGGCTTGCATATCGGTCGTCAATTGCTGCTGGACCTGGCCGAAATGGGCCTGCCGACCGCGACCGAAGCGCTGGACCCGATCTCCCCGCAGTACCTGCAGGACCTGATCAGCTGGTCGGCCATCGGCGCACGCACCACCGAGTCCCAGACCCACCGCGAAATGGCGTCCGGCCTGTCGTCGGCCGTGGGCTTCAAGAACGGCACCGATGGCGGCCTGACGGTTGCGATCAACGCCCTGCAATCGGTGTCCAGCCCGCACCGCTTCCTGGGTATCAACCAGGAAGGTGGCGTGTCCATCGTCACCACCAAGGGCAACGCCTATGGCCACGTGGTACTGCGCGGCGGCAACGGCAAGCCCAACTATGATTCGGTCAGCGTGGCGCTGTGCGAACAGGCGCTGAACAAGGCCAGGATCAAGCCGAACATCATGGTCGACTGCAGCCACGCCAACTCCAATAAGGACCCGGCCCTGCAACCGCTGGTGATGGAAAACGTCGCCAACCAGATTCTCGAAGGCAACCAGTCGATTATCGGTTTGATGGTCGAAAGCCACCTGAACTGGGGTTGCCAGTCGATTCCAAAAGACCTGGCCGACTTGCAGTACGGCGTGTCGATCACCGATGCCTGCATCGATTGGTCCGCCACCGAGACCACCCTGCGCAGCATGCATGCCAAGCTCAAGGACGTGTTGCCCAAGCGCAAACGCACCTGACCTTAAACTGCACACACAAAAACGCCGGGCTTAGCCCGGCGTTTTTGATCGTTCCCACGCTCTGCGTGGGAATGCAGCCATGGACACTCCGCGTCCCGCCTCACTCACTATTCAGAGCTTCGCGGCATGGCGCTGATGGCGCTCCATGTAGCGCTCTACGTAAGAGCACGAAGGGATCACGGTGTACCCAGCCTCTTCGGCGAACTTCAACGCTTCCTCGGTCAACGCAGCAGCAATGCCGCGCCCGCGCAATGCGTTGGGCACGAAGGTGCGATAGATGTCCAGGGTCTGTTTGCCCAGGTCCATATAGGTCAGATAGGCACGATGACCGTCCACATTGGTCTCGAACTGATGACCAGCCTGGTCATGGTGGATGGACAACGCCTCGCTCATCACTACTCCTCGCGGGTCTTGGATTTCGACCCCTACCTTACCGATGTTTTTCCGGCGAAGGAACATCTACGCCACCCCGTGCCGGTTTCGACAACGAGAAAACCTATAGCGCTCACAACCAGCACGTAGAGAATAGTAGGCACCAATGCTGCAATAGCTCAAGGCGCACTCGTCATCCCTTGCCGCTGGCGGTTACAGAAAGGGCTTCGATCAATCAATGATCGATAGCCTGAACATTGCCGGCAGTTGAAGCTTGAGACGAACTGCCGCTCTTAAAGTCACCTCTAGATGCGCCTACATGCGCAAAAGATGCCGGGCCAGGCAAAGACCCACCGAAAAAAAGTGTCATCGTAGATATATAAATTTACACCTGCTTACCCAGCCGGATACAGTCTGGCCGGACCTCTCAGGTCGGATCCAGTTCCCGCCGAAATGAAAATTTCTGGACAGTTTTTATACAAACCTCCAAAAGATTAGCCAAAATAGATACGGCACAAGAATTTTTTTTGCTTCTTGCGCTACGTCAGTTTACTTACTACAAGTAATGAGTAGTATGTACGCCGGCTATCAGCTCACCCTGAGAAAGTAGCCATTTAATAGAAAGTCCTTGAAGGGGAACACGATGAACAACGTTCTGAAATTCTCTGCTCTGGCTCTGGCCGCAGTTCTGGCTACCGGTTGCAGCAGCGTCTCCAAAGAAACCGAAGCTCGTCTGACTGCAACTGAAGACGCAGCAGCTCGCTCCCAGGCTCGTGCAGACGAAGCCTACCGTAAAGCTGATGAAGCGCTGGCTGCTGCTCAAAAAGCACAACAGACTGCTGACGAAGCTAACGAGCGCGCTCTGCGCATGCTTGAAAAAGCAAGCCGCAAGTAATAATCCTTCGGGGTTGTTATCAAGCCGATCCATTCTTGGATCGGCTTTTTTATTGCCCGGCATTCAGCCCTGAATCCGGCGCAATAAAAAGCCCGCCGCAGCGCAAGGCCTGGGCGGGCTTGTGATCGAACAGGCTTATTGCTGCAGATCGACTGGCGTGCTCGACACCACCGGTGTGCCGGCACCCGGTACACCAATCTCGGTGGGCAGGCCATCTTCGGCGGCCACCACGTCACGCACCTGATCCCAATTGACGCGCAAATTGTTGGCCAGGTCTTCGCGCTTGAGCAGGGCATTGATGACGGCGGTGTGCTTGTCGACCACCGAAGGCGTGCCATCGTCGTTCAACGGCGTATGCGCCTCAAGATAGACCTTGCCGCCACTGCTGCCGAACTTGTAGGCATCGTTGATGATGCGCACCGATGTACCGACCGGCACCATGTCGGCCATCTCCAGCACGTTGTTATTGAACATGCGGAAGCAGCCGTGGCTTGTACGCGTGCCGATACCAAATTTCATGTTCGAACCGTGGATCAGGTAACCCGGCGTGCCCAAGGTGAACTTGAATGGCCCCAGCGGGTTATCCGGCCCGGCCGGCACTACGTTGGGCAGCGGGTCGCCATTGGCGGCGTGCTCGGCTTTGATGGACGCTGGCGGGGTCCAGGTCGGGTTGGGGATCTTGCCGGTGATGGTGGTGTGCGCGACCGGCGAACCCCAGCCCTCACGGCCAATGCCCAACGGGAAGGTGTACACCACGTTCTGGCCCTTTGGATAGTAATAGAGCCGGTATTCCGCCAGGTTGATCACGATGCCTTCGCGCGGGCCGGGCGGCAGAATGAACCGCGTGGGCAGCACGATCTCGGTGCCCGCACCCGGCAACCAGGCATCCACGCCGGGGTTGGCCGCGACCATTTCCGAATAGCCCAGGTCATAGGTGGTGCCCAGGTCGGCGAAGGTGTCTTCGTACTTGGCCTTGATCACCTGGACCTGACCGACGATGTCTTCACCCGGCGGCGGCAAGGGCAACTGCAAGGCTGAGGCCGAACCGGCTGCACACAGGGCAGCAAGAGACAGGCAGCAGGTAACGACGGAAAGGCGCGACAACATCCGGAAAATCCTTCGCAGAACGACGGGTAGGAAAACACTGATTGTATACGTGAAGCGCGATCCAGGCATCACCCTGCCCCGCTGCTACTCGAAGCGCAGCTCGGGCCAGATCAGCGGCGTGCCACGCTTTTGCGATTCGAGAATCGCCCGGCACAGCGGGCACAGGCGCTGGTCCTGAAAAATAGCACGATCCACTGACGACCAGCGTGGTTGCGCCGGCAATAACGTGCCGCAAAGCGTGCGGTCGATCGAGCCACCCAACTCCAGTTGACGCGCAACCAGATGCACCCGGACTTCCTGGCAGGCGAACAGATCCAGCTGCTCGTCAGGCTCGATCAGTTGGTAGTTGAACAGGGACCAGGCAGGGCGCGACATCGGGGGCTCCAGATCGGGGGGGCGCCACCTTAGCCGAAAGCCTGCCGGTAGAAAAGCGTCATAGCAGCGGTTTTAGCGTCGGCCAGACATTTTCCAGCAACTTGCCCTGTGCACCGACTGCCGGGTGAACCAGGTCGGCTTGCATCAATTCGGGATGACCGCCCACGCCTTCAAGGAAAAACGGCACCAACGGGATGTTTTTTTCCTTGGCCAACGCACCGTAGACCTCAGCAAACGCCGTGGTGTATTTCGGGCCGTAGTTAGGCGGTAACTGCATCCCCAGCAACAGCACCTTGGCACCACCGGCCCTGGACTGGTCAATCATCGACGCAAGATTTTGTTTCAATTGCGCTGGCGGCTGCCCACGCAGGCCGTCATTGCCGCCCAACTCGAGAATCACCACATCCGGTTTATGCTCTGCAAGCGCCGCCGGCAGCCGCGCCAGGCCTCCGGCACTGGTGTCACCACTGATGGAGGCGTTGACCACTTTATCGTCGAAACCTTCGCTCTTGAGCCGTTGTCCCAGCAACGCTACCCACCCTTTGCTGGTATCCAGCCCGAAACCGGCACTGATACTATCGCCAACGATCAGGACTGTACCCGCCGCTGCGTTCTGGGCCATGCACATCAAGGCCAGGCCAGCACTCAAAAACCACATTCGCATCGGATTCTCCATGGGCGCAAGCATTCTCACCGCGCGGAACCTTAGCAAAGTGGTTCCCAGCGCGGAAGGTGAACTGACCATCCTGCACGAACTGAGCCTGGAACTGAACAAGGGCGATAGCCTGGCTATCGTCGGCAGCTCCGGTTCCGGCAAATCCACCCTCCTCGGCCTGCTGGCCGGCCTCGATCTGCCCAGCAGCGGTGAAGTCACACTGGCCGGGCAAGCCTTGAGCACCCTCGACGAAGACCAGCGCGCGCGCATACGCGCCGAGCACGTGGGGTTCGTCTTCCAGTCATTCCAACTGCTCGACAGCCTCAACGCGCTGGAAAACGTCATGTTGCCGCTGGAACTGGACGGCCGCAAAGATGCCCGCGAGCGCGCCACCCACTTGCTGGAACGTGTGGGCCTGGGCCAACGCCTGACCCACTCGCCGCGCCAGCTATCCGGCGGCGAACAGCAACGCGTCGCCATCGCCCGGGCCTTTGCCGCCGAACCGGATGTGCTGTTTGCCGATGAACCCACCGGCAACCTCGACAGCCACACCGGCGAGCGCATCAGCGACCTGCTGTTCGAACTCAACAAGGAAAGCGGCACGACCCTGGTGCTGGTCACCCACGACGAGCGCCTGGCCCATCGTTGCCGACGCCTGATCCGCCTTGAAGCCGGCCTGATGGTCGCGCCCCTGGAGCCTTGATGGCACGTTTGCCGCTGTTGCGCCTGTTCAGCCTTGCCATGCGTCAATTGTTGCGCGACGCCCGCGCAGGCGAATTGCGCGTGTTGTTTTTCGCCCTGCTGGTGGCGGTCACGGCCAGCACCGCCATCGGCTACTTCGGTGCACGCCTGAACGGCGCCATGCTGTTGCGGGCCACCGAATTCCTCGGTGCCGACCTGGTGCTCGAAGGCAGCTCGCCGGCCCGCCCCGAGCAAATCAGATCAGGGACGGAGCTGGGCCTGGATCACGCGCGCATTGTTGAGTTCTCCAGCGTTATCGCTACCGATAATGGCATCCAGCTCTCCAGCATCAAGGCGGTCAACGAGCAGTACCCGTTGCGCGGCGAACTCAAAAGCGCCACACAGCCATTCGGCGCAGAAACGGCGGGAGGCGGCCCCAAACCAGGCGAAGCCTGGGTAGAGGCCCGGCTGCTGACCGCGCTGGACCTCAAAGTCGGCGACAGCATCGACGTGGGCATGAAAACCCTGCGACTGACGCATATCCTGACCTACGAGCCCGACCGCGCCGGTAACTTCTACAGCCTCACGCCGCGCGTGATGATCAACCTCGCCGACCTGGATGCCACCGGCGTGGTGCAACCCGGCAGCCGCGTGAGCTATCGCGAACTGTGGCGTGCGCCCCAGGGCAGCACGGCGCTGCAAACCTATCGCGACCTGGTCAAGCCGGGCCTTGCCGCCAACCAGCGCCTGCAGGATTCGCGTGACGGCAACCAGCAGATCGGCGGCGCCCTGGGCAAGGCCGAGCGTTACCTGAACATGGCCAGCCTGGTGGCAGTGCTGCTGGCCGGCGTGGCCGTGGCGCTGTCGGCCAACCGCTTCGCCAGCCGCCGTTTCGACGCCAGCGCGCTGTTGCGCTGCCTTGGCTTGTCACGCCGCGAAACGATGCTGCTGTTCAGCCTGCAATTGAGCGTACTGGGCCTGTTGGCCAGCCTCACCGGCGCCGTGCTCGGCTGGCTGGCGCAATTTGGCCTGTTCTATTTCCTGCATGACCTGCTGCCGGCCGACGTGCCGCCCGGCGGGCTGTTGCCGGCAGTGGCGGGCATCGGCACCGGGCTGGTCGCCCTCGCCGGCTTCGCGTTGCCGCCACTGGCAGCCTTGGGCCGGGTGCCGCCGCTGCGGGTATTGCGACGCGACATGCTGCCGATCCCTTCCAGCACCTGGATGGTCTATGGCGCTGCGTTGTTCGCCCTTGGCCTGATCATGTGGCGCCTGAGCCTCGACCTGGTGCTGACCTTCGCGTTGCTCGGCGGTGGCGTGATGGCGGCACTGATTCTGGGTGGTTTACTGCTGTTGTTATTGCAAAGCCTGCGTCGTTTATTGGCCCGCGCTTCCCTGCCCTGGCGCCTGGGCCTGGGCCAGTTGCTGCGCCATCCATTGGCGGCGGCCGGGCAGTCCCTGGCGTTTGGCTTGATCCTGTTGTCCATGGGCTTGATCGCCCTGCTGCGCGGCGAATTGCTCGACACCTGGCAAAACCAGCTACCCAAGGACGCCCCCAACTATTTCGCCCTGAACATCCTGCCGGCCGACAAAGACGCCTTTGGCGCCCGCCTGCTGGAATTGCAAGCGCAAGCGGCGCCGCTGTACCCGGTGGTGCCGGGCCGCTTGATCAGCATCAACGGCGAGCCGGTGCAGGAGATTGTCAGCAAAGATTCCAGTGGTGACCGCGCTGTGCAGCGCGACCTGAGCCTGACCTGGGCAGCCGACCTGCCACCGGGCAACGTCCTCACCGCAGGCGCTTGGTGGTCACAGCAACCGGGCGATGGCATCCCAGGCGTATCGGTAGAAGCCAAGGTCGCTGAAAGCCTGAAGCTCAAGCTCAATGATCATCTGGTGTTCACCGTCGGTGGCGAGAACCGTGAAGCACGGGTGACGAGCCTGCGGACCATCAACTGGGACAACTTCCAGCCCAACTTTTTCATGATTTTCCAGCCCGGCACCTTGAAGGACCTGCCCGCCACTTACCTGACCAGCTTCTACCTGGCGTCAGGGCATGACCAGCAGATCGTCGACCTGTCCCGGGCCTTCCCGGCCGTCACCATCCTGCAGGTCGAAGCCTTGCTGGAGCAGTTGCGCAGCATTCTCGCCCAAGTGACCCTGGCGGTGGAGTACGTGTTGCTGTTTGTGCTGGCGGCGGGCATGGCGGTGTTGTTTTCGGGCCTGCAAGCCACCCTGGATGAGCGGATTCGTCAGGGCGCGCTATTGCGTGCCCTGGGGGCCGAGCGCAAGTTGCTGGTCAAGGCGCGGCGCATCGAGTTCGGCTTGCTCGGCGCGGTCAGTGGCCTGCTGGCGGCCCTGGGCACCGAGTTGGTGACCTGGGTGCTGTACCGCTACGCCTTCGACCTGGCCTGGCATCCGCATGCGTGGCTGCTGCTACTGCCGGTGATCGGCGCCGTGCTCATCGGCGGCGCCGGTGTCTTCGGTACGCGTCGGGCGTTGAATGCCAGCCCATTGACGGTGTTGCGCGAAGGTTGAAACCAGCGATGGCCTGCACGCCCGACGGCGTGCCGGCCAGCGTTTATTTCACATACTCGATACCGGTAATCCACCAGCACACCTCGCCGGTCGGCGTCTGCACCATAGCCTCATCGTCGACCTCCTTGCGCAGCAGCGCCCGGGCCATGGGTGAGTCGATGGAGATGTAATCCATGCGCTCATAAATTTCGTCATAGCCGACGATACGAAACCGCTTGGTCTCGCCCTGCTCATTTTCGATATCGACCCAGGCGCCGAAAAACACCTTGCCCTCCTGCTCGGGCATGTACTCCACCACCCGCATATCTTCCAGGCGCTTGCGCAGGTAACGCACCCGCCGATCAATCTCACGCAGCAGTTTCTTGTTGTACTGGTAATCCGCGTTCTCGCTGCGATCTCCGAGAGACGCCGCCCAGGTCACCTTGCGCGTGGTATCCGGGCGTTTTTCACGCCACAGGTAATCCAGCTCTTTTTTCAGCGCCTCATGACCTTCTTTGGTAATCAGCTTGGTACTCAAACGCGTGCATCCCCAGACAATGTCCAATGGTGCCGATGCCAAGGCAGCATGCCCTGGCGCCGGCCGGCTGGGGTTGATGATAAATGAACCCTGAAAAGTAGCCAGACCGCAGAACACATCAGCTTCAAGCCTGGCCATCCAGGGTTTGATCCAGTTCCAGAAGCACACTCTGCAGGCGCTGGCGTATTCCGGCCACCTGCGACAGCGCCAGCGTCAACTTCTCAGCCTTCTGGCCAACTTCAAGGTTTCGCGCCTGCAACTGCATTGTTTGCTGCTGCAACTCTCGGCTCTTGTCCTCCAGCTCAGATTGCTCCTGTTCGAGTCGGGTTTGCCACTGCTCAAGCATCTGCTCTCGCTCGATTGTCGCTTGCTGTTGCTGCGACAGCTCTTGGGCGACCTTGGCCAGGCGGGTCAGCGTGCTGTCGACCTCGAGCAACGAGGCATGCTCCATCTGGGGGGCAGGTGGGCGCGCTGCAGGCGCGGCCGGCTCAACCTGAACCGGGGGCACACTGAGCTCGACCGGTTCCGGTTCCGTCTTTGGTTGTGGTTCTGGTTCCGGTTCTGGTTCCGGCTTTGGTTCTGGCTCCAATGCCTGCTCCTGAGCTATCGCGACGGGTGCCTCCAGCGGTTGTGCCTTGAGCGGCTCGGAAACCGGAGGCTCAGCGGAGTTGGCTGGGTTCGTGGGCCTGGGCGGGGAAATCATCTGCGATGAGAAGCGAATCGAAGGCACGATCAACGAAGCACTTTCGATGGCCGGCAGTGCGGGCGCGGACATGCCCAGAGTAATAACCTTCATGACCAGGGCCTTCTTGATGATCATTGAATGATGATCTTCCGGTCTGGCAGGCGGCAACTTGCAGCCTTTCAAATCAATAAAATGGAAAGGGATCGAGGACTCGCTAACAGTGCCGGTCTTGGATCCGGATGCTGCCGCTGCCACGAGGATTTGCTTGAACACTTGCATGGCAACTTGCAGATCTTCCTTGGACTCGACCCCACCCAGAAAATACCGATCGAGTTTCTTGCGGAGCGCCGCGATGTAGACCCTGGAGTTACCAGGTTCGGTCTCTTCATCCAGGCTATAGACCAGAAAGTTTGAATCGGTCTGTGCAACGGCAAATCCGCAAAGTAATGCACCGTTGATCGGTGTGTCCTGACCGCTGCGTTCAAGAACAAGCGTGCGAAGAAGCATCATGATATTCAGGCCTTATTGCGAAAGAGTAAAACTTATTTGAACGCCAGATAAACACCTGGCCGTTAACAAGCCTCGGAACAACGCAATTGTTTCAGCAAGTTATCTGATTCGGCGTAGGACTTATCTGATAAACATGTCCCCTTGTTCCCAAGTCCAATGATTAAACGTATCTTTCTCGGCGCTTACCGTGCATGACGGTACATGTTCCTACGCCTCGCAAAACTTATTCGGTAAAAAGATGCTCGAGATAAGCAGCCTGACAAAGCGTTTGGGCAAAAGAAACATCATCACTAATGTCTCATTTTGTGCCCAACGCCAGGAATGCATAGGCCTGTTCGGGGAGAATGGCGCAGGCAAGACCACTCTACTGAACGTGATAGCCGGGTTCGCCAAACCTTCTGCGGGGCATGTGACTGTCCAGGGCTTCGACACTCAGACGCAGCCAGTGCAGGCGCAAAAAAACCTCGGTTATCAGCTCCAGGGCGGCCTCAGCCATCAGACACTGTCGGTCAAAGGCGTGCTCAATTTCATTGCCGCCGTTCGCGGCTTCAGCGGTGCCGAAAAACGTAGCCGTGTCGATCGGGCCGCCATGCGCCTGGAGCTGTCACGGGTGCTCGATACACCGATTGCGGCGCTTTCGATCGGTTTGAAACGCAGAGTAGCAATCGCCCAGGCGATCCTGCACGGCCCCGGCCTGCTGTTGCTGGATGAGCCGACCGAGGGGCTCACACCGGATCAACTGCTCAGGTTCAAGACACTTATCCAGGCGCTGACCGAAGACATGGCCGTCATCATTGCCTCCCGGCACTGCGACCACCTGTCCGGGCTTTGCACGCGCGCCCTGGTTATCGCCGGCGGGCACCTTGTGGCAGATACCCCACTGCCCGACTTGCAGCGCAACTCGCGGCATTACCGAGCCGTCACGCTGGCCGCAGAAACACCCCTGGATTTACTAGCCCTTGCCGTATTACCCGGCGTGGCAGGTATAGAAGAGGACCGGCATGCACCCGGCACCGTGACCGTTCTGGCCATGCCCGGGCACGCCATCTACCCCCATATCAACGCACTTATCGCCAGCCGCGGCTGGAACATAACGTCACTGAATCTGGAGCCAGGTCGCCTGAACGAAGTCGTTCAGCATCTGAGCCACGAGGTCACCCTTTGAAACTGCTGCCTGTCATTTTCAAACGCCAACTCGCCAGTTATGCCTGTACACCCAGCACGTACCTGGGTATTGCCGCGTTTCTGGTTTCGTGCGCCACCCTGGGGTTGTATACAAGCAAGTGGCTGGAACAGGACAGCGGCGACCTGCAGGTATTTTTCCAATTGCACCCTTGGCTCTACCTGCTGCTGATTCCCATGTTGTCGACACAACTATGGTCGGACGAACACCACGCCGGCATGCGCGACACGCTGAAGACTCTGCCTATCACCGGCGCAGAGCGGGTTATCGGAAAGTTTCTGGCTGCGTGGGTCGTGTGCGGTATCGCATTGTTGCTGACGTTCCCACTGGTGATCCTCGCCAACTACCTCGGCACCGCCGATAACCGTGTTATCTCTTCACAGTTTCTAGCCAGTTGGTTGCTGGCCGGCGCCTATCTTTCTGTCGGATGTTTTACTTCTACCCTGACCCATCAACGTTTGGCTGTGTTCCTTATAACGGTGGTGATGTTACTGGCTGCCAGCGGACTTTCATCGGTTCTCGACGCACTTGAGCATCAGGCGCCGATCTGGGTCATAGACAGCCTGGTCTCGATTAATCCTATCTCGCGCTTCGGTGCTATCGACAACGGCAAACTGACACTGCATGACGGCTTGTACTACATCAGCATGATCCTTGCCTTTCTCTCGGCATCCACAGTCATGCTCAATTACAAAACCCGTTGAGAAGGAAAGCAAACGATGCGTTCCACTCTGAGTACAGGTATGACGCTGCTGGTCATATTGCTGCTTTTCCTTGCATTTAATCTCGCCTGGGTCGGCAAACTACCGAATATCCGCTGGGACTTCTCACAGCAGAAAATCCACACTTTATCGTCCCCTGCGCGACAACTGCTTGCCACTCTGGAACACCCACTGGATCTGTATTACTTCAACTCAAGTAATGACCCGAGAAGAAGCCAGGCAATAAACCGCTATGGCGAACGAGTGGAAGATTTACTCAAAGAGTTCGAAAAAGCGTCAAAGGGCATGATTAACCTACATGTTATAGATCCGACACCTTATTCAGAGGATGCCTACAAGGCCGGCCTGTTCGGATTGGATGACAAGCAAGGCTTTCTTGGCCTCATCGGCACCCGCGCAGGCCAGCCCGCACAACGTATCAAAGTACTGCGCCCGGCTGACGAGCCCTTGCTTGAGTACGAAATCAGCCATCTGATCCACCAACTGATGCACCCCGAGCTCCCCACCGTCGGCGTATTGACGGGGTTGGCATTGAACGCGTCTGGGGAACAAGTGCTGGCCCAGATGCATCGGCATTTCAATTTGGTCGGCCTGGCATCAAGCACCCCGACCGTGCCCGAATCGATCCAAACCCTGATGGTTGTACACCCGCGCGCCCTGCCGGAACAAACCCTGTATGCGATTGACCAGTTTGTATTGAGGGGTGGCAAACTGATGCTCTTTATTGACCCGGTGAGCGAGGCCGAGACAAACGCCAAGCCCACCGACACAAGGCTGGACGGGCTATTGGCGGCTTGGGGCATTCAGATGCCGGCGGACAAACTGTTGATCGATCACGCTTTTGGTTCAGGCGCGCCGGCGGTACGGCACCCGGCCAGGCTGAACCTGCCTCGGCACGCGATGGCCGCCAACGACGTGAGTGTCTGGAAACTGGATACGGTCATCGTATCGAGCAGCGGTGCGCTGTCGCGCGTGAGAAAAAGCCGCACCACGCTCACGCCCCTGTTGCAGAGTTCCCGGCGCTCCACCCTGCTGGACTCAGGCCGCTTTGCAGCAACGTCTGCAGCCGACTTACTGGCTGAAGGGATACCGGCTGCCACGCAACCCCACATGATCGCGGCGCGCCTTGAAGGCCCCGCCTACTCGGCCTTTCCGGATGGCGTTGGCGAACAACGTGCCGGTCTGCAAAAGGCTGCGCATATCGAGGTGGTGGTAGTCGCCGATACCGATTTGCTGATGGACGCTGTGATCGACTCTGCGCCCAATAGCAACGTGATGTTTGTCTTGAATACCCTGGATAACCTTGCGGCTCCCGACGTGCTCGCAAACATTCAACCGCGTACAAAGGTCAGCCATTCTCCCCACGCACTGGAGCAACTGCGCGAGGCTGCAGAGCGGGCTTATGCGCAAAAGGCCGGCGAACTGCAAAGGCGGCTTGAGCACACCGAGCAGGAATGGCAGCGCTTGAATCCACCGAGTATCGGCTTCGGCACCCGCGCGGTGGATACGACTATCCAATTGCAGGCGCTCAACAAGGAACGCCTGCGCCTGCCCATGGAGTTGCAGGCACTCAAGGACCAGGCGTATGCATCTGTGAATCAAGTGGAGCGCAATCTCAAGTTGTTGATGATCGGCGCGGTGCCGTTGCCGTTATGCCTGATCGCCTGTGCAGTGTTCCTCTACCACCGGCGTCGTCGATCGGCGGCTGTCGTTCACTGATCAGCCGTCAACGACGCGCAATCAGCCCTTGCCGGGCGATGCGCGTCAGTTGGCGGATCACTTCCTCGGCATCGCCGGCACTGGGCGCCTGGATAACGGCAAGATCAAAACTGTTGCTGGCAAAACGTCTCAGGGAATCGCCATCTTCCACAAACTGGATCAGAAACGCTGAAGGGCGCCCTGTGCGGCGCGGCCAGCCGTCCAGGTAACGCAACAAGGTCGGCTGATGTTTGCCACCCAGCAGGATCTTGGGGTTGCGTTGAGTCAGGTCCGCAGTGATCGGGGCCAGGCGTATGAGGGGGCGTAGTGCATTCATCGTGTCGTGTCTCTGCCTCAAAAGTCTGCGGGCAGGTGAGAGGCAACACCGAACCAGCGCTTTAGCGGTATTTCGAAACCTGACTCATGATGAGTGCATGCTTCTGTCGGGCTGCATTGAGTCCCAGTGGCGCCCCGCAATTAGCTGTTTAAATCGGCGCATGAGCAGCATCCTAGAGAAGCCGGTGGGGCGATGTCAAGAATCCCGAGCAATGAAAAAGCCCGCTCATGGCGGGCTTTTTCAGGACGTTACGCGACCGATCAGTGGGCGATGGCACGGTCGACGGACAGTTTGCCGGCGCCTTCGAACAACACCGCCAGCGCACCGCCAAGCAAGGCCAAGGCGAACTCATAACCGTTGTTGGCCATGAACAGGCCGTTATGGATATGCACCGAGAAGATCGCCACCAGCGACAGGAAGGCCAGGCCCAACGCCGCCGGGCGCGCCAGCAAGCCGATGATCAAGGCCAGCCCGGCGAAGAACTCCGTACCGCCGGACAACACCGCCATCAGCGTGCCTGGGGTCAGGCCGAGGCTTTCCATGTACTGCGCAGTACCGGCCAAACCGCCGCCGCCAAACCAGCCAAACAGCTTTTGCGAACCGTGGGCGGCGAAAACGATGCCGACAAAGATTCGCAGGATGGTCAGGCCGTAACCGGCGCGAGTGGACAGAATGCGAGTGATCAGTGGGCTCATGGTGATAATCCTTTTCAAAGTAGGGGTTGGTTGGCCGCTATATTAATCGGATCATGCAATGATAAAAGCGCAAAAATCGCCTAATACTTATCGATAAAACCGATTATTTTCGTGAGGCAATTTTCGGCGCCGACGGCTCCAGGGATTCACGCTCCCGATCAAACGCCAAGTAATACTTGTTCACGCTATTAACATAGCTGACGCCGCCCATTCCCACCTGCTCCATGGCAATACGCTCGACCTGGAAAAACCACTGATTGGGGTTCAAGCCCCGCCGGCGAGCCTCTGCACGCATACCCTGGACCCGCTCCGGCCCCATGTTGTAAGCCGCCAGCACAAAGGCCATGCGCTCGCGCTCGTTGAGTTTGGGGCTGGCGAAGAACTTGCGACGGATCATCGCCAGGTAGCGCGCACCGGCCTGCACATTGCTGTCCAGGCTCTCGATATTGTTCACCCCCACCCGCTGCGCCGCCGATGGCGTGATCTGCATCAGGCCGGTAGGCCCGCCGCTGTTACGCGCGCCAGGGTCCAGAGCGGATTCCTTGAACGCCAGCGCGGCCAGGTTCAGCCAGTCCATGCCCTGCTCACGGGCGTGCTTTTGCAGCACCGGACGCAATTTCTCCAGACGCTGACGGTCGGCGCGGGCCAGCGGATTACGCACCTGGTAAAGACGTCGATAAATACGCTGGAACGCCACGTCCTGGTCGGACGGCGTGCGATAAGTCTTGAGAAAGCGATCGATACTGGCCCGCAGCATCGAGGCATCCTGGCGCACAAACCAGTATTCATCACCCGGTGCGCTGATGACCACCTGCCGATCAAAACGTAACTTGGGCAGGATTTTCGACCAGCGCTCGGCAATCGGCTTTTCGACAATGGTGAGGTGGAAGATCCCGGCCTGGACCATCTCCAATACGTCCTCCACGGCCAGCGTCGGGTCCACCCACTCCACCTTCACGGGCGCACGCTTGTGCAGCGCCAGTTGCTGGTTGACCTGACTGATCGCATCCGCCGCCGCACTGCCGGTGGTCAACGCCAGGGTGCGCCCGGACAATTGCTCCAGCCTGGTAAACCGTCGCTCCCCCTTCACGCCCACCAGCCACAGCGGCACACCACTGGCAATCGGGTCGCTGGTGCTGATCTTGTGCGTGGCCTTTACATCGAGCAGTTCACCCGGCGCCACCAAGTCGCCTTCGCCACGGGCCAACGCGCCAAGCAATTGGTCCTTGGCCTTGGGAATGATCTTGAGGTTGATGGCTTCTCCATCCCGGGCGTGGCCGTTCAGGTATTGCTCGAAGGCGCGCAGACGATGATATTCGACGCCGATGGCCTGGCCCTGGACCTCACCGGAACTGTTACGGCTCTGGTTGACCAGCACACGCAGGGTGCGGCTGGAACGGATCTGCGCCAAATCACGGACCTTGCCGGGCTTGGTCACCTCCAGCGGCCCGTCGAGACGCGCGACCGCCGCCGTGGGCAGCAGTAACGTGAGGCACAACATAAGCAACGCCGAGGGTCGGATCATCCGCTCTCCGGAAAGAATACTGGCCAGCCATCTCGTGAAAGACGAGAAGCTGGAGGTCAGAAACAGAGCGCTTCAAGCGCTGGCAAGGCACGCAACGGTGGCGTCGGGGCAGGCGATGGGCCAGCCACAATGTCACTTGCGACGTTCAAAGACAGCTATAACGCGTTGTAGTTCTTAGTTTTTCTTATAAATCTACAGCTCTGATATGCTTTCCGGCCGCAGGCGGAGCTAGCACCATGCAACTCATTGATATCGGCGTCAACCTGACCAACCCCAGTTTCGACGAGAGGCACCAGGCCGTTCTCGACCGAGCCTATGCCGCCGGCGTGCAACAATTGGTGCTCACCGGCACCAGCGTCGACGGCAGCGAACAGGCTCTGGAATTGTGCGTAAAACTCGATGAAAGCGGCCAACGCCTGTTCAGCACCGCCGGCATTCACCCGCACTCGGCCAGTGACTGGAACGGCGACAGCGCCCAGCGTTTGCGCGGGTTGCTCAGCGAAAGCCGCGTGCGTGCGGTGGGCGAATGCGGGCTGGACTTCAACCGGGACTTTTCCCCGCGCCCGCAGCAGGAAAAAGTCCTCGAAGCGCACCTGGCACTGGCGGTCGAGCTGAAACTGCCGGTGTTCCTGCACGAACGTGACGCCAACCAGCGCCTGCTGGAGATTCTCAAGGATTACCGCGATCACCTGACCGCCGCCGTGGTGCATTGCTTTACCGGCGAACAACAGGCGCTGTTCAGCTACCTCGACCTCGACTTGCACATCGGCATCACTGGCTGGATCTGCGACGAGCGCCGTGGGACGCACCTGCATCCGCTGGTCAGGGAAATTCCCCGTGGCCGCCTGATGCTGGAAAGCGATGCGCCGTACTTGCTACCGCGCACCTTGCGGCCCAAGCCGAAAAATGGCCGTAATGAACCGGCTTATTTGCCGGAAGTGCTGCGTGAAGTGGCCCTGCATCGCAATGAAACGCTGGAGGACCTGGCCGAACACAGCACCGCCTGCGCCCGTGGGTTTTTTGGGCTGCCCCCAGTGGATTGATGCGGCGCATTGACCCATGTCAAAAACACTTTCCTGAGTAGCGGCACAATAATGGCACCTTGCCAATGCTGTTTCCGCTATCAGAGAAAACCTTCCATGGGTGCCTGGCTTAGCAATATCTCGCTGAAATACAAATTCTGGGCCGTGAATGCGGTCGCTTTCGTCACCACCCTGCTGCTGGTGCTGTACGCCGTGCAGCTTGAGCAACAGGCCCGCAGCGAGGCGTCCCGGGACTCGGCGCAGGCCCAGGCGCGACTACTCGGTGCCTGGCCGGCCGACACCCCATTACCCAAAGATGAACATTGGCTGACCTTTACCCGCGGCCAAACCCCATCGTTGGCTGATCAGGATCTGTCCGCCTTGAGCACTGCCAGCGGTTGGGTTGAACTCAATCACATGCCCTTGTTCGGGGAAAACCCACTGATCGGCGCCGAAGTCCTCACACGGGCCGATGGCCAACAGATTGCCGTGCTGGCCTACGGCCGCAGCCTCAGCCAAGTCTTCGGCGAACGCTTTGCCAACTATGCCGTGGCCGTGTTGATCCTCATGCTAGCGATGCTCGGGGCCTCGCAGTTGCTGATCCGCTTCCTGCTCAGCCAACTCAACACCCTCAAGGACGTGATGCTGCACGTGGAGAAGACCGGCGACCTGTCGGCTCGCGTGCCCCTGGCGTGCAAGGACGAGGTGGGCCAGATGGCCAGCGCCTTCAACGCCATGCAAGCCGGTTATCAGCGCGTGGTCAGCACCGTGGCGCGCACCGCCCAGCAACTCGACGATGGCGCCGCACGCCTGGCCAGCAGCATGAACGAGGTGCAGCACGGCATGCTCGGCCAGCAAAGCGAAACCGACCAGGCCGCCACCGCCATCAATGAAATGACCGCCACCGTCTACCATATCGCCCAGCATGCCGGCGCAACCCGCGACCTGTCCCAGACCGCCGACACCCTCGCCGGCAGCGGCCAGGAAGTGGTCACCCGGGTACAGCGTTCGATCGCAGGCCTGTCCACCGGCGTGCAGCAGACGGCCGAAATGATCCAGAAACTCGCTGAAGACAGTCAGAAAATCAACGGGGTGGTCGGCGTGATCCACAGCATCGCCGAACAAACCAACCTGCTTGCCCTCAACGCCGCCATCGAGGCCGCCCGCGCCGGCGAAATGGGCCGTGGTTTTGCCGTGGTGGCCGACGAGGTACGCAACCTGGCCAAGCGTGTGCAAAGCTCCACCGATGAAATCACCCGTATGGTCTCGGCGCTGCAAGCCGGCACCCGCGACGCGGTGGACTTTATGCAGGAAAGCTCGTTCAAGGCCGACGACTGTGTGCAACAGGCCCAGGATGCCGGTGCCGCACTGGCCGAAATCACCAGTGCCGTGGCACAGATGCGCGAGAGCAACACCCAGATTGCCGTGGCCGCCGAACAGCAGAGCCATGTTGCCGAGGAGATGAACCGCGCGGTGGTGAGCATTCGCGATGTGACCGAGAACACCGTGCAGCAGACGGTGGAGTCGGCCACCACCAGCAATCAGCTGGCGACCTTGGCCGGGGAATTGAGCAAGGCGATCGGGCAGTTGAAGCTATAAGCCAAACAAGGCTGGCTATGGCCTCCATAGCGAGCCTTGATTCGCCGCCGCACCTGCCTGCGACCTAAACTTTGTCCATGTTGTTTCAACGGACAGAGGATTGATCATCATGGGCAAACGTCACCCCAACTTCCCCGCCTGGCAATGGCGTACTCAGCCACAGGCTCATCAGCACCCCACCAACCTGGGCCTGCAATTGATTGCGGTACCTTTGCTGATCATTGGTTTTCTGTTGTTGGTGTCAGGCGTGTTCAGCTTCAGCCTGGCCAGTGTTGCCATCGGCGTCGTCGGTTTGTTGGCAGGCGTGGCGCTGCAACGCCACGGCCGCACGCTGGAAGCCCAGGGCAGCCAGCACTTCTGAGGCTCAGGCGAAGACCACTACCGTCTGGCGGCTGATGGCGATCAACTCGCCGCTCGGGCTCCACAGCGCGGCAGCGGCATGGCCGTAGCCGTCGCGGGCGTGCTCGATGTTGACGTAGTACTGGCACCAGTCGAGGGTGGTCAGGTTTTGCAGCGGCTGGATAAACTCGATGGTCCAGGTCAGGGTGCTGCCCGGCGCGGGCTTGGTCAGGTGCGGCAGCAAGGCCGGTGGCCAGGCGTCGACCAGAGCAAGAATATGCGACTCGGTCAGCGGTTCTTCCTTCACGTCCCCACGCAAACGCACCCAACCGCCCATGTCGCGGGATTTAGTACCGGTAAACGGCAGGCCGCCGACACTCCAGCGCATCGCCAAGTGGCGCATGAATTCTGGGGTAACGCCCTTGATATAGGGCAGCTCCTGGCACTCATCCCAGTGTTTGAACAGCGGCGGCGCCTCGCTTGCCACGTCAATCACCGACTCGCGGGCTGCGCCAAAGCTGGCTTGTACCAAGGTCGCCACTTCGCCGTTCTGCACCACACGGCCGAGTAACTGGCTGACCGCTTTGCCTTCGCGCAGCACTTCGACCTGGTAACTGGCGGGTACATCCGGGGCGACCGGGCCGACAAAGGTGATAGCCAGTGAACGCAAAGGGCGATCCGACGGCACTTTGGCGCGCAAGGCTTCGTATTGCAAGGCAGCCACCAGGCCACCAAACGTCGCGCGGCCCTGGGCCCATTCGGCGGGGATGGTCACTTCCAGCGGGTTGTTACGGGCGGCATCGAGCAAATCACTAAAGCGCATGACAACCTCACATCCAGAAAACCGATGCCGGGATCTTAACCAGCAGGCTGGCCAGGCACAGCGCCTATTCCGGCCAAAAGCCGGACCGGTTCAGAAACAATCCGCGCCGAGCTTGTCCAGCACCCGATCCGCCTGGCCTTCAGCCTTGGCCATGGTGCGCTGCCAAACCGCAACACACGGCTGCAGGTCGGGTTGATGTTCAGCCTGGGCCAGCCATTGCCAGCAATCGTGCCAATCGCCGAGGGCGCCTTGCGCTTGCTTGAGGCGCTGCATCGCCTTGGCAGGCAGTTTGTCCAGTTCGGGGTAGGCTTCGGCCGCGTAACGCACGCGCTTGATCAGAAGGCGCAGACGGTGGCGGTCATGATCCGGGTCTTTGAGGGCGTCATCGAGCTTCTGCCATTGCTTGGCCAAGCGCTTTTCGATGCGCGGGCGCAGGCCTTTGAGCAGTTTCTGGTGTTGGGAGGCGCGGATAAACCGCGGGAAGGCATCCAGGATCAGCAGCAAATGCGCGAGTTCCGGGCTTTGCGCCACCTGGCGATAAGCATCGGCCTGCAAGCGCAGGCGCCGATCGGCCGCCGCGTGATGGCCGTGCTGGTGCAGGTAGGCCGCCAGCACCTCGCGGTCGCGCAGCGGCGTGGTCAATTGGCCGACCGTGCTGGCGGCCAGTTCAAGCTGCTCGACACCCGGCAGCCCGCGCAAGGGGCGCAACAAACTGCGCAGGCGTCGCACGGTAGTGCGCAGGTCGTGCAAGGCTTCATCGTCGGTGACGGCGGCAAGGCGAGCCTGGCAGCTCAGTAACCCTACTTCCAGGCCAATGACCTGAGCGACTAACTGATCAAGCAGCGCTGACATCCCTTCCCCCTTAACCATGAAACCCTAGGCACCGCTCACCGATCAACGCCCGGCGCGCGACTCACGAATGTAGAAGCGCGCTTTCTCGGCCTTGTTGGAACAGCCTTCAAACGCTTCGAATTGCTGCTGGGTCTTGGCGCCGGTCAACAGCGACAAAGCCTTAGAGTAGCTCACGGTGCCGGCAAAGCCTTCGGCCTTGGCCAAATCCAACTCGTGCCAGGCCGCATCCAATTGCGTGCCACAGCTGTCGCGGTATGCGGTTTTGCCGGCACAACCGGCCAGGGCCAACACGATCACAGGCACACACATCCAGGCTTTCATCAATGACACCTCAAATATAGAAAAACAGTCGTAGGCTGTAGACGTTGCCTCCAAGGAAAAGTGCCTTGTGGGCCGCCTGAAATCAGAAGTGTCCATTCAAACGTGCTTTCAGAAGTGCCTGCTCAGAAATGCCTACCGCCAGAGCATACCCGAGCGTTATGGCTATTCTGGAAAAATATTTTGATGCCCTCGGCCGGTAAGCGCATTGTGGGCCACTGTTTTACGAAGGATCTGCTCATGAAAAAACGTGTTGCCTTGGTGCTCGGTTCCGGCGGCGCCCGCGGTTACGCCCACATCGGCGTGATCGAGGAAATCGAACGGCGCGGCTACGACATCGCCTGTATCGCCGGCTGCTCCATGGGCGCAGTGGTCGGCGGGATCTACGCCGCCGGCAAGCTCGACGAATACCGCAACTGGATCGAGAGCCTCGACTACCTGGACGTGCTGCGCCTGGTGGACGTGAGCTTTCGCCTGGGGGCGATACGTGGCGAAAAAGTCTTCGGGCAAATCCGCAAAATCGTCGGTGAGATCAATATCGAAGAGCTGCGTATTCCCTACACCGCCGTGGCCACCGACCTGACCAACCAACAGGAAATCTGGTTCCAGGAAGGCTGCCTGCACCAGGCCATGCGCGCTTCGGCGGCGATTCCCAGCCTGTTCACGCCGGTGATGCAAGGCAACCGCATGCTGGTGGACGGCGGCCTGCTCAACCCGCTGCCGATCGTGCCGGTGGTGTCGAGCCATTGCGACTTGATCATCGCGGTCAACCTCAACGCCACCAACCAGAAGCACTACCACCTGCCGGTGATCCAGCGCCCGCCGGCGTTCAAAAGCCGCTTCAACAGCCTGGCCAAATCACTGGGTTCGCACCTGCCGTTTCGGCGCAAGCAGGCCGAGCAACTGATGAAGCTGGAGCAGGAAGCCTTGCAGTCCCAGGCCGCCGAAATCAACCCGTGGCTGGAGTCGGCCGAACCCGAAGCCCAGCAACCTGCGGCGGCCCCGGAAAAACAAGGTGCGCCGAAGTCTGCGACCGGTTCGTTCATCATCGATAACGTCGGCCCGGCGTCACTGCTGGACCTGATCAACCAGAGTTTCGAAGTGATGCAGACCTCGCTGGCGCAATACAAGATTGCCGGTTACCCGCCGGACGTACTGATCAACGTGCCGAAGCGGGTGTGTCGGTTTTTCGAGTTCTACAAGGCGCCGGAGTTGATCGCGTTGGGGCGGGAAATTGCCAGTGATACGTTGGATCGGTATGAGAGTGAGCAACACTGAGATAGGCGGTGTGGTTGATGGCCCTATCGCAGGCAAGCCAGCTCCCACCTTTTGATTTGTGAATACATTCAAAGGTGGGAGCTGGCTTGCCTGCGATAAAGCCCGTTCAGGCACCGCAACATTCAGGCATTCAACAACCGATACCCCACACCCGCCTCCGTCACGATAAACCGTGGCTGCGTCGGATCATCCGCCAGTTTCTGACGCAGATGGCCCACCACGATGCGCAGGTAGTGGCTGTCTTCGGTATGGGTCGGCCCCCAGATATCCTTGAGCAATTGCTGCTGGGTGATCACCCGCCCAGGATGCCGCGCCAGTTGCGCCAGCACCGCGTATTCCTTGCGGGTCAAGGCCACCTCGACACCGTCCAGCAGTACCCGGCGATAGGCCAGGTCCACCGTCAACGGGCCGAAACTCAGCGCCGCTTCCTGAGCCTCTCCGGCTGGCGCCTGGCGCAGCAAGGCGCGTACGCGGGCAAGAAATTCCTGGATGCCAAAGGGCTTGGTCACGTAGTCATTGGCGCCGCTGTCCAGGGCTTCGACTTTTTGCACTTCACTGGCGCGCACCGACAGCACCAATACCGGCACCGTCGACCACTCGCGAAACTCACGCAACACTTGCTGGCCGTCCATGTCAGGCAAGCCAAGGTCGAGCACCAGCAAGTCCGGTTTGCTCAATGCCGCTTGGGCCAGGCCTTCGTTGCCGGTGCCGGCCTCGATCACCTTGTAGCCCTGGGAGGCCAGGCTGATACGCAGGAATTTGCGGATCTGCGGTTCGTCATCAATGACTAGAATCGTCGCGGTCTGGCTCATGGTGTCCAATCAAAATCCGTGGAGAAAAGAGGGTAGCTCAAGGCTCGCGCTCCGGGCCAGGTTGCGTCGGTAACGGCAGGAACAAGCTGATGCAGGTGCCGCGCCCTTCTATACCATCCTCGACGCGGATATGCCCGCCGTGAGCGCCCACCATGCCCTGGCAGATCGCCAGGCCAAGGCCTGTGCCCTGCCCGCCGCGATCACCACGGGCGGCGGTGTAGAACATATCGAAAATCTTCGCACGCTCGTCCTCGGGGATCCCCGGCCCCTCGTCGGCCACTGCAAAAAACAGCTGCTCATCCGCCACGCCGGCACTCACCTGCAAACGGCCGTGGGGCGGTGAAAACCGCGCGGCGTTTTCCAGCACATTGACCAAGGCCTGCTCGATCAACGCCGCGTGTACATAAAGCAGCGGCAGCTGCGCCGGCACGTCGGTGTGTACCTGCAACGGCGCCAGCACTGCGCGCAAGCGGCCCAGGGCGCTGCCGACGATATCACCCGGCGACACCCAGTCACGCGCCAGTTTCAGCGCGCCGTGGCCCAGGCGTGTCATGTCCAGCAGGTTCTGGATATAGCGGTCCAGGCGCTCGGCTTCATCGCGGGTGCCTTCCAGCAATTCGCGGCGGTCTTCCAGCGGGATGGCTTCGCCGAGCGCCAGCAGGCTGTCGATGCTGCCGCGCATCGAGGTCAACGGCGTGCGCAAATCGTGGGACACCGAGGCCAGCAAGGCGCTGCGCAGCTGTTCGGTTTCGCCGTGCAGGCGCGCTGATTCCAGCTCCTGCGCCAGTTGCGCGCGCGCCAGCGCCTGGGCCAATGGCTGGCTCAATGCGGTGAGCAGACGACGGCGTTGGCCGCTCAGTTCCAGGCCGGGTTTCGGGCTTACGCCAAGCAAGCCCAACGGGCCCTCCTCCCCCGACAGCGGCCACCACCACCAACGCCCAAACGGCAAGGTGCCGGTGCCCATGCCGGCCGGTTGATCATGCTGCCAGGCCCAATCGGCGGCAGCGCGTTCGGCTTCGGTAAGGTTAAGCGCGGCGCCGGTTTCAACTTTCCAGCCGCCCTGGCCGTCGCGGTTCAGCAGACACAGGTCCAGATCACTCCAGCCTTGCAGATGATGGGCCGCCGCACTGACCACCGCCTGGCGATCAGTGGCCGCCGTGAGCTTGCGCGACAGGTCGAGCAGTTCGCTGGTTTCTTCCTGGGTGTCGCGCAAGGCCTGCAACTGACGACGCTGACGCGCCGCGAGGTTGCCGGTCAACGCCGCCATCAGCAAGAAAAACAACAGGGTCAGCACGTCTTCTTCGCGCTGGATGGAAAAGGAGAAATTCGGCGGGATAAACAGGAAATCATAAGTCAGGAACGACAGCGCCGCGCACACCAGCGACGGTCCCAGGCTGCTGCGCACGCCGACCAGCAGCACTGCGGCGAGAAACACCAACGAGATATTCGGCAGCGGCAACACACTGGCTACCGCCCAGGCCAACGCAGCTGCGACGATGGTCGCCACCACCGCCAGGCCATAGTCGAACCACACCAGCCCGCGTACATCCGGCAGGCGCGGCGGCGCGGGCATGTCGTCGCTGTCGAGCACGTTGATCTCCAGACCCCGGGCATTGCGCAGCAAGCGTGCCGCCAAGCCACCCCCGAACAACCGGCGCCGCCAGCGCATCCGCGACTGTCCTACCAATACCAGGCTGGCGCGACGTTCGGCGGCATGCTGGATCAGCGTCTTGGCCACTTCACCGGCGCGCAGCAACACCACTTCGCCGCCCAGCCGTTCGGCCAGTTGCTGGGCATTTTGCAGGCGCAGACGCGATTGCTCATCGCGTGCGCGGCCGTTATCGATATGCACCAGGCTCCACGGCAAATGCCGGCGCTGGGCCACGCGGCTGGCGTGACGCACCAGGCGCTCGGCCTGCGCATCACCGTCCACACCCACCAGTAAACGCCCGCGCACCGCCGGGGCCGCCTGGCCAAGCTGGCGGTAGCCTTGGGCCAAATCGTCATCGACATGGGCAGCGGCGGTTTGCATGGCCAGCTCGCGCAGGGCCATCAGGTTGGTCTGGGTGAAGAATGCGTCGATGGCGGCGCGGGCCTGTTCCGGCACATACACCTTGCCGTCGCGCAGGCGCTCCAGCAGCTCGCGGGACGGCAGGTCGATCAGCAGCAGTTCGTCGGCTTCTTGCAGCACCCAGTCGGGCAGAGTTTCACGCACGTGCACGCCGGTGATACCGCGCACCTGATCGTTCAAACTTTCCAGGTGCTGGACGTTGACCGTGGTGAACACGTTGATGCCGGCGGCAAGCAGTTCCTGGATGTCTTGCCAGCGTTTTTCATGGCGGCTGCCGGGGGCGTTGCTATGGGCCAGCTCATCCACCAGCACCAGCTTGGGCTTGGCGGCGAGCAGGCCGTCGAGGTCCATTTCTTCGAGCATCACGCCACGGTATTCGCTGCGCAGCAAGGGTTGCTGCGGCAGGCCGCTGAGCAAGGCTTCGGTCTCGGCGCGGCCGTGGGTTTCCACCACGCCCGCGATCAGGCGCACGCCCTGGCGCAGTTGGGTGTGGGCGGCCTGGAGCATGGCGTAGGTCTTGCCCACGCCGGGCGCCGCACCGAGGAAGACTTTGAGCCGGCCACGGCCGTCCCGTGGCAGATCGGCTAACAGGGCATCGGCGCGGCCGGAGTCGCTCATGCTTTGGAGTTCCTTCAGGTATTCAGGTCACTGAAGATCCAATGTGGGAGCGGGCTTGCTCGCGAATGCGGTGTAACAGTCAACTAATCTGTTACTGACAGACCGCATTCGCGAGCAAGCCCGCTCCCACAAGGGGATCAGAGTTTTTCCAGCGCCATGTTCAGCGCCATCACATTCACCACCGGCGGCCCCACCAGCGGGCTTTCGATGTGCTCATCGAGCAAGCGCTGCAGTGTAGACACCGGCACATTTCGCGCCGCCGCCACTCGCGCCAGTTGATAGGCAATCGCCGCCGGTGGCAAGTGTGGATCAAGGCCGCTGCCGGAGGTCGTCAGGGAGGCCAACGGCACCGGCCCCTGGCCTGGCACCCGCTGTTTATTGGCGTCGTCAAAAATGCGTGTGGCCAACGCCGGGTTGCTTGGGGCCAGGTTGCTGGCACTGCTGGAGACCGTGGCAAACGCGCCGGCCGATGGCCGTGGGTGGAACCAGCTGTCACCGGTAAAATCCTGGGCGATCAGGCGCGAGCCGCGCACTTTGCCGTCGGCGTCACGCACCAGGCTGCCGTTGGCCTGGTCGGGGAACGCAACCTGGGCGACGCCGGTGACCACCAATGGGTAGGCGACGCCGGTGATCAGGGTCATGAGGACCAGCAGGCTCAGGGCCGGGCGGATCAGGGTGGACATTTCAAATTCCTCGATTCGTTATCAGCGCAGGACGCGGAGCGTCCGGGGCGGCGTTCCCACGCTGAGCATGGGAACGATCCAAAAAGTGCGATCCAGTTACACCAGGTGCAGCGCGGTCAGGAGCATGTCGATCGCCTTGATGCCCACGAACGGCACCACAATCCCGCCCAGCCCGTAGATCAGCAGGTTGCGGCGCAGCAACGCCGCCGCACTCGCCGCCTGTACGCGCACACCGCGCAGTGCCAGGGGAATCAGCACCACAATGATCAGCGCGTTGAAGACGATGGCCGAGAGAATCGCGCTCTGCGGGCTCTGCAGGTGCATCACGTTGAGCACGCCCAGTTGCGGGTAGATCGAGGCGAACAGGGCCGGCAAAATCGCGAAGTATTTGGCCACGTCGTTGGCGATGGAAAAGGTCGTCAACGCGCCGCGTGTCACCAGCAGTTCCTTGCCGATCTGCACCACGTCCAGCAGCTTGGTCGGGTCGCTGTCGAGATCGACCATATTGGCGGCTTCGCGGGCAGCCTGGGTGCCGTCGTTCATCGCCATGCCGACATCGGCCTGGGCCAGCGCCGGGGCGTCGTTGGCGCCGTCGCCGCACATGGCAACCAGGCGACCGTCGTTCTGCTCGTGGCGGATGCGGGCGAGTTTTTTCTCTGGCGTGGCTTCGGCCAGCACGTCGTCCACACCGGCTTCTGCGGCAATTGCGGCGGCGGTCAACGGGTTATCGCCGGTGACCATCACGGTGCGAATCCCGAGCTTGCGCAGTTCGGCAAAACGTTCGCGGATGCCGGGCTTGACCACGTCCTTGAGGTGGATCGCGCCGAGCAGTTTGCCGTCGGCGCATACCAGCAATGGCGTGCCGCCGCTTTGGGCGATCTTGTCGATTTCCCGCGAGAGTGCCGGTTGCAGGTCACCGCGTTGTTGGCCGATAAACGCCAGCAGTGAATCGACCGCGCCTTTGCGGAACACACGCCCTTGGTAGTCGACACCGGACAAGCGCGTTTCGGCACTGAACGGCACGGAGGTCAGCTCCTCCAGGGTTGGCTCGGCCTGAGGGTGCAGCGTGCGCAGGTATTCGACGATGGATTTGCCTTCCGCCGTGTCGTCCGCCAGGGACGCCAGCAGCGCGCCTTCGGCCAGGTCGCGACCGCTGACGCCTGGCGCGGCGATCACGGCGGCACAGCGACGGTTGCCGAAGGTGATGGTGCCGGTCTTGTCCAGCAGCAACACATGCACGTCACCCGCCGCTTCCACCGCACGCCCGGATTTGGCGATGACGTTGAGGCGTACCAGACGGTCCATACCGGCGATACCGATGGCCGACAACAGGCCGCCGATGGTGGTCGGGATGAGCGTCACCAGCAGCGCCACCAGGAACACCAGCGGCAAGCTGCCATTGGCGAAATGGGCGAACGGCTGCAGGGTGACCACCACCAGCAGGAAGATCAGCGTAAGGCCGATCAGCAGGATATCCAGCGCCACTTCGTTGGGGGTTTTCTGGCGTTTGGCGCCTTCCACCAGTGCGATCATGCGGTCCAGGGTGGACTCACCGGGGTTGACGGTGATGCGCACCAGTAACCAGTCCGACACCAGCCGCGTGTTGCCGGTAACAGCCGAGCGGTCGCCGCCGGATTCACGGATGACCGGCGCGGATTCGCCAGTGATCGCCGCCTCGTTGACCGCCGCAATACCTTCGATGACCTCGCCGTCACCGGGGATCATTTCCCCGGCGGCGACGCGCACCACATCACCTTTACGCAGGCTGGTGGCCGGCACGACTTTGAAGCTGCCGTCGGCCTCTTTGCGGCGTGCACTGAGGCCTTCGCTGCCAGCTTTGAGGCTGTCGGCGCGGGCTTTGCCGCGACCTTCGGCCAAGGCTTCGGCGAAATTGGCGAACAGCACGGTGAACCACAGCCACACGGCGATTTGCACGGCGACAAAGGTCGGCACGTTAGTGTCCGGCACCAGGCACAGCACGGTGGTGAGGATGGCGGTCAGCTCGACCACCAGCATCACCGGCGAGCGCTGCAGTTGGCGAGGGTCGAGCTTGACGAACGCCTGGACCAGCGCCGGGCGCCAAAGAGCGGAGATGGCGGTTTTGGCCGGTTCCTGAGTAGTCACAGGGGCCGCATTTTTTGCAGGCATATTCATTTTCATATCCCCTCTAGCTCTTTATTTAGGAGCAGCCATGCTCAGGTGTTCAGCAATTGGGCCCAGCGCCAGTGTCGGCAGGAACGTCAGGCCGCCCACCAGCAAAATGGTCACGGTCAACAGGGTCACGAACAGCGGGCCATGGGTGGGGAAGCTGTTCTGGCCTATGGGTGCGGTTTTCTTCATCGCCAGGCTGCCGGCCAGGGCCAGTACCGGAAGGATGTAGCCGAAGCGGCCGATCAACATGCCCAGGCCCAGCATCAGGTTGTGGAACGGCGTGTTGGCGCTGAAACCGCCGAATGCCGAGCCGTTGTTGGCACTGGCTGAGGTGTAGGCGTAGAGCAACTGGCTGAAACCGTGGGGGCCAGGGTTACTGATGGCACCGGCCGGGCCGGGCAGGCTGGCGGCAATGGCGCCGAGCACCAGCACGCCAACCGGCATCACCAAGAGCGTCACAACCAGCAATTGCACTTCCTTGGCCTGCAGCTTTTTGCCCAGGTATTCCGGGGTGCGACCGATCATCAGGCCGGCGAGGAACACCGCGATCAACACGTTGAGCAACATGCCGTACATACCGGCGCCGACGCCGCCGAAGATCACTTCGCCGACCATCATGTTGACCAGCGAGACCATCCCGGTCAGCGGGTTGAGGCTGTCTTGCATGCCATTGACCGAACCGTTGGACGCCGCCGTGGTGGTCACCGACCACAACACCGTGCCGGTGGTGCCAAAGCGCGCTTCCTTGCCTTCCAGCGGTGCGGTTTGCTCGACCGCCGGGTTGTTCAGGGTCGGGTTGGGCTGGTATTCGGCCCACAGCGACGTCGCGCCGCCGATCAGGAACAGCGCCAGCATGCAGCCGAGAATCGCGCGGCTCTGACGCAGGTCCTTCACGTAGTGACCGAAGGTGAACACCAGCGCCACCGGAATCAGGATGATTGCCGACACCTCGAACAGGTTGGCCCAGGCGGTCGGGTCTTCAAACGGGTGCGCCGAGTTGACGCCAAAGAAGCCGCCGCCATTGGTGCCCAGTTGCTTGATCGCAATCTGGCTGGCAGCCGGGCCGAGTGGGATCACTTGGTCCACGCCCTGCATCGTCACGGCATTCACATAGTGCGCGAAGGTTTGCGGCACGCCCTGCCACACCAGGAACAACGCAAACACCAGGCACAGCGGCAGCAAGCCGTAGAGGGTGGCGCGGGTCATGTCGACCCAGAAGTTGCCCAGGGTTTTGGTGGACTTGCGCCCGATACCCCGGCACAGCGCGACCAGCACAGCCAGGCCGGTGGCGGCGCTGACGAAGTTCTGCACGGTCAGGCCGATCATCTGGCTGAGGTAGCTCAGGGAGGCTTCACCGCTGTAGTTCTGCCAGTTGGTGTTGGTCATGAAACTGATCGCCGTGTTGAACGCCAGGGTCCATTCCTGCCCCGGCAATTTCTGCGGGTTGAGTGGCAGATATTCCTGGAACAACAGCACAGCAAACAGCAACGCAAAACCGGCCAGGTTGAACGCCAGCAGCGCCAGCGTGTATTTCTGCCAGCTCTGTTCCTGGTGCTCGTCCACGCCGGACAGGCGATAACAGGCGCGCTCGACGGGGCCGAGCACCGGCGAGAGCCAGGTGCGCTGACCTTCCATCACTTTGTAGTAGAACCGCCCCAGGAACGGTGCCGGCACCAGCACCACGGCAAAGAAGGCGATGATCAGCCAATAGTCATAACTGTGCATAGCCTGCTCCTAGTTCCGATCCGCGCGTAACAGCGCAACCAGCAGATAAATGAACAGCGCCACGGCCAATAGCAGTGACACCCCGTCCAGAACGCTCATGGAAGTTTCTCCGTTTTGCGGCGATTGCCGCGTGTGGAGCAATTGTCGGCAGGAGTGGCGTAAAGGAACGAGAGCGAGGGTATGGGCGGGGCGTAAAGACGGCGTAAAGAGTGGCTTTATGCGGGGTTTACAGAGGGATTAGTGGTGGCTTTGCGGGCCTCTTCGCGAGCAAGCCCGCTCCCACACTTAACCGCGTACCTCCTGCTCAAACGCAGTCGAGTGTGGGAGCGGGCTTGCTCGCGAAAGCGTCAGGCCGGGCACCGCCGCTTTATTCTGGTGCACCAAATGAAGCATTCAAACGCAAAACCGTTCCCCTCACGACACTGTCTGCGCTTTACGACACGCTTCTATGGGCTGGCATGGCCACTGCAACACCCAGTAATCATTCCAAACCGTTCAGGGAGCGCCACACGATGAACACACAACTCAAACCCACCTTGGGCACCCTGCATTTATGGGGCATTGCCGTCGGGCTGGTGATTTCCGGCGAATACTTCGGCTGGAGCTATGGCTGGGGCGTGGCCGGTACGCTGGGTTTTCTGGTGACCACGTTGATGGTCGCCGCCATGTACACCTGCTTTATATTCAGTTTTACCGAACTGACCACCGCGATTCCTCACGCGGGCGGGCCGTTTGCCTACAGCCGTCGCGCCTTCGGCGAAAAAGGCGGCTTGATCGCGGGCCTGGCGACATTGATCGAATTTGTCTTCGCACCGCCCGCGATTGCCTTGGCCATCGGCGCTTACCTGAACGTGCAGTTCCCGGCACTCGACCCGAAGCACGCCGCCGTGGGGGCCTACATCGTGTTCATGGGCCTGAATATCCTCGGAGTGAAGCTCGCCGCGACCTTTGAGCTGGTGGTGTGCGTACTCGCCGTCGCTGAATTGCTGGTATTTATGGGCGTGGTTGCGCCGGCGTTCAGCTTCAGCAACTTCGCCCTGAACGGCTGGGCGGGTTCCGACACCTTCGGCGCGCCGGCGATTGCCGGGATGTTTGCGGCCATTCCTTTCGCCATCTGGTTCTTCCTCGCCATCGAAGGCGCAGCCATGGCGGCTGAAGAAGCGAAAGACCCCAAGCGCACCATTCCAAAAGCCTATATCAGCGGCATCCTGACCTTGGTGATCCTGGCCATGGGCGTGATGTTCTTTGCCGGTGGCGTGGGCGACTGGCGCACCCTGTCGAACATCAACGACCCGTTGCCGCAGGCGATGAAAAGCGTGGTGGGCACCGGCTCCGGCTGGCTGCACATGTTGGTGTGGATCGGCCTGTTTGGCCTGGTAGCGAGCTTTCACGGCATCATCCTTGGCTATTCGCGCCAGTTCTTTGCCCTGGCCCGCGCCGGTTACTTGCCGCCGTTCCTGGCCAAACTCTCGCGTTTTCAGACACCGCACCGGGCAATCATCGCCGGCGGTGTGGTCGGTATCGCTGCGATCTACAGCGATGGCCTGATCAACCTGGGTGGCATGACGCTGACCGCAGCGATGATCACCATGGCGGTGTTCGGCGCCATCGTGATGTACATCATGAGCATGCTCAGCCTGTTCAAGCTGCGTAAGACCGAACCGCTGCTGGAGCGCACATTCCGCGCGCCGGGTTATCCGATCGTGCCCGCTATTGCGCTGGTACTGGCGCTGGTGTGCCTGGTGGCCATGGCCTGGTTCAATGCGCTGATCGGCCTGATATTCCTGGGCTTTATGCTGGCGGGGTTCATCTACTTCCAACTGACCGCCCAAGACCGCGCCGATGCACCGGCCGACGCGATGTTGACCGGGCTCTAGGGTTAACGAGGCGGAACAGGCCTACAATGAACTACTCAGAAAGCCTGTGACTCAAAGCCGTTATTAGCGTGGGAACATCCTCCGACGCTGGTCCGCCTCAAGGAGAGCCTTATGCCGTGGTATGCGTGGTTGATTTTAGTGGTAGCGATCGGGTCGATCGTCGGTGGGCTGCTGATGCTGCGTGACAGCGCCAACAAGGTGGAACTCACCGACGACCAACGCAAACGCGTGGCCGAGCGCAACGCCCAGGCGGACGCCAAGGACGCACAGGACCGCTGAAGCGGGTTACTCCCAGTCTGCCTTGGCAATATGCAAGCCGTGCTGCCCCTTGTAGGCAGCACGCTCAGGCTGGCTCCAGCCGTTGAGCAACGCCTCCTCCAAACGATAGATCTCTACGCCCAGCGGGCGGCACACGGTCAAAGGGTCTTGTGCGTCCGGCCCCCACATCGGTAGCGACAGGTCCCCTCCCGGGCATGTCGACAAGGCGCAGAGCAAATCAATCTCGGCAAAAAACTCCAGGTAATCGCCCTTCTGCGCCGGGCAGGCTTTCATGAAGTACATGTCGTCATGATTAAGGCCGGTGCACTGGAAAATATTCAGCACGTCGTGCACATCAAATTCAGTCAAGCCATGGGGCAGCACGGCGCGGGTCAAGTTGGAATGGCAGTGGTGGTGGAAGTCTTCGCCGGTGAGCATGCGGTTCACATATGGGTCACAGCGGGTGCCGAGCAAATCGTGCAGGCGTCCGCCGTGTTCATCGATGCCATAGCTCGCCAGGCTGTCATCGGTGATGGTCACCAGGGGGCGCAGGAACGGCAGGTTCGACCACAACCGGTCATGGGTGCTGACATGGGCGCCCTGCAACTGCCGCGTGCGTGCCGCCCATAGGCGTTCGCGCGGGTCATTGGCGTTCCACACGTTAAAATCGCCGACCTGCGGGCCTACCGGCGTCGTCACGCGAAACACATGCCCAGCCGGCACTTTCCACGCCCTGCCCGTGCGAATCGGTACTTCAAACTGCTCGATCAAGGTACGTTTATCCCCCTGGTCGCGAATACGCGCGTAGAAGGCGGTGTCCACTTGCAGCGCCGAGCCTTTGCTGACCTGATAGGCGGCCGGATAGTCTTTGTACATGGGTGCAATCCTCCATCAAGGGTAATCAAACAGCGCCAGGGACAGGCGTTCGGAATCGTGCAGGTAAAGGCTCATCGCCTCCTGCGCAGCCGATTTATTGCCGTTTGCCAGCAAGGTGTAGATCTCACGATCACGCTCCAGCCAGGGCGACTGGAAGCGTTGTTCATCGGGCGCCGCGCAAAACACCAGGCGCAATTGAGCGATCACTTGGGCGAAGAACTCGTCGAATAATGGGCTGCGCATCAACCCGACAATGTGCTGGTGGAACACCAGGCTGTGAGTGGCCACGGCGCGCCAATCTTCACGCTCGCGCGCCAGCGTGGTGGCTTCGATGGCATGTTGCATGCGCACGTCATGGTCGCCCGCCAGCGTGCCGCTCTGGGCGATGGCCTGCAGTTCAAGGGTACGGCGTACCACGAACAGGTCACGCACTTCATCGCGTGCCACGCGCCGGACCATCACGC
This sequence comes from Pseudomonas salomonii, assembly GCF_900107155.1. Classification (GTDB taxonomy): domain Bacteria; phylum Pseudomonadota; class Gammaproteobacteria; order Pseudomonadales; family Pseudomonadaceae; genus Aquipseudomonas; species Aquipseudomonas salomonii. The sequence continues at coordinate 200,082 of NZ_FNOX01000003.1, forward strand.
CTTTGTTGCGCACATAGCGGGTGAGCCCCTCCTGCCCCAAGCGGTGTAACGCTTCGCGAATGGTATTGCGCGAGGCGTTATAGCGTTTGACCAGGTCCACTTCGACCAGCGCCATCCCCGGTAACAGCCGCCCACCCATGATGTCGGCGCGCAGCTCAAGGGCAATCTGATCGGCTAAAGACAAACTGAGCGTCATCACCGCGCCTCGATTGTTGAACAATGTCTGAGCCAGATGTAATCACTTTTCATGCCAGGCCCGCTCAAGGCTGTCGCTATGGGTAAAAAGGATTTAACTTCGTTAAAATGCGCACTCGTTCCAGAGGCCGCCCTATGCGTTATTCAACCGATCACAAAGCTCAGACTCACCAGCGCATCATCAAGGAAGCCTCCGTACGGTTTCGCCGCGACGGTATTGGCGCCACCGGCCTGCAGCCCTTGATGAAAGCGTTGAACCTGACACACGGCGGGTTCTATGCGCATTTCAAGTCCAAGAATGAGCTGGTGGACAAGGCCCTGTTGTCCGCCGCTGCGGAACTCGATGCCCATTGCGCAACGTTGTTCAGCCAGGAACGGCCACTGGATGCGTTTATCGACAGCTACCTGTCGCCATGGCACCAGACCTCGCCGGGTGAAGGCTGCCCGCTGCCCACGATGTCGTCGGAGTTGGGCCTGCGAGGGCAACATAGCCCGGTAACGGATGCGGTACTTCAAGCCAGGCTGACCCAGATCGACTCGGCATTGGAGCACCCGAAGGGTGACCACGAGAGCCTGGTACTGATGTCGACGTTGGTGGGCGCCCTGGTGCTGGCCAGAAGCGTCGAAAGCCAGGAAATGGCAGCCCGCATCATGGAGGTGGTAAGCGGGTGTTTGAAAGAACAGGTCTCGGACAAACAGAAGGCCGGTCAGTGACCGGCCTTCTGTCCAGGGCTCACACCCTTAGTTGATCGCCAGCCTGTCGCGGTTTTTCTCAAGCAACGCCTTGCCGATGCCTTTGACTTCCAGCAACTCGTCGACCGCCGTGAAAGGCCCATTGCTGTCACGATAGGCGATGATCGCCTTGGCCTTGGCGGCGCCAATCCCGAACAGGTCGCGGCGCAGAACTTCAGCGTCGGCGGTGTTGAGATTGACCTTGGTGGATTGCTCGACGTTGGCCATTTGAGCCGTGATAGGCGCTGGGGCTTCGGCTTTGATGGAAGGGGCTGCGGTGGTTGCTACGGAGAGGCTGGTGAGGACGGCAAAGATCAGGGAAGAGATATAGGCATTTTGCATTGGTGACACTCCATGACATCGGTAGAAGAAAAGCAGCTTTCCAAAAGCTGCTTTTCTAACTTAGGCGATGTGGCGAGAGAGTCAAAAACGGGTGAGTAACAGGGTGTTAACTCACGGCTCCAAACGGCGCTGCTGGTAGATCCAATCGACGATTTCGCCGTCGGGCGAGTAGCCACTGACTGTTTCGCGCAGGATCTGACGCACGCGGGTGTAGTCGTCCTCACTCACCGCGCCCAGCAATTCGCTCAGTTTGCTTTTGAGTACGTCCCACGCCAGGTGGTCCTCGTTGGCGCTCATAATCATCGGGTGCTGGGTAGCGACGACGTTGTTGCCGATCAGCAATTCCTCGTAAAGCTTTTCGCCTGGGCGCAATCCGGTGAACTCGATCGCGATATCCCCGTGAGGGTTTTTATCCGTGCGCACGCTCAGCCCGGATAAATGAATCATCTTTTCCGCAAGCTCTACAATTTTTACGGGTTCACCCATGTCCAGAACGAACACGTCCCCGCCTTGCCCCATGGAACCGGCCTGGATCACCAGCTGGGCCGCTTCGGGTATGGTCATGAAATAACGCGTAATTTTTGGGTGTGTGACGGTCAACGGACCGCCTGCCTTGATCTGCCGGTGAAACAGCGGAATCACTGAGCCGGAAGAACCCAGAACATTGCCGAACCTGACCATCGTGAAGCGTGTTTTGTTGACGCGCGCCACGCCAGACTTGTCGCCAAACATCACCGGCGCTTTTTCAACGCTCAGGGCTTGCAGGGCTAATTCTGCAAGGCGCTTGGTACTCCCCATCACATTGGTGGGTCGAACAGCCTTGTCGGTGGAAATCAGCACAAAGTTCACCACGCCGGCCTTCAAGGCTGCCTGGGCGGTATTCAAAGTACCGATGATGTTATTCAGGACACCTTCGGCGATGTTGTGCTCGACAATCGGCACATGTTTATAGGCAGCCGCATGATAAACCGTGTCGACGTGCCAGCTTTTCATGACATCAAGTAATTTATTTTCGTCGCGTACCGACCCCAGGATAGGCAATAACTTAATGGGCATCGACTCATGCGCAACGCGGTGCTCAAGTTCGGACAGGATACTGTAGAGGTTGAATTCGCTGTGTTCGAACAAGAGTAAGGTCTTGGGTTTCTGCGTCAAAATCTGCCGGCATAGCTCAGACCCAATCGATCCCCCTGCTCCAGTGACCAGGACAGACTGGCCCACGATACAACGTGCAAGCAGGTCTTCCTGGGCTGGCACTGCATCACGCCCCAACAAGTCGGCAATATCGACTTCTTGAATATCGTCGACCTTGACGCGACCACTGGCCAGGTCCATAAAATCAGGCACGCTGCGCACATGCAGCGGAAAACGCTCAAGGTTAGAGAGAATCTCACGCCTGCGCCCGCGGCCCGCAGAAGGCACTGCAAGCAATATCTGCTGAGCGCCCGTCGTGTCGATCATCTGCTGAATATGCTTGGGCTTGAACACCTGCAGCCCGGAGATGACACGACCTGCGATACTCCCGTCGTCATCGATAAAGGCGACCGGCCGCATGACACGCCCCATGCGCAACGCAGCGACCAATTGATTACCCGCCGAGCCGGCTCCGTAAATGGCAACTTTCGTTAATCCATCATCACGATTGGTAAAGGGAACATGCTGCGCTGCAGAGAACCAATCGCCCATGAAGTACTGGCGCATCGCTAGTCTCAATCCGCCCACGGTCACCAGGCACAACCACCAATAATTGAAAATAACCGAGCGTGGAACAACGTATTGATGGTTGCTGTAAAGATAGACAGCCAAGCCGAGAACAAGTGAAGAAAGGCTCACCGCTTTGATAATAGTAATAAGTGCATCGTTACCAAAGTAACGCATGACGGCGCGGTACATGCCAAAGCGAACAAACAGGGGAATGGCGATCACCGGAGCGCTCAAGAACAGCCATAAGTATCGCTGGATCGGCTGTTCCATCTCGGCAATCCCAAGTCGTACGACGAAGGCCATCCATAATGAAATCCACACCAGTACAATATCGACAAGCACCTGAAGAATGCGCTTGTGGCGGCGCGGGAGATTTAATAAAAAAACTCTCATCTTATCCATGCCCTTCTCCAACACTTTTCCACGCTCCTAGAATCAAAACCGTGCCCGCGAATAGACGAAAATAGCGATCCATAATGAATAACCAGCACTGAACAAAAATCGTACAAGCACGGCAACCGCATCAAAATCTCCCTTCAGAAAAATCGCACTCCTTTGACGACCTTTCCCTGGGTTAATAACCCCTATTCTGTACTGAAAACACCACGGCGTTACCCGACACCTACAGTAAACACCATAGATCGGATGATACCCTTGTTGTGTGGGAAATCCTTTGAAATCCTTTGCCCGTCCCAAAAAAACCAAGGCGAGTGAGCGTTGGCCCCCACGAAACCGAGGGGTTCGAGCGCTCACGAACAAAAAATGGCGAACACCTGACAAGCTGCTAGGCTTGGCCCGAGACGTTGAGTTGCAGTCGCATCATTAGCTAGCATAGCAACAGTCCCGTATAGCAAAATGTAACAAAAGTGGTCACCTTTAAAACAATGCAAGAGCGGCTGATATCACTGTCTATGTTCACCATAAGGCATAGCTGGATTCTAAGTCCCGCCCTCTAGAACGTCCGGCAAAGGCCCTTGGAGAGCCAAGTCGAACAGCTGTTCCATTCCAGTCTTGGAAAAAAAACGCCTAAAGAGGCTATACTCGGCAACGCGTTCACCTGTGCCACTACAGCGGAAAGCATTGTAGGAAAAGTCCGTAAGAATCCGCCATGACAAAAATAACCGGATCAACAGCACTTGATGGTTGACCTTAATGATAAAAATGCTAATCAGCCATCATGTTTTAACGAAACCAAACAGCCCCAACGCGAGCAAATTGTGTCTTGGAGCCGAATGACAAGGATACTTTAGAGTATGCGCACTACTTGCTGAGTGACCATCGCAGGTGTACATACGCACTGCCAAACTGGACGAAAGGAGGCCGCCCGAGAATCGTCACTAGACCCAGGCATATGGCTTGGAATTCTCACGAACCTCAACACACGGGCATGCAAATGCCGGCGAGTGGAATTCCAAAAAATAACGCATGCACAACTCTCAGATGTCATGTTCCCACTATCTGATTGTGCTGTCCCGCGGCCCTGTGCCCTGGCATAGCGTGTGCAAAAACGTATCACAACTGACGGCACCTAATCCGCGGATTATGACGTAAGCGTGCATTGATTTTTACTTTAAGTAGCGGTGTTGCGATGACTTTAAGAACCCTGTGTGTATTCGGCACACGACCTGAAGCAATCAAAATGGCTCCCTTGGCGTTGAGCCTTGCAGCCGATGAGCGCTTCAATGCCAAGGTCTGCGTGACTGGACAGCACCGAGAAATGCTCGACCAGGTGCTCAATCTCTTTGAAATCAAGCCTGATTTCGATTTGAACATCATGAAGTCCGGCCAGGATCTGACCGATGTCACGAGTGCCATCTTGCAGGGAATGAAAACTGTCTTCGCAACATTCAAACCGGATATCGTCCTGGTCCATGGCGACACAGCGACGACGTTCGCCACCACATTGGCCGCTTACTATCACCAAATTCCCGTGGCTCACGTCGAAGCCGGCCTGCGCACCGGAAATCTCTATTCTCCGTGGCCTGAAGAGGCAAACCGCAAGCTGACTGGCGCTCTTGCGGCATTGCACTTCGCGCCGACTGAAACGTCCAGGCAGAACTTGCTGAGAGAGGGGGTCGCAAGCCAAAGCGTCCATGTGACCGGCAACACTGTCATTGACGCATTGCTGGATGTGGTGGGCCGAATCAAGACCCGTCCGGCCCTGCAGCAGCAATTTCACCAGCAGTTCTCATTCCTGGGTGATTGCCGGCGAGTGATCCTGGTCACGGGGCATCGCCGCGAGAGTTTCGGCGGCGGCTTTGAGAATATCTGCCAGGCCTTGATCACTATCGCCAGGGAGTTTCCCGATGTCGAGATTGTGTACCCCGTTCACCTGAATCCGAATGTACGCGAGCCAGTCAATCGATTGCTCAGCGACATCCAGAATATCCATCTGATTGAACCCCTGGATTATCTGCCCTTCGTGTATTTGATGGATCGGTCTTATCTGATTTTGAGTGATTCAGGTGGCATTCAGGAAGAAGCCCCTTCTTTAGGCAAACCTGTGCTGGTGATGCGTGACACCACTGAGCGTCCAGAGGCGGTCGACGCAGGCACAGTAAAACTTGTCGGCACCGAAATTGAGGCCATTACCTCTAACTTGAGAGTCCTGCTGACGGATGTTGAAGCCTATGGCCAGATGAGCTTCGCTCACAACCCCTATGGTGACGGAAAAGCATCCGCACGAATTCTCGATGCACTTTCACGAATTAAAAAGGCCAATTCATGAGCTTTGAAACTGTTTCTGTAGTCGGCCTCGGCTATATCGGGCTTCCAACGGCAGCCGTTTTCGCTGCACGCAAGAAAAAAGTCATCGGCGTCGACGTAAACCCGAACACAGTGGCAACCATCAACCGCGGCGAAATCCATATTATTGAACCGGATCTGGACATCGTCGTGCGCGCCGCCGTCACCGAAGGGTATTTGCGAGCAACTGTAACCGCAGAGCCGGCCGACGCCTTCCTGATTGCCGTCCCGACCCCCTTCAAGGGCGATCACGAACCTGATCTTTCCTACATCGAATCAGCCAGTCGAGCCATTGCCCCCGTCCTGAAAAAAGGGGATTTGGTCGTGCTGGAATCAACCTCTCCAGTGGGCGCTACCGAGCAAATATCTGCATGGCTGGCCGAAGCCCGTCCGGACCTGACCTTCCCGCAAACCCATGGCGCGGAATCCGACATCCGCATAGCGCATTGCCCGGAGCGCGTGCTGCCGGGTCATGTACTGCGCGAGCTGATTGAAAACGATCGCATCATCGGCGGGCTTACCAGCAAATGTTCAGAGGCTGCGCGGTCTCTGTATAAAACCTTCGTTGAGGGTGAATGCATCATCACCGACGCCCGCACTGCCGAAATGTGCAAACTCACAGAAAACAGCTTTCGCGACGTGAATATCGCGTTTGCCAATGAACTGTCGATGATCTGCGACGAACTCAACATCAATGTATGGGAGCTGATCCGCCTCGCGAATCACCACCCTCGCGTTAATATCCTGCAACCTGGCCCCGGTGTGGGCGGCCACTGCATCGCTGTCGACCCCTGGTTCATTGTCAGCAAAACACCCGCCCGGGCGCGCCTGATCCGCACCGCAAGGGAAGTCAATGACAGCAAGCCAAAGTGGGTATTGGAGCAGGTTCAACTGGCCATCGGTCAATTCCTGCAGGAACACCCGTCGAAAACGGCCAAGGACGTCACGGTTGCCTGCCTCGGGCTGGCCTTCAAGCCGGACATCGACGACTTGCGTGAGAGCCCATCTGTGGAGATCACCGCGCACATTGCCCAGTCCCATCCCGGTACTGTGCTGGCGGTTGAACCGAACATCGCGCACTTACCGGCTCGCCTTGAAGGTATTGCAACGCTGAGCGGAATCGATCAGGCGCTGTCATCTGCGCAGGTGATTGTCCTGCTGGTCGATCACAGCGCATTCAAGAAGATCCCGGGCTCACGTCTGTCCTCGCTCAAAGTCATCGACACACGCGGTGTGTGGGCTTGATAACGCCTGATAAATCCCGCCTGGAAACCGACGCAAGCCGTTAGTATTGCGTCGGTTTCCGAGCACCGCGTTGGGCATGTTTGTTAAATGATCATGCCATTGCATTTGTCATGATGAGGTTCAAGAGGTTCTGGCATGGTCAACCTATTGATCCAGGTGCTGACACTGATAAGTGGCCTGGTTGTTAACTTTGTGATTCCCGGACTTTACGGATTGGAAGCGTATGGCGCATTCATCAAGGCCAACGTGCTGGTATTTTTATTTCAAAAACTCTTGGATATCGTCAATGAGCAACTGATTGCCACCGTGGAGGCCGAGTACATTCTGGTGACTTCATTATTTATGGCCGTACTGATTTTTGTACTGTTCAGCGCTGTGAACCTGATTGATCACATCGGCAACCCCCTCCTGCTTGGGGTGATGCTTTTAAGCTCGGCATGCCTGTTATCGCTGTTCGGGCTGCGCCTGCAACGCTGGATCGTGGCCTACCTGGTGCTATTTCTTGGCGTGTTTTTCACGCTCCTGTTTATCAGCTACCAACAGCTAGTGCCGCTGACTATCGTCGACATACTGATTCTGACCAACTTGATTCCGTGCGTATTTGCCGTAGCGGTGCTGTTTTTCAAAGGTGCGAAACTGCCGGTCGGCAAACAGCTGTTGCAGACCTGCCAAGGTGTGCTGTTGTTATTACCCAGAATGATATCCATCACCCTGGTGTTCAACCTGTTCACCAACATCTTGCCCTTCATTCTTTCCAAGAGCCTGCCCGTCCGCGACCTTGGATTGTTCAGGGTCATCGTCTCGATCATTCAATCAGCCACCAGCCTGTTCCCCATCAACGTCAGGGCAGTCTTTGTCGCCTTCGTCTCGGGCGGGCAACGTCAAGCGCACTATAGAATCATCACGTCAGTGGCGATTTTCTACTTCGCGTTGGTGGGCTTGTCGGGGTACGCGGCGGTTTGGCTGTTCCCTCAGTACTCGAACTATCTGGTGATGCTGCCCTGCCTGCCAGTGCTGTACTGGGCAGTGGTGACAGAGCGCTATCTGGTCGCCTCCGGCCTGCACCGCAAAGTCATCGTGGCAAACCTGGTCATTGCCCCACTGGCCATAACCAGCATGATTCTATTTGTCAAAGACTTGAACCAGGCGCAGTTGTTCTACGCTATCGGGTTCTCGGCCTATTTGCTGTTCCTGCACATAAGCTGCCGTCCTGGCATTCGCTTGCCGGTGGTTTTTTGGGTCGCGTTACTTTCACCCCTGACTATCTTTTTGACACACATGAGCTTGGTCTGGGCCGTGCTGTATATGGGCTCGCTCATGATCATCGCAGTGGGAGCACTCCAGCTTCGACCCGCCGATCTTCGCACGCTGAGGTTTTAACCGTGAATGCAGTAAAACTTTATCGAGTTGGAAACTGGCTGCACCGGCATCGAGTGCCGTTATTACCAGGCCTTGTTCGAAATGTGATTTTCCTATTGTTCAACTCTTACATTCCAATCACCGCGACGATCGGAAGGGGCACGATATTCGCCTATGGTGCGATCGGCGTCGTACTGCACGCGAATGCCAAGGTTGGCGACGGCTGCGTGCTGGGCCAAGGCATCACCATCGGCGCCGCTGAGGGCTATGTCACCAGCGAGATCAATCGCTGCCCCGTCATCGGTGACAACTGCTACATAGGGGCCGGGGCAAAGATCATTGGCGACATCGTGATCGGAAACAACTGTCAAATTGGCGCTTCGGCGGTCGTATTGAAAGACGTGCCTGATAATTCAATCGTTGTGGGAATACCCGCAAAAGTGATTGGACAAACAGCCAGAGACTATAAAGCCATACGCCCTTGAACAATGGAGTACCGCAATGAGTCAACCTGTCTGCGTAAAAAATTCTATGGCGATCACGGCAGCAGCGCTCATTGCCATTTTATTTATGCTGGATCCTGGCGTGCTTTTTTACACGGCCATTATCGGCAGCGCTTTACTGGTATTGACGGCCATCCTGTCGCCTTGGCTGGGTTTATTGGCGCTGTTCCCAATGGCCTTTGCTCTTCACCCCGCGCCCACTTCGTTGGGCGCCCAGGAAATAGCGTTTGCCGCCCTGCTGATGGCGGTATTTCTCAGCGCGTTGATCAAATTGCTCCGTACTCTGGGTTTCAGATCGGTCCTGCGTCTGTTCGCCGCCCCCTTGCTAATAGGCCTGGGGTTTCTAGTGCTGAACCTGGTTGTAGCGATGTACCACCATGTTCCGATGGCTGATTGGATCAGAGGGGTGATGCCCTTTCTGTTTATCTATGCACTGATCCCGATCTGCGCATTGGTAGGCCGCGAAGAAAATAACAATCGTTGGCTCGGCGCTTCGGTGGGAACCCTGATTTTACTGACCGCAGGCTACATCGTTTTCTATTACTTCTATCACGGCTTGTGGCAGCCGTACTGGACCCTTCAGGTCAACGGGGAGATGGTAAAAATCCCTTATGAAGAAGCGCTGCGCAACGTTAACGCACAGGGCCCCATGCGTGATCGCATCACCATGGTGCTGGCGCAAGCAACAGACGCGATCCTGCCGCTGGGCATGGTGCTCGGGTATGTCGTCGGCACGTTGACGCCTGACCGAAGGGTTGCATGGATCAGTGGCCTGATATCGCTGCTTTGCACGGCCGCAGTGCTGATCACATTCACACGAAGCATGCTGATCAGTGCGCTTCTGGTCATTGGCTTGTTCGCGCTCTATACCTTTTTCGCGCACAAGCATTTACGGCTGAAAGTAGTATCCGGCATTGTCATTCAAGCGCTGTTTAGCCTTGTGTTTATTTTTGCCACCGGCATGCAAGACGTATGGCTGGGGCGCATGAACTCCCTGGCGAATACGGCACTGCCTATCGCAACCTCTTCCATTGCGTCCATGGGAGAGAATCGCACGCAACCTGACGCTGCCGCGCCAGTAGTCTCGGAGTCCAAGCCTGCTGCCAACGAGAAGCAGGACTTCAACGTCTCTTCCCGAGTACAGGAATATAAAATCGCCTGGCGCATGTTTCAGGATCACCCCGCGCTGGGTAACGGTATCGGGATCAAACACGAGATGCGCTGGGAGAGACCCGGCGGTGATTCATTCACGGAGTCAGTTGGCTATATCCATAACTGGCCACTGTACATGCTGATGGTCGGCGGCATCCTGGGGCTGCTGATGTACATCACTGTCCTCGGCGCTCCCGTTTTGTATCGGTTCACCACTCTGAAATCCGACCCCGTTCACCTCACCGTGATTCGCACGGCGGTCATAACGCTGGCGATCTACGGGTTGTTCTTCGCGGTGTTTCGCCTGATTTCCTTCAACTTACTGCTCGCAGCAGCTTGGGGCGTAATGCTGGCGCATAAGCATTCAAATCAAATCATGGGTACCGCCTTGCCTGACGGGCATCCAGCGTCACTCTCCAACACCCGGCCGGTAATGGTCGTCAAAGACACCAGGGAGACGTCGGTATAATGTGCGGCCTCAGCTTTTTTGCAGTCAAAGATGGCGTACCCGAGACCCAGGCCCAAATGGAAAAAAGCCTGGCGGTTACACGGCACCGTGGCCCGGATGCATCCGGCACCTATTTCGCCAGTGTCGCGGGCTATCAGGTAGGCCTGGGACACAACAGGCTGAGCATTCTGGATTTGTCACCCACTGGCAGCCAGCCGATGTTTGCCGACAATCATGGTGTAAGCATCGTGTTCAATGGCGAGGTGTTTAACCATCACGAGTTGCGCCGGCAACTGATCGAAAAAGGCTATACCTTCAAAGGCACCTCCGATACCGAAGTTATCCTGCAATTGTACGTAGAGTATCAAGAGCAGGCCTTTGCACGGCTTGAAGGCATGTTCACATTTGTCATATTGGATGAGCCGCGCAAAAAAACGTTTCTGGTCAGGGACGTCGTTGGCATCAAGCCGGTGTATTGCTACACCGGCACCGACGGCTTCTACGCCTGCTCGGAAATCCGCGGCCTCAAATGTTTCTCGCAGGTAAACACCGACATAGACCCGGATGATGTCTTTGAGTTTTTCAACAACGGCTTTCTTTACGAACCCAACACCGGCTACACATCCATCAAGAAACTGATGCCCGGCAGTTACCTGGCGTTCGACCTGGCAACCGGCAAGACCACAACCCAGCGTTACCAGAGCGCGATGAACTTCAAGACCGAGCAAAGCCTCGCGCAGGATGTGCGCTCTGCCGTGACGCGCCAATTGGAAGCGGACGTACCGGTCGGGGTGTTTTTCAGTGGTGGCGCAGACTCCAGCATCCTGGCAAGTTTCACCGGTGATGCCGACTTATTTTTTGCACAGTACGACGCAACGGACGACTCCACTGTGGATACGAAGTTTTCCGCCAGGATCGCCGAACACCTTGGCAAAAAGCTGGTGGTCACCGAGATTCTCGACTCAAATACAGACCCGTTCGAGTCCATCGACTTCGTCGCGGCCAACACCGAAGAACTGGTATCCGACTATACGTTCTGGGCAACCTACCGCTTGTCCACCGAAGCCAGGAAAAGTGGGTATACCGTCATGCTCAGTGGCATGGGTGGAGATGAGGCGTTTGCAGGTTACCCACGCTACACAGTCCTCAAGCATCACACACTCATCAGGTGGCTGTATCCCGTATTAAGTGCACTGCTAACGCTCAAGTTATTTCCAAAGCGGCTCGATAAAAAGTTTGAACGGTTGGTGTCCTACGCTCAGGAAAGCTATTGGCCGCTGGCGTATTCGCGCATGCTGGGGTACTTCTCCCGCCAAGAGTTGCAGGGCTTTTTTCGTGATTACAGCGAGCTTGAACGACACTACAAGCAACGCCTGTCCGGCGTAATGGATCAGTACACCGGCGCCATTGAAGACAAAGTCAAATGTGCACAGCATTTTGACCAGACAGGCTTCTTGAGCCATAACCTGAGTGTCTCGGACAAGGCCAGTATGCTGGCCAGTATCGAACTGCGCGTCCCCTTGCTGGACGAGCGCGTGGTGGCCAGCGGTCTTGCAACCTCAAGTGCAGATTTGCTTAAAGGCGGAGCACCAAAGGCCCCACTCAAGAAGCTGCTGAAAAGTCTGCTTCCCGCCTCATTGGTTGATCGTCCCAAAACAGGCTTCAACCCACCTCTGGATGGCATTATCCAACGCATAGGCCAACAACGCCTGCTCACCGAGTTCGAGCGTATTTACACCTACGTAGCCCGAGAGGAAGTGGAAAAGTTAGTGAACAATCATTTTTCAGGCAGCGCAAACAACACCTACAAACTCTGGCAGATGGTGTACTTCGAGCGTTGGCTGAAAATCAATTTCCCTTAACGGGCGTCAGGCAGTACTCACTACTTTAACTTTCAAGTGATTGACCCAAGCAGGACGTTGATGCAACGAATAATCAAGCTCTACCACACCGTTAAAATGCTGCGATTGAAGCAGATCGTTTACCGTCTTTACTATCGCTTCGCTAAAGTCCGGCCTTTTTCGGCGCAAGGCTTTACCCGGCGCCCTGGAGTTGACCTGGCGAAGGCTCCCCATTGGTGTGCCTCGCGCTTCGGTGCCGACGAACAGTTTGAATTCATGGGGCTGACGGCGCCGATTGACTGGCACGATCAGACACGACCGAAAATTTGGCAGTACAACCTGCATTATCTGGATCACCTGGCCTCTTCAGGCGAGGACCGAAGAGACTTCGACAGGCGCCTGGTCAACAGTTGGATAGCAAACAATCCACCCTTCCATGGATGCGGCTGGGAACCGTATACGCTATCTCTGCGCATCGTAAATCTGGTCAAGTGGTTTGAACAACAACCGACCCTGGAACCTCACTGGCTGGACAGCCTGGCGACACAGGCCCACGCGCTGTCCGAACAGATCGAATATCACATTCTCGCCAACCATTTGTTCGTGAATGGCAAGGCGCTGGTGTTTGCCGGGAGCTTTCTGAACGGCGATCGGGCAGACAGCTGGCTGCCCAAGGGGTTAAAGATCCTTGATGAGGAAATCGAGGAGCAGTTTCTTGCGGACGGTGCGCACTTCGAACTGTCCCCCATGTACCACGCGTCTCTTCTTTGGGACATCTGCGACCTGCTGAACCTGGCCACTCACTCCGAGCTGCCGGAACTTAACACTCGCAAAAACCAATGGAAGCAGCAGATTGAGCAAGGCCTGGTCTGGTTGCGCAGCCTCCAGCACCCGGATGGTGGCATTCCATTCTTCAATGACTCGGCATTCGGCATTGCCCCCACACTGCTGGATATAGAGGCCTACGCGTTTGAATTGGGGTGCCGTGCGCGCAATGACACGTCCACCACTACGATTGCAGCTGTACACCAAACTGAAAGTGGCTACGTGGCGATCAATTTTGGCGATCGGTGCAAAGCCTTGTTGAACCTTGCGCAGGTTGCGCCTGATTACCAGCCAGGTCACACCCATGCGGACACCCTGAGCTTCGAACTCAGCCTGTTTGGACAGCGCGTGTTCGTCAACTCCGGCACGTCTCAATACGGCGAAGGCCCAGAGCGTCAACGTCAACGCAGCACGGCAGCGCACAACACAATAGAAGTGAACGGTGAAAACTCATCTGAAGTCTGGGCCGGATTCAGGGTCGCACGACGCGCACGCACCACCGTGGGTGAGCTGGAACAAACAGTCGATACCGTACGGGTCAGTGGCAGCCATGACGGCTACCTGCGCCTACCGGGGAAAAACCTGCACGTTCGCGAGTGGGTTGCGATGGCCGGTGAATTACAGGTGATAGATGCCGTATCCGGCACATTCGATCACGCTGTCTCAAGGCTATTTTTACACCCTGATATCCGCACCACTCAACATGGCAACAAGGTAACGATCACCCTGCCCGGCGGTCAGGTCGCTGTCGCGACACTAGAGGGCGCAACCCGGATCAATGTGGTGTCTTCCACATGGCATCCGGAATTCGGCAAGTCTGTTCCCAATCAGTGCATCGTCGCTGAAATGTCGACAGACAAACTGACCACCCGCATAACCTGGTGAGGCTTACGTGAAACTTTTGATTTTGAGCTTTTACTACCAGCCTGATCTGTCAGCCGGTTCATTCCGCACGACGGCACTGGTGGATGCACTTCTGGAACAACTGCCCGCAGACGCCCATATCGAGTTGATCACAACCCTGCCGAATCGCTACAGCTCCTTCAGCAGTCAAGCCCCGGAACTGGAAACGCACCCCAGGCTCACCATCCGCCGAGTGGCCCTGCCTGGCCACAAGAGCGGGATGGTCGATCAAGCAAGAGCGTTTCTGGTGTATGCCAACGCTGCACGCAAGATTGTGCGAAACCAGGACTACGATCTTGTCTATGCGACTTCTTCACGCCTGATGACCGCTACGCTGGGAGCGGTGATCGCACGCACAAAACGAACGCCGCTCTACCTGGACATACGCGATATCTTTGTCGACACCATCAAGGATGTGCTGTCCAAAGAAAAAGTCTGGTTGCTTAAACCCTTATTATCGCTGGTTGAACGCTTTACCATTCACTCGGCGCAAAAGGTCAACCTGGTCTCTGAAGGTTTTCTTCCCTACTTCAAATCACGCTATCCCGATCAGCGCTACTCCACCTATACAAATGGCATCGATGGCGAATTTCTGGATGCGCAACCGGTGGCTGAAGAAAAGGTGCCCAACCCGATTCTGGACATTGTCTATGCGGGAAATATCGGTGAAGGCCAGGGGCTGCACAACATTATCCCCCAACTGGCCAAACAGCTTGAGGGGAAGGTGCGATTCCGAGTGATCGGCGACGGAGGCCGGATCGGGCTGTTAAAACAAGCCCTTGTCACTCACGCCTGTACTAACGTTGAACTCTTGAAACCGGTCAAGCGCGAACAATTGATCGAGGCTTATCAGGCGGCGGATGTGCTTTTTCTGCATTTGAACGACCACGACGCCTTCCGCAAGGTCTTGCCATCGAAAGTGTTTGAATACGCGGCACTGGGCAAACCGATCTGGGCGGGTATCTCGGGTTACGCAGCCGGCTTTGTCTCTGAACATATTGAAAACGCTGCCGTGTTTGCGCCGTGTGACGCTGCCGCAGGGATCCAGTCCTTCGAGACGCTCAATATTAAGACGCGCCCGCGCCATGCCTTCGTCGAGCGTTTCGCACGCGGGCGCATCATGCGCGAAATGGCGAATGATGTTCTTTCACTCACAGGAACTCGTTGATTATGCAAATCCTCCTGACGGGAGCGAGCGGCTTTGTCGGTAGCGGGTTAATCGCGCCACTGCTACAACGCCAGCACTCGATTACCGCTGCTGTACGCGGGCTCAAGGCCGACCTCGATCCGCGCGTCAACCAGCGCCTTATCGGCGGGCTATCCGACGATCAGGATTGGCAGGTGTTGCTCAAGCACCAGGATACGGTGATCCACCTGGCCGCCCGGGTCCATGTCATGAGTGACGCAGCCACCGATCCACTTGCCGAATACCGGCGGGTCAACGTCGAAGGCACCCTGAACCTGGCCCGCCAGGCGGCGGCTGCCGGGGTTAAACGCTTTATATTTATCAGCTCGATCAAGGTCAATGGCGAGGGCACGGCGACCGGCGCGCCGTATACGGCTGACGGTCCCACAGCCCCTACCGACCCCTACGGCATCTCCAAACAGGAAGCAGAACAAGGCCTGCGAACACTGGCTTCTGAAACCGGCATGGAGGTGGTGATCATTCGTCCCGTATTGGTTTACGGACCCGGCGTTCAAGCGAACTTCCTGAGCATGATGCGCTGGTTGCATAAAGGCCTGCCCTTGCCCTTCGGGGCCGTGAACAATCGACGCAGCCTGGTTGCCCTGGACAACCTGGTTGATTTGATTGTGACGTGCACCGAGCACCCCGCTGCCGCCAATCAAACCTTCCTGGTCAGTGACGGCGAGGACCTCTCGACCACCGCGCTTTTGCGTCGAATGGGAACGGCACTGAACAAGCCCGCACGCTTGCTACCTGTGCCGAGCTGGTTGCTGCAAACCGGCGCCACGGCGCTGGGTCGCCGGGCACTCGCTCAAAGGCTATGCGGCTCCCTGCAGGTCGATATTGGCAAGACTCGCGAACTACTGGGCTGGACACCGCCGAGCAGCGTTGATCAGGCACTGAGTCAAACAGGAAAACATTTTTTGGAAATGCAAACTAAATGAATATGTGGTGGCTATTACCGGCTGTGACGATTGTCGCACTCCTTTTAACCGGGGCCTTGCGTCATTACGCCCTGGCGCGAAGCCTGATCGACATCCCGAATGCGCGCAGCTCGCACGTCGTGCCTACGCCCAGGGGCGGCGGTGTCTCGATCGTCGTCAGCTTTTTGTTAGCGCTATTGCTGACCGCCAGCCTTGGCCTGATTGCATGGCCACTCACGTACGCATTGTTGGGCGCCGGTACCGGCATCGCGGTATTGGGCTTTTTAGACGACCATGGTCATATCAGCGCACGTTGGCGCCTGCTAGGGCACTTTATAGCCGCGGCATGGGCACTGTTCTGGATCGGTGGCCTGCCGCCGCTGGTGGTGGCGGGATTCGCCGTCGACTTGAGCTGGATCGGCCATATGCTGGCAGCCGTCTACCTGGTATGGCTGCTGAACTTGTATAACTTCATGGATGGAATTGATGGAATAGCCAGCGTCGAGGCTATTTGCGTCTGTCTTGGCAGTGCGCTGCTCTATTGGCTTACAGGTCACGAGCTGATCGCGTTTACGCCGTTGTTACTGGCGTTTGCAGTCGTTGGCTTCCTGTATTGGAACTTCCCAAAAGCCCGTATTTTCATGGGCGATGCGGGCAGCGGATTCC
Source organism: Pseudomonas salomonii (assembly GCF_900107155.1). Lineage (GTDB taxonomy): Bacteria > Pseudomonadota > Gammaproteobacteria > Pseudomonadales > Pseudomonadaceae > Aquipseudomonas > Aquipseudomonas salomonii. The sequence continues at coordinate 216,851 of NZ_FNOX01000003.1, forward strand.
TGGGCATCACGCTGGGGGTGTTGTCACTACAGGCGGCCTGGGTCACGCCGCAGCTGCTGTGGAGCTGGCTGATCCTGCTGGGTGTGTTTATCACCGACGCGACATGGACCTTGCTGCGCCGCCTGCTCAGAGGCGACAAAGTCTATGAGGCCCACCGCAGCCACGCCTACCAGTTTGCTTCTCGCCAGTTCGGCAAACATGCGCCTGTCACCCTGGCGGTAGCGGCAATCAACATTGGATGGCTGTTGCCTGTGGCGCTGCTCGTGGGCAACGGCACGGTGGATGGCTTTTTGGGACTGCTGGTGGCCTATCTGCCGCTGATCGCGCTGGCCGTAAAGTTCAGGGCCGGAGAGAAAGAGCCGAATTGAAACGTCCACAGGGGCGGCGATCGCCTCCCCTTCCTGCCGCACATGAACAGTGGCCAGGATCAAACCCGAGTCTTGCGCCGCGCCCTGGCAACCCACGCCATCAGTGGGCCAATAAGCATTCCAACCAGTAAAGCGAGCACTACGAAAACAGAAATTGGCAACTGCGGGGCTGCCCAACTCAGGAACTGCAGGGAAACCGACTGTTGATTTTCTAGCACAAATGCCACGATGCACAGCAGCAGCACCAACACTACCAGCAGTGCAATAACACGCTTGAATCTACTCATGCCGCCTCCCTCACGAGTATCAAACCTCGTCTTCATCCTCATTAACTCGATCGCGCAATTCCTTGCCCGGCTTGAAGTGAGGCACAAACTTGCCGTCAAGGCTGACGGATTGCCCGGTTTTCGGGTTGCGACCTACTCGCGGTGCGCGGTAGTGCAGGGAGAAACTGCCAAAACCACGGATCTCAATGCGGTCCCCGGTAGCCAGGCACTGGGACATCTGTTCAAGCATCGTCTTGATAGCCAGCTCTACATCCTTGGATGAAAGCAGCCCTTGATGGGTGACAATTCGTTCGATCAACTCCGACTTCGTCATATTTTTCCCTTCTTTTTCAAGCAGCTAGGAAAAGCGCTTCGAAGGTTTTAGCATGACTTGGTGAATTTGAACAGCCCACCTGCCAACTTATCTGCAGCATCAACGGATACCCGGAACTCATGCTTGACCCCCTCAATTACAGATCACCAACATGGTACGAGTGACAGCGCCGGCAGGGTTCCAGCCGAACAGATAGTCACCCTCTTCGTCCTTGGCGTCACTGGATCGGGTGATGACCTTGTAGCCCTGCATCTTGCACTCTCGGGCAGCGCGCTTCTCACACTTGTCCCAATTGCTGCCTAGGCCCGAGCAATCGATCTCGATGCCGCTGACGCCGCGTTTGGCGTGGGTTTTGGCATTGGTGGCAGTGCAGCCGGCCAGCAGCACCACTGCGAATAAAACGATAAGCCTGTTCATTCAAATCCTTATTGAAACAACAACACGGCGGAGCATTTGTTAAGAACTATAGTCAGCTCTGACACTGGGCTGCACGCCTTGGTTCTAACTTGTTGATTCAACGAATTTCAGGCACAAAAAAGGGCGACCGAAGTCGCCCTTTTTCTATGGTCTGACAGAACTTAGTTCTGTTTTTCCATTTGTGCACGCAGCAGGTCGCCCAGAGTGGTCGGACCCGAAGCGATGTCAGAGGTAGCTGGCTTGTCGCGCAGGCTCTGGATTGCTTCTTTCTCTTCGATCTCGTCCTTGGACTTGATGGAGAGTTGGATCACGCGGCTCTTGCGGTCAACGCTGATGATCTTGGCTTCTACTTCCTGGCCTTCTTTCAGAACGTTGCGCGCGTCTTCAACGCGGTCACGGCTGATTTCGGAGGCTTTCAGAGTCGCTTCGATATCGTCGGCCAGAACGATGATGGCGCCTTTGGCGTCAACTTCTTTCACAGTGCCTTTAACGATTGCGCCTTTGTCGTTCTCTTGAACGTACTCGGAGAACGGATCGCTTTCCAGTTGCTTGATACCCAGGGAGATGCGCTCGCGCTCTGGGTCAACCGACAGGATAACGGTGTCCAGCTCGTCGCCCTTCTTGAAACGACGAACAGCTTCTTCGCCCACTTCGTTCCAGGAGATGTCGGACAGGTGAACCAGGCCGTCGATGCCGCCGTCCAGACCAATGAAGATACCGAAATCGGTGATCGACTTGATGGTGCCGGAGATTTTATCGCCCTTGTTGAACTGGCCAGAGAAATCTTCCCATGGGTTAGATTTGCACTGCTTGATGCCCAGGGAGATACGACGACGCTCTTCGTCGATGTCCAGAACCATAACTTCCACTTCGTCGCCGACTTGTACGACTTTCGAAGGGTGGATGTTCTTGTTGGTCCAGTCCATTTCGGAAACGTGTACCAGGCCTTCCACGCCTTCTTCCAGCTCTGCGAAGCAGCCGTAGTCGGTCAGGTTGGTAACACGCGCGGTTACGCGAGTGCTTTCCGGGTAACGAGCTTTGATAGCAACCCATGGATCTTCGCCCAGCTGCTTCAAGCCCAGGGAAACGCGGTTACGCTCACGATCGTACTTCAGAACCTTGACATCGATCTCGTCGCCAACGTTGACGATTTCGGAAGGATGCTTGATACGCTTCCAGGCCATGTCGGTAATGTGCAGCAGGCCATCGACGCCACCCAGATCGACGAATGCGCCGTAATCGGTGAGGTTCTTGACGATACCTTTGACTTGTTGGCCTTCCTGCAGGGATTCCAGCAGAGCTTCACGCTCGGCGGAGTTCTCTGCTTCCAGGACGCTGCGACGGGAAACGACAACGTTGTTGCGCTTCTGGTCGAGTTTGATGACCTTGAATTCGAGTTCTTTGCCTTCCAGGTGCGTGGTGTCGCGCACAGGACGAACGTCGACCAAAGAACCTGGCAGGAACGCACGGATGCCGTTAACGTCGACAGTGAAGCCGCCTTTAACCTTACCGTTGATAACGCCCTTGACCACTTCTTCAGCTGCGAAGGCTGCTTCGAGAACAATCCAGCATTCAGCGCGCTTGGCTTTTTCACGGGACAGCTTGGTTTCACCGAAACCGTCTTCAACCGAGTCCAGAGCAACGTGAACTTCGTCACCGACATTGATAGTCAGATCGCCAGCATCGTTGTAGAACTGTTCCAGCGGGATCAGAGCTTCAGACTTCAGACCAGCGTGAACGGTTACCCAGCGAGCTTGGTAATCGATATCAACGATAACACCGGTGATGATGGAGCCTGCCTGAAGGTTCAGGGTTTTTAGGCTTTCTTCAAAGAGTTCCGCAAAGCTTTCGCTCATTTTAATTCCTGTTGATAAGGGCGAAGAATACGCCCATCTCCACACCCCAGACGGTGTGGGTCAGTTTCAGTTAAAAGAAGCCACCGCAGGACTATGACTGGTCCCCTGCGGCCTTCTTGATCACCCGGCGATATCGCGAATGGCGATTTCACTCAAGATGCGTTCCAGCACCTGCTCGATGGACAACTCCGTGGAATCCAGCTGTATGGCGTCAGCCGCCGGCTTTAGCGGGGCTACCGCACGCTGGGTATCACGCTCATCGCGTGCACGGATCTCATCTAGCAGACTCGACAGACTAACACCATCGACTTTGCCCTTCAACTGCAAGTAACGGCGGCGAGCACGCTCCTCGGCGCTGGCGGTCAGGAAAATCTTCAGCGGCGCCTCGGGAAACACCACGGTGCCCATGTCACGGCCATCAGCCACCAGGCCCGGCGGCTCCTGAAACGCCCGCTGGCGCTGCAGCAATGCGTCGCGCACGGCCGGCAGCGCGGCAACCTGGGAGGCCCAGGAGCCGACTTGTTCGTTGCGCAGATCATCGGTCACGTCATCACCTTCGAGGATGATGCGTTGCGGATGACCTTCCGTCGCGCCGACGAACTGCACATCAAGGTGCGCCGCCAGCAGCTTCAGGGATTCTTCGTTGGTCAGGTCGACGCCATGGTTGCGTGCGGCAAAGGCCAGCAGGCGGTACAGCGCGCCGGAATCCAGCAGGCACCAGCCCAGGCGCTTGGCCAGAATGCCGGCGATCGTGCCTTTGCCCGAGCCGCTTGGCCCGTCGATGGTAATCACCGGTGCTTTGATATTCACAATTGAGCCTCTTGGGCAACACGGATGCCGACATGGGCACACAGTGTAAGAAAGTTCGGAAAAGACGTAGCTACATTGGCGCAGTCACGGATACGAATCGGCGCCGCCGCCCGCAGGGAAGCCACACTGAACGCCATGGCAATGCGGTGATCACCATGGGATTGCACTTCGCCACCGCCCATTGGGCCACCGTCAATGATAATCCCATCAGGTGTCGGTTCACACTTCACGCCAAGGGCCAACAGACCATCGGCCATGACCTGGATGCGGTCGGACTCCTTGACCCGCAGTTCTTCGGCGCCACGCAGCACGGTGCGCCCTTCGGCGCAGGCCGCCGCCACGAACAACACCGGGAATTCGTCGATCGCCAGCGGCACCAGGGCTTCGGGAATCTCGATGCCTTTTAATGCAGCGGCGCGCACGCGCAGGTCGGCAACCGGTTCGCCACCCACTTCACGCGGGTTTTCCAGGGTGATATCCGCGCCCATCAGGCGCAGGATATCGATCACGCCGGTGCGGGTCGGGTTGACACCAACGTGCTCCAGCAACAACTCGGAGCCTTCGGCAATCGAAGCCGCCACCAGGAAGAACGCCGAAGAGGAAATATCCCCCGGCACTTCTATCTGTGTAGCGGTCAATGCATGGCCCGGTTCGACCGAGGCTGTAGCGCCCTCCACCGCCACCGGGTAACCAAACCCACGCAACATCCGCTCGGTATGGTCACGGGTCGGCGCAGGCTCGGTCACCGAGGTTTTGCCCTCGGCATACAACCCGGCCAGCAACAGGCAGGACTTCACCTGCGCACTGGCCATCGGCATCGAGTAGTCCAGGCCTTTGAGCGCCTGGCCACCGCGAATCGTCAGCGGCGGATGCCCGTCCGGCCCGGTCTCGATCACCGCCCCCATTTCCCGCAGCGGCTTGGCCACGCGGCTCATTGGGCGCCTGGACAGCGACGCATCACCGGTCAACACACTGTCAAAGCGCTGCGCCGCGAGCAACCCGGACAGCAGCCGCATCGACGTGCCGGAATTCCCCAGGTAGATCGGCCCCGGCGCCGGCTGCAAACCGTGCAAACCCACACCATGAATCGTCACGCGCCCGTGGTGCGGCCCTTCAATGACCACGCCCATGTCACGAAACGCCTGCAAGGTTGCCAAGGCATCTTCGCCTTCGAGGAAACCTTCGACTTCGGTCACGCCGTCGGCCAATGAACCCAGCATGATCGAGCGATGGGAGATCGACTTGTCGCCCGGCACGCGGATCTGCCCGCTCAAGCGGCCGCCCGGGTTGGCGAGAAAGGTCTGCTCATCGGCGTTCACAGCAGTTTCCATGTAGGCCCGGCGCGCCAGGATCTTGCTGAAATGCTCACGCGCCACCCGCGCACGGGTGAACACGCCCAATAATTGGTGGCCATCACCCGCATCCACCGCATCGCGCAAGGCGTCGAGGTCGCTGCGGAAGGTGTCCAGGGTGCGCAACACCGCTTCGCGATTGGCGAGGAAGATGTCGTGCCACATCACCGGGTCACTGCCGGCAATCCGCGTGAAATCGCGAAAGCCGCCGGCGGCGTAACGGAAAATCTCAAGGTTTTCGTTGCGCTTGGCCAACGAATCCACCAAGCCAAAGGCCAGCAAGTGCGGCAAATGGCTGGTCGCCGCCAACACTTCGTCGTGGCGCTCAACCTGCATATGCTCGACATCCGCGCCCAACTCGCGCCACAGCCGATCCACCACCGCCAAGGCCGCCGGATCGGTCTGCTCAAGCGGCGTCAGAATCACCTTGTGGCGACGGAACAACTGCGCATTGGATGCCTCGACACCGCTCTGCTCGGAACCGGCAATCGGGTGGCCCGGTACAAAACGCGCCGGCATGCCGCCAAACGCGAGTTTGGCGGCGCGCACCACATTGCCTTTGGCGCTGCCGACGTCCGTAAGGATCGCCTGCCCGAGGTCCATGTCGGCCAGCAAGCCCAGCAACTTCTCCATCGCCAGGATCGGCACGGCGAGCTGGATCACATCCGCGCCCTGGCACGCCAGCGCCAGGTCTGCCTCACAGCGGTCCACCACACCCAGCTCCACCGCCAGCTTGCGCGATTGCGGGTCCAGGTCCACACCGACCACTTCGCCGCACAACCCGCTTTCACGCAGGCCCTTGGCGAAGGAACCACCGATCAACCCCAGGCCGACCACCACCAGGCGACCGATCATAGGCACAGCAGGTTGCAATGCAGTGACATCAACCACGAGCCAGAACCTTGGCCAACGCCTCCAGGAAGCGGCTGTTTTCAGCCGGCAAGCCAATGGTGATACGCAGGTGGTTCGGCATGCCGTAGTTGGCCACCGGGCGCACGATCACGCCCTCACGCAGCAAGCCCTGGAACACCGGCGCAGCGACTTGGCCGAGGTCCACACAAATGAAGTTGCCCTTGGAAGGGATCCAGCCCAGGCCCAGCCCACGGAAACCTTCCTGCAACTGCTGCATGCCGCTTTCGTTGATGCGACGACCTTCTTCCAGGTACTCGGCATCCTTGACCGCCGCACAGGCCGCCGCCAACGCCAGGCTGTTGACGTTGAACGGCTGGCGCACACGGTTGAGCACATCGGCAACCACGGCGGTGGACAAGCCGTAACCCACGCGCAGCGACGCCAGGCCGTAAGCCTTGGAGAAGGTGCGTGACACCAGCAGGTTCGGGTAAGCCGCCAGGAAATCCAGGCCATCGGGCAGGTCGCTGCCTTCGGCGTACTCGATGTAGGCCTCGTCCAGCACCACCAGCACGTGCTCGGGCACGTCCTGCAGGAAGTCGTTCAGCGCCTGGGCGTCGAACCAGGTGCCAGTCGGGTTGTTCGGGTTGGCGATAAACACCACGCGGGTTTGCGCGTCGATGGCCGCCAGCATGGCCGGCAGGTCGTGGCCCCAATCCTTGGCAGGAATGACGCGGGCATCAGCGCCCACGGCCTGGGTCACGATCGGGTAGACGGCGAACGCGTGCTCACTGAACACCGCATTCAGGCCTGGGGCCAGGTACGCACGGCCGACCAGTTCAAGAATGTCGTTGGAACCATTGCCCAGGGTGACCTGGTTCAGTTCAACGCAGCAGTTCTCGGCCAACAGCGACTTGAGGGCGAAGCCATTGCCGTCCGGGTAGCGGGTCAGCTCAGTCAATTCTTCACGAATCGCCGCCAACACTTTTGGGCTTGGGCCCAGCGGGTTTTCGTTACTGGCCAGCTTTACGATCTTCGACGGGTCCAGGTTCAACTCACGCGCCAGCTCGTCCACAGGCTTGCCTGGAACGTAAGGCGACAGTTGTTGCACGCCCGGCTGAGCCAGGGCGAGGAAGTTGCCACTCATGTTAAAGCCTCACAAAACCGCTTTCGGGTAAGAGCCCAGCACCTTGAGTGCCACGGCTTCCTGACTGATTTTCTCCAGCACACCTTTAACCAGCGGGTCGCGGTGGTGGCCGATGAAGTCGATAAAGAACACATACGTCCATTTACCGCTGCGCGAAGGGCGAGTTTCGATGCGCGTCAGGTCAATCCCGTTATCGTGGAACGGCACCAGCAACTCATGGAGCGCGCCGGGCTTGTTGCTCATGGAGACGATGATCGAGGTCTTGTCGTCGCCGGTGGGCGGCACTTCCTGGCTGCCGATCATCAAAAAGCGCGTAGAGTTATCCGGGCGGTCTTCGATTTTTTCGGCCAGGCGCGTCAGGCCGTACAGCCCCGCAGCCATGTCACCAGCGATAGCCGCCGAGTTCCACTCACCCTTGACCCGCTTGGCTGCTTCGGCGTTGCTGGACACCGCCACGCGCTCGACATTCGGGTAATGCGCGTCCAGCCACTTGCGGCACTGGGCCAGGGATTGGGCGTGGGAGTAGATGCGGCTGATGCTGTCGGTCTTGGTGCTCTCGCCCACCAGCAGATGGTGGTGAATGCGCAGTTCGACTTCGCCGCAGATCACCATGTCGTGCTCAAGGAAGCTGTCCAGCGTGTGGTTGACCGCGCCTTCGGTGGAGTTTTCCACCGGCACCACGCCAAAGTTCACCGCACCGGCCGCCACTTCGCGGAACACTTCGTCGATGGCCGCCATCGGCTTGCTGATCACCGCGTGACCGAAATGCTTCATGGCCGCGGCTTGGGTGAAGGTGCCTTCCGGGCCGAGGTACGCCACTTTCAGCGGCTGCTCCAGCGCCAGGCACGACGACATGATTTCACGAAACAACCGCGCCATCTCTTCGTTGCCCAACGGGCCCTTGTTGCGTTCCATCACGCGCTTGAGCACCTGGGCTTCGCGCTCAGGCCGGTAGAACACCGGCACTTCGCCTTCAGCCAGGGACGCCATCTTCACGCGGGCGACTTCCTGGGCGCAGCGCGCACGCTCACTGATCAGCTCCAGGACTTTCTCGTCCAGGCTATCGATGCGTACACGCAGGGCCTTGAGTTCTTGCTCAGACATTAGCCGTGTTCCTTTTCGAACTCTGCCATGTAGGCAACCAGCGCGTTGATCGCGTGGATGTCGACAGCGTTGTAGATGGAGGCGCGCATGCCACCGACCGAACGGTGGCCCTTGAGGTTCAGCAGGCCACGTGCGTCGGCACCGGCCAGGAATGGCTTGTCCAGGCGGTCATCGGCCAGGCGGAACGGTACGTTCATCCACGAGCGGTCGGTGAGGTTGATCGGGTTGCTGTACAGGCCGCTGGCGTCAATGAAGTCGTACAGGGTGCGCTTCTTCTCTTCGTTCAGCTTGCCCATGGCGGCGACACCGCCCTGCTCTTTGAGCCACTCGAACACCAGGCCGGAAAGGTACCAGGCGAACGCCGGCGGGGTGTTGTACATCGAGCCATTATCGGCCGCGACCTTGTAGTTGAGCATGGTCGGGCACAGCGAACGCGCGCGGCCCAGCAGGTCTTCACGGATGATGTTGACCAGGATGCCGCTCGGGCCGATGTTCTTCTGCGCACCGGCGTAGATCATGCCGTACTTGGACACATCGATCGGGCGCGACAGGATGTCCGAAGACATGTCGCACACCAACGGCACGTCACCCACTTGCGGCACCCAGTCAAACTCCAGGCCGCCGATGGTTTCGTTGGCAACGTAGTGCACGTAGGCCGCGTCTTTGGACAGCTTCCACTCGTTCTGACCGGGAATGGCAAAGTAGTCGTAAGGCTTGGCGGTGCCTGCCACGTTGACGTGACCGTAGCGCGAGGCCTCTTCAATCGCCTTCTGGCCCCAGATGCCGGTGTCGATATAGTCGGCAGTGCCGTCTTCGGGCAACAGGTTCAGCGGAATCTGCGCGAACTGCTGGCTCGCGCCACCTTGCAGGAACAGCACTTTGTAGTTGGATGGGATGCCCAGCAAGTCGCGCAGATCCTGCTCGGCCTTGGTGGCGATGGACACGAACTCATCGCTGCGATGGCTCATTTCCATCACGGAGAGGCCTTTTCCATGCCAGTCGAGGAGTTCACCCTGCGCACGCTGCAGGACTGCTTCAGGAAGCGCCGCGGGACCGGCACAGAAGTTATAGGCTCTCTTGCTCACATCCAATCTCACTCTGATCTGGTGGTAGTCACGCAAACATATCAGCCGACACCCGATCCCATGTGGGAGCGGGCTTGCTCGCGAAAGCGATCCAACAGGCGACATCTCGGGTGAATGTCAGTCCGCTTTCGCGAGCAAGCCCGCTCCCACACTAGATCTCCATGGCTGTCGATATTTCCATACGGACAAACAACAAGGGGGCGAATCTTCATCCGCCCCCTGTGTGTCCGCTTATTCCTGCGGTTCTTCTTCGTCTGCGGCTGCATCAAGGGTTGGCTCGTCGACGCTGTCATCGCCGGTTGCGATCACCTCGCCATCGAATACCGCACCGTCTTCGCCTTCCAGCTCTTCGCCTTCGACTTCCGATGGTTCCTGAACGCGCTCCAGGCCTACCAGCGTTTCGTCGCTGGCCAGCTTGATCAGCGTAACACCCTGGGTGTTACGGCCCAGGCTCGAGACTTCGGCCACACGGGTACGCACCAGGGTGCCCTGGTCGGAAATCAGCATGATTTCCTCGCCATCGAGCACCTGCACCGCGCCGACCAGACGGCCGTTGCGGTCGTTGCTGACCATGGCGATCACGCCCTGGCCGCCACGCTTGTATTCCGGGAACTCGCTGATGGCGGTGCGCTTGCCATAACCACGCGCCGAAGCGGTGAGGATCTGGCTGCCTTCTTCCGGGATCAGCATCGAAATCAGCTTCTGCCCTTCCGGCAGACGCATGCCGCGCACACCGCGGGCGGTACGGCCCATGGCGCGAACGTCGGATTCCTTGAAGCGTGTCACTTTGCCGCCGTCGGAGAACAGCATGACTTCACGCTCGCCGTCAGTGATGGCAGCGGAGATCAGCACGTCGCCTTCGTCCAGCTCCAGGGCGATCAGGCCCACGCTGCGCTGGCGGCTGAAGGATTCCAGCGGGGTCTTCTTCACGGTGCCTTTGGCGGTGGCCATGAAGATGAAGTGACCTTCGGTGTATTCCTCGACCGGCAGCATGGTGGTGATGTATTCATCACTGTCCAGCGGCAGCAGGTTAACCAGCGGACGACCACGGGCAGCGCGGGAGGCTTCCGGAATTTCGTAGGTTTTGAGCCAGTACACCTTGCCTTTGCTGGAGAACAGCAGCAGCGTGGTGTGGCTGTTGGCAACCAGCAGGTGAGCGATGTAGTCCTCATCCTTAACGCCGGTAGCCGATTTGCCTTTACCGCCACGACGCTGAGCCTGGTACGCAGCCAACGGCTGGGTCTTGGCGTAGCCACCGTGGGAGATGGTCACCACACGCTCTTCTTCCGGGATCATGTCACCCAGGGTCAGGTCGAGGCGCGCATCGAGGATTTCGGTGCGGCGCACGTCGCCGTATTCGGCGCGGATTACTTCCAGCTCTTCGCGGATCACTTCCATCAGGCGCACGGCGCTGTTGAGGATGCGGATCAGCTCGCCGATCTGGTTGAGAATCTCCTGGTACTCGGCCAAAAGTTTCTCGTGTTCCAGGCCGGTCAGGCGGTGCAAACGCAGTTCCAGGATGGCCTGGGCCTGTTCCGGCGACAGGAAGTACTTGCCGTCGCGCAGGCCGTATTGCGGGTCCAGGGTTTCCGGACGGCACGAATCGGCACCAGCACGTTCAACCATCGCCACAACGGCGCTGGATTCCCACGGCATCTTGATCAGGGCTTCCTTGGCTTCCGACGGCGTCGGCGAAGCCTTGATCAGCGCGATCACCGGGTCGATGTTCGACAGCGCTACCGCCTGGCCTTCCAGGATGTGGCCGCGCTCGCGGGCCTTGCGCAGTTCGAACACGGTGCGGCGGGTGACCACTTCGCGGCGGTGACGCACGAAGGCTTCGAGCAGGTCCTTGAGGTTCAGGATGCGCGGGCGGCCGTCGATCAAAGCCACTACGTTGATACCAAACACGCTTTGCAGCTGGGTCTGGGCGTAGAGGTTGTTGAGGATCACCTCAGGCACTTCGCCACGACGCAGCTCGATCACCACGCGCATACCGTCTTTGTCGGACTCGTCGCGCAGTTCGGTGATGCCTTCGAGCTTCTTCTCTTTAACCAGCTCGGCGATCTTCTCGATCAGACGCGCCTTGTTCAACTGGTAAGGCAGTTCGGTGATAACGATCTGCTGGCGGCCACCGACCTTGTCGATGTCTTCGATCATCGAGCGGGCGCGCATATAAATGCGGCCACGGCCGGTGCGATAGGCTTCGATGATGCCGGCACGACCGTTGATGATCGCGGCGGTCGGGAAGTCCGGACCAGGGATGTATTGCATCAGCTCATCGACGGTCAGCTCAGGGTTGTCGATGAGGGCCAGGCAACCGTCGATGACTTCACCGAGGTTGTGCGGCGGAATGTTGGTGGCCATGCCCACGGCGATACCGCTGGAGCCGTTGACCAGCAGGTTGGGAATACGGGTTGGCATGACGGCCGGGATCATTTCGGTGCCGTCGTAGTTCGGCACCCAGTCCACGGTTTCTTTGTGCAGGTCGGCCAGCAGCTCGTGCGCCAGCTTGGTCATGCGCACTTCGGTGTATCGCATGGCCGCAGCGTTGTCGCCGTCGACCGAACCGAAGTTGCCCTGGCCGTCTACCAGCAGGTAGCGCAGGGAAAACGGCTGGGCCATCCGAACGATGGTGTCGTACACCGCAGTGTCGCCGTGAGGGTGATACTTACCGATCACGTCACCGACAACACGGGCAGATTTCTTGTACGGCTTGTTCCAGTCGTTACCCAGCTCGCTCATCGCGAACAGCACACGCCGGTGCACGGGCTTCAAGCCATCGCGCGCATCAGGCAGTGCCCGCCCGACAATTACGCTCATCGCGTAGTCGAGGTAGGACTGTTTCAGCTCGTCTTCGATATTGACCGGGAGGATTTCTTTGGCCAGTTCGCCCATGAGAAGCCTGATTCCTTTTTCGGGTGAAACCTCGTCACATCCATATGGGACGAACGAAGCTCGCCGTTGCTGGCAGAGTGCCTGACAACGACTTACGACAAATCAACGAGTTATGACACGGATCTGCGCGTTATGGGCAACCCCTCGGGGCGGCCCTGGAAACCGCCGGATGTTATCACAATCGCCGCCACGCACCTATCCCCCTGATGCGCATGGAGGCTAGTAATTTGACGGATGACAGGCTTGAGGGGGACGAGAGAGGCTCAGAAGTGCGTTGATGCTATTTTCAAGGTACAGATCCAAGGATTTTATTGACTTTGAAGGCCCATTCGCGAGCAAGCCCGCTCCCACACTTGAATGCGTTCACAATTCAAGTGTGGGAGCGGGCTTGCTCGCGAATGCAATCTTGCAAGCGCCACCGTCCTCAATGCAGGCGTTTACGACACATCAACTTGGCCAGCTTGGCGGTATCAGGCCGTTCGACGATGCCTTTTTCGGTCACGATCACATCAATCAGGTCCGCCGGCGTCACATCGAACACCGGATTAAACGCCGCAACCTCCAACCGCTGACCGTTAACCGCCAGCAACTCCGCCGCATCACGCTCTTCCAGGCTGACATCATCACCGGTGGCCATCATCAAATCGAGGGTCGAACTGGGCGCCACCACCATAAAACGCACGCCGTGGTGCATGGCACACACCGCCAACTGATAAGTGCCGATCGGGCCGATCACGTCACCATTGGCCGCAATGCAGTCGGCGCCGACCACGACCCAGGTCACGCCTTTGGTCTTGAGGATATGCGCACCGGCCGAGTCGGCATTCACCGTGGCCGGAATACCCTCGCCCGCCAACTCCCAGGCCGTCAGCCGCGAACCTTGCAGCCACGGGCGGGTTTCATTGACGTAGACATGCTCGACCAAACCCTCCAGGAACGCGGCGCGGATCACCCCAAGGGCGGTGCCCACACCGCCGGTGGCCAGAGCGCCCGCATTGCCATGGGTAAGGATCGCCTGGGCGTTGCCCTGATGCTTGCGAATGCGCTCCAGGCCCAACTGGGCCATGACCAGGTTGGCTTCGCGGTCGCTTTCGTGGATCGCAATGGCTTCGGCTTCCAGCACCGCCAAGGGGTCTGCGTGCTTTTTGACCCGATCCAGGCGGTCACGCATGCGCTTCAAGGCCCAGAACAGGTTCGCGGCGGTCGGACGGCTATCGGCCAGCAGCGCGTAGTCTTCTTCCCACGCTGCCTGCCAGTCACCGCCCTCGGCGATCCGCTCGCGGGCGGCCAGCACCAGGCCGTAGGCGGCACTGATGCCGATGGCCGGCGCGCCGCGCACCGTCATGTTGCGGATGGCCTGGGCGACTTCAGCCACCGTGGTGCAGGCCACCCAGGTTTCCCGCGAGGGCAAGGCACGCTGATCGAGCAGGTGCAGTGCGCCATCACGCCAATCGATGGCCTTCACTTTCTCTGCAGCTAACAGTCGGTCGCGCATCCCTTACCCCGCACTCATGAACAAAAGCCGCCGATTATAGCGATCCGCCAGCCAAGACGCTCGGGTATACTTCGCCCTTCTTTTATAGCTGCCTGGGAAGAAGCCTGCGATGACATCCACTGCCGCCCCGCTCGACTTATTGCTGCTGCCAACCTGGCTGGTACCTGTCGAACCCGCTGGCGTGGTGCTCAAGGAGCACGGTCTGGGCATCCGTGACGGGCGCATTGCGTTTATCGGGCCACGGGCGGCGGCCTTGAAGCTGGCGGCCAGCGAGGTTCGCGAGCTGCCGGGCATGCTGCTCAGCCCGGGCTTGATCAACGCCCATGGCCATGCGGCGATGAGCCTGTTTCGCGGCCTGGCCGACGACCTGCCGCTGATGACCTGGCTGGAAAAACACATCTGGCCCGCCGAAGCCAAATGGGTCGATGAAGCCTTCGTGCGCGACGGCACCGACCTGGCCATCGCCGAACAGCTCAAGGGCGGCATCACCTGCTTCTCGGACATGTACTTCTACCCCAAGGTCGCCAGCGACTGCGTACACAACAGCGGCATGCGCGCGCAGATCGCGCTGCCGATCCTCGACTTCCCGATTCCCGGCGCCGGCAGCGCCGATGAGGCGATTCGCCAAGGCGTGGAGCTGTTCGGCGACCTCAAGCACCACCCGCGCATCAAGATCACCTTCGGCCCCCACGCGCCCTACACCGTGAGCGACGACAACCTGGAAAAGATCCGGGTGATCGCCGAAGAGCTGGACGCCGCCATCCATATGCATGTGCACGAAACCGCCTTCGAGGTGCAACAAGCCGTGGACAAGACCGGCGAACGCCCGCTGGCGCGCCTGGGCCGTCTGGGTCTGCTCGGCCCACGCTTCCAGGCCGTTCATATGACCCAAATCAGCGAGGATGACCTGGCTTTGCTGGTAGAAAGCAACACCAGCGTCATCCATTGCCCGGAATCGAACCTCAAACTGGCCAGCGGCTTTTGCCCGGTGGAGCGTCTGTGGCAGGCTGGTGTGAACGTGGCCATCGGCACCGACGGCGCGGCCAGCAACAATGACCTCGACCTGCTGGGCGAAACCCGCACGGCGGCGATGCTGGCCAAGGCCGTCGCCGGCTCGGCCACCGCCCTGGACGCCCATCGCGCCCTGCGCATGGCTACGCTCAATGGGGCACGTGCCATGGGCCTGGACAGCGAGATTGGCTCGCTGGAAGTCGGCAAGGTGGCGGATATCGTCGCCTTTGATCTGTCGGGGCTGGCGCAACAACCGATCTTTGACCCGGTCTCAACGCTTATATATGCCACGGGGCGCGAGTGCGTGAAACACCTTTGGGTCGCCGGCAAGCAGTTGCTCGACGACCGGCGATTGACCCGCATGGATGAACAACAGTTGACCGCCACGGCCATCGCCTGGGGCCAACGGATCAGCGGGCACAGCGAATAACGAAGGTCTTGAACCCAGCGTTCAGGGCTGAATAACCGATTTATCAGATTTAGAGGATTCACCATGAGCAACGTCGACCACGCCGAAATCGCCAAGTTTGAAGCCCTGGCCCACCGCTGGTGGGACCGCGAAAGCGAGTTCAAACCGCTGCACGACATCAACCCGTTGCGCGTCAACTGGATTGACGAACGCGTCAGCCTCGCCGGCAAGAAGGTGCTGGACGTCGGTTGCGGCGGCGGCATCCTCAGCGAAGCCATGGCCCAGCGCGGCGCTACTGTGATGGGCATCGACATGGGCGAAGCGCCGCTGGCCGTGGCCCAACTGCACCAGCTGGAATCCGGCGTGAGCGTCGAATACCGCCAGATCACCGCCGAAGCCCTGGCCGAAGAGATGCCTGAGCAGTTCGACGTGGTCACTTGCCTGGAGATGCTCGAGCACGTGCCAGACCCGTCTTCGGTGATCCGCGCGTGCTTCCGTATGGTCAAGCCCGGCGGCCAGGTGTTCTTCTCCACCATCAACCGCAACCCCAAGGCTTATCTGTTCGCGATCATCGGCGCCGAATACATCATGAAGTTGCTGCCGCGCGGCACCCACGACTTCAAGAAATTTATCCGCCCAAGCGAGCTGGGCGCCTGGAGCCGTCAGGCCGGGTTGACCGTCAAGGACATCATCGGCCTGACCTACAACCCGCTGACCAAGCACTACAAGCTGGCCAGCGACGTTGACGTCAACTACATGATCCAGACCCTGCGCGAGGAGTAAGCCTGTGAAGTTGCGAGCAGTTCTCTTCGACATGGACGGCACCTTGCTGGACACCGCGCCGGACTTTATCGCGATCTGCCAGGCCATGCGCGCCGATCGAGGCCTGGCGCCGATCAACCCACAGCATATCCGCGATGAAATTTCCGGCGGTGCGCGGGCGATGGTCGCCGTGACCTTCTCGATGGACCCGGAATCCCCTGGCTTTGAAGCGCTGCGCCTGGAATTCCTGGAGCGTTACCTCAAAGGCTGCGCGATCCACAGCAAGCTGTTCGACGGCATGGAAGAACTGCTGCAGGACATCGAGAAGTCCCACCTGGTGTGGGGCGTGGTCACCAACAAGCCGCTGCGTTTTGCCGAGCCGATCATGCAGCAACTGGGCCTGGCCGAACGTTCGGCGCTGCTGATCTGCCCGGACCATGTGAAGAACAGCAAGCCCGACCCCGAGCCGCTGATCCTGGCGTGCAAGATGCTCGACCTGGACCCGGCCAGCGTGCTGTTCGTGGGCGATGACCTGCGCGATATCGAGTCTGGCCGCGACGCCGGCACCCGCACCGCAGCGGTCACCTTCGGCTACATCCACCCGGACGACAACCCACGCAGCTGGGGCGCCGACGTGGTGGTGGACCACCCGCTGGAACTGCGCAAAGTGCTGGATAACGCGCTGTGCAGTTGCTAAAACCGATGGAGGTCTAAATGTGGGAGCGGGCTTGCTCGCGAATGCGGTGTGTCAGTCAATGAACCAGCAACTGACACACAGCATTCGCGAGCAAGCCCGCTCCCACAGGGGATCTTTGTAGGGTTCAAATTCAGCGTTTGCAACCTACTGAATTTTTAGAGGTTTTTTATGTTTGATTACTCCGCACGTCCAGAACTGCTCAAAGACCGGGTGATCCTGGTGACCGGTGCCGGTCGCGGGATCGGCGCGGCCGCGGCAAAAACCTATGCCGCCCATGGCGCCACCGTGCTGTTGCTGGGCAAGACCGAAGCCAACCTGGCTCAGGTGTATGACGAGATCGAAGCGGCCGGCCAGCCGCAGCCGGTGGTGATTCCGTTCAACCTGGAAACCGCCCTGCCCCATCAATACGATGAGCTGGCAGCGATGATCGAAAAAGCATTCGGTCGTCTCGACGGCCTGCTGCACAACGCCTCGATCATCGGCCCACGCACGCCGATCGAGCAGTTGTCCGGTGAGAACTTCATGCGCGTGATGCACGTGAACGTCAACGCGATGTTCATGCTCACCAGCA
Source organism: Pseudomonas salomonii (assembly GCF_900107155.1). Lineage (GTDB taxonomy): Bacteria > Pseudomonadota > Gammaproteobacteria > Pseudomonadales > Pseudomonadaceae > Aquipseudomonas > Aquipseudomonas salomonii. Next base: position 234,279 of record NZ_FNOX01000003.1, read on the forward strand.
CACTCTTGCCACTGCTCAAGCTGTCCCAGGATGCGTCGGTAGTGTTCACCTCCAGCAGCGTCGGGCGCAAGGGCCGGGCGTATTGGGGTGCCTATGGTGTGTCGAAGTTTGCCACCGAAGGTTTGATGCAAACCCTGGCCGATGAGCTGGAAGACGTGGCATCGGTACGCGCCAACAGCATCAACCCAGGCGGTACGCGCACCAGCATGCGCGCCCAGGCGTATCCGGGGGAAAACCCGATGGAAAGGCCTGCACCGGAAGACATCATGCCGGTGTACCTGTACCTGATGGGGCCGGACAGCGCCGGGATCAATGGGCAGGCGTTTGATGCGCAGTAACACTTAAGCAGATCCAACTGACACAGCAGGGAACGAACTGTGGGAGCGGGCTTGCTCGCGAAGGCGGCGGATCAGTCGACATCTCTATTGACTGACACTCCGTCTTCGCGAGCAAGCCCGCTCCCACATTTGATTGTTGGCGTATTGGAAATATTAGTTCTTCACCACTTCCTCAAGGGTAAAACGCCCCAGCGGGTTTTGCAGGAAGTTGCTCACGTTCTTGCGTGAGATGTTGATGTACGGGCTGTAGTACAGGTCAATCCAGTTCACATCCTGCTTCGCCAGCTTCTGCAACTCCACGTACATCTGCTCACGCTTGACCGGGTCGGCCTCGATTCGTGCCTGCGCCACCAGCTCTTTAACCTTATCGTTCTTGTAACGGGTCATGTAGTTCTGGTTGGTGTCGTGGCCGAGCACGAAGGTGGTCTTCTGGTCCGGGTCGAGGATGTCGTTGGTCCAGTACATCACCGAAATATCGTATTCACCGTCCACCAGCATCTGCCAGCTTTGGGTCGGGTCGACCTTTTGCAGGTTGGCGGTCACGCCGACCTTGGCCAACTGGTCCTTGATGATCACCGCGATCTGCTCGTCAGCTTCATTGCCGGCGTTGACCACGTAGTTGAGTTTCAAGTCCTTGGCGCCGGCCTCTTCCAACAGCTTCTTGGCGGCGGTTGGGTCATACGGGCGTTGCAGGTTGTTGGCGTAGTGGTACAGCGAGCCTTTGGGGATGTAGGAATAGGCCACGGTGCCCTGGCCGTAAGTGGCGGTCTTGACCAGCGACGGCTTGTCGATGGCCATGTCCAGCGCCTCGCGCACCTGCGGCTTGGCCAGCAGGCCGTGGGCGTGGTTGATCAGCAGGTGATCTTCGCGGGTCGACGGGTCGGCGTGGATCACCACGTTGTTGTCTTTCTTCAGCTCTTCCACGCGGGAGAACGGTACGAAGATCGCCGTGTCCAGCTCGTTGTTCTGCACCATGCGCATGCGCGTGTTGTCGTCGGTCACCGAGACCCACTCCACGCCATCCAGGCTCACGTTGTTGGCCTGCCAGAAGTTCGGGTTCTTCTTGAGGATCACGCGGTCGCCTTTACGCCACTCCTCCACGGTAAACGCGCCGGAGGTCACCGGGTTTTCCGAGTAGGCGTCTTCGCCCATCGTGGTCATGGCTTTTTCCGACAGGATCGACACCGTCGGCGAGGCCAGTTGCGAGAGGAAGGCCACGGCCGGGGTTTTCAGGGTGACCACCAGGGTCTGCGGGTCGCTGGCCTTGGCCGTGTTGATCAGGTTGAACGGATCCGCCCACAGCGACGCCTTGTTGTCGCGGATGCGCAACAGGCTGAACGCCGCGTCAGCGGCGGTGATCGCCGAGCCATCGGAGAACTTGGCGTCACGCAGCTTGAAGGTGTAGGTCAGGCCGTCCTTGGAAATCTCCCAGCTTTCGGCCAGGCCCGGCTCCATCTTGGTGCCCAGGTTATCCACGCGCACCAGGGTGTCGTAGACGTTGGCGAACACCCAGGTATCGCGGTTCTGTGCGCTTTTGATCGGGTCGAACGTGGTGCTGTCTTCACGGCAGCCGATGGTCAGCACACCGGCGGCATGAGCCAGCCCGGCGGTGAGGGACCAGGCGGTCAATGTCGCGGCGGCGAGTAACTTCAAGTGACGGGTTTGCATGTCATAACTCCTTGTTCATGAATGGCAGAAGTGGGTCAAAACAGAGGTTCTTCAAGCACGCAACTGTACCGATGCTCGTGCAGGTAATGGGTCGGCGGCAATACCACGGAACACATCGTCCGGGCGTGCCGGCAGCGCGGGTGAAAGGCGCAGCCGGTGGGCAACTTCAGCGGGCTTGGCGGCTCACCGGGCAACGGTTCTGCAGGCAACGGCCGGTGCGGATCGATCTCGGGAATCGCCTCGATCAACGCCGCCGTATACGGATGGCGCGGCGCCGTAAACACCGCCTCCACCGGCCCTTCTTCGACGATCTTGCCCAGGTACATCACCGCCACGCGGTCGCACAGGCGCCGCACAATAGCCAGGTCATGGGCGATAAACAGAATCGCCAGGTTCATGCGCTGTTGCAGTTCCAGCAACAGGTTGATGATCTGGCCCTGAATCGACACATCCAGGGCCGCCACGCACTCATCGGCAATGATCAGGCGCGGCTCCACCGCCAGGGCGCGGGCGATGCCGACGCGCTGGCACTGGCCACCACTGAGGGAGCCGGGTTTGCGGCTGGCGAGTTCAGGGCGCAGGCCTACCAGGTCAAGCAGCTCGACCACGCGAGCCGGTATCTGCTGCGGGGCGACCTTGCGCTGCACCCTCAACACTTCGGCAAGGGTTTCGCCAATGCTGTGGCGCGGGTTCAAGGCGGCGTAAGGGTCCTGGAAAATCATCGCGGTTTCATGCCGCAGGCGGGCGATGTCGATCGCACTGCCCTGGGCCATGTCGACGCCATCGAACAACACCTGCCCGGCGCTGATCGGGTTGAGGTGCAAAATGGCTCGCCCCAGCGTGCTTTTGCCACTGCCGGACTCGCCCACCAACCCCAGGGTTTCGCCTGCGGCCAGGTTCAGCGACACACCATTGACCGCCCTCACCCACTGTTTATTAAGGCCCAACATACCCGTGCCGGACGCGGCAAACCGCACCTCCAGGTCCTTGATCTGCAACAGGCTCATGGGCGCTCTCCGAGCGGATAGTGGCAGGCCACGCGCGCACCTTCGGGCAACACCTCAGTGCACAACGCCGCCACTTGCGGGCAGCGCGGGTTGAAGCGGCAACCGACGGGCAAGGCATCCAGTAACGGCGGCTGGCCGGGGATGGTGCGCAGCAAGGCGTGGCCGCTGCTGTGGGCGGGTTGGCAATCGATAAGGCCGGCGGTGTACGGGTGTTGCGGATGGGCCAGCACGTCGTATTTGCTCGCGTGTTCGCACAGGCGCCCGGCGTACATCACGGCGATGGAATCACAGGTCTGCGCCACCACGCCGAGGTCATGGGTGATCATGATGATCGCCAGGCCACGCTGGTCGCGCAGCTCCAGTAACAGGCGCAGGATCTGCGCCTGCACCGTCACATCCAGCGCCGTGGTCGGCTCATCGGCAATCAGCACCTGCGGGTTGCAACCCAGGGCCACGGCGATCATCGCGCGCTGGCGCATGCCGCCGGAGAACTCATGGGGGTAGTTGTCGACCCGCGCCTTGGGATCGGGAATACCGACCTGGCGCAGCACCTCGATGGCTTGTTGGCGTGCGTCTTTTTTCGACGCACCCTGATGCAAACGGATGCCTTCGGCGATCTGCTCGCCGATGCGCATTAACGGGTCCAGGTGACTGCTGGGGTTCTGGAAAATCATGCCCAGTTGCCCACCGCGCACGGCGCGCATGCCAGCCTCATCGAGTTGCAACAGGTCGCGACCGGCCAGGCGCACCGCGCCGCCTTGCACCCGCAGGTTGGGCGACGGCAACAGGCGCATCAGGGCGCGACAGGCCAGGGTTTTGCCCGAGCCGCTTTCACCTACCAGGCCGAGGATTTCTCCTTCGGCCAAATCAAAGGACACACGATCAACGAGCGTGACCTCACGCCCGCCATTGTTGGCGATCACACTGAGGTCCTGCACCTGAAGCAGGCTCATGAACGATCCCCCAACACTTGCGCCACACCATCGGCGAGCAGGCTGAAACCCATGGCCAGGGTCACAATGGCCAGGCCCGGGAAGGTGCAAAGCCACCAGGCGGTGGTGATAAACGCCTGCCCTTCGGCGACCATCGTGCCCCACTCCGCCGTCGGCGGTTGCACGCCCAGGCCCAGGTAGCTCACGGCAGCGCCGTTGAGCAGCACCAGCACGGCGTCGGACATGGAAAACACAATCGAGCCAAACATCGCATTGGGCAGCAAATGCCGAAACAGAATGCGCCCATGGCCAAAGCCCAGGCTCTTGGCGGCCAGGGCGAAGTCGCTTTCTTTGAGCACCAGGATCTGCGAGCGGATCAACCGCGCATACGACACCCAGCCCACCAGCGCCATGGCGATATAAAAGCTCTGCAAGCCCGGCCCGAGAATGGCCATGATCGCCAGCATCAGCACCAGGAACGGGAACGCCAGTACCACGTCGATCACGCGCATGCACAGGCTGTCGAAGCGCCCGCCGATGTAACCGGAAACAGCGCCGATAAAAGTGCCGATCAGGAACGGGAAGATCACGCCGATGACGGCCAGTTGCAGGTCAATCCGCGCGCCCCAAACTACCCTCGAAAGAATGTCTCTGCCATAGTTATCCGTGCCAAATGGATGGGCAAGGCTGGGCGCCAACAAGCTCAGATCGGTGTTCTGCGCAATCGGGTCATACGGCGCGATCCACGGCGCGAACAACGCCAGGCCCAACCACATAAACAGGATCAGCAAGCCCCATGCGGCGGTCAGCCGGCCGTTGCGAAAACCAAAGCGCAGGCGCAAACGCCACGGCGCAATCAGTGGGCGGCTGCTCATTGCATCTTCACTCGTGGGTCGAGGGCCACGGTCGCCACGTCCGCGACGAAGTTGACTACCACCGTCGCACACGCCAGCACCATGGCCACGCCCTGCACCACCATGTAGTCACGGGTAAAAATGCCGCGCACCAGCAATTGGCCGATGCCGGGAATCGCGAACAGGCTTTCGATCACCACCGTGCCGCTGATCAGCCAGCCGATATTCACCGCCAGCAGGTTGACCGCCGGCACCAGGGAATTGGGCAATACATGCCGACGAAACACCGCCGCCTCCGATAACCCACGGGCGCGGGCGGCGGTGACATGGTCGGCCTGCAACTCCATCAGCATGCTCGCCCGCAGGTTGCGCACCAGCACCGCTGCCAGCGCCAGCGCAATGGTCAAACACGGCAGGACCATGTGGTGGGCTTTATCTGTAAACGTGCGACCGTAGCCCGATACCGGGAACAAGCCCCACTTCACACTCAGCAACAGAATCAGCATCAAGCCCAGCCAGAAGGCCGGCATGCCCAGGCCGACCGTGGTGAACACGCGAATCAGGTTATCCGCCCAGCCGCCTTTGTTGCGCGCCGCCACAGTGGCCAGCGGCACCGCGATCAACAGCGCCAGCAGCACACTGCCGAGCACCAGCACCAGCGTCGGCTCGATACGGGTGACGATCAGTTTCAAGGCGTCGACTTTATAGAGCAGCGACTGGCCGAGATCGCCCTTGAGCAGGTTCTTGAGGAAGTAGAAATACTGCAGCCACAAGGGCTGGTCCAGGCCGTATTGGGCGCGAATTTTCAGCAGCGCATCCGGCGTGCTACGCGAGCCCAGCAAGGCGCGCGCCGGGTCGCCGGGGATCGAGCGCACCAGCACAAAGGTGATCAGGCTGATGCCAAACAACACCGGCAGCAATTGCAGCGGCCGGGACAGCACGAAGCGGTAACGCGCAAGATTCATCCGTCAGCCTCGGTGGCGAGCGAGAAAGTCCAGCAGCACCGGAAAGTACGCCTGGGGCTCTTCATAAAACGGCATATGGCTGCTGTTGGGGAATACATGCAGTTCGGCGTGTGTGGCCGCAAGTTTCATGCGGTGAGCACAGGCGGGAGTGAGTTCGTCGTGCTGGCCGGTGGTGATCAGGATCGGCATCTTGAACTCGGCCATCTCCGGGATGCGGTTCCAGTCCTTGAGGTTGCCGATATAGAGAAACTCGTTGGGGCCTTGCATGGTTTCGTAAGGGCCCATGTTCCAGTCGCCCAGGGAGCGCTTGACCGGCTCCGGCCATTCGTCCAGGCGGCAGACGTGGCGGTAGTTGAGCAAGGTAATGGCGGCCTGGTATTGCGGATGATCGAGGGTGCCCATGGCCTCATGGCGCTGCATCATGGCCACGGTTTCGCTGCCGAGGGCGCCGCGCAGGCGTTCGAGTTCCTGGGACAGGTGCGGAATATCGCCGACAGTGTTTTCCAGGATCAGGCTTTTCAGGGCGTCAGGATAGTGAATGGCGTACTCGATGCCCAACCAGCCGCCCCACGAATGCCCAAGCAGATGCACGCGGCCCAGGCCCAGTGCCTGGCGTACGGTTTCGACTTCTTCGACATAACGGCCAATTTCCCACAGGGAAACATCTGATGGTCTGGCTGATGCGCCCGTGCCAAGCTGATCGAATGCAACCACTCGCAGGTTATGGTCTTTGAGCCAGCCATGGGCGTCGCGCAAGTAATCACACGGCAGGCCTGGGCCGCCGTTGAGACACAAAAGCACCTCATCGCCGTCGCCAAAGCTGTAGGCCACGAGGTTATGGCCATCGACTTGCAAGTTGTACTGCTGGTCGGGGGCAATTTCACGCCACATGCATACATTCCTTGTGTTGTATCGGCCTGGCAGGTAGCGGCCGTTGATCTGGCCAACACTACCGAGGATGCCGCGCGTCCATAACCTAGTAGTTCTTATAGGTTTGGCCTGGCAGTCCTTCGCCGGGGCGTGGCATTCTACTTGCCGCAAGTCGAGATTCAAATGAATTCGGGAGCAGAACGGATGCTGTCCAAACTTACCGCCTTCAACAACCGCCTCATGCCCGGCAGGAGCCTGGATGAACAGATCGACAACACGTTTATCCTCGCCCAGCAGTTGGGCTTTGATGCGTTGGTGTATGACTACACCCCGGTGCCCATCGACCAGGACGGTTCGCTGATCACGCCTTCGGTGCTGGAATCGCGCAACACACCGTCGGACTGGCACGCGTTATGGTGCAGCGAAGGGTTTTACCAGATCGACCCGGTGCAGCATCTGGCCTTGAGCACGGTGTCGCCGTTTGTGTGGTCCTATGAGGCCAAAGCCGACACCGCGCTGCAAAAGATCATCGACCCGTGCCATGCGCCCGTGTCCTCTTACCTGCATGAACGCCAACTGACCTGCGGCGTCACCGTGCCGATCCACCTGCCGCGCGGCGGCTTCGCGTCGCTGACCGGCCTGCGCACCGGCAAGGCCGGCACGGTGCTGGAAGATGCCCAGCAGACCCTGACGGACTTCAGCCTGATCACCCACGCCTTGCAGGAAGCGGCCTACCCGTTGCTCAGCAAAGAGCTGCGCACCTACCCGCATATCCATCTGACCAAGCGCGAGCGCGAGTGCCTGAAATGGGCCGCCGAGGGCCTGACCGCCGCCGAGATCGCCACGCAGTTAAGCCGCTCACTGGCGGTGGTCACCCTGCACCTGGCCTCAGCCATGCACAAACTGGGCGCCAAGAACCGCGTACAGGCGGTGGTGCGCGCGACCCATTACCGCCTGTTGGAAGATTGAACCGTCGGAAAAACCTAGCTGTTTTGCTAGTTACTTAAACGCCGCGTGCCGACTATCGTAGCCCTGATCCTTTTTTCAGAGCAGGGTACGAAATGGAATTCATCGAGAAAGTCCGCGAAGGCTACGCGGCCTTCGGCGCCTACCAGACCTGGTACCGCGTCACCGGCGACCTGGGCACCGGCCGCACGCCCTTGGTGATCCTCCATGGCGGCCCCGGTTGCACCCATGACTATGTAGACGCGTTCAAGGACGTCGCCGCCAGCGGCCATGCGGTGATTCACTACGACCAGATCGGCAATGGCCGCTCCACGCACTTGCCGGACAAAGACCCGTCTTTCTGGACCATCGGCCTGTTCCTCGACGAACTGAACAACCTGCTGGACCACCTGCAAATCAGTGACAACTACGCGATCCTCGGTCAATCCTGGGGCGGCATGCTCGGCAGCGAACATGCGATTTTGCAACCCAAGGGCCTGCGTGCGTTTATCCCGGCGAACTCGCCCACCTGCATGCGCACCTGGGTCAGCGAAGCCAACCGCCTGCGCCAACTGTTGCCCGAAGGCGTGCACCAAACCCTGCTCAAACACGAACAGGCCGGCACCTACCAAGACCCGGAATACCTGGCGGCGGCGCGGATGTTCTATGACCAGCACGTGTGCCGAGTAAACCCGTGGCCGGAAGAAGTGGCGCGCACCTTTGCAGCCGTGGACGCCGACCCGACGGTGTACCACGCCATGAGCGGCCCGACCGAATTTCACATCATCGGCAGCTTGAAGGACTGGAGCGTGATGGGGCGCCTGTCGGCGATCAATGTGCCGACGCTGGTGATATCCGGGCGGCATGACGAGGCCACGCCCTTGGTGGTCAAGCCGTTCCTGGATGAAATCACCGACGTGCGCTGGGCGCTGTTTGAAGACTCCAGCCACATGCCCCACGTGGAAGAACGCCAGGCATGCATGGGGACGGTGGTGAAGTTTCTGGACGAGGCGTGTTCAATGCCGAACAAAGTCCTCAAGGCTGGCTGAGTGTGATCGTTCCCACGCTGCGCGTGGGAATGCTTCCTGTGACGCTCCGCGTCACGATCTTAAGAGCGACGCAGAGCGTCTAGGGCGGCATTCCCACGCGGAGCGTGGGAACGATCATTTAAACGGTCTCGGCTTTTTGGGCCTTCCTTGGCACCTCAGCCACCACTGGAATCTCCTGCCCTTCAGCATCAAACAACTTACCGCCGCTGAAGTAATCGCCATCGCGCAACGCCGCCACGTCGTGGAAGCACAAACTGCGCTCAGTGCCGGCCACAAACACCGACTGTTGGTCCGAGTTACCGGCGGTGAAGTGGTTGAACGCCAGGTTGAGCAGAATCGCCATGATTGCCGACGAGCTGATGCCCGAATGGAAAATGGTCGCGAACCAGGTGGGGAAGTGATCGTAGAAGTTCGGCGCGGCGATCGGGATCATGCCGAAACCGATGCTCGTCGCCACGATGATCAGGTTCATGTTGTTGCGGTAATCCACCTTGGACAGCGTGCGAATCCCACTGGCCGCCACGGTGCCGAACAACACAATACCAGCGCCGCCCAGCACGGACGTCGGCACGGCCGCAATCACCCGGCCCATAAACGGCAACAAGCCCAACACCACCAGGAACACGCCGCCGGTGGCCACCACAAACCGGCTTTTCACGCCAGTGACCGCCACAAGGCCGACGTTCTGGGCGAAGGCGCTTTGGGTGAAGGAACCGAAGATCGGCGCAAACATGCTCGACAGCATGTCGGCACGCAGGCCATTACCCAGGCGCTTGGAGTCGACTTTGGTGTCGATAATCTCGCCGACCGCGAGGATGTCCGCCGAGGTCTCCACCAACGTCACCATCACCACGATGCACATGGAAATGATCGCCGCCACATGGAAGGTCGGCATGCCGAAATGGAACGGGGTGGGAAAGCCGAACATCGGCCCTTGGGCGACGCCGGAGAAATCCGCCATGCCGAGGAACACCGCGATCACGGTGCCGATCACCATGGCCAGCAGAATCGACAGACGCGAGATGGTCGCGCTGCCGATCTTGCTCAGCAGCAACACCAGCACCAGGGTCAGCGCCGCCAGGCCAATATTCGCCATGCTGCCAAAATCCGCTGCCCGGCTATTGCCGCCCATGGCCCAGCGCGCCGCCACCGGCATCAGCGTCAAGCCGATGGTGGTGATCACGATACCGGTGACCAGCGGCGGGAAAAACTGGGTGATCCGTGAGAACACCGGCGTGATCAATAAGCCGATAAACGACGCCGCCATCACCGCCCCGAGAATCGCCGGCACCCCGCCCGCGCCATCACTGCCGACAATCGCCACCATGGTTGCCACACCGGCAAACGACACGCCCTGCACCAGCGGCAACTGGCAGCCAAAAAACGGCAGACCGAGGGTTTGCAGCAGCGTGGCCAGGCCACCGGCAAACAGCGAAGCGGCGATCAACAGGCCGATATCCGCCGGCGACAACCCGGCCGCCTGGCCAACGATCAACGGTACGGCAACGATGCCGCCGTACATGGTGAGCACATGCTGCAGGCCGTAAGCCATGTTGGCCGCAACGCCTAGATTCTCATCTTCTGGCCGCTGCGGTGACGCCTTCGGGATAGTCATGGTGAGGGGTTCTCTGTTTTTGTTGTGCGAACACTGTATGCAATGTTTGGACTGGATGTCCATAGAGTTGTATACAATCAATCGAACAAGATACCCTCCATCGGCGTTACAAAAACAATCCGGCCGTCATGAGCCAGAACGCCAAAGGACCTAGCACAATGAAAAAGGCATTACAGGGCGCTACCGTCGCATTGACCCTTCTCGGCGGTGGGGAGGCCGTCGCGCTGGAATGGATGAACAACAGCGCAGGGTTTCGTTACGGTCAGCACTTCACCAACCCCAACAACCCCGAAGACTTCAGCAAACGCATCTACAGCTTTACCCACGCCAGCGGCTACCGGTACGGCAGCAACTACCTGAACCTTGATGTGTTTTTGTCCGACAGCAGCGACCCACGCAAGGGCACCGACCACGGTGGCAGTGAGGTCTACGCCGTGTACCGGCACCAGCTGTACGCCTCACGGGTATTGGATGTGCCGTTGGGTACCGGGCTGATCAAGGATTACGCCCTGACCCTGGGCTTCGACGCCAACCGCAACAACAACTTCGCCTCAGCCAAAAAGCGCGCGCTGGTGATCGGCCCGACGTTGAAGTTCAACACCGTCGGCGTGCTGGATTTGAGCCTGATGTACTACAAGGAAAAGAACCACACCGGCATCCCCGGTGCGAAAGAGTCGAACCACACCTTCGACGACACCTACATGCTCAACCTGACCTGGATGCGCCCGTTCGACATCGCCAACCATGCGGCGAAGTTTCAGGGTTTTATCAATTACGTCGGGGAAAAGGGCGAGGATTATCACGGCCGCGACACCGCGCAGGAAACCCTGATGCGCACGGCGCTGATGATGGCGGTGCGGCCGGGTAAAAGCGTGAAGCCGAACCTGTATCTGGGGGTGGGTTACGAGTACTGGCATAACAAGTTCGGGGTGGATGGAGGTATGGGTACCCGGACCTCCACGCCTACGCTGAATATGGAAGTGACGTTCTAACTGAAGAAACCGGCTCCAAATGTGGGAGCGGGCTTGGTCGCGAATGCGGTGTGTCAGTACCGAATATATTGGCTGACACTCCGTATTCGCGAGCAAGCCCGCTCCCACATTTTTGATCGTATTTCAGCTTTAAGCGTTTGCCAGTTCCGACTTATCGGCTTTCGGCCGTGCCAGCCAGTAACCCAACACCGCCAGCGGCGCAGTCGCCAGCATCACAATTACGGTGATCAACAGCGGCTGGTCGATCATCGACGACACCAGCAGGCTGCTCAGAAAACAAAGACCCAATTGCAGGGTGTTCTGCAACGCCGCCGCCTTGCCGGAATTTTCCGCAAAGGGCATCAGCGCATTCGCCACCACGATCGGGTAACTCGCACCGTTGACCAACGCCATCAGGCAGAACGGAATCAACAAGGTGGTCAGGGTCGGCACCGTCAAGGTCGCAACCAGGTACAACGCGACCATGCTGATGCAATAAGCCACCAGCAACCACGGCAGCAGGGTTTTGCCCTGGTAATGCTGCAAGGCGCTGCGACAGCTGTAACCGCCGACCAGAAAGGACAGGGTCGGCAACACGTAACTCAAGCCGATGTCATTCGGGCTGTAACCCATGTCGCCAAGGATGAACGGCGACGCGGTGAGCCAGGCGAAAAAACTGGCCGAACAGGCGGCGAAGATCATCACATTGCCGGTAAACACGCGGGAGGTCAGCAACTGCCCATAGCCAAGGCGCGAAGGTTCGCCCTTCTCGGCCAGACGTTTCGGCATTTTGCGCAGGAACAACGTCGGCAACAGCAACAGCACTGACACCACCAGCAACACCGCGAAAATCGCCTGCCAGCCAAAGTGGTTCAGTACCATCGCGCCCAACAGCGGCGCCAACGCCGGTGACAGCGACATCAGCGGCATGATGCTGGCGAACACGCGGTGGGCCTTGTCGGCCGGGTAACGGTCAATCACCAGCGCCTGCCAACTCACGGCGGCGGAACACACACCAATCGCCTGCATAAACCGTAACGCCAACAACTGCGGCGCCGTCTCGACCCAAAACATCCCGGCGCAGCCCAGCACAAACAGGCTCAGCCCGGCGAGCAGCACCGGCTTGCGCCCCAGGCGATCGGACAACGGCCCCCACAACAACTGCCCGAGCGCAAAGCCCGCGAGGAAAATACTCAAGCTGGCGCCGACCGCGCCCGCACTGATCTGCAACTGCTCGCCCATGGCGCCAAACGCCGGCAAGTACATGTCCATGGCCAGATAACCGAGCATGCTCAGCCCCGCCAGATACCAGGTAAAACCAAAAGAATTTTTCATTGAAGCCTTGTAAGTGCTGCCATCAAACTATTTGCTGACTGGCGCCCATTATGAAGCTGACAGGCTGTGTGTGAAGCGATAATAATTGGACACTTTAATCAAATATTTTGAAGGCAGCCGCTATGTGGTCCGAATACTCACTGGATGTGGTCGATGCCGTGGCGCGCCATGGCAGCTTCAGCGCCGCCGCCCAGGAATTGCACCGCGTGCCGTCAGCCATCAGCTATACGGTGCGCCAGCTGGAGGAGTGGCTGGCGGTGCCGCTGTTTGTGCGCCGCCACCGCGATGTGGAACTGACGCCCGCCGGCCGTCTATTTATAGACGAAGCCCGCGGGGTGATGAAAAAAATGCTTGGCACCCGGCGCTTGTGCCAGCAGGTGGCGAATGGCTGGAGCGGCCAGTTGAAGGTGGCAGTGGACTCCATCGTCAAACCCCAGCGCTGCCGGCAACTGGTGCTGGATTTTTATCGGCAGTTCCCCGAGGTGGAGTTGCTGCTCGAATACGAGGTGTACAACGGCGTGTGGGACGCCCTGGCCGACGAGCGCACCGATATTGTGATCGGCGCCACCAGCGCGGTGCCGGTGGCCAGCCGTTTCACGTTTCGGGACATGGGCCTGCTCAACTGGCTGTGTGTGGTCAGCGCCCAGCACCCGCTGGCGAGCGTCAACGGCTTGCTCAGTGACGACCAACTGCGCCCGTTCGCCTCGCTGTGCATGACCGACACCTCGCGCAACCTGCCCAAGCGTGACACCTGGACCCTGGATAACCAGCGCCGTTTGGTCGTGCCCAACTGGGCCTCGGCACTCGACTGCCTGCGCGATGGGCTGTGCGTGGGCATGGCGCCGGCCCATCAGGTATTGCCGTGGGTCGAGCGTGGCGAGCTGGTGGCGCTGCAACTGAGCCGACCGTTTCCGGCCAGCCCGTCATGTGTGGCGTGGGCGCAGGATAAGTTGTCGCCGGCGATGAGTTGGTTGCTGGAGTACCTGGGCGATACCGAGACCCTGAACCAGGAATGGCTCAATGGAAATGACCTCTGAAGGTGATGCAGATCCCCTGTGGGAGCGGGCTTGCTCGCGAAAGCGGCCTTTCAGTTAGCCCATCGTTGACTGACACTGCGCTTTCGCGAGCAAGCCCGCTCCCACAGTTTGATTCATTTCAATCCAGGAGACGGGTGATGGCCCGTACGATCATCTCAACCTCTTTGCCATCCAGCGTCAGCGGCGGCAACAGGCGGATGATCTTGCCCCGCGTCACATTGATCAGCAGCCCCTGCTCCTGTGCCGCACGCTGGGCCAGGTCACGGTAAGGCCTGGCCAGCTCGATGCCGACCATCAAGCCTTGCCCGCGAATCGCCAGCACCTGCGGGTGCTCGCTCAACTCCACCCGCAACCGCGCCAGCAGGCGCTCGCCCTGTCGCGCGGCGTTGTGCAGCAAACCTTGTTCTTCAATGATGTCCAACACCGTGCAACCCACGCGACAAGCCAGCGGGTTACCGCCAAACGTGCTGCCATGGCTGCCTGGCGTGAACAACTGGGCCACGGCGTCTCGGGCCAGGCACGCGCCGATGGGCACGCCATTGCCGAGGCCTTTGGCCAGGGTTATCACGTCGGGCACGATGCCTTCATGCTGGAACGCAAACCAGGCGCCGGTGCGGCCGATACCGGTCTGGATTTCATCGAGCATCATCAACCAGCCGTGGCGCGTGCAGTGATCGCGCAGCGCCTTCAGGTAACCGGGCGGCGCGGGCAACACGCCGCTTTCACCCTGGATCGGCTCGAGCAGGACCGCCGCGATGCGCGTGCCGAATTTTTCAGTAATGGCCGCCAATGCGGCCAAGTCGCCAAAGCGCACCTTAAGAAAATCCCCCGGCAGGCGCTGGAAACCCAAGCGCACCGAAGGCCCGTCACTGGCGGCCATGGTGCCGAGGGTGCGCCCGTGAAATGCGTTTTCCATCACCACCACCAGCGGCTCTTCGATGCCTTTTTTCCAACCGTGCAGCCGCGCCAGTTTCAGCGCGGTCTCGTTGGCTTCGGCGCCGGAGTTATTGAAAAACGCACGGTCCAGGCCGGACAACTGCGCCAGCCGCTCGGCCAGGCGCTGCTGCCAGTCGATGCTGTAGAGGTTCGACGTGTGCAGCAACAGGCCCGCCTGCTCGCTGATCGCCGTGACCAATTTGGGGTGGGAGTGCCCGACATTGGTTACCGCCACCCCAGCCACGGCGTCGAGGTATTCACGGCCCTGCTGGTCCCACAGGCGCGTGCCCAGGCCACGGGTAAAGCTCAGGGCCATGGGTTGATAGGTGGTCATCAGGCAGGCGGCGGTCATGGTGGCAGGCTCCAGTGCATCGTTGTGAGGCTGCCAGTATCGTTAGCCACCTGAGCTGGATAAACTGCGCATTCCTGCAATGACTTTAAACCAGGACTTGATAATGGATCTGTTCCAGTCGATGTCGGTGTACGTGAAAGTGGTCGAAGCCGGCAGCATGACCGCCGCCGCGCAGGAATGCGGGCTGTCGACCACCATGGTCGGCAACCACTTGCGCGCGCTGGAGCAACGGCTGGGGGTCAGCTTGCTGAAACGCACCACGCGCAAACAGAGCCTCACCGAATTTGGCGGGCAGTATTACCAGCGTTGCCTGGAGGTGCTGGGGCTGGTGGCCGACTCTGAACTTTTGGCGGAGCAGATCCACAGCGAAACGCCCAAAGGCAGCCTGCGCATCACCGCGCCACCGGTGTTCGGCACCGAACGCCTCACACCAGCCTTGAGCGAATTTGCCCAACGCTACCCGCAGATCAATCTGTATGTCGAACTCAGCAATGAGCGCATGGACCTGATCGACAGCGGCTTCGACGTTGCGATCCGCCTGGGCGAGCTGGAAACCTCAAGCCTGATCGCCCGGCCCATGCAGGCCTACACCCTGACGCTCTGCGCGTCACCGGCGTACCTGGCGCGACGTGGCATTCCGCAGACGCCCGACGACTTGCGCCAGCACGACTGCCTGGCGTTTGCCTACCCGGCGAACGACAACTGGCGCGACACCAGCAAACTGTGGCGCATGACAGGCGATGAAGGCGAAGTGGAGGTGCCGGTGGCCGGCGCATTGACCATCAACAGCTCCCAAGGCTTGCGCCAGGCGGCCGTGAACGGCATGGGCATCATCATGCTGGCCGATGCCCTGGTGCAACCGGACCTGGAGAGCGGCAAGCTGGTGGCGTTGCTGACCAAATATCAACTGCCCAGCCGCCCCATGCACCTGCTCTACCGACAGGACCGCTACCGCCTGCCCAAACTGCGCGCCTTCGTGGATTTCGCCATGGAAAAGTGGGCGCGCTAAAAGCTCACGCCCAACTCACGCAAACGCGCCGCAGTGCGCTCGGCCGACACATGGTGAATGCCCTGCCAGCCGAGGGCTTCAGCGGCCTCGATATTGCCGGCAACGTCGTCGATAAACACCACTTCACTGGCCTGGATATCCGGCAAGTGACCACGTACCTGGGCAAGGCTGGCGTGATAGATCGCGGGATCGGGCTTGATCAACTTCAACTCGCCGGACACGACGATATCGCGCAAGTGCTGCAGAAACGGATAGTTGGCCCGTGCGTAAGGAAAGGTTTCAGCCGACCAGTTGGTGAGCCCGAACAGCGGCATATCCGCCTTGTGCAATGCCTCAAGAATCGCCACGCCTTCGGGCAGCGTGCCCCGCAGCATTTCGTGCCAGCGCTCGTAATAGGCCTGGATCAAGGGTTCGTGTTGCGGGTGTTGCTCGATAAGATGGCGAGTGCCTTCGGCCAGGCTGCGGCCGGCGTCCTGTTCGGTGTTCCAGGCTTGGGTGCAGATGTTATCGAGGAACCATTGCCGCTCTTGCTCGTCGGCAATCAGCTGGCGGTAAAGGTGCTGCGGGTTCCAATCGAAGAGGACACCGCCAAAATCAAAAACTACTGCACGAATCGTCATCAGATCCTCCGTTAGCGTGGCTTGATAGCCGAGGGAGTCTGGCAGATTTTGGAAAGGAAGAGTTGCGCGCCGAAGCGTGGGAAGGTTCCCAAAAGGGAGGCTTACAAAGATCAAATGTGGGAGCAAGCCCGCTCCCACATTTTTTTTGAGCGTGTTTAGGCTTGGATCAGGCCCTTGATCTTCACAGTCGGGTTCACATCCGCTTCATAGTCCACGCCGTCGATTTCAAACCCGAACAAGCGCAGGAACTCCGCCTTGTAGCCGGCAAAATCGCTGATCTCGTTGACGTTGTCGTCGGTCACCTGGTTCCACAGTGCAGCCACGGCGTCCTGAACCTTCGGCTCCAGCTCAGCCAGGTCGGCGCGCAGGCGGCCGTCGGCGTCCAGCTTCGGCTCGCTGCCGTACAGGCTGTCTTTGAACAAGCCGTAAACCTGTTCGATGCAACCTTCGTGGGTGCCCTGCTCTTTCATCACTTTAAACAGCAGCGACAGGTACAGCGGCATGATCGGGATGGCCGAGCTGGCCTGGGTAACCACGGCCTTGAGCACTGACACACGGGCGTCGCCCTTCAGCGCAGCGAGGTTGTCGCGCAGGGTCAGGACTTTTTTGTCGAGGTCTTTCTTGGCTTCGCCGATGGAACCGTTCCAGTAGATATCCTGGGTCAGCTTCTCGCCGAGGTAGGTGAACGCGGTGGTCTTGGCGCCTTCGGCCAGCACATCGGCGTCACGCAGGGCGTTGATCCACAGCTGCCAGTCTTCGCCGCCCATGACTTTGACGGTGCCGTCGATTTCTTCCTGGGTTGCAGGCTCAAGGGTGGTGTCGACCACCACGCCTTTGTCGGTGTTGATACCGCGCAGGGTCACGGCCTTGCCGATCGGCTTGAGGGTGGAGGTGTGCACCACGCCTTGCGGGTCGGTACGGCGTGGCGCGGCCAGGCTGTAAACCACCAGGTCGATCTTGCCCAGGTCTTTCTTGATGGTTTCGATGGTCAGGCGCTTGATCTCGTCAGAGAACGCGTCGCCGTTGATGCTCTTGGCGTACAGGCCTTTTTCCACGGCAAACTTCTCGAACGCCGCGCTGTTGTACCAGCCGGCGGAGCTCAGCTTGCCTTCTTCGCCTTCTTTCTCAAAAAACACGCCCAGGGTGTCGGCGCCGCAGCCAAACGCAGCACTGATGCGCGCGGCCAGGCCGTAACCGGTGGAAGCACCGAGAACCAGCACCTTCTTGGGGCCGCCTTCGATGGCGCCGCTTTTGGATACGCTGCTGGTTACGTAGTCGATCTGCTCTCGGACGTTCGCTTCACAGCCAACAGGGTGAGCGGTCACACAGATAAAGCCACGAACCCGCGGTTTGATGATCATAAAATTTCTGCCTCTTCCAAGGGGTCGACGGCCAGTGGTGGCCATTCAACTTCAATCGTACCGGTCTATGACGCGCGAAAAACCGAAGCGTCACGATAGACGTAAATCTTCTGTTTACAAAATTCAATCGGCAAAACCGCGGGCGCAGTGCACCGCCTGGTTAAAAACTGTGTCCGGCTTTCACAAATTCGCAATATTTAAAACGCCCGGCACCTTGATAACCCACTATCATGGCGGGATTGTTTCGCTTTGTTTCAGGTCCGGAGCCTCGCTTCATGAGTAAAAGTGCTGTGCAAAAAAAATTGGTCTCAGTCGCCTGGGTGCTCGGCGTACTGCTGTTCATCTATTGCTTTCCGCTCACCAGCCTGGTGTTTCTGCTGCTGGTGCTGTTCTGCGGCATTTATGACTTCCTGCGCAACGGCCTGTACGACCGCGACACCATCAAGAAATACTTCGTCGGCAACGGCCGCAACACCTGGATATTGGCGCCGTTCAATACCCTGTTCGACCTGTTGAGCCTGCGCAACCGCCACGTCTACACCATGGGCGACCTGCCGCCGGCCTGGCGCGAAGACCTGCAACAGGTCATCGACGACGCCATGGCCAACAAGGACGAAATCATCAGCTACCTCGACGAGCGCATGGCCGAGAAAAAGCGCGGCATGCTGTTCTTCCAATGGTACGGCCGCCCGATCGAAACCACGCTGGACATCCCGCAACTGCGCAAGAAACTGCCGTTTGTGAAGACCATCGGCGTGTCGGTGTTCAACGAAAACCGCTCCACGTCCTTCCACTTCGGCCCGCTGCGCATGATGTTCCGCGTGCTCTACAACATGGCGCCGGCGCCCCATCATGACGGTGTCTACATCCAGGTGGGCAAGCATAAGCACTACTGGCACGATGACCCGCTGTTCATCTTCGATGACACGCTGATGCATGCCTCCTTCAACAAAAACGACGCAAAGCGTTACTGCCTGTTCATTGACATCGTGCGGCCGACCTTGCTGCCCTCGGTGCTGAATGCCGTGATTTCGGGCTTTGCCGGGCTGGTGTTTACCCTGCGTCGGGTTTTCTACAAAAACTGGAAGCTGATTCAGTAAGTTCTGCGGCATGATGGTGTTGACGGTATTTGCGCCCTGCCCTTGCGGCGGCCAAACTAACCGTCCAGTGCGACCGAGTTCGGCGCTCACCATTCTCCAGCCATCGCCGCCCCTGGCGGCTGCGATGGCTGTGCTTTCAAGGAATCAGAATGCTCCAACGTCAAGTCATCAATGCCTCCGTCAGCCCCAAGGGTAGCCTCGAAACCCTGTCCCAACGTGAAGTCCAGCAACTGAGTGAAGCCGGTACCGGCAGCATCTACACGTTGTTCCGCCAGTGCGCCCTGGCCATCCTCAACACCGGCGCGCATATCGACAACGCCAAGACCATCCTCGACGCCTACAAAGACTTTGAAGTGCGTATCCACCAGCAAGACCGTGGCGTGCGCCTGGAACTGTTGAATGCGCCCGCCGATGCCTTCGTCGATGGCGAAATGATCGCCAGCACCCGCGAAATGCTCTTCAGCGCCCTGCGCGATATCGTCTACACCGAGAACGAGCTGGACAGCCAGCGCATCGACCTGAGCAACTCCCAGGGCATCACCGACTACGTGTTCCACCTGCTGCGCAACGCCCGTACCTTGCGCCCCGGTGTCGAGCCGAAAATCGTGGTGTGCTGGGGCGGGCACTCGATCAATACCGAAGAATACAAATACACCAAGAAGGTCGGCCACGAACTGGGCCTGCGCAGCCTCGACGTGTGCACCGGCTGCGGCCCCGGCGTGATGAAAGGCCCGATGAAAGGCGCGACCATTTCCCACGCCAAGCAACGCATCACCGGCGGCCGTTACCTGGGCCTGACCGAGCCGGGCATCATCGCCGCCGAAGCGCCAAACCCTATCGTTAACGAGCTGGTGATTCTGCCGGACATCGAAAAACGCCTGGAAGCCTTTGTGCGCGTGGGCCACGGCATCATCATCTTCCCGGGCGGCGCCGGCACGGCCGAAGAGTTCCTGTACCTGCTGGGCATCCTGATGCACCCGGACAACCGCGACGTGCCGTTCCCGGTCATCCTCACCGGGCCGAAACAGGCCGCGCCGTACCTGCAACAGTTGCACGCGTTTGTGGGCGCCACCCTTGGTGAAGCGGCCCAGGCGCACTACCAGATCATCATCGACGACCCGGCCGAAGTGGCGCGCCAGATGACTGCCGGGCTCAAGGCCGTGAAGCAGTTCCGTCGTGAGCGCAATGACGCGTTCCACTTCAACTGGCTGCTGAAGATCGACGAAGGCTTCCAGCGCCCGTTCGACCCCACCCACGAAAACATGGCCAGCCTGCAACTGAGCCACGCGCTGCCGCCCCATGAACTGGCGGCCAACCTGCGCCGTGCGTTCTCGGGGATTGTGGCCGGTAACGTCAAGGACAAGGGCATTCGCCTGATCGAGCAGCACGGCCCGTATGAGATCCACGGCGACCCGGCGATCATGAAGCCGTTGGACGAGCTGTTGCAGGCGTTCGTCGCCCAGCACCGCATGAAGTTGCCGGGCGGCGCAGCCTATGTGCCGTGCTATCGCGTGGTGCAGTAACTGGCGCTGCACCGCCACACATTTGATTTCCACCAATAGGCCGGGGTGTGCCCGTTCGGACACCCCGATTGTGGTCCAGGCGCGTAGCCGGCGCGTTCGACAATGGGTTGCATGGCGGCGGGGATAATGAGCTGACGTTCGGTCATAGCTTGTATCTCTTTGGGTCGCAGGCGGGCGTGTGAGCGCGCAACGTTCGAGCTAGGGTTTTACTTGTTACCCACTCACTCACATCAGCCGAGCACCCTATGGACCAACGGATCTTGTCCTTCATCAATCCTTACCCTAACGTAAGGAATATCACGATGGAGATCTTCGCTATGGCCACCGCCACACTCACCTCAAAAGGGCAAATCACTATCCCCGTGCAAGTGCGCACCGCGCTTGGCCTGGAAACAGGCGACCGGGTTGAATTTGTCGAAACGGAAGACGGCAGGTTTTCCATTATCGCCGCGAGCAAAACCGTGCAGGACCTCAAGGGGCTGATCCGCAAGCCCGCACAGGCCGTGTCGATCGAAGACATGAACCGCGCCATCGCCGCGCAAGGAGCAAACGCCGGATGATCGGGCTCGATACCAATGTGCTGGTGCGCTACGTCACCCAGGATGACCCTGTGCAATCCCCCAAGGCCTCGGTGCTGATCGAGTCGCTCACCAGCGTGTCGCCGGGCTTTGTCAGCCTGGTGTCGGTGGTGGAATTGGTCTGGGTGCTGCAAAGCTGCTATCAATCGGCCAAAAGCGACGTGGTGACCGTGCTGGAAACGCTGCTGCGCACCCGTGAGCTGACCGTCGAGCACGCCGAGATCATCTGGCAGGCGCTGCGACGATTCACGGCCGGCAAAGCCGATTTCGCCGACTACCTGATCGAACGCTGCGCCCACGCAGCCGGCTGTGAATACACCGCCACCTTTGACCTCAACGCGGCCAAGGCCACGGGGATGAAACGCCTGGCCTGAGCCGCAGCATTGCGACGAATGCCGGGCTTTGGTAAAAAACGCCATCGCCCTTGATCAAGAGAACTCACCACGTGCGCACGTTGCTGCTTGTTGCCATGGCCATGGCGCCCACCCTCGCTTTGGCCGACACCATCACCTGGCCCGACCTGCCGAAAACCTGTTTCGTCAGCGGCCGCTCCGCGACCACCGTGGACATCGACAGCGGCTGCGCGGCATTTACGATGAATGTACAAGGCAAGCCGGCGGGTTCACCGATCAACGTGGATGTGCCGCAGTACGCCCTGCATATGGATGAAACCACCGGCAAGGAAACACCGGTGATCATCATCCAGGCCGAAGAACAAGGCGAGACCCAGATAGTTGGCTATCAGGAACTGGGCAGCGATCAACTCGGTGCCGCGTTGCTGCGTGAGGTCAAGCTGTTAGGTACCCAAAAGCCGAGCTAGCCGTTTTGTGAGGTGCCAGGTTCAGCGAACCCAGCCACCGCGCTGCCAGTGGTAACCGTCATTGCGCTGCACCCAGTGCGGATGCACATAACGATAACCTTCGCGCACCTGCTCCCAATGGCCGTGCACCGCTACATAGCGCCCGCCTTCCCAGCGCCAGTAACCGCGTGACCACACATAGCCATAGCGTGCCGCCGGCTCGACTTCGATCACTTGCACCGGCGGCGGCTGTGGCGCCACCACCTCGACATACTCACGTTGCACCGGCCCGCGCTCATGCACCACGCGCTCTTGTACACACCCGGAAGCCGCGACGACAAACGCCGCCAATGCCGCATAACGTAGCAACATACACACCCCTCGGGCGCCAGCGCCCAACGAATACACCAGAAAAAAAATGCCCCCTTGCTGCAGCCTTGCTCCTGCTTGGCACTGGGTTATTTGTAACAGGTGGTGTCTGTCAGGTTGCTGAACCTGAGGTATTCGCACCCCAGGGCCGGTATTTGAGCGCTCAAGCAGGTCCGAATCGCCCCAGCACCGTCTCGACAAAGCGCCGCAACTTGGCCGTGCGCTGGCGGTTCGCCGTGTAGACCAGATGCATCGAGCGGCTCGGCGCCTCAAAGCCTGGCAGCACCCGCACCAACTCGCCCTTGGCCAGTGCCGTGCGCAAGAAGTCTTCAGGGCCGAGCACGATGCCGAAACCATCCAGGGCAGCCATCATCAACGCCCGGCTTTCGTTGACCTGTAAACGGCTGGCAACCTGCACCTTGTGCACAGTGGTGCCTTGGTAAAAGACCCATTCACGCTCTGCAGGGCGTGACCAGAACGCATAGCCCAGACATTCGTGATGCTCTAGGTCTGACGGCAGCAAAGGCACGCCCCGTGCGGCCAGGTAGGCAGGCGCGGCGCAGGCCACCAGGCGATAAGGTGCCAGCGGCCGCGCCGTAAGGCCGGTCGTGGCCAGGGGACCGATGCGAAAAGCCGCTTCATAACCCTCCTCCACCAGGTCGACAAAACGGTCGGTCAGGTGCAAGTCGATTTCCACATCCGGGTTGTCACGCAAAAACCCGGTAATCAGCGGCATCAGGCTGTAGGAGCCGAACGTCACCGGGGCGGTGACCTTCAACTTGCCGCGCGGGGTGTCATTCATGATCTGCGCCAGCGAATCGGCCGCTTCGGCTTCGGTCAGGATATGTTTGCAGCGCTCGTAGTACGCGCTACCCAACTCCGTCAGGCTTTGCCGGCGTGTGGTGCGGTTAAGCAAGCGGGCACCCAGGTGCTGCTCCAGCGCGGTGACATGCTTGGCCACCATTTGCGGCGACAGGTTCAAGCGCTCCGCCGCGCGGGCATAAGAGCCCAGCTCGGCGGCCGTGACAAACGCACTCATGCTGGTTAGACGGTCCACGATTAACTACTCCCAGTAACTACACCGACTCCAAACCACCCATTTATCACCCAATGGTTGCCAATCATCATAGCCACTTCCCCACTTCGCAGGAGCAAAGCCATGAAGATTGGCGTGATTGGAGCAGGTTTTATCGGGCGCGCCGTGGCCCAACTGGCCCTGGCGGCCGGGCACGCGGTGATGCTGAGCAACTCCCGTGGCCCGCAGACCATGAGCAGCGTGCGCAGCGGCATCCCCGGCGTGCAAGTGGGCAGCGCGCAGGATGCCGCGCAGTTTGGCGACGTGGTGCTGGTGGCGATTCCACTTGAACACTACCGCAGCGTGCCCGCGCAGTGGCTGGAAGGCAAAACGGTGCTGGACGCCAACAATTACTACCCTGAGCGCGATGGGCATATCCCGGTGCTGGACCGTTTTGAAACCACCACCAGCCGCCTGTTGGCCGAGCACTTTGCCCATTCACAGGTGGTCAAAGTGTTTAATGCAATCTTTGACTCAGACATCAACCGCGATGCCCGCCCACACGGCGCACCTGACCGCCGCGCCCTGCCGGTGGCCGCCGATGATGCGACGGCGAAGGCGCACGTGATTGCGCTGCTCGACGAGTTGGGGTTCGACGCCGTGGACGCGGGCACGCTGGATGAAAGCTGGCGCTTTGAGCGGGCCAAGCCTGCGTACTGCGTGCCGCTGGATAAAGCCGGTTTAAAGGCCGCATTGGCCGCTGCCGAGCGCACGGTTGAACTGCCGCCAGCCGAACGCTCTCGCACCTGAACATACGCCCACAAAAAAGCCCGCTGACCGTTACCGGTTCAGCGGGCTTTTTAACATCAGGCTTGGCTTACAGCGCCAGGTCAGATGCCGGCTTGCTCGGCTCAGCCGCAGGCTTGGCAGCCTCGGTGGCTTCGGTTGCCTTTGGGGCGTTCAACTGCGGAATGGCAGGCGGTGGGGTCAGTTGCAGGACGCCGGCCGTGTAGGCCCACTCCTTCGCAACAGCCTCAGGGCTGTCATTCAGCTTGGTGCCATAGCTCGGCACGATCTGGTGCAGCTTGGCTTGCCACTCAGGGGTCGCCACCTTGTCCTTGAACACTTTTTGCAGCACGGTCAGCATGATCGGAGCCGCGGTGGACGCGCCTGGCGATGCACCCAACAGGCCGGCGATGGTGTTGTCGGCGGAGCTGACCACTTCGGTGCCGAGTTTCAGGACGCCGCCCTGCTCCTCGTCACGCTTGATGATCTGCACGCGCTGGCCGGCCTGCCACAGGCGCCAGTCGGACTGCTTGGCGTTCGGGAAGTACTCTTGCAGCGCCTTGAAGCGGTCGTCATCGGACAGCATCAGTTGGCCGGCGAGGTACTCGACCAGTGGGTATTCACGAATACCGACTTTGGTCATTGGCCAGATGTTGTGGGTGGTGGTGCTGGTCAGCAGGTCCAGGTACGAGCCTTCTTTGAGGAACTTGGTCGAGAAGGTTGCGAATGGGCCAAACAGAATCACGCGCTTGCCATCCAGCACGCGGGTGTCCAGGTGCGGAACCGACATCGGTGGCGCGCCAACCGAAGCCTTACCGTAGGCCTTGGCCATGTGCTGCTCGGCGATGGCCGGGTTATCGGTCACCAGGAACGAACCGCCAACCGGGAAGCCGGCGTATTCCTTGGCTTCAGGAATGCCGGACTTTTGCAGCAGGTGCAGTGCACCGCCGCCCGCGCCGATGAACACGAACTTGGCGTCGGTTTCGGTCTTGGTGCCGTCTTTCAGGTTTTTGTAGCTTACACGCCACGAACCGTCGGCGTTCTTGGTGATGTCCTGCACTTCGCTCGACAGTTTCAGGTCAAACTTCGGCGTGGTTTGCAGGTGCGCAACGAACTGGCGGGTGATCTCGCCGAAGTTCACGTCGGTGCCGATCGGGGTCCAGGTGGCGGCGATCTTCTGCTTCGGATCACGGCCTTCCATCATCAACGGAACCCATTTGGCGATCTGCGCCGGGTCTTCGGAGTACTGCATGCCGGCGAACAGCGGGCTGGCTTGCAGGGCTTCGTAGCGCTTTTTCAAGAACTTGATGTTGTCATCGCCCCACACAAAGCTCATGTGCGGTGTGGAGTTGATGAACGAACGCGGGTTCTTCAGCACGCCCTGCTGTACCTGCCAGGACCAGAACTGACGGGAAATCTGGAACGCTTCGTTGATCTCGACCGCTTTCGGGATCTCAACGGTGCCGTCCTTGTTTTCCGGGGTGTAGTTCAGCTCGGCCAGGGCCGAGTGACCGGTACCGGCGTTGTTCCAGCCGTTGGAGCTTTCTTCGGCCACGCCATCGAGACGCTCGACCATCTCCATCGACCAGTCCGGCTGCAGCTCGTTGAGCCAAACACCCAGGGTCGCACTCATGATGCCGCCGCCGATCAGCAGCACATCGACTTTCTTTGCCTCTTCCGCCTGAACGGACGTGATCCCCATCGACAAAGCCAGCCCCAGCAGGGCAGTGTTTACTTTCTTAAACATCAGTAGCACCTATGATAAAACGCCATCCGCCCTACCGCCCCTGACTCTGCAGGCCGTAGGGTGGGCACACAAGGCCGACGTAGCGACCTCACTGTTTTTGTCCCTTCTGCGCTGACTTCTTATCATTATTGGCTTCAGCTACCTGGGCGACAGCCAACCGCCGGGACGTATACGGGTGTACGCACCGGGGAAAGACTAGACCAAGACGGCGCGCAGAATATCACGCTGAACCGCATTTATGCGCCGTTTGGCCAATTGACAGCGCTAAATCGCGGCTTTTAACGCGCAAGTGTCAAGCGTCACAGCCGCGACCTGGGGTCACAGGGTGTTTAATCAAACTGAACGCTGGCGCAAAACGCTGTTCTAGACACTTTCGTGGCGGCTTGCGTAGCATCGGCCACTGACCTTCGTGCATTTTTTTCCTACAGAGTTACCCATGACTACCCAGCAAACACCCGGGCACGTACTGCCCGCGCGCAGCGCCGCCAAAATGGAAGCGGCCATGGCCGTGGGCGCCTTCGCGATCGGCACCGGCGAATTCGCCATCATGGGCCTGATGCCCGACATCGCCCAGAACCTGGGCTTAAGCGAACCCCAAGTCGGCCACGCCATCAGCGCCTACGCCCTCGGCGTGATGGTCGGCGCGCCACTGCTGGCCATCCTCGGCGCCAAACTGCTGCGCAAACACATGCTCTTACTGCTGATGGGCCTTTACGCCCTGGGCAACCTCGCCACCGCCTTCACCCCGACCTTCGGCTCGCTGGTGGCCTTCCGCTTTATCAGCGGCCTGCCCCACGGCGCCTACTTCGGCATCGCCGCCGTCGTCGCCTCCAGCATGGTGCCCAACGACAAACGCGCCGGCGCCGTGGCCCGCGTGATGATGGGCCTCACCCTCGCCATGCTGCTCGGCAACCCCATCGCCACCTTCCTCGGCCAACACCTGGGCTGGCGCTCGGCGTTCGCACTGGTCAGCGCCATCGCCCTGTGCACCATCGCCCTGGTCTGGCAATTCGTCCCCGACCGCCACGACGAACCGCGCAGCGACCCGCGCAAAGAACTGCGCGCCTTTACCAAACCCCAAGTGTGGATGGCCCTGTCCATCGGCGCGATTGGCTTTGCCGGCATGTTCTGCGTGTTCAGCTACCTCGCCCCGACCATGCTCGAAGTGACCAAAGTCTCGCCCCAATGGATCCCCTTCGGCCTCGCCGCGTTTGGCGTCGGCGGCATCATCGGCAACATCGCCGGCGGCAAACTCTTCGACCGCCTGCAATTTCGCGCCGTGGGCTGGATTATGGTGTGGTCGATGGCCGTACTGATCTTCTTCACCTTCGCCGCCAGTTCGCTGTGGAGCGTACTGCCGGGCATCGGTTTGGTCGGCACCATGATTGCCATGGCCGCGCCGCTGCAAATCCGCCTCATGGACATCGCCCACGAAGCCCCAAGCCTGGCGGCAGCGTCCAACCACGCAGCGTTCAACCTGGCAAACGCGCTGGGGCCGTGGTTTGGCGGAATGGCGATTACAGCGGGATATGGTTGGACCAGCACTGGCTACATCGGCGCCGCCACAGCGCTGGTCGGCCTGGGCATCTACTTGATCGCCCGCCGCATGAAAGGCGGCCACTGACATTTTACAGGCCACCCCCGCTCCAATGTGGGAGCGGGCTTGCTCGCGAAAGCGGTGGGTCAGTCACCAAATCAATGAATGCCCCACCACTCCATCAATCATCATGCAACAACCCCGACCCATACTCCCCATAACTACTCCCCAACCCACTCCCGCCAAAATTCATCTTGGCCGCCTTGCTCGGGCTATGGTCCCCAAACGCCTGGCATCCGCCAGTAAAACAAGGGTCACCCCTCCCACCCGACGACCCCGTCGAACAAGCGCCCAACAGCAACGCACCAGCAATCAGCGCGACTTTAACCAGGTTCGAGATCATGTTTTCAGTTCCCTGTGGGCTGGAGGCGCGGGGGTCCTCTCTTGAAGAGAGATCGTAGACCTCAAAGGCACTGGGGATTATGAAATTTTGCGCGGTGACAGCAGGGGTTCAGGTTGCCGCCTTGGGGTAAGGCGGCGGGGTTGGCGGTCAGGCGGTGGCTGGGCTGGCGGCTGGGGCGACTTGCTCTTGGGCGCGGGCGACGAGTAGCGCGCTTAGGTCGATGAGTTGCTGGATGCCGAGGATGATGGCGCGGTGCGGGTCTTCGAGGTCGAAGGCCAGGGTGGCGGTTATTTGGTTGGCGGAATCCAGGTGCTCGGCGGCGTTGGCTAGGAGGGTTTCGGTGTCGATGTTGGGGCTGACGGAGAATAGGTTGCCGGGTGGGTGGTCGGCGGGGGCGGCGCTGTCATCAGATGGCGGAAGGTAATGATGAATTGCGCGCTCAGCCGCAGCTTGAAGCTTGGCATCAATGGGTTCAGCGTTTGAGGCATGAGGCGGATTCGGTGTGACCTTGTACATGGCGAAGCTCCTTTAGAATTCCAGGAACTACCAAACTCACTTCCACATGAGGGTGGCAGCTGTACGCAGGTGTGGAAGACCAGGGCTAAAGGACCCGGCGCACCGAAGTGCCCCGCGCACAGCCGCCATAAGCAATCATACAGACGTAAAAAAACGCCGGTAGGTGTTTATGGGCGATTGAGCGCCTTCAGCTTGGTCGGACTTCCACATCCGGCCGCTGGGTTTGCAGCGGCTGGAGGAGGTTAGCTAGGGGTGGTCTGAGGGGCAAGCTGAGAAAAGTGTGGGAAATTTCCCCATGGATTTTAGCCCGTTGCCGAGATTACTCCATGCCGTGTTAGTCGTCTCGATGATGGATGGGGCCGACTGAAATCGCTACAGGCCACGTCTTTAAAGGGTTGTAGCCTGACATGAGCTTTGTCCGTGTGCACCAGGTGTGCAAATTCAGAACCACCCATCGCATACCTATCACCATCCTTTGGTGACCTTTTCGTTCCCAACGCCTCAAATCAGTCCAGTCGCAACCTAATCTGAAGCCCCCTTTGTCTGTCCAATACCAAACACTACCGACTGGCACTCCTGACACCCATGGACTATCAGACACTGCTTCACCGCTCCCAGGCAGTGCGACAAGGCCACGATGTCACTCTCCGCAACTGTGACAGCCATAGATCTCGCACTCGATGAGAGTGACATGGTGATATTTCGCTCTCCTAGGCTGTGACACCCTCAGATTTCGCACTAGCTGACTGCGGCGTCCAGCTGTCCCACACTCACCTACTGTAACAGGCATGATATGTCGCATTGACATTGTGCGAACTACGAAGTATATCGGGCCATTTGAGGCACTAGTGTTGCCAGGGCTGGCTTCGAAGTTGCCATTTAAGGCACTCTAACTGCCAAAAAAGACCACATCTTTTTGATAAAAACACTTCCCCCACCTAATGCTCCATTTGCATAATAAGCATATAGATTGAGTTGGCCAGTTGTGTCTATGTCAGACAATTAATGGGCCTGCTCACTCTCCTTCGGAGGTTGCGCCATGAACAATAACAAAAAAGGCAGACCTGCAGTTCCTGTAAAAAAGGATCAGCGGATTACATTCAGAATTACAGCGATGGAACTCGAATCACTCAAAGCCAAGCTGGATAAGGCCGGGTTCAAAACTCTTGGGGCATACGTAAGGGAGCACCTATGCAACCACCAGCCACGAGAGAAGGTATCTATCCCGTTTGCTGGAATGCAAGTTGCTCTTGAGCTCCAAGCCGTGGCCAACATGATCAACCAGGGGAAGGACAGCGGCCTAGTGATCGAAGAGCTTCACAAAATCAATAATAAATTGCTCGGAGTTTAATCATGATTGGCAAAATATTTGAGAAAGGTAAAGGGAGCTTCCGAAATAGGATCGAATACATTTTTGGTCTTAGCAAGCATGAGCATGCCATTACAACAATCCAAACCGTTGGCAAGAACTGCTTCGCCTCAGACCCTCTTCGTCACGGACATACCAAAGACAAAATTGATGCCGAAGGTATGATTCAAGAGTTCGATGCGGTTGAGAAAATGCGGGACTCGGCAATTGATTCCGATCGCGTTATCAAGCCTGTTTGGCACGCCATGCTTTCCCTTAAGCCCGGCGAATCCCTTACAGAGGAGCAATGGCTAGAGGCAGTTGAAACGTACCTGAGCGATCTTGGCTTTGACTTGGAAAACAAATGGGTAGCTGTCCTGCATGGTGACACTGACCATCAGCACGTGCATATCGTCGCGAATCGTATCTGCATGAACGAAGAGTTTACTGTCGTAAGAGACAGCAACGAGCGCATGCGCAGCTGCGACAGCACCAGTGACCTGGAAGACCGATTTGGCCTGTCAAAGGCTCCTGCGCCAACTGAAACGTGGGGAACCGCCATCTCCAGAAACGCCCTGGAGGCCGCTGAACGCGAAGGTACGATTCCCCTGAAGCACCGGATGATCGCGAAAATTGCCGGCGCCGTAGAAGCCTGCCAGGCCCAAGGCGGCGACATGTTCCTGCTCGTCCAGCTACTGCGCCGGCAGCGCGTATACGTCCATTTCACAAAAAGCCAAGACGGCCAGCCCAAAGGCATCGCGTATGAGTACAACGGCACCATCATCTCAGGTCGCAAGCTGAAACGCTCCAGGCTCACCTTTCAAAAACTCATACAACAAGAAGGCATCAGCTATGATCCCGAAACCTTTCCAAGCCTTGAGATTGAGGCTGCTCGAAGAGATGCAGAACGCGAAGAACGAGTGCGAATCTACTACCTCGTCATCAGAGCCCGTAATCGCCGATCCATCCGTCTTAGCTTCCAGGCGAAAAAGCAGCAAGAGCTCGAAGCCACGATCAGGCTGATCATCGCCTTGCTCCTGAGCCTTCTCGGCATCCGAGCAAACTGGGAGCTTGAAGACAAAAAGTACGGTGAGCCCTACTACCAACTGCGAAGCGACTGGATGAAGATGCCCAGGGTCGAACAGGAGCAGGATCTGGCCATGGCGTGGGAGAATGACCCAGCGCTGGCTCTGTAATGAAAAATCCCCGCAGCGCGGGGATTCTAACTATTTCCACTCAAGGCCTGAGGTGTCGAATTCGAAGACCCTGCTTCCCTCTTGGTAAAAATTGGCCTCGATATAGACCTTGTCGGATTTGCGGGCCTGGCTGATAAACGATGAGGCATTGCTGATGAAAAGGAGATTTGAGCTGTGATCGTCTGGCTCGCTCGCTGACATCCTCTGGGCGTTACCTTTCGAAAACCGCACGCGGACATCGCAGTCATCGTAACCGCAGATAAACTGGCCCTTTTCGATCGCGACGTATACAGACGTCCCCCAGCGAGGGTGCTTCCTGATCGTCAGTGTGGCTCGTTGAGTCCCGCCGTATGGGAATTTGAAGTCTACTGTGTTGATCGAGGAAACGAACGCTCGGCGCACTGACTTTCCTGACATGCCGTCTTCACTGTCGGTGTAGTTCCACGCCAGCCCCATGCTTTGCCGACGGGCCCTCTCCGCTGCTGCCTGCTCACGCACCTTCTCTTCCTCGGCGCGCTTTTTGTCGAGCTTGGAAAACTTGTCGGCGTTTGGCTGGAATGACGGATCAATCGCGGCAAGCTGGGAGTAAGTCGAAGCCAAGGACTTGTAGTCGTCCTGCTTGATTTTGCCAATAGCATCTAAAAGGGATGCTTTCTTCTGCTTGCTTTCCATCTCAGCTTTATGTGCTGAAACCTTGGAAAAAGCCTGGTCAATTTCGAAGCTGCCGGCGTTGCTATATTGAGAACCGAGAGCGGAAGCAGCATCGTAATCTTGCTTCGCGATCAGCATATTAATTTCGGACAGAATCGCACTATTGTTCGCGCTGACGTACTCGCGCTTTTCTTTCTGAGCTTGCTCGGCTTTCTGCTGGTTTGACGAGGCCTCTTGCGCAGCATGCTCAGCACGATCTATATCCATTGCCCTGCTACTGGTATAGCTGAACACACCGAGGCAGACAATAGTCACGACCGCGCGCATTCCAGGAGTAATGAGGACGCCAGTCTTTTCTTCGATTATGCGGTTCAGCCTAGGGACGAAGATGCTAGCTGCGACTAGCATGATCAGACCTGCCAAGAAGCTGGTGAACATGGCGCCTAAGCCGACAAGCAAGAAAATCGTAAACAGCAGCCACATCACGACCGCCCCGAAAAACCCTCGAACCTTCGAATCTGTCACCGCAATATCTCCCTGAAAATGCCGCTGAGCCTAGGCGATAGCACTGTGCCAGTCAACGCAGACTCGACCAGCGTTACGACAGCTCTGACCTGCTTGCTCTGACGATGATTGGGTCTGAGCTAACCCCGGCGCTGTAAGTGCTAACCCTAAACTCCAGCTCCGCCCGCAACACACCGCCATTACTGCTCGCCTCTCCCTCGAACCGCCAGGAATTCCCGACCAAATTGTCCACCTGTTCAACCTTCACTCCGTTGCTAAACACCGCAATCGACACGGTGCCTGCAAACGCCTGATCTCGATCATCAGTGTAAAAAGCGACCTCCTGTACAGCCCCGCTCCGATACCTCCAGGACACCTCTGCAGTCCCAGAAATCTCCCCACCCTCGACTCCGTTGACCAACACCCTCGCAGGCGGGAAAACCTGGTCATTTGTGGCTTTGACGACAAAGGATCGCTCTGTTGCTTCGGCCTCGGTTTGGCGACGGGTTTGAGTTTTGACGAGCGTCTTTAGGTACACCGCCGAGCCTGGTGCGAACTGGCCTTGGGTGATGCCGTACCCCTCGCTAACTGCCCAGGTTTTGGTGCCTGCTGGATGGGCTTTTGCGGTGCTGCCGAAGAGAGCCCGGCGTACGTTTTTGAGTTGAGCGGTCGAGCTGCTCAGGATCGTGAAAGTTTCGTAGGACAGCCATTCGCCATTCACATACAGGATGCCGAGAGCTTCACGGTTTTCGTTCGTGCTGTAGTTGTCGAGCCGGCTGATGTCACCGGAGACGATTGGGCCTGTGGTCAGGGTTGCGGGGCTTGCTGGGAGTGACTCAGTGAGCTGGAAAACTGGAGTGAATGGATAGACGCCCTGATCACTCCAGGACTCTGTGCCCTGGCGGGTAATGAGCTTGTAATCCTGGCCAGCAGCTGGCTGCTCAGCGAGCACCATGACCGTTTTTGTGAGCCCTGCCGTCTCGTTGAAGATTGTCGGGGCCTCAACGATTTGGATGCTCAGCGGGTCACTCGGCTCGAACACTGGTCGTGTCCAAGTGCGCTCGCCACCATCGCTGTACACGGTGTTCTGTACGCCGAAGACGTCTTGAGTCAGGCTCAATTTGATCGAGCTGTCGTTCAAGCTCCCTACGTCGACGCTCATGACGCGCATGACCAGGCCTTTGACATCCAACGGGGGCCAATCGAGAGTGACAACGTCGAGCATTTCGATGTCGTACATGCTGCGATTGCACTCGACGATACAGCTGGCCAGGGGAACCGATAGAGGTCGCAATTCACGCTGGGCGACTTTGGCAGCAAGAGACCCGGTCGAGATGGACATGTAGTCGTAGCTCACACCATCGCTGTCACCCTTGTGTATCCGCAGACCCAGGTTTTGAGCCGTGGCCGTGCGCTCGGTAAAGCCATCGGCGATCGACATGTATTTGATTTTTACTTCGTTGACTGCGGTGTCTAGGGAGCCACGGTTAAAGTTGCTGATGTCCTTGATGTTGCTGGAGCTCAGGGCCGGCAGATCGGCAATGATGTAGTCCTCACGAGCCAGCTTTAGCTTGAGCTGGCCAGTACCTGCGTCGGTGACGAGTGAGCCGTTGATGACTTTCAAAATGTCGTCGATGACCGCCGAGGCTTGCTTCGCAGAATCCACAACACCACTGACCCCGTACCCCTCATCGAACAAGATTTGGGCGCAGTCCTCGATCGTCGACTGATCGACCAGAGACGCAGAAATGGAGGCGCCAAAGCGCTTGTCAGTCAGAAACTCGTAGATAACAAAGGCCGGGTTTGCGTCATCACCAATGACCTCCAGGGTTGTGTTGCCACTGGGTGATTTCGGGAATCGGCTGCAGACAAAAGAGATCTTCGCAGGCGTCTCAGTGTTGCCAATATAAAATTGCTCAAGAACGGCATAACAGACCCCTCTGAGCCCTGAGACAAGATCAACGCCCACGACCCGCTGTAGGTAAGCGTTCGCTTTTTGGAGCAACCCGCCGCTGTAGAAGCTAACGGTTCCCTGAACCCCGCCGCCGCTCTCCTCACCGCCGAACAAATCAGGTTTGTTGATAGTGAAAGAACCAGAGGTCACTTGACCAGACCAGGCTTTATCGTCGTCAAACCAAACTTCGCGCAAAGTAACGTTCGGGCCGTGACAAATACCAAGCTGTACACCCATGAAGTACTTATAACCAATCGTCATCTTCTTTGACGAGAAGCCAGACTTTACTTTCTTCGTGATTTCTTTTGAGCGGAGATCTCCATACCAAAGAACGTTAGCCCCTCCTAATTTTCGAGTGCCATACAGAACTTGAATCGGCCTCTCTGCAGCCGTCGGGAAAGTGAAATCCTCTAATCCAGCAGGCTTGCGGTCATCTTTTACTTTGCTGCCAATAAACATCATCGCGACAGCAATAACCATCATGATGATTTGGAAAATGGCTAATGCGCCCATTGGATTTCTTCTTATTTTTATAGGAATGGGTTTTCGTCAGGAATAGTTAGGCATCCTGAGAAGTTGTCAAAGTTGTTGAAAGATTGGCAGGACTTAGCAGAGCGATCGCAGCCTTTGGCAAGTTTGACTTGGCTACCTGCTGATAATGAGTCCATCCCGGAGATCATGGTGACGCTGTTCTCGGATGGGTTAACTTCCAGGATCATTCGATAGTCAGTTTCGTCAAACGAGACAAGACCTGCTAGGTAATATTCTGCTGCATGGTTTAGTGCTGAAAGAAAGATCTTGGCGCCGCCGTCTTCGACTTTCAGAACTGTCTGGGTTTCTTGGTATTGCGTGATATCAAGAGTGCAGAGATCATCATAGAGGTGATGGTTGCACTGGCTCTGATACCCAAACCTTAGGATCTGACGACGGAGCAAGGCGCTTGCTGGGTTGCAGGTCAGCGTGGCAATGCTGTTGTTCCATGCGACAGCGCTGACTTCCCCAGCAAATACGTTGACGTACAGGTTCTTGTTGTCGCGCTGGGATCTGAAGATTTTGAGATTGACGTGCTTGGCGGGCAGGTGCGATCGGAACAGCAAAGGGACTGGTGAGTCGCCAGGCAGGTCGATAGTCAGCTGGTTTTTGTAGTCTTCTGCTGTTCTCTGGACTTTGCCGCGCTTCATTGCCAAGGGTTCGTAGATAACACCATCGGTGTGAAGGTGTGGCCTAGAACCAGACGTATACGCAAAGAACTGCGAGCCAAATTCGAATAGATACAGCTCGACTGGCTTGTTAAGTGAGAGTGACCTCTCGATCGATTTCAGAGTCAACATAGATCAGCTGCTTTATTATTTTTGTGATTGAGCTGTCAGAGGGCGTATCGAAAATGTGAGCGAACTCATCCGACTCGAAACGACCAAGAAATAGAGGCGCTATATACTCGACACCTTCCATCCTGATGTCATTGACCGGTTCCTGAAGCGTAACCACTTCGGTTCTGTCCTGGCCCTGGATCGCACTGTCGACGTTTCGATATAGCACAGTTCCATTATACAACTTGAGTGCGATAGCAGGTGCAAAGGTGTTGGACTTTAGAAAGTTTTTATAGTTGGCCTCAGCAATGGTTATCTCAAGTGTCGGGGCTTCTATATCCTTGACCAGATGCATAGCAACTAGAGGGCTTTCGATGTAGAACTCGCCCTGGGCGCCACGCTCAAGTTCAGCAAAGTCATCAAATCGCTTCCGGGATTTTGGGTCGAAGAATCTCCAGCTAAATTGCAGGTACTTAATGGCACCCTGGATACGATCATGGATGTATCGTCCCCCGATGCTGGGATCAAGGGTTTCACGGAGACGCTTGTACTGAAGAGTGCAGTCCCTGGATCGGTCGGGCCTAATATCTAGTACTCGCCGATCATTAAAGATACTGAAGTCGTCAACAGGCGCCGGGCGAAGCAGCTCGACTTCGTCGAAATCGAACGATGCTCCTGTCACTTCGACATTCATTCCGTGAGCGACGGACGAGACCTCATCATTGATCCAGGCCTGACTTACAGGCACAAGGCGAGCGCCGCTTCGATAGTTTTTCTTAACCAAATCACTGAAGGCCACCTCCATCCCGGCAACTGACGCAACGAGGCAGATCTCCCACATATCAGCGTCAGACAACATGACCCGGCAGCCAGGCACGACCCATGCGCTCAGATCGGTCACCGTGGCTTTGCTATCAAACCTTGAAACTGGCTCTGCGAGCTCAGACTGATAAGGCCAGAGCGGCACGAGATACTGGCCGGAAAAATTACCTAACAGGTTGCCGAAAAGGTACTGATCCGCATCAGTCAGACCAAACTGGTAAGTGGCCGATAACCGAGGTTGGTCACGAAGGGAGATGCGTTGCTCAGCGCCGTTCCAGGACTCAATGACCTCTGTGAGGTAGCTGGTACGCAGCTCGGGCTGCATGCTCCAGTCGATTGGGAAATGCAGGACGATCGCTTGGGAGGCCGTCAGATTGAAGTTGTAGGAGCCAGCCTGGCCAAAATCGAAGGCCGCCTTGTATGAAGTATCGCCATTACTTTGGTTAAGAAAAACTTGGTACTTCGACGAGACGAAAGAGGACACTTCGCCTGATTTTGTGCCAGACAGCTCTACTCTTGCGCCTCCAAACTCCTTGACCCCTAGAAGCTCCAAGCTCGATCGGTAGGAATGCCAGATCGCAAATTCGTAGGTTTCATCGCCGGTCACGAGGCCCGCATCGATCACTGCAGGCGAGATGAAAACGTTGTCGAAAAACACGTCACTCCAGCCGCCAGCTTGCAGCCCTTGCCAGGCCATGTCCAAACCCGAATACCCGACATAGCCATACCCACCACGAACCATTTTTCGGGCGGCGACAGGCCGTGAGTCCAGTACGAAATCATACCCAGCATACCCAGGAGCTTGCGCAGCGATCGACAGGAATCGGGGCGAGACCTTAGACATCAATCTTCACCGCCAAGCCCAGCTGGTACAGAGGCCCAGTGCGAACAGCTGGGATCTGCTTGCCAAGGAATGGCAGAATCTTGAAGGTCTGATCACCCACCACGTAGTCTTGCTCAGCGGCCATCAGATCGCAGTTCACGAAAAACAGATCGCTGAACTCCGAGTACGGGCACCAGGCGCCGCTGTGCTTCACATACATGTAAATCGGCATCAGTCCAGACAGCCCATTCAACCTATTCGAGCTTCGCGCTGAGCTACCGAGACTCCCAATTTGACTCGTCGACCCAGGACTGAAATTTGGCACTCGCACAAGATTCGATGAGGAAAACGATGGACAGATTCCCTGGTTCGCCACGTAGCTGTCGTTTGTCAGCCACCCGGTGTAATCAGACTTCACGACTCGCACCGAAGTCGTGTCCGTAGACGTATCAAAAGGCACAGACCATTCCGCAAATTTCGCACCCTGTGTGCCTGCCAGGAATTGCCCCCCGGTGCCGGCCACATGTGTGTTGAGCCAGCCGAAAAGGACGTGCGAGTACCTACCGGTTTCGTACTCCACCACCAGAACAACCTTGGAAGCGTCAGTGAACAGGTGGTACACCCCAGAAGCCCCGGTTTGCACGTAGCGTCCGATCGACGAAAACCCTGGCTGCTCGTACCAGACACTCGATGCGCTGTAGCCCGTGCTGACGCGAATATCGATGCCAGTTTTGCCAAAGCCTAGGGCCTTCACATCCCTCGCAGGATCGTAGTCATCGAAGTTCCGCAGGCTCACAAACACATCCCCACGACGAAGGTGCAGGCGCTTGCCAAATGTCGCGTCAGTAGCGTCAACGTACACATGCGAGTCAGCAGTCCAACCCTCTGCAACCAGCTTGTCTTTCACGAGCTGCAGGAGGTTTTCGGACGACGAGTAGGAGCCAGTTTGGTATTTCATCATGCAAGCCTAAATGCGTAGTACTGAGCGCCCCGGTACACGTTTGGCACTAGGAGAAAATCCACAGAATCGATGGTGATGACGGACTCAGCAGAGGCACCCGCATTGCTGCAAGCAAAGATCCCATCCAGGTATCCAAGCCACAGCCCGTCATCAGTGCCTTCGCCCGTCGCGGGCGATCCTGAGACAATCATGGCGTTGTATATCACGTTATCCCCGGCCAAGGTTTTGCCCAGCCCACCGACCCCGCCATCGAAGGGCCAAACGTAGCCATAGTCACTGCTATAGGTCGGTTTGAAGTCCAGCGTGTCACTGCCGCCGCTCTTTGCTACCGCCTGCCAGCCGCCACCGGGTAGGCATACTTGGCTAGGTCTTGAAGTGCCGCCGTACCACGGGTAAGCGCAAGCCTGGACAGATGTTGAAGACCAAAGATCAGCGTCACCACTTCCACCAGCGAAGCACGGAAACGGATACGACTCTGTGTTCGCGAAAGGCAACAACAGGCCCAGGTAAAAACTGTGATAGGAATTGGAGATCCTGCACACCCCAGCCAGGCGCCGCTCACTAACCGACAGCCATACCTGAAAAGCTTGGTCATGCAGTGGCAAACGAGGCAGCTTGTACCCACCCACAGGCGTCTTAATCGCACCAACCTGATCGCTAATCGCACGCCCAGGATCAAACGAGCGAAACGCCTGCATCTCGACATTGACCCCATCGATCAACAGCGCCACGAATCCGCCCGCAGGCACCCGCAAGACCTTAGCAGTAGCGGAATTCGACTCAACAACCCACCCCTCAGCCGTGACATTGGCAAGGAGTTTGGTCACAAAATCGGTCTGATTTGACGCGGTAAAAGTGTAGATAGCCATGTTGTTATTCTTCTAGGCTTTTTATTTATTATAGCACTTACATCTGCTTGATTTCAGAGCGATTTGATCGAACGACGTTCATAATCACCCGCTCGCCGTCAGGGCCTTCCATAGCACTGGCAATGCTTGGTGCATCGATCATGTTGTTGATCGTTAAGCGGGGTTGATCACTGCCCGAACTACTAGAGCCCTTACCCAGGTTGTTGCGATGCCGGGGGTCATTGGCTGTCAGCATTTCCTCGCCCTTCTCGGCAACGATTGGCACTTCGTTTGGCTTCAGGCCAATCACACCCCCTGTGTGGTATCTCAAAGCTCCTCCGAACATCCAGCCTGGGACTGAGCGGCTTCGCCCACTGCTGGCACCGATCAGGCCACCATCATGCTTCACTCCACTTGTGACTGCTCCTGCTGCAGTTGAGCTACCACCAGTGACCATGCCCAGCATGCTTTGAATGGCGTACTGCACGAGCAGCTGAGCAATAACCTGCATTATGGTGCTGATCATCGCAGCGCCCATGTCTGCAAACGCTTCCTGCGCTGACTTGCTGCCGCTGATGATCGATGTGAAGGCATCACCAAGGCCGTTCGACATCGACCCTTGCAGATCCTTCCAGGTCTTGCTGAAACTGAAGACCTCGGATTTGGCCGACTCCAAGCTGTCCTTGGTTCGATCTACGTCTGCCTGGTTGCCTGTGGTTTCTGCTGCCTTCTGCCCGCGCTCCCCCAAGGCGTTAACTTGGGCCAGGTAGTCTTTCGACGAGATCTGATTGTTTTCCAGCTTGCGCTTGAGAGCCGCATATTGCCGGTCGATTTCATCCAACTCAGCCTTCGCCTTTTTCGCGGCCACGAGGTCAGCAGCTGCCGTCGAGTCCTCGCCTAGCGCCTCCAGCACTCTCTTCGTCTCGGCAAACTCGCGCTCAATCTCTAGCAAATCCGCTTTGTAGTCAGAGCCCCTGATGCGCAGCAGATCGACCTGAAGTTGCTCCTTGATTGACTCAACTTGAGCTTTCGATTCGGCCAGGGCCGAAGCGCGATCGGCCTTCAGCAGCGCTTCCTGGTTAGCCAGGGCTGAGGTCAGATTGAGCTGTTCCTGGCGCTTGACCGTAATCTGCGCTTCGAGATCAGCAATGGCCCCCAGCGCAGTGCCACGCTCACTATCAATCGTCGACTGGCCCAGGACTTTTTGCTGCGCAGATAGCTGGGCCTGCAGCACCTTCAGATCTTCGCCAATTGACGCTTTGCGCTGGTCGCTGATCGCCCGATTTGCTTTCAAATCTATAGCGAGCCTGGCGTCGGCAATCTCACCGGCAGTCAGTTTTTCTGCAGTGGCACGGGCGTCAAGGGCTTTCTGATCGAGCTGCTGGCGCGTTTGGATCGACTCAATGTTCTTGTCGATTTCCATCTTCGCGAGATCTGCAGCGAGCTTGGCCCTGGTTGCAGCGAGCGTTGCCGCAGTTTGGGTGTTGGTGAGGTTGTTTTTGGCGTCGCCGCCCTTGCCAATTCCGAGCTTCGCCCTGTCAGCGTCCTGCTTTACCAGAGCTTTGTTCTGGGCTTCGATCGCAGCGCCGGCATCGAGCAGTTTGTCGGTAGCTGTAGAGATGGCGCCACTGATGCCACCAACGCCCGTGAGCGTAGCTTTCACAGCCTCTTGGCCAAGCTTGTCGAGCACTTGTGAGGCCTGTCCTGCTTGTGCAGCAAAGTCCTTAAAGATGCCCCCGCCCAGGTTGATGCTGATTGGCTTATTGAGATCCGCCACCGAGCCGGCAATGTAGGTGCGGACGCTGTCTAGAGATGAGGACATAGAGCTAGCGAGGCTGCCTGGGATCTTATTCAGCAGTGCCTGAATGCCAGGAACGAACGTGTTTCCTACCAGCCCCAGGACATCGGCGAACGCCTTCCTGTAGAACGTCACGAAGCTGTTCACAAACTTTGAGAGGTAAGTCAGGATCTGATCGAAGCCGAGCGCAAAGACACCTGCCGTATCAGTGGCTCCCTTAGCTATCGCAAAGAAGATGGCGTACAGCGCATCACCGACCCGCCCAAACGCTGCAAAAGCCTGCCCGGCTGCGTAGACGATTCCCCGAAACTGCTCCCTTCCTGAAGTACCAAGTTCATCGATACCCGTCTTAACGTCAGTGGTGCCTTGGAGCATCATCTGGATCAGTGCAGTGAATTCTGGTGCGGCGTCAGCTACCGCTTTCTTGAAGCT
Organism: Pseudomonas salomonii; assembly: GCF_900107155.1. GTDB lineage: Bacteria > Pseudomonadota > Gammaproteobacteria > Pseudomonadales > Pseudomonadaceae > Aquipseudomonas > Aquipseudomonas salomonii. Next base: position 275,163 of record NZ_FNOX01000003.1, read on the forward strand.
GGTGGAAACCGAAGTGGAAAGCTCATTGAACGTGCGGTTTAGCTGCTCGACGTTTTTTGTGTCAAGACTGCTCAGGGTGTACCCAGCGGCCTTAGCTTGAGCCATCAGCTCCTTGAACTTGCCAGACCCATCTTCAAGCAGTGGCAGCAAATTTCGCAGGTTGTCAGAGCCGATCTGATCCAGAAAAGTGAACTGGGCGCTCGAAGACATTCCCTTCATCGTGTCCGAGATTTTCTGAAGCTGCTCCAAGGGATTCAGCTTCATGAAAGATTCGCTGGACGTTTTCATCACCTGGAAGAAGTCAATGGCACCGCCAGACTGTATCGAGTTCATTTCCTCGATCTTGATCCTAACTTCTTCAAGAGCATCTACAAATTGTTCTGCACCGACACCAGACGTTTTGAATGCTGCATACTGCGCAGCTGTCAAATCCTCGACACTTACCTGTAATCGTTTAGAGGCCACGTCGAGTTCAGTGAGCTGACTGACCGTTTCCTTGATTGCACTAGCACCTGCGAAGGCTGCAATAAGACCAGCGACTTTGCCGGCAGCACCACTAAGTGCATTGGACATCTCATCGCGTGCGCGCAGGACAAGTTGAATTACTGTACTTCCAGCCATTGTTATTCTTCTTTTTGGCTAAGTTGATCGATCAGATTCTTGAATTCTTTACCGTCACCAGTTGCAACGGCGATGCGTGACATATGATCAGCAATGAGTCTCGTCATCATCTGGTCACGAAGGCGATCTTTGTGTATGCCCACAAGATGTAGGAGGCGCTTGATGGAGTACTGATACGGATTGAGACCGCCATGTCCATTTGCAATCAGCAGCTCACAGCATTCTATGAGAACCAGCGCAAACTGTTCGGGGTCTTGCTCCTCGACCGGCCCTGATTTCTTTTTCCTGGCAAGTTCGAACTTTGCTACTTTTTGAGCAGGGGTAAGATCGTCGGCAGAAGCTTTTCCAGGCTTTTTTTTAGACCTTCTGGAAACGTCAGCGTGAAGACGGTGGCCAACAATTCCAGCTGTATTGGAAATGGCAGGTTTCGAACATAATCTTCCGCATTACGCTGCTTACAGGCGCACGCGACACAAGCAGCAGCAAAGCCCGGAAAGCTCATCAGGATCTCTTTGGAAACATCCGGGTCAGCAAGTGACTCTTTTACGTTGCGAAGAAAAATAGCGCCCAGCGCGTCACGATAACCATCGACAAGATAAATGAAGTCTTCAGTATTCAGGCCGAACACATCGATAGTGACTTCGGGTTTATCAGCTGATGCCTGGGTAATTGTTATAGGACGCGAGGGAATCACGAGATCTGAGAGTGCCATGCTTTCTTCTTATTATGTGGCTTTTATTCATTATACCGAACCCAGCAAGCCCTGTGGGCCAAACCCAGTTTGACAACAAAGAAAATCGAGGTAGAACTATTTTCGTTGTATACCTCAAAGGCTGGAGATGTCTACTAGCGCGACATGGTAGGCATCGTTAATATTGAAAGTGTAAGCAGTGCCCAATAACAAGAGAGAGATTTGAAATGAGCGATATCGAATATGCCCCTGAGCTGATTGCAACGAAGGATGAGATCCGCGCAGCAGTACGGAAGATTGCCATAAATTCGGATGCCTACAACTTCGTCGAATTCCGGAATGAAGTGGAGTCTATCGGCTCTGACCTGATTATTCCGCCAGAAATGGATTGGGTTGTAGAAGAGGCCCTGCAGGAATACAGGTCACTCGCTCTGGACGAGGAGAATGGCCATGTTTGATGCTCGCACTGATATCCCGCCGATGCTTACTGATTCGCAAATGATGTCGATGTCTCTGCAGGAAGTCACCGAGTACATGTGCAAGCGCAAGGTCGCTCAGCGCAATGATCCGGCTTACGAGCGTGAAAGGATTGACGAACTGGCTGAGTTCATTGAATGCCATCTGATTGATGAGCTGGCTGACCAGGGTTGTGTTGAGGGTTTCTGTCTGAATGCCAGGGCTGGTCTTGAAAGGGAATTTCCGAAATTGGAGGCTTTCAAGGAATCGTGGTGTGCTGCAGCAGCACGGCAGATTTGGTACAAATACAACCACTGAGTCAAAAAAACCGGACTACGCGTCCGGCTTTGCGTGTTAGTTGTCGCTACCAATCAAAGGTGTAGCGCTCTGGGCTGAAACTCTAATTACCGAAAGTGGTGATCTTACAAAACCAGCCCCTAGCTTTAGCGAGGCCTCATCAATTTCCCCTGCTGCATGCAGCTGAGGAATGATTCCTTTAACATTCTCGATTTTTGTAAGAATATCGTGGAGCTTGGTAGCGTATTTTAGTCTGCCTGCAGCATTCTTCCTATAATTATCAACAGCTTCATATTCGTATCTATCCCTGCCGTTATTCCATTTCTTTTCGAGGCAAAGCTTGCTAAAGCTCTCGAAAAAATCGACAGGTGTGTCACATCGGCCATCATGAACCACCAGATCCTCAATTATCTTAGTGTCAACTTCCCGCTCTAGATAAACATAGGCGTAAACGGAATTAATCAGCGCCACCTTATCTGGCTCACCGGGGCCATCGTAGTCTATGAGCAGTTTTTGATATATTTCCCTCACTGCACTTTCTAGACTTTCGATCTTATTGGTGCTGGTAGTATCAACAGAAAAACCTTGGCCGTGCAGCCAGTACCCACTCATAATGTAAACAAACAGAACATTCACATATGAGTCAACAGTTCGTACTGTATCATCAGGATCGAACCAAAAATCATTAAGGCTTCCTAAACCCTTCATACTTCCAAACTCAAAGGGCGAGATAGCGTCAAGGCTTTTGGAGTTTAGGCCGTCGAGTCGATCACCGTTATCTCTATAATAAGCCAGATTATTTAAAATGTTGCCATACTGAATAGACAAACTCTCAGACATAGCCCTATTACGGTCTTCAGCTATAGCGCGAATCACACCATCCAGGTTAATTTCTTGGATTATCTGATTGTAGACGTTGTAGCTGACAATCGATCCAGGCAAAGGACTGATTTCTGTGGCCTCAAGGTGGCGAACGATCGCCCCTTTATCTCTCACCAGCTCGATAAGCTCTACTGTGTATTCACCTTTGTTAATGAGACGGCGAACATCATTTGTCGTTAAGTCTGAATATTTTGAGCTCATTACCCCCCCCAGAGCGTCTACCTTGGGCCGTTTGAGGCCTGACACCATAAAATAACGCCTGCTGGGAGGTAAGTCATGCGAAAACCACAAGCCATTGAGGCCCGTGGCTTGGAGCCGCAATGGCTTAGGCGTATTCCTCCCGGAATAGCTTAGACAGCCCGCTGCCGCTGACGGCTTTAGATGCAAGCAATGTGCCCTTGATCTCCTGCTCACCGTAGTCGCTGGTGATGAGCTGACGCTGGGCTGCAGGCGACAGTGAGACTTTGTGATAGGTCACTTTCACCTCTTTGTCGTCTTCCGCCAGGTTGAAACCATCGAAGACTATCTGGACGTTGATGCCATTGTTCACAAGGCCTTCGAGGCGAGTGGTGGCCTTACTGGCATACGTGACCTCGACCACAGCGCCATCCTCGAAACCAGCGTCTGCGTCGAATTCAACGGAACCACCGGAAACGCGATACAGACCAGCATCAATCGGTTCTCCAGCAACGGTGATGGAAGTCACGGATGCGATCACGCCAGGCACAACGACGCTCTTACCCAGATACGCTTTGCCAGTCCAGACCTTTGAGGCCACAGCGGCATCTTTGGACAGCGAACCAAACAAGGCCAGGCGCATCAATTCAGAATTGAAATCCTTGGCGTTGATCGTCAATTCCCCGGTGTTCTTGATGACCTTGCTCTTCGCAGTCGAAAGAGTGCCATACGTTGTGTCCTGCATCTCAACTTTATCCGAAGTCAGAGCAAGTACAGCCGATGACGAGTGTGCGACAGCGGTAAAGCCGCCGATAGGCTCATCGTTTTCATCAAGCACGGAGATTAGGATGGCTCCGTTGCCGATCCAGCCGATACTTGTGTCTTTTACGTTTACAGACATGTAATCACCTTTGTTCTTATTGTTTGGGTGGTGGACATTTATTAATCGAACGCAACATAGTGCGTCCACGCCAACTGCCAGGCGCTAAAGTTATTATTAGAAGACCTAAATCCAGATAGAAGCTCTTCAAATGACTGGATCTTTGGTAGATTTGGATTAGAGCTTGCGACGCCACGGTACTTCTTCAGAGCCCTAGAGATCTCAACGCCCAAACTCATGGCTCGACGGGAGACCCCTTTTGTATCTTGATCTGCTCTGGAGATAATGAACGCGCCGAAGATGGCATCACAGTACATTTTAGGAGTATCGGCGACGATTGGCCCACCACCACACGCCAAGAGTACATAGCACTGGTCGCCTTGGAGCGAAATGTTCTTCAGCGTCTCATCAGCTACTTTGCCAGAGAAAAGATCTACCTTCGGTTTTGATGGCAAATTCTCAATGAGGGTTTTGTAGGCTTCGAGGGTTTCGGTGATGGCCATGTTTTTCTTCTTATTTTATCACAGGCGGAGTTGTGCTCAGGGCGTTTTCAAGGTTCTGCAGAAGGATATTTTGATATTCCGCGAGCCACGCTTTTGGTAGGCCTTGTTTGTCTGGCAGGTACCGTCTTTGTTTAACAGTGATGCCGTACTGATGGTTATCTGCGTAGATCAAGTTGCTTGCGAGTTCGAGGTTTGTGCCCCTGACATTGTGTTTGATGCTGTTACGGAGCCTGCCGGTGTCGAGGAGTGGCTGACCCTGGCGGTGGTGAATAGGCGCCCATGGCTGGCCGTAAGGGTCGACGCTCCGCTGGAAGCAGGTTTTGACACGGGCAATCCAGCGGACACCGATCTGGTTGAGGCCTTTCTTAACGTGCGGGTTTGCAGGGCCGAGCTGCCTGACCTTGCTCACGAGCTCTTGCAACGCTGAGGTGTCGACTTCAAGTGTGATGGGCTGACTAGCGGATGTGATCATGACCGGATGAGCCTGACGTTGTGGAATCCGGACTTGCGGGATTCTTGAGTCGCTGTGCGAATGCGGTTGCGACCCGTGCCAAGGCCTTCCAACCAACGCCTGGCGTCTTCGAAACGGAGTCGCTGCTCGTCAGTGGGGTTCTCGTTCCACAAGTAATACCTGGCGATGTCCAGAACGAAGCCTTTGATGTCTTCGATCGCCTCTGCGTCAGAGATCGGTGCATCTAGGCCAGCAGAGCGAATGTAGCTGTCAGCAAGCCTGGAGGCCTTCTCGATAGACTTAATGATCCGAGCCTCACCATCGCCGGGTAGCTGGTCATTTCTGAATTCAAGGGTGTAATCAAGGTAGTTCGCGTACATAGTTTTTCTTAACCAATCAACAGCGGCTTATGGGCTCCGTCCCTTGGATCTTTACCCTCAACCCCTCCTTTATATTTATAAAAGAGAAGTGACCGTTGAGGGTGACCGTGAAGATCTTTTGGTTAAGAGAAACGCTTTTATGACAACGTCAGGTCTTTGAGTTCGCTGAGCGGAATGACATGTGTGGAGTCCTGGTCGATGAATCCGTCCAAAGGCATGCCCTTTTTCCACATGCGGTGCCGAGTCGCTCCTAGCACCTTCACCTGGTCTTCTTCATCAAGAGATTTGAGGAAATCATCGAAGCTGTCTGGTACCGGCTCTTCTTCATCGAACATCGCGATCATTGTTGTTCTGCAGCCGGGATGAAATGGAGGCACCTTCCTCTTCGGATCGCTGACCCTGAATACTTTGCCGTTGAGGGCTGCGCATGTGACTGTCGTGCGAGTATCCAGGATTGCGCTGAGCTGGTACTTCTCCACTCCAGCCTCCTGAAACCCGATCATGTCCGCATTCGCTGTTACATGGGCCGCCGCCGTCCGCACCAAGATCTCGACGTTGCGCCGCGAGGCGTTGAACGGATTCACCGGATCACTCGTCACAGCATCGACGATCTTGCTCACCGACAGCCCATTCACGACGCCCAGTCGCACAGCCCGTTTGACCGCATTTTGTGTAGCCAAGCTCTGCTCGCCGATCCATTCCTTGAGTAATTTGCCATCAAAGGGATCGGACTCGATGAAGCTCCGAATGAAGTCCTCCGATGTCTGAGCTCCGCCGATATCAACCTCTAGAGCCTCGGAGTTCCAGTCGACCTGAGACTTGTACAGCTCAGTCAGCTCATCGACTAAGTCCACTTCCATGGCGCTGTACTGGTCAGCTATTGCCCGTTCGATTTTCCTGAGCTTGGCCCTTGACTGAAAGATCGTGAGCATCGAGCTGCGCTTCAAACCGTCCTGAAGCTCTGCAGCAACCTGTTCTTTGAGCTGCTGGAGCTGTGCAACAGCGCCTCGGGCAATCCGGGTGTACTGACCCCTGAGTTGTATGTGACGGGTGATGGCGTCCTTTGGCCGTAACTTTGCCATCAGGCCACCCAGAGCTCAGCTTCGGCCCGGCGCCTTTTTACGAGACCTGGCAGCTTGATCCCTTTGGCGTATACCCACCTCATCAGCTGCGCAGGCACTGCCGCAAAATCACCGCGATTAATCACTCGCCGCAGCGTCGATATCTCGAAATTCCCGGCACCTGCGTTGAACACAAAATCGATCAATGCTGCGATCTGGTTCGCATTGAGCCTGACCTTGACCATTCTCATCACGGCGCCTGCAGCTTTCATCAGGTCAGCTCGTAGCAGCGCCTCAGCCTGGGCAATAGAGATCGCAGGAAACTGATCCAGAGGTGCCCATGCAGTGCGAGAAAGCAGGTGCCCATAACCAATCGTGGGCAGGCCAATCGGGTCGTAATAGGGCTCGATTACAGCTGTCGATCGGTCAGGATCATGCAGCCCATCAAACTCCGGACGACTCACGAGCCTGGCCGCGATCTCAACCGCTTGTTCGAGCAGCGAGCCAGCCATTACTTGGCCTTCGTATGACGTTGCAGGATACGACCACCGAACCAGAAGCTGATGACCGCAGCAAGCATGGCCTCATCGAACTCAGTCCAGCTGCCTTTCAGCGCCTCGAAGCCCGTCATGCCCATGCTCTGCAATGCGTGGAACACAGCGATCTTGTAGAACATATAAAAGCCGACCATCAAATACGTGATCAACGGCCTGCACATCCGAATCACAAAATCGACATGGACACCGATCAGAGCCACGTATGCCTTGACCCACCCAGGCAGCGACCCACCTCCAACACTCGAAATCAGCTTGTCTGCATACGACTCTTCGGGCTTATGCACCGCGACAGCTTCGGCAATGTCAGCCTGGGCATTGATCTCTTCGAGCTTCCACATGTGCTCAGATGAAGCAGACTCCATACGCAGCTTCATCAACTCAATTTCTTGAGCATGATCTTGCTTAGACTGAAACATGTCGAAGAGCTTGGGAACAAACGGCCCCAGGAACCCGAAGATGGCAGATACGATAGCAATCATTTCGCCCCCCCCCTGACAATCAGGGCATCAATCCGAACACTGATCTTGTCGAGTTTGTCTTCAATGCGTTTCGAATCTTCTTTACGCTCAATTTGATAGGTCTGGATTTGAGCAGAGACGATGTCGACGCGCTGATCCAGGAGTTCGATTTTCTTGTCGAGACCTGAATATGCCCACACACCACTAACTACCAGGGATAGAAGTGGAATTAGCGCGTAAAGGGAAATAACGAGGCTGCTGGCGTTCGTGGTCGCCGGAGGGTTTGCTGACATTATTATTCTTCTTATTATTAGTCAGAAGAGCTCTTTGGCCCTTTCTTATTATATTACCATAGCCAATATCAGCTAGTGGGCTTACTCATGACTCTTTTGTGCAATTCCTTCAGTTCTTCGCATTCACTGCGACTTGACTCATTTAATAGTTCTAGAAGTTCATTGTTCCCCATCCAGTACCCGGCGTGATCGACTCCCTTCTGGAGTTGCACGAGCTGTTGGTGAGTGAGCTTTGCAGACCAGGCCCTGAAACTCATCTCGACCTTTTCTCTAGTTTCATGGCATTGCCGGCATAGAGCACGTAGAGAGCTGATCGGGTACTCCCAAGGCCGGAAACCGCTGCTCATGCGAGCGTAGTAGCAGTGATGCGCTTCGAGACGACCTTCGGCTCCACAATCCTGGCATTTGTTTTTAGCTACTTGCTTGACCAAGTCAGCCTTTCGTTTCCAGCGTGGATCTTTGAGAAGCTGAGTGTATGTCGCCCTAGCAGGCGTTTGCGTAAAATCGTAATCCTCGATCGGATATATACCGAGGTTCCAGCTGTGCCCCATCTCATACCAGAAGCCGAACGACTCAAAAATATCGTCGAATTCAGTGGTGTCACAGCCAAAATTCAGCATGTGATGGACACTGCTACTGTCGAACACAAAAACATACGCAGCGTCGTTCAGCCAGCTCTCACCACGCTTCTCCCACTCTGCAGGTGAGATGAAGAAGGCATCTCCCAGAAGCTCCTCGCGTACCAGCCAGTCTTCAAGTGCCAGTAACAACCTGCGCAGATTCTCTTCCATGTTGAGCTCCCAGTGTGGAAGCTCCATGCTATCACCACGGCCTTTGCGGCCAAACAACAGCTGACGGATCGGTGGTTTCCGGGATATCGCGCAGTGCTTGGCGGTAAACAGCAAGGGCTTGACGGGTGTCCTGATCGACCATGGTGCCAGCGATAAGAGCCTGATCGTTCAGCATGCAAACCCTTGCATCGGCTTCCTGCAGTAGCTCGCATCGCCTCTCTCGTACAGCTTTCATCAAAGCTGCGCGATTTGCTTCGAAGACGAGCTGGCCATTGCGGACGACAGGCACCAGGCCCAGGTTGAGGCTGGTAGCGATCGCCTGGCCGTCTGAGATTTCAAGGTATTCGAGGCCTGGCATGTCGGCAGAAGTGAAGCGGAAGACGTAGCCTGAGTCATTGTAGTAAGCGCGCATAGTCATCACTTCTTGATGTAATAAGCCAAATTTTTTTCAGGGCGGGCGAGGTTTGGCAGGATGAGCGTGTAGCCTGGCCCGAAGTCAGCCGTGTTCGTTTGCACGCTCCCGCTTTGCCCCATGAGCGACCCAGTCGAGCCCTGGCCACCTACGAAGGCGAACTCGTTGCTCAGGGGGTCAAAGTCCGCGTCCGTGTAGCCAGACATCGCCGTAGCCTGGAGCCATGTGTTGCCGCTGTCGAAAGAGATCATTGAGGGGGTGTTGGTTTCTGGGACGGCGACGAGCAGGCTTGAGCCAGTGCTGCCGTTGACCGCCACCAGGCGCTTCAGGCTCATTAACGGAGGTAGGTTGATCGGGAAGCTGAACCCATCCTCAAGCGTCCGGAATTCAAGGGCATTCCTACTCGTGTAGATGTAGATAGCACTGAATCCAGCGCTCTCGATGCATTCGTGCTCAACGTCAGCAGCGATCTCATGCATCAGGGTTGTTGCGACCTGTTCTGCGTCGAATGTCAGCTTGTAGACACCCTGAACACCCGCGATCGTGAGCTGGGCGTAGACATCTCCGGCCTCAACGAACTTGATGGGTCTCGAAACGTCAGCTGCGATAACCCCTGCCTTGAGGAAGTTAATCCCATCATCAGCTTTGTAAATCGTCAGGATGCCGGTCTCCACGACTGCGAGAATCGAGTATCCGTAGCTTGACTCAGCCGCTCCAACACAGGCATCAAACGAAGCGTTGAGCGCGACATCCCCGGCATCCCTGAAAACTGTTCCTGAGGCTCCGAAGAAGATGTGATTACTGGTCTTGTAAACGGCCATGCTCACCGGGTAGTTAATTGGAGATGGGTTGCCCGCATGAAACAAATGCCAATCACCATCCCCTTTCGCAAGCGTTGTCTGTCCGCATCTATACACTCTTGAGTACAGGTCGGTGCCAAACCGTATCTCCGAGTTTTCGTTCAGTGTCACGCGAGCAGCGCCGTACTCCTCGAAATTCAAAGCTGCTTTGAGGGCATCAAGACCCTGGTCATACAGATACGAGCCATCGCACTCCAGCAGGCCGTCGTAAGTCCCGCGAGGCTTGAGCACGATGTCGCCGCTCTTCACAGCTTTGGCCGCAACCTGATCGATTGAGACGCCTTCAGAGCTACCTGGCCTGTGTGCATGCAGGCGCATCGAGACATCACCAGACCATGCCGGCAGTTCACTGATTGTTTTCATACACGATCACTTCATCATCATCAGTTTTCTCAGCCTCGTACTGCCCGGCAGAGAGCTCATACACAATGGCATTTGTTGGAATTGCAGGCGCCGTGCCGGCGAAGTAACGACTTCCCCTGCTCAGCACCCCGAGAATTGCAAAAGCTCCGATACGCCTGATCATTTGACTGCGTGAATCCAGCAAGTGGCCGCATCGACGCCTTCCATCAGCCGCACCTGTAGTACTGCACCTCTGTCAACGGCGATGAAGGTGCCACCACGTGCATCCATAGGCGGCGAATCAGTACTAACGACACCGCCAGCGGATACATGGATTAGGGAGTTGCAAAAGAGATACGCAGCCTCCGATTCGCAAGGCTCAGCCACCAGTACCTGAGATCCCGTAAGCTCTTTACGCCCCAGAAGCTCAGCAGGCGCAACGATCGGCAATGGCTCCCTCTCTCTGGTCTGAGCGGTGAACAAGCCTGGACGCTTACTCATCTCCTGGCACCTCTACGGCAGGCTTCCGCCCCCGGCGCTTCGGCGTCTCATCAGAACCAGGTTCATCACGAACAGAATCGACAGTCGCTGAACCCCGATACCCCAGGCCCAGCCAGTGATCCTCTGCCCGTGTTCCACGATCTACAAAAACCAGGTGATCACCCAGCTGTAGGCTGTAAGTCTCGATTTCTCGCTTCATCTTTGTTCTCAAAAGCTTAGTGTTTCACGTGGAACATATTATGGCGTTTAGTCAGACGAAAGGGCCCCGGAGGGCCCAGTCTCTGTCAGTGTCCGCCGAGACGCAGGGCGCGTTCTGGACTGACGGTCTTGAGGCCGCACAGGGTTTCAAATTTCCACTGAGTGGATTCTGTGCGAGGCTCGTACCAGCGAAGCATCCGGAGCGAGATCCCGGTGCGTGGGTCAGTCATCTGCGCGATGTTCACGCCAGCAGCGTCTTCAGGCACTTCGAGGTTGCGGAAGGCGATGAGGAACGCGGACTTCGTGAACGCCAAGTCGATCGGGTGATCGCCAAGGACAGTGACTGCAGAGCCGGAGGCGATCGCTTCCAGGACGGCTGGGTATACAGGAACTACAGCGCCGATGGTGTCGGCAGTGACCACAAAGGTCTGATGAGTACCTGCAACCGAGACCACATCGCCCTTCAGGAAAGTTGCTCCGTTCACGCCAGCCAGAGCCAGTGAAGTGGAGCCAGCGACAGCTTGGGCAGAAAGGGTCATTCCGGCGTTAGCAGCTGCAGTGCCTGCTACGTGGTAAGGGGCCTGAACGTCGCTGTACAGGTCGAAGCCATACTTGCGACCGATTAGGCCCTGGCTGACTACGTTCGCGTCGCCGCTTTCGTTGATCTTCGAGAACTCCAGCAGCAGGTCTGCCTCAGTGTCCGAAGTCAGGACAATGTTGCGACCATTCTGGATTTTGCGGTTCTGCATTTCCTTGCGCGCAGTGATCAAATCCAATTTGTCGCGACCTGCCGTCGAGGTTGGATCTCCAGAAATGTAAGGAACGTCTTTGTACAGATTGAACAGATTTTTGTTGATGGTGCGGGCCAGGGCATCAACAGCAGCTTCTGCAGCGGACGGAAGGGTCAGGGAGTTCGCGTGGGACAGGAACTCGGCATCCTTCATCGCGAACTGCTTGTACAGATGGCGATCCAGCTTCACATCGATCTTGCCGGCAGTGATGTCTTCCGATTGCGAACCGGCAGAGTCAGTCGGGTGATCGTCGGCATCAGTAAACTCGATCGGCTTAGCGATTCGGATCGTGTCGCCATGGTTCTTAGACTCGTCAGCGGTGTTGATGCTTACGAGGTTTGGCATGGTCAGTTGACCGAACAGACGGTCGACGGCCAGGGGCAGAATCACCTCTGTCATGAGGGCTTCAGTGTCGTTGCCGAAGCGAATCAGCGACACGAGTGGGAGCATTGCAGTCATTACTTCACCTGTTTTTATTGTTTTTATTGTTTTTATTGGTGATGGATAAGTAGTTTTAACACGGCATCAGCCCACAAGGCGTGATGGTTTCCGGCACAACCGGAGGGGCCCGGAAGCCCCGAAGTAGATCAGTTGATGACGATCTCGCCTGAGGCTCTTTTTGCGAGCAAGGCTTTCTTTTCATCGGCAGTAGCGGTCAGCAAAGTGCGCTGCCATTCAGCTGTGCTAACAGCCTTGCCGGTGCCATTGACGCCACGCGAACCAGAGCCTGGCATTTGCTTGAAGTAGTGAGGCTTCGTCGCTGTAAGGCCTGCGATCCACTCATCAGGAGTGAGAGGCCTGCCATTTTTCCCGATCGCTACGTTGCCGCTTGAGTCACGAGCCACGAGCTCGCCTGCGTCATTGAGCTGCCATGTGTTGCCTGCAACCGACATCAGGTCATCAAGAGCCGAAGGATGGAAAAACTCGTTCTTGAGCGCCACCTGGCCAATGCTTTGCTTGATCTGGAACTGCTTGAGCTTGAGTCTTTCGCCGTCAACAGCTTTGCGTAGATCTTCTTTCTCAGCCTGTTCAGCTGCCAGCTTCTCTTGCCATGTTGCACTGTTGGCATTGATTCGCTTGTCGAGCAAAGTCTGGAGATCAAGTCTGCCAGCCTTCATTGCTTCCAAATCATCTTTTTCTTGGATGCCAGACTCAAAGGCCTTCATGCGCTCAGCCAGAGTTTTCTTCTCGTTAAGAAGATCAGCGTTTTTGCTCTTGAGTGGGGTGACTTCCTTCTCTACATGAGCTTTTAAGAAGTCTAGGAAAGCAGGGTTTTCCTGCAAGGCATTGAAGTCGAGTGGTGGTACTTCGTCTTCACCGAATCGAATGAGGCTTACGAGCTTGCTTGCTTGAAACATTAGTCCCCCCAAGGGATTTTGTTTTCTTATTGGTATGTCTCATTATATCAATGCCAAACACACAAAGGGGGACAAATGCAAATATTTTTCATGCTTTTTTAGGCGCATGGAATTGCTTAAGAAACTGCTGCTCAGCTGGCTTGAGTACATTCAGGGCATTGTAAAAGGACTGGCTTGGCACAAATTTTCCGGTCTGTGCTCTATATAGAATATTGTGAACGAACCCCGTATCTACCATCAGCTTCATAATCTCAAGCGCAGCCAACTCTTCATTGCCCTGGCTATTAAACGGGACAACTTCATCCAACGCCTCGAACGCTTGGTACAACTCCATTGCCGTTAACTTTCGCTCCGGCTTTCGGCCAGCTGGCAGCTTGTGAAGGTAAAATCGAACCAGCAGCATGCCAACATGGAACTGCGAGTTCATTAGGGCAGCCGGGATTTGCTCAATGATCAGCTCGTCCTGATGTTCCTGAAGCTGATTCAACAAGCACCGCACAAGCTCGTAATCCCCGGAAATCGGAGCATTCCGCTGAGTCCCCAGCAGCACCGCTACAGGCCCGATCATCGTCGCTAGCTCCAGCAGCATCTCCCGGTAGCCATCGTCCAGCGGCTTTCTTTTGCCATCAAAGCCATGGGCGTGCAGGTGATCAGCGATGTCGGCCAAGAGCTGCACTCTCCCCGCTTGCAGCTCGTGCTTGTCCAGATGATGGCGGATGCCTTGGAGCCCTGCCAAGTTGCGGGCTCTGAAGTGTTGAAACACCAGGTCGGCTGCTGGATCACGCATGTCAGTCCTCATTGATCTGGGCTAGAACCTCCCATGTGAGAGCGTCTAGCGTACGGTCGTCAAAAGCATCGACGCGGAACTCGTATGTCGTATGCCGATATTTGAAGCGTCCTGATGTAAGCAGGTAACGGGTCATGGCCTTAAAAATCTGCCAGCACCCTTGATCTCCCAGCTCTGCTTCGACCCCCCATTCACGGAGTACCTTCCCTCGTTCCCGCCTGAAAAACTCAGAGACGCCAGGGTAGAAATTCTTGGCTTTGTCGTACCCGCCGCACAGATAGATTGCGCACAGATGCCGAGTGGACTCGTCGCACACCACCACGGGCTCGACCAAAAATTTTGAGGTCATAAGGGGTCACTCTTTATTATTGTTTTTATGCTTCATTATTACTCATGAGCTGACTAGCAGTCAATATCATGGCAGTTATTAAAAACCATAGACAGGCTGAGCCCTGAGAACCTGAAGCGTGTAGACTGGCACCACGCCATCAGAGCTAAGCAAAGTAAAAAGGATTTACGATGAGAAAAGTACAGATAGCAGCACTGGTATTTGCAACGCTGCCTGCGAGCGCATTTGCTGAATCTATTTTCTTGAACTGTCAGCAGATTTCGGGATCAGGTTTCGACATCGCAAAAGCCTACAAAGTAGCACCTAAGAATCCCAGAGAGCAGTTCATTCAGGATGCTCTTGAGCAAGGGATTATCGGTTTGTTTGTCGAGCCGCCAAAGACCTGGGAAGTAAATCTAACCGACAAGACCATCATCTCACCGGAAGAAAGTCACAAGGTATTTTCGGTCACGTCAGATGCTGGCAACAAAATTGAAGGAGCCTATCAGACCGGGACATTTATTTCCCTCAATAGAATCAGTGGTGTAATGGACTACAGGTTGTCCATAAAAGAGACTGCTAGAAGCACGTGGCATGCAGCTCACGGGGGGAACATACCATCTGTGCTCTCCTACAAACTCAAATGCCAGGCCCAAGTCAAGCCGGCTATCTGATCAACGCCTCAAGCGATGCGGAAGATAGCCTTTGAATTCTAGCTGCAACTTCCGCATCACAAAAAGCAGTTTTTCTTAACCAAATTACTTACCAAGGTCAGCTCCAGTTAGATAGTCAATCGACTCAAACTTCCCGACATCCATCAGCCTCTGCCGAAGAACCTGCATGAATCCCTTATCATTCTTCAAAAACTTATCGCACTCCCCTTCGGTCTTGCACTCATCAAGAATCTCTGCACGCTCAGGATTAACCAGGCGATATCGACGAATGAATTCCTCACGCTTTTTGTCATGAAAGCTCTGGATAAGTGATTTCATACTTCCTCCATAGATCATATCCTTAAACTTACCCATATATCTGAGGGCAAATTTCATAAGAGCCAGTTCGCTACCGCTGCGCAGGCTCCAGTAATACTCGTCAGCCGCATTTTCCCTGGCAATAAGAATCCTGTCCAGCCTTCCCACAAACCCCTGCCGCCACGCAATCCCTGCAACCTCGTTCCCCAACTCATGAAACAGCAGGTCTTCGTCAGCAATCGAGTCAACCAAAGCCCAGACCTTATCAAATCCTCGCTCGCAATAATAACTATCTGGCAACGCAAGGAAGTTTGAATACAAAACAACAATCAGGTCACGCTCAGACCTGTATTTATAGCGATCATAGATTACATAGCCATCTTCCGCCCTGAGCAACACTGGGAATACCCACTGCAAATATCTAACTAGCGAAAGTCGCATTCTCGCTCCCAGTGGCTTGCTGAACATAGTCATACAGGGCATTGCGGGCCGCATTGACGTTGCAGTTGTTGAGAGCCCAGTAAACTTTGGCCATAATTGCGTCTAGGGCTTCATTGCGACCCAGGTCGTTGAAGAACACCGTGTGTAGCAGATGCCAGAGAAACTCAACATCATCAAGGTTTGTTTGCTCATCTGAAATACTGTGAGCGATGCTACTGAGACATTCGAACTCCCAGTCCACATGAACTGTCGTCTCAGAGAACGAGTAAACCTGAGCGACATAATCAAAGAACTCAATGAAAGTGGCAAACTCGCACTCATCGAAGTAATATTTTCCGCCATCGAACCGGATCGCAGCCGGAGAACAGAACCTGATGATGTTTTGTAGGTACATCATAGACCCAGCTCCGACCCAAACATATATTCCCGCTGCTCAGCACTCATTAATGCAACTCTATTGCGAAGGAAACCCATATCCCCGCCCAAGAGTCGACGTAACTCATCCTCGCTTTCGCAAATTGAGTACAGGTGATAAGCGTGAGGCCTGTCCAGTTGCAGCTCTTTTAGAATCAAAGGGTGCATCAAATCGAAGATATCGTCGTAAGCCTTTTTTTTATCGATTCCCAAGCTTACAAGATCGGCAGAAAACCTCTCGCCAACATCCGCTCCGGCGTGAGCAGACTCGTAATTCCTAGAAAGAATGCCCGCAATACATTTAACCTGTGAGCGCCTAGAAGAATCGCTATCCCGCTCAGTAGTCAGATATATGAGCCAGAGCCGTCGAAGTTGATCAAGCCGCTCCTCTCGCAGCATCCCTAGAAACCTGGCAATAAAGTCATTAGGGCTGGTGGCATTAAGAGCTGCTGTCGAAAACGGAGGAGTAAAACTCAGCACAGGGCCGCTCCAAACTTTGAACTTAAAGCTCACAATCACCGCAACTTCCAGCAGAGACGAGCAGTAGCGATTCACTACGCCATCTGCCGTCTGCAACTGAAGCAGGTACTGCCCGTCCTGGAACTTGAAGCCGCCGACCATTGAGAACCTATCGTAATTCTCAATTTGCTCGTTCAAAGCTCGCTCAAGGAATTCATGGCTCTCAGCAGAAATGCTCATGAGCCCCCTGGCCGTAGCAAACCACCGCCACGCCGCGACTTTTGGCTTCAAAAGCTTGAGCAGCAGGCGGTCACGGGGTGTGATGTAGGTGAGCATGGCCTGTCCGTATTATTATGGCAGTTATTGACAGATTGGCAATTGGGGGTGGGAATGTCAAGGGCCAGCTCGGGCGGCCAGGCCCTGGGGTGTTAAGGATTAGGCGGTTTTAAGTCGTTCCAGACGTTCCTGGGCGATGCGTGAGAGGCAGGCGTGAAACTCGGTCATGCACGCAGCTGCGCAAAGCTGTTGCCATTTCGGGAGCTGCTTGAGATCAGGGCGGTCGGAGGGTTTACGGGTGTCCTGCTGTGCTAAGCGGAAGCACTCGTCTACGCAGAAATCCTCGATCTGGGGAGCAATTTGGAAAAGGAAGTACGTGCCAGACGAGAATTCAATGGCAGCTTTGGCTTCCGTGTAGATTTTGCTGATGTTCATGGTGTTCTCTCTTATTGTTATGCCCTGCATGATTCAACTATGCAGATGGAGCGACACCACGCGCAACTAATAATTATATTCCCACTGATTGAAGGCGAGGATATTCGGAAGGTACCAATGGTGGAGATTCGTAGTCTTAAACTTTTGCGTCCAGAACCAATGCCTTTGCTGATCGGTGGCTGCTACGCCATTCCACTCCACCACTACAACGTGCCTAGACTGAGCGTACGCTGCGATCACATCGTTCAGGTGCAAGTCATCGCCAGAGTAGCCAAACACAATGATCTCTTCCGACTCACTCAAGCAAAAATTCAGGTAGTTCCAATATGCAGAGAGCACCATGGAAGCGCCAATCACCGAGCGCTTGTGTCTAACATGGGTTAGAACGATGTGGTCTGAGCCTTCTGGCGAGAACGGATTTAGCTGATGCCGATCCCGCTTACGTGCAAGGCCGTGGTGATCGAAAAAGAGAGGTGAGCCGTGAAGATGAAGGTAGTACCCGTAGTCATTGCCATAACGGCGCTCCAGGGAATCTGAGCTGAAACCTCCACCAATCATTCCGTCAACGAGCGTAGTGTCAAAATATCCTGCCATCAGATTTGCATCTAGGAAGGCACCGTAGAGAAGCTTGTCGTAGTTCAAGGTGGCGACATGAGACTTTGTTCTTCTCACGAAGTCGATCAGAGGGCCCAAAAAGGCTGGGGGTAGCTCACCACCGTACAGGTGCAGCCTGGTAGCGACCTTGTGAATGTAGTTTGCTACAGCCACAGGAAACTGCTGACCCTCTTGGGAAAGCCAATGGACATCCATCCGCTGTGACATGTTAATGCTTGCAAGGGTCTTACAAGCCGAGATGACGAGGTGTAGAGGGTCTAGCTGATCCTCACGTTCGGGTATAGCGCCATTTCCACCAACACACTGACTGATCAGTTGTTTTTGAACGTCAGGAAGCGCTACGGGGTCAGCCCAAACTTCCGCCATGGCATTGGTCAGGGAAAAGTGCCTAGGGTCGAGCGCCATACCCAACCCGTTTCCGAATATTAGTGTCTTCCTTGGCATAACCTGGCTCCAGATTTCTCAGAAGCCAGCATTCTAGCTCACTGAAGCCAGCTTTCTACCTGCTCAGCGCCATGCTCTGCTTTCCAAGCTTTCAAGGTGCTGTGATTGCCGCCCTTGGTCTCAACGACCTCTTGCGTGTGAGGGTTCAGATAGCGTTTGACCGCACGAGGCGCACGCGTCCCCTTACGCCCATCAACCTTGCCACCCACCGCAGCAGCACCCGCAGCAGCCTTCGGATCGAGAATGGCAATGACGTTGCGCAGCGACATCCCGTACTCGGCGAGCAGCTTGCGCAGTTTGTCTTCAAATTCCAATTCTGCCTGCAGGGCTTCGCTGCCTTTCAGGGCTTCTAGAGCTTGAAGCTGCTCGGCGATCTGGCGTTCAAGGGCCCGGTATTCGGCTGCTTTTGACATTGGTGATGCTCCGTTTTAGTAAGTGCTATGAAATGTAATCCCAGCTCGGATAGCGTGCAAGTATTATCCTGATAGTTGTTGTACGAGTCGAGAATATTTTCCTTGACCTATTGCGTAACTGTATGCACAACCAGTACCTTAAAGTAAGAAGAACACATAATAAGAGAGATAAACTCCATGCCTCATGATCATACTAGATTCGACTTCTTCGTAACCCTACAACCCCAGAATGACATTTGCGAAAGTCTTCCCCCTGCCCTGAAGGGTGTCTTTGACGCGATGTCGAAAAGGATTGCCGAGGATCTCCAGTCCATGGTTATAGAAGTTAAAGAGGATTTGGATGCTAAGGAAGAGCCAGGCGAAGAGTGTAGCGTGTTGCGATACGCTCGAACGATTCTTCACACAGCCCCACTTCTAAACATCATGGATCTGCCGTCAATGA
The DNA here is from genome assembly GCF_900107155.1 of Pseudomonas salomonii. Lineage (GTDB taxonomy): Bacteria > Pseudomonadota > Gammaproteobacteria > Pseudomonadales > Pseudomonadaceae > Aquipseudomonas > Aquipseudomonas salomonii. The sequence continues at coordinate 294,148 of NZ_FNOX01000003.1, forward strand.
GTCAAGATGAAAGGCAAAGGCGAGAGGAGCGTCAGAGAAGTGCGCATCACATCCTATCCGAGAGCTTTCCACTTGTTCAGGCAGCGATCGTTGAACTTGGTCGCGATGAGGTACGCCGTATATCATACGATAAAACATATGATCGGCCATATCAGTTCCGGAGCAACTACTTCGATGCCCTGAAAGAAAAACTGGCGCAGGCCTATATGCTGGACACTACAAAAATGCACTTGCGCCAGTATCTAGACCACAAGCTCGGCGCTGACCTGGGCCTTTGAACCTTGTCTTTGTTTTCAAATCCACCCACAGCACATAATAATAAGAGAGAAAAACATGAAAGACGCGCCCACCATGCTAGGCAATGGCCTTGAGATCCACTACATCCAAGAGCTTTACGGCAACAACGACGAAATCCTGGACATCTACGAGCTAAGGAAGAACTTCGGACGTGGCCGGATTAAGACTCTGAAGCGTGTTGATGTGCCGACGGGGTCAGACCTGGAAACTGTTCGAGCCAAAATCCGGAACTCTCAAGTCGAAGACGATTCTGGTCATTAGGACTGAGAGCACCTTCTGCGAACTAACACTGGATGAGAATGCCACCGCCAGGAGGCTTTTTGTTTACAAGCGGTTTTTCTTAACCAAACAACACTACCCAGGCTAGTTGCCGCTTGCTCTGGGTGTCGGATCTCGGGCTGGCGGGGATCTGTGGTTATGACTCACGCCTTTTGGGCTTACTCAAGCGACTCTGCTCAAGCGTGTAGTGGAAAGCAGGGAAGCCGATATCAAACACCCCAATCTCGTTTTGAGCTTTGATGGCATTGGCCAAAAAATCAAACATCACGGGCGCTGTGGTCTTCCCGCCCGCAACAGCCTTGGCAAATGCGTCGTTGGCGTCCTGCTCATGTAGCTTGCGCATACCGATAACAGCAACCTGGCCCTCCGGAATTTCCTTCATCGAAACGACGGCACCGTCTGGATCGCTCGGCAAAATTTCATACTGGTACAAATGGTATTTTTTTGTTTTAGGACAGCAGATGCCGAGAATAAAATCAGCCTGGTAAGCAGAGAACATGTGCTTCATGTTTTTATGCTTCTTAGCCTGATTAAGAATTGCTTGGACTGAGTGCTCCACCACGTCGGCAATCACTTGAGCAGATAGGAGACTGCTTGGGCTAATATCCCGCTCCAAAAACATGTCTGTCGGATAATCACCATAAAGGAATTTATGCTCCTCGCAGACCATGGCCAGCTGATAAGTGCCATCTCGAAAAGTAGGATGCAAGTCAGCCAAGTGGTTCCGAATCGAATTCAGGATATGCTGTGCTACCAAGGTGCTGCCGGCGAAAGCGATAGCGCAGGCCCCTTCATACCTGTAGCCATGATAACCCTGAAACGTTTCCTCTAGAAAGTTCACCCCGGCGACACGGATGGGCATCTCGATAACTTTCTTGAAACCACTGACTAGCGTTGTACCCCTTTGTGTGATGCTGCTGTCAGAGACGAAGAAGATTCCCTCGCAGAACTTATTATCCAAACGACTGAAACCCATGTTGAGCAAAGAATGCCCTGCGATCACCAAAGTCACAGCATCATCTCCTGTTAGGTAGGAAGACATTATAACAGCAGGCCGTTTGACAGCAAACTACTTTCAGGTATATCAGGGTTTGGGGTATTGCACCACCCATTGCTCCAATGCGTTAATATACAGAACCACCAATGAGAATAAAAATAATGAGCCATTATTATTTAGCAGTCATCACTCTCCTCCTAATCTCCATTGCTTGTCGCATCGTGCATTATGACCCCACCACAAAATCGGGCAAAACATGGATGCTCACCAATTACATTTCCGATATCTGCATTTGGTCACTAACAGTTGAGATTTGGTGTACGATACCCCTTCAATATCTTGGAGGTCTTGTGCTTACTGACCAGCAATCACTGATAATGTTCATGGCTATATTTTTATTCATGGTAGGTGCAGACAGCCCTCTTAAATTATCCCCAGTTTTGAGATTTAATAAACTACGGGAAAAGACCTGATTCTAGCAAACCCAGAAGCCCCGCCAGCTCGCGGGGCTTTTCATTCTTGGGCTACCGCTTCCGCAACTTCAAAGCCAACCAAGGCAAGTGGAATTATGCCCACGGATATCTGGGGTCATGAGGTCTGTCGCTGCATCCAATAGATTGAAGCCTCGATAACCTCCAGCACTCGAAGCTTGAGCGTCTGTTCCATCAAGTTCATGTCTCGTTTGTACTTTTCGAAAGTAGCTACGCATGCTGGATCAAGGCGCTGCTGCTCGCTCAGCTCGTTGCCGAGGTTTTCAGGGAATGGGTGCAGGGGCCATGAACCATACTGATCTGCCAGCAGCCGCACTTTGTCTGTGAGAACCAGCCAGTCCAGCGCATGATCAGGTGATATTGACGCTGCCAACGTTAGGCCGTGCTGGAAATCCGGATACCTTGAGTGAGCGGTTTCCATTGCAAACTTGAGCTTGAGGATTTGAGCAGTCGTCACGATCGAGCTCTTGTGTGCCCTCAGGTTGTCTAGGGCCAGGATGGAGTCATCGATCGATGTGATCGGCGTTTCGTGACCAAAAACCCGAGTTCGCTCATAGGCGTCAATGACGGAGGCGACGATCAGATTCAATGGCGTTAGCGTCAGCTTCTCCCTTCTGAAGCTGGGTATGAGCTCAATGACTACGTAGAAGACGTATGCAGAAAAAAGCCCCACCAGCAGATCACTGCTAACACTGACAGTGGCCTCGGCAGAGAGAAAGGCTGCAGCCTTACCCCCTTTGAGCCAGGGCCAAACCTCTAGCTGGAGGTTGATCAGGATGATGAGACCCAGAACAGTGAGAGCAGCTGCGAGTAGCCACTTTTCCCTCGTTTCACGCCATACCCACATGACCCAGCTCTCCCTGAAATCCGGCAGCATACCGACAGGGAGGCTCTTTGACATCAAATCAAGCTGGCGTGTACTCAGTCGCAAGCCTGTCCGCGTTGTCTTCTTGAGAGAAATCGTTCCGGAGCACTCCCCGGCGTTTCAACTCTGCGAGATACTCGAACTGAGAAAGGTCGCCATTGGCACGAGCCGTTGCCAGGGCCTGCAGTTCTTCAGTACTCGCGTTGATGCCGTAGTCAGTATTGATGTCGCACACGAACTGAGCATTCGACACACGCGAGAACCTGGCCAACATCTCAAAAACCTTGGCTATCGCCGACGCTGTTGCGGTTGCCATCGACGCGATCTGGTTGTTGTTTTCCCCAGCGTTCAGAGCGCGGCCCGTGGCAGTTTCTACGATGCCATTGTTCTGTAGCATCTCGATACCATACGACGCCATGAGCCCTTCAAGGTCTTGCAGGCTTTGACGTCCAGCGTTGATCGCATTGCCGCTGTGCTCCACGAATTTCAGATCACTCCCGGCGTTGGCCACAATCGCACTGTCCACACCGATCTTGATCTCCACGCCTTCCTCGACGCCCGACGCAAAAAGAATGGGCACACGCGCTACGTGCAGGATGTTTCTCTGATCGCTGTGCTCTTGCCAGTGGGCCACGTTCATATGCGCTAGGTCGATCATCGGCGGCGGACAGAACAGCGTGCCGCGAGTCTCCGCAGGGTTTGAATGAATCGGGATCACAGGAATTTCAGTCAATCCGAAATCACGCCAAGGCTCCACTTGCATGTAATCGGCACCATCAGATTCCTGGTACAGACTCCACAGAACCTTCCCCCCAGAACGCCTAAAAACCCTCACCCTGGCCACGTTCTTCTCACCCCACTCACCGTCTTCCACAGCGGCAACTTCTGAGATCCTGATCTCCTGCAGGCGACCGTCCTCATCCAGCTTGTAGCCCAGGATGTCATCCGCCGAGAGCCAGTAGGCATATGGCTGACCACCGCTGACTGGGGCATCGACGCACAGGAACGAAGTGCCGTTCCACAGCGCATCCTGGAACGCAACTGATGCCACCGCAGACACTGAAGTCCCTTTACCATCGACATCTTTGGCAAACAGATCTGCCAGGTCTTGATGAGACTCAGACGTGACGCCAATTGGCCGCGAAAAAGGCTTTGAACTCAAATTCTTCACGACGCGGGCAATAAAGTTCGTGAGTACCGAGCGTTTCAGGCGTTTGTTGTATGCGACTGGGGTCTCACCCGGCTCCTTTGGTAGGTATTCCTGGCCAGCCTGGCGCATAGATTCAGTGCCCCCGCGCAGGGAGCGGATGATCTTGCGATCGGAGAGGTATTTCGAGCAGATTTCGCTGCGATCTTGGACTTTCATACTGGTCTTTTCGACTCTTATTATGGCGTTTATTTAACCCATTATCCCATGAGAGACAGTGGTAACTGGGCGCTTCCAGGTCAATCTGTACGCCAAAGCGTCCCAGGCGTGGTCATCCGGCCCTTTGGCTACGGCATCGAGTTGGTCGTCGTCACGCTGCAGGAATGGAAGGGTTTTGATGAGGAATTTAGCGGCTGGAAAGAAGTAAATATGGGGGTTAGTCGGATCTTGAATTTTGGTGGCATGTAGCCGCCCGAACATGAGCTGCGCAGAGGTCACACGGGAGCCAGGGGACTTGTCAGAATTCACAAAGTCGATGCCCTCAGCCTTCAAATCCTTGGCCACTGTGGGTGCGTTCCCCTGATCGACCTTTGAGCCGTTGTAGATCTGATTATCTGCAGGCCCAGGAGCAACTTTCTTATGATTGCTCAACACCCCGGTCAGCAGCTTTTCCTCTTTCTGTTTGAGGCGTGCACCGATTTGTCGAGCGGAAAGGAATAACCCAGCATCCGGGCGTGCCTGTTTACCCGTGCGAGGGTCAACTTCAGTGCCATAATCCTCGCCAATCACCACTAAGCTGCCCTTGGGAGGGCAAAATTCACGATTCCCCACCCGCACAGATTCCCCATTACTCTCGGCAACCCAGAGACAGCAAAATGGGGTGGACTGGCCAAAGTCAAAGCACCGATCAACTTTCCAGCTGGCAGGGATCTGGAACGGATCAAGCAGCAGGTGTTGAGACCAAACGGGGCCAAACATCGCGCCTGTGTCGACCGCCTCCCAATCGCCCTCTAACCATGCAGCGCGCTTTGCTGGGTCAGTGAGCTGGGCCAAATAATTTCGGATGTAACCATCGTCAATATAATGATTTTGGAAGATCGTGCCGAACAGGGCTGTGCGCTGCCTGGTGCCATCTTGGTTGTAAGTGATCTCGCCTGGCTTGCGGCCCTCGATAAACCTTTCGTACACCCAGGTTCTGCCGGCACCCCAGGGGTTTGTGGTGCTACGGACTTGAAGGGGTGGTGGGAGTGGCTGAGTAGCGGTCGGCTGATAGGCAGTACGCAAGGTTGAGAGCATGGCCTCATACACCTCGATCGTCTGCCAGGTGGCCAGCTCATCAAAACCAATAAACGCGTACTGATGACCGTGGAATTTCCCGTCGTACTCCCTGACGTGTTTGATGTGATTGAAGATCAGCACCTCGCCCGTGGGAAACGTCCATGAGTGCTTGGTCTCGTTCCATACAGCTCCAGGGAAAATCCTGGGAATCAGCATGCCGGCAGTTTTGACGAGGTCAGCAAGGTGCTTGAATTCTTTCCGGAGAATGATCCCACGCCAATATGCGCCCCAACCCTTACCAACGTGTTGAAGGAAGGCCATGATCAAGGCGTCACTTTTCCCATTGCCTCGCGAGCCGTGGAACAGCACTTCGCGTGTGAGGTATTGGGGCTGGCCCAGAACCAAAAACATCGACTGAGAGCCTGGCAATGGCTTCCAAATGATGTTCTGCACCGCACGTGCGAGAGGTCGGATAGCCTGGAACGCCGTCATGCCCTGATGCCCGCTTCGCTGTTTGCGCACAAGCCGTTTTTGCTTACAAACACCGCTTCGAGGATGACCATTGAGTCGAGGTCGCGGGGCTGCAGGGCTTTGGGGTCTGGGTCGTGGGCCTGATGACCATCCCAGTAAACAGCGTGCAGGTTGTAGCCGTTGCGGGAGAGGATTGTGAGGATTGCGGGGCGGTCTCGGACAACATCGAGGCTGCAGGGGTTGCCGGTGGTTTGGAGGTGCTGATAGAAGTCCGGGAAAGTGGCATAGACAGGGCTCAGTCCCAGGCTGATAAGGGCGTTGCAGGTGTCAGCTGCCGTTGTGCCACGCAAGTCTGCCTGAAGCCCGAAGCATGTCAGGGCCTGTTCATAGGTTATGCCGAGAGCGTTCGCCAAGCTGGCAATTCCGCAGTCAGTCTGAGTCCGTTGGGTGATCATTCGAAAGCTCTTTTGTTTTTGTTTTTGCGAGCTGCAGGGCGTCTTGTTGTTGCTGTGCCAGGACTTGGGCAATGTCTTGATCAATCATCGTGGTAGGTATTAGAGCGATGCCTGTTCCTGTCTCACCTCCCTCCTGGCGGATGACGATTTCGCGTCTGGCCGGGGCAGCGAACTGATCGGGGAACATCCTCTGCAGGATGTCGATCGCTACCCTCGGATCATTCATTGCGCCCTTGAGAGCGGCGTCACTTAGCTTTTGGCCCACCTTTGCCCGTGAGGCCTCGATCGTGTCCAGAAATTCCAAGAGGAGCTCTTCATCCCGACTCAGATTTTCTCGATCAGGATTCGCGTCGGAAATCTCCTGAGCCTGGTTTTTCCAGAAGTAGAAAGTGGAGCGCGGAAGGCCAACGCCACCAACAGCAACCTCGATCAAGGGGGTTTTGGTTAGCGCGATGCCCAGGCGCTTAATGAGATCCCTGGTCAGTGATTTGGCAGCCATGGTCACTCCAAAAGCCGGATGCCATATTTGGCGATCATCAGAGAGTCGGAGATGCCATCTTTGACTGACGGAGTGCCGTCCTTGCGCTTACGCCCGTAGATCCCCGGGGCCTTGAAAATCTCGAATGCAACTTCGGCGGTCTGCTCTTTTGAGAGCCCAATGAGGTACTGATGGCCCTTCCACTGCTGAGGAGTGGCATAGACCAGCTTGACCGCGTAGACCTCTGCAAGAGCCCTAACAACGCCGTACGAATCGCCGAAGCTGAACATTGAAACGACGCCCTGGCCTGGACGTGCACCCACCTTTTCAATGACCGCCAGCTCAATTTGATGGGTCTCAAAAATTGCTTGCAGACCTTTCGGGCATACTTTGTCCTTGCCTCCGATTTTCACCGTTGGCATAGAGTAAGTAGCAATGAGATTCATGTTCTCGTCAATTACTGACAAGCCCCCGGACTTGCCGGGGTCGATACCTAAAATGAGGCGCATGTTGACTGACTTTATTATTTTTATTGTACAGTCATTGTAACACTTGTTGATTGTTGTTTGTGCGCAAAAAAGCCTGGATGGCTATTCATTCCGTCTACGCTGAGTTGTTCTTTCAGAGACGGCAGATTACGTCCGAAGTTTTGAACAAGCCACTTGTAACGATCGGACTTTCGGAAAGCGGCTTCTTGGCCTTCGTAGCAGTAGTCGAACCCTTGCTTTTTGGCCCAGTCTTCCATTGTCATTGATGTGCCATCAACACGCGGCTTAACCCAGGGGCATTTGATATTGCGATTTGAGAATATGAAGACGATGTGAATGTGGTTCTGCTTTGCAGCACAGATGTATTTTCTAGCAGTTTCAAGATCCGCGATAACCCCTTTGCCCTCGTAGACGATTCGATCATTTAGGGGGTCGATCCAGTCTGGCTGGTAGCTATGCTCGACATAGTAAGGAATCTTGTAAGCGGAAGGCTCGTAATCGAAGCCCTTCATGCCGCCAAAGTGCCCCATTCTGAATTCACTCCAGCTCCGATATGGGCGCGGGTAGCGAGGCAGGTCTGGAGTCTTGATGATTGACTCACCATCCTCAAACTTGCGCTGGTATGCCTGACGATTGTAGTCATTCCAGGGGAAGGCTTGCTCGACTTCATAACACGCATCAGCACATAGCTTTAGTAGTTCATTGTCTACATTGAGATAGCCGTGTGGCTTCTGGAAGTGTTTAGCGTATGAATCTGATTTAAAGATGTCAGCAATTTTCTGCGGATCTAGACCTTTCACGGATGCACTCTCTTATTCTTATTATGTGCTGCTATGATCTTATTATCGTTAATGAGCAAAACCTGGCGCAACACCTAATTGCGCGTTTTATTCAATTATCTTAATTCTTTCTTGTGTCGGACAACTTGCTGTGAATTAGGGGCATCCTTGCCCCGGCAATCCCTTAAAGCCCCGTGTACTCTTTCATTTGCTCAAGCGACTTTGGATCAATGATGTAGTAGTACCCTGACTTACCGCCATCCTTCCGCTTTGTTTTCAAACCATGGAGAGACATGATTTCGGATATTGCGCCTTGCTTGCTGCGGTCAGAGACGCTGCCAGTGTTCTTGGGCATTTTGAATCCAGCCAGGATTGCTTCGTGCCTGACAGCGTTGATTCGATCGTAGAGAGCCACTGAGTCGGCTGGAGTCCAGTTGTCATTGAGCAGGCCAGTGTGCAGCTCCTGGACAAGCTCTTCGAAGGAGGTTGATGGCTCGACGAAGAGCTTGCGGTAGTTGTCCAGCTTCACCTGCCCGATGCCTTCACCCCAAAACTGTGCGTCGTGGAAGCTGAGCTCTTTGCGTTTAAGGCCTGTCTGAGCTGCGAAGCGGATGGCTGCAAAATGCTCTGCTTCGCTGCTGGAGCCGATCTTTTTGGTGCGCTTGGCCTGGGCTTCGGTTGCTGCGGTAGCGTTCAGAATAGTCAGCGCGGTGTCCTTCTTCACTGCTCTGCGACCGGCGCTGTTCGCTTTGAAGCCTTCGATGCCAAGGTCGTTGTCGTTCGGGATCATCTCCAGGCAGAACCCCTGGCGTTTGAGCTCGTAGGGCAGCGTCAGTTGGATGTTGTCGCGGAGCCAGCCAGTGCGCTTCATGTGATCTTTCCGAGCAGCATCAAAGTCTGATTTGGTAGAGGCATCGAACTCGACGTCAGCGATCTCCTCACGCTTGTTCTGGGGGTTCCTGATGCCAATCACGAACTCGCAGGCGGTGCGGTCACGGCGCATCATCTGAATTGCTGAGCGTGGTGTGACAGAGCCCTCAAACAAGCCGTAATGCGCCTGGAAATGGCCAGAGGTGATGCTCAAGGCGCTGGTGATCGCGGGGGAGTAGATCACCACCTGATGTTCGCGAGTGTTTGGGTTCGCGATGAAGGCTGATTGGGCTGGCCATCCTGCGGTTTTACTGGTGATGACTAGGGGATCAATGCCAGCCTTTTCCAGGACTTTACCAAGAGATTCGGCGTCTCTGGCGATGTCGATGGCGATCAGAGTGTTCTGGCCTGCCTGGGCTGCAGAGAGGGCCATGGCACGCACCTGGTCGAGGGCGCCTACTTTGCAGTTGACGTCAGTGTGAGCCTGATCAATCTCGAAGCAGTGGATGAACTCCTTACCTTTTTTGATCAGGGCCAGACATTCGTCGTTGACGTCAGCGTCTGCAAAGACCACTGATTTCGCGTTGTGTACGACCTGCTTGAGGGTGTTCCAGACGGTCTCACGCTGCTGCACAGAACCTTCAAAGACGTGATCGAGCACCTGCGCGGCTTCGTCAATCACGAGTAGGTCGACATCTTTGATGAAGTCGTCGAATTTTGCGCTGATCAGAGAGTTGACGACGACCTTCAGACCGCGAGTCTTTTGCATTTGACCGGGCTGTACATCTTCGTAGTCAACGAGCCCTGGGATGTCGAGGCTTTTGATGATTGAACGGCGATGAGAGATCACCAGCACCTTCTTGTCGGCTGCCAGGAAGTCTTGGATGCAGGGGTTGATGACGAGCGAGCTTTTGCCCCAGCCGGTGGGGCACTTGATCAGGGCACGGCGGTCGCGACGAAGGAGAACCGAGCGGAGCCAAGATGCTGAGGCGGGTTTGTGGATCACAGGGAAGTCATGGCTATCACTTTTTGAATCGAAGAACGCCTGAACGCGAAGTGTTTTATCAGCAATAACCATTGCACATTCGGCCTCACTTTTTCCAGACACCAAGGCCAGGCGCTGAGCGGCGACTGCTTTGTCTCCGGCAATATATGTATCCCGAGCCAATTCGTAGGCTGCTTTACTGAAATTGCCTTCAGTCATCTCGTTTTTGAGCACTAGCAGCGCAACGTCAGACCTGTTCAGTTGATAGACGTTGTCTGTGATTTTCCCGTAGAGAGGATCGTAAAGGCCTGATGCGGTTCTAAATGCCGCCTCAACTGCTTGGCTTGCAGAGTTGGAGATGCTCACCAGTCTTTTAAGGCTTGGATATTCGCTCTTAATGTACTGCGTAGAATCTGTTAGATCATCAGCCATAACAGTTTGGAATCCATTGATTGGAAAATCCATTCCAATAATGACCGTGTTGCCAGCGCCAGTGATATTTTGTTCGACCTGATGCATTTCGATTTTCTCTCAGTATTGTTGTCGTGCTTCTGTGCACATTTGTATTGTTGAACATGAGCAAAAGACCATGCAATACCTTTCTGGGTTGACAGTTGGACATATTGAGGTATGCAAATAACGCTCGGTTGATTGAGGGATATCAAGGTAACGCCGGGTTGATTTCGGTTGCGCAAAAATGAGGCTAGGGAGTGAAGCGTAACGCAGCGTTGTCATTTCAGTTTCTCTTAACCAAATCACTTGCCAACCCTATAGCCCTGGTGTTTTCTATCAGCAATCACCTTCAACCACCCCTTTCCTTTTATAAAAGGAGAGACCCGTTGAGGGTAAAGCGGGTTTAATTGGCTAAGAAAAACGGAAGTGGATTTCCTTTCATATACCCCGACTTCCGAAATTGACAAGCGAAATAGGTGTTGCACTGGCTTTTGCTCATATACAACACTATGAATGTGCGAGAGAGCACAACATAACAAGAGAGACCATCATGACTACAAAAGCAATTAAATTCGCAACTCAGAACACTGCTGAAACTCGCTACGTACAAAATCGCGAGGCCCAGTCGTTCCGCCAGTTCTACAACCATTTACTTCTCAATCAGCGCATGAGCGATCTAAAGGATGGGCCTACCTTTACGCCATCTTTTTTCCGCGCCCCTGAGAGAAACATGGAGAATGTGATTGCGACAAGCATGGTGATCTTTGACGTTGATCAAAAACCAGAAGATGACCTTGTCAGCCTTGAAGAAGTTGAAGATGCCCTGATTGATCTAGGCCTTGAGCATGCTGTCTACACCTCATACAGCAACTCCGCCGAATGCCCGCGCTTTCGAATCGTGCTTCCGCTTGATCGGGCGATCTACCCAGATGAATTTCTGACTGTATCCGCTGCAGCCCTTGAGGCCTTGGACGAGTTCCTCGATGGTCGACTGCTGAAGGTCATAGACGGTTGCTGGAGAGAGACAGCCCGCTGCTACTACACGTTCACAACGCACCCTGAGCGTCGCAAAGGCGCTATCAGCTTCTACAACCCCGGCGAGCCCCTGAACGTCCTAGACCTCAAGCTGGCTCAAAGTAGCTATGGCATCGACGCTCAGTACAGCAAGACTATAAAACCCCGCACCCCCGGCACTGCAGTCGGCGCAGCAGGCCGCAGCTTCGAGCTCAATCGCATCCTGGGTGGCCTGTTCCGCTCCGCCAACGAAGACCAGATCGTTCAAAAAATCTTGGAGGTCGATCAGGAGCAGAATCACGGAAACGAATACTTCCTCGATCAATCCTATGCGCGTCACAAACCACGCCCTGGCGAAAGCAAAGACGCCGCAGCACTCCGCGCATGCCGCTCCTGGGTCAGGTCTCATCTAAACTGGCTGCGCCGCAAAGCCAAGGGCATAGACACTACGATCGTCAATCGCAAGGCTCAGAGCAAAGAGCCCATGCCCACTCACGAGGCCCTGATCAAACTCAAGGAATTCAAACCAGGCAAGACCAAGGCAGGCGGCGAAACAGCCCTTGCCGAATTCGAAATTGTGAGCGGAGAGCACGCCGGCAGGCACGTCTGGCACCGCTTTTACGGCACCGGCAACCACCCAATAGCCATCAAAATCAGCACTGAGATGCTCGAAAAACTCAAGACCGCCGCCAGCCTCCCCACCAGCAGCTTCGACGATGCTTTGAAAGCAAAAGACGTGATCGTCCACGCCAGAATCAAGCTCAAGGCAGGGACTGGGGGATTCCCTGATCAAAACGAAATCGGGACGTTCTTCACCCAGCAGTGAGTCGTGCTATCGTCAGCTAGCCATCGTCACCAGAGCGCTGGCTGACTTAAGGGACTATCGGAGTTAGAGCCATGATCCAGCTTTCAAGGCTAAGCAATGCCTTGCGCTATGTTGGCGAGAGCGTCATCGCGCTCAAGGAAATCACCGTATTTTACGTTCATACCGGGCGAAACGCATGGCACTCGACCTGGATCGCCAGATACTCTCCAGGCTGCATGCATACGACACTCAAGTCCGCAAAAGCCTATGCAGAAACAAAGCGCGTACAAGGAACAACCTTCAATATCTCAGAGCTCCCAGCGCTAATAATCTCTTCAAATATAGGCTCTGTAGTTGTCACGCAGATAAATTCAAAGAATCCCCTCTCTGGCTACTCCCGAAACGCAGTCAGGCTCACGCACCACAGTCATGAACTGATGGAAGGCCATCTGAATGACTATCTCAGTACTGGCGCCCCCATCTATGGTGCGATTCTCTCATTTGAACGCGATAGTCGATTTTGGAATAACCCGCCCTCACATTCAAATTCGTTAATTATCACTGAAACACCTGAAATAGATCCAGACACCTCCGAAATCAAGGTCGAAATCCTGAAATACAAGTCGTTCTCTCAGGGTGGGCAATATACGATGGGGTGGAAAACGCATAAAAGTGACGTATCTCCCAGTGGTATTGCCGGGCTTCGATTAGATGAGTAACAGGGAAAAACCTGGACACACCTAGACATTTCCAACTATTTCAGCCCTTGACACCTGACAAGTGCAACCTGGCGAATGGTAATTCAGAATGGGATTGCTTCGGATGTCATTCGCTGAGCGTACCGAACCAAAAACTCACCTTGGCCATTTTTAATTTCGTCACGAACGTGGGATCTGATGCTCTTGTAGATTTCACTGTACTTCGCATGATTCGTTATCGCGCCATGAAAGGCATTATCTACATCCATAGGCCTGGATGGATAGATGCCATGGCATGTAGGCTTAAGGTCAGCAAGGCTCAGACGCTTCTTAGTCAGCATTGACACTAAAGCCATGTAATAGGCGACAACAACGATATCTATATTCTGCGAGTAGCCGAACTCTCGTATCTGCTGCAACTGCGGATTAATGAACGCAGCAACTTTAGAGTCAGCGATACCAGGCTCCAGCGAGTTAAATTTTTTCAGGGTGTCCGACCTCGACTCTCCGTCGCTAGTTATCATGGCCATTCCTGCGCCCCAAATGGCCATTCCAGTGACAAATCCTAGGTTAACAGGCAAAAGGAGGATCGTAGGAGCCATGAACAATAGCAACAACCCGATTATAACTGTCCCAAAACATATGCCTAACCAAGCAATCTCGACGGCTATAGCCCCAGCAAAAACAGCTAACCCTGCAAGCAGGAAAAACAACCCAACTATCTTTCTGACCATTTGAAATCCGTCCCATTGGTTTTTCGGCGCACATGATAGCATCTTGACACATACCCCCTCAAGAATGGCCAGGATCTCGAAATTGCCTACACCAAATCTTACACCCACGATTTGACACCCAACTACTTTAAGTTATACAGCAGATCACACTATTGCTTTCAAAAACACGCACTGAGACAATATAGCCATAATAAATACAAGTGAGCACTGGAATCATGAATATTGAAGAGATGAAATCGTCCGCCCTTAGAGCGACACAGGGGGATTGGGTCAGGATCAAAGAGGGTAATGAGGACGCCTTAATAAGCATCAATCACAACCTAACTCCCCAAGAAATGAAAGAACAAGATTTAAGCCCATATTGGGACGACGTTAGAAAATATGACCATAAAATCGCCAGGGTTTTGGACAGTTCAGAATGGATGAATTGTTCAGATCGCAATCTTAATTTCATGACAGCATGCTGCCCAAAGAAAGTCCTAGAGCTGATTCACGCTTACGAACAAATTGTAGATAAGTAAAGATGAAACTAGGCGCCAGGATTTAAACCCAGCAGCGCTTGCCACACAACAGGTTTTTTCTTTGCGCGCAAACCAACCAAACTTTGCACTCAAAAAAAAACCAACAGCTTTTGATTTATCCCCACATATAGGTTAACGGCAGTGATAATATAAAGATGTAGGCGGTTCCTCTCTCTTTCTGCCTATGCCTCTATTGTTTTTTGCTGCACCAGCCCTGGCCGGGCCTCTCTCTCCTGGCTGGGGCTTTTTTATGTTGCCAATTTGTCAATTTCGTTACCATTCGTCAGAGAAAGTAATGAGATAAAGTTGGGGCAGTGTCAGACAACTACCGGAATTGCTGGGGTTGCTGGGTGTGGTTGTCTGACACTGGGTGTTAGTACACTTAGTTGATTATTTCCCTGACGGTTTACAGAGATATTGTTTGCTCTTAGCCTTGCTCATGTCGGTTGACGGCACAACAGAAAAGAGAGCGAAACGATGGGCATGTGCGAGCGTATTCCTAATGATCTGATTACTGCTACCGAGGCTGCTGAGGTTCTGGGTGTGAGTCTGAACACGCTGAAGACCTGGCGCACCAGGAATCCAAATCTGGGCTACTTCCGGGGTCACAATCGCGACATTCGTTACTCGCTAAAAGAGTGCCAGCAGTACTATCGCCGTTCGTTTCAGAGGGTTGTGCCTGGGTCTGGCTCCCAATGATATGCCCCTGTGCTCGACAATTTATTATCAAAAATGATAGTTTTTTGTTGAGTGAAATGAGGGCTGGTGATGAATCGAAAGCTGCTGCTGGAATCCTGCAAAACGCTGGCTGCAGCCGGCGTCTGGTGTGTGCCTGAATCCACATTGATCGGGTTTGCAGGCTATCCAACAAAGGATTATTTCCGGGTCGCTATGGCCAGGCATGTCAGAGCTGGCATCGTCGAAAAGATCGCCCCCACGCTTTACTCAAATCCCTTCCTTGGCCCGCCTGCGGCTGGGCTGTTTCGCTTAACCAATTTTCTTCGTCCACTCGACAGCTTTTACCTGAGCTGTGAATCAGTGCTAAGCGAACACGGATGGATCAGCCAACTGCCTTTCTGCCTAACCTTTGTAACGACCGGCAGGAGTTATCGCTACAGCACGCTGCTGGGTGATATCGACTTTGTACACACTGAGGAAGACCCCGGTTCCTGGCATGGCCACATCACCAGGAATGAAGACCGCCAGGTGTGGGAAGCGTCCCCCGAAAAGGCCCTGGCTGACCTGCAGCGCTACCGGCGCAGCCTTGACCTGGTCTCGCCTGCGTCTGAACGCCCCTAATAGCCATAACCCCCGCCATGCAATATTATCCCCGATATTTGCGCGGGGCTCGATCATGCCGAAACCTTCCGACCTGGAGCTGAAGCGAAATCAGCTCGCACGACTTAAAGCCAATCTCGACGAGTGCGCCTATCGCTTGGCCGAGCCATTGACAGTAGAAGACCCGCACACACAGATTTTGCGCGCAAACGCGCTGTCCCAGCGCCTGAGTCTTGGCATGCTCATATCGAAAGGGGGCGAGACGAAAGCGGCACTTTCGAAGCAACTCGCGCAGTTGCCACAGGTCAGCGACATTCATGCCTTCCAAGAGCCCCCACTGGTAGAGCTCAGGGTTGGAAAGATCGCGAAGACTGACGAGCAGAGCTATGTAGAGCTTGTAGCTGAGTTTACAAGAGAGCTGGCTTTGCTAAATGAGCTGGAGGTCGAACAGGGCGAGGAGATTTCTACACCGGAACTGATCTCATCTCGAATCGAGTCGGCACCTAAGATTGGCAGGCCTGCAAAGAGCCCGATTGAAAACCTGGATAGAGGCTTGGCCGAGAATCATGGCATTGCTCGCCTAGCACTAGCAAAAGCGATGATAAATGAAGAGACCCCTAGGTCAATGGGTCGCCCAGCGCGCACCGTGGCCCAAGTCCAGGCGGAGTACGACAAGCGCAAGCAAGACCTAGATAAGTCGATTAGCGACCTAGAAACAAGGCTCCATGGCGTTGAGATACATGACCGCGCATCCAAAATCTATCGAGATGCCCTGGCTCAGTTCAAGCGTCTAGTCAAAGAGCTTGGCGGAGTCGATCAGATTGAAGCTCGGGCAGAAGTCACGCGCCTGGAAGGCCATCTGAAATTCCTAAAGCAGGATCGCAAGCGCTACATCGAGCTCGGCGAGCCCGATCTCCCCTTAGAGCATCACAACTCCCCACGCCTCCACCTGCTGTCAGCAAAGACAGAGCTGGCAGCCGTCCGCGACGTGTACGACCAGCTGACACTTCCGAGAGAGATTAAGCGCCTGAAGGATATCGAGGCCAAGAAATCCAAGTAGTCCCCAGCAGCTCCAGCTCCCAGGCAGCTTTGTTCCCAAACACCCCGCCAGGCAGCTCCTGGAAGGTTGGATTTGTGGGCAGCTAGAGCCAAATCGACAGGATGTACAGAATCATCACGAAGACAAACAGGCGTCGACACCAATTTTTGATGGTTTCCATTTTTGACCCTCGATGGACATATTATGGCATTTATTAACGCATGATTCCGCTTGTCGTGCAATGCCAATGCCCCGGTTTTGCTGGGGATTTCTCAGTTTTCCCTCACGCGGGGCTGAATTAGTACACCAAGTGTATTTTCAGTAAATTGCCAATTTGTCAATGGAGTGTCCGATATTTTCCGACGGACGGTGTTGCCAGGAATTCGATTTAGCAACATATTGATTCCAGAGGGCTGCGTGGTGTCGCCCAGTTGTGAGCACTGGAATGAGAGATGAATGCGTGCGTGAATGTCGAAGAGTTTGAGCTAGCTATCGATGGTGCAGCTGCGGAGCGGGAGCGTGCGAGGATTGCAGAGTCTCTGGGTTATCTAACTGAGAGCCAGGTAGCCACGCTTGCCGGCGTAAAGCGGTCAACGCTGGAATCATGGCGTAAAAGGTCGAAAGGCCCAGACTACATTCTGTTCGGAAATGAGCCCCTCTACTCAATCGCAGACGTGAAGGGCTACTTCGATTCGCTTGCTCAAGCCAGGTCAGACAGGAGTCATATCAGGGCTGCTCTGTGACTGATCCTCACCGGCTCTACGAAGGGCTTTTCGACGCTCAACAAGATGCACGGATTCGGCCTTGATATGAGTGTAGCGTCGCAGCATCTTCCAGTCCTTGTGACCAGTGAACAAGGACACTGCTTCAATATCGAGCTCTCGCGTGAAGAGATCAGTAGCAGCGGTGTGGCGAAGATCATGGAACCTCAAATCATCGATGCCAAGGGCTTGGCAAGCACGAGTGAATGAAGCACTCACTGACCTAGGGGCGTAAGGAAACAACCTTCCGGTTTTGCGACCACCCATAGCTTTTGTAATTGGCTCAACGAAGTCATCCAGCACCGGCACCTCGCCATGGTTACCCAATTTTTCAGTCGGATGCTTCCTGTCTCTGACAAGCATCACTCGACGGTCTAGATCAATGTCCTCAATCCTCAGCATGCAGATCTCTTCCTGTCTGAGCGAAGTCAGCACGGCAAATTCGATGACAGCAATCATGTCGATCGTGTTTCTCTTCATCTTTTGATAATGCTCACAAAGCTTGCTCAGCTCGCTCGGGCTCGCGACTCTGGTGCGCTCGTTGGAACGTACTTTGAGCCCCCGTCTTGCGAGTGAGCGTCGAACGTCAAGGGTGATGTCGGGATCTAAATTGAGGTTTCTGACGTAGCGGGCCCAGCTGAGCACAGCTCTGAGATAGGCGAGGTCAACAGCAATAGTGACCCCACCCGCCCCCTCCTTGACTCGACGATCAACGAAGTCTCGAACGACAGCTTCGCTCAGAGCCCGCAGCTTGACGTGCCCAATCTTGGCTTTCAGCGACTTCAGGACAGCTTTCTTGTTCTTTCCAAACGCCTTCACGCCGCCAACATGTTCTTCGTAGACGCTGACGAGATCTTCGAAATTGGCATTCTTCGGCGGATCAATGTAGTCGCCATTCGTAGAGAGCTTGAGCTGCTGCTCGATCTCTTTGGCCCATTTTCTGGCGTTTTTTTCGAGATCGAAGGTCTGTGCCCTGTAGAATCCTCCGATCCTCACCTGCGCCCTGACTTTGCCAGAGGGAAGCTTTGTGAACGTAGCCATATTCGTGTGCACCCCGTGTGCAATTCGGTAGGCACATATTATAGACACTATTACCACCCATTAGTCACCCCATGTGCACCCCGTGTGCACTCAGGGCTCAAAACCGCGTAAAATGGGTGCATCACGCTAGAAAAAATTACTTATGAATCAACAAGTTATATCAAGACGATTCTCCGTCGCGCCGATGATGGATTGGACCGACCGCCACTGCCGGTACTTCCTGCGCCTGCTCTCCAAGCACGCCCTGCTCTACACCGAGATGGTCACCACTGGCGCAATCCTCCACGGCGACCACGACCGCTTCCTGCGTCACAACGAAGCCGAGCACCCACTCGCGCTGCAGTTGGGCGGCAGTGTCCCCGCTGACCTAGCCGCTTGCGCGCGTATGGCTGAGGCTGCCGGTTACGATGAAGTGAACTTGAACGTCGGCTGCCCGAGTGATCGGGTGCAGAACAATATGATCGGCGCGATCTTGATGGCGCACCCGGCCCTGGTGGCGGAGTGTGTGAAGGCGATGCGGGATGCGGTGTCGATTCCGGTGACGGTGAAGCATCGTATCGGGATCAATGGGCGGGACAGTTATGCCGAGTTGTGTGATTTCGTTGGGACGGTGAGGGATGCGGGGTGTACGAGTTTTACGGTGCATGCGCGGATTGCGATTCTGGAGGGGTTGTCGCCGAAGGAGAATCGCGACATTCCGCCGTTGCGGTATGACGTGGCGGCGCAGTTGAAGCAGGATTTCCCGGCGTTGGAGATTGTGCTGAACGGCGGCATCAAGACGCTGGAGCAGTGCCAGGAGCATTTGCAGGTGTTTGATGGGGTGATGTTGGGGCGGGAGGCTTATCACAATCCGTATGTGTTGGCGCAGGTGGATCAGCAGTTGTTTGGCAGTGCGGCGCCGGTGGTGAGTCGGGCGCAGGTGTTGGCGCAGTTGCGGCCTTATATTGCCGAGCATTTGGCCAGCGGTGGGGCGATGCATCATGTTACTCGGCATGTGTTGGGGTTGGGGACCGGGTTTCCGGGGGCTCGGCGGTTCAGGCAGTTGTTGTCGGTGGATATTCATAAGGCGAGTGATCCGTTGGCGCTGTTGGATCAGGCTGGGGAGTTGTTGGAGGGGCGGTGATTTGGCAGGGTGGGTGTCAGTGGGTGGGTTTGGTGGGTGACAGGCCGCTTTCGCGGGCAAGCCAGCTCCCACAGTTGTGGGTGATGATCGTTCCCATGCTCTGCGTGGGAATGCAGGGCGTGACGCTCCGCGTCACCCTTGCGCAGGGCTTGAGCCGTGCGTGGGTGGCGGGACGCAGAGCGTCCCAGGATGCGTTACCGCGCGGAGCGTGGGAACGATCGGTAGAGTGGGTTGAACCTGTCGGGGGTTTTGGTCTCCTATTTAGCAGTATGGCCGGTGATTCAAACGGCTGTTTTCAGGTTGTTGCCCGCGCAAACGACCGAATGTATTTGCGCCCTTGAGCGCTTGTCGGCGCTCGGGTAATGTCATCAGACCCACAGGACAGAGCACGCCCATGACTTCCAAGCTGGAACAACTCAAGCAATTCACCACCGTTGTAGCCGATACCGGCGATTTTTCTACCCTCGCCAAGCTCAAGCCACAAGACGCCACCACCAACCCTTCCCTGCTGCTCAAGGCCGCTTCGATCTCAGGCTATGCCAAGCTGCTGGATGAGTGCGTTAAGGACTGCAACGGTGACGTGGGCCTGGCCAGCGACCGTTTTGCGGTGGCGGTAGGTCAAGAGATTCTCAAAGTCGTACCGGGGCGTATTTCCACTGAGGTGGATGCGCGCTTGTCGTTCGATGAAGCCGCGATTCTCAAGCGTGCGCATCGTCTGATCGACCTGTACGACAAAGCCGGCGTCGGCCGTGACCGTGTGCTGATCAAGATCGCCTCCACCTGGGAAGGCATCCGCGCGGCGGAGAAGCTGGAAAAAGAAGGCATTCAGACCAACCTGACGCTGCTGTTTTCGTTTGCCCAGGCCGTGGCCTGCGCCGAAGCCGGTGTGTTCCTGATTTCGCCGTTCGTGGGCCGTATCTACGATTGGTACAAGAAGGCCAACGGCAACGACTACACCGGTTCGGAAGATCCGGGCGTGCAGTCGGTGACGCGCATCTACAACTACTACAAGGCCAATGGCTATAAAACCGT
This sequence comes from Pseudomonas salomonii, assembly GCF_900107155.1. Taxonomy (GTDB): domain Bacteria; phylum Pseudomonadota; class Gammaproteobacteria; order Pseudomonadales; family Pseudomonadaceae; genus Aquipseudomonas; species Aquipseudomonas salomonii. The sequence goes on from NZ_FNOX01000003.1 coordinate 314,527, forward strand.
AGTCATGGGTGCAAGCTTCCGTAACCTCAGCCAGATTGAAGAGCTGGCCGGCTGTGACCGCCTGACCATCAGCCCGGACCTGCTGGAGAAGCTGGCCGCCGATGAAGGCAAGCTGGAGCGCAAGTTGGCGCCAGGCCATGCCGGTGAAGCGCGGGTGCATCTGACTGAAGCGCAGTTCCGTTGGGAGTCCAACGAGGATGCGATGGCGACTGAGAAGCTGGCGGAGGGGATTCGTCAGTTTGCCCGGGACCAGGAGAAGCTGGAGGCGTTGTTGACTGCCAAGCTGTAAGGCAGGCAGCGACAAAAAGGGCGGCACCTGTGAGGGTGCCGCCCTTTTTTGTGTTTGCTGATCTCAAGCCGGTCACAGTTCAAACTGTGGGAGCGGGCTTGCTCGCGAATGCGGTGGGTCAGTTATGAATTTTCTGACTGACACACCGCATTCGCGAGCAAGCCCGCTCCCACATTGGATTGGGTTTCAACTGAAGGTCAGTGGCGCTCTAGGGCGTTGACCAAGTCGTGGAAGGCTTCGCGGTTGGACTCGTTCAGGCCCATCAAAATCTTGTGCGCTTCCAGCACCTTGACCCGTACGATTTCCTCGGACTGGTCTTGCGAAGGCAGGTCGGTCAGGCATTCCGGGCACGGGATCGGGCGGTCAACGATGTTGAACACTTGATCGAAGCCCATGGACTGCAACAGCCGGGTGATGTCTTCGTGGGTGGTGACCACCGTCGGCAACAGGCCGACCTTCTGCCGAGACAGAATGGACAACTTGGCCAAAAGGCCCAGGGTTGTGCTATCGATGCTGCGGGTTTCGGTCAGATCGATCACGATCGCTGAGAAGTTCAGCGCGGTGAAGATCCGCTCAATCGTCGCATCCAGCGCCGAACACAAGGTCAGGCGCACTTCACCCACAAACTTGAGGACGAAGGTCCCGTCTTGCTCGGCGAATTGGATTCTTCCGGTACTCATCAAAGATTCCTGCTCAACACCAATAGGGCGATATCATCCGGCATCTCCCCTAGCGTGGCCAATCCAAAAACTTGCCGCAGGCCATCCAGGCTGCCGCCCGCCGACTTGACCTTTTGGGGCAAGGCGGCTTCTTTCTCTTTGAGTGTAGGCTCTGGAAGCAGGTCCAGGATGCCGTCGGACATCAGCGTAAGGCTGAACGTCGGCGGCAGTTCCAGGATGTGGTCTTCGTAGGTGGCTTCGTTAAACAAGCCCACCGGCAAACCACGGCCTTCCAGGTAACGCACACTGTCGGGAGTGTATAAAACCGGCATCGGCAGGTGGCCGCCGATGCTGTAGGTCAAAAGACCGGTTTCTTCATCAATAACGCCGCCGACCATCGTCACGTGCTTGCCCAGCTTACAGCTGATCAGGCCCCGATTGATGTGGCCGAGCACCTGGGAGGGAGTGAACTCCGGCAAGGTGCCATTGCGCTTGGATTCGAATAACAGCCGTGTGGTCATGAACTTCAACAACACGGTCACAAAAGCAGAAGATGCGCCGTGGCCGGATACGTCGGCCAGGTAGAACGCCACACGTCGCTCATCGACGCGGAAGTAGTCGACGAAATCACCCGACAGGTACAGCGACGGGATGATCTGGTGCGCGAAATTGAATTCGTCAATGGTCCACGGGCTCACCGGCAGCATGTTCATCTGCACCTGGCGACCGGCGTTCTGGTCTTCCTGGAGCAGATTGAGGCTGGCTTCGAGTTCGCGGTTGGCGGTTTCGAGCTTTTCGCGGTAGCGCTGGTTTTCCAGCAACAGGCGAGCACGGTCGAGCGCGCGGCGCACCGAGTGCTCCAGCACCGCCAGGTCTTCCAGGGGCTTGATCAGGTAGTCGGCGGCGCCCAGGCGCAGGGCCTCGACAGCATCGTTCATCACGCCGGCACCGGACACAACAATCACTGGTGTCTGCGGCGCACGCTCGGTTACCTGGCGAATCAGCTCAAGGCCGCCCATCTGGGGCATGCGCAGGTCGCAGATCACGAGGTCGGGCTTGTCGCGCTCGAACACCTGGAGACCCTGTTGGCCATTGCTGGCCTGCAGGACGCTGAAGCCACTGTCTTCCAAATAGGCCGCGAGGCTCGCGCGCACTACTTCGTCGTCATCGATTATCAGCAGCGTGGCACTGGTTTTTTGCATGTGGGCAAACGGCGCCAGAATTAGGTTGGCGTAGGCGGCTCGGCAATGGCCGGGCTCACGTACTGGATTCGCTTTCTAGCCTCTCTGTCCTACAAAGCATTGGGATTTCTCCCATGCACAACGGTAAAGCAGAGGTGCCCTTCTAAGGCGCAGACGGTACTCCCATCCGTCAGGGGTTTCAAGCTCATGCCGATGGTCGCCGGGCGTCTTTACACCGCAAATCACCGGGAGTTATAAGAACAGTCACCACCACAACACAAAGTAAGGATGGAACCCGTGAGCGAACATGAGCGCGGCTACGAAGAAAAACGCGATTTCATCCGCATGCGCGTGGATGCCGATGTGTCTTTGATCCACGCCGGGCAAGAGATTGCCGGGGTTTGCGTGGACCTTTCCAGCTCCGGCATGCAGGTTGAGGCCCCTCTCCAGTTTCAGGTCGGGGACAACCTGACCGTGCGCATCGATTCGGAACACGCCGCCCTCGCGGGCCTGGAAGCGGACACCGAGGTGGTGTGGGCCAAAACCGAAGGCGAGCGCCAGCACCTGGGCCTCAGGATCTTGAAAATGCGTTGAAAACCGCGCACAAAAAAGGCGACCTATAGAGGTCGCCTTTTTTTCATTTCAAAACGTCACGGCTTAAAAGTCGTCGACGACCTTGCCGTCTTTTACCTTGAACTCACGGTTCTGCAGGTAAGCGTTACGGATAAAGGTGTACTTGTCGCCAGTGATCAGCTTCTCGCTGTCGAGCAGGCTGGCACGGGTATCAACGATGTTCAGGCCGAAGGTGCTGTTGCGCCAGCCGATATCGTTCATGTAGCGGTACGGTTGGGTGTAGCTGTCGACGTATTTGGACGGCGCATCACGCAGGGTGCTTGGGCCCAGCAGCGGCAGCATCACGTAAGGACCGCTGCCGACGCCCCAGTAGCCGAGGGTTTGGCCGAAGTCTTCATCGCTGCGTTGCAGCCCCATTTTGGTGCCGACATCAACAAAGCCGAGCACGCCGAAGGTGGTGTTCATCAACAGGCGCGCGGTGTCTACACCGGCGGCGTGCGGCTTGAGCTGCAGCACGTTGTTGGCCAGGTTGCCGACATCGCCGATGTTGCGGAAGAAGTTGTGGATGCCGTCTTGCACAAATTGCGGGGTTACAAATTGATAACCCTGGGCAATCGGCTTGAGCGCGTAGGTATCAACGGTGTCGTTGAAGGTGAAGATCGGGCGGTTGACGCTTTCCCATGGATCGTCTTCCGATGCAGCCTGGGCGGCGAACGGGGCGAGCAGGATGGTTGCACACACAGATAGCTGAGCGAAGTACTGGCTCCAGCGCATAGCTTTGGCTCCTTGAATGGTCTGTCATGGGCGCTATGCCCTGAATAAGACTGTCAGTATATGACGGATGGGTGGATTTAGGCAGTAACGAGGAATCGACATACGCAAAATGCACAAAATTCCTACAAACAGGTTAAGTGTCATCCGCTTGTCATGCAGCGCGGATAGCGTCGTAGCTATTTCAGGATAGTTATTTCAGGGAAGTCGAAATGCCTCACGCCGAAATTGCCGTCGCCAGCGCTCCCACCTTGACTGCCGTACTGTTTGGCCTGAGTGGCTGCCTGGTGGATTTCGGTTCCCAGGCCCGCACCGACTCGCCCAACCCCGGCTCCCAGGCTACGCCCGGCGCGCTGAAGATTCTGCGCAGCCTCAAGGACCAGGGCGTGCCCTGCGCCTGGCTGGATGAACTGCCCGCCGCGGTCACCACCCCGCTGGCGGCTGCCCTGCCCGCTTGGCTCAAAGCCACGCCGCCCTCCACGATCCGCTGGCCGGCGCCGCACGCCTGCTGGCAAGCCTTGATGGAACTGAATATCCAACGCCTCGAAGGTTGTGTGCTGGTCAGCGGCGAACCACGTTTGCTGCAATCGGGCCTCAATGCCGGGTTGTGGACCATCGGCCTGGCGTCCTGCGGCTCGCTGTGCGGCCTGTCGCCGGAACAATGGCAGGCGCTGACCGAGCAGCAACGCGAGCACAAGCGCGGCAAAGCCACGGTGGCGTTGTATGGGCTGGGCGTACATTCGGTGATCGATCACCTTGGCGAGCTGGGCACGTGCCTGGCGGATATCAGCCTGCGCCAGCTTAAAGGCGAGAAGCCCTGATAGAGATCATGCACTCAAGGCGCCGGTGGATTAATCTACAGGTCAGCCCGTAGACCTTTCACGGCGAGCCGCGGTCTATGCCAGTGCCTATCGATAAAAGGAAGAACGTCATGCCTGCCCGCGAACAGCTGAAAGACCAAGTCAGAGAATTGCGCGAGCAATTGAACAGCGACCCGTTGATGTCGGCGGAGAAACGCGACGAGCTGGAATCATTGATTGCCGAACTTGAAGTTCAGGAACCGCTGGAAGGCGCTATCCAGGACCCAAGCATTGCTGATGGCGTGAACCTGGCGGTGGAACGCTTCGAGCTGGACCACCCAGGTATTGCCGGGACCTTGCGCAATATTGTGGTGACCCTGGTCAATATCGGGATCTAACCCGGCCCCAAGCCAAACACAGAACCAAAATGTGGGAGCGGGCTTGCTCGCGAAGGCGGTGTATCAGTTAAGAATCTATCGACTGACACACTGCCTTCGCGAGCAAGCCCGCTCCCACAGTTGTTTTGTGTGAGGGTTACTGACGCGCCAGGCGCACGTTCTGGAACTGCACATTCTCCGTGCTGCGATACGGGTTGATATCCAACCCACCGCGCCGCACATAGCGCGCATACACCGTCAACTTCTCCGGCTTGAGCAACCGCTGCACGTCCAGAAAGATGCGCTCCACGCACTGCTCATGAAAGTCCGAGTGCTGGCGGAAGCTCACGATATATTCCAGCAAACTGGCGTGATCCAGCGCGTGGCCACGGTATTCCACCACCACGCTGCCCCAATCCGGCTGGCTGGTGACCGGGCAGTTGGATTTGAGCAGGTGGCTGTGCACGCTCTCATCGACGATGCGCGAGTCGTCGCACCGCAGCAGTTCCGGGCGCGGGTGCTCGTAGTTGCTGACGCTGATGTCCAGGTCATCAATGCACGCCCCCGGCAACGCCATCACGCCTTCAGCCTCAACCTCGGCCAGGCTGCGGATGCGCACACTCACAGGCAGGCCGGCGGCGGCGCTGAGGTCGGTGCGCAAGGTGGCTTCAAGGCTCTGCGTGTCGGCAAACGCGGTCTGGTTCAGCGAGTTAAGGTACAACTTGAACGACTTGGACTCGATGATGTTCGGCGACTCGGCCGGGATGCTGAACTCACCGATGGCCACCACCGGCTTGCCGGATGGCAGCAACCACGACAGTTCAAAGCAGTTCCAGAAATCCACGCCTTTATAAGGTAGCGTTTCGGCAGTCAGCCCCAGCTCGGCCCATTTGGCGGCGCGAGGGATCGGGAACAGCAGCGATGGCGTGTAGGTGGAGATGTATTCACTGGACTTGCCCAGCGGCGAATGTTCGGCTGCGGGATGCATGGCGGAAACCTGGCTAAATAAACCGCGCCAGTCTAACAGCCTTTGCTCCCGCCCTTAAGAATCGCCTCACTCAACGGTCAGTTTGCCGACCATGCCCGCCTGATAATGCCCCGGAATGTTGCAGGCAAACTCAAGACCGGTGGCCTTGGTGAAGGTCCAGGTCAGCTCGGCGGTCTTGCCCGGCTCCACCAGCACACTGTTGGGATCGTCATGCTTCATGCCGCCCATCTCGCCATGCCCCATGGCGGCGTGGTCCATCTTGCCCATGCCGGTGGCCGTGAGCATGCCGCTGGCCTGCATCTTGAGCATTTCTTTCTGGTGTTCGGCGTGCATCGCCGCATCGCCCAGGTTGAATTCGTGCAGCAACTGGCCTTTGTTGACCAGCACAAAGCGCACCGTCTCACCGGCCTTTACGTCCAGGGCCTTGGGCGAAAAGGAAATGTCCTGCAAGGTCACTTCCACCGTGCGCGTGGCTTTGTCGGCCGGTGCCGGCTGGCCAAACGCATAGGTGTGGGCCTCGTCGGCCATTGCATTAACGCTCAATGCCAACAAACAGCCCGCCAATAACAGTGGTGTACGCAACGCCATGATGCTTCTCCAAAAAAGTGTGTCCAGCTTGCTCAGCACTTTAAGATGGCCCTGCTGCCAGCCAGCTGACTGCTAGATTACAACTTTGTCAGGTTGCGCCCTGACGCTGCCACCCACGGTATAAAGCCCATCGTCACCTGTTGCCAAGAGTTGCCCATGAAACTGCTGATCGTTGAAGACCAACCGAAAACCGGCCACTACCTGCGCCAGGGCCTGACCGAGGCTGGTTTTACCACCGAGTTGGTGGCCGACGGCACGAGCGGGCAGCATTTGGCATTGACCGGCGATTACGACCTGCTGATCCTCGACGTGATGCTGCCCGGCCGCGACGGCTGGCAAATTCTGCACGCCGTGCGCAGTGCCGGTCTGGAAATCCCGGTGTTGTTCCTCACCGCCCGCGATGCGGTGGAAGACCGCGTGCATGGCCTGGAACTGGGCGCCGATGATTATCTGGTCAAGCCTTTCGCCTTCTCCGAACTGCTGGCGCGGGTGCGCAGCCTGTTGCGCCGTGGCAGCAGCACGCCGCAGGAAACTGCTCTGCAACTGGCCGACCTGCGCCTGGACCTGATCCGCCGCCGCGTCGAGCGCGACGGCCAGCGCATCGACCTCACCGCCAAGGAGTTCGCCTTGCTCGAACTGCTGCTGCGCCGCCAGGGCGAAGTGCTGCCCAAAAGCCTGATTGCCTCCCAGGTGTGGGACATGAATTTCGACAGCGACACCAATATCATCGAAGTGGCGATCCGCCGCTTGCGCCTTAAAGTCGATGACAACTTCCCCACCAAGCTGATCCACACCGTGCGCGGCATGGGCTATGTGCTGGAGGAACGGTGCAATTGATTGCGCGCCTGTCCCTGGCCAGCCGTCTGGCCCTGTTATTTGCCGGCTGTACGGCGGTGGTCTCGCTCATCGCTGGCGTATTGTTCAACCAGGCCAGCGAAGCGCACTTTATCGAACTGGACCAGCAGCAACTCGACGGCAAACTGATCGCGCTGCGCAGCACCTTGCAGGGTGTCGACTCACTGGCGGCCTTTACTCAGCGAGAAGCGCAACTGCGTGCCGAACTCAGCCGCCAGCCGGACCTTGCCTTGCGCATCAGCGCCGCCGGCCAACGCTGGTTTGATGGCGCGCCGAGCGTCACGTTGCCCGCAGCGCCCGGCCTGCACAGCCTGCAAAATGCCGGCACCGATTATCGCGTGTACAACGCGCCGTTACTGGCCGGCCAAGCCGGTTCGCCGCAACTGTCGCTGATCCTCGACATCACGCACCACCAGCACTTTCTGCAACGCATGCAGCGGTTGATCTGGCTCACGGTCGGCTTGTCCGCCCTGGCCACCGCACTGCTTGGCGCGTGGGCTGCGCGCAGCGGGCTGCGGCCGTTGCGGCGCATGAGTGAAGTGGCGGCCGGCGTGTCGGCCCACTCCCTGACCCAACGCTTGCCACAGGCGCACATGCCGGTGGAGTTGGCCGAACTCGCCCAGGCGTTTAACGCAATGCTGGGTCGGCTCGACGATGCCTTCCAGCGCCTCTCGGCCTTCTCCGCTGATATCGCCCATGAACTGCGCACGCCGCTGTCGAACCTGCTGACCCACACCCAGGTGATCCTTACCCAGCCGCGCCCGCTGGAGGACTACCGCGAGGCGCTGCACAGCAACCTGGAGGAGTTGCAGTGGATGGCGCAGTTGGTGAATGACATGTTGTACCTGGCCAAAGCCGACCATGGCCTGCTGATGCCCAAGCGCGAAGCGCTGGCGCTGCACGATGAAGTGGGGGCGCTGCTGGAGTTTTTTGCGCTGTTGGCCGAAGACGCGCAGGTCAATCTGGTGTGCGAAGGCGCAGCTCAAACGACGGGCGATCACGGCATGTTGCGCCGGGCCGTGTCGAACTTGCTGGATAACGCGCTGAGGTTTACCCCGGTGGGCGGCGAGGTGCGGGTGCGGATCATGGAAAGCGCACAGGCTGTGACGCTGACTGTCGCCAATACCGGGGAAGGTATCCCTGCGGCTTTGTTACCTAAATTGTTTGATCGGTTCTATCGGGCAGACCCGGCGCGCCGTGAAGGCAGCAGCGAGCATGCGGGGCTGGGGTTGGCGATTACCCAGTCGATTGTGCGGGCGCATGGGGGGAGGATTTATTGTGAGTCTGAAGCTGGGTGGACGCGGTTTGTGATTGAGTTGCCCAAGGGGCACAGATGATCGTTCCCACGCTCCGCGTGGGAACGCCTCACTGGACGCTCTGCGTCCGCTCTTAGTGACGCGGAGCGTCACGGGCTGCATTCCCACGCGGAGCGTGGGAACGATCGATATTACGAATATCTCAACGCATGCGCCGGCTCAATCTTCGCCGCCCGATACGCCGGGTAAATCGTCGCCATAAAGCTCAGCACAAACCCGGCCGTGCAAATCAGCAGCACATCGCCGCCTTGCAGCTCGGAAGGCAGGTTGCTGACGAAGTACACGTCCGAACTGAAGATATGCTGCCCGGTCACGCGCTCCAGCCAGCCCACCAGTTCACTCACGTTCAGCGCCGCAATCACACCCAGCACGCCGCCGATCAAGGTGCCGACGATACCAATCACCGTGCCCTGCACCATGAAGATCGCCATGATCTGCCGTGGCGTGGCGCCGATGGTGCGCAAAATCGCGATGTCCGCGCCTTTGTCGTTCACCACCATGATCAGGGTGGCGATGATGTTGAACGCAGCGACGGCGACGATCATCAGCAACAGCAGGCCGATCATGGTCTTTTCCATCTTCATGGCGCTGAACAGGCTGCCCTGGGTGTGGGTCCAGTCATCCGGTTTGTAGTCGGCGCCCAGGCTCGCGGCAATGTCCGCTGAAACCTTGGGTGCTACGTACAAATCCTTCACCGCCAGGCGCACGCTTTGCACCTGGTTCGGCTGCCAATGCTGGATCTCGGCGGCGTCGGCCATGTTGATCAGGGCCATGGAGCCATCCAGCTCGGCGCCGACCTTGAAGATACCGACCACGTTCAAGCGCTGCATGCGCGGGGTGATGCCACCCGGTGCGGCCGTGCTGATTTCCGGCACGATCAGGGTCAGCTTGTCGCCCACGTTCAGGCGAAAACGCCGTGCGGTGATGTCGCCGATCACGACGCCGAACTCGCCGGCTTTGAGGTCTTCGAGTTTGCCGCGCACGATATGCTGGGCCACGATCGACACCTTGCCTTCCTGGGCCGGGTCAACGCCGCTGATCTCGATCGGCTGCATCGCGCCCTTGTAGGAGAACATGCCGTCCATTTGTGTGAATGGCACCGCAGCCGTGACCTCGGGGTTCTTCAGCGCGGCGGCGGCCACGGGCTGCCAGTTGTCAATCGGGTTCACACCGACGATGGTGGCATGGGGCACCATGCCGAGAATGCGCGTGCTCATTTCACGCTGAAAGCCGTTCATCACCGACAGCACCACGATCATTGCCAATACGCCCAGGGCGAGGCCGATCATCGAGGTCATCGAGATAAACGAGACAAAACGGTTGCGGCGCTTGGCGCGGGTATAGCGCGTGCCGATAAAAATCGATAACGGTCTGAACATTCGCGGGCACCGTTTAAAAAAATGAAAAAGCCCGGCTTAAAAAGCCAGGCTTGAAACGGGTCAGATGGCGACCAGATGACCTTCCTGCAGGTGCAACACGCGATCCATCTGGCGGGCCATGCTCATGTCATGGGTCACCACCAGGAACGCGGTGCGCATCTGGGTGCTCAGTTCCAGCATCAAGTCCTTGATGCCTTGCGCGGTGTGCGAGTCGAGGTTGCCGGTCGGCTCATCGAGCATCACCAGGCCGGGGTTGTTCACCAGGGCACGGGCAATGGCCACACGCTGGCGTTCGCCGCCGGACAGTTCAGCCGGTTTGTGCTCCAGGCGATGGCCGAGTCCGACGCGCTCCAGCAGTGCCTTGGCGCGCTGGCGGGCTTCGGGGATCGCGGTCTTGCCGATCAGCAGCGGCATGCACACGTTTTCCAGTGCGGTGAATTCCGGCAGCAGATGGTGGAACTGGTACACAAAACCGAGCGAACGGTTGCGCAGTTGGCCACGGGCTTTTTCACCGAGTGCCGACAGCTCTTCACCGGCCAGCCACACGCTGCCCTCCGAAGGTGTATCCAGGCCGCCCAACAGGTTGAGCAAGGTACTTTTGCCGGAACCGGAACTGCCGACGATCGCCACGCGCTCGCCCGGATGCAGCTCCAGCTGCAGGTTGGACAACACCACCACCGATTCCGGGCCTTCCTCGTAGGATTTGCCCAGGTTGCGGCAGCTCAAAATAGCTTTTTCACTCATGCCCGATTCACTCATAACGTAAGGCCTGTGCTGGCTGGGTGCGTGCCGCGCGCCAGGCTGGATACAGGGTGGCAAGGAAACTCAATAGCAACGCGGCGCCGCCCACCATCAACACGTCCTGGGCCTGAACCTGGGACGGCAAGTAGTCGATGAAGTAGACGTCGGCGTTGAGAAACTTGTGGCCGATGACTTTTTCCAGCGCGGCGATGGCGGCGCTGACGTTCAGCGCGGCCAGAATGCCGACGGCGGTGCCGATCAAGGTGCCGACCACGCCGATCACGGTGCCCTGCACCATGAAGATCGCCATGATCTGCCCCGGCGTGGCGCCCAGGGTACGCAGGATGGCGATATCGCCCTTCTTGTCGTTCACCACCATCACCAGGGTGGAGATGATGTTGAACGCGGCCACGGCGACGATCAGCAGCAACAGCAGGCCGATCATGGCTTTTTCCATGCGGATGGCCTGGTACAGGTTGCCGTGGGTGCGGGTCCAGTCGCGGGCGTAGTACTGCGAGTCGCCCAGGTGCTGGGCGATTTCCCAGGCGCCGCGCGGTGCCTCGAACAGGTCGTTGAACTTCAGGCGCAGGCCCTGCACCTGATCCGGCTGCCAGCGATGCAGGCGCGCCAGGTCGGTAAGGTTGGTGAGCCCCAGGTAGCCGTCGATTTCGCCGGCGCCGACGTGGAAGGTGCCGACCACGGTGAAGCGCTTCATGCGCGGGAACATGCCGGCCGGGGTCACGGTGACTTCCGGCGCGACGAAGGTGAGTTTGTCGCCGATGCCCACGCCGAGCTTGGCCGCGGCCTTGTCGCCGATCACGATGCCGAAGCTGCCGGGCGCCAGGTCGTCGAGTTTGCCCTGCAACATGAACTTGTCGATGATCGACACGTTACGTTCCTGGGCCGGGTCGACGCCATTGAGCAGGATCTTCTGCACCTTGCCGTCGTTGGTCAGCAGCCCCTGCATCTGGGTAAAGGGCGCAACGGCCACCACCTTGGGGTTCTGCTTGACCTTGGCGGCCAGGCTTTGCCAGTCGTTGATGGGTTCATCGGACTCGATGGTCGCGTGGGGCACCATGCCCAGCACGCGGGTGCGCATCTCATGATCGAAGCCATTCATCACCGACAGCACCACGATCATCACGACCACGCCCAAGGCGAGCCCGATCATCGAGGTCAGGGAAATGAACGACACAAAATGATTGCGGCGCTTTGCACGGGTATAACGCGTGCCGATAAATACGAAGAGAGGTCTGAACATGTCGGGGCTTGTTCGGAGGAAAAGAAGACGTCCCGGTGGCGGGGTCAGGTAAGCAGCTTTACACTCAGACCATTACCGCTACTTTGGGTTCGCCATGTCGACATTAGATGAAGAAGAACGCCGCGAATACTACCGTATCGACGACATGATCGCACTGCAAATCAGCACACTGTCTGCCCCCGAAGCGGCGAGCAAGGAAGTGTTGCTGGATGATTCCCCGCTATTCAATCTGCTCAGCGAACTGCACCTCAGCGAATTCGAAGCCCAGCACCTGCTGCGCCAGATCAGCGAGAAGGATCGCAGCCTGGCGGCCTTCCTCAAAGTCCAGAACAAACGCGTGGATCTGCTCAGCCAGATCATGGCCCGTGGTCTACTGGACGAGGTCGGCGCGCCGCAGCCGGTCATCATCTCCGAAGGCGGCATCGACTTCCAACACCCCACGCCCCTGGCGCCCGGCGCGCATCTGGCGGTCAAACTGGTGCTGATGCCCCAGGCGCTCGGCCTGCTGCTGCGCGCACGCGTGACGCATTGCGACCCCAAGGGCGATAGTTTTGACGTGGGCACGGAGTTCGAATCCATGACCGACGCCCAACGCCAGTTGCTGGCGCGCTATATCCTGCAGAAACAGGCCCAGGAACGCCGTCTGGCGCGGGAACAAAGCGACGACCTCTGAATACGTATTGACTACGCCAGGCTATCTGGCGCAAAGGAGCAACTGTGACCCTGATTTACGGCCACCGCGGTGCCAAAGGCGAAGCACCGGAAAACACCCTGACCAGCTTTCAGGAGTGCCTCAAGCACGGTGTACGCCGTTGCGAACTGGACCTGCACCTGTCCATGGACGGCGAGTTGATGGTGATCCACGACCCGACCCTCAAGCGCACCGCCGACCGGCGCGGCAAGGTCGTCGAATATTCAGCAGCGGACCTTACGAAGATGGACGCGCGCAAAGGCGGCCCAGGCTGGGTCAAGCCGTGCCCGATTCCGCGCCTGGAAGAACTGTTCGAACAGTGCAACTTCGATCACTGGCAGCTGGAAGTCAAAAGCGCCTCACGCACCCGCGCCGCGACCACCGTGTTGGCGATCCGCGAGATGGCGGTGCGACATGGCCTGATGGACAAGGTCACCGTCACTTCAAGTTCGCGGGAAGTATTAAAAGCAGCGGTGGAACTCACCCCCGACCTGTCACGCGGCCTGGTGGCCGAATACGCCTGGCTCGACCCGTTGAAGGTCGCGCAGAACTACGGCTGTGAATACCTGGCATTGAACTGGACGCTGTGCACCCCCGAGCGCCTGGAAAAAGCCCAGCGCCAGGGTTTGCACGTGTCCGTATGGACGGTCAACGAACCTGCGCTGATGCGCAGGCTCGCCGACTTCGGCGTAGATAGCCTGATTACAGACTTTCCCGGTTTGGCCACTGCCACCCTCGAGAATTACTGAAATCGGTCTCCCCGGCCGGCTCAGGCCACCGGCCGGAGCCGCTCAAAAAAGCCGGTTGAGGCCGTCGTAGGCCGCTACCCGATAGGCTTCGGCCATGGTCGGGTAGTTGAACGTGGTGTTCACAAAATACTTGAGGGTATTTTGCTCACCTGGCTGGTTCATGATCGCCTGGCCGATGTGCACGATCTCCGAGGCCTGGTAGCCGAAGCAATGCACGCCGAGCACCTCAAGGGTTTCACGGTGGAACAGAATCTTCAGCATGCCCTGCGGCTCACCGGCGATCTGCGCACGCGCCATGCTCTTGAAGAACGCCTTGCCGACTTCGTAAGGCACCTTGGCCTTGGTCAGTTCGTGCTCGTTCTTGCCGATCGAGCTGATCTCGGGAATTGTGTAGATCCCGGTCGGCACGTCGTTCACGTAGCGCCAGCTGCCATTGTCGACAATGCTGCCGGCGGCCGAACGGCCCTGGTCATGGGCGGCACTGGCCAGGCTCGGCCAGCCGATCACGTCACCGGCACCGTAGATGTTCGGTACGCAGGTGCGGTAGTTCTCGTCCACTTCGATCTGGCCACGGCTGTTGACCTTGACCCCGATGTTTTCCATGCCCAGCTTGTCGGTGTTGCCGGTACGGCCGTTGCACCACAGCAAGGCGTCGGCCTTGATCTTTTTGCCCGACTTGAGGTGCAGAATCACGCCGTTATCCAGGCCTTCGACCCGCTCGTACTCTTCGTTGTGGCGCACGGTGATGTTGTTGTTGCTGAAGTGGTAGCTCAACGCCTGGGAGATTTCCGAGTCGAGGAAGCTCAGCAACTGGTCGCGGTTGTCGACCAGTTCCACCAACACGCCCAGGCCGCTGAAGATCGAGGCGTATTCACAGCCGATCACGCCGGCGCCGTAAATGATCAGTTTGCGCGGGGTGTGGCCCAGGCTCAGGATGGTGTCGCTATCGTAGATACGCGGGTGGTGGAAATCGATATCGGCCGGGCGATACGGGCGCGAACCGGTGGCGATGATGATGTGCTTGGCCACCAGTTTTTCGACCACGCCGTTGGCGCAGACCACTTCGACGGTTTGCTCGTCGGCAAAGCTGCCGGTGCCGAAAAACAGGTCGACGCGGTTACGGGCGTAGTAGCCGGTGCGCGAAGCAACTTGTTTGGAAATGACTTTTTCCGCGCTTTTCAATACGTCCGGGAAAGAGAACCAGCGCGGCTCACCAATGGCCCGGAACATCGGGTTGGTGTTGAACTGCATGATCTGGCGCACCGAGTGACGCAAGGCCTTGGACGGGATGGTACCCAGGTGGGTGCAGTTACCGCCGACCTGGCGACGGCTATCGACCATCGCCACCTTGCGCCCCGCTTTGGCGGCGTTCATTGCCGCACCTTCTCCAGCCGGGCCGGAACCCAGTACCACTACGTCGTAGTTGTAGACAGCCATGCGTACTCCTCAGAACAGGCCAGGCGTACGGTTGGACGCCTGGCTAAATCATGCCGCGGCCAGCGGGCATGAAGGAAATTTTTGGCTCAAGTGTGTGAGCCGGGGCACAGTCTATATAAGGCTCAACGCCGCGCACATTAACCCTTGGTCGCGTCGTAGGCCAGTCTTGCCTTTACTACAGGAACTGCAAACTGGCATTACACTGCTGACACGCACCTTCGCAGGCGGGGCCATTATGCGGCATGTGGTTTTGTGTTTAATGATGATTTTTTCGTTCTCGGTGCATGCCAATGAGGCGGCCCGGCTCAAACAGGCTGGCTTCCCGGCGCAGTCTCATGAACTGGCGCTGAAAAACCAGGCGGTGCTGGTGTATCTCTGGGCGGATGTGTACGCAGCCGCGCTGTACGCTCCAGCGGATATCAGCGCCAGACAGGCCTGGGACCAGCGAAAGGTTGTGCGCCTGGCGCTGTATTACTTTCGCGACATCGACCGCAATGATGTGATCAAGGCCGCTACGGCCACCCTCGAACGCCAGCAATCCGCTGCAACCCTCGCCCGCCTGAAGCCCGAGCTGGACCAACTGCACGCCAGTTTCCGCAACATCCGCCCGGGCGATCGGTATGCCCTGGATTTTCGCCCTGGGCGTGGGTTGAACCTGGAGATCAATGCGCAGGTGGTGTTCAGCAGTCGTGACGATGAACTGGCGAAAGCCTACCTCAGTATCTGGCTGGCGCCCAAAGGCCTGTCGGACAGCCTGCGCAACGCCCTCCTGAATTAATCACAAATCCACTGTGGGAGCGGGCTTGCTCGCGAATGCGGTGTATCAGTGACTCATTAGCTGACTGACACACCGCATTCGCGAGCAAGCCCGCTCCCACATTTGATTCTCGCTGCCTTTGGTACTTGTGGCATTTAGTCAGCTTGCTATCAATTTTTATTGCCGGTAGTGGCCAATACACATATGGTTACAAAACTGCAGCCAGGACGAATGATGACCAGGGATCACTAATAAGACAGCCAAGATGAGTGCATGACATGTCCACCACAACGGGCAAAGGCAAGGCGATTTTTCGCGTTGTCAGCGGCAACTTCCTCGAAATGTTCGACTTCATGGTCTATGGCTTCTACGCCACGGCCATTGCCAAAACCTTCTTCCCCAGCGACAGCGCCTTCGCCTCGCTGATGTTGTCCCTGGCGACCTTCGGCGCCGGCTTCCTGATGCGGCCCCTGGGCGCAATCTTCCTCGGCGCCTATATCGACCGCCACGGCCGTAAAAAGGGTCTGGTCATCACCCTGGCCTTGATGGCTGCGGGCACCATCCTGATTGCCTGTGTGCCCGGCTACGCCACCCTGGGCGTTGCGGCGCCGTTGCTGGTGCTGTTTGGCCGCTTGCTGCAAGGTTTCTCCGCCGGCGTCGAGCTGGGCGGTGTGTCGGTGTACCTGGCGGAAATCGCCACGCCGGGCCGCAAAGGATTTTTTGTCAGTTGGCAGTCCGCCAGCCAACAGGCTGCGGTGGTGTTCGCCGGTTTGCTCGGCGTGGGCCTCAACCACTGGCTCAGCCCCGAAGAGATGGGCGACTGGGGCTGGCGCGTGCCGTTCCTGATCGGCTGCCTGATCGTGCCGGTGATCTTCGTGATTCGCCGTTCGCTGGAAGAAACCCCTGAGTTCCAGGCGCGTAAACACCGCCCTACCCTGCAGGAAATCGTGCGTTCGATCGGCCAGAACTTCGGCATTGTCATTGCCGGCATGGCGCTGGTGGTGATGACCACCGTGTCGTTCTACCTGATCACCGCCTACACCCCGACCTTCGGCAAGGCCGAACTGCACCTGTCCGACTTCGATGCGTTGCTGGTGACGGTGTGCGTGGGCATTTCCAACTTTATCTGGCTGCCGGTGATGGGCGCGGTGTCCGACAAGATCGGGCGTAAACCCTTACTGCTAGGGGCGACGATTCTGGCGATTCTCACGGCGTACCCGGCGCTGTCGTGGCTGGTGGCGAATCCGAGCTTCAGCCATCTACTGATCGTGCTGTTGTGGTTGTCGTTCCTGTATGGCTCGTACAACGGGGCGATGGTGGTGGCGCTTACCGAGATCATGCCGATTGAAGTGCGCACCACCGGGTTTTCGCTGGCTTACAGCCTGGCGACGGCGACCTTTGGTGGGTTTACGCCGGCGGCCTGTACTTATCTGATCCATGTGCTGGATAACAAGGCGGCACCGGGGATTTGGCTGAGTGGCGCGGCGGTGCTGGGGTTGATTGCGACGCTGGTGCTGTTTAAAGGCAATCGGCATGAATTGCGGACGGCGCAGGCTTCGGTAGTTGGCGGCGCCTGATAGACCGCTATCGCAGGCAAGCCAGCGCCCACATTTGACGGTGTTCACAGATCAAAACTGTGGGAGCCGGGCTTGCCCGCGATGAGGCCCTGATGTTCACCACAAAACCAACAGACACAAAAAGCCCCGAACCAGTCGGGGCTTTTTCATTTAGCGCAAAGGCTTAGCGCGGGAACGCAGGCGGGTTAACCCCGGCCATGTCTTCCATCACACGAACCACCTGGCAGCTGTAGCCGAACTCGTTGTCGTACCACACGTACAGTACAACGCGGTTGTCCTGGGTGATGGTCGCTTCAGCGTCCACCACACCGGCGTGGCGCGAGCCTACGAAGTCGGTGGACACCACTTCCTGCGAGTTAACGAAGTCGATCTGCTTATGCAGGTCGGAGTGCAGCGCCATGTAGCGCAGGTACTCGTTCATCTCTTCGCGGGTGGCGGCTTTCTCAAGGTTGAGGTTGAGAATGGCCATCGACACGTTCGGCGTCGGTACGCGGATCGCGTTACCGGTCAGCTTGCCGGCCAGCTCAGGCAGGGCCTTGGCAGCAGCAGTGGCGGCACCGGTCTCGGTGATCACCATGTTCAGCGCGGCGCTACGGCCACGGCGATCGCCTTTGTGGAAGTTGTCGATCAGGTTCTGGTCGTTGGTGTACGAGTGAACCGTTTCAACGTGACCGTTAACGATGCCGAACTTGTCATTCACAGCCTTCAGCACCGGCACGATGGCGTTGGTGGTGCAGGAAGCGGCGGACACGATCTTGTCGTCAGCGGTGATTTCGCCGTGGTTGATACCGTGCACGATGTTCTTGAGCTTGCCCTTGCCAGGCGCAGTCAGCACAACGCGGTCGATACCCGGGCAGGCCAGGTGCTGGCCCAGGCCTTCGGCATCCCGCCATACGCCGGTATTGTCCACCAGCAGTGCGTCCTTGATGCCGTACTGGGTGTAATCCACCTCGGCCGGGTTCTTCGCGTAGATCACCTGGATCAGGTTACCGTTGGCGGTGATGGTGTTGTTTTCTTCGTCGATGACGATGGTGCCGTTGAACGGGCCGTGTACCGAGTCGCGGCGCAAGAGGCTTGCGCGCTTGGTCAGGTCGTTCTCGGCGCCTTTGCGCACCACGATGGCACGCAGGCGCAGGCCGTCGCCGCCACCGGTTTTTTCGATCAGGATGCGCGCCAGCAGGCGGCCGATACGACCGAAGCCGTACAACACCACGTCGGTGCCTTTGCGGGCTGCGGCGTTTTGCTGGCCAACCACATCGGCCATTTCTTCACGCACGAACTGCTCGGCGCTGCGGCCGGCACCTTCCTTGCGGAACTTGTAAGCCAACTTGCCCAGGTCTACCGAAGCCGCGCCGAGCTTGAGCTCGCTCATGGCTTTGAGCAGTGGGAATGTTTCGTGGACGGAGAGTTCGCTGTCGTCGGCGGAACGGTGACGCGCAAAGCGGTGCGCTTTGAGAATCGCGATGACAGACTGGTTGATCAGGCTGCGGCCATAGATCGAGCTCACCACATTGTTATTGCGGTACAGCTGACCGATAAGCGGAATCATCGCTTCAGCGAGTGCTTCACGGTCGATCCATTCACCAAGACACTGGTCGGGCTTCTGAGTCACGGGAACCTTCCACATGTAGGGGCAGAAAAAAGGGGCTACATTATGTCGTCCGACTGCCCGTTGAGCAATGCGCCGAGCACAACAAAAAGCCCTTGCAAAAAAATACCACCCCGCTACAAGCCAGGAAACACGCGGGTTTCAGCAGAGCGCCCATGCCGCGATTGTGCCAACTTGTCCGTAACCCTCCGAAACATCCACGCAAAATGGCACTACATATTGAGTCAAAACCCGCCATTGTTTGTCTTAGCCACTACATTTCCTGCAAACCGTAATAGGCTCAGTCAGCAACTGACAGGCGGCACCTTGGACCGCTACAATTACCGACTTTGTCGCAACGCTTGGAGCTCAACCTTCCGTGCCCGTTCTGCGTCTACCGCTTCTCCCTGCCGCGGCAGGTAAACAGCACTGGGGCAACCTGCCCGGTGCCGCCCTGAGCCTGGCCATTGCCGAGGCTGCCAGCGCAGCCAAGCGCTTTACCCTGCTGCTTACCGCCGACAGCCAAAGCGCCGAGCGGCTGGAGCAGGAGCTGAGCTTCTTCGCCCCCGATTTGCCGGTGCTGCATTTCCCCGACTGGGAAACCCTGCCCTACGACCTGTTCTCGCCGCACCAGGACATCATCTCCCAGCGCATCGCCAGCCTCTACCGCCTGCCGGAACTGGCCCACGGCGTGCTGGTGGTGCCGATCACCACCGCCCTGCACCGCCTGGCGCCGACCAAGTTTCTGCTCGGCAGCAGCCTGGTGCTGGACGTCGGCCAGAAGCTCGATGTGGAGCAGATGCGCACGCGCCTGGAAGCCAGCGGTTACCGTTGCGTCGACACCGTGTACGAACACGGCGAGTTTGCGGTGCGGGGTGCGTTGATCGACCTGTTCCCGATGGGCAGCAAACTGCCGTACCGCATCGACCTGTTCGATGACGAAATCGAGACGCTGCGCACCTTCGACCCGGACAACCAGCGCTCCATCGACAAAGTCGAGTCGATCAAGCTGCTGCCGGCGCGGGAATTCCCGCTGCAAAAAGACGCGGTCACGCGCTTCAAGGCGCGCTTTCGCGAACGCTTCGACGTCGACTTCCGCCGCTGCCCGATCTTTCAGGATCTAAGCAGCGGGATTACCCCGGCCGGTATCGAGTACTACCTGCCGCTGTTCTTCGATGAAACCTCCACCCTGTTCGATTACCTGCCCGCAGACACCCAGGTGTTCTCGCTGCCGGGCATCGAGCAGGCGGCGGAAAACTTCTGGAACGATGTGCGCAACCGCTACGAAGAGCGCCGCGTCGACCCGTCGCGGCCTTTATTGCCGCCCGCCGAATTGTTCCTGCCGGTGGAAGACTGCTTCGCCCGCCTGAAAAACTGGCCGCGCGTGGTTGCCAGCCAGCAGGACGTGGACGCCGGCAGTGGCCGCGAGCGCTTCCCGGCGAGCACCTTGCCGGACCTGGCAATTCAGGCCAAAGCCACCCAGCCACTGGAAGCGCTGTCGAATTTCATTGGCGACTTCCCAGGCCGTGTGCTGTTTACCGCCGAATCCGCCGGCCGTCGCGAAGTGCTGCTGGAGCTGCTGGAACGCTTGAAGCTGCGCCCGAAAACCGTCGACAGCTGGCCGGATTTCGTCGCCAGCAAAGAGCGCCTGGCCATCACCATCGCACCGCTGGACGAAGGCTTGCTACTGGACGACCCGGCGCTGGCACTCATCGCCGAGAGCCCGCTGTTCGGCCAGCGCGTGATGCAGCGCCGTCGCCGTGAAAAACGCGCCGACGCCAACAACGACGCGGTGATCAAGAACCTCACCGAACTGCGCGAAGGCGCGCCCGTGGTGCATATCGACCATGGCGTGGGCCGCTACCTGGGTTTGCAGACCCTGGAGATCGACAATCAGGCCGCCGAATTCCTCACCATGGAATACGCCGAAGGCGCCAAGCTTTACGTGCCGGTGGCCAGCCTGCACCTGATCGCACGCTACACCGGCAGCGACGACGCGCTGGCGCCGTTGCACCGCCTGGGCTCCGAGACCTGGCAGAAAGCCAAGCGCAAAGCCGCCGAACAGGTGCGCGACGTGGCGGCCGAGTTGCTCGACATCTATGCCCGCCGTGCCGCCCGTGAAGGCTATGCGTTCGCCGACCCGAAAGCCGACTACGCCACCTTCAGCGCCGGTTTTGCCTTCGAAGAAACCCCGGACCAGCAAACCACCATCGAAGCGGTGCGCGCCGACATGCTCGCGCCCAAGCCGATGGACCGCCTGGTATGCGGCGACGTGGGCTTCGGCAAAACCGAAGTGGCCATGCGCGCGGCCTTTATTGCCGTGCACGGTGGCAAGCAAGTAGCGATTCTGGTGCCGACCACCCTGCTCGCCCAGCAGCACTACAACAGCTTCCGCGACCGCTTTGCCGACTGGCCGGTGACGGTGGAAGTGATGAGCCGCTTCAAATCCGCCAAGGAAGTGAACGCCGCCATCGCCGATCTGGCCGAGGGCAAGATCGATATCGTGATCGGCACCCACAAGCTGCTGTCGGACGATGTGAAGATCAAGAACCTGGGCCTGGTGATCATCGACGAAGAGCACCGCTTTGGTGTGCGGCAAAAAGAACAGCTCAAGGCCCTGCGCAGCGAAGTCGACATTCTGACGCTCACCGCGACGCCGATCCCACGCACGCTGAACATGGCCGTGTCGGGCATGCGCGACCTGTCGATCATTGCCACCCCACCCGCACGGCGGTTGTCGGTGCGCACCTTTGTGATGGAGCAGAACAAAAGCACGGTCAAGGAAGCCTTGTTGCGTGAACTGCTGCGCGGCGGGCAGGTTTACTACCTGCACAACGACGTGAAGACCATCGAGAAATGCGCTGCCGACCTCGCCGAACTGGTGCCGGAAGCCCGTATCGCCATCGGCCACGGGCAGATGCGCGAGCGTGAACTCGAACAAGTCATGAGCGACTTCTACCACAAGCGCTTCAACGTGCTGATCGCCTCGACCATCATCGAGACCGGCATCGACGTGCCGAGCGCCAACACCATCATCATCGAGCGCGCCGACAAGTTCGGCCTGGCGCAATTGCACCAGTTGCGTGGCCGTGTGGGTCGCAGTCACCACCAGGCCTATGCCTACCTGCTGACACCGCCGCGCCAACAGATCACCTCCGATGCCGAAAAGCGCCTGGAAGCGATCGCCAATACCCAGGACCTCGGTGCCGGTTTTGTACTGGCCACCAACGACCTGGAAATCCGTGGCGCCGGCGAACTGCTCGGCGACGGCCAGAGCGGGCAGATCCAGGCGGTGGGTTTCACGCTGTATATGGAGATGCTCGAACGCGCGGTAAAAGCCATCCGCAAGGGCGAACAACCGAACCTCGACCAACCCTTGGGCGGCGGCCCGGAAATCAACCTGCGTTTGCCGGCGTTGATTCCCGAAGACTACCTGCCCGACGTGCATGCGCGGCTGATCCTGTACAAACGCATCGCCTCGGCCACCGACGAAGAAGGCCTCAAGGACTTGCAAGTCGAGATGATCGACCGCTTCGGCCTGCTGCCCGAACCAACCAAGAACCTGGTGCGCCTGACGCTGCTGAAATTGCAGGCCGAACAGCTGGGCATCAAGAAGGTCGACGCCGGGCCGCAGGGTGGGCGCATCGAGTTCGAGGCGCAAACGCCGGTGGACCCATTGGTGCTGATCAAACTGATTCAGGGCCAACCCAACCGCTACAAGTTCGAAGGGGCTACGCTGTTCAAATTCATGGTGCCGATGGAGCGTGCCGAAGAACGCTTCAATACCCTGGAGGCGCTGTTTGAGCGCCTCATCCCGAAATCTGCTTGAAGGACGCCCCCATGCGCCTGTTCCGCATTCTGAGCTTCATGTTGGTGGTGGTCGCTCCTTCGGCATTTGCCGACAGCCCGTACCTGGTGGAAATGATCCTGGTGCGCCAGAACGCCGAGCCGGTGATCAATAGCCGCGCTGCGCCGGAAAACTGGGATGCCGGCGCGGCGCGGCTGCCGACCGACAGGCTCAGCCCACCGCGGCTGGGCAACATCGTCGACAAGCTGAGTGCGGACAACAGTTACACCGTATTGCTGCACCGCGCCTGGGATCAGAACCTGGGCGAGCAACCGGTGAAGCTGGCCATTACCGATGGCCAGGAGCAGTTCGGCCAGTTCCCCATCGAAGGCACGCTGAACCTGCAGTTGGGGCGCTTTACCGATATCGACGCGGATTTCTGGATCAACCGGTTCGACGCCAACGGCAGCGTGATTGCCAGCGAACACTTGAGCCAGCAAGACGTGCGCACCAAGAACAACCAGCTCAATTACCTGGATGGCGGCCACTTGGCGCTGCTGATCAAGATCACGTCGCTGACCGCCAAACCACCCAGTGCGCCACCGCCCGACATTCAGGACTGATCCAGCGCCATGCCCCTGACGTCGTCGTTGACCAAACCCCTGGCCCCTTCGTGGGCCAATCGCTTTAAAGAGCAAAGCCTTGAGCGCGGGCGGCGCTACGCCCTGGAAAACCGCGTGCGCATCGTCGAGTCCGGCGACAGCACCATCATCGCCAGCTGCGAAGGCTCGGGCGGCAATGTTTACCGACAAACCATCTCGCTGCGCGAATCGGCCAAGGGCACGCTGATCCTGGTGGACAGCCGCTGCACCTGCCCGGTACACACCAACTGCAAACACATCGCGGCCGTGCTGCTCAAGGTCCAGGAAACCCTGGCTTACCCGGCCGCTGCGCAAGATGCCGAACTGTTGGAAAGACTCCAGGCCGTGCTGGATAACCGCGTGGTGCTGCCACAAGTGGTTATGGAAGAGGTGCGGCCGGTGCCGCGCCTGTGGCTGGCCAGCGTGGAGTTCAGCGCGTTTGAACCGCGTAATGGCAAGATGCAGCGCTATATCCAGCACCGTGCGGCGCTGTCGTTCAATTACCTGGGCAACTATGTCAGCGGGCAAAAAAACGCCGACATCATCGTGCGCCAGGAAACCCAGAGCCTGCGCATCAAGCGCCATCCGGAGCTGGAGCAACCCTATCGCGAACAACTGCGCCTGCTGGGCTTCAAGATCGCCACGCGCCAGAGCAAGGCATTGCCGGAGAGCGCCGGCGAGCTGTTCGAACTGGTCAATGACAGTGCGTGGCTGAACTTCACGCTCAACGCCTCGCCGACCTTGCGCGCCGAGGGTTGGGAGCTGCAAATAGAAGAAGATTTCGGTTTCGACCTCAGTGCCGTCGATGACTGGTACGCCACCGTCGATGAAGGCCCGGAACGCGACTGGTTCGACCTGGAGCTGGGGATTATCGTCAATGGCGAGCGCCTGAGCCTGTTGCCGATTTTGCTCAACTTGATGCGTTCCCACACCGAAATCCTCAACCCGGAGAAGCTCGCCCGGCGCCGTGACGACGAGCTGATCCTGGTGAATATTCCCGGCCTGCCCAACGGCCATGGCCCGCTGCAAGTGGCGTTGCCCTACGGCCGGCTCAAGCCGGTGCTGGCCACACTTGGCGAGTTTTACCTACAGGAAACCGGCACCACCAGCTTGCGTCTGGCCAAGGCCGATGCCATTCGCCTGAACCCGCTGGAAGACCTGCCGCTGCAATGGGAAGGCGGCGAGAAGATCCGCAACTTCGCCCAGCGCCTGCGCGACATCAAGGACTTCACCTGCGTGGCGCCCGAAGGCCTGAACGCGACCTTGCGCCCGTACCAACTGGAAGGCTTGAGTTGGATGCAGTCGTTGCGCCAGCTCGATGTGGGCGGGATTCTTGCCGATGACATGGGCCTGGGCAAAACCCTGCAAACCCTGGCGCATATTCTCAGCGAAAAAGCCGCCGGGCGCCTCGACCGACCGTGCATGGTGGTGATGCCCACCAGCCTGATTCCCAACTGGCTGGATGAAGCGGCGCACTTCACGCCGCAACTGCGGGTGCAGGCGCTATACGGCGCGGGTCGCAAGAAACATTTCGCCAACCTGCAGGACTATGACCTGCTGCTGACCACCTACGCGCTGCTGCCCAAAGACATCGACACCCTCGCCGCCCAGCCCTTGCACGTGCTGATCCTCGATGAAGCCCAGTACATCAAGAACCCCAACAGCAAGGCTGCCCAGGCCGCGCGCGAGCTCAATGCGCGCCAGCGCCTGTGCCTGAGCGGCACGCCGCTGGAAAACCACCTGGGCGAGCTGTGGTCGCTGTTCCATTTCCTGCTGCCGGGCTGGCTGGGAGACGTCAAAAGCTTCAACCGCGATTACCGCGTGCCCATCGAAAAGCGCGCCAGTGAGGTGCGCTTGCAGCACCTCAACGGTCGGATCAAACCCTTCCTGCTGCGCCGCACCAAAGAGCAGGTGGCCACCGAGCTGCCGCCCAAGACCGAGATCATCCACTGGGTCGACCTCAACGAGGCCCAGCGCGACGTGTACGAAACCATGCGCCTGGCCATGGACAAGAAGGTGCGCGACGAAATCACCCGTAAAGGCGTGGCGCGCAGCCAGATCATCATTCTTGAGGCGCTGCTCAAACTGCGCCAGGTGTGCTGTGACCTGCGCCTGGTCAACGACGCCACCCTGCCCGCCCGCGGCAGCAGCTCGGGCAAACTCGACAGCCTGCTGGAGATGCTCGAAGAGCTGTTTGCCGAAGGGCGGCGGATATTGTTGTTCTCGCAGTTCACCTCGATGCTGAGCCTGATCGAAGCCGAGCTGAAAAAACGCGGCGTGCCCTACGCATTACTCACCGGCCAGACCCGCGACCGGCGCACGCCGGTGAAGGATTTCCAGAGCGGCAAACTGCAGATTTTTCTGATCAGCCTGAAGGCCGGCGGCGTCGGTTTGAACCTGACCGAGGCCGACACGGTGATCCACTATGACCCGTGGTGGAACCCGGCGACGGAAAACCAGGCGACCGACCGTGCGTACCGCATCGGGCAGGAGAAGCCGGTGTTCGTGTACAAGATGATCGCGCGAGGCACGGTGGAGGAGAAAATCCAGCACCTGCAGAAGGAAAAGTCTGACCTGGCGGCGGGTGTGCTGGATGGGCGCACGACCGGGGATTGGCAGTTGGGTAATGAGGATATTGAGGCGTTGTTTGCGCCATTGCCCCATAAGCAAGAGAAGCGTTGACGGTTAGATCGCTATCGCAGGCAAGCCAGCTCCCCCCTTGAACGTATTCACACATCAAAGGTAGGAGCTGGCTTGCCTGCGATGGCAGCGACGCGATATTCAGTCGATCAACTGAGCATCGCGCAGCGCCGTGAGCGCAGTCAGCCAACGCGGATCCTGCTTGTACTCCGTCGAAGCAATCGCCTGCCCACGCATCCGCGCAATCCGCGCCGATGGCGCGACCTTCATGCGCTGCGCCGCCGTGAGTGCCAGCTCCGCAGCCGCCCGATCATTGCAGACCAAGCCCATATCACAACCGGCCGTCAGCGCCGCTTCAATTCGACTGGCCGCATCACCGACCACATGCGCCCCCGCCATGGACAGGTCATCGCTGAAAATCACCCCATCAAATTGCAGCTCGCCGCGCAGAATGTTCTGCAACCAGCGACGCGAGAAACCGGCGGGTTGGGCGTCCACTTGCGGGTAAATAACGTGAGCCGGCATCACCGCCGCCAATTGCTTGCTCAGGCGTGCGAAAGGCACCAGGTCGTTCGCGCGAATCTGTTCCAGGCTGCGTTCGTCATTGGGAATCGCGACGTGGGAATCCGCCTCGGCCCAGCCATGGCCCGGGAAGTGTTTGCCGGTGGCCGCCATGCCGGCGCTGTTCATACCGCGAATGAAGGCACCCGCGAGCACGGCAGCGCGCTCCGGGTCGCCTTCGAAGGAACGGGTGCCGACCACGGCGCTGCGTTGGTAGTCGAGGTCGAGCACCGGGGCGAAGCTCAGGTCAAGGCCGACCGCCAGCACTTCAGTGGCCATGACCCAGCCGCACTGCTCGGCCAGGTATTCGGCATTCGGCTTATCCGCCAGCAGACGCATGGCCGGCAGGCGTACAAAACCCTGACGCAGGCGCTGCACACGACCGCCTTCCTGATCGACCGCCAGCAGCAGGTCGGGGCGCACCGCGCGAATCGCCGCGCTCAGCTCGCGCACCTGGCGTGGATGCTCGATATTGCGCGCAAAAATGATCAACCCGCCGACTTCAGGCTGGCGCAACAACTGGCGATCCTCGGCCGTCAGCCAAGTGCCGGCCACATCGACCATTAACGAACCTTGCAGGGCAGCAGTCATAAACCTTCCTTAAATAACGCACACAACCCGTTGCCCTCACCTGGCGCGAAAAGCGCGGTGAGCACAACGGGTTGCGAGTAAATAGCTGAAATCGGCATGGCGGCTAGCTTAGCCGCCGCGCACACCTGGGGCAATCACGCCTTGGCGACGGCCGGCGTCGACTTGCTGCGCGGGCGCAGTTGCGCGGCGGCCATGGCCGGGTCGGTCACGCCGGTTTCGGCGCGCATGCCGGCGGCAAGGAACGGCACCATCAGGCGCATCACTTGCTCGATGGAAGTGTTGACGCCGAAATCGGTTTCGGCAATCGCGCGTAAGGCCTTGATGCCGGACATGCTGAAGGCGGCGGCGCCGAGCATGAAGTGCACACGCCAGAACAGTTCGATCGGCGGAATACGCGGAGCGGCTTCGTTAACCAGCAGCATGTATCGGCGGAACACCTTGCCGTACATGTCTTCCAGATAACGGCGCAAGTGACCCTGGCTCTGGCTGAAGGCCAGCCCTAACAGGCGCATGAAGATCGACAGGTCATTGCCGCTGCGCGGTTGAACCACCAGCGCTTGCTCAACCAGGATTTCCAGCAGGTCTTCCAGGCTTGGCTTGTTTTCGGGCTTGGTCTGGCGACGCTCCAGCTCACGGTCGAGGCTGGCACAGAACGGCCCCAGGAAGCGTGAGAACACCGCCTGGATCAGGGCTTTTTTCGAGCCGAAATGATAGTTCACGGCGGCGAGGTTAACCCCAGCCTTGCTGGTGATCAGCCGCAATGAAGTTTCCGCAAATCCTTTTTCCGCGAACAATTGCTCGGCAGCATCGAGAATGCGTTCAACGGTTTCCGACTGGGCCATGGCTACTCCGCCTGACAAACACTTGTTTGAAACATACGTTTCAGGATGTGTCTTGTCAAGCCTGCGAGTCCGTTTTCCGGCCGGGCAGTCATCTATTTCATCGCTATTTAATCACATCCTTCGCGCCCTGTAGGCAGCGCTGTCTATGCCTTGCAGGAAGAGTGGCAGACGACCGTCCAGCGGCGTGCCAAAAAAGGATGATTGCCAAGCGCAGTTCACTGTATATAATCCCAGTCACTGTATAAAAAGACAGAGCGATCAACATGCTAAAACTGACGCCACGCCAAGCTGAGATTCTGGCTTTTATCAAGCGCTGCCTCGACGACAACGGCTACCCGCCGACACGAGCGGAAATTGCGCTGGAACTGGGGTTCAAGTCCCCCAACGCCGCCGAAGAA
The DNA here is from genome assembly GCF_900107155.1 of Pseudomonas salomonii. Classification (GTDB taxonomy): domain Bacteria; phylum Pseudomonadota; class Gammaproteobacteria; order Pseudomonadales; family Pseudomonadaceae; genus Aquipseudomonas; species Aquipseudomonas salomonii. The sequence goes on from NZ_FNOX01000003.1 coordinate 342,564, forward strand.
CACCTAAAGGCCCTCGCCCGCAAAGGCGCGATCGAGATGACCCCGGGTGCTTCACGCGGTATTCGTATCCCTGGCTTTGAAGCCAAGGCCGACGAATCGACCCTGCCGATCATCGGCCGCGTCGCCGCCGGTGCGCCGATCCTGGCGCAGCAGCACGTCGAAGAGTCCTGCAACATCAACCCGACCTTCTTCCATCCGCGTGCCGACTACCTGTTGCGCGTACACGGCATGAGCATGAAGGACGTGGGCATTTTCGACGGTGATCTGCTGGCCGTCCACACCACCCGCGAAGCCCGTAATGGCCAGATCGTCGTTGCCCGTATCGGCGATGAAGTCACCGTCAAACGCTTCAAGCGTGAAGGCAGCAAGGTCTGGCTTATGGCCGAGAACCCTGAGTTCGCCCCGATTGAAGTGAACCTGAAAGATCAGGACCTGGTGATCGAAGGCTTGAGCGTCGGCGTCATTCGCCGCTAAAGGAGGCACCATGCAGCTCGTGCACACACCGCAACACACACAACTGTCGCTGTTCGAGGCCTTTATGGCCCAACCCCTTGCGCCCATCCTCAAGGAAACGATCGAAGCCCCCTGGGGCTCCGAACCTGAGGCGTTCAGTGAGCTGTCGTTGCGCGGTGCTGCCGGGAGCTGCCTGAGCCTGCTGGCGCCGATCCTTCGCGAATTGAGCGAGGAGCAGGACGCACGCTGGCTGACGCTGATCGCCCCGCCCGCCAGCCTGACCCAGGCCTGGCTGCGGGACGCCGGCCTCAACCGTGAGCGCATCCTGCTGCTGCAACCACGCGGCGCGCAAAGTGCTCAGCAACTGACGTGCGAGGCCTTGCGCCTGGGGCGCAGCCATACGGTGGTGAGCTGGTTGAACCCGCTGAATGCGGCCGCCAAGCAACAGCTGATCAGCGCCGCACGTACGGGCGATGCGCAGAGTTTGAATATTCGATTGGGGTAATGCGGCCTGATGCAGGCCAGCCCTGTGGACGGGCTTGTTGTGGCAGGCGAGCTTGTTGTGGCGAGCGAGCTTGCCCCGCGTTGGGCTGCGCAGCAGCCCCAAAAACCAGGCACCGTGGAATACCTGATACACCGCATTAAAATATTTCAGGGCCGCTTCGCAGCCCAACGCGGGCCAAGCCCGCTCACCACAAAAAACCTGCTCACCACAAAAAAAGCCTGCTCACCACGCAAGCACGCTCATCGCGAAGACTCAGTGAAGCACTCGCGGCCCATCTTCCTTCTCCGGCTCGCCTTCGGCCAGGCGACCAGCCATCTGCACACCAACGCTCAACATGGCTTTCGCCACTTCCACGTGCTGGCCTTGCAAGAACGCCTTAGCGTCCTCGGAAAAATCCAAAATAACCAGAGAACCCTCGTCCTCAGCCCGGCGCAGCTCGATTCGGCCGTCAGGCAGTTCAACAATTTCCAGAAAGGACGTTGGCATATAAGTCTGTTCTCCACGAAAGGCCGGGATTATATCAGTCATCCACCCAGCCTCGCAGAGGATCTGAACAGGTTTCTTGGCGGCTTGATGAATGGTGCTTATTGAGGCCTGCGCCGCACTTCCTGTCTAACTGGGTTCAAATGTGGGAGCGGGCTTGCTCGCGAATGCGGAGTTTCAGTAAAGAATTCATTACAGACCCACCGCATTCGCGAGCAAGCCCGCTCCCACAGTTTTGATTCGTGTGTATCAGCAATAGCGCCTCAACACTCGTTCAAGCCTTCACGAAACCGCAACGCCATCTTCTTCAGCGCCTGACGCCAGCTTTCCAGCTCCTCACGGCTCAGCGGCTTGGGCTCATCCTCTTCCAGCGCAACGGCCACGATCAGCGGCTGCGTCACATCGCCCTTGGGCACATGGGGGACACGCGGCGGTTGGAACATATCCGCATGCGCTTTGAGCAATCGCGCAACCCAACTGTCGGGGCTCTGGGCCATTTCCACCAGTTCGGCCAATTCAGGAATCGCCATGCTGTCCAGCACTTCGCGGTTCATGATCATTTCTGCGCGTGGCGCGCCTGCCTGGGGCAAGCGGTAGAACCCGGCAATTTCATGGCACAGGCCCAGCAAAGCGCCATAGAGGTGGAACAACGCCGCCTCACGCCCGGCCTGGACCAGCGCGATGGCATTCATCTCCTTCCCTTCCTCGGCGCGGCCAAGGGCTTCCAGGGACAAACCCGCGAAGTAAATTTTCTGATTGGTACGGGTATAGAGTTCGTTGGCCATAACGGCAGTCTCCACAACGAAATAAGCGTGATGCTGGCTGAACAGTGTCACGGATCAGCCAAGTTTCCTGCAAGCGCAAAAAAAGGCCGCCTTTTCAGGCGGCCTTTGTAGTAGGCAGATCAGCCGATCAAGCGCCCTGGCGCTTGTCCTCGACCTTCCACTTACCGCCGTCGTAGAACGCTTTCCAACCGGTAGGCTTGCCGTCCACCTCGGTCTGAACGTACTGCTCCTTGGTTTTGCGGCTGTAGCGGATCACGGACGGGCGACCGTCGGGATCCTTCTTCGGCGCTTCACACAGGAAGTGGTACTTCGGATCGATCTCGTCCTTGTGCGGCACGATCTCCATCACCAGCGGGGCACGGGTCTCGCGGTTTTTCGGGAACTGGCTGGCCGCCAGGAACAGGCCCGAAGCGCCGTCACGCAGGATGTAGGTGTCGTTGACCTTCTCGCACTTGAGTTCAGGCATCTTCACCGGGTCCATCTTCGGCGGCGCCGCGTCACCGCTTTTCAGCAGTTTGCGCGTGTTCTTGCAGGTCGGGTTGGTGCAGCCGAAGAACTTGCCGAAACGGCCGGTCTTGAGCTGCATCTCGCTGCCGCACTTGTCGCATTCCAGGCTCGGACCTTCGTAGCCTTTGATGCGGTAGGTGCCTTCTTCGATCTCGTAGCCATTGCAATCCGGGTTGTTACCGCAGATGTGCAACTTATGCTTCTCGTCGAGCAGGTAGGCGTCCATCGCCGTGCTGCAGATCGGGCAACGGTGCTTGCCACGCAGTACCAGCGACTCGGACTCACCCTCGTCGTCGGCGGCAATCTCATCGCCCGGCACCAGGTTGACGGTGGCCTTGCAGCGCTCTTTGGGCGGCAGGCTGTAGCCCGAGCAACCGAGGAACACACCGGTGGATGCGGTACGAATCTGCATCGGACGGCCGCATGTCAGGCATGGGATGTCGGTCATCACCGGCTGGTTGGCGCGCATGCCACTATCAGGGCTTTCGGCTACTTCGAGTTTCTTTTTGAAGTCGCCGTAGAACTCATCCAGCACGTTTTTCCAGTCGCGTTCGCCCTGGGCCACGTCATCGAGGTTCTCTTCCATGCCGGCGGTGAAGCCGTAGTCCATAAGGTTGGAGAAGCTCTCGGACAGGCGCTCGGTGACGATGTCGCCCATCTTTTCCGAGTAGAAGCGGCGGTTGTGCAACGCCACGTAGCCACGGTCCTGGATGGTCGAGATGATTGCCGCATAGGTCGAAGGACGACCAATACCGCGTTTTTCCATCTCTTTTACCAGGCTGGCTTCGGAGTAACGCGCCGGCGGCTTGGTGAAGTGCTGGGACGGGTCGAGCTTGATCAGCTTCAACGTGTCGCCCTGGGCCATATCCGGCAGTACGTCGTCATCGCCTGGCTTGGCGATTTGCGGCATCACGCGGGTATAGCCGTCGAACTTGAGGATACGGCCCTTGGCACGCAGCTCGAAGTCGCCTGCGCCCACACTGACGGTGGTGGACAGGTATTGCGCCGGCAGCATCTGGCACGCCAGGAACTGGCGCCAGATCAGCTCGTAGAGGCGCTCAGCGTCGCGCTCCATGCCGCTCAGCTTGCTTGGCTCGGTGTTGGCGTCGGAAGGACGAATCGCTTCGTGAGCCTCCTGTGCGCCTTCCTTGCTGCTGTAGACGTTCGGCGACTCCGGCAGGTACTTCTTGCCGAACTCGCTTTCAATATAAGTACGCGCCATCGCCACCGCGTCTTGCGACAGGTTGGTGGAGTCGGTACGCATATAGGTGATGTAGCCGGCTTCGTACAGACGCTGGGCCATCATCATGGTCTTCTTCACGCCAAAGCCCAGGCGGTTGCTCGCGGCCTGTTGCAGCGTGGAGGTGATAAACGGCGCCGACGGTTTGCTGCTGGTCGGTTTGTCTTCGCGCTTGACGATGCTGTAGCTGGAAGCCTTGAGCTTCTCCAGCGCGGCCATGGCCTGGGCTTCGTTCAGCGGCTTGAAGGCCTCGCCTTTCTCGCGGGCCACTTCAAAGCGCACGTTGTTGCCCTTGGCAGTGCCCAGGTCAGCATGCACTTCCCAGTATTCTTCAGGGTTGAACGCACGGATCTCGCGCTCACGCTCCACCACCAGCTTGACCGCTACCGATTGCACACGGCCGGCGGACAGGCCACGGGCGATTTTCGCCCACAGCAGTGGCGAGACCATGTAACCCACCACGCGGTCGAGGAAACGACGCGCCTGCTGGGCGTTAACACGGTCGATGTCCAGCTCGCCAGGCTTGGAGAAGGCTTCCTGGATGGCTTTTTTGGTGATTTCGTTGAACACCACACGCTTGTAGCGGCTGTCATCACCGCCGATGGCTTCGCGCAGGTGCCAGGCAATGGCTTCCCCTTCGCGGTCCAAGTCCGTCGCGAGATAGATGGTGTCGGCATCTTTGGCGAGCCGGCGCAGCTCTTCGATGACCTTTTCCTTGCCCGGAAGGATTTCGTACTTGGCCTTCCAGCCATGATCCGGGTCCACACCCATGCGTGAGACCAGCTGCTTGCGCGCTTTCTCTTTAGGGCTGAGCACCGGACCTTCGCCCGCAGCCGCCTTGCCGCGCTTGGCGGCAGGCTCCTTGCTGGCGCTAGCCGAACCGCTGGTGGGCAGGTCTCGGATATGGCCGATACTCGACTTCACCACGTACTCGTTGCCCAAGTACTTGTTGATGGTCTTGGCCTTAGCCGGGGATTCCACAATGACCAGCGATTTGCCCATGGATCGGAAAATTCCTGAATTCGAGAAGTGAAAGGCAGTTGGCGCCTGTCGCGGCAACGCTATATATAGTGGCAACAAGGTGAGGTCAAGCGCAGCATTCTGCGCGGCCTGCCGTTATTGCCCTGAAAAAAGACTGGGTTCGACCTGCACCAAAGCAAAGCGCGGGACCTGCTCGCCGTCAACTTCGACAGTCTCCAGGAACATGCTCAATGGGCGCACCCAAAAGCCGTAATCGCCATACAGTGCTTGGTAAAACACCACTTCTTCTTCGGTCTCGGAGTGCCGCGCCACATTAAAAACACGGTACTGCGGGCCCTTGTAATGTTGGTAGAGCCCTGGTTCGACTTTCATGCTTTGGCCCTCGTGCAAAATTTGTTGAAAAAAATATTAAAAATTCCAAAAAACAAAAACCGGGGCACTGGGCCCCGGCTTCCGTCAGCGAAACGTTTAGATACGTTCGAAGACGGTGGAAATGCCTTGGCCAAGACCAATGCACATGGTTGCAACCCCAAGGTTGCCGCCATTTTGCTTCATCACGTTAAGCAAAGTGCCGGAGATACGTGCACCGGAGCAACCGAATGGGTGGCCCAGGGCAATCGCGCCGCCGTGCAGGTTAACCTTCTCGTTCATCTTGTCGAGTACTTTCAAATCTTTCAGCACTGGCAGGGCCTGTGCGGCGAAAGCTTCGTTGAGCTCGAAGAAGTCGATATCGGAGATGGTCAGGCCCGCGCGCTTCAAGGCTTTTTGTGTGGCCGGTACTGGACCATAGCCCATGATTGCCGGGTCCACACCTGCCACTGCCATCGAACGGATCACCGCCATCGGCTGAATGCCCAGGTCCTGGGCACGCTGCGCCGACATCACGATCATGCACGAAGCACCGTCGGTGATTTGCGACGACGTACCGGCTGTCACGGTGCCGCCCTTTGGATTGAAGGCGGGCTTCAAGGCCGCCAGGCTTTCCAGGGTGGTGTCCGGACGAATGGTTTCGTCGTAGTCGAACAGTTTGAGGAAACCGTTCTCGTCGTAACCGTTCATCGGGATGATTTCATCCTTGAACTTGCCTTCCACGGTCGCCTTGTGGGCCAACTGGTGGGAGCGCACGCCGAATGCGTCCTGGGCTTCGCGGGTAATGCCGTGCATTTTGCCGAGCATTTCTGCGGTGAGGCCCATCATGCCCGAGGCTTTTGCCGCGTACAGCGACATGTGCGGGTTAGGGTCGACGCCGTGCATCATGCTGACGTGGCCCATGTGCTCCACGCCGCCGACCACGAAAACATCGCCGTTGCCGGTCATGATCGCCTGGGCTGCGGTGTGCAGCGCGCTCATCGACGAGCCACACAGGCGGCTGACAGTCTGGCCAGCTGCGGTGTGCGGGATCTGGGTCATCAACGACGCCATGCGCGCGATGTTCCAGCCCTGCTCCAGAGTCTGGTTGACGCAGCCCCAGATCACGTCTTCGACTTCGTTAGGGTCGACCTTGACGTTACGCTCCAGCAACTTGCTGATCAGGTGCGCCGACATGTCTTCGGCGCGGGTGTTGCGGTGCATGCCGCCCTTGGAGCGGCCCATTGGCGTGCGACCGAAGTCGACAATCACCACGTCTCTTGGATTCAAGCTCATAAATATTCTCGCTCTATTCGTCTGGGCGCTTAACCGAAGAAGCTTTGGCCGTTTTTGGCCATTTCACGCAGCTTCGCGGTCGGGTGGTACAGCGGGCCCAAATCAGCGTATTTGTCAGCCAGGGCAACGAACTCAGCCACACCGATCGAGTCGATGTAACGCAGCGCACCACCACGGAATGGAGGGAAACCAATACCGTACACCAGGCCCATATCGGCTTCGGCGGCGGTTTCAACGATGCCGTCTTCCAGGCAACGCACGGTTTCCAGGCACAGGGCGATCATCATCCAGTTGATGATGTCCTCATCGGACACCTCACGCTGTTCGTAGATGACTGGCGCGAGTACTTCGTGCACCGACGGGTCGGCCACTTTCTTCTGCTTGCCCTTCTTGTCAGCCTCGTAGGCGTAGAAGCCCTTGCCGTTCTTCTGGCCCAGGCGCTTGGCCTCGTAGAGCGCGTCGATCGCCGAGCGGCGGTCGTCTTTCATGCGGTCCGGGAAGCCTTCAGCCATTACGTCACGACCGTGGTGGCCAGTGTCGATACCGACCACGTCCATCAGGTACGCCGGGCCCATTGGCCAGCCGAATTTTTCCATGACTTTGTCGATGCGCACAAAGTCGACACCGGCGCTGACCAGCTTGGCGAAACCGCCGAAGTACGGGAACAGTACGCGGTTGACCAGGAAGCCCGGGCAGTCATTGACTACGATCGGGTTCTTGCCCATTTTCTTGGCGTAGGCAACGGTGGTGGCAACGGCCAGCTCGCTAGACTTCTCGCCACGGATCACTTCCACCAGCGGCATCATGTGCACCGGGTTGAAGAAGTGCATGCCGACAAAGTTTTCCGGACGCTTGAGGGCCTTGGCCAGCAGCGAGATGGAAATGGTCGAGGTGTTCGAGGCCAGGATGGTGTCGTCTTTAACCTGGGCTTCCACTTCAGCCAGTACGGCTTGCTTGACCTTTGGGTTTTCGACTACGGCTTCGACCACCAGGTCGACGTGGCCGAAATCGCCGTAGGACAGCGTAGGACGAATGCCGTTAAGCACTTCAGCCATCTTCGCGGCGGTCATGCGACCTTTATCAACGCGGCCCACCAGCAGCTTGGCGGCTTCTGCCAGGCCTTGCTCGATGCCGTGCTCGTTGATGTCTTTCATCAGGATCGGCGTGCCTTTGGACGCCGACTGATAAGCGATACCGCCACCCATGATGCCGGCGCCGAGTACGGCCGCCTGTTTCACGTCGCGGGCAATCTCGTCGTAGGCCTTGGCCTTTTTCTTCAGTTCCTGATCGTTCAGGAACAGGCCGATCAGGCTCTGGGCAGCCGAGGTTTTCGCCAGTTTGACGAAGCCGGCAGCTTCCACTTCCAGGGCTTTGTCGCGACCGAAGTTCGCAGCCTTCTGGATGGTCTTGATCGCTTCAACCGGCGCCGGGTAGTTCGGGCCGGCCTGGCCTGCGACGAAACCTTTGGCGGTTTCGAACGACATCATTTGTTCGATGGCGTTGAGCTTGAGTTTTTCCAGCTTCGGCTGACGCTTGGCCTTGTAGTCAAATTCGCCGCTGATGGCGCCTTTGATCAGGTTCAGGGCGGCTTCGGCCAGTTTATCCGGGGCAACCACAGCGTCGACGGCGCCGACTTTCAGCGCATCTTCGGCACGGTTTTCCTTACCGGCGGCGATCCACTCGATCGCATTGTCGGCACCGATCAGGCGCGGCAGGCGCACAGTGCCGCCAAACCCTGGGTAGATGCCCAGTTTGACTTCAGGCAAGCCGATTTTGGCGGTGGCCGACATGACGCGGAAGTCTGCAGCCAGGCACATTTCCAGGCCGCCGCCCAACGCGATGCCATTGATGGCAGCCACGGTTGGCACGTTGAGGTCTTCGAAATCGCTGAAAATCTTGTTGGCTTCGAGGTTGCCGGCCACAAGCTCTGCATCGGGCAGCTTGAAGTTGTCGACGAATTCGGTGATGTCAGCGCCGACGATAAACACGTCCTTGCCGCTGGAGACGATCACGCCCTTGACCGAAGCATCTGCTTTGATGGTGTCTACGGCCTGACGCAGTTCGTTCAGGGTTAGACGATTGAACTTGTTGACGGACTCACCCTTGAGGTCGAATTTCAGTTCGACGATGCCACTTTCAAGAGCCTTAACCGTGATGGCTTTACCTTCGTAAATCATCAACTGATCTCCACGATATGGAAGCTGAACAGTACACACTGGACGCTGGCCTATTGGTTGGACATTGATAGTTGCGTCAATGCTCATGCCAATCCGCCAGGCACACCCGCCAATGCGCTAGTCGGGGTTCTGTATGAGTCGTCTGACAGACAAACGCTCAATTCATACGCCCGTTTGATTTGGGTACGTCACCTTCATCCAATTCAGGGCAATTGTCAATCGCCCGAAAGGCCAGGAAAAGCGCGACTTTCCAGTCAGTTCAGAACTCCACGCCCACGCCCACGCCCTGTCAATATTCAAATATTCACAGAATCAATAATAAAAAAGATGTGGGAAAAGGCTGTACAGAATCGGATATGCCGCTAGGCTTGCGACAACCGCAAAGCGCCCGTGATGAACACCCGGCGCGAGGAACACAGAATTACCGGCCTGCCTGGCCAACTCCAGCCCGATGATGATGTCGGGCTTTTTAATGCCTGGCTTTTAACGCCATGGCGTCATGCCAAGGCCTTGAGCAGCGTATCGATGTCCTTCAGCACGCTGGCCTCGCCCTTCTCGCCCCAATACAAGGCGATCATTTGCTTGTCGGCCTCGACCTTGTAGACGTTGGCCGGCAACGTCGCAAAATGCGGCAACAACTTTTCATCCTCACACACTTCACGCCACTGATTGACCCACACGCCTGGCGACATTTGCCAATAACTCCACAGCGCCGGCGTGCTGCCCCGCCGTGGCCTGCAGTACTGCGCGCAGGGGCTCGGCGGCTCTTGGGCAAGCCAGTGCGGCCACTCCTGCGGCGCCAATTGCATGGCCAAACCGATGCGGCGCGCCTCCATACGCAGGGCCATGCGCCCGCTCTGATGGCGCGACGGGCGCAGCCATGCCAGGGGGCTCAGAACCACCAGAAGGATTGACACCACTATCCAGACCGTCATATGTGTACTCCCGAATTTCCGATGCGCGGATTTGAGCTGACGCAACCCCATCCGCTTGAAACCAGCCATACTGAACTTATTGCAGTCTCCTGGAGGAACGCGCCATGCCCAACGAACATTCCTACAAACATATCCTGGTCGCTGTGGATCTGACCGAAGAGTGCGACCCGGTTATCAAGCGCGCTCAGGCTTCAGCAATCGCCAACGGCGCCAAGCTGTCACTCGTGCATATCGTCGAGCCCATGGCCATGGCTTTTGGTGGCGACGTGCCCATGGACCTTTCCCAGTTGCAGCAACAGCAGTTTGACCAAGCCAAAGAGCGCCTGGATCGCTTGATCCTCAAATACCCGGAAGTGACCAAGGAAAACTCCCACCTCACCTACGGCCAGCCGCGCCAGGAAATCCATCACCTGGCCAAAGAGCAGAACTGCGACCTGATCGTGGTCGGCAGCCATGGTCGCCATGGCCTGGCGTTGTTGCTGGGTTCTACCGCCAATGACGTGCTGCACGGCGCGCCGTGTGATGTGCTGGCGGTGAAGCTGGTAAAAAGCTCGTAAGAACACTGCAGAACCAGTGTGGGAGCCAGCTCCCACACAAACCAGCTCCCACCTTTTGAATCGCATTTCATATAAAAAAGCCCGGCGCTCATAAAAATGAGCGCCGGGCTTTTTATTACCAACGAATCACTCAGGCATCCAGCTCAGCCCAGCGCTCCATCAGCACTTCCAGCTCCTGGTTCAACGTCTCCAGGGAAGCAATCACCTTGGCGGTTTCCGCCGCCGGGCGCAGGTAGAAACCCGCGTCAGCCATGTCTGCTTCGACCGCAGCGATCTGCTGTTCCTTGGCGTCGATATCACCCGGCAAGGCTTCCAGCTCGCGTTGCAGCTTGTAGCTGAGCTTCTTTTTGGCTGCCGGTGCAGCGTCCGCAACCGGTGCAGCAGCAGCGGCCACAGGCGCCACGACGGCCGAGGTCAGGTCGGCCTTGCCGGATTTGCTCTCAGTCACGCCCAGCAGGCGCGGCGAGCCGCCCTGGCGCAGCCAGTCCTGGTAACCACCGACGTATTCACGCACCTTGCCTTCACCTTCGAAGACCAGGGTGCTGGTCACCACGTTGTCGAGGAATGCCCGGTCGTGGCTGACCATCAGCACGGTGCCGTTGAAGGTCAGCAAGACCTCTTCCAGCAGCTCGAGGGTTTCCACGTCGAGGTCGTTGGTCGGTTCGTCGAGTACCAGCAGGTTGGCCGGTTTGCTGAACAGTTTGGCCAGCAACAGACGCGCACGCTCACCCCCGGACAAGGCTTTCACCGGTGTACGTGCGCGCTGCGGGCTGAACAGGAAGTCGCCCAGGTAGCTCAGCACGTGGCGGCTCTGGCCGTCGATGTCGATAAAGTCGCGGCCTTCGGCAACGTTGTCGATCACGGTTTTTTCCAGGTCCAACTGGTGGCGCAACTGGTCGAAGTAGGCCACGTCGATCTTGGTGCCTTCCTCTACCTTGCCGTTGGTCGGCTGCAGGCCATTGAGCATCAGCTTGAGCAAGGTGGTCTTGCCGGTGCCGTTGGCGCCCAGCAGGCCGATACGGTCGCCGCGCTGCAGGACCATGGAGAAGTCCTTGATCAGGAACGGGCCGTCCGGGTGATGGAAACTGACGTTTTCCAGCACCATCACTTGCTTGCCCGACTTGTCGGCGGTATCCAGTTGGATATTGGCCTTGCCAGTGCGCTCGCGACGTTCACTGCGCTCGTTGCGCAAGGCTTTCAGGGCGCGCACACGGCCTTCGTTACGGGTGCGACGCGCCTTGATGCCCTGGCGGATCCAGACTTCTTCCTGGGCGAGCTTTTTGTCGAACAGCGCGTTAGCGGTTTCTTCAGCGGACAGTGCGGCTTCCTTGTGCACCAGGAAACTGGCGTAGTCGCCGTTCCAGTCGATCAGGCCACCACGGTCCAGCTCGAGGATGCGCGTGGCCAGGCTTTGCAGGAAGGCCCGGTCGTGCGTGATAAACAGCACGGCGCCCTGGAAGTCCTTGATGGCTTCTTCAAGCCAGGCGATTGCACCGATGTCCAAGTGGTTGGTTGGTTCGTCGAGCAGCAGCAGGTCGGGCTCGGACACCAGCGCCTGGGCCAGCAGCACGCGACGACGCCAGCCACCGGACAACTCGGCGAGGGTCTTGTCGGCCGGCAGTTGCAGGCGGCTCAGGGTGCTGTCGACCAGTTGCTGCAAGCGCCAGCCGTCACGGGCTTCGAGGTCTTGCTGAACATGCATCAGCTTGTCCAGGTCGGCTTCGGTGACGCAGTTCTGCGCCAGGTGATGGTACTGCGCGAGCAACTCGCCCACGCCGTCGAGGCCTTCGGCAACCACGTCGAACACTGTCCGTCCGTCGGCCACCGGCAATTCCTGGGGCAATTCGCCGATCTTGAGGCCCGGCGCGCGCCATACAGAGCCGTCATCGGGCTTCTGGTCGCCTTTTACCAGCTTCATCATGCTGGACTTGCCGGTGCCGTTGCGGCCGATGATGCACACCCGCTCACCACGGGCGATCTGCCAGGACACCTTGTCCAACAACGGCATAGCGCCGAAAGCAAGGGACACATCGCTGAATTTGAGCAGGGTCATACGCTTCTCCAAAAACTGGGCGCGCATTCTACCTGACTTGAGGGTGGGATGCGGCCGGCATTTTTGCCACAGACACGTTCTGTAGGACATTTACAGTGAACTGCTGCCAGCCGGCCGGCAAAGCTTTCGCCAGCCGCAGGCAAAAGGCTAAGCTAGGGGCAATCAGTGTCGGCGGTGCCGGTGCTAGTCGTGATTTCTCTGCACGGACGTCTCATGCGCAGTCGCCTTTTCAACTTTTTATCTTGTCTGCTTCTTTCCGCCACCGCCGTTCAATCCGCCCAGGCCGTGGACCTCACCACCCAACGTCAATATTACGATGAAGCCAAACGCGCCCTCGCCAAAGGCGACAGCGGCCCGTACATGCAATACAGCCAGGCCCTGGCCGACTATCCGCTCACGCCGTACCTGGCCTACGACGAGCTGACCGCGCGCCTCAAAACCGCGAGCAACGAGGAAATCGAGCAGTTCCTCGCCAAAAACGGCGACCTGCCCCAGGCCAACTGGATGAAACTGCGCTGGTTACGCTGGCTGGCTGACCGGGGTGACTGGCAAACCTTTGAAAAGTACTACGACGCCAAGCTCAATTTCGTCGAGCTGGACTGCCTGCATGGCCAGTACCAACTGACGCACAACCTCAAAGCCGAAGGCTACAAGACCACCGAAAAACTCTGGATGACCGGCAAATCCCAGCCGGCCGCCTGTGACGCCACCTTTGGCCAGTGGGCCGCCGACGGCCAACTCACCGAACAGAAAATCTGGGACCGCGCCAAGCTCGCCGCCGAAGCCCGCAACTACGCGCTGGCCAACAGCCTGGTAAAAACCCTGCCGACCCTCGGCGCCCAAGGCCGCCTGATGATCGACGTGGCGCAAAAGCCCGACATGCTCAGCGACCCGTCGCGCTTCCTGCCGGCCAATGAGGCCATGTCCGACGCCGTGGGCCTGGGCCTGCGCCGCCTGGCACGCCAGGACCCGGACAAGGCCATGGCCCTGCTCGACGGCTATGCCAGCAGCATGCACTTCTCCCGTGACGAAAAAGTGTCGATCGCCCGCGAAATCGGCCTGACCCTCGCGCGCCGCTACGACCCACGCGCCCTCGACGTGATGACCCAGTACGACCCCGAGCTGCGTGACAACACCGTCTCCGAATGGCGCCTGCGCCTGCTGTTGCGCCTGGCGCGCTGGGAAGATGCCTACCAGTTGACCCGCAAACTCCCACAAGACCTGGCCACCACCAACCGCTGGCGTTACTGGCAGGCGCGCAGCCTGGAACTGGCCGAGCCAAAGAACCCGCAGCCGCTGGTGCTGTACAAAAACCTCGCGCAGGAACGTGATTTCTACGGTTTCCTCGCCGCTGATCGCTCCAAAGCGCCGTACCAGTTGAAGAACAAACCGCTGGTGATGAGCCAGGCGCTGATCAACAAAGTGCGCAACACCCCCGGTGTGCGCCGCGCGATGGAGTTCTACGCACGCGGCCAGATTGTCGATGGCCGCCGCGAGTGGTACCACGTCAGCCGTCACTTCAACCGCGATGAAATGGTCGCCCAGGCCAAGCTGGCCTACGACATGAAGTGGTACTTCCCGGCGATCCGCACCATCAGCCAGGCGCAGTACTGGGATGACCTGGATATCCGTTTCCCGATGGCTCACCGCGACACGCTGGTGCGTGAAGCCAAGGTGCGTGGCCTGCATTCAAGCTGGGTGTTCGCCATCACCCGCCAGGAAAGTGCCTTCATGGACGACGCCCGCTCCGGCGTGGGTGCCAGTGGCCTGATGCAACTGATGCCCGGCACCGCCAAAGAAACCGCACGCAAATTCAGCATCCCGCTGGCCTCCCCGGCTCAGGTGCTGGACCCGGACAAGAATATCCAGCTCGGCGCCGCTTACCTGAGCCAGGTACACAGCCAGTTCAACGGCAACCGCGTACTCGCCTCCGCCGCCTACAACGCCGGCCCCGGCCGTGTGCGCCAGTGGCTGCGCGGTGCCGATCACCTGAGTTTCGACGTGTGGGTGGAAAGCATCCCGTTCGACGAAACCCGCCAGTATGTGCAGAACGTGCTGTCTTATTCGGTGATCTACGGGCAGAAGCTTAATTCACCGCAGCCGCTGGTGGATTGGCATGAGCGGTATTTTGATGATCAGTAAGATTGACTGAAGTGTGATCGGCAGGCTTGTTGTGGCAAGTAGGCTTGTTGTGGCGAGCAGGCTTGCCCTGCGCTGGAGTGCGAAGCGCTCCCTATTCAGCCCCGCCATGGTGTAACTGATAGACCGAGTCGGCAGGTTTTGGGGCTGCTACGCAGCCCAACGCGGGGCAAGCCCGCTCGCCACATAGATCGAGCTAGCCTTGGTTTTTCGCAACCTCACCGCCATCACTGAATTGTAACGCCGCCAACCGTGCATACAGCGGGTTGCTCGCGATCAACTGTTGATGCGTTCCCACCGCCACCAGCTTGCCCTGGTCCATCACCGCAATGCGGTCGGCGTTCTTCACCGTGGCCAGCCGATGCGCAATCACCAGCGTGGTGCGGCCCTGCATCAGTTGCGGCAAGGCTTGCTGGATCAAGTGTTCACTCTGCGCATCGAGGGCGCTGGTGGCTTCGTCCAGCAGCAGGATCGGCGCGTCCACCAGCAACGCGCGGGCGATGGCCAGGCGCTGGCGCTGGCCGCCGGACAGGCCCATGCCGCCGTCGCCCAGATGGGTCTGGTAGCCGTCGGGCATTTGCAGGATGAAGTCGTGGGCGTGGGCGATGCGTGCCGCGGCTTCGACCTGTTCGCGGGTGGCGGACGGGTTGCCGTAACGGATGTTCTCCTCAACGCTGCCGAAAAACAGCGCCGGGCTCTGGGACACCAAGGCGAAATGACGGCGCAGGTCCATCGGCTCGAGTTCAGTCAGCGCGTGCCCTTCGAGCAGGATGCGGCCCTGCTGCGGGTCGTAGAAGCGCAGCAGCAAATCAAAGATCGTCGATTTACCCGCGCCGGATGGCCCGACCAACGCCAGGGTTTCGCCGGGGTTGATGCTCAGGCTCAAGCCGTCGATGGCGTAGCTGTCCGGCCGCGACGGGTAGGAAAAGCGCAGGTCTTGCAACTCCATACGACCACTGACCCGCTCCGGCAACTGCACGGTGCCTTCGGCGGGGGCTTGGATATCGTTGCTTGATTGCAACAGTTCGCCAATCCGCTCGGCGGCACCGGCGGCACGCTGCAGCTCGCCGAGCACTTCGCTCAGGGTGCCCACCGCACTGCCGACGATCAGGCTGTAAAACACGAACGCCGCCAGCTCACCGCCGGAAATGCGCCCACTGATCACATCCATACCGCCCACCCACAGCATCACGCCCACGGCGCCGAGCACCAGCATGATCACCAGCGTAATCAGCCAGGCGCGCTGTGCAATGCGTTTACGCGCGGTAGCAAACGCCTCCTCCACGGTGACGGCAAAGCGCTGTTCGTCCTGCACCTGGTGGTTGTAGGCCTGCACGGTCTTGATCTGGCCAAGCGTCTCCGACACGTAGCTGCCCACATCGGCAATACGGTCCTGGCTCAGCCGCGACAGGCTGCGCACGCGACGACCGAAGATCAGGATCGGCGCCAGCACCAGCGGCAGCGCCACCACCACGATGCTGGTGAGTTTGGGGTTGGTGACAAACAACAGCACGATGCCGCCGATGACCATCAAGGCATTGCGCAGGAACAGCGACAGGGACGAGCCGATCACCGATTGCAGCAAAGTAGTGTCGGTGGTCAGCCGCGACTGGATCTCCGAACTGCGGTTGTTCTCGTAAAAGCCTGGGTGCAGGTAGATCAGGTGATTGAAGACTTGCCGACGAATGTCCGCCACCACCCGTTCGCCGATCCACGACACCAGGTAAAACCGCGCAAACGTACCCACGGCCAGCCCCAGTACCAGCACCATGAACAGGCCGATGGACTGGTTGAGCAGGTGCGGCGACTGGGTCATGAAGCCTTGGTCCACCAGCAGGCGAATACCCTGCCCCATGGACAAGGTGATGCCGGCGGTGACAATCAGCGCCAGCAAGGCGCCCAGCGCCTGCCAACGGTAGGGCGCGATAAAGCGGCTGGCCAGGCGAATGGCACGGCGTTGACGGACTGAGAACATGGCGGGCATACCGATGAGGAACCTGTACACCAACATTGGGGGAACTTAGCTAAATAACAATGCGTCAGGTTAATTATGCCCGCCGATATCGATGCCTAGAGGCTATCGGTCTAACGCCTGGGTGGAAATTTGTATCGGTTTCTGCTGGACTGGGCGTTCGAACCGGTGATCGTGTAAGGAGTTGTAATAGCGCGGTCACGCGGGGGGATTAGATTAGGTACACAACCTGATGAGGAGACAGGCCATGACCTTGCAAAACAGCAGTGATGCCAAAATTGAAGTGATTCGCCAGCCGCAGCAGTTGCCGTGCTCGTATATCGATGCCAAGGGCCGCGAAGTGCAGATTACCGAAGAAATGATCCAGCAAGCGTGCAGCGACCTGGAACAGCGACTGGTCAAACCTGCCAAGCAAGGCTGACGCGCCCACGCTCTTTCAGACCCGGCCTCTATGGCCGGGTTTTTTATGCCTGGATGTTTGTGCTCGGTTTTGCGTGGCAGTCCTATAAAGGCATGGCGCCCAATGCAGTGACGATGTTCGACAACACTGCCGACTCGCCATTGATCCGCACCTTCAAGCCATCGAGCTCGCGACGCTCCGGGTAATGCTTGCGCAGCAGGTCAAACGCCTTGCGCTGCTCTTGCACGGTGCCTACGAGACTACGGCGAAAATCCGCATCATCGCGGCGCGGGTCATACACACTGCGGCACAAGGTCGCCAGCGCCCAGGCCGGGTCTGTCGAGGCATTAAGATGCACCTCGGTCAGCCATGGCTGCGGCAGCAAATCAGCCAGCTGAATACCGGGTTCCTGGCCCAGATAGGCGCAGAACGCCTGGTAGATCTGCGCCGTGCCGCGCTGTTTGCCGTCGAGGCTGTAGCCGGCGATATGCGGTGTGGCCAGCACGCACAGGTCGGCCAGGTCGACGTCCACTTCGGGCTCGCCTTCCCACACGTCCAGCACCGCTTGCAGGTCTTCGCGCTCCAGCAGCACCTGGCGCAGGGCCGCGTTATCGACGACAGGGCCGCGGCTGGCGTTGATCAGCCAGGTGCCGGGCTTGAGACGGCCAAGGCGCTCACGATCAAACAGGTGCCAAGTGGAGCCATTGCCGGATTTGGTCAGCGGTGTGTGCAGGCTGATCACGTCGCACTGCTCGATGATCTGCGCCAGGCTCACGTAATCGCCGTCTTCGGCGATCTGCCGTGGGGGGTCGCACACCAGCACGTTCCAGCCCAGGCCTTTAAGCACCTTGACCAGACGCCCGCCCACTTCACCGGCACCGACCACGCCGTAAGTGCGCTGGTTCAGGTCGGCGCCTTCGATTTCGGCCAGGGTCTGCAAACTGCCCAGCACGTAGTCCACCACGCCGCGGGCATTGCAGCCTGGGGCGCTGGACCAGGTGATACCGGCCTGCTTGAAGTAATCCAGGTCCAGGTGATCGGTACCGATGGTGCAGGTGCCCACAAAGCGCACCTTGGAGCCGTCCAACAAGGCACGGTTGACGTTGGTGACCGAGCGCACCAGCAGCACATCGGCCTGCTCGACCGTGGCGCGGTCGATGGAACGCCCGGGTACGCGGCGAATCTCGCCAAACCCTTCGAAGAAGGCATCGAGCAGCGGAATATTTTCGTCGGCAACAATCAACATGGCAGGCTCCTTTCGCGGATTGGCAGTGTACAGGGATGCGTAGTTTGAGTGTGGGAGCCAGCTCCCACACAAGTCCGCTCCCACAGGATTCTGAGGTGCCCGACAGGTCGCATTACAAATCAGCAACACAGGTTTTTTCCTGACCACTGCGTCAAAGCGTAGACTTCGCCGTCCTTTGCACCTCTTTTACTGGACACCCGCACGTGAACACCGCCACCGCCACCCTTTCCCGCCCCGCCCGCGTCAGTCGCGAGGTCCGCAGCCTGCTGACCCTCGCCCTGCCGATCATGATCGGCCAACTCGCCACCACGGCCATGGGCTTTGTCGATGCGGTGATGGCCGGGCGCGTGAGCCCGCGAGACCTGGCGGCGGTGGCCTTGGGCAACTCGATCTGGATTCCGGTGTACCTGCTGATGACCGGCACGCTGCTGGCCACCACGCCCAAAGTCGCCCAGCGCTTCGGCGCCGGTCACCACACCGAGATTGGCCCGCTGGTGCGCCAATCCCTGTGGCTGGCAGTGGTGGTGGGCATCACTGCCTTGCTGATGCTGATCAGCGCCGAGCCGATCCTGCACGCAATGAATGTCGACCCCGAGTTGATCAAGCCCTGCATGGCCTACCTGCACGGCATCGCTTCCGGCATGCCCGCCATCGCCCTGTATTACGTGTTGCGTTGCTTCAGTGATGGCCTGGGCCGGACGCGCCCCAGCATGGTCATGGGCCTGTGCGGGCTGGCGTTGAACATTCCACTGAACTACGTGTTCATTTATGGCCACTTCGGTGTGCCGGCCATGGGCGGCGTGGGCTGTGGCTGGGCTACAGCCATTGTGATGTGGGTGATGATGCTCGGCCTCGCCGCCTGGACCCGCTGGGCACCGGCGTATCAGAGCAGCGAGTTGTTCAAGCGTTTCGACTGGCCGCAATGGGCCGTGATCAAGCGCGTGCTGGGCATCGGTCTGCCGATCGGGATCGCCGTGTTTGCCGAATCGAGCATCTTTGCGGTGATCGCCCTGCTGATCGGCAGCCTGGGCGCCAACGTGGTCGCCGGGCATCAGATCGCGCTGAACTTCAGCTCGCTGGTGTTTATGATTCCCTATTCGCTGAGCATGGCGGTCACGGTGCGGGTCGGCCAGGCACTGGGCCGTGGCGAGCCGCGTGAAGCACGCTTTGCCGCCGGGGTCGGCATGGGCACGGCACTGACCTACGCGTGCCTGTCCTGCAGCCTGATGCTGCTGTTTCGCGAACAGATTGCCACGATTTACACGCCTGACCCGCTGGTGATCCATGTGGCATCGATGCTGATCGTGTTTGCGGCGCTGTTCCAGTTCTCCGACGCGATCCAGGTCACTGCTGCCGGCGCGCTGCGTGGCTACCAGGACACACGGGTGACCATGGTGTTGACCTTGTTTGCTTACTGGGGCGTGGGGTTGCCGGTGGGTTATGCCTTGGGGCTGACCGACTGGCTGGGCGCAGCGAGCGGGCCGAGTGGGCTGTGGCAAGGGCTGATCGTGGGCTTGAGCTGCGCCGCAGCGATGCTGGTGATCCGCCTGGCACGCAGCGCGCGCCGGCGGATTCGCCTGGTTTAAGCGGACTTCTTGCGAATCCAGTACAGGTATTTGCCGGCCTGCTCCTGCTGATCCACCAGTTCGTGGTCGAGGAACACGCAGAATTTGGGAATATCACGGCGGGTCGACGGGTCGGTGGCGATCACCTTGAGCAAGCCGCCCGGCGGCAGGTCGCGGATGTGCTGGTGCAACATCATCACCGGCTCCGGGCAGTTGAGGCCGGTGGCGTCGAGCACAGCGTCTACAGGCAGGTCGAGGGTTTGATTCATACATCACTCCTGAAACGGGCGCCGCTCAACAATGTGGGAGCGGGCTTGCTCGCGAAGACGCGGGCACATTCAATATAAATTTCGACTGTTATACCGCTTTCGCGAGCAAGCCCGCTCCCACATTTAAACTGAGCCAGACACACAATCAGCGGGATTTAGGTTTCTTCGTATCCACCAAGCGACGCAAATGGCAGGTCACTTCCTCACGGTCGTGATACAGCTGTTTGCAGCCGATCTCCACCCGAATGCCACGGGCCTTAAAGCCCTCTTCGATGCGCTCAAGCAAACGCTTCACCTCAGCATAACGCTGCTTCATCGGCAGTTTCAGGTTCACCACCGCTTCGCGGCAATGCCCTTCGCCAATCCAGGTTTCCAGCAGTGCGGCGTTACGCGCCGGTTTCTCGACGATATCGCAGACCATCCAGTCC
Organism: Pseudomonas salomonii; assembly: GCF_900107155.1. Lineage (GTDB taxonomy): Bacteria > Pseudomonadota > Gammaproteobacteria > Pseudomonadales > Pseudomonadaceae > Aquipseudomonas > Aquipseudomonas salomonii. Next base: position 362,903 of record NZ_FNOX01000003.1, read on the forward strand.
ACCGGCTGCTTGGGCACGAAGGTAAAGCCGTCGGCCATCAAGTGCTGTACCAGGCCGGTGTCCATCAGGCTTTCGGCCATGGGGCCGTTGTCGATGGCGGTCACCAGCATACCGCGGTTGACCAGTTGCCAGGTCCAGCCGCCGGGTGCTGCGCCGAGGTCGACGCCGGTCATGTCGCCGTGCAGGCGTTCGTCCCACTGGTCGCGGGGGATGAAGTGGTGCCAGGCTTCTTCCAGCTTCAGGGTCGAACGGCTGGGCGCGTCACGCGGGAACTTGAGACGCGGGATGCCCATCGGCCACATGGCCGAGTTGTTCGACTCGGCCAGGCCCATGAACACTTCGCGGCCACTTTTGAAGGTCAGCAGCAGGCGCGGCTTGCTCGGGTCGTCCACCAGCTTGCCGGCATTGAGCAGGGCTTTGCGCAGGTGCACTTCGAATTTCTTGCAGAAGTTCGACAGCTCTTTGCCGTCGTTGGTGTCGACCATCTCCAGCCACAGGCTGCCGCACACCGGGAATTCGCGCAGGTGGGCGAGGATCACGCTGATGCGGTCGGTTTCCGGCAGGTCGATAAATACCCCGCGCGCCCACTGCCTTGGGAAGATCAGCTCGGCAAACCGCTGGCCGTGCATCAAGCGCTGGGCGCCGTCTTCTTCGGTGCAGACAAATTCGGCGCAGGCGCTGCCGGTCTTGGCCTTGGCGTAGCCGGAAACGTTCAGGCGCGCGGCGTGTTCCGCGATCTCGGAACAGACTTCGCCTTCAAAACCCGGGCGGCAGTGCATAAAAAGGGTGTTCATCAACTCTCCTGGTGACTCAACCGGCCTTGCGCTATCGCAATACCTGTCATGAAAACGCGCGCATGATAGCCGAGTTCGGAACCTTGGACTTAACGATAGAGTCCAGTTATTAGCCTGCTAATGAAAACAGCGCTAAGTTGAAAGCTCTGTTCGTCCCGTCAGGTCCGTAGCCGTGCGGACCATAAGGAGTCATGTAATGTCATCGCTAGATAGCCTGAGAACCCTTAAAACCCTGCAAATCGACGACAAGACCTACCACTACTTCAGCTTGCCCGAAGCCGCCAAGAGCCTGGGTGACCTGGATAAGCTGCCGATGTCCCTCAAGGTGCTGCTGGAAAACCTGCTGCGCTGGGAAGACAACAAAACCGTGACCGGCACTGACCTCAAGGCCATCGCCGCCTGGCTCAAAGAGCGCCAGTCCGACCGCGAGATCCAGTACCGCCCGGCCCGCGTATTGATGCAAGACTTTACCGGCGTACCCGCGGTGGTCGACCTGGCCGCCATGCGCGCCGCCGTGGCCAAGGCCGGTGGCGACCCGCAGCGCATCAACCCGCTCTCCCCCGTGGACCTGGTGATCGACCACTCGGTGATGGTCGACAAGTTCGGCAACGCCGACGCCTTTGAGCAAAACGTCGACATCGAGATGCAGCGCAACGGCGAACGCTACGCCTTCCTGCGCTGGGGCCAGAACGCTTTCGACAACTTCAGCGTGGTGCCACCGGGCACCGGCATCTGCCACCAGGTTAACCTCGAATACCTGGGCCGCACGGTGTGGACCAAAGACGAAGACGGCCGTACTTATGCCTTCCCCGACACGTTGGTGGGCACCGACTCCCACACCACCATGATCAACGGCCTCGGCGTACTCGGCTGGGGCGTGGGCGGCATCGAAGCGGAAGCTGCGATGCTCGGCCAGCCGGTGTCGATGCTGATCCCGGAAGTGATCGGCTTCAAGCTGACCGGTAAATTGAAAGAAGGCATTACTGCCACCGACCTGGTGCTGACCGTCACCCAGATGCTGCGTAAAAAAGGCGTAGTCGGCAAATTCGTCGAATTCTACGGTGACGGCTTGGCCGACTTGCCCCTGGCCGACCGCGCCACCATCGCCAACATGGCCCCGGAATACGGCGCCACTTGCGGTTTTTTCCCGGTGGATGAAGTGACGCTGGACTACCTGCGCCTGTCCGGCCGCCCGGCAGAAACCGTGAAGCTGGTGGAGGCCTACACCAAGGCCCAGGGCCTGTGGCGTAACGCCGGCCAGGAACCGGTGTTCACCGACACCCTGGCACTGGACATGGGCAGCGTCGAAGCCAGCCTGGCCGGGCCGAAACGCCCGCAGGACCGCGTGTCACTGCCGAATGTCGGCCAGGCGTTCACTGACTTTCTCGACCTGCAATTCAAACCCGCCAGCAAAGAAGAAGGCCGCCTGGAAAGTGAAGGCGGCGGCGGGGTTGCCGTGGGCAATGCGGATTTGGTCGGCGAAACCGATTACGAGTACGACGGCCACACCTACCGCCTCAAAAACGGCGCGGTGGTGATCGCCGCAATTACCTCCTGCACCAACACCTCCAACCCCAGCGTGATGATGGCCGCAGGGCTGGTGGCGAAAAAAGCCGTGGAAAAAGGCCTGACCCGCAAGCCGTGGGTGAAAACCTCCCTGGCGCCCGGCTCCAAAGTGGTGACCGACTACTACAAGGCGGCCGGTCTCACCCACTACCTCGACACGCTCGGCTTTGATCTGGTCGGCTACGGCTGCACCACCTGCATCGGCAACTCCGGGCCATTACCCGAGCCAATTGAAAAAGCCATTCAGAAGGCCGACCTGGCCGTGGCTTCGGTGCTGTCGGGCAACCGCAACTTTGAAGGCCGCGTACACCCGCTGGTGAAAACCAACTGGCTGGCCTCGCCGCCGCTGGTGGTCGCCTATGCCTTGGCCGGCACCGTGCGCATCGACATCAGCAGCGAGCCGCTGGGCGAAGGCAAGGACGGCAAGCCGGTGTACCTCAAAGACATCTGGCCGAGCAGTCAGGAGATTGCCGACGCCGTGGCCCAGGTCAGCACCGGCATGTTCCACAAGGAATATGCCGAAGTGTTTGCCGGTGACGAGCAGTGGCAGGCGATTGAAGTGCCACAGGCGGCCACCTATGTGTGGCAGAAGGATTCGACCTACATCCAGCATCCGCCGTTCTTCGACGATATTTCCGGGCCATTGCCGGTGATCGAAGACGTCAAGGGCGCCAACGTGCTGGCCCTGCTGGGCGATTCGGTGACCACCGACCACATCTCCCCCGCCGGCAATATCAAGACCGACAGTCCCGCTGGCCGTTACCTGCGCGAACAGGGCGTGGAGCCGCGTGACTTCAACTCCTATGGCTCACGCCGTGGCAACCATGAAGTGATGATGCGCGGCACCTTTGCCAACATCCGTATCCGCAACGAAATGCTCGGTGGCGAAGAAGGCGGCAACACGCTGTACATCCCCACCGGCGAGAAAATGCCGATCTATGACGCGGCCATGAAGTACCAGGCCTCGGGCACGCCGCTGGTGGTGATTGCAGGGCAAGAATACGGCACCGGCTCAAGCCGCGACTGGGCGGCCAAGGGCACTAACCTGCTGGGGGTCAAGGCGGTGATCGCCGAGAGTTTCGAGCGGATTCACCGTTCCAACCTGGTGGGCATGGGCGTATTGCCGTTGCAGTTCAAACTGGACCAGAACCGCAAGGCGCTCAAGCTGACCGGCAAGGAGAAGATCGACATTCTGGGGCTGACCGATGCCGAGATCGAGCCAAGGATGAACCTGACGCTGGTGATCACCCGCGAAGACGGCAGCATCGAGAAGGTTGAGGTGCTGTGCCGGATTGATACGCTTAATGAGGTGGAGTACTTCAAGGCCGGCGGCATCTTGCACTATGTGCTGCGCCAGTTGATCGCGTCGTAAGCAACACTGCAAAACCAAATGTGGGAGCGGGCTTGCTCGCGAATGCGGTGGGTCAGTCAATTAAAGTATCGACTGACACTGCGCATTCGCGAGCAAGCCCGCTCCCACAGTTTTGATCGTATTTCAATTTAGCCGAACAGCCACTTCCACAACAGCACCAACACAACCACCGCCAGCACCGGCCGCGCAATGCGGTAGGCCTTCGGATGCTTGCGCTTCCACTGCTTGACCACACCACTGAACTTGTCGCTGAAGGTCTTGCTCCAGGCATAGGCCTGGTTGATCCCGCCCACCCGTTCGTCATCCAGGTTTTGCGGCGCTGTCGCGCGGCCCAGCTGCTTGCTGACCCAGCGGTTGACGCCGGTCATGAGGCGGTTGCTCAGCGGGCGTTCGATATCGCAGAACAGAATCACACGGGTGTGCTCGGTTTCGTTCTTCACCCAGTGCACGTAAGTTTCATCGAACATCACGTCTTCACCGTCGCGCCACGCGTAAACCTGGCCGTCGACAAAGATGCGGCAGTCGTCGGAGTTCGGCGTGGACAGGCCCAAGTGATAACGCAGGGAACCGGCAAACGGATCGCGGTGCGGGTTGAGGTGGCTGCCGCCCGGCAACAGCGCGAACATCGCGCCCTTGACGTTGGGGATGCTGCTGACCAAGGCCACGGTTTTCGGGCACAGCGCCTCGGCCGATGGCAGCGGTTTGTCATACCACTTGAGGTAGAAACGCTTCCAGCCCTTCTTGAAGAACGAGCCGAAACCGGCGTCGTTGTTCTTTTCGGCGGCGCGAATATAACCCTCGTCGAACAGGTGCATGGCCTCTTCGCGGATCACTTCCCAGTTGTCCTTGAGCACATCCAGTTCCGGGAACTTGCTGCGGTCCAGGTACGGCTTGGACGGCACGGCCGAGAACAGGTACATCAAGGCGTTATACGGGGCGAACAGGGCCGAATGGTTGACGAACTGGCGCAACACCGGCAAACGCGCCTTGCCGCGCAAGTGCACATACAGAATGCTGCCGATAAACAACGCCAGCACCGACAGTTTGGCGGCCAAAGAAAAGGTCATGCAGCAACTCCTGAAAATAAGCGCCTGGCCAGCAACCTCCCGTCAACGGGAAACCAGACGTAGCAGCCGGCCATGATAAACACTTGGGCCATTATGCAGAAGGCCCAGGCCGACCGGCTGATATACATCAACTGCGATGATGAGCGGCCTATCGTTCCCACGCTCCGCGTGGGAATGCAGCTTGTGACGCTCTGCGTCACGCCTTCAAAGCAGGACGCAGAGCGTCCGGGGCGGCATTCCCACGCAGAGCGTGGGAACGATCATCACAGGTGAGCATCACGCCTGGGTTTCTTGCTCGGTAAACAGATCGCTGAACAGCATGCTCGACAGGTAGCGCTCGCCGGAGTCCGGCAGGATCACCACGATGGTCTTGCCCTGCATTTCCGGCTTCTCGGCCAGACGCACGGCCACCGCCATGGCCGCGCCGCAGGAAATACCGCACAAAATCCCCTCTTCCTGCATCAGGCGCAGGGCCATGGCCTTGGATTCGTCGTCGGTCACCAGTTCCACGCGGTCAACCATTGACAGGTCGAGGTTTTTCGGCACAAACCCGGCGCCGATGCCCTGGATTTTATGCGGGCTCGGCTTGATTTCTTCACCGGCCAGCGCCTGGGTGATCACCGGCGACACCCTCGGCTCAACCGCCACCGACAGAATCGGCTTGCCGGCAATGTTTTTGATATAGCGCGAAACCCCGGTAATGGTGCCGCCAGTGCCCACGCCCGCCACCAGCACGTCCACCGCGCCGTCGGTGTCGTTCCAGATTTCCGGGCCGGTGGTTTTCTCGTGAATTGCAGGGTTGGCCGGGTTTTCGAACTGGGCCGGCATAAAGTAGGTAGCCGGGTCGCCGGCGACAATTTCACCAGCCTTGTCGATGGCGCCCTTCATGCCCTTGGCCGGTTCAGTCAACACCAGCTCGGCGCCCAGGGCCTTGAGCACTTTACGGCGCTCGATGCTCATGGAGGCCGGCATGGTCAGCAGCAGCTTGTAGCCACGGGCGGCGGCGACAAACGCCAGGCCGATGCCGGTGTTGCCGGAGGTCGGCTCGACAATGGTCATGCCCGGCTTGAGTTTGCCGGTGCTTTCGGCGTCCCAGATCATGTTGGCGCCAATGCGGCATTTCACCGAATAACCCGGGTTACGCCCCTCGATCTTGGCCAGGATGGTCACGCCACGCGGCGCAATGCGGTTGATCTGCACCAGGGGCGTGTTACCGATGGAGTGCGCGTTGTCGGCAAAGATACGGCTCATGACGGGTCCTTAAGGCAATTTCAAGAAGGCCCCAAGGGTATGCCTCAGGCCTTTGGGCGTCCAGTCAGAGGAACGTTGCGCCCGCGCGTGCGGTCCATCGCCTATACCGTTGGAGAGCATTGACATGAAACGTCGCTACAGTGGGCTGCTATGGATCGTCGCCGTACTGGTGGTAGTACTGATCGCCCTGGACCTGGCCCTGCCCTATCTGGTGCGCAATTACCTGAACGACAAGCTGGCCGACATGGGCGATTACCGTGGCCAGGTCACTGACGTGGACTTGGCCTTGTGGCGTGGTGCCTACCGCATTAATGGCCTGAAAATTGTCAAGGTCGACGGCAAAGTGCCGGTGCCGTTCGTCAACGCGCCGCTGATTGAATTTGCGGTCAGCTGGCACTCGTTGTGGTACGACCATGCCGTCGTCGCCGAGGGCCATTTCGTAAAGCCTGAAATCAACTTCGTCGACGGCGGTGCCAACAAACAGGCGTCCCAAACCGGTAAGGGCACAGACTGGCAGCAACAGTTGAAAAAACTGCTGCCGATCACGCTGAATGAAGTGCGCATTGAAGATGGCAAGATCGCCTTTCATAATTTCAGCTCCAAGCCCCAGGTGAACATCAAGGCCACCGAGGTCAATGCCAGTCTGTACAACCTGACCAACGTGGTAGACCTCAAAGGCAAACGCGACGCGCGATTCGAAGGCAAGGCCCTGCTGCAGGGCCAGGCCCCTATGGAGGCCAACGCAACCTTTGATCCTTTAAATAATTTTGAAGACTTCGAATTCCGCTTCCGCGCCCGCGACTTGCAACTTAAACGCATGAACGACTTCGCCTCGGCCTATGGCAAATTCGACTTCAAGGCTGGTACCGGCGACGTGGTGATTGAAGCCCAAGCGGAAAAAGGCCAGCTCACTGGCTATATCAAGCCGCTGCTGCGCGATGTAGAAGTGTTCGACTGGAAACAGGACGTGGAAAACAAGGACAAAAACATCTTCCGCTCGATCTGGGAAGCCGTGGTAGGCACCAGCGAAACCGTGCTCAAAAACCAGAACAAAAACCAGTTTGCCACCCGCGTGGAACTCAGTGGCAGCGTGCATCAGCAAGATATCAGCGCGTTCTCTGCGTTTTTGGCGATTTTGCGCAATGGTTTTATTCAAGCGTTCAACGCTCGGTATGAACAACCCAAGCCTTCCGCCAACTAACCCTGGGAGCTCCCACATAAGCATCAGCATAACCCCCGCCCGTTGGCCTGCGATGTGACCGGCCATTCAGAGACTGAATAACCCGTCTGCGTTCACAGTCGCCGGGGCTGCGCGGTATAGTCCGGGCATTGATGAATTCGAGGAATGACCGATGAAGTTCGAAGGCACCCAGGCCTATGTGGCTACCGATGACCTGAAACTGGCCGTCAACGCCGCCATCACCCTGGAGCGGCCGCTGCTGGTCAAGGGCGAACCGGGCACCGGCAAGACCATGCTTGCCGAGCAGTTGGCCGAATCCTTCGGCGCCAAGCTGATCACCTGGCACATCAAGTCGACCACCAAGGCGCATCAGGGCCTGTATGAGTACGACGCGGTCAGCCGCCTGCGCGACTCGCAGTTGGGCAATGAGAAAGTCCACGATGTGCGCAACTACCTGAAAAAAGGCAAGCTCTGGGAAGCCTTCGAGGCCGATGAGCGCGTGATTCTGCTGATCGATGAAATCGACAAGGCCGACATCGAGTTCCCCAACGACCTGTTGCAGGAACTCGACAAGATGGAGTTCTACGTCTACGAAATCGACGAGACCATCAAGGCCAGGAAACGCCCGATCATCATCATTACTTCCAACAACGAAAAAGAGCTGCCGGACGCCTTCCTGCGCCGCTGCTTCTTCCACTACATCGCCTTCCCCGATCGCAGCACCCTGCAAAAAATCGTCGACGTGCACTACCCCGACATCAAGAAGGACCTGGTCAGCGAAGCGCTGGACGTGTTCTTCGACGTGCGCAAAGTGCCGGGCCTGAAGAAAAAGCCGTCCACCTCCGAGCTGGTCGACTGGCTCAAGCTGTTGATGGCCGACAACATCGGCGAAGCCGTGCTGCGCGAGCGCGACCCGACCAAAGCCATCCCGCCGCTGGCCGGCGCCCTGGTCAAGAACGAGCAGGACGTACAGCTGCTGGAGCGTCTGGCGTTCATGAGCCGTCGCGGTAATCGCTGATGCTGCTCAACCTGTTCAATGAGATGCGCGCCGCCAAGGTGCCGGTGTCGGTGCGCGAACTGCTCGACCTGATCAACGCGCTTAAACAGCGCGTGGTCTTTGCCGACATGGACGAGTTTTATTACTTGGCCCGGGCGATTCTGGTCAAGGACGAGCGGCATTTCGACAAGTTCGACCGCGCGTTCGGCGCCTATTTCAATGGGCTGGAAAAGCTCGACGACCACTTGCAGGCGTTGATCCCTGAAGAATGGCTGCGCAAGGAATTCGAACGCTCGCTGACCGATGAGGAACGCGCGCAGATCCAGTCCCTTGGCGGCCTGGACAAGTTGATAGAAGAGTTCAAGAAACGCCTGGAAGAACAGAAAGAACGCCACGCCGGCGGCAACAAGTGGATCGGCACCGGCGGCACCAGCCCGTTTGGCTCCGGCGGCTACAACCCGGAGGGTATTCGGGTTGGCGATGCCGGCAAACGCCAGGGCAAAGCCGTGAAGGTCTGGGACCAGCGCGAATACAAGAACCTCGACGATCAGGTCGAGCTGGGCACGCGCAATATCAAGATCGCCCTGCGCCGCCTGCGCAAGTTTGCGCGTCAGGGTGCGGCTGAAGAGCTGGATATCGACGGCACCATCGACCACACGGCGCGGGATGCCGGCTTATTGAATATCCAGATGCGCCCGGAGCGGCGCAACACCATCAAGCTGTTGCTGCTGTTCGATATCGGCGGTTCGATGGACGCTCACGTGAAGATCTGCGAAGAGCTGTTTTCGGCGTGCAAGACCGAGTTCAAGCACCTGGAGTACTTCTACTTCCACAACTTCGTGTACGAGTCGGTGTGGAAGAACAACCAGCGCCGCACTTCGGAGCGCACCTCCACCCAGGATCTGCTGCACAAGTACGGCGCCGACTACAAAGTGATCTTTATCGGCGATGCGTCGATGGCGCCGTATGAAATCACCCAGGCCGGCGGCAGTGTCGAGCACTGGAATGAAGAGCCTGGGTATGTGTGGATGCAGCGCTTCATGGCCAAGTACAAGAAGCTGATCTGGATTAACCCCTACCCGAAAGACACCTGGGGTTATACGGCGTCGACGGCAATTGTGCGCGAGTTGGTGGAGGATCAGATGTACCCGCTGACGTTGCGTGGGTTGGAAGAAGGGATGCGGTTTCTTTCCAAGTAAATGAAGATCAAATGTGGGAGCGGGCTTGCTCGCTCCCACATTTTTAGATCGCGTTAAACCGCTGCAAAAACTCGATGTGCTGCCGATGCGCCGTCTCCTGCACCACCGGCGCCAACCTCACCGTCTCCCCCGGCAAACACTGCGCCAGCCGCGCCAGCGCCAACGGCGTCAAAGCGCCCAAACGTGGATACCCACCAATGGTCTGCCGGTCATTAAGCAACACGATCGGCTGCCCATCCGGCGGCACCTGGATCGCACCCAGCGCAATCCCTTCAGAAATCAACGACGGCCCTTGATACTGCAACGGCGTGCCCAGCAAACGCATGCCCATGCGATCGGCACGGCTATCCAGCGACCAGTCGGTATTGAATGCATCGAACAGGCTCTGCCCGCTGAACTGGCCGATCTGCGCGCCGACAATCACCTCCAGCGGCGCTTTTGCCGGCAGATCAGGCGTGCTCAGCACTTTCATCGCGCCGCCCGTACCGGAATAAACCAACCGCCCGCCTTCGGCCAAGGCCTTGCCTAAACCGTCCAGCCCGCCCAATGCCTCACGCACCACCGTGGCACAACTGCCCAGCACAGCCGGCGCATCAAACCCGCCGGGCGCCGCCAGGTAAGCCCGCGCACCGCTGAACGGCTGGGTAAAGCGCAGACGCTGGCCCTTTTGCAGGATAAAACTGCGCCCAGGGCTGATGGCGCGTTCGTCGATATAGGCGCCTAAATCCGCCCCGGCCAATGCCAGCAAACAATAGTCTTCGGCCTGCACGGTAAACCCGCCCAAGGTGATTTCCACCACCGATGCATCCAGCGCATTGCCCAGCAGCCAATTGGCCCAAGACATCGACACCCAATCCAGCGCACCACCCTGGGTCACGCCCAGGTGGCGCACGCCAAAGCGCCCGGCGTCCTGCAACAGGCACAGCGGCGTGCTGGCCTCGATCAACAAGCGGCTCATGCCTGCGCCTCCAAGGACGTGTCATCGCCACCCAGATTGATGAATTCGGCGTGATCAACTGCTTCGAAACGCACCGTGTCGCCCGGTTGCATCAGGCTGTAGCCGTCACGCTCACGGTCGAACAGTTTGGCCGGGGTGCGGCCGATCAGGTTCCAGCCGCCCGGCGACACCACCGGGTAGGCAGCGGTTTGCCGCTCGGCAATCCCGACACTGCCGGCCACCACGCGTTTACGCGGTGTGTTGAGGCGTGGCGTGGCGAGGATTTCGTCCACCAACCCCATAAAGGCAAAGCCGGGGGCGAAACCGAGGGCAAATACCTGGTATTCGTGGGCACTGTGACGATGAATCACGTCCTCAACCGACAACCCGCTGCGCTGGCTGAGCAAGGTCAGTTCCGGGCCGACACTCAGGTCGTACCACACCGGCAACACGTGGCACTGGCCGCTGCCTTGCGCCTGGGGTTGCAAGTCGGTCAGCGCCTGATCGATCAGTTCCCGCGCTTGAGCGGGGCTCAGCGCAGTCAGGTCGTAATGCACCATCAAGGTCGTGTAGGACGGCACCAGATCCACCAGCGCGTTACCAAAACCTTCACGCAGACGTTGGGTGGCGGCGAGCATCCACGGCATGTTGGCTTCGGCAATCACCTCAAACAGACGCACCATCAGGCAGTCGATGGCCACCACTTCGATGCGTGGCTTCATGCTGGCTTCAACGCCTCGCGGATGCGCTGCACAGCGGCGATCGAGCTGGCATTGTCGCCGTGCACGCACAGGGTGTTGGCCTGCAACACCAGGGCGCTGCCGTCGCTGGCCGTCAGGGCTTGCCCACGGGAAATGGTCAGGGCTTGTTGCACGATAGTGTCGCAATCGTGATGGACGGCACCCGGCACCTGGCGGGAAACCAGATGGCCTGTAGGGTCGTAGGCACGATCAGCGAAGGCTTCGAACCACAGCGTGACCCCATATTCGTCAGCCAACGCCTGAGCCGCGCTGTTGTCACGCATGGCCAGCAGCATCAACGGCAGATCGCCATAGGCGGCCACCGCCTGGATTACCGCGCGCAATTGAGCCGGGTTAGCCATCATGTCGTTGTACATCGCACCATGTGGTTTGACGTAGCTGACACGCGAACCTTGTGCCCGGCAGATACCATCAAGGGCACCGATTTGATAATGCATCAGGTCCTGGATTTCTTGCGGCGTATAGTTCATGGAGCGGCGACCAAACCCTTGCAGGTCCTGGTAGGCCGGGTGCGCGCCTACTTGCACACCGTGCTTGAGCGCAAGGCCGACGGTCTTGCGCATGATGCTCGGGTCGCCGGCATGAAAGCCGCAAGCCACGTTGGCACAATCGATGAACGGCATGACCTCGGCGTCCAGACCCAGGGTCCAGTTGCCAAAGCTTTCGCCAATATCACAATTCAATAGCAAGCGGCTCACGGTGGATACTCCTGTAGGCGTTGTATTTTTTGTAGTGTGGGATTTTTCACGCAGAACTCGCAACTTGTCCTGACACCCCAGCGACGCTTATCGTGCAATGGTTCGATTTTTGGCGTTTGCCCGGTGCGGCGTCCAACTAATAAAAACCGATCCAAGCATAAGAAAAGTTGATCCCATGAATTTGAAGTTCCTCGAAACCTTCGTCTGGGTGGCCAAGCTCAAGAGCTTTCGCCTGACCGCCGAGAAGCTGTTCACTACCCAGGCCTCGATTTCCAGCCGCATCGCCGTGCTCGAAAGCGAGTTGGGTGTGAAGCTGTTGCTGCGCGACTCACGCGGCGTGAGCCTGACCCCGGAAGGCGTGAAGGTACTCGATTATGCCGAGCAGATGATGGTCACTATGCAGGGTTTGAAGCAGTCCCTGGAGACCACCAGCAGCAAGGTTGGGCGCATCCGCATCGGCGCCATGGACACGGTGATCCACACCTGGCTGAGCCAGTTGGTGGCGCAATTGATGGAGCACTTCCCGCGAGTAGAAATCGAACTGGTCGCCGATACCGCGTTAAACCTCAGCGATCAACTGCAAAAAGGCTTCCTCGACCTGATCCTGCAAACCGACCTGCTGCGCCTGGAAACCGTGCGCAGCCTGGAGCTGGCCAGCCATCCCATGGCCTGGATCGTCGCCAGCCAGTCTCTCTACAACCGTGACTACGCCTCCCTCGCCGAACTGGCCCAGGAGCGCATCATCACCTACTCGAAAAACTCCCACCCGCACCAGGATGTGCTGAGCCTGATGCAGGCCAACGGGGTGGCCTCGCCACGCATGAACTGTGTGAACTCGGTGTCGGCGATTACCCGCTTGCTGCGCGATGGTTTCGGGATTGGCGCGTTACCGCCGGTGCTGGTGATGGAAGAACTGGCCCGCGCAGAGCTGGTGATGCTGCCCATGGCGCAACGCCTGCCGAATTTGCAGGTGGTGGTGTCGTGGCGTGTGGGGGTGGAGTTGGTGGAGGAGATTGTGGGGTTGTGTCAGAAGGTCGTGGCGCGGTATGCCGAGGAAGTGGGTGAAGAAAGGATGGTACTAAGCCAATGATCGTTCCCACGCTCCGCGTGGGAACGCAGCCCGGGACGCTCTGCGTCCCAAAGCCTGACGCAGAGCGTCACAAGAGGCATTCCCACGCAGAGCGTGGGAACGATCATCTTTAGAGGCCTTTAAGGTCGCGCTCTTCGATCGGCCGGCTCTGGCGCAGGCGCTTGCCGCCCAACACCACCCAGTCGATCAGGCGGAACAGGCATTCGAGGCCGAACGACAACAGCATCGCCCCGCCCAGGCCCCAGCCCATCGCCTCAGGCGTCAGCAAAATCTGGTAGCTGTAGCCATTCCAGGTTTCCAGGCGGATATCCGGGTCGGCCGCCACCGCCACTTGCAGCGCACGGATGTACCACGGGCCTTGCATGGCCTGGAACTGCGTGTCCAACGCCACCTGACGATCGAGCAAAGTGCCCAGGCTGTTGGCATCGCTGCGAAACACCGGGTCATCACTGGCGCGGTAATGGGCCACCAGCGCCTGCAAGTCGCCATTGAAGAACTGCTGCGCCGTGGCATCGAAGCCGCGCAGGCCGGTCTGGGCTTCGATCAAATGGGCTTCGACGCGCTTGGCGTAGTCGTTGATAAACCCCGGCACTTGCACGCCGACCAACAAGCCAATGGCAAACAGCACCAACCGCAGATAACTGAGCAACATGGTCGATATCCTTACTCGGTAACGCCTTGGCTGACGCATTCACCACGTCGCCACAGGCTCCATTGGCCCGGTTCGTAGCGGGTCCAGTTTTCATTGTCGGTCAAGGGTTCGGTGGCGATCACCGTGACCACGTCATTGGGCGTGGTTTCGGCCTGAAAATCGACGATCACGTCGACATCTTTCAAGCGCGCCGGGCCAAACGGTGCGCGCCGGGTGATCTGTGCCAGTTTGGTCGAGCAGTAGCAAAACAGCCAGTCACCGTCACTGAGCAGGCAGTTGAACACGCCTTTGCTGCGGTACTCGGCGCAGGCGGCGATCAGGTCCGGCAGCACTTGCTCGATTTCCACCGGTTCCGGAAAGGCTTCGCGCACGCGGTTGAGCAGGTCGCAGAACGCCGCTTCGCTGTCGGTATCGCCCACCGGCCGGTAGAACGTGGCGCGCGGGTTAAAGTCGGCCAGCTGGCCGTTATGCGCAAAGCACCAGTTACGGCCCCACAGTTCGCGCACGAACGGGTGCGTGTTGGCCAGGCTCACCTTGCCCACATTGGCCTGGCGGATATGGCCGATCACCACTTCACTTTTGATTGGATAACGTTGCACCAGCAGCGCAACTTCCGACTCGCTGCTCGCGGCCGGGTCCTGGAACAGCCGCAGGCCACGGCCTTCGTAAAATGCGATGCCCCAACCGTCGCGGTGGGGGCCGGTACGCCCGCCGCGCTGCATCAGCCCGGTAAAGCTGAACACGATATCGGTGGGGACGTTGGCACTCATGCCCAATAATTCACACATGCCAGGGCTCTCGCTGCAGGGCTTACAACGTTAAAGGCGCGGCTCAACCCGCAGATTGCCGGCAGGCGCAGGGCGACGGAAAGGTTCGTCGTCTTCGTCTACCGGCTCGGCGGCCAGGGCGGCATCGGCGGCGGCCTTGCGCTCACGGCGGGCGTTGGCGGCGCGCTCGATGGGCCAGCGGATCAACACGATCACGATATACACGCCAAACGCGATCATCGTGTACATGAACAGGTCGGAGATGGCGCGCCAGGCGTTATTGCCCACATGCAGCACCAGGTCCAGCGCGGTAATGGCCACGGCCGGCGCAAACTGGGTCTTGACCGGGTCGACGATGGTCGGGCTGAACAGCAACACCGCCATCAGCAATTGCAGCGGCTCGCGCAGCCAGCGCCAGATCCAGCGGGTCATGCGCCACCACACCAACAGGCAGCCCAAAGCGGCGAAGGCGTAAAGGCCCCAAGCGGTCAGATAGTCGTTCTCGGTCATGGTGTCCATGGCAAGGCTGGCAAAGAGGCGGCTATGATAACGGCTTTTGCGTGTCTCGGCTGCAATGCCTGCCACCATCCGCCAGACAGAGAGTGATCCATGCCTATATCGACCGCCCCGATCGCCCGCAAGGCCCAAGGCCCAGACCCGTACGCCTGGTTGCAGGAACGTGACACAGCTGAAGTGCTCGACTACCTCAAAGCCGAAAACGCCTGGCAGGAAGACCAGCTCGCCGACCAGCAAGCCCTGCGCGAAAGCCTGTTCGAAGAGATCAAGGGCCGCATCCTGGAAACCGACCTGTCGTTGCCTTCGCCGTGGGGCCCGTACCTGTATTACACCCGCACCACCGCCGGTGATGAATACGCCCGCCATTACCGCTGCCGTCGCCCGACGGATGACAGCAACGGGGTGGATGAAAGCAGCGAAGAACTGCTGCTGGACCCGAACGTGCTGGCCAATGGCGGCTTTTTCTCCCTTGGCGCGTTCAGCATCAGCCCCGACCACCAGCGCCTGGCCTACAGCCTCGACACCAGTGGTGAAGAGATTTACACCCTGTACGTGAAGGAATTGGCCACCGGCAAGGTCAGCGAACTGGAGTTTGAAGACTGCGACGGCAGCATGACCTGGGCCAACGACAGCCTGACGCTGTTCTTCGGCGAACTGGACGACACCCATCGCCCACACAAGCTTTACCGCTACCGCCTGGATGGCACGGCGGCGCAGGAAGTGTTCCACGAGCCCGACGGGCGGTTCTTCCTGCATTGCTACCGTTCCAGCTCCGAGCGCCAGTTGCTGCTGGCTCTGGGCAGCAAGACCACCAGCGAAATCTGGGCGCTGGACGCCGACCAGCCACAGCAAGCTTTCACCTGCCTGGCGCCACGGGTCGAAGACCATGAATACGATGTCGACCACGGCATGCTGGATGATAAATGGACCTGGTTTATCCGCAGCAACCGTGACGGTATCAACTATGCGCTGTTCGTCGCCACCGACACCGGCAGTGTGCCGACTGAGGATCAATGGCAGAACCTGATCCCCCACAGCGATGACGTGATGCTCGACGGCGTGACCCTCAATGCCGGCGCCATGACCTTGAGCCTGCGTATCGGCGGCCTGCCGGTGATCGAAGTGCACCCGCAGGGTTCGAGCGCCTATCGCGTGGAATTGCCTGACGCCGCCTACAGCCTTTACGTGCAAAACAGCCTGGAATTTGCCAGCGACAAGATTCGCCTGCGTTATGAAGCCCTGAACCGTCCGGCCCAGGTGCGCCAGCTTGAACTGGCCAGCGGCGCGCAGGTGGTGCTCAAGGAAACCCCGGTACTCGGCGTGTTCAACGCCGACGACTATGTCAGCCAACGGCTGTGGGCGACGTCTGCAGATGGCACCCAGGTGCCGATCAGCCTGGTGGTCAAGCGTGATCAACTGGGCAAACCCACACCGCTGTACCTCTATGGCTACGGCGCCTACGGTTCAAGCCTCGACCCGTGGTTCTCCCATGCGCGCCTGAGCCTGCTGGAGCGCGGCGTGGCCTTTGCCATCGCGCATGTACGCGGCGGCGGTGAGCTGGGTGAAGCCTGGTATCGCAACGGCAAGCAGGCGCATAAACAGAACACGTTCAGCGACTTTATCGCCTGCGCCGAGCACTTGATCGCCGAAGGGCTGACCAGCTCCAAGCAGCTGGCTATCAGCGGCGGCAGCGCCGGTGGCCTGTTGATCGGCGCGGTGCTCAACCAACGCCCGGAGCTGTTCCAGGCGGCGATTGCCGAAGTGCCGTTCGTCGACGTGCTCAACACCATGCTCGACCCGGAACTGCCGCTGACCATCACCGAGTACGACGAGTGGGGCAACCCGCAAGAGCCCGAGGTGTATGAACGCATCAAGGCCTACGCACCGTACGAAAACGTCCAGGCCCAGGCTTATCCGCACATGCTGGTGATTGCCGGTTATAACGACAGCCGCGTGCAGTATTGGGAAGCGGCCAAGTGGGTGGCCAAATTGCGCGACACCAAAACCGACCACAACCTGTTGCTGCTCAAGACCGAGCTCGGTGCCGGCCATGGCGGAATGAGCGGGCGTTATCAGGGATTACGTGACGTAGCGCTCGAATATGGATTTGTCTTCAAGGCCCTGGGCCTCGTTTAAGGAACTTAGTTTGGCGGTCCTGTCTGAACACAAGACCGCCCGACTTGATTGATGGACCAAGACTGCAGCTATGCCACTACCGACTCTGATGAACAACGAAATTCGCGACATGCTCATGGATTGCGGCCTGTTCGACCCACTGTTGCCGGAAGATTTTCACGTGGCCGCCGGCTACTTCAATATCAGCAGCATTGCCCGCGACGAGGTGATTTTCCTCGAGGGCGATGCCGGCACCTTTATGTGCATCCTGCACAGCGGCCAGGTGGCCGTGCAGAAAACCAATCACAGCGGCCAGCGCCTGACCATCGCCACCCTGCGCAGTGGCCGGGCTTTTGGCGAGATGGCGGTGCTTGACGGCGAGCGCCGCTCCGCCAGTTGCGTGGCCGCCAGTGATTGCGTGCTGTTGAACCTGGGCAAGGATGCGCTGGAAAAAATGCTCAACGAAGCCCCCAGGGTGGCGGCCAAGATCATTCGCGCGATTGCGATTGCCTTGTCCAAGCGCCTGCGCATGGCCGACGGGCAATTACTGTCCCAGCAGTTTTAACCGCCGGGTGTCTTCGGCTTGCTGTCATTTTGCAGCAGGCCGGGCACCGTCTGATCCTTGGGCGGCGTTGGCAACACAATCGGCACCAGCGCCGGTGAACCGTTCGCAGAGGCTTTGGGCGCCACGGGCGGGGTGACTTGCGGGTACAAGGTGGGCGTCGGTGTGCCCGGCGCACCGGGAGTTGGCGCTGGCGCCACCGGCACGGTTTGCGCCTCTTGCGCCTGCGCCGCACCCAATGTGAGCGCGCTCAACGCAATGACCGTTAGAATGCTGCACTTCATCGATGGCTCCATGGCCTGACCGGAATGTCGTAAGGCTACTCCCAACCGCGCAAGAATGCCCTTCCCAATGAGATTTCCATGAAACGTTTCGTTCTGCTCGACACCACCCCGATCCCCGACAACGGCGGTGCCTTGTGCCTGTTCGAATACGGCGAGGATTTTGTCATCAAGATCCAGGGCGGAGACGGCGGCCAGTTGATGAACACGCGCATGCATGGCTCCGAAGACGCGCTGGCGGAGATTCCTTGCCGTAAAGTCGCCGGCCGGCCGGGTTCGCGGGTGCTGATCGGCGGCCTGGGCATGGGCTTTACCCTGGCCTCGGCACTCAAGCATTTGGGCAAAAGCGCCGAAGTGGTGGTGGCGGAATTGGTGCCCGGCGTCGTGGAATGGAACCGTGGCCCGCTGGGGGAAAAATCCGGCCGTCCGCTGCTGGACCCACGCACGGTGATCCGCATGGAAGACGTGGCCAAGGTCCTGCAGGCCGAGCCCCAGGGCTTTGACGCGATCATGCTGGATGTGGACAACGGCCCCGAAGGCCTGACGCAAAAGGCCAACAGCTGGCTGTATTCGGCCGGTGGCCTGGCCGCGTGTGCCAAGGCGCTGCGGCCCAAAGGCGTGCTGGCGGTATGGTCAGCCAGCGCCGACAAGCTGTTCAGCGACAAACTGCGCAAGGCCGGGTTCAAGGCCGAAGAAGTGCAAGTGTTTGCCCATGGCAACAAGGGCACCCGGCATACCATCTGGATTGCCGAGAAGCTCAAGGGCTGAGGCCCGCTGACACCACACATTCCCTGTGGGAACTGGCCAGCTCCCACACAAACCAGCTCCCACATTTTTGGTTCTGCGTCAGTTTCGGGATTTGCGGTGGTCGATCACATACGGCACTTTTTTCTCGAAGGTCTTGTCCAGCTCGCCCTGGTCCAGCTGGGTCATACCGCCCAGTTGCCTGGCGGTGAAACCGCTGCTGCCCACCTGTGAACCCGGCGCCAGGCTGACCATGCGCTTGGCGACCGCTTCAATCGCATCCTTGTAGCCGCCCTTCTTGTTCAGGTTGTACGCCTTCAAATCAATCTGCGTACGCAGCCAATTGCCCCAGTAGAACTCCAGGAATTCCGGCGCAATCGCGCCATCGTCCGGCTTGCCGTAGGCGGCCTTGCGGGTGAAATACACCAGGCTGCGAAAGGTGTCGTCCTGCAGGTTCTTGAAGCCCAGGTGCGCAGGCAGTTGCTGCGGCGGCAGGGTCTGGCCCTGATTGTCCTTGAGCCAGACCTTGCGGGCCGCCTCCATACGCTGCCAGAAGGTATTCATGTCGGCGCTGTTGCTGAAGTCATCGGTCACCTTGACCCACATTTTCAACTGCGGGCCGCCGCCGGGCACTTCCCACAAGGTGGTGAAGCTGTGGTGACCGTCGGTCAGGTACAACTGGCCGCCGGGGCCGACCACCACGGTTTTCATGTCGTCGGGGTGGGTGCCCACCGGGTCCTTGCAGGTGAAACTGTCGGGTTGGTGCAGGTCGGCTTTTTTCGGCACATTGTCGGCGGCGCCCTGGCCGTTGGTTTCGCAGTATTCGTCGAACACTTTGGCCGGTTTGTCGGCGAACAGCCCCAGGCTGTAGTAGATCTGGTCAAAGCCCACCACGGCCTGGGTCGGGTGCAGTTGCTCGAGGGCCACTTCGATTACCTGGCCGGGCCTGGGTGTGGAGAACGCCTGGGCTTGAGCGGCCAGCACGCTGAGCAGCAGGGCTGCGGTCCATGTGTACACACGCATAGGTTTCAGATCCTTGTGAAGTGAATGTGCCGATACTACAAACCTTCGCTCAAGCCCGGCTGTACCGCGGCTGAAAAAGCCAGCGGTCATTTGCCGCGCGAGCGGCTAGAATCAACCCTATCCGTGAACCCCCAAATAGCCAGGAGCCATGATGAGCTCGACCAACCCGCCCTCCCACACCGCCAAGCTGGACCGCATCCTCGCCGATGCCCAGCGCGACCGGGAAATGGGCTACCGCGACAAAGCCTTGAAGATGTACCCGCACGTGTGCGGCCGCTGCGCCCGTGAGTTTGCCGGCAAACGCTTGAGCGAACTGACCGTACACCATCGCAACCACAATCATGATGACAACCCCCAGGACGGTTCCAACTGGGAGTTGCTGTGCCTGTACTGCCACGACAACGAACACTCGCGCTACACCGACCAGCAGTACTTCGGCGAAGGCTCCACCAGCAGCCCGACGATTGCCAAGGCCACGCACAACCCGTTTGCGGCGTTGGCGGGGTTGATGAAGAAGGACGACTAGAGGCTGCCTGTACTGGCCTCTTCGCGAGCAAGCCCGCTCCCACATTCGACCGCATTCCAAATGATGTACGCGGACAAATGTGGGAGCGGGCTTGCTCGCGAAGGCGATAGCACAAACACTGCATCTCGTTGAGGCCGTATAATCGCGGTTTTCCTCCAAGGCACCCTTCCCCGTGGGCAATAAACGCTACAGCTGCATCGGTCTGTACAACCCCAAATCCCCCGAAAACGTCGGCTCGGTGATGCGCGCCGCCGGCTGCTACGGCGTGGCCTCGGTGTTTTACACCGGCGTGCGTTACGAGCGCGCCCGGGACTTCATCACCGACACCAAGAAGGTCCACCACGACATTCCGTTGATCGGCATCGATGACCTGAAAAAGATCCTGCCGCTGGGCTGTATCCCGGTCGCCGTGGAGCTGGTGGAAGGCGCCCGCCCGCTGCCCGAGTACACGCACCCCGACCGCGCGCTGTACATCTTCGGCCCCGAAGACGGCTCGCTGGACAAAGAGATCCGCGACTGGTGTGAAGACGTGGTGTACATCCCGACCTCCGGCTGCATGAACCTGGCCGCCACCGTCAATGTGGTGCTCTACGACCGTCTGGCCAAAGGCAACAACACCCGCTCGGGCCCCAAGTACTGATATTTCGGGAACATCCGACGCCTGCAAACAGTCAGCTACTTACACTTGCCTTTGTTGGAGACACACCATGAGCGACAGCAAAACCCTGCGACCTATCATCGAACACCTGCAACCAGCCGCCAAAAGCGCGCAAAACGTGCACGGGTCGGAACGCATTCTTTCGGTGGCCGGCGGTGTGATGATGGTCGGCAAAGGCCTGCGCCGTGGCGGCATCTTCGGGCTGATCCAGGTGGCGATTGGTGGCGTGGCGCTGGTGCGCGGCGTGACCGGGCACAGCTCGCTCAAGGACAAGCTGGAGCAAGGCCGTCAGGAAATGAACAGCGTGCGTACCAGGATCGAACGCGCGGGCGAAGAGTTGAAGAACTTGAAGACCAAGGCTGAAGTGGCGGCGGAGAAAGCCACTAAATAGCCAGGCCAACCCCAATCAACTGTGGGAACTGGCCAGCTCCCACAGTTGTTTTGGGTCAACGCAATAATTTGTTGTCCAGCACCACCGACGACTCGCCGATCACACTTTCGGCCAACTGCACAAACTCCGCCGTATTCACACTGTTCGCCCGCATCACCGCCTGCGCCAGATCATCCAGCGAGCGCTTGTTGTGGGTCTTGACGCGGATCTCGCGGTCCAGCTCCTGCAACACCAGCACCGCCTGCGCCACGGTCGCACCGTTGACGTGATCGCCGCGCAGGCTGGTCACGCCCTTGCCTTCCCTGGCCAACCGCGTCTGTATCGCCGCATAGCGCTCATCGGTAATGCCGCCGGCACGCCGCAGCAGTTCAATGGCGTAATACTCGCCCAACCCTTCGCTGATCCAGTCACTGGTATCGTGGTCGTTAAAGCGGCCAATGGCTTGCACCACTTCGCGCAACAATGGGCTGCTGCCGTTTTCGCTGATCAGCGGCGTGCGGCTGTTGAGGTAAATCGAATCGCGCGCCGAGAAAGCGCCACGGCGCATCGGGTCGCTGGCGCCGACGATCAACAGCTTGGCCGGATGGCGCGGCAGTGCGGCCTCCACTTGCGGCCACACGAACGTCAGCAGCGTCAGCACGTCCATGCGGCGCATGGCCTGGCCCTTGGGCGAGGCCACGGTGACTTCGGTTTCACCCAGGCGCACGCGACGACTGCCGAGGTTACCCGCGAGCATCCAGCCGGTGGGCCGGTCGAACAGGCGGGACACGTTGTCGATACGGAACTTGTGCTTACCGACACGCGGCCAGGCGGTTTCGACGCTTTTCCAGCCGGCCGGCAACTCGAACATCAGCCGCGACACCAACTCGATACCGTCCTGCTGATCGAGGCGCGCAGCCGGCACCAGGTCTTCGCCGCGAAACAGCGCCCAGCTCGGCGTCATCCGCGCCTCATACACGCCCGCCTTGCGCGCATGGGTGAGGCGCACGCGGTAAGTCAGGCTGGCTTTGTCGGCGCTGGGTTGCCACAGGCCACGGCTGCCGGTGACCTGCCATTGGCCGTCGGCCTTGAAGTCGCTGTAGTCGCCGTCACGGCCCAGGTCGAAGTTCAGGCTGCGCACGGCCGAGCCCTGGGACAGGCTCACGCGCACCTCGGCCTGATCACTCTGGGGCAGCAGTTTGACGTGATAATCCAGGTCGACTTTCTTCGCGCACCACGCAGGCAGGCTCAGTGTCAGCAGCACCAAGGATGCCGCCAGCCGGGTTGCCACCCTCATACACACTCCTTTTTTCAGCCTGCGCGGAAGATCAGGTAATCCTCCCAGTCATCTTCGGGCACGCTGCCTTCGGCAAGCATGCGACCGGACTGGGAAATGCGTTCATGGTGCACGGCATCGCGGTCGCCACACACCAGGTGGTGCCACAGCGGCAGGTCCTTGCGTTCGCTGACCAGGCGGTAGCCGCAGGTCGGCGGCAGCCATTTGAACTGGTCGGCCTGGCCCGGCGTGAGCTGGATGCAGTCAGGCACCGAGGCGCGACGGTTGGCATAGTCGCTGCACTGGCAGGTTTTTAGATCAAGCAGTTTGCAGGCGATGCGCGTGTAATAGACGCTGTTGTCGTCTTCATCCTCAAGCTTTTGCAGGCAGCACAGACCACAGCCGTCGCACAACGACTCCCATTCCTCCTGGTCGAGGTGTTCAAGGGTTTTGCGTATCCAGAAAGGTTCGACTTTGGCGGCCATGGCTCTACATCAGTATCGGTAGGTGAAAAGGCCGCCAGTCTAGTGCCCAAGGCGCCTGGGGCCAAGCGCTTACGACTGGCGGTGCAACAACACTTGTCAGCCCAGTGGGCGCGCAGTAGCTTTGAAGGCCGAATTGACGATCAGGAACTGCCCATGACACGCGTTGCCGATTACCCGATCCACACCCAATTCACCGAGCGCTGGTCGCCCCGCGCCTTTACCGGCGAAAGCATCCCGCAAGAGACGCTGCTGAGCTTCTTCGAAGCCGCTCGCTGGGCGCCATCGGCTTACAACTCGCAGCCGTGGCGCTTTCTCTATGCGCGCCGCGACACGCCAAACTGGGAGCGTTTCCTGGGTTTGCTCAATGAATTCAACCGTGGTTGGGCGCAACACGCGTCAGCCCTGGTGATCATCGCCTCAAAAACCGACTTCATCGCCCCCGGCGCCACTGAAGAAACCCCGGCGCTGTGGCACACCTTCGACACAGGGTCAGCCTGGGGCCACCTGGCGCTGCAAGCCAGCCTCAGCGGCTGGCACACCCACGGCATGGCCGGTTTCGATCAGGAGCTGACCCGCAAGGAGCTGAAGATTCCTGAAGGTTATGCGCTGCATGCAGCCGTAGCGGTGGGCAAGCTGGGGGACAAGTCGAGCTTGCCGGAGTACCTGCAAGGTCGTGAAGCGCCAAGCCCGCGTCGGCCGCTGAGCGAGCTGGTGTCCGAGGGTGACTTCAGCCTGTAAACCTTGCATAGATCCAATGTGGGAGCGGGCTTGCTCGCGAAAGCGGTGTATCAGTCGCCACATTTTGTGCCTGACCCTCCGCTTTCGCGAGCAAGCCCGCTCCCACATTTTTTCCGGCGTTGTGTCAGTAACCCCTTTCGAAGCTGACTTCCCTGCGCAACGCTTCCTTGGCCTGATAAGCCCGCAGATTCTGCACAAACAACTCCACCATCATCCCCGGCGACGTCGGCGCGGAACTGTGCCCGGTCAGCAGCAAACCCCAGGCGGTCCAGAACGGGTGGCGTTGCGGCAAAGGCTCCTGACGGCACACGTCGATCACCGCACCGGCCAAGTGCCCTTCTTTGAGTGCCTCGACCAAGTCGGCATCGACCACCGCCACGCCGCGCCCGACGTTGATAAACAACCCGGTCGGCTTGAATTGCTTGAACAGCGCCGCATCGTACAAATCATGGGTGTCAGGCGTGTTCGGCAACAGGTTGATCACGTAGTCCACCTCGCCCACCAGCCGGCTCAGTTGGTCCAGGCCGGCCACTTCGATAAACGGTGCCTGCTCCCGCGCGCTGCTGGCGATCCCGTAGAGCTTGACGCCAAACGGCAGCAAAAAATCAGCCACGCTCTGGCCGATATCGCCGGTGCCAACCACCAGCACCTTGCGCCCCGCCAGGCTCTGGCCCATGCGGTTGTCCCACTTGCGCTCGACCTGGCTGACCAGCCGCGCCAGCACTTCGCGCTCATGCCCGAGCATATAGGTGAGCACGAACTCGGCCATGACCTGGCCAAAGATGCCGACCGCGCGGGTCAGGCGGTAGTCGCGCGGCAAGCCGTCGGCCAGCAGTGGCGTAATACCCGCCCAGGTCGATTGCAGCCATTGCGGCTTATGGCCCTGACGCAGCAGGGTGGCGAGCAGGTCAGGCTGGCCCAGCCAAACCGGGCAATCGGCGGCCAGGCGCGACAATTGGGCGGAGTCGCCGCTGGTCAACACCTCAACGTCCGGGGCCGCTTCGCTCAGCAATTGGGCGTAGAGCGGGTGATCCTGTTCAGCAATCAGAACACGCATGGTTCAAACCTTTCAAAAACAATGCAGACGGCCGCCCGCTTCCTTACGGCCACCGCCAATCGAATACGAGTCCATAAAAGAATGTGCCCTGAACAGGGCACTGAACGCTTACATCGGGTCGTTGCGGCGCAGCAGCTCTTCGGGCAAGTGTTCGATGTACTCGTCCTCGGCCGGCGGCATTTGCAGGTGGTAGCCCTGCTTGTCGAGGTTTTCCAGGACCACGGTGATGTCCTCGCGCGACAGCTTGCGCTCGGGCGTCAGTATCATCTCGAACGCAAGATGAGCCTTGCCGAAGGCGGCCATCAACGGCTCCGGCACGCGCTCCAGCGCATCGCTTTTGAGCACGTAGAGGTACATCCCGTCTTTTTTCAAGCTGCGATAGATGGAGCAAATACGTTTCAAGGCTGTTCTCCGGCAGTGGCCAGGCTGTCGAGCAGCGCCTGGCCCATCAACTCGCGGCGCCAGCCACGCAGCGAGTCTGGCAATGTATAAGGCCCATCGGGGTAGCCACTTTTAACCAGGGCTTCGAGGGTTTTCTTGCGCAGCATCAGTTCCGGCGCCATCTCCAGGCGCTCGGCCTCGGCCTGGCCCAGGGCGCGCAGTTGCTTGATCAGCGCAGCGGCATCCACCGGCAACGGTTCGGCCACGGCGGGCGGCCACTGGTCCATCGACACGCTGGCGGCGCGTTTGATCAGGTCCAGCAGGAACTGGCCATCCTGACGCACGGTGCGCGGGTGCATGTCTTCGATCTTGCCCAACGCGGCGAGGTTATCCGGCTGAGACTTGGCCAGGGGCCACAACGAGTGCTCACGAATGATGCGGTTGCGCGGCAGGTCTCGGGCACGGGCCTGCTGCTCGCGCCAGGCGCACAGTTCGCGCAATACCGCGAGCTGGGCACGCGAGAGTTTCCACGCCAGCTTGGCGTCGCGGTACACCTCATACGGGTCGACTTCGCGGCGCAGGTTGGCCACCAGCTCGGCGCCGTCTTCCAGTACCCAGGCGTATTTGTCATCCGACAGCTGCGGGCGCAAGCGCACATAGACCTCGGCCAGGTGCACCGCGTCTTCGGCGGCATAGCTCACCTGCGTCTCGGACAATGGTCGCTGCAGCCAGTCCGAGCGGGTTTCGCCCTTGGGCAGTTCGATATCCAGCACGGCCTGCACCAGGCGCGAGTAGCCCATGGAGAAACCGAGGTTCAGGTAAGCCGCCGCCAATTGAGTGTCGAACAACGGCACCGGCAGGCTGCCGGTCAGACGCAGCAGCACTTCCAGGTCTTCGCTGCAGGCATGCACCACCTTGATCACCGCCGGGTTCTCCAGCAAGGCGGCCAAGGGTTGCCAGTTGTCGATGGTCAGGGGGTCGATCAGGTAAGCGCGAACGCCATCACCGATCTGGATCAGCCCGGCAATGGGATAAAAGGTGTCGACCCGCATGAATTCGGTGTCGAGGGCGACGAATGGCAACTGCTGCCATTCGGCGCAATGCTGGCCGAGGCTATCGTTGTCGCAGATCCAGTGAATATCGATGGCCACACGGCTCTCCCTTGAAGAATGGCGCGCAGTATATATCGCGAAAGGGGCTTGCGAGCATCCGCAGTGCACACACCTTCATGAAAACTCTGACAAGAGATGGAGAATAGTCCGACAGGCGGGAGTTAGCCCCTCTTACGCAAAACATAGACACGCCACAACTTGGAGCCCGGCAGGAACTCCTGGTGATGAAGGACTTTGAACCCGGCCTGGCGGAATTCGTCCTCCACCGGCGTGCGCGAGTTCACCGAGACAATCACCGTGTCGCGGCTGACACGGTGGAATTCGCGCAACAGCGCTATTCGCACGTCACTGCCGGGCACGTGACGAAACAGTTCCAGACAGAAAATACAGTCCACCGCGTTGGCCGACAGGCCGATGGAAAACGCCGAGCCCTGGAACGTTTTGACCCGCTTGAGCAACGCCGCCGGGTGATGGGTGCGCGCGTGGTCGAGCATGGCCTGGGAATTGTCCGAGGCCAGAATCACCCGGTTGACGTGTTCGGCCAACACCGGCCAGAACCGGCCCGAGCCACACGCCAAGTCCAGGATCAACCCAGGCTCGCCGGCCACTTTCAATGCCTGGCGCACCAACCGTTCATCACGCCAGGCCGCCAGACGCTTGAGCAGCGCGGGCGGACGCGTGTCGCCGCAGACCTGGGCATGCTCGCGGTCACAGCGTTCGGCGAATTCAATCTCGATAGAGGATGGAGGTTGTGGCGACATTGCGGGCTCATGTGAGTGGAACGGTGGTGAACGACCTTGAACCGCAGCTTAACCACTGCAACGTGAAAAAAAGGTTGAAACCATGACGGCTATAAAACACCGGCGATCGACTGTGGGAGCTGGCTTGCCAGCTCCCACACAAAAGCAGCGCTTCGGTGTATCCAAATCTGCTGCCAGCGGATCACGCCTGATGCAGATACCAGCGCCAATCCTGCTCGCCCACCGCCCCCATGAACTGGCGATATTCCTCACGTTTCACCGCCAAATAGACGCCGAGGAACTCGCTGCCAAACGCCTCCCGCGCCCAGCTTGAACCCTCCAGCGCACGCAAGGTGGTCAGCCAGTCGGTGGGCAGCAATGCATTGGCCTGGGCGTACCCGTTGCCTTCCACCGGCGCACCGGGGTCGCGCTGTTCGCGAATGCCTCGGTGAATACCCGCCAGGATGGCAGCAGCGGCCAGGTATGGGTTGGCGTCGGCCCCGCAAATCCGGTGTTCGATATGCCGCGAATGAGCCGGCCCGCCCGGTACACGCAGGCTGACGGTGCGGTTATCCACGCCCCAGGTGGCCGCCAGCGGCGCATAGCTGTTGGTCTGGAAACGCCGGTAGGAGTTGGCATTCGGGCAAAACATCAGCAGCGAATCGAGCAAAGTACTGAGCATGCCGCCCACCGCCTGGCGCAGCAGCGGCGTGCCATCGGCGGCCTCACTGGCAAACAGGTTATTGCCCTGGGCATCCGCCAGGCTCACATGCATGTGCATGCCGGTGCCCGCCAGGTCATCGAATGGCTTGGCCATAAAGCAGGCGGTCATCCCGTGCTTATGCGCCACGCCCTTGACCAGGCGCTTGTAGCGCACCGCTTCGTCCATGGCTTGCAGGGCATCGGCGCGATGTTCCAGGGTGATTTCCACCTGGCCCGGCGCGTATTCGGAAATCGCCGTGCGCGCCGGAATGCCTTGCAGCTTGCAAGCGCTGTAGAGGTCGGCCAGGAACGGCTCGATCTGCTCCAGTTCACGCAGGCCGTACACCTGGGTGGAGCGTGGGCGATTGCCGTCAACATCCCGTGCCGGTTGCGGTCGGCCGTTGCTGTCGGGTTTCTGGTCGAGCAGGTAAAACTCCAACTCCGCCGCCATCACCGGGTAGTAACCGTCGGCCTTGAGCCCGTCGATCACCTTGGCCAACACATGCCGAGGGTCTGCCACGCTGGCCGGCAAGCCTTCAGTGGGGTGCATGCTGACTTGCACGGCGGCGGTCGGGATCAGGCGCCACGGCATGCGCTGCAAGCTGCCGCTGACCGGGTAGGCGCGGCAGTCGATATCGCCGACTTCCCACACCAGCCCGGAGTTTTCCACGTCGTCGCCGTTAATCGTCAGGCCCAGGATGGTGCTGGGCAACGGGCGGCCACTTTCATACACCGCCAACAGCTCATCACGGTGCAGCAACTTGCCCCGCGGTACGCCGTTGTTATCGAGAATAAACAGCTCGAACATTTCGATGTCCGGGTGCTGTTCAAGAAAAGACCGGGCTTCTTGCAGGCTGGCAAAAACACTCATGGGAACTCTCATACGTTTGCGTCAGGCAGGCGCACAGGCGCCGCCGGGCAGATGCGCATAGGTGTGCGTCATCCATGGGGCAGTCAACGCAAGAGAACGGTATCCGGTGGGCGCGCGTGTCGGCAGTGGAACAAGGCCCAGAAGGCCAGCGCGGACGGCAGTGTCGCGAGGTGAGTGTCGGGAGAGCCGTCCATGGGAGATTCACAGTGAGGTAGATGCCCGGCAGCGTCACACGCGTGCAAAGGTTGTTCAATTGCGGGTTGACGGAGTTTGGTTGCGGCCTGGCTAAACAATTGCCATCCCCGCGTATAGCTGGAAATAATGGCGACCCGAGCATGCCCCAAGGATTCGACCGCATGAAAGCTCCCCTGGCCTTCTGTTTACTGGCAAGCGTGGCCCCCCACGCCCTGGCCGATTCACGCCTGGACGAGGTGCTGCAAACCGGCACCCTCAGCGTCTGCACCACCGGCGACTACAAGCCCTACACGTCGTTGCGTGCCGATGGGCGCTACGAAGGCATTGATATCGCCATGGCCGAGTCCCTGGCCAAGAGCCTCAACGCCACCATCCAGTGGGTGCCCACCACCTGGAAAACCCTGATGCCGGACTTCCTCGCCCAACGCTGCGATATTGCGGTGGGCGGTATTTCGGTGTCGTTGGAACGTCAGAAAAAAGCCTTCTTCAGCCAGCCTCTTGGAGTAGACGGCAAGATCCCGCTGGTGCGTTGCGCCGATGTCCAGCGCTACCAGAGCGTCGAGCAGATCAACCAGCCGCAGGTACGCGTGATCGAGCCGGCGGGCGGCACCAACGAGGTGTTTGCCCGCGCCCACCTGGCCAAGGCGCAAATCCGCCTGCACGACAACGTGACGATTTTCGACGAACTGCTGGCGGGCAAGGCCGACGTGATGATCACCGACGCCAGCGAAGCGCGCTTCCAGCAAAAACAGAAGCCTGGGCTGTGTGCGGTCAACCCCGAGCGGCAGATGCAATACAGCGAAAAAGCCTTTTTGCTGCCCCGCGATGATGTGGCGTGGAAAAGCTATGTCGACCAGTGGCTGCACCTGAGCATGGCCACTGGGGTATATGACGGCATCGTCAATCAATGGCTGGCGGCGCCCTGAGCCGGAGCCGTCTACGCTGTGGTCACATCAACAATAATGAGGGATGGATAATGAAGGGACTCTTGCGACTCACCTGGCTGCTGCTGTTGGGTTTCAGTCAGGTGCACGCGGCCACCCAGGAAGAGGACGCCCAGGCCGCCAAGGCGTTGCTGGAAAAGGCCGTCACCTACTTTCAAAGCAACGGCGACAAGGCGTTCGCCGCGTTCAGCCGCCAAGGTGAGTTTATCGACCACGACCGCTACGTGTTCGTGGTTGATACCAAGGGTGTGTTGCTGGCCAGCGGCGGGCCCTCCTCGGCCTTGATCGGCCGCGATGTGTCCGAAGTGCTCGGGCCAGACCTGCAAGCCTCATTTAAACAGGCGCTGGCCGTGCCCGAAGGCCAGGGCATCCAACAAGCCGACTATCGCTGGCAGAACTGGAACGACGGCAAGGTTGAGCACAAGCATGTGTTTTATCAGCGCGTGGGCGAGCGCATCCTGGCGGTGGGTTACTACCTGCCACGGGCCACGCCGGAACAGGCCCGGGCGTTACGCAACAAGGCAGTGAATGCGCTGAACAAGGACGAAGCCGGCACGCTCAAGGCGATCAATTCATTGCAGGGCGGCTTTCTGCAGGATGATCTGTATGTGTTTGTGGTCGACCTGAACACCGGGCGCTATGTGGCGCACGGCACCAACCTGCGACTGATCAATACCGATTTTCGCAAGATCAAGGACCCGGATGGCAAGCCGGTGGGTGAGCCGATTCTTAAGCTGATGGCCGAACAGGATCAGGGGGAATACAAGTACCGCTGGAAGAACCCGGTGACCGACAAGGTTGAGAACAAGCATGCGTACGTGCGCAAGGCCGGGCATTTCATGGTGGCGGTTGGGTACTACAGCCCCTGAGTTGAATTGGAACACAATCCATTGTGGGAGCGGGCTTGCTCGCGAATGCGGCGTGTCAGTCAAAGATGCTTCAACTGAATCACCGCATTCGCGAGCAAGCCCGCTCCCACATTTGGATTTCTGTTATGTCAGTTATTTCGCTTTGTCTTCACGGCCACGCAGCACACGATTGGGCATCGCAATCGCCGCCGCCAACCCCAGCAACGACACCGCCGCACTCACCATCAGCAAATGCCGGAACGTCACCGCCAGTTCTCCGCGCAAGGCATCCTGTGCAGGCCCAGGTGCGGCGTTGAGGCCGTCGAGCAACACGTTGCCGGAACTGCCTTCAGCCCCCAGCGCGCCGCTGGCCAAATGCGCGAAGCTGGAATCCTGCAACAACGCCAGCAGCAGCGCCGACATGCACGCCACACCCACCGCCCCGCCCAACGAACGGAACAGGTTAGTGGTGCTGGTGGCCACGCCAATGTCGCGCTGTTCCACCGAGTTCTGCGTGCCCACCAGGGACGTCGGAAACTGCATCCCCGCCGCAATCCCGCACAGCAGCATAAACACCGCCGTTAGGGCCACGGCCTGCGGCGCGCTGTAGGCCATACCGAGAATCGCCAGCGGGCTCAAGCATGCGCCGGTCAGAATCATCGGTTTATAACGCCCGGTCACCGAGGTCATGCGTCCGGCGAAATAGGCACCCATCGGCAAGCCCATGGCCAACGGCAGTAAATGCAAGGCGGCGCTGTCTGCCCCCGAGCCGGTCACTGTCTGATAACGCAGCGGCATCAACACCGTCAGGGAAATCGCCTGGAAACTGGTGAAAAAAATCGTGCACCAGCACAGCACCGCGCTGCGGTTGGCAAACAGGTGCATCGGCAACAACGGCTCGCGCGCCCGACGTTCGTGCCACACGAACGCCGTCAAGGCCACCAGCGCGCAGGCCAGCAGCCCCAGCACTTGCTCGTCACGCCAATGATGGCCCTGGCCGATTTCGGTAATGCCCAGCAACAAGGCGGTCAGGCCGATGATCATCAGCACCGTGCCGAGGTAATCGATGATCGGCTTGCGCTGCGGCACCGGCAGGCCCACCAGTGTGCGGTGCGCCACATACCAGGCGCCGGCGCCCAGCGGCAGGTTGATCAAAAACACCCAGCGCCACGACAGGTATTCGGTCATGTACCCGCCCAGCACCGGCCCCGCCACACTGGCCACCGCGTACATGCTGCTGAAATAGCCCTGGTAACGCCCACGCTCGCGGGGCGGGATGATGTCGCCGATGATCGCCTGGCTGACCGAGATCATGCCGCCGGCGCCGATGCCCTGGAGAATCCGCGCCAGCACCAACTGCTCCATGCTTTGCGCCATGCCGCAGAACAACGAGGCCAGGGTGAACACACCCATGCCGATCAACATCATCGGCCGACGCCCATACAAGTCGCCGAGCTTGCCGTAGATCGGCACGGCCACGGTCATCGCCACCATGTAGCCGGAGATCACCCAGGCCAGCAGGTTTACATCATGAAACTGCGCGGAAATCGCCGGCATCGACACCGCGACAATGGTCTGGTCCAGAGCGCCCAGAAAAATTGCCAGCATCAAGGCGGCGAGCACACTGCGAACGGCGGGAGCGGGTTGAGTAGGCTGAGCGGGTGGGTTGAGGCGAGTCACGGCAGAACCTTCGAGCAAGGCCCGCAGGCAAGGAAGGGCCTGCGGGAATGCCGGATACGATAGCAGGCTACTCGATAGCTTCGTAAGGAAGCCCGACGTAATTTTCTGCGATGGTCTGGCGCCCCGCCTGTGAGTGGATGAAATACTCCAGCTCGCTCTGCGCAATGCGCTGGCTGAAGCCGTCGGCTTGCGGGAACTGGTGCAACATCGAGGTCATCCACCAGGAAAACCGCTCGGCTTTCCACACCCGGCGCAGGCAGATGGCCGAATATTTTTCCAGCAGGTCCACGCGGCCCTCGCGGTACACCTTGAGCATGATGCGAAACAGCGTGCTCACATCACTGGCCGCCAGGTTCAAGCCTTTGGCACCGGTGGGCGGCACGATATGCGCGGCGTCGCCAAGCAGGAACAGGCGCCCGTACTGCATCGGCTCCACTACGAAGCTGCGCAGCGGCGCGATGCTTTTCTCGATCGACGGCCCGGTCACCAGTTGCTCGGCCAACCGGCTGGGCAGGCGGGTTTTGAGCTCGGCCCAGAAACGCTCATCCGACCAATCATCCAGCGGCTCATCGACCGGCACCTGCAGGTAATAACGGCTGCGCGTCGGCGAGCGCATGCTGCATAACGCAAAGCCACGCGGATGTTTGGCATACACCAGTTCATCATGCACCGGCGGCGTATCGGCGAGGATGCCCAGCCAGCCGAACGGATAGACGCGTTCGAACACCTGCAACGCCTCAGCCGGAATCGCCTGGCGCGCCACCCCGTGGAAACCGTCGCACCCGGCGATGTAGTCGCAGTCCAGGCGAAAGGTTTCGCCGGCATGTTCGAAGGTGAGCCAGGGCCGATCAGTTTTAAGGTCATGGGGCTGCACGTCGCGTGCTTCGTACAGCGTGACGGCGCCGGCAGCCTCGCGGGCGGCCATCAAGTCGCGGGTGACCTCGGTCTGGCCGTAGATCATCACCGACTGGCCGCCGGTCAAGCCCTTGAGGTCGATATGGGTCAGT
This sequence comes from Pseudomonas salomonii, assembly GCF_900107155.1. Taxonomy (GTDB): domain Bacteria; phylum Pseudomonadota; class Gammaproteobacteria; order Pseudomonadales; family Pseudomonadaceae; genus Aquipseudomonas; species Aquipseudomonas salomonii. The sequence goes on from NZ_FNOX01000003.1 coordinate 396,065, forward strand.
TGGCCATTAAGCGCCAACTCAAAGCCGTCATGCACCAGGCCTTCGGCGTCCATGCGTCGGCTCACGCCCGCCTCGCGCAGCAGGTCGACCATGCCTTGCTCCAGCACCCCGGCGCGGATGCGGCCTTGCACGTAATCGGCGCTCTGGCGCTCTAGAATCAGGGTCTGGATACCGGCGTTGTGCAGCAGTTGACCGAGCAGCAATCCGGAGGGACCGGCGCCAATAATGGCGACTTGGGTTTTTAGCGTTTTCATTATTTTTATGGCCCGCAAGCTTCACCCGAACGGATAGGGTGAAAGAGTTGTCATTCATCTTGTTGCTGATCATTTTTCACTTGAGTGGCCGCCATAAGAAGGTGAAAACTGAGACAAAGCCTGCGCTTTTTGCCAATTGGGGCGATTACCGCACCACTATCCTGAGTATCGGATTTAAACCATGACCAAAACTGCCAGTACCGCGATTCCGGTCTTCAAGCTTTACGGAGAAAGCCAGCAATGGCCGACCCCGGATTTGTTGCACTGTGAAACCATTTCCCGACGGAGCCGGGAATACCAGTGGGAAATCCAACCCCACCGGCACGCGGATCTGTGCCAGTTGCTGTACGTACACAGGGGCCAGGCACAGCTGGAAATCGAAGGCCAGCGCACCACACTCAGCGAAGCCACCTTGCAGGTGTTGCCGCCTTTGTGTGTGCACGGGTTTCGGTTTTCTGAAGATGTGGAAGGTTTTATCGTGACGCTGGCCGCGCCGCTGGTCAGCCATTTGCAGACCCAGCTGGGCGCAACGGTGGACGGTTTGCAAGCCCTGGGCAACTACCCGGCCGGCAAGGACAGCGACTATCTCAACAGCCTGTTCGCGCGCCTGCAGGACGAATACGCCGATGAACAACCGGCCCGCGACATGATGATGCACGCCCTGGTCAGCGTGCTGCTGGTGTGGATCAGCCGCCAGGCGATCCAGCGCCGCCATCCGCGCGCGCCACGCGGGCGTGAATATTTCCGGCGCTTCACGCAGTTGGTCGAGCAGCATTACCGCGAGCACCCGAAGATTGAAGACCTGGCCCACAAGCTGGGTATCTCGGTCTCACACCTGAACGGCACGTGTCGGGAACTGGGTGGACAGCCTGCCTTGCAGATCATGCATGACCGCCAGCTGCTGGAGGCCAAGCGCCTGCTGACCTATACCAGCATGACCATCAATGAGATGTCGGAGGTGTTGGGGTTTTCCGACCCGACCAACTTCTCACGGCTGTTCCGTCGTCGGGTGGGGTTTTCGCCCAAGGCGTTTCGCGAGCAGCTGAAGGCCGATTGACGCGGGACGCGGAGCGTCCTGGGCTGCATTCCCACGCGGAGCGTGGGAACGATCATCCCACGGGGAGCGTGGGAACGATCATCTGAGCGCGCTGAAACTGCCGGTACGCGGCACACACAGATCCTGGTGGCAGCTGATCGCGAAGGTCGGCTGCATGCGGGTCTGTTCAACCCGGTAGGCAGCCGTGCCGTACAGCGCGGTGGCCAATGCGCACAGGATGAAAATCATCAGGTACTTTCTAATTTTTAGGGTCATGGCACACCTCTGAATAGATCGACTCGGTGCTGTTTAAAGCATAGGTCAGTCAGGGCGAGTTGCCATTATTGGGCGTCATTCAACATCTTTATGTCGGCTTTACAGACCGATATCCCACACCGGCTCTTCCGGGAACCGCAGCACCAGAAAATCCAGCAGGCTGCGCAGCGCCAACGGCATGTGTTTACGCGAGGCATACACGGCATAGACGTTCATTTGCTGCGGCTCGGCTTCGGGCAACAGCCGGGTCAATTCGCCACTGCGGATGTAGTCCCCCGCCTGATAACTGGGCAAACGCGCCACACCCGCGCCCGCCAGCGTCACACGCAACAGTGTGGTGGCCTCGTTGGCGGTGATATTGCCCTGAACCGCCACCGACACCGGCTCGCCGTTCTCGGTGAAGTGCCACAGGCTTTTGCCGAAATAGGAGTGGGTCAGGCAGTTGTGCTCGGCCAAGTCGTGGACTTGCCGAGGCTGCGGGTGTTCCAGCAGGTACGCCGGTGACGCGCAGATCACCGAACGGCACAGCGTGAGCTTGCGTGCGATCAGGTTGGGGTCCAGTTCAAAGCTGGTGCGGATGGCCAGATCGATGCGCTCATCCACCAGGTTCACTGTGCGGTCGAGCATCTGCAGGTCGATGCTGACCAACGGGAAGCGCTTGACGAATTCGGCCACGGCCTCCGCCAACTGCGCCTGGCCGAATGAGCTGCTGACACTCAGGCGCAACTGGCCGCGCGGCGCTTCATCCGGCTCACTGACGGCCGCCTGCATGTCATTGCACAGCTCGAGCATTTGCCGACAGCGCGGCAGGGTTTCACTGCCGGCGGCAGTGAGGCTGAGCTTGCGCGTAGTGCGATGCATCAGGCGCGCTCCGACCCAATCCTCAAGTTCAGCCAGATAGCGCGAGACCACCGGCCGCGACAGGTCCAACTGATCGGCGGCGGCGGACTGGCTGCCCAGGTCAACTACCGTGACAAACACCCGCATTGCTTGAAGACGATCCATGATTTGCACGCTTTTAGAAACAAACTATGTCCAAGCATCGCATTTTTTGTTGTGTTTGGTGCAACTAAGCTCTGTGCATCACTTACCTGCTGCTGGAGCTGCACATGATCTCGGTACTTAAACGATTTGCCCTGGCTTCGGCCGCTCTGGCGTTCGCTGCCCATGCTGCGGCTGCCGACCTGAAGCTGGACGCCTACAACCCAGGCACCTCGGCCATGATGCCGGTCAGCTCGGTGCTGGTCAGCGGTGAAAAAGACCTCATCCTGGTCAACGCCCAATTCGGCAAGGCCCAAGCCGAGCAACTGGTGCAGAAAATCCGCAGCAGCGGCAAACACCTCACCACCATCTACGTCAGCGACGGCGACCCGGACTTCTACTTCGGCCTCGACACCCTGACCGCCGCGTTCCCCGACGCCAAAGTGCTGGCGACCCAGCCGGTGGTGGACCATATCAAGGCCACCGTCGAGCAAAAAATCGCATTCTGGAGCCCGAAACTCGGCGCCGACAAGCCAAGCAAAGCCGTGATCCCGCAGGTGTTGCAGGGCCATACCTTGACGCTGGAAGGCAAAAGCCTGGAAGTGATCGGCCTGTACGGTCCGCAGCCGGAGCGCACCTTTGTGTGGATCCCGTCGATCAAGGCGGTCGTCGGTGGCGTCGTGGTGTTTGAAAACACCCACGTGTGGATGGCCGACACGCAAACCGCCAAATCCCACACCGACTGGCTGGCCACCTTGCAACGTATCCAGGACCTCAAGCCCACCACCGTGATCCCGGGCCACTACCTGGGCACACCGACCGTGCAGTCCGTGGCCTTTACCGCCGACTACATCAAGGCCTTCGATAGCGAGACCGCCAAGGCCAAGGACTCCGCTGCACTGATCGCGGCGATGAAAAAGCGCTACCCCAACCTTGAAGACGAAAGCAGCCTGGAACTGGGTGCCAAAGTTGCCAAGGGCGAAATGAAGTGGTGAATGGTTTTTAAACCCTAACGTACTGGAGAACGTCATGAGCAAGATTGCAATCATTGGTGCCACCGGCCGTGCCGGCAGCCAACTGCTGGAAGAAGCGCTGCGTCGTGGGCATACCGTTACGGCCATTGCGCGTAACACCGACACGCTGGCTGCACGCCCTGGCCTTAGCGTTAAAAAAGTCGACGCTCTTGATGCGGCTGCCTTGCAGCAAGCGGTGAGCGGCCACGACGTGGTGATCAGTGCGGCGCACTTCGCCACCCTGCCCGCCAGCGCTGTGATCGGCCCGGTTAAAAAGGCCGGTGTGAAACGCCTGCTGGTGGTGGGTGGTGCGGGCTCGTTATTGTTGCCAGGTGGCAGCCGCGTGATCGACAGCGAGGGTTTCCCGGCTGAATACAAAGCCGAAGCCAGCGCCGGTGCCGAGTTTCTCGACGTGCTGCGTCAGGAAAAAGAACTGGATTGGACCTTCCTGTCACCGTCGGCAGAGTTTGTTGAAACCGAGCGCACCGGCAAATTCCGTCTGGGCCAGGATGACCTGCTGGTGAGCGCCGAAGGCCGTAGCTGGATCAGTTTTGCCGACTTCGCCATCGCCCTGATCGACGAAGTGGAAACACCGAAGCACTCGCGTCAACGCTTCACCGTCGGTTACTGACCCTGTAATGATCGTCCCCACGCTCTGCGTGGGCATGCAGCCCCGGACGCTCCGCGTCCCGAAGCGTGACGCAGAGCGTCACCAGAGGCATTCCCACGCAGAGCGTGGGAACGATCATCGGTGGGCCTCGCTCACCAGCCACGCCATCAACGCCTCCAATCCAGCCGAAGGCTCAGTCCCCGGCGGGTACACCAGGTAATAGCCCATTCCCGTCGGCACCCGCAGTTCAAACGGCGTCGCCAATCGCCCGGCTTTCACATCCTCACCCATCAACGCACTGTCGCCTATCGCCACACCCGAGCCCTGGGACGCTACCGTCATGGCCAGGTCCAGCGTTTCGAAATGATGCCCCGTAGCCAGGTTGCTCAGCCGCGTATTCGCCGCCTTTAACCACAATGCCCAATCCCGCTCGTCCCGCGTGGGGTGCAGCAGCACCTGTTGTTGCAGGTCTGCCGGGGTGTGCAGACCGCCGAGCAACGCCGGTGCGCAGACGGGTGTGAGTTGCTCATCAAACAGGTGCCGTGCCTCGGCCGACTGCTCGGCGATGGGTGCATAAATCACCGCCGCGTCAAATTGCTCGCGACGAAAGTCCACGGTGTAGGCCACGGTGGTAGTCAGCTCAACCGGCACATCCGGGCGCTCCTTTTGCCACTGCATCAGGCGCGGCAGCAACCAGCGCATCACGCAGGTGGAGGCCTTGAGTTGCAGGGTCGCGCGGCGGCTGCCGATCTGCTCCACCGCATCACCGATCAGGCCGAATACTTGCTGGGCACGCAACGACCATTCGCGGCCTTCTTCGGTCAGGCTCAAGCCGCGCGCCTGGCGCTGAAACAGGGCGTAACCCAGATGGCTTTCCAGCCCGGCAATCTGACGGCTCACCGCGCCTTGGGTGATGTGCAGTTGTTCGGCGGCGCGGGTGAAATTGCAGCACTGGGCGGTGACCCAAAACGTGTGCAGCGCGGGCAGTGGCGGAAGGCGTTTCATTGGGGTAAGCCATGACGTGGAAACATGGCTAGTATGACTTTTTATCGATTGTTGCCGCTATGGGCCAGCCGCTCCAATAGCGCCTCGAATCCATAACAAGAGCGACACCTATGGCGACCTGCGGCGAAGTATTGGTCAACCTCCTGGAGAGCTACGGCGTGGACCAGGTGTTCGGCATTCCCGGTGTGCACACCGTGGAGCTGTATCGGGGCCTGGCGCGTTCCGGCATCCGCCATGTCACACCGCGTCACGAACAGGGCGCCGGTTTCATGGCCGACGGGTATGCACGCACCCGCGGCAAACCCGGCGTATGTTTCATCATCACCGGCCCAGGCATGACCAACATCACCACCGCCATGGCCCAGGCCTACGCCGACTCGATCCCGATGCTGGTGATTTCCAGCGTGCAGTCGCGCAGCCAATTGGGCGGCGGGCGCGGCAAATTGCATGAGCTGCCGAACCAGAGCGCGATGATCGCCGGCGTGGCGGCGTTCTCCCATACCTTGATGTCGGCGGCTGAACTGCCGGGCGTGCTGGCGCGGGCATTCGCAGTGTTCCAAGCCGGGCGACCGCGCCCGGTGCATATCGAGATCCCGCTGGATGTGCTGGTGGAAAATGCCGATGCATTGCTCACCAGCCTGCCGGTCAGCGTCGCCCGCGCAGGCGCAGCGCCGTCGGCGGTCAAGCAGATGAGCCAGTTGCTCGCCGTGGCCAAGCGCCCGCTGATTCTGGCCGGTGGCGGTGCCATCGATGCCGCGCCAGAGCTGACGCGCCTGGCTGAAACCCTCGGCGCGCCGGTGGCACTGACCATCAATGCCAAAGGCATGTTGCCATCAACGCACCCGCTGCTGATCGGCTCGACGCAAACCCTGGTCGCCACCCGTGCGCTGGTCGCAGAAGCCGACGTGGTGCTGGCCATCGGCACAGAACTGGCGGAAACCGACTACGACGTGACCTTCGCCGGTGGCTTCCTGATCCCCGGCGCACTGTTGCGGGTCGACATCGACGCCGACCAGACCGTACGCAATTACCCGCCGCACGTGGCACTGGTGGCCGATGCGCAGATGGCCGCCGAAGCCTTGCTTACCGAATTGAATAACACGCCGCTGGCTGCACGCGACAGTAGCTGGGGCAGCCAACGAGTAGCCCGCTTGTGGGCCGACTTGACGCCCACCTGGGACGCGGCCACCCGCGCACAAACCCTGTTCCTCAACACCGTGCTGCAAGCGCTGCCCAACGCCGTGCTGGTGGGCGACTCCACCCAGCCGGTGTACAGCGGCAACCTGACCCTGAACCTTGACCACCCACGCCGCTGGTTCAACTCGTCCACCGGCTACGGCACCTTGGGTTACGCCCTGCCCGCCGCCATCGGTGCCTGGCTGGGCCGAGGTGACGGCCAGCCGGTGGTGTGCCTGATCGGCGACGGCGGCCTGCAATTTTCCCTGCCGGAACTGGCCAGCGCGGTAGAGGCGCAGGTGCCGGTCATCGTGCTGCTGTGGAATAACCAGGGCTATGAAGAGATCAAGAAATACATGCTCAACCGCGCCATCGAGCCGGTCGGTGTGGACATCTACACCCCGGACTTTATCGGCGTCGCCAAGGCCTTGGGTTGCGCTGCGGAAAGTATCCAGGGCATCGAGCCCTTGCGCGGCGCGTTGCGCGCCGCCGCAGATCGCCAGGGGCCGACACTGATTGAAATCAACCAAGGGCTTTGGATGCAGGCGGTGGCGGTATGAGCGCAGTCTTGAACGGTGTGTTTATCAATGGCCAATGGCGCGCAGGCCATGAAGTGCTGGAGGTGATCAACCCGGCCACCGAAGCGACCCTGGCCCACGTCAGCGTGGGCGATGCCTCGGCAGTGCAATTGGCGGTCGACGCGGCCAGCGCGGCTTTTGTCGATTGGTCGAACAGCAGCGGCCGTGATCGCGGCGCCCTGCTGCGCAAGGTCGCCCATGGTGTGAGTAAGCAGCGTGAACAGCTGATGCAGTTGCAGTCGAGCAACAACGGCAAGCCGCTGTTTGAAGCGGGTATCGATGTGGATGACGTGATCGCCACCTTCGAGTACTACGCGGGTATCTGCGATGCGATGGACGCAGGACAAGACAGCCCGGTGGCCCTGCCCGGCGACGATTTCAGCGCACGCCTGCGCCGCGAACCCTGCGGCGTGGTGGGCCTGATTGTGCCGTGGAATTTCCCGATGGTGACCACCGCCTGGAAGCTTGCCCCCGCATTGGCGGCCGGTTGCTGCGTGGTGCTCAAGCCGTCGGAAGTCACGCCCCTGGCGGAGTTGCGATTGGCGCGGATTATTGCCGAGGCCGGCTTCCCGACAGGGGTGTTTAACCTGGTGTGTGGCACGGGGCTGGCGGTCGGTGCGCCACTGGCTGCGGACCGTCGCGTGGCGAAAATTTCCTTTACCGGCAGCAATGCGGTGGGCGTGCAGGTGATGCAGCGCGCCGCCGAAACCATTAAGGGTGTGAGCCTGGGGCTGGGCGGCAAATCCTCGTTGCTGGTGCTGGCCGATGCAGACCTCGACCTGGCAGTGGAACTGGCCTGTGGCGGTGGCTTTTTCAACGCGGGGCAGATCTGTTCGGCCACCAGTCGCGTGTTGGTGGCCGACAACCTGGCGGATGAATTCCTGCAGCGTTTGCAGGCACGGGCTGAAGGGATTCGCGTGGCGGACCCGTTTGCCAAGGATGTAGAGATGGGCGCGCTGATCAACCGTGCGCAGTATCAGCGGGTGCTGGGGCATATCCAGCGCGGCATCGATGAGGGCGCGCGGTTGTTGTGCGGCGGCGCTCGCCCGGAGGGCCTGGAAAAAGGCTTTTTCATTCGCCCGACGGTGTTTACCGACGTGCCGCCGGGCAGCGCCTTGTGGAACGAAGAGATCTTTGGTCCGGTGCTGTGCGTACGACGTTTTGCCACCGAGGCCGAGGCCATCGCCCTGGCCAACGACAGCGACTTCGGCCTGGTCGCCAGCGTGGTGAGCGCCAACATCGACACCGCCGAACGCGTGGCCAATGCCTTGCAGGCGGGCCTGGTGTGGATCAACGCACCGCAAGTGATCTTCCCGCAGACGGCGTGGGGCGGCTACAAGCAGAGCAGTATCGGCCGCGAACTGGGGCCGTGGGGGTTGGCGGCGTTTCAGGAGATCAAGCATGTGATTCGCGCCAGCTGACACCACGGTCCCCTGTGGGAACGATCAGTCATCTTCAGCCCGCAACCCCTCGACCTGCTGTGGCCTGGTGGTCACTGTGCTGATCGTCACACGCTTGAACCCAAAGCATTACAGCCGACATATCCACTGACGTCGTATTGCCAACATTTTATGTCCCACACCAAACATAGAAACGCCCTACAGCGCTTTCTATTGGTACGACCGTTCCGTTAAGCTTTTGCCAGTCTTGTACTGAGTTCGGTACAAAGGGTTTACGGACGAAACCGATGCTAAACAGTAACTTGCTCAGAAAGCTTGATATGCAGGACTTGATGGTGTTTATCGCCGTCTATGACCAGAGCAGCGTTACCGAGGTGTCCGAGACGCTGTTCGTGAGCCAGTCAACCGTGAGCTACAGCCTGAAGAAGCTGCGCACCAGTTTTGAGGATGAGCTGTTTATCAACACGCGGGCCGGCATGCGCCCGACGTACAAGGCCACCACCATGTACGGGCACGTGCAGAAGATTCTGGAAAGTATCAACCTGTGCCATGCCGGCAGCCAGGCCTTCGACCCGACGCAACAGGCGGTGACCTTCAATGTCTGTGCCCCGGAATATTTCGATCAGTTGATTTTGCCGCGCCTGTTGAAGCACTTCGACCGAGCCGACTTGCCGGTGAGCGTCAATGTGCAAAAACTTGAAACCGAGATGCCTGCCAATGACCTGCGTGAAGGCCGCCTCGACCTGGTGATCTGTTTCGGCCCGCACCTTCACAGCACCCACAAAGACTTCAAGACCCAGATGCTGTTGGAAGACGATTTGGTGTGCGTGTTCGATAAACGTTCGAGCCCGCGCGAGCCGGCTTTTAGCTTGCAATCGTTTGTCGAACGACGCCACGTGTTCCCCACGCCCTGGACTTGCGACACCAACCTGATTGACGGCTGGCTGGCACGCCAGGCTTACAAGCGCCAGGTGATTGCGCGTGCCAACAGCTACAGCGCCGCCTTGAAGATGATCAGCGGCACCGACTTTATCGTCACCCTGCCGCGTCGCGTGCAAAAGCTGCTGGCCCCGGCCACCGTGTTCGGCCATTGCGAAGCGCCGAACGGGTTGCCGGGTTTTACCCTGGACATGCAGTGGAATGAAGCCAGTGGCCAGGACAGCGCCAATACCTGGTTTCGGGAGCAGATCGTCAAGGTGTGCGCCGATCAGAGCTTGTTGTAACCCTTAGCCGATTGCGACTTTGCTGTAGGAATCACGATCCATGTCCAGCAACTGGACACTGAGTTGAACCTGCAAATCGGCCGGCCACTCAGCGGCGTCCTGCAGGGCCGCCAACAGGCTTTCCGACAACTGCTGCTTGACCTGCGGTGAGCGCCCGCTGAGCAGCGAGAGCTTTAGCGCAATAAAACCGCGCGGGCTGAGGGAGGTGCCCACCTGGAAACTCTCGACCTTGATTGCACGGCTCTTGATATCGAACTCTGAACCGAACTGCCCGGACGCCATCAGCACGTTGTTCAGGCGCAGCAGGGTTTTCTCGACGGCAAGGCCGGTCAGGTTGGCGGTGTATTCCAGGTGCAGGTGCGGCATGAAAAGCTCCGAGTGGGCTTGAAAAGAAACCTACATATAGCATGCAGTTGAACGAAGTCAGACCGATTTCAATTTGAAATTTCGATCAGCCCTCGCAGCGAAGGATTTTCCCGGAACGCCACGATCACTAACACCCCGGGACACAGCGCCTTGAAGGCTTATCTCAAGATTTTTCCGTGAGGACCGGCAAGCTGTCGCGCTCACTCATGAACGCCTCCAGCCGTGAACGCATCCAGCGTTCGGCAGGGTCGGTGTCGACGTGGCTGAGCCAGACCATGGACAGGTCCAGGGTCGGGGTTTCGAACGGGAACGGCTCACAGAACAGATTGCCGCCGGCGGCCATGGCATGGGCGGTGTAATCCGGCAGGCTGGCGATCATGTCGGTGCCGGCGAGCAGTGCCGGCAATGCACTGTATTGCGGCACCGACAGCACCACGTGGCGCTTGCGACCAATCTCGGCCAGCCACTCATCGGCAAACCCGGACACGTTGGCGGTGTGAGACACCAGCACATGAGGGCGCGCGCAATATTCATCGAGGGTCAGCGGTGTGTCCGAGGCATCGGCACGCAACAGGCAGGGGCGGATATGCCGCAACAACTTGCGCTTGGCATTGGCCGGCAGGCCGCGGGTCTGGGTGATGCCCACGGTGATATCGCCGGAAGCCAGCAGGTCGGGGATGCGCCAGTAATCGACGTGCTGCACCACGAACACCACCAACGGCGCTTCCTGGCGCAAGGCCCGCAACAGCGGCGGCAGCAGGCCGAATTCGACGTCATCGGACAGGCCGATGCGGAAGGTCATGGTGCTTTGGGTCGGGTCGAAATCATGGGTCAGGCTCAAGGCCGACGACAATGAGTCCAGGGCCGGCGACAAGTGCTGGATGATCTCTTCGGCCCGCGCGGTGGGCTCCATGCGGTGACCGACGCGAATAAACAGCGGGTCGTTGAACAAGGTGCGCAAGCGGTTGAGGGCCGAACTGATGGTTGGCTGGCCGAGAAACAGTTTCTCTGCCACCCGCGTCACATTGCGCTCGAGCATCAGTGCTTCGAAGACCACCATCAGGTTGATGTCGGCCTTGCGTAATTCATTGCGATTCATCGGCGCCTGCCCCTTTCCCCAAGACAAGCCGCAGTTTAGAAAGCCCGGCGGGCTGCGTCTATGTGAACACTGTTCATCCGGCGCCTTTGGGACTATAAATCAGCGCTTGAAGGTCAAAGGATCGCCATCGTGCTGGTCATTATTGGCTTAGCCATAGCGTGGGTTTGCCTGTCGCCGTGCTGGTGCCTTGACCGGTTACTTTTCAGCAAGGAGTGCCTGTCTTGAAATTCGCCTACACCATCATCTATGTGCCTGACGTTGCCGCGTCACTGGCTTTCTTTGAAACAGCCTTCGGTTTCAGTCGCCGTTTCCTGCATGAATCCGGCACTTATGGCGAGCTGGAAACGGGTGACACTACGCTGTCGTTCACTGCGCATGAACTGGGCGAAATGAACTTCGACGGCGGGCACGTCGAGGCGCACACCTCTAGACAGCCGCTGGGGATGGAAGTGGGGTTTGTCACCGAGGATGTATTCGTCGCCCATGCCAAGGCGCTGTTACACGGTGCGAAGGAGCTGTCGCCACCGAGCACCAAGCCCTGGGGGCAAGTGGTGTCGTATGTGCGCTGCCCGGATGGCACGCTGGTGGAGTTGTGTACGCCGATCGTGGGCTGAACACAGATCTCATGTGGGAGCGGGCTTGCTCGCGAATACGGTGTATCAGTCAACACTTCAGTGGCTGACACACCGAATTCGCGAGCAAGCCCGCTCCCACATTTGGACCGAGTACGCTTTTAATCAGGGTTTGAGCGGCCGCTCCTGATCGCGCTCGGACAGCTCGGTGCCGTCGTCCGGATGTTTCCAGGTCTGCGGCTTGTCTTCTTCGCGCTGCCGCCGGGCCTGCTCGTGCTCCGGCTCGTCCTGACGTTTGTGCTCGTCACCCATACGCACCTCCCTTCCATAAGAAATTGGTCACTTCTGAAGCATAGAACAGCCGCGAGATTTTGGCGGACGCGGCGATTGATAGCCAATACGCATCAATCCATCCAAATTACTCACTTATCATTTCTAAATGTGTCAGCCACTATCCGCGGTCTTAAGCGAAACAAGCACTTTAAAAAGAACGCTGGAGACACAAAACCATGACTAGCCCTTCCCGGCCCGACTCTGCCCGCTCGAAAGTGGGTGCGGTATTCCGCGTTACTTCGGGCAACTTCCTCGAACAGTTCGACTTCTTTCTGTTCGGCTTCTACGCCACCTACATCGCTGCCGCGTTCTTCCCCGCCGCTAATGAGTTTGCGTCATTAATGATGACCTTCGCCGTGTTCGGTGCAGGCTTCCTGATGCGGCCTCTGGGCGCAATTATCCTGGGTGCCTATATCGATGACGTCGGTCGTCGCAAAGGCTTGATCGTGACCCTGTCGATCATGGCCAGCGGTACGCTGCTGATCGTGCTCGTGCCGGGCTATCAGACCATTGGCCTGTGGGCACCGTTGCTGGTGCTGCTGGGCCGCCTGCTGCAAGGCTTCTCGGCTGGCGCAGAACTGGGCGGCGTGTCGGTGTACCTGTCTGAAATGGCCACGCCGGGCCGCAAAGGCTTCTACACCAGCTGGCAGTCGGGCAGCCAACAGATCTCCATCGTGGTGGCCGCCGCACTGGGCTACGGCCTGAATGTGTGGATGGAACCGTCGGTCGTGGCCGATTGGGGCTGGCGCATTCCGTTCGCCCTCGGCTGCGTGATCATCCCGTTCATCTTCGTGCTGCGTCGCAACTTGCAGGAAACCGAAGAATTCGCCAACCGCAAGCATCGCCCGACCATGCGCGAAGTGCTGGCAACCCTGGTGAAAAACTGGAGCGTGGTGATCGGCGGCATGCTGATGGTGGCCATGACCACCACCGCGTTCTACCTGATCACGGTGTACGCGCCGACCTTCGGCAAGACCGTGCTGCACTTGAGCACCTCCGACGCCCTGCTGGTGACCTTGCTGGTAGCCGTGTCGAACTTTGTCTGGCTGCCGATCGGCGGCACCCTGAGCGACCGCTTTGGCCGCAAGCCGGTGCTGGTCGCAATGACCGCCCTGACCGTGATCACCGCCTACCCGGCGCTGTCGTTCGTGGTCAACGCACCGAGTTTTGCGCATATGCTCGAAACCCTGCTGTGGTTCTCGTTCCTGTACGGCATGTACAACGGCGCGATGATCCCGGCGCTGACCGAAATCATGCCGGTGGAAGTGCGCGTGGCGGGCTTCTCCCTGGCCTATAGCCTGGCAACGGCGGTCTTCGGTGGCTTCACACCGGCGATCTCCACGTGGTTCATTCACATCACCGAAGACAAAGCCTCGCCGGCCTATTGGATGATGTTTGCCGCGGCATGCGCGCTGTGCTCGACCCTGGCGCTGTACCGTCGTGCCAACACGCGCGGCCAGGTCATGCAGGGGGCGGTGTAATGAGGATGCTATTGAAAACCCTGACGGCCCTGGCCCTCGGTGCCCTGGCACTGACGGCCCAGGCCGAACAGCTCAAGGTGATGACCTCCGGCGGTTTCACCGCCGCCTATAAACTGCTCGGCCCGCAATATGCCCAGCACAGCGGCGACACCCTGGACACCATCCTCGGCCCGTCGATGGGCAAGGCGCCGGAAGCGATCCCTAACCGCCTGGCCCGTGGCGAACACGCCGACGTGGTGATCATGGTCGGCTATGCCCTGGACGACTTGATCAAACAAGGCAAGGTCGACCCTGCGTCCCGCGTGGAACTGGCGGATTCGCGCATCGGCCTGGTCGTCAAAGAAGGTGCGGCCAAACCGGCGATCGGCACCGATGCCGAGCTGAAGGCAGTGCTGAGCAAAGCCAAGTCCGTGGCGTATTCGGACAGCGCCAGCGGTGTGTATGTCGAGAAGGAGCTGTTCAAGAAACTCGGCATGCCCGCCAAGGGCACGATGGTCGAGCGCACCCCGGTGGCCGAAAAGGTCGCCAAGGGTGATTACGAGGTGGGCCTGCAACAGGTGGCGGAATTGTTGCCGGTGCCGGGCGTGACGTACGTGGGCAAGATCCCGGAAGACGTGCAATCGGTGACGCGTTTTGCGGCGGGCATCCCGGTCAACGCCGAACACCCGGCGCAGGCCAAGGCATTGTTGCAATTCCTGGCCTCGCCCGAAGCGCAACCGGTGGTGCAATCCACCGGCCTGGACTCGGTGTCACACTGACCGAAACGGCATCTCGCGCACCAACCGCTCCAACTCCAGCGCCGCTGGCGGCAATGTCCGCCCGCGGCGTTTTATCAAGCCCACATGGCGCATCACCTGCGGCTCGATCAGCGGCACACTCACCAGAATAGGGTGTTCGCACGCCGGCATCGCAATCGACGGCACCATCGCCACGCCCAGCCCCGCCTCCACCAGCCCGATCATGGTGGTCACGTGATGGGTCTCGCAGATACTCGGTTTTTTCACCCGCACGCCGCGCAACGCCTGGTCCAGCAGGAAGCGGTTGCCCGAGGTTTTGTCCACGGTGATGTAGTCGTGCTCGTAGGCCTCGGCCCAGCTCACGCTGTCGCGTTCGGCCAATAGATGGTCACGGCGGCAGGCCAGCACATAGCGCTCCTGGAACAGCAACTCGAACTCCACCTCATCGGCCAGGCTGCCGCTGAAACTCACGCCGAAATCCGCCTCGCCGCTTTCCACCGCATTGCACACCTCGCCCGCACTGGCATCCAGTACGCGCAGGCGAATCTTCGGGTACAGCTTGTGGAATTCGGAGATCACGTGGGGCATGAAGTAATACGCGGTGGACGGCACACAGGCGATGGTGACGTTGCCCATGCGCGTGGAGGCGACGTTGCTGATCCCCATCAAGGCGATGTCGAGGTCGTCGAGAATGCGCTCCACCTGAGGCAGGAACGCACGCCCGACCATGGTCAGGCTGACCCGCCGCGTGGTGCGCTCGAACAGCTTGACGTCGAGGGCGGATTCGAGCTTTTCGATACGTCGGCTGAGGGCCGGCTGCGAGATGCGGATGGCCTCGGCGGCGCCGCGAAAACTGCCCTTGTCTACCACGGCGCGGAAGGCTTGGAGGTCGTTGAGGTCGAAGTTGATGATCACGGGGGATGGGCCAGTGTGGTCGATTTGGGGGGCATTATCGTACGGCCGGTGGTAAGGCGCCATGCGTGGCGGGGGCGGGTTGCGTTAATAACCCTACTACAAATATGAAGTCATACATATCAGTGCGTTATTGGCCGAGTGGCGCCACGCAGTCGCGAAAAAGCGTCAATACTTGCGTCCTGAGTTACTCAAAGGAGAGAGAAACGCCCATGGAAACCTGCCAGAACCCCTACCTGTTTTGGATCGACGATGAGACGCCCGACACCGACATCGGTCAGTTGCTCCTTGCAACACGCCAATGGTCAAGTAGGATTGAATCCTACCCACTATCTGCGGGCTTCGACATGCGCTCGACCCAGCAAATGAGCATTACCTTGCCACTCGAAATGGCCGCCCTGGTCAAAGCCAAGGTCACTTGCGGTGAATACGCGAGCGAAAGTGAAGTGATACGCGACGGCCTCAGAGCGCTGATGGCCCGTGACCGTGCCATGGAAGACTGGTTGCGCGACCAGGTGATCCCTGCCGCAGCCGCTCTCGATGCAGCCCCTGGCCGAGCGCTCTCCACCGAGCAGGTTCGCGACCACATGGCAGCCAAGCGCCGGCGAACCGGTACTGAACAACCGTGAGTTATTCGGTCGCCTTTGCACCAAAGGCATTAACCCAACTCGAAGCCCTCGAAGACTACATCAGCAAAACCGAAGCCCCCGACGTTGCAGCACGTTTTGTCGACAACATCATCAGCTACTGCGACAGCCTTAGCGTGTCTCCATTGCGCGGTAAATGCCGTAACGACCTGCTGCCTGCCTTGCGCATCATCCATTACCGGCACACCACCGCCATCGCATTCAGCGGGGCCGCCGAGACTGAAACCGTGTCAATCCTGGGCGTGTTTTACGGCGGCCAGGATTATGCTGCCCAATTTCAGAATCACGGATGAGAGCAAGCCTCACGCCCACCGACGGCGTGCCCAAAAACAAGGAAGAAAAAATGACTGACACCCCAAATCCGCGTCGACCTTTGCTCTGGGGGTTAAGCCTGACCGGCTTGCTGGTCGTCGCCACCCTGGGATTCTTCGCCTGGCAAAGTTTCTACCCCGTCAGCGCCGCGACCGGCTGGAGCGTGCAAACCGTGCACCGTGACGTGCCCAAAGCCGCTTCATTGATGCCCATGCCGGATGGCTCGCTGATGATCAGCCAGGAACTCAATGATGCCAAAGGCAGCATCGTGCGTATCCATCCCGATGGGCGACGCGATGTGGTAGTCGGCAACCTGTCCAAACCCGACGGCATGTTCGCCACCCACGGCGGCTGGGTCTTCAGCCAGGAAACCGGCAACGCCCCGGTCAGCTTTCTCAAGGATGGTGTGGTTAGCGAGCTGTTTCGCGGCGAAAACGTGCAAGGCCTGTGGGTTGAGGGCGACGACCTCTACGCCATCGAAGACCGCAAGGACAACGGGCGGCTATTGCGTTATCGCTGGGGTGACCAGTCGCTGACGGTCATACGCGACAAGCTGCACGAAGGCGAATCCATCACCCGTTGCACCGATGGCCGAATGCTCTACACCGAAAAGAAAAAAGGCGTGGTGCGCGAGCTGACCGATGACGGCAGCGATCCGGTGTTGCTGTCGGGGTTGAACAAACCGACGTTCTTGATGTGCGATGAGCGAGGGCTGTGGGTGAATGAGGATTCGACGCACCGTGCCAGGTTGTTGCTGATTGATAAGCAGGGGCAGCAACAGACGATTTTGTCGTTTCTCAAAGCGCCGCAGTCGATTGTGCCGACGGATCGAGGCACTTACTTGCTGGCCGAAGGTGGGCGCAATCGGGTGCTGGAACTGACGCCGGCGGTACGCACAGTGTCGCCCTAAAACCTCGCAGTATGTGCCCATTTTGAAGTCCATAAACCTGTCAGGAATGACAGTACCGCTGGTCCCGCAGAGCGTTGACTCGAAGTCGGTTTGGGCCTTTTCTTATAGATACGGCTACCGGTAAATCGGTGGCTTTAAGCGGGCAATTTTGGATTGGAGGGATAGATAAAATGGGCGATAGACAAACTGGAACAGTGAAGTGGTTCAACGACGAAAAGCACTTTGGATTTATCACACCGCAGAGTGGAGACGACCTTCTCGTTGATTTCAGCACTACTCAAGCGGGCGGTATCAAGACATTAAAAGAAGGACAACAAGTCACTTTTGTTGCCATCAGGAGAAAAAAAGGCATGCAAGCCGAAGAGGTTCAAGTGATTTGAATGGCGATTTGCATACAGCCATAACCCGCCCGAAACAGATAACGCACTGCACTGAAACAGGAGGACGGCCATGCCCACAAAGATTCCACAGACTGCCAACGTCACCCGCAGTGCACCCCATCACCGCGCAGTTGCCTATGATGAACAGGACATCTTCTTTCGCACACCCCCTCTCGCCAGAGTGGGTTGGTGTTGCGAGAGGGGCAAAGTGTCACCTATGACCTGGTAAGAGGGCCTGACGGAGAGTGGGTGGCAGCCAATATCGAGAGTGTGGAGGAACCCACGCTGAATTAGCGCGCCCACACCTGCGGGCTACGAAAAAACGCCTGCGCACTACTGAGCAGCGTCTCCAGGCAAACGACGACTCACTGAGATCAGGCCAGCAAGCGCCGTTCGACGCCACTGGCCATGTGCTGCAAATCCTCCACGGGGTTTCGCCCAATCAGCATGAAAGCATGGGCAGGATTGGCCCAATACACCACGTTCAGGCCTCGGCGCTGCTCGCTGGCCAGCGGCTGCAGGCCCTTTTTACTGGCGGTAATGCACAGTGCCAAAGGGCCGTGGCGTGGATCGAGGTAGGTGAGTTGGCCGATCAACACGCCGTCATAGTCGAGGATCTGCGCCCGTCGGAATTCGGCGCCGGGCAGGCTCACGGACTCAGGCGATAACGACACACCCAATTGTGCGCCCACAGAGGTCAACTGGGCCGTGTGAGAGGCCGGATCCAAGCTGAGGTTTTCCAGAGTCTGTGGCGTGTACAAGGCCATGTATTCGGCCACCGAGGCTCGCCAGCCCTGGCCGGATTCAGCACGCTGCCACCCCATGAACAGGCGATCGGCCGCCACGCCGGCCACCGCGAAGCTCGCGGCCACGGCAAGAAAACGCCGACGGCTCCAGGCTTGGGGCGGTGCCGGTGGCAAGGCGTTGAGCATGGCGCGCAGGCGCTCGGTCGGGGCGTGTTCCAGCACCGTGTCGAAGGCAGCCTTGAACGGCAAGTCGGCGCAGCGCAATGTGTCCAGGTGTGCGGCAAGCGCCGGGTCAACGCTGGCCTGGTCGGCGATCCGTTGATGGTGGTCGGTGCTCAGTTCGCCATCCAGATAAGCCACTAGCTGCTCATCGGACGGTGTATCGGTATGGCTCATCGCCGTTCTCCGTTGGCTTTATCCTGCTGGGCTGTCGGGGAGGCGGCTTCGGCAAGCTTAATGCGAGCAGCGGCCAGCCGGCTCATCACCGTGCCGATAGGTATCTGCAGGATTTCGGCAATTTCCTTGTATGAAAGCCCTTCGACATACGCCAGAAACACCGTTTCACGCTGCGCTTCGGGCAAGCCGTTAACGCGCTTGATCACCTGCGCAGCGAGGATTTGCTCCTGTGCCTGGCTTTCACCATCAAACGACAATGCCTGTTCGGCATCGACAAACCCCTGCCCCTGGCGCACCCGTTGCGAGCGCAGTTCGTTGAGCCAGATCGAATGCATGATCGCCAGCAACCAACGATCCAGGCGCGTGCCGGCCACAAATTGCCCGGCACGCTCCAAGGCCCTGACGCAGGTGGCTTGCACCAGGTCTTCGGCCAGGTGCTTTTGTCGCGACAACACCCACCCGTATCGCCATAACCGTGGCAACAACTGGCCCAACTCGCGGCGAAACTCAGCGTCCCGAACGATGGCTGCCTCCTGCGGACCGGTTCACGGCGTTCAAGCCTGTGGCGCTGCGGCGATGGCTGCGGCCAGGTCTTCGTATTCTTCGCAGGTGGTACTGCACAAGGCTTTGATTTTTACCAGTTGCTCTTGCGCCAGGTCGACCCGGCCCTTGATCACATAGGCCTCACCCAGGTACTCGCGAACCTGTGCATAGTCAGGGTCAAGTTCGACCGACTTCAGGTAATAACCGATGCCTTCATCGGTGCGCCCCAGCTTGCGCGTGGCGTAGCCGCGATAGTTGAGGGCCTTGGCGGTGTTGGGATTTTGCAGGGTGTCGAGCAAGCTCAGCGCCTCATCGAAGCGCCCGTCCTTGGCCAAGCGATAGGCGTAATCGGTGCGGTCGGCATCAGAGGTGGCCTTGCTGGTTTGCAGCACGCACTTGCCGGTCTTGGTGTCCCAGACCTGGCCTTTGGGGCAGTTGGGCTTGGGCGGGGCCGACTCATCGCCGGAGGCGTGGGCCTGGCCTGCGAGCAAAGCGGCGGCCAGGCAAGCGCCGAAGAACAGCGCGGTGCGGTAGGTGACGGGGTGTGCTTGGCGGGTCTTCATGGTTGTCTTACTCCGTAACAATAGGGAGGAAACATCACTGTTAAAGCGCATTGCGTGCGCCCGGCAACATGCGGCGCAAGGTGCTGTCACCCAGCACGTAGTGATGCCAAAGCGCAGCAATGGCATGCACGCCCGCCAGCATGATGATCGCCCAGGCCACATTGTTATGCAGGCCGCCCAAGGTGTCCCGCCAGGCATGATCGATCACAAAAGGCGCGGGCACGGCAAACAGTCCGAAAAAATTGAAGGGCTCACCTTGAGCCCAGCGAAACAAAAAGCCCAACACCATCTGCGACACCAGCAACAGGTACAGGCAACCATGTGCCAATTTCGCCAGCAGGTTAAGCGCTGGGTGACTGTCGGCCCTGGGCCGAGTGCCGCCGAACACACGCCACAGAATCCGCGCGACAACCAGCAGCGCCATGGCGATACCTAACGAAATATGCACCGATTGCAGGCCCTTGCGCAGCGGCGTGCCCTTCTCCAGGTTTTCCCAGATATGCGCACTGGCAAACATGAAAATCACAACGGCGGCGGTCAGCCAGTGGAAGCTGCGAGTGAGGCGGTCATAGCGATCGGATGCTGTGTTCATGGACGTTTCCTGGGTGGTCTGTGGAGTGAACACCGCAGTGGCGAAAGTTATTCGGTGAGGGACGAATAATTTTTACTGATCGGGAAACGAAGAAGCCCCGCCGCTGATTCAGCGACGGGGCGTTTTTATGCGGTGTTTATGATTCAGCTGCCACGCTCTTTGTTGGCTTGAGAGAGGACCGATGCCGCCAGGGACTTGGTGTCCTCACTGTATTTATCGCTTTGAAGGGCTTTGCCGGCTTTCTCCTCCATGTGTGCGCTCGTCTGCTTATCCGTACCGGTCTGGGACAGCGCCGACGCGGCCAGGCTTTTGGCGATGGCCGAGGCGTTTGGATTATTCAAGGTTTCGGCGGCCAACGTCGCCATCGTGCTGGAGGTCTTTTTTGTGTTTTTGCTCATGGTGCATTTCCTTTGCGTTTGAGGGAAACCCTACGAGTGAACGACTCGTCGTCAGAAGATAGTGAGTTAAATATCCGTTCGCAACGAACTGGCTGTAGCCTTTGTTTTTAAAAGATGTAAGAAAGATTCCAGTGCTATGTAGTACCCGCCCAGATCGATATTCACACAATGATAATATTTGAAAAGTCGCCTTGTTTTTATTAGATTTCCGCCCGGCCGGTCACGGCAACTTCGCCTGCGCGCCGCTCTACTAACCCTTCAAGGATGACCCTGCATGTCCCAACCTGCACTCAACGACAATATCGTCACATGGACATTCCAAAACTACGCCGCCATCGTCGGGCTGCTCAGTGGCCTGGCAATATGTGCGCTGGTTTTATATATCTACTCACGCTCGGGCTCGCTGATATTTCTGCGTGACTTGATGTGGCGGTTCTTCGGTGGCTCGACCACGTTTGAAAACCCAAAATATGAAGCCACCCGCAAAGACCTGCGCGAAGTTGAATATTATCGGTTCGAATTCAATATCCCCGCGCAAAACCTGGAACACGCGCGGCAGGCGGATAAATGGATCACTGACAACAACTTCAGTTACAACGATGTGGCCAGGATCAGAAAGTACATTGACTGGAAAGACTTCACTCAGTTATCGCTTAAAGAGGCAATGATCACACCCTTCAAACGTAATGGGTTTTTGGGGTTGGGCATCTTCTTCCTGGCGATTATCAGCATTACGCCGCCATTGGCTAACTCCAGCTACCTGATGGTGTCGTTGAAAAAAGCCGCGGATGTGCCGTCTTTCTATCTGTCGGAAAACAACGCCAAATTCCATTTCTTGCCCAGTGAAACGCTGTCTGTCGACGAATGCAAATCACCGACGGCACTGGAAAAGTTTTATAACGAGGACTTCTCCGAAGGCACCATCAATACTATTTGCATGCTGTTTCTTTCGCCCACCTACGTTGAAAACGTAAAGACTGGATTGAAAGAGCAAAAAGGCTTTTTACTGTTCATCGCCTGCCTGTCGATATTTGCGGTTTTTTGTATCTTGACCAAGCTCTCGCGTTTGGGTGTGGCCCGCAAACTCCATGACCAGATGACCGCGCAGAGCACCCATACGCCCGCAGAGACCGCCGCTCAACCGTAAACACTGTCACTGTGGCGAGCCGGTTTGGTGTGGCAAACAGGCTCGTTGTGGCGAGCAGGCTTGCCCTGCGTTGGGCGGCGAAGCCGCCCCATCCCAGGCGCCCAGTGCCTGGAGGAAGATCGCGGCGGCAGGTTTCAGGGCCGCTACGCAGCCCAACGCAGGGCAAGCCTGCTCGCCACAACAAGCGTGCTCACCTCAAGACTATTCGCCACAGCAAGCTGGCTCACAGGCCATAAAGGCCGCCCCAGAGCGTCGAATCGATTGCACTGATGGTTATTATCGAAACGAGCGCCTGTGTGATTGCCAGCACCGGTTCCTATAATCGCCTCCACTTTCCCTCCCCTTCGCCTGGCTTCAGGCGACATTCCTTCTGGAACCGACACCATGCCAAGCCCCAGCCAGGCCCACAGCGGCCGCCCCGAACATAATCAACAAAGTGTCAAACAGCAGTGGCTGGCGATTCTCTCGGTCGCCGTAGGCGCTTTCGCCCTGGTAACCAGTGAGTTTCTGCCGGTGGGCGTGCTCAATGACGTCGCCAGCGACCTGGGCATCAGTGCCGGTCACGCCGGCCTGATGGTGACCCTGCCCGGCATCATGGCCGCCCTTGCCGCGCCTTTGCTGTCGGTGATCATTGGTGGCATGGACCGTCGTTACCTGCTGATCGGCCTGACGCTGATCATGATCATCGCCAACTCGGTAGTGGCCTACGCCAGCGACTTCAGCCTGCTGCTGTTCGGCCGTGTGCTGCTCGGCATCAGCATCGGCGGCTTCTGGGCCACGGCGATTGCTCTAAGCGGCCGCCTGGCGCCCAAGGGCGTGGGCGTAGCGAAGGCCACCTCGATCATCATGATGGGCGTGACCCTGGCCACCGTACTGGGCGTACCCGTCGGCACCTGGCTCAGCGGACTGATGGGCTGGCGCATGACCTTCCTGGTGACCGCGATTGTGGGCGTGCCGGTGTTGCTGGCGCAGGTGTTCCTGCTGCCGAGGCTCACTCCGGAAAAAGCCATCCAGATCCGTGACTTGCCGGCCTTGTTTATCAACCCACAAGCGCGGGTCGGCTTGATCGCCGTGCTGCTGATCGGCCTGGCGCATTTTGCTGCCTACACCTATGTCGCGCCGTTCTTCAAAAACAGTTCCGGCTTCGACGGCCCGACCATCGGTTCGCTGTTGCTGCTGTATGGCGTGGCCGGCGTGATGGGCAACGTCTTTGCCGGTTTCGCCGCCAACCGCAGCGTGCGCCACACCCTGCTGTTGGTCGCGCTGATGATCGGCACCAGCACCGCGTTGTTCCCTCACTTCGCCACCGGCATGACCGGCGCCGCGATGCTCATCGCACTCTGGGGCTTCGCCTTCGGCGCCTTCCCGGCCTGCGCGAGTATCTGGATGTTTGTGGTTGCACCTAAGGATGTGGAACGCGGTATGCCGCTGTTTGTTGCCCTGTTTCAGGTGATCATCGCCTTGGGTTCGTTCTTTGGCGGCCGGATCGTCGACCAGATGGGCAGCGCAATGCTCTTGAGCCTGGCCACGGCGCTGGTGGGGCTTGGGTTTGTGACCGTGCTGGTGTTGGGGCGTAATGTGAGTAATAGCTTGGCGGCGCAGCCTGGCTGATACAACTCGGCAACCACTAAAAAGCCTGCCGAGCATTGAGCTCGGCAGGCTTTTTTTGTTTCAGGGGTATTGGGTTAGTTGCCTGGTTTATCCGTTGGGAAATGACGCTCAAGTGCAGCGTCCACCAGTGCCTGAGCGTTCTCGATCAATTGCGCCAGGCCCATGATCACGGGTGACTGCGTGCTGTCCGGGTCTTCGGCGCATTGGTAGGCGGTTTGAAGGGCGGATGCGAGGATTTCGGAGGCGTTGGCCAGGGCTTCTTCGGAGCCGACGTCGGCGCCTACGTGGAAGATTTTGCGAGGGGAAAACTCGGAATCAGAATCAGGGTTGGTCGTGTTCATTTTGTAGCTCCTGTATGCAATGGGAGCTGTCACATTCTGCTGTCAAACAGAATCAGGTGGCAGCTATGCGCGGGTTGACAGACCGGTATACAGGACCCGGCGCACCCGAAGATGCCCCACGCACAGCCGCCATAAAACGACGTCACAGCAGAAAAGGCCTGTAATCGTATGGAGGTCGTACACCTGTATATCGGTCTGTCAAAACCGGTCGCCATGAGGGCGACGGCGGAAGGTTAGCGTCCTGCCTCAACCAGTGCAAGCTCGTGAGGGAGCTGCAGAGCCAACGCCACGGGTAATCACGCTTATGGAAATGCCCAGTAACGAGTGTTCCCAAAATGAAGCTTGTGCACTCAAGCCCCTGGGCTAGCCTAAAAAAGATCGCTGGTGTACTGAGGAGCTTCTATGACACATGGACATTGTGATGCGCTGACAAGGGAGTATGCGAACGCCATACGTCCCGACAAACTTGCCAATAGGCCTTTCCTGGTCCACTGTAATGACCATTGTCATTACACGAGCATCTTTCCCATGGCGACTATAAGCATCCGTATCGATGACGACCTGAAAGCGCGCGCCTATCGCGAACTGGAAAAACTCGGCGTTACACCTTCCGAACTGATGCGCCAGGCCCTGCAATACGTGGCGGACCGCGGCCAGCTACCTTTCAAGCCCGTTCTGATGACTGAGGAAGATGAAGAGTTGATGGCCACCGTCCGGGAACGATTGGCATCACCTCAACGGGTAAAGGTTTCTATAGATGACCTATAGCCTTGATTTCGATGCGCGTGCATTGAAGGAGTGGCAAAAGCTCGGCGACACCATTCGTCAGCAGCTCAAGAAGAAGCTGGTGGCCATCCTGAACAACCCACGCATTGAAGCCAATCGCCTGCATGACCTGCCCGACTGCTACAAAATCAAGCTACGTAGCAGTGGTTACAGGCTGATTTATCAAGTGATCGATCAGGAAATCACAGTGGTGGTGGTGGCCATTGATAAACGGGAGCGTGAACAGGCTTATCGTAAAGCGGGCGAGCGTTTGAGCTAGCAGTAGATCCGACATCCTTCGCAAGATTGCGCTCGAACAGAAAGCCCACGGAGGCCAAGTCAAGCTCGTTCAAATGAACCCAGTATCTGTGACAATCGCTGACTGCCCTGCATCCTTAGTCAGGATAAAGGCGCTAAACGCCAGAAAATCACCTAAATGCTGAGTGATGATTGCAACAGTGATCGGCAACTGAAGCGTTTGATACTCATGCACTGCGATATTGCGGAAACCGACCATATTTTTCAGGTTGGTCAACAGAGACGATTGGACCCAACCGCCTCGTGACAGCAACTCAAACACGTCTCGAGCGCCCTGAGGAACACCCAGTCGTTCACGTCGAATTAGATGCTGTCCCATATCCAGAGCAGCCTCACACGCACGCAGAATATTAAGAATCGCCGCATCCTGACGGGTGAAGTCAGTAGCGAAACTGGCAGGGTCCTTGTCGTATTCCTCGCGAGCGCGAGCGACACAACGCTCAATGCTCGACGCTTTGTTGATGAGGACATCATCGACCATGCACTTTTCCTTCCTTCTGGATATCGGCCAGCAACCCTGCCCTTGCAGTGTCCAGCTCGGTTTTTTCGCTGAGGATGTAACTCTCGAAAATACCTGCCTGGCCGTCCTTGTTCCAGAGCCTGCGCCCTGTTGTTATGACTTGATATTGCATGACGGTGGACGCAGCCCGCAGGTCGAGTAAATCAACGGGCACCGCCACAATGTCAGCAAGCTCTCCAGCTAACCGCCACAACAGCAGCGGATCCACAGAGCCCGCAACAAGCACTGCCAAGTCCAGATCGCTGTCAGCATGTGCCTCGCCTGTCGCCTGACTGCCAAAGACATAAACCGCGATCAGATCAGGAATACCGGCCAATAAGTGAGCCAACACTTGCTCAACGTTCATGTTGCGCTCCACGTGTCATCTGATGAATGACCGTAGCAGAAATCGCCTCGACATTTCTGCCCCAAACAAAAAACCCCCAACAACAATTAAGTTATCGGGGGTTTTTCGTTATTCAATAATGGCGGAGAGATAGGGACTCGCCACACACCACGAAAAAACCCAGCAACCATTGTACCACAAGGCTTTCCATGTGAATCTACGTAGAATCTTTACGTAGAATTGGCCGCTGGTAGATGATCATGGCAAAGGCAAACAACCTAGAACTCCAAGGCGGCACGTACCACGTAAGGCTGGACGTCCCCAAGGACGTGCGGGAAGCATTTGGCGGTCGCAAGGTGCTATCCCAATCGTTGAAAACGGGATCGAGAGAAGAAGCCCTATACCGTCGCCTACCTATCCTTCACGCTTGGAAAAGTCAGATAAAAATCGCACGGCAAGGCAAACAGTTGCAGGATGGCTGGCAAGACAACGTAGCCATGATGGTTGAGCAACTTGACCAAATGGCGACTAGCGCCAAACGGGAAAGAATCGGCGAGAAAATCCCACCTCTGCCAGAGCCTGATCCCGAAGCGGTGAAGCAGGCGATGGAAAACCCGGAGGTAGTAGCAGCCCTTAAAGCGATGATTGAGCGCCGCAGGGGTGAGCCAATGGGGATGATCAAACTTGAGGATGACCTAGCCGACCTGTTCAAGGGGTTTGTGGGAAGACGATTGACCGAAAGTCACAACCTAACCCCTGATCAGAAGGACGAACTGGCAGTCCTGATCAAAGACCCTACCAGTTACAAAGCTCGCTCCCCTATCACCAAGACACGTCTGGCAGCATTCCGCACATACCGCCTTGAACATCACGTGGCACTCAAGACGGTAAACCAGCAGGAAGCGAAGCTGTTGAGCTTATCGGACCATCTTCAACAATCCGGTAGTCCTCTCGACTTCGATGCAGTTAGCACTTGGTTGCAAGGTATGACGCTAAGCAGCAAAACCAAGCAGCAATACCTGCTCGCTGGCAGCCAGTTCTGGCAATGGGCTTGCACGCATGAACCGCAGTGGCGACAGACCTTTAAAGGCCAAGTTAACCCGTTCGAAAAGCACACCCTGCCCACCGTCAAGGGCAAGGCAAAGAAGGAAGCAGCACGGAAAGCTTTCACCATCGAAGAAATTGGCGCCCTTCATACGGCGGCAAAGGAGCAGGGCCTAAACACACTTGCAGACTTGATCCTATTGGGAGCGCTCAGCGGCGGCAGAATCGAGGAGTTATGCCAGCTTCGCACGGAGAACTTGATCACTATCGAAAGCGTGCCAATGTTCGATATCACGGACTCAAAGACTGTCGCGGGAATCAGACAGGTCCCTATTCATCCGCAGCTAAAGAGGCTCGTTGCTCGCCTTGCCGACACCTCTACCGATGGATTCTTAATACCGTCCGAAAGCAAAAACAAATACGGCATTCGGTCAGACGCTCTTAGCAAGGCATTTGGCAGATTGAAAACGGCCAATGGGTTTGGGCGTACGCACGTATTCCACTCGATTCGTGCGACGGTGATCACCCAGTTAGTGCGAGCAGATGTGCCAGACAGATTGATCAGAGAGCTAGCCGGTCATGAATCGGGAACGGTGACGTTTGACGTTTACAGCAAGGGCTCATCACCCAAACAGAAGCTTGCCGCGATCAAGAAGCTCCCCACGATCCCAAGCAGTTAGCTGCCCTTGACTGAATCCTACAGCTCACAACCACCCGCCGACACAATCCTTGAAGGCATAAAAACGTCCAGCATCTGAAGGCTTGCAGAGAACAACTAAGTCCGTCTTAAATTATCCGGATGCAGCGCATACCTTCGCCCTGCTGGGGTGAGGCCAATATAAACCGCGTTACCAGCCAGCTCATCACCGACAAGGCCGCGTGTGGTCAGGACATCTAGAGCAGCTTGTACTGGTAACGGTGTTGTACCGACGCGCTCCTGAAGATCCCTTCTACTAGCGTGCATGTTGTTCTCCAGAAAGCCTGCAATCGTCATCAATACCATATGCTCAAGGTCGTTCAGGGGCGTGTCTACTGGATGCCTCAGCCGGTGAATTTCGCACTCTGATCGCCGTAGCTCCATCAGTGCGTACGCAAGCGCGGCAATGACGCTCAGACCAGAGATGGTCGTACACACCAAAAGCCAAAGGGGCATCGGAACCTCCTGAAAAAGCCACTCACTACGCTGGACAAGCCAGCCCCACAAGTTTGCCAGAATCGTTATGTCGAGATAGGCATCAAGAATCTTAGTCAGAAGCCAAGTAGCGACGATGCCGCCGATGGGGAGGAGTACAGATTTCTTTAAACTGAAGGTCCATATAGACATTTGTCCGCGCGCCATCCCTGATTTAGTGGCGAGAGGATAGCATTTACGAAAGTCGCGGGTGCACAGCGTGTCAGGTGTGCATACTCAGACTGAAACCGTATCGAGCACGAGGCGAAGATGGGCACCAATATGAAAAGGACCTTGGACGAATTTGTTGCCGGGTATCAGACACCCACAGAGAGCGCATGGATCAACGATCTAGCTATCAGAAGCTTCAGGGATATAGGGGATGGCGATTATATAGCTGCACGACTCGCACTCAGGGCCAGTCTGCCGACTCAAGCTATTTGGTCCGGTTTGCAGGCGGTCGAGAAGTATTTGAAGTGCATGCTCCTGCTGGGCAGGGTTAGTTCCAAGAATGTAGGACATGACCTCAACAAGGGCTTGCGGCTCGTAAATGAACGGTTGCGATTCGATATTTCGCTTCCCGACCGGGAGCGAAAAGTCTTCGAGCATCTAGCTGACTCGGAGGGCGATAGGTATTTAGTATCCTCAGTCTTCTTGCTTCACGACGAACTGCCGGGGCTCGACGCGCTCATTTGGCGACTCCGACAGTATTGCGTCCCGCTGGGTATAAAGCACTACAACGACACGCCAAACGAGTCTGTACTCCTAGCCAACCTCGCGGAGCTTAGAGAAAGACTTGAAGGTGCTCCAACTGACGGCTACATCCCTAATGGATTGCTGGAGAAAGTTTTAGCAGAAGAAGGCAAACCCGCCCATGAGGGCCTTGTCTGGCGTAATGCAATGTTCGGCAATGATGAACCTATTTCCCCTGGTGCAGGGCTGAACCCTTTTGTCGCTATAAATTCGCCCCTGTATCTTCATCCTGAAATCGCACGCCCTGTGAGCGAGTTAATCAGATTGCCTGCCGGGGCACTGGAAGCCTTTGAAACGTTAGCTGCTACCAAGAAGAGGTGATTTTCAGCCATATCTATTGCCCGCCGCTGAACTAGGATCGCAACTCAATGGGCGATTGGCTTGTGGCGGGGGGAAATAACCAAGCCCCCCCCAGAAATTTGCTGGAACGGCTCAACGGTGGACGCTGACGGTCATCGAAAGCTGTTGCTTCCTGAAAATAAGTCGTGTGTTGGGTGCCGCTGGGCTCGCTTCTGGCAGGCGTTGAGCCGAGTGCTGTCACTTGTATCTGGTGCAACGAAGCCCGCTCCTGGCGGGCTCTGTAGGCGTTACGGTCAGGCTTTCATTGCCCGCTGAACGGTGCTCAAGCTGACACCAAGGGCCTTTGCCACCTTGCGGAAGCTCGCCCCATCCTCTGCCATTGCCTTGCGGATAGCGTCATCGTCCACAGACTTAACACGTCCCTTGTAGACACCCTTCTCCTTTGCCTTGGCGATGCCCTCTGCCTGACGCTCACGAATCAACGCACGCTCGAACTGAGCAACACTGCCCAGCAGACCCAGCATTAGCTCCTGCATGGGGTTGGCTTCGCCGGTGAAGTGAAGTTGTTCCTTGTGAAACGAGACTGCCACGCCCTTACCAATGAGCCCCTTTACAAGGGCTAGCAGGTCTTCCAATGAGCGGGCTAGCCGGTCGATGCTGTGGACGTGGAGAACGTCGCCCTTGCGAACATGGCGAAGCATTGCCTGTAGTTCGGGGCGGTCAGTGTTGGCCGCTGACACCTTGTCTGTGAACACTTCGTCCAGGGCAACACCTTCCAACTGGCGAGCGGTGTTTTGGTCGGTGGATGAAACTCGAATGTAGCCGATGCTCGCCATTACTCTCCCCTCTGTATTCATTTAACTCTAGAGGTTTGAGTATGTCCGTGTTCATTAATAAAAACAAACCCTATTGAATACTATCCTTGTATTCACCGACGAGCGGTCTCAAGGGTATACCCAAATGAATACAATCTAAAAATTGATCCATTGACCCTCATCAAGCTATGGTGGCGATTTAACATACGCAGCAGGAATGATTTAGATGAATCTCTTGTTACAAGATCCAGGCAATGACCTAGTTTACATTGAGCACAACGGAAAACGTCGCGGACCGTACGCATGTGCTTTCAGCACCACCCCCCTTAGGCTTTTCCAGGTCGAGCTGGAAATCACCGAAGGCGACAAGATCGTTCGCAAGGTGCACGGACAGGAATTCGTCTACACAATTAACGAGTTCGAATACTACAGCGGTGGACACTCCCACTCTCGTTTTGACCCCCATTACGAGCTGACAATTACAAAGGATTCCGCCCTCCCCAAGCCGCAGCCTTCCGTCACCACCAATAACATCAACATCCACGGATCGACCGGCATCCAGATTGGCGACCACAACGTCCAGAATCTTGAAGTAGCCCTGAAAGAGGTGCTTACCTCAATAGACAACGCGGACGCCCCTAAGGAAGAGCGAGAGGAAGCGAAGAACAAGCTCAATGCCTTCCTTGCACACCCACTAGTTTCTGCCGCTGTTGGTGCAACACTTCCCGTGGCTCTCGGCCTACTGAGCTGATTACTTCTCCCTTTCGGCCCTTCGGGGCCGGAGGCTATCGCCGCCTTGGCCTTGCAGGAAAACGGTGGTTCCGGCTCAGAACGGGCGTTTTAGTGTGAAAACCTCGATTTGGGCGTCAGCATGGACCCGAGCTAAGCAAATTAACGTTGCCCCCTACGGAAACAGAGGGCTTCAGACGTGCCACAAAGTCAATCTTAGAAACAACGCCCACATCGCGCACTGGTTTCGAGTGGGTTTTGTCCAGGTTATCAAGAGGTTTCCAAAACGGTATGACGTTACGGTGCCAGCATGGATAATCATGCCTATGACCAAGGAGCACTGGCGAATGGAACGATTGAACGGGTGGCAAAGGCTGTGGGTTGCGGTTGCAGTAATCCTGCTTGCCGCGATTACCCTAGGCGGGGTGGATTCCTACCCTAGCCAATCCGAGGTCAAAGACAGGTATCAGGCACGACTAAAGTTTTGGGGCGACTGCAACCTCTACTATCAAGGCCACAAGCTAGCACCAGAAACGCCACCATCACTCTGCCTCGACTTGAAAAAAGATGATGCGGTGATGACCTACAGGAAGACGGCAATCGAATACAGCGATGAAGTAGAGCGATTGCCTGTTAGGCGCCTAGGTTGG
This sequence comes from Pseudomonas salomonii, assembly GCF_900107155.1. Classification (GTDB taxonomy): domain Bacteria; phylum Pseudomonadota; class Gammaproteobacteria; order Pseudomonadales; family Pseudomonadaceae; genus Aquipseudomonas; species Aquipseudomonas salomonii. The sequence continues at coordinate 427,093 of NZ_FNOX01000003.1, forward strand.
GCTGGGACCATTCTAGGTATATGGGCAATCACTAACCTCGTCATTTTCAGCGTATTTACCACCACAAGGTGGATATACCGGGGCTTTCGCCCCAAGGCTGCATAACCGTCTACATCTCACGCTGTATGGCCTACGAGACTTGGATCAGCGGACTATCACCAATCTGCACCACGTAAGCGATGGTAGCCAATTTGGCGTGGTGAGCAGCCTGCCTCAAGGCTTGGTCTACTTTCTTGGCAATGGGTGCCCGGTTCAATTCATCTTGGTAGGAGGTAGTCCAGACTGAGTAACCAGTTACTCGCTGCCAGCCTTGTTTGCGGAGTGACATTTCAAACCTCAAGCGCTGGAGGGCCGTAGCTTCCTTTAGCTGGGATATCGCCGTGCAATGCACCATTGAAATCTTCTCTGTGATGGACGCTTGCCCTAAGGGTATAGGACTACCCACAGCGCCGCTGTAAAAGCATCACCGGGACGATGGTTTACTGTCCACGAAAGTCATGCTGTAGGCCCCGGCCTAGGACGTTTCCCTAGATACCTTAGCTACCGCTCCCAAGGTGGCGACTCCACTTCATATGTCACCGTATGGCCCCACCAAGCACAAGGGTGGTAACAGCGCGAGCTGTAAAGTTGATTCACCTCCATTGCCTCCACCTTCCGGTGGACATATCGCCACCGGACTTCCAGTCCAACCGAAGTCATACATAAAGAAATCACCACAGAACAGCTCTTGCCTTTGATCTTGCTCTTAGATTTTTCGTGCATAAACGAATGCGTTCGCATTCAGTAGTTTTCCGTCAGCGCTCGCTGACAACTGTTGCCCATCACCTTCGGTGTATCAAGATCCAGATCAAAAGCTTTTTGGGTTGTGGTGATGCTGGATGTATTTACTGATGGGCTGATCCGGAATCGGGACGATACGACTAACGGCAATCCACGCGTGAGTCCACCGTAGTGCTCCGCACTGTGCGAATAGCTCCCTTATATATCTGTCGTTAATTCAAGTTACTGCCCCCCCCTTGATACTCTTCCCATCAAGGGTGAGTAATCAGGTTCATTCAGCCATAAGTTCTTCTTTCCATTTTCGGACAGTATTCCTTGATACACCTGTCTGTCGGGCAATCGCTTTTATGCCTTCACCTTGCCCCAGCATGCGCATTACGTCTTGGCGCTTCGAATGTTCCCTTTGACCTAGCGGCTTCACTTCCGCCGAAGCACTAGGCCAGAGCGTGTTGAAATCAAACGTCAAGTCTAACCTAGCAAGTATTTCTGGGTGGCGTTCCAAGTACAGTGCGACTCCTCTCAAGGAAATTCTTGCCGCCTCGACAACACGTTGAATCTGCCGAATGCTCATCGGCTCGTGATCATGGTTCAGTAGGCAGCCTGAGGCGCTTTCCACTGAAATCTCTGGCTGACGGAGTAGTATAGCGACGTCAGCAGGAGAGACGCTGTATTTGCCGTTGATTACTCCTGGGCCGACATTGATTGCCCCATGAATGTAATCGTCCAGCCAAGGAGTACATACTTCTTCGATTTTCACTGCACGCATGATTGCATACAGTGGGTTCTGTACTATCGATGAATTACGACCTTTCCTGACCGCTCTCTCTGCATTCAAAGGGAGACAAGTAGTGGGCAGTGTAACGATTCTTGGGGTATATCTGTTGTCGTTTTTGTTCGCTATAGCAATGCCGACAGGGCTTCCGTCTTCGTCCATTACGAACACAGTAGCCTCTTCGTACGATGGGGTTGAACAATCGAACGGTTCGGGAGCGTACTCCGAGAGGTTATACCGCCCTAGCACTTCTCCCGTAACTCTGTCGAAGACTATCCCGTCAACAACTGTCGTGGAATGATTGGCAAGCGTTAAACGAATATCGGGACTTGGGGCAATAGCGTCTTGGTTGGCAGCGATTGTGCCGGGGGTCAAACGAAGGGTAAACGTAAGCATACTGTTCGGCTCCTGTGTAGTAGTTCAATTCATAGGCGAGTGCCTCGGTTGGTTGGTTTGGTCAAATTCCAGACGGCAGGAAATCGACGTCTCACGTTGCACTGGGGCTAGTCGAGATCGTTCGGTTCTGGTTTTCTGGAAAGCGGTTAATATGCATTTTAAGACCATATCTGTCAAGCAACTTTACACTTTCAAGCTCCTGTAGTGCGATATGAGAGCCTTACTCTTACCAGACAGCCCAAACTTCGTTTTACAGCATACGCGACGACTAAGAGGCCAGCAGAGGCTTACAAATCCAACTCCCCCCCCTTTCTTAGCCAACGCCACTCAGTGACGAGAGTTTAGATAGACAATGAAAACGATCACGATAATGATGATCAACAACGCTTTGTTCTTGTATTGATCCTCGTTGCGAATAGCCTGGTACGCTTCCACGTCGGACTTCCCAGATTCTTTGTGCTCCAGTATTCGAGCGATCTTCTTATCAATTCTTTTGTTATGCCTACTATTCTGCATGGCGACAAGAAACCAAAACACTAGCCACAACCCGGCTGTAGGTATGCAAAGGAGGAGATGCAGAATGTGATTGGTGGTCTTCTTCTGGCCGTTCAGCACGTAGATTCGTTCGTTCATGACTGTGCTCACCTAATAAACACTGGATTGTCGAGCGGACAAAATATCTGAAATTCAGATATCTGAAAAGCAGATATAGGTTGAGCAGCTAATCTCCATAGCTGACGACCATGCCTAAAACGATCTACAGACGTGAGCACGCTGCACTCCTGTCACTGCTGAAGAAATACCGAGACGAGGCAGGTCTGACCCAGGTCCAGTGCTCAAAAGCGCTGGGGCGCCCGCAATCTTTCATGAGCGACGTTGAAAGCGGGACACGCCGCCTGGATGTAGTACAGGTCCGCGACTTGTGCAACGTCCTTGGAGTTAAGCTTACGAAGCTGGCAATTGAGCTTGAAGAATTACTGGCAGAGGAAGGATAAGGCTACACATACGACCAAACGTACCCACTCGATGGCGGAAACCGCATTCATAGCTCGGCTTACGCGGCCGACCTTTCCTTAGCGATTGCCTAGGTATACGAGCAGTACCGAATTTTCTCCCGCCCACCCACAGGTCTAATCTGGGTACGTACAAGGATGGATTGGAACTACTAATCCAGTAGTCCACGTATTCCTTGCCCTATAGAGCCGACCTGAAAGCCGCGTACCACTTTTGTACCAACACAACTTCCAGACGTTGACGCCCAGCCCCTCACGAGAGGCTGCAATCGGCCAATAGCAGGCATAGCCTCTGGTCTGAAAGCGATCATTCAATCTTCACATACGACCTAAGCACCATCGACTTGACCATCTAGTGGTTGCCACAGGGTGTTAGCAGCCGTCGTTCCTGATTCGCTGAGCCTTCGAGCTCGTGCGTTCCTCGTGCAGGTCGCGACGTCGAAGAGTATGAGCATATCTATTCGGTCGGATGGCCACTTTAGGGTCGGACATCTGGTCACTCGAAAGACGCAACTGTAGGATGCTGCCAAAGGGAATGGAGGAAGCTGCATTGATAACTACTACGCCACCGGCTGGAGGCAGGGCAACCCAAGCAGGAATGGACTTCGGTGCTGCAGTTGGTGTGTGGTTCGCCAGTCATCTTGTGACGGCCACTCCTGTTGGACGTCGCTTCGGCCTAGGAGTGGGAGCTTTTCCTATCAAACTCCAATTTGAAACCGGCACTGGACTCGACGACATTGAGGTAACTCTCTCGGATGGCAGCGTGATCCTTGTCCAATGCAAGACACGACCTAGACTATCCAACTCTTCCGAATCTGGCCTAGCATCGACGATCTCCCAGTTAGTTCGCTTTGTTGTTTCCCAGACGACACTCACGTCCTATGTCGATCCCGCACGAACGTCAGCCGTCTTAGCGGTTGCGAATGACGCGCCGGCCTCCTTGAACAATTTAGAATCCGCATGTCGGATGTTCGACACAGGCGGCACTTGGTCGGAGGTCTACGCCCGTGTAAGTAATTGCCAGCGTTCCGCACTCGACATTCTGCGTGATCGCGCAAATGCAGAGTGGTCGGTACAGTGCAGCGGTGTCGTGCCGGACGAAGAGTTGGCTCGCTTTGCAATGCTGTTGCACATAGTGCGCTTCGACGCCTTCGAGACTGGTAGCGATCTCCGCGAATGCGCTCGTACTTTAGGAGTGCGCTTGTTTGGCGGAGAAGAGGCGGGTAATGCGCCTTTAGAAACCCTGAACGGAATTGTCCGCCGACTTGTACGAAGTGGCGCGCCAACAGACAAAGGGGGGCTTCTGCATCTGCTACGCACTGCTGGACATGAGGACCTGTGTGCGCCGATGTTCGACGCAGATATTGCGCGCCTGACAAAGCGAACGCAGACGGAGGTGGCTCGACTGGAGCGGCACTCCCGCTTGACAATCGATGGAGGCGTTGCGATTCCGCGAGGATGCATGCCGATACTCAAGGCGGCTGCAGAGGAAGGAAGCCTTTTGGTCATCGGAGAGCCCGGCGCGGGGAAAACGGGAGTTTTAGTAGCACTGGCGCAGGAGCGACTGCGTAGCGAGCTTCCGACCGTATTCCTATCGGTAGATGACCTGTATGGCGTGACTACACTCGATACTTTGCGAACAACTTTTGACCTAGAAGCACCTATTCTCGATGTCCTGCATAACTGGCCGGGTAGCAGCCCCGGACTCCTAATTATTGATGCACTGGATGCTTCGCGGGGCGGCCCATCAGAAAGCCTCTTCGCCAGGTTCATTGAGGATGTATTACGCACGCTGGGCGAAAGATGGTCAGTGCTCGCGTCAATCCGCACTTTCGATTTGCGAAACGGCAGGCGTTTCCGTGAGGCAATGGTTGGGGCACCACCATCAACAGACTATGCGGAGCCAGGCCTGGAGAGTGTGAGACACTTCAAGATCCCACGTCTTAACGATGACGAGCTTGCTGGACTGACGGAGCGGAGTACGCAACTTGGTGAGCTGTTAGGTCATGCTCCGCCGTCTTTGCGTGAACTACTCAAGAACGTCTTCAACCTATCAATTGCGAGTGAGTTGATCGACGGAGGGACGGCTGCCGCAAGCATCCGCAGCATTGCGACGCAGTCGGAGTTACTAGAGGAGTACGAGGATCAACGGTTGTCGTCGAGCCGACTTCAAACCGCAGTTGCCGCTTCCGTCAAGGCAATGATTGACCGTCGGCGCCTCACCGTCAGAAAGATCGACATCGGGCACGAGGCGCTCGACGACGTTCTGCGGAGTGGGGTACTTGTGGCATCGGGCGACCGTGTCCATTTTGCCCATCACGTTCTTTTCGATCATGTCGCGGGTCGCTTCTACTTGGACTGGACCGACACACACAGACTGCAGGCGCAGGTCACTGAAGACCCGGCAATCGGGCTTCTGCTGGGGCCTTCGCTCAAATTCGCGATGGAGCGCGTTTGGCGCGATGACGCTCCAGGCCGTTATAGCACCTGGGCATTGACTATAGCGATCACCAGCGCTAACGGCATAGACCCAGTTGTTGCAAGCGTTGCGCTTAGAACCGTGGCGGAACACGTTGAGTCTCCGGCCGATGCTCAAGGTCTGTGCGATCTTCTTCGTGACAAGATTGAGGCAGATATTATGGGCCCCGCCCTGTCGAGGCTCTCGCGATTTGTCGGCATGAGCCTTGCAGACAAAGGCGCACCGTCCTCCTCGGCAATGTTGTCTTGGGCCGAAGTGGCAGTTCAGGCTGCACTCTCGGCGCACCGACTCTATGCCGACGCCGCAAGGTTTTTGTTATTCACACTCAGTGAGCGCGGTGACTTCGCTGATCGAGCGTTCGCACTTAAGTTTGGAGAAGCGGCGCGCGCATTGCTTTCGCTTGCCTGGCAATTCGAGCCCCCACTCCCGAATCTTGCTTCGAGCGCTATTCGTATGGTGACCAAATCTTTCAATTCCGACATAACAGCGTCGAGAAAGCTCTTGTCTCGCATTCTTCAGGAACCTCGTTTCACAAAGCACGCTCATGAAGAGGCGCCATGGTTGGCAGAAGGCGTTCTAACCATCCTCAAGAGCGACCCAGGGTTCGCGGTGGAAATCTATGAAGTGTTGTTTGACCGTGCGGCGCCTGCAGAAGGTGACAGTTGGATGGGTGGCAGTGTCAGTCGAATAATGCCATTGCGATCAAACAAACGGCAGGACTACGAACACGCGCGATGGCACCTACAACAGGCTCTCCCGTCATTTCTCGCACATCAGCCCGGCAGCGGCACCCTTGCCGTCAACCGGGCAACGCTAGGGTTGGCAGCAGATCGTCGCTCGTACTTGCGATCTATGGAACCGCGGAAAGTGGCAATCGGTGGTGACCATGCACTGCTCATCTTGGAGGACAGCCTATCCCTACAGCAATGGCGAGAAAGCAGTGAGCGTAATGGTGGACAGCCAGGGAGTGAGATACTTGACAGCTATGTGAAGTTTTTACTGGAATGTTCAGATGCAGACTTTGTAGCCTCAATCCATACAATTATGTCAGAGACAGCCGCAGCTTCGGTTTGGGCGCGGATCATTGGTATAGCAGCTGAACGCCCAGGAGTGGCAGACGACCTGCTATGGCCAATTGCCACCTCAAATGACATGCTTGAACTGATTGATGTAGTCAGGGATGCGGTTACCTTTCTCGCTGCGGTATTTCCAAGGCGGTCGGTTTCCGAAAGGAGCAATTTCGAAGCTGTGCTTCTGGAAAACGTAAGAAGCGCTGACGAGAATGAACGTCGAATCTGGCAATCCCGTGCAGCGCGTTTTCTTTCCATCCTTACGGACGAGTCCCTCGCCGAGAGTCCTCTCAGGGAGTTGCGTACTGAGCTGGAGCAACAAGGACTACTAACTGGCAATCGACCCCACATGACGATGAAGCTGGGCTGGGGCAGATCGGAAGACTTCACTGACAGCTTGCTCAAGGGGGATGGAGTCGATTTAGATGAAGGCTCCGACGCTGAGCTGAGGCGAACTGTGCGTCCTTTAGACGCGCTGATTCGCAACGCCGACGGGTTGGACACGCCGGAGTCAATCGCCGAACTCTGGTTGCTGACCGCTACTGTCATAACCACAATCGACCAGTTGACCGCGCCACCGCCCCATGAGCGGGTACTTCAAGCCAGTTGGGGCTCAGTCAGCAATGCAGTAGAGAAGATCGTCCAGTCGGAGCACTACAGCGAGATCCGACTGGGTCATCCGTCCTTAACCGCTCTCATCGCAATCTTGGATCGGATGGCAGTCAACCCCTTTCCCGAGGCACGAAATTCCAACGACTCCGGCCTCATGTCTTGGGGGAACTGGGATGTGCGCGTTTACGTCGCATCAAGCTATATGAGCTTGGCCGCCTTCAGTAGCTCAAACGCGGAGAGCTTACGAGACCAGCTTATCCGCGCTCTTGATGACCCCGCACCAGCCGTTCGCCTTCAAGTTGTGCAGTCATTGAACACTCTGTGGGAAGTGGATCGCGATCACATGTGGAGGATGGCGGCGAAGGTTGCAGCGGAAGAGATTGATATCGGAGTGATAGGTTTCTTTATCGGTGGCCCTCTTTTCAGCCTTGCCGAAGTAGCACCTGAACGTTGTGAAGAATTCATAAGCGGGATTCTCGCTAGGCTGCCCCACCGGCAGGAAGAGGAAAGCCGGCAGGGTGATTTCTATGAGGCGATCGCCAGCATGGCATCCCGTTTGTGGATAGTAGGTGGAAGAAACATTGCTCATGGATGGATACTGAATTGGGTTCGGACGCTCGAAGACTCCGACGCTTTTTTGTGGCCATTGGTTTCGTGGCTTCGCGGCCCACTCTTTACCAGTTATCAAAACGACGCTACTGACCGCGATAGCGAAATTCAGAGTCGGGCCCGAGAAGTATTGCGCGCCATCGTTGACTCGGCTGGCGATGCTTTGGGAGCAGCCAAGCTGGATCTGATGGATGATTGTAGTACCGAGCCGCAACGCATCGCTGCTGAGCGACAATACAAGGCCGGTCTTCGCTTGATGGAGCATAGTTGCAATCAGCTTTATTTCGGTTCTGGTGCATTCAAGAACGGAAAGACCGGCGGAAACGGTGCGGGTCTTGGCGATGAAGGAGTGATGCGCAACTTCCTGGCCGAATATGAAGGCATTCTTGATCGAATAGCCCTATCCGGCAACTCAGCTGTCGCTTATCACCTTGTCGAGCTATATGACCATCTTGCAGGTGCTTCGCCCGATCTGGTGTTCGACAAGGTCGCCGCGCTGGTGGTCGGGCCCGCCGCCAGTGACGGCTATCACTATGAAAGCCTGGCGCTCGATTCCGTCGTCCGCTTGGTACGTCGCTACCTCGCTGACTACCGGGCCGCATTTGATGATGTGAGTCGCCGCGCTCGTCTCGTGAGCGTCCTTGAACTGTTTTCCAGCGCGGGGTGGCCAGAAGCACTCAAGTTGCTCTACGAGCTACCGGATTTGCTACGGTGAAGTTGCTCGCAGAAACCGGCGCGTTCGCCGAGAAGCTACGTACGGGAATGCAGCAGTTTCGGCGAGAAGAGGCGTATCTCCGGAATCAGTACGCAACTGCCGAGAGCGTAGCGCCGGAGTCGATGCCTGCCTCCATGCTGGAGCGTCCGACGCGACGCTTCCTCATAGATCACTTCTTGCGGGCGCTTGACTGGAATCCGGATAACCCGGGACAAGTCATTGAAGAGGCAAGAGCATATAGCGCAAACAACGATCGTCTGTATTTTGACTATTTAGGTGTATCGCCGACCGATAGAGCTCCGGTTTTAATCGTCGAGGCTAAAGGTTTTGATATCCCAAAACCTCGACGTGCGAGAGGTTCTGAGCTTGACGCGAAAAATATGGCGACACTCATCTGCGAAGCTCTGTTCGCACTCAAGGATAAGTCTCAAAGGGGATCAGGCATTATTGCGGAATGGGCGGAATACCTCAAAGACTTGCATAGCTATGTCTCTGCTCTGAACGAATTCGGTAGGAGAACACTTCGTAGGGTTGTGATTACCGCTGGAAATTGGGTCATCGTTTTTGAGGAGCCCATTGCTTGCTTCGTCACGCCTGGCCAACCGATCACAGAACGCGTGCATTGCTTTCCCAATGGTGACGAAATCCTACTGCGTCATGTAGAACTATTTGAGATGCTGCACCGGAGCCGGCTGGTTGATACGCTCCCACTCGCATTAGATGTGCCGGAGGCACTCGAATTTCTGCCTCCAGACAAGATTGGAGACTGCTACCGAGCGGTCATGGTGGCAACATCGGCGACAACAGGCGCAGAGCGCAAGAAGTATCCAACACGCTCCGTCTATCCGGCTATGCTAGTCAAGAGCAGCAATAGGTGGTTCGCGATCCTGGACTTGGACCGCTGGGCAGAAGAACCCAAAGGAAGTGAGCGAATTGAGGATTTCCTTACAACTCTTGAGCAGGCAGGGAACGATCTTGAGAAGCGCCTCAGAGCCAGGCTGGGCCTTCCCCTTATACCGAGGTCTTTAGATCAGTTTCCCGGCTTCCCACAAGCACAAGTCCGCCAACACAGTAGCGCTGAGATCCCCCCACTTCCCGGCTCAACTGCTGCCCGAATAGTCATCGGAGGGAGAAGAACATTCGTAATACACTCCGGTGAACCTGGAGCACCTTCGGAGTACGTCGTAGTTACAGGTACCTCTTGGTTTTACAAGAGTGATCGGGCAACCACGCCTAGCATGTGCAATTTCCACTATTGGAAGGCGGCGCGGAACGCAGGTGTCGCGAAGGGAGATTTGCAATCGACCTGCTTGATCGCTTCCTTCACGGAGGACGGGCAGGACAGGCACTGCTCGCACGGTGACTTGCGGAGCATTCGTGCTCAGCGCTGTCATGTACTGCCGCTGGAGACCCACATGTGCTGCCATTCGTGCTCCTTCATCCGAATTTGTTGGGATTCCGACCGTGACCTACTCCCATGCCCTATCGCTTAAAAACGTTTGTCTTCTCTAGATCTTAGCGGCCACTTCTGTGGCAGCATCGGCAAAAGTGTTGCAGTTGCCAATCGACGCAAGAAGAAGCCACAAAGGGCGTTGCAGGTGATGTATTTTACGTAGAATCATTACGTAGAATTCTGAAATGCAAAAAGCCCCGAGACCTTGATCTACGGGGCTTTTCTAAGTATGGCGGAGAGATAGGGATTCGAACCCTAGGTACCGGTGAAGGTACAACGGATTTCGAATCCGTCCCATTCGGCCACTCTGGCATCTCTCCAACGGCGCGCATCATAACAGTGTGTTTCGCGAAAGCAAACCAAAAAAGTGATTTTTTTCCGTGCTATCAGATGCTTGCGTCGATTACAGCGGTACGCCGAGACGATTGGCGACTTCTTCGTAGGCTTCGATGACGTCACCGAGGCCTTGGCGGAAGCGGTCTTTGTCCATCTTCTTCTTGGTGGCTTTGTCCCACAGGCGGCAGCCGTCCGGGCTGAATTCGTCGCCCAGGACGATGGTGCCGTCGTGGAACACGCCGAATTCGAGTTTAAAGTCGACCAGCAACAGGCCTGCGTCGTCGAACAGTTTGCTCAGCACGTCGTTGACCTTGAGGGACAACTCCTTCATGCGTACCAGTTGCTCAGCGGTGCCCCAGCCGAATGCCACTACGTGGGATTCGTTGATGAACGGGTCGCCCTTGGCGTCGTCCTTCAGGAACAGCTCGAACGTGTAAGGATTGAGCTTGAGGCCCTCTTCCACGCCCAGGCGCTTGACCAGGCTGCCGGCGGCGTAGTTACGCACGACGCATTCGACCGGGATCATGTCGAGCTTCTTGACCAGGCACTCGTTGTCGCCCAGCAGTTTGTCGAATTGGGTCGGAACGCCGGCCGCTTCGAGCTTTTGCATGATGAAGGCGTTGAACTTGTTGTTCACCATGCCCTTGCGATCGAGCTGTTCGATGCGCTTGCCGTCGAACGCCGAGGTGTCGTTGCGAAACAGCAGGATCAGGCGGTTGGCGTCGTCGGTCTTGTATACCGACTTGGCTTTGCCGCGGTAGAGTTCTTCACGTTTTTCCATGATGGGCTCCGCTTGCTAAATGGTGGGCTAGGCGATGTGTCGCCAGTCGAGCCCTGAATCTTGATCGGCCAGTTGCAGCCAGTCCGGGTCGCACCCGAGGGTGTCGACAAAACATTGCCGCGCAAGCGCAGGCAGGTTGTTCTTGCTGCTCAGGTGGGCCAGGACCAGGTGTTGCAAGTCTTGCCAGCCCAACTCATACACCAGGTACGCCGCCTGGTGGTTGTTCAAATGTCCCAGCTCGCCGCCTACCCGCTGCTTGAGAAAGTAGGGGTAATGCCCTCGTGCCAGCAGGTCGCGGCAGTGGTTGGACTCGATCATCAAGGCATCGAGGTCACGGTAACCGCCCAGCACCTTGGAACAGTAGGAGCCCAGATCGGTGAGCACGCCGAAACGCCGCTGACCGCCACTGAATACATACTGCGTAGGCTCCTGGGCGTCATGCGCTACGGCAACTACGTCGATGCTCAACGCACCGACCTGCAGCGTCTCGCCACCGGCCAGGAAACCGGCGGGTTCTATGGGTTTGCGCATCCCGCGCAAGGTGCCGCGACTCAGGTACACCGGAAGATTGTAGCGCCGAGACAGCAAACCCACGCCATGCACGTGGTCGGCATGTTCGTGGGTCACCACAATTGCGCTCAGCTGCGAGGGGTGAACCCCCAGGCGTAGCAGGCGCCGCTCGGTTTCTTTTAACGAGAAACCACAATCCACCAGCACATACGTGTCGTCATGTGCGACCAGCGTGCCGTTCCCTTGGCTACCGCTGCCGAGAACGGCAAAACGCATCGGATCAGCCCAGGTTGTCCTGAATCACGCCCAACACTTTGCGCGCTGTTTCAGCCGGCGCAACGGTGTTGATGTTCTTCTCGACGGTCACTTGTACGCTCTCGCCCACCTTGCTCAAACGAACCTGGTAGCGCTCGGCACGGGTTTCGATCTCTTCCTTGGTCGGCTTGCTGCCGAACAATTTGCCAAAGAAACCTGGTTCGTCGTCTTTCTTCTCGGCCTTTTCCGCTACGTTGATGTAGTACAGGCCCAGGCTGCGGTTGATGTCTTCAACGCGCCATGGACCTTGCTCCAACGCGCGGCCAACACTGGCCCAGGCACGGTCGAGGTCTTCACCCAGGGTGAGCACCACGTTGCCGCTGCCGTCTTCGGTGAGGCTGACGCGGTTAGGCGTGTCGAAGTTACCGGCGGCGAGCAGGGAAACCGAACCGCCCTTCTCGGAGATACGGCTCATGCTGGCCAGCATCTCGTCGACCAACGCGGCGTCTACACCCATGTTGACCGAGCGCGGGGTGAAGTCGACGTTGGCAGTGCTGCCGGCAGGACGCTCGGCGCTGACCACGTAGACTTCACTGGTATTACGCTGCACGCCTGGCTCGATGCGCACACGCACACGGGCTTCGCTGTCGGGCGCTACACCGCTCGCCTGCAGGCGCTTGGCCATGCTGGCGGACAGTTCGCTGCCGTGTTGCCAGGCCGTGGTGAACTCACCGGTCTGCGGGCGTTGTTGATCAATGCTGAAACCGTTGTCCTGGAAGAACTGCACCGCCACCGGCCAGACTTCAGCCGGAGGGCGCTGAGCCATGATCCAGCGGTTGTCGCCGCTCTTTTGCAGGCTGTAGTCGCTGGCGTCCGCCACGGCCGAGATCGGCTGCGGGCGTGGCACCACGTACTCACCCTTGGTGGTGTCGTCGGCGACGTTGCGCGGAATTGGCAGCAACGGGTCAAGGCGCTTGGCGACGTTGACGTCCGGCGGCAATTGCATCGGTTTGGTTGCTTGTGCTTCCAGGTAATCGCTGCCGCGGTCACGGAAGTAACCTTCCGGGCCCCATACCCAACCGCAGCCACTGGTGCTGGAGATAATCAAGGCAAGTGCGGAAAGTCCGGCCAATCGCTTCATGCGTAGTGCTTCCTCAATTAAACCAGGACGCCGGACTGGCGCAGGGCCTGTCGCAGCGGTTCGTGACAGGCTTCGCTGAGCCGGGTGAGCGGCAGACGGATACCGTCCGGCATCAAGCCCATCTCAAACAGCGCCCATTTCACGGGGATAGGGTTGGATTCGATAAACAGTGTTTTGTTGAGCGGCATCAGTTGCTCGTGGATCGCACGGGCTTTTACGGCGTCACCGGCGATGGCGGCAGCACACATGTCGCTCATGGCGCGCGGCGCGACGTTGGCGGTCACCGAGATGTTGCCTTTGCCACCCAGCAGGATCAGCTCAACCGCCGTGGCGTCGTCACCGGAATACACCAGGAAGTCGCTGCTCACGCCGGCCAGGATGTCCTTGGCACGCTGCAGGTCGCCGGTGGCTTCCTTGATGCCGATGATGTTCGGCACGGTGGACAGGCGAATTACGGTCTCGGCCTTCATGTCGCAGGCCGTGCGGCCAGGAACGTTGTAGAGGATCTGCGGGATGTCGACGGCTTCGGCAATGGCCTTGAAATGCTGGTACAAGCCTTCCTGGGTCGGCTTGTTGTAGTACGGGGTTACCAGCAGGCAGGCATCGGCGCCGGCTTTCTTGGCGTTCCTGGTCAGCTCGATCGCTTCACGGGTCGAGTTGGCGCCTGTGCCGGCGATTACGGCAATGCGGCCCGCCACGCGCTTGACCACGAATTCGATGACCTGGATGTGTTCTTCCACGTCAAGGGTGGCCGATTCACCTGTGGTGCCGACCGCCACGATGGCGTTGGTGCCTTCTTGCAGGTGGAAGTCCACCAGTTTGCCAAGGCTGTCCCAGTCGAGATGACCTTGTGCATCCATGGGTGTGACCAGTGCCACCATACTGCCCGCAATCATGCAACCGCTCCTGCCGGAAAAAGAGAGCCGTAATGGTACTGGCGCCAAGATGCTTGTACAAGCGAAGTACCGCCTGAGGATGCGTTCTGGGGCAACTAAACGACGGGCAATGCCATCATTGGGCCAAAGCGCGGCTTGAAGCACGCTGAAATCAGACCGATCGCGTAATGAAAACGCCACCTCCTAGCCCTTGGCGATGGTTTTCGCTACCCTTCATCCTTTGATCGATACGGCCCACACGGTATCGACCGCTCATCGCTTTAGGAAGGCTGCATGTCCACCCCCACAGTTCGCGAACAATTCCTTGTTATCAGTGCCCTCGGCGCCAACCCCATGGAGCTGACCAACGTCCTGTGCCGCGCCAGCCATGAGAACCGCTGCGCCGTCGTGACCTCGCGCCTCACCCGCCACGGCGAGTGCAGCGCGTTGGTGCTGCAGATCTCCGGCAGCTGGGACGCCCTGGCGCGCCTCGAAACCGGCCTGCCGGGCTTGGCCAAGAAGCACAACTTCACCGTCAACGTGGTGCGCAGCGCCGCCCTGGAAAACCGCCCGCAGGCCCTGCCTTACGTGGCGTATGTCAGCTCGGCCTACCGCTCGGACATCGTCAATGAGCTGTGCCAGTTTTTCATCGACCACAACGTAGAGCTGGAAAACCTCACCTGCGACACCTACCAGGCCCCGCAAACCGGCGGCACCATGCTCAACGCCACGTTCACCGTGACCTTGCCGGCCGGCGTGCAGATCAGTTGGCTGCGTGACCAGTTCCTGGATTTCGCCGATGCCCTGAACCTCGACGCTCTGATCGAGCCATGGCGCCCACAGAACCCAATATAAGGAAGTACCTATGCCGGTAGCCATCGACAAACCCGTGGCCGATTTCGAAGCCCAGGCCACCAGCGGCCAGACGTTCAGCCTGGCAGCCCTCAAGGGCAAACAAGTGGTGATCTACTTCTACCCGAAGGACAGCACCCCGGGTTGCACAACCGAAGGCCAGGGTTTTCGTGACCACTACGCCGCGTTCAAGGCCGCCAACACCGAAGTGTTTGGCCTGTCGCGAGACAGCGTGAAGTCCCACGAGAACTTCAAGGCCAAGCAGGAATTCCCCTTCGAGCTGATCAGCGACAAGGATGAAGCGGTTTGCCAGCTGTTTGATGTGATCAAGCTGAAGAAGCTGTACGGCAAGGAATACCTGGGCGTGGACCGCAGCACGTTCCTGATCGACAAGGATGGCGTGCTGCGTCAGGAATGGCGTGGTGTGAAAGTGCCGGGCCATGTGGATGCGGTGCTGACGGCGGCGCAGGCATTGAATAAGGTTTGAAGCATAATTGGGGCGAACCTTTAGTTCGCCCCAAGCGTTTACAACAAAGGCGCCACCACCGGTTCTTGCCGCGGCCACGCATCCAGCACGGCCTTGAACAGCGTCGCCAGCGGGATTGCAAAAAACACACCCCAAAACCCCCATAGCCCTCCAAACAACAGCACCGCGCAGATAATCGCCACCGGGTGCAGGTTGACGGCCTCAGAGAACAGCAGCGGCACCAATACGTTGCCATCCAGGGTCTGGATAATCCCGTACACCGCCATCAGGTAGATGAACTGATCGCTCCAGCCCCACTGGAACAACGCGATCAACATCACCGGCACGGTCACCACCACCGCGCCCACATACGGCACCACCACCGATACGCCCACCAGCAAGGCCAGCAGCGCCGCGTAGTTCAGCCCGAGCGCGACAAACGCGATGTAGGTCACGCCGCCACAAATCACAATCTCAATGACTTTGCCGCGAATATAATTGGCAATCTGCCGGTTCATTTCTTCGGCCACTCGGGTGATCAGCGCCCGTTCACGCGGCAGATAGCCGCTGACCCAGCGGCCGATCATTGCGCGGTCCTTGAGGAAGAAAAACACCAGGATCGGCACCAGCACAAGGTAGATCATGATGTTGACCAGGAGCGGCAGGCTGGACAGGGAAAAAGTCAGCGCCCATTGCCCGAATTTTCCGATTTCGCCGCGCGCCACTTCAATGGCCTGCAACACCTGCTCATCCGACACCAGGTGCGGATAACGCTCCGGCAACAGCAGCAACAGCGATTGCCACTTGGCGAGCATGCCCGGCAACTCGTTGAACAAGGTGATCAACTGATGCCACAGCAATGGCAGCACCACGACGATAAACACCACCAACAGCCCCATGAACAGGGCAAACACCAGCCCAACCGCCACACCGCCAGGCAAACGCAGACGCTCCAGGGTAGTGACCAGGCCTTGCATCAGGTACGCCAGCACCATGCCCGCCAGTACCGGCGCCAGCATGCCGCCCAAGGTGAGCACGGCGGTAAAGGCCAGAAACAGCAGGACGGCCAGCACCACCGCTTCTTCATCGGAAAAATAGCGCTGAATCCAGTCTCGTAACACTTTGAACATCAATCAACCTCGGGTGGTGGGGCGAACAGTTCAGGCCTTGCGCAACCAGTAACGGTACACACCGGCGGCATCTTCTTCGTGCAGCAGGGTGTGCCCGGCCAGTTTGGCAAAGGTGCGAAAATCCCGCTGGGAGCCCGCGTCCGTGGCGATCACCTTGAGCACGGCACCGCTGGCCAAGCGGTTGAGTTCCAGCTTGGCCTTGAGCAGGGGCAGCGGGCAATTGAGGCCACTGGCATCGAGTTCGGCGTCAAAGGCTACAGCGTCGGTCATCGGTTTGCTCCAGGCATGCGTTTGGGCTGCTTAGAATATCTGGTCCGAAGCTCAGTGTCCGGCTACAGTAAGCTCTTTGTCGAAAGGCTTTGTGCATGACTTTTTTGCGCCCTACCCTGCTGACGCTGGCTTGCCTGCTGGCCTCCCCGGCCTTCGCTGACGACCTGCCGTCACTCGGCGACGCCAGTTCTGCCATTGTCTCGCCGCAACAGGAATTCCAACTGGGCCGCGCATGGCTGGCCTACCTGCGGGGCCAGGTCTCGCAGCTAAATGACCCGCAGCTCAAGGATTACGTCGAAACCAGCGTGTACACGCTGGTGGAGACCAGCCAGGTGAATGACCGGCGCCTGGAGTTCATCCTCATCGACAGCCCGCAACTCAACGCCTTTGCCGCACCCGGCGGGATTGTCGGGGTAAACGGTGGCCTGTTTCTGAATGCCCAGACCGAAGGCGAATATGCCTCGGTACTCGCTCACGAATTGGCTCACTTGTCCCAACGCCACTTTGCGCGAGGTGTGGAAGCGCAGTCGCGCATGCAGATCCCGATGATGGCCGCCCTGCTCGGCGGCATTATCGCGGCGGCAGCGGGTGCGGGCGATGCCGGCATTGCCGCAATTGCGGGCAGCCAGGCGGCAGCGATCCAGGAGCAGCGCAGGTTTTCACGCCAGAACGAACAAGAGGCTGACCGCATCGGCATTCTTAATCTGGAAAAAGCCGGTTACGACCCACGCTCCATGCCGACCATGTTCGAACGTTTGATGCGCCAATACCGTTTCGATGCCAAGCCACCGGAATTTTTGCTGACTCACCCGGTGACCGAATCGCGGATCGCCGATACCCGCAACCGTGCCGAGCAAGCCAAGCAGGGCGGCAAGGAAGACAGCTTGCGCTACCAGTTGATTCGCGCACGGGTGCAGTTGCAATACGAAGACACGCCGGGGCTGGCCGCCAAGCGCTTCCAGGCGCAATTGGACGAGAACCCGAAAAACGATATAGCGCGTTATGGGCTGGCCATCGCGCAGATCAAGGGTACCCAGTTCAAAGAGGCGCGGGAAAGCTTGCAGCCGCTGCTGGCCAAGGCGCCCAACGACATTACTTACAACCTGGCGCAGATCGAGCTGGATATCGACAGCAACCACCTGCCGGATGCCCAGCAACGTACTGATCGGATGCTGGCCCAGTACCCCGGCAGCTACCCGCTGAATCAGATACGCATTGATGTGCTGCTCAAGCAGAACCGTACGGCCGATGCTGAAAAAGCCTTGGACGGGTTGCTCAAGTCGCGCCCCGATGATCCGGATGTGTGGTACCAGGTGGCAGAGACTCGCGGCCTGTCCGGCAATATCATTGGCCTGCATCAGGCGCGTGCCGAGTACTTTGCACTGGTGGGTGACTTCAAGCAGGCTATTCAGCAACTGGACTTTGCCAAGCGTCGGGCCGGCAACAACTTCCCACTGTCCTCGCGCATCGACGCGCGCCAGCGTGAGCTGATCGAACAGGAACGCCTGGTGAAAGGGATGATGAGCTAAAACCATCGCCCACAAAAAAGCCCCGCTTTCGTTAACCGACAGCGGGGCTTTTTATTGAACTAGCGGATTACTCGGCCAGCTTGAAGGTGATGAAACTTGCACGCCCCTGACGCAGCACGCGCATCGACACCGAGCGATTCTTCGGCAACGCTTTGGCGATGTCGGTGAACTCCTTGGTGGAGTTGATCGCCTGGTTGTTCAGGTGGGTGATCACGTCGCCCGGCTGCAGGCCGATCAGGGCGGCCGGGCCGTCCTGGACTTCTTTGATAACAACACCGCTCTTGAGGTCGAAACTCTTCTTCTGCTCGTCGGTCAATTCAACCACGGCAATGCCCAAGCGATTGCTGCTGCGTTCAGCGCCGGGTTTGGCGTTGCCCAACGCATCCAGGGTTGCACCCTCTTCCGGGATCGCGCCGACGGTCAGCTCAACGGTCTGGCGCTTGCCGTCACGAATCACTTCCAGCTTGGCTTTGCTGCCGGCTTTCAAGGCACCCACCAGATGTGGCAGGTCGGCGGACATGATGATCGGCTGGCCATTCATGCTCAGGATCACATCGCCCACTTGCAGGCCGCCTTTGGCAGCAGGGCCGTCGTCCTGGATCTGCGCGACCAGGGCACCGGCCGGCTTGTCGAGGCCGAACGATTCAGCCAGGTCTTTGTTCACTTCCTGGATCACCACACCCAACCAGCCACGGCTGACTTTGCCACCACTTTTGAGCTGGTTGGAAACGTCCATGGCCACGTCGATCGGGATGGCAAAGGACACGCCCATGAAGCCACCGGAGCGGGTGTAGATCTGCGAGTTGATCCCCACCACTTCGCCCGCCAGGTTAAACAGCGGACCGCCGGAGTTACCCGGATTGATCGGCACGTCGGTCTGGATGAACGGCACGTAGTTTTCGTTTGGCAGGCTGCGGCCGATGGCGCTGACGATGCCCTGGGTCACGGTATGGTCGAAGCCGAACGGCGAACCGATCGCAACCACCCACTGCCCGGCTTTCAGGTCCTGGGATTTACCCAGCTTCAGCACAGGCAGGTCTTTGCCTTCGATTTTCAGCAAAGCCACGTCGGAGCGTGGGTCGGTGCCCACCAGCTTGGCTTTCAACTCACTGCGGTCGGCCAGGCGCACCAGAATTTCGTCAGCGTCGGCAATCACATGATTGTTAGTGAGGATGTAACCGTCAGGCGAAATGATGAAGCCCGAGCCCAGGGACTGCGCCTCGCGCTGACCGCCACCGCCGCCACGCGGGGAACGTTGTTGCGGCATACCGCGCTCGAAGAACTCGCGCAGCATGGGCGGCAGGCCTTCCAGGTCAGGCATCTGCTGGTTCGAGACTTTGCGATCCGGCAGCTTCTGCGTGGTACTGATGTTCACCACGGCAGGCGAGGCCTGCTCCACCAGTTGGGTGAAGTCAGGCAGCTCGACCGCTTGCGCGGACACTGCCTGACCCAGCACCAATACCGTGGCGACTAGGGTTAGGTAAGACTTCAAACGTGGTATCGACATACAGCTCCCATTACGACGAGCAGGGTTGAGCGACAGGGTTCAAGAAACGCCGAAAACTTCGACCGGCATTTTTGTTCCGCGAACAAAATAAGGTCAGAGCCGACAAGCTCTGACC
Organism: Pseudomonas salomonii; assembly: GCF_900107155.1. GTDB lineage: Bacteria > Pseudomonadota > Gammaproteobacteria > Pseudomonadales > Pseudomonadaceae > Aquipseudomonas > Aquipseudomonas salomonii. The sequence continues at coordinate 446,759 of NZ_FNOX01000003.1, forward strand.
TATAAAAAACATGGGGATTTTTTGCAAGTGAAAATACTGATCCAGAAATTTCATGCTCTCAGCCCCCAACCACGCAAAGGCTCACATTGAAAGGTCAGGATGAACATAGGATTAACGACTCATGGCTTGGCGGCGGTCTTTTCGCCGCGCACCGACAGCGCGATGCGTTCGGCAGTGCCGATGGGAATTTCGCCGACAACCGTCACCATGACTTCGCCATCGACCGTGTTCAGACGACGCGACACGGCGACCGTTGGGCCAAGTTGCGTACGAGTTTCGCTCACACTCGCACCGTCGGTGGACTCAAGAAATACTGAGAAACGTGCAAGTCCGTCGTCATACATCAGACTGTCGACCGTAGCGTGGGTCTGAGTATCTTTTCGCGAGACGCTGCTGGTGAGCTGAAAACCGGGAGGCAACCAGTCCAGATGCCAAGCGTGCGTAGCAGGTACCTCGGGTGCTTTGGTGCTGGAAACAGCCACAGGTGAGCATTCGCTGCTGGGCTGTAAGTCACGATCTGACGGCGCAGCCGAGGTGTTCAGTCGAGTGAACTGGAAGCGCTCCAACAACTGGCCCTGCTCATTGAGTAACAGGGATTTCAGCGGCAGCGCGGTTTCACGATCCAGGTGCAACTCAAAGCCATATCGGTATTGATCACGGGGAGTAATCGACACAATCACCGCATTTCGACCGGCCACGCGAGATTTGCCAATGACGGCCAGTGCGTAGAATTGAGTTAGTTTTTGCGGATCCAGGGCGCGCGAAGACGCATCAGGCGAGTTGCCAAGGCCGGCAACCAAGGTGCCACTGACACATTGGGTACGACCGTCTACCCGCACCAGTTCCTGGGCAGAGCCATCGAGCTGCAACAGCCGCTCACGGACGTGACCGTCCTGGACGCGATGCCAGATGTCATGGGTAGAAAAGTTGCCGTTACGCTCGTAGACGAACGTACCTGCAAAGCTTTGCTGCTGCTCTGCACGCCCAAGTCGAGTCAGCCAGTCTTGGGCTTCGTCGGCATGGGCGGATAGTGCAAAACAACCACTGAGCAAAAGCGTAAGGAGCGGTATGGCGCGCATAGGGCCCCTTAGCGGTTTAGCGGTTTTCCAGGCTGGCTGCACGAGCGTATGGCAGAGCGCTTTCAGTGCCTTTCAAAGCAGATTCCTGTGCATGTTGACGCAGGTAGCCTGGAAGACGCTGGTCCTGCCAGCCGGATTGCCCTTGAAGTACGCCGTTGGCCATAGGGCCAGTGGCATCAGAGCTTTCCTTGTAGCCGGCCAGTACTGCCGGGCCTTTGACTTGCGGACCGGCCATGACCGGTTGCTGAGTCTGCTGGGCCAGTTCGGCACCGGCGATTTCGTCCTGGTTGTACAGGCGAACACCGGCCAACACGGCAACAGTCACCGAGGCTGCTACTGCCAAGCGACCCAGGCTACGCCATGGACCACGAGCAGCTTTCGCCGGAACGGCTTCATCGGCCAACGCGGCAGAAACGGCCGCAGCAATATCCAGACGAGGGATTAGTAGATCCTTGTGCATCACCGCCCGAGCGACTTGGTAACGAGACCAGGTATCACGGGTTTCGGCATCATCAAATGCATTGAGCACTCGACGAAGTTCCAGTTCATCCGCTTCGTTATCCATCACTGCGGACAGCGATTCCTGCAGGGCATCACGACTCATGGCGGTTCCTCTCTTGGCTGTCGCCGCTGTCTTTAGTTTTCCTGCAACAACGGTTGCAAGGCTTTGTCGATGGCTTCCCGGGCCCGGAAAATCCGTGACCTTACAGTCCCCACCGGACATTGCATGACGCTCGCAATGTCTTCGTAACTGAGACCATCGAATTCACGTAAAGTTAACGCCGTACGCAAATCTTCTGGCAGTTGCTGAATAGTGCGATGAACGGTGCCCTCGATCTCGTCGCGCAGCAAAGCACGTTCCGGCGACTCGAGATCTTTGAGGCCGTGATCACCATCGTAAAATTCTGCATCCTCTGAACTTACATCACTGTCCGGTGGGCGGCGGCCGCGAGACACCAGATAGTTCTTCGCCGTGTTAATGGCGATGCGGTAGAGCCACGTATAAAACGCACTATCACCGCGAAAATTGCCAAGTGCACGGTACGCCTTGATAAAGGCTTCCTGTGCAACGTCCTGCGCTTCATGGGTGTCGTGCACAAACCGCACGATCAACCCGAGAATTTTGTGCTGGTATTTCAGCACTAGCAGATCAAATGCTCGCTTGTCGCCACGCTGAACGCGCTCGACCAGCTGCTGATCCTCTTCCTGGGTTAGCATGAACACTCCTCGTTGTACTCGCAGGAGGCTTGCATAACTAAACGATCAGGCTTGCAAACATAGACTAGGACTTCTCGCAAAAGTTCTCCCCCTCCAAGCAAGTTTCCGGCATGCACTGATTTGGCACACACGAAAAACGCAGCGCGGGCTAGGCCGGCTGCGCGAATAATCTTGTCGCCGGTTTTCTGACGCGTCCAATGCTCCCGACGGGCCAATAAACTCAACGTTTTCCCAGCTTTCGGGCAACCTGCTATTGAGTGGGAGCTCATGCAAAAAGTTCCCATCTCAATAGCCGGCCCATATGACCTCAGCTGCGCACCGTAATTTCACATTGCCACGAATGCCCGGCTATTGTGCCGCTCCCCCCCTCTATATACTAGTGGCCCGTGTGACCCTTTGATTCGCCGATCCGGGCGTCCTGTTTGCGCCAGCCCTTTGGATCGCTTTTTGCGGAATCCTTCAAATGAGCCAACAGTTTCAACACGATGTCCTGGTGATTGGTAGCGGTGCGGCCGGCTTGAGCCTGGCACTCACCCTCCCCAGCCACCTGCGCATTGCGGTCCTGAGCAAGGGCGACCTGGCCAATGGCTCGACATTCTGGGCCCAGGGCGGTGTCGCGGCGGTACTGGACGACACCGACACCGTGCAATCCCACGTCGAAGACACCCTTAACGCCGGCGGCGGCCTGTGCAACGAAGAGGCGGTGCGCTTCACCGTCGAGCATAGCCGTGAAGCCATCCAATGGCTGATCGACCAGGGCGTGCCGTTCACCCGCGACGAACACGCCGGCAGTGATGACGGCGGATTCGAATTCCACCTGACCCGCGAGGGCGGCCACAGCCATCGCCGCATCATCCACGCCGCCGACGCCACCGGCGCCGCCATCTTCAAAACGCTGCTCGAGCAGGCCCGTCAACGTCCCAACATCGAATTACTGGAGCAACGCGTCGCCGTCGACCTGATCACCGAAAAGCGCCTGGGCCTGGACGGCGAACGCTGCCTCGGCGCCTACGTGCTCAACCGAGCCAGTGGCGAAGTCGATACTTACGGCGCACGCTTCACCATTCTGGCCTCGGGCGGCGCCGCCAAGGTCTACCTCTATACCAGCAACCCCGACGGCGCCTGCGGTGACGGCATCGCCATGGCCTGGCGTTCGGGCTGCCGGGTGGCCAACCTGGAGTTCAACCAGTTCCACCCCACCTGCCTGTACCACCCGCAAGCCAAGAGCTTCCTGATCACCGAAGCCCTGCGCGGCGAAGGCGCACACTTGAAACTGCCAAACGGCGAGCGCTTCATGCAGCGCTTTGACCCACGCGCCGAACTGGCACCACGGGATATCGTCGCCCGCGCCATCGACCATGAAATGAAGCGCCTGGGCATCGACTGCGTGTACCTCGACATCAGCCACAAACCCGAAGCCTTCATCAAGACCCACTTCCCCACCGTCTACGAACGTTGCCTGGCATTCAACATCGACATCACCAAAGGCCCGATCCCGGTGGTGCCGGCTGCGCACTACACCTGCGGCGGCGTGATGGTCGACCAAAACGGTCGCACTGACGTGCCTGGCCTGTATGCGATCGGCGAAACCAGCTTCACCGGCCTGCATGGCGCCAACCGCATGGCCAGCAACTCGTTGCTCGAATGTTTCGTTTATGCACGCTCGGCGGCTGCCGACATCCTTGAGCAACTGCCCCGCATTCCGGTGCCCGCCGCCCTGCCGCGCTGGGACGCCAGCCAAGTGACCGATTCCGACGAAGACGTGATCATCGCGCACAACTGGGACGAGCTGCGGCGCTTCATGTGGGACTACGTAGGCATTGTGCGCACCAATAAGCGCCTGGCGCGGGCTCAACATCGCGTGCGCTTGCTGCTGGACGAGATCGACGAGTTCTACAGCAACTATAAAGTCAGCCGCGACCTGATCGAGTTGCGCAACCTGGCCCAGGTCGCCGAATTGATGATCCGCTCAGCCATGGAGCGCAAGGAAAGCCGTGGCCTGCATTACACCCTCGACTACCCGCAAATGCTGCCCGAAGCCCGCGACACTATTCTGGTGCCAGCCACCTACGGCGACTGAACTTCAGGCGTACCCGCAGGCGCCGGTGCACATCGGCGACCTGCGAATCCATCGGTACGCAAACCGAGCGCACCCACCACTGGCCCGGCACCCGGTAGCGCAGCACCACGATCAGCGGCAGCGCCAGGCTGTCCGGGCGCAACTGCACGCTGTGCCAGCCGCGCTCGGCAGTGAACAACTGCCAGCCATCTTCGTCGCGGCGCAGGCCACGAATCGACGAACGGTGAGTCAGCAGAATATGACGCGGCAACACCCAGGCGGCATGCGCCAGGCATAACAGAGTGCCAAGGCTTGCGAAGGGCAAATCAATAATCAACAAGGCACCCAGCGCGAACAGCTGGGCAAACAGATACGCCGCCAGCAACAGCCGTGAGGCCTGCCAGCGGCATTCGAAGCGATTACTTGGGCTGGACACGATCCAGAATCATCCGAACCATGCGCTGCAGCTCCGGGTCTTCAGATTCGGCGCGCTCCATGAACCAGCCAAACATGTCCTGGTCTTCACACTCCAGCAGCCGCACATAGAGATCGCGGTCTACCTTATCCAGCGTCGCGTACACTTCTTTAGTGAACGGCACCAGCAACACATCCAGCTCCAGCATGCCACGGCGGCTGTGCCAGTAGAGGCGGTTGATTTCTACTTCTTCTACCATGGACTGCTCCTCAAATAGCGCGCAAGTATACAGGGCCGACGGCAGCGGGACACTCGGCTTTGGTCGCCCCATATGGAAACTATCCATTTGCCGGGCGCCCCTCTATGATGCACCCATGACTTTTTGACCTGCGAAGACCCATGGCCGACTCTGCATTTTTCTGCCCCCTGACACACGAAGGCGTCCTTGCCGTCCGCGGCTCCGACGCTGCCAAGTTTCTGCAAGGGCAACTGACCTGCAACCTCAATTACCTGAGCGACACCCAGGCCAGCCTTGGCGCGCGCTGCACGCAAAAAGGCCGCATGCAGTCGAGTTTTCGCATCCTGCTGCAAGGCGACGGCGTGTTGCTGGCCATGGCCACCGAACTGCTCGAACCGCAATTGGCAGACCTAAAGAAATACGCGGTGTTCTCCAAGTCCAAGCTCACAGACGAAAGCGCCGCCTGGGCACGCTTTGGCCTGTCGAATGCGGCGCCAACCCTGGCGGCCCTCGGCCTTGAGCTGCCGGCCGAGACCGACAGCGTGGTGCGCACCGACACATTGATTGCCATTCGTGTCTCCCCTGACCGCGCCGAACTCTGGGTGCCTGCCGAGCAAGCCGAAGCAGTACGCCAGCAATTGGCCAACCACCTGCAACAAGTTGACTTGAATGACTGGCTGCTCGGCCAAATCCGCGCCGGTATCGGCCAGGTCATGCCGCAGACGCGCGAACTGTTCATCCCGCAGATGCTAAACCTGCAGGCCGTTGGCGGCGTGAGCTTCAAAAAGGGCTGCTACACCGGCCAGGAAATCGTCGCACGCATGCAGTACCTGGGCAAACTCAAGCGGCGCCTGTATCGCCTGAGCCTCAATGCCGAGCAATTGCCCGAGCCGGGTACCCCGCTGTTTTCGCCCAACCATAACAGTGCGATCGGCGAAGTCGTCATCGCGGCGAAAGCTGACCAATCAATTGAACTTCTGGCCGTGCTGCAAGCCGAAGCTGCCGACAACGGCGATGTGCACGTAGGCAGCCTGGAAGGCCCGGGCCTCAACCTGCTCGACTTGCCGTACCAACTGGATCGCGATAAAGAGATCCAGCGTTAATCGCCGTACCCTTTTGCAACGCCCTAGAGAGCATGAATGAACAAGCTGGCGGAAAAAGTCCAACAGGCTTTGGTGAAGGCCATCGACAACGATGACCTGGTTCTGCCGACATTACCGGAAGTGGCCTTGAACATTCGTCAGGCCGCCGAAGACCCGGATATCAGCATCAGCCACTTGAGCAAAGTGATCAGTCGCGATACCGCCCTGTCGGCGCGCCTGATCAAAGTGGTCAACAGCCCGCTGCTGCGTGCCACCCAGGAAGTCACCGACCTGCATACCGCCATCACGCGGCTGGGCACCAACTACAGCAGCAACCTGGCCATCGGCCTGGTCATGGAACAGATTTTCCACGCCCGCTCCGAAGTCGTCGAACTGAAAATGCGCGAAGTGTGGCGCCGCAGCCTGGAAGTGGCGGGTGTGAGCTACGCCTTGTGCCGTAACCATAGCCAGCTCAAGCCGGACCAGGCAGCCCTCGGCGGGCTGGTGCATCAGATTGGCGTGCTGCCGATCCTCACCTACGCCGAAGACCATTACGAACTGCTGGCCGACCCGGTCAGCCTCAACCATGTGATCGACAGCATCCACCCGTTGCTGGGCGACAAACTCCTGGGTGTGTGGGATTTCCCGGAAATGCTGGCCAAGCTGCCGGGGCAGTACCTGAACCTGGAGCGCGACTCCCCGATTCTGGACTACATCGACGTGGTGCAAATCGCCGCACTGTATTGCCACCGGGGCACCGCGCATCCACTGGCCAACGTAGACGTGACCAGCCTGCCGGCGCTCAAGAAACTGCGCATCGACCCCTACAGCGAGACGCTGCGTGCGGAGTTGGATGAAGCGCGCTCGATGTTCTATTGACTACCCCGCGATAAAACTCACCCGCACCTTCAACCCCGCCAACTCACCATCGTGCAGGCTGATCTGGGCCAAGTGCGCCCGGCAGATCTCGCCGACAATCGCCAGCCCCAAGCCTGAGCCCATGCCCTGCTGGCTGCGGCGGTAGAAACGTTCGAAGACCCGATCCCGTTCATCCAGCGGGATGCCTGGGCCGTCATCTTCAACTTCAAGGATGGCTGGCGCGGTCACCCGCAGGATCACATTGCCGCCCGGCGGAGTGTGGGCCAGGGCGTTATCCACCAGATTGCTCAGCAGTTCATTCAACAAGGTCGGCTCACCGCGCAGCCACACCGGTTCATCCGCCTCCAACGCCAGGGCAACGCCTCGTGCGTGGGCCAGTGGCGCCATGGCCATGCCCAGCTCCCGCGCCAGCTGGCTGAGGTCAAGCAATTGCGCACCGCCCTCGGCGATCGCCCGGGCGCCGTTTTCGATGCGTGCCAGGGATAACAGTTGGTTGGCCAAATGGGTCAGACGGTCAGTACCTTGAGCGGCGGTTTCCAAGGTGCTGCGCCAGGTCGCCGGGTCGCTGCTGCGCAGGCCCAGCTCAAGCCGGGCCTTGAGCGCCGCCAGCGGAGTGCGCAGTTCGTGCGCGGCGTCGGCAATAAACTGCGCCTGGCGCTCGAACTGGCCGCGCAGGCGCTCGGTGAAGTGATTGAGCGAGCGCACCAACGGGCCGAACTCGTGTTGCACCTCCACCAGCGGCAGCGGGCGCAAATCATCGGGCTGGCGCTCTTCCACGGCGGTGCGCAGGCGCTCCAGCGGGCGCAGCGCCGCGCTCACGGCAAACCACACCAGCAATAACGCACCGACCGCCAGCATACCCAGGCGCAGCAAAGTGTCGGCCATCAGGCTGCGGGCCATGCTTTCGCGCGCTTCGTCGGTTTCGGCCACGCGAATTTCCGCCATGCCGTTCATGTTCGGCTCCGACACCGCCTTGAGCAGGCTGACCACCCGTACATGCTGGCCCTGGTACATGGCGTTGTAGAAGCGCGCCAACGCCGGGTAATCATCGGTGCGCGGCGTGCCCGGCGGCGGGCCAGGGAGGTTCTCGTAGCCGGAGATCAATTTTCGGTCGATGTCATTGACCTGATAATAGATCCGCCCCGCACTGTCGTAGGCGAACGTGTCCAGCGCCACATACGGCACGTTGGCGCTCAGGGTGCCGTCCACCTGGGTCAACCCGGCAGCAATGGTACGCGCCGAGGCGAGCAAGGTGCGGTCATAGGCGGTGTCGGCGGCTTCGCGGCCATTCCAGTAAGCACTCATGCCGCTGGCGAGCATCAGCACCACCAGCAACAGCGCCAGGTTCCACAATAGCCGCCAGCGCAGGCTGCTGGGCTTATGCATCGCGCGCTTCCAGCAGGTAGCCAAGGCCACGGAAGGTCACGATCGCGATGGGCTGGCCGTCGAGCTTCTTGCGCAGGCGGTGCACGTAGATTTCAATCGCGTCGGGGCTGGCTTCCTCATCCAGGCCGAACACTTGCGAGGCCAATTGCTCCTTGCTCATCACGCGGCCGGGCCGGGCGATCAGCGCCTCAAGCACCGCCTGCTCGCGGGAGGTCAGCGTCATCAGCTCGCCGCCCACGGTGAAACGCCGGGTATCCAGGTCGTAGACCAGCACGCCGCACGCCTGCTGACGCTCGCCGCCCAGCACACTACGGCGCAGCAACGCCTTGACCCGCGCTTCCAGCTCGGTCAACTCAAAGGGCTTGGCCAGGTAGTCATCAGCGCCCAGGTTCAGGCCATGCACACGGTCTTTTACATCACTGCGCGCCGTCAACATCAACACGGGCAGATTTTTTCCACGCGCCCGCAGTCGCGCCAGCACCTCAAAACCGTCCATGCGCGGCAGCCCCACATCGAGGATCACCACCGCGTATTCCTCGCTGCTCAGGGCCAGGTCCGCGGCCACGCCGTCGTGCAACACGTCGACGGTCAAACCCGTGCTCTTGAGCGCTTGGGCAACACTTTCGGCGAGTTGCAGATGGTCTTCAACCAAGAGGACGCGCATGGATTTTCACCTCGTTCTGGCATGGTCGACGCCACGCTTTGGCGGGCAGTTTACAGGCGCCGCCTGCCCTGTGAAGCCCGAAAACATTGAAAGACAACTGAAAGGTTAGTGAAAGCTTCGCCCTTTAGCATCCAGCAACGGTGGCTAATGCCCGCTGAGCTACCTGATCCGTAGCGCCCGAAAAACGCCTCGAAGCGTTTTCGCCAAAATAAGAACAATAACGGAGTACACCACAATGCTGTCGACCCAGCCCCAGGCTTGCCCGCCTGTGCGTTTTTCCCGTCTTGCCAAGACCGCCCTTGCCAGTGCCACCGCCCTTGCCGGCTTTTCGCCGCTTAGCCAGGCTGCCTTCTTCGAAGACAGTAGCGCTACGCTGGAAACTCGCAACATGTACTTCAACCGCGACTTTCGCGACGGCACCAGCGCACAACAATCCAAGCGCGATGAATGGGCCCAGGGCTTCATGCTCAATCTGCAGTCGGGCTACACAGACGGCACCGTCGGCTTTGGCGTGGACGCGCTGGGCATGCTTGGAGTCAAGCTCGACTCCAGCCCCGACCGCACAGGTTCTGGCTTGCTGCCCACCGATAACGGCCGCGCTGTCGACGACTACTCCAAACTCGGCCTGACCGGCAAAGTGAAGATCTCCGCCACCGAACTCAAGATCGGCGCGCTGATCCCCGAACTGCCGATCCTCAAACCCAACGACGGCCGCATCCTGCCGCAGACCTTCAACGGTGGCTTGCTGACCTCCAAAGAATTCAAAAACCTGGTGTTTACCGGCGGCCGCCTGGATAAAGCCAAAGACCGCGATTCCACCGACTACGAAGAAATCGCCCTCAACAACAAGAACAGCCGTTTCGTCAGCGGCGCTACCGGCAAGCACTTCAACTTCGGCGGCGTGGATTACAAGTTTGCCGACAAGATCACCGGCAGCTACCACTTCGCCCAACTCGATGACGTGTACCGCCAGCACTTCCTCGGCCTGGTTGCCTCGCGCCCACTCGGCCCAGGCACCTTCGGCACCGACTTGCGCCTGGCCATCAGTGATGACACGGGCGCGGCCCATGGCGGCAAGATCGACAACACATCCCTCAACGGCCTGTTCAGCTATGCCCTCAATGGCCATAAGCTCAGCGCCGGTTACCAGCACATGTCCGGCGACAGCGCCTTTCCCTATGTGGATGGCGCCGACCCGTACCTGGTCAACTTCGTACAAATCAACGACTTTGCCGGCGCCGAAGAACGCTCCTGGCAAGCGCGCTACGACTACGATTTCGCCAAGCTGGGTATTCCCGGCCTGAGCTTCATGAGCCGTTACCTGTCAGGTGACAACATCAAACTCAAGAACGGCGAGACCGGCAAGGAGTGGGAACGCAACAGCGAGATCCGCTACATCGTGCAAAGCGGCACGTTCAAGGATGTCGCGTTTCGCCTGCGTAACGCCACGTACCGCTCCAACTACTCGGCCCGTGATGCGGATGAAGTGCGCGTGCTGGTGAGTTACAGCCTGGCTCTTTGGTAGTCGTACCCCATAACAACAAAGACGGAGTTAAAAATGACCTATTCACTGCGTAAATTGGCCCTCGCCGCCGGCTGCATGCTGTTCGCCGGCCAACTGCTGGCCGCTGATGAACCCAAGCGCCCGGAATGCATCGCCCCAGCCTCTCCCGGCGGCGGTTTTGACCTGACCTGCAAACTGGCGCAAAGCGCGTTGGTCAACGAGAAGCTGCTGAGCAAACCGATGCGCGTCACCTACATGCCCGGCGGCGTGGGCGCGGTGGCCTATAACGCGGTGGTCGCCCAGCGCCCAGCGGACGGCGGCACATTGGTGGCCTGGTCCAGCGGTTCGCTGTTGAACCTGGCCCAGGGCAAGTTCGGCCGTTTTGATGAAAGCGCCGTGCGTTGGTTGGCAGCGGTCGGCACCAGCTACGGTGCCATCGCGGTGAAAAGCGATTCGCCCTACAAGACCCTCGACGATCTCGTCAAAGCCCTGAAGAAAGATCCGGGCAGCGTGGTAATCGGTTCCGGCGGCACGGTTGGCAGTCAGGACTGGATGCAAACCGCCCTGATTGCCAAGGCCGCCGGCATCAACCCTCGCGAGCTGCGTTACGTCGCCCTCGAAGGCGGCGGTGAAATCGCCACGGCCCTGCTCGGCGGCCACATCCAGGTGGGCAGTACCGACATCTCCGACTCCATGCCGCACATCCTCAGCGGTGACATGCGCCTGCTCGCCGTGTTCGCTGAAGAGCGCCTGGACGAGCCGGAAATGAAGAATATCCCGACCGCCAAAGAGCAAGGCTACGACATCGTCTGGCCAGTGGTCCGCGGTTTCTACCTCGGGCCAAAAGTCAGCGATGCCGACTACGCCTGGTGGAAAGAAGCATTCGACAAACTGCTGGCCTCCGAAGAGTTCGCCAAGCTGCGTGACCAGCGCGAGCTGTTCCCGTTCGCCATGACCGGCCCGGAGCTGGACACCTACGTGAAGAAACAGGTGGCTGACTACAAAGTGCTGGCCAAAGAGTTCGGCCTGATCCAGTAATCGCCCCTCTTTTGCACGGCCGCGCCCTCATCAACGGGCGGCGCGGCCCAGGAGTTCCACATGCTCTTACAACGCATTTTCGCCTCGGTGATGCTGCTGGTCTGCGCCGGCCTGGCACTGATGGCCTGGCCGTATCAGGCGGCGTTTTCCTACGAGCCGGTCGGCCCACGCGCCTACCCGCTGCTGATGCTCGGCCTGATGAGCCTGGGCCTGATCTACATGATCTTTCGCCCGCAGCCGACCAAGCACACCGAAGAAGAACCGGCACTGGACCGCGAAACCCTGATCAAGATCAGCATCTGCGTCGCACTGTTGATCGTGTTCGCCGGCACTTTCGAGCCCTTGGGTTTCATCCTCAGCAGCATGCTGATCGGCATTCCGATGGCACGCCTGTATGGCGGCCGCTGGTTGCCCAGCGCAGTGATCGTCACCCTCATGGCTATCGGCCTGTACCTGCTGTTCGACAAGGCCATGGATGTACCGCTGCCCCTCGGCCTGCTTGAAGTTCTGGAGAACTGATATGGATACGTTCAGCTATTTGGGCCAGGGCTTCGGCGTTGCACTGACCCCTTACAACCTGGTGACCGCGCTGTGCGGCACCTTGATCGGCACCGTGGTCGGCCTGTTGCCGGGCCTGGGCCCGATCAACGGCGTGGCCTTGTTGATCCCCATCGCGTTCGCCTTGGGCCTGCCGCCGGAATCGGCGCTGATCCTGCTTGCAGCCGTGTACCTGGGCTGCGAATACGGCGGCCGTATCAGCTCGATCCTGCTCAACATCCCGGGCGAAGCGTCTACCGTAATGACCACCCTCGACGGCTACCCGATGGCCCGTAAAGGCCTGGCCGGTGTGGCGTTGTCGCTGTCGGCCTGGAGTTCGTTCATCGGCGCGTTTATCGCCACCTGCGGCATGGTGTTGTTTGCACCGTTGCTGGCCAAATGGGCGATTGCCTTCGGCCCGGCGGAATATTTCGTACTGATGGTGTTCGCGATTGTCTGTCTGGGCGGCATGGCCGGTGACAAACCGCTGAAGACATTTGTTGCGGCGCTGATCGGTCTTTTCCTGTCTGCCGTCGGCATCGATGCCAACAGCGGCGTGTACCGTTTTACCGGCGACAACATTCACCTCACCGACGGCATCCAGTTTGTGGTGTTGGTACTGGGCCTGTTCTCCATCAGCGAAATCCTGCTGCTGCTGGAAAAAACCCACCGTGGCCAGGAAGCGGTAAAAGCCACCGGGCGGATGATGTTCAATCTGAAGGAAGCCGGTGCGGTTTTTGTAGTTAACATCCGCTGCGGCTTGCTCGGTTTCATCATGGGCGTGCTGCCGGGTGCCGGTGCGACCCTCGCTTCGGCCGTTGCCTATATGACCGAGAAACGCCTGGCCGGTGCCAGCGGCAAATTCGGCCAGGGCGACATGCGCGGCCTTGCGGCGCCGGAAACCGCCATCGGTGCGTCCGCCTGCGGCGCCCTGGTGCCGATGCTGACCCTCGGCGTCCCAGGTTCGGGCACCACGGCGGTGATGATCGGCGCGCTGTCGCTGTACAACATCACCCCTGGCCCGCTGCTGTTCCAACAACAGCCGGACATTGTCTGGGGCCTGATCGCGTCGTTGTTTGTCGCCAACATCATGCTGGTGATCCTCAACATCCCGATGATCCGCATCTTCACGCGCATCCTCGCCGTGCCGAACTGGGCGCTGGTGCCGGTCATCGCCATCATCACCGCCATCGGTGTGTACGCGGTTCACGCCACCACCTTCGACCTGTTCCTGATGGTCGGCATCGGCATCTTCGGCTACATCCTGCGCAAGCTCGACTTCCCGCTGTCGCCAGTGCTGCTGGGCTTTATCCTCGGTGGCCTGATGGAGCAGAACCTGCGCCGCGCGCTGTCGATCTCCAACGGCGCGCTGGAGATCCTCTGGTCCAGCCCGATCACCTTTGGCGTGTGGGTACTGACAGCAATCATGTTGTTCGTGCCGCTGCTGCGTATCTGGCGTAAACGTGCCCAACAGCGTCGCGCCCTGGCCGATGTCTGAGGTCACCTTTAAACAATGGTGGGCAACACCGCTGGTCGGCCTGGCCGGCGGTTACCTGGCCAGCCTCATCGGCTGGCCTTTGCCGTACATGGTCGGCTCGTTGCTGGCGATTATCCTGGTGCGCTGCCTCACGCCGTGGCAGTTGGCGGAAATTCCCGGCGGGCGCAAATGCGGCCAATGGGTGGTGGGCATCGGCATCGGGCTGCACTTCACGCCGGTGGTGATCGAGCAGGTGATGAGCCACTTCGGCCTGATTTTTTTCGGTGCGTTGATCACCAGCCTGTCGAGCGTGGTCGGCGTGTGGTTGATGCGCCGCAGCGGTGAAGACCGCGCCACCGCGTTCTTCTCCAGCATGCCGGGCGGTTCCGGTGAGATGGTCAACCTCGGCGCCCGCAATGGCGCAGTGCTCAGCCGTGTCGCAGCGGGCCAGAGTCTGCGCGTGCTGGTGGTGGTGCTGTGTGTGCCGGCGATCTTCAAGTACTTGCTCGAAGGCGGCACGCCGCAGTTTCACCCCGCCCCAGTCAGTTGGGGCTGGCTGGCGCTGCTGTTCCCGCTCGGCGCGCTGGTGGCTTGGGGCTGGCAGCGCTTGCGTCAGCCCAACCCGTGGCTGTTCGGGCCACTGTTGGTCAGCGCGACGGCCAGTGTTGTCTGGGACTTGCATTACGGCCTGCCGGACGGCGGCAGCCAGATCGGCCAATGGCTGATCGGCAGCGGCCTGGGCTGCCACTTCAACCGTCAGTTCTTCCGCCGTGCGCCGTCGTTCATAAGCCGTACCTTGATCGGCACCGCCTTGACCATGGCACTTGCGACATTGGCAGCGGTGGGCTTGAGCGCGCTGACACAGCTGGATTTGCGTTCACTCACCCTGGGCATGATGCCAGGCGGCATTGCCGAAATGAGCCTCACCGCAGAAACCTTGCAGCTGTCGGTGCCTTTGGTGACGGCGATGCAGGTGATGCGTTTGTTGTTTGTGCTGTTTCTGGCGGAACCGTTGTTCAGGCACTGGAACCGCCAGCCGGAAAAAATCTAAGCCTTCACAACATTCCAATGTGGGAGCTGGCTTGCCTGCGATAGCGGTGGTTCAGTCAATAAATGTATCGGCTGACAGACCGTCATCGCAGGCAAGCCAGCTCCCACATTGGGTTGCGGTTAACCTCTAGAGTGGCGGCAACCGCCACTCAATCGGCGTCTCGCCATTCTGCTCAAGAAACTTGTTGCTACGGCTGAAGTGCCCACACCCCAAGAACCCGCGATACGCCGACAATGGCGACGGGTGCACCGATGTCAGCACCAGGTGCTTGGTCGCATCCACCAGCTTTTGCTTGCCTTGCGCATGGGCGCCCCACAACAGGAACACCAGGTGCGGCTGGTGCTCGCTGACCACCTCGATCACACGATCGGTAAAGAACTGCCAGCCCTTGCCCGCGTGGGCATTGGCGTTCGCGCGCTCCACGGTCATGGTGGTGTTGAGCATCAGCACGCCCTGGTCGGCCCAGCTTTGCAGGCAGCCGTGGTTGGGAATGTCGATGTTCAGGTCGCGCTTGAGCTCTTTATAGATGTTGACCAGCGACGGCGGCGTCGGCACGCCCGGTTGTACCGAGAAGCACAGGCCATGGGCCTGGCCGGGGCCGTGGTACGGGTCCTGGCCGAGGATCACCACCTTGACCTTGTCCAACGGCGTGGAGTTGAGCGCGTTGAAGATCAGCGGGCCAGGCGGGTAGATCTCTTTGCCGGCGGCATGTTCCTGGCGCAGGAACTCGCGCAGTTCGGCCATGTAGGGCTTGTCGAACTCTTCCCGCAGGGCGTGTTTCCAGCTGGGTTCGAGTTTGATACGGTCGCCTTCGGTCATGGTTTGTTCATCGTGTAAAAAAAGAATGGGCGAACCCTAGGAAAGCCGACCCCGCTTGTCAATTGATCTGACACATCATCGGCACTTTCCCACGGAGCGATCATACTGATCGCTCACTGTCTCGATTGAGGTCACAATGAACCTGCACTTCGAAGAGCTGACCGGCAGCGACGGTGCCCGCCTCGGCATCGCCAGCCTGGACGCGGAAAAATCCCTCAACGCGCTGTCCCTGCCCATGATCCTGGCCCTGAGCGAACGCCTGGAAGCCTGGGCCAAAGACCCCAATATCGTGTGTGTGCTGCTGCGCGGCAATGGACCCAAAGCCTTTTGCGCCGGTGGCGAAGTCCGCAGCCTCGCCCTGGCCTGCCGTGAACAGCCCGGCGTCGTGCCCGCCTTGGCCGCGCAGTTCTTCGCCGCTGAGTACCGCCTTGACTACCGCCTGCACACCTACCCCAAACCGCTGATCTGCTGGGGGCACGGCTATGTGCTCGGCGGTGGCATGGGCCTGCTGCAAAGCGCTTCGGTGCGCATCGTCACACCGAGCAGCCGCCTGGCCATGCCCGAGATCAGCATCGGCTTGTACCCGGATGTGGGGGCCAGTTGGTTTCTGTCGCGCCTGCCGGGCAAACTCGGGCTGTTCCTGGGCCTCACCGGCGCCCACCTCAACGGGCGTGACGCTCTGGACCTGGGCCTGGCCGATCGTTTCTTGCGCGACGACCAACAAGACGAACTCATTGATGGCCTGCTGCAACTGAACTGGCAGGAACAGACCCCGATGCAACTCAACAGCCTGCTCAAAGCGCTGGCCCAGGAAGCTGTCGACCAGCAACCCGACGCCCAATGGCTGGCGCACCGTGCGCAGATCGACGAATGGCTGGACGTGGCTGATGCACGCAGTGCCTGGCGTGCCTTGAGCCCCTTGCGCGACCACGCCGACCCGCTGTTCAGCCGCGCCGGCAAGAACCTGAGCGAAGGCTGCCCGCTGACCGCGCACCTGGTGTGGGAGCAGATCCAGCGCGCGCGGCACCTGTCGTTGGCCGAGGTGTTCCAGATGGAGTACACCCTCAGCCTCAATTGCTGCCGCCACCCGGAATTCAGTGAAGGCGTGCGCGCCCGGTTGATCGACAAAGACCAGACACCCCACTGGCATTGGCCGGATATCAACACGATCCCGGAGGCGGTGGTGCAGGCGCATTTCAACAAGGTGTGGGAAGGCCGGCATCCGCTGGCGGATTTGTCCGATTACTGAAAAGTGTCGCCCACAAAAAACGGCGCTTCCTGCGCCGTTTGCATTCAAGGCCTGTCAGCGGTGACCGCCGCGGCCACCTCCATGATCGCCACCCCGACCGTGCCCGCCTCTGCCGCCGTGATCGCCCCAACCCTGGTTCGGATAAGGCCGGTAACCGCCCCGTGGGCCCGAGGGGTAGTAGCGCGGGGCCGCTTGGTAATAACGCGGCGCCGAGTAGTAACGCGGTGCGGGGGCGTAATAGCGCGGAGCCGGTGCGTAATAACGTGGCGCCGAATAGTACGTGCCACCGCCGTAGTAATACGCCGGCGCCGGCGCGGTGTAGACCTCGGATCGATAGTAGCTACCGCCTCCATCGTAGTAGGGCACACAGGCAGAAAGGGTAAGACCGAGTAAAGCGCTGAGCAGCAGTCGTCGATACATGGCGGCCTCCTGGACCGCGGAAGAGCACCTCCAGCGACGCGGGAGGGCGGCACCCGACTTTCGCCGAATGACACAGTATCGGACATCGAAAACCAGATCTGGTGCGTTTTGGTAATAACTTGATACATGAACGTAGGCAGTCGATACAATCCGTTGCGCATCCCGGTAACTATCAAGTTACTTTATCGATTCAGTAAATTTTGCTGGCCCGGAACCTTGTCGATTGCGATGATGTCACTATGACATTGCACATAGCCAGGGAGGCTCTATCGTGCACCCCTCGCCAATATCGCCGGATTAGAGTCATGAAAATTTCAACCAAGCTGCTGCTTTCATTCCTACTGTGCGCGCTGGTCACCCTCGGGGTTGGCCTGCTGGGCATCAAAAGCGTCGTGCGCCTTTCCAGCGCATTGGAACTCACGTTCTCCAACAACCTGGTTTCCGTCAGCAGCACGGCAAGTACGCTCAATGGTCTGGTCGCCCACAACCGTGGTCTGTACCGTTTGCTGGACGCCAGCAAGGGCGACGTCTCCGCCCAGGACCGCGACCGCGTGAACCAGGACATCGCCAACGAACTCAAACGCAGCCAGAGCGCCTACGCCACCTATCGCGCCACGCCGCTGGCAGACGACGAACGGGCAGCCGGTGACAAGCTCGACCAGATCTGGCCCACCTACATCAGCAACTCCGAGCGCATCGTCGCGATGATGAACGGCGGCCAGCTCGAGCAGGCGCGCGCTCAGCTCAACAGCACCAACAATGAGCTGTTCCGTCAGGCGCGCGAGCTGATCCGTGTGATTATCGATTCCAACAACCGCCAGATCCAGGAAGGCGCCGCCGCTGCCGCCGACCTGCGCAGCAGCGCCTTGACCTGGATGATAAGCGGCATCGTGCTGGCCTTCATCATCGCCCTCATCATTGGCGTGCTGATCACCCGCCTGATCACCCGCCCTATCGCCCAGGCCGTCGAGAGCGCCCAACGCATTGCCAAGGGTGACCTGACCCAAGCCATCATCACCGACCGTACCGACGAAGCCGGAAAATTGTTGATGGCATTGGCCGACATGCAGGGCGGGCTGAAAAGCACGCTGGTGGAAATCGCCAACGCCGCCGACCAGCTCGCCTCCGCCGCCGAAGAACTCAGTGCGGTCACCGACGAAAGCAGCCGTGGCCTCACGCGCCAGAATGACGAAATCCAGCAAGCCGCCACTGCCGTCAACCAGATGACGGCGGCGGTGGATGAGGTGGCCAGCAATGCGGTGTCGACCTCCGAAGCCTCGCGCCAGGCCACCACCGAAGCGGAGGAAGGCCGTGAGCAGGTAGCGCAGGCCGTGTCCGGCATGAGTTCGATGGTGATCGAGATCAACGATTCGACACAATCGGTGGCCGACCTGGCCGGCCAGGTGCGCGAGATCGGCAAGGTGATCGACGTGATCCGCGGTATCGCCGACCAGACCAACCTGCTGGCCCTTAACGCCGCCATCGAAGCCGCACGCGCGGGTGAGCAAGGCCGTGGTTTTGCGGTGGTGGCCGATGAAGTCCGCGCGCTGGCCCATCGCACCCAGACCTCAACCGTCGATATCGAAAAAATGATCGGCGAAGTGCAGGTCGGCGCCGATGACGCCGTGGCCGCCATGAACAAAAGCCTGACCTGGGCCAACAACACCCAAACCCTGGCGCAAAACGCCGGCGAAGCCCTGGAACGCATTACCGCCAGCGTGGCGAAGATCAACGAACGCAACCTGGTGATCGCCTCGGCTTCCGAGGAGCAGGCCCAAGTGGCCCGAGAAGTGGATCGCAACCTGCTCAACATTCAGGACCTGTCCACCCAGACCGCTGCCGGTGCCAACCAGACCAACGCCTCCAGCCAGGACCTGTCGCGCCTGGCCACCTCATTCAACGTGCTGGTCAGCAAGTTCCAGTTGTAACCGCCTCATTGCAGTGCGCCAACGCACCCGAGTGGCGCACGCACACCCCTCTTCCCCGCCACGCCCGGCCGTAAACCGGGCCTCTGGCCCAGTTGGCACGACTCTCGCTTTGCCTCTCCCGTGCAGGATTCATCACAGGTTCGCGGCACCACAATTTGCAATGGCCGACTAGGGTTCCGGCTCGCTTGAAAGGCGAGTGGCTGGTCCGAGAGTTGGCGACCTCCAGTTGAGGTTACACGGCGGGATAAAAGCCCGGGAGACAAGCCACCGTTCGCGGTGCCGCGTTGCTCCTGCTCGCCCATGTTCAACTGGAGAAGCCCCATGCCCGCAATCCGTTTACCCGCCCTGCTCGCCGCCGCCCTTGCCGCCGTGCTGAGCTTTCAAACCCAAGCTGCTGCCAAAGACCACTTCAGTGTGTGCTGGACGATCTATGCCGGCTGGATGCCGTGGGAATACGCCGGCAGCCAAGGCATCCTCGACAAGTGGGCCAGCAAGTACGGCATCAAGATCGACATGGTGCAGCTCAATGACTATGTCGAATCCATCAACCAATACACCGCCGGCCAGTTCGACGGCTGCACCATGACCAACATGGACGCCCTGACCATTCCCGCCGCCGGTGGTGTGGACAGCACCGCGCTGGTGGTCAGCGACTTCTCCAACGGCAACGATGGCGTAGTGATCAAGGGCACCGGCAAGACCGTGGCCGACCTCAAGGGCATGAACGTCAACCTGGTGGAACTCTCGGTGTCCCACTACCTGCTGGCCCGCGCCCTGGAGTCGGCCGACCTCACCGAAAAAGACCTCAAAGTGGTCAACACCTCCGACGCCGACATCGCCGCCGCCTTCAACACCGACCAGGTGCAAGCCGTGACCACCTGGAACCCGATGCTCTCTGAGATCAAGGCCAAACCGGGCGTCACCCAAGTGTTCGACTCCAGCAAAGTGCCCGGCGAAATCATGGACATGATGGTGGTCAACACCCAAACCCTTAAAGACAACCCAGCCCTGGGCAAAGCGCTGACCGGCGCGTGGTTTGAAGTGGTTGCGCTGATGAACGCCAAAAACGCGGCCAGCACCGCTGCGCTTGAGCATATGGCCAAGGCCTCGGGCACCGACCTCAAGGGGTTCCAGGCGCAACTGGACACCACCAAGCTGTTCGCCACGCCCAAGGAAGCCCTGGCGTTCGCCACCAGCGCGCAATTGCCCGCCACCCTGCGCAAGGTCGCCGAGTTCTCGTTTGAACACGGCCTGCTCGGCGAAGGCGCCAAGGACGCCAGCGCCGTGGGCATGAGCTTCGCCAAGGGCGTGACCAGCGGCGACACCGCCAACCTCAAGCTGCATTTCGACCCCAGCTACGTGCAGATGGCCGCCGACGGCACGCTGTAAGAGGACCCGGCCATGCGCCTGATCAACCGTCACCCGGAACGCTCCAGCCGCCTGCTGTTGGTGCTGCTGCCGTTCGCCCTGCTGCTGTTCGCCTACTTTGTAGGCTCGGCCGAGCGCCTGGCGGATAACCCCAACGACAAATTGCTGCCCAGCGCCGCGCAAATGGGCGACGCGGTGAAACGCTTGGCGTTCAATGCCGACACGCGCACCGGTGAGTACGTGCTGTGGCAAGACAGCGCCTCCAGCCTGCGCCGCCTGGCGATCGGCTTGGGCATCAGCGCCCTCGCCGGCCTGTGCCTGGGGATTGCCGCCGGCACGCTGCCGCTGTTTGGCGCGCCGTTATCGCCATTGCTGACGGTGCTGTCGATGGTGCCGCCGCTGGCGATATTGCCGATTCTGTTCATCGTGTTCGGGCTGGGGGAATTGTCCAAGGTGATGCTGATCGTCATCGGCATCACCCCGGCGCTGGCCCGTGACCTGGAGCAACGCGCGCGGGAAATCCCCGTGGAGCTGCTGGTGAAAGCACAGACCCTCGGCGCGTCCACCTGGACGTTGATGCTGCGCGTGGTGCTGCCGCAATTGCTGCCGCGCCTGCTGATCTCGCTGCGGCTGATGCTCGGCTCGGCGTGGTTATTCCTGATCGCCGCCGAAGCCATCGCCTCCACCGACGGCCTCGGCTACCGGATCTTCCTGGTGCGCCGCTACCTGGCTATGGACGTGATCCTGCCCTACGTGGTGTGGATCACCCTACTCGCCTGGCTGATGGACTGGGGCCTCAAAACCCTCACGCGGCGTGCCTTCCCCTGGTACGAAGGAGCGCGCGCATGAGCTTTATCAGCGTCAACCATGTGTGGCAGCGCTATGGCGACCAGGTGGTGCTCGAAGGGCTCAACCTGCACGTCAATGAGGGTGAATTTTGCACCTTGGTGGGCACCTCCGGTTGCGGCAAATCGACCTTCCTGCGCCTGCTGCTGGGCCAGGAAACCCCGAGCAAAGGCCAGATCCTGCTGGACGGCCACCCCCTTGCCGGCGAGCCGGATGCCAGCCGTGGCGTGGTGTTCCAGCGTTATTCGGTGTTCCCGCATCTGACGGTGCTGGACAACGTTGCCCTGGGCCTGGAACTGCCGCGCTCACGCCTGCTGGGTCGGCTGTTCGGCAAAGCCAAACAAGAGGCACGGGAACAGGCCGCCGCCCTGCTGCAAAAAGTCGGCCTCGGCCACGCACTGGACAAATACCCGGCGCAGCTCTCCGGCGGCATGCAGCAACGCCTGGCCATCGCCCAGGCCCTGATCATGAAACCCCGCGTGTTGCTGCTGGACGAACCCTTCGGCGCCCTCGACCCGGGCATTCGCAAGGACATGCATCAGCTGTTGCTGGCGCTGTGGCGCGAAACCCGGCTGACGGTGTTCATGGTCACCCACGACCTCAGCGAAGGCTTCAGCCTCGGCACACGCTTGCTGGTGTTCGACAAAGTCCGCGTCGACCCCCAGGCCCCCGGCGCCTATGGCGCGCGCATCACCTACGACATCCCTTTGAACAGCGAGCGCCGCAAAGCGCTGGCCGCCGAACTTGGAGCGACTTGCAAATGACCGATTCCATTGAACTGTTCCCACCCTTCGCCGAAGAAATGCTACCCGGCGGCGGCCACCGCTCCTTTGTGCTCAAGCGCGGCCAACTGCTGCGCCTCACGGATATTCGCGGCGGTGCCAACGTCAGCCTGACCCTGCTCAATGCCAACGAAAAAACCGAGCGCCTGAACCTGCCCGACAGCCTCAAATGCCAACACACCGCCAAACTCACCCGCGGCCACTGCCTGTACTCGGACATGGGCCGCGTGCTGGCCGCGATCACCGCCGACACCTGCGGCTGGAGTGACAGCATCGGCGGCGTGCTGTGCGCCGCCGAGGTCGCTGAAAAGTACGGCCAGGGCCGCTATCAGGAGCTGCGCAACGGCTTCTTGCGCAACGGCACCGACAACCTGCTGGTGGAATTGGGCAAGTGGGGGTTGGGGCTTTCCGACCTGTTGATGACCCTCAACCTGTTCAGCCGAGTCAGCGTTGACGAAGGCGGCGGCCTGTATTTTGTGCCGGGCAATTCCAGGGCGGGTGACTACATCGAACTCTACGCGCCGATGGACACGCTGGTGGTGCTGACCGCACTGCAACACCCGATGGACCCCAACCCGAACTACGCGCCGCAACCGCTGAAACTCAATTGGATGAACGCCGATTCCAGCGTCGCCGAACACTGCCGCACGTCGCGCCCGGAAAACGAGCGCGGCTTTATCAACACCGACCGCCTGTTCGCCTGAGGAGCTGCCATGCCTACTGCACTGAAACAACCCGAGGCGGCCGTGTACCGCGCCACCATTCCCGCCGGCGAGCCATGGCTGATGGAAGTCAGCGCCGGGCAGACCCTGCGCATCCTCGACCTGGAGGGCAACCAGGCCGTCGACACGCTGTTCTACAGCCGCAAAAACCCCAGGGAACGCTACGACGTACAGCGCACCCTGCGGCGGCAAAACCGCGTGTACCTGAGTACCGGCAGCGTGCTGTATTCCAACCTCGGCCAGCCGATGCTGACCATCGTCGACGACACCTGCGGGCGCCACGACACCCTCGGCGGCGCCTGTGCCCAAGAGAGCAACACCGTGCGCTACGCCCTGGAAAAACGCTACATGCACAGCTGCCGCGATAACTACCTGCGCGCCTGCGCCCACGACGGTCGGCTGGGCAAGGGCGACATCGGGCCGAACATCAATTTCTTCATGAACGTGCCGGTGACCGCCGACGGCGGGCTGACCTTTGAAGACGGCATTTCCGCGCCCGGCAAGTACGTCGACCTGCGCGCAGAGATGGACGTGATCGTACTCATCTCCAACTGCCCGCAACTGAACAACCCATGCAATGGCTACAACCCGACCCCTGCGGAGTTATGGGTATGGAACTGAAAATAAAACACCTGCGCCGTTGGCTCTTCGCCTTGTGCCAAGCCCGCGCCGGGCAATGCATCCGAAAACCCTGAAGTCTAAATGTGGGAGCGGGCTTGCTCGCGAATGCGGTGGGTCAGCCAGTGCATCTGTAACTGACACTACGCCTTCGAGCAAGCCCGCTCCCACACTTGGATCTTCATTGCTTTCAGAATTAGGACTGCGGACGACCGCAGTGCTCCCTCACTTTGCGGGACGGCCCGCAGGGTTTTGCCATGTTCGAAAAACTCTTGATCGCCAACCGTGGCGCCATCGCCTGCCGCATCCTGCGCACCTTGCGCGAGCTGCAGGTCAAAGGCATCGCCGTGTATGCAGAAGCCGACGCAGCCAGCCTGCATATCCAGCAAGCCGACGAAGCCTACAGCCTCGGCGAAGGCGCGGCGGCGGCGACCTACCTGGCAGTGGAAAAAATCCTCGCCACCGCCAAGGCCTGTGGCGCCAAGGCGATTCATCCTGGCTATGGCTTTCTCTCGGAAAACGCCGCCTTTGCCCAGGCCTGTGAAAATGCGGGCATTGCCTTCGTCGGCCCCACGCCGGAACAGCTGCACGTATTCGGCCTCAAGCACACCGCGCGGGCCTTGGCCAAGCAGCATCAAATTCCCTTATTGGAAGGCACCGAGCTGCTCGACAGCCTCGATACCGCGTTGCTGGCAGCCCATACCGTGGGCTATCCGGTGATGCTCAAAAGCACCGCTGGTGGCGGTGGCATCGGCATGCGTGTGTGCCGCAGTGCGGCCGAGTTGAGCGAGTCTTTCGAGGCGGTCAAACGCCTGGGGCAAAACAACTTCAGTGACGCCGGTGTGTTTATCGAAAAATACATCGAGCACGCCCGCCACCTGGAAGTGCAGGTGTTCGGCGACGGTTTGGGCGAAGTCATCGCCCTTGGCGTGCGCGATTGTTCCGTGCAACGACGCAACCAGAAAGTCCTCGAAGAAACGCCCGCGCCGAACCTGCCCGACGGCATGGCCGAGGCCTTGTGCACGGCCGCCATCACCCTGGCCAAAGCGGTTAATTACCGCAGCGCCGGCACCGTGGAATTCATCTTTGACAGCGCTGATGGCCGCTTCTACTTCCTCGAAGTGAATACGCGCCTGCAGGTAGAACACGGCGTCACCGAACAGGTCTGGGGCGTGGACCTGGTGCGCTGGATGGTGCAATTGGCAGCGGGTGAATTACCCGCGTTGAGCGAATTGAAGTTGCGCCCTCAGGGCCACGCGATTCAGGCGCGGCTGTATGCGGAAGACCCCGGCAAGGACTTCCAGCCGAGCCCAGGCCTGTTGACCCGAGTGGACTTGCCGACGGCTGAAGGTTTGCGAATCGACACCTGGGTGCAAGCCGGTTGCGAGATCCCGCCGTACTTCGACCCGATGATCGCCAAACTCATCACGTGGGCGCCGACGCGCGAACAGGCGCGTCTGGATCTGCATCAGGCCTTGAGCGACAGCCAGCTCTACGGCGTGGAAACCAACCGCGACTACCTGCGCCAGATCCTGCTGGCCACGCCGTTTGCCGGCGGCCGCCCGTGGACGCGTTGCCTGGAAGGGCTGGTCTACAGCGCCAGCACTTTCGAAGTGCTCAGCGCCGGCACCCAAACCAGTGTGCAGGACTACCCCGGCCGCCTCGGCTACTGGGCCGTCGGCGTGCCGCCCTCCGGGCCGATGGACAGCCGCGCACTGCGCCTGGGCAATCGCCTGCTGGGCAATGACGACGGCGCGGCGGCGCTGGAAATCACCATAAATGGCCCACTGTTGCGCTTCAATTGCGCGGCGGTGGTGGCTGTCACGGGTGCAGACATTGCGCTGTTGCTGAATGACCAGCCAGTGCCGATGAACACCGCGTTGCGGGTTGAAGCAGGCTCGGTGTTGAGCCTTGGCACTATTACTGGAGCAGGTGCGCGCAGCTATCTGTGCCTGCGCGGCGGGCTGCAAGTGCCGGACTACCTGGGCAGCAAAAGCACCTTTACCCTCGGCCAGTTCGGCGGGCACGCCGGGCGCGCGTTACGCACGGGCGATGTGTTGCATTTGCTGCCACTGACAGATGCCGAGGCCGGGCAACAATTGATCGCTGAACCCTTGCCAGCGGTGCGCACGCTCCGGGTGATTTATGGCCCGCACGGCGCGCCGGAATACTTCAAGCCTGAGTACATCGACACCTTCTTCGCCACCCAATGGGAAGTGCACTTTAACTCCAGCCGCACCGGCGTGCGGTTGATCGGGCCCAAGCCTTTATGGGCGCGCACAGACGGTGGCGAAGCGGGGCTGCATCCGTCGAATATCCATGACAACCCCTATGCCATCGGCGCAGTGGATTTTACCGGCGACATGCCGGTGATCCTGGGGCCGGATGGGCCGAGCCTGGGCGGGTTTGTGTGCCCGGTGACGGTGATCGAGGCGGACCTTTGGCAGTTGGGGCAACTCAAGGCCGGGGACAAACTGCGGTTCGAACCCGTGAACCTCAAAACCGCCCGCGACCTCGCCCTGAAATGGGATCAACTGTGGGAGCCGGGCTTGCTCGCGAACGCGGTGGAACAGTCGCCAGATGGGTTGAATGACACACCGTATTCGCGAGCAAGCCCGCTCCCACATTTGATCGAGTCGCCTGTGGTATTGCATGTAGGCCATGATGACACCCGCCTCATCGCCCGCCTCGCGGGCGACACCCACCTGCTGCTGGAAATCGGCGCCCCCGAGCTGGACCTGGTGCTGCGCTTTCGCGCTCATGCGCTCATGCAAGCCCTGGAAACTCTCGCCCTGCCGGGCGTTATCGACCTGACCCCAGGCATCCGCTCCCTGCAAATCCACTACCAGCCGGAACAACTGCCGCTGGCCGATTTGCTGGTGCTGATCACCACGCAATGGGCTGCCGTGTGCGCCACCCCCAACCTGCAAGTGCCCTCGCGCATCGTGCACTTGCCACTGTCGTGGGACGACCCGGCGTGCCAGCTGGCAATCGAAAAATACATGACCACCGTGCGCAAGGACGCGCCGTGGTGCCCGAGCAACCTGGAGTTCATCCGTCGCATCAACGACCTGGCCAACCTCGATGAAGTGCGCCACACGGTGTTCGATGCCAGCTACCTGGTGATGGGCCTGGGTGACGTCTACCTCGGTGCCCCGGTGGCCACACCGCTGGACCCGCGCCATCGCCTGGTGACCACCAAATACAATCCGGCCCGCACCTGGACTGCCGAAAACTCGGTGGGCATCGGCGGCGCCTACCTGTGCGTGTACGGCATGGAGGGCCCAGGCGGTTATCAGTTTGTGGGGCGCACCTTGCAGATGTGGAACCGCTACCGGGAAGTCGCCGCGTTTGATGGCAAGCCATGGTTGTTGCGCTTTTTTGACCAGATCCGTTTTTACCCGGTGACGGCTGATGAGCTGGTGCAGATCCGCCGCGATTTTCCGCTGGGGCGCTTTGAATTGAGCATCGAGCACAGCCAGTTGAACCTCGCGGAGTATCAGGATTTCCTCGCGCGCGAAGCCGCAAGCATTGGCGCGTTTCGTGAGCATCAGCAGCACGCCTTCAATGCCGAGCGTGAGCGCTGGATTGCCAGTGGCCAGGCGCATTTCGACAGTGAAGAACTCGCAGCACCACCAGGTGCAGACACGCCGTTGCAGGCCAACCAAATCAGTGTCGACAGCCCTATCGCGGGTAACCTCTGGCAAGTCCAGGTGGGGATGGGTGAGCAGGTGTCGGCCGGTGATGTGCTGGTGATTCTGGAGTCGATGAAAATGGAAATCCCGGTAGTGGCGCCGTTCGCCGGCACTGTGCGCGAGATCCCCGTGCAACCCGGCAGCGGCATTGGCGCCGGGCAACGGGTGGTGGTGCTCGAACGTGACTGACTCTTCTATTTCTACAGGCGGACAAGCCATGAACCTGCAACTGGACAACCTGCGCAATGCCTACCTGAGCGGCGATACCACGCCCCGTGAAGTGCTGCGGCACCTGCGCGAAAAAGCCGCGCATTTGAACCCCGACTATCACCTGTTTATTCACCTGCTGACCGAGTCGGAACTGGAGCCGTACCTGGCCGCACTGGACACTCGCGAACCGGCTGACTTGCCGTTGTTCGGCGTACCGTTTGCGATCAAGGACAACATAGATTTAGCCGGCATTCCCACCACCGCCGCGTGCCCGGCGTTCGCCTATGTGCCGCAACGCAGCGCGAGCATTGTCGAGCAGTTGATCGCCCTGGGCGCGGTACCAGTGGGCAAGACCAACCTCGACCAGTTCGCCACCGGCCTCAATGGCAGCCGCTCGCCGTATGGCGCGTGCCCCAACAGCGTGTTGCCGGAGTATCCGTCGGGCGGCTCCAGTGCCGGGTCGTCGCTGGCCGTCGCTTTGGGTGTCGCAAGTTTTGCCCTGGGCACCGACACCGCAGGTTCCGGACGGGTGCCGGCGGCGCTGAATAACCTGGTGGGGCTCAAGGCGAGCAAAGGCTTGATCTCCACGGCTGGCGTGGTGCCGGCGTGCCGCACGCTGGATTGCGTCACCACCTTTACCCGCACCGCGCGCGAGGCCAGCCAGTTACTGGCGCTGACCGCCAGGCTCGATCCGTTGGATGCGTACAGCCGAGCAAACCCGGCGTGGAACGATGGGTCGGCGTTCGGCGCACCCCGCGCATTTCGCTTTGGCGTGCCGCGCGAGCAGGACCTGGAGTATTTCGGCTGCGAGCAAGGCCCACAACTGTTTGCGCAGGCCATCGACCGCTTGACGGCGCTGGGTGGTGAGCCGGTAACTTTGGACCTGTCGCCCTTCCTTGAAGCCGCGCGCCTGCTCTACGAAGGGCCGTGGGTGGCCGAACGCTACAGCGTGGCCGGCGAACTGATGGAGCAAAATCCCGAGGCCGTGCTGCCGGTGATTCGTGCGGTGCTGGCCAAGGCGCCTGCGGTGAACGGCGTGGAGACCTTTCGCGCCCAGTACCGCCTGCAAGCCTTGAAAGCCCAGTGCGATGGTTTGCTCGAAGGCCTCGACTGCGTACTGACGCCCACCATCGGCCGCCCGGTGACGCTGGAAGAACTGCGCGCCGAACCGGTGCTGCGCAATGCCGAACTGGGCTACTACACCAACTTCATGAACCTGCTGGACTACGCCGCCGTCGCCGTGCCCAGCGGCTTTATGCGCAACGGTTTGCCCTGGGGTGTGACGCTGTTCGGCCGGGCATTTACCGACCAATACCTGCTGGGCGTGGCGGATGCATTGCAGCGTCAGCAGGATGCGTCTTTATCTGTACCTGCGGGTGTCGCCAGCCATGACCTCACGCGGCTGGTGGTGTGCGGCGCGCATCTGCAAGGGTTGGTACTTAATGGTCAATTAGTGCGGCGTGGTGCGCGCCTGCTGGAGCGCACCCACAGCTCGGCCGACTATCAACTGTTCGCGCTGGCAGGCGGCCCGCCTTACCGCCCCGGCATGCTGCGGGTGAGCACAGGCGGTGTGGCCATTGAGGTGGAAGTGTGGGAGGTGCCGAGCCGTGAGCTGGACTCTTTTCTCACCGGTATCCCTGCGCCGTTGGGCCTGGGCAAAGTGCAACTGGCCGACGGACGCTGGGAAACCGGCTTCATCTGCGAGCCCTACGGCTTGACGGGCGCCGTGGACATCAGCCATTTCGGCGGCTGGCGCGGTTACTTGCGCAGCTTGCAATAGCACGGCGGCGCTGTATCGTGCAGGGAATTGCGCGATACAGCCCGAACCGACATGACCACACCCACCCTTTGCCCCGCCTGCGGTGCCCGCAACGACTGCACCCTGGCCGACCCGCGTACCGCCGACCAAGCCTGTTGGTGCTACAGCGTCACCATCGATCCGGCGGTGCTCGAAGCGCTGCCCGATGAACTGCGCAATAAGGCCTGCCTGTGCCCACGCTGTGCGCAGGTAGATGCGCAATTGCGTGGGGCTGAACAGCCGTAATGCGCGTTGATCGTTTCCTCAGCAACCTGCCGCGTTTCAATCGTAAGCAAGTGCGTGTGCTGCTGGTTGAGCGACGGGTGACGGTCGATGGCGTGGCCGTCAGCGAACCGCACCATGACGTGCGAGCATTCAGCCGCGTGTGTGTCGATGACGAGGTACTGCAAGCCGGCAAACCGGCGCGTTATTTCATGCTGCACAAACCCCAGGGCTGTGTGAGCGCTACCGCCGACCCGGTGCACCCCACGGTCCTTGATCTGCTGGATGAACCGGACAAGAGCGAGCTGCATATCGCCGGCCGTCTGGATTTCAACACCACCGGGCTGATGCTGATCACCAACGACGGCCAGTGGTCGCGGCGCCTGACCCAACCCCAGACCAAACTGCCCAAGGTTTACCTCGTTGAAACCGAGCAGGACATTGGTCCTGAGTATGCAGTGACCTTTGCTGCGGGCCTGTATTTCGCCTTCGAAGACCTCACCACCCAACCCGCCGACCTTGAGCTACTCGGCCCAAGGACCGCACGCCTGAGCATCATCGAAGGCCGCTACCACCAGGTGAAGCGCATGTTCGGGCATTTTAATAACAAGGTAATCGGCCTGCACCGTGAGCGGATGGGGCCTTTGGTGCTGGATGCCACCCTTGCGCAGGGCGAATATCGGGAACTGACCGACGAAGAAATCCGACAGGTCTGACGACCGTTCGGCCGGTGATGGCAAAAAACCAGCTTGGCGCCTTGCGAGCTGGCGCCTGTGCTGCTTGAATCAAAACGTCAGCCAAATCATGACTGGCGAGTCGCCCCATAACCTCCAAGAAACACCTTGCCCCGCCCGCGCTTGATCGACGGGCCTCACAGGCAAACAGCCCGCCATAACAACACCCGTCGGCCAGCCGTTATCGGACCGACATGGGCCTCATCTTCCAGGCGTATGCCTACCTGTCATAAAGCTCGTGCAGAGTGATCTGCGCGCCCTACCCGCTTGCCAGGAGTCTTACGACATGAGGCCAGAAATCGCTGTGTTGGATATACAGGGTCAGTATCGGGTTTACACGGAGTTCTATCGCGCGGACGTTGCTGCAAAGACCATCATCCTGGTCAATGGCTCCATGGCCACCACGGCATCCTTCGCTCAAACCGTGAAAAGCCTGTACCCGCAATTCAATGTAGTTTTGTACGACCAGCCCTACGCTGGCCGCTCCAAAATCCATAACCGTCATGAGCACATGCTGACCAAGGAAGTCGAAGGCCAGATCCTGCTGGAACTCATCGACCACTTCAGCGCCGAACACGTGCTGTCGTTCTCCTGGGGTGGCGCCGCTGCCCTGGTCGCCCTCGCCCACCGGCCGCGCCGCGTGGAAAAGGCCGTGATCAGCTCGTTCTCGCCGGTGATCAACACGCCCATGCGCGACTACCTCGAACGCGGTGTCGACTACCTCGGCAACCTCGATCGCCACAACGTGGGCCACCTGGTCAACAGCACCATCGGCAAACACCTGCCGTCACTGTTCAAGCGCTTCAACTACAAGCATGTGAGCGGTCTGGCAGAGCATGAATACGGGCAGATGCACTTCCACATCAGCCATGTGCTCAACAGCGACCGGCTGTGCTACCTCAAAGCCGCCAGGCAGATCGACATTCCGGTGCTGTTTTTGAATGGCGAATGGGATGAGTACACCAGCGCCGAGGATGCCAAGTTGTTTGGCCAGCACGTGGCCAACAGCAGCTTCAGCACCATCCAGGCGACCGGGCATTTTCTGGACATGGAGCACAAGGCGGCCTGCCGAGACAGCCGGGACGCGGTGGTGGGCTTTTTGAAACCAGAACGCCAGGTGAGCCGGTTGCGTTATCACCAGGGCCAGACGCAGCATGCGTTTGCTGTCTGAAAGGCGGCTTATGTGGGAGCCGGGCTTGCCCGCGCTGCAGGCGCCGCGGTGTGCCAGTCACACTCAGGTGATGCAATCGCAGGCAAGCCAGCTCCCACACAAGCTTGATGAACCCAACTCACACATTTTTCGAAGAAAAACTTCAAATCCCGGCGAACATCTGGTACAAAGTCAGCCGCTCTGAGCGGGTATAGTTTAATGGTAGAACAGTAGCTTCCCAAGCTTCCGACGAGGGTTCGATTCCCTCTACCCGCTCCATCTTTACATCCGAGTGCGTTCCAAGACGTACTCTACCTCCCCGGAAACGCCTACTCCTGAGCCCTTCAAGGTTCGCTAGCGTTCGCCACCATTCCCAGACTACCTTGCCATTTTTGTATGGCTGCATGTATGGTCGCTCGAAATTCGAACTGAGCCATACAAAATTCCTTTATGAAACGCACCGAAATCAAGAAAAGACCGCTTAGCGTGAGAGCCTTAGACGCCCTTGAAGCAGAGGCGAAAACCTACCGCGAGCCATACGGCGTGGATAATCTCTACTTCGTCGTGAAGGCTAGCGGCGCCAAAGGCTGGGAGCTGCGCTATAAGAAGGGTAACGGTAAATGGGCTTGGACGGGGTTGGGTGGCTATCCCAATACGGGTGTTGAGGCCGTCAGGGCGAGAGTGAGCGAAATATTGGCAGCACTACGTGAGGGTATCGATCCTCTCGCCTCTAAGGCACAAGGTCGTATTGCCGTAGGTAATACGTTCGCCGTTGTAGCGGAAGAGTGGTATCAGAAAAAGATCGATGCTGGGCGTGCGGTCTCTACTCTGAAAGGAATCCGGGCTGCTCTCGATAATGACATATTGCCGATAATCGGCGCTATTCCGATCCAAAAGGTGAGCCGTGCACATTGTGCCGCAATCCAGGAGGCTATCGAGAAGAGGGGAGCGCATGATAGCGCCAAAAAAGCGCGGTCATGGCTTGGGATGATTTTTGGATATGCCATCGCGAAGGATTATTGCGAAAATAATCCTGCTAGCAACTTGCTTCAACTTGCCGCCTCCAAGCCGCAGGCACAGCAGCACCCTCATCTTCTAGAACAAGGAATCGGCGGATTCGTGAAGGCCCTCAGGACTTCGAATAGCGGCCCGATAACTACCGCAGCCGCCTGGCTCAATTTCTGGACGGCAAGCCGTCCGGGCATGATCAGAAGCCTAGAATGGAGTGATTTAGATCTAGACAATGGCACCTGGAACGTTCCAGAAGAAAAAATGAAAATGAAGAGAGAGCACATCGTTCCACTATCGCCAAAAATTGTTGATCTATTGACAGATCTTAAAAAAATAACAGGCAGACAAAAATTTGTATTTCCAATCCAGGGCGGAATTAAAGGCAGCTATATAAGCGATGGAACGATCAATAAATGCTACGCAAATGTTGGCTATAAGCGCCTAATGACGGGGCACGGCAGCCGTCACACCGCGACTACGCTTTTGGAGGAGCATGGATGGGAAAGCAAATGGATTAGCATGCAGCTTTCTCATAAAAAGCGGGGATTGCAAGGGGTCTACAACAAAGCAGCTTATTTGAAACCCCGAACGTTGATGATGGAATGGTATGTGGAATACACGGAATGCCTTGCAAAAGGGATCAGTCCAGAAGAAGCACAATCATTCGCACGTAGGGTACAAGAGGCCAAAGCGAAATATTAAAAAACGCTAATATTTTTTAATACCATTATTAAAAAAACCATATATTTTTAATAACCGTATTAAAAAAGCTAAGAATCACTAATAAAGCAGCCAAAGGCTGCTTTTTTTTGCTCTTTTTTCTAACTTTTAGTTGCAACTACTTTTTCGAACTGCCTAGAATATTCTCGAACAACAACAAACGGAGAAAATATGAATATCCTCAGACTCACCGAAGTATCACAAAAGATAGGACTTGGGCGCACTGCTATCTATGCGCTAATTAAAGAAAATGATTTCCCCGCGCAGATCAAGCTATCGGCTAGAGCTAGCGGCTGGCTGGAAGACGAGGTAGATCAATGGATCAACCTAAGAGCAATGAACCGTTAATACCATTACAAAAAAATTACCTCACAACACTATAACAAAAACATGGAAACAGAAATGAACACACAAACACTTTTACAATCGTGGCTGCCCGCTGCGGGCCTGGCCCAAGCCCAAAAATCGGTCGATTGGCTGCTGGTGGATCTTATTGAGGCAGGTGATCAATGGATTGTTTCAGGCCCGCCAAAATCAGGTAAATCGATGTTTGCCCTGTCGATGGCACTAAAGATCTCTAAAGGCGAAAGGTTTATCGGTTACGAATGCCCTACTCCCAAAACGGTACTATATTTTGACCTTGAATTGAAAGATCGAGTTTTTTGGAGCAGAGCGTTGAGGATGGTAAATAACGACTTTAAAGATCTCTGCGAAGATAGAAATCTTGTAAGACCGACCGGACTTGGCGCGATGGACATTTTTCACGCCGATGACGTTGATAAAATCAATACAGCCGTGAATATGGTGAAACCTGACCTAATCATTTGGGACGTTTTATCGCGCCTTCATAGATGTGAAGAGAACGATAATGGAGCAATGAAAAAGGTACTGCAAAGGATCAGAGAATTAAGTGAAAAAAGTGCACATATTATTGTTCATCATAGTCGCAAAAATAACGTTTATGGAAATGCTGACGCCCAGAGTATGCGTGGCGCGGGCTCTATACATGGCGAGGTCGATGGGGCGATCACTTTAACCCCAAAAGGAACAGACACCTGCAACATGAGCATAAGTGCCAGGGCCATACCCGCTCAAAAGGATCGTCTTTTGGAATGGGACGAATCATTAAATATCGTACTGCCGAAAGCGATACCAGAAAACGACTTAACAGCAATTCTGGACAGATGTTTAATCCAAGGCGAAAAATTGAGTTCTGGAGAACTAAGCGTATGCATACAAAATATGGTCGGTTGCGAAGATAGGCAAGCAAAACGAATAATCGCAGAAGCAAGAAGACTTAAATTGATAACCGGAAGCAAAGTAGGGAGGCGTGTTTATTATGAAATAACAAAATCGCAGAACACATGACATAGGACACTCTCCCTATATATATATCTACAAGACCTACATCCCCCCTCTGCACTCCCCCCAAGTTCCGCACATTGGGACACCGGACGCTATGCGTCCGAATGTAACCAGCGGTCGAGCGAAGCGAGTACAGCTGGGCTAATAAAAATATCTAACAGAGAAAGGTACAAATATGAAAGACCCAAGAGATCAAGACACTTTCGAGCTTTTTGGATTTACCGATGAAGAGAAACAGCAATGCCTCAATACACAGAAGAAAAAACCTAAGCGTAATAATTCTAAATGCGAGATCTAAGGAGTAAGTATTATCGTAAAGCAACGGCAAACCCGCGAGGGCTCTGCCCTCACCCCTCCCGCCCTCCGCGGGACTCGGGAGCAGGGGATAAAGCTCCCTGCCCCCTCTCAGAGGGTGATAGGGGCGTGGTACGGTAAAGGGCTTTCGCGGCATATCCTTGACGGCCTAAAGGCCGCCTACGGTATTCCACGGACCCTTGACCGAAAGGAGGTTGTGGATATGAGTAGCACTGAGGGCTGGAAAAGATTTCAGCTTGAAATTTCTGAAGCCGCCAAATTGGAAGGTACGATTGTGTCCACCAAGCCAAAAAACGGATATCTGGCTATACAGCTAGGCCGTAATGCATCTAAGACGCTCACGGCGCTTGCAGAGACCCTGGAGCTGGAAAGCGAAGTCACCTGTCAGGCTTGCGGGCGGTCACCCGCAACCGAGACATTCACTAAACAAGTGATCCTCAAGCTGTGCGAGCGATGCCGACGTGATCAACGCTAGGACGCACTTCTCCAAGCTTGGAGAGAAATGACTTTACCAGATGGTTTTTCCATAACTCGGCGTTCGCGCCCCTTGAATTCCATCGTAAGTTGTCTGACGCCGATGGCGTACGCACGCACATGAGATCCGATCGTACTAGCCGAGCAAGGAAGGTGATGTAGTTCAAGAGGTATGCACTTGAAATACCGGTCCAAGGAAAACAAAATGCTCAATATTCTCCTGATCAGGACAAGCACTTCGCGAAGATTCACGCGCAGTTCGCAAACACCCAAACCAAAACCCTCCAAGAATTCAATGATCTCGGCTTCCTCCGAAAAGCTTTCGTGCATCGACGTCTCAAGAAATCGAATTTTGAGGTTCGAATCACCTGTGCGTGCACGGTGCATACGTACATTGTGTAGATAGCCAGACTCTAGTGCCTTGGCATGGTTCAGCCGTTCAACAGACCTTGGATCGCCAGCCTCAGCGAGGGAATTTAAAATACTAAGTCCGGACCAATAAATCGGGCTAATTAGCTCGTAAAGACGGTTAACAACATCGAACGCACATACGCTTTTAGACGCTGAATGGTATGTCTTACTCAAGTTTTTAATGATCAAATTATCGTCAGTCGCACAACGCATTTCTTATTTCGCTCCATCGAATCAGACGAGGAAGATCACACGGTTAAACCTGTAAATCTAGCATATCGAAAAATAAAATAAGTGGCTCCTGATCAATAGCGTAATTCTATGTCAATCACATTGACAATAGGACAATCGCATACCTCATCTTTGTTCTTGTACGCTGCCGTATTGCCTACGCTTTTGGTAATTCCAGATTAAGAAGTCACTAACTACTGGAGTTCCAATCCCACAATTAAATACCTCAACAAGTAGCTATTAGACTAAAAATTCATATTACAGGCACTAACAATTTAAAAAACCCTTCCATAGCCATTAAGAACAACTTTTTATCCACTCAACACAAGTCAACTTTACACCCCCACCCAAACAATTTAAATCAAAAGAGTGCTACTATATTACTAAGAGGAACAAGGCTACTCAAGGTGGGCACTTCGTGCCCTCCTTGATCCTTGCAAGGGTTACCCTTGAACCCTAAAAACGTGGGGGTCCCCCACCCCCCATAATAAAAATAAAGATCAGTGTGGATTTATGAGCGAACAAGACAACTTACCTATTAAGAAACAGCCAAAACTGCAAACAACTCGCATTCACGTAAAACTAAAAAAAGAACTTAAAACTGAGCTTAAAAAAAAGGCCGCTGAAAACTTTATTTCATTATCACAACTTCTTTTGCAATCAGCCCGTACATCGACTATCACGATAAAGCGTATAGCCGCTCCCAAGAACACGAAAGAGCTATTAGTGATGACGGCGGCGTACAACAAATTCGGTAGTCAGTTGAATATGATTGCCAAACATTGCAACACGTTCAAAGAAAGTAGCAACTCCCTGAAAATCCTGTCCTGTTTAATCGACATCGAACGTGAAATTGCTCAGCTGAAAGACGAATTGCTAGGAGATCTGTGATGGCAATGCACGGTTTTAGCAGACATTCAGGAAGCGGCGGGGGCGGTGGGAGCGGACCAGTCAATTACATGATCGATGAGAAGTACTATGACAAGGAAGAAGGCGTGTGGGCTCTTAGGAGACCTCTACCAGAAGTGATCGACGGCAGTCCGGAACTTATGAAGCGGATGATCGATGCACTTGATCATAAACACAAATATACTAGCGGCGTGCTTTCGTTCACCAAAGAGGATACAAGAAAACTTGAGTCAGCTGGCTGGGACTCTTCAATCCTCGATATTACAAGCCGCTTGAAAGAGATGCTGTTCGCTGGAATTGCCGAAGAGCATCAGCACATTCTGATTGTTGCTCATACACACCTTGATCGGCTTGAACTGCACTATGTTTTGCCCCGGCACAATTATGAAGTCGATCGTGCATGGAATCCAGCGCCACCTGGGGACGGAAAATACAGGCAAATGGACGCGCTAACTGACTTAATTAATGTGAAATACGGCTTAGACGACCCACGTGATCCGCTACGTGCACGAGTCACAACAAAGATTGAATGGGAACCGACGGACAATAAAGCGACACGCGAAAAACTAAATGATTTTTTCAAACAAGCGGTTATCGAAGGCGAGATCAACAACCGCGAGGAGCTTATTAAACTAGTAAAAACAGCAGGATTTGATATTACCCGTACGGGCAAAGACTACTTGTCTATAAAGGCCCCTGGAGCGGAGAAAGCAATAAGATTTAAAGGAGAAATTTATCATGAACGATTCACTGGCGTATCTGAGCTTACAGACACAAAAACAAAAAGCGCAGAACGAAAAAATTATCTCGCAAAACCTGAAATTGCTCGAAGATATAAAGCAGCACTCAATGAGCGTCAAG
Organism: Pseudomonas salomonii; assembly: GCF_900107155.1. Taxonomy (GTDB): domain Bacteria; phylum Pseudomonadota; class Gammaproteobacteria; order Pseudomonadales; family Pseudomonadaceae; genus Aquipseudomonas; species Aquipseudomonas salomonii. The sequence continues at coordinate 484,244 of NZ_FNOX01000003.1, forward strand.
GCTTTATCGAAAAGCGCTTCGGAAAAGCACTCAGCCTCACGAGAAACAGCAAAAACTATAAAGACCTACAAAATATCCATCGAGCAAAACATGGCGACGTTCTTCAAATCAATCAAACTAGTAGGGCTTATAGTAGCAATGGTATTGATCGCCCAAATCGTAATCTTAATAAAAACGGTGAGCTGAATGACTCCTTTGGAAGAGAGATTGATAAAATTATTGCAACAGCAGAGCGAACAGTTAAAGACACAGAACATAGGACTTCTACAGCAAGTTCATGCTTTCGAGACTCAACTCAGCTTATTCAGCAAGGAGCTTCAAATCTTAAATCGTCAAATCCAGCCATTGGTAAAATAGTTTCCACGGCTGTATATGCATCGATTCCCTTAGCGCCAATACAGGCCTTGGGGTTCGGGGGGGAGTCGATTGACACTGGGGATCCAGAAGCGGATAGGGTGCTCCGGATCAAGCGTATGGAAGGAAATGAGATCAATCAAAAAAACGCTGCCAGGGCAAATAAAGAAGCAATTGAATCAAGAAAAAATTTTGACCTACAACGCTAAATCAGGAACAAATACATATGACAGCCAAAAATTCAAATATTGACACTAATGAATTTAATGATTCAGAACCGCTAACCAAAATAGAAATTTCTACCTTTATCTTTCTCGCAATATTGAGCATTAGCATAAATATTGCAGTTATAGACCTAGGCAAAAAACTTATCGTAGAAAAAATTAACTATATACAAATTAAGGATAACCGTCGTGATAACCAGAAGTGAGAAAAAACTACTAGTAGAATGTTTCAAGCAGTTGATGATAGCGGAATCAGCCCTGCGAAGCGCTAAGAGTCACTTAGCTTCAGTATTTGCCATGAATAAAGCCAGTGAAACTGAATCGCTTACGCTATCGACACTGGAACTGAAACCGCCCCCATCGAGAGCAATAAAAGTGAAACCCCAGAATCTCGGACGCTAGGTAATTCCGCTCCACCCCACTCCAGAGCAGAATTATTTGATCGCGACGCACTCAGAGGACATTAACAACCAAATTGCAGTTATTAATTAAAAGATTAAAAACCAAACCGTGAACCACAATCACACTAGACGACCTGTTGTTGCATCACAGATTCTAATTTTTCTTTAGCTGCGGCTACAACCTTCATCGACTTCTCGGACGACCTCTTCAGAATTATGTAGTTAATTACAACTTGGGCAACTACTAAAACTAGCGTTGATGTCACATAACTTTCAACAAACCGAGAAGCATAAATCGCGTCAACCATGCCTTTCCCGATAAGTAGGTTGGTAACTAGAGTCGAGACGCCTACTAAGCGGTTTCCGTCCGCAACACCGAAGCCTTTTTGCCCACAGCCTGGTACTAGTATCAGAATTACCCCGAAAATGGCACCTGCGGCGCATCCAATAAACGGCAGAGCTGATAAGAATGCAATCATCAGAGCGAACCTGAAAGACTTACCAGGCGTTTTAACATTCTTGACTATAGAAGTCTCCTCATAAGGGACTTCTTGTGACCGTTTAAATACAAGTGGGTAATTTCCACCAAAGCCAATGCCGATAGTCGCTCCAGTTTTAAGCGGTATATTTGTATTAATTAGATTTAATTGCTCAACCTTGCCAGTGCCGACATCCTTAATCCAAGCACCGGTAGAGTGGGATGTACTCACGTACCCCCCATGCTGGTCTATCTCACCGTATACGGCACTGCTGGTATCACTGTCTAATACCTTATAAATACCCGCTCTCGTTTCCATAAAAGCCTCAATCCATTTTAAGAATGAGACTTATACTCAAGGACGAAAATGATGTCAATATGCCTCTCTCTAAATATTTACTCATTTTTGTAGAAGTGACCTTTCCACCAACCTATTACAAATTTTCTCAGCCTTAAGATTGGGAAACCTACCAAATTGTTTAGCGTAGATATTCCACTCGGCATTTTAATCAGCCGATCAAACAATAGAGCTGTAGCCCTCATAGTTTTTGCAGACGGAAATGCGTCACCATGACTCTTCTTCAACAACCGCTCTAGTGTCTTATTGTATGTCGGATTATAATCAAAAATCCAATGTTGCAAGATAAAACCGGAGATTAGATTATAATGGCTTTCAACCTCAGCATTTTTTCCGCCTATATAACCGCACAGCGCTGAAAAATCTTGAAGGTTTAAACTTTCATCTTTTTTAAAGATATTTTCAAGAACATAAGAGCTAACCGATACATAGTTGTGTTGACGATGGCACAAACTTAGAATCATTTGAGCATACAGATCCCCAGATATAGCCCCCTCATGGACAAGAATATTTATTATTGGCTGTAACCAAGTACTATCTTTGAGCTTATAAATATTCGCTGAAAACCCTCTTGAATAAGCATCCTCCGATACGAATAGTGCTCCAGTTTCAGCTGCCAAAAAATATGGTTCTATCGCTTCCGCTTTTATACTAACCAACTGTTCCGTCAATTCATCTAAATCACTTGAGAAAGCATACTGCTTTATTACACATTTATCCTGGAGATCCTTGATTCTAAGGGCAATAAGGTCCCGCTGAGCCTGGAGGTCTGACTCACTATATTCTGACCGGGTAAAGACCCCGTGTCTCCAGCCAATACTCATCCTGGAGTTAGAGAGCCCATCAAACTCCCCCATAAGCTGCTGCATAATAAGAATTGTACTTTGCGAAATAATTACTTCGCCAAAATACTGATTCAACGCATCTAAAAGGCCAAGTTCTACGGCGACCCATGCCGTATAGCAGTCTAAAACTACAGACTTTCCTCTGAATCGCTGAACGCAGTCAGCTGCAATAATTCTCTCTTCCTCTGTACCTAAACATGTTTGGATATGGCCTACAGTAGACCGCATTAAATCAACCACATGAAAAATATTTTTCCGCCACATTCCTGCGGCGATTTCGAGCGGAATATTACTCTCAACTATAGTAGCTAGAAATTTCTCGTCCTGCTCTGCTTGACCTTTAACAAAGTCGAGCAATGGCTGAATGTTGCCCTCTTCCATCTTGATAGACCACAAACCTCCTTCTTCAGGAAACCTATTTTCAAACGTATTGCAAACCTGATGAAAGGCTTGATGATATCGGTGCTTAACTTCCTCGACTTTCCATATAATCTTGCCTTGCAGCTTAGATTGCTCGTACTCATATCCCACACTTCGACCGAGTACCTTCCTTACATACGGATCTACAGATTGAATGTCTAGTGCCAAATCATCGTGCACGGAAATCTCTACCATTCTCTCTATGACTACACCATCCGAGGACAGGAGTTTCACATAGCTGCCGGGGCCTACAGTGGCCGACTCATCTGGCAGTACTTCTTTATTAGCCAATAAAAAAACTTGAAAATAAGCAAGAGCTACTCTGTGATTATTCTGGTTAGCGTCATAAGTATCGTACGCCAAAGTCAGTCCTTTAGCTGACATACCAGCTTGCACCAAATAATCAGCCGCCTGCATGAATTGCTCAGCAGTGCCAATAAACTCTTCTAATTCATTGTCGGTGAGAATTCTTAGCAAACTTTCTTTATCACGTTCCAGCTTAGCAATTTCGCATACGACCAAAAGTCCATAAAGCTCTTTCCCGCCAGCGATTAAATACTGGTGCAGAAATTCCTTCGCAGCTTCGTAATCCTTTCTTTTGAAATGAAAGATACCAAGTAAAATTTCGAATCCTTTGTATCTTTCTTTGAGCTTTTCGTAGAAGGCAACCGCTTCAGTGCGTATTGGATACTCATTCAAATATCCAAGCGCAAGCATGTGTACAAGGTCATAATTTTCATGAATGTTCGGGTAAGAGCCAAGTAGGCTAACAATCTCTTTCCAACCTTGGAGAAATCGTACCAACTTCATATAGTGATAAAACTCGATAACATCACTATCTTTATTTATTCGCGTGCGCCCATAGTCATGCGCCAAAATAGCAATTGATTGAATCTGACTTTCCGCAGCAAATTCAAAAAGCAATAGACGTGCGCGACTATCTAACTTTTCGTTGCCAAGAAGATTCTCCAGGTCCATTTTTCCTTTAGCTTGCCCTTTGAATGCCCTCGCGATATACACAACTATCTTCGCATGTTGCAAAAATGCGCCGTCAAACTTTGAAAAACTATAATCTTGAAATTTATTAAGCCCAACCCAGTCCTTACGAGCAACCATACTTAGGAATTTCAGCTTTCGAGCTTCTTCCCTGTCAGTAATTTTCTTAAGTGCCTCGTCGCATAACTCGTTCTCGTCGAAATCTAACAGACATTTGACAACAGTATCGATAACTGCCTGATTATTTGCCATATTCTCAAGTACGTACTCGCATTCAGTACGTAGCATTTCACGATTCTGACTCAGTTTGTAAAGTATCAGTAGGTTTTGAACGTTCTGAAAGTCACCAGAGTTAGCAACTCGATCACTCGCTTTAAACGCGGCCCATTCAACATTAAAATATTCAGCCGCCAGATTGATTTGTTCGATGTCTTTTGAGGTAAATGAAAATCCGTTTGGACTTTGCCTTTCTTGAATATAATGATGCAAAATACCTGTAGCAACTAAATTCTTTGCTTGAGAGTCAGTTGGATTTTCTTCGAGGAACAAATTTGCCAGTTCTCTCCAACCTTGAATTTCGCGGGAAGCTAATAAGTGAATATGAGCTAACCTGACACTTTTTGTTTTTTTCACAATCTCAGAGAAGCCATGTATGGGATCAACAAACTCCTCTGAATATTGGTATTTAATACGTGTAGCCTGGAGTATAAACCCAGCTAAAAGCTCATTATCATCATTCCGTTCTAATTCGGCAGCCCCATAAGAGAGTGCTTCATCCACATTTTCATCAAGAATGTAGGCAAGGACCTTATATGCTACAGCTCTTTTATCTTTAGGCGCATATGTACATGCTTCATGTAGCAACCGTGCAGCCTCATCGACCTTTCCAAGTTGATGTTGGCAGATGGCAATATTTGCTTTTACCCTAAAAATAAGTAAAGGCGTTAAATTCTGGGCTTGGTGCAGGAGCAGCTCATTGAACAAATTCAGCGCATCATTTACTGCGCCAGAATTCATTTTATCTCGATACAAATTAACTTGCCGATCTATTTCTGTCTCTAACTCTCCAACATCGCTATTATTGATAATTGCAGCTTGCTTTACGAGCGCCCTTGTCAATGCAGTTTCAATATCATCAATATCGTTATATATAACTCTTCCGTTATTATCGCCGGCGATAGCGACGCTTGAGTTGTCAGCGCTAACAGTAGAAGGCAATTCTGTCTTACTTCGCCGTTTAAATAGATCCCAAATACTTGGCATTTACTTCCCTTTTCGGCTCTTTATTGTTATATCGCCGTTATTTTCACCATTAATAGCTACGGAACCCTTTTTCGCTTTGACATTTACATTTCGCTTCCATACAAACTTAAACGTTATGAAAACCAAAAACAAAAAGCCAAGCGCCAACCCAATTGCCAACTCCGGTTTTTCGAATAATGAAAAGCTCATTTTAGCCCCTTAGTTTTGAGAATCTGTATAAGCGAAATCCTACTCCACAGGATAGCAATCCGCCATGGTGTTGGCAGCTTAAAGAAGGCCGCTAGCCGGAATTTGCTCATATCTCAATACGGTGGTAATGAATTCAAGAAACTTTTTGTTACATCATATCGTGCGGTCGTTTAAGGATTCCCGAAAAATCCACTCGACTTTGTATGGCTGTGTGTATGGCTACGCGAAAATAAGGCATTATAAGCCAGTATTTATTGGGAATTTCGATTCCCTCTACCCGCTCCACTCAGATTTTGGTCTTGCGTCAGATTGGTTCTGGTGGGAGATGCACAAAAAAACCGGCCCTTGGTGGCTGGTTTTTTTATGTTCTAAATTTGGCTTCATGCGTGAGCGACCTGTTCCGATGCAGGGTATCTGGCTCCCCTTCCCCTTGGTATGTGCGGCCTGGGAAGGCAAGCCTGTTGCAGGGCGTGAAAAACCTACGCGGCGCGGTCGACGCGGTCTTGTGCCGCTTCTACCAGCATCAGCCCCAGTTCGATCATTTGCTGAATGGCCAAGGCCAGGTAGCGATGTTGAGAAGGCAGGCTTTCGGCGAACTCGTTGGTCATGGCACCCGCTCCGGCAATGGTTTCGTAAGCGTTGGCGAGCAAGGCTTCGGTGTTGGCTTCGGGGCGGACGCTGAACAGGGTCGCGGTGGGGTTACAGGCGTCAGTACACATCTGTTGATCCTCGGTAAGGACCACCTTCCAGAGCTACTAAACAATGGGTGGCGGCTGTATGCAGGTTAGTAGACCGGCGGATCAACGAAACCGGCGCACCCGAAAGTGCCCTGCGTACAGCCACCATTGAGAACAGACATCGAGATGCCTGACTGATAGGACAGCCATACGCCGTTGATCAAATCGGGCTACTAAACCCGACCGCTGATGGGCAGCGGCAAACGAACCTTAAAGCGCTCGTCCAAGGCGTACAACTCAGACGATTCTGCGTGTTGTGTAGGCAATAACACAACATTCAGGACCGCCGTACCGTTCTCCTTCAGACCGTAAATTCTGGCAATAGGAAAACCCTGAAGAACGTTTGAAACCGGCACGCCCTCGCATCACTCTCCCCAGCCTTCGACACAGACGTGTCTCTTGCCAACCCGTATCCAAGTAGATACAGTGAAACTCTGTGAGGCCCCGTGCGTTATTCGATCCAGCAAACCCAAGCCTTCACTCACTGGTGCTCGGCAATCCGCGATCTGCGCGCAAAAATCACCATTGCTCGACGTATTGAGCGAGCCAGTGTGGGCAATCTGGGTGATTTCAAGGTGCTGGGCGGCGGTGTTTCAGAGATGCGGATAGACGTGGGTGCGGGTTATCGCGTTTATTTCACCCTGCGCGGCAGGGAGGTCGTCATCTTGCTGGCAGGTGGCGACAAGTCTTCACAAGAGGCCGATATACGGCGAGCAAAAAAATTAGCAAAGGAGGTTTGATCATGGCTCAAACACTGACGACATTTGATATGGCCGAGCTGCTCGACAGTGATGAGGCCATCAGCGAATACCTTTCTCAGGTGCTGGCAGACGGTGACAACGAGGAGTTCCTTCGAGCATTAGGCTATGTAGCCAAAGCCCGTGGCATGACAAAGATTGCCACTGATGCGGGCGTAGGACGCGAGAGTTTGTACAAGGCATTTGCCCCAGGCGCCAAACCTCGTTTTGAAACGGTTCTGAAGGTGCTTCACTCACTGGGCATTGATCTGTTGGCTCGGCCTGGGCATACCAGCAATTATTCGACTGTTTGAGGCTCGCAACCCCGCTGCACCAACCACGCCAGCGGCAACGTCACCATTAACATGCCCGCCAGTACCATCACCGCTTCCGGTACACCCAGCGCGTCGCCCACCCCACCAAATACCACGGGTGCCAGCGCGCCGCCGCCGATTGTGCCGGTGTAAAACACTGCAAACGCTTGCTCGCGTTTACCCGCCGTTGCCAGGTCCGGCACGGCGCCGTACAGCACTGAAGAGGTGCCATTGAGCACCAGGCCCAGCAGCGGCAGCATCGCCATCAGCCCGCTTAGCGGCAGGTATACAGCAGCAATGATCAGCAGCGCCGTGCTGGTTTCCGTCAGCCATACGGTTTTCATCATGCCGATGCGGGCACCGAGGTAGCCGCAGAGCAATTTGCCGAACGCGCCACCGATAAACAGCAGCGTCAACGCCAGGCCGATGCCGGCAGTTCCCGCGCCTTTGGCTTGCAGCAGAAACGGCAGAAAAGTGAGAAAGCCCATGCGCACGGCGCTGTCGAGGGTACCGGTAAGAATCAACGCGCGCAGGCCGGTGACAGAGCCCGTTCCGCCAGTCGGCTTGGCCGTTTTTGTAGACACGGATTCGGCTATTTGCGCAGGCACCAGCCACCACAACAACCCCGCCGCAGCCAGGCCGAGCAACCCCAACAGTGTGGCACTGGCGCGCCAACTGATGACGGTGAGCAACAGCCCGACCAACCCCGGGATCAGGGTTTTGCCGATATCGCCGGAAAAATTGTAGTGGGACAGCGCTTGCTTGACCCCGCCGCCGTTCTCGTAAGCATCAGTAATCATCGAAGAGGCTAATGGGTGTTGGGTGCTGGCGCCCAAACCGCCTAACAGCAGCGCCAATAGCAACAGGCTCAGCCCAGTGGCTTGCCCCACCAATAAGTACGCAACGCCCGCCAGCGCAGTGCCGCCTACCAACATCGGCAGACGGCCCCAGCGCCGCGCCGCGCGGCTGGCCATCAGCTGGAACACGGCCATCATCCCGGAATAGGCACCGCGCAATAATCCGATCTGGGCGTAGGAGAGCGCGAACTGCGCCTGCCAGATCGGCAGCAGCACGTAGATCACATCCGTAAGGCCATCGTGTACGGCATGGGCGCCGCAGCCGGCGATCAGCGAGCGGCGGCGGGTCGAGGTTTCGCGGGCAGGCACAGCGATAGCGTCGTTCATGAGGCTTGGATCAACTCAGGTTTAAGAGGCTTCCAGCCCGTCAGGGCGATCAGCAACGTCAGCAGTTGAAAACCGATAATCAGCGCTACACACCCCGCCCAGCCCCAGCGCTCCCACATCAAGGCGGGGACGATGGCACCACAACTGCCACCCAGGTAATAACACGTGAGGTAAACGCCCACGGCACTCGCCTTGTTACCCTGCGCAGTGGCGCTGATGAACGCGTTGGCGGCGGCCTGGGCGAGAAAGACCCCGGTCGAACTGAGCGCCAGCCCCGCCACGATGCACCACAGCGACGGCGCCAGGGTCAGTGCCGAGCCGCTGATGCCCAGCACGCCAGCGACGGCCAGCAGCTCGGCGTGAGGCCGGGCTTGGCTGAGGCGGCCGGCGATCGGGATCACGATCAAGGCCAGCAGAAACACCATGTACAGCGTGCCCAGGGCCGCAGGCCCGAGGTTAAAAGGCGGTAGGCCAAGGTACAGGCCCGCGTAGGTAAAGGCCGCAACCTGGGAGAACAACACACAAAACCCGACGGCGTAGGCAGCCACCAACGGCTTGCGAAAAACGCCTGACGAAGCAGCCTTGACCGGTGCGACTCGCGGCGGGTTATCGGGCAGCAAAAACTGAATGAACCCACCGACCATCACGCTCAATACCGCCAACAATTCGAAGGCCTCGCGCCAGCCGACATATTCGGTCATCACGCCGATGACGAAGCGCCCGGCGAACCCGCCCAGTACGGTGCCCGCCACATAGAGGCTGGTGACTTCGGTCACCGTGGCGCCGCGCCAGCGGTCGCCGATGTAAGCCACGCTGGTGGCAAACACCACCGGGATCAACATACCTTGCGCAAAACGCCACACCAGCACTTCGGCAAAGCTGCCGGCGTAGGCGGTCATCAGCGCGGGCACAGCCAGTAACAGCGCGGCCACGGCGATGACCGTACGCTGCTCGAAACGCCCGGTCAGCCGGCCGACAAACGGCGCGGTAATCGCTACTGCCAGGGTGGTGACCGTAATACTCCAGCCCGCCGCCTTGGCGCTGATATGAAACTGCGCGGCGAAGGTGGTCAGGATGCTCTGGGTGGCATACAGGTTCAGAAACGCCGCGCAGCCACACAGGAACAGGGCAAGACGGGCACAATGCAGGCGCGGTTTCATGAAACCTCTCGTTTTATTTTGTGAGGTCTTTATAGAATGGCCAGCGGGTCTTAAACCAATACCGAATTCGAACCGATCAATACCCAAGGATCAGGATGCTCGACCTACGCAAGCTGCGTTACTTTCTGACGGTCGCCGAAGAACTGCACTTCGGCCGCGCAGCCCTTCGCCTGCACCTGGCCCAGCCTCCGCTGACCCGGCAGATCTCGGCGCTGGAAACGGAGTTGGGCTTCAAGTTGTTTGATCGCACCAGCCGCACGGTTTCCCTCACCGCCCAGGGCCGTTCGTTCCTGCCCTATGCGCGCGGCGTGTTGGAACAGGTGGAACTGGCACAGGTCATCGCCGGTAAATTGGCCGCCGGGACCGCCGGGCAACTGACCTTGGGTTACGTCAGTTCGATCGCGCTGTCGGACCTGTTCAGCCAGGCGATCCAGGCTTTCGCCCAGGGTTTCCCCGATGTGCAACTGACCTTGGTGGAGTGCGCTTCCGGCAGCTTGGGCGCGCAAGTGGCGGATGGGCGCCTGGATGTCGGGCTAAGCCGCCTGTTGCCGCAAAGCCAGGCCGTGCAAGCGTTGTCGCTGGGTGAGGAGCGTTTGTGGGCGGCGGTTTCCAGTGATAGCCCGTTAGCCCGCCAAACGCAGGTGAGCCTGGCGCAGCTCAGTGCTTACCCGCTGATTCTGTTTCCGCCCGATTACGGGTCGGGGTTGAACCAGTCGATCGAGCAGTTGTACCGACACTACGGCGTGCCCCTGCGTGCCGGGCCGACCGGGCGGCAGATCACCTCGATCATTGCGTTGGTGGCCGCCGGACAGGGCGTGGCGTTGGTGCCCGAATGTACCCGCAGCTTGATGAACAAGGGCGTCACCTATAAACCCATGGTCGAGGTGGATGCCTGTGCGCAACTGTTAGTGCTGACACCTGCAGCCGGCAAAAGCCTGTTGGCTGACGCATTTCTCGCGGTGCTCGCCCAGGCTTTACACACCGAGTAACACCTCGAAAATCCCCGCAATACCTCTCTACGACGCCGTTTTCAAAGGCTCATACACTTCATTCAGCACTTACCGAAACGCCGGTCGTCAGCCGTCGGTAGGTAGAGTGTTGATAGTTTATTTTCAGTGGTTATAGTCGCCACCAACACACCACAAGGAGGTGCGGTGGATAGCCGATATTTGATAGGTCACATTGTTGCGGATGGCTGGTACCTGGTGCGTACCCGAGGCAGTCACCACCACTTCAAACACCCGACCAAACCGGGGTTGGTGACGATTCCTCATCCCAAGAAAGACCTGTTGGACAAGACCGCCAAGAGCATTTTGAAACAGGCGCTGCTGAGCTGAGCGTCCCTGGAGGGCAATAGACATGCTTTACCCCATCGCAATTTCAACCGGTGACCAGGAAAACGCCTGGGGCGTGGAAGTGCCGGATATTCCTGGCTGCTACTCCGCCGGCGACGACCTGGACGACGCCATGGCCATGGCCCGCGAAGCGATCGAAGGGCACTTCGAAATCCTTGCAGAGGATGGCGCGCCGATTCCCCCTGCACAAAAAGTCACCCTGCACGCGGCCAACCCGGAATATGCCGGCTGCATTTGGGCCGTGGTTGATATTGATGTCACTAAATACCTGGGCAAAGCGCAGAAGCTCAATATCACCCTGCCGGGTTACCTGCTCAATCGAATTGATGAATACGTGTTGCATCATCCTGAAGAAAAAAGCCGTTCCGGCTTTCTGGCATCGGCAGCACTAAAGGTTCTGCAGCAGGAACATTGACTTAAGCAAAGTCCTAAAGCGACGAAGACGACCTTGGTTAAAATGCGCACCTGTCTTACCCATGAGCAGAGCCAATGCGCGTGCCTGTACAAAAAACTGAGAACCAAGTAGTTAGAAAGGTGGTGGGGCTGGTATTGATCATTCCACTGCTGTTACCGCTGACGCCAATCCCTTTCGGCCTCGGGCGCATGGCGTCGACAGCGGCTCTGGCGGGATCCATCTATGGCGTATGGTATTCAAGGCAGAACGCCAGTCGAGGCATCACACTGTGCGCAACCGCCCTTGCGCTACTTAACCTCGGTTCATGGGTGGCACTGTCGACGCCCTCGATCATCTGGTTCATCGTTTTCGTCGCTTGGGCCTATGGTTCCGGTAGCTGGATTCACTGGAGCATTTAGTCCCTGCAGGATTTGACCGCAAGAAACTGGGTTTCCCAACCGCCCACAAGGTGGAAAGTGGCACCCTACATTTCCAAGGAATCCGCTCATGCCTTACCACTACAAGCTCATGCCCTCCCCCGTCGGCCAGCTCACCCTGGTGGCACGCGACGGCAAACTCAACGCCATCCTGTGGGAAACAGAACGCGCCAATCGCGTGCGCCTGGGCGAGTTGCAGCAAACCGACGACAGCCCGGTGTTACTGGAAGCCGAGCGCCAGCTAGAGGAATACTTCACTGGCACTCGCCAGCAGTTCGATCTGGAGCTGGATTTCGACGGCACCGATTTCCAAAAACAAGTCTGGCAGGCCCTGCTGACCATCCCCTTCGGCGAAACCCGCAGCTACAGCCAGATTGCCCAGCAGATCGGCAACCCCAAGGCCGTGCGCGCGGTAGGCGCAGCCAATGGCCGCAACCCCATCTCGATCATTGCGCCCTGCCACAGGGTAATAGGCGCCTCGGGCGGGCTGACCGGGTTTGCCGGAGGCCTTGAGGCCAAGCAGTATTTACTGGCGCTTGAAGACCGCGGCCAGGCAAAGCTGGCCCTCTGATTACGCGTCTGCAATGGCGTCACGGGTAAAGGCCCGGCACTCGTACAAAGGCTCGAAACCTAATTGCCGATACAACGCGAAGGCACCCTGCGAGGCCTCTAGAAAACATCGCAGGGCCCCGAGGCTCGACGCGTGAAGCAAAGCGGCGTGGATCAATCGGGAGGCGTACCCCCTGCCACGAAACCCCAGGGTTGTGCCGATGTCGCTGAGCCGGGCCTCGCCATCACACAGTGACAACACCAGCGAAGACCTTACCTGCCGCTCATCGGACAAGGTGAAGTGGTATAGCGCCTGACCCGCGTCCAGGGCCCGCTGATGGCGGGCCTGATAACGCGCAACCTCCTCGGGCAGTCTCATGAACGCACTGCCAAAGGGCTCAGCCCAATCGTTCATGTTCCGCGTCAGTTGGACCTGCACACCGCTATCGCCCACCCATGGCGCCAGGCCCGCCAGGTCACCCACCATCGCGGTGGTCTTTTCGACCGGCTTAAAGCCGTGTGCCAAAAACACCTCACCCAGCTCTTCGACCTTTTTTTCATGGATCACCACGCGTATTGCCTGCGTGGTACGCCGGACAAGCTCCAGCGGCGCGGCCAAAGCGTTATCCGGCAAAGAGCTGCCGACCCGGATAAACAATAAATTGAACGGGCTGAAATACTCATCCGTGAAATAAGCGTTGATGCCGCCGCCGTATCGGCGATGCGTTGAGCACACAGCAGCAAAAAAATGCTCTTCGGTTTTAGCGTAGAGCGTGGGCAAGTCGCAGGCGGCGTTAACGTGCATGGAAGAACATCCGGATAAAAAAACCAGTCTTGCTCGCGCCATTCATACGCCGGAGTAGGCCTATTCCTAAAATAGCCGAAGGAAAGAGCACAACTTTGTTCAATTCCCAAATGTAAAAAGAAATTTCAAAGCACGCTTGCAGTCCATAGTTTCATCACCCAACGGTCAAGGAACAACGGTCATGAAATTCTCTGCAGTCTCCCAATCTCTGTCCCGCTGGGCAGGCAGTGCCCGCACGTTCTACGCGGCTGTCGCGCTGATCTGCCTGTGGAGCCTCAGCGGGCCGTATTTTCACTACAATGACACCTGGCAACTGATCATCAACACCTCAACCACCATCATCACGTTCCTGATGGTGTTCCTGATCCAGAACACGCAAAACCGCGACAACGACATCCTGCATATCAAGATCGACGAGTTGCTGCGCGTCTCCAAGGATGCGCAAAACGCCGTGCTCAGCCTTGATGGTCTGGACCGTAAAGAGCTGGAAAAACTGCGCCGGGAATACCGCAGCATCGGCGCGGCAGGCAGTGTCAGCCTTAACAGCAGTTGCGGCGAAGTGGTTGACGATGCGGTGACCAACAAGACCGATCTGAACCAGGCATAAAAAACGGCGGTTGGAGAAAATCCAACCGCCGTTTTCTATCTCAAGTGATGGACTCAACCGTCGCCTTGATGACCTTTGCCATAGGTCGACGCCAAGGCGCGGGCCTTTTGCAGGCGCTCCTCCAGCTTGGGCAGCGTCTCATCCACCAGCGCTTTGATTTCGGGTACGTCCGACGCCGCGCCTTCCTGTTTGAACAGGGCAATGGCGTCTTCGTTTTCCTTGACCTGTTGCGCGGTGTAAGCGGCGTCAAACGAGTCGCCGTCCTTGAGTTCCGGCATCAGGGTTTCGGCTTTATCAACGATCTTTTCGCGCGGCGCTACCGGCAAGTCGAGCTTCTTGGCGATGGCCGCCAGGTGTTGGTTGGCCTTGGTGCGCTCGTTGATCACCTCGATGGTGTAGTCCTTGATTTCCTGGGACGAGGTTCTGGCGTGGGCCATGCGACTGGTTTCGATATCGGCCATCCCTTTGGCCGAAGCCTGCTCGATGAATTCAGCAGGCGACTGGGCGAAAGCATTGCTGGCGCCGAGGCCCAGCAGCATCGCGAAACTGGCGGTGCGTAACCGGATAGCCATGCGGCTCATGATGGGTTCCTCCAGGTCAAAAATAGGTGCGGGCACAGACGCCCCGCCCTGAATTCGAATTTTCAGGGCGGCAAAGGTTTAGAAAAAACTTGCCAGTGCGACGAACGGTCGTCGCTGTATCAGGCCGGTTTGCTGCCAAACAGGCCCGGCAACGCGTGCGCCAGGGCATTGATGGCGAAGCCGATAAACATCACGCCACAGAGTTTGGTGATGAGGATTTCATGGCGCTGATACACCGTACGCACACGTTGAGCGCCGACCACGCCGATCAGAATGGCATAGGCCAACAGGCCACCGATAAAGCTCAGGAAGATCAACGACGGCAGCATCGCCCATGTCAGCAATTCGGCACGGCTGGACAACAACGCGGTGAAGGTCGCCACGGCCACCGGGTAAGCCTTGGGGTTGGTGAGACCGAACACAATACCGTGCCAGAACGGATGCCGCGCCGCGCCCTGAGGTGCATCGCCGCTACGCCGCTGGGTACGGATCGCACGCCAGCCGAGCCAGAACAGGTACAAGCCGCTGAGCACGCCCAGCGCATCAAAGGCTGTGCTGCCCACTTCCCGCGCGCCCACGATGGCAATCAACGCCGTGCTGCACCACACCACGTCACCCAGCAAATGCCCGCACAAAAAACCTGCCCCGGCACGACGGCCACGGGCAGCGCCGATACCGAATACGGCGAGCACGCCTGGACCTGGCGTAATGCCGTAGATAAAACCCGAAGCAAGCACGGCGAACAGCAGGGATAGGGTCATGGGCGCGACTCGATAGACGGTGATGAAGTGGATGGATTCTGCACGTTCCGCCGCTACGGGTAAAACGTCATTCCGGCATAAGGCTTGGCGCGACAGGCCTGCAAACGCGAGGCCAGATCGCCGACGTGGGCTTCGAGCTTGTGGCCATCGGGGTCGAGAAAGTAGAACGACGCGCCTTCACTGCGGTTGTCGCGCCATTCCTGCACCTGCGCAGCACGCAGGCGCGCCACCAGCGCCGCGAAACCACCGGTATCGGCGGTAAACGCGTAATGCGTGTATTCAGCCGCAGGTTCTGGCGAGCGCAATAGGTCGAGGGACAAGCACAGCCATAAACCGGGCAGCGACAGATAGGCGCCGCCGTACCAGCTCGCGTCGAGCCGAAGTTGCAACAATTGATGGTAGAAGCTGATGCTGCGGTTCAGGTCGGTGACGGCAAGGGTCAGGTGGTTAAGGCCTGAGAGCATTTTTATTATTTCCTGTTATCAATGACTTTCGGACAATACACCCTGCACCTGCCCAATCAACCACTGCAACCCCGAATCCCCGCCCCGCCGTGCATGCCACGCCAGCTCAAACGCAAACGAAGGAATATGAAACGGCGGCAGCACAGTCAGCAGGTGTTGCTGATCGATGCTGAGCAAGCCTCGGGATGACACCGTCAAAATCAGGTCTGTGCCCTGGATCAACTGCGGCGCCACGCCCCAGTGCGGCAGGCTGATCGCCACATGCCGGCGCTCACGAATCGCCGTCAACGCCCGTTCGATCTCCGGGGTGCCGCTGCCGCGCATTTCCAGCAACACATGCGCACGTGACAGGTAAGTCGGCAGGTCCAGCACACCGTTTGGCGGAAGGCTGTCGCGGTCAATCAGGCAGGTGTAATGCTCGTTGAATAACGGTGTGGTGCGCAGTTCGGCGGGCATGTCGGGGAACACCCCGGCAGCCAGGTCGAGGTCGCCATTGAGCACGCCGTCGACCATGCCTTCGCGGCTGGCCTGGACGATTTGCAAGTCGATGCCGGGCGCTTCACGGCGCAAGGTGCGGACCAGCCCCGGCAGGAAAATCGCCGCGCTGTAATCCGACATCGCCACACGAAACCGGCGTTTGGCCGATGCTGGTTCAAACCGGTTGGGCGCCAGCAGCGCCTGCACCTGGGCCAGGGCTTCAGCCAGCGGCGCAGCCAATTCCAGCGCGCGGGCGGTGGGCACCAAAGCGCCGCCCTGGCGCACCAGCAATGGGTCACTGAGCAGATCACGCAAACGCGCCAGCGCATGGCTGACCGCCGGCTGGCTCAGGTGCAAACGCTCGGCGGCGCGGGTGACGTGTTGCTCGCTGAGCAAGGCGTCGAGGATCACCAACAGGTTGAGGTCGATGCGGCGCAGATCATTCATCAGCTGCATGCTCGGCATAAGAACTTGGAATTTAAATTTGCGCGACGAATAGCCTAGAGTCCAGCAAAACCTCTGGGAGTACTGAGATGACGACGTTGCATTGGGCAGGTTTGTTGGCACTGGCGGTGATCGCCGGTGCGGTGGTGCCGTTTCAGAGTGCGATCAACGCCAGCCTCGGGCGCGGGCTGGGGCACCCGTTGTGGGCCACACTGGCGTCACTGCTGGTGAGCATTATTGTGTTGCTGCCGATCATCATCGCGCTGCGCCTGCCCTTGCCGAGCCTGGCCTTTATCACCCAGGCGCCGCTGTGGATGTGGGCCGGTGGCGCGTTTGGGGTGTGCTTTATTTCGCTGGCGTTGATGTTGCTGCCCAAGCTCGGCGCGTCGGGGTTTATTGCGCTGGCCATGGCCGGGCAGATTCTCGCTTCGCTGCTGCTCGATCACTTTGGCTTGTTTGGCCTGGTGGAGCGCCAACTGACAACGCCCCGCGTGTTGGGGGCGTTGTTGTTGATTGGCGGGGTAGCACTGATTCAGTTCAGCGCCACACCGGCTCGCGCCCTGGCCACGGCAGGCTGATCAGCCCTTGTCGAGCGTGCGCAGTTTTTGTGGCAAGCCCCACAGCAGCAGCGCCGCCGCCAACAGCGCACACAGGCCGATCACATACAGCGCCGGCGTGGTGCTGCCGGTAAGGTCCTTGATGCGCCCCACCATCACCGGGCTGACGATACCGCCGAACTGCCCGAGGGTGTTGATCACCGCAATGCCACCGGCCGCCCCCGCACCGGCGCCGGCCAACAGTTTGGGCGGCAGCGTCCAGAAGGCCGGGATCGAAGCAATAATGCCCGCGCCCAGCAGGCCCAGGGCGATGATCAGGAAGGTGGTGTGGTCGGCAAAGATCCCGGCACAGAAGAAGCCGATGGCGCCCAGCACCACCAGGCCGCAGACAAACTTGCGGCGCTCGCCGGTGGCGTCCGACAGTCGCCCGATCACCACCATGCTGATCGCCCCGCACACATAGGGAATGGCGGTGAGCAGGCCGATCATCACCGGGCTCTGGGTACCGGCACTGCGGATCAATTGCGGCGCCCAGAAGTTGAGGCCGTAGGACGCCACCTGGATCAGAAAGTAGATAAACCCAAGCATCAAAAACCCAGGAATGCGGATCGCCGAAAGCAGCGAGCCACCGTGCTGGTTCGGCTCATGCTTGGCGATGCGGCTCGACAGCAGGGTTTTCTCGGCAGGCGTCAGCCAATGCGCGTCTTCAATGCGGTCCTTGAGCAAGGTCAGCACCAGAAAACCCAGGCCGATGCAGGGCAAGCCGCCGAGCAGGAACAGCCAGTGCCAGCCGCGCATTTGCAGCACGCCGTCGAGGTGCTCCAGCACCAGCCCGGAAAATGGCGCGCCGACCAAACCGGCGAACGCCGAGGCCAGGAACAGCATCGAGGTGATGCGCCCACGAAAGTGCTGCGGGAACCACAGCGTCAGGTAATACAGCACGCCCGGCGCAAACCCCGCCTCCATGGCGCCAATGATGAAGCGCAGGCCATAGAACTGCCATTCGGCGGTGACAAATACCATGGCCGCCGTGGCCAGGCCCCACGACATCATGATGCGTGCGATCCAGCGGCGGGCACCGACCTTGTAGAGCATCATGTTGCTCGGCACTTCGAACAGCACGTAACCCACCACAAACAACCCGGCGCCCAGGCCATAAGCGGTGTCGCTCAGGCTCAGGTCGGTTTGCAGCTGGAACTTGGCGAAGCTGATGTTGATACGGTCAAAAAATGCGAACAGGTAGCACACCATGATCAGCGGCATCAGGCGCCAGGCGACCTTGCTGACCAGGGCTTTTTCGGCATCGATTTCAGCGGCCGGGCGCACGCCGGCCTCTAACGTATTAGTGCTCATGGTTTCTCTCCAGCGGGCTGCTCACAGGCGCCCGATTGTTTTTGTTGTCTGGTCGCGCGTTACAGCGTGGCGATGTAAGCCGGTGGCGGGTGCAGGTCGCCATTGCGCCCGGCCTTGGCCACTTGGCCGGGCAGTTCATGCCCCAGCAAGGCCGGCAAGCGGCGGGACATTTGCAACAGGTGCGGCAGGTCGATGCCGGTGTGAATGCCGACCTCCTCGCACAGGTTGACCAAATCTTCGGTGCAGATATTGCCCGACGCCCCCGGCGCAAACGGGCAACCGCCGAGGCCACCCAAGGCCGCGTCAAACCGCCGGGCTCCGGCCTCGTAAGCGGCCAGCACATTGCACAACCCCAGGCCACGGGTGTTGTGAAAATGCAGGGTCAAATCGCTGGCCGGCACCTGTTGCAGCACGCGCTTGACCAAACGTTCGACCTGACGCGGATTGGCCATGCCGGTGGTGTCGGCCAACGTGATGCCCGCAATGCCCAGCTCGCGATAGGCGTCGACCATTTGCAGCACGCGGTCTTCATCGATCTTGCCTTCGAACGGGCAGCCGAAGGTGGTGGCAATGCTGCCGTTAAGGCGCACCGGGTGGTCGGCGGCAAAGCTGACGATGTCGCCAAAGGCGGCCAACGACGCCTCGCAACGCATGCGCATATTGGCCAGGTTGTGGGTCTGGCTGGCCGACATCACCAGGTTCAGCTCATCGGCGCGCGACTCGATGGCGCGCTGGGCGCCCTTGAGGTTGGGGATCAGCGCGACATAAATCACACCGGCCCGGCGCTCAATCCCCTGGAACACCTGCTCGCCATCACGCAATGCGGGAATGGCTTTGGGCGACACAAAGGAACCCGCCTCGATTCGCGAAAAACCGGCCAGGGCCAGCCCGTTGATCAGCGCAATCTTGTCGGCGGTTTCAACCCAGGTCGGTTCGATCTGCAAGCCATCGCGCGGCGACACTTCCTGCACGATCAGCGTGTCGGAATAATCAGTAATCATTGCACCACTCCCGCGGTTTTCAGGCGTTGGATATCGGCACCGGTGAGGCCCAGGCTGCCGAGGATGTCATCGGTATGCTGGCCCAGGCTCGGGCCCTGCCAGTTCACACCACCGGGGGTTTCGGAGAGTTTGGGCACAATGCCGGGCATCTTCACCGACACGCCGCCGGGCAGCTGGGCATTAAGCAGCATGTCACGGGCCTGGTAGTGCGGGTCGCTGACGATATCGGCCACCGAGTAAATGCGCCCGGCCGGCACCTCGGCGGCTTCGAGCGCGCTGAGTACCTGGTCGATAGGCAGGCTGCTGGTCCAGTGGGTGATGGCCGCGTCGAGCAGGCCACTTTTGGCGGCGCGGCCGTCGTTGTGGGCAAACTCCGGCGCTTCGGCCAGGTCGGCACGGCCGATGGTGTGCATCAGGCGCTTGTAGATCGGGTCGCTGTTGCCGGCGATCACCACATAGGCGCCGTCGGCGGTCAGGTAGGTGTTGGACGGCGCGATACCCGGCAAGGCGCCGCCACTGCGCTCACGCACATGGCCGAGCATGTCGTATTCGGGCACCAGGCTTTCCATCAGGTTGAACACACTTTCGGCCAGTGACACATCGACCACTTGCCCCTCGCCCTGCCCGGTCTTGACCCGCAACAACGACATCAGCGCGCCGATCACCGCGTGCAGCGAGGCGAGCGAGTCACCCAGGCTCACGCCCACTCGCGCCGGTGGCGAGTCGGGGTTGCCGGTGGTGTAGCGAATGCCGCCCATGGCCTCACCGATGGCACCAAATCCTGGGCGATCGCGGTAAGGCCCGGTCTGGCCGTAGCCGGAGATGCGCACCAGGGTCAGCTTGGGGTTCAACGCATGCAACACGTCCCAACCCAGGCCAAGTTTCTCCAGGCCGCCGGGGCGCAGGTTTTCGATCAACACGTCGGCGTCGCCCAGCAGTTGCTTGATCAGCCCCAGGCCCTCCGGGGACTTGAGGTCCAGTGCGAGCGACTTTTTGTTACGCGATTGCAAGTACCACCACAGCGACGTGCCTTCGTGCAGCTTTCGCCATTTGCGAAGCGGGTCGCCCTGGCCCATGGCTTCGATCTTGATCACCTCGGCGCCGAACTCGGCCAGCATCCGCGCGGCGAACGGGGCGGCAATCAGCGTGCCGATTTCAATCACCTTGATACCGCTCAACGGCGCCGTCATGGGGTGGTCCTCTTATTCTTGGAATGTGCAGCCAAGGCTAGAGGACAGACGGGCGATAAATCCAACCGTCAGTTGGCAAGGAGCGTTCGCGAAATGCGAACGGTTGGCGAGTGTCGGCGTCAGTCAGATCGCTATCGCGGGCATAGGGTTTGCTTACTTCAGTGGCGTGCGCAGGTAGTCAAACAACAACCGGCTCACCGGCGACAACTGCGCCTCATCACGCACCACCACAATCAAGCTGCGATCCGACCACGTGTCAGTCAGCGGCACCGCATGCAACCCCAACGCGCGACCAAACAGCTCATAGGCCTTTTGCGGCAGGATGCCGATGCCCATATTCGCCTGGACCATCCGGCACATCGCATCAAACCCCGGCACATGGATACGCAGGCGCAGCATCTTGCCGGCCTCACGCGCTGCGGCATGGGTGCGCATATTGATCGAGCTGGCGGCGTGCAGGCCGACGTAATCGCTGCCCAGGGTTTCGTCGAACGCCAGGGTGTGGCGTGCGGCCAAGGGATGCTCCGCCGGCATCAGCACCACCAGTTTGTCGTGGCGATACAGTACACCGGGCAAGCCTTTGGTGTCGGTGTCGCTGGAGCAAATGCCCAGGTCCGCCACCCCGTCCAGCACGCCCTGGACCACGCCGTTGCTGGGGCGCTCTTCCAGATCCGTCTTGACCTCGGGGTGTCGCTGGGAAAAGTCGCGCAGGTCTTCCGGAAGAAACTGAATAATCGCCGACAGATTCGCCAGCATGCGCACATAACCACGCACGCCGTGGCTGTGCTCGCCCAGTTCAAGGCCCATTTTCTCGACGTTGAACAGCATCTGCCGCGCATGGTGCAGCAAGGTTTCGCCGGCGGCGGTCAAGTCCATGCCCTTGGCACGCCGCACGAACAGGCTCACGCCCAATACCTGCTCCAACTCCATCAGGCGCTTGCTGGCCGCCGACACGGCGATGGCCTCACGGGCCGCAGCGCGGGTCAGCGTGCCTTCTTCAAACACCGCAACGAACAGTTGCAGGGTGATCAGGTCAAGGCGACGCACCAGGCTTTTGTGCAGCATCAGCGCGTCTCGCTGGCCAGGCGATTGATCTCGGCCTGCTCCACCACGGCCTGCGGCGCGCCCTGACGCGCCACCGCCAACATCGCCTGGCCGACGGTCTCGGTGCTCACCACCCAGTTGGGTTTGATCCGGCGAAAAAACGACAGCAGCGGCCCGAGCACGGTATAGAAGGATTGATACAGCGGCGTCTTTGAACGCACGCCATGCAACGGCTGAATCACCCCAGGCCGAAACAGGTACACCGCCTTGAACGGCAGGCGCAGCAAGGCGTTTTCGGTCTTGCCCTTGACCCGCGCCCACATCGACTTGCCCGCCTCGGAGCTGTCGGTGCCGGCGCCGGACACATAGATAAAGGTCATCTGCGGATTGAGCCGCGCCAAGGTGCTGGCCGCGACCAGGGTGAGGTCATAGGTGAGGTGGGTGTACTTGGCTTCCTTCATGCCCGCCGACGATACGCCGAGGCAGAAAAAGCACGCATCAAAGCCTTGCAGCAGGTTTTCCAGCGGTTGGAAGTCCAGCATGTCGCTGTGCAACACCTGGTGCAGCTTGCCGTGCTCCTGGGTCAGAGGGGTGCGGCCGACGGCGACCACTTCCTGCACGTCAGCGGCCAGCAGGCACTCACGCAGCACGCCTTGGCCGACCATGCCGGTGGCGCCGAATAATAGAACTCTCATCAGGGGACCTCAGCGGCAAGCCGCAAGCTTCATACTCAAGTTAAATACCGTTCAACTTGTAGCTTAACGCTTGCGGCGTGCGGCTGCCGCCTTTAGAACGCGCTGCGAAAGATCTCCTCAATTTGTCGCTGATCCGCCCGGCGGGGGTTGGTCAGACCGCAGGCATCCTTCAACGCATTGGTGGCCAGCAGCGGAATATCCTGCAACTTGGCGCCCAATTCGCGCAAACCGGCCGGGATCTCAACGTCATGGGCCAAGGCGCGAATAGCGACGATGGCCGCCTGAGCGCCCTCTTCCGGGGTAATGCCCTTGATATCGGCGCCCAAGGCGCGCGCCACGTCGCTCAAGCGTTTGGCGCAGACGCTGGCGTTGAAGCTTTGCACATGGGGCAGCAACACCGCGTTGCACACGCCGTGGGGCAGGTCGTAGAGGCCGCCAAGCTGGTGGGCCATGGCATGCACAAACCCCAGCGACGCATTGTTGAAGGCCATCCCGGCGAGGAACTGCGCGTAAGCCATGTTTTCCCGCGCGGCTTTGTCGCTGCCATCACGCACGGCCAGGCGCAGGTTGGCGCTGATCAGCTCCATGGCCTTGATCGCGCAGGCGTCGGTGATTGGCGTGGCAGCCGTCGACACATAGGCTTCGATCGCATGGGTCAGCGCGTCCATGCCGGTGGCCGCCGTCAGCCCCTTGGGCATGCCGACCATCAGCGTCGGGTCGTTGACCGACAGCAGCGGCGTGACATTGCGGTCGACGATGGCCATTTTCACATGGCGGGTTTCATCGGTGATGATGCAGAAACGGGTCATCTCGCTGGCCGTGCCGGCGGTGGTGTTGATCGCCACCAGCGGCAATTGCGGTTTGCTCGATTGGTCGACACCTTCGTAGTCGCCGATATGCCCGCCATTGGTGGCGCACAACGCGATGCCCTTGGCGCAGTCATGGGGCGAGCCGCCGCCCAGGGACACGACAAAATCACAGGCCGTGGCCTCCAGCATCGCCAGGCCTTTCTCGACGTTTTCCACATTGGGGTTGGGTTTGGCGCCGTCGTAGATCACCGAGTCGATGTCCTGCATCGCCAGCTTCTCGGCGATCATGCTGGCCACGCCGGCCCTGGCCAGCCCGGCGTCGGTGACGATCAGCGCCTTGCGAAAACCGTAGTTGCGGATGGCTACCATGGCTTCGTCGAGGCAGTCGGTGCCCATGATGTTGACGGCGGGAATAAAAAAGGTGCTGATCATGGTCAATCCTCGGAGGCGGTATGCCGACAGAATCAACCGATAACGCGTGGCGCATCTTGATCAGGATCAACGCACGCTCGTGATAAAGTCACCGCCCAGCCGATTTCGAGTAGACCCGCCGCAATGAAGGATTTCCAGGATATTGACGCCCACCTTGAAGACTGGAGCGCCCTGCGCAGCGCCATCGACTTCAATGGGATTCTGATCGGCAATGGCGCCAGCCGTGCGATTTGGGAAGACTTTGCCTACGACTCGCTGTTCGAAAACGCCCGCACCGTCGAAGAAAAGCCCCTGAGCCCCTCCGAACTCAGCGTGTTCGATGCCCTGCAAACCCGCAGTTTCGAGCAAGCGCTGGGCGCATTGAAAACCACCAGCCGGGTCAACAAGGCGCTGGCGGTCAGCTCGGCGGCGCCGCGCAACCGCTACTACGCGATCAAGGAAGCGCTGATCAACACCATCCACGCCGTGCACATTCCGTGGCGCCTGGTGCAGCCCTCAACCCTGGCGACGATCAACACTGAGTTGAAGCACTACGCCACGGTGTTCACCAGCAATTACGACCTGCTCAACTACTGGGCGATCCTGCACACGCCGGGCATCGATGACCTGTTTCGCAGCGCCGACGCCAGCTTCGACCTGCGCAACACCCGCACCCAAGCCACACGCATCCTCTACCTGCACGGCGGCCTGCACCTGGTGCGCAACCTCGACGGCACCGCGCGCAAATTGCCAACCACCGACAGCACCTTGCTCAGCAGCTTTGCGATCAACAATACGATCAAGACCCTGGACGACGTGCCGCTGTTTGTCAGCGAAGGCAAGGTGGAGGAGAAGCTCAAGACCATTCGCAGCTCGGACTACTTGTCGTTCTGCTACGAGCAGTTGCTGAGTCATGATGGCGCGCTGTGCATCTTCGGTCATGACCTGGGGCCGCAGGATCAGCACCTGGTGGATGCGCTTCGCCAGGCCAAGCTGACGACATTGGCAATCTCGGTGTCGGGGCGCAGTGACGGGTTTATCCGCCAGCAGAAGCGCCGTTACTCGCAGTTGTTCGAGGGCAGTGGCGTGGAGCTGAAGTTCTTTGCGGCGCGTACGCATCCGTTGGGTAGTGCCGCGTTGTCCGTGCCGGTCGAACGCTGATTCTCTAAACAAAGAAGATCCAATGTGGGAGCGGGCTTGCTCGCTCCCACATTTAGGCTGCATTTCAAATAGCAATCAGGGTCACTCGTCGCCGCTGTGCACCACCACCAACAACTGCGCCTGCACCTCCCCCACCGAACGAATCCGGTGAGGTTTCTGTGCATTGAAGTGCAGCGCATCGCCCCGCTCCAGAATCACCCGCTCGTTCATGAAGTCCACTTCCACCTGGCCTTCGTGCACAAACAGAAACTCCTCACCCAGATGTTCCTTGAAGGTCTTGTCGGTGAATTCCGCCGGCGGGTAGATGATGAATGGCAGCAGGCTGCGCTCGCTGACCTGATGGGCCAGCACGGCATAACCCGGCGCGGTGTCGGGGCGTTCGTGGCTGCGCACCAGGCTGTAGCTGTCTAGGCGGACGTTATCTTCGCTGAACAGTTCTTCGACCTTCACGTTCAACGCCTTGGCCAGTTTCAGTGCGGCGGCAATCGACGGCGTGTTGAGCCCACGCTCGACCTTGGACAGATAACTCTTGGTCATCCCGGATTTTTCGGCCAGGGACTCCAGGGTTACGCCAAGTTTTTTTCTCAATAATTTCAAACGAATAGACATGTGCTGCGGTTAATCCCTGCAGAAAAGGCAGAATCATGCTTGCTAACGACACAAAGTGTCATATAGCATCTTTAGTGTCATTTGCTCTAACCCAAAGGACACCGATATGGCCAAGACATTAGCACTTCCCAAAGACCAACTGGTCAAGCAAGCACTGATCCAGATGCAAAACAGCCTGGCGGATAATACGTGGACCGACCGGCAAAAGCTGGCGCTCACTTGCCGCATCCTGTTCGAACACGGCCACGACTCCGGCCTGGCCGGGCAGATCACCGCACGCGGGCCCACGCCTGGCACCTATTACACTCAGCAACTGGGCCTGGGTTTCGATGAAATCACGGCCAGTAATCTGTTGCTGGTCAACGAAGATCTGGAAGTACTCGAAGGGCATGGCATCCCCAACCCGGCCAACCGTTTTCACACCTGGGTCTACCGTGGGCGGCCGGATGTGAATTGCATCATCCATACGCACCCCACGCATATTGCCGCGCTGTCGATGCTTGAAGTGCCGCTGCAGGTGTCGCATATGGACCTGTGCCCGCTGTACGAAGACTGCGCCTTCCTGGAGGCCTGGCCGGGCGTGCCGGTGGGCAATGAAGAAGGCGAAATCATCACAGCAGCTTTGGGCGACAAGCGCGCGATTCTGCTCTCGCACCACGGCCAATTGTCCACCGGCGCGAGCATCGAGCAAGCCTGCGTCATCGCGCAGTTGATTGAGCGGGCGGCCAGGTTGCAGTTGCTGGCGATGTCGGCGGGCAGCATCAAGCCGATTCTGCCGGAATTGGGTCGCGAGGCCCACGACTGGATCTCCAAGCCCAAGCGTCATGGCGCCGCCTTCAACTACTACGCCCGGCAGAACCTGCGCAAACACGCCGATTGCCTGAACTGATTGCCCTTTTTCACGCGGAGACTTCCCATGTCCAATCCCACTATTCACGGCATCATCGGCTACACCATTACCCCGTTCAGCGCCGACGGCCAGCGCATTGACCTCGACGCCCTCGGCCGCTCCATCGACCGCCTGATCGACAGCGGCGTACACGCCATCGCGCCCTTGGGCAGCACCGGCGAAGGCGCGTATTTGAGCGATGCGGAGTGGGATGAGGTCAGCGCCTACAGCCTTGCGAAAATCGCCAGGCGCGTACCCACTGTTGTCAGCGTGTCTGACCTGACCACCGCCAAAGCCGTGCGTCGCGCCCGTTATGCCGAAGCCAATGGCGCCGATGTGGTGATGGTGCTGCCGGCCTCGTACTGGAAACTCAGCGAGGCGGAAATTCTTGCCCACTACGCCGCAATTGGCGACAGCATCGGCGTGCCGATCATGCTTTACAACAACCCGGCCACCAGTGGCACGGACATGTCGGTGGACTTGATCCTGCGCATCGTCAAGCAGGTGGCGAACGTGACCATGGTCAAGGAAAGCACCGGCGATATTCAGCGCATGCATCAGTTGCGCCGTCACAGCGACGTGCCGTTCTACAACGGCTGCAACCCACTGGCGCTGGAAGCCTTCGCGGCGGGTGCCAAGGGTTGGTGCACGGCCGCGCCGAACCTGATCCCGCAGTTGAACCTGGATTTGTATAACGCGGTGCTGGCCAATGACCTGAATAAAGCGCGGGAGCTGTTCTATCGCCAGTTGCCGTTGCTGGAGTTCATCCTCAAAGGTGGTTTGCCCGCGACGATCAAGGCCGGGTTGCGGCTGACCGGCCTTGAGGTGGGCGATCCGCGCTTGCCGGTATTCCCGCTGGGTGAGGCAGGAATCGAACAGCTGAAGACACTATTGAGCTAGAGCCACAATCCATGTGGGAGCGGGCTTGCTCGCTCCCACTTTTTTGATTGGGTAAACCCGTTACATAGAGACAAATGACAATAGTTCTCGATATCATTCGCGACTTTTCTACGTCGTGCTTCGTCAAGAAGGATATCCATGTCTCGTCCCAAGCCCGACCCGTTGTCGGCCGATGCCTTTCGCGGGTTTTATGCAGATATCCTGCATTTCCTGCGCAAACGCACGGACAACGCCAGCGACGCGGCAGACATGACCCAGGATGTCTTCACCCAATGGCTCAACTACCGCGACCGCGCCAAGGTCGAGCAGCCACGGGCGTTTCTGTTTCAGATGGCGCGCAACCTGCTGCGCGATCACTGGCGTAAGCAGAAGGTACGCCAGAGCGCCCATTCCGACGCGGCCGACGCTGACACGGAGCCGGTCACCGACGCGCAAAACGACCCCATGGCCGCTGCGCAGCGCCTGCAACGCCTGGAACAGTTGAAAGAAGTCCTCGCCGAACTCTCGCCCCGCAGGCGAGAAGCCCTTATGCTGCACCGCTTCGAAGGCCTGAGCCAGGCGCAGATCGCCGAGCGCATGGGCATTTCCACCAGCATGGTAGAAAAGCACATTGCTTTTGCCCTGCTGCATTGCAAGCGACGCCTTCAACCAGAACCCGGCACGGAGCAGCCAGAATGAACCGCCTGAGCGACATCGACGCCCTGGACATCGAGGCGAGCGACTCCATCGATGCCCAAGCCGCCAGCTGGTTTGCCCGCAACCGCAATGGCGCCGCACGGGCCGAGCGCAAAGCCTTTGCCGCCTGGCAGGCAACGCCCGCCCACGCCCGCGCCTATGCCGAATTCGAACAGCTGTGGGACGACCTCGCCCAGTTGCAGCAACTGAACAAACCCGTACCGCTGCCCCAGCGCAAACCCTCGATAATGCGCCCGGCCCTGGCCGTGGCCGCCGCGCTGGTGTGCGCCGTGCTGACGACGACTATCGGCGCGCCCCGCGAGCTCTATCACAGCCAGATTGCCGGGCACGTCAAAGGCATGCGCACCCTCGCCCTGCCCGACGGCAGCACGCTGTATGTGAATGCCAACACCCATCTGCGCGTGGATTTCAGCGCGTATCAACGCATCCTGCATCTGGACAAGGGCCAGGTGTTTATCGAAGTTGCCGCCGACAAAGAGCGCCCGCTCTACGTGCAAGCCGGCGAGGCGAATGTGCGGGTGGTCGGCACCGGGTTTGACGTGCGGCGCAGCCAGCAACAACTGGTGGTCAGCGTCGCCCACGGCCAGGTTGCCTTCGAGCCGGACGCCAAAAGCCCGGTGGCGGTGCTCGGCGCCCAGCAACGTGCCGCGTACAACTACGCCAAGGGCACCGTGCAGCAGCAGACACTCACCACCGAAGAAGTGGCCGATTGGCGCAGCGGGCACCTGTCGTTTCGCAATCGAGAATTGGCCAGCCTGATCGATGAACTGAGCCTCTACCGGCCTCAAGCGCCCTTGCAGGTCAACAAAGCCGTGGCGCAACTGAAGGTCTCGGGCAATCTGGATGTGAATGACCCGGACGCCCTGCTCAACGCCCTGCCCGCCCTGCTGCCGGTTAAAACCGTGGCCTCGGCCGATGGCATCGTCCGCATCGAACCACTCAAGTAAGGCCTGCAAAAATCACACTTGAGAATATTTTGCATTCGCATGTGTGGTTTTTTGCAGCTGCCCCGTCTTCCTCCCGACTGTGTTGGATACGCACACCTTTTTGGCTATTTAGCCACCCCGGGGGATTTCATGTTTCGCGCGCCTTGCCACGCTTCGCACCTGTTGCTTCGACCGACCCTTATTGCCACCTGCATGGCCTTGAGCCTCAGCGCCCAGGCCGAGTCGCTCACGCTGCAACTGCCCGCCCAATCGCTGGCCACGTCCCTGAGCTTTGTGGCGCAGCAGGCGAAAATCCAGCTGTTGTTCGATGAAACACTGCTCAAGCATGTGCAGGCGCCGGCGCTCAACGGCGAGTTCAGCCCGGAAGTGGCGATTCGCAGCTTGCTGAAAAACGGCGAGTTCACCCTGATCAAAGTCGGCAACACCTACGTGGTGCGCCCCGACGAGGGCAAGACCACCCACAGCGGCGCCATCCAGCTCGATGCCCTCAGCGTGATCGGCACCGGTAACGAAGTCGACTCCAGCACCGTCAACCGCTCGACCATGACCCAGGCCGACATTGACCGCTACCAGTCCAACAACATCCCCAGCCTGTTGCAGACCTTGCCCGGCGTAAGCCAGGGCGGCTCGCTCAAGCCCGGTGGCCAGACCATCAATATCCGTGGTTTCGGCGACGCCGAAGACGTGCCGATGACCGTCGACGGCGCCACCAAGACCGGCTTTGAGCGCTACCAGCAAGGCACCGTGTTTATCGAGCCGGAGCTGATCAAGAGCATCGAGGTCGAGAAAGGCCCCAACTCGCCATTCACCGGCAACGGCGGCTTTGGCGGCACGGTCAACATGACCACCAAGGATGCCCCGGACCTGTTGCAGGACGGTCGCAACAGCGGCGCGATGCTCAAATACGGCTACTCCAGCAACGACCACGAACAGATCTACAGCAGTGCCGTGTACGGCCGCACCGACGACGGCCGTTTCGACGCGCTGGCCTACCTGACCCAGCGCGATGGCGGCGACATGAAGGTGGCCGGCAAACTGCCCAACGACAACAACGAATACCCGGTCAACCCTCAGCGCCTGCCCAACAGCGCCCAGGATGTGGACGGCAAACTGTTCAAGGTCAACGCCCACTTCACCGAGGAGCACAGCGTTGGTCTGTCTTACTCACGCTCCCACAGCAACCGCTGGACGCCATTCTCCGCCGCCAGCTACCCGACGCCGCCGACTCAGGCCAACATCGACCGCTACGGTTACGAAAACGCGCTGAAGCGTTTTTTAGCCCAGCGTGACACCACCGACACCACCTGGTCGGGCAAGTACGAATACACGCCGGTGAATAACCCGCTGATCGACCTGACCGTCAAATATTCCCAGTCCAACACCGACCAGACCGACGAACGCGACGCCACCGCGTTTTTCCAACTGGCCTCCGGCGGGCGCAAGATGGACACCGCCTACACCGACAAGAACCTCGACATCCGCAACGTCAGCCTGTTTGACACCGGCCCCTTGCAGCATGCGCTGACCGTCGGCGGGCAGATCCGCAAGCACATCCGCGAAACCGAGATGTGGATGCCCGGCACCACCTACAACACTGCGCGCTACAACTACGGGCGCTTCCAGCCGGGCTTCATGCCCCACGGCAAGGTCGACACCAACAGTTTCTTCGTCCAAGACGCAGTCACCGTGGGCGACGTGACCATCACCCCGTCGCTGCGCTACGACCATGTGCGTAACCGTGGCGAAGGCAATGACGCGCCGTACTACAACAACCCGGACCCGTCCTACGGCCATGACTACAGCGACCGCACCTACACCGGCTGGTCGCCGCGCCTGGCGCTGTTCTGGAACGTCACGCCGAACCTGGGCCTGTTCGCCAACTGGAGCAAGACCTGGCGTGCGCCGGTGATCGACGAGCAATATGAAGTACAAGGCCTGGGCAGCCGCACCGCCACCAGTGTCGACCTCGACCCGGAGCGCATCACCTCGATCACCCTGGGTAGCGTCACCAGCTTCGACAACCTGATCGCCCGGAACGATAACCTGCAAGTACGCGCCACCCTGTTCCACAACAAAGTCGAAGACGAAATCTTCAAGGCCACCGGCGTGGGTTGCCAGAACCAGGCCGTCAACGGCGGCACCATTGCCAATGCGTGCCCGCCGGGGGCGATGCCCAACTACCGCAATATCGGCGGCCTGACCATCAAGGGTTTTGAGCTCGAATCCTTCTACAACTCCACCTACCTGTTCGGCTCGGTGTCGTTCGCCTACGCCAAGGGTGAACACGAAGGCGCCTACACCAACCCATGGGGCCCGGATGTGCCGGCACGTGATATTCCACCGACCAAATGGGTGCTGGTATTAGGCACCCATATTCCGGCCTGGGATGCCCAGGTGGGCTGGATGGGCCAGTTCATTGGCGCCACCGATCGCTTGCCGAGTGACAAATACTCCGGCGGCCCGGGCAGCAGTGTGGGTGACCTGTTCTACGACCAATACGGCAACAAGGCCTACAACACCCAAGGCCTGTTCGCCAAATGGAAGCCGCAACAGGCCTACCTCAAAGGCACCGAGGTGAACTTCACCGTGGACAACCTCTTCAACAACAACTTCCGCCCGGCCTTGAGCGGTGATCGTGCCTACACCAAGGGTCGCGATGCGAAGGT
This sequence comes from Pseudomonas salomonii, assembly GCF_900107155.1. Taxonomy (GTDB): domain Bacteria; phylum Pseudomonadota; class Gammaproteobacteria; order Pseudomonadales; family Pseudomonadaceae; genus Aquipseudomonas; species Aquipseudomonas salomonii. The sequence continues at coordinate 515,706 of NZ_FNOX01000003.1, forward strand.
CAGCATTACGCGGTTCTTCTAATAGACCAGGGTGACGCGATGGCGGCGGCACTGCCTGCAGAGCGATTGGAACTGTACGGATAAATCTGCGACCAGCTGTAGGCCCTTAATCAGCGGGGGTTGTGGCTAGATGGGCTTCCCTTGAAGCCCTCCAGATTCGGGTCCCCACTCATGAGCTCGCGCGAAAACACCGGTATGGCCCTCGGCCTGCTGGGCGTCGTTATCTTCAGCCTGACATTGCCCTTCACTCGCATTGTGGTGCAAGAGATCCACCCCTTGCTCAACGGCCTTGGCCGCGCCTTGTTCGCGGCGATCCCGGCAGCGGCGCTGTTACTGTGGCGCCGTGAGCGCTGGCCAACCTGGCGCCAGGTGCGCGGGCTGAGCCTGGTCATCCTCGGTGTGATCCTGGGCTTCCCAGTGCTCTCGGCCTGGGCCATGCAAACCTTGCCGGCGTCCCATGGTGCGTTGGTCAACGGCCTGCAACCGCTGTGCGTGGCACTGTACGCGGCGTGGCTGTCCCATGAGCGGCCGTCAAAAGCCTTCTGGGCGTGCGCGGCGCTGGGCAGCGCGCTGGTGTTGGGTTACGCGTTGATCACCGGCGCCGGCAGCATTCAAGCCGGCGATTTGCTGATGCTCGGTGCGATTGCCGTGGGCGGCCTGGGGTATGCCGAAGGCGGCCGGTTGGCCAAGGAGATGGGCGGCTGGCAAGTGATCTGCTGGGCGCTGGTGCTGTCGACGCCCGTATTGGTCGGCCCGGTGTGGTACTTGGCAGCGCAGCACCAGGGCGCGATTTCCACGCGCACCTGGTGGGCGTTTGGGTATGTGTCGCTGTTCTCGCAGTTTTTGGGGTTCTTCGCCTGGTACGCCGGGTTGGCCATGGGCGGCATTGCGCGGGTCAGCCAGATTCAGCTGTTGCAGATCTTCTTCACCATCGCGTTTTCGGCGTTGTTTTTTGGTGAACATATCGAGCCGATTACCTGGGTGTTTGCATGTGGCGTGATCATTACGGTAATGCTCGGGCGCAAGACGGCGGTGCAGCCTGCGCCGACCTCAAAGATGAATGCGATCTAAATGTGGGAGCGGGCTTGCTCGCGAAGGCGGTGCATCAGTCACTTGATAGGTTGGCTGACACTCCGCTTTCGCGAGCAAGCCCGCTCCCACATTTTGGTCCTGTTTTCAGCCTAAATAACCATCCGCACGCAGCAGGGTTTCCAGGCAGTGTTCGCTGATGTGGTAGAACGCCTTCAATTCCTGAATCTTTTCCAACAGTTGCGCATTGTCCACGGGCTCGGTGCGCTTGACCGCCAGAATCATCTTGTTCTTGTTGGTGTGTTCCAACGAAATGAACTCGAACACCTTGGTCTCGTAGCCACAGGCCTCCAGGAACAGCGCACGCAAGCTGTCGGTGACCATTTCCGCCTGCTGGCCCAGGTGCAGGCCGTATTGCAGCATCGGCTTGAGCAGCACCGGGCTCTGGATCTGCAGGCGGATCTGTTTGTGGCAGCACGGCGAACACATGATGATCGACGCGCCGGAACGGATGCCCGTGTGGATCGCGTAGTCGGTGGCGATATCGCAGGCATGCAGCGCGATCATCACCTCCAGTTCGCTGGGCGCCACACTGCGCACATCACCGCATTTGAACACCAGCCCCGGATGCTCCAGGCGCGCGGCGGCGGTGTTGCACAGGGTCACCATGTCTTCACGCAATTCCACGCCCGTCACTTCGCCCTCGGCCTTGAGGGTGTTGCGCAGGTAATCGTGGATGGCGAACGTGAGGTAGCCCTTGCCCGAACCGAAATCCGCCACGCGCACCGGCTGGTCGAGCTTCAACGGCGAGGAGGTCAGCGCATGGCTGAACACTTCGATGAACTTGTTGATCTGCTTCCACTTGCGCGACATCGACGGGATCAGCGCCTGTTTGGCGTCGGTGACGCCCAGGTCCGCAAGGAAGGGCCGGCTCAGGTCAAGAAAGCGGTTTTTCTCGCGGTTATGCTCAGCCGAAGGCGCCTCGCGCAATTGCTGCGGCTTGCTTTTGAACAGCGAGCTTTTGTTCTTTTTGCTGTATTCCAGCTGGGCTTCGTCGGTCAGCGACAACAGGTGCGCATTCTTGAACGACGCCGGCAGCAGCGCAGCAATCGCCGCCACGCCGTCGGCCAGCGGCAAGTTCTTGGTGATGTCGCGGGTCTTGTAGCGATAGACAAAGGACAGGCACGCCTGCTCCTTGACCACGACCTGCTTGATGATCAGCCGCTGCAACTCGGCCTCTTCGCCGACGTACTTGGCCAGCACCAGCTTGATAAACGCGTTCTGCGCGAGGCTTGCGCTCAGCAGTTCGATGAACTGGGCGTGATGATCCGGCGCAGGGCTGGCAGGTTGAGCAGTGACGGACATGAACAAAAACGCCTCGGGCAAAGAATGCCGGGCATTTTAGGGGGGATGAAGGTTTAGGGCACGGGGTTATTTGATCAACGGTCAAATCCCGTGGGCTGCACAGAACCCATGTAGGAGCAAGTCGAATCGTCGCACCGCCGCTCCCACATTTAGATTTGCGGTGCTTGGCGTTACTCCAGCACGATCAGGCGGTTAGGCAGCTCATTACGCGTCTGCGTCACCGGCACATGCACCTTCAGCAATTCACCACACGCTTCGATGCAGGCAATAAACCCCGCCAGCGTCTGCCCCTGCTTCACCTGCTGGGTGAACGCCTTGACGATCTCATCCCAACTGCCGTCATCCAGGTGTTTGGAAATACCGTCGTCCACCAGGATCTCCACATACCGCTCCGCCTCGCTGACAAAAATCAGCACGCCGGTACTGCCCAGTGTGTGGTGCAGGTTTTGCTCCAGGAACTGCCGCCGCGCCAGGTTCGATGCGCGCCAATGCCGTACCGAACGCGGAATCAGGCGGGTGGTAACCTTGGGCAGGCGAAACACCAGGCACAGCACAATGAAGGTCGCCCATTGCGCCAACAGCAAGGTGTACATGGTCAGGTAGCCCGACAGGTAGTGCACGATGCCAGGCACCACCAAGGCGATCAGGCTGGCCCACAGCAGCGGGATATAGGCGTAATCATCCGCGCGCGCGGCCAGCACGGTGACCAGTTCGGCGTCGGTGGTTTTTTCGACGCGGGCAATCGCTTCGGCGACTTGGCGCTGCTCGTGTTCAGTCAGTAATGCCATGGTTATGCATGCTCTGTTCTAGTTATTGTCATTACCAGCCACCTGAGGCACCACCGCCGCCAAAACCACCGCCGCCGCCTCTGAAGCCACCGCCACCGCCGCCTCCCCCGCCACCGCCGCGTCCACTGCTGCTGAGAATCGCCAGCAGGATCGCCCCCACGGGCAGCCCCAGCCGATTGCACAGCCACAACACGCCGATCAGCAGGATGAACAGGCCGATGGAAAGCCCCGGATTATCCTTGGCAAAACTCGCATCCGCCACATGGGCCGGCACCGCCAGCGGCTCGCCGCCCACCACCTGAATCATGGCCGCAACGCCGTCGCTGATGCCCTGGCTGTAATTGCCGGCCTTGAACCTGGGCGCGATCACCTGGTTGATGATCACCCACGACTGCGCATCGGTCAGCACGCCTTCAAGGCCATAACCGACTTCGATGCGCAATTTGCGCTCATCACGGGCGACGATCAACAGCGCGCCATTGTCCTTGCCCTTCTGGCCGATGCCCCACTGGCGGCCCAATTGATAACCGTAGTCCTCAATGGGCACACCTTGCAGGTCGGGCACGGTGACCACCACGATCTGGTCGCCCGAGGTTTGCTCCAGCGCCTGCAATTGCCGGGTCAGCTGCGCACGTACCGCCGGGTCGATCATCTGCGCGGTGTCCACCACCCGCCCGGTCAAGGCCGGGAAGGTCAGCGCCGCCTGGGCCGCGCCCACGCAGGCCAGCAGCCACAGCGCCAAGCCTATCCGTAATAAACGCATCGACACCTCAAAGACGCCTTATTTGAACTTCACTTGCGGCGCTTTATCGGCGTCGGCACTGGTGGCCTCAAACGTGGCGCGGATCGGCAAGTCGCTGTACATCACGCTGTGCCACAGGCGACCCGGGAAGGTGCGGATCTCGGTGTTGTAAGCCTGTACTGCCTGGATAAAGTCGCGACGGGCCACGGCGATACGGTTTTCGGTGCCTTCAAGCTGAGACTGCAACGCCAGGAAGTTCTGGTTGGCTTTCAGGTCCGGGTAGCGCTCGGACACCACCATCAAACGGCTAAGCGCACCGCTCAGGCCATCCTGGGCTTGCTGGAACTGCTTGAGTTTCTCGGGGTTGTCGAGGGTGCTGGCATCCACCTGAATCGAGGTGGCCTTGGCCCGCGCTTCGATCACGGCGGTGAGGGTGTCTTGCTCATGGGCCGCATAGCCCTTGACCACTTCCACCAGGTTGGGAATCAGGTCGGCGCGGCGTTGGTACTGGTTCTGCACCTGGCCCCAGGCCGCCTTGGCCTGTTCGTCCAGGGTCGGAATGGTGTTGATGCCGCAACCGCTCAGCACTGTGCTGATCAATAGCAAAGCCGCGGCCTTGAAGCCCCAGCGGTAATGTTGTGCTGCTTGCATAGTGTTTCTCCTGCCCAATCTGAATGGAATGTGACGACTAACCCTATACACCGCGCGCTTGGGGCATAATCCGCCATCACTGGATTGCGTCGAGCCAATCAGCTAAAAAGATGCCCAGCGCGAATAAGAGTTCACAAGTGTCGTGCATTTACTGCAATAACACTCGAACAACAACATAGGTTCCCCCACATTTTGGCAGACCAGCGCATTTTCGCTGTGCAGTAGCCGAAAAGGATATTCATGAAAAAGCTGTGTTTGCTCGGCCTTGTTGCCACTCTGGCCAGTCACCCCGTATGGGCAGAAACAAAGCCTGCTGCGCTTAAAGACAAGGACGCCTTCGTCAGCGACCTGCTCAAGCAGATGACCCTGGATGAAAAGATCGGCCAATTGCGCCTGATCAGCATCGGCCCGGAAATGCCCCGGGAGCTGATCCGCAAGGAAATCGCCGCCGGGCGCATCGGCGGCACGTTCAACTCGATCACCCGCCCGGAAAACCGTCCGATGCAGGACGCGGCCATGCGCAGCCGGTTGAAGATCCCGATGTTCTTCGCCTACGACGTGATCCACGGCCACCGCACGATTTTCCCGATCAGCCTGGCCCTGGCCTCCAGCTGGGACATGGACGCCATCGGCCGCTCCGGGCGCATCGCCGCCCAGGAAGCCGCCGCCGACAGCCTCGACATCACCTTTGCGCCGATGGTCGACATTTCCCGCGACCCACGCTGGGGCCGCACCTCCGAAGGTTTTGGTGAAGACACCTACCTGGTCTCGCGCATTGCCGAAGTGATGGTCAAGGCGTTCCAGGGCGTAAGCCCGGCAAATGCCGACAGCATCATGGCCAGCGTCAAGCACTTCGCCCTGTATGGCGCGGTGGAAGGCGGTCGTGACTACAACGTGGTCGACATGAGCCCGGTCAAGATGTACCAGGATTACCTGCCGCCGTACCACGCGGCGATCAAGGCCGGTTCCGGCGGCGTGATGGTGGCGCTCAATTCGATCAACGGCGTGCCGGCCACCGCCAACACCTGGCTGATGAACGACCTGCTGCGCAAGGACTGGGGCTTCAAAGGTTTGGCGGTGAGCGACCATGGCGCGATCTTCGAGCTGATCAAGCACGGCGTGGCCAAGGACGGGCGTGAAGCCGCCAAGCTGGCGATCAAGGCCGGCATCGACATGAGCATGAACGACTCGCTGTATGGCAAGGAATTGCCTGGGTTGCTCAAGTCCGGCGAAATCGAGCAAAGCGACATCGACAATGCGGTGCGCGAAGTGCTCGGCGCCAAGTACGACATGGGCCTGTTCAAAGACCCGTACCTGCGCATCGGCAAGGCCGAGGACGACCCGGCCGACACCTATGCCGACAGCCGCCTGCACCGCAGCGATGCCCGCGATATCGCCCGCCGCAGCCAGGTCTTGCTGAAAAACCACAACAACACCCTGCCGCTGAAAAAATCCGCGACCATCGCGCTGGTCGGCCCGCTGGCCAAGGCCCCGATCGACATGATGGGCAGTTGGGCCGCTGCCGGTAAGCCTGAACAATCCGTCACGCTGCTGGACGGCATGAACCACGTGATCGGCGACAAAGGCAAAATCATCTACGCCCGTGGCGCCAACATCACCAATGACAAGGCCGTGGTCGACTACCTCAACTTCCTCAATTTCGATGCACCGGAAGTGGTGGATGACACCCGCCCAGCCCAGGTAATGATCGACGAAGCGGTCAAGGCCGCCAAGGCAGCCGACGTAGTGGTCGCCGCCGTGGGCGAGTCCCGGGGCATGTCCCACGAGTCTTCCAGCCGCACCGACCTGAACATCCCGCAAAGCCAGCGCGACCTGATCAAGGCGCTCAAAGCCACCGGCAAACCACTGGTCTTGGTGCTGATGAACGGCCGCCCGCTGTCGATTGTGGATGAAAACAAAGAGGCTGACGCGATCCTGGAAACCTGGTTCGCCGGCACCGAAGGCGGCAACGCCATCGCGGATGTGCTGTTCGGTGACTACAACCCATCAGGCAAGCTGCCGATCACCTTCCCACGCTCGGTGGGGCAGATTCCGACTTACTACAACCACCTGAGCATCGGCCGGCCGTTCACCCCAGGCAAGCCGGGCAACTACACCTCGCAGTACTTCGATGACGTCACCGGGCCGCTGTTCCCGTTCGGTTATGGCCTGAGCTACACCACGTTCAGCCTGTCGGACATGGCGCTGTCGTCCACCACCCTGAACAAGACCGGCAAGCTCGACGCCAGCGTCACTGTGAAGAACACCGGCAAGGTCGATGGCGAAACCGTGGTGCAGTTGTATATCCAGGACGTGGCCGGCTCGATGATCCGCCCGGTCAAAGAGCTGAAGAACTTCCAGAAGGTCATGCTCAAGGCCGGTGAAGAACGCACGCTGCACTTCACCATCACCGAAGAAGACTTGAAGTTCTATAACACCCAGCTCAAGTTCGCGGCGGAACCGGGTGAGTTCAATGTACAGATCGGGTTGGATTCCCAGGATGTGCAGCAGCAGACGTTCGAACTGCTCTGATGATCGTTCCCACGCTCCGCGTGGGAATGCAACTCGGGACGCTCCGCGTCCCACAGCGTGACGCGGAGCGTCACAAGAGGCATTCCCACGCCGAGCGTGGGAATGATCACGTGTCAGCCGCGTCGATCCAGCAGGTTAACCACCAACCGATCAATCCAGCCCCACACCCGCTGCTTCACCCGCCGCCACAACGGCCGCGCCTTCCACGCCTCCAGGCTCACCGCCTGGCTCTTGGCAAAATCACGCTCGAAACTGCCCGCCACCGCTGCCGTCAACTCAGGGTCCAGCGCCTCGAGGTTGGCCTCCAGGTTGAAGCGCAAATTCCAGTGGTCGAAATTGCACGAGCCGACGCTCACCCAGTCGTCCACCAGCACCATTTTCAGGTGCAAAAAGCACGGCTGGTATTCAAAAATCTGCACACCTGCGCGCAACAACCGTGGGTAATAACGGTGCCCGGCGTAGCGCACTGAAGGGTGATCGGTGCGCGGGCCGGTCAGCAACAAACGCACATCCACGCCACGCCCGGCTGCGCGGCGCAAGGCACGGCGCACGCTCCAGGTCGGTAGAAAATACGGGGTGGCCAGCCAGATGCGCGTCTTGCTGCTGTTCAGCGCGCGGATCAGCGACTGCAGGATATCGCGGTGCTGACGGGCGTCGGCATACGCCACGCGCCCCAGGCCAGGCCCGGTGGCCGGCACCTTGGGCAAGCGCGGCAAACCGAAATGGGTGGCGGGTTTCCATTCGCGGCGCGCCGCGTTGGCGTGCCATTGCCGGTCGAACAACGCCTGCCAGTCCAGCACCAGCGGGCCGCTGATCTGCACCATCACTTCATGCCAGTCGGCGGTGTCTTGCCCTGGCGTCCAGAACTCATCGGTAACGCCCGTGCCGCCGACCACGGCGATGCCCTGATCGATCAGTAACAGTTTGCGATGATCGCGGTACAGGTTACGCATCCAACGGCGCCAGCTCAGGCGATTGTAGAAGCGCAGTTGCACGCCCGCGTCGGTGAGGCGCTTACGCAGGCCCAGCGTGAAGGCCAGGCTGCCGTAATCATCAAACAGGCAGCGCACCTGCACGCCGCGCTCGGCGGCTTGCACCAACGCTTGCACCAGGGCTTCAGCGCAGGCACCCGCTTCCACCAGGTACAACTCCAGATCGACCTGGCGCTCGGCCCGGGCAATACCCACCAGCATCTGCGGGAAGAAACTCGGGCCGTCGATCAGCAACTCGAAACGGTTGGCGCTGCGCCACGGGAACACTGCGCCGCTCATGTCAGCGCGCCGTGAAAATCAGCACCGCACCGACCGGCACCGACAAACTGATCGACGCCAAGCCGGCCGCCTTGCGCAGTGCCGCCACACCCGGCACCAAATCAAAATCCTCGGCATGCAGCACCACAGGTTCCAGGGTCACCACCTGGAAGCGCCGGTCGTCCAGGCGCGTGGCAAGCAATTCGGCGCTGTAGGTCTGGGTCTTGCCGCGCAGGGTCACCGACAACGGCAGGCGCAACTCGATTTGCGCGCCGGGGGCCAGGTCATTGATCGGTTGCAGATTAATCTGCGCGCTGATCTGCGCTTCGGGGAACGGCTTGATCTGGAACAGATCATTGCGCATGCGCTCATCGCGCAGCGGAATGCCGCTGTTGATCGACTCCATCTCGACCTCAAGCTGCGCCGCGCCTTTGCTGTCGACCTTGCCGTGCAACACCAGGAAGCGATGCACCTCGGCAATCTCGGTGTTCTTGGTAGTGACGAACGACAGGCGCGAGGATTCGTTATCCAGGTACCAGTCAGCGTGGGCCGGCAAGGCGGCCGCCGTCAGCAGGACGAAGGCCAGAGGTTTGACATTGAACATAGAAACTCGGGGGGCAAAAAACCTGCACGAACCTTAAGCGCAATCTCATGAACCGCGCAAATCCAATGTGGGAGCGGGCTTGCCTGCGATGACGGCGGCACAGGCAACAGCAATGGTGACTGACCTGCCGCTATCGCAGGCAAGCCAGCTCCCACAGGGTTCGGTGGATGCCTTTAGATCAACGCCCGCTGCACATCGCGCACCGTCGCTTCGAGGCTGGCCATGTGCAGGTTCAATACGCGCTCCACCGGCGCCTGATGCATCGGCCAGTGCAACGCCATACTGCCCACCAGCCGCCCATTGGCCTGCACCGGCAAGGCCACCGCGCGAATCAGAAACGGCAGGCGCACCGGGTATTCCCAATAGCCTTCAGTGCGCTGGCCAAAACCCTGGTGCTGGGTTTGCTCGCAGGTATGCACCTGCTCATCCGCAGCGACATGATCGCGGCCCGCCAGACGCTGCACCTCCTCAACCGGCAATTGCGTCAGGCACGCCTTGCCCATCGCCGAGTGAAACAGGCTGGCGTGCTGGCCGACGATCTGGCAGTTATTGGGGTACAACTTGCGCAACACACTGGGGATCGCACTTTCCATGACCTCCAGGCGCTCGCCATCAAAGCAGGACAGATCCACCACCAGCCCGGTGCGTTCACTGAGTTCCAGCAGCCAGGGCGCGGCGCTTTCCACCACCTGGCGCTTGAAACGTTGCTGGGTGTCGCCGAACAAACGTTGGGCGCGCAGGCGGTAACGGCGGTCGCTGAGGCCGCGATAGACCCAGCCTCGTTCCTGCAGGGCCAGCAACATGCGCGACACCGTAGCCTTGGGCAACCGCGTGAGGTAATGCAGCTCTTCCAGCCCCAAGGCCTGGTGCTCACCGAGCAATTCGACGATGGCGAGTGCGCGCTCAACCGACCGTACCGTGCCTGTCTCCATGTTCGATCTCCCTGTTGCCGGTGGATGATCATTTTTCACAGCAAGATACAGGCCCGATCGCAGATCAACTCGTCGATTCAAGGCACGCAGGCGGGCGACGCTTTACCCAGTGCGTCAGCTGTTCATGGGCATAAGCCAGCTGCAAGACAGCCCGGTCCGCCTGGGCCGGGCCGATAATCTGCAGGCCCATGGGCAAGCCTTGAGGATTGAAGCCCACCGGAATACTCATGCTCGGCAAGCCTGCCAACGTAGGGCCGATCACCACCTCCATCCAGCGGTGATAAGTGTCCATTTCGCGCCCACCCACACGGCGCGGCCACGCCTGTTGTGCATCAAAAGGGAACACTTGGGCGGTGGGCAACAGCAGGAAATCGTAACGTTCAAACAGTTTGGCCAAGGCACGATACCACTCGCTGCGGTCCACCGACGCCTGGTACACCTGCTGCGCACTCAAGCCCAGGCCGCCCTCCACTTCCCATTGCGCTTCGGGTTTAAGCAACGCGCGTTTTTGCGGGTTGGCGTAGGCCGCACCGAGGTTACCGTGTACCAACCAATGGCGATGCACCAGCCAGCAGCGCCATAGACGCGCCAGGGAAAACGCCGGCTGGCAGCTTTCCACCTCGCAGCCCAGCGCAGCAAAATCGCCAAGGGCCGATTCGCACAGGCTCATCACACCGTCGTCCATCGGCAGGTAGCCGTTGTAATCCCCCAACCAGCCCAGGCGCGTACCTTTAAAATCGCGCTGCAACGGCTGGCCGAACACCGACGGATCGTCCCTGGATGACAGCGGCACCCGTGGGTCGTAACCGGCCTGAATGCCCAATAACTTCGCCACATCCGTGACGCTGCGGCCCATTGGGCCTTCGGTGCCCAATTGCTGCACAAACAATTCCGGCGCCGGCCCGTGGGGCACACGCCCCTGTGAAGGGCGCAAACCAAACACGTTATTGAACGCCGCCGGGTTGCGCAGCGAGCCCATCATGTCGCTGCCATCGGCCACCGGCAGCATGCGCAACGCCAGCGCCACCGCCGCGCCGCCGCTGCTGCCGCCGGCCACCCGGCTTGGGTCATAGGCATTGCCGGTGGTGCCGAACAGCGTGTTGTAGGTCTGCGAGCCGAGGCCGAACTCCGGCACGTTGGTCTTGCCGATAATAATTGCGCCGCTGGCCCGCACCCGCGCCACGCTGATGGCATCTTCGGTGGGCACATGTTCGGCGAACAACGGCGAGCCCAAGGTGGTGCGCAAGCCCTTGGTGGCCGCCAAATCCTTGATCGCCTGGGGCATGCCGTGCATCCAGCCACGGGACTTGCCCTGGCCCAGTTCGCGATCACAAGCGCGGGCTTCGGCCAGCACTTCATCAGCATCGCGCAGCGACACCAGCGCATTCACACTCGGGTTAAAACGCTGGATCTGCGCCAGGTACTCGCCCATCACTTCTTCACACGAAACCTGTCGCGCATGGATCGCTTGCGACAGCTGCGTGGCATCCCAATCAATACTGCTCAAGGCTTCACCTCGTTGGAAAAGGGCAGCGGTTTCTTCGCCCGTGGGGCTTCGTGCATGCAGTAAGTGCCCATCAACGTCAGCACGCAAGCGAACAGTACATAAAACGATGGCGCCACTGGCGTACCGAGCACTTTGGTCAGCCAGGTCACGATCAACGGTGCGAAACCGCCGAACACCATGACGGCGACGTTATAGGCCACCGACACACCCGTTGACCTCACCCCAATCGGAAACTGCTCGGCCAGCGCCGTCGGTGCCGGGCCGAAAAAACCGCCGATGGCCGTGCACAGCAGCACTTGCATCACCAGCAAGCGCTCGATGGACGGCGCTGCGGCCACCCACACATACAACGGGTACACCATCACGAAAAACGCCAGGGTGAAGGCCATCAACACCGGCCGCCGCCCCAGGCGGTCCGAGAGCATGCCGGACAGCGGAATCACCACGGTCATCAGCGCCACCGCGAACATCTGCACCATCAGCACCTGGTCCAACGGCAGGCCAAGGCTCTTGTGCGCGAAGGTCGGCATGTTCACCAGCACCACATAGAACGACACTGTCGCGCCACAGGCCAAGCCCATGGAGACGAGGATGCTGCGCCGATGCTCGCGCAGCACGTCCATCAGGCTCGGCGCCGGGCCGGTGGCCTGCTTGCGTGCCTGGATAAATTCTTCCGGGTCTTCCAGGTGCCGGCGAATCCACAAGCCCACCGGGCCGATCAGCAAGCCCAGCACAAACGGCACACGCCAGCCCCACAGGTCGAGGGTTTCGGGCGAAAAGAAGTGCGTGACCAGCGCCACCATCGCCGCACCGCCGAACACCGCCAGGCACTGCCCCACCAACTGCCAGGAGCCATACAAGCCCTTGCGATGAGCCGGCGCGCTTTCCACCAGAAACGCCGTGGCGCTCGCGTACTCACCACCGGTGGCAAAGCCCTGAAGCATGCGCGCCACCACAATCAGCAGCGGCGCGCCCATGCCGATGGCGGCGTAATTGGGTGCGAAGGCGATCAACGCGATAGACACGGTCATCAGCCGGATAATCAACTGCATCGCGGCCTTGCGGCCTTTGCGGTCGGCATAGATGCCCAGCAGAATGCCGCCCACCGGGCGCATGAAAAAGCCCACGCCGAAGGTGGCCAGGGCCATCAGCAGCGAGGCGTACTCATCCTGCGACGGAAAGAATTGCCGGGCGATGATGCTGGCCAGAAAGCCGTAAACAATAAAGTCATACCATTCCAGCGCATTGCCGATCACGGCCGCCACCACCTGGCGGGTGCGCGATACGCCTGCGTGTGCAGTCTGCATGAGGAACACTCCATTCAACCGATAAGGGCAAGGGTCCAACGGCAGAAAAAGGAAGGTCGTCAGGCAGGCTTGAGCCAGCTCTCGGCCAGCGCGCCCCAGTAGGCGGCGCCGGTCAGCAGGATGTCGTCGTTAAAGTCATAGGCGGGGTTGTGCACCATCGGCCGCGACACGCCGTTGCCGATAAACAGGTAACTGCCGGGGCAGCGTTGCAGCATCCAGGCAAAGTCTTCACTGCCCATCAAGGTGCGGGTGTTGCCGTCTACCGCGTCGGCACCGAGCAAGGCCACGCCGACCTGGCGCGCAAACTCGGTTTCTTCGGCGTGGTTGACCAGCACCGGGTAGGCCGGCCGATGTTCAACCTGCACCGTGCAGCCGAAGCTCGCGGCTTGGGTCTGGATGATGGCGTTGACGCGCTCGAGCATCTGTTCCCTGACCTTGGGGTTCAGTGCGCGCAGGCTCAGACGCAGCAGCGCTTGCTGAGGAATCACGTTGGCGGCCTGCCCCGCTTGCAGCGCACCGACGGTGACCACGGCGGCTTCCTGGGTGTCGATATTGCGCGCCACCACCGTCTGCAAGGCCATGACCATACTCGCCGCCGCCACCAGCGGGTCCACCGTCAGATGCGGCATGGAACCGTGGCCGCCGACGCCTTCCAGCGTCACAGTGAGTAAATCCTGCGAGGCCATCATCGGCCCGACGCGCAAGCCCAGATGCCCCGCCGGCAAGCCCGGCATATTGTGCATGCCGAACAGAGCGTCGCACGGGAAGCGCTCGAGCAAACCACCGGCCAGCATCGCCTCGGCGCCGCCCTGGCCTTCTTCGGCGGGTTGAAAAATCAGGTTCAAGGTGCCGTCGAATTGCCGCGTCGCCGCCAAGTAACGCGCGGCGCCGAGCAACATGGTGGTGTGGCCGTCATGCCCGCAGGCGTGCATGCAACCAGCGTGCTGGCTGGTGTAGGCCGCGCCGGTATTTTCGATGATGGGCAAGGCGTCCATATCGGCGCGAATCCCCAGCGTGCGCGAGCTGCTGCCCTTGCGCAGCACGCCGACCACACCGGTTTTGCCGATGCCGGTGTGCACCTCGTAGCCCCAATCCCTCAAGGAGTGCGCGACGAGCGCACTGGTGCGGTTCTCTTCAAAGCCGAGTTCCGGGTGAGCGTGAATATCGTGGCGCATAGCGTGCAAGTCGCTGGCGACGTCGCTGAGCCAATCCAGAATGTGCTGGTGTGGGCGCATGGTGATTCTCCTCACAGTCGGGTGGTCCCGTTCTTGTTGGCGGCACATCGACAGCTAAGCGCGATGTGGGCGCGAGGACAATCAAAGGTGGTTCCACTGGGTGGAACCTGCTGCTGTGGCGAGCGAGCTTGCTTGCGCCGGGGTGCGAAGCCCCCCCAAAAAAGCTGATAACTGCTGTGCAGTTAAACGGTAGCTAACGCTGTTAACTCAACAGATATTGCAACCGCCCAACCCTACTGGTAGCCAGGAAACAACAGCTTCAAATCGAACCTTAATTTATGTAACAAGATATACGCCCTAGCATAATGTTTATTGTTTAAATAAACCGAACGCACTTACTGTTCTTTACCACAAACACCCTTACTAGCTAACCAAAATTCAAACCGCAACACTTCATAAAACCTAAAAATCTAAGCCACTCCAAACAGAAAGAAAAATACGCACAGAGCCTAATATAAGGATATAAATTATGAACACCTCAAAAAACGCTCATATCGTTATAGCGAAGACCTCTCGTGACAGTTCAGGCGCCTTACTAAACAGCTTGTCCAGTGCGAACCGACGGCCTACAGATACGGTGCTCAGGCGACAAAACACCATTCCGGCAAATATGAAAAAAGGAGCGTCGTTATGAGCGATCGTATTACGATCTATCTCGGCTTGACTGAAATCAGAGCTTATGAACCAACGGTCTTTGGCACTGGCCCAGTGGGCGGCGGTGGCTACGGTGATGATTTTAGCAACAGCAAGATAGGAAGAAAGGTCGCGGCGAATGCCCGCAAAGAAGTCAGTGAAAACTACAAAGTACCGATTAATAACGCGGTCGCTGCGCAAGAAGCTGATTACGCAGCGAAACGTCAACTGATACCCGATGAACTTCAAAGAAAAATTGAAGAAGACAAGCGCAAGAGTGATGTAAAAGCAGATGACCGTGTCGCTAACCTGTGGAGTGAAATCGGGTCTATGGATACGATTATTTCACAAACAGCTCTGGAGACCATTTCACTTCAAGCAGTAGCAAACAGTTTTTATAAACGTGATTTTTTCGATCAGCCCATCAATGCGTTTATTACAGAAGCCGCCGCGCGACTGGCCTACCGTATCGCCGACTCCAAAAAAAGCTTTGAAGATTGGCAAAAATCGCTAAAGGCAGCTTATGAGATAAAACGACTTAATGATTTAGCTGAACTGGCGAACAAGCAAAAGGCCCAATTGAGCGCCCTCGTCGAAGAGGCGCGTATTGCTGCCGAAGCTGCTGCAAAGCCCACCGACATTGAAACCGCCATTAAATTTACAGCCGATTTTTATGCAGAGGTTGGTAAAAAATTTGGCGACAGCGCATCTAAACTGGCAGAAGAATTAGCAGAAAGCGCTAAAGGAAAAAAGATCCGCTCCGCGGGCGACGCGCTTAAAGCATTCGACAAATACAAAAACGAATTAAACAAAAAATTCAGTGCCAAAGACAGAGCCGCCGCAGCCAACTACATTGACTCAATGGACTTTGAAGCGATTGGTAAAGCCGCAGCCAAATTCGGAAAAAGCTTGGGCTACGTTGGGCATATCATGAATGCTAAAGATAGCTTTATTGAGTTTCAAAAAGCTATGAAATCAGATAACTGGAAGCCCTTCTTTGTAAAGGCAGAAGCCATTGCTCTAGGCATGGCAGCAACCTACTTGGTTACTATTACGTTTGGATTTATCGCTGTAACCCCACTGGGCATCTTATTATTTGCATTTTTGGTTGCGGCCACAGGAGCAGCCATTGACGACCAGTTAATTGAAAATATAAATTCATTCATCGTAGGGTTGTAAAAATGCGCTGCCACTATGGCAGCGTCATTTCTTTATGCACAACCACATCATATAAAATAGCCCCAAAGGGATAGCAAACAAAAAATAAAACATCCATAACAGTGTATAACCCCCCCCTCTAGCGGCCGCTGTCATTGAATCTGAACCCCAAAAATCTTTTCCGGTACAGTGAAAGACTATATTTTCTACTAAATGCTTGGAAAACGGGAACAAAAGGGCATTCACAGCTGATACTGAAAAATAAATGACAGCATTTTCGTCTGATTTAAAAACATACACACATACGGCGAACAGCGTCAACCCAACAAAAAAACTTTTAAGATAATAGTTTCTTTCCATATCCCTACCACTCAAACGTTCGATTACAATTCAACGCTCTATGCCACCAACATTATACATTAACAACGCAAGCGCACAGAACAGAAACTATCTCATCACACAAGTTACACATTAGGCCGACTACATAGCGGCCTTTTTTTAACGTACAAAATTATTAAAAAAAGCAAACCAACGGGAATCGCAAATGCAAAATAAAACCCATACACCAGCGTATAACCACCATTTGCAGCCCCAGTCAATACTGGCCCCGAACTCCAAAAACCCTTGCGAATATAACGAAAAACTATATTTTCTACTGCGCGCTTTGCAAAAGGAAACAATAGTGCATTTGCGCCTGCGACTATAAAAACAACCGCAGCATTATCGTCTGCTCTGGAAATAAACGCACAGATGAAAAACATAACCAAACCAAATATTAGATCTTTAAAATAATACTTGTTTTCCATACCTACCAACCTTTACCGACTATTTGAGCGAGAGCCAAACGCATCCTTTAAGCCTGAGGCTGGCCTTCAGGGCCTCCGACCGTCTTCGAGATTACTACATGACGAGGGCGTTCACTCCATCCACAATACTTGGGCCAGCACGTTTGTTTTGTGCTGAAAATACCCTACACGCCCCCCCGCAGAATCCGCACTGCGCGCCCTGCAGCTTGCATTCAAGGCCGTCGGAATGGGTAAGTCTGCAACATTAAGTTGCTTTAAAGCACTGGATGACCGCGTGATAAGGCTCGGAAAACAGTAAAACTCACGGTAAAAAGCTTGCTTGCGCCGGGGCGCGCTGCGCCCCAAAACGAGGGGCCCAACAAATATAGGTTCCACTCTCAGAAAGCAGAGGCCACGCGAATAGGCACTATTTTTTCAGCCACAACCAAAGCCCATAGCACGCGCCAAGCGGAATGGCAAAAACGAAATAACACATCCACAGCAGTACGTGACCACCATAAGATGCGGCGGCCCGTAGAGGATGTGTCGCCCAAAATTCTTTTCCAGTAAAACGAAAGACAACGTTTTCGACTGCACGCCTGGCCAGTGGGAACAACAACGCATTAACCCCACAGATCAAGATATAGAGGGCGGCCTTATCGCTTGATTTGAATACGGAGACGGTCAAGCAAAAAATAAACAGCGCAATAACAAAGCTTTTTAAATAATAGTTTTTCTCCAGGCGCATTCGCGTTCTTATCTTCCTGAAGTAGTTTTCGGCCTTGCGCCCCTGCGTCATAAGTCTCCTTTTTACGCCTGTTAACGGCCGACGTGAGTGGGGTCGGCCGCGGGCAAGGTTACTACAGGCGCGCGCACTGGAAACGCGGCACCCGGCAAATTTCAAGACAACAATAGACACTTCTGCCGCTGCGCATAACCCTGTGGCGAGCAAGCTTGCTTGCGCTGGGGTGCGAAGCGCCCCTAAAAGCCGGTGACTGCTACGCAGTCGGGACGGTACGGCGATCCGACAAGCTCCCTCGCTACACAACGCAGATTGCGGACAGCTATTGGCCACCGGTTGCGACGGCGCGTGCATAGGGTTAACCTCGTCTCCGTCGCTGCTCATCAGTGACCGGGCGTGGAATCCCGAGAAAGAAGACGCTACAGCGTCGTCATACAATCAGTCGGCGCTTTTTTGTGCCCGCTGTTTGTGCTTTATGGCGGCTGTGCGTGGGAGGCCTTGTGCCTGCCGAGTCGCTTCTTCTCGGATTCCAACCTGCGTACAGCTGCCACCCTCATGCTTGGAATCGTGACTGGCAGCTCTTTTTGGTTGTACCAAAGGAGCAAGCATATGCCGTACGAAATACCCTCAGCCGAAACCATCGGCGCCGCCACCTTCGCAGACTGCGGAGAAAACAAAAGCCACCTGAAAATCTTCCGCGTCAACGCCGGGGTTCCGCTCGTAGAAGCCCTCGAACACGCATCCCACGTGCTCTATTACGCAAAAATGCTCGCCCTTGAAGCTGCCATGGACCCCAAAGCGGAGAAGTTTGCATTCGCCTCGCATTACCTGGGTGAAATGGGTAAAGCCATCATCGATGACCTGCTGCTGGCCTTGCAGCCTGGCAGCCCAACCCCGCAGTAAGTCGTTCGCGCCCGGTGCAGTGCATCGGGCGCCTGCCTGAAGTTCCTCAATTCCCATGATCAGCACAAATCCAATGTGGGAGCTGGCTTGCCTGCGATAGCCATAGGTATCTACACAACTTTTGAAGGCAGCCAATTTCTCCTGTGGCGAGCAGGCTCGCCACAGGGGGCATGTGGGTGCCTTCAAACATTGTCAGCCAGCTCCCACAGAAAATCTCCGGTGTGTCAGGGGTTGAGGCGGCAGCCTTGGCGATCACCCAGCAACCGCGCCGTATGCGTGCGCCCTAAATCGCTTGCCGTGACTTCACTGCGTTCCGGCGAGTCAGTGAACGCACTGGTCGGCACATACTGCTTCACATACCCCAGGCAATAGTCCGCCGGGTTGTTCTCCATATACCGGCACGAGCAATATTCCTTGGCCAACTACACCGAAAAAGGAAAAACCGTTGTGTTGAATTCCAAAGTCTGCACTCGAAATTGCGCGAAGAATTCGAAAAATGCGGCGACAGCTTTGCCCTGTTGGTCTACCTGCTGGGAGGTGACCTGCAGCTGCCGCAGCGGGCGAAATTGGCGCTGTTTGAGTATGGCGTTGCTCAGCTGGAACGCTTTGAACAAGCTGAGGCCAGGTTGCGTGATTACGTGGAGGACGCCATGCCCAACTGATCGAACAGGTCGCGTTGTTGGACCTTGGACAAGCTGCGCAGGCGGTCGAACAGTAAGCGGTCGACTGCCTGGGCGGAGGGGCTAAGGGTATGGGAGAAAGTAAGGTTGGCTACCTAGGTGTGGCCGCAGTGGGGGGAGCTGCATTGGGAGTAGAGGCGGGCAAATTCGAGGGATAACTCGTCGCGCGAAGCGATTCGCCCTTTCTCGCCACAGACTTTGCAATAAACCCGCATCAGCCCTCCGACAGGCTAAAAAAGTACATAGTACTTTATCATTTCGCAGATAGCCGCTGCGAGATAGGCCGTATCACAATCGTCCACTAGACAAACCGAGACAAATGGCGGCAAAGTGCTAGCATCCAGCAAAAGGAATTGAAAATGTACTTAGCCGCTAACGTAGTAAAAAATGGATTCTTCTTTACGCCCGATAACGTTGATAGACAGTATCCAGGCATACTAACGATTTCAAATGGCGGCCTCATATCACTCGAGATTACGGCGAATGAGCGCGCGTTTACTACATTTGATGAAAGGGTTATTGGACGGCTAATCGGCCAAGTCGAGGGCGGATATTTAACCCTGGAACAATGCGAATATCGACAATCAAGCCTTTCGCTTCCAGGCACAGCTTCGAAGTCGATAATATCTTCGCAACTCGCACTTGTTGGCGTGGGCCTATCCGAACCAGCAAAATTTAGCTCATTTCAATTTTGCATAAACAATCTTAGCGAGTGGCTTGGAAAATCGGCCTTCAAAATCTCAATTGGCAGTTCCTTTGACGAGTGGAGCATTAAATTACAACGGCCTGATCCTATCGAGTACGAGCTATCCGATGGTACAAAATTTATCATTGACATAATAACTAGAGTTCCAGGCGGAACAAAATATCCGACTATGGAATTGTATCAGCAGGCGTACATCGAGATAACGCCCATCGAATCTCAAAATTTGGATTTCTTTAAATCGCTTTCACATCGAATAACTCGTTTTCTCTCTTTCGCAATCGGCAAACCTGTAGCAATTCACTCTCTAAAAGCGAAAATCGATGATCCAGAAGTAAACGAGATACACCAATGGTCGGAAATTTACTTTCAAAGCCTGAACAACTCAGTACAAAAGCCTCTCCGGTCAGACGAGATGCTTCTAAGTTTCTCAAGTATTTCATCACGTCTAGGTGACCTTCTGTCTCTATGGTTAAGAGAATATGAAAATTTAGGCCCAGCCCTTCACCATTACTTCTCGGTTCAGGACGATACTCACGCTTATATCGATAGCAAATTTCTGTCTATGGCACAAGCACTTGAAGCCTTTCATCGCCGAACATCGAATATCAAAAAATGGTCAAATGAAGATTACAAAAGAAAGATAGCACCCATTTTAGCCGCGTGTCCGGAAGTGGAACGAACGTGGCTAAGGGAGAGGCTTAACTTTGGTTATGAGCTCTCATTTGGGGAAAGGCTGCATCTACTTATTGACGACATAGTAGAAGTTTTTGAAGGCAAAAATAATGCTGACGCGATAGTTCAGGGTACAGTCCGAACCCGAAACTACCAAGCACACTATGATCTGGCCGGGGCAAAAAAAGCAGTGAAGGGCGCGCACCTCGTATCTTTGATTCTTCGTCTGCGCGTATTGTTCGCCTTAAGACTACTTATGCATCTCGGACTAACTCAGCAAGAAGCAGTCGAATTGACTAAGACCCCTCCACTCAAACTTTTTTTAAAGAGTGCAAATTTCATCGAGCGAAACAACGAATAGAACCCAGTAGGATGTAGTCCAAGAGGACTCGCCACTAACACCATATACAGTACGGATTAATGATGAATAGTAAAAATCACGACACCCTTAATGTTATTGATGTTTTTTCGCCTGCCTTTGAAAGATGGGAAACGCGGGAGCGTACGCAGGAAGAGCATATCGCTCACTTGACGCAACACGGCTACTTTGGCGGACCAATTAAAACAAAGCTTTTGAAAACTATCACGTCGACATACCAAGCAGCGGAACATATGGCCGAGCATTTAACCGACAACTGTTTGGAAAACTTTATTGACAATGCATTATCGAAAAGTAGCGCAATGGAACAACTTAGGAGCCTAATGCCAACTTCAACTCCTCCTGCGCTGAAGGACTACAAGTCTAACTATCCAACTTATAGCGCGAACGATGTCGCATCGGAAATTGAGCAATATGGAGTTTTCCTAGCGAACGACCAAACCCTTATTCACGGGGGATGCTGGCCAACAGAGCATGATGAGTTTATAACCGACCGCCCATTTTCGACTACTTTCTGCCCTCAAATAGCACGACGAAGTGCCGAGTGGAAAGGTAAAGCCTACGATGCAGGTCGAATGGACTTAATTGTTTTGCGGGTAGTATCCCCTTTCACTAAAGCCTATCTCTACGGAACAGATGTAGATCATTCGCACGAAAAAGAAATTTTGTTTGCAAAGGGCGCAAGGTTAATTCTAATCAGCAGGACTCATATTTGTGATACATACGTGTTTAAGGTTGATACTGACTTCAAGGAGTATAAAAAGCAGGTCCCTGCTTATGTAGTTGAAGCAGAGATAAGCTAGCTAGGGTTTCGCCGAACCTTTCGACTAGAAACACTAACTACTATCTGTAGCCAGATATAATTTAAGGAGATGTATCTAGATTTTTTGTTGCCGCCGAAGAACCATCGCGTTAACCTCCTCTCGTCGCTGCTCATCAGCGACCGGGCCTGGAAACCCGTCACCGAGACGCACGCAGCGTCGTCAAGCAATCAGCAGGCGCTTTTTTTGTGCCTGCGGTTTGTGCTTTTTGGCGGCCGTGTGCGGGAGACATTCGTGTCTGCCGAGTTGTCTCTGTCTCGGTTTCCAGCCTGCGCACGGCTGCCACCCATCGCCTGGAATCGATGTGTGGCCGTCTCAGTTGGTCATCACAGAGGTTTCACACCATGCTTGATTACCGTAGTGCCCTACGTACCAATGCCGCCCCCCATCGTGTGGGAGGTCAGCAATGAGCACCCCCACCTCAGCAAAAACCATTGGCGCCCAAACCTTCGCAGATTGTGGCGAGGAAAAAGCCCATTTAAAGCTGTTCCGCGTCAACGCCGGCGTGCCGATTCAGGAAGCCCTGGAACACGCAGCGCACGTTCTCTACTACGCAAAAATGCTCTCGCTTGAAGCCGCCATGGACCCCAAGGCGGAGAAGTTCGCGTTTGCCTCGCACTACCTGTGTGACATGGGCAAGGCGATCATTGATGACCTGCTCCTGGCCTTGCAGCCAGACAGCCCAACCCCGCAGTAAATAGCGTTGCCTGGCGCCCGGCATGACCGATCGGGCGTCTGTTCATCATTGCGCTTCCCATCTCTCCCCCGTCCGACGCCGATCTGTTTCAACAGTTTTCTAAATCCAGCCTCCGAACCCTGAAAATCAAAGGGGCCGCAGGGTGTTTAAACACTTTTGAAATAACGGGCAATACCCCTGAAATTTGGCGCTGGCTAACGATGGTTACTCTCTATTTCCCCATCGATAGGGACGCCGTTATGCGGCTCAACCAATTCAGGACGATAGCCATGCGTTTGATTCAACGGAATGACCGCGAGCAATTAGGAATACGGCTTAGCCAAGTCGAATCGCCTTTTTTGCTGCATCCCGTGTGAGGAGCGCTTTTATGAGTGCTTCATTTTTTCTCATGCACGGCCTGCATGTTCGTTCGAACGGCAAAGCTTGGACCCGTGAGAGAACGCTAAGAGCAGTGGAACGCGGCGATCTATTGCTGGTGATGCAAAACCCTTTCAGCCCATTAAGCAAAGCCCCCTCGGGAACGTACTCACACACCACGGGTAAAGGGCGCAGAGGCGGCTTGCATAAGCGCCAAGTGAGTGAACCACTGCCCTTACCGACCAGCCCGCCGTCATCAAGGCCTCACCCCCAAGAGCCGGGCTTTTACATCGTGCCGAAAAGCACAACGGTTGATCAGTTAAAGACCACACTTTTCCCATTACCCAGCAGTGCCGTGCTTGAAAAGTTTCAATCGCTGAACCCAAATCTCAGCGACGTTAAAGCGGGTTCAATGATCGTGCTGAGCGATCCGAACAACTTTAGATGTACCCGTGAAGACGCCCAACTGATGGCAGCCGCAGCCCAAACCAACAAGGCGTTGGCGCCCCTCAGTAAAGATGAGGCGGACTTCATGCAGCGCCATCGTGAGGAAATTCAAAGCTTCCTGGCCCTGGGTTCGACCGCCATTGGCGCTGGCGAGGCTATGTTTGCCAGGAACCTCGAAAACCTTAAAAGTACCCTTCGGGGCATCGAGGCATTGCATCAAAACGCGTTCCTTAAGGATGGGCATCTACGCTCAGCCGAGTTTTTCAGCGAACGCAAACGCCTGCTTACCCAACTCGATACGCAGCTGTCATCCCTCGTGCGCAAAGGCATCGGCTTGCCCGATCACCCAAACCTCAAATCGGCGTTAGGTATCTCCAGCCGAAGCCTCGTGCATCAATGGACACAGGCGGGTGCACCTGGGCAGATACCTGGGTATGCCACCCACATTCACGGGATAACGAGGGCCGCAAAGGTCATCAAGTATGGCGGTTGGATTGGCACGGGGGTCGGTGGCGGTGCTGCATACATGAAGGTGCAAAACGTCTGTTCCGCCGGCAATGCTGACGCCTGCGAGAAGGTCAAATTTACCGAGACGGGTAACTTTTTCGGCGCATTAGGGGGTGGTGCAATCGCAGGGGCGGCAATGTCCAGTTCCGTGGCGACCGGCCTGTGCGTTGCACTGGGCGTCCCCACGGGCGGCACTGCTACCTTGGCGTGTGCTCTGGTCGCCGTTGGGGTGGGGTCTGCTGCGGGGGGCACGCTGGGGGGAACTGCTGGCGAGTGGGCCGGGGAAAAAATTTATGAGGTCGTCAAATGAGTTTAGGTTTAGGCGACAAAGTGCTGTTGAGCATTATTCTGGCTGATTTTGTCGGTATTTTTCTCTGGATTGGTGCCTGTCTGCATTTGGCCCATACGAAGGCAGACCTGATGCTGGAACACCTGAAAAACAGTCCGGCGACCGCGAGTTGGGCGTCGCCTAACCAAGGTGGCCCTTGGAGTAAATTGCTGCTGATAGGGGGCATTGCCGGACTCGTGACATTTCCGAGCTTTCAACTCAAAAAAGGACAGCTGAGCGCCAACGATTTGGAAAGCTTCCCTCCAAATCTCAAGCGCAAGCTGGCGATTTTGCAGTGGTGCATGATTGGCCTTTTATTGGTCATGGTTAGTTTTGGCATAATCATCAAGGCAGGCCTAGTTTAATCATCCAGCGCCAAAAAACCTCGTGTCGTGAAAGCGAGCTCGGCACCATCTGCCAAGCCTCAGGAAAACTATTCGCTATATTAATTATCTCTATAACCTATAAAAAACTACCAATTTTCACAGTAGAAAATTTGTGACGTCAGCATTCAAAATGGCTAACACCCATAATCTCGAAAGCAGAGATTAAATCTACGCCGACAAAAGCAAACTACAAGAGAGAACCAAAATGACCAAGTACACACTCCAACTTTCCGACTTGACGTTTCACAGCGATATAATCAATTCACCCCTCCCTGCTTTAGTTAGCTTCACGGCCACTTGGTGCGGGCCTAGCAAGGCTCTCGGTCCAATTATTGATCAAATTGCCGAAGAATATGATGGGAGATTCAAAGTGGGCAACCTTGACATTGGTGACTCTCCCGCGACGTCACAAAAATACGGAATACGTTCAAGTCCCACAGTGTTAGTTTTAAAAAATGGGGCCATAGCTGCGCAACACGTTGGCTTGGCATCAAAGCAAAAAATAGAAGATCTTATGAAGGCTAGCTTATAAAAAAACTACGGGGCTGTTGCGGCCCCGTCAACTCCAGCATTAGTGTCAATCCACATAGCGTTACCAGCCGATCCTTCGATCATTTCTCAGCCACTCATTCACCTGTATAAACAACTGCTGAATCGGCCGTATCTCATTATTCATATACACCCGGTCAATCTTCTCCACATCCCCAAACCCCGCCGCATTCTCCGGCATGCACCCCGCCAACGCCGGGTTCATCCGCCAGGCTGCAATCACGTCATTACGCGTGATGTTCTTGATCCGCTCAAACTCATCCTTGGTCGCGATATCCCCCACCGGGATGATTTGAATCGCCTTATCCCCTCCCCCCGGAATGTTCACAAACAACGAGCGAAAATTTCCCACCCCCTTGCTCGCACCAATCTGGCTTTGCATCCGCTCTTCATCCGCTTCCGACAGGTTGGGGTCATTGGTGTAGAAAATGAACCCCGCGTGCGCGCCGTTGTTGTAATACCGGCGCCGAAACAAGGTGGCCGATTCGTTGAGCAACAACGCATGCATCCCGCCCAGGTAATCCGGTACGCCGTAGATGTTCTGTTCCACGTCGTAGTCCATCACATGCTCCACCAGGCCCTCTTCAAAGTGCAGTTGCTTACCGCCCGGCAAAAGCAGCACAAACCAGGCCGAGGGTACGAGGCTGAGGTTAAATCCGTAGCCCGCCCCGGCAACAGTGAATGATCAGCACAAATCCCATGTGGGAGCTGGCTTGCCTGCGATAGCGGCCGGTCAGTCAACATCACTGTCGCCTGTGCCGCCGTCATCGCAGGCAAGCCAGCTCCCACAGAAAATCCTTGGTGTGTCAGGGGTTGAGGCGGCAGCCTTGGCGATCACCCAGCCACCGCGCCGTGTGCGTGCGCCCTAAGCCGCTTGCCGTGACTTCACTGCGTTCCGGCGAGTCGGTGAACGCGCTGGTCGGCACGTACTGCTTCACATACCCCAGGCAATAGTCCGCCGGGTTGTTCTCCACATACCGGCACGAGCAATACTCCTTGGCCGTGTACGCCGCGATGATGTCGGGGAAGGCTTGCAGGTTGACGCGTTCGTGCCACACCCAGCCCGGCAGGGCGAGTAACAGCAGCAAAAACACGCTGATAAACGGATGACGTCGGATCATGGTTGCACCGCCGCCAGCACGCGTTTGAGCAGTTCGTTATGGCGGTAAGTGCCGTCACGGTCATCGCCATAACGCACAATCACCAGGTGTTCGTCGGGCAGCACGAACAGCGCCTGGCCCCAGTGGCCGAGGGCGGCGAAGGTGTCGGCGGGCGCATCGGGCCAGGGTCTCGGGGCGCCTTGAACCTCGAGGTTGAGCCACCATTGCCCGCCGGGGACGGCTTCGTCCTGGCCGGCCTGGTATTTGTCGAACGGCTGGCGGTTGAAGGCCACCCACTCTTCAGGCAGTAATTGCTGCTCTCCCCAACGACCGTCGCGCGCCATCAGCAGGCCGACCCGCGCCAAGTCGCGAGCCGTCAGGTAGGCGTAGGACGAGGCGACGAAGGTTTCGTCGGCATCGGTTTCCCAGGTGGCGTTGTGAATGCCCAGCGGCTTGAACAGCGCGTCCCACGGGTAACTCATATAGGCCTTGTGGCCGAGCATGCCTTTAAGGGCGGCGGACAAAATATTGCTGTCGCCACTGGAATAACGAAAGGCCTGGCCCGGTCCGGCGGCGGCCTCGGTGGCGGCGGCAAACTCGGCCATGTCGCTGCGGCCACGGGTATAAAGCATCGCCACCACCGAGGATTTCAGCGGGGCGTATTCGTAGTCTTCCTGCCAGTCCAGGCCCGAGCCCCAGTGCAGCAGGTCGGCCATGGTCACTTTGGGGTGCTGCTTCATCGGCGGGTAAAAACGTGCGGCCGGGTCAGTCAGTTTGAAGCGGTTTTCGCCATAGGCCACGCCGAGCACGGTGGCCATCAGGCTTTTGCTCACCGACCAGGTCAGGTGCGGGGTGCTGCCGGTGGTGGGCGCGCCGTAGCGCTCGTACACAATCACGCCATCGCGGATCACCAGCAGCGCATCGGTGCGGATGCCTTTACGAGTGGCGTCGTCACGCGGTGGAAAAGCGTAGGCATTCAGTGCATCGACCGCCGCGCCTTCGAGGGGCGCGTCCTTGGCCCATTCCTTGTCCGGCCAGGTGTCGGCGTGGGCGGCAGCGGTGACTAACAGCAGGGCAACGCACAACAAGCCTCGGACCATGGACGCAAACTCAAGGGGGCATTCAAGCCCGCGAGCCTAGCCCAGGCGCATGACAGATTTGCGACAGGAACGCCTGTCATCCAAGCGTCACCATAACTTCATGGAGCTGACACCGAGCCTACATAGCCTGAGTTTGGACAAACAAGTCGACCGGCCGGTACGTGGCCGGCACTCGGAGATTCGCCATGACTCAGATCGCCCGCATCAGCGACACCGGCAATGAACGCCGCCTGCAAGCCGAACGCCTGGTTGGCGCCAAGGCTTTGCAGGAAGCCCAGGCCCTGCGTTTCAACGTGTTCAGCGGCGAGTTCAACGCCAAGCTGAAAGGCGCGGAACAGGGTCTGGACATGGATGACTATGATGTTCACTGCAGCCACATCGGCGTGCGGGATTTGAACAGCGGTCGACTGGTGGCCACCACCCGTTTGCTCGACCACCAGGCCGCCAGCACCTTGGGCCGGTTCTACAGCGAAGAAGAATTCAGCCTGCACGGCTTGCTGCACTTGCAAGGCCCGATCCTGGAGATCGGCCGCACCTGCGTCGACCCGGCCTATCGCAACGGCGGCACCATCGCGGTGCTATGGGGCGAGTTGGCCGAAGTGCTCAACCAGGGCGGCTACAGCTACCTGATGGGTTGCGCGAGCATCCCGATGCACGACGGCGGCATCCAGGCCCACGCGATCATGCAGCGCCTGCGCGAACGCTACCTGTGCAACGAGCACCTGCGCGCCGAACCGAAAAAACCACTGCCGGCGCTGGACCTGCCGTCCAACGTGATCGCGGAAATGCCGCCGTTGCTCAAGGCTTATATGCGCCTGGGTGCGAAAATCTGCGGCGAGCCGTGCTGGGATGAGGATTTCCAGGTGGCCGACGTGTTCATCCTGCTCAAGCGCGATGAGTTGTGCCCGCGCTACGCCCGCCACTTCAAGGCGGCCATGTGATGGGCCGCCTGCGCATATACGGGCGCATTGCCCGGGTGCTGCTGGTGGTGGCGCTGGGGTTGAGCATGGCCAGTGTGTTTGGTGTGTTCGAGCGTTTGCGCATTGCCAACTCAATGGTGCGGCGCCAGCGTTGGTCGCGGTTTTTTATGGCACGGCTGACCAACGCCCTGCCCTTTCGCGTGACGGTACACGGTGAACTGCCGACGCGGCCGATGCTGTGGGTGAGCAATCACGTGTCCTGGACCGACATTCCGCTGCTCGGCGCGATGGCGCCGATGTCGTTTTTGTCCAAGGCCGAAGTGCGCACCTGGCCGGTGGCCGGCTGGTTGGCGGCCAAGGCCGGCAGCTTGTTTATTCGCCGTGGCTCGGGCGACAGCCAGTTGATCCGCAAGCAGATGACCCGGCACCTGGAGCAACAGCACCCGCTGCTGATGTTCCCCGAAGGCACCACCACCGACGGGCGCAGCCTGCGTACGTTCCACGGGCGCTTGCTGGCCAGTGCGATTGATGCGGATGTGTCGCTGCAACCGGTGGCGATTCGTTATTTGCGTGATGGGCAGGTGGATGCGCTGGCGCCGTTTATTGGCGATGACGATTTGCTCTCGCACCTGATGCGTCTGTTTAGTCATGACCAGGGTGATGTGGAGATTCATGTGCTCCAGCCGATTGCCTGTGCCGGGCAGGAACGTGCGGCGCTGGCGTATCAGGCGCAGCAGGCGGTGCAGAAGGCGTTGTTTGGGCCGGTGCCGGAAACTGAGCACGTGGCGGTGCGACCGGCGTTTGCTGCCTAAAGCGGGCACGGTCAAAAAATGTGGGAGCGGGCTTGCTCGCGAATGCAGTCTGTCAGCAACAAATAGGCTGACTGATACACCGCATTCGCGAGCAAGCCCGCTCCCACATTTAGATCCCACTCATCAGTTGGGCTTGTGCGAATTTCTGCAATTCGGGGTAGAACACCCGGAAGTCTTCGCTCAACGGCTCATACAACTTCCGCAACTCCTGCATCGCATACCCCAGCTCCTGTGGCTGGGTGAGCCGCCGCGAAATCCCGCGCAGCACCTGCTCCATCACCGCAAACTCGCGGTACGAGCCCAACCAATCATCCGCCGCCATATAGGGTGCAATCTGCGCCAGCCGCCCCGGCAACTGCGGCTCGGCCGCCAGCACGCGGTACACCTGCGCGGTGAAGCGCTCCAGCGGCTGGTCGGCGTACAGCGCCCAATCCCGCGCCAGGCAGTGGTCGAAAAACACATCGAGGACAATCCCGGCGTAGCGCTTGCGGGTCAGGCTGAAGCGTGACAACGCCTCACCCACCAACGGGTGGCTGTCGGTAAAGCGGTCGATCGAGCGGTGCAACTGAATCGCCGACTCGATTTGCGGGCTGAACTGGCCTTGCAGGCGGCCTTTTACAAAGTCGCCATACAGGCTGCCGAGCAATTGAGCAGGAAGTTGGCCGCCCAGGTGCAGATGTGCGAGATAATTCATGCCGCGCAGTCTACCACTGCCGATTACGTATCGTTATAACCCGATATACCGAAATAGCCTGACCTCAGATCAAAATCATATTGGTATATCGGGATAGACCGATTTAAAGTTCGCCTCATCGCGATATAACGCTGTACGAAACCGAGCAACCGCCATGTCCATCGACCTCGACGAAATAATAAAAGCCCTGGCACACCCAGTACGACGAGACATCCTCACCTGGCTGAAAGACCCGAAGGTGCAGTTCCCCGAGCAGGTGCACAACCATGAATACGGCATTTGTGCCGGGCAGATCGACCAGCGTTGCGGCTTGTCCCAATCGACCGTATCGGCGCACCTGGCCACCTTGCAACGCGCCGGGTTGATCAGCAGCCAAAAGGCCGGGCAGTGGCACTTTTTCAAACGCAACGAGGCAACCATCCAGGCCTTCCTCGCGGCGCTCATCACCGAACTCAGCGCTGACGAAAACGCAGCGCTGTAACAAGGAAATACCCATGCCTCTCTCGCTACTCATACTGGCCCTCAGCGCCTTTGCCATCGGCACCACCGAGTTCGTCATCATGGGCTTGCTGCCCGATGTGGCGGCGGACTTGGGCGTGTCGATCCCCGGCGCCGGCTGGCTGGTGACCGGCTACGCCCTGGGCGTGGCCATCGGCGCGCCGTTCATGGCACTGGCCACCGCCAGGCTGCCACGCAAGGCCGCGCTGGTAGCGTTGATGGGCATCTTTATTGTCGGCAACCTGCTCTGCGCCCTGGCCAGTGACTACAACGTGCTGATGTTTGCCCGTGTGGTCACCGCGCTGTGCCACGGTGCGTTCTTCGGTATCGGTTCGGTGGTGGCGGCCAACCTGGTGCCGGCCAACAAACGGGCTTCGGCCGTGGCGTTGATGTTCACCGGTTTGACCCTGGCCAACGTGCTCGGCGTGCCGCTGGGCACCGCGCTGGGCCAGGCCACCGGCTGGCGCTCCACGTTCTTTGCCGTCACGGTGATCGGCGTAATCGCGCTGATCGGCCTGATCCGCTTTCTGCCCGCCAAGCGTGACGAAGAAAAACTCGACATGCGCGCCGAACTTAAAGCCCTTAAAGGCGCCGGCATCTGGTTGTCGCTGACCATGACGGCATTGTTCTCCGCGTCGATGTTCACCCTCTATACGTACGTCGCGCCGCTGCTCGGCGATGTCACCGGCGTGTCGCCCAAGGGCGTGACCTGGACCCTGCTGCTGATCGGCCTGGGCCTGACCGTCGGCAACATCATCGGCGGCAAGCTGGCGGATAAACGCCTGGCGGCCACCCTGATCGGCGTGTTTATCAGCATGGCAGTGGTCTCCACGGTGCTGACCTGGACGAGCGTCGCGGTGATCCCGACGGAAATCACCCTGTTCCTGTGGGCCACCGCCTCGTTTGCCGCCGTACCGGCGCTGCAGATCAACGTGGTGACCTTCGGCAAGGCCGCTCCGAACCTGGTGTCCACCTTGAATATCGGCGCCTTCAACATCGGCAACGCCCTCGGCGCCTGGGTCGGCGGCAGCGTGATTGCCCACGGTTTCGGCCTGACCAGCGTGCCTTTGGCGGCAGCGGCCCTGGCGATCCTGGCCCTGCTGGTGACCTTGATGACTTTCCGTCAGAGCGGCGATGCCGACCTGGCCCCTGCGACCAACTGATCAATCCACTTAAAGAGAAGGGTGTTTTCCCATGACGACTATTTTCGATCCGATCACACTGGGCGACCTGCAATTGTCCAACCGCATCATCATGGCGCCGCTGACCCGCTGCCGCGCCGATGAAGGCCGCGTACCCAATGCGCTGATGGCCGAGTACTACGTGCAACGCGCTTCCGCCGGGCTGATCCTCAGCGAAGCCACCTCCGTGACGCCGCTGGGCGTTGGCTACCCGGACACTCCCGGCATCTGGTCCAACGACCAGGTACGCGGCTGGGCCAATGTCACCAAGGCCATCCACGGCGCGGGCGGCAAGATCTTCCTGCAGCTGTGGCACGTGGGCCGTATCTCCCATGAGTCGTACCTGAACGGCGAAACCCCGGTGGCGCCGAGTGCCATCCAGCCTAAAGGCCACGTCAGCCTGGTTCGCCCGCTGGCCGACTACCCGACGCCGCGCGCCCTGGAAAGCGCTGAAATCGCCGACATCGTTGACGCTTACCGCGTCGGTGCCGAGAACGCCAAGGCGGCAGGCTTTGACGGCGTGGAGATCCACGGCGCCAACGGCTACCTGCTCGACCAGTTCCTGCAAAGCAGCACCAACCAGCGCACCGATAACTACGGCGGCTCCCTGGAAAACCGCGCTCGCCTGCTGCTGGAAGTGACCGACGCGGCCATCGAAGTCTGGGGCGCCGGCCGTGTGGGTGTGCACCTGGCCCCCCGCGCCGACTCCCATGACATGGGCGACGATAACCTGGCGGAAACCTTCACCTACGTCGCCAGCGAGCTGGGCAAGCGTGGCATCGCGTTTATCTGCTCCCGTGAAAAAGAAGCCGGCGACAGCCTCGGCCCACAGCTGAAAAAAGCCTTCGGCGGCGCGTACATCGCCAACGAACGCTTCACCAAAGACAGCGCCAACGCCTGGCTGGCGGCCGGCAAGGCCGATGCGGTGGCCTTCGGCGTGCCGTTCATTGCCAACCCGGACCTGCCGGCGCGTTTGAAGGCCGATGCGCCGTTGAACGAACCGCACCCGGAAACCTTCTACGCTAAAGGCCCGGTGGGTTACATCGACTACCCGACGCTGGCGTTGTAATCGCCTGAAACGCAAAAAGCCCCGGCTGGCAACAACCGGGGCTTTTTTACACCTGCCTGAAAAACGCCGCAGATCTACTGTGGGAGGACCCGCCACCTCTTCGATGTAGCGCTGTCGCGCATCAAACTGGTTCATCGTAAGGTTGAAGAACGCGGGCGGGGCAAAGGCCGTAACCAGCACTGGTGTGTCAGCACCCGAGTGGGAGAGTGGCCTGCACGGTATCGGCGTGGAGTCATTGTCGGCACAGCAAGCTGTGACCACGTATAAGAGAGTGAATCCGCTCGCCACCGTGTACCCCGCCCGCGTCATTCAATCCTGCGAGGAATTGTCATGACGCGCAAGAACCAAAAACGTTTTGAGGTCATCCACCCTGACTGCGCTGCCGTTGATGTTGGAGGCGGTGAACATTTGGCCGCCGTTGATCCGACCAAATG
>NZ_FNOX01000002.1 GCF_900107155.1 Pseudomonas salomonii
GGCCGATTTTGCGGCGCTGTTGCAGCAGCAAGCGGTCAGCGTGTTGTGGATGACCGCGGGCTTGTTCCACCAGTACGCCGAAGGGTTGCTGCCGGTGTTCAAGCAGTTACGCTACCTGATCGTCGGCGGCGATGTGCTCGACCCAAGTGTCATCGCCCGGGTGCTCAAGGACGGCGCACCGCAGCACCTGCTCAATGGCTATGGCCCGACCGAAGCCACCACCTTCTCGACCACCTTTGAAATCACCTCGGCCGAGGAAGGCAGCATTCCGATTGGCCGGCCGGTCGGCAACAGCCGTGCCTACGTGCTGGATGCCCATCAGCAACCGGTGCCGCTCGGCGTGACCGGCGAGCTGTATATCGGTGGTCAGGGTGTCGCCCTGGGCTATCTCAACCGTGCGGACCTGACGGCGGAGAAATTCCTCGCCGACCCGTTCCGCGACGCCGGCCTGATGTACCGCACCGGCGACCTGGTGGCCTGGCGCGCGGACGGCACCTTGCAGTACCTGGGGCGTAACGACCAGCAGGTGAAAATCCGTGGTTTCCGTATCGAGCTGGGCGAGATCGAAACCCGCCTGGCCAGTTGCCCCGGTGTCAGGGACGCAATTGTGCTGGCCCGTGAGGATGAACCAGGGCACAAGCGTCTGGTGGCCTACTTCACTGAGCGTCAAGCGTTGGACATCGAGGTACTGCGCACGCGCCTGCAAGGGCAACTGCCGGAGTATATGGTGCCGAGCGCCTATGTGCGCCTGGACAGCCTGCCGCTGACCAGCAACGGCAAGGTTGACCGCAAGGCCTTGCCGGCGCCGGACCAGGACGCCTTGCTCAGTCGTGTCTACGAGGCCCCGGAGGGGGCAGTGGAGGTCGCCCTGGCACGGCTGTGGGAGAGCGTGCTCAAGGTTGAGAAAGTGGGGCGGCATGACCACTTCTTCGAGCTGGGTGGGCATTCACTGCTGGCGGTCAGCCTGGTTGAGCAGATGCGCAAGCAAGGCATGGACGCCGATCTGCGGGTGCTGCTCGCGCAACCGACGCTGGCTGCAATGGCCGCGGCGGTAGGGCAGGTGGAGCACGTGGTGGTGCCGCAATCAAGCGTGCCGACGCTTGAGCGCAAGCGCCGCATTTGAGTCGGCGTCTGATCTGAGGTCCACGTGGGAGCGAGCTTGCGCGCTCCCACATTGGCCTCGCGGTGACGCAGCCCCGACTCCCTGCGTGAATTATCGGCATGTCACCCCCGCATTGTCCCGGCTTCCCATGACATACACCTTCTCGTGGATGTTTTAGTTTTCCAGCCCTGTGGAAAGCCCTGGGGCACGTATTCGATCCATCTCTTTTTTAAACCTGACGATAACGGTGTCCTGCCCATGAGGGGCTTGGCGCTGCTGCTCAATGCGCGATGCACAGGTTGCAATTGAAACCGGACTTTCTCGTCACTGTTTTCGAATCTTAAGCAGGTCACAACATGCACTTCAGCGAATTGATGGCAGTTCTTTCGACCCACGCGATCCATCTGCAACGTGAGGAGGATGATTTGATCATCCTCGGCGACGATGAGGCGCTTGATGATGGGTTGATCGACAACGTACGCACCCACAAGGCGCAATTGCTTGAGTTGATAACCCGCAACGGGGGGGACTGGTTGAGCCCGGCTTACCGCATTACCCCGCAGATGCTGCCGTTGACCACGCTGGAGCAGGCGACCATCGACCAGATCGTCGACGCCGTGCCGGGCGGGCTGGCCAATGTGAAGGATATCTACCCGCTGGCGCCGTTGCAGGAAGGCATGCTGTACCACCACTTGAGCGCTGAGCAGGGCGACCCCTATTTGCTGCAGTCGCAGTACGCCTTCGACAGCCGCGCGCGCCTGGAGCACTTCATTCAGGCCCTGCAATACGTGATCAAGCGTCATGACATCCTGCGGACCACGGTGGTTTGGGAAAGCCTGGATGAACCGGTGCAGGTAGTGCTGCGCAAGGCCACGTTGAACCATGAAGAACTGCACCTGGATCCGCGCGACGGCGATGTGCTCGGCCAGTTGCGCGCCCGCTTCGATGCCCGCCACTATCGCCTGGACATTCGCGAGGCGCCGATGATGCGCGTGGCGTTTGCCCTGGATTCGCCGAACCAGCGCTGGGTGGCGGTGCTGCTGTTTCACCATATGGCCCTGGACCATACCGCGATGGAAGTGGTGCAGCACGAGATGCAAGCCTTCCTGCTCGGGCAGACCGAACACCTGGGTGAGCCGGTGCCGTACCGCAACTATGTGGCCCAGGCGCTCTTGGGGGTCAGTGAGCAACAACACGAAACATTCTTTCGCGAGATGCTTGGCGACATTGATGAGCCGACGCTGCCATTCGGTTTGCAGGATGTGCAGGGCGATGGCCACGGCATTGAAGAAAGCCACTTGATGCTCGACAACGGCTTGAGCAAGCGTCTGCGCGTGCAGGCGCGGCAATTGGGCGTCAGCGCGGCCAGCGTCATGCACCTGGCACTGGCCCAAGTGCTGGGCAAGGTTTCCGGGCGCCAGGAAGTGGTGTTCGGCACTGTGCTGTTGGGTCGCATGCACGCGGGCGAAGGTTCGGATCGCGCCCTGGGGATGTTCATCAACACGTTGCCGCTGCGCGTGAGCGTGGGTGAGCAAAGCGTACGCAGCGGCCTGAGGCTGACCCATCAGCGTCTCACCGCCTTGCTCCAGCATGAACACGCCTCGTTGGCCCTGGCCCAGCGCTGCAGTGCCGTTGCGCCGCCCACGCCGCTGTTCAGCGCCATGCTCAACTACCGCCACAGTGCTTCAGGCAGCAGTGCCGAGGCCCAGGCGGCCTGGGCCGGCATGCAAGCCCTGGGCGCTGAAGAACGCACCAACTACCCGCTGACCGTCAACCTCGACGACCTGGGTGAAGACTTTCACATCACCGTACTGGCCGACGCCGAAATCGGTGCGTCGCGCGTCGCCCATTACCTGCATGCGGCACTGGAAAGTCAGGTAGCGGCCCTGGAACACGCACCAGAAGCCCCCCTGCAAAGCCTGGGTATCCTGCCGGCGAACGAGCGCCAGCACCTGCTGCAACACTGGAACAGCAGCGACACAGTGTTTGCCGACAGTGCGTTGATTCATGGCCAGTTCCAGGCGCAGGCGGCGGCACACCCCGACGCCTGTGCGTTGGTCTATGAAGGCCGGCACTTGAGCTACGGCGAACTGAACCGCCGCGCCAACCAGGTTGCGCATCGCCTGTTGAGCCTGGGCGTGCACGTGGATGATCGCGTGGCGATCTGCGTCGAACGTGGCCTGGAGATGATCGTCGGCCTGTTGGGCATCCTCAAGGCGGGTGCCGGCTATGTACCGATTGACCCGGCCTATCCGCAGGAGCGCATCAGCTACACCCTGCAAGACAGCGCACCCGTGGCGGTGCTGGTACAGCAGGCGACTCACGCCTTGGTGGCTGAGTTGTCGGTGCCGGTGATCGACCTGGACGCTGGCGATTGCCGCGCTGAATCGACCGATAACCCTGAGGTGCCGGGCCTGACCGCAGCGAACCTGGCCTATGTGATCTACACCTCCGGCTCTACTGGCCTACCCAAAGGCGTGATGATCGAACACCGCAACGTGGCGCGCCTGTTCAGCGCCACTGAGGCCTGGTTCAATTTCAATGATCAGGACGTGTGGGCCCTGTTCCATTCGTTTGCCTTTGACTTCTCCGTATGGGAAATCTGGGGTGCGCTGATGCACGGCGGGCAGTTGCTGATAGTGCCGCAGCTCACCAGTCGCTCGCCGGACGCCTGTTATGCGCTGCTGTGCAGCGCCGGCGTCACCGTCCTCAACCAGACGCCGAGTGCCTTTCGTTCGTTGATTGCCGCCCAGGGCCAGAGCGCCTTGAAGCACGCCCTGCGTCAGGTGATCTTTGGCGGCGAAGCTTTGGAACCGGGGCTTCTCAAACCCTGGTATGCGCGCAGCAGCAACGCCGGCACGCAACTGGTGAACATGTACGGCATCACCGAAACCACCGTGCACGTGACCTATCATGCCCTTGAAGCGGCGGATGCCCAATTGGTGGGCGTTAGCCCCATCGGCGGGCGCATTCCCGACCTGCAGCTGTATGTCCTTGACGACCAGCGCGAACCCGTACCGGTCGGCGTGGTGGGCGAGTTGTATGTCGGCGGCGCCGGGGTTGCCCGTGGCTATCTGAACCGGCCGGAACTGAATGCCGAACGGTTTATTGCCGACCCTTTCAGCACCCGCGCCGCGGCGCGCTTGTATCGCAGCGGTGACCTCGGGCGTCGCCTGGCCGATGGCAGCATCGACTACCTGGGGCGCAATGACGATCAGGTTAAAATCCGTGGTTTCCGCATTGAGTTGGGCGAGATCGAAGCGCGCCTGGCTGCCTGTGACGGTGTGCGCGAGGCCGTGGTGATTGCCCGTGAGGATGAGCCCGGCGACAAACGCCTGGTGGCCTACGTCATCGCCCGCGACGGCGCCGAACCATCGGCCGCCGAATTACGCCAGCAGTTGCTGCTGTCCCTGGCTGAATACATGGTACCGGCCGCCTTTGTGCGGGTGGCGCAGTTCCCGTTGACCACCAATGGCAAGCTCGACCGCAAAGCCCTGCCGACGCCGGATGCCGACGCGTTGGCGCGCCGGCAATACGCGGCCCCCGAAGGTGAGGTAGAAGCCACGATTGCCGCGATCTGGCAAGACTTGCTCGGGGTCGAGCGCGTGGGCCGTGAGGATCACTTTTTCGAACTGGGCGGTCACTCACTGTTGGCCGTCAAGCTGATCGAGCGCATGCGTCAGGTCGGCCTGGGCGCCGATGTGCGCGTGTTGTTTGGCCAACCGACCCTGGCCGCACTCGCGGCCGCCGTGGCCGGTGCGAACAAGGATGTGGTGGTGCCCGCCCGTCGGGTGCCCGAGGGTTGCGCACACATCACCCCGGACATGCTGCCCCTGGCTGAATTGGACCAGACCGCCATCGACCGCATTGTTGCGACGGTGCCGGGCGGTGCGGCCAACGTCCAGGAAATCTACAGCCTGGCGCCGCTGCAAGAAGGGATCTTGTATCACCATCTTGCCGCTGCCCAAGGCGATCCCTACCTGCAATACGTGACCTTCAGCTTTGACAGCCGCGAGCGCCTGCAACGGTTTGCCGCTGCGCTGCAAGGCGTGATTTCCCGGCATGACATCCTGCGTACCGCGGTGGTGTGGGAGCGTCTTGATGAGCCGGTGCAAGTGGTCTGGCGCGAAGCGGAGCTGGGCGTCGACGAGATTCACCTGGACCCGGCCGGCGGCGATATCGCCACGCAGTTGACCGAATGCCTCAACCCGCGTCATCACCGCCTGGATATTCGCCAGGCGCCGATGATGCGCATCGGTTACAGCGAAGATGCGCCGAACCAACGCTGGGTCGCGGTGTTGCTGCTGCATCATCTGGTGGATGACGCCACCTCGCTGCGGATGCTGACGTCGGAGATCGAAGCCCACACCCGTGGCGAAGAAGCATTGCTGGCGCCGTCCGTGCCGTACCGTAATTATGTGGCGCAGGCACGCCAGGGCGTGAGCCGCGAAGAACACGAAGCGTTCTTCACCGAGATGTTGGGGGACATTGACGAGCCCACCTTGCCGTTTGGCCTGCAAGACGTGCAGGGCGACGGTCATGGCGTCGAGGAGGTGGTCCTGGAGCTGGATGATCGCCTCAGCCAGCGCTTGCGCGCGCAGTCACGCCAACTGGGTGTGACGCCGGCCAGCCTGTATCACTTGGCATGGGCCCGGGTGCTGGGTGGCCTTTCGGGGCGCAACGATGTGGTGTTCGGCACCGTATTGCTGGGACGTTTGCAGGGCGGTGAAGGTTCCGACCGTGCCCTCGGCATGTTTATCAATACCTTGCCGTTGCGGGTCAGTCTGGGTGAGGCCGGTGTGCGCGCCATGGTCAAGAGCACCCATACACGCTTGACCGGTTTGCTCGGCCATGAGCATGCCTCGCTGGTGCTGGCGCAGCGCTGCAGCAAAATCGCGGCATCCACACCCCTGTTCAGTTCGCTGCTCAACTATCGCCAGCTCGGCGGTGCAGACGTCTCGGCAGAAGCGGTAGCGGCCTGGGAAGGCATTGCGGTGCTCGACAGCAAGGAGCGCACCAACTACCCGCTGACCCTGTCGGTCAACGACATGGGTGAGGCATTCAGCCTCTCGGTGATGGCCGATGCGGCAATTG
Source organism: Pseudomonas salomonii (assembly GCF_900107155.1). GTDB lineage: Bacteria > Pseudomonadota > Gammaproteobacteria > Pseudomonadales > Pseudomonadaceae > Aquipseudomonas > Aquipseudomonas salomonii. Next base: position 6,197 of record NZ_FNOX01000002.1, read on the forward strand.
GCGCCGCGCGGGTCTGCGGTTACATGCAGTGCGTCCTCGACAACCTTGTGCAAGCCCTGGAGCAGACCCCGCAGGCCTCGTTGCGAGGCCTGGGGATGCTGCCGGCGCTTGAGCGCGAGCACCTGTTGCAGCACTGGAACGCCACCGACAGCCTGTTTGCCGACGCGGCCTTGATCCACCATCAGGTTGAGCAGCAAGCCGCTGAACGCCCTGACGCGACCGCCGTGCTGTTTGACGATGAGCGCTTGAGCTACGGCGAACTGAACCGCCGCGCCAACCAGGTTGCGCATCGCCTGTTGAGCCTGGGTGTGCGCGTGGACGATCGCGTAGCGATCTGCGTCGAACGTGGCCTGGAGATGATCATCGGCCTGTTGGGCATCCTCAAGGCGGGTGCCGGCTATGTGCCGATTGACCCGGCCTATCCGCAGGAACGCATCAGCTACACCCTGCAAGACAGCGCACCGGTGGCGGTGCTGGTGCAGCAGGTGACTCACGCCCTGGTGGCCGAGTTGTCGGTGCCGGTGATCGACCTGGATTCGGCGGGCTTGCAAGTCGAGTCAGCGCTGAACCCACAGGTGCCCGACCTCACTTCGGCGAACCTGGCCTATGTGATCTACACCTCCGGCTCTACCGGGCTACCCAAAGGCGTGATGATCGAACACCGCAACGTAGCGCGGTTGTTCAGCGCCACCGAAGGCTGGTTCAACTTCAACCAGCAGGACGTGTGGGCGCTGTTCCACTCGTTTGCCTTCGACTTCTCAGTGTGGGAAATCTGGGGCGCGCTGATCCATGGCGGCCAGTTGCTGGTGGTGCCGCAGCTTACCAGCCGTTCGCCGGACGAATGTTATGCGCTGCTGTGCAGCGCCGGCGTCACCGTCCTCAACCAGACGCCGAGTGCCTTTCGTTCGTTGATTGCCGCCCAGGGCCAGAGCGCCTTGAAGCACTCCCTGCGGCAGGTGATCTTCGGTGGCGAAGCCCTGGAGCCGGGGCTTCTCAAACCCTGGTATGCGCGCACGACCAACGCCAGCACGCAACTGGTGAACATGTACGGCATCACCGAAACCACCGTGCACGTGACCTATCGTGCCCTTGAAGCGGCGGATGCCCAGTTGGTGGGCGTTAGCCCCATCGGCGGGCGCATTCCCGACCTGCAGCTGTATGTACTGGACGAGCAGCGCGAACCCGTGCCGGTGGGTGTCGTCGGTGAACTCTATGTCGGTGGTGCCGGGGTTGCCCGTGGCTACCTGAACCGACCTGAATTGAACGCCGAACGATTTATCGCCGACCCGTTCAGCGGCCGTGCTGATGCCCGCTTGTACAAGACCGGGGACTTGGGGCGTTGGCTGGCGGACGGCAGCATTGACTACCTGGGGCGCAATGACGACCAGGTGAAGATCCGTGGATTCCGCATTGAGTTGGGTGAGATCGAAGCGCGCCTGGCCGCCTGTGAAGGCGTGCGTGAAGCCGTAGTGATTGCCCGCGAAGACGCACCCGGCAACAAGCGCCTGGTGGCTTATGTCATCGCGGCCGAGGGCGCAGAGCCATCGGCTACGGCGTTGCGCACTGAATTGTTGGTGTCGCTGGCTGACTATATGGTGCCCAGCGCGTTCGTCATGCTGGCGCGCTTGCCACTGACCACCAACGGCAAGCTTGATCGCAAGGCTCTGCCGGCACCCGACGGCGACGCCCTGGCCCGACGTGAATACGAGCGCCCTGAAGGCGAGGTCGAGCAGACCCTCTCGGCGCTGTGGCAAGAGTTGCTTGACGTGCCTCGCGTGGGCCGCCATGACAACTTCTTTGAGCTGGGCGGTCATTCGCTGCTGGCGGTCAAATTGATCGAGCGCATGCGTCAGATCGACTTGAGCGCCGACGTGCGCGTGTTGTTCGGCCAACCGACCCTGGCGGCGTTGGCGGCGGCCGTCGGTGGCCATCAAGCGTTGGTGGTACCGGCCAACCTGATCGGTCTGGACTGCTCCCGTATCACGCCGGACTTGCTGCCGCTGGTCGATCTGGACCAGGCGGCCATCGACCGTGTCGTCGCCAGTGTGTCGGGCGGTACGCGCAACGTGCAGGACATCTACGCGCTGGCGCCGTTGCAGGACGGCATGCTCTACCATCACTTGGCTGCGCCGCAAGGCGATGCTTACTTGCTGCATATGTTGTTTGCCTTCACCGGACCGGAACCGGTGAACCAGTTTGCCAAGGCACTGCAGAGCGTCATCGACCGCCACGACATCCTGCGCAGCAGTATTGTCTGGGACGGGCTCGAAGAGCCGGTGCAGGTGGTTTGGCGCCAGGCAACCCTGGGCCTGGAAGAAGTGGTGATCGACGCGGGCGACGGTGACGTACTGGCGCAATTGCACAGTCAGTTCGACCCGCGCCATTACCGCCTGGATATGCAGCGTGCGCCACTGATGCACCTGGCCTATACCCAGGACAGTGCCAACCAGCGCTGGGTGGGCATTCTGTTGTTCCACCACATGATGCTCGACCACACCGCGCTTGAGGTGCTGATCGAGGAAGTCCAGGCCAGCCTCAAGGGCCATACCGAACACTTGGCGCCGTCGATTCCGTATCGCAACCATGTGGCACAGTCGCGCCTCGGTGCCGATCGACAGGCCCATGAACGCTTCTTCACTGACCTGCTCGGTGATATTGACGAGCCGACCCTGGCGTTCGGCCTGCGCGATGTGCAGGGCGATGGCAGCGGTGTCGAAGAAGCCCACCTGATGCTCGACAGTCAATTGAGCGCGCGCCTGCGTGAGCAAGCGCGTCTGCTCGGGGTCAGCGCTGCGAGCCTGATGCACCTGGCCTGGGGGCAGGTGTTGGCGCAGGTTGCCGGGCGTGACGAAGTGGTGTTCGGCACGGTGTTGCTCGGCCGCCTGCAAGGCGGTGAAGGCGCCGGCCGTGCCTTGGGGCTGTTCATCAACACCTTGCCCCTGCGGGTCAGTGTCGGTGAGCACGGTGCCCGCGAGGCGGTGCGTGTCACCCACGAACGCCTGTCACAATTGCTTGCCCATGAACACGCGTCTTTGTCCCTGGCTCAGCAGTGCAGCGGCCTGCCGGCGGCGCAAGCGCTGTTCAATACCTTGCTCAACTATCGGCACAGTGCGCCGGTCGAGGCTACAAGTGCGGACATCGCTGCCTGGGATGGCATCCAGGCCCTGAGCATGGAAGAGCGCACCAACTACCCGCTGGTGTTGAACATCGATGATTTTGGCGCAGGCTTCCAACTCAATGCCCAGGCGCTGGAAAAAATCGGTGCGCAACGGGTTTGCGGCTTTATGCAGACGGCCCTGGCGCAATTGGTCAACGCATTGGAAGAAACGCCACAGCTGGCCTTGAGTCAATTGTCGGTGCTGTCTGCCGCCGAGCGTGAGGCGGTGCTGGTTGATGTCAACGTCACCGCCGTGCACTACCCCGAGCCGCAGACCATCCACCGGCTGTTCGAGGCGCAGGTCGAGCGGCAACCGGATGCCACGGCGGTGTGCCAGGGTGACCAGCACATCACGTATCGCCAGCTCAACCAGCGCGCCAATCAGTTGGCCCACCGCCTGCTCGAAGAGGGGGTGCGCCCGGATGACCGCGTGGCCATTTGCGCGCGGCGCAGCCTTGAAACCCTGGTCGGCCTGGTGGCGATCCTCAAGGCCGGCGCGGCGTACGTGCCGATCGACCCGGCGCACCCGCAGGAACGCATCGCCTACCTGTTGCAAGACTGCGCGCCGGTGCTGGTGCTGGCGCAATCCAATACCCGCTCATTGCTCAGCGACACGCCATTGCCGGTGATCGAGCTGGACAGTGATCAATGGCATCGCCGTCCGACACTTGACCCGAACGTGCAGGGCCTGACGTCGGCGAACCTGGCCTATGTGATCTACACCTCCGGCTCCACCGGCTTGCCCAAAGGGGTCATGGTGGAACACCGTACCCTGGAAAACCTGGTGCATTGGCATTGCCACGCCTTCAACCTGCACGCCGGTAGCCAAACCTCCAGCGTCGCCGGGTTTGGCTTTGACGCCATGGCCTGGGAAGTCTGGCCAGCCCTTTGCGTGGGGGCGACCCTGCACCTGCCGCCGGCCAAGGAGGGCAGCGAAGACATCGATGCGCTGTTGCATTGGTGGCTGGCACAGCCGCTGGACGTGAGCTTCCTGCCGACTCCAGTGGCGGAATACGCGTTCAGCCAGGACCTGCAACACCCGACCCTTAAAACCTTGCTGATCGGCGGCGACCGCCTGCGTCAGTTCAGCACGCCGCAGCGTTTTCAGGTGGTCAACAACTATGGTCCGACCGAGGCTACGGTGGTTGCCACTTCCGGCCTGATCAACCCCGGCCAGCACCTGCACATCGGCAAACCCATCGCCAACACCCAGGTCTACCTGCTCGACGAACACCTCAAGCCCGTGCCCAAAGGCGTGGTCGGTGAGCTGTACGTCGGTGGTGCCGGTGTGGCGCGTGGTTACCTCAACCGCCCGGAACTGAGCGCCGAACGTTTCCTGCGTGACCCGTTCAGCCAGGATCCGTCGGCGCGTCTGTATCGTACCGGCGACCTGGCACGCTGGCTGGAGGAGGGCACCCTGGACTACCTGGGCCGTAACGACGACCAGGTGAAAATCCGTGGCGTGCGCATCGAACTCGGCGAAATCGAAAGCCGCTTGAGCGAGTACCCGGACGTCAGCGAAACCGTGGTGCTGGCGCGTGAAGGACGCCTGGTGGCGTACTTCACCGAACACCTGCCGGTCGACCGTCAAGCCCTGCGCAGTGCGTTGCAGACGCAGTTGCCGGAATACATGGTGCCAGCGGTGTATGTGCGCCTGGACAGCCTGCCGCTGACCGCCAATGGCAAGCTGGACCGCAAGGCCCTGCCGGTTCCCGATCAGGAGGCATTACTCACGCGCGGCTACGCAGCGCCCGAGGGTGAGGTGGAAATCGCCCTGGCGCAGATCTGGAGCCAGGTGCTCAAGGTCGAGCAGGTCGGGCGCGAGGATCACTTCTTTGAACTGGGCGGCCACTCGTTGCTGGCCATGCGCTTGATCTCCCAGGTACGCCTGCACTTGGGCGTGGAGCTGGACCTGGCGGCGCTGTTTGCGCACCCGCAGCTCTCGGCACTCGCGCAGGTAGTGGCCAAGGCGGGGCGCAGCCACTTGCCGGCGATTGTGCCGGTGTCCCGCGAAGAATCGTTGCCGCTGTCGTTTGCTCAGCAACGCCTGTGGTTCCTGGCACAGATGGACAATGCCGCAGCGGCCTATAACATGCCGATCGGTCTGGGCCTGCGTGGCACACTGGACGCCCTGGCGCTGGAGCGCGCACTGGCGCAGATCGTCAGTCGCCATGAAGTGCTGCGCAGCGCCTTCGTGGTGGACAATGATGAACCGCAACTGGTGTTTACTCCGGTCGAAGGTTCGTTCGTACTGGAGCAGGATGATCTGCGCGAGCAGGCCGACGCCCCGCAGCAATTGCAGGCACTGACCGAGCATGAAGCACTGGCGCCGTTCGACCTGGTCAACGGCCCGTTGCTGCGGGCGCGCCTGGTACGCCTGGGCGATGAACACCATGTGTTGCTGCTGACCGTGCACCATATTGCTGCCGATGGCTGGTCGATGGGCGTGCTGACCCGCGAAATGGTGGCGTTGTATGGCGCCTACAGCCAGGGCCTGGCCGACCCGTTGCCGCCGTTGGCGTTGCAATACGCCGACTTTGCTGTGTGGCAGCGCCGCTGGTTGAGTGGCGAGGTGCTGCACAAGCAGAACCTGTATTGGCAGCAGACCCTGGCCGGCGCGCCGGCCGTGTTGACCCTGCCCACCGACCGCCCGCGTCCGGCGCAGCAGGACTTCAGCGGCGCGGTGCTGCCATTGCAGCTGGATGCGCCGTTGAGCGAGGGCCTCAAGGCACTCAGCCAGCGGCATGGCACCACGTTGTACATGACCCTGCTGGCGGCGTGGGCTGTATTGCTGAGCCGCTTGTCCGGGCAGGATGAAGTGGTCATCGGCTCGCCGGTAGCCAACCGCAATCGGGTCGAAGTGGAGAGCCTGATCGGCCTGTTCGTCAACACCCTGGCGGTGCGCATCGATGCCTCGGGCGAACCGACGGTGCAAACTTTGCTGGCGCGGGTCAAGACCCAGGCGCTGGGCGCGCAGGCGCATCAGGACCTGCCGTTCGAGCAAGTGGTGGATATCGTCAAGCCGGTGCGCAGCATGGCCTACAGCCCGCTGTTCCAGACCATGCTCACCTGGCAGGGCAGCGAGGGCGCGGCCCCGGCATTCGGCGACCTTATAGTGGAGGGCGGCGGCCAGATCAACACGGCGGCCAAGTTCGACCTGTCCCTCGAATTGAGCGAAGCCCAGGGCCATATCATCGGTTCCCTGAGCTACGCCACGGCGCTGTTCGATGAGGCGACACTCGTGCGTCACCTGGGTTATTTCGAGCGCCTGTTGCAGGCCATGGTCAGCGATGATCAGGGTGTGCTGGCGCGCGTGCCGCTGCTCGATGAACCGGAGCGCCAACAACAACGGGTCGCGCTCAGTGGCCTGCGCACACCGCTCAACCCCGGCACCGTGCACAGCCTGTTTGAAGCACAGGCCGTGCGCACCCCGCAAGCACTGGCCGTGCAGGCGGGTGATCACTCGCTGACCTACCGCGAACTCAACGAGCGCGCCAACCAACTGGCCCATCATCTGCGCCAGCTCGGCGTACAACCGGATGCACGTGTAGCGATTTGTGTCGAGCGCAGCCCTGCGTTGATCGTCGGTTTGCTGGCGATTCTTAAGGCCGGCGGCGCCTACGTACCGATCGACGCGAACTACCCGCTGGAACGTATTCACTACATGCTGCAAGACAGCGCTCCGGCGGCGTTGCTGGTGCACGGCGTGACCGCACAGTTGGCCTGCGCGCCGGGGCTGCCGGTGGTCGACCTTGACGGTGGCGATTGGCGCGAGCACGCCCTGCATAACCCGCAGGTGGCCGGGCTGAGCCCGACGCACTTGACCTACGTGATCTACACCTCGGGCTCCACCGGTCAGCCCAAAGGCGTGATGGTCGAGCACCAGGGCGTGGTCAACATGCTTGGCTGGTACCTCGAAGACGTCGGGCTGGACGCCAGCGATGCGGTGCTGCTGCTGACCTCCCACAGCTTCGACCTGACTCAGAAAAACATCTTCGCCAGCCTTGCGGTGGGTGCCACCTTGCACCTGGCCGACAGCCCGTTTGATCCGGCGAGTATCGTTCGCCAGATCGGCGAGCAGGCGATCACCCACATCAACCTGGCACCGAGTGCGTTCTATGCGCTGATCGATGCCGACCAACAACAGGTGTTGAGCGGCCTGCGCAGGGTGGTCCTGGGCGGTGAGCCGATCAAACTGTCGCAGTTGGAAAAACTGCAGGCCCCACGCCCGCTCTTCATCAACAGCTATGGCCCGACAGAGTGCAGCGACGTGGTTGCGTGGCACGCGGTCGACGCCGACCTTTCGAGCTATGGGGCGGGCGATATTCCCCTGGGCCGGCCATTGCGCAACCTGACGCTCTACGTGCTGGATGCCTACGGGCAACCGATGCCGACCGGCAGCGTCGGTGAGCTGTACATCGGCGGCGCCGGTGTGGCGCGCGGTTACCTCAACCGTGAAGAACTGACGGCCGAGCGTTTCCTCTACGACCCGCACACCACCGGCGGGCGCATGTACCGCACCGGCGACCTGGCGCGCTATCGTACAGACGGCACGCTCGACTACCTGGGGCGCAATGACGACCAGGTCAAAATTCGCGGCCTGCGCATCGAGCTCGGTGAAATTGAAGCCTTGCTCGCGGCCTGTCCCGAGGTCATCGAAGCGGCAGTACTGGTGCGTGATGAACGCCTGGTGGCGTACTTCACAGGGCAGGCGCCAAAGGTCGAAGACCTGCGTACCTACCTGCAAGGCGCATTGCCGGAGTACATGGTGCCGTCGGCCTATGTGCAGCTCGCGGTATGGCCGCTGAGCCCCAACGGCAAGCTGGATCGCAAGGCGCTGCCGGCGCCGGGCCTCGATGCGGTAGTCAGTGGCGTGTATGAATCCCCCGAAGGCGAGCTTGAAACCACGCTGGCGCAGATCTGGCAGGATTTGCTGGGATTGGAGCAGGTCGGGCGCCAGGGGCACTTCTTTGAATTGGGCGGGCATTCGCTGCTGGCGATGCGCTTGATCTCCCAGGTGCGCCAGCGGCTGGGCGTGGAGTTGAGCCTGGCCGAGTTGTTTGCCCAGCCGCAACTGGCCGCGTTGGCTCAGGTGCTGGCCCAGGCGGCGCGCAGCACCTTGCCGGCCATCCTGCCGGTGCCTAGAGACCAGGACTTACCGCTGTCGTTCGCCCAGCAACGTTTGTGGTTCCTGGCGCAGATGGAAGGCGCCAGTACTGCCTACAACATGCCGATTGCCCTCGGGCTGCGGGGCCACCTGGATGCCCAGGCGCTGGAAAGCGCGCTGGCCTCCATCGTGGCGCGTCACGAAGCCCTGCGCAGCCGGTTTGTGCAACACAACGATGAACCCCTGGTGTGTATTGACCCGCCGGAGCAGGGGTTCGCGCTGCTGCGCCTGTCAGTCGACAATGATGTCGCGTTGCAGGCGCATATCAGTGCCGACGCGCTGGAACCCTTTGACCTGGAGCGAGGACCGTTGATTCGGGCCTGCCTGTTGCAGCGTGCCGACGATCACCATGTGTTGCTGCTGACCATGCACCACATCGTCTCCGATGGTTGGTCGATGGGGGTGCTGACCCGTGAACTGATGGCGCTGTACGAGGCGTTCCGTCTTGGCCACGCCGATCCGCTGCCGCCGTTGACCCTGCAATACAGCGACTTTGCCGTATGGCAACGGCGTTGGTTGAGTGGCGAAGTCCTGCAGCAGCAAAGCCAGTACTGGCAGCAAGTGCTCGCCGATGCGCCTGCACTGCTGATGCTGCCCACCGATCGCCCACGGCCGGCTCGCCAGGACTACAGCGGCGCCACCTTGAGCCTGCTGCTCGACGTCAACCTGACCGCCGGCCTCAAGGCCCTGAGCCAGCGCCACGGCACCACGTTGTACATGACCATGATGGCGGCGTGGGCCGCGTTGCTCTGCCGGTTGTCCGGCCAGGATGAAGTGGTGATCGGCTCGCCGACCGCCAACCGCATGCGCGCCGAAGTCGAAGGGCTGATCGGCCTGTTCGTCAACACCCTGGCGGTGCGTATCGGCGCCGGCGAAGACTGGAGCGTGGCAGCCTTGCTGGCCCATGCCAAGGACCGCACGCTGGCCGCGCAAGCCCATCAAGACTTGCCGTTCGAGCAAGTGGTGGAGGTGCTCAAGCCGGCGCGCAGCCTGGCCCATAGCCCGGTATTCCAGACCTTGTTGACCTGGCAGAACAGCGACGGCCCAAGCCTGGTGATGGGCGACTTGCAGTTCGAAGGGGTTGGTCAGGCCAGCAGTTTTTCCAAGTTCGACCTGTCATTGGACCTCAGCGAAGTGCAGGGCCACATCGCCGGCGCACTGGAGTACGCCACCGCGCTGTTCGACGAGACCACGATGCAACGTTATCTGGGCTATTTCGAACGCCTGCTGCAGGCGATGGTCGCCGATGACCAGGCCCGGTTGGCACACATCCGGTTGCTGGATGAAGAGGAGCGCAACTACCTGCTGCACGACCTTAACGCCAACCAGGTGGCCTATCCGCACGACAGCACCATTCACCAGTTGTTCGAGGCCCAGGTCGAGGCGCATCCGCAGGCCATTGCCGTGGCGTTCGAACAGCAACGCCTCAGTTATGCCGAGCTGAACCGCCGAGCCAACCGCCTTGCGCACCAGTTGATCGGCCTTGGGGTCGGCCCGGATGACCGCGTGGCAATCTGCGCCGAGCGGGGCGATGAGGTGCTGGTGGGCCTGCTCGGGGTGCTGAAGGCCGGCGCCGCCTATGTGCCGCTGGACCCCAACTACCCGCCGGAGCGCCTGGCCTACATGATCGCCGACAGTGCGCCGTCGGTGGTGCTGAGCCAGCGCAGGCTGCTGGAGCGCCTGCCGGCGCTGACGATTGCGCACGTGCTGCTCGATGCGCCGCATACGGGTGCCGAACACAACCCACAGGTACCGGGCCTGACAGCTCGTCACCTGGCGTATGTGATCTACACCTCGGGTTCGACCGGCAATCCCAAGGGCGTGATGATCGAGCACCGTGGGCTGGTCAACTACAGCCTGGACGCCGCGCGCTTGTTCGGCTTGACCGCGCAGGACACGGTGCTGCAACAAAACACCCTGAACTTCGACCTGTCGGTGGAGGAGATCTTCCCGGCCCTGCTGGCGGGCGCAACCTTGGCGCCGAGCCGCCATGTCTTTGGCAGCGAAGCCGCGAAGGACCCGGCGATCACGCCCACCGTCCTGCACCTGACGGCGGCGCACTGGCACACCCTGGCCGCCGAATGGCACCACACGCCGCACCAGGCCCAGGCGCATTTGCAGCATGTGCGCTTGATCAACGTCACCGGTGATGCGCTGTCGGCGCAGAAGTTGGAGCTGTGGGACGAAGTGCGTCCGGCCCATACCCGCCTGATCAACACCTATGGCCCGACGGAAGCGACGGTGTCCTGCACCGCGGCGTACGTGACCCATAGCGCGGACACCAACGGCAACACGACCATCGGCAAACCGATGGCCAACACCCGTATCTACCTGCTGGACAGCCAGCAGCAGCCGGTGCCGCTCGGTGTGGCGGGGGAGATCTTCATCGGCGGTGAGGGGGTTGCACGCGGTTATCTGAACCTCGACGTCATCAGCGCCGAGCGCTTTATCGCTGATCCGTTCAGCACCGCGCCGGCTGCGCGGATGTACAAGACCGGTGACTTGGCGCGCTACCTGGCCGATGGTTCGATCGAGTACCTGGGCCGCAATGACTTCCAGGTCAAGGTGCGCGGCTTCCGTATCGAATTGGGCGAGATCGAAGCGCGCCTCGGCAACTGCGCCGGGGTCAAGGAAGCGGCTGTGATTGCCCGCGAAGACCTGCCCGGCGAGAAGCGCCTGGTGGCCTACGTGGTACCGCACGCCGGGGTCAGCCTCACGGCGGCCGGCCTGCGCAGTTACCTGGCGCCGTTACTGGCCGAATACATGATTCCGTCTGCGTTCGTGACCCTCGAGGCTTTGCCGCTGACGCCTAATCGCAAGCTCGACCGCAGGGCCTTGCCGGCCCCGGATCAGCTGGCGGTGGCCAGCCGTGATTACCAGGCGCCCGAGGGGCGTATCGAACGCAGTCTTGCGCTGATCTGGGCGCAGGTCTTGCAGCTGGAGCAGGTCGGTCGGCATGACAACTTCTTCGAGCTGGGGGGCCATTCGCTGCTGGCGGTCAAACTGGTGGAGCGCATGCGCCAGGAAGACCTTCGGGTCGACGTCGGCGCCTTGTTTACCCACCCGACCCTGGCGGGGTTGGCCAAGGTCGTGGGCAGCCGCCGTGCACTGGCCATTCCGGCCAATGGCATCACCGCCGCGTGCCAACGGATTACCCCGCAGATGTTGCCGCTGGCCAGCCTCGGCCAGGACGAAATCGATAGCCTGGTCGCCAGCGTGCCGGGCCAACTGGCCAACGTGCAGGACATCTACGGCATGACGCCGTTGCAGGAAGGCATTCTCTACCACCATTTGCTTGCCGATGAAGGCGACGTTTACCTGGAGCAGGCGACGTTCAACTTTGACAGCCGCGAGCGCCTCGACGCCTTTGCCCAGGCGTTGCAAGGCGTGGTCGAGCGCAACGATATCCTGCGCTCGACCATGCGCTGGGAAGGCTTGAGCGAGCCGGTGCAGGTGGTGCTGCGCCATGTGCCATTCGCACTCGAAGAGATCAGCCTGGAAGGCGAGGGCGACGCCGCCGCGCAACTGCGTGAGCGCTTCGACCCGCGCCATTTCCGCATGGACCTGCACGACGCCCCGCTGATGCGCCTGGTGTGTGCCTATGACGGCCCGCAACAGCACTGGTCCGCGCTGTTTATGTTCCATCACATGCTGTTCGATCACGTCGCCATGGACATCCTGCAATACGAGTTGCAGGCGTTCCTTTCGGGCCAGGAAGCCCGCCTGAATGCACCGGTGCCGTACCGCAACTACGTGGCCCAGGCACGCCTGGGCATGACCGAACAGGAGCATGAAGCGTTCTTCAGCGCGATGCTGGCGGACATCGACGAACCGACCCTGCCGTTCGGCCTGCACGATGTGCAAGCCGGGGGGGCCCTGGAACTGGCGCAACTGCCCGTGGAAGACAGCCTCGGTCAGCGCCTGCGCAGTGCTGCGCGGCAACTGGGCGTGAGTGCCGCCAGCCTGATTCATGTGGCATGGGCCCAAGTGTTGGCGCATGTCTGCGGCCAGGATGACGTGGTGTTCGGTACCGTGCTGATGGGCGGCATGCAGGGCGGCGAACGCGCCCTGGGGCTGTTTATCAACACCTTGCCGCTGCGCGTGAGCCTGGGTGCCGAAAGCGCGCAGGCGGGGGTCAAGGCTACCCATGCCCGCCTGAGCACGCTGTTGAGCCATGAACACGCTTCCCTGGCTTTGGCGCAGCGTTGCAGCGGCGTGGCCGCGCCGGCACCGCTGTTCAGCGCCTTGCTCAACTACCGTCACAGTGTCGGCGCAGCCTCCAGTGAGGACATTGCCGTATGGGCCGGTATCCAGGCCCTGGGCGGTGAAGAGCGCAGTAACTATCCGCTGTCACTGGACGTCGATGACTTTGGCCAGGCCTTTGCCCTGACCGTGCAGGTCAGCCCGGACATCGGCGCGCAGCGCGTATGTGCCTATATGCACGGCGCGTTGGACAGCCTGGTGGACGCATTGGATCGCACCCCGAACGCTTCACTGAGCAGCCTGGAGATTCTGCCGCTGGTCGAGTGTCGCCAAGTGTTGCTGGACTTCAACCAGACCCTCACCGACGACGCCCAGGACCAACTGATCCATGGGTTGTTCGAGCAACAGGTACTGCGCAATGCCGATGCCATCGCGCTGGAGTTTGACGGCCAGTCGCTCACCTATGGCGAGTTGAATGCCCAGGCCAACCAGTTAGCCCATCATTTGATCGCCCTCGGCGTGCAGCCCGATGACCGTGTAGCCATCGCCCTGGAACGCGGAACACAGATGGTGGTGGCCTTGCTCGCCAGCCTGAAGGCTGGCGCCGCCTACGTGCCGCTCGACCCGGCCTACCCGCCACAACGCCTGGCCTTCATGCTGGCCGACAGTGCGCCGCGAGTGTTGCTCAGTGAGTATGCGGTACTGCCGTTGCTCGGTGCGCTGCCACAGGCGTTGCACGTGTTGACCTTGAACAGTGCGCTGCAACCCTGGCGTGAGCTGAGCGAGCACAACCCGCTCGCGGCTGAACGGGGGCTCGACAGCGGGCACCTGGCCTACGTGCTGTACACCTCCGGCTCCACCGGTACGCCCAAAGGCGTGATGATCGAGCATGCCGGTCTGTGCAACGAGATCCGTGCCATTCGCGGCTTGACCGGCCTGACGGCGGGGGATCGTGCACTGCAATTTGCGACCATCAACTTTGATGCCTCCATCGAGGAGATCTTCGGTGCGCTGACCTGCGGCGCCACCCTGGTGCTGCGCAGCGCTGCCTGGTTGAATGATGCCGCTCAATTCTGGGCGCTGGCGGCGCAGGCGCGTCTGTCAGTGATCAGTCTGCCTACGCGGTTCTGGCAGGGCCTGGCGGACGACCCTGTGACCGCCATTCCGAGCTCCGTGCGGGTAGTCGTGGTGGGTGGTGAAGAACTGAGCCCGGAAGCGGTGCAGCACTGGTTCCTGCGCAGCGGGCATACGCCACGCTTGCTCAATACCTATGGCCCGACCGAGGCCACGATTATCGCCACCGCCAATGAGGTGTTCGCAGCCAACCCGCACCCACGCGCCATTGGCCGTCCAATTGCCAATACCCGTGTGTATGTGTTGGATGCCCATGGCCATCCGACTGGTCTGGGAGTGGCCGGTGAGATTCATATTGCCGGTGCCGGCCTCGCACGAGGCTATCTCAACCAACCGCAACTGAGCCGCGAGCGCTTCCTGGCCGACCCGTTCAGCGATGCACCAGGCCGAATGTATAAAACCGGTGACCTTGGCCGCTGGCTGCCGGACGGCACGCTGGAGTACCTGGGGCGCAATGATGACCAAGTGAAAATCCGAGGCTTCCGCATAGAACTGGGCGAAGTCGAAAGTGCGCTGCTGGCTTGCGAAGGTGTGCGCGCGGCGGTGGTCATGGCCCGGGATGACAGCGCGGGGCAGGTCAGCGGCAAGCAGTTGGTGGCCTACCTGTGCGGGACGCCGGTTTCGATCGAGCAACTGCGCGAGGAGCTGCTGACTCACTTACCGCAGTACATGATGCCCAGTGCCTATGTGCAGTTGGACAGCTTGCCGGTAACGCCCAATGGCAAGCTGGACCGCAAGGCGCTGCCGGCTCCGGAGCAGGTGATGCTCAGCCGCGACTACGAAGCCCCGGCGGATGCGCTGGAAGCTCGGTTGGCGAGCCAGTGGGCCCAGGTGCTGAAACTGCCACGAGTGGGGCGTCACGACAGCTTCTTTGAATCGGGCGGGCACTCGCTGTTGGCGATTCGCCTGGTCAGCCTGTTGGCTCAAGCACAGGTGCAGGTGACGTTGGCAGAGTTGTTCCAGCACGCCAGCGTCGCGTCGATGGCGGCGCTGTTGCGCTTGCGCACCGATGCGCCGGCGCTGGAACAGGGCCTGGTCACCGTGCGTGCCGGGGGCACGCAGGCTCCGCTGTTCCTGGTGCACGAGTTCAGCGGCTTGAATGTGTATTTCCCGGCGCTGGGCCAGCATCTGGACGCTGATATTCCGGTGTACGGGCTCGAAGGCGTGGCCTGGGGGGCGCCGCAGTTGCAGACCATGCAATGCCTGGCCTCCCGGCATATCGACCTGATGCGCACGGTTCAACCCCACGGCCCTTACCGCCTGGCCGGTTGGTCGTTCGGCGGGGTACTGGCGTACGAAATCGCGGCGCAGTTGATCGGCATGGACGAGGAGGTGAGCTTCCTCGGCTTGCTCGATACCCACGTGCCGCGCCTGGTGGACCAGGGCAAGGCGCGCTGGTCGGTGGCCCATGCCCATCACTTGCATCTGCTTGAACAGTGCCGGGCTTTTTGCCAGGCCCAGGTGCCGGTGGACGGCCACGCGCTGGCGACCCTGGCACAGCTGGAGCGCGAAGCCGAGCAACTGGACTTCAACAGCCTGTTGCAACGCTGTCGCGACGCCGGCTTGTTGCAACCGCAGTTGGCGGCACTGTCACGTGATGGGTTGTGGGCTTACCTGGATCGTGAAGTCGCCCACGGCCATGCGCAGGCGCATTACAACCTGTCCGCGCTGAATATTGCGGTGCATTTGTTCACTGCTGAACAGCGTACTGATGACGCTTCACGCAGCAGCGAGACGCTGGGCTGGGATCAGATCGTGCCGGCCGCGTTGCTGCACCGCATTAATGTACCGGGCGATCACCAGAGCATGATGCAGGCGCCGCACATCGCGGCCCTGGGCCAGGCCCTCGGCACAGCCCTGAGTGCCTTGCCGGCGGCCACGAACCAGGCGCTGCATCAGCCGCTGCTGACGATCCAGAGTGGGCAGGCCGGGCGTGCACCGATCTTCTGCATCCCTGGGGCCGGCGACAGCGTTACCGGCTTTATCGGGCTGACCGATGCGTTTGGGCCGGATTGGCCGATCCATGGCCTGCAACCCCGTGGTCTGGACGCCAAATCGGTGCCCCATAGCCGTGTGGAATCGGCGGCGCAGGCGTATCTGGTGGCGCTGGAACAGCAATGCCCGGTCGGGCCCGTGCATCTGCTGGGGCATTCGTTTGGCGGTTGGGTGGCGTTCGAAGTCGCGCTGCGCCTGCAGGCGCTGGGACGTGAAGTGCTGTCCCTGACCCTGGTCGACAGTGAGGCTCCTGGCGGCACCGGCGTGGCCGGCAAGCCGTATACGGCCACCGGTGTGTTGCTGCGGCTGATCGAAACCATGCAACTGGCGGCCGGAAAACCCTTCGGGATTGATCCGCACGTGTTTGCCAGCCTTAACGAAACGGCGCAACTGGCGGCATTGCACGGCGCCATGGTGCGGGTCGGCATGCTCTCGGCACGCTCGACCCCGGATGTGATGTACGGCCCGGCGCGTACCTTCGGTGCCGCGCTGCGCACGGTGTACCAGCCACGCTCGCGCTTCAACGGCCCTATACGCCTGGTGCTGGCCGAGGATCCGACCCTGGACGCCCAGGGCAATCAGCGCGAACAGGCCGGCATGATCGAGGGGTGGAGCCGGCATACCGATCACCTGGAGACCTGGTATGGCCCAGGCAACCATTTCACGTTGCTCAAGGCGCCGTATGTTTACAGCTTGGCGTCCTGGTGGCACGACGGGCTGGTCGTGCCGGTCGGCAAGGTGACCTCATGACCTGTGGCAGAGGGGGAGCCGGCACGGGCGCTTGCGCCCTTACCTGAAGCAAGCAATCACGCAACTTAGCGCGAGCCCGGCAACTGGTCGGGCCTACCTTTCAACGTATTAGTGGTCATCTATGGAAAAGTCGAAGTTTCGCAAGATTGTCTGGGGCGTGGGTCTGGCCGTTGTTGCCGGCCTGGTGGTCTATTCGGTGCAGTCGCCGGCCGAGCCGCCGCAGTATCTGACTGCCAAGGTCGAACGGGGCGAGATCGAGAATTCGGTGCTGGCCACCGGGATTCTGCAGGGGGTCAAGCAGGTGGATGTCGGTGCGCAGGTCTCCGGCCAGTTGAAGTCTCTTAAGGTCAAGCTTGGCGACAAGGTCAAGAAGGGCCAGTGGTTGGCCGAGATCGACCCGTTGGTGCTGCAGAACGCGCTGCGCCAGGCCCAGGTCAACGAGGAAAACCTCGACGCGCAACGCAGGGCCACGGCGGCCCAGGTCGCCCAGACCAAATCGGTATGGGAGCGTTACCGCAGCCTGCAATCGGATGCCGCGATCTCCAAGCAGGATTTCGAGACCGCCGAATCCAACTATCTGGTGCAGAGCGCCAACCTGGTGGCCCTGGACGCACAGCTGAAAAATGCGCGGATCCAGATCGACACCGCCAAGGTCAACCTGGGCTACACCCGTATCGTCGCGCCGATTGACGGTGATGTGGTCGGCATTGTCACTCAGGAAGGCCAGACCGTGATCGCCGAACAACTGGCACCGGTGCTGCTGAAACTGGCAGACCTGGACACCATGACGATCAAGGCTCAGGTATCGGAGGCGGATGTGATCCATATCCAACCGGGCCAGGAGGTGTACTTCACGATCCTGGGCGAAGCCAACAAGCGTTATTACGGCAAACTGCGCGGCACCGAGCCGGCGCCGCAGAACTACCTGGACACCCAGGCCGCCGGCACCACCAAGCAGAACACAGCGGTGTTCTACAATGCCTTGTTTGACGTGCCTAATCCGGAACATCGCCTGCGGATCTCGATGACCGCGCAGGTGCGCATCGTGCGGGACACCGCCAAGGATGTGCTGATGATGCCAGTGGCTGCGCTGGGCAAGCGCAATGCAGACGGCTCGTACGTCGTGCGCGTGGTGGATGAGACTGGCCACGCCCAGGAGCGCAACGTGCAGGTGGGAATCAACAATAACGTCAAGGCTCAGATCAAGGATGGCCTGGTGGAAGGTGACAAAGTCGTTATCGGTGATCCGACCCCAGCCGTGGCGGGGATCTGACAATGACCCAAGCATTGTTGGAGCTCAAAGGCATCAGCCGCAGCTTCGTGGCGGGTGAGAAGGCGTTCATGGCCCTCAAGGATGTCAACCTGACCATCAACGCCGGGGAAATGGTGGCGATCACGGGGGCCTCAGGCTCAGGCAAATCGACGCTGATGAATATCCTTGGCTGCCTGGATTACGCCACCGATGGTAGCTACACCATCAGCGGTCGCGAAACCCGCGACCTGGCGGACCAGGAACTGGCCGAGCTGCGCCGTGATCACTTCGGGTTTATCTTTCAGCGCTACCATTTGCTACCGCACTTGAGCGCGATGCATAACGTCGAGATGCCGGCGATTTATTCCGGCGTACCGGAAGGGCAGCGCCACAGCCGTGCCAAGGAACTGCTGGCGCGACTCGGCCTGGCCGGCCACCTGGTCAACCGCCCCAGCCAGTTGTCCGGCGGGCAACAGCAACGGGTGAGTATCGCGCGGGCCCTGATGAATGGCGGCGAGGTCATTCTGGCCGATGAACCGACCGGCGCACTCGACACCGCCAGCGGCAAGGAGGTGATGAACATCCTGTTGGAACTGCACGCGGCAGGGCACACGGTGATCATCGTGACCCACGATGCCAAGGTCGCTGCACACGCCGAGCGCATTATCGAGATGCGCGACGGTGAGATTGTCAGTGACCGGCTCAATGAACGGCCCGGGGTCGAACTGGCCGAATCGGCCAATACCAAGGTTCGGGCCAAGCCGGGGCGGCGTCTGGTGGCGAGCCTTGGGTTGTTCAAGGAAGCGTTTGTGATGGCCTGGGTGGCGCTGATTTCTCACCGCATGCGCACGCTGCTGACCATGCTCGGCATCGTGATCGGCATCACCTCGGTGGTGTCGATCGTGGCCATCGGTGAAGGCGCCAAGCGCTATGTACTGAGTGACATCCAGGCGATCGGCAGCAATACCATCGATATCTACCCAGGCACCGACTTTGGCGACAGCCATGCCTCAGCCATCGAGACCCTGGTGTTATCCGATGTCACGGCCCTCAGCCAGTTGCATTACATCGACAGCGCCACGCCAAATGCCGGGCGCAATCTGTTGCTGCGCTTTGGCAATATCGACGTGGATGCCACGGTCAACGGCGTGAGTGCCAGCTCGTTCCAGGTCCGTGGGATCAAGATCGCCGAAGGCATCACCTTCAGTCAGGACGACGATACGCGCCAGGCTCAGGTGGTGGTGATCGACCACAACACCCGCAACCGGCTGTTTGGGCCGAATGTCGAGGCACTTGGCCAAATCATCTTGGTGGGAAACCTGCCGTGCACGGTGATTGGCGTGGCGGCGGACAATAAAAACATCTTCAACACCAGCAAGGCACTGAATGTCTGGGTGCCGTACGAGACCGCCGCTGGCCGCCTGTTGGGCCAGCGTTACCTGGACAGCATCACGGTGCGGATCAAGGACGGCCAGCCGAGCAAGGTGGTGGAAGAAAACGTGACCAAGCTGATGGAGCAGCGCCACGGCACCAAGGATTTCTTTACCTACAACCTCGACAGCATCATGCAAACGGTACAAAAGACCAGCCAGTCGCTGGCCTTGCTGCTGTCATTGATTGCGTTGATTTCCTTGGTGGTGGGGGGCATTGGCGTGATGAATATCATGCTGGTGTCGGTAACCGAGCGCACACGGGAAATCGGCATTCGAATGGCCGTGGGCGCGCGTCAGTCGGACATCCGCCAGCAGTTCCTGGTGGAAGCGGTCATGGTGTGTCTGATCGGTGGGGTGATTGGTATCTCGTTATCGTTTGGCATCGGCTTTGTCTTTTCCCTGGTCATCAAGGAATGGCAGATGGTGTTTTCCCTGGAATCGATTGTCACCGCATTCGTGTGTTCAAGCCTGATTGGCATCATCTTCGGATTTGTACCAGCCCGTAATGCGGCGCGGTTGGATCCGATCGAAGCCCTCGCACGGGACTGAGGCTGGTAAAAAAGCCCGCTCACCTTGACCGGTGGCGGGCTTTTTTGGTGCCTGTTTCAGGGCTGGACGCCTATGTCAGTTCGACTGGCCGACGACATGCAAACGATGTGCGCTGGCGTTTTTGATCGCGTCCTCAAAACGGTCGAGCACGCTGCCCACCTGGGCTTCGGTAATGGTCAGGGCCGGTAGAAAACGCAGGACCGAACCGTGGCGCCCACCGGTTTCGATGATCAGGCCATTGTCGAAGCAATTGAGTTTGATCGCCCGTGCCAGTGTGCCGTCACCGAGGCCCGCACGCTTGTGCACGCCCGGCTTGGTGACTTCAACGCCAATCATCAGTCCACGGCCACGTACATCGGCGATCGGGTCATGCCGCTGGGCGATTTCTTTCAGGCCTGCGAGCAGTTGTGCACCTCGTGCAGCTGCGTGCTCCACCAAGCCGGCCTGGTGGATATGGCGCATGGTTGCGCGCCCGGCGACCATCGCGATCTGATTACCGCGGAACGTGCCGGCATGCATGCCCGGACCCCAGGTGTCGAGGTGCTCGGCGTAAACTATCACCGACAGCGGGTAGCCGCCGCCGATCGCTTTGGACAGGACCAGGATGTCGGGGACGATACCGGCATGTTCGATGGCAAAGGTGCTGCCGGTACGGCCCAGGCCAGTCTGCACTTCGTCGATGATCAGCACGATGCCCAATTGCTGGGTGATCTCACGCAATCCACGCAGCCACTCGGCCGAGGCGGGGATGCAACCGCCTTCACCCTGCACCACTTCAACGAGCACAGCGGCGGGAAGGGTGACGCCGCCTTCCGGGTCCGAGAGCACGGTGCGGATGTACTCGATCGACAGTTGGTCCGTCTGCTCACCGTCGGTGCCGAACGGGCAGCGAAAGCGGTAAGGGTAGGGGAGGAAGTGGGTGTTTTGCGCGGTGACACTGGGAATGCCTTTGGGGTTCAGATTTCCCATGGCCGACAGCGCACCCGCGGTCATGCCGTGGTAGCCACCGTGAAAGGCCATCAGCGCTGAGCGTTTGGTGTAATGACGCGCCAGCTTGATGGCGGCTTCCACCGCGTCCGAGCCGCTGGGGCCGCAAAACAGAATCTTGCTGGAGGCGCGCATCGCGGCCGGCAACTGAGAAAACAGCTCTTGCACAAACGCATGCTTGGCGGGTGTGGCGAGGTCCAGGGCTTGTTGCAGTTGGTCGGTGCTCAGAAAGTCCAGTACAGCTTCCTTGACGGCAGGTGGGTTGTGGCCCAAGGCCAGGGTGCCGGCGTTAGCCAGGCAGTCGAGGTATTCCCTGCCTTGTGCATCCTTGACCCACACGCCATTTCCGCTGACAAACAGGCGTTGGAAAGTGGCGGCGTAGGTGCGAGCATTCGATTCAACTTTCTTCAGATAACTTAGCTCTTCCATAATCATGCACTCATCGGCTGCGTCAGTGCGCAGCGCTGGATAGTTGATGAAACAAGAAACGGCGGGTCGTGAATAACGACAAACTCTTCAAGAAAGCAAACGGGGGCGGTTATATGACCGTATTACTGTCGGCAGTGAAAATAAAATCAGCCGAAAGTTAGCCGTGATGCTTCTGAAATGAGCGCTACCAAGGTAATTGATGGCCGTAGCCAGTTTGAAGGAAGCAGACAGTGATCGCTATCGGCTTAGGCGCAGGATGCCCCTGAAATCCATGTCATGGACATGGCATGGGTGGCAGCGAACTGGGAACAAGGTCTACAGGAGAAAGTTGTGCATGCAAGGTCGCGCAGAAGAACGACGTTTATATCGCCGCCTGCGTCGGCAAATGAGTAAAAAGGCGTTGCTATCAGGCAGTAATGGCACTGCCTTTACCAACTTGCAACCTTAGCAGCGCCTGGATTGGCATGCATCCAACGAATCAGCGAATGCCGCCCACGAATACCCATTTTGATAACAGCACGTTTGAGGTAGCTTTCCACTGTGTTGACTTTCAGTACCAGCGCGTCAGCCAACTCAGGAGCGGTGTGTCCCGCTAAAAGGCCGATGCAAATTTCCTTCTCACGATTGGACAGCTTCAGGCCCGATTGCATTAGACGATTTTCAAAACGCTGGCGCAGGGAGTCAATGTTTGCGTTGTTGGGGACAAAATTTTCAGCGGCGATATTTTTGTCGAGTACCGCTTGTGAATTAATCGCGTTGATGTGTTTCTCTACCAGGGGTAGCAGCAATGATGAGAAATCCTTGAGCGTTATTTGTTCTTGCGTTGAGAAGCTATCGGCGTGCATGCGATATAACGAAATTATATAACAATACTCGTTTTTGAGTGATTTCAGATGCAGCTGGGAGCTGAAGGGAATAGTAGTTAAGGCCTGTTCAATCCCGACGTTAACCACCGATGAACAGTCGGTCATGTGGTGAACAGGGGAGCATTCACTCATCAGCAGCTCACTCGTCAAGACCTCCGTTGTTTGTTTATTGGATCCAATGGGTGAGGCCATACATGCGGGGCCTTGTATCTCGTGGCTGATCGTATTGGGCTCTGCACGTGACGCGTCGGCGTCTTTTACGCGTAATTGCGTAATGTACGTAGCATCCACGTGCAACTTGGTGAGTACCAGATCGTGCAAAAGCCGCGTAAATTTTCGGCTGCCCGCACTGGTGATGACCTTACCGATAAGAGGGAACAGGGTTTGGGAGTTAATCATTTCATTTCACTGTCATGTTTCACGTTGAGGATTGTCGCAGCGGTTGGATCAGGGAGGTCGACGTCAGGCACCGCAACATTGAGCGTTAGAGAGCAGGCTTTGCGGATCGGCAGGGTAAGAAAATCCAAAGTGTTATTGCATGTTTTTAAATGCTGCCCTAGCATGATTACGAATAATGGCCTTCTGATATTATTTGGCCGATTTCCGTCCTCCTGCGCGTATTTTCATCCCTCCATAAGCCGTTGTGCGCCTAGGATTCCGGACAGCAGGCCTATACCCAACAGAAATACACTGGGGGCCTTGGTCATGACTTTCTGGGCGGCCGCGAAGGACAGCAATCGCCGTGAAATAGCGCCATAGATCAGCAAAATAGAGACGTCGATCACACCCCAGATCAGTGCAAGCAGCAGCCCCTGTTTAATGAAGTCGCCATCGTGTTCAATGAAACCTGGCAGGAAGGCAAGGAAAAATAGTATGTCTTTGGGGTTGGACAGGCCCACTTTCAGGGCGCGCCAGAAAAAGTGACGGCGGCTGTTTTGCACCGGGGCGATTCCATCGGCGCTGGCACGGAGGCTGGAAACCCCAAGCCAGGCCAAATACAGTCCGCCGACAAGTTGGCCCCAATTGAGCAGCACCGGGCTGACGTCCATTGCGGTGTAGATAAGCGTCAGGGTGATCAGCAGCAGAAGTTGGGCGGACAGCACACCGCCAGTGATCGTGGCGGTGGGCCAGGCCTGCCTGGCGTCGGAAATGACCAGAGCCACCACGGGACCAGGAGAGGCGATAAGGAAAAATACCGCTACGGCAAAGGTTAGGTGCAATATGCTCATAGAGAGGTGACCAGGTCCAATATGCGGTTGCTTTTGCCCAGACGTTGCGCGTAGTAGCGATAGCCGGCCACCGCGAAGGTGCGTTGAATCCAACGATCGTTGCCATCCAGACGGGCTGAGAACGCGCTGCGGGCGTGGGCGGTTTTGCGGTTGTCGATGATCAACAGGTCGCCGGCATTGAGGTGCACCGGGCGGGCGACTTCCCAGGCGGCCTTGCGTAAACCCTCAAGTTTGAGTTGCGCGTGCTTGCTGCTTGCGACCATGAACTGAGGGTCGAAACGAAAAAAGGGCGATTCAGGGTCGCCGTATAGAACGGTTTGTTTTTGGTTTATATCGATACGGCAGTTTTTTTCTGTCGTACAGTAGTCCGAGAGGAAGTTGTAGTTTTCCCCATGAAAATAGTTAAGGTCTGCCGGTGTGACGATGTCGCGGATGTTATCGATGGAGCTGATGAAGGTTGCGGCGTCGGCGTCGGGCGCTTGGCGCAGGCAAAACAACACCAGATAATCCGGCGAGACAGCGTGAAACGCATTTTCGGTATGCAACTCCAGCTCACAATCGTAACTGTCCGAGCTGGCACTCATAGAATGGATTTTATGGGGGAAAAAATTATTGATTATATCGCCGTTGGATTCTTGGATATAACCAATCGGATCACCCAGTATGGCTGTCGCTTTCAAGATAACTTGTTCACTGATCGTGCAGACTTTGTTTAGGCTGGCGCGATCAACGGGTGTCGAAGGGATGGTACCGGTCGGCAAGTTTTTTAAATGCAGAAATCCGTTTTTGTTGCCAAATAAACGAAAATTTAATATCTCTGATTCAATGGCTTGGTCAAGACTTGCTAGTTGGATGCTGGAGAGCAGGAGTTGATTGAATTCGGGCATGGTAAGTTGTCTGCTGTGTTTTTTCAATGACGTTGAGGCTGCAGAGGCTGGTGATATGCCATAGGCAGATAAAACACGTTAATCCGGTCTAGGTGCGCTCGATTTTTTTATAGGTTATGTCGCTTATTTGTACGGGTATTATTTTGCAAACGCCCTGTATTTAAAAGCAGAAAAAAAGGACAGGTAAGGATGAGTATGAGTCATGATGCTCTTGATCAAACGGTGCGCCGACTGCCACCGCTCTACGCATTGCGTGCCTTCGAGCTGGCCGCTCGCTTCAGCTCTTTCACTCAGGCGGCCGACAACCTTTTCATCACCCAAAGTGCCGTGAGCCGGCATGTCAAGGCCCTGGAGGAGCATTTTGGCTGCGCGTTATTCGAGCGCAAAGGACCAAAAATAACCCTCACTCAGGCGGGTCGTTTGTTGGCTCAAGAACTGAGAATCGGCTTTCGTCTGATCGAACACGCCTGCACCACAATCACCCGTAAGGAAAAATCCTTGAGGGTCAAGGCGCCTTCCACCTTGACAATGCGCTGGTTGCTGCATGTGCTTGACGAGTTCAATACGGTGGACGTTACAGAGCAGGCGCAATTGTCCAGTGAGTGGATGGATGTTGACTACGTCAACTTCGATGTAGAGCCGTTCGATTGTGCGGTACTGTTGGGCAATGGCTGTTTCTCCAACGAGCTTGGATTTATAAAGCTTTTTGACGAGTGGCTGATACCGGTCTGCTCGCCGGCTTTGCTGGAGCAGCGCAATTTAAGCGGTGAAGACGTGTTTGCCGCCGAGTTGATCCATCCGTCCCGGGACCGTCGTGATTGGCATCGCTGGCTGGAGCGCGTGGGCTTGACGTCCAAGGTTTCCTGGCATACCGGCAAGATTTTCGACACCTTGGAATTGGGTATCTCCGCAGCTATTCAGGGGCGCGGAGTGTCTATCGGTGACTTGGCGCTGGTAGGTGACGAACTGGCCAAAGGGTCTCTGGTATTACCCTATAACAAGGCTGTCAGTACGGGCGACAGCTATTACCTAGTCTGGCCCGCACGCAGTAATGGCAACCCTGCATTAGAGAACTTCAAACGTTATTTACTTGACACTTTGCCTGTTATTGACGAACGAGGGTTGGAGTTCCTAAGTTGAGCGCAGCGCAAACAGTATCGTCCCAACTCAGCCATGGGCGCTCAGCATTCGTTGTCAGACTGCTTCAGGGTTAAACGCGTGAGGTTTGTCGCTGGCCTCGCCCTCAACCAACGCCGCAACGATCGCGTCTACCTCGCCGCCCGCTGCTGCTCGCAACGAATCAAGTCGTGAATAAACGCTGACGATACCGAGGATGTTTATGAGCTCAGGGTACCTTTAGAGGTAGAGATAATATCTGCCCGAGAAATATCCTTAATTTTCAATAAGAAAATCCATCGTTCGATTCCGGGTTCGGCACCATAAATATCAACGGCTTGCATGATTTTTCATGCGAGCCCTTTTTGTTCGATTTTTGTAACAGATTGTTTGCGGCAGGCGCAGAAACCTATAAAGTTAACCTTTCGGTCAGCTTTGCACTGTCAGCTCCAGCCTTTTGCTTCCAGCGAAAGCGCTCCTGCAAGGATCGATTCCCCAGTACATAACTAAAAGGGCGGACCCATAACCGCCCAGAGGATGATCCATGTCCAACCGTGATATCTCCCGGCGCTCGTTCCTTCAGGGCGGGCTGGTGGCGGGTGTGAGCGTGACGCTTACACCGCTCAGCACCCAGGCGCTGGCGGCCTTGATGGAAAACAGCGTGACCGTGCCGTCCGAGCAATGGCTCGGCAACAACGGCAAGGCACGCTCGCGTAACGACGCCTTGTCCAAGGTCTGCGGGAGCAAGGTGTTTGCCCGCGACATCCGCGCCAAGGACATGCCGGGCTGGCCGCAGCAGCAGGGCCACGCCATGTTGCTGAAGACAACCAAGGCCGATCGCATCTACGCCGGCTACGACCTGTCGTGGCTCGGCGCCGAGTTGCAACCTGACCGCATTGTCACCGCCGCCGACCTGGACAAAGACGGCATCGTCTTCCCGGAAGAGCACGCGCCAGATCCGCTGCTGCCGGAAGGCAAGGTGCCGATGTTCATCGGTCACCCTGTGGCGATCCTGATCTGGAACGACTTCGAGCGTTTCCGTCAGGCCAAGGCCAAACTCAAATTCAATGATAAAGCCATCCGTTACGGCGCCCAGGTGCCGTACTACGAACGTGATCCGTACGGCAGCTTCCGCTACGTGCGCGTCGGCGGTGCGACCTCGGCGGACGAAGATGAATTCGCCAGCCTCAAGGATTCGATCCTGTTCCCGATGCTGAAAAACCGTCGCCCGGTGTGGAATTCCCAGCCGGACCTGCACGGCAACCTGACCGAGCGCGGGCTGTTTTACGCCGACCGGATGCAGCAGCAAATCGACGCGCCGCCAGACAACTGGCTGGTGTTCGACGAGCGCTACAAAACCCCGTCGATTGAACCGGCGGCGATGGAGCCGGACAACGGTAACGGCTGGTACGATCCGGCCACCAAGACGTTGCACTTTGTGGTCGCGACCCAGTGCCCGCTGGAAGCCGCCACCGAAACCGCGAAGATGATCGCGCCATCGCGCTTCGGCCTGGCGAATCTGAACATGCACCCGGGTTACACCGTCGGTTACGGTTCCAAGGACCACAACATATTTGTCTACTACGCAGCCCTGGCCGCGTTGTACGGTGCCGGTGTGCCGGTGCGCCTGGCCAACGACCGCTATGAGCAGTTCCAGAGCGGCATCAAGCGTCATCCGTTCGACATCCGCTACCAATTGGCGGTGGATAAACACGATCACAGTTTCCAGATTTTTCGCGCCGAGATGAACGTCGACGGCGGCGGGCGGATCAACTACAGCCCTTCGGTGGCAGCGGTTGGCGCCACGGCAGCGCAGTCGATCTACTACATGCCGCAGAACGATTTGCAGGTCACGGCCTACCATTCCCGCGCGGTTGAGGCGGGTTCGATGCGCGGTTACGGCACCCTGCAAAGCATGGCCTCGACCGAGATGATGGTCGACGAAATCGCCGGACGTCTGGGCATCGACGCCATCGACCTGCGCAAGAAAAACGCCTTGCTGTCGGGCATGAAAAACACCCAGGGCGCGGTGCCGGCGGGGGCGTTGCGCTTACACGAGATTCTCGACAAAGCGGCTGCCCACGACGTCTGGAAAAACCGCGACCAGATCAAAAAGACCCGCGAGGCCGCTGACCCGGATAACTGGTATGGCGTGGGTTTTGCCATCTGCCAAAAAGACTTCGGCACCGGTTCCGAGGCACCCATGGCCAGCATCGAATTCACCGCCGAAGGCCACGTGACGTTGCGCCATATCGGCATTGAAATCGGCACCGGCATGTCCACCTCGCAGGCCCTGGTGGTGGCGGATTTCATCGGCATCCCGGCCACGCAAGTGAAGACCGGCGAAACCGAATGGCAAGAGTTGCAACTGATCACGGGCGGCAACCCTTACATCATGAGCCAGGCCGAGCAGGATGGTTTTCTGCGTAACCCGCGTTGGGTCGGCAAACTGGCGTCGGCCTCGTCGGCGACCAACTCGGCGTATTACTTCAGCCACGCCACCCGTGAAGCCTCCCGGGTGCTGTTCAACCACGGCCTGTGGCCGGCGGCGTTGCAGATCTGGGGCCAGGGCCCTTACGGCGGCCAGGCCAACCCGTACGTGGTGCGCCGCGAAGACGCGCATTGGGTCGACGGCAAACTCACCGCCAATGGCATGCAGCCGCTGAGCTTTGAGCAATTGGCCAAACACGCCCACGAAAAAGGCCTGGTGACCGGCGCCACCGTGCACGGCTTCAACCGCTGGAGCTGGGCCGAGGCCGATTACAGCATCGATGGCGTGCGTGAACGCCTGCCGCTCGACGGTCTGGCGGTGAAGTACGGCGACGGTGCGCCAAACGCGAAGAAAGCCCAGATGACCAGCAACGGCTTCCACCTGCTGGATCGCCAGAACGTCCACTACCCGGACACTCAGTTGAACAACGCGGCGGTGACTTACTACAGCCCGGTCGCGACGCTGGTGGAATTGAAAGTGAACAAGGGCTCCGCTGAAGTGCAAGTGCTCAACCATCACTCGTGGGTCGAGTGCGGTCGGGTGCTGGTGGAGGAACTGGTCAAGGGGCAGCTCGAAGGCGGGATCGCCATGGGCATTGGCCACGCGTTGATGGAAGAGATGCCGCTGTACGAAGGCGGGCCGGGGGAGGGTGACTGGAATTTCAACCGTTACCGTCTACCGATGGCTCGACACGTTGCGGTGTGGAACCAAACGGCCGAAATCCTGCCGCCGCTGTCGCCGAGCGACCCGTCCAAGGGCATCGCCGAAGTGGTGATGATCCCGATCGTCGGCGCCATCGGTAACGCCGTGGCCCACGCCATCGGCAAACGTATCCGCGACCTGCCAATCACTTCTGCGCGCATCAAGGAGGCCCTCAATGGCTAACCGTCCGTTTCAACTGACCCTCAACGGTCAATCCGTCGGCCCGGTGGACATCCCTGATGACCTGCCGATGATTGACTACCTGCACGAATACAAAAACCTCACCGGCTCGCGGCTCGGCTGCGGCCAGGGCATTTGCCACGCCTGCGTGGTAATCGTCGACAACCCGGACGGCACCAGCGAAGAAGTGCGCACCTGCATCACGGGGGCACACTATTTCGAAGGCAAAAAAGTCCGCACCATCGAAGGCCACGCAACCCGCGACGAGCAGGGCAACGTCACTGAGCTGAACCCGACCCAGCAGCGCTTCGTCGATGAATTCGCCTTCCAGTGCAGCTACTGCGCACCGGGTTTCGTCAATGCCGCAACCGTGCTGGTGGAGAAGCTGCAGCGTCAGCCGATCGTCAAAAGCCAGCTGGAAAAAGTCATTGAGGACAGCCTCGGTCACCACATCTGCCGCTGCACCGGCTACGTGCGTTACTACAACGCGACCCGCAACGTGCTGACCGATCTCGGTCTGGTCAAGGAGGGTTAAGCATGAAGCAACTACTTTCCCGTCTTGCGCTGGCGGTTGGCCTGGCTACGCCGGTGTTGCTGGCGCACGCGGACGATCAGGTGAAGCGCGGCGAATACCTTGCCCGCGCCGCTGACTGCATGGCCTGCCACACCGCACCGGGTGGCGCGCCGTTTGCGGGCGGTCTGCCGATCGTTTCGCCGTTCGGCACGATCTATGGCACCAATATCACCCCGAGCAAAGAGCACGGCATTGGCCTGTACACCGATGACGAATTCTTCGCTGCGCTCACCGAAGGCAAACGCCGGGATGGCGCGAATCTGTATCCGGCGATGCCGTACACCTCGTATCACCTGATGCCCCGTGCTGATTCGGACGCAATCCATGCGTACCTGAAAACCATTGAGCCCATCGAGCGTGCGGCGCCGGTTACCCGCCTGAGCTTTCCGTTCAACGTGCGTCTGGGCCTGATGGGCTGGAACATGCTCTACGGCAAGGACGTGAAACTTGCGCCGACCGAAGGCAAAAGCGCAGCGTTCCAGCGTGGCCAATACATGGTCGAAGTGCTCGGCCACTGCGGCGAATGCCATACACCACGGGGCTTGCCCGGCGCGATGCAGCAGGATAAACGCCTGACCGGCGGCGTGCTCAACGGCTACCTGGCACCCAGCCTGTTGGCCACTGACCTGGCCGCTCGCGGCTGGAATCATCAGGACCTGAGCACGTTCCTCAAGCACGGCATGAGTGCCCAGGGCACGATGTTCAACGAGATGTTCCCGGTGTTCCACAACAGCACTCAGGGCCTGAACGATCCGGACCTGGCCGCCATGGCGACCTTCCTGCTGGGCGATCAACCGCCGCAGGCCAAGGTGCTGAGCGAGACGTCGCTGGACGCCCTGAGCCCAAGCGCCCAACGCGGCCGCCAGGATTACCTGAATGTGTGCGCCGGTTGCCACGCGCCGAACGGCGAGGGCAAGCCGCACATCGCGGTGGCCATGCGTGGCAACACCACGTTGCGCCTGGAAGATCCGCGCAACCTGCTGCGGGTGATCGAGGGCGGCATCGGCGAGCAGCAATTCACCGGGTTCGAGCGCATGCAACCGATGCCGGGCTTTGCCGACAAGCTCAATCACCAACAGCTGACCGACCTGCTCAACTACCTGCGCCAGGGTTGGGGCGGCCAGTCGGGTGAG
Source organism: Pseudomonas salomonii (assembly GCF_900107155.1). GTDB lineage: Bacteria > Pseudomonadota > Gammaproteobacteria > Pseudomonadales > Pseudomonadaceae > Aquipseudomonas > Aquipseudomonas salomonii. Next base: position 36,431 of record NZ_FNOX01000002.1, read on the forward strand.
CTGGCGGTCAGCGACGTGCAGAAGCTGCAGGCGGATGCACCGCCAACCGAGCACACGGCGCACTGACATCCAGCATCTGCTGCAGGATCCCGACGGGAACCAGGGGAATCTCTTTTCAGAACTTGAACAGCTCAGACAAATGGCTGCCCGCTGAAACCTCGTGGCAGGCGTTGCAGCCCAGGCAAATCGGTGAGGCGTTGCGTCCAGGCACTGCGCCAGTCAACGACAGTATGGGTTTTGGTCTTGCGCGCGGAGCGGCGGGCAGCGTTGCGCTGGGTGCGGCGCGCTTCTTTGTAGGCGTCGGTATTGCGGCAGGTGCGGCATTTGACCCGGTTCAGCTCGGTGCTGGACGTGAGGTTGGTGCCGTGATGGCCGCAAGCCAGATGCCCGGCGACCTTGAAGTGAGTGACCATGTAAGCGTCTCCTTCTTATGGGGGTACGCGCGGCCATTCAGCAGCGGCGGCGCGTGGGCAGGGCGGGGGCAAACAACCCCGAGCCCTCAGGGTTGTGACCCCGTCGGCGGCGCGGCGTTCGGTTTTATTCCAGGGGCGGTTCACGCTACCCTGTGGCGCCAACAATCATAAAAAGGAGTGAGTGATGAGCGTCGAAACCTTGCCGCTGGAAGGCAGTTGCCGTTGTAACCGGGTGCGTTTCAGCGTGAGTTTGCCGCCGGTAATCACTATGGCGTGCCATTGCAGCGGCTGCCAGAAAATGACCGCCAGCGCGTTTTCCCTTAGCGCGTTGATTCCGGCCGCGGGTTTCACCGTGATCCAGGGTTGCCCGGTGATCGGCGGCTTGCACGGCGTGGACCGCCATTATTGCTGCCCGCACTGCATGAGCTGGCTGTTTACGCGCCCCCATGGCATCGATGAGTTCGTCAATGTGCGCGCCACCTTGCTGGATAATGCCCGCGACTACGTGCCGTTCATGGAAACCTGGACCAGTGAAAAACTGCCGTGGGCTGCGACGTCGGCGGTCGAAAGCTTTGCGCAATTGCCCGAGCCGCAGGACTTCCCGCGCCTGATGCAGGCTTACGCCGCGTTCAGTGCCGGCTGAGTTCAATCAATCAGGGCCAGCAAGTCGGTATCACCGACGTCCACGCCCGCCTGGGTCAGCAATGTGGTTGCCTGGCCCCGGTGGTGGGTCTGGTGGTTGAAAAAATGCATCAGCAGTGCAAAGAACGGCTTGTGGTTCGCCACGCCGCGCATGTTGTGGTACTGCAGACGCTGGTCCAGATCGGGTTCGCACAGGCTGTTGGCCCAGTCGATGATCAGTTGGTCCAGCCAGGCGCGGCGGGCCGCCAGCTCGCGCAGGTTGGCGAAGGCCAGTTGCTTCAAGTCAGAAGGCGTGGCAATCGACGCTAATGGCGCCAGCCGGGCAAAGCCTGCCGGATGTTCGGCAAATCGCTTGAGCCACACCGTGTCCCCGAGTGTCAGGTGATTGAGTGTGCCGAGGATCGAGCCGAAGAACGCCTGCCGGTCCGTGGTCAGTTCTGCGTCGCTAAGCTGGCTGGCGGCGGCATACACCTTGCGGTTCATCCACTGGTTGTAGTCAGCCATCAATAGAATGTGCTCAAGACGGTTCACGTGGTTTCTCCTTCAACGTGGTGAGGCCATCATAAAGCGTGCCCGCCCGGCGGTCTTGGTGTTCCTGCGGCGGCAAGCTATGGTTGATAAACGCCAATACTGTGCTGCGGGAGAGTGACACCATGAATACCGGCAATTTACTTGAACAGTTGCTGCGTGCCAGCCAGCAAGGCGGCGGGGCCTCGGGCGGTGGCCTGGGTGGTTTGCTGGGCGGCTTGCTGAACCGTTCCGGCAGCGGCAACGCTTCGGCAAGTGGTGGGCTGGGCGGTTTATTAGGTGGCCTGGGCGGATTGTTGGGCGGTGCGCCGGCCGGTGGCACTCCCCAAACGCGTTCCGGCGGCATGAACTATGCGGCATTGGCCTCCTTGGGGATGGCCGCGTTCCAGGCGTATCAGGCCTGGCAACGCCAGCAGGCCAGCGCACCGCAGCAAGCGATTCAGACGGTTGACCAGCTTGACGGGCAGGCAGCTGAAGCCCATAGCCATGCGGTGTTACGTGCTTTGATTGCGGCAGCCAAAGCCGATGGCAGGATTGATGACAACGAGAAGCAAATGATCTCAACCGAAATAGGCCGTCATACCGATGAGCCGCAGTTGAAGCAGTGGCTCAACGACGAAGTCGCCAAGCCGCTGAATGCCGCAGATTTTGCCGAATATGCCGCTGATCCAGGCTTGGCGTCCGAGATCTACCTGGCCAGCGTGATGCTGGTCGACGATCAGCAGGATGCAGAGCGCAGCTACCTGGACGAACTGGCCGCGCAGTTGCAGATCGACGCGAACCTGCAACTGCACCTGGAGCAACAGGCCAAAGCTTAAAACCGTACGGTTGCGCCAGTGGTCAACCATTGGTTGTGATCACCGGTAAGGCTCTGGCCAATCACCACATCCACATCCACCCGCTTGCCCACATGGAAGCGCGGCCCGGCCTGCCACGCCTGGTCACCACCTTCCTGGCCATAGCGTTCACCGATCAGCGTCAGCGCGTCTGCCAACTGGTACTCAAAACCGGTGCCCCAGGTGAGGCGGTGGTTTTGCTCACCGCCGTTGTAGGCATGGGTCCAGCCGCCATTGAGGCTCAGGCGCAATGCCTGCTCCGGTTGCCAGGTCAATGGCACATTAAAGTCCGCGCCGTCGAACGCATGTTGGCGGTCCAGGGCAAAGTGGCTGGTGGCAGACACCGCGATTTGCAGCCCCAACGCCTCCTGCGACCACACTTGGGCCTTCACCTGCGGGCTGATTTGCGTCTCGGCGTCGCCGGCATTGCTGGCGCGCGACAGTGCCGCGCTCCACTCCACGGCAGGCAGTGCGCTGAAGGTGCACGCCGGGTTAAGCGTCTGGTTATGAATGTTGCCTTGATGGCGGTTGGCGGTGTACCAGGCGTCGACGCTGCACTCACCCGGATCGTTGATCCCGCCGTCGTCGACCACATAGGAACCGCCGGCCGCCTGGGCTTTGGAAAACAGCGCGATCAGTAAGATAAGGCCGAGTGTGGTACCGACAAAAATCAGGTTACGTTGCAGCGCGCGGCGCTTGGCCGGTGGCAGCAGCAACAGGGTATGGCGAGCGCCCCGGTAGTGACGTTCGCGGTATTTGGCGAACCCGTCCGGGCGCTGTGGGCTGTGTTTTTTGTGCATGATGCACCTCGTTTGAATTCAGCTTTCTACGGTCAGCACCGAAATGCCGCTGGCTTTGGCCTGGCACACCAGCTCCAAGGTGTCGTCACCACCCGGCAGGGCGATGATCACGTCGGGGCGGCTGTCGGCGAGCATGAAATGGTTGCGCTGGCGTTCCGCCTGCTTGCCGTGGCGTTGCCAATTGGGCGGGTAGCGCACCACGTCGATGCGCATTTCCCGCGCCCATTCCTCGATGTCGCTGCCGAGGAACTGGTTGCCGCCGTGAATCAACACCTGCACGGGGCGCAGGCGGTGGTAGGCGTCCAGCACTTGGCGGGACTTTTTGGTGTCAGCGTAATGACGACCTGCACAGATAAGCACGCGCATAGTCAGGGTCCTTGTGATGCACGGTGGCGGCCGGGCGACCGCCACCGTTTAAACGGCGGGGGTGATCAGTACCACTGCTTGAAGCGGCGGATGTAGATCGTTTTCATCAGTTGTGCCACGCAGCAGTAGGCGAGCAGGGTGCCGACCAGCCATGGGAAGTACGCCAGCGGCAGCGGCTCCAGGCCCACCAGGGTGCCCAGCGGCGAGAACGGTACGTAGATCCCCAGCCCGATGACGATGGCGGTCATCATTAACACCGGCCAGGCGGCCGTGCTCTGGAAGAACGGGATCTTGCGAGTGCGCAACATGTGCACCACCAGGGTTTGCGAGAGCAGGCCCTCGATAAACCAGCCGGACTGGAACAGCGTCTGCATTTCCACGCTATTGGCGCTGAACACGTACCACATCAGCGCAAAGGTGGTGATGTCGAAGATCGACGAGGTCGGCCCGATCCAGATCATGAAGCGGCCGATGTTTTTGGCATCCCACTTGCGCGGTTTGGCCAGGTATTCCTTGTCCATCTTGTCCCACGGCAAGGCCAGCTGGGAGATGTCGTACATCAGGTTTTGCAGCAGCAAGTGAATGGCCAGCATCGGCATGAACGGGATGAACGCACTGGCCACCAGCACCGAGAACACGTTGCCGAAGTTGGAGCTGGCGGTCATGTTCAGGTACTTCATGATGTTGCCGAAGGTTTCGCGGCCCTTGAGCACGCCTTCTTCCAGCACCATCAGGCTCTTTTCCAGCAGGATGATGTCGGCCGATTCCTTGGCGATATCGGTGCCACTGTCCACCGAGATACCCACATCGGCATCACGCAGCGCCGGGGCATCGTTGATGCCGTCGCCGAGGAAGCCCACGGTGTGGCCGTTGGCTTGCAGGGCTTTAAGTACGCGGGACTTCTGCAGTGGCGTGAGCTTGGCAAACACCGTACGTTCTTCCACGCGGCGCAGCAGGGTGGCATCGTCCATCGCTTCGATTTCCACGCCCAGCAGCGGCTGGCCGGGTTCCAGGCCGACCTGGCGGCAGATCTTGCTGGTGACCACGGCGTTATCGCCGGTCAACACCTTCACGGCCACGCCGATTTGTTGCAGCGCGGCAATCGCCGGGCCTGCGGTTTCCTTCGGTGGGTCAAGGAAGGTCAGGAAGCCCTGGATCACCAGGTTGCGCTCATCGGCGGTGGTGTACTGCTGGCGCGCCATGGATTTAGGGATATTGCGCGTCGCGACCACCAGGACGCGGAAACCGTCCTCGTTGTAGTCGTTGGCCAATGCCAACAGTTCTTCGCGGCGTTGATCATCCAGCGGCACGGCGGTGCCACCTTCGAGCATGTGCGTGGAGATGCTCAACATCTCTTCCACGGCGCCCTTGCACACCAGCAATTGGTCGCCGGCCGTGTCGCGCACCACAATCGACAGGCGACGGCGCACGAAATCAAATGGCAGTTCATCGACCTTGCTGTAGGCCAGCGGCAACTGGAACTTGGGGTTCTGCTCCGAGAACTGCACCACGGCCTGGTCCATCAGGTTTTTCATGCCGCTCTGGTGGAAGCTGTTGAGCCAGGCCAGGGACAGCACCGCGTCATCCCGTTGGCCGAAGGCGTTGACGTGATGCTCAAGGATGATTTTGTCCTGGGTCAGGGTGCCGGTTTTGTCGGTGCACAGTACGTCCATCGAGCCGAAGTTCTGGATCGCATTGAGGCGTTTGACCACCACTTTGCGCTTGGCCATGGCCGTTGCGCCTTTGGCTAGGTTGGCGCTGACGATCATCGGCAGCATTTCCGGGGTCAGGCCCACGGCAACCGCCAGGGCGAACAGGAACGCATCGCCCCAGTCGCCTTTGGAGAAGCCGTTGAGGAAAAACACGATCGGCACCATCACCAGCATGAAGCGGATCAACAGCCAGCTGACGCTGTTCACCCCACGGTCGAAGGCGGTTTGCACACGGGAGCCGACAATCGCCTTGGCCAGTGAGCCAAAGTAGGTGCGTGGCCCGGTGGCGACCACCACGGCCTTGGCGCGGCCGCTGACCACGTTGGTGCCCATAAAGCAGATGTTCGGCAGGTCCAGCAGGTTGCCTTGGTCGGCCGCCAGCGTAGAGGCGGATTTTTGCGTGACATCGCCGAGGGTGTCGTACTTCTCCACCGGCAAGGCTTCGCCGGTCAGCACCGCCTGGCTGATAAACAGGTCGCGGGACTCGATCAAGCGGATGTCGGCCGGGATCATGTCGCCGGCAGACAGCTGCACGATGTCACCGGCGACCAGGTCGCGCATCGGCACTTCGCGCAGGATCGGCTGGCTGCCGACTTGCTCGCGGCGCAGTACCGTTGCGGTGGTGCGCACCATGGCTTTGAGGGCTTCGGCGGATTTGGCCGAGCGGTGCTCCTGCCAGAAACGCAGCAGGCTGCTGAGCAGGACCATGGTCATGATGATGATGACCTTGGTCAAATCCACTTCTTCACCGGCCTGCAATGGCAACCAGTAGTCAGTGACAAAGCTGATCCCGGCCAGGGTCAGCAGTACATAGATGAACGGGTTATTCAGTGCCTGCAGGAACTGGACGATGGCATGAGGCGGCTTGTCGTGGGCCACTTCGTTGTAGCCTTCGCGTTGCAGGCGTGCCGAGGCGTCCAGTTCGGTCAGGCCGTCCTGGGTGGCACGCACATTGGCGAGGGTGGCCGACAGGCCGTTCTGGGCTTCACGGGCGGCACGCATCGACAGCTTGGTGTCGGTTGCAGTGCCATTTTTCTTGTGCAGAGGCGTGTTTTTTACGGCGCTCATTGTCTGTACTCCTGTCGCCAATTCTCGACAAAACATACCCGGTACTTACCTGAATACAGGCGAGCGAAAGCATGCCGAGCCGCGGACTTCGCGATCGGTTTAAATAGGGTGTTCAGATAACTTCTACAGTGCCCGCTTAGTGCGCGTTAGTTAACTGGCGCGCAGCGGGCTACTACTGGATGTGTTCATAACGAACTCCAGACTATTGATTGGGAAGTTGCTGTTTCCAGCTGGTTTAAGCGGCGCGAGTGCTCAGGTAAAACTCGAGCAACAGGCTGGCTTGAGCCAGGGTGGAAACCTGGGGTCTCTGCGGGTCTTGAGGGTCGGCGTGGTCCCAGTGCTGCAGCAATTGGCCGCTGGCAGGGCAGATACGCCAATGCGCCAGCGGGGCAGCCGGACGCAGTTGAGGAGAGGGCGCAGCAAAGGTTGAGCGCGTAGGTGAAAAACCTACAGGCTCGCGGCACAGCTTGGCGCGCAGGGCTGCGGCCAGCGTGCGAATGTCAGGCAAAACAATCAATTGAAAGGTCATAACACACCTCGGGACCGGACGGGCGACCGGTGAGGCAGTTACGGTGGAGCATCAAGCTCTAGCGCAGCTTACCGGACCTGGAAGGCGAGTCCTGTCATATTCTGGGTTTGGCGCCCGATGCCCGCGTGAGCGGTGCTCGGACAGCGACTAGATACTGTGTCCATTGGCTTCTTTTGTGAGGTTTAAAAAAGGCCCCAGTTGTGGGCAGGGGCAATCTACTCAGCTGGTTACAAAATGTCAACGCATAGTTGGTTAAATGCGTCGGTGTTCAGAGTTCATTCAGATAAGCCGCACCGACAAGTTGTGCGATATATAACTTCATATACCGTGTGCGGCCAGAACTGCCAGATAGATCAGTACCAAACCACAGGCGCCGTAACTGATGCGTTGCCATAACGGTGAGGCGTTCTTGCGCAGCAGGTTGACCAGCGCTGCAATCAGAAAGCACGACAACACCGATGCCAGCATAAAGCCCGCAAAAAATATCAGCGTTTGCCCAGGGCTGGGCGTGGTGCCGACGATGCCGGACAAGGCGCTGCCCAGCGCGCCCCAATAGACAATGTTTTTCGGATTGGCCAGGGAAATCGCCGCGCCTACCACCAGCGCATTTTGCCTGGAGCTGGCGGGCGCGCTGCTCGACTCGGGCAAGTGCCAGGCATCGATCAAGCTGCGCATCCCCAGCCAGGCCAGGTACAGCGCGCAGACCACCGTTAGCGGCACACGCACCGCGTCATGCTGGATCAGCAAGGCGATGCCGGTAAGGCCGATCACCGCCCACACCGCATCGCCTACCAGCGAGCCGATCTGCACCAGCAAGGCCGGGGTGAAACCGTGCAGCAGGCCCCGGCGCAGCGTCTCTGCCAGCACCGCGCCGGGAGACAGGCAAAACACAAAACCGAATACCAGCGCGTAAAAGAAGATCGTCAACATGCCCGTGTTCCTTCAAGAGAGGGCGGGCAGTGTGGCCGCAGGTGGGCCGGGCGTCTTGAACCAGATTGCGCTTCAGCGTTTAAACAACACGCTTTGATAGCGGCCGGGCGTGATGCCATAAGCGGCGCGAAAATGCCGGTTGAGGTGGCTTTGGTCAGCAAAGCCCAGGTCATGGGCGACCTCGCTGGCCGCTATGCCATTGCGCAACAAGCCTTTGGCGCGGCGGGTGCGCAGTTGCATCGCCCATTGTCGCGGGCTGAGCCCGGTTTCCTTCTGGAAGGCGCGCAGCAGGTGAAATTTGGACAATCCCAGCTCATCGCCGAGGTGGTCCAGGGGCAACACTTGATGCAAGTGCGCAGCCAGCAATTCCTGGGCGCGGCTGATCATGCTTTTGCCCGTTGCTGTGCTGCCAGGTACACGCACACCACTGACGCCGACCACCTCACCCAGTAGCAACACCAAGGCTTCCTCATTGAGATCGCGGACCAATGCGTCGGTACTCAAGGCGCCTTTCACCGCCACTGCCAGGCGCTGCGCCAGATCAGGCTGAAAGCACAACGAACGATCGAACTCCAACTGCGCCAACCCAAGGTCAGCCGCCATTTGGTTGGCTGTGGCATACAGGCTGACAAACTGCCAGGGCGCGCCTTGTGCCGCGCCGCCGCCCTGAATCTGACCGGGGTTGTACAGCGTGATGCTGCCCGGCCCGGCTTCGAATTCGCGGCGGTCGAGCCAGACCTTTTCCTCACCGACCAGGTTTACGCCGATCACGCATTCATCATGGCTATGGCGGGCAAAGGTCAGGCCGGTGCAAGCGGTGCTGCTGACTTCGTAATTGCCCAGCCAGGCGTGATATATGGCGCTCATGCGTCAGCTCCAAAGGCGTTCAGCATGAGCATACGCTGACAGGGCCGCTCAAATCGACCGTTGGCTGACACGCTGCGTCAGGGTTGTGCTCGGATTTGGCAACCTGGTCATCCGCTTCTCCAGTTACGACTGCGCGATGTGGTCGAGTTCGGTCTTCAGCTCGGCAGGGCTAAGGCTGGCCAAGTGCAGAGCGAAAAACGCCCTGCAGCGCCTGGCGATGATGTCCAATGTGGTGTTGAAGGCCGCGTCGATACTTGCCTCGTTACCGTCAATGTCGGACGGGTCTTCCAACCCCCAATGCGCCTTGACCGCCGGCCCGAAATATACCGGGCACGCTTCGCCCGCAGCTTTGTCGCACACGGTAATCACCACATCCGGCGGGCTGCCCTCAAAGGCCTCATTGCCCTTGCTGTACAGACCTTCGGTGCTGATGCCCGCGGCCTGCAACGTGCTCAGGCTGCGCGGCAGCACCTGGCCTTTGGGGAAGCTGCCGGAGCTGATCGCCTCAAAACCTGGGGGCGCCAGGTGGTTGAACATCGCCTCGGACAAGATGCTGCGGCAGCTGTTGGCGGTACACATGAACAGGACTTTCATTGTGGTATCTCCTTCAGAGACTCAGGCGCAAGGCGAGGGCGGCGAGGGTGATCAGCAGCACCGGCAAGGTCAGCACGATGCCGACCTTGAAGTAGTAACCCCAGGTGATGGTGATGCCTTTGCGCGCCAGGATATGCAGCCACAACAAGGTGGCCAGGCTGCCGATCGGGGTGATCTTGGGGCCCAGGTCGCTGCCGATCACGTTGGCGTAGATCATCGCGTCCTTGACCACGCCCACGGCATGGCTGGACTCGATCGACAGCGCGCCGATCAGCACCGTCGGCAGGTTGTTCATCGCCGACGACAACAGCGCCGTCAGCACGCCGGTGCCCATGGCCGCGCCCCATACGCCGTAGGTGGCAAAGGTGTCGAGCCAGGTGGCGAGGTAGGTGGTCAGGCCGGCGTTGCGCAGGCCGTAGACCACCAGGTACATGCCCAGGGAAAAAATCACGATCTGCCACGGCGCTTCTTTCAACACTTTGCGCGTAGAGATCTTGTGGCCCTTGGCGGCGATCACCAGCAGCAACACAGCGCACACGGCGGAAATCGCACTGATGGGAATGCCCAGCGGCTCTAACGCGAAACAGCCCACCAGCAAGATGCCCAACACCCACCAGCCGGCACGAAAGGTCGCACGATCATGGATGGCGCTGGCGGGGTCTTCGAGGTCGGCCGGGTCGTAGGCCTGGGGAATATCCCGGCGAAAGAACCACAGCAGGACCGCAAGGGTGGCGGCGACACTGACGAAGTTCACCGGCACCATCACCGCCGCGTATTCGTTGAAGCCGATCTTGAAGTAATCCGCCGAGACGATATTCACCAGGTTCGACACCACCAGCGGCAGGCTCGCGGTATCCGCGATAAACCCCGCGCCCATCACAAACGCCAGGGTCGCTGCCGGAGAAAAGCGCAAGGCCAGCAGCATCGACATGACGATGGGCGTAAGGATCAACGCGGCGCCGTCGTTGGCAAACAGCGCCGAAACCAGCGCGCCCAGCAGCACCATATAGGCAAACAGCCGCCGGCCACGGCCACGGCCCCAACGCGCCACATGCAGGGCGGTCCAGGCAAAGAAGCCAGCCTCGTCGAGCAACAGGCTGATGACAATCAGCGCAACAAAGGTGCCGGTGGCGTTCCAGATGATGTGCCACACCACGGGGATATCCGCCAGGCTGATGACCCCGCAGGCCAGGGCCAGAATGGCGCCCATGCTTGCACTCCAGCCGACCCCCAGGCCCTTGGGCTGCCAGATGACCAGGACGATGGTGAAGATAAAAATGCCAATTGCGACAAGCATGAATTAACGCTCCGATGGCTCAGCAGCAGGTGCTGGCCCGTTGTGGTCGGTCGCCCATGGCAGCAAGACGCTGCGCGTCGTGATGCAACCAGGGCTGGTTGGCTTGCAAGGTGGTGTCCAGCACTTGAGTGACCCATGCGGGCAGTGCCGGGTTGATGCGGTAGTAGATCCATTGGCCCTGACGACGATCCAGCAGCAACCCGCCACTGCGCAGTTGCGCCAGGTGACGGGAGATCTTTGGCTGGCTGTCGTCCAGAGCATGGATCAGTTCGCACACGCAAAGTTCGCCTTCGCGCAGGATCAATAACGTCAGGCGGGCGCGGGTGGCGTCGGCCAGGCATTTGAACAGAGTGGGCGGGGAGAGGGGATCCGACATGATCAAGGTCTTTCATATATGGTTATACGAATATACGAATATCCATATATGTAGGTCAAATCCTGATTTCGATTGATGTGGATCAAACGCCCTTCAATCCGCCACAAGTGACTGAAATTAAAATGAAACACGAATGTCCTAAAGTGCCTGCCCATTGCTGATGAAGGATGAACCCGCGTGACCCGTGCCACTCGCAACCTGCGCAAGACCCTCGATTCCGTCGCGGACAATAACGAAACTGCGGCGTTTGACCTGATGCGCGCCGTCGAAAAACTCGGCGATGAAGTGCTGCGCCAACGCCTGCTCAATACCATTCACCGGCTCAATCAGGACGCCCATGAACTGCGTGAGGCGCGTGAATCGGTGGAGCAGGTGTCGGTCAAGCTCGCCTGAGTGCGCAAGATCGTTCAAGACAACCTGCTTTAAACGCTGGCATGCTTGTCGACTGTTTGTCGATGAGCCGTCTCCATGCCTGCTGCCTTACCGCATTACGCCTTCGCCCGCGGCGCCATCGCCGTTATTCCGTTATCCCTGGCCTGTGCGCCGTGGGGGCTGCTCGCCGGCTCCATGGCCATCGACGCGCAATTTACCCCGCTGCAGGCCCAGGGCTTGTCCGCCATCGTGTTTGCCGGTGCCGCGCAGTTGGTGGCCATCGGCATGGTCAAGAGCGGCGCCAGCCTGATTTCGATTGTGCTGACCACCTTGCTGCTGACTTCCCAGCACTTGCTGTATGGCATGCACATGCGCCCGACACTCTCGTCACTCAACGCCCGTTGGCGCATGAGCCTGGGCTTTTTGCTCACTGATGAGTTCTTCGCACTGGTCAACCACTATGACCGTGAGACGTTCAATCGCTGGTATGCGTTGGGGGTGGGGCTGACGTTTTACATCGCCTGGAACCTTTTTACCCTGGCCGGCATTGTGCTTGGCAAAAGCATTCCCGGGCTCGACCAGTTGGGGCTGGAGTTTTCGATTGCTGCGACCTTTATCGCGTTGATTACCCCGGTGGTGCGTGATGTGCCAACGGTGGTGTGCGTGGCGGTGTCGCTGCTGTTTTCGGTGTGGCTGAGCTTTCTGCACTGGGAGTCGGCGGTGGTGGTGTCCGGGGTGTTGGGCATGAGTGCAGGGTTTGCCTGCAAGCGACTGGGGGGAGGGCAGAAGTGATCTACATCATGATTGTGGCCATGGGGCTGGTGGTTTTCCTTAACCGTTACCTGTTTATCGAGCCGCGTTTGCCGGTGCGGCTTAACCGTGGGGCGCGGGAGTTTTTGGGGTTTGCAGTGCCTGGGATGCTGACAGCGATTTGCGGGCCGATCATTTTTCTTGCTGACCATAAGTTGAATCTGAGCCCGGGTAATCCTTATTTGCTGGCGGGTGTTTGTGCGGTGGCGTTGATGTTCTGGACGCGTAGCGTGTTGATTACGGTGCTGTTGAGCATGGGGTTGTTTTATTTGTTTCGCTGGTGGTTTTGAGGGGCACGCCTTGGTGTTGCTTTTGCTGTGGCAACCCCGGCTCCCACAGGTTGACCGCATCTCGCCCTGAAATCGCAGGCAAAAAAAAGCCCGCGGGAGAGCGGGCAGAAGGGATACTTCTTAAAAATGAGCCTGCTGACTATAGGGGCCAGGCGCATCCTTCACAGTGAAACAAAGTTCATGCACGCATCAGACAATCACCGGAGAGTGGTAAAGTCGCATTTTTTCCAAAGGAAGCAATGGCATGCGAAAGCTGGTAATTGGCGCATTGGCAGTGGCCGCACTGTCCGGCTGTGCGGGCTCGAAGATGAAGGACGCGCGCAGCGGTCAGCCCTACAAGACCCTGGCGTCGGACAAGGCCACATTGGTGGTAGCCCAATGCATTCAGTTCGGCTGGCAGGACGAGGCGGTGTTCGGCGTTGATGCCGGTGGCTTCAAAGAGCCGCTCGAAGCCGGTGGTTTTACCGTCTACACCACGGGCGGTGACTACTTCGCCGATGTGCGCGTAGCCGGTGGCGGCTCCAGCGTCAACTACTATGCCGCCCAGGACACGATGCCGGCCAAGCGTCGATTGGCCGCACTGGCAACCTGTCTGTAGGCTGTCTCCCTAGCATTTTTCGGAAACGCCCGGCGGGACAGTCGCGGGGCATAGGTTTATCATTCGTTTCGCTCGCTCGACGTGATGGCTCTTTACCAGTACACGGACGTCGAGGCCTTACCGTCGAGCGGGCCTCGTTTTCTTCCTAGCGCGGCATGTAGCCCAAGTGCCAGCGCCGGGGAATCTTCAGTGACACCAGCCCCAGCACGGCGGCCAATGCGCCACTGACCAGCAGCGCCTTGAGCCCGAACTGGTGCTCCAGCACCGCGCCGATCACGGCGCCCACGAACATGCCGACCCACGGCACCAATTGCACCCGCCAACCATTACGCCGCTCCCCCAGTATCCAGCGCCCCAGCCCGCGGCCAAAACGTGAGAGCGCGCCGGTCACATAGGTCAGGCCCACCGGCAAACCATTGACCTCTTCCACGGCCGCATTGAGCATGCCCATGGCCAGGATCGCCGCCAGCAGCGCCGGCAACGTATCGTCGAAGGGCCACAGCGCCGCGCCGCACAACAAGGCGGCGATGCACAGCAGCAAAGGCAGCGCATGCCGGCGGCTGAAGCGGCTGACCACTACACCCAGGGCGTTGCCCAGCACAAACATCGCCACCAGCAACAGCAGGCGCCCGGTCAGGCCCAGGTCGCCGGCGCTGATCGCCACCGCCAGGCGCGTGGTGTTGCCGCTCATGAATGAAACAAAATCCCCGCTGGCCATAAAGCCAATCGCATCGGTCATGCCCGCCAGCACCGACAGGCTGGCCACCAGCATCAAGCCGACCCGCCCGCGCCAGCGTTGGCGATGGGCAAGTGCTGCATTGGCGTAAGGCCTTTGGGACGAAGGCAACATAGGACCGGGCTCCGCGGTGAGATTATTCGGCCACTACCGTAGGACGCTTCGGCCGCGCGTGCAATGACCTCAGACACTTTCCAGTCGCCAGCCGCCGGGCTGCCAGATCAAATGGTGGGTCGGCCGGATCGCCTGGATGAACGCCTCGTCATGGGATACCGCGACAATCGCCCCGGTAAACCCGCGCAGCGCCTGTTCAAAGGCCAGTACCGATTCCAGGTCCAGAGGGTTGGTGGGCTCGTCCAGCAATAGCAGTTGCGCCGGGGAATCGCGCCACAAGGCGATCGCCATTGCGGCTTTCAAGCGTTCGCCGCCGCTCAGTTGGCCGGTGGGTTGGGTGACGCGCACCGCGTCCAGTTGCAACAAGGCCAGGCGCGTGCGCAGCTCGGCTTCGGCCAGAGGCGTGTCGAGCAGGTTGAGTTGTTCCACGATGGAACGCTCATCCATCAGCAGCGCCAGGTGCTGATCGATATACGCGGCGGGTATCGACACCGTGCAGGCGCCGCTGACCGCCTGCCATTGGCCTGCCAGCAGCTTGAGCAGCGTGGACTTGCCGCACCACGCACGGCCACGCGTACCGGGCCGATCAGGTTGAGCGAGAGGTAAGTCGCCGGCTGGTGCGGGTCGAGCCACGGCAGTTGGGCATGCTCCAGGGTGAGTAGGTGTCGGCCGTTGGGCAAGGCCGAGCCGGGCAGGGCGAGCAAGGTCGGGGTTTCATCGGCGACACGCGCATAAGCCTGGCGCACCTGCCCATCCAGCTCATTCTTGTAGGCGTGGTGAGCGCTGCGCACCGTGCTGACGATTTCCTTGGCGGCGCCTTTCCAGCGGGCTTTGGTAAAGCGATCAACGTTGGCGGTTTCGGCGTGCTTGCGTGAGCGTGCGGCATTGCGTTGCAGGTTGTCGTGATCTTTTTGCAGGCGCTTGCGTTCGCGGCTGCGTTGCAGGCGAGCATGCTCGAGCGCCATGGCGGCAGCGTGCTGCTCGGTATCGCGCTGCTGGCGATAGGCAGCGTAATTGCCGCCATACACACGCATGCCAAGGGGCGACAGCTCGACGATGCGCGCCAGGGTATTGAGCAGCTGTCGATCATGGCTGACCACCACCAAACCGCCGCGCCACTCGCGCAAAACCCGCAGCAGCCACTCGCGTCCATGGCTGTCGAGGTGGTTGGTGGGTTCATCCAGCACCAGCAGATCCGGCGCCGCCAATAGCGCACCGATGACGGCAACCCTGGCCAACTGGCCGCCACTCAGCTGATTGGCTGGCGCGTCAAAGCCGAGCGCGTGTAAACCTGCGCCATCGAGTGCGGCACGCAAGCGTTCGGCAAGGTCCCAGCGATCGTCAATCAGCTCAAGGTCACCGGCCCGGGCCTCGCCTCGGGCCATGCGCCCAAGCGCGGCCAGGGCTTGGGCGGTATCGGTGATCTGCGCAAGGCTTGCTCCCGGTTGCAGCGTCAGGCTCTGTGCGACGTAAGCTACGCGGGCCTTGCCGTCCAGCGTACCGGAAGAGGGCGCAAGCACCCCGGCAAGCAGCTTCGCCAGGATACTTTTACCGCGACCATTACGGCCGACAATCCCGGTGGGTGTGTAATCAATGGACAGGGTGAGGTCTTCCAGCAAGGTTTCGCCATTGGCGAACTGGAAGCACACGTGTTGCAGGGAAACCAATACGGGCAGGCGTTTGACGTCAGTCATCAGCACCTCCAAAAAAATGTCGAACAGGCCAACAAGCGCGCCAGGCGGCTGGTTGCAGGTACATTTTGGAAGGCTTAGTGGTTCACGTCGGCGCTCATCCCGTGAGTCAGAAGGGACCCGAAGGCTAACCCGGCTTGGCGCCCTTGGGCAAGTCGCTGGCCAATTGCTCGAGGAACATCGCCAGCGCGACTTCTTCGGCTTTGAGGCCCTTGCGCACCCGTGGTTTGGGCAGTTTGGACAGTTCGCCCAGGCTGAAATGCTCCAGCACGGCAGGGTGGATGTAGCACTTGCGGCACACTGCCGGTGTATTGCCCAACTGCTTGGCGACATCTTTAACCATCGCCACCACGTGGCGCTTGGCATCGGATTCGGGCTGCCACTCCAACTCGCGCAACACCGCCAGGGCCATGGCGGTACCGGCCCAGGTGCGGTAATCCTTGGCGGTGAAATCGGCGCCGGTGAGGCTGTGCAAATAGGCATTCACGTCGTGGGAACTGACAGTGTGGCGCTCGCCGTCTTCGTCCAGGTACTGAAACAGATTCTGCCCCGGCAACTCCAGGCAGCGCTTGACCACCGTGGCCAGGCGCCGGTCCTTGACGCTGACCTGGTGCTCGACGCCACTCTTGCCGCGAAACTGGAACTGGATCTCGCTGCCCTTGATGTCCACATGGCGGTTGCGCAGGGTGGTCAGCCCGTAGGATTTGTTGTCGCGGGCATATTGGGTGTTGCCGACGCGGATCAGTGTGGCGTCCAGCAGCATCACCACGGTGGCCAGGACTTTTTCACGGGTGAACCCCGGCGCGGCGATTTGCGCTTCCAATTGCTTGCGCAGTTTGGGCAAGGCATTGCCGAACTCTTGCAGGCGCGAGTATTTGTCGGTGTCGCGCACTTCGCGCCAGCGCGCGTGATAGCGGTACTGCTTACGGCCTCGGGCATCACGGCCGGTGGCTTGCAGATGCCCGCGCGGGTCGGCGCAGATCCATACATCGGTGTAGGCCGGTGGCACGGCCAGGGCATTCAGACGTTTGATTTCATCGGCATCGGTGATGCGCTGGCCTTTGGGGTCGACGTAGTGAAACGTGCCACGCAGCTTTTTGCGGCGGATGCCGGGTTGGGTGTCGTCCACATAATGCAGGTCGCGGGGCAGGTCGGCAGGCAGCGCAGAGTCAGGCATGGTGCAGGTTCCTTGGCAACAGATCAGGCCGGTATACCTGATTGACCACAGGGTTTTGCGCGGGTGCCAAATACTTACGCCAACACCGCCACCGCCTTGATTTGCGCCCACAACGCCTGGCCCGGATGCAGGTGCAGTTGGTCGCGGGAGAAACGGGTAATCCTCGCCAGCAGCGGCGTACCGCCGGCATCCAGGCGCACCAGCACGTGGGCGCTGTTGTCCGCCGCTATTTCCTGGGTGACCGTCACCGGCAAGCGGTTGAGGATGCTGCTGGCTTCCTCGGCGTGCAGGCTGAGGCTGACGTCGCGCGCCTGCACCTTGACCCGCAACGGTTTGCCCAACGCCAGCGGTGCATGAGCCACGCGCATTTGCAACGGGCTGTCGGGCAATTGCAGGGTGAGCAGTTGATAGTGTTCATCGTAGGCAAGCACGCTGCCATTGATGACCACCCCGGCGTCATCGCCCAGCGCCATCGGCAAGTCCAGGCGTGCCAGGGTTTCGCCGATGGGGCCGCTGGCCAGGGCCTTGCCGTCACTTAACAGCACGATGTGATCGGCCAGGCGCGCGACCTCGTCCTGGGCATGGCTGACGTACAGCACCGGAATATCCAACTCATCGTGCAGGCGTTCGAGGTAGGGCAGAATCTCGCTTTTGCGCTTGCTGTCCAGGGCCGCCAGGGGTTCATCCATCAACAACAACTGCGGGCTGGTGAGCAGCGCGCGGGCGATGCCGACGCGCTGACGTTCGCCGCCGGACAAGTGCTGCGGGTGGCGTTCAAGCAAGTGGCCAATGCCGAGCAGTTCGGCCGCCTGGGCCAGGTGCACGCGGCGAAGCGAGCGTGCAATACGCTTGAGGCCGAATTCCAGATTGGCGCGCACCGACAAATGCGCAAACAGGCTCGCCTCCTGGAACACATAACCCAATGCGCGCTTATGCGGCGGCACAAATATGCCGTTGCGGCTGTCTTGCCAGACCTCACCGTTAATTTGGACCAACCCGTCTGCAGCCCGCTCAAGCCCGGCGATACAGCGCAGGCAGGTGGTCTTGCCGGAGCCGGAATGCCCATACAGTGCGGTTACGCCACGGCCGGGCAGGTGCAGGTCGACGTCCAGCGCAAAACCTGGGTACTTCACGTTCAGGCGTACATCCATCATGGCGGTCAGCTCCAGCCCATCTTGGTTTTACGGCTGGAATAGAGCGCCAGCAATACGAGAAAAGCGAACACCACCATGGAGCCGGCCAGCCAGTGGGCCTGGGCGTATTCCATGGCCTCGACGTGGTCGTAGATCTGCACCGAGACCACGCGGGTCTTGTCGGGGATATTGCCGCCGATCATCAGCACCACGCCGAACTCACCGACGGTGTGAGCGAAGCCCAGAATCGAGGCGGTGATAAAACCAGGGCGGGCCAGGGGCAGGATCACCGTGAAAAATGTGTCCCAAGGGTTGGCGCGCAGCGTCGCCGCCACTTCCAGTGGGCGCGTGCCAATGGCGGAGAAGGCGTTTTGCAGCGGCTGCACCACAAACGGCATGGAATAGATCACCGAGCCGATCACCAGCCCGGCGAAACTGAACGTCAGGGTGCCCAGGCCCAGCCATTGGGTGAACTGGCCGAAATAACCGTTGGGGCCCATGGTCAACAGCAGGTAAAAACCGATGACCGTCGGTGGCAACACCAACGGCAACGCGACAATCGCGCCTATGGGGCCGCGCCACCAGGAGCGGGTGCGCGACAGCCACAGGGCAATCGGAGTGCCGATGATCAGCAAGATCACAGTGGTCAGTGACGCCAGTTTGAGGGTCAACCAGATGGCGGAAAAATCGGCACTCGACAGCGGCATATTCAGTGGGCCAATTCGTAACCGTAGGACTTGATCACCGCAGCGGCTTTTGGCCCCTTGAGGTATTCAACCAAGGCTTTGGCCGCCGCGCTGTCCTTGCCTTTATTGAGGATCACCGCGTCTTGCTTGATCGGGTCATGCATGGCCGCCGGAACGATCCACGCCGAACCGCTGGTGACCTTGCCGTCCTTGTAGATCTGCGACAGTGCGACAAAACCCAGCTCGGCGTTGCCGGTGGACACGAACTGGTAGGCCTGGGTGATGTTCTGGCCTTCGACCAGTTTGTCCCTGACCTTCTCGGTCAAGCCTTCTTTAGCCAGCACTTGAGTGGCCGCCAGGCCATAAGGCGCCGCTTTCGGGTTGGCGATGGACAGGTGTTTGAAGTCGTTTTTCTTCAGCACGTCGCCCCTGGCATCCACATAACCTTCTTTGGCCGACCACAGCGCCAGGGTGCCGACCGCGTAGGTGAAGCGTGAACCTTTGACCGTGTCGCCTTCGCTTTCAAGCTTTTGCGGGGTGGTGTCATCGGCGCTGAGGAACACTTCGAACGGCGCGCCGTTCTTGATCTGGGTATAGAACTGGCCGGTAGCGCCGTAGGCGGCGACCAACTTGTGGCCGGTGTCTTTTTCGAAATCGGCGGCCATCGCCTGGATCGGCGCGGTGAAGTTGGCGGCGACAGCCACCTGGACTTCATCGGCGTGGGCAGTGCCGAAGGCAAAGGCGGCAATAAGGGGGGCCAGGCGTGAAGCGCGGATCATCATGAAGCAGCTCCTTGGGGGTGTACGGCATGCTCTAGGTAAAAGGCTTTATCGCTATGTATGAGAATATATAGCGGTTGGCCATTGCCGGTACAGTGCAAAGTTGCCCCAAGTGTCAGTCGCGCTTGAGCCTGGCCAGCACCTGTTCGGCCAGCTGACGGGTCAGGTCATACGTGGAAATATCTCTACCCAGACGCAGTGCCTGGCCTGCCCACAGGTTGCTGAAGCCGGCTTCATCCCTGGCCTTGAGCGGCATCAGGGCGCCGCCAGAGGTGGGGAATGCCGGTGCCGTTGGGTTGATCGCGCCCAGTTCACGCATCACCCGATTGACGATGCCGCGCGCCGGGCGGCCGGTGAACAGATTGGTCAACGCGGTTTCGCTGGCCTGGGCATGGCGCAAGGCATAGTGGTGTGACCCGCTGACGTTGGCTTCAGGGGTGAACAGGTACGCGGTGCCGATTTGCACCGCCGAGGCACCCAGGGCGAATGCCGCGACGACGCCGCGTGCATCGCCAATGCCGCCTGCGGCGATCACCGGCACCTTCACCGCGTCAACAATTTGCGGCACCAGCGCCATCAAGCCGATTTGGGTGTTGAGGTCGTCACTGAGGAAAATCCCTCGGTGCCCGCCCGCTTCAATGCCCATTGCAATGATTGCATCGCAGCCATGCTGTTCGAGCCATATGGCTTCTTCAACGGTGGTCGCCGAGGACAGCACCTTGGCACCGGTGGCTTTAACCCGATCGAGCAAGGCTTGTTCCGGTAGCCCAAAGTGAAAGCTCACCACCTCGGGGCGAAACTCTTCGACGACTTTGCAGGCGGCTTCGTTGAATGGCGCGCGGTTGGACACCGGGGTGGGTGCATCAAAATCGGCGCCCAGTTCGCGGTAGTAGGGTTCCAGCAACGCCTTCCAGCGCTGGTCACGCGCTTGATCAGCCGGTGGCGGTTGGTGGCAGAAGAAATTGACGTTGATCGGGCCATTGCTGGCTTGGCGAATGGTGCTCAAGGCTTCGCGCAGTTGCTCGATGCTCAGCGCGGCGGCGGGCATTGAGCCCAAGGCGCCAGCCTGATTGGCGGCAATGACCATCGTGGTGGTGGTGGCGCCGGCCATCGGCGCCTGGATGATCGGCACGTCGATGCCCAGCAGGTCGAGAATGCGGGTGTCTGGCCAGGTGCTCATGGGATGCGTCTCCAGCGTGAGTAAGACTTTGCGCTGTTTTAGCAGGGCCATTGGTACCCGGCCAGTCTGTTTTATTCACTGGACGAGGTAGCGGTTTCGTGCCTTGGCGTCAGTCGATGGCATGCCCCAATACTGTATGAATGCGTTCGGCGATATGCGCGACGTGGGTTTCCAGCGCGAAGTGGCCGGTGTCCAGCAACTCGATCACGGCATTGGCATTGTCGCCCTTGTAGGCGTGGGCGCCGGGTGGAATGAAGAACGGGTCGTGCTCGCCCCAGATCACTAGCGTTGGCACCTGCGTGGCTTTGAAAAATGCCTGGAATTGCGGGTACAGGGTGAGGTTGTTGCGGTAGTCGAGAAACAGGTCCAACTGGATCTCGTCGTTGCCGGGGCGCTGCATCAACAGCACATCAAGCATGTAGGACTCCGGCGCAATCAACTCAGGTGTACTCACGCCGTGCAGGTATTGGTAGCGCGTGCCTTCCAGGCTGATCACCGCGTTGCGGATCACCTCGCGGTTGGCCTGGCTGGGCTCGGCCCAATAGGCACGAATCGGTGCCCAGGCATCGCCGAGGCCTTCCAGGTAAGCGTTGCCATTTTGCGAGACCAGCGCGCTGACCCGCTGTGGGTGCGCCACCGCCAGCCTCAGGCCAACCGGTGCGCCGTAATCGAAGACGTACAGGGCGTAGCGCGTGAGTTTCAGTGCATCGACAAAATGCCCCACGGTGGTTGCCAGGTTGTCGAAGCTGTAGTGGTAGTCGCGTTCTGCAGGCACTTCGGTAAAGCCGAAACCTGGCAAGTCCGGCGCGATCACCCGAAACCGCGTGGCCAGCAGCGGGATCAGGTCGCGGTACATATGCGAAGAACTCGGAAAGCCGTGCAGCAGCAACATCACCGGGGCCGCCGGGTCGCCGGCTTCACGGTAGAACATGCGCACGCCGTCGGCGTCGACGTGGTGGTAGCGAACGACAGGGGCTTGGATAGACATGATCAGTACGCCTTTTGTAACTTGATTGGTTTGTTTTAGTGGTTACTTCGTCTAAAAATCTGCGCTCAAAATTGTAACCTGTCAAACGTTTTATACCGGTTATAAACTTGCCGGATGTAACTACACAAAAATGAAAATAACGGTTACGATTGCGCCGTGATCAAGAGGATTCACCATGGCCATCTCTGCGCCCTCAGTTGCACCGCTCGAACCTTATGTCCTGGCCGATGAGCCCGTGCTGGACATGCTTAATACCCTGGCGACTATCGACGGCGTGCCGTGGGATTTCTGGCAGGCGGACGCGGACGTGCAGCGTTGGCTGGTGCGTTTGCAGTGGGCCGAGGCGGGCGGCATTCCGGTATTTGATGACGGTGCGTTGCTGCGCGCCGCGCGGGAGCTGCGTGAGGTGATTCGTGAATTGGTCGCCGCACGCAAGCAGGGCCAGGCGGGCAACCCGGCGGCCCTCAATGGCTTTTTGCGCAAGGCGGTGAGCCACCCGCAGCTGCTTTGGCCGGCATCCGGCGCGCCGCAATTGGAGCGCCAACGCAAAGTGCAGACCGCCGAGCAATTGTTGTCGCCGCTTGCCGAGGCCGCGGCTAATTTATTGGTGGCAGGCGACTTCAACCTGATTCGCCGCTGCGAGCATCCGGAATGCATCCTGTGGTTTTATGACCGGACCAAGGCTCACAAGCGCCGCTGGTGCAGCATGGCCTTGTGTGGCAATCGGCATAAGGTGGCCGAATTCCGTAAACGAAAACTGGGGCTTTAACGGCGCGGGCGCTGCAAGCGATCAAATAACAGCCGGTGTCTATACCGGTATTCCCTAGGGTTTCACCGACTGTTCGCGCTCCAACAGTTGCCGTTTGCGCGCTACGCCCCAGCGGTAGCCCGACAGCTCTCCATCACTGCGCACCACGCGGTGGCAGGGAATCGCCACCGCCAGGCTGTTGGCGCCACAGGCCTGGGCCACCGCGCGAAATGACTTGGGCGCGCCGATCTGCGCAGCTATCTGCGCGTAGCTGGCGGTGCTGCCCACCGGGATGTCGCGCAGTGCTTGCCACACCCTTTCCTGAAAGGCAGTGCCGCGCAAATCCAGGGGCAAATTCAAACCCAGGGCAGGGGCTTCGATAAAACCCACGACCTGGGCGATCAACTGTTCGAATTCATGATCTGCACCGACCAGTTCGGCTTTGGGGAACTGGTCTTGCAGGTCGCGCAGCAGGGCGTCCGGGTCATCGCCCAATAAAATCGCACACACGCCGCGTTGGCTTTGCGCCACCAGAATCGCCCCCAGCGAACATTGGCCCACGGCAAACAAAATCGTGCTGTTGGTGCCGCCGGCTTTGTAGTCGCTGGGCTTCATGCCAAGCACTTGATTGGCGGATTCATAAAAGCGGCTGTTGGAATTAAAACCCGCGTCATACAACGCATCCGTCACCGAATGCTCGCCCTTGAGGCTGTGGCGGACTTTGCGCGAACGCAAGGCGTTGGCGTAGGCCTTGGGTGTCAGCCCGGTCACCGCTTTGAATACGCGGTGAAAATGGAACACGCTTAGCCCGGCGCCATGGGCGAGGGCTTCCAGGCTGGGCGCGGTTTCGGCCTGCTCGATCTGCCTGCATGCCTCGGCCACCAGCTGGGCGTGATGGGCCGCCAATTGCGTCTGGTCGCCGGCCGCGCGTTTGCTCGGGCGATAACCGGCCGCTTCAGCTTGTGCCGGGGTGTCGAAGAACTCGATGTTTTCCCGGCGTGGCAACCGCGAGGCGCTGCTGGGACGGCCATACACGCCGGTGGTTTTAACGCCGTAGACAAACACGGCGTCGGCCTTGGCATCGCGGGCGACGATAGCGGCCCAGCGTGGGTCTTGTTCGGTGGTCATGGCCTGCACTCTTGACGGATCACGGCCAGATTAACCGCGTTGCTGATGGCCGACACTCTGAAGCTTGCGGTCAAATTAGCCGGCGGTGCGAAAGGTCAGGTTGATGCGCTGCGGGCCCATGACCGCATGCACGCCTTCCTTGATTGGCATCACCCCATGAAAACGCAAGCGATCGACACCGCCCCAGACCACTACGTCGCCGTGGAACAGTGAGATTTTTTGAGTTTTGCTGCTGCGCTCATGGCCGCCAAACAGAAAGATCGCCGGCAGGCCCAAGGAGACTGAAACCACAGGCGCGCTATAGGCGCGTTCGTTTTTATCCTGATGCAGGGACATCTTGGCGCCGGGCACATAGCGGTTGATCAGGCAGGCGTCCGGGGCAAATGCGCTGAAGCCAGCTTCGGCTGCGGCAAGCGTGGCCAATTCACGCAACGTCTCGGGCATAGCCGGCCAGGGCTGCTGATTGCGTGGGTCAATGGGGCTGTAGCGGTAGCCTGCGCTGTCGGTGGTCCAACCCAATGCGCCGCAACTGCTCAGTGCAGCCGACATGGTGAAACCGCCGGGTGTGACCATTTGCCGGAACGGCGATTGGGCCAACACCCGTCGCAACTCGGGCAGCAGGCGGTCGATCCAGGGCAGGGCGAAGCCCTTTAGCACGTAGGACTCTTCGCCAATCTGCTCGCGCCCCGCCGGTTGCTGCAAGGCATCCTCAGCGAACAGATCAGCCGTCGGGCCTGGCATGGTTTACAGCGCCTTGCTCACGGTGATGTCGGTGATTTCATCGGTGGCATCGTGGATTTTTGCCAGGGCTTCCTTGGCTTCTTCAACGCTTCCCGATTGCAGCAGGGCGAATTCAAAGCGACGTTCGCCATTGAGCTTGTACTTCATAACGTATTTAGTCACAGCGGTTTTCCTGTCGAGGGTTCGGCTCAGCTTAGTTTGGTGCTGGTGCGGCGAACAATGCGAATCTTGTGGGACAACGCAGGTTTGCGGGTAACGCTGATGGCGCGGCGCGTGACCACATCCAGGGTAATGTTCCAGAACCCGGTGCTGGGGGCGGTGATTTTCGCCGGGAATTTGTCAAACGCGCCGCCATGGTAGGTGTGGCGGCCGCCGTTCTTGAAACTGCGGAAATTGGCATCGCTCATCAGGCGAATGTTGCAGGTCTGCGAGCATTCGATGACAACGATGTCGCCCTCGTTGAGGTGCTCGCGCTGGTGGATGAATTTCATGGGGGTGTCTCCAGAAGGGCTTTTTCTGAAAAATCAGAATGATACGTAGGTTAAGATAGAGTTTATCAGCCCTGACGCGATTATTATCGGGTCGTCGTCGACGACTTCGACAATTTAAAACAGTTATTTCCCGAGTTTTCAGAGATAAATCCTACATATGCGGGAGAAATTTCCTCTCTACGCTGTCGTAGGGTCTTTATCGGAGGTTTAAGTATGAAGTGGAGTGTGTTGGTTCTGGCCTTGGCGTTAGGTGGATGTGCTTCGGTTGCAGATATCAAGCAGACCCCGCCAACCTTAGTGGTTATTTCAGGCAAAAAACCGCCTGAATATGCCGCGTGTGTGGTCCGAAAACTGGAAGCGACGCGCCGGCCGCCGCAGATTGAGCCGCATAAGGACGGTGTACAGGTTATTGTGCCGCAGAAATTCTCGGCCGACCCTTCGGCAATCTTCGAGATCGAAGAGCGCTCCAGCGGCAGCAGTATCAAGCTCTATGAAAGCATGTCAAATGTGCCGATTCGCCCAGGCGACATCAAGAAAGCCGGGGAGGATTGCATCTCCGGCTGAGCCTCTGGTTTATCCGCGTACTGAACCCGATAGAAAAGCCTGACCCTGCCGTTGCAGCGTCAGGCTTTTTTTTGCGTCTATCGGAGTGTTCTCGCCTGAGGATCATTGCCCTACTGTTTGTAGGCCTATGCGTTTGTAGTCTAAGCCTATAACTATAAGGGAGGAGCCGTGATGATGTTTCTGGAACGACTGTCGATAGGCAGTGCGTTGCTGTTGCTAGTGGGCAATGCTCACGCGCTGGCGGGAAAAAAGGTCTTTGCCGAAGGCGACTCACAGCCCGGCGCCATGCCCTGCGTAGCTTGCCGCGGCGGCGAAGGGCAGGGGCAGAAGGTCGGTGACAGCTATGTGATGCGGCCGCTGTGGGGCAAGGATTCCCACAACTGGGACGCCGGCATGCACCGAATCAACACGGCTGCGTCGTTCATCCGGGTCAAGTTTCACGCCAATGACGGCGTCAATCTTTACGGTCAGACGGTAGAGGGCGTGCTGATCGGGCAGGGCATCCGTTAAACTGTCGGCCACTCAATGCGCCATTCAATGCAAAGATGCCGCTCAAACCCTGGGTTTGCGCGGCATTTGTCCTTCCTGGAAAGCACGTCATGAAACGAGAACACGTTAAAGCCCGACATGCCGAAGGCCAGATAACGGCCACCCATGTCATCCAGAACCCCGCCGACCTGGGCGAGTGGATCGTATTTTTCAAGAAGAGCGGCGGTCGCAGTTACTTCCTGGTTGACGATCAGGACGAGGTTGAGTCATTCCCGCGCCTGGACGACCTGATCGAGACCTTGCGTGGCCTGGGGATCAAGTTCGCCGAAGTTCATCTGTAGCGCGCAGGGTTACTTGCACACCACCACGACGCTGCGGCTTTTGAAGTTGCCCACGTCCTTACCCAGGGTCTTGTCGCTTTCCTTGAGTGCCGGCGTGCCTTCGGTGCCGACGATGCGGTAGCCGGTGCCTGCACACGAAGCGTCAGCTTTTTCGTAGCAACTGGCCCACGAATTGGCCTCGCCCGAGCAGTCGATGGTCAGGCCTTGCTCGCCGTTTTTCAGGTAGGTGTCGGACGTGGTGGTGCAGCCGGTCATCAGCGCCAGGGCCGCAGTCAGTGCCAGAATCTTGTTCATGAGTTGGGTCGTCGTTGAGGGTGTAGGTGGGGCGCAGACACTGTCGTGGGGCGTTTTCAGCAAGATTATAGCGAACGGCCATCAAGGTACAGACAAACACAAAAAAGCCCCGTCGACCGGGGCTTTGTGCGCAAGCAATGACGCTTACTTTTTATCTTTTGGGCGCTTGCTCGATGCGTGGCCGGCTTCGTCCACAAACACTTCAGCCACCGCAACGGCCATGCTTTCGCTCGCGAATACCCCGGCGACGCTGTCGCCGTGGAAGTTGATCAGGTGCCAGCCGTCCGCTCGCTTGGTGATCAGGTAGCCGTTTACGCCTTTGGGTTCTGACATCTATCAATCTCGTGGTGTGGTTCAGGCGAACAATGATAGCGCCAATTGGCCCCGAGGCGCGCAAGTTGTTGCAGGCCAGTGCCGTGCAGCGAAAAGCGTGCTAAAACCATTGAGGCGCTCGTAAGCGAAGGGGCGATGACGGGTTATATCGCCTCCCGAATAAATGCTCTTCGTAGGATCAGCGGAACTTACGCGCACATTTTTTCTCTATGTTGACATCGCAACGCCAGCAGGACCCATTGTAAGGTGACTGCGGCCTGATTAGACTGCGCCGAATTCCGTACGCACAGCCCTTTGTAAGGACTTATATGATCAAGAAATGCTTGTTCCCAGCAGCCGGTTACGGCACTCGCTTCTTGCCAGCGACCAAAGCCATGCCCAAAGAGATGCTGCCGGTGGTGAACAAGCCACTGATTCAGTACGGCGTCGAAGAGGCACTGGATGCCGGCCTGAACGAAATCTCCATCGTTACCGGCCGTGGTAAGCGCGCGCTGGAAGACCACTTCGACATCAGCTACGAGCTGGAAAACCAGATCAAGGGCACCGACAAGGAAAAGTACCTGGTCGGCATCCGTAAACTGCTCGACGAGTGCTCGTTCTCCTACACCCGTCAAACCCAGATGAAAGGCCTTGGCCACGCCATCCTCACCGGCCGCCCGCTGATCGGTGACGAACCGTTCGCCGTGGTCCTGGCGGACGACCTGTGCGTCAACCTGGAAGGCGACGGCGTACTGACCCAAATGGTCAAGCTGTACCAGAAATACCGTTGCACCATCGTTGCGGTTCAAGAGGTCGACCCTCAGGAAACCAACAAGTACGGCGTGATCGCCGGCGACGACATCGGTGATGGCCTGATCCGTGTGCGCGACATGGTTGAAAAGCCGGCGCCGGAAGATGCACCTTCGAACCTGGCGATCATCGGTCGTTACATCCTGACGCCGGACATCTTCAAGCTGATCGAAGAAACCGAGCCAGGCAAAGGCGGCGAAATTCAAATCACCGACGCCCTGTTGAAGCAAGCCAAAGATGGCTGCGTGATTGCCTACAAATTCAAAGGCCGTCGCTTCGACTGCGGTGGCGCTGAAGGCTACATTGAGGCCACCAACTTCTGCTACGAGCACTTCTACAAGACCGGTAAGGCTTACTGATTCACAGTAGCTCGCCCAAAAGCCACCTTCGGGTGGCTTTTTCGTTTTTCAGCCCCATGTAAGTCGGTATGCTGATGAGCTGCCGAGGAGAGTGAAATGGCCTACGATTTTGATCTGTATGTAATTGGCGCCGGTTCCGGCGGTGTTCGCGCGGCGCGCTTTGCCGCAGGCTTTGGCGCCAAAGTGGCGGTAGCTGAAAGCCGTTACCTGGGCGGTACCTGCGTGAACGTTGGCTGCGTGCCGAAAAAACTGCTGGTGTACGGCGCGCATTTCGCCGAAGACTTTGAGCAGGCCAGCGGTTTCGGCTGGTCACTGGGTGAAGCGAACTTTGACTGGGCGACCCTGATCGCCAACAAAGACCGCGAAATCAACCGCCTCAATGGCATCTACCGCAACCTGCTGGTTAACAGCGGCGTGACCCTGCACGAAGGGCACGCGCGTTTGATTGATCCGCACCAGGTAGAGATCAATGGCGAGCGCTTTACGGCCAAACACATCCTGATCGCGACAGGCGGCTGGCCGCAGATCCCGGAAATTCCGGGGCGTGAGCATGCCATCGGGTCCAACGAGGCGTTCTTCCTCAAAGAGCTGCCCAAGCGCGTGCTGGTCGTTGGCGGTGGCTACATCGCCGTCGAGTTTGCGGGCATCTTCCATGGCCTGGGCGCGCAGACAACCTTGCTGTATCGCGGCGACCTGTTCCTGCGCGGGTTTGACGGCGCGGTGCGCACGCACCTGAAGGAAGAGCTGACCAAGCGCGGCCTCGACCTGCAATTCAATGCCGATATCGAGCGCATCGACAAGCAGGCCGACGGCAGCCTCAAGGCCACCCTCAAAGACGGCCGCGTGCTCGAAGCCGATTGCGTGTTCTACGCCACCGGCCGCCGCCCGATGCTCGACAACCTGGGGCTGGAAAACACCGGGGTCAAATTGGATAAGCGTGGCTTTGTCGAAGTCGACGACCTGTACCAGACCGCCGAAGCCTCGATCCTGGCGATTGGCGATGTGATCGGGCGGGTGCAATTGACGCCCGTCGCGCTGGCCGAAGGCATGGCGGTTGCGCGTCGGCTGTTCAAGCCTGAGCAATACCGTCCGGTGGATTACGCGATGATCCCGACCGCGGTGTTCAGCCTGCCGAATATCGGCACCGTGGGCCTGAGCGAAGAAGATGCGAAGCAAAACGGCCATAACGTGCAGATCTTCGAAAGCCGCTTCCGGCCGATGAAGCTGACGTTGACCGATTGCCAGGAAAAAACCTTGATGAAGCTGGTGGTCGACGCCGACACCGACAAGGTCCTGGGTTGCCACATGGTCGGGCCGGATGCGGGTGAGATCGTCCAGGGCCTGGCGATCGCGCTCAAGGCGGGCGCGACCAAGCAGCATTTCGATGAAACCATCGGCGTGCACCCCACAGCGGCGGAAGAGTTCGTCACCATGCGCACGCCTGTGGCGAGCTGATCAGGCCTCGGCGGTTGCCTCTGGCGGCGTTGCAACGACGGCCGCCAGGCGCAATGCCTCGATACTGGCCTGCGCCTTGATCAGGTCCAGCTCCAGGGTTTTGCTGAGCTGCTGTTGCTCGCTCAGCGCCGCCTGGCGCGCTTGACTGTCCTCTACCGCAACCCGCAAACGCTCCTGAAGCAGGGTGCGTTCGCTGTCTATCCGGCCAAGCTGTTCGCTGAGTGTTTGCTGTTGCGCCTGGTCCTTGCGTGATTGCTCCTGCAAGGCGGTCAATTCCTTGCTGGTCACGCGGTGCTCGATCAACAGTCGCTCATTATCGCGATGCAGCTGGGTGATCTCGTCCTGACGCACCATGGCGCTTTGTTGCGCCTGGCGCAGCTCGGCCTGCACCTGCTGCAACTGGCCTTCATGGCGCCGTTGTTCCTGCTCGCGTTGCTCCTTGACCGCATTGCGGTAGTGCTCAAGCGCGTCGCGGGCGTGCAGGTGCTTGTCTTCCAGTGAGCGAATCTGCTCGTCCTTGTCATTGATGCGCAACTCGTAATCGCTGCACGCCTGGCTGAGCCCCGCATTGCGGGTTTGTTCGGTTTGCAGGCTGGTGCTGGCGGTCTGCAAGGCGGCGCTTTCTTCGGCGAGTGCGGCGGCCTGGATATCAAATTGCTGCTTGAGCTGGCCGTGGGCTTCTTCAAGCGCTTGCACCTGAGCGAGCAGGGCGGCTTTTTGCTGTTCGAATTGCGCCAGCGCCAAGTCAATCGGCTCCTGGGCCTTGTCTTTAAGGCGCTGGGCCAGCCGCGCTACCAACTCGCCCAGCTCGTCGTCGATGGGCGCCTGGGTGATCGTCAGCCGGGTTTCGCTGTCATCGAGCTCCTTCAAATAGCGATGAATTGTAGTTTTTGAGCCGGTATTGCCCATCTCGATGCGTACCGCATCGATGCTGGGGTTTTCGCCACGGGCCAGGATCGCCAGGCGTGCCGTTTGAACCACTGCTTTGTTTATGCCGCCGCGCGCCATGGGGTCCCCGTCGATTTAGTACTGTGGTACGTGGTATGTAGATACATACTGTATCACAAATAAAATACCGTTAAAATTCATGAATTAACAGATGGGATATTGGCGTATTATCCCGTGTCATACGCGTTTTAACCCTCAAGACACCCGCCAGCAGTACGAATAGGCCTTTCATGAGCGACCTGGACCGTTACCTCAATGCCGCCACCCGCGATAACACGCGGCGCAGCTATCGCGCGGCGATCGAGCATTTTGAAGTGAGCTGGGGCGGGTTCCTGCCGGCCACCAGCGACAGCGTGGCGCGCTACCTGGTGGCCCATGCCGGGGTGCTGGCGGTCAACACCTTGAAGTTGCGGCTTTCGGCGCTGGCGCAGTGGCACACCAGCCAGGGTTTCCCGGACCCGACCAAGGCGCCGGTGGTGCGCAAGGTGCTCAAGGGCATCCGGGCGGTGCACCCGGCGCAGGAGAAGCAGGCCGAGCCTTTGCAGCTCAAGCACCTTGAGCAGGTGGTGGCCTCCCTTGAAGTTGAAGCCAGGCAAGCGCGTGAGGCGCAGGATCAGCCGCGATTGCTGCGCGCCAAGCGCGACACTGCGCTGATCCTGCTGGGCTTCTGGCGCGGCTTTCGCAGCGACGAGTTGTGCCGCCTGAACATCGAACACGTGCAAGCGGTGCCCGGCGCCGGCATCAGCCTGTACCTGCCGCGCAGCAAAAGTGACCGCGACAACCTCGGCAAGACCTACCAGGCCCCGGCACTGCTGCGCCTGTGCCCCGTGCAGGCCTACAGCGAATGGCTGAGCGTTTCGGCCCTGGTGCGCGGCCCGGTGTTCCGTGGGGTAGACCGCTGGGGCAACCTGGGCGGGGACGGGCTTCACCCCAACAGCGTGATCCCGTTGCTGCGCCAGGCCCTGGAGCGCGCGGGCATCCCTGCCGATCAATACACCAGCCACTCACTGCGCCGCGGCTTTGCCACCTGGGCCCACCGCAGCGGCTGGGATTTGAAGTCGCTGATGAGTTACGTCGGCTGGAGCGACATGAAATCCGCCATGCGCTATGTTGAAGCGACACCCTTTTTGGGCATGACCTTGGCGACCCAACCGCTGCTTTGAGATTTCTTCTATTAATACGCAGACCTGATAGAGAAAACCAATCGTCAGCATCAGGTTTGCCAATGAGCCATCGATGGAAAGAGTGAGTAGGATTCATCTCATCAACTTTTCAACCACTGACGGAGAGTCACCGATGCCTATCATCAACAGCCAAGTAAAACCGTTCAAAGCGACCGCCTACAAAAACGGCAACTTCGTAGATGTGACTGACGCTGACCTGAAAGGCAAATGGTCGGTAGTTTTCTTCTACCCAGCCGACTTCACCTTCGTTTGCCCAACCGAACTGGAAGACCTGGCTGACAACTACGCCGAATTCCAGAAACTGGGCGTCGAGATCTACAGCGTTTCCACCGACACCCACTTTGCCCACGCTGCCTGGCACAACACTTCGCCAGCCATCGGCAAAATCCAGTACACCATGATCGGCGACCCAACCCTGACCATCTCGCGCAACTTCGACGTACTGATCGAAGAAGCCGGCCTGGCAGACCGCGGTACTTTCGTGATCAACCCGGAAGGTCAGATCAAAATCGTTGAACTGAACGACGGCGGTGTTGGCCGTGACGCTTCCGAGCTGCTGCGCAAAATCAAAGCCGCTCAATACGTCGCTGCTCACCCAGGCGAAGTTTGCCCAGCCAAGTGGAAAGAAGGCGAGGCTACTCTGGCTCCGTCCCTGGACCTGGTCGGCAAGATCTAAGTCTGTGAAACATCAAGGGCGGATTGCCGCACCTTAAGTAAGCTGCACCGCCCTCAAAACGCCCGGGCGAGATTCGCTCGGGCGTTTTTTTGTCTGCAATAAACCGAATTAACAGGAAATCGCCCGTATGTTGGATGCCAATCTTAAAGCTCAGTTGAAGTCATACCTGGAACGGGTCACCCAGCCGATCGAGATCATCGCCTCCCTCGACGACGGTGCGAAATCCCAGGAAATGCTGGCCCTTTTGCAGGACGTAACCAGCCTCACCACGCTGATTACCCTCAAAACCGATGGCAATGATGCGCGCAAGCCGTCGTTCTCCATCAACCGCCCGGGTGCCGATATCAGCCTGCGTTTTGCCGGCATCCCCATGGGCCATGAATTCACTTCGCTGGTGCTGGCCCTGTTGCAAGTCGGTGGCCACCCGTCGAAGGCCAGTGTCGAAGTGATTGAACAGATTCGTGCCTTGAAAGGCGAGTTCAGCTTCGAGACCTACTTCTCGCTGTCGTGCCAGAACTGCCCTGACGTGGTTCAGGCGCTGAACCTGATGGCCGTGCTTAACCCGAACATCCGCCACGTCGCCATCGACGGCGCGCTGTTCCAGGCTGAAGTCGATGAGCGCCAGGTCATGGCAGTGCCCAGCGTGTACCTCAATGGCGTGAACTTCGGCCAGGGCCGTATGGGCCTGGAAGAAATCCTCGTCAAGCTCGACACCAGCGGTATCGAAAAGGCTGCCGAGAAAATCAGCGCCAAAGACGCCTTTGATGTACTGGTTGTAGGTGGTGGCCCGGCCGGTTCTGCTGCTGCGATCTACGCTGCACGTAAAGGCATCCGCACCGGCGTGGCAGCTGAGCGCTTCGGCGGCCAGGTGCTGGACACCATGTCCATCGAAAACTTCATCTCCGTGCAGGAGACCGAAGGGCCGAAACTGGCCAGCGCGTTGGAAGCCCATGTGCGTCAGTACGACGTGGACATCATGAACCTGCAACGTGCCAGCAGCCTGGTGCCGGCCAAAAACGCCGGTGACTTGCACGAAATTCGCTTTGAAAGCGGTGCGACCCTCAAGTCCAAAACCGTGATTCTGGCCACCGGCGCCCGCTGGCGCGAAATGGGTGTGCCGGGCGAGCAGGAATACAAGGCCCGCGGCGTGTGCTTCTGCCCGCATTGCGACGGCCCGTTGTTCAAGGGCAAGCGTGTGGCAGTGATCGGCGGTGGTAACTCCGGCGTTGAAGCGGCCATTGACCTGGCCGGTATCGTCAGCCACGTGACCTTGCTCGAGTTCGACAGCAAATTGCGCGCCGATGCGGTGTTGCAGCGCAAGCTCCACAGCTTGCCGAACGTGGACGTGATCACCAGTGCGCTCACCAGTGAAGTCAAAGGCGATGGCCAGAAAGTCACCGGCCTGGCGTACAAGGATCGCGACAGCGGCGAGTTCAAGACCATCGAACTGGAAGGCATTTTTGTCCAGATCGGCTTGCTGCCCAACACCGACTGGCTCAAAGGCACGGTGGAATTGACCCCGCGCGGCGAGATCATCGTCGATGCGCGTGGCGAAACTTCACTGCCGGGCGTGTTTGCTGCCGGTGACGTGACGACCGTGCCGTACAAGCAGATTGTGATTGCGGTGGGCGAGGGCGCGAAGGCTTCGCTGAGTGCTTTTGATCACCTGATCCGCACGTCAGCACCGGCATAAAATCAGGTACCGAAAATAAAAAACCCCATGAGTGATCATGGGGTTTTCTCGTTCCCACGTTCTACGTGGGAATGCATCCGGTGACGCTTCGCGTCACGCAGAACGCTTACAGCGGTGCTGGCTGAATAATCTCAACCCAGTAAGCATCCGGGTCTTTGATGAACGCCAGGCTTTTCATGCGGCCATCACTCAGGCGCTTCTGGAAATCGCAGCCCAGCGCTTCAAAACGCTCGCAGGCCGCGACGATATCTGGCACCGAGATGCAGATATGGCCAAAGCCACGCGGGTCGGTATTGCCGTTGTGGTAAGCGAAGTCGGCGTCGTGTTCGGTGCCGTGGTTGTGGGTCAGTTCCAGGATGCCTGGGATCGACTTCATCCACTGCGTGCGCGCAGCGGCGTCGGCCGGGATCTGGGCCTTGTCCACCAGGGCGAGGAAATACAGGCTGAATTCGGCTTCAGGGAAGTCGCGTTTTTCAACCAGGGAAAAGCCCAGGACGCGGGTGTAGAAGTCCAGCGACTTGGTGATGTCCTTGACCCGCAGCATGGTGTGGTTGAACACGAAGTTCGAAGTGGCGGCGTCAGGTTGGGCAGTGACGCCCGGGAAAGTGTTCAGATCGTGCAGGCTCATGGGCCCTCCAGAAAAAATGGGGCAAACGCGACTCGTGACTTGAGTGGTCCCTTGGCTTGCGGCCGGCATCCGTGCCGCACCGTCATGATACGCAAGCGTGGCCGGGCGAGCCAAATGAAAAAGGTCACTCAGGCCTTGCGAGTCAAGGGTGCCAGGCTCAAACTTCGACGCTTGAACCTTGGGTGTTTGTCTTGATGATTGAATTTCGTAAACCGCTGTTGAGCGCTGTCTGTATGTTGTTGAGCAGCCCCTTTGTGTTGGCGGCCGATCCGGAAATTCATTGGCCCAGTGGCTGGCAAGTCGAGGAAGTCGTGCCCGACGACGACGCGCCGGTAAAACCTCAGGCGGTGTCCCGTCAGCGCGCCATCAAGAATGATGAAAACGGTAACACCTTGATGGTCATGGAGTTGACCGGCACACCGATTGAGGCAGGTCACAAAGTTAATCTTGAAGGTGTACTGCTGGAAATGCGCAAATCCATCCAGAAGGATTTTGCCGGCAGCGGTTATCAAAGCGTGTGCACAAAGATGCACACCAGCACATTGAGCCGTCTTGACGCGCTGGAAACTACTTGCGTGATTACCGAGAACGGCCGGCACATATTGTCACAAACATTGGTCGGCGCAGTTGATACCGATAAAGCCTATGTCTTTTCCTTTGCCGGCCAGGCCGAAGCCTATGAAGCCAGTAAGGACGAAGTCAATTCGGTGCGAGATAGCCTTAAACTTTGAACGGGTTATCTCGCTCGTTTCTGAACAAAGTGATCGGTTAATCAAGTTCGTTTTCGAAGCAAAAAAAACCCCGCATCCGCGGGGTTTTTTGTACGCGTCTTTCGATCAGCCGCGCAACCAGGAATCTACAGTGGCAGCGCCATACTGTTCTTTCCAGGCTTTCAGGCCGCGGTGGTTGCCGCCTTTGGTTTCGATCAGTTCGCCGGTGTGCGGGTTGTGGTAAACCTTGACTACACGTGCGCGGCGCTGTTTTGGTGCGGCGGCGGCAGCGCTGGCTTTGCCAGGGTTGGGATCAAGGATCGAGATGATGTCGCGCAGGCCTTTGCCGTAGTGCTTCATCAAGCCTTGCAGCTTTTCTTCGAATTCGATTTCTTTTTTCAGGCCGGCGTCGTTCTTCAAGGATTCCAGCTGAGCCAGCTGCTCTTGAAGGGCTTTTTCTGCTGCGCGAAATTCGGCAAGTCTGGACAAAATCTGTACTCCAATAGTGTAGTTGGCTGATATCAACTGCAGATAAAGCGTGTAAGCCGAGAGCTTTAAGGTAACTCAAAGAAAGAGGCCTTTCTGCGAGTTCAGCACAGGCAGGAAAAATTGTAGTAGTTAATGCCGCACGAGTAAATCACGGCGTTACCTGAATAAGATTATTTCATCCTCCGCACTAGATGGCTATTCAATGGCTGGTCAGCGACTTAATGAACGCTTCACAGGGTAACGGCCGACCGAACAGGTAGCCCTGCAGGAAGTCCACACCTTGGGCCGCGAGGTATTCGCATTGCTCTGCTGTTTCCACGCCCTCGGCCACAATACCCAGGTCCAGCTTGCCGCTGAGTTCTATGATGCTGTCCAGAATATGCCGTGAGAGTGCATCGGCGCCGATCATGGCGACAAAGCTTTGATCGATTTTCAAGTAGTCGACATTGAAGTTGCGCAAGTAACCCAGGCTGGAATGGCCGGTGCCGAAGTCATCAATCGCGATCATCACCCCCAGTTGATGCAGGGCGTCGAACAGGCGGGCGGTGGTGTCGGTCGGCTGAATCAGCTCACGTTCGGTCAACTCCAGTACCAGCGTCACCTGGCCGGGGGCGAACGCAGCGAGAAATTCCCGACAGTCCTGCACCAGGTCCAGGTCCTGGCAGTGACTGGCGGTGATGTTCACGCCGATATGGAAGCCCGGGCTGAAGCGTCCGGCATGCGGGGCCAGTTGTGCGGCGGTCTGGCGTAGCAACGAGCGGGTCATCGGCACGATCAGGCCCGAATGTTCGGCCAGCGGGATAAACAGGTCAGGACGAACCAGGCCTTCCTTCGGGTGCCGCCAGCGCATCAACACTTCACAACCGGCCCATTCGCGGGTGTCGCCACGCACCACTGGCTGGAAATACGGAATGAATTCATTGGCCCCCAGTGCCCGCTGCAACTCATGGGTCGGCGCGGACGAGCGCTTTTGCAGCCAGTGGGCCAGCGCGCCCGCCAGTACCCCAAAGAACACCAACAGACTGAACAGCGCCGGGTAACGCGCCTCCATGTACCGCCACACCTCACCGACGGGCATGCCGGCATCGACACTGTACGGGTAACGCTCAGAGGCCAGGTGCTGATGGGCCACCGCAAACTGCGGCATCGCAGTGGTGTGCACCTTGCCGTCAGCGTCCAGCCAGTTGGGCCCCACTTGCAGGATCAGGTGCGCGTAGCGGCTGATCAGGCGCAAGGCGTTGGTCAGATGGTAGCCGTCAACCGAGGCAAACGCGGCTTTATCGCCATCGACCCGACGGTAAACCAATAACGCAGTATCGGGCGTTACCGGGTTGCCGTTCATCAACCACAGCGTGCCCGCTACGTAGTCGTCCGGGTTGACCGGTGACTGGTAGCTGTCGCCGAACAACGAGCTGCAATAGATGTTTTTTTGCCAGGACAAGGTGGTTGCCCGCACAAAAGGGCGCCGCGTCACCTGCTCGCGCAGTGCCAGTTGCGCGCCGTTGTCGCAAGGCTGGCCGGCCAGCGGCAGTAGTGTCTGGGCGGCCAGGGCGGTGTTGTCGAGCATTAAATCGAACTGGCGCACAGCCTCCAGCGCGGTTTGGGCGGTGCTTTGCTCAAGGGTGCGTTCGGCTTGCCAATGAAGAATCACAACCCCCAATAAAACGGGAATCAGGCCGCAGGCACTGCTGATGAGCGCGCGTGCGGTTCGGCTTCGGGGGCCTTTGGCAGTGAGGGGCATAGAGGCAGCCAATAACGGAATAAAAAGACGGGTGTGTGCCGATGATAGTTGGCATTGCGCAGTGTCGCTCACTTGTTTGGCACGCCTTGACCTAGCCGTTCGGTCAGTTGTTGCGATTGTCTCTGCTTGGCAAGATAAACATCGTTGCAAAAAGTAAGAGACTTCGAAGCACCGCCCCTTCCAGCCTCTCTCTCAGCCGTTTCAGCCCACTTCTGGCGGGACGGTCGACCCTCGTCTTTCAATTGTTGAAATTCGTTTCGTAACCCGTTAACGCGACTTGATAAGGAACTACCTGCAATGAATAACCTCCGACTGGCCGCGGCCTTCCTGGCCGCTACCGGCGTCGCCGCGCTGCCTGCTTTTGCCGCAGACGGTACCATCAGCTTGACCGGTGAAATCACCGGCACCACCTGCAGTATCAGTGGCGGGGCAGGCTCGGCGCCTGGCGCCAGCCCGAACTTTGCCGTTGTACTCAACAAGGTTCAGGCCAGCGCGCTGGCGGCAAAAGGTCAGACAGCCGGCACCACCCCGTTTGTCGTGCGTGTGGGGGCGTGCCCCAAGGATACGACGGTGGCGGTGTTGTTTGAGAGCAGCAGCCCGGCGATCAACCCGGCTACCGGCAACTTGAAGAATCAAGCGCCGGCCAAACCCGCGCCTGCCAGCCTCGTTGAGGTGCAGATTGTCGACGGCACAACCCATAAGCCTATGGACTTGCGCCTGGCGCTCAATTCGAGCAGCGCAAAAGTCCCTGAAAACGGTGAAGCGTCGCTGCCGTTTGCGGCCCAGTACTTCGCCACCGGCGCCGCAACCCCAGGCCCGGTAAGCACGCAGGTGCTGTACTCCGTCACGTTCCCCTGATCAGGGCCCGGAGCCTGGCGGTTCGCCAGGCTCCGGACAGCGCCTTGGAGGACCGCCCCATGTTTGCTCGACTCCTGTTCGCAATTGCCTTGCTGCTCGCCATTTCGGTGTGCAGCGGATGGCCATCCATTGCCCATGCCGGCGTAGTGATCGACGGTACGCGGCACATTTACCCGCAACAGCGTCGCGAAATCACCTTGCGCCTGACCAACGACGACGAACGCGCTCCGCGCCTGGTACAGGTGTGGCTGGACCAGGGAGACCCGGCGTCAGACCCCTCTAACAGCGAGGTGCCTTTCAGCCTTTCGCCGCCGGTGTTTCGCCTGAACCCGCAGAAAAGCCAGGCCGTGCGCCTGGTTTACACCCAAGAGCCACTGCCGGCGGATCGGGAATCGTTGTTTTGGCTCAATGCGCTGGAGATCCCGCCCAAGGTCAACACCGAGGCCGATGATGCCCCGGCCAACCACCTGCAGTTCGCCTTTCGTATCCGTACCAAAGTGTTTTTTCGCCCGGCCGATCTGCCCGGCAGCCCGAACGAAGCGCCCACGCAATTACGCTGGACCTTGCGCCGCAGTGCCCAGGTGGCGCTGCTGGAGGTACACAACCCATCGGCCTATCACGTGACATTCAACGAGGTGGCGTTGGCCATGGGCCCGCAAAAAGACGCGCCGCTGCTGCAGGCGCAAGAGGGCATGGTGCCGCCTGGCGGCAACCTGACCCTGAGGGTGCACAAGGCCGTGCAGACCATCCCCGCCGATGCGCAAGTGCATTTCAAATTCATCAATGACTACGGCACGTTTTCCGCGCCGCAGCGTGCTCCTCTGAAGTTCTGACTATGCCAGCCTTGTTGCCACTCACATTCTGCCAAGGCGCTGCCTGGCTGCTTTCTCATCCTAGACTGCTGTTGCTGTTCGGCTTGCTGAGCACGCTTGTGCTATCGGCCGAGGCTGCCCCGTTGTTGTTTGATCTGGAGGCTTTTACCAGCGGTGTGTCCAGCCCGGCGGATCTCTCGCGCTTCAATACCGGCAATGTGTTGACGCCTGGGGTTTATCGCGTTGACGTGATACTCAACGGGCAATCACTGGGCCGTCGCCCGATCACCTTCGTAAACGTGGACAAACACAACGCTGCGCACCCCTGTGTGAGCGCGCAACAACTGGCCGAACTCGGGGTGGTACTGCGCAACACCGAGGCAGCCGTCGAGGAGGCTTGTCGCGATTTCGCCGCATGGATTCCCATGGCCAGCAGCCATGTCGATGTCGAGTCCCTGACCCTGGACGTGAGTATCCCGCAGGTCTACATCAATCGCTCTGCTCGCGACTACGTTGACCCCGCCCAATGGGACGCAGGCATTGATGCCGCGCTGCTCAATTACACCTTCAGCGCCGCGGCGGTGACCTCGGGTGCGGGTGAAGATCGCGGTTACCTGGGCCTGGACGGCGGGGTCAACCTGGGTGACTGGCGGCTGCGCCACCAGGGCGGGCAAGCCTGGGCTTCACGAAGCGGCCACTTGCCTTATCAAGCCACGGCCACCTACCTGCAACGCGCCGTTGCCGCCTGGCAGTCGCAACTGACCGTGGGCGACAGTTTCAGCAGCGGCCAGATCCTCGACGGCGTGCGCGTGCGCGGCGTTACGCTGGCCACTGATAACCGGATGCTGGCGCCGTCGCAACAAGGTTATGCGCCTCAGGTGCGCGGTGTTGCCGACAGCAATGCCACGGTGACGGTGCGCCAGAACGGCTACACCCTTTACGAAACCACGGTGGCGCCCGGGCCTTTTGTGATCGATGATCTCTACCCCACGGGCTACGGAGGCGACCTCGACGTCAGTGTCACCGAGGTAGATGGGCGGCGCAGCACCTTTGTCGTGCCTTATTCGGTGGCCCCGCAGCTATTGCGTTACGGCGCCACGCACTACAGCGCAACGGTGGGACAGGTGCAGCAGCATGGCGTCAGCGATGCCAACGCCTCGGTGTTTCAAGGCACGCTGCAACATGGGCTGATCGACAGCCTCACCGTTTACGGGGGCACCACCCTTTCCAAGGGTTATAGCCAAGGCAAGGCGGGCCTGGCGCTAAGTACAGCCGTTGGTGCGTTCGCCCTGGACACCACCCACTCGCGCACACAGGTGCAGGGGCAGGCGGTAGCGCGCGGACAAAGCCTTGGCCTGGCCTATAACAAGAACCTGCCGTTTTCGGGAACGCATTTTGCGCTCGGCGCCTATCGCTTCTCGACCGCCGGCTACCTGAACCTGCCGGACGCCTTGAATGTGCGCGATCTGGGCCGTCACGGCGGGAACCTGGACAGCTATGCGCGGCAAAAAAGCCGCCTGGACCTGACGATCAGCCAGCAGTTGGGGGAGGGCACCCTGAGTGTGTATGGCAGCTCTACTGACTACTGGGCCGGGCAGCAAGGGCGCCAGACGTCGTTCACCGCCAGTTATGGGGCCAACTGGAAGTCACTGAGCTGGAACCTCTCGGCGCAGCGTTCGAGGGTCAGCGAACTGTATCGGGCGAGCGACCGTGAACGCGCCGAGGACATTTTCTTCGGCCGCTCGACGCGCACCGAACGCGTGGAGAATCACTGGGTATTGAGCCTCTCCATGCCATTGGGCGAGGGCACGCACGCACCGACCCTGAGCAGTTCACTGTCGCGGGATGCGGGTGATTCACGCGGCAGTCAGCAACAACTCGGCATCAATGGCTTGCTGGGGGAGAAGGCGCACACCCATTACGGCCTGGTCGGCAGTCGTGGCAGCGGCGATCACGGCGGTTCAAGTTTCAACGCCTATGCAGGCTATCGCAGTCACGCCGCCAACCTGCGCGGCGGGTATGGTCAGAGCCGGCGCAATGCGCAAGTGTCCGTGAGCGTCGACGGCGGCCTGATCGCCCACAGCGGTGGCGTCACCCTGGCACAAAACCTCGGTGAAGCGTCGGCGCTGGTGCATGCCCCGGATGCCCAGGGAGCGCAGCTCGGCGGTTCCGGGGTGCTTATCAACAAGCAGGGTTATGGGGTCATGCCTGCTTTGCGGGCGTACCAGCCCAACGCCGTGGACATCGACCCGCAAGGCATGCCCATGGACGTGGAATTAAAGGAGTCGAACCGCTCCGTGGTACCGACCTTGGGCGCAATATCGCTGGTCAAGTTCGAGACCGTCAGCGGCCGGGCGGTGGTGATCAAGGCGACCCATCCGAATGGCAAGCCGTTGCCGTTCGCCGCCCAGGTATTGGATGAACAGGGCAACGAAGTGGGGGTTGTCGGCCAGGCGGGCAAGGCCTTTGTGCGCGGGGTTGCCGACCACGGCAGGTTGACCGTGCAGTGGGCGCAAGCGGCGCGCGATCGTTGTTTTATCCATTACCGGTTGCCGCCCCGAGACCCCGACCGGCGCCAGCAAAGTGCGGACCAATTGGTCAGCCGATGCACCCCCGACACCTCTACACACAAGGAAAACAGTTGATGAAGCTTCCTTGCCGCACGCGGCGGGTGATGCTTGCCGTGCTGGCCTGCGCAGTCATCATGCTCACCGCAAGCGCCCAGGCCGGCGTCGCCTGCGATCCCGGCTCGCCGACGGTACTTTCGGTGCCGCGTATCAACGTCCCGGCCAACCCGGTGGTCGGCCAGGTACTGGGTAGCCCGGATGGCTATCCCATTGAAGCCGCGCATGGACTCAGGTGCACTTACACGACCGACGTCATCATCAAATACTGGTCGTACATCAATATATCCCGAGACATTCGTTGGACCGGCCAATATTTGGGCCACTCGTCGCTCGCCATGCCGGTGTATCAGACCGGCGTGCAGGGCGTCGGTTTTGCGTTTATGGCGCAGGACCGTGACGGCGGCCCGATGCGAATCGTGACCACTGGCAACACGCTTTTGCGCGGGCCCATCCACCCCGGCCTGGCGACTTGGGGTGTACGTGGGCGGGTGTTTTTTGTGGTCACGGGCCCCATCCAGGGCGGCACGGTCACACCTCGAACATTCTCGGGCCTAAACCTGTACACCAACCCTACGTATCATGCCTTTAACTTCGGCAGCATCGAAATCGGCGAACCCAGCCGGCCCACCTGCAGTGTGTCGACCTCCACCGTGGCGATTGCCTTGGGGGCCGTGGAAAGCCGAGCCTTCAAGGGCATTCACAGCGTCGCCGGCAATGGCAGCGGGACGATCACTTTGCAATGCCCCGTCGGCAGTCCACAGCAGCACGTGCGGGTGACATTGGTCGACCAGACGCAACCGGCCAACCGCAGTGATCGGCTTTCGCTGACCGCCAGTTCTACCGCGAAGGGCGTGGCCTTGCAGGTGCTGTTTGGTGGTCGCGTGATCACTTATGGCCCCGCTGCGGGCGCTCGTACTGCCGATCAACCCCTGGGCCGCGCTGGCGCCAATGGCACCTTCGAACTGCCGTTGACGGCGCACTACATCCAGACTGCCGCGACGATTGAACCCGGCACGGCCAATGGCCTGGCGACATTTACCCTGGTCTATCGGTGACCCACTTCTGCGCAAGCGCGAGAAAAGCCAGTGTGGCAGGCGAGGCCTGGCGGCGATCCAGCACCGCCAGGCCGATGCGGCGCGGCACGGGCGGCGACAACGGCCGCTCGACATAACGGCCGTCGGCGTGATCGGGCAGCGATGCCTGCG
Source organism: Pseudomonas salomonii (assembly GCF_900107155.1). Lineage (GTDB taxonomy): Bacteria > Pseudomonadota > Gammaproteobacteria > Pseudomonadales > Pseudomonadaceae > Aquipseudomonas > Aquipseudomonas salomonii. The sequence goes on from NZ_FNOX01000002.1 coordinate 79,246, forward strand.
CCACGATGCTCACGCCGTCGCCACGGCTGACGGCCGCCAGCGTGCTGAGCAATTGCGCGCAACGATAACGCACGTTGGGCCGCAAACCGACGACGCTGAACAAGCGCATCACCAGCTCCGATGAGCCGGCTTCGGTGAGGATGAACGGATCATCACACAGTGCCTGTAAAGGCACCGACGCGCTGGCAACCAGCGCATGGGTGGGCGGCAACAACGCGACCAACTGATCCTCCAACAACGCCACGGTGTCGAAGCGTTCACTGTCTGTTGGCGTGTCGGCGAGCACCACAAAACCCACGTCGACGCGCCGCTCGTCCAGCCACTGGATAACTTGCCGGTCTGGCCCTTCGTCCACATGCACTTCAATGCCGGGGTAGGCCATCCGGAAATGGCTGAGAATTGCCGGCAACAAACGCACCGACGCGGTGGGGCCGAAGGAGCCGATGCGCAAGGTACCGCGCTTCATCCCACGGGCATCGGCGGCTTCCTGCTGCAAGGTCGCGGCCAGACCCAGCATGGCACGGGCGCGCCCGAGTAATTGCGCGCCGATATCGCTCAGCTCCACCAGCGTCTGGTGGCGCCGAAACAATTCCACGCCCAGCTCCTGTTCCAGGGCCTTGACGGCATGGGACACCGCCGACTGGCTGATGCCCAGGCGGTGCGCCGCACTGGTGAAACCTTGCAGCTCGGCCACCAGAGAAAAAATTTCCAGTTGGGTCAAGGTCATGAGTAAAGGCTCATTTTACGATTACTGATCATTAGTCGAAGAATATGCCCATCCTGTCGCCTGTCGAGCAACTGCTAATGCAACCTCCGTCTGATCGCCTCACCTACCTGAAGCTGGCCGCTGTGACCATGATTTGGGGTGGCACTTTTGTCGCCGGACGTTACCTGGCCAATCAAGTCGACCCGCTGCTGGCCGCCAGCCTGCGGTTTATCCTGGCCAGCCTTGCGCTGCTGCTGTTTATGCTGTGTGCACGCATCCCGCTGGCGCGGCCACGTCCCCGGCAACTGCTGCATCTGGCGGTGCTGGGGTTTTTCGGGATCTTTTTCTACAACCTGTGTTTTTTCTACGGCCTGCAGTACATCAACGCCTCGCGCGCTTCGTTGATCGTGGCGTTGAATCCGGCGGTGATCGGCCTGGTTTCCTGGTGGTTGTTCAAAGAGCGCCTCGGCACTGCCAGGGTGCTGGGTATCGCGTTGTGCCTGGCCGGCGCTGCGACGGTGATCGTCAGTCGCAACCCGCAGTTGCTGCAAGGTGCATCGAGTACCTGGCAGGGCGACCTGCTGGTGTTCGGCTGTGTGCTGGGGTGGGGGATTTACTCGTTGTTTTCCCGCGCATTGAATCAAAGCCTGGGGCCGTTGCAAACGGTCACCTGGTCAGTGCTGCTGGGCACCCTGATGCTGACGGCTGTCACCGCGCTCGCCGGGCGCTTCACGCTTGCAGGGCTTGGCAGCCTGCACCTGCCGCAGGTTGTGAGCCTGTTGTATTTGGGCGTGCTCGGCTCCGCGCTGGCGTACATCGGCTATTACGATGGCATCCGGCGTATCGGCGCGACCCGCGCAGGCGTGTTTATCGCGCTGAACCCGCTGACGGCGGTGATCTGCGGCGCGCTGCTGCTTGGCGAACAGCTAACGTTACCCATGGCGCTCGGCGGCGCGGTGATCCTGTTGGGCATCTATCTGTGCAACAAACCCCTTGCGCAGCCCAGCGCAATAGGGATTTGATGAGAGTGCGGACAAATACTGTTACGCTGTGTAGAATCGATTTACGCATACAAGAATATGGACTTGCGCTCACGCAAGCCTCGGCCGTCAGAGACTGATGTAATCATGAAGCTACTCGGCTCCCCCCTGATCTTTGGTGACTTCCTCGCCCGCAGCGTGCGGGGTCTCTCGTGCGCGCCACCCTGCAACCTCATCCTTGCCTGTAATTGACTGCTTGCTACTTACAAGAATGATGAGGTGCCGAAATGGCCGACCAATACGATAACCCAATGGGCCTGATGGGCTTTGAATTTATTGAATTCGCATCGCCCACTCCGGGCACCCTGGAGCCGATCTTCGAGATCATGGGCTTCACCAAAGTCGCGACCCACCGCTCCAAGAATGTGCACCTGTACCGCCAGGGCGAGATCAACCTGATCCTCAACAACCAGCCCGACAGCCTGGCCTCGTACTTCGCCGCCGAACACGGCCCGTCGGTGTGCGGCATGGCGTTCCGGGTCAAAGACTCGCAGCAGGCTTACAACCGCGCGTTGGAACTGGGCGCCCAACCGATCCATATCGAAACCGGCCCGATGGAACTCAACCTGCCGGCCATCAAGGGCATCGGCGGTGCGCCGCTGTACCTGATCGACCGCTTCGGTGAAGGCAACTCGATATATGACATCGACTTCGTGTACCTCGAAGGTGTCGACCGCAACCCGGTAGGGGCGGGCCTCAAGGTCATCGACCACCTGACCCACAACGTGTATCGCGGCCGCATGGCCTACTGGGCCAACTTCTACGAGAAACTGTTCAACTTCCGTGAAGCACGCTACTTCGATATCAAGGGCGAATACACCGGCCTTACGTCCAAGGCCATGAGTGCCCCGGACGGCATGATCCGCATCCCGCTGAACGAGGAATCGTCCAAGGGCGCCGGCCAGATCGAAGAGTTCCTGATGCAGTTCAACGGCGAGGGCATCCAGCACGTGGCGTTCCTCACCGAAGACCTGGTCAAGACCTGGGATGCGTTGAAGAAGATCGGCATGCGCTTCATGACCGCGCCGCCGGACACCTACTACGAAATGCTCGAAGGCCGCCTGCCAAACCACGGCGAGCCGGTGGACCAACTGCAGGCGCGCGGTATTTTGCTGGACGGCTCCTCGATCGAGGGCGACAAGCGCCTGCTGCTGCAGATCTTCTCGGAAACCCTGATGGGCCCGGTGTTCTTCGAATTCATCCAGCGCAAAGGCGACGATGGGTTTGGCGAGGGCAACTTCAAGGCGCTGTTCGAGTCGATCGAGCGCGACCAGGTACGTCGCGGTGTACTGACCACCGACTAAGCGTCAGCAACAAAAAAGCCCGGCGAGAAGGTTTTCAGCCGGGCTTTTTAGTGCCTGCACCTTTTAAGCTTTGCGCTGACGCACCAAATGTTTGAAGCCTTCATACACCAGCACCATCACGGCCAGCCAGATCGGAATATACGTCAGCCATTGCCCGCCCTTGATGCCTTCGCCCAACAACAAGGCCACAAAGAGCAGTAAAACCGGCTCCACATAGCTGAGCAACCCGAACAGGCTAAAGGCCAATAAACGGCTGGCGATGATGTAGCTCACCAGCGCTGAAGCACTGATCAAACCCAGTATCGGGATCAAGGCATAGAGCTTGGGATGCACATCCAGCACCGCAAAACCTTGTTCGCCATGCTGCACAAACCACCAGGCCACCGGCAGCATCAGCGCCATGTCCAGCCACAAGCCGCCCAGATGATCGGTGTGCAGGTATTTACGCACCACGAAATACACCGGGTAACCGATGATCACCACCAGGGTGGCCCAGGAAAAACCACCGGCCTGGTACAGCTCATTAAGCACCCCGAGTGCGGCAAAAAATACCGCGATCTGCTGCAAGCGCGACAAGCGTTCGCCGTACACCAGGCGCCCGGTCAACACCATGGTCAGCGGCAACAGGAAATACCCCACCGACACATCCAGGCTGCGCCCGTTCAGCGGCGCCCACATAAATAGCCACAATTGCACGCCCAGCAGCGCGGACGAAAGCACCACGCCGCCGATCAATCGCGGCTTCGCCGCCAGCATTTGCAGCAACTCCCACACACGCCGCCATTCACCGCTGACGATCATGAACACAGTCATGCACGGCACGGTCAGCAGCATGCGCCAACCAAAAATCTCCAGGCCGCTCAAGGGCGTGAGCAGCGAGGTGAAGTAGTACATCACGGCAAACAACACCGAGGCCAAGACCGATAAAACAACACCTTTAGACACACTGTCCTCGCGAAAACTGTCTGATACACAAAGAAGGGGAGTTTCAGCAGGTGATTATGGTGCTTTTGGTGATGGTTGGTCGCACTGTTTAGGGGCGTTTTGCAGAAATTTACTCACGGGCAGGGCTTTGCTTGAAACAGTGGCGAGCAGGTTTACCTGCTCGCCACAAGGGCAGGGCGAACGGTTTTTATCTGCTACGAGCGCGCAATGCGGCCCGAGACAAAATGGCTCACATCATTAAACCCCGGCGTAGACGAATGCCCCGGCGTCACCAGCGAGTCAATAAACGCTTCATCTTCTGCCGTGATCTTCACGTCCAGCGCCCCGGTGTACGCGTCCCACTGCGCCTCGGTACGCGGCCCGACAATGGCCGAACTGACCGCCGCGTTATTCAGCACCCAGGCAATCGCAAACTCGACAATCCCCACGCCGCGCCCTTGGGTGTACTGCTGAATCTGCTGGGCGATGCGCAGCGACTCCACCCGCCATTCGGTTTCCAGGATGCGTTTGTCCTGGCGCGCCGCACGGCTGCCGGCTTCGGGTGTCACGTCGGGCGCGTATTTGCCACTGAGTACCCCGCGTGCCAATGGGCTGTAAGGCACCACGCCCAAGCCATAGGCAGCGGCTGCGGTGATCTGCTCGACTTCAGCCTGACGGTTGACGATGTTGTACAGCGGCTGGCTGATAACAGGTTTGTCGACACCCAGGCGTTCGGCCAGGCGAATCACTTCGGCGATACGCCAGCCCCGGTAGTTGGACAGCCCCCAGTGGCGGATTTTGCCTTGGCGGATCAGGTCGCCAATCGCCGACACGGTGACCTCCAGCGGTGTGCCGTGGTCCTCACGGTGCAGGTAGTAGATATCCAGGTAGTCGGTATCCAGGCGTGTCAGGCTCGCTTCCAACGCATTGAACATGCGCTTGCGGCCCAAGCCACTGCGGTTGGGCAAACCGTCTGCCGGGCCGAAACCGACTTTGGACGCCACCACCCAATCCGCCCGATTGCGGGTGATCGCTTCGCCGACGATTTCCTCGGAGCGCCCGCCGGTGTAGACGTCGGCCGTGTCGATAAAATTGATGCCCTGGTCCCAGGCCTTGTCGATGATGCGCAGCGAGTCTTGCGTGTTGGTCTGCTCGCCAAACATCATGGTGCCCAGGGTCAGTGCGCTGACCTTCAACCCGGACTGGCCCAATGTGCGGTAAATCATGCAAAGCTCCTCATGGCAGGTAAACGTTACCCATGCAATACCAGACTCGGCAGCTCTGGAACAAGCCCTGCGCGTGTTTCTTCATGGATTGAGCAAGGCCTGGCAACGCTGCTGTAAAAAGCCATGCAGCACTTTCACCCGTTCCGACACTTGCAGGCGGTGTGGGCACATCAGGTTGAACGGCGTGGGCTCGCCTTGCCAGTCGGGCAGCAACGGCACCAGCCGCCCGGCCTTGATATCGCCGGCAATATCGAGGTTGGCCTTATAAGCGATGCCGTGGCCTGCCAGCGCCCAGCGCCGCACGATTTCACCGTCATCGCTCAGGTAGTCGCCCGACACCTCCACCTCCTGCAGCAAGGCACCCTGGCGAAAGTACCAGGTGCTATTCGCCTGCCCACGGCGCATGTAGCGCAACGTGCTGTGCTGCGCCAGGTCAGCCGGCGTGCGCGGTGTGCCATGGCGCGCCAGGTAGTCGGGGCTGGCGCAGGGGATGCGATGGTGGCCAGGCACCACAGGCAACGCCACCAGGCTGGAATCCCTTGGCACACCAAAGCGCAGGGCGATGTCGACGGTGTCACGAAACAAATCCGCGTTGCTGTCGTTAAGCAGCAACTGCAGGCGGATAGTCGGGTGTTCGAGCTTGAACTCATCCAGCCAACCCAGCAGTACGTTACGGCCGAAGTCCGAAGGTGCCGCCAGTTGCAATAACCCACTCAAGCTCTGGCCTTGTTGCTTGATCGCCTGTTCACCTTCGGCCAGCGCTTCGAGGGCCACCCGCACGCTGTCCAGGTAGCGTCGGCCTTCTTCGGTCAGGCGCATGCTGCGTGTCGAGCGGGCGAGCAAGCGGATGCCCAGCCGGGTTTCCAGGCGCTTGAGCGCAATACTTGCCGCCGCCGGGGTGAGGTTGAGGCTGCGCGCCGCCGCCGACAGGCTGCCGGTGTCGGCGGTACGCACGAACACTTCAAGGTCCAGGGTCGAGCTCATTTGTAAAAATCCTTTAAAGATCTTGTCGTTTTACCGGGATTTTTCGCCGATTGCCAAGCTGAGAAGATCAACGCTCACTTTCTTAGCCAGGTAACAACCCCATGACATCTTCCCTCAGCGGTAAAACCGTCATCGTGATCGGCGGCAGCAGCGGCATCGGCGCCGCCGTGGCCGAGGCCGCCACCGCCCGTGGCGCACAGGTGGTGCTGGCCGGGCGCCGTTTGACCTCCGGTGTCGACAATGGCGTACGCAGCGAACCCGTCGACGTCACCGACAGCGCTTCGTTGCAACGGTTGTTCGAAACGGTCGGGCGCTTTGATCATCTGGTGTTTACCTCCGGCCCGTCGGTGCGGGCCAAACCGTTGATCGAGACGGACCTGGACGAGGCTCAGGATAATTTCAACGTGAAACTCTGGGGCGCCTTACGTGCGATCCAGCAGGCACTGCCATTTTTGGCTGAGCACGGCAGCATCAGCCTCACCTCGGGCCAGTTGGGCCGTAAGTTAATGGCAGGGCAGTTCATCAAGACGGGTATCAATGCTGCGACTGAAGCGTTGGGCAAGCAGTTGGCAAAAGAACTGGCACCACGGCGCGTCAACGTGATCAGCCCCGGCGTGATCGACACGCCAGCGTATGCCGGGCTGGCAGAAGAGCAACGCTTGGCGATGTTCGCCAAGGCCGCAGGGGCGTTGCCGGTGGGGCGAGTGGGTCAAGCAGAGGAGGTCGCGTCAGGGTATGTGCTGGCCATGGAAAATGGCTTTATAACCGGCGCCGTGTTGGATATCGACGGCGGCGGCCTGTTGTAAACACAAAATAGAAATGTGGGACCTGCTTGTGTGGGAGCTGGCTGGCCTGCGATGGCATCAACTCGGTGTACCTGATACACCGAGGTGTCTGCATCGCGGGCCAGCCAGCTCCCACAGAGGCCGCGCTATACCTTCAAGGTACGCGTCATGCGCAACGCCAGCACACTGCCGGCCACAATCACCGCCGCCAGCAAGTACAACGCCATGTCCGTCGACCCGGTGGCATCCTTCACAAAGCCGACGATATACGGGCTCAGGAACCCCGCCATCTGGCCCATGGAGTTGATCAGCGCCAAACCGCCAGCCGCCGCACCCGCACTGAGCAGGGCAGTGGGCACCGGCCAGAACATCGGCAGGCCGGTAAGGGCGCCCATGGTGGCGATGGTCAGGCCGAGAATCGCAAGGGCCGGGGTGGTGGCGAAGTTCACCGCAATCACCAGGCCAATCGCGCCCATCAACATCGGTACCACCAAGTGCCAGCGACGTTCCTTGCGCAAATCGGCGGAGCGGCCCACCAGCAGCATGAACACGGCGGCCAGCAGGTAAGGGATCGCACTCAGCCAGCCAATCACCAGGTTATCGCTGAAGCCCAGGTTCTTGATGATCGATGGCAGCCAGAAGTTGATGGCGTACACGCCGCTCTGGATGCAGAAGTAGATCAGCCCGAACGCCCAGATCGCCGGGTTCTTGAACACTTCGCCGAGCGAATCGGTGGTGGTTTTCGGCTTGTTGGCCAAATCCGTCGCCTGATCGGCTTCCAGCACCGCACGCTCATGGGGCGTGAGCCACTTGGCGTTGGCAAAGCTGTCGCTGAGCAGGAAGTAGGCGAGGGCGCCGAGTATCACGGTGGGAATGCCTTGCAGCAGGAACATCCACTGCCAGCCCGCCAGGCCGCCCTGGCCCGCGGCGAAGTGGTTGAGGATCCAGCCGGAAAACGGGCTGCCCAGCAGGCCGGACACCGGAATTGCCGACATGAACAACGCCATGATCCGCCCACGGCGAAAGGTCGGGAACCACTGCGAGAGGTACAGCACCACGCCGGGGAAGAACCCGGCTTCTGCGGCACCGGTCAGCAGGCGCAAGCCGTAGAAGTGGCTGGGGGTGGTGACGAACAGCAGGCACGTGGAAAGTGTGCCCCAGACAATCATCATCAGTGCAATCCAGCGCCGTGGGCCGAATTTGGTCAGCGCCAGGTTGCTCGGCACGCCGCACAGCACGTAGCCGATAAAGAAGATCCCGGCACCGAGGCCGTATACCGTTTCGCTGAATTTCAACGCATCGAGCATCTGCAACTTGGCAAAGCCAACGTTCACCCGGTCAAGGTAGTTGAACAAGTAGCAGATAAAAATGAAGGGGATCAGGCGCAGGGTAATGCGCTTGTAGATGGCGTTTTTATCGTCATCGGTGGCCAGTGTGGCAGCGGCGCTCTGTGACATGGCAGTCTCTCTTTATTATGATTTTTCGCGATGCGAGGGTAACGTTGATCGCCCAAAGAGTCTCGGCCACCTTGCTGGGTGCTGTCTTTGTGCCCGCGCACAGTCAAGCGGGCTTTGCGCTGTGCTTCTGTACAACCACGCCTTTAAAGGAACTTAGCCCCATGTTCGAGCTGGATCATGACCTGGCGCAGGATATCGTCAATCGCACCATGGCGATCCTGCCCTATAACGTCAATGTCATGGACAGTCAGGGCCTGATTCTCGGCAGTGGCGAACCGGAGCGAATCAACACCCGGCATGAAGGCGCGCAATTGGTGTTGGCCAACGGCAGGGTCGTGGAAATCGATGGCCAGACCGCCAAACACCTGAAAGGTGTGCAGCCCGGCATCAATTTGCCGTTGATGCACGACCAGCGCCTGATCGGCGTGCTGGGCATCACCGGCGAGCCTGAGTTGTTGCGCACCTACGCGCAACTGGTGCGCATGACTGCCGAAATGCTGGTCAGCCATCGCCATCAACAAGCCGAGCAGCAGTGGCGGCGCCAACGCTGTGATGATCTGCTGGCCTTGCTGCTGGCCGACAGCGGTGACTCACCGCGCCTGGTCGATGAAGCCCGGCAGTTGGGGCTCAAACCCCAGCTGGCCCGCACGCCCTACCTGTTCGAACTGGGTGCAGGCCAATCAGCGGAGGCCTTGAGTGCCTGGTTGAGCAGCCGATTCCCGGACAGTTGGTGCGTCAGTTCTGCACAGTTTTCCTTGCTGTGGTGCAGGCCTGCGGCGACTCCAGTGGATAACCCAAAACTGCTGGAAAAACTTCAGGGCCTGGGCTGGAAGGTCTTGCGCGTGGCGGTTGGCGGGCAGGCCGATGGCCTGGCCGGGTTGCGCCGCTGTTACCGCCGCGTCACAGACTTGCTGGCCTATGGTCGCGATATCCTGCCGCAAACGCAGCTGTTGACCCTCAATCGCTACCGCCTGCCGGTGATGCTCTGGCGCCACCGCAACGACGACGCCCTGGACGAATTGCTCAACCCCTTGCGCAAAGTCCTGGCCAAGGACGCCAACGGCCAGTTATTGGCTACTTTGCGCAGTTGGTGTGAACACGACGGCCAAAGCCAGGCTTGTGCCGATGCCCTGGGCATTCACCGCAACAGCCTGCGTTACCGCATGGAACGCATTGCCGAACTCAGCGGCGTCGACCCGCTGACCCTCGACGGCATGCTCGCGCTGTACCTCGGCGTACAGCTATTGCCCCAGGCTTTGTCGGAATGAACAACAAACCTCACCGGCACTTGTGCATCGGACCGGCGTCATTGCCGATGGCAACTGGCAGCATGGGCGTTATAAAAACCGGAGAAAGCCCATGAAAATCATCATCGCCCCCGACTCATTCAAGGACAGCCTGAGTGCCGAAGGCGTTGCCCAGGCGATTGCCGACGGGCTCGTTCAGGTATGGCCGGATGCACAGTTAATCCAGTGCCCAATGGCCGACGGCGGTGAGGGCACGGTGGATGCGGTACTCGCCGCCTGCAACGGCGAACTGCGTCGCGAAACGGTGCGCGGGCCCCTGGGGGAGGCAGTCGAAGCACGCTGGGGCTGGCTTGCAGACAGCCACACCGCAATGATCGAAATGGCCGAAGCCAGCGGCTTGCAACGCGTACCGACCGGCCAGCGTGATGCGTGCATCAGCAGCACATTCGGCACCGGCGAGCTGATCCGCGCAGCCCTGGATGCCGGTGCGCAACGCATCATCCTGGCGATCGGCGGCAGCGCCACCAACGACGGTGGGGCAGGCGCGATGCAGGCGCTCGGCGTGCAGTTGTTCAACGCCCAGGATCAGGCCCTTGCACCGGGCGGCCTGGCCTTGGCCGGGCTGACGCGTATCAGCCTGGAGCACCTGGACCCACGTTTGGCCCAGGTGCGGTTTGAAATCGCCGCCGACGTGAATAACCCGCTGTGCGGGCCGCACGGCGCGTCCGCCATTTTTGGCCCGCAAAAAGGCGCTGACCCACAGCAAGTCGAACAACTTGACGCGGCGCTCGGGCACTTTGCCGATCACTGTGCCCAGGTTCTGCCCAACGACGTACGCGATGAGCCGGGCAGCGGTGCGGCCGGCGGTCTGGGGTTTGCCGCCAAGGCCTTTCTCGGGGCGCAGTTCCGTGCGGGCGTGGAGGTGGTCGCCGAGTTGGTGGGCCTGGACGCGGCCGTGCGTGGCGCGGACCTGGTGCTCACCGGCGAGGGCCGCTTTGATGCCCAAACCCTGCGTGGCAAAACACCTTTTGGCGTGGCACGGATTGCTCAGCGTCATGGGGTGCCGGTCATCGTGATCGCCGGCACCCTGGGCGAAGGCTATGAGCACATGTACGCCCATGGAGTGGACGCCGCGTTCGCCTTGCCGTGCGGCCCCATGAGCCTGGAGCAGGCGTGCAGCGAGGCGCCGCGTTTGCTGCGTGAGCGCGCGGTGGACATTGCGCGGGTATGGCGCACGGCGCTCGGCCAGCGTGGTTGACATGTGGGAGCTGGCTTCCACAACCGTCAGCCCCTAGCCAGCGTGCCGCCTCGGCCCCTACACTGACCGGCCACTTGTCTTTCAAAGGATGAAACACAATGCACGCACCTGAACCCCATATCGTGATCCAGCGCTTTACCGAAGCCCACCTGGAAGGCGTCGCTGCGCTCTATAACGACCCGGCCGTGTGCCGTCAGGTGCTGCAAATGCCTTATCAGTCGGTGGAGTCCTGGCGCAACAAGCTGGCTCTCGATAATGAGCGGCGGCTACAGCTGGTGGCGGTGCATGGCGGCGAGGTGATTGGCCAGCTTGGCCTGGAACAGACCCTGCGCGTGCGGCGCAGCCACGTCGGCTCATTCGGCATGGGCGTGGCGACGGCCTGGCAGGGCAAAGGCGTGGGTTCGCGGCTTTTGAGCGCCGCACTGGAGGTGGCCGACAACTGGATGAACCTGCACCGTGTGGAACTCAGGGTGTATGCCGACAACCAAGCCGCGCAAGGCCTGTACAAAAAGTTTGGCTTCGAGGTTGAAGGCCTGCTGCGCGATTACGCCCTGCGTGACGGCCGGTTTGTCGACACCGTGAGCATGGCGCGCCTGCGCCAGTCGGCTTAATCCTGCAGTGCAAACGCCACCGCAGCCTGCGCATGCAGCTCGGTGGTGTCCAGCAGCGGCAGGTGGCTGTGCTGCGGCTTGATCAGCAGGCCGATTTCCGTACAGCCCAGGATGATCGCCTGGGCACCTCGCGCCGCCAGTGATTCGATCACACGTTGGTAGACCTCGCGTGAAGCCTCGCTGATCACCCCGACACATAATTCCTCATAGATGATACGGTGTACGGCCTGGCGCTCGTGTGTTTCCGGCACCAGCACGGTCAAGCCCTGCGCGGCCAGGCGGGATTTGAGAAAGTCCTGTTCCATGGTGAACGCAGTGCCGAGCAAACCCACGGTCAACGTACCGGCGTCGACCGCCGCCGTACCTGCGGCGTCGGCAATATGCAGGAATGGAATCGACACCGCCGCTTCGATACGCGGCGCCACCAAATGCATGGTGTTGGTACACAGCACCACACAGTCCGCGCCGCCGGCCTGCAGGCGGCGCGCGGCGTCTTCAAGGATCAGTGCGGTGTCGTCCCAACGCCCGGCATGCTGAGCCTGCTCCACCGGGCCGAAGTCCACGCTGTACATCAACAGTTGCGCCGAGCGCAGCGGCCCGAGTTGGTCACGCACGCGCTGGTTGATGATGCGGTAATACTCGGCGCTGGACTCCCAGCTCATGCCGCCGATAAGGCCGATAGTGCGCATGCGATACTCCGGACAAGGAATGTTGCTTCACCTTACCCATCGGCCACGCATTAGTCATACGCAGTTGCCGGCCAAATCACCGGTGCAGTTTCGCGGGCGGTAATCATACGGCCGGCCGCCGCATCTGCCATGATCATGCCTCGCAACCTGGCTCACCCAAGGAAATTGGCAATGGACGATATACAGCAACTGGGCGAGATGCTTCGTCATTACGCCGACAGCGAAGCGCATAAAAAACAGCAATTTGATCTGCAATCGGCGCGCTGGGCACAAAAGCTGGGTGAGCTGTTCGGGCACATTGAGCAGTGGCTGGAGCCGGTCAAGAGCGTCGGTTTGCTTGAAGTCCAACGTGAAGCTTATGTCGCCAGCGGCCCTGGCCTGCCGGCCGAGAGTTCGACCTTCAAGACCGAGAAGCTCACCGTGCATATCACTGGCAAGGCCGTGGAATTTGTGCCGGAAGTGATGGGGGCAGGCGGCTCGATAGCCGTGTCGGTAATGGGCCTGACAGCCGCGCGACACGGCAGTGTGTCACTGGTGCTGCCGGCGGACAAAAACGATTGGCTGTGGAAGAAAACCAACGGTTTGAAAGACCCGGACACCTTTGCCTTCGATGCCAACTTCCTGGCTGCGCAGCTGCAGAGCCTGATCCCGCGCGATCGCGGCTTTGACGCAGGTTGCAACGCTGTCAAACAGCTCGCTTGAAATAACAGCGATTTTCCCAGAGTTGGCTATACCTACAGCTCAGTGTCTCGACGATGACTGCCAGGGAGTTCAATGATGGAATCAAGGCTAATGATCAGCACGCTGTGCGTTGCAATCGCAATGGTCGGCTGTGCCGGCAAGGTAACGCAACCGGACGAGTATTCAGGCTTTCTCTCGGACTACAGCCACCTCAAAGAGGCGAAGTCGCCTTCAGGGGCTGCGGTGATGCGCTGGGTTGACCCCGACCTGAACCTGAGTAACTACACGGCAGTGTTCATTGAACCGACGCAGTTCTACCCCAAACCCCAAGCCACCGCGAAAATTCCCGACAGCACCCTCAACGGCATCAACACCTATTACAACCAGGCGCTCAAGCGTGAGCTGGCCAAGTCGCTGCCGCTGGCCAGCGCGCCGGGCCCAGGTGTGATCGTGGTGCGCGCGGCCATTACCGCCGTCAGCAGCAAGACTGAAAGCCTCAAGCCCTACGAGTACGTGCCCGTGGCGCTGGTGGCAGCTGCAGTGAGCACCGGCACCGGCATTCGTGACCAGGAAACCACCCTGGGCACCGAGGCGCAGTTCCTCGACGGTGGCAGCGGCAAAGTGATTGCCCAAGTGGTGCGCAAAGGCACCGGCAAGCCGTTGTCCAACGACTCGCAGGTGATGAAGGCCGATGACGTGAAAAGCGTGATCGACGGCTGGGCGTCGGACTTGCATCAGTCCTTTGTGAAGCTCAAAAAGCCCTGACTACTGGCTGTGGCAAGGGCGCAAGCTCCCTCGCCACAGGTTTTAGTCGTGCACGTGATGCTCCCTTGTCGGCCTGATATTTTGAGGCGCGTGCCGCAGCATCACTTAAGCGGTGTCAGTGGCGGCAACTTCCATTGACCATTGCCCACCTCAGGCTTGGGCAGGTAAATCCGCAGCACGGCGTAAAACGGACCGGGTGGGGCCGGCAACCAGTTGCTCTGTTCGGCTTTTGGCGGCTCGTGGTGCTGCAGGGCCAGGGTCAGGCCGCCGTCGGCGTCCCGCTTGAGGTTGGGCAGCATCGCTGAGTTGATCAGGTAGCGCTTCTTGAGGTTGGGCGCCAACAGCTTGGTCTTGGCGTCGTACATGGTCAGCGACCAGAACGCATCGGCCGGTGGCAGTTGGTCCTTGGCAAAATGTACGGTGTAGCTGTGACGTGCGCCGTTGGCCGGTTTGCCTTCGCTGTCGACGAAGTAGGTCATGTAGATGGCTTCGTCGGTGGAGTTGCCGAAAATCCCCAGGTTGGCGCCGGCGTAGCGGTACAGGTAGTTGTTTTTCAGGCGGTCACGGCTGCCGAACAGGTCGCTGCTGGTGACTTGGTGGGTATCGACCTTGTCTTTCTTGAACGCAGCAAATTCGGCGCGGCCATCGGCGATCCCGTCTTCCAGGGCTTTACGCTGTTCAGTGGTCAGGTCCTTGACCTTGAAGGGCGCGCCGGGGGCGATACCAATCTTGGCAAAGCGCGCCATCAGGTCTTTTTCACTGTCCTGGGGCGCGGCAAAGGCCAGCATGAAGTTCAGGTAGCGAAACAGCTGCGGGCCTTCGGTCATGGTTGCCATGGGTTTGGGCCATTCGATCTTCGCCACTTTGGCCGGCGCAGGCTGCTTCACGTAGGCACTCAGCGGCTGCACTTTGTAGCCATTCTGGATCTGCTTGACCTTGTTCAGGTCCTTTTCATCAAACAGCTGCGTGCGGTACAGCGCATAGGCGATGTTGCTTTCGCTGTAGATCACGCGGTCGACGTCGACAGGCTGCTGACCTTTCCAGTCGGGCCCGGCGATCATGTAGTGGCCACCATTGTTGCCGGTGCTGCGAGTGCCCAGGTAGGCGATATTCTGCGTGTAGAGGTCGATCAACTGCACCGAGTAGTAACGGTTGTCGTCGATTTTGGGCAGGGTCAGTACCAGCGGCTCTTTGCGCAGGTCCATCCATACGAAAGAGTAGGGCGTGTCCGCGTTCGGGGTGACGAAGGCAGTGTCCCTGGGCGTGAACACCTGGGCGGTATTGCCGATATGGTTGAACGGCGCCTTGTAGTTGGCACCGCCTTTGTCGACGGCTTGGGTGTAGAGCGTCTTGTACATCTCCACTACCGGGTAGCCGTACAGGTAGGCTTCCTTGGCAATGGCCCGGGCTTCAGTCGGGGTCGCCGTGAAGTCGGCCCAGGCGCCGGTGCTCATGAGTATCGAGAGGCTCGCCAACAGCAGGCGCGTCGGTTTTCCAATCATGTTGTTGCGTCCTTCCTGAGTGCTTTATAGAGGGCGTGGGATCAAAGCGCCGAGTTTCCTGTTTTATTGGCCGAACGTCACGTTAATCCCTGCAAACAACGTGAACCGAGCTAATCCATCGCCTTTGCGTGCCACCGTCCATTGCGGCTCGACAAAGGCATTGACGATAGTGCTGCCGGCTTTCCAGGCCTTGCCTGCGCCCACGCCGATGGGAAGGTAGCAGGCATTCAGACTTGCCGGCTGACCAAACGCATCAGTTTGTGGGTGTGGGGATGTTCACGGTTTTGCGCGTGGCGAAAGCGCCGCTGGTTTCGGGCTCAAGCAGCGGGCAACATCGATTTGACCTTGTCACGCAGTTGGTCAATGGAGAACGGCTTGGCGATCACTTGCATGCCTGCGGGCACATCGATGTTATCGGCATAACCGCTGGCGAACAGAATCGGCAGGGCGGGGCGAAGCTCGCGCACGTTAGTGGCCAGTTGCTTGCCGTCCATGTCCGGCAGGCCCACATCGGTCATCATCAGGTCGATGGGCTGGTCGGTGTTTTTAACAATTTTGAGGGCCTCTTCGGCGTCGGCAGCTTCAACCACCGAGAACTCCAACTCTTCAAGTACATCGACGATCAGCATGCGCACGATGGCGTCGTCTTCGACTACAAGGATGGTGGAGGGGGCAGCGCACATAAGGGGAATTCCTGAAAAATGGAAAGGCAGGTGTCTGGCGGTGAAAGGCCGTTCTCTACTGAGTCACGGCCCTCTCGGCAAGTTCCATTGGCGGGGCATTGTGAAGGGAATGGATGCAAATGTCGCGTGGCATGCACGGCGGCGCGCCGAGCGCGCAAAGCGTCAATGACAGGCTACAAGCGGGCCATTGACGCCACGGGCGTCAAGTCAAAGTGTGGTGTTGAACAGGGCATACGGTTTGTTGTAGGGCACCGTCATAATAAAGTTTCCTTCGCTGAATTCGCTGATGTTGTACTCCGGCACGCCTTTGGTAATGGCCACCGGATCAAGCGTGCCCGCCGTCTTCCCGCTGTTCAAGGAGACTTCTAACCCTTTTCGCATTGACGCTTCATCAGGAAAGGTTGCAATACCGAAGTTCGGATTAAAGAAAAACCATTCCTTCTGGTTGTTTTTATCGAGCGTGACGCCCGCGAGAAGCCCATGATTCTGGGTGCTGATCTTCAGGGACATGGGAGGGGTTGCGGTGCTTAACCGCTCAGCAATGTCGGTATACGGCACTTGGCTGACGCGTTGAGTACCGTGAAACTGCTCACGGAGCACCTGATGCATTTGGTTCAGCTCTTTACGAAAGGCCTGAACCTTGGTGTCGTTAGCATTCCTGGCGGCTTTGAAAAAGTTATTGATGAAGGTGTCCCGCTGGTTGTTCAGAATGGCCAGCGCCATCATATTCACCAGGGCTGCACACTCACCATTGGACGCCAGGTCTGTTTGGCTGAGGTAAAAGTTCTGCGGCATCATGGTGGCCTTGCCACCTTCGGCCAGTACTTCCGCTTCAAAAGTCTTGAAGCTCTCAAGACTTTGAATGGCCATGCGCCTTTCTATCTCTTTGGCCAATGTGCCGATGGCTTCGGGATTCCCGACCTTGCTGACGGCCAGGCTTTTTATCTCCGAGACCCTCATGCTCGAGTGATAGCCCGGAATATCGTCGATAACCCCGGAAAGACCTCGAGCGTAAGCGGCTGGATCGCTTTGTCGCGCTGCCTGTAAGGCTTGCCTGAACTGTTCTCCGGTTGCCTTTGGTACGGGAGCGATATAAGTGGCCAGCCAATCTATGAAGTTGTTGTTTATTTCACCGTTGGCGGCGACGGTTGCAGGTTTGAAGTCTAGTAGCCCTGTACCGTAGGGCTGCTGCCTGATCGGATCAAAGGCATACCATTTTCCGTTTTGAAAGGCGGCACCGCTTTCAATGGTATGCCCGGCGATCTTGTAGGTACCTGTTGCCACAACGCCATGCTGTTTACTGGCCGCCTTGAGCAGGTCATAACTGCCGGCAGCTCCCTTGAGCATAGTGATGCCCCGAGCGCTTTTAGAGGCCAGAAACTTGACCCCTGTGCCTATGCCTCTCACCAAGTCGTCCATTCCGCTCAGTGGGTTGAACGCACTGATGGCCGCTGCACCGATGATGCGTGCTGCCCGCAAACCCTTCGAAACGGCCGTCACGGTCTTGATGCTGGTGGTAGCCACGCGCGCTGCCGTCGACGCGCCCAGCGTCACGAAACCGAAAGCATCCATTGCCAGGTCTAACCCGGCTTCCAGGTAGTCACCATTCCTGGCGTTAACGATCGCTGACCTGAGCGGGATGAAATTCAGGAAAAAGTCGGTCACCTTCCAATCGTTTTCTCTCTGCTGGTCGAAGCTGGTGAAACCTCTGGCCCGCTTGATCACATCCTGATTATCAAGATCGAGATGTTCGACAAAGGCATCGGCGAGGGCCTGCGTCCGAACGCTTGAGAAACTCGAAGGAACGGGTAATGGAATGCCGGCGGACTTGTCCTGGCTGAAGTCTGGCTTAGGATCCCTGGTCGGCGTGAACGGCTCTTTCCTGAAGATGTTGTTGGCATGGCGCTCACGCTGTTCGGTCAATACGCTAGCGGGCACCACGGTGATGGCGCCTTTACTCAGGTCGATCTCATAGACTTTATCGTCCGTCCCGCCTGTGACTTTTACCCACAATGTTTTACTGGTGTGTATCAGTTTATTTTTAGTTGGCGTGATGGGTATCTGGTAGGTTTTATCTTGATAAAACTCGAGCTTTCCATATTCGAAATTCTGCCTGTCAGCGAGCGGAAGGTCGGCCACCAGGGATTTGATCAACTTATCCACGCCTTGCTTGCGTGTGTCGATCGTCTGGGTTAATTGTGCGTTGAATGTCTTATTCACGTCGAAGGTGAGGGATTTGCCTTTAGTCGCTTGGAGAATGCGCGGGTCTTCAGTTTCCCATTTATAGGCGTGCAGCCCGCTCATCACGATATCCAACAGCGAGAACATACCCGCTGGCGCTCGATTCGGATCGTAAAGCGGCTGCGAGAGCGTTTGATTGGAGTCCTTGACCTTCAAGAGCTTTTCTTCAAGAGGCACCGTGTCGCCAAACCGCTCCTTTATCAAGGCTCGGGCCATTTGTTCGCGACTGGGAAATTCGGCGCCTACCTCGTTGGAACCTGCTACCCGCTGGGTTAATTGTCGGTTGAACTCGGTTCTGACCGTCTCAACGTCGTCATGGCTGTAATCACCCTCTGTTTTAAGGCTGATCACATTATTGACAACGCCCCAATCGAGCAACGCCGCTTGCTGGGCCTGCGCGGTGACGGAAGGATCCTGCAACGTGGCGTTTTCAGCTGCGAGCATGACCTGGGCAAACGTCATGCTCGATACTTTTCCCGGCGTCTGGGCTTCAATAGCCGCCACTGCGATCGACAAGTTGACCCATGCCACGCTGCCGTAGGTGACATTGGCGGGGATGTCCTTGACCAGCAGCGCGGGTGCCTTTCTTGCCAATAGCAAGTAGGCACCCGTTTTGGCCATCTCGGGGGTGGTTTTGCCGCTGTCAATCAAGTGTTGGGTCAACCCCTCTTTTACAACCGAGAGTGGTTGCCCCCAATGCGCTCGCTGCGCCAGATCGAAGCCGGCCACCTTGTTTCGATGCGGTGCAGTGACGGATTCCGGGTCCAGCAGCGCATTGATCGCGGCCAATGTGTAGTCATTCACACTGGTCTGTGTGGCGATTCCGTTCAATCGGGTCTGCAATGCCAGCCCGAACGCCTGTGCGCGAGGCGAACTGACGATGGCTTCCAGGGCTTTGGCGGGATCGTCTGACGCCTGACCCGTGAGCGGCTGGTTGCTGTTCAAATACTCCAGCACACCCTGGCTTGCGCCCAAATGAGGTGGGTTTGGATGGCGGTTGGCGTACTGAACAGCGGCGTTCTGCAGCGCGCGTTGCTCAGTGCCACTCAGGGGCTGCGGCCACGACAGGCCACCGCCAAAGTTGCCTAAAGGGTGTTCCTGAGCCCGGTTAAGGACCGCATGGGCAAGGCCGACCAGGCCAGTATGGGTGCTTGGCGCAGACAAACCCATCGACTGGATGTAGGTCTCCAGGGTAACGGTACTGCCAGCTTCTGACGGGTAGCCTGAATCGGGATGAATATCCATCGGTGTGGTTCGCAATGCCGTCAGGATTGCAGGCACAGTGGCGTCGATGCCCAGACGTGTGGCGATGTCACGCAGCTTTTGCCCTAAAGACTGCAAATTCTGTTTGCGTCCAAGTTCCGTTTTAAGGTCGCCTGACGGCGGGTGGGATGCAGGCGCGTGAGCCTGGGTTGATGCGGGCCGTGTTTGAGTGGTTGGATGGGTGTTTGCCGGCAAGGTGTTAATGGGGGCTGGGGCAGGTGCGGGAGTTTCGAGGACAAAAGGACTGGGGTTGTCTGCAATTGTGCGGGTAGGGGCGGTTATGCTCATTGGAGTTACCTTGGTGGGTCAAAAAAGACGCCTTCCAAAAGATCTTCCGTGTTCCTGAGGCGCTATCCTGAGTGCCGCCCCCCTTCACCTACGTTCCGCCGCATCTGTGTGCACGTGTGTATGTGGCCTGACGAAACCGGACAGGATTGGCGCGAAATTCAGTCGCGGCCTGTAGGCAAACGCTTCAAAACAACGCACAAACATAGCCTTGGCCACTGCTATTCGGGCAAACTCCCCCTTTTTCCGCACTTGGCCAAGGCATGCCCATGACTCCCGCGTCGTCCGTCGATGAAAAGAGCTTCCGTACCCTGCTGAGCCGAAATGTCGCGTTACCTTTGGGCGTCGGCGTGCTCAGCGCGGTGTTTTTCGTTTGCCTGATCACTTATTTGCTGTCGGTGATCCAGTGGGTGGAGCACACCGACCGGGTTATCAATAACCTCAATGAGTCGTCCAAGCTCACAGTGGACTTGGAAACCGGCCTGCGCGGTTTCCTGATCACCGGCGACGAGCATTTCCTCGACCCTTACGAAGTGGCCAAGCCGCGCATCATTGGTGACCTGCACAACCTGCAGGAGCTGGTGGCGGACAACCCGCAGCAGGTCGATCGCCTCAAGCGCCTGGAGTCGATGCAATACGAGTGGAACAAGTACGCCCAGTCGATGATCGACTTGCAGCGCAACGGCGGCGATTACCGCGGGGCGGTGAAGGCCGGACGCGGCAAGAGCCTGACCGACGCGATCCGCAATGAATACGTGGATGCAGTCGCGATGGAGCAGGCATTTCGCTTCAGCCGCAATGCCGATGTGACCCGCACCACGATTATCAGCGTGACCTTGTACCTGGTTTTTGTACTCGGGTTGAGCGGGTTCCTGGCTTATATCGGAAGAAGAAATTTAGTAGTACTTTCAGACAGTTACAGCGCAAACCTCGCGTCGCAACAGAAGATTGCCCGGCGCCTGGAGCAACAGGCCTGGCTGCGTAACGGCCAGACCGAACTGGCCGAACAGGTGCTCGGCCAACTGACCCTGAATATGCTGGGGCGCAATATCCTGCAGTTTTTTGCCCAATACATGGGGTCGGCGGTTGCAGCACTCTACGTGCGCGAAGAACACGGCGGCCTCAAGCGCGTGGCCACCTACGGGTTTTCCCGCGAGCAAGAGCAAAAAGAACAGGCGATCTACAGCGATGAGGGCATTGTCGGCCAGGCCGCCCAGCTGGATCGCCTGATTCGCCTGGACGATGTGCCGGTGGATTACTTCAAGGTCAGCTCCGGCCTGGGCGAAGGTTCGACCCGCAGTGTATTGGTGGTGCCCACCAGTGATGATGACCGCGTCAATGGCGTGATCGAGCTGGGGTTCCTGCGCCCACTGGATGAACGTGACGTTGAGTTGCTGGAACTGATTGCCGGCAATATCGGCACCTCCATCGAAGCCGCGCGCTATCGCCAGCGCCTGCAGGAAGTGCTGGCCGAGACCCAGCAGCTCAATGAAGAGCTGCAAGTGCAGCAGGAAGAGCTCAAGACCGCCAACGAAGAACTCGAAGAACAGTCGCGCATCCTCAAGGAGTCCCAGGCCCACCTGGAAACCCAACAGGCGGAGCTTGAGCAGACCAACGAGCAACTCGCTGAACAGACGCAAATCCTGTCCGATCAGCGCGATGCCATGGACCGCAAGAACGTCGAGCTGAACCAGGCCCAACTGGAGCTCGAAGACCGTGCCGACGAGCTGCAGCGCTCCAGCAAGTACAAGTCCGAGTTCCTTGCCAACATGTCCCATGAGCTGCGCACGCCGCTTAACAGCTCGTTGATTCTGGCCAAATTGCTGGCCGAGAACCCGCAGGAAAACCTCAGCGCCGAGCAGGTCAAGTTTGCCGAGTCGATCTATTCGGCGGGCAACGACCTGTTGAACCTGATCAACGATATTCTGGATATTTCCAAGGTCGAAGCCGGCAAGCTGGAAATGCGTCCGGAAAACTCCAGCGTGGCCCGCCTGGTCGATGGCCTGCGCGGGATGTTCGAGCCCTTGGCCGCCGATCGCAAGCTGGGTTTTCAGGTGGACATTCAAGCGGACGCGCCGCCGATGCTGTTCACCGACCGCCAGCGCCTGGAGCAGATCCTCAAAAATCTGCTGTCCAACGCGGTCAAGTTTACCGAGCAGGGCGATGTCAGCCTGTCGGTGTCCCGTGCGCCAGGGGAGGGCGTTGCCTTTACCGTGCGCGACTCGGGCATCGGCATCGCGCTGGACCAGCAGGAAAGCATCTTCGAAGCCTTCCGCCAGGCCGATGGCACCACCAACCGCCGTTACGGCGGCACTGGCCTGGGCCTTTCGATCTCCCGTGACCTGGCGAGTTTGCTCGGCGGTTATATCAGCGTGACCAGCGAGCCGGGCAAGGGCAGCGTGTTCACCCTGGTACTGCCGGAACATTATGTAGAGCGTGAGGAGGGTGCCGCGCCGATCGAGGCGCCACGCCAGGCGGTGGCGGCGCCGGCGCCCAAGCCCATGGCGATTTCACCGCTGCCGGTGGCCGATGCCAAACAGATTCCGCGCTTTGCCGACGACCGCGACAAGGCACCGTTCGCCACGCGCTGCATCCTGGTGGTGGAAGACGAACCCAACTTTGCCCGCATCCTTTTCGACCTGGCCCACGAACTGGGCTATCACTGCCTGGTCGCCCACGGCGCAGACGAAGGCTACAGCCTGGCCGAGGAGTACATCCCGGATGCGATCCTGCTGGACATGCGCCTGCCTGACCATTCCGGCCTGACCGTGTTGCAACGCCTCAAGGAACACGCCAATACCCGCCACATTCCCGTGCACGTGATCTCCGTCGAAGACCGCGTCGAAGCCGCCATGCACATGGGCGCCATCGGTTATGCGGTGAAGCCGACCACCCGTGAAGAGCTCAAGGACGTGTTTGCGCGCCTGGAAGCCAAGCTGACCCAGAAGGTCAAGCGCGTGCTGCTGGTGGAGGACGATGACCTGCAGCGCGACAGCATTGCCCGCCTGATCGGCGACGATGACATCGAAATCACCGACGTCGGCTACGCCCAAGCGGCCCTGGACCTGCTGCGCACCAACATCTACGACTGTATGATCATCGACTTGAAGCTGCCGGACATGCTCGGCAATGAGCTGCTCAAGCGCATGGCCACCGAAGATATCTGCTCGTTCCCGCCGGTGATCGTGTACACCGGGCGTAACCTGACCCGTGACGAAGAAGCCGAGCTGCGCAAGTATTCGCGCTCGATCATCATCAAAGGCGCACGCTCACCTGAACGCTTGCTGGACGAAGTGACGCTGTTTCTGCACAAAGTCGAATCCCAGCTGTCCCATGACCGCCAGAAGATGCTCAAGACCGCCCGCAGCCGCGACAAGGTCTTCGAGGGGCGCAAGATCCTGTTGGTCGACGACGATGTGCGTAACATCTTCGCCCTGACCAGTGCCCTGGAGCACAAAGGCGCGGTGGTGGTGATCGGGCGTAATGGCCATGAAGCCATCGACAAACTCAATGAAGTCGAGGACATCGACCTGGTGCTGATGGACGTGATGATGCCGGAGATGGACGGTTACGAGGCAACTGCCTTGATCCGCCAGGACCCGCGCTGGAAGAAACTGCCGATTATTGCGGTGACGGCCAAGGCCATGAAGGACGATCAGGAACGCTGCCTGGCGGCAGGCTCCAACGATTACCTGGCCAAGCCGATCGACCTGGACCGGCTGTTCTCGCTGATTCGCGTATGGCTGCCGAAGATGGAACGCATTTAAGTGGAGCACGTTTTCTTGGAAAAAAGCAGCGACATTGAGCTGCGCCTGCTGATTGAGGCGATTTACCTCAAGTACAGCTACGACTTTCGCGACTATTCCGGCGCGTCCGTCAAGCGCCGCGTGGCCCACGCACTGCGCCAGTTCGATTGCGCGACCATTTCTGCGCTGCAGGAGCGGGTGTTGCATGATCCGACGGCCTTTATGCAGTTGCTGCAGTTTCTGACGATCCCGGTAAGCGAGATGTTTCGCGACCCGTCGCACTTTCTGGCGATTCGCCGGGAAGTGGTGCCGCTGCTCAAGACCTACCCCTCGATCAAAATCTGGATCGCCGGGTGCAGCACGGGCGAGGAGGTGTACTCCATGGCAATCCTGCTGCGCGAAGAGGGCTTGCTCGACCGCACCATCATTTATGCCACCGACATTAATCCGGCGTCCCTGGACAAAGCCAAGCAAGGGATTTTTTCCCTGGAGAACGTGCGTGCCTACACCGCCAATTATCAGCAGGCGGGCGGCCAACGTTCATTTGCCGACTACTACACAGCGGCTTACGATTACGCGATCTTCGACAAGACGCTGCGCGAGAACGTGACCTTTGCCGATCACAGCCTGGCAACCGACAGCGTCTTTTCAGAAACTCAATTAATTTCATGTCGCAACGTATTGATTTATTTCAATAAAAAGTTGCAGGATCGAGCGTTCGGGTTGTTTCATGAGTCGCTGTGCCATCGCGGCTTTCTGGTGCTGGGCAGTAAGGAAACCCTGGATTTCTCCGCCTACAGCAAGCAATTCGAACCCTTGGTCAAACAGGAACGGATCTACCGAAAATCATGAGCGACGCCGCAACTAACCCGCCACGCGGGATTGAAGCCATCGTCGTCGGCGCCTCCGCCGGCGGTGTTGAGGCGTTGCTGACGATTTTTGGTACGTTGCCTGACACCTTCGGCTTACCGATCATCGCCGTGCTGCACCTGCCGGACGAGCGTCGCAGCCAATTGGCCGAAGTTTTTGCGCGGCGCCTGAGCATTCCGGTGCAAGAAGCACGCGACAAGGAAACGATCGCGCCAGGCACCCTGTATTTCGCCGGCCCCGGCTATCACCTGTCGGTAGAAAGCGACCGCAGCCTGTCGATGAGCCAGGAAGACCGCGTGCATCATTCGCGGCCGGCCATCGATTACCTGTTTGCCTCGGCTGCCGACACCTACGGCAACAGCCTGCTGGCGATTCTGCTGACCGGCGCCAACCAGGATGGCGCGCGTGGCCTTGCCCACGTCAAAGACTCGGGTGGCACCACCATCGTCCAAGAGCCCACAGAAGCGCGTATCGCCGTGATGCCCCTGGCGGCGCTGGCCTTGCACACACCTGATCATATTCTCACCTTGAGCCAGATTGGTTCACTGCTGGCTTCCCTGGAATCTTCCCCATGTTAAGTACTGTCCAGGCCAAACTGCTGATCGTCGACGATCTGCCGGAAAACCTGCTGGCCCTTGAAGCGCTGATCAAGCGCGAAGATCGCCAGGTCTTCAAGGCATTGAGCGCTGACGAGGCCTTGTCACTGTTGCTCGAGCATGAGTTCGCCATGGCGATTCTCGATGTGCAGATGCCCGGCATGAACGGTTTCGAGCTGGCCGAACTGATGCGCGGCACCGAAAAGACCAAGAACATCCCGATTGTGTTCGTCAGCGCCGCCGGCCGCGAACTCAACTATGCCTTCAAAGGCTATGAAAGCGGCGCAGTGGATTTTTTGCACAAGCCGCTGGACATCCACGCGGTGAAGAGCAAGGTCAATGTGTTCGTCGACCTGTACCGCCAGAGCAAGGCGATGAAACAGCAAGTCGAAGCCCTGGAGCGCAGCCGCCGCGAGCAGGAGCTGCTGCTGACGCGCCTGCAGGCCACCCAGGCCGAGCTTGAGCAGGCCGTGCGCATGCGTGACGACTTCATGTCGATCGTTGCCCACGAAGTGCGCACACCGCTTAACGGGCTGATCCTCGAGACCCAGTTGCGCAAGATGCACCTGGCACGGGATAACGCCGCCGCGTTCACCCTGGACAAGATGCACGCCATGGTCGACCGCGACGAGCGCCAGATCCAGAGCCTGATCCGCCTGATCGAAGACATGCTCGACGTGTCGCGCATCCGCACCGGCAAACTGTCGATTCGTCCGGCGCGCTTCGACCTGGCGCAACTGGTGCGCAACCTGGTGAAAAACTTCGAGCCGCAAGTGGCATCCGCCGGTTCTTCGATGCACTTGGTGGCCGATGAACCGGTGGAGGGCAATTGGGATGAGTTCCGTATTGAACAAGTGGTCACCAACCTGTTGACCAACGCCCTGCGTTACGGTGCCAAAAGCCCGGTGGATGTGCGTGTGTACACCGAACACGGTGAGGCGCGCGTCGAGGTGCGTGACCGTGGCATCGGCATCAGCGCAGACAACCAGAAGCGTATTTTCCAGCAATTTGAACGCGTTTCGGCCAGCCACGTCGCGGCCGGTCTGGGCCTGGGGCTGTTTATTTCCGAGCAGATCGTGACGGCCCATGGCGGCACCATCGAGGTCGAGAGCCAGATAGGCGAGGGCGCGCTGTTCCGGGTGTGCCTGCCACTTGGAGAGCCGCAATGAAATCAATCGTCAGCTCGACGCAACCTCTGCGTGACCCCATGGTCGTACTTGCAGCAACTGACCGGACAAAGGCTTCCCATGAGTGAAGATGCACAAGATGTCGTACTGATCGTCGAAGACGACGAATCCATTATGTTTGTGCTGGGTGAATACCTGGCAGGCCTTGGCTACCGGGTACTGAAGGCGATCGATGGGGAGCAGGCCTTCGAGATTCTGGCCACCAAGCCGCACCTGGACCTGATGGTCACGGATTACCGCCTGCCGGGCGGGATTTCCGGCGTGCAGATCGCTGAGCCTGCGATCAAGCTGCGACCTGAATTGAAAGTGATCTTTATCAGCGGTTACCCGCAGGAGATCCTCGACTGCAACAGCCCGATCACGCGCAATGCGCCGATTCTGGCCAAGCCGTTTGATCTGGATACCTTGCACGAGCATATCCAGCGCCTGCTGGCCTGAATCACCAGGGCTGCCTGACAGCAGCCCTATTGCTTGATCATCTCCCGCACCTTCGCCGTCAACAAATCGAAGGTAAACGGCTTGGTGATCAACTGCATTCCCGGATCCAGGAACCCCCCGCGCACCGCCGCATGCTCGGCGTAGCCAGTGATAAACAAGACCTTGAGTTCCGGGCGCAATTGCCGCCCGATTTCTGCCAGTTGCCGCCCGTTCATGCCGGGCAGGCCCACATCACTGATCAGCAGGTCAATACGCTGGTCGGATTGGATGATCGGCACGGCGGTATTGGCATCGCCGGCTTCGACAAAGGCATAGCCCAATTCCTTGAGCACAGCGCTGACCAACAGACGCACGGCGGCATCGTCTTCGACGATCAGTACGGTTTCGCCGGCATTGGCGAAGGGCAGCAGCGCCGGGTTGACGACGGCGTCCGCGATGCGCTCACCGACAAAGCGCGGCAGGAACAGGCTGACCGTCGTGCCCTTGCCGACTTCACTGTGGATGGTCACATGGCCATGGGATTGCCGGGCAAAGCCGTAGATCATCGACAAGCCGAGGCCGGTGCCCTGGCCGATCGGCTTGGTCGTAAAGAACGGGTC
The DNA here is from genome assembly GCF_900107155.1 of Pseudomonas salomonii. GTDB lineage: Bacteria > Pseudomonadota > Gammaproteobacteria > Pseudomonadales > Pseudomonadaceae > Aquipseudomonas > Aquipseudomonas salomonii. Next base: position 106,333 of record NZ_FNOX01000002.1, read on the forward strand.
GAAGACCCGGCCCAACAGGCTTTCGGGAATACCACAGCCGGTGTCGCTCACGCTCAGTTCCACGTAATCGCCTGGCAGCAAGGTGCCATAGGCGGCCGTAAACACATTGTCGAGGTGGCGGTTGGCGGTCTCTACAGTCAGGCTACCGCCGCTGGGCATGGCATCGCGCGCATTGATCACCAGGTTGAGCAGGGCGCTTTCCAGCTGATTGGGGTCGGCCTCGGCGGTCCACAGTTCATCGCTCAGACGCATGTCCAAAGCGATGCTTTCGTTGATACTGCGTTGCAGCAATTCGCCCATGGAACTGACCAGCTGGTTGATCTCCACGGGCTTGGGGTCCAGCGACTGACGGCGTGAAAACGCCAGCAAACGGTGGGTCAGGCCGGCAGCGCGGTTGGCCGAGGTCACGCCCAGGTCGATCAAGCTGTCGAGGTCGTCCAGTTTGCCGCGGGCCACCCGCCTGCGCAGCAGCTCCAGGCTGCCGATAATGCCGGTGAGCATATTGTTGAAGTCATGGGCGATACCACCGGTCAACTGGCCGACGGCCTCCATTTTCTGTGACTGGCGCAACGCTTCTTCGTTGTTGCGCAGTTGCGCCGTGCGCTCTTCAACCTGCTGCTCAAGGGTTTCCAGGGTGCGTTGCAGGCGCAGTTCGCTCTCGCTCAGGTCGATCAGGCGGTCACGCGCTTCGTATTGCCGGCGCCGACCACGCAGGGCAGCACTCACCAGGCTGATCAGGGTCACCGGATGGAAAGGGCGCTCCAGGAAGGTCACGTTGCCCAGCAAACCGCTCAGGTGCGATGAGCCGTTCTGTTCACTGCCGCCATGGTGGGTGAGCAGCACGATGGGCAAGTCGGACCAGGCCGGCTGCTCATGCAGGTAGGTCAGCAGCGGCTCCAGATCGACACCGCGCAGGGCTTCGGCGGCAATCACCAACATACCGACGCCGTGCTCAAGTGCTTCGCAGAGTACGGTCAGGTTGGCGGCAACCATGCCGTTGTAGCCGGCTTCCTTGAGCATCATCAGCGCCAGGGAGCCGTCACGGCCCAGTGGCGCGAGGATAATTGCGCGCTCGGAGACGGGAGAAAGACCGGTCACACGCCCTCTTCCTTGAGCAGGGGGGAACCGGCGCCCATATAAGTCGGGATACCGCGCAGTACGCCCTGGAAGTTGTCCAGAGGCTCGCCCACCGTCAAACCCGTGCTGCCAATACGGTATTCGCGAATAGTGGACTCGTGGGTGCCGGTGCGCTTCTTGATGATCGAAATAGCCCGGCGGACCTTGCCGAGTGCTTCGAAGTAACGCAGCAGGATCACGGTATCAGCCAGGTAAGTAATGTCGACGGGAGCCTGCATGTCGCCCACCAACCCATGTTGAGCCACCGTCATGAACGTCGCCGCACCGCGACGGTTCAGGTACAGCAGCAACTCGTGCATATGCAGGATCAGAGAGTTTTCTTCAGGCATCGCCGCCTGGTAGCCGTTGATACTGTCGATGACCACGGTTTTGATCCCACGTTCATCGACGCAACGCCTGACTCGGTGGGAGAACTCGCCGGGCGACAGCTCCGCCGCGTCCACCTGCTCGATCAGCAGGTTGCCGGTGTCTTGCAGCGCGGCCAGGTCAATGCCCATGTTTTTCATGCGCTCGAACAACAGGCCCAGCTCTTCATCGAAAATGAACAGCGCGGCTTTTTCGCCGCGCGACACGGCAGCGGCGGCGAAGATCATCGAGATAAGGGATTTGCCGGTACCGGCAGGGCCGAGGATCAGCGTGCTGGAGCCGGTTTCTACGCCGCCGCCCATCAAGGCGTCCATTTCGCGGATGCCACTGCTCAAGGTCTGACGCACGTAACCACCACGATGTTCGGCGGCCACCAGGCGTGGGAACACGTGGATGCCGTCTTGCATGATGGTGAAGTCGTGAAAGCCGCCACGGTATTTCTGGCCACGGTACTTCACCACGCGGATGCGGCGGCGTTCGGCGCCGTAAGTGGGCGTCAGCTCTTCCAGGCGAATTACGCCGTGGGCCACGCTGTGCACGGTTTTATCCAGGGACTCGGTGGTCAGGTCGTCAAGCAGCAGCACGGTGGCGTCATAGCGCACAAAATAGTGTTTGATCGCCAGGATCTGGCGCCGATAGCGCAGCGAGCTTTGCGCCAGCAGGCGGATTTCCGAAAGACTGTCGAGCACCACGCGGGTGGGTTTGACCCGTTCCACCACTTCAAAAATCTGCCGGGTGGCCTCACCCAGTTCCAGGTCGGAGGAATACAGCAGGCTTTGCTGGTGCTCGGGGTTGAGCAAGCTTTCCGGTGGGGTCAACTCGAAGATATGAATGTTGTCGTCCAGGTCCCAGCCGTGGGACTTGGCGCCCTGGCGCAACTCGCGCTCGGTTTCGGACAGGGTGATGTACAAGGATCGCTCACCGTTTTTTGCGCCGGCTTGCAGGAAGTGCAGCGCTACGGTGGTTTTGCCGGTGCCGGGTTCGCCTTCCAGCAGGAACAGGTGGCTGCGTGATAGCCCCCCGGAAAGAATGTCATCAAGACCTTCGATGCCGGTGGCCGCCTTTTCACTGAACAGCTCTTTGGATGTAGACAAGAAGTGCCCTCGGGTCACGTACATGTAATGGGGGCGCGTCACCTCGGGCGCGCCATATTTACTTGACCGTAGCGGTTTGTGGCGGTTCAACCTGTCGTATAAATCGTGGTGGATTTGTGACCTGTGCCAAAGCGCTGCTTTTGTGTGGGAGCTAAAGCCCTTGCTGCAACGCCGGATCATCCGGGTTCTGTTGTTCCAACTGCGCCAGCAATACCTGCACATTCTGCAACTGCCCGGTTTCTTTCCAATAGTTGACCAGCAACACACGCGCCTTGCGATTGGCGGGGTGGCGCTGAACGATTTCTTCCAGCTGACGCTGGGCGGCGTCCACTTCTTCCTGGGCGTGCAGGGTGGTGGCGAGGTCGAAACGGTAATCCTGATTATCGGGCTCAAGCTCCACGGCTTTGGACAGGCCAAGCAACGCGTACGGCCGCTCCCCATGGTGCAACAGCCACATGCCCAGAGCGTGTTGCAGGTAGGCCGACTCCGGATGCGCTGCCAACTGCCGCGCCAGCAACTGGCGGGACTCGTCGGTCTTGCCCTGTTTATCAAGCAATTCGATCTGCGCCACCACGGCTTGCAGGTTGTCCGGCTGCAGGCGCATGGCCTGCTCGAGTGCATGTTGTGCGTCCGGCAGCAGGGCGCTGTGGATGTACAAGCGTGCAAGCTGAGTCCAGCCCTCGGCGGTTTCTGGCTCAGCCTTGAGCTTTTTCACAAACTCATCGAGCACTTGCTGCAAAGGCCCGAAATACAGGCCCAGGGTATCCGGCGACAGGCCGAGCAAGGCATTGGCGGCAGCAAAGCGAACTTCCTGCTCTGGGTCATCCAGCGCCGGGCCAAGCAGCAAGGTGCGCTGGCCGCTGGGCACCAGGCCGACAATGCTGTGAATCGCCGCTTCGCGAACCAACGGCGACTCATCGGCCAGGTCTTTATCCGCCAGCTTCAACGCCTGAGGGCTTGGGTAATTGGGCAGTTCCGCGTGTAACGCCGCGCGGCGTTCAGGTGACAGGTCCGGGCGACCCAGCTGCTGATACAGCACACGGGCGGCGCCGGGTTCGCCGTTGCGCGCCTGCTTCAATGCCTTGGCGTAACCATGGGCAATCGCCGGCGGCACGGCCACCGGCGTGGAACGGGAGAAAAACCAGGTGACCAACACAAGCAACAACAGGGCGCACAGGCCGATGATGGAGTAACGGCGTGACTTTGACATGCAGGCGTCCAAAAGCTGGGGGCAGCTAATCGCAAAGCCTCAAGCTTCGGCCAGACCACGACGAGTGTCAAACCCGTATCAGCCCAGCACGTAATCCACCGGTTCCAGGGCAGGGGGCAGGTCGATCTCGCCCAGGGCTTTGATAATCTCGCGCTCCAGGGTGCGCACTATCGCATTGCAGGGCAGATCGTTTTCATCGAAACCGAACGGGTCTTCCAGATCATCACCGATTTCATCCAAACCAAAGAACGTGTAGCTGACGATGGCGGTGAACACCGGCGTCAACCAGCCCAACGGCTCGGCCATGGCGAACGGCAGCAAAATGCAGAACAGGTAGATGGTGCGGTGCAACAGCAAGGTGTACGGGAAGGGCAGCGGCGTGGTTTTGATCCGCTCGCAGGCGGCCTGTACCAGGCTGAGGCTGACCAGCCGGGTTTCCAGCTGGGTGTAGCGCCATTCACTGATCACGCCCTGTTCGGCCAGCCGCGAAAAGCGCGCGCCCAATTGTTGCAGCACGTGGTCGGGAAGATTGGGATGCATCGGGTCCACAGCAATCCACGGCGTGATGACGCGGGCTTGATCTTCACGGCGCAGGTGCGCGACCAGGCCGTGGGCAAACCCGCACAGCCCACGCAGCAGGCTGGCGCGTTCAGGTGAGTCGCCCAGCACCTGGGTTTCGCGAATCAGCGAACGCACCTCAATGACCATCTGCCCCAGCTGCTTGCGGCCCTCCCACCAACGGTCGTAGCAGGCGTTGTTGCGAAAGCTCATGAAGATCGACAGCGACAACCCCAGCAAGGTAAACGGCGTGGCATTGACCTTGGAGAAGTAGGCCGGGTGCAGAGTCTCCACCAGCACGATCACCGACGCCAGCAACGTGACCATCAGGCTGCGCAAGGCGATGCGCTTGGCAATCGAACCTTTAAGGGAAAACAGGATACCCATGAGGTTGGGTTTGGGACGGACGATCATCGGGACACGGCTTCTTCGGCGGCACAGGCCTGGAGATTAGGAGGTTGCGCCCCGAGCGTCCAATCACTGCGGCTGACCGGCTGATAGGCCGGATCAATGATTAGCCAAACCAGTCAGCCAAGTTGAAGGCTTTGACCATTGCCGCCACCGCGCGCCAGGGCGATTATTTCCACGATTCTCGTCGTGAAAATGTCCTGAAAATAAAAACACACAAGGATTTGGAACCATGCGTGAGTATTTGGCTGCCACCACTGCCTTCGATTACCAGCACACCGTCGACGCCGCCCTGTCCGGCAACCTGCAAGCCTTGAATGCCTGCGTGGAGTGTTGCGACCGCCACGCGCTGCCGGGTCGCATTGCGTTGTTTTGGGAAGGCAAGGACGGGCGCAGTGCCAGCGTGACCTTCACCCAATTGCAGGACCAGGCGGCGCGCTTTGCCAATTTCCTTCTGGCCCAAGGCGTGCAACGCGGCGACAAGGTGGCGGGGCTGCTGCCACGCACGGCAGAGTTATTGGTGGTGGTGTTCGCCACGTGGCGTATCGGCGCGGTGTATCAGCCACTGTTTACCGCCTTCGGGCCCAAGGCCATCGAGCATCGGCTGAACAGCTCCGGCGCCGCAGTGGTGGTCACCGATGCGGTCAACCGCCCCAAGCTGGCAGACGTCGAGGGCTGCCCGACCATCGTCACGGTGGCCGGGGACAAGGGCGAAGGCATCGTGCGCGGCGACTACAGCTTCTGGGCTGAGCTGCCGAATTATTCGAATACGTGCGAGCCGGTGTTACTGGGCGCAGAAGACCCGTTCCTGCTGATGTTCACCTCGGGCACCACCGGCCCGTCAAAAGCGCTGTCGGTGCCGCTCAAGGCCATCGTCGCGTTCCAGAGCTACACCCGCGACGCGGTGGACTTGCGCCCCGAGGACGCCTTTTGGAATGTCGCCGACCCGGGCTGGGCTTACGGTATCTATTTTGGCGTAACCGGGCCGTTGTCCATGGGCCACCCGATTACGTTCTACGATGGGCCGTTCACCCTGGAAAGCACCTGCCGGGTGATCAATAAATACGGGATTACCAACCTCACCGGTTCGCCCACCGCATACCGCCTGCTGATCGCCGGCGGCGAACAGTTCGCGCGCTCAATCAAGGGCAAGCTGCGTATCGTCAGCAGCGCCGGCGAACCGCTGAACCCGGAAGTGATCCGCTGGTTTGCCGACAACCTGGGCGTGACCATCCATGACCATTACGGCCAGACCGAACTGGGCATGGTGCTGTGCAACCACCATGGCCTGGCGCATCCCGTGCACGTCGGTTCGGCGGGCTTTGCCTCACCGGGCCACCGCATTGTGGTGCTCGATGATGAGTACCAGGAACTGCCGGCGGGCCAGCCGGGCATCCTCGCCATTGACCGTGAACAGTCGCCGATGTGCTGGTTCGCCGGCTACGACGGGGTAAAGACCAAGGCATTTGTCGGCAAGTATTACCTCAGTGGCGACACCGTGGAGCTGAACCCGGACGGCAGCATCAGCTTTGTCGGGCGCAGTGATGATGTGATCACCACGTCCGGCTACCGCGTAGGGCCATTCGACGTCGAAAGCGCACTGGTCGAACACCCGGCCGTGGTCGAAGCCGCCGTCGTCGGCAAACCCTGCCCGGAGCGCACCGAACTGGTCAAAGCCTTTGTGGTGCTCAATGAACAGTACCGCGCCACGCCGGAGCTGGCCGAAGAGCTGCGTTTGCACGTGCGCAAGCGCCTGGCGGCCCACGCCTACCCACGGGAAATCGAATTTGTCAGCGACTTGCCCAAGACCCCGAGCGGCAAGCTGCAACGCTTTATTTTGCGTAATCAGGAAATTGCGAAGGCACAGGCCATCGCCTGATCCACTTTTAAGGAAACAATGATGCAGATTGAAAACAAGGTATTCCTGGTCAGCGGCGGTGCTTCGGGCCTCGGCGCGGCCACCGCTGAAATGCTGATTGCCGCCGGTGCCAAAGTGATGCTGGTCGACCTGAACGCCGACGCCGTGGCGGCCAAAGCCAGGCAACTGGGCGACAACGCCCGCAGCGTTGTGGCCGATATCAGCCAGGAAGCCGCCGCCGAAGCGGCCGTACACGCCGCCGTTGCAGCCTTTGGCGGCCTGCACGGGCTGGTGAACTGCGCCGGGGTGGTACGTGGCGAGAAGATCCTCGGCAAGAACGGCCCACACGCGTTGGCCAGCTTTGCCCAGGTGATCAACGTCAACCTGATCGGCAGCTTCAACCTGCTGCGCCTGGCGGCGGCGGCCATCGCTGAAACCGAGGCGAATGCCGACGGTGAGCGTGGCGTGATCATCAACACCGCCTCGGTGGCCGCGTTTGACGGGCAGATCGGCCAGGCGGCGTATGCCGCCTCCAAAGGCGCCATCGCCAGCCTGACCTTGCCCGCCGCCCGCGAACTGGCGCGTTTTGGCATTCGCGTGATGACCATTGCTCCGGGCATTTTCGAAACCCCGATGATGGCCGGCATGACCGCCGAAGTGCGCGATTCACTGGCCGCGGGCGTGCCATTTCCGCCGCGTTTGGGCAAACCGTGCGAATACGCCGCGCTGGTACGCCACATCATCGAAAACAGCATGCTCAACGGCGAGGTGATCCGTCTCGACGGCGCCTTGCGCATGGCCGCCAAGTAAGGAGAACACCGCATGAACGATCCGATTGTCATTGTCAGCGCCGCGCGCACGCCCATGGGCGGTTTCCAGGGCGACCTCAAAGGCCTGACCGCGCCGCAACTGGGCGCTGCCGCGATCCGCGCCGCCGTCGAACGGGCCGGGATTGCCCCGGATGCCGTGGACGAAGTGCTGTTCGGCTGCGTGCTGCCCGCAGGCCTTGGCCAGGCGCCTGCGCGTCAGGCCGCTTTGGGCGCCGGGCTGGACAAGGCCACGCGCTGCACCACCTTGAACAAGATGTGCGGCTCGGGCATGGAAGCGACCATCCTCGCCCACGATTCGCTGCTGGCCGGCAGTGTCGACGTGGTGGTCGCCGGCGGCATGGAAAGCATGTCCAACGCGCCGTACCTGCTCGACCGCGCGCGCAGCGGCTACCGCATGGGCCACGGCAAGGTGCTTGACCATATGTTCCTCGACGGCCTCGAAGACGCCTACGACAAGGGCCGCCTGATGGGCACCTTTGCCGAAGACTGCGCCGAGCACAACGGTTTCACCCGTGAAGCCCAGGACGCCTTCGCCATTGCCTCGCTGACCCGCGCGCAAGAGGCCATCACCCACGGCAGCTTTGCCGCCGAAATCGTTCCGGTGCAGGTCACCGTCGGCAAAGAGCAAAAGACCATCCTGCATGACGAACAGCCGCCCAAGGCCAAGCTGGACAAGATTGCCAGCCTGAAACCGGCGTTCCGCGAGGGCGGCACGGTGACGGCGGCCAACTCCAGCTCGATTTCCGATGGGGCGGCGGCGTTGGTGCTGATGCGTCAGTCCGAGGCACAACAGCGTGGCCTCAAACCCTTGGCGGTGATCCACGGGCACGCGGCGTTTGCCGATGAGCCCGGGTTGTTCCCGGTGGCACCCGTGGGCGCGATTCGCAAGCTGATGAGCAAGACCGGCTGGAACCTGGGCGACGTTGACCTGTTTGAAATCAACGAAGCCTTCGCGGTGGTCAGCCTGGTGACCATGAGCAAGCTTGAGATCCCCCACAGCAAGGTCAATATTCACGGCGGCGCCTGTGCCCTGGGCCATCCGATTGGTGCTTCCGGTGCGCGTATCCTGGTGACGTTGCTTTCGGCCCTGCGCCAGAAAGGCCTCAAGCGTGGGGTTGCCGCCATCTGCATCGGCGGCGGTGAAGCCACGGCCATGGCCGTCGAATGCCTGTATTAAGGACTCAACATGCTGCCCAATGACGAACAACTGCAAATCAGCGAAGCGGCCCGGCAATTTGCCCAGGAACGCCTGAAATCGTTCGCCGCCGAGTGGGACCGTGAGCACCGTTTCCCCAAGGAGGCCATCGGCGAAATGGCCGAGCTGGGCTTTTTCGGCATGCTGGTGCCGGAACAGTGGGGCGGTTGCGACACCGGCTACCTGGCCTACGCCATGGCCCTGGAAGAAATCGCTGCCGGCGATGGCGCGTGCTCGACCATCATGAGCGTGCACAACTCGGTGGGTTGCGTGCCGATCCTTAAATTCGGCAACGAACAGCAGAAACACCAGTTCCTCACGCCGCTGGCCAGCGGCGCCATGCTCGGTGCCTTCGCGTTGACCGAGCCCCAGGCCGGCTCTGATGCCAGCAGCCTGAAAACCCGCGCCCGTCTTGAGGGCGACCATTACGTGCTCAATGGCTGCAAACAGTTCATCACTTCCGGGCAGAACGCCGGGATCGTGATTGTGTTTGCGGTCACCGACCCGGCCGCTGGCAAGCGCGGCATCAGCGCGTTCATCGTGCCCACCGACTCGCCGGGCTACACGGTAGCGAGAGTGGAAGACAAACTCGGCCAACATGCGTCCGACACCTGCCAGATCCTCTTCGAAGACGTAAAAGTGCCGCTCGCCAACCGTTTGGGCGAGGAGGGCGAAGGCTACAGGATCGCCCTGGCCAACCTCGAAGGCGGCCGCGTCGGTATCGCCTCACAATCGGTGGGCATGGCCCGCGCCGCCTTCGAAGCCGCCCGTGACTATGCCCGCGAGCGCGAAAGTTTTGGCAAGGCGTTGATCGAACACCAGGCCGTGGCCTTCCGGTTGGCCGACATGGCGACCCAAATCGCGGTGGCCCGGCAAATGGTGCATTACGCCGCGGCCCTGCGTGACAGCGGCAAGCCGGCCTTGGTCGAAGCGTCGATGGCCAAGCTGTTTGCTTCGGAAATGGCCGAGAAAGTCTGCTCGGCCGCCTTGCAAACCCTGGGCGGTTACGGTTACCTGAGCGACTTCCCACTGGAGCGGATCTACCGCGATGTGCGGGTCTGCCAGATTTACGAAGGCACCAGCGATATTCAACGCATGGTCATCTCACGCAACCTTTAAGGAGCCGATAATGAGTTACGAAACCCTTTTGCTTGAAGTCCAGGGCCGCGTCGGGCTGATTACCCTTAATCGCCCGCAAGCCCTGAACGCCTTGAACGCGCAGCTGGTCAGCGAGTTGAACCAGGCGCTGGACGGCCTGGAAGCCGACCCGCAGATCGGCTGCATCGTGCTGACCGGCTCGAAAAAAGCCTTCGCCGCCGGCGCCGACATCAAAGAGATGGCCGAGCTGACCTACCCGCAGATCTACCTCGACGACCTGTTCAGCGACAGCGACCGCGTGGCCAACCGCCGTAAGCCGATCATTGCTGCCGTCAACGGCTTCGCCCTGGGCGGCGGTTGTGAACTGGCCTTGATGTGCGACTTTATCCTGGCCGGTGACGGCGCCAAATTCGGCCAGCCGGAAATCAACCTCGGCGTACTCCCGGGCATGGGCGGCACCCAGCGCCTGACCCGCGCCGTGGGCAAGGCCAAGGCCATGGAAATGTGCCTGACCGGGCGCTTTATCGACGCCGTCGAAGCTGAGCGTTGCGGGATTGTGGCGCGTATCGTGCCGGCCGATGATCTGCTTGAAGAGGCGCTGAAAACCGCGGCCTTGATTGCCGGCAAGTCCGTGCCGATCAGCATGATGGTCAAGGAAAGCGTGAACCGTGCGTTTGAGGTGAGCTTGTCTGAAGGCGTGCGCTTTGAGCGGCGGGTGTTCCATGCCGCGTTTGCCACCCAGGACCAGAAGGAAGGCATGGCGGCATTTGTGGCCAAGCGCGCGCCTGAGTTCAAGGACCAGTAACCCGAAAACCCTGAAGATGTTCGTTCCCACGCTCTGCGTGGGAATGCCGCCCTTGACGCTCTGCGTCAGCTCTTGAGGCGTGACGCGGAGCGTCACCGGATGCATTCCCACGCAGAGCGTGGGAACGAGCAACTGGCAGTCAGAGCTGGTAGTTCTTCAGCTCCCTGGCAATCACCATCCGCTGAATCTCGCTGGTGCCTTCGTAAATCTGCGTAATCCGCGCATCCCGGTAGTAACGCTCCACCGGGTAATCCTCAAGGTACCCATACCCGCCATGAATCTGCATCGCCGAGGAGCAGACCTTTTCAGCCATCTCCGAGGCGAACAGCTTGGCCTGGGAGGCTTCCGACAGGCACGGCTTGCCGGCACTGCGCAGGCGTGCGGCGTGCAGGATCAGCAGGCGGGCGGCATTGAGTTGGGTCTGCATGTCGGCCAGCAGGTTGGCAATGCTTTGGTGCTCGATAATCGCCTTGTTGAATTGCACCCGATCACGCGCGTACGCCAGCGCCGCCTCAAACGCCGCACGGGCGATGCCCAACGCTTGCGCGGCGATGCCGATACGCCCGCCTTCGAGGTTGGACAGGGCGATGGCCAGCCCTTTACCGCGTTCACCCAACAGGTTGGCTTCGGCTACTGTGCATTGGTTGAGCGTGACGGCGCAGGTGTCCGAAGCGCGAATGCCCATCTTGTGTTCGGTACGGTCGACCACAAAGCCCGGCGTGTCGGTGGGCACCAGGAAGGCCGAGATACCTTTCTTGCCCAACTCCGTGTCCGTCACCGCAAACACAATGGCCAACTTGGCGCGTTTGCCGTTGCTGACAAACTGCTTGGCGCCAGTGATTACCCACTGGCCATCGCGCAATTCGGCGCGGGTGCGCAGGTTATGGGCTTCGGACCCGGCCTGGGGCTCGGTGAGGCAGAAGCAGCCAATGGCCTGGCCGCTGGCCAGTTCGGCCAGCCAGGTGTGTTTTTGCGCATCGGTGCCGTAGTTGAGGATTGGCCCGCAACCGACTGAATTATGGATACTCATGAGTGCGCCGGTGGCGCCATCACCGGCGGAAATCTCCTCGACGGCCAGGGCATACGCCACGTAGTCGACATAGGTGCCGCCCCATTCTTCAGGCACCACCATGCCCAGCAGCCCGAGTTCGCCCATCTTCGCGACCAGGGCGTCATCGATCCAGCCGGCTTTTTCCCAGGCTTGCGCATGCGGGGCGATTTCGCCACGGGCAAAGTCGCGGGCCATGTCGCGAATCATCACTTGTTCTTCAGTGTATTCAATATCTTGCATGGCTTATTTCTCGCTCTGCGTGAAGTTTCTGAAGAAGCTCTCGACATGGCTGGCGTCCAGTTCATGGACCGTCGCGGGGTTCCAGTGCGGGGTTTTGTCCTTGTCGATGATCAGCGCGCGAACCCCTTCGATCAGGTCGCCGCGTTCAAACCACTGGCGATCCAGGTGCAACTCCAACGCGAAGCACTGCTCCAGCGATAAGCGTCGGCCACGGCGCAGCATCTGCAGGGTCACGGCCATCGCCAGCGGCGATCGGGTCTGCATCAGGCTGGCGGTGGTAAGCGCCCATTCGTGGCTGTCGGCAACGGTGACTTGCTGCAGTTGCTCGACCATGCTCGGCACATCCGGCAACGCGAAGAAGTGGTCGATCGCCGGGCGCAGCGCGGCCAGTGGGGCGTCGGGTAATTGTTGAACCGCAAGCTTGGCCAGTACGCCTTGCAGGTCCTTGAGCGGCGAATCCTGCCATTGCAAGCGGTCGAGCTTCTGGTCGAGTTCGGCGAGTTTGGCGCTGTCGATACACCAGTCGGCCAGCCCGCAATACAGCGCATCGGCGGCGCGAATCTGCACGCCGGTGACGCCAAGGTAAACCCCCAGCTCGCCAGGGATGCGCGAGAGGAAATAGCTGCCGCCCACGTCCGGGAAATAACCGATGGCCACTTCCGGCATCGCCAGGCGGCTGCGCTCGGTCACCACACGCAAGTCGGCGCCTTGCACCAGGCCCATGCCGCCGCCGAGAACAAACCCGTCCATCAGTGCCAGCACGGGTTTGCGGTAATGGTGAATCGCCAGGTCGAGGGCGTATTCCTCGACGAAGAAATCCTGGTGCAGGCTGTCGCCCTGCTTGAAGCTGTCGTAGAGGGAGCGAATATCGCCACCGGCGCAGAACGCCTTTTCACCGGCACCGCGCAGCACCACGGCATACACCTGCGGGTCATCCGCCCAGGTCTGCAACTGCGTGGTCAGACTGCGGACCATGTCCAGGGTGATGGCATTCAAACCGGCGGGGCGGTTAAGGGTGAGGTGGCCGATATGGTTGCGGACTTCAGCCAGTACCTCGTCTTGAAGAATTACGGCCTGGCTTGCTTCGGATGAAACCTGAGCAGTCATCACTAACTCCCTGCTTTTATTGTTCTTTATCAAGATGTTCGCGTACGAACCATCTCGCGATCGTACCAGTGCAAATTTGCCCAGTACAACCCGGAATCATGCAGGTCGTTTTTGCATTTATGCAGCGCTGCGGCTGCCGAGCACTTCGCCGATGCTACGGCGCCGGGCATGGCCTTCTGCTGCGTGGATCAATTGCTCCAGCTCGGTCGGCTCCACATCAAAGAACTGCTCCATGTCGGCCAGAGCGAGCTTCAGATCGGCTGCCGTGATGGCAGCGTCGGTCATCGGCGCGGTGTTGCCCAGCACGATGGCAGGCGGCTCGACTGCACCTTTGGGGTAACGCGTACGTGTCAGGTTGTTATAGGCCAGTGCACAGACCAGCAGCGCGCCCGCACCGAGCATCACTGGGCCTACTTCCTGCCAACCCAGAGCAATGGAGGCCGGATCTGCGAGTACCAGCGTCATCGCCAGGCCACCGGCGGGCGGGTGCAGGCAGCGCAGCCAGCAAATCAAGACCACGGTCATGCCCGCCGCCAGGCAAGCGCTGCCCAATGTGCGGCCAAGTACCCGTGCCACCAGCAAGGCCACAACGGCGGCGCACAAGTAGCTGCCGATAATCGACCACGGCTGAGCCAGCGCACCGGACGACACGGCAAACAGCAACACCGCCGATGCACCGAGCGGCCCGAGCAGGTGCAAGGCGACTTCCATACCGAATACCTGGGCACACACCCAGACGCTTAATAGCGTGCCCAAGGCCATGCCAATCGCGGCGCGGCTCCATTCGGCGGGGCGGGTATTGATTGCAGCGGGTAACCAGCGAGCGAGCATCGACACGATCCATAAAGCAGCAGGCGAAAAAAAAGGCTCGCCTGGTTGCCCGGATAAGCCCTTTGAACGTTCCAACAGTTGGGGGAACCTGTGCAGTGTGCCGAGCTTGCTGCCCTGGCGCCAATGCATATTAATGAAGGTTAAATGCAAAAATTATGCAGTTAGTTGCCCTCGTTATAGATGATGCGATGCGTCGGTTGCGGCAGTGGCGTGCAGATGCGCCCGAGTACACGACTGTCCGTCTCCTCATTGAACAGCTGTCTTTGCAGGTTCTCCTGCAGTGCAGGGTCGTCGGCCAGCGGCCCCTTCAATGCCACCAAGGCGTCGCGCAACGCCATCAATCGATCCAGCCTCGGCGCAGGGATAAGCAACAGGTCTTCTGGCACGGCATTGCCCTTTTGATCAAGCAGGTCGGTGTGCGTGGAAGGCTGACTGCGCCCGGTAGTAGATAGTTAACGCACATGAAAAAGGAGTCTACATTTGGGTTCCGGGCATCGGAAGGCAAAGTGCGCCAGCGTTTACGCATAGCTGTGTAGGCGCTTTCCGGGCGGTTATAACGAAAAACGCCCACTCTCGAAGGAGTGGGCGCCGTTTCCGTCAGACCGCTGTCAGCGTGATTACGGCGCGCTGACTTTCTCCAGGTGGAGCAACACATACGGGTCTTTGTCGAATTCCCCGGTGAGCGTCGGCGTGATCGAACGCAAGCGCGGATCCTGCAGTTTTTCGAAGTCCTGAGCACTCATCACCAGCCACGCCGGGCCTTGCAGCGGCGCCAGGTCGGCGGCCGACTGGGTAAACAGCGGCACCTTATCGCAGTTGAAGTTGACCATGAACTTGATGGCTTTTGCATCTTTGCCTAATCCGTGCAGAACCACCGGCGCCGGTTGCTGCATGATCTGTTCTTTGACGCCGAGGCTGAAGGTACGGGTGTCGTAGAGTGTGCGTTCCAGCGGTTCGACCACCACAATGTAGGTCGACCACAGCGCCAGCACCGCCGCGAGTGCAGGCCCCAGCGGGCGTAGACGCACCTTGAGCAGTGACAGCAAGGCCACGACTTGAAGCACACCCAGTGCTCCGAAGATCAGCCCGAGGTTGTCCAACTGCGCCGGGTAACGCTTGCGCGCCACCACCAGCCCGATCACCAGCAGCGCCGGCAGCAGCGTCCAGATGCCCAGCATCAAGCCGCGCAGCCAGGCGAACAACCGCCCTTGGCTGACCTGGAACGGATAGGCCGCAATAATCGCCGCCATGGGCAGCATCGGCAGGATGTAACGTGCCTTCTTGGCCTGAGGGACCGACAGGCCGAGCATCACCAGCAAACCCGCTGCGGCGCAATACAGCACCAGTTTCAGTGCCGGGTCGGGTGCCCGGCGACCGCCGATGGCGACTGCCAGCAGCACCAGCAACGCCATCGGATAGGCCAGCGCGTAGTTGCCCATGGAACTGGTGAAGTAATACAAAACGCCGCTGGAACCTTCGGTGCCGTCCATGCGACCCAGGAACTGCATGCGGATCACGTCCTGCATGAAGTCCTCGCCACCACTGAGCTTGGCCAACAGCAGCAACAGGCCGACACACGCCGCCAGCACGGCCAGGGCGATAAAGCCGAAGGTGAACAGTTGGCGCCATTGGCGGTTGATCAGGTAGTAGCTGCACAGCACGCCGGTGGGGATCACCAGGCCGATTGGCCCACGCACCGCAAAGCCCAGGATCAGCAGCAAGAACAGCCAATGCAAGCGTTTGGCCGCCCCGAAGTGGTCATGGGCATAGCCCAGGTAGAACACCGTCAAGGCGATGGCCGCGAGCATCTGGTCCAGCGACACCGCGCGGGTTTCACTGATAAAGGTGCTGCTGAGCAGCAACATCGCGATGCTGAGCAGGCCCCAGCGCGTGGAGTAGGGCGCCGTGAGACGATACACCAGCACCACGATCAGCGCCGAAGCGATGGACGTGGGCAGCCACGCCGTCAGGCTGCTGACCTCGCCGAACGGCAAGGACAACAGCCAGGTCAGCAGGGTCGAGGTCGCCAGGTAGTCAGCGTAAGGCTGGCCATAGGTGGTGGGGAAAAAACTTGGCCCATGGCGCAGCATTTCCTGGGCAAACACCACAAAGCGCGAGTCAAAGCCGATGATTGCCTGGTGCCAGTTGCCGACAATAAACAGCACCAGCGCCAGGAGCCCAAGCCCCAGCGACTGGTTGCGCAGCGTTGCTGTAAGCAGCGGCGGTTGAGCTTTGTTCACGTCTTCAGGCTTCCTTGGCTGGCGCGACCCAGTTTTGCTGGGGAATCGGCAGCTCGCAGGAGTCGCCACGGCCCATCGGGAAATACTTGAAGCCTTTGCGCGCCAGGCGCTCGCCGTCGTACAGGTTGCGACCGTCGAAGATCACCGGGTTTTTCAGGCGAGCGTGGATCAGTTCGAAGTCCGGCGCCTTGAATTGCTGCCATTCGGTGCAGACGATCAACGCATCGGCGCCGCTCAAGGCCGACTCCGGCGTGCCCAGCAGGGTCAGGCGCGACTCGTCACCGTAGATGCGCTGGGTTTCCTGCATGGCTTCGGGGTCGAACGCACGGACATTGGCGCCGGCCGCCCAGAGGGCTTCCATCAGCACGCGGCTTGGGGCATCGCGCATGTCATCGGTGTTGGGCTTGAAAGCCAGGCCCCACAAGGCGAAGGTTTTGCCTTGCAGCTCGCCCTTGAAGTAAGCGTTGATGCGTTCGAACAGCTTGCTCTTCTGGCGCTGGTTGATCGCTTCAACGGCTTCGAGCAGGTCGCTGGAGCAGTTGGCTTCCCTGGCGCTGTGGATCAGGGCGCGCATGTCTTTAGGGAAACACGAACCGCCGTAGCCGCAGCCTGGGTAGATGAAGTGGTAGCCGATGCGTGAATCGGCGCCGATGCCCAAACGCACGGCTTCGATGTCGGCGCCCAGGTGTTCGGCCAGCTCGGCGATCTGGTTGATGAAGCTGATCTTGGTGGCCAGCATGCAGTTGGCGGCGTACTTGGTCAGTTCGGCGCTGCGCAGGTCCATGAAGATGATGCGGTCATGGTTACGGTTGAACGGCGCGTAGAGGTCGCGCATGACTTCACGCACCTCTTCGCGCTCGCAGCCGATGATGATGCGGTCCGGGCGACGGCAGTCGGCAACGGCCGAACCTTCCTTGAGAAATTCCGGGTTGGAGACGATATCGAACGCCAGGTGGCGACCGGCAATGTGCAGGTTTTTTTCGATATGGGCGCGCAGGGTGTCGCCAGTGCCGACCGGCACGGTGGATTTTTCCACCAGGATCACCGGCTCCACGCGATGGCGGGACACGGCATCGCCCACCGACAGCACGTATTTGAGGTCGGCCGAACCGTCTTCGTCCGATGGTGTGCCCACGGCAATAAACAGGACTTCACCGTGTTCTACAGCGAGTTTTTCGTCAAAGGTAAAGTGCAGGCGCCCGCTTTCCAGATTTTCCTTGACCATGGCCGCCAGGCCCGGCTCGAAGATGGTCACGTGGCCTTTTTGCAGCGACTCGACTTTGCTTTTGTCCACGTCCATGCAGATCACATCGTGACCGACTTCGGCCAATACGGTGGCCTGTACCAGACCGACGTAACCGCTACCAAATACACTGATTTTCATGGGGCATTCCTGGGGCTTGCAACGCTAGCACGACGAGAGTTAATAACCAGAACACCGAGAATGACCAAGGCCACTCCCAGGGTTTTTGAAAGCGAAAAATGTTCGTTGAACACCGGCAGGCTGGCCGCCAGCAGGTACACCAGCGCGTAGCTGATGCTCAGCAATGAATAGGCACGCCCCAGGGGCAAGTGCTTGAGCGCGCCAAGCCAGCACAGCATCGACAGCGCATAGGCGATAATCGCCAGGATCACCACGCCCAGGGCGCCCAGATCAATGGCGTTGCTGTTGAACGCATTCAACCATTCGGTCGGCAATGGCAGGCGCGTCATGCTCCAGCGCATGCCCAACTGGGCCGCGCTGACCAGGCCGACACTGCCCAAGGCCAGGGCAAACCCTTGCGCGCGGCTCATACGTGACGCCCCAGCAGCACTACGCCACCGATCACCAGGGCGACACCCAGCCAGTGACGGCCATCGATGTGTTCATGGAAGACAAACCGCGCCATCAGCGTGACCAGCACAAAATTGAGGCTGAGCATGGGGTAGGCGATGCCCACTTCCAGGCGCTGCAACACCAGCAGCCATACCAGCAGGCCAAGGCCCAGGCACACCAGCGCCGACCACAGCCACGGCGAGCGCAATTTGGGTGCCCAACCGTCGGGCTGGTCACGCCAGCTTTCCACCGCAAACTTTTGCGAAACCTGGCCCATGCAGGTGAGCAGACAGGCGCCCAACAGGAGAAGCAAAGTGATCATTGCGCAGCCTGTGGGAAAATCAGGATGACGATATTGCCTTGCTCGTAGCGCTTGCCGTCTTGGGGCAGCAGGTTCACTTCGGCTACTTCATCGTCGCCCTTGACCCGCATGACCACGCCAACCGAGCCTTTTTTACGCGCCTCGCTCATCCACTGCTGGACGTCAGCGGTACCGACCTTGCGATAAGCGGTGTCCGGGTAGGCAATGCCGTACTTCACTTCACCGACCGTGTTGTACAGCGCAACGTCCGGGCGACCCAGGCGCCATGACAGCGCCGAGGCAGCGCCAAGGTCATTGCTGAGCAGGGCGGTGGTCGGTTGCAGTTCGGGCAAGTGGTCGATGATGAATTGGTCCGGGGTTTTGTTATAAACCACCGAATGGGGCAGGGCGGCCGGCACCAGGGCCACCAGCAACCAGCTGCCGATGACCGGCGCAGCCCACAGTTTCAATGGGCGCGCCGCTTGCAGCAGGTTGAACAGGATCCAGCCGAACAGGAAGGTGAACACGAGCACCAGGCTGAAAGTTTCCTGGCCCGGCTCGTAGACCGGCTTCTTCAATTGGAACCAACTGATCGCCAGCAAGGCCACGATGCCGATCACCAGGTTCAACCAGCCGT
Source organism: Pseudomonas salomonii (assembly GCF_900107155.1). Lineage (GTDB taxonomy): Bacteria > Pseudomonadota > Gammaproteobacteria > Pseudomonadales > Pseudomonadaceae > Aquipseudomonas > Aquipseudomonas salomonii. Next base: position 125,115 of record NZ_FNOX01000002.1, read on the forward strand.
TGATACGCAAAGCGCGGCCATGGCCCTTGGTCAGCTTGTCGCTGAGAGTGGAGCCCATCAGCAAGGCCAATGGCAGCAGGCACGGCATGATGTAGGACGGCAGCTTGCCTTTGGCCAGGCTGAAGAACGCCAGGGGCATCAACAGCCACAGCAGCAGGAACGCAGTCTTGGGCAGGCGCTTTTCCAGCCAGGCCTGTTTGACCGTGGACGGCAGCAGGGCGATCCATGGCAACGAGAACGCGACCATCAGCGGCAGGTAGAACCAGAACGGCTCGGCATGCTGGGCGTCATCGCCGGCAAAGCGCTGGATATGCTCGTGCCAGAAGAAGAAGTTCCAGTAGTCCGGCTCTTGCAGGTGCACGGCGAGTGCCCAGGGCAGACTGACGACAATGGCGACGACCACGGCCACCACGCCATAGCCCAGCAACTCACGAAAGCGTTTCTGCCAGATCGCGTAGGGCAGGGCGATCAGCACCGGCAGCAGCCAGGCCAGGAAACCTTTGGTCATAAAGCCCATGCCGCAGGCAAAACCGAGCAAGGCCCAGGCCCCCAAGCGGCCGTTGCGTGTGGTGCTGTCGAAACAAAACCACAGGGCCACGCCCGTCAGGTTGACCCAGAAAGTGAATTGCGGGTCCAGGTTGGCGTAACCGCCGAACAAGGCCACGCTGACAAAGCTCATGTACAGCACGCTGCTGACCAGGCTTTTTTGCGGGTCGCTCCACAACCGGCGCGAGACCAGATAGACCAGCAGGATGCTCAGCCCGGTGCTCAAGGCGGACGCAAAGCGCACGCCGAACAGGTTCTGCCCGAAAATCGCCTGGCCCAGCGCGATCATCCAGTAGCCCGCAGCGGGTTTCTCGAAGTAGCGGATGCCCATGAAGTGTGGCGAGGCCCACTTGCCGGTCAGCAGCATTTCCTGGCTGATCTGCGCATAGCGGGTTTCATCCGGGATCCACAGGCCATGGCTGGCCAGGGGCAACAGGTAAAACACGCCAAACGCCAACAGGAGCAGGGGCAATGCCCAGCGCCGGATCATGCCTTTTGCACTCCGAGCCAACCCTCACGGCCGCTGAGCGCGCCGCGCACCAGCTGTTGCTGGGGCAGGGTGGAGACATCCGCGGGCAACAAGTCGCCCAAGGGTTTGAAGTCGATGCCGCGCTGCCCGGCCTGGGCGAGCAGTTGGCGAAAATCTTCAGCCATCAGAATCCCTTCTACTTCTGCGTGGATCGTATAAACGTTGAGCTTCGACTCGGCGAACCGGTCAAGAATGAAGCCGTTGAAATCTTTGGCAGCCACTACCGGCCCGACGACTTCGTCGAAGGTCGGCAGGTCTACCGGAATTTGTGGGGTGCCCGCGCTGCCATCGGCCAGGGTCGGACGAAACAGGCTGGTGCCCCGGCAATCGCTGTTATAGCGAAAGTTGAAAGCTTGTTTGGCTTGCACCACGCGCTCATCGGCACGCCAGCCGGCGGCGGCTGAACAGTCGATGCGCTCACCCAGGATGTCGCTCAGGGTGTCCACGCCTCGACGGATCTGCTCGACCAGCTGTGCGTCGCTCCAGCGTCCGGTGTTGGCTTGCCAACCGTGATGGTCCCATGCGTGCAGGCCGACTTCATGGCCGGCAGCCTTGGCCTGGCGCATCAAGTGCCCCAGGTCACGGCCGATCGGCTTGCCTGGCCAGGCGGTGCCGGCCAGGAGAATATCCAGGCCATACAAACCGACGGCATTGGAACGCAGCATCTTCCACAGAAACTGCGGGCGGATCAGGCGCCACAAGTGGCGCCCCATATTGTCCGGCCCGACACTGAAGAAGAACGTCGCTTTAACCCCGGCTTCATCCAGGGATTCAAGCAACCGCGGCACACCTTCACGGGTGCCACGGTAGGTGTCGACGTCGATTCGCAAGCCTGCCTGCATTACTTCTTGTCCGCGATTTCGAGCATGGCTTCTTTCAAGAAGAAGTCCAACGTGTTGCCGATGGTTTCGCTCATCTCAACGGTCGGCTCCCAGTTCAGCAGGCGCTTGGCGTTTTCGATGCTTGGCTTGCGGTGTGCCACGTCCTGGTAACCGGTGCCGTAGAACGCCTTGCTCTCTACGTCGCGGAAACCGGCGAACGGAGGGAAGTTGCTGCGCAGCGGGTGAGCTTCGAACTGACGCAGCAGTTCTTCGCCCAACTGACGGATGCTGGCTTCGTTTTCCGGGTTGCCGATGTTGATGATCTGGCCGTTGCAGACATCGTTGTCGTTATCAATGATGCGGGCCAGAGCTTCGATGCCGTCGGCGATGTCGGTGAAGCAACGCTTCTGCTCACCACCGTCGAACAGGCGGATTGGCGTACCTTCCACCAGGTTGAGGATCAACTGGGTGATGGCACGGGAGCTGCCGATACGTGCCGAGTCCAGACGGTCGAGGCGTGGGCCCATCCAGTTGAACGGACGGAACAGGGTGAAGTTCAGGCCCTTGTCGCCGTAAGCCCAGATCACGCGGTCCAGCAGTTGCTTGGAGACCGAGTAGATCCAGCGCTGCTTGTTGACCGGGCCGACCACCAGGTTGGAGGTGTCTTCGTCGAAGTACTGGTCCTGGCACATGCCATAGACTTCGGAGGTCGACGGGAAAATCACGCGCTTGTTGTACTTGACGCAGTAGCGAACCAGTTTCAGGTTTTCTTCGAAGTCGAGTTCGAACACGCGCAGCGGGTTACGGGTGTATTCGATCGGCGTGGCGATGGCCACCAACGGCAGGACCACGTCGCATTTCTTGATGTGGTACTCGATCCACTCGGAGTGGATGCTGATGTCGCCTTCCACGTAGTGGAAGTTCGGGTGGCTGCGCAGGCGCTCGATGGCGTCGGAGCCGATGTCCAGGCCGTAGATTTCGTAACGGTCGTCACGCAGCAGGCGCTCGGACAGGTGGTTACCGATAAAGCCGTTAACACCCAGGATCAGTACACGGGTGCGACGTGGCTTGCGGCCGGACTCGGCGCCGCGCAGTACGGAACCGTCGACCAGGCCCAGTTCGTCAGCCAGGGAAGGACCGGCCAGGTACAGGCCGTTTTCGTTGCGCTGGCCGAACTTGACCACCAGGGAATCTTCACCGCAGGCGATGCGCAGCGGGTTGACGCTGATCACACGGCCTGGGGCCAGGCCTTCGTTGCCCTTGACTACTTCAGCCTGCCAAACGATGAGTTTGTGCTCGCCGACAGCGCAGAATGCGCCTGGGTACGGTTGGGTCACCGCGCGAACCAGGTTGAACAGTTCTTCAGCCGGCTTTTTCCAGTCCAGCTTGCCATGAGCCGCGGTGCGGCGGCCGAAGTAGGTGGCCTGGCTTTCGTTTTGGGCGGTTTCGGCCAATTTGCCTTGGGCCAGCTGTGGCAGTGCATCGCGCAGCAGGTTGGTGGCCGCGTCACGCAGCTTGGCGTGCAGGGTCAGGCCGGTGTCGGTGCGGTCGATGATGACTTTTTGCTGGGCCAGGATCGCGCCGGCGTCGGCACGCTTGACCATGCGGTGCAGGGTCACGCCGGTTTCGGTTTCACCGTTGACCAGCACCCAGTTGGCCGGAGCGCGGCCACGGTACTTAGGCAGCAAGGAACCGTGCAGGTTGAACGCGCCTTTTTTGGCGGTGGCCAGCAGGGCTTCGCTCAGCAGGTTGCGGTAGTAGAACGAGAAGATGAAATCCGGGTTCAGCTTGGCAATACGCTCGATCCACAGCGGGTGGTTGGCGTCTTCCGGTGCGTGCACCGGGATGCCGTTACGGGCGCAGAGTTGGGCGACGGAGCCGTAGAAGTTGTTTTCCTTGGGGTCGTCGGCATGGGTGAACACGGCAGCAATGTCGTAGCCGGCGGTCAGCAGGGCTTCAATACCTGCACAGCCAATATCGTGATAAGCGAAGACAACAGCTTTTGAATTCATGACGAAACCTGATCGGAAGGAGAAGTAGGAGAGTGGGAAGTTGCCAGGCCGTCGACGACGACGACCGGAGCCGGTTCTGCGGGTTGGTTACGCAGCACCTTTTCAATAAAGAACCGTGGACGGGCACGCACGTCACTGTACATGCGCCCCAGGTATTCGCCCAAGAGGCCCATGCCGATGAATTGGCCGCCGGTGAACACAAACAGCACCGCGAACAGCACGAACATGCCTGAACCGGCCCATTCGGCGCCGAACACCAAACGCAGGAACACCAGCGCAAAGGCAAACAGCATGCCGAGTGCCGCGAGGCTGAAGCCAACGATGCTCAGCAGGCGCAGCGGGGTGGTGGTCATGCAGGTGAGCAGGTCGAACATCAGGCTGATCAGGCGCATGGCGCTGTACTTGGACTCGCCATGCTCACGCTCGGCGTGGTGCACCAGGATCTCGGTGGTGTGGCGCGCAAAGCCGTTGGCCAGGATCGGGATGAAGGTGCTGCGCTCGCGGCAGGCCAGCATCGCGTCGACGATGGTGCGACGGTAAGCGCGCAGCATGCAGCCGTAGTCGGTCATGGCCACGCCGGTGGAGCGTTGCACCGCCAGGTTGATCAGGCGCGAAGGCCAGCGGCGGAAGGCCGAATCCTGGCGGTTGTTACGCACGGTGGCGACGACGTCGTAGCCCAGGGCGGCTTGCTCGACCAGGCGCGGGATTTCTTCGGGTGGGTTCTGCAGGTCGGCGTCGAGGGTGATGATCACCTCGCCACGGCACTGCTCGAAGCCGGCCATGATCGCCGCGTGCTGGCCATAGTTGCGGTTGAGGATCACCGCCACTACGTTGCTGCCGTCTTCTGCGGCAGCGTCTTCCAGCAATTGGGCGGAATTGTCGCGACTACCGTCATCCACCAGGATGATTTCGTATTCGTAAGCCAGTTGCTTGCAAGCTGCGGTGGTGCGACGCAGCAATTCAGGCAGGCTCTCTTGTTCGTTGTAGACCGGGATAACGATCGACACGCAATGAATAGGGTAGGGTTTCAAAGATTCATGACCTCGGGGCTAGAACAATTGGAGCGTGAAAACAGCAGTAATCCATCGTTAAACAACGCCGAAAGATTAAACAACGTAGCGTGCGTATGCGGCATTCATTCGACTTTCCTGAGGACGGGCAACGGTTTCTTCCATGGGCTAGCAGATTAAAGACGAAAACTACTAAAGGTAAAGCGTAATCAACAGGTTAGTCGGGGAAGACGCGGTTCGTTCTCAAGTCCTGGGGCCAAGATTAAGCGGAAAATTGTTGAACGAATATGAAAGGCGGATGAAAAACTCGTTTATTTGACAGGTAGACAGGTAGGGTTCAGCTAAACCGCTGAGGCGCCTGGGGATTGGTTCTGCGGGCAAAACCGCAACGGATTCTGCACCGTTGCGCTCACGCGCAGGGTAATTCAACAAACTTCTCTGCATTGGCCCTCAAGTGCCGGTAAAGTAAGCCATCTCTTGCCAGGGTAGTCGGATGAATAGTGTGCGGATTTTGCGCGGCCAGTTGCGGCCTGCATTGATGGGCGTGTTGATGGCGGTGGCCTGTGTCACCACCGTTCGAGCCGACGATGGCGTGGCGCTGACCAGCGTCGAGCAGGTGCCGGACGGCGTGGAAGTGCGTGGCAAACAGGTCGCGGCCTATACCTGGGATGACCACCAGGGCAAGAACTTGCTGGTACTCGCCGAGCAGGTCAGCGAACGCGATGATGACGGCACCCAATCGGCGTTTGTCTACGCGGCCCAGTATTTGCTCGGCGGCGACCGCCCCAAGCGGGTCTGGATGCTTTATGACGATGTGCAGCATTGCGAATTCGACGCAGGGCTGCGTTTTGATATGACGGCAACCAAGGTCACTGACCTTGCCGGCGATGGCATTACCCAGGCCACGGTGGGCTATTCGCGCACCTGCACCAGTGATGTCAGCCCGCGCGAGTTCAAGCTGATCATGCATGTGGGCAAGTCGCAGAAGTACCGCCTGCGCGGTGTCGATCGCGTCGGCGCAAGCTGGTGGGACGAGGATGCCGGTGCCCTGCGGGGTATGCCGCTGCCTACCGACTGCAGCGTTGCCGCGCAGCAGGCACTGGTCAGCCAGTACAAGGAGCAGGGCACCGAGTTGCCGCTGCCGGGCTGTTACGGCGATGAAAGTGACTTTGCCAAGGCGCCGGACAGCTACCTGGCGTTCATGCGTCAGCATTGGTTTGCACTGATGCAGAAACAGGACGCCGACTGGAGCCAATCCCAGGCGCAGCCTCAGGGTGAACCCCCGACCGAGGACGACGAATCGGCCCCGTGATGTGTGTCGCGATTTGGTGCCAGGCCCGGTCCCGGGTTAGACTCGGCCTTCGCCAATTCACTAAATACCTCGATTAAACAAAGGCTTGAGCGAGGTATTTAATCCAAAGGCTGATCTACCTTGACTGAGTCTATCCGCAACCCACTGACCCTTTACCTCACCCGCTTGGCGCCCTCCAGCCAACTGACCATGCGCTACGTGCTGCAAGATGCCGCCGACCGCCTGGGCTATGAAGACATCAACCTGGAAGAGATCGACTGGCACCTGCTGCAACCCGAACAGGTGATTGCCCTGGTCGGCGCCTTGCGCGAGGACGGTTGTGCGCCGAACACGTCGTCGCTGTATGTGAATGCGGTACGCGGGGTGATGAACGAGGCCTGGCGGATGAGCCTGATCAGCCAGGATCATCTGTTGAAAATGCGCTCGGTCAAGGCCACTCCGGGCACGCGCCTCAGCCAGGGGCGTAACCTGCGCCGCAGCCTGATTCGCGAAATGATGGAAGTCTGTGCCGCCGACCCACGCCCACAAGGCCTGCGGGATGCCGCCGTGATCGGCATTTTGTATGGTTCAGGCATGCGCAAGTCCGAGTCGGTGAACCTGGACCTGGCGCAGATCAACTTCGATGAACGCAGCCTGCGGGTGATTGGTAAAGGCAACAAAGAACTGATCAAGTACGCCCCGGCCTGGGCGTTTGACAAGCTGCAGGCCTGGCTGGCGTTTCGTCGCGAGCAACTCAAGGAAGGCGAGCAGGACGATAGCTTCCTGTTCAACCGTATCCGCCGTGGCAGCCATATCACCCGTGAACGCATCACCAAGCACGCGATTTACTACATCGCCCGTCAACGCGGTGAGCAGGTGGGCGTGAAGATCATGCCCCATGACTTTCGGCGCTCGTTTATCACGCGGGTGATTGAAGAACACGATCTATCGATTGCGCAGAAACTGGCGCATCACACCAATATCCAGACCACCGCCAGTTATGACGTGCGCGATGACAACGAGCGGCGTCGGGCGGTGGACCGGTTTGATTTGTAGTTCTGAAACATAGCAAAGATTTTGGCCCCCCTGTGGCGAGCCTGCTCGCCACAAGAGCGCCGTTGCCACATAGTCGCAACGAGTTAGAGAATCGGTTTGCCGCCGGTGACTGCGTAGCGTGAACCGGAGATATAGCTGGCTTCGTCCGAGGCCAGCAGCACATAGATCGGTGCCACCTCCACAGGCTGGCCTGGCCGGCCGAGCGGTGTTTCGCTGCCAAAGCTCTGCACATCCTTGTCGGGCATGGTCGCTACAATCAGCGGCGTCCAGATCGGCCCGGGTGCCACGCTGTTGACGCGAATACCCTTGTCACCCAGCAACTGCGCCAGGCCACCGGTGAAGTTGGCGATCGCGCCTTTGGTGGCGGCGTAGGCCAGCAGGGTTGGCTTGGGCATATCGGAATTGACCGAACTGGTGTTGATGATCGAACTGCCGGCCTTCATATGCGGCAGGGCCGCCTTGCAGATTCGAAACATCGCAGTGATGTTGATATCGAAGGTCTTGACCCATTCTTCATCCTCGATTTCTTCGAAGGTTTCGTGGGTCATCTGGAACGCGGCGTTGTTGACCAGCACGTCAATGCGGCCAAACTGCTCGACGGTCTTGTCCACCAGCGCCTGGCAGGTGGCTTTTTGCGCGATATCGCCCGGCAACAACAGGCATTGGCGGCCGGCCTCTTCGACCCAGCGCGCGGTTTCCCGGGCGTCTTCATGCTCATCCAGATACGCGATGGCCACGTCGGCGCCTTCACGGGCAAAGGCGATGGCCACCGCGCGGCCAATGCCGCTGTCGGCGCCGGTGATCAGCGCGATCTTGTTGGCCAACCGGCCGGAGCCTTTGTAGCTCTTCTCGCCGCAGTCGGGGTACGGGTCCATTTTCTTCTGGGTGCCTGGCACGGACTGGGCTTGAGGCGCGAAGGGTGGGCGAGGGTAGTCGGTCATTTCAGTCTCCATAGGTCTTGAGGGCCTATGGAGTTAGTTGTTTTGCCGCCCGGGATAGTTGTAACGGATCGGCGACGGCCCCGACGAATGGCGTCAGCCACGCGTCAAGCACGCGCCAGATCAGCCGGCAAACGACGCAGGGTCCACAAGGTCACCAGCATCGCCGCCACCGCGCACAGCGCAATGCCGACCAGCATGGGCGCAGGCGTATGGTCGGCAAACACGCCAACCAGCGTCATCGACACGGCCGCCGTGATCATCTGGATAGCACCGAGCAGCGCCGACGCAGAACCTGCGACTGCGCCGTGATCCTCCATGGACAACACCCCGGCGGCCGGCAGCAGCAGGCCGAGGAAACCGAAACCGATAAACAGCAGCACCATCATCAAGGCGAGGTTGTCGCTCCACAAGGTGGTGACGGCCAGCGCACTCATGACCACCGCCACGCCGATCACCGACCCGCGAATCAGCGGTGCCAGGCCAAAACGCGCACTCAGGCGTGCGGTCAGCTGGCTCATGGCGAAGAACGACGCGGCATTGACTGCAAAACACAGGCTGAATTGCGTGGGCGTGAGGCCGAAATACTCGATGTACACGAATGGCGCGCTGCCGATAAACACAAAGAACGTCGCCAGGCCAAACCCGCACACCACCGACAGGCCGGTAAATACCGGGTCGCGCAGCAAGGCGCCGTAGCTGCCGATCGCACTGCCCAGGGTCTTGCCCAGGCGGCGTTCGGCAGGATGGGTTTCGGGCAGTTGCACAAAGGTCATCACCAGGCACAACAGCGAAACCACCGCGAGCACCGCAAACACTTCACGCCAGCTCCAGAGTGAAATCACCACGCTGCCGGCCAGGGGCGCGAGGATCGGCGAAACACTCATCACCAGCATCAGCAGGGCCATCAGGCGCGCCGCTTCGTGGCCGGTGTACAGGTCGCGAACGACTGCGCGCGGAATGACCATGCCCGCACATGCGCCAAAGGCTTGCAAGGCACGAAAGCCAATCAGCACTTCAATCGTCGGCGCCAGCGCACAGCCGACGCTGGCCACCGCGAAAATCGCCAGGCCCGCGTAAATCGGCGGCTTGCGCCCGTACACATCACTGATAGGCCCGTAGAACAACTGGCACACGCCAATGATCATGAAGAACACCGTGAGGCTCATCTGCACGGCCGCCGGCGACGCCTGCAGGCTGGCACCCAGGGTGGGCAGCGCAGGCAGATAGCTGTCGATGGCGAAAGGGCCAATGGCGGTGATCAACCCGAGCAACAAGGCCAGGTGGGCAATACTTCGAGACATGGGGATTCCGGGTCAAAGCAAAAGATCGGCCAGCTTAGTGAGCTGTACCTGGGCACACAAGGTGATGCTTACACAGACGCTACATTTTCCTGCGGCTTGACGGATCTTCATAAAATAAAGATTGAATAATCACACTTAATGTTATTTAAATAACAAAACAAGAGCGCTACGACCTGCCTGGTCGTGCCGCAACAAGGTGAGATAGCAATGGGCAAGATCGCAGTCATCGGCAGCAACATGGTGGATTTGATTACTTACATCGACCGCATGCCGGATCAGGGCGAAACCCTGGAAGCGCCGGGCTTTGCCTTGGGGTGCGGCGGCAAAGGCGCCAACCAGGCGGTGGCGGCGGCCAAGCTTGGCGCGGATGTGCTGATGCTGAGTAAGGTCGGTGACGACATGTTCGCCGACAACACCCTGGCCAACTTCCAGCGTTTTGGCATCGACACCCGTTATGTGCAGCGGGTGCCGGGCGTCTCCAGCGGCGTGGCGCCGATTTTCGTGCGGGCCGATTCCCATAACAGCATTTTGATCGTCAAAGGCGCGAACGCGCATTTGTTGCCGGCGGATATCGAGGCAGCGGCTGCCGACCTGCGTGAATGCACGCTGATCGTGCTGCAACTGGAGATCAACCTGGACACGGTCTACTACGCCATCGAATTCGCCCGCCGCCATGGCATTGCAGTGCTGCTTAATCCGGCACCGGCCCTGGCCGACTTGAGCGCCGAGCACCTGGCGCAGTTGGATTTCCTGATTCCCAACGAATCGGAGCTGGCGTTGATCGCAGGCAAAGTCGTGGACTCGCCGGACTCGGCCCGCAGCGCCGCACAGTCACTGGTCGCCCGCGGTATTCGCCACGTGATCGTCACCCTCGGCGAGCACGGCGCGCTTTACGTGGGCGCGGAGGGCGAGTTCCAGGTGCCTGGCCAGCGGGTAGTTGCCCGTGACACCACCGGCGCCGGTGACGCCTTTATCGGTTGTTTCATCCAGCACTGGAGCCGCGACGGCGCTATTCGCCAAGCCATGGAGCAGGCAGTGGCATATTCGGCCTGTTCGGTCACAGCGCTGGGTACGCAGACCTCCTATCCCGACGCCGAAGCGTTCGCCCGTTTCCAGCAACAGCGGTAATACATTCAACCCAGCCCGGAGAACAATAATGAACAAACCTGCGCTGCAACAGACACCCGATGGCTTCTATCTGAACCGCACGCCCTGGTTCGCCTTTATCCTGCTGTGCAGCATCTTTGCGCTGTGGGCCGCAGCGGCGAGCATGAACGACGTGTTGATCGCGCACTTCAAGAAAGCCTTTCTGCTCAGCGATTTCCAGACCGCCTTTGTGCAGTCGGCGTTTTACCTGGGGTACTTTTTCGTGGCGATTCCGGCCGCGATGGTGGTGCGCCGCTTGAGCTACAAAAGTACGATTCTGATCGGCCTGTTGCTGTACATGCTGGGCTGCCTGCTGTTCTTCCCAGCCGCGTCCACCGCCAAATACGGCATGTTCCTGCTGGCCCTGTTTGTGATCGCGGCGGGCCTGTCGTTCCTGGAAACCGCGTGCAACACCTATTCAACCCTGATGGGCCCACGGGAAACCGGGACGCGGCGCTTGAACATCTCGCAAACTTTTCACCCGTTCGGCGCCATGGCCGGGGTGTACGTGGGCAGCTTTGTGATGTTCAAGGACACCGATGCCACCACCGAGCAACTGACGCAAATGAGCGCCTCCGAGGCGGCGGTGCAGCAGTTGCAGATGATCCAGTCCACGCTGTTGCCCTACAAGTGGATGATCGCCGTACTGGTGCTGATGTTTATCCTGATCGCCATCACCCGGTTCCCGGCCTGCAAGGGCAATAAGCCCGTCGACAATAAATCCGGCAGCCTGCGCCAAAGCCTGGGCCGACTGTGGCGCAACCCGCGCTTTACCTTTGGTGTACTCGCGCAGTTTCTATACGTGGGCGCGCAGGTTGGTGTGTGGAGTTTCACCATTCGCCTGGCCATGCAAATGGGCGGCATGAATGAGCGCAGCGCGTCGTGGTTTTTGCTGACCACGTTTGCCGCCTACTTTGTCGGCAAGATGATCGCCAACCTGCTGATGCGCCGCCTGCACCCGGCCCGGGTATTGGCGATATATGGCGTGCTGTGCATTGTGCTGCTGGCCTACACCATCCTGGTGCCGAACATTTCCGCGGTGTATGCGGCGGTTGGCGTGAGCATTTTTCTCGGCCCGTGCTGGCCGACCATCTACGGCCTGACCATCGATGGCCTGGGTGAAGACACCGGTGTCGGCGGTTCACTGCTGGTGATGAGCATTGTCGGCGGCGGGGTGATTCCGATCTTCCAGGGCCTGTTGTCTGACGCCAGCGGTGGCAACATGCAGTTGGCCTACAGCGTGCCGTTGCTGTGCTTTATCGTGATCGTGATGTATGCGCTCAAGTGTATGCGCCAGTCGGACAGCGTGCCGTCGGGTGCCGCGGCGGTGGCCTCATGAACGCGCGTATCCCGCTGTATCCGGTGCTGTTCAGCGAGCAGGAAAAGGTCCTGCTGCAATCCGACGACTTCAAGGTCAGTGCCTGGGTTTACCCGTCCGGCGTGTTGGCCGTGAGCCTGGAGAACAGCCGTGGACGCCTGGTGGTGTTGCCTTATCAGGGACAGATGATCTGGTCAGCGGTGTTCGACGGTTGCGACCTGACCATGACTAACCTCTTCGAGCAGCCAAGGCCCAGCCCGACGATAATCGACACTTACGGCTGCTTCATGTTTCACAGTGGCTTGCTGCGCAACGGCTGCCCGGCGCCGGATGACACCCATGCCTTGCACGGCGAAATGCCCTGCGCGCCCATGGACACGGCCTGGCTGGAAACGGGCGAGGGCGTCGTGCGCCTGGGTGGCACCTACCAATATGCCAAGGGCTTTGGCGATCGCTACAGGGCAACCCCAAGCGTGACACTACGCGCCGATTCGGCCCTGTTCGATATCGACCTGGACGTCACCAATCTGGCCGGCAAGCCCATGGAACTGATGTATATGGCCCACATGAATTACGCCTATGTGGCCGGCGCGCAGTTTGTCGAGCCACTGGGGATGCAGCGCTTGCGCCTGCGCACCAGCGTGCCGGACCACGTTAAACCAACGCCGGACTGGAGCGCGTATATGGCGCAACTGGCCGAGCATCCGGCGCAGTTGGCGTGTCTCGATACACCGGCGTTATACGACCCTGAAATCGTGTTTTTCTTCGACGATGTGGGCGCAGATGCCACTGGCCATGCGCATTTTCTGCTGGACCACCCCAATGGTGCGGCGTTTTACACCCGTTATCGACCCAAGGAGTTCGAGCACGCCGCACGCTGGATCCTGCACTCGCCGGACCAGCAAGTGGCGGCGTTCGTACTGCCGTCAACCTGTGAACCCGAAGGTTATGCCGCCGAAAAAGCCAAAGGCCACGTGCGGGTACTGGCGCCCGGGGCCAGCGCTTCGTTCAGCGTGACCACCGGCTATTTGAATGCGCGGGAGCGCCAGATGTTGTTGGGTTAAACCAGCAATTGCGCGCCGCTGGCCTGGAGGGCGTCTTTGTAGGCTGGGGGGATTTTCTTGTCACTGACCACGTAGTGGAAGTCTGCAAGGCTGGCAAAGTGCGCCGTGCGCACCGTGTCGAACTTGCTGAAGTCCGCCAGCAATACACGCTGTTGGGCTTGGCGCAGGACTTTTTGCTTGACCTCGACTTCATTGAAATTGAAGCAGGTCACGCCAAATTCCTGGCTGACGCCCGCCGCCGTCACAAAGGCCCACGTGAGACGCACGCTGTCGAGAATGCTGCTTTCGGCGCTGCTTTCAAACACCTGGTTCTTGCGGTGAAAGGTGCCACCGCACAACACGATATGGCAGTTGGGCTTGTTCTGCAGCTTGAGCAGCACGTTCAACGAGCTGCACACCGCCGTGAATTCCAGCTCGTCGGGAATGAAATCAATCACAAACGGCGAGGTGGTGCCGCAGTCGAAAAATACCGTGTCACCGGGCTGTATCAATCGCGCAGCGAGTTTGCCGATGCGGCGTTTTTCTTCGACGTGACGCGTGCCTTGGTCGGCGACCCGGTAATCACCGGCCTCACTGCCGACCCGTGTGATGTAGCCACCGAGCAGGCGCAAATGCTCGCTGAAGTGGCTGAGGTCGCGACGCAGGGTCATCTCGGAAACATCCAGCAGCGCCGCCATTTCCCGCAGGTGAATGGCGCTTTGGTCCTGCAGGGCTTGCTGGATAAGCTTGAGTCGCTCGGCTTTTTTACTGTCCACGGGCATTCCAGGGCTTGATTGTTTGTGTTAATTAAGTAACATTAATTGTTAATATTGTAACGCTTAATGTGAGCGCCACAACACGCGGCACACCACCATTGGCAACATACAGGCAAGGGCACGTTATATGAATACGCTTCAACCCGCAGCATTGGCCAAGTACATCGATCACACCTTGCTGGCCCCCGATGCGACCCGTGAACAGATTCGCACCCTGTGCGAGGAAGCGCAGGCGCACGGCTTTTATTCCGTATGCCTGAACTCGGGGCAGGTGCCTTACGCGGCGTCCTGCCTGAGCGACAATCGCGTGGTGATCTGTGCGGTGGTGGGCTTCCCGCTGGGCGCCGGCCTGAGCGACACCAAGGCCTTCGAAGCCGAACGGGCGATAGCCGCCGGGGCAGGGGAGATCGACATGGTGCTCAATATCGGCTGGCTGAAGGACGGCCTGCTTGAGGCCGTGCGTGAAGATATTGCCTTGGTGCACAAAGCCTGCGGCGCCGTGCCGTTGAAGGTGATCCTGGAAACCTGCCTGCTCAGCGACGAACAGAAGGTCCAGGCCTGCGAAATCTGCCGGGATTTGGGGGTGGCCTTCGTCAAGACGTCCACGGGGTTCAGCCGCAGTGGTGCCACGCTTGAAGACGTGGCCTTGATGCGCAAGACAGTAGGCACTGGCGTTGGGGTCAAGGCGTCCGGCGGCGTACGTGATTATGCGACGGCGGTGAAGATGATTCAGGCCGGGGCTACGCGCTTGGGCAGCAGCTCGGGGGTTGCGATTGTGGGTGTGGATATGGCGGCGGTGGGTAGTTACTGAAGACTGTTTATATAACTCAACTAAATATACATTTAGTTGAGTTATATCTAACGGATATAAAAAAGGAGGAGGCTAGTTCACCCGTGTAGGAACAACCTCCTAAAAAACCTCAGCTATAAGGCTAGGGCGCGTTCTTGTCATCATCGCCAAAGGTGACGTTCTTATGCACAAAGTAGCCCACGACCCCCCAGCGCGTGTCGTCGTCTCGAAAAATGACTTTCTCTTTGACGTTGGTGGTGGCAAATGTCGAGGCAAACTCGATCACTGCGTAGCGTCCTGCAGGCGCATCGGGCAGATCAACAATAAAGCCAATGCTCTCGGGTTTTCGCGCCTGTAACGAACCCAGTCCGAGACGCAACGTTTTGAGCCCGGCCACCCACGCAAGCTCAGAGGTTTTCGCTTGCATAACCGGGCTCGCGGCTGCCCAGGTCTTAGCAGGTTCGCCGGCATCAAGCAGCATGAGAAACGCAGAGGCGCTGTCGAATACCTGGTGTTGCTGCTGCAGGGTTCCGGGATCGGAGGCCACGACCTTGGGCGATGGTTTGTTGAGGCTCACATCGCAACCGCCAAGCAACGCAGCGGCGAGCAATACGGCGGCATAGAGCTTCATGCAGATCTTCCTTGAGCACAGGTGGCGTTGGGACGAGTAAAGATCATGCGTAAAGGCGTTGCCATGTGGTGCTTTAAAAAGATGAGGTTGAGGCGCTTAAGCAGTCGAGTGGCAGCGATGAGTGAGAAGGTGAAAAACCTGGAGTAGCTGATTCCAAATCTGACGCGTACTGCTCCTGATTACGCAACATCGTGTTACGCATAATGTATATTATGTTAAACGAGATGCTATGTCAGATATGTTCATAAGCTACGTAAGTCACTGATTCGACCAATTCGTATTTGACGTCTACTCTCTCAACGGGCCATGTCCATAGTGTTCATGACGATTCCTTGAATGAGGTGGCTGTCGATGAAACTGATTCAGTGCAGGTTCTCTTCAGGTCAACGACTACCGCTGCTTGTACAAGCTGGTGATGCGGCGCCGTTGCCCATACTCATTCCGTTCATCTACGTCCAACTCAAACTCAGGCACCTATGGTTACTTGTCTGCCCCAGATGGTGGAGGGATCCGCCATGGGGCCTCACTTAGCGAGCATGAGGAGCTAACCATGGGTGAGGCTCGTCTGTTCTGCGACCTGTCACGAAGCTTCATCACATTCCTGTTGCACGAGCATACTCGTCTGGTGGGAAAAAATTCTAATCGGAAAATCAATCCTGGGAGTCTTCAGCAGACAAGTCAGAGGCCCCTTATGAACATAAATCTGTGAACATTAGACTCCATAGACCGTACGAAATCTCAATAGTGATGAAGGACTTTGCTCTCAGTCAGGGTATCGACGGCGCCCTTGCAGGTACGGCGGTAAGCCAGCGGTCGCCTCACCCAGCTTGCTGAAACGCCAGTTCGATGTCTTGGAGTCCAATAAGGTTTGGGTCACTGACATCACCTACATTCGTACGGATGAAGGCTGGCTGTATTTGGCAGTGGTCCTGGATCTGTTTTCTCGTCAGGTCGTTGGCTGTTCAATGAAGTCGCAGATGACCAGTGATTTGGCCATTGATGCGTTATTGATGGCGGTTTGGAGGCGAAAACCGAAACAGGAGGTGATGGTTCACTCCGACCAAGGCAGCCAGTACAGCAGCTCCGATTGGCGCAGTTTTTTGAAAGCGAACAATTTGGTTGCCAGTATGAGTCGCCGAGGCAACTGTCATGACAACGCCGTGACCGAGAGCTTTTTCCAGCTTCTGAAACGGGAACGGATCAAGCGGAAAATCTACACCTCGCGGCAAGATGCTCGTAGTGATGTGTTTGATTACATCGAGATGTTCTACAACGCAAAACGCCGCCATAGTTTCAACAATCAGTTGTCACCGGTAGAGTTTGAAAAGCGTTACGCAATGAGTTTGCAAGGTGTCTAGAGAATCCGGGGCGATTCAGACATCGCCCACTTGTTAAACCAGATATTGTGAAGGAAACCTGTCACTCGACCCCTGATGTGTCTGTAAGGAAGCGGTGTACGGGGTGCTGATTTTTCCATTTTGGCCGTTGATACTGATCCATGCAAAAATCAGGTGAGGATAAGATCGGCATGACACGGGCATTAGGCTTCCAGTGCCCCTTAATAGCCATGAGGCCCTCCTCACAAGCTCAATGACAAGTTCAGACGGGCTGTCGAGAGAATGAGCTCAGCCTCACTTCAGCGCGCTGGTCAACACATTGACGACTATCCTGTCCTTCTTCTCGGTTACCTTGCCTATAAAACCTTTGGCTCCGAGAGCCTTGATGAAACGCCGATTTACGTCAGAGTTCAGTACTGTGAATTTACGATCCTTCTCAGCAAACCTGTTGAACCCGTCCTCGTCGAGATTTTTGAGGATGCCGGCCGTGTGAGACCACTCCACTCCCTTTGTTGCCACGATCTGTAAGAACGCTTCAATACGACGTTTCGAAGGTGTCGTGTTGTCGCTTGAAACGTACCAGAGCATTGTGGTGCACGTAGCCGGATAGGTGACCTGGTGTTGATTTCCAATCTCACAGGTTCTAGCAATCTCGGCGCGCGCCCCAGCGTGCTCCTTCACCGAATCGGCGCTGACCGCGCTCCAGAGATCAACCTTCTCCCTGATCGAAACCCTATCGCTCTTGGTGACTCCGATCAGAACGTCCAAATCAGCAGCAACGGGATCAAAATCTTTCGCTGCCTTATCCCATCGTCTTGTCAGATAGGCCGCGACAGACGACGGGGCATTATCTGTGACGCAAGCCAGCACCTTTTGATCATAGGGGAGATAGTCCAGCGTAACGAGCGTCTGCCAACGGGTCGTCGTCATGGGCACCGACAACACTGACGTGTGTTTAAGGACTGTTTCTGAAAGAATAACGCGCAGAGATGCATCATCGAAACGAATGTCCGACAGCAACGTTTTTTGGAGGTCGTTAGCATGATCCGAGGTTTCGTCCCACAGGACACTCTTCAACTCATCTCGATGCCTTGCCAAGAAGTCTAGAAACGCCAAAGTAGCTTCAGCGTGCGTTGGTTCATCGTGAACAGGATCAACGGCGAGATACTCACCAGCTTCGGTGTACCAGGCCCAATCGAAAAACGTAAATACCGATTTCTTGGACGCCAAAACGGAGTCACCCCCCAAAATTTTTGCCCATAAAATCTCAGGCACCGCCTGTAGGGATTCAAAGATTGTTTCTGTTCTCTCCAGCAATGAGAACATCAGGCCTTCATTCTTAGAGATACTCTGAAGAAGCCAGGTCAGGGATGACGATGTCTCTGGCAGCATCCCTTGCTGGGTAAGGAGCTCCCTAATGAAAGATGAAGGATCGCGTAAAATCAGTCGATCCAGGCCTGTGATGGACAGTTCGTTCAGGGACTGATAAGTGATGGGTAAGTCG
This sequence comes from Pseudomonas salomonii, assembly GCF_900107155.1. Taxonomy (GTDB): domain Bacteria; phylum Pseudomonadota; class Gammaproteobacteria; order Pseudomonadales; family Pseudomonadaceae; genus Aquipseudomonas; species Aquipseudomonas salomonii. The sequence goes on from NZ_FNOX01000002.1 coordinate 143,167, forward strand.
GGCTTACGCTCCGGATTGAGAGTCATCTGGATCAGGCTCAGCATCTGAATATTGAGCTTGATATATCCTAGGTCTATCAAGGCTTGAAGGGAGTCAGGGGAGTGATCTGCACCCAAGCTATGAAACTCCACAGGATGTTGTGAAAAATACTGCCACCCTTCTGTTTCGCTGCGAAGCCCAGGAATGAGCAATGTGACATCTTCAAGCGATTCAAGCAAAGGCACAAAGCTCGCGTCAGGATCGCCTTCGATATCCTCAATTTCATCTGCATTGAGTGAAGACAGAATACCGCGTAGAAGCTTTTGACGATTTTGCGGGCCAGAGAGCTGCTCACTCTTGGTCAACAAGGCTTGGTAGAGAATCCCTTGGTGATGATAGATAGCACGCACCAGCCCTGGAAGGGATTCGCTATCCAAAAGCCCATTGACAACCTGTGCGACACGGTCAAGATGATCGATGCTGCCCCCAAGTATCGACTCCAGCTCTGAATGTTTTTTGCCAATACCCTTCAGTTTATCAGGGCAGCAAAGGTATCCGACGAGTGCAACCAGTAAGCCTCTCCCTGCTGCCAAATCGGAGTGTGATAGCTTTGAAAGTACTAGCTCAGCGTTTACCAGTGGGCTATCAACAGTAGGTGACTTGCCCGCACGCAAATCCAGGATGAGGTTCATGTCCTCCATACCCAACGCGCCCGCATAAAAATAACCGATGTACGCGGTGTAATCGGTGCCAAAAAAGCCAGCTCTGACCAAGTAGCTCATTGCTTTCATGGAGGCGAAGTGTGTGACTACCCTCTCATTGAAGCTGGTGTGAGCCAGAGCGCCTTTTAATGGCATTCTCTGAATTTGCTCTTTCTCTTGACTCAACTTGCTAATAGCGGCGGCCAGCGACCCCGAACTGCTGGACAGCAAACTAACTTTTTTCAGATAAGAGGGAGATCCGTAGTTTAAGAGCTCCGAAAGCTTTATTCGCTTGCCGGTTTTATAGAAACGATAATCGTATCTACCTACTGCAATGTCAGCATTACCTTTCGAAATTTTCTCAAAGACTGTGTCGTCAAGGAACTGCAGCATGGTGTAGGAGCCACCGTCTTCCACGTCAAAATTAGGTGCATAATCAGCGCCTGTCAAACTTAGTAAGTCAAACCAAAGATTTTGCCGCAACTCCTTTATATTCTTGGCCACCAGTTCCTTGCGGAGCTTTGCCTCTGCTCTTGCAGTATCTATTTCGGCATCGATCTCAGCAACCCGGCCAACCTTCCATGACTCGAAAAGTTCAAATAATGCGTAAATAGTTCCGGCGCGCCGCAGTAGCGCGGCATACTCCTTAGGGTAAAGATTCCTAATAAATATTATCGACAACAGCTTATTTTTATCCAGATTAATCTCAGACGTTAGCAAGCTGGCATACATATCAAATTCATTGACAATATTCTTCAACAACCTCATATCGTCTATGTAGTAGGAAACGGTTTCCACCAAAATAGGATTCAATCCATGGTAAAGGGTCTCATTTTTTATGTTGCGAACTGAAAGTAGCTCAATCAACTTTTGCTGAGAGTTTTCAAAGTTAACAACTGGAATGACAGGAATGATGATATCAAAAAACTTTGTCTTTTCATTTGAAACAAATAACTCATCACGCAGGGCGTACACAAAAAATATGGGCCTTTTGATCTGCGGGGAGTTCTTAATGATCAAATTGATTTCCCGGAGCCTGAAGAAAACGTCCTGAATACCGAAGCGGTCGAGGTCTTCGATCAAAACCACATCAATGTTGCTTCGTTCAAAGCAGTAGATAATTTCATCTATATTTTTGTGAAGAACTGATCCGTGGTTGGTAGCCTCCAGTTTTCCGCCCTTTACGGTGAGCCCATCTATATTGAACGCTGAGAACAGGCTCGTAGCACGATAAATCAACGAAACTATGCCAACGGTCACTGCGAGAGCGGCCGCCCAGTCTGGAACCCTTAACAGGAGATCTACTAACCAGCTTGGCTCGAATAACCAAATGGTCGTTAGATTTTCTGCGTACAAACGCGCGCCACCAAGCACAACTGCGCTTAGAAACACCGTTGACCAAATGATCGATGATTTCGACGCCTGGACGATTCTCTTCAGACGGGTTTTGGGCAAGTCCTTTGCCTTCACCGTATAAAGCAGTTGCTGAACGATCGTTTCCTCGATCCGGTCCAGCAAGTTTAAATCGCTGGTTGTCTTTGGCTGGCCGGAGGAAACGTCCGTCTTCGCACTTTCATTGCTTTGGAGGGGGGGCACTGCTGCCGGTATTGATACTGATGCAGTTGTAGGTGATGGAGAATCAACCACACCGTCTTTTCCGAAGGTGGCCAGAGACACCCATGCGTAATTGAGCTCTCTATGCTTCTCTACAAACGTTCGAATCAGGCTACTTTTGCCAGCACCGTAATCACCTGTGATCGCAATGTTTCGCACCTGATCGTTCAGCAACGCATGGCGAAGCTCGCTCAGATAACGAGCCGACTGCTCGTCGGTCATGACTACCGGCGTCAATGGCTCGAAAACGTTCGGTTGCGCGTCATCGCTTGCTAGCTTGTGTGTCAGCAGCGCTCTGGACTGGAGCAGGGACGCGCGCCCCACTATCTGCTGAATCTTTGAGCGCACCGCGATGCCAATTCTACCCAACCACTGAGTAACTACTTCCATTCCTGCATCCTTACTGAAGAATCTTGATGGCCACTCGCGGTCAGGATCATAAGTCACAGCGCAGCCCCTGATGTGAAGGTGCTTCGACCTCTCCGACAGCAAAACTGAGAATGCCTGATGATATCGTATAGCCACACGGAGGAGTGAGTTGAAGCTCTTTGCTGATTTATTGGCGGAGCTCAGAGCGCGCCCTGCTTACGCAGCATCACGATCGTAATGCCGTTTGGCTCTCGCATTTTGTAGAACAAGCAAAGAAAGTATGGTGGAGAGGTGCCCCGCAGACCTTTCTGTTCAGGCCACTATCGCGTACTGCCGATAGTGGCCGCCATCTAAGCCAATAGGAACTGAATCGCCCCGGATTCTCTAGAGACCTTCGAGCCTAACAATTGAGGCTGTTGGGAGGTGCCATGAGCGAACAGCTCCGGGACAAACCACACTGCTCAACTCTGAGCCTGCCAAGTTCTGCCAGATTTTCAACCAAGTCCCAAAGCATGTTTTTTTGAACTAGCATCCATTAGCCTCTGGACTGGGACCGTGAGAGGTCGGGGCGGCGAGGCTAGGGATGTCGGGGAAACTGGGTCTATGAACATCAATTGATGAACAGGGGCGTTAATTTCTAGAGCAGTTAGCCAGTAATTTCAGGCTCATGAGCTGCTTATGAACATCTGACATCGCCCACTTGTTAAATTATGTATCACGCACTGGCGACGGTAAGTCAGCACCGCCACGCGCTCAGTTTGCAGCCCGCCCCGATCCAAGGCCGGCCCACGGTTCGCCAAACCCCCACGACGAACCGTATTCCGATTGGGTTACAGCGTATAAGAGATCCCCACTTGCACCGTACGCGACTCCCCAGGGTAAGCGTAGAAGTTCAGGAACGAGCCTTCGTCGTACTCACGGTTGAACAGGTTCTTCACGTCGAGGTTGAGCCTGACCTTTTCGTTGACCTTGTAATAACTGAGCAAGTCGACGACGGTGTAAGCCCCCATCGAGAACGTGCTATTGGCGGTCTGCCCGGCACGTTCGGCTACGTATTTTCCACCTGCGCCGAGGCCAAACCCTTTAAGCGCACCATCCTGAAACTCGTATACGTTGAGCAGGCTGAAGCTACTGCGCGGAATATTCGCCAGCCGTGTTCCGGAGCGCACGGTAGTGTCCCGGGTCACTGCGGCATCCACATAGCCATAGCCGCCGATCATGCGCCACTCGGGCGTCAGATTGCCGGCCACGTTCAGATCGAAGCCGCGGCTGCGGACTTGCCCTGTCGCGACATTGAAGGCCGAGTCAACCGGGTCGACACCCTGGACATTTTTCTTCTCGATCTGATAGATCGCCGCATCGACGCTCAATTGACGGTCCAGCGCTTCCCACTTAACCCCCACTTCGTAGGACTTGCCCTTCTCCGGCTCGAATCCGCCACCTTGACGACTGGCACCCGTGTTGGGCTTGAACGAGCGCGCGGCGTCCGCGTAGATCGCAACCGTGTCAGTGAGGTCATACATTACCCCGATGCGCGGCGTGACGGCGTTGTCGGCGGCGTTCCAGCTCCTGACGCCGGGCACGTAGGATTCGTACTGGTGCTCGAAGCGCTCAAAGCGCGCACCGGCGAGCACCTTTAAACGCTCGGTCAGCGCCACTTGATCCTGGACGAAGGCGGCGTAAGTCTTGAGGTTTTCTTTGTCGTGGGTCGGCGTACGCGTCAGCGCCGGACGTGGCTGGCCATAGACCGGGTTGAAGATATCGATTGGGAAAGCTCCCGCCGCGCCGCTGGAGCGTTGGATGATCGACTTGTAGTCGTAGTTCTCATACTCGATGCCGGTCAGCAACGTGTGATCAAGGCCGCCCGTGGAAAAGCGCCCGGTCAGGTTCAGTTGATAGTCCTGGTCGGTCCAGTCCAGCTTGCGGTAGTTGAAGTTGCGCTGGAGTGTTCGGCCATCGGCGTTGAGGCTGGTGGCATTGTTTGCCTCAACACCATTGCCCTTCATCGTACCGTCCAACCACTGCACACCACCGCCCAGCGTCCAGTTGTCGTTGAGTAGATGCTCGAAGCGCAACTGAGCCATGTTGTTATCGTTGTGCAGGTTACCGGCGTACTTTTCACCCCAGAAGGTCTCACGGGACGGCGTGCCACCCTGGTTGGCGAAGCGGGTCAGGCCTCGATCAAGCGGATGATTGTTACGCATGAAGTCGCCTTCGAAAATCACCTTGGTGTCGTCATTGACCTGCCAGCTCAGTACCGGTGTGACCCCATAGCGTTCGGTTGAGACATGGTCGCGGAAGGTGTCGCCGCCCTCTCCCACCACGTTGAGGCGATAGGCCAGGCGGCCTTGCTCATCCAGCGGGCCGGAGGCATCGAGGGTGCCGCGCTTCATGCCCTGATCATCCACCTGGCTACCCAATGTGACCGTACGTTCAGGCAAAGGCTGTTTGGAGACCACGTTGAAGGTACCGCCGGGATCGCCGCGCCCATAGAGCATCGTCGCTGGCCCGCGAAGTACTTCAAGGCGCTCAATGCTGTTGGCGTCCGGCATGGTGGGGTAGCCCCGGTTAATCGGAAAACCGTTACGGTAGAACTCTGCGGTTGTAAACCCACGCACCGTGAAGCTGGTAAGCCCTTGGCCACCGAAATTGTTCGCTCGGCCGACGCCGCCGGCGTAGTCCAGGGCCTCCTGCAGGCGAGTCGCACCAATGTCCTCGACCACGTCCTTGGGCACTACGGTGATGGACTGTGGCGTCTCATGAATTGAGGTGTCAGTGCGCGTGGCACTGGCAGAGCGTGTGGCGCGATACCCTTTGACAGGCCCCTGAGCCGTCTCGGCGTCTACGTCTCCCGTGACATTGATGGCTTGCAACTCAAGGCTGGCATTTTCGCTGCCGGCCACCTGCGCCCAGGCAACAGGGGCAACCGCCTGAAGTACGCAGAGAGAAATCAGGGTATGACGCATGGATTTTGGACCTAATGGATGAGCGGACGGGAAGGTAAACCTGCCTGGAATTCGGGAGGCATGATATACCAACGGATCTCATTTGCCACTCATTCTCATTTGCAATCTTTCGAGTATCGGCTTTGTATCTCTGCCATCCCAGGGCTGGGATGGCAGCAGCTATTTCTCTAACCTGCTTCGACTGCCTTAAGCACGTCGTAGATCTCGGAAACCACCTGCCCCGTCGCCTGTTCAATCGCCCCTTCATTACGACACAAAACCCACCCCTGTTCGCCCGCCGCTCGCACGAACGCCTGGGTACATTCGACATGCTCCTGCAACGTATGGATCAACGTACTGCCCAACCCGCGCCGTCGCTGCGCGGCCCTCGACCATGAAATATCGGGGTCGGTGATAACGCCCACGTGCAGGTCCGGCACTCGCACGTGTCGGCCCAGGTTTAACTGCAATATGTCTGCGAACGGGACTGTGCGGCGAAACGCGGCATCTGAAGGGTACCAACGGTCTATCAGGATGATGCTGTCGGGTGGTTGTTTAGTCAGCACGTGCCGGGAAATCCACAGCCGGCTATCCGCAAAGCGCTCACACACGCTCCACTCCGAATCATCGGTGGGGTTTCTGGCGTGTGCGTTGACCAGGGCCATGGTCTCAGCCCTGTAGGGATCGCTTTTTCTCTCGCAAAGACGGATCACCTTTTTGTTGTCGGCCCGCAGTGCTTGGGTAACGGCTTCCAACAGCGTGGTTTTACCCGTGCCTTTTGGGCCATCCAGGGAGACAAATAATGGACGATTCATGCTTCACGTAATGATGGATAAGTGATCAACACCTTAACGTAGTTTAGGGTGAATGACGCTTGGCGATGCTATGGCTCACGCAGCAAAAAAGACGTGCCCCATGCCAACGGCTCCAACCCCAGGTGCACCGCCAGCGTCTGGCCGATATCGGCAAAGCTGGCTCGCTCGCCCAACCAGCCCTTCGCCACGCCTGCACCATAAGCCAGTACGGGCACATGCTCGCGGGTATGGTCGCTGCCCGGGCGCGAGGGATCGCAGCCGTGGTCGGCGCTGATGATCAGCAACGTTTGCGGGTCCATCAACGCCAGTAACTCCGGCAGCCTGCGGTCGAACGCTTCCAGCGCGGCAGCATAGCCGGCCAAGTCTCGGCGATGCCCGTAGAGCATGTCGAAGTCGACAAAATTGGCAAACACCAGGCTGTTGTCGGGTGCTTCCCGGTAGGCTTTGAGCGTGGCATCGAACAGTGCATCGTTGCCATCGGCCTTGTACAAGCGGCTGATACCACGATGGGCGAAAATATCGCCGATTTTGCCCACCGCATGCACGCTGCCGCCGGCGTTGCAGAGGCTGTCCAGCAACGTCGCTGACGGCGGCGGCACGGTGTAGTCGCGACGATTGCCGGTGCGGCGGAACTGACCTGCGTGTTCGCCGGTGAAGGGTCGGGCAATGACCCTGCCGACGGTGTATTCATCACATAAGGTGCGCGCGATTTCACACACCCTGTACAACGCTTCAAGGCCGAAATGGCTTTCATGGGCGGCGATTTGCATCACGCTGTCGGCCGAGGTGTAGCAAATCGGCTGCCGGCTGCGGATGTGCAATTCACCCAAATCGTCCAGCACCGTGGTGCCCGAGGCATGGCAATTGCCCAGGATGCCAGGCAACCCTGCCTGCTCAATCAGGTCGGCGAGCAGTTGCGGTGGAAAGGACTCGGTCGGTCGCTCGAAATAACCCCAGTCAAACAGCACCGGTACGCCCATCATCTCCCAATGCCCGGACGGCGTGTCCTTGCCGGATGATTGCTCGCGCGCATGGCCAAAGGCGCCGATCGGTGCCGCGTCGCCCCAATTGCCTGGCAGCGGGCCATTGCCACTGGCCGCCGCTGCGGCGCCCAATCCCAACTGGCCCAGATTTGGCAGGGTCAAAGGCCCCCGGCGCAATGGCCCATCGGCCTCACCCCGGGCACAGGCTTCGGCGATATGGCGCAAGGTGTCGGCGCCGGTATCGCCAAACAGCGCGGCGTCGGCACTCGCGCCTATGCCCAATGAGTCCAGCACTAATACGATGGCCTTGCTCATAGGATTGCCTGGATCAATTCGCGCGCGGCCGGGCGTTCACCGCCCAGCCGATAGGCTGCGCGCAAGGCGGATGCGCCCTGCCCGGCCTGCTCTTTTGTACGCGCGTGAACCCAGCCCAGCGGTCGTTGCGTGCTCACGTGTTCGCCGACAAAGGCCAACTCGCTGAAGCCCACGGACAGGTCCAGCACATCGTCCGGATGGCTGCGTCCACCGCCCAATGTCACCACCGCCAAACCCACCGCTCGGGTGTCGATGTCGGTGACACAGCCCTCCTCCTCGGCCCACACCGGCACCGACACGACCGCCTTGGGTAAATGCTCATCGGGTTTGTCGGTAAAACCCTGCGGGCCGCCCAGGGCAACCACCATCTGTTCAAAGCGCTGCAAGGCCGCGCCGCTCTGCCAGGCTTGAAGCAATTGATCACGGGCCTGAGCCTCGTCCCTCGCCAGGCCGGCCATCGTCAGTGCCTGGGTGGCCAGCGCCAACGTCACCGCCCACAGGCGCTCGCTGCGCACCTCGCCCTTGAGCAAAGCGACCGCTTCAGCCACTTCCAGGGCATTGCCGGCACTGCGGGCCAGCGGCTGGTCCATGTCGGTGATCAGGGCACGGGTATTGACTCCTGCACCGTTGGCCACTGCGACGATGCTGGCGGCGAGTGCTTGCGCCTGCTCAGGCTCAGCCATAAAGGCGCCGTTGCCGGTCTTCACATCCATGATCAACACATCGAGGCCGGCGGCGAGTTTCTTGCCGAGGATCGACGCGGTGATCAGGTCGATCGACTCCACCGAGCCGGTCACATCACGGATCACGTACAAGCGCTTGTCCGCCGGCGCGAGGTTGGCGGTCTGGCCGATGATCGCGCAGCCGACTTCGGCCACCACCGCACGCAGGCGTTCGGTGCTGGGGTGGCAGTCGTAGCCGGGGATGCTTTCGAGCTTGTCCAGGGTGCCGCCGGTATGCCCCAGGCCGCGCCCGGAGATCATCGGCACGTAACAGCCGCAGGCCGCCAGCAAGGGCGCGAGCAACAAGCTGATCATGTCGCCGACGCCGCCGGTGGAATGCTTGTCGACTACAGGCCCCGGCAGTTCCCACTTCAGTGTCTGGCCGGAGTCGCGCATTGCCTCGGTCAAGGCGATGCGCTCGCTCACGTCCATGCCCTTGATGAACACCGCCATGGCGAACGCCGCCACTTGCCCATCGCTGAGGCTACCGTCGGCAATGCCGGCGACGAACCGTTGAATGTCGATAGCGGCCAGGGCATGCCCGTCGCGCTTACGGCGAATCACTTCTTGTGGCAACCACATACTGTGCTCCTTACAGCGAAATGAAAAAGCCGACGATCGCCGCGCTCATCAGGTTGGAAAGCGTGCCGCCGATCATGGCCCGCAGGCCCAGCCGCGCCAGTTCTTGACGCCGTTGCGGGGCGATGCCCGTGAGGCCGCCCAGCTGGATCGCAATCGAGGACAGGTTGGCAAAGCCGCACAGGGCGAAGGTGACGATCACCTGGGTGTGTGCCGACAACAGCGGCACCCCGGCTGCGGCGGCCTTGTCTGCGGTCAGGTAATTGGCCAGGTCGGCATAGGCGACAAACTCGTTGAGCACCAGTTTTTCCCCGATAAAGCCGCCGGCCAGCACCGCCTCATGCCACGGCACCCCGAGCAGAAACGCGATGGGCGCCAACACGTGCCCAAGCACCAGTTGCAAGGTCAGTTGCGGGTAGCCGAACCAGTTGCCCGCCCAGCCCAGCAGCCCGTTGAACAAGGCGATCAACGCGATAAACGAAAGCAGCATCGCGCCCACCGCCAAGGCCAGGCGCAAGCCGACCTGTGCGCCCTCGGCAGCCGCGTCGATGATATTGGTCGGCCGATTCTCGGCCTGCCCCAGCTCTTCAATCACCTCGTCGGTGCGGGCCGCTTCGGTTTCCGGCTCCATAAGCTTGGCCATCAACAACGCCCCCGGCGCCGACATGAAACACGCCGCGATCAGGTATTTGAGTTCCACCCCCAGCCCGGCGTAACCGAGCAGCACCGAACCTGCTACTGCGGCAAAACCACCGACCATCACCGCGAACAACTCAGAGCGCGTCAGCTTGGCAATGAACGGCCGAACCACCAGCGGCACCTCCGACTGGCCAATGAAAATCGCCGACGTGACCACCATCGACTCGACCCGACTGGTGCCCAGCAACAGACGCAGGCCGCCGCCCACCAGCCGGATAATCCAGCCCATCACGCCGATGTAATACAGCACTGAGATAAAGCTGCCGAAGAACACAATCATCGGCAATACCCGGATAGCAAATACAAACCCGCCATTGCCGAACACTTCAAACATATGCGGTGAACTCAAACCGCCGAACAGAAACTCGATGCCTTTGTTGGCGTAGAGCTGCAGGGACGCCACCGCGCCCGACAGCGCGGCGAGCACGGTCTGGCCCCAGGGCACGTACAGCGCAAAAGCGCCGATCAACACCTGAATCACAAAGGCCACCGAAACCGTGCGCCAATTGATCGAGCGTCGCTGGTGGGATAAAGCAATGGCAATGACAATAAGGGTCGCTATTCCGACAAGACTGATCATGCAGGCGTCTCAACAAGGGACCAAGCGGACGCAGGCCGGTTGGCCTGCCCAGGATTAGAAAGCGTCGAAGGCGCCCGGCAGCAATTGCGCCAGGGTCCAGGTACGCGTGGCGGCCGGGCCACTGCCCTGGCAAATCACCACTGCATCCTTGGCCATCAACTCCAGCATCACCTGGCGGCAGGCACCGCAAGGGCTTATCAGTGAAACGTTGGGTGCGTAAACCGCGATGGCCCTGAAACTGCCCGGCGCATGGCCCTGGCTGATGGCACTGAACAAAGCGCTGCGTTCGGCACAATTGGTCAGCCCGTAGGAGATATTCTCCACGTTGCAGCCCTGTACGACTTCCCCGTCGGCGGTCAGCAACGCCGCGCCGACCGGAAATTTGGAATAAGGCGAATACGTACGCTCGGCTGCCCGCTTGGCCTGTTCCATCAAACGCTGTTCAATTGTCATTTACAGGGTGCATCCCATTTTTTGCGAGCACGTCCAGGACGGTCGTGACGCTCTTATGGGTGTTATTAAAATAACATTTGATGTGAATACTCAATCTTTATTTTTGCCCATGAACAAAATCACAAGGAGGCTTAACAATCGGGCCCCGTGCCCGTGGCGGTGCCTGACCACAGCCGGTAACCTGAGCGCTCACCCACGCTGACCACCGAGGCGGCACTTGGATTATTTCGCTGCGCTGACCGCCTTTGTCGAGGCCGCCGAAGGCAATAACTTCTCCCGGGCGGCTGAGCGACTGGGCATCAAGGCATCCACGGTCTCGCGCTACGTGAAGGATCTTGAGCAGGATTTGGGCATCGCCCTGTTCAACCGTTCGACACGCACGCTGCACCTGACCGAAGGCGGCCAGACGTTTCTGCTGCACGCCCGCCGTGTACTGGATGAGCTTGAGCAAGCCAAGGCCGCCACCTCGGCGCTCAACCAGCAACCCCGTGGGGTGCTCAAACTCAATTTGCCGCCCGCGTTTGCCCGACACCATATCCTGCCGGTCTTGAACCGGTTCCTGGCGCGCTACCCGCAAATCAAGCTGGAGTTGGTACTGGATAACGCCCAGGTCAACCTGATTCATTCAGGCGTAGACCTGGCGATTCGGATTGGCGCCCTGCCCGACTCCACGCTCAAGGCGCGCAAGATCTGCGCGGGGAAGTACCTGTTGGTGGCCAGCCCGGCGTTTTGTGAGCAGCACGCGGCCCCAGCGACACCGGCAGACCTGGCCGGCCTGCCCGCCATCTTGAGCCTCCATGATGTTGCCTTCGAGGCCGGTGGTGAAGTGTTGCCGCTGGTATACGGTGACTGTATCCGTATCAACGACCTGGACGCGCAACTGCTCGCTGCACGCCAAGGCCTGGGCTTTGCCTTGCTGCCGGATTGGCTGGTGAGCAAAAGCCTTGAGGCGGGCGAGCTACAGGCCTGGTTGCCGCACTGGAACATCCTGGGGGCTGAACAGGCGTTTGCGGTGTGGTTTGTCTACCCGCCCAAGCGCATCGTGTCGTCCAAGGTCCGCTGTTTTATCGACTTTATTGTCGAACAGCTGGGCGAAACGCCGTATTGGAAATAAAGCAAAACCTGTGGGAGCTGGCTGGCCTGCGATGCAAGCAGCTCGGTACATCAGGCAGATCGAGTTGATGCAATCGCAGGCCAGCCAGCTCCCACATTTTGACCGAGTACTGTCAGCTGAAGCGGATATCCAGGGCCCGCAGGTAGGTTTGCAGCCCGGCGTCCTGGATCGGGATCAGGAATGCCTCGGTGTCCGATTCGTTGAAATGCGCATGCCAATAACCCGGTGGCGTTACGAACGCCAGGCCCGGCGACCAGTCCACCCGCACCGGGTTGCGGATCTGGCCGTCGGCGTCCAGCTCCGTGCCCACCAGTGAATAACAGCCCTTGGGGCAGTCGATGATGAAGTCCAGCGCAATCGACTGGTGCCGGTGCGGCTTCTGGATCGAGCCCGGCGGCAGAATGCCGTACATGGCCCAAAGCACATGCGTGACCGTTCGGGTCTGGGGGAAATTGCGGTTGCCGAGCAAAATGCTGATGCGGCTGCGGTCCTGGGCGCGGGGATCATCCGCCGCTTCCCGCAGCTTCTGGTTGGCCAGCGCGGCGGGATACAGCGTCGGCACGAAGCGATCAGCGCTGCGCGTCACGCCCAGGTAGCGCAACAGCGGTTCGTCATGCACGTAGTACAGGCGTGCATCCTGTGACGCACTGAAACGCGCGGGCTGCAGGCCAGGCAGCGCGATAAAGCAACCGCTGGACCATGGGATATCATGCTCGCCCTGCACCACCCGGCCCTCGCCTGCGATGACATAAAACACCTGTGAGGTCGCATTGGGGTGCAGGTCCAGGGCATCACCGGCGTTCAAGCGAATAAAGTTGGCACACAACCCCGGCCCGGTCGCCGGGCCTTCACAGCCCAACGCGTCGCTGAGGTCCAGCGCGACCACCCGCGAGGCGCCGCTGTCGTACAGCGAGGCCGGGAAGCTGTGGTAGGGAATGCGGGTAATCAGGTTGGCACTGATCGGGTTGGCCGCCTTGCTGTATTCGAAGTACTCGGCGTCCACTTGCTCGTTTGGCACTGCATCGGTCAGGTCGGGTTTGAATTCGCGGTTCATCAATCACCTCAGGCTTGGGCGGGTTTGAATCCACTATAGGCAGTGCGTCTGCAGGGATTAAGCACTGTGTCGGCACAGCAGTTGTGCAGGATGGGGCGGCTCCGCCCTGCGACGGTGCAATCGGTCTGTCCAGCGCCTGAGCGTGAACCGATGATCCATATGTTCGGCGTTATCTCATGCTCAAACGTCATAATCCCCGGTTCCTCTGCGTGGTAATCTTGGCGCCACCACGAATAGACATTGATCGTCACATGACGATGACCAAAGCCAGGAAAGAACATGCCAAAGATTTCTCACTCAGCGTTGCGCCGCAACTTCCGTGAACTGCTTGCAAAACACATCTGCGTTGAAACCGCCTCCGTCTTCGACCCCATGTCCGCGCGCATCGCCGCCGACCTGGGTTTTGAAGTCGGCATCCTCGGTGGTTCGGTCGCCTCGTTGCAGGTACTGGCGGCCCCCGATTTTGCGTTGATCACACTGAGTGAGTTCGTTGAACAGGCCACCCGCATCGGCCGCGTCGCCCAACTGCCGTTTATTGCCGACGCCGACCACGGTTACGGCAATGCGCTGAACGTGATGCGCACGGTCGAAGAACTTGAGCGTGCCGGTGTGGCCGCGCTGACCATTGAAGACACGCTGTTGCCGGCGCAGTTCGGGCGCAAGTCCACCGACTTGATTTCCGTCGAGGAAGGCATCGGCAAAGTCAAGGCGGCGCTGGAAGCGCGTGTCGACCCTGAACTGTCGATCATTGCGCGCACCAATGCCGGCGTGCTGCCCACCGAAGATGTGATCGCACGCACCAAGGCCTACGAGAAAGCCGGCGCGGACGGCATCTGCATGGTTGGCGTCAAAGACTTCGACCACCTTGAGCAGATCGCCGCCAACCTGACGGTGCCGTTGATGCTGGTGACCTACGGCAACCCGCAGCTCAATGACAGCGAGCGCCTGGCGGCCCTGGGCGTGCGCATTGTGGTGGCCGGCCACGGCGCCTACTTTGCGTCGATCAAAGCCACTTACGACAGCCTGCGCGCCCAGCGCAAGCTGACCGGCAGCACCTCCAACCTCAGCGCTACGGAGCTGACCCATACCTACACATTGCCGGAAAGCTATGTGGCCTGGGCTGAAGAGTTTATGGATGTAAAAGAGTAATTGATGCAGATCGGTTTTAGGCGGGAGGGGCTTGCTCCCACCTCTGACCGCAGCCAGGCACATGCAACAGTGTTGTTACACACCCGAATTAAATTCAGCACACTTATATAGCCATGATTGATAAAGCGATGGCGATGATGAATTTTTATATAAGTGCGTTTAACTTAATAAAAAAATCCGCCGCAGAGCCTGCGGCGGCAAACCAAAGGTTTTTGTCGAAGCAGAGCGGCTAAGACCCCATCAACGCTACACCTTTAAAAAATTAAACGAGGTGAAGTTTAATTAATCCAGTTTAATCCCCGCCACCGCTGCATCCCTCGAAAAATGTGATAAAAATCAGCTTCGACAACCACGTCGAGCACAATAAAAACAGCATTACGCTTACCTGAAACATCTGCCATACAACCTTAAGCGCACTCCAAGCATGCGGTGTTTCTGTGCACGCGTTAATTATTCCGGGGAAGTAACAACATGATCAAACAGTGGAGCCTGTTAACGCTGGCGGTGTGCGCCAGTATCAGCCAAGCGGCCCTCGCCGAGTCGGTCAGCGACCAGGCCGATTCCAAAGGTTTTATCGACGGCAGTAGCATTAGCGGGTTGTTGCGCAACTATTACTTCGACCGCGACCGCCAAAGTGGCAAGGCCGACAACCGCGACTGGACCCAAGGCGCGATGCTCAACTACGCCTCGGGCTTTACCCAGGGCACCATCGGCTTTGGTGTGGATGCCTACGCCTACGGCGCGATGAAACTCGACGCCACCCACGCCGATGCCGGCACCGGTGAATTGCCGACCAACCGCAATGGCGACCCGGAAAATGGCTACGGTTCTGTGGGCGCTGCGGTAAAGATCAAGGTCTCCAAGACCCAGCTCAAATTCGGTGACATGCAACCCACCGCGCCGGTATTCGCCACCGGCGGTACGCGTATTTTGCCGCAGACCGCCACCGGCTTTGACCTGACCAGCAGCGAAATCGCCGGCCTGGACCTGGAAGCCGGGCACTTCACCAGCACCAACAGTGGCATGACCAGCAACCACGACCACGATATCTACGCGACCTACGCCAACGTGGCGGCCAACAGCGCAAGTTTTGTCGGCGGCAAATACACTTTCACCCCGTCGTTGAGCGCGACCCTGTATGCCGGCGAGCTGGAGGACATCTGGCGCCAGTACTACACCAACCTCAACTACGTGATCGCGCTGGGGCATGACCAGTCACTGGCGCTGGACGGCAACCTGTACCGCACCCTCGACACCGGCAGCGCCAAGGCCGGGGCCATCAACAACACCACCTACTCGGTGGCGGCGGCCTACTCGTTCCTGGCGGCGCATACCCTGACGCTGTCGTTCCAGAAAGTCCACGGCGACACGCCGTTCGACTACATCGGCACCGGCAACAACGGCGCGGGCGAAGGCGGCGACTCGGTGTTCCTGGCCAACTCGATCCAATGGGGCGACTTCAACGGGCCGGGCGAACAGTCGTGGGGCGTGCGTTATGACCTGAACATGGCCAGCTACGGCGTACCGGGTTTGAGCTTCATGACCCGTTACGTCAACGGCTCGGATATCAACGGTACTCGCACCCCGACCAACAGCGCCTATGCCGGGGACTACGGCGCCGACGGCGACCACCACGAGACCGATGTGGAAGCCAAATACGTGCTGCAAAGCGGCCCGGCGAAAAACCTGTCGTTTCGCGTGCGTGACGCCATGGTTTCATCCAACGCTGACCAACGCGATGGCAAGTTGAATGAACTGCGGGTGATCGTCGACTACCCGTTTACCCTGTTGTAAGTGGCTTGGTTGCGCGGGCCTATGGTTTCGTGGCCCGCGCATTCAGGCGCTATGCCGCGCGTTTTAGAACGTCTCAGGGCCTGACAATGAACCCGCTGTAATCGGTCGACGGCTGCATTTCAAAGTAAGTCTGCTGAGCATTAAGCGCAGGAACAGGACCGTGGAGGAATAATCTTACGTGCTGGCCACTGGTCCATCCTTCGGCCACAGGGTCAGTGGGTTTGATTTTCACCCGGATGGGCACGGGCTTATTGGCTGTCTCGAACTTAAGCCACGTCACAACCAGGATGGCCTTGTCCAGGACAGTGGCAGTCGCTTGGGCATAAATGACCTTTTGATCACATTCCAGTAACGCAATGTTCTTTTGGGAGGCGTTCATCTGAGCGAAAGCGTCGAAGTAAGCCAGTTGCCGCCCAGCGATCGATAACGGCGCTTGGTGACGTTGACTCACTGACATCGCGGACCATGCGTCAACCACCTCGGCCAGGGTGCCCGGGTGCATGGCAGGCGCCTCACTCACTTGCGCTACCAACGCTTGCATTTGCGCCTGCGAAGGTTTGGCGCTTTTACGTCGTTTGGCCAGTTTGCCCAGATGACTGGGAATCAATGGCGGTGCTATATGGGCAGTTCTTGGAGTGAGTTGCACAGGAACGTC
This sequence comes from Pseudomonas salomonii, assembly GCF_900107155.1. Lineage (GTDB taxonomy): Bacteria > Pseudomonadota > Gammaproteobacteria > Pseudomonadales > Pseudomonadaceae > Aquipseudomonas > Aquipseudomonas salomonii. The sequence continues at coordinate 159,687 of NZ_FNOX01000002.1, forward strand.
GGACGCTTGAGTTTTTTCCTTTTCGTGCGCGCAGCCTGGCTTATGTGAATTCAGGGCTTTGAAAAAAAAGTTATCCCTTTGCGAAATTGAAGCCACAACTTCTTCGAGGCAACATTTGCAAAAATAAAAAAGTGCTCTGTCGCTATGGGCAAAGCGGGCTGACACCTTCGCGTCCATGTCCCAACACACTGCCTCCGTCATCAGTTCTTTTGCCATCAGGTGTGCTTACCCTTTACTTAGCGTTGTTTAGCCCACCAGCTTACCTATCAACGTTGTGAGCGACCACCGTCACGGACGCCGTGACCTTGCCGCCCCCTGTGTTTAAACTGCGCACCAACATTCGTTCCAATTTTTTATGAGGCGCCCATGGCCAACCACGACCTGTCCTTCACCCCCGACCCGGATGCCGATTCCATCTCCAGCGACGTCATCGGTTTCAATGGCATCCTGGTCTCCACCCAAATTCCGACCCACGCCGACGGCAGCCTGGAACTGGGCGATATCACCCTGCAAAGCGAATGCACCCTGCAAGCGCTGAAGGTCGCGCTGGAGAAAGCCGGCAGCTCCATGGACCGGGTGATGCACCTGACCATCTACCTCACCGACATGGCTGATCGCGCGGCATTCAACGAAGTCTACAAGCGTTTTTTCGCCAAGCCCTGGCCTGTGCGTGCAGCCGTTGGCGTTGCTGCGTTGGCGGTAGAAGGCATGCGCGTGGAAGTCACCGCGATGGCAGCCAAAGCCTGAGTTCCAAGCCACAGCACAGATCCACTGTGGGAGCGGGCTTGCTCGCGAAGAGGGCGTGTCAGTTGATGCATGTGGCGACTCACACACCGCATTAGCGAGCAAGCCCGCTCCCACAGGTTGCGCCGGACGAGGCTTCAATAGCCTCTCCCTCAGCGAGGCAGCCCTGCGGTAGATGCCGGTCAGGCATTTCACAGCTACAATGCGCGCCTCAACCGTGACAAGCCTGACTAAAAAAACTATGTCCTTGCCCAAGCACCACCTGGAATTGCTCAGCCCGGCCCGTGATGTCGCCATTGCGCGCGAGGCTATCTTGCATGGCGCCGACGCCATCTACATCGGCGGCCCAAGCTTCGGCGCACGCCATAATGCGTGCAACGAGGTGAGCGATATCGCTCAACTGGTCGAATTCGCCCGCCGTTACCACGCCCGTGTGTTCACCACCATCAACACCATCCTGCATGACAACGAGCTGGAGCCTGCGCGCAAGCTGATCCATCAGTTGTACGACGCCGGTGTCGATGCCTTGATCGTGCAAGACCTGGGCGTGATGGAGCTGGATATTCCGCCCATCGAGCTGCACGCCAGCACCCAGACCGATATTCGCACCCTGGCCCGCGCCAAATTTCTCGACCAGGCCGGTTTTTCGCAGTTGGTATTGGCCCGTGAGCTGAACCTGCAAGAGATCCGCGCCATCGCCGACGAGACCGACGCGGCCGTCGAGTTCTTCATCCACGGTGCGCTGTGTGTGGCGTTCTCCGGGCAGTGCAACATCTCCCACGCGCAAAATGGCCGCAGCGCCAACCGTGGCGACTGCTCCCAGGCCTGCCGCCTGCCCTACACATTGAAAGATGACCAGGGCCGCGTCGTGGCCTTTGAAAAGCACCTGCTGTCGATGAAAGACAACAACCAGAGCGCCAACATCCGCGCCCTGGTCGAAGCCGGCGTGCGTTCGTTCAAGATCGAAGGGCGCTACAAGGACATGGGCTATGTGAAAAACATCACCGCCTATTACCGCCAGCGCCTTGACGACGTGCTTGAAGATCGCCCGGACCTGGCCCGCGCCTCCAGCGGCCGTACTGCGCATTTCTTCCTGCCCGACCCGGAGAAAACCTTCCACCGGGGCAGCACCGACTATTTCGTCACCGACCGCAAGGTCGACATCGGCGCTTTCGATACCCCGACCTTTACCGGCCTGCCGGTGGGAGTAGTGGAAAAAGCCGGCAAGCGTGACCTGCAGGTGGTCACCCATGAGCCGCTGTCCAATGGCGATGGCCTCAATGTGCTGGTCAAGCGCGAGGTTGTGGGTTTCCGTGCCAACATCGCCGAAGCCAAGGGCGAGTTTGAGGAAGATGGCCAGAAGCGCTATCGCTACCGCGTTGAGCCAAATGAAATGCCGGCCGGCCTGCATCAGCTGCGCCCGAACCATCCGCTGAACCGCAACCTCGACCATAACTGGCAACAAGCGCTGCTCAAAACCTCCGCCGAGCGCCGCATCGGCCTGGCCTGGGTGGCACGCCTGCGTGAAGACCAGCTTGAAGTCACCGCCACCAGCGAAGAAGGCATCAACGCCAGCGTCACCCTGCCCGGCCCGTTTGGCGTGGCCAACAAGCCGGAACAGGCGCTCGACACCCTGCGCGATCTGCTTGGCCAACTCGGCACCACCGAGTACCACGCCACGCACATCGAGCTGGATGCGCCGCAGGCGTTCTTCGTCCCCAACTCGCAACTCAAGGCCTTGCGCCGTGAGGTGATCGAGGCATTGACTGCCGCACGCGTTGCCGCGCACCCGCGTGGCGGGCGTAAAGCGGAAACCTCGCCGCCGCCGGTGTACCCGGAAGCGCACCTGTCGTTCCTGGCCAACGTCTACAACCAGAAGGCCCGCGACTTCTACCACCGTCACGGCGTCAAGCTGATCGACGCCGCCTTCGAAGCCCACGAAGAAACCGGCGAAGTGCCGGTGATGATCACCAAACACTGCCTGCGTTTCTCGTTCAACCTGTGCCCTAAACAGGCCAAGGGTGTGACCGGCGTGAAAACCAAGGTGGCGCCGATGCAGTTGATTCACGGCGACGAAGTGCTGACCCTCAAGTTCGACTGCAAGCCGTGCGAGATGCACGTGGTGGGCAAGATCAAGGGGCATATCCTTGGGTTGCCGCAGCCGGGCAGTAAGGTGGAGCATTTCAACCCGGAAAACATCATCTTTCAGGGTACACACTAGCCCTTGAGGCGCGGGGCCACCACCAGCCCCGCTGCAACCCCGCGGCCGCCAGCAGGATTGCGGCCACACCCAGCCATTGCAGCCAGCCCAGGCGATGGCCGAACGCGATCCAGTCGACAAAAATCGCCGCAATCGGATAGATAAACGACAGTGCCCCGGTAATGGCGGTGGGCAGTTTCTGGATCGCGCCGTACAACAACACGTACATCAAACCGGTGTGCACCACGCCAAGCGTCACCAGTGCAGCCCACGCATTGGTGGACACCGGCAGGCTGTTCCAAGGCACCAGCGGCGCGAGTAACAGTGCGCCGGTTGTCACCTGGATCAACGCCATCAGATGCGGCGGCACTTCCTTCAGACGTTTGATGATCAGTGCGGCAATCGCGTACAAAAACGCTGCGCCCAGCGCCAGTGCTATTCCTGTCAGGTAATCAGCGCCACCGCTTTGCTGCTCTCCATGGGCAGTGACAATCGCCAACATGCCGAGAAACGCCACGCTTAACCAAGCGAGTTTCTGCACGGTGAGCTTCTCCCCCAGAATTACAGCCGCCAACATCACCAACATAAACGGCTGCACGTTGTACACCGCCGTGCTGATGGCGATTGACGCGTGGGAATAGGACTCGAACAACAGCAACCAATTGCCGACGATGGCCACACCGCTGAGCATCGCCAAGCCGAATTTGGCCCAGGTGAGCAATTCCAGGCGCAGGTAACCCAGCAGTGCGCAGACCAGCAACAAGGCCAGTGCGCCGATGACGCAACGCCAGAACACCACTTCGATCACCGATACGCCCGACACCAGCACAAACCAGCCGATAGTGCCCGAAATCAGCATGGCGGCGACCATTTCCCACGACCCGCGACGGATAGATGTGTCCACGATGAAAGCTCCTCAAGTGAGCCACAATTATGGCAATCTGCTGCTTAAGGGCTCCAGCGACATAAAAAGGCAAAAAACTCTATTCACCTTTTGTTATTAGGCAGACAGCATGATTGACACCATCGACCAGCAACTGATCAGCGCCTTGATGGACGACTCGCGCCTGTCGCTCAAGGCCTTGGCGGGCATTACCGGGTTATCATCGCCAAGCGTCGGCGAACGCTTGCGGCGCCTTGAAGAGCGCGGCGTGTTGACCCACTACACGGTGGATATCGACCCCAGGCATTTTGGCTACCTGCTGCAAGCCATCGTGCGCATCCGCCCCTTGCCGGGCAAATTGCAGGAGGTGGAGCGCCAGATCCAGGCGATCCCCGAGTTCACCGAGTGCGACAAAGTCACCGGCGATGACTGCTTTATCGCACGCCTGCATGTGCGCACCATGGACCAGCTCGACAGCCTGCTCGACCGTCTCAACGCTTATGCCGAAACCAATACGGCCATCGTCAAGAAAACCCCGGTAAAACGCCGTTTGCCGCCCTTGGGTGATTAGTGATTTCGCGTCACTAACGCAGTGACGCAATCGCTATTCTGTCATCACTGGCCGATCTTTATGCTGGGCTCCACTGATTGGAACCCACAGGTATAAAGCTCATGTACGTGATAACAGGCATTACAGGCAAAGTCGGCGGCGCCCTGGCGCGCAACCTCATCAAGGCAGGCCAACCGGTGCGCGCGGTGATGCGCGATGCCGGCAAGGCGGCCTACTGGGCCGATCAAGGTTGCGACGTGGTGTTTGCGCAAATGGATGACGCACCGGCATTAACCGAGGCGTTCAAGGGCGCAACCGGCGTGTTTATCCTGCCGCCTCCCGGATTTGATCCGCAGCCGGGTTTCCCCGAAGCCCGTGCGGTGATTGCCGCCGTCAGCCAGGCGCTGCAGGCGGCCACGCCGAAAAAGGTGCTGTGCCTGTCGACCATCGGCGCCCAGGCCACCGAGGTCAACCTGCTGACCCAACGCACCCTGATGGAACAAGCGCTGAGCTCGCTGGACATGCCGGTGACCTTTCTGCGGCCCGCCTGGTTTATGGAAAACGCGCTGTACGACCTGATTGCCGCGCGGGAAACCGGCGTGATCCACAGCTTCCTGCAACCTTTGGACAAAGCCGTGCCGATGATCGCCACCGCAGATATCGGCACCCTCGCCGCGCAGCTGCTGCAACAGGCGTGGGCCGGCCATCGGGTGGTTGAACTGGAGGGCCAGTGGGTCAGCCCCAACGACATCGCCCAGGGCTTGTCGCAGGTACTCGACCGCGACGTGCACGCTGAAGCGGTGGCGCGTGAGACGTGGGAAGCCTTGTTGCGTGCCCAGGGCGCCCAGAACCCCTTGCCACGTATGCGTATGGTCGATGGGTTCAATGAAGGTTGGATCTGTTTTGAGCAGGAGCAGGTGCTTAAAGGGCAAACATCGTTGCTGACGGTGCTGCGCGAACTGGCCGAAAACACCCGCTGAGTGTTGCAAACAGACTCCCTGTGGCAAACAGGCTTGTTGTGGCGAGCAGGCTTGCCCTGCGCTGGGCTGCGCAGCAGCCCCAAACCAGCCACCGCGTATTTCCAGGTGTATTGCGTCTTCAGGTATAGGGGCCGCTTCGCGCCCCAACGCAGGGCAAGCCTGCTCGCCACAACAAGCCTGCTCACCACCGGAGGACGATTCAACACAGGGAGATGGGCGTAGACATATCGGGACACGCAAATGTGCCGGGCTGGGGCGATTGCGCTGCTAGCGTCAAAGTCTCTTATTCATGCAAGGAACAACGGAGTGTGTCCTCAACCCAATTCCCATCTGTTACGTCGTGGCCGCTATTCAGAAAATGGTCGAGCGTATTTGGTCACTGCCGTGGTGCATCAGCGTCTGCCCTTGTTTCGGGATTTTCAGCTGGGCCGTTTGTTGGTCGCAGAATTTAAACGAACTCATGAAGCGGGCCTGGTCAACTCACTGGCGTGGGTGGTGATGCCGGATCATTTTCATTGGTTGTTCGACCTGAACAACTCAACACTGCGCGATGTGATGCGCCAGACCAAGTCACGCAGCACGCTCAGTATCAATCGAGCCCGAAGCAGCCGAGAACGGTTCTGGCAGCGTGGTTACCATGACCGCGCCGTTCGAGCCGATGAAGATGTTCTGAAAATGGCCCGCTATATCATCGCCAACCCTCTGCGAGCCGGGCTGGTCGAGCACATTGGTGATTACCCGCTATGGGATGCGGCCTGGTTATAAAAAGCTTACTGGATGCACCGACCTGTTCCAGCAAACAGGCTCCCTGTGGCGAGCAGGCTTGCCCTGCGCTGGGCTGCGCAGCAGCCCCAAGCCAGCCACCGCGTATTTCCAGGTGTATTGCGTCTTCAGGTATAGGGGCCGCTTCGTGCCCCAACGCAGGGCAAGCCTGCTTGCCACAACAAGCCTGCTCACTACAACAAGCCTGCTGGCAACAAAGAGCTGTGTTCGCAGTGTTAGTCGTGCAGCGCTTTTGCAGCAGTCAGCAAGCCTTGGAATTTGCAATACCGGGCCTTCAGCGTCGTTTGTTGCCGGGCATCCGGCCTGTAGCGCATCTTCACCTTCATCCCCGCCGCCAACAGGTCGATGCCGAGCGCCATAAACCCCAACTTCGCCGCCCCCACGCACGCGCTCAGTTCACTGCCGTGCAGCGTGAAGATCTCCCGCTGCAGAATGTTGGCCAGCAACTGCGCCCAATACTCACTGCGGGCCCCGCCGCCGACCAAGGCGCAGGCGGTCACGTCGGCACCGGTCGATTGCACCGCACGCAGCGCATCGAGCAGGCCGAAACCTACGCCCTCCATCACGGCATAACCGAGCATCGCAGGGGTGCAGTCATGCCCCAGGTTCATAAACCCACCGCGCAATAACGGGTCGTTGTGCGGCGTGCGTTCACCGGCCAGGTACGGCAGAAACAACGGCGTCGACAGCGGCACCGGCTGCTCGATGGGCAACTGCGCCTGCACCTGATCCAGCAATGCTTGTTCATCCGGCTGGCCGGTCAAGCGCGTCACCCAGCGCAGACAACTGGCCCCGGCGAGCATGGCGCCCATGGTGTACCAGCGGTTGGGCAAGGCGTGGCAGAAACTGTGCACGGCACTGGCCGGGTTGCCGGCGGCGTGGTCGGTGATGGCGACGATGGCCGCGCTGGTGCCCAGGGTGATAAAGCCGTCACCGGCATTGACCGCACCGATACCCACCGCCGCCACCGGGTTATCGCCGCCGCCACCGGCAATCACCACCTCGGGCAACAGGCCCAACCCGCTGACATTCAGTGCACCACCCGCCGCACCACCTTCCACCAGCCTGGGCATGTGGGCCAACGTCAGGCCGGTGGCGTGCAGCATCGGCGCAAACCATTCACGCTGCGCGACGTCCAGCCACAGGGTGCCGGCGGCATCCGACATATCGCTGATGCGCTCGCCCGTCAGGCATAACCGCAGGTAATCCTTGGGCGACAGCACACACTCAATCGCCCTGAATATTTCGGGTTCGTGCTGCTGCAACCACAGCAGTTTGGGCGCCGTGAGCCCGGCCATCGGCAGGCTGCCGGTGGTGTCGGCAAAGCCGCTGCCCAGTTGCTCGGCCTGGGCCACTGCGCGCGCGTCATCCCAAAGAATGGCCGGGTACAGCACACGATTATCTTTGCCCAGCAACACCGCGCCATGCATCTGCCCGGACAGGCCGATGCACGCCACACGCGCAAATGCCGCGTGTTCACGTAACTGCGCCAGCGCCTGCAAACAGGCCTGCCACCAGGCTTCGGGGGCCTGCTCGGACCAGCCGCTGTGGCGCCGTGAAACATTCAGGCGCACACCGGCGTGGGCCAGTACGCTGCCGTCGACGTCCATCAGGACCGCCTTGAGCTCTGAAGTGCCGAGGTCTATGCCGAGGGAAACAGGGTTGCGCATACGTCAGTTATTCCACTTCAATACAGCCACAGGAGTCACGCCGTTGCAGGCTCGGCGCCAGGCGCACGCTTTGGGTGGGTGCGCCGGGCGTGGCCATGCGTTGCAGCAGCATATGCACCGCGCGGGCGCCCAGTTCCTTGACCGGCTGGGCGATCAGGGTGAGGCGTGGCACGAAGAAATCCGCCCAGTCAAAATCGTCAAACCCCACCAGGGCCAGCTGGCCTGGCACCTCAATGCGCGCATCACGCAGGGCGTGCATGGCACCCAGCGTCATCAGGTTATTGCCGGCCATGATTGCCGTGGGTGGCACCGGCAACGCCAACAACTGCACGGTGGCTTGCCGCGCAGGCTCGCTGTTGGAACCGCCGTTGACCAATAACTGTGGGTCGAACAGCAACCCCGCGGCCTGCAACGCCGCACGGTAACCGGCCACGCGTTCATCGGTAGTGCTCAGCCCTTCGCGTCCGGCAATAAAGCCGATGCGTCGGTGCCCATGCTCAATCAAGTGTGCGACCAGCGCCTGGGTGGACTGGGTGTTCTCCACCCCGACCTGATCAAACTGCGCGCTCATCATGCGGTCCACCAGCACCGTCGGCATCTCGTTGGCCTGCAGATATTCCAACGCGCTGGAGCCGGTCGACGGCGCCAATAAAATCCCGTCGACCCGCCGGTGATGCAGCGCCGTGACCACCCGCAACTCCTGCTCCGGGTCGTCGTGCGGGTCGGCAAACAGCATCATGTAGCCGTGGCGGACGCACTCGGTTTCAATCGCTTGCACGGTTTCGCTGAAGTAATGGTTGGATAACGCCGAGATCGCCACGCCAATGGTATTGGTGCTCGAACGCGCCAGCGAGCGCGCCAGGGTGTTGGGGATATAACCCAATGCCTGAATCGCGCGCTGCACCGCCTGCACCGTGGCCGGGCTGACCTTGCGGGTGCCGTTCAACACGTGGGACACGGTCGAGGTCGACACCCCGGCCCGGCTTGCCACGTCATCCATGGTGACCACGACGCTTTCCCCTTTAACTCAATGTTTACTCGACCAGCCGCTGTACGTCGCAACGTTGTCGCGGGTGATCAGTTTTGGCGTGAGCAGGGTAACCGCTTCGGCCGGGGCTTTGTCATTGAGAATGTCATTGCCGACGTTGACGGCAGTCTGGGCCATTGCCCAAGGGTCCTGGCTGGCAGAGGCCTGGATCTGGGTGTCGGTCTTCAGCGCGTTTTCGATATCCGGCGCACCGTCCACCGAGGTGATGATAATGCCGCTGCGCTTGAGCTGTTTGGCCGCCAGGTCGCTGCCGATGGCTTGCGGGTCATTGATCGCGAACAGGCCATCGATTTTCGGGAAGCGCGTGAGGTAACCCTGCATCACATTCAAGCCCCCTTCCCGTGAGCCTTTGCCGTCCTGGTCATCGGACAGCACCTTGATATCCGGCGCACCGGCCAATGCCGCCTTGCAGCCTTTGACGCGGTCGGTCACGGCGGTCACTTGCGGGCCGTTCTGGATAATCACATTGCCCTTGCCCGCCAGCTTGTCCACCAGGAACTGGCAGGCCAGCTTGCCGGCTTCGACGTTGTCGGTTTGCACCGTGGCATTCACGCCTTTGGCGTCCACATCCACCGCCACCACAACAATGCCGGCATCCCTGGCTTTCTTGATCGCCGAGGCCATGGCCGATGGGTCGACGGCATTGAGCAGGATCAGGTCAACCTTGGATGAGATGAAGTTGTCGATCTGGGAAAACTGCTTGCTCAAGTCATAGTCGGCCGACACCGATGTAACTTTCACAGCGGGGTTCAGCTCTTTGGCCCGTGCGGCGGCGCCGTCGGCCAGGGTCACGAAATACGGGTTGCCCAGCGAGCCCATGCTGATGCCCAGGGCTTTGAGTTCGCGGGCTTCGACGCCATGGGACATCAGGGCAGCCAAGGCCATAACGGGAAAGATACGTTTGAAGTTCATACCGGTCTCTCTTGTGATTGTTGTTGAGGTGAATCAGGTACGTGCGCCGGACTGGCGATAGCGATCCAGCGCCACTGCGCCGATGATCACGATGCCCTTGATGATGTACTGCCAGATATCCGATACCCCCAGCAGCACCAGGCCGTTGGTGAGCACCGCGATAATCAGTGCGCCGATCAGCGTGCCGCCGATGGTGCCCACGCCGCCGGTAAAACTGGTGCCACCCAGGATCACCGCCGCAATCGCATCCAGCTCATAGGATTGCCCCAGTTGCAGGCCGTTGGCGGCGAACAGGCGCGAGGCGCTCATCACCGCGCCAAGCCCGGCCAGTGCGCCGGACATGGCATACACAAACAGCAGCACTTTCCACACCTTGATGCCCGACAGCCGCGCCGCTTCCGGGTTGCCGCCCACCGAATAGATCTGCACGCCCATCACGGTGCGGCGCAATATGAACCACGACAGCAGCACCACGGCCACGGCGATGATCACCAGCCACGGCACGCCGAGCACGGAGTCATTGCCGATAAACGCAAACGGCAGGTCGGGGTTGAACACGGTTTTGTCATCGGCCAGCAAACGCGCCAAACCACGCATGGCAGTCAGCGCCCCCAGGGTGACGATAAACGGCGGCAGCCGCATGAAGGCGATCAGCCCGCCGTTGACCAGGCCCAGCAACAGACCGAAACCAATGCCCGCCGCAATCCCGAACATGCCGAACTGCGGCGACATCGATGCCTGCAAGGCCACCACCGCAGACGCCGCCAGAATCGCGCCCACCGACAGGTCAATACCCGCCGTCAGGATCACAAAGGTCATGCCCGCCGCCAGCACCACATTCACCGAGGCTTGCTGGGTGATGATCGACAGGTTCTGCACCGTCAGGAAGTTTTCGCTGGCCAGGGCAAAGCCCACCAGCAGCAAGACCAGCACCGGCAGCATGCCGACGGTACGCATCAGCTCACGCACGCGCTCGGCCTTGCCGGTTGTTGCAATCATTGAATCAGCCATGGGCAGCCACCTGATCGCCACCAGTGGCGAGGTCGATAATTCGTTCCTGGGAAATGACGTGGCCCGAAGCCCCGCCGACTTCGGCCACTAACTGGCCTTCGCGCATGATCAGCACACGGTCGCAGGTGCCGATGATTTCCGGCAGCTCGCTGGAGATCACCACAATGCCCACACCGGCCAGCGCCAGTTGATTGATGATGCGGTAGATCTCGGACTTGGAGCCGATGTCGACACCACGGGTGGGTTCGTCGAGGATCAGCACATGCGGCTTGACCTCCAGCAGCCGCGCCAACAGCACCTTTTGCTGATTGCCACCGGACAGCGCGCCAACATTGACCTTGCCCGACGCCACGCGAATCGACAGCGACCTGATCGCATCGTTAGCGCGTTGCGCCGCGTGCCCACGGTTCAGCACGCCACCGGCATGTGCATCCGGCACACAGGCGCACACGTTGATGTTGTCGGCCACGCTCATGTCCAGGAACAGGCCTTGAGCCTTGCGGTCTTCGGTGAGGTACACGACCCCTGCGCGAATCGCATCCGCCGGGTTTCGCAGTTGGGTGACGGTCTTGCCGACCACTTCCAGGGTGCCGCAGGTGCGCGGGTCGGCACCGAAAATCAGCCGCGCCAGTTCGGTGCGCCCAGCCCCGACCAGCCCGGCAATGCCCAACACTTCACCGGCGTGCAGGTCGAAACTGCAATTGCGCACGCGTTTGCCGTCAGCCATATCGCGCACGCGCATCACCACGTTGCCGGGGTTGTACGCGGCATGTTCCTTCTTGTAGAAGCCTGACAGGTCGCGGCCGACCATCATTTTTACCAGCACCTCGGCCGACAACGCATCGCGGGTCAGTTCGCCGATGTACTGGCCGTCGCGCAGCACCGAGACCCGGTCCGACAACTCGTAGATCTCGGCCATGCGGTGGCTGATATAGATGATCGCCAGGCCCTGGCTGCGCAGTTGTTTGATCAAGGCAAACAGGCGGTCGGTTTCACGCGATGACAGCGGCGTGGTCGGCTCGTCCATCACCAGAATGCGTGCATGGGCATGCAGGGCGCGGGCGATTTCGACCAATTGGCGCTCGGCAATCGACAGGCTGCTGACGGGCGTCGCGGGTTTGAACTCGGCGCCCAGGCGTTGCAGCACTTCGACGCAGCCTTCTTGCATGCCCTTGCGGTCGATGGTCCAGCCACGCCGCAGTTCACGGCCCAGGTAGATGTTCTCGGCCACGCTGAGGTTCGGGCACAGGCTCAGTTCCTGGTAGATCACGGCGATGCCGAGGGTCTTGGCAGTGGCGGGGTCAAAGGTGGCGACGGGCTGGCCGTCGATGCGGATTTCGCCGCCGGGGTCGGCCTGGTAAGCGCCGGAGAGGATTTTCATCAAGGTTGACTTGCCGGCACCGTTCTCACCCATCAAGGCGTGGATTTCACCGGGGTAAACCTTCAGGCCGACATTCTTGAGCACGCGCAAACCATTGAAGGTTTTGCTGATGCCCTGCATCTCAAGCAAGGGTTCAAGGCTCATGGATGAGCTCCTGGATTTATTATTTTTGTAATCGAGTGTTGCCGACTCTATGCCAGATGCATTTGCGCGCGCAAGCGCTTGCGTGAGCATTTTTTGGTTTGATGAAACGTTTCATCATGCGCAAAACGCTGAAATGCATGCCAGGCGCGTCCAGATGCAATGAATTTTAAAGCCCCCCCGGAATAAGCCTTCCGCCCTGCCCGCTCTGACCGCCAATGCAAGCGTTGTTGTTCACATTCGGGATCCCAAGGGTGCAGACGTTCGCCACGGCGCGTTGATCTATCCGTTTGAAGGCAGAAAGTTTCCGGAGGGACGCTTTCAGCCTTTGAATCGCCATAATCTCTGCTATTGTCCAAAGACCTCATCTCCTCCTCATCGCTTCAACGCGATCTTCTGTGAGCATGCTCTGCGACACCGCCGCACCGGTGTCGGACCTGAATGTCACGGAAGCCAAGCGATGGACTCAGCCTTACCCGACCCGCCGCAATCGCGCGCAGAAAAGATCGTCGAATTCAAACGCCAGAAAACCCTGCTCAAGACCGGCGCGCTGCAAGACGCCATCTTTAACAGCGCGTATTTCTCCAGCATCGCCACTGACGAAAAAGGCGTGATCCAGATCTTCAACGTCGGCGCTGAACGCATGCTCGGCTATGCCGCCGGTGACGTGGTCAACCGCATTACTCCCGCCGACATCTCCGACCCCGCCGAGTTGATCACCCGCGCCGCCGCCCTCAGCCAGGAACTCGACACGCCCATCACCCCAGGCTTCGAAGCCCTGGTATTCAAGGCCTCGCGGGGCATCGAAGACATCTACGAGCTGACCTATATCCGCAAGGACGGCAGTCGCCTGTCGGCGATGGTCTCGGTCACCGCCTTGCGCAATCGCCACGATACGATCATCGGCTACCTGTTGATCGGCACCGACAACACTGCGCGCAAGCAGGAAGAACTCGAGCGCCAGGGCTTTGAACGCGCGCTGGAAGAAAAGAACCTGGAGCTGGAACACGCCAACCATATGAAGTCCGAGTTCCTCGCGACCATGTCCCATGAATTGCGTACCCCGCTGAACGCGGTAATCGGCTTTTCCGAGGCGCTCAAGGACGGCCTGGTGGGCGACATGAGTGATATCCAGCGCGAATACATCGGCGATATTTTCACCAGTGGCCAGCACTTGCTGTCGCTGATCAACGACATTCTCGACCTGTCCAAAGTCGAGGCCGGGATGATGGACCTGGAACTGGAGCCGGTTGAACTCGCAGGCTTGCTGGCCAACAGTTTGTTGATCGTGCGCGAAAAAGCCGCCCTGCAACGTATCCAACTGAAACTGGACAGCCAGGGTGACTTCGGCACCCTGGCGCTGGACGTGCGCAAGACCAAGCAGATCATCTACAACCTGCTGGCCAATGCGGTGAAGTTCAGCGCGCACGGCAGCTGCGTGACCCTGGCGGTGCGTGAGGTCAGCCGCGATCAAGTCGGGCGGATTGCCGGCGACTGGCCCGTGCACAGCTTCGCCCTGTCACCCAGTGTGCAGCAGCAGTTCCTTGAATTGAGCGTCAGCGATACCGGTATCGGCATTGCCGTGGACAACATGGGCAAACTGTTCAAGGCCTTCAGCCAGATCGACAGCAGCCTGGCGCGCAAATTCGAAGGCACTGGCCTGGGCCTGGCCATGGTCAAGCAGTTGACCGAATTGCAGGGCGGCAGCGTGGCGGTGGCCAGCCAGCCCGACCTGGGCGCACGCTTTGTGGTGTGGTTGCCACTGCATCGCGCCAGGGAGGCCAGCGAATGACCGACATCCTGATCGTCGAAGACAACGAGGCGAACATGCGCCTGGCGCGCCTGTTACTGGTCAATGCCGGGTACAACGTGCTGTGGGCCGCCGACGCCGAAACCGGCCTGACCCTGGCCCGCGAACAGCAACCGGCGCTGATCCTGATGGATATCCAATTGCCCTGCATGGACGGCCTGGCGGCAACGCGCTTGCTCAAACAAGACCCCCACACCGCGCACATCCCGGTGATCGCCCTGACCGCCATGGCCATGAAGGAAGACTGCGAAAAAACCCGCCAGGCCGGCTGCGACGCGTATGTCAGCAAGCCCCTGAGCTACAAAGAGCTGTACCGCGTGATCGCCACCCTGCTGCCCCCACACACCACACCCTCTGCATGAGTCCTCTCCATGGCCAGCTCACCCGCAACGCTGTTGATCGTTGATGACGAACCCCAGGTTCGCAAGCTGCTGGAAACCCTGCTGCAACATGAGGGCTACCAGACCCTGACCGCCAGCAGCGGCGAAGAAGCCTTGCAATTGGTGGCGCAGCAACCGCCCGACCTGATCCTGCTGGACATCATGATGCCAGGCATGGATGGCTATGAAGTCGCCAGCCAACTCAAGGGCAATGCCGCCACCGCGAATATCCCGATCATCATGCTCACGGCGCTCAGCGAGTCCGAGGCGCGGATCAGCGGCTTGGAAACCGGCGCCGAAGAATTCCTCAGCAAGCCGGTGGAGCATATCGAGTTATGGCTGCGGGTGCGCAACCTGCTGCGGCTCAAGGCCCATGGCGATCAATTGAAAACCCATAGCCTGATGCTCGAACAGCAACTGCAGAATCAACCCCGCGAAACCGTGCATGACCTGGCCCGTGAGGCGCTGGAAAACGACCTGTGTCTGGCGGTGGAGCGCAGCGATTTCACCCTGCATTACCAACCCAAGGTCGAGCTGGCCAGTGGTGCCGTGTGTGCCCTTGAAGCCCTGCTGCGCTGGGACCGCCCCGGCCATGGCGCGGTGTCGCCGGCGGTGTTTGTGCCGTTGCTGGAAACCCTGGGCCTGATCGTGCCCGTCGGCCGCTGGGTCATCGACAACGTGTGCCGCCAGATCGCCGCGTGGCAACGCAGCGATATTGGTGCGGTGGAGGTCTCGGTGAACGTCTCCGGGCATCAATTGATTGAAGGCGACCTGATTGCCGATATCGCCAGCAGCCTGAAAAATACCGGCGTTGAAGCCCATTGGCTGGAAGTGGAACTGACCGAAAGCTCACTGATGGAAAACACCCAGCACACCATCGCCAGCCTGCAACGCCTGCGCGCGATGGGCGTGAAAATCTCCATCGACGATTTCGGCACCGGCTATTCCAGCCTGGCCTACCTGCGGCGCTTCCCGATCGACACGCTGAAAATCGACATTGCGTTTATCCGCGAAGTCACCAGCAACCCGCAGGACGCAGCCATTACCCGCACCATCATTGAACTGGCCCACAGCCTGGAATTGCGTGTGGTGGCCGAAGGCGTCGAATCCCAGGCGCAGTTGGCGTTTCTGAAGGCGGCCGGCTGCGATCAGATCCAGGGCTACTTGTTCAGCCGGCCGTTGCCGATGCAAGAGCTTGAGCGTTTGCTCCTGGAAAAACGCAGCCTGGGACGAGGCTGGTGATGCCGTTGTGGCGAGGCTCGACGGCGTGCCTGAGCTGTTCAGGTCCCTGGGTTCGTGAGCCACACCACAATTGAAAATATGGGAGCGGGCTTGCTCACGAAAGCGGAGTGTCAGCCAATACATCCTTCACTGATACACCGCTTTGGCGAGCAAGCCCGCTCCCACAAGGTGTGTGTGTATCTGGGAATCTAAGGGTCCAGCACCCCGCCGCTGTAGCTGTCCGACAACCGCGTCCCGGTAAATTTGGCCGCCACCGAACCCTGGGCCACCAGGCGTTCGCGGTGGCCTGTCACCATCCGCCCGGTTTGTGCCGCGCGTAAAATCACTTCCGAAGACGGGTCGCCAGGGCGGCCGATGATGCGCGCGAAACGCTCGCCCTCCTCAACCGGGTCACCCAGTTTTTTTTCAAACACCAGCACGCCGGCGCAGGGCGCCAGGACGGTTTCCATGCAGCCCATGTCCACCACCTCGCCCTGCCATTCGCTGATCGTGGCGACTTCATCAATTACGCCATTGATGCACAGCCACGCCCACAGCCCATCGGCATCTTGTTGCGCGAGCGCGTCGCTGACATCGGCTTGCCCGCGCAATTCGACAGTCGCGGCCAAGCGCGGCGCGCCATGGTTGATGATGGTTTCTTCAAAAGAGCCGTCACCGCCTTCATCCCACACAATCACCACCTCGGCCTGTAATGCGGCCGCCAGTGCCAGACCGTGGTCGGGCCAGAAACTGCGATGAATGTAGAGGTACGGCAGGGCCTCATCGTCGGTGTGCAGGTCCAGCACCAGGTCGGCGTCGGCCGCCAACTGCACCAGACTTTTTTGCCATTGCGCCAGGTTGCTCGCCGGGCGTTCCATGGACAGGGAATGATCGAAGGCGCGGTTAAAGTTTTGCCCGGTGGCTTCATGGAAACGCCCGAGCAATTTGCCCTGGCGAAACTGGCCAATGCCAAACGGGTTGGCCTGGGGCACTACGGTCACGCTGCCGCGCAGACGGCCCTGGGCCTGGCACGCCTGCAAGCGCGGCAGCAGATGATGCAGCACCAGCATTCCGGCGATTTCATCGGCGTGTACGCCAGCCTGCAGGTGCACCTTGGGGCCACTGCCGTCGCCTTCAAAGCGCCAGGCGCCGATGTGCAGCGTGTTGCCGGCATCGCCTGGCACCTGCCACGAAAGGTCTTTTGCCATGCCTTGCCCTCCTCTGATCATTTAATCGCTAGAGATTGAACACACGTTCAATTAACCTGAGCACTCCGGTCTTACATCAAAGGCATTCCCGTGACTGTCGAGCCTCCCAAACTGCGCCGCGCCGACCCCGATGAACGCCGTGACCTATTGGTCGCCGCGACCCTCACCTGCCTGGCCCGCGACGGCCACGCCGGGATTTCGGTGCGGCGCATCGCCGCCCAAGCCGGGGTGTCGGTGGGCTTGCTCAACCACCATTTCGGCAGCATCGACGCGTTGATCGCCGAGACCTACCACAAGCTCGCCAATGAGCTGACCAGCGCGTTATGGGCGCAAGTCGAGCTGGCCGAAGGCGCCGCCGCGCGTCTGGACGCGTTTCTGCGCGCGTCGTTTTCACCACGGGTGATGGACCCCGACCTGCTCGGCGTGTGGGTGGTGTTCTGGAGCCTGATCCGCCACTCGCCCCACGTAAACCAGTCCCACGAAAACAGCTACCGCGCCTACCTGGCGCTGATCCAGCAACTGCTGGACGACCTGGCCCGCAGCGAAAACCTCAAGATCGACGACAGCCACCTGGCCGCCATCGGCCTATCGGCGATGCTCGACGGGCTTTGGCTCGAGGGGTGTCTGAACCCCGGCACTTTCAGCCCCGCCAACGGGCTGCACATTTGTCGCTGCTGGGTACAGGGGTTGCGTCACGGCGCATTCGGCGCCGACCACGTCCTGTGATTCCGGGTAGCGGGCGCTGAGCATGGCCAGGGTGCCGCTGACCGCGATCAACACCGCGCCGATGATCAGCGACACATCCATCGACGTGCCCCAGATCAGGCTCGAGAGCAAAAACGCCCAAATCAACCCGGTGTATTCGAACGGCGCCAGCAAGGTCGCCGTGGCCCGGCGGAAACTCGCAAACAACAGGAACTGACCTATGCCGCCGACCAGACCTGCGGCCAGCATCCCCAGCCAGGCCGGGGTCGGCGCCGGGGTGTGGGTCCAGGGCAAGGTCACCGCCATGCACATCACGAATACCACGTTGGTGATCAGCATCTGCTCCAGCACCGAGGTAGCCGGGTCGACCTGGCGCAGCTGGATATAGGTGAACGCCCAGCACAAGGCGGCGGCCAACGTCAGCATGATGGGCAGCGGATCGACCATGTTGTTCGGGCGACAAGCGATTACCACGCCGACAAAGCCGATGATCAGCGCCACCCATTGCCCACGACTGGCACGCTCCTTGAGGATCAGCGCAGCCAGCAGCGTGACCATGATCGGTGCGGAGAAATACAAGGTGGTCATTTCCGCCAGGGTCAAGTCCTTGGCGGCGGTGTAATACAGCAACCACGCCAGCAGCGAGAGCAGCCCGCGAATGATCAGCCGCTTGCGGCTCACCGAGGTCCATGCCCTGCGCAACAGGCCCATGCGGCCGGCGATCACACAGGCGCCGACCACCACCAGGCTGCGCCAGAACAGAATGCTGAACACCGAGTAATCGGCCACCAGCCATTTGATCGCCGCGTCCTGCAACGCCAGGAACGCGTAGGCCAGTGAGCACAGGGCAATTCCCTGCAGCGCGCGGTCCTGTTTCATCCCGCCGACCTGCGCAACGGCGTGCCGCGCCGTTCGGCGATGGCGTAGACGCCCTCGATCAGGAAGGTCAGGCACAGGTAAACACTGGCCACCAGCAGCAAGGGTTGATAGATCTGCAAGGTCTGTGCACGCACCACGTTAGCCGCGCCCAGCAGGTCGACCACGGCGATGGTCGACGCCAGCGCGGTGGATTTGAGCAGCATCACCGTCTCACCGGCCAGGGTCGGCAACAGCAGGCGCATCGCCCGTGGCAAGCGCACCCGCAGCAGCTCTTGACGCGGGGTCATGCCGAACGCCGCAGCGGCTTCCATTTCGCCCTTGGGCACCGCCAGCAGGCCTCCGCGAATCACTTCACCGACATAGGCGCCCACCGACAGCACCAGGGCAAACACAATGTACCAGTAGCCGTCACGCAGGAACGGCCACACAAAGCTGCCCCGAATCATCGGGAACTGGGCGAACAGGCTGCCCAGGCCGTAGTAGAAAATGTAGATCTGGATCAGCAGCGGCGTACCGCGCAGCACACTGGTGTAGGCCAGCGCACTGCGCGCCAGCCACTTACGGCGTGACAACCGCGCCAGCGCCACCAGCACCGCCAGGGCAAAACCCAGCACCGCGCTGATCAACAGCAACGACAAGGTGGTCTGCAAGCCCTTGGCGATCAGCCCCGCGTAGTAACTTATCCACTCAGGCATGCGCGCCTCACTCGACAACCGGCATCCAGCGACGAATACGTCGCTCCAGGCGCCCGGACAGGTAGTTGGAAGCCAGCGTCACCAGGTAATACAAGGCGGCGGCCGTGAGGTAGAACAGCAAATAATGACGTGTGGAACCCGCCGCCTGCTTGGCGGTGTACAACAGCTCGTTGGTGCCGACCACGCTGATCAAGGCGCTGTCCTTGATCAGGTTGATCCACAGGTTGGACATGCCCGCCAACGCGTACGGCGCCATGATCGGCAAGGTCACCCGGCGAAACAGGCCAACGCCGCTCAAGCCAAAGGCTCGCGCCGCTTCTATCTGGCCGTGGGGAATCGCCAGGATCGCCGCGCGGAAAATCTCCGACGCATAGGCGCCCTGCACCAGCCCCAATACCAGGATCGCCACCAACGGCCCGCTGATGTTGACCTGGGCAAACCCCAGCCACAGCATCAAGGCATTTAGGCCCATGGAGCCTGCGTAATACAGCAGCAGGATCAGCAGCAGTTCCGGCACCGCGCGAAACACCGTGGTGTAACCGCGCATCAACAGCGCAATCGGGCGCGGCGCACTGAGCTTGGCGCAGGCCACCACCAGGCCGATCAGCAAGCCCACGGCAAATGCGCCGACGGAGATTTGCAGGGTCATCCATAACCCTTTGAGCAGTGCGTTGCCCCATCCTTGGTCACCAAAGCTGAGGAGATCGAGCATTATTCGGTCTTCTGGGCGATTGGCTGGTAGGGGCTGTCACAGGTCTTGCTCACAAACGCCGGCGTGTCGCCGCGCTTGCACGGGCTGACCGACAGGCCGAAGTAGTGCTGGGACAAGTCGTCATAGTCCTTGCTCACCAGCAGCTCACCGATGGCCTTGTCCAGGCGGGCCTTGAGCGCGGTGTCTTCCTTGCGCAAACCGGCGCCGACGCCGCGCCCGATGATCGGGTCGTAGGGCACGCTGGCGATATGCGCCAGGCCGCTGGCTTCCGGGGTCTTGACCATCATGGCGATGGCGGTGTCGTCGGCCATCATGTAGTCGATACGCCCGGCGATCAGGTCGGCGTTGGCCGATTCCTGGGTGTCGTAG
Source organism: Pseudomonas salomonii (assembly GCF_900107155.1). GTDB lineage: Bacteria > Pseudomonadota > Gammaproteobacteria > Pseudomonadales > Pseudomonadaceae > Aquipseudomonas > Aquipseudomonas salomonii. The sequence goes on from NZ_FNOX01000002.1 coordinate 179,969, forward strand.
TACTTAAGGTCAGCGATATTTTCGTAGTACTTCTTCAGGTAGTTGGCGCTGACTGTGGAGATCTGCACGCCGATCAGCTTGCCCTTGAGGCCTTCGGGGGTGATGTCCACCGTGGCGCCTTTGGGGCCTGCCACGCCCAGCAGTGAATCGTAATAGGCGCGGCTGAAGGCGATCTGTTTTTCACGCTCATCGGTGACCGACATCGAAGAGAAAATCACGTCGATTTTCTTCGCCAGTAACGACGGGATGATGCCGTCCCACGCCACTTCCTTGATCTGACACTCGGCTTTCATGCCTTCACACAGCTTGTGGATCAGGTCCACTTCAAAGCCCGACCACTGGCCGTTCCCACCTTTTACGGTGAACGGCGGATAGGGTTCGGCCGCCACCGCAAACACGATGGGTTTTTCTGCCGCCTGGGTAAAACCTGCGGTCAACATCAACACTGCACTGCCCAACCACGTTGCCATGCGTTTGCATTTCATGATTTGCCCCGTCTTTTTCTGGAGTTAGCGAGTTTGATGCGCGTTGACGAACTGTCGGCAACGCTCACTGCGTGGGTCGAAGAACACCGCGTCCGGCGTGCCGGTTTCTTCGATCAAGCCTTGGTGCAGAAACGCCACTTTGGACGACACATCCCGGGCGAAGGCCATTTCATGGGTGACCAGGATCATGGTGCGGCCTTCTTCGGCCAGGGAGCGGATCACCCGCAGCACTTCGCCCACCAGTTCGGGGTCCAGGGCTGAGGTGGGTTCGTCGAACAGCATGACTTTGGGGCGCATGGCCAACGCACGGGCAATCGCCACACGCTGCTGTTGGCCGCCGGACAGGAACGCCGGGAATTCGTTGCGTTTGGCGGCCAGGCCAACGCGGTCGAGCAAGGCTTCGGCGCGTTCGATGGCTTCGGCACGGCTTTCGCGCAGCACCTGGGTGGGCGCTTCGATAAGGTTTTCGAGGACGGTGCGGTGCGGCCACAGGTTGAAGTTCTGGAACACCATGCCCAGGGTCGAACGGATGCGCACCAGTTGTTTGGCATCGGCCACCAGTGGCGCACCGGGCATGCCGTAATTGAGCTTGATGCTTTCACCGTCGACATGAATGCTGCCCTGGTCGGGCACTTCAAGCATATTGATGCAGCGCAGCAAGGTGCTTTTGCCCGAGCCGCTGGCACCGATCAACGAAATCACCTCACCTTCGTTGGCCGTAAGCGAGATGCCCTTGAGCACTTCGATATTGCCGAAGCGCTTATGCAGGTCGATCACCTCAATCATCTTGCGCGCTTCGACCGGCGCCAGCACTTCGATTTTTGGCGTCGGCGCCACACGCGGCTCACCGGCAAGCTTGGCGACAAACCCGGCGATACGCTGGCAGGCCTCAGCCAGGCGGGCTTCGCCCAAGGTGAACGACAGCCGCACAAACCCTTGCGCCGGCTCGCCAAACGCCGCGGCATCCAGCACCGACACGCCCGCCTCGCGGAACAGGCGCCAGGCAAAATCCAGTGAGCCCAGGCCCGTGCCGCGCACGTCCACCAGCACAAACATCCCGGCTTGGGGCGCCTGCACCTTGATGCCGGGGCACGCACTCAGGCCGGCCACGACCAGGTCACGGCGGCGCCGGTAGATGTCGCGCATGCCCACCGTCACTTCATCATGGGCCAGCACCGCCGCCGTGGCGGCTTCCATCACAAACCCCGGCAAGCCGTAGAGCATGCTCAGCACCAGGGTTTCGGCGTGGCTGATCATGTCCGGCGAGGCGATCAGCCAGCCGGTTCGCCAGCCGGTCATGGCGTGGGATTTGGACAGGCTGCCGATCACGATGCAGCGCTCGGCCATGCCGGGTAACGCGGCGAGGCTGTGGTATTGGCCGTCGAACACCAGGCTTTCGTAGACCTCATCCACCACGACCCACAGGTCATGGGCAATGGCCAGGTCGGCTATCGCTTGCAGTTCCTGCGGGTTGAGCACCACGCCGGTGGGGTTGTTGGGGTTGGAGAAAAAGATGGCGCGGCTGCGCGGGGTAATGGCGGCGGCGAGCATGCGTGCATCCAGGCGAAACCCGGACTCCGGCGAGCACGGTACGCGCACCAGTGTGGCGCCGCTGGCGTTGAGTGTGGCTTCGTAGGTGACGTACATCGGGTCGAGCACCAGCACTTCATCACCGGCTTGCAGCAGGCACAGGGAACTGATGAACAACGCGTTTTGTGCGCCGGGCACGATGATCACGTTTTCGGCGCTCAGTGAGCGCGCCAGGGTCTTGCTGTAGCGGCCTGCGACGGCCTCGCGCAGGGCGCTGCGGCCCGGGATTTCGGTGTAGTGGGTATCGCCGCTGTGCAATGCGCTGACAGCGGCGTCGGTGATGAACGACGGCGTGGCGAAATCGGGGTCGCCGACGCTGAGGATGATGATGTCTTCGCCCTGGCTCGCGGCCTGGAACGCTGCGTGGTGGATGTCCCAGGCGGCGACGCCCTGCCCTGCAATTCGTTCTACGAAGGGGGAAAACCGCATGCCAGAGCCTCTCGTTCAAGAAGAAAAAGCGCGAACCCGTTGGTGTGCTAACGGGTGGATGGGGTCAACATAGTGCAAACTGAACAGTCGTTCAATGGGTATGTTTGAGGGGGTGTCGTTTATCGAGTGAACAGGTCGTGAATAACATTTCCTGGGGATGGGAGCCTGAATTCTGCATCAGCTGAAAAGCTGCTTTTTTGTGGGAGTGTGACTCCGCTGTCGCTCTGGCCCTTACACCCTTGCGGAATTCGACATTGATGGGGGTAAGGCTCAGATTGATAGAGGCTTACCGTTGGGTCATCAGGTCACAGCGAGGGTCTTGCAACTCCTCGGCTGAACCCAGGTTCAGTTCAGTCAAGGTGACGTGGGTGCTGAGCAACACAAAGCTGCCATCGTCGCGGGGCGCCATCAGCAGGCTGTACTGGCTCATGCTGCCGCCCTGGGCATCGACGTAGTCACGCAACACCTCCAGGGGGTCGCGCGCATCCGCGTCCGCCGCCGACAACGTGCGGGCACTGTAGGTGTGCCCCATCAGGCGCGTGGGCAGTACGCGCCACTGTTCATCGAGGCTGTCGCCCTGTTGGTTGAGGAAAGCGAAGGTATACGGGCGCAGGCAGGCGATGTGCAGGTGGAACTGGTTCTGCGAGCGCCCGTAGCGGGAGTTGATCGCCACCGAGACGAAAGCGTCCGGGATTGCTGTTACCAGGCCCGCCGACAGCACCGCACGGTGCCGCCAGGCCTGGGTAAAGTAATGCGGCAGCAGGTGACGACCCAAGGCCGGGTCTTCAATGCCGGTGATTTTATCCACGGGAATCAACAGGTCCTGGAACGGGCCATTGCGGTCTTTGAGCAGGCTGTAGCCGCGGTCCAGATCCACCGCCAGGCACGGGCCGGGGTTTTGATGCCGTTGCTGGTCGGGTACACATTGCCGGCTGACGATACGCCACAACGCGTCGGGGTTGCCCCGCCATTGCCAGGCCCCCAGCAATGCCAGCACAGCGAGCAAACCACCAGCGATCTTGAATACGGTACCGCGCTTCATGCAAAAACCTCGACGAGCAGGGAGGGTGTTTTTGTGCCGACATCCCTGTCGTTAAGGCTAACGTTTGGCGGGGGCGAAAAATTCCGGCCCGATTGGATCTTTTATTGCGCTGACAAGAATACGGTCGATATGTGTCAGATCATCGGCCGTCAGGTGCCAGCCAAACACCTCTTTAAACCGGGGCTGCGCCAGTTGATGGACATGATCCGCATGAAAACCATCGGTTCGCAGTTAATGGAAACACATTGAACCTAGGTCGGGCAGGCTGGCCCAGGGGGGCGAAATATAGGGTAACGACTGAATCGGCGCGAGCAGGGAATCAAACTGAAGCGGCTGTTACGTAAGGGAAATACCTCGTTAGTTCCACGTCGAGGCTCTATTCCCACGCGCACAAGGTCAGCCCCCCTATGAACAGTATTTCCAGTCAGGTCATCGCACGCCCTGCGCCTGCTCCAACGTTGCCTCTGCTCCCCCCGCTCTCAAGGCAAAAGCGTGACACATCTGCCGCGCAGGAAGAGCAGGCCACCCCACGTGCCAATGGAGACAGCGAACTGGCAATGCAATACGCGATCGCCCTGAACCTGGCTGGCCGTCGTACTCAGGTTAACGACTTCGATCACATTCCTCCCCACTCCACCTTTGGCCAATGGTGGCGGCACTTGCATGATGCCTTCCAATCGCCCGATGTTCAGCAGTGGATCAAGGCCTCCGGAATTGACCCCGCCTCGATAAAAATCGATGCCAAATCAGGTCAGATATCCTTTTACCTTGAGCGTTCTCTTGACCCGCTACGCACGTTGCACACGCTGGGTCAGGACGACAGCCAGTGGGCTGCTCTGAGCGGGCCTATCCTTGAGGCCGCAAGCGTCATAGAGGGCGAAATTCCTTTTGCACCTCCCGTCAATAGCCCGGACGCACCCGTGCCCTGGAGGCTGGTCGGTCGGTTTTATCAGGAGCCACAGAACCTGACGCAGTCCGGCATGCTCAAGCGAGCGGACGAAATCAGCCACCGGACGTATAACTTCAATCCCCTCGACCCAACCCGCTTTGCGGACAAGATCCAGGCGCGCAGCGAAGAAACACTTCAGCATCAGAAAGCGGCGCTGGGTGACATTCACAACTGGCACCGGGCAGGCGCTGCACTGCAACGCCTGGCGATGGCCCTGGAAGATGGCAGTAAAGAGATCGAGGCACTCCAGACCGAGTTGAAACAGGCGCTGCCTCTGTCGGCAGTCAGCACCTATCGGGCACCCGGCATTGGCGCCTCAAACGAAGTCAGCCTGCAGCAGTTTCTACAGGATCATGGCTGGGATATCCCCACCAACTCCGAGCAACTGGAGAACCTGGCCAGTGCCCTCCTCACGCCGAATTTCAAGGCCGCCCCCCATGGCAACCTGGGCGGCGCGCTGGCGTGGCCCGAACCGCTCGCGCCGGACGACCAGACACGACTGAGAAGTTATATCAGCGAGGGGAAATTCGGCGACCTCAGTTTAAAACCCTTCAAGAATGTCCTGGACTATCTGCTCAACGGCCGAGCGGTCTCCGCGCAGGAACAGCGCAATCCCAGACAACTGATCGACAGTTTGATCAGTTCACCCCGGGGCGCGGCACTGGGCGAGGCCATTCAAGCCACATTCGAAGCGCGCTCCGTTAAAGGCAGTGCCAACGACTGGCTGCTGGCAGCCTTGGGCGTGGGGAAATACCCCAATGGCGGCGGTGCAACAAGTATTGATGGCTACCCACTGGTGTCGGCGAACAACAGCCACAAATCGCCATCGACGGTGGTCAAGGAGCTGGAGTCGCATATGCTCGCCGGCGGCCGCGCCGACTCCGCGCAAACAGCATCAGTACAGGCCTACGCCATGCTTGCCAGTCGCGCGCCGCAGTTTCTGGTCGAGGGTATCCCCAAAGAGGTGACGGTGGGCTCACACAGCTGGGTCAGCTTCACCACGGCGGTTGCCCGCGTGGAAGCAAAAGCGCCGGGCGCGACAGCCAAAATGGACTATGCGCAAATCATGCTGGCGGCCGACACTGCACCGATCTCGCACGAGGAAAGGCAGATTGAATATGCTGCCCAGAACGAAGGGATCAAAGCATGGGCTGTTGCCAATGGTTTGGGCTATCCAACGAGTGATACCGACTTGGATGAGGTGCGCAAGGCCTACGACCTGCATGTCGGCGAAATGAGCGAAGCGGCCGCACTGCCAACCCCCGAGGCGCCGACTACCAAAGCCATTGCGCTCGAACATCTGAAAAAAACCTTCCCCGACATGGACCCCGCGCTGTTTGAGCAAAAGTGCATTGAGTCCAAACCCTACACCTACCAATTCCCCGGCCCCTACTCACTGTTGGACCTGTACATCGATGGCAGAGCGCTCAGGTCCCCACCACCGGACTCCGACAGAGGTGAGCGCGGGGCGTGGGTCTCATCATCAGACAAAATTGATATCAACGATGCACTGGCAAAACTCAAACCCCTGCCGGATCCCGTCAAGCAATTCAACGCGGACTTTCGCGAGTACGCTGATTCCGTGAAGAAGATCACGTCGGCGCAACTCAAGTTTCTGATTTCCAAACTGCCTCTGGAAGACCGGCAGAATCTGGAGTTCGGTGAAATCGCCGTGCGCAGAGAAATTGACTACGATAGCCCCAGTCATCCCCTGCGTACTGAAGAAGGGGTGCTGTTGGTCGAGACCCGACGCACTGTCAACGGCCAAATCAATGTCATGACCTACGCCATCGACCGACTGAAGGGCACTGTCACCCGGCGGCCGGGCAAGGTTTATAAAGAAAGCCAACCCTCCGAGGGTTGGTATTCTGCCCGAGGCAAACGATACGACCGAATAAAACCCGAGGGTGAGTACCCCGCAGGGATAACGCAAGAACGCGAAGGCGCTACAGGCGTACCGAAGAACTTTGCCAGCGCCAGAACCCAGTACCTGGTCGATGCAATGGTCGAGGACATGGAGTTGCCTGCGTTGGGCGCCTACTCCAGGGGAACCACGACCTTTCAGACTGAACACCGCACTGTCGAAACTATTCGCGAGGTCATACTGGGCCTGATCCCGTTCAGGTCCGCCATTAAGAACTTCAACGAAGGCAGGACTGCTGACGGCGTTGTCGACCTGGCGTTCGATATCTTTGGTTTCGTGGTCGGCGTCGGCTCCGCCGCCAGGGCCGCGAGAGCTTCGTTCGCCGGTGCTTCCGCGCTGTCGAAAGCTGCCAAGGTGTTTAAGATTGTTGGGCGGGCGGCAGCAAGCTCGCTCAATCCGTTGGGGGGTGTTGATGACCTCGCGCGCGGGGCTGCAAGGGGGGTGAAGTTTGTAGCGGGCAACGCCCACAAAGGCGTCAATTACCTGCGCGGTTCTTACCGCAATGTCGACCTGTTGAAATTGGCAAAAAAGGCCGATATCGCTGAAGGAACATTCAGGGCTACCAACAGTGCTCACCCCAGTAAGGCCCTGGCTAAATTCGATGAGGCGACCCGGAAGTGGTACGCCGTGGATCCGCGCACGCAACAGGCCTATGGCACACCGCTGGAGAACTTTGTCCCGGCCGTGCCCACGCCCGGCGACGCGAACAGTTTGCGCGCAATCGCCAGCGACGACGCCATCCGCACCGCAAGCCAGCAGCACGGCCTGGCAGCCACCGGGACGACCAGGGTGGGGCAAGCGACAGTCGAGCGCCAAGCCGTAATGTTTCAGGGCAATTGGCATGAATACGATGCGGTGAAGCAGCGCGCGATTGGCCCCCCCTTGAAAGACTTTCAACCCAACCGCGTGGCTGCCAGTGGAGATGTACGCTCGCTGGACGACCTGCACGGCTATGAAGCCCGCTACATCGCGGCGGACGAGTTATCGACCACGGGCTTGCAGAACAACGTGTTTGTCGGGCGCAGTAAACGGGAATATGTGAAGGTTGATGGCAGGCTCTTTGAGTCCCAGGTCAAAGACGGCCAGCGCGTCATCCGCCATCCGGACGGCACGAGCCCCGCCATACCTGTCAAGGATCTTGGCCCTTCAGGGTGGGCCCCTATCTCCCGCTCCGAACGCCTGCTGGGAGGCGCCAGTGGAGCACCGACGCCTTTCAGGTTGGGGGATGGGGTCTTCGTCGTGCCGATGGACGATATTAAACGCGTGGAAACTTCAGGCAATCCTTTCAGGCTCAATTACAAAAACGTCGATCAGGAAGTTCTCTTCGACAGCACAGCCGGTGCATGGAGAAGTACCCACGAACAAGGTAAGCACTATTACTGGCGAAGCGCCAAAGGCCAATGGCAACGGGGAACACTTGAAGAATCCAGAAAGGCTAAAAAAGCCACCGACCACCACTATAACTTTGTTGATATTTCGTCGATCCCCAGAATTCCCACACAACTGGCTCCTGTGCCCAAAACACTGAATTACTTTTGGGCGGGCCAGGAAATCCCCGCCCACTTGGTGGAAAACATGGCCAAAAACGCTTCCCGAGCCCCCGGGTATAAATCAGTCCTGCACGTGGACGCCGACAGCCCTGCTGTTTTTAAACAAATCGAAAGCAAATTGAAGGAGAAAGTGCCTGGCGTGACGGTGCTCAACCTTAATGAAGATGCCGCATTCAAACAGTTGAAGAACGGTGAAATGTACAGCTATTTCCGACAAGGCCAAGGGAAGAATCTGGCCGCCGCTTCGGATGTAGCCCGCTACCCGATCATGAATAAGCACGGTGGTTTTTATCTGGACACCGATGATCTCATCCAAAGCAACGTCGGTGCCGTCGATATAGCCGCAGGCGCCGACGATGTGCTGCTCGGTTTACCCGTGACACATCAAGTGGCCGATTATAAAACGTTCTATAACACCAGTAACTTTGCTACGCGCCCCGGCAACCCGGTGCTTGACGAGATGATCAGGGAGATGAATAAACGGTTTTCGGCTAACAAATCCTACTTTACGAACAATCGACCGACGGTCACCCGCGGCGCCGATGGCAGCGTCCAATTCACCCCGGAGTTCAAGGAATACGAGGCAAAAATATTCGATACCGTAGGGCCGAATATGTTTAACGACACGCTTAAAACGAAAAGGCCCGACATGTACGACTTGGGTTTGGATGGCCTCACTAAAGAAGCAACGTTGGTCGATGGCAAACTCGTGTCGCAGGGTCCGGTCGTCAACATTCAACAAAGGATGAGTGAGGCCTATGCGCATCAGGGCATGGTGGTGCCGATCATAGCGCCCGTACAGATCAAGCAGACCAAGGAGCATTACTTCCCGCTTCGCTACAAATTCAATGTGAAAGTGGGGGCCGACCATTCCTGGATCAATACCTGATCGAATCTGATTGAACCTGCACCGAGCCGTGGTCCTCCAACCGAGATAAACCACGGCCCGGTACATGCTCGATGACGTTTATTTTATGGATGGCCGTACTCGGCGCCGTACTGCTCACCCTCGCCCTCACCTCCTCCTACCTGCGCTGGATGCCGGTGACCACCTCGGCGGTGTGCCTGCTGCTGGGCGTCGCCATTGGCCCGCTGGGCGTCGACCTCCTGGGCTTGGATATCAAAGGCTCGGCGCGCTGGATGGAGCACCTGACCGAAGTCGCGGTGCTGTTCTCTCTATTTGTCAGCGGCTTGAAACTGCGCCTGCCGCTCAAGCATCGTACCTGGCGCGTAGCGTTTGGCATGGCCGGGCCCGTGATGCTGCTGACCATCCTTGGTGTAAGCCTGGCGCTGCATTATGTGTTCGCGTTGTCCTGGGGCGTGTCGCTGCTGGTCGGCGCGATTCTGGCACCGACCGACCCGGTACTGGCCGGGCTGGTCCAGGTCAATAATGCCCAGGACTATGACGCGCTGCGGTTCGGCTTGTCCGGTGAGGCCGGTTTGAATGACGGGACCGCCTTTCCGTTTGTGATCTTTGCCCTGCTGTTTATGCAACACGGCGGATTTGATGGCGACTGGTTCGGTGGCTGGGTCCTGAAAAACCTGGTGTGGGCGGTCCCCGCCGGATTGTTGATCGGTTATTGGATGGGGCGTGGTATCGGGCGTGTGACCCTGTGGTTGCGCATCACCCATGACGACAGCACGTTGTCCCCCAACGACTACCTGACCCTGGCGCTGATTGCCCTGGCCTATGTGGCCGCCGAGGCCGTGGGCGGTTACGGCTTTTTGTCGGTGTTCGCCGCCGGGCTGGGTTTGCGCCAGGCGGAGTTCCGCTCCACGGGGCACTCGCAGACGCCCTCGGAGCATTTGGCGCTGCCGGTGGTGGGCCATCTGGAAGTGGAACCTGAGCGAGCCCTGCAAGGCGATGTCAGTGAACTGCAAGATACGCAAATTGCCGCCGGCGTGATGCTCGGCGACATGCTGTCGTTTGGCAGTTTGGTGGAGCGCTCAATGGAAGTGTTCCTGGTGACCGTGCTGGGCATTGTGCTGGTCAGCCACTGGGATTGGCGGGCGCTGCCGGTGGCTGCGCTGCTGTTTTGCGTGATCCGGCCATTCAGCGTACTGGTCATACCCTGGGGCCGCCTGATCAGCACGCGGCAGCGCGGCTTGATGGGCTGGTTCGGCATTCGCGGTATCGGCAGCATTTACTACCTGTTCTACGCGCTCAACCACGGGCTGGTCGGCACCAGCAGCGCGTTGGCGGTAAACCTGACGATTTCAGTGATCGCCTTGAGCATCGTCGTTCATGGCCTGAGCACCCAACCGATGCTGGCCTGGTATGAACGACGCGCCAAGGCGAACCCTCAGTCCTGATGTTCGGTGTTGCCTACATCCGCGGCATCATCCAGATCGTTGAGCGGTACTTCTGCATCATCCATCAATGAGCCCGGGTCTTCGTTGCCCGGGTCATTGAGTTCTTCTTCATCATCGAGTTCCTGGGACATGACTGTCTCCTCTAACCGCCTTGGGTGTCGATATCAGCATCGGTTTCAGGCTTGGGCGCACGCTCAGGCTTGAAGTCTGGACTGTAGTCGTTTTCCCGCGCTTTGGGGTCGCTGGCAGGCTTCGGGTCTTTGGGCGCATCGGCAGCGGTGCCGGGCGCCGGCTCGCCGCGATCGATGGCCGGGTCGTTACGGTTGCTGGTTTGGGGGTCGTTGCTGGTGTTCATAAATCACCTCTGTGTAAAACGCACAGTGCGTAAAGTTAAGGTTCCAGCCAGCGCCACGAAGTTCAAATTGCTTAAGACACCGGGTTATCCACCTGGATATAAAACGCATAGGCGCCCAGCAGCACCCAGAACACCATGAACAGCCACGGCGCGCGCATGGAGAACAGCAGCGACTTGCGATAGCCCTTATGGGATGACTCGGTCTCGCAGAACAGCGGTGAATCGTCATAGGCCAGGCCCATCACCGGCTCGCTGCGCAGCAACTCGCTCTGCTTGTAGTGCCAGTGGTCGATGATTTCGTAGGCGGCACGAATACCCGGCCAGGCGTTCAGTGAGCTGAGAATGCCGAGGGAGGCCAGAAACGCCGGCACGATCAAAGTAAAAAACTTGCCCCACTCAGGGTTCAGGTTGCCCATGCCGGAGACAAACGCGATCACCAGGAACGACTGGGCCGTGAGGTAGGCGTCGGTGCGGTTGGCCAGGATGCTGGTTTCGTACTGGATTTCACGGCGGTAGAAGTCGAGGCGGTCCTTGGGCGAACCGAAGATCTTGGCATTGTGTTCGCTGTGATCGTCCACGGCAGCGGCCGGGGTATTGGCAGAGATGATTCTGGGCACGACGTGCTCCACAAGGTGACGAAACTTGTTAGAAGAATCGGGCCTGGGTGAAGTTCAAGTTTGTTCCTGCACCAATTGAGCGCATGCACTGCACCCTTGTAGTGAGCGGGCTAGTGCGGCGAGCGCTTTTGTAGCGAGTGAGCTTGCTCGCCACAAGGTAATCACTCCCTTGACACCGTTCCGGCACAGGCATTGCTTAATGCATTCATCTGCCCGGATACAGGAGCATTCGTTACCCCCCGACCCAGAGCCGACCCCATAAGAAAGTAAGGACCAGGCCCGTTGGCACCGTCAGCCACAGGCTCATAAAAATATGCGTTTTTTTAAGCGGCAGTGCCACCCAAGGCAACCCTGGGCACTGACAAGGTACTGGAATGGCTCGATCTTTCTTTGATGAAATGAATGACGCAAACGGCGCCTGCCGTGCGCACTATCAGGATTTCTCCCGCTGGCTGGCCAATACGCCGCCGGAACTGTTGGCCCAACGGCGTCGCGAGGCCGATTTGCTGTTCCACCGCGCCGGGATCACCTTCACCCTCTACGGCGACGAACAAGACACCGAGCGCCTGATCCCCTTCGACATCATCCCGCGCAGTATCCCCGCCAGTGAATGGGCCGTGATCGAACGCGGCTGCATCCAGCGCGTGAATGCGCTGAACATGTTCCTCGCCGATATCTATCACGACCAGCGCATCATCAAGGCCGGGATCATCCCGGCAGACCAGGTGCTGGGCAACGAGGGGTATCAGAAGGCCATGGTCGGGCTGGACCTGCACCGCGATATCTACTCGCATATTTCCGGCGTGGACCTGGTACGCGACGGCGACGGCACCTACTACGTGCTCGAAGACAACCTGCGCACCCCCAGCGGCGTGAGCTATATGCTCGAAGACCGCAAGATGATGATGCGCCTGTTCCCGGAAGTGTTCGCCAAGCAGCGCATCGCGCCGGTGGACCACTACCCCAACCTGCTGCTCAAAACCCTTAAAAGCGCCAGCCGGCTCGATAACCCCAACGTGGTCGTACTGACGCCGGGGCGCTTTAACAGCGCGTTTTTCGAACATGCGTTCCTGGCGCGGGAAATGGGCGTGGAGCTGGTCGAAGGCGCCGACCTGTTCGTGCACGACCTGAAAGTATTCATGCGCACCACCGACGGGCCCAAACCGGTGGACGTGATCTACCGGCGTATCGACGACGCCTTCCTCGACCCCAAGGCCTTCAACCCGGATTCCATGCTCGGCGTGCCCGGCCTGGTCGCCGCTTACTGCGCCGGCAATGTGGTGCTGGCCAACGCGATCGGCACCGGCGTGGCCGACGACAAGTCAATCTACCCCTATGTGCCGGAAATGATCCGCTTCTACCTGGACGAAGAACCGGTTTTGCAAAACGTGCCAACCTTCCAGTGCCGCAAGCCGGATGAACTGTCCCACGTGCTGGCGCATCTGCCCGAACTGGTGGTCAAGGAAACCCAGGGTTCCGGCGGCTACGGCATGCTGGTCGGCCCGGCGTCGAGCGCCGCCGAGATCGAGGACTTCCGCCAACGCATCAAGGCACGCCCTCACGCCTACATCGCCCAGCCGACCCTGAGCCTGTCCACCTGCCCCACCTTCGTCGAAAACGGCATCGCACCCCGGCACATCGACCTGCGCCCGTTCGTGCTCTCGGGCAAGGAAACCCGCCTGGTGCCCGGCGGGTTGACCCGTGTGGCGCTGAAGGAAGGCTCGTTGATCGTCAACTCGTCGCAAGGCGGCGGAACCAAGGACACCTGGGTGGTGGAGGGCTGAGTATGTTGAGTAGAACCGCCGCAGATCTGTACTGGATGTCCCGTTACCTGGAACGTGCCGAGAACCTGGCGCGCATGTTGGAAGTCAGTTATTCGCTGTCGTTGATGCCCCAGGCCGGGCGCAGTGACGGGCTGGATGAACTGGCCATGTCGCTGCTCAGCAGCGGCACGCTGGACAGCTACCTCGAACGCCATAAACAACTGGACGCCGAACGCATGCTGCACTTCTTCGCCCTCGACGAAGAAAACCCGGCCAGCATCTACAACTGCCTGCGCGCGGCCCGTGGCAATGCCCACGCCGTACGCGGGCGCATCACCGCCGACATGTGGGAAAACCTCAACGCCACCTGGCTGGAAATGCGCAGCATCGCCGCCGGCGGCCTGGCGCGCCATGGCATCAGCCACTTCTGTGACTGGGTCAAACAGCGCTCACACCTGTTTCGCGGGGCCACCTCCGGCACCATCATGCGCAATGACGCCTACCGGTTTATTCGCCTGGGCACCTTTGTCGAGCGTGCGGACAACACCTTGCGCCTGCTGGATGCGCGCTACGAGATGTTTGGCGAGGAATCGGAGGAAGTCAGCGACCTTTCGGCACGCGGCTACTACCAGTGGAGCGCCCTGCTCCGTGCGCTTTCATCGTTCGAAGCCTATACCGAGCTGTACCCGAATGCGCTGAATGCGCGCTCGGTTTCGCAGCTGCTGCTGTTACGCAGTGATGTACCGCGCTCACTGCATGCGTGCATCGAGGAGTTGAGCCATATCCTCGCCGACTTGCCCGGCAGTTACGGGCGCACAGCCCAGCGCCTGGCGGCCGAGTTCGAAGCGCGCCTGCGCTATACCGGCATCGATGAGATCCTGGAGGACGGCTTGCACAGTCGGCTCACGGACTTTATCGACACCGTGCGCGAACTGGCGCGGGCGATTCACAGCTCCTACCTGGAAGTGGTGTGAGTGCATTCGGGTTACTTATCTGTCAATTCGGGTGATTGACCCTGCTTGAGTGCCGCTCTTATGTTGGGCAGGTGAACGACCTTCCCAACATAAGAACAGGTACAGCCCATGTCCGAACTCCACCTGGATCCCGCCGCCGCCCACACCCTGCAACGCTGGCACACCATGCTGGCCACTCGCGACCTCACCGCCCTGCCCGAACTGCTCGCGCCTGACGCGGTATTCCGCTCGCCCATGGCCCACACGCCCTACCCCGGCGCGCCGGTGGTGTCGATGATTCTCAACACGGTGATCAAGGTGTTCGAGGATTTCGCCTATCACCGTGAACTGGCGAGTGCCGACGGGCTTAACGTGGTGCTGGAGTTCAGCGCACGCGTGGGCGAAAAACAGCTCAAGGGCATCGATATGATTCGCTTCAACGAACTGGGGCAGATCGTCGAGTTTGAAGTGATGGTGCGCCCCTTGAGTGGGCTGCAGGCACTGGGTGAAGAGATGGGCCGCCGGCTGGCGCCGTACCTGGCCAAGGCCAAATCCTGATGACGATCGTTCCCGCTCCGCGTGGGAATGCCTCTTGTGACGCTTTGCGTCACGTCTTGGGACGCGGAGCGTCCTGGGCTGCATTCCCACGCAGAGCGTGGGAACGATCAGTCCGGGTGGTTATTGGTTTTTGACTAATACCGGCTCGGCGCGGTACTGGTCGGGGAACAGTTTCTTGAGTTGCGCCACCTTGGGCAAATCATTGATCACGATGTAAGGGTAAGACGGGTTCTCGGTCAGAAAGTCCTGGTGATAGGACTCCGCCGGATAAAACGTCTTGCCCGTCTCGACCAGGGTCACGATCGGCTTGTCGAAGGCTTTGGCGGCGTCCAACTGGGCGATATAGGCCTGGGCGACTTTTTGCTGTTCGGCATTTTGCGCGAAAATTTCCGAACGGTACTGGGTGCCGCTGTCCGGGCCCTGGCGGTTCAGTTCAGTGGGGTTATGGGCCACCGAGAAGTAGATCTGCAACAGCTTGCCGTAACTGACTTTGCTTGGGTCGTAAGTCACCGACACCGACTCGGCGTGGCCGGTATCGCCGTCGCTGACCGACTCGTACTGGGCCGTGTTTGCCGCGCCGCCGTCATAGCCGGACACGGCGTTTTTCACGCCTTGCACATGCTGGAACACGCCTTGCACACCCCAGAAGCAACCACCGGCGAACACCGCGGTTTGCAGGTTACCGGACTCGGCGGGCAGGTCCATGGCCGGTGGTGCGATCATCACCGCGTCATCGGCACCACCGAAGGAGAACGCCGAGCTTTGGCCGACGAAAGCGGCGAAGGCCAGCGCGGGGAAAAATTTGAGCAGCTTCATCACATTCACTCCAATGCAACTGAATAAACAGGGCCAAAATGTGGGAGCGGGCTTGCTCGCGAATGCGGTCCAACAGTCACAAAAGCTTTGGCGGATCGAACGCTTTCGCGAGCAAGCCCGCTCCCACACTGATTGGGTTATCACTTCATGTCAGGCTTAGCCGAAGGTGAAGGCATACGCCGACACATGCGGGTCGAGAAATTCGATGCTGAACGTGCGGTCTTTAACGCCGGCTGGCTGACGCACCAACTGGTACAGACGCTGCTCGGTCACCGTGCCACTGCCATCCGGCGCCACATCGGTGCCATGAGCATCGCCGGGCGCCTGGCCATCAATCGTCACCTTAAAGCGCACCGGCTTGCCATCGGCGCCAGGCCCCAGCACCAGGTGCAGGTCACGGGCATGAAAGCGGTAAACCACACGCCCACCGGCCTGGTCGAGGGTGGCTTGCTGGCCGCCGACATTCCATGGGCCTTCCAGGGTCCAGTTGTTCAGGGCCAGGTGGCCGGCCGCCGGGTAATTCACGACTTTGTCGGTGCCTAAGGTGCCGGCAGTGACGAAATTTTCCGCACGCTGAAAGCCCAGGTAGGTTTCCGGCGATTGCACCTCGTTCATGTCCGGCGCCTGCTGCACACCCTTGGCATCAGCCTCGATCAAGCCACCGGCGACGTGGCTTGCACCGGCCTCACGCAGCAGTTGCTGAATCACCCGCTCCGACTCGGCGTAGTCGCCTTCACCGAAGTGGTGATAACGAATCTGGCCCTTGGCATCGGCGAAGTAATGCGCCGGCCAGTATTGGTTGTTGAAGGCGCGCCAGATCTTGTAGTTGTTGTCGATCGCCACCGGGTAGGTGATGCCCAGGTCTTTCATGGCCTTGGTGACGTTATTCACATCGCGTTCAAAGGCAAACTCCGGGGCGTGTACGCCGATCACCACCAAACCCTGGTCTTTGTATTTCTCGGCCCAGGCTTTGACGTACGGCAAGGTGCGCAGGCAGTTGATGCAGGAGTAGGTCCAGAAATCCACCAGCACCACTTTGCCCTTAAGGGCCTCGGCCGTCAGCGGCGGGCTGTTAAGCCATTGCACCGCGCCCTCCAGCGGCGGCAGCGTGCCTTCGATCGGCAGTGTGTCGCTGTGGTTGGCCGCCGCCATCATGGCGCCACCGGCCATCATCGCCCCGCTCTTCTGTGCAGGCTTGGCGCTCAATTGATCCACCAGGCTTTGTTCCAGGCCGCCGGTTGAGGCGGTCGACAAGCGTGACAGCACGCCCGTGTCCAGGCCCAGGGCGATGGCAGCCACACCGGCCAGCATCAGCGCACCCAGGCCACGGCGCAGCCATTCACCGGCGCCGAGGGATTTTTTCATCAAGCCAAAGACTTTACCGCCGACCAGCAAGGCCAGGGCCAGGGAGGTGGCAGCCCCGGCGGCGTAAGCCAGCAAGAGCAAGGTAGTGCCGATGCTGGCCCCTTGCAGCGCGGCGCCGGTCAGCACCAGCCCCAAAATGGGCCCGGCGCAGGGTGCCCAGAGCAAACCGGTGGCCACGCCGATCAGGAACGACGCGCCCGGACGCGGTTTGGCATCGGCCCCGGCGGCTTCCGACAAGCGACTGCCGGCGGCCACCAAGGGCCGCGTCAGGCGCTCCGACAGGTGCGGCAGCAACAGCGTGAGCCCGAACAGGGCAACGCACAGCAACGCGAGCCAACGCCCGTATTGATTGACTTGCACCACCCAACCGCCGCCCACCGCAGCCAGTGAGGCCACCAGGGCGAATGTCACCGCCATCCCCGCTAACAGCGGCAAGCCACTGCGCATAAACGGCTGCCCGGTGCGAGCGAAGACAAAAGGCAGAACAGGCAGGATGCACGGGCTGACAATTGTCAGCACGCCGCCCAGATACGCGAGAACCAGCAGCCACATGGGATCGACCCTTATACGAATTAAAAATAGACATCGGCTTAAGCCGCCGTAAACGTCATGGCGACGCCATTCATGCAATAGCGCAGCCCGGTAGGCGCCGGGCCGTCGTCAAATACGTGGCCTTGATGGCCACCGCAACGGCGGCAGTGGATTTCCTTGCGCACCACGCCATAGGCAGTGTCGACATGGCTGGCGACCGCGTTGTCCAGCGGCTGCCAGAAGCTTGGCCAGCCGGTGTGGCTGTCAAACTTGGTGGTCGAGGAGAACAGCGGCAATGCGCAACCGGCACAGGCAAAGGTGCCGGCACGGTGTTCATCATTGAGTGCGCTGCTGTAAGGGCGTTCGGTGCCCTCCTCACGCAGCACGTCGAATTGCTCGGCCGTCAGCACGCTGCGCCACTGGGCTTCGGTGTGGTTGACCTCAAAGGTCTCGGCCGCTTCGACCTCGGTGACCATGTTCAGCTGTTTCAGCAGGCCTCCGGCCAGGACGGCGACGCCCAGGCCACCACCGGCCAGCAGCATTTGTCGACGTGAGTACATGGCGTTCTCCTCAATGAGCAATGTCGCCATCCTGAGCCTTGGACGGTCGCGAAATCCTCACGCAGAGTTAAACAATTCGTGATAACTACACTGTGTCAAAACCCGCACAATGCGCGGACTACAAGCAAAGGTTTTCTGTTATGGATCAGCCCAAACGTGTCCTGGTGGTCGAGGACGATGCCCATATTGCTGACTTGATCTGCCTGCACCTGCGCGACGAGCAGTTCGAGGTGGTGCACAGCGCCGACGGCACCGAAGGCCTGGGCCTGCTCGAGCAAGGTGGCTGGGATGCGCTGATCCTCGACCTGATGCTGCCCGGCGTCGATGGCCTGGAGATCTGCCGCCGTGCCCGCGCCATGGCGCGCTACACACCGATCATCATCACCAGCGCACGTTCCAGCGAGCTGCACCGCATCCTCGGCCTGGAGCTGGGCGCCGACGACTACTTGGCCAAGCCGTTCTCGATGCCGGAGCTGGTGGCACGGGTCAAGGCCCTGTTGCGCCGGGTCGACGCCATGGCGCGTAACCTGAAGATGGACGCCGGCAGCCTTGAGCTGGGCGCGTTGTTCATCAACCCGCTGACCCGTGACGCCACCCTGCAAGGCCAGCGCCTGGACCTCACGCCGCGCGAATTCGACCTGCTGTACTTCTTTGCCCGCCAGCCCGGCACAGTCTTTTCGCGCATGGACCTGCTCAACGCGGTGTGGGGCTACAGCCACGAAGGCTACGAGCACACCGTGAACACCCATATCAACCGGCTGCGCGCCAAGGTCGAGGTCGACCCGGCCAACCCGGCGCGCATCCTCACGGTGTGGGGCCGTGGCTACAAATTCGCCGAGAGCGCGCCATGAAGCTGACCCTGACCCAACGCCTGTCGGTGGTGTTTGCCGTGTTGCTGGTGATCTGCAGCGGCACCTCGGCCTGGCTGCAGGTGCGCTCCAACCACATGCATGAACTGGAAGTGGTGCAAGGTCTGTCCCGCGACCTGGCGGCGCACATTGCCCGCGACACCCAACTGATGGACGCCGACGGCCTCAAGCCGGATGCCGTGCGCAACCTGTTCAGCCAATTGATGCTGGTAAACCCAAGTGTCGAGGTGTACCTGCTTGATATCGACGGCCGCGTGGTCGGTAACGCCGCCCCCAGCGGGCATTTGCTGCGTGACCATGTGGACCTTGCGCCGGTTCGGCGCTTTCTCAGCGGCGCCATGCTGCCGATCCTTGGCGACGACCCGCGCAGCGTCGACGGGCGCAAAGTGTTCAGCGCTGCGCCGCTCAAGGCCAGCGGCCAGCAAACCGGTTTTCTGTACGTGGTGCTGCTGGGCGAAGCCCATGATGTGTACGACGCCAAGGACGCCACCGGCATGGCCTTGAAGATCGCCCTGTGGTCCATCGGCCTGATCGCCCTGCTCTGCCTGATGGCTGGCCTGCTTGCCTTTGCCTGGATCACCCGGCCACTGCGTCAACTGACCGACAAGGTCGGCCGGTTCGACATCAACGGCGCGCCGAAAGCCACCGAAACCAGCGCGCCTGAACTCGACAGCGGCGATGAAATCGCGGTGCTCGATCACGCCTTCGTGCAGATGCAAAACCGCCTGGGCGAACAATGGCGCGCCATTACCCACCAGGATCAGGAACGCCGCGAGATGGTCGCCAATATTTCCCACGACCTGCGCACACCACTGGCGTCCTTGCATGGTTACCTGGAAACCCTGTCCCTCAAGGACGCGAGCCTGAGCCCCGAAGAACGCCGGCGCTACCTCGGCATCGCCCTGGACCAGAGCCGCAAGGTCGGCGGGCTGGCCCAGTCACTGCTGGAGCTGGTGCGCCTGGAGCATGGTTTTGTGCAGCCGGTGATTGAGGGCTTTTCGCTGCCGGATCTGGTGCAGGACATCTTCCAGAAGTTCGAACTCACCGCCGAAGCCCGCGCCATTACCCTCACCGCCACGCTACCGCCCAAAGTGCCGACGGTGTTGGCCGACCTGGGGTTGATCGAGCGGGTACTCACCAACCTGCTGGACAATGCGCTGCGCCATACGCCGGTGAATGGCGAAGTCGAGGTGATCCTGGCCCCCGAGGGCGGTGCCGTGGCGGTCACCGTCAGCGACAGCGGCCCGGGAATCGATGCCGAGCTGCGCGAAGGCTTGTTCCTGCGCGCGTTCACCATCGGCGGCGCACGCCGCGATGGCGGCCTGGGCCTGCGCATCGTGCACCGCATTCTGCAATTGCATGGGCGCAGCATCCAGTTGGTGGAACGCCCTGGGCACGGTGCAACCTTCAGGTTCTCCCTGGAAACCCGCGCATCCGTGCGTTGACTGGCTTTCCTGTGGGAGCTGGCTTGCCTGCGATGCAGACACCTCGGTGTACCTGACACACCGAGGTGTCTGCATCGCAGGCAAGCCAGCTCCCACATTTTCCACCGAGTTCGGCCTGAACTAATGTTCCAGCCGTTACATCCCTTCCACCGCCCACCAGCGCGGCAACAACTGCCGCACACGGGCTTCGCCAAAGCGGTCATCGATCAACATCACCACGCCCCGATCCTGCTGGCTGCGGATCACCCTGCCTGCCGCCTGCACGACCTTTTGAATGCCGGGGTACAAATAGGTGTAGTCGTAACCCGCGCCGAAAATCGCGCCCATGCGCGCTTTCATCTGCTCGTTGACCGGGTTGAGCTGCGGCAAGCCCAGTGTGGCGATAAACGCGCCGATCAAGCGTGTGCCGGGCAAATCGATGCCTTCGCCAAACGCGCCGCCCAGCACCGCAAAGCCGATGCCCCGGCTGTGCTGGGTGAACTGGTCCAGAAACCCTTGGCGCTCGGCCTCGGCCATGCCGCGTGACTGCAACCACAGCGCAATCTGCGGGTGCCGCTCGGCCATCAACTGCGCCACCTGTTGCAGGTAATCAAAACTTGAGAAAAACGCCAGGTAGTTGCCCGGCTGCTTGGCAAACTGCTCGGCAATCAACTCGACAATCGGCGCCAGGGAGGCTTGGCGATGCACAAAACGCGTGGAGATGGCATCAATGATGCGCACCTTCAGTTGCTCGGCCTGGAACGGCGACTCCACATCGATCCACGCGGTATCCCCAGGCAAACCGAGCAAGTCGGCGTAATAGTGGCGTGGGCTTAAGGTCGCGGAGAACAGCACACTGCTGCGGGCGGCGGTCAACCTGGGGCGGATGAATTCGGCGGGCACCACGTTGCGCAGGCACAGGGTCGAGGCGCTGTGTTTGCCGAACTGGCGCTTGCTGATATCAAAGATGAAGTGTTCATTGAACAGCTCCGCCACCTTGGCAAACTGCAGCGCCTCGAAATAGAAGGCTTGCAGGTCGCCGCTGAGGGCTTCGGGGTGGTCGTTGAAATAATCGCCCATGGCGCTGCTGCACAGGCTCAAGGCCTGGAGCCATTTGTCGGGTTTGCCGGCGTAAGCCTGGTACGGCGCGAGCTGGTCCTTGTGCACGGCGTTCCATTCGCGGTTCAGGCGCTGCAAAGGTTTTTTCAGCGGCTGCGGGGCGCTGTCGCGCAGGGTCTTGAGGCTGTACTGGTCGAGGCTGGCGCTGTACATCGAGCGGGCGCGCTCCACCAGGTTGTGGGCCTCGTCCACCAGCACGACGGCGCGCCATTGGTTCAACTGGGCCAGGCCGAACAGCATCGCGCCGAAGTCGAAATAGTAGTTGTAGTCGGCGACCACCAGGTCGGCCCAGCGCGCCATTTCCTGGCTCAGGTAATACGGGCACACCTCATGGGCCAATGCCACCTCGCGCAGGTTGCGCTGGTCCAGCAGGCGCACCTTGGACGCTGCCACGCGTGCCGCCGGCAAGCGATCATAAAAGCCCTTGGCCAACGGGCAGGAATCCCCATGGCAGGCTTTGTCCAGGTGCTCGCAGGCCTTGTCGCGCGCCACCAGTTCAAGCACGCGCAACGGCAAGTCGGGGCTGCTGGTGTAGAGCACGTGCGCGGCGTCGAGGGCCAGCTTGCGGCCGGGGGTCTTGGCGGTGAGGAAAAACACCTTGTCCAGCTGCTGCGGCGCCAACGCCTTGAGCATCGGAAAGATCGTGCCGACGGTCTTGCCAATCCCGGTAGGCGCCTGGGCCATCAGACAACGGCCGGTGCTGACGGCCTTGTAGACCGACTCGGCCAATGCACGCTGGCCGGTACGAAACGCGGCATGGGGAAACGCCAGGGCCTGGGCGGCATGGTTGCGCGCCTCGCGGTGCAACATTTCCTGGTGAGCCCAGCCGAGGAACAGCGCACATTGCCGGTTGAAGAACTGCTCAAGGTCGGCCGCTTGAAAACGCTGGTTCAGCAAGGTCTCGCCTTCGCCGACAATATCGAAGTACACCAGCGTCAGGTCGATCGCTTGCAGGCCGAGTTTGTGGCACATCAGCCAGCCGTACACCTTGACCTGTGCCCAATGCAATTGGCGGTGGTTGGCGGGCTGGGCATCGAGGTCGCCGCGATAGGTTTTGACCTCTTCCAGGCGATTGCTGTCCGGGTCGTAGCCGTCTGCCCTGCCCCGCACCTTGAGCTGCTGGTACTCGCCTTCCAGCGCCACTTCATTCTGGTAATGGGCGCTGCGACGCGAGGCTACGGTGCGATGGCCGATGATGCCTTCCTGGGCGCTGGGCGACGGCGTAAAGCGCAGGTCCAGGTCGCCGACCTTGGCCGTGAACTCGCACAGCGCGCGCACCGCAACGTTGTAGCTCAAGCGGTTTGCGCCCAGCGCACATAACAGACGGTGACCGGCATCTGGTACTCGCCGCAGAACTCCAGCCAGCGCAGCTGGTTGTCCTGCAGGCGGTCGCCGGGGCCTTTGACTTCGATCATGCGGTAGCTCTTTTGCGCCGGCCAGAACTGGATCAGGTCCGGCATGCCGGCGCGGTTGGCGCGGATATCCAGCAGCAGGCGTTCAAACCAGTAACGCAGGTGTTCAGCCGGCAGGCAGGTCAGGGCCTGTTCCAGCAGCTCTTCGCTGAGCAGGTTCCAAAACACGAATGGCGACTGGATGCCCCATTTGTCGACGTAGCGCTGGCGGATGGTGGTTTTGTAACGCTCATCCGTGAGCTGTTCGAAGCAGGCGGCGAACAACGCTGCGCGACGTTGGTGAAAGTCCTCGCTGTGCAGGTCCACCGGCCCACGCTGGAACGGGTGAAAAAACGACCCCGGCAGCGGCGCGAAAATCGCCTCCCAGCACAACAGCCCGAACAGCGAATTGATCAACCCGTTTTCGACGTAATGCACCGGCGCATCGGGCTCACTCAAATGCGCCTGCACGCAGGATTCCACCGACATCAGCGGCGCCTGCACCAGCGCCAGGTCCAGGCGCGTGACCTCACGCGGCTTGACCTTGGGCAGCGCCGGCTCGCCGAGCTTGCGCCGCAGGCGTGGCAGCACGCGCAGCAGGTGTTGCTGTTCGGCAGCGCTTTGCGGTGCTTGCTGCGCCGCGCACGCCAGGGCCATGGCTTGCGCGTAATCCTCCTGGCGTTCGAGCACGCGAATCAAGCGCGAGCGCGCGCCGGGATAGGCGCAATCACGGTAGATCTGCGCCGCCAATTCCAGCTCGGCACTGCGCTCGCAATATTGGCCGATCTGGAACAGCAATTTAGCCCGGCGCTTTTCCAGCCACGGGTTGTCGGTGGCCAGCCGCACGATCTGCGCCAGTACCTCGTCCAACGCCTGCCCGGCTTCGAAGGCTTGCTGGCATTGGTGCAGGAACAGAAAACCGTGCACATCGTCACGGCTACGCAAGCCACGGGACTCGGCGCAGAACTCGACTTTTTCGTAGGTGTAGATGCCCAGGTCCGCCAGCACGAACTCCGACCAGTCCTGGTGCAGGTTGCCGAAGAACATCAGCCGCAGGCGGTCGCACAGGTCCATCACGGTGAGACTGTAGAGCGTGTCGCTCAGCTTGGGGCACCACTGGGCAAAGCTGCGTGACTCAGGGAACTGCGCCGCCAGCCCTTGCAGCCAGTCGGCCTTCTTGCCTTTGGGCTGGTCAATCCAGGGCGCGAAGGCGGCGAGGATTTCGCTTTTTTGCAGCAGCGCGAACAGCTCATCAACACTCACCGGGCTCAGGTTTTCGACCCAGCCCTGCTGCACCAGCGCCAGCGCCGCCGTGTGGGTGCAGCCGATTTCCAGGTAATTGAGCTTGCTCCCACGAAAATGCACACCTTTGCGCATCACCATGCGCACCAATAACGCCTGGGACGGCTGCGGCAACCTGTCGAATTGCTGAATAAACTGCATTTCGTCCGGGTCGAGCAAATCGGCATAACGCTGCCCCAGCCACAGCAGTACTTGGCGGAAGTTATGCAGGTAATACAAGGGGTCGTCGAGGGGGTTGGCCATGTCGCGCACTGATCAAATACTGGTTATGCATACAGAGTGCCGCCAGTGGCGGGCTGTTGCAATCAGTAATAGATAAATGGCCCACGCAACTTTTTGTATAAAAGTGATCAGATAGGACAGTTGATGGCGTAACATTTGTGGCCCGAAGCCTCAGGCGCGGGACTTTTCAGGGTTAAAGGTAAGGGTAATGAACATGAAGAATTTGGGTCTGCCGCTGGTTGCACTCACTTTTTTGCTGATGGCCGGTTGCTCCACGCAAACCGTAGTGACATTGCAAAATGGCACGCAGTATTTGACCAAGGACACCCCCAAGACCAAGACAGCCGATGGGTTCTATGAATTCACCGACATCGCCGGCAAGCACATCCGCATCAAGGCTGATGACGTAGCCACGGTACGCAGCGAAAAGTGAAAGCAAACGCCTGAACATGAAAAGCCCCGCCATGTGGGGCTTTTTCTTGCCTGCTTGATCGTTCCCACGCTCCGCGTGGGAATGCAGCCCAGGACGCTCCGCGTCCCAAGGCGTGACGCAGAGCGTCACAAGAGGCATTCCCACGCAGAGCGTGGGAACGATCAGTACGCGTGAGGCCTGCCGACCCCGTCGCAGCGCTGCGCCGCTGATCGATGAAGATTTATTTACCGAAGGATTTTCGCCAACCCGGCGTTTAACCGATAAGCCGCCTTCATCTTCGAAGGCGGTAGAACGGAGAAAGACGGCCATGGCACTCATGTCCCGTACGACACGCGCGCTGTTACTCATCCCCCTGAGCCTGGCGGCCCTAACCAGTGCACCGACGTTTGCCGACACCCTCATCATCCGTCAGCCGCCCCGGGTCATCGTGGTCGCTCCTCCGCCGCCGCCGGTTTATTACGGGCACTGGGGTTACGCCCCACGGCCTTACTACTATCCCCATCATGTTTACAGCTATGGCTACGGCTACCCTCACCGGCCGTATTGGGGCGGTGGCTGGCGGGGGCAACACTGGCATTGATCAGCCGATGCTGACGCCGTCCGTCCACAGGCCGCCATGCCCGACGCCGACCAGGGTCACCGAGTCGGCGCCAAAGGTCAGCACCGTGTCGGCACCGACCACTTTGGCATGGTCGCGCAGGTCGTTGCTGCCTTCCACATTCTGGAACACCAGCTTGTCCGTGGTTTGGTAGCCGATCACCCGATCATTGCCAAAATGGCCGCTGAACAGGAAGGTGTTATGCCCACTGTTGTCGCGGATCGTGTCATTGCCTTTGCCGCCGTCGATAAAGTCTGCGCCTTTGCCGCCCTGGATCAGGTCATTGCCGTGGCTGCCGATGATGAAGGTATTGCCCTTGTGCGGTTCGGCATTGCGGTTGAGGTCCTGCACCCAGGTGGTGGCCCGCGCCGGGTCGGACAGGTTGGCGACAATCACCGTGGAGTCGCGGGTCATCTGGTCGTAGAAGCCGGACTCGAGAATGCGCGTCATGCCGTCGCCATAACCGGTGGGCAAATGCGAGACCCAGGTCGGCAGGTTGACGATGGAAAACGGCAGGATATTCCACAACGTCGACGCGTAGTGGTCGTTGAAGCTGACGATATTGTCGGTGGTCGACTCGTGGGGTTTGTCGTGCACGCCCAGGGACGACAAGTTGAAGGACGAACCGTCGAGCGCGCGGAACACCGGGTCGTTTTCGTAGCCGATGTTCAGCACTTTATCGCCGGCGCTCTGGGTCGGTGAGGCATAGGCCACGTAGTTGGCGTCCTTGTAGAACCCCGACCATTTGTTGTTGCTTAAATCCGCCATGCTGTTGACGGCCAGCCCGCCCAGGCTGTGGCCGCTGACCACCACGTCCTTGCCGCTCAGGCCATGGGCACTGGCATAGTCGGCGACATTTTTGAGCAAGCCGCCAAAGGCTTCGCCCGCGTAGTTCTTGGCATAATCCTTGGGGCCAAAGGCCGCCAGCAGGTCGCTGATCACGTCGCCGATGGAGTCGGTAATCAAGCTTTCCCGTGGCCCCGAGGTGCCACGAAAACCGATGCCGATTTCGAGCAGTTTGCCGGCGTCATCGTACTTGCCCAGCACCTCGACCTGGGCCGTGGTGTAGCCGGCCTTTTCGCCAAAGAAGGTGCCGCGCGCATCGACCTTGCCGCCATAGCCCAGGGCGCTGGCGCTGATGGGCGTCCAGCCGGCTTTTTGCACTGCTTCAAGCGCGGCCTTTTCCGAGTCGGGGTTCCAGGGAATGCCGGGAATCACACCTTGTGAATCCGTGCTGCCGAGCAGCGCCCCCACCAGCGTGGCCGGCAAGCCAAGCCCCAGGCCATTGTGCTGGTAACCCACGGCAAAGCCGTTATCCAGGTTGTGGTAGGAATACAGCGTGATCGCCATGGCATCGGCGAACAGCGTTTTGGAGCCCTCGGTGCCGAGGTTTTTATAGTCAAAGATACCCATGGTAGTGCCTCTCTGTTGTTGGATTTGTAGAGAAAGCGAAAAACACGTGTGGCTATGGAGCAGCTCTATCTGATCTCCCGCGATCCAAATGTGGGAGCGGCGGTGCGACGATTCGACTTGCTCGCGAATGCGGTGGTTCAGCCAATGAATCGGTTAACTGATACACCGCTTTCGCGAGCAAGCCCGCTCCCACATAAATCCGGTCCTCACTTTAAGAAGTGTCGTCCCCCTTTAGAACGCCCAATCGAGGCTCAACCCCACCCCGTGGACCTTGTCCTTGCTGGCCAGCAGGCCGTTGTAATCAAAATTCACCCGCGCATCCTTGCTCAACGCCAGGCTGACCCGCGCACCGATCAACGCGGCATCACGCACCATCGGCGCACTTTCCACTGCGAACGCCGGGCCGCCCGAGGCAAACGCCAGGTGCCGCTCGGAATCGGTGCTGCTCAGGTTGTGCTGCCAGCCCAGGGTGCCGGACACGTCCAGTTGCTGGTGATCGTTCACGTTGAAGGTCTTCAAGGCGCGCACGCCCAGGGTGCTCAACACCACATCGCGCGTATCGTCGTGGCCTTTGAGCGCGGCGGCGTCACCCTTTTCGGTGAACCCATCAGTGTTCAGATGCACATAGGCCAGGTTGGCGAACGGCTCCAGGGCCAGCGGTTGCAGGTTGACGCGGTAGGCCGCTTCACCAAACACCTGGGTGCTGCTCGCATCGACTTTGACCTTCTGCTTGCCGGCCACGTCGCCGTATTGCAGGTCACGCTTTACATCGCCACGATGCCAGCTGTAGGTCGCCCCACCGCTCAGGCGCAAGGCGCCGATCTCATGCCCGGCATAGGCACCGAAGTGGTAGCTGTCGACCGAGGCACGGGAGTGGGTGTCGTTGCCCATGTTCAACGAGGTGTCGCTGTAGCCGGCAACCAAGCCGATACGCGTCGACTCATCCAGCGCGCCATCCACGCCGGCGAGCATGCCGCCCAGCGACGTGGTGTAGCCCGCGGTGTCACTGCGGCTGTCGGTTTTGCCCCATGCGCCCAAGGCCTTGACCCACACGTTGCCACGGCTGTCGAGGGTGTCGCTGCCTGCGCCCATCTCGCCATGGCGCAGGCGTTCGCCCACGGCTTCGCGCACGTAACGGCTGTCGTTGATCAACGCACTTTGCAGCGCCGGGTAGATTTCGCCGGAGAGCTGCTGGAACGCGCCCTGGGCCGAGGCCGCATTCGGCGCCAGCAACAGGCTTTCATACACCGCATTGCCCGCGCCCAACTGGTCCGCCGCTGCTGCGACCGCACGCTGGTTCGGCGTGACCGCCACACTGGCGAAGCTGTTGGTGCGCGCCACGTCCAGCTGCACGCCGTTGGCGGCATAGTTGAGGGTGCCGCCGATAAACAGGTAGTTGGGCAGCACCGCGCCGAAGCTGCCGGTAATACCGCCTGCGGCTTGCAGGATGTTGTACTGGCGGCCGATCAGGCTTTGTGCCTGGGCGTCAGTCAGCAGTGTCGGGCTGTTTTCCAGGGCCAGGGTCACGGTGCCGCCATTGAGCGTGGCGGTGCCGCCGGCAACGATGCGGTCGCTGCTGGTGGGCGACAGCTCCACCGCGTAGGTCGAACCCGCGTCAAAGGTCACGTTGCCCGCCACATTCAAGGTGCCGATGGAGTTACCCGGCGCCACGGTGCCGCCGCTTTTGGCGGTCAACGAGCCGATACGGCCGGAGCCTGCGAGCACACCGGTCTGGCTGACGGTAACGTCGGACGTGACCGAACCATTAATCGCCAGCAAGCCCTGGTTGACCAGGGTCGGCCCGCTGTAGGTGTTGGTGCCGCTCAGCACCAGCGTGCCGATGCCTTGCTTGGTCAGGCCGCCATGGCCGGAAATGGCATTGCTCCATACATCCAGGCCGCAATGCACGTCGGTGCACAGGCGCTGGGTCGGTTTGCCGGCGTCCACCACGGCGCCGATGCCTGGCAAGTCGGCGACAAACTGGCTGCTGCCGTAGGCGCCGTCGATACGGAACTCAGCAGGAATATCCTCGGCGGTGACGAACATTGCTGGCCCGTTGACGGCTTTGCCCAGGTTGATCATGCCCCAGCCATACAACGCGTCGATGCCCGGCGCGCCAAGGTCGGTGGCGGTGGTTTTAAGCACCGTGGCGACCTGCTCGCCGCTCATATAGGGGAAGCGCTCCATCAGCACCGCCGCTGCGCCGGCCACATGGGGCGCCGCCATGGAGGTGCCGTTTTTGTTGGCCCAATCGCTGGTCAGGTTGCTCAGGTCGGTGCCGTTGATAATCGAACTGAAGATCTTGGTGCCGGGCGCCGACACGCAGAAGCTTGCCGCATAACCGCAGCGCGACGAGAAGGTGCTGATCACGTACGGGTTGGCACTCGCGGTGTCCGGGTTTTGCTGCAAGGCCGCTACCGACAGCCAGTTCGGCGCGATCTCCGGCACAAAGTACGCCAGGCCCGACATCGCATCCGGGTTGTTGCGGTTGTAGTCGTTACCGGCGGCAAAGATGGTCAGCACGCCGCTGCGGGCGGCATCGATTGCGCCTTGGTAGGCGCCGCCGGCAATCGTGCCGAGGATCGGCCGGATATTGTTGAACTGCGCCTGGGCTTCATTGACCGTGAAGTTGGGGAACGCCGGATCGCGGCCGCCCTTGGCGTATTGATCGCCAATGCCGATGCCCCAGCTGTTGTTGATGATGCGTGCGCCGTTGGCCACCAGCCCGTCCCAACCGGCCTTGTACACCGCACCGTCGTTACCGAGGATGATCCCGTCTTCCGGGCCTGGGTCGCCGTTTTCGGCGCTGAGGATTTGCGCATTGAACGCCACGCCGTGCATCGGCCCGCCATCGCGGTTACCGGCGGCAATCCCGCCGACGTGGGTGCCGTGGTTACCCAGCTTGCCGTTGGAGTCCTTGGACGGCGTGCCGTCATAGCGGAACGCATCGCCGGCCTTCACCGGGATATACGGGTCGGTGTATTGGCGGATGCCTTCGGTGACAATCGTCACCACCTTGTTGGGGCTGGCGAATTCCGGGTGCTGCGCATACACCGGCTGGTCAAAGATGCCCAGTTTGACGCCTTTGCCGGTGTAGCCGGCGGCATACGCGGTGTCTGAATGGATGGCGCCCAGGCCCCAGTCGGCCTTGAACTCGTTGCTGCGCCAACTGGCGGCATCGCCCAGTTTGCCGGTTTCCACATAGGGTGCGGCCTGGGCGGTCCCCAGACTTGCCAGGCAGCACAGCAACGCGCCGTATGGCACGCAGCTCAAAGCCTTGAGCGGGTAGCTCGGGCCTGTGTGAGTGGCGATCATTAACCCTGGTTTGCGTTTGTTCACGGTGACCTTCCTTAGTTTTCTTATTGCACTTTTTTGGAAATCCAACCCGATCGTTCCCACGCTCCGCGTGGTAATGCAGCCCAGGACGCTCTGCGTCCAAAGCGTGACGCAGAGCGTCACACGAGGCATTCCCACGCGGAGCGTGGGAACGATCATCGCTGCGGTGTTTTTAGAACTGCCAGTTCAGGCTCAGCCCCACGCCTTGGGTTTTCGCGCTCCCGCCCAACTGGCCGTTGTAATCCAGGTTGACCCGCGTGGCCTTGTTCAGCGCCAGGCTGGCCTGCACACCGACCAGCGCGGCATCGCGCAGCAAGGGCGAACTGCGCACGGCAAAGGACGGCCCGCCGGCGACAAACGCCAAGTGTTCTTCGGATTCCACCGCCGTCAGGCTGTGCTGCCAGCCCAGCGAACCGGACAGCTCCAGCTGTTGATGGTCGTTCAGTGGCAGGGTTTTCAAGGCCCGCACGCCGAGGGTGCTGAGCACCGCATCGCGCTGATCACTGCCACGCTCCAGCGCCGCCGCAGCGCCTTTTTCATGAAAGGAATCACTGTCCAGGTGCACATAGGCCAGGTTGGCGAACGGCTCCAGCGCCAGCGGTTGCAGGTGAATGCGGTAGGCAGCTTCAGTGAACAACTGCGCGGTGCGCGCATCCAGCCTGGTCTTTTGCTTGCCGCTGACTGCGCCGTATTGCAGGTCACGCTTTACGTCGCCGCGGTGCCAGCTGTAGGCGCCGCCCACGCTGACGCGCCAGTCGCCCAGTTCACGCCCGGCGTAAGCACCCAAGTGGTAACTGTCGATGGACGCCGATGAATGGGTGCCACTGCCCATGTTCAGCGAGCTGTCGCTGTAGCCGGCCACCACACCCACGCGGGTCTGCTCGTCCAAAGCGCCGTCCACACCGGCGAGCAAACCGCCAATCGAGGTGGTCGAGCCTGCCGTTTCGCTGCGGCTGTCGGTCTTGCCCCAGGCGCCAAGCGCCTTGAGCCACAGGTTGCTTTCGCCGCTCACCGGCACATGGCGCAGGCGTTCGCCCACGGCATCGCGCAGTTGCAGGCTGTCGTTGATCAGCATCGCGCCAAGCGCCGGGTAGATCTCACCCGACAGTTGCTGCAAACCCTGGCGAGCCGTGGCCACCGAGTCCGACTGCAACAGGCTTTCATACACCGGGTTGCCGGCGCCCAGTTGCTCGGCCGCCGTCGCGACATTGCGCTGGTTGCGCGTGGCGGCAACGCTGGCGAACGCAGCGTTGTTGCGCCCCACGTCCAACTGCACGCCGTTGGCGGCGTAATCGAGGCTGCCGCCGAGGAACAGGTAATTCGGCAACACCTGGCCAAACTGGCCCTGAATGCCGCCCGCCGCCTGCAAGATGCTGTACTGGCGGCCGATCAGGCTTTGCACCTGGCTCTGGCTAAGCAGTGTCGGGCTGTTTTCCAGTGCCAGGGTCACGGTGCCGCCGCCCAGCACGGCTTTACCGCCTGCGACGATGCGGTCGCTGCTGGTGGGCGTCAGTTCCACCGCATAGGTGGAGCCTGCGCCCAGGTTCACATCACCGGCCACCTGCAAGGTGCCCACGGAATTGCCCGGTGCCACGGTGCCGCCGCTGTTGACGTTCAAGGCGCCGATGCGCCCGGAACCGCCGAGGGTGCCACTGTTGTTGACCGTCACCGCTGAGGTCAGCGAACCATTGACCGCCAGCAGGCCGCCATTGACGCTGGTTGCACCGCGATACGTGCTGTCGCCGCTGAGCACCAGGCTGCCGGCGCCGGATTTGATCAGGCTGCCTTCATACACGCGGTTGGCCGCGGCCTGATCGCGGGCAGTGCCAACGGCGTAATCGGTCTGGTCCTGTTGGCTGGCATTCGCGCCCACGCCGTTCTGCCAGCCCTTGTCGATCAGGGTTTGCTGCCAAGCGCTGTGTTCGGCGCGGTCTTCGGCCTGGCGCTGGACCAACGCTTGGTCGGAGACGCCATTGCTCCATACATCACCCTGCCCGGCCGCCAAGTTGACGTTCATTGCGCCGAGCAATTGCCCCGGCCCGTGCATGGCCCGGCCGAGGTCCGGCACGCCCCAGCCGACGATGGTATTCGGTGCCTGAGTGACAGCGCCGTCGAGCTGCGTGGCGGTGGTCAACAGCACCTGCAACGCCTGCTCGTTGGTCATGTACGGGTAGCGCTCCATCACCAGCGCCAGCGCGCCGGTGGCATGGGGTGCCGACATCGAGGTGCCGGATTTGACCCCGTAACCGCCGTCGGGAATGGTGCTGTTGATCAGCGCGCCAGGCGTGGAAATGCACCAGTACTTGGCAATCCCGCACTTGTTGTATTTCTGGTTATTGGCCTTATCCAGGCCGGATACCGCCAGCCAGTGGCCTTCCAGTTCCGGCTGGAAATACGGCAAGGCCGAGCGCACGCTGGCATTTGCATACCCGCTGTTGCCGGCGCTGAACACGTTGATCACGCCAGCCTTGGCCACATCCGCAGCGGCATCCAGCCAGGTGCCCCGGTTGTAATGCTGGGCATAGGCCGCATGCAGGTCGCCGAGGGTCTGGTAGCTGACATCCTTGGGCTGGCTGCCCCAGCTGTTGTTGATGGCGCGCACGCCGGAATCCACCAGCGCGGTGTACACCGCCTTGAAATACTTGGGGTCCGGGGTCGGGCCAAACAGGAAGCTGTCGTTGGCGTTGGTGTTGCCCACGTAGATTTGCGCGTTGTACGCCACGCCGTGCATGCCCACGCCATCACGGGCCGCGCCCATGGTGCCGGTGACATGGGTGCCGTGGGAATCGTTGTTGGGGTTGAGTGCGCCGGTGGTGCTGAACGCGCTGCCATCCACATACGTGCCGCTGGCGCTGACCGCGTGGTAGCGGTCTTTGGAGGCTTCGGGGTGGTTAGGGTCAAAGCCCGAGTCCAGCGCGCCGACTTTGACCCCGTTGCCGGTGATGCCGGCTGCATAGGCTTCGTCGGCCTTCATGCGCCCCAGGCCCCAGTCACTCTGGAATTCGGCGGAGCGCCAACTGGCCGGGTTACCCGCTTGGCCGGTTTCGGTGTAGGCCGCCTGCGCCGCAACGGACAACAGGAGTAACGAGCCTGCGATAAACGGTTTGAAACGTGGTGAATGGGTGATCATCTGACCCCTCCTTATTCTTCTTATGGTTGCTTATTTCACCGGGCCGAAGGCCTCATCGACTTTCGCCAGGTCGGTGTCACGCAAGTTGCCCGCGTAGTAGTGCAATTTGGTCCAGGCCATCAGGTAGTCGTAACGCGCCTGGGCCAGGTCGCGACGGGTGCTGTACAGCTGCTGCTCGGCGTTCAGCGCGTCGAGGTTGACCCGCTCGCCGCCGAGGATGCTTTGCTTGGTCGACACCACCAGCGCCTCGGCCGAGGTCAGCGCCTTTTGATACGCACGCAGTTTGCTCACGCCCGACAGGCACGCACTGAACTGGCGGCGCAGTTCGATCAGGGTTTCACGGGTTTTGCCTTCCAGCTCGTACTCGGCCTGCTCCATGCCACGGCTGGCCTGACGGGTGGAGGCAGAGATACCGCCACCGGCATACAACGGCAGGCTGACTTCAACGCCGATGGTGTTGGTGTCGTAGCGCTGGTTGTAGGTGTTGCCGCTGTCGGACTCCTGTTTGCGCGCGCTGGCATACGCGGTGATCTTGGGCAAATGCCCGGCGCGGTTGCGCTCCACTTCATAACGCGCAACTTCCACGGCCTGGCGTTGCGACGCCAGCGTGGGGTTATTGCTCAGCGCCAATTCATGCCAGGTGTCGTAGTTGGCCGGGGTCAGGGTGAAGGCGGCAAAGCTCTGGTTCAGCGGCGCCAGGTCGTGGATGTCGACGCTTTGCACGCCGATCAACGCCCCCAACTCGCGCAACGACGCGTCCTGCTCATCCAGCGCCTGGATCTCTTCGGCGGTGGCCAGCTCATAGCGCGACTCGGCTTCGAGAATATCGGTGCGCGTGCCTTCGCCCTGTTGGAACAGGTGCTGGTTCTGCTGGAACTGCTGCTCGTAGGCCTTTTTCTTGGCACGCGCGATGTCGATCTGGTCCTGGGCAAACAGCGCCTGGGTGTAATAGCTCAGCACCCGCACCAGCAACGCCTGGCTCTTGTCGCGAAAGCTCTCATCGGCAAACAGCGCCTGGGCCACGCCCTTGCGGTAGTTGGCGTAGGCTTCGTAGTCGAACAAGGGTTGTTGCAGGCTGAAGGTCGAGCCGTAGCTGTTGTAGTTGCGGTCGTCGCGGTAACTGCCGCCGCGCCCGTCCGGCAGGTGCGCTTCGGAATTGTTGCGGCCCTTGTTGTAGTTGTACGACAGGCGCGGCAACAGCCCGGCACGGCCGATGGTGCGGTTTTCCAGTCCGGCGTCGCGCTCCTTGATGGCGCCGAGGAACACCGGATCGTTACGCAATGCCTGCTCGTACACATCAAACGGGCCCATGGCGGCGTGGGCACTGGTGCAGCTCAACAGTAAGGTGATGAACACAACGCGCATGTTCATTCCTCAGTCAACGCAGAACCGGCGCGATCGAGCAGCGGCTTGAACAGGTAATTGAGCAGCGAGCGTTCGCCGGTGCGCACAAACATCTCGGCGGGCATGCCCGGCTTGATCACCAGGCCGTGGAGTTTTTCCAATGCCGCCTCGCTGACCGTGGTGCGCAGCACGTAGTAAGGCTGGCCGGTCTTTTCATCGAGCATCTGGTCGGCCGAGATCAGGCTGACTTCGCCCGGCACGCGCGGAGTACGGCTTTGGTTGAACGCAGTGAAGAGGATATCGACCGGCAGGTGGGTGCCCACTTTATCGACCAGATTCACCGGCAAGCGCCCTTCCACTTCCAGGCGCGTGCCTTGTGGCACGATCTCCAGCAGCGTTTCGCCGGCGCGCACCACGGCGCCCTCGGTGTGCACACTGAGGTTGACCGCAATGCCATCGGCCGGCGCATTGATTTCGCTGTGCTGTAAATCAAAACCCGCCGAGGTCAGTTGCTGCTCCAGGGTCAGGCTGCGCAGTTGCGCGTCGGCCAACTGGCTGCGCACCTCTTTCTGATATTCCTCGCTGTGCTGCTGCAACTTGAGGCGCGACTCGAGAATGCCCTGCTCCACTCGGCCACTTTCGCCGCTGTTCTGGGCCAGATCCTGTTGCACCTGGGACAGTTGGCGCTGGTAGTCCAGCAAGCGGTTGCGCGGGATATAACCGTTGTCGGCCAGGGGTTGCAGGTTGGCCAATTGATCACGCAGCGATTGCGCCTGGGCGGACAGGTCGGTGCGCGCACGGCGCATGCCACTCAGTTGCGAGGTGGCGCCATCGATATTGGCGCGGATCCCGGCCTGCTCACGGGCAAAGGCTTCGCGGCGGCTGCTGAACAGCTGGCGCTGGCCTTCCAACACCAGGGCCAGGGCCGGGTCGGGGTTGGCGCTCAGCTCAGCAGGAAAGGTAATCGCGGCCTGGTTGTCACGCTCGCTCTGCCAGCGCGCGACGCTGGCCCAGGCCATGCGGTACTGGGCTTGCAGCGACTGCACGTCGGCCTGGTTCTGGGTCTGGTCGAGGCGAAACAGCGGCTGGCCCTGTTTGACCCGCTCGCCCTCCTTCACCAGGATGCGGCTGACCACGCCAGGGCTGAAGGTTTGCACGGCCTTGCGCTTGCCCGAGACCACCACCGTGCCTTGCACCGGGATGCCCTGGTCCAAGGGCGCGAGGCTGGCCCAGAGGAAAAACCCACCGGCGCCGACAACCGTCAGCCACCAGCCCATCTTCACGAAAAAACCGGCATCACGCTCTTTAAAACGGGGCTCAACTGTAAGGCTGCTCATGCGCCTGGATTCCTTCCGGTCTGGTACTGACGGCTAAGGCTCACACCGGCCTTTTCCCGTGGCGCTTCCTGCTGCTGGCCCGACAACGCGCGCAGCACTTCCTGGCTGGGGCCGAAGGCCTGCAATTGGCCTTCACTGAGCACCAGCAACTTGTCGGCCTGGGCCAACGCCGAGGAACGGTGGGTGACCAGCACCACGCTGCTGCCCTGGGCTTTCATTTGCACGATGGCGCTGGCCAAGGCGGCCTCGCCCACGGTGTCGAGGTTGGAGTTGGGTTCATCCAGCACGATCAAACGCGGCGCGCCGTACAGCGCACGCGCCAGCGCCACCCGCTGCTTCTGGCCACCGGAGAGGCCGCCACCGTTGTCGCCCAGCACGGTGTCGTAGCCTTGGGGCAGGCGCAGGATCAACTCATGCACTCCGGCTTGTTGCGCGGCTTTCACCACCCGCTCCGGGTCAGCGTCACAAAAGCGCGCAATGTTGTCGGCGATGCTGCCGCTGAACAGTTCGATGT
Organism: Pseudomonas salomonii; assembly: GCF_900107155.1. Classification (GTDB taxonomy): domain Bacteria; phylum Pseudomonadota; class Gammaproteobacteria; order Pseudomonadales; family Pseudomonadaceae; genus Aquipseudomonas; species Aquipseudomonas salomonii. The sequence goes on from NZ_FNOX01000002.1 coordinate 216,201, forward strand.
CCTGGGGCAGGTAGCCGATATGCGGGCCGAGGTCGTCGCGGTTCCAGCGATGGATATCCGCACCGTCCAGGCGCACAGTGCCGGCCAGGGTGGGCCACACGCCAACCAGCACGCGGGCCAGGGTCGACTTGCCCGAACCCGAGGCACCGAGCACGCCCAGCACTTCACCGGCGCCAAGGCTGAAACTGACTTGCTGCAACGTCGCCACACGCCGCCCCGGCGGACCAGCGCTGACCTGCTCAAAACTCACCTGGCCCTTGGGCGCCGGCAAGGTCATGGGCTCGGCTTCGGGTGGAAACTCACGCAGCAGGTCATCAAGGCGCTGGTAAGCCAGTTTGGCCGAACTCCACTGCTTCCAGACTGCAATGAGCTGGTCGATGGGGCTGAGCACGCGGCCCATCAGGATAGACCCGGCGATCATCATACCCGCCGTCATCTCGCCCTTGATCACCAGGAAAGCGCCCAGGCCGAGCACCAGGGATTGCAAACACAGGCGCAGGGATTTGCTCAGCGAGGTGATCACCGAACCGGTGTCGCTGGCCTTGTTCTGAAACCCGAGGAACTGCGAATGCACCGCGAACCAGCGTTTGCGCAGTGCGCCGAGCATGCCCATGGCCTGGATGGTCTCGGCGTTGTGCAGGTGGCTGGTGGCCAGCTGGGTCGACTGCTGGGAAAAAGCCCCTGCTTCGCCCAGGGGCTTTTTGGTCAGGTATTCATTCAGGCACGCCAGTGCGATCAGCAGCACAGCGCCTGCCGTGGCCAACACGCCCAGCCACACGTTGAAGAGGAAAATCACAAACAGGTAGATGGGAAACCACGGCGCATCGAAGAACGCAAACAGCGCAGGCCCGGTGATGAATTGGCGAATCACGGTCAAATCGCCCAGCGACTGCCCGGCATGCCCCTGGCCGCGTTGCAGGTTGCGTTCAAACGCGGCTTTGTACACACGCAAGTTGAAGCGCCGTTCCAACTGGCTGCCAATGCGTATCACGACAAAACTGCGCAGCACTTCCAGGGTGCCGATAAAGACAAAGAAGCCCACGACCATCAGCGTCAACATCACCAGAGTGGTTTCATTCTGGGAGGACAACACACGGTCGTACACTTGCAGCATGTAAATCGACGGCACCAGCATCAACAGGTTAATCAGGGCGGTAAAGCAGCCGATGCTGATTAAAATACTCTTGTATTCACCCAACACCCTGAATAAGGGCGCAACCACATGGGACTTCGCCATAGTGTCTGATCTTCCCCAAAGCAAATGACGCGCAATAGTTGCCCCAGCCCTGAAGTGGGACGGCCAACTATTAGTCTCTAGTTATAAGCTTATAACGTTTTAATTAAGGTGTTCGCTGCAGCACAAGTTCCGCGATTGAAGCTGTATGCCCTTTGTATTCACCGTCTTTTTCGCGGTTCAAATGAATAATCCCGCTGCCCTCGGTGTTAAACAGCCAGATACCGTCCGGGGTCGGCGACCAACTGATCGGTTTATCACCCAGCCAACGTTCGGCGCAGGCAACATCACCGGCCAGGGCATTGGGCTGATCCAACAGATCGAGTGCGCACACCTGATCCTGCTGCTTCAACTCCCAATGGCCGGCCAGTTGCGCGGTGGTGGGTAAAACAAGACTGCTCGCCATGACGTGGGCTCCTGCCGAAACGAACAACACCTGTGAAGCACAGGCGATCAAATGGGAAAAACGCGGCATCTAATGCTCCATCCTGAGCGCGCGGCGCCGGAGCGCCGCGCGCTTTACATCAGGCTACGATGTCGTTGGCGACGGCCTGGCCGACGGTGGTGACGAGGAAATCCGCCACGCCGTGCCCGGAGAAGTCCACCGCCAAGGTGCCCAGGTTGGTACCCGAGGCATAGCTCAGTACAGCATCACCGGCATGCCCGGTGAATGCATTGACGAAGCTCAAGCCTGCACCTTTGGTGATCCCGGACAGGTCGATCTTGTCCGAACCGGAGGTGAAGTCAAAGATCTTGTCCGCCGCACCCGGCTTGGAATCGGAACTGGCACCGTACACGAAGGTGTCATTGCCGGCGCCGCCCCACAGTTGGTCCGCCCCGCCACCGCCGTAGATGATGTCGTTGCCGGCACCGCCCTTGATCACGTTGACCGCGTTGTTGCCGATGATCAAGTCATTGCCCGACCCGCCGAACGCGTTTTCGATGGTGACACCCTTGGCGATGGACACGTTGCCCACCAGGCCGCCAACGTCGGAGAACGAGGCCTCATTGAGGTTGATCTTCTGGTTTTGGGTGAAACCGGAGAAGTCCAGGGTGTCGTTGCCGCCACCGTCCCATACCGAGAACACCAGCTTGTCGGCATTGGATGTGGCGCTGAGGAAGTCACGCCCGGTGTTGGAGTTGAAACCGTAGGTGGTGTCGCCGGCGCGGGTGGCGTAGTTGGCGCCGTAGAGCTTCTGGATCGCGGCAATGTCGTCGATCAGCGGGCCGGACGAATAGGCTTCGACCCCGCCTTTACTGAAGTTCTGGTTGGTGTTGCTCTCGCTCCAGTAACTCATGACGCTGTAGCCACGCGTGTCCTGTCCATAGTCCGCGTCTTTGTAGGAAGGGTTGCCGGTCCCGGCGTTGTAGTCGCCAGGGTGATCCAGGCCCAGGGTGTGGCCGATTTCGTGGGTCAGGGTCTGCCGGCCATAGTTGTTCAGGTCCGGCGTCTTGTTCGGCGTGTAGCTGTTGTTGGTCAGGTACCAGGAGGTACCGTCCAGCCCGCTCTCGTTGTACTTGGCATTGGTGCCAGGCAGGTAAGCAAAGGCCGCTGCGCCGTCCTGGCCGCTGCTGTAGTTGCCGAAGGTCATGTGGAAGTCACCGCCCGAGGCTTTCTCGGTGAAGGTGACCTTGGCCACATCCGCCCAGGATTGCATGGCCAGTACGGCCTGTGCTTTTTGCTGGGTGTTGAACTGGCTGAACCCGGAGATGCCATGTTTATTCATGGTGGCCGAGGAAGCCGAGGTCAGAAAGGTGTAGGTGAGATCGATCTTGCCGTTGCCATCAATGTCCCGATACGCAGCGTTCTCGCGCAGCAGGTGGTCGGCGGCCTGGTCCACGGTGAACGAGGGCTTGCCGTTGACCGTGAGGTTACCGCCACGGTCATACAGATGGCTGAAGCTATCGATTTGCGAGTAAGCAGTGCTGGCTTGCGCGGCAGATACAATAGCTTTGTCTTTTACTTTTGACATAAACGTACTTCCTTGTTTGCAAGTGCATCAGTCTTTGTTCGACAGGAACCTCGCGGGCGAGGATCGTCCTATCACTCGCCTCTTTTGAAGGCGTATCGAAACTGACACAACTTGAAATCTTTCGTCTACACATATTTCAGCAACAAAAATGTGACGTGGATTCAACTTGAGGAAGTCGCACACAGCGTTTATTGGGGGGCATTGCGCTTGCGTCGCAAATCGCCGCCCAGTGTTATTTAAATATTAAATAGCGGTAAAGCCGCTCTTGATGAGCGGCGCTCTCGAATAATGGATCCAATATATTGACACGGTGTCATAGTTCAATATTAAAGAGCCACTACCGGCGCTAATAAAGTGCATGTCCCCCATTACCGGGCCAGACTCCAACCACACTTGTTTAACGCGCCGATTAATACTTCGTCGGTAAGTCCGGGCACCGTGACGCCGTCTTCAGTGGTCATGTCTTCGCCCGCCAGGATCGCGTTGATGATCGCCTCCTCCACCGCCTCTGCGGCGGCACTGAACAACGGCGAAATATGGTCGTTGTTGACCATGCGCAACACGCTGCTGAGTGCCAGGTCCTTGCGCCCGTAGTCTGCCGGTGGCAGCCCGTGATTGCCGGTGGCGAAGGCCAGGAACAGGTCGCCACTGGAATCCTCGGTGCCGCCGCCGGTGCGTGCGATACCGATGGACGCGCGTTGTGCCAGGCGCTGGCATTGATGGGGCAGCAACGGCGCATCGGTGGCGATGATGACTACGATCGAACCCATGCCCGGCGTGCCCCGCTCGGCGAACGGCGAGGGTATGTCCATCAACTGGCGCCCCACCGGGTAGCCATCCACGCGTAACTCCTGGCGCTTGCCATGGTTGGCCTGCACCAGCACACCGACGGTCCAGCCGCCCTGCTCCTGCGGCACACGCCGGGAGGCGGTGCCGATACCGCCCTTGAACTCATGGCAGATCATGCCGGTGCCGCCGCCGACTGCGCCCTCTTGCACCGGGCCGCCCTCGGCCGCCTCCAGCGCCTGGCGTACATGTTCTGGCTTGACGTGCTGGCCCCAGATATCGTTGAGCAAGCCGTCGTAGGTTTCCATCACCACCGGCATGCACCAATACACCGCCGGGTCCGCCAGGCGCTCGCGCTCAAGAGCGATCAGGCTGTCACGCACAATCCCGATGCTGTGGGTGTTGGTGATGGCGATCGGCGTGGTCAGCAGCCCCGCTTCGCTGATCCACTCAAGGCCGGTGGCGTCGCCGTTGCCGTTGAGCACGTGGTAGCCGGCGAAACACGGTTGCCGGCGTGCCTCCCCGGCGCGCGGCTGGATCACGCTGACGCCGGTGCGCACCTGTTTGCCGTCGACACTCGCCTTGAGCGTGGCGTGGCCCACGCGGACGCCGGGAACATCGGTGATGGCATTCAATTCGCCGGGCGTGCCCAGCCCCAACGTAATGCCCAATTGACGTGCACGCATACCCACTCCTTACAATTTCTGAAACGCCGGACTCGTCCGGCCACTGATGCAATACAAAATCACCGACAAGGCCAGCAAGCCGATGATGATCATGATGTCGCGTACCGACGCCGCCGCGATCAGGGTCACCAGCAGGTAACCGGCGCCCAGCACGGCCAGCACTGCCGGCAGCGGCCATAACGGCATGCGATACGGATGCTCGCGATCACGCAGCAGCACCCGGCTCATCAGCGCGCTCAACGCCACCACCAGGTACACCAGGATGATCAGCAATACACTGAAGGACGTCAGGTCCGCCAGGTTCGAGCTGAAACTCAACAGCGCCGAAGGGATGGCCAGAAACAATGTCGCCAGCCATGGAGAATCCCAGCGCGGGTGGATACGTGTAAACAGCGCGTTGATACGCGGCGTCCACAGGGCATCACGGCCGCTACTGAACACCACCCGGCCAATCTGGATGACGATGGCGACAATCGCGTTGAACACCGACAGGAAAATCCCGGCACTGACCAGACGTGACAGGGTTTCATTGCCATGGCTGCTCAGCAGATAGCCGATCGGGTCAGGGCTGCTGATCATCGCGCTCAGCGACGGCGCGCCGATCAACAACGCCGTGATCGGCACCAGTTCGATCACCACCACCAGCCCCAGCGACCACAGCACAGCCTTGTGCACGCCTTTGCCACCGCACTTCATGTCTTCGGCCAGCAATACCGCCGGACCATACCCATTAAACGAGAACAGGCCGATGCCCACGGCGCCGATCACCAACGCCCAGGGCGCCAGGTGCAACACGCCGTTTTCGACGATCTGCGGCTGGAACAGCACGCTGGCCGGTTGTACCGGGTTGCCAAAGCCGATAACAACGATCACCAGCAACGCCGCTACTTCCAGCAGCAGGCACGTGCCGGTGATCCAGGCATTGAGCTTGATATTGAGGATACCCAGGGCGTAGCTGCACACCACGATGACCAGAGCCACGGTTTGCGAGTCGAATTTAGTGCCCAGGGCGTTATTCAGGTACGTCGCTGCACCGGTGGCCAAGACCGGCGGGATAAACAACAGCATCACCAGCACGGTCAGAAACGTCGCATAACCGGCCATGCCACCAAACACCCGTTTGGCATACACGTATTCACCACCGGCGCTGTTATGGGCGCGACCGAGTTCGGCGTAACAGAAGGCGAACATCAGCGCGAGCAAGGCCGCCATCATAAACGCCAGGAACACACCACTGCCCGCCTGCTGGATGGCAAAGGGTGCAATCACGAATACCGAGCTGGCCGGCGTGACCGCCGAAACCGTAATGGCCACCACATCGAACACACTCAGGGTTGGCTTGAGCACGCCGTCTGGCGCGAGGGAAGCACTCATATCGTTATCCTCTATCGTTGTTTTTGGTAGGAGGCAGAAACGAAAAAAGTCGGGCGCTTGCGAGATATGTTTCTCGCTGGATGACGGCAAAGTAAACGTTGCGTTTATGCAGGCCAATTCCCCTATTGGCGTACTCCCCTTGACGATACGCGGCAAAAGCCGAACCCTTGGCCGATCTATTGAGGGCTGGAGCCGTGTTTATGAGCCTGTTCAGAGAGGTCGGCATGCATGCTGGCCTGGGCCGTACCGTTGCACACCTGGGCAGCGAGCGCTTCTGGAAACAGCTGGTGCTGTTGCTGCACCAATGCCTGCCGTTCGATAACGCCCTGGCGATTTTTTATCCCCTCGATGGCCCGCCCGTGGCCCTGGAAGAATTCGACGCCCAGCCCACCAGCAAACCGGCCTCGATGCTGGTGTATCTCAATGGCCTGTACCTGATCGACCCGTTTTACCAGGCCTACCGCGAAGGGTATGCCAGCGGCGTGTATCGCCTGGAGGAAGTGGCACCGGACCATTTTCGCCAGAGTGAATACTTCCTCAACTACTTCCACGACAACGTGCTGGAAGACGAGGTGCAATTCATTCTGCAATTGCCGGGTACAGGCACGCTGTCGTTATCGCTGGGCATGCAGCGGCGCTTCAACTTTGAAGAAACCGGGTTGATGACCACCCTGGCGGCCTGGGTGCTGCCGCTGATGCAGCAGCACTGGCAGCAAAGCACCCAGCGTGCACCGGCGATGGACACGCAGATTCGCGACGCGTTGAGCCACTTTGGCAGTGGGGTGCTGTCGGAGCGTGAGCTGGAAGTGGCGCGCCTGGTATTGCGTGGGTTCTCGTCCAAGGCCATGGCCGAGCGTTTGAAGATCTCGCCGGACACCGTGAAGGTGCACCGGCGACACCTGTACGCAAAGCTGGATATTTCGTCACAGCCGGAACTGTTTTCGTTGTTTATCCAGTCGTTGGGGCATGATTTGGAAAATCCCTGAAAACCGGGACGCGGAGGTCCCTGGCTGCATTCCCACGCAGAGCGTGGGAACGATCAAAGCCTGCTCCCACAGGGCGCTCAGTGTGACGCCTAGCGCCCGGTACGAATGGTGTTCCACACCCGCGTACGAATCCGGTCGATGTTCAGTGGCATTGCTTCCAGTGCAAACAACTTGCCCATCATTTCCGGGCTCGGGTACACCTTGGTGTCGGCCTTGATTGCAGGGTCTACCAGGCTGTCAGCCGCCGCGTTGCCGTTGGCGTAGTGCACATAGTTGGTGATGCTGGCCATCACTTCCGGGCGCAGCAGGTAGTTCATGAACGCGTAACCGCCTTTTTCGTCCGGGGCATCGGCGGGCATGGCGACCATGTCGAACCAGATGGCGGCGCCTTCCTTGGGAATGTTGTAGCCGATGTTCACGCCGTTTTTGGCTTCCTTGGCGCGGCTTTCGGCCTGCAGGATGTCGCCGGAGAAGCCGACGGCCACGCAAATGTCGCCATTGGCCAGGTCAGCGGTGTATTTCGAGGAATGGAAGTAGGCTACATACGGACGCACTTTCATCAGCAGCCCTTCAGCCTTTTTGTAGTCCTCGGCCTTCTTGCTGTGGGGCGGCAGGCCCAGGTAATTAAGCGCCGCCGGCAGCAGTTCCGGGCCGTTATCGAGAATCGCCACGCCGCATTTTTGCAGCTTGGCCATGTTCTCGGGTTTGAAGATCAGGTCCCAGGAATCCACGGGCGCGTTATCGCCGAGCACCGCCTTGACCTTGTCGATGTTGTAGCCGATGCCGGTGCTGCCCCACAGGTAGGGGAAACCATGCTCATTGCCCGGGTCGTTGTTTTGCAGGGCCTTAAGCAGCACCGGGTTGAGGTTTTTCCAGTTCGGCAGCTGGCTCTTGTCGAGCTTTTTGAGGGCGCCGCCCTGAATCTGCCGGGCCATGAAGTGGTTGGAGGGGAACACGACGTCATAGCCGGATTTGCCGGTCATCAACTTGCCGTCAAGGGTTTCGTTGCTGTCGTATACGTCGTAGGTGAAACCGATGCCGGTTTCTTTCTGGAAGTTTTTGGTGGTGTCCGGCGCGATGTAGTCCGACCAGTTGTAGATCTTGACCGTCTCGGCGGCCTGGCTGATAGCGGCCACCCACATCAAGGGCAACAGGGCAATGGCTTTCATGGTTCGATTTCCTGGCGGTTTTAGGGCTGTTTTTATGGCAGGCGATCAAGGATCAAAGCGTTACAGGATCAATACGTAGGTCTTGCGCACGGTCTCGTGGATGTCCCAGATGCCGGTGCTGTTGGCCGGCAACATCAGTGCATCGCCGGCTTGTAGGTGAACGACTTCGCCGTTGTCCGGCGTGAAGGTGCAGCGGCCCTGGATGAAGTGGCAAAACTCCTGGGAGTTGATCTGCCGGCGCCAGCGGCCTGGGGTGCATGCCCAGATGCCGGTTTCGACGCCATCGCTGCGCTCAACACTTAAGGTCGAGGCCACGGCGATGGGTTCGCCCAAGGGCATGGCTACCGGTGAGGCGTCCGGCAGATGGGCATTCAGCACGTCTTTGAAGTGAGTGATGCTCATGGGTTTTCCCGTGTGAGTGAAACATCTCAGTGCATGAAACCTTCCATGAACCCGGCCACGCCGGTCGCCAATTTGCGCCGCCAGGGCGCGCTGTTGGGGTTGGCCAACACTTGGTCTTCATGGACAAAACTGCGAATGATCGCGTTGTAACCCAGCCAGCGGCAGGGCTCGGGCTCCCAGGCCTTGAGCGCGTCCAGGCCACGCTCGCGAATCACCCAGGGCTGGGTGGTCAGCGGCGTATCGAGGCCCAGAATCATGTCGGCGAGCGTACGACCACCGAGGTTGGTGGCGCCGACGCCCTCCCCGCCATAACCGCCGGACAGCGCGATGCCGGTGGTGTGATCGCAGAGCATGTGCGGTCGGAAGTTGCGCGACATGCCGAGGTTGCCGCCCCAGGAGTGGGTAATCTTGACGTGTTTGAGCTGCGGAAAGAGTTCGCTGAACAGGTAGCGACGCAGCGCCACTTCGTCGGTGCTCAGGTCGAAGTTATGGCGCAGCTTGCCGGCAAACTGATAGCCGCCACGGGCGCCGAATATCAGGCGGTCATCCGCCGAACGCTGCCCGTAGGTGACCTGGCGGCTGCTTTCGCCAAAGGCCTGGCCCCGGTTCAAGCCAATCTCATCCCAGGTGCTGGCCGGCAACGGTTCGGTGGCGACCATCAGGCTTTGCACCGGTAACTGATAGCGCCCCAACGGCGGCAACGTGGTGGCGTAACCTTCGACCGCCGGCACCACCCACGCGGCGCGCACGCTGGCGTTGGCCGTGCGCACGCTGCCGGACTGCCAATGGGTGACGGGGCTGTTCTCATAGATCGTCACGCCCATGCTCTCCACCACCCGCGCCAGGCCGCGCACCAGTTTGGCCGGGTTGATGGTCGCGACATGGGGCGCATAGATGCCGCCATACGGCCTGGCGATGCGGATCTGCTCGGCCAGCTGTTGCGGGCTCAGCCAGCGGTAATCCGCTTCGGTGAGGCCCTGGGCGTGGAGCGTGTCCAGGTAACGGCGCAGGCTGCCCTCCTGCTCCGGGTAGCGCGCCGCACAGTACAGCACACCGCCCTTGCGGTAGTCGCAGTCGATGCTTTCACGGGCCAGTACTTGGGCGACTTCGTCGGGGATGCCATGCAGCAGGTCAAACGAGGCGCGCCGTTGTGGCGGTGACAGGCCGGCCAGCAGGCGGTCTTCGCCCAACAGGTTGCCCATCAGCCAGCCGCCATTGCGGCCCGAAGCACCGAAACCTGCGGTCTGCGCTTCGATAATCGCGATCTTCAGCTCCGGGGCCTGGCGCTTGAGGTAGTAGGCGGTCCACAGCCCGGTATAGCCGGCGCCGATAATCGCCACATTGACGTCCAGGTCATGCGCCAGGGACGGCCGCGCCACCAGCGGGTCGTCCAACTGGTCCATCCATAAACTGATGTTGCGCCATGCCGGCATGCCAAGCTCCCCAACCTCGTTTCGATAGGCTGGATCCTAGAGCGTGGCGTCAGGGAGTGTCTTGCGCGCGTGCACGCAGAGAAATTTGTTTGACGTAGGCCTTGGGCGATTGCCCGGTGTGTTGGCGGAACGCGCTGTAGAACGCCGACAGCGAATTAAAACCGGCGGCAAACGCCAGGTCATCGACCTTGATCGGCGGCACGGCCTTGTCCAGCGCGGCCAGCAGGTGCTGGAGCCGGGCCTGGTTGACGTAGCGGTAGAAGCTCTGGCCCAGCACCTGGTTTAGCAGGTAGGAAATCTGATTGCGGCTGTAGCCGCATTCATTGGCCACACGTTGCAGGTCCAGCGCCGGGTCCAGATAGGGTTGCTTGAGTTCGAAGTACTGCTGCAGATCGTTGGCCATATGCCCCAATTGCTGGGGCGACAAGCCCAGGCGGCTGACCGTCGGACGCAGGTTTTGGGCCGGCTGTTCATGCACCAGGGAGGCGTATTCGTTGACGCGCCAGATCAACCCATCGCGCACGGTGATCGCTTCACTGGTGCGAAATGACACCAGGCCCTGGCCGCCGCGCAGGGTAATGCGGTACTGGATAAACGCGGTGTCACCGTCGGCGCGAATGCGGTCGATGTGCTCGATCGCCTCGTCGGCGCCACGCGGCATGCTGGCCTGCAGATACTCGCGCAACTCGGCCTGACCCACCACGCGGTTTTGGAAGAAGTCGTGGTACTGAATGTCGGGGTGGTAGTAGGACATCACGCCCTCCAGGTCGCGATGGCGCCAGCACAGGTGATGGCGCAACACCAGATCGCCGGTGGCTTGGGTTTGTTCGCACTCTTCACTCAAAACGGGCTGCATGGACGGCTCTGCGGCGGGAATGCCTGGAAGATTGCCGAATTTGCCGGCGGCATTCAATGGTCAATCGGAACTTCTGACTAATGGCCTTTTGCCTAGTCACGAGTAAGACATGACCCATGTCATATAATCGCGAAAGAACTGCCGAACGGCCCTTAAAAAGTCAACGCGCGCTTGCGAACGAATGCTATTTTTAACCTCTTGATGCCACGACCAGTGAAGGTCATGGCCCCCTGCCGCGAGCTAAAGGAAGCGCTCAATGAACAAGGTGGGCAATATGAACAAAGTGACATTTCCCAATGCCTGCCAACTGATGCGCTGGCACTTCCATCCGATGGGCTTCGAGGGGAGCATGGACGCCCCCGGCAGTATGGTCGCACGCCTGTTCGACCGGGCCAGCGGCGAGACGTTGATCGCGATTGCCGGCATTCCTTGCGCCACGGTGATGAATGCGGCGGATGTGGAGCGCATTATCGAAGCGGTGGAGGATGAGCTGGAGTGTTTTGTGCCGCCGCTGTCGTTGCGGGCGTGACGCTCATTTATAAGCCGATGACTATCTAATGTGGGAGCGGGCTTGCTCGCGAAGGCGTTTTGTCAGTTGATACATCTGTCACTGATACTCCGCTTTCGCGAGCAAGCCCGCTCTCACAGTGGGAATTGTGTATAGCTGCTAGCTGCGCCGATCATCAAAAAACGCCTTTCGCCCATCAACCCGCTCCGAAGCCCTTGGCACGTTCACGCCCTGGCCTTCCGGCTTTTCCACATACCAATAGCAATGGCTCACCGCCCGGGTAATGCCGACATACGCCAGGCGCAGCACTTCGTCTTTCTGCGCGGTATCGTAGGGTTCGCTGTCGCCGTCCTTGCCCAGGCCCGCCATGCGGTAAACCTGGTTTTTGTAAGGCGAGCTGGTGACGTGCTGGCAATCCCCAAGCAGGAAAACGGCGTCCGCTTGCAGGCCCTTGGCACTGTGATAAGTCAGCTGTTTAAGCCGCCGGTCCTGTGGCGGCAAGCTGGAATCTACATTAACTACCGCCTGAATATGCTCTTTAATCAATAACTTATCGCTACTTTTTCGATAAAGCATTAGCACTGTATTACCGCGTTGATAGTGCTCCAGCAACTGTCGTCCCAGTGCGGCGTCGTCCCGCTCCAGTACCACCACGGGCTGCAAAGCCTTGGGCTCGCCACTGGCTTTGGCCTTCTTGCCGGGGATCGCCGGGGCTGCGCGCACCACATGTTCGGCGGCGTCGATGATGTGCTGGTGGCTGCGATAGTTCTCGCTGAGCATCACACGGGTGGTGCTGGGCGACGGGAATTCCTGGTTGAACGCCATGAAGTACTGGGGCGAACTGCCGCGCCAGCCATAGATCGACTGCCAGTCATCGCCCACGCACAGCAAGGAGGAGCGTTGCGCGCCACGCCCCACATGCATCGCCGGGCCACGGCTGCGGATCTCGCGCAGGCTGGCGCGAATCCACGAGACGATCTGCGGCGATACGTCCTGAAACTCGTCGATCATCAGGTGCGACATCGGCCGCAGCAGCGGATCGCTGAGCAGCTTGAGGTTTTCCGGGGTGTTCTCACCGAACAGCGAGAACATGCGGTTATAAGTCATGATCGGCGGCGATTGATCGAGCAAGTGATCTTCCAGGGCCTTCCAGAAAATGCTCAAGGCTTCAAAGTAGCCGCGGTCCGGGTCGTCCTTGGCGAAGCTCATTTGGCCAACGGCCGTGGGCACATCCAGCCCGAGGTTCTCGATAAACCCGGCGGCCATCACGAAACTGTCCAGCAGCGGCGTCGAGGCCAGCTCGCCCTTGACCTTGTAATCAAACCCAGGCCCGGCGCTGGCGTCGCCCGCCAGGCTGCTTAAAAGGCGCCGTGATGACTCGTAGTTATCTAACCATATCAATGGTTTGCGACAGAAAGCTTGAAACAGGGTGCGCTTTACCGCCCATTCGGCCCGCACCGAAAGCTTAGAATTGGGCCGGTTGATCTGAGGGTTTTCCCGCGGATCAAACCCCAGCACCACCCAGGCATCCAGATCCGGGATGTAGCCGTGGCAGTGAAATTGCGCACTATTGATTTCGAAGGTCTGGCGACTCGGCTCTATGCCCTTGATCGGCCAGGCGCCGGCGCGAAACCACAGGTCCTCGATCACGTCGCAGAGTTCTTCATCGCGCTTGGCCGCCAGTTCGGTGACAGCGATGCGTTTCTTCACGTCGGGGTGGTCGCGCTCCAGCTCCTTGAGTTGCAGGCCATGGCGGGCCAGCGGTGCGATCAGCTCGCGAAAGCGTGCATGGCGGCCATGCAGCCGGTGATAACAGGTGTTCATCTGTTGGCGCTGGGCGTCGCTGACACGCAGGTCGAAGGGGTTGCTGTCGGCATCCTCGAAACCGCTGCTGAGGTTTTCAAACGCTTGCAGCCGTTCGAAGCCTGGCAGGCTGCGCACCATCGGCAGGATGCGTGAATGAAAGGTACGCACCACGGCCTGAGCTTCTTTGAAGTCAAGGGGCTGGCCCCACAAACCCAGAATTTCCATGAGCTTGTTGATGAAGTCTTTGCGCGATTCGCGGGTGAAGGTCACCACGGTCATGGAACTCAGCTCAAAGCCGAGGTAGTGGGTCAGCAAAAGGATGCGCAGCACCAGCGAGGTGGACTTACCCGCGCCGGCACCGGCAATCACCGAGGTTGAAGGGGTGTCACTGAAGATCATCTTCCACTGCGCGGCACTGGGCTGGGCGTGGGCCGGCAGCAAACGTGCTACGTCAGCCTTCATGCGCTTTTTGACGTCGGCCGTGAGCGGCAGGCGCCAATCGTCGAACAGGCTGTCATCCACACCCGGCGCGCGGTGCTCGTCGGGGCGAAAGTCGCGGATCAGCAACACCTGGCGGCCTTCCTCGATGCCGTCGGCCTTGCCCTCGCGGTAGCCATATTCCACGCCGGCTTCGTGCCCGCTGCGAAAGCCGTCCGCCTGGCCGTGCAGCCAGGAAAACCGATGCTGGGCACGCAAACGCGTCAGGCCATGGCCAAACAAACGGGCGGCGAGCCGTTTCAGCAGGGGCATTTCTGCCAGGGGACGCAGTTCGGGGGGCAGATCAGGCGTTTGTCGCGGCACGCGGACTCCAGCGATGAGGTTGGTTCTGGCGAAGGTGCCATGGTCGCCGGAATCGGCGCACAGTTCCAGCCAATTGCTTTGTTGTCATGCAGTTAGGCGATGAAGTAAAAGTCAAAACGCCAGCATTCAATCGAATAAACTGATTGGAATTCGGCATTTTTTACGCTTTTTATCGATCATGCGCTGCTGGATGATAGTCACCATCCACAGGAGACCCATCATGCTCGAACTTCGACCTTTCACCTCCCTGGGCGGCGCCCATCATGGCTGGCTCGATGCCCATCATCACTTTTCCTTCGCCGAGTACCACGACCCCAAGCGCATGCACTGGGGCAACCTGCGGGTGTGGAACGACGACATCATTGCGCCCGGCACGGGCTTCCCGCAGCACCCGCATCGCGACATGGAAATCATCACCTATGTGCGTGAAGGTGCCATCAGCCATGCCGACAACCTCGGCAACAAAGGCCGCACCGAAGCGGGTGACGTACAGGTCATGAGTGCCGGCACCGGGATTGCCCACAGCGAATACAACCTGGAAGCCACGCCGGCCAAGATCTTCCAGATCTGGATCATCCCGAATGAGGCCGGGCTGCCGCCTTCCTGGGGTGCCAAGCCATTTCCCAAGGGCAATCGTGAGGGCTTTGTGACCCTGGCCAGTGGCAAGGCCGGTGACACTGAAAGCTTGCGCATTCGGGCAGATGCACGCCTGGTGGCGGCTAACCTGAAGGCTGGGGAAAGCGCCGAGTATCGGCTGGACAGCGGGCGCCGTGCATATCTGGTGCCGGCGACGGGGGTCATTGAAGTCAATGGCCTGCGTGCGCAAGCGCGAGACGGGGTGGCGGTTGAAGATGAGCAGGTGTTGCGGGTAACAGCGGTTGAAGACAGTGAAATCGTCTTGGTAGATCTGGCTTAACAAAAAACAATGCGGGAGCGGGCTTGCTCGCGAATACGGTGGTTCAGTCAATATACCCAGCGACTGACACACCGTATTCGCGAGCAAGCCCGCTCCCACATGTTTGGATCTGCGGTGTTACTGAGAGATGGCGCCGTCTACCAGCACCTGCGCCTCTTGTACCAACTGCTTGAGGTGGTCTTCACCCACAAAGCTTTCGGCGTAGATCTTGTAGATGTCCTCGGTGCCCGATGGCCGTGCGGCGAACCAGCCGTTCTTGGTCATCACCTTCAAACCACCGATTGCCTGGTTATTACCCGGCGCATGGCTGAGGATCTGCTCGATGCTTTCCCCGGCCAGTTGCGTGGAAGTGACTTGCTCAGGCGACAGCTTGCCCAGCAGTGCTTTCTGCGCCGGGGTCGCCTTGGCGTCGACACGAATCGCGAATGGCTCGCCCAGCGCATCCGTCAGGCCACGGTAGATCTGGCTGGGGTCCTGGCCTTTGCGCGAGGTCATTTCGGCAGCCAGCAGAGCGGGGATCAAGCCGTCTTTGTCGGTGCTCCAGACCGTGCCGTCCTTGCGCAGGAACGAGGCACCGGCGCTTTCTTCGCCGCCAAAGCCCAGCGAGCCTTCGAACAGGCCATCGACAAACCACTTGAAGCCGACTGGCACCTCAAACAGGCGCCGGCCGATACGCGCCGCAACGCGATCGATCAAGCCGCTGCTGACCACGGTCTTGCCCACGGCTGCATCGGCGCGCCACGCTGGGCGGTTCTGGAACAGGTAATCAATCGATACGGCGAGGTAGTTGTTCGGTGCCAGCAGGCCACCGGATGGCGTCACGATGCCGTGACGGTCGTGGTCCGGGTCGCAGGCGAAGGCGACGTCGAAACGCTCCTTGAGGCCGATCAAGCCTTGCATCGCATAGCTGGAGGACGGGTCCATGCGGATCTGACCGTCCCAGTCCACGCTCATGAAGCGGAACGTGGAGTCGACCTCAGTGTTCACCACGTCCAGGTTCAAACGGTAATGCTCGGCAATCGCCGACCAGTAGCGCACCCCTGCTCCGCCCAACGGATCCACGCCCAGACGCAGGTCGGCGCTGCGGATGGCGTCCATGTCGATCACATTGACCAGGTCGGCTACGTAGCTGTTGAGGTAGTCATGGCGATGGGTGGTATCGGCCTTGAGCGCCTGGGCGTGGGTAATGCGTTTAACCCCGGCCAGCTTGTTGGCCAGCAGCTCGTTGGCCTTGGCTTCGATCCACTTGGTAACGTGGGTATCGGCCGGGCCGCCATTGGGCGGGTTGTACTTGTAGCCGCCGCTTTGTGGCGGGTTGTGCGACGGCGTAATCACGATACCGTCTGCCAGGCCGCTGGTACGGCCACGGTTGTAGCAGATGATGGCGTGGGAAATGGCCGGGGTCGGCGTGTATTCATCGCCTTCGGCCAGCATCACGTGTACGCCGTTGGCGGCCAGCACTTCCAGGGCGCTGGCGCCTGCGGGGGTCGACAGCGCGTGGGTGTCCAGGCCGACGAACAAGGGCCCGTTGATGCCCTGGGCTTCACGGTACAGGCAGATGGCCTGGCTGATGGCAAGCACGTGCCATTCGTTGAAACTCAGCTCGAACGAGCTGCCACGGTGCCCGGAAGTACCAAAGGCCACACGCTGGGTGGAGATCGCTGCATCAGGCTGGCCGGTGTAATAGGCCGTGACCAGTCGCGGGATATCCACCAGCAATTGAGCTGGCGCCGGCTTGCCCGCAAAAGGACTGATTGTCATGCATAAACCTCGAAGAAGAAGGATTCGGAAAAAATGACAGTTTACTGAGAGTTAGGCTACTACGCGACGGTATTGATCCTACAAGCCACAGAGAAGTTTCATGCATTTAGCTGATCTGTGCATCACGCAGCGCCTCGCCCACCAATGCCAGGGCACTGTCCAGGTTGGGCAGCCCGTGGAAGGTGTTGCTTAACCGCAGATGCTGGTGGTGCAGGCCGCACACGCTGAACAGCTCACCGGGCGCCATGACGACCTGACGCGCCAGCAGGTAGTGGAAAGCCTTGCGCATGTCCACCGCCCGGGTGACGCCCAACCAAAAGGTCGCCCCGCCCGCCGGCATTCGGTAAGTCACTTGATCACCCAGGTGCTGGCCCAGTAGTTTGCTCATTTCGCCTGCCTGCTCCAGCAGCAGCCCGCGCAAGTGGTGCAGGTGCTGGTCGATTTTGCCGCTCAGGTACAAGCGTGCAATCGCGCGCTGGCGAATGGCGGACAGTCGGAACGAGCGCAGCAGGAACTGTCGCTGCAATTCACCGCTCAAGTGCCGCGACAACGCGTAGCCAAACGGCGCCTCTGGGCCGAGTATTTTCTCGAAAGAGGCAAACACCACCAACCGCTCAGGGTTGACCAGGTCGCGCAGGGCAACCGGTGCCGGCTTGAATCCCAATTCGCCGCAGGTGTCGTTTTCCAATAGCCAGCAATCGTACCGATCGAGCAGTTGCGCCACCGCCTGGCGGTCTTGAGGCTGCAAGGCAAAGGCGGACGGCAGGCTGAGCGACGACGAGAGCACGAGCAGCTGCACCGACTCGTTACGCAGCATCCCTTCGAGCAAGGCCAGCTCCAGGCGGCCATCGTTGCCCCAGGGCAGCTCAAGGATACGCACCCCGGCATCCTGCAGCAGGCGCAGGATTGACCACTCGCAGGGCGATTCGACCACCACCGAGGCGCCGCGCAAGCCCAATACCTCGATAAGGATCTCGAGCACACCGCGCATGTCTGCGCCGATGTACACGTCATCAGCCTGCCAGCAGCGGGTCGGTGACGAAGTGTAGCGAGCCGCCAGCGCCGCCCTCAGCTCCCACACCCCGCAGGGTTGCGACCAGGGCTGCAGGTGCCCTGGATATTGACGCACCAGCTCGCGCTCGAGGCGCAGCAAGGCGCCGTCCAGTGAGGCCAGCAAGGCCGGTTCATCGCCGCTGAGCACGGTCATGCCCGGGCGCCGGGACGCCATATAGAGGCGTTCAAGCAAATCCCCGCTGGGACACGCCACTGGGCCACCGGCAAGCGGCCAAGCGTAGTATCCCGACTTGGCCACTGAATACACCCTGCCCTCCTTTTCCAGCAGCGAATACGCATACTGGATGGTGGAGATCGACACATTGAGTCGCTGGGATAACTGGCGCAGCGACGGCAGCTTTACGCGCGTATCCGTGCTGACCTCGTTAATCAGGTTGATCATGTAGCGATAAACCGCCTGATAAGCAAAGTCAGCCTGCCGTGCGCCCCGCAGCGTCATCGCCCAGACAGCTGAAAGGCCATGCCGTCACGGGCTTGAGACCTTTGCACGGGTGCATTGTGGGCACCGCGAAGGGCCAGGTTCATCGGCCGCTTGCGGTACAGATGCTGGAGCAAAGGCAGCGGCAACCCGCTGGCATCGGCGACCCATTGCTGCAGCATCTCGGCTGCCGGTTTGCCCTGCAAGACCTTGTGCAGTTCAGGCAATGCCACCAGCATGCCGGGGTGGCACTGACGCAAATAGCCTTCCAGCCGTTCGCCGTGATGAATGAAAGGCGAAAACAGCAGGCAGACCAGTTGGTTCTCGTCCAAGCCGAAAAATTGCTGGGCAAGGCTGCTCGCCAACGCCCGCTCCCCGCGATCGGCCACCTGGCTTACCAGCTCTTCGGGCACCCGCCGACGCCGCAGGTAATTGCGCGCCTGCTCGAGGAACTCCTCGACACCTTCCTCGTAATGCAGCTCGCGCAGGCATTCGGCTTGCAGGCCGCGCAGGTGCGCCATCAACGGTGGGTTGGCAAAGCTTGGGTGGCTGAAGTGAAAGCCCAGCAGATCTGGCGTATAAGCCATGAAATCGACGAGCAACGGTGCACTGGCGCGGTCGATGCCTTCAAGCAAGTCGGCAATACCGATATAGGCCAGGTGCCGATACCCTCCCGGGCTGACGTCAGCCTTGGGCACATAGTGCTCGCCGTAGAGGTCACGGTAGAAATCGCCGCTCCACTCATCCATGCGCGTAAACAACCCGCCAAGCGACGTCGGTTTACCCTTGGCAGCCTTGACGGTTTTAGCCTGGGCGGCTTTTTTCAGCCAGACCAGCAGTTGGCTCTGTTTGCGCGCGGAGTCGCCACTGACCAGTGCGTGCACGCCACCGTTCCAGGCGGTGACGCGCTGATAGAAATCCCCCAGTGCCAGGTAGGCATCGTTGCACAGCGTGGCGCGCACATCGCCGGAGGTCAGATGCCCCACCATCAACATGTTGCGCTGGTGAGCTTCACAGCCGCGGCTGGAGGCCGGGCGCTGATGGTTGAAGGGCAACACCTGTTCGTTTTCGACCATCAACAACTCGACCCGGTCGTCATCATGGAAAAACAGCCGGCTGTAACCGCGATGAATCGCCTCGAGGGTGTCTTGCGTCATACCCGCGTGGCGTAGCGTCGCCACCCGTAACTGGAAGGTCCTGGGCGCACGCGCGGCGATACTCAACTGTGCGGCACGCAGTAACGCCAGGGTGTAGCTGCTGACTTCACCACCGCCATGGGCCACCAGCACTTTGTAATCACCCACTTGTTCCATGCCGCCGGCGGCCACGACAATACGCTGAATCAACAATTGAAGTGCAGTGCGCTC
This sequence comes from Pseudomonas salomonii, assembly GCF_900107155.1. Taxonomy (GTDB): domain Bacteria; phylum Pseudomonadota; class Gammaproteobacteria; order Pseudomonadales; family Pseudomonadaceae; genus Aquipseudomonas; species Aquipseudomonas salomonii. The sequence goes on from NZ_FNOX01000002.1 coordinate 235,751, forward strand.
CGCGCGCGTGAAATACCCAACCAAGCGTTGTTGAACTTGCTGGTAAACATAATTCATGGCCTGCTCGTGAATAGCGCTCATAGTTCTACTACCTGAGTTGAAATATCAGTTCAAAACAACTACCGAGCGTAGTTGCCCGATCTATTGCGTGTGTAAGAACGTTGCCTGCGGTGCAGTGTGTGCGACAGATAAACACTAGCACCCGGTTACAAATCGATAAGTGCTGCTCAGGCGGCTCGTCTCCCAGCATCTTTGGGGCGAAAGCGCCGTACCACAGCATCCTGGCGATTGGCAGCAATGCTCCTAGGAATATTCAGACAGGCTCCTACAACGCTTTAACCTTGAATTCAAAGATCCATCTGACAAATAAAAATTGTCAAACTTAAATCTCCAGTCATGCATCGTTTGAAATCCGCCCTTGGAGGGCCGACCGCCTCGCGTCCTGGCAGAGGCTGTAGCACTCGTAGTTGCAGGAAGTGCCCGCTGATGAATCCGAAAATCATTCATAACTCAGTCCTTGAGTTGAAAGTGAAGTGCTAATTATCAGGGCTGAAATAATGATTAACAGATACAGAAGCTGACCAAAAAGCAGTTCAGATAATGACGGGGGCAAATGCGCAGGGCGCAGACACAACAACGCCGCGCTGAATTTCAGGGCGGCGGCGGGGAAAAGGGCATCGTTTGCGGGACCGGACGGCCGTTGCGCGTTTCAGACAACGCGCGGATTCAACCCTGTCATATGGCGCATTTGCCCCATGCGCCCAGGGTTTGCAAAACTCATTTACGAATCTTCCTACACCTCAAACAGCCTCAACCTGCAACGCAACACGCTCGCGGCACGGGCATTCATCCATGTAACGGTGCGCTTCTACAAACTGGTTGAAGGCAAATACGGTGGTTTTCAGTGGCACCAACACGCGGTCGGCCGTCAGTTGGTTGATGTCACGCAATGCGCGTTGCAAGGCAACATGGTCCTGAATGATGCCCAGTTCCGGCTTGCCGGTGAAGTTACCGATACAGTGCACAAAGAACTGGATGTTCTTCTGGAACGCTGCACAGGCCGGGAACGGCGTCTGGTTGCCGCCTTGCAAACCGTAGAGCACCAGGCTGCCACGGGGCGCCAGCACGTCACCGAGCATCGACATCTGCGGACCGCCCAAGCCATCGAACACCACATCCACGCCGCGGTTATCGGTGAACTTGTTGATTTGCATCAGCAGGTCCTGCTCTTCGGTGACGATGACCTTCTCGGCGCCCAGCGACAGCAGGTACTCACGCTCGGCGCTGTCCTTGGTGGCGGCGATTACCCGAACACCCAGCGCCTTGCCCAATTGTACAAACGAGGGGCCGGCACAGTGGCTGGCGTCGGTCACCAGGGCAAACTGGCCGGGTTTGACCCGCGCCAGATCCATATAAGCAAAGTAGGCGATCAACAGCGGCGTGTAATGCACGCTGGCTTCAATCGGGCTCAGTACATCCGGATAACGGGTCAATGCCGAGCGCGGCAATACGATTTGCTCGCCATATACCGGGTAATCATTGGGGCTTTCGGCCGGAAAACTGGCGACTTTATCGCCTACCGCCAAGTCATCCACGCCCTCACCGAGGGCCACCACCACACCGGCCATCTCATGGCCAAGGCCGGACGGCAAGCGTGCATGGGAGGACGCCAGGTTCTGGCGCCACAGAATGTCATACCAGCTGATGCCAATCGCTTCGACACGCACCTGCACTTCGCCCGGTGCGGGCTGTGCGGCTGCATGCTCTTCGCATTTGAGCACCTCGGCCGGACCAAACTTGTGAAAACGGATCGTGCGGGACATCGCAAACCTCGTCAAAGTAACCTCTAATGCCATGAACTCTATCTGGGCTTTCCGGGTAAGGCCACCGGTCGCCATTAATAGTCGACATGTCTGTCATTGATTCCGCAAGTGAGGCATTCACCTCAAGTATCGTAGGAAAACTCAATTATCCGGTGCAGAGTACCAGCCTTTCCCCGTAAGATTCATGCCGGTCATTGTTTACATGTGGCCGCTCACGTCAAGTTTGCTGACTCTTCCAGGACACAAGATGAACCGTAACGACCTGCGTCGTGTCGACCTTAACCTCTTGATCGTATTCGAAACCTTGATGCATGAGCGCAGTGTGACCCGCGCTGCCGAGAAATTGTTCCTTGGCCAGCCGGCCATCAGCGCGGCGTTGTCGCGCCTGCGCGGGCTGTTCGATGACCCGCTGTTCGTGCGCACCGGGCGCAGCATGGAGCCGACGGCGCGCGCCGTGGAAATCTTCGCCCTGCTCTCCCCGGCCCTGGACTCGATCTCCACCGCCGTGAGCCGCGCCGCCGAATTCGACCCGGCCACCAGCACCGCCGTGTTCCGTATCGGCCTGTCCGACGACGTCGAATTCGCCCTGCTGCCGCAACTGCTCAAACGCCTGCGCGCCGAGGCGCCAGGCATCGTGCTGGTGGTGCGCCGCGTCAACTACATCCTGATGCCTGGCCTGCTGGCCTCCGGGGAAATTTCCATCGGCGTGAGCTACACCGCCGACCTGCCCGCCAACGCCAAACGCAAGGTGCTGCGCCGCAGCCTGCCGAAACTGCTGCGCGCCGACAGCGTACCCGGCTCCTTGAGCCTGGACGACTTCTGCGCCCGCCCCCACGCCCTCGTGTCCTTCGCCGGCGACCTGAGCGGGTTTATCGACGAAGAGCTGGAAAAACTCGATCGCAAACGCCACGTGGTATTGGCTGTACCGCAGTTCAACGGGCTGGGCACATTGCTGGCGGGCACCGACATCCTCGCCACCGTACCGGACTACGCCGCCGAGGCATTGACCGCAGCGGGCGGGTTGCGCGCCGAAGACCCACCGTTGCCGGTGCGCACGTTTGAGCTGCATATGGCGTGGCGCGGGTCGCAGGATAATGATCCGGGGGAGCGGTGGTTGAGGTCGAGGATTCAGATGTTTTTTGGGGACCCCGATAGCCTGTAATGGAATTCTAGTAAATTCCATAAAACTGTTTTATAACAAGTGCTTATTGGTAATTTCAGTCCATTGCCGCCTGTCTAAATCCAATGGATTCCACGACTCATGGGGGCATAATTGGGGGCAAATTTCGGTTCCTTAAAAAGGATGCCCCCACCGATGCCCCCAGATAATGTGGTTGTTTTCAAACGAAAACTCAGCGATGCCTTGATCCGCTCACTGACCGAACCTGGCAAACACGCCGATGGCGAAGTTCCTGGCCTCTACTTGGAGGTGAGGGCGTCGAGCAAGGTCGGCAAATCCCCTTCCAAGGTTTGGCGATTGAAGTATCGGCTGCATGGGAAGGAAAACCGCTTCTCCATCGGCGCTTACCCCGACATTAGCCTCAAGGAGGCGCGCGACATTGCCCGCGGCGCACGCCGCGACGTGGCTAACCACACCGCTCCGCTCAAGGCCAAGACCGCCAAGATCGAGGCACAGTTGCTCAATGAAGAGCGCACCTTCGCTTACGTGGCCGAGCAATGGTTGGCATTCAAGTCTGCCGAACTGGTGACAAAATCCATCTCGGGGTTTAACGGAGCGCTGAACAACCACATCTTGCCTGCCATTGGCAAAAAACCGATCAGCGAGATCAAGTTGGAGCACATCACTACGATCATCACTGAGTTGCGCCGCCAGCGCACCATGGCCATGGCCCGGCGCGTGCGCACCATCATACGTGCCGTTCTGGGCTTTGCCGAAGGTCGCGGCTGGGTGGAGCGCAACGTGGCGCTCAGCAACATCGAGGAGTTGAAGATCCGCCACATCGTGACCAGCAACCCGGCGATCGAAAGGCCATCCGACCTGGGCAGGTTTCTTCTACGCCTTGATGACTGCAACGACGGCAGCGTTGCCACCGCAATGCGCCTGCTGGTCATGTTGCCGGTCCGCCCAGGCGAACTGGTGCAGATGCGCTGGGAAGATGTCGACTTGGTGGGCGCCGATTGGCGTTATGTGGTGAGCAAGACCAAGCATCTGGACAAGAGCAAACACATTGTGCCGTTGCCTGAACAAGCCTTGGTTCTGTTACGCGAGCTACATAAAACCCGCGTGGTGGATGAAGAAGGCAAAGGCTGGGTGTTCGTCTCGCCGGTCTATCCGGGACGCCCCATAAACCCGACCTCCATGCTCAAGTCCTTTCAGCGTATCTGGCCGGAGTACAACATTACTGCCCACGGCTTTCGCGCCACCTACCGGACCATAGCCCACGAGCATTTGGGTATAGATCCTATCGTGCTTGAACTGTCTTTATCCCACCGAATGCCGGGTGCGCTCGGGGCAGTGTATGCACGGGCTCAATTGCTGGCGCAACGCCGAGAGGCTGCCCAACAATGGGCGAACTACCTAGATCAGTTGCGTCAAAACGCGGCGCGAATAACCACAGATTGACGATACAGCGAATACAAACCAGGAGATTGGAGCGGAAACGAGACTCGCATCTGGCCTCCGACCCTTTGAATTCTAGGGGTTTTTGTCCATCGGGCGCATTGTTCTCGATTTTTGAATGAGCACTCATCATAGCTCAAGCAGTTGTACGACAACATGCGCCACGTAATGCCTTTCAGCGGTTTTAACGGTGGGAGGCGCAGGCATTCATCGGCGGTATGCGTGCACGCCAAGGCTGGGCGCGCTCCAACTGTGCGGCGAGTGCGAACAAGGTCGCTTCCTCGCCAAAGCGGCCGGCAAAGTGCGCGCCCATCGGCAGGCCGGCAGCACTCCAGTACAGCGGCACCGACATTGCCGGTTGCCCACTGGCATTGAACAGCGCCGTGTACGGTGAGTAGCTGTGGAACCGTTCGATCAGCTCATCCAGGCTCATGCGATCGTCTTGCAGGTCCAGTTCGCCAATGGGCACCGGTTCGCGGGCTAGGGTCGGCGAGAGGATCAGGTCGTAATCCTGCATGAACACCGCCAGTTGCCGACCCAAGGCATGAATCCACTCCACCGCCCCAGCGTACTGCGCACCGCTGACATCGCCCTTGCTGCGCAAAATAATGCGGGTACGGGCTTCCAGCTCATCAGGCTGCACCGCGAAGCCGCGCATCTGGCCCAGCACGTCGACATAGTGGCGAGTGCTTGCACCGATGATGGTGAAGACCTGATCGAGAAACGTCGGCAGCGCCACCGGCAGGCCGGCCGGTTCAACGTGGTGACCCAGGGACTGGCACAACCTCGCGGCCTGGCGCACGGCGTCCAGACTCTCGCTGGAGGTCGGCCAAGGCCCGAGTTGTTCCACCAGGGCGATACGCAGCGGCCGGGGGTCACGCTGCAGGGCCGTGACATAGGGCTGCGCCTGCATTGGCGCGGCGTAAGGTGCGCCCAGATCGATGCCGGCCGTGGCATCCAGCAGCGCGGCGCTGTCGCGTACCGACAGGGTAATGGCATGGGGGGTGCCCATCCCGGCCCAGCCCTCGCCGACCATCGGCCCGGAAGGCAGCAGCCCACGGCTGGGTTTGAGGCCGAACACACCACAGCAGGACGCCGGCACACGCAAGGAACCGCCGCCATCGTTGCCATGGGCAAAGGGCACGACGCGTGCGGCCACCAGGGCTGCCGCGCCGCCGCTGGAACCGCCTGCACTGTGGTCGATATTCCAGGGGTTGCGCGTCGCGCCAAAACGGCTGGACTCGGTAGAGTACGATGTGCCGAATTCAGGTGAGGTGCTGGTGCCGAGAATCACACACCCGGCACGGCGGATACGGCTCACATGTTCGGCTTCAAAGTCTGCGCGAAAGCCTCCCAGGGCGCGCGAGCCGTTGGTCATCGCCGCGCCGTTGACCGGCGAAAACAGGTCTTTGATCAAGGTCGGTACCCCGGCAAACACGCCGCGCCCCGGCCGCGCTGCGAGTGCGGCCTCGCGAGCGGAATCGTAAAGCCGCTCGGCGACCGCGTTGAGATGCGGCTCGACCAATTCGATACGATCAATCACTGCTTCCAGCAGCTCGCCAGGTTGCACTTCACCGCGCCTGACCCACTCGGCCAGGCCGGTGGCGTCTTCATTGTCCAGCAGGTTCTGGATGTCCATCATCATCTCCTCTTAATTATGAATGACTTGAGCCGAAAGACTGGGGGAGCGCTTTGCGCCGTGCGTGCAGGCCTGCCAGCGCCCAGACCAGTGCCGAGGCAAAACTGGCGAACGCCAGCCACTGGATGGCGTGGCGCAGGTCGCCCGAGTAAGCACTGAGCACGGCCACCACCAGCGGGCTGACAAATTGGCCGACGTACAGAAACGCGGTAAATCCCCCCAGGCCGCGCCCTCGGGTCCTGGCGCTCAGGGCATTCATGACCGGCGCCATTGCGTTAGGCACCAGCAGCCCCGCGCCCAGGCCATGGATCAGCACCGCCACCAACACCGTGTTGTAGCTTTGCCCGCGCATCAGCAGCCATAACCCCAGGGCCAACAGGGTCAGCAACAGCGCATTGCACCCGGCGACACCGAAGCGGCGGCGCAGCAGCGGCCAGGCCAACGAACCGCCCAAGGTCGCCAGCAGACCCAAGCCCGCCGACAGCCCAATCATCGTGCTCGACGTCACCCCAAGGCTGACCAGCAGAATCGGCGTCTGGATCGGCACGATAAAAGTCAGGACCATACCGCTGAGAATCAGCAGATAACCGATCACCAAGGGCAGGATCGCCACCCTGCCCTGCCCAGGCGTCTCGATGGGTTGCCGGGTGGCCGCGGGCTCCCACAGCACCTTGATCATCACCGGCACCAACAGCAGTGGCAGCAGGTACAACAGGAACGGCAGGCGCCAGGAATGCTCGCCCAACGCCCCGCCCATCACAAAGAACAGCGAGCCCACCAGGCCGATGGTCACCACTTGCCGATTGATGTAGCGCAGCCGTTCTTCGCCGTGCCAATAGTCGGCAATCAGCGTGGCGCAGCACGTCATAACCGCCGCTTCTGCCGCACCGAACAACAGGCGCACACCGACGATGGCGGGCAAGTTATCGAGCAACGCCGGGATGGCCCCGAGCACGGCATACAACAGGGTGGCGATCACCAGCAACGCCTTACGCCCAACCCGGTCGGCCAACCAGCCGGCCAGCGGCGCGCACACTGCAATCGCCAGCGCCGGCCCGGTCACCGCCAGGGGTACCAGCAGGTCGGCGCGGGGCTCCAGCGGGCCGAACTCGGCCGCCAACTTGGGCAGGATCGGCGCAACCATGACCGCGCCCATAATGGTCAGGCTGCTGCCCAGCATCAGCACCAGCCCTTCACGGCGTCCGGTGGCTTGCCGTGGTGATGCGCAATCGGAACGTGATGGATTCATGGCCAGCCCCTTAGAAACTTTGAGAAATACGCAGCGCCACGGTGTAACCCTCGGCACGGTTGCGGGCATCGGTTTCCTTGTAGGCATGCAGCCACACGGGCGGCAGACCGGGCTTGAAGTAACTCACTGCCGGCCCGATGGCCAGCACCCGCGCGCGGTTGCCCGATTGCAGCCCGGGCGCATCGTCATCGGTGAACTGGCGGTAGTAGTAACCGCCCAGGCCCAAGGTCCAAGGCCCCACATGCTGGCCCACGGCGAACTCGTGGCGGTACTCGATACCGTTTTTGTAATCGGTCGCGGGGTTACGGGTATTGACGTCGACTTCTAAGCTTGAAGAAACCTCAAAGCCGCTGTCGGTGATGTAGGTGGCATTGACGATCGGCGAGAACGTCCAGTGATTGAGCCCGGGGGAAATCAAACGATTTTTGTCGTAGTCACCGGTGGGCGTCTGGATCTGCAGCTGCGTGTTGATGAACAGATTCGGCGACAGGTTCCACTGCAGGATCACCGGCAGCAATTGCACGTCAGCCATTCGAAACGGATCGGCCTCCAGGCTCAGCGGACCGACCGGCGTCGGCACCTTGACTGAGGCGTCCATCTTGAAAAACGGCACCACCGCGCCGAAACCGTACGTGGCGCCCAGCACGGTGTGATCCGTCATGCGCATGTAGGCGACGCCGATGGACAACACATCCAGTGAGAAGTGGTTGTCGACGGAGCGCCCGTGGCGGTCCTTCTGCACGTTGGCCGAGTAAAACGCCGTGCGCAGCCCCAGGGTCCCGAACGGTGTGGCCGGCGGCATCATCCCCGCGCCGAAATCGTAGACACCGACGGCGGTGGTCGGCGCACCGCTCTCGGTGCCATGGACGCTGGCGCAGCAACCCAGCAGCCCCAGGGTGAGCACCGTCAAACGTGCGGCGCTTGCGTTATTGTTATGAATCATCGAATGCCCCTCCCATCAAGTGGTGTGGGCCATCCTAGTCAGCGGCACCGTGCGCCGGTTATCCGATTTCAGCAGAGTTGAGTGCGACGCAGGGTCTGTGATGGGCTTTCACCAAACAGGGTGCGGTAATCGCTTGCGAACCGACTCAAATGCCAGAAACCCCAGCGCGCCGCCACTTCCTGCACACCATGAGGTTGCGTGCTGGTTCGCAGTTCGCGGCGCACCGCATTGAGGCGTAGCGCACGCAGATAGGCCACCGGGTTGATGCCCAGGGTTTCCTGAAAACAGTATTGGAGTTTGCGCCGGCTGGCGCCGATGTGGTTGCACAGATCAAGAATCGACAGCGGTTCGTCGAGGTGGCTCAGCGCATATTCGCGCGCCCGGTCGACCATCCTTTTGCGCGCCGTGGGGTTGAGGGGCGGCGCTCGATCCGGCGCGATCAATTCCAGTACATGCAGCATCACCGCATCCCGTATGCCGCGCCGAATCGAGTCATGCCCCAGCACTGCATCACGGCTCTGGTCGCAGCGCGCCAGTTCATCGAACAACGCCGCGAGTTCACGCTGCACAGATGAATCACCCAAGCGGTAACACTTGGGAAGATCGGTAATTCGAAACTCACTGCCCTGACGCTCCAGGGCATGTTCCAGGGCGTGCTCCTCAATGGCCACGCCGAGCAAATCCAGATGCTGTGGCGTGTGCAGCTCGGGAAGGTTTTCACCGTGGGCCACCAACAGGCTGGGCTCGTGGACCGGATGCCCCGAGCAATACACCGGGCCGTCGGCACTCAAGGGAATACTGAAGGTGATTGCGCCTTTCCAGGCCACACCACTCTTGATCATGGCCTGATTAGAGCGGTCGCGCACCAGTTGCATCCAGTCCGAGCGAAACTCCACCAGCTCACCCTCAAAGGGGCCAGGGGACAACTGATCGTAGCGAACCTGCCAGCCGCCCATATTGCGCGCGTGCTCATCGATGTCGCTGGTCAGAAAACGCTGGAAGGGCAACACCGGTGCAAGCACCACCGAGGCCACAGGCATCAGCACATTATTATTGTTCATCGACCCAACCTTTTTCAGTTCCAAGGCTTACAGGTCAGATAGCACGCAAGTTCCATTCCGAACCTGGGACCGGTCGTGCATTTGTGCCGAAAATGGATAGTGAGCATTCGCGGCTGCGATGCCGTCAGCGGGCAAAGACGTTCACTTATTAATTAAATTATGACCCGCTCAAGGCTTGATATTTTTCAGCTCATTGAGCAAGGCCAGCAGTTGCTCCATTTTCTCGGCGCCAAACTGTTCCTCGATTTTCTGGTAGTTGCTTTCCATCCCCTCACTCATGGAGACAAAGCATTGCTGCCCGCGCTCGGTGAGGCCAACGAAAACCCGGCGTTGATCCTGGCTCGACTTCTGTCGACGCACCAGGCCATCGCGCTCCAGGCGCGTCAGCACACCGGTCATGCTCGGCTTCAGAATGCAGGCCTGCTGGGCGAGTTGATGGCTTTCAAGTTCGCCCTGCTGGCGCAGTATGCGAATGACCCGCCACTGTTGTTCCGTCAGTTCATGCTTGTTCAGCGCCGGGCGAAAGAAAGCCATTGCGGCTTCACGGGCTTGCAGCAGGGTCAGTGTCAGCGAAGGTCTGGGGTTGGCCATAACGGCACCACTTGAATGGGCGAGTCGGCAGCTTAGTGTCGCCGGCCAGTGGCTGCAAGCAGCGTTGGCGCTGTGAAAAGTGCAATCGGTTCCGCGTAAAAGCCATTCTGTCGTACCGCTGCAATGCTCAAGATGATCGGTACACGATCAACCGACCAAAGCGCGAAGACCCCATGCCTGGCTCAACGCAACCCCGATTGGCGCTGGCGGTACTCCCCCGGAGTGAGCTGTGCGTAGCGCTGGAAAAAACGACTGAAATAGGCCGGGTCCTTGAAACCGAGCTGGTAGCAGATTTCGTTGGCCGAGCTGCCGGTAAACAACAGCAGGCGCTTGGCCTCTTGCATCAGGCGCTCCAGGATCAGGCGCTTGGACGGCAGGTCGGCAATGCGTCGGCACACATCGTTGAGCCGCGCTTCCGTCACCCCAATGCCTTGGGCATAGCGCGACAACGGCCAGTGCTGCTGGTAGTGCGCCTCGATCAGCTCATTGAAGCGGTGGAAGATTTTCAGGTCTTCGTGGCGGGCAGGTGTGGCTTTCAGCGACTGGGAGCACAGCCGCAACAGGCTGATCATGATCAACCGCGTCAAGCTGTCCAGGGCCGCACTGCGTCCGGAGCGCGGGGCTTTCACCTCTTCGCTCAGCGCCTCGAACAAAGCGTCCACCCTGCAGATATCGCCTGCGTATTGCGGCCCCAACTGCGCCAAGGCCACACACGCGGCCGGCAATTGCGCGCCGGCCGGTGCCAGGCTGGGGTCGGTCTCGATCAATTGCCAGACCAGTTGCTGACGCACCGTCAACACGTGTCCGTCACTGTCGGCCTCGGTCACGAAGGCATGCGGCACGGTGGGCGGCGTAAGGAAGAACATCGGCCCCGACTCGACGTACTGCTGGTCGTCCAGGTACACCCGCACTGCGCCGCTTTTGACGTAATGCACCTGGAAGAACCGGTCATGCCGGTGCACCGGCATGTTGCGTCCGAAGAAACCCGCCAGGTTGGCCAGCCGATCGTAATGCACCTGCGCGTCGCTGTAGCGCTGGTCATAGACCTGGCCGATGTTGATGTTCGGGATGGGTTGACGGTCGGTCATCGCACGCTGCTCGTTGTTTTTGTGATGGCGGTGGCGCTCATCCTGCACCGATTCGCACAGCGCAACCACCGCGAAATGAGTGTGCCACGCTTGACGATAGTTAACATCTTAATTATAACTGTTAACACATTAACAATATCCGGAGCTGCCCCATGGCTCTGCCAGGAGAAAGCATGAGCCGTGCCTTGCATGACGTCGCGACCGGCACTCTGTTCGGTGTCGCACTGAACTATCAGGGGCTGCTCAAGCAGCGCCTCGCCGAATTCGAACAGCCGCCGTATCAAAAGCCGCCGGTCAAACCGGTGCTGTTCATCAAGACGCCCAACACGCGCAATCAGCACGGTGCCGAGGTTGTGCACCCAGGCCCGGGCGAACGCTTGCAACCCGGCCCGGCCCTGGGCGTGGTGATGGGCAAGAGCGCCAGCCGTGTGAGCGCGGCCGAAGCCCTCGATTACGTGGCCGGCTATACCATCGTCAATGAATTCAGCCTGCCGGAAGACAGCTACTACCGCCCTGCCGTCAAAGCCAAATGCCGTGACGGTTTCTGTGCCGTCGGGCCTGAGCTGATCCCTACTGCACAGATCAACGACCCGCATAGCCTGGCGATCACGCTGTACGTCAACGGCGAGGTTCGCCAGCAAAACAGCACGGCCAACTTTGTGCGCAATATCCCTTTGCTGATCGCCGAGATCAGCGAGTTCATGACCCTGCACGCAGGCGATGTGCTGATCACCGGCACCCCGGAAGGTCGCGTCGATGTGCAGCCGGGTGACACCGTAGAAGTCGAAATCAGCGGTCTGGGCCGCCTCGTCAACCCCATCGTGGCCGCGTCACAGGAGCTTGCATGAAACACGCCCGTATAGCCTTTGAAGGCGAAGTCCACCTCGCCCATGTCGAAGACAACAACGCCGTACGCCTGGCCGACGGCCGCCTGCTGGCCGAAGATCAGGTGCAATGGTTGCCACCGGCCACCGGCAGCATGTTCGCCCTGGGCCTGAACTATGCCGACCACGCCGCCGAACTGGCCTTTACGCCTCCGACCGAACCGCTGGCCTTCATCAAATCCGTGGGCACGTACACCGGCCACAACCAGGTGACCTGGCGCCCGGATAACGTCGCTTACATGCACTACGAGTGCGAACTGGTGGCCGTCATCGGCAAGCCGGCGCGTAACGTCAAACGCGAAGATGCCCTGGACTACCTAGCGGGCTACACGGTGTGCAACGACTACGCCATTCGCGATTACCTGGAAAACTACTACCGCCCCAACCTGCGCGTGAAGAACCGCGACGCCACCACGCCTGTCGGCCCGTGGATCGTCGACGTCGCCGATGTGCCGGACCCCGGCAACCTGACGCTGCGCACCTGGATCAACGGTGAGCTGCGCCAGGAAGGCAGCACCAAGGACATGATTTTCGACATTCCCTACCTGATCGAATACCTCACCAGCTTCATGACCTTGCAACCCGGCGACATGATCGCCACCGGCACGCCCGAGGGCCTGGCCGATGTGGTGCCCGGCGATGAAGTGATTGTGGAAGTCGAAGGCGTAGGCCGCCTGGTTAACCGAATTGTCAGCGAAGCGGCGTTCTTCAGCGCCCGTAAAGAGGCTTGAGCAGCATGATCAAACATTGGATCAACGGCCGTGAGGTCGAAAGCAAAGACGTGTTCGTCAACTACAATCCGGCCACCGGTGAAGCCATCGGCGAAGTGGCCAGCGGCGGTGCCGAGGAAGTCGCGCAAGCCGTGGCAGCCGCCAAGGAGGCCTTCCCGAAGTGGGCGGGCACACCGGCCAAAGAGCGTGCACGCTTGATGCGCAAGCTCGGTGAACTGATCGAACAGAACGTGCCGTACCTGGCCGAACTGGAAACCCTCGACACCGGCCTGCCGATTCACCAGACCAAAAATGTGTTGATTCCACGGGCCTCGCACAACTTCGATTTCTTCGCTGAAGTCTGCACACGCATGGACGGCCACAGCTACCCGGTCGATGACCAGATGCTCAACTACACCCTCTACCAACCGGTGGGTGTGTGTGCGCTGGTTTCGCCGTGGAACGTGCCTTTCATGACGGCCACCTGGAAAACCGCGCCATGCCTGGCGCTGGGCAACACCGCCGTGCTGAAGATGTCCGAGCTGTCGCCGCTGACCGCCAACGAACTGGGGCGCCTGGCTGTCGAAGCCGGCATTCCCAAGGGCGTGTTTAACGTGATCCAAGGCTACGGCGCCACCGCCGGCGATGCCTTGGTGCGCCACCCCGACGTGCGCGCGATTTCCTTCACCGGCGGCACCGCCACCGGCAAGAAAATCATGCAGACCGCCGGGTTGAAAAAGTACTCCATGGAACTGGGCGGCAAGTCACCGGTACTGATCTTTGAAGATGCCGACCTGGAACGCGCCCTCGACGCCGCGCTGTTCACTATCTTCTCGCTCAACGGCGAACGCTGCACCGCCGGTAGCCGGATCTTCATCCAGGAAAGCGTGTACCCGCAGTTCGTGGCCGAGTTTGCCGCGCGCGCCAAACGCCTGATCGTCGGCGACCCGCAAGACCCGAAAACCCAGGTCGGCTCGATGATCACCCAGGCCCATTACGACAAGGTCACCGGCTACATCAAGATTGGTATCGAAGAAGGTGCCACCCTGCTCGCCGGCGGCCTGGAGCGCCCGGCCAACCTGGCGGCGCACTTGAGCAAAGGCCAGTTTATCCAGCCGACGGTGTTCGCTGACGTGAACAACAACATGCGCATTGCCCAGGAAGAAATCTTCGGCCCGGTGGTGTGCCTGATCCCGTTCAAGGATGAGGCCGAAGCCTTGCGACTGGCTAACGACACCGAATACGGGCTGGCGTCCTACATCTGGACTCAGGACATCGGCAAGGCGCATCGTCTGGCCTATGGCATCGAAGCGGGCATGGTGTTTATCAACAGCCAGAACGTGCGCGATCTGCGCCAACCCTTCGGCGGCGTGAAAGGCTCTGGCACGGGCCGTGAAGGCGGCCAGTACAGCTTCGAAGTGTTCGCCGAAATCAAGAACGTGTGCATCTCGATGGGCAGCCATCACATTCCACGCTGGGGCGTCTGAGCGACACAAGAAGCACCTAAGACAACAACAACAATTTCAGGAGAATCAGCATGGGCGAAGTCATCCTGGCGGCGAAAATCTGCCACGTACCCTCGATGTATTTGTCGGAGCTTCCCGGCAAACACCATGGCTGCCGCGAAGCGGCGATTGCCGGTCACAAGGAGATCGGCCGTCGCGCCCGCGAGCTGGGCGCCGATACCGCCGTGGTGTTCGATGTGCACTGGCTGGTCAACAGTGCCTATCACGTCAACAGCGGCGCACACTTCAAGGGCATCTACACCAGTAACGAGTTGCCGCACTTCATCAAGAACATGGAATACGAGTACCCGGGTTGCCCCGAGCTGGGCGAGCTGATCGCGGCCGAAGCCAACGCCGCCGACGTGCGTACCCTGGCCCACAACATCCCGAGCCTGGAGCTGGAATACGGCACCCTGGTGCCGATGCGTTACATGCACATGGGCGTACCGGACGCGCAAAAACTTAACGTAGTTTCGATTGCCGCCTGGTGCGCCTGGCATCGCCTGCAAGACAGCTTCACCTTCGGCGCCGCCGTACGCCGGGCCATCGAGAAGAGCGACCGCAAAGTTGTGGTGCTGGCCTCGGGTTCGCTGTCGCACCGCTTCTCCGACGACCGCAATGCCGAAGCCAATATCCATAACTGGACGCGTGAATTCGACAAGCAGGTCGACCTGCACGTGGTGGAACTCTGGCGCCAGGGCCGCTGGAAAGAGTTCTGCGCCATGCTCCCGGACTACGCCGAGCATTGTTTTGGCGAAGGCAAGATGCATGACACCGCCATGCTCCTGGGCTTGCTCGGCGGGCCGGATTACGACAAGCCGGCCGAGATCATCACCGCGCCGTTCGGCAGCTCGGGCACCGGGCAGATCAACGCTATTTTCCCTGTTTGACCGTATGGCCGCACGGTATTGCCGCGCGGCCTGAAGGAGCCCTGCATGCCCCACTTTATCGCTGAATACACCGACAACATTGAACAGCAAGCCGACTTGCCTGGCCTGTTCGAAAAAGTCCACCAAACCCTGGGCGACAGCGGCGTGTTTCCCCTGGGCGGGATCCGCAGCCGCGGGGTGCGCCTGGACACCTGGCGCATGGCCGACGGCAAGCATGACTACTCCTTCATGCACATGACCCTGAAAGTCGGGCATGGCCGCGACCTGGCGACACGCCAGAAGGTCGCCGAACAACTCTTCGCGGTGATTACCCAGCACTTCGCCGAGCTGCAGGCCCAACGCCTGCTGGCCTTGTCGTTTGAGATGATCGAGCTGCACGAGCAGCTCAACTTCAAGCAAAACAACGTGCACGCCTTCCTCAAAGCGCAGGTGGGTTAACACGCTCACCTGTTCGTTCCATCGGCCTCTCAGACAAAAAGTATAAAACCATGAGCACAGCCAATACCGCCGACACGCCAGACACCGTCGTACACGACCAAACCCACGGCACCATCACCTGGCGGCTGATGCCGTTGTTGCTGATCTGCTACCTCTTCGCCCACCTCGACCGCATCAACATCGGCTTCGCCAAGATGCAGATGAGCGCTGACTTGAACTTCAGCGACACGGTCTACGGCTTCGGCGCCGGCCTGTTCTTCGTGGCTTACGCGCTGTTTGGCGTACCCAGCAACATGGCCCTGGACCGCGTGGGCCCCAGGCGCTGGATCGCCACGCTGATGGTGGTGTGGGGGGCGTTGTCGACGTGCATGTTCCTGATCGACAGCGCGATGGGCTTCTATGTGCTGCGCTTTTTGCTCGGCGTGGCCGAGGCCGGTTTCTTCCCGGGCATCCTGGTGTTTTTGAACCGCTGGTACCCGGCCGGTCGTCGCGCGCAAGTCATCGCGCTGTTTGCCATCGCGGTGCCGATGGCCGGCGTGATCGGCGGGCCACTCTCCGGCGGCATCCTTGAACACTTTCACGACTTGGGCGGCTTGCGCGGCTGGCAATGGATGTTTGTCATCGAAGGCGCCCCCGTGATTCTGCTCGGGCTGGTGGTGCTCAAGTGCCTGCCGGACAGCTTTGAGACGGTCAAGTGGCTGACGCCCGCGCAGAAGCAACAACTGCGCGAGCAACTGCACCGGGAAGAACATCGCAAATCGATCATCTCGTTCTCGGCCATTCTCTGTAACCCGCAGGTGTGGCTATTGGTGGCGGTGTATTTTGCGGTGATGCTGGCGGTCAACACCCTGGCGTTCTGGATGCCGACGCTGATCCACGGCGCCGGCATCGGCAGTGACGGCAAGGTCGGGCTGCTCAGTGCGGTGCCATATCTGGCTGGCTGTTTTTTCATGATCGGTTGCGGGCGTTCGTCCGACCGTCACCGTGAACGCCGCTGGCACCTCTGCGTGCCTTTGCTGATGTCGGCGGCCGGCATTGCCATCGCCGGGCTCGCCCCGGCCAACCCGGCCCTGGTGCTGGGCGGCTTGATCGTCGCCGGCATGGGTGCCAGCGCGGCGTTGCCGATGTTCTGGCAGCTGCCGCCGGCCTTCCTGTCCAACAACACCCAAGCGGCCGGTATTGCGCTGATCAGTTCCTTCGGCAGCATCGCCTCGTTCTTTGCGCCCTACCTGATCGGCTGGATGCGCGACACCACCCAGAGCGCCAGCCTGGCCCTCTACGTCCTGGCGCTGCTCATTGCACTCGGTGGCTTGCTGGTGCTGCGCACCCAGGCAGCCATCGTCAACCCTCAGTAAGAGACCTTTGTCATGCTTGATCAACAGCTCATTTTGCAAGCCGCCGCCCGCCTCGACCGGGCCGAACGTTCTCGCGAGCAGGTTCGCCAGTTTTCCCTGGACCACCCAGCAATAACCATCGAAGACGCCTACGCCATTCAACGCGCGTGGGTGGCACAAAAAATCAAGGACGGCCGCAAGCTGGTCGGGCATAAAATCGGCCTGACCTCCCGGGCCATGCAGGTCTCATCCAACATCACCGAGCCGGATTACGGCGCGCTGCTCGATGACATGTTTTTCGATGAAGGCACCGACATCCCCTTCGAACGCTTTATCGTGCCGCGCGTCGAGGTGGAGTTGGCGTTCATCTTGGGCAAGCCGCTCAAAGGCCCGAACGTGACCATGTTTGATGTGTTGGACGCCACCGAATGGGTGATCCCGGCGCTGGAGATCATCGACGCGCGCATCCAGCAGGTCGATCCGCACACCAAGGCGACCCGCAAGGTGTTCGACACCATCTCCGACAACGCTGCCAATGCCGGCGTGGTCATGGGCGGGCGCGCTGTGCGCCCCACCGAGATCGACCTGCGCAAGGTGCCCGCCGTGCTCTACCGCAATGGCGTGATCGAAGAGTCCGGCGTCTCGGCGGCGGTGCTCAATCACCCGGCCAAGGGCGTGGCCTGGCTCGCCAATAAACTGGCCACCTATGACGTGACCCTGCAACCTGGGCAAATCATCCTGGGCGGCTCCTTCACCCGCCCTGTCGCGGCCAACCCGGGCGATACCTTCCATGCCGACTACGACATGCTGGGCTCCATTGCCTGCCGATTCGTTTAACCGGAGATCGCTTGATGGATATGCCTGTCAACACCTTCAAACATCGTCTGCGCAGCGGTGAAGCGCAGATCGGCCTGTGGCTGGGATTGTCCGATGCCTACTGCGCGGAACTGGCCGCCAATGCCGGCTTCGACTGGCTGTTGATCGACGGCGAACATGCGCCCAACGATCTGCGCGGCATGCTCGGCCAGCTCCAGGCCGTGGCGCCCTACCCCAGCCATCCGGTGATTCGCCCGGTCATCGGCGACACCGCGCTGATCAAGCAAGTGCTGGATATTGGCGCGCAGACGTTGCTGGTCCCCATGGTGGAAAGTGCGGAACAGGCGCGGGAGCTGGTCAAGGCCATCCACTACCCGCCCAACGGGGTTCGCGGTGTCGGCAGTGCGCTGGCAAGGGCGTCACGCTGGAACAGCATCCCCGGTTACCTCGACAAAGCCGACGAGCAGATGTGCCTGCTGGTGCAGATCGAAAGCCGCGAAGGCCTGGCCAACCTGGACGCGATTGCGGCTGTAGAGGGGGTGGACGGGGTGTTTATCGGGCCGGCGGACCTGAGCGCATCAATGGGTTATCGCGGTAACCCGGGCCATCCTGAAGTGCAGGCGGCGATCGAAGACGCCATCGCGCGTATCCGCAACGCCGGCAAAGCCGCCGGTATTCTCAGCGCCGACCCGATACTGGCCCGGCGTTATATCGAACTGGGTGCGGCGTTTGTAGCGGTGGGCGTGGATACCACGGTGCTGATGCGCGGGTTGCAAACCCTGGCGGCGGCCTTCAAGGGTTCACCGGCGCCTGCAAGCACTGCAGGCGGTGTCTACTGACGTAGGCTTAGGATGTATGAAGATCAAACTGTGGGAGGGGGGCTTTCCCCCGATGAGCATAACTATCCACACATCATTGTAGTGAGCGGGCTTGCCCCGCGCTGGGTGGCGAAGCCGCCCCAAACCCAGGCACCGCGGTTTTTCTGAAACACCGCAGCGTCCTTATTGGGGCGGCTTCGCCACCCAGCGCGGGGTAAGCCCGCTCACTACTACGCCGGTCGGCTCTAAGGCCGTCGCGCTTTTGCTTTTGATCTGCGGTCGTCCCGTCAAACACGCTTGACTAGCGCTTGAGGGTTTTCAGCTCGTTGAGCAAAGTCAGTAACGTCTGCAACTTCTCTTCGCCAAAGCCCGCCTGCAAGCGCTGGTAATTGGCTTCCATGCTCTGGCTCATCGAGTCGAAGCAGGCTTGCCCCTTCTCGGCCAGCCGCACCAACACACGGCGTTGATCCTGTTGCGCCTTGCGCCGCTCAACCATGCCCGCCGCCTCCATGCGCACCAGCACACCGGTCATGCTCGGTTTGAGGATGCACGCCAGCTCGGCCAGGCGGTTGATCTCAAGCTCATCGTGCTGGCTCAGGATACGAATGACCCGCCACTGCTGCTCGGTCAGCCCGTGCTGATTGAGCGAGGGACGAAAAAACCCCATGGCGGCTTCACGCGCCTGGAGCAAAGTAAGGGTCAAGGATTGGCGCGGTTTGGACATGGATGTCGGCGTCGTGATTAGTTAACAGATTAACAACATTCTAGCATTGACCGCCGATCGCCGCGTGCTGCTTTACCGCCCGGCCAGGTTCATGGTTGATATTGGCAGCCACGGTCAAGACCGGCGGCACACAGAATCAAGACACCTACCGCTCGGAAGGCACTTAATACACCCAACAGGCACAGAGCTTCTTGTTGGCTCTGCAGCGCGTTCCCTTCACTTTTCCAGGCTGCGCCATGATCAATATCGAAACGCCTACCTACTATTCGGCAACCAAGAAATACAACCTCAGCTTCCCGACGCTCGAGCAGGACGTGGAAGCCGATGTGGTGGTGATTGGGGGTGGTTTCTCCGGCATCAACACCGCACTGGAACTCGCTGAAAAAGGCATCACCAACATTGTGGTGCTGGAAGCCCGCTACCTGGGCTTCGGCGGCACGGGCCGCAACGGCGGGCAGATCATGGCGGGTATAGGCCATGACCTGGAAAAGATCAAGCAGCAAGTCGGCGACGAAGGCCTGCGCCAGATCTTTGAAATCAGCGAGCTGGGCGCCAGCATCATCAAGGACCGCATCGCCAAATACGCGATCGACGCCGACTTCTGCCACGGCTACGGCTACATGGGCTTCAACGCCCGCCAGGAAAAAACCCTGCGCGCGTGGGAGAAGGACTTCAAGTCGATCAACACCAAGGACGAAATCCGCTTTATGGCGGGGTCCGAGGTCAATCAGATCATTGGCTCCGACGCCTATACCAGCGCGTTGCTGCACATGGGTGGCGGGCACGTGCACTCGCTGAACCTGCTGCTGGGCGAAGCCAAAGCCCTGGCCGACCACGGTGTGCGTATCTTTGAGCACAGCCCGGCCCTGGAAGTCAGCTACGGCGAACGCATCACCGTGCGCACCGGCCGAGGCTCGGTCAAAGCGTCCAAGCTGCTGTGGGCCTGCGACAGTTTCCTCAACAAACTGGAACCGGAACTGCACAAGACCACCGTCAATACCTACGCCTTCCAGCTGATGACCGAACCGTTGTCGGACGAGATGATCAACCGCATCAGCCCGATACACGGCGCCTACAGCGATATTCGGCCGGTGATCGACTACTACCGGGTCACCAACGAAAACCGTCTGTTGTTCGGTGCGGCCACGCCCTTCGTCGAGCACATCCCGCTGGACCTCAAAGCCTGGAACCGTAACCTGATGCTGAAGATTTTCCCGTACCTCAAGGACGTGAAAATCGACCTGGCGTGGGGCGGGCCGATGGCGACCGGAGCCAACCTGTTTCCGCAGATCGGCACGCTGAGCGGGCGCCCCAACGCCTTTTATGTACAGGGTTACGCCGGTTTCGGGGTCACGCCCAGCCACATCATCTGCAAGGTCTTGGCCGAAGGCATGAGCGAAGGCTCGTCGCGCTACGACCTGATCAGTTCGGTCAAGCATGCGCAGATCCTGGGCAAGGACCATATCCGCCCACTGCTGCTCACGGCCGGCAAAAGCCTTCACCAACTCTCGGGCTATTTCAACGGTCGCCGTTGATTGAGCCCCGCTGTTTCATTCACAGGAGAACTGCCATGTCTGTTACCACCCTCAAGAAAGATATCCAACTGTCGCAACTCGATGCCTGGGGCACGGTTGCCGACCTGGGCTCCGAGATCCTCGAAGGTGAAGTCAAAGCCTTTGGCAAAATGACCTTTGGTGCACCGACCGACCCCGTCAGCAGTGCCTATTTCGGCACCACCCAAGGCAAGTTCCGGATGGTCTACCCGTTCGCCGAACAAGCCACCGTGGTCACCGGGGAAGTGGTGCTGACCGACGAAAGCACTGGCCAGAGCACTCGCTACAAGGCCGGCGACAGCTGGTTCGTGACCAAGGGCACGCCGGTGCTGTGGGAGGTGGTGAGCGAGAGTTTTGTGAAGCACTATTTCGCGGTAGCCTGATCGCTCTCCCCTGCCGGCTTCGACCGGCAGTGTTTTCTCCGGCGCAGGTGACTGACCATGCACGCCATCCCCGCTCAAGAAGTCGCCGGCCATTGCCTGCAGGCTTTCACGCAACTGGTCCCCGTCAGCCAGGCGGCGTTCTATTGTGTCGACCGCCAGCTGCAAGCCCGCGACTTCCAGTTACACGGAATGAGCGGTGAAATGCACCGCGACTATCTGGACAACTACCGTCAATTCGACCCGCTGCAACCGCGCAATTGCCTGTCCAGCGGGTTGACGGTGGTGCCGCTGGGTTTCGCCATGGCGCGCCAGCCGCTGCGTGACAGCCGCCGCTATCGAGACTTCCTGCAGCGTTATGGCGTGGTCGATGTGGTGGAGATCGTCGCCCATCGCGCCAGCCAACCTCAGGCGGCTATCTCCTTGCTGCGCACCGCTGAGCAAGGGGTGTTTACCAGCGACCAACTGGCTCAGCTCAATGCCTTGCAGGCGTTGCTGCAAATGGCCGTGGCCAATATGCAGCCCTGCGACGATGCACTGGCCGGGCTTACGCCCAAGGAGCGCCAGATCGCGTGGTTGTTGCGTCAGGGTGCGAGCAACAAACAACTGGCGCTGGATCTGGACGTCGGCCTGCCCACTATCAAGACTCACTTGATCCATCTGTTTCGCAAGACAGGTGTGACCAGCCGTACCGAGTTGGTTGCCGCGCTGTTTCTTTAAGCCGCCTCAACCCTTCGGTTGATAGGCGGGCCCGATTGCCCGCCGCATGATCCGGGATGTCCATTCCATCAACCGGAGCCATGCAATGACCACATCATCCGACTGGATCACCGTAGGCGCCCTCGCCGACGGTTTTGCCACCGACGCGTTCATCCTGCCCAACCTTGCCGACCTCAACGGCAAGACCTTCACCCTGCATTTTGCCAACGGTTGGCAGATCGAGCATCGTTTTGACACCGAGGCGCTGCACTGGCACGCGGCGGATGGTCACTCCAGCGGGTCTGCCGCGTACCGCGCCACCTCGGTACGCCCGGGCCTGTACTTGGTCGATTTCATCAAGCACGAAGCCGGCCAGGCCTGGTCGATCAGCCTGGTGCTGGACACCACCACGGCGTCGTTCACCGCCGTGATCGGGCGTATGCCGAACCGCGAGCAAACCGAGCAAGACCTTTACAGCCGCGCCCTGGCCGGCAAGGCCCTGACCTCAGTGGAAGTGGACTTCCTGCACGGCAGCCTGGACCAACCCTGGCAAGCCGGCCAATGCCCCCACGCGCCGACCCAGGAACTGACCGGCCTGCGCAACCTGTATCGCTACAGCCCCAGCGAGGTCTACGAGCACATCTACCTGAACGATCAGTTCTATGCCTGGCAGTGCCTCAAGGGCGTGGAGCAAGGCCTGTGCGACACCGACCGCTGCCATTACTACAAGGTTGCCGATCAACTGTACCTGTTCGTCTGGCGCGAAAAGATCATCCCCACCCTCGGCCTGGTACTGATCGACCTGCAACAGCACCGCAGCGACGGCAAGATTTTCGGCTATGCCGGTGCGTCCTTCGATGAGCTGTCGAACTTTCCCGTCAGTTCCTACTGCCAAGTGCTCAACCGCACGGAGTATCCCGATGCCTGATCCGCGGACCATCGTGATCACCGGTGCCGGCACGGGCATCGGTGCCGCCTGCGCCCGGCTGTACGCCGCCGAAGGGGCCAACCTGGTGCTGATCGGCCGTCGCCGCGAGCCTCTGGAGCAGGTCGCCCGGGACGCCGGCGGCCTGGTCCTGGTCGGCGACGCAGCCTGCCCAGCTACCTGGGAAGGCTTCGTCGCACAGATTCGTGAGCGCTACGGCCGCCTCGATGTGCTGCTGGCCTGCGCCGGCGGCCATGGCGTCGGCAGCGCCACCCAAACCAGCCCGCAGACGTGGGAGGCCGCGTTGCGCAGCAACCTGGACAGCGCGTTCTACAGTGCCCGCGCCTGCCTGCCGCTGCTGATCGAAAGCGCCGGTAATATCGTGCTGCTCGGCTCCATCGCCTCGCTGGCCGCCGGCCCCGAAGTGTGCGGCTACACCACTGCCAAGCATGCGCTGCTCGGGCTCAACCGCTCCCTGGCCAGGGACTACGGACCACGCGGCGTGCGCGTGAACACGGTGTGCCCAGGCTGGGTCACCACGCCGATGGCAGACCAGGAAATGCAGCCGCTGATGAGTTTCCATGGCGACACGCTGCAGCAAGCCTACGCCCGCGTGTGCGCCGACGTGCCGTTGCGGCGCCCCGCCAGCGCCACGGAAATCGCCAAGGTGTGCCGCTTCCTGGCCAGCCCCGATGCCTCGATCATCACCGGGGCGAGCCTGGTCGCCGACGGCGGTTCAAGCATCGTCGATGTGCCCACGCTGGCCTACGCCCATATGGAGACCGCACATGCCTGACGACTTGAATTTCAGCGGTAAAACCGTGCTGGTCACCGGCGGTGCCCAAGGCATCGGTGGGGCCATCGTCGAGGCGTTTGCAGTGCGTGGCGCGCGTGTGATGATCGCCGACCTTCGGCTGGCGCAAGCCCAGGCGCTGGCCGATGACCTGACGGCGCGAGCGTGTCAGGTCGAGGCCATCGACGTTGATCTGGCCGATGCTGCGGCGGTGCTCGAATTGGTAGCGGGGATAGAAAGACGCTGGGGCCGCCTGGATATTCTGGTGCACAACGCCGGCTACTTTCCGTTGACGCCGTTCGCGCAGATCACCCCGGCGATTCTTGAGCGCACGTTGGCGGTCAATCTCTCGGCCCTGTTCTGGTTGACCCAGGCCGCCTTGCCGATGTTTCAGCGCCAGGGCGGCGGTTGTGTACTGGTCACTTCATCAGTCACCGGGCCACGGGTTGCCTACCCGGGGCTTAGCCACTACGCGGCGTCAAAAGCCGGGGTGAACGGCTTTATTCGCAATGCGGCGCTGGAACTGGCCGCCTATCAGGTGCGCGTCAACGGTGTGGAGCCTGGGATGATTGCCACGCCGGCCATGGATAACCTGGGCGACAGCCAGGTCAATGCCGACATCGCCAGCCGCGTGCCACTGGGACGCCTCGGCGCCGCGCAGGATATCGCCGGGGCGATGGTGTTTCTGGCGTCTGAGCTGGCGGCTTACATCACCGGGCAGACCATCGTGGTGGATGGCGGGTCGACGTTGCCTGAAGTGAAATGACCTCAATCGGGGTGTAACCTGGATCAAATGTAGGAGTGGGCTTGCCCGCGATGGCCATAGGTATCTACAGATTTCAAATGTGAGAGTGCGTAGCAGCTGTCGAGCCCCGGCGAGGCTGCGTTTGCGGCCTGTCTGACACACCGCTGACGCAGCCTCGCCGGGGCTCGACAGCTGCTACGCAGAGGGCTCGCTCTAAGATATGTAGATACTTATGCCCCGATGGCAGAGTGTCAGCCCTCATCGGGAGCAAGCCCCCTCCCACATGTTGATCGAGGTGTATCAGGTAGATAGCGGTCGGCGCTTTCGAGCATTGACAGTGAATCACTGAACACCCGCGACAAAGCCGCAAGCCGTTTGACATAGCCCTGGGGCGTCGAATAGATCAGTTCCACATGCAGGCTGTCGACGATGCCCAGGTAGGCGTCGCTAAACACTTCAAGCGTTCCAGGTTGCACCGTCTTGTAGCGATCTTGCGCGGCAGACTGAAAGGCCTGGCGAATGCGCGCCAGGTATCCCTCAAATCCTGCGGTAATGACGCTACGAATATCCGCTGGCGGAAAGTACGCCGTGCGCAACAAAAAGCGCAGGTGCGCCGACCCTTCATACCGCCCGCTCAGCCGCTCAAGGTGCAATCGCCCCGGCACTCCTGTGTGCCCGGCCTCCTCCTTGAAACACTGCGTGATGTACTGATGCTCATGCGCCAGGGCAATCTCGAAGACCTTCTGGAACAACGCCGCCTTGCTGACAAAATGCGCATACAGCGACGCCTTGCGCATGCCGGCCCGCCCCGCAATTTCGTTCAGCGATGAAGCGTCGTAGCCATGATCGGCAAAGTGTTCGACCGCCACTGCGCAGATGTTGTGGGCCGACAGGGTGAGCGGTTTCATTGATCGATGGATAACCTACGCCGCACCGACCGCTTGCTGCAGATGGGTAGACCGAAAGTCCTTGGGCGACAGGTCAAATTGCTTCTTGAACGAGCGACTGAAATGCGCGGAATCGGTGAAGCCCCACTTGTAGGCGATCGATGTGATCGACTCACTTTTGAGGAAGGGGTTGGTCAAATCGTCCGCACTGCGTTTGAGCCGTGCACGCTGGATGTAGCGGCAGACGCTGTCGTCCTGCTCTTCAAACAAACGGTACAAATGACGCACCGAGATGTTCAAGCGGCTGGCCAGGCCCACCGGGCTCAAACCGGGCTGGGTCAGGGACTCATCGATAACTTTCTGTACGTAGCTGCGCAGGTTGCTGCCTTGCAACGACGCGGCGCAGTCGCCCGGTGCGTCATGCAACTCAAAGGCTGAACCCAGCAAGGAGACAAACGCCGCTTGCAGTGCCTCGGCCTCTTCAATCGAATCCTGCCCCTCCAGTCCTTCTCTGCACAGTTGGTCCATCAGCACATGGAGCATGCGGCCACAGGCCTTGCTCGAGGAGATCTTGCCGAACGTTTTCGATGCACTGCCCAGCTGCCTGCACACTTCGTTGCGTGAGAGTGACAGGGACGTATGTTCGATAAGGCCAAAAGGGCTGATCTCGATCGATCCCGTGGAATCCATCAGCAACATATCGCCGGGCGCCAACTGAATGACCTCGCCGTTCTGGGTGATCTGGCAATAGCCACTGCGCTGGCTGAGGAGGAAACAATGCTGGTCCATATCGTGATCGGCGTTATGCCGCTCGCGCTTGATCAAGCCGGCATTGGTCCGCAGGTTGGCTAGTGACAGACCGCCACGGGAGTGCACGGACACTTCACCGATGAACAGCGCACGGTTGAAGGCCAGTTCCGTGTCGAAATGGCCGCAGGCCGCTCGCAGGTCCCGAGTCCAGGTTTCCAACCCATAGCGCGCAGACTGATAGGTGCTCATGGCATCTCCACAATGGCTTCTTGTTTTTGTTGGCTAATAGTTAACATGTTATCTATATAGGCGCAACAAGTACGTGATAGCCACTGTTGAAGCACTAATGATGCCAAGTATCCCGATCAGACCGAGCTCAACACTCGCTGCAAACCCGCCAGAACAGTGAACAACCCTGTCCGCTGCACGCTGCTCAACGGAATGTAGCGACGAAACGACGGCATGCGGTTGACCACCTCGCTGCCGCCCATATGTTCCAGCCGCACCTGCCACTGGTGCCCGCTCAACTCGATGTGCAGGCGTTTGAAGTCCAGCACCATCAACGCCTGGTGCAGGGCGAGGTCGTTGTTCAAAGCAGCCTGGAGCCGGGTCAGCAACGCCGGCGCTCCGGCCCGTTGCCGACAGGTCAGCCCCATGCGCCGAATCGACCCGCTGTGGTGCAGCTCAAAGCGTGCGCTGCCCTGCTCTGAGGCGGGCACCTTGATCATGAATTCAGTCATGACCAGGTGCATCAGCAATTGCGCTTCGGTGCGTTCGGTAACGTCCACCCGCAGGCCGACATCATCCAGGCAAAACGCAGCACGGGCTGGCCCGGTCGCGGTAAAACTTGCCTGCCCGAGGTTGCGTCGCAGGTACTCCAGCGTGACCCCGGGACGGTACCCGGCCGGGGCCCGCTGGGCACTGAACAGCTCAGACAGCTTTTGCAGCCTGTTCGAGATAAGCGTTGTGAGGGTTACCAGGCTCATGGGAAAACTCCTTGGCCAGCACTTCTTCAACCGAAGCGGGCTTGAATGGATTGACCTTCTGCACCACCAATGTCCAGAACAACGCGTAGGCCGCCGTGACCC
This sequence comes from Pseudomonas salomonii, assembly GCF_900107155.1. Lineage (GTDB taxonomy): Bacteria > Pseudomonadota > Gammaproteobacteria > Pseudomonadales > Pseudomonadaceae > Aquipseudomonas > Aquipseudomonas salomonii. Next base: position 262,665 of record NZ_FNOX01000002.1, read on the forward strand.
CGAGCATCACCCCAAAAGGCACATAAATATCCGCGGGGTTCATGCCGGGCGGGGTAATGAACCACATGCCCAGCAAGATACCCACGCTGGAAAGAATCTGTGGCAACGGGAAGAACGGCGAGCGATAAGCCCGTGGCAGATCGGGACGACGGATACGCAGGATAACCACCGACAGCGTCACCAGCAGGTAGGAAAAACTCCACGCACACACCGCCGCCAGCACCAGGTGCATGATGTTATCGGTGTTGCCGCCCAACCACAGGGCGTACAGACACGGAATCAGCATCGCCACCAGGATGCACAGCAGCGGCGTCTTGAAGCGCGGGTGCAAGTAGGTGAACACCTTGGGCAGCGCGCCATCCACCGCCATGCCGTAGAGAATCCTCGGCACACCCGCCATCAGCGTGTTGATGGTGGCGGCACCGGCAAACAGAAAACCGATGCCCAGCCACAGCGGGCCGATATCCCCCATGACCTGCTCGGCAAAGCGGGGAATCGCCATGGGCGTGTCGAGCAGGTGCACGCCGGTGGCGGCATCCAGCAACACGTTTTCCACCTGGCGCTTCATCGCGGCGCCGTAGATGAACATGCAGGTGGCCACGCTCAACAAGCCGAAAATCATGGCCTTGGGCATGACCTTGGCCGAGTTGCGCAGGTCCGGCGCCAACGGCGTAACGAACTCACAGCCAACGAACATGAACATGGCCATGCCCACCAACGACAGAATGGTGACCAGGTCGGTGCCCACCAGCGATACACCGAACCACCCCTCCAGTTGCACCGCCGGTGCCGCGATCAGGCCCATCACACCAAACACCATCAGTGTGGTCCACATGCCGAAGGTCAGGATGATCTCGGTCCTGCCGAAGGCGCTGACGCCAAAGGCATTGAGAATGCCGAACACCACCACAAACCCGACCCCAAGCAACCAGGAACCGCCTGCAGATTCCGCCAGGGTGTTGAGGTGCTCGAAGTTCACCAGGGCCATGACCCCCGACAGAATCGTCTCCGCCGTCCCGGCGAACACATGCACGATCAGGTAGGCCGATAACGTGCCCGTGATCGCAAAGAAACGGCCCATGCCGCAGTTGATGTAATCGTAGACCGAACCGGTGGTCGGCAGGATCGAGGCCGCTTCGGCAAAGGTCGTCGCCTGGGCCAGCATCATGACTACCGCGATCAGCATGGCCACCGCGAAGGCGCTGCCGCCGATACCAAAGCCCATGGTCGCGGTGAGAATCACCGGGCTGGCCATGATCAGGCCAATGGTGCTGGCCAGTGCGGTCGGAAACCCGACGCTGCCGCGTTTCAAATGCTGTGTGAGTCGGTCATTGATCGACATGGTACGGATCCTCGAAAGCGGATTTCTGAGTGGATGCATCGAGCCGTACAAGGAGCCGGCAATAAAGCCCTCCCCAGCCAGTCCTTGATCGAAACGGCATCGTGCGCAAAATCACTGTGCGCCTCACACACGCTGATCGTCTTGCCCATGTCTGCCGTCGCTTTTGTTGCTGCCTGCCAAGGCATACGGCTTGGCGGGCAGGATCAATTGCGTGGCACGCAGGTGAAAGACTTCCCCCGCTCCCGGTCATCTTAATGCGTCCTCGACCTATTGGCTGTCCAACCACGCTGGGGAACATAACAATGGAGCACACACTGAAAACCCGCACGCTGTCCAAGGCCGTTGGCCTGGGTATCGCGCTCCTGATCGGCCACTCTTCGGCCCAGGCGTACGAGCTGTATGCCGACGATGACACGCATCTGAACGCGGACTTCCTGGCGGTGTACGGCTTGTTCAACAGCCGTCACAACTACGACGGTACTCCCGGCGGCTCGACCTGGCGCGAAGGTTTCATCAAGTATGGGGTGAGCGGCGATCAGGGCCTGGCCGGGCATGGCAGCGCGTATGGCGCGCTCAATTGGGTCAGCTCCGGCACCTGGGGCGACGGCGATGCAGCGGGCAACACCGATGGCAGCGAGCGCACAACCAAAATCGAAGACGCGTACCTGGGATGGCGCTCAGCCGACCTGTTCCCGGCGCTGGGCAAGGACGGTGTGGATTTCTCCGTCGGTCGCCAGGTGGTCAAGATTGGCCGGGGGTTCCTGATCAACGACGACGGCCCCAACCTGGGCAACGGCCCGGCTGACGGTGCGCTGAACCGTGGCGGCGCCTATTACCTGGCGGCACGGCACGCCTTCGACCGCACTGCCGTGCTGCGCCTGGGCGGGCAAGAGGGCCTGCACGGTTCGGTGCTGTGGCTCAAGTCGGATAACCGCGCCCAGGCAGAAACCGAACTGGCGGCGGGCACCCTCGACTACACGGGCGCCGCCGGTACGTTGGGGTTGACCTGGGTCCACGGCATGAACGTCACCAACCAGTGGGCCAGCGACTTCCAGAAACAGCGCGAGGGCCTGGACACCTACAGCGTGCGCGGCGAAGGCAGCGCGGGCATCGACAACGCCAGCTTCGCCTTCGAATACGCCTGGCAAGACAAGGATGCCGGCCCCGAAAAAGCCTGGTATGCCGAGGCCGGCTACACCTTCGCCGATGTTGGCTGGGCACCGAAGCTGACCTACCGCTACACGCGTTACTCGCAAAAATGGGACCCGCTGTTTACCGGGCTCAGCACCGGTTACGGCACCTGGTTCCAGGGTGAAGTGGCCTCCAACTATGCCGGCCCGTTCAATAGCAACACCGGCGTCCATCACGTCGGTCTCAAGGCGACGCCGCTGGAGAACCTGACGGTCGGCGCGCTGTACTTCGACTTCAATACCCTGCGCAAAAACGATGCATTGAACCTGGATGCCCGGGAGTTGGACCTGTACGCCGAATGGGCGGTCAACAGCCACCTGATCATCAGCCCGCTGGTGGGTATTTACCAACCCAAAAAGGATGCCGACACCGGGGGTAACCAGGTGGGTGGCAATGGCACCAACCTCTACAGTCAACTGACCGTGGCTGTGCCCTTCTGAGTAGAAAGGCATGACCTTACTCTTGCCGCCCTCGGAATACTTTAAAAAGCGGAGGACACGACAACTACCCTGACACCGGGGGGATATCTGCCTTATGAATGGAGATTCAAATTGTGGGAGCTGGCTTGCCTGCGATGCAGGCAACTCGGTACATCAGGTAAACCAGGGTGATGCCATCGCAGGCAAGCCAGCTCCCACAGTTGACCCAGATCGACAGTAAGAATCCGGTCGGCTATAAGGCCGCCGTGCTTTTGCTTTTGATCTCAGGCGCCCCGTCACCCACGCTGGCCGAACGCAGGCTTGAATCCGTGGGTAACCCGGCAGGACGCCGGGTTAGCCGCACTGGGCCAAGGATGGCCCATTGCGGCGGCCCACGGATTCAAACCGGAGTGAGGGCACACCGAGCCTAAGCGAGGTGCAGAGTGGTGGGGCAAGAGCGTTTTGCTTACTTTTGCGCTCCATCAAAAGTGAGCCGCCGTAAGGGCGGAACCCAAATTAGCCGTTACCGCAGAAATGGATATGTACTCATTCCAACCCAAGCACATGGTCGACTCGCAGGCCGCCTTCGCAGCGGTGCGACGATTCGACAAGCCAGCTCCCACATTTTGATCAATTTACACCTGATAGGGTTCGAGCGAATGTCAGGCCGCCACGGGAGCAAGCTCCCTCGCCACAGGTACAGTGGTTATCCTTGACTAAGGTAATCAGCAGTGGCTGATCAGTTGCTTCAACACGGTCTTGAAGGTTTCGACCTGGTCTGCGCTGAACTCGGCAAATACCTTCTCCTGTTGTTCACGCGCGATGGCCCACAGGTCTTCCGTCTGCTCGATACCAGCCGGCGTCAAATAGACGCCGTTGTCGTCGGCCACCAGCCCCTTGCGCTTGAGGTTAGCCACGGCATCCTCGATTTCCCGCACCGGCATCGCCACTTCCCGCAGCAGGTCGCTGGCGCTCAGGCGGGCGTCGTTCTCCAGCACCATCAGCATCCGCGCCTCGTTGGTGCGCAGGCCGGTGGACAGTTGCCGGGGCTGATAGCTGGATTGGTAGGCACGCACGGCCTGGGTCATCAGGTAATACAGGTTGTGGCTCAGGCGCCCCTGAAAATGACTGCTGGGGGGCTGGCCCTCGTCACGCTTGGTCATGCGCGTATGGGGCAGGACCATGGAATAAGCGCCCTGATGATAAAGCAGCGGCGCACGGCCGAAATCATCGAAGGCCACGACCTTGCCGATCATTATCCAGTGATCGCCGCCGTCCACCTGCTGGAATTTCTCGCAGTGAAACCGCGCCGAACAATCGGCGAACACGGGCGCCCCGCCCTCGCCCGGTTCATAGGCGATCTCGGCGAAGCGATCATCCTTGGGCCGGGCAAAATTGTTCGAGAGGTCGATCTGGTCCGCCGCCAGCACGTTGACCGCAAAATGGCTGGCCTCCTCGAACACCCCGTGGCTGCTGGAGCGTTTGTCGATACTCCACAATACCAGCGGCGGGTCCAGGGACACCGAGTTGAAGCTGTTGGCGGTAACGCCCACCTTGCGGCCAGAGGCATCCGCTGCGGTGACCACGGTCACGCCCGTGGCAAAGTTGCCCAGGGCGCGGCGAAAGGCGCGTGGGTCAAAGGTCGATTCAGACATGCAAGACTCCCGGGCTGCGTCGGGCGCAGCCCTGATTGTTGTTATCAAAAGCCGGTTCAGATCATGCTTGGGTCGGGTTCCAGGCCCATCAGCTCGCGGCCGAGGATCTGTGCACAGACGTCGTAGTCGGTGTAGGCGTGGGCACCGGTCATGTGCGAATCGCGGAACAGGCGCTGCATTTCGTTGTGTTCGAACCAGGCATTGCCGCCGGCAGCCTCGAACAGGCGGTCCACTGCCTGGATGCACATTTTGGTGGCGTAGGCCTGGTTGGTGCGCCAGAACGCCAGGGTTTCACGGCTTGGATATCGCTGCTGCTCACTGTGTTCAGCGTGTTCGCCCCAGGTTTTTTCGAGGAAGGCACGGGCGGCGGCCACCTGGTGAGTCGACTCGGCCAGGCGCATCAACGCCGGGGTCGCGGCACCGACCGCTGCGCCGGTGTAGGCACGTACGCGGGTCTTGGTTTTTTCACGGAACACCTCGAGCATCCGCTCGGCGACGCCCAGGCTGACCGTGGAAAAACCACTGGCAAAATACGGCCGGTACGGCGAATAGAAAATCTTGCTGTCGGGATACAACCCGAAGCCTGCGGACTTGCCCTCCATCATGTCCTTGGCTTTTTGGATGCGGTGCTCCGGCACCCGGACCTTGTCGATGATCAAGGTCTTGGTGCCGCTGCCTTTCATGCCCGCCGCAAACCAGTCATCGCGAATCTGATAATCGCTGCGCGGCAGTACCGCGAAACAGTAGTCCTGAGTGCCTTGAGCGTTATTGCGACGAAACCCCACGATCGCCCACTCGGCGTGATCACACCCACTGCTCCAGCCCATTTCACCGCTGAACAACACACCGCCCTCGACTTCCTCGGTGCGCCCGAACGGCGCGATGCTGCTGCTGGCCGTGGCGTTCGGGTCAGTGCCCCAAACCTCCTGCTGCAATTGGGCCGAGAACAGGGCCAGTTGATGGCTGTGGGTACACAACAGGCTCATGGCCCAGGCGGTGCTGGCGCAGGCCCCGGCGAGCAAGGCGATGCAGTCGGCAAACTGTGGCAGCGACAGTTCCATGCCGCCGAACGCTTTGGGCTGAAAGGCGCGGTGCAGGCCGATGCTTTTGAGCAGTGCAATATTCTCGGCGGGCACCTTACGGTCTTGCTCGGCCATGAAGGCATTGGCAGCGATAGTCGGCAGGATGGATTTGAGGTCTTCGAGGAGCGGGTTTGGCTTTTTCATGGATGGCCCTGCTTATTATTGGATGTCCAGGCCACTCGTGAAATCCAGGAGTGGCGCCGGATGCAGGGCCAGTATGGTGCGAGCCTTGCTGGCAGAACATGCACCTTCCAGAGTCAAGATTGTACTTTTCATAGGCGTGCGGTGATCAGCCGTCCACAGGCGCTGGCAGCCACAGACATGACAGGCGGCAGCCACAGTCAAGCCCGGCCAGGCCACTGGGATTAACCTCGGACTTTTCAATGTCTGCCACCAGGAAAACCCCATGAGCGATATTCCACTGCTGCCCCAAGTTGAAGCCTTCCTCAGTCGAAACCATGCGCTGTTCATCGACGGTGGCTACGTTCAAAGTCATTCCAACCAGACCCTGGACGTGATCAACCCGGCCAACGGCCAGGTCATCGCCCAGGTCGCCGACGCCGACCCGGCTGATATCGATGCGGCCGTGGCATCGGCGCGGCGCGGCTTCACGCAGTGGTCACAAGTGGCACCGGCGACACGCGGCAACGTGCTGCTCAAACTGGCCGACCTGCTGGAGCAGCACCGCGAAGAACTGGCGCAGATCGAGACCTGCCAGTCGGGCAAGATCATCCAGATTTCCCGAGCCTTCGAAGTCGACCAGGCCGCGCATTTCCTGCGTTACTACGCCGGCTGGGCCACCAAGATCAGCGGCCAGACCATCACCCCGTCGCTGCCCTCCTTCGCTGGCGAGCGCTACACCGCGTTCACCCTGCGCGAACCCGTGGGGGTGGTGGTCGGCATCGTGCCGTGGAATTTCTCGACCATGATCGCCATCTGGAAACTCGCCTCGGCGCTGGTAACCGGATGCAGCATCATCATCAAGCCCAGTGAATTCACGCCACTGACCATCCTGCGCATCGCCGAACTGGCGATTGAAGCCGGCCTTCCCGCCGGTGCGCTGAATGTCCTGACCGGGGGCGGCATGGTGGGCAAAGGGCTGATCGAGCACCCCGGCACAAACAAGGTGTCGTTCACCGGTTCCGTGCCGACCGGGATTGCGGTGGGCCAGAGCGCCATGGGTGCCGGGCTGACCCGGACCACCCTTGAGCTGGGCGGGAAAAATTCGGCCGGGTTCCTGCGCGATGTGGAGCTGGACAAGGCCGTCAACGGCATCATCGAAGCGGGCTTTTTACATTCCGGGCAAATCTGCGCCGCCGCCGAACGCTTCTTTGTGCATCGCTCGCAGATCGAGGCGGTCATGGCCAAACTGGCCGAACGCTTGAGCGCGCTGAACATCGGCTCGCCCCTGGATGAGCGCACCGAATTCGGTCCGGTCACCAACCGCCAGCATCAACTCAAACTCGGCGAGTTCTTCGCCAAGGCTCGCGCCGAAAACAACACCATCATTCATGGCGGCAACCTGATCGACCGTCCGGGCTGTTACGTCGAGCCGACGATCATCCTCGCCAACAGCGTCAACGACACCTTGCTCAACGAGGAGACCTTCGGCCCGATTGCGACCTTCTTCCCCTACGACACCGAAGAAGAACTGCTGGCGCTGATGAACAACACCCCGTACGGCTTGAGCGCCAGCCTCTGGACCAACGACCTGGGCAAGGCCCTGCGCATGGTGCCCGCCATCGAAGCCGGTACCGTGTGGGTGAACATGCACACGATGCTGGACCCGGCGGTGCCGTTTGGCGGCAACAAATCCTCGGGGATAGGCCGGGAGTTCGGCAGTGCATTCATTGATGACTACACCGAGCTGAAGTCGGTGATGATTCGTTACTGAAAACTCATCAGTGGATCCATTAAAACCCAAAACGTCCGATAATCGCCCAGCAAAACACCTAAGAAAGATTGACTCTCTTTGCATCGCCACATCTAATGGATCCACTAAATAAAAATAATCCATTGCCTGGAGAGTCGTCATGTACCCCAAGAACACGTGGTATGTAGCCTGCACCCCCGATGAAATCGCGCAAAAGCCTTTGGGTCGACAGATCTGCGGCGAAAAAATGGTGTTTTATCGTGGCCAGCAAGGCGTTGTGGTGGCCGTGGAAGACTTCTGCCCCCATCGCGGCGCGCCGCTCTCGCTGGGTTATGTCGAGAACGGCAACCTGGTCTGCGGCTACCACGGGCTGGTCATGGGCGGCGACGGCAAGACGGTCGAAATGCCCGGGCAGCGGGTGCGTGGTTTCCCGTGCAACAATACCTTTGCTGTGGTTGAGCGCTACGGTTTCATCTGGGTGTGGCCCGGCGATCAGAGCCAGGCCGACCCGGCGCTGATTCATCATCTGGAATGGGCTGTAAGTGACCAGTGGGCCTACGGCGGTGGGCTGTTTGATATCCAGTGCGATTACCGCCTGATGATCGACAACCTGATGGACCTGACCCACGAAACCTACGTTCACGCCTCCAGCATCGGCCAGAAGGAAATCGACGAAGCGCCGCCCGTGACCACGGTGCAAGGCGATGAAGTGATCACCGCACGCCATATGGAAAACATCATGGCCCCACCGTTCTGGCGCATGGCCCTACGCGGCAACAACCTCGCCGATGACGTGCCGGTGGACCGCTGGCAGATCTGCCGCTTCACCCCGCCCAGCCATGTGCTGATCGAAGTTGGCGTGGCCCACGCCGGCAAGGGCGGCTATAACGCCGCGCCCGAGCACAAGGCTGCAAGCATCGTGGTGGACTTCATCACGCCGCAAACCGATACTTCGATCTGGTACTTCTGGGGCATGGCGCGCAACTTCAACCCTCAGGACCAGGCACTGACCGCCAGCATTCGCGAAGGCCAGGGCAAGATTTTCAGCGAAGACCTGGAAATGCTCGAACGCCAGCAGCAGAACCTGCTCGCCCACCCGGAGCGCAACCTGCTCAAGCTGAATATCGATGCCGGCGGCGTGCAGTCACGCAAGATCCTGGAGCGTCTGATCGCCAAGGAACGCGCCACCGAACCACAACTGATCGCCACCACCACCGCCTGAACAGCGCGACAACTTTGCGAGGACTGAACATGATCGATGTGGTGGTGGTATCCCGTAACAACGAAGCCCAGGACATTTGCAGCTATGAACTGGCGAGTGTCGACGGCCAGCCGCTGCCGGCCTTCAGTGCCGGCGCACACATTGACGTGCACCTGCCTGACGGGCTGGTGCGCCAGTATTCCCTGTGCAATCACCCTGAAGAACGGCATCGCTATTTGATCGGCGTGCTCAAGGACCCGGCCTCCCGGGGCGGCTCGCGCAGCCTGCACGAGCAAGTACGCGAGGGCACCCACCTGAAGATCAGCGAACCGCGCAACCTGTTTGCCCTGGCGCACGACGCGCGGCGCAGCCTGCTGTTTGCCGGCGGCATCGGCATCACGCCGATCCTATGCATGGCCGAACGCCTGGCCCACGCGGGTGCCGAGTTCGAACTGCATTACTGCGCCCGCGCCAGTGAAAGGGCGGCGTTTGTGCAGCGGCTCAAGGATTCTGCGTTTGCCGAGCAGGTGTTCCTGCATTTCGATGAGCAGCCTCACACCGCCCTGAATGCCGCCCAGGTGCTGGCGGCGCCAGCGCAGGACGTGCACCTGTATGTCTGCGGACCCGGCGGCTTCATGCAGCATGTGCTCGACAGCGCTCGCGCCCAGGGCTGGCAGGAAGATTGCCTGCATCGCGAATACTTCACGGCGGCGCCGGTGGACAGCAGCCTCGACGGCGGCTTTTCGGTGAAGCTCGGCAGCAGCGGCCAGGTGTTTGAAATACCGGCTGACAAGACCGTGGTCCAGGTCCTGGAAAGCCACGGCATCGAGATTGCCGTGTCTTGCGAACAAGGGATTTGCGGCACCTGCCTGACCCGTGTGCTCGAAGGCGTACCGGAGCACCGCGACCTGTTCCTCACCGAGCAGGAACAAGCCCTCAATGACCAGTTCACGCCCTGCTGCTCGCGCTCGAAAACCCCACTGCTGGTGCTCGATATCTGAACCGCGTCACGACGCGGGCAAGATCACCTTCATGCGCGCGTCGGCGGTGGCTGCACTGAAGATTTCGGCGTAGCGCAAGGTGGCGTTGGCATGCTCACGCATGATGGCTTCGGCCCGTGCGCCCTGGCGATTGACCAGGGCATCGAACACCGAGTGGTGTTGCATGTGGGCAAAGTTGAAGCGCCGGTATTCACGGGCCATGTCCTCGCGATCCACCGCCAGCGCCGTCACCGAGGCGAACGGCAGATGATCGTTGCGCGCCAGTGCATCAGCAATCGCAGGGTTGTGGCTGTCTGCCACGATGACCTGGTGAAAGCGCATGTTCAGGTCGTGATAAACCTCAAGGTCATCCTCGGTCACGTAGCCCTTTTCGAACAGTTGATCGCCTTCCACCAGGCAGCGCTCCAGCGCCGCACGTGCCGCATCGGATAAACCAAGCTCGGCGGTCTGACGCGCTGCCAGGCCCTCAAGCACGCCACGCACTTCGACGGCGCCGGCAATATCGCTGGGGCTGACCGAGCGCACCTGATAGCCGCGCCCACCAAAGGGCACCAGCAGCCCTTCCTGCTCGAGCGTACGGAACGCCATGCGCACGGGCATGCGCGACACGCCGAACAGCTGCGCCGTGGGAATTTCCATCAGCCGCTCGCCCGCCGCCAACTCCCCGCTGGCAATCATCTTGCGCAGTGCAACCAGCACCAATTGACCGGGTTTACTCATCCAGGCAACTTCCAGAACACGTGGGCTGCCATAGTACCGTAAGCGCCTGACGCCGTCAGATGAACGCCAGCGCCGCGCGTGCGCCGTTTATGGCGCCCAGGTGCTGTGCCAGCCGGGACGGCAGGTAATCGAAAAAGAAACCGGCGCTTTGCAGCTTGGCGGCACGCAACGGATCATCTTCGGGCAACGCCCTGGACACCCGCGCCGCACGCGCCCAGGCAAAGGCCAGCAACGCCACGCCACAGAGCTGGAGGAAATCCGGCGCAGCCCGATAGGGGTATTCACTGTCTTCGTGCGAGCGTTCACGTAGGGCGCTCACCACACTGGCCAGTGAGTCGCACAGGCTGTCCAACGCCCGGGAGAACCCTGCGCATTCGACATGCTGGCCGCCCTGCCCGGCCTCGGCGCGCAGCTCGGCCAGCAGCAGGCCAAAGGCTCGGCCCTCATCCCCCAGCACTTTGCGCAGCAACAGGTCATTGGCCTGGATCTCATTGCTGCCCTCGTAGATCATCGCGATGCGACTGTCCCGCAGGGTTTGCTCGATGGCGAACTCGGTGACATAGCCGTAACCGCCGAACACCTGCAACGCATTGCTGGCCTGGCGAAAGCCCTGTTCAGTGAAAAACGCCTTGATGACGGGGGTCAGCAACGGCGCTAACTCGGCGGCCGACGCGTCCTGTTCATGCTCGGCCTGATCAAGCAGGTGCGCCGCCCAATAGCCGATGGCGCGCATGCCCTCGCTGGTGGTGCGCAACGCCAGCAACACACGGCGCATGGCCGGGTGATAGCGGATCGGGTCAGCCGCCTGGGCCACCACCTCTTCCGGCCTTGACGGTGCGCGCATTTGCAAGCGCTCGGCGGCGTACTGACGGGCATTCTGCCAAGCTGCCTCGACATGCCCCAGACCTTGCAGGCCGACATGCAGGCGCGCCGAATTCATCATCACGAACATCGCCGCCAGGCCACGATTGGCCTCGCCGATCAGCCAGCCTTGGGCGCCATCGAATACCAGCGAACAGGTGGCACTGCCCTTGATGCCCATCTTGTGCTCAATGCCGTCACACCGCACACCATTGGCCTGGCCATCGTCCAGTTGCTTGGGCACCAGGAACAGTGAGATGCCACGGCTGCCCGGCGCCGCATCGGGCAGGCGCGCCAGCACCAGGTGCAGGATATTAGCCGTGAAGTCGTGCTCGCCGCCGGAAATAAACAGTTTGCTGCCGCTGAGGCGATAACTGCCATCCGCCCGGGGTTCGGCGCGACAGCGCAGCAAGCCGACATCGCTGCCGGCCTGGGGCTCGGTCAGGCACATGGTGGGCAAGGCCTGGCCGCTGACAATGTCGGGCAGGTAGCGCGCCTGCAGCCAGGGCGCCGCGTGGGTCTTGAGGCACAAGTAGGCACCGTGGGCGATCCCGGTGTACATGGCCCAGGCGTGATTGCTGGCGTAGAGCATCTCTTGGAGCGCCGCATCGAGCAGCTGCGGCAAGCCCTGCCCGCCCTGGGCCTCGGCACACGCCAGCGCCGGCCAGCCACCTTCGACATAAGCGCGATAGGCCTCGGCAAAGCCGTCCGGGGTGCTGACCTGCCCCGCCTGCCAGCGGCAGCCCTGGCGATCACCGCTGCTATTCAACGGCGCCAATACGCCCTGACTGAAGCGTGCCGCCTCCTCCAGCACCTGTAGCGCCAGCGGCAGGTCCAGGGCCTCGAACGCCGGGCTGCACCGCCAGGTGTCGGGCGCCTGCAACCAGTGTTCCAGGACAAATTGCATATCGCGCAAGGGCGCCTCATAGCTCCACATCAAGACACCTCATCGACTAAAAAAAATCAAGCGCGGTAGACAGGGTTCTCGATCAGCAACGCCATGCCCTGCCCACCGCCCACACACGCCGCGGCAATTCCGTAGCGCAGGTTGTGCTGACGCAGTTGTCGAGCCAGGGTCATCACCAGGCGCAGGCCGGTGGCCGCCAGCGGATGACCCACGGCCAGGGCGCCGCCCTGGACGTTGAGCCGGGTGCTGTCCAGCTCCAGCTCCTGCGCCACCGCGAGCACCTGGGCCGCCTGGGCTTCGTTGATCTCGAAACGGCCGATGTCGCCCAGGTTCAACCCGCTGCGTTGCAGCAGCAGACGGATCGCTGGCGCCGGGCCGATGCCCATGAACTCGGGGGCCACACCGACCACCGCGCTGGCCAGCAGCCGGGCCAGGACCGGACGCGTGCAGGCCGAGGCACGCCCCACCAGCGCTGCCGCTGCGCCATCGACCACTGCGCAACTGTTGCCGGCGGTTTGCACGCCGCCTGGATGCACGGCGCGCAAACGCGTCAGGGCCGCAAGATCGGTGGGCCGTGGGTGGCTGTCCTCACTGACGGCACTGGCCCGACGTGCCAGGCTGATGCCTCTGGGTTGATACCCCTCAAGCTCGAACACCTGGTTATCGACCGTCACGATTTCTTCAGCCCAAGCGCCGTCACGCTGCGCCTGCAAGGCGCGCTGGTGGCTATCGCAGGCGTAGCGGTCGACGGCCTCGCGGCTCAGGCTGTAGCGGCGCGCCAGGTTGTCGGCGGTGGCGATCATGTCCAGGCCAGGGGCCGGGTCGTACAGGGCCTCCCAGAGAAAATCCTTGAATTGCACCTCGCCTCCCAGACGAAACCCGCTGCGGTGGGTGTAGGCGGCAATCGGGTTGCGCGACATGGATTCACTGGCCACGCATAAGGCCAATTGCACCTCGTCACGCACCTGTTCAGCGGCCTGGCGCAACAGCTCGAAACCGGTGGCGCAGATGCGCTGCACCCCCAGTGCCGGCACCGCTTGCGCCACCCCGCTGTACAAGCCGATATGCCGTGGCAGCAAGTAGGCATCAAAGCTGGCCTGGGCCATGGAGCCGGCCAGTACGCTGTCCACCGCCCCAGGGTCGATGCCGGCTCGCGCCAGCACTTCGCGACCAACCTTGATCCCCAGATCGATGGGCGACACCTGGGACAGGGCGCCACCGAGGTCGACCCACGGGGTGCGCACCGCCTCGAAAACCGCCGCATCGGCAAACGCCGAATACTGCCCGATGCTGTTCAAGGCTTGGGCCCGGCGCGCAGAATCGTAGGGTCTTCACCGCGATACAGTGCTTCGACCCTCGCCGCGCGCCATTGCAGTACCGCACGCTGGTTGATCGAGCCTTTATCGGTGATTTCCCCACGGTCGATGGACGCCGGCTCATCGAGCACGGCAATCCATTCCAGGCGACTGGCATTACCAGTGGCCTCGCGATTGAGCCGCTGCAACCAGTCACCGAACCACTGGCGCACCGGCGCGCTGGCCAGCACCTGGGCGTCACTGGCGTCGGCGCTCAAGCCCGACAGCCGACGGCACTCGTAGAGCCTGGGGAACACCAGGGCACCCAGGCATTCGCGGTCCGGTGCGGCAATCACCAGGTCCTGCACATAGGGCGAACCTTCGAGCACCGCGCGATTGCGCAACGGCCCGACGCTGACAAATACCCCGGAGGACAGCTTGAAGTCCTCGGCGATACGTCCGTCGAACATCAGCCCCAGTTGCGGCTGCTGGGGGTCAGCGAGCTTGATCGCGTCACCCGAGCAGTAGAAGCCCTGCTCGTCGAACACCTCGGCGGTCTGCTCGGGCGCCCGCCAGTATCCGGGCATGATGTGCGGCCCGCGAAAGCGCCCTTCGAACTTGCCGCCCAACGGTACCAGGCGCACCTCGCACCCCGGCGCGGGCAAACCGATATAGCCGGCCATGGACAACGGCCCGGTGGTGAACGTGCAGGACGGTGCGGCCTCGGTCATGCCCAGCCCGGCCATCATGCGAATGCGTTCACCGCAATGCTGTTCGGCCACGCGGTCGAGGCGGTCCCAGACACTTTGCGACAGACCTGCGGCGGCGAAAAAGAACAGTTTCATTCGCGCAAAAAAGCGCTCGCGCAACTCGGCGTCCTGTTCCAGGGCGTTGACCAGTTCTTCCCAGCCTTTGGGCACCGTCAGGTAGGCCGTGGGCGAAACCTCCTTGAGGTTGCGCAGGGTCTCGGCAAACCCCTGGACCGTGGGTTTGCCATCGTCGAGGTAAAACGTACCGCCGTTGTAGAGCACGATGCCGACATTGTGGCTGCCGCCAAAGGTGTGGTTCCACGGTAGCCAGTCCACCAGCACGGGCGGCTCTTCACCAAACACCGGAAACGTCTGCAACAGCATTTGCTGGTTGGCGCAGAGCATACGTTGCGTGGTGACCACCGCCTTGGGCAATTTGGTCGAGCCCGAGGTGAAGAGAAACTTGGCGATGCTGTCGGGGCCGGTTGCATCGAATGCCTGGTCGGCTGCACTGCCTCCAGGTGTTTGCAGCAGGCTGGCGAAGCTGACCTGACTGCGCCCGGGCACCTGACCGCGCACGCAGATCAGCGGTGTCTCGGCTGGCAATACAGCGTCGATGGCACGCTGGTACGCCGCTGCATCGCTGACGAATACCAACCCCGGTTGCAGCAGGTCGCACACATGCCGCAGCTTGGCGAAATCCTGGGACAACAACGAATACGCCGGCGACACCGGGCAGTAAGGAATGCCGGCGTACATGGCGCCGAGCGCCACCTGCAAATGCTCGATGTCGTTGCCCGACAGCAGCGCCAGCGGCTTATGCGCCGAGAGCCCGTAACCCAGCAGGCCCTGGGCAATCGCGCGCACGCTGTCGAGCATCTCCCTGTAACTGACACGGCGCCAATCACCGCCCGCCTGGCGTGCCGCAATAAACGTCTGCTCGGGCCGCACCTGGGCCCAATGCACCAAGCGATCAAGCAGGCGCGCCGGTAATTCGGCCAGCGGCTCCAGGGAACGCATATGCAGCACGCCCTGCTCTTCAGTGACCTGCACCGGCGCGTGGCCGATGGACACCTCGCGGTATCGCGGCGCGGGCCGGGGTTGCGGTCTGAATTCGGAACTCACAGGGATGTCCTCCATCAAGGCGGATCACAGCCGCCTTGTTATTGTTATGTCGCGGCGCCGGTTCAGATCGGGTAATGCCGTGGCCCGTTCTGCAAGGTCACCCAGCGCAATTGCGTGAAGTGCTCGATCGAGGCCTTGCCGCCAAAGCTGCCGTAGCCGCTGGACTTGACCCCGCCAAAGGGCATCTGCGCCTCGTCATGCACAGTCGGGCCGTTGATATGGCAAATGCCCGACTCCACCCGCTGCGCCAGGGCCAGTGCACGCCCGGTGTCGCGACTGAAGATCGCCGCCGACAGGCCGAACTCGGAGTCGTTGGCCAGGCGCAGCAATGCTTCATCACCGTCACCGCGCAGCAGCACCGCCACCGGGCCAAAGGACTCTTCGCGGTACAAGCGCATGTGCTCGGTGACGCCATCGATCAGGGTCGGCTGCAGGATGCTGCCGTCCAGTTGACCGCCTGCCACCAGGCGTGCGCCTTTGGCCAGCGCATCGTCGATCAGGGCTTTGATGCGCGTACCGGCGCTGGCATCCACCAGGGAACCCAGCACCGAATCCGCTGCAGCGGGATCCCCGGCGCGCAGGGTTGCGACCTTGGCCGCCAGCTTGGCAACGAAGGCATCGGCGACCTTGGCATCGACAATCAAACGCTCGGTGGACATGCAAATCTGGCCCTGGTTGAAATAGGCACCAAACGCTGCCGCCGCCACAGCAGCGTCGAGGTCGGCGTCGTCGAGCACCAGCAACGGTGCCTTGCCGCCCAACTCCAGCAAGGCCGGTTTGAGGTGACGCGCCGAGAGTTCGCCGACAATGCGCCCGACATGGGTCGAGCCGGTGAAATTGACTCGGCGTACGGCCGGGTTGGCGATCAGCCGCTCGACAATCGCGGCAGCATCCGCCGGGGCATTGCTGATGACGTTGACCACGCCATCGCCAAGCCCGGCATCCTGCAGCACCTGGCCAATCAAACGGTGTACCGCCGGGCTCAACTCCGAGGCTTTGAGCACCACGGTATTGCCACAGGCCAGCGGCATAGCAATGGCACGGGTGGCGAGGATGACCGGGGCATTCCATGGCGCGATACCCAGCACCACGCCGCAGGGTTGACGCAGGGCCATGGCGAAACTGCCTGGCACATCGGAAGGGATCACATCGCCGGTGATCTGGGTGGTCATCGACGCGGCTTCGCGCAGGATGTTGGCCGCCAGGCGCACGTTAAAGCCATACCAGTTGGCCATGGCGCCGGTTTCACCGGCCGCGGCGATAAATTCCGCGCTGCGCGCCTGCAATTGCTCGGCGGCGGCGAGCAAACGGGTGCGCCGCTCGTTGGGCGCCAGCGCCGCCCAAGTGGGGAACGCGGCTTGGGCAGCGGCGACGGCGGCGTCGGCATCTTCCAGGGTCGCGGCGGCCACCCGCGAGACCACTTCACCGGTCACCGGGTTGCGACGCTCGAAGGTTCGACCGTCGCGGGCGGGGCACGACTGGCCGCCGATCAACAGGGGCACGTCCAGCATGGTGATTCCTCTTTATTGTCTTTATCGGGAATACGTTCAAGCAGGGTACAGCGGCGCGGCCAGAAGGCCGCGCTCTTCAGCGTTTATACGCCTGCAGGCCAGGTTTGATGCTCTTGTCGTCGAGGAACTGTTTCATGCCCTGCTCGCGACCGCCTTCGGTGTCGAGCAGGCGCGACTGATCGAGCTTGGCGTAGAGGTAATCCTCGTTCTGCTCCCAGGTCAGCTCGCGGCAACGCTTGAAGCCATGCTTGGCGGCCCGCAGCACCACCGGGTTTTTCTCCAGCAGGTTGCGCGCCAGTTCGATGGTCACGTCGCGCAGCTGGGCCAGGGGCACGCTTTCGTTGACCAGGCCTATTTCGGCGGCTTTCTGCCCGCCAAAGGTCTTGCCGGTCATGATGTAGTACAGCGATTGGCGGTGGCCCACGGTGTCGGCCATGGCCTTGCTGACCAGGTTGCCCGGCGGGATGCCCCAGTTTATTTCCGAAAGGCCGAAGGTGGCTTCGTCGGCGCAGATCGCCAGGTCGCACGCCACCAACGGGCTGAAGCCACCGCCGAAGCACCAGCCATTGACCATGGCGATGGTCGGCTTGGCGTACATGCGCAGCAATTTCCACTGCCATTGCGAGGCTTCGCGGCGGATTTTTTCCTGGAGGATTTCCGGACCGGCATCCACCTCGCGAAAGTATTCCTTGAGGTCCATACCGGCGGTCCAGGCTTCGCCGGCACCGGTCAGTACCAGCACACCGGCGGCAGGGTCCTGCTCCAAGGTTTCCAGCACGTCGATCATTTCCCGGTTCAGGGTCGGGCTCATGGCGTTGCGCTTTTCCGGGCGATTGAGAATGACCCAGGCGATGCCTTCCTCGATCTCAACCTTGACGGTGGTCCAACGGCCTTCGTAATTGCTCATGACGGTGCTCTCTTGTTCTGGGTGTGAAGATGATTCGAAATTAAACCGCAAATATAGTTGTGTCAATTAACTATTAATCTTAATAACCAATATTTTTTCGATGTGAAACCTGCGTTTTTCAGGCGTCGTGAAAAGCCGGCATAGCCATAGCTCGCCAACCTCGGCAAACTAGATAGCCTTCTTAACCTCCACCTTTTGAGGATTGCACTGTTCATGGCCAAGCCTTCCAACCTCGCCGACGCCAGCCAGGCCCTGCCCGACCACGCCGAGGTACGCGCGCCGCTCGATTCGGCGCTGGACGAGTTGATCGGTTACGCCATGCGCCGCGCCCAGCTCAAGCTGTTCCAGAACCTGATCGGCCGACTGTCGGACCACGAACTGCGCCCCGCGCAGTTCTCGGCCCTTGCGATCATCGAGCAGAACCCCGGCTTGATGCAGGCCGACCTCGCGCGCGCCCTGGCGATTGAGCCGCCCCAGGTGGTGCCCTTGTTGAACAAGCTGGAAAGCCGCGCCCTCGCCGTGCGAGTGCGCTGCAAACCCGACAAGCGCTCCTACGGAATCTTCCTCAGCAAGACCGGCGAAACCTTGCTCAAAGCGCTGAAGGAAATCGCCGCACAGAGCGACCTTGACGCCACCGCCGCCCTCGACGGCCAGGAGCGTGAAGAGCTGCTGCGCTTGCTGAAGAAGGTGTATCAGGACTGATCGACTTACCAGAGCGCCAAGGTGTAGAGCACCAGGAAACGGGTCTGGTTTTCATCGCGAAAGGCCGCGCCGCCCGGAAAGTCATTGCGGTAGATCGACTTGCGCGCCATGAACCCGACGTTTTTCAGCGGGCCGCTCTGAATCACGTAACCCAGCTCCATCTGGAACTCGCGCTCCTTGCGATCCTCGGCATTGAAAGCCGCCAGTTCGATGTTGTCGCCACGCACATAACGCAGCCGACTCTTCAGCCCCGGCACACCCGCTGCCGCGAAGTCATAGTCGTAGATGGCCTGCCAGGTGCGCTCCTTGGCGTTGAGAAAGTCCGAACTCATGGTCAGTTCGCTCATGCCCATCAACTCGGTCCCGGAGATATAGGGCGTGGCCGTCTCCCCGCTTGAATGCATGTAGCCAAGGCTGACGCGGTGGCCGCCCAGACGGTAACCAAACAGGGCCGAGAGGTTGCGGTTATCCACCTCCCCCGCCTTGGCACTGCCGTCCTCGCGGCTGAAGAAACTGCGCAGGTCGCTGGTGAGCACACCCTCGCCCAACGGCAGGTTGTGCAGCAACGCGAAGGTGTCCTGCTGGTAGAGGTCCGCTACTTCCGAGTGATAGACACGCAGGCTGAGGTCTTTGGTGACCTGGTAATCCCCTCCCACGTAAGCCAGGTGCGAGGTGGTGGCGGTGGCGTTGAAACGCCGGTTGGGCGAGGCGATGGTCATGGCCTGGTAGTCAGTAGAGTCGCGCTTGTTGATACGGTCGATATAGCCGGTGTTGAGGGTCAGGCCATCAATGTCCTTGGAACTCAAGGTGGTGCCGCGAAACGTTTGCGGCTGCAGGCGCGACGGACTGGCAAAGGCGAACGGCAGGAAGATCGACACGTCGCCGGCCTTCACGGTGGTTTGGGCAAACCGCAGCTTGGCAGTCGGCGCCAGGCGCGAGTACTCATCGGCGGCACGCTTGTCGCTGGCCGACACCGGCAACAACTCGGTGCCGCTGCGGTCTGGCGACGAGTCGAGCTTGACCCCCATCAGCCCGCGCACATCCAGGCCAAAGCCCACCGGGCCTGGGGTGTATCCCGATTCCAGGTTGAGAATGAACGCCTGGGCCCATTCACGTGCGGCGGTCTTCGCGCCGTCGTCCTTGTAATCACGGTCCAGGTAGTAATTGCGCAAGGTCAAGGTGCCGTGGCTGTCGTCGATAAAGCCTGCCGCCCAAAGCGGGCTGGGCAGCACGCTCAAGGCCAGCAATGCCGTGAGCAGGCGTGGAGTGTTGTTCGACACACAGGAGACTGACGCCGTGGCAACGGCGCCCTCCATCGGGAGTTCTGGCATGTTCGATGTCCATTTTTTGTTGTTGTTTTTGGGGTGGCACACGCTCGGCCCAGTCAGCTTCGCGAGCCAAGAATGGAAACAGCCGACGGTGCTCGTCAACTGCAAATGAGCGATAATCGAACATTAATAAAACTATCTATTTTTTAGTTGCTTATGGATCTACATCTCAACTATATGAATTTAATTAATTTATTACGATTTTTTGGCATTTTTAATCCACGATTCATTTTTTAGTTATCTTTGTTATCTTAATAACCAGCAGCCACTCGAGCTCGCCACCACAACAAAAACAACAATGAGGTTTGCCCATGGACAGTCCATCGCGTCGTTCGACGCTGACTATTGCGTTGTGCTTTATCGTTGCGCTGATCGAAGGGTTCGATCTGCAAGCCGCCGGCACCGCCGCCGCAGGGTTGCGCCAGAGTTTTGCTCTGGACCCGAAGATGCTCGGCTGGGTATTCAGCGTCGGCATCATTGGCCTGCTGCCGGGGGCGTTCTTCGGCGGCTGGGTCGCCGACCGTATCGGGCGCAAGAAAATCCTGGTGATGGCGGTGCTGGTGTTCGGGCTGTTTTCCCTGAGCACCGCGTTTGTCGAAAGCTACTCGAGCCTGTTGCTGGTGCGTTTCCTGACCGGCCTGGGCCTGGGCGCCGCGCTGCCCAACCTGATCGCCCTGTGCGCCGAAGCGGTGAGTGAACGCAAGCGTGGCACCGCGATCAGCGTCATGTACTGCGGCGTGCCACTGGGCGGCGCATTGGCCGCGGTGGTGGCGATGTTTTCCAGTGAGCACTGGCAGACCACGTTTATCATCGGCGGCCTGGCACCCTTGCTGGTCGTGCCGCTGATGGCCCTGCTGCTGCCCGAGTCCACGGCCTTTCGCCAACAACTCGACAGCACCCATACCCCTCGCCCTTCCACCGGCCAGGCGCTGTTTGGCGAAGGCCGTGCACGCACCACACTGGCCTTGTGGCTCAGCTACTTCTTCACGCTGACCGTGATGTACATGCTGCTCAACTGGCTGCCGTCGCTGTTGCTGGAACAGGGCTTCAGCAAGCCCCAGGCGGGCATGGTGCAGATGCTTTTCAATATTGGCGGTGCCCTTGGCTCGCTGCTCGGCGGCGTGCTGCTGGACCGTTGCAATGCCCTCAAAGTGGTGCTGTTCGTGTATGCCGGGTTGCTGGCGGCGCTGGCCGGAGTCGGTCTGTCAGTGGGCATCGTGCCCATGGCCATTGCCGGCTTCGCCGCCGGCTTGTTCGTTATGGCCGCGCAGTTGGTGCTGTACGCTTCGGCGCCGCCCTCCTACCCCACCTCGGTGCGCGCCACCGGCGTCGGTGCCGCCGTGGCCGTCGGCCGACTGGGCTCGGTGGCCGGACCGCTGGCCGCCGGGCAACTCCTCGCAGCCGGCGCCGGCACCGCGGGGGTACTGCTGGCGACCTCCCCCGGGGTGGTGATTGCCGCACTGACCATCATCAGCGTCATGGTGCGCAAGGCGCCGTTGAACCGGCATGCGCCCGGGGCTGCCGGGCACACCAACGCCTAGAATTTGTGCAGCCAATTGAGCACCAGTTTGTCGCCCTCGGTACGGTTTTCAGCCTGCTGTTCGAAGTAGGCATTCACCGATAGCACGTCTTCCTTGCTGAAGGCATAGATCAGGCCTGGGCCAATGGCCCAGACCTTTTCCCGGCGCCCGCTCACGGCATGCCCCTCCACCCGGGTGTCGGTGATTTGCTTCAACCAGTACCCATTCAACCCTACGCTCAGTGATTGGCTGAGGGCATATTGCACGGTCAGGTTGGCATGCAGCGCCTGCCCCGCCTGGGTGTTGGACACATCACCAAAGCCCGCCTGCGGATCATTGTTCTTGCCATTCCACAGGTACATGAAACGCCCGCTCGCCGACCACGTAGGGCTGAACCAGTAAGTCGCCGCGTAATACGGGTTGAACGACCAGAAGTTGCTGCCCGGATTGATTGAGCGGTTGCGGTCATAGGCACCCACCGGAATCGTGATATCGGCCTCGACCCGCTGAGTCAGCAGCGGGCTGCCATCCTCGCGGGTCATCGTTGGCAGTTGCAGGAAAGGGCCCACCGTCAAATCACCAAACCCCGCGCGGGAACTCAACGCTGCATTGTGCAGGCCGTCGTCGACATCAACATGGGCCAGCGACGTATTGATCAGGGTGAAGCCGGGCATCGCACCATTCGCCCAGGGCTGTCCAACGTAGATGATTTGCGTGGTGGGTGCGACGACCACCAGGTCCTGCCTGGGCACGTTCAATTTGTTGCCGTTGGCATCATTGAAACGGCTGGCTCGCGAATACGTCAGGTATTCCTCCAGATACCAGCCAGGCCCGGCCGGTACCGGTGAGCCGTCGTAGAAACTGGTGCTGCCCAGGTTGAGTCCGGGCAAGTCATAAGCGTGTGCAGTTGATGACAGTGCGACAAAAGTCGTGGCCGCAACCGTCCGCAAGATTGGCTTGAGCATCTTGGATGTCCTGTATTTTTGTTGTTGTTCAAGACCCCCGGCACGGTGGACCCGCACCGGGGCTAACCGCTGTTGCAACGCCTACACGTAGGTGGCGGCCAAACCGCCGTCCACCGGCAGATTGACCCCGTTGACCCAGCGCGCGGCGTCCGAGCAAAGGAAGGCGATCACCGACGCCACCTCATCGGCCAGGGCTGGGCGGATGATGCGCTGGCTGTCCTCGGCCACCCGCTCAGGCCCGAGCATGCTGACAAAGTCCCCGAGAATCGGCGTGAACACCGGTCCTGGCGCAACGCAGTTGACGCGCACCGAGTGATCGCGAAACCAGCCCTGGGATTGCTGGAAGCTCCACACAATCAGCGCTTCCTTGAAGTACTGATAACAGCTGGCCTGCTCCACCGGATTGGCCGCGAGCCACTGCTGCCCTGCCCCAAAGTCCTGCGTAGCGGCCAGGGCCTTGTGCAGTTCCAGGCGCTGCGGCCATTGCGCGCCGAGGACCGAAGCGACATTAACGATGCTGCCACCCGCCGCTAGGCGTGGCAGCAGGGATTGAGTGAGATGCCGCAACCCCAGGTAATTGACCTCGGCCACCGTTTGCACGGGCACCGTACCGGGCACGCCGGCAATGTTGCACAACGCATCGACCTGCACCGGCAGGCGCGCTATCAGCGCATCGATGCTGGCAGGGTCGCCCAGGTCCGCCTGGAAGAAGCCATCCAGGGTCAACTGTGGTTCATGGCGATCAACGCCAATGACAGTGGCCCCCCGGAAACGTGCGAGCCGCGCCAGCTCGGCGCCAATGCCGGAGGCGACACCGGTGACAATCAGGGTTTTGTTATGCAGGTTCATGTTCAAGCCCTCTTGTTTTTGTATAGGCATGGGTGGATCAAACGGATGAGCCAGGGCTCAGAACGGATAGGTCGGCGGCGTGTTTTTTACCGTGACCCATTGCCATTGGGTGTACTCGTCCCAGTCGGCCGGCCCGCCGACGCTGCCGCCATTGCCAGAGGCACCGCGCCCGCCGAAGGGGTTGATGCATTCGTCGGCCACGGTCTGGTCGTTGATGTGCAACAGGCCGCAATCAAGCCGCTCGCCAATGGCATGGCGCGCCGACCGACGGCGAGATGATGACGGCCGCCAGGCCGTACTCCGTGCGGTTGACCAGTTCGATGGCCTCCTCGTCCGTGGCAAAACTGACCACCGTGGCCACCGGGCCGAAGATTTCAACTTCAAAGGCGCGCATGCCCGGCCGTACCCCACTGAGTACGGTGGGCTGATAGAACAGCCGGTCATATTCGCCGCCCGCCTCCAGCCGTGCACCGGCCTGCAGGCTGTCGCTGACGATCTCGTGCACGCGCTGCAATTGCCGTTGATTGATCAACGGGCCGAGCGCCGCCTCACCCCGGGCAGCATTGCCCACGGTCAGTGCACGGGCCTTGTCCACCAGCTTGCGTGTGAGGCTTTCGGCGATGGACTCATGGGCGAGAATCAAGCCGGTCGCCATGCAGATTTGCCCCTGATGCAACCAGGCACCCCAGGCTGCGTTGTTCGCGGCCAGGTCGAGGTCGGCGTCTTCGAGAATGATCAGCGGGTTTTTGCCGCCCAGTTCCAGCGCGACTTTTTTCAGGTGCCGCCCGGCCACCTCGGCGACTTTGCGCCCCGCCGCCGTGGAACCGGTGAAGGCGATCATCCGCACATTAGGGTCGCGGCACAGGGCTTCACCCACCGGCGCAGCGCCTGGCAACACATGCAGCAGGCCCTTGGGCAAGCCCGCCTCCTCGAACAGCCGGGCGATGAGAAAACCGCCGCTGGCCGGGGTTTGCGGGTCGGGCTTGAGCACCACCGCATTGCCCGCCGCCAGCGCCGGCGCCACCGAGCGCAGCGACAGCACCAGAGGGAAGTTGAACGGCGAAATCACCCCGACCACGCCATGGGGCTGACGCCGCGCATACGACAGGCGACCCGCCGCACTCGGCAGCACCAACCCGTGAGGTTGCGACAACAGGCCCGCCGCCTGGTGCAGCAGCACAATCGCCTCGCGCACTTCGTGTTCGCCCTTATACAGCCCGCCTCCGGTTTCACGGGCGACATACAGCGCCAGTTCGACGAAGGACTGCTGAGCCAGGTCCGCCGCCTTGCGAAACACCTCGGCACGCTCCCGTGGGCCGAGTGCCGCCCACGCCGGTTGGGCCAGGGCCGCGCTGCGGCTGGCGATGGCGATGTCGGCCGGGCTGGCCATGGCACAGCGCATCAGGGGTTCGCCGGTGGCCGGTTCGATCACCGGCATCACGGACCCCGAGGAGGGTATCCAATCGCCGTTGAACAGGCATTCGGACTCAATCGCCCGCTGTAACAGGTAGGTGGTTTCAGACACTGGCATGGCAACTCCGGTTCTTGTAATTGTGTGCAAACGCCGCATCCAGCCTTGAGCAAAGGCTGTGCCGCTTGCGCACGCGGACGCTGACATAAACCGGCGAAGGCTCTGGCCGGGGCCTGCCACGCGCCGCTCACACATCACTCGCCGATCGGCCGCAAAAACCGCGGCGCACCACTTGTTCAATATAAGGTTATGTTTAATAACTATCTACGCAGTTACTCATATCGATCACTCGCTTTGCAGGGGCATAACAATGACTAATCCCCACAGCGCGCTGCCCGACGACCGGGCGGCCACCGCGCCCTATCATCCACGGGGCGACAGCCGCCACCTCAATGACAGCAGCTCGCCCACGCCGGCGGAGCTGACCGACTGTCTGTTCTTTTCTCCCGAAGACGGGCGTATCTGGCTCAACGACCAACGCATGGTGTTGCTGCACAGTTCCTCGTTTGGCGCCTTGCGCGGGGAAGTCATCGAGCGCCTGGGGCTGGAGCAGGCTCGCGGCCTGTTCACCCACACCGGTTACGCCTCCGGTGCGCGGGATGCGCGTTTGATACGCGAACGCTGGCCACAGGCCGATGCCGCCGCTGTATTTCGCGCCGGGACCCACCTGCACACCCTGGAAGGCATGACCAAAGTCGAACCGCTGCACTTCAAGTTCGATGCCGACTCGGGGTTCTATGAAGGTGAGTTTCTCTGGCACCACTCGTGCGAGGCCGATGAACATGTGGGCGCCTATGGCATCGGCCAGGACCCGGTGTGCTGGACTGAAACCGGCTATGCCATAGGGTTTGTCAGCGGCCTCTTTGGGCAGATGGTGATTTTTCGCGAGGTGGAATGCCGGGGTATGGGCCACCGAAGCTGCCGAGTGATCGGCAAGACAGCTGAGCAATGGGGTGACGTCGAGCAGGACCTGCGATACCTGAATGTGTCCCAGGCCGTCACCCACCCTGCCCTCGCCCCCATACCCGCCAGCCCGAGCGCCACAGCACCAGGGTCAACCCGCCGCAACCGTTGGTGGGCGCCAGTGCCGCCTTCAACGCCGCGACGCAAGCCCTGCAACGCGTCGCGCTGACCCCGGCGATGGTGCTGATCAGCGGTGAGTCCGGGGTGGGCAAGGAGATGTTTGCGCGCCAGTTGCACCAGCTCAGTCGTCGGCATGACAGCCCATTCGTAGCGCTCAATTGCGCCGCCATCCCGGACAACCTGATCGAGGCCGAGCTGTTCGGTGTGGAACGCGGCGCGTATACCGGCGCCACGCACTCGCGCCCCGGGCGTTTCGAGCGGGCCCAGGGCGGGACGCTGTTTCTGGATGAAATCACCAGCCTCAGCCTGGGTGGGCAAAGCAAACTGCTGCGGGCCTTGTAGGAACGGGAAATCGAACGGGTCGGCGGTGTGCGCGGCATCAAGGTGGATGTGCGGGTGGTGGCCGCGACCAATATTGATCTGCGCAAAGCCGTGGCTGACGGTACGTTTCGCGAAGACCTGTTCTACCGGCTGAATGTCTACCCCATCGCCCTGCCGCCACTGCGTGAACGCCGCGATGACATTCCGCTGCTGATCAACGCATTCCTTACCCGCTTTTGCCACGAATATGCCCGAACGCCAGCAGGCCTGACCATGCGTGCACTGAAGGTACTACTGCGCTACGACTTTGCGGGCAATGTGCGCGAGCTGCAAAACCTGATCGAACGCGGCCTGATCGCCAGTGACGAAGGCCAAGCCATTGACCTGGTGCATCTGTTTCGCAACGAACCGATGCCCGCGGATCCCTATGGCCTGGACGACCATGGCAGCCTGTCCAACACAGGACTAAAGGCGCCGCGCGCGGCACTGCTGGACACCCTGGGCCAGTTGGACCAGGGGTTTTCCATCGAAGGGCTTGAGTCGCGCCTGATCAATGAGGCGCTGCAACAGACCTTAGGTAATCTGGCCGCCGCGGCCAGGCTCGTGGGGCTCAGCCGCGCTCAATTTGCCTACCGGTTGAAGAAGCATCAGCGACAAATCTGTTGAGTGGCGATAAGTCCTTTACCCAGTTAAGTGTTTTGCAGGGCCGACAAGCGGTGCTGCTACTGATTCCGCGGTTACATCAGTAAATCGCAGGCAAAAAAAGCCACTCGTCAGAGTGGCTTTTTCTTTATGTTTGGAGCGGGAAACGAGACTCGCATCTGGCGTACGACCCGTTGAAATCTAGGGGTTTCTATTCTTTCCGAAGCAGGGAAAGACTCAATTATGGACTTGTTTCTGGGGTGTTTCAAGAGCGAAAAAAGGGGTAACTCTAAGCAAGGCTATTGGATTCTATCCAAAGCCAATGGACGAGCGATCATCAAGCTGGCAGTGCCATTTTCACAGGATCAATAGGGTATGAGTCCCCCCGAAAAGACGTCCCAACCTCCTCCTGCTCACTAGTCAACTCACAACCGACGAATATCGGCCACCGCAGGCAACTCTTCGGGCTGGTAGACCATGAGCAGATGTTCTGGAGCCCTCTCCTGCTCAGGATCGATGGCCGCTCGGAAGGATTGGACTAATACTTGGCGATAGGGGCGCGATTGGCTTGGCATTGACGCTACTTTTTGAGTGGCCGGTATACCGGAAAGCAATTCATTGCGCCGTCGAGGATTTTGAGATCAGTTCATTGGTAAATAACCTACCGAAATCCAAGGCAATCAGGTATAGGTACTTGCAGGTATTCTTCCGAAAGGAGCACACGCATGGCATTCGTCACGCTGATCCTGGACGCCCCTGGCCCACCGCTGCTTTTTGAGGAAGTCGACCGCTTCCTTGAAGCGGGCATCGCCATCACTCTGAACGTTCACTATTTCATCGATAAGACCCACATCAAACGGCACTATGGCGAGCGCATTCAATATGTCGACATCAACTGCCATGACACGTCCGCCTTCATCGCTGCAGTGAAGCATGCTGGAGGTTACAGCGTATTCAAGACTCGCCTGAACATCCCTCTTGATAGCGAACTGATCAGGTCCGCTGCGTCATCAGACTTGGCAACTCCGTTACAGGCAATCGCTCAGGCAGGCGTAGGAATCAGCCATATCGATAGACAAGAGGCCGAGCGGTCTGGCGTGACGGTGTTAAACACTCCAGGCGCCAACGCTACAGCCGTCGCCGAATATGTGGTGGCTCAGGCCGTTTATTTGTCGAGAGACCTGAACCACTACAACACTGAAACACACAGCGGCCATTGGTCCAAGGGACGTCTGGCACCTGGCCTGGAACTTTCCGAACTCACCCTCGGGCTGGTGGGGACTGGCAACATCGCTCAGGAGGTAGCTCGCAAGGCTCACGCACTCGGCATGAAGGTCATTGCCACCGGTTCGGAACGCTTTACAGATAAGGTCGCAGGGACTCTCGGGCTTGATCGACGACAAACCCTCGCGCAGTTGCTGACCGAAGCCAACGTCGTATCAATTCATACTCCGCTCACAGCGTTGACCCGGGGCCTATTCGGCGCCGAAGCGTTCAGTCAAATGCGTCAAGGCTCGATCCTAATCAACACCGCTCGTGGTGGCATTGTCGACGAACAGCAGTTGGCTATCTTCTTGAGGCGCTTTCCCGAGCATATCAAGGCGGTCGCCATCGACACTTTTGCTCTGGAAAAGGACCGTTTCAGCTCGCCGTTGACGGGCATAGCCAATGCTCAACTGACGCCGCATATCGCCGGCAATACTACGAAGGCAATCAGGACGGCCTCACGGCAAATCGTAGATAAAATTTCCGCATTCAGACTTGATCGAGAAATTCACGGTTTTGAGCAGTAGCCCCCAATCGGCTGTAGACGTTTATAAATCACTTTGATGCCCTTCCATCCACGGAGGGCTCATTGCCGTCCAGTCCGGCCGGCGGCTGTAGTCTTGCGAAAGAGAGCAAATCATAACGCAATCAGTTGTACGACATCGCAAGAGACACATGATAGTATTTCTCATGCAGCGGACGTTCGATTCGCTGCACCGGTGGCAAGGACGTCCGCTCGAGAAACGCGTAAACCCTGTGCGCGTTTAAAACTCAAGTTAATCAAGGATCTGATTACTCATGACAAAACCCTCAACTT
Organism: Pseudomonas salomonii; assembly: GCF_900107155.1. Taxonomy (GTDB): domain Bacteria; phylum Pseudomonadota; class Gammaproteobacteria; order Pseudomonadales; family Pseudomonadaceae; genus Aquipseudomonas; species Aquipseudomonas salomonii. Next base: position 291,468 of record NZ_FNOX01000002.1, read on the forward strand.
TCACCGCCTGCAAACTGGCCAGTGCCGTATTCGGCGCCCTGCTGCTTTCCAGCGTTCCCGCACATGCGGCGGACATTTGGCTGGACGTCGCCACGACCGGCTGGGCCACGCAGAATGGCGGGACCAAGGGCGGCTCCCGGGCTGCCGCGAACGACATCTACACCGTTAAAAACGCAGCCGAACTGAAAAAAGCCCTCAGTGCTTCGGCAGGCAGCAACGGTCGCATCATCAAGATCACAGGCATTATCGACGTCAGCGAAGGCAAGGTTTACACCAAAACGGCTGACATGAAGGTTCGCGGACGCCTGGATATTCCCGGCAAGACCACAATCGTGGGCATCGGCAGCAATGCGGAGATCCGCGAAGGTTTCTTTTACGCGAAAGAAAATGACGTGATCATCCGCAACATCACCGTCGAAAACCCCTGGGACCCCGAGCCAATCTTTGATAAGGACGACGGTGCCGACGGCAACTGGAACTCCGAGTACGACGGCCTGACCGTCGAAGGCGCCAACAACGTGTGGGTCGATCACGTGACCTTTACCGATGGCCGCCGCACCGATGACCAGAACGGTACCGCCAACAACCGTCCCAAGCAGCACCACGATGGCGCACTGGACGTCAAGAACGGCGCCAACTTCGTAACCATCTCTTACTCGGTGTTCAAGTCTCACGAAAAGAACAACCTGATCGGTTCCAGCGACTCGCGCACCACCGACGATGGCAAGCTCAAGGTCACCATCCACAACACCCTGTTCGAGGACATCTCCGCCCGTGCGCCACGCGTGCGCTATGGCCAGGTGCATCTGTACAACAACTACCATGTGGGTAGCACCAGCCATAAGGTGTACCCGTTCTCCTATGCCCATGGCGTGGGCAAGAACTCGAAGATTTTCTCCGAACGTAACGCCTTCGAGATCGCCGGTATAAGCGGTTGCGACAAGATCGCCGGCGATTACGGCGGCAGCGTCTACCGTGACACAGGCTCCACCCTCAACGGCAACGCACTGAGCTGCTCGTGGAGCTCGAGCATCGGCTGGACCCCACCCTACAGCTACACCCCGCTGGCTGCCGACAAGGTCGCCGCGGACGTCAAAGCGAAAGCTGGAGCCGGTAAGCTCTAAGCGATAGTGCAACGTCAGTGATATGAAGAGCCCTCGGTAACGAGGGCTTTTTCATGCTTGCGCCTACTGCACCAACTGGTTGATCTCGATGATCGGCAACAGTATTGCCAGCACGATCAACAGCACCACAGCGCCCATCACCACGATCATCAAGGGCTCAAGCAGTGCCGTCATGCCCATCGCCCGGCGTTCGATATCACGGGACAGCGTTTGCGCCGCACTATCGAGCATGGGCGGCAACGAGCCGGTCTTTTCACCGCTGGCTATCAAGTGAATCAGCAACGGCGGGAAAACTTTCTCCACCGCCAAGGCCGCGGCCAGGCTAACCCCTTCACGTACCTTCGCAGTGGCGTCACTCACACTTTGGCTCAAGCAATCGTTGGACAAGGTCTGGCGCGCCGCTTCCAGTGCGCGCAGCAGCGGCACCCCGGCAGCGCCGAGGATCGCCAGCGTCGACGCGAACCGCGCAGTGTTGAGCCCGAGCACAAACCGCCCGATCAGCGGCAAGCGCAACACGCGCCGATGCCAGCTCAAGCGGGCCATAGGGTTGCGCAGGTACACACGCCAGCCCCAGAAACACGCCACCAGGGCACTCAAACACAGCCACCCCCAACCGCGAATAAAATCACTGGCGTTGAGCATGGCCAGGGTCAGCCCAGGCAAATCCTGGCGTGCCTGGGAGAACGCGCTCACCACTTGCGGCACCACGTAGCTGAGCAAGAAGATCACGATAGCAATCGACACCAGCCCTACGACCCCAGGATAAATAAACGCGGTGAGGATTTTGCTGCGCAGGTTATTGCGTTCTTCAATGTAATCGGCGAGCCGCTCCATCACCTGGGCCAGATCGCCGGACTCCTCTCCGGCCGCAATCAGTGCACGGTAAATCTGCGGAAAGTCCCGTGGCCGCGCGGCCAGGGCGTCCGCCAGGCGCATGCCGCTGCGCACATCGGCACGCACCGCACTGAGGGCCTGGACGATGTGTTTGCGCTCGGCTTGCTCCACCGTGGCGCTCAACGCCGCCTCCAGCGGCAGGCTGGCGCTGAGCAGGCTGGCCAGTTGTCGCGTGGTCCAGGCCAGGTCGTTGTCTGACAGTTTTGCGGCGAAGATCCCTGCGCTCGCGGCCCCGGTACCGCTCTCAAGTTTTACCGACAATGCGGTCAAGCCGCGCCGGTGCAAGAGGCTGAAGGCTTCACGCTGGCTGTCAGCATCCAGATGCCCGGTCTCGATCTTGCCCGTGATGTCGGCGGCTTCAAAACGATAGCGATTCATCAGGCGTCCCGCGTCACGCGAAGCACTTCTTCGGGTGCGGTCACGCCACTGTTAACCCAGCGTTCGCCGTCCTCACGCATGCTGAACATACCCGCACGACGCGCTGCGGCTTTGAGCGCCTGTTCACCGGCCCCCTGGTGGATCAGCGTGCGAATGTCATCGTTAATGCAGAACAGCTCATGAATGCCGGTGCGGCCGCTGTAGCCTGTGTGATTGCAAGCCGGACATCCAGGCGCACGCCAAGTCCCCGGAATTGCCTGACCTTCTTCCTTGCAATGCAGACAAAGCCGGCGTACCAGACGTTGAGCCAGAACGCCGAGCATCGACGACGCCAGCAAGAAGGGCTCGACGCCCATGTCCAGCAGGCGGTTGACAGCGGACACTGCGTCGTTGGTGTGCAACGTCGCCAACACCAAGTGCCCAGTGAGTGAGGCCTGCACGGCAATTTGCGCGGTCTCCAGGTCGCGGATTTCACCAATCATGATGACATCCGGGTCCTGACGCAGGATCGCGCGCAGCGCCAATGCGAAGGTCATGTCGATCTTGGCATTGACCTGGATCTGGCTGATACCCGGCAGGTCATATTCCACCGGGTCTTCCACGGTGAGGATATTGCTGGTGCTTGCATCCAGCCGTGCCAGGGCGGCGTACAAGCTGGTGGTCTTACCGCTGCCGGTAGGCCCGGTGACCAGTACAATACCGTGAGGCTGGCGAATCAGCCCATCAAGCCTGGCCAGCACCGAGGGCGCCATGCCGAGGGTTTCCAGTTGCAGGCGACCCGCTTGCTTGTCCAGCAGACGCATCACCACCCGCTCGCCATGCCCGGTAGGCACCGTCGACACCCGGATATCAATAGGTCGCCCGGCCACCCGCAACGCGATGCGACCGTCCTGGGGCAAGCGTTTTTCAGCGATATCCAATTGCGCCATGATCTTGATCCGCGAGATCAGTGCCCCATGCAAGGCCTTGCGTGGCGACACCACATCGCGCAGCGTGCCGTCGACCCGATAACGCACCACCGAATGACTTTCGTAGGGCTCAATGTGGATATCGCTCGCCTCGTCCCGCGCCGCCTGGGTGAGCAAGGCGTTGATCATGCGGATCACCGGCGCGCCGTCCTGGGTGTCGAGCAGGTCGGCGATCTCGGGGATGTCCTGCATCAGTCGGTCCAGGTCCACTTCGTTTTCCGCTGCGCCGACCACAGCGGCGGCACTGCCTGTGTCGGCATAAGCGCGGGCAAGCAGGCCGTCGATCTCGGCATCACCTACCCGCTCCAGGCGCAGAGGGCCGAACTGACGGCGGGCTTCAGCGATCGCCCAGCCCGCGGTGGACGGGCACACCGTCAGCATCGCGCCCTCCTCGCCCTCACGCAGCAGAATACGGTGTGCCTTGGCCCAGGCGTAAGGCAGCGCACTCATACTCAATACACCTCTCGCCCCGCTGGCGCGGCAGCCTGCGGCACCGCGCGGTTCGTCGCGCGTGGTTGGGCAACCCCTATCGGCACGGCCTGGGCCGCCTCAGGCAATTGAGGTACCTGCATGTCGGGCAATGCCCAGTTATGTTCCGGCTGCGAACGCCCCTGAGCGCGGCGCATGTAGTCGTACCGGTTCAGGGTGATCGCGCGCCCGGCGCCACTGTCGCGGATGATATACGGGCGCAAAAACACCATCAGGTTGGTCTTGGCGATGGCCCGCCGCTCGTTGCGAAACAGCGCCCCAAGCCCCGGAATGCTTGACAGCCACGGTACGGCTTCATTGCTCTGGCTATAGCCATCCTGGAGCAGGCCGCCCAGGACCATGATCTGTCCGTCATCGAGCAAAATACTGGTGTCGATCGCGCGCTTGTTGGTGACGATACCGGCTGACGTCGCGCTGCTGGACGCGCGCTCGTCGATGCTGCTGACTTCTTGGTAAACATCGAGCTTGACCGTGCCACCCTCGGAGATCTGCGGGCGCACATTCAGTTTCAAGCCGACTTCTTCGCGGGTGACGGTCTGGAACGGGTTGTTGCTGGTACCGCCGCCGCCCGTGACGTAGCTGCCGCTGACAAACGGAATGGTCTGCCCCACGAAAATGCTCGCGGCTTCGTTATCCAGGGTCAGCAGGTTCGGCGTCGACAGGACGTTGCTGCCGCCTTTGCTTTTCAGTGCGCGGGCCAGCACCTTGAGGTCCATGACCTTGCCAATGCCGGGCACATCCACGGTGCCGTTGATAAAGCCCAGGCTGAGGCCGCCGGGCAGCACGTCAACGCTGGTCTTGCCATTGAGGTTAAAGCCGGTACCGCCCAGGTTGGCTCCGCCGATCACGCCTTTACCAGCCAGGTTGCCGCTTTGCCACTGCACACCGAACTCGTTGGCATCGTCCTCGTTGACTTCAACGATCAGGCTTTCAATGACGACCTGGGCGCGGCGCTGGTCGAGCATGTCGATGACTTCCCGCAGGTTGCGGTACAGCGGTTCAGGGGCGGAAATCAGTAAGGTGTTGGTGGTCGAGTCCGCTTGAATGGTTACCCCGCCGGCACTGAAGGCAATGTTCTGCTCGCTCTGCTGCTCGCCGGGTTGGCCGGTGGAGCTGCTTGCCATCAACGCCGACTCATCATTGCCGTTGTTGACAGTGCCTTGGGCACTGCTCTGCCCGGCCAGGCTGCCCGTGGTAGTGGCGCCCATCGTACTGAGCACCGAACGCGCATTGTCGCCCCCTCCCTTGTCGCTTTCACCCGTGAGCAAACCGCGCAGCGACTGTGCCAGTTTCGTCGCCTGGGCATTGCGCAGGTACACCACGTGCAAGTTACTAGGGTTGGCTTGGGCGTTATCGAGCTTGTAAATCAAATTACGCGCCAATTCGGTTCGCTCCGGGCTGCCGGCACGAATCACGATGGCATTGGAGCGTGGATCGCCCACCACGGTGATTTTCTGCGTTACATCACTGCCCGGCTGTTCCAGCAGTTGCGCAACCATCTCGGCGATATCCACGGCGATACCGTTCTGAACCTGCACCACGTCAGTGTCGATGGCGCTTGGAGTATCAATGCCTGCAATCAACTGCGCCACCCGTGTGAGGTTCTCGGCGTAGTCGGTGACAACAATGGTGTTATTACCCGGATAGGCGTTGATCGGGTTGTTGGGCGAAACGATCGGGCGCAATACCGGGATCAGGTTCACTGCGTTTTCGTATTGCAGGCGAAACGTACGTGTGAGCATGCCGTTACTGCCGACGCTGTCTGCACTGTCGACCGGGCCGCCCAGCAGCTTGGCATCAGCCTCGGGCACCACCTGTGCAATGCCGCCCACATCCACGACACTGAACCCTTGCATACGTAACGTCGCCAACAGCATGTCATAGGCCTGATGCGCCGGCACTTGCCCTTCGGAGACCAGCGTGAGCGTGCCCTTGACGCGGGGGTCGACCAGAAATTGCTGACCGGTGGCGCGGGACAACGCTCGCACTACCGCTTGAATATCGGCCTCGACGAAATTCAACGTAATCGGTTGATCGCCCAAAGGCTTTCTCGGTGCTGTTTGCGTCCGACCGGCAGAGCCGTTGTGCGCGCTGCTGGTGACCTTGTGCAACGGCCGCGGTGGTCGTTCGATCTGCACTTGCGCGCGCTGCCTGTCGACCAACGCATCGCCGCTGCGCTGGGTGGTGGCCAGGGGCAATCCCAGCTCACTGTCCGGCGGCGACTGCGCTGAAGGGAGTGAGCTGCATGCGCTCAGCGCCAGCAATAGAAACGGCGCGGCCGTGCGTACATAATTGGAACCTGACCACTTCATGATGCTTCCTTAGCGCCTTGCATCTGATCCATACGGACGGTTCCTGAGAGAGTGCCAGCCGTGTTATCGGCCGTGACTTCACCCGCACGTTGCAGGCGAGCCTCGACCACTTCCAGTAAAAATTGATTGGGGTAATTCAATAGCCAGGCGATCACCGCATCGGCGGGCGCCTCTGCGAATGTCAGTTGCCAGGATGCGTCCCTGGCCTGCAATCGGTAGCGTCCTGCCAAGCCAGCAGTGTCCAGCGATTGCTGCAATGATTGTTCAAAGCTCAGCCCAGCGGGTGTCACGACCTCGCCAAGCAAGAGTTCCAGTGCCTGGTTCTGGGCGCTTAATTTCGGGGTTTCGGTTTGCCAATACTCGATGTCCTTGAGCGGCGGCCGGATCAGCAACGACCACACCAACGAGCTCGCGAGGAACACCGCCGCGCCAATCAGCACGCGCTGTTCGCGCGGGGCCAACGCCTTCCAGCGTCCTCGAAACATGACCCGCATCTGATTATTCATCGTCGCTTTCCAAGGAGGCATCACGTTCACTCGACACGGTTTGCGCCAGCCTGCCCAACGTCCAGGTGCGCTCATCGCGGTTGGCGGAGAGCCCGGCCTGGTGCAATGTCAGTTGCGCAGCCGCGTCGGCAACGGGAGGCGCCTCGTCCGTCATCCGCACTTGCAACTGACGCTGGCCGAATGTCATTTGCTCGACGCTGCCCGCCATGAACGGCAGCGCAAGCGCGGCTTGCCGCACCAGAAACGCAAAATCATGATTAGCCTGCATTGCCCCGCCCCCTTGCCGGATAGCCAGTTGCTGACGGGCCTGTTGCAAGGGATTGAGAATCACCGGCAGCTCCGGAAATGCTTGCTTTACGCGTTGACTCATTCGTTGTTTGAGCTGCTGCCCTTGCGCCACTTCGCGGGCAGCATAAAGGTTCAGCCCGGCCACCCAAATGCCAACGGCCAGTGCGCAACAGCCCAATGCCCGCCCCCAGCCTGCAGCTTGGGCGGTGCGCTTACCCACCCCGCCGTGCAGCCCCCAGCCAGGGGCTGCGCCGCTCCAGCGCTGGTAATCGACTGACCACAACAGCGTTTCGCCAGTGGCTGCTAGCGCCTGCAGAGTGTCCTCAACCAACGGTTCCACCGTCCCGTGCTCAAGGGAGAAACGCAGCAACAACTGGCCGTCCACCACACACGCACTGATCTGCCCCGCCGGTGGTATCGCCAAGCGGTAAGGTGCCGGATAAAGACCGCGCAGCTTGAGTCGATGCTGGTCCAATAGCTGACCCAGGCGATCCAGGCCAAACGTTGGCAGCCAGCTCAAATGCACCTGCCCGTCCGCGTGCCGGGCACTGTGCGCCACATGCATCTGTTCGCTGCGCGCCAGGATCAGCGCCTGCGCGGCGCAGGTGACTGCCGCACCGATACGGGCCGGTGATAGAGGCGGCAGCGCTATGCGTGTGAGTACCGTATCCATCGGGTGAAGGAAACACTCGACGACCTGAGACTTGGCGGATTGGCTCAGCTTTTCAAGGGTGCTGATGCCGGTCTGGCTGACCTGCCCCTTGCGGTCCAGGTGCGCGAACTCAAGCTCGGTCTGCGACGTCAAGGTATCCAGCGCAGGCAAGGCAATGCGCAGGCCGGTCATACGCCCAGCCTCGACCAGATGACCTTGGGCATTGCGTCTTCGGGGCGATGCAACAGCGCATTCATGTGAACACGGCGTTGGTTGCGATGGGCCTGGCCATGAAGCATGAACCACTCACTGCTGACCCCCACGCGCAGTTCGTCCACGCTCAGGTTGGGCAACTGCACGCGATTAACGAAGTCACCTCGATTGACAAACCACTGGCCGCGGTCACGCTCAGCGACCAACGCGCTGGCTTGCGACAATGACAAGCCGGGCACCACCGCCGCCAGGACCTCGGCGCTGGCAGTGTTGCTGTTGACCCAAGTGTTGACGGGAATAACGCTGACATAACGCGCCAACCGTGCCAACAGTCGCTCACTGAGACCTTCCATACCGCGTAGTTGGTCAAGTGTGCGCAGCATCGGCTGGGTGGCGGGTATCAGTTGCCCGGACTGCCCCAAGGCTGATGCAACCGGCATGCGCGGGTACGCCGCAATGACCCGCTGGCTAATGCGCTGTGCCAGGTGGGCCTCGATACCGATCATGTCGCACAGCCGTTCAAAGCTGCGCACCTGGCCAAGATCAACGTGCTCGCGGGCGACTAAATTACGGAGATTGAACTTGCCTTGCTGATCGTCAAGATGACCCTCAAATTGGCCGTCCTGCGCGGTATTGATCGGCCGCGCCCAAGGTTGGTCGAGCCGGGTCAGCGCATCATGCTCGCGGGCGTCCTTGAGCAATTGCCTGCTGACTTCCAACCCGCCCAGCAACAATGCGCTGCCCTGCACACGCGCCTGCTCAGCCTCAAGTGAACGAGTAAAAATGCTTTGGCGAGTGAGCATGCCGGCGGTGATCACAGCGACCACCGTGACGATCAGCAAGGCGCTGATAATCGCCGTACCGCGCTGTTTCGCCACTGTCGACGACCGCGATTCCATGACGGGGCTTAGAGCTGCCAGGATCCGATATCGGCATTCACGCCGTCACCATCCGGCTGGCCGTCGGCACCGAGAGAGAAGAGGTCGACCTCGCCGTTCGCGCCGGGATTCAGGTAATGGTAAGGACGGCCCCAGGGGTCGTTGGGCAGGCGTTCCAGATAAGAACGCCACTGGGTATTTTTTGCATCCGCCGGGCGCTCGACCAACACCTTGAGGCCCTGGTTCATGCTGGGATAGGTGCCGTGGTCGAGGCGATAAAGCTTGAGCGCCTGCATCAGGCCGGCGACGTCTTGCTTCGCCGCAATCGCCCGGGCCTGGTCCGGGCGGTCAAGCACTTTAGGCACGACAATCGCAGCCAGGATGCCAAGGATGACCACCACCACCATGATCTCGATCAGGGTGAAACCGTGCTGAGCGTGACGGCCGCCAGGCCCATATTTGATGCGCGCGAAATCCATATCCACCATCCTTGGTTTGATCCTAATTCGGCGCGCAGTGTAGCAAAACTAACTATCCGGATAGCAAAAATAATTGGCCACTGCCCGCCGCTCTGCGAGTGCTATCCTGCGACGTGTTTTTTACACCAAGAGTGGCCCATGGAGCTGTCGCGCAAGGAGCAAGGTTTTACGTTGATCGAGGTGCTCGTGGCCTTGGTGATCATCGCCGTCGCGATGTCGGCCGCTGTCCGCGTGGCAGGCCTGATGACCCAGAGCAACGGCTTACTGCGCGATCGTTCGATTGCTTTGTTGTCGGCTCAAGGCAGGCTCGCCGAACTGCGCCTGGACGGGCGACTCCCTTCGGGGCACAAAGGGTTTGACTGTGATCAGGGGCAATTACAGTTGCGCTGCGAACAAAACATTGCACCCGCTGCCGATGGGCGCCTATTGCGTGTCACGGTTGAGGTGTCGGAGCGCAAGCGTGAGGCGCCGCCCTTGGCGCGACTGGAGACCCTGCTGAATCCGCCAAAGGAAGCGCGCCAATGAGCGTGCTCAGGGTTGGGTCAATCGGGGTAGAACCACGGCGTCCGGCAACGTGCTGACGGTGATGCGAGTGTTCTGCGAGCCACGCTCAATGACCACGCCATCCGCCTCGATGGCCACCAGGCGAACGCCCTGGGCCAACGATTCACCCACCAGAAAGCTGCGAGGCGGCCCTTCGTTCAGGCTGAGGATCGCCACCGCTCCCCGCGCACCGGCCATCACGCCAGAGACCTTGATATCCAACGCCGCTGGCTGGTTGGAAAACCATTGCAGCGCCGTCGTATCCGGGCGAGCGGCCAAAACGGGGGGCACAACCTGCGGCGCCTGGGACTCGGCCGACGTCAGCAAGACAGAAGACCAGACCAGCACACCCGCGAGCGCCGTGGCCAACGCCACTGCCTGCAATAGCCGCGGTGCCGTTAAACGAAAAATAAAGACCAAGACAAAACCTCCCTGTTGTCCTGCCGGGCAGTCTACAGGAGAGAGCCATGACGAAGGAGCGTTGTGTCATGAACAAGGACAACCAGCGGGGCTTCACCCTGATGGAGTTGATGGTGGTGCTGGTGATCATCGGCATCGCCAGTGCAGCCATCAGCTTGAGTATTAAACCCGACCCGTTGCAGTTACTGCGCAAGGACGCCAACCAAGTGGCCCAACGGCTGCAAATCGCCCAGGCCGAAGCCCGTGCCGACGGCCGCCCAATCACCTGGCAGGCAGACAATAAAGGGTTTCACTTCAGTCGTCGCAACGAATCAGGCCACGGCTGGGATCATTTTGTGAACGACCCGCAACTGCGTCCTCGGGCCTGGGAAACCCCGTCAATGAGCGTGCGCGTAACCCCCAGGCAACGAGCGGTAGTGAATGCCGAATGGTTCGCCTCCCCTCTCCAGTTGCGGCTCTCGGATGGCCAGCACCAACTCACAGTTCAACTCACCGCGACCGGGCAAGTTCGCGTGGCGAACGAACCATGAAAACAGACCAGCACGGTTTTACGCTGATAGAGGTCATGGTGGCGATCATGCTGACGGCCATTGTCAGCCTAATCGCTTGGCGCGGCCTCGACAGCGTGAGCCGGGCCGACAGCCATCTGCAGAGCAGTACGGAACAGACCCAGGCGTTATTGCGCACATTGAACCAGTTGGAACGCGACCTGGCCCTGCGCGCCAGTATCGAACTGCGCACCCCAGGCTTGACCGAGGATGAGCAGCCCGACAACCTCCCGGCAGTCAGCGTTCGCAGCTCCGACAATCATGATTTTCAACTGGACGTCATCCGTAGCGCAGCACCTCCAGAGATCGGTTTGCAACGCGTACGCTGGTGGTTGGACGGCGACACCTTGTACCGCGCCACATCAGCGGCCAGTGACCGATACCCCTTACCTGCGCCCAAAAAAGCAGCGGCTGCGTTGTCCGGCATCAGTGACCTGCAGGTACGCTTCTGGGAAGCCGGCAAAGGCTGGCGTCAGCTCGCCGGCAACCGCAAGAACGACCCTCTTGGCCTGGAGATCAAGCTGACCCGCCAGACGCCGCAAGGGGAAGAGCGTTATCGGCAAGTAGTGGGCCCCTTGCAATAAAGTCAGTCCAGTGCTCAGCGCTGGAGTCTGGGCTTGGGGATACTGGCCGGAGGCTGATGCAAAGTCAGTGCGTCTGCAAGGCACAATCAGTTCTCCGGCAACTTCAGGCGCCAGCCCTGCCCCTCGCGGGTTATCAAGCCCCGCTGCTCAAGGGAAACCAGGTAGTTGCGATGGCCGGTTTCGCTTTTGCGCTGAAACAGCGGCAACACCCGGGGCAAGATACCGGGAGCCAGCATCACCAGGCGTGCCGTCCAGGATTCGCTCGGTCTTACGAACATCTCCAAGCGAGGTTTATCCAGCGCCTTGAGCACGGTTTGAGCCACGTCCTCGGGCATTTGCGGTGGGTCCAGGAACTGCATTTTGTTACCGTCCTCAATCGCCTCACGCATCAGCATCGGCGTTTCGGTGGCCGATGGGTTGACGATGGTGAACGTGACGCCGAGCCGTTTACCATCCAGCCCCAGGCACAGCATCGCTCCGCGCAGACCGAACTTCGACGCCGAATAAATACAGGTTTCCGGCATTGGGAATAACCCACCCACCGACACGATGGAAATCACCCGACCGTCAACAGCCTGTTGCAGCAACCCGAGGAATGCCTGAGTCAGCGCGATCGGCACCAGCATGTTGAGCTGCACTTCATGGCTGATCGATTGCATCGAGCGGACTTCGAACGGTGTGTTGCTGAGTATCCCGGCGTTATTGACCAACAGGTCCAGGCGTCCGAGGTCGTCGCGCACATGGTTGACCAGCCCTTCCAACGCCGTGGCGTCCGTCAGGTCGGCCTGGTAAGTCAGCGCCATCGGGCCGAGGGCCCTGCTTGCCTGTGCCAGGCGATCAGGGTCGATGTCCACCAGCAGGCACTTGATACCGCGCCCAATCAGCGCGGCGGCAATCGCACGGCCCAACCCATCCGCACCGCCGGTGATCAGCGCGACCCAGCCCGTAAACATCCGATTACTCGCCATGGGCGTTGGCCTCCTGCAACACCGGCGCCGGCTGGCGCGTCGCCATTGCCTGACGGCGGGACTGTTTCAGGGCATCGTAGGTATGCTCGCCCAAGGTTGGCCAGTTCAAGTCGGCGCGCAGCTTTTCCAGGTACGCAAGGAAGGCGCGCGAGTCCAGATACACCGCGTGACGGTCCGACTTGACGAATTGAATACCGCCGCTCAGATCAGGCTCGTCCCGTTGGATCAATTGGTCGAACTGCGACGCGGTCGCCGAGCCTTCAAGTTGCGCACGGAAATACGCGGCCAGGGTCAACGCCTGGGTATCGAAGGTTTTGAACGCGCTGGAGTTCTGGTCGAGGTAGCCAATGGCGCAGAGGTTCCGGTGGGTACGGCTGAACATCGACAGGTACATCAGCGGGCGCCCGTTCTTCCACTCAAAAAACTGCGCCGCGCATTCGGCCCCCCACTGATAGCCCGTCGCGCACAGCACGAGGTCGACCTGCTCGCGGGTGCCGTCCTCGAACACCACGCTGTCGCCTTCAAAGCGGTCAATGTTTTTACGCACGGCAATATTGCCGTGCTGCAAATGGTGCAGCAGTTGTGAATTGACGATCGGATGGGTTTCGAACAGCGCATGATCCGGCTTCGGCAGCCCCCAGCGCGTCGAGTCGCCGACCAACAAGCGCAACAACCCTTTGAACACCGGCCGCGCCAACCACAACGGCAAATGCGGGCCTTCGTTGAACTTGTCGACCGGCATGCCGAACACATGCTTGGGAATAAAATAGTAGCCACGACGCATGCTGATGAAGGCCTGATCGGCATGGATCGCCGCCTCGCAGGAAATGTCCGCGCCGGAATTGCCTGCACCGACCACCAGCACGCGTTTACCCTGGAACTCGCGCCCGGATTTGAACGTATTGGAGTGACGGATTTCGCCGCTGAACTCACCCCGGAATGACGGCAGGTTCGGTTTCCAGTTGGTACCGGTGGCCAATATCACCCAGCGGTAGCGCTTTACAACACCGTCGCTGAGCGTCACCCGCCAGCGGTTTTCAGGGTCTTTTTCGATCAGGCTGACCGAGGTGTTGAATTGAATCGCCTCGCGCAGGCCAAAGGCGTCGGCGAAACTCCTGAGGTAATGGGCTATTTGACGGTGCGAGGGGTAGTCCGGGTAATCGCGTGGCATGGGAAAACCGACGAAGCCGGACAGGTCACGGGAAGAGATGAAGTGCGCCGACTCGTACATCGGTGTGCCGCTGTTATTGATGTCCCAAATGCCACCCACCTGCGCGTGCCGCTCGAACTGATCGTAGCGGATGTTTTGTGCCTTCAGCGCGCGCGCCGCACTTAGACCACCCGCCCCCGAACCGATGATACAAACGCTGTCGCCCTGATCAATCACAGCGGCATTCCCGAGCGCACTCATGGCTAATTCCTTCCTTTATTGTTAGATAGGCTTTGAACCTGGAATGTAAAGCACGCATCATCCAGGCACGGGGCTTTGGCGGTCAGGAAGGGTTCTTTGCCGGACAGGTTTGTGCCTCCGATACACCTATGTTCATAAGCCACGAGTCTTGACCTATGTTCGAGTCTGCCGGTGACACCCACGACTGGACCCAGCATCCACAGCACAATGAAGCCGTGGTGGTGCCCAACGTCGCGCGAGCCTTGCTCAGCCTGGTCAGTGAAAGCGGGTTGTCCACCGAGCGCCTCTGCCGAGGACTGGGCTTCGGGTATGAGGAGCTTCTGGACCTGGACATGCGTCTGTCTTACCGCCAGACCCGCACGTTGATCACCCGCGCGCAGCGAGCCATGGGCGATCCCGCGCTGGGGATATCGACGGGGATACGGCAGACGCCAGTGTCATGGGGCTTTGCAGGGCCGGCGATGCTGACCTGCAAGACCCTCGGCGAAGCGATGAGCTACGGGCTCGAGCATCAGGGCGACACCGGTGCCTTGATGGAGCATCAAGCCCGCCGGCAAAAAGAAGCGTTGATCATTGAGGTCAAACCCAAAGTGTTTGACCTGGACATCGAGCCGTTTCTGGTGGAAGAGGCGTTTTCCAGCGTCGTGGCCATTGTGCGGCGGCTGGTGGGCCAGGGCTTCACGCCACTGCGCGTCGAACTGGCCTATTCACGCCCGGCCTATGCGGGCATCTACAGCCGGGTATTTCGCTGTCCCATCATGTTCAAGGCCGGCAAAAACCGCTTGATCAGCGAGGCGCACTGGCTGACAACGCGCTTGCCCGATTATGACGACATCACCTGTGCGCCTCTGCGCGCCAAACTCGACCAATTGCTCAACCGGGGCGTGAGTTTCGATGCGCTGATCGAAACGCTGCGCAGCTATATTCGCACCCACCTGGACGATCCGCGGGCGCTGCAGGCGTTTGCCAGCCAGATGAACATGAGTGAACGCACCCTGCGCCGCCGTCTGACAGCATCCGGGGTTTCCTATAGCGAATTGCTCGACCAGATCCGTCACGAACGCGCCCGCGACTTGCTGAGCAATACCGCCATGACCCTGGCGCAAGTTGCCCACACCCTCGGCTACAGCGACGCCCGCGTGCTGCGGCGGGCATTCAAGCGGTGGACCGGCACCTTGCCCAGCGAACAGCGCCGGCGTTGAGGATCAACCCGGTTTATTCAGTGACATGCGCGCCTCACGTTGCGCACCCGCCACCTGCTCGCCCGGCAGCTCCTTGCGCAACACCCACACGGTGAGCGACTTGGGCATGACTCTGGCCAGGCGGATCACCCACCTCATCGGCCAGGGAAACAAGTAGTCCCAGCGCTGGCTGCGCATGGCATAGAGCATATGCTCGACGGCTGCCGCTTCGGAGATTTCCAGCGGCGCTGGCATGCCATCGTTCGCCGTTTGCGCGGTGGCGACAAACCCTGGGTAGAGCGATAGAAAGCGAATGCCACGGCCGCCGAACTCGATACGGCAGGTATCGATCAGCAAGCGCAGTGCGCCCTTGGCCGCGCTGTAGGGCCCCTGCAAGGTCACACCCAGGAAACCCGCGAGGGAGTTGGTGTGCACCACGAACCCATGGCCCTGGCGACTCATCTGTTCCAGGGCCGGGAACAGGTAGTTGACCACCACATCGTAGTTCGAGCGCATGTACGCGGTGACGTCGGCGGCTTTCATCTCGCGCATATCCAGCGCAGGCGCGCCGCCGGCGTTGAGCACGATCACATCGAGCCGGCCGTAGCGCTCGACGATTTCATCCACGAGGCCGGCGGCGGCCTGTACATCCAGGGCATCCACCGCCGAGACCCGGCACTGTCCACCCTCAAGCGTGATTTCCAGTTGCAGGTCGCTCAACAATTCCTTGCGTCGGGCCGTGGCCACCACACAGGCGCCCTCCTGCGCCAGACGCACCGCCAGCCCACGACCCATGCCGGAGGATGCGCCCACCACCAACACCACTTTGCCCGCGAAACTGACGCGCTTGCTTGCCGGGCATCGGCGAAGCAAACCAACCAGGGTCAGGGCAATCAGTGAGAACACGGCGCTGACCAGCAACACGTACTGAGCGTTCTCCCCCACCACCCACTGCGACGCCATCAAGGGCCCGAAGGCGCACCCCAACAGTTGCATGCCCGGCACCAGCGCCGCGACTCGTCCCGAAGGATCAAGCTGCAGTGCGATACGGACCTGGAACGGCGTCAGCATCAGCCAGACCAGGCCAAACGCGCCGCACAACGCGAGGAATAGCCGAACGCCCATATCGGCGGAAAAATACATGCCCAGGGCAATACCGCCCAACAACACCGCGGCGACGGCCAACAATCCGAAATCCGAGACGCGGCGCACCAGCACAATCCCCAGGCACCCACCCAGGACTTGCATCAGCAATGTGCCGGAGACGAGCAGTTGTGCGTTTTGTGCATCCAGCCCCACGTATTTGCTCAGCGGCTCCAGGTAGGCCCACAACCCACCGATGGCGCTGAGTTGCATGAAGGCCAGCCCCAGCAGCAACACATGGTTGAGGCCCCATGAAAAACCCGCATCCGCGTTGCACTGTGCTTGCTGACTGGCCAGGCGGTTGGGCTGCCACCGAACCAACACCAGGGACGCCGCCGTCAGTGCCCCCAGGAACACGAAGCCAAAAGACGAGGTGCGCTGAAGCGGCAATACCCAGTATGCCAGCACCGCCGCCACCAGCGCCTGGCCGAGGGTTTGCACCACCATGAACACACCGGCGACGCGATCAGGCGCCGGCCCCTGGATGATCAAGTTGACGGTGCCCCATAACAGCAGGCCTTCGGCCAACCCGGCCAACGACCGCGTCAATGCCAGCGCACCATCCCCGGAGGTATTGGCCGTGACCAGATCCATGCCCGATGCCGCCAGAATGGCGACGACCGTGATCACGCGCAGGCTGAACACCGAACGCAATAAATCCCCCAGGACCACTCCCAAACCCAACGAAAGGATTTCGCCCATCGCGACCAGACCGACACCCTCGAGTGACAGACGGTTTTGCTCCAGCAATTCCCCCAGCAGCAAGGGTTGCAGCCCCACCATCAGCACAGCGATCGAGCCCAGCGCCAAGGCGGCGCTCAGGTGTTTACGGGAAACAGCGGACGACATGTGCATGGCGTTACACCTCTTGAAGGGTCTTTTAGTAACCACGGTTTTCCGGCGGAATTTCGCCTCGGGCAAAGCACTGCGTCGCGCGTTTCTCGTCTTTCATCAAACGACTGTTGGCCACCTGCACCACCCACCAGGGCAGCAGCGTCATCCTGACCCCGGACGCCTTGGCAAGGGTGAAGGCCTTGGCGCACTTTTCAAACAGCTGCGCATTCATCGCCATTCGCGTACCGGTGGTGCCCAGGACAGCGGGCACGCCCTTGATCAATAGTGCGTTGCCGCCGCGCTGCAAGCCCGTCGCAATGTCCTGGATCGAAGCCGCCGGGGCGCCCATATGACCAATATGCCGCGCCTGCTCATCGAACAGAATAGGCATGACCCCGCCAAAGTCCGCAAGGCTGTTGGCGAAGTCGCCCCCACCCAGCAAAATGGCGCCGACGTCCGAGCGGGCATGGTAGACCACATGGTGGGTCTGGCTGTCCCCCATGGCATGCACCGGCCAGTCGATGCGGGTGGGGACCAGGTCAGTCAACTGCCCCCACCACATGCTTTCCTTGCCTGGAATACGCAAGGAGACGCTGCCCCCCGCCTGCACCAGGCCGATGAGTCGTTGGCGCAGTTCCAGCCATTGTTGTCGCAGTACATCCTGCATCGTGTTCTCCTCACACCAGTTGGAAAACGGCGTCGAATCGCTCGAGCGCGTCGTCGATGACGTCATCGGTATCGGCCAGGCTGGTGTAGATCCGACTGCCGGCCAGCGTGATCAAGCCGTGCGCGGTGTACGCGGCGCCCATCTCTTCCATCATGTGCTTGCGTGACTTGGCCTCATTGCGCGCGCGCAGCAGCTTGAGCGGGTTGCTGGTGTCGAGCAACAGCACGCCGGAGGTCTGCAAATGCACGATCGAACCCATGTTATAGGCCACATATGGCAAGCCACGGCGATTGATGATTTCTTCCAGCCCTTTGCGCATGCGGTCGCCGGCACGCCCCGCCAGCGCCGGTGCATTCAGTTTGCGCGCCTCGAGCAGCGCGTAGTAGCCCGCCACGCAGGACAACGGGTTGGCTGACAGCGTACCGCCGACAAACGCCCGCCGCGCCGAAGTGCCGATGCCACCAGCGAGCAACTGCATGACATCCCTGCGCCCGCCGATCGCACCCGCCATGGGGTAGCCCCCGGTCAGGCACTTGCCCAGCACGGTGATGTCCGGCATCACATTGAAATACGCTTGTGCACCGCCCAGACCGGCACGGAAACCGGTGACCACTTCGTCGAAAATCAGCAGCGTATCGAACTCGTCGCACAGCTTGCGCAACTGGCGGTTGAAATCCGGATGCGCCGGACGCGTGCCGCTTTCCGGGCCGAAGGGTTCCACCATGATCGCCGCCGTGCCGCCGCGCAGGCGATTGATCTGCAAGCGCCGCCGCAACGCGTCCAGGTTATTCGGCGGGCTCTCCTGGGTGTGAGCCGTGGCGCCGCGCGGAATGCCGACGGCCTCCATGCGACCGGTGCCCGGCAAGCGCATGCCGTATACCAACTGGTCACTCCAGCCGTGATACGCCCCACCGATCTTGATCACCCATTTCTTGCGGGTATAGGCACGTGCCAGACGCACCGCCGCCATGACCGCCTCGGTACCGGAGCCCAGCAGCCGCACCATGTCGACGCCGGGCATCACTTCACAGACCAACTGCGCCAGCTTCACCTCGTATTCATGCAGCAGGCCGGTGACCGGGCCGCAGTCGTCGAGGATGCGGTTGACCTGCTCACGAATCGCCGGGTGGTTGGAGCCCAGCAAGGTCGGCCCGCCGGCCTGCAGAAAATCGATATAACGGTTGCCGTCCACATCGGTCAGGTGCGCGCCCTTGGCCTGGGCGATGGCCAGCGGGAATGGGTGGTTGAATGCCAGGTTGTGCTGCACGCCACCGGGTATGTATTTTTTCGCCTCCTCGGAGAGTCGCCGCGATCCCTGGCAGCGTTCGTCGAAGTAACCCATGACCTTGTTCAGCGCGTCGCGCTTCAAGGGTCGAATCGGTTGTTTGACCAGCGCATCGAAACGCCGATACAGCGAATCGACATCCGGCCATTGGGAAACCGCAGAGTCTGTTATCGCAGGCAGTGTGATGGGATCAAGAGGCTTGTTCATGATGGGGTCTCGGAAGAAAAGTGAGCGTCGGCTGCGCTGGACCGCGCCAGCGCATCGACCAGGCGTGCCACGGCGGCGGGTGACTGTGATTGGGTGCGAGACTGTTCGTTGATGTGACGCAGCAGGTAGTCACGGCAGAACGTTTCCAGATCCTCGAGGCGCGCCAGGGTCGTCTCGATATCCGGGCCACAGCACAGCACACCGTGGTTGCGCATCAGGTAGGCGTTGTAGTCCCAGCGAATGGTGCGGCCGAACTTGCCGGCCAACCAGTTGGAGCCGGAGGGCGCGTACCCCACCATGGGAATATGTTTGCCCAGGGAGTCCCACAGCTTGGGGTCCGGGACATCCAGAGGTTCCCCGAGCAAGGTGCAGGCGCTGGCGACGGGTTGATGGGTATGGATGCTGCACTGCACATCCGGGCGGGCGCGCAGGATCTTTGCATGCAAACCGCTTTCGACCGTTGGCGCGCGGTCACCGGAGAGCTGTGCCAAATCCTTGAGGCGCAGCACGCAGACATCCTCGGGGCGCATGGTGAAATAGTCGGTGGCCGACGGCGTAACAGCGATGTGCTGCGCATCGATGCGCAATGCGAGATTGCCTCCCGTCGCCGCAAAAAAACCGCGGTGGCACAGATGCTGTGAAAGCTCGACGATTTGTTGTTGCACATGACTCATGAGGCAGTCTCCTGTGTGGGGTTCAGGCGTCGATACAGCGGCGCGAGGCGCTTGCGGACCTCCTGGAACGTTGCGAATTGATCGTCATATAGCGCGCGAGTGACCCGGGATGGCTCAAACAGGCGGTGGGGGCGTTTGAGACTCGGAAGGTCGTGAAACTGCAACTTGCCCAACGCCACCGCCGCAATAAATGCAGCCCCGCGGGCGTTGGTCTGGATCGCGTTCTGCGGCTGCTGGATAACGCGCCCGCAGACGTCGGCCATGATCTGGCACCACACCTCGGACTGGGCGCCGCCACCGGTCGCTACGATCACGTCGCTGGGTTGGCCGAGAAAGCGCGCGAACGGTTCGAACATCCAGCGCGTATTGAGCGCGACTCCTTCCATGAAGGCGCGAATGATGTCTTCCCGTGAGTGCTCCAACTTCAGGTTGAACAAGCCGGCGCGCAGGCTCGGATCACTGATTGGCGAGCGTTCGCCACACAGCCACGGCGTGTAGATCAACCCTCTCGAGCCCGGCGGCACCCGTGCCGCGATCCGGTCGAGCAAGGCGTAGACGTCCGGCTGCTGTTCATCACTGAGCAGCTCATCCGGGTGGTACAGCACCTTGTCGCGTAAAAACGAAAGGTTCGCCCCCGCAGCCGACTGCATGGCCATCGCCAGGTAGCGGCCATTAACGGCACTGGGCACCGCAGCGATGTGGTGACGCACGCTGGTTTTTTTGAACGGGACGTGTGCGCCCACCCACGACGAGGTGCCCAGGTACAGGTGCGGGGCAAAGTCACTGACAGTGGCACCAACGGCCACCGCCGAGGTGTCGACGGCTCCCGCTACCACTTGCGTGGTGCGCGCCAGTCCGAGCATTTCGGCAAGCTCCGGGCGCAGCGTGCCGATAACATCCGTGGAGCGGACCAGCTCAGGCAGTTTGCCAGCCTCGATTCCCAGCGCCTTGACCAGGCCGTCGTCGTAGCGGATGCGATGGGGGTCGCGGTTGTCGGTGATCCATGCTGTCAGCATCGAGTCGCTGGTGGCGCAATAGCGACCCGACAGGCGCAGGTTCATGTAGTCGAGCACATTGAGAAACTTGTGGGTTCGCTCATAGCGCTGCGGCTCGTGATCAAGGATGTAAGCCATGTGCCCGGCGGCATCCATGCCGGACAACGAGGCCACGCCCCCGGTCAGGCGCAACGAACGCCAGAGTTTGAGCGGCCCGTACCCGGCCAGGCTGAACCGCCCTCCTCCCATGCGCTTTTTGACCGCGCCTGCGCCCCGCTTGTCCAGCCACAACATCGCACGCCCAATGGCAACGCCGTCCTGATCCACACACACCGTTCCTTCGCCCTGTGTCGAACAACACACCGCGATCACCTGGCGCCGCCGGACGGGGTCGGCGCTGAGCAGTTCGTTGGCGCCGCGCAGAAAGGCATTCCACCAATCCTGCGGTTCCTGCTCGACGCTCAACCCGCTCACATGCAACGGTACACTGTGAAACGCCCACGCCCGAATCTCGCCTTCCAATGAAACCAGCGCGCACTTGCAACCAGAGGTGCCGAGGTCCACCGCGAGGACGAGTTGCTCCAGACCGGTGGCCACCTGAGGCGTCCGGGATAAGAAAAGCGAAGTCATAAAGGTCTACTCAGAAAGTACGTGAAATCGATGCGACCCAGCGGTTCTCATCCGTGGCGCGTACATGCCCGTTGTCCTCGGCCATATACAACTCACGCGCCCGTGTCTTTGCGGTCACCCAGTCGAGCCCCCAGTCGAAGCCCCACAAGTGATGGATTAGGCCAACGCCGTAGTCAGCCGCATTGGCTTCGGAGAAATTAACGATTTGCTGATAACCCGCATGCAGCTTCAGCGTGGTGTTCATGCCGAATGCGTATTTGTAGTCCAGGTCATAGAGCATGCTGCCACGGGAGTTGCGGTCGCCCTTGGCGTAGCATTCCAAGCCCTTGGTGGGATCGTCGCGGAACTGCAACTGGGCCCCGCACACACCGCCGGTGTTGGCACCACGGTAAGTTTTGGACAATACCCGCGCGACTCGACCTTCAAACGCGCCGTAACCGATTTCCAACACGGCGAACTGGCTGTTGTAGTTGGTCGTACGCTCATCGGTGGGCGTGAAGGTGTCGAAGTCAAATTTGTTGGGTGCCTTGAACTGCGCACCGGGGAACATCTCTGCCGCCAAACCCACACCGTAATGCCAAGCCTCCGGATCGCCGAAGCGATAACCGCCCGCGAGCAGGACGCCAAGGCCGTCACCTTCAAGAAACTGCTTTTTGTTGACAGTGGTGAATTCGGCCAGTGCCACCAACCCTGATTCATGGGCGACTTGAATGGTGACTCTGGCACCCGGCCGATTCAACGAATCCGAGACGCCCCGGGTCCTGACATCGGATACGGCCTTGGCCGTGACATCGATTGCATAGCTGGCCATCTCGTCGGCGAACGCCAAGGAGGGGCTGACGACAGGCCACAGCAAAGCAGCCATCAGATAATGGTGTGTAGTTGCACGCATGAGGCTCTCCCACAAGAAAGGTCAGATTTACAAAGTGCAAACCGGAGTAGGAGGCAGTGAGGCAATGCGCTCGAATTGCTCTGTCTTACCGAGGATCTCGGTACCGACAAAAGCCCGGACATTGAGGTACCCCTCTTTGATCCGAACGACGCCTTTGTATTTTTTATGATCGCGGGGATCAAACACCCAGCCATCGCGCCACGCTTCCTGGTCGAAACGATCCAGTTGCATGATCTGTACGCCGCAATCGCTGGTGGTGGAGGCCACGTCCTTGACCCAGACGACCTTTCCACACAGCGCGCCGGGCTTGTCGGCGCATTCGTCTACCTTGACCACCGCATCCTTTTCCGACGTGAGCCACAGGCCCTTGGCCTCCTGTGGGCCCGCCGCCGCATAACCGCTGGAGCAGCACACCAGTGCCAGTGAAAGGAACAGCCAATGCCGCGCGTTCATAGTCGTCACCTGTATTTTTTGTTTTAAGAGACCGTCACACTAACGACGCATCGGTTATGATAGTCATCGCTACACGATAGTTATAACTACCATTAAGAGCATCAGCAACATTTTTTTTCATTTTGATAAGCTGATTCTTCAACCTTTTTTTGCTAGGTACCTATGACCAAGCCCAACACCGCCAGCGCCCGCGCCGCTAACGCCGGGAAAAAACAGGATCACAAGAAACCGCCTGCACAGCAGCGCAGCACTGAGACCTACGAGCGGATTCTCGTCGCGACCGCGCAAACCCTGTGTGATGTGGGAATAGAACGTCTGTCCACCAACCTGGTCTGCGAATGTGCCGGGCTGACCCCGCCAGCGCTGTACCGCTACTTTCCGAACAAGTACGCGCTGCTGACGGTATTGGGGGAGCGCCTGCTGGAAAAACAGAACGGGCTGATCGATAACTGGATCACTCCGCAGCTGTTGTCCGGGCCGCCAGAGGCGTTGGAGTCAGCGCTCGCCGATCTGATCCTGGAGACCTATCGGGTCACGGAGGCGACACTGGGCGGCATGTGGATCCTCAAAGGGCTGCGCGCGGTACCGGCGCTGGAGCATGTAAGGATTGACTCACACCGAAAAGTCTCCGGCGCACAGGCCGAAATCCTCGCGGCCGTGTTTCCCCAGGCGGATCCTCAAGAACTGGCCACCGCTGCCCGTGTGGCGGTGGAGATGATCCACGCGACGATCGAACTGCTGTTTGACGAATCCATGGACCCCAAGAGCGTCTGCGCTATGGTCGCGTCGATGATTGTCAGCCATCTGGATCGGTTGGCCCCTGTCACGAGAGTGTGAAGTGGAATGCGAGCATGGCCGGTGAGAACCTGTTGCCCGGCCGGATCGCACCTTCATCGACACCCGCGGGCGCTTTACCCTCTTAACAGCGAGACCACACGCCTCCTTACCTACCGCTGAACTCATTGGGTCCTTCATGCGCCGTGTCGAAACCGCCCCACTGCCACCTGTTCGCGATTATGCCTATTACCATCAGGTACTGGCCGGGGTGCAGTTACCCGCAGCATTGATTGACCTGGATGCACTGACGATCAACCTTCAGTGCCTGGGCAAACGGGCCGGG
This sequence comes from Pseudomonas salomonii, assembly GCF_900107155.1. Classification (GTDB taxonomy): domain Bacteria; phylum Pseudomonadota; class Gammaproteobacteria; order Pseudomonadales; family Pseudomonadaceae; genus Aquipseudomonas; species Aquipseudomonas salomonii. The sequence goes on from NZ_FNOX01000002.1 coordinate 315,204, forward strand.
CACCTGCCCGTGCGGCTAGTGACAAAATCCATACGCTCGGTGGAGATGATTCGCACAATCATGGCAACCGGGTCGTTCATGCAGGGCCTGCTGTGCTACAGCGCTGCAGAGGCCGCCTGGCTGGCTGGCCTGGGTTTCGACGATATCGTGGTGGCTTACCCGACGGTCGATGAGCGCAGCCTGGTCAAAGTCGCCTGTCAATTGCGGCGAGGACGCTCGATCACGCTGATGGTCGACAACCGGACCCAGGTGCTGGCGATCAACGAGATAGCCATGACCGAGGGTGTGGTCATGCCGTTGGCGATCGATCTGGATATGTCGTCTGATTTTCCTGGGCTGTACTTTGGCGTACACCGCTCCCCGATCAACGACGTGGCAAGTGCACTCGGACTGGCCGCCGATATCGCCTCGAACCAAGGCGTCATGCTGAAAGGGCTGATGGGTTATGAAGGGCAAATTGCCGGACTGATGGATGCGGTGCCAGGCCAAGCCGTCAAGAATAGAATCATCCGGTTTCTCAAAAGCCGCTCCATAGCCGAAGTTAATAAACGCCGGGAGCAGGTTGTGCAAGCGTTGCGCAAAGCCGGCCACACCCTGCAGTTTGTAAACGGCGGCGGCACGGGCAGTTTTGAAAGCACCCGCCAGGATCCTTCGGTCACCGAGTTGGCAGCCGGCTCCGGCCTGTACGCACCGACCTTGTTTGACCACTACCAAGCCTTTGAACTGAAGCCTGCCGCCGGGTTTGCCTTGCCCGTGACACGCACCCAGGCCCCCGGCGTGATGGTGTGCTCAGGCGGTGGTTACATCGCCTCTGGGCCCGCGGGCAAGGACCGATTGCCCCAGCCCTGGCTACCCAGCGGCTGTCGCTTGATCGACAACGAGGCCGCCGGCGAAGTCCAGACCCCACTGCAACACACCCTGAGCCAAGCATTGAACCTCGGCGACCCGGTGCTGTTTCGTCACGCCAAGGCGGGCGAGCTGTGTGAGCGTTTCGATGAACTGCTGGTGATCAGCAATGGGCGCGTGGTGGATCGCGTGCCGACTTACCGCGGCGAGGGCAAAAATTTCTTCTGACGACTCGCGCACGCTCACATCCCCTCTCTGGCATCTTGCCCAAGGATTACCGTCATGAATCAGCCTGTCAGCAGCATGCCCAATTCGCTTGAGCCTGTGCCGTTACTCAATGAACTGTTCACGGCCCAACAAGCCGCCGTGCATGCCCAGGGCGCCCCGACCTACGCGCAGCGCATCGCCGCCTTGAACGCGGTGTTGCGCCTGGTCACCGATCATCATGACTCACTGCTGGAAGCAGTATGCGCGGATTTCGGCAACCGCTCGTTCGCCGAGACCCAACTCAGTGAGCTGATGCCTATCGTCAACGGCATCAAGCATATCCGCGCGCATCTCAAAGGCTGGATGCGCCCCAGCAAACGCAAGGTGGGCATCGCCTTCAAGCCCGCATCGGCCAAGGTGATCTATCAACCGTTGGGCGTGGTGGGCATTCTGGCGCCCTGGAACTACCCGTTGACGCTGACCCTGGCGCCGCTGGTGGAAGCGCTGGCAGCAGGCAATCGGGTGATGATCAAACCGTCGGAGCTGACCCCGCGCACCGCCGCGTTGCTGCAATACTTGGTGGCCAAGACGTTTCCCGCCGACCAGGTCACCGTGGTCATCGGCGACGCGCAATTGGCCAGCCGCTTCAGCGAATTGCCGTTCGATCACTTGCTATTTACCGGTTCTACCCAGGTCGGGCGTCTGGTGATGGCGGCCGCAGCGCGCAACCTGACCCCGGTGACCCTGGAGCTGGGAGGCAAATCACCGGTGGTGCTGACGGCCGATTTCCCGCTGAAGAAGGCTGCGCGCATGATCGCCATCGGCAAGTTGTTCAACGCCGGGCAAACCTGCGTCGCTCCCGATTACGTGCTGGTGCCGCGTCAGCTGGTCGAGCGCTTTGCCACCGAATGGCTGGCGGCGGCCAAACAGCTGTACCCCAGCATCGACGGCAACCAGGACTACACTTCGATTATTTCGCGACGTCACTATGAACGCCTGTTGAACCTGGTGGATCAGGCCATCGTGGCGGGGGCCAAGGTATGGCAGGACAGCGCGTTCGATAAGACCACCGAGCGCAAAATCCCACCGACCCTGTTGACCGACGTGCCGTTGAACACCGACATCATGCGCGAGGAAATCTTCGGGCCGCTGTTGCCGGTGGTCGCCTATGACAGCCTCGACGAGGCGCTGGCATTTATCAACACACGCCCCAAACCCCTGGCGCTGTACTGCTTTTCCAATGATCGAAATTGCATTGAACACGTGGTGCAGCACACCCGCTCGGGCGGTGTGACGATCAACGGCACCATGCTGCATGCCACACAGGACGACCTGCCCTTCGGTGGCGTCGGTGACAGCGGCACGGGTGCCTACCATGGCTATGAAGGGTTTGTGCGCCTGTCCCATGCGCGCGGCGTATTCAAGCTGAGCCCCTTCAATATGTCCGACAAGGTCGCAGCACCGTATGGGCGGCTGACCCGCCTGGTCACCCGCCTGATGCTAGGCAAGTAAGCGCGCCACAAGGAGTACGGCATGCTCGGTCCCCTACGGCACACCGCCGACTTACCGGTCAACCTGCTGCGCAGTCTGGCGGATCTAATTGTGCAACTGGGCCTGGACCCGAATCGACTGTGCCTGGGTTTAGGCTTCAACATCGCTGACCTGGCCAACCCGCAAAGTCGCGTCTCGATTCGTCAGGCCTGCCTGATGATCAAGCGCGCTCTGGACATGACCAAGGGGCGCGACAGAGGACTGGGCCTGGACATGAGCACGACCGAGTCCATCGCCTCCATGGGCCTGGTGGGTTATGCCATGTTGACCAGCGCTACCCTCGGTAGCGCGATAGCCCTGGGCATCGACATGCAGAAACAGACCGGCGCGCTATTGAGCTTCGAGAACCTCGAATCCCCAGGGCATATTACGCTCCAGGTCACCTGCCCGTTTCATGAGCCCGAGATCCTGATCTTTCTGGTGGAGGAAGCCTTCGGCGTGTTCTTGAACGTTGCGCGTACCCTGGCAGGCCCGGCGTTCAGCCCGTCGTCGATCGAACTGAGTTACCCACGGCCCGCCTACGCCGCCCATTATGAAAACCTGTTCAGATGCCCGGTGCACTTTGACCGCAAGGACAATCTGTTTGTCTGCGCCAAGCACTGGGCCAATACCCCCATCGGCACCCACAATGCGTTGAGTAATCGACAAGTCATGGAGTTGTTGGAAATGAGTGACGGCCGGGGCGGCGAAATTGAGTTCGTCGAATCCGTCGAGCGCATTCTGCGTCGCGATCTGCGCACATCCCTCAGTTTGTCAGCGGTCGCTTCTCAGTTGTGCATGAGCGAACGCACCTTGCGCCGGCGTCTGGCGCAGAACGAGATGTCCTATCAAGCCATTCTGGATGATCTGCGCAAGAAGCGTGCCCTTTCTTTATTGGGCAATGTACGCATGACGCTGGATGAGGTGGCTTTTGAAGTGGGCTTCAGCGACGCGCAGAACTTCCGCAAGGCGTTCAAGCGCTGGACCGGGCACGGCCCGCGACAAACGCGCGCTTGACTGCCGTCACTTTCGTGGCTTTTGACTGAACGCTTCCAACCGCAAGCCATGCCATGCGATCGCCAGCAGGCGTAAACGACGCGGCCCATACAGCGCCTGAATGAAGCGTTCGAACAACTTGAATTTGCGTGATGTGTAGGGGTACCAATTGGCCTCGATCTTGCTCCCGGCCTTGTCAATCAGTACGGCCTTGCTACGGGTGAACCCAAGCAGCCCTTCCGGCCCACGCAGTTTGCCGAAGCCACTTTTCTTCGCGCCGCCAAATGGCAAGCCTGGGTTGCCTTCGCTCATGTTGACGTTGTTGATCGACACTCCGCCGACCTCCAGTGCGCCGGCCACCCGCAACGCGCGCTGCGTGTCGGCGGTAAACACACTGGCACATAGGCCATAGTCAGTGTCATTGGCCAGCTCAATGGCGTGCGCTTCGCTGGTGAAGGCCATGACCGGCAATACCGGACCGAAGGTTTCCTCGTTCCACACCCGCATCGCCGGCGTGACACGGTCCAGAATGATCGGCTGCACAGTCAGGGAGTTCGCGCTGGGTACGGCACCGAATCTCAGGCGCGCGCCAAGACTCAGGGCGTCTTGCACATGCTCAATGACCTTGTCACGCTGAAAGCCGACGGTCATGCGCCCGACGTCGGCGTCGCCTTTATCGCCAACGCGCACGACGAGCTTTTGCGCCTCCTTGACCAGGCTATCGACGAAACGATCCTGCACGCTGTGCTCTACCAACAGGCGCTCCACACCGCTGCAGGATTGCCCGGCGTTGGTGAAGCCGCCCCACAGCGCGCCAGCCACCGAGCGCGCCATGGGTGCATCGGCAAACACGATCATCGGATCTTTGCCACCCAGCTCCAGCTCCACCGGAATCAATTCACGACTGGCCTGAGCCATGATCTTGCTGCCGGTGGGGCCACTGCCGGTAAAAAAGATCTTCGCCGGCTGCTGCTCGATCAACGCCGAACCCAGGCTGCCGGCGCCGTACACCACTCGGACCAGGCTCTGGAGTACCGATGAACACGCCAGGACCTGTTCGATCAATCCCTTGCAGGGAGCGTGTTCGGAGGGTTTATACACCACGGCATTGCCCGTAACGATCGCGGCCGCGATGCCGGTGATTGCGTTGTGGAAGGGGTAATTCCAGGGGCATATGATCAGGACGACGCCCAGGGGCTCATGCAGCAGCAACGACTGCTTGCCCAACAACGTAATCGGCGTTTTGACCTTTTCAGGCTTCAGCAGCCGCTCGGCATTTTTCTCCAGCCAGTTGAGCCAATCAATGGTGCCGAGAATCTCCGCAACCAGTGCATCCGTTCGACACTTGCCCACCTCCTCCATGACCCGCGCGATGATCATTGAGCGATGGGCCAGAATCGTTTGTTTAAGCTTGGACAGTTCGGCCAGGCGCTCCTTGGTGGACAGCAGAGAGTGAGCGCGCAAAGCCGTGCGGGCGTTTGTGAATGCCATCCGGGCAACCTCGGCCTCATACGGCAGCACGTTGTCGCGCGGGCGCGGTTTGAATTCATCGGGAGTGTTCATTCAACGTTCCTCGGAATCATCGGCCAATCTTCAAGGTAACTGACCGCAAGCCTCTGAAGCAGGGTTGAGACGGACGAAAACCGGTTAAATACGGCTATTTGCCAGCGCCCAACTGAACCTCAGCTGAAGACAATCGCTATCGCGATTAAACCGTTTGATTAATACCGATGGGTATTCAGATCATGAACAGCCTGTTTAACAAGGCTTGGCCGCCTTTAATGAAATACTCAGGACCACACCGTTGACGTTCCGGAATCCATTTGTGCAGTGCCTGTCAGCGTCCGTGCTATATGCCTTTGTGCTGATACCGCAGTTGTCCCAGGCGGCAAACCATCCCGAAGGTTTTGCCAAGGGCGTGACCGGTGGTGGCGAGGCTGCGGCTGTGCACCCCGCCACACCCACTGAACTGAAAAATGCCTTGTGCGCGCGCTTCGACACGCGCGGCAATTGCACCGATGACACGCCACGCGTGATCGCCTTGGACCATACCTTCGATTTTCGCGGTTCGGTTGTTTCCGACGGCAGCGCCCAAGTAACGGAGGCCGGATGCATGGCCAACGCCTGTGCCCATGGCGGTGGGCAATGGGCGATCGACGGCGCCAACCATTTCTGCCAGTCAAAACCGCCGACCACAGTGACCTACGACAAGGCAGGGCTGCAGCGCCTGAAGATTGGCTCGAACAAGACGCTATTGGGAGTAAGTGCCCGTGCCGGTATTCAGGGCATGGGGCTGTTTATCGGGAGCGGCGCACACAATGTCATCGTGCGTAACCTGACCCTGTCGGACATCAACCCCCGTGTGGTCTGGGGCGGTGATGCACTCACCCTGGACGATGCAGATGGCGTGTGGATCGACCATGATACCTTCGCGCGTATCGGCCGGCAGATGATCGTGACCGGTTGGGGTAGCGCGACCCATGTGACGATCTCTAACAACGAGTTCGACGGCCGCACGCCCTACTCGGCGACCTGCGATGGTCACCATTATTGGGTATGGTTGTTTCTAGGCCATCACGACACCCTGACGCTGCTCAGAAACTACGTGCATGACACCTCGGGGCGCGCGCCCCATTCAGGCGGAATGGGCAATGCCGAGATTCGCGCGCAACTGGTCAATAACGTATTTGCCCATCTCACGTACCAGGGCGCGATCATGTCCCGCACCGCCAGCTCCCATCTGCTGGTGGAAGGCAATGACTTCGAAGACGTATCGCACCCGCTGTTCAACGATACCCGACAACCCGGCACGGCATTCGCCCTCTTCGCCCCAATCCCGCAGTCGGCCAACGACACCTGCCAGTCCGCGCTAGGCAGGCCCTGTGTTGCCAACCAGCAACACCTGAGTGGTGATGACTATCGTCCCCAGGATGCTCCTGTGCTGGCGGCGTTCAAGGAATACCGTCAATACCTTATTGCACCGCAGCCAGCCGAAACGGCGCGAATTGAAGTCCCCAACAACGCCGGTGCTGGTCACGTCAATCCGGGGAGCCAGTGATGCGACGCCTCCTGCTGATCATGTTTTGCACACTTGCGGCCCATGCACACGCCGCCGGCTTCGGCTTCACCCGCACCGACTCCCGGATCGTCGTCGACACCGGTGCAAACTTGCTGTTCAGCCTGGACACGCGCAATGGCGATTTGACTTCCATGCGCTATCGCGACAGCGAATTGCAGACCACCGAACCCAAAGCCTCGCAGATTGCTTCAGGCCTTGGCAGCGCACAGGTAGACGTGCACACGGTAGGTGACGTGATTGTGATCAGTGCGCGGGCGGGAGAGTTGATCCACTACTACCTGGCGAAAAAAGGTCGCGCTGCTATCTACATGGCGACCTACGCCCCAGCCTTGCTACCCGTGGGCGAGCTGCGCTTTGTGGCCCGGCTCAACGCCAACAAGCTGCCCAAGGCCGACCGCGGCACCGACTCCAACGTCGGCACAGCGATCGAAGGCAAAGATGTGTTTTTGCTACCCGACGGGCGCACCAGCTCCAAGTTCTATTCGGCACAACCGATGATCGACGACCCACTGCACGCGGTCAAAGGCCCCGGTGTGGCGGTTTACATGCTGATGGGCAGTCGTGAACTCAGCTCTGGAGGTGCGTTTTTCAAAGATATTGCCACCCAGAAAACGCCGACCACCCATGAGCTTTACAACTACATGTTCTCCAATCACACCCAGACCGAGCCCTATCGCGGCGGCTTGCATGGGGTTTACGGGCTGTTATTTACCGACGGTGGCACCCCTGACGCTGCCTTGATCGACGTGGGTTTCGTCAATAACAGCCTGGGCCTTGCCGGGTTCGTGGACAGCGCTGGGCGCGGCGCGGTAGCCGGTCACGTTTGCGGCGTGACCAGCGCACTGCCGGCGGTGGTGGGTTTGAGCAATGCCAACGCCGAATATTGGGCGCGCGCCGATGGCAGAGGGAGATTCCAATTGACGGCGGTACGCCCGGGGCAATATCGGATGACGCTCTATCAGAATGAACTGGAAGTGGCACAGAGCACGGTTGATGTCAAAGCCGGCACCACCACCCAGGCGAGCTTGCAGGCGCAACCGCTTCCAGGCCAGGTGAAATGGCAAATCGGTGTGCCCGATGGCACTCCGGCTGGCTTTCGCAACGCGCACCTGGTGCTATCGGCACATCCCAGCGATTCACGCATGGCGTCATGGGCCCCCGTCACCTACACCGTAGGCACCAGCACTGCTGATGAATTCCCGGCGGTGCAATGGCGCGACGTTAACAGCCCCACGCGCATTCAATTCGTATTGGCCGCCAACGAGCTGAGCGCTTACCGGCTACGCCTGTTTATTTCGCTGGCCCAAGCCGGAGGGCGCCCAGCAGTGAGGGTCAATCAGCACTGGACCGCGCCAGTGCCACCCGCTTCGAAGCAGCCCGACAGCCGTGGCATCACCCGGGGCACTTATCGCGGCAACAACACCGTGTTCGAGGTCAGTGTTCCGGCCACAGCGCTGCAGGTAGGCGTTAACACAGTGGAGATCGGCGTGGCATCAGGTAAAACGGGGAAAGGCTTTCTAAGCCCAGGCATTGTGTTCGATAGCGTGCAGTGGGTGCAGTAATGATCACTGGGACCCGATCGGCCCACTCACCATCGGCAAGCACGCCGAAATGATAGCTAGCGAGTGGCTGACAGGGGCCGGCCTGGTCATTCTAGGTAGCGTAACCGGCTTTGTCGGCACCAATACGGGAGGAAGCGTGTTTTTCACAGTACCGGTCATGATTGGGCTAGGCATTGCACCGCAGTCGGCCGTAGCCACTGCCCGCTTAGCGTCACTGGGCACGATGCTGGCTGGACTACGTCATTTCCACAAGCACGGAAAAATCGATTATGCCGCTGCTTTCCCAGCGGCGCTCCTAGGTCTGCTTGGGGCGCTGGCGGGGGCGAGTCTGCTGATTGAAATCGATCCTCTGCTGCTGCACAAAATAATTGGAGCACTGACGTTATTACTTGTAGCGCTTTCGCTAATCAAAAAGCCGCTTGCCGGAGAGTCACACCCTTCCTGGACAAGGCGACTCGCAGGTTATTTGCTGTTCATCCCAGTAGGCGCAGTTGGGGGTTTATTTGGCGGGCAGGCAAAACTGTCGACGTACATCTACATTATTTTTTTTCGCAAAACGATCAGCGAATCCATTGGCACTCGAAAGGTCGGAGGGTTGGTGCTGTCAATCGGATCGCTGATGGTCTTCGGCATCAACGGCATTATCAACTGGCAATACGGCGGATGCCTATTGGCCGGCACAGTGCTTGGCGCAAACGCCGGGGCACGATTTGCGTTAAGCAAAGGCGATGAATGGATGGAGTGGGTATTCAATATCGTGGTGATTGGCTTGGCGTTGAAGCTGCTTTTTGAGTAATCGATATGGATAGGTGCCGCCAAGCCGAAATTTATCATATCGTGTTGAACCTGCAGCAGGTCCGGTAATTGGATATACTATCGTTGCGCAACCTTGAAGCCGTTACCGACCAGAGATACTGACCGCGAGCAACGATACGGCGCAAAACCAAGTTATGACCCAGCCGTAGATTTCAAAATCAGCCCAAACCCAGACTCATCAATTACTGTTTTGTTGAGCGCCCAAGCGATGTGGCAGCTACCGCAATGACCCTACGTCGTAGACATCTAAAGACATTGCTTGGCCCCCCCTTACTCGCCTAACGCTCACTTAGTCTAAGCTCGGCAATGACGCTACGGACGCTCGACATAGGCGTTAGCGTTGCCGCGAATAATGTAGCCAACTTTCATAATTTAACAATTACAAAGATGACAGCATGACCGACGGACGATCGTTGACTCCTCATGTATCTGCTCCGAAACTGGGTGGCGTTCAGCCTCGCTCCCGGAATCAAGATGGACGGGGCAGCGATGAGCGCGATACCACGAGAACGCCAGGGAGGAAATAATCAAATACGATGAATTGCAGATCGCTCACAACAGAGGGGCTACGCCCGGCCCCTCCTCTCTCCAAACCGAATTAAGACGCTCACAATCGAGTGTATTCTAGTAAATCTTTGATAATCTACCTTCTGGATGGTAGCTTTGTTAAATTCACTGCTCACTCATCCGGTTCGTACCGGGCAAGGAGCAGAGCCATTTGAGAGAGATTCACGATGAGCAAAAAGAAGATAACTTTCCAAAACCCTCAAGGTATGAGCCTGTCTGGTTTGCTCGAGACGCCAGAATCTCCTAAAGCCTATGCATTGTTCGCCCACTGTTTCACGTGCGGTAAAGATATCAAAGCTGCCGCAAGAATTGCTAAAGCGTTAGTCAACAACAATATCGCGGTGCTCAGATTTGATTTCACGGGCCTGGGCAGTAGTGAAGGCGACTTTTCCAATAGCAATTTCTCCTCCAACGTTGCCGACCTAGTAGCGGCTTCGGAATATCTGCGTGAAATGTACCAGGCTCCCTCCATCTTGATTGGCCATAGCTTGGGTGGAGCCGCAGTCATAGCGGCGGCGAAGCACATTCCTGAGGCCAAGGGCGTAGTCACAATCGGTGCACCCGCTGAAGCCGCCCATGTCATGAAGCAGTTCAGAGGTCATGTTGAGGCAATCAGAGACATTGGCGAATACAACGTGATGCTCGCCGGCAGAGAGTTCACGATAAAAAAACAGTTTCTGGATGACATTGAGGCCCAAAAACAGGATGCGAATATCGCTAACCTTCGACGCGCACTGCTTGTTTTTCATTCCCCAATAGACACCACCGTATCCATAGAACAAGCCCAAAAAATTTATCTGGCAGCTAAGCACCCCAAAAGCTTTATTTCGCTCGACTCAGCAGATCACCTCCTTACTAACAGTCAGGATGCAGACTATGTCGCTTCCTGCATTACTGCTTGGAGCTCCAGATACCTCTGACCTAAGTCCACCTCCACCCAACCCAGAACACATTCGATCCCTTAACAGCGCGCTGCCATGTTGGATTACGAGGAAATTGAAAATGACTTACGATTTTGACCTTTATGTGATCGGTGCAGGTTCCGGAGGTGTTCGGGCTGCGCGCTTCTCCGCCGGTTTCGGCGCCAAAGTGGCGGTGGCCGAGAGCCGATATTTAGGTGGTACCTGTGTAAACGTTGGCTGTGTCCCGAAAAAACTGCTGGTTTACGGAGCGCACTTCTGCGACGAATTCGAGCACTCGAAAGGGTTCGGATGGACTCCAGGGGACGCCAAGTTCGAGTGGGCAACACTGATCGCCAACAAGGATCGCGAGATCAATCGACTGAACGGTATCTATCGCGATCTGCTGGTCAACAGCGGCGTGACCTTGCATGAAGGCCACGCCAAGATCGTCGACCCGCATACGGTCGAGATTAATGGTGAGCGTCACACCGCCAGGAACATTTTGATCACTACCGGTGGCTGGCCGCAGACTCCGGAGATTCCGGGTCATGAGCATGCGATCAGTTCCAATCAGGCATTCTTCCTCAAAGAACTGCCAAAGCGTGTTCTGGTGGTGGGTGGTGGTTACATCGCTGTTGAATTCGCCGGTATCTTCCACGGGTTGGGCGCCGAGACCACATTGCTGTATCGCGGCGATTTGTTCCTGCGCGGCTTTGACGGTACGGTGCGCAAACATTTGCAGGAAGAGCTGAGCAAGCGCGGCATGAACCTGCAATTCAATGCCAACATCGAGCGCATCGACAAGCAAGCCGATGGCAGCCTGAAAGCAACCCTCAAGGATGGTCGTCAGCTTGAGGCGGACTGCGTGTTCTACGCTACCGGTCGGCGTCCGATGCTCGACAACCTGGGCTTGGAAAACACTGGCGTCAAACTCGACAAGAAAGGTTTTGTCGAGGTCGATGAACTGTATCAAACCGCTGAACCGTCGATCCTGGCTCTGGGCGATGTGATTGGTCGGGTGCAACTTACACCGGTCGCGCTGGCAGAAGGCATGGCCGTAGCGCGGCGCTTGTTCAAGCCCGAGCAGTATCGCCCTGTGGATTACAAGATGATCCCGACGGCGGTGTTCAGCCAGCCCGACATCGGCACTGTCGGGTTGACCGAAGAAGAGGCGCGAGAGGCCGGGCACGAAGTGGTGATTTTTGAAAGCCGTTTCCGGCCGATGAAATTGTCGCTGACTGAATGCCAGGAGCGCACTTTGATGAAGTTGGTGGTGGACGCCAAGACCGACAAGGTCTTGGGCTGCCACATGGTCGGCCCGGAGGCCGGCGAGATCGTGCAGGGTTTGGCGATTGCGCTGAAGTCGGGCGCGACCAAGCGCGATTTCGACGACACCATCGCCGTGCATCCGACGTCCGCTGAAGAGTTCGTCACCATGCGCACACCGGTCGCGGGTTAACCGCTCTTCGGTTATCTGATGCGTCTAGCCCTGTCGCAACGACAGCAGCTAGACGCACGCTTTCACCATCATCACGAACTTGTTGGCTCCGCCTGTGAAAGTTGCACACGGGCAAACTCAGCCACTGTGTTCAGCGCTTTGGCCGCTGAGCGCAGGTAAAAGGCTTGAAGCTGAAAAACGTGCCATCGTGCTGCGTACACCTCCAGCCAGCAATTCACCCCACTGTTGACTGCGTGTTCGGCCAAACGTATGGAATCGGATAACAGCAGTTCATGGTCGCCAACCTGAACCAGCATCGGAGGCAGTCCTTGCAGATCCACTCGCAATGGACTGGGCGTCGCCTCATCGGAGGCATACCAACCCAATCCCTGCTCAAGCCAACCGCGACGAATCATGGGGTCTTCCTTAAGTCGCGAGATCATTGAGGCGCCGGTCAAGTGCTCGTCGGTTACCGGTGACATCAGCAGCAGCCCAGCGGCAAAAAGCTTGTAACGATCTCGAAGCTTGAGGGCCAAGGCCAATACCAACGCAGCGCCCGCCGAATCGCCTGCGAGAAAAATCCGGTTGGCGGCATAACCTTGAGCGCGCAAGGCTTCATAGCATGCCAGCGCATCTTGCAGTGCTGCTGGACAGGGATGCTCTGGAGCTAATCGGTAATTCGCAACCCATACCGACATCCTGGATGCCTTGGCCAAGCGACTGGTGATGCTCCAGTGCGTGTCCGGGGAGCCGAGGCAAAACGCTCCGCCGTGCAGGTACAAAATGACACCGCCGCTCTCACCTTGCTTGGGAGCAACCACCTGTACGGGAACACCATTGACCTGCTGGCAATAACGGATCACGCCAGTGGTGCCGGGCATCAGCCGGGAAAGTCCCCTGACCACCCTTCTCTGCGCGACGACACCCAATCCCGGCCCGATCAACGACCGAAATGTGGTGCGCAAGAAGCCTCGCAAAAAACGAGTTTTCATCACCTCAAGCCAATCTGGTGATTCCGCTATCGTGGTGCCTCCTTCGAACTGACGGCTAAAGCGGTAGGCGTGCAAAGCCGAGAATCGCGTTAGCCAGCGATAGCTTAGGGTGAAGCCTGGCCAATTTGTGCTGTTGTTGCCGGCTTCATCGACGTACCAGCTCTTGCATCCGTTCCACACCGTGTTGGCCAGGCGGTTCTGGGTCTGTTGGTGGAAACGGTCATACGCGCTTTGATCGATCTCAACTGTGTTCGTCTCCGTTGCATTCAAAGTGCGCAAGCATCGCATGATGTGGGCAATCTGGCTTTCAAGCATATACACGATCGAGTTGTGGCCAAGGTTGGTGTTTGGGCCGTAGAGTATGAAGAAATTGGGGAAGTTCGGAACCGCTAGTCCAAGATAAGCCCGGGTATCGTCGCGCCAAGCCTGATTAAGGTTTATTCCGCCACGCCCGACAATGCGCATCGGAGACAAAAATTCAGTGGCCGCAAACCCGGTACCGTAGACGATCGCATCGACCTCATGCTGTCTGCCGTCAGCGGTTTCAATTCCGTTCTCCGTAATACGGACAATACCATCGGTGACCAATTCCACGTTGGGCCGACTCATGGTCTTGAGGTATTCGCTAGACAGCAAAATGCGTTTGCAGCCGAACGGATAATCAGGAGTAAGTTTCTGCCGTAATACGGGATCAGTCACTTGCTCGGTCAGCAGCTTGCGAAATGGAATACCGACCGCCCATTTCATCAAAGACTTGAACCGGGTAAACGCCAGAGCTCGTGATTCATACCGTAGATATATTGATGCACGGTAAGCCTTCATCAACCAGGGAACATTGCGTAGCAGGGCTTTTTCTCGTTCGGAGTAAGCGCGGTCAGGACGTGGCATCACGTGCGCGGGGGAGCGCTGGAAAACCTTCAAGTGTTCCACCTGTCCGGCAATGGCCGGGACAAACTGGATCGCAGAGGCCCCGGTGCCGACTACCGCTACCCGCTTACCAGCTAACGAGTAGCTGTGATCCCAAGTGGCCGAGTGAAAGATGTGGCCCTTGAAATTATCCATGCCCGCCAATTTTGGAAATGCCGGGCGGCTCAGCTGTCCGGTGCCGCTAATCAGCAACGAAGCACTCAGTACAGTTCCGTCCCTCTGAATGACCTGCCACAGCGAGGTCGCTTCATCGAATTCAGCGGAGGCGACTTCGACGCCAAAACGGATGTATTTAATCAACCCATATTTGTCGGTACAGCGTTGCAGGTAGTTATGAATTTCACCCTGCGGAGCGAACACTCGGCTCCAGCCCGGATTGGGCTCAAACGAAAACGAATATAAGTGCGAAGGTACGTCGCACGCTGCGCCGGGATATGTGTTGTCCCGCCAGACACCGCCTACGTCATGTTTTTTTTCCAGGATGACGAAGTCCTCGACGCCGGCCTTTTGCAACGCAACGGCCATGCCGATGCCAGCGAAGCCGGTTCCAATGATGATCGCGGTCAGAGGCATTGCGGACTGAAGGTCCACATCAAATTCATGCAACGACATAAGGTGCCTCATTCTTGTTATTGGCAATGGTCGAGTCTTCCGGCTCCACGGACAATTTCACCCGTTGAATACCCCGAATAAGATCAGCGGCTTTCTCAGCGATCATGATTGTCGGCGCGTTAGTATTGCCGCCGATGAGGGTTGGCATAATGGAAGCATCGACAATCCGTAAGCCCTGCAACCCATGTACGCGCAGCTTCGAGTCCACCACAGCAAGTGCGTCAACGCCCATCCGGCAGGTACCCACTGGGTGATAAACGCTGTCGGTGCGACGTTGCAGGATGGCGCGGATCTGCTCATCGGTGTCGATTTCTGCGGTATACAGATCTTGAGTGATCCAACTGGCAAGAGCGGGAGCCTGCATCAACTGACGGGTGATTTTGAACGCCGCGACCATGTCTTCAAGATCTTGTGGATCCTGAAGAAAGGCCGGATCAATCAATGGCGCCGTTTGCGGGTCATTACTGGCCAGCGACACCGCACCGCGACTGCGTGGTCGCAGAAGGCAAAAATGGCAGGAAAGTCCATGGCCGAGTCGCAATTTGCGGGCATGATCCTCGACCGGCGCAACGACGAAGTGCAGTTGAATATCCGGTTTGTCCAAAGCCTCGCGAGTTTTAAGAAACGCCCCGCCTTCGGCAAAGTTCGAGGTCAACATACCCCGACGCTCATTTCGAAAACGGACTGCCTCTTTCAGCAGCTTGACACCGCCGCCCATGGAGACGCCCATTGCGTCGAGGCTGGGTGTTTTGTAAACGAAGACAAAATCCGGGTGATCCTGCAGGTTCTGGCCTACCCCTGGAAGATTCAGCAGGACTTTGATGCCGTGGCGTTCCAGTTCTGCCTCCGGCCCCACACCAGAAAGCATCAACAGTTGTGGCGTCTGAAAGGCTCCGGCAGCAAGGATTACTTCCCGATGTGCCCGTAACACGTGAATCTGGCCGCGTTGAAGAACTTCCACACCTACGGCGCGGGTACCTTCGAACAGGATGCGTTGAACCTGTGCCCGGGTTTCCACCGTTAGATTGTTGCGTACACAGATATGAGGAAGAAGATAGGCTCGCGCTGCACTACAACGCTCACCATGCTTTTGCGTCACTTGGTAAATACCTACGCCTTCCTGCTCGACACCGTTGAAATCGTCGTTGAGCGGCAACCCGGTCTGACGGGCCGCGTCCAGGAATCGCTGTTGAAACGGGTTGTCGGAACGCAGATCGCTTACCCACAAAGGCCCGCCTCGACCGTGCCATTCGTTATCGATTCGCTCGTTGTGTTCGCTGAGGCGGAAGTAAGGCAGCACGTCTCTGAACGCCCAGCCGGTATTACCCAACGAAGCCCAATGGTCGTAATCCCATTGATGTCCCCGTACATAAATCATGGCATTGATCGCTGATGAACCGCCCAATGTCTTACCGCGAGGCTGGTAGCCTTTGCGGCCAGCTAGAGATATTTGCGGAACGGTTTCGAACGACCAGTTGTTCACCGAAGTCGGCACCATGGACACCACGGCGGCGGGGATATTTATCAGACTTGATTGACCACCTCCCCCCGCCTCCAGCACACAAACGCTGACGTTCGGATCTTCGGTCAACCTGCTCGCAACCACACACCCACCGGAACCACCACCCACAACGATGTAATCGAAGGTCTTTTTCATTATTGTTTTCTCACGCACAGGGCAGTGCGAGGTCCCAAACGTCTAATCAGAAACGTTTAAAAGCGATTTCTGATTCGCGCCAAGCACCGCGACAGCCTTTATTGTTGTTGAAACGGCTAGCCGAACACGGATGATGTTGACGCCCATCAGGGAAGAGACCAATGCTGGAAAGGGCCAACTGCTTTATTATTTGGGCCAATATTTTGCAATAGGCAAAGAGTCATGAGCTTTCGGGATTTTACGCGCGGCCCCGCCAGCGCCTTGTTACAGCTCGAATTCGGTCGTGAGAAAGGCCTGTCGGTCGCTAAAGTTCTTGCGGGCTCTGGACTGACTCAGGCGCAATTGGGCGATCCGAACGTCGAGTTGACCGCCGACCAGGAGCTACGCGTGATCAGCAATTTGCTGACACTTCTGGGAAATCCATCCGGCTTGGGATTTGAAGTTGGTACACGCTATCACTTCTCCACTTATGGCCTGTTCGGTTACGGCTTGATTAGCAGTGCGACTACAGGTGATGCCTTGGCACTGGCGTTGCGCTTTCTGCCGCTCACCTACGCTTTCACCGTCATTTTGTATGAAGCGCAAGGCAATGACGGCGTGTTGACCTTTCAAGCACCTGGGCTAGCGTCGGACTTGCGTGATTTTGTGCTGGCTCGGGATATGGCTGCAGCAGCAGTGCTCCTGAACGAATTGGCTGGTGAACACTTCGCACTGTCGCGTTTTACCCTCAGAGCTACTGCACCAACGCTACCTAGCATCGATCATCTTTTGGGCACCACTCCGACCTACTCGGCCAGCTGCAATAGCCTATCCTTCAATCGCGCGTTCCTGTCTCACCCCTTGCCCCAGGCCAATACCGTCACGGTAAGCATGTGCGAACAGATGTGCACAAAGTTGATGCAAAACAGAGTCGCCCGCTCGGGCATGACTGCCCTGGTGCAGCATTACCTAACTAGCTCCGAAAACACACCAAGGGATCTTTCCGAAATTGCCCGCCTGACCCATATCAGCACGCGCACCCTGAAGCGCCGACTGAGCGATGAAGGCACCACGTTTCGAACACTGCTGGCAGAAGCCCGCAGCAGCAGCGCCATCGAAATGATCAACGACTCCCGCCTGAGCCTGACCGAGATCGCCGAGCGACTAGGCTTCAGTGATTTATCGAGCTTCTCTCAAGCATTCAAGCGATGGCATGGGGTGGCACCGAGCAATTTCCAAAACTCAAAAAAACAAAAGTGATCACCGGAAAGGATTTTCGGGTTAATGAATCCCTGCTTTGCCAAATACAGCCAATAGAGCTCACGCGCCCTTCATCAGAGTAAGCGACTCGTATCAGCAGCGGGGTCTTGAGGCTGGTTGAAACGATCCTTGAGTTCGACTAGGGACAGAAACTTCCATGTAGTAGAGGCAAAATCGCTCCCTGCAATCCAATTGGATAATACTTTTACTAGCGTCATATTTTTTAGAAAAAAATTCTAAATTCGATGTGTTTTTTGAAAAAGAACAGAAAATTTTCCGTTGGGAAATGCCCTATATTTTATTGAAGCCCATGTGTCGTAGATAGCTTGTAGCTAAGCACCACAATGAGTTTTTAGCCAAGTCGTGGGATGTCAAAACCATAGCAACTATGAGAGGTGATCATGGAACAAATACCATTGTTTATTGGCGGTGTATGGCGTAACACGCATCCCACTGAATCGATCCCTGTAATAAATCCGGCAACAGAAGATCAGATCGGACTCATCGCGAAAGCGAGCTTGGCTGACATTGAAGATGCGGCGATCGCTGCGGAAAAAGGCTTTGCCGCCTGGAAGCAGGTTTCAGCGCTTGAGCGCGCAACGATTATGCACAAAGCGGCAAACCTAATTCGGGAGCGTGCAGAAAATATTGCTCTGATTCTCACGACTGAGCACGGAAAACCTCTGGCCGAGGCTATGGGTGAAGTCGCAGCAACTGCTGACACTATCGATTGGCATGCTGAAGAAGGAAGACGCGCGTATGGGCGTGTTATACCTTCCCGCGCACTAGGGATTCATCAATTTACTCTGATGGAGCCTATCGGGCCTGTAGTGGGTTTTGCCCCATGGAATTTCCCGCTCATTCAAGCGGTGAAAAAGGTCGCTGGTGCACTGGCCGCCGGCTGTTCGATCATCTTAAAAGGCGCCACCGAGGCACCTACGTGTGCTGTCGAGCTTGTGAAAGCATTCGCTGACGCGGGCGTTTCTCCGGGAGCCGTCAACCTACTGTTTGGCGACTCGAGCCAAATTTCTGAGTATTTGATTGCTCATCCCTCCATCCGGAAAGTGACCTTCACCGGGTCAACGCCAGTGGGCAAAAAGCTTGCAAGCCTCGCCGGGCTGCATATGAAGCGATCCACAATGGAGCTGGGTGGCCATGCGCCGGTAATCGTTATGGACGACGCGGACATCGCCACCGCAGTTAAGATTTCTGTCGCCGCTAAATATCGAAATGCGGGCCAGGTTTGTGTCTCCCCAACTCGCTTTCTTGTTCACTATAAAGTGTTCGACGAGTTTGTTTCCCGTTTCGTGGAAGGCGCACGCGCAATCAAGGTAGGCGACGGTCTTGATCCGACGGTAACAATGGGCCCGATGGCTCATTTGGGCCGGCTTAAGGCAACAGAAGAACTCGTGGCAGATGCTGTATCCCATGGAGCAAAGCTGGAGATTGGCGGCAACCGCGTGGGCGACAAGGGTTATTTCTTCGAACCCACCGTTCTCACGAATGTACCGGTGACCGCCCTCGCCATGGTTGATGAACCCTTCGGGCCGATTGCAATAATCAACCCATTCGACGACATCGACGAAGCCATCAAAGAAGCGAACAGACTGCCATATGGTCTTTCTGCATACGCCTATACGCGATCGCTTACCTCGGCCAATAAGCTGTTTAACGGCATCGAGTCTGGCGCCATCTCGATCAACCATCACAGCGTTGCCCTACCCGAGCACCCGTTTGGCGGCGTAAAAGATTCCGGATACGGAACCGAAGGAGGCCCTGGCGCACTGGATGCTTTCATGACCACGAAGTTCGTTTCGCTTGCGAGCGTTCTTTAACGTTCGGCGAACGTGTTTTTTAGTCGCTATCGAGCACGGCTGCATTCAGGAAATAACGTGTCGCTAACTATTGGAACTCATATGCTTACTCCGAACATTATCGAGCGTCTTTTCGGCGCAAACGAAAACTCTCCGCTCGCGATGGCCATTGCTGAGCGGGCAGAAATTATGGCGCTGAGCCAAGCGAGCCATGATGCCGTGATCATTCCCAAAGATCCCGGTGGTCTGTCACATGCAGAACGTGCAGCTCTTGCTGAACGAATCGCTCGGTTGAGCAACTCTGAAGAATTGGCTGATCACTACCATGCTTGTCTTGAGACAGCAGGTGGCGAAGAAGGCCTTTATGTTGCTGCCAATCCTCAGCAGTCCGCGTACGGGGATGAACGCTTTATGGCGATTATCCGATTCACGGATCTGGTCACTCAAAAGCCGCGAGAAGCTACAAAGCAAGATATCGATACCTTAAAGGCCGCTGGGATTTCAGAACCGGACATCGTAAGGCTCACGGAAGTCCTCGCCTTCGTGAACTACCAACTCCGGGTCGTAGCAGGATTCAAAATTGCAGGAGAAATGAAATGAGCCAGGTCGTGCATAATTTCACCGTATCGGTGCCTCACTGGTCGCCGTACATCAAGCCTGTCGAGTTAGAAAGTGCGAGCCAAGAGCAGCTTGATGCGATGAAAGTGACTCCATCGAGCAAAAAGATCTCGGAGTACGTGCTTACTCTCGCCCATGACCCCGAATCGCTAGCGGTGCGATCCCCTTTGTTCAACGCCATTATGTATGGCCGCGCCGGCTTGCCCCCAGCTGAGCGTGAACTTGGGGCGATTGGTTCTTCAATTGTTAATCGATGCGTCTACTGCGCTGCAGTACACGGCGCCCGATACAATCAGCTGACCAAAAGTACAGAGCTGGTCGCAAAAATCTTTGCAGACGAAACCGAAGCACAATTGGATGATCGCTCTCAGGCGTTGTTTGACTTTGCGGTTGAGTTGGCCAAGTCACCCCCAGTGCTGAATACACGGCATGCCGATGCCTTGAAAGAACTCGGCTTTGACACGCTTGGGGTTGTCGACCTCGTGCTGGCCACAGCCATCTTCGGTTGGGCAAACCGCCTGATGCATGTTTTAGGTGAACCCGTAAAAATCTGATCAGACGTTGCATTGAAGTGATATCAAAATAGCGGGCAGCCCCAAACTGCCCGCTTGTCAAAATGAATGAGTTCGATAGCTGCAGCTCCAAACTACGATTTACCCCCCTTCCTTTTCTCTGACTCCCAACCCACCACGCGTATCTCGAAGCGAAATCGACGCTGCCGGCCAGGCCTTGGAATATCCCTATCAGACGTGCTACACAGTTTGTCGTAACACTTCGCTGACCCTGAGCAAACGATTTGCAATACAGCGCATAATTGGGTCTCGTCCCGTTCCAACCAAGCAATGCACTGCGGCTAACGGATATAAAATGACCCGACCTCTCACCGTCAGTGCCACTTGGCTTGTAGGCGTCATCGAGGAACTGACTCGGCAAGGTATCGAGCCTTCCCGTTTGGGCGCTCCCTGGACTCAACAGTGGGAAGATGTGGCGCCTACACGGCAGCTGCAACTCGTGCAAGTGAGGAGGCTTTGGCAGCGCGCGATGCAACTCTCCCAGGACCCGCTACTCGGCTTGAAGGTTGGCGTAGCACTGCCACTGCAATCGATGAACGTCGTAGCACTGGTGTTAATGCACAGTAGCTCCTTACGCCAGGCGCTCGCCCATACGGTCAGGCTGCAGCAATTGGTCAGCAACTCTGGTCGTTTTTTAATTGAACCTGCGTCCAACAATGGTGTTCAGCTGGTTTACCACGTAACACCCAGCCCAGTCGCCATGCATCCGGCCCAGATAGATTCGCTGTTTGCCGCGTACATACGCCTTCTCTATAACTGTATGCCGGCTGATCGTAGGCCATCCAGAATTGAGCTACCTGGTACTGACGCGTGTTTAGCCGACCGCTATCAAGTCTATTTTGAATGTCCGGTCATTCTCGGAGTCGAGCACGCTCGTGTCGTATTTGGCGCTGAACTGCTGGACTCACCCTGGCAGGCTGCTGATCCAACACTGCTTCGCATCGTACTCGGTCGCGCGGAGACGATGCTTAAAACCCAGGGTCGCTCCGACACGCTCGTTGATTACGTGACAGCAGCCATTGCCGCGCAGGGATTTTCGGAAGCGAATTGCGACAGCGTTGCGAGTTCGCTGGATCTCAGCAGGCGTACTCTTCAGCGTCGATTGGCTGAGCGCGGTTCATCCTTCCGCCAATTACTGGAAGCGGTGCGTATGAGCGAAGCATTGGAAGGCCTGGCTGATCCCGATCTGCCGCTTATGATGCTGGCAGAACGGCTGGGCTATGCAGAGCCCAGCGCTTTTTCGCATGCTGTGCGAGGTCATTTCGGTAAAGCACCTAGTGCGCTGCGCCTTGAATTAGTAAGCAGCTTCTCTGCAGGAGGAAAGGCCCTTGCAATCAACAATACTGAGGGTTCTGACCACCAGAGGGCGCCTTGTAAAGCCGATTCGACCCGGTGCGAACTTAAGGTCTAAAGTTCACGAAAAAGGTCACGTTCGAGAACGGCACTCGCCGCGACCAGCCCACTGACCATCGCACCACTGACTCCAGCAGCGGTCACATCCTGTCCACCGAAGAATAGACCTTTAACAGGGCCGTGCGCGCGCATCCAGCGCTGTGCAAAACGAAGCGGCGTTTGTTCATATCCCATGAAATTGCCGTGGCTACGGTTTAGAAAGTGATTGAAGGTCAGAGGTGTAGCCAACTCGGCATGAGCAATGCTTCCGCAGATTTGAGGGTAATGTTTTAAGGCCACAGCCATGAGGTCTTCGCTCAGCCTTGCCGTCATGTCCTCGTACTCTGCACCTCTGTGCTTCCACTTCGTGTCAGTGAAACGCTCGAACACCGACCAATCAGTCAGGCCGCATATATCCATCGTGCTCTGCTTTGGGTGACGGTCAGGCCAACTCGGATCCCGCAGTGATGGGTGGGCGATGAAATGCAGGGGCATGGGCTGTCCCTCTGGATCAGCTTTGTACCGCGCAAGGTTCGCCGGGAGATCATTGCTTGGGTGCACCCACAGATTGGCTGGATGAATATTCAGATCAGCGTTTGCGATGTCGATGCCCAGGTTCAGCACAGCAAAACATTGAGTTGTACCAATGCTCTTAGTTAGCTCGCCCAAGGGCTGAGCCAGTTCAGGATCTGCATGAGCCAGCAGCGGTACAGTCTGAGAAATACCAATCGCGCTGACGACTCTGTCCGCGCGAATCTGGCTTCCGTCAGCGGTTTGCACACCTACCACGCAACCATCACACATCTCGATGCTCACAACCTCAGCCGCCACCAGGCAAGCTCCTCCTGCAGCGCGAACAGTGTCGGCCATTGCTGTGGCTATTCGTTGCGAACCGCCAACGGGGTAGCTAGCACCATCGATGTAATGGCTGAAAACCATGGCATGGATCGCAAAAGAGGCCTCGGCAGGGGAATTGCAGTAGTCGCCGTAGTTCCCACACCAGACTGCCTTAAGGTCAGCGTTGTCGGTCAATTCGTCCAAAACATCCTGCACTGTGCGCTGTGCAAGTGGCATGAATGCAATCTGAGCCTTGGTGAACGCTGCCTCAGACGCTGAACGTGGCAACGCCCGCTCTCCGAAAAAGGATTTCGCCGCCCGGCTTGCCTCACCCACTAACTCCACGTAACGATCGATCGCGCGCGCCTCCTTCGGAAAGTAGTCCTTGAGTCGATCCTTGTAGGCTTGTGCACCGGTCATATGATCGTAGCTATTGGCACCTACGATAATGCGATTGTAGTTTTCGGGCATGGGCGCCCATTCAAGTTGACCACCTGAGACTTTGTCGAAAAGGCGATAGAGGCCACTCGTTTTGCGATGTACCTCGCCCATATAGTGCAGGCCTACGTCCCACTCGAAGCCCTGGCGTTTGAAGGATTGCAAACAACCACCCAACACCGCGTGGCGTTCGAGCACCAAAACGCGCTGTCCTTCGAGCGCCAACAATGCGGCTGTACTTAGGCCGCCTGCGCCAGAACCTATGACAATCGTGTCGAACCTGTTGTCTAGCTCGCCACGAGCCAGCGCGCGCTTAAAACTCAGATCGTAATCACTCATCGTTCGTCCCTTCCCTGCCCTTTCCGGGATTTTTATTGATCACTGCGGCGCAATCGCTACGCAGCCTGGCTGAGTGTGGGTACGTGGGGAATCTGCGTGAATGGCACCACACGCCAAAGATTTGTTTCGACACGACAATTTAAAAGGCGGGAACACCAACTGGCCAAGGTATTGGCATCCCAAATCAAATCTCTGTCGCACGGTAGCAACGACAGCAGAGGACTGGCATCGGAGAATCCCTCCACGGTCTTCCTGTGATTTATTTATAAAAACGAGAGAAAGGGACTGCGATGATGGACAGCAACTTTAGGCATATTCTGGTAGAACCCGAGGCTCACGGTTTTGGAGCTAGGGTTAATGGTATTTCGATTGATAAGCCACTCACGGCAGCTGTACTCGAAGAGGTAAAAGAGGCATGGGCCAGGCATTCGGTAATTTACTTTCCGGATCAGCCGCTCTCCCACACACACCTGGAGGCGTTCACGCTTCAACTTGGTGAGTTCGGAATAGACCCATATATCGTCCCGATGGAGGCCCATCCGCACATACTCGAACTCAGGCGCGAGCCTGATGAAAAAGCGGTCAACTTTGGTGCCCAGTGGCATTCCGACTGGAGCTTCCAGGAACAGCCGCCGGCGGGAACCATCCTGCATTCCAAGATCACTCCGCCCGTGGGTGGCGATACCCTGTTTGCCGACGGCTATCGTGCCTACGATGACCTTTCCGAGACGATGAAGGGCTTACTGAGTCGTCTCGTCGCGATACATTCTGCGAGCATGCCCTATGGCAAAAATGGTCTCTTCGCAAAAGAAACAGAAACGCGCTCGATGAAGATCGTAATCAGTGAAGACGCCGACAAAACCTGGCCACACCCGCTGGTGCGTGTACATCCGGTAACAGGTCGAAATTCTTTATACATAAGCCCTGTCTACACGCAGGGTATTCAGGGTTTGACTCATGGTGAATCAACGGCGCTACTGAGTTATTTGTATCAACACATGGTGCAGGACAAATTTATCTACCGCCATCGGTGGGCGCCGAACATGCTCACCCTTTGGGACAACCGCTGTACGCTTCACAATGCAGAGGGTGGCTACGACGGCCACCTACGCCTCATGCATCGAACAACCCTCTCCGGCGAACGCCCTGTTGGTGTTGCCGCCGTTTAATCAATAAACCAGGGAAATACACCCAATGATTGATGTAAGCATTCTGTACCCGAATGAAGCTGGTGCAACCTTCGACTTCGATTACTATCGTGACCAACATATGACGATGATTCAGCAGAAAATGGCCGGGGCCTGCAGTCACTTCACTGTTGAAAAAGGCCTACAAGGCCCAGTACCGGGAAGCGATCCGACCTACCTTGCGATAGGCCATCTCTTCTTCGAATCGCTCGACGCATTCACCGCAGCATTCGGGCCGCATGCCAAGGCCATCGGGGCAGACATCGCCAATTACACCAACCTCAAGCCCCTCATTCAGATCAGCGATGTGTTAGTAGGCTGATCACCAAGAAACTGATTGGCGCGAACCGCAAGGCACCTGGTTTTCAAGAACCAAGTACCGATTTATTTAAAGCTTGCATAAGAACCGTCAGCTTATTAATAATCAATTATGAGTAAAGACTGACTAATGACCTCGTACATTTTCACAGAGGTTGATCAGTGAAACATCTGAAGCTCCTCCATCGAGAAATAAATTCAAATATTTCTCATAAGGCCCTATGTCAATTTTGGCTTCTTTAAGCCAGTCAGCATCGTAATACGTAGAGGCATAACGATCTCCCGAGTCGCAAATTACCGAGACTATCGACCCTGTCTGCTTCTGTGAGCGCATTTGCTCCGCGATACAACAAACGCCAAAAAAATTCGTTCCCGTAGAACCACCAACACGACGCGATAGCCGCTCTGAAAGCACGTGCATGGCAGCAAGTGAAGCTGCATCTGGAATCTTTATCATGTGATCGATGACATCAGGGATGAACGAAGGCTCCACCCTAGGCCGACCAATACCTTCAATCCGAGAGGGAGTAGCACAAGTGCTCGCCTTATCCCCAGTATCGTAGGATTCGTAGAAAGCAGAATGTTCAACATCAACCACACAAAGTCGAGTATTCAGATGCTTATACTTGATATACCTTCCGATTGTAGCTGACGTTCCTCCAGTGCCGGCACTCATAACCACCCAAGCTGGTTCAGGGTCTTTCTCCATCGCCATTTGTGAAAATATACTTTCGGCGATGTTATTGTTGCCACGCCAGTCCGTAGCGCGTTCTGCATTTGTAAACTGGTCCAAATAATGCCCCCCCGTTTCACGAGCAAGTTGCTCGGCCACCGTATAGATAGCCCCAGGATTGTCAACAAAGTGACATGTTCCCCCTAATCGATTGATTGCATCGATTTTCTGGCAACTGGTGGAACGCTGCATGACTGCAGTAAAGGGCAGATTTAGAAGCTTAGCGAAATACGCCTCACTGACAGCTGTTGAGCCAGAAGATGCCTCGACTAACAAAGTACCGTTCTTTATCCAGCCATTGCAGATGCCATACAGGAAAAGCGATCGTGCCAAGCGGTGCTTCAAACTGCCTGTAGGGTGAGTAGACTCATCCTTCAGATAAATCGATATCCCAGGCAGCCCGTTAAAGTCTAAAGGAATCAGATGTGTATCGGCAGAGCGATTGGCATCCCCCTGCAACACGCCGATCGCCCAGCGAGTCCACTCTTTATCCTGATTACCGAGATTAAGATTCATAAATATCCTGTATTTGGCTACTGATTCAACATTCAGTCCAGCGCGACAATGGCATCTACTGCAACGAGGGCGCCTTTTGGTAGTGCGGAAACCTCGAATGTGGCGCGAGCAGGGAACGGAGAAGAGAAATAGGTAGCATATACGTCATTCAACTTCGCAAAATCACTTAAATCCGTGACCATTATTGTTGTTTTGATAGTCTTTGAAATACCTGTACCCGCTGCTTCAGCAATCGCCGAGATATTGTTGAGGCACTGTTTCATTTGAAGCAAGGCATCGTCCGCCACCAACTCTCCTTTGGCCGGGTCAATGCCTAGCTGCCCCGAAACAAATAGATATTCGCCATGGCAGACTGCTTGGGAATAAGGGCCAACGGCAGCAGGGGCTAAAAAAGTTGAAATATTTCGCATAAAAGGATCCCTACCCATTATTAATGGATATTAACAATTTATAATTTTATGTCAGCAAAGGTATCGATTACCGATACCTTTCATGGGCCAAGTAAAGATAAGTAATTCAATCAGCGAACATTTTTCTTGTTTGAATTGAATTACTGAACGGAACAACGCCTACCATCTCAAGCTCTGCATAATCGGTGAATTTATTATAGATCTCTTCAGCATCCTCAAGATAAAGCGATTTGGTGATACCACGTACCGCACGAGGAACCGAGTATCTAAACCCGCTGATAGCCGAACCGGAAAGCCCCATACTTACAAGGGCGCTATAGGTAAAGTTGAATATATTCTTAATATAGGGGGCTTCCCCAGGCTTTTTTTCGACAAACTCAAAATTCTCACCCAGGTAGGGATGGCTGGATATTTGAGCATCTTCCTCCCCATGGGCAGGACTATATTTGTCTCGCCATAGCGCTATGTCATTGGAAATACTTGAAAGCTCTGCGCGTAGTGAAAAATCGTTCACAAACCCAACAGCAACTATCAAGTAGTCGACCTTGAGCTTGTCTCCAGATGCAAGGGTGACCTCAACTTGTTCTTTTCCGTCATCAATGACGAGTTTCACCCCTTCCCAGGCCGCATTGGTACGAACGCTCGCACCTTCTAAACCTGACAATCGATTGTAGGCGTCCTGCGGAGCTGGAATGTTGTACCTGAACATATGCCGCATGTATTTCCACTTCAGGGAATTATCCATATCAGCGTAATGATTAAGAAACCCTGCTTTTGCCATCCAGACCTGAGGATTAATACGCTGGATATCCTTGCGACGAATACAAACAGTCGCTTCTAACGCTCCCGCCTCAAGCGCGGTCGAAGCGTTATCGAATGCAGATGCGCCTGCACCGAGAACAGCAATCTTCTTCCCTACAAGCTTGGAAAAATCAATATGCTCTCCTGAAGAAGCATATCGATCTCTGGGCAATGCCGATGAGATGAATTTGGGTACATGCCACGCCCCACTGCCATCAACGCCCGTCGCAACAACCACTCTGCGAGCATAAACAACATCGCGAGACGATATTTCCCCTCGACCGTCGAATCTGTTCAGCTCTAGTCGAAAGAGTTTATCTTCTGGAATGACGTTGGAGACACCAGTAAGATTCTCGACTGGAATCTTCAGCGTATCGCGACACCATGTAAGATACTCTTGCCAATCGCCTTTCGGAATCTTGATCAGCTCTTCCCAGGCCTCTTCACCGTATTTGGCTGTGTACCAGGCTTGAGGTGCAAGACTGGTTAAGGACGCATCAATACCTGGCAAATGCTTTACGGTACGCAAAGTGCGCATCCGCGCCGTATTGTTCCATGGGCCTTCCAGTCCCTTGGGCTGCTGATCAAAAACAACGATGTTATCAACTCGTTCGCGCAAGAGACCTGCCGCGACTGCCAACCCGCCTTGGCCGCCCCCGATGATAGCAACGTCGTAGACATGGTTACCGCTAGGGTGCGCCTTAGGCAGTACCCAAGGGTCATGAGGAAAGCGTAGGACGTGGAGATCTGCCTGTACCCTGGACGCCAATTCATCTAGAGCACTATATTCTGTTGATTTAACACTCATTTTTCTTCACCTATCTACAGAGATCCGAAATATAGGTCATCTCGTCGCAAACAGCCCAGAGGCCACTCATATTGCCATTTCGCTAATTGGGCTCGATAAAGTCAGTGTATTCTTCCTTCATCAGAAGCTGCTTCCAATCTTCACCGCTAAAACCAAGCAAAAATGAATAAACTTCTAAAAAATCAAAACCCTTGGAATTATTTTTCCAAGGCTAGCAAAAATGCGAACGAAGACCTCCAATAGCAATGCAAAACCCGCATTTTTTTTCGTTTTTATTACGTAAAAAGTAACGTATTGCGATAGAAGCGAATTCCAGCGTCATATGCTTCTAACGCGATCTCACGCATTGGATATTTCGTAGAATTTCTAAGTGGCAACGGAGTTATTACATCATCGCCAAGTGCGATGCTAGCTAGCATTTTTCCGAAATAAGCATTTGGCGCAATGCCCCGTCCGTTACATCCGATGGTCGCAAAGATGCCCGGGCGCGGTTCAACGAGATGCGGCAATCTGTCGACCGTTTGGCCGAGCGTGCCTGACCACCGATAGCCCCATTTGAATGTAGGCGCGAACGGGTAGACAAACTTCATTGCGCGATTTACCCAGTTATCCCCTTCCGAATGAATGGGAAGGAACCCAATCGATCCAACATGAAGACGCCCAACCGGGTCATATCTGAACCACAGCGGTATCTTATGGGTGTCCCACATGGCTATGTAGTGAGGCAAAATTCGCTCTCTCCACTCAGGAGGTAACGGGTCTGCTGTGGCGATACCAAAAGCACCAAGAGGCATTATTTCCTCTTTGAAACCTGGTACCAGATCATTGCTGTATGCGTTGGTTGAGAGAATGACTTTGTCGGCTTTTATTGTCGTAGTGCCGGTGGTAGCAACCCATCCGGTACCTGAAGGTTCCAGGGATGTCACTTTAGACCCGGTAGAAATTCTAAGACCTCTGGCGACTGCGGCTCGCGCTAACCCGCGCACGTAGGCAAGCGGTTGAAGCGTAAATCCGCGATGATCGATCAGTGCAGCTTTATATCGGGTTGATCCGTTCATCTCTTCGAGTTCAGAGCCATAGACCATCTGAACATTCGCTCCCAAGGCTTGCCAATCCGAAGCTTGGGTTTCAAGTTCTCGTGTTTTCTGAGGAGACGTTGAACAGCGGATGATAGGCCTTTCGTCAGCGGCACAGTCAATACCGTAATCGCGTATCAGTTGACGGACTACGTCAGGCGCGCTGCCCAACTCCTTCAAAAAGAGCTGACCGTAATCCGGGCCCAAAGCGCGGAGGATTTGTTCGGGGGATAGAAACTGGCCAGGGTTCACTTGCCCAGCATTACGACCGCTTGCACCCGAGCCAATTTCCTGTGCTTCGACCAATATAGTTTTCGCACCGCGCTCAGCACAGTGAAGCCCAGCGGTCACACCATTGAATCCGCCGCCAATGATCAAAACATCGCAGGACTCTTGCTGCGCAAGAATCACACTTTCCGGTCTTTCCCCACCCGTCGCAGACCACATTGAATGGTCGATTCCAGATTCTTGTCCGCTAATGAAAGGTCTATCGCCATTAAACATAGTCATCCTACTTCGCTACGAGCGTTTAATTTATTAACTGTTTTCAATCGCTACAAAGGGTTGGTTTTTTGCTTAACTAAATAGCCATGGTATGCAAAATTTTCCGTTCCAACGCCGTGACGGCACGAGTAATAGGGAACGCAATCACAAAATAAATTACAGCAGCGGCGGTCAAGAGCTCCACCGGATGGCCCGTTCGGTTAGATATATTTTGACTAACAAACATCAAGTCAGCCATGCCCACAGCGGAGACGAGAGCGCTCTCTTTAAACAAGCTGGTGCAGTTGGAAAGAAGCGTGGGAGCCGCCCTGAGTAGCGCCTGCGGTAGAAGAACGTACAAAGTATGAACACGGTAAGTGAGCCCTAAAGCGACCCCCGCATCATGCTGTTCTTTACTGACGAAACTGAACGATGCACGGAACGTCTCACTCGTAATCGCCGCCATATACAACGTAAGCGCGATTATTCCGCAAGTCAGATTCGATAGCTCCATACCCAAGACCAGAGGCAAGCAGAAAAACATCCAAAACAACTGAATGAGCACTGGAGTACCGCGAAACAGCGCTACATAGACAGTGCTGACCCCATAGATAATCTTATTTTTTGAGCTCCTTGCAATCGCCACCAAAAAACCTAAAGCACACCCCAACACAACGCAGATCGCTGTGAGCTTTAGAGTTAAGAAAAGGCCAAAAAGCAACGCAGCCTTGTAATCGAAGATTACTGAAAAATCTAGTTCCATGGCCGCGTCCTCATGAGTTTTCCGCTTTACGGCGTCGCTCTATGTATTCTACGAGCTGTGATACAGGGAACGATATTGCAAAATATATAAGAGCAATAACGGTAAACACCTCGATAGGTCGATAAGTGTCGGTGGCCAGTATTTTCCCCATATACATAAGGTCTTGCAAAGCGACTATCGCAACCAGCGCAGTTTGTTGGAATGCACCAATGCCGTTTGCAACCAATACTGGTAGCGCCGAGCGGAATGCTTGTGGGAGCACCACATACACCGTTCGTTGAAACGGAGAAAGTCCCAGAGCAACAGTTGCATCGTACTGATTGCTTTGAACTCCCTGGATGGCGGCCCTGTACGCTTCCGCGTTGAATGCAGCAAGGTTGAGTCCAATCGCCAAAATACCCATCGTCATTGCATCGATGTAAACATCGAAGATGATTGGTATGCAGTAGAAAAACCATACGATCTGGACAAGCGCAGGGGTACAGCGGAAAAATTCGATGAACAAGGTAAAAGGCCAACGGAGTATCGGATTTGGGCTCATAACCAATAGTGCAATGATGAAACCCAGAGTCAATCCGATGATATTCGCTGCGACAGTGAGTTCCAGGGTTACGACTAACCCTTTGAGCAGCGGCCAGAGACCGTTCGCGATGAAGAACAAATCAAATTGATAGTTCACGTCCGACTCCTACCGTCTCGCCAATATGAAAGACTCGCTGTATGAACTCTCTCGTTCGAGCTTCCTTCGGCCTACCGAGTACCTGCTCGGGAGGCCCATCTTCGACTACAACGCCGCCAGCGCAGAAAATCACACGCGAAGCGATGTTTTTGGCGAAGTGCATATCGTGAGTCACTATCACCATGGGCATGGATTGTTCAGCCAAATGCATGATGACTTGCTCGACTTCAGCCACCAGTTCGGGATCGAGAGCAGAAGTCACTTCATCAAACAACATTAGTTTTGGATCGAGCATCAAGGCTCTAGCGATGGCGACGCGTTGCTTCTGCCCGCCGGAAAGATGGGCAGGATAAGCTTTTTCCTTTGCCTCCAACCCGAATCTCGTCAACAATCCGCGTGCTCGTAGTTCTGCTGATTGCTTAGACTCACCTCTCACTTTGACCGGTGCGAGTGTCAAATTCTGAAGAATATTGAGATGTGGGAACAATGTGTAATGCTGGAAAACCATACCAATGTTACGACGAATCTCCTTATCAATTACCGTCCTTCCATACTTATCAGTCGTAATATAATTTTTACCTTGAAACAGTAATTGGCCTTTATCAATATCCTCTAGGCCCATCAACACTCGTAGCAACGTACTTTTTCCACCACCACTCGGCCCAATCACGACGACACGATCACCAGGACACATGCTAATATCCAAGCCTTGCAGCACAGGCTTTACGCCGCCAGCATAGCTCTTGTGCAGCCCCTTCATTTCCACGAGATAGTTTGCATTTGTCATTAACTTCTACTCCAAGTTCAGACAACCTCTAACACCTACCAAGACAAATCACTTAGTCTCGTGTGCGATTGCTTTTTTAATTAGCTCATCCATACGACCGGTCGTAACAGCGTCATTGATATAAAGGTCTAATACTTGAAGATCTGCGTATGAGGTATCACGTCGTAAGCCGAACGAAACGCCTTTTTTATCGATTGCCGGTACGGGCTTAAGTACCACGGCCCAGTCGGTATGCGAAGCAGCGAATAAGTCGTTAGCTGCTGACGTATCAAAAATCACATCAGCTCGTTTAGACATTACAGCCAAACGGATTTCGTCCGGGCCGGGCAACCGCATAATAGATGCGTTTTTGATGATGGCCGTCAGTGACTTATCTTGAGCAGTCCCAGACGAGACAGCGATAGTCACGCCAGGCTGGTCAATATCAGCAAGGCTTTTTGGCTGATTCGTCTTTGGGTTTTTCTGGTTGTAGATAAAGGTCGATTCAGTAGCTGAGAGATTTTTTGAGAAAACGATAGAGAGAGCACGTTGTGGCGTAGCCGTAAGCGCCGGGGCCAAATCCCATTTTCTGGATTGCAAGCCAGCAATCATGTTATCCCAACTGGTATCCACAAATACCGGCTTGACCTTTAAGATCTCAGCAAATTCTCGGCATGCATCCACGAAGAAACCCGAATACTCTCCAGTGGCCGGGTCTTTCATGATGTAGGGCGGAGCCTCAGCCGTGCCACATCGAATAGAACCAGATTTCTGAGCAGTAGCCCATACGCCATCCCCCTCACCCTCGGCGTAAACGCCTGTCGATCCGGAAACCACTCCTACTAGAACCAATGCCGGTAACAGACGCATGCCCATACGTTTGAAAATCATATCGGTATCTCCCAGTGATGCGCCGGCCAAGCGCAGATTCGAGGGGATGGCCCTCTGAGCCTCTTGTTATTTTCAGCGCGCCCGCTTTGGGGCTAGAACGCACCTCTTTTTTTCTCCCTGATGAAGCACTTTGCTCGATCCGTTTAGCTGATGAAAAAAGACTACCATTTGACAATAGGTAAACTATTGCAAAATTTCCACACCTCAACCTCTTGACATAGAAGCAACTTCCAATGTTTTCTGTATCTGTGCAATATTTTTTCGAGGCTGTGTAAATGTCCAGTTCTTCAAAGCTGCCGGATCGCTCATCCCGCCTAGACCGTATTGATCGTCGAATACTGGCAGGTCTCCAGCGAGACTCTACTCAGCCCGTCACCGAGCTCGCGGAGCAAGTCGGGCTCTCCATGACTCCCTGCTGGCGCAGAATTCAGCGCCTGGAACAACAAGGTTTCATCAAGAAACGTGTCGCCATCCTTGACAGAACGACGCTGAACGCAAAAGTGACAGTGTTCATAATGATCAAAACAAGGGAACACTCCATTGAATGGATAGATCGCTTCCATAAAGCCACCCGTGACATGACCGAAATTGTCGACATTTATCGGATGAGCGGTGAGGTTGACTATTTAATTCGGGCTTTCCTGCCTGATATCCAAGCGTACGATGCACTCTATAAAAAGATCATTAGTCAGCTACCGGTTGCGAATATGACTTCCATGTTTGCAATGGAAGAAATCAAGTCGACAAGCGAAGTACCGCTTGATTTTATTCCAGATTAAATCGGCTTCTGAGGCAGCTCGTTGTATCCAGACGAGCTGCCTGGTCTAAACGCTAACCATCGAAATTGGCAATGTTTTTCCGAATTCCGAACCGGGTTGGGCGTATTGCCACAGCAATGGATAGAACTCTAAGAAATCCGCACTCAGCGGCTCATACAGCGCAGTCAGCTCTTCGTATGCACCAAGCAAGCCGTCTGGTTGGGATAGGCGTAGGGAGATGACTTCCAGCCCATGGCCTATCATCGAAAAATCCCTATACGCTCCAAGCCAATCTTCCGTGATGATCAACGGCGCGATTTGAGCCAATCGTTCCGGCAACGCGGGCTCCCCCTCTAAAAGTCGATAGATTTTTTGAGAGAAAACGTCCAGGGGTAGATCGGCGTATCGCTCCCAATCTCGCGCTAAGCAGTGATCAAAAAACATGTCGAGCGCGATTCCTGCATAGCGACGTCTTGTTGCCGGGAATCGATCAAGCGCCCTTCTAACCAGTGGATGGGAATCCGTGAAGGCATCAATTCGACGATGCAGCCTGATTGCCTCCTCAGTCTGAGTAGAAAATTTTCCTAAAAGCGCACCCTTCACAAAATCTCCATAAAGACTCCCCAGCAGCTGTTGCGGCTCCTGTCCGCCTAAGTGGAGGTGTGCAAGGTAGTTCATAGTGATTCCTAGTAGCTGAATGGAGGCTGGCCACACTATTGAAGGAGAGTTCCAAGCGTAAAAAAATACCCTTAGCAGGAACACTACCAGTCAATAGGTAGGTCATCAACACCAGATTTCCCCTCCCCCAACACCCTCGTGTGGCAGACGATGGTCAACCGCCGACGCGTTCAAAGCGACATGATAAAATCGAATATTTAATCCACCGTTAATAGTCAACCAATTAGGTGGCAGCATGTAACAATATTCAAACCCCTTGCCGGTGAGCATCCGGGCTGTTAATTCCACGTAGGATGCTATGCAAGACGGTAAGCAAACTCGTGAAGCCCTCAATGCTTGCTTGGCGCAGGTGAGTAGCCTGCCACCCCGAGACGTGAAGGGCATGGCATAGCTTTGGTCGCCCTACAAATCAGGCCCGGTTCAACCAAGTGTCCCATGTGGTGTGGAAAATGAGGATGGAATACCGGGCATCGCAGACTCTGTGAAATCTGCGCGGATGGTAATGGACGCAGGTTTGGGTGATATCGAAATCATGGCTGCCAATGACTTTCTGTTCGATTAGTTCCTAAGCAGCACGCCGAACATTCGAACGGACCAATACAGTGGCTCCGTTGAAAACCGTCAGCGCTTCCTGCTGGAGACTATTGATTCGGTTGCTGCTGAAATCGCTGGTTCCAAGACCGATGTAGGTTGCTCACCGTTTGGGCACCTGTATGACGCTTGCATATACGACGGTGAGAATAAATTTAGACGAGCACTGCAGCAGCACTCAATGAGCGGGAACTAGAGTTTATTCAACTGAACTGCCTCGCCGCGCAGACACTTCAGGGTTTCAGTGGTGCATTCCTTGAATCCTACAGGCGCACCACTCGCGTTTCAAATAACGTCTAAATCAGGTATTAAAGCCGCCGACGAGTTTGCAGATGTCTAACGTTCTACTGGACCAAAGAAAAATACTGGCACATTTCACTAGGTCGAGCACTCAAGAGGTCAATCGTGTTGTCAGTGCTCAATGTAGAAACTTGACCCAGCCAGCAACTGCAAGTGACGCAAAGCAAGTCCAGCCCGAGAACAGCCAGCGCCACGCGCGCGCGCGTGGCACAAACCCCACGCCCCGCACAAAGGCCACACTCATCGCCGTGAACAAGGCCATTGCCAGCCCATGATCAGCTTTGCCGTCCGGGGCGGCCATCAGGGGCGGATAGAGCGTACACACGAGCATGATCGCTACTGCGATAAGCAAGCTTAGCGGGTGAAGGCGTGAGGGTGCCGGGGCGTCGGCGACACGCGGCATCATGGCCGCGGCTCCTCACGGTCGCTCAGGGCGCGACCGGCTTCGTTCTCGCCCCACATCGCATTCAATATGGCCAGCAGCAAGGCAAAACCGACTCCCAGCATCCAGGCGAAATACCACATAGTCTTTGCTCCTCTGATGGCGTTAGTAGGCCGAATGTTCGTTGGCTTCGATCTGTGCCACGGTGACCTTGCCGCGCATGACGCGATAGGCCCACGAGGTATAAATCACGATCAGCGGCATGAAGATCAACGTAGCCCAGAACATGATGGACAGGCTGAGATGACTGGACACGCTGTCCCACACGGTCAGGCTGGCAGCAGGCACGGTCGACGACGGCATGACGAAGGGGAACATCGACACGCCGGCCGTGCTGATCACCCCGATCACCGCGAGTGACGAGGCGACAAACGCGGCCAGTGTGCAGCGCATCATCATCAACAATGCGGCACCGGCTGCGCCACCCAAGCCCAGCGCGGGCAGCAGCCACAACACAGGATAATGGCCATAGTTGGTCATCCAGGCCCCCGCTTCGCGTACCACGGTCTTGTTGAGAATGTCCGGCAGCCCGGCGGTATCCACTACCGAGGTAATGCGATAGCCGTCGATCGATTGCAACCACACACCGGCAATGACGAATGTACACAGCAGCACCAGCGCCGCGCCAACCCCGCCCTTGATGGCACGGGCCTGGATCACGCCTTCAGTGCGGTGCGCCAGATAGGTACCGCCTTGCAGGGTGATCATTGCACTGCTCACCACGCCGGTCAGCAGCGCGAAGGGGTTCAGCAGTTGCCAGAAACTCCCGGTGTAAGTCGATACCAGCATGTTATTGAAGTGGAACGGTACGCCTTGCAACAGGTTGCCGAACGCGATGCCGAACACCAGCGGCGGCACGGCCCCGCCGACAAACAGCCCCCAGTCCCAGGTGCTGCGCCATTTGGCGTTGTGAATCTTGCTGCGATAGTCAAACCCCACCGGGCGGAAGAACAGCGCCCATAGGACCAGAATCATCGCCCAGTAAAACCCGCTGAACGCGGTGGCATACACCACCGGCCACGCCGCGAACAGTGCGCCACCCGCCGTGATGAACCACACCTGGTTGCCGTCCCAGTGCGGCCCGACGGTGTTGATTGCGACGCGGCGTTCCAGGTCCGTGCGGCCCACAAAGGGCAGCAAGGTGCCGACCCCCATGTCGTGGCCGTCCATGATGGCGAAGCCGATCAGCAGTACGCCGACCAGTGCCCACCAGATAAGTTTCAGGGTGAAGTAATCAAGCATGGTGGAGTTCCTTCAGGTTGGCATCGTAAGCGTAACGACCGGTTCCGAGACTGCCGGGCCCTTGGCGGGCAAACTTGACCATCAGGAACATTTCAACCACCAGCAGCACGGTGTAAAACGCCACGAAGCCTGCCAGCGAGCCATAGAGGTTATTGATGCTGAGGGTCGAAACGCTCATGTGGGTGGGCAGCACGCCGTAGATGGTCCAGGGCTGACGGCCATATTCAGCGACGAACCAGCCCAGCTCGCAGGCCAACCAGGGTGCAGGCAGCATGCAGAGCGCCCAACGCAGCAACCAGCGGCGGCGTGTGCAGACCGACTTCAAGGTGCTCCAGAAGGCCAGCCCGAACAGCAACAGCATGGCGAAACCCAGCGCGACCATGAGCCGGAACGCCCAGAACATCGGGGTCAAGTGCGGTACGGTATCGTTCATCGCCTTGTCGATGATGGCCGGCGTGGCCTGGTTCACATCCTCAACGTACTTTTTAAGCAGTAGGCCAAAGCCGAGGTCCGCTTTGTACTCTTCAAAGGTATCGAACGCCGCCTTATCGGTACGATCGGCCCGCAGGGCTTCAAGCGCATTGACGGCGGTAATGCCACGCAAAATGCGCACGCGGTTTTTCGCTTTGATATCATGAATGCCCGGGATCTGCTTGCTGACCGAGCGCGTGCCGATCAAGCCCATCACCCACGGCACGTCGACTTCCCAGTTGTTCCGGGATTCGGCTTCATTGATGCTGGCCAGCAAGGTTAGCCCCGCCGGCGCCGGCTTGGTTTCCCACATCGCCTCCATGGCCGCGAGCTTGGTTTGCTGCGCCTCGCCCACCGTGTAACCCGACTCATCCCCCAGGACGATGACGCTCAACACCGAGGCCAGGCCGAAGGCGGCCGCTACCCGAAAACTGCGCTTGGCGAACTCGACATCTCGATTCTTGAGCAAGTACCAACTGGAGATCGACAACACAAACATCGAACCGGTGACATAACCGGCCGACACCGTGTGCACAAACTTGGCCTGTGCGACCGGGTTGAACACCACCGCCCAGAAATCCACCATCTCCATGCGCATGGTGATGTAGCTGAATTCCGAGCCCACCGGGTTCTGCATCCAGCCATTGGCGATCAGAATCCACAGCGCCGACAGGTTGGTACCGATGGCCATCAGCAGCGTGACCAGCAAGTGGTGCTCTTTCTTCAGGCGATCCCAGCCAAAAAAGAACAGCCCGATCATGGTCGATTCGAGAAAAAACGCCATCAACCCCTCAATCGCCAGCGGGGCGCCGAAGATGTCGCCCACGTAGTGCGAGTAGTACGCCCAGTTAGTGCCGAACTGAAATTCCAAGGTGATGCCGGTGGTCACCCCCAAGGCGAAGTTGATGCCGAATAACTTGCCCCAAAAGCGCGTCATATCTTTCCAGATGACATTCCCGGTCATCACATAGACGCTCTCCATGATGACCAGCAGCCACACCATGCCCACCGTCAGCGGTACGAAAAGAAAGTGGTATAGCGCAGTAGCTGCGAACTGCAGCCGTGACAAATCCACCAGTTGTTCTGAGATCACTTGCTTGCCCCTTGAGTCGAGGTGGGTACACCGAATCGGTTGCCGACAGTGTTCGGGTCGACAGTGACGTGCGAATCCCGGACGAACAGCCACCACAGCACGCTCAGCAGCACGAGCTTGATCAGCACCGCGGTGAGCAGATGGCGCAGCAGTCGTTTGTCGGAAATGGTCATGCCAGGCAATTAGCACAGGGCATGCCAAGGCCTGAGTCTGTATTTATATCGTTACAAAACAGACAGTTACGATGTTATCGGGTTGAATTCAGCGGGAATTGGCAGGCCAGCACGCTGCCAATCTGCTAGGTTGGCAGTCATTGGCAGTCGTAGACTGCCTAGGCCAGGCCCTGTTCTTTCAGGCGTCGGTACAAGGTCCTGTCGCTGATCCCCAGGTGCTTGGCCAACTCGCTGCGGGTGCCTTTGAATGTCGCCAACACCTGCGCCAGCGTGTTGCTGTCTAACGGCGTCGAAGCCACAGCCTGAGGCGGCAGCGCCGCGCATGCCTGGGGTAAATGGACGGCACGGATGACGCCGTCGTCAGCGAACAGGCTGGCTCTTTCCAGAGCATTGCGTAACTCACGGATATTGCCAGGCCAGGGGTATTGCTGGAGCCTTGCCAAGGCTTCAGGGTCGAGGGTCAGGCGGCGCTTGCCGGCACCGCCACGCTGTAGAAAGGAATTGGCCAGCAAGCCGATGTCTTCGACCCGGTTACGCAAGGGTGGCAAGTGAATCGGGAAGGCGCTGATGCGATAGTACAGGTCCTGCCTGAACTCGCCTGTTTCCATCATCTTTTCCAGCGGTTTGTGGGTGGCGGCAATCAATCTGAAATTGGCGTGACAGGTCTCGACACTGCCGACCCGGCGATAAGTCGAGGATTCGATCAGGCGCAACAGTTTCACCTGCATGGCCAACGGCACATCGCCAATTTCATCCAGGAATAATGTGCCGCCCTGGGCGGTTTCGACCAAGCCGGGCTTGCGCGTGATGGCGCCGGTAAAGGCGCCTTTTTCATGGCCGAACAACTCGCTCTCGAACAACGTTTCGGTCAAGCCCGAGCAATCCACCACGACAAACGGCCCGGCGGCCCGCTCGCTGGTTTCATGGACGGCGCGCGCGAACAGCTCTTTACCGGTGCCCGATTCCCCCAGCAGCAGCACCGGCAGCATGGAGGGCGCCACCCGTTGCAACTCCGACAGGGCGAGGTTGAAAG
Source organism: Pseudomonas salomonii (assembly GCF_900107155.1). Lineage (GTDB taxonomy): Bacteria > Pseudomonadota > Gammaproteobacteria > Pseudomonadales > Pseudomonadaceae > Aquipseudomonas > Aquipseudomonas salomonii. The sequence goes on from NZ_FNOX01000002.1 coordinate 354,796, forward strand.
CCGCTGAACAGCCGACCAACCCTTCGTCGCTGGGGCGCGCCGAGGCGCTGCGTACCAGCGTCAGGCGCTCCACATAGGCGGTAATCACCCCGTGCTCGTCGAGGATCGGGCGCAATTCCACGTCGACATGCTCCGGCCCCCGAGGCGTGTGGTGGATGTGCAAGACACGATCCGACCCACGCATTTCCTGGGCTTTTTTCATCGGGCAATTCTCACCCGCCTGATCACAAGGGACGTCGTAATGGTGGGAGATCTGATAGCACTTATGCCCGATGAAGGGCTTGTCAGCGCTGCCGAACTGACGCTGATAGGCCGTGTTGGCCGCCAGGATGTTGTAGTCCGGATCAAGCACGATCATGGGGTTGGGTTCGTGTTCCAAAAACGAAACAAGCGACTGCACTTGATCCGGAGGGGGGACGGCGTTGGTGGGGGTCGGCTGAAAAGTCTTCATCATGGCTCCTGGAATCCATTCTTCTATCCTGTTGTGGCACTGCCACCTCTGTCAACAGGCACTGCCAATGGCAGAAAAACCCACCCGACAGAGGCCCTAACACGCGCATACAACAACAAAAAAACAAATAAAATCAATTAGATATTAGAAATATTTGGTGAGTGCCATCGCCTGGCAAACTTATTGCAATGTCAGTCCTTAGTCTAAGTGGCTCGGTAAAAAAAGCCCCCTCAAGGAGACCGTTCATGCGCGTCAATCTTCACGTCGAAGGCTTCTTCGACTCTGCCACCAACACTGTCAGCTATCTGGTACTGGATGAAGCCAGCAGCCACTGCGCGATCATCGACAGCGTTTTGAATTACGACCCCAAATCAGGCCACACCGCCACCACGTCCGCCGACCGCCTGATAGCCCGGGTGAACGAGCTGAATGCGCAGGTCGAGTGGATTCTGGAGACCCACGTCCACGCCGACCACCTGACCGCCGCGCCCTACCTGAAAGAGAAAGTCGGCGGAAAAATAGGCATCGGCAGTCAGATTTCGACGGTGCAGAAGGTCTTCGGCACGCTGTTCAATACCGGTAGCGATATGCCCCGCGACGGCAGTCAGTTCGATCACCTGTTCGTCAGCGACGAGTCGTTCAGCATCGGCACGCTGCACTGCACCGCACTGCACACACCCGGCCATACGCCAGCCTGTATGACTTATGTGATCCGCAACGGCGGCGAAACGGCAGCCTTCGTCGGCGACACCTTGTTCATGCCCGACTACGGCACTGCCCGCTGTGACTTCCCCGGCGGAGACGCACGCACGCTGTTCCAGTCAATCAACAAAGTGTTGAGTCTGCCCGCAGAAACGTTGCTGTATATGTGCCACGACTACCAACCGGGGGGCCGTGAAGTGCAGTTCGTCAGCACCGTTGCCGAACAGCGCGAGCACAACGTGCATGTGCGCAATGGCATCAGTGAGGAGGAGTTCGTGGCGATGCGTACCAAGCGGGATGCCTCGATGGACATGCCGACACTGATCCTGCCCTCGGTCCAGGTCAACATGCGAGCCGGACATTTGCCCGAGCCTGAATCGAACGGGACCCGCTATCTGAAAATCCCGCTCAACGTCGCCTGACACTCACCCACCCCCAAAAAACATATAAGAAAAAATACCCATAACGGAGACACTTATGGATATCCGCCGCCTTGCACCTGCTTTATCGGTATCAGAACAGATTCTCCCCAGCCAATTGGCTGAACTGAAAGCCGCCGGCTTTCGTGCCATCATCTGTAACCGCCCCGATGGCGAAGGCAGCGACCAACCGTTGTTTGCCGAAATCAAACGCGCCGCCGACACAGTCGGCATCGAGGCGCACTACCTTCCCGCCGAATCGGGCAAAGTCACCGACGAGCAAGGGGCTGCCTTCGGCAAGCTGTTGGAAACGCTGCCCAAGCCGGTATTGGCCTATTGCCGCTCCGGTATGCGCTCGACAACGATGTGGGCGCTGTCACAAGCGGGTCAACGCGACCTGCCGCACATCGTCGAGAGCGCCAAAAAAGCCGGGTTCGATATGAAGGGCGTGATTCGGCGAATTGCGAACCAGGGTCGCACGCCGGTCGAAGTGGCTGAGGCGCAGCACACCGTAGTCATCATTGGCGCCGGCGCGGCGGGTATCGCCACCGCCTCCAGCCTGCTGGCCCGCGCGCCGGGGCTCGACATTGCGATCGTCGACCCGGCCGATGTGCATTACTACCAGCCTGGCTGGACGCTGGTAGGCGGCGGTGTGTTCGACGCGCGCCAAACGGCTCACACGATGGGCACCACCCTGCCCCGCGGCGTGCATTGGATCAAGGCGGCGGTGGCGGCTTTCGAGCCCGAGCGAAATGCGGTCATTCTGGATGGCTGCCGGGTCGTCAAATACGAGCAACTGATCGTGTGCCCCGGCCTGAAGCTCGATTGGCATGCCATCGAGGGGTTGTCGGAGACCCTGGGCCGCAACGGCGTGACCTCCAATTACCTGTATCACCTGGCGCCTTATACCTGGGAAAGGGTGCAGCAACTGCGGGGTGGCCGGGCGATTTTCACGCAGCCGCCGATGCCGATCAAATGTGCCGGGGCGCCGCAAAAAGCCATGTACCTATCGGCCGATCATTGGAAACGCAGCGGCGTACTGGATGCCATCGAGATCGAGTTCTACAGCGCCGGTGCGGTGCTGTTCGGGGTTCCCGACTATGTGCCGGCGCTGATGGAATACGTCACGGCTTACGGTATTGACCTGAATTTCGGCAACACCCTCACCCGCGTCGATGGCCCGGCACGGACGGCCACGTTCAGCGGCGTGAATCCGGATGGCAGCCCCCGTGTGGTGACCCGCGAGTTTGATTTGCTGCATGTGGTGCCACCGCAGGTCGCGCCGGATTTCATTCGGGTCAGCCCGCTGGCTGACGCGGCCGGCTGGATTGATGTCGACCCCGCCACGCTGCGGCATAAAACCTGGGCAAACATTCATGCGCTGGGCGACGCGGCCAATTCGAGCAACGCCAAGACCGCTGCCGCCGCCCGCAAGCAGGCGCCGGTGGTGGCCCATAACGTGTTGGCGGCCATGGGTAAGGCGAACGGTTGCGCGCAGTACGACGGTTACGGCTCCTGCCCGCTGACGGTGGAACGCGGCAAGATCGTCCTGGCGGAGTTCACCTATGGCGGCAAGGTCGCCCCCAGCTTCCCGTCATGGCTGATCGACGGCACCCGCCCCTCCCGGCTGGCCTGGCTGCTCAAAGAGCGGATTCTTCCACCGCTGTATTGGAAGGGCATGCTCAAGGGCCGCGAATGGCTGGCGAAACCCGAGTTGACCGACCAATGAAATCAGGGCTGAACGCAAGGAGACTGAAATGATCATGGTCTTACTGCTCGGACTGACAGTGGGCGTGATTCTGGCGCTGACCGGCGCCGGCGGTGGAATACTCGCGGTGCCGTTGCTGGTGTTCGGAGCGGGCCTGAGCATGGCCGAGGCCGGGCCCATTGGCTTGCTGGCCGTCGGCCTGGCCGCGGCCCTGGGCGCCGTGATGGGCCTGAAAAACGGCACCGTCCGCTACAAGGCAGCGCTGTTAATTGCCGCCGCCGGGATCATTTGTTCGCCCCTGGGCCTTTGGTTGGCGCAGCGCACGCCGAATCGTCCATTGACGATCATATTTGCCTGCGTGCTGATGTATGTGGCGTTCCGGGTATTCAAACGGTCGTTGCCGCCGTCCCCGGCGTCAAAGGCTGCTGTCGCGACCAAACCGCCGCCCTGCGTATTGGACGCCCAACGAGGCAAGCTGAACTGGACGGCGCCGTGCGCCTGGGCGCTCACGGTGTCGGGCGTGGTTGCGGGCGGGCTTTCGGGTTTGCTCGGCGTGGGCGGCGGCTTTGTGATGGTGCCGGCGCTGCAGCGATACACCAATTTGACAGCACAGTCGGTGCTGGCAACTTCGCTGGCGGTGATTGCACTGGTGTCGATGTCCGGCGTTGCCGCCAGCTCTGCGGCCGGGCATCTGCAGTGGGCGATTGCCCTGCCGTTCTCCATAGGTGCATTGTTTGGAATGGCCTGCGGGAGCCTGATCGCGGCCCGGCTAGCAGGTCCACACCTACAAAAAGGGTTCGCCGCTGTTTCTATGGCGGTTTCGGTGGCTTTGCTGGTGAAGGCAATTTAGTGATGTACATGAGCCCTCCACTTCCAGGACTGCCCAAGCCTCGCCTATAGCTTGTGACTTGCCCCCAGCTTTGGTCGGCTGAGGGTGTGGGTGTAGTGGGTGTCACCGGCGGGCACTGCGTCGACCGCTTTTTTCAAATCGCGTTGTCAGTGCCGAAGTCCGAGTCACTTAATAAAATCCCTTGATGTAAGTGGCTGACGCTGACCCACATCAAGGGACGCCCGCAAAAAATTCGCTACAACGATACTGGGGCTGACCACGCCCCGGTTGTCTGCCTGATGACCCAATAAAAACGATTGCAGACCTGCGCCGAGGGGACCGCCCCAGGCCGGGTTATTAAAGGAATAGTGCGATGATTTTTCCCCTGTTACGTCTTTGCCTTGTGGGGGGGATGCTGTGTCTGTCTCCTCCCCTGCACGCCAACGAAGCTCCCCCCTCGCTGATCGAACAGGGTAAGTACGTTGCCCAACTGGGCGACTGCATCGCCTGTCACACCGCCAAACAAGGCGCGCCAATGGCCGGCGGGCTAGAGCTGAGCACTCCGATGGGCACGATTTATTCGAGCAACATCACCCCTGACCGCGACACTGGCATCGGCGAGTACACATTCGAGCAGTTCGACCGGTTGATGCGTGAAGGCGTGACGCCGGCCGGGCAGAACGTGTACCCGGCGATGCCCTATCCGTCGTACGCGAAGATGAGCGAAGGCGATATGCGCGCCTTGTTCACCTACCTGATGCAGGGCGTGGAAGCGGTGAACAAACCCAATCTGGAAGCGGAGATGGGCTTCCCGTTCAACCAACGTTGGGGCCTGGCGTTGTGGAATTTCGTGTTTCTCGACAAGCAGCCGTTCGTGCCTGACGCGACGAAGGATGAAGTGCTTAACCGTGGCGCCTACCTGGTCCAGGGGCTTGGCCACTGCGGCTCCTGCCACACCCCGCGCGGCATTGCCTTCCAGGAAAAAGCCATGAGCGATACGGGCCGCAGCGGCCAGCATTATCTGGCCGGGGAGACTGTCGAACACTGGCGCGCGTTAAGCCTGCGCAACCTGTGGACAGTGGAAGACACCGTGCAATTGCTCAAGACCGGGCAGAACCGCTTTGCCACGGTCTCGGGCAACATGGCCGATGTGATTCATCACAGTACCCAACATTTCACTGACGCTGACTTGAGGGCCATCGCGACCTATTTGAAATCCCTGCCGCCGGGCAAGGATGATCTGCCAATGCCTGCCGTGGCGCACGAACCTGTTGCGCCGCCCAAGGACCTGTTCACCAGCCGGGGTGGCCTGGGCTACATGCAGTTTTGCAGTGACTGCCACCGCAGCGACGGCGGCGGGGTGAAAGGGCTGTTTCCGCAGTTGGCCGGCAACCCGGGCGTGGTATCCAACAACCCGACTTCACTGCTGCACATCACCCTCACGGGTTGGGAGACCGCTGAAACGGCGACTCATCCACGGGTCTACACCATGCCCGGGTTTGCCCGGTTGGCGGATCAGGAAATCGCTGAAATCCTCAGCTTTGTGCGCAGCAGCTGGGGCAACGAAGGCACGCCCATCAGCGCTGCCCAAGTGAAGAAAATGCGCGGCCAGCTCAACCCGGTCACCACCGATTCGTCAGCGTTCGAAACCCCGCGCCTGGCTGAGTTACTGGCCGCGCCGAATGCCGATCAAGTGGTGCGTGGCATGCGCCTGCACCTGCAGACCAAGGAGCTGCTGCCGAACAACGTTGGCAATGCCTTGAACTGCACCAGTTGCCATCTCAACGCCGGCACCGTGGCGGACGGTTCGCCGTTTGTGGGTATCTCGGCGTTTTTCCCGAGCTATGCGCCACGGGCCGGCAAGGTGGTGAGCCTGGAGGAGCGGATCAACGGCTGCTTCCGTCGCTCGATGAATGGCAAGCCACTGCCGCCGGAATCGGCGGATATGCAGGCGATGGTGGCGTACTTCGACTGGATGAAAAACAACACTAAGCCGGAAGATAGAGTGGCAGGGCGCGGGGTGGGCAAGGTCGACACGGCGATCAAGCCTGATCTGAACAATGGCAAGCCGGTTTATGCCAAGCAATGTGCGGTGTGCCATGGCGACAATGGCCAAGGTTTAACGCGAGCGGACGGCGAACTGGTGTACCCACCGTTGTGGGGCGAACAGTCGTTCAATATTGGGGCGGGGATGGCGCGCGCATACACGGCCGCGGCGTTTGTTAAACGCAACATGCCGATCGGGTTCCACGAGAAATTTCCATTGGGGCAGGGAGGGTTGTCTGACCAAGAGGCGGTGGATGTAGCGGCGTACTTTACCCAGCAGCCAAGGCCGGATTTCCCAGACAAACAGAAGGATTGGCCGAAGGGTGGTAAGCCTGTGGATGCGCGGTATTAACCCCGGCCTCCCAAAGCGGGCAATGTAAATAAGGGAGCAGCGATCTTGGTAAGTTTTATATAAACTTCACCAAGATCGCTAGACAAACTCCCACAGAGTCACCCCTAGCCATGGCCCACAATAGATTAAGTAGCTGAATGAGGTTACTTGATCTCGCCATGGTTTTTCTAACGTAGACGAATATTTTCCGACTACATCAGATCATGCCAACCACTCCCCCCCTCAAACCATCTTCTGCAGTTTTGTTTGGCAGATCATTTCACGCGGGCAGGTATATAATCGTCGGTACAAATCAACAAATTACTGACATTGCAATCGTAAAGCGCATAGTTAAAAATGCATAGTGTGATGTTGTCCTTCGTTTTCATCGCCCCTATCTTCTGCCCCCCCAAAAAAACACTCTTTCAACGTTGGCGCTGTGGGCACGCATCTGCGGTATGCAATTGAAGTTGCTGACTGGTACATTGCACAAGGCTTTGCTTACCCACGGCGCCGCGGCTAGCGCTAATCCGGCTAGTTGATACCTTGCCCCAGTATCACACCATTAACAGACTCTCCATATAAATTTACACCGTCACCTTCGTGATACTTTTTTCGGGTCTTTTCAATGGATCCATCGACCAGACGAGGATCCTGAGGCCGCTCATGACTATTGATGTATGCAGCCACATGCCAAGCTTCCTCATCCGTCAGAGAGCCGCCCTTACCTAGAGGCATATTTTGCTTGATAAAACCGGCCGCAGTATTGATGCGGTGCATCCCAGCCCCCCAGTTGTAAGAGTCCCGTCCCCAAAGCGGCGGAAATACAAACGTTCCCAAGGACTTCTGGCCCTGTCCCTCCACTCCATGGCAGATTGAACATTGTTCAACATATATCTGTTTCCCCTTAGCCAGATCAAAGCCTTTTTCAGGTGCGGAGATAACAGGATAGAGGCGCCCTGGAAGGTTCTCGCCCACCGGCGCCTTGGTCGCCAGCCAATAGGCATAGGTGCCGAGCGCTTTCATTACATGACTATCACTGGAGGGAGCCTTGCCGTTCATGCTGAATTCGAAGCAACCCTGCATCCGTTCGGTAAACGTATTCACTTTGTTATTCTTTTTTCGATAGGCGGGGTACATGCCATAAGCTCCCCACAGAGGGGCAGATTCCGCCTTACGACCTTGATCGAGGTGACAATTACTGCAGTTAAGACCATTGCCAACATATTCAGCAGCATTTTTTTGAGTATTGACAAAAATATCACGGCCCTCCCTTACCAGCACCCCGAAGGCATTGTCTGGTAGGTCCATTTCTTGCGGCGGGGTAAATACAGAAGGCGAAACCGCATCAACCGCCACGATGGCGTGGTTTTGAGCATTCGCATCACGTTGTGGTCCGACCGAATCCTTGATCGTCGAAGCCATGTCGCGTTCTTCATACAACGTTTTCGCAACCAGAAGTGGCACAGCTATGGCAATAGTGAGCAGTATTTTCGCTGGAAATTTCATTGCTTAACCTCACTGCCCAAACTGGCCAAATAGACTGACAAATCTTGAACTTCGGTGTCGCTCAACGAACGTGCGATATGGCTCATTAGTTCATTTGGGTCATTCTCTCGCGTTCCACTGCGCCAAGCATTTAGCTGCGCCGCGATGTAGGCACTGGACTGGCCAACAAGCGGGGGAAAGCTTTCTCCCACGCCAGTGTTACTCACCCCGTGACAAGCCACACATGCAGGAATATTGCGACTCCAGTCTCCTTGCTTCACCAGTTTTTCAGCGACACTGCCCAGACTACCTGTGGAATTCAACCCGACACTCGGAGCATCGACAACTAATGCATTTAAGTAGCGGGCAACAGCCTCACCTTCAGTATTTTTAAGCGCCAATGCGATGGGTTGCATCACGGCATTGGCCCGCTTTCCAGAGCGAAAATCTTCAAGTTGCTTGGCCAAATAACCCTGCGGCAAGCCCGCAAGACGAGGAAATCCTGCGCTGTTGTTGCCCATCCCATTGGTAGAATGACAGGTAGCGCAAGCCACTGCTGCAGGTGACTCGCCTCCTTGAGTGTAGATTTTCTGACCTAGGGACTCGGCGTTTGCTCCGGTCGCCAGCACAACTACGCAGGCACTAATGCTGGTCTTGAGACAGAATTTTGTTGAAAGACTCACGATTTTTTGAATCCTTTTTTATTGGCTCATTCACAGTGCGATCCAACTATTTGTGCCCTAGGTGAAAGAGCTAAATAGCGACATACCGCGCTGTTATGATTTTTGTGAATATACTTATGCCAAAAAAAAATATTGTCAATTTGTTCCCTCACCACTTTGAGGGTCGAGTCCCTCCTCCCATCCCGGTACTTGGAAGCGTCGCGCGGCCCCGTCAGATCTGAAATCGCACGAGGAGCCTCAGTGCGCATATCTGCAACATCCGCTTCCCACTATTGCAGCGGCTCATATCAGTGATCGCTTGTGCTGCGCCTCTACTACCCGTAATTCCATGGAGACAAGTGCGCGCAGAGTCGAGCCGAATCTTCCACTCGCTCAGACGGGCAATCGCCAAAGCGAGTGCTCGCGATTCTGGATCGTCTTCACTGCGGTCCGCTCCAACGAGCCAAAGCTGCGGGTCCGGAACCTGCCCCGTACTAGGGCATGGATATCATTGGCGCCTGCACAATAATCTGCGCAGCTTCACTTTGAAGGTCCTCAAGCACTGCATCACAGTGGTCACCGGCGTGTCCGGTTCAGGACATTCCTCGTTGGTGTTCGACATGATCGCGACTGAATCCCAACGCCAGCTCAACGAAAGCTACAGCCGCAAGCCCGTTGAACACCTAGACGCGGTGCTTACTCATCAACCCGTTGCCCCGCGATGCAACTGGGCGGCTACATCGCGGGAATGCTTAACGATGGCCTTCAGGTCCGGCCTGGCACGACACTACTATTCAAAATCAAATTAAACCCAACCAGATCCGTCACCTTCTCACTGAGCGCCCATGCAACAAAACTACCGCCTTCCAGCACGCTCAATAACGCCCTTGCCAGCGCCTCGGGATCTAGTTCTGCTTTGATGACGTTTAACGACTGCCCGAGCGCCAAATTGTTTTTTAACCAAGCAAGGTGCACTTCAAAAAATTGTCGGGTCAATTGTTTAAGGGCCTCCGGCAGTACCGACAGCTCAGCGGCAAGTGCGCCACACAGCGGTAATGCGCCACTGTTGGAGCTGTCAATGAAAAACTCAGAAAAATTTTTCAAGCGCGCCAGCACATCAGCGCTGTCTTCGTTAATTAATGTCAGCTTTTTTTTAAACCTAAAAAGATAACTCTCGATGACCGCGGCCCCCAAATGTTCTTTAGTTGGAAAATGATGATGAATACTGGCTTTTTTAATACCAACTTCATCGGCTAAATCGGCATAGCTGAATGCTGCATAGCCTTTTGTTCGTAACAATAACTCGGCAGTAACTAAAAGATCAGTTCGTGTGCTCATGGCGCTTACCTATATTTATTAGTGCGATAATACTCACTGCGCCGGCGCACTGGTTCAACTCATCACGATAAGAGGCCACCACGACTTCGGCCTCTTATCGTTCATTTCTTATACGCCTGCTTGATTAGGATGAGCATTGACATCTAATGATTCGTTTGTTCTGGAGCGGACCACCTTCCACCATCCCAACGACAGCGCGATCGCCACCAAGGGAATAGACAAGACAGTATAAGTCCCGTTTGGATAATCGAGTCCCAACAGCACCAACACCACACCGAGGAAAATAAGCGTCAGCCATGACGTAAATGGCGCGCCAGGCATTTTAAAAGTCACCATTTCTACCTCCCCTCTTTTAACTGCTCGACGGTAGTTTATTTGTGACAAAACAATAAACGCCCACGTCGACAATATCCCCAGCGACACCAAGTTCAATAACAACTCGAAGAGTTGAGCAGGCATGAGAAAGTTCAACCCCACTCCAATGACGTTAATGACCATGGTGACCAGAATCCCCATATAAGGAACGCCCTGGGTGCTCATGCGTTTGAACATTTTCGGCGCAGACCCGCCCATGGCCAATGATCGCAACACCCGCCCTGTTGCATACAAACCGGAGTTTAGGCTTGAGAGCGCGGCAGTCATCACGACAATGTTCATGACGGAACCGATGCCAGGAATGCCGAGCGCCTCGAAAAAGGTGACAAAGGGGCTGACGTTAGCGCTGTAGGCAGTCCACGGCAAAACGGTCACCAGCAAAAATACCGAGCCCACGTAAAACAGGCCGATACGCCAGATCACGCCATTGATCGCCTTAGGAATTACGCGCCGTGCATCCGCCGTCTCACCTGCAGCGGTACCCACCAGTTCGATGCTCGCATACGCAAATATCACGCCTTGCACGATGATAATTGCCGGCAATAGCCCATGGGGGAATATCCCGCCATTCTCGGTAATCAAGTGCAAGCCTGGGATAGTGCCTCCCACCGCATGGCCGGTGGCAAAGAAAAACGAACCTATAACCAGGAAGACACTGATCGCCGCAACCTTTATGACCGCAAACCAGAATTCCATTTCGCCGAACCATTTCACTCCGACCATATTCATCACGGTCACCACACCCAGGGCACTCAATGCAAACACCCACTGTGGAACGTCAGAAAATATACTCCAGTACTTCATGTAAATAGCGATGGCAGTTATATCAACGACGCCCGTTAATGCCCACACCAGAAAATACATCCATCCCGCCACGAAAGAAGCGCCTTCTCCCATGAACTCTCGAGTGTATGAGACAAAACTGCCACAACTCGGGCGGTGCATTACCAACTCGCCCAAGGCTCGCAAGATGAAGAACGCAAAGATGCCACAGACCAAATAAACAACGGCCAGCGACGGACCAGCAATTTGTAGCCTGGCCCCTGCGCCCAAGAACAAACCGGTGCCAATAGCACCGCCCAATGCCATCATCTGTACATGGCGTTTTTTCAAATTTTTTGAGTAGCCACTTTCGTGGGCGTCCAGCCAATCTGCCCGGTTCGCGGGCCTGCCTTTGAAACCACGGTCTTTTGGAAAGGTATTATTTTTTTTCATAATCCACCCGAGCGATTAATGTGCTTTTTTTATTTATCGAAACGCCTACTTTTTGTGTACCTTAAAAAGTTCAGATAAACGTTCCTCATCATCACTTTGTCAGGCGCCATGCCTCTCCCGCACGCCTCTTGTATAACTCCGACTCTCGCCTGGCCAAACAACCACTAGAAACGCCGGACAACAAAAAAACTACCATCCACATGATAGCCATGCAATAAATATTTAACATGTGCGACCATGTTATTGTTTTTTATGGCGAAAAATAATTTGCCAACCAAATGGTAGACATTTAAATATCGTGTGAATTACTCTGATATCGTCGCCTTAGCCGCGACCAGCCCCCCCACTAGGACAAACATTGGACGGTCGTATGAAGCCTTATAAAAACGTACAAACGCTGCTCGCCCACGCATCAATCGAGCCCGACCAGCATCATGGTTTCGTGAACACGCCGGTTTATCGAGGTTCGACCGTCGTATTTCCTACCTGCGAGGACATGCGTGAAGGCCGTCAGAAATATATCTACGGCCGATGGAACAACCCCTCGACGCAGGCGCTGACCCAGGCCCTGACCCAACTTGAAGGTGCGCAAGGCACTGTGCTTTGCCCTTCAGGTCTCAACGCATGTACGACAGCCATATTGTCTGTGGTCGGTACGGGGGATCACCTGCTGGTTGCCGACAATGTGTATTCGCCGATAAGGGCTTTTGCCGATGACGTGGGGCGGCGCCTTGGCATCGAAGTATCGTTCTACGACCCGACGATCGGCTCCGAGATCGCGGCGCTCATCAAACCTAACACCAAGGCCATTTACCTCGAGTCGCCTGGGTCCTTGACCCTGGAAATACAGGACATCCCCGCCATCGCCAAGGTCGCCCATGCACATGACGTATTGGTGATCGCAGACAACACCTGGGGTACCCCGCTCTACCATCCTGCGCTGGAACTGGGTGTGGATCTTTCGATCATGGCCGCCACAAAGTACATCGTCGGCCACTCTGACGCGGTGCTGGGAACGGTCTCGGCCTCAGAGAGAGCCTGGGACCGCCTGAAAAAATACCACTTCAATATGGGCTTGTTCGTCAGCCCTGACGACGTGTCACTGGCGCTTCGCGGCATGCGAACCCTGGATGTAAGACTTGAACGACATTACAAAAACGCGATGATCGTGGCCCGCTGGCTGGAAAGCCATGGCGACGTTACGGCGGTTTACTACCCGGCCCTCGAATCCCACCCTCAGCATGAACTATGGAAAAGAGATTTCAAGGGCGCCTCCGGACTGTTGTCTTTTCTGACCAAGCCCGCGACCCAAGCAGCGGCCGATGCACTGCTGGACAACTTGTCGCTGTTTTCAATCGGTTACTCGTGGGGCGGCTATGAAAGCCTGGCGATGCTTACAGACCCTAAAGCAGTCAGAAGCGCGACAACCTGGGAGCATGATGGCCATCTTGTGCGACTGCACATTGGCCTGGAAGACCCGGAAGACCTTATCGCCGACCTGGAACAAGGCTTTGAGCGCTTCAACAGGTTAAACAGCTGACAGGCTGCTGGTTTTTCATACACTTCTTTGGCTGCGCCTGACCAGCGCAGGCAAGGTTGCGAACAGCACTTCATACGGCACCGGAATCCGCCCGAACATCACCAGTGGACCCAACGAAAGCCCGCCCATGAGGGTGATCGCCATCCCTGCCCGCGAACAGCATCAACGGCACAGGCCGATGATGCAGGTAAACTTGGCCAAGACGATAGGCCGCAGCCTCATCACTTCGGCCTTCAGCATTGGGCTCCAGACCTGCACTGCGCGAGGCTGAACATGCGATCGAATCCAAATGGATGGGGAGTGGCTGGCTGGCTGGATCAACACCGGCCCTCTGCGCCTGGCAAGTTCGCGCGGCCCCACAAATCCACGACCAAAACAGTCGACCATAGAAGCGATCGGCGGCTGATCAATGGGCAAATTTGCAGTCGCGGCCGTTGAAGTCAGGGCACTTGCCCATAGCACTCAACTTTCGACCGAAGAAACCGCAGCGATGACAAAGCGATCCAAAGCAAGTCGATCCTCACTGTGAGTGCGATGCAACTGAGTACCGACATGGCGACAAACTCGATTGCGGTGGTGCAGGCCTGCCAGAAAGGTGTACCGCAATCGGGTCAGCATCACCGATGCTTTCGACCCAAAGTGCAGCGGGAGCCAGCCAGGCGGCCATCGCTTGCAGCGAGCTATCGAGCCTGGCGATAAACGTGAACAAACTGGTAGGCGGTTTCAAGGTTTAAACGTGCAGTGATACCAGCGGCTGCTCAAAAAACTGCGGGTTAAAACAAATCAATAACCTGCCGAAAACGCTCTCGACGGCTCAGGGCAAACGGTTAACGCTTCGGTCATGTCACTGCCTTACACTGTCTTTCAGCGCGTTTTCAGCACCTTCGATTATACGGATAGTAAATATCTTCAGAATAAACGTTGCAAGCCTACCAACTGGATGGTAGCTTGTTACCACATTCCAAGAAGCCCGCCATCCACCACCCTACTTGTTTTGTGAGAATCCTATGAAAGACTGGACCCAAACCCGCAAAGACATCAACGCTCGCCTGGTAGAACTCAACGCTCTGTCTCCAGAAACCATGAAAGGCATGGCTGCACTCGGTGCCGCCGGTGGCAAGACCAACCACCTGGACGCCAAGACCCGCGAGCTGATCTCTCTGGCCGTGGCCGTGACCACTCGTTGCGACGGTTGTATCGCTTTTCACGCTGCCGAAGCCAAGAAGCTTGGCGTTACCAGTGAAGAAGTGGCCGAAGCCTTGAGCGTGGCAATCAACATGAATGCCGGCGCCGCACTCGTCTACAGCACTCACGTGCTGGACGCGTTCGATAAGTCGTAAGTAAACGCTGACTTTCAACCTTTAACACTGTCGAGATCAATCATGACTAAGCTGTTCACCCCTTACGATCTGTCCGGTACCGCGCTGAAAAACCGCGTGGTCATGGCGCCGATGACCCGTACCCGTACCCTGAACAACATCGCGAACGCGTTCACCGCGCAGTACTACGCACAACGCGCGTCCGCTGGCTTGCTCATCACCGAAGGCCTGCCGATTTCCGACGAGGCCCGTGGCTACCTGTACACCCCCGGGATTTATACCGAGGAACACCTGGCAGGCTGGCGCCCAGTAACTGACGCAGTGCATGCCAAGGGCGGGAAAATTTTCGCGCAACTGTGGCACGTTGGCCGCATGTCGCACATTTCGGTACATGGCATCGTTCCGGTTTCTTCGGGTACTCAGCCGGCGGTCGATACCACCGTGTACGCCTGGTCCACACCGGACCAAACCGGCCCGGTACAACCCAGCGTGCCGCGTGCGTTGGAAACCAACGAAGTGAAACGTGTCATCGCTGACTTTGTGAAATCCGCACGCATCGCGATGGATGCCGGTTTCGACGGGATCGAAATCATGGCAGCTAATGGCTTTCTGTTCGATCAGTTCCTCAGCAGCGCTTTGAACACCCGTACCGACCAGTACGGCGGTTCAATTGCCAATCGCCAGCGATTCCTGTTGGAAACCATTGACGCGATCGCTGCCGAAATTGGCGGCTCGAAAATTGGCGTACGTTTCTCCCCGTTTGGTCGCTTGTACGACTTCGGCGTCTACGAAGGCGAAGAAGAAACCTGGATGAGCATGGCGGCCGCGCTGAATGAACGCGAACTAGCGTTCGTTCACCTGAACTACCAGCCGACCATCGTCGCCGCGCAAACGCCACCGGGTTTCGGTGCCGCATTCCGTGAAGCGTATAAAGGTACCTTAATGGCCGCCGGCGGTTTTACCCAAACGCTCGCCGAGTCTGAATTGGCCAAGGGTGAGCTCGACCTGATCGCCTTCGGCACCGCCTACATTGCTAACCCGGATCTGGTAGAGCGGATGCAAAACGGCTGGCCATTGGCTGAACCTGATCGCGCGACGTTCTACGCTGTCGGCGATCAAGTAGCCAAAGGCTACACGGACTACCCTGAGTATGCTGCAGCCAACGCTTGATGGCTCATTGCATCACTTTTTTTCACCACAACCGTTAAGGAGCAGACCATGCCACTCGTTACCATCAAAGGTATTGAAGGCGTTTTTACCGACCAGCAAAAAGCTGAAGTCATTCAGAAAGTGACGGACGCCATGGTATCCGTAGAAGGTGAAAGCATGCGCGGCATCACCTGGGTCATCTTTGAGGAAGTCAAGAGCGGCGATTGGGGCATTGGCGGCAAACCCATTACAGCTGAAGAAGTACTGAAACTGCAAAAAGGCCAGTAAGGGGTCTCATCCCTTAATGAACGACTCCCGGGTCGTTGGGCGTTATCACGCCCAACGACCCGGGAGTTTTTGCGTTCTATATGAACACTGATTTATCGTGGAATATTCAATGATTCTGATCATTTATGCTCACCCGTACCCGGACAAATCCACGGTAAACGCGGCCATGCTCAAGCAGGCAGCCACTCATCCTGATGTCGTCATCCGCTCCCTCTACGCGCTTTATCCCGACTTCAACATCGACGTCGAGGCCGAACAGCGGGCGGTTGAAAAGGCTGACCTGGTAGTGCTGCAACATCCAATGTACTGGTACAGCTACCCTCCCCTGATGAAATTGTGGATCGATAATGTATTCACCCATGGCTGGGCCTACGGCAAACACGCCCATGCGCTTAAAGACAAACCTCTGTTGTGGGCAGTTACGACCGGCGGCGACGAGGATCACTTCGGCATCGGTGCCCATCCCGGTTTTTCTGTACTGGCTCAGCCACTGCAAGCTACGGCTATCTATTGCCATATGCGCTGGCTGGAGCCTGTGGTTTTCCATGGTGCGTATACCGCGGACCCAACTGCCCTGCACACACACCTCGAGCACTACAGCGCACGCCTGACCGCTGGCAAGGAAGATTGATATGGAAACTCACAGCCTGATTGAAATGCTCATTTACCTGGGTGCGGCGGCATTGATAGTACCGATTGCCGTGCGACTGGGGCTGGGCCCTGTGCTCGGCTACCTGATTGCCGGCTGCCTGATCGGCCCATGGGGGCTGAAGCTGGTAACGGATGTGAAGTCCATTTTGGAGTTTGCCGAAATCGGCGTCGTACTGATGCTTTTCATCATCGGCCTGGAACTTGATCCGAAACGGCTCTGGGCTATGCGCCGAATGGTATTCGGCGGCGGCGCCTTGCAAATGCTGGTCTGTGGCGCGGCGATTGCGGTGTTTTGCGTCGCATTGGGCTTGAACTGGACGGCAGCGCTGTTGGTCGGCTTGACGCTGAGCCTGTCGTCGACCGCAATCGCCATGCAAGCCATGAACGAACGCAACATGACCTCGACCGCCGTGGGCCGTAGCAGTTTTGCCGTGCTGCTGTTCCAGGACATCGCGGCCATTCCGCTGGTGGCAATGATTCCACTGCTGGCGGCACATGGTGGCACGCCATCGGGTGCAGAACTGGCGATATCGGTCGCCAAAATCGTCGGGGCGATCGGCGCGGTCGTCGTGTTAGGCCAGTACGTTTCCCGCCCGGTGTTGCGCTTCGTGGCGCGCTCCGGATTGCGCGAAATCTTCAGCGCCGTGGCGCTGTTTCTGGTGTTCGGGTTCGGCTTTCTGCTGGAAGAAGCCGGTTTGTCGATGGCCATGGGCGCCTTTCTTGCCGGCGTGCTGTTGGCCAGCTCCGAATACCGGCACGCCCTGGAAAGCGACATCGAGCCGTTCAAGGGACTACTGCTCGGCTTGTTCTTTATCGGCGTAGGTATGTCGATCGACTTCGGCACGCTGATCAATGCACCGCTGATGGTCTTGACCCTGACTCTGGGCTTTATAGTGATCAAGCTGCTGGTGATCAAACTGCTCGGGCGCTTCCTGAATGTTCCCGCTGACCAGCGCTCCTGGCAGGCGGTGTTTCTCGGCCAGGGCAGTGAATTTGCGTTCGTCGTGTTTGGCGCTGCAACGGTGGCGGGAATTCTGGTCGACCCGTGGGGGAAAAGCCTGACACTAGCTGTAGCCTTGTCCATGTGTGTCACGCCGTTGCTGATTCTGCTGCTTAACCGCCAGGAATCCTCCGGCAAACAGGCCGATGGGGACGCCGACACGATCGACCAGAAAAATCCG
Source organism: Pseudomonas salomonii (assembly GCF_900107155.1). Taxonomy (GTDB): domain Bacteria; phylum Pseudomonadota; class Gammaproteobacteria; order Pseudomonadales; family Pseudomonadaceae; genus Aquipseudomonas; species Aquipseudomonas salomonii. The sequence goes on from NZ_FNOX01000002.1 coordinate 372,488, forward strand.
CGGGTGATCATCGCCGGCTTCGGGCGATTCGGCCAGGTCGCCGGTCGCTTGCTGATGTCTTGCGGCTTTGAGGTAGTGGTGCTGGATCACGACCCCGACCATATCGAGACGCTGCGCAAATTCGGCGTCAAGGTGTTTTACGGGGATGCTACTCGTCTGGATTTATTACATGCCGCCGGCGCTGACCAGGCGGTGGTGCTGATCAACGCCATCGACGATCAGGCCGACAACTTGAGACTGACCCAACTGGCCCAGGAGCACTTCCCTGACTTGAGGTTGGTGGTGCGCGCGCGCGAAATGGGCCACATCATTACCTTGCGCCAGATGGGCATCGAGGCGGTTGAGCGGGAAACCTTCGAAAGTGCGCTGTCCTTGGGACGCAGGGCGCTGGAGTACCTGGGCATTGGGCGATACGAAGCCCGCGAGCGAGCGGATCGATTCCGTCGGCTGAATCTTGAGATGCTTGAGGAAATGGCTGCACAACCGGTGGAGGATACCGAATACAAGTACGACGCCTACAAACGGGCCAACGCACTGTTGACGGAAATCTTCAACGAAGACCGCGCGCATCCCATCGTTAACTGGATCGGCGCCAATCCACACCCAAGCGATGAACAGGACCGCAAGGCAGATCAACCATAGCCCTGAGGGACAGCCGGGTCAGGCCGCCTCTTCCAGCTCTGCGAGAATCGCTTTTTTCATGGCGCCGATCGACCGGGATCCGGCCATGACTCGCAACAATCGGCCCTCATGGAAAACCGCCAGGGATGGCACCGCGCGGATGCCGTACATTTGCGCAATGGTCGGAGACACCGCCACATCGATCTTGCCAAACGCAGCCAGCGCATGAAGTTTTTCTTCCAAGGCATTGAAGACCGGTTTCATTTCTTGGCAAGGCTTGCACCAAGACGCCGAAAACAGCACGACGCTACTGCCTTTGGCCACAAAGCGGGCGAATTGTGGGGCATTCAACTCAACGATACGGCTCATTTGGACCTCCTGTTTAAGGCGATGGGCAGGCGGCCGGTTTAAGGGCCGCATGACCATTGCCAATCAAATTTTGCAACCATCGATCCCGCAGGCCTGGCCAATGAACGCGTCATCGTTGACTCTGGCCTTTGTCTGCATTTTATTCAGCGCTTCAAGAAACGCGGCCTCAGGCTGGGCGCCCGATAACGAGAACGCATTATTGAAGACAAACAGCGGAACGCCGGAACCCAGTTGCGCGGCGATGTGCTCGTCCTCTTCCATCTCCACACGCAGCTCAACGGATGACTCCGCCAGTCGGATCGACTCATCCGATACACCGGCCGCCCGAGCAATGGCTTCCAGGCTGCCTTGATCAAACAGTGATTGCCCGTGAGTGGTGCTTTGCTCGTACAGCGCTTCCACCAGGTGTTTTTTCACATCGGCGTCTGTGACGGCCTTGACCAGTACGTGGGCCTGTGTGGTATCACCAAACAGCATGGTGTCAAAGCGGTAGTCCAAGCCGTCGGCCCGACCATATTGACTTACCATGCTGATCATCGCCTCAGCCGAACTGGAACTACCAAGCTTGCGTTTAAGTGCCGCAATCATCGGCTCTGGCGCGTGGTTTGCCGCCAGGCGATACGCTCTGATGTTGATCTGTACCTGGCCTTTCTCAGCAAACTGATCAAGCGCTTTCTCGAATCGACGCTTGGCAATCCAGCACCAGGGGCACACATAATCAGACCAGATATCGACTACATATTTTTTCGAAGGGGCTTGCATCATTTATCCTGTATTCAAAGAAATTGAGACCCGGCCAGCGTCTCAAGCAAATGGTTGAAGCCAGCCAACGGATCGGCTGATCGGCCCAATGTCCAGTTGATAAGGCTTGCGCCTTCCAACGTGCTCAGCAACATGAAGGCGTACACTTGCACAGGCTTGTTCAACGACCAGCTGTGCTGCCGAGCCGCGTCATTGAGCGTGCTTTGCAGCCAGTCGAGCTGGGATTCAAAGAAATCCCGAGTAAGCCCTTGCAGCGACAATGGCAACGCCGCCATTTCTGCCGCCAGCGCACCACATAGCGGCAACAGCCCGTCATTGGCGCTGATAACGAAAAGCCGGGAGAACGCACGCAGGCGCTGCAGTGGATCGGCATGCATGGCTTCGATTGATGCCAGAGTCTCATTGAAGCGAGCGATATAATCCTTGATCAGCTCCGCGCCCAGGCACTCCTTGGTCGGGAAGTGATGATGGATACTGGCTTTTCTGATGCCAATTTGCATCGCAAGATCGGCGTAGCTGAATGCTGAATAGCCTTTGGAACGCATATGCGTTTCTGCGGCATTGAGTAGCGCAGCTTTGGTCGTGATGGACATTTAAGACTCCTGTAGCCAGCCTTCAGCCGCCTTCACCGTTCATCGGTAAAGGCGTGAAACTCCCGCAATGGGAGCTTCACACGCTTTGCTTGCCGCTATGGTCAGGCACGAACGGCCATGATGCCGGCATCCACGTCCCAAATAGCACCCGTCACCCAGGACGTTTTGTCCGAGAGCAGGAACAGGATCGTATTAGCGACATCTTCGGGAACACCGACGCGGCCCAGTGGGTGGAAATCGTTCAGCGACTTCATCGCCTCCGGGATCGCGTCCTTGTCCATGAACCCTTCGTAGATCGAGGTGTGGACGATGCCTGGCGAAACGGCGTTCACGCGGATACCCGAGTGAGCCAATTCAATTGCCAGGTTACGTGTCATCGCATGCAGACCCGCCTTGGCCATGGAGTAAGCGGAAGCCGGCGAACTTGCCAGTGCAGCCTGTGCGCCGATGGAGCCGACGTTGACGATGGCACCTTCGTGCTTGGCCGCAAGCATGTTCTTGACCACTGCCTGGGTAATGAAAAAGGTCGCACGGTTGATCGACAGGTACATGTCGTACTCAGCCTCATCGTGCTCGGTGAAAGCCTTAGGAATGAAGATCCCGGCTGAGTTCACCATCAGGCTGATATCGGTGTGGTTGGCGTTGATTTCCGAGCGAACTGCGTTCATGCCCGCTTCAGTCATCAGGTTAGCGACGATCACCGACACAGAGCCAAGCGGGCTCAGCTCTTTGCGCACGGCATCGGCCTTGTCTTGCTTGCTGCCGGTGAGTACCACGCTGCCGCCGGCCTTGAGCACCATGCGGGCCGTTTCCAAGCCCATGCCACTGGTGCCGCCAACGACCAACAGCTTCTTGCCTTTAAAAAAGTTGTTCATTTCAGACTCCGGTTATCCAGAACTATTTAGGGTCGGCACCAGGGCAGTTGGCCGCTGGTGCACACAAGGATTGAATCAATTTGCCGTGGGCGAATCAGCCCTCACGCACTTCCAGAGTAGGCACCATACGGATGGCTCGCGAGAAGTTGGCGTAGTTGACCGAGGTTTTCAGCACAACTTTGTGCAACTCTTCAACACGCTCACGGGAGGCGTCGGTGTGCAGGCGCACCACCACGCTCACTTCGTCGTAGCCTGGGTTGACGCTCTCGTCGATGCCCAGGAAGCCACGCAGATCGAGGGTGCCGTCTGTCTCGATTTCCAGGCTATGGATTTTGATGCCCATCATCGCGGCATTGGCGGCGTAACCGACTGACATGCAGGCGTTGAGAGCAGCCATCAGCAGTTCTTGCGGGTTTGGTGCAGAGTTCTGGCCGAGCAATTCGTTGGGCTCATCGGCGGCAATTTCAAAATTACGCGAGTGGGTCTCACCTGCCAGGCTGTAGCGGTTCACTTTGGCGACAGAACGCGTCTGGCCTTTCCACTCAGTCTTGACGTTGAAACTTGCATGGCGCTTGGTCGCATCCTCAGCTACACCTTGTGCAAACTGCTGGAGTGCGGCGACGTCGATACCGTTCAGGTTGTTGCTCATCTGCTTAATCCTCTTTGGATGGACCGGGCGTTTGGCCCGAAAGAGAAGCAACTCTACCAAGTAGTAGGTAGCTAATCAAGCTATTTTATAAACACCCCATAAACCGCTCAAAAAATGCAAAAAAAACGCCTCGATTATTCGAGGCGTTTATGAGGTGACGGGCGTGCAGTGCAATAGTTTTTAATGACGCATGGTGTCTGCACGTAGCCCATTCAAAATCAAATCGAACCCAGTGGACTGCTCATAAGCGTCGCTCATTGCCCAAGAAACAAAACTGCCCCCTTCCAATGTATTGAGGATGAGCCGAGCAACGTGCATTGCATTGAGCTCGGCCTTAATCTCCCCTCTCGCCTGGCCCAGCACGACATTGGCTTGAAGCCATTCAAGATGGATCTCGAAAAAGCCTCGGGTCATTTCCTTGAGCCTGACCGGTAATGCCAACAGCTCCGCAGCCAGTGCGCCGCACAACGGTAACAATCCGTTTTCACTGCTCTGGGCGAACATCTGGGCAAATGCGTTCAAGCGCTCGACAATTTCCGTGTTTTCGTCATTTACCTGCTCCAATTGTTTTTTGAAGCGAAACAGATAGCTCTCGACGATGGCAATCGCAAGGCCTTCCTTGGTGGGAAAATGGTGATGGATACTCGCCTTTTTAATGCCGATATCCTCAGCCAGGTCGGCGTAGCTGAAGGCTGCATAGCCCTTGGTACGCAACAGGATTTCGGCGCTGCTCAGAAGATCGGAACGTGTACTCATGATGAAGCATCCAGATTTTATCAATCGGCCATCATAAATCAGTCATCCCTGAGTTGACAGTGCACAGCCCTCATGCATAACGCCCGATGCAAGCATCGGACGTTATGGGTTTACCTATTGTCAGCAACAGCGCGGCTGGCCGTTACCGCCGCCGTAGCGGGCTTGTTGGCGCTCCCGAAAGAACGTCTCGTAATCCATCAGCGGTTTGTGCGGGTGTTTGGTCTGCATGTGTTCCACATAAGTATCGTAATCAGGCATGCCGACCATCAGTCGTGCGGCCTGACCCAGGTATTTACCCAGGCGACTCAGGTCATTGAACATGGCGCGCTCCCGTCATGCATCCGGCACAGGCTGATAAGGAGCTTCCCTGTCGGTGCGTTCCTTCGTGCCCCATGCAGCAATACCTACCTTGAGTGCAAAGAACAGGATACTGAACACCACCGCCAGGAACAGCGCGGTCAACGTCGCGTTGGTATAAGCGTTGTAGATCACGTGCTGCATCTGATCCAGGCTTTTAGCCGGTGCCAGTACCTGCCCATTGGCAACCGCATCGCTGTATTTTCTGGCCAGGGCCAGGAAGCCGATCGCGGGGTTGGCGTCGAACAACTTGATGAAGCCCGCCGTAGTTGTGCAGATCAGCAGCCACACCGCTGGCAGCATGGTCACCCAGATATAGCGTTGGCGCTTCATTTTGATCAGCACCACCGTCGCCAGCATCAGCGCGATACCCGCCAGCATTTGGTTGGAGATACCGAACAGCGGCCACAAGGTGTTGATGCCACCCAGCGGGTCGATCACACCTTGGTACAGCAGGTAACCCCACATCGCCACACAACCGGCAGTCGCGATCAGGTTAGCGGTCCAGGACTCGGTACGCTTGAGCGCCGGCACGAAGGAACCCAGCAGATCTTGCAGCATGAAGCGACCGGCACGGGTGCCCGCGTCGACCGCCGTCAGGATGAACAGCGCTTCGAAAAGGATTGCAAAGTGGTACCAGAACGCCATGGTATTTTCACCCGGCAACAGCTGGTGCAGGATCTGCGCGATGCCGACAGCCAACGTCGGCGCGCCGCCGGCTCTGGCCAGAATCGTAGTTTCACCGATGTCATGGGCGACCGCCTGCAATGCTTCCGGCGTGATCGCAAAGCCCCAGCTACTGATCGTTTGCGCGACGGTTACCGCATCAGCACCCACCACGGCGGCCGGACTGTTCATGGCGAAATAGACGCCAGGCTCGATGACCGATGCCGCAACCATCGCCATGATCGCCACGAACGACTCCATCAACATGGCGCCGTAGCCGATGTAACGGGAATGCCCTTCGCTGGCGAGCAACTTGGGCGTGGTACCCGAGGCAATCAGCGCATGAAAACCGGAAACCGCACCACACGCGATAGTGATAAACAGGAACGGGAACAGGCCGCCCTTCCACACTGGGCCGGTACCGTCGGTAAACTGCGTCAACGCCGGCATTTTCAAATCAGGCATTGTGACCAAGATGCCGATCGCCAACGCCACAATGGTGCCGATCTTCAGGAACGTCGACAGGTAGTCACGCGGCGCCAGGATCAACCACACCGGCAGTACTGCGGCGACGAAGCCGTAACCTATCAGCATCCAGGTAATTTGGATGCCGGTGAAGGTAAAGGCCTTGGCCCAGACCGGATCAGCGGCAATCTGCCCGCCCAGCCAGATTGAACCCAGCAGCAACGCCACGCCGATCACAGAGATTTCACCGATGCGACCCGGGCGGATGTAGCGCATGTAGATGCCCATGAACATCGCAATAGGGATGGTCGCCATTACCGTGAAGATGCCCCAAGGGCTCTCGGCCAGGGCTTTGACCACGATCAGCGCCAGCACCGCGAGGATGATGATCATGATCAGGAAACAGCCGAACAAGGCGATGGTGCCAGGAATACGGCCCATTTCTTCACGTACCATGTCGCCCAGCGAACGGCCATTGCGCCGTGTCGACATGAACAGCACCATAAAGTCCTGCACCGCACCGGCCAGCACCACACCGGCGATCAGCCACAGCGTGCCAGGCAGATAACCCATCTGCGCCGCCAGCACCGGACCAACCAACGGGCCTGCGCCAGCAATCGCTGCGAAGTGGTGACCGAACAGCACATGTTTATTAGTGGGTACGAAGTCCAGGCCATCGTTGTTCACCACGGCAGGGGTGGCGCGACCGGGATCGAGCTGCATCACCTTGTTGGCGATAAACAGGCTGTAGTAACGGTAGGCAACCAGATAGATAGCGACTGCCGCGACGACGATCCACAGTGCGTTGATCGCTTCGCCGCGGCGCAAGGCCACAACACTCAGCGCAAACGCACCCAGGACAGCCACGGCAAACCAGGCGAGATGTTTAGCCAGACGGTTCATTGCGTGTCTCCTGTCACAGCCATTGAGCTGCGACGATAATTTTTATAATTGTGTCCGCTACGCGGCGCTGGCTAATATCCGCGCACACCGATAACAAATACATCCGCACTACTACGCAGGCGTCTACGTAGTTCTACTGAGACGCACGGGAGTCGCGATGCAACTCAAACATAAAATCGTCGCACTCGGGATACTGCCGTTAGTGTTGGCCATCGCGGTTATATGCGCGCTGGTTATTTCCTTGAATAACCAGTTAGGTGACCAACAAGCGCGCCTGATTGAAGACAGCATCCTGGCCAGCAAACGCGCAGAACTGAAAAACTACGTCGCCATGGCGCAAAGTCTGATCGCGCCGCTGTATAACGATGGCGCGGGCAACGAGCAGGCGCAGCGCCAAGTACTCGAAGAGCTGCGCAAGCTGAGCTTTGGCATCAACGGCTACTTCTTCGTTTACGACCGCGAGGGCCGCAGCCTGATGCATGCGCGTCAGTCGGAGTTGGTGGGGCAGTACCTGTGGGAGATGAAAGATCCGCACGGGTTGCCCGTCATCCAGGCTCTGTTCAAAAGCGCCCGATCCGGCGAAGGTTTTCAGCGTTACGCCTGGAACAAGCCCTCCTCCGGCCAGGTAACCGATAAGCTCGCTTATGTGGTCATGCTCGACCGCTGGGGCTGGATGCTCGGCACCGGTATCTATCTGGAGGACGTCGAGCGCGCCACTCAGCAGGCACGCGATGAAGTGGCCCAGGGCATCCGCAAAACCATGCTGGCCATTGCCGCCGTAGCGTTGGTGGCGGTGCTGCTGGTATTCGCCAGCGGTATGACGCTTAACGTCAGTGAACACCGCCTGGCGGACAAAAAGCTGCAACGCCTGAACAGGCGTATCGTCAGCCTGCAGGAAGAAGAGCGTGCCCGCGTTTCCCGCGAGTTGCACGATGGGATCAGTCAGCTTCTGGTCTCGATCAAATTCCAGTTCGAACTGGCCACTCACGTGTTTGAGGGACCAGAGCAGAGCAAGGGCCTGGTCATTCTCAAAAAAGCCACGCAACGACTGGGTAATGCCATTGGTGAAGTGCGCAACATTTCCCATGACCTTCGCTCGTCACTGCTGGACACCTTGGGCCTGCCGGCGGCCATCGGTCAGCTCGCCAGTGAGTTTGAACAACGCAGCGGCCTGAAGGTGAACTGTCAGTGCGAGGGTGTCGATAACCCATTGCCGGAAGGAGCGGCAGATTCAGTGTTTCGGATACTTCAGGAGGCCTTGATGAATATTGAGCGTCATGCACGCGCCACGCATGTCTCGATCACGCTGCTGGCGACTGATCAGGGATTGAGGTTGACGATTGTCGATGACGGTGTCGGGTTCAACGTTCTCCAGGTGCTACGCAGCCACAACGGCATTGGCCTGCGCAATATCCGTGAGCGCGTCGAGCATTTGGAGGGGCAGCTACAGCTAACTTCAACACCGGGCAGGACCATGTTGGACGTCCTGTTACCGATCAAAAAAACTGGCAAAAATGCCGTTTGATAACGCCACTCAACAGGAAGAACACGTCGATGAAAGTGCCAGGTCGCATACGTATTGGATTGGTCGACGACCATTCGCTGGTTCGCGACGGCATTAAGGCATTGCTCGCCCTTGTGGATACCATCGAGGTGATTGGCGAAGCCGAGAACGGGCACGAGGCGCTCAACCTGGTCGAACAGTGCCAGCCGGATCTGTTGCTGGTGGACATTGGTTTGAAGGACATGAATGGCCTTGAACTGACCCGCCGGCTCAAACAGCATTCGCCCGCACCCAAGATTCTGATGCTCAGCATGTACGACAATTTCGAGTACGTGAGCGAATCCATCCGCTGTGGCGCCAGTGGTTACGTGCTGAAAAACTCTCCCTCGCGGGAAATCATCGCGGCCATTGAAGCCATCGCCAGTGGCGGCACCTTTTACAGTGCGGACATCGCGCAAAAGCTCATCGCCGACAAGGACACCGACAAAGAACTGACCCCTCGCGAAAGCGAGGTGTTGTACAAGATGGTCCAAGGCATGAACAACAAAGAGATGGCCCGCGACCTGGACATCAGCGTGCGCACCGTTGAAACCCATCGGCTCAGTATTCGGCGCAAACTCAACATCGACAAACCAGCGGCCCTGGCGAAATACGCGCTGGATCACGGGCTCGTTTCGCGCAGTCGAGAATGAACGCCGCAGCGTGGCGCTACAGGCCCTGCACCGATGCGCGCACATCGCTGGGGGTACGCCCATAGCGCGCCTTGAAGGCCCTGGCGAAATGCGCCTGGCTGGTGAACCCATGACGGTAAGCAACCTCGGCGATATCCAGTCCCCGCCCCTGCGCTGCGCTCAGCAGCCGGAATGCCCCCTGCAAGCGCTTTTCCAGAATAAAACGCTGGGGTTGTGTGTCTTCCAGGGCAAATAACCGGGTCAGGTGCCGAGTGGAAACGCCGGTTTGCGCCGCCACCCGCTCACAGCTCAATGCAGGGTCGGCCAGTTGCTCGAGGATGCATTGTTTTGCGGCCAGCAAGTAGGACGCACTGAGCGCGTTGATGCGTCGGTTGCCCATCTGGCCCGCAATGATAGTGCCCAACAGTTCAAGGGCGTCGTCTTGATAGCTGTCTGCACCCTGACTGAGCGGCTGCTCGAAAAAGCCGCCGGTGCGTTCACTCAACGTGCGCAGCAGTAACCGTTGGGTGCCGGTGTGTGCGCTGATCTTGACTGCATTGTCAAAGCGGCGCAGACAGCGGGAGGCAAACACGTCCTGAGGGACATCGAAGATGAATTTGTGCATCGAGCCGGAGAAACCGAACAAATAGGGCTTGTCGGTGCGATACACCATCATCTCGCCCGGCTCCAGCAAGTGACAGTTGCCGTTCTGAAAGAAAAACGACGCACTGCCCATGACCAGCGATACGAACACCGACTCTTTGGGCACCGTGCGAATCATTGAACCATCGCGTTCAATGACGTGTTGGTTACCGGTAATATGGGCCACCCGCAGACGATCCAGGCTCAAGTTGTCCTCCCGCGCGCTGAACCCGGTTTCGCTGAAGGAAGAGCATTTCAGACCGACCAGTGTCGACGCGTTGTACTGCTCCCAGAACGCCACGCGTTGATCCAGGGGTAGGCCGTCCGTACTGGCGCGCTGGGTATCGAGCAAGGGGGTGGATCGAGTCATTTTTATTATTCTCGTTTTTATTGACTGCCGGGCCCCGCGCAAGGCGGATCAAGGGGCCTGCAGAGCCCCATTAACCGCCGCCCGAAGCACACTGTCAATCAATAGCCGATACAAAACCACAACGACCGACGAACTGAAAAACCTGTCCGATACGGACAACAATCACGTCAGTTTCAATCAAACCGAAGCGCCCTTTTCGCCCTAGAGTGGCCCCTGTATTCCAACAATCAGAGGCCCAACATGCCCGAATTAGCCCGTAACGAATTTTGGAAAGACCTGCAGCCCATCGCCAACTGTTTCAAGCCCGACGCCAAGCCTGAGGTTTACCTGCCGAATGCCGCCAGTGATGATTTGCGGCTCTACGTGCCTTTTACCGAAACCGTTTCTTCACGCCCCTTATGGATCTCTCCCAGCGAAAACCGCTGGTGCGACATCTTGATGTCCAGCCGTGCCGGCCTGGTCAATCGCCATTACCACCCACACGAAGTGTTCGCCTACACGCTTTCGGGCAAGTGGGGCTACCTGGAACATGAGTGGACCGCCACAGCCGGCGACTTCGTCTATGAGACGCCCGGCGAGGGTCACACCCTCGTAGCGTATGAACACGAGGAACCCATGCGTGTGTTCTTCATCGTCAAGGGGCCGTTGATCTGGCTCGACGATCAAGGCGAGTCCACCGGCTATTTCGACGTGCACTCCTACATTGCCCTGTGCCGTGAACATTACGAAAAGGTCGGCCTGGGCGCTGACGCAGTGGACCGTCTGTTCCGTTAAACCCCGTACTACGGAGTACCACCATGGCTCACAAAAATAATAAAGCCAGCTACGAAAATACCCTGCTCTGTGTGTTGTTCCTGACGTTTGGTTTGGTGTTTTTCGACCGTCTGGCGCTGTCGTTCCTGTTTCCGTTCATGGCTGAAGACCTGCAACTGAGCAACAGCCACCTCGGCATGTTGTCTTCAGTGCTGGCCTTGGCCTGGGCGGTTTCAGGCACGCTGATCGGCGCGTGGTCAGATCGCCGAGGGGTGCGTAAACCGCTGCTGATTGCGGCGGTGATCCTGTTCTCCCTGTGCTCGGCCCTCTCGGGGCTGGTCTCAGGATTCCTGAGCCTGTTGCTGTTCCGCGGCCTCATGGGGTTGGCCGAGGGGCCCATCCTGCCGTTGTCCCAATCAATGATGGTCGAGGCGTCATCGCCGCACCGGCGGGGCCTGAACATGGGGTTGCTGCAAGGTTCGGCCGCGGGTCTGTTTGGCGCGGTGATCGGCCCTCCGGTGTTGATTGCCCTGGCCGAGGCCTATGGCTGGCGGCATGCGTTCATTGTGTCGCTGCTGCCCGGACTCCTGATCGCATGGCTCATCTGGCGTTACGTGCGTCAGGATGCCCCCCGCCGGGCTCAAGTGAGTAATGCCAAGCCTTCGGCGAATCGTCTGGAATTGCTCAAGAGCCGCAATATCGTGCTGTGCACCTTGATCAGTTGTGTGTTTTTAACCTGGTTCGTGATCCTGATCTCCTTTACCCCAACGTTTCTGGTCAGTGTGCGCGGCTACAGCGCGCCAAGCATGGGTGCGATCATGAGTTGCCTGGGCGCGGCCTGGGTCGTATGGGGATTTGTGGTGCCCAGCATTTCCGACCGCATCGGCCGCCGGCCGACGCTGGTGCTGTTCTCGCTGATTGCCGCCTGCTGCCCGATAGCGTTGCTATACGCGCCCTCACCGATGGTGCTCGGGGTGCTGATGGTGCTCACCTACACCGGGCTTGGTTGCTTCACGCTGTTCATGTCCACCATTCCGGCTGAAACCGTCCCGCGTGAAGTCATGGCCACGGCGCTAGGCATGATCATGGGCGTTGGCGAACTGGTAGGAGGGTTCGTGGCGCCTACCGTCGCAGGCTTTGCCGCCGATCAATTCGGGCTGTCGATTGTGATGTGGATTTCCTGCGGCGGCGCCTTGCTGGCAGCTGGACTGTCCCTGCTGCTCAAGGAAACCGCGCCCTCCGTGCTGCAACGCAGATCGCGTGCACCCTCGGTAGCCCAAGGGCATTCACTGTAAACAACCGGTCGACGTCACCCTGCATAGCGCGTGTGTGATCAGAGATCAACACGCCGCTTCACTTGCTCATCACAACAACAATAACAATAACAATGAGTCCCTGACATGAACCCTACCCTCCGTTTGTGCGCGTTTTTATTCCTGGCGTTTACCTATCCCCAAGCCTGGGCACAGGACCGCGAAGGTCCACTGGCCGGCCTGGGCGAGCAACTGGTCAACTACGGCATCCAGCCCCATGTGCAATTCACAAGCCTGTCGATGAAAAACCTCGACACCGGCCCACGCCCCTACAGCTTCGGCAACAGCGGTGACCTGTACATCGGTGCAGACGTAAACCTTGCCACGTTCGATGGCCTGAATGGCGCAGCCCTGCATTTTGAACAAACCGTCTTTATCCTCGATAAAGGCACGGGGCAGCCGACCGCTGGCAAATGGCAAGGAGCCGCCGGCAGCTATTTTGCCGGTGCTCCTTTGCACAATGACATCACCAGCAATCAGTTGAGCCTGTTGACCTATGAGCAAAAATGGCTCGATGGTCAGCTCGACCTGCACGTCGGACGGACCAATGGCCGGCGGTACTTCTACATCTATAACTGCGAAACGGGGGTCACCTGCACCGACCCGATCCTGGACGCTTCAAGCGGCATGTTGCCGCTGCCCTTCGGCGCCTGGGGTGGCTACCTGAAGTATCAAGTGAACCCCAGTCTTTACGTGCACGCAGGGGCGTTCGAATCGAACCCGATGGACTACCTGAAAAAGCGCAAAGGCCTGGACTTCAGCACCGACGACGCGAGTGGCACCAGCTTTCTGGTAGGCATTGGCAGCAAGCCTGGCAATGACACCACCCAGTACGAACTGAACGCGTACTTCAACTCCTCCAAACAGGTCGATCCGTTGACGGGTGCCAGCGACTACGGCACTGCCGGCGGTTTTTTCAAGTTCCGCCAGACGCTATGGCGCGGCGGGCAGCAAGGCTTGCAGGTGTTCGGCTCGCTGTCGGCAGCGGCCGACAACAAACAACCCTTCAGCCACTTCGCCGAAGCGGGGTTGACCTACCTTGCGCCCTTTGACCGGGCGCAAGACAAGCTCAATCTCAAAACCAGCTACTTGCAAGTCAACTCCCACCAGTTGCAATTCCAACAACGCATGCGCATGGCAGCCGATGGCGATCCTGAATTGGGCGAGCGCAATGTGTACGCAGTGGAAGCCAACGGCCATTTTGCCTTGACCCGCAACCTGGCTATCGAACCCAGCATCCAGTACATCATCAACCCGGACAATTTCTACAACCCGGGCGCAACGCAATTGAGCAACAACGGGTTTGTGGTGGGTCTGCAAGTGACGCTGGATGTGGGTTCAGCACTGGGCCTGTAAGCCCATGCCTTGAATGAAACGCTTAACTGACTCCATGAGGTAACAATGACCGTATTCAGCAGCACGCTATTTGAAGGTAAGGTCGCGCTCGTCAGCGGCGGGACCTCCGGGATTGGCCAGGCGACCGCCGAGTATCTGGCCCGGCATGGCGCCAAGGTGGTGGCTATCGGCTTGGGCGCCAACGCGACAATCGTCGCCGACGGGGTTGAGCTCGATCTTCGCGAGGTTAACGTCACCGATGATGACGCGCTCAAAGCTGTCATCCAAAGCCTTGATCGCCTCGATATTCTGGTCCCCGCCGCGGGTGGCACCCTGGGGGAAAAGGAGATGGAGTGGGAGGCCTTCAACCAGGTGTTGTCGGTTCAGCTCAACGCCGTCTACCGTCTTATCAACCTGGCGCATCCGTTGCTCGCCAAGCAAGGTGGGTCGGTCATTAACATCGCGTCGATGTTTTCTTACTTTGGCGGTGGAAAACTGGTGGCGTACTCGGCGGCAAAGGGGGCGATCGTACAAATTACGAAATCCCTGGCGGAGGCCTACGCCCCTGACAAAATCCGCGTAAATGCCGTCGCACCGGGATGGATAACCACCCCATTACTGGCAAAAATCGATGATCAGCCGAGAATCGACCGGTTGCTGTCCCGCACGCCTATGAAGCGATTTGGCAGTGCTGAAGAGGTCGCCAAAGTCATAGCGTTTTTGGCGTCGGATGCGGCGTCGTTTGTGAACGGTGTGATTTTGCCAGTTGATGGAGGGTATCTCACTACAGCAATCTGAAATCAACGGCCACTCAAAACGCGCCTGCTGTCAGGCGCGTTTTACTCTCTGTTCTAAACGGCTGACACGACCTTTTGCCGTTGTTCGCCGAGGCCGTCAATCCACAGGTGGATTTCATCACCCGGTGACAGCCATTGCGGCAGCGGCTTCATGCCCATTCCCACACCCGGTGGCGTACCCGTACAGATCACATCACCCGGCTGCAATGTCATGTAGCGGCTGCAATACGCCACGATTTGTGCAACGGAAAAAATCATGGTTTTCGAGTTCCCAGTCTGGCGTCGCTCACCATTGACCTCCAGCCACATGTCCAGGTTTTGCGGATCGGGTACCTCATCCCGGGTCACCAGCCAAGGCCCGATCGGGCCGAACGTGTCACAGCCCTTGCCCTTGTCCCATTGCGAACTTTGCATCTGAAATGCCCGCTCCGATACATCGTTGACCACGCAGTAGCCCGCAACGTAGTTCAGCGCCTCGGCTTCGGACACGTACTTGGCTTCACTGCCGATCACCACGCCCAGTTCCAGCTCCCAGTCCATCCGCGAGGCGTCGCGCGGTTGCAGGAGGTCATCATCAGGGCCGTTCAGGCAACTGATCGCCTTATGAAAGATGATGGGCTCGACAGGAATCGACATGCCGGCCTCTTCGGCATGGTCGCGATAATTAAGGCCGATTGCGATGAATTTGCGCACCTGGGCGACGGGGACGCCATAACGAACCCCCTCCTCGACCAGCGGTAACTGTGCGACATCAAGCTTCGACAATTCAGCCAGCGCCGACGGCGCAAGCACCGTCGCATTGATGTCGGTGACATGTGCAGAGAGATCGCGCACGCGACCTGCAGCATCTATCACACCGGGGCGCTCCTGCCCCTGCGGCCCAAAACGACACAGCTTCATACCTACCTCGAATGTTGTCTATTTACTCAGGTAAAGCCACGAAATCGCGGGCGATATTCAGGCCCAGGAAGCCGGCGCGAAAGAGATCAGGCAGACCCGTTTGAACAAATTCATTCTATGGCATAAAATATATTTTTCGCAACATAATATATTTTTATTAAAGGAATTCTTCCATGCTTGAACGCTCCGCTCAAAGCCTCACCCAGGCCACCTATGAGCGTCTGCGCAAAGATGTCCTGTCCTGCGTTTTGCGCCCCGGAGACCGAGTCAACCTGAAGGCTTTGGCCGAGCGCTACCAGGCTAGTGCCGGAGCAGTGAGGGAAGCCCTGTCACGGCTGGTCGCCGAAGACCTGGTGTTGGCAGAGCCACAAAAAGGCTTTCGCGTTTGTGCCGTTTCGCTGGCCGATCTGAATGACCTCACATCGGCCCGCATTGAGATAGAAACGAGCTGCCTGCGCCATTCTCTGGAACACGGCAATCTTGCGTGGGAGGCGACATTGGTCTCGGCCCATCACCGCCTTTCACGGCTTGAAGAGCCACACGATGGCGATCACGCTGATGCTGATGCTTGGACGTCAGCGCATGCGGCGTTTCATGAGGCCCTGGTTGGTGCTTGCCCGAACACCTGGCTCTTGCGAATTCGCTCGATGTTGTTCGAGCAGACGGCGCGCTACCGCGCAATGTCAATCGCCATGGCTGCCGAACAAAGGGATATCGGTCATGAACACCAAGCGCTATTCGAGGCGGCTCTGGCCAAAGATGCCTCCAAGGCCAGCGAACTGCTGAAGCAACACATCCAGACCACCTCTGCCCTACTGATTGAAGGCCTGCGCGTCACTCCCGAAGTGACGGGGCGTTCGACTCAGTCAAATTGACTGGATGGCGATGAAAATCGAGCGATAGCAAACAGTCTTAGTGCCGCTTGCGCCCCACACTCTCCTCTCCAACCCAAGAGGAAATCGGTATGCATAAATCATTGTTAGCCGCAGGCGTTCTAGCGCTGTCGCTGATCGCAACTGGCGCACACGCTCAAACGTTCGCAGTACAAAGCACCAGCATCCTGGATGGGCATTTTCAACAACGCCAATTCGCCAACGTATTCGGCTGCAGCGGCAAGAATCTCTCCCCGCAATTGTCCTGGAGCGGTGCCCCGCAAGGCACCAAAAGCTTTGTCGTGACGATGTACGATCCCGACGCGCCAACCGGGTCAGGCTGGTGGCATTGGGTGTTGGCGAACGTACCTGCAACGGTCAGTGAATTGAAGGAAGGCGCGGGTAGCGCAGGCGGAAAATTGCCCGACGGTACGCTGCAGGTTCGCGGTGACAGTGGTATGCCAGGCTATCTCGGCACCTGCCCTCCAGCAGGGCAGACGCACAATTACGTGATCACCGTATACGCTATGAACGTCGATAAGGTGACATTACCGCCGACCGTCACACCCGCAATGCTGGGTTTCATGCTGCCCGGCAGTTCGCTTGGCAAAGCCACGCTCACGGCACAAGGCGGCCGCTGATGTCACCGACAAACGCTTACGATGCGCTGCGCATCACTCATCGGCCTGGCGTCGGTACGGCAGGCATCGTACTTCAGCAGGAAAACCTGGAGTTCAAGCGTTTGTATATTGAGAACCCCCTCTTGATCTACGTGGAGCGGGGTTCTAAAAGCGTGCGGTGGGCGGGTGGCGAGTACGTCATCCAGCCAGGCGAAGCGATTGCGGTGGCGGGTGGCCAATCCCTGGATATCACCAACAGGTTGGCGCAGGACGGCAGCTACCGAGCCCACTGGCTGGTGTGGGACGAGACGTTGATCGAAGCCACCGCCGAAGCACATGCGCATTTGGCGGTCATTCAATACGCCCAGCCCATTACCCGCGATACGGTGCATTTTGCCGCAGCGTTTCAACGTGCGATTGAGGCAATAGAAGACAGCACACTGCCAAGCCTGATCGCCCGGCACCGACTACAAGAATTGTTGGCGTGGATTGGCGTGAATGGCGGACGACTCGAACAGTCCCGGCTGCCGACAATGGCGATTAAAGTAAGGCGGCTCATCGCCAGCGACCTGGCTAACGACTGGAGCGCTCACGCCGTTGCGTCTGCGTTTGCACTCAGCGAGGCCACGCTGCGGCGCAGACTGGCGGAAGAAGGCACCACCTTCAGCAGCTTATTGATCGATGCACGCATGACCTTCGCCCTGCAGCTGCTGCAATCTTCCGCCCAGACGGTCATGCAAATAGCGCTGTGCGTGGGCTATCAGACGCCCTCGCAATTTGCTGTGCGCTTCCGTGACCGGTTCGGGTTTGCACCCACGCCGGTTCGGGGTCATCGGCGCTAATCAAGCAGAAAAACACTCCGGCCCCTTACGACTTTTGGGTACAGCCCCTTTATCACAATGGCCATCCACTGCGCCCACAGACGTTCCATCATTTGCGCCTCGATCGGCGCTGAATCCGCGCGCCACGCCAAGCTCAGGATGCCATTGGCCGCTGCCCACAACGAGGTGGTTGCAAGGTGGGCGTCCACGCCTGGGTCAATCGAACCATCCGCAATACCATCGGTAATAGCTGCCTCCATTTTGCCGTTCTGGTGCCTGACCAGTTCGCTCACCCGCAAGAGCGCTTCAGGATCATTCGGCGGATCCGCCAGCAAGCGAAACGCCGTCGGACGCTCCATAGCGAAACGGAAGTAACCGTTGGCGGCGACTTGCAGACGCTCCAGAGGCGTACCTGGGGTTCGATAGGCCGCGTCCATGTACGCCCTGTTTTCTTCAAAGGCTTTTTCTGCGACAGCCATCAATAACGCCGAACGCCCGCCAACTCGGTTGTAAATGGTTTGGACGGCAACATCGGCGCGTTCGGCGACGATCTCAAGCGTCAACGCCGTCGCGCCGCTCTCAAGAATCAAGCTTTCGGCATGCTCGATGATCGCCGTCCGCGTGGCCTGGGCCTTGCGTTGGGTACGCGTGGGGGATGTGATTTTAGTCATGGTGACAGTCTACATGAAGGATAAATATTGTAAGCACATCCAATATTGTAATAGCATCAAAAAAACAACAAGGAATACCGCCATGTCTCAACGTCTGGATGTTTCATTTGCGTCCGCGAATGCGTGTTGCGCGGCGTGGCTGTATTTGCCCGACGCCATGTCGGCGCCGCCGGTGATCGTTATGGCGCACGGCCTGGGCGGCGTTCGGGAGATGCGCCTGGATGCCTTCGCGCAACGATTCTGCGAAGCGGGCTATGCCTGCCTGGTCTTCGACTACCGCAACTTCGGCGCAAGCGAAGGCGAGCATCGGCAATTGCTCGACATCCCGAGCCAGCAGCAGGACTGGCGATCAGCGGTCGCCTATGCCCGTAGCCACCCGGCGTTGAATCCGCAAAAAGTCATCCTGTGGGGGTCGTCTTTCAGCGGTGGGCATGTATTGCATACCGCAGCGGCTGACAACGCCATTGCAGCCGTCATCGCGCAGTGCCCGTTCACCGACGGCCTTGCTTCGCTGAGGCAGGTGGACATCCTGACCTCGTTAAAACTGACCGCCTTAGGCATTGCGGACATGGCAAGCGCGGCTTTTGGGCTGGCACCGGTGCGCGTGAAAATTGCTGGCCCCAAGGGCTCCGCTGCACTGATGACGGCACCCGATGCCGAGCCCGGATACCTCAAACTGGTTCCAACTGATTACCCCTTCAAGAATTACGTGTCCGCGCGCTTTGCCTTGAAGATTGGTTTCTACCGACCGGGCAAGAAAGCCTCGACCCTTCGCTGCCCCATCTTGTTCTGCGTGTGCGATGCCGACAGCGTCGCACCCGCCGCGCCGACGCTCCGTTATGCAACAAAAGCCAGGGATGCCGAGATTCATCGATATCAAGCTGGGCATTTCGGCATTTATGTGGGAGACGCCTTCGAGCAAGTGGTTGAGCAGCAAATCTCATTTCTGAAGCGGCGCGTCTGACGTCGCTTTCACTCGCCTGCCCCTGAACCTTCATCGCCGCATTCAAAGAAAGGTACGACCATGAACCCTAAACCCAGCGTATTCGTGACAGGTGCCGCCAAGGGCATTGGCGCACAAACCGCTTTGATGTTCGCCAAGCATGGCTACCGAGTAGGCGCGACGGATGCCAATGAACATGACCTGCAAGCATTGAAGGCACTACTTGGCCCCGGGCATTTCTATCGCCGGCTGGACGTCACTCAGGCCGACGATTTTGCCGCCGTACTCCACGATTTTGCGACTGAAAATAAGGGTGTCATTGATGTGTTGGTCAATAACGCTGGGATCGCCTTTATAGATGATTTCGAAAAAGTGCCACTCGCAAAACACCTCGCCGTCACCGAAGTCAACGTCAAAGGCGTGCAAATAGGCGCCTATCACGCGCTGCCCTACCTGAAGAAAAGCTCGCGTCCCTGCTTGATCAATATGTGCTCGCTCAGCTCGGAATACGGCGTGCCCAGCGAAGCCTCCTATTCAGCGAGCAAGTTTTGGGTAAAAGGTTTCACCGAAGCGCTCAATATTGAATGGGAACGGCACGGCATTTATGTCTGCGACATCATGCCCAATTTCGTCGCAACCCCGATGATGCAAGAGGCCCATGGAAAAATCGTCGACTCGATTGGCATTCGGCTCACCGCCGAGGATGTCAGCCAGACGCTATGGCGAGCGGTGCAGAACCGGCGACGTGTGCATTGGGAAGTCGACACCTGGCGCCCTCGCCTGCTGCGCGCGATGAATAAGCTGCTGCCTGCCACCGTGCGGCGGGCCGCAATGAAACACCTGAGCGGCTATTGATTCCGACCGATTGGTGCACACGCTCTACAAAATGCTCTTTCAGCGGCGGGCAAGATCAGCGCATCAACTATATTCAGACTGGGTTGTAAGCCGACTAACATCCAGAGTTATTGGTGATCCAGCATCTGCTCATGCTGCTCCAATAACTGGAGCGCGACGGCCGGCTGATTGGCCGTATCGTTATCAAGCCTTTCGCCAGCCCGGTCGGCCTATTTAGTCCAGAATTTGATGACCCGCCTCGTTGAGCACGGCAAGCCCCTGCGCGAATAGGTCGGCTTTGAGCAGCAGGAAGTCGCCATCAAACGTCGACACGACAAATACACCGAAACCGGCTTCGGTGAGAGGACGCACGACTGACAGCACAATACCGGTCTCATCAAACGCGAAGGGGCCGACAAACTGCATGCAATTCCAGTCGCGGTCAATTTTGACGCCCTCGGGCACGCGGCTCTGATGGCAGACGATGGACAGTTCATCGGCGGAGCGCGCGATGTTGACGAACCCGTCACCGTCGGCCCAGGCAGGGATCGGGTCTTTGCTGTCCAGCCGGGAAATCGAGTAAAGCTCGGGCAGGACTTTCAGACGAATGCTTTTGACCAGTTTCATAAAATCTCCAGATAGATAAGGTTTAGTGCTGATTCGGGCGACGCTGCAGCGTGGTCGCCGCCAAGGTTTTCAGGGACCCACCGGCAACCAGGTTTCAGCCAGGCGAACCCAATACGTCGCTCCAATCGGTAAAATAGTGTCGTTGAAATCAAAACTCGCATTGTGCAGAACACACGGCCCCGGACCGTGGCCGATACCGCAATGCGTACCCTCGCCGTTGCCGATGAACACATAACAACCGGGCGTATGTTCGAGCATGTGGGCGAAGTCTTCGGCGGCCATCGTCGGCTTGCCGTCGGTAATGACATGCCCTTCACCGACCAGTTTGCGTAATACCTCGATGCACACCTGTGTCTCACCAGGGTGATTGATCAGTGGCGGGTAATCCGACTTCAACACGCTTTCCACACGGCAGCCGAACGCCTGCCCGACACTGTCGGCGATCTCCCGCATGCGCCTCTCGATCAAGTGCATGGCCTCGCGGGAAAAAGCTCTGAACGTACCGCCCAGCCAGGCTTCATCGGGAACCACGGTGAGGCTTTCCTGGCTCCCCGCCTGCAAGTGCGTCACTGAAATAACCGCAGGATCCTGGGTATCCAGATTGCGCGTAATGATGCTCTGCAAAGCCTGCGCAATGTGCATTAACGGCTGCAGAGGGTCAATGCACTGATGTGGCAACGCAGCGTGACCGCCTTTGCCGATCACCTTCATACGAAACTCAGTGTCAGACGCCATCATCGCGCCCGCATGCACCGCAAACTGTCCGGCCGCCAGCCCGGGCCAGTTATGCATTCCGAATACCGCCTGCATGGGGAACCGTTCGAAAAGGCCGTCTTCGATCATGCGCCTGGCCCCGGCGTCACTTTCCTCGGCAGGCTGAAAAATGAAATACAGCGTGCCGTCCAGTTGGCGGGTGCGTGCAAGTTCGTATGCCGCCGCCAACAACATTGCGCAATGCCCATCATGGCCGCAGGCGTGCATTTTTCCGGGGTGGGCGGAAGCATGCTCGAATCGGTTGAGTTCCTGCACCGGCAGCGCGTCCATGTCCGCGCGCAAACCGATAGTCTTGGGGCTCGTGCCGCAGCGCAAAATACCCACCACGCCCGTACCCGCAAGCCCGCGGTGCACAGTCAGCCCCCACGACTCAAGCGCACGGGCGATGAGGTCGGCAGTCCTGTGCTCCTCGAAGGCCAACTCCGGGTGCCGATGAATATCACGCCTCAGGGCGTAAATCGCTTCAGGTACGTTGATCCAGTGTGTGTTGCTCATGGCGCCACTCCGGTCGCTGGATCAGCGATCACTTGAGGTCCAACGCCAGAAACTGGCGCAGCCGGTCGCTTTGCGGGTTATCGAACACCTGCTCGGGCTTGCCCTGTTCTTCAATCTTGCCGCCATGCAGAAACACCACCTGGGTGGAGGCGTGTCGGGCAAAGCCCATTTCGTGGGTGACGACAATCATCGTGCGGCCCTCCTGCGCCAGCTCCTGCATGATTTTAAGCACTTCGCCCACCAGTTCGGGGTCGAGGGCAGAGGTCGGCTCGTCGAACAACATGACCTCCGGCTCTACGGCCAGGGCACGCGCGATCGCAACACGTTGCTGTTGTCCGCCGGAAAGATGGGCCGGGTAACTGTCGTGGAAACGCGCACCCAGTCCGACTTTCTCCAGATACCCGATCGCGCGGGCTCGTGCCTCTTCCTTGCTGACGTTGAGTGCGTGCACGGGCGCCATGCTGACGTTTTCCAGCACCGTCATATGCGCCCAAAGGTTAAAGTGTTGAAACACCATTGCCAGCCGTGTGCGCAGCGCCTGCAGTGCACGGCGCTCCGGGCGCAAGGGCTTGCCTGCACCCAGGTCGATCGTCAGATTGTCCAGGCTGACACGGCCGCAGTCCGGCTGTTCGAGAAAATTGATACAGCGCAAAAAGGTACTTTTACCCGAGCCGCTGGAGCCGATGATGCTGATCACTTCGCCGCGCTTGGCGCTCAAGGAAACCCCGTGCAGGACTTTATGATTGCCATAGGATTTGTGGATGTTTTCAACGGTGAGGGCATTCATACCAGGCGGCCTTCTTTTATCGTAGGGACGGGGTGCTCAGGGGTGTTTTTCGCCACGCGAGGCTTCAGATGCCTTAGCCAACGTTTTTCGGCGCGATTGAAGCCGGCGATGATGCAGAAGGAAATCATCAGATAGAGCAAGGACGCCAGACCGTAGGTGCTGAACGTCGCATAGGTTTCAGCGTTGACGTCGCGAGCCACTTTGAGGATGTCCGGCACGGTGGCGGTGAACGCAAGCGTGGTGCCGTGGAGCATGAAGATTACTTCGTTACTGTAGGCGGGCAGCGCTCGACGCAGTGCGCTGGGCAGTATCACCTTGAGATTGAGTACCGTCGCACTCAAGCCAAACGCCCTGCCCGCCTCCACTTCTCCGCGATTGCTGGCACGAATCGAACCGACCAGGATCTCGGTCATATAGGCGCACTCGTTGAGTACGAAAGCAAACAGCGTGCAGCAATAAGCATCGCGGAAAAAGCTATTGAGCAACGCCGTGTTTTGGATGAACGAGAGGCTGTACAAGCCGCTGTAGATAATCAATAACTGCACGTAGAGCGGCGTCGTGCGGAAGGTGTAGGTGTACAGCCAGATTACGGCGCTCAGTGAGCGCGAAGAAGATACGCGCCCCAGTGCCAGTGGAATCGACAGCACAAAGCCGCCCAGCGTCGCGACGATCAACAGCAACAGCGTGACGACTACCCCGCTCCACTGCTGCCCATCGGTCCAAAGAAAGCTCTGCCAATAGGTCTGCAAGAGATCGATCATAGCTCTGCCTCGCGTACCCAGGCGGCCGAACGGTGCTTGAGCCAATACAACAGCAGGCTGGAAAACCCCGACAGACAAAAATAAACCGCGCCGGCCAGCACCATGAACATCAGGGTGTTGTGTGTGCTGCGACCGGCCTCCTGCGCCGCCATGACCAGATCGCTGAGCCCGATGATCGACACCAGCGCAGTGGCCTTGACGAGTACCTGCCAGTTGTTACTGATGCCAGGCAAGGCAAATCGGATCAACTGCGGCAGCACGACCTTCTGGAACGTTTTGCGGGCTGAGAGACCATAGGCTCTGGCGGCTTCCGCTTGCCCCGGATCGATAGCCAGAAACGCGCCGCGAAACGTTTCGGCGAAGTAGGCCCCGTAGATAAAACCCAACGTCATGACGCCCGCCACGAAGGGGTCAATTTCAAATCGACCAAGCGAGAGCTTATCGGTGAGCTGATTCACGCCGATCTGGATGGTGTAGAAGATCAGCAGCATCAATGCCAGGTCCGGAATGCCTCGGATCAATGTGGTGTAGCACTGCGCAGGCAGCGTCAGCCAGAGCGTTCCCGACAGCTTGGCCAACGCGGTGATCAGCCCCAGAAACAAGGCCAGCAACAGCGCCACCAACGCCAGTTCGACCGTGCTCAAGGCACCTTTGGCAATCAAGGGTAAATATTCAAGCCATTGCATGGCGCATCACTCGCAATAGGTGGACGTACAGAAGCCGCGCGGTACCGGTCATGACTGCGACACGCGGTCATGACCGGGACAAAACTCGCCGTCAGCCGCCGTAGATGTCGAAGTCGAAGTACTTGGCGGCGATCTTCTGATACGTGCCGTCAGCCAGCATTGCGGCGATGGCATCGTCGATGCGCTGCTTGAGTGCCTGATCTTCTTTGCGAACGCCTATCGCAGTGCCGCTGCCCAACACTTTGTCGTCGACAATGATCGGGCCGGCAAACGCGTAGCCTTTACCCTGGTCGGTGCGCAAAAAGGCATAGGTTGCCTGCACTTCATCCTGCAAGGAGGCATCGATACGCCCATTCAGCAGGTCGGCGTACACCTGGTCCTGGCTCGCATAGGCCTGCAATTTGATGCCTGGCACTTTCCAGTAGGTACGGGCATAAGACTCTTGAATGGTGCCTTGCTGATAACCCACGGTCTTGCCCTTGAGCCCCGCCGCTGTCGGCGTGATACCAGAGCCATCGCGCGCCACCAATCGTGTCGACGGGTTAGAGAGTTTGCTGCTGAAGTCGATCTGCTTCAGGCGTTGCTCGGTAATGGACAAGCTCGACAGTACCCCGTCGAACTTGCGTGCGAGCAAGCCCGGGATCAGTCCGTCAAAGCTGCTTTGAACATACTCACACTTGACCGCCATGCGCTTGCAGATTTCGTCGCCCAGGTCGATATCAAATCCGATCATTTTGCCCTGCGGGTCGCGGTACTCCAGTGGTGGATACGTCGGGTCGACGCCCATGCGCAGTACATCCGCAGCCTTTGCCCAAGTGGAACTCAGAAGCAATACTACGCAAGCTACAACGAGATTCTTGTTCATGATTATTCTCTATGTGGTAGTTGGCAGATTTCAGGGATTAGCGATGTCATTGTTATTGTCCAACGCCGGTGGTGCACAGGCCGGCGCTGGGTGGAGCACTTAGAACAGGCTGAGCAGGTCCGGGCAGGCGTTGACCAGCTCACGACTGCGGATCAACTCGGCCACGCTGGCCATGTCCGGCGCGATCGGTCGGTCTACATTCATCGCCGGCACGCTGGCGCGAATGCACTCGACGGCTGGCGCCAGGCGTGCGCTGTACAACTTGCCGCCGCGCAGGTCCAGACCCTGGGCCGCACACAGCGCCTCGATAGAGAGAATCCCGCGTAACGTGCACGTCATTTCCAGCAAACGGCGCGCGCCATGGGTGGCCATCGAGACATGGTCCTCCTGGTTACCCGCCGTAGGGATGGTGTCGATGGAGGCCGGGGTGGCGCGCTGTTTGTTTTCCGATGCCATGGCCGCGGCCGAGATGTGCGCCGTCATGTAGCCCGAGTGCAAGCCGGCATCGACCGTCAACATTGGCGGCAGCCCGGAGAAGCCTGGGTCCAGCAGCAGGTTGCAACGACGTTCGGACAGGTTGCCGATCTCGGTAATAGCGATCGCCAACATGTCAGCCGCAAAGGCGACCGGCTCAGCATGGAAATTACCGCCGGAGATAACTTCACCGGTTTCCACGAAAATCAGCGGGTTGTCAGAGGCAGCGTTGCTCTCGATCTCCAACGTGACACTGGCGTTGCGAATCAGGTCCAGGCACGCCCCCAGCACTTGGGGTTGGCAGCGAATGCTGTAGGGGTCCTGAACCTTGCCGGACGCTTGGGAAATGGCACGCATCGGGCTGTCATCCAACAGCCGCTTGAACGCAGCGCCTACGGCGATCTGGCCCGGATGACCACGCAGTGCCTGGATACGCGGGTCGAACGGACTGGCAATACCCGCCAGCGCCTCGGTGGTCATGCTACCGATTGCAATGGCCGCCATGAAGGCGTTTTCCAGGGCAAACAGGCCGGTCAGCGCGAGGGCCGTCGATACCTGAGTGCCGTTCATCAAGGCCAGGCCTTCCTTCGGGGCCAGCACGATCGGCGTGAGGCCAGCGCGTGCCAGGGCTTCAGAACCGTCGAGCAACTCGCCCTCGTGCCAGGCCTGACCCATGCCGATCATCACGGCGGTCATGTGCGCCAACGGCGCCAGATCGCCACTGGCCCCCACCGAACCCTGGGCGGGGATAAACGGGATGACACCGCGCTCGCGCATTTCTTCCAGCAGTGCCACGGTGCCGTATTGCGCCCCCGAGGCACCTCGTCCAAGGCTGGCAACTTTCAAGGCCATGACCAGACGTACCACATCGGCATCCAGCGCTGGGCCGTAGCCCGTCATATGCGACATCACCAGGTTTTTTTGCAGCTGGCAAAGGTCGGCATCGCTGATCCGCACATTGGCCAGTTTGCCGAACCCAGTGTTCAGGCCATACACCGCGCGCCCGCTATCGACCAACGTGTCGACCATCTTCGCCGCCGCCTCGATACCGGCACGGGCGCTGTCACAAAGCCGCGCCGGCGCACCGTTGTAAATGGCACGCCAGGTGGCGATACGGGTTTCGCCTGGGACAATTTTCTGTACTGTGCTCATGGTTTTTCTCGCTGTTCGTAAATGAGTGGAAACAGACCAGACGGGTCAGGCGCCGCGTCTGGATCGGTCGAATTGGTTGATCGAATGGCGCATACCCGCCATTTGCGGATCGGTCAGGCAATCGTTATAGGCGCCCTCCAGATACGGCCGCAGCGTTTCGCTGGCGCTTTGGCCGCCCTGAATCCGCCCTTGCAAAGTGGGCATGCAGTCCATCAGCTCAAGCATTAACGCCTCTTCATCGATACGCGTGATCCTGCCGTGATCCACCAGCTTGCGACCGCCGACGTACACATCGCGCACAGCGTTGCCCTGTTCGCAAAAGACCAGTTGCGTCAAGGCATCATTGAGCGGCGTAAAGGCGCTGGTCTTGAGGTCGAGCAAACAGAAATCGGCTTGCTTACCCACCTCGATCGACCCCGTCTGCGTACCGCGCCCGATGGCGTTGGCGCCACCGAGCGTGGCCATGTTGAACGCCTGCAGTGCATCAACCGGGCAGGCCGCGTCCTGATCGAGCAGTGCGTTGGAAAGCGCTGCCAGGCGCATGGCGTCAAACATCGAGTTCAGGTCATTGCCGTTATTGTTGTCGGTGCCCAGACCGACATTCACCTGACGGCGTAACATTTCGGCGATCGGCGCCACACCGCTGCCCAACTTCAGGTTACAGGCGGGATTGTGCACCACGCTGGCGCCGCGCTCGGCGATCAGGTCGAGTTCAGCCGCTGACAACCAAACGCCATGCGCGAGCACGCTACGAGGTGTCAACAGCCCCAGGTCGTCCATGTACACGGTCATTGGCTTGCCATAGAACTTCGCCGCCGTGAGCGCCTGAATGCGGGTTTCCAGGAGATGGATCAGCACCGGGCGGTCGTATTGCTCGGCCAGTGCCCAGGTTTTCTGCAGAAAATCGGCACTGCAGCGTTGCGGGCCGGACGGTGAGAATACAAAGCGCACCCGGCCGCTCCAGCTGCGCGCCAGTTCCTGCCAATGCTCCAGCATCCGATCCGCAGCCTGGGCCGAGACACTGCCTTTAAGTGGGTCGGGCAACCGCTCGGCCAGGTAGGGAATGCCCTCCTGAAATGGTTTGTCGGACCACGCCACACTGACGTCGGCGCGAATGCCGAGGTCTGAATAGGCTTGAAATGCCGCATGCACCACTTCCGGTTCCAGCAGGCCACCGAAGTGAATGTCATCGACCACCGTGGTGATGCCATTGCGCAGCATCTCGATACCGTTGAGCAAGGTGCGCAGGTACACCTCGCGCGCTGTCCAGCCACGTCGATAGGAAGGTGGGTTGTACAGGCCCATCCAGATCTCCAGGGGGATCCCGGAGAAACGCCCTTTATCGAAACGATCATGAGAATGATGGTGAGCGTTGATCAGTCCTGGTATCAGCAATTTGCCCCGACCATCGGTACGCTCTTCGAGATTGACCGTCGACAGATCGATTCGCGGTGCCAGGCCGACAAAGCGATCACCGTCGATCAACACATCCATCACCTGGGCGGTCGAACCGCCCATGCCGACTACGCGAACCTGCTCGATCAAATGAAGAAGGGCCATGACGATGTCCTTTACGCGCGGTGCTGAGTGGCGTGAGGGGACCACCAGAGCGGTATTTGAATCGCGTTGTCGGTCAACGGACCCTCGCCTCTGGACACGGTCTTGGCCATGGGGTAACCGGCTTGCGCATGGCGTACCACACCAATCCCTGCGTCAGTGGTCAGGCAGGCATCCAGGCGCAGATCGGCCTCCTCCGAACCGTCGGCGATCATCGTGACACCGGTGTGCGCCGAGATGCCCATGGTGCCGTTGGACTGAATCGCCACCAGGTCCGCCATCGCCGACACATTCAGCAGCGCATTCAGGTAAGGCCAGTCGGAAATCGCGTCCGAGCCGTCCAGCATGTTTTCGGTTTCAAAGGCTGGGTTGGCGATTGAGCCGGTATCCAGGTTGTCGCGGGAAAAAGCCACCGGCCCTGCCAGCTCGCCCGAACGTACCAATGCGTTGACCGCAAGGCCGAATGCGCGGCGCTGGCCAAAACCGAGGAAACAGATGCGCGCAGGCAACCCCTCTATCGGCAACCGATACCGCGCGGTGCTGATCCAGCGCGTGACCAGGCTGTCATCCTTGAACATCTCCAGGGCCAGGTCATCCAGACGCTGCTGGTCGGCGATTTCGCCGGACACGCAGGTCCAGCGGAACGGCCCACGCCCCAGGAAAAACAGCGGCCGCACGTACTCGGCGATACAGCCTGGATAGGCGAAGGCTTCTTCCTTGGACATCCCCGCATCCACCGCCTCCTTGCGCACGAAGGTGCCGTATTCGAACACGATCGAGCCGTTTGTTTGCAAGCGTGTCATCGCGCGCACGATACGGATCATCGACTGGCGCGACGTCGCCATGTAGGCCTCGCGGTCGGTCTCCAGCAATGCTGCGGCTTGCTCCAGCGTTAGCCCGGAAGGAATCAGCGCGAACGGGTCATGGCACGGGCACATTTCGGTGACAATGTCGGG
The DNA here is from genome assembly GCF_900107155.1 of Pseudomonas salomonii. Lineage (GTDB taxonomy): Bacteria > Pseudomonadota > Gammaproteobacteria > Pseudomonadales > Pseudomonadaceae > Aquipseudomonas > Aquipseudomonas salomonii. The sequence goes on from NZ_FNOX01000002.1 coordinate 401,684, forward strand.
CTTCCAGCCACAGTCGAGCGCCTGCTCCAGCGCGTCGACCATATTGCCCAGCACCACGATGGAGAGTGCCCGCCCTTCCCGCTTGGCGCTCTCGGCCATGTCGATGGCGTCCTGCAAGGACGCCGCCTGAACGTCGGCATAACCGCTGGCCAGACGCTCCACAATGCTTTGCTGGCGGACTTCCACGGTCACACTCACGCCGCCGTGCATGGTCATGGCCAAGGGCTGCGAACGCCCCATGCCACCCAGCCCAGCGGTGAAGAAAATACGCCCCTTCAATGCCCCGTCAAAATGTCGATCGGCTACCAGCGCCAGTGTTTCAAAGGTGCCTTCAATCACGCCCTGGCTGCCAATGTACTGCCACGGCCCGGCGGTGTAAGAGGCAAACGCCGTCAGGTTTTGTGCGCTCAGGTCGTAAAACTTCGGCCAGTCGGCCTTGATGACGTTGCTGTTGGCCATGACCACTCGCGGCGCCAGTCGATGGGTCTTGAATACGGCCACCGGCATGCCCGACTGAATGGCCAGGGTTTCATCGTTCTCCAGGTTTTTCAGCGACTCGACGATCGCGTCATAGCTTTCCCAGTTGCGTGCAGCCTTGCCGATACCGCCGTAGACAGTCAGACGCGAGGCGTCCTCAGCATTTTCAAGGTTGTTTTCGAGCATGCGCAGAATGGTTTCCTGCTTCCATCCTTTGCACCGCAGGGTACTGCCACGCGCAGCCATGATTTGTTTGGCTTTTTGCTGAGTCATGTAAGGCCACTCTCGCTGAGGTAAATGCGAAAGCCTGTTGGAGAGGCTTCCTTTGGTATGGCTCGAATTATTCAAATCCGCTGAGCGCAGAACCATGCAAAAAACAGCAAGTGAAGTTGTCATTCGCAGCATGGATGGCTCCGCACACCCTGCTGATACTCACTGCCTACGGATTGACCCGATGACGAGGCTGACAAATGAGTGATTTCGATCTGGTGGTGCGGGGACGTATCGTCGACAGTGAACAGACCTGCGAAAATGGCTGGCTTGCCATAAGTGATGGACGTATTGCTGCGCGCGGCACCGGTGAGCCGCCTGCCGCCAAAACCACGCGTGATGAACGCGGACACTGGATCTTACCCGGCGTCATCGACGGCCAGGTCCATTCGGGAAGCCAGGCCAATCAGGAAGGACTGGGTTGGGCCAGCCGTGCCGCTGCCGCAGGAGGCATCACCGTGATGGTGGACATGCCTTACGACGACCCGGAACCGGTAGCCTGCGCCGAGCAACTGCTGCGTAAAGCCCAGGAAGTCGAGGAAACCTGCCACGTTGATGTTGGCCTGTTTGCCACTGTCAATGAAACCCACGGCCTCGCGGCCATTCCGGGGCTGATCGAAGCCGGTGCCTGTGCGTTCAAGTTCTCGACCTTTGAAGCGGCGCCGGGCCGTTTTCCACGCATCGAGGAGGACCTGCTGGCGGAATTGTTCACCCTGATCAAGCCGTCGGGCCTGGTTTGTGGCGTCCACAACCAGATGCAGGAAATGACGCGTAAAAATATCAGCCGCCTTGTCGAAGCCGGCGATACCGGCTGGGATGCGTTCCTGCGCGCCCATCCACCGCTGGTGGAGGACCTGGCGACCGCGTTGATTTATGAAATCGGTGCGCAGACCGGCGCACGCGCCCATCCGGTTCACGTCTCAACCAGCCGTGGGTTTGAGTTGTGCGAAATGTATCGCCAAGCCGGACACCACGCGAGCATCGAGACGTGCATTCAGTACCTGATGCTCAACCATGAAGAACACACGCGACGCTTCGGCGCCAAAACCAAGCATTACCCACCGATCAGGCCCAAAGCCGAATCCGACAAGCTCTGGGCGCACATCGCCCAGGAGCGCTGCACTTTTGTGTCCTCCGATCACGTCAGTTGGGGGCTGGAGCGTAAAGGCAATCCCAACGTGTTTCGCAACGCGTCGGGTGGACCGGGACTGGAGACACTACTGCCAGCATTCTGGACCGGCGCCATGGCGCGCGGCCTGTCGCCATCGCTGGTGGTTCGACAGCTGAGTCGCAATCCGGCCAGGCATTTTTTGCTCGATAACCGTAAAGGCGACTTCGTACTCGGCCTGGACGCTGACTTCGTCGTGCTGGCCGACGAGCAGTATCGTTACGACCCCTCTACCAGCCTGAGCGCGGTGAAGTGGAGTTCATTTGAAGGCATGCCCTTTACAGGCCGGGTCAAGACGACTTACTGCCGTGGCCAGTGCGTGTTCGACCAGGGGCAGATTCTCAACAACGCCGGCTATGGCCAATTCCTGCGCCCGCGCGCACTGACGACAGGTACGTATTGACATGACCGAACCTCAATTGGAACTGAACATCGAACGTCTTTGGAACCGGGTCAATACACTGTCGAGCTTTACGCTGCCGGACGTGCAGTGGACCCGACGCGCTTTCTCCCCAGAGTTTGAGCAGGCCAGGCAGTGGCTTAAGGCGCAATTCGAGTCCGCGGGCCTGAGCGTGACGTTGGACGCCGGTGGCAATCTGATCGGCCAGCTTGACGGCAGTGAGGCTGATTTGAAGCCGCTGATCAGCGGCTCGCACTGTGACACGGTGGTCGGGGGCGGTCGGTTTGACGGCATTATCGGAGTATTGGCGGCGCTGGAAGTCGCCCACGCGTTGAAAGACGCCGGCCAACGCTTGCGCCACCCGTTCCAGGTGATCGATTTTCTCTCCGAGGAGCCGAGTGACTATGGCATTTCCTGCGTCGGCAGTCGCGCATTTGCTGGGCTTCTGACTGCCGAGATGCTCGCATCAAAAAACCGCGCGGGTGAAAGCCTGGCACAGGCGATGACCCGCATCGGAGGCGCCCCAGAACGCCTCGGCCAGGCACTGCGGGAACCCGGTAGCACTGCCGCGTTCGTTGAGCTGCACATTGAGCAGGGCCCGGTTCTGGAAAGTCGGGGGTTGCCCATTGGGTCGGTCACCAACATCGTGGGTATTCGCCGAGTCGGAATCACCGTGCATGGCTTGCCGGATCATGCGGGCACGACGCCCATGGATCTGCGGCGTGACGCCCTGGTCGGCGCGGCGGAGCTGATTCGCGAAGCGCGCAACATGGCCGCCGACATGAGCGGCAACCCACACTACGTGGTGGCGACCGTTGGCCGGTTGGATGTGAGCCCTAATGTGCCCAATGCCGTGCCCGGCAAAGTCGAAATGGTGCTGGAGGTGCGCAGCGACTCCAAACAAGTACTGCTCGAATTTCCCGAACACCTGCTGGAACGCTGTGCCGCCGTGCTGGCGGACCTTCGGCTGACTGTCGAATCGGTACCGTTGACCTATGCCGATCCTACGGACTGCTCGACGATTGTCATCGAGGCCGTCAGCGAAGTGGCTGAACAGTTAGGCTTGCCACACATGACCATGCCCAGCGGCGCCGGGCATGACGCAGTCTACGTTGGGGCCACCGGCCCCATGGGCATGGTGTTCGTGCCCTGCCTCAACGGGCGCAGCCACTGCCCCGAAGAATGGCTGGAGCCGAAGCAGTTGCTGGACGGCACTCGCGTTCTGGCGCAAACCCTGATTTATTTGGATGGCCAACTTCGCTGATCGAATGACTTGGTGTAAAACACATCAAAAGCTGAGCGCGCGACCCGGACCGGCCCGCGTGCTCTACTCCCCGCACCTGGAGCCTCCACTTTGAACACTGCCTCGGTCCCACCGTTACACGACATCGACTTGAAACACTGGCGGCTGTTCAAGGCTGTTGTCGAGTGCGGGGGGCTGTCGGCAGCTGAAGAAGCGACAGGAATGGGCATCTCGGCGATCAGCCGGCAATTGTCTGACCTGGAGAGTCGCTTCGGCAGTCAACTGTGCCATCGAGGTCGCAGCGGTTTCCAACTGACCGAAGAAGGACAAGTCGCCTACACCGCGGTGCTGCGCTTACTCGACTCGATCGATGAATTTCGCGACACACTGGCCAGTTCGAAAGCCGAGGTTAAAGGCGACCTGAGCCTGTGGCTGATCGATCACTGTACGTTCACGCCTAGCAACCCGATCGCCACCGCACTGAAGCACTTTCGTCGCAGTTATCCGTTGGTCAATCTCAGTATCGGGGTCGCTCCGCCGGATGCGGTGGAGCGCGCTGTCGCTGAAAAAAAAGCCGGCGTGGGTGTGACGATCTGCAAATCAGACCTGCCCGCCCTCAGCTATCAGGTGATCGGCTCCGAAGCGTCCGCCTTGTACTGCGGACGGGACCACGAAGCGTTCGGCAAAAGCGAGGCCGAGGCGCGCCGGATTGTTGAACAGACCGCGCACTACGTGCGTCGTGGCTACTTGGTACAGGACACCGCACCGGCGAGCTTTCTGCAAAACGCAAGAACCCTCGCCCATCATGTAGAAGGAACGGTCCAGTTGCTGCTCAGCGGCGGTTTTGTCGGCATCGTGCCCGACCATATCGCCCAACCCTGGGTCGACAGCGGCGCCTTGTTCCGTCTGCCGTTGCAAGAGTTCATCGTGGAGCGACCGGTGTTCGCCGTCGTGCGGGAGCCGCAAGGGGGGAGCAGAACAGCCGGGCTGATGCTTGAAGCCATCGTTCGTTCTTTTCGGGAGGCCGCGGCCTGATCGTCATCTGCGCGACGAGCAGCGCAGAAACGCCAGGCAGCTGCGTTCCTTGCCGTGGCGTCAATCATGCGTCCAACCAAACTTGCTCGGCAAACATGAAGCCCATGAAGCCGCCGAGTGGATTGCTTCCATAGCCTTTGACGCGCTGATCGATGCCGTCGATGTTACTGATGAATACGGGAATACCGATTCCGCAATGATCATGCACCAGAGTCTGCATGTCCGCGTACATTTTGCCGCGTTTTGCGTCGTCGGTTTCACCACGGGAAAGCAGCAGCAGTTGGTCAAATTGATCGTTCTTCCAGGCGGATTCGTTCCAAGGCGCGCTCGACTGGAAGAACTGCGAAAACATCACGTCAGCACTGGGTCGTGGATTGATGTTGCCGAAACTTAACGGGTGCTTCATCCAGTGATTGGACCAATAGCCATCGCTCGGCAAGCGGCTGACGTCGAGCTTGAGCCCGGCGTGTTTCGCCGACTGTTGCAACAGCACCGCCATGTCCACCGAGCCGGTGGCGGCAGGCGATGCGATCAGCGGCATAGTGATGCTCTCCATGCCGGCCTTTTTCAGCAGGAACCTGGCTTTTTCCGGATCGTAGGCGGTCTGCGGCAAGTCAGCATTGTAGTAGCGCGCACCCGGGGAAATCGGGTGATCGTTACCGACCACAGCGAAGCCACGAAACACTGCAGACTTGATCTGCTCACGATCAAGCAAATATTTCATCGCCTGAGTAAACTCCGCGCTTTTACCCGGCATTTGATCCTGACGGATGATCAGGTCGGTGTAGTTGCCCGACGGCGCCGAAATCACCTGGTGCTTACCGCTGGCCTTAATGCGCACGGTTGAACGCGGATCGACTTCGTTGGTGATCTGCACATCGCCGGATAACAAGGCATTGATCCTTGAAGGTTCGTCGGCGATCCCGATGAATTCAATTTCATCGAGGTAAGGCAAACCCGGTTTCCAATAGCCGGGATTGCGCACGGCAACGGAACGCATACCAGGCTTGAACTCCTTGACCTTGAACGGGCCGGTACCTATCCCCAGGTTAAAGTCGGTAGTGCCTTCGGGAACGATCAGGAAATGCGAAACCGCCAGGATCGAAGGCAGCTCGGCATTGGGCCCGCTGAGACGGATCTGCACTTCGGTAGGGCTTGTCGCCTTGACCTCGCTGAACTGCTCCGCCAGAGGCAGGACCTTGGAGCCCGTGACGGGGTTCTTGTGGCGTAATAACGAAAACACCACGTCAGCGGCGGTCAGAGGCTTGCCGTTGTGAAACGTCACTTCTTTGCGCAAGGTGATCAACCAGAGCGTGGCATCGGTCGTATCGAAACGCTCGGCCAGCTCCAATTGCGGCACCATGTGGCTGTCGAAACGGGTCAGCCCGTTATAAAACATGAACTGCCGCGTATAGTCGGTAGACCCGGACCCTTTGGCTGGGTCCAGCGTATCGGCGGTGGAACTGTTCATGCCGGCGACCCGGATCCGCCCACCCGGCTTGCCTTTTGCGGGTCCCGCCGCTTCATCGGCGAGGAGCTTGCCGGCGGCACCGAATAAACTGCCGGTCCCTGCGACGGCGACACTGGCTACGCCCAACATTTGCAAGGCGCTTCGACGAGAAATACCACGACTGAGGCTTTCAAAGATGCGCAAGCTTTCCTGGCCGCTGGTTAGTGTGGAGTCTACTTTGATGTCAGTCATATCAGTTGTACCTGCCGAATAGAAGAAGGATGAAGTGCTCCGGTTTACCGGAACGTCTTGCAAACACCAACGACGGTGACGCCAACATCAAAGCAACGGCGTGGAACCGATTACAGCATCACGAGCCCCTCCTGAACCGATTGAAATTGCGGCGATCCTGGCACAAACCACCGTTTTCAGAATGGCCCTCAGCAGATTTTGCGGATCGCACCACGCATGGACGCACTTGCGTTTTTGGTGCACGTTTTCCGAGTGAGTGTCTGACGTGACTGAGTCGGCGTGAGGGGCTTGGACGCGACCTAGCGTACCAAGTCCTGAAACCGGTAGTAGGCGCCTACCAACGGCAGAAACCATGGGTTTCCAAAATGCCCGGGGATGGCTGGCCACGTGAAGTCTCGCCACGGATTAAGATCGGCACGCCCATCGAGCACCTCGGCCATGATCGCGCCCATGTAGGTCGACATATGAGTACCGTGGCCGCTGTAACCCATGGAGTAGAACAGTCCGTCGTGCTCACCGGCCCGAGGCAGGCGATCGCGTGTCATATCGACCATGCCGCCCCAACAGTAATCGATGCGCGTAGCACTTAGCTCTGGGAAGACGTCAATCAGCGATTTCTGCAGGATAACGCCACTTTTCATGTCGGAAGCGGGGTTTGACATTGCGAATCGCGCGCGCCCACCAAACAACAAACGATTGTCGGGAGTGACCCGAAAGTAGTTAACGAAATTTTTCGTATCGGTGATCATGCGCCGGTGTGGCATCAGGCGGCCAAGCAGCTCATCGGACAATGGCTCTGTGACGATGATAAAAGCACCAACGGGCACGATGCGCCGGCGAAACCACGCCAGCGGCCCTATCGCAGACGTCCCGGTCGCCAACAGTACCTGCTTGGCACGCACTTCGCCGCGTGGCGTTTTGACCTGGTGCACAGTTCCGGTCTGACGCGTGAGGCCAAGAACAGGGGCGTTTTCATAAATTCGCACACCCCGCCGAGCGGCAGCCTCCGCGAGGCCCTGACCATATCGACCAACGTGCATGCCAGCGCTTTTAGCGAAGACCAGACCTCCGAAATAACGGTCGGAACCGATTTCGCCGCTCAATTGCTCGCGGGTCAGCATGTACGTGTCGGGATCGCATTCCTTTTCCATGAGTGCATGCGACCGGGCCAGCTTGTCGAAGTGCTCAGGTTTCGCCGCAAGCTTGAGCTTGCCGACCCGTTTGAAATCGCAGTCGATGCCCTCTTGCGCAATCAGCGACTCCACTTTGCTGACCCCTGCGTCAAAAGCGCGATACAACAGGTTGGCGCGCTCGCGTCCGATAGCGGTGGACAAGGCATAGTAATCCTGGGCAAAGCCGTTGTTACACATCCCCCCATTGCGGCCGGAGGCGGCATTGCCAACCAGACCGGCCTCGAAGACGGCCACATTAGCGCCCTTTTTGGCCAGTGCAATGGCGGCAGACAAACCGGTAAACCCGGCGCCGACGATCGCAACATCGACCTCGCCACTGGGTGAATCACGTTCACCGGCGGCAAATTCAGGGGCGGTATCCAGCCAATAGGGCATCAGTTTCATAAGGGGCATTCCATCATCTGAGGTGAGCCATCGATTCGCGCGTACAAAGCTTTGAGTAAGTGCCCGCGTCAGCCAATCGACTGGTTGGAGAGGGCAAATAAACGCGCGTCAGTCCCAGTGGGACAAGCAGGGGATTGCGTCGCGCGCACCATCGGCGTCGCATGACCAACACAGGGCAGGCCCTGGTCGGCCAACCATTGCGACAAGCCACTGTCTTCAGTGACGTCGATACGAACGAAACGGCCTCGATGAGCGTCAGCGAGTGCGGTAATAACAGCTCTGGCAGACGCCTCCGCGCCGGTGCCACCGGCAATCACCGGACCAATGACCACGCCACGGCCGAACTCGCGTGAACAGCCGTAAGCTGACACCCCCGCGCCGTGATCGACGACCAGGATGCTTCCCACCTCGAACAAGGCACTCAGCAATGCGCTGCGATCACGGCCTGTCGCTGCTAGATCCAGTTGTCGCACCGCGTGTTCATCACCCACCAGCATGGCGCGTATGTGCGTTGAATAAGGGACGAAGTGATGCGCGAGCTCCAGCACCGCCTGGTGCTGGTTGACCTGCCCATGAGCGATGAAGCCGAGCCGAGTGTAAAGTGCCAGGCCCTCGTGGGTGGAGTTGAGGATCAGCGTTCGCCCACCTGTCTCCTGCAACAGTCGATCCATCAGGGCTCGCCCGATACCCTGGCCCTGGATGGCTGGGGACACAATGATCATGCCCATCGAGGCATGGGTCTCACCTTGCAGCCACCATAATGCTGTTGCCACTAACCGCCCTTCCATTTCCACTGCGAGACCCGCGCCAAGATCGAAAGCGAAGCGCCAATCCGCCTCCCGGTACGGCCACCCCAACGCGGATGAGAGGCCGACCGCACAGGGTAGATGGTCCTCACGTAGAGGCATCAGGCGTGGCGTCGCAGGCTGAGACCGGGCCGCCGGCTCGGTATTCTGGTCGGAGTGCTTCAACATAACGAAGGTACCTATGATCAAACAGTAGCAATGGAGGGCAGGTGTTCAGAAATCCGCTACCTTGCCCCAGACCGACGATTTAAACCGGTCAGGGTGGTATGGCCGCGGATCCACGATAGGGGCGGCGCCGCTGACAATATCGGCAATCAAATGGCCTGCACCGGGGCCGATACCGAAGCCGTGCCCACTGAACCCGGCGGCCAGTACCAGACCTGGAAGGCTTCCCAGCTCGCCTATCCCAGGAACGCCGTCAGGCGTACTGTCCACATAACCCGCCCAGGCTGCCGTGACCGAAGAATCTTTCAGTACCGGGACCAGCTCAACCGCGCGTTTGTAGGTCAGTTCAACAACTGAGGCGTCCACACTCGGATCGAGAACTCGCATCCTTTCCATCGGCGTCGGCTGGTCCAGCCTCCAGCGCTTCCAGCTTTCATGGCCCGAGCGCAGACCTTCGAACCCGCCAAGTGCCAGGTTGCGCCACCTTCGCTGAAACATCGGCAAAAATTGCGGGGCAAAACCGAGCAGCTGTGGGGTGAGGTCGACGCGCCCTCTCCCACTGATCGCCAGCGTATAGCTGCCATCGTAGCGGCGTGTCATGGAGGCATCGGCCGTATGAAGCGCGCTGGGGATTTCCTGGCTTGGGCAGGAAACAGAGAGCACGGTTTGACGAATTGTGGCTTGGGGAAAGCGGATGCCGTATTGGCGGCAGAACGAGGACGCCCAGGCACCAGCCGCGAGAACCGCCAGCTGAGTGCGGATAACGCCTTTTTCAGTGACTACCGCGGACAGTCGACCCGCTTGGGTCTCGACGCCACGCACGGCACAGCCCTGATGCACGGTACTGCCAAGGGCCATAATGGCGCGCGCGACTGCCGGGGCAGCGCGAGAGGGGTCTGCAATGCCGTCGGTGGGAGCGAACACCCCGCCCTTCCACTGTTTGCCGGTCGCCTTGCCGCGTTCAGCGGCTTGCTGTGCGCTGAGCATGGAAGTTTGAATGTTGACACTACGGGCGAACTCACCCCAACGTGCCCAACCCGCCAACTCCTTCTCGCTGTTGCTCAGATAGAGCAACCCGCAACGAGTAAAGCCTGTCTGCTCACCCGTTTGCGCGCCGAATTGCTCCCACAGCTCGAGGCTTTTGGTCGCCATAGGCAGTTCACGCTCATCGCGATTTTGCTGACGGCACCAGCCCCAGTTACGACTCGATTGTTCTGCGCCTATACGGCCTTTTTCAACCAGCGCGACCTTCATGTCGCGTTTGGCCAGGTAGTAGGCGGTAAATGCCCCAATGATGCCGCCGCCAATCACCACCACATCAGCGTCTGTCGGGAGGTCCGGAGAGCTTTCCACGGAAATTAGAGGCGCTGGCATGTTCTGGTTATCCGCTGAAGGGCTGCTGGAAATGTGGGTTTCTGGATCACCGGATTAAGGGCCGTAGCAGCTTGCGCAACGGCACTTCCCTTTTCAGGACCACACCAGAAAATGTTCTGCGCATCATGCATTTTTGACTGTGTTACTCAGAAATACCTTAAACAGATACTGAGTCTCAAAGTCGCGATTGCGCTGTTGCAACAGACTTTCATTACAGCACTGTGAACTCAGCAGATGGCGTTAAAAATAACGGATGGCTGATAGAAAAGACCGTATTGCGATCCTGAAGCAGCAGAGTTTGCGGACTAAACCCGTCTTGGGCCGGACCAAAAACGTATTCGTACGTCAGTTATCAGTGCAGACAACACAATCCGACGGGTGTCCATTAGTCAAGGCGCAACGTGCTGCGCTGTTCCGTACCGTTCGACCTCCTGGTCGGTGTCTACCGTTCAGCCTCTGCGCGTTTTTTCAAATATCTCCGCATGGCAACGGCCGGGGCGTCGCTAGCCACCGATATCCTGTTTTGCCTATGGCGATCTCTAACTGGAATGCACGCAATATCTATTCCGCTATCAAGACCATTTGGCATTAGTGCTGAAAACGGATAGTTGCGCTCAGGCATTTTTCAGCGCTGCGCCCGTTCTGGCTTTACTGAAGAAAACGGAATAGGCATGCGCTTCCGGTTGAGCCGTCACTGCACTGCGATTGGTACTGCGGGTCAAATTGCCAGATGGCCCAGGCCGACAGCCTGCTTGAGGTACGGCGCCAGCAGAGCGAACGCTTCTGCTTCAAGTTCGCCGGAGGTTAACCATTGAGGGCACTCGATCACTGCACGATGAGTAAGCGCTTCGACGGTCGTTTCGAGCATGAAAACGAGCTTCTGCAACTGGTAGGCGGACATCTGCGGAAAGCGCCTTGCCAGGTGTTCCTGAAGCAGGGAAGACAGTTTTTCGCTAAGTTCGATTGCCTTTACATAAAGCCCGACACGTGGAATTTGCTCCATCAGGACCTTATGCAGCTCAGGCTGTAGCCGATGTGCGTCCAGACTTGAACGAATGATCGCAAGTAGCAAAACATCGAGTGGGGAGTCGCGATGACTTTGCAACGCAGACTCAACGATTGCCAGCACCTCCTTGAAGTGCCCCTCAATTACACTCGCGACCAACGATTCCTTGTTTGGAAAATATTGGTACAGCGTTCCGATGCTCACGCCTGCCCGTTCCGCAATGGCGCCAGTGGTTGCACTCTCATAGCCACAACGGACCAAAACCTGAGAGGCCGCCTGCAAAATGGCCTCAACGGTACGTCTGGAACGCTCTTGGACGGGCACCTTTCTCGCGGTGGTAAAGGCCGCTCCGCTCTTAGTCACCATGTAGCCTCCAAACGCGAGTTGTGGATCTGAGGAACCGCTCATATTGTAACTGAGGCCAACAATGGCTGCTCTGCTGCAATCTGGTCAAGCCAACTCAGGAGCATGGATAAAAATGACATCGGCAACCTCACTCGGTATCGACGCCAACCGTCTCGCACGGCTATCAGCCGCCATCAACGCGGACATCGAGGCAAATAAGTTCGACGGCGCAGTAGTGCTCGTCGCCCGCCGTGGCACCGTCGTCCTGCATGAAGCACTCGGCTATGCGGACCGCGCCGCGGGCAAACCAACCCAACTCAATTCCGTCTTTATCACCATGTCCATTTTCAAGCAGATGGTGAACGCTGCTGTGCTGCAGCGGATCGACCGCGGTGAAATCGGCTTCACGACACAGGTGCGAGAGTTGATTCCCGAATATGCGGCCAATGGAAAAGGCGCCACGACCATCGCTGATCTGATGCTGCACAAAGCTGGCTTACCTTTGGGAGCGCCAGGCATACCGCCCGAGAACATCGGCGATATTCAAGCGGTGAGCCGTGCGGTAAGCGCCATGGTGCCCCAATCAGTTCCAGGGACGAGTATCAGTTACGCAGCAGTACTCGGGCACGCCGTACTCGCTGAAACAGTACGCCGACTCGATGGTGGGCATCGCTCATTCGGTCAGATTCTCAAGGAAGACCTCATCGAGCCTCTTGGAATGACAGACACGTCACTTGGCTTCGGGCTGCGCAAAGACCAAATCGAACGTGCGGTACCGGTGGTGGTAAAAAATCACGGACCAGCGCTATTGGATCCCGTCATGCTTGAGGGCGCCGGGAAGCATGCGCTGATATCAGGATTTGAGGTTCCTGCGGGTAGCGCCTTCACCACCGCGTATGACTGGTTCCGCTTTGCCGAAGCCTGTCGTCGAGGAGGTGAAATCGACGGGGCACGTATCCTTAGCCCGGCAATTTTGCGCTTCGCTCGCACAATCGCGACGGGCGATATGATCAACAGCCTATGGGACTATGCTCAGAATATGAGGGGGTGGCCAGCGATTCCGGCAAACCTCGGACCCGGTTTCTACGTCAGGGGAAGTGGAATCACCTCACACGCTTTCGGCCAGCTCTCCTCCCCTGAAACCTTCGGAGGCATCGGAACCGGGTCTAACTGTTTCTGGGTGGATCCCGAGCGAGAACTCACTTATGTGTTTCTTTCAGCGGGGCTGATGGAGGATTCCTATAGCTGGGAAAGGCATCAGCGTTATGCAGACCTCGTACATGCTTCGGTAATGGAATGAATGGCAATCTAATCGGCGCGGATCGATCAGTATTGAACGAGGGATAAAAAGGTCCGCTGCGGTAGCCAGCAGCACCGCCCCCAATCCTGACCCGTGTCTGTCGACGGTCGGTTGTAGAACTCAACACCTCTAGACACGCGGGTTGTAACCATCGAATGGTCAATGACGATGCCCAACCTGAAAAAATGCTTTCCCCTGCTCATCGGGCTCTTGCTCTGGAAAGAAGCCCTGGCGAAACCGACGCTCGATGAGCAGAGCATCATCTCGTACGTGGACAGTCACAGCGCCGCACAGATCGCGTTGCTTGAAAAACTCGTCAACATCAACAGCGGAACGGACAACGTCGAGGGTGTGGTCAAGGTCGGCAATCTGATCAAGCCAGAACTTGAGGCGCTGGGCTTTGATACCCGTTGGCATGACCTGCCTGCAGAAATGAAACATGCCGGAAGTCTCGTGGCCGTGCACAGCGGCGCACAATCTGCCAAGCGGCTCTTATTGATAGGCCATCTGGACACTGTTTTCCCCAAAACCAGTGCGTTCCAGACATTCGCCTATGTCAATGACGGAAAAGGAGCCACAGGCCCAGGCGTCATCGACGATAAGGGCGGTATTGTCACCCTGCTATACGCCCTGCAAGCCTTGAAGCAAAACGGATCGCTGGACACTATGAACATCACAGTGGTCCTGATCGGTGACGAAGAGCTCGCGGCAAAGCCGACCCGCATCTCCAGAGAGGTACTGGTTAGCGAAGCCAAAAAAAGCGACATCGCGTTGGGTTTCGAATTTGCGTTATCGCCCAATCAGTTGATCACCGAGCGTCGGGGATTAAGTGAGTGGTTTCTGACCAGTACTGGCAGGGATAAACATTCGGCGACCGTCTTTGAGCCAGAAACAGGTTTTGGTGCGATTTATGAATCGGCCCGCGTTCTGGATGAGATTCGATCCAAACTTTCCAACGAGCCAGGATTGACCTTGAACCCTGGGCTTATCTTGGGCGGTTCCACTGCAGTAGAGGATGTAGCCGGAGGACAAGGCATTGCTTCAGGCCGGAAGACAACCGTCGCCAAGGTTGCGTCCGTGCATGGCGATCTCAGGTTCAGTAGCGAGGATCAAAAGAATGCCGCGCAAACGCGGCTGAAAGAGATAGCCAGCCATCCGCTGCCGCAGACCAGCAGCGAGTTGAAAGTCAACGACATCATGCCTGTCATGGCCGATCGCGAAAGCAATCGGCAGCTTCTGCGAGCCTATAGCCAAGTCAGCGTGGACCTGGAGGGCCCCGCGTTAGTCTCCGCGCCGTCAGCGGAGCGAGGCGGCGCTGATATTTCCTATGTGAACCAATATGTGACGTCGAGCCTGGACGGCCTGGGTGCATGGGGAAAAGCGGCTCACAGTGAAAATGAAAGCATAGACCTGGCCTCTCTGCCCGTCGTCACGAAGCGGGCGGCTATTTTCATGAGTCGCTATGGTAAGTAGCTGTTTGTTTTGGACGCCAGGGACGGCCGAGACCCCCACCAACTGCAGCCGTTAGACAGAGTCCACTCAATAGGCAAAACCTTGCCCAAGCTCGCTCTCCATCCACTCCAGGAAACGCCGCACGCGCGGGAAGCTGGAGTGAGCCTTTGGAAACACCAGGTGATGGGCAGCCACCGGCGCGCTGAGCGCCTCTGGCGCCACTTCGACCAGGCTGCCGGACGCCAGATACTTCTTGGCGAGCAAGGTGCTTTCCAGAGCAAATCCCAGCCCATGACTGGCGGCTTCAAGCGACATGTACGAGCGATCGAAACTCAACGCGTAGGGCTTTTCCGGGCGCGCCAGGCCGTGCTGGGCAAACCATTGCGGCCATTTGAGCAACGTGGCTTCGGAAAGCACTAGATCGCAGCCCAACAGATCGGACGCGCGGCGGATTGGGCATTGCGCGAGCAGTGTCGGTGAAGCGAGCACAGCAAAGGTTTCGTTTTGAACCGTGCGGACTTCGTAACTTGGCCAGTTCGCGGTACCGTGACGGATATCCACGTCAATCTTGTCCCGACTGAAATGCAGCGACTCGTAGGAACATGACAGATTGATCTGGATATCTGGATGAGAAGCACGAAACGCTTCCAGCCTGGGCATCAGCCACAACAGTCCGAAGCTGGGCGCCGAGTGAAGGCGCAGACAGTCCAGGCTGACGTCACTGCCCGCACGTTCGGTGGCAACGGCCAAGCTATGAAGCAGCCCCGAAACTTCCTTGAGGTATTGCTCCCCTACAGGCGTAAGCGTTACGCCCCGGGCTGCACGAACAAACAGTTGCCGGCCAATCATGGCTTCAAGTTTCGCCAGCTGATGACTCACCGCGGAAGGCGTCAGGTCCAGCACTTCGGCGGCACGCGCGACGTTGCTGAACCGCGCCGTTTGTTCAAACGCCTGAATCGCTTTCAGCGGTGGGAGAATCAAGGGTGCATCGACATAGGTACGCATGGCACGTCGCTCCGCAATAAGTCCACAGATTGTTGAGCTTTTTTGCTCAAGCTGCCAGCCGCGAATGACCGAGTGCTGAATTTTTTTCAGCACTGAATGATTTTTAGGCCATTGCTCAGCCAGGATGCGAAGAAGAAGCTGAGTCATCGGTTTGTTCCGAATCGACCCATAAAAACAATTTGAGGTAATCCTCCATGCTCCTCCAAGGCAAAGTCGCGATCATTACCGGCGCCGCATCCGCCCGTGGCATTGGCCGCGCCACCGCTGCCACGTTCGCGCAGCACGGTGCTCGTGTGGTGATTCTTGATCTGGATGAATCCGCCGCACGGGACGCCGCCAACGCCCTCGGCGAAGGTCACCTGGGTCTTGCGGCCAACGTCGCGGATGAAACCCAGGTCCAGCGGGCCGTCGCCCAAGTCATCGAGCATTTCGGCCGCATCGACATTCTTGTCAACAACGCCGGCATCACCCAACCCCTCAAGACCCTCGATATCCGCCCGTCCGACTATGACAAAGTCTTGGACGTCAGCCTACGCGGCACCCTGCTCATGTCGCAGGCGGTGATCCCGCTGATGCGTGAGCAACAGGGCGGCAGCATTGTCTGCATGTCATCGGTGTCCGCCCAACGTGGTGGCGGCATCTTCGGTGGGCCGCATTACAGCGCCGCCAAGGCCGGCGTACTGGGCCTGGCCAAGGCGATGGCTCGGGAATTGGGTCCGGACAAGGTGCGGGTCAACTCCATTGCCCCAGGCTTGATCCACACCGACATCACTGGCGGCCTCATGCAGGACGAGCGCCGACACGCGATCATCGACGGCATTCCGTTGGGCCGCCTCGGTGAGGCCCAAGACGTCGCCAACGCCGCCCTCTTCCTGGCCAGCGACTTATCCTCTTACCTGACGGGCACCACTTTGGATGTGAACGGCGGAATGCTGATTCACTGATGCACCTGGGCGGGCCGGCGCGGCCCGTGCGGTTCTGGATCGACGACGCCAGCCGGGCCTTCGGGCTGGCGGTCAATAAAAACAAGAGATCAGACCATCATGACAACTTTGTCCCTCGAAGCGGTTTCGACCGTGCGCTCCAATGCCTACCGGAAAACGGCCTGGCGACTGATGCCCTTCCTGATGCTGTGCTATTTGTGCGCGTACCTGGACCGGGTCAACGTCGGCTTTGCCAAGCTGCAAATGATGAACGACCTGGCGCTCAGCGAAACCGTCTACGGACTCGGTGCCGGCATGTTCTTCATCGGTTACTTCCTCTGCGAAGTGCCCAGCAACATCATCCTGCACAAGGTCGGCGCCCGCGTGTGGATCGCGCGGATCATGATCACTTGGGGCATCATCTCCGCGCTGTTCGCCTTCGTCGAAACCGCGTGGCAGTTCTATGCCCTGCGCTTTCTGCTCGGCGTCGCCGAAGCGGGCCTGGCCCCGGGATTGCTGCTATATCTCACCTACTGGTTCCCCTCTTATCGGCGCGCCCGCATGACGGTGCTCTGGTTCATTGCCATCCCGCTGTCGGGCATGGTGGGCGGTCCCCTCTCCGGCTGGATCATGAACCACTTCGCCGGCGTGCATGGCTGGGCCGGCTGGCAGTGGATGTTCATGCTCGAAGCCATTCCCACCGTCGTGGTCGGGTTGCTGGTGTTGAGTTATCTCAAGGATGGCGTCCACCAGGCCACGTGGCTGAACGAAGATGAGAAAGCGTTGATCAGCCGAGAACTGGCCGAAGACAACCAACAGAAAGTCACTCATGCCTCGGTGGGCGAGTTCATCCGCGACCGCCGTCTGTGGCTGCTGGCGGGGATTTATTTCTGCGTGGTCATGGGCCAGTACGCCATCACCTTCTGGCTGCCGACGCTGGTGCGCAACGCCGGGGTCTCCGATCCCCTGCACATCGGTTTCCTGACCAGCCTGCCCTACCTCTGCGCAATCGCCGCCATGCTGCTGATCGGTCGCAGCGGCGACAAGCACCGCGAGCGGCGCTGGCACCTGATCGGGCCGATGATCGCCGGAGCCATCGGGCTGACCCTCGCCGCGCTGTTGGGCGGCAACATCGTGCTGTCGATCCTGAGCCTTTGCCTGGCGGCGTCCGGCATCCTGTCCGCCTCCTCGATGTTCTGGATGTTGCCCACCACCTTGCTCGGTGGCGTGTCGGCCGCCGCCGGCATCGCGGCGGTCAACAGCTTCGCCAACCTGGCCGGCTTCTGCTCGCCCTACCTGATTGGCTGGATCACCACGCAGACCGGCTCCAGCGCCATCGGCATGTACCTGATCACCGGCGTATTGCTGGGCGGTGCCTTGTTGGTGCTGCGCATTCCCGCCGCCCTGGTCAATCGTTGAGTAACCGGAGTTCTACCATGACAACCCCTGCCCCCTACGTTTCATCCACATCGCTGACCAAGCGCGCCCATAACATCCGTCGTCACGCATTGCGCATGGGACAAGTCCAGGGCCAAGGCTACGTCGGCCAGGCCCTCGGCGCTGCCGACCTGCTCGCCGTCTCGTACTTCCACGCGATGAACTATCGGCCCGAAGAACCTGAGTGGGAACAGCGCGATCGTTTCTACCTCTCCATCGGCCACTACGCGATTGCGTTGTATGCGGCCCTGATCGAGGCCGAAATCATCCCGCTCGATGAGTTGGAAACCTACGGCGCGGACGACAGCCGGCTGCCAATGTCCGGCATGGCTGCCTACACCCCGGGCATGGAAATCACCGGGGGTTCCCTCGGCCAAGGCTTGGGTATCGCCGTCGGCGCCTGCCTGGGCCTGAAACGCAAAGGCTCGCCCGCCTTCGTCTACAACCTGCTGTCCGACGGTGAACTGAACGAAGGTTCGACCTGGGAAGCGGTTATGTCGGCGTCGCACTGGAAGCTCGACAACCTGATCGCCATCGTCGACGTCAACAACCAGCAGGCCGATGGTTACTCCAGCGAAATCCTCTCGTTCGAGCCGATCGTTGACCGCTGGCAAGCGTTTGGCTGGTTTACCCAGCGCGTCGACGGCAACGATCTGGATGCCCTGGTCGCGGCATTCGATGCCGCGCGCAACCACCCCGCCGGCCAGCCTAGGGTGATCATCTGCGATACCCGCATGGGCAAGGGGGTGCCGTTTTTGGAAAACCGGGAAAAAACCCATTTCATCCGCGTCGAAGAACACGAGTGGGACCTGGCGCTGAACAACCTTGAAGAAGGAAAACACCCATGAGCAACGCCGCCAACACACCGACTTCGACGGGCGAACCCGTGAAAAAACGCCTGACCACCTCGGCGATGATCGCCTCGATTGCCGCTGAAGGCCAGGCTACGAAATCCGCGCCATTTGGCCATGCGCTGGCCGCATTGGCGGATCAGCGCCCGGACATCGTCGGGCTGTCCGCCGACTTGTCCAAGTACACCGACTTGCACATCTTCGCCAAGGCCCATCCGGAACGTTTCTACCAGATGGGCATGGCCGAGCAATTGCTGATGAGCGCTGCCGCCGGCATGGCCCGGGAAGGCTTCGTGCCATTCGCCACGACCTACGCGGTGTTCGCCTCCCGACGTGCCTACGACTTCATTTGCATGGCGATTGCCGAGGAAAACCTCAACGTCAAGATCGTCTGCGGTTTGCCGGGCCTCACCACCGGCTACGGCCCAAGCCACCAGGCCACGGACGACCTGGCGATCTTCCGCGCCATGCCCAACCTGATGATCGTCGACCCCTGCGACGCTCTGGAAATCGAACAAGCCGTGCCCGCCATCGCCGCCCATCAAGGCCCGGTCTACATGCGTTTGTTGCGCGGCAACGTACCCTTGGTGTTGGACGAGTACGGCTACACGTTCGAGATCGGCAAGGCTAAGACACTGCGCACCGGCAATGATGTGCTGATCGTTGCCACCGGATTGATGACGATGCGTGCACTGGAAGCCGCCAAGCAACTGCAGGCAGACGGCGTGGATGTCGCGGTGCTGCATATGCCGACCATCAAGCCGCTGGACGAACACACCCTGCTCGCCGAAGCCAGAAAGCCCGGACGGCTGGTGGTGACCGCTGAAAACAGCTCCATCATCGGTGGGTTGGGCGAAGCGGTTGCCGGGGTTCTGCTGCGCAACGGGGTGACGCCGGCGTTCAGGCAGATCGCCTTGCCGGATGCCTTCCTTGACGCCGGCGCCCTGCCGACACTCCATGACCGCTACGGCATTTCGACCCAGGCTGTTTGCGCACAAATCAAAGCCTGGCTGTAACGGGAAAACGTCGGGCACCTCACCAGAGGTGTCCGGCAACGCTATGCAAAGGGGAGCGAAACCTTGATGCCAGATGAATTGCTCGATCCTGCATTCCAGAGTCTTGTGGCCCCCGTTGCGCAAGAATGGTCGCTGAGCACGTTGCCAGCCATCCGCGCGCAGGTAGATTCAGCATCCAAAGTTGGGCACAGCGCGCGGTGCGAGGTGTGTTGGATCACAGGCAGTGGTGGCGAACGCTTACGCCTGTGCATCCACCGGCCCGGCGTCGTCGCGCAAAGCGTGATCCGCACGGCGATCCTGTATATGCACGGCGGAGGCTTCGTCCTCGGACAATCCGAGATGGCAAATGACTACCTCGCCTATCTAGCCGATGAGCTGAGCGCAATCATCGTTGCGGTGGATTATCGACTGGCGCCCGAACATCCTTTTCCCGCGTCCCTGGAGGACTGTTACAGCGCCCTCGCCTGGCTGTTTGGAAACGGTCCCCACCTGGGCCTGGATCCCCAGCGGATAGTCGCCATGGGCCATAGCGCCGGTGGCGGGCTTGCCGCCGCCTTGGCCATTTTGGCGCGCAACAGGGCCGAGTTCCCGCTCGCTGGCCAGGTGCTTATCTACCCCATGCTCGATTATCGCACAGGCTCGGCGCACTCCCCTTTCCCGAGCCGCGACACAGGCACGTTCAGTTGGCTGCCGACGCCCAATCAGTTCTGCTGGGATTGCCTGCGCGGTGGCTATACCCTGGATGATGACCGTATCGGTTTGTTTTCCCCCTCACTACAGCCGGACCTCAGCGGCCTGCCGCCCAGTTTCGTTTCAGTCGGGTCACAGGATCTCTTTCTCGAAGAAGACGTCGATTACGCTATGAGGTTGTCTGGCGCAGGGGTTGCCATGGAGCTCCACGTCTATCCGGGCGCACCGCACATGTTCGACCAAGTGGCAGGGCGCATCACGGACCAATCGAGGTTAGACGTTGTGCGAGCGTTGAAAGAATTCCTCAGTAAGAAATGAAGGGCTGTGCTTGACGCAGGTGCATATGACTGAGGACTGTGCCCCTAGTGCCATGCGCAAGCTGTTGTGCGACTCTTATGGCCTCAACCAACGAGCTTCAAGATCCCGTCGGCAAAGTTTTCCGGAGCCTCTTGGGGCAGGTTGTGGCCAACGTTTTCCAATATCTCCCGGCGATACGGCCAGGTAAAATGATGTACGCATGGGTCGTCTTCGGCAGGTGGATCGACCGCATCCGCCCCACCCTCCAAAACCAATGAGGGCACGGCGATCTTTGGTTGCGCAGCAAGCCGAGATTCTATGCCCCGATAGGCTGGATCGCCTTCAACAATCCGAAACGATGGCGGTACGAGTGTGTGACCACGTCAACAAAGTCGTCATTGTCAAACGCTGTGGCGGTCGTTTCAAACTCATCCTGAGAGAACCCCCAAGTCGGCGACCACATGCGCCATAGCAAGTGGCAGAACGCCTTTCTGTTCGAGGTCAAACCAGCGCTACCACGGCTACCGTGAAGATAGTACTGATACCAGACGAGGTGCTCAGCTTCGGGGGAAACAGGCGCGTGCTCTTCAGCGATATTCTGAATACTGTAGCCACCATAGCTAATCAAACCGCTTACCCGTTCCGGCCATAGCGCGGCGACAACGCACGCCGCTCTTCCACCCCAGTCTTAACCCGCAAGCACAGCTTTCTCGAGCTTCAATGCATCGAGAAAAGCCAACACGTCGGCTCCCATTGCCGCCTGCTCTCCAGAGCGCATTGTCTGCTCATTTAGAAATTTGGTAGGGCCGTAACCACGAAGGTAAGGCGTGAAACATCGCTTTCCAGCTGCGGCCAGGATCTTGGCGATATCATTGTAGGCATGCACGTCATAGGGGAAGCCGTGGAGCAACACAATGGGAGGGCCGTCTGCCGGCCCGACCTCCAGGTAGGCGGCTTCCAAAACACCGGTTTTAATCGTTTTCATCATCTCCTCCTCACGTAGCGCCTGCGATTGAAGGGTTGGACAAAGGAAACAAGCTCATGCTCAATACATCGAAAACCTCACCTTGCAAAATGGTCGTAGTTGCTGTGAAACGGCAGCTGCCGCCTGCTCAAATCCGGCGATTAGTGATCAAGAAAGCCTGCGATTGATAATTGACCTGCCAATAAGATGCACGACGCGAACGGATGCTGTCGGCCGAGTCTTGGAATACTTCTGTCAGTCGTGCTACACAGTCTGTCGTAACACTCCGCTGACCTTGGACAACCGCTTTGCAGCGCAGTGGCAGCTAACGGACACTCACCATGACCCGACCTCTCACCGTCAGTGCCACGTGGCTTGTAGGCGTCATCGAGGGCCTGACTCGCCAAGGTATCGAGCCCTCTCGCCTGGCCTTAAATGATGGCGTCCACCTGGTCTACCACGTAACATCTAGCCCCGTTGCGATGCACTCGGCCCAAATCGATTCACTGTTCGCTGCATATATGCGCCTTCTCTATGGCTGCATGCGAGCTGACCGAAGACCAGCCAGAGTGGAACTGCCTGGCACTGATTTGCGTTTAGCCGACTGCTATCAAGCCTATCTTGAATGCCCAGTCACTCTTGGGGTCGAGCACGCTCGTGTCGTCTTGGACACCGAACTACTGGACTCAACTTGGCACGCTGCTGACACTCAGACGCGAGGCTGATGAAAAGCCCGTTAACTTGGGTGCCCAGTGGCACTCAGGCTGGAGCTTTCAGGAACAGCCGCCGACCGGAACCATCCTGCATGCCAGGGTAACCCCGCCCGTGGGTGGCGATACGCTATTCGCCGACGGCTATCGGGCCTACGATGACCTTTCTGAGACGATGAAAGGACTTCTGAATGATCTCGTCGCGATTCATTCTACTGTCAACACTGCTGCCGCAGAAAACGTGTCCAGCACACCCATCGCCGCCTGGTGACTCGGTGACTACTGGGTAACGGCGGTGAAGTTGCACAATCGTAGTTAGCAAAGCGAAAGATTTGGTTGAGCCAGGTGCGCATCTTTCGAGCAGAGACCAACGCGCCTCTAGCTCAATTCGTCTACGCAGTTCTCTTGGGTACATAATCCAACGGAGTAACTTCAATCAAAATCGGCGAGTCGCGCTTTAGGTTCACGCCTCTGCAGGCGACAGCGCTAGCCTCAGCACCCACTGAATTATCAAGAGATGGGATGGAATTCCTCGCCAAGGTGACTTTTTTCAACCTCCGGCTCCATCCTGACATTTCCGACCTGGATCATGTAGATCTCAAGCAGCCCGTCCTAGTTAACCTTCAGAGATGCCTAAAGCAGAACTCATCCGGGCCTGCTCCCCTGCAATCTAGGCTGTCCCGGATGAGGCCCTGGCCTTGGCTCCCACTTGAATCGTCGCATTCGGCTTTCTCGAGCAACGCACAGCGGGAGGCAGCAGCTTCAAGCTGGAGGGGCCAATTGGCGGCCTCAGCCTAGGACTCTGACGGTAAGAGTCAAGTTATCGTCCAAGGCGAGGACAGGATTGTCATAAATCAGTATCCAATTTGTGTTGGAACCGTGAGTCCAAGGAAGCCCGTATGTACTTCGAAACGATTCTTAATATTGCCAAGGCAATCAAATCCAAAGCGCTTACACCCGTGGAAATCACCGAGGCAATGCTGGCGCGCATCAACGAAATCGATAGCTACAGCAGCGCATACATCACCGTGACTACTGAGCACGCGCTTGCCCAAGCCAAGAAGAGCGAAGCTGAAATCGTCGCAGGTCAGTGGAGAGGCTTGCTGAATGGCGTGCCAATCGGACTGAAGGACATCATCAACACCGATTTTGCCAAGACCACAGCTGGCACCGAGATTCATCGCAACTACCATCCCACCTATAGCGCAACCGTTGTTGAGCGTCTGGAGACTCAAGGCGCGATCTCGCTGGGCAAACTGACCACCACTGAGCAAGCGTTCTCTGATCATCACCCTTCTGTGACAGTGCCTCGTAATCCTAGGGGCGAAGGCTCTCCTGCGGCTGCTCTTCCTCAGGTTTCGGTGTGGCGGCCGCAAATGGTCTGGCTTTCGGTACTCTGGGGTAGGACACAGGTGGTTCGATTCGTGCGACCAACAGTGTTACCGGCCTGACACCGACCTAGGGCCGCGTCGGCCCTCACGGTGTTTTCGCCTTGGCCGACTCTCCCGACCATATCGGCCCTATCACGCGTTCGGCAGCAGACGCTGCAATCATGTTGAACGCCATCGCCGGCCACGACTCAAAAGATCCAACCTCTTTGCGCGTCAGTGTGCCGGACTACGTAGCCGAGTCGATGAAAGGCATCCAGGGTGTACGCATCGGCTTGCCATACGGTTATGCGACCGGCGGTGTCGACCCGGAAGTTGTTTCAGCTTGGGAAAACGCGGCAGCCGCGATTCGCTCGCTGGGAGCGATTACCAACCCGATCACTCATCCAGAGTGGGAGAAGGCTGTGGCCACTTGGCCAGCGCTGTGCTCGGCTGAAACCGCATGGGCGCATCGAGATGCATCACCCATCGCAAAGGGACAAATACGGCCCAGTCCTGTCTGGCTTCATCGAGCAGGGCCAATCGCTTTCGGCGGTCGAACTGGCCGGTGCCAAAATAGAACGACTGTCGCCATAATCGGCATACCACCAACCGAGAACTGAGACATATCAGATTTCTCGGCCGTCGCTCAGGAAATTAGACCATCACTCACTCCGGCGTTTTTTTTGCATTGCAGATGACCTTAGCCACCCCGAAAAACCCTTGTTGTTATTTCCATCTTCCATTGCCGCGTAATAGACAAGTCGCAGGTGATGATCCTCATCAATTGTCAATTTTGAATGCTCAAATGCGACATGTCCCAGTTCCTCAATCCGTAAGCGTCGCCACCCAAGATCCGGACCGTGAATGTCTTGCTGCTGCCACCATTCCTTGAAGTCCGGAGAGACTTTTTCCAGATCCTTGATCAGTGCACAAATGTCTGGCTCCTGCGTCGCCTTGACAAAATCTCTCCTGAAATGGGAAAGCATCTGGAGTGCTTGATCTTCCCAAGGATCGAAGAGCTCATGGGTGAAGGGATCGGCAAACAGCATCCACAATAAATTGCGCCGCTCCGGGGCATGCGAGGAAAAGCGAAACACCTTGTCGGCAGCTTGATTCCAGGCCAACACGTCCCATCGTAGGTTGATCACATAGGCGGGGCGTAATACCAGGTCTCTCATGAGCCGATGGATCACCTGTGGCACGACACACCACGTCTTACCGGGCTCAGCCGGAGGGCGCTGCTGAGCAAGAAGGTAGAGATAGCGTCGCTCGGCCGCATCCAGCTTCAAGACCCGCGCAAGGTTGTCCAAAAAGGTCGATGACACACTGATGTCGCGCCCCTGCTCCAGCCACGTGTACCAGGTCAGCCCGACGCCGGCCAACGCTGCCACCTCTTCGCGGCGCAACCCTGTCGTGCGACGGCGAGCCCCAGACGGGAGTCCAACCTCTGAGGGCGTTAGCCGTTCGCGACGACTGCGTAAGAACTCGGCCAGTTCCTTTCTGACGCGATCCATATTCCGCGAGATGCTCATCCAATCACCCTTAGTAACAGCATAACCAGTTAAATTGTAATAGTTAAAAACGCCGCACACAATTACTTCGCTCGCCATCTCGGCCCTTTTTTGGCCGGCAGTAGATAGCAAACAAGCGCATACGAGGTGTGACAACAACAAGGAGAAATGAGCATGTACCAAAGTTTGCTGAGTGAAAAACTGAGTGAATTGAAAGCGTCCGGCCACTACCGGACTTTCGTGACCCTGAATCGGATCTGTGGGGAATATCCGCTGGCGCGGCTCGAAGGCGCAGGCGATCGTCCCGTCGTCATTTGGTGCAGCAATGACTATCTGGGCATGTCCCAGCATCCCGCCGTACGCCAGGCCATGCACGAGGCAATCGACGAGTACGGCGCCGGCTCAGGCGGTTCGCGCAATATCGGCGGGACCCACGGTCTCTATGACCAATTGGAAGACAGCCTGGCCGACTGGCATGGTAAGGAGGCAGCGCTGGTGTTCCCGACCGGCTTCAGCTCCAACGACGCGACGTTGCAATGCCTGTTGCGGCAAATTTCCGATTGCGTGGTGATCAGCGATGAGAAGAACCATGCGTCCATTATCAACGGTGTTCGCGCGACCAGCGCCGAGCGCCAAGTGTTCCGTCACAACGATGTAGCTCATTTGGAGGAACTGCTGGCACGCTATCCGCGCGAACGCCCGAAAATCGTAGTATTCGAGTCGGTGTACTCCATGGACGGCGATGTGGCGCCCATCGCGGACATCGTGGCGCTGGCTCGCCGCCACAACGCGCTGACCTACCTGGACGAGGTGCATGCTGTGGGCATGTACGGTCCGCGGGGCGCCGGGCTGGCGGCGCACGTGGGTGTCGCCGATCAGGTGGACGTGATCCAAGGCACGATGGCAAAGGCGATCGGTGTGATTGGCGGTTACATCGTCGGCGCTCAATGGTTGGTCGACGCCGTCCGCTCGTTCGCCACCGGCTTCATCTTCACTACGTCGCTGCCGCCGGCCGTGGCGGCCGGTTGTCTGGTCAGCGTCGAACACCTGAAGAGGCAGGCCGGCGAGCGTGACCGGCTGCATGTACAAACCCAGCGCTTGCGTCAGGCGCTGGCCTCGCGGCGCATTGCGGTGATGGCGTGCTCCACCACGCACGTGCTGCCAGTGCTGGTCGGCGACGCCGGCAAGTGCAAGGCTGCGGCGGAGCGGCTGCTGCGCATGCATGGCATCTACCTGCAACCTATCAATTCCCCCTCGGTGGCGATGGGGACCGAACGCTTCCGCGTCAATGCCACGCCGAACCACACCGATGCGCAAATCGACCAGCTCGCAGAGGCGCTGGAGGAGGTCTTTTTGCATTTCGACATTTCCCTGCTAGCGCATGGCGCCACCGGCGCCCTGCAGGAGGTGTCGTGAAAATGTCGAAGGAACTCTGGAAGATCCGCCCGGCCACGCCATCCGATATCGAGGTGCTGGTAGCATTGCGCGCGCATCTGCTGGATGGCACGTCGACGGCAAGCTATGCGAGCCGCACGCCCGAGGAGCGTTTGAGCTGGAAAGCTGCCTATAGGGGCTGGCTGGAGCCGGTGCTGGCATGCGGTGAGCGCGTAAGAATTGTCGTCGCCGAGCGGAATAACGAGGTCGTGGCCTGCGCGAC
The DNA here is from genome assembly GCF_900107155.1 of Pseudomonas salomonii. Taxonomy (GTDB): domain Bacteria; phylum Pseudomonadota; class Gammaproteobacteria; order Pseudomonadales; family Pseudomonadaceae; genus Aquipseudomonas; species Aquipseudomonas salomonii. The sequence continues at coordinate 428,435 of NZ_FNOX01000002.1, forward strand.
CGGCCTCATTTATCCGCGTCCGCCCGCGCCGGACTGCCTGAGCGGCTGGTACGGCTGGGTGCAATCGATGGTGGTGTCGAAGCCATGCCGGCGTCAGGGCATCGCCGAGCAGTTGATGCATGATCTGTTGCAGTGGTTCGCCGACCGCGGCGTGACCAAGGTGCAGTTGGAGACAACCCCGGCTGCTGGGGCGCTGTACCGCAAGCTGGGCTTCGTGCGCAGTGCAGAAGATTTGCTGAGTTTGTCGGGAGACCGGCCATGAAGCTGTTGATCGTCGGACTGGGATATGCCGGAAAGCGCTATCAGCGAGCCTTCCGCCATCTTGCGGGAACATTGGATCTGCCGCTCGACATAGCTTACGTGGCACGCCAGCAACGCATAGGCGAAGCCCTGCCGTACTACCCGGATGTCCCTCGGGCTCTGGCCGAATTCCATCCCGACGTAGTGGTGGTCAGCGTCAACGATCATGCGCACGTGGGCATCCTGCACAACCTAGCCGGCTTCGCTGGCTTCGTGCTTTGCGAGAAGCCGCTGGCGGCGCCGGGGGATGACTGGCGCAGCGCTTGCGCCGGGCTGGCGAGCGCCCAGGGCTTCGCACTGGACTTGGTGGAACGCTACTCAGAGGCCAGTCTGCGACTGAAAGAGAGGGTGGACGGTCAAGCGTGGTCGCTAATCCGCGCCAGCTTCCATTGGGGTAAAGATCGGCTGAACGATTACCGTCCCACCTGCGGGGTGAGCAGTGAGGTCATCCATGCTCTGGACTTGGTGCAGTGGATCGGCGCGCCCGGCGCAACCTTTCACCTACGGCAGGCGATCGGCATCGGCTCGGACTTTTCCCTCTCCGGCCCCGATGTGCCAGATACAGTATTGCTCACAGCGGCCCTGGGCGGGGCGGTGATAACCGGCTATAGCAGCTTTGTCAACATCCAACGGCAACGCACCTTGGACTTCTCGTTCTCCGATCCGGCCGGCCGGATTTTCCATGCACGCATCGTCTACGACACCCCGGCCTGGGACCATGACGAATTGCGCATTTGGACCCGCGACGGCGACGGGCGGGAGGTGCTGGTGGACGCCTTCCGGACCGCCCCGAGCGAGGGCGGACTCGAAACGCTGCTCAAGCTGTCGCGCCTGTGCGAAGACGTTGCGCGCGTGACTGAGCTGGGCGGCGCACCTCGGCAACCGTTCGCCGACCTCGACGAGGCGATCCGCCTGCAGTCTTTGCTCGACGGCATCGGCCAGCAAATCGTCACGCGGCCGCTCGCCCGCTATGTACGTGGCGCGGAGCGATTGCTCATTCCCAAGAGCGCAGATCTCGAGAGTTTGGGCTAAAGCTAACAACCATTTCAGGAGTGACTTATGTGCGGAATGACCGGCTGGCTTGCGTTCAGCCACGACCTGACGGCGCACCGTGATACTTTGCAGCGCATGACCGATACGCTGGCACCGCGCGGCCCCGATGCGCAGGGCTTGTGGATCGACGGCCCAATCGGGCTGGGGCATCGGCGCCTGTCGATCATTGATCTGGAGGGCGGCCGCCAACCGATGGCCGCCGGTCATGGTGGCCAGCGTGCCGCCGCAGTCATCAGTTACACGGGAGAGGTTTATAACTTCCCGGAGCTGCGCCACGAGTTGCTGGAACGTGGCCACCGCTTCGAAACCCGCAGCGACACCGAGGTGGTATTGCGCGCCTACTTGGAATGGGGCGTGGCATTCGTTGAACGGCTCAACGGCATGTACGCCTTCGCCCTATGGGACCGTCTAACGCAGCAACTGCTGCTGGTGCGCGACCGGATGGGCGTGAAGCCACTTTACTACTTCGAGACCGATGACGGTGTGGTGTTCGGTTCCGAACCCAAAGCCTTGCTCGCCAACCCCAAAGTCCCGCGCAAGGTGAATGCCGATGGGCTGCGCGAAGTGCTGGAGATGGTCAAAACCCCGGGCCAAGCGATCTTCACCGGCATGCGAGAGGTGCTGCCGGGCGAACTCGTCAAGGTCAGCCGCGCGGGGCTGTCGCGCCACCGCTATTGGGCACTGCAGGCCTTTGAGCACGAGCACACACTGGAGCAGACCATTCACCACACCCGCGATCTGCTGGAGGACATCGTCGATCGTCAGATTGTCGCTGACGTGCCGTTGTGTAGCCTGCTATCTGGCGGACTCGATTCCTCGATCATCACCGCCCTGGCTTCCAAGAAACTGCTGGCCGCGGGCAAGAACAACATCTACTCGTTCTCGGTAGACTTTGCCGACCACGGCGGAGGCTTTACCAGCGATGCGGTGCGCGGTACCCCCGATGCGCCCTATGTGCGTGACCTGGTGCAGCGCATCGGTTCCACCCATGGCGAAATCGTGCTGAACAGCAGCGAGCTGGCCGATCCGGCACTGCGCACCAAGATCGTTCAGGCGCTAGACCTGCCGCCTGCGTTCTGGGGTGACATGTGGCCCTCGCTGTACCGCCTGTTCCAGGAGATTCGCCGGCATTCTACCGTGGCCCTGTCCGGCGAGTCGGCCGATGAAGTGTTCGGCGGCTACCGATGGTTCCATGATCCAGAGGCGATCGCTGCCCAGACGTTTCCGTGGCTGACATCGGTCACTGGCAAGTACTTCGATGGCAAGACACTGTTCGCACAAGACGTGTTGGACACCCTGCAGATGGGCAGCTTTCTGCGCGACAGTTACAGCCAGGCGCTGGCCCAGGCCTCCGTACTGCCTGGTGAGGATGCGACCAACCGGCGCATGCGACAAATGAGCTACGTGAATCTGACACGCTTCGTACAGACTCTGCTCGACCGCAAAGATCGCATGAGCATGGCGGTGGGTCTCGAGGTGCGCGTGCCGTTCTGCGACCACCGCCTGGTTGAGTACGCCTTCAACATTCCTTGGGAGATGAAGTCCTTCGACGGCAGGGAGAAGAGCATCCTGCGCGCTGCGACTCGCGACCTGCTGCCCGACAGTATCTCTGAGCGAGTCAAGAGTCCGTACCCCTCGACGCAAGACCCGGCCTATGAGCGGGGGCTGCGCGAGGCGTTGGTCGCGATCCTAGCCGATCCAAAAGCGCCAGTGCTGCAACTGCTTGATCCTAAACGTATCGCAAACACCCTTGCCAAGCCCCTCGGGAATCTGTCGCCCATGTACGACCGCATGGGGATGGAGCTGGCCATCGGCCTGAATACCTGGCTCGCCGAATACCGAGTCGAACTTGTCCTTTAACCCATTGCCGTGAGGCGCGCACCGAGATGTGCGTCCCTACGCTCTTTTCTTTTAGGAGCTTCCCATGTCGCGTCCTGCGCAATCCCCAGTCTACCTTGTCGCCCTAGGTGCCTTCGCTTTGGGCATGGCCTCGTACGTTACCGCTGGCCTGATTCCCATGATCGAAGCAGCCTTCGCGGTACCCGTCGCGCTCGCGGCGCAACTGGTGACCGCTTTCACCCTGGCCTACGGTCTAGGCTCGCCTCTGTTCGTCGCGCTGCTGCCTGCTAGTCGGCAGCGAGGTGGTTTGCTGTTCGCACTCGGATTGTTTGTGCTCGCCAACGCAGCCAGTGCCTTGGCGACCGACTTCAATGCGCTGCTGGTCTTCCGCGCCTTGGCCGGTATTGGCGCCGGCGTATACCTTGCGATGGGAATTGCTGCCTCGGCGGCGTTGTCACCGCCGAACCAGCGGGGCAAAGCGATCGCAGTGATCATGGGGGGGATGGCCAGCGGCACCGTGCTGGGTGTGCCGCTAAGCCTGCTGTTGGCCGAGCGTCTCGGCTGGGCCTCGGCCCTATGGCTGGTCGCCGCCTTGGGCGCTATCTCCCTGGTGGGACTGGCGCTGAGGCTACCTGTGTTTCCAGCCCCAGCGGCCACGCCACTCAAGGCCAAGCTGGCTCTGCTGACGGATGGTCACGTGGCCTCGCTCCTGCTGGTATCACTGCTGGCGGCAGTCGCCAGCCTGGGTATGTACACCTTCATATCGCCGTTGCTGGCTGCAAGCCCGAGCGCCGCTCGATCGGTGACACCTTACCTGTGGGTATGGGGCGCTGGAGGCGTGCTTGGCAGCTTTCTCATCGGTCCGCTGGTGGATCGTGTCAAAGGCCCGGTGCTGACCCTGTGGATTATGATCATCCTGGCTGCAGCGCTGTTCCTGCTCCCAGTGACGGCGTCAATGGGTGCTTGGTTGGTGATGCTTCCGATCGCTGCCTGGGGCGCGGTGGGATGGGCCCTGCAGGTGCCGCAGAACAATGAGCTGATCAAGGCGCGCGAGCGCCAAGGCGACGGCAATCTGGCCGTGGCACTTAACGAGTCGGCGTTGTACTTAGGCAGCGCCATCGGTGCGGCGCTGGGCGGGGTGCTGCTGCTTCAACAATGGCCTGCGGGAGCCTTGGCCAGTAGTGCGGGTGCAGTGGCCGTGCTTGGAGTCCTGGTGCAGTGGCTAAACCTGCGCCGGCACCCGGAGCTGGCACGCAGCCGAGTCAGCTCTCGCTGAAGGCCCGGCAGCATTATGGGAGCTGAACGATGGAACTGCGCCATCTGCGCCATCTGCGCTGTTTCGGTGTCTTGGCCGAAGAGCTGCACTTCACGCGGGCCGCCGAACGCCTCCATATCGAACAGCCCCCTTTTTCGCAGACTATCAAGGAGCTTGAGGATGATTTTTTTTTGGGGGGGCCCTTCGATCGGGATCGTAGAGCAGTTCAGCCAACCGCAACTGGCGCCGCTTTCTTGCAAGGCCCGCCGAGACTATTGGAACAGGCCCGAGAGAATGCCAAGGCCATCGCGGCCGGTTTACGGAGCAACCTGCGAATCGTATTGTCCGATGCCGCGGTCGCCCACAACAGTCCGCGTTTCTGGCCCATTGTCATGAATAAGGAACCGGGAAATGAAAGAAGGCTGACCGAGGTTACGTTGGCCGAGCAGTTGCGGGATTTACGCTAAGGCGGCTTCACGGCTGGATTTGCATACACCGCCGGGATCAATAATGACACTGTTGCCGAACAACTTTCGCAAGACTCGTTGGTCATTGCGGCACCGACTCGACATGAACTGTTAGTCCGTAACCTAATGATGCTGCCGGTCAGGCCTGAAGGTTCCGAACACTTGATGGACGCCGCAGGCCGCCTATGTGCGCCGAAGGAAGACCTTCTCCGGCAAGGAAGAGAGGTCTATGAATCAGAAATACTGAGTTTAATCGGACAGCTCAACCATGGAGTTGCGACCCTTTTTGCGAGGAAGCCCTCATCGCTATTTTGCCGCTGCTGAAGTGTGTGCCTGCGCGGTTGAGCACGATGATGGGGTAGGCTCAGCGCCACGTCATTACGACGACCAGAGCCAAACTTTGTCGCAGGCGGCAAACGCTCAGCCGTGAGTAAACGGTAATGCGCGACGCGGAACCGTATTCGAATATTAGGCTCATCAGCCGTATCTTGGATTAACTTGCAATGCCTATTGCATCTTTATATATCGGAAAACAACTTGCTAAATGGAGTGACCTCGCCGATTTTGTAAACCTCGGAACATCTAGCGTGAGTAGTTAGTTATGATTGATAGGCAGTCGGTGAGAGGCCTATCCATTAGAAATGGAGGTCCGCCACGTTATGACCATTGTTGTTTTCAATCCTCATAGCAGAAGCTTCTATCGCCCTATAGACGCGGCATTACGCTGGTGCAATCTCACTCGCTACGAAGCCCAAATAGTCCAGGCGGACTGGTCTCGCCCCGAGAATCTTGCAGTCCTATTTCCCCAATGGCCCAATCTTCACATCGCTTTCGAAAGGATTTTAGACGCCATACGCAACGGTGAACTGCCGTACGGCTGCCTCGGTATTTCTGTTCCTTTGGGAAGCTATGTAGAGCCCTATCAGCTGACCATCCGCCATTCGGACTTACGCCGTTGGATGGAGATTCATTACCCCGACCACAAGCCCAGTTTCTTATTCGAGTCTGGTGAAGATGCGCCTGCAAAGGTCAGTCTAGGAACTTTTCTCTCCTTGAAAGCAGATCGAGATGAGTTATCGAGAGCGTTCCAAGCGCAACAGCATCGCATTCAAGAAATCTTGGGAGAGCTCCAGTCAATTGGACTTGAAAGAGATGATCTCAAAGCCTTGGCCAAAACGAATGGTCAACTCAGCGAGCGCAGCGAACTGACCTATCTCAACATCATAGGGGCATTGGTCAGCCTTCTGTTGGACCATTCGCCCGCTGGAAAACCTCTTTCGGTATTCACGAATCAAGCAGCCATCGTTGATGCCATTATCGCCCGTCACAAAGATGTGCCCGGCCTCAGCAAGCGCACGCTGGATGAAAAGTTTGCCGTGGCCAATCGTAGCCTCAAAAAAAATAACTGATCGAGTCAATTGCGTTGCAATAGGTTCGATTGCAATGCAATGACTCATCCCGCCTTGTGCGATTCAATCCCTGTCACTTCCCAACACGCGCCAATTGGCGCTAGGAGTGACTAGCATGTCCAGCCAATCTGTCCCCTCAGTTGAAGCGCCTCAACCCCAACGCCACATCATGCGGCGTGACGAAGTGGAGCGAAAAACCGGCTTCAAGCGTGCGCACATCTACAACTTGATGAAGGAAGGTAAATTCCCTCAGGCTAAGCGCATTGGAATGCGCGCAGTAGGTTGGGACTCGCTGGAAATCGAGCAGTGGGTCGCTGAGCGCTTAGGCCAACAGGCTTGATGCTATGCGTGTGCTATCGGTGGTCTCCACGAAAGGTGGCGTAGGCAAAACCACAGTCGCCGCCAATCTCGGCGGTCTGCTGGCGGATGCTGGTCTACGCGTCCTGCTACTCGATCTGGATAGCCAACCCACCCTCTCCAGCTATTACGCCTTGAGCCAGAAAGCTGTCGCTGGCGCGTACGAGCTCATTGCACTCAACTTAACAACGCCTGCACAGATTGTTTCCAAGACCGTGATTGCAGGGCTCGACCTCATCATCTCCAACGACGCTCAAGGCCAGTTGAGCACATTACTACTGCACGCCCCTGACGGGCGATTACGGCTACGCAATTTGCTAGACGATTTTCGCCCCCGTTATGACCTGCTTTTGATTGACACCCAAGGCGCACGTAGCGTGCTGTTGGAGATGGCCATCCTCGCCTGCGATATCGCCCTCTCTCCCATCACACCGGAAATGCTAGCTGCCCGCGAACTACGCCGCGGCACTTTGAGGCTATTCAGTGAACTCCAACCATTTCGTCACCTGGGTATTACGCTGCCACCGTTGCGACTGCTGCTGAACCAGGTAAATAGCATCCGAGTAGACACACGAATGATCATCCGTGGCCTGCACGAGGCCTTCGCTGGGGCTCCCAACATCTCAGTTCTAGAAACCGCAGTTCCAGACCGAGTGGCTTACCTCAATGCCGCCTCCCTTGGTCTACCAGCCCACCGAATCGAGACTCGCCAGCCACGTGAACGACGATCGCAATCAGCGCTGCAAACCATGCAAGCGCTGGCCATCGAGTTGTTTCCTGAATGGCGCGAGGCGATTTCTAAGGTGAGTAGATACGCAGAGGTTCGATAAGGCAGATTCCGGAGACGGTATTTCGCGCCAAATCATCTTGTTTGTTCAACCTTGAGGCCAACAGCGTTTGGCGAGGAGTCTTTTGATGTTTGATCAGTTTCCCATCGTCGTTCAGCCATCCATACGACAAGATCATCCACCTAGCGAGGAATACTGCACCGTGGTTTTTCGCTTGCCGCGTGGGCGCTCGGCCATGGGGCGGTTTCTCGCGGAATTGTCTCGGTATTTCGAAGGTAGGGGAACAGCCGAGATCGTTAAATTCGAGGTCGGTGACCATTTGCGTAACCGGCATTAACTGAGGCTGTTCAAATGAAGAAGCTCAATCAGGAGGAGATCACCGACAAACTGCACCAGGACCATTTTCCTCGGGGTCCAGAACTGGAGCGACTGTCCGATCCAGTCATCGACACCCCCATGCTGGTCACGCTGGAGCAGTTACGGCCCTACGAACACAACCCACGCTTCATCCGCAATCCGCTTTATGACGATATAAAAGCCTCGATCCGTGAACGCGGACTGGATCAACCGCCGCCGATTACCCGCCGCCCGGGTGAAACCCACTTCATCATCCGCAACGGCGGCAATACGCGCTTGGCGATTCTCGGCGAGCTGTGGCAGGAAACCCGCGACGAGCGTTTCTTCCGCATCCATTGCCTGTTCCGTCCCTGGACCGATGAAATCAGCGCCCTCCTCGGCCATCTGGCCGAAAGCGATCTGCACGGTCAGCTCACCTTCATCGAGCGTGCTCAGGCAGTGGCCAAACTCAAGACCATGCTTGAATCAGATGGCGCAACACTCTCACAACGTGAGCTGGCGCGACGCCTAGCTGGTGGGGGCTACCCCATTTCACAGTCGCACATCAGCCGGATGCTGGACACTCTTGAACATTTATTGCCCGCCATTCCACAAACCCTGTATGCCGGGTTGGGGAAACCCAAAATAGAACGCCTGATCGGTCTGCGTAGCCAGGCTGAACGAACCTGGAATCGTCATCCAACCAACGCCATCGCTTTTCCCGAGCTTTGGCTCGACACCCTAGGGCAATTTGATGACGACCCAGAGTCCTTCGACCTTGAGCGAATCCAGGATGAACTGCTCGAACGCATGAGTCGCTTACTCGGACAGTCCTACCGCATGTTGGCCCTGGAGTTGGGCGAAACCCAACGAGTTATCCAGACGCCCGGCATGGTCGTCACGCCCCCGCAGAACAACCTTCTGCCGAGCGTCGATGAGCCCGCGGCCGAGCCTCCCCCTTCCGAGCCGCATTCCAAATCAACTGATACCAGGACGCAGACCGGAACAGAGCGAGAGGAGCAGCTCACGCTGCCCGAAACGACCCTGGTATCAGCAGCCAGCCCTCCGTCACGTGTCCAGCAGATCCGCGAACAGATTGATCGCGCCGCTGCCCCCGAAACAGCACAGACCGTCGAAACCAGCCCGATCGACGACATCTGGATCATCGCACCCACACTGGATACCCCCCAACAACTGCGTTTAGCCATTGCCGGACTGGCTCGGGAAATGGCGGCCTATGCCGGACATCCCGAGAGCATCATCGACCAGAAGCATGGCCTGGGCTACGCCCTCAGCATCGAGCAACTTGATCTTGCAGCGCCTCGTGCGGCCGGCGTTCACCTAATGCTCTTGGCCCTGCTGCGTGCCCAAGACGAAGTGAACTGGGAGGATCGCAAGCAATTGCCCTCAGCCCTGTTCGGGCAACTGCTATTGGGGGTCTATCAACTCCCGCTGGCCGATCGTCCCACCGTGGACGTAGGACTGGAGCGACTGCCCGACTATCTGTTAATCAAACTGTATCGCCTCGTTCGCTTAGCCCGGCGCCTGATCGACTTAACGCTTACCCATGAAGACGATTCGCCAAGGGAGCTGCCATGAACCTGTCCTTCAATGTGCTCAACCAGGCCATGCTGACCCAGGTCCTTCACGAGCTGCGCCTGGGTAATCTACAACGCTGCAAAGCACTCGGACTGGGTGAAGAGGACATCTACCTGCTGCAATCATTACCACCGACCACATTGTCACGCCTGGCCCATGCCACCGTCCCCTGGGTTGAGGTCAAGATTGATTCGCCGGTGTTGCATCGGTTGATCGACCAAGCCGAACGTGACGAACAGAACGAGCGCCTGATCAACCGAGCGCTCAAGCTCGGTGCCAGCAGTACCATCATGTATCAGTACTTCGGCTTGGCGCATTCGGAAACCGCCCTGCGCCGACGTCTGCTCAAGATAGAAACCCGTAAGGGCCGCCCTCAGAACTTGAGCGAAGCGCAGGAACATGCGCTCTGGCAGCGTTGGTGCCAACTACGCGCTGAGGACGGTGCTGAGGATCAGCTCGACGCCATGATGATGTTGGCAGAGGAGCAACAGATCAGCTTGACCATCGTTTGGCAGCAGATCGACCATTACAGCAACGGAACATGAACACTGCCGCTTCCAGTCGCTGGCAGCGTGTTCTGCAGCAATGCACCCAGCAATTAAGTGAACGTTGGCCCGCGCGCCCTACCACTGAACCGCCCTCCAACCAGGCTCTACAGACTGGCTTTCTTTTCAGTGGCCAATCTCACGAAGTAGTGCCGCGTCGGCTGCTGCTGGATAGTCGGCTGACGCCATTGGAACGGAATGCCTGGCAAGTATTTCGACTCATGCTGCAAGGCCAGGGCGTAGTCACACCGCGCTATGAAGATCTTCAACCTTACCTGTCGAGCGTGCCCTACGGTGCGTCAGCCTCCCGCGAGACCATCGCTCGCGTCCTGACGATGCTCAGGTTGACGCGCTGGCTTAGCTTGGTGAGTCGTGGCCGCGATCAGCTGAGCGGGCGCCTGCAAGGTTCTCTGTACGTCCTGCACGATGAGCCGTTAACCCCCGCCGAAGCCATGGAGCTGGATCAGGACTATCTGGAGCTGGTCGGCCATGCCCTCTCCCATGCAACCAAGGCTGTGCGGATTGTCGCTCAGCATGTAATGGAAGAAATCCGCCAAGATACCGATATCGATCTGGGTCAGCTCCCCACCCGGCTCGACAGTTGGGGCGACCATTGGACAAAACAAGGATTGGATAAGGCGCCCGATGAAGCGTTACACGATTCCGAACGGGGTGGCGACCACCTCGTTCGGAATCGTGCGGGGCCTAGTTCGGAATCCGAACTGAGTTCGAACTCCAATGTTTTCGGCAGCGTTCGGAATCCGAATGCCGCCCGTACTGTATTAAAAGAAAGTATTAGTACGGTACCGCGCGCGACCCCAGCAGTGGATAACCTGCACTGGCCTGATCCGCTGCACCTGAGTCCGAGCGAGCGGCAGGCCGTCATCGTGGCGCTGACCAAGCTTAAACCCGCGGATCGGCAGGCGGTGCTCAACGAAGCGGGCGCGCGGTGTGCGGCAGGAAGCGTCCGCAAACCGGCGGCGTATCTGATGGGCCTGATCCAGCGGGCGCTGAAAGGCGATTTTCGCCCTTGGGCAGGTCATGCTGAATCGTTACCCATTGCAGAACCGCCACCCGCTCCGCCGCGCCAGCTTAGGAAAAAGGGCGAACCTGCCTCTGCCCTCGCCCAAGCGTGCCTGGATGAACTACGCCAGCTGCGCAGCAAACGCCCTGGACGTCAGTAGATTTGATGCCACTGGCATCACGGACGAGCGTCTCGAAAATCAATCGTTTCGAACCAAATCGAACACACCGCATTCAGCTTTTCGGCTGTCCTTTACCTTCGTCTGTCGCAACGTTCCCGTCCAAGCCTATGCGAGGACGACACCGTGGCCGATCACTATCAGCTCAACCTGGGCTCATTGCGCAGCAGCATCACCCTGACACTGCACACCCACCATGCCGCCCGAATCTGGCAAGGTCGAACCGCACGCGAAGGCGTCCACTCGATCATGGGCATGGCCGGCTACATCAGCGTCACCAACCTGATCAAACAGGCCGCAGCGCAGGACGACCCCTATGCCGACTGGGCGATCGTGCAGCTCGAAGAAAAATTGATACATGCCAAGGCTGGGATGCTGGAACTGACCCAGCAGTTGGACCGGATCAGACAAGAGCTGCCGACGCAGATCGACATGGGCGACAACCTCAACATCCATCCCGTCACCTTGCCGTTGTACATCGGCAGCCAACTGGGCTTCCTCGCCGTTTACCTGCTGACTGACTACGACACCTTGGTGCGACATACCCTGTTGGCCCATCACACCGCCTTGGTCGGTCGCCGGGACATGGAAGCCTGGATCGACGACGGCGCCCACCTGCTGCGCAGCCTGTTCGGTCAGGCGCAGCGCTATCGGCATGCTGGCGTCACCCGTGATGACATGGCGGCGAACAACGCTCGTGCTCTGGCGGCAATCGAGAGAATGGGTTTGCCCCCTACTGACATCCTTGAGGGGCATCGCCGCTCCCAGTTCGCGCCGCCAATCATTCGTCGTGGTGCTGTGGCGGTGGATGACGCTGACGCGTTGACGGAGAACGCGGTAGAGCCTTCTGCGACAGTCGATGAGCCGGAGGACGAAGTATGAGGCACCTCATCCCGACTCAACCAATGCCCCTCGAAACACTCACACCGGATGCCTATCGACAGCTCGAACACGCTGCCTCCCTAAAAGGCCTTTTAAAACCCTTTAAGGGTAAGGGGGAGCTGGAATACCTGGCGCAGGTGGCGAGGGAAATCGAGGCGCAGTTACGTCGCGTGATGGAAGCTGTGGTGCAGCAAGCCGGACAGCCCCCTTACTCACTGCTGGATATTCGACTGGTGCTGCAGAACACCAGTGCGGGTAGCACCTATTTGCGATGGCGCACCCGCGACTTCGCCCGTATGGGCGTTGCGGTCTGGGAACGCCAGGTCTCCAACAAGGCCTTGCCCCAAGCCGTACGCAAGGGATTGCACCGTTTCGAATGCGAGCGTATCGCACTGAACTTGCAGATGAGCGTGGTGCATTCGCTCTACCGTCAGGCTTCAACCTGCGCAATCAAAATGGCCAGCGCCGAACGGCTGCTGCGCCAGTTCACACCAGCAGCGGAGATATCACGATGAGTACTTTTTTCGTCGGCGAAGGCAACATCGGTAGTGCGCCAGAGTTCCAGGAGTTCCCATCAGGCAATGACGAGCCACGGCGTTTGCTGCGCCTGAATGTGTACTTCGACAACCACGTGCCACGCGATGGCAGCTATGAGGATCGAGGCGGCTATTGGGCGCCGGTCGAGCTCTGGCACCGCGAGGCTGAACACTGGAGCACGCTGTACCAGAAAGGCATGCGCGTGTTGGTAGAGGGCCGCACCGTGCGCGATGAGTGGGAGGACAGTGAAGACAATGCCCGGGTCACCTTCAAGATCGAGGCGCGTCGTGTCGGCATCCTGCCTCATCGCGTGCAGAATGTGGTCATGCGGGAGCGCTCAAGTGAATCAGCCTCGTCTGCGGCTCCCGTTGGGCAGGCTACAGACCAGGCCAGCTCGCCTGCGTCGAAGTCCAAAAAGCGCAGAGGGCAGCCACCATCGGCATGACTGACTTGAGGCATAAAAATTGCGCCTTTGCGCGAAGTTCCTGGCCTGTCATTACTCGCTGCTCGTGAAGCACTGTCGTCCACGTCACGACAAGGTAGCAGCCTCGCCCCCAATCAAGACTGCCCTCACCGACTAATATGAGGAACCTGCTATTCAGGTTTCTCATAGCTCGGCACTGCTGTTTCCAACAACGCTGCTCCGAACTCAACCCGGAGCAGTTCTATGCGTCTCTTTCTCTGCGAGAAACCCTCCCAAGGTCGTGACATCGCCAAGGTTCTCGGAGCCAGCCGACGTGGCGATGGTTGCTTGATCGGACGCGAGACAACCGTCACCTGGTGTATCGGTCACCTGCTGGAAACGGCCCCACCTGAAGTCTATGGCGATCAGTACAAAACCTGGTCGTTGGATCATCTACCGATCATTCCCGTGCAGTGGAGGGTTGAGGTCAAACCCAAAACTGTCGCGCAGTTCAAAATCATCAAACAGCTGCTCAGCGAAGCTACCACCGTCGTCATCGCCACCGACGCCGATCGCGAAGGTGAAATGATCGCCCGCGAGTTACTAGAGCTCTGCAACTATCGTGGTTCTGTTGAGCGCCTCTGGTTATCGGCACTCAACGAGGCGTCGATTCGCAAAGCACTGTCCTCGCTGAAGTCTAGTCAGGAGACCCTCCCGCTCTATCACTCAGCCCTCGCCCGCAGCCGCGCCGATTGGTTGATTGGTATGAACCTCAGTCGTTTGTTTACCCTCCTAGGACGGCGGGCGGGCTATGACGGCGTGCTGTCGGTTGGACGCGTCCAAACACCCACTTTGCGCTTGGTAGTTGAACGAGACCGCGCGATTGCCAGCTTCGTCTCTGTGCCGTACTGGGTGGTGGTTGTGCACCTGTCTTCAATGGGGCAACCCTTCATCGCGTCGTGGATACCGCCAAGCTCAGGACGTGACGAAGCCGGTCGCTGCCTGCAGCAGGCGCTTGCCAGTCAGACCGTCCAAGCGATTTCTGGCAGCAAGACCGCCACCGTAGTCTCGCTGCAGACTGAGCATTTGCGCGAAGCGCCACCCCAGCCTTTCGACCTGAGCACACTGCAAGAAGTCTGTTCACGCAAGTTGGGACTCGGCGCTCAGGAAACCCTGAACATCGCCCAAGCCTTGTATGAAACCCACAAAGCCACCAGCTATCCGCGCAGCGATTGCCGTTATTTGCCAGAGAGCATGTTCAACGAGGTAGCCGCAGTATTCGATGCCCTGCTCAGAATGGATCCCGCGTTACGCCCAGCGCTCGCAAGCGTCGATCAATCATTGCGCTCACGAGCATGGAATGATGCCAAGATCACCGCTCACCACGCCATCATCCCCACCACCGAGCCGGCGAACCTTGGGCGGATGTCTGAACAAGAGCGCCAGGTCTACGAATTGATTCGTAGCCACTACCTCGCGCAATTTTTGCCGCATCACGAGTTTGATCGGACCCAGGTTGAACTGGAGTGTGGCGAAGAACGATTAACCGCTGTTGGCAAACAGATCCTGGTTTTGGGCTGGAAAGGCTTACTCTCCGACAACCCCGAAGACGATAAACCCGGTCAAAAGACCCAGGTGTTGCCCGCCCTACAACAGGGTAGCCAGTGCGCAGTGGACGACGTCGAACTCAAGTCCATGCGCACCGCCGCTCCCAAACCGCTCACCGAGGGTGATCTGATCAGGGCGATGAAAAATGTGGCCAAGCTGGTCAACGACCCGCGTCTGAAACAGAAACTTCGGGACACCACCGGTATCGGCACTGAAGCCACGCGAGCCGGCATCATCAAGGGGTTGATTGATCGGGGTTATTTGTTGAAGAAAAAACGTGCCTTAACGGCCTCCGCAGCGGCCCATACCCTGATCGAAGCGGTACCCGCAGCAGTCGCCGATCCGGGTATGACAGCGATCTGGGAGCAGGCTCTGGATGAAATCGAAGCGGGACGTCTGACCTTGGATGCATTCGTTGCCAAGCAGGCGCACTGGATTACGCAGCTGATCGCGAACTGCGGAGCGCTTACTTTATCGGTACCGATCGAAGACGTGCCGGCTTGCCCCAATTGCAGTGCCTCAATGCTCAGGCGAAAGGGAAAATCAGGACCGTTCTGGTCATGTTCCTACTACCCGGATTGCAAAGGCACTGTGCCGATCAGCAAAGGGACGCGTCGTTCATGAGGCACCATTGGCGCGCACATGAACCTCGGGGGTGTTGTCAGTGCATCATCAACGGCGGCTGGTCCTTCTCCAAGTCGCCGAGCGGTTGTCCGATTTCACGGGCCAAGGCGATGCCTGTCGCTATCCATATCTGCCCCAGTTCGTTGAACGCTTTCAGGTGAGCAGGATCTTCGTTAAGCCAAAGAACAAGGCTGTTGCGGTGTTCGGGGTTATCAGGGCAGTCATGGATTTTGATGAACAGCTCCAGTGTTCGATCCCAGATCAGGTCCATGACGTTCTCGCGCTGCTCATCCATGCTCAACCTTTCCTCCATTTGGTCCTATCGAACCGCTCAGTCTCACTGGTCACTACGGGCTCTGTTCCTGGAGGAACAGACGTCACGTCGCGACAAACAGCTATTTCAGTCAATATAGCAACCATATAAGTCGATACTCAACCGTTAAGGATGTTCATGTCAACGGGTCTTTGCTCAACCATTCGGGTTGAATTGGAGAACTGATCACTTGGCACATAAACATCCAACCCAAGCCCAAATCGGGCGCATGATCGCGAAACACCGCACTCAGCGTAATCTGACCCAGGAAGAGGTGGCTGAACGCCTGGGGATCGGCAGCGAAGCCATTTCCCGCCTTGAGCGCGGTGTGGTGGAGCTTTCCGTGGTCAAGCTGATGCAACTGGCGGACATCTTCGACTGCCGGATGGATGAACTGCTGACGGAGTCGAGCAGTCGCCCCAACGACCAGGGCCAGATGATCGCGGGCCTGCTGAGCGGCCTGCAAGAAAGCGACCGTGCCTTTATCCTGACGACCGTCGAACAGCTGGCCGCTCATCTCAGTAGCAAATAACCTCTTAGCACACTGGCTTGACGTCCTCCCACCCCCTCTGCTGTAGTGCCTCAGGATCATCGCTTACGGCGACCCAAGACCGATTCGCTCCGGGCAGCTCGGTCGGACTCCTAGAGTTCGGGGCCTTCTCTTCTGCGGAATTTCATTCCCGCTTTGTGCTCGACCGGATCAATGTGGCGGATGACCACTGTTGCCTCTGCCAGGTAGCAGCGGTCATCCGCTACGGCGATCGCATTCAGTCCCGGAGCCCGCCGGGGAAACACTGGGCACCCTTTGTGCGCGGATGCGTGCCAGCATGTTCCGACCCAGGCCACGACAAGGGTTGGTTGGCGGATCAGGGCGCAGTTAAATCAAGTTTTGCGAGAAGCTTGTCGACTGCGTCAGACCGCCTAAGGTGGCTTTTCTCTTCCTCGCCTGGCGCCCCACCAGGCCCCCTCTTCATTTTTTCATTTCTTAATTCCACTGACTGCCACCGTATTCCGGCCATTAAAAAATGGCCTGTATCAAGCGTTCTGATTGAATGCAGATCGCATCAGAAGCCTATACAGGGCAACGGTTAGACCGGATGGAGGTTTTTTTCAGGACTTCCGACTCTATGGCCTAGGAGTCCATAAGAGCATCGCGGCAGCAAACCTCATCGCGCCATGGCGAGCGATAAGGCGACCGTTCAAGGATTATCTCATCCTCTCCTTGCCGCAGAAATTAAACGCGCAGCCCTTGAGCCGCGCGTTCGCCATGCGGTGACCGATAGTAGTAACAGGCTTCGTCAGCGCGGTTTCGGAGCTGGCCCCCGTGGCATCGACCGCTTCGCCGTAGGTCTACGCGTGCAGCGCGGCATAGCGGTCGAGGTTGGCCTTGAGCGTGACCGGACATCCGAACGTAAGCTTGATGTTCTCGGTTTTCGGCAATGGCCCCAGCCGCAGCTTCTTGGTCGCGCTCATTGTGAAGTCACACGGTAGAAGAACAACGACTGATACGGTCGAATCACCAGATCCCGGTTGACGATGATGCTTACCGGCAGGCCGGACCGCTCGGTCAGCGTCGGCTGGATGTTGAGGTTGCGGCGTGTGAACTCCCGGCCAACCTGATTGGCCGTGTCCTGCGCGCTATCCCAGAACGCGATGACGGTATTGCCATTGACATTGCCTTGTTTCGAGACTGCCAGCTCGGAGCCTACGCCCAATATGGTGGACAGCGCGGCACCCGCTAGGATGCGTCCCCAGTGCCAATCGACGCCATCCTCCAGGCCGGCATAGCCGGCCGGATCGGGACCGGCTAGTTTGTCCCGCGTGAGTGAAGACGTGTCCGGCAGGATGATGCGGTTCCACACGACCTGCACGCGGCTCGCCGACTTCATCGGCACGTGCAAAGCCCGCATCGTACAGGTCGCCGTGCAGCCCTTTGATCTGCTGCGACAGCGGCACCTCGAAGAAGCGGATTTCGACCTCGGGTTCTTCCTGCCGACAAAGCGCCAGCAAAGCCGGAAGTCGCGAGGGCGTGATGCCGTCGGACAGGGCAATGCGCGATCGACTATGGAAGCCGTTGGCTGCGGCCTTCACGCTGTCACGGGCTTGCTGCAAGACAGAGAAGACACGCGGCACATGCTCAATAAAAAGCTTGCCCGCAAACGTCAGGCGTGTGCTGCGTGTTGTGCGTGCGAACAGCACCACGCCCAGTTCTTCTTAGAGCTCTTTGATGGCCCGAGACAGCGGCGATTGCTCAATGTGCAGTTGCTCCGCCGCACGGGCGAAGTGGAATTCTTCGGCTCCGGCCAGGAAGCAGCGAAGATGCCGAAGATGCCGAAGATCCATCGTTCACCTATCTATGAGTTCTTGCGCCCAGGAACGTTGGACGCCGCATCTGCCAGAGCATCCAGACGATCCCCAGGCCCACGGCAACCGCACCGACCCAGGCCGTGCTGGTCAGACCCATCGCTTCCAGGCTGGCCCCGCCTAGCAGCGAACCCAACGCGATGCCGCCATTGAAGCCGGCGATGTTCAGCCCAGCCGCCACCGCTGGCGCCTGCGGCGCGTGGATGTGCGACAACCCGATCACCCGCGCCTGCAAGGCCGGCACCGCCGCATAGGTCAGCGCACCCAGCAGGCCCGTCAGCAACACCATCAACGGCAACGATGGTGCCGATGCCCATATCGCCAACAGCACGACGGCCAGGCCGACGAGCACAGTCATCACCGCAAAGTCGGCACCCTTGCGGTCGGTCAGCCGCCCGCCCCACACATTGCCAATGGCGGCCATCACGCCGTAGCCCAGCATCAAAAGGCTCGCCATGCTTTCACTCACGTTCGTCACTTGCAGCAGGATCGGCGAAATGTAGGTGTAGAGCGCGAAGGACCCCGCATACGCCAAGACGGTGATACCGGCTCCGGCCAGCAGACGCTGATTGAACATGGCTTTCAGGCCATCCATCGCATTGGCCTGCGCCGAGGCATCGTTGCGATCTGTCGGCATCAGGGCTAGCAAGCCGACGAATCCAATGGCACCACTTGCGGCCACTGCCATGAAGATGACCTGCCAGCTCCACACGCTGCCCAGGTAGGTGCCGAGCGGTACGCCCAGCGCCAGTGCCAGCGTCAGGCCGCCGAACACCACGGCCACCGCCGCACCGGCGCGATGTCGGCCCGCCAATTGGGTTGCCACGCTGGATGCTACGGCGAGAAATACCCCATGTCCCAGGCCGGCGGCGAAGCGGGCCAGCAACATGGGTGTCAGTGCATCGGATAGACTGACTACAGCGTTGCCCAACGTGAACAGACCCATCGCCACCAGCAGCAGCCGCTTGCGCGGCCAGCGGGTTGCCAGCGCGGTCAGGCCTGGTGCACCAATCACCGCACCCAGCGCGTAGGCCGTAACCGCCGCGCCAACCTGGCTGACGCTGGCATGCAGATCAGCGGAAATAGTGGACACCAGGCCGATGGTGACGAACTCGGTAAAGCCCAGGGCGAACGCGCAAAGCGCGAAGACGTAGATGACGAAAGGCATACGTGGATTCATGGTTCAGGCTCGCTTCTCGGCTATCACCGCTAATAAGGGCAGCATCGCTTCCGCGACGCCCTTGGCCGAGGCCGAGGCCGGGTTCTGCCCCGTCACCAGGCGCTCGCTCGTCACTACCTGCGCCTGGAAATTCGCCGCAGGCACATGCCGGGCGCCACGCTCCTGCCAAGCATCGGCCAGCAGGAAGGGCACCGTGTCGTACAGGCCGACCGCACGCTCCTCCTCGTTGGTGAAGGCCGACACGTCCTTACCCGTTACCAGATAGCCGCCATCGGACAACTTGAGGTTTACCAGCCCAGCCGGCCCGTGGCACACCGCCGCGACCACGCCGCCACGCTCGTAGATGAACGCCGCAATGGCCGCCAGTTCGGCGTTGTCCGGGAACTCCCACATCGTCGCGTGGCCGCCGGCGTAGAAGATCGCGGCGTAGGCATCGGGATCGACCTGCGTGGGTGCCATGGTGTTCTCGGTGGCGCTTCTTAGCGTCGCATCGTTCCAGAACGCGGCATTGATCGGATCGTCCAAATCGAGTCCATCGACGTGCGTCTTGCCGCCCTTGGGGCTGACGAAATCGACCGCATGACCGGCGTCTGCCAGCACCCGATGCGGATGCGTGACCTCGGACAGATAGAAACCGCTGGGCGCGGTATCGGCGGCGCCGGCCGGCCCGTTGCGCTCGTGGCTGGCCAGGACGAAAAGAATACGTTGGGTCATCAGAAGCCCCTGCAGCGAATCGAGCACACCACCGGACACCTCCAACGGAGGCATGCGTGTTGCAGCGTGGGAAGTTGGTATCCTCATTCTGGTGAATCCGGTATATCGTTTAAATGACCAAAATAGACAAACACTTTCCCCGGAATGACCCAAATGGCCCTGCGCAATCTTGATGACCTAGCGGTGTTCGTGCATGTTGTGGAGCGCCACAGTTTTTCCGCCGCCGCACGCGACCTGCACCTCGCGCCTAAGACGGTCAGCAAGCAGATCGCCCGGCTGGAACAAGCGTTGGGCACCACGCTGTTCGAGCGCAACACCCGTAACTTGCGCATCACCAGCGAAGGCCGCGCCATCGCCGAGCGCGCACAGGTGGCCCTGGCTGTGCTGGAAGAAGTGCAGGAACTGGCGACCGGCGGCAGCCAGGAACTGAGCGGCACTATCCGCCTGACCGCGCCCACGCCGTTCGGGCGCAAGTTCGTGGCCCCGGCTATCCACGATTTCTGCCGCCTGCATCCCAGGGTCGGTTTCGACCTGCGCCTGTCCGATCAAGTGCAGGATCTGTATTGCGGCGACCTCGACCTGGCGATCCGCATGGGCGAGTTGGCCGATTCGCGCCTGGTGGCGCGGCGCGTGGCCGAAAACCGGCGCATTCTGGCAGCGTCTCCCGCCTACCTGAAAGCGCATGGCAGTCCCGCGCAGCCGGAAGAACTGGAACGGCACAACTGCCTGGTGTTCGCCTATCCGGGCCTGCTGCAAAGCACCTGGCCGCTGCGCAAGG
Source organism: Pseudomonas salomonii (assembly GCF_900107155.1). Lineage (GTDB taxonomy): Bacteria > Pseudomonadota > Gammaproteobacteria > Pseudomonadales > Pseudomonadaceae > Aquipseudomonas > Aquipseudomonas salomonii. Next base: position 448,988 of record NZ_FNOX01000002.1, read on the forward strand.
GCCGCCGGGAGACGCCTGTCGCGGTCAGCGGTACGCTGTGCAGCGACAACGGCGACGTGCTACATGCGTGGTGCGTGGCCGGGCTGGGCATCTCGCTGCGCGAGACCTGGGACATTCACGAGGAACTACGCGACGGGAGGCTGGTGCGCGTGTTGCCTGAATGGGAAGCCACACCCTCGAAGATCAGCATCGTGCGGGCGCGGCGCGAACCAGTGCCGCGCCGGCTGACGGCGTTCAGCGATTTTCTGTTCGACCGCTGGCAGGAGGCGCCGTGGGATCAATGACCTCATTCGCCGCAGCCGACGCATCTCGAACAGCCGGTAAGTTTCGTAGGAAATTTTGTAGGTTTTGCCTAGCCGCTCGACATGTGCAAAACCGAGTTCGCCAAGGTGCATACCAGCGATAAGAATCTTATCCGAGCTAACAACATTCAATAGTTTGGATCGTGTTTCGGCGGAAAGAAGCGGATCTTGGTCGAATGCAATGGTTACGTCGGGACGAGCAATCTGAATTTGGGGGAAATGAACGATATCCCCCCAAACCAGCAGACTACGACCATTGGAATCGAGACGATAACCGGAATGTCCTGCGGTATGCCCCGGAAGGGGCATCGCACTAATGCCAGGGAGAACTTCGCTATCAGTAAACAGGCGCGTCTTCTCCCGATACTGATCGAACACCTTCCGAGCAAACAGGAAGTTGCCACGAGCACGTTCACTCGCTCGACTGAGATTGCCATCGTCCTCCCAGAAAGAAACCTCACGCTGGTGGACGACTAGCTCTGCATCGGGAAAGGCTGCTTCCCCTGAAGAGTCAAGCAACCCCCCAACATGGTCGGGATGTGCATGGGTCAGAAGAATGGTGTCAATGTCAGCGGGTTGCACGCCAGCACGCGCGAGATTCGCCTTTAGCTTGCCGCCCCACTGCTTGAAACCACCAGCCCCCGCATCAATGAGGATCGTGCGGCCCATTCCACGCACCAGGTAACAGTTGATGTGGATCGAGAATGGATCGCTTACACCTGCGTCCTGCTGCAACTTGGACGCCTGCGCAGGATCGATATTGGAGAGAAGATCTAGACTTGCGCAAAGGTATCCGTCACTGATGGCCGTAATAGAAAACTCGCCGATCTGCTGGCCCGGAAATTTCATGTCGTTCATTGCGGCCCTCCTTGCGGGTCATCAGTTCCGCGCGTAGATGGTATCGGCTGGATAGCCAAAGCAACGAATGCGCGCCGTTAGCCCCGCATGGCGTTTTATTGCCTCATCCAGTCGCGCCATGAAATCGTCCATGACCGATGGCGTTCTAAACGGTTCGAGGCGGTACTTGATTTCCGCGTAAGCAGGATGCCCACGCCCCTGGCGGGCAGCGACGTAGATGACATGCACGTTGTCCAGCGCCGCCTGAAGGACGTCCGTGCAAAGTCGAGTGCATCGTTCGGTGAGTTCCGCCAGATTTGCGTCGGGTGGCATCTCGTCCGCCTGGATGAAGATCGTCAGGTTAGGCATGTCGGTTCTGCACCTGCGTCTGGGGCTCTGCGCCTCTGCCACTCGTCAATTGCACGGTCATCGGGGCATAGAGATGCACGTTCTTCGGAAGGGTATCTACACCAAGACTAATGGCGCTATCCAGCTTCGCCAGCCACCTGTTTTCAGGACACTTCTCCAATGCGACGGCCCACATCTGCTCAGGCGTGAGCCCCATCTCGATGAGCGGCTCGGGACCGACTGCGCTCACGATCAGATGCTCGCCTTCACCGATGGCAGGCGCACGCTCAAGGCCGCCGTAAAGATTGCGGTGCCAATCGGTGATGTGCTGCTGCCAGCGTGCGAAGTTGCCCCCGCCCTTTTGGCGATACTCGTCGCCCTCAAGCACAGCCAGACCGTCGATCGAGTGCATGGCCAGGTAGACAGGGCAGCCATCGCTAAACGCCTTGAAGCGCTGCGAAGTATGGAACCCGCTCACGGAAATAAGCGCGGGTAGCTTTTCCAGGCTATAGAAATCATTCCACTCTGCTTCGCTGGCTGGGTCGGCAAAGCTGCACTCGACGGTATAGATCATGGAATCACGCTACCGAACCGCTTGTGCGCTCGGTCCTCACTGTTGATGTTTCATCATGGTATGACCTGAAAATCGACGTATAAAACGATTTTTCGGTATGCTTCAGTGACAAAAAATCAAGCTAAACCGATCACCAGTTTTAAGCTAGGAACGCTCATGCGAAGGAAGATCCCCAGCAGCACGGCACTGATGGCATTCGAAGTGGCTGCGCGCCACGGCAGCTTCGCGCGCGCGGCAGAGGAACTGTCTTTGACTGAAGGAGCTATCAGTCGCCAGATTGGCAGGCTGGAAGCCTTCCTCGGGGTCACCCTGTTCGAGCGGGTCGGCAATCGTGTCCGACTCCTTCCTAACGGAGAGCGTTACGCGGTCCAAGTTCGCGAATCGCTTGACCGCTTGGATCGGGACAGTCAGTACTTAATGGGGCAGCCGAACGATGGCGCAAGCTTGGACATTGCCACTATCCCGACGTTCGCGATGCGATGGCTCATTCCTCGCTTGGGACGATTCCAGCAGAAGCATCCGAACATTACTGTGCATTTGGCCGAGCGCATGGAACCCTTCGTCCTGGCCGGGAGCGGATTCGATGCTGCCATCCATTTCGAGCACCCAGCGTGGACGGGAATGCGGACTCACGAACTTTTGCATGAAGTGCTGGTTCCGGTTTGCCATCCTGAACTTCTGACAGGACGCAATCGAACAACCGCACTGGATGAATTACCGCGCCTTCACCGACGACAGAACCCTGAAGCTTGGCAACACTACGCCCAGGAGACGGGAAGCCCGCTGACCAATCCTGCAATTGGCGCACGCTTTGATCTCCATGGAATGTTGATAGAAGCCGCATTGGCCGGCCTCGGCGTTGCGCTAGTACCGCGCCTGTACGTTGAAGCCGAACTTGCGTCAGGAAGCCTGATCGCCCCGTGGCCGGAGGGGAAAACCATCTCCAAAACCTTCTGCCTCATCCTCCCTGAGCCCATCGGATTGGGCAGAAAGCCAATACAAGCTTTTGCTCAATGGTTGCTCGACGAAGCGAAGAAGGGGGCAGCGGTTAAATCGTAGGATATGTCTTTCCTCCATTGTTATCAGATAGAGGCGCTACGTTGCGCCTGATCTCCCACGACACATCACCGCCGCGGCCATTTGCTACCCAAGCTTCTTCTCTGTCGCTGGCTGCCAAGGCACCAGACTAAATCCCATGCCGTCATCCAGCATCGCGTAGCGCCCACTGGCGAGCATGACGGAACGCCGGTAGATGCCGGCCACGCGCTGCTCGTCTGTGACGGGGGCGATGCTCCACGCCAGTGTCGGCGGTTAACCGCCAACGGCGACCCAAGGCCGATTCGCTCCGGGTAGCTCGGTCGGACTCCCTGAGTTCGGAGCCTTCTCTTCTGCGGAATTACATTCCCGCTTTGTGCTCGACCTGATCGTGGTGGCGGATGACCGCTGTTGCCTCTACCAGGCATCAGCGGTCATCCGCTACGGATCGCATTCAGTCCCGGAGCCCACCGGGGAAACACAGGGCACCCTTTGTGCGCGGATGCGTGCCGGCATGTTCCGACCCAGGCCACGATAAGGGTCGGTTGGCGAATCGAGATGCAGTTAAAACACGTTTTGCGAGGAGTTTGTCGACTGCGTAAGTTCGCCAAAGGTGGTTCTTCTCTTCCTCGCCTGGCACCCCGCCAGGCCCACTTTTTTGTATTTTTTGCCGTAACTGCCATTGTATCCAGCGCTAGCAATTGAGACTGGCGCCGTTTCTGATCTGCCACCTGGCTTGAACCTTGGAACCGTTGGCCTTGAAAGCGCATGCCCGAGGCATCCTCCACCTCGAACCTCTATTCACTGCGTACCCTCGAGATTCGCCTTGTCCGTGAGTACAGGTGACACAGGCTCTTTCAGCAAACCAGCAGACGATCTGCGACCCGCCGATAGCCTTACCGTCGCCATCGCTCACATGGCTGCGATGATGAGCCTGAGCGCCAGTAGGATCAGTTACTCAAAGTGTACGCAGGCATTCATCAGCCTCCAGTAAAGCCGAGGGTCAGTCAGGTCGGAGCGTTCAGCAATGTTGGAAGAAACCGGCGTGGACAAGAAACTCACCTCCAATGTTTGACTCGGATCGCTGATCTTGATGGGCAGAAAGGCCGAAGCCTGATTCGAGTTGATGGTGAGATTGAGTAGGCCAAGGAGATGTTCGCGCGCCAGGCGTGACAGCCCGTTTGTGGCCCTCAATTGCGCAGCCATCCCGGACAACCTGATTGAGGCTGAACTTTTCGGCGTCGAACGCGGCGCGTATACCGGCGCGGCCCATTCACGACCTGGACGTTTTGAGCGTGCCCAAGGCGGCACACTGTTTCTGGATGAGATCACCAGCCTGAGCCAGGGCGGGCAAAGCAAGTTGCTACGGGCCTTGCAGTAACGGGAAATCGAAAGGGTTGGCGGCGTACGCGGGGTCAAGGTGGATGTGCGAGTAGTGGCCGCCACCAACCTTGATCTACGCAAATCCGTTGCCGACGGTACGTTTCGCGAAGACCTGTTCTACCGCCTGAATGTCTACCCCATCGCCCTGCCCCGCTGCGCGACCGCCGGGACGACATCCCGCTGTTGATCAACGCGTTCCTCACGCGCTTCTGCCAGGAATACGTGCGAACGCCGGTGGGCGTTACCATGCGCGCCCTGAAAGTTTTGCTGCGCTACGACTTCGCGGGCAATGTGCGCGAACTGCAAAACCTGATCGAACGCGGCCTGATCGCCAATGACGAAGGCCAACCCATTGACCTGGTGCACCTGTTTCACAACGAGCCGATGCCGTCTGGCCCCTACGGCGTGGATGGCCGCGGCAGCTTGGCCACCACCAGACTGTGCGCCTGCCCGCGAGCCGCCCGGCACTACTGTATACCTTGGCGAACTGGACCAGGGTTTTTCCATCGAAGGTCTGAAATCTCGCCTGATCAACGAAGCCTTGCAACAGAACGCAGGCAATCTGGCGGATGCGGCAAGACTCCTAGGGTTGAGCCGTGCTCAATTCACCTACCGCTTGAAGAAGCATCAGCGGCAACTCACCTGACGCCAACCACCATCATCATAGGCTACCACCTTATAATCAATGCGATAGATCGGCCGTAGGCAATACCTCGCAGATTGATTTGGGAACATCTATTACCTATAGTCATTGGATGAAAACCATCAAAACTACCCGGAGCCAAGGCCGTCCACGTGAATTTGACATGGACGAGTTTCTGGATAACGCCGCCAAACTGTTCTGCCAGCGCGGCTTTCACGGAACCTCCATCGTCGATATCTCCGACGCCACAAACCTCACCTGCGGAAGCTTGTATAAAGCTTTCAAGGACAAACGTGAAGTCTTCCTGAGTGCGTTGAAACGACAATCCAGCACCCGTAGTAGTCAGCTTCGACAGGCGATCAGCACCGGCAAGTGCGGTCGTGAGATGCTTCGCCAAGCCTTGCTTTTCTATGCAGCCATTTCAAGTGGCGAGGACGGTCGTGATGGCTGTCTCATCGTCAGCACCACTGTGGAGCTGGGGGCGTTCGACGCTGAAATTGCAGAAATGGCGCTGGTCTCGCTGCGTGATCGTGAGGCTTTGTTGCAGCGCCTGATTGACGTAGGCATCAGCGATGGGTCGATTGCGGCCACTGTCAACAGTGCTGCAGCCGCCAAATTCATGCTCTGTTTAATCCAAGGTTTACGCGTGATAGGCAAAACTTCTCCGGACCTCTCCGACATGGAAACCACCGTCGGTTTGGCCATGAAAACACTGGCCTGAGCGTCAGCATCGGGGCTTTCGAGCCCCTTATTGAATCCCTCCACAAAAATTGCCAAGTCATTTTTCTAAATGCCGCTTGATTTGGTAACATTCACTACCTATTATCCAAATCAGCGCTTCACACCAGTACTAGCGAAGCGGTAATCCTGGCCATCGACACCTAACTGCGCAGCAGGGGTGTCTTTTTATTGCTACATTAGGAAGTGATAACTTCCAAAAAGGAATGCATCCGCTATGAACGGCTCAGCCTCCATCAGTTTAGAAAAACCTGGTATTTCAACTTGGCTGACGTTGTTGCTGGCAACCGCTTGCGGCTTACTGGCGGCCAATATTTATTACGCCCAGCCGCTGGCAGGGCCGATTGCCAGCGCTATTGGCCTGCCCGCATCCAGCACCGGCCTGATCGTCACGTTGACGCAACTGGGGTATGGCGCAGGGTTGCTGCTGGTCGCCCCTTTGGGCGACTTGTTCGAGAATCGCAAGCTGACCATCACGTTGATCCTCATTGCTGCATCAGGGCTGCTGGTGTCCGGCCTTTCACACTCACCACTGCCCTTTTTGCTGGCGGCCCTGGTAACAGGCCTTGGCACGGTAGCGGTGCAAGTGCTGGTCCCTTATGCCGCGCACATGGCGCCGGAAGAAAGTAGAGGCCGGGTGGTTGGCAATGTAATGAGTGGGCTGATGCTGGGGATCATGCTCGCTCGTCCTGTTGCGAGTTTCATTACCCAACTATCGGATTGGACGAACGTCTTCTACTTTGCCGCTGCCGGTATGGTGCTACTCGCGCTGCTATTGAGTGTCGTGCTGCCCAAACGCGAACCTGCGGCAAAAATGAGTTATGCGTCGTTGATTGGTTCGATGTGGCACCTATTGCGCACCACGCCCGTGCTTCGCCGTCGCGCTATTTATCACGCTTGCCTGTTCGGCGCCTTCAGTCTGTTCTGGACAACCACGCCACTGCTCTTGACATCAGTGTTTCACCTGAATCAGGGAGAGATCGGCCTTTTTGCCCTGGCAGGTGTCGCTGGCGCGATTGCAGCCCCTATTGCCGGCCGAGTTGCGGACCGGGGGCGGACCAAATCTGCGACCGCAGCGGCGATGATCTGCGTCGCAGCCGCTTTTCTGATTACCCATATTGCCCCGCAGGGTTCCACTACCGCTCTGGTTTTACTGGTGATTGCGGCTGTCGTTCTGGACTTCGGGGTTTCGGCCAACATGACCCTGGGCCAGCGCACGATATTCGCGCTGGGCAGTGAGTTTCGGGCGCGCCTCAACGGCCTGTACATGACCACCTTTTTCATGGGGGCTGCAGCCGGCTCCGCAGTGGGTGGCTGGGCGTTCGCCGAAGGCGGCTGGTCATTGGCTTCTTGGCTGGGCTTCGCGTTGCCGGTCACCGCGCTGTTATATTTCATCACGGAGTAAGCACCATGGATCAACCATTGGATATCGCCGTTATTGGCTGCGGCTTAGGGGGCGCGGCCATGACCGCCCTGCTTCAAGCCAAGGGCTTCAACGCCTGTGTGTTTGAGCAAGCGCCCTCATTCGGCCCTGTAGGTGCAGGTATTCATCTAACGCCGAACTTGATGAACGTGTTGCACGACCTGGACCTGCAAAATCAACTGGTAGAGAAAGGTTTCACTCCCGCCAGTTTTACCAGCCGCTGCGGAGCCACTGCGGACGTCCTGTTCGAACTGCCGCTGGCAAGCCATATGAGCGTTCAATATGGCGCGTCTTATATCACCATCCTCAGGTCGGATTTTCACGAAGCGCTGGTGTCGCGCATCGCACCAGATAGCATTCATTACGCCAAACAACTGAACTCCATCGAACAAGGCAGCGAAGACGTCAAGCTCGGCTTTGCAGATGGATCACAACAGCGAGCCCGCCTTGTCATCGCGGCCGACGGCGTATTTTCCAAGATTCGTTCGGCACTCTTTGATCCCACCCCGCCCACCTTTGCTGGTCAAGCAGCCTACAGGGCAATCGTTGATGCATCGAAGTTGCCTCACGCACCACTGGACGACCTTACCAAATGGTGGGACGGGGAACGATTTGTCATCTCCTACTACCTGGACAATGACCGCAAGAATTACTACTTCGTCGCCGGTTTTCCCGAACCTGATTGGCCCGCGGACAGAGGTTGGCAGGAGGGCAGCCGTGACGAGTTACTGGAGCGATTCCACGACTTCCATCCGCACGTTCGAGCGCTGTTGGACACCGCTACGGATTGGAAAAAATGGCCACTGTTTGAGCGCCCCCCATGCGATACCTGGCACGCGCAACGCGTCGCCCTGCTGGGCGATGCCTGTCACCCGATGCGACCACATATGGCTCAAGGCGCGGCCATGGCGATTGAAGATGCTGCGGTTCTTTCACGTTACCTTTGCGAGTTTGGCCTGCTGCGCTATGAGAAAGCCTTCGCGCGATATTACGAAGAAAGGATAGAGCGGGTGTCTGCAGTCCAGGCAATGTCCAATGAAAATACCTGGCTGCGATCGGCCATGGACCCCTCTTGGGTTTTTGCCCACCAAACAGGCCGCTAAGTAGTCGTTCGCGGCAATGAAGCGCATGGATTAAACCGCAAGCCAACAAGATGAGCGTAAAGACTTTGGATTTAACAACTGCATAGGAGTGCGCTTCATGCTTGAAACAGATGTCATCATCATCGGCAGTGGGCCGGCCGGTTCGACCGCCGCACTGGCCCTGAGCAATGCCGGTATCGCCAACCTAGTCATCACTAAGTATCGATGGCTCGCCGATACGCCTCGGGCTCACTACATCAACACCCGTACCCTGGAAGTGCTTCGGGACCTGGGTGTGCATCAAGACGTGATTGCCAAAGCGGCACCGTTGGAGGTCATGGGTAACGTCGTCTTCTGCAACAGTCTGACCGGCAAGGAACTTGGTCGCTTGCCTTACGGCGCCAACGACCCCAAGCGGCGAAGCGACTACCTGCTGGCCAGTCCCTGCGAGCAATGTGACCTGCCCCAGCACTTGCTTGAGCCCATCCTGTTAGGCAGGGCAGTTTCCCAAGGCAGCCACGTGCGCTTTGATAGTCAATACCTGAGCCATCAGCAGGATCCGGACGGTGTAGTTGTCCAGGTCAGGGACCGCTTGAGCGGAAGCGAATACAGTATTCGCTGTAAATACCTGCTGGGGGCAGACGGCGCTAATAGCAAAGTCGCGGCGGACCTCCAATTGCCCATGGAAGGCAAGATGGGCAAAAGTGGCAGTATCAGCATTATTCTGCGAGCAGACCTGAGTCAATATGTGGCTCATCGTCCCGGTTACCTGTGGTGGATGCTGCAACCAGGGGTCGATATCGGGGGCATTGGCATGGGCCTTTTACGGATGGTCAGGCCTTGGAACGAATGGCAGATTGTCTGGGGCTATGACATAAACGGCCCAGCGCCTGAATTAACGAACGAGCAAGCGATTGCCATTGTTCATCAGTTTGTGGGCGACACGTCGGTGGAGGTCGAAATTTCTTCGATTTCCCTTTGGACTGTCAATGAGATGTATGCGGCGCGTTACAGCCAGGGACGGGTCTTCTGCCTGGGTGACGCGGTGCATCGCCATCCACCGACGAATGGCCTGGGCTCCAATACCTCGATTCAGGACGCCTACAACCTGGCCTGGAAACTATCGCTAGTCCTTGCAGGAACGGCGTCACCTTCACTGCTTGAAACCTACGATACCGAGCGCATTCCCGTCGGGCGGCAGATTATTCGCCGGGCCAATAAAAGCGTCGAGGACTTCGCAGCGCTCTTTCAGGCGCTGGACCTGACGACAGGTCTGTCCGCGGAGCAGATGAACCAGAATATTCGCTCGTTGGAACACGACACGCCAGAAGGCGCCCAACGCAGGAAGGCCCTCAGGAAAGCTATTCAGTTGAAAGCCTACGAATTTGCGACCCAAGGCGTGGAGCTGAACATTCGCTATCAATCCGATGCGATTGTAGAAGATGCAGATGAGCCTTTTGTATTTTCCCAGGACAGTGAATTGTTCTATCAACCCTCGTTGCGCGCGGGCGGTCGACTGCCACACGCGTGGGTGAATAAAAACGGCCGTCAACTGTCCACCCTGGATTTGGTAGGCAAAGGCCAATTCACGGTAATCACCGGTATTGCAGGTGGCGCCTGGGTCGAGCAGGCCAGGCAAATCAATGAGGTGTTTGGTCTAGCCGTTCGCTGCGTAACGGTAGGGCCAGGGCGCGATGTGGAAGACCTGTACGGCGATTGGTCGGCTCTGCTTGATGATAGAGAAGACGCGTGTCTTTTGGTAAGGCCCGATGCTCATATCGCCTGGCACGGCAACCTCTCGTTGTACTCGCCTGAGCACTTACGCAGCGTACTTTCTCGTGTGCTCGGACTGTAGCGATCCGCTGCAAAAAGTTATTAAAAACAGCATTGTATTTTTTAGCTCATACAGGGAAGGGATAGCTATGTCTGCATATACCGTTACAGGCTCATTGACCAATTTTAGAAAGGGATCATTGGACTTATTTTCCGCCAAGCCTGAGCACTACGCATTCTCAAATATCTTTGACGTCGCGCAACGTTCAGATTTTTTCGAACGCGTTGCCGTTACCAAAAATATCGAATACGTCACAGAAGTGATAAAGATCCAACATAACTCCCCTTGGTTCATCGCCGCCCATGATGAGTTTGCCCTCATCATGGATGGTGATGTCACGCTCACTTTTTTACTGTTCCCCCTCAGACGTTGCCGGCGCCGGCGTCGCAAGGCGCTCATTTACTAGAAGCGCCGCCGTCGGGAGCGTGCATGGGAAACGTCCAGGCCCGCCGCGGACACCTTGTCCTGCTACCCGCCAACACCGCTTACCGTTTGGGAAGTGACCAACCTGCCGTTGCATTGATTCAGACCCTATCAGGCGACCTGACGCAAGAGCGTTGGGCCGACATTTGTGCACGTGGCTAACCGTTCGCCACCTTACCGGAGCTCATCATGTCGCAGACATTATCCGCAGCACCTCAATCACTTGAAACACTCGACACTGAGTATCAACTCTTTAGCCTGGGACAGTTCTCCTTTAGCAGGGATAACAACTTTGCAATTATCCGCTGGCCGGGCGGTGTTCACTATATGCATGTTGAACTGTTCCTAAGCGCCATGGTACGAGACTTGGGCTGGGAGTTTCTTTATGGCTGGATTTTCTTCGACGATATATTCGGCACCATTAATTATTATGGAAAAGTTGAAATGTTCGCGGGCACCCATCATCCCAGCTACAAAAAAGCCGGGATCGCTTATCACGAAACGTTCGATACGGAGCAGGTCCTGGAGGTCTTCCAAGGCATCGCGAACGACTGGATCAATGAAGGGTATGACCCATTGTGTGTCCCGCGCGAGACAGGTTCGGCTCACGGCCCCAAAGGCAGGCCAGCTCGGATTTCCCTGACGCGAGGTTTCACCCAGCCAGCAAAAAGGATGCTCGGCTTGCCCGGCGATGCAGTTGCCCGATCCAGCGCTTCCGGGCAGCCCATCAGTGAGTCGTTTAAAGATCTGCATCTGGAGTTTGATCGGCCACAGGTGAAAACAGAACCCGGTTTCGAGGGTAGCCTTCATGCAGTCAATGTGTTCGATCACATTGCTCGCTCCGAGGTGACCTGGATACCGTCGACGGTTTCCTCCACGCGCAACAGTCTTTTTTGCATGTCCAGCGAAGAGCACGTGTTACCGGTAACTCACGGTAACGACCGCCCGGAATGGTTCATACAACTGACCGATGAAATTCACTGGACGCTTCAGGACAAAGAAACAGGCGCGCCCTTAGGCCGAGTCGCCATGCGCCCTGGGGACGTGTGCGCGATGCCTGCCGATATTCGTCATAAAGGCTTTGCGCCCAAACGCGCCATGCTCCTGGTTCTGGAAAACAGCACGCCCGACCTGCCACCTTTATATGCCAACGGCACGTTAGCGCCTTTTCCCGTCGAGTTCTGAAACTTAACCTCACTGAGGGTCCGCTTGCCCAGGGTTCATTCGCTGCCTGGGCGAGCGGCATCAATGCCCACCTCTAAAAAACAGATGAGTCACTGCAAATGTGGATTGTCCAATATGCACTGAGCCGCCGCTACACCATCGCGGTCATTGCGCTGATGCTGTTGATTTTTGGCGGGCTCTTTGCACGGCACATGCCGACCGATATCCTGCCCAGGATCGATATACCGTCGGTCAAGGTGCTCTGGACGTATAGCGGACTACCGGCGGCAGAAATGACAGCGAAGATTACTTCACTGTCAGAAATTTCAATTCTTAATAATGTTGATGACCTGAAACAGGTGGGCTCACAAACAATCAATGGGATCGGGATAATTCGCGTGGACCTGCAACCCGGCGCGCCCATAGATCGTGCGCTGACGCAGATCACAGCAGTGTCACAGACCATGCTCAGGCGCATGCCGGCAGGGACTGCGCCGCCATTCATCGTGCGTAACAACGTTTCCAGTACGCCCGTGTTGCAGTTGGTACTGTCTTCTGACTCGATGACCGAAGCTCAGTTGTACGATTACGCACGGCTACAACTGCGCTCCCAGATTCAATCCATCCCCGGCATTCTCATGACGCTTCCGTATGGTGGCGCAGCGCGCCAAGTCATGATCGATCTCAACCCTGTGGCGCTGCAAACCTATAACCTCACGGCAAGCCAAGTCACCAACGCCATTGAACACGGTGCTCCTACGCTACCGTCGGGCAGCCTGCGTGAAGGGGCGCAGGAGTTGCAGGTTACCGTGCAGGCCAGCCCTGTCGACGTGAAGGGTTTCATGAGCCTCCCCATCAAGTCGAATGGAACCAACGTCATCTACGTCCGTGATGTTGCTTCAGTGCGCGATGGCGCAGCACTGCAAACCAGTATTGCGCGAATGGATGGCGCCAGTGCTGTTTCCGTGTCACTGATTAAACTGGGCGGTGCGTCCGCCGTGGATATAGTCAGGGCCGTCAGGGCGCGTTTGCCGGAGGTGATTGCTTCGGCCCCTGCCGGAATGCGCATCGAAGCCGTGTTCGACCAGTCAATATTCGTCAACAATGCCATTCAGTCCGTTGTTAACGAGGGCGTATTGGTCGGCGTACTGGTCGCGCTGGTCGTGCTTATGTTCATTGGTTCGTGGCGTTCGAGTCTGATTGTGCTCGCCAACATCCCACTGGCGCTCCTGGCTTCGACGCTGGCGCTGCACCTGCTCGGCAATACTTTCAACATTATGACGCTGGGCGGCCTGGCACTTGCGATTGGCATACTGGTCGATAACGCGGTGGTCGACGTAGAGAACACCAACCGGCACGTCGCGATGGGTAAGGCGGTACCCACCGCCATTCTTGATAGCGCAAAAGAAGTGGTATTCCCAGAGTTTGTATCCACGCTGTGCATTTGTATCGTGCTCACGCCGATCCTATTGCTGACAGGCCTTTCCTCCTGGGTATTCGCCCCTCTGGCCCTGGCGGTAATCTTCGCCATGCTCGCATCTTTCATGCTCTCGCGAACGCTGATCCCCGTACTGTGTTCATTGATGCTGCCGAAGGACCTTGAAGCACGTGCTTCCCCGAAGGCCCGTATGGCGCCCTTGCTACTGGCTGCCAACCATCGGGTAGAGCAGGTCATCGACCACATCAGGGATCGGCAGAGTCGCCTGCTCAATAGCTTGCACCAGAACGGCACGAAGCTTCTCATCAGCTTGGCGCTCCTGCTTGGGCTGGGTGTGCTCGCAGCAACTTCCCTGGGGCAGGAGTACTTCCCGCAAATAGACGCTGGTCAACTGCGCCTGCAAGTGCGCTTTCCTGCCGGCCTCCGAATTGAGGAGACCGCTCAAAGGTTGGCAGCCGTACAGCGAGAAATTCGCAAGATTATCCCTCAGGACGAATTGCAGACTCTTTACGAACAAATCGGCATTCCCGACCCCATCAACCTAGGCTTTGTCGACAGCGCTGTCGTCGGCCCGTTCGAGGCGGAGGTGATGATCCAGTTGCGAGCCCATCACGCACCCAGCGCAGGTTATCTTGACGAAATACGTCAGCACATTGCGTCGAAGTTTCCGGATATCGTGATGTTTGACCGCCCAGCCGATGCTACCAGCCGCACGCTGGCGGGCTCGGCACTGGGTGCTTTCGAAGTAAAGATCACTGGGCGCGATACACAAGGCAACCTCAAGATTGCTCGTGCGATCCAGTCCAGGCTCAGGACGGTCCCTGGTGCGACGGATGTCGCGTTGCAGCAGGTGCTTGATCTACCGGAATACTACATCCAGATCGACAGAACCCGGGCGGCACAGCTGGGCATCAGCTCGGAAGATGCCAGCCGGGCAATATTGTCAGTACTGGGATCGGCAAGCACCGTCTCGCCCACTTACTGGGTAGACCAGGCCACGACATTAGCCTACGTCGTACAAGTGCAAGCACTTCCAAATGACCTTCAGAATATTGACACTCTGCTCAACATACCGGTGCGCACCTATACCAATGGCGAACAGGTCCTACTACGCACCATAGCCAGCGTGGCAAGACGCACCGTACCAGCCAGTATCGACAAAACGATGCTGGCCCCCACCCTCAATGTTATTGCCAATATCCGTCAAACCGACTTAGGGACCGTGCTTCATGCGCTGACGAATGTGATCAACACATTGAGTCCTCAGCTCAAACCCGGGAACCATATTGAAATAGGCGGACAGGCACAAGCCATGCAGTCGGCCTATACCGAGCTTACTAATGGATTGGCGCTCGCCGCACTATTGGTGTTCCTGCTCCTGGTGGTCAACTTTCAATCCTGGACCTACCCTTTAGTGGCCATGTGCGGACTACCCTTTGCCCTCACCGGCTCCGCGATTTCACTATGGGTTACCCACACCCCGCTTTCTGTTCCGGCGCTGATGGGCGCAATGATGGTCATCGGCGTCTCCACGGCGAACAGCGTACTGGTCACCAGTTTCGCCAGGAATCTCATCATTACCGGTCATGACCCTGAGCTCGCGGCCTTCGAGGCCGCCTCGGTACGCCTCAGGCCCGTCCTGATGACTGCGTGCGCCATGCTGCTTGGCATCATTCCCATGGCATTGGGCCTGGGTGACGGCGCAGAGCAAAACGCGCCTTTGGGCAGAGCCGTGATTGGCGGGCTATTGCTGGGAACACCAGCGACCTTGCTCGTCGTCCCGGCGATCCTTGCGGCGTCAGGTCGGCGACGCAAAGCCCGACACCTTTCTTCGCTCACTGCCGAACGCCTTTCTTGACCCCAGGATCCACCATGTCAACCTCACCTTGCACCGGCACTTCTTCTTGCTTGCGTTTCATCTCGTTGACGACGTTGCTTCTCGCATTCTCCCTTGCCGGCTGCGATGCAAAATCAGCATCGGCAACCGATGAAACTGCAAGCCCTCAAGTGAAAACCGTGACGGTAAGAGCCGCGCCGGACACGCAGACGCTCGTCCTGCCTGCGACGTCGCGCCCCGGCGAACACGCATTCATTTTTGCCCGAGCCACCGGCATTCTCACCAAACGGCAGGTGGATATAGGCGATACGGTGGCGAAGGGGCAAGTGCTGGCCGAGGTCAGTGCGCCCGAAATTGACCAACATGTTCGCCAGGCGAATGCCCAACTGCAACTGGCGGCGGCCAATGCAAAGCTATCAGCAAGCAACCTGAAGCGGGCACAGACATTGGTGTCGTCGGGGGCGATAGCGCGTGAAGTCTACGAACAGCGCCAGGCCAGCTATGCGGTGGATCAAGCCTCCTGGGCTGCGGCCACTGCGCAGCTGGCAGGCCTGGAAGAGGAACAACGCTTCCAGATCGTCAAAGCCCCCTTTGGTGGCGTGGTGTCGGCCCGCAACGTAGATGACGGCGATAGGGTGATAGGCGATCAAGCAGCGAGCACATTGCCGCTCTTTGAACTGAGCAGCCTGGACCCCCTGCGAGTTGTGGTTGACGCCCCGCAGAGTGCAGTGATGCACATCCGCCCCGGGATAGCGGCGACCGTCCAGTTCCAAGGACTTTCCGGCCCCGCCATGAAAGCAACCGTCACCCGTATGGCAAAAAACATTTCGGGAAGCAGCGGCGGCATGCGCATCGAACTCAGGCTTCCAAACCCAGGCAATCGAATCCCGTCCGGCATGGCGGGTGAAGTCGAACTGGCAATACCTGCTCAACCTGCGGTGCTTGTGCCAATCTCTACCGTTGTTCAGGACGGCGCCGGAGCGCATACCTTGCGCCTACGCAAGGACAACACCGTCGAGTACTGCATAGTCACACTGGGTCGTAACCTAGGGGACATGGTTGAGGTCATTTCCGGGCTTGGGGACGGCGACACATTGGTGTTAAGCCCCAATGCGCTGCTGCAACGGAATACGAAAGTGACCGCCATTCAATAGTGGCGAGATTAAAGGACAATCGATGACGGGTAAGTAAATGCCGCAGCCCTTAATTCTCGATCGGCATGGGTGGATAACGGGTTTGTCGGCCTTCATAATCGGAGAGACGAAATCTTGGCGGATGAACAAGCCCCATGAAAGACAGGGCACCGTTCCCCCCTTAAGATAGGGGATAGGCGAACGGGTAATGAGATGGTAACTCCCACACATTGCGAGGGCTAAGCTTTCGCAGGGTGTTTTTATTTCGGAGACCATCACATGAGCGATTTAGCACCAGTCTCTTTTTTTCCTTTTCTTAATTCCAGTGACTGCCACCGTATTCCGGCCTTAAAAAATAGGGTGGCAGCGTCTTGACGCTCCCCTGTGACAGGCTTATACAAAGGCCGTGGTTCGCTGTCGTCGACAGCCCAGCCCAGGTAGCCAGAACCTTCAAGGCTACGCCACGTTAGTGGTGGTTTACCCAAGTGCGATCAGCGTTCGGAAGCTCGCGCGGTTACCGCTTCAGCGGTGATGAATGCCCACTACCTCATGCCTGCGAATCACCACCGCAGACGTTTCTCTGCTGCACCGCTATTCCCCCAGACGCATCGTTCTGATCGTCATCGGCTTGCCGGTGGCGAGTCGTTCATTGCTCGACTTCACCTTACCTACCCTGACGGGGACTCACTTCCCCGTCAGGGACTGTGCGTCACCGTTTTCCCTTGAAACAGGAGAACCACCATGGCCCACGCCAACCATTCCCAAGAAGCGACCACCTACTTCAACCTGCACACCGTCGGTATCGGCTACCTCAACCGTGTTCGTGAAGTACAAGTCCGCCGCGGCCAGCCATTCATGGCCTGCGATATCGCAGCCCTGCACGGTGCCACCGATGCGGTCGAGTACACCCGCTTCGACTGCAAAGTCGCTGGGGGTGAAGCTGAACGCTTGATTCGTCTCTACATGGACGCCGTCAAAGCCGAGAAAAAGGTCTTGCTGTCGTTCCGTATCGGCGATCTGTGGATCGATCCGTTTCTCTACGAGAAAGGCGATAAACAAGGTCAACCGGGCGCCAGCCTGAAAGGCCGTTTGCTGTTCATCGACTGGATCAAGGTCAACGGCACGTTCGAGTACAAAGCGCCCGCCAGGCAGGAAGCAACAGCACCTGCTGAGCAAGCGCCGATCAATGAACCCTCTACAACGTCGGCTGATGCCGAAGCCGAGGAGACCGAACATCCAACAGAGGCTCGGGTCGAACCTGAATCTCAACCCACTCCCCGCACGGCTCGCCGTGACGCCTCCCGTACCGTTCAGTCCGCCTGAACAGTCCACGATGTTCCTCATCAAGGCGCTCCCTCGAGCGCCTTTTCTTCAATCAGCACAGGATAACCAACATGGAATCCTTCTGGCTTTGCGACGACTGCCTGTTCGCGGCTGCTTACGAGGACTACAGCACGTTATCGCTCTACTACACGACGGATGAAATCGAGAAACGCATCGCCGGTATCCATCGTGGACTGGTTCGGTTAATGCCCATCAGTGCCGACTTCGATCCCGAAACCGGCTGGGGAATAAAAGCCTTTTCCCCATTGCCCTGCGACAGTTGTGGTTCATACCTACACGGTCAACGCCACCGATTCACTCGGCTGTAAACAGCGCGTCACCTGCTAACGCCCACAACTCTATATCCACCTCGGGGACACCACTCCCCTCGGGTGTGTACCCCTGATTGTTGCCTTCGGAGGTACCACCATGAGCACCCAACTCACACTGATCGATACTTCGGATTTCGAGGCTGATCGTATCGTCCAAGAAAACCAGGTGATCGACGAAGCACTGCATATTCTGGATCGTCGGCTGTTCGCCCGAGGTCCTAACCTGACATCGCCCGACACCGTGGCCGCATACCTAAAACTGCATCTTGCGCAACAAGAGCATGAAGTCTTCGGTGTGATTTTTCTCGATGCCAAACACCGGGTGCTGGCGTTCGAAGTCCTCTTTCACGGCAGCATTGATGGCGCCAGCGTTTACCCCCGCCAAGTCGTTAAGCGTTCCCTAGCGCATAACGCTGCGGCCGCCATTTTTGTTCACAACCACCCCTCAGGGTGTACGGAACCCAGCCAGGCGGATCGCGTCTTGACCGCACGGCTGAAGGAGGCCTTGGCCTTGATCGAAGTGCGCTTACTGGATCACTTCATCGTGGGTGAAGGTCGTCCACTTTCTCTTGCCGAACATGGCTGGCTTTAATCCTCAAAGGCGTCTTCGGGCGCCTTGTCCATTATCATTCTGGAGAACCTTCATGAACCCCACGCACCAAGCTGCAGCCGTGCTGACGGCCCCCAACCCATTTGCTCGCGGTTACGACAACCTTCATATCGAACGGCTGCTACTGATCACCTACGAAAACGACTGCCCTCCCTGCTTTCGACCCGTGCACGACTCACAAGCCCATCTGCCCGACAATGAGGTGCAACTGTTCGCCTGCCTGTTCAATGACGATTTCGCCTTGATCAGCGAAAGCCAATCCATTTCGGATGATTTGGATGAACGCTGCCAGTCCACTGGGCTAGTACGCCAAGTAATCTACGCTGTGATAGGCGAAATGCTCAACGAGCGGCATCACCTCGGTGATCTGTACTCCCTGGAAGAGGCACAAGCCATGGTCCATCGCTTGAGCTTCGAAACGGGACACTACAGTCGAGCCTGGGAAATCAGCACCGCACATCTTCCCGAAGCAGCGATGCTTTATCTGAAAGAGTGGGTCAGTAACTTCGCTCTGCGGCAGACCGGCCTTTTGTTCGGGCTTTTTACGCTTCCAGATTGCTGCGGTATCGGTTGCAAATTGATCGGCACGCCATGGACGGACGATAACTTGTTGAACAATGAGGGCAATCGTTATTCGAGCTTGAGACAAGAACAACTCGACGCAGGCACACCGGAAGCCTTGGTCAACGTACTGCATCTGGCGGCATTGGCGGATGTGCGATTGTTGATCTTCGACCCCGACGCTGCCGTCTTGGATGGGCTCGCCATTTTCGATGAATAGCAACGTGTTCAGCGTTAACACGACCCACCTCAAATCAACTTTCTCACTGAATCGTTCCTTCACCTCATGTCAGGTTCTGCACTGAATCTGATATGAGGTTTCTTCCATGAAGCGTTTTTTCACGCCTGTCTGCCTGCTGGGTTTGTTGAGCGCCTGCACCGCGCAAATCCCCGACCCTTTGCCGACCAATCCAGAGATAGACAGTAGCTCCAATCGGGCCGAGCACTCGAAGGGCATAGCCGAAGAAAGCCATCCGGCAGAGCTTCGTTATGGCCGCTACACGCTGGTTAGCACCGAGCCCACCACGGAACAACGCGATCTTCTTGCCCAAATCATTGAAGTGAGCATCCTGTCCAGCCTGAACCCTTCAGTGCAGGAGGCTATGCAGTACGTATTGCAGCGCTCGGGCTATGCGCTCTGCCCCGTTACCCCGTCGGTGAGGGTGCTGTTTACTCGGCCCCTGCCCGCGGCCCATTACCGGCTCGGCCCGATCTCTTTGCGCCGCGCGCTCCAAGTGCTCGCTGGCCCCGCCTGGCTACTCACGACCGACGAAGTCAGCCGTTCAGTCTGCTTCGAACAGCAGAAAACGGAGGCCGGCGGCACGCTGATCACACCCGTCTCGCCCCATCTGTTGGAGGCACACCCATGAGAGCCTCGACGTTTCAAACCCTCATCATTGGGCTACTTTGCTTGGCGGTCGCCGGCCTGAGCGGTGGTTTGTATAACCAGTATCAACGCGTGGCCGAACTGCAGAGCACGAACACCCAACACCTACAAACCCTGGACACCCTGCAACATGATTCAAGCGCACTCAAGGATGCCCAGGAGAAGCTGCAGTACGCGCTGAAAGACCTTAAGCAGACGGTCGATACTGGTGAGCAACAGGTCAATACCCTCGATCCGATGTTGGATCAGTGGGCGCAAGAGATACAGGAACTGCGCGATAGTCTCGCAGCCCGCGCCACCCAGGCAGACCTGACAGCGCTGCGCGCACGCCTTGAACAGGTCGAGCAGCAGCTCCTGGAGCACAAGACCCAGCCATTACCCCCATCGCCGACGCCTTCTGCGACCAAACCGAAAAAGACCACTCGCCCCGAACCCACCCCGCTCTCGCCACCGTTTTCAGTATTGAGTGTCGAGTCCCGCGGTGGTGAGCGCTTTCTGGCGGTCGCGCCTCATGACAGTCGCTCGCTCACGGATGTCCGGCTGCTACATAGCGGTGAGCAGCAAGGGGCTTGGCGCCTGAAAAGACTGGAGCCGAACTCAGCCATCTTCGCGGTGGCCGCTCAGCCAGATCAGACCGTGCACCTCCCTTGAGTAGTGATCATGAACAAAGCGCTACTGCCCACCGTTGTCTGTCTCGTTTCGCTACTGAGCACAGGAGCAGCGATGGGCAATCCCATGACGACACCGTCACGAATACAGGACACGCAGTCCGCTCCCCTAGGGCGCTCTCACTCTGAACAGGCGGCAAGCTGGGGTCTGACGGAGCAGGAGTGGACGCGTTTCGAACAGATCCAAGCCAGCCCGCGCGGTTTCTGGAGCCCGAACCTCGATCCGTTGACCGCACTCGGGGTCGAAGCCCAGACCGACCAAGAGCGCCAGCGCTATGCCGAATTACAGGTAGCGCTGGAAGCCAAACGCGCCGAGCGCGAGTTGGCTTACCAAAACGCTTACACCGCGGCATGGACCAAGCTATTTCCCGGGCTGCTGCCGATCCAGGGCATGGCGTCCCCACCCCCTGCCAGCTCATCAGTCATGCCGCGCCAGGCCCTGTTTGTGGAGGACCACTGCCAGGCGTGCACCGACGAAGCGCAGCGTCTGCAAAGCAGCGACACGGCGTTCGATATCTACCTGGTGGGCAGCCAAGGCCAGGATGAACGCGTCCGTAGCTGGGCTCGGCAAGCGGACATCGATCCGGCCAAGGTTCAACACCGGCAGATCACCCTGAACCATGACCGTGGTCGCTGGTTCAGCCTGGGTGCTCCGGGGCCATTGCCTGCCACATTTCAACAGGTGAACGGACAATGGCAACGCCTCGACTGAGTGGTCTTGCGCTCCTGCTGACGATGCTCGCCGCCCAGGCGGACGAACTTCCGCCTCCGGCCTATCAACTGGCGGCGCATAACGCCGGCATCCCTTCGACGGTGCTGTTCGCGATTGCCCAGCAGGAGAGTGGACTCCGCGTCCGTGATCGACTGCTGCCCTGGCCGTGGACCTTGAACATCGCCGGTAATCCTTACCGCTTCGCCACTCGCCAGGCCGCCTGTCACGCCTTGCTTCAGGCGCTCGCCCTGCATGACGCCAAGCGGGTCGATGTCGGTCTTGGACAAACCAACCTGGGTTACCACGGGCAACGTTTTTCCGTTCCCTGCGAAGCCCTCGATCCCTACCGAAATCTCGCCGTAACCGCCGCACTGTTGCAGGAGCATCACGCCGCCACCGGTGATTGGGTCTTGGCTGCAGGGCGCTATCACCGTCCGGCAGGAGGCGCGCCGGCAGCACGCTACCGTGCTGGCTTTTCCCAGAGACTCGAACAACTGCTGATTTCCTTTGAACAGGGCACACCACCATGAAGCGAATCACCATTGCCTGTTATTTCATCCTGCTCTTGGCACCTTTCGCCCAGCCGGAACTGACCGTAGCCGGAGATCAGCCTAGCGACTTCACACACCCCGATTTTCCAGCCATGGGCGTGCCGATAAATAACAGAGTTCAGGCTGATCGGCCCGTGCATGCGGACCTGTCCACGTTTGCCGATGAAACCTGGATACTGCCCGTCCGTAGCTCCCACTTGAGCCCCGGCCAGATCACGTCACGGGCTCTGAGCATGCCGGGCTTACAGCCATTTTTCCTGGTTGGTGACGATCCCCAGTCGCTGACTTGGCTGCGTCAACGCGCTCCTGAACTGCAGGAAATGGGCGCGGCAGGCCTCGCCGTCGAAGTGGTCGATAATGAAGCCCTGGCCCGGATTCGAGCAGTTGCTCCGGGCATCACCATCCTGCCGGTCAACGGTAACGACATCGCCACCCGCCTGCAGATTGAGCACTACCCCGTCTTGATCACTGCCACCTCACTGGTACAGTGAGTCCAGGTCATGGCCGAGCATGCGATGGAGTCCAAGCTCCGGCCAGCGGTGGAGCTGTACACCGTAGCGATCTGCATCGCTGCCGCGGTGTTGTGCGTATACTCGCCCTGGGCTGTGGCCCTGTCACCCGAGATCGGTCGGGTTGCAGCGCTGGCCTATGCCCTGTTCGGCCTGATCCGGCTGCGCCAAGCCAGGGAGGTGTTGCGCTATCGACGCAATATCCGCCGGCTGTCCCGCTACGAACTGACCAGTCGGCAGATTCCGGTTAGCCGTAAGTGGTTGTTCATGGGTCGTGGCTTTCGCTGGAGCCGTCTACACACCCAGCGCTTGGTCGAGGCCCAGGATCCGGCGGTCGCCCACTATGTCGACCAACCGACCAGCTACCGTCTGGCCCGTGGACTCGAACGGCGCCTGGAGCATGCACCGTTTCCACTCTCGATACTGGCCCGTGTCACGGCCTGGGACAGTGCCTTCAATCCGTTGCGTCCTTTGCCCCCGGTAGGTGGCTCGCCACTATTGCATGGGGTCGAGCCCGATGAAACGGAAGTCAGTCTGCCGCTGGGCGAACGAGTCGGACACACCCTGGTGCTCGGCACTACCCGTGTAGGCAAGACGCGACTCGCCGAGGTGTACATCACCCAGGACATTCATCGCATCGAACATGAGGTGGTCATCGTCTTCGATCCGAAAGGCGATGCTGAATTGCTCAAACGAATGTATGTCGAAGCCAAACGGGCCGGTCGGGATAAAGAGTTTTATGTTTTCCATCTAGGCTGGCCGGAGATCTCTGCTCGATACAATGCGGTGGGACGCTTCGGGCGTATCTCGGAAGTGGCGTCACGCATCGCCGGGCAGCTCAGCGGCGAAGGTAACTCCGCGGCCTTTCGCGAGTTTGCCTGGCGTTTCGTCAACATCATCGCCCGCGCATTGATCGAGTTGGGTCGACGCCCGGACTACCTGCAGATCCAACGGCATGTGGTCAACATCGACGCACTGTTCATCGAATACGCCCAGCAGTTTTTCGCCAAAACTGACCCGAAGGCGTGGGAAGTGATCGTCCAGCTTGAAGGCAAACTCACCGAGAAAAACATTCCCCGACATATGATCGGGCGCGAAAAGCGTGTCGTGGCCATCGAGCAGTACCTGGCGGTGAAACGGGTATTCGATCCAGTGTTGGATGGACTGCGTTCGGCGGTACGCTATGACCGTACTTACTTCGACAAAATCGTGGCCTCGCTACTGCCGCTGCTGGAGAAACTCACCACAGGCAAGACAGCCCAACTGTTGGCCCCCGACTACACCGATCTGGACGACCCACGGCCGATCTTCGACTGGATGCAGATCATCCGAAAACGCGGGATCGTCTACGTCGGCCTGGATGCGCTGACCGACGCCGAGGTGGCCGCCGCTGTGGGCAACTCCATGTTTGCCGATTTGGTCTCGGTCGCTGGCCACATATACAAACATGGCATTGACCATGGTCTGCCCCAATCGGGTAACAATAGTGACAAGTTGCCGATCAACCTGCACGCCGATGAGTTCAATGAGTTGATGGGCGATGAGTTCATCCCGCTGATCAACAAGGGCGGTGGCGCCGGCATCCAGGTGACGGCCTACACCCAAACCCTGAGCGATATCGAAGCGCGAATCGGCAACCGAGCCAAGGCCGGCCAGGTTATTGGTAACTTCAACACCCTGCAGATACTGCGGGTGCGCGAAACCGCCACTGCGGAACTGCTCACCCAACAGTTGCCCAAGGTTAACGTGCTGACCAAGACCCTGGTGTCGGGTGCCACCGACACCTCCGATCCTGAGGCCAACACGGACTTCACATCCTCCTCGCAAGACCGCGTCAGTAGCACCAGCGTGCCCTTGATCGAGCCGGCTCATATCGTCAGTTTACCCAAGGGGCAAATGTTCTCCTTCCAGACCGGTGGGCAGCTCTGGAAAGTCCGCATGCCGTTGCCAAAACCCTCCAACGACGATGCCATGCCCAAGGACCTGCAGGAGCTCACCCAGCGAATGCGGGCGACCTATAACGCGCAGGCGGGGCAATGGTGGAGCGCAAGCGGTGGCGGCCCAACTACCAACTTCGATCTGGATCAGGCCGGGTAGCCCGCCCCTGCTGCAGGTTTTTGACTCAGCAGAAAACTATCCAGAAGGATCGTGATGGCATCGACTCTGCAACGCACAATGGAGTGAACGATGGCGACTTCCACCCAGAACACGCCGCCACAACCAATCCAGCGCCCAGGATTAATCGTCTCGGTGATTGGCTTGGTTTTACGCATTATTGGTGTACTGATCGCCTCGTTGCTGTTCTCGATCCTGATCGAGTTTGCAGGTTTATTGCTCTTTTGGGGCGATCAGGGCTGGCGGCACAGCCAGGCCATGCTGACCAATGAACTGGGCTGGCTTAGTCAACACTTCAAATCTTCACTCATCCTCCAGCAGCCTGGGCGAACGATCATCCAGATACTGGAATTTCTCAATCAGTGGTTGTTGGTCAAGACCGGCTTTGCAGATTTTGCCCAGCAGGCGCGGGGGCCTAACCATGGCAATGGCTTCTGGGAGTGGATCAATCAGTTCTACGTAACCATTGAGGATTTCATGCTGACGGCTGTGTATGTCACCTTTACCTTCGTGGTGCGCCTTACCATTCTGGTCCTGGCCATCCCCCTGTTTCTGCTGGCCATGTTCACTGGTTTTGTCGATGGACTGATGCGCCGGGACCTACGTAAATTTGGCGCAGGGCGAGAAAGTAGCTTTGTCTACCATCGAGCTAAGCGAGCCGTGATACCACTGCTGATCGTGCCCTGGGTTATCTACTTGTCCCTACCCTTTTCGCTCAATCCCATGGCTGTGTTTTTCCCTTGTGCTGTGATGCTCGGCATCATTACGGCAATCACGGCAACGACATTCAAGAAGTATCTCTGATTCGGAAAAACCAGTTATTCTTTACATGTCCCGATGCCAGGATAGTTATCCTGCGACCCAAAACTGACACACCATACGAATGCAAATAAAACTGCTAGAGGTCGTCTTCGACTCCCATTATGGGTTAGAGCATCAGATGAAATGTAGGCTTCCAAGATTTTGGCGAAATTCAAGGATCTAACCAGCAATTAAACTGGTGCAGGACCGGGTCAAGACTTGCACTCTGGTTTTATCATTCGCACCGATAAAAAAGGGCCCTTACAGGCCCTTGGTCATCAAACTGATCTTACTGAGTACGCCACGAGTCAACAACGTCTGCGCCAAACTCGACTTTCCATTCTTTCAGTTGTCGATGATTTCCTCCCTTGGTTTCGATCACCTCACCCGAGTTTGGATTCTTGTAAATCTTCACTTCGCGAGCCTTACGGATGGCCTTTACGGAGGCAACTATTGGTGCCGAGGTACGACGGCCAGCCTCTGGATCCAGGATGCCAATGATGTTCTTCAAGCTGAAGCCGTACTCGCCAAGCAACGCACGTAGTTTGCTCTCAAATTCCATTTCTTTTTTCAGACCGGAGTCACTTTTCATCGACTCGAGCTCTGCGAGCTGTTCGGCCAGTTGTTGTTCAAGCTTGCGAAATTCAGCCAAACGAGACATGTGAAACTTCCTTCAGGTTAGGGAAATGAGAAGTGAACGCCCCCATACTAAGCGATGATTGACTCTTCGTCACCCATACGCGTTTCAAGCAAAAGTGAATCCACTCATTGCCCTATGTGCAACACATTACTCATGGGGAAGGATTGCTAGACTGGGCTCTCTTTTTCGCCCAATCGATTGCTAGTGTATGTGTGGGTAAGTTTCTTCCGCTCGCCTCCAAAAAAGCGATACATCCCATCTCGCGTTTTATACTGAGTAATTCAACCCCTAACTTGATGCTGGCGCCATCTCCACATGGACCAGTATCATGTCGACTACCGTCTTTCGCTGCTTGTTATTCCTTTCACTGGCCATCGCTCATGGCAGCGGCTATGCCGCATCGACTCATGAACTGGAACAGTTCAGCCTAGTCCAGCAGCAACTCGACACTCTCGAACGCCTTGCGACGCGAGCGGAGGCAGCCCGTACCCTTGAACCAATCGAACGATATCGATTCGACTACCCCCGACTGACCCAGGACATTCAGCGCATCCGCCAAGGGGTGCAGAGCTATCTGTTCCCCTCCCGTGCGCAACCCCGCGACCCCAGTGAACTGGTCGGCGACTACCGCCTCGACACTCCGATTGCAGAGTCCTCGCCATGAGCATGACTGACGCTCAGATCGCAGCGTTCCAAAACGCCGCCGGCTTCGCACCGCAGAGCAGTTCGACGCTGTGGTTGTCCCTAGTTCTCGTCCTGACCTTGCTGTGGTGCGCCTGGGTGATGTGGACGGCTTACCGGGGTTGGGCGAGCGGCAGCGTGCGCTTTGGAGCCTTCGGCGGCAGCGCCGCACGCGTGCTGCTCACCTTGCTGGTTTTGATGTTCTTCACCCTGTCCTAACCCAGGAGATCGCCGCCATGCTCAAGTGCTTTACCCCTCTGAAAAACAGCCTGCGTGATCGTGCGAGCCAGCGCTTGATCGGACTGCTGCTGGTGCTCGGCCCAAGCCTGGCTTTTGCCGAGCTCCCCACCATGGAAGCCCCTTCGCGCGGCGAAGGATCCGGGTTGATCGAGACGATCAAAAACTATGCCTACGACGGCGGCATCCTGCTCGGTCTGCTGATCGCCCTACTCGCTTTCTTGGGGGTGGCGTGGCACTCATTGACCGTCTATGCCGACGTGCAAAACCAGCGCAAGACCTGGAAGGACCTCGGTGCTGTAGTCGGAATCGGAGCTCTGTTGGTGGTGATCATCATCTGGTTCCTGACCAAAGCCGCCGCGATTCTGTGAGATCGATATGAGCGACACTATCGAACGCCTTGCCGACGGCACCTTGGTCTTTTTGCCTGAGCGACTCAATCGTGATCCGGCCGTATTGCGCGGCTTGACCAATGATGAGATGTGGGTAGCACTCGGTACCGGCGCCGTCATTGGCCTGCTGCTGGGCGTTCCTCTGACGATTGCCACCGCCTCCATTGCCGTGGCGCCCACCAGCATGATCGGGGCCATGGCGGTGGTGCTATTTTTCGGTGGCACGCTACTGCGTCGAGCCAAACGGGCCCGGCCAGATACGTGGTTGTACCGCAAGCTCGAATGGATACTGGCCAGTCGTTGGCGCCTGGGTCGTGGGAGCTGGATCCTTCACTCCGGCGCCTGGACGGTTCGCCGTTCGCGTCGGCTGCGCCCTGCTCTGTCGCGGTGGCAACCATGAGTCGCTTTCGAAACAAGGTGGATGCCCAACAGGCTCATATCTTCAGCTTGCGTCTGGCGGTAGTGATCCTTGCCCTGGTCTGTGCCGGGCTCTGGTACGGCTGGCGTTCGGCACCGACCGATCTGACCGTGCATGTACCCCCAGATCTGCGCTCGGGAAGCACGCGCAAGTGGTGGGATATCCCCTCAGAGAATGTGTATGCCTTCGCCCTGTACATCTTTGGCCAACTCAACCGCTGGCCTTCGGATGGCGAACAGGACTACCGCCGCGCTATCTACAGCTTGCAGTCCTACCTGACACCCGCCTGCAAGGCCTTCCTCGACGGCGACTATGAGTACCGCAAGGCCGCCGGCGAGCTGCGCCAGCGGGTACGTGGTGTCTACGAAATTCTGGGCCGAGGCTACAGCGAAGATCCGGAACTCAGGGTCAAGCAACTTGATCGCGATAGCTGGCTGGTCACCCTCGACCTCAACGCCGATGAGTACTACGCGGCCGAACCGGTGAAACGGGTGGTGGTGCGTTATCCATTACGCGTGGTGCGTTTTGATCTGGACCCCGAACGCAATAAGTGGGGGCTGGCACTGGACTGTTATCAGGGCACTCCGCAAAAAATCTCCCTGCCTGGAGGTGAACCATGAAGTGGATGTCTACCCTGGGGCTCACCATCGCACTGATGCTATGGGGAGTTGCAGCACAGGCCGTCGAGTTGATGCGCTGGGAACGCATCCCTCTCGCGGTCCCGCTGTTGATTAATCAGGAGCGTGTGGTCTTTATCGAGGAGGATGTCCGAGTCGGCGTCCCCTCAACTCTGACCGGCAAGCTGCGCGTGCAATCTACCGGCGGCACGCTGTACCTGCGCGCGTCAGAAGCCATTGCACCTACCCGATTACAACTGCAATCGGTCGCGACGGGCGAGATCATCCTGCTGGATATCGCCGCCACGCCTGGCGATCAACCACTCGAGCCCGTGCGTATTATCAAGAATGCTCCGGCGCAGACTACCGAGACGGAACCCAGCACCGTCCTTGTTCCAGAACGTACGCCGATCCCGGTCGCTTTGACGCGCTACGCCGCACAAAGCCTATACGCACCTTTACGTACCGTTGAGCCTCTGCCCGGCATACGTCGCGTCCCGCTCAAGCTGCGCACCGCACTGCCGAACTTGCTGCCGACTGAAAACGTGTCCAGCACGCCCATCGCCGCTTGGCGACTAGGTGATTACTGGGTGACGGCGGTGAAGTTACGCAACCTTGGTTCAGCGACGGTGCAACTCGATCCGCGTCAACTTCAGGCCAAGTTGTTCGCCGCGTCCTTCCAGCATGCTTTCCTCGGGCCTGTCGGCAGCCCTGAAGACACCACGATTGCTTACCTCGTCACCCGCGGTGCCGGCCTCGAACACGCCGTGCTGCTCCCGCCCGTTACACGAGGTGCTGACGATGAAAGCTAACGCCTTGCTCAAATGGCTGGTACCGGCTGTGTTGCTAGGCGTGGTGTTCATCATCCTGAAAACTTGGGTCGCGGGTGGTACCTCGCCTTCGTCGGTAAGTCCGACTGCTCAGGACAACCTCCAGTTATCCGCCGAGCAGGCCAAGTCGCTCGGCATTGCGGGTGACACCCCACGCGACACGGTTGCCACCCTGGTCGGCCAGGTGAAGGCCATGCGCAGCGACATGCTCGGCCTGAAAAAACACAACGATTCGCTGCAGGCGGAGAACAACCGCCTTCGCGAGCGGGAAAACAGCGTCGATTCGCGTATCCAGACGGCGCTTGGCAGCGTGACCCAGCAGGTCGACGAAGGCCGCCGCCAAGCCAACGAGGCCCGGCTCAAAGCGGAACAAGACAGTCGTCAGGCTCGCGGTCTGCTGACGCAATTGCAGGATCAGTTGTCGGGGCTGGCTGGCAAGAGCAAGGACATGCCGATTGGATTGGGGCTTGAGCCCGGCGACGGCGCTCAGTTCGAAGGGCGACACTCTGCCAATGATGCGCTGCAGTGGATTGAACCCTCGGATGCTCAGTCCACCGACGCCAGAGGCAAAACCATAACTTCCTCCGCACTGAGCCTGCCTACCGCTTTCAACTCTCTGGACGGCTTGAAAGACAACGCGATTGATCGCAGCCAGAAACAGCTACGTGCAGTTACCAAGGGTGAGCGCGACCTGACGCGATCCGTTGATCGTACCGAAGGCGCGAAGCCGGTCTACACGATCCCCGAAAACGCCACGCTGATGGGCTCGGTCGCCATGACTGCGCTGATCGGCCGGGTCCCGGTGGACGGCACCGTGAATGACCCCTATCCCTTCAAGGTGCTGGTCGGTCCGGAAAACCTGACCGCCAACGGCATCGACCTACCGGACGTCGCGGGGGCCGTGATGAGCGGCACGGCGTCCGGTGACTGGACCCTGTCCTGTGTACGCGGACAGGTCGAGTCAATTACCTTTGTGTTTACCGATGGCACCATCCGCACGGTGCCTCAGCCGAAGGCAGTAGCCAGCCGCAATGCTTCCACCACCCAGAGCTCGAACACCGACAAGATCCGTGGCGGGCTCGGTTATCTGTCCGATCCGTATGGCATTCCTTGCATTGCCGGCGAGCGCCGCTCGAACGCCCAGCAATACCTCGGCAGCCAAAGTCTGATCACGGCAGCTGGCGCAGGTGTCGCTGCCTTGCTAGGAGATGAGCAGAACAACAGCAGTGTGATCAGTTCGGGCGGCAATACGCTCGGGCTTACCAACAGCACAGGCAACAGCGCGCTGAATTCAATTCTCAGTGGTGGGGTCAGCGACATCCGCGAGTGGATCAACAAACTGTATGGCGAGACCTTTGCTGCCGTGTACGTGCCACCGTCCGCCCAAGTCGCGCTACACCTCGACCATGAAATCACCATCGACTACGAGCCCAAGGGCCGGAGCGTTCGCCATGAAAAAGACCATGCTTCTCTGCCTGACTTGGATTAGCTTGCTCTGCTGGGTCCTGACGGGGTGTTCCACCGACAAAGAAACGCTTCTGCCCCATGGCGAGCAAACCATGCTGGACATATGGAACGGCGCCGGTTCGCAAGGCACTCAGCAGCAATTGTTAGATGCTCGGCAGCAGCTACGCCGCCCGTTGGCTCAGACGGATTTCTCCGCGTCTGTCCAGGAACCGTATACGCGCACCGCAGCGAACGAGATCCACAATCTGTTCCCTCGCCTGCCCAATCCCGATCTGGTGCTGTACGTGTATCCGCACTTGAGTGGTACCGAGCAGGCACCGATCCCCGGTTACTCGACCGTCTTTCCGTTCTACCAACGGGTGCAGTACGCATTACCCGGTGAACGCCAGGAAGACTTGTAATGCGTAGCGGCGGTTCGGGTAACCGCACTGGCGCGTGGAAAGCCTGGCGCAACCCATTACGTCCTCGCGCCACGCTGGCCGATGACGCCGCACTCTACGCACACAACCCCAGCTTCACCGATCACCTGCCTTGGGTCGAATACCTCGACACCGAGCAGTGTTTTCTGCTCGATGACAACCGCTCGGTGGGCGCGGTGCTTGAGTTACTGCCCATCGGCACCGAAGGGCGAGAACCCGATTGGTTGATGGCCGCCCGCGATGCCCTTGAGGATGCCTTGCAGGACAGTTTTGATGAGCTGGATCAAACGCCTTGGGTGGCGCAGTTTTTCTGCCTGGACGAAAACGACTTCACTCCCTACCTGACACAGCTCACCGATTATATTCAGGACAGCGCTGGAGGCACGGTCTTCACCGAGACGTATTTGGAGCTCATCCGCCGTCATCTCAAAGCCATCGCCAAGCCCGGTGGCCTGTTCGAGGATAAGGTGGTGACGCGCCTGCCCTGGCGCGGCAACAACCGACGGGTGCGCCTGGTGGTCTATCGCTGGCTTGAGTCTGGCGCCGAGGAGACGGGACTCACCCCGGTACAATCCCTGCAGCAGGCTTGCGAACGTATTGCAGCTTCATTGCAGGCGTGCGGCGTGCAATCGGCACGAGTTGATGGCCGCGGTTTTTATGCCTGGTTATTGCCCTGGTTCAATCCGGCGCCCAGGCTCACCGATGAAGCGCCCGAGGACTTTTACCAACGTATCGCCTATCCGGAGCCTGCTGATGGCGAGTCGCTGGAATTGCCCTTCGATCACGACTTCGCCGAACGGTTGTTCTTCAACGAACCGTGTTCGGATGTGCAACGAGGACTCTGGTACTTCGATGGGCAACCCCATCGGGTCATGGTGGTGGACAAACTGCGACGGGCACCGTCGATTGGTCAACTCACCGGAGAAACCCGTAAGGGTGATGCAGTCAATGCCCTGTTCGACCAGTTACCCGAAGGCACGGTGATGAGTCTGACCTTGGTGGTCAAGCCGCAGGATGTGCTCGAAGACCAGTTAAACCGGTTGGCGCGCAAAGCCATCGGTGAAAACCTGGCCTCGACCCAGACCCGTCAGGATGTCGAAGAGGCTCGTGCGATCATCGGTCGCCAGCACAAGCTATACCGCGGCACCCTGGCGTTCTACGTGCGCAGTCACGATGAACAGCAACTGCACCAGCGCTCGGTCAGCCTGGCCAACGCGCTGTTGGGCGCGGGGCTGCAACCGGTACGCGAAGGCGATGAAGTCGCCGCCTGCAACAGCTACCTGCGTTGGTTGCCGATGGCCTATAACCCGGCCCGCGACACACGCAACTGGTACACCCGCCTGATGTTCGCCCAGCACCTGGCGAACCTCGTCCCGGTGTGGGGCCGAAGCACCGGCACCGGCCACCCGGGCATCACCCTGTTCAACCGCGGCGGCTCGCTATTGAGCTTCGACCCGTTATCACGCCTGGACCGGGCCATGAACGGGCATCTGCTGTTATTCGGCCCGACCGGTGCCGGCAAGTCGGCCACCCTGGTCACCCTGCTGATGCAGGTCATGGCGGTGTACCGCCCTCGCCTGTTTATCGTCGAAGCAGGCAATTCGTTTGGTTTGCAGGGCGACTACTTCGCAACGCAGGGCCTCTCGGTCAATAAGGTCCAATTAAAACCTGGCGCCTCGGTCAGTCTCGCACCGTTCGCCGACGCTTGGCGCCTGGTCGAGCAGCCGGATCAGGTAGCGAGTCTGTCTGTCGATGAGCTGGACGATGAGGTGGTAACCAGTCGCGAAGACCAACGTGATGTGCTCGGCGAATTGGAGATCACCGCCCGGCTGATGATCACTGGCGGCGAGGCCAAGGAAGAGGCGCGCCTGAGCCGGGCCGATCGCAGCCTGATCCGTGAGTGCATTCTCGATGCGGCGCAGACTTGCATCACCACGGCCCGCCAGGTACTGACCCGCGACGTGCGTGACGCCTTGCTGCGCGTCGCTGCTGACCCGCATTTGCCAGAGAAGCGTCGCGAGCGTGCCCAGGAAATGGGCGAGTCCATCGACCTGTTTTGCCAGGATTTTGAGGGCGAATTGTTCGATCGCGAGGGCACGCCTTGGCCCGAGAGCGATGTGACCATTGTCGATCTGGCCACTTACGCTCGCGAAGGCTATGAGGCACAGATGTCCATCAGCTACATCAGCCTGTTGAACACCGTGAACAACCTTGCCGAGCGCGACCAGTACCTTGGACGGCCGATCATTATGGTCACCGACGAAGGCCATATCATCACAAAGAACCCGCTGCTGGCGCCATTCGTGGTCAAGGGCACGAAGATGTGGCGCAAGCTCGGCGCTTGGTTCTGGCTGGCGACGCAAAACCTTGCCGACTTTCCCTCTGCCGCGCA
Organism: Pseudomonas salomonii; assembly: GCF_900107155.1. GTDB lineage: Bacteria > Pseudomonadota > Gammaproteobacteria > Pseudomonadales > Pseudomonadaceae > Aquipseudomonas > Aquipseudomonas salomonii. Next base: position 482,343 of record NZ_FNOX01000002.1, read on the forward strand.
GACCATGCTCAACATGATCGAATGGTGGATTTGTTTGAACATGCCGCCCGCGGAAATCGAAGAGATCGCACGGTTCAAGAAACTCACGCCGTCACAGAAAGCTTTGTTGCTCTCCACCAGTAAGGAGCCTGGGAAATACACTGAGGGGGTCGTGCTGTCGAAAAAACTCGAAACGCTGTTTCGAGCCGTGCCACCCAGCCTTTACCTCGCTCTTGCCATGACGGAGCCCGAGGAAAAAGCCGAGCGCTGGAGGTTGATGCAGGAGAACGGTTGCTCGGAGTTGGAAGCGGCTTTCCAGGTAGCTGAGCGTATTGACCAGTCCCGAGGAATCGGGACATAAGGAAAGATTTTGAGCCCATATGGCGTTACATCTGCGCAGGGCTGGAGGGCGGTTTTGTGCTGGATATGTCCGAACTATCTGAGTAGATTACTCGTCGACACTCAGCCAAGCGGAAGGAGTCACCCATGGATAAAAACGATCTAATCGAGGCCATAGCGAGCTCCGCCGACCTCCCGAAGTCTGCCGCCGGGCGCGCACTGGATGCACTCACAACCATCATATCCACTGCGTTGAAAGGCGGTGAGGACGTCACCTTGGTGGGATTTGGTACCTTTGCAGTGAAAGCGCGTGCAGCGCGCGACGGACGTAACCCTCAAACGGGTGCCATCATCAAGATCGCAGCCTCGAACACGCCTAGTTTCAAAGCCGGTAAATCGCTGAAAGACGCGGTTAACTAGACGCTGGTGGCGATTACCCAATACCAACTCTGCGAGAGCCTTGGTATTGGGCTTCGGCAGCCGAAACGCTGGCTGAACTCTGGCAACCTTCAAACTAGGTGTTTGAACGCGTCTTTAGCGACGTTTCTTTCTGCTTTGATTTGGGCTGGGTGGCACACTGCTTAGCCGCTGCTGAATCCTCAACAAAAATCCAGCTTCAAAAGCATCCTGGCAGTCACCAGCAGGAAAGGTTTTGCGCGTTTGTGCCAATTCCCACCACAGTGGAATCTCGCAGGACGTATCAAGCCAAGCTTGGGCGCATTGCACGCCACGTTCGATCATTGGGGCAAATTCGTTGCCCCAAGGTGTCAGAAGACTCAAGCAACCATCCGCCGCAGGAATTGAAACGTAGTTTTCGTCCATACACACCCTAGATTTCTAATTTATTGTTAAACGCGCAGTCCAGCCTCGAAATCTTAACGACACCAAATGAGCGCTCGATAACAGGCAAGGGCATAAAATAGCCTAGATCAATACCAATGTAGACTATATCCCGTGGATTGAGAGTCCCTCAAGGCGCAATTTGCGCGCATGACTCAAGACTTTGAACAGCTCCGTCTGCAGTTGGCGGAAAACATCCGCTTGATGCGACGCGTGAAAAACCTTACCCAAGAGCAATTGGCGCTCATGGCCGAGCTGGATCGTACCTACGTCAGTCAAATCGAACGATGCACGGCCAATCCGTCGCTGCTGGTCCTATGCAAACTCGCCAATATTTTCGAAGTGACCGCAGATCAGCTACTTGTAGAACCCGATATCCTACGCAGCACCCTTCACGTCAAATAATAGTCTCTCATCTCACAAATCCGACAGATCCACCTTCATAATTCCCACTGACAGTCTTCAGTCCCTAACCGAACCTGCCCAGGCCATACACCGAGAGCCTGGATCATGCCCGTTGCCTGCTCGTCCATTCCGCCCACAAGGCTACGGCCATTGGCGCTGAGCGTGCTGCTGGCGTGCGGCCCAAGCATGGCGCTGGACACCGGCAGCATTACGTCCTCTGCGCTTTCGCCAAGCTGTCTCGAATATAGGGTCATCGGTATTTGTTTCTGGCTCCTTTGTACCCCCTTCGGCTGCACGGTCAAAACCTCAACGAAGGTTCGTCATTTCATTCCTGAATTGGTGGTTTCGAGCTATGCCACCACCGGCAGCAATCCCTGGACCGAGATGGCCTCCCTCTCCTCTCCCATCAGCGGTGCGGAAGGTGGCGGTAACCTGATCACTCCGAATACCCAACGCGATAATCTTCCTCGTTTCAAAAACGTTGATGCCATCGGTCATCCGGGTGGATGGGCCGCCACGCAACTGGCCTCGCAATCCGGCTACGCCTGCGCCAGCGGCGCCACTGCGCTCATGCCCTATTACCTGAGCACTTTGGACTCACTGGCCTGGCGTCATGGCATCCCTGAAAGCCTTTACCCCGAGTCACTCATGCCGGGAATTCGTGAAATCGGTCGTCAGGTCTCGGGGAGCACGTGGGGCAACGTCTATCCCCGTCAGGGCTTTCTGGTACAGCCCGACGATTTCAAAGCCGCCGCAGTCATGGCGCAGCGGGCGGGTGATTTCATTACTCGCAACTGGCAGCCACATGTGTACTTACCGCTCACACCCGCACCACGCGAGGGTTACTGGCCGCCCGGCCCGATCGTTGAAAATGACGCTTCGACCCACAAATGGCAATTGCTCTACCCTCTGGTTCAACCCACGTGCGCCATCTTTCCCAGCGGTCCTGTGCAGAGCGCGGATGGCGGCTATGCCTGGTCGCTGTGGCGTCCCTATAGCTGCTGTAAGCGTGAGGGACAGACCTTCCTGTTCAGCATCGACTTCGAAGGTGGTACGTCATGAGTCGACTTCTCGCAGGACCATGGTTGGGCGCGATGAGTCTGTTGTTCTTTGGACTGCTCGCCATGGCCACGCATGCCCATGCCGTCGAAGGCGATTACCGCCTGGGCACTCAAGGCGAAGTGCTCGACGACCGGGTGATGTACACCATCGGTGGCGGCTCGGCAGCGGGCTCACCAAGTTCGCTCTATCGCCCCAACGGGCTCGGTGTCGGCGCTTCATGGCGAGCGAACATGATGTGTGGAAACATGAGCCTCACCAACACCCTGCAAAACCAGCTGAACGGCGCCACCGAAGGCTTCCAGCAGATCATGGGCAGCATCGTACAGAACGCGACCCAAGCCGTGATGTCGCTGCCGGCGTTGATCATCCAGCGCGCCAACCCCGGTCTCTATGAGTTGCTGAGTAACGGGGTGATGCAGGGGCGTATCGACTTCGACCGCTCCAAACTGACTTGCCAGGCCATGGCCGAAAAAATGGCGGACAAGGTCGGTCAAGCCGGCTGGGGCGCGCTGGCCAAGAACCAAGAAATGCAAGGCAATCTGGAGCAAACCGGCGGTGATGCGGTGGCCGCGGTGAAAAACACCGAGGCCCATAACGGCAACAATGGGGTGTCCTGGGTTGGTGGCTCAAAGGCCGGAGGTAACGGACAGACGCCCATTAGGGTGACTTCCGACGTGGTGCGCGCCGGCTATAACCTGCTGCATAACCGGTCGGTGGATGACAACTCCTCGATTAGTAGCAGCGACTGCTTAGGCGGGGCTATTTGTCAGACCTGGGCTTCACCCCAGGAGGAATCCCAATGGGCCATTCGGGTATTGGGTGAAAGCGAAGTCGCGACCTGCGATACCTGCGAAACCCTGCGTGCGACCGCGGGCAATGGGTTGACGCCGCTGATCCAGGAGGCCTACAGCGAACGCCTCCAGGCCCTGCAAGGGCTGCTGTCGGGTTCACTACCGCCTACCCCAGACAACCTGGCGAAAGCCTCCAGCCCGATGCTGCCGGTCACCCGCGGTGTGATCGAAGCCCTGCGCGACGATCCTGATCAGGAACTCCTGGCGCGGCGCCTGGCCAGTGAGACGGCCCTGTCCAGCGTGCTCGACAAAGCGCTCCTGCTATTGCGCACGCTGCTGGCAGGCAGCCACGAACCGAACATCGCTTCCGCTGAGCCGGCTCAGACCGCCTTGACGAAAAACATCGACGTTCTGGAGCGCGAAATACGCCTGTTGCAGACCGAGTTGCAGGTCCGGCAGATGCTGGCCACCAATACTGCCAGCCTGGTGCTTGATCGGCATGCCGGAGGTGCTGATGCGTCGCGCACCGTCGAGCAAGGCGACCCTGAGCCGGGCCGACTCAATGATGCTGACACCAGGCGTAAGTGAGCCATGAAACGCTCACCGCTATTCCCTCTGCTTTCAGGTCTGGGGATTGCCGCGCTGATGATCCTGACCGCCGCACTGGTCGCATGGATCGGCCGCACTGCGCTGGGTAGTTTCGAGATCTGGCAGCAGGCATTCGAATCCGTACGACCCTATCTGCGGTGGTGGCGTGCCGTGCTCTACGGCGCCCTCTTTGCGCCCTGGTGGGATCTGCTTCGGCGCTACCGACATCGACCACAGGATCGACTGCGCGTGAAACGCATCGGGACATTAGGGCTCGTGCTCTTGACCGTCGTCGAACTCACCCGACTGTGAGGTCACCACTATGCTCATGAGCACCAACAGCTACCTGGAGTTTTACCTCTCTCTGCTGGCCTGGATCATCAACAACGGCCTCTGGAGTGTCCTGTCCGACACCGGACTGTTCGCCGCCCCTTTTGGTGCAATCATCCTGCAGGAATGGCTATCGGCCCGTCAGCAAGGTGCGGATGAAGGTAACAAGGGACTGCTCTCGGTGCCGCGGATCGAAAACCGGTTGTGGCTGGCCTACATCGTTGTGTTGTTCGGCTGCGCGCCGGTCTTTCCGTTGAGCCTCGCCTCAATGGCGTTCGATGATGCAGCGAGCCAACGCTGCGGTGTCAGTGTGGCTAAACCGGCGGAAACCGCCTGGGGGACGACCTTCAATACTATCGGCGAACGCTCCGCCAACGTACCAATCTGGTGGTTTCTGGTGCATGCCGTGAGCAAAGGGGTAACCGCCGCAGCCACCGCCTCCATTCCCTGCGCACCGGATATTCGGCAGATGCGCATGGAGATCGACAGCTCGCGTATCAACAGCCAGGTATTGTTGCAGGAAGTCGCCGACTTCACCCGCGACTGTTATGGCTATTCCCGTTCTCGGTTGTTTACCAATCGCCCGCAACTGGACAAGGCACAAAGTCACGACGCGTCCTGGATGGGCTCAAGCTATCTTCTCGACACGCCCGGCTACTACGACACGGATCGTTCACGCACACCGCGAATCAGTTGGCCGTATGACGAAAGCCGCGATGTTTCCTTGCCGCGGCTGGAGAATGGCGCGGGCTACCCCACTTGCAAGCAGTGGTGGAGCGACAGCGGTGTTGGCTTGCGCGAGCGGTTGATCCAGCAGGTCGATCCCTCGCTACTGACTCAGCTGAAAGGTTGGTTGACTGGTCGTTCGAGCAACGAGATCGAGGATGCCACCCTGCGTGAGCTGGTCAGCCCGCGCCAGCAATCGATGTCCATGTCGCCCGGACAGGTGTACCAGGACTATGGCTCCAGTGCTCGCGGCGGATCGATTAATCAGGGTCTCAATAACCTGGCCACCAATACCGGGCTGGCACTGGGTTCCTTCAGCAACTTCCCGGCGATGAATGCGCTACGCGCCGCTCTGCCGATGGTGCAGGCTTTCCTGATCATGGGCGTCATCATCAGCTTACCGTTGATCTTGCTGGTCAGTACCTACCAGCTGAAGACCGTCATGACGGTGACGTTCGCGCTGTTCACGCTGCACATGCTGAGTTTCTGGTGGGAACTCGCCCGCTGGATCGACTCCAGCATGCTCGACACCTTGTACAACCAAGTTTCGGTGTCCAATCAAGTGCTGTTATCGCTGCCTACGTCCGGGTTTATGGATGGGACGGTCACGGCGCAGGTGATCGAGTATGTGATGGGGGCGATGTTCATCGTGCTGCCGATGGTTTTTCTAGCCACCATGAGTTGGGCCGGATATAGCGTAGGTTCAGGCATAGAAGGAATGCTCAGCAGGGGAACCCACGCAGCACAGACAGCGAGCTCAAACGGAACCTCTCAGTTGATGAGCGGTGCAAGAATTGTTTCGGGTAAATCGAGCTCAAAATAACAAAGAGGCTACTTCAGAGACCCCCATTTATCGTACCGCTCAGGCCAAGACATCCTATGCATTGGATCATCGAGATCGTCAATACCTGGAGTGTCTGAATCTTGAATTGGGATAGCTGCTAATACGACGATTGTGCACATCAGCACAAACAACCAGAAGCTAACAAAAAGAAATGCTCCGAGCAGAGCCAACTTGGCAGTCAGAAAACTCCCGCGAACAACAAATTTACCTGCAGGCATACCTACCGTCACCGCACGCTCAGCCACGCGGGCCTCAAACGTTTTCAACTTGCGATACCCGCGTTTTATCGACATGCCACAGGTATATGCCCAGCGGTGGGCACGGGAAACCTGAACAGTGTTCGGAGTTGGCATGGTCTCGCCCTCTACTGAGCGTTTTCATGGTTGAGACAGGAATAATAGCCTACTACTGAAAACGGCCCGTGCCTGACCGCTTATCCGTTTGTCCAGCCGAAAATTCTTCACTGGAAGACGGAAGACTAGCCGCGTGAAACAGCTTCTCTACAGCGATTGACCCATGTAAATCGTCCGGCTAAATACAAGGTACGGATCGCTGTTATCGACAGCACCTTCCCAGGTAGCCAGAGCCTTCAAGACTACGTCACTTCGGTGATGGTTCTCCCCAAGTGCGATTAGCGTTCGGTAGCTCGCACGGTCACCGTTTCTACGGTGATGAACGCCTACTGCTCTCCTGAGCGCCTTTCGAGTTCTGCTCGCCAGGCAAATCCTCTTGTTTTTCTTCAACCCACCGCGGGGAAATCCTTTCCCCCAACGGGACAGGTTTCTTCGCGTCTTCAACGGAGGCACACCATGTCCGACTCACTTACACCGGAAGTACTGAACACCTTTCGGTTGCCCATCGTGTTCACCCCTGGCGCGTGGCAACGCGCAGTACTGCTCGAGCACTCCGATCACGCTGAGAAGCTGCAGATCGATCGGTTGAGCAACGTATTGCGCGCAGCCTTCGAAACCCACCTGACCTCTCCACACGAGCCCTATGTGCTGTTCGAGGTAGTCCACGTTGAACCAACCGATCACTTAGACCACGACCCCTTGCTGCAATTGAGTCTCAGCCTACTCCAAGAACCGGGTCAGCCTGGCGCCTTGCTGATTGCGCTTGCAGGAGAACACCAGCGCTAAGCGCAATTGGCGGCGCCCACCTCCATATTCTGATGGCATGCAAGACCTGCATCAGTCCAGTACATCACCCACCGGGGAACCCTCCCCGACGGGTAAGGCGTTCCTCCGTTTTCTTTCGAGGAAAATGCCATGCGCGATATCTACCAAGATGTGACTGACAAGATCGTTACCGCTTTGGACCAAGGCGTTACCCCCTGGATTAAACCCTGGTCTCCAAGTGGCTCAGCTTACGTCAATCATCACCAACCCTACCCCATCAACGCAATCACGCGTCGCCCCTACTCGGGCATCAATTTACCTTTGCTCTGGGCCGAGGCCAGGTTGCAGGGATTCACTCAAGATCGTTGGCTGACCTTCAACCAAGCCAAAAAGGCCGGCGGGCACATCCGTAAGGGTGAGCGCAGTGCCCTAGCAGTGCTCTACAAGCCGATGGAGCGCGAGGAACAGACCAAGTCAGGCCAACCCGTACTTGATGAAAACGGTCAGCCCAAGGTCGCTTACTTCGGCATTCTCAGGACGCATTTTCTGTTCAACGTCGAGCAAACGGAGGGGCTCGAAGCGCTCAATGAAACCCTGCTCGAGACGGAACTGAGTGATCCCTTCCAGGCCAACAGTGCTGCGGAAAATCTGCTGTTAAGTTCGGGGGCACACATCGTTCATCGATCTGCCGACGAAGCCTTTTACCACCCGATCAAGGATCTCATCCAACTGCCGACAAAAGCGCAATTTCAAGACGAAGGTGGGTACTACGCCACCGCACTGCACGAGCTGACGCACTGGACCGGGCATCACGCTCGGTTGCAGCGCGAAGGTGTGACGTCATCCTGTCCGTTCGGCTCGCCAGGCTACGCGTTTGAGGAGTTGATCGCCGAAATGGGTGCGGCGTTTTTATGTGCCTACACCGGTATACAGGGAGAGCTTAGGCACGAGGGCTACATCGACTCCTGGCTCGGCCTGCTTAAGGCTGACAAACGCGCGATCTTCCGCGCCAGTGGCCAGGCCCGAAGCGCCTCGGAGTATGTACTCAACTTGGAGCAGCAACTAAAGCAAGCGGTCTTGGATGATTCACTATGCATGAACGATGGAGCTTAATCGTTACCTCACCGCTGAAAACGCTTCACGGGGCCCGACACGAGTTGGGCCCTTTTTTCTACGCCCAGAAAAATCTCCATGCCGCAGGGCTCTGACGCAAAGAATCAGAGAGGGGCACACACCCGCAGCCTGTCATTCCGCTTCCAGGTTTTGCGCCAAAAAATCCACCAGTTCGAGCGGACTTCGGCTGTCGATCACCTTGTAGATCAGATCGCGTTTGCTGCGCGGCAACTTCTTGACCACGCTCTTCGCCGAAGCCCTGACGGCCTCGTCGGTCCCATGGATACGTACCGCGAGCAGCAGCACGAGCGTGGCGTCAGTGAGGTTCATGGCAAGGCCCAAAAAATATGCACCGCAGTGTACCGACTCTTGCCTTTTCCGTACCAGCCCTCCAACAAAGTGATACCTAGCGATATCGAGATTACGATTGCCGCACAAAGGGACACGAGCCAAAAAGACGGGTAAGGGTTGGAAGGGAATGGGGACTCAAGGGTAAGAGCGCTATCCGAAAAGGCTAAAAGGCCACTGACCCAGCCACTTCCCGGAGGTCACGATGCTCAACCTGTTTCGCCGCAAAAGGCAGAAGCCCCCTCCGCCACCGACCGTCAACGTCGCCGAAGGTTACCTGCCCATCGAGTCGGCTCACAGCTTGTTAGCCGCGGAGCACCGCCGCCAGTTGCTCGATCGCATCTGGCAGTACACCGCCCTCTCCCACACCCAATTCACCCAGCTCTATTTAAACCCGATCCATCGCTACGCCGAACAGGTCCAGCAACTTCCAGCCAGCGAGACACACCACCATGCGTATCTCGGCGGCATGCTCGACCATGGCCTGGAACTGGTCGCTTGCAGTTTGAAACTGCGCCAATCCTATCTGCTTCCCACCGGCGCCGCGCCCGAAGACCAAGCCGCCCAGACCGATGCCTGGTCGGCGGGTATTGCTTATGGCGCTCTGCTGCATGACATCGGCAAGATCGCCGTGGACCTGCTGGTCGAACGCCAGGATGGCCGTGTTTGGCATCCTTGGCAGGGCCCGCTGGATCAGCCCTACCGCTTTCGCTACCTCAAAGGTCGCGACTATCACCTGCACGGCGCCGCCGCAGGCTTGCTCTACACCCAAGTTCTCGACCGTCCAATCTTGGACTGGCTCAGTGGATTTCCATCACTCTGGGCCAGCCTACTGTATGTCCTAGCCGGCCAATATGAACGCGCCGGCGTGTTGGGTGAGTTGGTGATTCAGGCCGACCGCGTCTCCACCGCGCAGAACATCGGCGGTAACCCAAGCAAGGCGCTGCAGGCCCCGATCCGTTCGCTGCAACATCACTTGGTCAGCGGACTGCGTCATCTGGTTCAACACGAGTTGAAACTCAACCAGCCAGGTGCCGCGGGTTGGTTGACTCAAGACGCACTCTGGCTCGTCAGCAAGGCGGTCACGGACAAGCTGCGAGCCTATCTGCTGTCGCAAGCGATTGAGGGCATCCCCTCCTCCAACATCGCTGTGTTCGACGAACTCCAATCGCATGGGCTGGTTGAGTCCACACCAGAAGGCAAAGCCATCTGGACTGCGCTTGTCGCGCAGGGAAACTGGCAGCAGACCTTTACCTTTCTGCGCCTTCAACCGGCGTTGATTTGGGGGAGCGAAGATCGACCCGCGGCTTTCAGTGGAACGGTGAGCGTTGCAGTCGATGACCTCTCGACTGAGGCGCCGGTATCACCACCAGCACCTAAGGCAGCCAGTACAGGATTCCGTCAAAGCCACCCGCAGCCAGATTCAATTGCAATGGAAGATGCCGACCACCTCGGAACGTTGCTGGATATGTTCGAATTGGCAGAACCCGAGACCAGTGATTTACCCTCAGAAATCCTCCTCGAATATTCACCCCCTTCATCGGGCAACCCAGGTCAGACGTTCCTGAATTGGGTCAGGGAAGGCATCCAAAGCCACAAGCTAATCATCAATGACAGCAAGGCCATGGTGCACACGGTGAGCGGTTCGGTGTTTCTGGTAACACCTGGCCTCTTCCAGCGCTATGTTCAGGAGTTTCCTGGTATCTCACAGGGTGCAGATCAAGAGATTGAAGAATGGCGTTGGGTGCAGAAGAAGTTCGAGAAACTGAAGGCTCACAGGAAACGTGGCGACGGATTGAACATTTGGAGCTGCCAAGTGCAAGGACCGAGGAAAAGAGCAGTCTTGAAGGGATATTTACTGAATAACCCGGAACTGATACTCAATCCCATACCGTCAGACAATTCTTACCTTCAGATGATATGAACGCGATGTCTGCACGCTGCCTCAGTAAACGGCCTCAGCATCGCTTTCGCCAATTGTTGCATTGAGTGCTGTACGCATGACTATTCACACTTTTCTCCTTTGATTTCAATGCCTTGAGCGCTTGGTGATTCCACCTTGCGTAGCTACGCCGGTTGCCATCGATGCAGCAACAGATCGCTGACTCCACTCAGCCGGGGATAGACCTACAAAAAATGAAATCATAGGACAGCCAAGACACATTCAAATGCAGTGACCATAACGGGATAAGGACATGCACATTCAGCACGTCGAAGATTGAAGGCGCACAGGATCACAACGGGCCTCATAGCGAGACCTGAAGTAGTGATGATCGCTCCGCTCTCGGGTAGCTACCTGGGCGTGACCTTCATCACGGATACATAGCCTCCGCTGACTTTGCGCTGCTTATGCCATCAAATTATGTGTTGGACAAATAGGTTGCTGACTAAATAACACACCCTTAGACTGCCGCCCCTTGTATGGTTGCTAGCTAGGTGGAGCTTGCAAGCTATGGTGCGGTACGGAAACACTGAGCCGCTCCTCAATTTGACTAAATGCACTTTTTTAGAGAACTCAATGACAAAAGAAAAATTGCTAGCCATGCCTGCTGATGACTACATGAATACCGAACAACAGGTATTCTTCGTCGAGCTGCTCCAGGCCATGAAAGTCGAAATCCACGAGCGTATTGAACAGAGCCGTATCACCATCGAAAGCCTGGATACGCCTGCCGACCCTGCGGATGCTGCTTCTATCGAAGAAGAGCGTCAGTGGCTGGTCAACGTCATCGACCGAGATCAGCGCATGCTTCCTCAAATTGAGATGGCTTTATTGCGCATTGCCGACGATAGCTTTGGCTGGTGCGATGACAGTGGTGAGGCCATTGGTCTTAAGCGTTTGCTAATTAGCCCGACAACCAAGTACTGCATAGAAGCCCAAGAGCGTCATGAGCAGATTGACAAGCACCTGCGTCAAATCTGACGATCCTTAGGCCTTTATTAAACATAACTTTTGGTACCTACCAAAGCCTTTAGAAGCTTAGGTAGGCTAAACCTCTGTGCTGGTTTGACGCGTTTCAGTTAAGCTGAACACCTTGCTGAAGCTTATTGGAATAGGATAGATGTGTTTACTGTTCGCTTACCCGAAAATAGCTAAACAGTTTAGGCATTTGAACAGAGAATTCGCCGACCAACGCAACTCGCGACGACTCCGACCAGTTAGTCATCAGCTCTTACAAGCCAAGGGAAGAACTCGATGACGGTAAGCGGATGGCGAACACACCTACCGAACTCCAGTATTTAGGGCGATGGTGTCCGCGTATTTTAAGCGGACGCGATCACCCTTATCGCCAGGATTTCCATGCGCCAACGCAGCTCTTACCCCAAACCATTTAAAGCCCAGGTCGTCCAGGAATGCTTGCAACCTGGAGCGACGATTTCCAGCGTAGCCATCCATCACGGCATCAACGCCAACGTGATCCGCAAGTGGCTACCGATTTACCGGGATCAATCACCCGCAACTCTGCCGGCCTTCATCCCCGTACAAGCTGCACCCAAGCGCGCAACAGAAGAGACGGTGATCATCTCACTGGTTCTGGGCGATAAATCCGTCACCGTAAAATGGCCAGCCTCAGATCCGGACGGCTGCGGGTGTTTTATCCGTGGCCTGGCCCAATGATTCGTATCGACTCCATCTGGATCGCCACCCAGCCCATGGACATGCGGGCCGGCACTGACACTGCACTGGCCCGGGTGGTTGCCGTGTTCGGTGCGGCGAAGCCGCACTGCGCCTACCTCTTTGCCAACCGCCGGGCCAACCGCATAAAGGTGCTGGTGCATGACGGCGTTGGTATTTGGCTAGCGGCGCGACGCTTGAATCAGGGCAAGTTTCATTGGCCGGGCATCCATCTTGGCGCGGAGGTCGAACTCGACCCCGAACAACTCCAGGCGCTGGTACTTGGATTGCCTTGGCAGCGAGTAGGTGCAGGCGGCGCAATTACATTGCTCTAATACCTGGCTTATAGCTGTGACCGGAGGACTGCTTTGGTAAAATCCACGGCATGACTTCTTTGCCCGATCTCGATCAAATGCCCCCTGAACAACTGCGCGCGCTGGCTGCGCAGCTGATGTCCAAGGTCGACACCATGGGCAGAAAGATCCATCGTGATGAGACGATCATCGAGCAGCTCACCCACGAAATCGCCATTCTCAAGCGACACAAGTTTGCTAAGCGCAGCGAGCAGATCAGCCCGGCGCAAGGCAGCTTGCTCGATGACCTGCTTAATACCGACCTCGAAGCCATCGAGGCCGACTTAAAAGCACTTCATCCCGCACCCGCGCAGATAGAACCACGCCAGCAACCCAAGCGTGCGCCGTTGCCGCCGCAGTTCCCGCGCACTGTGATCCATCACGAGCCGGACAACACTCAGTGCGCTTGCGGCTGTCAGCTTCAGCGTATCGGTGAAGACGTCAGCGAGAAGCTGGACTACACGCCGGGCGTGTTCACCGTCGAACAGCACGTTCGTGGGAAATGGGCCTGCCGGCAGTGCGAAACACTGACCCAGGCCCCGGTGCCGCCGCAGGTGATCGACAAGGGCATCCCCACTGCCGGCCTGCTGGCGCAAGTGATGGTGGCCAAATTCGCCGACCACCTGCCGCTCTATCGACAGGAAAAGATCTTCGGCCGTGCCGGCCTTGCCATCCCGCGCTCGACACTAGCGCAGTGGATGGGTCAAACCGGCGTGCAGCTTCAGCCGCTGGTCGATGCGCTGCGCGAAGCAGTGCTGGCCCAGCGCGTACTCCACGCCGATGAAACACCGGTACAAATGCTGGCTCCAGGAGAGAAGAAAACCCACCGCGCTTACGTCTGGGCCTATAGCAGCACGCCATTCTCGGCACTCAAGGCCGTGGTCTACGACTTCAGCCCCAGCCGTGCCGGCGAACATGCGCGTAACTTCCTGGGCACGTGGAGCGGCAAGCTGGTCTGTGACGACTTTGCCGGCTACAAGGCAAGCTTCGAGCTGGGCATCACCGAAATCGGCTGCATGGCCCACGCGCGCCGCAAGTTCTTCGACCTGCACGTCGCGAATAAAAGCCAGTTGGCTGAGCAGGCGCTTCACTCGATTGGCGGGCTGTACGAAGTCGAGCGACACGCTAAGGAAATGAGCGACGAAGACCGTTGGCGATTACGCCAGGAAACGGCGGTGCCCATCGCTGAAAAACTGCATGAGTGGATGCTGGCCCAACGCGAACTTGTGCCCGAGGGCTCTGCTACGGCCAAGGCCCTGGATTACAGCCTTAAACGCTGGGTAGCGCTGACGCGCTACCTGGACGATGGTGCTGTGCCCATCGACAACAACCAGATCGAGAACTTGATCCGGCCGTGGGCGCTTGGGCGGTCGAACTGGTTGTTTGCTGGGTCGCTGCGCAGCGGCAAACGGGCGGCGGCGATCATGAGCCTGATCCAGTCGGCACGTATGAACGGGCATGATCCGTATGCTTATCTCAAGGATGTGCTGACGCAGCTGCCGACGCAGCGGGCCAGCGAGATCGAGCGACTGCTACCACATAGCTGGGCGCCTGCTTAGCTACAGGTAAAGCTTTGCTGGTTTCAGCCGAAACATTCCGAACGGAGAAAAAACTGGCTACGGCAGGCTACTACTGAACCATCCTGGGCTCTATCAGACGTCGACTTCATAGAACGTTCGCCTTGGATAGCTTTAAACAACATCTTCAAGCCCTGAGGCCTGCCATGCTTAGAAATGCTCCTTTGAGTACAAAGCTACTGCTTATTTTGATGTTTCCCCTGTTGGGCTTTCTGGTCTTCGCCGGGATTTTTGTAGCTGACAAACGAGAGACACTGAGCGAGATGAACCGAGCGGTCACCGCTACCGGCACCGCGCAGAAACTCAGTGACGTAGTAACCACTATCCAGCGTGAGCGCGGCGCAAGCGGCGTGTTTCTGGGCAGCGGTGGTAAGACGATGCAGGACAAGTTGAAAGTCTTACGCCAAGAAACCGACCGTGCGGTGAGCGCGATGCATGCGCAATCGACCGAGGGTCTTATCGCGCCTGACAAGATGCTGCGCGCAATTGATGGTTTGGCCGGACTGCGTCAGCAGGTGGACACGCTCGCAATCAATAACGGCGAGTCCGGCACCCGATTCACCGATCTTATCAAAAATTTGATCGGCTTCTCTTACTCACTGGAAACCAGCATTGAGGATCCGGAAATCCTGCGTGGGCTGAGTTCACTCAATCAGTTCGTAGACATGAAAGAGCGCTCTGGTCGAGAGCGTGTACTGCTTGGCCTGGCATTCAACCAAAACCGTTTTGATGCGCCGCTGTTGTCACGTTTCAGCCGCAACATGGGCGAGTTCTCCGGCTATTTCGAGGCCTTTCAACGCTGGGCTCCTGCCGTGTTCAAAAATAAGCTGGATGCGGTTCTACAACAGCCCGCATCCGTCGATGTAGCTCGCCTGCAAAAACTCGGATTTGATACGCCTCTAGGCGATCCGCTTAATATCAAACCCGAAGACTGGTTCAACCTTTCCACCAGCCGTATCGACATGATGGCTCAGGTCGAGGCTGAACTGGGCCAGACGGTCGTGAGCCTAGCCAATGTCGCGCGTACCGATGCCCAGCGCAGTCTGTATGTCGCAATAGCCACCGTCATTCTGATGTTGATTGCGGTGCTGTGGCTCGCTTCGGTGATTATTCGCAATATCAAAATCGCTGTGGTCGACGTGAACCGCACCCTTATTTCGCTATCCACGCGTGACCTAACTGCCAGAACCCGTTACACCGGCAGAGACGAGTTTGGCGAGATCTCGCGTAACCTGGATAACATGGCCATACAGATCGGTGAAGTGATCCGTGAGATCGGGAGTGCCACGGCGCAGGTCGCGACCGCCGCCGAGCAGTCTTCGGCTGTGGCCCTGCAAACTAGCAATAACGTCGTCCAGCAGCGTCAAGGCACCGATCAGGTGGTCACTGCCATCAGCGAGATGAGCGCCACGGTCAAAGACGTGGCGCGCAGCACTACCGACGCCGCAGAGATGTCGCAGCGCGTTAATGCCAGCACTATGCAGGGCAAGGCTGAAATCGAGAACACCATCAGCTTGATCAAAGGGCTTGAGGTTCAGGCCGAACAAACATCCCGAATCATTGAGGAGCTCAAGGGTGAAAGCTATTCCATCTCCTCGGTTTTGGATGTGATTCGTGGTGTAGCAGAGCAAACCAATCTGCTAGCTTTGAACGCTGCCATTGAGGCTGCCCGTGCCGGTGAGCAGGGTCGTGGATTTGCCGTGGTCGCCGATGAGGTGCGGAATCTGGCCAAAAAGACTCAGGATTCCACCGTCAGTATCCAGAAGATGATCGCCAATCTGCAATCCGGCTCCGACCGTGCCGCCACTTCCATGCAGGAAACTCTAGGGAAGGCTCAAGAAGGCGCGAGCAACGTAGTGCGCGCAGGGGAGTTGCTAGAAGAAATAGCCGAGGGCATCGCGACCATCAGCGACAGCAACATACAGGTCGCCTCGGCGGCAGAACAACAGAGTCAGGTTGCCGAGGAGATCCACCGCAACGTAAACGACATCAACACTCTGGTTATCCAGGTCAGCGCCGGTGCTGAACAAACCGCCGTCACCAGCCGCGAGTTAGCCCGCTTGGCCGAGCAACAGCAGGGGCTGGTGGGACGGTTCAAGGTGAACTGAGTTACAAGTTTTTTTACCGGATGCTCAAATGCCCGAGAGAATGACTTTCGGGTATTTGAGGATTGGTAGGTGAGAGGGTGACGCGCCTATAAGGGCTACTTTGCTCAACGCGATAAACGAGGCTTTTCATGACGCCGGATGAGGTCAGGCCATGGGTTATCAGCCGTCCTACGGCTTTCTGAAGGACTGCTTATACCGTTCTGAGTCATACAAGGTGACTTTGGCAGACGCTTACCGATGACGCGCAGTTAAAACAATCACAGCAGTGACTCAAAAATCGAGTGATGGAAGCTCAAGTACACTTGGTGCTCAGCAGTCAACCAGCGCAATCTCATTCCCGGATGGATACCGAGCTTCTGTAAATCTGCTAAGGTTACTCGAGAAGAAACTAACAATAGACCGTGCTCGTAACCGTCCGGGCAACACACCTTCCTGATGCCATCGCTTAAGGCGATGGTGTCCACCTAAATTTAAGTGGACACCATTTTTAGCCTTTTTAAGCGGACGCCCATGCCACGAGAACGTCGTTCCTATTCCAAATCCTTCAAGGCCCAAGTCATTGCCGAATGTGCGCAGCCTGACACCTCGATTGCCAATGTCGCCTTGATCCACAACCTCAATGCCAACCTCGTCCATAAATGGATTCGGGTGCATGGGCAGAAAAACCTGGCACTGCAAACTGCCTTTATTCCGGTTAAGGCAGCGCCGTCGATAGCGACGCATCAAGCTCTTCCCGCTACGATCCGAATCGAAGTACCTCATTCAAAAGGCGTAGTTGTGGTGAGTTGGCCGACAGAAAATGCAGCGTCGTGTTCCGCTTTCCTGCGAGACCTGCTGCAATGATCCGCGTCGATTCCATCTGGCTAGCCACCGAGCCCATGGACATGCGCGCTGGCACTGAAACCGCGCTGGCGCGAGTTGTCGCGGTGTTCGGTGCGGCGAAGCCGCACTGTGCTTATCTGTTCGCCAACCGCCGCGCCAATCGCATGAAAGTGCTGGTGCATGACGGCGTGGGGATTTGGCTGGCCGCCCGGCGTTTGAATCAAGGACGCTTCTTCTGGCCGGGTGTGCGACACGGCTCCGAAGTTGAGTTGGATGCCGAGCAACTTCAGGCCCTGGTGCTCGGCTTACCTTGGCAGCGCGTCGGTGCAGGCGGAATCATCTCGATGCTTTAACACCTGCCATGGCACGCTTGCCAGTGCAATTGGCCCATCAGTCTATCGTCGCCACCAGCCCTCTCTGGCAAAATCGGCGGCATGACTTCGCATCCCAATCTCGACCAATTAAATCCTGAAGAACTGCGTGCCTTGGCGGCGCAGTTGATCCAGCGCGTCGAGACCATGGACAAGCAAATCACCCATCACAAGTCGGTCAACGAGAAGCTGGCCCACGAGATTGCGCTGCTCAAACGCTTCAAGTTTGCCAAGCGCAGCGAGCAGCTAAGTCCGGATCAAGCCAGCTTGCTTGACAACTTGATCGACACCGATATCGCCGCCATCGAAGCTGAGCTTGAAGCACTGCAACCCGTGTCTGTCGAAGCCAAAATGCGCCAGCAGCCCAAGCGCGCTACGCTGCCACCGCAGTTCCCTCGCACGCTGATCCATCACGAACCGGAAAACAGCTACTGCCAATGCGGCTGCGCCCTCAAGCGTATCGGCGAAGATGCCAGCGAAAAGCTCGACTACACACCGGGCGTCTTCACTGTCGAGCGCCACATCCGTGGAAAATGGGCCTGCGAGCAGTGCGAAACACTGATCCAGGCACCGGTACCGGCGCACGTCATCGACAAAGGCATCCCGACGGCGGGCCTGCTGGCCCACGTCATGGTGGCCAAGTTTGCCGACCATCTGCCGCTGTATCGGCAGGAGAAAATCTTCGGCCGCGCCGGACTGCCTATTGCTCGCTCGACCTTGGCGCAATGGGTGGGCAACTGCGGCGTGCAATTACAGCCGCTGGTTGATGCGCTGCGCGAAGCCGTGCTGACGCACGGCGTCGTCCACGCCGACGAGACCCCGGTACAAATGCTGACGCCTGGCGCGAAGAAAACTCATCGCGCTTATGTCTGGGCCTATGCCACCAGCCAGTTCTCCGATCTGGCGGCGGTCGTTTATGACTTCAGTCCGAGCCGTGCTGGCGAACATGCCCGAGCCTTCCTCGGCAACTGGAACGGCAAGCTGGTCTGCGACGACTTCGCTGGCTACAAGGCAGGCTTTGAACTGGGCGTCACGGAGATCGGCTGCATGGCCCATGCACGCCGCAAGTTCTTCGACTTGCACGCGACCAACAAGAGCCAGATCGTCGAAAAAGCGCTGCACTACATCGCGGCCTTGTACGCAGTTGAACGAGAGGCACGCGAGCTGGAACCGGGTGTCCGGCAGCGAATACGGCAGGAAAAAGCAGCGCCGATCATCGACGCACTTCATACTTGGATGATCGCCCAGAGGCAGCTTGTGCCTGAGGGATCAGCCATCGCCAAGGCGTTGGATTACAGCCTCAAACGCTGGATAGCGCTGACGCGCTATCTCGATGACGGTGCTGTGCCCATCGATAACAACTGGTGCGAGAATCAAATCCGGCCGTGGGCTCTTGGGCGCTCGAACTGGCTGTTCGCGGGCTCGTTACGTAGCGGTAAACGTGCGGCGGCGATCATGAGTTTGATCCAGTCGGCGCGGCTCAACGGGCATGATCCGTATGCTTACTTGAAGGATGTTCTTACACGCCTGCCGACGCAGCGGGCGAGTGAGATTACCGAGCTGTTGCCGCACAGGTGGTTGCCCGTTTAATCACGCAAGGTGTGTTGGGCAGACGCTTACCCGTGCTCGTCAAAACTTACTAAAAAACGGTCGAACAAAGCATCCAAGTTGGCGTTCAACAGAAATCCGTTGAACACATCCAGCCGCTCGGCATCAGAAGCACACTCCGCCCAAGGTTTGGCGTGGCTGGCGCGTAACACCTCGGACAATCCCACCCCGGTCACAGCACAAGCGCCCCCCCAATACTCCAACATCGCTTCACGAAACTTCTGTTGGCCAACTCGCTGACGCACCAGCCGCTCTACCTCAGTACCTGCTATCCCCTCTGGAGATGCTGTCAAAACTGCGTTAACCGCCTGCGCATAACTGGTGGCGACCTGACTTGGCAGTGCGCTGGACAAACTTGAAGCACGGCGTAGTAACGTTGAAAGTGAAGCTTCGCCATCTACCAAAAATGAATCACCACATAATTGTAGCGCTGGAAAACTGCGACGCAACTCTGTCAATAACGACGAGACCCTTGAAACAAATTCAATCTCGTAACCATTGTCCGAAACCGAGACAATTGCATGACTCAAGTGGCGAGCAGATGCCAGTACTACGCTGTTCCTATCAACAGAAATAGTATGTTCAAAACCATTATCGGTACCTGTTTTTTTCAATCAAAGCACATTGCAAACGGTTCATCGGTGCTCCATCTGAATTGCTATTCACTAATAATCAGGTTGTAACGTGCCCTGACAAATAATAATCCATACATACCAAAATAATTATGCGCTAACCGTCGTTAGTAAAATGCTGCGAACGTAACTCTAACGAGGTCGGACTGGACCAAGGAGTACATTCGCTATCACCACCTTTCAGAAAACCTGAGCTTCAGGGAAGACAATTTTTCAGGTAATCCTTTATGGCAAAGCATCCCTAAATAGGTAGCAGCACGAGTCGCCCCGACATAAAGGTACCTTTCGAAAAGGTCGGGGGTCATTTCTGCCAGAGTATCAACACCAACAAAGAACACTGCTTCAAACTCAAGCCCCTTGATGTGCTGGATGTCAAAAATACGTACATCCGTGTCGTCCCCCAAGGCTTTACCCTCTAGACATGCAACAGCTTTCAAATTGATGGACTCCAATTGCTCGCTCAGTGCGTCAGCGATCGGTCTAACAAAACTCTCAGAAGCAACTAGTACTGCAACTGTTGGCATTTGGTGAACCATTCTCTCAATCTCACTAATGCGCTCAGCTAACCACTGTGCGACCGCCAAAGGCTCATCCATACCTTCAACGAAAACCGGCATAACCCCTTCATGCGCAGAGTATTCAGGTAAGACACCCAACGCGGTAGTATCTCCGTCCATCAGCTGCAATAGCTCACCAGCAAATGCATTCAGCATTCGACTCTGACGGTAAACCGTGGTGATGCGCTTATCCTGGATTTGTTCAGAAATCCAACTCACCTGCTCTAGAGAGCGAATACCGTGCCCAGTGATACGCTGATTAAAATCTCCACAGGCAAAGAAGGATCGCGTCTTCAAATTGGTCAGACTCTCCATGCAGGCCAATTGCAGCATTGAAAAATCGGTTGCTTCATCAACGAGCACCTGATGCTGAAATTGGTTGGCAATTCTGGCGAGTTCGAAAAACTGTGGCTGGCCAAGGTCATTTCGCACAAACTCCTGCTGCATCAGTTCACGGGCCGATCTGAGCATGAGTAAAATAATCGCATCAAGCTCAACTCCGTCTATGTGCACAGGATTGTCAGGCGCACGATACGCGTATCGCTGCTCAGCAATGCACTGCCGCCGAAATGCCCGATAACTGGCCGGCACATCCAGTACGTAACGCTTCCAGGCATTTCGGAAGCGACGAAGCGCATTCTGGAAGGTCATTTCACCGCCCAGTGTTTTCAACCACTCTTCAGAGGGCACTCGGTCATCGAGCCAGTCACGGATATGTGCAGCCCTGCTCGACTTACCTAGGCTACGCCCATGGTACCGGCTGCGAGCATAACTCTGGAGAAAGCGCTGATAGGCAAAAAAAGCTTTCTGAGCTTCGTTATGAGATGGCTGTGTCGGCTCTTCGGTAACGTCTTCGTCATACTCGGCGCCATCATCTTCTTCTTCGTCGCCCTGTGTAAGAGTGTCGAAAAAGGCTGCTAGGTCGAAGAAAACACGCTTGTCTTTGTTGAACAGCAGGTTTCCTTGCTCACGGATCAGCTTGTCCGTCTTAATTCGGCTTTCCTTCAGCAGGGAGTCTATTTTTGCTTCCAAACTGAGCCACCTACCATATGCCTGAACCAACTCTTCGGATCTCAGACTGGAGATGCCGGCCAAGAGCTGCTGTAACAACGGCTTTGCCTGATCAGGCGCAGAGCTCTGCAACATTGTCGCCCCCTCCTGAAGCGGAGAAATTAGGCGATTGCGGTGAAATTTACGGAACTCATCAAACCACGCACGCGGGTCATTACTGACTTCACCACTACAATGGCTGCGGTCCTCTTTGAAAACGAACATCCCGCCGGTATTGGTTTTCAAAACGCCGAAAACTGAACGAGCGAGTTCATGTCTGCGTTTGTCCCACGTCTTGATGTGCTCATCCGAAGCAGGTACCTGCTCCCGATTGAATGCCTCTTTCACATAGTGTTTCAACAAATCCGAGGGTGTGAACATGACCCAGCTGGATTTATGGGCTGCAGTATCAAGCAGAGAGCGCTCATCCAAATCCAGGGCATCCCAGTCGAGCTTTTGGCCAAGACGTTTGATGAGCGTGGTAGTTTTTCCGGTGCCGGGCGGCCCTAAAATGATCAACTGGCTATTGATAGGTAGGCGGAAGATGTCATCTTGGAACTTGTCCAGAACAGGCTGATCACGCAGCGCCATGGCACTTCGTATTTGGTGACGTAAGCCTTCCGTTATGTTTCCTGCTACCTCACCACCCGCCAGCATGGCCTCGAAGGCACCGCCATCATCGATGGTCTCCTCCGACTCCAGTAGTTTGCGCAAGGACTGAATTGACAATGGAGATACATCTTCACGACGCAGCACATTGTTAGTCGAATCCCAATGCCCACCATCCTTTGCAGGGTGCAGATCAACACGTTCAAGAACGCGCAACCAGACAAGCCTGCCGCCAACCGAAACCTCTACTTCCTCCCCCACATCCCGGGAAGCAAGCTTGCCAAGATCAGTTCGGTAACCTGCTAGTTTTGCTGCGCCATTGAGAGAAATGCCGGAGGTACGGCAGATGTAGTAGATGGCTTTCTGGCCTTCATCATTCTCAACCGTGACACGAGAGATGGCCGGCTCACGCAACAATGCCAGCAAAGATTGCGTCTCACCATCGGCAATCTCCGCAATACGGTTGACAGCCTCTTGCCCTGTGAACGTGTTTAACGTGGCGAATGCGTCTGTGGCGTTGGTGCCACGACTGGACAGTTTCTCTGTCGCCTTGCCTTCGATTGTTACGAATATATTGAGTGCGCTCTCTGCAAGACTGGTGACCACGACATCACTCATGAATTAGCTTCCCTTCCTATTGATCCCAAGCCTCCAGCACTAGGCGCTGGACTGGTCATTCGCTAAATCCACCAATTTCTCTGCTTTCAGATTGTTTCAGAAAATCGACGTTTGAAAAGCAAGCCATCGTCAAAGCTCGGATCAAGCACCAAACAAACCTGCTCGGTATCAATCAGATCCGCTGGAGGTGGTGTGGTAGTGGTCACTATGTACTGAAACGGAACACTCATACCGTCCTCAAAAGCCTTCTGCAGATGATCGGTTAAAAGCAGGAATCCCTCATACAGCCCGGCGCTCATATCTGCCTCGCGCGGGCAATCGTGGATGACCAAACCGGGAAACGCATTGTCCTCCCCCGCACCTTCCATAAGACACACAATATCGCCCAATAGAACCTCCAGCACACGGTAGGCTTCACCGCCTCGCATAGATATTCGGAAGGGTCGATTTTCATCGCGAGGATCGAATGAGCCGAAGGCATCATTGGAGAGCAGTTCTCTCGTAAATCGATCCATGATTCTGGCTATACGCTTTTCTCGGTTTGATAGTTCTTTCTGTACTATCGCCAACTGAGTTCGGCCGCTATTTATATCGCGCCCGATGCCTTCAGACTTGGCACAGGACAGATCAATAGCAGTTTGGGAAACTGAGGAGCCTGCTGACTTTTCCCAACGATCCATCTCTGTAAGCAGTTCTTCTCCTCGACGGGCCTCATGAGATGTTTTATCCCGAACCTCACGAATTTTATTGCGTTTACCAACCAATTCAGCATCGGTTGCCTTCAAGTCCTGGAATTTAACCTCAAGCTGTTGCTTACGCTGAAATGCAGTTCCTACACGTAATGCAGACTCCTTCATGGCTCGACTCAGGCTCTTCTTATCACGCTCATCCCGTAGGTTAATTACCTGCAAGCGGCCAATCTCGGCTTGGATATGCTGGCATTGTGCGAATGGAATGTTTCCCTCCTTGCAATCTCCTGCAAGTTGAGTAAGCCTCAATAATTTCTCCCCAATTGCCTTATAAGCTGCCTCGTCCCCCACCCTTGCTGCCTCAGCAAATTCGTACTCCAGGCTTGCCCTGTCGAGCTGAGTCTGGATCTGCGTTACTTCTGTACGCAGCTCAGCCAAACGTAGCTCCGCTTCATCTTGCCGGTCATTCCAGTCACCCAACGCTGACGCAGCCTCCTCTGCAGCGTTGCGAACTTGCTTCACCACCGAGTCCGCAAACAAATCCTCTACGCGCAAAGGCAAGCTATCCGGCAGATTGCGCCAAGCACGCAAGTCTGACTCGATGCGCCGGCGGATCAATACCGGCTCACGCAACAGCTCTGCCGTTTTCTTCTTGGCAAGCTCAAGCTCTATTTCTAGCTCAGCCAGACTGCACATCAGTTTTGATTCAGCTTGATCCAGCAATCCCAATACGGCACGCATGATAATGGGTGGATCCTGACGACTGCGCTGCAAGCCCGTGCCCTCGCCCTCACGCCAGGAGAAAAAGGACTTAAAGCGCGAACCTTGGTCGCGACTTATCCAAGCTAAAAGGTGGCGCCATTCAATGGCCTGACTCGTTTCCGGGATTGCAGCTGGCGCAACCTTGGCCATCATCGTGTCGGCAAGTTGCTGCATAAATGTGCGATCAGTGTGATAAGGCTGATCGCGCCATAATGCGGTAAATTCGCCGCCTTTCAGAACAATGCCTTCCTTGTGGGTATTGAAATGTCGGAACAGGGTGAATGCTTGGCCCTCTACATGCAGAACGACTGCAACGCCGCCCGTTGGGAACTCTCCGAACAACTCCTCACGCAGCTCGCTGACAGCCTTGGCTGTATCGCCCAGACACAAGCGCAGTAACAGGCATAATGAGCTCTTGCCCACTCCATGGCCTGCTGCGCGAGCGCCGTATGCGCTACCCGCTGCTGGCTCCTTGGCCCAAACAATATTAAGGCCCCGCTGAAAGGTAACGGTGCGAATTACGTGCTCATGACTTGCTTCACGAAACAGAGCCAAACGCTCAAACCACAAGCGCGGACTGCGCCTGACTTCCGTTAACTCCCGGATCAATGCCTGCACCATTTCGCTCCCTGCTTAGGCTTGTTTGCTTGATTGTTGGCTGAAATCAGCCTCTTTATCATCTGCACCAAACTGCATCTTCTCGATAGCTTTCAACAGGACGCTGGCGATCGAAGTGGCCTGAGTATCGACAATAAGGTGACTCGGAATAGTTTTTCCCTGTAGAGCTACGAGCTGATCTGACTCTACCCGAACCAACCCGGCGCCTTCGAAATGGCGAATCAAGTCCTGTTGTCGATCTCCCGTCAATTGTGCTGATTCAAACACCCCGATATAACGATTTTGAAACGCCACCACGATTTCTGCGCTCTTATCCCCAACATACGCCGACAACAACTCGGGACGTGACGCAATAAGCAGGGCATCGCTCAACTGGCGTCGTGACAAACGCCCTGCTTGTTGAATCAGCGTGAGCAACAAACCAGCCAAGCAAGCATCTAGCTCATCGCGAACAACGCCACGCTCCGAATAGATTGGATGAGCCCGCTGTCCAGGTGGCGGCACCAACAGACTGAGATAAGCTTCACCACTGGCTTCCGCTAAGATCATTCGATCGAACTCACGCACAACCAAACGCCGAGTGCGATATTCGCCGAACGCTTTAATCTCGTTGTTTTTGAGCACGCGGAAGGTTTCGCTGGGATAGTCTGCCCCCATCACATCCACAGGATCGAGGATGTACCGCAGCTCTTCACGGGTAATGCTGTAGAGTTTGGCGTAGTACGCGTCGAGCTCGGCGCGCAGTTGGGCGCGGCGGGGTTCGTTCCAAGTGAAAGGCTGGCCAACATAGCCGAGGTCTTTCGCCCAGGCGGAAAGTTCGTGGTCAGAATAGGTGAGTTCCAACACCCGAGGAACGATAAAGGCGAGGTCGGCTTCGGTGTAACGGTCAGGTGGAAGAACCGGGAATTGCTTTAGATAGGAATACGTCAAATGTGTGCCGCCCACTTTGACGCGAGCGCAAAAATCCAGGACCAAAACACTGAAATTGGCAAGCAACGCGGCAACTTGCTTCGGCTCTTGCATCGTCCTGAATAAGGGCATGGTGTGCCCCACGCCCACCCGTCCTACTACGCTGGCTATCACCGTGCGCTCGTCTGTGGCGCGGCAAATATCTCGCCACCCCATTAACCAGCCCTTATCCCAACCTTTGCTTTTCAACCGATCATCTACTTCTTCCGCACTCACCCAGTAGCGCGGGGTAACGGTGTAATTCGGGTCGGCTTTTTCAAGCAGGCTCACATCGTGACTGCTGCCGTCGGGCGTGTAAGATGCCCATCGTTTGTCGAACTGATGGATCATCTTGGCTTCGTACAGCGGCAACAAGCCAGGACCAGGTGCGTCCACAAACAGCTCGCTGTCGCTGGTCATATTGAACAGCCCCTGCGAGAACGTGATACCCCAAGGATTACCGTTGGGCTGACCTTCGTCGATCAGTACCGGTGCAGTGCGGTAGAGCTTTTTCGTCAGTTCCGCATCGCACTCGCTGCGGAAAATCGGACAAGTCAGGGTATTAGGGTTAATCAGGCGGAACTCGGCAGGAGTTAGGACGAAGCCGCGGCGCGGGTCGGCTAGTTGGCTGACCTGCGTGGCAAAGCAGACGAATTCGGCCTGCGGAGCAGCACCCAAGGTGAGAAGGCAGAATTTGTAGCTGCGGTGCACTGAAGGGAACACTGCTTCGCGATTCTCGATGTCATATAGGCTGACCAGTTGTCGGTTTTGCGTAAGGTGAGCGAAGAAAGCCTTGGTGCTGTCGTCGGTAGCGATACCCGTGGGCACAATAAACCCAGCACGACCCAGCCCCTGCATAATCTGACTCATCGTTTCCGCAAACAGTGGGTAGGTATTGAGTTTTCCCACCGCAGTCATGGGAAAACGCCCAAATTCACGGTAAAAATTGTTGGAAGCCGCAATGCGCTGGCTTTCCACTAAATATTTGTTCCAAAGACGCGGGTCATCCACACGTAGCGCTGCAATCGCGCGCTTGCGCTTTTCGCCTGCCAGTTGCGCGATGTGAGGAGCACGCGTAGCAAAGAACTCTTCCTCCCCCATTTGCGAAACTTCCCACGGAGGGTTGCCAAGGACGCAGTCAAATCCGCCGACGGCAAATACTTGCGGAAAAGCCAGCGGCCAGTGCAGCACTTGGGCTTCGCGGCAAACCGCTTGAGCGGCGGCGAGTTGTAGTTGGTGTTCGGTACTCAGGCTCTCCGTGTGTAACGCCAGATACAGCGTGACACTTGTCGGGATATACGCTTCGTTTGCTGTGCTTTTTGGCAACAGATATGCGCCAAGCGCAATATCGGCGGCGTGCGCCAATCGGCTGGTTTTTGCCCGCGCCAGAAACTCGTGGTAGGCCGTTTCCTTCCTGGCAATTTGTTGCGTGCTGTCTTGCGGCAGGGCTTCTATAGCCTGCAGAGCCGTGAGGCCGGCTGCATCGTCAAAACGCAGCGAAGTTTGCTGACCCTTCAAGTCGCGCTCTAGTTGCTTGAGACCGTTGGCGTTGGTTTTGGCCAGCGCCTTGCACACATCCTTGTCGTCACCAGCCAAAGGCTTGAACGCTTCCTTGGCAATACCAAGCTCCAGAGCATTCAGATCAGTCAGTCCCAATAGAGCATCACCGCATTGCAGGTGATGGTCGAGAAAACCTAGGGGACGGCCCTCTTCAAAACCTTCCAACCATAGGGCTGTCCGCGCTAGCTCGAGCGCCATCTGATTACGGTCCACGCCGAAAATGCAGCGACTGACCACCTCACGCAATGCGTGGCGGTAGTCTTGCGGTTTCACTGCACCTTCGGGGTTTTGTAGTTGCGCCAGTTTCTCAGCCAGGCGGCGAGCAGCTGCGAGCAGAAAGTGGCCGCTGCCACAGGCAGGATCAATCACACGAATGGCCAATAGTGCCTCCACCGGATTGGAGGGATTATCGGTCAGACGTTGCTCAATTACTGGATCGAGTGCGGACTTGATTAGTTCCTGAACCAGCGAGTCTGGCGTGTAATAGCTACCGGTGAGCTTGCGAGCATTGCCTGCGGTGCTGCCCTCGCTGGTCAACCCGACAAAACCAAACTGCTTGGCTGGTAGGTCAATTTCCGGTACCAGTTCCAGTAGGCTTTCGTACACACTACCCAGTTCTTCTGGTCCCATATTGCGGTAGTCCACCGGCGCCAGCGTGCCACCATGATTGGCCCAGCGCAGGTTTTGCATCACAGTAAGAAGATGAGCGTTACTTAGGCTGGCGACATCAAGCTGAGAGCACTGACTTTCTGCAAATAGGCCGCCCAGCGCGGGCAGGGCCAGGCGAGGTTCTCCCTCACTTAAACCCTTGAAAACTATGCGGAGGGCTTGCCAGCGGTCATCAAAACGATTGCGGGCGCGACGTTTCAGGCAAAGATCACGCAACCGGGCTACAGCGTAACCCTCCGCATAGGCGCGGCGAGCGGCGATGGCCTCCTTATTGTCGTCTGCCGGATGCAGTAGGCCGCGCTCCTCCACGCTGAAAAGGAAGATCAGCCGGTAGATTAGTCTCAGCAGTTGCTGGAAATAACCATCCTTGCTGAGCTCGCCGTAGTGCAAAGCGCGACGTAAGGCTTCGTTGTGGGGGTGTTGCAAAAAACCCTCGCCTAATATGAGTAGAGCCTGGGTGACGCCCAAGCGCAGACCGTCGCGCACACGGGTGCCCTCCTCCTGCCCAGCTTCGCGCCAGCGCTCCCAGATGCAGCTTTGTGGACCATTGCCGGCACGGCTGGCGTGCAACAGGCGCCAGACGTTGGTGAACTCGGCATAGCGCTGACCGGTCAATAGGTCTTGAAGGTCCACTTCAAGAAAGCTGGGGCGGGTGAGTGTAGAGGAACCGCGTAACAGACGGATTTGTTTGCCGTTGCTGACAATTGCCCAGAGGTGCTCGGAGCTGGCATTAAGCAGTTCCTGTGCGAGCTGGAAAGCGGACTTTTTTCGGCTACCACTGCCGACGATAGCAAAGCGCGCATCGGCATCATCCAGGCCCAATGTGTGCGATGCAACGACGATGGGTAGATTCCCAGCGAGTAGTTGCACCGGGTAGTGGCGCTCACCCACGGTGATGCCTTTGACTTGTGCAAGATTACTGTAGCCAAAGGCATCTCGCAGCAACTCGAGTACCAGGTGTTGCGTGATCTCGGCAGCATCCACATCCGCACGGTCGATTTGCGCAGTAAAGTGTTTGTATTGGGCGCTGGCAATCTGGAAGGCCCGGCTGTAGTCGTCCTTGAGCTTGAGCCCTTTGGGGATTAGGTAATCAGCTTCAGTTTGCCATTTGGCACTGCCAAGGGCGGCTTTTTCCAATTGGTCAGGTAGGAACAGACTACCTTCGAGTTTAAGGGTAGGTAGGTTGAGCGCGGCCTGGGTTTTGCGGAGCTTTTTCATTTTGACTTTCCTTAGGCGCGCTTACAGCGAATCGGGTAGCAGTACATACACACCAATCACATCCACCGGTAGACAGGGACTAACGCTGTACTGACCGACATCTCGAGCGGCTTCGCGCACGCGACGATGGTCGTCCAACAACGCGTTGGCGCGCTCGGTAGCCAACGTTTCCAATCGCTGCTGGTTGCTGGCAAGAAAATCAAGCGCGGTGCGGATTTCGCGCTGCATGGTCTCAATGGGTAGGTTGCCACTAGGGGTGCATTGCAGCAGTTGGCTGGCCGACTCATCATTCAACCACTGCGGATTACTGCGACCTTTGACGGCCAGTGCCACAGTTTCTTCGGCCATCATCTGGAAGGGCTCGCGGCGGCGCACATAGCCGAGCTGGTGACGCAGTCGCAGCAGGTAAATGGTGGTAACCACCTCCACCGCATCAGTGAGAGTAGCAGCGCTGCGGGCGGCAATGGCGTGCTCATTGGAAAGGCTGTCTTCAAGCAGATACTCAGCCAGTACAGTAACTAGTGGGTGACTGCGGTGTAGCTCGTTAAAATCAATTATCAGCGGTTTACCGATGCCTTCATCGACTAGGCGCATCTTCAACGCCTCAGGCAAGTGCTGTGGCAGCAATCGTAGGTGATGCGGTTTAAGCATGGGTTCCAACGGGGCATTCAATCGGGCGCAAGCGCTTTGCACAAAGCGTTGAACGTCGGCCTGGGTGCCGAGAGCCTGCTGCTGCTTTTGCCATTCGGGCAGCACTTCATCAGGACGAATACGGCGCTGGGCAAACACCGTGCGGTTAGCCTTGGCTTTTTCCAATGCGTCCTGCCATTGGGCTTGCAGCGGCTGCAGCTCGACATTAGCGGCAGCGAACATATCTGGCGTATAGGGCACATTGGTGCCGCCGCGCTTCATAAGGGCAGCTTTTACCAGTGCCTGGCTGATGCGCTGCTCGTCTTCTGGCATGGGCACTAATACACCGAGCTCTTTCTGAATGGCCTCGCCCTTGCGCAGGATGACGTTAATCACAAAGCCATCGACCGGGTTGTCCTGCCCATAGAGCATGGTGCAGCGCACTTCCGCCGCTTGCTGACCAAAGCGGTCGACACGGCCCTCACGCTGTTCGTGACGGGTAGGATTCCAAGCCAGGTCGTAGTGGACGACGGCGGTGAACAAGTGCTGCAGATTGATGCCTTCAGAAAGACAGTCTGTGGCAACCAGAATGCGTTGGTCGCCCTCCTCCATCGCGTCGACCCGTTCGCGACGCTCTTCAGGTGTGTATTCGCCGGTCACAGCGTCGATGGTCACCTTGGGGAAGACTTTTTTCAGATGCTCTGCAACATAGTGCGCGGTAGCAATATAGCGACAGAACACCACGGGGTGGTAACCGTCTTTGACTAGAACCTGCAGATGTTGAATCAAGCTAGAAAGTTTTGGATCGCCAGTTTTACCAGAAAGGCGCTCGGCTTCTTTAATGAGTATTTGCAAGCGACTGGGATCTTGGAGCTGGGCTGGTGGCTCCAAGTCGCTGCTTTCCAGGTCGTCAGCTTCGCCATCGTGCAGGCGTCCGTCAGTCAGCAAATCGTCGTATTCAAGTGCACCGTCAAGTCGAGAGGTTAAGGCTTTGACTGCCGCCGCCGGGGAGGAGGCAACGCAACGCAACAGAGCCAGGGTGGCGTACCAGATCAAGCGCGCGCTGTCGGATTTTGTCTGCTCAATGCTTTCAGCCAGCTCAAGGCAGTAGCTTTGTACGGCATCGAAAAAGTGGCCCCAGTCACCAGTAAGCTGGTAGGTGACTTCGGTTTTCATGCGACGCGGAAAACCACGGCCATCGCCGGTTTCTGCCTGCCATTCAGCGATATCCTTGCGGCGACGCTGGACGAAGTGGCGAGCGAGCTCCTGGCGCAACGGATCAGTGGTGGACATGCGACCTTGCAGGGCAACAAAGCGCGGGTCGAGCAAGGAAAGCAAGTTATAGAATGCGACTTCATCGCCCGAGTGCGGGGTGGCGGTGAGCAGCAGCAGATGACGACTCTCGTCTTTCACCAGACGCTGCAGCAGCTCAAAACGCAGTTGCTTTCCGGAACCGCTGCTGGCGCAAGTATGGGCTTCATCGACAATTACACATTCCGGCGCAATGGCGAGGAAGTGTTCGCGGTGACGTTCGCTTTTGATGTAGTCGAGGCTGACCACCACCACAGGGTAGTGATCGAACAAGTTAACGCCGTGTGGCAGGTCACGCTCAATGCGGCTGGCGCTACTGGAGGTAAGCGCCACGGCTTGCAGGTTAAAGCGAGTTTCCAGCTCATTTTGCCATTGTTCAACGAGGTGCGGCGGACAAAGTACGGCAAGGCGGCTGATCTCGCCACGATCCATTAGCTCACGAGCAATCAAGCCGGCTTCGATAGTTTTTCCGACACCTACGTCATCGGCAATCAGTAAGCGTACGGTCGTCAAGCGCAAGGCCATCAACAATGGTACCAACTGATAACCACGCGGCTCGACGGCAATATTGCCAAAGCATCGAAACGGACCACCACCATTGCGAAGCTTTAAACGCAGGGCATCGCGCAACAAAAGAGCGGCCGCATGGTTGCCAGCCTGCTCTGGCTGCGGCCAGGGGAAGGTAGCTGGTTCGACGGGTTCCAACTCGAGCTCAGGAACCAGGGCGATGGTGTCATCATCTGCACCTCCCAATGGGCGCAAACGCAGCCAGTCGCGGCGAGAGTCGCTTTGTACTACCCACTCGCGTCCGCGGGCACGAACCAAGTTACCGGGCATGAAGTCGTGTTCGAGCGTAGTCATCGTTGTTTCTCTGGTAAGCCGAACACGTCAGCATGGTGAGCGAACTGGGCTGACCATTGTGATTGGTCAGAGAAATCAAGCACTTGCCAGCCTTTGTCTACCAGCACGCCATGTAATTCGTTGGATACCACCTCAAGGAAGACCAATGCGCGGACAGTTTTGTACTGCCCAGCAGCAGTAGCCATCCCATTAAGGACTGATACATTGATGACATCGGGCTGGCGCTGACCTGTCCGACTAAGGACTTGCAGCCATTGTTCCATTAGGTCATCACAACTGCCGGCTGAATTGCGCCCAGCCGCAGCTATAGACGCCTGACTCGGTTGAACCTGGGCATTGGCCAGCGCTACCAGAAGCTTGAGTGCATCAGCATTGCGGCGATTGATGTGTTCGTGATCGGGCTGGTTGAAGTAGGACAGTAGGCACTGGTAGCAGCCGGCTTCGCAGATACGGCTGCCCAGTGCGTCGGTCTGCTCCAGCTCGGGCAATTTGTCGAACTGCCACTCACCTTGCGGTACGTTGTAATGCATCAGACGCAGGGCGCTGCTAGCGACTTGCGCAAGGCTAGCGGGCTCGCTTACCAGACGGGTTAGCACGCCCGCACCGCCTTCGGCGGCTTCGTAGAACATCAACGCCCGGCGTTCATCGCCTTTGGGCAATGGCTCAGCGACCAGTTCGGATTCTTCGATCTGGAAGGTCATCTCAATGCCGCGTTTGAGGGCAGCCTGCAAGGTAGCCATGGCCTCGGTGGACAACGAGTGCAGCGGTGCCAAAATCAACAGATTTCGGTGATCTTCGACAAAAGGAACAATGCGCTGATTGGGTATCTTGTCGAGTAGGGCTTCGTCATTACCGCCGTCTTCGCTACCGCTAGGATCGTCCTGCTTGCTCCAGGTACCAGTAATGGGATTAATGTAGAAGCCGAGTTGCTCCTTGTTCTTACGCCGCCGCCAGCCTCGGTTAATCCGCCACAGACGGGCGGCGGGAGCGTAGGTGAGCTCAGCCAGCACGTCCCCACCCTGCCGAATTTCAGCCTTACTCTTCTGGATGACACCATCTGGGCCGGGCAGGAAACGGTAGGTAGTTTGTAGGTCGAAGCCCTGACGTTGTCGGTCTTCATCGTTAATGGAGATGCGCTCGACAGCTACGGTTTCGACAGTCTCGACGCGATAAAGCTCGCGCACCCAGTCGTGTTCGGTCAACAGTGCATCGCAGTTTTCGCAGGTGTTAACGGCAAGCTGCGTGCCGCCGGGCTCGCCCACATGGCCATAGCCACACTGGTTGCAGACCAATGAGGCAACGGTAGCCAACTGACTGTTGCCCGAAATGTGATCGGTCGAGCCGACGTTGAGTTTAGCGCGCACCACGCGATACATGCGACCTTGGTGGTAGATAAGGCTACGCGGGCCAAACTCGGAAAGTCCCAGAAAACGCGGACGGCTTACCATACTGCCTTCATCGTCCTTGCCGGAATTCGCGTTACTTCCCCGGGCGGGAATCCAAGCCATAAGCGGCAAGCGCGGGAAGTTGTAGCCTGGTAGGAAGCCCTGGCTGGCTAAGTAGCGATAAGTATAGAAGTCCGAGTTCTGTGTATTGCCGCTCTTTAGCAGTACGGCGTATTGACGTGCTGCATCGCCATAGCGCCGCTGGGCGTTTTGCCGTTCGCTGTGGGAGGCCGTATGACTCTTTACAATTTGGTCAGCCATATTCATCTGAGCGCGGGTGGCATCAAACAAGACGCGCCAGCGCTCCAATGCTTTGGAGAACTCTTGTGGTGCCTCTTTAATGACCTGCTTCACATAGTCAGGTTTGAACCAGTCACTGCCACTCAGTTCGTTTTGCAACTGAGCGATGACACGAGAGGCGCTGATCTGTGCCCGTGCCTGCACCGCTGGGTCATTGAGGGCATCGTGATAATGCTGGATAAGTGGTTTTTCTGGCGGGTCCAGATCGAGCATGAGTGCGATGCTGGAATCCAGGGCTACTTGCGCGCAGGCCAGCCAGACGGCGTTCAGGTGACTTTGTACGAGATCACGGTTGGCCAAATCGAGGGTGGGAGCCCGCACAACGCCGTACACCATCTCGCTGGCATGATGGAAAAACCATTGGTCGTGCGGACTCTGGGAGGCACAGTAGGTGATGACCAACGCTTGCTGTCCAGAGCGCCCTGCTCGGCCGCTACGCTGTGCGTAGTTAGCAGGGGTCGGCGGCACGTTGCGTAGGTACACGGTGTTGAGCGCAGAAATATCCACACCCAGTTCCATGGTTGGCGAACAAAACATGATTGGTAAACGCTCAAGCGGCGCTTCATGCGCAGGGTTACTCGCCCAATCTTTGCGATCTTTCTCGGTGTAGCGGAAGCGCTGCTCCAGCAATTGCCGCCTTCCTGCATCGACTTGGGCGGTGTGCTCGTGTGCTTCAAAGTCAAACAGCGAATGGCCACTCTGTCGTAATACGGTGGCGACACTGAGATAAAGCGTACGGAAGAAAGCATTGGTCCGGCTATCATCACCGAGCGCTTCGTCGGTGATCAGACACCAGTCCAGCGCGGCAGCATTCAGACGCCAACCCACCAGTTGCTGGTCAATCGGATGCTTTTGTACATAACCGTAAAGGTTCGCGGCCTGCAACAGGGCTTCCACTAAGTCGCGCCAGTCAGCATCTTTCCAGCTTGCCACTTGGCCAGCTACTGAAGTTTGCTTCCAGAAAGGCGCTGTTTTTATGTCGCGCAGCAGGCGTGAACGTGGGCCACCTGGCATCAGATCGGTACGCGGTTTGCCCTTATAGTCTGGACGCTTGTCCAGAATTAGGTACTTGGCGGTTTCCAACTGCTCGTCGGCCGCAAAGGCCCAGCGATCATTGAGGTATGAGAAAGCGCTGGTACGGGCTTTGTCCTGTTCCACGGGATCGAGGTAACGGCTCTCCAAGCAGAGACCGCGCCGCATGACATCAAAAACTTGCTGGCAGAGGATTGCACGATTGTGAGCATTAAGTTTGCTCAGTGTTGAGCTTTTCGCAAAGGACGCGTCGTCTGCACAGAACTCATCCAGGCTGCGATAGCGAATGGCGAGCAGACCCAGTTGATCGAGGTTCGGGTTGTTGAAGCGCCAGCCCCGACGAAGGTCACGAAGCAGGCGATAACCGATGATGAAACGCAGCGTGCGTTGCGCCTCCTGTCGTGCCAGTCCCATGAGCTTGGGTGTACGTAGGTATTCAACGAGGGTAGCGTCATTCAGTTGGTCAAAGCCCAGCGCTTTAAATACCGAGTCGGCCAACTGCTCTTCGGTAAGGAGCCCATGGCTATTTTGCAGAGCGCCGATTAACCCGGAACGCAGCGTCAACAGAAAAACAAAATCGTTGAAATGCCCAGCCTGTAGGGCGGCATCCTGACGGTTGTCGGTAAAGCCCAGCAGTTTACGAGGGTCGGCTTGCCCTGAGACCGGCTCTCCTTCAGCAAACAGTTGACGTAACGCACTCAAGGTCAGGATGGTTGTGGCGGATGAACGACCCTCGCCCGAAAGGCTAGCGAGGCGGTTGATGTCTTTGCCGTGAGCTTCATGAACCTGCGCACACTTCAGGCAGAAACGGAATTTTCCGGGGATATACCAGAAAGGCTCGCCGGAACCCTCATCACCTTTCACGCTCACTGACGCGTGATAAGGCACTAACTTTTTGTAGTTTTGCTTGAGCTTTGGTTCGTCTTTGCTCAAGTCCAGCCAAGTTTCGGGTAGATCCTCTAACACCCCCCGGTACTGCTGGCCGGCTTGCACCGGACAGAGAAAGCCAAAGGCAACGTCTTCGTTGTCATCGGAAGCTATATCATCGATTTCTCGCGGCTGGTAGCTGGTAGGCAGTTGCTTTGAAAGCCATACAGGGTGGTATTCCTGACCGCAGTCTCGACAGAAATGTACTGGATACAGATGAACGCCTTCGTCCTGTCGCCCCGGCGCGAAGCGTTGCGCGTCGAGAGTTACATGACGCGCGCCCTGAGCCTCCAGAGTAGCCAGAACTTTGCCAGGACCACTGATGAACTGATGCAGCTTGAAGGCAAAAGGCGGCCGGCCTTGCGGAGTTCTAATTTCATGGGCTGCCACCAAAAAACGCTGCAAACTGGTGCGAGCGTCCTCTGGTGTGATTCCGGCCTCTTTCGCCAATTTGGCGCTGGCATCACGCAAAGTCATGGGCTTGGCGCGACGTGGGGGTTCATTGTCCGGCAAATCGATCCCAAGATTCAGCTCTACCCAAATTGCCATCGGGTCAGTGCGGAAAGATTCGAATCCATCCCAAGCAAATTCCTTGCGGTTCAACGCGATTTTCAATTGCGACAGAATAGCCGATACATCTTTGAGCGGATCTGTTACCCGTTCTAGCGTTTCACCGATGACGTCCTGCTCAGTAATGCAGGCACCAAAAAGCTTGCTAGCAACCTCGGCCACAGTTTTGTTACGGTCGGCTTGGCTCCCAGTGCTGGACATAGTGGCAGAGGTGCCGATGCAGACTAGTTCATCAGCATGCAAGCGCTCACGCAAACGGCGCACTAGCAATGCAACATCAGCCCCCTGCCGCCCACGATAAGTGTGCAACTCGTCAAGAATCAAGAACTCCAGACCATGGCAATGCTCCACCACCCGACGGTCATCCTCATCAAAGCGAGTAAGGATAAGCTCCAACATCATGAAGTTAGTGAGCAGAATATCTGGGGGATTGTCAGCAATGGCGGCGCGTTCGATACGCGACTCCTGCCCCGTGTAACGAGCGACGGTGAATGGTTGCTGCCCTTCTGGATAGCCGTGCAAGAATTTGTCGAGCTCCTCCAACTGGCTGTTGGCCAAGGCGTTCATTGGATAGATGACGACTGCACGGGTACGCGGACTTTGATCCTGATCCTTGGCTTTTAATATCCGATCGATCACAGGAATGAAAAAGGACAAAGATTTACCGGAGCCAGTGCCAGTCGTGACTACATAGCTCTGGCGACCCTGGCCTTTGGCCAGGGCTTGTAGCTGGTGGGCGTATAGGTGCAGATGTTCAGGATGCCCCTCAGTTTTTCCTACCTGAAAAAGCTCGGCACAGGCCTTGTGCAACAGACCGTCCGCTGCAAGTTGCTGCACTGTGCCCTTGCGCTGATAATTTGGGTTGATCTGGATGAGTGGCTCAGGCCAATAACGACCACTAGCATATTGCCGCTCGACTTCTTCTCGAATGTCGGTAGCCTGAATCCGAGAAAAACTTCGGGAAAAGCTGCTGTATTCGTTAATCAATTTATCGCGAAAGTTGAATACGTTATCCATAGGTGATTTTTCCTTTCGCGTTGGAATAGTTGCCAGCCGTCATCAAAACGTTTTTCGCCCTAAAAAACCGGTAGCGCATAGGTGCTTGCCTCACAATCGGTAGCCTTCGAACATTCTCGATGACTATCAAAAAAACGATTCCAACTGACCGTCTCCTTCAATAGTGGGGCAATCCAACGCGAGGCACATGCCGCATAAAAGAAGAACCTATGCAATGTAAAAACACATACAACGGCAATCAGCCATCATGCGATATTTGTACTGATTCGTCACTGGCTCCGCCCGCCTTCACCCAGATATCTACCTCAGCCTTCTGAAATTTCCACAACCGCCCGACCTTGTGAGCAGGCATCTGACGTTTGGCAATCCAGGCATATATGGTGTCTTTGCTGACACCCAAGTGTTCGCTTATTTCTTCGACACCAAACCAACGATCAGACATATCACAGACCTGCGTGAACGTAAGACTTAAGGGGTTTTTAGTGATTTTGCCCGTTTAGGTCAGGTTAGGATAGATTTAAAAGGATTATATCCAACCGGGCGGACCTCATCGATGCCAGAAAAAGCCCCCCTAGGTAACAACAGAATCTGACTAGCCTTTCAGCCCGATTAATCGCCGTGTCCGCAGCAAAACATTGCTCCAGCAGAGTAGCTCAGGAAGCGTCATCTGATGCACCTACGCCCCATGCTTCTTCGCGTTCCAGCTAAGGGCCATTGAGGTTGACGTCCCAATAAATAGCTAAGGAAATGCGAGCTGCTGAAACGTAGCCACTTTTCGCTCTTTACCCCCCCTGACCCTTAAGAACGAAGAATCGGAACTGAGCTTCCGGGTTTAGCGCCGCGCAGCGGGTGAGGAAAAACGGCCTAATCGCCCGTAAAACAGGCCGTCTGGCAAGGCTATCTGACATGCGAAAACGCTGAGAAAGGAAGAGAAATATCGGACTGGAATGGTGCCAAAGGCAGCGCGAAAAAGGGCCAAAAGCGGCGCAAGCACCTACCGCAGTTGAAGCGTGGATCCATGATATTCGCGCGCAGGAGTTAATATTGAATCTTCAAGTCACAGAGGCCATCTCCAAGCTTGTTGGTGATAATCTGAGGATCCTGTACAGGGTGGCGCTGGAGAAGCGTCTCCATAAAATTGCGAGCGCGTAGGACGAAATCATCTTAGGCCATGGCGCGGGCAAGACGTCCTTGTTGGCGGTAGCGGTTGAGCATTTACGAGCTTTTGGCGTCTAGGAGAGGCCCTTTGGCCTAATGGGCGATGCTTTATCGCTAAGGCAGAACTTCGCGGGCCGTATCTGCGACCGAGTAGCACTGGTGGTGCTCTAGAGACGATCTTCGAGAACCCTGGGCAAATCAAGCAGGGGCTGGCAAGGCTGAAGGCTCAAGGATCTATCTCAAAGCTGTGCTCACGCGACTGCCGACGCACCGAATTGCTACCCCACAGGTGGGCACCCGTTTAATCACGCAAGGTGTGTTGGGCAGGCGCATACCGACCGGTGGCCCCTGAGGGGTAAACTTGGCCAGCCGGCGCCGTTACACCGAAGCGGCCAGCGTGAATTCATTGGTCGCACCGCTCATGCCACGTGGTCACTTCAGTTAAGTCCTTAACTCACCTCATTCAGCGCCTTGATCAGTTCGATCTTACGCATAGTCGAACGCCCCGCTATTCGGTGTTTACGAGCTCGCTCCATAAGCTCATTTTTGCTCATATCCTCTAATCGCTGATCAGTTCGCGGGGCACCCTGTCGTGTTGCTACAGCTCGCCGGGCTGATGATTCTCGGGCTTTAGCCTTTTTTGCTTCGGTGGTTTTCTGCCCAGACCCACCCTTCCGTTCGCCGCCACCTGACTGTTTATTAACTGTTCCCCACGCACGACGTGCTGCTTCATCTTCGGGAACCCCTTTAGCCTCGTAGCTATCTTCGATATGTTTCGCTTTGCGTTTTTGGTTATCGGTGTACTTGTCTTTATCCCCGCGCGGCATGATCGCATCCTCTTAGTGGCTGAGCACATTGCCTACATTTGTGGAGCATCCAACCCAACATTTTATTGTCTTCAAAGGGTTTTGGCCCAGCGGTTCATAACGGCCTGGGCCATCAATTATCGCTTACTGTCGTCCGCCTTTCCTTCCTGCATCTGTACAGAGGACTTGGTGCCGCTGGAGTTGTCTTTGGTTGCATTATCGGCGCTGTCAAAGCATCCATGAAGCATGAATACACTGCAGAAGCCCAAGCACATACTCAACTTTTTCATGATCGTTTACCTACTAGTGAATTTGGCTGTTCATTTCAGGCTGCTGGCTTGAGTACGACCTTCGTCCAGCC
Organism: Pseudomonas salomonii; assembly: GCF_900107155.1. Taxonomy (GTDB): domain Bacteria; phylum Pseudomonadota; class Gammaproteobacteria; order Pseudomonadales; family Pseudomonadaceae; genus Aquipseudomonas; species Aquipseudomonas salomonii. The sequence goes on from NZ_FNOX01000002.1 coordinate 521,629, forward strand.
ATCGTCACGTGCGTCGAAGTGCTTATAGGCATCTGGGCCTTCGGCGAGCTTGAGTCGATGAGAAATGATCTGAGATGGTTTGGCACGACCGTGATGGATAAGCTCGGCCAAGCGACGGTTATAGACTTTGACGTTAGCCTGCCCAGTTCGAATCTGCTGCCCCTTGAACCAGAAAGCGCCGAAGTCGAAGGCCATCTTGCCTTCTTTGGCCAGTTCATTTTTAGCGCCTGGATCCTGCGGTACAAACACTCCAACGACACCGATGCCCCCCGTCGCTTTTGTCGAGGCGACAAGGTTATTCATAGTGAGATGATTGGCCTCATGACCGTGGCGGTCGCAGCATTGGTAACCAACACACTCACATCCTCGATCGGTGCCTTTGCCGTGAGTCAGATTTAAGATTTGGTCCACTGCCTCTTTCTCAAGCGAGTTGATGGGCGTAGCACCCATCTGAGCGGCGAGCTTTAAACGGTCGGGATGATTGTCGACCACGAACACCTGAGAGGCGCCCTTGATGATTGCTGAGTGGGCGGCCATTAAACCCACCGGGCCGGCGCCGTAGATGGCAATGCTCTCCCCAGGAAGGAGGCCCGCCAGCTCGGTTGCATGCCAGCCCGTCGGGAAGATGTCGGACAGCATGACGTAGTCTTCTTCACGCTCTTGCGCATCTTCTGGCAGCACCAGGCAGTTGAAGTCTGCATAAGGCACCCGAAGCAGTTCGGCCTGCCCTCCCTGATAAGGGCCCATGTCAGCGAACCCGTATGCAGCACCCGCGCTGCCCGGGTTAGCGGTCAGGCAGAATCCGGTCAGACCTTTTTCACAGTTTTCGCAAAAGCCGCAGCCGATGTTAAATGGCAGGCATACGCGGTCGCCTACCTTTACCCGATCCACACCGGCGCCAACTTCGATGACCTCGCCCAGATTCTCATGGCCAAACACTCTGCCGGTTTCGAAAGAGGTTCGGCCTTCATACATATGCAGATCAGATCCGCAGATATTAGTGGCCGTCACCCGCACCAGAACGTCGGTGGGTTTTTCAATTTTGGCGTCCGGCACATTTTGCACACTGACGTCACGAGGGCCGTTGTAAACGATGGCTTTCATTGCGTTCTCCCAGAGGCAAGACGAAAGGGGTTTTTCGTCAGCACATGTTTAATCTGTCCGAGAGAGCAAAATGTATGTTCAAGAAATTCGAGGCATGTCTGACGAGCGGTACATTCTAAAAATCGCTCAAAAAATCTGAATTATTCGCCCTCGTATCCCTCTCTTTTCTTATCGATAGAGATTGAGAGGTTGGCTTGAGTTATCTGGATTGGGTTCAGTGGCCCGCCATGGCAGTGACAGTGATCGCCGCGTGGCTTATCGGGTCTCAACGCCCCGCGAGAAGAATGGCCGGGTTCTTCTGTTTTATTTTGAGTAATGTCCTTTGGGTCGTTTGGGGGGCTTATGCTGAGGCCTACGCGCTGATCGTGCTGCAGATCTGTCTTTGCTCGATGAACCTACGTGGGTTTAAAAAGAATTTTAAGAATCAGTAGGCGCGATTTATTCTGAGGCCTGGCTACTGTGCTGATTTTTCCTGAACCCACGAGCATTCATGCCAAGCAAAATGCACTCGAGTGCAATCAATCCGAAAGCATTTGTGTGCCATCCCCAGATAACCCATAGCGCATTGCTGAGGATAAACCCCCAAAAGGCAATCATGCGCCGGCGCGGTTGTTGAGAACCGATAAACCAAGCTGATATGACAGTCACTACCATGGCGGGCCATTGCACCCAATCAATCAGATCCACAAGGTCACGCCCCCCGGAGGCCAGAATCTGAACTCATGGACGGCTCGACACCTATGTCGGTATTGGGAGGCATAAGGGAAGCCAGATAATCTCCAAATCCACCCCGGCACTTGTAGTCCCGGCGTGCACTGGTGACCACAGGGTTAGTGGCTGTCCAGACAATACGTGCTCCTATCCTCTCAAGGTCTGCAACCAGTTGAACATCCTCGTGTGCCATCAAATGCTTGAACCCACCAGCGTTCTGATAAGCCTCGGCACTCAAGCCGAGATTGGCACCATGGATATGGCGATGGTTCTCGATAAACTGGTACAACGCCAGGTACTGAGTGCGAACCGCCTCGCCGTATTCTCTCCAGCTGTCGACCTCAACTGTTCCACACACCGCGTCAGCGTCAAACTCAATCTGACGCGCTAGCCAATCGGGCGGTACAACGGTATCGGCATCCGTGAAAGCAAGCCACCGAGCACCAGCTTTCAGTAACTGCTCAGCACCTACAGCTCTCGTCTTACCCACGTTTTGAAAAGAGACACCAATCGACTGTATGCCCATCGCCGCGACCATTGCCTCCGTGCTATCTGAGCAGTCATCCAAGACGACAAGTATCTCGACCAACTGATCTTTTAGCGACGGGTGTTCAACCGCGAGGAGCACGGACTCGAGGCATTGGCTGATATAGCGTTCCTCGTTATGAGCAGGTATCACGATCCCTATCATTTTCTCTCCCTTACCTCGCGACGTGTGCCCAGCAATCGACACCGCCCTGATAAGGAAGGTTTAAAGAATCTATCGTAGCGAGAGCAGCTGCATCTAAAGGAACGTTTCGGAGCGCCATTATCCTGCCAGTATTTACGCCGCGGCATTCTGAACTAGCCTTGTCGTGTTTAGGCTTTTAATCCGGAGAACTGATGGACACGCTAACCAAAGTGGAGGTTGAAGCAGCCCTTTCCGCTCGCCTTCCTAACTGCGCAGTTCACTGTGCGTTCAATCCCGACGGCAGCCTTTCGGTGACCGTGACGGCGCACGATGCTGATCAGTTCACCATCGCCAATATCAATCGCGCCCACTATCACGGGGAATCAGGAATCAATAGGCTCATACGGGAAATACTGGAAGAAATGGTCATATCGAGACAGTCTTCCAGGCGTTCATCTGTGGGGTAATAAATAGGAATTCATATGCCGGACTCTACTGAAGCGACGATGCATTCAATCAAAATTGAATACCTAGTGGACACGCTGTTCGGAGTGAATCCACTCGCAAGCGAGTGCAGAGCACGCATAATGCGCAAAGCGTCTGGATTTCAGCTGCAATTCGCACTGCCGTGGCCTAGCGAGCTACAACATGCCCACACACTTACCTTCGAATGGGAGGGCGGCTCCTACCGTGGGGTGGTGCACCACACTGAAAAACTTCCCAGTGGAGAGCTGCTGTTGGACGTCGCCCCATAAGCTCAGTCGTGATGGGGGAGAAGCTGGAAATTGCGCCTGCCGCTGCTGTTACGCCGAGGGATCACGCTTCAGATGGGCTTTGGCTTCCAGCATGGCCCGGGCATGCCCCGAATCAGCCAGTTGTTTGAGTTCCTCACATTGGTCCCAATCAATGACACCGCCGCTTAACAGCGCTTTGGCACCGTCCAGCAGAGCACGGTGGTAAGCATCCGGAGAATTGGCGCGGTAATCGTAGTCGTTCAACGCCTTGTACAAAGCTTTGAGCTCGGGTCGTTGGGGTAAGTGGCTCATAATGCTCATCCTGTTTGGAGCAGGGTTTGTCTTTTCGCCTATTTCTATGTGAGAGCGTCGCCGACCTGAATGTTCAAACACAATCACCCCAAAGCCCCCCCTATTCAGCATTGGTGGATAGCGCTGCACGCCACTCGTCGAGGGATATGCACAGCGTTAAAACTTTATTTACCGTTGCACCCTCCCACTTGTGAAGAGAAAAGAATTTTCTCCTAGATGAATCGATTCAATTGAATCCGACAGTGTGAACGCTGCGTGGAGATGACAATCATGAACCTGCGCCTCCCCATGTTTTTGATCTCGTGTTTTACCTTTTCAAACGCCTTGGCTGCGGCGTGTGATGTCTACACGCACTCTCAGAGCGATCAGGTACCCGTGGTTGAACAGCACACCTGCTACACGTACGAAGGCGTGCCTTCCGACGCTATCGATTGGTCGTGCAGCAACGAAAACAAGGACATGATGAACACAAAAAAAACCAAGATCGCTCAATGCGCCGGCGACTATACGGCCAGTTGCAAGGCAACACTCACACACGAGGCACTTGCGAATCCTCATGCAACCGCCAAAGTTCCTGGCCACGCGGGCGCGATGCTTCCCAGCAACGCTGGGGTGGTGACCTATCACTACGCCGCACAGGACCTTAAGCAAGCCAAAATCGATTGTGAGAAAGACGGCGGGCAGTGGACGTGGCAGTCAGCTCAATAACCGGATTTCAAATGGCGCATCCCATATGAACGGCTTTGAGAATGGTACAACTGCGCCAATACCGCTTATGTTTAAGCGCGGTGATACGGTGCCCAATAACCCAGACCTGCCCGTACTTTTTTATTCAGAGGCACTGTCCAAGCCCTTCAACGACCTTGCGGCACTCTTTGAAGCAATGTTCGCCAGCCAAGGTTGGCCACCTCAGTGGCGTGATCGGATCTACAACTATCATCATTACCATACACAGGGGCACGAAGTGCTGGGTGTCGCAAGCGGCCATGCTCAGCTGATGCTGGGTGGTGAGCACGGGCAGGTTCTGAACGTGAGTACAGGCGATGTGTTGCTGTTGCCGGCAGGCACCGGACATTGCAGTCTGAGCGCCAGTAAAGACTTCCTCGTAGTAGGCGCCTATCCGCCAGGCCAGCAAGCGGATATCTGCCGCGAGGCGCCCACCCCGGCACAATTGAGAAATATCGAACGGCTACCATTTCCTGATGAGGGGCCAGTAAAGGGCGATCAACGTGTTTTTCGCAGGCTGTGGGTCAGAGATCGCTAAGCGCCCTCTCCCGCCATGGCTAGCTGGTGAAAATGCGGCAATGATTTCAGGGCATGGAGGGATGCCGCCAATTGGACCTCCTCGCGCGATCCCATGAAGCGTTCCTTTCGACTGAACACGCTCAGACCTCGCCCTACTCGATAGGCCCAGGCAAAACACACAGTTCCAGGAGGTATTCCATCGACCACATCAGGACCGAGTATGCCTGTGGTCGCGATGGCTACATTTGCCGGGCTGTCGTCCAGCGCCCCGAGAACCATCTCCCGAGCAACCTCACGACTCGTGAGATTAAAAGTATTTATGGTGTACGCGCGTACTTTTAGTAGTCGCTGCTTCGCTTCTGGCGAGTAGACAACATAACCACTCTCAATACATGCCCCCCCTCCGTCGACCTCGGAAAGCAATGTGATAATTTTTCCCGCGGTACAAGACTCGGCCGTCGCAATGACCAGTCGATTGCGTTTGAGGTACTCCACGATAGAAGTGGCGACTAACATGATAATTGCTCCTGCGCGCGAGCGATTGCGCTATCACCCGTTCCAAAAAACGACCTTTCAGATCAATCAACGTTCAAGTGAAAGTGTTTTGAACGTGCACGGTGTCAGGATTTCCAACGTCTACAGAGTTGAACCTGACGTTCACGAATACAGCTTGAGAGAAGGCAAGAGGATGGAACCTACGGCAATGATTACCAAGACAGCCAGAATGGCCAAGTCATGCTCCTTGGCGGCAACCTTTACCCTGTTAAGCGCCTGCGCTGGCAATCATTCTCCCTCGAACGTGGGGGCACCCGGTAAACCGACTGCTCCATCTACCCGAACCCTGGAAGCCGGTGCAGCCTTGCTCCAATCTCGTCCGCCTGTTGATGCATTGAACGCCTACCTGGACGGTTTTCACTTTTATAACGGCCATCCTGAGGTACAGATGGAAGCGCATCACTACTGCGCGATTCTCAATGAAGAGGTGATTCAATGCGTGATCTACGACGGCAATCGCAAGGATGCAAAGTTGATGGGCGTGGAATACATCATCAGCGAGCAGTTATTCACCACACTGCCTACCCCTGAAAAGGCGCTGTGGCACAGCCACGTGCACGAAGTGAAATCAGGACAACTGGTCGCGCCGGGAATCCCCGACGTGGCGGAGCACGCGTTGATGGAAAAACTGGTGCATACCTACGGTAAGACTTGGCATACCTGGCATACCGATCTCAACAAACGCCTGCCGCTGGGTGCGCCGCAACTGATGATGGGGTTTACCACCGATGGCCAGGCCGACCCTGGGATGGTCGCCGAGCGAGATAAGCGGATGGGTATCGACAGCACCGAAAAGAAGAAGACACGCATCGATATAGTTGCGCCACCCATCGCACCGGGTGCGGACGCATGGCAAAAGGGCACCGTTATTCAGATCACCGATCCGACTGTAACGGCCCATCAGCACTGAACGCACCACTCAGTCATTTGGATTGAACGATCATTTGCTAGCCCTTCTCTATCGCAAGACCAGAGATAGGAGGATGTCATGATGATTGATTCAGCAACCGGAATGAGTCCTGGCGAACGATACGCAGTGGAGAGCCTAGAGCGAACAAGGAGCTTTTGCGGTTTTTTCCTGGATGGAAAATATTACCTGGGTCCTGAACTCTTGACGGCTGTCGGGTGGCTGGAGGGCCAGACATTTATTTACGACGAGCTCGACGCCTTAGGCGACCCGGTATTCCCCGACCGTGTCGCTGGCACGATTGAAAACCTTACCCTCGTACTGGCCGACGGTGCCCGTTTGAAACTCCATCCGATACCTGTTCATGTGCCCGAGGATTTGCCTGCACGCGCGCCTGTAATGGGAAAAAACAATGGCCAGTTACACGGCAAAACGGTGGTGATCACCGGCGCCTCAAGCGGCATAGGTCGTGCTGCTGCTCACGCATTCGCAGAACAAAGTACCCGGTTAGTCTTGGCGGCTCGTGATGAAAAGGCGCTGGCAGAAGTGGTCGAGGAATGTGCTGTACGCGGCGCGCAGGCGATCGCCGTTAAAACCGATGTGACACATGGCGACCAAATGCGCGCGCTGGCGGAAAAGGCTGCGGCTTTCGGAAATGGCCGCATCGATATCTGGATCAATAACGCCGGTGTAGGGGCCGTCGGCAGCTTCGAAAACACGCCTTTGGAAGCACACGAACAAGTACTGCAAACAGACCTGCTCGGTTACCTGCGTGGAGCCCACGTGGCGTGGCCCTATTTCAAAGGCCAGAAAAGCGGGATTCTGATCAATACACTCTCGCTGGGAAGCTGGGTCGCCCAGCCTTTTGCTGCCGCGTATTCAGCCAGTAAATATGGCCTGCGTGGCTTGACCGAAGCACTGCGCGGCGAATTGGTTGGCTACCCGAATATTCATGTGTGCGACATCTATCCCGCCGTGATGGATACACCGGGCTTTCGCGATGGCGCAAATTTTACTGGCCATACATTGACGCCGCCGCCACCGGTCTATGATCCGCGTCAGGTAGCGCGGGCGATGGTCGCTTGCGCGCTGCAACCGAGGAACAGCACCACTGTCGGTACCGCCGCAACCATCGCTCGAGTCGCGCATTTTTTGCTGCCCGCCTTTCCCCAGGTATCCGGCTGGCTCACCCGCACCGCCCTGCAACGGGCACCCCACTCAGCGACTTCGTCGGGCAACCTGTTTAGACCCGCCAGCGGTGAGCGCCGCATTGAAGGCGGCTGGCGACAAACACGCCGTACACCGTATTGGTTGATTGCAGCAAGCGCAGCGTTGTTACTCGGCGGTGTGCTCATTGCGCGCAAGCATTCAACAAACAACAAGCCGCATAACTGAAATGGGGGGCAGCCGCCCCGTTTAAATGAGGTAAATCAGCATGTCTTACAAATTCCAAGGTAACGCGAGCGTAATGACTGCCTCTCGTCATTTGGGCACACCCTCGGATGAATGTTTTAATGAGTCAGCAGAGATCCATTTGAGCAGCAGTGGAAAACCAACGATTGCGCGTTTGGACTTCGACAAGCCACTGGATTGGCCGGGTAATCCTAACTTTGTCGCAGTCCATTTACCCGATGGCTCCACCGTGAGTGGCGTCATCGTCGATATAGAGCGGCCCACGAATGCGCCCGGATGGGTCACGTTTACAGTAGATGATTGAGGTGTGATAAGCGCCGGAGCTCATCCATCGCATTGTCGGACAATTTTTTTGAATTTTCTTTGACGTCAAATATCTGTAATTCATGAGCATAGGGAGGTCTCATGAAAGATAGCAATCTATTTACCATCGAGTATCAGCTTCACGGTGAACCGAAGTCCTTCATCGTGCGCGCATCGCAAATGAACAATGCCGAGGCTTGGCATTGGGCCAGCTGCGATGCAGGCGTCGCCGTCATACCGAAATTTGGCCAACACACCCTCAAGCGTGTCTCCAAACCGATGGCGGAAAAATACGGCATCACGCAGGTACGCTGGAGCGCCGCGACGCAGGTGCAGTGGGCGGAGGGTCTCGCATGATGAACAGCCAGACGCTTGGTTATACGACGAGACAAGCACGCGATGATGAGGTCGCGCGAAATAACGAGATGTTTTTTGAAGCCGACCGACTGGATGCGCGAGCGTACAAAATCATCGAGTCCTACAGCGGCGACGCGCAGACGTGGGCGCGCTTCATCGAAGCGAAGAAAGCTGCAGATGCGCAACGCACCGCCGCTTACCAAGAGTGGATGCGCATCCATCGTACAAAGCGAAGATAGCCGTCAGCCCTGTCGAAAACAGGGCTGACGCCCGGTCAAGTATCACGCCCCTGACTCAGGGTCTTTTGAAGGACCGCCAGGGGCGACGCCGACTTGACCGACGTCCGCCTTCCAGGGGCGGTCGACCGTCGGGTCCTCCGATTTGTCGTTGCGCTTTGCCGTATCGGGCCGCACCTTTTGCCCGGTTTGCCCCGACGTATGGGGTTTGGATGGTGGGTTCATGACGCCTCTCAATCACTGATATGCAGCACGACCTTGCCGTGCACATGCTCATTGGCCAGGTAATCCAGCGCCTGCACCGCAGCCCCCAACTCGAATACCTTGGCGAGGTAGACCTGCACATTGCCTGCCTCGATCAAGCCGGCGATCTCTGTCAGCTCCTCGCCACGTGGCGCCGCGGTAAACCGTGCGCCGGTCTTGCCGGCTGCCTGCGGATGGCTGGCGTCGGGCATCGTCAGGGTCGACACCAGCCGGCCCCCCTCCCCCAGCACTTGCCAGGAACGGGCCTGCGTGTCGCCGCCGATCAAATCAATCACCAGGTCAAACTCCTTGCAAATGTCCTCAAAACGCTCGGTCTTGTAGTCGATCGCGCGGTCTGCCCCCAGCTCGCGCAAGAACGGCAGGCTGTCCGTGGAGGCGGTGGCGTATACCTGGGCACCCTTGACCTTGGCAAACTGCACGGCAAAGTGGCCCACCCCGCCGGTCCCGCCATGGATCAGCACCTTCTGCCCTTGCTCGATCTGCCCGTGCTCCACCAGGGCCTGCCAAGCGGTGTGGCCCGCCAGCGGTACACCGGCCGCAACCGGCCAATCCAGTGACTGGGGGATATGCGCCAGATGCACCGCCGGTACCCGCGAATACTCCGCATAGCCACCGTCGGCGCCAATCATCGCAAACACCCGATCGCCCTTCTTGAAATCGCTGACGCCCTGCCCGACTTTTTCTACCAGGCCGGCGACTTCACGGCCGAGGGTCAGCGGGAGTTTGTCCTGCTTGACCTCCGGGTATTGGCCTTCACGAATCTTGTAGTCCACAGGGTTGATCCCCACAAAAAAATTCTTGACCAGCACCTCGCCTGCCAGAGGCTCCGGCACCTCGACGTCACAAAATTGCATGACCTCGGGGCCGCCAAACTGCTCAATCCTGATTGCTTTCATGGTACGCACCTCATTGTCTGTTCAAAGCACACAGGGGTGTGGAGGACCGCCGATGTCCATGGGTTCACTTGATATCGAGCAACACTGACAAACGGCATCTTCCACCCACGAATCCACTCGAACCTTTGCGTCTACCGGCCCGTCCCAACTGTATTCAGCCAAGACCCGGGAGTGCCTGATGCTTATCTACCCCAAAAGCCATTTCCAGCCTTATACCAATGCCTGTGGCGGTTGGGGTTCGGCCAAGTCGGTGATGCAGATCCTGTGGCGCGAACAAGCGCTGGCCAAGGCGCCCGCCGCGCTGTTCAAACAGAACAAGCCCGACGGGTTTGCGTGCGTCAGTTGCGCCTGGGCCAAGCCCGGCCATCCCCATGCGCTGGAGTTCTGTGAGAACGGCGCCAAGGCCACCGCCTGGGAACTAACGTCTCTCAAGACAGACCCGGCGTTCTTTGCCGAGCACAGCCTCAGCGAACTGCGTACCTGGCCCGACTATGCGCTGGAGCAGCATGGCCGCCTGACCCACCCGCTACGCTACGACCCCGACACTGATCATTACCGGGAAACCTCCTGGGAAGAGGCCTACCGTGAAATCGGCGCCCAACTCAAAGCCATGGACCCCGACAGCGTGGTGTTCTATGCCTCCGGGCGGGCGTCGCTGGAAACCTCGTTTATGTACCAGTTGTTCGCGCGCGCCTACGGCACCAACAACCTGCCCGACAGCTCCAACATGTGCCACGAGAGTACCTCGGTAGGGTTGCAGGAAAGCATAGGCGTGCCGGTAGGCACCGTGACCCTGGCAGACTTCGAGCACACCGATTGCCTGTTTTTCTTTGGCCAGAATGTCGGCAGCAATAGCCCGCGCATGCTGCATCAACTGCAGGACGTGCGTCGCCGCGATGTGCCCATCATCACCTTCAACCCCCTGCGCGAACGCGGCGTGGAGCGTTTCGTCAACCCGCAGTCCCCCACGGAAATGCTTACGCCCGACTCGACCTTGATCAGCACCCAGTACCATCAGGTGGCAATCGGCGGTGATACGGCAGCGATCACCGGTATCGCCAAGGCGTTGCTGGAAATGGATGACCTCGCCACCGAGCAAGGCAGCCCGGCGGTACTCGATCATGACTTCATCGCCGGCCACACCGACGGCTTCGAAACCTTCACCACCTATGTCCGTGGCTGTGCCTGGCCAAAGTTGGAGCACCAGAGCGGGCTGACGCGCGGCGCACTGGAAGCCGCCGCGACCGTGTATGCCCACAGCCAACGCGTGATGTTCGTCTACGGCATGGGGCTGACCCAACATCGACACGGCGTGGCCAACGTGCAGATGCTGGTCAACCTGCTGCTGCTGCGCGGCAATATCGGCAAGGCCGGTGCCGGGATCTGCCCGGTGCGCGGCCACTCCAATGTGCAAGGCCAGCGCACGGTAGGCATTACCGAAGACCCGAAAAAAGTACCGGCGGAGTTGATCGAGCAGCACTTCGGCTTTAAGGTGCCAGAGAAAATGGGCGTGTGCACGGTGGATGCGTGCGAAGGAATTCTCAGCGGCCAGGTGCGCGGTTTTGTCGGCCTGGGCGGCAACTTTCTGCGGGCAATTCCGGACACCTCGCGCATGGAGCCCGCCTGGCAAGGGTTGCACCTGAACGTACAGGTCGCCACCAAGCTCAACCGCACGCACTTGCTGCCGGCGCGTCACCAGTGGCTGCTGCCATGCCTGGGTCGCATCGAAATAGACCGGCAAAATGGCGTGGCGCAAACCTACACCACAGAAGACAGCACCGGCTGCATCCACAGCTGGCGTGGCAGCAGCGAGCCGGTCGACCCTCATGTGCGCGCCGAAGCCAGCATCGTCGCCGGGCTGGCCATGGCCACCCTCTCCCATCCCTGCAACATCGATTGGCAGGCCTGGAGCACCGACTACGCCAAGGTCCGCACGGCCATCGGGCAGATCTACCCGCAGATATTCCACGACATGGAAAGCCGTATGACCGAGCCTGGCGGCTTCCATCGCCCGATTGCCGCCGCGCAGCGCAAGTGGCTGACCCCGAGCGGCAAGGCGCAGTTCGTCAAGCCCGTGACCCTGGCCGAAGATGACGACGTGAACCTTGCGCAACCGGCACGGGATGTCCTGCAACTGATGACGCTGCGCAGCAACGATCAGTTCAACACCACCATTTACGGTTATGACGATCGCTTTCGCGGGGTCAGCGGCACGCGCGAGGTGATTTTCATGCACTGCAACGACATCGTGCGCCTGGGCTTCACGCCCGGCGCGCAGGTGATGTTGACCACTGCCATCGAACCGGAGGTCAAGCGCCAGGTCGGGCCATTCGAAATCATCGCCTACGACATTCCCGAAGGCTGCGCCGCGGCGTACTACCCCGAATGCAACCCGCTGGTGCCGCTCTGGCACCACGCTGAACGCAGCAAGGTGCCGGCCGCCAAATCGGTGCCGGTGCGGCTCAGCGCGTCGCCGATTCACCCAGGATGAACACCACCATTACCAGCAACCACAGCAGGTACACCCATCCAAACAGACGTACCCAGCCGCGGTGCCGGTAAAGCCCTAAATAGAACAGCAACAACAGCAGGAACTGGCCGGCGGCGGCGAGCATGATCACGCTGCCGAACCGGGGCTGATAGCGAACGCACAGTATCTGCACGGCCAGCAACAGCATCAGCGCCCCATAGACTTTCAACGCGCCCGCCTTGCTCATCTCAACGCCCCACCAGGTAGAGAGTGGGAAACAACAGGATCCAGATCCCGTCCACCAGGTGCCAATACAGGCTGATCATTTCCAGGCGCATCGCGCGCTGGTGAGGCGCCAACCGGTCGCGTTTCAACGCGCTGTACAGCCACAGGGCCAGGCCGACCGCGATCAACACATGCAGCCCGTGCAGCGCCGTGGCGATGAAGTACAGGTTCATGAACAACTGCGCCGACGGCGCCTGCCAGGTTGAGTGATCGGTAAAGCCGGGCAGCACGCCTTCGTGGATCTCCAGGCCGTATTCAACACCTTTGCAGCCCAGGAACAACACGCCCAATACGGCCGCACCCAGCAGACACCAGCCCACCCGGCGTGGCTCGCTGGCGGCCAGGGTCATCAACAAACTGCTGGTCAACAACAGGACTGTATTGCCCGTCGCCAACAGGTAATGCAGGCCCGCCACGGCCTCCGCCACCCCGTCCGGATGACGCAGCCGAAAGAACCACGCCACCATGATCAGGCTGCCGAACATCATCGCTTCGCTGGCCAGGAACAGCCACATGCCCAGGCGGGCGGCCTCGCGTTGCTGGGCCCAGGCCACGAACGGGTCGGCGGGCCTCTCGTCAGAGCGGATCACGGCGGGCCCCTGGGGAATAATCGTAGGCCTCGAAATCCACCGTCACCGGCGCTTCGAAGTTGTGCAGCGGCGGCGGCGAAGCCACGCGCCACTCCAGCCCGGCCGCCTCCCACGGATTGATCGGCGCCCGCTCGCCCCAGCGCAGGGAGCCGAGCAGGTAGAAAAATGGCAACACGTAGGCCAGCGCCAGGATCGAAGCCCCGGCGGACGACATCACGTTGAGGAACTGAAAGTCCGGATCGTAACTGTGATAGCGACGCGGCATGCCCAGGTAACCCAGGAGAAACTGCGGGAAAAACGTCAGGTTGAAGCCGCAGAAAATCAGGATCGCGGTGATCTTGCCCCACAGTTGCGAGTAAAGTCGGCCGGTGATCTTCGGCCACCAAAAATGCAAGGCCCCGAAGTACCCGGCCACGGCGGCGCCGACCATGATGTAGTGGAAGTGCGCGACCACAAAATAGGTGTCATGGGCATGCAGGTCGGCGGCCAGCAGCGCGAGGAACAGCCCGGTGACGCCGCCGACGATAAATAACCCGATAAACGTCAACGCAAACAGAAACGGCGCATGCAGGGTCAAGTCGCTTTTGTACAGCGTGGCACTCCAGTTATAGGCCTTGATCGCCGACGGAATCGCCACCAGAAAACTCAACAATGAGAACACCAGGCTGGCATACATCGACTGCCCGGCGACAAACATATGATGGCCCCACACTAGAAAGCCGATCACCGCAATCGCCACGCTGGACCAGGCGACAAAGCGGTAGCCGAAAATGCGCTTGTGCCCTGCCGCCGTGATCAACTCGCTGACCACCCCCATGGCCGGCAGAATCATGATGTACACCGCCGGGTGGCTGTAGAACCAGAACAGATGCTGGAACAGCAGCGGGTCGCCGCCCAATTTAGGGTCGAACACACCGATGTTGAACAGGTGCTCGGCGGCCACCAGCACCAGGGTGATCGCCAGCACGGGCGTGGCCAGCACCAGAATGATCGAGGTGGCGTACATAGACCAGATGAACAGCGGCAAGCGCATCCACGTCATGCCCGGCGCGCGCAGGGTATGCACGGTGGCGATGATATTGACGCCAGTGAAGATCGACGAAAACCCGGCAATGAATACGCCGCAGATCACCGCCACCACATGGCCGTTGCTGAACATCGTCGACAACGGCGTGTAGAAGGTCCAGCCGGTGTCCACCCCGCCGAGCAGCAGCGCCAGCAAGGTGAACAGGCCGCCACCCAGCAGCAAGTACCAACTGAACAGGTTCAGACGCGGAAAGGCCATGTCTTTGGCGCCGATCATGATCGGCACCAGGAAATTACCGAACACGCTCGGAATCGACGGAATCAGGAAAAACCACACCATGATCACCCCATGCAGGGTAAACGCGCGGTTGTAGCCATCGGCGGTGAGCAAATCCCCTTCCGGCGTGACCAGTTCAATGCGGATCAGGCTCGCCGCCAGCCCGCCGGCAAAGAAAAAGAAGGTCACGGTGAGCATGTACAGCACCGCAATACGTTTGTGATCGCGGGTCAGCAACCATGACCGCAGGCCCTGTGCATGCAAATAGCTGGGTTGGCTCATTGGTGTTTCTCCGCAAGTTCGCGCAGGTAAGCGACAAGCCGCTGCACCGCCTCTTCATCCAACAGATTGCTGTAGGTCGGCATGATCGGCAGGTAGCCGGCTACCAACTGTTTTTGCGGCAACAGGATGCTGTCGCGCAGGTAGGCTTCATCCGCTTTTACCTGACTGCCGTCGGCCAGTTGCACCGAACGGTTGAACACCCCGGCCAGCGGCGGCGCGTTGCCTGAGTCGTGGCAACTGGCGCAACCGTATTGGCGATACAGGGTCTCGCCCTGACGGGCAAGGTCAGCGCTGCTGCCGTTGTCTGCCAGCCAGTGCTCGTAATCGGCGGGGTTGAGCACCACCAGGCGCGCCAGCATTGCCGCGTGGTCGGTGCCGCAGTATTCGGCGCAATACACCTCGTAGGTGCCGCTGTGCTCGGCCTGGAACCACAACATGCTGTAGCGCCCCGGCAACACGTCTTGCTTGATACGCAGGCTGGGGAAAAACAGGCTGTGGATCACGTCCTCGGAAATCATGGTCAACTTCACCGGGCGCCGGGCCGGCACATGCAGGGTGTTGATCTCCCGCTGGCCACCCTGGTGCTGGAATTTCCACATCCATTGGCGCGCGGTGACCTGCACTTCCAGCGCATCCTCCGGCGGCGTGCGGGCGATGAAAAACAACCGCGCCGACAACAGGAAGACCACCAGCGAACCTATGAACGGCAAGATGATCCAGGCCAGCTCGATAGGCAGATTACTTTGCGGGCGATGGTCGCGGTCGGCGGGACGGCCGCGCCGATAGCGCCAGATAAACACCCAGAGCGCGACGAACACCGGCACCACGAACAGCGCCATCATGGCGGTGAAGCCGATCACCAGCCAATCGACCGATACTGCGTAATCCGAGGCTTGCGCCGGCCACAGGCGCAGAAAGTGTTCGTTCATCGCGCCTCCCTACGTTCGCGCCGCACCGCCCGCAAAATCAGCAGGCCGAGCACCAGCACCGTCGACACGTCTGCCACTTGCAGCAGCAGGATGATCCGGCTGCTGTAGGTGCCGCTCTGCGGGTCGTAGTGGTAGCACAGCAATAACAGTTGTTCCTTGATGGCCCCCAACTTGCCCTGCCCGGCCTCGGTCAATGCCAGGCGCAAGTCGCTGGGCTGATAGCCCAGGCCGTAGAGCCAGCGCGACAGGCGCCCGTCGCCCGTTACCACCGCAACTGCCGAGCTGTGGGCGTATTGCTGCTGTTGCGGGTCGAAGCGATAGCCGAAGCCGATCGAGTCCGCCAGGGCCTGGCTGGCCGACGCATCGCCAGTCAGCAGGTGCATACCAGGCTCGTCAGCCAGCGCTGGCCAGTGCTGGCTGAGCTTGGCCAACTCTTCCCGGGCGGCGCCCACGTCTTCGCGGGGGTCGAAACTGAAAGCGATCACCTGGAAGTCACGGCCCAGGCGATAAGGCTGGTTGGCCAGTTGGCTGAACAGTGTCGAAAGCGCCGCTCCGCAAACGTTCGGGCAACGGTAGTACAACGGCACCAGCAATGTGGGCTGGCCGTTGAGCAAGTCGCCCAGACGCACGGGGCGGCCCTGTTGGTCGGTGAAGCGACTGTCGAGCGCCAAGGGTCGGCCGACGTGGGCCGTGTCGATTCCGGCGGCGGTAAAGGGGTCGAATGGCTGCGCGGCGCCCGCTTGCGGCAGCCAACAGCACACCAATACGACGACCAGCAGCAGGCGCTCAATGCTCATCAGGCCATCCTCGCTCCAGCAGCAATTGCCGGGCCTGTGCCAAGGGCAGGTGCACGATGTGATGCTCACGGTCGACCCAGCCATAACTGTCCAGGTGCAGACGCTGGCGGGCCAGTTGCCGCTCACCCGCCTGCCGGGGATCAGCTTGTAGACGCGGCTCAGGGGGCAATAGGCGCTGGCGTTCCAGTGTGCTCATCGGCGGTTGTTGCACCTGTTGACGATAGCCGCTCAACAACCAGGCCACGCCGCCCAGGCTCAGGGCTATGGCCACACCCAGCAGCACCATTACCCGGGCGGCTTTTTTACCGTCAAAATCGTTGGGTTGGTATTCAGCGGTCATGACGCCTCCTTTGCCACTGCCGCCGCCACACGGCAAACAAGCCCGCGGCATACACCCCCTGGCACAGCACCGCGGTGAGGAGCATGCCAAGGGTCGCGTCGGGAAAAATCGACGGCAGGCTGATCCACATCGACTCGACAACCCCAAGCAACAAGATCGCCGCACAGCCCCACGTCAACACATTCATTCGCCCGCCCCATGGCGACGCGAGCACCACCAGGCACACCAGTTGCCCGGCGACCACCAGCGCCGTCAGTGCGCCCCACCCACCCGTCTGGCGCACGCGGTACCAGGCTGTTTCATGCGCCAGGTCCACCGACCAGATAATCAGGTACTGCATGAACTGCACGTAGATCCAGAACGCCAAGGCGCTTACCAGCAGACCGCGCAACAGCACACACTGGCTTGCGGGCAGCAGCACCACGTTCCAGCACAAGACACACAACCCGGCAAAGGCCAGGCCGTCGAGCAGTTGCCGGGCGATCAACAACAGGCCGAACACGCTGGAGACAAACCCCGCCTGCAACGACATGAGCCAGTCCACGGCGGCCAGGCTCGCCACCAGAGCGTACAGGATCAGCCCCGCCGCACTGCGCTTGCCCACCCAGCCGTGCACCACCCAGGCAAGCCCGCCGTACACCAGAGTACGTAGCACAAAAAACCACGGCGATAACCACAGGCCACGAAAGCCCGGGGCCGCCTGATCGAACCAGGGGTACACCCAGGGCATCGTGACGAGCACCGGCAACAGCATCGGGATGATCAGCAACACGGCGCTTGCACCCAAGCGACTGCCGGGATCCAGCAAAGGCTGCCAGCGACCGCTGACCAGAGGCGTCAGCAACGCAAGCAGCAGGCAACCCAGCGCGATATTGCTGCCATTGACCGCTGCCGCCAGGGTGCCCGCACCGACCCAGGCAGGCTGCCATACGCCGAGCACGGCAAGGCCGATGGCGGCAGCCAGCAACCACCACCGGCTCATTGGCCGGACTCCTCGAAGGCCTGGCGCACCGTCGGCGGCAGCGTTTGCAGGTCGGCGTGCTGGCTCAACTGCAGCACACGCAAGTGGGCGACAATCGCCCAGCGCTCATCGGGCTGAATGCGCGACGCGTAGCCGTACATCAAGCCTCGCCCGTCGGCAATCACCTGCATCAGTTGGTCATCGGAGGCGTTCAGCAACCGCGGTTCGATAAACGACGGCGGCGCCGGAAAACCACGACCCACCACCAGCCCATCGCCGAGCCCGCCCAGGCCATGGCACGGCGTGCAGAATGTTTGATAGCCCGCCTCGCCACGTGCCAGCAAGTCCGCACTCAGGGCCGGCCGTTGGCGCGCCAGCGCTTCACGTTGCAGATGCCCGCGCGCCACACTGCCGGCGGGAGGCTGGCGACTGCTGAGGCCATTGCCAAACAACGCGCCGGCGCGTTGTTCAAGCACCTTGGCCTGGCGTGACATGTCATCGCAGCCGCTGCACAGCAGCACCAGGCTCAATGCCCATGGCCAGGCATTCATGGCGCCACTTCCTGCACGCTCTGCGCGCGTTCGGCCAGCCAGGCGTGGGTCTGGTGCGCGTCGAACAACGGATCGCGCGCATCGATAAACAAGAAGAACCCATCGTCGCTTGCCGCTTCAAACCCCTCGACGCCGAACAACGGATGATGCAAGCGCGGCAGGCGACTGCACAGCAACAACGTCAACACCGCCGCCGTTGCTGCAAACACTACGGCGAACAAAAACGTCACCACTGCGAATGAAGGCAACGCCACCAAGGGGCGCCCGCCGATGTTCAAGGGATAGGCCCACACCGGACCGAGCTGCATCACCAGCGCCAGGACGACGCCCAGCCCGGCCCCCAGGCAGGCCATGCGCCCTACTCGCCTGGCGTCGACCGCCAGTACCGGCTCCAAGGCTTCCAGCGCAAACGGCGCGAAGGCATCCAGCCGCCGATAACCCAGGTCCCACGCGCTCACGGCGGCATCCACCAAGGGCTGGGGCGCCGGGAACCGCGCGAGTAAACCCAGGCACTCAGCCATCGCCGCGCTCCTGATGCAGCGCCTGCTTGACCTCGAACGCGGAAACCATCGGCACATAGCGCAGGAACAGGCTATAGGGCACCAGAAACACCCCGAAACTGCCGATAAACAGCGTCCAGTCCCACAGGGACGGCGTGTAATCGCCCCAGCTGGAAACCAGCAGATCACGCGTCTGCGGCGGGATCAGCAGCATGAAACGCTCGGCCCACATCCCCACCAGCACGGCCAGCGCCACCAGTGCCAATCGCGGCGGGCTTTGGCGCACGTTTCGCCACCAGAGCGCCTGGAGCACCCCGACATTGCAGACGATCGCCAACCAGAAACTCCAGGCATACGCGCCGCTGATGCGCGCAAGCAGTACCTCGATTTCATGGGCGTCGCCGCTGTAGAACGGCATGAACAGATCGACCAGATACCCGTAGATGGTCAGCCAGCCGGTCGCCAGCAACAGGCGCCCGAGCATGTCCAGATGGCGTGGGGTGATCAGGCTTTCGATACACAACATCCAGCGCACGGCAATCGCCAGCAGCGCCACCAGGGCGAATCCGGAAAACACCGCACCGGCCACGAAATAGGCGGAAAACAAGGTGGAGTGCCAACCGCTCTGGGTGCCCATGGTCAGCAAAAACGAATAGCCACTCGACACCGTAAACACCAGCGGTATCGCGAGGATCGCCAACACCCGCGTGGTGCGCCGCCACAGCGCCCAATGCCGCTGCGACCCACGCCAGCCGAGCGCCAGCAAGCCATAAACCACCTGGCGCAGCGGCGTGCTGGCCCGGTCACGAGCTGCGGCGAAATCCGGAATGGCGCCCACCATCAGGAACAGCACCGACACCGTGAGGTACGACAGGATCGCAAACATGTCCCAGGCCGTCGGGCTTTTGAATTGCGGCCATAACCCCATTTCATTCGGGTAGGGCATGGTCCAGTAGAACAGCCAGGGACGGCCCAGGTGCAGGATCGGGTACAGCGCGGCGCAGATCACCGCCATCAGCGTCATCAACTCTGCCAGCCGGTTGAGGGTATGCCGCCAGGGCCGCTCGATCAGCAACAGCAAGGCCGAGATAAACGTGCCCGCGTGGCCGATCCCCAGCCACCAGATGTAGTTGAGGATGCCAAAGCCCCAATGCACCGGCTGATTATTGCCCCACATGCCCACGCCATTGCCCAGCAGCACAGCGACCGAACCCAGGTACACCAGCAACAACACCAGGCCGACACCGAACATCCAGCGCCAGGCAACGCGCCGGGGGAACTGCTGCAATGGCCCGAACACCTGCCGCGACACCTGCTGGTCGCTCAAATCCTTTGGCAGGAAATGCCCGGTGGCGTGCAGCAGCGGCTCAGCCTTCATCGCCGGCGCCCTCCTCCTCGATGCGCGCCAGGTAACTGGTACGCGGCCGGGTGCCGAGGGCTTCCAGCAAGCGGTAATGGCGGGGATCGCGGCGCGCGAGACTGACAGCGCTGGCGGGCGCGTTGATGTCACCAAACTGGATGGCCTGGCTGGGGCAGGTTTGCTGGCAAGCGGTGACCACCGCAGAGGAGTCGAAATCATCGCCGTGTTGCTTGTTGTCCGTGCGGGCGTTGCTGATGCGTTGGATGCAGTACGTGCATTTCTCCATCACGCCGCGGGAGCGTACCGTCACCTCGGGGTTGCGTTGGGCCTGAATCGACGGCGCGGCGTCGGCGCTCCAGTCCAGCCAATTGAAACGCCGCACTTTGTACGGGCAGTAAGAGGCGCACGTGCGGGTGCCTATGCAGCGGTTGTAGACCATCTGGTTCAAGCCATCGCGGCTATGCACGGTGGCGTTGACCGGGCAGCCTGTTTCGCAGGGCGCCTGCTCGCAGTGCATGCAGGGCAATGGCTGGAAGCGCGAACGCGGGGCCTCCAACGGCCCCTGGTAATAATGGTCGATGCGCAGCCAGTGCATGCTGCGCCCCTGGGCGACCTGCTCGGCGCCGACCACGGCAATGTTGTTCTCGGCCTGGCAGGCCACCACACAGGCATTGCAGCCGGTGCACAGGTCCAGATCAATGACCATGCCCCACTGCGGGCCGCTGTCGTCCACCGGGCTGTAGAGCGACGCGGGAATGGCCTGGGTCGCGAGTTGTGGTTTGTCGCGTGAGACCACCCGGATGGGCGATTCTTGCGCTTGCGGCAACCGGTGATGTGACTGGGTGGCCGCCAAGGGAAAGTGCTCGCCGGTGCTTCGTAGGGAGGCACTGACGGAGAATTGCTCAGTGGGCCTCACCGCGTAACCCAGGCCATCACCGACGCGCCCGGCGTGGCTGCGACCGTAGCCGGTGTATAAGAAAATGACCTGGTCGGCCTGCCCGGGTTCAACCCAGGCGGGTCCGCGCACGGTCTGATCGGCCAGCGTCACCTCCACGCCGTCACCGTTGCTCACGCCCAACTGTTCGGCCAGGTGTGGCGAAAGCCCGATCACATTGCTCCAGGTCAGGGTGCTGATGGGCTTGGGCAATTCCTGCAGCCAGCCGGAGTTGGCGAAGCGCCCGTCCCACACGGTCGGGTCGGGACGGATGACGGCCTCTAATCCTTCGCCGACGTCGGCCGCCGCGAGGGCAATTGGCGTCATTTCCTCCACCTTGACTGGCGCTGGGGCCGGTTCAATCCAGCCATTGGCCAATGCCTCGCGCCATTGTTGCTGCGCGATATGCGCCCAGGTTGCGCGCACCAGCGCCAAGGCATCGGTCTCGGTTGAGTGCAGCAGCAAGTCGAGGACCTGATGCAGGGTGCGCGTCGAATACATCGGTTCGATCAGCGGCTGGACGATGCAGGCACTGCCGTCCGCCGCGCGGCTATCGCTCCAACCGTCCAGCGCATGATTGAGCGGCAGGTGCCAATGGCACAGCGCGGCGCTTTCGTCGTAGTAAAGCCCGGCATGCAAGCGAAATGGCACCTGGGGCAGCACATCTTGCAGGTAGGCATTTAGCACCGGGTTGCAGTCGAGTATCAGCAAATGGGTCACCGCTTCCTGGCTCAGTTGCGCAAGCGAACCCCACGATTGATTGGGCTCGTAACCCAATAACCTCGGCACCTGCCAGTCCAACGTTTGGCCTGCGTGCCCCAAGCGCTGGTTAAGCTGCATGACCTGCGCCTGCAACGCCTCGGATGCCTGCTGGCTAATACCGATCAGGCCGCGCCCCGGGTGGGCCTTGAGCGCAGCTGCGGCGTCCTGCACCCACTGCCGTTGCGCCGGGTTCAGGCGCGGCGTTCCGGGCAGGTCCTGGCCTAGCGCCTGGCTCAGCGCAAGCAGCAGGCCGGGCAACTGCGACGGTGCCGTGGGCAAGCGCGCGGTGGCGGCAGCGCCAGTGAGGCTCGGAACACTTTCAGCCACGAATACCAACGCGGCGCCCTCACCCTTCGCTGCCTGGCGGCGACGTTCAGCCCAGCCGCGCTGGAGCACCGTCTGATACGGACCGCTGCCCAGCGGGTCATACTCCAGGCACACCAGTACCTCGGCCTGTTCCAGGTGAACGTGCGCGGCCAATGGCTGACCGAACGCGCGTTCGCTGGCTCGCAGGGCGGCCGTCTCGGCAAAGGCTTCGCCATGGTACAGGCGCACCTCAGGCCAGCGTTGTTGCAGTTGGTCGAGCTGGCGCTTGAGGGTCGGTGAACTGCTGGCCCCACAGACGATGTGCAAGCCCTTGCCGCGAGCGCTGTCCAGCACCTGCTGCTCGTGGGCCAGCGCCGCGCGCACATCCGGCCAACTGGCTTCCCGACCTTTGAAACGCGGCGCCTGGGAACGGTCCGGATCATAGAGTTGCAGGATCGCCGCTTGAGTAAACGCATCGCAGGCGCCGCCCGACACGGGATGGTCCGGGTTGCCTTCAAGCTTGATCGGTCTGCCTGCAACGGTCTTGCCCAACACGGGCTGGGCAACACCGCCAAACGGGATGGCGGTGGCGTACCAGGCCGGCACGCCTGGCGTCAGATTGACCGGCTGACTGACCGCCGTCACTGCCTGTTCCGGGGTCTTGCCACAGGCGGCCAACCCCGCCATGGCGATGGACGCTGCCATCAACTGCAGGAAACGCCGTCGATCCATCAGCGGCGCCACACCTGCAAATTCCGCCTCTATCAGCGCTTGAGCGTCAGGGGACTCGGCAAGCGCCTCAAGCCCGCGCCAATAGGCCTGCCCTTCAAGTCCGGCCAGTTGTTCACGCACAACGGAGAAGTCCAGCGGCTTACTCATCGGTGGCACGTCCCGCAGTCGGTAAGGCCCCGGGTATCGATGTGCCGCGCGATCATCAGGCGCTCACCCAATTGGCGACGGTCCTCGGAAGGTTTCCACTGCATATTGGTGACCTGCTCCAGGGAACGCAGATGGGGCGCCGGGTCACGGTGACAGGCCAGGCACTGGCCCATGTTCAGCGGTTGCGCCTTGAACATCAGTTGCATGCGGTCGACCTGACCATGGCATTCACTGCAGCCGACGCCGGCGTTCACATGGACGCCGTGATGAAAATACACGTAGTCCGGCAGCTTGGCGATGCGTTGCCAATGCAGGGGCTCAAGCTCACGCAGGCTCTTGCGCAACGGCTCCAGCACATCGGCATGTGTCCATACCTGGGAATGACAACTCATGCAGGTTTCGGTGGGTGGCAGGCTGGCCATCGCGGAGGACTGCACCGCGCTGTGGCAATAACGGCAGTCGATCTTGAGTTCGCCCGCGTGGTGGGCATGGCTGAAGGGCAATGGCTGCTCGACCACCCAGTTACGGCCGGTGCGGTAGTCGGTGCTGTCCAGAGTCAACGCCACTAGCAAACCTCCCGAGAGCCCGGCGATCAGCAGCAACAGTCCTACGCGCAGCCAGGTATCGGCCGAGCGCCTGAAAATCTGCGTCATTGCCGGATTCTCATGTGCATGTCCTTAACGCTTTGGCTGCGCGGGTGCGCAAGCGTTCGTTATTTTTTTGCGCCTCCTGGCAGAACGCTGGCCAACACTTGCTTGGCGGTTTGCACAATCACCCCGGCTTCATCCGGGTCGCCTTTGAGCAACGTGGTGGCGAACTTTTTGGCCTGTTCCAGCTTGATATGCGGGGGAAGTGGCGGCACGTTGGGGTCGGTCTTGAACTCGATCAGCACCGGTACATCCGAGGCCAACGCCTGTTCCCAGGCCGCAGCCACATCTTCCTCGCGATCGACGAAAATCCCCTTCAGCCCCAGCGAAATCGCAAACAGGTGATACGGCACGTCAGGAATAGTTTGCGAAGCCTTAAACTTGGGGTCGCCTTCCATCACGCGCTGCTCCCAAGTGACCTGGTTCAGGTCTTCATTGTTGAACACCGCACAGATCCAGTTAGGGCTCTGCCACTGCCGCCAGTATTTGGCCACGGTGATAAGTTCGGCCATGTTGTTCATCTGCATCGCGCCGTCGCCCACCAGCGCGATCACGGTGTTCTGCGGCTGCGCAAACTTGGCGGCGATGGCGTACGGCACGGCAGCCCCCATGGACGCCAAGCCACCGGACAGGGAACATTGAATGCCACGGCGGATCTTCAAGTCGCGGGCATACCAGTTGGCACAGGAGCCGGAATCGCTGGTGATGATGGAGTGGTCGGGCAGGCGTGGAGACAGCTCGTAGACCACGCGTTGCGGGTTGATCGGTTTGGCTTTTACCAGGGCGCGTTTCTCCAGGGTTTTCTCCCAGCTAGCACACCAACCCTCGACCTTTTTGCGCCATTTACGCTGAGTCTTGTGGGTGAGCAACGGCAACAACGCAGCCAGGGTCTCGGCGGCATCGCCCACCAGATTCACCTCCATGGGATAACGCAGGCTTAACATGTCGGGTTGCAGGTCAATCTGCACCCCACGGGCCTGGCCTTCCTTGGGCAGGAACTCTGAGTAAGGAAAACCCGAGCCGATCATCAACAAGGTGTCGCATTCGGTCATCAGCTTGTAGCTGGGCTCGGTGCCCAACAGGCCGATGCTGCCGGTAACCCAGGGCAAATCGTCAGGGACTGCAGCCTTGCCGAGTAACGCCTTGGCCACCCCGGCGCCAAGCGCTTCGGCGACGGCGATGACTTCATCGGTGGCCGCCAGCGCCCCTGCGCCGACGAGAATCGCAACTTTCTCACCGGCATTCAGCACGTCTGCGGCGCGCTGTAGATCCGCCTCATACGGCACCACTCGCGGCTTTGAATAACCCACCCCCGAGTGCACTGTGCCGTGGGCCCTGACGGGCGGTTCGTAGGTCGCCTCCTGCAAATCGTTGGGCAGGATGATCGCCGTCACTCGGCGCTCACCGACCGCGGTGCGTACGGCCCGGTCCACCAAGTGACGCACCTGGGATGGCACCGTAGCCTGCTGCACAAATGCCCCTGCCACATCCTTGAACATCGACACCAGGTCCAGCTCCTGCTGGTAATGCCCCCCAAGCGCCGCCCGCGCCTGCTGCCCGACAATCGCCAGCACCGGCATATGGTCCATTCGCGCGTCATAGAGCCCGGTGATCAGGTGCGAGGCTCCTGGCCCTGAAGTCGCGATACAAACGCCCAGCTCTCCCGTAAATTTGGCGTGGGCCGACGCCATGAACGCGGCCATTTCCTCATGACGGGCCTGAATGAATTCGATCTTGCCCTGCGCCCGGCTCAACGCGCCGAATACACCATTGATACCGTCACCCGGATAACCAAAGATTCGGGTAACGCCCCATTGGCTGAGCCGCTCAACCAGAAAGTCGCCTACTGTCGTCGTCATCGAATGCCTCGCTTCATTCAAAGAATGGGTTTGCCACCTGTTACGCCGTAGCGTTCACCGGAGATATAACTGCCCTCATCCGACGCCAGCAGCACGTAAATGGGCGAGACTTCGACTGGCTGCCCGGGGCGTCCCAGCGGTGTATTTCCACCAAAGTTCTTGACGGACTCCTCGGTCATCGTCGATACGATCAATGGCGTCCAGATTGGCCCGGGCGCCACACTGTTGACGCGAATACCGCGCTTGCCGAGCATCTGCGCCAGGCCAGCAGTGAAGTTGGCGATCGCGCCTTTGCTCGCCGCATACGGCAACAGCGTTGGGTTGGGCGCATCGGAATTGACCGAGCTGGTGTTGATGATCGAACTGCCTTCGGCCATGTGCGGCAGCGCTGCCTTGCAGATGCGAAACATCGCGGTGACGTTGACGTTAAAGGTCTTTAGCCAATCCTCGTCAGGGATGTCTTCCAGACTGTCGTAGGTCATCTGGAACGCCGCGTTATTGACCAGCACATCGATGCGTCCGAACTTCTCCACGGTGTCAGCGACGATCGCCGTGCACTGATCCGCGTTGCCCAGGTCACCGGGTAGCAACAGGCATTGACGACCCGCCGCCTCGACCCACCGCGCGGTTTCCTTGGCGTCTTCATGCTCATCCAGATAGGAGACCGCCACGTCCGCGCCTTCGCGTGCAAAGGCGATGGCCACCGCACGCCCGATGCCGCTGTCGGCCCCGGTGATCAAGGCTACTTTGTTGGCGAGTCGACCCGAGCCTTTGTAGGTCTGCTCACCGCAATCGGGCATTGGATCCATCTTGCGCTGTTGACCGGGTACGGGCTGCTCTTGCGCCTTGAAAGGTGGTTTTGGGTAACTGTTCATCGGTCTCCCTCCTGGCTGTGATTACTTTTGCGAGGGTTGGCCGGGAAGGTAAGTTCAGACGGATTTTGAAAAAATCAGATAACCGTTCAGGCGCACGAGCGCCATTCTTCGATCCGAATAAACCTTCTGAATAATGGGCGCCTCAACCGCAGCGTAGTACTTCGTAGAATTGGCTAATTGCGTCGAGGCGTTCTGCTGCACGCAGGTTTTCAGCTATATTTATTTAGCTTTCGGTCAAGCCATAACACTCGTTTAAGTTCGCGCCCCTCCACACGCTCTTCGCGTGCGCAGTTAACCAAGCTAACAAGGTCGGTATTTATGAAGTCTGCCCCCCTGCGGTCCCCTAACGTTCCGCAACGCAAAGATCTGATTCCAAGCGACCTGAGTTTTCCGGTGGTAGGGATTGGCGCGTCGGCGGGCGGGCTGCAGGCGGTGAAGGCGTTCTTTGAGCACATGCCCAAAGACTGCGGCATGGCATTTGTAGTGATCCTGCACCTGTCCCCCGATCATCAAAGTGTGGCGGACCAGATCATCCAGGAGTCAACCCGCATGCCGGTGTCGCAGGTCAATGACACCACGCCCATAGAAAAAAATCGGGTGTATGTCATCTCGCCTGCACACCTCCTAAGCATGAACGATGGCTATTTGTCAGTATCGCCAACGTTGCGCGAAGGTGGTTCGCATATCGCTATTGACCTATTTTTTCGCGATCTGGCCGACACGCACAAAGAGCGGGCGTTTTGCCTGATTCTGTCTGGGACCGGCTCAGACGGCGCGGTGGGCCTGTCTCGGATCAAGGAGCAAGGCGGGATCACTCTGGTACAAAGCCCGGAAGATGCAGAGTTCGATGGTATGCCGTTGGCTGCCATCGAAACGCAAATGGCCGATCTCGTGCTTCCGGTGGTGGAAATGCCGCAGAAATTGCTGGAGCTGTGGTGCAATGCTCAATCGATCATCCTGCCCACCGCCGGCGATCCCGAAATCAATACCACCCCGCCCGCCACCGAACGCGATGCCGCCGTTGCGGAGCAGTTATTGCTGGACATCCTGATTCAGCTACGCGCCAGTACCGGGCACGACTTTAAGCACTACAAGCGTGCCACAGTGTTGCGCCGTATTGAGCGTCGCTTGCAAGTAACCGCGCAGCCTGACCTGGCGTCCTATTACAACTTCCTCCAAGGACACCCAGACGAAACCAAGGCGTTACTCGGCGATATGCTGATCGGCGTGACCAACTTCTTCCGCGACCGCGAAGCCTTTGAAGCACTTGAACGCGACGTGATACCTAACTTGGTGAAGTCGCTCGAAGACAGCGTGCCGCACCGTGAGGAGGTGCGCATCTGGTCGGCCGGCTGCTCCACCGGCGAAGAAGCCTACAGCCTCGCGATGCTGGTGGCCGAGCAACTGGCGCTGGATGCCAGCGGTGCCAAGATGCAGGTGTTTGCCACTGATATTGACGAGCGCGCAATCACCCACGGCCGCAACGGCGTATACCCCGAGGCGATCATCACCGACGTACCGCCACCGCGGCTGCGCCAGTACTTCGCCAAAGAGAAAAACCAGCACTACCGGGTACGCAAGGAAATTCGCGAGAAGGTCTTGTTCGCCAAACACAGCCTGCTGGCTGATCCGCCGTTCTCCCAGATCGACCTGATCGTGTGCCGCAACCTGTTGATCTACCTGGACCGCGAAGTGCAACGCGACATCCTGCAGATGTTCCACTTTGCGCTGCGCCCCGGTGGCTATCTGTTCCTCGGTTCCTCGGAATCGGCCGACGGTTGCCTGGACCTGTTTGTACCGGTGGACAAACGAAACCGCATTTTTCGGGTGCGTGCCGGCTCCTCCGCTATGCGCCGCGCCCCAACCATGCCGCGAGGCGGCTACCTGCGCCCAAGCACCGCGTCGATTGGGACTGAAATCAAGGCGCCCAGCAAAGTTTCGTTCGCGGATATCCACCTGCGCGCCTTGGAAAAAGCCGCGCCACCCAGCGTAATCGTCGATATCCACGCCGACATCCTGCACATGAGCGAAGGTGCCGGGCGGTTCTTGCGCTATGTCGCCGGGGAAGTTACTCACAATCTGTTGGCCCTGGTTCATCCCGACCTGCGCCTCGACATCCGCACCACACTCTTCCAGGTCCAGCAATCGAATATGCCTGTGACCTCCCGCAAAGTCCGCGTCCAGCGCGAGCAGGGCTCCTTCATGGTGGACATTACCGCCTGCCCTTATCGCGATGACGCGACCGAAAGCGACTATGTGCTGGTGATCTTCCAGGAAAGCGAAACCGACCCACAACAGGCTGATACCAGCGCCGTCAGCCATGCTGAAAACGCCATCCTGCGCAACCTTGAGCGGGAGCTGCAACGCACCAAGCTGCACTTACAGGACACCATCGAACAGTCGGAAGTCTCAAGCGAGGAGCTCAAGGCCTCGAACGAAGAAATGCAGGCGGTCAATGAAGAGTTGCGTTCGGCCACCGAAGAACTGGAAACCAGCAAGGAAGAACTGCAGTCGATCAATGAGGAGCTGTTGACCGTCAACTATGAACTCAAAACCAAGGTAGAAGAGACCGACAAGGTCAATGACTACCTGACCAACCTGATCGCCTCCACCGATATCGCCACCGTATTCGTCGACCGCAATATGCGCATCCGGTGGTTCACGCCACGTGCCACCGATATTTTCAGCATGCTCCCAGTGGACACCGGACGCTCGTTGATGGACATCACGCACCGCCTGGATTACCCGGAAATCACTGAAGACGCTGCGACTGTGTTTGAGTCGCTGAGCATCATCGAGCGGGAAATCAGCAGTAAGGACGATCGCTGGTACATCGCACGATTGTTGCCCTACCGTTCCAGCGAGGATCATATCGACGGCACGGTGCTGACCTTCATCGATATCACCAAACGACGCCAGGCAGAGGAGGAACTGCGCCTAGGGGAAGAGCGCATGCGCCTGGTGGCCGAGAGTACCCACGACTTTGCAATTATCATCCTTGATGACCACGGTGCCATCACCGATTGGAACACCGGTGCAGAGCTGATCTTCGGCTACAGTAAGGGCGAAGTGCTGGGCGCCTATTACGACTTGATTTTTTCACCGGAGGATCGCACCGCCGGCGTACCTGAGAGCGAGCTACGCGCGGCGCGCGAACATGGTCGGGGTGAAGACGAGCGCTGGCACGTGCGCAAGGATGGCAGCCGGTTCTACTGCAGCGGTGAGGTCACACAGCTCAAGAGCGACAGCTTGCAGGGCTACGTCAAAATCGCCCGCGACCTCACCGGCCACAAACGCACCCAGGATGAGCAAAGCCAGCGCCTGATGGAAACTCAGACGAAGAGCCATCTCAAGGACGAGTTCTTCGCCGTTATGTCGCACGAACTCAAGCATCCACTGAACCTGATCCAACTGAACGCGGATTTACTGCGTCGCTTGCCCGCTACCAAGGCGGCGGGTCCGGCGATCAAAGCCGTGAATACAATCTGCGAGGCAGTGTCCAGCCAGGCGCGAATCATTGACGACCTGCTGGATGTCGCCCGGGTGCGCACGGGCAAGCTCAAGCTGAAAAAACAACAGGTTGATCTGATTCGCACGTTGCAGGATATCCATGGCGTAGTGCTCGCCGACGGCCATCATCGTCAGGTCACGATGCATACGCCTTCGGATCATGGCCCCCTGATCGTCGACGTCGACCCGACGCGCATTGAGCAAGTGATCTGGAACCTGGTCAATAACGCCCTCAAATTCACCCCGGAGGGCGGTCAGGTGCAGTTGGTGCTGAGCCGCTCAGAGGGACGCGCGCAGTTGGATGTGATCGACAGTGGTATCGGCTTGGCAGATGACAGCCGCGAGAAGATCTTTGATCTGTTCGGGCAGGCAGAAAACCAGCACCAGACGCATCAGCGCGAGGGCCTTGGCATAGGGTTGTCCTTGGTACGCCAATTGGTGGAGGCTCACGAAGGCTCGGTCAGTGTCCATTCCAGGGGGCTGGGTTTTGGCTGCACCTTCTCGATATGGCTGCCGCTTTGCGAACAACAGGATCATCTGCAACTTGCTGACGCTGAACAGGACGAGGGTGAACGTCTGCACGGCGTCAAGGTGTTGCTGGTGGATGACTCTGCCGAAGTGCTCGAAGTGCTGGATTTGTTGCTGGAGATGGAAGGCGCTCAGGTTAGCGCCTTCAATGACCCACAGACTGCGCTGGAAACTGCCCGCGATGCACAGTACGACTTGATCATCTCTGACATTGGCATGCCGAAAATGAATGGCCATGAGCTGATGCAGAAGCTGCGTACGATAGGCCACCTGCGCCAGGTGCCCGCCATTGCCCTCACAGGCTACGGTGCCGGCAGTGACCAGAAGAAGGCGGCTGAGTCGGGCTTTAGTACCCATCTCAGCAAACCGGTCGCCCATGAGTCGTTGATTGATCTCATCGAAAAACTCTGTCGCTTACGGCGTTAGTCTGGATCTATTCAGAAGGAATGACGGAAATTTTTCCGTTGCGCTCAAGGATCGCGAATTTGATCTGATTGATCTCCAAGATGCCTTGAGCGGATCGGGCGGCTTCAAGAATATCGCTTTCATCTAATCGCGCACGCTTGAGGCGCTCATGGAGCACATTGCCATGCTCGACGACTATCGTCGGGCCGCCATCAAGCAGGCGGGAAAACCAGCGTGAACGCTGTTTGACCAGTGAAAAACCAATGTCTATTGCAATCAGCGTTGCGATCACCAGCACCGCATTGGTCAGCGAAAAGTCGTCGCCCAGCAAAGCCTGCTGGGTCGCCTCGCCGATGACCATCAACAGCACCAGGTCGAAGGTGGTCAGCTCCGCAAGCGAACGTCGACCAGCGACCTTGAACAGGATCATCAATACTATGTAGATAGCAGCGGCCCGTAACACCGAATCCATGATACCCCCTAGGGATAAATGAACTGTGAGAAACCTAATAAGGCGCCGGTTGGCAGCGAAACGCGAGTCGTAAAACTGCCCACACCGTCGCTGCGCACCGTCAGGTGCACGATCGCCTGTCCCGCGTTGTCGCTGAGCACCCAGAGCCTTACGCCCTCGCCGGCGGCACTCGCCTTTAATGGCTGCGGTTGAAGCATTTCAATTTCAAAGCCGCGCAACAATTCCCCACTGATTTCGACTTCGAGCGGTTCGCGGGGTTTGCCCTGGAGATGGACGATCAACTCATCGGAAGAGCCATTGCGCAGGAACCGCTGGTACTCGACGCGCAGTTGCCCATCGGCAGTGCGGCCCTCTGCGCTGCTCAGCGGCCCTTTGGAGAATACCCCTGCCAAGGTGAGCCCGATCAGCGTTACCAAGCCGTACCAGCCCAATCGCTCGAAGCACCAGACCTTGCGTTGCAAGACCATGTCCTCATCGACCGGGTAATTGCGGCTGTGCAGATCCCGATGAACAGGCTCCTTCATACGGTCCCTTGATCAACCCTTACTGTGTTCTGGAGAGGACGGACCTTTGGTGATGCCACGCGGACCCGCAATCGCCCAAATAGCCAACCCCGCAAACGGTAATACTGCGACCAACGCCGTCCAACCCGCCTTGCTGCCCGTGCTGTTATCGCTACGCCAGACGCTATTGAGGACCCATAAGTCCAGCAACAGCAGAATGACCATCAGGCCAATCCAGAAATAGGTAACTTGCATGACGTACCTCCCGGTTACTGGTTATAAGTTGTTAGGTCTGAGGAGCGGCGATGAGGTTCAGTTTTTTTGAGATGGCGAAGCGTCGATCTAAAAAGGCGATAATTTAGGCGCAGCTGAATCGCTGAATTAATCGATATTTAAGAGAAAACCAATTTGATACAAGGGCCTCGCAAGCTTGTCACACCACCATAGAGAGACCTGCTGATGAAGGATTGAAGCCATGCAACACAATAACAGCCACACAAAAATGATGGCCTGCCGGCAGTTGGCCATGGAGCAAAATCAAAAGCTTTTCAACCAGGCCAATGCCCTTAGCAACAGCGCATTCGACTTGCTGGAGCACCCTGATTTCGATAGCGAAATGTTTGATGAATATCTGCGCCTTCGCGGCAAAGCCGAAGCGCTTTTCCGTGAAGCGATTGATCATCTCGGCGTGCTCAATAAATATTTCCCAGCGCCCATAATAAGCGCGGCGGCAAAGGACGGAAAAGTTGCCAAGCGCGAGAAGGAAGTGGCGTGATGAAAGACTC
Organism: Pseudomonas salomonii; assembly: GCF_900107155.1. GTDB lineage: Bacteria > Pseudomonadota > Gammaproteobacteria > Pseudomonadales > Pseudomonadaceae > Aquipseudomonas > Aquipseudomonas salomonii. The sequence continues at coordinate 554,169 of NZ_FNOX01000002.1, forward strand.
TCAGCGCGCGTGGGACCTGGCAATGGTGCTAATCGCAAATGGTAAGATCCCTTTCGATCCCGCCAATTTGGACGGATCGGTGAAAATACTCTCGCGACATTTGGAAGAGCTGGAAACGGCACTTCATAAGAAGGCGATTCTGGCAGATAAACCGGTTGCCCGAACTATGCACCACGAACACTTGCCCATGCTCGGTGGTCGCAAACCTGAGTTGGTGAGTTCCTCCACGCCAACCAGTGACGCTCGCCATATAAAGGATGCCCCACTCCCATGATCGCGTGTGCCTACGACCAACCGCGCACACGCTAAATCGACATTACAAAGCTGTGCCGCTAAGAAGAGCAGATTCGAACAAACTTTGCCGGTGTGCGATGAAGAAATGCTGCAAACCGCCTGAACGGGATGATCGCAGCACAATCGACCTGGCTTAATGTGGCTCGTCTGCGCGTAGATCCCCCATTCATGCCAAGAAGGTTAACGCAAGCACTTGAAGGAAATTGTCCGGCGCATGAACGCCTTTGATTTATCTTTCATCCCGTCGCGTATCTCTGGAGCCGCCAATACCCAAACAGCGACTAGTTATCCAAGTATTCTCAATATCCAGTCTTATAAAGTGTCGTCTGATCTCGATTTTACTAGGTTTTCAAAAATAACGGTTCGTGACAGGTTCACCGCAAAATCACCGTGACCCTCATCTTCCAAGCGAGCTATCAGTTCGGCGAGAAGCTGAAGGAACAGGCGTATGCCAGAGATGGGGCTTATGGCACCGTATCTGTGTGCGACGTGATAGCTCATGTTTACCTCACGTATTAGTTGTCTAACCGCCTTAGTCTGTTTTAACCCTTAGAATTGCTCGCTAGAAATTAGCCAAAATTTCAAATGAGCTATGACTGGCTTGAGCATCAAAGTAATCAGATCATTTTGCCATAACGCAAATATTTAGAAATAAAGTCTTTGGCCGATAGCTCGCCATTTCATCTGGCTGCTTTCGACCCTAAGCAGCCGGTAAGACCTGTAGAAATTGGCCAAGATTGGCCGATCCATGGGTGGAATAAATCTGTCCCTGCTTCCCAAACTAGACGGTGCCGCTGACGAAATCTGTATGAACACCGGGTGAATCAGGACAACATCCGGTCACAGCCAGTAAACTGCGGGCCGGAGCTGGATCAGGGGGAGCGCTATATGTACATAGGTGAACTTGCCACGTTGTCGGGGTGCACTCCCAAAGCCATTCGTTTGTATGAGCAACTGGGCCTGCTGACCCCACAGCGCCGTGGCAGTTATCGGCTGTACACGGCCCATCATTTGACGCTGGTTCAGATGATCCGCACTGCCCAGGCGGTGGGGTTCAAACTGGGGGAGATGAGCGAGTTGCTGGCTGCCAAGCAGCATCAGGCACCGTTTCCCCTGGCGCTGGCCAATCAGGGCATCGAGGTCAAGCGCCTGGAGCTGCAAGCGCAGATCCAGGCCTTGCAGAATCGGGAGCAGCACCTGACGCAGTTGCAACAACAGATCAACCAGCAATTCGCCCCCACGTCAGTGCCCGGCGCTGCGCCTGGTATCAGCGTGCCAATAGGTGCGCAAACGCCTGCTTGAGAGCGTCCTGCGGCGAGCGCGGCTGGTAGCCCAGTTCATTTATAGCCTTGTCGATGCAGTAGACCTGGCGCACCCCATAAAACATCTGCACCTGGCTGAGCAGCAATTCGGCTGGCTGACCGGTGTACCGTGCCCGCTGTTCTTGCAGCCAGGCGATCAGCAACAGCAAGGCTTTTGGTGCGCGGCGCGGCAGTCGATACCCGGGGTATAGCGTGTTGAGTGCCTCGATCACCTCAACCAGTGATGAAGCCCGCTGATTGGCGAGTATGTAGCGCTGGCCGGGACGGCCTTTTTCAGCGGCGCGGATCAGACCGTCGGCCACGTCGCGCACATCGACAAAGTTAAAATAAAAGTTCGGGTCCAGCACCAGCTTGCGCGCCAGCACGGCCGCAAGAAATCCCATAGTGTCGGTCAGCCGCGTGGCATGAGGGCCGATGATTGCCGAGGGCAACACCGTGACCATCGGCAGGTCATAGGCCTGGGCGGTCTCCCAGGCAGCGCGTTCAGAGAGGATTTTTGAGCGGTAGTACGGGTTGTTCTGATCGGTGTTCCAGCTGTTTTCATCCAGGCGTTGGCCGTTGTGTCCAACCGCTGCCACGGAGCTGACATAGACCACGCGCCGGACCCCGGCCTCTGCGGCGGCCCGCAGCACATTACGCGTACCTTGTACGTTGACGTCGACGATCTCGGCGTGTGGGTTCCTCGCCCAGTGTTTGAACACTGCCGCTACCTGGTACAGCACGTCCACCCCTTGCAGGGCCTGGCGCAGTGAGTCAGGGTCCTGCAGTTCGGCGCGTACCACGTGGCAGTCGAGCCCGTTCAGGGCTGGGCTTCGGTCCGGGTCACGGACCCCGGCGCGCACTTGTTGCCCTCGGGCGAGCAGTGCCCGGATCAAGGTGTTTCCCAGATGCCCATTGGCACCGGTGACCATCGATAGCGTATTCATGGATTGCCTTATCCGCTGACGACGGAACCTGAAATAGATAAGGCAGGGTATGGGTTGCCCCAAGGGACAGAGTCAAGCGCTGGCGTCAGGCCCGTCTAAGGTGACAGCAAAGGGGCTTCACCAGGGGTCTCCATCGCACCGGTTTTTCTAGACGTATCCACCGTCCGCATTTGGTCGATTACTGCCGTTCGTGACGGGCAGCTATCGGCCCAGAGTGTGTAAAAACGCTTCGCCAAAATTGAAGTGTCCGCGTCTACGTTAAATCTGAAATTTATCGGCACGTCTGCAGATGTGGATTTCGCGTAGAAACGCGATTTCCAGTCCAGTTTTGAGCACCTGACGTGCTCAAAAACGTTTTTACACAGCCTCGGCCAGAAGCAGCCCATCGCGATCAGAAACGTTTGACGACAACGCGTCGCTCTCGCACTCTGTTTTGCTCCCTATTCCTCACTAGGCTTACCTATGTCATTCGCAACCGTAGTGCTGCTTGACTCCTGGCCACAGCCGAGTACGTCGCCCGAACCCATCGTGTTTGCCACGGACACGCAGCTATGTTTACGGTATTGCACCGCTGGGGAAGAAATAGCTTTAATCCATTTTCCCCTAGTTAAAAAAATTCAGTTCGGCTCACCAAACGACGAGGCTTTGGGTGGTCATCCGCTTATTGGACTTGGCCTCAAGCATTACCAAATTCATCGAATAGATAATTCGCCTTGGCTAGCAGAGCTTGGACAGAGAAACGCCATTCATCCGCGACACGATAGACAGCGGTTTCTAAAAGATGCCATCCATTATGTCTTCACGTTTCAGGACTCTACCCTGGAATGCATCGTAATTGAGGGGCAGTTCTGGCATCCAAAAGTACAAGTCTTTACCTCGGAGCAGAAGGCAAGGGATGCCTGGCGCGAACTGATAAATGACGTGGGCGCATGATCCGAATAGTCACGAGTGGATGCCCGCTTTGGGTCGGAAGTCGCCTGACCCGACCGGCGGCTTTTGGCCGATTTCTGCCGTTCGTGACGGGCAGCAATCGGCCAAAAGCTGACGTCACCCAAGCCGCTTCCGCTAACGTCGGACGGTCAGCCTGGGTGGCCGCGCTAACAAATGGTTATATGATCTGCCTACTAAATGAGAGCCGATTCAGGCCTATGCTTCTTCAACAACCACCTGTATGAAAAGAGCACGGCACGATGATAAATGATTCAGATTTGGCCGAAATGATTCCTTCCGCGCTAACAGGTGTAACTGTCGGGATCGGTTCGCAGATCCTGCTTTTTGGCGATATGGCTAGCGTGTTAATTCAGTGCCCATTCGCTTGTGATATCAATAGGGTATGCAAGTGGGGGCATGGTGAAGATGCTGCCACAAGCCCTTTACTTTTCGACTTTCTAAACCACGATGTAGAAGCTTTTTCAATTGATAGTTTTGGGGTTTTCACCATCACCTTCAGTACGCAAATGATCTTGCAAATCCATCCTGAGAAAAATGGATTGGAGTCTTATGTCGTGAGTACGCGGCACGATATATTTCCCATCTTGGTGTGGTAGCCAGGAACGCGATGGCTATACGACGCGAGCCCCGGCCTCCGCTCTGACTCTGGTTGCTGACACCTGTGGGTCGTCAGCTGCCGGTAGAGATAGGCTGCAACCGACCCTGTGCTGTCGCTTGTACCCCATGCACCACTTGAGCAGTGAAGGAGTCCCTATATGAAAAAGCCCCCCTTGTACCTCTTTGCCAAGGTGCGGTGCATTTGTGAGTATCGCCCCAGTGTTACGGCTATCGTGCTGTTTGGTCTCGAGGTTGAGGGTGAGGACGAACCACCGGTTTATATGGAGATTCGCTTCATTGATTACACCAGCCAGCAGATTGAAGGGGACCATCTGATGCTTTCGCTGGAGGAGGCACTTGAGTACGCTCAAGCTGATTACGGTATCCACCAGACTGATTGGCGTGCGATGAACCAAGAGGAAATTGATCGGATTACATGGTAGCTAGAGCAGCTACCGGGCCTGTTCCTGACTCGGCGTTAAAAGACGAGTGAGAACCGCAACTGATCAAGAGGAGCCCCTTCCGATGATCGCTCGCAAGACGTTGCAGCCCTCAAGGCCTCAGAAGGAATCCGTTTCGGACATTGTAGAGTTCGGTAATTTGACTGCTCGCCTGCCGCTATGAGTCGAATGCCAGATCGCAGCTCGACGTTGCACTTAAAGCTGTCAAGGTTGCCTAATGCCCTAGGCAGCGTCCGATCCGAAACTGCCATTGCGTCTTTTACACGCCGAGACCAGAACGGCTTGGGCTTGGATTCGTTCGAACCTTTCGTGGATGGTTCAGTGCAGAATTTGCGCGATGGTTTGCGCGACAAAAGCCGACCATGCAAAGAGATTCTCCGACGCTTGTTCGCTCTCGCTGAGCCAGTACGTCCTGGCACCCATAAAATATCCCCTGACATTGATCCGTAAGTGGCAGCCATCGGCTAGGCGTGAATCACACGCCCTTCAGTTAACATCGATGCCAGGATAAAGATCCGCAGGTGGGTGGTAATCGGGATCTTCAAAACGACTATTGTTGTAATGCATTTTGGCAGTAGGCCCCTCGCCTTCGTACGTCACCTCAGAATTGGGAGTCAGATGCCATCCGGTCCCATCTTTGTCGCGTTCGATCAGCGACGGATACAACGTACATGTCCCGCCCGAACCGGATGTCAGCATGAATTGGTAATAGCGTCCGGCTTGGAGCGTGAACTTCGCCGAGACATAGCAGTAACGAGTGCGTGTCCCGTGGATACGCCAGCGGCTAAATCTGTGTCTCGTGCCCAAGAAGCCTCGCAATAACCGTACATATTTCTGGAAACTGTACAAATCCCTCGCGGTCGAGAAAATGTCCCCCACCACTAACGACTTCTTGCTCGGCTTTGAGGTTGCGGGACAGTTCGATAGATGCTGCCGGCTCAACAATTGAATCGTTGTCGGAAAACAGCGAGATGATTTTCTGTGTACGACGGCAAACTTCCGCGTGGTCCAGCGGTGCATCTGTGAAGGCGTGTAGCTCTGGCAACGTAGACACCGTTCTATCGAAGCCGGAGACCAGCAAGACTCCGCCAGTTAGGGTGTGTGCGGGTAAGGACAACAAGTGCCGTAGAGCAGCGATGCATCCAAGACTATGCCCTATGAGGATCGTGTTTGTGTCAGCTGCTGGCAGTGATTGCTGCAACGCCAATGCCCATTTTATTGGATCAGGATTGAACGAATCAGGCATAGCTGGAATGCTAACTTGCGCGCCTTGCTCCCGTAGCACCTCCGCCAACCAAGGAAACCAGTTCACATTGGGCGAGGCAGTATAACCATGCACAATTACAACGTGTTTACCGTCATAGCGGTTCGATGTTCTGTTGGCTGCATGCATATTGGGTATCAGAGATCAGCGGATTGATCGGTCGCTGATACTACACTTTCTGCTTTCGGCCGGCGAGGATGTCACAGCTGATAAATTGAGCGATCTGGATGATTCCCTGCAACGCGTGCCGTGATATGCGTCCAATCGCGGCCATCGGCAATGCGGTTGTAATCTAGGGCTGATGGCAATTCGTGGCCGTCAATGACCACGACTCGTGCTGGTCACTCCGTTGAAAATGGCTGGTCAAATGCGATGCAAACGAGTGGTCAAGTGAGGGCCAATTTCGCATGAGTGACACAAGGCCTGATTTCGGCAAACTCGCCCTGCCGCAAGAAGCGATGCAGTCGTGTTTTTTGCGGCACAGGCGGCAATGGCAATGGATCACTGATTTGGATGTGGCGGATGGCTCCTAGGTGACGTCTGCGCATAAGCAGCTTCCTTGGTATACCGTTGTCGTACGCTTTTCCGATCATGCGAAAATGTCAGCGTAACCGTCCACTTAAGTCAGTCGACCTACCTGTAAAGATCCTAACAAACCAAACCGTCGAGGGCGTGGGTGGCTCACAATCACACTGCGATTTATCGGGCTGGCGAGTTGGAGGGCTGATGGGGTTTTCGCGAGCAAGCTCGCGCCTACAGGCGTGAGATGTCGGGGGGACGTATGCATAGCGCCAGGTCAGCGCCTTTCCAGCCAGGCAAGCCTGAGCATTTCATGTGCCCCGGTCGGTTACGAGGCACATGGTAGCTCCCTTCAGCCACCGATATCCTGAGGCAACGCCAAGTAGAACGATAAGGCACCAAAATATACTGGCGAGCGTCTGCTTCTAGCCGAAGCACCGCCTCCGATCAGGCTTGTTTGACGCCGTTGGGTAACATCAGCAGGCAAGCATCAGCAACGGCATGGGCAAACGGGGCGAAGTCCTCGGTATTAGCGGCGATGATGTTATCAGTCGCGCCATGGACGCCCGCATAAATGAGCAATGCCACAACGTTCGGATGTTCTGGCGCCCAATTGCCGGCCAGCTTGCCCCCTTCAATAATCGCAAGCAATTGCTCGAGAATAGCGTTCTTCGAGCCGTTGGCACGATCATGATGGTGGTGGTTCACGTAGACGATATCGTGGATACGATATGTCTTGACGTAGGTTTCGATGTTGGCGTGAATCCAGGCGCGAAGACGCTCTTCCCAGTCATCGGCAGCGCAGCGCGCCATTGCATTGTCCAGGCTGAGCATGAAGCGCTCGGTATAGCGCACGGCCAGAGCGTCAAGCATTTCGTTCTTGGAAGAAAAGTAGTGATAAAACGTGCCCTTGGCCACTTGAGCTGACTCAACGATCTCGTTGATCGTGGTGGCCTCGACCCCCTGAGCTAGAAAAAGCTTCTCGGCTGCCGCCATCAGTTCATCCAGACGTACTTCGGCGGGTTTGGTCCGGGGCTTGGGAGCACGTTCTGTCGCCGGAGCTTTTACGGGGGCTTTGGTTTTCATCGTCTCGTTTCAAACAATTCGTCAAAGGAAATCAGTGTAAAGGAGGGAACCAATCGAGGTGGGAAAAAGTTGGAATGATCCATTGACCGACGGTCAGTCGGCAAATATCATGAGGCATGAACATTGATCGCTCCGCCTCAGATAACCCGGTCACCCGCCGCTTTCCCCGCATAGCGGCGCTATGTGCAGCCTACCTCGGCACGTTTCTCGCTACGCTGGATATCAGCGTCGTGAACGTGGCACTACCGACACTGCAAGACGCGTTGCAAACGGATATTTCCGGTCTTCAATGGGTCGTCAATGCATACACGATCTGTTTGTCAGCCTTCATGCTGTCTTCGGGGCCAATCGCCGATCGTTATGGGCATAAGCGGGCCTGGCTGGCAGGTGTAGGGGTGTTTACTGTCGGCTCAGCAGTTTGCGCTATGGCATCCAACCTGGATTTACTGCTGTTCGGGAGGGCGGTGCAGGGAGTCGCCGGTGCGCTTCTGATCCCGGGTGCCCTGCCAATTCTCAGCCATGCATTTCCAGACGCTGAAGAGCGTGCTCACGTCATTGGTGGCTGGTCGGCGTTCAGCGCATTGGCGCTTATCCTGGGGCCATTGCTGGGTGGCTTGTTGCTCCATGGCATAGGTTGGCAGAGTATTTTTGTTATCAACCTGCCTCTTGGGATGATTGCCATAGGCCTGGGCATCTGGGGGATCAGGGAGCACAAACAGCAAGCGCGCACAGCGCTGGATCCGGCAGGGCAAGTGCTCAGCGTCGTGTGTCTTGCCAGCCTGACTTATGGGCTCATCAGTATCGGCCAGCCGGGCTTGAACTCTTTGATACCCATAGCGGCGCTGGCAGTTGCCCTGGTGGTGTTTATTTTGTTTATGTTTGTAGAGCGGTGTGTAGATCGACCGTTATTGCCACTTTCGCTGTTTCGCAGGCGTTCGTTTGCCGTGGTCAACCTGGCCTCTTTTACCCTGGGTTTTTCGTACTACAGCTGCCTGTTCTTCTTCTCGATCTATTTACAGACGATTCAAGGCTTGTCAGTGGTTGAAACGGGTTGGCGAATGATGCCGCAGTTTCTGGTCACCGGCTGCGTGTCGATTTTGTACGGGCGCTTGAGCGCAGTGATGACATCGCGAAGACTTCTGGTGGCCGGTTATGGCGTGACGGCGCTGGCGATGTCTACCATGGTGACCTTCACAGCACATACCCCTTATTGGATTGTGGGCACCCTGTTCGGGCTTCTGGGGCTCGGAGCCGGTCTCGCAGTACCTGCCACCAGCATGGCGGTTATGACCGCCGCACCGATTGATCGTATGGGGGTGGCCTCTACCACGATGAACGCGTTGCGTCAGATGGGCATGACAATCGGCGTCGCCTTTTTGGGCACGCTCATGAGCAGCGAGGCGTCACGAGTGCTAGCTGCCGCGCTGCGTGATCAAGGGGTAGCCAAAGCGCCTGAGATTGTGCGGTATGTGATTGCTCATGGTGTGGCATCAAGTGACTCGCTGATTGTTTCTACACTTTTTGTTCCCGCGATGGAGCACGGGTTTCATGTGGCAATGATGGTTTCCGGGCTCGCCTGTGCACTGGTGGCCCTGATGCTGTTAATCACCTCTTTTGAGGCCGACACCTTGCCATCGCCCCCACCGAAACACACAGATGGCGGCTGACTTTGCTTCAGAGTGGAGCCAGCCTTGAAATTCACCTGCAGTTCTGTGGTCTGTACAACAATCCCGTAAAGGACTGTTTTATGTCTATTCGCCGTACCCTCTGTTTCCTGACGCTGCCGTTGTTCGCAGGTTGCCAGTATTTGCCCCACACCAACTACTTCACCGCGCCCGAAAACGAGCCCAATCCTGCCTGGGTACGTATCGTCGACTACACGCAACATGCCGAAGTTTACCAATACGAAAACGGTAAACGTTCGGGCGGCGCTGTTCGCACCGGCCTCCTGCCGTTCACCCATACACAAGACGTGGGCATGCCCAAGGCAGGGCAAGACCTCACATGGGACTATTACGAAACGCGGATCCGACCCGGTATCGAAACGCAGGTGGATCTTTTCTGGGAGGGGTCACGCACTCGCTCCTGCCACATCTCGACGAAGTTTACTCCCCAAGCCGGACTCTATTACCAGTTCAGGCTGACATCCGGCTCATCAGGCAGCTGTAGGGTGTACGCATCGCTGATTGAGCGCGACACAGAAGGAAACGGTTGGCATCTCACGCCGAATCCGCAGGTGACCTACAACGGTGATGGACCGACGGCCCAAACCTATTACCAGAACAGTAGGTTTGAGGACCCCGATTATCATCCACCTGAAGCTCTGTATCCGGGGATGGACATTTACTAGACAGGTGCACGACTACAAGGAATCGTTAATTGGCTAGCGCGAAATACTTCCGAACGCTCGGCGAGCGAGCCTCAGAAGATGTGTTCGCATGGGCGGCATTTGTCGCGCAAACAGAATTCCAGTGGAAAGACACAGCGTCAGTCCAGGACGCCGTCGCCTGGCAGCGTATTTGGTTCGAGCCTGAAATACTCAACGGGCTTGCGTTGGCGCATTGGGAGGATGAGGGAAAGCCTATTAACTGGTCGAGCCGCTGGAATACCGACTATCGACAAGAAGCGGCGGCCCTGGCGAATGACTTGCTGGAGCTTTTGTGCGATGCAGAATCATCTGGAGGCTGAACCATCACGCTGGTCTCACGCAAAGTGCCCAGAAGTCGGATTGCGGCGAACAACGACCCGACGGTCAGCTCAATAGGCATCTAAACCGCTCTTCAGGGAGTTTCTCTGCAAAAATCGCGTCGGCTTTCAGCAGCACACCCTCAAATATGCCAGCTTATCCATCCCCATCCGCGCGCTTGTGCAATAGAGCATTTTATAAACCGCTCACACCGTATTGTTCCTCACTGCGTTGATGCTCTTTTGGCTGATACTGCGCGTAGAGGTTGTAGAGTGATCACGGGATGACTGCTTCTGGCCGGTTAGCGACGGTCTGACTTCGACCGTCGCTATGCATGATCAAACCTCAGTCTGTTCCGCCATCTCCAGGGCGTCATCGACCTCAATCCCCAGATATCGAACAGTGCTCTCCAGCTTCGTATGGCCGAGCAGCAACTGAACCGCCCGAAGGTTCTTCGTTCTGCGATAGATTAGTGATGCCTTCGTACGTCTCATTGTGTGAGTGCCATACATGGCTGGATCAAGGCCTACGGCTTTCACCCAGCCTTTGACGATACGAGCGTATTGACGAGTGGATAGATGGTCTGAGGTATGCAGCCGGCTAGGAAAAAGGCAATCCTCGCTGTGTAGCTGGGCCTGATGTATCCAGGCCACGAGAGCTGACCGTGTTTGCTCAGTGATCTCAAACTGCACTGGCCGCTGCGTTTTCTGCTGCATCACCATGGCTCGGGATGAAACGTGCTCGCCATGGGCGACATCGCGCACGCGGAGCTTGGTTAAGTCGCAAGCTCGAAGCTTACTGTCGATGGCCAGATCGAAGAGAGCCAGATCCCGGGTTTTTTCCGCAATTTGAAGCCTTACTCGGATGGCCCAGATATCTCTCAATCGGAGTGGGGCTTTCTGCCCGACTAGTTTTCCTTTGTTCCAGGGCTGACGGCTGCAGGTAGCGATGATGTTCATGACAAGTCCTCCACGTGTGGAAAGACAAGGATGGCTAATCAGAGCGACGGTCGCTAACCGACCCAAAGCGGTCTGTCAGCTGCTTAAAGATCGGCCAAATCGACGATGGTGAGGGGGCGCCCTGTGTGAAGTCCCACTTGCTTATCTGCTTGGCGTTACAGCACGATGCCGGCTCAAGAGCAAGGATAGGCCCGATGACCAAGCCCCTCGAACAAGAAATCTCAATGTGAACTCACCAGACTACACGGCTAAGGGCGAAGACCTCGGCAACCGCATGATGAAGGTCGACCATGCGGGCGAGCATGGTGCGATCTGTATCTACAGTGGACAGTTGTTTATGGCCCGGCTTTTCGTCCCGGGCATGGTGAACGAACTCAAGGAGTTCCTCTCCCACGAGCGCCGCCATCGGACGGTTTTTCTGGAGGAGCTGCAACGTCGCAATTATCCCCGCTGCCGTAGCTATTGGTTGTGTGGCATCGGCGGTCTGGCGTTGGGTCTGGTTACTGGCATCTGTGGCCGCAAAGCCATTGTCGCTACTACCGTCGCGGTTGAAAGTGTGGTGCTCAAGCACCTGGCTCATCAACTTGATGTGCTGGGTGATATCGATCTCCACGCGGTGGCTGCCATTACGTCGATTGTGGAGGAGGAGCAGCAACATCATGACCACTCAGCAGCGCAGATTGATGTGCGCGATCCCTGGTTCAGGGTACTGACACCGATGGTGACTGCATGGACTGAAGCGGTAATCTGGATGGGTATGCGTTCTTAGAAAACAGGTGTAATTATCCCAGTTTCACTGCCGCAATTTGGACAAATGACTGACCGCTTCTGGCCGTCTGCTGCCTGTCGCAACGGCAGTTTTTGGCGAATGCTGGCCCTCACTCTAAACCGTTTCATGCACTTAACTCACGGGTGGCTCAGGACATCCGCCTCCCCCGCTGCTACGCTTTCGGCTCCTTCATTGGAGTCGAAACAATGCCCACTGAATATTCACTGCCTGATGTCCTTGAGCGTCTGTACCAAAACCAGCTCGCCTTAGAGGCGGCGGTGATGGAGTTGACGTTGTGGATTGAGCGCAAGGGTACGACGGACACAGGCGACAATATCCGCGGCGCGCTACAAACGATTGGAGAGAACGCCGGACACATCAAACAAGGTTTGGCAAAACTGAAGGCCCGAGGCCCACACTAATTAAGCTGTCCACGACGTCCCGCATGCGACAGCCTTGCTTGGACTTTGTGCGCTTACAGTCCGGGCCATCTGTTCGGCGCAAAGGATGACCCCACACTTTACAGTTCGTCAGGTACAAATCCTAAACTCCCTGCTTTTATGTAAAATGGCATAATATGCCAACGTTCGAAACAATATGTTTGCCCAGAGTTGGAGCTAATGATGGCGACGCGAAACGTTGTGCTCACCCCTCACCAAGAACAGGTTATCCAGGACCTGGTCCAGTCCGGCCGTTATCAAAATGCCAGCGAAGTAATGCGAGAAGGCTTAAGGCTATTGGAGCAACGCATCGCCGAAGATACCGCCAAAATTGAGGCCCTGCGTCAGGCGACCTCGATCGGCATCATGGACCTTGAGCACGGGCGCTTTACTCAGGTGAACGAAGGAGATCTGGAGCACTACCTCGAGGGCTTGAGCCTGGAGGCCACCCTCCCCGCGCGAGAGAAACACTGAGCATGCCGCAGTATCGGATTTCCAACGCGGCGCGTGCCGACATTGTCGACATCCTCAGGCTCTCCCAAGCGCAGTTCGGCGATCAAGCACGCCAGCGCTACCAGGCGCTGATCCTCGCGGCGCTGCAAGCGCTTGCCGACACGCCTTATTGCATTGGCAGCCATGACCGCGATGAGCTTGCACCGGGCCTTCGCAGCTATCATCTCACCTATTCACGCCAGCAGGCCAGACATCCCCATGGAACGGTCAAAAGCCCACGCCACGTCGTATTTTATCGTTTGGCAAATGACGACGTGATCGAGGTCGTCCGACTCCTTCATGACGCCATGGAAGTGCAGTTGCACTTACCTAACGACTGATCAGCGACCTGGCCCAACGGCTTAACTGGCCAGGAATAGCGAAGGTAAGGCGTCCCCTCTATATCTCAACCTGAGCGCCCTCGTTGTCAGCCGACTTGGCGGCCAATTGAGGCGGGAGGTTCGGTGTCCACCGGGCTATCGAGACCCACGACCAGAGCCCTGGCAACATCACGCAGAGCACGAGCATCTCGCGGGTCAATTTCAGGATAGGTGCAGAGAGACAGACCCGACAACTCCACTTAAGGATGTCGACTCATTACCCAAATCCTCTTCCGAGCGACCAAGGATTTGCCAGATACGGGTTGCTCGCCCAGTATACGGAGGCGCACTGAATACCAGTGACGGCCACCCAGATCCATGTCAGAAATCGCCATTCGCGATCGCTCGCACACCCTGTGCAATTGGGGGCATAAATGGGGGCATAATTCGCTTTTTTCAAGCTGAAACTACTGTCCTAGAGCCTAGTCAAAATGTTCTTTGGACGCCACCACACCCAAGGGCTTGCGGTGCAGTTCGATGCGCTGGGTCGGGGTTTCTTCCACCAGCTCCACGGCGATCTCCTGCCCGGCGGCGTAGCGGGTCCAGGCGGCGGCGCCCATGACTTCGGAAAACGCCAGCTCAAGCGGTTTTCCTTGTTCCTGCACGATCAGCCGGGCCAGTGCATCAGCGTCCTTTTCAATCGCATCGGCAATAGCATTGAGGTGCTCACAGCGCTGCCCATGTGTACTGTGGCGCCAGGTCTTGAAAGCGGCCTGAGCGGCGGCCACCGCCTCGTCCAACTGGGACAGCGAGCCGGCCGGGCATTGGGCGAATACGGCGCCGGTGGCCGGATTGATCACGTCAAACTGGCCGTTTTCACCGGCAACCGAAACGCCGTTGATGAGCATCTTGTAATGGTGCATATGCAATTTCCTTTAACGCAGACGAGCCCTGCCGCACAACGGCAGCGAACAATTCACAGGAGAGAGGTTTCGAACCAGGCCTTAGAGCTTGTGACTGCCCAGGGCCAGGAACCGCTGCGGCGACACCTTGCGCAGGCGCGCGGCGAGATACAGGCCGCCCATCAGGGCTGCGGGAATCACCGCGCACAAGCTGTAGGACAAGAGCTGGCTGGCCCCCGTGAGCACATCGAAATGCGCCACCGCCAGTACCAGCACGCTCAGCAATGCCAGGCACGACAGCACCGGCAGAATGCGCCCGCGCAGCAGGCCGACCTTGAGTTCGGGGTGCCGATGGAAATACACGCAGATCGCGAACGAGGTCATCGCCATTAGCAGGATCACGCACAGGGTTGCCAGGTTGGAGAACCAGGCGAACAGCTGCAGGATCGGGTCGGCGTCCATCGCGGCGAAGATCAATACCACCACGGCCGCGATCAGGCTCTGCAAGGCAGACCCCATGTGCGGGCTCTGGTGCACGCGGTGAGTGGTGCCCAGCATGCTGTGCAGCAGGCCGTCACGGCCGATAGCGTAGAAGTAGCGCGCCGCAGCGTTATGAAACGCCAACAGCCCGGCGTAGATGCTGACCATGAACAGCACGCGGATGACCTGGGTCAGGTGCGGGCCGACGAAGTGATCGGACATGCCGTAGATAAAGGTGGTGGGGTCTTGCATGGCTTGCAGCATCGGCACGATCTTGTCCGCGCCCACACCCACTACCATCGACCACACCGACAGCGCATAGAACCCGCCGATCAGCAACACCGAACTGTAGGTGGCGATCGGGATGGTACGCTGGGGGTCTTTCGCTTCTTCACCGTAGATGGTGGTGGCCTCGAAGCCGATAAAGGCGGCGAAGCAGAACAGCAGGCCGATGGACGGAGTGCCGCTGAACACATGCTGACGGGTGAACGAGTCGAGATTGACGCCGCTGTCTCCCCCGTTTTTCAGAATGGCGAAGTCGAGGATCAGGATCGCCAGGTATTCAGCGATCACCACCAACGACAGTACCCGTGCCGAGAGGTCGATCTTGCGATAGCCGAGAAACGCAATGCTGGCCATCGCCATCAGCGAATAGGACCACCAGGGCAATATCACACCCGCCACGCTTTCCATGGTGCCGGCGACCACGCCACCGAACATGCCATACAGGGCGATCTGCAAGATGTTGTAGGCGAACATCGCCAGCACTGCCGCCGAGCCGCCGACCAGGCCGCCCAGGCCACGAGAGGTGAAGGCGTAGAAACCGCCCGCGTTGGTGACATGGCGGGACATGGTGGTGTAACCCACCGAGAACGCCAACAGCACCAGCAAGGCCAGCAGCAGTAACGCTGGGGTGCCGGCACCGTTGCCTAGCATGATGCCAATCGGGAACCCACCCGCAATCACGCTAAGCGGACTTGCCGCCGAAATCACAAAGAAGATGATGAAGCCGACACCCAGGGCGCCACGCTTGAGCTCTGTAGAGCTGTTGACCGGCATAGTTACACTCATGTTCTTGACCTTATTGTATGAGGCAGTCGCTGTGGGGTGGCCCCGATCCAGCCGCTATCGGTGCCGGGTAGCGCTTTTATTCTTGAGGTTGCACGCTGGATTCGATCCTATGCCCGCCCACGCAACCCTCGCTATCCCAAATCGGTAACATCGCGGTCAGCGCCCCAAAACAGGTCAGGGCCGACTTATTCCCCCGCCGATTTGGGATAACGCCACGGGTGCGCGCTCGTGCATGCTAGGTTCACCCGTCCTATGCCTGGCTGACCTGAAGCTGCCGGCGTTGGCCATTCAATTATCGAGCCCACACTATGCCCTCCAAGCACCGCTGGCTGATCCTCGCCATTATTTCCAGCGCATTGCTGCTCATCGTCATTGATATGACCGTGCTGTACACCGCCTTGCCCACCCTGGCCCTGATCCGGCTGACGTTCAGCGACGAGCGCGAACAGGCCATGGCATTTGGTATCTGGGCGTCGGTGGCCTCCGGCGGTGCGGCGCTCGGTCCGGTCGTGGGCGGCTTGCTGCTGGAGCATTTCTGGTGGGGCTCGGTGTTTTTGATCAACGTTCCGATTGTGCTGGCGGCGCTGCTGCTCTCGGCCACCGGCATGCTGGCGTACGTGTTGCTGTGCAACGCGGCGGTACCGCTGCAGGTTGCCAGCCTTGCGCTACTGGGCATGGCCATGGGTGCGGCGCTGACGGCAGCTTCCAGCACCATCATGCTCAGCGTCCCCACCGATAAGGCCGGTATGGCCGCGTCTATCGAGGAGGTTTCCTTCGAGCTGGGCGGTGCCGCCGGGGTGACGCTGGCAGGCAGCCTGTTGTTGGTTGCGGCGCTGCTGGTCAAGTTCAGCCGGCAGACGCCCGTCATAGCGCGATAACGAGAGAATTACCGAACCGGCTTCGCTAACACCCGAGACCGGCCGATATATGACATACCCAATAAGAAGTCAGTGGCCCGGGCCAACTGATGGTCAACAAGCATGCTGTTCACCTGCGAGATACTCCGATGCTCGACGCCCTCTCCATCCGTTTGAAAATCATCCTGCTTTCCGGCCTGTGCCTTCTGGGCGTAATCGGTCTGATCGTCAGCCTGAACCTCTATCAGAGTCACCAGAACAACCGGTTGATCAGTACGTCCAGCAGCAAGATGCTCACCGAGAGCGGCGAGACCCTGCTGCTGGCCAAGGCCGCCGAGCAGACGGGTAACCTGCAGCGGGTCTTCGGCAACAGCCTGCTGCTCATTACCGCCCTGTCCGACCAGGCGGCACATTTGCGTAACATGGCCGCGCAGCGCGGATTGCCGGCCGCGACGTTGCGTGAGGAGCTGAACCAGAGTCTCAAGGCAACCTTCGAGCGCAATCCGCAGATACTCGGGCTGTGGCTGGTTTTCGAGCCGAATGCGCTGGAGGGTCAAGACAGCGCATTCGCCAACGACGCCGCGCGCGCCTCCAACGAAACCGGCCGCTTTGCCAGTGCCTGGAACCGGGGCGCTGGCGAGTCGGTGAACATACTGATTCCCGAAAGCGATTTGCATAAGACCGATCTCAGCATCAGCGGCACCCCCTACAACAGTTGGTACACCTGCCCGCGCGACACACGGCGCACCTGCCTGATGGCGCCCTATGCCGACACCCAGGCCGGGCAGGTACAACTGATGACCACGCTGTCGATACCGTTGATTGCCAATGGCAAAGTGATCGGCGCCCTGGGCGTTGACCTCGCACTCGGCGCCCTGCAAGCGGCCGCAAGCGATGCCCAGCGCATGCTGTTCAACGGTTCGGGAAGCATGCTGATTGTGTCCGACAGCGGCGTGCTCGCGGCCTACAGCAAGGATGCCGGCCAGGTCGCCAAGCCGCTCAGCGTCACATTGGGTGAGCAAAGCAAGGCGATACTCGCGGCATTGACGCAGAAAAAACCGCTGGTGCTGGCCCAGGATGATTTGATCCGCGCCGTCTACCCCGTCGCGCCTATCCCCGACGCGCCGGCCTGGGGAGTGGTCATTGATTTGCCCAAACAGGTACTGCTGGCCGACTCGGCAGCACTTCAGACCTTGCTTGACCAGACCCAAACCCGCGACACGCTGAAGTCATTGCTGGTGGCCATCGGCGCCGGGCTGTTGGGCCTGCTGCTCATTTGGTTCACTGCCTCCGGGGTGACGCGCCCGATCAACAGTGTCGCGCAGATGCTCAAGGCAATTGCCAGTGGCGACGGCGACCTGACTCAACGCCTGCACTACCGCAAGAAAGATGAACTGGGCGAACTGGTGAATTGGTTCAACCGTTTTCTCGACAAACTGCAGCCCACCGTCGCGCAGATCAAGCAGAGCATTACCGATGCGCGCGGTACCGCCGACCAGTCTTCGGAAATTGCGCGGCTGACCAGTGAAGGGATGCAGGTGCAGTTTCGCGAGATCGATCAACTGGCAACCGCGTCCAACGAAATGAGCGCCACCGCCCATGAAGTCGCCCACAGCGCCTCGAGTGCCGCCCAGGCAGCGCGCGGTGCCGACCAGGCGTCCAGAGAGGGCATCACCCTTATCGAGCGCAGCACCCAGGACATCAATGCGTTGGCCCGCGAGGTCAGCAAGGCCGTGACGGAAGTCGAAGCGCTGGCGGTCAACAGCGAGCAGATCGGTTCGGTGCTGGAAGTGATCCGCAGCATTGCCGAGCAAACCAACCTGCTGGCACTCAACGCTGCGATCGAAGCGGCGCGTGCCGGGGAAAGCGGCCGGGGTTTTGCGGTGGTGGCCGATGAAGTCCGCAACCTGGCCAAGCGCACCCAGGACTCCGTCGAGGAAATCCGCATGGTCATCGAACGCATCCAAACCGGCACGCGGGGCGTGGTGGCGACCATGCATTCCAGCCAGACGCTCGCCCAGGACAACGCCGGGCAGATCCATCAGGCCGTGCAGGCGCTTGGCAAGATCAGCGACGCGGTAACCGTGATCAGCGACATGAACCTGCAGATTGCAAGTGCGGCGGAGGAGCAAAGTGCGGTGGCCGAAGAGGTCAATCGCAACGTCTCGACCATCCGTGGCGTGACCGAGACCCTGACGGAACAGGCCGCCGAGTCGGCGCAGATCAGCAGTCAGCTCAACGCGCGGGCCAATCAACAGATGAAGCTGATGGATCAGTTCCGCGTGTAACACACGGCGGTATGGCGGCGCGTGATGTCTGGGACGGTAATTCGGAGAACAGCGCATGGTACTCAGCCGCAAAATGGCTGAGGTGGTAGAACCCCCACTGGGCCGCGGCATCGCCAATCGAGAGGTGCGCGGCCTGGGTGGACATCAAGGTGCGGCGTACGCCATTGAGCCGCACACAGCGAAGGTAGTTCAGCGGCGTGGTCTCGGCCACGGCGCGAAAGCTGTTCTGCACCGTGCGCCGGCTGATCTGGAGGCGTTCGCACAGCTCGAACACACTGGGCACGTCGAACAGTCCGGTGGTCGCCATGCGGTGGCATTTCTCGACGATAAAACTGCGCGTGGAACTGCTCGTGCGCTGCTGCTTATCGCAGGCCGGATCGGTCATGAGCTGCATCAACTCGCTGAGCATGGCCTGCTCCAGCGCCTCGTCGTGTTGCCGCTCTTGCGCGCTGTCGTGAGTATCGCTGGCCATCGCCTGGGCGAACACCGCCAGCAAGCGCCGACGGGCATCGGCGAAACGTTGGCTGGAAACCCTGATCACCGGCTGACGCAGCAACAGGCTCACATCCTTGGCCGACGCGGTTTGCGCCAGCGCCTGCTCGAACAATTCACGCTCGAACGTGATGGACAGCAGCTGCATGCCCATCGGCATATGAAACATGAACTCCTCGCCACCGCGCAGAAAGAACAGGCTGCTGTCGTCCACCTCGCGCCCCTGCATTCGCATCGAGCCGGGCACGTTGATCGGCACCGCGAAGCACATCTTGCCCCGCGGCGCGACACCGTGCTGCACGACACGCTGGTTGATCTGCTCAAGGAAAACGTGGCAACCGCCGGTGGTCAACTGCATCAGCGAACTCTCGGTCGAACCGGCGGTTAACTGGCTGTAGTCCTGGTTCCACTGCTGCACGTTGGCCGCATGAACGTGAACATCCTTAAAATGACCGACGCTGTTATTTCTCATAATGAGCGATACCCTCGGATATTTTTTATTTTAATGTCCATTTATTTATAGATATTCTCACATAGCGCAATTAATGCAAATTTCGTGAGAGCTTCAGCTCACGCCGCCTCACCTGCGTCGGCGCCCCACATGTGCCGATTCGGGCTACCAGCCTTACCCGCGTCGCGTAGATGATCAGGCCACATCAATCAACATCGCAGAGAATCCGTCATGAGTGAAGCCAAGCTTGCAGCCCTGCATTTCGCCGATGCACCGCACATCACCTCCAGCACGCTCCCCGGCCCCAAAACGTGCGAGGCCCTGGCGCTTTCGGCGCGTACCGAGTCGATGGCACGCGGCGGCGGACGCATGCCGATCGCCATGGACCGTGCCTTCGGCGCAACCTTCAAGGACCCGGACGGCAACACCTACATCGACCTGTCCGCCGGCGTCGGTGTCAGCAGCGTAGGCCGCTGCCACCCCAAAGTGGTGCAGGCGATTCGCGAACAGTCCGAAGTGCTGATGCATGCCCTGGAAATCAACAGCACCCGGCGTACCGAGCTGGCCGCCAAGCTGTCCGAAATCGCGCCCGACGGTTTGCGTGGCGACTGCATCACCTTCTTCACACAAAGCGGCAGTGATGCACTGGAAGCGGCGATCAAGTTTGCCAAGCGCATCACCGGGCGGCACCAGATCATCGCCTTCCATGGCGGCTACCACGGCGTGTGGAACGCTTCGGGTTCGCTGACCACCGGCACGGCCTACCGCAAGGGCTTCGGTGCGCAGATGGGCGGAGTGATTCACGCCCCCTACCCTTACGCCTACCGCTTCCCCTTCGACACCACCCACAAAAGCGCCGAGCAGATCGCCGGCGAGTACATCGACTACCTGTTGAACACGCCCTACACCGCCGCCGATGACGTGGCGGCCGTGATCGTGGAACCGGTACAGGGCGAAGGCGGCTACGTGCCCCCATCGCCGCAATTCCTGCAGTTGCTGCGCAAAGCCTGCGACCGCAGCGGCACACTGCTGATCGTCGATGAAGTGCAGTCCGGCGCGGGGCGCACCGGCAAAATGTGGGCGGTCGAACATTCCGGCGTGCAGCCCGACATGCTCACCTTCGGCAAAGGCATCGGCAGCGACCTGCCCATGGCCGGCCTGATCATGCGCTCCGACCTGGCGGCGAAGATCCCCGACGGTTCCATGCCCAACACATTCGCCGCCAACTCGTTGTCGGCCGCGGTGGCACTGACCAACATCAGCATCCTCCAGGATCCCGAACTCGACCTGCTCAACCGCGCCCACACGCTGGGGCTCGAGGCACAAGCGCATATTCGTGGCTTCAACAGCCCGTTGGTCGGTGAAGTGCGCGGGCGCGGCCTGATGATCGGCATCGAACTGGTCGAAGACCCGCTCACCAAGGCGCCCCTGGCGGGCGAGAAGATCGGCCAACTGATGGGCTATCTGCTCAACCACGGCGTGCTGATGATTCCCTGTGGCCGCTACAGCAACGTGATGCGCGTGATGCCCTCGCTGACGATCTCCCGCGAACTGTTCTTCAAGGCACTGGACATCTTCGGCGACGCCCTGGCGTCCCTCAAGGCGTGAACCTGCCCACTATTCGAGGACCGCAACATGACTGAGCACTTGAATCATTTCATCGAAGGTACGTCCTGCGAAGCCTTCGACCGTCGTCGTATCGACCTGGTCAGCCCCGTGACCGAGCAGGTGTATGGCAGCTCCGCGCGCGGCACCCGCGAGGACGTGGACCGTGCCGTGGCGGCTGCACGCCGGCAACTCGATGGTGGCGAGTGGAGCCAACTCGACGGCGCCCAGCGTGGCCGACTGTTGTCAAAACTGGCCGACCTGGTTGAGCGCGACAGTGAACGGCTGGCCGATCTGGACGCCAACGCTATCGGACGCTCCCCCATCGAACCGCGCCGAATGGACCTGCCCAACGCGATTGCCAACCTGCGCGCCGCCGCCGGCTGGGCCAACCAACTCGAAGGTCGTACCATTCCCACCGGTGGCTACTTCGGCACCAAAACCCTGTCGTACACGGTGCGCGAACCCGTTGGCGTAGTGGGTGCCATCGTGCCCTGGAACTCGCCGCTGATGATCACGGTGTGGAAGCTCGCCGCGTTGCTGGCGGCAGGCTGTACCGTCGTGATCAAACCATCGGAAGAAACCCCGCAGTCAGCCTTGCACCTGGCACTGCTGGCGCAGGAAGCCGGCTTCCCGGACGGCGTGATCAACGTGGTCACCGGCTACGGCAATGAAGTGGGTCGCGCCCTGTGCGAGCATCCGGATGTCGCCAAGATCAGCTTCACCGGCAGCCCCGAGGCCGGGCGCGAGATCCAGCGCACCGCCGGTGTGTTGTTCAAGCGCGTGGCCTTGGAGCTGGGCGGCAAGAGCCCACAGATTGTGTTTGACGATGCCTCCTTCGACGACGCCCTGCGCGGCTGTACGCTCGGTCTTTTCGCCAACCAGGGCCAGGTGTGTGCAGCCGGTTCGCGGATCCTGGTGCAGCGCAGCCTCGCCGAACGTTTCGGCGCCGCGCTGGCCGAGGCCGCACAGGCGGTGAACGTCGGCGATCCTCGAACGCCCGGCGTACAGATGGGTCCGGTGGCCAAGAAGGCGCAATTCGATCGCGTCAACCGCTACATTCAATTGGGCATCGACCAAGGCGCAACGCTGCTCGCCGGCGGCGTATCGGCCCCTGAGCAGGGCTGGTTCGTGCGGCCGACCATCTTCGCCAACGCCCGCAACGACATGGACATCGCCCGAGACGAGATCTTCGGTCCCGTCGGCACACTCATTACGTTCGACAGCGAAGATGAAGCGATCGCCCTGGCCAACGACAGCCGCTACGGCCTCGCGGCCACGGTCTGGACCAGCGACCTGGTGCGGGCGCACCGTGTCGCGGCGGCGATTAAAGCCGGCGCCGTGGGCATCAACTGCTGGAGCCCCTTGGACGCCAATCTGCCCTGGGGCGGCGTCAAGACCAGCGGCATCGGGCGCGAAGGCGGGTTCAGCGGCGCGCTGGCCTACACCGAGGAGAAAGTCATCACCGTGCTGCTGCCGGGCTGAGCGCACGCGCTGTCCTGACCGAGCCACCCTTCAACGTTGAGGGTGGCCATTGAACCGTGCTTCGCTCCGTGGAGAGCCTGATATGAACCCAATAGATCAACCGACAATCGATCGGTACCCGACCTCCCTGCGCGTGTTGCACTGGGTGCGTGCCGTGCTCGTCCTGGGCTTGCTGTGGGTCGGCTGGCACATGACCGGCATGAACGATGAAGTGGCGAGCAAATTCGAGCTCTATTATCCGTGGCACAAGTCCTTCGGGGTGTTGACGTTCCTGGTGGTCCTGACTCAGCTCGCCGTGCGTTTTCGCACCCCCAAGCTGCCGCAGCCACTGGAAACCCTGGCGGGGTATGAACGGTTCCTGTCCCGCCTGACCCAGCGCGTCATGTATGTACTGCTGGTGATCGTGCCGTTGATGGGCTATTCGATGTCGAGCACCTACACAATGAGCGACGGGGTGTTCTTTTTTGGGGTTAACCTGCCGGAGCTGTTGCCAAAGAATGACGATTGGTTCGCGGTGTTCCAATGGCTGCACAAAGTCCTCGCCTACACGTTGCTGGTCCTGATCGTGCTGCATGTGGCGGGCGCCCTCAAGCACCGCTTCTACGACCGCGACCCGCGCAACGACGTGTTGCGCCGCATGCTCTGACAGGATGAAGCGTTGACGCAAAACGTCAACGCCTGCTCGGACCCGCAACAAACCTCAATGACGACTCATAACGTCGCCCACGCAATGAACTGCATGTACGTGCTGGTGGATGCGTCGCGGCTCTGCCGGCCACCGTTCCCCAGCCATTGCTGCGACTTGTAGAAACCGACCAGCGGCGAGAGCGTGATGTTATCCGCGACGGCCCCATCCACCAACAGATCGACCTCCTGCGCAGCGAAATCCAGCTCATGGCGGCGGGAAAGCTATGCCCGGTCAGTTAAGAGATAGAACGGGCGACTAATAACCTGTAGCGAGCGGGTTTGCCACAGTTACAGTGTTCCTCCTTAACTGACTGGCATTAGCAAGGGCTGCCATTCCAACCGGCCGGTTAGCGCGCGGCATAGGCATTGATCGGCGGTATCCGCTGCCGCCAGGGCTGGGCCCGTTCCAACTGTGCGGCGAGGGCGAACAGGGTATGTTCTTCTCCGAAACGAGCGGCGAAGTGCGCGCCCATCGGCAGCCCGGCCGCGCTCCAGTGCAACGGTACCGACATCGCCGGTTGCCCGCTGGCATTGAACAGCGCGGTGAACGGCGAGTAGCTATGGAAGCGCTCGATCAACTCATCCAGGCTCAGGCGGTCATCCTGCAGGTCCAGCTCGCCGATCAATACGGGTTCACGGGCCAGGGTGGGTGTGAGGATCAGGTCGTAGTCCTGCATGAACACCGCCAGTTGACGGCCCAAGGCATGGATCCACTCCACCGCGCCGGCGTACTGCGCACCGCTGACCTCGCCCTTGCTGCGCAAGATGATCCGAGTACGGGCTTCCAGTTCCTCGGGCTGCACCACGAAGCCGCGCATCTGGCCCAAGACGTCGACATAGTGACGGGTGCTGGCGCCAATGATGGTAAAGACCTGATCGAGAAATTCCGTCAGCACCACCGGCAGGTTCACCGGCTCGACACGGTGACCCAGGGATTCGCACAGCCTGGCCGTCGCGCGCACGGACTCAAGCACCGTGCTGGACGTCGACCACGGCCCGAGTTGCTCCACCAGCGCAATACGCAACGGCCGTGGATCGCGTTGCAGCGCCGAGACATAGGGCTGTGCCTGCAAGGGCGCGGCATACGGCGCGCCCAGGTCGATACCCGCCGTCGCATCCAGCAACGCGGCACTGTCCCGTACCGACAAGGTGATGGCATGGGGCGTGCCCATCCCCGCCCAGCCTTCGCCGATCATCGGCCCCGAAGGCAACAACCCGCGACTCGGCTTGAGGCCGAACACCCCACAGCACGAAGCCGGTACGCGCAAAGACCCACCGCCGTCGTTGCCATGGGCGAACGGCACGACGCGCGCCGCCACCAGGGCTGCCGCGCCGCCGCTGGAGCCGCCCGCGCTGTGGCTGATGTTCCAGGGGTTGCGGGTGGCACCAAAGCGCGTGGACTCGGTGGAGTACGAGGTGCCGAATTCGGGCGAGGTGCTGGTGCCGACAATCACACAACCGGCACGGCGCAAACGCGTCACGAGTTCTGCGTCGAAGTGGGCGCGCGCGCCTCCCTGCGCCCGGGAACCATTGGTCATCGCCGCGCCGTTGACCGGTGAGAACAGGTCCTTGATCAAGGTCGGCACGCCGGCAAACACCCCGTCACCGGACCGCGTTGTGCGTGCGGCCTCACGGGCCGAATCGTACAAGCGCTCGGCCACGGCGTTGAGCTGCGGTTCGACCCGTTCGATGCGATCGATGACCGCCTCCAGCAGTTCGCCGGGTTGTAGCTCACCACGCCGGAGCCACTCGGCCAATCCCGTGGCGTCTTCGGTGTCCAGCAGGTTGTGGATGTCCATTTTGATCTCCTCTTGATTACGAATGACTTGAGCCGAAAGTACGGGGAGCCGTCTTGCGTCGCGCTTGCAGGCCTGCGAGCGCCCAGACCAGGGCCGAAGCCACACTGGCGAAGGCCAGCCATAGGATGGATAGGCGCAGGTCGCCCGAGTAGGCACTCAGCAGCGCCACCACCAACGGGCTGACAAATTGGCCGAAATACAGACAGGCGGTGAACCCGCCCAAACCGCGCCCGCGGGTCCTGGCAGTCAAGGCATTCATCACCGGTGCCATCGCGTTGGGCACCAGCAGCCCGGCGCCCAGGCCGTGAATCAGCACCGCCAGCAATACCGCGTTGTAGCTTTGCCCGCGCATCAGCAGCCACAGTCCCGCCCCCAGTAATGTCAGGAGCAACGCATTGCAACCGGCGATACCGATGCGGCGGCGCAGCAGCGGCCAGGCCAGCGAACCGCCGAGGGTCGCCAGCAGGCTCAACCCCGCCGACAGCCCGATCAGTGTGCTCGACGTCACGCCCAGGCCGACCAGCAGAATCGGCGCCTGGATCGGTACGACAAACGTCAGGACCATACCGCTGAGAATCAGCAGGTAACCGAGCACCAAGGACAGCATCGCCACCCGCCCCTCGTCAGGCACATCAAGGAATTGCCGGCTGGCCCCGGGTTCCCAAAGCACCTTCAACATCGCGGGCACCAGCAGCAACGGCAGCAGGTACAGCAGGAACGGCTGGCGCCAGGAATGTTCGCCCAGCGCCCCACCCACCACGAAGAACAGCGCCCCCACCAGCCCGATGGTCACCACTTGCCGATTGACGTAATGCATGCGCTCCTCGCCGTGCCAATAGTCGGCGATCAGCGCAGCGCAACAGGTCATGACCGCAGCTTCGGCGCAGCCGAACAACAGACGTATACCCACGATGGTCGGCAAATGATCGAGTACTGCCGGCAGCGCGCCGAGCACGGCATACAAGAGAGTGGCGATGATCAGGAGGGGCTTGCGCCCTACTCGGTCGGCCAACCATCCGGCCAACGGCGCGCACAATGCAATCGCCAGTGCCGGCCCGGTGACCACCAGCGGCACCAGCAAGTCGGCGCGCGATTCCAGCGGGCCAAACTCGGCGCCAAGCTTGGGCAGCACCGGCGCCACCATGACCGCGCCCATGACGGTCAAGCTACTGCCCAGCATCAGCACCAGCCCTTCGCGACGCCCGATGGCTTGACGGGGTAACGCACAATCAGAACGGAATGGGTTCATGGCCAGCCCCTCAGAAACTTTGAGAAATACGCAGCGCCACGGTGTAACCCTCGGCGCGGTTGCGGGCATCTGTTTCCTTGTAGGCATGCAGCCAGATGGGCGGCAGCCCGGGCGCGATGTAGCTCACCGCTGGCCCGACCGCCAACACCCGTGCACGGTTGCCCGATTGCAGCCCCGGCGCGTCGTCATCGCTGAATTGGCGGTAGTAGTAACCGCCCAGGCCCAGGGTCCAAGGCCCCACGTGTTGGCCCACAGCAAATTCGTGGCGGTACTCGACACCGTTTTTGTAGTCGGTCGCGGGGTTGCGGGTGTTGACGTCGACTTCAAAGCTTGAAGACACCTCGAAGCCACTGTCGGTGATGTAAGTAGCGTTGACGATCGGCGAGAACGCCCAGTGGTTGAGCCCTGGAGATACCAGGCGATTCTTGTCGTAGTCGCCGGTGGGCGCCTGGATCTGCAATTGGGTGTTGATGAACAGATTCGGCGATAGATTCCATTGCAGGATCACCGGCAAAAACTGCACGTCGGCCAGTCGAAACGGGTCGGCTTCCAGGTGCAACGGCCCGACCGATGTCTGGACCTTCATGGAAGCGTCCATCTTGAAAAACGGCACCACCATCCCGTATCCGTAGCTTGCGCCCAACACGGTGTGATCCGTCATGTGCATATAGGCCGCTGCGATGGACAGCACATCCAGTGAAAGATGGTTGTCGACCGCGCGCCCGCTGCGGTCCTTCTGCACATTGGCCGAATAGAACCCCGTTCGCAGCCCAACGGTCCCATAAGGCGTGGCCGGTGGCATCATCCCTGCACCGAAGTCATACACACCGACCGCTGTGGTCGGCGCGCCGTTCTCGGTGGCCTGGGCGCCGGCACAGCAACCGAGCAGGCCCAGGGTGAACAGCGTCAGACGTACGGCGTTTGCATTATTGTTGTTGATCATCGAATACCCCTCCCATCAAGTGGTGTGGGCCATCCTATTGAGCAACGCCGTGAGCGGGTTATCCGTTTTCAGCAGAGTTGAGTACGCCGCAGGGTCTGCGAAGGGCTTTCGCCAAACAGGGTGCGGTAATCGCCAGAGAACCGGCTCAGATGCCAGAACCCCCAGCGTGCCGCCACGGCCTGAACACCTTCCGATGGCGTGCCCGCTCGCAGTTCACGTCGCACTGCATTGAGGCGCAATGCACGCAAATATGCCACCGGGTTGATCCCCAGGGTTTCCTGGAAACAGTACTGGAGTTTGCGCCGGCTGGCACCGATGTGGTTGCACAGGTCCAGGATCGACAACGGCTCGTCGAGATGGCTCAGCGCGTATTCGCGAGCGCGGTCGACCATCCTTTTACGCGCGGTGGGGTTGAGGGGCGGCGCCTGATCCGGCGCAATCAGTTCCAGCACATGCAGCATCACTGTGTCGCGTATGCCGCGGCGGATCGCGTCGTGCCCCAGCAATGCATCACGCCCTTGATCGCGACCGGCCAGTTCATCGAACAATGCCGTAAGTTCATACTGCACAGTCGAGTCACCCAGGCGGTAACACTTGGGAATATCGGTAATTCGAAAGGCGCTGCCCTGGCGCTCCAGGACATATTCCAGCACGCGCTCGTCAATCGCCACGTTGAGCAAGTCAAGGTGTTGGGGAGTGTGTATCTCGGGCAGGTTATGCCCGTGGACGACCAATAGGCTGGGGTCGTGAATCGGATGCCCCGAGCAGTACACCGGGCCGTCAGCACTCAACGGCAAGCTGAAAGTGATTGACCCTTCCCAAGCCGATCCGCTCTTGATCATGGCCTGATTAGAGCGGTCGCGTGCCAGTTGCATCCAGTCCAAACGGAACTCGGTCAGCTCGCCTTCAAAGATCCCCGGCGATAACTGATCATAGCGAAGCTCCCAGCCGGGCATGTTCCGAGCGTGCTCATCGATGTCAATCGTCAGGAAACGCTGGAGGGGCGATGCCGTCCGCACCTTGCTGGAAACCGTCGGCATCAGCTCATTTTTGTTGTGCATGGACCTGACCTTTTTCAGTTACAAGGCTTACAGGTCACCTACAACGCAAGTTCCATTCCGAACTCAGGACAGGCCGCACATTTGTGCCGAAAATGGATAGTGAGACGGGCAAGCTCGCTCGCCTTTTGTAGGACGTCTCATTTCACCAAAGCCTCACCGTTGAGGCTACCTGCCTATTACTCTGCCTGGATCATCGCAGGCGAGCGCGAAGCGGCTCAACCTTTAGCAACTGCATCTGCTGGCGATAGTCATCCGTGACCTGGCGTGACTGACTGCTGGTGCTGACACGCGGGGTAATCAGCACGATCAGTTCGGTACGCGCCTTGGACTTGCTGGCAGCGCCAAACAACCAGCGCAGGTCGGGGATTTTGCCAGGATAAGGTACCGACGTGCCGCTTTCAGCATTGTCCTGCTTGACCAGCCCCCATCCCGCCGCCACCGGCTTAACCTCAGGACGTGCATCACCTCGGCGCGAGCGGTTCTCTGATCTACCTTCAGATCAAACATCACTTGATCGAGGTAGCTTTCATAATTGGTCTCAATACTAGGACCATACCTTTCGTCTTCAGGGGCCGCCTTAGCGATACACAAGTGGCACAGGCCCATTCGGTAGTCGCAAGTTGAAATGTACTCACGACCCCGATAGCCTTTAGGCGTTGCCCGAGCAGGCTGAGCATCCATTTCTTTCTGCTTTTCCATAAACCAGGGAAATCCATACCCTTCCAGTGGATGACCAGGTTCGGGGCACATCCGGAGGCTTGCCTTCAATGATTTGAAAAAGATGCCTCCAGTCTTAGCTCCAGCACTTCCTTCAATTGCGGCGTAAAAGCGTATTCGGCGCCACACCAAACGCCTTGCGAAACGCATGGCTGAAATGAGAAAAGTCAGAAAACCCGAAGTCCAGCGCCGCCTCGGACACACTGCGTACCTGGCCGCGTTCAATTGCTTCACGGCTGGCATTCAGGCGCTCTTTCCAGATCTCTGCAACGGGGGTTTTCTGGTAGCGTGCGAAGGCCCGCGTAACGGTTCGGGTGGACACGTTGTGGGCCTTGGCGATGGCTTCAATGGACAGGTCCGGCTCGGCCAGGTGTCGCTGGATGTACTTCATAATGCGGCCGTAGAGGTCCATCTCCTGATGGCTCGTCTTCAGGTCCTGGAGTTCCAGGCTGATCACAAGCAGGTCCAGCAAAGCACTTGAGTAACGCTTGGAGATGCGCTCATCCTGCAACGACGCTGGCGTGCTCGCGGCCTGATGCAACATTTCGCGCAACGGAACTACACCAGGGCGCCGGTCGTCGAGGACCATTGCGGTGAACTCCGCAATACGCGGCAAACGCTCGGTAAGCAACGCTCGCGGAATACGGATCAAGTGGTTTTCGGTACCACCCAGGCTGAAGCGAAACGCTTGAGTTGCGTCATAAAGAAACAAATCACCCATTGCCAGGCTGGCTTTTCTGGCACCTTGTTCTATTTGGCCGTGGCCATTTCGAGCGAAACCCAACCATAAATCCTCGGCCGGACCGCTGCGCAGGTGCCGCTCGGAACGCTCCCAGTGATGCATCGGCGATGACAGCGAACAGATGTCCAGCTCGCCGACCGTATTGATGGCGAGCGCGCCATCAAAGCTGCTCTGGGACAAGGGTTTGCTATCGGCCGCCAGACAATGCCGGCAGACCACTTCTTTCCAATAATCAAACCGACGTGCTGCGGGAACGGCAAGGGTCGAATACTGAGCGCTCGGATTCATGACACTGACCTCGACAACGATGCAACAGGCGCTTGAGAAGTTGAAACGTGCGGCCCATTTTCAGGCATGCGCAGCAAATAACAGGCCAAGCGCAGTGGCAGGCCTGCGCAGGTGCGCTGCCCTGTGATGTCAATCGCAACTTTCGCTGTGCCCGGGAGGCTGTCGCGCTCCACGGCCTTCACCATTTAAGCGCACAGCACCTCACCCCAGCGACTCAGGTGCACCAGTGCGGGCCACGGGGAACGTCGGTTTCAGCGTTGTCTTTGCCAACCAAACGATTGTCTCGCCGAACAAAGCGCCGCCTCATCACCCAGCCTAATTTCCACCTCACAGCAGCTCATACCCCGCTGATGAGGCACGCCATGCACCAACACTCTTCACAACGACTGGCTGACTCCCTTTGGCTTCTGCAAAGGCGCGACCTCGCGCCTGAAGCGTCGGCTTATTGGTTGATTGAATGGGGGGCCATGAAGCTGCTGCACCGACGGCAGGTCGCCAAGCACGACCTGCCGCCGACGCGCTGATGCCCACCCGCAGGCCTGAACGAAAATAACGAGGAGCTCAAGATGGAATCTGCAATCGACACACATCTCAAATGCCCACGCACCCTGTCCCGCCGTGTGCCCGACGAGTATCAACCGCCGTTCCCGATGTGGGTCGCGCGCGCTGACGAACAACTGGAACACGTGGTGATGGCTTATCTCGGCGTGCAATATCGCGGCGACGCCCAGCGCGAGCCTGCATTGCAGGCAATGCGTCACATCGTCGGCAGTTTCGGCCTGGTCGATGGCCCGCACACCCATGATTTGACCCATCACACCGACAGCAGCGGCTTTGATAATTTGATTGTGGTCGGGTACTGGAGAGATCCTGCTGCCCACTGTCGCTGGTTGCGCTCACCCCAGGTGAATGACTGGTGGTGCTCGCCGCAGCGCCTCGGTGAAGGCCTTGGCTATTTCCGCGAAATCACCGCCCCGCGCGCCGAGCAGTTCGAGACGCTGTACGCCTTCCAGGAGAACCTGCCCGGTGTCGGCGCGGTGATGGATGCGACCAGTGGAGAGATCGAAGAGCACGGTTACTGGGGCTCGATGCGCGACCGCTTCCCGATCTCCCAGACCGACTGGATGAAGCCCACGAGCGAGCTGCAAGTGATCGCGGGCGACCCTGCCCAGGGAGGACGGGTCGTCGTCCTGGGGCATGACAACCTCACGTTGATTCGTTCTGGCCAGGACTGGGCGGACGCCGAGGCCGAGGAACGCTCGCTCTACCTTGACGAAATTTTGCCGACCTTGCAGGACGGTATGGACTTCCTGCGTGACAACGGCCAACCGCTGGGCTGCTACAGCAACCGGTTCGTACGCAATATCGATCTGGGCGGCAATTTTCTAGACCTGAGCTACAACATCGGTCACTGGCGCTCGGTGGAGAAACTCGAACGCTGGGCAGAATCCCACCCTACTCACCTGCGTATCTTCGTGACGTTCTTCCGCGTAGCCGCGGGCTTGAAGAAGTTAAGGCTGTACCACGAAGTGTCCGTGTCGGACGCCAAGAGCCAGGTATTCGAGTACATCAACTGTCACTCGCAGACCGGCATGTTGCGCGACGCACTGCCGCCAACAGCCTGAGCGCCATCGGCGTTTAACACCCCACCTTCTGCCTCCCAGCCACCCTTCTCGGGTGGCCCGGTCTCCCTGTGCGAGGAATAGACGATGAATAAGATCCGCCTGCTGACACTCTCCACCCTGTTGCCCGCGCTTCACGCGAACGCCGGTGAAGTCGCTCCCGGCGATTATGAGCAATATCCGGTCGGCGCTACTATCGGTGTGATTTATTACCAGCACGCCACCACGGACTCGGCCTACACCAACGGACACAAGGTCAGCTCTGACTTCAAGGTGAGCTCGGACATCGGCATCCTTCGTCTGCTCCATGTCTACGCACTCAGTGACACCGTCACCATCGACCCGCAATTCCTGTTGCCTTTCGGGCACGTCTCCAGCGCAGGTGACGCCTCAGCGCTGGGCAATGCTCGCGGCGTTGGCGACTTGACCCTCACCGCGCCGGTCAAATGGCGGTTCAACGAAGCCCGCGACACGCTCAGTATCGCCCCCTACCTGTATGTGCCGACGGGCACTTATGACAAGGACGACCCGCTCAATATCGGAGAGAACCGCTGGAAATTCGAACTGCAGAGTGCCTACGTCAAACACTTCACCGAAAAATGGGCTATGGACCTGGTCGGCGGCGCTACCTGGTATGGCGACAACACTGATTACGGTGCAAATGCCGACCGCTTGAAGCAGGACGTTTCCTATGCAGCACAGATCATGGGGCGTTACATGCCAGACGCCACCACCACGTTTGGTATCGGCTTCGGGCGCACCTGGGGCGGTGAGACGAACGTCGAGCACGTCAATCAGGATAACGAGTTGGGCACCACCAACTTGCGTCTCACCGCCACCAAATTCGTCACCCCACAGGACCAAATCCAACTGCAATTGGGCAAGGACCTCTCGGTGGACAACGGCACCCATGAAGACTTGCGCATCAATATGCGTTACGCGCACATTTTTTAACGCAAGGGTCCGCGATCGCGCCCACTTGGCGCCTTTGCGCAGGGGTGTCCGCCTCAGCCAAGTCGATGTCTTTCTCAACCAAGCCTGGGACTGGATGCGCGGATTATCTTGAGCCCCTGGCCCGCTGATATTGAGAGCATGCAGTGCTCTTCGGCCACTTACGATAAGGACAGCTCAACCATGGCAATCGTACGCCCTACCCTTGAACAACTATTGGATATCTCGAGCGGCCTGCACATGCAGCTCAGCGCGGAGCAAGCCGGTGAATACCTGGCGCTTATGCAACCCAGCTTCGACGCTTATGACCTGGTTGACGAGCTGCCCGACTTCATCCCGCCGGTTCGTTACGAACGCAGCTCGGGCTATCGCCCCTCGCCCGCACACAACCCGCTCAACGCCTGGTACTTCCGAACAGAAGTCAACGGCGCCCGCGAAGGCAAACTGGCGGGTAAAACGGTTGCACTCAAGGACAATATTTCACTGGCGGGCGTGCCCATGATGAATGGTGCCAAGCCACTTGAGGGCTTCATTCCATCATTCGATGCCACGGTAGTCACCCGATTGCTGGATGCCGGCGCAACCATTCTCGGCAAGGCAACCTGCGAACATTACTGCCTGTCCGGTGGCAGTCACACCTCCGATCCTGCGCCGGTGCACAACCCCTATCGCCATGGATTCGCCTCGGGTGGCTCGTCTTCCGGCAGCGCAGCACTGGTTGCCGCGGGCGAGGTCGACCTGGCAGTCGGCGGTGACCAGGGCGGGTCAATCCGAATTCCTTCCGCATTCTGCGGCACTTACGGGATGAAGCCCACCCACGGACTGGTGCCTTACACCGGGATCATGGCCATCGAGGCGACTATCGATCATGCCGGCCCCATCACGGCAAACGTGCGCAACAACGCCTTGATGCTGGAGGTCATGGCGGGATCGGATGGGCTGGATCCGCGACAAGCTGCGCCCCGGGTCGACGCTTACAGCGATTACCTGGAACGCGGTGTGAGCCGGTTGAGGATCGGCGTCCTGCGAGAAGGGTTTGAATTGGCCAACCAGGACCCGCGTGTGGCCGCCTCTGTGCGCACTGCCATCGCAGCGTTTTCGCGGCTGGGCGCGCACGTCGAAGAGGTCTCGGTGCCTGAGCACAAGATTGCCGGTTCGTTGTGGCACCCCATCGGCTGTGAAGGCCTGACCATGCAAATGATGCACGGCAATGGGGCCGGCTTTAACTGGGAAGGGCTGTATGACCTCGGGTTGCTGGACAAGCAGGCCGGATGGCGCGATCAGGCGAATGACCTGTCCGCCTCTCTCAAGCTGTGCATGTTCGTCGGTCAATACGGTCTGGAGCGCTACAACGGCCGTTACTACGCCAAGGCGCAAAACCTCAGGCGCCTGACACGCGCCGCTTATGACGCGGCATTGGCGCGCTATGACCTGCTGGTGATGCCGACCGTCCCGATCCTTGCCCAGCCCCACCCGCAGCCAGGCTGCTCGATCACCGAGTACGTGGCCGGAGCGCTGGAAATGATCGGCAATGCTTGCGCTCAGGACATCACCGGCCATCCTGCCATGTCGATTCCCTGCGGGCTGGTAGACGGCTTACCGGTCGGGCTGATGCTGGTTGGCAAGCACTATGCCGAAGGCACGATTTACCAGGCGGCCGCGGCGTTCGAGGCGTCGTTTGACTGGAAAAACAGATAGCTGGTTTTGTCCCCTGCAGCGCAAAAAGAATAAGCCGCCAGGCGCTGTCTGGAAGCTCAACGATGAGGAGTCAACCTGATGACCACGTACGAAAAGAACCCATCAACGCCGGGCGAACGAGCACAGGCACTCCTGCAGGTGCTCAAGCAAAAAGAGCTGATCCCCGACGGTTACATTGAGCACATGACACAGCTGATGGCACACGAATGGAGCCCGCAGAACGGTGCTCGAGTAGTGGCCAAGGCCTGGACCGACCCACAGTTTCGCGAACTGCTGCTAAAGGACGGTACCGCTGCGTGCGCCCAATTTGGCTATACCGGCCCGCAGGGTGAATACATCGTTGCGCTGGAAGATACGCCGGGTGTGAAAAACGTGATTGTGTGCAGCCTGTGCTCCTGCACCAACTGGCCCGTCCTGGGGCTGCCGCCGGAGTGGTACAAGGGCTTCGAGTTTCGTGCGCGCCTGGTCCGGGAGGGACGCACCGTACTGCGCGAACTGGGCACAGAGCTGCCGAGCGAAGTGGTGGTCAAGGTTTGGGATACCAGCGCCGAAAGCCGCTACCTGGTGTTGCCGGTCAGGCCTGAAGGCTCCGAACACATGAGTGAGGAGCAGCTTCAGACGCTGGTGACCAAAGACGTGCTGATCGGCGTCGCCCTGCCCCGCGTTGACTGAGAAAAACAGCGCGTCATCGTTCATTTTCCGGAGTTTCTATTATGGATGGCTTTCACGATCTCGGCGGTTTCCAGGGCTTTGGCAAAGTCCCTCACACCATCAACAGCCTGAGCTACCAACCGGTGTTCAAGCAGGACTGGGAGCACCTGGCCTACAGCCTGATGTTTATCGGTGCCGATCACTTGAAGAAGTTCAGCGTGGACGAAGTGCGCCACGCCGTCGAACGCCTGGATGTCCGCCAACATGTCGGTACCGAGTACTACGAACGCTATGTCATCGCTACCGCCACCCTGCTGGTCGAAACCGGTGTCATCACCCAGGCGGAGCTCGATCAGGCCCTGGGTTCTCACTTCAAGCTGGCGAACCCTGCGCAGGCTGAAGGCAGACCGGCGATCACCGGTCGAGCGCCGTTTGAGGTCGGCGACCGAGTTACCGTGCGAGACGAGTATGTGGCCGGGCATATCCGCATGCCGGCCTATGTGCGCGGCAAGAATGGCGTAGTCCTGCACCGAACATCAGAAAAATGGCCATTCCCGGACGCGATCGGGCATGGCGACTTGAACGCGGCGCATCAGCCGACCTACCACATCGAGTTTCGCGTGAAGGACCTGTGGGGAGACGCGGCCGACGACGGTTTCGTGGTGGTCGATCTGTTCGAAAGCTATCTGGACCATGCCGATAGCACGGTGAACGTATGATGGCCGGCGCCTTGAAAGGCCGACTGCCGGTGACCGTGCTTTCCGGCTTCCTCGGCGCCGGCAAGACCACGCTGCTCAACCATATCCTGCGCAATCGCGAAGGCCTGAGAGTGGCAGTCATCGTCAATGATATGAGCGACGTCAACATCGATGCCGAAGAGGTGCAGCGCGACGTGGCGCTGCACCGTGGTCGCGATGAGTTGATCGAAATGAGCAATGGCTGTATCTGCTGCACGCTGCGCGCCGACTTGCTCGAGCAGATCAGTGCCCTGGCACGTCAGGAGCGTTTCGATTACCTGCTCATTGAATCCACGGGGATCTCTGAGCC
Source organism: Pseudomonas salomonii (assembly GCF_900107155.1). Taxonomy (GTDB): domain Bacteria; phylum Pseudomonadota; class Gammaproteobacteria; order Pseudomonadales; family Pseudomonadaceae; genus Aquipseudomonas; species Aquipseudomonas salomonii. The sequence continues at coordinate 590,341 of NZ_FNOX01000002.1, forward strand.
AATGCCGGTCGCCGAGACGTTCGCGTTCCTTGACGCGCAAGGCTTCAGCCTCAGCGAACTGGCGCGGCTCGATACCTTGGTGACGGTGGTCGACGGCAGTCGTTTTCAGGCGTTGCTCGAGTCGCCGGACACCGTGGACCGCGACGACGCACAGGAAAATACGCCTAAACGCCATTTGGCAGACCTGCTGATCGAGCAGGTGGAATACGCCAACGTCATTCTCGTCAACAAACTGGACCTGATCGACGAGCCTGGTTACCAGGCCGTGCACGCGATTCTCGCCGGCCTTAACCCGACCGCGCGGATCCTGCCGATGGTTCAGGGTAACGTTGAATTATCCGGCATTCTCGGCACCCATCTGTTTGATTTACCCAGCCTTGCGGCATCGCCCGGCTGGATGAAAAAAATGGCGGCCAACGACGCTCCGGCCTCCGAGTCGGACACCTATGGCGTGACGTCCTGGGTGTACCGCGAGCGCGCTCCATTTCACCCGCAGCGGTTACTCGACTTTCTACAGCGCCCTTGGCGCAACGGGCGCCTGTTGCGCAGCAAGGGTTACTTCTGGCTCGCCAGCCGGCACTTGGAAACCGGCCTGCTGGTGCAAAGCGGCAAACAGTTCCAGTGGGACTATGTCGGGCGCTGGTGGACCTTCATCGAGCAGTCGCAATGGCCACGGGATGAATATCGGTTGCAGAGCATCATGACCAAGTGGGACAGCATTGTCGGCGATTGCCGGCAGGAGTTGGTTTTTATCGGCCAGGACCTGGATACCCACGCGTTACAGCACGCGCTCGACGACTGCCTGTTGAATGCTCAGGAAATCAGCGCCGGCCCTTCAACCTGGCAAGCCCTGTCGGGGGCGACAGTCTTTGACTCGCTGGCCTTATCAGCTGCGACGCAATCGCTGCAGGCTGATCCCATTTGACCGAGGCAGAGGTGTCCCATGCTTTTTTTCAGCCGAACCACCCGCTGGGCATTGACGCTGCTCGCCGACCGCCTGGAGCAGCCTGACCAGGCGAGCCCTCCCCTGTCGTCGAACAACCGGTTATTGCGCCGTATCCTGGCAAGCGTCGAACAACTGCTGCAAGAGCGACGAGCGCTCAAGGAGCAAGCCCGCGCACTGACGCTGGACGTCAACCAACTGGAAGAGCGCCTGGCCTGCAATGACACGCTGTTGCGGCAATGGGCGGCGCGCTGGGCACTGGTCACGCTGGGCGCAGGGGAACTGTTCTGGGAGCTGGAACTGGATGGAACCGTGGCACCCGCACCGGAATGCGTGATGACGTGGACCGGGTATGAATCGGACCTGGCCCAGGCTATCGATCAGCTCGGCAGTTGGAGCAAACAGTTGCACCCGGATGACCGGCAAGCGCATCTGGCAGCGCTCGCCAGGCACCTTGCCGATCGAAGCGGGCGCACGCCCTTGGCCCTGGACGTGCGAATGAAACCGGCAGCAGACGGTGACTATCGCTGGTACAGAATCAGCGGTGTCGCGCGACGCGATGCGCAAGGTGCCGCGCTTGCCATCGGAGGAACCGTTCGTGACATTCATGAACAGTACCTGCACAACGAGGCGCTCGAACTGGCGGCCACACGCTTCGACATTTCCCGGGAAATGCTGCATGACGGGCTCTGGGATATCGAGATAGTGGCCGGCGACCCGGCGAACCCGAAAAATACCATTTGGTGGTCGCCGCAAATGCGCCGGCTGCTGGGTTGCAACACGATTGAGGAGTTTCCTGACACCCTCGAAAGCTGGACCTCACGCTTGCACCCCGACGATAGCGCACGGGCCATCGGCGCGTTCGTCGCCCATGTGGACGACCGCAGCGGCAAGACGCCGTTTGATGTGGATTATCGACTCAAACATAAAAATGGCACTTACCGCTGGTTTCGCGGCCGTGGGCAAACGCGCCGAGGGCAGGACGGTTCCCCGCAAAGGGTGGTGGGAGCCATCACCGACATCCATGCCCACCATGAAGAAAGCACCCTGCGCGAGGCGCAGGCGCAACAACATCGGGTGATGCAGGAAACCCTCACCAAGCTGACGCAGATTGTCGCCACCATCCAGGGCATTGCCAGCCAGACCAACCTGTTGGCGTTGAATGCCGCCATTGAGGCGGCGCGCGCAGGCGAAGCCGGTCGCGGTTTTGCGGTGGTCGCCGATGAAGTGCGCAAGCTGGCCACGCGTACCAGCCAAGCGACCCAGCAAGCAGCCGAGATGATGGACAACTAGCGACATCCAGGCGCCTGCGCGGCCTGCGTGGGCACAGGACACCTTCCAACAATAATAATCAGGTACGTTATGCGCGATTACGACTCAGCAGTGTCATCCTTCGACTATCTACAGCCGGCAGACCAGGGCTTGCACGGCGAACCGGGCGCCTTGAACGCCTGCATCGAATGCTGCGACCGGCACGCTCACGGGAATGCTGTGGCGTTGTATTGCGAAACGCGCGATGGCCGCGCCAGGCACTACACCTTCAGCGAACTGCAGGCGCATGCTGCGCGCTTTGGCAACTTTCTGCGAGCGCAGGGAGTGCAGCCGGGAGATCGTATTGCCGGCCTGATGCCACGCACGGTTGAATTGGTGATTGCCCTCCTGGGAGCCTGGCGCATCGGCGCGGTCTACCAACCGCTCTTTACCGCATTCGGTCCCAAGGCGATCGAGCAGCGTCTGGACTGCTCCAAGGCACGCTGGATCGTGACCGACTCCCACAATCGTCCCAAACTGGATGAAATCCCTGGCTGCCCACCCGCAATCGTGACCGACGGCCCTGCGCAGCATCCGAGCGATTACGGTTTCTGGGACGTGCTGGGTGGTCAACACACCGACTGCACACCTGAGCTGCTGGACGCCAGCGCGCCTTTCCTGCTGATGTGCACCTCGGGCACCACAGGACCGGCCAAGCCGCTTGAGGTGCCTTTGAGCGCCATTCGGGCTTTCAAAGGGTATATGCGCGATGCAATCGACCTGCGCGAGGACGACCATTTCTGGAACCTCGCCGACCCCGGCTGGGCATATGGCTTGTATTACGCAGTAACCGGGCCGCTGGCGTGCGGCCGGGCCACGCTGTTGCATGACGGCCCTTTCACCGTGGAAAGCACCTGCCGGATTATCGTCAAATATGCGATCAGCAACCTGGCCGGCTCGCCGACGGCTTTTCGCCTGCTGATTGCTGCCGGGGACGAGTTTGCCGCCGCCGTGCGTGGTCAACTGCGTATCGTCAGCAGCGCCGGCGAACCACTCAACCCGCAAGTCATCCGTTGGTTCGCCGAACAGCTCGGCGTGGTCATTCACGATCATTACGGCCAAACCGAAATCGGCATGGTGCTGTGCAATCACCACGGGCTGCGCCATCCGGTACGTGAGGGTTCTGCCGGCTATGCGGTGCCGGGGTACCGGATTGTCGTGCTGGATGATGCGCATCGGGAACTGCCGACCGGTCAGCCGGGCGTACTGGCGGTGGATCGCGAGCGCTCGCCCCTGTGCTGGTTCAATGGATACTTCGGCATGCCCACCAGGGCCTTCGTCGACCGTTACTACTTGAGCGGCGATATCGTGGAGCTTAATGAGGACGGCAGTATCAGCTTTGTAGGCCGTAACGACGATGTGATCACCACGTCCGGCTACCGCGTGGGGCCTTTCGATGTCGAGAGTGCGCTGATCGAACATCCGGCAGTCGTCGAAGCCGCGGTGATCGGCAAGCCCGACCCGCAACGCACCGAGCTGATCAAGGCGTTTGTCGTGCTGACCCACCGGTACCTGCCAAGCGCCGAGCTGGCCGAAATACTGCGCCTGCATGTCAAACAGCGTCTAGCTGCACATGCTTACCCGCGGGAAATCGAATTCGTCGAACAGTTGCCCAAGACCCCAAGTGGCAAGTTGCAGCGGTTCATTCTGCGCAACCAGGAAATTGCCAAACAGCAGGCACTCGACACATGACTCACGGGCGAACGCCCAAATCAAGGACGGCGGTGTCCGCCTGTTTTTAAGCGGACGCGATAGCCCTTAAATGCGCGAACGGAGCGCTTATACCCAGTCGTTCAAAGCCCAGGTTGTCCAGGCCAGAACCGCCGAGATTCAATCCTTGCTCAATTTGGGTATGGCCATACGGCTGCCCGCTTTGATTTCACGCAACGCCAGACTCGACTGAATAGATGCGATACCCACCTGGCGCCTCAGTACTTGTTCGATAAAGTCGCTGTAGCTATCAAGGTCCTCCGCCAACACTTGGAGCACGTAGTCGGCGTCTCCGGTGATCTTGTGGCAGGCCAATACCTCCGGCAATTGCGCAATCACTGCCTCAAAGGCGTCCGGCGCGTGATCGGCATGCGTGGAAAAGCGGATGTGCACGAATGCCATGATATCCAGCCCCAGCATTCTTCGATCAAGCGTTGCCTGATAGCCCTTTATCACCCCCGCCTCCTCCATTCTCTTGCGCCGTCGCCAGCAAGGCGTAAGGCTCAATGAAAGCCGCTCACTGAGTTCGGCATTGGAAATGCTCGCGTCCTCCTGCAATAACTCAAGAATGGCCAGATCGGTCTCATCGAGGCTGATACGCCTGGATATATTTTTCTTCATTACGCTATTCCTGAGTTAAATCGCCCGATAAATATACAAAAGCACAGAAACAAAGCAAAGAAATCGCGTCCTGACCAGAACAGAATATTTGCACTGGCCCACATTAACGGATGCGCAGAATGTTTACAGTTTTCAGTGATTCACACCGTCTGCACCATGGCACCGAGTTGAAGGATGGCGTGCTCAAGCCGTCGTTCGAGCAGCCCAGTCGGGCCGACACTGTTCACAACCGCGTCAAGCAAGTTGGCCTTGGCCAGATAGTCGAACCGCGCGCGTTCGACCGCTCGTGTTACGTCAACGCGCACAGCGAGCGCTACGTGAGCTTCCTGGAGAGCGCCTGGTCGCAATGGTGCGCCACAGGGCGCACCCATGATGCGCTGCCACTGGTGTGGCCTGTACGTGACTTGGCCAACGATCAGGTGCCGACGTTCATTGACGGCAAACTCGGTTTCTATGCGATGGATGCCGGCTCGCCGATCACTGCCACCACCTGGCAGGCGGTCAAGACCAGTGCCGATATCGCCCTGACGGGGCTGGCACTTATCGATGAAGGCCATGACAGTGCCTTTGCCCTTTGTCGTCCGCCGGGCCATCACGCGGCGCGTGAATACATGGGGGGGTACTGCTATCTCAACAACGCGGCCATTGCTGCACAGCAGGCAATCACCCAGGGCGCCAAACGCGTCGCGGTACTCGACGTCGATTTTCATCACGGTAACGGCACCCAGAACATTTTTTACTCGCGCAATGACGTGATGTTCATATCGCTGCACGGCGAGCCGGCCGTGTCCTATCCCTACTATTCGGGGTTCAGCGATGAAGTCGGCGCAGGTGTTGGCGAAGGGTTCAACCTCAACTACCCGCTGCCGAAAAACACCGCCTGGGATACCTACCGCGACGCCCTGCTGCATGCCTGCAGGAAACTCCAGCAATTCTCACCGCAGGTATTGGTGATCTCACTGGGGGTCGACACCTTCAAGGACGACCCGATCAGTCACTTCCTGCTGGAAAGCGAGGATTTCATCGGGATCGGCGAACTGATAGCGAGTGTGGGTTGCCCCACCCTGTTTGTGATGGAAGGCGGCTATATGGTCGATGAAATCGGAATCAACGCGGTGAACGTACTGCATGGCTTCGAGAGCAAGCGCGCTTGAGCATCCGCCCGAAGACGGCGTGATCAACCTGAACATATAAAAACCCTGTTCCAGAGACTTGATCAGCAGCCGACCAAAGCCGCCCCCAGGCATGTGCAAGGGGCCGGCGCTGTCCACCATAAACCAACACCGTCACCCGCCATTGCATCCTGACAATGGCGCTGGCTATGCACTTTTCTGCCAAAACTCAAAAACATAAAATCAAGAGGTTTTGAAATGAAATCGAATCTATCAGAGCAGGTTGAGCAGCCTGCGCTGCAGCGCACGCTCAGTAATCGTCACATCCAGTTAATGGCAATGGGCGGAGCCATTGGTACAGGTTTGTTCATGGGCTCCGGCAAGATCATCGCCCTCTCCGGCACCTCGATCATCCTTATCTACATGATCATTGGCCTGTTCGTTTACTTCGTCATGCGTGCCATGGGCGAAATGCTGCTGTCCAATTTGAATTTCAAGACCTTTGCGGATTTTGCCGGCGCCTACCTGGGGCCTCGCGCTGCGTTTTTTCTCGGCTGGTCCTATTGGCTGAGCTGGAGCGTTGCAGTGATCGGCGATGCCGTCGTTGTCGGCGGGTTTTTCCAGTACTGGTTCCCCTATCTGCCTGCCTGGATACCGGCGATCGGGATGCTGGCGACACTGTTTGCCTTGAACGTGCTGACGGTCAGGCTTTTCGGTGAAGTCGAATTCTGGTTCGCGATCATTAAGATCATCGCCGTCGTGACGCTTATCGGGGTCAGCATCGTACTGATTGCCAGCTCGTTCGTTTCGCCCAATGGCGTCACCGCGTCTCTGGGCCATCTGGTGGATAAGCAGGCTGCATTCCCTAATGGCTTGCTTGGGTTTTTTGCCGGTTTTCAGATGGCGATATTCTCATTTGCCGGCACCGAGTTGATCGGCACCGCTGCAGCGGAAACCCGTGCTCCGGAGAGGACGTTACCCAAGGCAATCAACTCGATTCCGCTGCGAATCATCCTGTTCTACGTGTTGGCATTGGCCTGCATTATTGCCGTGACGTCCTGGCAACAGGTTTCACCGGTAAAAAGTCCTTTTGTCGAACTGTTCCTCGTCGCCGGTTTTCCCGCAGCAGCCGGCATCGTTAACTTCGTGGTCCTGACATCCGCCGCGTCATCGGCCAACAGTGGCGTATTCTCCTCCAGCCGCATGCTGTTCGGGCTGGCCAATCAAGACAACGCTCCGGGTGTCTTTCGGCGTCTATCGGGCAACAGCGTGCCTCTGTTGAGCCTGGCCTTCACGACACTGTTGATGCTGTCAGGCGTGCTCGTGCTGTTCATCGTTCCGGAAGTCATGACGGCATTCACCATCGTGTCCACCGTGTCGGCGATTCTGGTGATCTTCACGTGGTCGACCATCCTCGCGTCTTACATTGCCTATCGCAAAAAACGTCCTGAGCTTCACGCCAAATCTGCTTACAAGATGCCAGGCGGCGTGCCAATGGCCTGGTTGTCACTGGCTTTTATGGGCTTCGTGCTCTGCCTGCTGGCATTGAGACCTGACACACGCGTTGCGTTGATGGTCATGCCGGGGTGGTTCATATGGCTGGCAATTGCCTATCAGCTGACACGTAGCAGGAAACCAAAAACCGCCGTTGAATCGGCAGGTCAATTCGGTTGAGTCAAAAGGCGGACTTCAACCGGCAACGACCACGGCGCAGAACCCCACACGTGCGCGCCTCAGTGGTTGATTAAAACAAAATAAAAAAGGCGCTCCGCAGAGCGCCTTAAACACACTTATTGCAGGCTTACTTGACGCTGGTCTGGCTGGCCGGCAGTACCGATCTCAATACGTTTTGGCTTGGCTTCTTCGGGTATGACCCGAAGCAGCTCGATGGCTAACAGACCGTGGGTGAGCGCTGCACCTTGCACTTCGATATGGTCAGCCAGCCGGAAGGACAAGCGGAAGGCGCGTTGCGCTATCCCTTGGTGCAGGTAAGTCACCTTCTCGTCGTTTTCACGTTTTCCACCAGAAACGCTCAATACGCCATTTTCAACCTGAATGTCTATGTCCTCCTCAGTAAGACCCGCCACTGCAATCACAATGCGGTATTGATCCTCACCCTGCTTCTCCACGTTATGCGGTGGATAGGTATTACCAGCCTCACTACGAAGCGCTGATTCAAACAGGTCGTTGAAGCGATCAAAACCCACAGATTGACGAAACAGAGGGGCCAAAGAAAGAGTAGTAGCCATAGTAAATCTCCTGAGTGTTCTCCAAGTGATTTAAGACGCGACCCGTTTGCGGCATCGCGTAGAACCGAAAATAGGTGCTACCAAAACGTTTTCAAGAGCCCCTCGAAAATTTTTTTCAACTCGATTGTTTGGGCAGGCGGAGCCCGATCCTGCGCGGCTCCGGGTAGGTAGATGCAGTACTCACTGATCAGAGGCGAGCAGCTTTTTAACTTCGGCAATGATCAAGTCGATGTTGAATGGTTTCGACACTACCGCATCAAACAGATCCGATCTCTGCATGCCGATGTGTGCCTGAGCACCGCTCATCAGGATGATCGGCAATTGATTCGCGCAAGGGAGGGCTCGAACGGCTGTGGCGAATTCCAGGCCGTCCATCACGGGCATCATAAAATCGGTGATGATCAAGGCTGGCCTTTCTCTATCCAGCACTTCCAGTCCTTTTCGACCATTGCTGGCAGTCACCACCATGAACCCCTCATCCTCCAGTGCGAAGCTGAGAATGTCAGCGATCAAGTACTCGTCGTCGACGACCAGGATGGTGGTCATGTTAATTCAACCCACTCAAAAAGCTTAAGAAAGTGAACCGGGCGATGTCTCAGTGGGGGCTGAAGGTTCATGTCTCGAAGCCTTTTTCAGGAAAACATCGCGTTCTTGGATGACAACCTCAAATCTGGAGGGGTCATAAGAGCTATCTCGTACCTTAAGAATGGAAAGCGTCCTGCTTAGTTCAGAGTGATTCTCAGAGAAACGCATCAGCATCAAGTTATCGACGATGCTGGACAGGTCAGAGTTCGGCGCGCTGACCTCGGAGCCAAATAGATCACGCATTTCCCAGGATGCGAATACGGTTACGCCCCTGGATCGAAGCTCATTCATCAGCGCACTGAAGAAGTCAGTAGTTCGCGCCGGGTTTGTAGAGACTCGGGTCATACCGCTGAGGCTATCGATGAACAGGCGCTTGATGCCCTTTTCTTCTACAAGACTCAACAGGCGAGCGCCCAACCCATCCAGTAACCCCTCAGTCGTCGGCTGCCAGGCAATGCTCAGGGCGCCGCTGTCCTCCATGCCCTGGATATCGATACCCAGTGATTGGCCTTTGAGTCGTAACCGTTGTGGGCTCTCATAAAAGCCAAAATGCAGTCCTGGAGCCTCCACCGTCGACTCGGCCAGAAACTTCAGGCCCAGCGTCGTTTTACCAATGCCGGAGGGGCCCATGACCAGAGACACGCTGGAACTGTAAAGGCCTCCCCCCAATATGCCGTCCAGCGAACCAATACCACTGGCGATACGCGTCATGTCGGCGCTGTCGGGGGCGGACGGGTGGCTATAAAGGCTTTCGAGCCGAGGGTAAACCACCAAACCATTGTCGGTAATTTCACACTCATGAAGGCCTGTCATGGCTCCACTGCCGCGAGTTTTACGCAGTTGAATACGACGTACCGAGCGGGTGCCAAACAGCTCTTCGCCCATTTCAATGACGCCATCAACCATGGTGTGCTCAGGGCTGCCGTCGTCGAGACGGGAGCTGGTCAGAAATAGCACCGTGCAACCCGCGAAAGCGGCGTGCCCTTGCAACTCGGAAATGAATTTCTTGGTGTCGATGTGCGAGTCGGCTTTTGAGCGAGCATTGAGCAAGCCATCGACCACCATCACTGTAGCTTTTTGGCGACTTATTTCGCGCCGAAGCAGTTTCACCACCTCGTCCAGCCCTTCGTTTTCCAACGTGTCAAACGCGCTGACAAACTGAATGTCGGCGCCCACTTTGGATGCGTCGAAAAAGCTCAGAGTAGAAAGAAACTGAAACAGGCGGTCGTGTGACTCGGCCAGCAGTGTGGCGACCAGAACCCGGCCTCCATTGTTCGCATGATGGAACCCAAGTTGGTTGGCCAGGATCGTTTTGCCAGACCCTGGCCGCCCCTGGATTATGTAGGAGGCGCCCGCGACCAGCCCTCCCTTGAGCAGAGCGTCGAGCCCTTCGATTCCACTTTGGAGGCGTTTTAGCTTTTCCACAATGCGACCCTGATCTGAAAAAACAGGCTGTTTAAGCCCAATGATGGGAATGCTAACGCCATTTACGCTTTAGAGCCATTCAGACCTGGAGCGCGGTGGGTCAATCAACGAGGAATGAAGTCCCAGATCGTGTATCCCGTGCGCGACCTTCATCAGCACCTCATGCTGAAAGGCGGCTGGAGTCGCGAAAAGTTCGGCCCTACAGCCTCCCGAGTTTACCGAGGTGCGCCAGTCAGGGCACATCGTACTCAATGGCACTATGAAACACCTCGAAAGTGGATCTTTTATCGAACCATTTATCAACTATCGTAAGCCCCTACCCTGGGCAGCACCAGAGTCTATTCACTCAGCCAAAGCGTTATAAATCCTCATTCATGGAAATCCAAATGAATTATAAAGACTACTCTATTGGCATTGGGGCAGCTGTTCTTTTAGTGCTGGCAGCATCGCGCTTATCCACCCTCCAACCGCCTACACGCGAAGACTTTTCAAAATACCCTTCTCTTCGACAGCACTGGTTCACGACATGCGACTTGCGTAGCAATCTCGCCGAGCTTAATGAGGCGGGCTGCAAGCATTTACACGAATGGCAGGTTGCCAACAAATCACCTGTTCTTGATAACTTGATGAATCAAAACCTGGGTAAGTAACCAGCCGAATATCCGTCTGGGCATCACGTCTTGAGCTTGGAACACGCGAGAGCAAAAAACGCGGCAGCCTGCGGCTGAACGATTGCGTGCAGCCGCCCCCTTGTTGCTACCCCCAGGCCGCGAGTCTGACGTACTGATGCCATCGCCCGAGAGAACGTCAGGGTCTCTGCGGGCGACCGCCATTTCATCGCCTGTAGTGGCTTATCCCGCGATTATTGCCTGAATGCAAAACAGTCTTTACCAGATTCGCGCCTATTTCCGTGGGGACGACGGGCATAAAGTTTGTCCTGTCAGCGCAGCAACCCGCCGATAGCCAGCAGCTTTTCAGTTGGCAGGCAAGTCGCTCGAAATCTTCAGTAAGCAACACATTTTGCTTATAGCGATCGGCGATTCTGTGCGCCTGGAAAACCAAACTATTAATTTGAAAAAATTGAAATTCAATTAAAGGATAGTCTCCATGAAAATGTCCATCGCAATACTCGCACTCTTCGGCTTTAGTACGATGGTAATGGCGCAGGAAGGCACTGCTCCAGTTCAAGATCAACACGTGCCTGTTGAGCAATACAGCTACTCCACGCATCTTGATGTCGCCAAGGTGATTTCTCAAACTGAAGTCGCCGATGTGTGCGGTGTTGTACCGATGCGCATGACCTATGAAGATTCACAAGGCAAGCGGCATATCCTGGCATACGAAGTGATGGGCACCGGTTGCAGCAATGGTTGATTAATGGTCCCTAAAAACAATTGCGCCTCAGCGGGTTAAACTGAGGCGCTAATTACATTAGAGACTTGCAATGTTTGCACCGGCTTCGGCAAAACGATTTACTCCTGACATCCTTGAACTTCCACCAGACCTGCTACTTTCCCCCGGCAAAGCGTCACTCGGCGTCCTTCAAGCGATGAGTTCCTCAGCGGTCATCATAAGCTCAGTACCTACCCGCTTTTTCAGCGTATCGATGAAGCGAGTAATTTTTGCATCGATAAACTGGCGCGATGTGTAGACGGCGTAAACGTTACGCTCGTAGGTATGGTACTCGGGCAGAACTCGGACGAGCTTGCCTGACCGCAAGTCCTCTATGGCTGAAAAACCGGCCAGCAAACCTATGCCTGCCCCTTCTCGAACGGCAACCGCCATTGCTTCCATATCATTGACGCTGAAACTCGGGCCTTTCGGAGCAAACGTGGCATCCCCCGTCTTGCTCTTCAATTGCCATTCATCCCGCACATAATCGACAGTGCCCAACAGCAAACACTGATGATCATGGAGATCTTCCGGCGTCACGGGGGCCGCGTGCAGCTCCAGATACTCAGGAGAAGCAACCAGCACACAATGGCTAACGCCGATCTTTTGGCTGACATACGCTGAATCCGGCAGCGTTCGGGCAATCAGAATCGAGACATCCAATTGGTCTTCCAGAAGGTTAGGCATTCGCTGAGAAAGCATTAAATCCACGGTAACATCGGGGAATTCCCTGCGGTATTCCAGCACGGCTGAGGTGACCAACTGCCGCGCCAGCCCCGGCACACAATGCACACGCAATGTCCCCCTGGGGTTCAACGCCGCATTGCTCGCTTCGGCTTCTGCATTTTCAAGGTCTGCCAGAATTTTGGTACAGCGCTCATAGAAGCGCCGGCCAGCGTCTGTCACTGAAAGGCGCCGGGTCGAGCGCTGCAACAGACGGGCATCGAGCACGTTTTCAAGCGCGGAAACCGCACGCGAAACATTGCCGACCGTAGAGTCCAGATGGTTCGCCACCGCAGTAAAACTGCCCATCTCAACAACTTTGACGTACACGGACATGTTCGTAAGTTTATCCATCCAACGCTACCTGTCGATCTGATTCCAGGCGTTCGATGCTACACGCTCCGGCCTGTCCTCGATATTACCTCCCCGCACAACAATGATTCCCTCCTGGCCGGCTAAATCAAACCGCTCGTACTCCATAGACTCGGTTGCACAGGGCGCCTGAACTACCCACGCAGTTCCCCAGGCACTACCCCTGGTACTTCAGGCGCCGAGCTTTGTACGAACTTTTGATAAACCAACCGAAGGGCAACCCCATGAACACGTCTTACGACCCGCTTTATCTTTTTATCGGTGGTGAATGGATCAGTGCCGAGGGCCGCGCAACCGCCGCTGTCGTTAACCCCGCAACCGCACTTGAGATAGGCCGCGTGCCACTCGCCACCGCAGGCGACCTTGATCACGCACTCGCAGTGGCTCAAGTGAGCTTTGAACAATGGCGCCAGACTGTCCCTGACCAGCGCGCAAAAATTCTCAAGCGCGCTGCCGATCTCATCCTCGAACGGGCGCCACACATTGCCGAACAAATGACGCTTGAAGAAGGCAAACCGCTTGGAGAAAGCCTGGATGAAGTAACGCGTGCAGCTGAATACTTCGAGTGGTTTGCCGAAAGCGCACGCCGTATCGATGGCCGTGTAGTCCCGGCCAACCGCCCCGGTGTGCTGCAAATGGTCAAACGTCAAGCCATCGGCCCAGTGGCTGCGTTCACGCCCTGGAATTTCCCGGCCATTACCCCAGCTCGCAAACTCTCGGCGGCACTGGCCGCCGGTTGCAGTGTCATTCTCAAACCCGGGGAAGAAAGCCCCTCCACAGCGCTGGCCCTGGCGCGGGCACTCGACGATGCAGGGTTGCCCAAAGGCGTGTTGCAGGTGGTTTTCGGCGTACCGGATCAAGTGTCCAGCCACCTGATCGCGTCCCCCATCATCCGCAAGGTGACCTTTACGGGTTCGGTACCTATCGGTCGCCTGCTTTCAGCCCGCGCGGCCGAGGGCGTCAAACCCATCACCCTTGAATTGGGAGGCCATGGGCCGGTGTTGGTATTTGATGACGCAGACATCGAAAAAGCAGCCGTCGAAGGTGTTGCCAATCGGTTTCGCGGGACGGGCCAGGTCTGCATCTCGTCAACGCGGTTTCTTGTTCAGCGTGGCGCCTATCAACGATTTGTAGATCATTTTGTGAGGGCCACACTCGCGCTGAAAATAGGCGATGGCCGCACGCCTGGCACCCAGGTCGGGCCGCTCGCCAATCCAAGGCAGCTCGCCAAGATGCAAGAGCTGGTGGCTGATGCCGTCGCCAAAGGTGCAAGGGTGTTGGCCGGTGGTAAGCGCCTGGAATGCAGCGGCTACTTTTTTGAGCCGACGGTGTTGGCGGATGTGCCGATGAACGCCCGAGTCATGCATGAAGAACCCTTCGGGCCCATCGCCGTGCTGATGCCATTCGATCATTTGCCGGATGGCTTGAAGGAGGCTAATCGCCTGCCCTACGGGCTGTCAGCCTATGCATTCACTGCTAGCGCTCGAACGGCCATTGACGTTGCTGACGGGTTAGAGGCCGGGATGATCGGTATCAACCAATACCGCATCGTCGCCACCGAACTCCCCTTCGGCGGCGTGAAAGAAAGCGGCCATGGTTCGGAAGGTGGCATTGAAGGCATCGAACACTACCTCACCAATAAATTCATCAGCCAGGCTTAAGGAGGCATCATCATGTCCACTCTCAATTTCAGCAGCCCTCGTGAAGCGGCTCGGGCGTTTACACCGAAGCTGTCGCAGTTCGTTGATTCGACGCTGTACCCGCAAATCTGGAGTGATCCAACATTGTCCCCACGCGACCGTAGCCTGATCACAGTGGCCGCGTTGATTGCCGATGGTCACTCTGAAGAGCTGCCTGCGCATCTGCGGCGGGCGGTCAGCAATGGGCTGACCCATGAAGAAATTGCCGCCGCGATCACTCATCTGGCGTTCTACGTAGGCTTCCCAGGCGCCATCACCGCGTCTGCCATCGCCAATGCCACGTTTAGCGAACCGGAGAAAAACTGATCATGAAAGCCATCAATATTAGAGAATTCGGCGCGGCGGACGTACTCGAGCTAGCAGATGTTGCCGATCCCGAAGTGCGCCCGACTGACCTGCTGGTACGGGTTTATGCCGCGGGTGTGAACCGAGCAGATCTGACCCACCGAACCGGCGGCTACGGTCAGCCTAATTTTGGTGATTCACTGATCATGGGGTTGGAGATCGCCGGCGAGGTCATTGGCAAAGGTGATAGGGTCGAGGGTTTTGAGATTGGTGATCGAGTGATGGGCGTCGTCGGAGGTGGGGCCTATGCCGAGCTTGCACGCATCGACTACCGCATGGCCATGCCTGTCCCCGCGCAGTTGGACTATGTGCATGCAGCGGCAATTCCCGAAGTCTTCGTCACCGCCCATGAAGCAATGATGCATCTGGCTCGGCTCAAGGCCGGCGACTCGGTATTAATCCATGCGGCCGCGGGAGGTGTGGGTTCTGCTGCCGTCCAGTTGGCATACGCCACCGGCGCCACGGTGTACGCGACCACCGACGCCAGCAAGCTGGCGCGTGTCGAGCATTTAGGCGCCGATATCGCCATTGACTACAAGACCCAGGATTTTGCCGAAGTCATCGCAGACAAAACCAAGGGTACAGGTGTGGATATCGTCATCGATTTCGTTGGCGAGCCCTACTTTGCCCGCAATATCGCCTGCCTGACCAAGGGAGGCCGGCTTATTCAGGTCGGCATCCTGGGCGGAGGCGGTAAGGTGAACGTAGAGCTGGAGCATATCCTTTACCGTCACTTGCAGATCATCGGTACTGTCATGAAGTCCCGCACACAGCCAGAGAAGCACGGCATGATCAAGCGCTTCCGCGAGCATTGGCTTGATCGGTTTGAAGGCGCCGGAAGTCTGGAGCCGGTGGTTGACAGCACGTTCCCGCTTTCACGAGCTGCCGATGCCCATCGCCGAATGGAATCGTCCGAAAACGTTGGGAAAATCATTTTAACGATGCAGCCTGAGGATATTGTTTGAGTTCGGCTGTAGATTGCCAATACACCGACAAGGTGCTCTTTGTGTGCACCTTGGCGTCCTGCGTGAGACGTCTTATTGTTCATTTGGCTAACCGGATCAAAGATGCAACGCGGGCTTGGACTGGCGGATGCCATGGGCGGAGGGGACGCGAACACGCAGCGCAATCAGCAACGCGGCCAGCAGCATCAGCACGGCCGCGGCGACGAATACGCCTGCACTGCCACCGAGGCTGAATACCGCACCGCCTGCGGCGGCGCCCGTTGCGATGGCGGACTGCACCGAGGCCACCACCATGCCCCCGGCGCTTTCCGCCTGGTCAGGCACCGCGCTGGCGACCCAGTTCGACCACGCCACCGGCACGCCACCAAAGGCCAGGCCCCAGATCGCCAGCAGGACCGCCTGCCCCGGCACCGAGGCCGGCAACAGCACCAACGCCAGTGCGGCGACGCCGACCAGTGCGGGCATCAACACCAGTGTGGCCAGCGGGTGGCGCTCCAGCAGCCTCCCGGCCAACAGCGTGCCGACGAAGTTTGCGACACCGAACCCCAGCAGCATCAGTGACAGCCCTTGGGCGCCGATACCCGTAGTCCCCTCGAGGAAGGGCCGAACATAGGTGAACATCGCGAAGTGCCCGCTGTGCACCAGCACACAACCGAACATGCCCATGGCGATGCCCGGGCGCAGCAACACCTCAAGTACCGTACGCAGGCGTGCCGGCCGGCGCGGCGCAAGGCGCGGCAGCGTGAACGCCTGGAAAGCCAGAGTCGCCATGCCTACCGCTGCCGCCGCAAAGAACGCGCTGCGCCAGCCATAGAGCCCACCCAAGTAGCTGCCCAGCGGTACCGCAACGACCGTGCCGATGGCGATGCCGCTGAAAATGATCGACAGCGCCCGGGGCAACAAGGCACCCGGTACCAGGCGCATCGCTACCGCCGCCGCCATGCTCCAGAACCCGCCAAGGGCAATGCCCAGCAAGATGCGCATCAACAACAGCACCGCGAAGCTGGAGGAAACGGCGACCAACAGATTGGAGGCAACCATCAACGTGGAAAAACCCAGCAACACCCACCGTCGGTCGATGCCACGGGTCAGGCCTGGTACCAACAAGCCGGCGAACAGCGCCACCACGGCCGTCACAGTGACTGCCTGGCCAGCCAGCGCTTCGGACACGCCCAGGTCAGTCGCCATCAGCGTCAACAAACTGGCTGGAAGGTACTCAGCGGTCAGTAATCCGAACACCCCCATGGCCAGGGAAAATACTGCCATCCACGCGGGGGTTGCAGGTTCTAGGTCCGAGTCGACGCCGTACGGGCTATCGGAAACGGTATTACACACACAGTCAGTCATTGCACGGATCTCCCAATCTTCATTGCGAGCCGCAGTCTAGGCGCGGGAATCCGGATGATCTATGATCTGAAGTCTCTACTTTTTGACCAAAACACCTGAACGATGCCTACAGATCAGTTTGCGCTTTCCTCAGATCTCATCAACGAGCTGTTACGCGGCATGCGCCTGCGTGGGGTCGAATACCGGCGTATCCAAACGGGCCCGACCTTTGGTTTGGGCTTCGCAGAAAAACCCGGGCACGCCTGGTTCCATTTCATGGCCGTCGGCACTGCAGTGTTGAAAATGGAGGACGGCACCACTTACGCGCTGTCTGCCGGCAACGCCGTGTTTATTTCCCATGGCGCGGCCCATCAACTGTTTTCCCATACGGACGTGCCGGTTCAAGACATCGACCGTTTAGACGGCGCCCCTCTGGGCGACACCGTCAGCGCGGTGGATACCGGGACCGATGGCAGCCCCACCCCAAGCACTATCGTGTTCAGTGGCTGCATGGAGTTTGAACTGGGCAGCATCCATGGGCTTGGTCGGCTGATGCCGGGCCTGATGCTGATTGATGCCGGTGGCCAGCGTTACCCCGGACTGGTGCCGATCCTGACCACCATGGAACGCGAGGTCAGCGCCGCCCGTGTCGGCTTCGCCGGTATCCTCGCGCGACTGGCCGACGTGGTGGCGGCCATGGTCGTTCGCGGCTGGGTGGAGTGCGCCTGCGGCAACGCCTCTGGGCTGGTCGCCGCCTTGCGCGATCCACGCCTGGCCGGTGCGCTGCTTGCGCTCCACCAACAACCGGGTCGCGAATGGACCGTTGCGCAGTTGGCCGAGCACTGTAATACCTCGCGCTCGGTGTTCGCCGAGCGCTTTCAAGTGACTATCGGCATGACCCCGCTGCGCTATGTCACCGAACTGCGAATGCGCCTTGCAAGCCAGTGGCTGACCCTCGAAAGGCTGCCGATTGAAGAGGTGGCGCAGCGCTTGGGCTATACCTCCCAGGCCGCCTTCAGTCGTGCATTCAAGCGCATTACGGGGCAGACACCGGGATTGAGTCGCAAGGTCAGGCAGCCCGCGCTGACTTGAACCGAGCGTAAGCAGCCGATGACCCGTGGCGCCGGCTCATTTACCGCCCGTCACGTCGAGGAATGTACCGGTAACGAAGGATGCCTCCGCGCTCGCCAGCCATAGAATCGCGCGCGCCACCTCCTCGGGCTGACCACCGCGCCCCATGGGGATCGAATCCTTGACCCGGTCGACCCGCCCCGGCTCACCGCCACTGGCGTGCATGTCGGTATAGATATGCCCGGGGCGAATACAGTTGACACGTATGCCTTCGCGCGCCACCTCCTTTGCAAACCCAATGGTGAACGTCTCCAACGCGCCCTTTGACGCCGCATAGTCGACGTACTCATTGGGGCTGCCGAGGCGCGCCGAGGCCGAAGAGACATTGATCACCACACCGCCCGGGCCGTTGTGGCGGTAAGCCATGCGTTTCACCGCCTGTTGGGCACAGAGTATTGGCCCAATGGCATTGACCGCAAAGATGCGCTGCATCCGCTCCACGCCAAGGTCTTCCAGGCGAGACTGAGGCCCCAGCATCCCGGCGTTATTGACCAGCACGTCGATACGTCCGAACCTGCGGTCGATGGCCGCGAACAAATCGGCCACCTGTTGCGGGTCCGCACTGTCGGCCCGCATCGCCAACGCCCGGCGCCCCAACGCTTCTACATCCGCAGCCACGGCCAGCGCTGCGGATTCGTTGGCAACGTAGCTGATAGCCACGTCGTAACCCCTTTCAGCGGCCAACCGGGCGGTGGCGGCCCCCACTCCACGACTGCCACCCGTGATTAGAATCAGCGGTGCCTGCGAGACATTGACCATTGAACATAGCTCCTGAGCTGTTGGCTGTATCAGCCGATGATGAGAGTACCGCCGGCGATCACTACGCACGCCAGTATCCGGCGTGCAGTGAGCGTCTCGCCGAGAAACGCATAGCCGATCAACGCCGCGAACAGCACGCTGGTTTCGCGCAGTGCCGATACCGCGCCCAGGGGCGCTTCGTTCATGGCGTAGATGATCATTCCATACGCGAGCAATGAGACCAGGCCGCCGACCAGCGCGGTCACTGTTCCGGGCCGGACGCAGAACAAGCTGCGGCTGTCGCGCAGGCCGATGTAGACCACCGGCATCAGCACGCCCCACAGGGCGCACATCCATACCGTGTAGGCAAGCGGCGCACCGGAGAGCCTCGCACCGATGCCGTCGACCACGCTGTAGGCCGCGATAAAGCCGCCCGTTCCCAGCGCATAGGGCAAGCTGGGAACCGACAGACTGCGCCCTCTGAAGGCCAACGAAATAATCCCGCCCGACACCAGCGCAATACCGACGAGCTCGCCAGGGGTGATGCTCTCTCCGGCGAACACGGCGGCACCGAAGGTGATCAGCACCGGCGACGATCCACGTGAGATCGGATAGACCTGCCCCAGATCGCCGACCCGGTAACTGCGCACCAGAAACAGGTTGTAGCCCACATGCAGCAACCCCGAGACCACCGCGTAGCCCCAGCTTTCAATCGCCGGGGGCGCCATGAATGTCGCAGCAACCACACTGGTAATGGCGATGGCGACGCACATCACCGTCATCGACCACAGCCGATCGGCGCCGCTACGCAGCAGCGCGTTCCAACTGGCATGCAGGAGCGCGGCGAACAGCACAAGGAACACGAGATGAATAGGCATGCGCCACTTTAGGCAATGCGGCGCCGGGGCTAAAGCGAAGTCTCCTCATTGGGCCATGAGCAAATACTCATAATTTGAGGGTCTATGCCTGTACTTTCAGCGCCTCGCTGACCAGCCATTGGCGAAAGCTGGCGATGTGCGGCTGCGATTCGATGCCCTTGGTGCAGACGAAGTAGTAAGCCAGCGGCGATGGCAGCGGTATGTCGAACAGCCGCACCAAACGGCCATCGCTGATTTCATTCTCGACATGCCCGCTGCGCACCAATGCAACGCCCTGGCCGAGCAAGGCGGCCTCGACCGTCATGTTGGTATCGCCAAACCTGACGCTCTCCTTGAGCGGCAAATAGGCCAGGCCGACGGTTTGAAACCACGCCTCCCACTTTGGCACCAACTCGGCGCCATCGCGCGTCAGCAGCGGGAAGTGCAACAAGTCTGCGGGGCTCTGCGGCGTCCCCACGCGTCGCAGCAGTTCGGGGCTGGCCACAGGAAATACCTGCTCCCCAAACAGGAACTCCGAATGCAGACCTGGGTAATTGCCCTTGCCGAGCCTGATCGCAACATCCGCCTGGCCGTGCGAGAAATGGATAATTTTATCCGTGGTGTCCAGCGACACCAACAGCTCGGGGTGCTGACGAGCCAGGCGTGGCAAGCGTGGCAGCAACCATTTGAGCGCGAAGGAATAGGTGGTGCTGACGCTGAGTCGCACCCTGCCCTTTTGCTCGCGCAAGTCACCCAACGTCGCCTCCAGACTGATGAAAAACTCCCGCACGATGGGCGCCAGCGTAGCCCCCGCTGCCGTGAGGCGTAACGCCTTGCCACGCTCAAACAACGGCACGCCCCAAAGCGCCTCCAGGTGCTTGAGCTGGTGACTGACCGCGCTTTGAGTCACATGCAACTCCTGTGCAGCGGCTGTAAATGTCGGGTGGCGGGTCGCAACTTCAAAAGCGCGCAAGGTCGCGGTGGGCGGCAGATCTCTCATAGGGGCGGTATCCAGCGAGTTTTCGCAAAAGCACGTGTATGAACGTTAGCTCATGCAGCGGCGAAGTTCACTGTAAACGTCGCCTCGCTGGCGGGACAGTAGCTCAGTAGCGGTTGATAACCCACTAGCATCCAGGGTATTCGTTCGCTTGCCCTACTCCGCCCCCAACCCTCACCATCGGGGGCTCGCTGCTAGGCGTTTGGGAGTTGACCATGCGTCCTGATATGCTGAACAAAACTCTCCTCTTGCTGCGGGCTATTTATGTGTAAAGCTGACAGCAGAGAAGACGGGATTCTAGAGTTCATATTTTGATGCATCACGTTCCTGTCCATGTTAGCGGGGTGAGATACTTGCGCCAGGCTATCGAAGTTTTTCTCGTTGCAACTGATAATCCAAGCACCGTCAATGTGCGCGTACGCTGAGTTATCGAAATAGCTTGTGGTGAGGATTGTGCTGTTTTCCTTGGTGATCTGAAAGTCGATATCCACGATTTTTGGTGAGATTTTTTTCTGCTCGTTAATATCTATGTAGATCGTCGCCTGCCGGGTGAAAAGATTTTTTAAATAGGCATAGTCAATAAGTTCATTTCCCTGAATAAATCCAACATTAATACAGATGATATTTATATCGTCGGACTGGGTGGTTTTATTGTTGAGGTAAGCCTCATACTTTCCTGCTTTTTCTTTAAGCGCCGACGTTATTCTTGCATGCAAGCTGTCCATTTCGGGGGTGTAGGCGTCTACTGAGCTTCCTGGCGCGGGGTCTTCCGGTCGGCGAGGAAAGAAGTATTGGGCGTACTGAGTTTTTTTCTGTACCACCTGAACAGGTGTTATCACTTCAATATTTATTCTTTTACTTTCAAAGCTAAACGTAATATCAGGACCTTTTTTCTCGCTGGAAATACCCTTGATACGCCGGGTGCAATATTTAAGAACAACCAGCTCCGACAGCCGCTGCATGGTCTTGTCCGCGTCACTCATTTGCGAGACAAAGTTTTCATCCAGCAGTTTATTTTCATGCATTTCATTATAAAGATTTGAATAGAATTCAATAATATTCTGGTCGCACGTGTAATACGCTTCAACAGCACGTGCAAAATGCGAAGCACCGGCCATACTATGTTCCTTCCTTTGACTTGAAGTGGATCGTTACGAGCGTCACTGAATCTGTCGCGGCCCGTCTGGTTTTTATAGCCCGCCCCTGACAGGCAACTGCTTAGGCGTCGTAGTGCGTCTCAAGGAGTGAGAGCATCACTTGCGCATGTTCATTAATCTGATGCTGCCCCCAGTCGTCGCCTTTGCCCAGTACATGAAACATATGAGCCAGTTTCAACGAGTCGTACTTGGGTTTGGTGCGAAATGCTGCTTGTTTTTTGATGACCGCCAGGTTGCTATAGGAGGAGTTCTCACCCGGGCTGAGCAATACCAAATTACCAAATCCGTGGAGTAGATCGTCTGATAATGTCCTGCCGAACTCTTCATTTTGAGGGTGCACATGTTCGACTGAATTCTTCGAAGTAATCCTGTATAGCTGCAGCTTGTCAGGATCCAACCAGTTGGACGTGCGACGTTCACGCCAAAGAATGTATTCCAGTTTCTGGAACCAGTAGTGTTCAAAGCTGGTGCCGTGAGCTTCCTTGAGGTAAGCGATTTTCGTGGCGATGGGTTCAGGTTCAGCGTTGTCACTGTACAAGAGCCGATAACTCGCCTCCTTCTGCGTCATTGCCGTAAGCGAGAGTTGGTTATCGATATGTTCGAGCAGCGCCAGCACCTCATGCTCCGCCATGCCTGGCGAATTGACCAGCCTGCCAAGAAAGGGCGTTAACCAATACTGGGCACTGCGCTCGCCAGTAAGGTAGCGCATGCTCTGTAGCTGGCTAAGATCGCCAGTCTCCTGAGTGATGGAGCGCCAATCAGGGCCATTACCTTTGCTTCGATTGTTGATGGAACTCAAGCGCAGGGTTCGTTCATCCTCCTCGCCCAGGCGCACCCACTTGACGACCCAGCGGTCGAACTGAAACCTTACGTTCCAGAGGCATTCCATAAACCCTTTGGCTTGCGCTGCAGTAGCGTTTTCGGCGAACTGGAAGAAACAATCATTGAGGTTGCTGTCGTTGAGCCGCGAGCCGATGTCACGCCAGTTCTGAGCGAATCGGTAGATTCGAAAAGCATGCATGAGCAGCAAACCGAAGCTTGCGATCGACTGATAACGCGCCTCATCTTTCTCCCCAAGCGCCTCAATCGTGGCGTCGTCAGTCACTCTCATTGACATTATTTCGCTGATCGTGCGGCCTTTCGCGTAACCGGCTGCGGGGCGATCCAGGGAAAAGTGCTCGAAGGAGTGATCTGTGAGGTCGTTGAATTTCAAGCCACCCCAATGGGCACCCGCGAAGACATCACGCAGGTTCTTCTCGAAGTAATTCCCCATATCTTCGCATGCCTGCCAAATGCCTTCATACGTGGCACGGTTCTGCTTGATACATTTCATCAGGCGGGCTTTGAGGATATCGGTCTGTTCAAGCTGCACGCCACTGGTGTTCAGCGTCGCAAACAGTTTGTTCAGGTCCATGCCCATGGGCATGACATTGTTGACCCAGGTGACCTGGTTGAACAAATAGTCAGCAACCCGTTCAAGGGCTCGATCCCCACCTTTTGCCTGCAATCTCTTCAGCCTGTCGCATGCGACCTTTCGAGCACCAATCAAGTGTATGAGATAGGGATTCGAAGCCTCCTTTTCGTCCGAATGTGTGTCCGCCGTCAATCCTGCCCACGCGCTCAACCGTGACTGAACCTCTTCACGAATATTGAAAGTGAGTCTCGGCGCATTGCCCAAGACCACAAGCGATCGCAGTAGCGATGAGGGCATCAGCGCACAGAACGCTAGCGCCAACACCATCAATGTCGTCATGCGTTGCTGGCCGTCGATAATTTCATAGGTCATGAATGCATCAGAGGTCGGCGAAGTGACTTCGCTGGTCAGCACCGTGCCTATGAAGTAATGCGCCTGCGCGGGTTGACCGTTCGCATCGAGTTCGCTCGCCAGGATGATCTGTTCCAACAGTACCTCCACATCCTCGCTGGGCCATACATAGGGGCGCTGGTAACAGGGAATGGTCAGCGCTATACCTTGCTGGCAAAGCGTGGCGGCAGTCTGCACATTTGACTGGACTTGAGCATTCATCATTTGCCTCCTTGGCGGGCAATGTCAGCGAGGCTGATTCGTTCGATGGCATCACATAACGCCACATCGTATCCAGAGGCTACCTGGGCGATATCCGGCCAGGCCAAGCCCAAGTGAAACGTTGCAGACACCGATTCCACGAAGCGCTTCTTGATGCTGTGCCTATCAAGCCCTTCCCGGGTGGTGGTGTAGGTGTAGGTCCGTAAGTACCCCAGCAGTTCCTCGTGGGTATGGCTGCTGGTAATCCAGTCCATCAGTGGATTCTCCCTGATGTGCGCCTGGACGCCATCTTCCCTCACGCTGACTTCTTTGATCAGGCGCAGCGAAAAAACCATACGGAATATCCACAGGCTCGCTTCGAGCAGTCGGGCAGTACCGAATTGGCTGGCGTACATCAGCAAAGCGCAATCGTATGCACGGCTCAGGAACACACTGCCGCACGCATCTTGGGACAACCGTTTGTAGTAGTAGCCAAACGAGTGTTTGGGCGGCGCGTTACCCACGTCGAGCAAATCCAGGCGCAGGCCGTGGAAGTATTCGATGTAGCGCATGGCATTAACCCCGACACCCAGAGGCTGGCGCATGGCATACCCGGTCTGGAAGGTGTGCGCTTCCTTGCCTCCGACATCGCGATACACCCGTAAGGTCCGATAGGCAATATCGCCCGTATTTGCCAGCGTTCGCTCGGCGAGTTCTGTGACGATTTGCTTGCGCTCGAGTAGCGGGTCGCGATCACTGGCAACGTTTCGCCAGCGCAGTCTTTGCCAATGCCGGGCCTTCATGATGGTGGCGACAAGGGGTTTGAGATCCCCAAGGCGCTCCCAGGTCCGGGCGAAATCATTCTGCGCATCAGTAGCAACGCTGCGTAGATGATAAGCCTTGATGATATCCGCGCCGCTCAAACGCACACCGGAAGTGTTCTGAGTTTCGAAGAAGCGGTACGCATCATCTTCTCGCTGCGTGACGACCAGCGTAACGTTAATGCGCGTGAAATCTATTTGCGGAAGCTTTTGCTGCTCCAGCCATCGAAGATTGAGCTGGATGCGCCGATAACTTTCTGGGGAGTTGAATTTCAACTCAGGCGCGCCTCTGTCCCCCTTCTGAAGACAATGAAGCAACGCCAGGCTGGTAATGCGCTGCTGGCCATCGATGATATTCAGCAATCCTCGCTGGCGCGCGTTACCACCTTGCTGGTGCAGGATGATACTGCCAAGGTAGAAGTCGTGGACCGGTGCATCCGTGCTGAAGAAGGCGCGCAAATCATCGAGCAACTGCGTTAGTTGCTCTTCTCCCCACCGATACGGCCGTTGGTATTCCGGTAAATGCAGGTTGCCAAAAATAACGCCGCCGTCGCTGGACGGAATGCGTTTTGCGCTGAATACGTTATCGAGGCTCGTGGAGGCAACGGCGATGCCCTCCACGGCTTGCGGCAGATGCAAGGCAAATGCATGTGCGCTCACGGCTTGGCTCATATGACTGTCCTTGTAATGTGCTCTACGACCTGCTGATCGAAGATGCCGAGGTCGTCCCTGAACGATAGAAACCGGCAGGATGGCATAATGCCACAATTCTGAGCCGCAAAGTTCAAAATGGCGCAGTTACGCCTGCGGCCAAGAGCAGGATCAACGCCCTGACACCTACTCCTTCGCCCTCAGCACAACAATCCCCGGCGTATTGGCCACATACGCCAGAAACGGCGAATCCATCACCTTCTGGCTGCCTGAATGCGAAGACGCATTGCGCAGTACGGGGCCTTTGTTCGTCATGATAAAGAACCCCACATGGGTCACATCCAGCCCGGCCAAGGGCGTATAGATGCCAATAAAATCGCCCTCGTGCAGGCGACTGATGACCTGCTTATCGATAAAACCAGCAGGAATGTAGGTCACCGTACGCTGGACCACCGGCAGGCCAGGCAGGTAGGCGCTGCCGTCGGCTTTTTGGTTGAGGCGTTTTTCGCGGCGAACGGCATGGGTGCTTAGCTGCGCGGTGATGTCTTGCGCCGGTTTATACCTGCCGCTGTAGGCCCAATCGGTGTAGAAGTGCTTACGGCTGAGAAAATCGAGATCGCCATCAACATAACGCGTGCGCAACAGGTTTTTCATAAAGTCGGGTTGTGCTGCTGACTGTCGCAGGGCCTCGACGTAATCCAGGTAGGTAAAGCAATCCAGGCCTCGAAAATCGACCACCAGTTGTTCGGGAGTGCCCAGTGAGCCCTGTAACTTGTTGGCAACATAGGGCGTGCCTAAAAAGGCCTTCGAGATGAGGCCGATCTGTTGGCCTGCGGGAAGCGACCGGTAGTTTGGACGTTCTTGGAGAATCGCATTGAGCTTCTCAACGGTGTAAGGATCCAGCGGTGCATCGGACGTCAGCGGCGCATTTGGCTGACGTTCGAACGCATGGCTTCCAGTGGTTGCGCCCGACGAACCACAACCGGCCAACAGCATCGACATCAGGATAAAAACATAGGGTGTGCGCATCTGACTCTTCACTTATCCAAGGGGCATCCGATCATACCGGCCAGCGCCGGTCAGCCGTGGCCGGCGCTCAAGCGCTCCCACAAAAAGCCGTAGACCAGCGCTTTCATGTACGCACTCTGGGCATTATCCGCCGCGCCGCCGTGGCCGCCTTCGATGTTTTCGTAGTACGTCACGTCCTGGCCGGCATCGATCATCCTGGCCGCAAGCTTACGGGCATGGGCCGGGTGTACGCGGTCATCACGGGTCGAGGTGGTGAACAGCACCGGCGGGTAGGTCTTGGCCGGGTCGAACAGGTGGTAGGGTGAAAACGTCTGGATGAAGGCCCATTCTTCGGGCACGTCCGGGTTGCCGTACTCTTCCATCCACGAGGCGCCTGCCAGCAAATGGTGATAGCGCTGCATGTCGAGCAACGGCACCTGGATGACCACGGCTGCGAACAGCTCGGGGTATTGGGTGAGCATGTTGCCGGTCAACAGGCCGCCATTGCTGCCACCTTGCACGGCCAGGTGCCGGGGCGAGGTGAGGTTGCGGTTGATCAGGTCTTGCGCCACGGCGGCAAAATCCTCATAGGCGCGCGCACGCTTGTGCTTGAGCGCCGCCTGATGCCAACGCGGGCCGTATTCGCCGCCGCCACGAATATTCGCCACGGCATACACGCCGCCTTTGGACAGCCAGGCGCGACCCAGCCCGCCGGAGTATTCCGGGCACAGCGAGACTTCAAAGCCGCCATAACCGTAGAGCAAGGTCGGCGCGTTGGCGTTGTACTGCAAGCCCTGTTCGTGCACCAGGAAATACGGCACGCGGGTGCCATCCTTGGACACGGCAAAATGCTGTTCAACCACATGCCGGCTCGCATCGAAGAACGCCGGCATGGCCTTAAGCACTTCGGGTTGCGCACCAAGCTCGGCCAGTGACAGCGTGACCGGCGTGAGAAAACCTCGGGTGACCAGCCACACCGCGTCGCTGTCATCGCTGTCGACGGCGCTCACATCCACGGTCGCCATCGGCGGTGCGCCGACAAGTGCGCTGCGTGCCCAGCCTTGCGGGCCGGGCGTCAGCACGCTGAGGCGGTTTCTGACGTCCTCCAGCACGTTGAGCACCAAGTGGTTGCGGGTCCAGTCCATGCCGGCCAGCGAGGTGCTGTCCGATGGCACGAACAACAGGTCGAAATCCCGCGCGCCGTCCATGAAGCGTGCAAAGTTGATCGCCAGCAACGAGCCGGCCACATAGCCATCCCCCACCGCCCAATCATCACGCAATTGCAGGAGCAACCAGTCTTTGTGCACCGACTTGTCGGCCGAGTTCGGCGCATCGATTTTGCTCAGCGTGCCATCCGGGGCGCGCAGGTACAGTTCGTTGTTGTAGAACGCCAGGGTGCGGCTGACGAAATCCCGCTCGTAACCCGGCGTGCTGTCGTGCATCGCCGCGATATACATATCGTCGTGCCGGCCTTCGTAGACGATCGTCGCGGCACTCAAGGGTGTACCGCGCTGCCATTGCTTGACGATGCGCGGGTAACCCGAGCGGGTCATGCTGCCAGCCCCGAAGTCGGTAAACACATACACGTTGTCGTGGTCGATCCAACCCAGCCCGCCCTTGGATTCGGGCAACTCGAAGCCGTCTTTGACCCAGGCTTTTTCGACCAGATCAAATTCGCGCGTGACACTCGCGTCCGCGCCGCCACGGGACAGTGCGACCAATGCGCGTTGATAGCCAGGGTGCAGGCAGTCGGCGCCGTGCCAGACCCAATTTTCACCTTCCAGGGCATTCAATGCGTCGATATCCAGCACGGTTTCCCAGGCCGGTTGCGCCTTGCGATATTCCGCCAGCGTGGTCCGCCGCCACAGGCCGCGAGGGTGCACGGCGTCGACCCAGAAGTTGTAATAGTGGGCGCCGATTTTTTCCACGTAGGGGATATTGCTGTCCGAGTCGAGCACCGCCAGCAGGTCGGCCTGCATGGCCTTGAAGGACGCGGATTCGGCGAGTCGGGCGTGGGTCTTGAGGTTTTGCGCGCGCACCCAGTCCAGCGCTTGTGGGCGGTCGACGTCTTCCAGCCAAAGGTAAGGATCGTCGCCCGTGGAAGTCGGTGTCGGGAGGTTTGGCATGGTCGAATCCTGTCAAAAATCGGTGCGGAAAACCAATGAGTGTCACTCAGCCGCGCCCAACCCTGCAACCAGCACCTCCACCACCGCGCGCACCTTGGGCAGCGCGTAGCGGTTTTTGACCCAGGCCACGCTGATACCCATGCCGACACTGGCCAAGTGCGGCAAGACTTGCACCAGCGACCCGTCCTGCAAGTGTTGCTCAACCAGCCAGGACGGCAGTTGCGCGATACCGCAGCCGGCCAGCGCGGCCATCTTGAGCCCGTCGCCATGGCCGATCACCAGTTGCGGCTGTGTGATTATGTGCAGCGCCACGCCTTGTTCGCCAGCATGCCGCCAGGGGCTGACGCGACCATCGACCCAGCCGTAGGCCATGCACTGATGCTGCTCGAGGTCACGCTCGGACTGCGGCATGCCGTGGCGGGCGAGATACGCGGGGGATGCACACAGCACATGCCACTCGCGCGTGAGTAAACGGTGCTCTACCGTCTCCGGCCAGGCCGGGACGTCGCCGATGCGCACGACGATATCCACGCCTTCCTTAAGCGGATCGACAAAGCCATCGGAGAAGGAGATGTGCGGGGCCAGCAATGGATGAGAGTTCAGCCACGGCAGCAGGATCGGCAGCACCTGCGCCTGGCCAAAGGCGCCGGGCAGGTCGATGCGCACACGCCCGCGCAGTTCGGTGTTTTCAGCCTGCAGTGCCCATTCGGCTTCTTCCAGGTCGGCTAATACGCCGGTGCAGGTGCGCAGGTAGGCCACGCCGGCATCGGTCAGCGACAACCTGCGCGTGGTGCGATGGAACAGTCGGGCACCCAGACGGGCTTCCAGGCGCGCAATGCTTTTACTCACGGCCGAAGCGGTCAGGTTCATTTTCCCGGCGGTCGCCGTAAAGCTGCCGTACTGCGCGACACAGACGAATACATCAATGCCCTTCAGGCGCTCTGAAGAAAACATGCACAGCCCTTATTCATGAATTGAGTTCCTGTACCTGGATAAAAACCATCCTAAATCAGAACTCGGTTCAAAGGTAAGCTGCGTCCACTCTGATAAATGGACCCCGAGGCTCGAATGCTGGCCACGCTGAAACACTACCCCGCCACGCTCAAACTGCTATTGGGTGCCTCGCTGATACTGACACTCGCCCGCGCAATCACCCTGCCCTACCTGGTCATTTACTTATCAGGCCACTTTGGCTTGAGCATCGCCGATATCGGCCTGGTGATCGGCTGCACACTGATCATCGGCTCGCTGCTGAGCCTGTATGGGGGCTTTCTGGTGGACCGGATGAGCAGTTATCGGCTTATCCTGACTTTCTGCGGCGTGTTCACCCTAGGCTTTCTCGGCGCCGCTATCGCGCCTGCGCTCTGGCTGTTCTACCTGTGCCTGGTGGCGGTGAACCTGGCGTATGCGGTGGTCGATATCGCGGTAAAAGCCGCCTTTGGCAGCCTGCTTCCCGTCGAACAGCGCAGTGAAGCATTTTCGATCAAATACACGCTGACCAATATCGGTTATGCCGTCGGGCCGTTCCTTGGCGCGGGATTGGCCACCGTAGATTCGAGCCTGCCGTTTCTAATGTCAGCCGGGCTTGGCGCCGGATTCTGGTTGGTCTACTGCGTATGGGGCGACAAGCGTTTGCAAACGGCCCAGGCAAACCAGCCAGCCGTAGCGTTCCTGGCCGTCGGCACACTGTTGCTGCGCGATTACCGCCTGGTGTGCTTTACCCTCGGCGGACTGCTCAGTGCCGTGGTGTTCGGCCAGTTCACGGCCTACCTCTCGCAATACGTGATCGTCACCACCACGCCTGAGGAGACCTACCGGATCATCAGCACGATTGTGGCCACCAATGCCCTCACGGTGATCAGCTTGCAATACAGCCTCGGCAAACGGATTTCCCCGCGTTACCTGAACCGATGGCTGGCCGCAGGGCTCAGCCTGTTTGTCGTCGGCCTGGGCGGGTTTGCGCTGTCGACCACGCTGCTGATGTGGGTGCTGTCCATGGCGATTTTCACCCTTGGCGAAATTATCGTGTTCCCGGCCGAATACATGTTCATCGACAACATCGCACCCAATCACCTGCGCGGCATGTATTACGCCGCGCAGAACCTGAGCAATGTCGGCGCGGCGTTGGGGCCGGCGTTGTGTGGGTGGGTGTTGGCGACGCAGCCGGCGTACAGCATGTTTTATATGTTGGTGCTTTTTGTCGTGGCGGGCGGGTTGATGTACTTTTTGGGCGGGTTGATTGGCAGTCAGCGTGGCAACCTGGCGCCACCGGCAGACGGTTGAGCCTGTTGCCGCACACGGACAGCAGCCTGTGAGCCTCGTTCCTTGCAGGCCACGCAATACACTTTTGCCATCAAGCCCATTGATAGCTCCCTAACGAAACCGCCATTCTAGAGGGCTAATCTCTCGCTTATATCATTCCGAATGATAGTTACCTTTGCTTCATTCGATTCGTGACATAGCACCTCGCCGCGCATGATCCGCCCATCTCAAATACATTGGCGGATGCACCTCATGGAACAGTCACTCAAACACTTGCGCTTCCCCTTGGCGATTTTGGCCGTGGTGGTGATGAGCGCCTGCGGCAAGACCCCGGATCAAGCGGCCGCCATGCCCCCGGCGAAAATCAGTGTGGCCAAGGTGCTGGAACAACCGGTCAACGAGTGGGACGAGTTCACCGGTCGCCTGGAAGCCCCGGAAACCGTGCAGATTCGCCCGCGCGTGTCCGGCCAGATCGACCAGGTGGCCTTCACCGAAGGCGCCCTGGTGAAGAAAGGCGACCTGCTGTTCCAGATCGATCCGCGCCCGTTCCAGGCTGAGGTGCGCCGCCTCGAAGCCCAACTGGCACAAACCAAAGCCGCCGCCAGCCGTAGCGATAACGAAGCGCAACGTGGCGAGCGTCTGCGCCAGAGCAATGCGATCTCCGCCGAACTGGCCGACTCGCGCACCACCGCCGCCCAGGAAGCCCGCGCC
This sequence comes from Pseudomonas salomonii, assembly GCF_900107155.1. Classification (GTDB taxonomy): domain Bacteria; phylum Pseudomonadota; class Gammaproteobacteria; order Pseudomonadales; family Pseudomonadaceae; genus Aquipseudomonas; species Aquipseudomonas salomonii. Next base: position 621,584 of record NZ_FNOX01000002.1, read on the forward strand.
GCTGTCGCCGGGATCCAGGCGCAGTTGGACCTGGCCAAGTTGAACCTGAGTTTTACCCGCGTAACGTCGCCGATCAGTGGCCGCGTCAGCCGTGCGGAAATCACCGCCGGCAACCTGGTGACCGCCGACACCACCGCGCTGACCAGCGTGGTCTCTACCGACAAGGTTTACGCCTACTTCGACGCCGACGAGCGCGTGTACCTCAAGTACACCGAGTTGGCCCGTGAAGGCCGCCGTGGCGCGACCACCCCTGTGTACCTGGGCCTGTCCAATGAAACCGGCAACCCGCACCTGGGCCAGATGAACTTCGTCGACAACCAGGTCAACCCGGCCACCGGCACCATCCGTGGTCGCGCCGTGTTCGATAACAGCAAGGGCGAATACACGCCTGGCCTGTACGCCCGCTTGAAGCTGGTCGGCAGCGGCACCTACTCCGCCGTGCTGATCAACGACGAAGCGGTTGGCACCGACCTCGGCAAGAAGTTCGTGCTGGTGATGGACGGCGACAAGCCGGCTTATCGCTCGGTGGAACTGGGGCCGAAGATCGAAGGCCTGCGCATTGTGCGCAGCGGTTTGACCAAGGACGACACCATCGTCGTGAAGGGCTTGCAGCGCATTCGCCCGGGTTCGCCGGTTGCACCGGAAACGATCCCGATGGCCAGCAAGGAAACCCTCGCCGCCTTGGCACAACAACGACAAGCGCTTGAAGCCAGCAACCTGGAGCAAGTGGCGCCGGATAAAGCCGCGCCCAAGCTCGCAGCCGTCGCGACTCCACGCGGTTAAGGGATACGACTCAAGATGAATTTTTCCAAGTTCTTCATTTCGCGGCCGATCTTCGCAGCGGTGCTGTCGCTGTTGATTTTGATCGCCGGTGCGATCTCGCTGTTCCAACTGCCGATCAGCGAATACCCGGAAGTGGTGCCGCCCACCGTGGTAGTACGTGCCAACTTCCCGGGCGCCAACCCCAAAGTCATCGGTGAAACCGTGGCCGCTCCGTTGGAGCAAGCCATCACCGGCGTCGAGAACATGCTGTACATGTCCTCGCAGTCGACCGCCGACGGCAAGCTGACCCTGACCATCACCTTCGCCCTGGGCACCGACCTGGACAACGCGCAGGTACAGGTGCAAAACCGTGTGACGCGGACTCAGCCGAAATTGCCTGAGGAAGTGACGCGTATCGGTATTACCGTGGACAAGGCTTCCCCTGACCTGACCATGGTGGTGCACATCACCTCCCCGGATCAGCGTTACAACATGCTCTACCTGTCCAACTACGCCATCCTCAATATCAAGGATGAACTGGCACGGCTGGGCGGCGTGGGCGATGTACAGCTGTTCGGCATGGGCGATTATTCCCTGCGTGTATGGCTGGACCCGAACAAGACCGCCTCGCGCAACCTGACCGCCACCGATGTGGTCACGGCGATTCGTGAACAGAACCGTCAGGTAGCGGCCGGTGCGCTGGGTGCGCAGCCTGCGCCTAACGACACCAGCTTCCAGCTGTCGGTCAATACTCAGGGCCGCTTGGTCACTGAGGAAGAGTTCGAAAATATCGTCATTCGTGCTGGCGCTAACGGCGAAATCACGCGCCTGAAGGACATCGCACGGGTGGAGTTGGGTTCCAGTCAATACGCCCTGCGCTCGTTGATCGATAACCAGCCGGCCGTGGCGATTCCGATCTTCCAGCGCCCTGGCTCCAACGCCATCGACATCTCCAATGAAGTGCGCGCCAAGATGGCGGAGCTGAAAAAGAGCTTCCCGGAAGGCATGGATTACCGCATTGCCTACGACCCCACCGTGTTCGTACGCGGTTCCATCGAGGCCGTGGTTCACACCTTGTTCGAAGCACTGATCCTGGTGGTGCTGGTGGTGATCCTGTTCCTGCAAACCTGGCGCGCCTCGATCATTCCATTGGTGGCGGTGCCGGTATCGTTGATCGGTACCTTTGCAGTCATGCACCTGTTTGGCTTCTCGCTTAACGCGCTGTCGCTGTTCGGTCTGGTACTGGCCATCGGTATCGTGGTGGACGACGCCATCGTGGTGGTGGAGAACGTCGAGCGAAATATCGAGTTGGGACTCGAACCGTTCCCGGCCACTGAAAAGGCCATGAGCGAAGTGACTGGCCCGATCATCGCGACTGCGTTGGTACTCTGTGCGGTGTTCATACCCGCGGCCTTTATCAGTGGCCTGACCGGACAGTTCTATAAGCAGTTCGCCTTGACCATTGCGATCTCGACGGTGATTTCGGCGTTCAACTCGCTGACCTTGTCGCCCGCACTGGCTGCGGTACTGCTTAAAAGTCATAACGCACCCAAGGACGGCTTCTCCAGGTTCCTCGACAAGATCCTGGGTGGCTGGTTGTTCAAACCGTTCAACCGCTTCTTCGACAAAGCCAGCCATGGTTATGTAGGCACCGTGCGCCGGGTGATTCGCGGCAGTGGCATTGCGCTGTTCCTGTACGCCGGCCTGATGGTGCTGACATGGTTGGGCTTTGCCCACACGCCGACCGGTTTCGTACCGGCCCAGGACAAACAGTACCTGGTGGCCTTCGCGCAATTGCCCGACGCCGCCAGCCTGGACCGCACCGAAGATGTGATCAAGCGCATGTCCGATATCGCCATGAAACAACCCGGCGTTGAAAGCGCTATTGCCTTCCCCGGCTTGTCAATCAACGGTTTTACCAACAGCCCTAACAACGGCATCGTGTTCGTGACCTTGAAGCCGTTCGATGAGCGTAAAGACCCGAGCATGTCCGCCGGCGCCATTGCCGGTGCACTGAACGGTAAATACAGCAGCATCGAAGAAGCTTACATGGCGATCTTCCCGCCGCCGCCGGTACAGGGCCTGGGTACGATCGGCGGGTTCCGCCTGCAAGTCGAAGACCGTGGCAACCTGGGTTACGACGAGCTGTACAAAGAAGTGCAGAACATCATCACCAAAAGCCGTGGCGTACCTGAGTTGTTCGGCCTGTTCACCAGCTACACGGTGAACGTGCCACAGGTCGATGCCGCCATTGACCGCGAAAAGGCCAAGACCCATGGCGTGGCGATCAGCGACATCTTCGACACCCTGCAGATCTACCTGGGTTCGTTGTATGCCAACGACTTCAACCGCTTCGGCCGTACCTACCAGGTCAACGTGCAGGCTGAGCAACAGTTCCGCCAGGATGAAGACCAGATCGGCCAGCTGAAAGTGCGCAACAACAAGGGCGAGATGATCCCGCTGGCGACCTTTATCAAGGTCAGCGACACCTCGGGCCCGGACCGCGTGATGCACTACAACGGCTTTATCACCGCCGAAATCAACGGCAACGCCGCACCGGGCTACAGCTCCGGCCAGGCACAGGCGGCGATTGAAAAGTTGCTCAAAGACGAACTGCCCAATGGCATGACCTACGAGTGGACCGACCTGACCTATCAGCAAATCCTCTCGGGCAACACCGCACTGTTCGTGTTCCCGCTCTGCGTACTGCTGGCGTTCCTGGTACTGGCCGCCCAATACGAAAGCTGGAGCCTGCCATTGGCGGTGATCCTGATCGTACCGATGACGCTGCTGTCGGCCATCACCGGGGTGATTATCTCCGGTGGCGACAACAACATCTTCACTCAGATCGGCCTGATCGTACTGGTGGGCCTGGCGTGCAAGAACGCGATTCTGATCGTCGAGTTTGCCAAGGATAAGCAAGCCGAGGGGCTCGATCCGCTGGCGGCGGTACTGGAAGCTTGCCGCCTGCGTCTGCGGCCGATCCTGATGACCTCGTTCGCCTTCATCATGGGTGTGGTGCCCCTGGTGCTGTCCAGCGGTGCCGGTGCCGAGATGCGTCATGCCATGGGTGTGGCGGTGTTCTCCGGGATGATCGGGGTGACCTTCTTCGGTCTGTTGCTGACCCCGGTGTTCTACGTCCTGATCCGTCGTTATGTGGAGCGCGGCGAAGCACGCAAAGCGGCCAAGGCCTTGAAGCTGGAGACACAGCAATGAGCGTGAAAGTATTTTTGCCGAGCTTGCTGGTACTGGCGCTGAGCGCCTGCGCCGTGGGCCCGGACTACAAAACCGAAAAATTGGAGGCGGCCAATGTTACGGCCGCCGCCGACACCAAGAGCTATGACCACGCCAAGTACGAAGGCATCTGGTGGCAGCAGTTCGAGGACCCGACCCTCAACCAGTTGGTGACTCAATCGCTGAGCGGTAACCGCGACTTGCGCGTCGCCTTTGCCCGTCTGCGGGCGGCACGTGCCATCCGGGATGACGCCGCCAACGACATCATGCCGGTCGTCACCTCTCGCGCCAGCAGTGATGTGGGCAAAGGCCAGATTCCCGGCCAGACCACCCAGCGTGTCAACAGCGAGCGCTACGACCTGGGCCTGGACATGGCCTGGGAAGTCGACTTGTTCGGCCGTATCCGCCGCAACCTTGAGGCCAGCGATGCGGACCAACAGGTCGCCGAAGCCGACCTGTACCAACTGCAAGTCAGCATGATTGCCGAACTGGTGGACGCCTACGGCCAGCTGCGCGGCGCTCAATTGCGTGAACGCATTGCCCTGGACAACCTGAAGAACCAGCAGGAATCGCGCACCATTACCCTGAGCCTGCGTGATGCCGGTGTGGGTGATCAGCTCGATGTGGAACGCGCCGACGCACGTCTGGCGGCGGTTGAAGCCAGCGTGCCGCAACTGCAAGCCGAGCAAGTGCGCGAGCGTAACCGCATCGCCACCCTCCTCGGCCAGCGCCCCGACAAGCTGAGCGTGGACCTGAGCCCTAAAGACCTGCCGGCGATTGCCAAGGCCTTGCCGATCGGCGACCCCGGCCAGTTGCTGCAACGTCGCCCGGACATCCTCAGTGCCGAACGCAAACTGGCCGCCGCCACCGCGCGTATCGGCGTGGCCAAGGCCGACCTGTTCCCGCGGGTCAGCCTCAGCGGCTTCCTCGGTTTTACCGCAGGGCGCGGTTCGCAGATTGGCTCGGCAGCAGCGAATGCCTGGTCCCTTGGCCCAAGCATCACCTGGGCTGCCTTTGACCTGGGCAGCGTGCGTGCGCGTTTGCGCGGTGCGAATGCCGAGGCCGATGGCGCTCTGGCGACCTATGAACAGCAAGTGTTGCTGGCGTTGGAAGAATCGGAGAATGCGTTCAGCGATTACGGCAAACGCCAGCAGCGCCTGGTTTCGCTGATTCGTCAGAGTGAATCCAGTCGCGCTGCCGCTGACCTCGCCGCGATTCGTTATCGCGAAGGCACCGTGGATTTTCTGGTGCTGCTCGATGCGCAACGTGAGCGCCTGGCGGCTGAAGACTCCCAGGCCCAGGCCGAAGTGGATTTGTATCGCGGCATCGTCGCGATCTACAAGGCCCTGGGCGGTGGCTGGCAGCCGGACACGGTCGTAGCCAGCAGCAAGTGATGTAACGAGCTCCTTTGGTTGGTCGCATCCAGCCAATTTTTAGCCCTGCGGCTCATTCGGTCGCGGGGCTTTTTTTTGGGTTAATTTGAAACGCATGGACGGCAAATATTGCTGTAGTCCCTCGCCAGTGATTTCCGATCATTGGAGGGTAAGAACATGGCAATCTTTCACCCGTCTGCTGAAATCAGCGAGTCCTTGCCACGGCTTTAGCGACGCCCGCAACCGCAGTGGCGACCACCACCAGAGGGTCTACGCGGGAGCCTGCGTCACACAGACGGCAACGCGTCACTCAGGATCAGGCTGCGGTAGTGCCCAGGGTTTGAGCCGGACCATTTGCGGAAGGCTTTGTAAAAGGAGCTGACATCCGCAAACCCAAGGCGCACGGCAATTTCAACAAAACTGATATCGGCCTCGGCGAGCCAGACAATCGCCAATTCCTTGCGCACGCTATCCTTGAGCCCCTGATAAGTCTGGCCCTCATCTGCCAGCCGGCGACGCAGGGTCGACGCGGATATACACAGGTTGGCGGCCAAGCCTTCGGTTTCCGGCCAGGTATTGGCAGGCATATGGCGCAGGTCATGTTTGATGCGATTGGCCAGGCTCGTCGGGTCGCGGTATTTGACCAGTATGTTGGCTGGCGCATGCGCCAGGAAGCGCTTGAGTTCTTCCGGGCTGCGCTTGATCGGCAGGTCCAGGCAGTCGGCAGAAAAGATCATGCGCGTGCGTGGCCGGTCGAAGCGCAGGTTGTCGGAGAACATCACGCGATAGTCGTCGCAGAACTCCGGTGGCGGGCAGCGCAATTCAATGGCGAGAATCGGAATCCGCCGACCCGCCAGCCAGCAGGCGACGCCGTGGACGATCATCCAGTAGGTGAAATAGGTAAACGCGCGTTTGGGTTCGGGTTCGAGCAGAACGATTTCTGCCAGGCTCTGTTGGCGCACCAGTTGTGCGGGCATCTGCTCGAGCATCAACGACAAAAAACCCAGGCCGGTTTCCACGCCGGCAGCCAGGCTCGGTTGCGCCATCGCGGCGCGGCACAGGAACGCCAGGCTGCCGGACTTGAGTTTGCGCGGGTCCATACCAAAAAATTCATCATCCCGGCGGCGCGCCAACAAACGCCACAGCCGCGCGTACGCGGTGGCCGGTACGCGGGCGTCGGGCTGCGCCAGCAATGTCGGGTCTATCCCGACCTTGCTCAAGGCTTCAACCGTGGCCGCGCCGGGCGCGCAGCTTTGCAGCAAGGCTTCGCGCACAAGATGGATGGAGATGGTGTCTTTTTCCGCCATGGGAATCGGGCTATTCAATGCTGCAAAAGATGGAGTGCATCATAAGGGCGGTTGCGATTCGCCACCACCGTTCAGCCGCAGTTCAGCAAAGGTCCATATTGGCTGTTTAGTAATGAGTATCATTATGTTACAAATTAGCATCCTATCCAGCCTTGATGCGGTGCCGAATGCTCGTTCCCTTTCTAATCATGCTGCGCGAAGGCATTGAAGCCGCATTGATCGTTGGCATTATCGCCAGTTACCTGCAGCAAACCGGCCGTGGCCAGTGGATGCCCGCCGTGTGGATCGGCGTGTTCCTGGCCGCTGCGTTGGCCCTGCTGGTAGGTGGGGGGCTGGAACTGGTCAGTGCGGAGTTCCCGCAGAAACAACAGGAACTGTTTGAAGGCATTGTCGGCCTGGTAGCCGTCGGCATCCTCAGCTCCATGGTGTTCTGGATGCGCAAGGTGGCACGCTCCATCAAGCATTCCCTGCACGAATCCCTGGATCACGCGTTGGCCGGCTCCAAGCACCAAGTCATTGCGCTGATCGCCATGGTGTTCTTTGCCGTGGCCCGTGAAGGCCTGGAAACCGTGTTTTTCCTGCTCGCCGTGTTCCAGCAGAGCGAAGGCCCGGGCGCACCGATCGGCGCCCTGCTCGGCTTGATCCTGGCGATTATCGTCGGCTTCCTGATCTACACCGGCAGCATGCGCCTGAACCTCGGCGCGTTCTTCCGCTGGACTGGTCTGTTCATCCTGGTGGTGGCCGCCGGCATTCTTGCCAACTCGGTGCAGGCGCTGCACGAAGCCGGAGTGTGGAACCACTTGCAAACCGTGCTGTTCGACTTCAGTGCCGTGCTGCCGATGGACAGCCCGCTGGGCTCGGTGCTCGCCGGGATGTTCGGCTACCAGGAAGCGCCGACCGTGAGCACCCTGGGTGCCTATCTGATTTATCTGGTAGTGGCGCTGGTGATGTTCTTCCTGCCCTCGCCCCCTGCCAAGTCAGTCGTCCAACCCTCTTCCGTTTCCAGCCAGTAAGGACCGTCTCTTGTCCAACCCAACCCTTCAACCGGCACCGCCGTCGCGCGCCCTGCGCTGGGCAGTGGCCGGCTCGGTGGTGGTGATGATCGCCGCCGGTGCGCTGTTTTATTACGCTTCGCAACTGGCTGCCGCCAAGCGCCAGACCAATCACAACGAAATCGCGGTGACCATTCACGGCCACGCCTGCGAGCCGAATGAAATCAGCGTACCCGCCGGACGCGCGAGTTTTCGCATCATCAACCGCTCCGACCGCGCGGTGGAATGGGAAATCCTTGACGGCGTGCTGGTGATCGAAGAACGCGAAAATATCGCGCCGGGCCTAAGCCAGGTGATCAACGCCAACCTGTTGCCCGGCGACTATGCGATCACCTGCGGCCTGCTGAGCAACCCGCGCGGCACGCTGCATGTGACCCCGACCGCCGAGTCCGACGCTCAGGCCAAGGCCAAGCCGTCGATGGTGGCGTTTATCGGCCCACTGTCGGAGTTCCGGGTGTACCTGAGCGGCCAGGGCAGTGCGCTGGTCAAGGCCGTGACCGCGCTGCAGCAAGCGATTGCCGCCGGTGACCTGGCCCAGGCGCAGGCGCTGTATGTGCCGGCCCGTGAGGCGTACCAGCGTCTGGCTCCGGCCGCGCAACGCCTGGCGCAACTGGACAACGCGATCAACGCCCGCGCCGATTACTTCGAAAAACGCGAGCAAGACCCGGCGTTCAGCGGCTTCCACCGCCTCGAATACAGCCTGTTCCAGCAGCGCAGTCTCGATGGCCTGGGCCCGGTCGCCGAACACCTGGTCACTGACGTCACCACCCTCAAGCAACAGTTGCTTGCGCAATCACTGCCGCCGGAACAACTGGTCAGCATTGTGGTGCGCAACCTCAACAGCCTGGCGGATGTGCGAGCCGTCAGCGGTGAAGAGGAGCGCTACAGCCATACCGACTTGAACGGCTTTGCCGCCAACCTGGAGGCCGCCCGCAAGGTGGTCGACCTGATGCGTCCATTGCTGAGCAAATCGGCACCGGGCCTGTTGCCAAACATCGACAGCGCCCTGGAGGCCTTCGATGCACAGCTCAACAGTTTGAAAGTCGACGGCCAGTACAGCCGCTACGACAGCGTCACGGCCGATCAACGCAAGCAGATCGCCGACAAGGCCAAGGCTCTGGCCGTTGCACTCGATGGAATCGACCCCGCCCTTGGCCTTTCCGGCCTGCAGTGAAGACGACCTAAGACATGAGTGATTCAGAACAGTTTTCCGCACACTTTTCAGCACAGCGCCGCCGCGTCCTGTTGGGCATGGCCGCCACCGGCGCCGCGATTGCCGGCAGCACCCTGACCTGCCCGGCCATGGCCGCTGCGGCCGAACAAGTCACCACCGCACCGCGCAGTGACAAGACCCAGGACCACCACGATTTCTTCGGCCAGCACCAGACCGGCATCGTCACCCCGCGCCCGGCCTGCGGCATGCTCGTCGCCTTCGACGTGCTGGCCAGTGACCGCGAAGACCTGGAGCGCCTGTTCCGCACCCTGAATGAGCGCATCGCGTTCCTGATGACCGGCGGCACCGTGCCGCAAGTTGACCCCAAGCTGCCGCCCACCGACTCCGGGATCCTCGGCCCGGTGGTGACGCCAGATAACCTGACCATCACCGTCTCGGTCGGCGAATCGCTGTTCGATGAGCGTTTCGGCCTGGCCGCAGCCAAACCCAAGCGCCTGAGCCGCATGGTGGGCTTCCCCAACGACGCGCTGGAACCCGCGCAGTGTCACGGCGACCTGAGCCTGCAATTCAGCTCGAACACCCCGGACACCAATATCCACGCCCTGCGCGACATCGTGAAGAACCTGCCCGACTTGCTGCTGGTGCGCTGGAAACAGGAAGGCAGCGTACCGCCCCAGGCACCGGCCAAACCCGGTGAGCCGGCGCAAAGCGCACGCAACTTCCTCGGTTTTCGTGACGGCTCGGCCAACCCGAACTCCAACGATGCCAAGGCCATGGACCAGATCGTCTGGGTACAACCCGGCAGCGACGAACCGGCCTGGGCCGCCAACGGCAGCTACCAGGCGGTGCGTATCATCCGCAACTTCGTCGAGCGTTGGGACCGCACGCCCTTGCAGGAACAGGAAAGCATCATCGGCCGCATCAAACCGACCGGCGCGCCCATGGACGGCGACAAAGAAACCCAGGTTCCCGACTACAGCAAGGACCCGCAAGGCAAGTTGACCAAGCTCGATGCACACATCCGCCTGGCCAACCCGCGTACCCCGCAGACTCAGGCCAACCTGATCCTGCGCCGGCCGTTCAACTACTCCAACGGCGTCAACAAAAACGGTCAGCTGGACATGGGGCTGCTGTTCATCTGCTACCAGGCCGACCTGGAGAAAGGCTTTATCAGTGTCCAAACCCGGCTCAACGGCGAGCCCCTGGAGGAATACCTCAAGCCGGTCGGCGGCGGGTACTTCTTCACCTTGCCGGGAGTAACGGGGCCCAAGGACTTCCTTGGCCGCACACTGCTCGCTGCAACGCACTCTCAAACCACTGCCAACACCTAAAACAAACCAGAGCGGAAAACGTCCCATGAAGAAGTCGACTATCGCGTTGTCGTTGCTATTGACCCTCTCACCGCTGGCAGCCTTCGCCGCCACCGCGCCTCTGGACCTGGTAGGCCCGGTGTCGGACTACAAGATCTACGTCACCGAAGAAATCGGCGAACTGGTCACCCAGACCAAGGCGTTCACCGATGCCATCAACCAGGGCGACCTGGCCGCCGCGCAGAAGCTCTACGCGCCGACCCGCGTGCACTATGAGTCCATCGAGCCGATCGCCGAGCTGTTCAGCGACCTCGACGCTTCGATCGACTCACGTGTCGACGACCACGAGAAAGGCGTAACCGCTGAAGACTTCACCGGTTTCCACCGCATCGAGTACGTGCTGTTCTCCGAGAAGACCACCAAAGGTCTGGAAGCGCTGACCGCCAAGCTCAACACCGACGTCAACGACCTCAAAACCCGCGTGGACGGCCTGACCTTCCCGCCGGAAAAAGTCGTCGGCGGCGCTGCAGCGCTGTTGGAAGAAGTGGCGGCCACCAAGATCTCCGGTGAAGAAGACCGTTACAGCCACACCGACCTGTATGACTTCCAGGGCAACATCGACGGCGCAAAGAAAATCGTCGACCTGTTCCGTGGCCAGATCGAGAAGCAGGACAAAGTCTTCCTGGCCAAGGTCGACAAGAATTTTGCCGCCGTGGACAAGATCCTGGCCAAGTACAAAACCAAAGATGGCGGTTATGAGACCTACGACAAGGTCAAGGAAACCGACCGCAAGGCCCTGGTGGGCCCGGTCAACACCTTGGCTGAAGACCTGTCGATGCTGCGCGGCAAGTTGGGCTTGAACTGATGGATGCGCCCAGGCGTTCGTGCAGCCCTGCGGGGCGGCCGAACACCTGGGTGTCAAACATCACACGGGAGCGGGCCTGAAGTGCTCCAGTGGAGTCCCTTCGGGTTTATGGCTTACGGGGTTGATCGCATACCACGAGCCGTTCTTCTGAACCGCCAGGACCTCCTGGCCGCCACTGAAACCTTTACGGGCTCCTGGAAAGTTTTTCCTCCGATTGCCAAACACCGAATCCGAAGCGCCCGAGAGCCATCGCCACTGCTCGAAAGTAGTGACCGGCAGATAAATGTTCGAGCCGATATGAACCGGGACTCCGTTGGCGACTTTACCCAGCCCCTTAACACCATTTACCCCCCCACGAAAAATGCTGGGGATGGCTTCCAATGGGTTGAACAGTCCACGAATGTAGGTCACCCCGCCTTTGAGCGCGGCCAAGGTGAATGGCGTGCCACTGAAGGGGATCAACATTTTCAAGCCTTTGCCAAACGCCTTTAATCCCGACCACCCCCCGGTCGCAAAAAAAGACAAGACGTCGATCATCAGGCCTTTCGCGCCGTCTTCTGTTTTACCCTCCACCAAATCCGCCATCGCCCCCACAAAAGGAATCAGACTCAGCAACATTCGAGTACCTTCAGCAGAAAACAGACTGCTCGTGGAAAAAGGGTGATTACGCTTGTACAAGTCCGTGGGTTCATTGGCATAGGCGATCCGTGCGTCACGTTCATCTTTGAAGTTATAGGCTACTAGCCTATCGACTATCTGAGATATTTTGGAGGAAGCAAAGGTGTTCGGTGCCCGATCGTGAATATGGCCCGTCCTCTCGGGTATCGGGTCTGGAAGCTCCTCGATAATCACTTGCGACGTTACCCCAGCACGCGGCTCAGAGCCTGTACTGTAGGCGTCAAAATCAAACGGTTGAGTCGTTCCATTCCGGATCACCGGCCCTGCATAGGTATAGAGACTGTCGCGTAGCGTTTCATTTTCCACCTTACCGTCAAGCGGCAGCTTGGAGGGCAAGTCCGGTCGCTTGACCATCGTCATGGACCCTGGGAAAACTTCGTAGTAACCGAACCTGGGTTTGACCAGGCCAGTTTCATAGCGAAGCAAGAGGCCATGCTTGCCTTTGCTCTGTTCGACTTTTGAGTCCGGCCCTTGATCGACGCGCAGTGAGTCTCCGGTCGTTTTGCGCACGCTATAGAACGTGATCTTCCCCCACTCCAGCGCCTTGCGATCTTCAAGGGGTAGATCAGCGATCATCAGCTTCAATGTGGTTGACTGCGCTGCACGGAGGTCGGCAATGTATTTATCGACGGCAGGTGCTACTAATGGCTCGATCCTGGGCAATTGCTTGAGCCGCTCCTTAAAGGTCGCGAAGTCGACCTTCGTATGAGCAAACGCGCTACGCGTCCAATAGTCTTTGACGCCAAGCAAGGGTTTGTTGTCCTTGTAATTCATCAAGATGACATCGATCAAAAACTTCTCATTGCGGTCGGTTTTTCCAGACCTGAATGCACCGGCGGAAAAACCTGTATCGGGATAATCAGGCACCTTGAGGTTGCGAATCTCCTCCTCGGTCATTTCCGGGAACAGCAGCAGCAGTTGTCGGACCAGCACGCTTGATTCAGTAGGCGGCTCGCTCATCAGTACGTTGAACGCCTCACGGGTCTGGTATTCGCGCTCGGAAAAGGCTTTCGACGCGGCCTCGTAATCCCCTGTCGAATAGCGACCATCTGAAGTGGCTGGAAAAATGCCGTTCATCACTGCCCAATCCAACAGTGGCGAAACCCCCATTGTTTTGATCAAGGCTTCTTGTTTAGGCCCTGTAGCCTCCTGACGTGCCAGCGCGAGCACTTGCGTAAGATTCAAGCGTGAATCGCCCGCTATCTCACAGCCCAGGCGCATGTTCATCCAGGCTGTGCTGCCGACCTTGATGTTCTCCGGGTCCTGGTTGAACAGTTTGGCCTTTTCGGCATCGACGCCAGGGTCTCGTTTGACGAGCATCTCCGGTGCCGACTGGGCCAGCAACAGATGGGCCATCAGGGCCGAAACCTTAGGGTCGACCCCCTTACTTTCCAAGTGCCTCTCGACACGTTCACGCACCTCTTTAAGCGTGCGGCCCTTATTGCCAGGCTGATACAACTCATAGCCCGCCACCGTGCCCCGCTTGCCCGGCACCGGGCTATCGACGCAGAACTTGAGCGTGGTGGCCAAGAGTTGGTGGCGATCGGTTCTCGTCAACGCTTGGCCATCGGCCACAGCATAGAGCCCAATGGACTTGGCAATGTCTTCAGCCATGGCAATGGCCTGTGGCGAATCAAAAAAAGCGGCGAGATGACTGTCCGGGTCGGGATAGGCTTGAAAGCCTGAGGCAGGGGGGGAAAAGGCCTTGAGCGCCACTTCGACCTGCGCCGATCGACCCTGGAGCGTTTGCGTCACGTGGGAGGACAGCCCTGGCCCGCCGTACGGCGTCATGCCTGCGTAATCACCCGCCAGCGGCGGCGACGGCATTTGAGTGGTTAACCAATGGATCGTCGCACGCAACTGGCCGACGGTTTTCGGGACATCGGGCGCGTAAAACGCCAGGACCTGACGCGTATCATAAGTGCGTGTGGAGTACAGCGCATTCCCGGTCTTTTTGCTCATCTTCACTAACTGGTCGTAAGCCTCGTTCATCTTGCGTGCCGCCTTCCCTTCAGCGTCGTCATTTCTCGACGCCCGCTCGACCTCATGGTCGAAAGCTTGCTGTATGGAAACCCAATCCCCGGCAAGATTACGCATCTGCAAGTCGCCCTCCGACAGCCTGAACTCAGGCATCCGGAACTCACTGCCAGGAAGATCGTACCCGGCCTTCTTCAAAAAGGCCTGGAAGGTCGCAGACTCCAGAAACTGAAGAAAAAGCTGGCGCGGCTTTTTGCTGCGCTGATCCAGGGAGGAACCCGGATCGACCTTCACGTTCTGGTCATCCAGGTCAAGCACGTTCGTGTCGGGTTCACCCGTGAACTGTGAGCGAAACTGCTCTACCACGCGTGCACGTACCGCACTGTCCTCACGACGCTGGGCCAGCTCTTTGAACTGGCGTTGCCATTCATCGCGTCGCGCCGCAGTGATCTTGGGCCACCCGTTGTTCTTGAGATGCTTGCTCAGGTGGTGGGCACTTTTTTCACTTTCCGGTGGCTTTACGCCGTAAAAATCCAGCAACACGTCACGGCCAATGGCGTTGGGACGGCCAGTTGCGGGAAGGCCCAGGTTGCTCGGCGAAAGCACCTGTTGCAGGGCCGAGATCGTTTGACTGACTTGCCCCCAGCCAGAACCATCAGTGGCCGAAAAACGCTGTAAGGTTTCTTTACCGTCACGTACCACAACGCCCACAACGCAATCATTGAATACCCGTATGGTTTCGGGCTTCAACGCTTGAGAACGGAACCACGCCTGGACGGATGGCTCATTAACCGCCTGGTTGTACATCTCGATGAAGGGCTCTACGGATGATTTTTCAGGATTGGCTTTTTCATCCGCGTTGTCAGTGTTCAACCCGTTAACCAACCTTTTCTGCAGCGCGATGTCCGCCTTTTCAGCGTCCGCTGCTGCGGGGTATCGCCGCCTGACTTTGCCTGCTTTGGCAGGTGGCACCGCTGCGCTTTTAACGTCAGTGTCACGTTTGTCCCGGCCTGCCTGTTCCTGCAGCTTCACCTCGCGCAATGACCTGGAATGATGCGTATCAGTTGGGCTGGGGCCTGGGGTCACAGCGATAACGGAGGGAGAAGCCGGTACATCGGCGGTGGGGATGTGTGGGGTACTGACTTGAGCGGAGGAAGAAAGGGGTAAAACCGGAACGCCACCTTTTGCAAGGATTGTCGACATTCAAAATCTCTCTACCGATTGAGTTGATGAGTGTTCTCGTCCCTAAAAAACAATTGATTAATAAAATATTAAGTAATGCGAAGTCGGGCCGTAGGCATTTTCTTAACTAGATGGCAGTAAAATCTTGGCAATAACACCCCCAAGCATTGGCCAGGCTTGGGGGCGTTTTTTATGCAGCCGTCGCGTTCAGCGGTTTAAACCCGTCCAACGGGGTGCCGATCGGCAAATGAGTGGTGGGATCCGTCGCATACCAATAAGTACCGATTTGCACCGCTTGAACCGGCACCGAATAATTGTGCCCATTGTGAGTGGCCCTCTGCCCGGCAGGGCTTGGGGCTGGCGGAGGTTGATTCAGCACGCGGCTCACGCCCAGGCATGTACGCATTTTTTCCTCCACAGAGCCCAGCGTGGTCACCAGCGAAGGCGTGGGTGCCTTGTTCAGCAGTTTAGGCAGGCTGAATATGCCTTTGGCAACGCCGGTCAGCAGGTCCGCCGTGCCATCCAGTGGGTTCAGGAAACCACTGACGACGCTGACCCCTTTTTCCAGGACGCGAAAAGCCTTGGCACCGAAGGGCGCGACAACTTTTGTGGATTTGAACAAGGCATTCAGGGTCGAGCCTGCGCCCCCGATAATGGCGCCCACCGTGTCGATAATCAGCCCTCGCGTGCCCTCGACGACGTTGCCCTGGGCCAGATCCATGATTGCCCCTACGAACGGAATCATGCCCAGCAGCACCTGGTCCCTGTGAGCCGATAGCTCGCGCTGTTGCTCCAACGGCAACTTGCCCTGAGCGAGCTGCAACGTGGTGTCGCGATGATGAACAAAGTTGCCCTGCATTAGGCGCTCGACAATCGACTGGGTGCGGGCCGAAGAAAAACTGTTGGGCACCACCGTTTGCATATCGCTCTGCTCGGTCGACGGCGCGGCGGGCAAGGTATCCCCAATTTTTTCGATAATGACGTGTGGCGATTTGACGCCGGGCCTTGGCACTGCGTCGGAGCTGTAAGCCACAAAATCAAACGGTTCCTCCAAACCGTTCTGCAGTTTCGTTTTGGTAGGTGCCCAACGCCCGTACACCTTGGTGTCGTTTTGCAGTTCACCGCCCAGTGTCAACGTATCCGGTAGATCATCACGTTTGATGATCAACAACTTATCCGGGAAGACCTCAAAATAGCGGATCACACCCAAGTGTTCACAGCGTATCAACGTACCTTTGCGCCCTCGCCGCTCCTCCACCTGATCGGGTGTCTGGTCCAGCGTGGGCACGCCGTCCACTTGCTCACGCAGGGCAAACAGTTCGACCTTGCCCAGTTCCAGGGCCTGGCGATCAGCCAATGGCAGGTTGGCAATCATGCGCTTGGTGACGGTGCTCAAGCCCTGCTTGAGGTTGGCCAAATAGGTGTCGACCTCTGCGGGCAACTGGGCCTGCACATTCGGTAACTGGGCGATTTTGGCATCCAGGGCCCGCACGTTTGCATCAATAGCGTCCTGGTCTGCTTTGCTCAGGCCCTTGTTGAAATCAAACGGGGTTTTGCGGGTGGGCGATTTCGGCAGCGCCTGCCCCGGGGTCAGGAGCATCCAGCGGCCCTCAACCAGGTCGCCGGTCATGTACGTCTCGACCAACGGGCGTGTTACCGGCTCCGACAACTTCTGGTTGCGACGTTCATTCGGGTCTGCGATGTACACACGCAACGCTTTTATTTGCTCAACGCTGAGATCGGGAAAGACGTGCCGCAAGTTCTCGATCGCACGTTTTTCTCGCGTCGGCAGCGCCACATTGAAGTGGTTCAAGGCTTGAAGGAGCTGCGTGCGCTGCGCGTCGAAAGCCTCTTTGGCCTGCTGGTACATCTGGGGTGTATAGCGCCCATCCGCCGGTCGGGTGTAGACGCCCTGCATCAAGCCCCAATCGAGTAATGCGGCCATCCCGTAATTATCGAGTATGGCGGCCTCTTCCGGCGTGCGCGGGTCCAGCCGGCTGAGTGCCATAACCTGCGCGTAACTCATGGCACGCGAAACGCCGGCGCCGCCCTGACGCTCGGCAAACATGACGCCCAGGCGCAAATCTGCCCATTCAGGCGAACCCATGCGCAGCGTGTCGGGAATGCCCCGCACAAGAAACTCAGGCGCAGCACTGGCCAGCAACAAATGGGCCACGAGCGGCGCGGCTCGGGGGTCGAGTAGTTTGTTCTGTTTGAGATGGGCTTCGAGATCCGCGCGTACCTCGGCCATACTGCGCCCACTGTTGCCTGGCTGATACAGGTCATAGCCGGCGATTGTGCCTGGACGCCCGGGCGTCTGTGGATCAATTTTGAGTTTGATGGCAGCGATGATCCACTGCTTGCGTTCGGCGTCCGACAATTGTCGGGTGCCGGATGCGCCACGAAAACGCTGGTCAAACGCTAAACTATCACCCAGCAACAAGACCAGAGGGTCACTGAGCATTTGGCTGATGAAATGTTCGGCTTGAGCACGCAGATCCTCGGGTGTATTTCGATCGAGGATACCTCCGGTATTGAGTAGCACCAACATGGCGTCGCCTGAGTTGTCATCAGTTGGGGTATCTCCCACCGCCGCCAAGGCGGCTTTATCGGCGATAGACAAGTCTCCGGGTGCCCAGGTGCGGCCTAACAGGCCGGAGTAATTCCCCAACGGTGCAGGCGGCGGTAATACCGTGGTCAGCCAGCGCACGGTATTACGCAACTCACCCACGGTCTTGGGCAATGACAATCCATAAGCCTGCAAAGCGTCGCTGATCCCGACCTTGCCGGCTTCGTTACGGGTCAGTCCTGAGCTGTTGCTGACGGGCACGGCCAACTCGGCCAGTTCCACGGTTTGCTCATCGGGCTTGTCTGTGATGTGTTGAGTCAGGACGCCTGCCAGATGAGCGCGTTCATCCAGGGCGTCAATCGCTTGCCTGGCTGTGTGCACGCGAGTGTCGAGTTCAGCCTTCTTTTCGGGTGCTGACCAGTCCGCGGCCGCCAGTGCTTGCTGAGCTTGCGTCACGTTGCTATCGCTAGCGGGTGGTTGCACCCCATACCAGCGCATGACTGCATTGCGCGAAAAAGTGCTGCCGGTAAGGTCGGCATACGGTAACCCGGCCCCGTCAGGATCAAGACTGCGGGCAGCGGCGCGCAACCTTGCGCTGGCTTCCCACCAACCGGATGCATCGCTGGTGGTAAATGTTTGCACGCTGGTGACACCGTCACGGGTGACGCTGCCCGTCACCGAGTCGGGCTTGACCACCACCGTCGACAACGCCATGCCCTTGCTCAGGAACCAGCTCTGGAGCTCAGGCGTATTGAACGCGTGCCGGTAAGCATCGAACAGCGGATAAATCGTCGTATTGGCGGCCAGGTTGACTCTGCGGTCTGTCGCTTGACGCAAGGCCTGGCTCCCCAGCCCCGCCTGTAAGGCACGGTCAGCGCTTGACGCGGCCTCGGCAGGAACCGTTGGCAACGCAGGGAGCGTCCATGACGAGAGCGACTCGGGTTCCAGGCTGCGTTTGCCGCGAGTACCCGTTTCGAGCGCGGGGCCATGGGCTGGTGCTGGTGCAGATGGCAGCACCGGCGGGGTATACGTGCGAGCGTGAAAAAGTGGCGAGATGTTCGACATTTCTAGTTCCTCTGTACCAGTAAGTGGCAAGAGCTCTTGTCCCTAAGAACTGTCTAGGGAGAAATGTACGAACCTGGATCTAATCTGGGTGTAAGAAAACTCCTAAGACGGCTAAGGCAGTGAGAGAGTTTGCTAGGCGAAGTGCGGCGACTTACAAGATCCGGTAGAGCAACCTTTCAATCCGCACCCGGCTGACCCGTCGTAAAAACTTGCCGACTGCGGGCGGATACTCCACCAGGGTCTGCAATTGCTGATACCGCTCGATACGCGTGGTGTGCTGGAAGATCTGCGCGAGCTCTGTGCGCCGCGGCGCCAGCCACTCGCCCTTGGGATCATCGATCAGCAGGGCATTTTCCAGATCCAGGCGGAACGCCCGTGGGTTGAGGTTGTTGCCCGTCAGCAAGGTGTAACGCTGGTCGACCCACATCCCCTTGAGGTGATAGGTATTGTCACCGTCACGCCACAGATGCAGGTTCAACTGGCCGCTGTCGATCATCGGCTGATGGCGTTTGGCGAAGCGGCGCAGGCTGATTTCATACAGGTAAGGCAACGCCGAAATCACCTTGAACGGCTCGCTGGGCGGGATGTAGAAATCGTTGGCGGTTTTGTCGCCGACGATAATGTCGACCTTCACCCCACGCGCCAGGGCGCGGTTTATTTCACGGGTCACCGGCAGCGGCAGGTTGAAATACGGCGTGCAGATGGTCAGTTGATGCTGGGCACTGGCGATGAGTTCGAGAATCACCCGGTTCAACGGATTGTTCTTGCCCACACCCAGCAACGGGCTGACCGACAAGTGCCCATTGGGCAGCAACCCCGTGGTGGTGTCGTAGGCCGCGTGCTTCAAGCGGCTACGCAAGTCACCGATGTCATTGCGCAGGCTGCGGGTGGTCGGCAGGTTTGGCAGGTCCAGGCGATGCACGGCCTTGGACGCGACCAGCCCATGCTCCACCAGGTGTTGCATCGAGTCAGCCAAAGGCTTGCTGTGGATCAGGTGATAGCGGTCAAAGCGGTATTTGTCGAACTTGTGCAGGTACACATTGTTGAGACTGGCGCCGCTGTAGAGCACGCTGTCGTCGATCACAAAACCCTTGAGGTGCAGCACGCCAAACAGTTCGCGGGTTTGCACCGGCACGCCGTACACCGGCACTTCGCTGGCGTGGGAATGGGTCATGGCCTGGTACCAGGCGCTGTTGCCCGGCTGCTTGCCGGCGCCGATCAGGCCGCGCTGGGCGCGCAGCCAGTCAACCACCACCACGATATCCAACTCGGGCCGTGCCGCCTTGGCAGCGTGCAAGGCGTCGTAGATTTCCTGCCCCGCTTCGTCCTGCTGCAAGTACAGCGCAACGATGTAGATGCGCCGGGTGGCCTGGGCGATTTTTTCCAGCAGGCACAGGCGGTACGCAGCGGCACCGGACAGCACGTCGATGGCATCGGGAGACAGCGGGAAACCACGCAGTTTGGGCAACAGGGAGCGTTTGAAGAACGACGGCATAAGGCTCGCTATGGGTCGAATCCGAAGAGGCACAGAGCTTACACCATGGGGCTGCTCAGGTCTCGCCGCGGCAGATGGAAAAAATTTAATTGACCATGAAGAACGATCGTTCTACTGTCTTCGCCATGAACGATATCAACAGCAATGAAACCCGCGACATTATCCTCGACGTCACCGAGAAGTTGATCTATCGCCACGGCATCGCCGCCACCGGCATGGAGTTATTGGTGAAAACCGCCGGCGTCTCGCGCAAAAGTATTTACCGTTACTTTGCCAATAAAGACGAACTGGTCATCGCCGCCCTGCAACGCCGCGACGCGCGCTGGATGCAGTGGCTACGCACTGAAGTGGAACGCAGCGAAGGCAGCGGCGAGCGCCTGCTGGCGTTGTTCAGCGCGCTCAAGACCTGGTTTGGCGCTGCGGACTTTCGCGGTTGCGCCTTTATCAACACCAGTGGCGAAACCGGCGACGCGCAAGATCCGGTGCGCCTGTTGGCCAAGGCGCATAAACAAAAACTGTTCGAGTACGCTCTTGAACTGTGTAAAGCACATGGCACCCCCGAACCCGAACGGCAGGCCGCGCACCTGCTGATCCTCATCGATGGCGCCATTACCGTTGCCCTGGTCATGGGCGATTCAACAGCGGCTGATAATGCGCAATGCATGGCGCGAACGTTATTGGGACTTTGAACGCACAGGCTGAGCAACTTTCGACACCACCTTGGTATTTACAGGAGCTGCCCCATGTCATCCACAGCAGAACAACGCCCGCCACTGCCACCGTTTACGCGTGAATCGGCGATTCAAAAAGTGCGTCTGGCCGAAGACGGCTGGAACTCCCGCGACCCGGAGCGCGTGTCCCTGGCGTATACCCTGGACACGCAATGGCGAAACCGCGCCGAATTTGCGCATAACCGCGAAGAGGCCAAGGGCTTTCTCACGCGCAAATGGGCCAAGGAACTGGATTATCGGCTGATCAAGGAGTTGTGGGCATTCACCGACAACCGTATTGCCGTGCGCTATGCCTATGAGTGGCATGACGACTCCGGCAACTGGTTCCGTTCCTATGGCAACGAGAATTGGGAATTCGACGAAAACGGCCTGATGGCCAACCGCTTTGCCTGCATCAACGATCTGCCGATCAAAGCAACCGAACGCAAGTTCCACTGGCCACTGGGCCGGCGCCCGGATGATCATCCGGGGTTGTCTGACCTGGGCCTGTAAGCCACACGCAATCAAAAGGTGGGAGCTGGCTTGCCTGCGATAGTATCGTCTCGGTTTCCCTGATAAACCGAATCGACTGTATCGCAGGCAAGCCAGCTCCCACATTGGCTCATCGAGCTCTGTCAGTCTTGATTCAAGCCGACGCGATACAGCACGCCCTTGTCCTCGTCGGTCAGCACATACAGAAAGCCGTCCGGCCCCTGGCGCACGTCGCGAATCCGCGCCTTCAACCCGCCCAGCAAGCGTTCCTCGTGAATCACCTTATCGCCATCGAACTGCAGGCGAATCAACTCCTGGCTGGCCAATGCGCCGATAAACAGGTTGTGGTCCCAGGCTTTGAAACGCTCGGCGTCGTAGAATGCCATGCCACTGATGCCGGGGGACTTTTCCCAGACGTGGTGGGGTTGCACAGTGCCCTCCACCGCCTTGCCCTGGGCTTCCGGAATCGGCGTCAGCGAATAATTGATGCCGTGGGTTGCCAGGGGCCAACCGTAGTTCTTGCCGCGCTCGATGATGTTGATTTCATCACCGCCGCGCGGGCCATGTTCATTTTCCCAGATCGTGCCGCTCCAGGGGTTCAACGCCAGCCCTTGCGGGTTGCGCTGGCCATAGGACCAGATCCCCGGGCGCACGCCCTGCTGGCCCACAAAGGGGTTGTCATCCGGCACACGACCATCCGGGTAAATGCGCACGACCTTGCCTTGCAACTTGTCCAGGTCCTGGGCCGTCGGGCGGTCATTGTTCTCGCCCAGGGTCACAAACAGGTAGCCATCGCGGTCGAAGGCCAAGCGCGAGCCGAAGTGATTGCCGGTCGACAGCTTGGGCTCCTGGCGCAATATCACCTTGAAGTCTTTGAGCCCGCTCATGTCATCGGCCAAGCGCCCACGCCCCACGGCAGTGCCGGCCTTGCCACCCTCGCCGCCGCCTTCGGCATACGACAGGTAGACCAGGCGGTCCTGCTTGAAGTCGGGCGACAGCACCACATCAAGCAAACCGCCCTGCCCTTTGGCCCACACCTGCGGCACGCCGGTCAGCGGCGCGGACAGCTTGCCGTCCGGGCTGACAAAGCGCAGGTGGCCGGGGCGCTCGGTCACCAGGAAGCCTTGTTTGTCCGGCAGAAACGCCACGGCCCACGGGTGGTTGAGGCCTTTGGCAATGGGGGTGGCGGTGATGCTGCCTTGTTCGCTGGGGAACTGCTGGGCATCCGCCGCCATGACGGCCGTCGCAGGCAGCAGGGTTGCGCAAAGGGCGGCTAACAGGGTTTTACGTAGAAACATAAGACGGAGTCCTTACCGGCGATTGCCGTTGGCATCGTAAGTGGGCGCTTTGGGTGCAGTGGCAGGACGGCTCGGGGCCGCGTTACGGGTCGGGTAACGATTGCCGATACCGCCGTTTTCGACGGTGGGTGCAGGGCCGGTCGGCGCGGGTTGAACCCCACGGTTGGTGGCCGGCGCATTGGGTTGGGTGCCCTGCATGCTGTTCGGGTTGGCCCGATGGATTGGGCTGTTATGGGTGTTGTAGCTGCCGGGCAGGTTCTGCGCCTGGGCCAATGGCGCGAGGGCCAGGCCCAGCGCGACGACGGCGAGGTAACGCACACAGCTGTTCATGACAAAACCTCTTTGGGGCGAGTAGTACGTGCTTTCGATAACACGCTACGCCTTGGGTTCGGCTTTCGACATTAAATAGTTTCTCATCAGATGTAACACGATCTGTCAGCGCATCTGTCCACGCATCTGCCCGTCGAAACTTTTACGCCCGCCTGCGAGTCACCAGAACACCGACACTTCTCAAGGAACCGCAGCCATGCCAAGGGCAATCTGGAAAGGCGCCATCAGTTTCGGCTTGGTCCATATCCCGGTCTCGCTGGTCTCGGCCACGTCCTCCCAGGGCGTTGATTTTGACTGGCTGGACAAACGCAGCATGGACCCGGTGGGCTACAAGCGCATCAACAAAACCACCGGCAAGGAAGTCACCAAGGACCATATCGTCAAGGGTGTGGCCTTTGAGAAAGGCCGCTACGTGGTGCTCAGCGAAGACGAAATTCGCTCGGCCCACCCCAAGTCGACCCAGACCATCGAAATCATCGCCTTTGTCGCCGCCGACCAGATCCCGCTGCAAAACATCGATACGCCCTACTTCCTGGCCCCGGACAAACGCGGCGGCAAGGTCTACGCACTGCTGCGTGAAACCCTGAAAAAAACCGCCAGGGTCGCCCTGGCGAACGTGGTGTTGCACACCAAGCAACACCTGGCGGCGCTGATGCCGCTGGAGTCAGCGCTGGTCCTGGTGATGCTGCGCTGGCCCGCCGAAGTGCGCAGCCTCGACGAGCTGGAACTGGGCAGCGACGTGACCAAACCGAGCCTGGCCAAAGGCGAATTGGACATGGCCAAGCGCCTGGTCGAAGACATGAGCGCCGACTGGCAGCCGGACGACTACCGCGACAGCTTCCAGGAAAAGATCATGGCGCTGGTGGCGAAGAAGGCCAAGGCCGGCAAGGTTGAAGACGTTGAGAGCCAGGCCGGCAGCGAAGAACGCAAATCGGCCGATGTGATCGACCTGACCGAACTGCTCAAGCGCAGCCTGGCCGGCAAGCCCGCCGCGAAAAAGCCCGCGACCAAAAAACCGGCCGCGAAAAAAGCCAGCACAAAGGCCTCTTGAGCCCGCCATCAGCCGGAGAACGCCATGGCCAAGCCCCTGAGTGAGTACAAACGCAAACGCGACTTCGAGATCACCGCAGAACCCGCAGGCGAGGTGCCCGCCGGTAAATCCAAGGCCTCGGCGCTATCTTTCGTGATTCAAAAACACGACGCGCGCAACCTGCACTATGACTTTCGCCTGGAACTCGATGGCGTACTCAAAAGCTGGGCCGTGCCCAAAGGCCCGAGCCTGGACCCGAGCCAGAAACGCCTGGCGGTCCACGTTGAAGACCATCCGCTGAGTTACGGCAATTTTGAAGGCAATATCGCCGCCGGGCAGTATGGCGCCGGTGATGTAATCGTGTGGGATCGCGGGGTCTGGCAGCCTCACGACGATCCGCACAAGGCGTATGCAGCCGGCAAACTCAAATTCACCCTGGTCGGTGAAAAACTGTCCGGCGATTGGGCGCTGGTGCGCACCCGCCTCAAGGGCAGCGGCGACAAGGAACAATGGCTGCTGATCAAGGAAAAAGATCAGCAAGCCCGCCCGGCCGAAGACTACGACATCGTCAAGGCCCAGCCCAAAAGCGTGCTCAGCGACGCCACCGTGGGCAAGCCCGCGCCTGCGCCTGCACCGCGTGCAAAGCGCCAGAAAGCCAAGACCGCCCTGCCCGATCAATTCGCGCCACAACTGGCCACCCTGGTCGACCGCGCCCCGGCCGGCGACTGGCAATACGAGATCAAATTCGACGGCTACCGCATGCTGGCGCGTATCCGCGATGGCGATGTGCGCCTGTTCACCCGCAACGGTCATGACTGGACAGAGCGTTTGCCGCGCCAGGTCAAGGCGCTGCAAGCCCTCAAGCTCCAGGACAGCTGGCTGGATGGCGAAGTGGTCAGCCTCAATGCCAACGGTTTGCCGGACTTCCAGGCGCTGCAAAATGCCTTCGATATCGGCCGCAGCCTGGATATCGTCTATTACCTGTTCGACGCGCCGTTTCTACAGGGCCAGGATTTGCGCGAAGCCCCCGTGGAACAACGGCGTGCCGCGCTAAAGTCTGCGCTGTCGGGCAGCCGCAGCAAATTGCTGCGGTTTTCCGAAGCCTTCGCCGCCAACCAGCGCGACATCTTCGAAAGCGCCTGCGACCTGGCGCTTGAAGGCGTGATCGGCAAGCGCGTCGGCAGCCCTTACGTGTCCAGCCGCAGCGCCGACTGGATCAAACTCAAATGTCGCCTGCGTCAGGAATTCGTGATTGTCGGTTACACCCGCCCGCAAGGTTCGCGCACCGGCTTCGGCGCACTGCTGCTGGCGGTCAATGACGACAACGGCTTGGTGTATGCCGGGCGTGTCGGCACCGGGTTTGATCAGCACACGCTCAAAACGATCTACGCCCAGCTCACGCCTTTGGAGCGCAAGACTTCGCCGCTGCACACACCGCTGACGAGCAGTCAGGCACGCGGCGTGCACTGGGTGAAGCCCGAGTTGGTCGGCGAAGTCAATTTCGCCGAATGGACCCGCGAAGGCGTGGTACGCCAAGCCGCGTTCGTTGCGCTGCGCAGCGACAAGCCTGTGGCGCAGATCATCCATGAGCAACCGCGCGCGGCCAAATCGCTCAAGCAGGCTTCAGCGCCGAAAAAACCCGGCAATGGCGTGAACATCACCCACCCCGACCGCGTGATCGACCCACAAAGTGGCACGCAAAAGCAGCAGTTGGCAGACTTCTACGCCAGCATCAGCGATTGGATACTGCCGTTCCTGCACCACCGGCCCGTGTCGCTTCTGCGCGCGCCGGAAGGCATCGAAGGTGAGCAATTCTTCCAAAAGCATGCAGAGCGCCTGGCCATTCCCCATATCAAGCAACTGGACCAGCGCCTCGACCCCGGCCACGCGCGGCTGATGGAAATCGACACCGCCAAGGCCCTGCTCGGCGCCGTGCAGATGGGCACGATCGAGCTGCACACCTGGGGCGCCACTGCCGACAAAATCGAAACCCCGGACCTGTTTGTGCTCGACCTCGACCCGGACCCCGCACTGCCCTGGAAAAGCATGCTGGAAGCGGCGCAACTGACCTTGTCGGTGCTCGACGAACTGGGCCTTCAAGCGTTCGTCAAAACCAGCGGCGGTAAAGGCCTGCACCTGGTCATCCCGCTGGCGCGCCGGGATGGCTGGGACACGGTGAAGGCCTTTGCCAAGGCCATCGCACAGTTCATGGCACAACAACTGCCCGAACGCTTTACCGCCACCAGCGGCCCGAAAAATCGCATCGGCAAGATCTTTATCGACTACCTGCGCAATGCCCGCGGCGCAAGTACGGTGGCGACCTATTCGGTACGGGCCTGCCCGGGCCTGCCGGTCTCGGTGCCGGTGAGTCGGGAGGAATTGAACGGGTTACGCGGTGCGCAGCAGTGGACGGTGGCTAATCTGCATGAGCGTTTGGACACGCTCAAGGACGACCCTTGGGCCGGTTACGCCAACCGGCAGAAGATCAGCAAGAAGATGTGGGACAAACTGGGGGCTGAGCCGCCGCAGTCGTAGTAGTAACCGTACCCGGTCAATAGGTGGGAGCTGGCTTGTCTGCGACGGCATTAACTTGGTGTGTCTGAATAATGTTGCTGTGCAGGGCGTTTTTTTGGTTGTGTACATATCCGTTATTTGGGTAACGGCCGCTTATGGTTCCGCCCTTACGGCGGGTCACTTTTGCAAGGACGCAAACGTAACCAAAAGGTCCTCGCCCCAACACTCGGTGCCTCGCTGTGGCTCGGCATGCCCGCAATCCGACACTGATTTGGGGGGCCGCCGCCACGCGCCATCCATGGCGCGGGGCGGCTAAACCGGCATCCCTGCCGGTTTACCCCCCAAATCACTGTCAGATTCCGGCCATCGTGTTTGACGGGGCGATTTCAGATCAAGATCAAGATCAAAAGCGCAGATCAAAAGACCGCTGACTTCGTCATCGAAAAGGATGTAAGGGCCAGAGCAACAGCAACAGCAACAGCAACAGCAGAGCCATACTCGGTCAACTGTGGGAGCGGGCTTGCTCGCGAATGCGGTGGGTCAGTCAATT
Source organism: Pseudomonas salomonii (assembly GCF_900107155.1). Classification (GTDB taxonomy): domain Bacteria; phylum Pseudomonadota; class Gammaproteobacteria; order Pseudomonadales; family Pseudomonadaceae; genus Aquipseudomonas; species Aquipseudomonas salomonii. Next base: position 648,551 of record NZ_FNOX01000002.1, read on the forward strand.
TATCTGTCACTGACCCACCGCATTCGCGAGCAAGCCCGCTCCCACATTTAGACCGAGTTAAACCAGGTAGACAAGCTTTTGCTTTGCACTTGATCTGGCTCTTGCTTCAACCACTCAGGTCGGCTTTCAGGCCGCCGTGCTCTGCTTTTGATCTGAGGCGGCCCGCGGATTCAAGCCTTCGTTCTGGCATGCCGAGCCTAGGCGAGGCACCGAGTGGTGGGGCGAAGACCTTTTGGTTACTTTTGGCTGGGCCGGCATTCCGGGCGTTTGCCAAAAGTGACCCGCCGCAAGGGCGGAACCCTAAGTAGCCGTTACCACAGCAACGGATCTGTACACCAAAAAAACCGCAATAAAACGCAAACCAGGCAAGTCAGATCAAAATAAAAATCACCGCCAACCCAGCAAAAATCGCCCACTTCTCCAGGTAATACCGCGCCCGATTACGCTTTTTCAGCTCCTTGCCACGCAAACGGATCTTGTACAACCGCGTAAACGCACGGTTCAACCCGCCCGTCTTGTCACTCTCATCATTAGGCGAACCCGCCGCCGCCATCACATTACGACTGAACCACCGGTTAAACGCCGCCGCCCAGCGGTACTTCATCGGGCGCTCAATGTCACAGAACAAGATGATGCGGTTCTGCTGCGTCGTGTTCTCAGCGTAATGAATGTAAGTCTCGTCAAACATCACCGGCTCACCGTCACGCCAGTAGTAACTCTCGCCATCCACATTGATATAGCAACCCGGATCGTTCGGCGTATCCAGCCCCAAGTGGTAACGATAAGAGCCTGCATAAGGATCACGGTGACGCACCAGCTTGGAACCCGGCGGCAACTCGGCAAACATCGCCGCCTTGATCGAGCCAATACCTTGCACCAGTTCAGTGGTGCGCGGGCACAACTTCATCGCCGACGGATGACTGTCGCCGTACCACTTAAGATAAAAGCGCTTCCAGCCCGACTTGAAGAACGAGTTGAAACCCACGTCATTGTATTGGTCCGAGCGCTTGATCTCACCCGCACGCATCAGGTTCTGGCCTTCCTGGCGGATTTCCTCCCAGTGCTCCTGCAGCGGGCTCAGGTCCGGAAAGTCGCTGGGCGACAGAAACGGACGGCTTGGCTGCTTGGAAAACAAGTAGAGGAAGCAGTTGATCGGCGCCAGGAACGTCGAGTGATCGCTAAGCTGGCGACCCAACTTGTGTCGCACTCTGCCACGCAGGTGAACATACGCAATGGAGGCAACGTAGAGAACAACAATGATGAGTTTCAAGGGATTCGTCACAAGTCAGAAGAGAACAGGCTGCTCCTGCGTGCACACAACGGCCGAGGATTAATAAGCAGCACCTGAAATCACAATTACACATTGGCGGCTGGCCGGACAAGTCTCTTCCGGAACCAGGCCATTGGCCTTTATTTAGCCACAGTTTGTAACCAAAGGTTAACTAAGAATTGTGAAAAGCTGTCTACGCAGCGTGTAGGACGCGCAACTGCCTGTCTGGACGCAAGCCCGGAGTGGGGCTACTTACAGTGCAGGCGGTGGCGCTGCCAACGCAGAAAAAACTCGCCATCCAACCAGGTTCCAGGCCCCTTTCAGTTACAATCGCGCCGATCAACCTCCCGCAAAAGGAACTTGCATGACACCTCAACCAGACCCCGACTTCACCGCGCTCCAGGGCGCCTGGGAGCAGATCTGCCTGGAAGACAGCGGCGTACACAACCCGCCCGACGCACACAGCGCGCCGGGTGCCATTACCACTATTCGTGGCGATCAGTTCGAAGTCCAAACCGTGAATGGCGACATATTGCTGGCTGGCCGGTTCACACTGGACAGCAGCACCACGCCCAAACGCATTACCTGGGTGGACTCCATGGGCGATGACGCCGACAAAGCCTTACCCGCCAGCTATCGCCTCGAAGGCGACGATTTTGTGTTTATCGCGGCGGATGAAGGCATGCCCCGCCCGACCGTCTTCAGCACCGGGCCAGGGCAAACCATGCGCACCTTTGTGCGTCGCCGGTGAAACCGCAGGTATCCGAAACGCCGACAGGGTTTTCACACAGCCTTCACCTTCAGGCCTTTAGCGTGAGGCCACCTACTCCAGTGATTCACTTGGCCCGCCGCTACTGTCGCGGGCCTTTTTTTGTGCGCCAAAACCGCTTTAAACCGAGCGTTTGATGGCCGTCAGGGTAAAACACAATGGCAATTGAGCCGGCTGGTGTTCGTACTGGTCATACAGCTCTTCCCGGTTGGAGTGCGGGTACTCCTGCAGATGCTCGATCTGCAGGTGCGCCGCAATCGCCCCGTTGACCACGCTGCCCAGGGTATGCACGTACCAATAGGACGTCGGCCCAGGAATCTGTGTCAGTCCTTCATACACAATCGACGATTGCAGCACGAACGGATCGCGTTGAAAGTACGAACTGGCGGGCAATAGCGGATTGCTGGCCTGAGGGTCGAAGACTTCCAGGAAAGGGTGAGTCTCATAGATCACCAGGGTGCCGCCGGGCTTTAGGGTACTGGCCACGTGCTGCATGAACAGCGCCACATCCGGCATCCAGCCCAGTACGCCAATGGTCACCAAGGCGATATCAAACCGGCCAAGCAGGTGCTCAGGCAGGTGATGAATATCGGCTTCGATGAACTGCGGGTTATGCGGTGAACATTCAGCCAGTTCCCGCGCTTGCGCCAGAAAAGCTGCCGATTGATCGACGCCCACCACCTCACGCGCGCCAAGGCCAAACAGCGACAGGCTTTCACGCCCGTTATTACAGCCGATTTGCACCACCGCCTTGCCGGCCACGCCGACCGTTTGCAACAGCGCGGTAATAGTCGGATCAAGGCGCGAAAAGGTCGGTTCAGCGACCGATTGCAGCAGTGTGTTCCAGGTCGCGGTGTCTTTGTGCAGCGCGGCAGAAGCGTCCCAGGCGGCCTTGTTACTGGCGATAGCCTGTTGAGCTGAGGGCATGTCCATTGCGTCTCCAGAGAGTCATTTCAGCGGGCTACGGAAAATAATCCAAATACCTGCAAGATAAAACCCTCAGCAGCCGCGAAACTTCTGCTCAGGCCCATGGGTCACTAACCCAACGAGTGTCCAGCCCCTGAACACCCTTTGCGAAGACAGCGCCGTGGCCAATCACTCTGACCTGCGTAATACCTTGTCCCTGGACAGCCTCAACTTTTTCCTGGCGGATGTGCGCGACGGCCTAGGGCCATACCTGGCGATTTACCTGCTGGCCGTGCACCAATGGGACCCGGCCAGCATCGGTGTGGTCATGACCCTGGCGGGCATCGCCGCACTGGTCACCCAAGGCCCGGCGGGTGCGCTGATCGACCGCACACGCAGCAAGCGCGCCGTGATCGCCGTGGCTGCGATCCTGGTAACCGCCAGTTGCCTGCTGCTGCCGTTTGTCAGCACCTTCAGTTGGGTGGCCCTGACCCAGGCTGCCAGCGCCGTGGCCGCCTCGGTGTTTGCCCCGGCCATATCCGCCATTTCCCTCGGGATTACCGGACCACGCGCCTTCACCCGGCGTACGGGGCGCAATGAAACCTTCAACCACGCCGGCAATGCCGTGGCCGCGCTGCTGGCCGGCGGCCTGGCGTTCCTGTATGGCCCGGTGGTGGTGTTTTACCTGATGGCCTTAATGGCGCTGGCCAGTATCGTGGCCGTGAGCTGCGTATCGGCCAAGGCGATTGACCATGAAGTCGCCAGAGGCTTTGACCCGGCCCACCACAGCGATCACGAACAACCGTCCGGCGTGAAAGTGCTGCTGGCCAATCGGCCGCTGCTGATATTCGCCATCTGCTGCGCCCTCTTCCACCTGGCCAATGCGGCGATGCTGCCGTTGGTCAGCCAGAAGCTCGCGCAGATCAACCTGCAGATGGCCACGCCGCTGACTTCGGCGTGCATCGTCGCCGCGCAGCTGGTGATGGTGCCGATGGCCTGGCTGGTCGGGCTCAAGGCCGATGTGTGGGGGCGCAAACCGTTGCTGCTCGCAGGTTTCCTGATCCTGCCGCTGCGCGGCGTGCTCTACACCTTGTCCAGTGATCCGTACTGGCTGGTGGCGGTGCAGATGCTCGACGGCATCGGCGCGGGGATCTTTGGCGCGCTGTTCCCGGTGATCGTCAAGGACCTGACCCAGGGCACCGGGCGTTTTAATGTGAGCCTCGGCGCGTTGTCCACGGTGTTTGGCCTGGGTGCGGCGTTGAGTAGCAGCCTGGCCGGTTTCGTCGTACAACAAGCCGGTTACAACGCGGCATTCCTGACCCTGGCCGGCGTGGCCGCGGCAGCCTTGGCGCTGTTATGGCTGGCGATGCCGGAGACCTTGGAAAAACCATCGTTCGCCTGCCATACAACTGTCGCCTGACATATGCGACAATGCGCGCCAAATTCCAACACACAGCCAAAATATTCTGCTCAGCGACCGGGTTTCGCGCCTTGATGTCGCTGTTGACGCATGCCTGAAGGCTCCTGCCGCCACGCTCGCAACTCATTGATAGGTAAAGTAATTGATCTCCACAGCTAACATCACCATGCAGTTCGGCGCCAAGCCGCTCTTCGAGAACGTCTCGGTCAAATTCGGCGCCGGCAACCGTTATGGTTTGATCGGTGCCAACGGTTGCGGCAAGTCGACCTTCATGAAAATCCTCGGCGGCGACCTCGAGCCGTCCGGCGGCCAGGTCATGCTGGAGCCGAACGTGCGCCTGGGTAAACTGCGCCAGGACCAGTTCGCCTACGAAGAATTCACCGTACTCGACACCGTGATCATGGGCCACGAAGAGCTGTGGCGGGTCAAGGCTGAGCGTGACCGCATCTACTCGCTGCCGGAAATGAGCGAAGAAGACGGCATGGCCGTTGCCGAGCTGGAAACCGAATTTGCCGAAATGGACGGCTACACCGCCGAATCCCGTGCCGGTGAACTGCTGCTGGGCCTGGGTATTCCGCTGGAACAACACTTCGGCCCGATGAGCGAAGTCTCCCCAGGCTGGAAACTGCGGGTATTGCTGGCCCAGGCGCTGTTCTCCGACCCTGAAGTGCTGTTGCTCGACGAACCGACCAACCACTTGGACATCAACACCATCCGCTGGCTGGAAAACATCCTGACCCAGCGCTCCAGCCTGATGATCATCATCTCTCACGACCGTCACTTCCTGAACAGCGTGTGCACCCACATGGCTGACCTGGACTACGGCGAGCTGCGCCTGTTCCCGGGCAACTACGACGAGTACATGACCGTGGCGACCCAGTCCCGCGAGCAACTGCTGTCGGACAACGCCAAGAAGAAGGCGCAGATCTCCGAACTGCAGTCCTTCGTCAGCCGCTTCTCGGCCAACGCCTCGAAAGCCAAGCAAGCCACGTCCCGTGCCAAGGCGATCGACAAGATCCAGCTGGCCGAGGTCAAGCCTTCGAGCCGTGTGAGCCCGTTCATCCGTTTCGAGCAGAACAAGAAGCTGCACCGCCAGGCGGTGATGGTCGAAAAAATGGCCAAGGGTTTCGACGGCAAGCCGTTGTTCAAGGACTTCAGCTTCCAGGTTGAAGCCGGCGAGCGCGTGGCGATCATTGGCCCGAACGGTATCGGCAAGACCACCCTGCTGCGCACTCTGGTCAACGAACTGACCCCGGACGCCGGCAGCATCAAGTGGACCGACGCCGCAGAGCTGGGCTACTACGCCCAGGACCACGCCCATGACTTCGAAGACGACGTGACCCTGTTCGACTGGATGGGCCAGTGGACCCAAGGCGAGCAGATGATCCGTGGCACCCTGGGCCGCATGCTGTTCTCCAACGACGAGATCCAGAAGTCGGTGAAGGTGATTTCCGGTGGTGAGCAAGGCCGCATGCTGTTCGGCAAGCTGATCCTGCAAAAGCCGAACGTGCTGATCATGGACGAACCGACCAACCACCTGGACATGGAATCCATCGAAGCGCTGAACCTGGCGCTGGAAAACTACCCGGGCACGCTGATCTTCGTCAGCCACGACCGTGAGTTCGTATCGTCCCTGGCCACCCGCATTATCGAGTTGAGCGCCACCGGCGTGATCGACTTCAGCGGCACCTATGACGACTACCTGCGCAGCCAGGGCGTGGTGTTCTAAGCACCCGCTGTGGCAGGCTTGCTTACTGTTGCAGACCCGCTTCCCGTGGCGAGCAGGCTTGCCCTGCGCTGGGCTGCGAAGCGGCCCTAAAACCAAACACCGCGTTTTGCCTGGCAGAACGCGGTGTTTTTTATTGGGGCTGCTGCGCAGCCCAACGCAGGGCAAGCCTGCTCGCCACAATGAAGCCCTCGCCTCATGCGGCCCATTCAGCAAAACCCGTTAGCCAGCTTCCTTTTCCCCCACGCCCTTGCCATCATGCCCTCACCGCCCGCCCGCGAATGAGTGACCATGCCTGCCGTCGCCCCCAGCTCCCTGTCGATCACCCTGCAGATCGTCTCCATTGTCTTCTACACCTTTATTGCCTTTATCTGCATCGGCCTGCCGATCGCGGTGATACCCGGCTATGTGCATGAACAACTGGGCTTCAGCGCCGTAGTCGCCGGGGTCACCATCGGCGCGCAATACCTGGCCACCCTGCTCAGCCGGCCGATGGCGGGGAGGATGTCGGACAATGTGGGCACCAAACGCGCGATTGTGCTGGGCTTGGCGGGCATCCTGGTCAGCGGCGTGCTGACGTTTTTTGCCACCTTGCTTGAAAGCATGCCCGCCGTGAGCCTTGGGGTGTTGATCGTCGGCAGGCTGCTGCTCGGCGTGGCCCAAGGCCTGATCGGCGTTGGCACCATCAGTTGGTGCATGGGCGCGGTCGGTGCCGAACACACGGGGCGCTCGATCTCCTGGAACGGTATCGCGTCCTACGGCGCCATTGCCATAGGCGCGCCGCTGGGCGTGGTGATGGTGGCCGATTATGGCTACAACAGTCTCGGTATCGCGCTGTCGGTGCTGGCGGCTTTGGGCCTGGTGTTGATCCGCAATAAACCCTCAGTACCGGTGGTGCGTGGCGAACGCTTGCCGTTCTGGGCGGTGTTCGGGCGCATTGCGCCGTTTGGCGCCAGCTTGTGCCTGGCGTCGATCGGCTACGGCACGCTGACCACCTTTATCACCCTGTATTACCTCAACCGTGGCTGGGCCGGTGCGGCGTACTGCCTGACGGTGTTCGGCGTGTGTTTTATCTTGTCGCGCCTGGTGTTTATCTCGGCCATCAGCCGCTTCGGCGGGTTCACTGCGGCGATTGCCTGCATGACCATCGAAACCGTCGGCCTGACCCTGTTGTGGCTGGCGCCGTCCACCGGTGTGGCGCTGATCGGCGCCGGGCTCACCGGCTTCGGTTTGTCGCTGGTGTACCCGGCGCTCGGCGTGGAGGCCATCAAGCAGGTGCCCAACAGCAGCCGTGGCGCGGGGCTGAGTGCGTATGCGGTGTTTTTTGACCTGGCCCTGGCGATTGCCGGGCCATTGATGGGCGCCGTGGCACTGAACCTCGGCTATGGCTGGATTTTCTTCTGCGCTGCGCTGCTGTCGGTCACGGCGCTGTGCCTGACCGTGCAGCTCAAGCGCCGCGCTTACTGATCAGCAGTCTGCAAACCGGCGCGGGTCGACTGACCCAAAGTGTGCACGAAAAAGCGCCCCGCTTCCGAGATCAGGTCGCGGTGAATGCCTTCGCGGTCGACACCGTCGGCATCCGTGCAAATCGCCGGCATGGCCAGCAGTTGGTCGCTGTCACACGGTGCCATGAACACAAAGTGCCCGGCCCCGGCCAATAGTTTGAAATCCGGCGGTTGCGGCAGTTTGCGCGCCAGGGCGGCGGCGTTCTTGTCCACGGCCACCAGCTTGTCGCCGTCGCCGCTGTAGAGCAGCACCGGCACGTGCACATCGGCCAGGGTGTGGCGGCCGAACATCAGGCTCAGCGGCGCCATCAGCATCAAGGCATGAATACGTGGGTCGGCTTGCGGCTGCAGGTCTTCACGGTCGACCACCAGCTCTCCTTTGGTGGTGCAGGCATCGCGGTCTTCCGGGCGTTCCTGGCAATAACGGCGCAGGCGGTCGAAATCCGGCTTGGCCCCGGCCAGGATCAGCGCGGTTTCACCGCCGGCTGAGTACCCGATAACCCCCACTTGGTCGATATTGACGAACGGCGACAGCATCGTATCCCCGAGCGTGGCGGTAATCGCTGCGGAAATCTGGATCGGCCGCCCGTACAGGTTGCTCACCGTGCCCAGGCGGCTGTGATCCTTGTAGTTGTCACCAGGATGCAAAACGGCCACCACCACAAAACCCTTGCGTGCCAGTGAAGTGGCCAGGTCGTGCAGCGCCAGCGGTGTACCGGTGTTGCCATGGGACAGCATCAGCATCGGGAAACGCCCGATAGCGACTTTGGAATCCTGGGTGGCGGCCACGTGGTAAGGGCCCAACTGCGTGGAATGTTCATCGTCGGTGGACGGGTAGAACGCGATGGCGTTCATCGGCTGCTGATCCAGCGGGTCGAGAAAACTCATGCGATGAAAGCCCACACTCCAATGCGGGTGCGGCGCCGGGGCGGCGTGCACTGAAATCAGGCCGCCGAACAGGGAAAGAACCAAAACAGCACAAAGACGCATCATGGGGATGTCCACCTTTGCTGCGCGACCACGTTCAACACCCGCGGCATGTCGGTTTGAAAAGTCCATGGGCCAAGGCACTCGCTGCGGGTGATAAACCCATGTGTGCATAACCTGGGCCAAAGTAATGACAGCGGGCAAACGAAAAAACTCCGTACTCCGGTCGCGTTCAGGCGATCAGAATACAGAGTTTAGGCGCCCCGGTTCAGATTGGAACCGAACAGAGGCGAACTTTACACAAGCCTTACGCGGCGGCGAACAATTGTTCGTTGATTACGACGTTGGCATCGCTCAAGGCTTTGCTGCGAACTTCTTCACCGTAGGCCAGGCCCTGGGCGCGGACAAATTCGATATCCGTGATGCCCAGGAAGCCAAATACCAGTTTCAAGTAGTCCTCGTGGCCCACATTGCTTGCCTGGCCCGCGTGCAGACCGCCAGCGGTGGAAACAATGATCAGCTTCTTGCCGCCGCACAGGCCTTCAGGGCCGGCTTCGGTGTAACGGAAGGTTTGGCCGGCCACCGCAATACGGTCGATCCAGGCCTTGAGCTGGGACGGCACCGAAAAGTTGTACATCGGCGCACCGATCACTACAGCGTCAGCGGCGATGAATTCAGCCAGGGACGTGGCGCTCAGTTCAGCCTCGTGTTTTTGGACGGCGTCGCGCAATTCGGCAGCGGTGCCCAGGGCGCCCAGGGTCAGGCCGGAAAAGTGGCTGATGCCTTCGCCAGCCAGGTCACGATAGGTCACTTCCACACCCGGCTGCGCCGCTTGCCAGGCCTTGACCACACCAGCGCTGAGCTGACGGGAAGCCGAGTTGTCGCCGAGGATGCTGGAATCGATATGCAACAGTTTCATGCGGGTTCTCCAAGTGAGGATCGCGGCTGGGCGATCGAATGAGGTTAATCCTACACATGAACCCAATAGTCGATTAGACGGCACAAATGTGATTGTTTGTCCTGCCAGCAGGACAATCGATCTAAATTCTCAATGCGACGACACATAAATAGACGCCGACGAGGGCGCCGGCAGCGCATAGGTGCGCTTCATCCACTGAATCTCTTGCTGGGGCGTGCGCCCGAACAAGCGCTTGAACTCTCGGCTGAACTGCGAAGCGCTTTCATAGCCCACCTGAGCGCTCGCCGTGGCCGCGCTGATGTCGTTGCGCAGCATCAACAAGCGCGCCTGGTGCAGGCGCGTGGACTTGAGGTATTGCATCGACGAGGTGTCGGTGACGGTGCGAAAGTGCGCATGAAAACTCGGCACGCTCATCATCGCCTCCCGCGCCAGCACTTCCACGTCCAGGTGCTGGTGGTAAAACCCATGAATCTTGCGAATCGCCCGCGCCACCTTGCCGAACTGGCCCTGGCGGTTAAGCGCGGCACGCATCGACCCGCCCTGCTCGCCCGTGAGGATGCGGTAGTAGAGCTCGCGCATCAGCGCGGGGCCGAGGACCCGTGCCTCCATCGGCGCACTCATGGCTTCGAGAAACCGCAGCAGCGACTCACTGAGTTTGTCGTCCATGGGCGAGGAATACATGCCGCGCGGCTTGGCTTCGCGCAACTCGGGAAACCCATCCAACGCCAACATCAATTCGGCGGCAAGGGTGAAATCCAGGCGCACGTACACCGCCAGCATCGGCTCTGCTTCGCTGGCCTCGGTTTCCATGGTGAACGGCACCGGCACCGACACCACCAGGTAATGCTGGGCGTCGTACAGGTAAACCTCTTCGCCCAGATAACCGCGCTTGCGCCCCTGGCAGACAATCACAATGCCTGGGTCATACAACACCGGCACGCGGTGCAGCGGCTGATTTGAGCGAAGAAAGCGCACGTCCTCCAGAGCGCTCAGGTTATAGCCTTCGACAGGCGCCAAGCGGCCCATCAGCTCGATGATTCGTTGGGTGCGGCCCATGGCACGTGGTTCCTGGCGAAAACAGCACGGTACTGCGCAAATACCGCCATGGCTATGCACTCATAGGAATAGGCAATCAGCACATTGGAATGGATATTCGCTCAAGCCGCCGTGTTCCGTAGCCTGAACCTGTACTTTCAGCCTTCGGAGTTTGCCCATGCTTATCGTCTACAACCCCGCCACCGGTGAAGAAATCGGCCGTGTGGCCAAGCACACCTCAGCCCAGGTCAAGGCTGCCGTTGACCGCACCTGCGCGGCCTTTCCCGATTGGTCCGGCAAACTCGCCAAAGAGCGCAGCGACATCCTGCGCCGCTGGCACGACAGCGTTAAGGCCGACAAGGAAGCCTTCGCCGAACTGCTCTGCCGTGAAAACGGCAAGTGCCTGAGCGAAGCCCGAGGTGAAATCGACTACGGCCTGGGCTTTATCGAGTGGTACGCCGAAGAGGCCAAACGCGTCTACGGCGACACCATCCCCACCCACGACCGCAATGCCAATGTAGTGGTGACCAAAGAAGCCATCGGCCCGGTCGCAGCCATCACGCCGTGGAACTTCCCGTTCATGATGATCACCCGCAAAGTCGCCACAGCCCTGGCCGCCGGCTGCACCATGGTGATCAAACCCGCTGAAGACACGCCGCTCACCGCCCTCAAGCTGCTGGACTACGCACGCAAGGCCGGTATCGAAGCCGGCGTGCTTGAAGTGGTGGTCGGTGACCCGCAGGAAATCGGCCTGATCTTTACCTGCGACCCACGCATCCGCAAGATCTCGTTTACCGGCTCCACCGGCGTGGGCAAATTGCTCGCATCGCAATGCGCGGCAACCATCAAGAAGATGACCCTGGAACTGGGCGGCAATGCGCCGTTTATTGTGTTTGAGGACGCCAACCTCGATGAGGCGGTAAAAGGACTGGTCAGCGCCAAACTGCGCAACTCCGGCCAGGTGTGCATCTCGCCGAACCGGATCTTTGTGCAGCACAGCATTCTTGAAGCCTTTATCGAACGCGTGAAGGCTGCCGTCGCCAACGTCGAAGTGGACCAGGGCCTGCGCGAAGGCTTTGTGGTCGGGCCGCTGGTCAATCAACAGGGCTTCGACAAAGTCGTGCGCCTGGTCGACGAGGCCAGGGCGGCGGGCGCCAAGGTGCTGATGGGCGGCAAACCCCACGCCAAGGGCGGGCTGTTCTATGAACCGACCGTATTGACCGGCTTGCAGGACGATTCACCACTGGCCACCGAAGAGATTTTCGGCCCGGTGTTCGCTCTCTATTCGTTCAAGGATGAAGAAGAGGTCATCGCCCGCGCCAACCAGACCGAGTTCGGCCTGGTGGCCTACGCCTACACCAGCGCACTCGGCCGGTCGTTGCGCCTGTCACGTCAATTGGAGGCTGGCATGGTGATCCTCAACTCGGGCTCAGTGGGCACGGCGTCGGTTCCGTTTGGTGGCATCAAGCAGTCCGGCTATGGGCGTGAAGGCAGCTATTACGGGATCGAGGAGTACGTGCATGTGAAGTATGTGTTGATGGCGGGGGCGCAGTTCTGAGCCCTCTGCCCTCCAAAAGCCAGTGCCTGCAAGGTGCTGGTTGTTTTTCAGGCTGGATTTGTGCAGGCCAGGCGCGGATAGTTCGTCCCACTGACAGAACAATAGGTTGACCATGCAAGACCTCAACGACCTCTACTATTTCGCCAAAGTCGTCGAAGCCGGCGGCTTTGCGGCGGCCGGCCGGCTGCTGGGGATTCCCAAGTCACGGCTGTCACGACGCATTGCCGAACTGGAAGAACGCCTCGGCGCGCGCCTGTTGCAGCGCACCACGCGGCAATTGACCCTCACCGCCGTCGGCGAGCGCTACCTGCGCCATTGCCAGGCGATGCTGCTGGAGGCGGAAATGGCCGACGAGGCCGTGGCCAGCATGTCCAGCGAACCGCGCGGGCGCCTGCGGGTGAGTTGCCCGGTGGGCATGGCCCAACACATGTTGCCGGGGATGGTTGCCGGCTTTCTCGCCGCTCACCCACTGGTGCAGCTTGAGATGATGTTGGTCAACCGACGCGTCGACCTGGTGGCTGAAGGCATCGACGTGGCCCTGCGCGTGCGCGAACTGGGCGATGAAGACCCGTTGCTGGTGACCAAGCGCCTGCGCCAGGCCCAGACCGTGTTGGTGGCCAGCCCACAGTTCCTGCAAGGCAAGCAAATCAAGACCCCGGACGATCTCAAGCAATTGCCGGTACTCGCTGCGCTTGAGGCCGATCGCCTGGTGCACTTGCGCTTGATCGACCCGCAGGGCAATACCGAAAACTTATCCATGGAAGCGCGCCTGGGCATCGATGACTTTATCGTGCGCAAAGCCTGCGCCTTGCAGGGCCTGGGCTTTACCCTGCTGCCGATGATGTATTGCGAAGAAGAATTGGCCAGCGGCCAATTGGTGCAGTTGCTGCCGCAATGGTCCTCGCCGGGCGGCTGGCTGCAGGCGGTCTACCCGCATCGCCGTGGTGTTTTACCGGCGATTCGGGCCTGGATCGACTATCTGGAAGAAGCCTTCAAGGGTTGCGGAGACCGTTTGCTATGAAGATGAGCGAAGCACAAGTCGCGGCGTTCTGCCTGGGCCTGCCCGGCGCACGTGAAGACTACAAATGGGGCGGCGTGCGCGTGTTCTCGATTGCCGGCAACAAAATGTTCGCCGTGCAGAACCTGCGCGGTGACTCGCTGGCGTTCAAGGTCGACAAGGAACTGTTCCTGGGCCATGTGGACCGCCCCGGCATCCACCCGGCGCCCTACCTGGCGCGGGCGCAGTGGGTGATCATGAACACGCCCTATCCGCTCGGCGCCGAGGAACTGCGTGGCCTGTTGCAGCGCTCGCACCAACTGGTGGTGAGCAAACTGCCCAAGCGCACGCAGGTTGGCTTGTTGCTAGAGGACTGACAGCAGCGTGCCGCCGAGGAACAACTGGTCGAGCCAGAACACCTCGTGCAGCACCACAATCACCCAGAACAGCACCTGATACGACACCTTGCGCGTCTTGTGGCGAAACACCTGCTGGGCAATCAACGCCCCGGGCCAACCACCGGCCAGTTCCACGGCATGCAGGATATTTTCGCGCACGCGCGGGCCTTCGGCCTGGGCCTTGCGTTTATCGCCCCAGTACAGGAAAAACGCCACCACGCTGACCACGCCATAGGCGGCCAGCGGGATCAGCGTTTCGCCGCGATACCACAGCAGCGCCGAGCCGATCAGCGGCGCGGCGCACAGCAACACAAAAATCAGCGCCTTTAGGCGCGGGTATTGAATGCTCATGGCTTGACCGCCGTCCAGTCGATCCAGCCAAACTGCCAGGTGGCCAGGATCACCAGGCCGAACGCGATCCGATACAAGGCAAACGCCGCGTAACTGTGGCTGGCGATGAACTTGAGCAACGCCTTGACCGCGATCATCGCGAAGATGAACGAGGTGACAAAGCCGATGGCAAACACCGGCAAGTCATCGGGCTGGAACAGGTGACGGTATTTGTAGCCCGAATACACGGCCGCACCGACCATGGTCGGCATGGCCAGGAAGAACGAGAACTCGGTGGCGGTTTTACGCGACAGGCCGAACAACAGGCCGCCGATAATGGTCGCGCCCGAGCGCGAAGTGCCCGGAATCATCGCCAGGCACTGGGCCACACCGACCTTGAGCGCGTCTTTCCAGGTGATCTCATCCACCGTTTCAGCGTGCACCGCATGTTGGCGACGCTCGGCCCACAGCATGATCACCCCGCCCACCACCAACGCCGTGGCCACCGTGATCGGGTTAAACAGGTAATGCTTGATCAGGTCGGCAAAAATCACCCCCAACACCACCGCCGGCAGCACCGCGATGATCAGGTTGACGGTAAAGCGCTGGGCCTTGGGCTGGGTCGGCAAGCCCATCACCACGTCGAGGATCTTGCGCCGAAACGCCCAGACCACCGCGAGGATCGCGCCCAGTTGGATAATGATGTTGAACGCTTCAAAGCGTTCGCCGCCGAAGCCGATCAGGTCGGCGACGATGATCTGGTGCCCGGTGCTGGAGATTGGCAGGAACTCGGTCAGCCCCTCCACCACGCCAAGAATCAATGCCTGTATGGCGGTCCAAAAATCCATGTATCCCCCAAAGGTCATGCGCTGCGGCACGCCTTGTCTGTCTTTTTAATGTTCACTGACCACGTGTAATCGTGATGCGCTGCGGATTTTCACCAGCCGAGCGCAAAAATTTCGTGAAAAATCAGGGAGTACTCAGGTTTTTCGGTTACAGGCCGAAAGCCTATCAGACAAGATGGAATTGTCGATGCAGCACACAATTATAAAAAGCACGGAGTGACAGGACGATGAACAGTTTGCGCAGCATGTCGATCAGCCGCCGTCTTTGGCTGATCCTGATAGTCGCCGTGTTGATGCTGCTGACCCTCGGGTTGCTGATGCTCAAGCAGATCCATGGCGACCTCTACCAGGCAAAACGCCAGCAGACCCAGCACGTGGTGCAAACCGCCAGCGGCGTGCTGGCTTACTATCAAAACCTTGAAAAAACCGGCGTACTGACCCGCGAGGCCGCGCAACAGCAAGCCCTCAGCGCAGTCCGTGGCCTGCGCTACGACCACGATGATTACTTCTGGATCAACGACCTGACGCCCGTGATGATCATGCACGCGGCCAACCCCAAGCTCGACGGCCAGAACCTCTCGGCCATCCGCGACCCGGACGGTTTTGCGGTGTTCAATGAATTTGTGCTCCTGGCCAAGGCCAAGGGCGCCGGGATCGTCAACTATCGCTGGCCCAAACCGGGCGCCGACGCGCCGGTGGAGAAAACCTCGTACATCCAACTGTTCGAGCCGTGGGGCTGGATTATCGGTTCCGGCGTGTATGTGGATGATGTGCAGGCTGAATTCAACGGCCAGGTTTGGAAAGCCTCGCTGATCGGCCTGGGCATTGCGCTGGTGATGGCGCTGCTGGTGATCCTGATCGCGCGCAGCATCGTGCACCCATTGCAGGCGGCAGTGAACGCCATGGGCAATATTGCCAGCGGCGAAAGCGACCTGACCCGCACCCTCGACACCCACGGGCGCGACGAGGTCACTCAACTGTCGCTGCACTTCAATAGCTTCACCGCCAAGCTGCGCCAGGTGGTCGGCCAATTGCAGGCGTGTGCCAACGCGCTGGGCCAGTCGTCCACGGAGCTGGGCACCAATGCCAGCCAGGCCCACGACCGCAGCCAGCAACAGTCCCAGCAGATGGAGCTGGTGGCCACGGCGATCAATGAAGTGACCTATGGCGTGCAGGACGTGGCAAAAAACGCCGAGCATGCCGCCAGCGAAATGCGCGACGCCCAGGCCCAGGCGCAGCAGGGCCAGGTGAATATCGACGGCAGCCTGCAACAGATCGACCAGCTCTCCAGCACCATCAGCCAGGCCGTGGAGGTGATCCGCACGCTCTCCAGTGAAAGCACCCAGATTGGTGGCGTGCTGGAAGTGATCCGTTCAATTGCCGACCAGACCAACTTGCTCGCGCTCAACGCCGCCATCGAGGCGGCGCGTGCCGGCGAGCAGGGTCGTGGGTTTGCCGTGGTCGCCGACGAAGTGCGGCTGCTGGCCCAGCGCACGCAAAAATCCACGGCCGAAATCCAGGTGATGATCGAGCGCCTGCAAGGTCATTCGGAAGCGGCGGTTAAAGTGATCAGCGACAGCCACAGCGCCTCGCAATTGACCATCGAACAAGCGGGCCAGGCGGGGGCGAGCCTCACCGCCATCGGCCAGGCGTTGCGCAACCTCAACGGGCTGAATGCCTCGATTGCCAGCGCGACCTTGCAACAGGCGCATGTGGTGGAGGACATCAACCAGAACGTCACCCAGGCGGCAGGCTTGTCCCACAGCACGGCCCTGGCGGCAGAGCAATCCAGCGTGGCGAGTGCGCATTTGCGCGGGTTGAGTGAGCAGCTTGAGGGGTTGTTGCGCCAGTTCAAGATCTAGTACTCATGATCGTTCCCACGCTCCGCGTGGGAACGCCGCCACGGACGCTCTGCGTCCAGGCCTGACGCGGAGCGTCAGGGGATGCATTCCCACGCAGAGCGTGGGAACGAGCATTCCTACGACCCACCATCTTGGTTACAATCACCGCCCTCACCCACTCTCCCAAGGAACCACCATGTCCGGGCTTGAACTGTTCGCCGCCGCCCTGGGGGTGATCGCTGTCTGGCTGACGGTCAAACAAAACCCTTGGTGCTGGCCCATCGGGCTGGTGATGGTGCTGCTCTACACCTGGGTGTTCTTCGACGTAAAACTCTACTCCGACATGCTCCTGCAAGTGGTCTACGCCGGCCTGCAACTCTATGGCTGGTGGCAATGGACCCGCGCCGGTGAGGTCAAGCAGGGCCGCCAGGTCACAAGCCTGGGCTGGCCCGCGATCATGGTCAGCCTCGCCGTCGGCGCCGTGTTCAGCGCGCTGCTCGGCGCCGCCATGGCCCACTGGACCGATGCCGCGCAACCCTGGCTGGATGCCGCCCTCACCGGTTTCAGCCTGGTGGCGCAAATGTGGATGGCGCAAAAACGCGTGCAATGCTGGGCGCTGTGGATCGCCGTGGACGTGATCTTTGTCGGCCTGTTCCTCTACAAAGGCCTGTACCTCACCGCCGCGCTGTATGCACTGTTCACCGTGATCGCCGTGCAGGGCTGGCGTGAATGGCGCGCCGACCCGGCGTTGCACGCATGAAAGTAGTGGTACTGGCCGGCCCCGAATCCAGCGGCAAAAGCTGGCTGGCCGCGCAACTGCACGCCCGCTTCGGTGGGCTGATGGTGGGTGAATACGTGCGCTATTTCATCGACCATCACCAGCGCGACACCACCCTGGCGGACATCCCGGCCATCGCCCGTGGCCAACTGGCCTGGGAAGACGCCGCCCGCGCCGAGCAGCCTCACCTGCTGATCCTCGACACGAACCTGCTGACCAACAAGCTCTGGAGCCAGACCCTGTTCGGTGACTGCCCGGCGTGGCTGGATGACGAGCTGCTGGCCCGCCATTACGACCTGCACCTGCTGCTGTCCCCCGAGGACGTGGAATGGAGCGCCGACGGCCAGCGCTGCCAGCCTGAACTGGCCGATCGACGGGTGTTCTTCCAGGGCAGCCTGGACTGGATCGAACAGCACCAACAACCCGCCCTGGTGATACGTGGCGACTGGGAAGCACGCCGCGCCACAGCCTTTGAGGCGGTCGAGCAACTGCTTGCCCAGCCGCGTCAAGGGCAATGTCTAACGCCTCAGTAGCCCAAGGACAAACCGGTGTTACGACGCGGGTCGTTCGCCCCGTAGAAACGGTTGTTGCCCACCGGCTTGCCGCCCAGCGAAGGCGCGCCCACCAGGATCGCCGCCAAGTGGTTGGCATCCTGGGGACCGGCAAACTTATGGCCCCAGCTTTCCAGAATCTTCTGGGTGTCCGGGCTCACCGCGAAGGTTTCCAGGTTGGTGGTCTCAGGCATCCACTGCTGGTGGAAACGCGGCGCGTCCACGGCTTCCTGGATGTTCATTTTGTAGTCGATGACATTGAGGATGGTCAGCAACGTCGCGGTGATAATCCGGCTGCCGCCCGGCGTACCGACCACCATTACCGCCTTGCCATCCTTGGTGACGATGGTCGGGCTCATTGATGACAACGGCGCCTTGCCCGGTGCGATAGCGTTGGCTTCGCCCTGCACCAACCCGTACATGTTCGGCACGCCGACCTTGACGGTGAAGTCGTCCATTTCATCGTTGAGGATCACCCCGGTTTTGCTCGCCATCACGCCGGCACCGAACCAGTCGTTGAGGGTGTAGGTCACGGACACCGCGTTGCCCCACTTGTCGACGATGGAATAGTGGGTGGTGTTGTTGCCTTCATGGGGCGACACACCTGGCTTGATCGCCTGGGAATCCCCGGCTTTCTGCGGTTCGATGGCGGCGCGCAGCTTGGCGGCGTAGTCCTTGTCCAACAGGTGCGCAATGGGGTTCTTGACGAAATCCGGGTCGCCCAGGTAGCTGTTGCGGTCCACGTAGGCGTGACGCATGGCTTCGATCTGGTAGTGCAGGCCCTGGGCCGAGTGATAACCCAGGTCGGCCATCGGGTAGCCTTCGAGGATGTTCATGATCTGGCAGATCACCACGCCGCCGGAGCTGGGCGGCGGCGCCGAGACCACGTGGTAGCCACGGTAGTCGCACTCGATGGGCGCCAGCTCGCGGGTCTTGTACTTGTCGAGGTCGGCCTGGGTGATGATGCCCTTGCCGGCCTGGCTGGAGTCCACCAGCGCCTTGGCGACCCAGCCTTTATAGAAGCCGTCGGTGCCCTTGGCGGAGATTTCCTTGAGGGTCTTGGCCAGGTCTTTCTGCACCAGCTTCTGGCCGACCTGCATCGGCTGGCCGTTGTGCAGGAAGATCCCGCGCAGGTCCTTGTCTTTTTCAAACTCGCCGGTGGCGGTGTGCAGCAGGTCGATATCGCCCTGCTCCAGTTCAAAGCCGTTTTCGGCCAGTTTGATCGCCGGGGCAATCACCTGGGCGCGCTTGAGGGTGCCGTATTTGTTCAGCGCGGTTTCCATGCCGGATACGGTGCCGGGTACGCCGACGGCCAAGTGGCCCTTGGCGCTGAGGCCGTCGATGACCTTGCCGTCTTTGTCCAGGTACATGTCGGCGGTGGCTGCCAACGGGGCTTTTTCACGGAAGTCGAGGAAGGTCTTGCGCCCATCTGCCAGTTGCACGGTCATAAAGCCGCCGCCGCCGAGGTTGCCCGCTGCCGGGTACACCACGGCCAGCGCATAGCCCACGGCAACCGCCGCATCCACCGCGTTGCCGCCGGCCTTGAGCACCTCCACGCCGACATGAGTGGCCAAATGCTGGGCGGTCACCACCATGCCATTTTCACCGGCCACCGGGGCCTGTGACGCGGCTTGCACACCGCTGACCGTCAGCACCAGCGCAGTGGCAATCAGGGTACGGCTGAAGGGTTGGTATTTCATCCATGGCTACTCTATTTATTGCGGTGCACCAAAATAGCCCGACTCGAATCCAATCCCCAGCGCAATGGCGTTTTTATTACAGAACTTGTCGGTCATAGAACGGGCTCGAAAAAGCCCATGCTATATTTCGCGCCCAGACTGGCGGCAAGGCGCTTTGTGATGGCGATCAAAAAGACCGGGATTCGGGCGCAACAGGCCGACCAGACACGTGCGCGCATCTTGCAGGCGGCGGTCAAGGTGTTCACCCGCGACGGCTATTCCGGTGGGCGCGTCGACACCATTTCCAAGGCCGCGGAATCCAACGACCGCATGCTTTATTACTATTTCGGCAGCAAGGAACACTTGTTCGTCTGTGTGCTGGAACAGGTCTACGAACAGTTCAATAAAGCCGAAAGCACACTCAAGCTGGACCTGGGCGACCCCGTGCAAGCCTTGCGTGAACTGGTGGCCTTTATCTGGAGCTACTACGTCAAGCACCCCGAGTTCGTGGCGATCCTGAGCATCGAGAACCTGCACCAGGGTAAACATGCCCGGCAGTCGGGTGAGATGCGCAGGCTGTCGGGCGAAGCGGTTGGCGTGTTACGCCCGATCATCGAAGCCGGCCAGACCCAGGGTGTGTTTCGCCAGGACATCGACCTCAAACACGTGTATTTGATGATTGCCTCGCTGTGCTACTTCTATAACTCCAACCGCCACACCCTCAGTTCATTCCTCGGTGAAGATTTGGCGGACAAGGGACAGCAGCAGGATTGGCTGGGGTTTATCAGTGACTTGGTGCTGCGGGGTGTAACGCCGATTTCCCGGTAGAAACCGGTTCATCCTGTGGGAGCGGGCTTGCTCGCGAATGCGGTGGGCCAGTGACAGATAAATTGACTGACCCACCGCATTCGCGAGCAAGCCCGCTCCCACAGTTTTAACCGCGTCCTGTCAGTGAGTGCCAGGGTTGGCGCGCAGGTGCGCGACCTTTTGTTCCAGGCCCTTCCACTGCGGCGCATTGGGTGCAAAGCGCGTGCGCAGGTAGGCCACCAGATCCGCTACCTGGTTATTCGACAGGCTGTCCTTGAACCCCGGCATATACCCCAGGTCCTGGGTCGCCGGGTTACTGATGCCTTGCAAAATCACCTGGATCAAATTATCCGGCTGATCGCTGAACACGTTGGTATTGCTCGCCAATGACGGGCTCACCCCAAACAGCTTCGGCCCCAGGCCATCGGCGTGACAGGCCTTGCACGAACCTTCGAATACACGTCGGCCATTGGGGTTCGCAACAGTCGCAACCTGGACTTGCGCCTCGGCAGTTGCCTCGCCCTTGAGCGACGCCAGGTACACCGCCATCGCACGAATATCGGCCTTGGGCAGCTTTGCCAACTCACTCACCACCGGCCCCATCGGGCCTGCCGCCACGCCGTGGGCATCGGAGTAGCCAGTGCTCAGGTAAGTAAATAATTGATCTTCGGTCCACGGCGTCGGTGCCTTGGACAGGCCCGTCAACGCCGGTGCCTCCCAGCCATCGACCACGCCCCCGGCAAGGAAGGATTTGCCGCCCTTCTGCGCCCCCATCAGGTTGCGCGGCGAGTGGCACGCGGCGCAGTGCCCCAGGCCATTGACCAGGTAATTGCCGCGATTCCACTGCGCGCTGCGCTCAGGCCGTGGGGTGATTTCACCCCGCCGCAGGTTCAGTGCATTCCAGCCCGCCATCAACGGCCGGAAATTGAACGGAAAGCGCATGGCATTCGGCGTCGGCGCCTGGCTCACCGGCGCCTGGGACATCAGGTAGGCATACAGCGCCTGCATGTCCGCCTCATTGATATTGCGAAACGCGGTATAGGGAAACGCCGGGTACAGGTTGCGCCCATCGCGGCCAATGCCGTCACGCATCGCCCGCTCGAATGCCGGGTACGACCAGGCGCCGATGCCGGTTTTCACGTCTGGGGTGATATTGCTGCTGTACAGCGTGCCGAACGGCGTTTGCATGGCCAGGCCGCCGGCATTCGCGGCGCCACCCGGCGCGGTATGGCACACCGCGCAATCGCCCACCGCCGCCAGCAAGCGCCCGCGTTCGAGGGTAGCCTTGGACCAGGTGCCCGCGCCGGGCGGCGCGATCGGTGCGATTTCGTTGTGAAACGGCCAGGCCGTCGCCATCAGCGCCCCCAAGGTGGCAAACAACGCACCGAACCACCACTTCCTGCGTTTTTCCGGCGACTTGGCAGGCTCACCAAGGGTGCCGGCGTTCAGCGCCGCCAACACCCGCTCGGGCGTTATCGGCAACTCGCGAAAACGAATACCGGTGGCGTCATAGATCGCATTGGCAATCGCCGCCGCACTCGGCACCGAGGCCGACTCACCGGCGCCCATGGGCGGCTGGTCCTGGCGCGGCATCATCAGCACGTCGATCTGCGGCACTTCGGGGAAGGTCAGGATCGGGTAGCCGCCCCACTCCTTGCTCGCCACCGTCGACTCTTCAAAGGTCACCCGCTCCTTGAGCACACGGCTGGTGGACTGGATCACATTGCCGTGGATCTGATGCTGCACGCCCGCCGGGTTGATCATCATCCCCGAGTCATGGCCGATCACCACCCGCGTCACCGACACATCGCCGGTGTGTTTGTCGATCGCCACGTCCGCCACCCATGCCGCCCACGCCGCGCCGAAGCCGGGGAACTTGCTGTGGATATAGCGCGCATAGGCAAAGCCGCGACCGCGCAACAGGTGGTCATCGCTGGCGGTTTGCATCGGCGCCGTGCGCGGCGCCCAGTTGGCCCGTTCGGCGGTGGATTTGACCAGGTCGATGGCGCGCTCGTCCTTGAGGTAGCGCAGGCGGTATTCCACCGGGTCGACGCCCGCAGCGAAGGCCAACTCATCGATATAGGATTCATGCGCAAAGGTGTTGGGCAACGCCGATACGCCGCGCATCCACGAGGCGCGCACGATGGGCGCCATGTCGTTGATGGTCACGCGCATATTGTCGATGGCGTAGGGCGGAATCGAGGTGCGGTCGCCCATCTCGAACATCGCCGCCACCGGCTCCACGCGGCCAGTGAGCAACAGCGCCAGGGTCGGCGCGCCGTTGGACGGGTAGCTGGTTTCAAAATCATAGGCGGCAATGCTGCCGTCGGCGTTGAGCCCGCCGTCCACGTCCATCAACTGCGCGGTGCCCTTGGGTTCCCACAGGTGTTCCTGTTCGCGGGTCAGTTGCACCCGCACCGGCTTGCCCACGGCGCGCGACAACAGCAACGCATCGGCGCACACATCGTCCGCACAGTTACGCCCGTAACAGCCGGCGGCTTCCATGCGGATCACGTCGATCAACGCTTCGTCGCATTCCAGCAACCACGCCAAGTCGGCGCGCAGCAGGTGCGGGTTCTGGCTGCCGGACCACACGCGGCTGCCGGTTGCTTGATAGTCCGCCACGCCACACGAAGGCCCGATCGAGCCATGCATCTGGTACGGCCACAAATAGCTGCGCGGCATGCGCTGGCTGGCGCCCGCCAGGGCTTCGTCGACATGGCCCTGGTCGAGCACCGTGCGGCGTACCCGTGGGTTGTCGCGGATGGCTTGCTCGACATCACGCATGTCCGGCAAGGCGTTGTTCCACGGCTTCCAGTGCACCTGGAGTGCGTGGGCGGCCTTGATCGCCTGTTCTTCGCGCAACGCCACCACACCGACAAAATCGCGAATCACCACCACCGCGACAATGCCGGGGATATGCGCGATGGACGCCTCATCCACACTCAGCAGGCTGTTGCCGACAAAATCGCCGCAGTCGAGCCCGGCATACGGTGGGCGGACCACGCGGCCATGGAGCATGTCCGGCACACGCATGTCGTGCACATAGGTCAGCTCGCCGGTGGCCTTGCCGGGGATATCCACGCGCGCGGCGTCCTTGCCGACCAGGCGATAATCCTCGACGGGTTTTAACGGCGCCTCGCCGCTGATGCGCAGCTGATCATGCTGGCCGCTGACCAACTCGCCGTAGGTGGTGGTGCGCCCGTCGGCGGCATGCACAACCCCGGCTTCAACCTTGAGGCTGCCGGTGCTCACGCCCCAGCGCCCCGCTGCGCGCGCGAGCAAAAAGCGCCGTGCTTCGGCAGCCGCGTTACGCAGCGGGACCGCCGAAATCTGCAAGGTCGCACTGGCGATGGTGGCGCCCTGGTTGGGCGCGCGCTCGGTATCGCCCAGCACCATCTTGACCTGCTGCAGGTTCAGGTCCAACTCCTCGGCCACAATCTGCGCCAGCGAGGTGCGAATGCCGGTGCCCAGGTCCACATGGCCGTTGAAGGCATACACCAGGCCGTCATCGTTTACCGCGATGAACAACCCCAGTTCCCTGGGTTTAACGGTGGGTGTGCCGCCCTTGGCCACCGGGCCTGAAGGTGGCAGCACATCATCAACAATCAATAACACGCCAGCCTTGGCCAGCCATTGCTCACGGGACATATCCGTCATGGTCGGCCCTCCACACTAATAAGGCGCGCGGCACGCAGCACGGCGCGCAGGATTTCGATATGGGTGCCGCAACGGCACAGGTTGCCCGACAGCTCATTGCGCACCTGGGCTTCGCTGGGGTTGGGGTTGCGGTCGAGCAACGCCTTGGCGGTCATGATCATGCCGTTGAGGCAATAGCCGCACTGCGCCGCCTGCTCATCGATAAAGGCTTGCTGCACCGGGTGCGGCGCCTGGCGGGTGCCGAGGCCTTCGAGGGTGACGATCTCGCGCCCGGTTGCACCCGCCAGTGGAAACACGCACGAACGCGCCGCCACGCCATCAATGATCACGGTGCAGGCACCGCACTCGCCCAGGCCGCAGCCGTACTTGGGGCCGTTGAGTTGCAGGTCATTGCGCAGCACCAGCAGCAGCGGCGTATCCGCCATGGCACTGACTTCGCGGGTGTGGCCGTTGACCTTGAGACCAACGGTGATGGGTGGGCTGATCATTCGCTTCGCCTGTATCAGTTGATGAAGCAACCACTACACGAAACAGTCAAAAAAAAGCGTCGCGGATGTGGGGCCTCGCGACACACTTGACACGTGAAGTGACTACTACATGAACTCAGAGCAAAAACGATGCCAGCGCCGTTTTATTCCTGCGGGTCGTCGATCATCTTGCGCAGCAGGAACAGCACCGCCACCCGCTCTGCGGGGTTGAGGTTGCTCATGGTCAGCTCGCTGATCTGCGCGGCGCGCGGCGCGGTGTGCGTGACCAGTTCAGCGCCGGCTGGCGACAGGTCGACCACCACTTTGCGTTTGTCCTGGGGATCCGGCTCCAGGGTAATCAGCGCCTTGCTCTTGAGCCGCTCGACGATACCGCGAATGGTCGCCTGGTCGACGGCCGTGGCCTTGACCAGCTCGGTGAGGGAACTTGCACCCTGATCGCGCAGCGCACACAGGGTGACGAACTGCACGGCGGTGAGCTGCGAGTCGCCGACATTCTGCTGAAAGATCGCCAAGTGGCGCTGGTAGGCCTTGCGCAGCAGGTGGCCAACTTGTTCAGAGAAAACGTAGGAATCAGGCACGGCGTGGCTCGGTGGGTGATTGGCGATGGTGGGCATGATGGCGGGGATGTGCGAATCACTCAAGGATCTAGCTGAAGAAACACATTCACATTGTGGGAGCGGGCTTGCTCGCGAATGCGTCTATTCAGTCAACATCTTCGGTGACTGACACACCGCATTCGCGAGCAAGCCCGCTCCCACATTTGGCTCTTTAGTGTGCCAGGGAGGCTGATGGTGCAACGACATCGCCGCCGATCACCACCGCCTCATCATCCAGGTACACATCACAATTTCGCAGTGGAATATCCATATGGCACGGCGTCTTGCGCGTGCCGCCCACTTCGGTATTCGGCCCGGTGGAGAACAGGAAGTTGCCGTAGAACGCCCGTGCATCCATGCACATGCCGTCGTTTTTGTCGTGCAGGCCCATGGCCGTCCACTGCGCCTTGGGCTGCAAGCCCCAGCCGATATGGGAGATGCCGTACACCTCCGGGTCATTGAAATACTTCATGTAATCGCGCAGGTACTCGGCCTCGAAACCACCGTGGATTCTGGTGATAAAGCCCTTCTCGATCTCCAGGGTGATCGTCTCGCGGGTGTAGGTCTTGAACGGCAGCAGGATGTCGCCGATATCCAGCACCAGCACGCCCTCGGCGGTTTCTTCGTTGGGCCAGGAGAACAAAAAGCCACTCGGCCAATGGTCCCAGCGCCCTGGCTCATCGGCAAAACCGTACTCGGTGACCGACGGGTATTGGCCCAGTGCGGCGCGAAAATCACTGCCGGCGCGGGATTTGACGTGGATCGAGCGGGCCTTTTTCAGCAACTGCTCGGCCGCCAGCACACGCACCTTGTCGGCTTCGGTGGGCAACATGCGCGCCAGCACTTCCGGCGGTTCCACGGCCAGCAGGATGCGCGTGCCGGTCTTGAGGATCTGCTCCTGCTCCGGCGAGTGCAGCAGCATCATGGTGTCGACGATCAGGTCGGCGGCCTCCAACGCGCGCTGGGCGGCGATATTGCCGGTGAGCGCGGTGTCGCCGCAATAGGCGGTCATGTCGTTGCCCATGGCCTTGGGATGGTTGAACGACGGCAATTCCACCGCATACACCTTGGCCCCCAGGCGCTGCGCCGCGTCCATCGCAGCACGCACGGTGCGCGGGTCGGAGTAATGGCTCTTGAGCACGGCGACGCTCTGGGTCGGGTCAACCTTCGACAGTTTCAACACGTGCTCAAACATCTGGGTGAGTTCGCAATCGCTTACCGGCATTTTCCTGTCTCCTGTGGGGCTGCACCAAGTTCAAGCATCACGCTTCACTCCGGTGCATTTTTATAGTGTGTACACCAATTAAAAACGATAAGACCCGAATTTAAGACGAACTGCAAGTGGTGCACCAAAACGTTACCAACCCACACAAACCCTACAGATAAAGGCCAAAAACCGTTACAGAGGATAAATACGGTCAAACAATAAAATTTTAAATGCAGGCTTCCCATTTCAAAAAATGAGCGTATACACTTTAAAAACCTTGCGGACAGATGCCGCCAAAATCAAAAAGAGAGAGGTTTACGCCCCATGGGAAGCACACAGAAAATCGCCATCGTCGGTGCCGGCCTGGGCGGCGCGGCGGCGGCCACCCTGCTGCAGCAAGCCGGTTTCGACGTCGATATCTACGAACAGGCGCCGGAGTTTTCCCGCTTGGGTGCAGGCATCCACATGGGGCCCAACATCATGAAAATCTTCCGCCGCATGGGCATCGAAAAACAGCTGGACCTGATGGGCTCGCACCCCGAGCACTGGTTCAGCCGTTGCGGCGAAAGCGGTGACTACCTCTCGCGCATCCCACTCACCGGCTATGGCGCCTCCTACATCACCGTGCACCGTGGCGACTTGCACGCATTGCAAATGTCGACCCTCAAACCCGGCACCCTGCACTTCAACAAGCGTCTGGAAAGCCTCGAAGAAACCGATACCCAAGTGCGCCTGACCTTCGCCGACGGCGAAGTGACCTACGCCGACATCGTGATCGGCGCCGACGGCATCAACTCCAGGATCCGCGAAGAGCTGCTCGGCGTGGAAAAACCGTTGTACAGCGGCTGGGTCGCGCACCGTGCGCTGATCCGTGGCGACCAGTTGGCCAAGTACGACTTGAAGTTCGAAGACTGCATCAAGTGGTGGACCGAGGACCGCCACATGATGGTCTACTACACCACCGGCAAGCGCGACGAGTACTACTACGTGACCGGCGTGCCCCATGCCGAATGGGACTTCCAGGGCGCGTTCGTGGACAGCAGCCGCGAAGAGATGTTCGACGCGTTCAAGGGCTACCACCCCACCGTGCAGGCGCTGATCGAGTCCACCGAAAGCGTGACCAAATGGCCGCTGCGCAACCGTAACCCGTTGCCGCTGTGGAGCCGTGGCCGCCTGGTGTTGCTGGGCGACGCCTGCCACCCGATGAAACCGCACATGGCCCAGGGCGCCGGCATGGCCATCGAAGACGCGGCCATGCTCACCCGCTGCCTGCAGGAAACCGGCATCAGCGACTACCGCACGGCGTTCCAGCTCTACGAAGCCAACCGCAAGGAACGCGCGTCCCGCGTACAAGCGGTGTCCAACGCCAACACCTGGCTGCGCACCCAGGAAGACCCGGCCTGGGTCTACGGTTATGACCTGTACGCCCAGGAGCTGAAATCGGGGGTGGCCGCGTGAGTACCTTTCTGTTCGGCGCCCATGTGCAAGCCAATGGCATTCGCCAGCACTACCTGCGCTACGGCGGCAAAGGCCCGGCCCTGATTTTGATCCCGGGCATCACCAGCCCGGCGATTACCTGGGGTTTTGTGGCTGAGCGCCTTGGCGCCCGGTTCGACACTTACGTGCTGGATGTGCGCGGGCGCGGTTTGTCGTCCACCGGGCCGCAATTGGACTACAGCGCAGACACCTGCGCCGAGGACATCGGCGCGTTTGCCGATGCGCTTGGGCTCGATAGCTACGACCTGGTCGGCCACTCCATGGGCGCGCGGTTTGCCGCGCACAGCGCGGTCATGCACCCCCAGGGCGTCAACCGCGTGGTGCTGATCGACCCGCCTGTGTCCGGCCCCGGCCGGCGTGAATACCCCAGCAAGCTGCCATGGTACGTCGACTCGATCCGCCAATCGCTGGTCGGCATGGACGCTGATGCGATGCGCGCCTTCTGCGCCACCTGGACCGTCGAGCAACTGCAGCTGCGCGCCGAGTGGCTGCACACCTGTTATGAGCCGGCCATCGTGCGTGCCTTCAACGACTTCCACACGGTCGACTTCCACCAGCACCTGCCCAAGCTCAAGGCCCCTGCCCTGTTGATGGTGGCCGGGCGCGGCGGCGTGATCCTCGACGAAGACATCGCCGAAATCCAGAACCTGCAGCCCGCGCTCCAGGTCGCCCACGTGCCGAACGCCGGGCACATGATTCCGTGGGATGACCTTGAGGGCTTTTTTGCCGCCCTCGACGGCTTCCTCACACAACAATAAGGACGCCACCCATGCTTAAGCCTTACCGCATCGGCCAGATCGTGCCGAGCTCCAACACCACCATGGAAACCGAGATCCCGGCGATGCTTAATGCGCGCCAGGCAATCCGCCCCGAACGCTTTACCTTTCACTCCAGCCGCATGCGCATGAAGCAGGTGCGCAAGGAAGAACTGGCGGCCATGGACGGCGAGTCCGACCGTTGCGCCATCGAGCTGTCCGACGCCAAGGTCGACGTGCTGGGTTATGCGTGCCTGGTGGCAATCATGGCCATGGGTCTGGGTTATCACCGCAATTCCGAACAGCGCTTGCGTAAAGCCACCGCAGACAACGATGCCAACGCGCCGGTGATCACCAGCGCCGGCGCCTTGATCGAAGGCTTGAAAGTGATGGGCGCCAAGCGCATCGCCATCGTCGCGCCGTACATGAAGCCGCTGACCGAGCTGGTGGTGAACTACATCCGCGAAGAAGGCTTTGACGTGGTGGACTGGCGCGCCCTGGAGATCCCCGACAACCTCGAAGTGGCGCGCCACGACCCGGCCAACTTGCCGGCGATCGTCGCCGGCATGAACCTGGAAGGCGTGGACGTGATCGTGCTTTCGGCCTGCGTGCAGATGCAGTCGCTGCCGGTGGTGGCCAAGGTTGAAGCGCAAACCGGCAAACCGGTGCTCACCGCCGCCATCGCCACCACTTACGCGATGCTCAAGGCCTTGGACCTGGAGCCTGTCGTGCCCGGCGCCGGCGCCTTGCTGTCCGGCGCTTACTGAGGAGTTTTACGATGAGCGAACAATCCGCCGACGCCAACTACCAGGGCGTCTGGGGCAATCGCATCGGCTTCGGCAAAAAATCCGCGCTGCTGATGATCGACTTTATGCAGGGCTACACCACCGAAGGCGCGCCGTTGTATGCCCCTGAAGTGGTGGTGGCCGTGGCTGAAAGCGTCGAGCTGCTGGCCACTGCTCGCCAGCACGGGATTACGGTGGTGCACACCAATATCCGCTACCATCCCGGCCATTTCGCCGATGGCGGTATCTGGGTCAAGAAAGCCCCGGTGATGAAAGACATGGTCGAGGGCAACCCGCTCGCCGCGTTCTGTATCGAGGTGTTGCCCCAGGCAAATGAAGTGGTGATCACCAAGCAGTACGCCAGCGCCTTCTTCGGCAGCAGCCTGGCCCCGATGCTGCACGCCCAAGGCATCGACACCGTGGTGCTGGCCGGCTGTTCCACCAGCGGCTGCATCCGCGCCACCGCCGTGGATGCGGTACAGCATGGGTTTCGCACCATCGTCGTACGCGAATGCGTCGGCGACCGACACCCGGCGCCCCATGCAGCCAATCTGTTCGACATCGACAGTAAGTATGGCGATGTGGTGAGCAAGCAGGAGGCGATGAGCAAGTTCAAGGAGTAATAAGGATTCAACAGGAACCACGACAACGAGCGTGGTCCGGAAAAACTGAGCGCCCCACCTTGGAATGCAATTGAATGTGGGAGCGGGCTTTCTCGCGAAGGCAATGTGTCAGTCATAGAGATGACACCTGATACACCGCTTTCGCGAGCAAGCCCGCTCCCACACTTGATCACCTCCAACAGGGACACCTCAATCTTCTGTCACTGCCTTTGGACGTCGCTTCTACAGCACTCCAAAGTGCTGGAAAAAAGCGGCTGTATAAAAACCATAAGTCACCGCCAGGAGACACCCCCAATGCCCATTGCGAATGCAGCACCCGCGACTACGGTCGCCGACCCCGTTACCACGCTTTACCACAAGATCACCTGGAAGCTGATTCCGTTCCTGTGTTTCTGCTACCTGGCCGCCTACCTGGACCGTATCAACATCGGCTTCGCCAAGTTGCAGATGCTTGACCAGCTGCACTTCAGCGAAACCGCGTTCGGCCTGGGGGCCGGCTTGTTTTTCGTCGGCTATATCATCTTTGAAGTGCCCAGCAACCTGGTACTTGAACGGGTCGGCGCGAAGATCTGGATCGCACGCATCATGATCACCTGGGGCCTGCTCTCGGCCTGCACCATGCTGGTTACTTCCACCACCCAGTTCTACATCCTGCGCTTTCTGCTCGGCGCCGCCGAAGCGGGCTTTTTGCCGGGCGTTTTGTATTACCTGACCACCTGGTTCCCGACGCACCGACGCGGGCGCATCATCGCGCTGTTCATGATCGGCCTGCCGTTGTCCAGCGTCATCGGCGGCCCGCTGTCAGGCTGGATCATGGGCCACTTCGACAACCTGGGCGGCCTGCATGGCTGGCAGTGGCTGTTCCTGATCGAGGCGGTGCCCAGCGTCCTGCTCGGCGTGCTGACCTTCTGGGCATTGCCCAATTCCTTTCAGCAGGCCAAATGGCTGTCGGACGAAGAAAAAGCCTTGCTGGAAAGCGAACTGCGCAAGGACGACGCCGACGCCACCGGCAGCAAGCACAGCTTCCGTGACGGTTTCTTCAACCTCAAGGTGTGGATGCTCGGCGGCATCGACTTTTCGATCCTGCTCAGCGCCTACGCCATGGGGTTCTGGATGCCGACCTTCATCCGCAACGCCGGGGTGACCGACACCTTCCACATCGGCGTGCTGACTGCATTGCCCAGCGTTGCGGCGCTGCTGGGCATGCTGCTGATCGGCGCCAGCTCCGACAAACACCGCGAACGCCGCTGGCACATCATCGTGCCGTTCTTCATCGGCGCAGCGGCGATGGCCACCAGTACGTTCTTTACCCATAGCGTGGTTGCCACCGTGTTGCTGTTCGCCATCGCGTCAGCCGCCATCATCGGCGCCGTGCCGGTGTTTTTCAGCCTGCCGGCAACCTTCCTCAAAGGCACCGCAGCGGCCACCGGCTTTGCCCTGGCCTGTTCGCTGGCGAATATCGCAGGCCTGGTCAGCAACTCGTTGATGGGGGTCGCGATCGACGTCACCGGCAGCAGTGCGGGTGCCTTGTGGTTTTTCGCCGGCTGCCTGATTCTCAGCAGCTTCCTGGTCATCGCCTTGCCGGCGAAACTGGTGAACCGTTAATAACAACAATTTTTTGCGGATGAATCACCTTGCCTACGAAGCAGAAGCAGAAATTCCGGGATGGCTATGTCAACCTGGTGACGCTGCCAACACCCGTAAAACCCTGACGGTTTGAAGCAGAACATGATCTAAATGTGGGAGCGGCGGTGCGACGATTCGCGAGCAACCCCGCTCCCACCTTTTACGGGTGACATGCCTGCAGTATCTGCCGCAGCTTCACCGCCAGCTCAGTGGCCTGTTCCGCCGTCGCCACATTGGTAAAGCCCATCAACACACCCTGTGCACCTCCCGGCTCAAGGGTCCAAGACGACAAGGCGTTAACCGCCAACCCCGCCTCATTGGCGGCCTTGGCAACCACACGATCCGGCACGGGCACCCGCAACCGCGCCAACAGGTTAATCCCCCCGGCCTGTTCATCCACGCGTAAAAAATCCGCGCAATGCAGTTGCAACGCCACCACCAAAAAGCCCCTTCGCAACGCATACAACTGACGCATCTTCTTCAAGTGCCGGGTGAAGTGGCCCTGCTCGAGAAAATCCGCCGCCGTCAGCTGCAACAACTGCGCACCGCGCTGCTGCAAGGCCTCGGCGCTGCGCCCGAACACCTCCACCAACGCCGCCGGCACCACCAGATAGCCCAAGCGCAAGCCCGGAAACAGCATCTTGCTGAAGCTCCCGGCATGGATCACCCGGTCGTGCACGTCCTGGCTCTTGAGCGCCGCCAATGGCTGGCCCTGGTAGCGAAACTCACTGTCGTAATCATCCTCCAGCACCCAACTGCCCTGCGCTTGCGCCCAGGCCAGCAACGCCTGGCGCCGCGCCAGGCTCAACGCCACACCCAGCGGGCTCTGGTGGGCCGGCGTGACGATCGCCAATCGCGCCTGCGGTTCACGCTGAATGCCCTGCGCCACATCCAGGCCATCACGGTCGACCGGTACCGGCACCAGCTCAACCCCTTGATGGAGCAACAACTGCCGCGCATGCACATACCCCGGGTCTTCGTACCAGCAGCGCTGCCCGGCCATCTGCAGCGCGTCGCACATCAGGGTCAGGGAGCCGGCATACCCCGAACAGATAAATACCTGTTGGGGGGTGCATTCCACGCCCCGGTACAGCGCGAGATAACTGGCAATCGCGACGCGCAACGCCTGGGCGCCGCGCACGTCGCCCATGGCCAGGCTGTCGGCGTCGGTGCGGCGTACCTGCTGGGTGACCAGTCGCGCCCAGAGCTTGCGCGGGAAGGCATCCAGCGCCGGCTGGCCCATTTGCAAGGCTGGCGGCGCCGATGTCGGCGGCGGTGAGGCCGGCTGGGGCTTCATCGCCACCTGCGGCAATGTCCGCGCAATCACAGTGCCCGCCTGCCCACGCGCCTCGAAAAAACCCTCGCTGACCAGCAACTGGTAAGCCGCCTCCACGGTCCCGCGGGCGATCTTGAGTTCCAGCGCCAGGCTGCGCACCGACGGCACCCGATCACCGGGGCCGAGTTGGCCCTGGTCGATGGCCAGGCGGAAGCGCCGGTAGATTTCCTGATATTTGGGCAATGACGACATCACAAGGGGCTCGGCAGGACGACAAGGTGGAGTCTGATCATGTCCCAATCCACTTGTCCAATCATGCCCCTGTCGAGCGACCCGGCCACCACCGAAAATGGCGCATCTCTTAACGCAACCCGAGGATCACCCATGAAACACCGTCTCGATTACGGCCACGCCGCCCCTGTTGGTTACAAGGCCCTGGGCGCCGTGCACAGCTATGTGCATGGCTGTGGCCTGGAGAAAGAACTGATTGAACTGGTGTACCTGCGGGTTTCGCAGCTCAATGGCTGCGCCTATTGCCTGGACTCCCATTCCCGCGACCTGCTCAAGCAAGGCGCAAGCCTGGAAAAGATCATGCTGCTGGCCGCCTGGCATGAAGCCTTGCCGTTGTTCACGGTGCGTGAACAAGCCGCCCTGGCCTGGGCCGAAGTGGTCACCCAGGTGGCGCAAACCCACGTGCCGGACGCCGATTACGCCGCCGTGGCCACGGTGTTCAACGACAAGGAAGTCGCCGACCTGACCCTGGCCATTTCCTTGATGAACGCCTTGAACCGCGTGGCCATCAGTTTTCGTAAGGTACCGGAGGCGATCAAGGCCCACCTGGTGAACCTCAATGACCAATGAGCACGTCGAGTTCGCCCTCATTGAAACCGAGGCCGACTGCATTGCAAGCTTTGCCGTGATGCAGCAACTGCGCCCGCACCTGACCGACGCCGCCCGTTTCGCCGCCCAGGTTCAGCGCCAGCGCCAGCACGGCTATCACCTGCTGGCCGCGCGTGAACACGGCAAGGTCATTGGCCTGGCCGGCTATCGCCTGTCGGAAAACACCCTGTACGGTGAGTTTATCTACGTCGATGACCTGGTGGTGGACGCCACCTTGCAGCGCCGTCGCCTGGGCGAGCAGTTGCTCGACCGGGTCCGCGCAGAAACCCGCGCCCGCGGTTATCGTTACCTGGTGCTGGACACCGGCCTGCATATGGCCCTGGCCCAGCGTTTCTACTTTCGCCAAGGCCTGCTGCCGCGAGGCATGCACTTTTCCCAGGACCTGAGCCAATGACCCGCGCCCTGCTCCTCAGTTTCAGCCCCCACGGCAAGGCCGCGCAGACCTTCAAGCTGGCCCGTGCCCTGCTCAACGACCTGGTGCCTGGCGCCGACGTCATCGAGCGCGACTACGGCAGCCAGGCGCTGGCGCCGCTGAGCCGGGAATACGCGAACGCACTCACCACCCCGGGCGGTTTGAGTGGCAGCGCCACGGCGTTGTCGGAACAGCTGATCGTCGAACTGGAAGCCTGCGACCTGTTGATCATCTGCACGCCGGTGCACAACTTCACCGTGCCGGCGGCGCTTAAGGTCTGGATCGACCATGTGGTGCGCATCCATCGCAGCTTTACCATCAATGCGCAGTTTGAAAAGGTCGGCCTGCTTGAGGATCGACGCACCTTTGTGCTGGTCAGCAGCGGCAATGCGCGCAAGGGTCATGAGCCGGACTTTCTCACGCCCTATATGACCACCATCCTGTCTACGGTGGGTATCCATTCGGTGGACTTCGTTTACCTGGGCGCCATGGTGCGCGGCGAAGAAGCGGTGGCCCGCGCCGTGGAACAGGCACACCGGCAGCTGTACGAAGCGATCCGCCCCAGCTGAATGCGGGGCACGCTTGAGTGCGCAGCTCGACTGGCCCCTCCATGGGCCAGTCAGCGTTCGTCATGCCTTGGGGGTATCGACTTTCAAACGGTTTACCTGCACGACCCGGTCATCCGAACCCGCCTTGCGTGGGGCATTGATCGTTATCATTACGCCATCATTGGTGAGGAAAGTGGGCTTGGCCTTATCCTCCGTCCCGCCCATGGGGTAGGCATTCTTGATAAACAACGTCCGGTATTCCCCAGGCTTGTCGCCCTTGAGCGTGGCCACCAGGTCACCCTCACGCGTAACGCCCCAATCGAAAACCTGCGAGGCGCTGTAGTCCAGTTTGATAACACTTTCGACCGGATCATTGATGGTCACAGCCTGATAACCCTTGTTGATTTCGTAGGTATTAAACCCACCCTGGCCGACAATGTCGGCGCCACCATTGATAACAATCACGTTGGCGCCTTTGCCCGTCAGCACCACGTCCTTTTTGCCGTTCAACGTCAGGTGATTGTCTTGATCATTCCCCTGGATATAACTTTCTCCATTTTCAACCGTGACGGCATTGGAGAAAGCATGGAAATACGCAATTGGCGTGACACCATTGGTTTTGGAGTCCTGGGCGTTGACCGAAACCGCCCCGGTTTTAAAGTCGATGACGTGCCCTAAATAGGCCGCTGTTTTCGACTCGCCATCGACGCTGTAAGTGGTACGCAGCTCACCCGAAAAGCTCAGCGTATTGGTGCCCTCGCCGCCCCAGAGTTCTGAGGCCTTTGGGCTGAACCCGTTTTTCTCGGTGTCCTGCACCTGCCGCATTTGCTCGAGTGTCTGGCGTGCATCGGCATTGAAGTTAAAGGTATCGTCGGCGTCTCCGCCGGTGATCAGCTTTTTGCCGCCCTCGAAAGAAAAATAATTGTGTTTTTTCCTTGAGCCCGCCACCACGTCATCTCCGTCACCCAACACCCAGAACGTGCCTCTTCCACCGCCCGGTACACCTTCGACAGGCTTGATCGACATGCCATCCCAGGAGTCTTCAGGTGCGGTAATGCGATCATTACCGCCGCGCAAGTGGGCGGCCGGGACTTTGCCATCCACTTTAATCAGGTTCAGCAGCAAACTCGGAATGTTCCACCAGAGTGCGGGAGTCAGCGGAACCTTCCCCGGGACCTGTGTGACCTCGACCTTGGTGTCGCCATACACAACACGTTCATAAAGATCTTTGCCTGGCCCTTCCAGAAACGCCTTGTAGAGAGCCCGGATGTTGTCATCGTGTTCATGGGAGTATTTCGCTTGCAAGTAGGGCTTCATCACATCAAACCCCGGTGCAAAGCCCAGGAATGACTTCAAGCCAAGCGTAAACTTCTGGTTGCCTGTCAACGGTGTGTATTTATCAATGTCTTGCACAGTACGCACGGCTGAATAAATTGACTGTGCAACCATCAAGCCCGCTGCCACCACCAGCCCAGCCGGCCCTGCGCTGCTGGCTCCGGCGAGAAACGCTGCCCCCAGGGCGATCGACGTAGCGGCATTGGCAACGGCGAATGCACCATTGACATAGTGATCCTGAGCTTCTTTATCGGTGCTACGCCCCGCTTTTTTAAACGAATCGACAGCCGTGTAAATATCAAACGGCATACTGATAACTAAACCGGCCCCTCCTGCCACTTTACCGATCATCTTGCCCACGGAGGACGATTGAAAGCTGAGTATCGTCGGTGCGGCCCGGTTGACTACCTTCTGCGCCACTTTATTGAGCCCCGTCTCCACGCCAATTCCGACGTAGTCAGCCCCTACAGCGCCCAGCCCTATGGCGCCCGCCGTGGTGTCACCACGTTGAATGCTCTCAATGGAACTGCGCAACCCTTGAAAGGTACTGAAGGCCCGAAAACCCAGGCCTCCCGAGTCAGTCGCGCCTGTTTTACCGGGTGTGCCCGCAGAAAAAAAGTCCGCGGGAAGCGGTTTATTGCTGCGCCGCATATCGCGGATGGCGGCAGCATGCCGCGACATGTCATTAACGGATTGTTGCAGCGCCTCCGGGATAGTGCCGCCGTCCCGCCTGCTCAGCAGCGGTACAGTGGATTCACGCAGGGAGGCGATCTCAGCAAGCACATTACTTGCACGCTCGCTGACAGCATCCGACCCGGATTTGATAAATGCTTCCAGACGCAGATAGTCAATGTCCATCGCGCCGACCATCTTTCTGCCGTCTGGATCATCGGGCATCTGCGTCTCGATCGGCGCGCCATTGAGGTTTACCCCCATTTTGTAAAGCTCGACGCGGCTGACCTCGATTTCACCGAACTTAATGGTCGGCTGGCTGGCATCAAGCTTTTTCAGGCGTTCCATTACCGCTGGGTCAATCGCGGGTACCGTCTTTGGCGGTGTGACTGCAGTGACTGTCGGTGATGCTTGCGCGGGTGTTTTGGGCGGCGTCACTGCCTGGCCCGGTGGCGTAGCGATCGGAGCCGAGGGGCTGGTTGCTGTAGGAAACAGTTTGTCGTGCGCTGCCTTGGTCTGTGGGTTGAGCTTGCCTTCATAGAGACGCGACGTATAAGTCTCTTCCAAGAAATCCCGTGGGCTTTTACCTGCACGCTGACTGTCTTGAGGGCCGGCCTCGCGAAACGGTTCCTTGCTGGCGATCACTTCCAGGAACCCTTTGGCATCGGCTTTGTAATAGCCAAGCATACCGAGCTTGCCGGCGATCAACGCGGCTTGCTTCTTGGTGACGGAGTCAAGGCCTTCGACCCCAGCCCGATAGCCAACGCGATCGGCGACGGTAGTGTCCGCCGAAGCGGCAGGCGCGAAAAAGTCGTCGCCGATAATCAACGTGGGCGGATTGCTGAACAGCAGCTTCGTTTGCGGATGATCGCCCGGTTTGGCAATAACCACGTCGATGTCACCGGCCACCGCCAAGGCTTTTTTCGGGGTTTTGGACTGAATGCGTTGCAGCGCTGCGTCCACCGCCTTGGCTACCTGCTCAGACCTGACGGGGTCACTGCCGGCTGGGCTGACGATATCAAACGTCGTCCCTCGAACAACCTCGGTACGCGAATTGAATGGCGTGCCGATTTGTTTGTTGGCCAGAGAGGATCGCTGTTGCTCTATACGCTCGAAGGCATAGGGATATCCAACAGGCGCAGCGGCCGCCTTGATGGCGTTGATCAAACTGTGCTCGAGCTCCCTCATGGGCGACAACAGTGGGGAGTCCGGGTATTTCCCGATATAGTCCTGAACGGACTTTAATGTCTCTTTCGCATGATCAAATTGTGACATCCCCTGGCAATCATGCAGCTTGCCCAAGCCTTGCGTAATTTTCTCATAGTCCGCCGCCCCCTGTGCGGCCGGGGCCGGCGCCTGTTTACCGAATGCCTCTTTGGTTGGCACACGCGTGGCGTCGATCACCTTAACGTTATCAAGGCCGTTCAAGGGCGCGTCGAACATGAAACGTATAGCGTTATTGTCGCTGGAAACCTCAGGCACATGGTCAGGTTTGAACACACTGATCAGATATTCGGGTTTAGCGCTGTCTTTGTTATACGGCTGATGTAAATGTTTCAATTCGGAGCTGGTAAATATCCTTTTCAAGCCTTTTTCAAACGCTTCCTTAGAAGAAAACGTCGTAAACCCGATATTCGGGTCATTGTAATAGTAGGTTCGAGCGCCTGTAGCGTCGACGATAACCCCTGCCGTCAGGCGATGCTCGTCAGCGCTGATCAACAGGGTTGTGGTCTCAGTCGCGGTGTAAAGTCGCGGCGCAATCTGTGTATAGGCTTGAACCTTTCTGGTCGCCGGGTCATGCGCAACGCTACGATCATCAACCTTGCCATGCACCTCGGCCAGCTTGCGAAAAAACACTTGGGATTCGGGATCATCCGGATGCGCCAGCGCCTGGTAAACATTGCTCAAAAACGTATCCTGCTTGCCCTCTGCCACGGCCAACGACAAAAGATGGCAAAACCCCGAACATTGCCCGTCCGATAACTTATTGATTAAAGACAGGTAATAACCCTGTGGCAGGGGCGTGACCTTCACCCCGTTGTCCGTGATCACCTTGGTAAATATTCTCGCATCGTCATGCGGGCCACTGATCAGGCGTTGCTCAACCCTGTATCGCAGTGCTCCCAGTTGCTGCGGGCTCAATGGCTGATTCAGTGCCAACCGCATCAGCGCCAAGTCGCTCATTTTTGCTGAATACCCCGGCAGCGTGACGGCCGAGGGAGTGTCATAGCCTTGTTTAAAATCGGCATGCCCTGGCCCCACAGCGGCGTCGCTCATCTTGCTGACAAAATGTTCAAGCACTTTGTTATCCGGTAGGGAGGCAGGCGGTGTTACCCGGCCCCGAACCTCGACCGTAGAGGTATCCCTGCGGGTTCGGCTGTGCTCAGCGGGTTGTACAGGCGGCGATGTGTCGGTAAGCGCAGGTTGAACATAGCCAGAGAACCGTTGAGTCGTAGCCGAGGAGACGTGCGACATGAAGACTTCCAAGTATATATAAAGTGAAGCGCTGCCCGTGTAACAGGCATGCCGTAGAGGGCTAACCTACAAACACACACCGTGTGTAACTATCAGATTTATCTGCGAACTTTCTGTTAGAAGCGTTGCTTTTCAGCCCCCCGTCTCAAGGTGTTTTTCGTCCTCGCTTATACCCAAAAACACTTGTTCCTTATCACCGGGGCTGGGGCTAGAATCAGCGCCATTCCTGCACCTGCCTCCCTGATACGAGCGCCCCATGAGCTTTGATTTCGACACGATCCACCCCCGCCAAGGCACCGGCAGCACCAAGTGGAACCGATACCCGCAAGACGTTCTGCCGATGTGGATCGCCGACATGGATATCGCCGCGCCACCCGCCGTTCTGCAAGCCCTGCACGCACGCCTCGACCAGCAGGTCCTGGGCTACAGCGTGGCTGGCCCGGATGTGCGCGAAGCCATCATCGCGGACCTGTGGGCCAAGTACGCCTGGCGCGTACAGCCTGACGAATTGCTGTTCCTGCCCGGTGTCGAGCCTGGTTTCAATATGGCCCTGCACGCGTTCGTACAACCGGGCCAGCCCGTGGTGCTGCAAACCCCGAACTACCGGCCGATCCGCCTGGCACCGGGCCACTGGAACCTGCCGCGTATCGAAGTGCCGCTTGAATTGATCAATGGCGAGTACATCACCCCCATGCCCGCCATGCGCCAGGCGCTGAACGGCGCCGGTGCGCTGCTGCTGAGCAACCCGCACAACCCAGTGGGCAAGGTCTTTGCGCGTGAAGAATTGCTGGCCGTGGCCAATGCCTGCATGGACAACGGTGCACTGATCATCAGTGACGAAATCCATGCCGAGTTGTGCTTTGACGGCCGTCGCCATATTCCCACCGCCAGCCTCAGCCCCGAGATCGCCCAACGCACCATTACCCTGATGTCGGCGAGCAAGGCCTATAACGTCGCCGGCCTGAAGACCTGCTTTGCCGTGGTGCAAAATGCCGAGGTGCGCGAGCGCTTCAACAATGCCCGCTGCGGCATGGTCGACAGCGTCAGCCCGCTGGGCCTGGAAGCCACCCGCGCCGCCTATAGCCAATGCAGCGAATGGCTGGACGCACTGGTGCCGTACCTGCAAGCCAACCGTGATTATCTGCTGCACGCCGTGCAAAACCGCTTGCCTGGCGTGGTGATGCACGCGCCCCAGGGCACCTACCTGGCCTGGCTGGATTGCAGCGCCCTGGGCCTCGCCGACCCGCAGCAGTTCTTTCTGGAACAGGCCAAGGTCGGACTGAGCGCAGGCATCGAATTCGGTGATGACAGCCAGCAGTTCGTGCGCCTGAACTTCGGCTGCCCACGGGCGATGCTCGAAGAGGGTTTGCAACGCATGGAACGTGCACTGCGTCAGCGCTAAAACGCAGACGCATCAGTCGGGCGGCGGTGGCCCAGGAACTATCTGAAGAGACATCGCACAATGTGGGAGCTGGCTTGCCAGTGCCCACACTTGCGAACACATTTACAGCTTGGCGATCGACACTTCAGTCGACTTCACAAAGGCAATCACTTCACTGCCCACTTTCAATTCCAGGTCACGCACCGAGCGGGTGGTGATCACTGAGGTGACGATGCCGGACGCGGTTTGCACGTCGATTTCAGACACCACTTCGCCCAGCAGAATTTCCTTGATCACGCCCTTGAACTGGTTGCGCACGTTGATCGCTTTGATGGTCATGTCGGCTTTCCTTTTGGCTGTTGGGTCAATCCGCACGAATGCGCAGGCCCTCAAAATGCGTTATCGACATCGATATTAAAAGGAATATATAAGTCTTTATTTATACGATATAGATATATAAAAGGTGATCGCCTGCCAACAGCCGTTCAACGCCCAGGCGCTGCCCAAGGTCTTGTCCGGCGGCATGGCGCAACGCGTGGCCATTGCACGCGGGCTGTATTCACGCCCGCAGATGTTATTGCTCGATTGCCTTGCTGCTGGTGACCCATGATGTCGACGAAGTGCTGTACTTGAGTGAGCGGGTGCGGGTGATGGACAACCGGCCGAGCAGTATCCGCCAGGAACTGGCAGTCGACCTGCCACACCCACGGGGCCGGCGTGACCCGGCGCTGGCGCAGCTCAAGGCACAGGCATTGACCAAGTTGCAGCGCGCGCATGTGATCTAGGCCAGGGTTCGACTGAGTGTCACCCAATACCGCGTGCGCGCTCGCACTTCGAACCCCAGGGTCTGGGCCAGCAGCGTGAGGATGCGATCGGTGTCATCCAGGCGAAAGCTGCCGGTGACCCGCAGCGTTTCCAGGCTCGGGTCCCAGCGCAACACACCAGGGCGGTAACGTTCCAGCTCGCGCAGGAAATCCCCCAAGGGTTGGTTCTGCGCGGTCAATACGCCGTCACGCCAGCCCAGTTGCTGCACATCAAACACCGCCCCGGCACTCAGCCCGTGAGGCCTTAACCAGGCTTGCTGCCCGCTGTTCAACGTCGTCAATTGCCCGGTCAGATCATGCACCTGCACTGCGCCCTTGAACACCGACACCCGGCAGCCGGACGCCAATTGCCGCACGCACACGTCGGCCTGGCGCACTGCTACCTGGCCATAGCGCGTGTGCACGCTGATCGCCGCTGCGCCCGGCACCGTCAGCGCCAGTTCGCCGTCCACCAGCGTGATGCGCCGCTGTGCCAGGTCGACATCCACCGCCGTCGCCGTGTTGAGTTGCAGGCTGCTGCCATCGGCCAATGGCAGGCGCTTGCGCTCGCCGGTGGCGGTGTGCAAATCAGCCCGCCACGCCTCGATGGGCAACTGGCGGCTGATCAACCAAGCGGTCGGCACCAGCGCCGCCACGCCCAGGGCCCGTTTGAGCAGCGCACGCCGCCCCGGTTGCGGGCGGTCGAGGCTGGCCATTGCCACGGCCTGGGGCAAGTCACTAAAGCGCCGGCGCAGTGATTGGGCCTTCTGCCAGGTCTGTTCGTGCTGAGGATGGCTGTCGCGCCAAGCTTGCAAATTGGCATGGTCACGCTCGGTGGCCGCGCCGGATTCCAGCAGCGCCAACCAGTGGGCGGCGGCGCGCGCAACCTCGCGGCTCACAAGTCCACCAGCAAGCAATGTTCATAAGCCTGGGCCATATAGCGCTTGACCGTGCGCTCAGAAACGTCGAGCCGCTCGGCAATCTCGCGATAGCCCAGGCCCTCCAACTGGCTCCACAGAAAGGCGCGGCGCACCACTTGCGGCAAACCGTCAAGCAACTCATCCAGGGCGTGCAGGGTTTCCAGTACCAGCCAGCGTTGCTCGGGTGACGGCACGCAGGTCTCGGGCAAACTCGCCAGCGCCGTCAGATAGGCTTGCTCAAGGCTGCGGCGCTGATGAAAGTTGGCCAGCAAGCGCTTGCCGACCGTCACCAGATACGCCCGTGGCTCCTGCATGTGTGCAATCGGCTGGGCACTGGCCAGCACCCGCACGAAGGTGTCCTGGGTCAGGTCCGCTGCATCCCAGGCGTTGCCCAGGCGCCGTCGCAACCAGCTTTCGAGCCAGCTGCGATGATCACGGTACAAACTCGACAAGGTCAGTTCGCCAGTGTGGGACGGGGCAACAGCATCAGTCATGGCAAGCAACCTGCGCGGCGCGAGTGAGTCTCAAATGAGATTCATTCTATTTAATATCGCGCGGGTGCACCATGCTCTTTTCAACATCGTGTTTATGCCCTGGGTGACAAACCAGTCTTTACTATTTGTCTTTATATGGATATTTTATCCAGATACGCCCATGAGGTCTGCCCATGCAATTGCCCGACTATTCCGATGTCGTCGTCGCCGCCCAACGCCTTGAAGGCTTCGCCCATCAAACACCGGTGTTCACCTCACGCACCCTCGACGCCGAAACCGGCGCCCAGGTGTTTATCAAATGTGAAAACCTGCAACGCACCGGCTCGTTCAAGTTTCGCGGTGCGTTTAACGCCCTTTCGCAGTTCGACGCGCAGCAGCGCAAGGCCGGGGTGGTGGCGTTCTCCTCCGGCAACCATGCCCAGGGCATTGCGTTGGCCGCCCAATTGCTGGGCATGCCGGCGACCATCGTGATGCCCACCGACGCGCCCGCCGCCAAGGTCGCCGCCACCCGGGAATATGGCGCCAGCGTGGTGCTGTATGACCGCTTCAACGAGGACCGTGAGCAAATCGGTCGCACCATGGCGGTTGAGCATGGCATGACGTTGATCCCGCCTTACGACCACCCACACATCCTCGCCGGCCAAGGCACGGCCGCCAAGGAATTGTTGGAATTCAGCGGCCCCCTCGACGCCCTGTTCGTCGGCCTGGGGGGTGGCGGCATGCTCTCGGGCACCGCGTTGTCGACCCGTGCGCTGGCCCCCGATTGCCAGCTGTTGGGTGTTGAGCCCCAAGCAGGCAATGACGGCCAGCGTTCATTCCAGACAGGCAGCATCGTGCACATCGACACCCCGGCGACCATCGCCGACGGTGCGCAAACCCAACACCTGGGCGACTACACCTTCCCGATCATCCGCGACAAGGTCAGCGACATCCTCACCGTCTCCGACGCGCAGTTGGTGGCCGCGATGAAGTTCTTTATGCAACGCATGAAAATGGTGGTCGAACCCACCGGCTGCCTGGGCCTGGCCGCGTTGCGCCAGCTGGGCGAGCGGTTCAAGGGCCGGCGCGTGGGCATTATCGTCACCGGCGGCAACGTCGACATCGCGCGCTACGCCGCGCTGCTCAGCGATGCGCCATGAACATCATCCACACCGAGACCGCCTCGGCGCCTGCCGGGCACTACTCCCAGGCCGTCAGCCACGGCGACACGCTGTATATCTCCGGGCAATTGCCGGTCAGCCCCGACGGGCGTCACAACCTTGAAGCATCGTTTGCCGAACAGGCCCGGCTTGCGCTGGCTAATCTGCTGGCCATCCTGAAAGCCGCCGGTGGCTCGCCGCAGGATCTGGTGAAAGTCACGGTGTATGTGGCCGGGGTGCAGCATTGGGCGCAATTCGACCGTATTTACGCCGCCGCGCTGGGCGAGCACCGCCCTGCCCGCGCGGTGGTGCCGGTGCCCGAGTTGCACCACGGTTACCGGGTGGAGATTGAAGCTGTGGCGCGCTACCTGGCGTAGGTGTAGACCGCCGCCCGTGACACGCCCAGGTGCGCAGCCACGGTCTCCATGGCCCGGCGAATGTCCATGCAGCCCGAGTCTTTGAGCTCTTGCAGCAACAGCCGTCGATCCGCCGCCTTGAGCGCGCGCGGCGTGGTGGCCAGGCGTGCGGCGAACTGGTCGATACGGGTGCGAATCACA
Organism: Pseudomonas salomonii; assembly: GCF_900107155.1. Classification (GTDB taxonomy): domain Bacteria; phylum Pseudomonadota; class Gammaproteobacteria; order Pseudomonadales; family Pseudomonadaceae; genus Aquipseudomonas; species Aquipseudomonas salomonii. Next base: position 692,961 of record NZ_FNOX01000002.1, read on the forward strand.
TCGGCGCCGGACGGCTCCAGGGATTCAATCAGGGTGTCGCCGGTGACCGAGCCAAATTGCTCGAGCATGCCCTGCAGACCACGGAACAATGAGAGATCGACGTTCATGCACAAGGCCGCGACGTACTTGCCGCTGGTGTCCTTGATGCCGATCGAGGTGCTTTTGACCTGGCGCCCATCGGCGAACTGATTGCGGTAATTGGCAATGATCTGCGGGTAGTCGGGGTCGGCAATCCGCGCCAGGCCCAACTCGGTGGTCGGGTCGCCCGGCGAGCGCCCGGAGAGGTTGTTATGGATCGCCAGGATCGCCTGCTGCGGATCGCGTAAATCGTGCAGCACCACCTCGCAGAACGGGCTGAAGGTTTTGCTCAAGCCTTCGGCAATCTGTTCGAGCTGGCTGATGAGGGTGGTTTCTTCAGGAGCGGTCTTTTTCATGCAAGACAACATATCCAGTTCTGGACAGGCCGTCAATTTGGCCGCTGTCCCCTGAGCGTGCCGAGCACAGTGACAACGCGGTGTTGCACAACGGTGACGTGCAGGTCCGGGAGCGACTGCGTGGTTGGTAGACCCATCGCTACAGGGCGAGCTCCATCTTGATGATCTCGATGGACACCGGGCTGTTGCCCCGACTGAAAGTGCCCTCGCCGACCTTTTCAAAGCCGAATGCGGCATAGAACATTTCGGCGTTGAGGGTCGCTTCCAGGCAGGCCTTGGCATGGCCGGCGTTCTTGATGCGCTGCAAGGCTTCATTCAATAAGCGTGCGCCAATGCCCTGCCCGGCGGCAGCGCCGCGCACGAACAGCTTGCTGATTTCATTGCCATCGATCTCGATAAACCCCTGCAGCCTGTCGGTGTACGCCAGCCACAGGTTGCCGGCGGCGATGGCCTCGCGGTAGGTCGCGGGTGAGCGGCCGTTGAGCCACATGGCGATCTGCTCGGGGCCATAGTCGCCCGTGCAGAGGTTTTCGACAGAGTTCTTATGCACCTCGAAGACACTTTGCGCGTCTTCCAGCAGGGCGGATCGAATCAGTACTTTTTTCATTCCCTTGAAATTCCACCGGCAGCCAATGAACCCAGGTTTTATAGCTCAACCGGCGCTGCGCCGCGACCCAAGACCGCACATCTTGTGCGTTGACCTGTTTTGTTACACACCATATAGTGTGCCCACAAACACAAACCACCACTACATAGTGTGCAGTACCGGTATTTACCGACCACACTCTGCGCAGTATTTCAATGCCTTGAAGCCTGCAAAAACCTATTTTTCGAGTACCAGGAAGGAGAATTTCAATGTTGAGTTGGGATGAAGTCGACAACGAAGACACCGGTGCAGCGGTGATCAAAGGCGCCAACGCCGGCCACGCCAGCGAAGCCAACATGGACCGCCTCGACGGTGCCGGTGCTGCCGCCGCCCTGGAAGCGCGCAACGTCACCGCCAACGACTCGGCTGCGATCATCCGCGCCAAGGCCGCCCTGGACAAACTCGACGTCGCCGAAGGCCTCGCCGAACTCGAAGGCTCCGCCGCCCGCGTCGCCGTCGACGAAAAGCGCAT
>NZ_FNOX01000038.1 GCF_900107155.1 Pseudomonas salomonii
TAGGCAAAGGTTTCGCGCTGCCCGTGCAGGCTGTCCTGGCTGGCGATGATGCGGCCAGTGGCGTCGTAATGCAGCAGTTGGCGATGTTGCGCGGCAGGTTGCTGGTCGAGTTTGCCGATCAGGTTGTCGGCTTGATATTTTGTGGGCTTTTATGGGAAAGATTTTGTCAGCAGTGCTTCTAGCGAGTCATACAACAGCTCGGCTTCATCCTCTTCGTGTAAGTAGATATAGATTTCGCCCGTTGTGTTGATCAGGATAGGGTTTCCAGATCCATCGTCTGAAATCACCACGGCACCGACTAATTCCTCTGGAAGTTTGTCAGCGTAAGTACCCCAGAATTTCTCCGTCATTTCGGTAACGGTAGCTTTACCGATCAATGCCCCGTTTTGGAATGCGTGAATGTCGATGCCACCGAATGCTCCACCAAAAAGCTTGATGAACTCAACATATTGCTCATTGAACCTAACGTTAAGTTTTTTTTCCGCAGCGTTAATCTCAGCGTCGGTTGCAGGTTGTCCACTAAGGCCATCCTGGGTGCTGAGCATGGCTCTGATTTTTTTCAACAGGTCTTGTTTCATTTCATGCATCCGCCTTTCGAAGCTTTTTTGGCTTGGGACGTCCAGAACTCTTTTTTCCAAAGGTTGAACGCCGTCCGGTTTGTAATACCTGTTCCCTTTTTGTTGCCATTTGGATGTTGCGCAGCGTTGTGCTCAGGGCTGCCATGATGCTTGTCAGGCATAGCTCTGAGAGGCCCTGCAGTTTGTTGTTTGTCATGGTGCAGCACAATTGTGTTGCCGTTCTTGTCAACGGGTGACTTCCCAAACGGATGAGGTGCTTCAGGTCCGTTCATGTAAATGACTGTCTTCAATTGAGACGGACTCAAATGACTTAGGTCTGTGTAGCCGGTTACTGTTAACGTCAGTCCTCGGCTATCTGTAAACGTAACAGGTGTTAGCCCAAGAGGGTCAAACCAAGAGATTGGGTTGGATGAATAGGTGTAGGTGTTTAAACCGCCCGCCAACCCAATCGGATCCGGCGTCGTAAACCGTCCCACATCCGGATCATAAAACCTGAACGTATTGAAATGCAGCCCCGTCTCCCGATCCAGGTACTGCCCCTGGAAACGCAGGTTCTGCTCCTCAATGTAATAAGGCTCACGCACCTCTTCCAGCGTGTTGCCCCACACCCGATAAGTCGCCTGCCAGAGCATGCGCCCATCAGCCTCGGTCA
>NZ_FNOX01000037.1 GCF_900107155.1 Pseudomonas salomonii
CGAAGTGGTTGATGCCATGCTTCCAAGAAAAGCTTCTAAGCTTCAGGTAACCAGGAACCGTACCCCAAACCGACACAGGTGGTTGGGTAGAGAATACCAAGGCGCTTGAGAGAACTCGGGTGAAGGAACTAGGCAAAATGGCACCGTAACTTCGGGAGAAGGTGCGCCGGTGAGGGTGAAGGACTTGCTCCGTAAGCTCATGCCGGTCGAAGATACCAGGCCGCTGCGACTGTTTATTAAAAACACAGCACTCTGCAAACACGAAAGTGGACGTATAGGGTGTGACGCCTGCCCGGTGCCGGAAGGTTAATTGATGGGGTTAGCTAACGCGAAGCTCTTGATCGAAGCCCCGGTAAACGGCGGCCGTAACTATAACGGTCCTAAGGTAGCGAAATTCCTTGTCGGGTAAGTTCCGACCTGCACGAATGGCGTAACGATGGCGGCGCTGTCTCCACCCGAGACTCAGTGAAATTGAAATCGCTGTGAAGATGCAGTGTATCCGCGGCTAGACGGAAAGACCCCGTGAACCTTTACTATAGCTTTGCACTGGACTTTGAATTTGCTTGTGTAGGATAGGTGGGAGGCTTTGAAGCGTGGACGCCAGTCTGCGTGGAGCCAACCTTGAAATACCACCCTGGCAACTTTGAGGTTCTAACTCAGGTCCGTTATCCGGATCGAGGACAGTGTATGGTGGGTAGTTTGACTGGGGCGGTCTCCTCCTAAAGAGTAACGGAGGAGTACGAAGGTGCGCTCAGACCGGTCGGAAATCGGTCGTAGAGTATAAAGGCAAAAGCGCGCTTGACTGCGAGACAGACACGTCGAGCAGGTACGAAAGTAGGTCTTAGTGATCCGGTGGTTCTGTATGGAAGGGCCATCGCTCAACGGATAAAAGGTACTCCGGGGATAACAGGCTGATACCGCCCAAGAGTTCATATCGACGGCGGTGTTTGGCACCTCGATGTCGGCTCATCACATCCTGGGGCTGAAGCCGGTCCCAAGGGTATGGCTGTTCGCCATTTAAAGTGGTACGCGAGCTGGGTTTAGAACGTCGTGAGACAGTTCGGTCCCTATCTGCCGTGGACGTTTGAGATTTGAGAGGGGCTGCTCCTAGTACGAGAGGACCGGAGTGGACGAACCTCTGGTGTTCCGGTTGTCACGCCAGTGGCATTGCCGGGTAGCTATGTTCGGAATAGATAACCGCTGAAAGCATCTAAGCGGGAAACTAGCCTCAAGATGAGATCTCACTGGGACCTTGAGTCCCCTGAAGGGCCGTCGAAGACTACGACGTTGATAGGTTGGGTGTGTAAGCGCTGTGAGGCGTTGAGCTAACCAATACTAATTGCCCGTGAGGCTTGACCATATAACACCCAAGCAATTTGA
>NZ_FNOX01000001.1:0-522607 GCF_900107155.1 Pseudomonas salomonii
CAATACTAATTGCCCGTGAGGCTTGACCATATAACACCCAAGCAATTTGAGTCGACTCTCTAATAAAGAGCATCAGATTGCGGTGTGTGAAGACGAGATGAACCGAAAGTTCGACGCTCACAAAACACCGAAAGCTGTCACATACCCAATTTGCTGAAGCGAAGCCAACTGGCTACGACTCAGTACCCGAATTTCTTGACGACCATAGAGCATTGGAACCACCTGATCCCATCCCGAACTCAGTAGTGAAACGATGCATCGCCGATGGTAGTGTGGGGTTTCCCCATGTGAGAGTAGGTCATCGTCAAGATTAAATTCCGAAACCCCTGATTGCTAACGCAATCAGGGGTTTTGTTTTTGGCGGTCGAAAAGCCAAACCAGCCCAAGGCTGCCGACAAATTTGCACAGTTATTTCTGAACCAGACCATTAGAATAGGCACCTAACCTTTTTTAGAGTTCGAGCCCTATCTATGCCCGATCCGGTTGATACCGTCGAGGTGTCGCAGTTACCACTGGAGGATCTGGTGGCATGCCATGAGTGCGACTTGCTGATGCGCAAACCCGCACTCGCCCTCGGTGAAAAGGCCCAGTGCCCACGTTGCGGTTACGAGCTTTACGCTCACCGCCACAACGTGGTTGAGCGAAGCCTCGCTTTGGTGCTGGCGGCACTGTTGCTGTACGTCCCCGCGAACTTTTTACCCATCATGCAGCTCAATCTTCTCGGGCAGTCCTCGGAGGACACCGTTTGGAGCGGCGTGGTCGGTCTGTTCGATACCGGCATGCAAGGTGTCGCGGCTGTGGTTTTCCTGTGCAGCATGGGCATTCCCCTGCTCAAACTGCTCTGCCAATTGGCGGTTTTGCTCAGTATCCGTTGGAACATCGGCCGCAGTTATGGCCTGTTGCTCTACCGCATTTACCATCACCTCAAGGATTGGGGGATGTTGGAGGTTTACCTGATGGGCGTGCTGGTCGCGATCGTCAAGCTCGCGGACATGGCCTCCATCACCATTGGCCTGGGGCTTGTCTGCTTCGTCAGCCTATTAGTGGTTCAAGTACTGCTGGAGGTGGTGATGTCGCCCCACCAGATCTGGCAAGCGCTTTCAGGAGAGGATGATCATGCGGGCGATTGATGCAGGCATTCTGATTTGTACCGAATGCCACGAGCTGAACAAGCAAGAGGCTGATACCGATGAGCAGCTGTGCACCCGTTGCGGTGCGCTGATCCATGCGCGTCGCCCCAACAGCCTTGTGCGTACCTGGGCGTTGCTGATCACTGCAGCAATCCTGTATATCCCGGCCAATCTGTTGCCAATCATGACCATCAACTCTCTCGGTCAGGGTGATCCCAGTACTATCATGGCGGGCGTGATTCAGCTGGTGCAGCACGGAATGTTTCCCATCGCTGCGGTGGTGTTTATCGCCAGCATTCTGGTGCCGACGTTCAAGCTGGTGGGCATTGGCCTGTTGCTGTTCTCGGTGCAGCGCCATCAACCGCTGTCCGCACAACAACGCATTATCATGTACCGCTTTATCGAATTCATTGGCCGCTGGTCCATGCTGGATATCTTCGTGATCGCCATCCTGGTGGCGGTTGTTAACTTTGGGCGACTTGCCAGCGTCGAGGCCAATCTTGGTGCTGCAGCGTTCGCCAGTGTGGTGATCTTGACGATGCTTGCCGCAGTAACTTTTGATCCCCGACTGATTTGGGATAACACGGAGTCGGACGACGACCATGAGTGATTTGCCTAAAGCTAAAACCCGCCCGGCCTCCAATTGGTCGGCCATTTGGGTGCTTCCCCTGATTGCGCTGATCATCGGCGGCTGGCTGGGATGGCGTGCCTATTCCCAACAGGGCCTCGAGATCCAGGTGCGCTTTGAAAGTGGCGAGGGCATCCAGGTCAACAAAACCGAAGTGGTCTACAAAGGCATGACGGTGGGCAAGGTCAAAGCCTTGGCCCTGGATGACGAAGGCAGCAATCGCGGGGTGATCGCCACCATCGAGATGAACAAGGACGTCGAGCAATACCTCAAGACCAACACACGCTTCTGGCTGGTAAAACCCAGCGTCAGCCTCGCCGGTATTACTGGCCTGGAAACTCTGGTCTCGGGTAACTACATTGCCGCCAGCCCTGGCGACGGCGAGCCCACGCGCAAATTCAAGGCGCTCTCCGAAGAACCACCCTTATCTGACGCCAAGCCTGGCCTGCACTTGACCCTTAAAGCCGATCGCCTCGGCTCGCTCAATCGCGGCAGTCCGGTGTTCTACAAACAGATCCAGGTTGGCCAGGTCAAAAGCTACCTGCTGTCCGAGGACCAGAGCACCGTCGAGATCAAGGTCTATATCGAGCCGACTTACGCCAGTCTCGTACGCAAACACACGCGTTTCTGGAACGCCAGCGGCATCAGCATCGATGCCAACCTGTCCGGCGTAAAAGTGCGCAGCGAGTCGCTGTCCAGCATCGTCGCCGGCGGTATCGCGTTCGCCACCCCTGAAAATCGCAAGGACAGCCCGCCGACGGATCCGAGCCTGCCTTTCCGTCTTTATGAGGATTTCGACGCCGCCGCCGCCGGCATCAAGGTCAAGGTCAAGCTCACCGACTTCGAAGGCCTGCAGGCCGGGCGCACCCCGGTCATGTACAAAGGCATCCAGGTCGGCAGCCTGAAAACCCTGAAGATTGACCCGGACCTGTCCAGCGCCCATGCCGAGTTGACCCTCGACCCGCTCGCCGAAGACTACCTGGTGCAAGACACCCAGTTCTGGGTGGTCAAGCCGTCCATCTCCCTGGCCGGCATCACCGGTCTGGAGGCGTTGGTAAAGGGTAACTACATCGCCATCCGGCCAGGCGACAAAGGCAGCGCACCGCAACGTGAGTATGTTGCCCGCGCCAAAGCGCCACCTCTGGATTTGCGCTCCCCCGGCCTGCACATGGTGCTGTTCACCGATAACCTCGGCTCACTGGATGTCGGCAGCCCGATCCTCTACAAACAGGTCAAGGTCGGTTCGGTGCAGAGCTACCAGTTTTCGCGCAAGAACAAGCAGTTGGTGATCGGCGTTCACATCGAGAAGGAATACGAAAACCTGGTCAACGGTTCGACGCGTTTCTGGAACGCCAGCGGCGTCACCTTGACCGGCGGCCTCACCGGCGGCATCCAGGTGAAGAGTGAATCCCTTGCCAGCCTGATGGCTGGCGGTATCGCCTTCGAAACCCCGGAACAGAATGTGCCGTTGAAAAAACGTATCCCGCGTTTCCGTCTGTTTGCCGATCGCGAAGCGGCCAACCAGCATGGCACCCTGGTGACCATCAAGGTTGATCGCGCCGACGGTCTGCGCCCTGGCACGCCAGTACGTTTCAAAGGTCTCGACGTGGGCAAGATCGAGAACGTCGACCTCAGCGCCGACATGCAGTCGGTGCTGCTCAGTGCAAGGATCACCCAAGTGGCTGATCGCATCGCACGCAGCGGCAGCCAGTTCTGGGTGGTCAAGCCTGAGCTGGGCCTGATGAAAACCGCGAACCTGGAGACTCTGGTCACCGGCCAATACATCGAAGTGCAACCCGCCGTGAAAAATGCCGGGCCGCAAAAGAGCTTCGTCGCGTTGGACAAACCACCAGAGGCTGTTCACCAGCAAGAAGGCCTGAGCCTGGTCCTCAGTGCTGCACGCCGTGGTTCGCTGAAGGAAGGCGTGCCGGTCACTTACCGTGAAGTCACTGTAGGTAAAGTTACCGGTTACGAACTGGGCCAGACCGCCGACCGCGTGTTGGTTCATATCCTGATCGAAGCTAAATATGCACCGCTGGTGCGCAGTGGCAGCCGCTTCTGGAATACCAGTGGGTTCGGTTTGGACTTCGGCTTGTTCAAAGGTGCGACGGTACGCACGGAATCCCTGGAGACGTTGGTTGCCGGCGGCATTGCCTTTGCCACACCAGAGGGCGAGCGCATGGGCAATGCGGCGCGACCGCAGCAGACGTTCCCGTTGTTTGACAAGTTTGAGGATGAGTGGCTGACCTGGGCGCCTAAAATCCCGCTCGGCAAATAGACCGAGGCGCGGCCATCGCGAGCAAGCCCGGCTCCCACAGGGATATGCATTCCAATGTGGGAGCCGGGCTTGCCCGCGATGAGGCCCTCAACATCACTGCAAAACCCCAGCCCATAAAAAAGGCCGCGATCCATACAGATCGCGGCCTTTTGCATTTCAGCGCAGTGGCTTAAACCTCATCCAACTCCGGCTCATCCGCCTGCACGTTCACCGTCGCCTTCACCACATCGTGGCGACGGATGTACTTCCAGTCCGCCTCATCAATGTAGATACCATTCGGCCCGCTGCCGCCTTCCAGGTCGATCGCCACCTGGGCGGACACCTGCGGCTTCACACTGGCCAGGATCGGCACAAAGCCCAGCTGCAAACTGGTTTCCAGCAACGCTGCCTGGTTCTTCTCGTCGATGTCCGCCGCCTCGTCGAGGTAGTACGGCAAGCGCACGCGCCCGGCCTGGTCGCGGTCCATCAAGTGCAACAACAAGTACATGTTGGTCAGCGCCTTGATGGTCATGGTGGTGCCGTTGGACGCTGCGCCATCGATGTCGGTGTGGATCACCGGCTGGCCATGCACCTTGGTGATTTCAAATGCCAGTTCGAACAAGTCCTTGAGGCCCAGCTGGTTATGGTTGGCAGCCACAAGACGGGCCAGGTATTCCTTGGCTTCTTCGTTCTTGTTGTCCTGCTCGGCGCTCTGGCTGAGGTCGAACACCGACAGGGTTTCGCCTTCTTCATACTGGCCGGCACTGTGGATGATCTGGTCGATATGCTTGAGGGCTTCCTTGTTCGGCGCCAGCACGATGCGGAAGCTTTGCAGGTTCGATACCTGACGCTTGTTGATCTCGCGGTTGAACAAGGCCAACTGGTGCTCAAGGCTGTCGTAGTCGCTGCGGATATTGCGCAAGGTCCGCGCAATATCGGTAACTGCCGCACGGCGCGCCTTGCCGAGGGTCAGGGCTTCATCGGTGCGGTGCGCATACGCGTTGATCAGCAATTGCAGACGACGCTCCACGTCATCCTCGCTGTCGAACTTGGCCACGCCCTTGAGGCGCACCTGCGCATACAGCGCTTCGATCTGGCCATCAGCGCGCAACAAACCTTGCCAGCTGTCCTGGTAGTCATTGAGCAATGGCAACAGGTTGTCCATGGAGTCGTCGACCGGGTCCATGAACGGCGTGCCGAACGGCAAGTCGGCCGGCAACAACTGGCGGCGGCGCAGTGCGTCGTCCAGCGTGCGTTGCTTGGCTTCCATATCACCGATCTGACGGCCGACCAGTTGCAGCTTGGCCGACAACTGCTGGACACGCTCGGTGAAGGCATCACTGGAACGTTTCAACTCGTCTTGCGCGGCTTCCATCTGCGCCAGGTTTTCCAGCTTTTCGCCTTCTTCCGCGCTCAGGGTTTGTGCACGACGGAAGTCTTCCAGCGCCTTCTGCGCATCCAGCACTTGCTGGTACAGCGCTTCGGTCTGGGTCTTGCTCGCCGCACGGTCAGAGGCTACGGCCTGCTGAGTCTTGAGCTGTTTGAGTTCTTTTTCCAGGCGCTCTTTCTGATCGCGCAACGCCGCGCGATCGGCCAGTGCCTGCAAGGCCGGTGGCTCGATGTGGGAGATGTCGATCGACAGCCCCGGCACTTCAAATTTCTCGCCCTTGAAGCCATCAAGGATCTGCTCCAGGGATTTAACCCACTGGCCGTCCTCATCCAGCGTGATGCCATGCTCGCCCAACGGCAAACTGAACAACGAACTGTTGAACAGGCGCATCAGACGCTCGACGTCCTGCTGTGAGAATTCTTCACGCAGTTTGGCGTAACTGTTGTTATCGGCGTGGTCGAGCTGCTGCTTGACCGACTTCAAGCGTTTTTCCAGGTCGCGCAAGCGCTCATCCAGGTCCTCGGCGCTGAACTGACGGGATTGCGCCAGGGCGCCCGCCAATTCATCGTGGGCATCCTTGGCCGCCAGCAGTTGCTGCTCCAGTACCTTGACGTCATCGACCAGCGCAAAGCGATGCTTGAGCACCGACAACTCGCCCAGCCAGCGCTGGATGCCACTGATCTCGCGCTCCAGGCGCATCAGCTCCTGGGTGCCGCCGCGCTGATCGTTTTGCAGCGCGTCCTGCTCGTTACGGTAGTGCTCGGCCTGGATGGTCAGCTCTTCCTTGCGCGCACTGGCGTAGTCCGACCAGGTACCCAGCAACGAATCCAGCAAGGGCGACAGGCGATGCAATTTGCCGCGCAATACATCGCGCAAGCGCACGCCATTGGCGAGTGCCTCAACCAACGGCCCGGCAGCTACCAGCGAGTTGTAGTCCTGCTCCATGCGCCTTACATCACGGAAGGCTTCTTCGCACGCGGCGATGTAGTCCACGCTGCCGGAACGCAGGCTGTGTTCGAACGCGTCCAGGAACAATTGCTTGAGCTTGGCCGCGGTGATTTCACGCATATGCAGCAGGTTGATAAACAGCGCGCGGAAAGTCTTCAGGCTCTGTTCGCTGGTGGAACGCAGCGGAATCAGGGTCAGGTCCAGCGGGATTGACGTATGGCCACCGACCAGCAAACGGCGCAGTTCATCCGGCTTGAGTTCATAGGCTTTCAGGCCTTCGCGCTCAAGGTTGGTGAACAGCTCTTTCTGACGCAGGCAGGTGTCGTTCTTCTGGTAATGGGCCAAGTCCAGCTTGCCGGCATAGGCAAAGAACTGGTGACCGAAACCACCACCCGGGCCGCGCCCGACCACCCCGATCACGTGGGGGCCGTGGGGCAGCGAGACTTCCACGAGGATGTAGCTGGTGTCGGTGGCAAAGTAGAAGCGCCGCGATTGTTCCAGGGTGTACTTGCCGAAACTCATGTCCGACATGCGCGCCAGGATCGGGAACTGCAAGGCGTTGATCGACGCAGATTTACCCAGGTTATTCGCGCCGTACACCGACAACGGTTCTTCCAGCGGGAACAAGCCCAGGCTGTAACCTGCGGTGTTCAATAGGGCGAAGCGGCGGATGCCGTAGCGTTCCTTACTCATGCGTCGGTCTCCTGTTCTTCGGCAATGGCGCGGGCCAGGGCGTCTTCTTCGCTATCTTCGGCAAAGTCACTCAAGTCCAGCGGGTCATCGGTTTTCAGCAGTTTTTCATCGCTGTCTTCGTCGATGATCACCGGCGCCGGCAGTGGCAACACGCTGTGCACGCTGGCGGCCAGGTCACGGTCCTGCTGCACCGACAGGCACACATCGAGGAAACGGTGCATCGGCGGCAGGAAGCGATAGATGCCGTTGTCTTCGCTGGCAAACCCCAGTTGGGTCATGCGGCGCATGATTTTTTCTTCGAGCTCTTCCTGGGTCTGCACTTCGGCCTGGATAAACAGGTCGCGGTACTTTTCCAGCAACGATGGCAACTCATCGCGGCCCAGGCTGCCACCGTCGAGCACGGCGATCGGGTCGCGGCCCTGGTCGGCCAGGTGTTCGACGATGATGAAGGTGAACAGCGCCAGGCGTTGCGCGGTCTTGTTGACCTGCGCCGCAGCCACGGCAGTGTCTGGTACGAAGTAATAGAAACCGCGTGTGTCACACACCAGCTCAAACCCCAGGGCCTTGAACAACGAGCGGTACTGGTCCTGGAAATTAGACAACTGCGCATAGAGCTCCGGGTCGCGGCGGCTGACGTGGTAACCCTTGAACAGCTCGCGAAAGATCGGTGCCAGCTGGGACAGTTCGGATAGATCAAGATGCATAAGGCGTGCTCGCAGAATTCTCGGTGGCATCGGTGCCAGCCGGGAGCAGGGCGAATGAGCGCAGGCTGACCTGGTGCTCGTGTGTGTGGTAGTCGCGGCGTTCCAGGCGTTCGCGCTTGAAGCGTTTTTCGCGCGAGAGCCGTGAGAACCAGTACAGCAATTCATCGGTGGCGCCGTCCGGTTCCTGCTCCAGCAGCCAGGTCATCAGGTCCGGCATCGGCAACGCGTCTTCGCAACGTTCGAGCATTTCCTTGACCGTGCGCGGCGCACGTTGGGCTTCGCCCTTGTGGGATTTGTGCGCCTTGGGGAAACGCGCCGGCTTCGGCTCGAAATTGGCCAGGGCATACACGTACGCTTCGACCTGGCTGGCACTGCCCAGGAAAGTACTTTGCGGGCGGGTAAACATTGGCATCGCCGCTTGCGGCACCGCGTCCAGGCCTTTACGGCGAATGGCCGACAAGGCCAGCGCGGCGCCACGGGTTACGGCGTTATGGCGGCGCGCTTCTTCACGCAGCGGCAGCAGCAGTTCGCGGGCATGGCGCAAGGTCAGCTGGGCGCTGGTTTGCATTTCGAGAATGCGCGCGTGAGTACGCAGCAGCATGTCGTCGTCCACCAGGTGGCCGAGGCGTTGCTGCTCGGTGAGCATACGCAGCAGCACATTCTCGACCTTGCGCACGCCTTGCTCGAAGGCGCCGTCGGCGTTCACCAGTTGGATCATCGGTTCTACGTATTCGTCCCAGGTCGCCAATACCTCAGCGTAACGCTGGCGCAACGGGATCTGCCGGTCGCTGGTCTTGGCGCGGTCGGCCACGGCCGCCAGGGCCTGTTCGTCGTTGGCGAGTTTTTTCAGCACGTCCCGCACACGCATATCCAGCAAGCGCAGTTGGCGGGCCAGGTCGTGGCCATCTCGGATGTCAAAGGCGTCCTGGATGTAACCGGCCAGACGCTCAAGGTGGCGCAGGTAGGCTTCGATTTCCAGGCACAGGCCAAGCCGGTGCTCCTTGCGAAGATAGGCGAGGAAGTCGTGGATCTGTGCGTTGAGCTCGAAACGGTTCGGGCTCTTGGCGACAGGCACCAGGATATCCAGGCGAATCCACACGTCCAACAGGCTGGTGATGTCCTGTGGCGTGCTGTCCAGTTGTTGGGCCGCCAGTTGTGCGCGCAGCTCGCTCAGGCTCAAGGTGCCTTGGTCGAAGTGTTCGCACAGTGGCTCAAGCAGGGCCCAGTGTTCGGCGAGGGCGCGCAAGACGCGCTTGGGTTCGATCATCGGAATGGCCGGCTGGTTTGCGAATAAAAGTCGCGATTGTACTGCATCAGGCGCGGGATTTATCCACAGCCGGTCAGTGCGCAGTGGGCGATTGTTACCGAACAGCGGTAGAATCCCTGCTCTTTAGTTATCCACAAGTGGCCGAGCTGTGCTTATCGAGTCCCGACGTCGCGCTTACTTGACCGCCATGCAGGTGGTCAACTGGCTGCCCCGCACCGAACTGCCGTTTGCCGCCCCGTCGCGGCCCGAGCTGCTGCAGGCGCTTGAGCCCTATGAGGCGTTCGAGGTGTCGGGCGAGGAAGCCGCTGCGCCGGTGGCGGTGGTCAAACCCACGCCAGAGGCTCGCCCAGCTGTCGAGCGCGTGAAAGTTGAAGTGCCGCGCCCGTCTCCCGTGGTCAAGCCCGTGGCGGCCGAAGCGCCAGCGCCGGTGGCCAAGGCTGCGGTGGTGCCGCCGCCACGTTTCGCCCTGCAGTTACTGCGGGCCGGGCGTTGCCTGCTGCTGGTGGAACTGCCCACCGGCGAGCGTTTTCAGACCCGCGACCCGGCCTACATGCTGCTAAAAGACATGCTGCGCGCCGCCGGCCTGCCCGACAGCCCGCAAATCGTCGGCGACCCCGTGCGCTGGCCACTGCTGGTGCGCGGCAACATGGACCAGGGCCCCGACGCCGCACGGGATTTCGTCCAGGGTTTTGTCTCGGCGCGCCTGGAAGACGAACCCTGCGTATGCCTGTGGCTGATCGGCCTGCCCGCCGTGCGTTTTGCCGGTGAGGCGAACGCCGAAGCCTGGTATCGCGAGCTGCAGGTCGAAGGCCTGGGCTCGGTATGGGCCTTGCCGGGCCTGGAATTATTAATGGAAGAGCCACAGCGTAAGGCTGATGTCTGGCAAGCCATGCGCCGGCTGATGGCGCGCTGGAAAAGTACCGATGAGTGAAGCTTTATCGTTCCGCCCGATGACCGAGGCGGACCTCGATGCCGTCCTTAAGATTGAATACGCGGCGTTCAGCCATCCTTGGACCCGTGGGATTTTTCTCGATGGGCTGGGCAAGTACCAGATCTGGCTGATGTTTGAAGGTGAGCAGCAGGTGGGCCACGGTGTGGTGCAGATCATCCTGGATGAAGCGCACTTGTTGAATATCACCGTTAAACCGGAAAACCAGGGCCGTGGCCTGGGGTTGGCGCTGCTGGAGCACCTGATGTCCCGCGCTTACGCCGCCAATGCGCGGGAGTGCTTCCTGGAAGTGCGTGACAGCAATACCGGCGCATTCCGGCTGTATGAGCGCTACGGCTTCAACGAAATCGGCCGTCGTCGCGATTACTACCCGGCCGTGGGTGGGCGCGAAGATGCCGTCGTCATGGCCTGCACCCTGGTCGACTAAGAATAAAACCCGATGTGCAAGCCGGCCCCTGTGGGAGCTGGCTTGGCTGCGATAGCATCACCTCGGTCCGGCTGAATACCGAGGCGCCTGCATCGCGGGCAAGCCCGGCTCCCACAGGGGAAGTATTCACAGGCTCAACGGTGTTATGTCAGCGGTTACCGTCTATCGGGTCAATATCTGCCAATTCGGCCTCATCCAACCCATTCCCGCCGCCAATCTCGTCCTCATCCACAATGCTCAGGTCATAATCCGCCGGATTATCCTCACCGGCCTCACGAGCATCCCGCGCGCCATCCTCATGGATCAGCGTTTCCGGGCTCATGTCATCATCCGTGGACTCATGATCGTCGGTCGAAGCCCCGGTCATGCCGGCTTCACGTACCCGTTCGTCGGGCATCAGGTGTTCGCGCTCGCGGCGCGGCAGCTCATCACCGATTTCCGCGGTCGGCTCTTGCTCGTCAAAATCCAGCTCGCGCATCTCGCCCATGCGGTCTTCGTTGTCATCAATCGGTTCGGGCTGTGTAGCGCCGTAGGGACGTCGTGATTCAGTCATGGCCAATCCTCATACTGTGGGGCTTATAGTGTGTGGACAGGCACGGCGCCCTAAAGATTCAAGCTAATTGCGCCTGGGCGTGACCCGGACGAGCGGTTGTCTGTCACAAAGCTGCGCATCATTCCTGAGGCTTTCCCTGATGAACGAACTACAAGACCTGCTTGATAACAACGAACGCTGGGCGGATGCGATCAAACAGGAAGATCCCGAATTCTTCGCCAAGCTCGCCCGCCAGCAAACCCCGGAATACCTGTGGATCGGCTGCTCCGACGCCCGCGTTCCGGCCAACGAAATCGTCGGCATGCTGCCCGGCGACCTGTTCGTGCACCGCAACGTGGCCAACGTGGTGCTGCACACCGACCTCAATTGCCTGTCGGTGATCCAGTACGCGGTGGACGTGCTCAAGGTCAAACACATCCTCGTCACCGGCCACTACGGCTGCGGCGGCGTGCGTGCGTCGATGCAGGACCGCCAGTTCGGCCTGATCGACGGCTGGCTGCGCACTATTCGCGACCTTTACTACGAAAACCGCGAGGTGCTGGCCCAGTTGCCCACCGAAGAGGAGCGGGTGGACCGCATGTGCGAGCTGAATGTGATTCAGCAGGTTGCCAACGTCGGCCACACCAGCATTGTGCAAAATGCCTGGCACCGTGGGCAGAGCCTGTCGATTCACGGCTGCATCTACGGCATCAAGGATGGCCGCTGGAAGAGCTTGAACACCACCATCAGTGGCTTTGAGCAACTGCCGCCGCAATATCGCCTGCGCCCACTGGGCGAAGCCTAAGGCCGTTTGCGCATTCGCCACTGGGCCATGAACGCCTCACCTTCGGCGTTCAACTTCTCTTTGGCGCCGGTGATCCAGCCCCGGCAGTTCAGCTCGCCGCATTGGCAGGCGAACTGCCGGAACAGCGCATCTTCGGTGGTGGCGTAATCCATCGTCAGCAAGGTGCCAGGCGCAATAGGCTGTACGGTCCAGACTTCCAGGTAGGTGGCATCGAAAAACACGTTCGGATTGCACGAGTGCAACATCAGACGTGTGAACCACGGGTCATACAGGTGAATGCGTGACGAGAGCTGCAAGGTGTGCGCACGTCGCTCGCCCAAGGCGTAGCCGGACACTCTGGCAATGCGCACGCGGGTGTCAAAGGCGACGCACGCCTTGAGTGCGGCCCCTATTCCATTCGCATCGCGTACGACCTGGAAGTGTCGGGTGGAGGGGTAGCCTTGTTCAGCGAGCACCGTCTTGAAGGGGTAAAGGCAGTCACTCACAGCGGTTTTAGCCTTATCCATGGCTTGAGTTTTCATAACTCTCCTGGGTTAGGCTGCATCGACCTGCGGTGGGGGCTGACTTCCAGTCTTGCAGCGGATGGGTGCTGTTCAAGACTCGCCGAAGTTGTAGCCGATTTCTACTGTCAGATCTGACAGTAGAAACCGGTTATATTTTGTACGATTTACAGCGCCGGGGCGGTAACAGCGGGGATCGGGGCGGCGTCTTTCAGTTGTTTCAACTGCGCCTTGATGGGCGGGGTGGCGCATTTGGCGTTGGCTTGTTCCGGGGTCAAATTGCGTACCGAGGTGTAGAACAGCTCACAGGTCTGCTCCTTGCGCGTGACTTGCCAGGTATTCATGCACGCCTTGAGCAACACGTTCGGGTCACTGGCAGGTTTCTGGCCCATGCCGGCCTGCCAGCAGGCGGCGCTCAAGTCTTGGCCCATCACTTTCAAACCGGCCTCATCGGCTTTTTGTTCATTGCCGTCATAGCTGGCCGGATCCGCCGCATACCAGATGTAGCTCGGGTGGTTGGAGCCCAATACCGACACGGTTTTACCGGCAGCCGGGCTGATCTGCGCCAGGCCCAGCACGGCAACGGTCTGGCCGTACTGTTGCTTGATCCAGTTACGCACAGGCGCACCGAACGCGACCATCGGCAATGAGCCGTTGGCGTGCAGGCTCAGCTCCTTGACCATGCGGGTCTGGTAGTCGGCAAAGTAGCTGTAGACGTTTTCCAGGTCCTTGCCCGCATTGGAAGGTGCGGCGATCGGCGCAATATCGATGATGGTCTGGTAGGCCGGTGTTTCCGTGGCCGGGATGCCATTGTCCGTGAGCAAGGTGGCCCAGCGGTCGGTGGTGGCCGACTCCAGGTAGTCCTGGGCCTGGGTCAGCGAGTAGTCGGGCGGGAAGTGCAACAGTTCGATGCTCTTGCGGTTTTCCAGGGCCATGCCCAGCGGCAGGAACAAGTACCAGTTGTAGGCCCATTTGCCGTCGCTGTTAAGTTTGCTGGCGCCCCGATACGCCAGGTCGGCGGTGTTGAGCAGCGTGGTCAGGGGCTGGCCGTAGTGCTCGGGCACGCCGCTGAAGGTGGCTGAGACCTGGCCGTCATGGGTTTTCACACTGACCTTGGCGCGGCTGTACCCGTCGCGCTGCAAGCTCTGGTTCAAATAGTGCTCGGCGGTCTGCTCCAGCGTCCATGGCCGAAAGCAGATCACATTGCAGTTATTGGGGAACGCGAACAGTTGGGTGACGCGTTGCGTGCTGCCCAGTGGTACTTCGATGTCGGCCTGTACAACCGCACTGGCCAGCAGTGCAGCCAGGGTGAAGGACAGCCTGGTCGGTTTAAACATAGTTGGTTCCTTGTCAGCGAAAGCCCGTCTGCGCGGGGTGAAAGCCCACTTGCACACAGTAGCGGTTGACCAGGAAAACCGCGTGCTAAATCGCCGGGCATGTCGCTATTGGATAAGAAAACCTACCGGTTGAACTGCAAGGCGTTGCTCAAATCGCCCATGGGCTTCTGGCCGCGGGCGATCATCGCGTCATCGCGCTGCTTGAGGCCGTCCAGTGTCTCCAGCTGGAACACGCGGGTGATCAGACGCAGGATCGACGCGGTGTCGTAAACCGTATGGTCCACCGTGCCTTTGCGTGCAAACGGCGACACCACCAATGCCGGAACCCGCGTGCCCGGCCCCCAGCGATCGCCTTTGGGCGGGGCTACGTGGTCCCACCAGCCGCCGTTTTCATCGACAGTGACGACCACCACCATGTTTTTCCACTGCGGGCTCTCTTGCAACACTTTCAAGGCGCGCGCGATATGGCGGTCGCCCGAGGCCACATCGGCGTAGCCGGCGTGCATGTTCAGGTTGCCCTGGGGCTTGTAGAACGTCACGGCGGGCAGCTTGCCGGCCTGGGCATCGGCGAAGAACTTGTTGGTGCCGGAGTCATCGCCCAAACCGCCGTCACGCAAGCGCTTGTCACGCTCGGCACGGTTTTGCGGGCCTTGTTGCTTGAAGTAGTTGAACGGCTGGTGGTGGTACTGGAAGTTGGGAATCTTCGGGATGCCGCCCGAGTCCTTGAACTGGTCCAGGGTCGCCTGCCAGGCACCGGCGTACCAGGCCCAGTCGACGTTCTTTTTCGACAGTTTGTCGCCAATGTGTTCGTGGGTTTGCGGCACCAGCACGTTGGGCAGATCGGGTTTGGAGTAGTCCGGGTTTTGCGGGTCGCGGATCCAGGTCGGCCAATACGGCGGCGCAAGGGTATTCACGCCGTAGCCATCCGGCGTCAGCGCGCTGGGGCCGAACTGCGGCGGGCCGCTCATGGCGCTGGCCGGCGACTTGTCCAGCGGCTTGAGGCGCGGGTCGGTGGGGTCATCGCTTTGCAACGTGGCGATCTGTGCCTTGGCCACTGATTGCGCTGCATTCGGATAAAACGGCGCGGTGGCGCTGATCAGGTACTGGTGGTTGAGGAACGAGCCACCGAAAGCGCCCTGGAAGAAGTTGTCGCACAGCACAAACTCCTTGGCCACGTCCCACAGACGCAGGGAATAACGGCTCTGGGCGTAGTAACCCATCACCAGGCCGCCGGAATCGGCCCAGGCGACAAAGTTGTCGTTCTTGCCGCCGTTGATCTGCATCTGGTTCTGGTAGAACACGTGCCACAAGTCGCGGGTGACCAGGCTCAGCGGCAGGTCCTCGGCATTCGGGCCTTTGAGGGCGAATGGCGCATTGGGCAGGTTTTCCTGGAATTGCACTTCGCTGGGGTAAGTCACCCCGTCCACACTTTGCGGGCCCACTTGCAACACGCCGCCCCAGACCGGCGGCAGGCTCGTCAGCAAGCTGCCATCACGGTCACGTTGCTGCACGTCGGCTGCTGAGAGCGCCGACAGTGGTTTTTCCAGGCCAGGGAAGTCTGCGAACAGGTTGTTGAAGCTGCGGTTCTCGGCGTAGATCACCACGACTGTCTTCACCTGCTCGTGCAGGGCCTTGTCCAGCTCTTGCGGTGTAAGCGGCCGCACCTCTGGCTTGCCAGGTGCGTCATTGGTGCTGCCGCAGGCACTCAACGTCGCACCGACCCCCAGCACCGCCGCGCCCCCGAGGAAACGCCGACGGCTGGTGTCCACGGCCGGTTGGGTTACAAAATCGGGAGAAGGGCGGTCTTCGTGCTCGTCACTCATTGCTGGGCGTTCCTGCTGGCTGATTGTTGCAAGATATTTCGCAGGACGGTAGCAATGCAATGTGACGGAACGAAGACAGCGGTTAGAAAGCTAAAGGGTAGTCACAGCAAGTGCAGTGCCAGTTGGCTGCCCACGCGCAAGTACGCCACTTGAGCCGTCAACGCATCCTTGACGAGGGCCTCGCCCGTGTCGGTCAGCTTGGCTTTTTTTGCATCGATGACCGTGGTTTGCAAAAGCTGCATGGCCACGTCCATCACTTTTTGAAAGGCTGTCACGTTATTGTGCAGGCCAAACTCGTTGACGACGGCAGCCATACGCCGATCGGCATCGTCTCGCAGAGCTTTGTACTCGACGAACGAAACGTGGTCGTCCTTGTAAATATCATTGATCAACTCTTCCAGTGATTTGGACAGGGGCATCATCGGATTTTCTTTGGCGTTTGTGGGTGGTAATTCAAGGCAGAAGTCAGAGGCTGTCACTGCAATGAGTGGGAAAGCCTCTACACATTTCATCGGAAAGCGCGCTTTGATGCCCTACGGCATCACCGGCGGCAAATACTTCAACGTCGTCCCCAACGCCCACAGCAGGAACAACACCAGCGGCGTGTGCACCAGCAACTGCACAAACGAAAACCCGATCAGATCCCGCGCCTTCAGCCCCAGCACGCCCAGCAGCGGCAGCATATAAAACGGGTTGATCAAGTTCGGCAGCGCCTCTGCCGCGTTATAGATCTGCACCGCCCAGCCCAGGTGGTATTGCAGGTCATTGGCCACTTGCATCACGTAAGGCGCTTCAATAATCCACTTGCCACCGCCCGACGGGATAAAGAAGCCCAGCACCGCCGAGTACACGCCCATCAACAGCGCGTAAGTGTCGTGGGAGGCGATGGAGGTGAAGAACAACGAGATATGGTGCGCCAGGGTCTGGCCGTCACCGCCTTTAACCACGGTCATCAACGCAGCGATCGAGCCGTACAACGGAAACTGGATCAGCACGCCCGTGGTGGTCGGCACGGCACGCGCCACCGCATCCAGGAAGCTGCGCGGGCGCCAGTGCAGCAGCGCGCCGACCATGATGAACAGGAAGTTATAGGTGTTGAGCCCCGAAATCGCGCTGATCGCAGGTTTGGTCGAGAACTCATGGAACAACCAGCCCGCCGCCAGCAAGGCCAGCAGAATGGTCAGCAGCGGGCTGTGTTCCAGCCATTCGCCCGGACGCGTCGGCGGTTGTGGTTTAGGCATATTGAAGGCCGGGTCGACACCACAGGCCTTGGCATCACGCGCGCTGTTGGGGCCGGGTGCAGTGGCGTAGGCGATGATCAGCGACACCACGATCAGCGCCAGCAACAACACGCCCGATTGCCACAGGAAGATGGTCTCGGTGAACGGGATCATCCCGGTGATCGACAGGATCGACGGCGGCAAACTGGCCGGGTTGGCCTGCAACTGCGCGGCCGACGACGACAGCCCCAGTGCCCACACGGCGCCCAATCCCAAATAAGCCGCAGCACCGGCGGCGCGGTAATCCATGCGCAAATCCGTGCGGCGGGCCAGTGCGCGTACCAACAAGCCACCGAACACCAGGGACAAGCCCCAGTTAAGCAAAGAGGCGACCATGGAAATCAACGCGACCCACGCCACGGCCGAGCGACCATTCTTGGGGATACGTGCCAGACGGTCGATCAGTTTTACGGCGGGCGGCGAACTGGCCACCACATACCCGCCGATCACCACAAAGGCCATCTGCATGGTGAACGGGATCAGGCTCCAGAACCCGTCACCAAACGCCTTGGCGGCTTCGGTGGGTGCGGCGCCCATGCCCAGGGTCGCCACGGCAACAATGATCACCGCCAGGGCGGCAAACACCCAGGAGTCCGGAAACCAGCGTTCGGCGAAGTTGGAGCAGCGCAGGGCAAATCGGGCGTAGCGGCTTTCTTCGATAGCATCGGCCACGAGTCTTTCCTCTTGTATTTATTATGGGTGTTGGCAGTTTTACGGCATGTTCCGCTACGGGCATTGATATGGGAATGCAGTTATCTTCATCGATCCATGAGGAAAACAAATATATCTGTCGCGATTGCCATCACTGGGCGCAGCTCATAACCTGCACGCCATTTTGTTTGCCTGCCGAGCCTCCACATGACTGCCACCTTTTCCCCACGGGCGCAGCGTTTTTCCCCTTCCGACTACAAAACCCTGGGCCTGGCCGCCCTCGGCGGCGCGCTGGAAATCTACGACTTCATTATCTTTGTGTTCTTTGCGCTGACCCTCAGCCAATTGTTCTTCCCGCCGGAAATGCCCGAATGGCTGCGCCTGCTGCAAAGCTTCGGCATCTTCGTCACCGGCTACCTGGCGCGCCCGCTGGGCGGCATCCTGATGGCGCACTTCGCCGATCACTTGGGGCGCAAACGCGTGTTCAGCCTGAGCATCCTGATGATGGCCTTGCCGTGTCTGCTGATCGGGATCATGCCCACCTACGCGCAAATCGGCTATTTCGCCCCGCTGATCCTGCTGGCCCTGCGGGTGCTGCAAGGCGCCGCAGTGGGCGGCGAAGTGCCCAGCGCCTGGACCTTCGTCGCCGAACACGCGCCGCGACACCACCGAGGCTACGCCCTGGGCTTCCTGCAAGCCGGGCTGACCTTTGGCTACTTGCTCGGTGCACTCACCGCCACCTTGCTGGCGCAGATCTTTACCCCCGCCGAGATCCTCGACTACGCCTGGCGCTTCCCGTTTCTGCTCGGCGGCGTGTTCGGTGTGATCGGCGTATGGCTGCGCCGCTGGCTCAGCGAAACCCCGGTGTTCCTCGAAATGCAGGCTCGCCGCCAGGCTGCCGCTGAAATGCCGTTGCGCACCGTGCTGCGCGACCATCGCGCGGTGTTGCTGCCGGCGATGATCCTCACCTGCGTGCTGACCTCGGCAGTCGTGGTGTTGGTGGTCATCACGCCCACCATGATGCAAAAAACCTTCGGCATGGGCCCCAGCCACACCTTCGCCCTAAGTGCGCTGGGTATCGTCTTCCTCAATATAGGCTGCGTACTCGCCGGTTTGCTGGTCGACCGCATCGGCGCCTGGCGCGCAGTGCTGGTCTACAGCCTGTTGCTGCCGGTGGGCATTGCGGTGCTGTATGCCAGCCTGATCAGCGGCGGCGTGTGGCTGGGCGCGGCGTATGCCGTGGCGGGCTTGAGTTGCGGTGTGGTAGGCGCGGTGCCATCGGTGATGGTCGGCCTGTTCCCGGCACAGGTGCGGGTGTCGGGGATTTCGTTTACCTACAACATTGCCTATGCGTTGTGGGCGAGTACAACGCCACTGTTGCTGATCGCGTTGATGCCGACCAGCCCGTGGATTTGCGTGGGGTATTGCGGGGTGATGGGCGCGGTGGGGGTGGCGAGTGTGGCGCTGTTTGGCAAGCGCCACACCTTGGCCGCCTGAGGGTCAGGTCAAAAAGTGCCAGAGCAGCAGCGTACCAACCAGCCCAACCACCGAAACAATGGTCTGCAACACCGACCACACCCAAATCGTCTGTTTCAGTTGCAAACCAAAATACTCACGCACCATCCAGAACCCGGCGTCGTTGACGTGGCAGAAGAATACCGAGCCCGCGCCGATCGCCAGTGCAACCAAGGAACTCTGAGTTGCGGCCAGCCCGGCCATCATCGGCGCGAGGATGCCCGCCGTGGTGGTGGTAGCGACCGTCGCCGAGCCGGTGGCCTGGCGCAGGGCCACGGCGATCAGCCAGGCCAGCAGCAGATACGGCATGTGCGCGCCTTCGGCGACCTTGCTGATGGTCTGGCTGACGCCGGCGTCCAGCAGGGTTTGCTTGAGGCCGCCGCCGGCGCCGATGGTCAGCAGCAACACGGCGATGGGCGCCAGGGCTTTGCGCAGGGTGTTGCCGACTTCGGCACGCGGCATACCGGCGGCCCAGCCCAGGCAGATGACGGCAGCGATCACGGCCAGGCCCAGGGCGATCAGCGGTTCACCGAGGAACTTCAAGGTCAGGCCGACGGTACTTTCGGCTGGCAACGCGACTTTGGCCAAGGTGCTGCCGAGCATTAAAATCACCGGCAACAAAATGATCAGCAGCGACACACCAAAGCTCGGCTGGCGCGGCGCCTTGGGCGGGGCGCTGAACAGCGCGCCGATGTCGGCCGGCTCATCCACGTGCAGGCGCTTGGACAGCCAGTTGCCATAGAGCGGGCCAGCGAGAATCACGGCCGGCACCGCCAGGCAGAAGCCCAGCAGCATGGTCAGGCCCAGGTCGGCGTGCAATGCGCCCACCGCAATCAACGGCCCCGGATGCGGTGGCATCAGGGCGTGCAGGGTGGTCATGCCCGCCAGCGCCGGGATGGCGATTTTCAGCAGTGGCTGGTTCGAACGTTTGGCCATCACGAAGATAATCGGCACCATCATCACCAGGCCGACCTCGAAGAACAGCGGCAATCCAATCACCATGGCCACCAGCGCCATCACCCACGGCAGTGACTTGCCCTTGCCCAACCCGAGCAAGGTGGTGGCGATGCGGTCGGCCGCGCCGGATTCGGCCATCAGCGCGCCGAGCATCGAGCCCAGGGCAATGATGATCCCGGCTTCACCGAGGATCGCCCCGGCGCCTTTGCTGAAGGCTTTGGCGACTTCTTCAGGCGGCAACCCGGCGCCGACACCGGCGATGAACGTGCCGATCAGGATCGACAGGAACGGCGGCAGCTTGGTGGCGCTGATCAACACAATGATGCTGGCGATGGCCAGCAGAACGCAGAACATGAGGCGGGTGTCGTGAACCATCCACGCGGCAGTCGATAACTCCAAAACGGGACTCCTTATCGAACAGGTTGGTTAATTTGTTTCTTTTTGTTTCCTGCTCGAAAAGCATACCTGATAGAACCGCCGCAGCGCTTGCATGGGCGATTTTGGTGCGCTCAATTTAACGATGAGCTGGCGGGCGCGTGACAAGTTTGCAAGGTATGCGCGGGAATTTGGCCTATAGCTCTATGATCAACGGACTACAAACCACGAGGACATTTCATGAGCGCAGGACACAGCCACGCCCAAGTACGTGCCGGCCACGAACGCAAGTTATGGATGGCCCTGGGGCTGACCGGCAGCTTCATGATTGCCGAGGTTATCGGCGCTTTTGTCACCGGTAGCCTGGCGCTGTTGTCCGACGCCGCGCACATGATGACCGACGCCCTGGCCCTGGCGATTTCCCTGGTGGCCATTCAGGTCGCCAAGCGTGCGGCCGACCGCAAGCGCACTTTTGGTTATGCGCGTTTCGAGATCCTGGCGGCGGCCTTCAATGCGCTGCTGCTGTTCGCCGTAGCGTTTTACATCCTTTACGAGGCCTATCAACGGTTGCAGGCGCCAGCCGAAATCCAGTCCGCCGGCATGCTGGTGATTGCGGTATTGGGGCTGATCGTCAACCTGATCGCCATGCGCCTGCTCAGTGCTGCCAGCGGTGAGAGCCTGAATGTGAAGGGCGCTTATCTGGAGGTCTGGAGCGACATGCTCGGTTCCATCGGCGTGATCATCGCGGCGCTGGTGATCATGTTTACCGGCTGGGGCTGGGTGGACTCCGTGGTGGCGGCGGCGATTGGTTTCTGGGTGTTGCCACGCACCTGGACGCTGCTCAAGGAAAGCATGAATGTCCTGCTGCAGGGCGTGCCGGACGGCATGGATATCGATCAGGTTGAGCAGGCCATTCGCAGCGTGCCTGGAGTCAATGACGTACACGACCTGCATATCTGGGCGCTGACCAGCGGCAAGAATGTACTGAGCACGCATTTGGTTGCGGATTCGTCCCAAGGCACCGAGCAACAGATCCTCACGCGGGTGACGGAATTGCTGCACGAACAATTCGAGATTTCCCACGTCACCTTGCAGGTCGAAGGCGAAGGTTTTCATCACGACGACCCTGACGAGGTGCACGCTTGAGCCTGTGCCTGTCGGATTTGTAATCTTTGCTCCACCGCTCTGATAAGTCGCGAAAGCTACATTGCCCCCGCTGGGAAACCTCAGCGACTTCATGGGCGTGGAACTCTCGTTATGGCACTTTCGTTTAGAACATTTTTGGGGGGCGCAGCGTTGTGGGTAGCGGCGAACGCTGCCCAGGCGCAAACCCTGACTCTTGATTCAGCCCTGCAAACCGCCTTCGCCAACAACCCCGACCTTGCCGCCGCGCAATGGGAAATCGATATTGCCGAAGGCGGCCGCCAGCAGGCGAGTTTGATCCCCAATCCAGTGGCTTCCTGGGATGCCGAAGACACCCGCCGCAACTCGCGTACCACCACGATAAAACTCAGCCAGACGTTGGAGCTGGGTGGTAAGCGTGGGGCGCGTATCGATGTGGCAACGCGCGCTCAGGATGCCGCCGCGTTGACGTTGGAGCAACGTCGCAACGGCCTGCGCGCCGATGTGATCGACAGCTACTACGGCGCCCTGCGAGCCCAGGAACGCCTCGACCTGGCGCAACGCTCGATGGCCTTGGCCGAGCGCGGCCTGGTGGTCGCCAATGGCCGCGTCAAAGCTGGCAAGTCGTCGCCGGTAGAAGCCACTCGCGCCCAGGTGCAACTGTCGGAGATCCGCCTTGAACTGAATCGCGCGCAGATCGGCCTCACGGATGCCTACCGCCGTCTCGCCGCCAGCACCGGCAGCGCCAACCCTGACTTTCAGGCGGTCGCCACGCAAAGCCGATCCGCACCACCGTTGCCGCCCTCCGCACCCTTGCTGGCGCGCCTGGAGCAAACCACTGAGTTGCGCCTGGCCGAACTGCACATCCAGCAAAGCGAGGCCAGCGTGGGCCTGGAAAAAGCCCAGCGGATTCCCGACCTCGATGTATCGATCGGCAGCCAGTACGACGCCAGCGTGCGTGAACGTGTGAACGTGGTGGGCGTGTCGATGCCGATCCCATTGTTCAATCGCAACCAGGGCAATGTGCTGGCCGCCAACCGCCGCGCCGACCAGGCCCGCGACCTGCGCAACGCCGTCGAACTGCGCCTGCGCACCGAGACCCGCCAGGCTCTGGACCTGTGGCAAACCGCCGATACCGAAGTGCGCGCCTTCAACCAACAGATCCTGCCCGCCGCCCAACGCGCGGTGGACAGCGCCACCCGTGGCTTCGAGATGGGCAAGTTCAACTTCCTCGACGTACTCGACGCCCAACGCACCTTGATCGCCGCACGCACCCAATACCTCGCGGCGACCGCCCAGGCCACGGATGCCTGGGTGCGTATCGAACGGATTTACGGCGACCTCGCCCGGTTTTGATTTTTTCTGGAGTCCTTTATGAAACATACACATGGCGTGGCGCTGGCCGTCGCCCTGGGCTTGATGCTGTCTGGCTTTGCCGTCGCCGATGAAGAAGAAGGCGCGCTTGAACTCACTGAACAGCAGATCCAGGCCGCCGGTATCCAACTCGCCCAGGCGCAACCGCGCTCGATCAGCACGGTGTTGACGCTGCCGGGGGAAGTGCGATTCGACGAGGACCGTACCTCGCACATCGTCCCGCGTGCGGCCGGTGTGGTGGAGGCGGTCAAGGTCAACCTTGGGCAGTCGGTGAAGAAAGGCGAGCTGTTGGCGGTCATCTCCAGCCAGCAAATTTCCGACCAGCGCAGCGAGCTGGCAGCCAGTGAGCGTCGGGTCGAATTGGCGCGCACTACCTTCCAGCGCGAGCGCCAATTGTGGAAGGACGAAATCTCCGCCGAGCAGGATTACCTGCTGGCGCGGCAGACCTTGCAAGAGGCCGAAATCGCTCTGAACAACGCGCGCCAGAAGATGACCGCGCTCAGCGGCAGCGCGGTTCTGGTCGGTGGCAATCGTTATGAACTGCGAGCGCCGTTTGCCGGCGTGGTGGTGGAAAAACACCTCGGCGTCGGCGAAGTGGTCAGCGAGACCAGCAACGCCTTCACGCTCTCGGACCTGTCCCAGGTGTGGGTCACCTTCGGCGTGTTCCCCAAGGATTTGAACAAGGTGCGGGTCGGCAAACCGGTGAAGGTCAT
Organism: Pseudomonas salomonii; assembly: GCF_900107155.1. Classification (GTDB taxonomy): domain Bacteria; phylum Pseudomonadota; class Gammaproteobacteria; order Pseudomonadales; family Pseudomonadaceae; genus Aquipseudomonas; species Aquipseudomonas salomonii. The sequence continues at coordinate 23,378 of NZ_FNOX01000001.1, forward strand.
CTCCACGGAAATGGGTACCGAGGTGCAGGGCACTGTGGCCTACGTCGGCAATTTGCTCGGCGAGCAGACGCGTACCGCCACCGTGCGCGTGACCGTGCCTAACCCTGATGACGCCTGGCGCCCGGGCCTGTTTGTGACGGTGCAATTGGCCACCGACACCTACCAGGCCAAAGTTACCGTGCCGCAAACCTCGATCCAGACCGTCGAGGACAAACCTTCGGTGTTCGTGCGCACTGCGCAGGGCTTCATCACCCGCCACCTCGAACTCGGTGTAAGCGAAAACGGCTACGTCGAAGTGCGCCAGGGCCTTGAAGCCGGGGCGCAGGTGGCCACCGTCGGCAGCTTCATCCTCAAGTCCGAACTGGGTAAAGGCTCGGCCGAGCACGCCCATTGATCCTGCGAGTGATTCCCCATGTTTGAGCGCCTTATCCAATTTGCCATCGAGCAGCGCCTCATCGTGCTGCTGGCGGTGCTGTTGATGGCCGGTGTCGGCATCGCCAGCTATCAGAAGTTGCCCATCGACGCGGTGCCCGACATCACCAACGTGCAGGTGCAGATCAACTCGGCGGCGGCCGGTTTTTCACCGCTGGAAACCGAACAGCGCATTACCTTTGCGATTGAAACCGCCATGGCCGGGTTGCCGGGTTTGCAGCAGACGCGCTCGTTGTCGCGCGCGGGGTTGTCCCAGGTGACGGTGATTTTCAAAGACGGCACCGACCTGTTCTTCGCCCGCCAATTGGTCAACGAGCGCCTGCAAGTGGCACGCGGGCAATTGCCGTTGGGTATCGAAACTGCGATGGGGCCGATCTCCACCGGCCTTGGGGAGATTTTCCTGTGGACCGTCGAGGCCGAAGACGGCGCGCGCAAGGACGACGGCACGCCCTACACGCCGACCGACCTGCGCGTGATCCAGGACTGGATCATCAAGCCGCAACTGCGCAATGTGCCGGGCGTGGCCGAAATCAACACCATCGGCGGCTTCGCCAAGGAATACCAGATAGCCCCGGACCCCAAGCGCCTGGCGGCCTACAACCTGACGTTGGGTGATCTGGTCACGGCGCTGGAGCGCAACAATGCCAACGTCGGCGCCGGTTACATCGAGCGCAGTGGCGAGCAATTGCTGATCCGTGCGCCGGGTCAGGTGGCGTCGATTGATGATATCGCCAACATTGTCATCACCAGCTCGGATGGCACGCCGATCCGCGTGCGCAATGTGGCGCAAGTCGAAATCGGCCGCGAGTTGCGCACCGGCGCGGCCACCGAAAACGGCCGGGAAGTGGTGTTGGGCACGGTGTTCATGTTGATCGGCGAAAACAGCCGCACCGTGTCCCAGGCCGTGGCGAAAAAACTCGAAGAGATCAACCGCTCACTGCCCGCCGGTGTGGTCGCCGTCACGGTCTACGACCGCACCAACCTGGTGGAAAAAGCCATCGCCACGGTGAAGAAAAACCTCTTCGAAGGCGCGCTGCTGGTGGTCGCGGTGTTGTTTCTGTTCCTGGGCAATATCCGCGCGGCGTTGATCACGGCGATGGTGATTCCGCTGGCAATGTTGTTCACCTTTACCGGCATGTTCACCAACAAGGTCAGCGCCAACCTGATGAGCCTCGGTGCGCTGGACTTCGGCATCATCGTCGACGGCGCAGTGGTGATCGTCGAAAACGCGATCCGCCGCCTGGCCCATGCACAGCAGCGGCATGGGCGGTTGTTAACGCGCAGCGAGCGCCTGCACGAAGTGTTCGCGGCGGCCAAGGAAGCACGGCGGGCGCTGATCTTTGGGCAGTTGATCATCATGGTGGTTTACCTGCCGATTTTCGCCCTCACTGGCGTGGCCGGGAAGATGTTCCATCCCATGGCGTTTACCGTGGTGATTGCGCTGCTGGGCGCGATGATTCTGTCGGTGACGTTCGTGCCCGCCGCAATAGCGCTGTTCGTGACCGGCAAGGTCAAGGAAGAAGAAAACCTGGTGATGCGCACTGCACGTCGGGTCTATGGGCCGGTGCTGGATTGGGTCATGGCGCGTCGTGCCTTGGTATTCGGTTTGGCGGTATTGACCATCGTCGCTTCGGGCGCGGTGGCGAGTCGCATGGGCAGCGAATTTATCCCCAGCCTCAGCGAAGGCGACTTCGCCCAGCAGGCTTTGCGCGTACCCGGTACCAGCCTGACGCAATCGGTGCAGATGCAGCAGCAGCTGGAAAAAATACTGATCGCCCAAGTGCCGGAAATCGAGCGGGTGTTTGCGCGCACCGGCACGGCGGAAATCGCTTCCGACCCGATGCCGCCGAACATTTCCGACAGCTACGTGATGCTTAAGCCGAAGGACCAATGGCCGGATCCGAACAAGTCGCGCGAAGCGCTGATCGCCGATATCCAGCGCGCCAGTGCGATTGTGCCGGGCAGTGCGTATGAATTGTCGCAACCGATCCAGTTGCGTTTTAACGAGCTGATTTCCGGGGTGCGCAGTGACGTGGCGGTGAAGGTGTTTGGCGATGACATGGCGGTGCTCAACAAGACCGCCGGGGAAATCGCCGAAACCTTACAAAAGCTCGATGGCGCCTCGGAGGTGAAGGTGGAACAGACCTCCGGCCTGCCGGTGCTGACGATCAATATCGACCGTGACAAGGCCGCACGTTTTGGCCTGAATGTGGGCGATGTGCAGGACACCATTGCCGTGGCCGTGGGTGGGCGCCAGGCCGGTACGTTGTACGAAGGCGACCGGCGTTTCGACATGGTTGTGCGGTTATCCGACGCATTGCGCACCGATATCGAGGGCCTGTCGCGGCTGTTGATTCCGGTGCCTGCCCAGGCCGGTAATGCGGCGGGGCAGTTGGGGTTTATTGCCTTGTCCCAGGTGGCGAGCCTGGACCTGGTGCTCGGCCCGAACCAGATCAGCCGCGAGAATGGCAAGCGCCTGGTGATCGTCAGCGCCAACGTGCGAGGGCGTGATATCGGCTCGTTTGTTGAGGCGGCCGAGACGGCCATCAGCACCCAGGTAAAGGTGCCCGCCGGTTACTGGACCACCTGGGGTGGCCAGTTCGAACAGTTGAAGGAAGCCTCCGAGCGTTTGCGTATTGTGGTGCCGGTGGCGTTACTGCTGGTGTTCGGGTTGCTGTTCATGATGTTCAACAACCTCAAGGATGGTTTGCTGGTGTTTACCGGGATTCCGTTCGCCTTGACCGGTGGAATCATGGCGTTGTGGCTGCGCGATATTCCGCTGTCGATCTCGGCGGGTGTGGGCTTTATCGCGTTGTCGGGTGTGGCGGTGCTGAACGGCCTGGTCATGATTGCCTTTATCCGCAACCTGCGTGAAGAAGGGCGCCCGTTAGCGTTGGCGGTCAACGAAGGCGCGCTGACGCGCTTGCGCCCGGTGTTGATGACGGCGCTGGTAGCGTCACTCGGGTTTATCCCCATGGCACTCGCCACCGGCACCGGCGCCGAAGTGCAGCGGCCGCTGGCGACGGTGGTGATCGGCGGGATTATTTCCTCTACGTTGCTGACCTTGCTGGTGCTGCCGGCGCTTTACCAGTGGGCGCATCGCAGGGAGGAATGATGCGTATGCAGTGCAGCAATCAAATGTGGGAGCTGTCGAGCCCCAGCGAGGCTGCGAAGGCGGCGGCACAGGCGAGATATAAGTTGCCTGACCCACCTTTTACAGCCTCGCTGGAGTTCGACAGCTCCCACATCGAATTGCTGGGGTTTGAAGTGCGCACTCCCTATTCAGGCAGTACCCGAGGAAACACCAGGCGAAACAAGGTAAAGCCGCCGGGCAGGCTGCGTACGTCAGCCTGCCCCTGGTGCAGGGCCATGATGGATTGCACGATGGCCAGGCCCAACCCGGTGCCGCCTTCGGTGCGGGCGCGGCTGCTGTCGACGCGGTAGAAACGTTCGAACAGGTGCGGCAGGTGCTGCGCCTCGATTCCGGGGCCGGGGTTGCTGACCGACAGCGCAACCTGATTGCCATAGGCCTCCACCAGCAGCGAAATATGCGAGGCCGCCGGGCTGTGGCGAATGGCATTGGACAGCAGGTTGGACAGCGCACGTTGAATCATCAGGCGGTCGCCCTGCACCTGGGCATCGCCGCTGAGGGTCAGGGTCAGTTGTTTGTCTTCGGCACTTAAGGCAAACAAATCCATCACGCGATGGGCCTCGTCCGCCAGCGACACGTGGGTAAATGAGCCCCGCGCGGCCGGATGGCTGACCTGGGCCAGAAACAGCATGTCGGAGACGATGCGCGCCAGGCGTTCGAGCTCTTCGGTGTTGGATTCCAGCACCGCTTTGTATTCCTCCGGTGGCCGCTGGCGGGACAGTGTCAGTTGGGCCTTGCCCATCAGGTTGGTCAGTGGCGCACGCATTTCATGGGCAAGGTCATCGGAGAATTGCGACAGCTGTTGCACCCCCGCGTCCAGACGGTCGAGCATCACGTTAAAGCCATGGGCCAATTCGCCCAGCTCATGGGGCAGGTTGTCGATGGATAAACGGTGGGTCAGGTCCTGGGTGGTGACTTTGGCCGCCACATGGCTGAACTGCTTCAACGGCGCGAGCCCGCGTTGCACCAGCCACCAGGCGCCCATGCCGATCAGGATCAGCAGCATCGGCAAGGCAATCAAGGTGGCGCGCAGGTAGGCACTGAGCAACGCTTGATCGTCCATGCGGTCCAGCGACAGCAGCACGCGCACCCGTTCGCCATTGGCCAGGCGCATCAGGCTGGAGGCGCTGAGCACCTGGTTGTCATTGCTGTCGGCCCAATTGAGGTAGCCGAGGGTTTGCCTGGGGGCGAAGTCCGTCAGCAAAGGCTCCTGGGGCTTGGCGCCAATGCTCAGCAGTACGCTTTCATCCGGCGCGGTGCCGACGATGGTCAGGTAGAAATTGTCGTGGCCGATCACCAGGTCCATCAATGAGTGCGGGCGGGCGCGAATGCGGTTGGCGTCCAGGCCTTGGGCCAGGCTGTGCTGGATCTGCTCCATCTTGCTTTCCAGGTTCTTGCGCGCCAGCTTTTCCAGCTCGTGGGTCAGCGCCACGTACGCCAGGGTCGCCAGCAACAGCACCAGGCCCGCGCCCATCAGGCTGACGGTCAAGCCCAGGCGCATCGACAAACTGCCGGCTTTCATCCGCGCGCCTCCAGCACATAACCCACGCCGCGAATGGTGTGGATCAGTTTCACCTCGCTCTGGTCATCGACCTTGGCCCGCAAGCGGCTGATGGAGACTTCCACCACATTGGTGTCGCAGTCGAAATTCATGTCCCACACCAGCGAAATAATCTGCGTACGGGTCAGTACTTCGCCGGTCTGGCGCATCAGCACCTGCAGCAGCGCAAACTCCTTGGTGGTCAGGTCGATACGCCGGGGGCCGCGATAGGCGCGATGGCGGCGCGGGTCCAGTTCCAGGTCCGATACGCGGAACACGTCCGGCTGCGGGATATGCTCACTGCGCCGCAACAGGGTACGCACTCGCGCCAGCAGCTCGGGAAACTCGAAGGGCTTGACCAGGTAATCATCGGCGCCCATGTCCAGGCCCTTGATCTTGTCGGCCAGGCGGCCACGGGCAGTCAGCATCATCACCCGTTGCGTGCCATTGCGGCGAAGCTGCTCCAACACCTCCCAGCCATCCTTGCCCGGCAGGTTGACGTCGAGGATAACCAGCTCATAGGCGTGCTGCCCGGCCAGGTGCAGGCCGTCGATGCCATTGGACGCGCAGTCCACTACATAGCCGCTTTCATTCAGGCCCTGTTGCAGGTAGTCGGCGGTTTTTTGCTCGTCCTCAACCACAAGGATACGCATGGGGGTTTTACCTTTTACTGGGGGAGAAGGGCTCCATTTCCTTATGGAATCAGGTGTTTTGTGAGTAGGAAAAGTCTGAACTGTGAAGTAGCTTCAGGGTCAACTGCGACCATTGGTCGCTGCTAAACCTGCCCGCAAAAAAAAACGCCCCGAGGGGCGTTAAAAATTCATCTCTTTCCAAAGGAGCTACAAAAAAGCTTCTAGAGATGAATGTTGCTCGGTGCAAATAAGTTGATCCGAGTATAGGAACTTCAACTTAACGGGAAGCTGAGCTCAATATTACAGTTTTGATAACTGGCTATTTGTGAACAGATGTTAGTTAACGGCAAGCGAATGTAAGGAGTCACAGTGCAACCAGTGGGTACTCGGCAATCAAGCGAACTTCCTCCAGGTCTGACTCGAACGCACTGGAGCGCACCGTGGCCTGGCGTAAACGCAAGGACAAATCCTTGAGGCTGCCGCTTTGCACCACGTATTTGGCCTCGATATCCCGTTCCCACCGGCGTTGATCGGTCAGCGGGTTACCGGCGGCGTCGCGGCGCATGTACACCGCGTTGGCGTTGCTGTAGTCGGCGCCGGTGCCTTTGGCATAGCGGGTCATGAATGACAGGCCGGGAATACCGAAGGCCTGCATGTCGAGGTCGTAGCGCGCCATCCACGAGCGTTCCTTGGGCGAGTTGAAGTCGCTGTACTGGATCGAGTTATTGAGGAAGATAGAGTCCGACTGGCGCAGGTAGTCGAAGTCGTCATTGCCATTGTTGCGCTGGTGCGAGAGGGCCAGGCTGTGGGCGCCAACCTTGACCCCGAGCCTGGCGCTCCAGATGTTGTTGTTGAATTCGCCGAGCAGTTTTTTGCCTTCGTCCACGGCCTTGTAATAATTGACGTCGCCGAACAAGGACACGTCGTCGCTCAGCGGGTAACTGGCGTTGATGCCGACGTAGTACTGGTCCCAGGCGTCCTTCAGGCGGCTGCTGTACGCACTGACACTGAGGTGTTTGTTCACCGTGTAGTCGCCGCCGAAATAGCCGATCCAGGGTGAGTCGACCTTGCCTGCATAGAAGGTCGCAAAGCCTTTGTTCATGCCGCTTTCGCTCGGCTGGCTCATGCCGCTCAAGCGCCCGCCTTGCAGGCTCAAGCCCTCAAGGCTGGTGTTCTGCGCGGTGACGCCGCGAAAGCTTTGCGGCAACAAGCGCGAATCGCCAGCGGCCACCACCGGCGTGGCGGGGAACACATCGCCAGCCTTTATCACCGTGTCCAGTACCCGCAGTTTGGCCGCACCGCCGAATTTGCTGTAGCTGCTTTCGGGGTGGTTGTCGCTGTCTACCGGCAACACCGCGAACGAACCCTTGCCGCCGCTGCGACCGGTGCCCGAGTCGAGCTTGAGGCCGTACATGACAAACGCATCCAGGCCAAACCCTACAGTGCCTTGGGTAAACCCGGATTCGAATTTGCCGGTCAAGCCTTGCGCCAGGGCCTCGGAGTAACCGTTGCCGGTAGGGCTTGACTGGCCCTTGCGATCATCGCGGTTGAAGTAAAACGTGCGCGCCAGCACGTTCACGCGGCTGCCTTCGATAAAACCTTCGGGCTTGGTCTCTACGGCTACGGCCGCCAGGGGCAGTGCGGCGAGCAAGGATAAGGGAAGGATATGGTTAGTAATGCGCATGGTTCGCTCCTGGTTATTGGCAGTTTTCAGCTTCTTATAGAGTCGGGCGTTCTTATTGATCTGGCCCGGGCCGATAGTTGCAAACCGTGGATAACGAACTCATTGCGTGAACATTACAATTCTGGAAACTTACGGCCACCTAACAAATAAGTAATGCTTTGGTGAACATTGCGTCAGGGTTGGTTGATTAATCTCGTCACTGAACTTTTCAGACGAGGAACTAATAATGAATGCTTTTAAAGTTGCCCTGGGTGTCTTGGTCGCTGCCCTGTCTTTTGGCGCGTTGGCCGAAGGCGGCGGGGACCGCACTTTTGCCCTGATGATGGAGCGCAATGAAAAGGCCATGGCCGCTTACGCCGAAAAGAAGGGCAAACCCGCGCCCGAGGTGCAGACCTATCGCTATGGCATGGAGTTGGACATTGAGAAGGTAGTCAACGTGACGCCGCCGATCCGCGCCTGCGAGGCGGTGCCGTCGCGCATGACCTATGAAGACTCCACCGGCAAGCTCAATACCCTGGAGTATCAAGTGATGGGCGTGTGTCGAAACAACGGCGGTTAATGGATCCAAAAAACAGTGGGGGGCGGCGAAAAAAAGCGCTTCAGAAAACGCCGGCAGCGCCGATGCAGGTCAGACACACCTCCCCAAAAGCCCATCGGTGCCCCATGTTCAATACCCGCCTCAAGCAAGAGCTGTCTGCTCTTCGCGAAGAATTGTCGAGCTTGCAGCAGGTCAAGGAGAGCCTGGAAAGTGAAATGCTGTGCCTGACGCTGGACGCCGACGGCCGGGTGGAGTGGGCCAATGCCAACTTCCTGCAAGAACTGGTTTACCAGGCCAGCAACATCGTGGGGCGTCACATTGATGAGCTGGTGCCGCCGCATGTGCGTCAGGACGAATTCCAGCTGCGCTTTAAAAATGCCCTGGTGCGCGGCGAACACTTCGCCGGCGCCGTGCGCCTGATACGTGGCAACGGCAAGGAAGCGTGGCTGCGCTCGATCGTGCAGCCGGTGCGCAACTCGGCAGGGCGCATCAAGCATTTTTCGATTTACTCAAGCGACCTCACCCGCACCATCGAGGCGTCGCGCGAGCACGAAAACCTGATCACTGCGCTGGTGCGTTCCACGGCGGTGATCGAATTCGACCTCGACGGGCATGTACTCACGGCCAATGACCGCTTTCTCGGTGGCATGGGCTACAGCCTGGCGCAGATCCAGGGCAAACATCACCGCATGTTCTGCGAACCGCAGGAGTACAACAGCGCCGAATACCAACAGTTCTGGAAGCGCCTGAACGCCGGTGAGTTTGTTGCCGCACGCTTCAAGCGGATCGATAGCCACGGCCGCACGGTTTGGCTGGAAGCTACGTACAACCCGGTGCTGGACGCCAATGACCGGCTGTACAAAGTGGTCAAGTTCGCCACGGTGATTACCGATCAGGTCAATCGGGAACAAGCCGTGGCCGAAGCTGCCAACATCGCCTACAGCACCTCGCTGCAAACCGACAACAGCGCCCAGCGCGGCACCACTGTAGTGACCCAGGCGGTGGATGTGATGCGTGATCTGGCCAAGCACATGCAACAGGCCGGTGATGGCATCGAGGCGTTGAATGCGCAATCCCAAGTGATCGGCACCATCGTCAAGACCATCAGCGGCATCGCCGAACAGACCAACCTGCTGGCGCTCAACGCAGCCATTGAAGCGGCGCGTGCCGGTGAGCAGGGCCGTGGTTTTGCGGTGGTGGCCGATGAGGTACGTCAGTTGGCCTCGCGTACCAGCAAAGCCACCGAAGAGATTGTCGGCGTGGTGCGCCAGAACCAGGACATGGCCCGCGATGCGGTCACCTTGATGAACGACGGTCGCCTGCAGGCCGAGCAAGGCCTGGCCCTGGCGGCCGAGGCGGGCACGGTGATTGTGGAGATTCAGGACGGCGCGCAAAAAGTCGTCAGCGCGGTGGGGCAGTTCGCCAATCAGCTGTCGAGCTGACCCGTAGGGCTTATGCTTGAGGTATCGTAGGTTTTTTCTTGCTTGAAGAGCCGACCCTCCATGAGCCCGACCCACCGTCGCCCCGTTCCGCTGTCCAAGGCCTACCGCTTGCTCAACCATGGGCCGACGGTGCTGGTGAGTGCCGCCCACGACGGCAAACGCAATATCATGGCTGCCGCCTGGGCCATGCCGCTGGATTTTGAACCGCCCAAAGTCGCCGTGGTGTTGGACAAGTCCACCTGGACCCGGCAACTGCTGGAAGGCGCCGGCACCTTTGTGTTGCAAGTGCCCTGTGTGGCCCAGGCCGATCTGGTGCAGACGGTCGGCAATACCAGCGGTTCGGAAACGGATAAGTTCGCCGCCTACGGCCTGCACACCTTCAGTGGCGAACACACCCAGGCACCGCTGCTGGAAGGCTGCGTGGCCTGGCTGGAGTGCCGCTTGCTGCCCGAGCCGCACAACCAGCAGACCTACGACCTGTTCCTCGGCGAAGTGGTCGCCGCCTACGCCGACGAGCGCGTGTTCAGCGACGGGCATTGGCACTTCGAAGGGCATGACGAATTGCGCACCTTGCACCATATCGCCGGCGGCAATTTCCTCAGCATCGGCGCGCCGGTTGTCGGGCGCCAGTTGTAAGCCACGGCTGCAGCGTGCTGCAAGCCAGCTCCCACAGGTTTAATCGCATTTCAGATGGGCCAATCAGCGCCCAAGCATCTTCACCCACCGCGACGGCGGCATGCCGTAGGTGCTGCGAAATTGCCGGGTCATATGGCTCTGGTCGGTGAACCCTGCGGTCAGGGCCGCGTCCACCAGCGATTGGCCTTGGGCCAGCAAGCTGCGCACCAAATCCAGCCGTCGCATGGTCAGGTAGCGGTAGGGGCTGGTGCCGAACAACAAACGAAAGTCTCGCGACAGCGCCCAGCGATCGCGGCCGCAGTGGTCGGCCATTTCATCCAGGGTGATGCTGCGGCCCAGGGCGCAGTGGATAAACTCACGGGCGCGCTCGGCGGCAACATAATCGAAGGATTTGCGGCTGATGATTGCGCCGGATGCCGCGTTCAGCGCGTGTGCCAGGTCGAACAGGGCGTCCTGTTCCTGCATCGGGTCGATCGGGCAGTCCAGGCTTTGCAGCAACACTTCGCTGGCGCGAAACAGGCGCGGGTCAGTCGACAAACCGTTGTGGATAAACGGCAATGGCCGACCACCGAGAATCTGTTGGATCAACGCCGGCTCCACATAAATCATGCGGTACTTGAAACCCTCCACACTGCTGGCGCGGCCATCATGGGATTCATCGGGGTGAATCACCATGGTCCGACCCGGCAGGCTGTGGGTCATGCAACCGCGGTAGTGATAGCTCTGCACGCCAAACAAGGTGCGCCCGATGGCGTAGGTGTCGTGGCGATGCGGGTCGAACGCAAAACCGGCAAAGTACGCCTCGATACGGTCCAGGCCGCTGGCGTGCGGGGCGCGGTGCAGCCAGTCGAGGGTGGAAGTGGGTTGGCCCATGATGACTTGTCACATGTAGTGGTGGAAACACGTTAACCGAGTCTGCAGCGGTTGTCTGCCGGGGTCTTGTACGATTGTGCAAGCGTGAGTCGAGGCCTATGATCCAGGTTCGTGCACTGCGCTGACGGAGCTGGCCCATGGATTTTTTCAACCCCGCCTATGTGGCCCCGTTGGTCTCGCTGGCACTGCTGTGGACGGTTGCTGTGGTGACGCCTGGGCCAAACTTTTTCAACACCGCGAAGTTGGCTGCCAGCTGCTCCAGGCGCCATGGCGTTGTGGCCTCGGCGGGCGTGGCCAGCGGCACGATCATTTGGGGCTTGGCGGGCGGCCTGGGCATCAAGTCGCTGTTTACTGCTGCGCCGATGCTCTACCTGGCGTTCAAGATCATCGGCGGTTGTTACCTGATCTACCTCGGGCTCAAATTGTTCAAACGCTCGGCTCCGGCTTCGGGCCAGACGGTTCTGCCCGACGCGCCGCGCCGCTCATTGTTCTCTGCGTGGCGGTTCGGGTTACTGGGCAATTTGTCCAACCCCAAGGCTGCGCTGTTCGTCGCCACGGCCTTTGCCTCGACCATGCCGCCATCCCCTTCGCCAGCGCTGCTTACCCTGGCGGTCATCACCATGGCCACCTTGTCGTTCAGTTGGTATTCCAGCGTTGCCCTGGTGTTTTCCAGCGAACGCATGGCCAACCTTTACGCGCGTTCACGCAAATGGCTCGACCGCTTTGCCGGGGGTTGCTACCTGCTGTTCGGCGCACATCTGGTAGCGAATCGCTGACCGCTCATGGTAAGAAGCCTTACTTTCAATGGTGAGGCCGGGTCATGAGCAAGGTGCGGGTAGGTATTATTTTTGGTGGCCGTTCGGCCGAGCATGAAGTCTCGTTGCAGTCGGCGCGCAATATCGTCGATGCGCTGGACCGTTCGCGCTTTGAACCCATCTTGATCGGCATCGACAAGGCCGGCCACTGGCACCTCAACGACACGTCGAACTTCCTGATCAACCAGGAAAACCCGGCGCTCATCGCTCTCAACCACTCCAACCGCGAACTGGCAGTGGTACCGGGCAAGGCCAATCAGCAAGTGGTGGAAACCTCCGGGCAGGGCCTGCTGGAACACATCGACGTAATCTTCCCGATCGTCCACGGCACCCTTGGCGAAGACGGCTGCCTACAAGGCCTTCTACGCATGGCCGACCTGCCTTTCGTCGGTTCCGACGTGCTGGGCTCAGCGGTCTGCATGGACAAAGACGTCAGCAAGCGTCTGCTACGCGATGCCGGTATTGCCGTCACACCGTTTATCACCCTGACCCGACGCAATGCAGCGCGTACTTCGTTCGAAACGGCTGTGAATAAGCTCGGTTTGCCAATGTTTATCAAACCCGCCAACCAGGGTTCCTCGGTGGGCGTGAGCAAGGTAGGTAACGAAGCCGAGTACCAGGCCGCCGTAGAGCTGGCCTTGGGGTTCGATGAGAAAGTACTGGTGGAATCTGCCGTTCAAGGCCGTGAAATCGAATGCGCCGTATTGGGCAATGACAACCCCATCGCCAGCGGCTGTGGCGAGATTGTGGTGAGCAACGGCTTCTATTCCTACGACAGCAAATACATCGACGGGCAGGCGGCCCAAGTGGTGGTGCCGGCCGATATCAGCGTCCAAGCCAGCGAGCGCATTCGCCACCTGGCTATCGAAGCGTTTGAGGTATTGGGTTGCGCGGGTCTGGCACGGGTTGATGTGTTCCTCACCGATGACGGTGAAGTGCTGATCAACGAGATCAACTCATTGCCAGGCTTCACACGTATCAGCATGTACCCGAAGCTGTGGCAGGCGGCGGGGATGAGTTACAGCGAGCTGGTGAGCCGGTTGATCGAGCTGGCGCTGGAGCGGCATGCAGGGCGTAAGGGGCTTAAGATCAGCCGATAATGACCCGACAGCGGACTAGTAACGCCATCAGGCGTTACTAAGCACCTCGCGAAACACGTCTGGTCTTATGGTTGCAATGTGCAACAGTGAACGCGCCGCGCCTGAGGGCGCGCGACGGCCTTGTTCCCACTCTTGAAGCGTTCTTACCGAAACCCCCAAAAGCTCAGCAAATTTGGATTGCGACAGTCCTGTCTTACTTCTTGCCTCCGCTGCTTGAGTGGTTTCAACGTGATGTACGGCGCCATAGTGTCCCGCTTTCACATCCTGAATGGCAGCCAGCAACTCTTCGCCAATGTTGCGTTTGGCGTCACGTTCCTTCAGTTGTTTCTCAGTGAGTGGCATGGTTCATGTCCTTCGCGATTTTGTTCAGGATGTGCGCTGGAATATTCTCGGTAGCGCCCTTTCCGTAGATCAGTAGAGCTACCAGGGCGCCGCAAGCCAATTGTGTGGTGTAGATGATTCGCACCGCTCCACTTTTTCCACGGCCGTCCTGGCTCCAACGAACCTTGCGGCAGCCAACCGAACCAGGCACAACCGCTCCGACTTCAGGATGGCTGGCTAGAAAAGCCATGAAAACGCCTCTTTCCTCTTCGGTCCAATAGTCGGGCCATAGCTTGCTGAAAAGCGGAGACTCTATGATCGTTAACACGCGAAATACTACGTCTTTGACGTAGCCTCTGGCAAGAAGGAACGAGCCAGAAAATCGCAGGGGAGGGGCGTCTGCTCAAGGGGCTTTTTACCGCAAAAAATGACATGGCACTTTGCGCAGCAACCCTTGAACGGAATTTGAGAATAGAGGTTGTAGGTTATCTTTCACCGGTCTGTGCGAGCAATCCACGAATAGATCAACGTCTTCGCTTCTTCAGGGTGATGCATGCGCCTGCGATAGCTGGCGAAGCTGGCGGAAGTGCAATATGTACACACTTCACTGACGTCGATCTGCTCACGCTTGAATCCTGCTGCTTGCAGCAACATCACCCCGTAGCCGCTCAAATCAAACCAGGCACTTCCCGTTTGCCTGGCATAGGGCGGGGCAATTTCGGGGGGCAGCAATGGCGCCGGTTGTACGAAGCTCCACGGCGCCCGACCGTCACGCCACAGGTGGCCTTGGTCGGCCTGAAACTGCGCTATAAAGTCCTCGCTCACTTCATAGCAACACGCTTTGATCGACGGTCCGATAGCCACCTGCAACTGCTCCACGGCGATGCCTTCGTCGGCAAATTGCTGCACGGCATTGGCGATGATCCCACCCTGCAACCCCTTCCAACCGCCATGCACCGCGGCGACCCTCGCACCGTCTTGAGCCGCGATAAGAATGGGCAGGCAATCGGCTGTGATCACCGCAATCGGTTGATGCTTGCGCGTAAACACGCCATCGGCCGCCACGCTGTTGGTCGCCAGCTGCGCCTGCCATTCAATCACCGTGGCACTGTGCACCTGCTTGCAGATGAACACCGCGTCCGGGCGCGCCGGGTCATTGATTGAACAAAAACCATGGTCGACGCCGGGGAGGGCGCCGAGATTATCAGCCTGCTGCACGGCACTCTCTCCGTTCGTAGAACATTCAGTCGCCGACTGCTTCGCCTTCGCGCCGAGGGTCGGCGCCGCCGCTCAGCGTGACCTTGCCTTGAGCATCGCGCGTGCGAACAATGGCCTGGATACCGCTGGTCATATCGATTTCGCTCAACGCGTGGCCCTTGTCGCGCAGCGCCTGTTTCAACGCCGGGCTGAACAGGCCGGCCTCCAATTCGGTCGCGCCATTGCGGCTGCCGAAGTTGGGCAGGCTGATGGCGGCTTGCGGGTCGAGGTTCCAGTCGAGCATGGCCACCAGGGATTTGCTCACGTACTCGATGATTTGCGAACCGCCTGGAGAGCCCACCGTCGCCAGCAGCTCGCCGCTCTGGCGGTCGAACACCAGGGTCGGGGCCATGGCCGAGCGCGGGCGTTTGCCGGGCTCGACGCGATTGGCCACCGGCCGGCCGTTTTCTTGCGGGATAAACGAAAAGTCGGTCATCTGGTTGTTGAGCAAAAAGCCCTGAACCATCACGTGGGAACCGAACGCCGCTTCTACCGTGGTGGTCATCGACACAGCGCCGCCCTGGTCATCCACCGCCACCACTTGCGAGGTGGAGATGCGCAGCGGCGAGCGGTCCGGCGCGTAGGCCACCTGGATGCCCGCCGGCGTGCCCGGCTTGGCAATGCCCATGCTGCGTTCGCCGATCAGGGCGGCGCGCTGTGCCAGGTAGTTGGGTGCGACAAGGCCCGCGACCGGTACCGGGGTGAAGTCCGAGTCGGCCACATACAGCGCGCGGTCGGCAAAAGCCAGGCGCCCCGCTTCGGCGATCAGGTGCACGGCTTCGGGCGTAGGCTCAAGGCCCGCAGGCGATGCACTCTTCACCGGTTTCATCGGCGCGATGGCCTGGCGCGGGTCACGGGCCTCCACCGCCTGCAAGGTGCCGAGGATCTGCGCGACGGCTATCCCGCCCGACGACGGCGGCGGCATGCCGCACACCCGGTATTGCTTGTAATCGGTGCACAGCGGCGTGCGTTCCTTGGCGGTGTAGCCTCGAAGGTCGGCCTGCGAGAGACTGCCCGCATTGCGATTGCCCTGGACCTTGCGCGCGATTTCATCGGCAATCGGCCCCTGGTACAGCGCGTCTGGCCCTTCCTTGGCGATGCGCTTGAACACCGCAGCCAGTGCCGGGTTTTTCAGCAGTGTACCGGTGGCTTTAGGCGAGCCATCGGCGTTCAGAAAGTAGGCCGCCATTTCCGGCGACTGGGGAATGTAGCGGTCGGCAGCAATCAGCGCGTGCAAACGTGGGGAAATCGCAAAGCCTTGCTCCGACAGTCGAATCGCCGGTTCAAACAGCTTGGCCCATTGCAGGTGCCCGGTCTTCTGGTGCGCCATCTGCAGTGCCCGCAAGACGCCCGGCGTGCCGACCGAGCGCCCGCCAATCTGCGCCTCGGGAAACGCCATGGGTGTGCCGTCGGCCTTCAGGAACAAGCGCTCAGTCGCGCCGGCGGGTGCTGTTTCACGGCCGTCATAGGCGTGCACATTTTTGCCATCCCACAGCATGATGAACGCGCCACCGCCGATGCCGGATGACTGCGGCTCCACCAGGGTCAGCACTGCCTGCATCGCAATCGCCGCATCAATCGCCGAACCGCCCTGGCGCAACATCTCGCGCCCGGCTTCAGCCGCCAGCGGGTTGGCGGCGGCGGCCATATGGCGTTCGGCGTGGCGGGTGGTGAGGTCGGTGCGGTAACCCGAGCCCAATTCCGGTGCCGGAGGCTGTTCGTTGACGGGGGTGTGACAGCCGGCCAGCGCGAGCGCTGCGGCAATCATCGACAGTTGACGGCGGGAAATCGAAAACACGCGCTGAACTCCGTTCATTTTGAGAATGATCTGTTGTCCTTGGGTGGTCCTTTTTACAGGTAAATCGTGCCTTGCAGGTAGAGTGCGGCATGGCCTGAAATGATCACGCGGTCGCCATTGAGTTCACACCGCAGTTGCCCACGGCGCTTGCCGCCCTGTTCGGCGCTCAACTGCGACTTGCCCAGGCGCTCGGCCCAGAACGGTGCCAGCGAGGTGTGGGCCGAGCCGGTCACCGGGTCTTCATTGACGCCCACGTTCGGGCCAAACCAACGGGAAATAAAATCAAAGCGTGTACTTTTGGCTGTCACGGCTATCCCGCGTTTGGGCAGGCCCTTGAGGCGTGCAAAATCTGGCGCGAGGGCCGCGACCTGGGCTTCGTCTTCAACGAGAACGATATAGTCATCAGTGGCATACACCTCGGCGTGTTCGAGCCCCAGCGCGCTCAACAGGCCGGCTGGCGGCTCGCAACGCTCGGGCTGTTTGGCCGGGAAGTCCATTGCCAGTTCGTCGCCATTGCGCGTCACGCGAAGCTCACCGCTGCGGGTGGCAAAGCGCAAGACTTCAGGCGCATTCGGCAGCTTGTGAATCAACACCCAGGCGGCAGCCAATGTCGCATGGCCACACAGGTCCACTTCGACTTCGGGGGTGAGCCAGCGCAACTCATAGACCTCGCCACGGGGCACGAAAAAGGCGGTTTCCGAAAGGTTGTTTTCGGCGGCGATGTGGTGCAGTTGCTCGGTGGGCAACCACTCGGTCAGCGGGCACACGGCCGCGGGGTTACCACCGAACACCTGTTGGCTGAACGCGTCGACTTGATAGATATCCAGTTTCATCACAGGTGCTCCATGTAGGGAAGCAGGACACTAGCAGCGGGTTACCTGGAGCGTCAAAGTACAGATCCTCAGTTTTTTTGTGCGCATGTGTCCAGGTCAGCCCAGGCGCAACACCATCGCCCCAACGGCAATAATGCCGGCGGCAATGATGCGAGTCCGCGTGAGATGCTCTTTGAGCACCCAGGCCGAAATCACTACGCCGAACAGGATTGAGGTCTCACGCAAGGCCGAAACCGTCGCGATAGGTGCGTGTGTCATCGCCCACAGCGCCAGACCGTATGACGCCACAGTGCCTGCGCCCCCGACGGCGCCAAGCCGCCAGTGGTGGGCGACGCAGTGACAGAACGCTGCACGCCGGGCGGCTAAAGCCCACGCGGCAAGCGGGATGCCCGTCAGCAAAAATATCCACAGCGTGTAAGCCGCGGGTGCGCCGGACTTGCGCACGCCAAGGCCATCGATCAGCGTATAGCCGGCGATCACCAGAGCGTTTATCAGCGCCAGCACCAGCCCTTTGTTATGCCCGGCCGAGGGCGCTGCGGCCATGCTCAAGATACCCAGGCAGATCACGCCAATGCCAAGCCAGGCATATGCCGACAGCGGCTCGTGCAACACCAGCACACTCACCAATGCCACCAGCAGCGGCGCCGTGCCGCGCATGATCGGATAGGTCTGGCTCATGTCGGCAATGCGGTAGGTCGAGGCCACCAGCACGAAATACAGCACCTGCAATACCACCGATGCGCCGATGAAGGGCCAGCTTTCTCTGGCCGGCAGCGCCAGAAACGGGATGGCCGCCAGCGCAATCAAAGAAGCGGCGGAGGCGATCATGCAGGTGGTCAGCAGCTTGTCGACGCCGCCTTTGACCACCGCATTCCAGGTGGCGTGAAGGGCGGCGCCCAGCATGATGATTGCGAATACGCTGAGGCTCATGCGTCACCGTTCACGGGGTTGATCAGCGACGTCAATACATGGTCCGCCCACGCGCCATTGATCTTCAAGTAGGCCCGCGCGTACCCCTCTCGCTCAAAGCCCAACCGCTCAAGCAGGCGTGCACTGCGTTGGTTTTCCGGCCTGTAGTTGGCCATGATTCGATGCAGTTTCATCTCAGCGAACACATAGTCAATCGCAGCGCTCAGCGCCTGGCGCATCAACCCTTGGCCTTGGGCCGTTTCATCAAGTGCGTAGCCAAGATGGCAGGCCTCGAACGCGCCGCGCACGATGTTGTTGAAGTTGCAGCTGCCGATTATCCGGCGGTCGCGCAGTATCAGCAGATGCAAGGCTTCACCGTTGGCGGTTTTCTCGGCCATGACTTCGAGGCGCTGGGTAATGGCGCTGAGTTCGAAGAAGCCATCATTGCGAGCCGGCTCCCAGGGTTGAAGGTAGGCGCGGTTTTGCACCAGGTGCGCTTGCAAGGCCAGGGCGTGACGAGGGTGAGCGGCGTGCAGTGTCAGCCGGTCGGTGGTGATGCCATTGGTGGGGAAGAGGGGGTTCACGTATCGCCTCCTTGTGGTTGGGGGCGAGTATGCCTGAGGGCTTTTCTGCAGGCATAAAAAAACGGCCTACCTTTCGGTAAGCCGTTTTTAGTACTTGGTGGCTACGCAGGGACTTGAACCCCGGACCCCAGCATTATGAATGCTATGCTCTAACCAACTGAGCTACGTAGCCAAGTGGCGCGCATTATTCGCGTAGAACGCATATGCGTCAAGCGTTTATTTTAAAAATTTATCTACGCTTTCAACTGTTTAAACAGAATAAGGCCAAACGGCGACGAGTGGTGTGGCGAATACGGGTATTTCAGCCACGAAGATACAAGCTGGGGCTTGCTCCCACATGGGCTTTGCGGTGTTGTGCTGACTGTATTGAATGCGTGATCGCAAGGGTGTGGCGCTGCAGGCCATTTGAGGATGATCTCCAGGGTGCCATCAGGCGCGGCTTGTGATCCGATTTCAGCGTACGAAAAAAGTGTAATTCGGTTGGGCAGATATCCCTGCCGCCCAACGCTTGCCCCCCAGGGCCAGCTTACGGTTGCGACGGTTTGTGCGTGACGCGTTTCAAGTGTTCGCGCGCACGTGACAGGCGTGAGCGAACGGTGCCGATAGGGATGTCCAGCACGTCGGCGGTGTCTTGGTAACTACCATCGGTTTCCAACGAAGCGTAGAGCGTCTTGCGCATTTCCGCCGGTAAGTGATCGATGGCGCTCAAGGTATTTTCCAGTCGGCGGTTGATCTCGAATTCCCAATCCAGATTCTTGTTTTCCTCTTGACCATGCCACAGCGATTCATCGAATTCGCAATGCACCGGTTTGGCATACAGGCGCCGGAAATGGTTGCGCACCAGATTCTGCGCAATGCCGCACATCCAGGTACTGAGGGTGGCCTGGCCACTAAACCGCTCTCGGTTGCGCCAAGCCTCCAGGTAGGTCAGTTGCAGGATATCGTCAGCGTCTTCGGGGTTGAGTACGCGTTTATGAATAAAACGCCGGAGTTTTTTCTGCTGGTCGTCCGTCAGTTGGAGCATGAATTGAGGCGAGTCGCCGACAAGCTGCGCTAAAGCTTCAATAGGGATATTCACGATTTTTTCCTCAGGGTAGACGCTATCGAAATAAGTTCGACGTGAACCCTTTAGCACTGGCTGTGCCAAATGAAAAAATCTCTTAACTTGCTGATTTATATATATAAATATATTGAAATGGTGTGATTTTGCGCAGGTATTTGCAAAACGGCAGGTGATTTTGTGCGGGTATTTTCAAAGCAGAGAGCGTTTGTGGTTTTGATGGAACTGTATGGCTCGGGGTTGCCACATAGAGACACAAACTCCCTGTCCTGGCATGCCCATGAAAGTCGAATTCAACCCCGATCTGAACCGAATCCAGCGCCTGGAGCCGTCCGTTGCCGAGAAGGTCGCCCCGGCCCGATCGCCGGATGTCGCGCCAGGTCTGGATGCGCTCGCCGGTATTTTCAGCCAGGAAGCCGCCGCTCACAGCACCGCGTTGACCCGACGCGCCATTAGCGGGCCTGTCACACCTGTCGAGCAGCTCGCGCAGATCTATGATCGACTCGGCCATCCCGCCCAGAAAAGCCTGGCAAAGATGGTCATCGTGGCCAGGCAGTATCTGGAGCGCCAGCAGAGTCTCGAAAAGTTAGTCGACCTCACGGGTGGAGACCCTGCACGTACCTATGTCGTGCTTCGTCAGCTGACGGCGCAAGCCGAAGCACTCGTGCGCCAGACCCAGGCAGCGTCGACGCGTGACGCGCAAGTCAAAAGCGAGGCAGCGCTGGCACGTGCTGCGCTGGCCAAGCTGGAGATTCAGTACAAGAGGGAGATCCAGGCGGGCCTCAATATTGCCCTGGCCTTGCAGTCAGGCAGTGATGATCCTGCGCAATGCCAGGCAATACGTACGCTCTACTACGCCAATGTGGTATTGCGCCAATCCCTGGCCAGCATGATGCAGGCGCTTTTGAAAGAGTACGGTGGCGAGCAGTTTGAGGTCGGGCTCAATCTCATGCGCCGGGCGCTGGCGGATGATATTGCGGCGTACGTTTCATCGATTCCCACCGCTAAATTGCGCACGCTTTTGTTGGGGTTACAGAGCTGTGGTCAGTTGGGCGGGGTACTGTCTAATTGCCAAGAACTGGTTCAGCGTTTGAACGTTGAACACGACGCCGTTGACCTGTTGCAGCGTCTATTGGGTTATGCCGGCAATGGCATTGCCCCCTCCGAGGTTCAACTGCTGGCGGATGAATTGGCTGGGGATGCGGCGGCTCGCCAGTTGGCCTCGCTCAATGCGCTCTATCCCGTGATCAAGGGTTTGCCTGCGGCCTTATGGCGCGACTCGCGTGGGCGCGAGGAGGCTTTGCATAACTTCCTGCTCGTGATGGATGAGTTCACGCGCCTGGAGAAGGGCCAGGCTGAGCCGAGGGCGTTGATGTGACGGCGCTGGCGTTTATCAACCACTGGCTGCTCAAGGTCGCACAACGTGCTGAAGTCCTTGGTGCTGTAGTGGTACTGGCCATTGTCTTTATCTTCATCGTGCCGCTGCCGACCTGGCTGGTGGATATCCTCATCGCGCTCAACATCTGTATTGCCTGCTTGTTGATCGTTCTGGCGCTTTACCTGCCCGGGCCTTTGGCGTTTTCGTCGTTCCCCTCGATTCTGTTGCTCACCACGATGTTTCGTCTGGCACTGTCGATTGCGACCACGCGGTTGATCCTGCTGGAGCAGGATGCCGGCGACATCGTCGAGGCGTTCGGCAACTTTGTGGTGGGTGGCAACCTGGCGGTAGGGTTGGTGATCTTCATGATCCTCACCCTGGTCAACTTTCTGGTCATCACCAAGGGTTCCGAGCGGGTTGCCGAAGTGGCCGCACGCTTCAGCCTGGACGCGATGCCTGGCAAGCAAATGTCTATCGACAGCGACTTGCGTGCAGGGCTGATCGACGGCAATCAGGCGCGGGACAAGCGCGATCAGTTGTCCCGCGAGAGCCAGCTGTTCGGGGCGATGGACGGCGCCATGAAGTTCGTCAAGGGCGATGCTGTTGCAGGTCTGGTGATCGTGCTGATCAACCTGTTGGGTGGCTTTTCCACGGGTATGTTCCAGCATGGCATGAGCGCCAGCGAATCCATTGCGTTGTATTCGGTGCTGACCATCGGTGATGGTTTGATTGCACAGATCCCCGCGCTGCTGATCTCGCTGACGGCGGGGATGATCATCACCCGCGCCGCGCCGGACGGGCGCCGGGGCGTCACTAACATGGGCGCAGAAATCGCTCGTCAGATGACCAGCGAACCCAAGAGCTGGATGATTGCGTCGGTGGGCATGCTCGCGTTTGCGGCGTTGCCCGGTATGCCGACCCTGGTATTCATTCTTATCTCACTGATGACGGGCTCCCTGGGCTATTACCTTGCTCGTCAGCGTCAACGGCAAGAGGCTCCCGCGGCCGAGGTCAAGCAGGCCGTGCGCCCGGAAGAAAACGGTGAAGAGGACTTGCGCGGGTTTGACCCGTCTCGCCCCTATCTCCTGCAGTTTTCTCCCGTATTGCGTGGAACGCCTGAGGTGGTTGATCTGGTTCATGGCCTTCGTCAAACCCGAAATGCACTCGTTGCGAATATCGGGCTGACGCTGCCGCCGTTCGAAGTCGAACTCGACGACTCGTTGGCAGACGACGAAATGCGCTTCTGCGTACACGAAGTGCCGATGATCAAGGCTTCGGTCGTTAAGCAGGTGGCCGTGGAGCGTACAGCCTTGGCGCAGATACCGGAGCACGCGATACCGGGCCTGGTCGAGCGCGAAGAGCAGGATTGGGTGTGGTTGGCGCCAGATGATCCTCTGCTTGATGATCCCACGCTTGAGCGCTTCACTTCGACGAACCTGATCGTCGAGCGCATGAAGCAGGCGATGATGCTTTCCGGTCCCCAGTTCCTGGGGATCCAGGAGAGCAAGTCGATTCTCAGCTGGCTTGAGCACAACCAGCCGGAACTGGTGCAGGAGCTACAGCGAATCATGCCGCTGTCGCGTTTCTCGGCTGTCCTGCAACGCTTGGCTGGCGAAGGGGTACCGCTGCGTGCCGTGAGGTTGATTGTTGAGTCGCTGATTGAATACGGCCAGCATGAACGAGAGCCGGACGCTTTGGCGGACTATGCGCGTATTGCGCTCAAATCGCAGATTTTCCACCAGTACAGTGAGGACGACGGCCTGCATGCGTGGCTACTGTCTCCACAGACCGAAAACGTGCTGCGCGAATCGCTGCGCCAGACTCAGACCGGGGTGTTCTTCGCCCTTGATAATGACAGCAGCGCGTCACTGATCAACCTGCTCAACCAAGCCTTCGTGACTCGCCCCAAAACCAAGAGCGTGATGCTGGTTGCGCAGGATTTGCGCAGCCCCTTGCGCACTCTTTTGCTCGAAGAGTTCAACCATGTACCCGTGATGTCATTTGCCGAATTGGGAAGCACCTCAAAGGTGAAAGTATTGGGCCGATTTGATCTCGGCCAGACCGATCTGATGCGTGGTACGGCGGCATGAAGACTGCGCCGGTTTCAGCACAGCGGAGCGACCAATAATGTTCGAGCTGCGTGTTCTCGATGGCCTGCACCAAGGCGCTGCGCTGCCGCTGTTCGGTGAGCAGTGGAGCATCGGTGCTCATGCTGAGGCTGACTTGGTGCTGAGTGATCCGGGGATCGCCGAGCAGCATGCGTTGTTGCGGCTGGTCGGATCCACATGGTCGGTGCAGGCCCAGGCGGGGTTGTTGCAGGGTGAAAAAGGGCAGGTAGTGGCGCAGATCACGCCTCTGGAGTTGGGCGAACAATTTGGTATGGGCGCCATTCGGCTGTATGTCGCCTTGGCCGATCAGCCCTGGCCCGAAACGCCCGCCCCGGCAACGTCAGCCACGGTTATGGCCAAAGAAGCGCCCCGGACGTTCAAATTGTCGGCCCTTGGACACGCGCAGCAAAAGCGCTTGATCAGTGTGGTGCTGGTGGTTGCAGTCATCATCATGTTGGCGGGCATCGCTTCCACCGGGGAGCGTGATCCCCAGGCCTCGCTGATGCCGGCAGTGCCGCAGAAAGTCGAATTGGCCTCACCGTTCGAGGTGCGCCAGCAGTTGCTGAATATGCTCAGTGAGCGTGATTTGATCCAGCGGGTCAGTTTGCAGGTCATCAATGGCCAGGTTGCGCTTAACGGCGATGTTTCCGAGGAGGATCTGGCGTTGGTGACACGCATGCTCGGCCGTTTCGGTGAGCAGTTCGACAGCGTGGTGCCAGTGATCAGCCGAGTGCGTGCGCACGACAACGAGCTGCCGTTCAAGATCGTTCAGATCATTGGAGGGGCGAACGGTCACGTCGTACTGGAGGATGGCACCCGACTGTTTGTGGGCGACCAAGTGGACGACTTGCGCCTGGTGATGATTGACAACAGCAAGGTGGTTTTCGAGGGTGCGCAGCGCTATGAGGTGCGCTGGTGATTACGGACTTGCAGGCGCGCCTCGACACATGGCAACGGCAACAGACCCGGACGCTGGCAGGTTTTGCGCCTGTGACGATGCGCGGGCGCGTGCAGCGTGTGAACGGCATGTTATTGCAATGTCGACTGCCTCAGGCACGCATAGGCGACTTGTGCCAGGTGGAAAAGCAGGGCGATTACATGCTCGCCGAAATTATCGGTTTCGACCAGCAGGACGCGGTACTCAGTGCGCTGGGTAACCTGGAAGGTGTGCGCGTGGGGGCCAGCGTAGAGCGCCTGGGCATCTCCCATCAGGTACAGGTCAGCGAGAAGTTGCTGGGCCAGGTGCTGGATGGATTTGGGCGGCCAATTACCGGAGAAGGCGCCAGCGCTTTTGCGCTGGTCGACTCGCCGGATACCAGTGCGGTTTTGTGCGAAGCGCCGTTGCCCACCGAAAGGCCGCGCATCAACCGCGCGCTGGCCACCGGTGTGCGTTCGATCGATGGTCTGTTGACGCTGGGGGAGGGGCAGCGCGTCGGCCTGTTTGCCGGGGCTGGCTGCGGCAAGACTACGCTGCTGGCGGAGATTGCCCGTAACGTTGAGTGTGACGTGATTGTGTTCGGCCTGATCGGCGAACGAGGCCGAGAACTGCGCGAGTTTCTTGATCATGAGCTCGATGATCAACTGCGCGCCAAAGCAGTATTGGTGTGTGCCACGTCTGATCGTTCGAGCATGGAGCGGGCACGCGCAGCCTTCACGGCGACAGCCTTGGCCGAAGGCTTCCGACGCCAGGGCAAGCGCGTGCTGCTTTTGATCGATTCCCTCACGCGGTTCGCCAGGGCCCAGCGTGAAATTGGCCTCGCCGCCGGCGAGCCTCTGGGCCGTGGTGGCCTGCCACCTTCGGTATACAGCCTGTTGCCGCGGTTGGTCGAGCGCGCCGGGTTGACGCGCGAAGGTGTGATCACGGCGATCTATACGGTGCTGATCGAGCAGGACTCCATGAGCGACCCGGTGGCCGATGAAGTGCGCTCGCTGCTGGACGGCCATATCGTGCTGTCTCGCAAGCTGGCCGAGCGTGGGCACTATCCGGCAGTGGACGTATTGGCCAGTCTTTCGAGGATCTTGAGTAACGTCGCCGAGCCTGGGGATATCCAGGCCGGCACGGCGCTACGACGGCTGTTATCGGCGTACCAGCAGATCGAGCTGATGCTCAAGCTGGGCGAGTACCAGCCGGGTAGCGATGCATTGACCGACTTGGCGGTAGACAGCCGCAGCGCAGTGGACAGTTTCCTGCGCCAGGATTTGCGTGAACCCTCGCCGATGGCGGCAACACTGGAACAACTCAAGGAGCTGACGGCCTATGTCCCATTCTGACGTGTCGATGGCTGAAATCGAGACCCTGCGGCGCCTGCGCCGTCATCGGGCCGACCGTGCTGAACGGGCCTTGCGTGAGGCCAAACGAGCGCGGCAAACCCTGCTGGCACATATCCAGGATGCCCAGCAAACCCTTGAGCAAACCCGTCAGGAGGAGGCTCGGCAAAGTGCGCAGTTGCTCAGCCAGCATCAGGGCCAGGTGCTGACGCTCAAAGCGCTGAAGTCCTGGGGAGTACAAGAACGGTCGTTGTCGGCAAGCACTCAGCGGGACGAAGGCCAGGTGCAGGCACTGCAAGCGCAGCACAAGGACAGGGACATCCAGGTGGACAGTGCCCAGAAACACGCCACGGAATGTTTGCGCCAGGTCGAAAAACTTCAGGAACTGTCCAATTTACTCGCTCAGGATTCGCTATGACACAGGTTTCAAATACCACGCCTGAGCACCGCCGCACGCGTGAGCTACGGCAGGAACGCGAGCCTGGCGTTGGCGGCTACGTTCCCTTGGAGCAAGGGCGACTGTTTGCGCATCTGCTTGCAGGCGGTGCTGCAGAGAAACGTTTTGGGCATTCGCGCCTGGATATCAAGGCCTCAGTTGAGGCAGCCAGGGCCGATGTGTTGATCGAGCAATTAGTGGCACCTATTCAGGCGGGTGCGCAGTGGCCGCTGCAGTTCGTGCTGTGCATGCCACGCCAAGGCCGGATCAACGCCTTGGTACACCGTGATCAGAACGCCTGGGCCATAGAGTTGGATGCGCAAGACGATGCCACCAACCATTGGCTGCGTGGCGTGCGGCAGCAGTGCCAGGAACGGTGTACGCAAGCCTTGGGGCAAACGGTCAGGTTGTACCTGCCAGGTGACCGTTCGTGATGAAGGTGCCCTTTTTGGCGTTGCCTGTAGTCAAGCAAGACACGGTGGCTGCGCGCCGCAGGCTGGGGCGCGGGCTGCGTTTGCCGTTTCAGGTGGCAGGGCAAGAGGGTGAGCTGCTGATCGAGCCCGGGCGTACGCCTGTTGGTGGGGAAGCACTGTGCTTTGAAACCGCCCTCGGCGTGCTGGCGTTCGCTGAGGCGGGGCCTTTGTTGAGCCTGCTGGGTGAATGCCCTGTGCCATTGGCCAAGGCTGGAAACGACCCTCACTCGTGGTTCTGGGCGCTGTTTGAGCACCACCTTAGCCCCCAAGTGAAAGCGCTGTTTGGCTATATGCGATTGCGGGTGACTGCGCGCCCAGTGGGTTTCGGCTGCCGATTCAGCGTGACATTGGGGGACTCTCGGGTCGTGGGCTACATGTGGCTGGCCCACCAGAGCTTTCTGGCGATGTGCGAGGCCGCACCTTGGCGCTCTATCGCCGCGCCGATGCCGGCGCAGTTCAAATTGGCAATTGCCGTGCCCCTTGGGACCGTGCAGCTACCCATCGCACACGTGCGCAGCCTGCGGGTGGGTGATGTGCTGGTGCTCGAACAGGCTTTTTTTCAAGCCCAGGGCAATGGCTACGTGCAGGTTGGCAGGCAGCGCCTGCACGGCTGCATTGACGATGAAACCGGGCCGCTGTGCCTGACCCTGACTTCTATAGAGGACACGAGTGTGGACGAGGACTTTTCAGCATCCTATTACGCTGAGCCGGAAGATGAACCTGTGGCGGAAGTATTCGGGCACGAACCGTTCGATGACTTGAGCATGGCGTTAAGTGTGCGTTGTGGAATGCTGAACCTGACGCTGGGCGAGCTGCGCAATCTGGTTGAGGGTTCAGTATTAGGTATAACCGGTTATGCGCCGGGAATGGCCGGCCTCTATTACGGAGATCGGCCGATCGGCCAGGGGCAGCTGGTGGAAGTGGATGGGCGCCTGGGCCTGCAGGTGACGCGAGTGGTTTTTTCTCGATGAGCATTCAGGGCATAGACCCCTTCGTACTTGCACTCTTCCTGGGGGCATTGTCGCTGATGCCCATGCTGTTGATTGTGTGTACGGCGTTTTTGAAAATTGTCATTGTGCTGATGATTACCCGCAACGCGATAGGCGTGCAGCAAGTACCCCCCAGCATGGCCATCAATGGCATCGCACTGGCGGCGACGCTGTTCATCATGGCGCCGGTGGGTTACGAGATCGCCGAAACCATCAAGGTATCGCCGCTGGATTTGAGCAGTGTGCAGATGGCCCTGCACACCGGCGGGGAGGCGATCAAACCCTTGCGGGCATTCATGCTGCGCAATATTGACCCGGATGTGTTGACGCACTTGCTGGAGAACACTGGGCGCCTATGGCCGGCAGCCATGGCCCAGGAAGTTCAGCGAGAAGACCTGATTCTGTTGGTGCCTGCCTTTGTGCTGTCGCAATTGCAGGCAGGGTTCGAGATCGGCTTCCTCATCTATATTCCGTTCATTGTGATCGACCTGATTGTCTCCAATTTGCTCCTGGCACTGGGCATGCAAATGGTCTCGCCGATGACCATTTCCCTGCCGCTCAAACTGTTGTTGTTCGTGATGGTTTCCGGGTGGTCACGGCTGCTCGACAGCCTCTTCTTTTCTTATCTCTGAGTGGCGTATGGAACCGATCGTGCTGTTCAAGCAGGGCATGCTACTGGTCGTAGTGTTGTCGGCACCGCCGTTGATTGTGGCGGTGGTAGTCGGTGTACTGACCTCTCTTGTACAGGCGCTGATGCAGGTACAGGACCAGACCTTGCCGTTTGGCATAAAGCTGGTGGCAGTGGGGATCACGCTGGTCATGACGGGGCGCTGGATCGGTGTGGAGTTGATTCAACTGATCAATCTGACATTCGAGATGATCTCTCGCTCCGCGCTGAACTGAGGTCTTGCCTGTGCTGCAGTATTTTGACTACCTGCCCAGCCTGTTGATCGGCATGGCGCGAATCTATCCGTGTGCCTTCCTGGTCGCGGCGTTTTGTTTTCAACATATCCGTGGCATGCCGCGTCATACCATTGTGGCGGCACTGGCGCTGCTGCCTGCACCGGGCATCCATGCAACCTTCGCCGACCAGGAATTCTCTACGCTGATGCTCAGCGCGTTAGTGCTCAAGGAGGCGGCCCTGGGGACCTTGCTGGGCGTATTACTGTCGATGCCGTTCTGGTTGTTCGAGGCGGTGGGGGCATTGCTGGATAACCAGCGGGGAGCCTTGGCCGGTGGTCAGCTCAACCCTTCGCTTGGTCCGGATGCGACACCCATCGGGCATTTGTTCAAGGAACTGACGATTTTTTTGTTGATGGCCACCCTGGGGCTTGGGGCACTGACGCAGGTGATCTGGGACAGTTACTCGATCTGGCCGCCAACCGTATGGTTTCCACTTCCGCATGCCAATGGGTTTGGCGTGTTTCTCAACCTGCTCGGCGACACGTTCACCCACATGATGCTCTACGCCGCACCTTTTATTGCGGTACTGCTGTTGCTGGAGTTTGGCATTGCACTGTTGGGGCTTTATAGCCCGCAGTTGCAGGTGAGTACGCTGGCTCCGCCGGTCAAATGCCTGGCGGGTATTGGCATTTTGCTGTTGTACTTTGAATTGTTGCAGGACCTGATCGTCGGCCGCTTAAGCCTGCTGACAGAACTCAGGCACGCCCTTGGGTTGATGTTCAAGGTGGGGATGCCATGAGTGATTCCGGTGAGAAAAAACACCCGGCCAGTGCCAAGAAACTGCGTGATCAACGCAAGAAAGGCCAGGTTGCCCAAAGCCAGGATGTCGGCAAGCTTATGGTGCTGACGGCCATCAGCGAGATCGCGCTATGGACCGCTGACCGCAGCCTGCAGCGGTTTCAGGAAATGCTGCTGTTGCCGATATCGCGCCTCAGCCGTCCCTTTGTGGCAGCCTTGGAAGAGGTGCTGCTCGACGCCATGGTGGTATTTTTTTCCTTTGCGTTGCTGATGGCTTCAGTGGCGATCGCCGTCAAGCTGATCAGCAGCTGGATGCAGTTCGGCTTGCTGTTCGCGCCAGAAATTCTGAAGTTGGATTTCAAGCGTCTTAACCCCCTTAATCAGCTCAAGCAGATGTTCTCCGCGCAGTCGCTGATGAACCTGCTGATGGGGGTCGCCAAGGCCGTGCTGATAGGTGTGGTGTTGTACGCGGTGATCGGTCCCTCCCTTGGGGCTTTGATCAATTTGGCCAACAGCGACCTGCCCTCCTATATCCTGGCGCTGATCGAGCTGTTTCGCTACCTGCTGCATGCGTGCCTGGGCCTGTTGCTGGTGCTGGCACTTATCGACCTGACGCTGCAGAAGCACTTCTTTGCCAAGCGCATGCGCATGACCCAGGTCGAAGTCGTCAAGGAATACAAGGACATGGAGGGCGACCCCCATGTGAAGGGCCAGCGCCGTTCGCTGGCGCAGCAATTGGCTCAGGAAGAGCCGAAGGTCAAGCTGCCCAAGCTGGAAGAGTCCGACATGCTGGTGGTCAACCCAACGCACTTTGCCGTCGCGTTGTATTACCGCCCCGGCACGACGCCGCTGCCTTTGCTGGTGGACAAAGGCACGGATGGCGACGCGCGTGAGCTGATCAGAAGGGCTAAAGCGGCTGACGTGCCGGTCATCCAGTGTGTATGGCTGGCCCGCACGCTCTACACCCATAAACTGGGTGCCAGTATCCCCCGTGAAACCCTGCAGGCCGTCGCGCTGATCTATCGCACCTTGCGTGAGTTGGATGATGAGGCCAAGCGTGAAACCCTGGAATTGCCGGAGTTGGAACAGCGCTGATCAACGCGTGGCGTGAGCATCCAATGCATCAAGGTTGGCCAGTGACAGCAGGCGGCTGATGGCACTATCAAGCGCGTCGTGTTGAGCTGGCAGCGGGCGCCAGATGAGCAAATTGCCCTGCGCATCGAGATAGACAAAGCAGCCGTCATACCTCACGGCTTGTTCAAAACGTCGTTCCAGTGCCCGTTGCACCTGCCCGGCTTGCAGCGCTTCGCGCGCCACCTGCAAGGCCAACCCCGGGCGGGTGCCGGCTTGCAGCGTACACAGGTGGATACCAGGGAGCAGCTGCAGGTGAGCCGCAACGCCACTGCGCACGTCGGCCAAAAAAGCCTGACGATGCGGTGCATCGTCAGGCTGTGTCGTGAGGCTCATCGTTCCAGGGAAATGGTCTGGTGGTCTGCCCGCTCCCCAGAGGGGCCGGAGTCTACGCGCATCTCTGGCGGCCACCAGACCACCATTTTGTCACGACTCGATTGCGGGCGCGTGCAGGAGTCGCCCTTGCAGGTTGGCGTGCAACCTGCGGCGCTGAGTGCTGCGCCGATCAGGATAATGCTCAAGATTGCGTGCTTCATGGCTTGGTCTTCAAGGGGGCGGTGAGGAGGGAAGGGCGGGGTACGCCGATGTGTTCATCTTTCACGACGGGCCGCATGGCAATAAACACTTCAGCTTCTTCACCCGGCTTGAGCCAGGCGCGCGGCCAGACAGTGACCGCCAGCGTTTGTGAGTTACTGCATTCTTTTTCATCGATGCGCACGTTGCGTTTGATCTGGTTGCGCAGGACTACCACCGCCACATTGAAGTGTGGGCCGGTGTACCACTGGCTGCGCTCGCTGTTGAGCGCCAACAGATCGCGCGTGGCGCACAGGGTGTTCAACTGCAGAGGCATTGGCCCTGCCTTGAAGCCGCCCGGCACTTCGCCGCTGACCAGGTGCGCCAGGGCGCTGGTGATATCGCTGCGGTTTATGGGCGGCTGATGGGCGGCTTGCCGGCGCGCCAGGGGTTTGAGGGCTGCCTGCAACTGGGCCTGGTCCTCCTGGGGCAAGTAACGCGAAGGGTCAGACTGGTCGCCGATGACCCGTGGGGTGAGGATGAACAGCCGCTCGCGTCGACTGTTCTGTCGTTCTGTCGAGGAGAACAATGCCTTGCCCAGCAACGGAATATCGCCCAGCAGCGGCACCTTGCTTTTTTTGTCCTTGTTGTCTGTGACATGGAAGCCACCGACCACCAGTGAGCGCTTTTCCGCCATCACGGCCTGGGTACTGACCTTGCCGCGACGAACATCAAGGTCATTGGGCTCTGTGCGGGAGTCGTCGAAGTTACCGTCTTCAATATCCACCACCAAATGGATCTGGTGGCCACCACGGCTGGTGATCACCCGTGGCACCACCTGAAAGCTGGTGCCGACGGTCACGGGTAAAATGCTTGGGTTGTCCCGCCCGGCCGTCAGGTACCGCGTACGGTTGAAGTCGATGACCGCCGGCTGGTTTTCCAGGGTGAGCACCGAAGGGTTGGAGACCAGGGTTGCCAGCCCTCGGGCTTCCAGGGCTCGTATGTGCGCGTAGAAGCGCCCTGGGTTGCCAATCGACAACTGAGAGGTCGTGCCCGGCGCCACATTGACGCCGCCGCGCCAACGGCTGTTTTGAAAACCCCATTCAATCCCGAACTCTTGCAACTTTGTGCGTTCGATGTCGAGGATGATTGCGTCGATCTCCACCAGCTTGCGCGCAACGTCGAGTTGGGTGATCAACTCGCGGTACATCGTTTGGCGCTCAGGCAGGTCGTAGATCAGAATTGCGTTATTGCGCACGTCGGCTTCAACCCGGATTCGGCTGGTAGGGCGTGGGGCGCGGGGGCCAAGTGAGGCGCCCGTCGAAAGAGCATCTGAGTTCCCAGGGTTGGCGAACATCTGCTCCAGCAGCGGATTGTTCAGCCGCGGGACGTTAGGCGTTATCAGGCCTGGCTGTGAGGCCGTGCCGGCAGATTGGGTGGCGCTGGCGACTGCGGAGGAACGGGGCTCCAGCAACCCACGCAGCACGCTGGCCACCCCCGCGATGGTCAGCTTCTCCCCGCGATAATCAACGATGCGATC
Source organism: Pseudomonas salomonii (assembly GCF_900107155.1). Taxonomy (GTDB): domain Bacteria; phylum Pseudomonadota; class Gammaproteobacteria; order Pseudomonadales; family Pseudomonadaceae; genus Aquipseudomonas; species Aquipseudomonas salomonii. The sequence goes on from NZ_FNOX01000001.1 coordinate 55,520, forward strand.
CGCCGCGTTGGCGTACTTGAGCGGGTACGTCAGTACGCTCTGTTTTTCATCCGGGGATCTGCGCTGGCTGCTGAATTGTTTGATCTGCTCGATATAGCGTTTAGGGCCGGAGACGAGTACGACGCCCTCATCCAGTAATTCACCCCAGCCAAATCGGCTGTCGAGCAGGCCGATATCGGTCAGGGCCTTTTTGAGGTCGGGGATCGATTCCGCCGAAACCTCCAGCCGTGCAGACTCTTGTTGATCCAGTGTGCTGATGTACAGGGTGTTGTTGTACAGATACCACTGGAAGCGGTGTTCGACTCCCAGCCTGTCGAGCATGGACTGGGGCGTGTTAGCGCGTATTTTGCCATTGACGACGCCCTCCAGCAGGCCTTCGATTTGCAGTTGGGTGCCGAAGGTCTGGGCGAAGTCTTCAAGCACTTCGCGCACGGGCTTGTACTGGGTCTCATAGGCATATGCCGTGTTTCGCCATTCCGAGGGAATGGCGGCAAGGAGGCTTTGCAGAGGCATCAGCAGGCACGTCAAAACCACTGGAAGACGCCAACCGGCGTGTTTGAATCGCGCACAGGCCGAGCTGATAGACAAGCGTAAACGCTTGTAAACGGGGTTGTTCATACAGGGTTCTCTAGTTAATAAAACTGCGCACGCAGCGGAGTGGGCCCAAGCCTTGGGGGCGTTCCGGCCAGCCGCTTGGCCGTGGAACGCCAGGTGTCGCGCTGATTGAGGAGGGATTCGAGTTGGTTAAAAAGAGCCGCCTGATTGGCTTCTTGCCAGACGCATTGAAGTAGCCAGAGCTGCCCAGTGGAGGGCTCGACCGAAAGCGCTCCCTGAAAATGCGCAAGGCTTGCCCCTCCCAGTCGTAGCCATGTTTCCATTGCTGATTGAGTGGGCGGTGGCTGATGGGTAAGTTGAGCGCATAGCAAAAAACACTGAGGGTAACGACGCAGGGTTATGGCGTCGTCGCCCTCCAGCAGTGTGATGTCTTGCTCTGTCCCCATCAGCCACTGAGTGAGCTGCGCGGTGAAACTCTCAGGTCCCATTGAAAATGATTTTTCCCATCTCGGCCCGATGACCGAGAACCGCTCCGGCGGCCGTTGTCTGTAGCATCAAGTCTTGTTTGAGCCTCAAGTGCTCACCCATCAGCGATGAAAACTCTTTCGAAGATAATTCGTCAGGCACGTCCTGACCGAGCTGTTCGAACTGCCGGTTGTTTTTGCTTAAATCCCTGAAGATTTGCCCGCCCTCGCGTGCGTCGAGTTTCATATGCTGATCTCCGTTGAACGTGTAATTTTTATGTGGTTTGCACTTGGGATCCGTTCCACGATTTTTTAAATATCCGGTAAAAAAATGCAGCAGGTCGGTGGCGCGTTCATTCCTCAGAAGCAAAGTCCGAGTGAGGCACCAACAGCGCATTGATCGAAGATGCCCAGTCGATACGGAAGCTGCCTTCCTCCGCCTCCAGGATCAGCACCTGTGGCTCAATGGACTCGTCACACTGCAGGCGCCAGGGCGCCTCGGTATGTTGAGCCAGCCAATGCTCTACATCGGCCTGATCCTGTGGGTTGCATACCAACTTTGCGCGGATCGCCGGGGCCTGGGCTACGAGCATTTGCTTGAGCATGGCTGACACCCGCTGCGTCGTCGTAGTGTCCTCGAGCAAACTGCGAATTGCGCTGTGGGTGACTGATGTGGCGATGCGTTCGATGTTGTCGAGGATCGCCTGCTGTTGCGCGTGCCACAGGTGCAATTGGCGATTGGCGCGTTGCCAGAACTCATGTTGTGCCTGCAGCAGCAATTGGTCGCGTTGCAAATGGGTCTGGCGCAGGATTTCATCGGCCTGATCCCGGGCACTGTTTAACAATTCGGTATCGCGTGCGCAGTCCGCCAAAGTTTCCAAAGGAATCAACGAACGGGTTTGTGAAGAAAGCGGCTTGCGTAGCTCAATCGTGCGTTTGCACAGCATCGTCCTGGGACTCCTCTGCAAAGGAAAACACCGGCTCATTGTGTGACGCACCGGTGCGCCATATAGCGGCCTTCCAAATAGTTTCGAGCTTGTCGTGGGTATCACCCAGTTGAGGGGTCTGCTCAAGGGCGAGCACCCGGTGGCGGTCAAAGCTCAAACGCAGCCGCTGCCATACGGAGGGTTCTACCCAGGCGCGTAAATAGTGCAGGGGGTCTTCCGTGCTGATTTGCAGGGTGTTGGGCATCAGTGCCTTTGAAAGGCGTACGCACCAGAGTTGCAGGTCCTGGCTCAATGGCGTGGGGGTCTTGATCTGGTAAACACCGCCGACCAGCGCGAGGATGAGATCTCTGCGTTGCGCAGGTTCAAGTACCAGCTGCAACAGTGCTGCAGACGGTTCGACAGGCAGACATGGGTCAATTCCCAATGACGTTGCCATTGCCGCATGCTGGCTCTGGCAGAGTGTTTTCGAATAGGGCAATGAAGGGGTGAAGGGCGGCCAATCGTGCGGCGAGTCGAGCCAGGGGCAGGCCCACCACTTGGCCCAGGTGAGGCTGTCATGCGTCATTTGCATTCGGCTCGGCTTGTTGGGCAGCGCGCACCTTTTTCAGCCAGAACACCGCAGCTGCGCACCCCGCTATCAGGACAATAACGAATAATGTAAGCAGGGTGTGCCAAAAAGCGAGATCACCCGACTTAATCAGAAATGGCCCGAAGTAGGCGAGTTGCTGCTTCTCCTTATAGGCGGTAGCCGGTACGAAGATCACGGTCAATTTTTGCGAGTTTGCAAGGGCCGTTGTCATGCCCGGTATGCTACTGGCGACCATCCGCCGAATGCGCGGCAGCAGGCTGTCAGGTTCCAGCCGTGGATCATGCTTGATGAAGACCGATGCCGAGGCCGGTTGTACCGGCTCTCCCGGTGCGACCCGCTCAGGCAATACCACGTGTACCCTGGCCACGAGAACCCCGTCGATATTGGACAAGGTCGCTTCCAGCTCCTGGGATAACGCATAGATATAGCGGGCACGTTCCTCAAGTGGTGTAGAAATGACACCTTCCTTGCGAAAGACGTCGCCCAACGTGGACCGTGCAGTCTTTGGCAACCCGGCGGCCGCAAGCGTGTGGACGGCGGCAGCAATATCTGCTGTGCGCACGCGAACGACCACGCCGTCTTTCTCCAGCTGTTTTTGTGCCCGAATGTGCTTGTCTGCCAATTCAGCGATCACCTCATTGGCTTCCTGCTCGGATAACTTGCGGTGCAGTTCGACGCTTTCACCGCATCCGCTCAGCACCGATAAGAGGGTGAGCCATAAGAGAATAAAGCGGCAGCGGCGCATGGTTTACCTATTGCAGGTTAGTGGCTTTCTCAACGAACGAAGCGCAGTGTTTTATGACCTTGACGCCGATGTTGAGGATTTCTTTTGATTCAATAATGGTCTGTGTGGCATTCGCAATTTTCAGCTCGTTATGGGTCTTGGAATATTCACGCAGCAGCTTGGGGATTTTTTCGTTGTTGGATTTCAACCGCTCTGATTGGTCCACCAGCGACCGACTGTTTCCTGGGGTGGGGGGAACCGACGGGTAAGTGATGTTCTGCTCCAGTGCCGCGTTGAAGAAATGCGCGTCGTGGGCACTATCGATGCTTCTTTCGGCGGGAACCCCAGGGGCACCTGAATAGATTTCCCGCTCTTTTCCAAGCGTTGTGCGCATATACATCTCCCTCAGAAAAATAGGGAGGCTTTCTCGAGTTAATAAACAGGAGAAAGCCTGTGCTACTTATTGTACTTTGTTAATTATCTGGCCCCACTTACTGGCAATCGAGGCGTCTTTATCCAGCTTTGCCATTTCCAGCGTTTCTTTGTTTTTTTCCTCAGTCAGGGCTTTCATTTGACCAAAAAGCTCTTTGCTGCTCATGCCGCCACCGCCGCCGATTGGAGAACTCATACTTTCACCTTTGGTTTCATAAGTTGGTAGGTATTTGCAATAAGCCTTTCGATTAATCGTGCTACATCATTATTCGATAATCGACGCTCGTACACTAAGTGGCGAAGCCTGTGGAAACAGTTCCAACGGCTGATGGTTACTTGTTTCAATGTGTTTCATGGCTTACTGGGCTCCCTGAAACGGTGCGCATGCATTGAGTGCAACACCCAGCTGCTTCATTCGATAATAGAGGGTGCGTTTGGCAACCCCCAACTCCGACGCTACACAATCCACGCTGTAAGTGTGACGATGTAGAGACTCTTCAATGAGTGTTTTCTCAATACGCTGCAGACGGTCTTTCAGGCTCAGTTCCAAAGGTTGGCCAGTCGATGCCGATAAAGGCGGTAGCCCAAGGACAAAACGCTTGGCCGTGGAGCGTAGCTCGCGGACATTGCCCCGCCACGGATGGCACAGCAACTGCTGGAGCAGTTCGCTGGTGGGGTGAGGGACTGTGCAGTTGAAGTGCTCTGCCTCTTGTTTAATCATCTCCAGAAACAACGGTACGATGCGCTCACGTCTGTCACGCAGCGGTGGCAGCTTGATGTTGATCACGTTCAGGCGAAAATACAGGTCCCGCCTGAAGCTGCCTTGCTCAACCATGTCATGCAGCGATTGTTGAGCGGACGCGATGACGCGCATGTCGACCGGGATGAAGCGTGTTGAGCCGAGCCGTTCAACGCCGCGTGATTCGAGCATTCGCAATAGCTTGGCTTGAAGCGAAAGCGGCATGCTGTCGATTTCATCCAAATACAACGTACCCAGGTGAGCCGCTTCGATAAACCCTGCGCGTGACTGCACAGCCCCGGTATAAGCACCACTGTTAACGCCGAACAATTGGCTTTCGGCGAGGCTTTCCGGGATGGCGGCGCAATTGACAGCAACAAAGTTGCCTCGACGGCCTGACAGGCGATGCACGCGTTGTGCCAGGGTATCTTTGCCGGTGCCGGTTTCCCCGAGCAACAAGATGTCAACATTAAGTGTCGCTGTGCTATTGATCGTATTTTCAATGTCCGAGCCATCAATGAATGGCGTATCGGTTTCGCGTTCTTCGTGATCGGCGGCCGACATCGGATGGGTGCTCCACTCTCGTGATTATTTACGATTAAAAGGCTGTTATTCAGAACGTACTTGGGCAGAGCGTAAAGTATAAGATTTCTCGTCGAGTATGCAGGTAAGAGTAAGCCAGGCATGCGTAGGAAAAGTCATTAACTTGTCGCTTAACATCATTCGAAACGGTTGAGCTGCTGTTTGCGCAATAAATAGGAAATATCTTAAGTTTTCACATAAACAACAAAATGGTAATTACCGACGGGCAAACAACCGCCCACAAAAAAGCCGACGCAGTGCATCGGCTTTTTGTTTGCGGCAAAACCGCAGATGGCGCTTATACGTTAAAGCGAAAGTGCATCACGTCGCCATCCTTGACGATGTACTCTTTGCCTTCCAAGCGCCATTTACCGGCTTCCTTGGTACCGGCTTCACCCTTGTACTGGATGAAGTCGTTGTAGGCGATGACTTCGGCGCGGATAAAACCTTTTTCGAAGTCGGTGTGGATCACGCCGGCGGCCTGTGGTGCGGTGGCGCCGACCTTGACGGTCCAGGCGCGGACTTCTTCGACACCGGCGGTGAAGTAGGTCTGCAGGTTGAGCATTTCGTAACCGGCGCGGATCACGCGGTTCAGGCCAGGCTCTTCCAGGCCCAGGGCCTCGAGGAACATGTCTTTTTCTTCGCCGTCATCCAGCTCGGCGATTTCTGCTTCGATCTTGTTGCACACCGGCACCACAATGGCGCCTTCCTCATCGGCGATGGCCTTGACCACGTCGAGCAGCGGGTTGTTCTCGAAGCCGTCTTCGGCGACGTTGGCGATGTACATCACAGGCTTGGTGGTCAGCAGGTGGAAGCCTTTGATCACGGCTTTCTCGTCGACGCCCATGTTCTTCATCAGGCTGCGTGCCGGCTTGCCTTCGGTGAAGTGCGCGATCAACTGCTCCAGCAGGCCTTTCTGGACCACTGCGTCCTTGTCGCCGCCTTTGGCGTTACGCGCAACTTTCTGCAGTTGCTTCTCGCAGCTGTCCAGGTCGGCGAAGATCAGTTCGAGGTCGATGATCTCGATGTCGCGTTTCGGGTCAACGCTGTTGGAGACGTGAATCACGTTCTCGTCTTCAAAGCAGCGGACCACGTGGGCGATGGCATCGGTTTCGCGGATGTTGGCCAAAAACTTGTTACCCAGGCCTTCACCTTTCGACGCACCGGCCACCAGGCCTGCGATGTCGACGAACTCCATGGTGGTCGGCAGGATGCGCTTGGGATTGACGATCGCCGCCAACGCGTCCAGACGCGGATCCGGCATCGGCACGATACCGCTGTTGGGTTCGATGGTGCAGAAGGGAAAGTTCTCCGCCGCAATACCGGACTTGGTCAGGGCGTTGAACAGAGTGGATTTGCCGACGTTGGGCAGGCCGACGATGCCGCAATTGAATCCCATGGTGTTTCCCCTCGGTAAGAGTCAGGCCTTCTGGCTGTGCAGGTTTTTCATCGCGCGGTTCCATTCACCGGCGAAGATATCCGGCAGCACGCCGAGGGCAAAGTCGATGCTGGCATCGAGTTTTTCCTGTTCGGCGCGTGGCGCACGACCCAGGACGAAATTTGAAACCATACTGGCAACGCCTGGGTGGCCAATGCCGAGCCGCAGACGGTAAAAATTATTCTGATTACCCAACTGCGCGATGATGTCGCGCAGGCCGTTGTGCCCGCCATGCCCGCCGCCGAGCTTGAGCTTGGCAACACCGGGTGGCAGGTCCAGTTCGTCATGGGCCACCAGGATTTCTTCGGGTTTGATCCGGAAGAAGCCCGCAAGCGCCGCGACAGCCTGGCCGCTGCGGTTCATGTAGGTGGTGGGAATCAGCAGACGAACATCCTGACCCTGGTGCGAGAAGCGCCCGGTCAGGCCAAAATACTTGCGATCGGCCACAAGGTTCACACCTTGCGCGTGGGCGATGCGCTCAACAAAAAGGGCCCCCGCGTTATGCCGGGTCTGTTCGTATTCGGCGCCTGGATTTCCCAGGCCAACGATCAGTTTAATGGCAGTCACGACAGGGGCCCTTCCTTTGGAGTTGTGGGTAACATCGCCGACACCTGCGTGCGGCGAAAGTGGACAACAAAAGATCATTTACTCAAGAGTAAACGCCGCGTTATCGCCCGCTTTCTCGCTACGTTCCGGTCCGCGATGTTTCCTCAAGCTCCGGCAATACAGAGTGAATTACTCTGCAGCGCCTTCTTCAGCTTCTGGTGCAACGCGTGGAGCGTGAACGTTTGCAACAGCTTTGTCATCACCGTGAGCCAGTGCAACAAACTCAACGCCTTTAGGGGCTTTGAGGTCGGACAGGTGGATGATGGCGCCGATTTCCAGAGCCGACAGGTCGACTTCGATGAACTCAGGCAGGTCTTTCGGCAGGCAAGTCACTTCGATTTCGTTCAGGACGTGCGAGACTTCGCCGCCTTTCTTGACCGGAGCTTCTTCGCCAACGAAGTGAACTGGAACGATAGCGGTCAGTTTCTGACCGGCAATAACGCGTACAAAGTCAGCGTGCAGCACGTGGCCTTTGGCCGGGTGACGTTGCAGAGCCTTGATGATCACGTTTTGCTTTTTGCCGCCAACGTTCAGTTCGATAACGTGGCTGTAAGCAGCATCGTTTTCGAGCAGTTTGGCGATTTCTTTGGCCAGCATGCTGATGGATTCAGGGGCTTTGTCGCCACCGTAAACTACAGCTGGAACCAGGCTCGCGAGACGACGCAGGCGGCGGCTCGCACCTTTCCCCAGGTCGGAACGCGCTTCAGCATTCAGAGTAAAATCGTTCATGTTGTATCTCCAAAATAACCACATTCGCCCCAGCGTTTGCGACCAGCGCTAAAGGCGATATGGGCAAAAAAGCCCCGCCCCAACAGAATGCTGGGGCGGGGCGCTTTTCGTCAGTGGGATGTTTCGTAAGGTTTGACCCTTATCGGAACATCGCGCTGATCGATTCTTCGTTGCTGATGCGGCGAACCGCTTCGGCAACTACCGGTGCGATATCCAGTTGACGGATACGCGAACAGGCTTGAGCTGCTGCGGACAACGGGATGGTGTTAGTCACCACCAGTTCGTCCAGCATGGAGTTCTCGATGTTCTCGATCGCTCGGCCCGACAGCACAGGGTGTGTGCAGTAGGCGAAGACTTTTGCTGCACCGTGCTCTTTCAAGGCTTTCGCCGCGTGGCACAGGGTGCCGGCGGTGTCGACCATGTCATCAACCAGAATACAGGTACGCCCTTCGACATCACCGATGATATGCATCACTTCAGAGTGATTGGCTTTCTCACGGCGTTTGTCGATGATCCCGAGGTCCACGCCCAGGGATTTGGCAACAGCCCGTGCACGCACGACGCCACCAATGTCCGGGGACACGATCATCAGGTTTTCAAAGCGCTGGTCTTCAATGTCATCCACCAATACCGGGGAGCCGTAGATGTTATCTACCGGAATATCGAAGAACCCCTGGATTTGGTCAGCGTGCAGGTCAACCGTGAGAACACGGTCGATACCTACCACGGTCAGCATGTCAGCCACGACTTTCGCGCTGATAGCCACACGTGCGGAACGCGGACGGCGATCCTGACGGGCATAACCAAAGTAAGGGATTACAGCTGTGATTCGAGTCGCTGAGGAGCGGCGGAAGGCATCAGCCATCACGACGAGTTCCATCAGGTTATCGTTGGTCGGAGCGCAGGTCGGCTGAATAATGAAAACATCTTTACCGCGGACGTTTTCATTGATCTCGGCTGTAATTTCGCCGTCGGAGAATTTACCGACAGAGATGTCACCGAGAGGGATATGCAGCTGACGTACGACACGTCGAGCCAGATCGGGGTTGGCGTTCCCCGTAAAGACCATCATCTTGGACACGCGCAGTACCTAGAGGCTGAGGGTAACCTGGATGAGTATTAGAAAATGGCAGGGGCGGCTGGATTCGAACCAACGCATGGCAGGATCAAAACCTGCTGCCTTACCGCTTGGCGACGCCCCTGTATCTGTTGCAACGAGTACCCAGTACTCGGTTCCTTTAGAGCAGACTTTGCAGCTTGCGATGCAACATCGAAACGTTGCTTCCCTTTGCTACAAACCCTGTAAGGGTCTCTGTAAGAAGGGCCGAGACTTTATCAGCTTCAGCTTTGTTTGGGAAGCCCCCAAACACACAACTTCCAGTTCCGGTTAATTTTGCTTCGGTAAATTTACCTAACAAATTCAAAGCGTTACGTACCTCTGGATAACGCCTTGCTACAACCGGTAAGCAGTCATTTCGACTGTTTCCCTTGGGAACGGGGCGCACTTTAATGGGAGGAGAGTTACGTGTCAACAGTGGATCTGAAAAAATTTCTGCTGTACTTACAGATACTTGCGGAACAAGCACGACATACCACGGCTCTTCGGGGTATTCCGGGGTGAGTTTCTCCCCGACGCCTTCGGCAAAAGCCGCGTGCCCACGCACGAAAACCGGCACGTCGGCGCCCAGTGCCAGGCCCAGCGTGGCCAGGCGATCGTGGTCCCAGCCCAGTTGCCACAAGTGATTCAAACCGAGCAGGGTGGTCGCGGCATTTGAGCTGCCGCCACCGATGCCGCCGCCCATGGGCAAAATTTTATCGATCCAGATGTCGATACCGAGCGAGCAACCGGATTGCGCCTGAAGTGTTTTCGCCGCCCTGACAATCAGATTGCTGTCGTGGGGCACGCCTTCGAATTCGGTGTGCAGCTGGATCACGCCATCGTCGCGTACGGCGAAGGTCAGCTCATCGCCGTAATCGAGAAATTGAAACAGCGTCTGCAGTTCGTGGTAGCCGTCTTCACGGCGCCCAAGAATGTGCAGCATCAGGTTGAGTTTGGCCGGAGAGGGTAGCGTCAAGCGTTCTGAGGTCACGTTATTGCCCCAGCTTGCGCGGTTGCCATTCCTTGATCACCAGCGTGACGTCAAGGTCGGTGCCATGCAGTTTGATGCGCTCAGGCAGCCAGTAGCCACTCTGTTCCACGTAGCTCAGGTACTCGACCTGCCAGCCATCCTGCTCAAGCGTGGCCAGGCGGCTGTCGCCGTTGAGGCTCAGGCGGCTTTTGCTGTCCGGCGCGGGCAAGCCGCGTACCCACCACACCAGGTGCGAAACCGGCAGCTTCCAGCCTATCTGCTGTTCCAGCAATTCTTCCGGCGTGGCTGCCTCATAGCGGCCCTGGTTGGCCACTTCCAGGCTCACTTGCCCTGGTCGGCCGGTCAGGCGTGCTGCGCCGCGGCCCAGTGGTCCGGACAGACGAATATCGTAATAGTCCTGGCGTTGCAGCCAGAACAACGTACCGCTGCCGGAATCTTTTGGTGCGCGCACCCCGACTTTGCCGTCGATCTGCCAGCCGTCAATGCTGCTGAGCTGATCCTTGTGCTGCTGCCATTGCGCCGGGCTGCCCTGGCCTTCAACGGATTCGCGGCTGCCAATGCCCGCGCAACCGGCGAGCAGGGCGATGAAACTGAAAACAATAACGTGGCGCAAGAACATAAGCTTAAAGGGTCTCGGATCCGGTCAGGCGCTTGATGGTGCCGCGCAGGATAGGGCTTTCGGGTTGTTCCTTGAGGAATTTTTCCCAGATTTGTCGCGCTTCGCGCTGTTTGCCATTGGCCCACAGCACTTCACCCAGGTGAGCGGCCACTTCCTGATCCGGGAAGCGTTCGAGTGCCTGGCGCAGCAGGCGTTCGGCTTCGTCCAGGTTGCCCAGGCGGTAATTCACCCACCCCAGGCTGTCGAGCACGGCCGGGTCTTCCGGGTTGAGCTTGTGGGCTTGTTCGATCAGCACCTTGGCTTCGGCGTAGCGCGTGGTGCGGTCCGACAGGGTGTAGCCCAGGGCGTTGAGCGCCATGGCGTTGTCCGGGTCGCGCTTGATGATCAGGCGCAGGTCTTTTTCCATCTGCGCCAGGTCATTGCGTTTTTCCGCCTGCATGGCGCGGGTATACAGCAGGTTCAAATCGTCGGGGTATTGCAGCAAGGCTTGTTGCAGCAATTTCCAGGCGCGTTCGCCCTGCTTGTTGGCCGACAGCGTCTCGGCCTGGATCAGGTACAGCTGGATCGCATAGTCCGGCTCGGCAGCGCGTGCCGCCGCCAGGCGTTTTTCGGCTTCGTCGGTGCGGCCGTTGCTCATCAGGATATCGGCCTGACGCAACTGGGCCGGCAGGTAGTCATTGCCGGGGCCGACCTGGGCGTATTCAAGCAGCGCAGCCTGCGGGTCGTTGCGTTCTTCAGCGATGCGGCCGAGGTTCAGGTGCGCCGAATCCACATGGCTTTCGCGCTCGATCAACTCTTCGAGATATCCCTTGGCCTCGTCCCAGGCCTTGGCTTCCAGGCACACCAATGCCAGCGAGTAACGCAACTCGTCGTCGTCAGGGTATTGCTGGACCAGGTTGGCAAACTGCACTTTGGCGTCTTCCATGCGGTCTTGCTCAACCAGCATGCGCGCATAGGTCAGCAGCAAACGCTTGTCGCCCGGATACTTCTTGATGCTTTTTTCCAGCAGTGGAATCGCTTCCTTGCCGCGATTGAGGTTTTGCAGCAAGCGTGCGCGCAGCAAAATCGGGGCGATCTCGCCGTCTTCCGGCGGGTTCTGCTCCAGCAGCTTGAGGGCGGCGTCGGCTTCGTCATCCTGTTGCAGCAGCAAGGCTTTGCCGAAAATCAGCTGGCTGTTCTTCGGATGTTTTTGCAGCAGGCGGTCAAAACTTTTCATCAAGCCATTGCGCGTGTCCTGGTCGGTGTCGGCCGCCGACAGCGCGAGGAAGTCGAAATGCGTGTCGCCCTTGCCCTGCAGGACTTTCTCCATATAGACCATGGAGTCGTCATAACGCCCGGCGCGGGCCAGTTGCACAGCCGCCGCGCGTTGCGCTTCCAGGTCGTCCGGGGCGTTTTTCGCCCAGATCAGCGAGGTGTCCAGCGCGGCCTGGTCAGCCCCCAGGTATTCGGCGATGCGAAACGCACGCTCCGAAATGCCCGGGTCCTGGGTATTGATGGCCTGGGTCACATAGTTATCCAGGGCAATATCGAAACGATTGCGCTGGCCGGCGAGTTCGGCGGTCAGCAGGCTATAGATCGTTTCTTCATTGAACGAGGAGTAAACCTTGGGCTTTTCAGGGGCGGGGGTGCTGTCTTCGACCGGCGGCGTACCGTCCGGCGACACGGGTGCCAAGGCCTGGCAGCCGCTGAGGAAGACAAAAGCAAGGAGCAACGCGGAAGATCTATTCATATAGGAAGAGGACGACTAACCTGCGGTCGGATCATCATGACACAAGCCTTCGGCCAAACATAACCGAGTCTCAGTGGGCGCCCTTATAGGCACAAGCTACTAGGACAATAGACGACGGTGGTTGTTCTGGATCTTTCGAAGTAGGACAATTGTCGGCTTCCCGACATCATCAGCGATATTGAATGGCCTTCCTCGCACTCGGTATTAACCACAAGACTGCAACCGTAGACGTGCGCGAGCGCGTGGCGTTTACGCCAGAGCAGTTGGTTGAGGCCTTGCAGCAGCTCTGCCGGCTCACCGACAGCCGCGAAGCTGCGATCCTTTCGACCTGCAATCGCAGCGAGCTTTATATAGAGCAGGAACATCTTTCGGCGGATGTGGTGCTGCGCTGGCTGGCCGATTATCACCATTTGGACCTCGACGACCTGCGCGCCAGTGCTTATGTGCACGAAGAGGATGCGGCAGTTCGTCACATGATGCGCGTCGCCGCAGGGCTCGACTCGCTGGTGTTGGGCGAGCCGCAGATCCTCGGCCAGATGAAATCCGCCTACGCCGTGGCCCGCGAGGCCGGCACCGTCGGCCCGTTGCTTGGCCGTTTGTTCCAGGCCACGTTCAATTCGGCCAAGCAGGTGCGCACCGACACTGCCATCGGTGAAAACCCGGTGTCCGTCGCGTTCGCCGCCGTCAGCCTGGCCAAACAGATTTTCAGTGACTTGCAGCGCAGCCAGGCGCTGCTGATCGGCGCCGGTGAAACCATCACCCTGGTCGCCCGCCACCTGCACGACCTGGGCGTCAAGCGTATTGTGGTCGCCAACCGCACCCTGGAGCGCGCCAGTATCCTGGCCGAGCAGTTTGGCGCCCATGCTGTGTTGCTGTCTGACATCCCGGCCGAGCTGGTGCGCAGCGATATCGTCATCAGCTCCACCGCCAGCCAGCTGCCGATCCTGGGCAAAGGCGCGGTCGAGAGTGCATTGAAGCTGCGCAAGCACAAGCCGATCTTCATGGTGGATATCGCCGTTCCCCGCGATATCGAGCCTGAAGTCGGCGAGTTGGACGACGTTTACCTCTACAGCGTCGACGATCTGCACGAAGTGGTCGCCGAAAACCTCAAGAGTCGCCAGGGCGCGGCCCAGGCCGCCGAAGAAATGGTCAGCACCGGCGCCGAAGACTTTATGGTGCGCCTGCGTGAATTGGCGGCGGTCGATGTGCTCAAGGCGTATCGTCAGCAGGGCGAACGCCTGCGTGATGAAGAATTGATCAAGGCCCAGCGTTTGCTGGCCAACGGCAGCAGCGCCGAAGACGTGCTGATGCAACTGGCGCGTGGCTTGACCAACAAATTGCTCCACGCCCCCAGCGTTCAGTTGAAAAAGCTTACCGCCGAAGGCCGCCTCGATGCGCTGGCCATGGCCCAGGAACTCTTTGCCCTCGGTGAGGGCGCGTCAGATAGCTCTTCGGATAAAAAACCGCAATGAAAGCGTCACTGCTCAATAAACTGGACGTGCTCCAGGACCGTTTCGAAGAACTGACCGCCTTGCTCGGCGATGGCGAGGTCATCTCCGATCAGACCAAGTTCCGTGCCTATTCCAAGGAATACGCCGAAGTTGAGCCTATCGTGGCCACCTATAAAAGCCTGATGAAAGTGCGGGCCGACCTCGAGGGCGCCCAGGCGCTGCTCAAAGACAGCGACCCGGACATGCGCGAAATGGCCGTGGAAGAAGTCCGCGAAGCCAAAGAGAAGCTGGTCGAGCTCGAAGGCGACCTGCAACGCATGCTGCTGCCCAAAGACCCGAACGACGGACGTAACGTGTTCCTCGAAATCCGCGCCGGCACCGGTGGCGACGAAGCGGCGATCTTCTCCGGCGACCTGTTCCGCATGTATTCGCGCTACGCCGAGCGACGTGGCTGGCGTGTCGAGATTTTGTCCGAGAACGAAGGCGAACACGGCGGCTATAAAGAAGTCATCGCGCGGGTCGAAGGTGACAACGTCTACGGCAAGCTCAAATTCGAATCCGGCGCGCACCGCGTGCAGCGGGTTCCGGCGACTGAATCCCAGGGCCGTATCCACACCTCGGCGTGCACCGTGGCCGTGTTGCCCGAGCCGGACGAGCAGGAAGCCATCGAGATCAACCCGGCAGACTTGCGTGTCGACACCTACCGCTCGTCGGGCGCCGGTGGTCAGCACGTGAACAAGACCGACTCGGCGATCCGCATTACCCACTTGCCGTCGGGCATCGTGGTCGAGTGCCAGGAAGAACGTTCCCAGCACAAAAACCGTGCGCGGGCCATGTCCTGGCTGTCGGCCAAGCTTAACGACCAGCAGACCAGCGCCGCCGCCAATGCAATTGCCAGCGAGCGCAAGTTGCTGGTGGGCTCGGGCGACCGCTCCGAACGCATTCGCACCTACAACTTTGCCCAGGGCCGGGTCACCGACCATCGGGTCAACCTCACCCTGTATTCCCTCGACGAGATTCTCGCCGGTGGCGTTGACGCGGTAATCGAGCCGTTGCTGGCCGAATACCAGGCTGATCAATTGGCGGCGATAGGTGAATAAATGACCATTATTGCCAGCCTCCTGCGCGCCGCCGACCTGCCAGACTCGCCCACCGCGCGGCTGGATGTGGAGCTGTTGCTGGCCGCTGCCCTGGGCAAATCGCGCAGCTACCTGCACACCTGGCCGGAAAAAATCGTCAGCAGCGAAGACGCGCTGACGTTTGCCAATTACCTGCAGCGTCGTCGCACGGGTGAGCCGGTGGCCTACATCCTCGGGCAGCAGGGTTTCTGGAAGCTGGATTTGGAGGTCGCACCGCACACGCTGATTCCGCGCCCGGAAACCGAGTTGCTGGTAGAGGCCGCGCTGGAATTGCTGCCGTCCACGCCTGCCAGGGTTCTTGATCTTGGCACGGGCAGCGGCGCCATCGCCCTGGCCCTGGCCAGCGAGCGCCCGGCCTGGCAGGTCACTGCGGTCGATCGTGTGCTCGAAGCCGTGGCCCTGGCCGAACGCAATCGCCAGCGCCTGCACCTGAAGAACGCCTCGGTGTTGAACAGCCATTGGTTCAGCGCGTTGCAAGGCCAGCACTTCGACTTGATCATCAGCAACCCGCCTTACATTGCCGATAACGATCCCCATCTGGTGGCCGGCGATGTGCGCTTTGAGCCCGCCAGTGCCTTGGTGGCAGGCCATGATGGGCTGGACGATTTGCGGTTGATCATCGCCCAGAGCCCGGCCCACTTGAATGCCGGTGGCTGGTTGCTGCTCGAACACGGTTACGACCAGGCTGGGGCGGTACGTGATTTGTTGTCGGGTGAGGGCTTTGATGAGGTCCACAGCCGCATCGACCTCGGTGGCCACGAACGCATCACGTTGGGGCGCCGCCCGTGCTGACCGACCAGGAACTGTTGCGCTATAGCCGACAGATTCTGTTGCAGCACGTCGACATCGACGGCCAATTGCGCCTGAAAAACGCCCGCGCGCTGATTGTCGGCCTCGGTGGGCTCGGCGCGCCGGTCGCGCTTTACCTGGCCGCCGCCGGTGTGGGTGAGTTGCACCTGGCAGACTTCGATACCGTCGACCTGACCAACCTGCAACGCCAGATCATCCACGATACCGACAGCGTCGGGCAGACCAAGGTAGATTCGGCCATGCGTCGTCTGGCCGCCATCAACCCGGAAATCGCGTTGGTCGCCCATCGCACTGCGCTGGATGCCGATTCACTCGCCGCCGCAGTGGCGGCGGTCGATGTGGTGCTCGATTGCAGCGACAACTTCTCTACCCGTGAGGCCGTAAACGCCGCTTGCGTTGCAGCGGGCAAGCCTTTGGTCAGCGGCGCGGCCATTCGCCTGGAAGGCCAATTGTCGGTGTTCGACCCACGGCGCGCCGAGAGCCCGTGCTACCACTGTTTATATGGGCACGGCAGCGACACCGAGCTGACCTGCAGCGAAGCCGGTGTGATCGGCCCGTTGGTCGGGCTGGTTGGTAGCCTGCAAGCACTGGAAGCCTTGAAGTTGCTGGCAGGTTTTGGTGAGCCCCTAGTGGGGCGTTTGCTGTTGATCGATGCCTTGACCACGCGTTTTCGCGAGCTGCGCGTCAAGCGCGACCCCGGCTGCAGCGTTTGCGGGACGGCCCATGGTTAAGGACGCGCCCATCGGTGTGTTCGATTCCGGCGTCGGCGGCCTGTCGGTGCTGGATGAAATTCAGCAACTGTTGCCCCATGAGTCGTTGTTATACGTGGCTGACGGCGGGCACATCCCCTACGGTGAAAAATCCCCGGCTTTCATTCTTGAACGTAGCCGTTTGGTCGCCGGGTTTTTCCGCGAAAAAGGCGCCAAAGCCTTTGTGATTGCCTGCAATACCGCAACCGTCGCCGCCGTGGCTGATTTGCGCCAGGACTATCCCGACTGGCCCCTGGTGGGCATGGAACCTGCTGTCAAACCGGCGGCGGCCGCCACCCGCAGCGGCGTGGTCGGCGTGCTGGCCACCACCGGCACCCTGCAAAGCGCCAGGTTCGCCGCGCTGCTCGATCGCTTCGCCACCGATGTGCGGGTGATTACCCAGCCGTGTCCGGGGTTGGTTGAACTGATCGAAACCGGCGACCTCAACAGTGCCGCACTGCGCCAGTTGTTGCAGGGCTATGTCACCCCGCTGCTCAACGCAGGTTGCGACACCATCATCCTCGGCTGCACCCACTATCCCTTCCTCAAGCCGCTTCTGGCACAGATGCTTCCCCCCAGCATCGTCCTGATCGACACCGGCGCTGCCGTGGCCCGCCAGCTCAAGCGTCTGTTGGGCGAGCGTGACCTGCTGTCGCCTGGCAATCCTGAGCCAGCGCAGTTCTGGACCAGCGACGACGTCGATCACCTAAGAAATATCCTACCGACACTCTGGAAATCTTCTGGCGTTGTGCGTAATTTTGGCTTGTGAAAAATTCGTGAAACATCGCGGTTAGAAGCTGAACTTCTGGCATCGCGCAAGCTTCTATAGCGTTAGCCTGTACAAACCCTACAACTTCGATCTCAAAGGATGTGCTCTTATGAAGCGCTTGTTCTGTTTGGCTGCGATTGCGGCCGCTGTGGTGGGACACTCAGTTTCGGCTCAGGCCGCCGGCCTGGAATTTGGGGTGGGGGGGACCAGCGATTCGACCTTGACCTATCGGTTGGGGCTGACGTCGGATTGGGATAAAAGCTGGTGGCAGAGTGATACGGGCCGACTGACCGGCTATTGGAGTGGCGCTTACACCTACTGGGACGGCGACAAACGCGCGAGTGTCAGCAGCCTGTCGTTCTCGCCGGTGTTTGTGTATGAGTTTGCCGGGGAGAAGGTCAAGCCATACATCGAAGCGGGTATCGGTGTGGCGGTGTTTTCACGCACGCGGGTTGAAGACAACAACATCGGCCAGGCCTTCCAGTTCGAAGACCGCCTGGGCTTCGGTTTGCGCTTTGCCGGCGGGCATGAAGTGGGCATTCGCGCCACGCACTATTCCAATGCGGGCATCAGCAGCAATAACGACGGGGTAGAGAGCTACTCGTTGCACTACACCTACCCGTTGTAACTCTCAACCCTGCGCAAGCCAGCTCCCACATAGCTTGACTTGGAATACAGTCAAAATGTGGGAGCGGGCTTGCTCGCGAAGAAGGTGTGTCAGACGCCTGATGCATCGACTGACACTGCGCTTTCGCGAGCAAGCCCGCTCCCACATTATGATCTTCATCAGTCTTGGGCTCAGCGATACGCCGTCGCAATGCCTTGGCGCTCTTCAAGGCACTCCGGCGCACCCATCTCGAATTCCCGACAGATCAACGGCCGCCGCTCGTAAATCGTGCACATCATCGTGTCCCGATCCAGGGCCGCGCACCAGCCGTCATCCAGGCGCAGCATCACTTCACCGCCCCAATCGTCGGTATCGATATAGCGCTCCGGCACGCCGGTGTCGGTGATCAGCATGACTTCCAGCTGGCAGCAGCAGGCTGCGCACGTCGAGCAGGTGACGGCGGGTTCGGTGATTTGTGTGTGGGGGATGTTGGTCATAGGCGCGCAGTGTAAGGCAAGCGCGTTGCTTGCGTATGAATGCTCTGACGGACGTCAGTGCCCAAGCTGCCGTGCCACCCAGTGCAATACCGGGAACACCAGCGCCCAGAGCAACGCCAGGCCGATCAGCGTCAGCGTTGTGTCGTAGCCCAAACGCACACCGGCCAATTGGCTGCCGGCGTAATAAGACAGTGGCCCACCCACCGCCCCCAACAGGCTGGCGCGCCACCAGGGTTGTGCACTCCAGGCCAGGCAATGGCGCAGTGTGGTGGCGAGCAGTGCCCAGAGCATGATCAGCCAGAAGGGAATCAGCGGCCCTGGAAAACCGAAGTGAAACACGCCAAAGGTGCGCAACAAGGTATCAACCACGGTGCCCAACAGGGTCACGGCCAGGATCACTTGGCCTTCTTCCGACCATGAACTTGTCCACAGCAGGTGGATGGCCAGCACGCCCGCGCCCACCCACAACCAGCGGCTGTCACCGCCCAGCACACAGGCAAACCAGCCGCACTGGAACAGCACGGCATTGGCCAGGGTTTTAAGCATTGAAACGCCCGAGCAACGGCGGGTTGATCGCCGCAGGCTTGGCCAGCAGCAGCTGCGCGGTACCGATCGTTCGCTCCATAAACCCGCCTTCGCAGTAGCACAAGTAAAATTCCCACAGGCGCAGGAAGTACTCATCGTAGCCCAACTCGGCAAGACGACCATGGGCGCGACGGAAGTTCTCATGCCACAGGCGCAGGGTGCGCGCGTAGTGCAAGCCGAAGTCTTCCATGTGCAGCAGGTTCATGTCGGTGTCGCGGCTGACGATCTGCAGCATGTTCTGCACAGAGGGCAGGGCGCCGCCGGGGAAAATATAGCGCTGGATAAAGTCGACGCTGTTTTTGGCCTTCTCATAACGCTGTTCACGAATAGTGATGGCTTGCAGCAGCATCAGCCCGTCGCTGTTGAGCAGGTGCGCGCATTGCTTGAAGTAGGTCGGCAGAAAGCGATGGCCCACCGCTTCGATCATCTCGATGGACACCAGTTTGTCGTACTGGCCCGTCAGGTCGCGGTAGTCCTGCAGCAGCAGCGTCACCTGCTCCTTGAGCCCCAAGGCTTCGATGCGTTTTTCGGTGTAGGCGAACTGCTCTTTGGACAAGGTCGTGGTGGTGACCTTGCAGCCATAGTGCTGCGCCGCATACAGCGCCATGCTGCCCCAGCCGGTGCCGATTTCGAGCAAATGGTCGGTGGGTTTGAGCGCGAGCTTCTGGCAGATGCGTTCCAGTTTATTCAGTTGCGCCTGTTCCAGGCTGTCATCGGGGGTCAGAAACTGCGCCGCTGAATACATCATTGTCGGGTCGAGGAATTCCTCGAACAAGTCGTTGCCCAGGTCATAGTGGGCGGCGATATTTTTCTGCGAGCCCTTGCGGGTGTTGCGGTTAAGCCAGTGCAGGCCTTGGGTGAAGGGTCGCGCCAAGCGCGCCAGGCCGCCTTCCATGGCATCGAGCACATCCAGGTTGCTGACCATCACGCGCACCACGGCGGTGAGGTCCGGGCTGCTCCAGTAACCGTGGATAAACGCCTCGCCGGCGCCGATCGAACCATTGGCCGCCACCAGGCCCCAGACTGCCGAATCGTGGACCTGGATTTCGCCCAACAGATGCGCTTCGCGTGCGCCGAACACTTGGCGTTCACCGTCTTCGATCACCACCAACTGGCCGTGGCGCAGTTGGCTGAGCTGGCGCAGTACACCTTTGCGCAACAGCGCACTGGTCACGCCGTTGACGTTCAGGCGGTTGGTCTTGACCGATAAGCTAGGGGATTTCATGGCGGCGATCCTTGGTATACCCGACTGCGGTGCGAGAGGCGCCATCGGCGGCCTGATGGGAAAAAATCGGTGTGCGTTTGAGCAGCAGGCGCATGGCTTGCCAGTAAATCGCCAGGCAGGTCTTGGCGGTCATCCACGGAAAGCGCCACAGGTAGCGATGCAGGCTGGCGCGGGTCAGCGTTTCTTTTTGCAGGCTCAAGGTGGCGTCGAAGACTTTTTGCGTGCCCTGCCAATCAGCCATGTGCACGCCAAGCCTGTCGGCCGGCGGGCTGAAGCTCATGCGGTATTCCAGGTCGCGGGGTAAAAACGGCGACACATGGAACGCCTTGGCCACGGCGAAGTGCTGGTGTTCCTCGGCGCCGAGCGCCTGGGCCGGCAGCACATAGTGGTAGCGCTCGCGCCACGGGGTGTTGGTCACTTCACACAGGATCGCGGCCAATTGCCCATCGGCCTCGAAGCAGTAGAAGAAACTCACCGGGTTAAAAGCCAGGCCCCAACTGCGGGCCTGGGTCAGTAGGCAGATAACGCCCCGGGGCTCGCGCCCCAGTGCCTTGCCGACTTCCTGGCGCACGGCATCGCTCAAGCTGATGCCGTGACGCGTAAATTCACGCAGGTAGTCCTGCTGGCGAAAGCCGAAGGGCGCCAGCCGGCTGTTGCCGGCCAGGGGCGAGAGCCCGAGCACTTCGTCTTGTTCGCTCAAGTCCAGGTACAGCAGGCCAATGCGGTAGCGAAAGGCGTGGGCCTTGGGCGCAAACCGGCGATGGGCGATCCAGCCGCTGTACAGGGCGCTGTTCATAGGGTTTCGCCAAAGGCCTGGGCCACGCGCAATGCGCTGGTCACGCCGTCTTCATGAAAGCCGTTGGCCCAGTAGGCGCCACAGTAAAAGGTGTGGCGCGCGCCGTGTAATTCTTCCCAGCGGTTTTGTGCCGCCACCGCTGCCAGGCTGTATTGCGGATGCGCATAGGTGTAGCGCGCAAGGATCTTCAGCGGGTTGATCATCGGCGTCTGGTTGAGGCTGACGCAAAAAGTGGTGTCGCTGTGGATGCCTTGCAGGATGTTCATGTCGTAAGTGACGGCCGCCTGGGTTTGCGCGGTGCCGCTCAGGCGATAATTCCAGCTGGCCCAGGCCAGTTTGCGCTCGGGCAGCAGGCGCGTGTCGGTGTGCAGCACGACGTCATTGTCGGCGTAGGGCAGGGCACCGAGAATGTCCTGCTCGGCCTGGCTCGGGTCGGCCAGTAACGCCAAGGCCTGGTCGCTGTGACAGGCAAACACCACGCGGTCAAAGCGCTCGCTGCCGGCGGGGCTGTGGATAACCACGCCCTCGTCTGTGCGTTCGACTTTATCCACAGGGCAATTGAGACGGATCTGCTCGCGAAAACTGCGGGTCAGCGGTTCGATGTAGCTGCTTGAACCGCCTTCGATCACACACCATTGCGGCCGATTGTTCACCGACAACAAGCCGTGGTTCTTGAAAAACCGCACAAAGAACTGCAACGGGAAACCGAGCATGTCCGCCAGGGACATCGACCAGATCGCCGCGCCCATCGGCACGATGTAATGGCGGATAAAGCGTGGGCCGTATCCACCGGCTTCCAGGTAATCGCCCAGGGTCATGTCGGCACTGATGCGTTGCTCTTGCAGGTCCAGCGGTGCCTGGCGGTTAAAGCGCAGAATGTCGCGCAACATGCCCCAGAATCCCGGCGAGAGAATATTGCGGCGCTGGGCAAACAGGCTGTTGAGGTTATTGCCGTTGTATTCGAAACCGGCGTTCTCGTCGCACACCGAGAAGCTCATTTCGGTGGGCTTGAAGGTCACGCCGATCTGCCCGAGCAGGCGGATGAAATTGGGGTAGGTCCAGTCGTTGAACACGATGAAACCGGTGTCCACGGCATAGCTTTGACCTTCAACTGTGACATTGACGGTGTGGGTATGCCCGCCAATGCGCTCGCCCGCCTCAAACAGCGTGATGTCGTGGCGCCGGCTGAGCAGGTAAGCGCTGGTCAGCCCGGCGATACCGCTGCCGATGATGGCGATCTTCACAGGTCGTCCTTCTTCGGTGGCGGGCTGCGCAGCATGCGTTTGCCGATAATCAGTTGTGCGCGGTTGGGCAGCTTCGACAATGGCCACAGGGTGGCGATAAACATCGCCGGGAAGGCGATTTCCAGCGGGCGTTTTTCCAGCTTGGCGAAGATATGCCTGGCAGCCTTCTCGGCGGACCAGCTCAGCGGCATCGGGAAATCATTGCGTTCGGTCAGTGGCGTGTCGACAAAGCCCGGGCTGATCACCGTGACGTCGATGTTCTCCGGCGAAAGGCTGATGCGCAGCGATTCGAACAGGTAACGCAGCCCGGCCTTGGACGCGCCATAGGCTTCGGCGCGTGGCATTGGCAGGTAGGTCACGGCGCTGGCGACGCCCACCAGATGTGGGGTGAGCCCTTTGCGCAACAGCGGCAGTGCAGCTTCGATGCAATAGCTGCTGGCAAGCAGGTTGGTGCGCACCACGTGCTCGACGATGGAGGAGTCGAATTGCCGGGCGTCGACATACTCACAGGTGCCGGCGTTGAGGATCACCGTATCCAATGAACCCCAGACCTCGCCGATGTGTTCGCCGATCTCGCGCACGGTCTGGCTGTCGGTCAGGTCGCCGGCCACCACCAGCACTTGGCCTGGGTAACGCAGGGCGAACGCTTCAAGCGGGCCTTTGCTGCGCGAGCTGAGCGCCACATGCGCGCCACTGTTGAGCAGTTCGACGGCCAGAGCGGCACCGATGCCACTGCTGGCACCGGTCAACCAATAACGGCGGGGCGGTACAAGGCTCATCCCATTCTCCTTTTTAGCCAACTGACCACAGGGCCGACTACCGGCAGGTGTTCATAGAGCAACGCGCCCGCATCGAAATAATCGCGATGGCGGTAGACCTTGTCGCGCCACATCAGGTGCGAGCAACCTTCCACCCGGATCACCTTGCCACTGGCCAGGCGCGGGTGGCAAAAGCTCATTTTCCAGCGCAGGTAGCCTTCACCTTCGGCGACCTGGTCGAAGCCGTGGAAGTCAAAACGCAACTGGCTGATGTTGCTGTACATCTGGGCGAAGTAACTGCGCAAAGCGGGCAGCCCGTGCACTTCGTGCAGCGGATCGGTGAAGGCGATGTCCTGGCTGTACAAGCTGTCGAGCAGGTGCAGGTTGTGCTTGTCCAGGGTGGTAAAGGCCTGGGCGAACCGCTGCAGGAAGTCACTCATGTTCGGCGACCTCCTGGCGTGAAGGCAGGTTGCGAAAGGCGGCGAGTGCACGCTCGCGGGATTTTTTCAGGTCGACAATCGAGCGTGGGTAATCTGCCACGCCGAACAGGCCACCGGCGGCTTCGGGGTTGTGCACTTCCTTCTTGTTCAGCGCCGCCAGCTCCGGTAGCCAGTGCTTGATGAACACCCCTTCGCTGTCGAACTTTTCCGACTGGCTCAACGGGCTGAAAATCCGGAAATACGGCGCCGAGTCGGTGCCGGTGGACGAGCTCCACTGCCAGCCGCCGTTATTGGCGGCCAGGTCGCCGTCGATCAAGTGGCGCATAAAGAAGCGCTCACCTTCGCGCCAGTCGATCAGCAGGTTCTTGGTCAAAAACATCGCCACCACCATGCGCAGGCGGTTGTGCATCCAACCGGTTTCCAGCAGTTGGCGCATGGCCGCGTCAATAATCGGCAGGCCGGTGCGCCCTTGTTGCCAGGCGGCCAAGTCCTTGGGCGCATCGCGCCAGGCCAGCGCCTCGGTTTCCGGGCGGAACGCACGGTGGCGCGAGACCCGTGGGTAACCGACCAGAATGTGTTTGTAGAACTCGCGCCACAGCAACTCGTTGATCCAGGTGATGGCGCCGATATCGCCGCTTTCGAACTCGCCCTGGTTGGTTTGCAGGGCGGCGTGCAGGCACTGGCGTGGTGAAACCACACCGGCGGCGAGGTAGGCCGAGAGCTGGCTGGTGCCGGGTTTGGCCGGGAAGTCGCGTTCGTCTTTGTAGTAGCTGATCTGTTGGTCGGCGAAGGTGTCGAGGCGACGCCGGGCTTCTTCCTCACCCGCCGGCCAGAGGGCGCGCAAGGTGTCGCTGGGTGTTTCGAAACCTTCGACCTGATCCGGGATGGCGTCGCGGTGCACATCCAGCGGTGCCTGTTGTTGCGGCGTCGCCACCAGGCGCGGCAAGGCGCTGTGCAGGCGGTTGTAGCAGACTTTGCGGAATTGACTGAATACCTGGAAGTAAGTGCCGGTTTTGGTCAGCACGCTGCCAGGTTGGAAAAACAGCTGGTCGAGGTAACTGTGGAACGTCACCCCGTCAGCCTCCAGAGCTTTAGCCACGGCCACATCGCGACGGCTCTCATGAATGCCGTATTCCTCGTTGATGTGCACCGAGTCCACCGACAGTTCCCGGCACAGTTTGCCCAGCACGGCGGGCGCCTGGTCCCAGGTGTCGGCGGTGCGAATCAGCAAGGGAATGTTCAGTTCGCCAAGGGCCTGGCTCAAGTGCTTGAGGTTGCGCAGCCAGAAATCGACTTTGCAGGGCGCATCATCATGGGCCAGCCATTGCTGCGGCGTGATCAGGTACACGGCGACAACCGGGCCGCGCTGGCAGGCGGCGGCGAGGGCGGTGTTGTCGTGCAGGCGCAAGTCGGTGCGCAACCAGATCAAATGCATTTAGACAATTCCACGCTGGATCAATAACTGGTGGGCCGACAACGGGTCTTCGGCCACGAACAATTCAGGAGTGTCACGGGTTAATACGGCTAACTCGTCCTGGTGGATGCATACCGTTGGTCCGGCAATCAAAATTGGGCAATTGATGCCGCCTAAAAGTTTGCTGAGTGCCGACAGGTGGAGGGCTTTGCTTGAATACAGCAGCACCCCACGCGGTTGCAGGTGTTCCACGGCCAGGGCCAATTCGCCGGTCGGCAAAGGCCAATCAAAAACCTCCACGGGGCAGTCGGCACTGCTGGCCAGCCAGGCGCTGAGCCACAGGTGCGGCTCCAGCGGCACGTCGGACTGGTTGACCAGCAGCAACGGTGCGCCCTGGAGCTGGCGGTTGTTGTGGTAAATGCGCGCGCCGAACTTGCTGCGCAGCCAGGACAGAAAAAACACCCGCTCCATTTGTGCGCCGAACTGGCCCTGCCAGCGTTGCTCCAGCGCGGTGAGCAGCGGCAGCATCAACTGCTCACACAAGGTGCGCGGCGGGTACAGCGCCATGGCCTGGTTGAACAGGTCGTCGACCCGGCGTTCGGCCAGTTCGCTGATTGCGGTGAGCAGTTTATGCCGCAGCACATGCCATTCATTTTCGACGCTGTCGGGGCTGGCCTGGGCGGAATCGATCAAGCCTTTGACCTGGCTGACCGGCACGCCACGGTTGAGCCAGGTCAGAATGGTGTGGATGCGTTGCACGTGTTCGGCGCTGAACAGCCGATGGCCCTTTGGCGTGCGCTGGGGCACGATCAGGCCATAACGGCGCTCCCAGGCGCGCAGGGTCACGGCGTTGACGCCGGTCTGGCGCGCCACTTCGCGAATCGGCAGCCAGCCGTCTTCGATGGCTTGGGCGATGTCTTCGACAGGGTCGTCTTGCAGGGCAGGTGTCATGGTCTAGATCGCATTACGCAGGCTGAGATTTTCCGGATGCGGCTGCAAGTAGGCCTGCTGCGCGATGTAGCGGTCCGGGTGTTGGCGAAAGTGATGTTTGAGCAAGGTCAGCGGCACCACCAGCGGCACGATGCCGGTGCGGTATTGGCCGATGACGGTTTGCATTTCCTGCTTGTCATCGGCGCTGATGGCCTGCTTGAGGTAGCCACTGATGTGTTGCAGCACATTGGTGTGGGTGCCGCGGGTGGCGCATTTTTTCAGGCCGCTCATCAACTCGCTGAAATAGCCGGCGGCCAGTTCATCCAGGTTGATGCCCTTGCCCATGCTGCCCAGCAGGTGGCCAAGGCTTTTGTAATGCACGGGGCTGTGGGCCATCAGCAGGTATTTGTAGCGCGCGTGGAACGCCAACAGGCGGTGACGGGTGATGCCTTCAGCCAGCAATTGTTGCCAGCTGGCGTACACAAACACGCGGGTGAGGAAGTTCTCGCGCAGCACCGGGTCATTCAGCCGGCCGTCTTCTTCCACCGGCAGGTTGGGGTGGCGTGCGCAAAACGCCTGGGCATAAATGCCGCGCCCGCCGCCATCGACGGGCGTGCCGTTGTCGCGATAGACCTTGACCCGCTCCAGCCCGCACGACGGCGACTTTTGCATGAAGATATAGCCGCACAGGTCTGTGTGTTCCACCGCCATCTGCTGGCCGTAATCGTCCAGGGGCTGCGTCACATTGAGTTCACGGTGCACGGTGCCGACGGCCTGCGGATGAGCAGGGTCGCCCACCAGGCGAATCGGTTCGCGGGGGATGCCCAGGCCAATTGCGACTTCGGGGCACAACGGCACGAAGTCGAAATAGTCGGCGAGGGTTTGGCTGCACAGCAGGGATTGTTTGTGTCCGCCGTTGAAGCGCACGTTCTCGCCGAGTAGGCAGGCACTGATAGCGATCTTCGGTTTTGCGCTGCTGGACATGCTCAACCCTCTGCGAAATTCCTGTACAGATTTATAATTCTGTACAACTAAATCTCATCATAGGTTTGATGCTGTACAAGTCAAATTATTTGTATAAGTTTTTTCAGCGCCCGCTATTTCCAGCCCATGTGCCAGTCTTCGGCATTTTGCAGGGTTTGCCACGGGAGGCGTTCGGCGCGGCGGGTCATGACCGCTTGCAGTTCGATTTCGAGCACGGTGCCTTCGTCATCACGAAACAACTCGGTGACCAAAAAGTGTTTTTCCTTGTTGCGCGGGCGTGCTGCTGTCCACTTCGACAACAGCAATTTCGTCGGGTTGAGACGGTTCATTGCAGGTGTTCGATCAGGCGGCGTGCGGCTTCCTGGCCGCTGAGCCACGCGCCTTCGACCCGCCCGGACAGGCACCAGTCACCACACACGTACAAGCCCAGGTCGGCGTCGGCCAACACACCGAATTCATGCCGCTCCGACGGCCTGGCGTAGAGCCAGCGATGGGCCAGGCTGAAGGACGGCGCGGGCATGGCGCTGTGCAGCAGTTCGGCGAAGGCGCCGTGCAGGTGTTCGATCACTGCCTCTTTGGGCAGGTCGAGGTTGGCCTTGCTCCAGGCGCTGGTGGCGTGCAGCACCCAGGTGTCGAGGGTGGCGTCGCGCCCGGGTTTGCTCCGGTTGCGCGCCAGCCAGTCGAGCGGGCTGTCTTGCACAAAGCAGCCTTGCATCGGCGTATCCAGCGGCGTGTCGAAGGCGAGGGCGACGGCCCAGGTCGGGTCCATTTTCACCCCGGCGGCGGCGCTTGCAAGCTTGGGCGCGGCAGCCAGCAGGGCGGTGGCCTGGGGCGCCGGCGTGGCAATCACCACGTGGCTGAACGGGCCATGATTGCCACCGTCGGCGTCCAGCAGGTTCCAGTGCTGTTTGCCTTGGAACACTTCGGTGATGCGGCAACCGAACTCCACCGGCAAGTCATCAAGCAGCGCGCGGGTAATGGCGCTCATGCGCGGCGTGCCGACCCAGCGGATCTGCTCGTCGGGGGAGGGCGTAAGCTGGCCGGACTTGAAGTTGTACAACTGCGGTTTCCACTGTTCGGCCCAGCCGTTGCTTTGCCAGCGCTGCACTTCGTTGACGAAGCGCCGGTCGCGGGCCGTGAAGTATTGCGCGCCCATGTCCAGGGCACCGGCATCGCTGCGCTTGCTGGACATGCGGCCGCCACTGCCACGGCTTTTATCGAAGAGTTGTACAACGTGCCCCGCGTCTCGTAACGCTCGGGCGGCGGAAAGACCGGCGATGCCGGTGCCGATGATCGCGATGGGAACAGTCATGGGGGGCCTCGTTTTACCTTTGAGTACAGACTACGCCGACACCCATAGCTGTACAATATTGTTTTTTGGTATAAGTTTTGGCGTACCTGTTCTAACGGCGTGACCTATTGTTAAAGGTGAGGGGTTAAGGGTGAGGCTTGAATTGGCCTCTGAAACCAACGTAACGCCCAATTACAAAAGATCCCTGCTTATAAAATAGACTAGCGATGGGCGGCAAACGTTACATGAGGAGAAACCCATGCATATTTTGCTGACCGGCGGTACGGGCTTGATCGGTCGCCAACTCTGCCTGCACTGGCTGGCCCAGGGGCATCGCTTGACGGTGTGGAGCCGTGAGCCGGATACCGTGGCCAAATGGTGCGGTGCCGAGGTGCTCGGTGTTGGCCGCTTGCAGGACGTGATCGGCACGGTGGATGCGGTGGTCAACCTGGCCGGCGCGCCGATTGCCGATCGCCCGTGGACCAAAAAGCGCAAGGCATTGCTGTGGAGCAGCCGCATCAGCCACACCGAGACCTTGCTGGCTTGGATGCAAGGCCTGGCGCAAAAGCCGGCGGTGTTGATTTCCGGTTCTGCAGTGGGCTGGTACGGCGACGGTGGCGAGCGCGAACTGACCGAAGCCAGCGGCCCGGTGCAGGACGATTTCCCCAGCCAGTTGTGCATTGCCTGGGAAGAAACCGCGTTGCGCGCCGAAGCCTTCGGCACCCGCGTGGTGCTGGTGCGCACCGGCCTGGTGTTGTCGGCCAAGGGCGGCTTTTTGTCGCGGCTGCTGCTGCCATTCAAACTGGGGCTGGGCGGGCCGATCGGCAATGGTCGGCAGTGGATGCCGTGGGTCCATATCAAAGATCAAATCGCCCTGATTGATTTTCTTCTGCACAACGGCGATGCCAGCGGTCCTTATAATGCCTGCGCGCCACACCCGGTACGTAATCGCGAGTTCGCCAAAACCCTGGGCCAGGTGCTGCACCGCCCGGCGTTCATGCCGATGCCCGCGTTTGCCTTGAAGGTCGGCCTGGGCGAGTTGTCCGGGCTGCTGTTGGGCGGGCAGAAAGCCGTTCCCGAACGGTTGCTGGCCGCCGGCTTCACTTTTCAGTTCACTGAGTTGCACGCGGCCCTGGAAGATTTATCCAGCCGCCTCTAGCCATAGGATGTTGCATGACGGATCACGCGTTGTTACTGGTCAATCTGGGTTCACCGGCATCCACTTCGGTGGCCGATGTGCGCAGCTACCTTAATCAGTTCCTGATGGACCCTTACGTGATCGACCTGCCGTGGCCGGTGCGGCGCTTGCTGGTGTCGCTGATCCTGATCAAGCGCCCTGAGCAATCGGCGCATGCCTACGCCTCGATCTGGTGGGAAGAAGGTTCGCCGCTTGTGGTCCTGAGCCGTCGCTTGCAAGCGCAAATGACCCAGCAGTGGACCCACGGCCCGGTGGAGTTGGCGATGCGCTACGGCGAGCCGTCGCTTGAAACCACCCTCACGCGCCTCGCGGCTCAAGGCATTCAAAAAGTCACCCTGGCGCCGTTGTATCCGCAGTTCGCTGACAGCACCGTGACCACGGTGATCGAAGAAGCCAAGCGTGTGGTCCGCGACAAGAAGCTCAATGTGCAGTTTTCTATCTTGCAGCCGTTCTACGATCAGCCGGAATACCTCGACGCCTTGGTCGCCAGCGCCCGGCCGTACGTGGCGCAGGCATTCGATCACTTGTTGCTGAGCTTCCATGGATTGCCTGAGCGCCATCTGAAAAAACTCGACCCCACAGGCCAGCATTGCTTCAAGGATGCTGACTGCTGCAAGAACGCTTCGCCCGAGGTGCTCGCCACCTGCTACCGCGCCCAGTGCTTCAGCGTGGCGCGCGACTTTGCCGCGCGCATGGGATTGCCGGAGGGCAAGTGGTCGGTGGCGTTCCAGTCACGGCTGGGCCGCGCCAAGTGGATCGAACCCTACACCGAAGCCCGCCTGGAAGCCTTGGCCGGGCAAGGCGTGAAAAAGCTGCTGGTGATGTGCCCGGCGTTTGTCGCCGACTGCATCGAGACCCTGGAGGAAATTGGCGATCGCGGTCTGGAGCAGTTCCGCGAGGCAGGGGGCGAGGAGTTGGTGCTGGTGCCGTGCTTGAACGATGACCCGCAGTGGGCGGTGGCGCTTAATACGCTGTGCGAGCGGGCGCCGTTGTCACTCTAATCAAGCCAAACACAGGCTAAATGTGGGAGCGGGCTTGCTCGCGAATGTGGTGGATCAGTCAATACATCCGGTGACTGACACTCCGCCTTCGCGAGCAAGCCCGCTCCCACATTGATGGTGCCAACTTTGAGTTTCGGTGTTTACTCGTGGTGCGGTTCGCCGAGGAAGGTCAGCGAAGTGAACAGCCCTCGGGTGGCTACGTCAGCGTTGTCCTTGAGCGCAATCTCCACCTGTGCGGCAATCACATTCAACCCTTCATTACGTACCAGCACCTGGGCGCGGCCATCCTTGTCGGTCTCCGTGCTCACGGTGTTCGGCGCATTGCGATAATCACCTACCAGCTTGATACCCGCCGCAGGCTTGCCGTCCAGCAGCACCCGCACCGGCAACGATTTGCCTGGCCCTACGGTCAGCGGGTCGACTTCCGGCAGGATCAGCAGCTTGATCTGGTCCAGCTTGGGCAGTTTCGCCCCCGGCTGGTAAATCGCCAGGCTGTATTTGAAGGTCTGGGTCGATTGAATCGCCCCCGGCACTTGGCTGCGGCCCTGGTTGACCCACTTTTTGTCTGGCGTCTGCGACCACATGCCGTTGTCCAGGGCCACGGCCATCACGGCCGGTGATTTGAGCGGCTTGAGGCGTGCGTGGTCGGGCAGGCGCTCTACGGTCACCGGGATCATCTTGCCGCCCGCGTCATACGCCCAGGCACCGCTGATTTTCTGTGCCTTGAACGCGTTGTCCTCGGCACCGTGGCCGTAGATCACTTCGATATTGCCGCGCCGCTGTTCGGTCCACAGGCCGTGGGCCGAGACTTGGGTGGCAAACAGCAGGCCGATGACGGCCAGGGATTTGAAGGCTTGCATGTTGACGTCCTGTTACAGGTTGAGGGTCAGGCTGACGGTGAAGTTGCGCGGCTCACCGGGCATCACCCAGTAATTGCTGTAGGAGCGCTCGTAGTATTTTTCGTCAAATAAGTTATTGAGGTTCAAGCCCACGGTGACCTTGTCACTGGCCTTGTAATGGGCCAGCAGGTCGACGGTGTGATACGCCGGCAGCTCGAAGCTGCCGCCGGCCTCGCCGGAGCGATCGCCGACGTAGGTAAACGCCGCGCCCAGGTCTGAGCCGCGCAGTGCGCCGTCCTGAAACTCATACACGCCCAGCAGGCTGCCGCTGCGTTTGGCCACGCCGAGAATCCGGCTGCCGGCGGGAATGGTTTTGTCGCCTTTGGTCACTTCGGCGTCGATGTAGGCAAAGGCGCCGATCACGCGTATCGCGTCCGTCAGTTGCCCGGTCAGTTGCAGGTCAAAACCCTGGCTGCGCGCCTTGCCCATGGCGCGGTTGGTGTCGGTGGACGGGTCCAGCGCCAGCACGTTTTCTTTGTCGATATGGAAGGCGGCCAGGGTGGTGCTCAGGCGGTCGTCGAACAGCTCGCTCTTGATGCCCACTTCATAGCCCACGCCTTCTTCCGGCTTGAAGGATTTGCCGCCGGCGTCCAGGCCATTGTTGGGCTTGAACGAGGTGGAGGCGTTGGCAAACACACCGATTTGCGGCGTCAGTTGGTAGAGCAAGCCGGCGCGCTGGGTGAGGGCGTCGTGAGTCTGACGGCTCTTGGCGTGGTTGCGGGTGAAGTCGTCGGTGCTTTGCTCGAAATGCTCAAAGCGTGCGCCGACCATGCCACGCAGGCGGTCGGTGAAGATGATCTGGTCTTGCAGGTTCAACGCCTGGCTTTTCACCTGCTCATAGAAGTCGGTGCCGGAACGTGCGCCGCTAGGTTTGGGCTGACCGTAGACGGGTGTGTAGATGTCGATAGGGTAGAGGCTGCCGCCGATCGCGGTGACGCGCTCCTTCTTGCGATAGTCCTCGTATTCGGTGCCGATCAGCAACTCATGCTGCCAACTGCCGATATCGAACAGGCCGCGCAGTTCAAGCTGGGTGATGCTGTCGTGCCAACCCGTGGAGCGTTCGCGGTAACGGCGATTGACCGTATGGCCGTCGGCATTCAGTGCGCGGCTTTCCGAAGCATCGCCCCACAGGCTGCCTTGTTTATAGTGGCTGGCCAGGCGCAGTTGCCAGGCGTCGTTGAGGTGATGTTCCAGGGCCGCTTGCAGGCGGTTGTTGTGGTTGCGGATGTCGCCATCGTTGGGTTCGCCCAGGAAGGTCGAGCGGGACATGCCGTGCGGCGCGACGATGCCACGGTCGAAGGTGGAGCTGTGGCGCACAAATTCGCTTTCTACCAACAGGCGAGTGTCCGGGTCCAATTGCCAGCTGAAAGACGGTGCGACGAACACGCGCTGGGCGTCGACGTGATCGCGGAAGCTGTGGTTGTCTTCCACTGCGAGGTTGACCCGCGACAGCACGCGGCCTTCGTCATCCAGCGGGGTGTTCACATCCAGCGCAGTGCGGTAGCGGTCCCAACTGCCGGCGCTGGTTTGCACGGTGGTGAAGGCTTCGGGCTGCGGCTTCTTGGTGACAATGTTCACGGTGCCGCCCGGATCACCACGCCCATAGAGGCTGGCGGCAGGGCCTTTGAGCACTTCGATGCGCTCGATATTGGCCGCGTCCGGTGTGCTCGGGTAGCCACGGTTGGCGCTGAAACCGTCCTGGTAAAACTCCGACGTGGTGAAGCCGCGCACGCTGTATTCGTAAAGCGTAAGGCCGCCGAAGTTGTTCTGTTTGGACACGCCGCCGGCAAATTCCAGGGCGCGCTCCACGTTGGTACTGCCCAGGTCTTTGAGCACCGAGGCAGGAATTACGCTGATCGATTGTGGGATGTCGCGCAGGGCCGTGTCCGTTTTGGTCGCACTGGCGGAGCGGGTGGCGCGGTAGCCCGTGACCGGGCCGGTGGCGGATTCATAGGCATCGCTGGTGACGCTGATGGTGTCCAGTTCGACGCTGTTGTTTTCGGCGTAGGCGGGGTCGAGCAACAAGCCCATGGCCAGGCCAGCCAGGGGGGCAAATCTTCGAGACGGCATGATAGAGCGTTCCAATAGCGATATTGAAACAATATAACATGACTAATGAGAATGGATTTCTTTCGAAACATTAGGTTACAGGAGCTCGCGCACGGGCTCCCACAGCCGTTATTCCTCTTCTTTGACCGGCGCCGGCGGTGGCCGCAGGCCGATTTCCGCCACCAGCTTGAGCTCTTTGCCGTTGCGCATCACCTGGATGACCACCTTGTCGGTCGGCTTGATCCGCGCCACCTGGTTCATCGATTTGCGGCCATCACCGGCAGGTTCGCCGTCGATGCTCAGGATCACATCGCCCAACTGCAGGCCGGCTTTTTGCGCCGGGCCATCGCGGAAAATCCCGGCGACCACGATGCCTGGGCGACCGGTCAGGCCGAACGACTCGGCCAGTTCCTTGGTCAACGGCTGTACTTCAATGCCCATCCAGCCGCGAATCACCTGACCGTGTTCAATGATCGCCTTCATCACCTCCATCGCCAGCTTCACCGGGATCGCAAAGCCGATACCCTGGGAGCCGCCGGACTTGGAGAAGATCGCGGTGTTGATGCCGGTCAGGTTGCCATTGGCATCCACCAGCGCGCCGCCTGAGTTGCCGGGGTTGATGGCCGCGTCGGTCTGGATAAAGTCTTCGTAGCTGTTAAGCCCCAACTGGTTGCGCCCGGTGGCGCTGATAATGCCCATGGTCACGGTCTGGCCAACCCCGAAAGGGTTGCCGATGGCCAGTGCCACGTCGCCCACGCGCAGCCCTTCGGAGCGGCCGATGGTGATGGAGGGCAGGCTTTTCAAATCGATCTTGAGTACGGCGAGGTCGGTTTCCGGGTCACTGCCGACCACACGGGCCAGGGTTTCACGGCCGTCGCGCAGGGCCACGACAATCTGGTCGGCGCCCGTGGTCACGTGGTTGTTGGTGAGGATGTAGCCTTCCGGGCTCATGATCACACCCGAACCCAGGCTCGACTCCATGCGGCGTTGCTTGGGGCCGTTGTCGCCGAAATAGCGGCGAAATTGCGGGTCTTCAAACAGCGGGTGCGCCGGTTTGTTGATGACTTTGGTGGTGTACAGGTTGACCACGGCGGGCGCGGCGATGACCACGGCGTCTGCGTAGGTGACCGGGCCTTGCACCACGGAGCTGGTTTGCGGGGCCTGTTGCAGGTTCACATCAAGGCTGGGTAAGCCCACCCATTGGGGATAACGCTGAATAATCAGCATCGCGATCAGCACGCCAGCCAACAATGGCCATCCAAAAAAACGCAGTGCCTTGAGCATCAAGTAAGTCCTGACAGGTTGCAGGGGGCGGGAGAGCGCCCATAATGTCGCGCATTATACGAGGCTGCGAGCGCCTCGGAACGGGATATTTAGGAGTCTTTTATGGCTGTCCCCCTTAGCACCCTGGTCGAGGAAGCTGACCGCTACCTTGGCAGCGCAAAAATTGCCGATTATTGCCCCAATGGCCTGCAGGTCGAGGGGCGCCCGCAGGTGATGCGCATCGTCAGCGGCGTCACGGCCAGCCAGGCGTTGCTGGATGCAGCGGTTGAAGCCCAGGCCGACCTGGTGCTGGTGCACCACGGTTATTTCTGGAAGGGCGAAAACCCCTGCATCACCGGCATGAAGCAGCGGCGCCTGAAAACCCTGCTCAATCACGACATCAGCCTGCTGGCCTACCACCTGCCGCTGGACCTGCACCCGGATGTGGGCAACAACGTGCAACTCGCCCGTCAGTTGGACATCACCGTCGAAGGCCCGCTGGACCCGAACAACCCGAAGATCGTCGGCCTGGTCGGCTCCCTCGCCGAACCCTTGTCGCCGCGTGATTTCGCCCGCCGCGTGCAGGACGTGATGGGGCGCGAGCCGCTGTTGATCGAAGGCAGCGAGATGATCCGCCGGGTGGGTTGGTGCACCGGCGGCGGGCAAGGTTACATCGACGATGCGATTGCCGCCGGCGTCGACCTGTACTTGAGTGGCGAAGCGTCCGAGCAAACCTTCCACAGCGCGCGGGAAAACGACATCAGCTTCATTGCTGCCGGGCACCACGCCACCGAGCGGTATGGCGTGCAGGCGTTGGGTGACTATCTGGCACGGCGTTTCGCGCTGGAGCATCTGTTCATCGATTGCCCGAACCCAATCTAATGTGGGAGCTGGCTTGAACCAGTTCCACCCCAAACTGTGGGGCATATTCATATACCGTTTCGATCTAGCTGGCTCCCTGAATAGAAGAAGGTGCTGTGCTAGCATGCCCCGCTCGAACACGGCCCGCTGGCCGTCCATAAGATCGTTTTTCCGTGAGTAACCATGGTCGACAAACTGACGCATCTGAAACAGCTGGAGGCGGAAAGCATCCACATCATCCGCGAGGTCGCCGCCGAGTTCGACAACCCGGTGATGCTCTACTCGATCGGTAAAGACTCCGCCGTGATGCTGCATCTGGCGCGCAAGGCCTTCTTCCCGGGCAAATTGCCGTTCCCGGTGATGCACGTCGACACCCGCTGGAAATTCCAGGAGATGTACAAGTTCCGCGACAAAATGGTCGAAGAGCTGGGCCTGGACCTGATCACCCACATCAACCCCGATGGCGTGGCGCAGAACATCAACCCGTTCACCCACGGCAGCGCCAAGCACACCGACATCATGAAGACCGAAGGCCTCAAGCAGGCCTTGGACAAGCATGGTTTCGACGCAGCCTTCGGTGGTGCCCGTCGCGATGAAGAGAAATCCCGCGCCAAAGAGCGCGTGTACTCGTTCCGCGACAGCAAACACCGCTGGGACCCGAAGAACCAGCGCCCGGAGCTGTGGAACGTCTACAACGGCAACGTCAACAAGGGTGAGTCGATCCGTGTGTTCCCGCTGTCCAACTGGACCGAGCTGGACATCTGGCAGTACATCTACCTTGAAGGCATCCCGATTGTGCCGCTGTACTTCGCCGCCGAACGCGATGTGATCGAGAAGAACGGCACGTTGATCATGATCGACGACGACCGCATCCTCGAGCACTTGTCCGACGAAGACAAAGCCCGAATCGTCAAAAAGAAAGTACGTTTCCGTACCCTTGGCTGCTACCCGTTGACGGGCGCGGTGGAGTCCGAAGCCGAGACGCTGACGGACATCATTCAGGAAATGCTCCTGACGCGAACTTCCGAGCGCCAGGGCCGGGTCATCGACCACGATGGCGCAGGCTCCATGGAAGATAAAAAACGTCAAGGCTATTTCTAAGGGGCTGTCATGTCGCACGTATCTGATTTGATCAGCGAGGACATCCTCGCCTACCTGGGCCAGCACGAGCGCAAAGAGATGTTGCGCTTCCTGACCTGCGGCAACGTCGACGACGGCAAGAGCACCCTGATCGGGCGCCTGCTGCACGACTCCAAGATGATCTACGAAGATCACCTGGAAGCCATTACCCGTGATTCGAAAAAATCCGGCACCACCGGCGATGATATCGACCTGGCCTTGCTGGTCGACGGCCTGCAGGCCGAGCGTGAGCAGGGCATCACCATCGATGTTGCCTACCGCTACTTCTCCACCGCCAAGCGCAAATTCATCATCGCCGACACCCCCGGCCATGAGCAGTACACCCGCAACATGGCCACCGGTGCGTCCACCTGTGACCTGGCGATCATTCTGATCGACGCCCGCTACGGCGTGCAGACCCAGACCCGCCGCCACAGCTATATCGCCTCGTTGCTGGGCATCAAGCACATCGTGATTGCCGTCAACAAGATGGACATCAATGGCTTCGACCAAAGCGTATTCGAGTCGATCAAGGCCGATTACCTGAAGTTCGCCGAAGGCATTGCGTTCAAACCGAGCACCATGGCGTTCGTGCCGATGTCGGCGCTCAAGGGCGACAACGTGGTGAACAAGAGCGAGCGTTCGCCCTGGTACACCGGCCAGTCGCTGATGGAGATTCTCGAAACCGTCGAGATCGCCAACGACCGCAACTACACCGACCTGCGTTTCCCGGTGCAGTACGTCAACCGTCCTAACCTGAACTTCCGTGGTTTCGCCGGCACCCTGGCCAGCGGCATCGTGCACAAGGGCGATGAAGTGGTGGTGTTGCCGTCGGGCAAGAGCAGCCGCGTCAAATCCATCGTCACCTTCGAAGGTGAGCTGGAACACGCAGGCCCAGGCCAGGCCGTGACCCTGACCATGGAAGACGAGATCGACATCTCCCGTGGCGACCTGCTGGTGCATGCCGACAACGTGCCGCAAGTCACCGACGCTTTCGACGCCATGCTGGTGTGGATGGCCGAAGAGCCGATGCTGCCGGGCAAGAAATACGACATCAAGCGCGCCACCAGCTACGTGCCGGGTTCGATCACCAGCATCGTGCACCGCGTGGACGTGAACACCCTGGCCGAAGGCCCGGCAAGTTCGCTGCAACTGAACGAGATTGGCCGGGTCAAGGTCAGCCTCGACGCCGCCATTGCGTTGGATGGCTATGACAGCAACCGCACCACCGGTGCGTTTATCGTCATCGACCGTTTGACCAACGGCACCGTGGCTGCGGGCATGATCATCGCGCCGCCGGTGGGCCATGGTGGCACTGCGCAACACGGCAACCTCGCCCATGTAGCCACCGAAGAACGCGCCCTGCGCTTCGGCCAGCAACCGGCCACCGTGTTGTTCAGCGGCCTGTCCGGCGCCGGCAAAAGCACCTTGGCCTATGCAGTTGAGCGCAAGCTGTTCGACATGGGCCGTGCGGTGTTCGTACTGGATGGCCAGAACCTGCGCCACGACCTGAACAAGGGCTTGCCGCAGGACCGCGCCGGGCGTACTGAAAACTGGCGCCGTGCTGCTCACGTGGCGCGTCAGTTCAACGAAGCGGGGCTGTTGACCCTGGCCGCGTTTGTGGCGCCGGATGCCGAAGGCCGTGAACAGGCCAAGTCGTTGATCGGCAGCGACCGCTTGCTCACCGTTTACGTGCAAGCCTCGCCGCTGGTGTGCGCCGAACGTGATCCGCAGGGCCTGTACGCAGCGGGTGGGGATAACATCCCTGGCGAGTCTTTCCCGTACGACGTGCCGTTGAATGCCGACTTGGTGATCGACACCCAGGCCACGTCGCTGGAAGACAGCGTCAAGCAAGTGCTGGAGCTGTTGCGTCAGCGCGGCGCGATCTAAACCTCGCCGCCGCAAAAAAGCCCGCTACCGATGATTCGGTGGCGGGCTTTTTCATGGACTCTTGAAACTACTCGGTCAAATGTGCGAGCGGGCTTGCTCGCGAAAGCGGAGTGTCAGTCAATACATGTGTGGCTGAACCACCGTATTCGCGAGCAAGCCCGCTTCCACATTTTGATCACTTGTTATCCGGGAAGTCTGTGTGCAGTTTGGCCAGCAGTTGGTCTTTGTCTTCCCACAGCTGGTTAATCCACCCCTGGAACGCCAACCGATACTCCCCATCCTGCTCATAATTCTTGCCGATAAACCCGGCCGGAATCTGCACTTCTTCAAAGTGCACCACCACGTCCTTCACATTCCCGCACAACAAATCCCAATACCCTGGGCGTCCGGCCGGGTAGTGGATGGTCACGTTCACCAATGACTTGAGCTGCTCGCCCATGGCATCCAGCACAAACGCAATGCCACCGGCCTTGGGCTTGAGCAGGTAACGGAACGGCGATTTCTGTTGTGCATGCTTGCCTGGCGTAAACCGCGTGCCCTCGGCAAAGTTGAAAATACCCACAGGGTTGTCGCGAAACTTCGCACAGGTCTTGCGCGTGGTTTCCAGGTCCTTGCCTTTCTTCTCCGGGTGCTTCTCCAGGTACGCCTTGGTGTAGCGCTTCATGAACGGGAAGCCCAGCGCCCACCAGGCCAGGCCGATCACCGGCACCCAGATCAGTTCTTGTTTGAGGAAGAACTTCAGCGGGCGAATGCGCCGGTTGAGTACGTATTGCAGCACCATGATGTCGACCCAGCTCTGGTGGTTGCTGGTCACCAGATACGAGTGCTGGTAGTCCAGGCCTTCAAGGCCCTTCAGGTGCCAGCGCGTGCGCCGCACCAGGTTCATCCAGCCCTTGTTATTCGTCACCCAGGCTTCATGAGTGTGGTTCATCAGCCATTCGCTGAAGCGTTTGGCAAATGGCAGCGCCTTGAACAGCGCGACGATAAACAGGAACGAACACAGGAGGATCGTGTTCAGCGCCAACAACAAGGACGCGATGACCCCGCGCACGGCGGCAGGTAGAAAATCCAGCATTTAGATATCCATAGGTCGGTTGGCGGCTTGGATCGCCGTCAGGGCGATGGTGTACACGATGTCGTCCACTTGTGCGCCGCGCGGCAGGTCGTTCACTGGTTTGCGCAGGCCTTGCAGCATTGGCCCCAGGCTCACGCAATCGGCGCTGCGTTGCACGGCCTTGTGCGTGGTGTTGCCGGTGTTCAGGTCCGGGAACACAAACACCGTGGCCTTGCCGGCGACCTGGCTGTTGGGCGCCAACTGCCTTGCCACGGTTTCATTGGCGGCGGCATCGTACTGCAATGGGCCGTCGATCAGCAGCGAGCTTTGCTGTTCGTGGGCGAGCAGGGTGGCTTCGCGGACTTTTTCGACTTCTTCGCCGCTGGCCGAATCACCGCTGGAATAGCTGATCATCGCCACCCGTGGCGTAATGCCGAACGCGGCGGCGGAGTCGGCACTTTGCAGGGCGATTTCCGCCAGCTCCACGGCGCTGGGGTGCGGATTCATCACGCAGTCGCCGTATACCAGCACCTGCTCGGGGAACAGCATGAAGAACACCGACGACACCAAGGTGCAGCCCGGCGCCGTTTTGATCAGCTGCAGGGCAGGGCGGATAGTGTTGGCGGTGGAGTGGATCACCCCGGAGACCAGGCCGTCCACTTCGTCCAGTGCGAGCATCATGGTGGCGATCACCACCGTGTCTTCCAATTGTTGCTCGGCCATCGGCGCGTTGAGGCTCTTGCTCTTGCGCAGCGCGACCATTGGCTCGACGTAGCGTTGGCGAATCAGGTCCGGGTCGAGAATCTCCAGGCCTTCGGGCAGTTCGATGCCGTGGGCGCGGGCGACGGCTTCCACATCGGCAGGTTTGGCCAGTAGCACGCAGCGCGCAATGCCCCGGGCCTGGCAGATAGCGGCGGCCTGCACGGTCAACGGCTCGCTGCCTTCGGGCAACACGATGCGCTTGTTGGCGGCCTGGGCGCGCTGGATCAACTGATAGCGAAACACCGCCGGCGACAGGCGCATTTCCCGTGGCGTGCCGCAGCGTTGGTGCAGCCAGCGCGCATCGAGGTGGCTGGCGACGAAATCGGTGATGATCTCCGCACGCTCGCGGTCATCGATCGGGATTTCCTTGTTCAGGCTATTGAGCTGGTTCGCCGTGTCGTAGGAACCGGTACTTACCGACAACACCGGCAGCCCGGCCTGGAAGGCGCCACGGCACAAATCCATGATGCGCGGGTCGGGCAGGGTGTCGCTGGTCAGCAACAAACCGGCCAGGGGCACGCCGTTGATTGCGGCCAGGCTGACGGCGAGGATGATGTCGTCACGGTCGCCCGGCGTTACCACCAGCACGCCCGGCTTGAGCAGCTCCACGGTATTACGCATGGTGCGCGCGCAAATGATGATCTTGGTCATGCGCCGGGTTTCGTAGTCGCCGGCGTTGAGGATCTGCGCGCCCATCAGGTCGGCCACGTCGCGGGTGCGCGGGGCGTTGAGTTCGGGCTGGTAAGGGATGCAGCCGAGCAGGCGGAAATCGCCGCTGCGCAGCAGGGGCGAGTGCTCCTTGAGGCGCGCCGAGAAGGCTTCCATGCTTTCGTCGGTGCGCACTTTGTTGAGGATCACGCCCAGCACTTTCGGGTCTTTGGGGCCGCCGAACAGTTGGGCCTGCAATTCCACACGGCCCGAGAGCTCGGTGAGCACTTCGTTCTCCGGCGCCGACACCAGGATCACTTCGGCGTCCAGGCTCTTGGCCAGGTGCAGGTTGACCCGCGCCGCATAGCTGGCGCTGCGGGTCGGCACCATGCCTTCGACGATCAGCACGTCCTTGCCTACGGCGGCCTGCTGGTACAGGGTGATGATTTCTTCGAGCAACTCGTCGAGCTGGCCGTCGCCGAGCATGCGCTCCACATGGGCCAGGCCCAAGGGGTGTGGTGGCTTCAGGCCGTGGGTGCGCGCCACCAGTTCGGTGGAGCGCTCGGGGCCGGTGTCGCCCGGATGTGGCTGGGCAATCGGTTTGAAGAAGCCGACTTTCAGCCCGGCCCGCTCAAGGGTACGCACCAGCCCAAGGCTGATGGAGGTCAGACCCACACCAAAATCGGTGGGCGCGATAAAAAAAGTCTGCATGCGAATTCTCTGGAGGTGCATGGCTTCGGTGGCGCTCTATGGCTGAGCGCCTACCGGGAATCAGGCACCAAGGTTATCGTTATTCAGGCGCTTGCGCACACCAGCCGCACGTAAAGGGTTGGCCTATTTTTTCAAGGCGTTGCGCAGCATCCAGTACCCAGGCGCGCGACTGCCATGGCGGCTGGTGGCGCAGGTGCTGGGTGTGGCCGCAGGACAGCTCGGCCACCCAGTGGCCGTCGCCGTCCTGGTGGAAGCCGAGGATGAAGGATGCCGTTGATCGGCTCCGTCTGTCCGGGTTCTGTTCGCTTTCGGGCAAATCCTTGTTTAGACTTGTCCGTTCTTCATTCTTATGCAAAAGGTCTCGCCCCATGACGATCGCCGCTAACAAGGCTGTCTCCATCGACTATACCCTGACCAACGACGCTGGTGAGGTCATCGACAGCTCCGCCGGCGGCGCGCCGCTGGTCTACCTGCAAGGCGCAGGTAACATCATCCCGGGCCTGGAGAAGGCTCTGGAAGGCAAAAGCGTCGGTGACGAACTGACTGTCGCCGTAGAACCTGAAGATGCCTACGGCGAATACTCCGCCGAACTGGTCAGCACCCTGAGCCGCAGCATGTTCGAAGGTGTTGATGAGCTGGAAGTGGGCATGCAGTTCCACGCATCCGCCCCGGACGGCCAGATGCAGATCGTCACCATCCGTGATCTGGACGGCGACGACGTGACTGTCGACGGCAACCACCCTCTGGCTGGCCAGCGCCTGAACTTCCAAGTGAAGATCGTTGCCATCCGCGACGCATCCCAGGAAGAAGTGGCCCACGGCCACGTCCACGGTGAAGGCGGTCACCACCATTGATTGTGGTTTGATCAATAGGTAGCAAAAACGCCCCGACTGGTTCGGGGCGTTTTTTTTTTGCGCCTGAAAATACACCGCAGTTCAGGTGTGGGAGCGGGCTTGCCCGCGATGAGGGCGTGTCAGCCACCCTGTTCACCACTGACCCAGCGCGATCGCGGGCAAGCCCGCTCCCACATGTTGATCAGTGTGCACCCCTCGTTATTGAGCACAAACAAAAATGCCCCGGACCTTTCGGTACGGGGCATTTCTTAACTGTTACGCAACCTGAGTTACGTGGCAGTTGTTACCACTTAGGCTGCTGCAGCGACGTTCAGAGCCTTGATGTGGCCATTCAGGCGGCTCTTATGACGAGCGGCTTTGTTCTTGTGGATGATGCCTTTATCGGCCATACGGTCGATAACAGGCACAGCCAGAACGTAAGCAGCTTGAGCTTTTTCAGCGTCTTTGGTGTCGATGGCTTTAACTACATTCTTGATGTAGGTACGAACCATGGAACGCAGGCTGGCGTTGTGGCTGCGACGCTTCTCAGCCTGTTTTGCACGTTTTTTGGCGGAAGGTGTGTTGGCCACCGTCGAGCTCCTCGAAAGACTTTTTAGGAAATAGCAAACAAAATAGGCCGCGAATCATGCCGATGACTTGATGGGTTGTCAAGGGCGGCTGATGCGAACTGCTGAGTGGTCGATCTGAAGAGGCGGGTGATTTATTTCCGGCGCTTGACCTGTAAACTCGCGAGCTTTGGCTCTGTGCTGTTGCAGGCGCGCAGTATCGCATAAGTGGGCGCTTTGTTCGCCTGCTCTTTATCTAAAGGCGCAAACTCTTTCAATGAATCTGCTCAAATCGTTGGCTGCCGTCAGCTCTATCACAATGATCTCCCGGGTTTTGGGGTTTGTGCGTGACACCCTGCTGGCACGCATTTTCGGCGCCAGCATGGCCACGGATGCCTTCTTTATTGCCTTTAAACTGCCCAACCTGCTGCGGCGGATCTTCGCCGAGGGCGCATTTTCCCAGGCGTTCGTGCCGATCCTGGCCGAATACAAAACCCAGCAGGGCGAAGAAGCGACCCGTACCTTTATTGCCTATGTCTCGGGCCTGCTGACCCTGGTACTGATGCTGGTAACCCTCGTCGGCATGCTCGGCGCGCCCTGGGTGATCTGGGCCACGGCGCCGGGTTTTGCCAATACCCCGGAAAAATTCGCGCTGACCACTGACCTGCTGCGCGTGACCTTTCCTTATATATTGCTGATCTCGCTGTCATCCCTGGCCGGGGCGATCCTCAATACCTGGAACCGTTTCTCGGTACCGGCCTTCGTGCCGACATTGCTGAACGTCAGCATGATTATTTTTGCGCTGTTCCTGACGCCGTACTTCGATCCACCGGTCATGGCCCTGGGCTGGGCGGTGCTGGCCGGCGGCCTGGCGCAGCTGCTGTACCAACTGCCGCACCTGAAAAAAATCGGCATGCTGGTGCTGCCGCGCCTGAACCTCAAGGACACCGGCGTATGGCGCGTGATGCGCAATATGTTGCCGGCGATCCTGGGTGTGTCGGTGAGCCAGATTTCCCTGATCATCAACACCGCGTTCGCATCCTTGCTGGTGTCCGGTTCGGTCTCCTGGATGTACTACGCCGATCGCTTGATGGAGTTGCCGTCCGGCGTACTGGGTGTGGCCTTGGGCACAATCTTGCTGCCGACGCTGTCGCGCACCTATGCCAGCAAGGACCGCCAGGAGTACTCGCGCATCCTCGACTGGGGCCTGCGCCTGTGCTTTATGCTGGTGTTGCCGTGTTCCCTGGCCCTGGGCATTCTGGCTGAGCCGTTGACCGTGTCGTTGTTCCAATACGGCCAGTTCAGCGCGTTTGACGCATCAATGACCCAGCGCGCGCTGGTCGCCTACTCCGTCGGCCTGCTCGGCATTATCGTGATCAAAGTGCTGGCGCCGGGCTTCTACGCCCAGCAAAACATCCGCACGCCGGTCAAGATCGCAATCTTCACCTTGATCGTCACGCAACTGCTCAACCTGGTGTTTATCGGCCCGTTGGCCCATGCCGGCCTGGCCCTGGCCATCAGCGCGGGTGCCTGCATCAACGCAGGGCTGCTGTTTTATCAACTGCGCAAGCAGCAGATGTATCAGCCGCAGCCGGGCTGGGGCCTGTTTGCTCTCAAGCTGCTGGTGGCGGTGGCGATGATGTCGGCGGTGTTGTTGGGCCTGATGCGCTTCATGCCCGCCTGGGATCAAGGCCATATGCTTGAACGCTTCATGCGCCTGGGTGTTCTGGTTGTTGCGGGTGTGGTGGTGTACTTCGGGATGTTGCTGCTGCAAGGCTTCCGTCTGCGTGATTTCAATCGAAAGTCGCTTGGCTAGAGACTTTGCCGTGATAAAACGGTTGTTTTATCGATTCGATCCATTTGGCCTGCGCTGTTGCCTGTCGTCCGG
Organism: Pseudomonas salomonii; assembly: GCF_900107155.1. Lineage (GTDB taxonomy): Bacteria > Pseudomonadota > Gammaproteobacteria > Pseudomonadales > Pseudomonadaceae > Aquipseudomonas > Aquipseudomonas salomonii. The sequence goes on from NZ_FNOX01000001.1 coordinate 100,194, forward strand.
GGCTGGGTGTGGTTATAATCGACCACTTTATGAGCAAGAAGCGCGTTATGCAGCTGGTTCGAGGTCTCCACAACCTGCGCCCCGAGCATCGGGGCTGCGTCGCCACTATTGGCAACTTTGACGGTGTTCACCGTGGCCACCAGGCTATCCTGGGTCGGCTGCGTGAACGTGCGGTCGAGTTGGGCGTGCCCAGCTGCGTGGTGATTTTTGAGCCACAGCCGCGGGAATACTTTACTCCCGAGACGGCGCCGGCCCGCTTGGCCCGCCTGCGCGACAAGCTGCAACTGCTGGCTGAAGAGGGCGTTGACCGTGTGCTGTGCCTGGCTTTCAACCAGCGCTTGCAGAGCCTCAGCGCCGCCGAGTTCGTCGACCGCATTCTGGTCGATGGCCTGGGCGTGCAGCACCTGGAGGTCGGCGACGACTTCCGTTTCGGCTGCGACCGCGTCGGCGATTTCGACTTCCTGCAACACGCCGGTGTGAATCAAGGTTTTACCGTCGAAGCCGCGCAAACCGTCGAACTGGACGGCCTGCGCGTGAGCAGTACCCAGGTGCGTAACGCCCTGGCGGCAGCCGACTTCGCCTTGGCCGAGCGTTTGCTCGGTCGCCCGTTCCGCATTGCCGGGCGGGTATTGCACGGCCAGAAGCTGGCGCGCCAACTGGGCACGCCAACCGCCAACGTGCAGCTCAAACGTCGTCGTGTGCCGCTCACCGGGGTTTACCTGGTGAGTGTCGACATCGACGGCCAATCGTGGCCGGGAGTCGCCAACATAGGCGTCAGGCCCACGGTTGCAGGTGATGGCAAGGCCCACCTGGAAGTTCACCTTTTGGATTTTGCCGGTGATTTGTATGACCGGCGTTTAACGGTGGTTTTCCACCAGAAGCTGCGTGAAGAGCAGCGTTTCGCCTCCCTTGAGGCGTTGAAAACGGCGATCAATGCGGATGTCGCCGCCGCCCGTGCACTAGCCGCACCTAGCGCCCATCGCTAACCGAAGAGCCTTAAATGACCGACTATAAAGCCACGCTAAACCTTCCGGACACCGCCTTCCCAATGAAGGCCGGCCTGCCACAGCGCGAACCGCAGATCCTGCAGCGCTGGGACAGTATTGGCCTGTACGGAAAGTTGCGCGAAATTGGCAAGGATCGTCCGAAGTTCGTCCTGCACGACGGCCCTCCTTATGCCAACGGCACTATCCACATCGGTCATGCGCTGAACAAAATTCTCAAGGACATGATCCTGCGTTCGAAAACCCTGTCGGGTTTCGACGCGCCTTATGTTCCGGGCTGGGACTGCCACGGCCTGCCGATCGAGCACAAAGTCGAAGTGACCTACGGCAAGAACCTGGGCGCGGATAAAACCCGCGAACTGTGCCGTGCCTATGCCACCGAGCAGATCGAAGGGCAGAAGTCCGAATTCATTCGTCTGGGCGTCCTCGGCGAGTGGGACAACCCGTACAAGACCATGAACTTCAAGAACGAGGCCGGTGAAATCCGCGCCTTGGCCGAAATCGTCAAAGGCGGTTTCGTGTTCAAGGGCCTCAAACCCGTGAACTGGTGCTTCGACTGCGGTTCGGCCCTGGCAGAAGCGGAAGTCGAGTACGAAGACAAGAAGTCCTCGACCATCGACGTGGCCTTCCCGATCGCCGACGACGCCAAGCTGGCCCAAGCGTTTGGCCTGTCGAGCCTGCCAAAACCTGCAGCCATCGTGATCTGGACCACTACCCCGTGGACCATTCCGGCCAACCAGGCGCTGAACGTGCACCCGGAATTCACCTACGCCCTGGTGGACGTCGGTGATCGCCTGCTGGTGCTGGCTGAAGAAATGGTCGAAGCCTGCCTGGCACGCTACGAACTGCAAGGTTCGGTCATCGCCACCACCACCGGCACCGCGCTGGAACTGATCAACTTCCGTCACCCGTTCTACGACCGTCTGTCGCCGGTGTACCTGGCTGACTACGTGGAATTGGGTTCGGGTACTGGCATTGTTCACTGCTCGCCGGCTTATGGCGTGGATGACTTCGTCATCTGCAAGAAGTACGGCATGGTGAATGACGACATCATCAACCCGGTGCAGAGCAATGGCGTGTACGTGCCGTCGCTGGAGTTCTTCGGCGGCCAGTTCATTTTCAAGGCCGACCAGGCGATCATCGACAAGCTGAGCGAAGTCGGTGCGTTGGTGAAATCCGACACCATCAAGCACAGCTACATGCACTGCTGGCGTCACAAAACCCCGCTGATCTACCGCGCCACCGCGCAGTGGTTTATCGGCATGGACAAAGAGCCGACCAGCGGCGACACCCTGCGTGTGCGCTCGCTCAAAGCCATCGAAGAGACCAAGTTCGTCCCGGCCTGGGGCCAGGCGCGCCTGCACTCGATGATTGCCAACCGCCCGGACTGGTGCATCTCCCGCCAGCGTAACTGGGGCGTGCCGATCCCGTTCTTCCTGAACAAGGAAAGCGGCGAGCTGCACCCACGCACCGTCGAGCTGATGGAAGCAGTGGCGCTGCGCGTTGAACAGGAAGGCATCGAAGCCTGGTTCAAGCTGGACGCTGCCGAGCTGTTGGGCGACGAAGCGCCGCTGTACGACAAGATCAGCGACACCCTCGACGTGTGGTTCGACTCCGGCACCACCCACTGGCACGTGCTGCGCGGTTCGCACCCGATGGGCCACGCCACCGGCCCGCGTGCCGACCTGTATCTGGAAGGCTCGGACCAACACCGTGGCTGGTTCCACTCGTCGCTGTTGACCGGCTGCGCCATCGACAACCACGCGCCGTACCGCGAACTGCTGACCCACGGCTTCACCGTCGACGAGACGGGCCGCAAGATGTCCAAGTCGCTGAAAAACGTGATCGAGCCGAAAAAGATCAACGACACCCTGGGCGCCGACATCATGCGTCTGTGGGTCGCGTCGACCGATTACTCGGGCGAAATCGCCGTGTCGGACCAGATCCTGGCCCGCAGCGCCGATGCTTACCGCCGTATCCGTAATACCGCACGCTTCCTGCTGTCGAACCTGACCGGTTTCAACCCGGCCACCGACATCCTGCCGGCCGAGGACATGCTCGCCCTGGACCGTTGGGCCGTGGACCGTACCCTGTTGCTGCAGCGCGAGTTGCAGGAACACTACGGTGAATACCGCTTCTGGAACGTGTACTCCAAGATCCACAACTTCTGCGTGCAGGAGCTGGGTGGTTTCTATCTCGATATCATCAAGGACCGCCAGTACACCACCGGCGCCAACAGCAAGGCGCGCCGCTCGGCGCAGACCGCGCTGTACCACATCTCTGAAGCGCTGGTGCGCTGGATCGCGCCGATCCTGGCCTTCACCGCCGACGAACTGTGGGAATACCTGCCGGGCGAGCGTAACGAGTCGGTGATGCTCAACACCTGGTACGAAGGCCTGACCGAATTGCCGGCCAACTTCGAACTGGGCCGCGAGTATTGGGAAGGCGTAATGGCCGTCAAGGTTGCGGTGAACAAGGAGCTGGAAGTTCAGCGCGCGGCCAAGGCCGTCGGTGGCAACCTGCAAGCCGAAGTCACCCTGTTTGCCGAGGAAGGCCTGACCGCCGACCTGGCCAAGCTGAGCAACGAACTGCGCTTCGTGCTGATCACCTCGACTGCAAGCCTGGCACCGTTTGCCCAGGCCCCTGCGGACGCAGTGGCCACCGAAGTACCGGGCCTCAAGCTCAAAGTGGTCAAGTCGGCCTTCCCCAAGTGCGCCCGTTGCTGGCACTGCCGTGAAGACGTCGGCGTGAACCCGGAGCATCCGGAAATCTGCGGCCGTTGCGTGGACAACATCAGCGGTGCTGGCGAGGTTCGCCACTATGCCTAAAACCAGCCGTTTCGGACGTCTGGGTTGGCTCGTGCTGAGCGTGCTGGTCCTGGTCATTGACCAGGTCAGCAAGGCTCACTTCGAAGGCTCCCTGCAGATGTTCCAGCAGATCGTGGTCATTCCTGACTACTTCAGTTGGACCCTGGCCTACAACACCGGCGCCGCCTTCAGCTTCCTGGCTGACAGCGGCGGCTGGCAGCGCTGGCTGTTTGCCCTGATCGCTGTGGTGGTCAGTGCGGTGCTTGTGGTCTGGCTCAAGCGCCTGGGCCGCGATGACACCTGGCTGGCAATCGCCCTGGCCCTGGTGCTGGGCGGCGCGCTGGGCAACCTGTACGACCGCATTGCCCTGGGCCATGTGATCGACTTTATTCTGGTGCATTGGCAGAACCGCTGGTACTTCCCGGCGTTCAACTTTGCCGACAGCGCCATCACCGTCGGTGCAATCATGCTGGCGTTGGATATGTTCAAAAGCAAGAAAACCGGAGAGACCGTCAATGACTGATCAGGTATTGGCTGAGCAACGCATCGGCCAGAACACGGAAGTCACTTTGCATTTCGCATTGCGCCTGGAGAATGGCGACACGGTCGACAGTACGTTCGACAAAGCCCCGGCGACCTTCAAGGTCGGTGACGGCAACCTGCTGCCGGGTTTTGAAGCGGCACTGTTCGGTTTCAAGGCCGGCGACAAGCGCACCCTGCAGATCCTGCCGGAAAACGCCTTTGGCCAGCCCAACCCGCAAAACGTGCAGATCATCCCGCGCTCGCAGTTCCAGGACATGGACCTGTCGGAAGGCCTGTTGGTGATCTTCAACGATGCGGCGAACACCGAGCTGCCCGGCGTGGTTAAAACCTTCGATGACGCGCAAGTGACCATCGACTTCAACCACCCGTTGGCCGGTAAAACCTTGACGTTTGACGTTGAAATCATCGACGTTAAAGCGCTCTAATTGGCCGTACGCGGTCTAAAATGTGGGAGCGGGCTTGCTCGCGAATGCGGTGGATCAGTCTAATAGTTCGGTGACTGACACTGCGCATTCGCGAGCAAGCCCGCTCCCACCTTTGATCTTCATTGTCAGTTGAGTCAGCGTCAGACCTGGCTCAAGGTGGCTGCAAGACACGAGGCACAGCATGCAAATCAAACTCGCCAACCCCCGTGGCTTCTGCGCCGGTGTGGACCGGGCGATCGAAATCGTCAATCGCGCCCTGGAAGTGTTCGGGCCGCCGATTTACGTGCGCCATGAAGTCGTCCACAACAAATTCGTGGTTGAAGACCTGCGCGCACGCGGGGCTATCTTTGTCGAAGAACTCGACCAGGTGCCGGACGACGTTATCGTTATCTTCAGTGCCCACGGCGTGTCCCAGGCTGTCCGTACCGAAGCGGCTGGCCGTGGCCTAAAGGTGTTCGACGCCACCTGCCCGCTGGTCACCAAGGTACACATCGAAGTCGCGCGTTACAGCCGCGACGGCCGTGAGTGCATCCTGATCGGTCACGCCGGTCACCCGGAAGTCGAAGGCACCATGGGTCAGTACGACGCCAGCAATGGCGGCGCTATCTACCTGGTGGAAGACGAAAAAGATGTCGCCGAGTTGCAGGTTCAAAACCCGGATCGCCTGGCCTTCGTGACCCAAACCACGCTGTCGATGGACGACACCAGCCGTGTGATCGATGCCCTGCGCACACGCTTCCCGGCAATTGGCGGCCCACGCAAGGACGACATCTGCTACGCCACGCAAAACCGTCAGGACGCGGTCAAGCAGCTGGCCGACGAGTGCGATGTGGTCCTGGTGGTGGGCAGCCCTAACAGCTCCAACTCCAACCGCTTGCGCGAACTGGCGGAACGCATGGCCACGCCGGCCTACCTGATCGACGGCGCCGAAGACATGCAGCGCAGTTGGTTCGATGGCGTTGAGCGCATCGGCATCACCGCAGGTGCTTCGGCTCCAGAAGTGCTGGTGCGTGGTGTGATCCAGCAATTACAGGCCTGGGGCGCTACCGGCGCGGATGAATTGGCCGGTCGCGAAGAGAACATCACGTTCTCGATGCCCAAAGAGCTGCGGGTTCGCTCACTGCTCTGAGTGCCACGGTGCCGGAGCTGCACAGCGCCTGCTCGGTGGCCTCACTGCGCAGGCTGATGCGCCCACTGGGCGCCAGCACCACTTGATAGCGGCTCTGTACCGGGTCGGTGCCGCAGATGTGCACCGTACCGGCACGGAAGCCACCCCCCGCAAACACCGGTTCACCCAGCCCGCTGAAGCGTACCTGGTTCTTGACAGGCCCATTGCCCGCCATCATCACGCGCCCATTGCCCTGCCGTTCCAGCAGTATCCGGTTGTCGCTACCCGGCTCACCGCGCCCGCTTATATCCACGATGATTTGCCATCCTCGGCTCCAATCGTTCTCCAGCGCCTGAATGATCACTGGGCGATTGCGGGTGATTGCCTCAGTGCGCGCCAACCGCAGGCCTTCGGCAAGCGAGTGTGCCGCGCTGCGTTGCTGCTGCGACGCAAGCAAACCCTTGAAGGCAGGCACTGCCACGGTCACCAGGATGCCACCCAGTAGCAGGCCGAACAGAAGTTCGATCAGGGTGAAACCGCGTTGTTGCATAGTCTGTCCCTCCACGGGCAAGGGTAAAAATGGGTTTGGAGACCTAGGTATAGCGCCCGGCGGCGGGGCTGGATGATGGCCTTTATGTCCAAAGTATTTCCCTTTGTTCCGATTGCGGCGCGGGGCAAGAACCGGCACTAGTCTTGGCTCGTACAGCAGTGCTGCGCTGCTTTTTTTTGGCCTTCGACACGGATGACGACGGTAATGCTTGCCTGCCCGAACAGACTTTTTCCCTGCGCACTGCCTCGACAACAAACCGGTATGACCTTGATCGAAGTGTTGGTGGCGGTGCTGATTCTCGCCATCGGGTTGCTGGGCGCCGCAATGACCCAGCTCAATGCACTCAAGTACACCGACAGTGCAAGGATGACCAGCCAGGCCAGTTTCATTGCCTACGATATGCTCGATCGAATCCGCGCCAACTCAGGCGCCGACTACGCATGGGCACTCATGCAAAGCGCTCCCGCCAATACCCCGACGGCCAGCGTGCGGGACCTGGACCTGCATGACTTCGAGGCCAATATCATCGGCTTCGGCGGCGAGGATGCCAAAGGCTCGGTGGTGATCAGCGGTGGCGAGGTAACGGTGAGCATCAGTTGGGATGACTCCCGTGGGGCGAATACTCGTGGGGCGCGGGAAACCTTCACCCTCACCAGCCGCATTGACGGCGAACCGCAGGCGCCCCAATGAGACGCTCTGTGCGTGGTTTCAGCCTGGTGGAGATGTTGCTCGCACTGGCGGTCGGGTTGCTGCTGGTACTGGGTGTCAGCCAGGTGGCGATAAGCGCTCGCGCGACTCACGCCAGCCAACAGGCCGCCATGGTGCTGCAGGATGATGCGCGGTTTGTGCTGGGCAAGATGATCCAGGATATCCGCCAGACAGGCATGTTCGGCTGCCTGGCGACAGCCTCTATCGACAACGCACCGCCAGCCTTTTATCGACCTCTCGGCTGGGACTCTGCAGGCAGCGCCTGGTCGCTGACGCTGGTCACTGCCGAGGTTGCAGGCGAGGGCGGCACGCCAGACTGGACGGTGCTCTCTGACTGCCTCGGCACGGCCCAGGCCTACGCGGGGAGTTCACCGCCACCGATGCCGGGGCAGATCCGCTTTGCGCTGCGCCAACTCACCTACACCTATGAAACCGGGCAACTGAAGGTCAGTACCCCTGCGGCGCCGGCCAAGTCGGTGCTGTTGGACAACGTGCAGGCCTTCGACATCAGTTTCGGCGTGGCAGGCAAGCCAGGTTCGCCTCAGGTAGCGCGCTATGAATCCCGACCGGCGGATGAATCGCTGATCCGCAGCGTGCGCCTGCGGATGACGCTGCAAGACCCGGCCGGGCGTGTGAAAGACCAGGCCTACAGCGTCGTAGCAGCCCTGCGAAACCGGCTGGGGTAGGGCGGCATGTTCAATCATCAAGGGGTTTTTGCGCGGCAAACCGGCATGGTTTTGCTGATCAGCCTGGTGTTTCTGCTGATGCTGTCACTGATCGGCCTGGCATCAATGCAAGGGGCGGTGTCCCAACAAAAGATTACCGGCAGCGTTTGGCATCGAAACCAATCCTTCCAAAGCGCCGAAAGTGGCCTGCGGTTGGGGGAGTCGGTGATCCGACGGGCCGGCGCGACATTGCCGGTGTGTCGGGCAATCACCACCTGTGCGCCGCCGATGGAATCGGCGCGGGTGGTGGCGGCAGGCACACACCCTGTTTCGGCGGTCACTTGGGTTGCCCTGAAAGGCGGGCTATATGGCGTGCAATCCCTGGGAGTGGGCTTTGCGCTGGCGGGTTTGCCTGCCGGAACACCGGCCGCGTTGTACCGCGTGACCGCAGTTGGGAGCAGTGGCCAGGTGCGCACGGTGCTGGAGGCGGTCTATGCACAGGCAGAGGGAGGCCTGAACGTTCATCGAGTCCTATGGCGACAACTTCAATAGTAAGGAGCATATCAATGGGCAAGGATTGCCAAGGTTTTACCCTGATCGAGTTACTGGGCACGGTCGCCATCATCGCGTTTTTGGCCGGGATTGCTTACCCCGCGTATACCGGGCAGGTGAAAAAAGCCTACCGCGCGCAGATCGTTGCACTGCTGACTGAGCAGGCGCAGCACCTCGAGCGTTTTTACACGCGCCACGGCACTTTTATTGATGCAGGCGGCGCCAGTGCCGGCAGTGATCACTATAGAATCAGCACTGCGTTGAGCCCCGAGGCATTTACCCTGGTCGCCTCGCCTGCAGTGGGCGCCATCATGGCGAATGACCCTTGCGGTGAGTTCAGCTTGTCCAGCACCGGCGTACGCAGTAATCCGGGCGCGATACCTGAAATGTCGCGCCTTGCGTGCTGGGGGCAATGATGAGAGTGCTGGATGAATGGGCGCCGGGTGCGCTTTTCCCTTTTTATCGGCTGGATCAAATGATGGCTAAGCAACAGCAAGTGGTGATTGTGGGTGGCGGTGTTATCGGCTTGTTGACCGCGTTCAACCTCGCCACCGAGGGGCAGTCCGTGGTGCTGCTGGAGCGCTCCAGGCTGGGGCAGGAGTCTTCCTGGGCGGGTGGCGGTATCGTTTCGCCGCTGTACCCATGGCGCTACGGCCCGGCGGTCACCGCACTGGCCCATTGGTCGCAGGATTTTTACCCGCAGTTGGCACAGCGACTGTTTGCGGCCACCGGGGTTGATCCAGAGGTTCACACCACCGGCCTTTACTGGCTGGACCTGGAAGATGAAGCCCAGGCGTTGGCCTGGGCTGCCCGTGAAGGCCGGCCGTTGAGCAAGGTGGATGTGTCGGCCGCCCATGACGCCGTGCCGGTGCTGGGTGGTGGGTATTCCCAGGCGATCTTCATGGCGGACGTGGCCAACGTACGTAACCCACGTCTGGTCAAATCCCTCAAGGCCGCGCTGTTGGCGTTACCGGGCGTGACCCTTCATGAGCAGTGCGAAGTGGAGGGGTTCGTGATTGAAGGTGGCGACGTCGTGGGTGTGAACACCCCGGCGGGGCCAGTCCTGGGCGACCAGGTGGTGCTGGCGGCGGGTGCCTGGAGCGGCGAAATACTCGGCAAGCTGGGCCTGTCGCTGCCGGTGGAGCCGGTCAAAGGCCAAATGATTTTGTACAAATGTGCGTCGGATTTTTTGTCGAGCATGGTGCTGGCCAAGGGGCGTTATGCGATCCCACGGCGTGACGGGCACATTCTGATCGGCAGCACGCTGGAGCACGAAGGGTTCGACAAGACCCCGACCGACTCTGCCCTGGAAAGCCTGAAGGCGTCGGCGGTGGAATTGATTCCCGCGCTGGCAGATGCCGAGGTCGTAGGCCACTGGGCCGGTTTGCGCCCCGGTTCACCGGAAGGTATCCCTTACATCGGTGAAGTACCCGGTTTCAAAGGGCTTTGGCTCAATTGCGGGCATTATCGCAATGGGCTGGTACTCGCGCCGGCATCCTGCCAACTGTTTGCTGACTTGCTGCTGGGCCGTACCCCTGTTATCGACCCGGCGCCGTATGCGCCCGCCGGTCGGATCAACGCTGGATAGACTTCGGCCCTTGTTCCAGGTGCGCCTGGGTGCAGTACCACGCCTGCCGTGAACTGAGTGCGCGGTCCTGCGGCAGGTGCACGCCGCAGTGGGCGCAGCGCACCATCATGGCCGCGCCCGGCTCAGCGGAGCGCTGCTGTTTAGTCGCCGGGCTTTTGAATTTGCGCCAGAACCATACCGCGGCAGCAATGACGGCAATCCAGAACAGTAGACGAAGCATGATGGGCAGTTTCTCGACAGGGAATGCGCCAGTTTAGCCAAGCGCGTGGCAAGCGCACAGTGCAATAACAAGGCGCCCACAAAAAAGGAGCCTCGAGAGGCTCCTTCTTGATGACGCTGTGTGCAATCAGTCAAACACGCCGAAGGTCATGTAGCTGAACCACGAACGGTCTTCATTGTTGCCCAGGGCCTGCGGTGCTTCTTCTTCGATCACGTCGCCATTGGCGTCATGCGGCTTGAGCTCCGAAGGAATGGCTTCCTTGGCGTCCTGGAACTGCTTCATCACGTCCTGGTTGGCGCGGGTTTCGCCCGGCGGCAGCGGTGGACGGGAACTGATCAGGCCCAGGGTGTATTTGCTCAACCACGAACGGTTGTCTGCTTCAGCTACCCGAGGCACGAACTGGCCGTCTTTCAGGCTTGGGGAGTCCGGGTAGTTGAGCTTCAGGGTTTCCAGGCTGGTGGTTGCCAATGCATCCAGGTGCAAGGCCTGGTAAGCCTGGGTCATCACCGCCAGGCCATCACCCACGGATGGGGTTTCCTGGAAGTTCTCAACTACATAACGGCCACGGTTGGCGGCAGCTACATACGCCTGACGGGTCAGGTAGTAGTCGGCCACGTGAATCTCGTAGGAGGCCAGCAGGTTGCGCAGGTAGATCATGCGCTGCTTGGCGTCCGGCGAGTAGCGGCTGTTGGGGTAGCGGCTGGTGAGCTGGGCGAACTCGTTGAAGGAGTCGCGGGCAGCACCAGGGTCACGCTTGGTCATGTCCAGCGGCAGGAAGCGCGCCAGCAGGCCAACGTCCTGGTCGAACGAGGTCAGGCCCTTCATGTAGTAGGCGTAGTCCACGTTCGGGTGCTGCGGGTGCAGCCGGATAAAACGCTCGGCGGCGGACTTGGCAGCTTCCGGCTCCGCGTTCTTGTAGTTGGCGTAGATCAGCTCAAGCTGTGCCTGGTCGGCGTAGCGCCCGAACGGATAGCGCGACTCCAGGGCCTTCAGCTTGGCTGTGGCACTGGTGTAGCTATTATTGTCCAAGTCTTTTTGAGCTAATTGATACAGCTCGACTTCGCTCAGGTTTTCGTCGACGACTTCCTTTGTTGACGAGCAAGCAGCAGTCATGGCGAGGATGGCGATCAGCAGCAGGTGTTTCACTTGCATGGCGGCTTGCGTCCCTATGACGGCCGCTGTCTTGGGCGGGGCCGTCCTGTTATGATGAGCGCCCCGTTGAAAGCCTCGGGGCAAAAGACGCCGTATTTAACCACAAGCGCGCAGCCGAAACCAAAGGCTGTGCCACGCCTAGTCTGAGCATGTCCGATAAAATTGAACTTCGCGCAGAGGTGCCGTCCGAATTGGGCGGCCAACGCCTCGATCAAGTCGCCGCACAATTATTCGCTGAGCACTCGCGCTCGCGCCTTTCCGCCTGGATCAAAGACGGCCGCCTGACTGTGGATGGAGCGGTTATCCGCCCGCGAGACATAGTCCATGGCGGTGCGATTCTTGAGCTGACTGCCGAGCAGGAAGCCCAGGGAGAATGGGTCGCCCAAGACATCGAGCTGGATATCGTCTATGAAGATGATGACATCCTGGTCATCAACAAACCTGCAGGCCTGGTGGTTCACCCGGCGGTCGGGCACGCTGATGGCACTTTGCTTAATGCCTTGTTGCACCACGTGCCGGACATCGTCAACGTGCCGCGCTGCGGCATCGTGCACCGCCTGGACAAGGACACCACCGGCTTGATGGTGGTGGCCAAGACCATTCAGGCGCAGACGCAGTTGGTCACACAATTGCAGGCCCGCAGTGTCAGCCGGATCTACGAATGCATCGTGATCGGCGTGGTGGTGGCGGGTGGCAAGATCAACGCCCCGATCGGCCGCCACGGCCAGCAGCGCCAGCGTATGGCGGTGATGGAAGGCGGCAAGCCGGCCGTCAGCCACTACCGTGTGCTCGAACGTTTTCGCTCTCACACGCATGTGCGGGTGAAGCTGGAAACCGGCCGCACGCACCAGATTCGCGTGCATATGGCGCACATCAACTTCCCGTTGGTCGGAGATCCGGCCTACGGTGGTCGCTTCCGTATTCCGCCAGCGGCCAGCCAGACCATGGTTGAATCGCTGAAAACCTTCCCGCGCCAGGCACTGCATGCACGTTTCCTGGAACTGGATCATCCGACGAGCGGTAAGCGGATGAGCTGGGAATCGCCTCTACCGGACGATCTGGTCTGGTTGTTGTCGTTGCTCAAGCAGGATCGCGAGGCATTTGTCGGGTGAATGACTGGCTGATTCCTGACTGGCCCGCGCCGTCGGGAGTCAAAGCTTGCGTCACCACCCGTGCGGGCGGCGTCAGTCCGGCGCCGTTCGACAGCCTTAATCTGGGTGATCATGTTGAGGACAGTCTCGAGGCTGTCCTTGAGAACCGCCGCCGCGTCACCGATGCTTTCTCTATCCAGCCTGCCTGGTTACGCCAGGTTCATGGGGTAACAGTGGTGGAGGCTGACCCTTCGCGTATCGCTGAAGCCGATGCCAGTTGGACCAGCACTCCCGGCGTCGCCTGCACCTCAATGACCGCCGATTGCCTGCCCGCGTTGTTCTGCAACCGCGCCGGTACCCGCGTGGCGGCTGCCCATGCCGGTTGGCGCGGGCTGGCGGCCGGTGTATTGGAAGCTGCCTTCGAAAGCTTGAATGCCGAACCCGAAGAAGTACTTGTCTGGCTGGGCCCGGCCATTGGCCCGCAAGCCTTTGAAGTCGGGCCCGAAGTGCGTGAAGCCTTCATGCAGCAACTGCCAGCCACGGCCGAGGCCTTTGCACCCAGCCATAACCCCGGCAAGTACCTGGCCGATATCTACCAGCTGGCGCGCCTGCGCCTGGCCGCGCGCGGTGTGACTGCTGTATATGGTGGTGGTTTATGCACCGTCACCGACCCACGCTTTTTTTCCTACCGGCGCAGCCCGCGCACCGGTCGGTTCGCCTCCCTTATCTGGCTTGAGCGCTAGACTCTCCTGACTTGGATCAATGCTGATCCACATCAACGATCAGCTGCTTGAATCTTGCAGAATCCCCCCCATCTATAAGGGTATCTGGCAGGTTTCTTCATTCAGGATGTGTATTTCTAGCTCCGGCCTGCTCAAAAGGAAGGTGACTAATGCGTATTGATCGTTTAACCAGCAAATTGCAGTTGGCACTCTCGGACTCCCAATCCCTGGCGGTCGGCCTCGACCACCCGGCGATTGAGCCTGCGCACTTGATGCAGGCGCTTCTCGAACAGCAAGGTGGTTCTATCAAGCCGTTGTTGATGCAGGTGGGCTTTGACGTCAACAGCCTGCGCAAAGAGTTGAGCAAAGAGCTCGACCAACTGCCGAAAATCCAAAACCCTACCGGCGACGTGAACATGTCGCAGGATCTGGCGCGCCTGCTTAACCAGGCCGATCGTCTGGCCCAGCAGAAAGGTGACCAGTTCATCTCCAGCGAACTGGTGCTGCTCGCCGCGATGGACGACAACAGCAAGCTTGGCAAATTGTTGTTGGGCCAGGGCGTGAGCAAAAAAGCCCTGGAAAACGCCATTAATAACCTGCGTGGCGGCGAGGCGGTGAATGACCCCAACCATGAGGAGTCGCGCCAGGCCCTGGACAAATACACCGTCGACCTGACCAAGCGCGCCGAAGAAGGCAAGCTGGACCCGGTGATTGGCCGTGACGACGAAATTCGGCGCACTATCCAGGTGTTGCAGCGTCGCACCAAGAACAACCCGGTATTGATCGGTGAGCCCGGCGTGGGTAAGACCGCGATTGCCGAGGGCCTGGCCCAGCGCATCATCAATGGTGAAGTGCCGGACGGCCTTAAAGGCAAGCGCCTGTTGTCCCTGGACATGGGGTCGCTGATCGCCGGTGCCAAGTTCCGTGGCGAGTTCGAAGAGCGCCTCAAATCCCTGCTTAATGAACTGTCGAAGCAGGAAGGGCAGATCATTCTGTTTATCGACGAGCTGCACACCATGGTCGGCGCCGGTAAAGGCGAAGGCTCGATGGATGCCGGCAACATGCTCAAGCCGGCGTTGGCGCGCGGTGAGCTGCATTGCGTGGGTGCGACCACGCTCAACGAATACCGTCAGTACATTGAAAAGAATGCGGCCCTTGAGCGGCGCTTCCAGAAAGTATTGGTGGAAGAACCCAGCGAAGAAGACACCATCGCCATCCTGCGTGGCCTCAAAGAGCGGTATGAGGTGCACCACAAGGTGGCGATCACTGACGGCGCGATCATCGCGGCGGCCAAACTGAGCCATCGCTATATCACCGACCGCCAGTTGCCGGACAAGGCCATCGACCTGATCGACGAAGCGGCCAGCCGCATTCGCATGGAGATCGACTCCAAGCCGGAAGTGCTCGATCGTCTGGACCGACGCCTGATTCAGCTGAAAGTTGAATCCCAGGCGCTTAAGAAAGAAGAGGACGACGCAGCGAAAAAACGCCTGGAAAAACTTCAGGAAGAAATCCTGCGCCTGGAGCGTGAGTATGCGGACCTCGAAGAAATCTGGACCTCGGAAAAAGCCGAAGTGCAGGGTTCTGCGCAGATCCAGCAAAAGATCGAGCAGTCCCGCCAGGAGCTGGAAGCAGCACGTCGTAAAGGCGACCTGAACCGCATGGCCGAGTTGCAGTACGGGGTGATCCCGGACCTGGAGCGCAGCCTGCAAATGGTCGACCAGCACGGCAAGCCCGAGAACCAACTGCTGCGCAGCAAAGTGACCGAGGAGGAAATTGCTGAAGTCGTCTCCAAGTGGACCGGCATTCCTGTGTCGAAAATGCTTGAAGGCGAGCGCGACAAGCTGCTGAAGATGGAAAGCCTGCTGCACCAGCGTGTGATTGGCCAGGAAGAGGCCGTGGTAGCGGTCTCCAACGCGGTACGGCGTTCGCGGGCGGGTTTGTCCGACCCTAATCGCCCGAGCGGCTCGTTCATGTTCCTCGGCCCAACCGGCGTGGGTAAAACCGAGTTGTGCAAGGCGTTGGCCGAGTTCCTCTTTGATACTGAAGAGGCCATGGTGCGCATCGATATGTCCGAATTCATGGAGAAACATTCGGTGGCGCGCTTGATCGGTGCTCCTCCAGGCTATGTGGGCTATGAAGAAGGCGGTTACCTGACCGAAGCCGTGCGTCGCAAGCCTTACTCGGTGATCCTGCTGGATGAGGTCGAGAAGGCCCACCCGGATGTGTTCAACATCTTGCTGCAGGTGCTGGAGGATGGCCGGTTGACGGACAGCCACGGGCGTACGGTGGACTTCCGCAATACGGTGATCGTGATGACCTCCAACCTGGGCTCGGCGCAGATCCAGGAGCTGGTCGGTGATCGTGAGGCCCAGCGCGCGGCGGTGATGGACGCGCTGACGTCGCACTTCCGCCCGGAATTCATCAACCGGGTCGATGAAGTGGTGATCTTCGAGCCTCTGGCGCGGGATCAGATCGCGGGTATTACCGAGATCCAGTTGGGCCGCCTGCGTAGCCGCCTGGCCGAGCGCGAGCTTGACCTAGAGCTGAGCAGCGAGGCGTTGGACAAGTTGATCGCGGTGGGTTACGACCCGGTGTATGGCGCACGGCCTCTGAAACGTGCGATTCAGCGCTGGATCGAGAACCCGCTGGCGCAGTTGATCCTGTCGGGCAGCTTCATGCCGGGGACCAGCGTGGCGGCCACGGTGGAAAACGACGAAATCGTCTTCCACTAAGCCTGGCCTGTATGGCGATAAGAGGAGGCCCCGCATTGCGGGGTCTTTTTTTTCGATAGGGCGTTGAACTGTAAGGCAAAGGCTTGTAAAGTGCGCCCCGCAGCAACGTCAGCCCACGGGTTTCTTCTCCCCAAGAAGAAATCAGAAACAAGCGCAAATCATTGTCTTAAAAGCAATTTAAAGGGTTGACAGGGGTTTTTAAGATTGTAGAATAGCGCGCCTCAGAGACGTGAACGTAGCGATACGGACAAGCCGAAGAGAAGGTTGTAAAGCAGTAGAAGTTGTACATTTGAAATATGTAGTTCCGTGATAGCTCAGTCGGTAGAGCAAATGACTGTTAATCATTGGGTCCCAGGTTCGAGTCCTGGTCACGGAGCCAATTTCAAAACCGGGGTATAGCGCAGTCCGGTAGCGCGCCTGCTTTGGGAGCAGGATGTCAGGAGTTCGAATCCCCTTACCCCGACCATTTTTGGGTCGTTAGCTCAGTTGGTAGAGCAGTTGGCTTTTAACCAATTGGTCGTAGGTTCGAATCCCACACGACCCACCATTTTTGAGACCAGTTAGCGCTGGAATCAAATCTTAGAATCAGAGGTTCTAGCTCTGATAGAGGCGGTTTTACGGTTTTGGAAAGTGTTACAGCACTTAGATATCGCCGTAGACATGCAGCCGTCTGAGGCGAACAGTAGTTTTGGTTCGTCATGATGTCAATGTGCATCGGTTTTGCGATGCGCATTCCGGGGTATAGCGCAGTCCGGTAGCGCGCCTGCTTTGGGAGCAGGATGTCGGGAGTTCGAATCCCCCTACCCCGACCATATTTAATGAAAAAGGCGTCTTTATGGCGCCTTTTTTTTGCCTTGAGCAAAGTGGTACCGTTCGTCTGAAAAAATCCGGATTTCGACCTGGTGCTTTATTCCGGGCATGCGAAAGCCTCTGGCCAACCAGAATACCCTATAGCCAGTGCGCTTTGACTATGATCGTACTAAGGCGATGCTCGGGAAAATGATGAGCTTCGCATTGAATGCTCAGTTGAGGTGCGTTTCCTGAATGTGCCGACACCAAGCCCGCTCGCCATTAGCGTCAATAGTAGACTCTGCTCTACTTGATCTACTGGTGGGTCCATAGAGCATGTCGTTGACTCGCGATGCAGTTGCGCAGATGCGAGCTCGAGAGCCCTCTGTAGCGCGCCTCGGCCAGTCGACTTGGTCGGCCGATCAATACTGACCTCTGTGCTGCTAGATTGTTGTGGAGCTGGCAGCTTCTTGGGCTCTGGTTGAGCGGTTTCCTGTGAGTGCACACCTATCTTGGCGGGTAAGGGGGCAGAGGGTGTGCCACTTGGATCAACCCGTCTCACTCGGCTTAGAGCGCCCTGAGCCAGACTCCGCTCATGCAGAACAGCACGCATATGGTCGTAGTCCGCCTCTATGTAATTCATCGTGGTCGCTAGATTCGAATGATTCAGCAGGCTTTTCGTGAGATGAATGTTTCGCTCAGGCTGCTTCATCAAGTCTGTTGCTAATGTGTGCCTGAAGCGGTGAGGGGTCATGCGCACGCCGATCTTATCGGTGAGCTTGCCGTACATTGACTCCACCTGGTCGATGTTCATTTCCTTGCCATGGAAGTGACGAGAGAATCTGTTGACGTTGAACAGTTGATCGTCTGGTGAAAAACCTATTTTCTCGGCCTCCCCCAGGATCCTGGATAAGTGTGGAGCGAGTCCTTCCATAATGGGGAGGAAAAACTCCCGATGGGTCTTCTCTGTTTCACCGCGGACCAAGATCATCTGGCTGTCCCAGTCGATATCTTTGTAGCGCAGGCACAGCAGGGCATTCAGACGTATGCCTGTGTAATAAAACATCTCGAAGACGCTGAGCCAGAACCAGGCAGGTGTGATCTGGCTACGTTCATGCGTACAACGTTCTTGGCCTACAAGGGATATGAGCCAGTTGCGTGCTCGTTGGATGGCGTCTCCATTGATTGTCTTGCTGGCCCGCTTTGGTGGGATAACGCTGGTTTTCTTGAATGGGTTGATCGTGGTATGGGTCATCAGGCCGTGTTCTATGGCGTAGCCCCAAACAGTTCGAAGGTGATTTGAATAGGTGTTCCAGCTGCGTTTGGATAATCCGTTCTCAAGGACTTTTTTTCGCCATGTCAGAACCGCACGATGATCGATCTCCTCAACTGAGGCCGTTCGGAAATGCTTAAGTAGTGCTTTGGTCGAGGCACGATAGATCTTTGCACTGGCAGGCCGCAGATCATGGGCGAAGATGTATTCCTCCGTCAGATTCGAGGGCGTCGTCATTGTGGCGGCTCCGTTGCTTCTGACTTCAAGGACAGGCTGATATTGTCGAAGGGAACCTCAGAGAAGATTGTTCGCGGGTCTAGTAGTAAGTACCCCTTGAGCTGCTTGGATTTTCGAGGTCCAACGACGTCACAGGTCCAAATATTCAGACTCTTATGCGTTTTTCGATGAAGTTTCTGTTTCTCGAAACTACGTTGAACCAGCTGCCAGGCGCTGACTTGCTGTACTTTGGCTTGCTGTTCGATATGGGGGAATTCAAGGACGTAGCGCTTGAAAATTCCAGGCGTTACCAGCATAGCGGTCCCTGCTACGGTATGAACCAGCGCTTTGGTATCGTTGATAATGATGGTCCGGGATGCAATGCCTTTCTTAAGCCATTCAACAAATCCCTGACCGATCTCGGTGTTATTGCTAGGCATCGGACTGACTTCTTCGATTATTGCTAAAGGCGCACCTCCTTGATTGGAGGTTTGGGAAGGCTGGATGTCATCCAGTTTCGGAGGCGCGGGATGGGCCGATGAGACCTGATTATTTTTGGTGTCTTCTAATGGCTCATTGATATTACCAAGGAGTGTCAGTAGTGCGTCAATTTCGGCAGGATTGCTCGAAGGGTGCTGCTGTGTTTCAAAGGGTGATAACTCTGCCGGCGCTAAAACTGCTGGAGTAGCATTAGGTTCAACGTTTACAGGCGAGGTTTTCGCAGGTGCGGCGATAGGGTTTTCTGTCGGGGGCTCTTCTGCCGGATTGCCAGCTTCTACTTCAAGCGTCCCCGGGTACGCTGCTGGCCGATCATTTGGATCATTCCAGATCAGTGCCGGTGAGAGTTTCAGCAGGGTGAAGGTGTTTCGCCAGCCACGACCATTGTCTATCGTGGCTTTCCAGATTGCCTTGTCCTGGGCATTGGTTTGGATCACCCCCTGATCTTGCAGCATGTTGAAGAAAGGTGCATTCGAACTGGGTACACCCTCAACGCCTTGGGTCAGCAAATAGGCTCGCAATTGATCAGCAATAGGCTTGCTAACCAGCCAAAGAGCATCCTGTGTCAGCCATCCATCTGACGGTCCATCGGGTTGATTCAGTTTGAATGTATCTCGGACCAGGTGACGCAACCCATCTGCCAATTGGCGCTGCAAAGACTGTTTGGGCGCGGACAGCGCGCGGGCTGGATTTCCTCCGAGTTCCTGAGCGACGGACGCCTGATCGGCCTTGACCACGATCTCGCCCAAAATGCCGGCATGTTCGTACTGACCAGCCAAAATGAAGATTAACTGCGACCACACTTCGGGGAAATTACTGAGCCAATCTAAGATTTCTGAGGACAGGATCTGCGCGTAGATCAGTGCGGCAGCGGCTCCGTGAAGTTGGTAATTTCGTCCTTTCACGTAGCGGAATCGATAGGGACGATCGATTGGGCCGTGCCACGGGTGCCAGGTTTTACCTCCTGCCAGCTCGACGTGCACGTCGACGGCGATCTTGCCGAGGTCGTGTATCAGAGCGCCATAAGCCGCAGCGGCAGTCCAGGCCTCAGCCTGTGCTGATTGAGACTCCGGCGGTGCGCCTATAGGAAGCAGGTAGCTCTGTCGAATTTTCAAGGCATAGGCGACGATTTCAAGCCCGTGATCCAGCATGCCGCCAGGGTGTGCATGATGGTGGTTTTGCGAAGCAGGGAGCTGCTGGACCAACTCCGCGTAGCGCTCAAGTGGACGCCGATAGAGCTCGACAAACTGTGAGCGAGATAACGATGCGCGCTGCCAAATGTTCTCCAGTAGTTTCTGACGGCGTGGCGATGCCAGTAGTGCTTGGCTAGAGGCCGGCTGTATAAAACCGTTAGGGGAGGGGCTTTGGGCGGGTAGCGCTTTATTGCGGCGGAAAATAGAGAACATCGCCTGCTCCGTAAATGATTCATGGGGCAGGCTTTTCTCCTATTAAAGGGGGGCGAGCAAGAGGAAAGGATCACTGGTGGTCTCGGGTATTTCTTTTGGCGAAGAGCCATCTTTCTATGGTGGTGACGCAGAAAGGAATGCAGAATTATCCTCGTTTTGGTCTAAGGGCACGGCGCCGCAGATCGACCATGTGAGGAAAAAAATGATGGTTTCACTTCGCTACGCTACGAAATCAACCTCAGATAATGTTTGGGCACTTTGTGATTTGATACGTGACAATAAGTGTGACGAGATCATTCTTTTTGCTAGCGTAGGGAATGATATTGACGAGGAAGAAGCAAGGTGGAACAACAACCTTCCTCTGGTTGTCGCCTTAGCTAAATATATTATTCCTCACGTTGATAGCGTCTTGGTCGTTTTTGATGGAGTTTTTCTAACCGCTGCGCGTTCCGCTCGTTATGGTGAAGTACGTGAACTTCTGGATGTAGCTATCGCGTCTGACAAGGTTTATTACTCTGGGCAGAGAGCCCCACTTAGTAGCGAGATGACGCCTGATCAGGCCGTTTCAACGCTTCTTCATTTAGGTCCTATCCAACCCTTGACGTCTGAGTCGAGAGCCGATTATTTTTCTTTGCTTAGTAATTTGACAGAAGCCGAGTTAGTTGAAATTAATCGGCCTCGGGAGATCCGTTGATGAGATTGGACCTTTTTCCCGCTGAAAGCGGCCCTTTCGGGTAAGGCTTTTACCCTTGTGAACCATTCCATTCGCTTCTACATAACCTTTTACCTTTTGGGCCATTTTTGTTGTGAAAGGGGGGCGGGCATCTGGTGCCGAAGGCAAGGGCCGTTTGTCTCATGATCTTGCAGCAGAGAAAAATCGGTATTATAAGTAATGTCAAATCGCCCCTAGACCGGGTAAGAAGGAGACGCACCATGACCGCACAGACCTCTCAGGGAGTAGCAAATCGCTTAGGCTATGGCCTGGGTCAGGCTGCGCGCCTCGTTTGGTGCAGTCAGAACCGTACCCTGCGTTGGGTCAAGCGTCTGGTTGTGGCTGCCGTACTCCTATATTTTTCTGCAGACATTTTCAGCGGGATTATCAGCGTTGCAGTATTTACCTTGGTTTTGGGTGGAGGGCTCTGGGCGTTGAATCACAGACCTACGCCTCGCAGAAACCAAATAGAGTATGGTCAATGTTATGGCCCCGATGGCTATGGGTACTATGTTGCTGGTCAACGTGTAGACGACGATGATTAAGGGTCTCTTATCAATGATGTGAGACCCTTACGTTACATAACGCTACGTTTGACAGTATTCACCCCTTCCTGACCTGCCTTTTGAACATCTTTTGTTCCGCTGGTAAGGCCTTCCAATGCTTTTCCTGCGCTCACCCCTGCCCATCCCAGCGCGCCCATCCAAAACACTGGCAGGATGATAAACATCGAACCCATCACGAAGTTCAGGATTGCATCCTGAGTCGTAGCGTTCAATCCCATGACAGGGTCAAATGACAAATGGGGTGAGCCTGCTCCATACAGGGCGTCCAAGATAGTTGTATCTACCCACCTTGCCAGTTGAAACCAAAAGTCCACGAAGATCAGCGCAAAAAAAACCACTGTCATGGTCATGGCTACTTTCAACTGATAAGCGCCGACGATCAGTACAAGCGGGATGCAAATCACCATCGCCATCTTCAAAAACGCCATAACCATTGGTAAGGCCTGACGAACCATGTCCATAGCCGGGAAGTAGGCCATGGATCCCAGCGCAACTCCAAGAGTGCCGGCTGCGCGAGCTGCGCCATTCCACACCGTCCCGTTTATTTGCCCACCGTAGTCTGTATAAACATCTCCTTTCACCTGGTTCGACGGCGAGACCAGTTGCCGAACAAGCGAGTCGGTCACTTCGTCCTGGGACAGCCACTTCGCCCAACCAAGCATTTTTGTCATGAGGTCAGGTGAGACTTGATCTTTGATACGATCTCGTAAACCTACTCCGCTATCGGACCACCATTGTTTACACGTTGGATATCCTCCACCTCCGCTCACTTGTGGCAACCCCACATCACGCGAAGCGTTGTATGGCCAGGACGTTCTGGGTGTCTTGGAGTAGTCCGTGTCGTAGTAGCCCGAAGTGTTCAGCAAGAAGTGGGAGCCGATCCAACTAAGATCCTGCAAGAACTGGGGATCATTGGCTTTCGTGCCCATGTCTGGTTGACGCATGAAGAGGCGGGCGCGTGAAGGTCCATAACAGTCATGAGTAAAGTCGCCGATTTCCTGTGCCAGCAATGGGTTATTGATCTTGGTGTTGTTTACGTCCATTCGCATTTGTCGCAGGTCGGTCCCGCAAGGGATGGCTGCGACCGCCCCGCTGGTCAACCCTTTTGACAACGCATGCATAAATGCCCACCACATTGGCATCTGCGCACTCTTTCCAGCCAAAGAGCTAAATGTCGTGTTCCAGCCCGTGTCAGCTGGTTTGGGTAAGTTGTACTGGCATTGCTGGGCTCTACTTTGATCGAACGCCAAGGTATCGAAGCTCACATTGACGGCAGGGACTGCGAAGAATGCGACGACGACGTAGCCAACATAGATATTGGTCTCGATTCGGGCCAGTGACAGCACGCCTTTGTTACCCTCATCAGCCCCTTCACCACGGACCTTGAGCCATTCTCGAATCACGATTATGCAGAAGGGCAGGGCGAACAGGCCGGTATCTGAAATCATGTCCCAGATGCCGTTGTTGATGATCCAGCCGACCAGCGTGAGGTAGTACTCCAGATAGTCATTGGTGTAGAGCGTCACTGGACACCTCCTGCCTGATACAGCACTTTGCTCATCTCAACCATGGCAAACAATAAAACCACCATGACCTCGATCTTCAACAGGCCTTTGCGCCTCGATTGCGGCAAACGAGCCTTGAGCTTGAGCCAGGCAACCGTCAGTGCGATATAAAGCATCAGTCGCCAGGTGAAGAGCGGCCAGTAGTTGTCGACACGCCATGCTTGCCATTGCTCAGCACTGTCGAACATGCTCATCAAGACGGCGTTGAGTAACACCACGAGTGCTGTAGCGGCTAGTAGAGTGCCTAGAACAACTAGAATGCCCCGTCCGACTCGTCGAGTCAGTGAGCGGTTGGGGGCGGCGACAGGATCTTGAATATCAGTCATGGCCTACACCTCACTATTTGCTCTTGGTAGGTGATTGCAACTGATTCAGGCGATCCGTTTCTGGATCTCCTGGAAACACGCCGCGTGAGTCTTCTGCCCGAGCCTTACCACGCTCAATGATGGTCAGTGGTGAGTTCTTCGCGAGCTGCTGACGCATGTCCAGCTCCATCTTCAGGTTGCTGATTTCCTGTTGCAGCGACGAGCTCTGCTGGCCGACTGCCTGAACGGCCAGGTCGTTAGCCGCGACGTTTGGTTCTCGGCTACCTGCCATCAGGGTGCGTTGAAGGGTCAAGGCTTTCTCCAGTACATCCGACAGCGCGACTTCGGAGGCAAGTCTGCGAGCGAGTACGTCTTGATCTCGCTCATCCTTGAGAGCCGCCACAACACCACGGGTGATGGGCAGAGAGTTGCTGCTTGCGGCCTCTAGGTTTTCGACCGATAAACTTTTGCTCCCAGTCAGCAGCTCCTGCAGCGCTTTAAGCTTTGTGTCATACGTTTCCTGGATCAGCGGCGTGAGGCCTACACCTGCTGCTGTCACCGTTTTAGGGCAACTGTCACAGGTTTGTTGTTGCTGTTCTCCCAGCACGCGATTGGCGAATGAGGTCGCCTCTTGGGGCGATGACCAGACATTGCAGACCATGCCGTTGTTGCAGCTGTCTTTGCTGATCGAGCCGGTGTCGCCGGCCGCGCGTTTGTTCAGTAGGTTGTAACCCGCTTTGGTGACGTCACCGACAATGCGGATTGGCTTCTGGCCGGAACCTCCTGCTCGATCACCCCCAACCCAGGTGACGCCATCGTTGCCACCTTTCTTTTCGACCTGCTCCACAGCCGACACTGCATCCGTGTTGGATGTCAGCGCCTGGCTCATTGCTTGACCTTCAGCGAGCTTGCCCCAGCCCATTTGATTGCCGGCGATATCCGCCATTTTTTCGCCAATGGCCCTGCAGGTGCCCTTGGACCGGTCAAAGTCCAATCGAGCCTGCAAGATGCCATTCGTGATGAGGTTGTATAGCGCTGGGTTTGCACGTTGGAGGATCAAGGCTGGCAGCGAGGCGACGGCGCTGGTGGCGTTCTGCACCACCGAGCTCATGATGTTTTGGAATCCAGAGGTGGCACCATTCAACTGGTTCTGCAGGGTGTTGCTCATGCTCATGTTTCCGCAGACCAGGTTGTTGTTCCAGCCACCGCCGACGGAAATACTGTCCATGTTGCCGGCGCTCCCCATTGTCACGGCGTTCCCCCCGCCGATGTTGTAGAGCACGTCGTCGCCGATGACGCTGCCAGAGGACGAGACATTGATTGGGTCAGCAGATTGAGCTACTGCGCTGCTAAAACAGCAGATGAGGCAGATCGCCAAGGGTGTCAGTTTCATGTGGTGCTCCGATCACTGAGGTTCATAGGAAGTCCGTACTGCCGAGAAAGGTCTGGCCACGACGTTGGCAGCACGAATACGGACGCCAGAGCGCCCAGGCGTATCCGCCGTCCTGGGCATCGATATTGGGTGTGATGGTTGGAAATGTTGCGCAGGTGGGATTGAGCACCGGGGTCAGTTCCTGCCACTTACCGGTGGAGGCGTCACCTTCGCGCAGTGCTCCCGCTGGCCAGTAACCAGGGTAGGGTAGGGCAAGCATCGGTAGGTAGACATGGACCTGACCCAGTCGGGTGGTCACGTCACCGGCGCGCTGTGCAATTACGGCACCGGTCTTGTAGTCATCGACTTGATTAAGAAAACCACTGCGTGGATAGACATTCCCCCAGCTGCTTGCAGTGAGCAGGCTACCGACCTCACGCATCCCTGGGATGAGCGCCTCGGGGTATACAGCTTCAGGTACGCCGTACCGCCAGGCTATGGGGTCCAGGGTGCTGAGGAAGTAGGGGACAAGTGGTAACGTTGCGCCCTTGCAGACATAGCCAGAGGCGCTGGCGAACTGACTCAGTGCCGCACCACCAGGATGCCCGATCACGTCGGCTTCCTTGAACTTGATCATGTTGTTTTCGGCGACGTGGTTGGTGGTGCCATCGTTACCTGCTTGAGCCATCGGGTTAGGTGTGCCGAGAGGCGACATCTCTATCCAGGGGTTCATCCCCGTATTAGAGTATGCAGACACCACGGCGTCCGGGACGTAGTGACGAACCTTGGTCGAAGTTTTGACCTTGCAGCCGAAGGGTGTGCAGAGCAGCCAATAGCAAATGCCGACGACTCTGTATTCCAGACAGGTCGGCGACAGCGTCGAAGCAATGATTGTGGCCGAAGTGATCGCAGCTGATGCGCTGAAGGACAAGCTGAAGGCGATGGCCAGTGACAGTGGGCGGATCGCTAAGCGTGAGCGTCTCATCGTGACAGGCTCCTAGCTCGATCAATCTGCGCTATGGCTTTTGCCACGTCCGCCTCCCCGTACACGACGTAGCGGCGGTCGACGACAACTGCGGGAATTTTTTCAACCCCCACACTCCAGGCATCTGTAATGCCCTGCTGTGCTTGAACCAGGTCGCTTTGCAGACGTTTGCCGGCTGGACTTGCCAAGTAACGCTGAATGGTTGCTTCAGCCTGGCGTTGATCGTTAGGAAGCTGTCGAGACAGCAGCTCTTCGAGGCGTTGCTGGTCGTCGAGACGAATGATACGCACGGCAGTAGGTGCGGATACAGGATGTGCCTGATCAGTGATGACCCATGTTTCAGCGTGCGCTGTGGCAGATAGGAGCGTCAAGGCCATGCAGGCAAGCCAAAGCCTCGTCGTGCGGGAAGGTTTATTGAAAGGGTTCATCGCACCGTACCTGAAGTGGGTTCAGGTACAGGAAACCGGATGGCCGCGTTCAGTGCAGTAAGAAATAGGAGTTCGAGTGGTATGGGTTTTCGACAGCGCTCAATTCAGGTCGGAGGGCATTTGGTCGGCTCAAATTGACGTGACCTCCGCTGCGCAGTTAACTGTGTATCCATACAGTTATTGTTCAGGCCAGGTTTATGAGCGTGACCCTTCTTGGTCCCATTGCCAGTGGTGGGGTATCACTCCCGCTGTATTCCTCCCAGGTGTCTGCCGGTTTTCCATCGCCGGCAGCGGACCACCTTGAAAAATTGATTTCGCTCGATGAGCTGTTTGAAATCCGAGCCCCCCACATGTACCTGGCCAAGATCCAAGGCGACAGCATGCAAGGCGCCGGGATTTTCAGCGGTGACCTGGTGTTGGTTGATCGAAGCAAAACGGCGCGGCATGGCGATATCGTCATTGCAGCACTCAATGCAGAGTGCGTGTGCAAGCGTCTGCACAAGCTGGATGATCAGGTGGTACTGATGGCCGAAAATCCCAAATTTCCGCCCAGGTACGTCATGGAGGGGGACGAACTGGTGATATGGGGTGTGGTGAACTACAGCGTTCGCGACCATGCACGTTAGAACTGCGCTCTACGCGGGCTTGCCCGTGTTCGGCCTGGTAGATTGCAATCATTTCTACGGCGCCGTTGAGCGCGTTTTCCGGCCGGATCTGGCCCACACGCCCATTGTTGTTCTCAGTAACAACGACGGGTGCGTGATCGCCCGTACTTACGACGCCAAACCTTACGTCAAAATGGGCGCGCCCTATTTCCAGATCAAGGACACGCTACGTCGGCACGGAATTGTGGCTTTCAGCAGCAATTACGCGCTGTACGGTCAAATGTCTGAAAGGGTGATGACCCTCATAGAATCAATGGTTTGCGACAGCGAAGTGTATTCCATAGACGAGATTTTCTGCGACCTCTCGGGGATGCCGGGCGACCTCACAGAGTTCGGGCGGACGATTCGGTCCAAGGTCCTAAAACACACAGGTATTCCCGTGGGTGTGGGCATTGCCCACACCAAAACCCTGGCCAAGTTGGCCAACCACACCGCGAAGCGTCTGCAGGCGCAAACAGGCGGCGTCGTGAATCTGTGCGACCCCTTTAAACGCGATTGGGTGTTGCGTAATACGGCCGTTGAAGAGGTGTGGGGCATTGGTCGACGTATGACGGCGCACATGCATGCCCTGGGTATTCACACGGCCATGGACCTGGCCAAGGCCGACCCCGGGTTGCTCGGCCGTAAATTCAGTGTGGTGCTGGAGAAGACGGTGCGTGAACTCGCCGGCACGTCGTGCCTGGCCCTGGAAGATGCGGCGCCGGCCAAGCAGGAGATCTGCTGCAGCCGAATGTTTGGCGTGCGCCTCGAAACACTTGAGCCAATCAAGGAGGCGGTGGCCACCTACGCGCAGCGCGCCTCAGAAAAGCTGAGAGCCCAGCATTCGCTGTGCAAGAAGATCCGCGTGAGCATTCGCACCGGCATGTTTAACCCGGACGAGGCACGTTACGCTAACGGCGTGCTGGTTGAGCTTCCCTATCCCACCAATGACGTACGCTTGATCACCAAGGAAGCCACGCGGGCAGTGGAACGCCTGTTCCGGCCTGGGTTCCGATACAGCAAAGCCGAGGTGTTGCTGATGGATCTGCGTCAACCAGGTGAATTTACCGATGACCTATTTGCGCACACACAGCCTGCCACGGCCGACAAGGTGATGAACGTCCTGGACGAAATCAATAACCGCTGGGGTCGAGGCACGCTGCGTACCGCCTCTGTGCCGGCGGCGCCGGCCTGGGCGATGCGCCGTGAGCTGAAAAGTCCGGGCTACACCACCAGGCTTGACCAGTTATGGACGGTAAATGCCAATTGAGGCATCGGATCCGGAGGGAGTTTGTGTATGTGCAGTCATTACGAAGCACCGTCGCCGCAGCGGGTGGCCGAGACATTCGGCGTTGAGCCGTTCGAGCAGGGTAAGTTGCAACTGTACCC
The DNA here is from genome assembly GCF_900107155.1 of Pseudomonas salomonii. Taxonomy (GTDB): domain Bacteria; phylum Pseudomonadota; class Gammaproteobacteria; order Pseudomonadales; family Pseudomonadaceae; genus Aquipseudomonas; species Aquipseudomonas salomonii. Next base: position 128,212 of record NZ_FNOX01000001.1, read on the forward strand.
AGGCTATATCGGGCCTTTCATTCGCTGTGCGGAGCACGTCGACGAGGAATCGCCTGCGTTGCTGGAAGCGCTGACAGGCGCGTTTGGGCTGATTCCGACCTGGAGCAAGGACACCAAAATCGTACGCAGCACCTACAATTGCCGATCGGAGACGGCCAGTCAAAAGCCGTCGTACCGCACGGCTTGGCGAAAGGCCCAGCACTGCATTATTCCTGCAGCGGCCATTTACGAACCAGACTGGCGAACGGGTAAACCGATTGCAACGCGGATTGTGCGGGCAGACGATGAGTTAATGGGTATTGCGGGCCTATGGGAGCAGTGGCGTGTTCCCGGTACCGGGGAGAAACTGCACAGCTTCACCATGCTGACCATCAATGCGGATGATCCAGGGGAGTTACCCTTTATTACTCCCAAAAGCGATTTAATTATCTTAAGCAATTGATAATTAGGAGATTATTTTTGGGGTAAAATTGGGAGATCCTGCTAGATCTGAATCCTAGATCTTCGTCCCGAGCAACATTTGCATCGCAAGAAATTCTCTACTCTAAAATGGGCCGGCGGTCCGAAATGAGGAGTTCATTATTGCAGGTTTGAAACGATGGACAGGGCGGCTACCTACGCAGCTAACTGCGTAACTAGCTCCACCATTCCGATGCGTTGCTGGTCACGAATCTATCGCCCAAAAGTTACACGTGCATAAAAGCAACCGTGCCGCTAGATTGGGCCCTTCGGGCTGGGGAGGACAAGCGGATGTCACGAGGTGCAATTTTCTTTGCAGGGATGAACAAAACACAGTTAAGAGCCTGCATCCGGTTACGCCTCAAAGAGCGGAAGCTTGAGGAGGTCTTTGCAGATGACCTGATCTCTGGCCTGATCGCCGAGAAGCATTACTACTGCTCAGTCCACAAACTGCGCCCGAGCTATTTCCGGATGTCGTATCGACCAGGTGGCGGATATGACTTTTACGGCAGCTTTGATCCAAATGGATGGCATAAGGTGTCATGGTCTCAGTGCTTAGACCCTAGAGATCAGAACGACTGGATTGAATCCGCTCTGCGCTTGGCATCAACCCCCTTCTTATCTGCGCGAAGGCGCTCGTTTCCAATCTGCGAACGATGTGGCCTTCTTCCCTCTACTGAAGTGGATCACGTGAGCCCCGAATTTCAAGAGATAGCCCGTCAGGCAATTCGCAACATGCAGACGTTTGAATTTGATGCTGCATTCCGTGGCTTCAATTGGTGGAGCGAAGAGCCTTTCAGCCTATCCGCAGACAATTCAGCGCTCGTGTATACCCTTGAGGCTCATCGGGGAGCGACGCTACAAGCCGTTTGCAAAGATTGTCATTTAAAAAACGCCGTTGACCGTAAGATTGCGACTAAGGGACTTAGCTAATGGGCTCAGGTAGCTCGCGGTTGCGGTCTGATTGGTGAACAACTGACGGTGCATTTCAGTCAGAATACCGTTGAGCAATTGTTTGACCAGATCTGGTCTAGAGTCATCTGTGACTTGGGCGATTTGGCTCTGGTAGGCCTTGACCAAACCGTGAACCAAGTCTTGAGCAAGCTGGCGGCTTCCCTGCTTCGAGGTGCCATCCATAACGACAAAAAAGCCTCGTGTCCCGTCTATTTGGGCAACTACAATGTCGTGGTTGGCTGCTCGCTTATGCTCTTACGGCTCTTGTTTGATATCTCATGCGGGCGCGCTCAGGCCCTTCATGCGTTGATGAACAAGTCTGGCGCGCCCAGGATTCGCCCGAACAGATCCTGAGATTTAAATTGCATAATCAATACCGCTAGCCGACGCCCGCAGCCATCTAATCCCTGAGCTCTTCGCTGGCTTTACTGACTTCCGCCAATAGCTCTAGACATCCGTCGAGCAGGATGGTGATGTCCTCAATGTCTTTGTGATACGGGTCGCACTCTCAGCTGGCTAGTCCAGGTGCTCGATCCGCTTGTAGGTCTCGTAAAGTGCAATCATGTCGCCTTGAGCCATGACTTCCAGCGGCGATCGGCCGGCAAAAAACGGATTGTCGTTCTTGAAACCAGGGAAACCTCTCACGTTTGCCTGGTTGGAGAAGACCCTTCGCAGCGAAGCATGGATGCCCAGCACCATTCCGATGCGTTGCTGCTGATCTTGATCGAGCCGCTGACCTGCAGCAATGCCACGCGATACGCGACGGTAGGTCGCAGGCGAAATCCTGAGAATCCGGCACGCTTGACTGGGCGTGGCTTCCCAGGCGCCAATGATCCGCAAAGCCACCTTCAAACCGGTGATAGCTTGCTGTTCGCTAAGACGTTCACCACTGATCATGCTGTTCTCCTCTGCTGTGGGCAGTTTAACTTAGAGAGGCCCGCCTCAGCATGCGCCTCCACGGAAAAGGCGTCATTTTTGCGGCGAACAAGGAAAAGCAAATGGATAAACTCGGCTTGATGGCGATCTAGCACGAGGAAGGGGGTTAAGTTTGGCTTCAACGCATCGACACCTCGTATTACCGCACCAACTGAATTCGTCCTGAATAACCATTTGCATGGAGTTGACTACCACATTTTATTTGATCATGACCGAAAGAGAACGACTATTGACTGACCCGGTGGATACTACAATAGATAGGGGCCAAATAATTCAGCAAAATACACGTCATCATAGAAACAGCCAAGCAATAAGCCCAACTAGTCCAATATATAAAAACGGCTTTAGCAGTCCCATTAACTTAATAAGTATATCTATTAAATCCTCGCCAAAGAAATTCTCCCTTTCGTCAATTTGCGGAGGAAGTGACTCGGACAAAATAATAGGCAGCCAATGTTTTTCCGCAAACGTTGGCTGGCCTGCTTTCGCTTCAAAATAAAGACTATGTCCACCGGAAAAAAACCGGTTGATAAAGTTGTGAGAGTTACTTCTACGAAAGCCTACCCGTCCTGCATCTCCTAAGCCTAACAATAATGACTTGGCCGCCACCAAAACAAAATCCAGCGTACCGCATTCATTAACTGTGATCTCAGAGCTTTCTACAATGTGATTGAGACAGTATTTGTGAGGTAGTGGGCTGCCACATAAAATCACATGTTTGACAGGAGATAACAGCTTGTGATCTTTAAGTGCCTGCGATAATACGAGGCTACCAAAACTATGCGCGACAATGCTAATTTCTTTCTCAGAGTGTTCCTTTAGTATTTGTTTTACCTGGTCAGCCGCTTGTTTAGCTTTTCTATTCCTCAACCAAGGTATAGAAAATGAAAGCAAATCAAAAAAACCGTATTTTACCTCGACAGGAACAAATGAGCGGGAGTACTTTCTAACCTCTTCATTTAAGCCAGCTTGCCACTTCCCATGAGTTCGTATCCCGTGAATAGTCAAAAGAAGCTTATCTTTGCGAAGCTTACTTGCCTTTTGACTTGCGTGAACCAATATGCCTATCTGCTCTAAAATTGAATCTAGCCAGTCCTGACTATTTAGATGGGCCGGCAGCACTACCGATGCGATTCTATAGAAGTTTTCGCGATATACGCCTAGCTCACTTACGTCTGCCGTTAGGCCAATTACCAGCTTGGGACGTATATAATCTTTACCATTACTACATAAATCATCGACCAAGCGAGAGCTTTGCAGTGCCTGTGGAACTCCACCAACCTTTTTTGGAATTACCACGTCCAATATCATTAGATCATACAGCTCGAGCAACTCGATACGAGCTTTATCAGCCGTATCAGTATACCGTACATCTATATGAGAGCGGAGCTCACTATTAAAAAGCGCTTTCTTTATTAACTCAACTCGGCTAACCGAGTCATCCACAACTAAAATCTTCAACATCAAATAGCACCTATAACACTTGCAAGCTGCTCTTGCCAAAGTATTTCAGCCGAATTAAAAATTATACATCCCTTGTACTGTTCTCCCAGAGTAGACAGGAGGTCATGGATCTGCTCAATACTTAAGTTCTGAGAGTTCACACTAAAGTCTTTATATCCAGTAAGAACTACGAACGGAGCGAGCTTTCCAGCCTTACTCAATTTTGAAGCTATTTCTTTCCCAGCGATAGCTCTGAACCGGCCACCCTGGGTGGTCTCGCTACGATCGAAAGTCGGCATGCTCATGTCGATAATCATGAAATCATACACTCCGTTTTCAGCAGCTACTAAACCACTGTTATAAGAGGCGGCCTCCACGAGTTCAACATCGTAAGCGGAGTTAAGAAAGCTCACTACTTTCTCGCGTTTTAACAAGTTGTCTTCGATAATCAAAATTCTCATGACAGAGCCCAATTGATGCAGTGAAAGAATTTTCGTCCGCCTCGATGTCAAATTTGAAGCCTGAGGACGAATTAGACAAAGTGCTATAAATTTTGTAAAGGCCACTCCCTCCCTCTTCTCGATTTAAATTCGAATATTCGGGAGACCACTTGGCTTTTTCTCTACAAACTAGTTCTTCTGCTGTTAAGTCTGGATAAGACTTAACAACGTTTTTTATCACAATCAATGTATGGTCGCATTCAGAGACAACTGAAACAGTTACTGGATCGATATTGCCACCGTATTTACATGCATTTTCCAAAGCCGTAAATAAGCAAATAAAAAGTGCTCGCGCCTCTCTATAATTAAGAGATAACGCACTGCCACTAGTAGCAAAAACGGGTTTCTTATATTTGTGACCGTATATTGAGTCAAAAGATGACATCGTCGCATCAACGACAACACCTAGACGCTCCAGATTTTTGGAGTCATCGGCCCCAACGAACCTGAACCAATTTAGGACAAGCTCTATTTCTTTAGTAAAATATGAACGGGCATTTTTAATTTCTTGCATTAAATCTACAACGGCTACATCGCCCTTAACATAGTTCAGCTCAGCCTCAAGCTCTGTGAGAGCACGAAGAATCTCAATGGCTAAATGATCATTAATTAACTCTTGAGCGGATTTAGCACTATTGCTTGCAAGCTCCCACATATAATCTAGAAGCTGACCAAAAAACTCATCCGCACTATTGGAGCGTGACACTATTTCAGAAATCGCCACAAGCCTAAAATGATATGCAAGAAAATCGAATACGTTCGCCGAGTCACGGTCATAGAGTTCGACTCTAAAACACTCATTGACCTCACCTAAAATGTTGTCAACTTTTTCAGAAAAAGCTCTCAGCAGATTATCTATCTGCTCAACAATGCTTATATGCACAAAGTTGTACTTGTTTACCCAGTATTCATTAGAAAGATATACGCCTTCCTTTTGACTCGTCACCAATCGAGTCTTTTCGAAACACGATCTCAACTGGGTAGTGAATACGATATGCCTAATTTCAGCACTCAAGTATTTATCAAGCCCATAGTGTTCATTCAGCGCAAAATCACGAACCGCAGTATGAAATATCTCGTATAAAATCTGTGTCTTTCTGTTGGAAGCAAGAGCACTGCCCTGAACAATTTCAAATATATCATGCGAGCTAGCAGTATCATTATCCAACGGCAGAGGGTCTAAATTTATACCGCCTTTAGTACTTTTAGCTTGTTCGAATAATGAATGATAAACGTGCTTTCTCTGAGACTCCAACGCCTGAACATCCACAAACAACTTTGCAGACTCAATTTTTGCACGCAGCTTCTCAGAGAACATCGTTTCCAGTACGCTATCTTTCTCATATCTTAGCTGTTCAAACCCCTCAGATTTTGCACTAATCAAAAGGTCTAATATTGCAACACGCTCGTGAACCACATCATCGTTGGACGTGTAGTGGATGAGGTTATCAAGCTGAGAAGGGATACATATATTTTTAAGGAAGTATGCTTCGACTTTAGTAAATTTATCTTTCTGAAAGATTTGCGACGGCCTATGAGAGCCGTTAAACTTCATAAGTTCCTCGAACAGCTCGGCCTTATCCTCCTCGAAGATGCCGCCATACTCCCGATTATAAATTTCATAAGCAATAAGACAAGAAATAAAAACGTCATTACTTAGTTTTGGAATGTCTCCGGCTATCTCGCATAGCGTCCTCATTGGTAGATGATAGCAACTAACACTGTTATCTAAATACTCATTGACAGCAAAATTAATCCCGTCGATAAATTGCTCCTTGAGTATAAACGTTCTGGACTTTAACTTTAAAAAGTCTGAAAGTATCGGAAACAATGGTTTCTCAATTTCTGTCGAAAGCTGATCGCTCGTAGAGTACTTAACTTGACGATGCAAAGGGATATTACTAGTCTCATCCAGCTGTACAGGAAACCGATAATTTCGCGTCTTTGCTTTTGGAGTATTTAGTCGCCCCAAGATGCCAGTTTGCAAACGTGCACTTTCTATATCCTGATCGCTTTCCACTTCCTCTAATGCGCTAAGCAAATGAAAGTTTAAAGATTTAGCCCATGACTCGTGCTTGAATTTCACACATATCTGATTGAGAAAACCTATTTTCTCCGGTGTTTTTTTGTCGCATTGCAATACTGCGGCTAACTCAATTGCAAGCTGATCAAAAAATGTTCCACTTTCTAAAGTAGTGCCCGTATAAATTTTTGCTTTTGCATAGACCTCGATGAGACCAAATATTTTGTCCGAGCCCTGGCTCTGCAAGGTATGTATTCTGCGAATAGCGCTTTCATAGTCCCCTTTAGTGTAGTCATCCAAAACTGCGGTCACCTCAGGGGCTACGGCTTGTTCGAGCCCTAAAATGGCTTGTAGTTCTATATCATCTACTACCTTTGCTAGCTCCAAAATAGCAGCACGTAAATCCACGGGTAATCGGCCTGCGGCTTCACACTCACAAATAACGTCTTTAAAAATTATATATTGATCTATAATCGACTCGAACCAGTGATTTTTAAGTTTTTCAATTTTAACTATGCGCTTTGAATCAAGATTTATAGGTAGGAATTGACATGATTCAAGTGCGCCATTATCAATTGCATCCTGCAGTCCAGAGCTGCGATATTCATTCATCCGGCCAAGCAAATCGAGAACAAAGACCTGTACCGAGCTACTCTCTGACATCAACTGAAGATCTATGACACGCCCTTTGATCTCTCCTCGAGGAAATCTGGAAGGGAGTTCTTGAACAAGTTGCCGAGTGTCTCTATTTTCTAATTCTTTCGCAACGTGGACCTCTAAAAAAATCGCCCACCAGCTTTTACATACGTTATTCAGTGAATAAATTTCACTCAAAGCTTCGCTGGCCCTACCTTTGAGTATCTCACTATTTATTAGAGTTCTTCGGTTACAAAAGTCAGAAATAAGATCTGCTTTGGCAGTGAAACTACCTAGTAGCCAAGCTATATAATTATTAGGAGACAATTCTGAAGCGGCGTGACGTATATCGTAATGGTCTCTGGATGCGCCATATACGGGTAAAAACTTAGCGGGCAGATCTTTATGCGACGCCATCTTAAAAATCAGATTAGAGGCATTAAACGCATTGAACTTACGCAACTCAGACCATACTCTTTGATCATGTAAGTCCTGAGTTTCACCTCGCCGCTTGACAAAGACACGATTATCCAATGATAAGTTACCAGCCCGAATTTTCCCTGACTTTTGCATAATTTCTATATCAAGCTCATGATTTTAGATAAACATATTTTATACGGGCGATTTTTCTCTTTAACATCCAGCAAGAGTTCTGTGTACAAACAGAAGAATTGAGCTCAACAACATTCCGAATTCACGTCAAGGCGGCCTCTAACGCAGCCTCATCTACGATGTCGTTTGGATCGAAGATTCCGGTCCCCGCAATCTTTTCTCGGGCATTTTCGATGTCTTGCACGAACATCACGACAGCGAGGTCCTTGGTCGCTCGAGAACAGCACACGTAGAAAAGCCTTCTGGTGCGATCGATCACACTATCCTTGCCCTCCGCAAGGTTTTCCATATCAGTATCTGAGGGCTCCACAATGCCAAAATACTTTTCGTAGGAGAACAGCTTTTGCCCTCTGCCCTCTTCGTCATCTATCAGCACCAAAACGCGCTCAAACTCAGCCCCCTTTACCCCTTGCTGGGTCGCAAACGGCGAAAGATCTTCGAGGTAGTGACGATAGCCAACCAACTCACCGACATCACAACGTAAGAAAGCCGACACGGCGGGTATCTCAGGATCATCATCGTCATCTATGCGGTCTGGGCCCAGGTATTTTGTCCACGCTTCGTCCAGTTGCAGCAAACCCGCTGCCTGGCAGTGAACAAGCACGTCCAGGAGCAATGCATCACTCGAAAAAATGAGTCTTGCCAACTCTGTCGTAGACGCTTGCAATGCATGAAGCACCGCTACCGGATCACCTCCGACTAGAGCCGTTGGATGCAGTAACGGACATTCCGAGCGCAGAAAAGTCATCACATCGAGCTTTCGGCTTTCTGAAACCGCAGTTGCCAAGGGTAGCAAGTAATTTAGAAACGGCCGCAGTGGCCATGCTGTGCCATCCTTAAGGCCCTCCTTAACGGACGGCGGTGCATTGTTGTCGTTCAAAGCAGCGTAAAGATTAGGGAAGCCGAGGCGAGCCGCCGCCATCCGATGTACGACCACCAATACCCTTACGTCAGCAGCAGGATCATCACTCTCCCAATGGGGGTCATCGTTCGCACGCCGTATCCACTCACGAACTTTAGCCAGCTTCAAAGAGCGATTGTCATCCGCTCTCAGTAGGAAGAATCGTGCAGATCCCATGACAGGTGCTGGATTGCCATCGACCCAACTCATCCGGCCACGTGTTTGAGACAAACCGTCATCAGACTCTCGAATAGCATTCACTACCTGGAGCACTCGCTTCGGGCACCTAAAGTTTTCGGGCTTGGTGATTTGTTCCCAGCCTGCGCCCGGCTCAATGACTCCTGCACCTTCAAGATAGATTTTTTGCATCGGATCTCCAAAAAATCCGAGGCTGAACTCTACAGGAGTCGTCTCTGCAATCCTTTTGAAGGCAGCCACAACTTCCGGACGCGTGTCTTGGCTTTCATCAATGAAAAGGACTGGATACCTGCTGGCGATGACATCCCTAAGCAACTGGCTCTGCTCGATTAGCTCGACCGCCGCCGAAATAACGTCGAAGTGCCCGAGTACACCACGTCCGAAATCGCTTCCGGCTCCGTAGTTGAAGTGAGTCAAATGCCTTACGGCCTCAAGGTGACGCTGGTAACGCGCAATATCTCTCATGAGCCGCTCACGAGTAGCTGCTCGAGTCCGAGGCTTGTCGTGATGCTGGTGCGCGTCGGCGATTTTCTCGTGGATCCTTGCAATGACCCAAACCTTCAAGTTCACTTGGAATGGCCTGATTACCGCCCACAGAAAGCTATGAATCGTCGATACATGGAACAACGGATCGTTACCTACGTCCCCCCAGATCTCCTTGACCGCTACTTCAGTGTAGGTAATGCAAGCGACTCTCTGACCACGCACGTTGAGCTTTAGTCTTCGCGTCTGGCCAAGGTGCGCAAGGGCCTTTACCAGCGACGTCGTCTTCCCAGAACCTGCACCAGCAACCATAACAAAACTGCGTTGAGGACGCTGGTCCAAGCACATTCGAAGCTCGATATCTGCTTGAGTATCCGGCTGACCGATACGCTTAGTCATACCCCACCTCCGTTATGAGGCTCCTCTAGATCTGCCATCGCAGGTGGTGGGGCGACCATATCTTCCAACCAACGTAGACCGTCCGAAATGTAATTGGGCACCGTCCATGCCGATGGCTCTTGCGCCAGAAGCCCGAGAGCGAAATCAGTTTTACGAAAGCTTGAGCTTTTGACCTTACGGTAGAGGCGCTCAGCAATACCTACGATGTCCAGATTGTTGGAACCCTTGATGCGTAGGCCCAGATCCTTACGGTCCAGATGCTGAGTCCAAGTCAGATTTTGAAGTGCAAACGCTTCCTCCAATGTCCTTCCTGTTCTCATTTCAGTCGCTGCACCCCATACCACCTCTACTGGCGTCTGGTAAGCAATGCGTACAGGGGCACCGCCTTCTTCGTATCGGAGTTGAGTGCGCTGCTCGGCAGTTGCAGCTAGAAGATTTTCAATCGAGATGCACCCAGGCAGCCACTTGATCAACGTTTGGTTTGACGTAAGTGCTCCAGCCTCATGAACCATGCACGCCTTGCGCCCTTTGCGTCTCGCTTCAGCTTCCTCAGCGTCCTCATTGTCGTCAGGCTCTGCATCCGCTGGATCCTCATCAACAGGTAACTCGCCGTCCGCGGGTAGAGCAACCGCTTCGGGCGGCGAAACACTGTCAATGTCGGTCAATATCAGAGAAGTGAGACCTAAGAACTCAATGAGGCCTTTGAATCGATGGCCGAACGCACCACCTACCTCCAAAACACTCAAGTAATTCGATTGAAGCCGAGGTGCAGTTTTAGCAATCATTTGCGGCATCAGCAGCCGCTCGACGTTCCCCTCAACCAAAATAGCGGCATCAGCGAAGAATAGATCGCAGTGAGTTAACCTGAGATATCGCTCAAGAAAATCCCTAGTGCGGTCATTTGGATCGTTAGGATTTACAGCCGCCTCATAAAAAGCTGCCATGCTGAGCACTTGAGATTGCTGTATGCCAGCATCAGCTACTCGCCTGAAGTATCGAATTGGTTTAAATCCTCGCTCGTAAAGGACGTGAGGTGAATGCGTCGAAACTACAAGCTGGCTCGTGCAATATGGCGCGTCTTCCTCGGGCACGGCGAGGATATCCAACACCTTCCGAATAAAGACCTGCTGCAACTGAGCATGAAGATGCGCCTCCGGCTCCTCAATAAAAATCAGGTGGAGTGGTGGTCGATTTTCCTCAATGTCCAACCATCTACCGTGAGCATCGAGTAGCTCAACAACCATGTAAATTAGGTTTTTGAACCCGAGCCCGTTGTACCTATCAGGCAGGGTAGCCGTTACCTCTGCCGTCCCAAGAGCGCCGAGAGCATAGTGAACACGTGCCCCCTCATGGCTGCTCAGAATGGTCGCAGGGTTCAATGCAGTCTTGATCAGTAGCCGAGGATTATTTACCCCTGGATAGCCCAAATCGGCCAAACGTTCCAATGTGGGACCGAATACACGTTCCAGATGGTCATTCAGCAGACTCTCAGACTGATATAGGGCGCGTTGAGCGTCATAATCCTCGCCGCGCTTCTCAAGGTTCCGTTCATAAAAGCGACTCAAACAGCGGGAGAGATCTTCGGATCGAGATCCAGCATTAGAGTCGGATAGGTGACGCTGAGCATGCAAACAATCGACCTTTACCAGGCTAGCCAGCACGTCCCTGCCACTGCGACCGTTATCAGGAACCAGGCGTAGAGGCACGTACCCATCAAGCTGTTTAAACCCAGCGTCAAATCCGGCAGTATCGAGTATGTAGTACCGTAATTCGAAATCACGCCGTAGCCTGTCACCTACTGTGTCTGCAATAAAGTCACAAAGGTCACGCGGTCGCGGGTTGTACCCGTCGTGCACAATAGGTGGTTCCACGTTTCCGTGTGCCGCGGCTTCCCCTGCTGGCTGCATCTGAGCATGTCGTGCACTGGCGCGTGCTTCTTGGAAACTGCTTCTTAGTACGCCGGCATCTGCTGCTGCGAGCTCCACTCGAATACCAACCCGGTTACCTTGCCACTCCAGGCTGGGTAGCAGATCTACTACTCGATGCAGATCATCTGGGGTGACGCAAAACCAGATGTCGATGGATATGGTTGGCATTTCAACTCGGTCATCCCCTTCTCCGAAAGCGTTGATGGCGTCCCAGCACTCCGAGCTGAAATCATGGAGGGTAAACCGGTCCTTCGAAGCCGAGGTAAAGAGCTGCAAAGCGTGCGCGGCAGATGTTTTACCGCTGTTGTTGGCCCCAACGAAGATGGAAATGTCAGACGCCAAATCGATGCGTGTGTCCTTCAGACGTCGGAAATTTCGAATCCAAACAGTTTCGATATGCATATCACTTCGCTCCCTGAAGATCATCTGAACTTATGCGTCGCGGTGACCAGTGAGGCCATTTGGACATAATGTTTAACTATGCGATAGCAGTAAAATGATTCCAGTCCTTCGAACACCTACGCAAGCGTACCCTCAATCCAGCGGCAAGCCTTGCGATATGTAGTGGTCAACTAATCCCGGGCACGACGTTAAGTTTTTTCTTGGCATGCGCTGGTGCCAACCCACCGTTGAATTGGTTGGGTCGAATCCAGTTTTAACGATGCATCAGGTAATGGCTGATATCGCGTTGGGCCTCTTGGGCATTCATGTAGCCTAGCTTTAGCGCTAAAGCAGTCCATGAAGGGCAAACAGTTTATTGAAGAAAGAACTGGCCAGTGTCCGGGATTCATCGCCGATTCTTACTGTGCCGTTGTCCATCCGGGAATCCGGAAATTCTGCTCCTCCGAAACGATAGACGTCATACCGGCGCAGACGCAGTTGTCTGTCCTCTGAAGCCATTTGGGCGTACAGCTTTGGCGATGGTTTTCCGTTGACTGCGTAGTGGTGCTGCCCGTCGACTTCAATGACTACGCGCACGTCGTGGTCGAGCAAGAGTAGGAAATCCATTCGCTCGCGTACCAAAACCTTGTCAGGTCCTCTTTGATAGGAAGTTTTAGGATCGTAATGGAGGTAAACCTGTGGAATGAGCGCGGGAAGTCGATCCTGGAGAGTTGGGCCCAAGGTGCGATAGTAGGTATCAAATAGCACGGCCTCACCCACTGACCCAGTCTCACGGACTGCGGCGCTGAGCCTTCCGTACAGGCCCTTCCTAGCTAAGTCATGATCGGTGGCTCGATGGAGGTCGCTCCACCAGCCGACAAGATCATTCCAAAGAAGCCCTTTTCCGCTCAGTGCTCGATCGTAGATCAGAGCATCATGCTCATTCTGAATCGCCAGGTTGTTGTCGATGGCGTCAGTGAAATAGATATCTGGCTTCGTATTTATCGACGCAAAAATGAGATTTTTCGGAGACCCGGCAACACCTGCCGCTCTACGCCGAACACCGTAGACTGCCCGCCGAGAGACATGCCGAGTTAACGCAACAGTAAATCCGTCTGCAGAAAACAAGTGTTCAAGTTTCGGTGCCAGCAGCACTTGCTCAGCGTCGGTCCGGCACAAGGGCGACAAGATCAATTCTATTAGGGCTATGAATCGTTGCTGTGCGCACGTCATGGCTCCGCAATGCTTCAAAGCAGTGGAGTTGGAATAGTCCTCGTTGGCGACAAAGTGTTGAATAATATCGTCGTGCAAGGTGTGAAGAAAGGTGCCTTCAGGACCCACCATCCCCCATTCAGGATGCAAAATTTCCAGCCCGTCGAGTGGTGGCAATTCACCGAACAGAGGGTATAGCTGATCCAGCTCCGCCAGTATGGCCCGACGTGTGATGTCCGAGATACGATGTGAGTCAGGGGTGCTGAGTTCACTCAATAAGTCATCGAGATGAGCATCTTCGAATCGCTCGACCACCTTACGAGCTAGTTCTACTAGCTCAGGCATAGCGAGATGACCTATTCGTGATTTCACATAGGTGCGCTTGCTCGCGTAAGCCTCTTCTTGAATACCGTCCGCAAGACCGAGAGCAACGCACACAGCCGGTAGCTCGTATGCCTTGACCGAGTGCAGCGATGCGGCAATTTGTGCTTGCAACTGCTGCGGAGTGACGGTTTTTGAATGCAAGTGAAGGTCCCCGCAGTCGGATTGATTACAGATCTCGTAGGGAGAAGGAATATAAGGTACTGGGCGTTTTGGTGTAGGTATCCGGGTCATCGGACGCCGATATTGGCGAACGTAAACTCGTTGAGTATGGGATCGAACCTCTTCATCGAGTTCCTCCTACGTTTAACCGGAGGTTGCTGTTGCCGACCGGCTCCCCGGCTCCTCGCCGACTCACAACGGTGAGCAATGAGGGGCAAACTCTCCCTTGGCTATCGTTCTGCTGATTATCACAGGAATACGGCTCATGAGTATTGATAGAACGACGCAACTGGTCAGTACAAGAAGTGAAGAAAATGCGAATTTGTTACTCAGGGTGGGCTAGACGCTTCTGCTCATAGCTGATCGGAGTGAGGGCGATCATCAATGGCTGATTTATCAGTTTGGGTGGCAGCGAGAGGGCGATCCTCCCGAAGTAACTTTTACAGGTGTTGAAGGGGGGCCAGATCCGTTTTAGCTATATCGCTTAGCTTTAGGGGATTCACATAGCGTAACGGTCGGAGTCAAAATGACTGCTGGGGGTTGAGTCGCCCTAGACCATTGCGGCTGCCAGTCGCGCGCACGAATCAGCTACGGCCGGGCTCAGACTTATCATGATGTCCGCTATCCCTGACGCTCGAAGCCTGAAGTGAATGTTCAGTCGAAAGGCTTCATCGGTTCGTCGATTGAACGGATGTTGTAACAGTCATCACATAGCCTTAGCGTACCAGGACCAGCAGCAACTGGATTGATTAGAGCGAAATCACGGGCAGGCTCATCTGCACAAATCCCGCAAGCATCAGAACTCTTTGCTGCCGCAATAGCTGCTTTCGTCATTGCCGCCTGCTGGGGATTCCACTCGCGTAGAGAAGCGAACCATTCTGGCGTGTGTGGACGAAGTAAAGTGGGGGCAGTAGGCTCCAGCAATCCTCTACGCTCTAGCCAACCAGTTGCCGCCGCAATTCGCTGAGCGTGCAGATGCGCCAGTCGCTCGTACAGCTCGATTTTTAGGGCAAAATAGTTTCGAGGGTGAAGAGCATGAACGGCTACATACCCTGCATGATTCATGACAAACCGGTTTGGCCCTCGCTCATTGTCTGCAAGTAGTCCTTCGCAATATGTCTGTTTGCGTAGATCCGAGCCATCGAACCCGTCCATCAGAGCGGCATGGTACTGCCAGGAATTCCTTACGAGTTCATCCGACCAAAGATCCAGATACCTTGATGAGCGCAGAGCTTGCACCAGATGAGCATCTCCATCCTGATGCTCCACAAGGTAAGCATCTATATCGTTGAGCGATTCTATCTGCGGAGCTAGTTTGCGAGCTTCCTGTAAGAGTTTGTTGGTCGAGTCTCGCATGGCCTGAACGTTATCAGTATCTTCCCGCCATTGCGTCTCTTCACCTGCCGGAAGATTTCTAAGCACTCCAGATACTTCAATCAACATGGCACTCCTTAAAAGCTCTCCTGGGTGGCAAAAAACAGCATCTGTCACGAGGTCTCTGCCGGCTTTCCGGTAGGCCTGCGCGACTAGTCGTGAACAAAATTGTCTTCTTCCTGCCGCGAAACCAGCCAACACACTCTTCGCTGCACCGGAAATGGCCTAGGTACGACCAAGTCCTTCCTCGCAGCGGTGCGGGTTAGGAGGACGCCCATTTTCGTGTCCGCGAAAACAAAGGAATTACGACATGGAAATCGCAACCAAAATGCCCGCCTTGCTCACTGCCATGGCCTTATTGACGTCCGTTAACATTGCTGTTGCAGAACCGAGTCTCTGGGTAGCTGCCGACCGAGTGGCGCGTCATACCTGTCCATCCGTTAAATGTGGGGTTGCTGGTCAGCTAATGTTCCGCGAAGGCGTCGAGGATTTGGAGACGAAAGGCGCGTGGGTCCGCGTAACCAAGCCCTACTCAGCTTCTTGCTCGGGTGGCTTCAGTGAATACGTGAAGAGCGGTAACTCCGCGTGCGTCGCCAGCAACGGCATCAATAACGGGATGTTCGCAGAGTGGGTGCCTACAAAGTCGCTTACAAAAGACAGACCTGCAGACCCAAGGGAGGGAGCTTCCGGTGACGACGTACTGGTCAAAAACTCGGATGATTACCCTCTCTACCCCGCCCAGTTCACCAAAGCAACCCGTGAGCTTATAGACAACGGCACCTGCACTGCCGGTGACTTCGAAGAAATCGGTGGGTGGATGGCATCGCCTGTCAAAGGTGAAGGTATGTATTTCATGTACTGCGGCGGCATGACCACAGCCAATCGACTTTACCTCGACGTGCGTTCGGGCAAAGTGAGCCGCTAGCCGGCTCTAAACAGAAACCACTTGCATGCCGAAGTGGATAGGAAAACGCACCAGGTACATCCAAGCCCCGCCGTCAACATGGGGCCAGGTGCGTAGGAAAGGAAAGCTTTTCGATCCTCAAGACCGCGTAGGAGAACTCACATGCCAGCAATTACCGACCCTCACACAGGGCTGATCAGTTTCCAAAAGGCGCTGCTCAGCGGTACTATCAAGCCCAAGCGTTGCAAGGACGGCAGCTCCTACCGTGCGTATGGAGACTTTCGCGGCGAACGAATCGACGTTCGCAGCACTACCCAATCAGGCGCCGAAAGCAAGTGGCGCGAGAAGGCAAACCACAAAGCTAACGAGTAGGCAGCAAAAAGCACTCAAAAGGATGCAGCAATGAGAAACGAAAAAGCCCACCTACTGAAAGTTGAGGCGCAATTACGCAAAGCGTATAGATCTGCATTTTTCTGCGGCGTGCTAGTTGTTTTCGCGATGATGGCCATCGTTATGTTGGGTTTGGCCGCTGAACAACCAATGGACCAAAAAGCCATTGCCGAAGGCTGGGCACCTCTTATCATGCTGATGGCAGCAATCTCGGGCATTTGTCATTTTTTTCACGGGGTGGTTAAGAACAAAATCCAGAGTCTGGATCAATGAATAGACCGCAGACCAGCAGTATGCCATTTAGCGGCCTTTGCCAGTACACACGCGGTTAAGTCAGCTGGAGCTGAGGGAGTCGGAAACCCTCAACGAGGACTACGAAATAAATGCCTCATCATGATCACCGCGAATACCGCACCTACATGAGGCAACACCATGAAAACATTTGTTTAAGACGATGGCCGCTTGATCGGCGTGATTGAACACAAGGTCGAAGTACCCTACTGGACCCCCTATGGTCGCCAGGTGCAGATCCGTCCTGAGTACGAGTTCATTGACACTGGTGAGCGTCTTGGTACCAACGAATCAGCTCCTGGCTCGACCATCGAGGAGCAGGCGCCCCTAGGCGCGAGGGCCCTGGAGCCGCTATTCAACAAATAGTTGAATAGCGGCTCACTGATTGCTATTATTTGATCAACGCATATGGTTAACCATGTGCCTACCTTCCGAGGCCCGCTTGCGAGAAATCGCTGCGGGCTTTCGTGTTTTTGGCATAGGGAAATCACTCGGCATGCATTATGTCGCTTACCTGGATGAGTTTGGCCACGTCGGTCAGTACGTCGCTCGGAACCACCCCAAGTACAAAACCAGCCCTGTATTTGGCCTCGGCGGCATGCTTATCCCTGCCCATGAAGTGCGCGAGTTCGCGATTTACTTCTACAAACTAAAGTGCCAGCTGCTGTCCTACGACCTGGTGCACGACAACCCCGGCAATCTGCCGGCGTACCAGTGGGAAAAAAAGGGCTCGCAGCTGTACGCGCCCAGGAACGTTCAAAAGTACAAAGAGTTAAGACGCTCGACCTTCCGACTGCTAACCCATATCAAGGGTATCAAGGGGCATGTGTTCTACACCGGGGAACATAAGACCACCGACCCTGATGCGCATGACTCGACTGAGACGTTCAAGCGGCAGCTGTTGCAGTCCGTGCGCAAAATTGACCGTTTCTGCGCTAAGGAAGGCTCGACGTTTATCCTGGTGTTGGATGAGCAGAAAGCCGGCAACGAGTGGCGTGAGCGCAACGTTGAAGCCTGTACGTTGGCCATGTTCGAAGATGCCTCCGAAAAATGCCGCACGATGATTGAGCCGCCGTTGCAGGGAGAAAGCTACCTGTTCCAGACTTTGCAGTGCGCAGACTGGCTTTGTGGCTTAATCGGTCGCCTGACCGCGCTGAGCGTGGCACCGGATGAGTACCCAGATTGGCAGTTGTTCGACACCTACTTTGCGGAGCGGTTAAGCGTCGTGGCATTGCCGTGCAGCGGGTTGGAGCATCAGAAGACCGCAGACATTCCTGCTGAAGAAGCAGGTGAAGCCATGCCGGATGCCGAAGGTCCGCTGGTGGGGATGCAAAGCGATGTGGACGGTCCTCACTCCCCAGGGCAGTGATGGTGGGAAGAGAGCCAGGCCACGCCTGTGAATGGCGCTTAGGAGGATTAGCGTGTACGAATTCTTCCCAATGGGCCTGTTCCTGTTAGGACTGCTGGGCGGCCTACCGGTCAGCGCCGTGGTGGTGCGATTGCCTTATGCGGTGGAGCGCCAGTGGCTGCTCGATGCGTCGGAGACATTGGGCATTGCGCGAAACCCTGATGGCCCGGGCCAACTCGGTTTGGCATGGCGACCGGATCACTTCAGCCTGCGCGTGGGGCTGACCATGCTGGCCATGGGTCTGCTCGCGGGCTGGGCTGGGCTGCATTATGGGGTGGGCCCGGCCGCGTTCGCGGCCATGGTCCTGGTGGCTGGGTTGTTGACTTTGAGCCTGATTGACCTTGAACACCAGCTGCTGCCCGACGTGCTGGTGTTGCCGCTGCTGTGGTTGGGATTGATCGTCAATAGCGTTGAGCTGTTCACCTCGTTGACCAGTGCAGTGTGGGGAACCGTTGGAGGCTACTTGGTGCTGTGGCTTTTACGTGGCGTTAGTAAGCTGTTCAGCGATACCGAGGGCATGGGTCAAGGCGATCTTAAGCTGTTGGCCATGCTCGGCGCCTGGGGGGGCTGGCAGATCCTGCCAGGCGTGCTTTTGATGTCGACCCTGGCCGCAACGGTGTTTTTTGGCGTAGGGATGGTGACGGGTAAAATCGATCGCAAAAGCCCTCAACCTTTCGGCCCATTCCTGGCCGGTGCGGGCTGGCTCGCGCTCATGTACACGCCGGATTGGACCGTAATTTAACCGCCTGTGGCCATCAGTATTTCACTTTGTAGGTGGGGGAGTCTTCCGGCCGCTGGCCGCGCCGATCATAGAGGCGCGTCGTACTGATATTGGCATGGCCCAGCCAAACTTGGACCTTGGCGATATCGGCGTCATGCTCAAGCGCATTGGTCGCGGCTGTGGCCCGCAGACCGTGTACGCCCAACCCGTCAACGTCGATGCCCGCCGCCTGTGCCCAATGGGCCACGACCTTGTAGATGCCGTTACCCGTAACTGCCCCGCCGGCGGTGCGACCGCGGATTGAGCGAAACAGCGGGCCATTGCCTGGCTCGCGTAGAGTGTCGCGCTCCAGGTACTCATGAATCCGTTCAGCCGCGACCGGGTGCAGCGGCAAATAGCGGGTTTTACCGCCCTTCCCTCTTACCTGCAGGTGTTTGATACCGCGCCGGTCCTGCATATCACCAGTCATCAGTTGCGCGGCTTCCTCACGGCGCAAGCCGTGGTACAGCAGCACCGCCAAAATGGCGCGGTCGCGCATCCCCTTCAACGTCGAGTCATCCGGCGCCGTCAGCAGCATTTTAGCTTGGTCGTCACCGAGTGCCGGCGTCTTGCCCTCGTTGGTTTCAATCCTGGGCCGTTTGACACCATGCACGGGGTTACCGCCGGCAATGGCGTTGTTCTCCAGGAGGTGATCAAACAAGCTGGCCAGCGCCGCTAGTTTGCGCCGGACCGTGGCCCCTGCCAGGCCCCGCGTTTCCAGCTGGGCGCGCCAGGCCAACACGTGCGCACGGGTAACTGCGCGGAATTCATCGGCGCCGGTGAGCCCGACAAATCCGCAGAAGTCTTCCAGGTCGTTTTGATAAGCGCGTCGGGTGCGTGGGTTGTCGATATTGGCGAACCATTCCACGGCTGCCGGCACGCTGGCCAACTGCTGGAATTCAACGGCGCTCAGACGGCGTTCGCCGATCGGCAACAGCACGGCGGTGGACTGGGGGGGATTGAGTTCATTCATCGTATGCCCGGCCCTGCAGGTCGACCTGCCGCATGTTCACTGGCGACCCATTCCCAATATTTACGGTGGGAGCGGTCGTTTACAGATTCCGGCACCAGGTGCTGCCAGCGTTGCTGTTCCAGGATTTGTCGCTCGTCGCCGCGCAGCTCCTCACCGAGCACGGCGCCGGCCGCTGCGAATCGCCGGCGAGCCCGGTACCAGAAACCATCGGATGAGGTGCACTGATCCAGCGGCACAATGGGCACCTGGTGCGTGCGCCACAGCTGCCACAGCACGGCAAGGCCGATGCCCTGCCCCCGCTGTGCCCGTTCGATTTCGAGCATGTTGATGTACACGCGATCGCCCAGCGGACTGAGGCCGTAATCGACGTGGCCAACCGGGTGGCCACCGACCTCGATGTTGTCCAGGTAGTCGGTACCGGGAAACACGAAACTGCCCCGGGGGGATTCGCTGCGTAGGTTGACCAACTGTACGCCGCTGGCCAACGCATCCAGGCGGACGATTTGGCGGCGCTGGTAGAAATCGCGCAGCGGGTCGAATTGCGACATAGGGCGATCCTCACGGTGGCCAGGTTTCAAATTCGGTTGATGTACTGGTTAGCCGGAACCGTTCCAGAGCCGTAACCTTCGACAAACAATGTCCAGTGTGTGGCCTGTTGTTTGCTGTCCGGTGCAAAGGAGCGGTGGACCTTACCCGAGGCCAGGTGAGAATTCCCTTTGTCCCACACGATATGGTCACCCTTGCGAATAGTCTTCGCAGGGTGACGCTCAACGGTCAGCGTGAGCCCGGAACTGTCGGTCATGTCAATATCAAGCGGATGATGACACTGAGTGCAGGTCCAGGTCCGTCTATCAACGTCGATGGCACCACTGCTGTTGTTATGACCATTCGGGCAGGAGTAGTGCGAATCGTAGGACGGAGCGATGTAAAACGTCATGTCGAGCCTTCCAGGGCTATTAGGGTGATAACGTATTTTATCAGGACTTATGGAGGCGCGAGCATCACGGCCGTTTTTGTCGATAAGTGACCATTAGACGATCTTTATTGCCATTAAGGGCAAAAGCGGGTTGACCAGCATTGAAATTGTTTTGACGGACGGGAGGGGGGCAAATCGGTCAGCAGAGGTCGACCAGATGAGTGTAGGTTGCGAGGGGTTGCCTCGGCCGGAGCTGGCCGAGGCAAAAAACTACTGGATGGGACAGGATTCTGCACGGGGTTAGGTCCCTTGCAAATTAACCCTCTTCCCAGTGAACATAAGGAATAGTGCAGCCATCATCTGCACGACATGGCTGAGTGAAAGGATTTTTGCCGGCAGCCGATGCATTAGCGCCGAAGCAAAAAGCTAACAAAGCGGAAAAAAAGATATAGCGCAGTTTCATAAGTCTCTCCCTGAGCGAAATTGCTCGTACCTAGCCTAAAAGTAATCCAAAAACTCGCAAGCGCGTGCCTGATCCTCGCAGAGCAGACACTCGATCACCAGGAACATATCGTCCAGCCGTCCCGCCGCGTTCAACCTCGGACCGAGGTTGAGCAGCTACCCCCCACTTCCTCCAACCTCCGGACCGAGGATGAGCCCCCGGTGCCGCAGGCGATCAGCGGACCGTAGTCGCTACCGTGCTCCGCTTGCAGGCTAACCGGCGCGGGCGCGCCTTGGGCAACCTGGCTGGGAGGTTTGGACACATCGACCAAGTCGGCGGCGAAAGCAGCCGGCGAAGCACCCATGATCGCAGCGAACAACAGGTCAAGCGTGGAAATTTTTTTCATCTTGTTCAGTCCTCTTGGTTTTTTAGGCCCAAATGCATTGATGATTCTCTATGTCATATTTTATATATCTTGAGTTGAGCTTGCAGACTCTCACCTATGAAATAGGTGTGGATTACATTCTGCGAACTTTTATTTTCAGACAATAGTACAAATGTACTAGTCCATCGAAGTGGGCGCGAAGGTCATCGCAAAATTTGTACAGATACAGTATTCATCTGACACCTGACACGAGGTGCCGTCGTCTGCCGCGCGACTCGGTAGTGCAAATATGGTGCGGAGCTAGTTATTTTTTTGTATCAACAAGTCAATTGCCGACAGCAACATCACCTCATCGGCAGGTCCCTCAAGTTTTAGCGACTTACCCGTTTTGTTGTCTCTAATCAGCACGGTCGGTGTCGCTGAAACCCCGGACTTTATGGCTTCTTCCGTCTGCCGGCTAATGCGTTGAGAAATCTGTTTATTGTTAACAGCACAGTCCATTAGCGCTTGGCGATTGACGTGGCTTATCTCCAGCTGACCATTAAAGCCGAGGCCGTTGCTACGGGTTTGCTCAAAGATCTGATCGACGGCTTGCCAGAATGCCAGCGCGCCACCCAACTCTCCCGCACATTCAACGATTTTGGCTTCGTTTATCGCGGCCGAACCGTGAAAATCCAATGGCAGGTGGTGCCACTGCAAGTTCACGCTCTTCTGCTTCTGGACCCAGGCCTTCAGAGCCGGCGTGTAGGCCTTGCAATAAGGACATTCCAGATCCGCAAACTCTGTCACAGTCCAGCGGGCATTAACCTGCCCGAACGTCCAGGGGCCTGAATGTTGTCGTGTTTGCACCTCGCTTTTGAGGACTGCAAAGCCGACAGTAACCAAAAATAATCCTAGAAATCCCACTGCCCCCATAGACCGAATCATGTGTGGAGCTCGGCCGTAGGCTTCGATGACAAGAGTGCTTGATTACGCAGTGCTTCAAGGAGGGCGTGTTCAGCACTCTCGGGCTGAGGGTGCTGTCGAAGCCAGTTGGCTAACGCCGTTTGAAGCTGGGACTCGATGTCACGACGATCCACCGCACGAACCAAAACCTGTTGCAGTTGCTCTATCAAAACGGGTGCACACACCTCAAGGGTTTGAAGGGCGTCTTCACCTGGTTGTTCAAGCAGCTGGGTCAGACTTTCAATCAGGTTCTGGGTCAGGGAATTCAATGCTCTCATGCTTGGCGCTCCAAGGCCGTGACTTGCTCGGGGAAAGTAATGATGTGAGGTTCGATACCGCGATAGCGGTCTAGCGTTGCAGCAACTTCAATGGCGGCATCGAGCTCGCTGCAGCCTTTGGCTTGCATGATGTCGAAGCGTTGCTTTTTCTCTTCCGGCTCGGTCATTGCGAGGGCCAGGTACAAACTGGGCGGGACCGCCCGGAATAACATTTCCATGCTTTTGGACAACACGACGCCCTCGGTGAATTTGCCGCTTTCTTTACGCGCTGACAGCATCATCGACTTCTGTGCAGGAGTCAGTTCACGAAACCGCGCGATCTTCTCCACCTCATCAGGCGGCATGTTCAAGCACATCCACCATTCGATCATGTTGAGCAGGGCTGAGGCCTCTGGCGGCACGTCGTCAACGTTCTGGGTGGCCATCCAGAACCAGGCGCCGAGCTTTCGCCACATTTTGGTGATCTTGACGGAGTAGGGGGACAGCAATGGCACCTTCAACTGAATGTGGCCTTCATCAGTGAAGAAGATCAGTGGGCGGCCTTTAAACTGGTCTCGCTCTGCAATGTTGTTGACTGTGTTGAGCAGCGAGATATAGGAGATGGCCATCTGCGCGCTGTAGCCCTCGCGCGCGTAGGTGGCTAGATCAACGATGGTAATGTCCGCTTCCGGCCACGGCGTACCTGGACGGTTGAACATGTCGCCTTCGGTGCCCATGCAGAACATGGACAAGGCTTCCGCCATCTCCAAGAATCGTGAGCTTCGGGCGTCTGGAATACCGGGTTCGAGTCCCATTTCTCGCAGCGCTTCACGGATATCTTCGGGCAGAACGATACGTTGTTCCGTCACGCATTTTTTCGCTGCATTCAATATGCATTGGCGGATGGCGCTACGGTCGGCACGAGTAAGGCGGGCGTCCTCTTTTTCTTCACCACCCGTGATCATCAGCCTGGCCGCAATTTCCATCTCGCCCAGGATGTCGCGTTGTTCATCTTCGGTCTGGCTGGCCAGGTGCTCGTCCGAGGCCTCAAGATCATCAGCCTTGAGAATCTTTACGTTCTGGCTGGGCTCAATGAGTTTCACTGCATCTGCGAAGGGGGCCAGGCTGACGCCTGACCCTGGGGCCAGCCGAACACGATTTACCGTCAAGCCCAACTTGCTGGCGAAATCACCGAGCAAGCCAAAGCTGTTGCCGGCCTCTACAATGAACAGGCGCGGTCGATAGATGGCAACGACCTGGCTAAGGATATTCGTCGCACTGGCCGATTTACCCGAGCCGGTGGGGCCGAAGATAAACAGATGAGCGTTCATCTGACGGTCCAGCTTGTTCAGTGGATCGAAGGTGATCGGCGCGCCCCCACGGTTGAAGAGGGTGATGCCTGGATGCCCGGTTCCGGTCGACCGTCCCCAGACGGGGGCTAGGTTCGCAATATGCTGAGCGAACATTAGTTGCGCGTACCACTCCAGTGCTTTGCGCTCGCTGGGATCAAAATTGCCGGGCAGCCATCTAAGGTATGAGTTTAAAGGGGCCACTTCATCACGAGGTTCCACCGGCTCCATGCCGGCGCCCAGTAATGCACTGCTCAATTGCAAGCTACGTTCCTGTAATTGCGCGTCGTCGTTCCCCCGCAGGTAAAATGCTACGCTGCCTCGGTACAACTTGTGCTTGCGGCCGAGTAATTGGCGGGCGGTGGCGACGTCTTCGCGGGTCAGGATCGAGGCCTGGGTGTCACCAACAGCCTTGCGCGAGAGCTGTTCCAGATGCCCTTCAAGGATGTCCTGAGGAGTGATCACGAGGGTGATACAGAGAATGGTGTCCTCTGGCATTTTGTCGAACAGCGCGTTCAGTGCATCACCGCCCTTGCGAGTTTCGCCGGTCAGGTGTCCTGTCTTGGGTGCTTCTCGCAGACGATCGAGCATCACAACGCGGTGGGGCAGTCCGTCGAAGTACCACAGGCCTTTCTCTGTGTCCGACAGCGGTTCGCGGTAACACAGGTTTTGCGAAAAGTCGGTCCCACTGGCTAGCGGTAGCTCGCCTTCCTCCGTTGCCGGCACCTGCTTACAAACTACCTCATAGAACCGGCGGATATCAGCGTCTGCAGGGCCGAGATGGTCAGGCCGTGGATTGAACCAGTGAATCAGCCAGTGACGGATAGCGTGGCCATCCATGCGATGGGTTTTGATGCCGGCGTTAGCCAGCCCGCCTATTAAGCGATCGCAGATGATTTTCAGGTAAGGACCAGGGGCTTGGCCGCGCACGTCCGCTTGAGCACCCTGGGTACGTCGGTACACAACAATGCGAACACGCCGTTGCTGGCCCCTCCAAGGCAACTGGCTGACCTTAGTGTCTTCAAACAGCCCGCCTGGCTTGGAAATAGCTTCCAGGTGCTGCTTCATCAGCTTCAAGTAGAGCTCGGTGAAGTCACTGCCTTGTGCCCGCGGTTGAATGTAGTCGTGTAATAGCTGCAGGTAGTTGTCCCAACTGGTTTCGTCCTGAGCGTACAACTGCACGACCCACGGGGAGGTTTCCAGCTCATCGAAAGAGTCCTGCAGAGCGTTTTCCAGGGCGTCCCGGGCTTTGCGTAACCAATCGGGATCTCGACCTTCGGTTCCAATAGGTGTTAGTTCGAAGAACGCAGCACGTGACGCGCCATCTTCCAACAGCATGGCTTTCTCCCCTGGCAGGTAATCTACCCAGGGCAGAAGGTCCACAAAGGATGGGTTCACGTCATACATCCGATCAACGTCAGCGGTAGTGGCTGGTTTTTTCTTGGGGTTACGCCAATCGCTTGGTGACGGAATGCCCATGGCAGCCAGGCGTGAGAAATAGCGCTCAGTCGCTGCCTCAAAGGACTCAGTCACTGATGCCAGCACGTCGACGTGCTCGGAAGTATTTGATGCGAGATCGGGCTCGATGCGGTCTGAGGTTCGTCGTGTTTTAAACCACTCAAATAATCCCATCAATATGCCTCCGTGCGTTCACCGGGCATGGCGTATTGCACGCGCTGGTACAGTGGGAATACGGTGGTGTACCCCGGAATCGGTGCAGGGTCTGAACCCGCTAAGTGAGGAAAGACATACATGACCAGGTCCGGATTGGGCAGGCGCTTAAACTGGCTGTAAATCTCGTTCTGAGCTGTGCGTGTAAATTTGGCGTTGTCGTCCAGAGCCCCCGCCTGATTAGGCTGCAATGGTCGTCGCAGATCCTGGCGGGCATCGAGCAACTGGCGGCTGCTCGAGTTGCTTGAGCCGCTGGAACCTTGATCCCAAACGTCCATCATTGTGCGGTCCCCATGGGGGAGCAATTCGTCTTTGTTGGTGGAACAGGCCGAGGCGAGTAGGGCGATGGCCAGGTATGCACCTAGTTTTAAGCCATGATTAGTCAAGCGCAGTCGAAACATTACGGGCTCCTGAGCGATAGTTGACCTTGCGGCCATTGAGTTCGTAATCGATGGTCAGCTGTTGGTCCAGGTGCACAGCTATCTTTGCCCCGGGTTGTACATACACCGCTGCGAAAGCTTGCCCGTAGAGTTTGTTGATCCAGCTGGAGACGTCATTGACGCCCTGACCAATGATTTTGCCCATGGCTTCACTGCCCGAGCCGCCGACAGAACCGATGGTCCCGGACTGAGGGTTTATAAAAGAGCCGCTTTTTCCATCTGACTTGATGAGGGAGGCAGCACCTGCGCCGGCGGCGGTAATCAGTACCTGCGAGCCAATGTATTGCGAGGCGTTGCTTTTGCGGTCGCCACTTATACAAGGAATGCCATAGGCATCGCTTATCCAGCCCAGGCCACCCTGAATGGTGGTTTGGTTGCCATTGTTCTGGTTGTTACTATTTTGACTTCCATTCGTTTCTTCCTGAGGTTGTGGCAGCGTGCGCACAGTGCCGTCATTGAAGACGAACGTCAGGCTTTTGATCTGCCCGCGTACGCAAGACAGGGTCCAATCGCCAGACGCTGTTCCGCTGGCCACCGCGCCTGCGACGTCGGGCAAGTCGATGCCATTGGCCGTGAGATTGTCCGGCCCGATCAATACCTTGAACGGGTAAGGGTCGTTTACAGTGCCGTCAATGGGCACCCGGCCGATCAGCGCGGACATGGCCACCGAACCCATCAATGTCGAGTTCTGCGGCAAGGTATAGACCTTACGCACCTGTTTGCGGGCCTCCTGTGGCGAGATTTCATTCGCAACACTTTGAGCGCCCGTGCGCAGTGCATTTTGACCTCGGTCCACGGACTCGCCAAAAGAGGTCGGGAAATTGAAACCGCTTGCCGTTTGATTTGACCCAGCAGCGATGGGCTTGCCGTTGACATCGACCGGCGTTGCGTCCTGCGGCTCTATCCAAACAACGTCCGCGCCAGGTCCGCCTTTGAAGCCTTCACCATCACCTGGCTGAACGCCGAAGCCGATCGGCAAGTCCGCTCCAGATGAACTACCGCTGCCGCTTTTGTTGCTCAGGGTGTTGTATTGCTGCTGCAGCGTATCCAGGATGGTTTGGCTTTGTTGCTGCGACTCTTGTTTCAGCGTTTGCTGGACGTTCTGTAATTTGTTGTCGACGTTTTGGTCTATGGTCTGCAAGCGCTTTTGCAGCTCAATATTCTGTTGTTTCAACTCATCATTGTTCTTCAAAGCATTGGAGACTTGGTCCTTGAGCTGTCGGCTTTCCACTACAATGGTGCGCAGCGTGTCACCGGGAGTATCACCGTCAACACCCAGCTTTTTGGCCTCGTCCGCACTGAGCGCGACCGTTTCTGGTGCCTGAACCTGCTCTACGGCACTGCCGCGACTGAACAATTTAACCATCACGAACATCGCCAAGATCGCGAACGGTATGACCAGGTATTTAACAAGTGGATTACTCTTCACGACGACCTCCCTTCGGATCGATCTGGCTGATGGCTGCCGGCAACAACGATTCGGCTAGACCGTGGCCACGGGTCACTAGGTAGACCGTCGAGGTATCGCTGGCATCACCCTTGGCTCCAAGGTAGGGATGCTGAAAAGTCGCGGTGACAAAGTCACCCATCAGGTCACGCGGATCCAATGTGAGGTTTTGGGCGCTTGTGTTACGTAGTTTCACCGCGGTGACCCAATACTCGTCTAACCGCCACGACCCCAAGGCAGAGGCTTCGACCGGCAATGTCGGCATTAGGGTGGTGAGGTCCAAACCGCGCTTGAGATTGATCTGAGCAATCCCCTCCACGGGTTCAACGGTGCGCAGTGGGGCATAAAGCATCTGGGCGGCATAGCGTGTCATGACCACAGGCAGTGGCGTTTCGCGCCGGGGCGTCGGCGGATCATCCTCGGCGATTTGTGCGCCGGATTGGACCGAGGGGGCGGCAGCTTGGCGGTTTGTAGGTTTGGCGTCGACTTGCCCGTAACGTGTCGCGAGGCTTTCCCCGGCAACTATTTTTGCGGGCTCTGGTGCGGCCTGATTCGGTTTCCCTACCGTTGCGATGATATCCACGAGCATGATCTCACCGGAGTTCATGATCTGCAGCTGTAAGCGAGTCGGTTCAATCGGCTCTTTCGCCAACAGGTAGAGGGCACCACCGGTGCTCTGCACGCGCAGTTTGTCGACGAGATTACGAGGCACACCCACCCGTACGTTTTGGTCCACAAAGACAATACGCTCCTGACCCACGATCAAGGGCAGTGCTATAGGGATACGATCCCAGCGCAAGATTTCGACGGCGTTGGCCAACCCGCAGAAGTGAAGGGCTAAGAGCCCGATGATCAGTAGGCGGCGTGTCATCATTTGCCTCCTGCTCTGGTCGTTTCTGCGGAGACTTCGATGCGTTGTGGATTGCTGCTATAACAGTCCCAGGCCAGGCCGAAAGGGTTTTTTTCGGGATCGACGTCGAATCGGATAATTCTTAACGGATAGCGAGCAAATGCCCGCTTTACGCGCTCCCCACCGTAGTGCTCGTCAGCGGTGATGTCCAGGTTGACGGTCCAGTCATTGATGCTGTGCTGTTCAATATGTTGCTCAGACTTATCGTCGATGCCTCTGCCTGGAATTTCAAATACACCCCGCTCACGTTTGCGCAGTTCACCGCTATTGCGGCGTAGCTCGAAATCTTTCTGCAAATAGGCTTTGCAGCTGGGCGTCAGGTAGCTTTCCAAGCGGGTAATGTTGTCCTCGTAGTCGGTTTCACCGTCAACGGGCCAGCGATTCATCTGCTGAAAAATGTACAGCCCGAAGGCGTATACCGTCTCCGGTGGAATATCCCACCACTTGCGGGTGCTACCTGAACGCAGATCTGGAGGCACATGAACAGTCAGGTCACGCGGTGCGCTCTGCCAGCCATAAGCCATGTACAGACCCAGGGCAACAAGCAGGCCAATGACCATGCGCAGGCTGTTGATGTGGGCCAACTGGGCGTCTACTTTTTTACGGTAAGTCATTGAACCTCCGTTCGATGGCAGGTCCACGCACCTGAACGTGTGATCAGCAGGGCTTTATTCCAGGTCGGAAAAAACCGTGCGATGTTCAATTGCATTTGGCGGTATAGCCATGTATCTGGCCTGCCGCGTTTCCACCGACGCAAGAAACGACTGGCAAGAAACAGCCCAAGGACTGCACAGAGCATGGCTGCGCCTATGATAAGTGCCAAAATCTGGGTCAATATCGCGGCCGGAATTCCGATCAACAGCCCTGCGCCGGTACTTAACGCCAAGGTGGCCCACATTTCGTCAGCGGTAAGGCCGCCCATGATGACTGGCTGATTGTTCAATCGCACTGGAAGGAAAATCAGGGTCCCATCGTCTGAGAGTTCTGTCATGGCCACGGCTCTTTAAAGAATATTTGTAGCCTTGGTGACCAGAAAAATAGCGACACCGAGGATGGCGACGCCAACTGCGGCCGTCGCCCCCAGATCTCCCCATTTCTTCTTGCCAAGTTGAATTTCGTGATAGGTGCCGAAGGCATGCCAAGCAACACCACTGAAAATGACGGCGCAGATAATGAGGCCAAGCAAAGAAAAACCGTCAAAGGCGTAGTTCTGCATGGTTTGCATCAGGTTAGAGCCTTCCCCCCGGGTAGGAGGCTGAGACTGCGGAAGAGCCGCCATGGCCAGTTGGGGGAGCGCAAGCAACCCGATCAGCATGCAGCCCGGTTTTAAGAATGAAGTCATGGTGTATCTCCCATAGGGTCAACTAAGAACAAATGTGGTGAGGATCATGCAAAGCAGTAGGATGCGGACGACCGAGGTCGAGGCAATCGTTCGATCAAGGTTGCCAGTGGCCCATCCTCGGTAGCAGCTCCAGATAGCCCAGGCGCCCCACATAAAGATGATGGCTACAGCGACGCCGACGAAAAACAGGTAGCTCGTCGAGGCAGGGAACCCTCCCGCCGCTTGAAACGCAGCAGCCTGAGCGCCGCTCATGCTCATGGCTTGCGTTCTTCTGTCGTGTATTGGCCTGACAGCTCAACAGGATCACGAGGCTGGGCTCGGGATGGGGTTAGATAGCCCTCCAACCCATGACGAATTCGGGCGATATCACCTGCTAGGCGCTGGTAATCGAAGAAGTAACGCTTGCCAGGTTCGTCGGCCACTTGAGCGCTACGACGTGCGGTGTCCTCCAAGGCATTTAACTGGCGGATCATCACGTCCAAGTTGGCCTGTTCAGAGGCTGAAGCAGCGGCCGCATGAGAGACAGGCAGACTGCATCCGATAAGTACGATGAGACCTGGCAAGGCAATTCGGCGAGTGAGTGCAGTGAGAGGCGGGTACTGGATCACGGCTGGGCTCTAGTCATTCCTGATGCCGTCAGCTTGCCGTGATCAAGCTATGGTCGCCGCAAGAAAACCATATTCAGGACTGTAAGGATTTCTTCTGGCGGTACTAACATCATCAATCACTGTGGATAGGGCGTTTGAAGAACAGCAGATACCCGATGGGCAAGGCGAATCCGTAAGCCCAGCCTTGCGCGTTTTGATTGCCAACCTTGACTTCTCCTTTGACCACGGGCTGGACACTGACCAGCTCCCAGCCTTCGCTGCCTAATTGAGCAAGGCGGTTTTGACGTTCAGAATCTTCCAGAAAACCCTGGGTGTCGGGTTCAGTGGTGGGCTCTTCGGACTTGAACATGAAGAGCTTTTTGGTTCTGACAACGTACTGAAAGGGAGAGAACTCAGTGTGGTATTCAAATTTCTGATGGCCCATGGCGACGTCCTCGATGTGCAGAGCTACCAGGGTTTCAATAATGAGCGCGTGCCAGCAATCTGAAATAGTTTGTTGCTAAGCGAGTGATTTCTGAGGTTTGGCTGGTGAGATCCGATTGCAGCCCGTCGCGAACGGCAGAAATCGGCCAAAAGCTGACATTGCCTGTAGCTGAAGTTGACCGACGATGAACCCGTATTGCAGCATGGAATTGACCTGTGGCAGCGCTGTGCGGCCAATCTGTAACCGCTACCTTCGCACTTAACCGGAAGAAGCTCATGATCATGGTCTTGCCGAAGATCGAACTCAAGGAACTGTCGGTGAAAGCGGAATCAGACGGTTTGACGCTGAGTGATCTTGTTCCCATTTGCGAAAGGTTCGACGTTGCACCGCATGATGTGCTGAACGAACTGTCCGTCGCGGTTGCGGAAGGCTATCTACAAGGATCTCTGCTCTATGACTTTTGCGACGGCGTTATGAACGGGATCATAAATGCCGTGGTTGAATTAGGCATGACTAACGACATGCCTCAGCCCGCTTTCTCGCTTTACCAAGCATTCGATCAAGGTGAATGGTTCCGCAGTAACGACCCACCGGAGACTGACACCAGTGAGAAATACACGAAGCCGGTGGTCGAGGAAATGATGCGTACCCTTGCAGACTAGCTTTCACAGATCGAGAGGTTTTCGCTTTTGTGCTGGGCGGTAGTGGATCGAATTCCTCTTTTGGCCGATTGTGTTGAAAAAGTCGGTACTTCCAGACTGCCCGCGTACTGACTGCTCAAAATGCATTTTTTGCGCACAGCTACGCGAAATCTGAGCCCGAATCCTCTGCACAAAGTAAAGATTTCAATCTCAAGCGCTTACTTTTCTGCCGCGGAAACCATGGCCAACTTTTCCAACAGAATCGGCCGATAGCGGCCTGCCATGGACGCCCCTTCAACCCCGAACATGTTTTCAATGCATTTAACTCCGTCGATGCCGGACTATAAGCACAGAGGAGACAACCGCTCGAAAATTCGAGCAATTGCCTCGAGAGACAGTGGGCGGCCGAAGGGCACGAGTGGGTCTAGAACGCTGACGATGCGCCGAGCAAGACGCAAAGAGGTGAGCCTTTCGGCGCACTGATGCGTAAGCCGACAGAGCAGGCGCAGCGAACGTCAGAATTCCGCCCCTGGCGCATGGCCGAAATACGCCTTATAGGCATGGTTGAAGTTGGCAGGGTTGGCGTAGCCCAGGCGGTGGGCAATCTGTGCCACGTGCCATTTGCGCTGGCGCAGCAGGCTGCGCGCCAGTTCCAGGCGCTGTTTGCGCAGGTAATCGAGCATCGACTGGCCGTACACCCGGCTGAAGGCACGTCTCAGGGTGGTTTCACCCACGCCCAGTTCCCGTGCCAGCGCCAGAGTGCCGGGTGGGTTCATCAGGTTGGCGTCGAGCTTGAAGCGTGCTTCGTGCGCCAGGTCCGAATGGCTGCGCAACGCGGTCTCAGGATTGGCCGGCTGTGGCGCCAGGTGCGTCGCCAGCTCGACCAGCACGGCCAGGCTCAGGCTTTCCTGATTCAGCCGTTCCAGCGTCCCCTGGTAGGGCGAGTGATAAAGGCGCTCGAACAAACGCCCGACGACACGGCAGCCGTGCAGTTCGGAAAAGTGCATGCCATCGTCGAGCAGCCTGGCCAGCGATTGCAGTGACGGGTCTTCTTCAGCCAATTCGCGTAGATAGTCGCCGCCGATGCGCAGTCCGGCCATGCGCGCACGGCTGCCGGCAGGCATCTGGTCCATGGCTTCCATACTTTCACTCAAGCCCAGCACATGCGGCGCGCCGGGCGTGTATTCATTTAGCCAACCGTCAACCCGATGCTGCCATTGCCCACCCAGTACGTGCACGATGCACACGCTGTCTGGCAGCACCTTGTGGATGCGCAACGGGTCGGGGAATTGCAGATCGCAGTCGAAATACTGCAGCTGCGACCGCAGCGTCTGCGCGCGGTAATGGCCGATCGCGCTGCCCATGACCTGCCGCGCGCTGTCATCGAATACACCGGCCTGGTTCAGGGCCTCTGGGTGATCGAAGCAGAAGTGCGTGTCCAGATAGGGGTTTCGGCGGTCCATTGGCAAAGTGTCCGTCAGGGCTGGTGGGCAGCGTTGCATGATATCGACATTGGGCGGCCCGATCATTTGTTGTGCGTCACGGCCTTATTGTTGTGCGTCACGGCCGCACCCCTTGGCAGGCGCCGGAGCGTTGATTTCAATGGTCGCCTTTGAACTGCCGAGGAAACCCTAAATGTTGATGTATCGCAAGTGGGCAGCGCTGCTGTGCCTGGTTCTGGCCGTGATCGCGGGTGGCGCCCAGGCTGAAAACCGCCCGGAAGTCGCGGAAAAAGTGCTGGCCTATGCCGGCGAAGGCGGCGTGAAAGTCTGGACTCTGCGCATCGGTGCGCGCAATGACAATCAGGCGCTGGTGCAGTTGGAGGGTGTGGACCACGACTGGAACATGAAGATCCAGAAGATGACCGTGGAAAAGACCAGTAAGGACACCCGCTATTCCATCACCGTGGACGGCCAAAAATTCGTGGTACTGGTGCTGCAAAAAGGCTGGGGCGAGCTGTACCTGCCTGGCGAATCGCAGGCGCTGAATGTCGGCTATGACGAGTTCCTGTCCAGCCAAGGCAATGCACAGGCGTTTTTGACCGATTATTTGCAGGCCAATTGAGCCATGGGCCGGTTCGTGCGGTGGTCGTGGCCGCTGACGATATTGCTGCTGCCGGTGGTGCTCATGACCTGGGCCAGTGTGCAAAGCGGACGCGTCGATGACGTGCTGCGCGAAGCACAGAATATCGGCGGCGACTACGCCTGGCTCCGCGTGCGTCAGGTGTTGGCAGGGTTGGCCTACTGGCTGGCCCTCGCCGCGTTGGTGGCCGGGCCTGCGACGTGGCTCAAACTGAGGCTGGATGCCTGGCGTGCGCTGAAGTCCAGGGATTTTCTCTACGACCGCCTGTTCCTCTGCTGGCGTGCCTTGGGGCATTGGCTGGCGGCGTACACCGGGCTGTTGATGGGCTCGTTGGCCCTGAGTCTGTTGTATGAGCTGAGCTGGGGCTGGAGCCATTTGAAAGCCGGTGGCTGGCTCATACTGCTGGTGGCGGTGCCGCTGACTGCCGTGCTATGGGCGGGCTGCCTGTTGATCGGGCGTCTGCGCCAGCAATGGCATGCGCTGGATAGCCCGTCCTCGGCGTTCCTGGGGCACCGGATGGGGCGTGACAAAGCCCCGGCCTTGTGGACATGGATTGAGCAACTGGCCACAGCCACCGGTGCGCCGGTGCCCGAACATATAGTGGTGGGCATCGACCAATCGTTTTTCGTCACCAGCGTTGATGTAGCCCTGCAACCGGCCGGCGACTTGCTCCGCGGGCGCACCCTTTACCTGCCGCTGACCTACCTCTCGACCCTGAGCCAGGCCGAGACCGAGTCGATCATCGGTCATGAGTTGGGCCATTTCTGTAGCCGTGACACCGAGCGGGGCAGCGAGATCGGTGCGCATTTCAGCCTGATGTGCCTGCACTTTGCGTTTATCCGTGCCGAGGATGCCGACCCGGCCTGGATCGAGCGCCCGGCGATCTGGATGACGCAACGTTTCCTGCATTACTTTCAACTGGCGGTGCATCACTGGGGCCGCGCTCAGGAATTGGCCGCGGATAGGGTGGGCGGCAACATCGGCGGCAAGCGCCTGTTCTGCCAGGCGCTGTTGCGGGTGATCGCGCTGGACGCTGAAATCAACACGCTGCTCGCCGAGCGCCACTCCAACCTAATCCAGGCCCTGGCCGACCACCTTCGACACACGCCGCTGCGTCTGAACCACGCGGCGCTGAACCACGCCATCGCGCACCCGTTCGATACACACCCGCCGACGGCACTCCGCCTCCAGCAACTGGGCGTAACCCTGGATGACGCGCTGCTGGCCGAGGCCACCCGTGTACCCACCGAACACGACCGACACTGGTTCAGCCAGCTCACCCATACGGCGTCGTCGGCTGCCACGCAGCCCGTATCACCGCCGATACCAACCGTCCAAAGAGGATGACCCATGACCCAACCTTCCGATCCGCTGTCGGATCTCGCCGGCGCACTCAGCCAGGAATAC
The DNA here is from genome assembly GCF_900107155.1 of Pseudomonas salomonii. GTDB lineage: Bacteria > Pseudomonadota > Gammaproteobacteria > Pseudomonadales > Pseudomonadaceae > Aquipseudomonas > Aquipseudomonas salomonii. The sequence goes on from NZ_FNOX01000001.1 coordinate 163,186, forward strand.
GCCGACTCCCGCGACGCCCAGCGCGAGCGTGCGATCGCCGAACTTGAGCAAGTTATCCAGCGTGTACCCGAGCAGACCGAATTCACCAACTCGCGCCGCTACAAGGTGCGCAGCCCGCTGTTTTTGCTGGTTGCCCTGGGCTTGCTGGGGTACGCCCTGAATAGCGGGGCCACCAGCCTGGCCGTGTGTGCTGCGGTGATGGCGGTGGTGTTTGCATTGATCACCTGGCAGCACCGCAACGCCGGGCAACACGTGTTTATGCGTTTGACCCGCCGCCAGCTGTTTGCGGACACCCTGAGCGCACCCGTGGATCTGCTGGACATTGTCGACGTCTCCATCAATGACGAAGGCTGGCTGACGGAGCAGAAACTGATGTTGCGTGCCGATGCGCCCCTGCCTGTTCATCGCTCCGCGCGACAGATATTCGGCAACCAGGCCATGGCCCTCAAAAAGCCCCAGCCGCAGATCCGCATCCTGTCTGCCGGCCTGGTGCATGAAGGCATCACCCTGGATTGCGACCAGATTGCACACATCCTCAACAGCTATTGCCAAGCCGCGCACGCACAGCGACATCTTGATGCGCTGCGCCAGGGCACTCGGCGCGATTCCTGAGCGGTTGTATGGTAGAGCCGGGTTATGGTTGTTGCGTGAAATCAGGGTCTGCCCCTAATGCCAGTCAGTTAAGGCTTTTTGTAGGAGCGAGGGGGCGCCTAGCTCTTGCTCGCGAAAAACTCACAGGCACCGCGTTCATTCAGGAAACACGCGTTATCGTTGACGTTTTTCGCGAGCAAGCTCGCTCCTACAGAGGGCGATGTTCGCTTAACTGACTGGGATTAGGGGCTGCCCCCATTTTTGCTTGCCGATTGTTCAATACGGCGATTCTGTTGTGACTGGCGGCCATGCAATAGGTATGAGCAAATAATTCTGTCCTAATAGGCTTTACTTGTTCAAAGGCGTCTGTCTGATGATACGAAGCACTTTCATATTCCTTATGGCTGCAGGCATTGGCTGCGTCCACGCTGCCGAGAAGGTGCCGTTGGCGCGCGAAATCAAAGACTGGATTATCGGCTGCGATAACACACGAACATGCACTGCCATAAGTGCCGTACAGCAGCGTGACGACACTGGCTTTTCAACGTTCAGCGTACGAATCACACGTGAAGCCGGCCCGCAGGGCGCCTTGCATGTCGGGGTGTTCAGCTACACAAAACCACGCGGCCAGCCAACACTGGATGACAAACCACTCAAGTCTCAATTTGAGCCTGGCGAACTGAAAGAAGGCGATACACCCGAGGTGTTTGCGCTGAACGGTAAGTCAGCCCAAGCCCTGATCACAGAATTGCGCAACGGGAACTACCTGGTACTGCCGTTCAAGGAGGGTAAATCGTACGCATCGCTAAGCGGGATGAGTGCGGCGCTGCTGCTGATGGACTCGGTTCAGGGTCGGGTCGGCACGCAGGACGCACTGATCTCCAAGGGGCCGGCGCCCGCTGGCAGCGTGCCGCAAGCCTCTGTCGCTCCAATAGCGCCAAGTTGGCAGGCACCTGCCGCGCTGACTCCGGACAAAGCAAAAGAGATCACGGATGCCGTGTTGGTTGCCACGCGCGAGGCATGGCAAGAAGATCTGAATGAAGGTGTCGCGCCAAAAGCCAAAGCGTACGCCTTGGGTTCAGATCAAGCGCTAGTGATCATCGAAACCGGCTGTGGGGCCTACAACTGTTTCTACACTATTTACCAATCGCCCCTGGACCACCCAGAGCAGGCGCGTGCAGCGCTGATCGCCGAAGTGCCAAACCTGCCGGAAAGAGAGCCCCAGGGCTTCGTAGAGTTTGATCCGGCCACGGGTGAACTTAGCAGTCAGGTAAGGGCGATGAGTATGGGCAATTGTGGCACTGCGCTGCGCTGGCGTTACGATGGAAACGGTTTCACGCTGACGCATGCGGCTGAAATGATCCCATGCATGGGGCTGGATCAGGTGTATTGGCCTGTGTTGTGGCGTACCCAGGCAAGCCGAAACTGATACTGTCGAATAACCGTTAAAGAAGCCGGTTTGCCGGCGAAGGCACCGCTACCTTCCGGCTGCGAGATACACCGGGCATCATCAAGGAAGCGAACGAGCGCGCTGAAGACTAGGGGGACCTTTGTTTCTAGGCGATTAATCGTGTGCTTACATACACGCCATGCGGTGGCCGCGTAGGTCAAGGAGGCAATAATGAGAACTTTGGTAGTCGGGGCGAGCAAGGGGTTGGGCAGAGCTCTAATTGACGGATTGGGCGAGCATGGGGACACCTTGATAGGTGTCTCTCGCACCCGCCCCACAAACCTTACACATAACGCCGGTGTCGTTATGCGTTGGGTAGAAGCAGACCTTGGTGAACCCGTAAAGGCTGCTCAAATAATCGAGCAGGCCGTGGTGGATGACGGGCTTGATACGCTGATCTACAACTTAGGAATATGGGAAGAGTTTGCCTTTAATCCCGCATACAACTTCCTGGCAGACAACGACGACCAAGTGGAAGCTATTGTCAGTTGCAATATCACTTCGACCATTATGCTGATAAAACGGCTGCTCCCAGTTCTGCTCAGAAGCGCTAACCCAAGAATCATATTGACTGGTTCAACTTCTGGCTTGCCGCAAAGTGGTAGATCAGAAGTCACTTTTGGAGCCTCGAAGTTTGCGTTGCGGGGTATCGCCGATGCATTGCGCGAAGGTTACAGACAGCAACGCCTGGGCGTGACCTGTTTGAACTTAGGCGATCTAAATACCGAAGACCCAATGAGCACTCCGAGGGGGCTTGCCGAGCAACGTGGTGAAGGCTACTTGATTCCTGTACATGACGTCGTACAGGTAGTTCGCATGACCTTGAGCCTATCTTCAGCAAGCTTCGTCAAGGAGCTCACCTTGCCCGCGATATTCAATGAGCGCTTCTGATGATCGGCCAGTCCCTTAGCCATATGATGCCAAAAAACTAAGCTCGGCTTACGTTTCTATTGAAGCTTACACTGTCACGCCAAACTTTAAACAAACTATTGGCAGAACGGTGTTTGGATAAGTTTGGACGTCATCAATGACCTCGATGCGTCCAAACAGTAACCCGCGGGCAGCAGCCTTCGACCCAGAGCGGCCACTCACTAATTTAAATCGTAAGCAAGCCTAAGGTTTCTCAGCAAGCCATAATGTCCAACGGTCCATTTCCTTGATCGGCTTATCAGTATCGACACGGGCACCAATGAATGAGATCAAGTGGGTCAATTCTTCATCATCAAGTTCGTGCAAGATAGATCGGCCGGTACGATTGCGCAGGTCAGATTCCAAGTCTTCAAAATTCTCGTAGGTCTTTCTGATTTCCCAGAGCTGGGTAGCCTGTGGATTTTCAAACCCGACCTTCAATAAGGCGCTTACAACTCGATCATCAGTAGGCCTTCGGCTGGCTTCAATTTCCTGTAGTCGAGGAAAGCATTCAAAAAAATACCCGCGAATGTGCACAGGCGACCCAGCAACGTGCGCGTCATCAGGCGTGCGGTCCTGAATGAGCAACTTCCCGCCAGGGGCAAGCACGCGAAAAGCTTCGGAAAAACAAGCGTCGTAGTCTTTGAGGTGGTGAATAAGTGCACGCTCGAAAACAATATCCATGCTTTCATTCGCCAAGTGTGTGTTCTCAGCGGCGCCCACTTGGAAGGAAACTCCAGGCTGCCCTGCTGATTTTTCCCGAGCGGCGGCGACCATCTCGGCGGAAAAATCGACGCCAGTAACCTCGCTAGCTCCCAGCTTGCTCCAGGCGATGGAGTAGATCCCGCCTCCGCATCCGATATCCGCCACGCGTTTACCTGATGGGGCGAGCATGGAATTAATAGCCGTTGCCCATCCGCTGTCGGCGTCTCGGGCGGCGTAGGTATACCTGTTGTTACTGGAGTGGAAGTCGATACTCATAACAGACCCTGCAAATTATTGCGACTACAAGATGGTATGGACGCTCATATGTAATGTAAAATATATCAAAAATATCATAAGCATATATAAAAGGTATTATCGTCATGGAGCTTCGTCATTTGCGCTACTTCGTTGTGGTCGCCGAAGAAGAACATATGACTCGTGCAGCGCAGCGCCTCAATATTCAGCAGCCGCCACTCAGCTCACAAATTCGGGATTTGGAGCGCGAAATGGAGGTGCAACTGTTCGACCGCACCCCTCGCAGCATTCGTCTCAATGCAGCGGGCCATGTGTTCTTAAAGGAAGCTCGAGAGCTGCTGACCAACGTAGATCGGGCGGTCACGCGGGCACAGCAGGCTGCTCGCGGCGAGTATGGACGGATCGCCGTTGGATATACGAGCTCTGCATCCTTGCACCCAAAAGTTCCTCAGCTGATACGGGCATTTAACACGAGATATCCAACGGTCGCGCTTGATACTCACGAAGATACAACGCGGGATTTACTTGACGCGATGTTGGAGGAGTCGCTGGATGCTGTGTTTGTAAGATCAACAACTCTGCGATATCCCATGCTGAAATCGGTTGTACTGTGTCAAGAGCCCATGGTTGTCGCGTTGCCGATCGGACATCATCTGGCGCAGGAATCCGGTCCCATTGGTTTGTCAGCTTTGAGAGCAGAAGGCATTGTTCTTTATCGGCGGGCTAGTGGACCAGGCATCCAGGACGTGCTTTTTGCTGCCTTTTTAGAGGCCGGGTTCACGCCGCACATCGTAGCCGATGTACCAAGATTGCTTTCCGCAGTCACGCTGGTTGCAGCGGGCAAGGGGATCACTATCGTGCCTGAAACCTTGAGATCGTTGCATCGAGAAAGTGTGAAATATCGAGATCTTGATACTCAATCCAGCTACACGGTTCCTCTCACACTGGTATATCGACATGCGCCAGAGGACTCACCGCTATATCGGTTTGTTCAGATGGCTCACGAGGATGGCGACCAGTAATCTGGCTTTAATGAACCGCCCCTGATTTTGTAGAGAATTGAACGACTGCTTCTGGCCCAGAGTGTGTAAAAACGCCTTCGCGAACTCTTGCTATGATTTCTGAGGATTTCATCGCAGGGATCGCCCATGAAGCGCTTTATCCAAGGTGAACATCGAGGCCAAGGCACCTTACTTCCCGAGAGCCTCGACGACTACGTCAGCGATACCAATCCGGTGCGGGTAGTCGACGTCTTTGTCGACGAACTCGACCTGGTCAGTCTGGGTTTTGAGGGTGCTATTCCTGCTGACACAGGCCGGCCGGCTTACCACCCCGCGATCCTGCTGAAGATCTATATCTACGGTTATCTCAACCGCATCCAGTCGAGCCGACGTTTGGAGCGAGAAGCCCAACGCAACGTCGAGCTGATGTGGCTGACCGGGCGTTTGATGCCGGATTTCAAGACCATCGCCAACTTCCGAAAAGACAACAGCAAGGCCATTCAAGGCGTCTGTCGCCAGTTCGTTGTGCTGTGTCAGCAGTTGGGACTGTTCGGAGAAAATCTGGTCGCCATCGATGGCAGTAAATTCAAAGCAGTCAACAACCGCGACCGCAATTTCACCAGCGCCAAATTGAAGCGGCGAATGGAAGAAATTGAATCGAGCATCAAGCGTTACCTGGCTGCACTCGATGCTGCCGATCGGCAAGAACCCACAGCTTCCGAGCCTAGCGCCGTGCGGCTGGAAGAGAAAATCGCCAAGCTCAAAACTCAAATGAAGGAGCTTCAAGCGATCGAAATCCAGCTCAATGAATCGCCGGATAAACAGGTCTCACTGACCGATCCAGACGCCCGCTCCATGAAGACGCGTGGCACGGGAATCGTCGGCTACAACGTGCAGACAGCGGTCGATACTCAGCACCATTTGATCGTTGCACATGAGGTGACCAACGTCGGTTCCGACCGCGATCAACTCAGCTCAATGGCCAAGCAGGCCCGCGAGGCTATGGCGTCAGAAACGTTGTCGGTAGTGGCTGATCGAGGTTACTTCAAAAGCGAACAAATCCTGGCTTGTCACGCTGCCGGCATCACCGCCTATGTGCCCAAGCCGATGACCTCTGGAGCCAAGGCAGACGGGCGTTTCAATAACGATGCCTTCCTCTATGACGCGGCAAAAAACGAATACATTTGCCCGGCTGGAGAGGCGCTGATCTGGCGCTATACCAACGTTGAAAAAGGCCTGACGTTGCACCGTTACTGGAGTTCGAAATGCCAGGGCTGCGCGTTGAAGTCGCAATGCACTCCGAGCACGGAACGACGGGTTCGACGCTGGGAGCATGAAGCCGTATTGGAGGAGATGCAGCTTCGGCTGAGCAAAGCGCCGGAGATGATGCGAGTCCGAAAGCGGACGGTTGAGCATCCCTTCGGGACGCTCAAACAATGGATGGGTGCGACGCACTTCCTGACGCGAAAGCTGGCCGGGGTGGGCGCGGAGATGAGTTTAAATGTGCTCGCCTACAACATGAAACGAGTCATGAAACTCATCGGTGCTCACGGTTTGATGAAGGCGCTATCGGCATAAAAAAGCTGATTTTGGCCCATCCCAGAGGCTATAAACAGAGTTGACGTGTTCCAGGTCGCGGCTGATGCAATACGCAGTATTTGCCATGCGCTCGTTCAGCCACGAACGTCAATGATCCAAGACGACGAGGCCTTGAGCGTTTTTACACACTCTGGGCCGAATGCTGCCCGTCACCAGCGGCAGAAATCGGCCCAGAGTGTGTAAAAACACTTCGCCAAAATTGAAGTGCGCGCGCCTACGTTAAATCTGAAATTTATCGGCACGTCAGCAGATGTGGATTTCGCGCAGATGCGCGATTTCCAGTCCCGTGGTGAGTACCTGACGTGCTCGAAAACGTTTTTACACAGCCTCGGCCAAAAGCGGTCGCGTGCCAACCTGCAGCCTTCGCTCTGCAAGCAAGAAGCCCGTCCTCCGCTTACTCCGCAAATGAAACACACCACCCCAGCGCTCCTGATCGCCACCAGGCGCCCACAGGATTTATCTGCAAGTTTGTCGTGAGCCTACGTCGAAGCTGCTGTGAGCTACTCGATCAAGGAATAGTGCTCGGTTGAACGCAATGTAAGCAATGGGATTGGCTGACGGTAGTTCGCAAACTGTAAAAGATGCCGTCATTGACTTCGAGGGCGGTCAGGCACGAAGGTGGCCAATTGCACGGCGTGTGCCTGAGCCATCGAGCCTGCTCATCGTTAAGAGATTAGGCGATTCACAACTGCTTTCAGCTCTTTTAGGGCAAAGGGCTTCAGCAGGAGTTCGATCTGGTCGCTCTTTAGTGCGATCGCCGGGACAGCGTTTTCTACGAAGCCGGAAATGAAAAGGACTTTGAGCGTCGGACGTTTGTCGAGCGCCACCATCGCTAATTCATCGCCACTCATACTGCCCGGCAGACCGATATCCGTGATCAGTAACGCTGCCTCTGCTTGTGCTTCCAGCTCCCGAAGTGCTTGTGCAGCGGTTCCAGCCTTGGTCACTTGATAGCCGACTTCTTCCAGCGCTTCACTAATAAGGTCACGAATAACGACCTCGTCATCGACCACGATTATTCTGGCGTTATCTGCCTGGAAATCGTGTTCAATACTACTAGGTACGCTGACGTCAACAGTAGCGGCCTGACTATGATGCAATGGCAGGAGAAGGCTCACCGTAGTCCCTACCCCCATTACTGACTCGATCCAGGCTTCACCTGATGATTGCTGGGCAAAGCCATAGACCATCGAGAGGCCTAGGCCGGTTCCAGAGCCTAGGGGTTTGGTGGTGAAAAATGGGTCGAAAGCGCGCTCAAGCACGCTTTGTGGCATACCCACCCCGTTGTCAGATATCCGGAAAAGTGCGTATTGCCCTGCATTCAGCGCTGTAACGCCATCCACGGTATCAACGCGGGTTTGGCTAATTTCGATCTGCAGCCGACCTCCATGAGGCATAGCGTCGCGTGCATTTATGCAAAGGTTCAGTATGGCATTTTCCAATTGGTGGCCGTCACATAAGCACAGCAAAGTTTCTTCTGGCGCCACTAGCTCCAGTTCGATCCGCGGCGTGAGGCTCCTGCTGATGAGCTCCCTCATTTCTTGAGCTAACAACGCCAGGTCGACCACTGAGGTCGCAAGTGGTTGACGTCGAGCATAGGCCAGCAGCCGGTGGGTCAGAGACGCTGCTCGGGCAGAAGCATTTCGTGCGAGCCCTAAGTACAGTGGTAGATCCTCTTGCTTGCCCTGGGCGATACGTCGGTCGAGCATGTCCAAGCTGCCAGTGATCACGGTCAGCAGGTTATTGAAGTCATGGGCCAGTCCACCTGTTAGCTGGCCCACTGCTTCCATCTTCTGGCTCTGCTGCAACTGCGAGCTCACTTGTTCGAGCGCTTCTTGTCGTTCCTTGTATAGAGTAATGTCCCGCGCGACCGCAAAATACAGCCCCTGTCGACGTGTTATTCGCCAGTTCAGGTGGAGCGGTTTGCCATTCGCCCGAAAGCCCAGGGTATCGAGCTCTGCGATAGCCTCTGTGCCCAAGGTGCGTAGAGTATCCGACAGCTGTGAGGGGGAGATGAAGCTGAAAAATGCACCGCCCTTGAGTTCCTGATCTGTAAACCCAGTTTCGGAATGCCAGGCCGGATTCATCGCCACGACGTCCCCGCCCTCGGACAGCGTACAGATCAGATCAGGGGATACGTTCCAGATACCATCTCGCTCCAATGTACGACGCTCGACCTCATGCTCCAGGCGATCGTTGACATCGTAGAGGGCGCTCAAGGTTCTTCGGAACAAAGCGCAAACAAAAGCCATTCCAAAAGTCACGAGGGTGAAACTCGCGCTACTGGCCCAGGCGGCAAAACCATCATTGAATCCAATCTCACCAATGAAGAAATATTGTGCGGTGAGCACTGCCAGCACGCAGCCCAGGACCGACGATCCAACGCCGAAGAAGAAACCGATGAACATCAGCCCCGGTATGAAAAACAGGTACGGTAGTGCTGTGAATGGAAGCTGAGCGCGCACGGCGGCACAAAGCGCAATCACCATGACGGTACCCGCGTAGCTAACCGGAGGGCTTGGCTGATTTCGCGCTAATCGGCGTACCAACTCGAGACAGCGAGAGAGAATACTGATCAAATGTTGCTCCTTCGGGGGCTCGGTCGGAGAACTGAGGAGCGAATTGTCGGTAGCCGGTACGACTACAGTTCGCCACCGCAGATAATTATCGGCAACCGCTCCTTCAGCATTAAGCGGCTCACAACCAGGGCCTATAGTTTGTGACTAACAGTGTAATGACTAACCATAATTGCGGGAATTTGGCTCCGTGGTAAGCTCAAGGAATCGAATCAACGCCTGCTCTTGGTGTTTTCAACCGACTTATCACTCATAGTAGCCGACATGACCACGTGCAACTTATCGTCCGAAGAGGAACGCGCTCGGCTGGTCGACGTAGACCGTTTGACCTCTGACGTTGAAAGCGGCTCAGACCCTGTGCTCAACAACATCGTGGCGATGGTCGCCAGCTATTTTAAGGTGCCTACTTCGCTGGTCAGCATCATTGAGCGCGACTACCAGGTTTTCAAAGCCCGTGTGGGCATGGAAATCGAACGAACGTCACGCGAAATGTCCTTATGCGTCCACAGTCTCGACGAAGGGGGCGTGTTGGAAATATGCGACCCTGTCACTGACCCGCGTTTCTTGAGCAACCCGTTGGTAATAGGCGCTCCATTCATCCGCTATTACGCAGGTGCTCCGCTGACGGTCACATCAGGGCGCAACTTGGGCAGGCTCTGCGTGATTGACAATACAGCGCACGCGCCGATGGACGAGCAAGGGCAAACCTTTCTGCGCAACGCGGCCCAGGTAGTGGTGGCGCGTTTGGAATCCATGCATCGCTCGCATTACATCGATCCGATGACTGGCTTACCCAACCGGCAGCGATTTGAGGCAGACATTCTGCGGGCACCTGATCAGGAGGACCGGGTCGCCATCCTTATAGAGCCGCTCTCCGCATCGGGGATGGACAGTTTGGCGAAGTCGCTAGGCAGCGAGTTTTTTACCAACTTCATGCTGGCGGTCAAAGAGCTGGTCTTGAACTTGCTGCCAGGAGAGACGCGTTTGTACCGTTCTGGCACCATGGGCTTCGTCGCCTTACTAAGTCACCGGACACTGTCACTGTCCAACCTAGTCGACAGCATAGTGCTTGCGTTCGAAAGGCCTCTGTACTGTGCGGATATCCCCGTTTTCTCCGATGTAGGGATTTGCGTACTGCAGCTTAACCGCGAATCCGGCCCGCCCACGGATATCGTGCGCCTGATGTCCAGCATCACTGATGCTGCGCGCCGAAGCGAGCAGCGTTGGCTCGATTACGATCCCGCGATCGATTCGGGCCTGCGTCGCAGCACCGCACTGCTCAATGACATTGAACCGGCACTTGCCACCGCTGATCAGTTCAGGCTGGTCTACCAACCTCGTGTAGATCTTGCCAGCAACCGGTGCGTTGCTGTTGAGGCACTGCTGCGGTGGTCGCATCCGACGCTAGGTGAGATTCGCCCTGCTGAATTCATCCCGCTGGCCGAAACCACAGCTTCCATTCGCCACATCACCGGCTGGGTAGTGCGGCGCGTTTGCGAGCAGATATCAGAATGGCGAGCTCAGGGCTTGGAAATGACAGTCTCCTTGAACGTCTCGGCACTGGATCTGACTGACGGGAATCTGTTCAGTCAGTTGGTCGAGGCCCTGCAAGCCTTCGAGGTAGAACCAAGACTCATTGAGCTCGAATTCACCGAGAGTGTCTTGGTAACCGACTTCCAGGCCGTGAGGGATCAGCTGCAACGCTTTCGCGACCTCGGCGTTGCCATTGGGATTGATGACTTTGGCAGTGGTTACAGTAACTGGGCCTACCTGCGCCAGATTCCGGCAACCAGCGTCAAGCTCGATCGTTCACTGCTGGCTGATCTTCAGCCGGGTAACAACGAATGGCACATCATCCGAGGCCTGATCAGCTTGGTGCGGAATCTTAGTCTTTCCGTCGTGGCGGAAGGGATTGAAACGGAGCTGCACTACCACCTGATGCGAGGTTGGGGCTGTGCGCAGGGCCAAGGTTATTACTTCTCCAAACCATTATCCCCGGTCGCCCTTCTCGCCTGGCTTGACGAGGGTATCTGGTTATCCGGTCAGCATCGCTGAGGTATCCGCTCTGCGCCTAAATGAATCTCAGTATCGAAGCTGGAAACGCATCCCTAAATCAAAATTATCGCCGAGGTTAGAAAGCTCTTAGGTTCCGAGTAACTCGCAGCTGCTCAAGGCAATTTGAATCACCCTGGTTTTCGTAGACATTCTTGGTTTCCGTTTTTGGACGACAGAACTCACTCGTGAACAGCCGCTTCGGGTCGTTTCCAGCCGGTCCCGACAGGCAGCTATTGGCCGATTCTGTTGAAAAATTCGGTCATGGTTGCCACGGCAGAAAAGTACGCGCCTGAGATTGAGATTTTTACTTTGGGCTGAGGCTTTCAGGCTCAGATTTCACGTAGCAGCGTGTAAAAAAGGCGTTTTCACCGGCCAATATTCAGGCCATTTGGGCGAACCGACTTTTTCAACAGAATCGGCCGTTTTATGCCTCTCGCCAGGGGCAGCAATCGGCCAGTGGTAATGTGCGAGAGTTCGAATCTCTCCTTCACCGCCACATTCTGAAAACGCAATCCCCTGATTTTCCTAGAGAAAGTCGGGGGTTTGTGGTTTTTTGCGTCCAAAAAATAGCCCCATGGGACCACCATGGGACTGGTGCGCTACTTTGGTGCATAAGTATGTGGCGCGAGGTGGGCACGGGGGGGCTGAATTTAGGGCAAAAAAAACCCACCTTTCTCAGGTGGGTTTCTTTATCTAACGTCAGCGGTTGCTATCTGGAGTCCTATGGGTTGGTACCCATGTAGAGTCAGGACGGCTGGTTGGAGGAAGGCGCGTATTGTCAGGAACAGTAGTGAAGTTGTCACGCTTACCGCCGCGTGGCCCTTGTTCTTGAAAAATACCGCCATTCTTACCGGTGTTCGAACCGGGAGTTTTGCCATTAGCCATGAGGATTCTCCTTAGGCGTTTAATGCGCAATTCCCGAGGAAAAGCAGTCGCAATTAGCCATAGCTTGTACAACTAGGTGCGTACGCTTAGAATCTCGCTCCTCAGGTCATGCACTTGGGTAGCCGTATTGGGGGGGAGTCTCGACAACGTTCCCCCTTTACGGCCGATTGAGTCCTGCTTTCGCAGGACTTTTCTTTTAGGCCAAAGCCAATCTTTTGTGACGCTTGTCATTAATTTGACTAATCGCGTCTTTTTGCGTTCTTGTGCCACTGTAATGACGGCGCGCGCCAACAGCAAGACATTTCTTCATCTTTTTTTGTCGGGGATAACTTTTTATTCTGTGCATAAAGCTGTGGATAAAATTATATACGAATACCGATTATGGCTAATGTATTCGGCCTTGAAGCTTCATCCAAAAAAATTAATTCGAATCTGTATATTAATTGACCAATTGTTAGCGTCGGGTATAGCCAATCTCTTACACGCGCCAGGTTGATTTAGGCTTGGAAAGGCTCTTCCTTGTACGAGATTGCTTACAAGGGATAGCGATTCTTTATATCGATCGAAACGCTGGAATGTCGAGTTGCCAAACGAGAATATTCTTTTTTCCACGGCTTAAAACTACCTTCGAGCAAAACTCGTTTCATTTTGCGTTTCTAATAACGCCGCTTATGTTCAAAAGGCCCCCACATCAAGGCCAGATCCGGCGGGCTTTTTTGCGCCCGGTGGAAACCAGGCTCCGGCAGGCTGGTCTACCATTACCGCTGCGCTTGGCGTGAGCGTGCTTGCAAAGGAATCGAGACGTGTCGCTACCCATCACCGCGCGGCAGATGAATGCGCTAAAGGCGCTTCAGCGGGAGGACCCAGACCTGGGCGAACTGGCCATCGCCATCGCACAGGCCTTCGACGCCACGAGGGTCGAAAACCCGGAGTTGGCCGCGTTGATCTTGGACAAGACCTGCCGGCGCATGGCCGCCCGCGAGCCCGGCAGTCAGGAAGCAATGATCCAGCACCTAGCGACCTTCGGTAAGTTGAATTGCCTGACGCCCACGCAGGTCAGCGACTTTACCGATCGAGTCAGGAGGCACGGTTAATCATGAACAATGGAATTCAAGAAGAAGCACTGCGCGCCCTGGTGGAGGGCGGCGTAGTACGCGCTACGCTGGTCAGCCGCCAGGAGAATAAGTGGACACTGGCTAACCGAGCTGCTCTGTCATAAGTCTGCTTTTGGCCGAGCATCGACATAGCGCTGCATAATAGAAAGCACCATTGAGTTCAACGCTAGGATCTTCATCCCTCGCGTCACCGCCACGTACAGCAAATTCAACTCGTCATCTTTACGACCTTGCTCGATATCGGGTGAAAGCGGATCAGCGCTAAAGTCGTCATACAGGCTGACAAAGTCCCACTCCAGCCCCTTGGCCTTGTGCCCAGTCGTGAGTGTCACTGTGGCGTCTAGCTCGTTATCTACCGAGCGGGAACGTAAGGTATGGATCCGCTGGGGCAGGTCCGGATAGGCTGTAATAATCTTGATCGATCGCAACATCTCCGTATCCTGGCTTACCTCGGCAATTTCCACGTACTGTGAAAATTCCCGGTAATCTCGCAGCAGCCTGCGGTTCTGCACCTCCTGGTTACGGTTGCGGCTGAATAGGTATAGATCTTCCAGGTCGCGTAGCGAGTAGCTGTCGATACCGCCGACCCAGAAAATCTTGGGGTTGCTTGCGACTAGCTGCAGAGCGTTCTCGATGACGCCGGTGACAGTACGATGGATAAACGTGCGATGCGGTAGATCTTCAGGCAGAGCCCGTTTAACCAGGGTATTGCAACCTAACCCCTGCAGCTTTCTTGTCTCACCCTTGTAGAAAAGAATGATGTTGGCCACATGCGCGACGGCAGGGCCGAAGCGAAAGCTTTGGGTCAGGTAATGACGTTCGGCGTCGGCCATCCAGTCGCTGTTGAGCGCATCTTCTGCGCCGCGGAAGCGATAGATCTGCTGGTGGGGATCACCGACTGCCACCTTGCGGACCCGTTGTATTTTTACTATGTCGGCAATAACTGGGTTCACGTCTTGACCTTCATCGAGCAGGATGGCGTTAAATCGTTCGCTCAGGTCGGGCTTGCTTAGCTGATACAGCTTCAAGTACGCGTCATGGGTGATCGACATTCCTGTGTCATGCAGATCGATCATCCGGTTCCAGATGGTTTTAGCCACGTTTAAAGCATTGTTTAGGAAACGTTCCTGGGCACTTGTGAGCATTCGTTGCCCCTGGAACCTGGGAAAATGCAGACGGCCCAACTCGTCATCGGCGCTGGCCATGAAGTTGTTAAGCGTACTGAGGACATCCCGCACGAGCTCCCAGTCCTGGGTGTTGATGGCCCTTGCGATATCCGTCAGGCGCAAGTTATTGGTCTGCTTGGTGGCGTACTGACTGCCATAGACTGCATATGCGAGGCCATGCGCCGTCTTACACACCACGTTTCTGCGTGGAAAGCGGCCCCTGGCAGCGAGCTCGACGGATTTGTTGTAGCAGAGGTATAGCATTTTTACCGAGGCGTGTTGTGTGGCGTAGCCCACCAGTGTGGTGGTTTTGCCGGTACCGGCAAAAGCCTGAACCAGCAGCTTGTCAGCCGTGGAATGGATGATGGGCTGCTGTTCTTGAGTCCACTGCATGGGCAGCTCCTAAAGGTATTTTTTGAAGCTTGAGACGGTGATGTAAACGGACACACCCAACAGCACGGCGCAGGGCAACAGAATCAAAAGGGGGCTGATGCTGATGGGGATGGCCAGGTAGACCGTCCAGGGCACGATGGTCAGCGGAATGATCGTCCCCCGGGCTTTGTGATACAGGTAACTTGACTCGCGGCCGGAGCCGAATTTTCGTAGATCACGTTGCACCAGGCCATCGACCAAGCCAGTGAACGCCGCCAGGGCGAACAGTGGAATCGTCAACGTCAGAATGACCATTCGCACACAGAAGGTCAGGACTGTGTATAACGCGGCTAAGCCATAGTCCTGGAATTTGATCATCGCCCGACCGAGTTCGTAGCGAAGGTTCAAGGTTCCCGTTTGTTGTGGTGATGTTGAGCGAGCGTACTGTGTCAGTGAATTTATGTTGTCCTGCATGCCGGTTTTCACCATCAGCCAGTCATAGACCGTTTGTGCCAGCCAGGTTGCCGTACGCCCCGGTTCTTTGATGACAACGCTGTGCAGCAGATCCTGGGACAGCCAGCCCAGTTCGTGTTGGAACATCTGCTGAGCGTGATTCCAGCCGGCATCCGGCCAGAACGTGTACATGCAAAGCCATTCAACGACGATGGCGCCGAGCAGGGAGCCGAACATCACCCCCAAGAAATGAAAAGGGGTAGAGAACAGCATGCCCAGGAAGTTTTTTTGACCTTTCTGTTGTTGCTGGGCTTTTTCCGCGATATCGGCCATGGCTATTTTCTCTCAGGCCTACGCGTCTTTTCCGTTATTGGCCATCTGACGGAAGTCGTCTACCAAGTCATCAGGAAGCGATTCACTTAATGCGTCATATCCCGGCGCTTGCCACCAGTCGCTGCTGGTTCCGGATCCTTTACGCATGCCCTCAACCAAGGCCTGAAGATCCTTGGGCATCACTTCATCGGGATCGCTTGCCGGCAACGGCATACGAATCTTCCACAAATTCCCGCCCTCTATCAGGGCAAAGCATTGCCCTTTGGGTAGGGCAACCACATGCGCCGGTTCGATCATCGGTACGCTGACACTTTGGATCTGATCGTGGGTGTTAGAGGTGAAAGCGGTGTTGCCGTTAATAGCGTCATTTGCACTGCTCGCTGGTGTGCTGGTAAACACCTGGACCTTGGGCAACTGGTTGGTCAGCAACTCGGCGGTTGCAGTCTCACGTACACGTAACATGAACAGGTTGTTGAAGTTACCGATGACTTGGCCAGCTTTAGCCCGGTTACCAATTTTTGCCTCAATATCGCTCATGGTTTGGGTGTAGGCCGTGACCTGCATTCCGGCACCACCGCCTTTGTTGATCATCGGTATGAATTCATCGCCCATCAGTTCGTTGAATTCGTCCGCATGCACGTTAATTGCTACCTTGCCGCCGGTAGCCCCGAGCAAGCCATCATCGATGCCAAACTTATAGATGTGGCCCGCAACTGACACCAGGTCGCTGAACATCGAGTTGCCCACCGCTGCAGCCACCTCTGTATCAGATAAAGCGTCCAGGCCGACATAGACCACTGCGCGTTTGCGGATGATCTGCATCCAGTCAAAGATTGGGCGCGGATCTTCAAGATCCATGTAGTCGGGAGATAGCAGCTCTGCAATTCGTCCGGTAGTCAGTTTTTCCAGCAATGGCAGAAGGCTGGCCACGATCTTGTCGAAATAGGTTTTGTCATAGCGTACCGCTGATCGCAGGCCCTCCATCACGGGGTCGGAGTTGCGTTGCTGGGTAAGGTACATGTCCAGGGCCACCACGCGCAGCGGTCTATCCTTCATCGCAAAACTCAGGTTCTTACGATCAATCTTGCCTTCCAATTCAACGATGGTTTGCCAGCCTTTGGGATCATGTTCGGCGAAGTACTTCTGTGCATACTCAAGGAACAACGCATCAATGTTGGTCACATGCTTGAGGATCTGCTCGTAATCCGGTCGACGTCCCAGGGCCACCAAAGCGCGCGCGATGATGTTGACGAACCGCCAGGCAAATTCGCGGAATGCCGCTGAGTTGCCTTCACCAGAAAGTTGACCGGCAATGCGGGTTGCAACCTCTGAGATCCGTCCAAACCGGCCCACGGCGTTGTAACGTGCGGAATGGTCGGGCCAGCCCAGATGGAATACATAGAACTCTTCCAGTCTGCCGGCACGCTTGCACTCGATGTACATGCGCTTGAGCAGGTCAGCATCGCCTTTCGGGTCGAAGACAATCACCACTTCGCGGTCCAGGTTCATTTCTACATTGCGCTGGCTTCGATGAACGGGTTGCACACGACGCCCCATCCGAACGCGGCGCCGGGGGCTACGGCGGGTACGTCTGATGTCTTGGGTGATAAACAACTCTGCCAGGCGGGTTTTTCCAACACGAGTAGTCCCCAATACAAGGGAGTGTCCAACCCGCTCACCCAGTGGCAGGCTGACATCCGCTTCGTTCGGCTCTATACCGTGCAAGCGCGGTAGCCCCCCGACTGGAGGAAGTGGACGCGCCGGGTTAAATGGCACATCCCACGAGGTAGCCTTTGACAGCAATTTGAGTGGAAAGGGCGCGAACTCCAAACGCTCTTCAATTCTGCGAGCAAAGGTATAGATAGAGGTGGGCTCGACATACTCGGCGTATTTTGGGAGGTAAGTCTCCATCAACCGCTGAGTATGTTTTTGGGTCCAGCGAAAGCCTTTACCGATGAATAGCCGCTCATTGCTGACCGGCATGTCTTTGCTGGTCATGGTGTAGTGGGGTAGACGCCGAATATTGCGTCGGTAACGCAGCACCACCAACGCCTGCTTGAGGCGGACGAACCCCAGCCCTAGAAAGCCTGTACCGGCAACCATGCCGAATAATGGCGTCAGAGCAACCGCCCATGGCGCGAAAATACAAAGCAATGCCGCAGCGACACATACGCAAACTGTGTACAGCTCGACGGCAGGGCGTAGTAGCGACTCAATTGTGTAGGAGGTGGCCATGGATCACTTCCTATGAGTGAAAGGGGACAGTGGCCCCACTGTTTCGAAATGGAAAACGACTGGCTTGCCTGTCTCAACGATCAGCCCATAGGACTTGGCCAGGCGGTATATGGGGTGGTAGCTGTTAAGGGAGTTGACGTGATCAGCAATGCGCTTTCGCCAGACCTCCAATGGCATCGCTGCCTTGCTCAAGTTACACGGCACGCACGCGGGCATCATGTTGCTGATGGTGTGGTTCTCCGGCAGCCCCAAAATGATGGCGCCGGTGTACTTGCCGTTCACCCTTTCAGGTTCTCGCCATACTGCTTCCTTGTGGTCCGCATGCCACCGGTCACCCAACAGCACACCGCAGTATGCGCAATGGCCCGCGAATTTAGCGTGAAGCTCGCAGCGTTGCTTCTTGGTCAGCTTCATGGGGCCGGGATCCTCCTTTGATGCGTGATGATGAATTGGCCAACTCTTGCCTCGCTTGCTCAACTGCCTCGGGCAGGCGTTCTTTCAGCCGCTGACATAGCTCCACCTCGTCACCAGGTACGCGAGCGATGACGGTGCCGCCATAGAGCTTGGCGACATAGGTGACTTGTTCAAAAAGCAACTGGCCTGCTCGAGGGTCATCCGGTTGCTTGATAACCAAGGTGATGTGCGTAAGAGAGGCCATACCCTGGTCACTGCTGGATCGTTGTGGCAGTGATCAGCAGCGGGTAATGCTGGACTCCAAGGCGCTGTGCCAGATCATTTGATGGTGCCGGGACCACATGTAGATTTCCTGCCCATCGTTGGATTTCGGCAAACCGCTCGGCGCTGGCCACGTTAACCACCAGGCCAACTGCCTGCAGTTGCTGTAACTGATCGCGACGCTGTGATAACCACTTTCTGGAGCCTTCATCGTCACCTACAAGAAACAATGGTTGCAGGCCAGGTGCGTTGATTACCCGGCCCTGGACCTGCCCGGGTGTCAGTTGGTCAGAGCGCACTGGAAACGAGCCTTGCCCACGCACACCAATATTCTCTGACTGTGCTGACTGCTCGGTAGGTTCTGGAGCCAAGTCCTGGTAGTAGGGCAGAGCGGAACCCCCCCCTCGGTCTTCAACAACAATCAGCGAGGTGGCATGCACTGCCATGGGGGAGGCCAAAGACAGCAAAACAGGCAGATGTAGCAATCTATTCATGGATTATTCGCCATCAGGTTGATACCGGTGACCCGGCTGAGGTGTTTGGCAAAAGCTCGTCGGTATCGGGCAGCGGGTTCGCCTCCGGCAGGGCGGTGGTATCGGCCAGCAGCGGTGATCCAATCGCCTCCTTTGGCTTTTTGCTCAGCCAGGATCTGGGCCGTCACCGAGAGGTTTTTGTACGGATCCAGCCCTTCGCAGGGATAGCTATAACGGTGGCCGTTGGCACCGATGTTGGTTTGTCCAAGACCGACGTCGACTCTATTTGGGCCTGCGGTCTGAAGCGCGATCATCAACGCTCTGCAAGCATCGCTGCGTGTCGCAAAGCGATATCCGGCGCCGGCGACATTCAACGTCCAGGGCCAGGGGACGATCTGGCCGCGAAGTCGGGTGCCGCTCTCTTGCAGTGCAACTGAGTACAGCACCTCGGACGGAACGCCAGCTGGCAGGGCAATCAACTGATAGGCCGGTGGCGGAACCTCGGCACCGTTAGCAAATGCCGCGGTGAGCAGTAGCCCCCCCGTTAAAGCCGCGCGAATTACAGACGCTGCCATTGTCCATTCACCTCGCGTACCAAGGCCGGCAGCTCACCGCCGAGTCCAAGGCCAAGCCATCGACCGGCATCGTGATTCAGTGTGATCTGTCGGCTTCGCACGCTGGCCGGTTCGACTCCGGCCAAGATGGCCCAGCGGCGAATTATTTCGTCATCACCTTGACTACCAACGAAGTACAGATCAAAGGACTGTTTCTGGTTTTGTAAGTCTTTGACGCGGTCAATACATGCGTTGCAACTGTCTTGAACAAAGACGGCTAGTCGTCCAGTGCCTTTCACAGCAGTTAACGCTCCCGAGCCAGGAGCAGATGCAGGGTTGGACGATAGTTGGATGACTTTTTCATTGGGGTAAAGACGTGCGAAGGCTTGGTCATAGGCCCTTTGGTACGCCAATTCCTTATCGATACGCTGTCGCTCGGCTCGCACCTGCAGCTCTGCATAGCGTCGGCGCTCCTCCTCCGACTTCGCTTCGATGCCAAGTGCTGTCAGAGGATCCAGGCCTGGCGAATAGATTCCGCGAGGGCCCTCCATCACAGTTTGAAAACGGGACCATTCTTGAGGGGTTAATCCCCACTCGCGGGCGAGTTCTGTCTGACTGGCTCCTTGAGAAAAGTTGTGAACTTCACTGTTCTGAGTGTTCGAGATCGACGTTGATTGCCCCGAAGCCGCATGACAGCCGTATGCAAACGCGAAGGTGGCCAAGCCTGCAATGAAACCCAAAATGTTCTTGGGCTTCATCGTTTTCGAAGAAGTGGTAGGGGAGTGCATAAAGGAGGTCCTATTGCGCGACGGTTACGGTTTGAGGTGTTCCGGCCACGTCAAAGCGTGCGGATCTTCCGTCCAGCGCGTTGAGTCGCCAGGCGGTGCCCGCCACAGCGTCACCAGGTCGGATAAGGTAAATTTGATTCAACTGCGTGCTGCCAGGCGGTGCTACGGACAAAAAGCGTTCACCGCCGCGATATTCGATACCGACGACGGTGAAGGGCGGCGCCTGAGGTATAACGACACCGGTGTTGGGCTTTGGGGTAGGAGGTGGTTTGCGGGCAACGGCTTTAGGCTTGGAGGGAGCAGCAGGTTGCTTGATCTGGGTTTTACTTAGTTCGTGAATACGGCTATCAAGTGTTTCGACGCTGGCCTTGAGCACTACCAGCTCCCCTGAGGACGCAGCATTACGCGTGAGTTCTTGCGTCGACTCGGTCGCTTGCTTTGCATAAGCCTGTACGGCATCGATCCGGTTCGACAATGCCTGCTGGCCGGAGCGGAAGTCCTCGTTGGTCACCAGGTGCTTGCCATCTACCGTGTCTAGTCGCTCATCGACTTTGCCTAGCCGTGCCAGCAGTGCATCTAGCGACTCCTTGTCAGCGGTTGCGGCCATACTGTTGCTGAGCTGAGAGAGTTGATGGTGCTGATAGCCCAGCGTGCCTGCCAGAACTACAAGGCAGAGGCTTAGTATCAGAGTGGTTCGAGTCGGGCGTGATAGGTTCATGAGCGTCCTCGCGCAAAAGCGAAGACACCCTCTCAAACCTGTCTGTCAGGCGCAGTAGGAAATAGGTTTTCTAGGGCGCATGGTTTTTGGTTCGTCGAGGGGGCTCTAGTAAATTGGGGCTTTATCATAAAAACGGCCACCCGAAGGTGGCCGCCAAACTATGAAGCAATGAGTTGCCTTGCGAGTGCCATCTCAACAGAATCCCCATCTTGGTTCAGGGAGTCTAGACCAGAGTCTGGTACATCTCCCGACGTGCTTTGAGCCACGGCGATTTTCTTGGCCATCAGCTGCAGGCAGGTGATCTGCGAGCTGCCAGCATAGCCAAAAAAAACCACCCGCACCGGCCGCTTTTGCCCAATCCGCCATGACCGTCGAGCTGCCTGTTGCAAGGTGTACACGTTGTACCCCGTCTGCAGGAACGCAATGGTCGGAAAATCGAGCAAATCCAATCCGGTCTTTACCAGCTCCGGGTTAGTGATCAGTACGTCAACACCTCTGTCTACTTGGTCGAGGATCCAATCCTCGCGCCTGGCGGTATCCACTGACGCCCTCAGGACCGCTACTTTTAAACCAGATTGCTCCAGCATTCGTTTCAGGCGAGAGGTGGTGTCACGAGTGCCGCTGTACACGGTATAGGCCAGAACCTTCCGGCCTTTGGCTTTTTCCGTGAGGCAGAGGTCGAGCAGTGCTTTCTCCTTCGGCATTTTTTGCTCATCTGCAAAGATCGAGGGGACGAACGCCAAGGTATCTTTGCTACGAGGGTGCTTAACAATCTCCGGTCGAAAGCAGCAGTCAGGCCAAGCCAGCAGCACGTTGAGTACTACCCCTAGCAAGGTAGTGTCTCGACGGGCCAATGCCTGGCGAAGTTCCTGCGTCAGTTTTCCTGCCAATTGCTGATAGACCGACGCTTGTTCTGCAGACATGCTGATATCGACAAATTCCTCCTGGTACGCCGGCAACACGTTGCCACCGATATCTTTAAGTTTCAGAAACACGGTGAACGGCAACACAAAGCGGTGAATGCCTTTAGGGCCGAAGCCTGGGGCTTTCACCGTCCGCACCGAGAGTTTTTTTCCCTTGGCTGTTTTGTGTGACACGTTGTCCCGCTCGGTGTAAATGTCCTTCAATACGCCGTGGTCGCGCATGAATGACATCGCGGCCGGAGCCATACTTCCGCGCGAGTTTGGTTTGTAACGGTCCTCGATCATTCGCCGGGTAAGTATTCGGAACAGGAGGTAGAACAGATCATCGGCATAGCCACCCATGAGGGTTCCAGTCAGCAGCACGGTTTTACGTGCTTTTGCTGCCAGTACTCCCATGGCTTGGCCCTGGGCAGAGCCGCTGTTTTTGTACTCATGCCCTTCGTCCACCACCAGCAGGTCAAAATATCCATCAGGCAAGTACCGCTTGATGAATTCCGTGGGTTGATAGCCGCCTTCACCAAAGCCAAACTCAATGTTGGCCATGGCACGTTCCATGCGTTTGGCTTGCCGGTCACTGAAGATGAAGTTGGCCTTGGCGTCCATTAGGTTGATGAATTCGCTGACGTTATCGATCAGCATCGAGGCGAGAAAATCCTCCCCGAAGTCATTCAGCAATCTGTCTGCACGTATTGGGCCGATGGTCGGAATTCGGCACATCGACTTCAGTATGGTTGCCCGACGCGTTCCGTTTTCAGCCTTGCCTGGACGCATCAGCGTCCAGAGTTGGCCATGACAGTGAGGGCAGCTTTGACGGCGTTCCTCTCGGTGAAACTCTTCGACAGTGATCCGGTTGCTTTCTAGATCCTCCAGAAGTCGACCGCAATCTGGGCAGCCTGCAAAGCGGTGTCCGCCGGCAGAGCGACGTGACCAACACGCGAGACGCCAGTGAAACCCCATCCGCATGCGCACGCGCCCTAGGATAAAGAACTCCTGTCGACCATCGTAGGGATCTCCCAGTTGATCACGCAGCTTGAGCAGCTTGACCAGGGTATCGGGGCCGTTGAGCACCCAAACCCGAGCATCTGGGATGGTTTCAAGAATCTCTCGCCGCCATTTATAGACCAGGTGAGGAGGTGAAACCACCATCGTGCGACGGTAGCCAGCGCCGTGCATCACGGCCGCAATAGCAATGGCCATCATGGTTTTACCTGTGCCCATTTCGGCGTTGATGACAGCGGCTTGCTCGCTGCGGTCCAGCAGCAGTGCGGTAACGGCCTGGACAACCTCGGCTTGCGCCGGGAACGGTTGGCGTTTGAGCGTGTTCATGATCCGTTGGCGAATTTCGTTGATGTTGCCAGCGTAAACCGGTGGGTTAGAGCGGTTGAGCGAATCCAGCAACTCATCACCGAATTCGTCGATGAATTCGGTCAAGCCGATAGTCAAAGGTGGGCGTGCGGTGTTTGATAGGTCGTTCATGTTTGTTTCTCCGTAAGGAATGAAACAGGGCATGCACGACACCCCGACGGGTATTGTGAATACCCTGCGGGTTGATTTATGGATGGCCAGGTTGGCGTGGTGGGTCAGTAGTCCGATGGCAGCAACACGGTTGTTGCACTTCGGTCAGCTTCGGTGATGATCCAGAGCCGGGTCTCATCGCCGGCGCATATGTCATAACAGGAGAACAATCGATCCCCAGATGTCAGAGCCCGTTGGTTACTGCTCCAGTCTTCATTGGGCAGTTCACCCCAGTCGCCGGAGAAATGCCGTCGCAAGTAAGTGCTTGGATCGAGATGTCCATGCTCCACCAGATGGTGCACCGACTGGGTCAGCACTAAGCGGCCCGGTTCAAATGTCACTCGTGGTGGTGGGGTCAGTGTTGGCTGTGCCACCGCCTCATCAGGTTCATGCGGCGTATCCGCCGATGAGCTGATGGTGATGACCTGTCCGAGATTGTTAGAGCCTGGTGTCATGTCCCATGCCCGGATAATGGGTACGAAACGATCTGTCAGGATCCTTACCTCTGAGACGTTGCCGTCCTGGTCTTCGGTGAACTCGGTCTTGCGGACCTTATCTTTGTAGGTGTCGCCCTTGAGTGCCAATACGCGACCGGTTTTGGATGTCACCACGCCGGATATCGCGCCGGCAGCCAAGGCCAACGCCAAGTGCCAACGCGAGAGTTCCCTTACTGGAGGTCGTGGCTGAGCGCCGCTTTGACCAAAATGCAGTGTGAAGTCCGGCCACATGCCACGAAGGCGTTTCACCTCATCGCTTAGCTGCTCAGGTTCAAGGCTAATACGGTAGAAGTGTTCCAGCTCAGTGGATGCTGGGAGAACCCTGTAGGGCTCCCATGGCCAACTCGTTGGTAACGCTTCCGCACTCAATGTGCCGGCGCCGATTGCCTGAAGGCGTGCGCGTACGTATTTGACCTCTTGCGGTCGAGCCAGGTCCTGGCGGCGGATCCGTATACCGAAAATCACCACCTGCTTGAAGGTTGGATCAGCGGCATTGTAGATCCGCAGTTCAGTGAAGTGATTGCAGAGCCAACCGCACAGCTCATCGTCCAGCACGTAGTGCGGAGCAATCAGTACCATTACCCCGCCGTACTGCAGCAGTGGAAGCGCCCGTTGATAGAACATCTTCTCCAGGCGCCGACGGCCGTTACCTTGGTACTGTGAGGCACCTGCATGGTCAGCGACCAGGTCACCGTAGGGTGGGTTGAGCCAGAGCAAGCCAAAGGCCTGTCGACTGATCATGGTGTCCATCAGATCGCTATGCAGCACGCGATCCAGCAGTGTCTTGCAGTGATTGGCACGTTCCTGGTCATACTCGACTGCGTAGGTTTCTACGCGGTCACGTCCGAGCGCATGAGCCGTTTCAGCCAGTGCAACACCCTCACCAGCACAGGGATCAAAAATCCGCATCTTGCCGGTTGGAGAGGGTGCCAGCGCCTGCAGGGCCCGTTCCAGCGTCGTTTCGTCAGTGGGGTAGTAGCCATTGCGAGCGAAGTTGCGCGCCAAGCGTGGGAACATCAAGGCCATGATGAGGCTCCTGGATCAAGGCTCAAAACTGAGCGTGGGTTGAGAGTTGCCCTTGGCGAATGAGATCGCCTAAAGCAGGTTCGAGGACGTCGAGTTGCAACGACAAACGCCATGCCGCTACAGCGCCGGACGTTCCAGGTAACAGCTGCAGCATGTCGTGTTGGGTGAGCAACCCCATTACCTGCTCCTGCCAATGTGGCAGCAGCGGTAATGGACAGGTGTCCTGTATCAACGGCCAAAGCCGTTGATGAGGTGACTGCCCATTCTCAAGAAGGGCGTAGGCGAAGTGGTTGGCCCGATCCGGCTGTACGCAGCGTCGGTCAAACAACCAGAGGTGAATCAAGCTGCCGAATAACGTACCGCGCAATTGTCGCGTGGTGCTCTTTTCCAACAGATCGATGTTGGGAAAGACAGGAAGACTTTGGCCATCTACAACGATGTGAAACTGGCTTAGACCATCTTCTGTCGTGCCGAGGGTCAGCCTGGCCAGGAACTCCTGCAGCGCCGTGTCTCGACCCCATGCAGAGAGGAACACCAGGTTGCGTTGTTCGTCACACGCGCAAGCGTCGACGAAGAGATCATTGCACTCCTCGATTGGGAAGAGCGGGGTAGGGCTGGGCATGGGAACCTCCATAATGGAGGGGGAACCCGCCCCGAGGGGCGGTGAGCCCCTCGGGGGTGTTAGCAGTAAGTGTTATTGCTTGGGAAACAGCTGGTCGTCCGATTTGAGCGTTTTTTCGTTCGGGTCAAACGAGACCGTCTCGTCTTGAAATAGAGGGCTGTGCCCAGTGAGAAAGATTTGCCCCAGGTATTTGGGGCGAAGGGCAACGGCGGCATCGGCTTGTTCTGCCGTCATTTCGAGCTCCTCTACGAAGAAGTCCCAAAGCTCCTCATTCGTCGATACCTCGTTATTGCGAGCTGATCTTCGATGTTTTCAAGGATTTCTTGGGTCAGGTTATTGAAGATTGGATTCATGTGCTGCTCCTGCTAAGTCGAGGAGCGCCCAGGAGGGAGCCCCTCATGGGTTGTGCCGATTGGCTTGGCGTATCGCGGGCTTCGTCAGGTATCGGAGATATTCCATACCTGCAGTTTGAAGTTGTGTACATAGCCGAGTTCAGAGAGCCGACTGCACTGTTGGCGTAGTTGCTGACGATCAACAGTTGTGTCCAGCCTGACTGTATCGCTCAGAGGCCAGATTGTGCCGAACAACTCGGCATCTGCCTCGAGGTCGTTGGTTCCGCCGGTCGGGGTCATCCCAAACGGGGCATCCTCTTTTGATACCTGTTTATTGGAGGCCGGTACTGCGGGCGGATTATTCCGCTGCACTGGCTTGGAGAGGTTGGAGGAAGACTCTTCATCCATAGGGTCAGGCTCGTTTGGCGAGAGCCTGGCGGCGTCTTCTGGTGTCAGATTGTCGACGTCGTCGAGGCTCATGCTTTCCAGCTTTGCACGGATCTCAACGACCAGGCGGCCTGCTGTGGAGTAATACGAAGGACGGATCTCCGTTATCAGAAAGTCGCCTCGGTATTTGCCTTCATCGTACTGATCAAGGAGTGCGTCTTTGATCACGAACTCACCGATAGAGGTCGAAAGCCGTCCGACGTTGAATTCGCCATTACGGCCGCTGATGGTACGGATGGCCAGTTGGCCGGGGATGTTGATCATGGGGCAGCTCCACACTGCTACGAACGAAAAAAGCCCGACAGGTGTCGGGCTTTGGGTAGTGCTGTGAATGTCGAAGGATTACGGGCAAGAAGTATGAGTTTCTTCCTTGAGTGAGATGTACAGATAGAAAACGCCTGGCGGTGATTCTATGCGGTCAAGTTTTAGGTCCAGCCAGACTCGATCAGTGCTATTGCCGGCAGGCAATAAACGATAGAGGCCGAAATGGATCTGTGTGCTGTCAGGTTGCAAATGCAGTTCTCGGTAGGCTTCCAGGACAACTTCGCCCAGTCGCTCACTGACAACACTTGCATCCTTTGGGTTTTCAATATGCACCGCTTCCTGCCAGGCCCGAGGTGTTAAAACGACCGGGAGCTTGAGCAGGTCAGATGACACGAGGTTAGTGGTGGTTTGCATGTTTATCTCCAGGTGCGAAAACCACCTGGCCCGTTCGGGAGATGGTTCCCGGCGGGGTATTGTCAGCTGTGTGATTTATGCTGTCTTTTGAAGGCTTGCTAGAATCGATTGGTACTTAGTCACCTTCTCGGCCGATAACTCTGCCCAGAACGTGTCGCCCATCCTTTCCGCTTCTGCCCCTTGAGAAAGCCAGAGGTTAATTGATTTCTGCGCCTTCTCCATTTCCGCTGCGCAAGTAGCAGTTGAAGGGGTTGATGCAGAGTTTGCAGAGTGTGTTAATAGCGAGTTAGTAGTATTCGGGATGAATAAGTTCATCTTCCAACTCCCAGCGAGCTCTTCGATATTCCTTGAGAAGTCCGTACTCCGATAACAGTGGGCTGTTTTTGGGAGTGAATTCATCTCGATGGTCCATCTTTGCCAATGAGATAACGCCATCCAGGACCTCTAACCAAAGGTCAGAAGTAAGGGTGTAGCGCGGGTCGTCATCGGGATCGAGCGCCGGGTTGCTCGGAAGTAGTTTATCCAGCTGGCTGTAAACACTAGCTTGAGCAGCTAAAAGACCAATTTCGGTCAGCAGCGGCAGTCGTTGAGGATTCATCATCATGGTTTATCTCCAGGGTTCGGAAATCACCAATCCCGAAGGGTGGCGTTCCCTTCGGTACGAATATTGAAAGGCGCCCAGGGGGCGCCATGATTTCAATCATGCAGATTGACGTTGTTCAGGTTCTGGTTGTCCATGGGCGTCATCCGAATCATCTCCAGCAGCACCATCCTCGGCAGGAAGGGGCTCAGCAGAGTCTTTCGGTTTGGCTTCATAGACAGTTACCCCATCCACCTTGATCCAGCCGATAAACAACAGGCGTCCCTTGAGGCTTGCTCCAGGTTGACCTTTTTTATCGCCTTTTTCGTAGGTAAATGCGTCGGTCCAGATATCACCGATGCGGAAGCTCACAAGGACCTTCTTTCCGGCTTCAACGGCTGCTTGGCTGCGACGAATCAGCTTTTCAGCTTCAGCGCCGACCACGTTGCAGTCGATATAGGAATACTCGGCATCATCCATCGAGCCGCGCAGTGCCGCAACGGTAACTGCCATGAATGGCTTACCTTTGCCGCGAGGTTTCACTTCACGGATACGGTTGAGATAACCGATACCAGTGGTGTGAAGGTCGAAGAATTTTGCTTCGTTGGATTGATTAGTGCTCATGGTGATTCTCCAGTTTCGAAATAACAGAAAGCGGAGAAACACTTCGCCCTAGGGGGGAAAGTATTCCCCGCGAGGGTGGGTGGAGCTCAAGGTTGTTTAATGCATCAGCTTCATTGCAGTGATCATTACACCGACAGCTGCAGACAACATGACGCCCATGCGAATGGTGAGCTTGACTTCAAGCTGAGAAATTTCAGATTTGAACTCTGCAGCAATAGCAGTTAAATCTGCCTTGGTAGCCAAACGTGAAAGCATGTCGGTCTCCAAAGCTTCAATAACAGCATTTGCCTTCTGTTCCGGGACGTTAATCGAAATCAACGCCTGGTAGAGAGCCAGTTCAGTTTTCATCAGACCTCCAAAAGTGAGAGGCCTGCCCTGACGGGATAGGCCCGTCATGGGTGGGAAAGGTGCTTCCATCGACTAAGTCGACTGATCGCGCTACCGGAAGCTATGGCGATCTTGGGAGTGGATCAATGCGGAAAACCGCATCGTAGTCTTGCGGATCCAGACTACTTGGGCATGTTGCTGACGACGTCAGCGATA
The DNA here is from genome assembly GCF_900107155.1 of Pseudomonas salomonii. Lineage (GTDB taxonomy): Bacteria > Pseudomonadota > Gammaproteobacteria > Pseudomonadales > Pseudomonadaceae > Aquipseudomonas > Aquipseudomonas salomonii. The sequence goes on from NZ_FNOX01000001.1 coordinate 191,881, forward strand.
CATGTGCAGATCATGGAAATACGATTGTCGCTTGTCAAGCCCCTACCGGGAAAACTCCGAGGAAACCTTCCCGTTGGGAAGGCTCCCTACAGAGGCGAAGGGCGCAGACTTAGCAAGTTGCTGGCACCAACGAGGGTGCAGCCGGCTTCTTACGCGATTTACGAGCAGGCTTTTGGACCACTCGAGTGTTCGCCGCGTACCAAAGGTTCAGGTCGACACCTTTACGAGTTATTGCCGGTACATGATCCATCTCACGTACGAGACGCTCAGGTACGCAGGGCGGTGGAAGCAACGGAGCTGCTTTGGTATGGATAGCTGTGGGCGCAGCGCTGGTTTTCTTTACCGCACGCAGAAATTGTCGCGTGATGGTGCCAAGCGCGAAGCCGAAGCCATAAGCAAGTTTGGACATGGTGATTCTCCTGCAGGATGAATGCGGAGAACCCACTGACCCTGTTGGGGAAGTGATTCCCCGCGAGGTGAGTTGCATAAGGTGCTTCCATCGACGATTGTCGACCGACCGCGCTACCAGAAGCTCAGCGGTCTTGGGCGGATCTGACACGAACATCGTATCGCAGTCTTCAAGATCCTAACTGCCTGGGCATGATGCTGACGACGTCAGCAAAGCACGTCCATATCATCGAAGGGGGGATGGTGATGTGTCAAGCGGGGAGGGATATTTCGGGGAGGGCAAAACAGGTTCAGGTCGACAGGAGAAGCTACCGAGAGTAGCTGGGTCAACAGTCACTCTCGGATGTAGTAAGAAGCGTCTTTAAGAAAAAAATACCACCTGTGCGGGATGAAGGCGTTATTGATCCCTGGGCTGTGATCTGAACGTCTTACTTCCAACACCTGGCCGATTATCGTGGCTGAGGCCAGCTAGCATAAGGCACGCATCCGCGCACAAAGGGAGCCCTGCGTTTCGCCGGCGGGCCACCGGCAGGGAAAAGCAGCTACCAAGGGGTAGCCTGATAATCCTTCACAAGATCATCAGGCTACCCATTGTGTGAGCTTTAAAAAATGTGGGCCACAACACCAGTGTGGCCCTGAGATTACTGTGCTTCGAACCTCAACAAAGCTCTTTGTGCCTTTGAACTCGCAATTCACGAGTTAGACGGCTGCGTGTCTGGCTTGAACAGGGAGACACAGGGAGAGCTTTGAACCAGATCCGCACGCCCTTCCCGGAGCTCAGCGTGCTTTGGGGATGGAGATGAGGCGAACCGCATCTCCGGGCGCTACTGATGACCGCCAGTAGCCAACGGGGTGGAAACGTTGTTGCGTGCATTATGTTGTTAGGCTGGGCGATATGCAACATAGCCAGTGTTGACCTGGGCTTTGGTCAGTTCACTGCAGTGACGGCACCGTCAGGTATAACAGATGGAATCGGGATACCAGTCACTCCAGCTTTCGGGGAGACAAGCACTCCCGCGCGATTTACGCCAACAGTAGTCGACTGAGTCAGATCGACCAGCGTCGAGGGCATCCCTGCCGGCGCAGTGCCGTTGTAAAAGGTGTAGGTTGTTCCGGCATTGATGTAGGCCTCAATACCGAGCGGTTTCACAAACCACGTCGGCAGGTTCAGTGCAGCGTCATCAGGTCTTCCAGAAAAGCTTGGATTGGACTGCGCGAATCCAGCGGCAGCGGATCGGTAAATCAGAAAGTTGCGTCCTAGCGAATCAATAGTGGCGAAGTCGGAAGCGGTTTGCGCTTGCTGTTGGGTTTCCATCAAGATCCCCGTTGCAATGATCAGAATCATCAAAACAGCCCAATTCAATGTCATGGTCATCGCTCCTTGTAACTAATTCAATCAGCGAGCTGGCAAGCTGCTGATTGGTCTACGGCTTGCTACAGGAATAACTCAAACAAGGGTTGCAGCCACCAATTTGGATACCTCCAATTAAGTTTGGGACTAATCCAGTCGGGCAGCTATAGCCCCCAGTGATTCTGTTTACATACTGCCCTGCGATGCCTGTCATGAAACCAGTTCCTACACCAGCTGGATCGCCCTTATTCGCTGTCCATACACCTTGCTGACAAGAGAGCATTATTCCCACTGCACTCTTTGCAATGAGCGTGCGATCGCTGCAGGCGGAACCTTCTGTAGCAAGTCCACCGACGGAGATGAATTCGTTGGTAGCGATTCGATCGTAGGCAGTTATTTTGCCGGTTGAAGTGATCTTTCCACCCCAAAGCTGGCCGCCTGTGGAGAAGTTTTTGTCGTTGTACACCTGGACCCAATCGGGGCTGTTCTGATAGATACCACCTCCCCATTTTTCGCTGTACCAGCCAGTGTCGCCCCGAGTTCTGAACCATCCACCCGTGTACGTTTCGCCCGTGACGTTCGCGTTCGCCGCGTTCACATTCGCCGTGGCTGTGACGTTGCGCGCTGTCACGTCGGCACCAGTCGTAACGTTGCCAGAGGCGGAGATGCTCCCCGCATTATTAATGTTGTGGTTGCCCATACCGAGGTCAGTATTCATCGTGTTGAGCTCAGGGTGGTTTGGCACAGCATTTCGATACAAGTAGTCGTTGGCCAAGGCGCCGTCCATGAGAAACAGTGCACTGGCGGTGTGGCCTGGCCCAGGCGCAATGGAGTAATTACTCAGCGCGACTTGCCAGCCACCGCGGATGCCTTGAACGACGTTCGGGTTGGATGTAGATATAAAACCACCAGGTCCTCCAAGGTTTTCAGCAATGGCACGGCCCCCCATTTCTGGGAGCGTCTGTCCGCCCGTGGTGACGACAATCGCTTCTAGCTGATTGGGATTTGGTTTTCGGGCAAGGCCTAGGATGGTCTGCCCGAAAACATTGGTGGAACTGTAACCGGCAGGCAGGTAGTTAGCGTTGATGAGCATCGGCACCGTAATTTGCACTGGCACGGTCGCCGACGCGTTGGCGAGTACTACGTTGAAATTATCTTTCAGGTACTTAGCCTGGGCCTCTGAAATTGTTCGCTGTTGATCGGCCGCAATTCGATAATCCTGGGCATCCATTTGTTTGATTTGCCATACCATCGCCAAAGTCACAACGACACCAAATACGAGCAATCCGATTGCCATATCCAGGCTTAGGAAGCCTCGCTGTTTATTTTTACTGGTCATTCCAGAGGCTCCTTGATGATTGGTGGGCGATATCTTGTTCCAGCAGTGTGGTCTTCCCTGCATGGACTTTTTCTCGAATGCTGGCACTGTCAGCTCCCGTAAAGAGCAGGCTCTGCAGTGTCAGTCGACGACTGCCTTCACTGCCCGTCGACAAAGCCTGGTGAATGACGGCTACAAGCCCTTTGGAAAGTAATTCACGGGCGTTATTCAGCAGGGGCTGAGCTAGGGCTGATATACGCTCAATACCTTGAGTGACGCTGCCGGCATGGCCGGTGCAAATAATCAGGTGCCCGTTGATGGACGCCTGGATAACTTGTGCGGCGGTTGCACTGTCGCGAATCTCACCGACAAACAACAAATCGGCTCGGGTGCGTAATGCCAATATCAATGCTTCCTCGTAGCCGCCCATCCTGCGTGAGACTGGAACCTGGATACAGCGTCCATTGCCGTGTTGACCGTTCAAATAGGGTTCCGGTGGATCCTCCACAGCGACACAAATCCCCCCCCAGGTTTCTAGACGCGCTTTTACCAGCGAGGCCGCGCTGGAAGTTTTCCCAGAGTCCATTTCGCCGCAGATAAAAATCAGGCCACGAACTGTTTCACTCATCAGTTCATCCTGGAGGTAATCAGGCAAGCCCAACATGTCCAAGGGGCGGATCTGAACCGATGATTTGCTCAGGACGAAAACGGGCTTGCCGTTTAAGTCCAGTAGCTGGGTGACGCGAAGGACCACTCCATCTTCAATCAGAGCGAACTCAGGATCCTGAGTCTCGGCGTATTTCGCTTCACATTGCATACGTAAGCGCTCAAGCGATGTTCGCCACTCGACAGGTGCTTCAACCCTTCGCGCCTGTCCCGGTAGGCCTTTTGCGTCGGCAAAACCGTCGCCTAGGTACAGGTCGACGAATTCTGCTTCGGAGATCACGCTCACACTGGACTCCTTAGTACGAAGTCCAGGCGATGGTATTGGCATCCGATGAGCAACTGGTCGCAGCGGCTACCGCTGTGATTTCGCCGGCAATGGCAGTACCACCGTTGATCGCCGTCGTGGTCTGTTTGTCCTTGGCCATGTTGGACGCAAGCGTGATGCAGGCATTCTTAGGAAGGTTGGATTCGGTGATGGTGAAGGTCATACCATTACTGGTCACAGTAACGGCCCCGTTCCAACGGTTGGATAAGGCGTTGCCGTTAATGCTCATACCGCCCGTGGCCTCCAGGTTGATCAAAGACGGGGCCAGGTTGGTACCGGCTGTTGCGTACCCAGTTGTGCTTTTCAGCCTTTTTGTATTGCTCAGCAAGGTGCCCAGGTTGCTCTGTTCGATGGTGACGTCCGAGCTGCCGAACGTCCTGTACCCCATGAACACGATAAAACCGAGTGCCACGGCGATCAGCATCAGCCAGAACATCCCGTCCAGGGAAAGAAATCCGCGTTGGTTTTGGCGGGTATTAGTTCTCATCTTTACGACCTCATTTGGGTTTATTTAAGCGTTTCTGTCACATTGCCGGCCAACTGGAAGATGCCGATCACCACCAGAATCATCATGATTCCCATGGCCATCGAGGACACCCCAATAAGCGACTTCGCGATGGCCTCGACACGCTGGAGCGTTTGCTCCAGCCAACGGTTGGAAAACCTTTCCATCGACTCGGCGAAGCCTTTGCGGGTGGCGAGCACTTCAAGAAAATGCATGGCCATTGGGTCTGGAAACTCATGGCCTGCAAGTTTCAAGGCGGTACCGAAGTTTTTGCCGGCACTGACGCCGTAATGAATGGCGCTCAACCGTTCCTTGAGCCACGGAGAGGCGTTGCGCTGCAGCGACTTCAATGCATCGAGCTGGTTGATGCCCGAGCGCAACATCACGGCCATGTTGAGCAAAAAGATGGAACCGTGAAGCGCCTTGTAGACCGACCAAGGGGGAAGGCGCTCTGCTCGGACTCTCAGGACCTGGAGCAATTTGTTCAACTGTAGCTTCCATGACGGGCTGGCGGCCGTGATCTGAAGTCCGCAAAACACAGGCAGGGTGAAGATCGATACGAGGATGAAGATGACGACCGCGATCAGCGTCACCAGTCCGTAGTGGGTCACGAAATTCGATAGGGCGTAGAGAAACGCCGGCACACCTGTCCAGGCATCGGGATTGGAGCGCTTTGTCATTGAAGGCACCATCCACATGGCGATGACGTAAAGCAGCGCTGCCATAACGCTCCACACCACCGAAGGGTAAACTGTGGCTGAGGCCACCAGCTTGCCGATCCTCTGGCGTATTTCAATGATCCTCACGCAGTCTCTAAAGGCCTGCACCAGGTTGCCGGTATCTTCCCCGGAAGCGATCAGTGAGTTTTCGTCATAAGGCACCCAGCCTTCGCATGACACGCTGAACGACTTACCTCCTTTGACCGATTGCGCGATTTCACGACAGGCAATCGACACGGGATGCCGTTTTTGGCCGTTATCACTGAATGCTCGCGCAACAGTATTCAGGGCATCCTCAAGTTGAACGCCATCCCCATGGATGCCCATAAGGCTTTCATAAAATTGAATTCGCTCGTTCTTGCCGAACTGTTTGGCGTAGAAGGTTTCTGCCCAGCGGTTTAGCACGGCTCTGACTTCACTCAGCATGGGCGAGCTCCAGGGTTTGCCGGTCAAAGTCCAAGGGCCCCACCATCATTTCGGCGTGACGTGGATCTACCAAACCTTGTTTGAGCTTGAGGATTGTGTGGGCAGTTTTAGTGATGCCGCCCATTTCCTTCACCCAGTAACGACGTGCTGCACTGGCCCCTTTTTTATTGAAAACGTGCATGAAATTGTTGTCGGTGATGAGCGCCTCCGCGGCTACCGTACGATCAACGACACCCAAACCTTTGCATTGAGGGCACCCAGGGCCTTTGAGATAGGTCAGATCGACCGCATCCAGGACGCGTAGGCGTTGCGCCAATGCACCGTTGAGCTGGTCCAGGTGAGCTGCGGCAGGTACACGACAGTGGGGGCATAGCACGGGAAGCAAGGACTGATTGACGATGCTGGTCATCAACGCGGGATCTGTCACAAGGTAGCGGTCTACCCCCATATCAATTAGCCGCTGAAGCCCTGCCACCGAGTTATTGGTGTGCAAAGTAGAAGACACCAGGTGCCCGGTCATCCCGCCACGGAAAGCCGCTTGGGCCGATGCCAGGTCTCTGATTTCCCCATACATCAGGACGTCCGGGTCGAGTCGCATCGTGTTGGTGATGCCGTCGCTCCAGGTTTCTCCTGAGCCCAAAGGGGACTGGTTGGCCATGATTGGATATTCGGGCGGATCCTCCATGGTCAAAATGTGTTTTGTGCCACCACACTCTTCATAGAGCAGGTTTAGGTTGACCTGCTGAGTCTTGGATTTGCCGGAGCCTGTGGGACCGGTGACCAAGTTCACGCCATAAGGAAAGCTTCGGATACGGCTGAACGCCTCAATTTGTTCAGGGAGAAAACCGAGAGCCTCAAGGGTCATTTTGGTTTTGTCGTCATACAGCAGACGCAGAACCATCAAAGGACCCTCTACGAGCGGCCTGGTGGCAACCCGAGCACCAAACAGACCAAGTTGATCCACGTAGGATCGTTTGATACGTGCGTCCTGACTGACTTGTGGTTGGTAGTGGTCTTTCGCAACATCACACATGCTGTTGTAGAGGGATGAGCAGAGCTCAAGACCCACCTGACTTTGATGCTGCTCTGCTTCCCACAAGAGCCCGTGGATACGAAAGAAGATCCTGGTGATGTCGTGGCCCACCACAAAGTGAACATCACTTGCATTATCCCTGTGGGCCTTGCCTAGCAGCTGTACGACCTGCGCCTGGCGTTTGGTCTCGGTGGTCGAGAGGGCTCTACCATTCGCGTCGTCATTCGCCTGGTAGAGCGCCTTGATCGTGCTCATCGGGCAGATCTTTACTTCAAACTGATGATTCTTGTGTTCCAACTCATCCTCGAATGCCATGACATAGGCATCCGTTTGGTGCTGGGCGGACACATACAGAATTCCATCGCTGGTCAATGCGCACAGCTGACGTAACTCCGGTTTCAGCTCGAAAGATCCGCCAGGCGCAGTGAGCAATTGCTGATGCGAACTCAGCAGCGCGGCAGCGGCATCATCGAGGACTGGTTCTGCTTCAGTTGGTGTTTCAGTCAAAGTCGTCATTGGGTCGTACCTTCACCGTTGACCTTGGATCAACCCGGGCAGCATGGAGGCCGGCGGGATACTGCTGGAGACGGGGTTGTTGGTACTGGAAGCGCTTCCCGGTGGAACATTGGAAAACCCGAGGGGGAAGCGCTTGCCATCACGTTCCAGTGTCACGCTGTCTACGGTGAGGTTCGCCACTCGGTAGCCTCCTGGGAGTTCCCGCGACAAGGCATCTGCGTTCACTTCAAATCCGCTGCTGTAGAGCAACGTGGCACGAAGCCGTCTTGCGGAGCCGAATATGGCCTTGACGACAGGCAGTTCTTGCTGGGTATCAGTTGCGCGTGCGGCGGTAATAGGTGGTGGGAGAAGGCCTTGAGGGACGAATGAGGCCGGTGACTGAGCGGTTGAATGGTTGTCATCGCCATTGATTGACCGCTGAGCCTGAGCTCTTTCAGCCTGCGCTTTGAGGAGGATCGTCTGACTTTGAACGATGGCCAGCTCTCCTACGTTGACACCGGAGACACTGTTTTCCGCTGCCCAGCCAATAGAGGGTCCGGCAGCAATAACCAGGCAGAAAAACTGCTGAATTTTACTTCGCATATAGGTCACCTATAACTGACCACTCAAGATGGTCGGCTTTGTAATCCGCTTTGATTTCTGTAAGACGAAGCCCCTGACTTGGAGCGCCGGATAAAGAGTCGAGTGGTGTAATCCCCGTGGTGTAGCGCAACTCGAATTGTTTCCATTGAGGAGGTGGTGGGGGTGGTGGAGCAGGCTGACCAGGTAATGCCGGCTGGATGGGCACTACGACCGGCACCTCTTTCAAAACGGGGCTTTGGCCGAAGTTGTGCAGCCAGGAAGACAAATTCGCCAGCATGACGATCGCTTCCTTGAGAGGTTCATCACCGGCTGCTGGCAAGGAAATGTCGAGCTTCAACGTGGCCGAATTGCCGTCGTCAAAGAAGACCGGCCGATCAGCATAGTGGCCCTGTGTTGCCTGTATCAGAGCGTCTGCTGTGCTATTGCCCGTGCGTTTGTACGATGACAAGACCTTTGCACCGTCGCAGGCGGCACTTGTGAACAACCAGCCTTTGATGGACAGGGGAGACTGATAAATGCCGCTGCTGCAACCCTCAAGGAAGTCTTGGACAGAAGGGCGTTTAGCCCAAGGATGCTCCAGCGCCTGGGGCAACTGCTCCACGCCAGATTCTTGCTGCAGCCTGGCTAACTCTGCCAGGCGAAGTTGTTCGGCCTGGAAAGCTGCTTCTTTGGCTATCAGGTCCTGATGACTCTGCCATTGAAGCCACCCGATGGTGCCAGCAGCGATCAGCGCACCAACAATCGCCAGTTGCACCAGTTCCGCTTTGGATAGCCCAAAGACAAGTGGTCGAAGCCGGTATTCACGTTTCAGATGCGAGGGTTGCAGTAGCTCTTCCACGTCCAGTGGTTGACCACCCATTTCAAACTCTGTGGGCAGGTACTCTTGGTCGAAGTTGATGCCGCGACTGCGTTGCTGAACGACTCTACGACGAACCTCGGCACCGGTGCCGATCATGTCGCAGCCAGAGATCACGCCACCTTGAAACACCGCGACAAGGGCATATTGGTCGAGGTCAGCGTCCGTTCTCCAGGCCGCAATCCACGAGTCTCCCAATTGACCAGCGAGCGTCGCTGCGAGTGAGTACATGCCTTTGGTGACTTCGTCGCTGCGCGCAACGAAACCAGCCTGAATGATTGCCGGTGTTCTGCGAATGGCGACGATATCTAACTGGTGTTCACGGCCGTACTGCCGGGCTTCCTTCATGTGGCCGGTGACGCTACCCAATGGATGCCAGCGTAGGCCTGTGACGAACGATTTTCCTCTGTGCTGCAGCACCTGCACGCGCGCCGAGCGAGTGCTTTTGGCGATCTCCGCGACCATGGCTTACCCCTTGAATGCGCTGCAACGCAGCAAAGGGCTGGGGCAAGAGCCCCACGGATCGTTGGCGGCTGGAAGATTCAGGGCGCTCGGGCTGCCAGTGTCGCTATCAACAACAGGTGTAATCAGCACGACCAACACATTGTGCTCGGTGTTGCGGATGCGACTACCGCCCAGGCCGAAGAATCCAGGATCACCGACACCGGATTTGGTCGCGTTTTCACTGTTCTCCTCAAACCCGGTCAAAACCAAGGTTTGGCCGCTACGCAATTTGACTTTGGGAGACAGGTTCTTGGTGTCGTAATCGGCGGTTTGAACGCTTGAACCATTGCTTGTGAAGGGGGTGAAGGTGGGCTTGCTGCTCATGCTCAGGGTGATCATCAGCAGCAGATTGTCCTGATCAATAATCCGTGGAAGCAACATCATGTTGAAACCGCTGGTGATCGTCGCCGGGGTCAGTGAGGTAGACGATCCAACAGAGGCGGTCGTAGTTGTCGAACTCGAGGCGATGTAGCTTTGGACGTTGCCGATCTGGATAGGGGCCGGTTGCAAATTGAGCGTGGTCACCGACGGCGAACGGACATTTGAAATTCTGCCCTGCTCCGACAGTGCCTTTATGATCAAGTTAGATCCCGCCCAGGGCGACTTGGAGGTGTCCAAGATGCTCAGAGAGCCTGAGACCGCATTTGCGCCAATGCCCGTTGTGGCATTTTTAAGGGAGAAGCCCCACTTGTTGTTCAGGTTGGTATAGACCGCGGTCCAGTCCAGCCCATTCTGGTCCTTATCGCTGAGGGTCACCTCGAAGACTTTGACGTTGAACAGCACCTGGCGAGTGATGCTGCGGTTGATCGAGCTCAAGTATTTCGAAACGTTGGAAAGGACCTCTGGTCGGTCGCTAACCGTCAATGTGCCGGTCGACCGAGAGAGAAACATCCGGCCTGGTGGTTGTTGGCTGAGCATCGCCGTGACGTTTTTTTCGATATCTCCGATCAGTGATGTCTTGATTGAGACGGTTGTGCTCTGGTTACTGCCAGACTCGCCCGAAGCGCCAGATGATGAAGATCCGCCGCCCCCTCCGGAGCTCCCACTGCCAGTGGAGGTCAGCAAACCGGATTTCACGGTGCTTTCGATGACCTGATCATCACCAAACGCCCAGACATCGAAGGTTTTGGTATCGAAGTAGGTAACGTGCACGCTGCGATCATCGGATAAATAGTTCCATGCCAGGCCTTGTTGAGCGGTCACCTGATTCAACAAACCAGAAAGCTTGCCGCTGTACTTAACTGGGAACGTACGAGTCGCAAAGAGACCATCCATACCCGTAGATCGGGCGTTGCTCGGCATGTTGCCGATGACACCGGCTGGCATGAAACTGGACAGGTTATCCGGTGATGCCATAACCGGTGGCGTATTAGATCCTGCGTTACCTTGATTACGAATGGATAGAACGCTTGGGTCGATCGCATCTGGAGCCACGATGACTGGAACGCCACACTCGCTCGTGATGTAGTTCGCGACCTCTGCGATCCCAACGTTATAAGACGGGCGATAAGTAATGTCGCAATCCATGGACAGTGGCAAACCGCGCTTGGCGACCATGGGTTGTTTTGAGACCCATGGCTTGTCGCTGAATACCACGGTTTCGCGTGCAGGCTCTTGCTGCTGATTGCGAAGGAAGCGGCTGTATTGAGAGGCGGTCGCTGCGTCGTTTTCGGCACGGCTGGCCGACTCATTCACCCGCTGCAGTGAGCAGGAACTGATCAGAGTCATGATCAGCAATGAGGCTGTGCCTCGGATCCAGAGGCCTGCAGTCATCATTTTTTCCTCTCTGCGATGTAAAGCACCAACTGTGCTGGGCTGCCGTCTACGACGAATGAGCGAGGGGCTGAGTCGTACAGCGGAAAGATCTCTTTGATAGCCTCCTCAAAGCTGCCCTCAAACCGAAGCGGGGCGTCGATGGGGTAATCCAAGTCGTCGACCTTCCAAATTAGCGTCCACTTAGCCCTAGCCGCCCAGGCTTCTACGGTTTGCCGAAGGGTTGAGCCAGTGGACGCCGTCCATATCTGGGCCAGCGGCTTTTGAGCGGTTACCACCGCGATAGCAGGCTTTGGCGCGACGGAAGTATTTGGGGCAACGTTTTCAGATTTTCCAATACTTGCAGTCTGAGTGGACGCAGCCTTGATTGGGGAGATGACTGTCTGGCTCGATGTGGGCTTACCTGACGAGGTCGTAATGGAGCCATCCTTGGCGGGTACTGCTGGGGTAGATACTGGCGTTGCTGCTGTAGGTGCCGCTGAAGCCGTGTTGATTGGCGTCGGTGTCGGTACGGCGGCGACGACAACGGTACTGGGCGTTTCGCCGCTGGTAGTGTTTTTCGGAGTCGTTGAAGGCAATGGAGTTGAAGGTGTGGAGGCAGCTGCCACTTGTGTTGGCACAGGTCGCGATGAATCCGGGAGCTGGTAACCAGGCCGCAGTACGTAACACACCTGGCGATTCACTTCATCCACCTTCACCTGCCAGGCCGGACCCGCGAGCACTTGCAGCGTGTTACGCAGTGTCATTGGTCCTAGCTTGTACTGGGCCGCTGGGAGTGGTCGTGTGTAAAGGATGTTGACGTGACCGGTGTCGGGCGAGCACAGCGTGTAGCCTGAACGGTCGACGACGTATTGCATGGCATCGCGCACATTGGGTTGCATGTTGGCAGGAATGCTGATGTCAATGATCTGAGCCATCAGGTCACGTTGACCCGAGTCAGGCAAGGTACTGACCAGGGTGTAACGACCGTAGCGCACGACCGATTCCTTTTCAGGCACGGCGCCGCTGGGGTAGAGGTCCGGCGTCAACATATCCGGGTTACGACTACTATCAAACGCCGGCTTAGGCGTCTGCGGCGTATGAGTTGCGCAACTGGCGACGAGTGCGAGCAGGGAGAGTGTGGTGAAGTGCCTGATCATGTGCCGAAAGGCCCCCTTTGATGATGGAGGCACAGTGACAGCCAGTCATAGACGACGCAGCAGGAAATAGAGAACTGCGTCGTAAGGTTTTTAAGCGAGCGTTAGCTTTGCTAGAACGGCGATTTCTTACGCCAATGAAAATGATCGATTTGTTTTCGCACGCCTGCGGTTTTTTTCAAGAAGAGCCCACATGCTCACGCAAAATGCTGCAGCTCCCCCAAGGTCCATGCAGAACTGATCCGTCTGAAAAAAACCATGAGCTGCAACCTGGCCCATTTCCCATTGCAGGGAGAGCAGGACATAACTACATGCTAAAGCACCCGTCCAATGGGTGAGGTAACTGGGGCGTACCCTTGTCGTCAGCCATCTACGAAACTTCACAAATGCCAATATTCGAATCTCCGACTTTATGAAATGTGGCTTATTTGTAATGGAGGTGGCGAATAGAATTATCGCTACAAATGCAGCTGGTACCGCGAAGCCTGTGGTGAAGTGTTCAACAAGGCTCGCATTTCCAAATCCAACAAGCTTGAAAATGGCACGTATTGGGAGGTGTGTCTCGTAGCGGCTTAAGAGCGCAAATAGCGCACACATGAGGGCGGTGGCTACTAGAAAGTACAGCTTAACTGGAAAAGACGTTCTTCTCATAACTACCCCATAACAATTTTTCTACCTTCGCGAATTTTACACATAAGGCGGGTGCTTAAACCAAGCTGTCTGCACAAGAATATTGTGGAATCCAGACTTGAGGAAAGCCTAATGAACTGCTTATAAGTAATTCACCAGTTCGGATCTTGCGTTGGCCGCTGCATCCGGCTCTATCAGGTCGCTCGCTAGTTGTCGTTTATCCATCAGCATTTGCCATAGCATCTGATCAATGGTGTTCTCCACCAGCGGGATTTTCACCACAACCATGCGTAGCTGCCCATTCCGGTAGGCTCTATCCTCAGCCTGATCCTGTAGTCCTGGCGTCCAGGGCAGCCCCAGGAACATGACATAGTTGGCAGCAGTCAGGTTATTTCCGGTACCGGCGGCAGATGTGGTCGCAGCGAACACTCTGGTGTCAGGATCACTTTGAAAGCGGTCGATCGCTTTTTGGCGTTTGCCGAGGGAGTCACTGCCTACCACAGTAACGCAACCGTATCCGGCTTGCTCGCACTCCGCTCGCATGGTGCTGACAGTGTCCTTGAACTCACAGAACAAGATGACTTTGTCTTCCACATCCAGTTCGCACAGCAGCTCCATGACGACCCGAACCTTCACCTGCTCCAGCAATTGGCGCAATGAACCGAGCCTGGCGAGACTTGGTCTGTCTTCAAGGCGTATCCGGTCGTATTCACGACGTTCCTCGACTGAAAGCTCTACCGGCAAAGTCTGACGCTGCTTGCCCTTGAGATCTGTGAGCACGTCTTTACGTCGACGAAGCATCCAGTCGCCAATCGCATCTCGAAGATTCTTGCGAAATTCCGGACTGCCGGCGAACTGTTCGCAGAACTCCTTCAGTGACAGCTTTCCAACGGGGTGCCCTGACAGTCGTAGAAGCGTGTGAAGTTCTGATTCTCGATTGAGCACCGGAGTCCCGGTCAATAAATAGCGATTGGGAACCTTGGCTGCAATGTCGAAGCCATGGCGCGTCCACGCGGCGGTGGGCTCTTTCAGACGGTGAGCCTCATCGATGATCATCACTTCAAAATGGCCGGCCTGCAGGACATAGTCGCCCAAACGCTCGTAGTTGATGATGGTCCACTGCAACGACGGATCAAATACCTGCTGACCTATTCTGGCTTCGGGATACACCATCTGGATTTCACGTTGCCAGTTGATAATCAGAGTCGACAAAGTGATGACAAGGATGGGGCGGTCTCCCGCTCGAATAGCGGCAGCGATGATGGCCTGACGTGTTTTTCCTAGGCCCATATCATCGGCGAGCAATGCGCTGGTCCGTTGCAGCAGATGCCGGATGCCCGCTGGTTGATGGCCGAGCAATGAATAACTCGCCAGGGCCTGGTCGATTTGTTCAGTGGTGAACTCGGTCCGCTCGATCGATGGCACAGCGGCAAGGTAAACGTCGGTTGAAACGTCATCGTTACCAGACTGAGCAGCGCGCTCCTGGGGCGGACCTCCGAGGCTAATGCGAGTTACTTCATCAGCTGGAACAATAGATCCGTCGGTCAGCAGCTCCTGCACGGTGTCGAGGATCTCGAACTGATCTTCAGAAAGCCCAAGCTCTAGGATGAGGTTGGAGCGCACCAGTTCGGCGGTCGAGTCAATGCGCCAAGACTTGGACTGACCGAGGAACACGCCGTGCATGCGCCGTGATACAGCGACTGCGCCAGGGTGATAATCGCCCGACAGCAGAACACCGCCCTGTGCCAGAGGGGCAATTCTGAAAGTTAAACCCCAGGTGAATGCTTGCCGGTCTGGTGATTGTTGCGCGTCTGCAAATTTTGCGGAGAAGGTCTGCCAGCTCTCGTTGAAACGGCTTTCGGTCAACTCCATCAGGCGGTGAAAGAGCAGATTCAGGTCGTCCAATAACTTGCCTTTCGGCAATCGCCAATATCGATGATGTGGATGCTCCGCACGACGGATGTAGAAACCATCACGCTCAAGAAACAGGCGGTTGGCCCCCTCGACGTACTGCAGCAGGATCCCGAAGTCATAGCCGTCGAAGGTCACCTTTTCGACCAGTTCCTGCCGGCCGTTTATGAGACGCGGACGGCTCATGTTCTGCTCAGGCGCAGGTTGATCCATTCCGCGCACCCTTGAGCGTGTAGTTGTTTCCGGTTTCGATTTGTATAGCGAGACATGGATAGGGTTTGGTCGGGCCATTCCAGATTGATGGCCAGTTCACCCGATTTGATCTTTGCCCAAAACCACTGGTAAGCCCGGTCAACCCTTGAGCCCGATTTAGGTGTGCGATTGCGGAGCCCCCTCAGTTGTATCGTGACCAGGTGTTTAGGAGTCAATGTTGCCGGTGTCTCGCCCCAGGCACTCTCATCCATTTGGATTTCGGCAGAGGCCAATGATTGCCCGTTTTCGCGTACTGAAAAAAGACGACAGTTGCCCCGATAAGCGCTGTAGTCGTAACCATCAATGCAATGGCCCAGCGCTCGATGTTCTGCATCAAGGTCCGCTGGGCATGTCAGCTCGACAATTTGCAGCCCATTCGGGCTTACGAGTGGTGTGTCGTTTGAACTAAGCAGCGGTCTCCACGGAGTTAAAGAGTCTGTTTTTGTTTGCGGATCTGCGGCATCAAGAGCTTCACGTATGTCTATCAATGCCAGGTGGAAGCCATCTACCAAGCTGGCGATCTGGTGATAAGTTGCAGTAGCAATGAAGCTTTTGAGTTTTTGCAGTGCTTCACGGGCATCGGGTCCGTGGCTTTCATCAATGCTATTAAAAACATCATTCAGATCTTGCAGCTGATCAGCAATTTGAGGCCAATCAGGGTTGGACCACTCTATCGGGCATCCTGAGAACAACCTGCCCCAGTCTTTTGTATGTTCCAAAAGTTGATAGGGAATCTTATCCAGCAATGCAAAAAAAGTCTTCCAGTGCGTCTTAGTCGAGGGGCGGCGGTTGCCCATTGAGGCTCCAAGCACCAATCGATGCCACGGGGTCTCCGGACCTTCTCGGCTTATTCGCGTCAATGCGCTGCCGGTATCAAAAACGCGTTGTTGGCCCAAGTACCGAACTGATGTTCTTGGCGCTTGTAAGAGCCATGCCAAGATGTCGATAAGTGGGAGGCCAGCGTCCGCGATGCGGCCTACCAGGCACTCTCTGGATTCCACCAAGTAGGTGTCGTCGCACCAGGTGGGTCTAAACTCTTGGAGTTGTTCCCAGGGACTGTCTAGGAAAACCTGTTGCTGACCATCCCACGGCCACGGCCACTGATTTACCAACAATAAGAGGGGGACCAGCACCGGTTGAGCTTTAAGCGCCTGCATTCGGCGTATCCGGTCGCCTTGAGCCAGCCAGTTATAGAGCTTTGGGGAAGGGCATTGCGCCGAACGGATAGCGAACAGAAGCTCCTGGTCCAGGCACTGGCAAAACTGCTTCAGCGTGCTGCCAATCTGCTTCAGGTAAAAGCGGTTTCGAGGATTGAAGTACCGATTGTTGCTCACCGTTGCATCGTAGCGACTGCGATTGAAGCTCCCGAGATCTTCAATCGATAGGTCTTGCGCCCTCTCTCCAGCCGACCTGCAGAAAGAGGTCAGGAGGACGTCTGCATACCAGCGTTTTTCAAACCTGAGCAAGAGCTGCTGGGCCACTAGTGCGGTGGGTTTTTTCTTGTGGACGCGGTCCTTGCCAGTGATTTTGCAGGCCTTCACCAGATGACCATCGAAGTACTGGAGGTGATCGCCGATTCTGGCCAACACTGGACGTATTTGATCATTTGGTGAGGGCAGGGTGACGCACCAGCACCGAGTGTGAACGGTTGAACTCAGGTAGGTTTCTATGAATGAGGTCAGTCGGGCGGGCGGTACGCTAAAATGCAAAGCCCAGGTCTGAGCAACTTCAATTTGTCGGTCAGAGAACTTCTCCAGATTCGGCGCTAAGAGGCGCAGTCCCAACACCGATTGTCTCTTCTGTTCGCTCACCCATGACCTCCTCTGCAATTTCGCAGAGGAATGTCAGGTATAGGCGCGGTCGGCTTCCAGGGTTAATGCGTAACGGCGTTGACGGTGATTTGTATCGACAATGGCAGAGGTCAACCCCCTCTGGGTTTATTGAGATCGGGTTTGCCATTCAAGTTTGGAAAACTCACCTTGCAACCATTCGATTTGAAGCCCGTGCACCCCCAAAAGTCATATCCACCGTCTCCTTTCTTCTGCCGCCTTGCGAGGGGCTGATTGCATTTCGGACAGTTGAAAGCACCACCAGATGCAGCTGCGCGTGGCGCGGAGGTCATGGCCACACTCGGCATTCCACGTTGCTGAGACAGTTCCTCTTCCAGTCGCTTATGCAGACGTGCAACGACGGCGCCGTAGGTGTCTTGGCCCTGGGCGATTTTGTCCAGGTCGCGCTCCAGCTCCCGCGTAAAATCCAGCTCCACGAAACTGAAGAACCCTTCCAGCTTCGCGATAGTTTCCTCCCCTAGCTGCGCCGGTACCAGCTTGCGGCTCTTTTCCTCGATCAGGCCTTTGTTGGTGATGTTCTTCAAGATCGAGGCGAATGTACTGGGACGACCGATACCGCGCCGTTCCATTTCCTTGATCAGGCTGGCCTTGGTGTAGCGTGAAGGTGGTTGGGTTTTCTTTTTGAGCAGTTCGCCGCTGTGGACTGACAGAATCTGTTTTGGAGTGAGCGCTGGCACGGGGTTGTTTGCTTCTGCGTCTTCCTCCTCATCCGTATCATCGCCCTTGAGCACCTTCAGCCATCCCTGGTGGCAGAGTGTTTTGCCCGATGCAGTGAAGCGCAGCGCTTTTCCGCCAGGACCAATGGCGAGCAGCTTAGCAGTGCGCACGTCGTAGATGGCGGCTTCGAGCTGGCTGGCCAATGCCCGAACCCAGATCAACTTGTACAGGGCCAGTTCGTCATCGTTTTCACCGGCGGATCTTTCGGACCAATATGTTGGTGTGATGGCAGGGTGGCCTTCCTGCGCGCCTTCCGCGGACTTAAACGTCCTCCGTTCGTCGACGGCCGTCATCCCGAGGGCTTTAGCAACCGTTCGAATATCGTCCATGGCTTCATCCGGAACATTGGGGTTGTCCGTCCGGTGATAAGTGATCACGCCTTGCTCGTACAAGCGCTGGGCCACCTGCATGGTTTTGTCCGGATCCCATTTCAACGCGTTGCTGGCGGCCTGTTGAAGAGTGGATGAGATGAATGGTGCAGGAGGATGACGCTCGGCCTTGCGATCCTCGCAGGACTCGACGACCACATTTCGAGTGCCGGCGACGTGCTGAGCCAGGTTGCTATCCTGAACATAGGGGAAGTCCTTGCTTGCGAAATCCGGTACCGGTTGCCACTCGGCATACCAAGTGGTGCCCCGACTTACATCGGCAAAGAACAGACGCACGCCAAAGTGATTGATCACCTGAAAGTTGCGGATCTCGCGTTCGCGCAAGACCACAAGAAACACGGCGGGTGATTGAACGCGGCCAGCGGAAGTAGGTTTGCCCATCAGGCGCCGCAACTCTTGGGTCACCAGGTACCCCACCAAGCGGTCAAGCACACGCCGGCATTCCTGTGAGGCAACTCTGTTCAGATCGATTTGTCGAGGATTGGCCAGTGCCTCTTCAACGCGCTTGAGAGTGATCTCGTTGAAGGTAATGCGTTTGTAGGATTTGACCGCCAGTACCTGCTGGATGTGCCAGCTGATGCTTTCACCTTCACGATCAGGGTCGGTTGCGAGGTAAATTTCACTGGCCTGTTTCGCTGCTGCCTTGATGGTTTTGACGGCCCTGGCGCTCTTATCCAGGATCTCATACACGGGTGTGTAGTTTTTACGTACTCCGGTGGTGATCATGCTGTCGTCCTGACCTTTGGCCGGCAGGTCGCGGATGTGCCCACCACTTGCAACCACCTGCCAGTCTTCGCCTGGGCGTAGTTTCTTCATCATTGGCTGGAGCTTTTTCAGCTTACCAGGTGCTTCGATGATCAATAGCTTCACGTTGTGTCCCTCTCAAATAATCAGAGCGGGACTGTTGCGTCAGGCAGGTAGGGCTTCAATAGGAAATGGTCAATGCGTGGGGGAGGGCATTATGTGGCTATAGGTCCAGCGATAGCTGCTGTGCCTGGGCAAAGCCCTTTAGCCACGACGCACGCATAGCGGGGTGTTGGTAAGGGCAGTCATACACCCGTAGCCCTTTCCGCGCAGCGGCCGCACCAGTGGCAAAAACCGTCAGGTGAGGGTTGTTGGAATGTCGCTTGTCAGAGGTTTTAGGCAAGAAGGCGTTATCACCCATGCCGGTTGCTCCTCGATGCTAAAATTCATCTACCAGCAGATCCGCGCATGGCGCGATTTTTTACGGGAAATTGTTACAGTCAGATGCCGGGGCGTCGAACCAATCGGCGGCCTTTAGCCAATGTACGAATAACTCGACAGATTGACCACTTCGACGTTGCAAATCGTGTAAATCGCCATGAAGCTCAAGATCCTCAGACTCATCATCCCAGTTGAAAAGTTCGAAGTAGTTGGTGTCGTAGCGATCCGGATTTAAAAGCTCTTGTATGAATCTTCGTGCGACGAATGAGCTCATGTCACTATAGTCATTCGCCCAGACGTCTTTATCACGCCAACCAGCTTTGATCCAGGAGGCGAGTTGAATGTTATCGGTGATACCGTAGTAGTCTGCTGCGTTTACGTCGCTTTCATCACAGTACCGCCAGTACAGCCGCCCCAAAGTGGGGTGATCCGCAGCCACCAGAAGCCAGCCATCTGGACACCTCATCTCATCATCGTCCCGCATTGTCATACACCTTAAGGCTTCACGGTTGGGGAGGGAAAGACGTTGAGGGTTTCCCTCCACCACAAGCTTCACGATTGGGGCCCGAAATTAAGCCCCTGTAATCAGAACGGACGGTCAGGGTCCGGGTATTCGTCGAAATCAGGCGCAGGCTGCGGACTGGATTGATCACGTGACGTGCTGCCTTGGCTCTGCGAAGGTGACAGGGTCACGCTCGCAATCCTGTGCGGCAAGATGGCGACCCGCGAGGCTTGAACCTTCAGAGCTGCATTTTCCTCACCGTCTTTTTCCCAGCGATCCATTACGGCTCGGCCGGAAACGATCACGCGCATGCCCTTCTGAAATAGGTGCGAGTAGTGTTCAGCATCTTTGTGCCACCACTCGACGTTTGCCCAGAATCCCCCTCGATCTTCGTATCCGCCTTTACCGTCCGGAATCGAGTTGTCGAAGTAGACGTTGGCCCGCATGAGCCTTCGTGGGTCCTTGTTGCCGTTGGCGAACTCTTTGAATTCCGGGGTGGAGCCGATATTGCCTTCCCAGCCTTGTACGGGTGTGGACATGAGTGTTCTCCGACGTTATGGATGTTGCGTTTGATTGGTGAGCTGCTGCAGTCGAGCGGTGTACACGGCCTCTGCCTGGCCCATTTTTTCGGCGCACTCGGCGGCCTGTTTGGTAATCGAGTGCAACAAACTCATTTGCATGTTCAAGGTGATGCGCTGCAGCTCCATCACGTAGAGGTCCTGCAGCATGGATTCCGGTGTTCTGGGTGAGCTCATCATCTCTGCCCAAACTCCCACGCCCATCCGACGGTCCGTCACTTTCTGCCAGCGCAGAAACTGGGTACCGGCTTGGGTGTTCTGTTCAGTGAGTCGCACTGGAACAAGGGTGAATGGATATCGGCGGGCCTGGCTCAGCACTTCCTGGGCAAGAGCTTTTAAGTCCGATTCTTGAGCTCGGCAAAGATCGGCAAATTGGGTCAGCTCCCCCTTACCTTTAAAAGGCTTTAAAAGGCCTTTTAGTGAGGCGGCCTGTTGCAGTCGCTGGAAGGCTTCCTGTTGCAGTGGCCGGAAGGCGGTCTGTTGCAGCGACCCTTCATTGGAGGGAATCTGGCCCATGCTCTTTAACCCTCAACGGAGTCATCGAGATGATCATCCGTCTCGGTTTGCTGCTGACCGCGGATGATCGGTGGAGCGAAATTCGAACGGCGGGTGCCTTCCAGGATGTCCTGTGGCAGCTCACCGTAGCGCTCGTACATTTTGCGGGCTGCTTCAGCTTTGGCATTGTTTGCGGCAAAGTCGTCGCGAGCAGCGCCTGAGTATTTATAGATCTGGGCCAGGCCAAACAGTCTCCGCAGTACCGCTGCGCCTTCATCAATCCAGGTTTCCATATCGTGCCGCCCGACAAGGCCAACGTGCTGGGCCAGCAGAATGCGTCTGACAATTTCGTCGTAGTTCGTCAGGAGGTACACAGCCTGAAATCCCAGGGGATTGGAGATGTACAGCGGGAGGCTGACAGGCTGGATCGAGAGGTTTTCGCTAATGCTGATGGCCGGCGGAAGAGAGGCCATGGCTGTGTCCAGGCGATCTTCGATGGTCTTTAGCGCTTCCTTGGAGTCGTTAATCTTTTCTTCAAGGAGGATCATCCACCAGTCAGAGTAGGGGTCATCCTGTTGGGCGCCACGAGACATTCGATTGACGACAGTGCAGAACCCCGACAGACCGATGATGCCGGCTTTGAGGTCATTTTTAGGGCGCCCCATCCATATACGAGCGGCATGGTGAGTGTGAAGGGTGAGCTTCACATCGCTGCGCAGTGAACCGATGTTGAGCCGGAAGTTATCAGCCATGGTGCAGTGTTTCCTTGGGAATAGGATTGACTTGCCCAATGCTGCAATTTGGTTATAGGAGACGCAGCATTAAATGCGTAGCCCGATGGAAGGGGATTTGTTGATGCTTCTATATAAGAAGAGCTGTAACTCGCCAGTGAGCTGATGGCCTTCACTGATGCCGGATCCTTCCGGGGTGATGCGGGCCGCATCACTTGTGTTGCTGTCGGGGACGATATCGGTTAATGGCAAGGTGATGCGAGCCGCACCACTCACATTACTGCCACCATCGATGCTGGATCCTGCTGAGGTGTTGCGGGCCGCAACACTTGCGTAGCGTCGACCACTGATGCCGAATCTTGTCTGGGCGGTTTGGGCCGCACCACTTGCGTGGTGGCCTCCGCTGGCACCGGATTCTGTTGGGGTGTTGCGGGCCGCAACACTTGCGTAGCGTCGACCACTACAGATGCCGAATCTTGTTCGGGCGGTGTGGGTCGCACCACTTGCGTGGTGGCCTCCGCTGATGCTGGATCCTGTCGGGGTGTTACGGGCCGCAACACTTGCTTAGCGTCGTAACTGTCCGTCTAACATATCTTCCTGGATCCGGCGTTTAGGGCTACTGGGTCTGCCTCGGTCGATGTTAGCTACGCGGGTCGAGCTCCGACTCTAGAGAGATCTACGGAAGCTCTGATGGCATCAATTGCGTCTAGAGTGAGCGCTATAACTGTCGTTGTACTGATTTCAATCCGACTGATAATGTCTTCTCTCGGGCCCTGTTTCCAGGCAGCGCTTGCGTAAAAAGTCCTTTGAGAGGCTTGGCGATGGGTCTCGCTTTCATAGGAACGAATCAGGTGATAGCTATCACAATCATGTAATGAGCAGCCATAAGAAACGACATCTATGCCAGCTTCCAGGTGAAGCGGAACACTTACATTCTGCATTATTTGATGAAAGTCCAGTCCCGATCCTGGCTTTAAGGTGTACATCAGAATTTCAATAATTCGAGTCATTCCAAGTCTTCCATTTGGAGTTTCAACGTAAGCGTCCGGCGAACTCACGGCAAAGCGAAACTGACGGACACTGTATGCGTGCGTCAGTTTCGCTGGCTTTGTCATGACCGAAGCAAGCAAAGCGTGGACTTTTCTTCAGTCCCATACCCAGAATCAAAAGTCAGTCAGGCATGCACACGCGTAATCGATGACCATCGGGATCGAGTGCAACAAATGTCAGTCCAAATACAGCATGGTGGAGCGATTGCTCAATGTCGAAGCCCTTAGCTGTCCATTGTTGATGGAGACTCTCGACCTGGACTTCCGTCTCAACCAGAAAGGCAACTTCGCTACGATTACCGCTGCCTCCACTTTTGAAGTCCTTGGCGCCAGTCGACCAGAGGCCCAGAGCTGTACCATTATCAAGCAGAAATGATACATAACTGGGGAATGCAGATTGCGCCTTCCGGTCAAGCAAACTTTCGTAGAAAACGCGGCTTTTCTGAGGATCTTTTACATACAACAGGAACAAGTTTGGGCTTTTCATGAGATGTCCTCGAATGTCGAAGCTCACATGCTATTCGACTCTGCTGACAAAAAATGTCAGCATTAATGCATGACCCGCACTGAACGGCTTCTTTCCCTTGTACAAATTTTGCGCGCATGCCGTCATCCAGTGACCGGAAGAAGGCTTGCGCAAGAGCTGTCAGTAAGTCTGCGTACGGTGTACCGTGATATTGCCACGTTGCAAGCCCAAGGCGCCGACATTCGGGGTGAGGCGGGCATTGGATACATCCTACGCCCAGGGTTCATACTTCCGCCTCTCATGTTCAATGAACAAGAACTTGATGCACTGATGCTCGGCATGCGTTGGGTAGCACAGCAACCTGACAGATCGTTAGCTCAAGCGGCGCTCGATGTGCTGTCAAAAGCAGAAGCCGTACTACCGCCATCCGTTGCTGATAGATTGTTCAAAACGGCATTATTCGCTGCATCCCATAAAGCTCGCGATGCATACGGTTTCGACGCTAAGCGCTTACGCGATGCCATACGGCATGAGAAAAAAATTCGCATAGTTTATGTGAGTAAAGAATCCGTCGAGACGGAGCGTACCGTCTGGCCAATGGGTGTTGGCTACTTTGAAGGTATGGAAATCCTAGCTGCATGGTGTGAATCTCGCAGAGACTTCAGGCACTTCATATTGAATCGAATTCAATCCCTGATACTCCTCAATGATGGCTTTAAAAACCAAGGAGGTTGGCTGTTGGCTATGTGGCGAGACTCGCATTTGGATGTAGTCCCGTGAACCAATATTGGTGAATTAGGCTTTGATAAATCAGGCCAGCCACACTGATGCGGGAGAGCAGTTGCCCAATTTCACTGGCCCGCTGCGTAGCGACCCTGCTAAGAGCCAGTTCTTACGTCAAAGAGCCCATCGTCGGATCTGGTTCTCTGCCCAATTATTGTCAATGGGTACAGCACCGTAATCTGAGTAGCGCGACAGCGCTGCGCAGCGTTTCGGGCTGTAATCGAATGCTTTGCTGATGCCGGATCCTGTCGGGGTGTTGCAGGCCGCAACACTTGCGTAGCGACGACCACTGATACCGAATCTTGTCTGGGTGGTGTGGGCCGCACCACTTGCGTAGTGATCTCCGCTGATGCCGGATCCTGTTAGGGTGTTGCGGCCCGCAACACTTGCGTAGCGTCGACCACTGATGCCGGAACTTAGCTGGGTGGTGTGGGCCACACCACTCGCGTGGTGGCCGACACCGATATCGAATCCTGCCAGGGTGATGCGGGCCGCATCACTTCCATAGGCTCGCTCTACACCAAACTTCATGGAGGTGTACCCCGATTGGGCTTCAGCAAATGCAACATTCCGCTGAGTGTGTGTTTCGCGGTTTGTATCGACTCAGGGCTACGAGGCTGAGCAACCGTCTTCGTAGGCTGCTCTGGGCCCTCTGGCGGGACTGAAGCATCTTCACGCTCGGAGCTCGCTGTTGCCTTGTCGTCAGGGCTCCATTGGCTGTTGAAGTCGCCACGAATGGCCATTCCGACGAGCGTCATCAAGTAACCCAGCGGGTTACGGACCCCTCCCGAGTCACAGCGGTGGACCCATTGTTTGATGAGCGCCGGTTTCAACTCTGCAGGAACCTTCTGCAGCGCCAAAACCGCGTTCTGTTTCTGCTCGACCGGTAGACGATGCAGCGCACCGAGTAAATCGGCAGCCATGTCGTTTGGTGTGGGCGGTACATGTACAGAGCTTTTACAAACATCTTTGTGTGTATCTGTATACGTACTATATGAGTTCGGATGCCGAACTAAGTCCGAACTCAGGGATTTACGGCTGAGTTCGGCATCCGAACTCTGCTCAAAAGCGATTCGCTCTTCGTCTTTTTTACTGAGTTCGGTATCCGAACTCAGTGGGGATAGAGCTATATTTCGCTGAGTTCGGATTCCGAACTCAGCCGCTTTAAGAGCGACTGGAGCCTGCGCTTTGGTCCAGGCTTGGCTATTCATTCGGGATTCGATGATGTCCAGCCGGCTAGGTAAGCGTTGGCCAACGTCAGGATCAGCTGCAAATTCCTTCCAGGCAATTTCTGCTACTTCGCGAATCACATTGGTCTGGTGCTGCATTGACTGCGCGAGTAGCTGCAAGTAATCCTTGTCGAACTCTAGAGCTTCGGCCGGTGTGACCGGTTCGTCATGAAGCAGGTAGACGTTGCCTTGCACTTGTCCGCTCAGGTCATTGCGCACCCGTCGCCCCAGGCTAAGCCAACGGGTAAGCCGTAGGGTTACTAATGCTTTTGACACAGTTTCACGTGAGGCCGGCCTACCGGGTTGCATACCCAAATATGGCCGCAGTTGGTCATAGGTTGGGAACGCCGTAAGGCCGTCGTCATTGATCAGTAGGCGAAATACCTGCCAGGTGTTTCTTTCAAGCGGAGTTAAGCGATCATCCAAAAGCAATCGGCGAGGTACCGTTTCGTGTGGGTTCCCGCTGAAAATAATTCCGGAGTAGGGGGAAGACCCTTCAATCCCCGGAGGCGCCGACTCTTTTTTCTGAAGCAAGTGAGCTTCAAGGTGACCCGAGGCCGAGTCTAAAAGCGTCGACAAGGGGAGCCGAGACAACCTCATAATACAGAGTCACCTTCCACCGATGTCGCTGCAGGCTGTGCAAGTCGTTGAGAAGACACAAGCTGTAGCCTTCTCGGAAGGCCAGGGTTTGCAGGAGGATAAAGCCCTTCCTTTATCCAGGACTGAATGCGATGCCAGATGATGGCCAGGCTGAAGTTTTCGTGGGTTTCATCTGGGCTAATATCCTGTGGAGCATTCAGTTCCTCGGCGACCAACATGGCGATGTCCAGCAGCGCGAGACTGTCGCCAAGCTCAACCTGATGCTCTTGCATTAGGTGCGTCCATCGGTACCAAAGCTGAGCGTCCATCTCCTCACTGAATTCCCGCCAACGGCCACGACGTGCCGTCACGCCGATCATGAGGCGTTGAAGTGCCACATCCTGCGGAGACAGCCCGAAGAACTGTTGCAGCATTTGAGTGGTCGCGCCAAGTCGCAGCGCACGTTCAATCATGCGTACTTCTTCATCAGAACGCTGCGCGCCTGACAGTAGTTTTTTTACCATGTCCCCATCAATGGTGACGTTGCACCAAGACACGGGAGTGTTAAGCAGCAAGCTCAGAACTGAGGGTTGTTGGAGCTGAGCCAATATCTCTGGCTCCAGACCCATTTCGATGCAGCGCCGAAGTTGACCATTACGCATGTGATGAAGCACCTGTGACAGGATTGCTTCATTTATTGGTGTCTTGGACATGACGACTCCCCCTTGTAGAGTCCGTGTGTTAACTGGCTGAACTCGGACCGTTGTTGGCGACTGAATGGATTTCCAGGTCAATCAAACGTCTTGCGAGACGGATAATGCGGAACAGCTTCACTAGAGCGCCGTCGCTGAGACGGCATTCACTTTCAGGGGGCTGATCTTTTGTGTGAGGCTGGCCCAGTAAGATGTGGCCCAGCCCGGCTGCGAACTCGAAGTCAGCCAACGCGTCGATTTGAAGCTCGGGTTGCTGCTGAATCATTTTCAGTACGATGGCCATCGAGCCGCTCAAAGACTGGAGCAGCGTCAAGGTATGTTGGGCTGTGGCAGTGATTTCGACTTCCGCCTCGGGGTGTCGGTAGCTGAACCCGACGCCACCATTGATATCGATAAATTGACCTGGGGCTTTGACCGAGCTGGCTATTTCGCGAGCCAATTGAGCGATGTGCTGACGCAGGGTCGCGGTATTGTCTATTTCGCGTTCGATGTACCAAAGGTCAGAAATGGGATTGAGTCCGCCAGCTTGAACAGGGATGGCCACCAAGGCATTGGAGGCGAAGTCGGGCAAGACCTCACCGTCAAGCGCAGCGAGCTCCCGTTTAATCTTGTCGACTCTGGGAGAAGTCTTCACAGGGCTCGCAACGTGCCCATCGATACGTGCTTGGCGATCTTGTGGGCTCATTTGCTCCTGCGGAGTAGGGGCCAATTGCCGTTGCACCCCTTGAGGTGAAGGACTCTCTTTGGAGGGCGTCGTCTTATGTGTGCTGCCCCCCGAAGGAATAGGGGGTAGTTGTAGAGGGCTCTGATTAGCCTCAATGCCATTGTTTGAAACGTTAAGTTGAGTCCCCCCATCAAATTGCGATGCAGGGTACTGTGGCAGCTCAAGAACCGGCGTAGACCGGCGCAATTGGTCCTGGTTCTGAGTGATTTCCAACAGTATCTGCTCGTAGCCGAGGTTCAGCGGTTTTTTTAGCTGATCTATCAGTTCGTCTTGAAATCGCTGGAATAGGAATTCTTCAGCGTCGCCTTCAAACTGGGACAGTACATCTTGGAAGAGCGTATCGAAATCAAGGTGCTGCTCCTGCTCTTGATAATTGCGATCCCAGCACTGAAGAGCTGTTTTGCGTAGCGCAAGCAGTTTGGAGATCCGATCTACGCCCAGCCCTGAGTAAAGTACTCCAGGTATTGCTGGGAGCAGGTAACGGATGCTGTCCTGCATACGACTCAAGTGAGATGCAGAGACAGGGTAGCCATCCGATGACAGCCGCCGGGAAAGCTCACGCAATGAGATAGAATCCCCTGCCTCTGTTTCATACAAGGCTCTCGCTTTATCGACCCCAATAGCCCGCTCAATGAACAGGAGCTGGCCTTGCAGGTCGTTTTCTGCCAAGTGGCCGGTGAGCGAGATGATTTCGCCCCGAACGGCGTCCCAGGGGCGAAATAGGCAGTGGAACTTGAAGTACTTCTCGTCGCCGGTCTCACGATACAACTCGTTCAAAATTGCCAGGCGAGTGTTGCCGCCGTTGCGGATCCGGTACTTGTCTTCCCCAGGTTTACGGGTGACGGGAGGTGGCGTATCGAGGCCCCGATTTCGTATCGACTCCTTAATTTCATCGTACTTCGGGTTACGAGTCGTCCTTGGGTTTTCGTCATACGGCAGCGTTTCGTCGAGGGTCAACAGCATGGGGGTATCGACGATGGGGTCACTCATTCGCTCTGCCACGGGCGACTTCGATTCAAACGCCGGCAGCAACAGCTTATCTTTCATGGTCTGGGCCAAAGACGCTTTCATACTCTGGCTCCTGGCTGCTCGTAAGCCGGGCTTGCCGCCAAGAGCTGGTCAATGATTTTCAAAGCACGATCCAGAGCGGCTTCAAGTTCGGCAGTTGTTTCCAGCCGATAAACAATTTCTGAGTTCATCGACCTGGCGTTGTCACGTGCTTCCAACGCGATGCGTTCGCGCATCCCGTCGGGAAGGCGAATAACGAATTTTTCTTCATGCAGACGCTTTGGTTTGTTACTCATAGTGGGCTCCGGTGCCTAGGGTAGAAAGTGTGTTCAGCGACGTTTCAACTGATCAGTGAGTTGGGTCGGTAACCCCTTGATGACTAATGAATTGAACGCCTCGTCGTACTCGATCTTGTCCCCTAGCAGATGGGCTTCAAAACTGATGGACAAGCCTTCGGCACGGCCGGTGAACCGACGGAATTGGTTGAGAGTGCGTTTATCCAGGGGGATTTCCGGCGACAGGCCGTAGTCCTTATTGCGGATATGGTCGTAGAACGCCTTGGGCCGATCTTCATCGATCAAGCCCGACAGCTCCTCCAGTCCCATGGGTTCACCGAGCTTGGCCTGGCTGGTGGCGTAGTCCACCAGGGCCTTGGTTTTCTCGCGGGCCGATTCGTCTGGCAGGTCTTCGTTTTCAACGAAGTCGCTGAACGCCTTGAGGAGGGTGCGGGTTTCGCCCGGGCCGTCGACGCCTTCCATGCAGCCAATGAAGTCGCTGAAATACCCCGAGATCTTCTTACCGTTCTTGCCTTTGATGTAGGAGATGTACTGCTTGGACTGTTTGTTGTTCTGCCACTCGGACAGGTTGATACGCGCCGCCAGCTGCAGCTGGCCAACGTCCAGGTGGCGTGAAGGAGTGACGTCCAGATCTTCAGTGACCACCACGCCTTCACTGTGATGGAGCAGGGCAACAGTTAGGTAGTCGGTCATGCCTTGCTGGTAATGGGCAAACAGTACGTGGCCACCGGTGGAGAGGTTGGATTCTTCCATCAGCTTTTGCAGATGCTCGACCGCCGTGTGGCTGAAGGCGGTGAAGTCCTGGCCACCTTCAAAGTACTGCTTTAACCAGCCGCTAAACGGGTGCGCGCCGGACTCGGCATGGAAGAAACCCCAGGCCTTGCCTTGTTTGGCGTTATAGCTCTCGTTGAGGTCGGCAAGCATGTTCTCGATGGCGACCGATTCGGATAGCTCCGAATCGCGTGCCTGGAGAACAGCTGGTGTGCCATCGGGTTTTTTGTTGATCAGGTGGACGATGCAATGACGGATAGGCATTAGATTGCCTCCTGCGAGTGTAGGGTTTGAGCTCGATCAGCACGACGAATACAGGCTTTGGCATTAAGGCCTGAGCGGTAATCGCTTGCGGTTGATGAGGTGTAAATCGATCCAAGGCCAGACTTGGTGAACTTGATGTGGCCACCTTGAGTGCGAGACACCGTCCAGCCATTCGCTTCAGCAAACTTCACGAGTACACGAAGGCTCTCGCTTTTTCCGCGTAGGAGATTGGTGGTCATAGCTCTGCATCCCTGGCTGCCAGAACGTTACCGGTCTGGATCGCGATGATTTCAGCCTGGTCGCCAGGAAACTTGGTACCGAGCTCATGCAAAAAGTGACGCGTAGCCTCACGTGCTCCCGGGACGCGGAACACCACGCTGCAGTGCTGAACTTCCGCGGGGTGTTGCAGGTGAGACATGACGGCCACTTTCAGCGAGCAGCACTGGAGGTAGCGGGGCACCCAAACCGACCAGAAGTAGCTGGATAGCAAGGCGCCCGCGCAGAGCAGTTCAACGGTAATTGTTGCGCTGGGCGTGTTGGTCAGCTCGACGTAGCCGAGCTTCTCAAACTCCAACAGATCCTCACGCATGCTCATTGGGACCACGGTGCTGTGGTCACGAGCAACGCGGCCGATCGCTTGAGCTAATGCGTCGAGCTCCACTGGGTTTATCCCAGATTTATGGGCATGAGCCACGGCAGAGGCTTCGAACACGGCACCGGCATGGATTCTAGGAAATAGCTCGGTGCTACTGTGCATCCGACACCTCCTGAAGCTCCTCGATGTTATAGCTATTGCAAGTAGGGCAAATAAGCTCGTCCACTTCACCGCCGGGTAAGGCTGGAGCGCCACTCACTTGATGTTTTGGGTGGTGGCTATCGCATTGAAGGCACCAGTGAGTGATGAGGACGAGAGTATTCATCGCTGAGGTGTGCTTTTTCATATTTGAGCCCCTTGCCAGCCGGCGTTGGGACTGAGGTTGGCAAACCGGGTCTGATTGGCGATGAAGGCTGTTCGTACGGTCCCAGTTGGGCCGTTACGCGCCTTGCCGAGAATGATTTCTGCAATGCCTTTGTGTTCGCTCTGAGGGTGGTACACCTCGTCCCGGTAGACGAACATAATCAGGTCCGCGTCCTGTTCAATCGCACCGCTATCACGCAGGTCTGCGTTGATCGGACGCTTATTTGGCCGACGCTCCAGTTCTCGGTTGAGCTGGGAAAGCGCAACCACCGGGCAATTCATCTCTTTCGCCAGGGCCTTGAGGGATTGGGATATAGCGCTGATCTCGTTGGCTCTGTTTTCCTGGCCTGGGCAGCGCATGAGCTGCAGGTAATCGATCAGGATCAAGCTCGGGTGCCCGAAGCGACGAGCTGCTCGACGAGATTTGGCTCTGATTACTGCAGGCGTGAGCGCTGATGAGTCGTCGATGACCAGGCGCTCGCCATAGCCATTGATACGAGAAACCGCTGCTGTCAGCTTCGGCCAATCATCATCATCGAGCTTGCCCTTCAATAGCCTGCCCAGATCGATATGGCCTAGGATGCCC
The DNA here is from genome assembly GCF_900107155.1 of Pseudomonas salomonii. GTDB lineage: Bacteria > Pseudomonadota > Gammaproteobacteria > Pseudomonadales > Pseudomonadaceae > Aquipseudomonas > Aquipseudomonas salomonii. The sequence goes on from NZ_FNOX01000001.1 coordinate 222,665, forward strand.
ATCAATCGATACATCAATGCTTTGGCCGGCATTTCCATGCTGAAAACCTGAACTGTACGATCAAGCTTTGCCTGCAGAGCCGTATCTATGAAGTTCAAGGCCAGAGAGGTCTTCCCCATAGACGGGCGCGCGCCGAGGATGATCAGGTCGGCTTCTTGAAAACCCGACGTCAGCTCGTCCAGATCCTCCAGGCCTGAAGGCAGGCCGGTCACGGTGATATTGCCGTTGAAATGTTCGTCTATTTGTTCGACGACATTCGTCAGGCACTGGTTGATATTGACGAATTCCGTTGCGCTCTTGCCCTCACCCAAAGCGAACAGTTGCTGTTCAATTGATTCTTGAACATCCTCCGCACTTGCCAACGGGTCTGTCGCCTCGCGAGAGCATTGGTATCCAAGGGACATGAGCTGTCTGAGCCGAGAGCGATTACGCACGATGGATGCGTAATGCTCGATGTTGGCTACAGACGGCGTGTTTTTGGCCAGCTCGCCCAGATAGCCCAGCCCTCCGGCTTCGTCAGGCTCCTCCAACGCGTTGTGGACGGTGACGAGGTCGAACGGAATCGACTTGTCAGCAAGGCTTGCCATTGTCCGGAACAGCAACCGATGGTCGTGTCGAAAAAAATCAGAGGCATCCAGTTTGTCCGCGACGAGATCCCAGGTGTTGTTGTCGAGCAGTAGCCCACCTAACACACCTTGTTCAGCCTCTACGGAGTAGGGCGGTGAGAGGTCAAGGTGATTCATTTCCCTGACTCCTGACCTATCTGAAGAAAACCACTCCCGTTGCGTGCCCCCAGGGCTTTGACCATGTCGACTTCAACCTTCGCTGAATTGATCATGACCTGAGCAACCTCCGCTACCGCTTTAGCCCGTTCAATTTCCATTGGTTTTTCCGGGTCCAGGAGGCTCTCGATCGCGACGAACAGGTGATTACGTAGATCTTCAATCTTGTTCTTCATTTTCAACCTCCCGGATGGTGCGTTTGAGTTTGCCGATAGCGCGTATTGCGGATTTCAGCTCTTCCGGATACCGATGAATGGTGTTACGACGCATGCGTTCTGCCCTCGTCAGCAACTCCAGGTTATTCAGGGCTATATGGGCCTTGTTGCCGTCCTTGAAGCACACGCACATGTTTAAAGGGACAGGACCGTGATGCTCCTCCCAAAGCAGTACGTGCACCGCTTTCCAGTCAACAGGTGGGTAACCGGTATCGGTGATTTTCTTCTGCTGATAGCCGTCAGGAGTCGTGCGCAGGCTGCCAACAGGCAGCCAGTTCCCCGGTTTATTGCCCGCCTTAAACTGCGTCTGAGTCATGCGGCCAGAGGAGGGGAGCCCCTTAAGGCCCTTATTCCATGGGACAGAACCCTTGGGAAAGCGGAATTCAGCGCCCAACTTGCCGTCAAGCCGGCCACAGAGACTACTGCGAAGAAACTCGGCGCTTTTGCTCAAGCCCAGCCGTTTGGCTTTGGCATAGACCTGATAGACGCTGAGCCCCAATTCGGCGGCTAGGACCTGAGTCGGTTCATCTGGATAGCGGGCAATGAGCGTGCGCTCTTCAGCCTCACTCCAAACATGGTGTGTGTGAACCGGGGCAAGCCCAAGTTGGGATCGGGCTTGTTCCAGCGCCGCCATGGCCAAAGGTGAAAGCGAATGAGTTCTCACTGGCTACCCCCCATGCCCAAGGGCTCCTTGTGACTGCTGTCCAACACCACGATGCAGCCTGGCATGCTTGCCCTGGTCCCATCCCGCTTGCAAAGAGCGGGTGTCATGACCTTTGGCTTCGATGGGCTTGATAATGGCTAGTGTTAGTTTTGGATGGTGCCATTCCAGGTAGGCTTGGATCTCCAGCGCAGTGTTTTCGTCTATCCCGCCTGCAAACTGGTTCACCTTAGAGGCGACGGCATTGAGCCAGCCCTCTGCAAACAGTTGGCCACGGTGACGTTTGGTTTTTAGTTGGCAGCGCTTCTGCTGGGCAACATGAGCTCGTCGGGCTGCGACAAGCTGGTGATGCAGCGTTGAATAGGTGTGAGCTGCCAGCTCGGGTGAAATGCCTTTCCCCAAGAACTTGAAGGACCAGCCAAGCAGCGGATTGAAATACGCCAAGTGGCTGCAATCGAAGGCTTGGGAGCAGATTGAGGCCAGGTTGTGCAGCCAATCCTGCGGTGCCCTACGGGTTTTGGTACCCACAATGGCTTCTTCGATTGTATGGGCAGCAACTTCGGTGTGTTCCAGGTTGTACTGCTTCATCAAATGGCGAGCTTGACGAAGTGCAATTTCCACTTCGTTTGGGGCAGCGCCTTGTGACTTGGCCAGCGCCATGAGTTTGGCAACCTTGCTGAGGACTTTTTGCTTGTCCATCATTCGCCCCCTTCCTGCTGAAGGCTGGGGGAGAGCGCCTCTGACCACAGGCGAAGTGTTTCTTCCTCATCAGCAGAGAGGTGAGTCTGTGCAAGACAGTCCGCAACCTTCTGTTTCAAGGCATCAAGACGGTCTTGAACACTCGAGCCATCGTCGTAAGCAATCTCTTGCTCAACAGTTTGCGCAACGTCATTACGCAGAGAGAGAACCGTGCTTATCCAAAAAGCACTTGGACTGGTCCAGCCAATAAGCTTTCGAGTTCTGGCAGGCGACAGGTAATCACGGAGCCTGAGATTGAACTCCCTAGGTGAATAACCATTCCTGAAAACGTCTGCGCGATTGAGCGTCAGCGCTGTTTTAAGAGTATCTAGGAGAGGGTCCAAAGCCGTTGACTCAGGAACAAAAGGTTCTAGATATGTTTCAGCTACCAGGCGTTTGGCTTCGGCATATCGACTTTGCTGACGGCGTTTGGCTAGGCTTTCGTCGCGGCCGCGCTTTTCCTTCGCGTGCTTTATGTTCGAGTTCACTGACTCGATTAGCTTCGCGGCGTCTTGCAAAAGCTGAATCTGTTCAACGCTCAACTGGGCGCCAATCCGACCGGGTAGATGGCAACCGCTTGTCAGGGCTCGGATTTCTCGTGCGGTTCCACTGAGCTTGGCTTGCAAACTGCGCAATTGCTGAGCGCTGTAGTACTTGCCAACCTCTAGGATGAGATCTGCAGTAATACTGCGGGCGTCGGTAATGGAGGGCTTCGCCATTTCAACGACCCTCCCTCACCAAGTTGGCTACCTTTTCCTCGGTCATGGCCTCGAAGCGGTCACGCCATTCTGGGAAAAGCTCAATGGCCAAACGGCGGATGACGACTAGGGCTGCCGGGGATATTCGGTTTGAAGGCTGTCGGTATTCCAGGCGGTGTACTGGGACGCCCAGGGAAGAACCGCTACGAAACACCACTGCGCTGGGGACGACGCTATCCAGAACGTTGATTTCGTCATTGTCCTGGAAAATTTCCCGTACCGACTGCTCGATCATTTGCGCGTCAGTGGTTTGGTCGAGATTGTTGACGACTATCCGCACGGGTGGGATTTTCATGCCCAGGCGCCCATAGGCGCGCAGGCCGTCCAACATCTGCATGGTTCCCCGGCTGAACTCCCGTGCAGCGAGCATATTGGGCGGAAGTGGGGATATGACCAAATCAGAGGCTAGGACCACCATTTCGAGCATGGCCGATCTGGCGCCTTGGGTGTCAATCAGTACCAGGTCGAAATGATCTTTGAACGCCGGCATCAGGTTGGCGAGCCGCAACCGTCCGTCAGGTGCTTGCAGGAGCAGGCTGTTCAGTTGGTTGTTGATGTCGTTGGAAATGACAAGCGACAGGTCTGGTATCGCGGTGCTGGATATGATCTTGGCTGATTCGGTGATATTGAATGCCAGCAGGTCGTAGATGCCCCCCTGAGCTTCGTCGACCAATTGGTAATACGAGGAGAGTGAGGGCTGTGCAGGATCTAGGTCGATGAGGAGCACGCGCAGGCCTGCATCCGCACAAAAAGCGCCGAGGTTGGCCTCGATGGTGGTTTTGCCTACGCCGCCTTTGGTCGAAACGACCGCAGAGATTTTCATGGTTTGGAGCCTCTAATGTGGGTTCATTAGAGGCTGCGAGGCCACGGAAACAGCTATGTGTAGCGAACACGATCCTGGGCTTTGAAGCACTAGAACCAATTGTCTTTTAACCAATTGGTCGTAGGTTCGAATCCCACACGACCCACCATTTTTGAGACCAGTTAACGCTGGAATCGAATCTTAAGATCAGAGGCCAAAAGCACTGATCGAAGAAGGCGACTGAAAGGTCGCCTTTTTTTTACCGGGGTATAGCGCAGTCCGGTAGCGCGCCTGCTTTGGGAGCAGGATGTCAGGAGTTCGAATCCCCTTACCCCGACCATATTAAAAATCCTCGTATCGAAAGATACGGGGATTTTTTTTGTGCGCGCAAATCCTTGGCTCACCACAAAACAAATGTGGGAGCGGGCTTGCTCGCGAAAGCGGTGTGCCAGCCAGTACATCTAATACTGAGCCACCGTATTCGCGAGCAAGCCCGCTCCCACACTTACAAGGTCCCATTCAGGACCGTGTTGTTAATGCAATTTAAGGCGCGGCTCAGTCCCACGCCCAATCTTGCTGCCCAGCATCAGCATCGCCGTGCGAAAGAACCCGTACAACGCCATCTGGTGCATGCGGTACAGCGACACATAAAACATCCGCGCCAGCCAGCCTTCGAGCATCACGCTGCCCGTCAGGTTGCCCATCAAGTTACCCACTGCCGAAAAACGCGACAGCGAAATCAGCGAACCGTAGTCGGTGTACTTGTAGCTCGGCAGGTCCTTGCCTTCGATCCGCAGTTTCAGCGACTTGGCCAACAGTGAAGCCTGCTGGTGAGCGGCCTGGGCGCGTGGCGGCACATTGCGGTCGGTGCCCGGTTGTGGGCAGGCGGCGCAGTCGCCAAAGGCGAAGATATTTTCGTCGCGGGTGGTTTGCAGGGTCGGCAACACCTGCAATTGATTGATGCGGTTGGTTTCCAGCCCGTCAATGTCCTTGAGGAAGGCCGGTGCGCGGATACCCGCAGCCCACACCTTCAGGCTCGCTGGAATGACCTGGCCACTGCTGGTGATCAAGGCATCCGCCGTCACTTCGCTGACCGCCGAGTTGGTGAGTACCGTCACCCCAAGCTTCTCCAGGGTTTTGTGCACAGGCCCGCCGATTCGCTCCGGCAGCGCGGGCAGTACCCGTGGGCCGGCTTCGATCAGGGTGATGTGCATGTTTTCCGGTTTGATGCGGTCCAGGCCATAGGCGGCCAGTTCATGGGCGGCGTTATGCAGCTCGGCGGCCAACTCGACGCCGGTCGCACCAGCGCCGACGATGGCGACGCTGATGTTCTCTTCCACATCGGTCTGGCCTGCGTGGGCGCGCAGATAGTGGTTGAGTAACTGTTGATGGAAGCGCTCGGCCTGTTTGCGGGTGTCGAGGAACAGGCAGTGCTGCGCCGCGCCCTCGGTGCCGAAATCGTTGGTGGTGCTGCCGACCGCGATCACCAGGCTGTCGTAACTCAGTACGCGTGCGGGCACCAGCTCGCGGCCTTCTTCATCGAGGGTGGCGGCCAGTTGGATTTTTTTCTGTTCGCGGTCAAGCCCGCTCATGCGCCCCAGTTGGAACTCGAAGTGGTTCCATTTGGCCTGGGCGACATAATTGAGCTCGTCTTCCGAAGAATTCAGCGAACCGGCGGCCACTTCGTGCAGCAGCGGTTTCCAGATATGGGTGAGGTTGGCGTCCACCAGCGTGATGCTGGCGGTGCCGCGCTTGCCCAGAGTCTTACCCAGGCGGGTAGCCAACTCCAGGCCGCCGGCGCCGCCGCCGACGATAATAATACGATGGGTCATGGGGATATCTCGCAAGGCTAAAAGAAATCGGAGCAGTTACCCTCGCGAGCGCCACGCAGCTCATAGCGTCAGGTAACTCAAAAGGCGGCTCAGCAGGCCGAGCCCGATCACCACCAGCAGCACCACACCCAGGAGCAGCCACGGCCGGAAAGGCTTGCGCTCAACTCGGTTTTGGGAGAGTTGCAGGTACTCTTCGACATGCTGTTGGTCATCGGGGTTCAGGCGGCTGGTCATAAAGGCCTCGTCAGGTAGACGTTGCAAAAGGGCGCCACGTTACAGTCAGGAGGTTGGCGGGCTCGCCACAAGCGTAGCCGGTGCCCGCGTCACAGGCTGATGCCCACGTCGAATACTATGCTGCGCCCCAGGTTGTTGCGCAAGAAGTCGGGTGCGTCCGGGTGGGCAAACAGCACGCGCGCAAAGGTCGGGCCTACCAATGACAGCGAGCGCCAACCCTGGCGCAGGTATTCGGTAGGCGGTGGGAAATGGCTGTTGAGGTCCAGCACTTCGCGTTTGAGGCTGGTGAAGGCAATCAGGTCCAGCTCGCCCAGGTCCATGCCGCGTTCTTTGTAGTTATGCGCTTTTTTGCGCAACGTCGGCGCCAGGCGCAACAGGAACTCGTGGGCGGGGATACGCCGTGGCTTGGCTTCGCGTCGCACCAGTTGGCTCAGGGAAAACGCACTGCGTCGGCGCAGTAATTCATCACGCCATTCGTCGTTCAGGCGCCGACCTTCATCGAGCACGAAAAACACTTCGAAACTGGCATCGCGAAACAACACGTCCGGAGGCTCCTGGCCGGCGGGGTGAAACTCTTCGACACGGTAGGGCACGTTGAGGCCCTGCAGCAGGCGCTGGCAGACCCAACGCTCACGCTCCCATTTGCGGGCATTGGACAAGAACGCGTTGGCTTGTTCGGCCGCTACGGTGAGCAGGCGCAAATAATCTGAGTCATCCATATTGGCAGCTTAGCGTCCAATTGATGACCACAGGAAGTCTTGCTTTGAAACGCCGGTGTAGACTGGCCACTCAACAGCAACTCCATGGACGAGGTGTGTGGTGAGGTTTTTTGCAAAGGCATTACGCTCGTGATCAGCGCTGCAGTGCTGGCGCCGGAAACGCTCGTCATCGGCTGGCTGTTGTATGCGCCGTTGGTTATTTGGGCGACCCTGAGAGCGCCGTGGGTCGAGTTGTTTGCCGACCGGCGGCGCCAGCATCTGCTCTTCGGCACCGTGTTTGCGCTGTTTATGCTCTGGCTGGTACGGCGGGATTTCGACACGGGCGTGTCTTACCACTTTATCGGCATGACCGCCGTGACGCTGCTGCTGGATTGGCCTTTGGCTATCGTCGGCGGGTTAGCCGCGCAGATGGGGCTGGTGTTGCTCGGGCGTCAAGATCTTGCAGCCGTCGGGGTCAATGGCCTGCTGCTGATCGGCTTGCCGGTGCTGGTCACCGAGACCTGCGCGCTGCTGGTTGAGCGGGCGCAACCGCGAAACCCTTTTGTGTATATCTTCTGTTCCGGCTTTTTCGCCGCGGCGCTGTCAGCACTGCTGTGCCTGCTGGCGGCGTTGGGACTGCTGTGGTTTGACGGCCGTTTTGCCATGCCGGAGTGGCTGGAGGACTTCGTCGGTTACCTGTGGCTGATCATCTTCCCCGAGGCGTTTATCAACGGCATGGTCATTAGTGCCCTGGTGGTGTTCTGCCCGGAGTGGCTGGAGACCTTCAACCGCACGCGCTACCTGTCGGCGCCGTGGAAGGACGACGATTCGCGGCGTTGATCCAGATCAAATCCCAGGCGGCCGCGCAGGCCCATGCTCTGCGAAATTTTACTGAGCAGGGTGGGGCACGGACTATGAGTGTGTACGAATGGGCGCGGCAAGAGTTGCGCAGAAGCCAGGACGCGGCACAGGAAATCGGCTTTGACCCAGGCCTCACGCTGCGCGCCATGCTCAGTGCGGTGGTGCAGCAGAGCAAGGGTGTGCGCAGCTTTGAAGACCTGGCCGACGAGCTGCAATACCTTGCAGAGAACCTCGACGACCAGCAGGAATACGCCTTTATGCGGCCTTAATGGCGCGGCGGCAGGTCTTCGGAGAACAGCTCGTCCTCGGCATCCGGGCTCACCGGAATCTTGTGTTCTTCCGCGGCCCAGGCGCCAAGGTCGATAAGCTTGCAGCGGTCCGAGCAGAACGGCCGGTTGAGGTTGTCGGGTTTCCATTCCACGGGTGCGCCGCAGGTTGGGCAGTCGACGGTCAAGGGTTGGCTCATGATCGGCCTCCACGCAAAGTAAGGTAAAAGTGGTGCAGTCGCTCGACCTCGCTGTGCAGCCAGGCGAGGTCCTTGTCGTTGACCAGCACGTCATCGGCATGGTTCAGACGGTCTTCACGGCTGGACTGAGCCTTGAGGATCGCCTGCACCTGCTGTTCGCTGATGCCGTCGCGCTGCAGGGTACGCTGAATCTGCAGCGATTGCGGCACGTCGATCACCAGAATGCGCTGGGTCATGCTGTACTGGCCGGACTCGATCAGCAGCGGCGACACCAGGATTGCGTAAGGCGATTGCGCACGCGCCAGATGGCTGCGAATTTCTTCGCCGATCAACGGGTGCAGCAGGGCTTCCAGCCAGCGACGTTCTTCGGGCACTTCAAAGATCAGCTTGCGCAGGGCGGCGCGGTCCAGCTGGCCGTCCGGGTGCAACACGCCCGCACCAAAATGCTCGGAAATGCGTGCGAGTGCCGGCCGGCCGGGCTCGACCACCCAGCGCGCGGCATGGTCGGCATCGACCAGGTCAATGCCCAGGTCGATAAAGTGCTGGGCGGCCGCGCTTTTACCGCTGCCGATGCCGCCGGTGAGGCCTAGAATCCAGGGTGTTGCGACACAAGTGGTCATCTGAAACCGACAGACTGCAAATAGAAGTCGGTTATTTGACCACCCCAGAGCAATGCAATCCAGCCGGCAATTGCCAGGCACGGGCCAAATGGCATCGGCACCGATGCCTGGGACTTGCGCAAACGCATCAGGATCAGGCCGGCGAACACCCCCAGCAGCGACGCTATCAGCAGCGTCATCGGCAGGATCTGCCAGCCACCCCAGGCACCGAGCAGGGCCAGTAGCTTGAAGTCGCCATAACCCATACCGTCCTTGCCGGTGATCACTTTGAACACCCAGAACACCGCCCACAGGCTTATGTAGCCTATGACTGCGCCCCACAGCGCATCGGGCAGCGTCACCAACAAGCCGCCGCTGTTGAGGATCAGCCCCAGCCACAACAGTGGCAACACCAGCACATCCGGCAGCAGTTGATGATCGACGTCGATCAGGCTCATGGCCAGCAACCCCCAACTCAGCAGTATCACTGCGCCAGCTTGCCAGCCGAAGCCAAAATGCCAGGCGGCAGTGGCCGAGAGCAGCGCACAGGTCAGTTCAGTGAAGGGGTAGCGGGCGCTGATCGATTCGCGGCAGCGGGCGCAGCGGCCTTTGAGCATCAGGTAGCTGAGTACCGGGATATTTTCCCAGGGGTGAATCGGCTGGCTGCAATGCGGACAGCACGAGTTGGGATGCATCAGGTTGTAGGTCGGGCCGACAGGATCGGCTGGCAGACCGAGTATTTCCTGGGCCTGGGCGCGCCATTCGCGCGCGAGCATCTTCGGCAGGCGCCACACCAGCACGTTGAGAAAGCTGCCGACGATCAGGCCGAGCACCCACGCCATCCCGACAAAGACCCAGGGCTGTTCACTCGGCAGCAGGCTCAAAACGCCGACCCCAACTGGAACACCGGCAGGTACATGGCAATCACCAATGCGCCGACAATACCCCCCAGCACCACCATGATCAGCGGCTCCATCAGGCTGGTGAGGTTATCGACCAGGTTCTCCACATCGGCTTCATAGTGGTTGGCGACTTTTTCCAGCATGAGGTCCAGGGTGCCTGACTCTTCACCGATGGCCGTCATCTGGATGGCCATGCCGGGGAACAGCCCGCTGTGGGCCATGGATTGGTTCAACGGCACACCTGTGGATACATCGTGTCGCATATGTTCGATCGCCTTTGTGAACACTCCATTGCCCGTCGCGCCAGCCACGGAGTCCAGAGCCTGCACCAATGGCACGCCCGCGGCAAAGGTGGTTGAAAGTGTGCGGGCGTAGCGGGCGATGGCTGAGCGCCTCAGCAGTGTGCCCGCCAGGGGCGCGTTCAACAAAGCGGCATCCAGCCCGTCACGAAACCCCGGGTAAGCCCGATAGGCATGGCGCAGCGCGGCTATTGCCAAACCTAGCCCCAAGGCAAGCATCCACCAGGCGTGCTGCAGGAAGTTGGACAGCGCAATCACCAGCAAGGTGAAGCCTGGCAGTTGGCCATTTACCCCGGCGAAGAGGTTCTGGAACTGCGGCACCACGTGGATAAGCAACACTGCACTGACCAGGCAGGCGACGACGATCACGGCGATAGGGTAGGTCATGGCTTTTTTGATTCGCGCTTTCAGCTGCTGGCTTTTCTCCAGGTGAATCGCCACCCGCTCGAGCAATGTTTCCAGGGCGCCTGCCTGTTCGCCTGCGGCAATCAGGTTGCAATACAAATCATCAAAGTGACGCGGCTGTTTGCGCAGCGCTGCCGCCAGGCTATTACCGGCGGCAATCTCCTGTTTCAAGGCTTTTATCAGCGCGCGCATCTGCCGGTTTTCGAAGCCTTCGCAGATGATGTCGAACGCCTGCAGCAGCGCAATGCCGGCTTTTAACAGGGTCGCCAATTGGCGCGTGAACAGCGCGATATCGGCGGGTTTTATCGGCGCTGCAAAAGGTGCCAGGTGCGAAGACTTTTTGCGCACGCGGCCTGGGCAAATCCCCTGCTGGCGCAATTGTGCCTTGACCAGTGCCAGGTTATGCCCGGTGGTTTGCCCGGCCACCCGGCGGCCTTTGCGGTTGGTGCCTTCCCAGGCGTACATCGTTGAAGCGTCATTCATGGCAAAGGTCCGCACACAGGTCGTCGTAGATTTATAGCTTAGTCAGGTGACGGATTCGGACCGCTCGTTGGCGCACGATAAAATGTCAGAATGTGCGTCTTACCCACAATTGGGCGCTCACGGATGAGTACACTGGCGCCGCTGCACACTGCGGGGCGCAGGACGCGCCTTGATAAGGTTTTTATTCTGGAGAGTGAATGTGATGCGTCAGAAAGGTTTTACCTTGATCGAGTTGTTGATCGTCGTGGCAATCATCGGCATTTTGGCCACCATCGGTCTGCCCATGTACACCAAGCACCAGGCCAAGGCCAAGTTCACGGCGGGGCTGGCTGAAATTGCGGCGTTGAAGGCGGGTTTTGAAGACACCCTTAACCAGGGCACTGTGCCGACCCTGGCGCTGGTCGGTGGCACCAGCCCGACCGCCAATTGCACGATCACCGTAGCCGGCGATGTGGCCACGGGCGCCGGCTCCATCACCTGCGAAATCCTCGACGCGCCGGCGCCGGTACTGGGCAAGACCATTACCTTGACGCGCAGCGCCACCCAGGGTTGGGCCTGTGCCACCACGGTCGAGGCGCAGTATGCCGCCAAGGGTTGCGGCGCCGACGGGGCGTAATGCCTGCCGGGCGGTCAGCGAGTTTGTTGCCGCCTGCCCAATGCGGTGCTAGCTTTAGCCCACCGCCCGTGTAGCTCAGTTGGTAGAGCAGCGCACTCGTAACGCGAAGGTCGCAGGTTCGACTCCTGTCTCGGGCACAAGGCAACACTGTTTCAACGGCGACACTGTTTCAAAGGCAACGTTTTCAGATGATCCCAGAATGGTTCTGAAGGCCAGACGAGGCGGCATTCGTGCCCACTCTTTTGTATCTGCGCAACCTTGATGACCCAGATGCATCCCCATTCCATGATCTAAGAGAACAACATGACCACACAAGAAATGACCCAGGAACAGCGGCACGAAGCAGCCCTTAAAAAATACGTCGCGGAATCGCCGGAACTGCTGGACGAGATCAAGGACCTGAGCGCCGATGATCAAAAGGACCAGATCCAGTGGGCGTTCGAGGATGAGGCCGAGGCCCAGGGCCTGCAGCCGTGGGAACTGAGCCTCAAGTACACCTCGACGCCGCAAGAGTTCGAAGCGGCGCGCCTGGCCTTGCACAAGGAGGCCGCCGAGGTACTGGGCGTTGACTGGAACGAGTATTGCGGGATGAATAATCTCGCGATCTGAGCGCGAAATTGAAGGAGCGAGCAACCTCGCTCCTTTTGCTCGGATGTTGCTTGCTCAGAGGCTCAGGCGCATCGACAAATCCACCGCCTTCACATCCTTGGTCATTGCGCCGATGGAAATGTAATCCACCCCGGTCTGCGCGATGGGCAGCAAGGTGGTTTCATTGATCCCGCCGCTGGCTTCCAGCCTGGCCTTGCCGGCATTCAGGCGCACGGCCTCACGCATGTCATCCAGGCTCAACTCGTCGAGCATGATGATATCGGCGCCCGCCGCCAGTGCCTCACGCAGCTCCTCCAGGCTTTCCACTTCGATTTCCACCGGCTTGCCCGGCGCGATCTTGTGGGCGGCGGTAATCGCCTCGGCAATCCCACCACAGGCGGCGATGTGGTTTTCCTTGATCAGGAACGCGTCATACAACCCGATGCGATGGTTGTGGCAACCGCCGCAAGTTACGGCGTACTTCTGCGCCAGGCGCAGGCCCGGCAGGGTTTTGCGGGTGTCCAGCAACTTGACCTGAGTGCTGGCGACAAAGTCCGCCAAGTACTGCGCGCGCGTGGCGACGCCTGACAACATCTGCAGAAAGTTCAGCGCACACCTTTCGCCGCTCAGCAGCGAGCGTGCCGGGCCTTCCAGGTGGAACAGCACTTGATTGGGGCTCACACGCTCACCGTCGGCCACCTGCCAATGTACTGCAACCCGTGGGTCGAGCTGGCGGAACACCGCGTCCACCCAGGCAGTGCCGGCAATAACGGCCGCATCGCGGGTAATGATGGTGGCCTTGGCCAGCCGTTCGGCCGGGATCAGTTGCGCAGTGATGTCGCCGCTGCCGATATCTTCCAGCAGTGCGCGGCGCACGTTGGCTTCGATTTCGGCGGTGAGGTCGGCAAGACGGAGATTCGGCATAACAGGCTCCACAAACAAAGTGCCTCGATTATAGGGGCAGCGCGCCGCCGAACCCATACTCGCCACTCATTTACAGCGCATTGGCAGAGTTCACTGGCGCAACAGCCCCCATTTGCAAGATAATCTCGCGCCTTGCGATTGGCGTCATAGCTTTGACGTCCTGGAGATAACCTGTGTTTACCGCCCGATGGGGCCTGTAGCCGATTTTCCCCAACTCAACACCGCCGTTTCAGGAGGCCAGGATGCACATTGACGGAAAGGTGGTGCCCATCAATCGGGCACAGGCCACGCCATCGCCGCTCGCGCGCCTACCGGTGGTGTTGTTGCAGGTTCGCGACAAGGCTGCGCAGCAGTTGCAGCAAGGTTTGCAGGAACTGTTCGATAACGCTGACGACACCTTGTTTGAAATGGCCGACAAGGCCCGCAGCAATGTTGACCACCATATTTTCTTTGAAGCCATGCGTGACCTGCGCCTCAAGCGCAAGAATTTCGAGCGCGTGTTCATGGAGCAATTGTTCGCCGCATTTATCGACCTGGGCCAGGCCGAGCGCGGTGAGTTTCACCTGGTGCCGGTGGTGTCCTATGAGGCAGCGCCGGGTACGTCCAGTGATGAGCTGGAAAAAGCTGTCGCGCTGGAGGCCATGCTCGGCCGGGTGCGCCATCGCGATGGCCTGGCGCTGGGGCAATTGACCGCGCGTCTGGGCGCGTTGCTCGGCAACCCCCTGGATGAGCGCGATAACCCGCTGGGCCCGGCACTCCTGTGCGAGTTCTTCCTGCGTGCGGGGCGCAGCCTGGGAGTGGAGATTCGCGTCAAGCTGATCATGCTCAAGCTGTTCGAGAAGTATGTGCTCAGTGACGCCGACCAACTGTACGCGGAGGCCAACCAACTGTTGGTCGCCACTGGCGTCTTGCCGCAGCTCAAGGCCGTGCCGTCCCGTCGCCCCGGTGGGTGTGCGGCGCGTGAACAGCAGCCTGAAGGCAACCTCCCGATTGTCGACCCGCCCATGGATGAAAACGGCCAGCAAGCCTTCGCCGCGTTGCAGAAGTTGCTCGCTGCCGTGCGTGGCAGCGTCGCGCCCACCCTGGAAGCCAGCGCCGAACCCCAGCCCATCGCCACCCGCGATTTGCTGCGCCTACTCTCCCACCTGCAGCAATATGTGCCGGAGCCCGAGGCCGAGGACGACTTCGACCTGCGCAACCAGCTTGAGCAGTTGTTGACCCGTGTGAGCGTCAAGAGCGGTAAATCCCGTGTGGTGGAAGACGCCGATGAGGATGTGATCAACCTGGTCGCGCTGTTGTTCGAGTTCATCCTCGCTGACCACTGCGTGCCTGACGTGTTCAAGGCCTTGATCGCACGTTTGCAGATTCCGCTGTTGAAGGTGGCGGTGCTGGACAAGAGTTTTTTCAGCCGCGCCGGCCACCCGGCGCGACGCTTGCTCAATGAAATCGCCGGTGCGGCCATGACATGGAGCCCGCGTGATGACTATCAGCGTGACAACCTGTACCTGCGCACTGAGCAGGTGGTACAGCGGCTGTTGAATGAGTTCGTCGAAGACGTGGCGATTTTTCCTCAGGTGCTGGCGCAGTTCAGCGCCTTTACCGCAGACGAGCGCCAGCGCAGCGAATTGCTCGAACAGCATACCTGTGAGGCCGAGGAAGGCCGGGTGCGCACAGACGCTGCACGCCAGCGGGTGGCCGAGGTGCTCAATCGACGACTGGTGGGCCGAGTATTGCCCCAGGCCGTGGTGCAATTTATTCAGCAGGCCTGGAGCCAGGTGCTGTTGCTGGCCAGCCTCAAGCAGGGCGAGCAGTCAGTGCAATGGCAGGCGGCCGTGCGCACCCTGGACGAATTGATCTGGAGCGTCAGCCTGCAAAAAGACACCGAGGCCGGCCGGCACTTGCTTGAACAACTGCCCGGCCTGCTCAAAGCCTTGCGTGATGGGTTGACCAGTGCAGCGTTCGACCCCTTCAGCACCCGCGAATTTTTTGTACGTTTGCAGGCCATGCACCTGCAGTCGTTCGACGGCGAGCGCCTGGACACGCTGATCGAAGTGCGTGAGCCGTTTTCGCTCGGTAGCGACGTGCCTGACCCCACCCCGAGCCTGCCCAGTGATGACCCGGCGTTGTTCAAGGTCCAGCAGTTGCGCATTGGCAACTGGTTCGAGTTCCAGCAAGACGATGGCAGCCGGCTGCGTTGCAAGCTGAAGGCCATCATGGCGCCGACCAATCGCTATATTTTTGTCAGCCGCACGGGGCTCAAAGTCCTCGATAAAAGTGCCGGCCAATTGGCCATGGCCCTCAAGCAGGGCGCGCTGCGCAACCTTGACGAGGGGCTGCTGTTCGACCGCGCGCTGGCTTCGGTGATTGGCACCCTGCGCCAACTCAATCGCGGCAAGTGATCGCAACCGCAGGGCTGAACGCGGCATACTGGTAACACCTCGACTTATTCAAGGAGCCCGTATGCAGTTGGACCCCACCAGCGGTTGGTGTAAGGGCATCCGTCATTGCCCGTCGCCCAACTTCAACGAGCGCCCCGCCGGCGAGATCTCACTGTTGGTGGTGCATAACATCAGCCTGCCGCCGGGGCAGTTTGCCACTGGCAAGGTGCATGAGTTTTTCCAGAATCGCCTGGATGTCACGGAACATCCCTACTTTGAAGGCATTGTCGACCTACGTGTGTCTGCGCATTTTCTGATTGAACGTGACGGCGCGGTGACACAATTTGTGTCGTGCCTGGACCGTGCCTGGCATGCTGGTATTTCCAGCTTCGAGGGGCGTGAAGTGTGCAATGACTTCTCCCTCGGGATCGAACTGGAAGGCACGGACGAACTGCCGTTTACCGATGCGCAATATGTGGCGCTGCTCGACCTGACCCGGCAGCTGTTGGCGGCCTACCCAGGCATTACCCCGCAGCGTATTTGTGGCCACAGTGATATCGCACCGGGACGCAAGACCGATCCGGGCCCGGCTTTTGACTGGACGCGCTTTCGCAGCGCCCTGCAGGATGGAGGACACGCACGATGAGTTTCCTGGTATTGGTGCTGGCGGTGTGGATCGAGAAGTTCTCGGCCCTGCGTCGGCGGTTGCAACGTGATGGCGGATGGCTGCGCGAACTGGCCAAGCTGGAAACGAGCCCGCGCATGGGCAAGCAGCCTTGGCTGATCCTGGTACTGCTGGTGTTGTTGCCGGTGGCCTTGCTGGGGTTGTTGCTGTTGGTGCTGGAGCCCGTGGCTTATGGTCTGTTGGCGTTGCCGGTGCATTTGCTGGTGGTGATCTACAGCCTGGGGCGCGGCGATCTGCTGGGCGAGCTTGGGCCGTTTCGCGACGCCTGGCGGCGCGGTGACCTGCAAGCTGCCGAGCACGTAGCCGAGCGCGACCTGAAAGTGGCCGCCGACAGTGGCGAGCAACTGCTGGAGCGGGTTCAAGGCCATTTGCTGTGGCAGGCCTACCAAAGCTTTTTTGCGGTGATTTTCTGGTATTTCCTGCTCGGCCCGGTCGCGGCCCTGGCTTATCGCTTGTTGGCATTGGCCAGCGAGAACAGCCAGAACCCGCTGGTCGCCGAGCGCGCCGGGCAATTGCGTCACGCCTTTGATTGGCTGCCGGTGCGTTTGCTGGCGGCCAGCTTTGCCCTGGTGGGTAATTTTGTCGCGGTTAGCCGGGTGATGCTGCATGAGCTGTTGAGCTGGGACATCAGCGCCGCGCAACTGATGGAAAAAGTCGGCCTGGTGGCGGCTGAAATTCCACCACCGGTGGTGGGCGCCGATGGCATCAACAGTTTGGATCGGCTGTGGGAACTGCTGCTGCGGGCCGCTGTGCTGTGGTATGCCGGGTTCGCGATCTGGACGGTGTTGCCTTAGCCCAGAGCAACAGCAAGGCTGCATGTGTTCAAAATGTGGGAGCTGGCTTGCCTGCGATAGCATCACCTCGGCATAACTGAAAAGCCGCGGTGCCTGTATCGCGGGCAAGCCCGGCTCCCACACAAGTCTGTGGTGAATTTCCAAGCCGTTAACCTTACGTTACAAAACTCCCTTTCAAATTGAGCTATACAGTCAGAGCGCCAAATAGTGGCTATCTGCCGCCGCCCTGCGCCTCAATAAAAATAAGAAAGGGAGCTCAACCGTGAAGCGCTTGCTCTATCCCGCTGTCGCCCTGATGAACCGCCTGAGCTTCGGCATGAAGTTCAGCCTGATCAGCGTGCTGTTCCTGCTGCCGATGCTGGCGACCAACTATTTTCTGGTGCGTGACTCCTGGTCGCAATTCCAGGGCACCCGTATCGAACTGCAAAGCCTCGATTTGCTCGGCAGCAGCCTGGCGTTGCGGCGTGACCTGGAGACTCTGAACAATCAGGTGCAGATCAACGCGGTGCTGGGGCAATCAGGCAAGGCCGGCGATCTTGAAGGCAAGATCAGTGCCCTGGAGCAGGGCGTGCTGAGCCGCCTGCAAAGCCTCAACGCCATGACCGCCGACCCCGAGCAAGCCAGCGCCTTCGAGGGCAAGCGCGACGAGTTGATCGCCGCCTTCAAGGCCCAGCAACAGGAAACCTCGCTGCTGAGCAAAAGCGCGCTGATCGGCAAATTACTCAACAAGGCGCAGATGCTCAGCCAGATCATTGCCAGCCAGTCCGGCTTGAGCCGTGACCCTCAGACTGATTTGCGCCAGCTCAGTGAGCTGCTCACCAGCGTCACCGCGCAAGTCACCCAAACCCTCGGCGAGGGGCGGGCCATGGGCGCGTACTCCCTGGGCCAGGGCTTTCTCAATTCATCCTCCAGCACGCGCTTTGAAGAACTGTTGCAACAGTTGGAAAAACTCCAGGCTGAATACGCCTTGAAGCTGCAGGATGCCTTGGGCGCCAGTACCGCCGCGCATACGGCGCTCGACAGCCAGGCCCAAGCCAGCAGTGCCAGCCTCAAGCAAGGCAGCGAGTTGTTCGAAGAGCAGGTTGTCATGGCGCAAACCCTCGACGCGCCATGGCAAGGTTTCTACGACGATGTCAGCCGACTGATGGCCCAGACCTACCAGCTCAATGACGCCACCCTGACGTTCCTTGAGCAGCAACTGCAGCAGCGCCTGGCGCAAAACCGCCTGCACATGGTGGTGCTGGTGTGCGCCCTGGTGGCGGTGTTCCTGCTGATCTTCTATTTGTATGCAGGCTTCTATGCCTCCACGCGCACCACCTTGCGCCGCCTGGGCGCGATGATGGACAAAGTGGCGGCCGGCGACATGACCGTCACCTTTGAGGCCCGCAGTCGCGATGAACTGGGCGACCTGGGCCAAGTGTTCAACGGCACTGTGGCCAAGATCCATGACTTGATCGAACGCGTGGGGCACACCGTCAGCCAGGTCGAGCTGCAAGCCGGCCAGGTGCAGGCCGTGTCTTCGCAAAGCAATCAGGCGGTGTCCGGCCAGCGAAGCCAGATTGAACAGGTGGCGACGGCGATGAACCAGATGTCTTCCACCGCCCAGGAAGTGGCACGCAGCGCGGCGACGGCGGTCAACAGCGCCCAAAGCGTCAACGACGAAACCGTCACCGGCCGTGGCCTGGTGCAATCCCAGCAAGGCAGCATTGCACGCCTGGCCTCGGAGATTGATGAATCGGTGCGGGTGATCAACCAGTTGGCCACCGACAGCCAGTCCATCAGCAGCGTATTGGAGGTGATCAAAAGCATCGCCGAACAAACCAACCTGCTGGCGCTCAATGCGGCGATCGAGGCGGCGCGTGCCGGTGAGCAGGGGCGTGGTTTTGCGGTGGTGGCCGATGAAGTGCGCACCCTGGCAAGACGTACCCAGCATTCCACTGAAGAAATCGAACAGATGATCAGCCGTTTGCACAGCGGTGTCGGCGCGGCGGTGAAGGCCATGGGCACCAGCCATACCATGGCGAACGGCACCGTGGCTCAGTCGGAAAAGGTCCAGCAGGCCCTGGAAAATATCCTTGGCGCCGTGGGCATGATCGTCGACCAGAACCAGCAGATCGCCGCTGCCGTCGAGCAGCAAACCGCCGTCGCGCACGATATCGATCAGAACATCGTCGAAATCAATCGAGCCGGCGAACATGCGGCCCAGGGCGCGCAGCAGACCGAGGCCGCCAGCCGGCAGCTGTCATTGCAGGTCATTGAGCTGAAGCACTTGATCGGGGCATTTCGCGTGTAAGACCTGTACGTAGGAATAGACTCGATTGTTTGTGGTGCCTGTCCCGATTTTTCGCTGTGTCTGTTTTGAGACTGTGATTGGGTGAGAATTTGTTTTACCCACTCAGGGGTCTCGGGAGGCAACGCGATGACGGCGGTTATCGGCATCAAAGGGCACTGCGCCCATTGCGACATCACCTTCGAACTCAAGCCCTGGCAATTGAACGCCATTGCCATCCGTGAGCCGTTTGATTGCCCGTATTGTCAGTGGGTTCTGGAAGTGAACTGCCCCAGGCAACTGCGCCAGTTCAAATCCCTGGATCACTGGGCCATGGTGCACCCAAGCTTGATGGTATTGACCAGCGTGGTGCTGATCGTGGCGATGGTGGCCGAGTGGCTGGGCCTGATCAGCATGGTCGGGCAGCTCAACGTTTCATTGCTGGGGGTGCTGATCCACTTTCTGATGTTGCGCTATGTGCGCCACCGGCAGCGGCTCACCCTGGAACTGCAGGCGGTCAATGGGCTACCAGTTGAAGAGCTCGTACGCGTTGCGTGTGCTCGTTTCGGCCAGCATTGAAGGGCTGATGCCCATGCGTTCGGCCAAGGCCTTGCAGATGTCCGGCAAGTGTTGCGGGCTGTTGCGCTGGCCGGGGTACATGGCGGGTGCCATGTCTGGCGCATCGGTTTCCAGCACCAGCGCCTCAAGCGGCAACTGGGTCAGCACCTTGTGCATGCGCAGCGCCTGGGGCCAGGTGGCCGCGCCGCCCAGGCCCAGTTTGAAACCGAGTTTGATGTACTCGCGGGCCTCTTCAACGCTGCCGGCAAACGCATGAATGATGCCGCCCCGTGGCAGGCGGATGCGTTTGAGGGTGGCAATCACCGCCGCGTGGCTGCGGCGCACGTGCAGCAGGGCCGGGAGCTGGAAGTCCACGGCCAGTTTCAGCTGCGCTTCAAACAGGCTTTGCTGGCGTTCGCGGTCCAGCTGTTGGAGGAAGTAATCCAGGCCGATCTCACCGACGGCGCACAGTTGCCGATGGCCGTGCAGGCGGGTCAGCCAATCACCCAACTCGATCAGGTCGGTGGGGCGATGCTCATCCAGATACACCGGGTGCAGGCCGAAGGCGGCGAATAAACCTTCATCGTCCTGGACCAGGTCCCACAGCCGTTGCCAGTTCTGCTGATACACACCCAGCACCACCATGCGTTGCACGCCGAGTTGGCGGCTGTGAGCGAGGACTTCCCGGCGATCGGTGTCGAAATCCGGGAAGTCCAGGTGCGTGTGGGTGTCGATCAGCTCCACGCTCAAGCCTCGTGTATGCGCTGCTTGAAGGTCCGGCCGATGGCATGCACGCCGGGCTCGTACTGTTCTTCTTCGATGGCCGCCAGGGCCAGGCGCAGGGCGGTGTCGGCGATCAGTTGATGTTGCTGGGCCATGGCGTTGACCGGCAAGGGCAGGAAGTCGAGCAGTTGGGTGTCGCCGAACGTGCCCAGGCGCAACGGCCGGGATTTGAGCGGGAAGTCATGCAGCGCATCGAACACACCTTGCAGCAGCACGTAGGACGTAGTCACCAGCGCGTCAGGCAAATGCCCCAGGCGTTGCAGGAGTTCTTCCATCAACTGGCGGCCACAGTCACGGCTGAAAGCCTCACCTTGTTCGATCAGCACCTCGCCCTCGAAGTCGCGCAAGGCTTCACGGAAACCCGCGGCGCGTTCCTGGCTGATGCTCAGTTCCGGGTGCGCACCGATCAGCGCGATCTGCTTGGGCAACGGCTGCAACAGGCTGCTGGTGAGTTGCTGGCAGGCCTGGCGGTCGTCGCTGACCACTGAGCAGAAGTGCCCGGGTTCCATCACCCGGTCGATGGCGATAATCGGCAGGCCCTTGGCTTGCAGCTCGCGGTAGCTGTCATCGCTGGCCGGCAAGCAACTGGCGACGAACAGCGCATCGCAGCGCCGCGCGCGGAACAGTTGCAGCAGCTGGCGTTCGCTGTCGGCTTCATCATCGGAGCTGGCGATCAGCAGTTGGTAGCCGCGCGCCCGCGCGCCTTGTTCCAGCAGTTTGGCAATGCGCGCGTAGCTGGGGTTTTCCAGGTCGGGCAAGATAAAACCCAAGGTGCGCGTGTGCCGACTGCGCAGCCCGGCGGCCTGAGGGTTGGGCGTAAAGCCATGGGCTTGGACCACGGCACGCACCCGCTCGACGGTGGCGTTGCTGATGCGTTGCTGCTCGGCTTTGCCGTTGATGACATAGCTGGCGGTGGTAACGGACACACCGGCCAGACGTGCAATATCACTGAGTTTCAAACCGGGATTTCCTTGTTTTTTAGAGCTTGCCCCGACATTTTGTCCAATCGTAACCGATTCCTGCACACGACTATTGTCTGAGCTCAAGTGCCGAGTGGTCCTTCAAGCTTGCATAATTAGCGCATAATCTGCCATAAATTCTAGATTAAACGTTTCAGCAGGCGTATTTTTACGATGTTCGCCGCTGAGTGGCTACTGCCAATTGACCACTCAGTCAGCTATTTTTGAACGCGCCTGCGCTGATTTATTCAAAACAATACCTAGTGCCCACATTGCACTAACTAGGAGAACGGCATGCTTGAGCTCACTGTAGAGCAGATTTCCATGGGCCAGGTGGCTGTGGATAAATCTGCTGCCTTGCACCTGCTCGCGGACAAACTGGTGGCCGACGGCCTGGTCGCCGAGGGTTATCTGAGCGGCTTGCAAGCCCGTGAAGCCCAAGGCTCGACCTTTCTCGGCCAGGGTATCGCCATCCCCCACGGTACGCCGGAAACCCGCGACCAAGTGTTTTCCACGGGCGTGCGCCTGCTGCAATTCCCCGAAGGGGTGGATTGGGGCGACGGCCAGATCGTCTATCTGGCGATTGGCATCGCGGCCAAATCCGATGAACACCTGCGCCTGCTGCAACTGCTCACCCGCGCCCTCGGTGAAACCGACCTGGGCCAGGCGCTGCGCCGTGCCGGCTCGGCCGAAGCCTTGCTGAAACTGCTGCAAGGCGCACCGCAGGAACTGGCGCTGGATGCGCAGATGATCAGCCTGGGCGTGTCGGCCGACGATTTTGAAGAGCTGGTCTGGCGCGGCGCACGCCTGTTGCGTCAGGCCGATTGTGTGAGTAATGGTTTCGCCGCCGTCTTGCAGCAAGTCGACGCGCTGCCGTTGGGCGATGGCCTGTGGTGGCTGCACAGTGAGCAGACGGTGAAGCGCCCTGGCCTTGCGTTCGTGACGCCGGACAAACCGATGCGTTACCTCGGCCAGCCCCTCAATGGCCTGTTCTGCCTGGCCAGCCTTGGGGAAGCCCATCAGACTTTGCTCGAACGCCTGTGCGCCTTGTTGATTGAAGGGCGCGGCCAGGAATTGGGCCGTGCTACCAGCAGCCGTGCCGTGCTTGAAGTGCTTGGCGGCGAGTTGCCACCGGACTGGCCGAGTGCGCGCATCACCCTGGCCAATGCCCATGGTTTGCATGCACGGCCGGCGAAGATCCTCGCGCAGTTGGCGAAAAGTTTTGACGGCGATATCCGCGTGCGCATCGTCGACGGCCCGGTGGGCGCGGTGTCGGTAAAAAGCCTGAGCAAATTGCTGAGCCTCGGCGCCCGTCGCGGCCAGGTGCTGGAATTTGTCGCCGAACCTGCGATTGCCGATGATGCGTTGCCCGCGCTGTTGGCAGCGGTGGAGCAAGGGCTTGGCGAAGAAGTCGAGCCGCTGCCGACCGTCAGTGCCCAGCCAGCGCCTCTTGATAATGAACCCGCGATCAGCGCACCCGTGTCCGGCAGCCAGGTCCAGGCTATCGCCGCCGCGCCTGGCATTGCCATCGGCCCTGCGCATATCCAGACCCAACAGGTTTTTGATTACCCGCTGCGTGGCGAGTCTGCGGCCATTGAGCGCCAGCGCCTGCACGCCGCGCTCACCGAGGTGCGCGCTGATATCCAGGGTTTGATCGAGCGCAGCCAATCCAAGGCGATCCGCGAGATTTTCATCACCCACCAGGAAATGCTCGACGACCCGGAGCTGACCGACGAAGTCGACACGCGCCTCAAGCAAGGCGAGAGCGCGCAAGCGGCGTGGATGAGCGTGATCGAAGCCGCCGCCAAGCAGCAGGAGTCGTTGCAGGATGCCTTGCTCGCCGAGCGCGCCGCCGACCTGCGTGATATTGGCCGCCGGGTGCTGGCGCAATTGTGCGGCCTTGAGACCGCCCAGGAGCCGAGCGAACCTTACATCCTGGTGATGGATGAAGTCGGCCCCTCTGACGTTGCGCGCCTGGACCCCACCCGCGTCGCCGGCATCCTCACCGCCCGTGGCGGCGCCACGGCCCACAGTGCGATTGTTGCGCGTGCCTTGGGCATCCCCGCGTTGGTAGGCGCCGGCGCGGCGGTGTTGTTGCTGGCCGCTGGCACACAGCTATTGCTCGACGGCCAGCGCGGCCGCCTGCATGTCGACCCCGACGCGGCCACGCTGCAACGCGCCACGGTCGAACGCGACACCCGCGAACAGCGCCTGCAAGCGGCCTCGGCCCAGCGTCACGAACCGGCCATGACCCGCGACGGCCATGCCGTGGAAGTGTTCGCCAATATCGGTGAAAGCGCCGGCGTTGCGGCGGCGGTGGAGCAGGGCGCCGAAGGCATCGGGCTGTTGCGCACCGAACTGATTTTTATGGCCCACCCGCAGGCACCGGATGAGGCCACCCAGGAAGCCGAGTACCGCCGTGTGCTCGACGGCCTGGGCGGTCGCCCGCTGGTGGTGCGCACCCTGGATGTGGGCGGCGACAAACCGCTGCCGTATTGGCCGATTGCCGAGGAAGAAAACCCCTTCCTCGGTGTGCGCGGCATTCGCCTGACCTTGCAGCGCCCGCAGATTATGGAGGCGCAATTGCGTGCGCTGTTGCGCTCGGCGGACAACCGCCCGCTGCGCATCATGTTTCCCATGGTCGGCAGCGTCGATGAATGGCGTGCCGCCCGCGATATGACCGAGCGCCTGCGCCTGGAAATCCCGGTAGCCGACCTGCAACTGGGCATCATGATCGAAGTACCGTCCGCCGCCTTGCTGGCGCCGGTACTCGCCAAGGAAGTCGACTTTTTCAGCGTCGGCACCAACGACCTCACCCAGTACACCCTGGCCATCGACCGTGGCCACCCAACCTTGTCGGCCCAGGCCGATGGCCTGCACCCGGCCGTGTTGCAACTGATCGACATCACCGTGCGCGCCGCCCATGCCCATGGCAAATGGGTCGGCGTGTGCGGCGAACTGGCGGCGGACCCGCTGGCGGTGCCGGTGCTGGTCGGCCTGGGTGTGGATGAGTTGAGTGTGTCGGCCCGCAGCATTCCCGAAGTGAAGGCGCGGGTGCGTGAATTCAGTCTGAGCGAGGCCCAGGGCCTGGCGCAAAAAGCGCTCGTGGTGGGCTCGCCCGCCGAAGTACGAGCCCTAGTGGAGGCCGTGTAAATGGCGAAGATTCTGACCCTGACGCTGAACCCGGCGTTGGACCTTACGGTACGTCTGGCACACCTGGAACCGGGTGCCGTCAACCGCAGCGAAACCCTGCTGACCCATGCTGCCGGCAAGGGCGTGAATGTCGCCCAGGTGCTGGCGGACCTCTGGCATGACGTGAGCGTGGGCGGTTTTCTCGGCGCTTCAAACCCTGAGGCTTTCGAGGCACTGATCGCCAGCCGCGGGTTTGGTGACGTGTTCATCCGCGTGCCGGGCGAAACCCGTAGCAACATCAAGATTGCCGAGCAGGATGGTCGGGTCACCGACATCAATGCGCCGGGGCCGTTGGTGAGTGAGCAGGCGCAAAAACAACTGCTCAAAATGGTCGCGATCATCGGCCCTGAATTCGATGCGGTGGTGGTCGCCGGCAGTTTGCCGCGTGGCGTCAGTGCACAGTGGTTTCAGGAACTGATACACGCGTTGAAAGACCTTGGTTTGAAAGTCGCCCTCGACACCAGCGGCGAAGCCTTGCGCGCCGGCATCAAGGCCGGCCCGTGGTTGATCAAACCCAACACCGAAGAACTCGCCGAAGCCCTCGATTGCCCCACCGACACCATCGCACAACAGGCCCAGGCCGCCGAACGTTTGCATGCTCAAGGTGTGGAGCATGTGGTGGTCTCCCACGGCGCCGACGGTGTCAACTGGTTCAGCCCGGGCACCGCGCTGCAGGCCACGCCGCCCAAGGTCAGCGTCGCCAGCACCGTGGGTGCAGGCGATTCGTTGCTGGCCGGGATGCTGCACGGGTTGCTCAGCTGTGATCTGCCGGAAGTCACCTTGCGCCGGGCCACGGCGATTGCCGCCATGGCGGTCACGCAGATCGGTTTTGGCATCAGCGATGACGCGCAGTTGGCGCGCCTCGAAAGCGGCGTCCACGTGCGCACGCTGACAGAACAATAAGAGGGTTTGTGATGAAGTTAGCCATTGTTACCGCCTGCCCGAACGGCATGGTCACCAGTGTGCTGTGCGCCCGCTTGTTGGACGCCGCCGCACAGCGCCAGGGCTGGAGCACCAGCACCGAAGTCGTGGATGTGCAGCGCCCGGAGCGCCAGTTGTCCCAAGCCACGATCGATGCGGCCGAGTGGGTGTTGCTGGTCAGCAGCACACCGGTGGATATGCAGCGGTTTGTCGGCAAGCGTGTCTTCCAGAGCACGCCGGCCCAGGCGCTGGCGGATGTCGACGCGGTGCTGCGCCGTGGCGCCGAAGAAGCCCAGGAGTACGTCGCCAGCCAAGCCCCGGTGGCGGCGAAGAATGCCCCGCGCATCGTCGCGATCACCGCCTGCCCGACCGGCGTGGCCCACACCTTCATGGCCGCCGAAGCCTTGCAGCAAACGGCCAAGCGGTTGGGTTATGACTTGCAGGTCGAGACCCAGGGTTCGGTGGGCGCACGCACGCCGTTGAGCGCGCAGGCCATCGCCGATGCCGATGTAGTGTTGCTGGCGGCGGATATCGAAGTCGCCACCGAGCGTTTCGCCGGCAAGAAGATTTACCGCTGCGGCACCGGCATCGCCCTCAAGCAGTCCGAGGCCACGCTCAACAAGGCGCTGGCCGAAGGCGCGGTAGAAAACGCCGGCAGCGGTGCGGTCGCCAAAAAAGAAAAAACCGGCGTGTACAAACACCTGCTCACCGGCGTGTCGTTCATGTTGCCGATGGTGGTGGCGGGCGGGCTGTTGATCGCTTTGTCGTTTGTGTTCGGCATCCATGCTTTTGAAGAAAAGGGCACCTTGGCCGCCGCCCTCAAAACCGTCGGCGACCAGGCCTTTATGCTGATGGTGCCGTTGCTGGCGGGCTACATCGCTTATTCGATTGCCGACCGTCCGGGCCTCGCGCCGGGCATGATCGGCGGCTTGCTGGCGGGCACCTTGGGCGCCGGATTTATCGGCGGCATCCTTGCCGGTTTTCTTGCTGGTTACTGCGTCAAACTGATCACCCGCGCGGTGCAGTTGCCGCAAAGCCTGGAGGCGCTCAAGCCGATCCTGATCATTCCGCTGCTGGCGAGCCTGTTCACGGGCCTGGCGATGATTTACCTGGTCGGCCCGCCGGTGGCGCGGTTGCTCACGGGGCTGACGGATTTTCTCAGCACCATGGGCACCACCAATGCGGTGCTGCTGGGCATTTTGTTGGGCGGCATGATGTGCGTGGATTTGGGCGGGCCGATCAACAAGGCAGCGTATGCGTTTTCGGTCGGCCTGCTGGCCGCGTCCAGCGGTGCACCGATGGCGGCGACCATGGCCGCTGGCATGGTGCCGCCGATTGGCATGGGCATCGCCACCTTCCTGGCGCGGCGCAAATTCGCCCAGACCGAACGCGAGGCGGGCAAGGCCGCGATGATCCTGGGCCTGTGCTTTATCTCTGAAGGCGCGATCCCGTTTGCGGCCAAAGACCCGCTGCGGGTGATTCCGGCCAGCATCGCCGGTGGTGCCTTGACCGGCGCGCTGTCGATGTATTTCGGCTGCAAACTCGCCGCGCCCCATGGCGGTTTGTTTGTGTTGGTGATTCCGAATGCGATGAACCATGCGCTCCTGTATTTGCTGGCGATTGTGGCGGGCAGCCTGGTGACCGGGTTGGTGTATGCGCTGATCAAACGCCCGGAGGCGGCGGAGATGGCGGTCACTTCAGCCAAGGCCTGACACTGTTCAAAATGTGGGAGCTGGTGTTCTTACGGTCGGTGTCACATCCGCTTCATGCTCCCGTGTTTAAGTTTCCCTTTTGATACTCAAGAGGGCACCCGCATGAGCCACTTCGATCTCGGCCGTCGCCGTGTGATGCAAGCCGTTGGCGCCGGGCTGTTGCTGCCGGGGCTGGCGCCGGCGGTGATCGCCTCGGTCAAGGACCGCCCGCAACTCACCGACGGCGTGCAGTCCGGCGACTTGCTGGGCGACCGCGCGATGATCTGGAGCCGCAGCGACCGCCCGGCGAAGATGGTGGTGGAGTGGGACACCCGCAGCGTGTTCAGCAACCCGCGCAAATTCATTTCGCCGCTGGCCGACAGCCGCACCGACTTTACCGCTCGTGTCGAACTCACCGGGCTGCCGGTTGATCAGGCGATTTTCTACCGTGTGCACTTTGAAGACGCCCAGACCGGCGTCGCCAGCGAGCCGTGGTTCGGCCACTTGCGCAGCGTGCCGCAGCAACGTCGCGACATCCGTTTTGTGTGGAGCGGCGACACTGTGGGCCAAGGTTTTGGTATCAACCCGGACATCGGCGGCATGCGCATTTATGAAGCCATGCGCCTGCGCCTGCCGGACTTTTTTATCCACAGCGGCGACACCATCTACGCCGACGGCCCGGTGCCGGCGCAGCTGACCGTTGAAGATGGGCGCATCTGGCGCAACATCACCACAGAAGCCAAAAGCAAAGTCGCCGAAACCCTCGACGAGTATCGCGGCAATTACCGCTACAACCTGCTGGATGAAAACGTGCGCCGCTTCAATGCCGAAGTGCCGCAGATCTGGCAGTGGGACGACCACGAAGTGATCAACAACTGGTCGCCGAGCAAGGTGCTCGACGAGCGTTACCAGACCAGGGACATCAACACCTTGGTTGGCCGCGCACGCCAGGCCTGGCTGGAATATTCACCGATGCGCCGCCAGAGCGCCGATGGCGGCGGGCGCATCTATCGCAAGCTCAGCTATGGGCCGTTGCTGGATGTGTTTGTGCTGGATATGCGCAGCTATCGCGGGCCTAACGACAACAACCTGGGCGGCGAAAAACCTTTTATGGGCCGTGAGCAACTGGACTGGCTCAAGCGCGAACTCAAGGCCTCGCAAGCGCAGTGGAAAGTCGTCGCCGCCGATATGCCTATCGGCCTGGGCGTGCCCGACGGTGAAGTCAGCCCTGGCGTGCCGCGCTGGGAAGCCATCGCCAACGGCGACCCAGGCCCGGCCCAGGGTCGTGAGTTGGAGATTGCCGAGCTGTTGGGTTTTTTACGCGCGCAGCAGGTGCGCAACCATGTGTGGTTGACGGCGGATGTGCATTACTGCGCGGCGCATCATTACCACCCGGACCGTGCGGCGTTCCAGGATTTCGAGCCGTTCTGGGAGTTTGTGGCGGGGCCGCTGAATGCGGGGAGCTTCGGGCCTAATCAGTTGGATAAAACCTTCGGGCCGGAGGTGGTGTTCCAGAAGGCACCGCCTGCGCAGAACACCTCGCCGTTTGCCGGTTTTCAGTTTTTTGGTGAGGTGCAGATTGATGGTCAGACGGCGGAGTTGACCGTGATCCTGCGCGACCTGGATGGGGTCTCGGTGTTCGAGCAAAAACTGCAACCCGCCTGAGGACGATCGTTCCCACGCTCTGCGTGGGAACGCCGCCATGGACGCTCCGCGTCCGCTTTTAGGGCGGTGACGCGGAGCGTCACAGGATGCATTCCCACGCAGAGCGTGGGAACGATCGGTATGAGGGCTTAGTACACATCCCGACGATAGCGGCCTTGCTCAATCAAGCGCTCCACCGCTTCGCTGCCCAGCACCTCGTGCAGCACTTGATCCACACCCGTGGCCATGCCCTGCAAGCTGCCGCACACATAAATTGCGGCGCCTTCGGCCAGCCATCTACGCAATACGTCTGCCGATTCGCGCAGGCGGTCCTGTACGTAGATTTTCTCTGCCTGGTCGCGGGAAAACGCCAGGTCCAGCAGCGCCAGGTCACCGCTGGCCAGCCAGCCTTGCAGCTCGTCCTGGCACAGGTAGTCGTGGGCGATATTGCGTTCGCCGAACAACAGCCAGTTGCGCTGTTGGCCATCGGCAATACGCGCTTTAAGCAAGCTGCGCAGGCCGGCCAGGCCGGTGCCGTTGCCCAGCAGGATCAGCGGCACCGGCGCTTCGGGCAAGTGGAAGCCGCTGTTGCGGCGCAGGCGCAGGCTGATGCCGGAGCCGATGGCGGCGTATTCGGTCAGCCAGCCGGAGCCCAGGCCCAGGCTGCCGTCGGGGTGGCGTTCCTGGCGTACGATCAGCTCCAGCACGCCGTCACTGGCGATCGAGGCGATGGAGTATTCGCGCGTGCCCAAGGGCACCAGTGCGTTGACCAGCGCCTGTGCGTGCAGGCCGACCAGGTGCGCGCGGTTGTCCGGCAGTTGGCGGGTGGCCAAAGCCTGGTTGAGGGTTTGCGCCAGGCCGTCGATCAACACACCATCGCTGCCGACCAGGCCCAGGCCGGCGAGGAAATGCTCGATGGCCCACGGGCAATTGCGCGGCAGCACTTCCACCAGGTCACCGGCCAGCCAGCTTTGCGACGCAGGCGGCGTGAGGCCCAGCAGGTAGATGTCTGAGCCAACGCTGTCGCGGTTAAGCAGGGTGCGATGGGTGAGGGTGCAGTTTTCAAACTGAGGCGCCTGCCAGGTCGCTGCCGGCGCGTGGCCGGTGAGTTGGCCCAGTTGCTGTTGCCATATCAGCAGTGCTTCGCTGTCGCCGCTGTCGACTTCCACCGGCGCGAACAACGGCGTGCCGCCCTGGTGGGTCAGCCAGAAATGCAGGCGCCGGGCAAACCCGCAGAAGTGTTCATATTGGCGATCACCCAGGGCCAGCACCGAGTAGTTCAGGCCTTTGAGCGACAAGTCCTGACCCAGTACGCTGCGCTCAAAACCCCGCGCACTGTCAGGCGCTTCGCCATCGCCGAAGGTGCTGACCACGAACAGCGCGTGCTGCGTTTGGCTCAAGTCGTCCTGACTGACGCTGCCCAGCGGCTGCACCTTCACCGGCAAACCGGCGGCCTGCAATTGCCCGGCGGTTTGCCAGGCCAACTGTTCGGCGAAACCGCTCTGGCTGGCAAAGCCGATCAGCCAGGCCGGCGCGTCGCTGTGGTTGGCGCCGAGGCCTTTGCGGGCGTCGCGCACCTGGCGTTTTTTGCGGCGACGGTCCAGGTACAGCAGCCAGCCGGTAATAAAGAACAACGGCATCATCAGCGAGCTGAGGGTGAGGATGATCCGCCCGGTCCAACCGAAATAGCTGCCGGTGTGCAGTGCATAAATGCTGGTGAGCAATTGGGACTTGAGCGTCTTGCCGGCGTACGGGTCGTGGGATTTGACCTCGCCGGTGGCAGGGTCCAGGTTGATCTGGTTCAGCGCGCGGTCGTGGGGCGATGAGTTGAGCAGGTAATACACAATGGCCGGCTCCCCGGCGACGGACGGCATGCGAATGTTGTAGGCGATCAAACCGGGGCCGGCGTTGGCGTAGATGCTGCTCCAGATCGCGTCATAGTTGGCCACCGGCGCCGCGCCTTCGGGCGGCGGGCCCCGCTTGCGCAGGCGCTCGTTTTGCGGTGCGTCGGAGAGCAGTTTGTTCAGGCCCTGGCTGTACCAGTCGTAGGACCAATACAGGCCGGTGAGCGCCGAGAACAGGTAGAACAGCAGGCACCAGGTGCCGAATACCGAGTGCAGGTCCCAGTTGAAACTGCGGCCTTTCTTGCGCCAGTCCAGCGTCAGCCAGGCGCGCCAGCTCGCCACCTGGCGCGGCCAGCGCAGGTACAGGCCGGAGAGGCAGAAGAACACCAGGATCAGGGTGCAGGCGCCGGTGATGTTACGCCCGGTTTCGCCCATGGCGAGGAAGCGGTGCAACTGCAAGATAAAGCCGAGCACATCCTGGCCGACGGCATCGCCCATGTAATCGCCGGTGTAGGGGTCGAAGTAGCGCATCTGGCCACGCCGTTCGCCCGGCGGGGCGGTGAAGAACACGCGCGCGGCGTTGCCGCTGTCGCTTTCCACCCACAGCATCGATACGGTCTTGCCTTCGGTGGCCTCAAGCTTGCGCACCAGTTCGGCTGGCGGCAGCACACCGGCTTCGCGTTTTTCGACCTTCAAGACTGTGGGGTTCAGCGCCCGCAGGATTTCATCCTGAAACGAGACCGCAGCCCCGGTCATCCCCATCAACGCCAGCACCAGCCCGGCGGTGATGCCGAAGAACCAGTGCAATTGGAACAGGGTTTTTTTCAACACGTCGGACCGCCTCGCTCATCTGGATGTCGTTGTCACGGCGCGCATTATGCCGTGGGCTAACGAGAAATATTCTGTTTTACACGCAAAAGCCCCACGCATCCGATGCGTGGGGCTTCTGGCTGAACGTTGACCGGGTTTAGAAGTGGAAACTGGTGGTCAACAGCGCCGTACGCCCGGCGGCCTGGTTGGCGAAGTGCGCCGCATAGGCTTTGTCGTAGTAGGTCTTGTCGGTCAGGTTTTGCACGTTCAATTGCAGGTCGACGTTCTTGGTCAGCTTGTAGCTGGCCATCGCATCGTAGCGGGTGTAGGCCGGTACGTAGACGGTGTTGGCCGGGTCACCGTACACCTGATCGACGTAGAACGCGCCGCCGCCGATGGTCAGTTTTGGCGTGATGTCGTAAGTGGTCCACAGGCTGAAGGTGTTCTTCGGCGTGTTAGGCATTTGGTTGCCTTTGTTGGAGCCGGCAGACACTACGTTTTGACGGTTGCCGATTTTGCCTGGGTCGACCAGTTCGCTTTTCAGGTAGCTGTAGCCGGCAAACACTTGCCATTGATCGGTGAGCTTGCCGCTGGCCGACAGTTCCAGGCCATCGACACGGGATTCGCCGCCGTTTTCGAAGGTATTGGAGTCCACCAGGATTCGCGTGTTTTTCTTCTCGGTACGGAACACGGCTGCCGTCAACGACAGGCGGTTGTGGAACAGGTCCCACTTGGTGCCCAGCTCGTAGTTGACGGTCTCTTCGGGTTTCAGGTCGCTGGTGTTGATGCCGGTAACGAAGCCATTGGTTTCTTGCCCTTCACCCACCAGGCCGCCAACCGGCTGTGCCGAAGTGGCGTAGGAGGTATAGATGCTGCCGTTTTCCAGCGGCTTCCAGACCAGACCCGCCTGCCAGTTGAAGAATTGGCTGTCGTCCTTGAGCTTGCTGCGGCCGGCAGCGGCGTTGGTGTTGGCTTCTGTATCAAAGGTGTCGTAACGCAGGCCGACGTTCAGCAGCCATTTGGGGTCCAGCTCGATGGTGTCGAACACATAGGCGGCGCGGCTGGTGGCCTTGGTGTTGGTGCCCATGTAGTTGCGGGCTACGCTGCCGGTCCAGGCGTCATCCGGTGTCGGGTTGCTCAGCGAGGTGCACTGGCCGCCCAGGCTGCCTTTGGCCACGGTGCAGGTCGGGTTGCTGTTCGGGCTGACGGTGTAGCCGCTGACGCGGGTTTCTTCACCGGTGAATTCCAGGCCGGTGGAGTAGGTGTGCTTCATGCCCGCCAGTTGGAAGTTGCCGAACAGATCGGTCTGGTTGGTGGTGGTGTCGGTGGTCGACACGCGGGTGTTGGCGCGGCGCCACACGGTGCCGAAACGGCTGACGTTGCGCTGGCTGTCATCCGGCTGCGTGAGTACGTAATCCTGGCCGGTGCTGCCATGGCGCAGGGTGTTTTTCAGCGTCATGTTGTCGTTCAGGTCGTGCTCGATGGAGAACGTGCTGATGTCGGCGCGGGTCTTACGGAAGTCGCGGTCTTTCAAACCGTAGAAGTTGTTGCTGTCGCCGCCATCGGTGGGTTTGTCATGCCCGTGGGCAGTGGCGGTCGGCGAGCTGTAGCCATACGGAATGCCCGAATCCGGGAGGTCGTTGCTTTCCATGTGGTAGTAGCTGAAGTTGACACGGGTCGGGGTGCCCAGGCCGAAGGTCAGCGACGGTGCCACGCCCCAGCGGTCGTAGTTGACGGTGTCGCGGCCGGCCACATTCTGTTCGTGACTCATCAGGTTCAAACGGAACGCGGCGTTGTCGAGGAACTGACGGTTCACGTCGAGCACGTAGCGGCGGGTCTGGTCGGAGCCGTAGGTAAAGCCGCCGTTGGTGAAGTCACGCGCCTGAGGCGTCTTGCTCACCAGGTTGATGCTGCCACCGGCCGAACCGCGACCGCCGAACGAGGAGTTGGGGCCTTTGCTGACTTCGATCGATTCGATGTCGAAGATCTCGCGGCTCTGGCCGCCGGTGTCGCGCACGCCATCCAGGTAGGTGTCGCCCTGGGCGTCAAAGCCACGGATGAACGGGCGATCGCCCTGGGGGTTGCCGCCTTCACCCGCGCCAAAGGTGATGCCCGGTACGGTGCGCAAGGCATCCTGCAGCGAGGTGGCGGCGGTGTCTTTGAGCACTTGCTGCGGCACCACGGTGACCGAGCGCGGGGTGTCCACCAGCGGCGCGGTGTACTTTTGCGACGAGGCTTTTTCGACCTGGTAGGAGGTGTTGTCCTGTTCCTGGCCGGTAATGCTGGTGGCGCCGAGGGAGATGCTGTTGCGCTCGCCTTTTGGTTCGGTGCTTTCGGCCGCTTGCGCCAGTTGGGCGGCAGAGCTGGCACTGAGTGCAACGCCGATGGCCGAAGCCAGCATGCGTGGTGAACTGGCAGGTGTTTTTAGCGTAGTGCGCGACATAACAAGTCCTTTCCCCAAGGAGGTGAGGCCGCGGAATATAGGGTCAACAAGACTTTCTATCAATTGCGATACATTACTATTCGCATTGAATTTACATTCTTTACACTTTTGCCTTACGGTTTTTACCCACTCATTCGTCTGCCGTGTTTTACAGGGCAGATAAGAATCAATACCATTAGCGCCTCTCTGATTTCAGGTATTGCCTCATGTTGCTGCATATTCCCGGCCTGTTCTCTCGCGAGGAGGTGCTGCGCATTCGCCAAGCCCTGGAAAACACTGAGTGGGCCGACGGTAAAATCACTGCCGGGCACCAATCCGCCAAAGCCAAGCACAACCTGCAGTTGCCCGAAGGCCACCCGCTGGCCAAGGAAATCGGTGCGGCGATGCTCGAGCGTTTGTGGAACAACCCGTTGTTTATGTCGGCGGCGTTACCGCACAAAGTCTTCCCGCCGTTGCTCAACTGCTACACGGCCGGTGGCAGTTTTGATTTCCATATCGACAACGCCGTGCGCCAGGCGCGGGGCAGTCATGAGCGGGTGCGCACGGATTTGTCGTCCACGCTGTTCTTCAGCGACCCGGAGGAATACGACGGCGGTGAGCTGGAGATTCAGGACACCTTCGGCCTGCAACGGGTAAAACTGCCGGCGGGCGATATGGTCTTGTACCCCGGTTCCAGCCTGCACAAAGTCAACGCCGTGACCCGTGGCGCGCGCTATGCCTCGTTCTTTTGGACCCAAAGCCTGGTGCGCGAAGACAGCCAGCGCACGTTGCTGTTCGAGATGGACGGCGCTATCCAGCAATTGACCCGTGACGTACCCGACCACCCGGCGCTGATCCAGCTCACCGGCACCTACCACAATCTGCTGCGCCGCTGGGTTGAGGTGTAAGCATGGGTTTTTTATTGCGCCGCGAAGAAGTGCTCAACGTCGAGCAACTGCAAAGCATGCTCGACGACTCCCCGGTGCGCGCCGCCCAGGCGATTTTGATGGCGGCCAAGGAAGGCGTGGTCGACGCTCAAGCGTTGCTCGGGCAAATCCTGCTGGAAGGGCGCGGCATTGCACGCGATGAAGCGCTGGCACTGCGCTGGTTCCAGATCGCGGCCCATGGCGGGCATTGGATGGCGCGCAATATGGCCGGGCGTTGCCTGGAGCATGGCTGGGGTTGCGCCGTCGATGAAGCAGCGGCGGCGCGCAATTATCGTCTGGCGGCAGACGCTGGGCTGGATTGGGGCCAGTACAACTACGCGAATCTGCTGGCCACCGGCCGAGGTGTTGTTGAAGACCGGCCGCAAGCGCTGGCGTTTTACCGGCTGGCGGCAGAGCAGGGCCATGCCAAGTCGATGAACCTGCTGGGGCGGTATCTGGAAGACGGGCAGTATTGCCCTCAGGATCTGGACGCGGCCGTGGCGTGGTATCGGCGCTCAGCCGAAGGCGGGGATTTTCGCGGGCAGTTCAGTTATGCGGCGGTGTTGGCTGATAGGGGCCAGATCGAGGAGGCGCTGGGCTGGCTGCGCAAGGCGCTGGCTGGGGGGAACCTCAAGTTTTTGCGCACCGCGCACAAGGCGCTGTTAAAGGCAGCGCAGCCGCAAATCAGGTCTTTGGCTAAGGACTTCGAGCAGCGAGTGGCTCAATTTAACGATGGGCGGCATGGGTTAGCGGTTGCTGCACCACTCTAAATCACTATGAATGAAGCTGATTCAGATTTAATCGTATGTTTCGCAGTGCTGCGAAGAGAGGATTTATGGGCGCTGACACTAAAGTACTGACCGCTCACGTCCCCACGGCCTTGGCGCAAAAAGTCGATCAGATGGCGGCACGGCTGGATCGTTTGCGTGGCTGGATCGTCAAGCAAGCGCTCGCCGATTGGGTCGATATGGAGGAAGAGCGCAGTCGGCTGACACGTGAGGCCATGGCCGATGTCGATGCCGGTCGGGTGATTGATCAGCAAGCGGTTCAAGCCTGGGCGGATAGTTTAAGCACTGATACGCCGCTGCCGGTACCTCGCTGATGGCGTTGAAGTTGACCAGTAAGGCCTTATCAGATCTGGCTCGACTTTTCGACTTCCTGGCCGTTGTAAATCCCATGGCGGCGGCGCGTACGGTGCAGCCACTTTCCCAAGCACCTTTGAGCGCGTTGAGTAACCCGCGCATCGGTGAATGCGTTGAAGAAATTGAACCGCAGGGCGTAAGACGACTGTTGGTGGGTCATTACGAAATGCGCTACGAAATTCAAGAATCAACACTCTATATTTTGCGCTTATGGCACGTGCGCGAAGATCGTTGAAATGTAGACACCTATAAAAAAACCCATGATATGTCATGGGTTTTTTATGTACGCGGATTTTACACGTAGTATGACTTCAGCGGTGCAAAGCCGTTGAACTCAATCGCGCTGCAGCCGGTGGACTACTGCGCTGACCAGGATACCGGCGCTGGCGCAGCGAGCAAGCGCGTGCAGACTACAATTGAAGCCGAATGGTCTGATCTTGCTGCCAGATGAGTCTGGTCATTTTATGGCTTGATAAGTGACATGTTTGTGGCTCTTTTCCACAAACGGCAGAAGGGTGCCTTTAGGTAGGCACTGCTCCTGGCAAACCTCTGGAGTAAGTGTTGATGATGAACGTCAATCAGCCATCTGGCTTAACGGGATATGAGCGGATTCAGAAAGTTCTCGAACACAACCAACGAGGCGGTGACCTCAAATCTGAGGACGATGAACCTTCACTGACCAGCGCTCAAGTGGCCGCCCGACTGACCCGTTCAGGCGCAGGCTGGAGCGATCGCAATCGTAACGGCAAGACGGAACTTACTTATGAGTTCTCCACCGCTCAACCACGGCAGTCCGAAGAATACCGCGCTGACCTCAGCAAAAAGAATGTCGAGAAAATAATACCGCTTACCTTGAGGCAGAAAGAATTTTTCAGGAAAGCACAGCAGGAATATGCCGATGTTGCCAATGTAACGTTCACAGAAAAAACAGGCAGCGCTGCAGGTGAAGGGCACCTGACCTATAGAGCTTACAGCACTGGCAATAAAGCCGCCGGAGGAGGGTTTGCTTACCTGCCGCTTCCGGGCAACGCAGAGCATCAGGGCGAAGTCTGGCTGCGCCATCTGGATCGGAACAGCAAGTTCACTACGTTGGAGGGTTTTGATGAAGATTTAGTCAGTGAGGAAAGCTGGCGCTCTAACTTGATCCACGAGATGGGGCATGGCCTTGGTCTGGACCATCCGCATCCTGAAGGAAATGAAGCGCTTGAACCCCCAGATTATTTGGAGGATTGGAAAAACTACACGGTCATGAGCTATAACACTCCGTTATTCAACGCCGCTGAAGAGAGTGTGCACCCGGTCAGCCTGATGATTGATGACATGGCGGGGATCCAATCAAAATATGGTGCCAACTATTCCACCCGTAAAGGCAATACGGTTTACGGCTTCAACTCCAATACCCATCGTGATCACTACAGCTTGAAAACTTCCCAGGATAAGCCGCTGTTCGCGGTATGGGATGGTGGCGGTTGGGACACCCTCGATTTTTCTGAATTCACTCAAGATCAGACGATAAACCTTAATGAGGGCTCGCTTTCTTCAGTCGGCGGGTTGTTGGGTAACGTTGGCATCGCTCATGGCGTGACGATTGAGGAGGCCAGGGGCGGCAAAGGCAAGAACATATTGATCGGCAATGCCGCTTTCAATGTCCTGCGCGGCGGTGGCAATCGCGATCTCCTTTACGGCGGCAGTGGTGGCGCGCAGATGTGGGGTGGAGAGGGGGCGGATACCTTTGTCTTTGACGCCACCTCCAGCGGCAAGCCGAACCTGGTGATGGATTTTGTCAGCGGCAAGGACAAGATCGACCTTTCCGGCATGCGCCGACAATCAGGCCCGCTGAACCTTGTGTCCAGGTTGCCCCTTGATCGCACAAAACCGCAAAACCCGAACAATCCAACGTTTATCACCCAGCCCGGTGACGTGCTTGTGAGTTACGACCGCACCGGCCAGCAGACGCTGTTGAGGATGGACACTACAGGTGATGGCAAGATGGACATGCAAGTTTATGTCCGCGGAAAAGTGGCACGTGAGGACATTGTTGTTTGAATCTATCAGGCGCGTCACGCTGTGGGCTGCGAAGATCGATGAAACATAGCCCCCATAAAAAACCCATGACATGTCATGGGTTTTTTGTGTGCAACGTTCTTACACGTAGTAAGACTTCAGCGGCGGAAAGCCGTTGAACTCAACCGCGCTGTAACTGGTGGTGTACGCACCGGTCGACAGCCAGTACAAACGATCACCAATCGCCAGGTTCAGCGGCAGGCCGTACTTGTAGTTTTCGTACATGATGTCGGCGCTGTCGCAGGTTGGGCCGGCGATGACCACTTCTTCCATCTCGCCTTTCTTCTCGGTCCAGATCGGGAACTTGATGGCTTCGTCCATGGTTTCGATCAGGCCGGAGAATTTGCCCACGTCCGTATACACCCAACGCTCGACGGCGGTGCGCGATTTGCGTGCAACCAGTACCACCTCGCTGACCAGGATACCGGCGTTGGCGATCAACGAACGGCCCGGTTCCAGGATGATTTCCGGCAGGTCGTCGCCGAAATCTTCCTTGAGGAAGCGGATGATTTCTTCGGCGTAGGTTTCCAGGCTGTTGGTGCGGGTGATGTAGTTGGCCGGGAAGCCGCCGCCCATGTTGATCAGCTTGAGATGAATGCCGTCTTCTTCCTTCAGGCGCTCGAAGATCACTTTGACCTTGGCGATCGCCGCGTCCCACACGCTGATGTCGCGCTGTTGCGAGCCGACGTGGAAGGAGATGCCGTAAGGCACCAGGCCCAGGTCACGGGCGAGGATCAGCAGGTCCATGGCCATGTCGGTCTGGCAGCCGAATTTGCGCGACAACGGCCAGTCGGCCGTGGTTGAGCCTTCGGTGAGGATACGCACATACACTTTCGAACCCGGCGCGGCTTTGGCGATGTTGCGCAGATCGGCTTCGGAGTCGGTGGAGAACAGACGCACGCCCTTCTCGTAGAAGTAGCGGATGTCCTTGGATTTCTTGATGGTGTTGCCGTAGCTGATACGGTCCGGGCTGACGCCACGGTCCATCACTTTATCCAGCTCATAGATAGACGCGATGTCGAAGCTCGAACCCTTGTCTTTCAACAGGTCGATGATCTCGACGGCCGGGTTGGCCTTGACCGCGTAATAGACTTTGGCGAATTCGAAACCGGCGCGCAGGTCATCGTAGGCCTGGCTGATCATCGCGGTGTCGATCACCACGAACGGGGTTTCTTGCTTGTCGGCGAACGCCTTCATTTTGTCAAAAGTGGCGCGCGCGAAATAATCTTCGACGTTGATCGACATGCTGGGGACTCCTAAGGGCAAACTAAATTGATCAATGGGTGCAAATGAACGTCCTCCGTATCCCCACTTTGGTTCGCCTACTTCCCAAGGCATGTCGCCGAAAGCAAAAAGGCCATGGGAATAACCGCTTCCCTTGGCCTTGCTGTCTCGTCGTCAGTACTTGAGCCGGATGGATCGTTTCCAGCATGGACGTTCGGCGCGAACTTTAGGACGTGAGGGGCCATAGATCAACTAAAAATGTCGCGTTTTTGCACGCGTTCGTCGCGAGGTCGCGTGCAGCTACTTATGTAACCGACAGGTGTGACGGATTGATGTTCCCCGGATGGGGCAATTTGAGGTGTTTCAGGCACAGTGAAGATCCAATGTGGGAGCGGGCTTGCTCGCGAATGCGGTGTATCAGCCAATGCATCCTGTGACTGACACTCCGCCTTCGCGAGCAAGCCCGCTCCCACATTTTGACCGCAGCGCGTCAGGTCATGCGAGTGCAGTCTCGGCCGGCGACACGATGCTGGTCTTGCCCCCACGCGACTTACCGGAGCTCAGGTACTCGGCGATCGACTCCTGGGTCACTTCACCGAGGAACACCCGCTCAGCGTCCATCACCGGCAACCACGAACGGTTGAACTCGTACATACGCGACAACAGGATGCGCAAATGCTCGTCATACGCCGCCGTGGCGTTGAACTCGCGCAGGTATTGGCCGCACGTACCGGTCTGACGGTGCAGGTCGCGGCGTCGTACATACCCCAGTGCCTTGTTCTCGGCGCAGGTGACCACCACATAACGGCGGTCCGTCTCGTCCATCAACTCCAGCGCTTCGGCCACCGGGGTTTCCGGGCTTACCGACGGGGCGTTGTCCGCCGCGTCTTCGGCTTTCACCAGGAGCAGGCGCTTGAGGGTGCTGTCCTGGCCGACAAAGTTGCTCACGAACTCGTCAGCCGGGTGTGCCAGCAGCGTGTCCGGGTGGTCGATCTGCAGCAGCTTGCCGGCACGGAAAATCGCAATCTTGTCGCCCAGCTTGATCGCTTCGTCGATGTCGTGGCTGACCATGATCACGGTCTTGTTCAGCGCCCGTTGCATCTCGAAAAACTCGTTCTGGATCATTTCGCGGTTGATCGGGTCGACCGCACCGAACGGCTCGTCCATCAGCAGCAACGGCGCATCCGCCGCCAGCGCGCGGATCACGCCGATGCGCTGCTGCTGGCCGCCCGACAATTCGCGTGGGTAGCGATGCAGGTACTGCTTGGGTTCGAGCTTGATCATGCTCATCAACTCGCGAGCACGGTCATGGCATTTCTGCTTGTCCCAGCCGAGCAGCTTGGGCACCACCACGATGTTTTCTTCGATGGTCATGTTCGGGAACAGGCCGATCTGCTGGATCACATAGCCGATGTTGCGGCGCAGGGTCACTTCGTCGAGGTCGGTGGTGTCTTCGCCATTGATCAAAATCTTGCCCGAAGTGGGCTTGATCAAGCGGTTGATCATTTTCAGCGTGGTGCTCTTGCCGCAGCCCGACGGGCCGAGGAATACGCAAATCTCGCCTTCGTTGACGGTCAGGCTTACGTCGTTCACGGCGGATACGGTTTTGCCGTTGCTTTGAAAAGTCTTGGTCAGGTTTTGAAGTTCGATCATTTGAGCAGTCCTTTTGGAGTCAGCGAGCGTTGCAGCCATTGCAGAAGCAGGTCGGCGAAGATGGCCAGGAGACTGACCAGTACGGCGCCAACGATCAGCATCGACATGTCGCTGCGGCTGATGGAAGCCAGAATAAGTACACCCAGGCCACCGGCGCCGATGGTGGCGGCGATGGTCATCACACCAATGTTCATCACCACGGCGGTGCGTACACCGGCGAGGATCACCGGCACGGCGATCGGCAGTTCGACCATGCGCAGGCGCTGGCCGAAGGTCATGCCGATGCCTTTGGCGGCTTCGCGAATGCCCGGCTCAACGCCGGTCAGTGCCAGGTAGGTGTTACGCATGATCGGCAGCAGCGAGTAGAGGAACACGGCGGTGATCGCCGGCATCGGCCCCAGGCCTTGGCCGAACTTGGAGTAGAACGGC
This sequence comes from Pseudomonas salomonii, assembly GCF_900107155.1. GTDB lineage: Bacteria > Pseudomonadota > Gammaproteobacteria > Pseudomonadales > Pseudomonadaceae > Aquipseudomonas > Aquipseudomonas salomonii. The sequence continues at coordinate 263,916 of NZ_FNOX01000001.1, forward strand.
AGCAGCAGGCCGAACAACGCGATGGACGGCACGGTCAGCAGCACCGTGGCGCTGGCTTGCAACGGGCCGGCAAGTGACGGGAAACGGGTCATCAGCACGCCCAGGGGCACGCCCACGACGATTGCCAGGATGACCGCAATGCCGACCAGCGTGATGTGCTGCCAGGTCAGGTGCAGGACCTGGGCCCAATCAAGATGGGAAAAGGCGTTTAAAAATTCCATGTCTTCTCCTCTTATTGGCTGATGGGATGCTGGCGCAGAAAATCTGCGGCCACGGCGGATGGGCTTTCATGGTCGACGTCGACCCGCGCGTTCAGCTGGCGCATGGTTTCGTCGTCGAACAGCGCGGCCAGCGGTTTCAGGTCGGCGGCCAATTGCGGGTGGGCGTCGAGATAAACCTGACGCACCACCGGCGCGGCGGTGTAGTCCGGGAAGTAGTGCTTGTCGTCTTCCAGCAGCTTCAATTTGAAGGCATTCAGGCGACCGTCGGTGGTGTAGACCAAGCCCGCAAACACCTGGCCATTACGCAGCGCGGTGTAGACCAGGCCGGCGTCCATCTGCCGAGTGTTTTTGCGCGTGAGGTTCATGTCGTACAGCTTGACCATGCCGGCCAGGCCGTCGGAGCGGTTGGCGAACTCGGTGTCCAGGGCGACCAGGCGGTTTTCCTGGGTGTGTTGCGCCATGGCCTGGGTGAGGTCGCTGATGCTGTTGATCTCAGGATGTTCCTTGGCCACTTTTTCAGGCAGTGCCAGGGCGTAGGTATTGCTGAAGTGCGACGGAGAGAGCCAGACCAGGCCTTTTTTCGCGTCGAGTTCTTTCACCCGAGCGTAGGACTGTTCACTGTCGAGCTTCTCATCGACGTGGTTGTAAGCCACCAGCGACACGCCGGTGTACTCCCAGATCAAATCCAGCTGCCCGCTTTCCTGGGCACTGCGCGCCAGGTTACTGCCCAGGCCGCCGGTCACGCGAGTGTCGTAGCCTTTGGTGCGCAGGTATTGGGAGGTGATTTCGGCGAGCAGGGTCTGTTCGGTGAACACCCGGGCGCCGATGCGAATTACTGGTTTTTCGGCGGCTTGCGCAATGCCTGCAAACAGCAGGACGCAGCTCAATATCAAGGTCAGTTTTTTCATGTGATTTCCTTTGCCAAGCCTTAAGACGCACGCACTCCGCGTTCCAGCCAGAGGCGGCTGGCCATGGTCACCAGACCGTCGAGCAGCAAGGCCAGCAGCGCGGTGCACGCGGCGCCGAGCAGCAGTTGCGGCTGATTATTCAGGGCGATGCCGGGGAAAATCAGGCTGCCCAGGCTGTTGGCGCCAATCAGGAACGCCAGTGGCGCAGTACCCACATTGATCGCCAGGGCCACGCGCACGCCGCCGATGATGATTGGCACGGCGTTAGGCAGTTCCACCCGAAACAGCACCTGGCGCGGCGTCATGCCGATGCCGGTGGCGGCTTCTTTGAGTGAGCCTTGAACGTTTTTGAGGCCCTCGTAGGTGTTGCGCACGATGGGCAGCAACGAGGCGAGAAACAACGCGAAGATGGCGGGGCCACTGCCGATGCCGAGGACGCCGAGGGCGATGGCCAGTACAGCCAGGGGAGGGACGGTGTTGCCGATGTTGAAGATCTGCATGAAGCGTTCTGCGCGCCCGACCATGTTCGGTCGGCTGAGCAGGATACCGGCGGGGATGCCCACAACAAGGGCGGCCAGCATGGAGACTAGAACGAGGATCAGGTGTGCTTGCAGGTAAAACAACAAATCGTCGCGGTACATCTCGATCGTGTTGATGCCGATCCAGTGGACCAGCAGGGCCAGGAGTGCGACGACAACCGCACCTCCTATCAGCCCTTTGCCATAGCGAATAGCCACAGGCGGACTCCTTTTTTTCTTTTGTCGGCGAACACATTCTCCGGCGGCAATGCCATTGCTGGCTGCCTTCGAATAGGTTCGCGAAAAGCAGCTCGCCGATACCGGCAACGCGGTATGCGATCGAGCCATGAGCGCAGCCTCGTCAGGCTAACTTGCTGATTTTTCAGCCCCTGTTCCGAGTGCGGTAGCAGGGGAGTGGACGTCTCTACCTTTTAAAAGGTTCCATACTTGGCAGCATTTAGCCACCCCCAATCGGGTGAACGGTGGTCCGGCGCCTGGGGTTTGCGCTATACTCGCCGCCCTTTTTTGACTCACCTGCCAGGCGATTTCCCATGACCCACCAGGCCGCCGAAGTCGCGAAACGCCGCACTTTCGCCATTATTTCCCACCCCGATGCCGGTAAAACCACCATCACCGAGAAGCTGTTGCTGATGGGCAAGGCAATCGCTGTGGCCGGCACGGTGAAATCCCGCAAATCCGACCGCCATGCGACATCCGACTGGATGGAGATGGAAAAGCAACGGGGTATTTCCATTACCACGTCGGTCATGCAGTTCCCGTATCGCGATCACATGGTCAACCTGCTCGACACCCCGGGCCACGAAGACTTCTCCGAAGACACCTACCGCACCCTGACTGCGGTGGACTCGGCCTTGATGGTCCTCGACGGCGGTAAAGGCGTTGAGCCACGGACCATCGCGCTGATGGACGTGTGCCGCCTGCGTGACACGCCCATCGTCAGCTTCATCAACAAACTCGACCGCGATATTCGCGACCCGATCGAGCTGCTGGATGAAATCGAAGCGGTCCTGAAGATCAAGGCCGCGCCGATCACCTGGCCGATCGGTTGCTACCGCGACTTCAAGGGCGTGTACCACCTGGCTGATGACTACATCATTGTCTACACCGCCGGCCACGGTCACGAACGCACCGAAACCAAGATCATCGAAAAACTCGACTCGGACGAAGCCCGCGCCCACTTGGGTGACGAGTACGACCGTTTTGTCGACCAGCTCGAATTGGTGCAGGGCGCCTGCCACGAGTTCAATCAGCAGGAATTCCTAGACGGCCAGCTGACGCCGGTGTTCTTCGGTACTGCCCTGGGCAACTTCGGTGTCGACCACGTGCTCGACGCCGTGGTGGATTGGGCACCCAAGCCTCTGGCCCGGGTTGCCAACGAGCGCACCGTGGAACCGGTCGAAGAGAAATTCACCGGCTTCGTGTTCAAGATCCAGGCGAACATGGACCCGAAACACCGCGACCGTATTGCCTTCATGCGCATCTGCTCCGGCAAATACGAAAAAGGCATGAAGATGCGCCACGTGCGCACCGGCAAGGACGTGCGCATCGGCGACGCCCTGACGTTCTTCTCCTCCGAGCGTGAGCAACTGGAAGAAGCGTTTGCCGGCGACATTATCGGCCTGCACAACCACGGCACCATCCAGATCGGCGACACCTTCACCGAAGGCGAAGCGCTGGGCTTTACCGGTATCCCGCACTTCGCCCCGGAACTGTTCCGCCGCGTGCGCCTGCGTGACCCGCTCAAGTCCAAGCAACTGCGCCAAGGTTTGCAGCAATTGGCCGAAGAGGGCGCCACCCAGGTGTTCTTCCCTGAGCGCAGCAACGACATCATTCTCGGCGCCGTCGGTGTGCTGCAGTTCGATGTGGTCGCCAGCCGCTTGAAAGAGGAATACAAGGTTGAATGCTCCTACGAGCCCATCACTGTGTACTCCGCGCGCTGGATCGATTGCAGCGATAAGAAGAAGCTGGAAGAGTTCTCCAACAAGGCCGTGGAAAACCTGGCGATCGACGGCGGTGGTCACCTGACCTACCTGGCGCCGACGCGGGTCAACCTGGCGCTTATGGAAGAGCGCTGGCCGGATGTGAAATTCCGTGCGACGCGCGAACACCACTAAGGTCCGCGCGGTACACCAAAGGGCGAAGCTGTCATGGCTTCGCCCTTTTTTGTGCGCGCGCTGCCGACCTAATGTGGGCGCAGGCACGCCAGCTCCCACATTTTGATCTTCATCTGTCTGGGACATTGGCGCGAACCCCGCATCCGGACTAGCGTATTCAAATACTTCACCCATTCACCGACGGATCCGGAGGCGACCTTGCGTATAACTCAACGTGCCGTCCAGCTGATGCTGCTGGCGGCTTTGGGGCTGGCCGGCACAGCGGCGCTGGCGGATACCGGCACGCCACAGTGGAAAGACACGGGCCCGGTCACCAAGAAAAAGCAGAAGGAGGTCAACTCCGGCAGCTGGCAGCCCCAGGCTCAGCCCGCGCCCAAGGAAGATCAAGAAAACCCCTACAACGAAGGTGAGGACAGCGAAACCTACGATGACGGCGATACCTGAGGCCTTATTGGCAGAAACCCGAGAACGGAACTAGCTTCATTCACAGCGCCGGTCGAACACTGGCGCACGTGTTTCACTGACTGGACGGAAATCGACCATGACTATCTTTCAACGTTTGGTGCTGTTGCTGAAAGTGTTGGTGATGTTATCGCTGGGCGCTTCATCGGCGTGGGCCAGTACGGCCGTACAGAGCCAGGCCCCAGGCTATGTGGCGGCGAAGACGGCGCAGGTGGGTGGCTTGCAGTTGGCCAACAGCGAGGCAGAGCCTGGTGATGAAGACCAGGGCGGTTCCAAGGATGACGATGACCAGCAAGCGCCGTCAGATGACGATGACACCCCTGAAGGTGACAGCGATACCTGAGTCGAGATGAAAAAAAGCCCCACCTGCCGGACTGATGCGCAATCCGACGGGTGGGGCGGTAGAACTCCTCTAAGTCGATCGTTCCCGCGCTCCGCGTGGGAATGCATCCTGTGGCGCTCTGCGTCACGCCTCAATCGAGCGACGGACGCAGAGCGTCCTGGGCGGCGTTCCCACGCAGAGCGTGGGAACGATCCAGCGATCTCGTTATGCCACAAACTGCTCCGCGTAGTGGCAAGCCACCTGACGGTTATCCAATGCGCGCAACTGCGGCTCCTCACTGCTGCACCGCGCCGTGGCATACGGGCAGCGCTTGTGGAACGCGCAGCCAGGCGGTGGGTTCAGCGGGTTGGGCAGTTCGCCGACGATCTTGATCTTCGGCTTGTTCGGGTCCGGGTGGATGGTCGGGGTGGCCGACAGCAGCGCCTGGGTGTAGGGGTGCAGCGGGCGGGCGTAGATGTCTTCCTTGGGGCCGACTTCCACCGGGCGGCCGAGGTACATCACCATCACGTCGTCGGCGACGTGCTGCACCACTGCCAGGTTGTGGGAGATGAACACGTAGGCGGTGTTGAATTCCTGCTGCAAATCCATGAACAGGTTGAGTACCTGGGCCTGGATCGACACGTCCAGCGCCGAGGTCGGCTCATCCGCCACCAGCACCTTGGGCTGCAGCATCATGGCGCGGGCCAGGGCGATGCGCTGGCGCTGACCGCCGGAGAACATGTGCGGGTAGCGCTGATAATGCTCAGGGCGCAGGCCCACTTGCTTCATCATTGCCTGCACTTTCTCGCGGCGTTCGGCGGCGGACAGGTTGGTATTGATCAGCAGCGGCTCGCCGAGCTGGTCACCGACCTTCTGGCGCGGGTTCAACGAGGCGTAGGGGCTCTGGAACACCATCTGCACGTCTTTGCGCAATTGCTTGCGCTGGGCCTTGTCGGCGCCGGCCACTTCCTGGCCGGCGATTTTCAAGGAGCCCGAAGACGGCTCTTCGATCAGCGTCAATGCGCGGGCCAGGGTGGATTTGCCGCAACCCGATTCGCCTACCACGGCGAGGGTCTTGCCGGCTTCCAGTTCAAACGACACACCATTGAGCGCACGTACCAGCGCATGGCCCTTGAACAGGCCACGGGACACTTCGTAGTGACGGGTGAGGTCGCGGGCGGTAAGAACGACGGCCATTACGCCACCTCCTGGTTCAAGGGGTAGAAGCAGCGCGCGAGGCTGTTGCTTTTCGGGTCAAGGCCGGGGCGCTGGGCGCGGCAGGATTCCTGCACGTAAGGGCAGCGCGGCGACAGCAGGCAACCCTGCGGACGGTCATAACGACCGGGCACGATACCCGGCAGCGTGGCCAGGCGCGTGGCGCCCAGGCTGTGCTCGGGAATCGCCTTGAGCAGTGCTTCGCTGTACGGGTGCGCCGGGATGTCGAACAGTTGCGGCACCTGGCCGACTTCCACGGCCTGGCCTGCGTACATCACGCACACGCGCTGGGCGGTTTCAGCCACGACCGCGAGGTCGTGAGTGATCAGCACCAGGCCCATGTTCTGTTCTTTTTGCAGGGCCAGCAGCAGTTCCATGATCTGCGCCTGGATGGTCACGTCCAGTGCCGTGGTCGGTTCATCGGCGATCAGCAGTTTCGGCTCGCCGGCGATTGCCATGGCGATTGCCACACGCTGGCTCATACCACCGGACAGTTGGTGCGGGTAGGCATCCATACGGCTGGCAGCGCCTGGGATCTCTACTTTTTCGAGCAGTTCGATAGCGCGCTTGCGTGCTTGCTTGCCGGACATTTTCAGGTGCAGGCGCAGCACTTCTTCGATCTGGAAACCCACGGTGTAGCTGGGGTTCAGCGCGGTCATCGGGTCCTGGAATACCATCGCCAAGTCTTTGCCGACGATCTGGCGGCGCTGGCGGTTGCTCAGCTTGAGCATGTCCTTGCCGTCAAAGTTCAGCGCGTCAGCGGTGACGATGCCGGGGTGCTCGATCAGGCCCATCAGCGCCATCATGGTCACGGATTTACCCGAGCCCGACTCGCCAACGATCGCCAGTACTTCGCCTTTGTCGACCGAGATGTCGAGGCCATCGACCACCGGTACGGCGGTCTTGTCGCCGAAGCGCACGTTGAGATTCTTGATTTCTAACAGTGACATGGGAATCTCCTCAGGCGGCGTTCTTGAGTTTCGGGTCCAGCGCGTCGCGCAGGCCGTCACCCATCAAGTTGATTGCCAGCACGCTGAGCAAAATGGTCAAACCAGGCAGGCTCACCACCCACCAGGCGCGTTCGATGTAGTCACGGGCCGAAGCCAGCATGGTGCCCCACTCAGGGGTTGGCGGTTGTACGCCAAGGCCGAGGAAGCCCAGGGCCGCGGCATCGAGGATCGCCGAAGAGAAGCTCAAAGTGGCCTGTACGATCAGCGGCGCCATGCAGTTGGGCAGCACAGTGATGAACATCAGGCGTGGCAGGCCGGCGCCGGCGAGGCGGGCGGCGGTCACGTAGTCACGGTTCAACTCGCCCATCACCGCAGCGCGGGTCAAGCGCACATACGAAGGCAGCGACACGATAGCGATGGCGATCACGGTGTTGATCAGGCCAGGGCCGAGGATCGCGACGATGGCTACAGCCAGCAGCAGCGATGGCAGGGCCAGCATGATGTCCATCAAGCGCATGATGGTTGGGCCGAGCAGGCGCGGGAAGAACCCGGCGAACAGACCCAGCAGGATGCCCGGAATCAGCGACATCACCACCGATGACAAACCGATCAGCAACGACAGGCGCGAGCCCTGGATCAGGCGCGAGAGCAGGTCACGGCCCAGTTCATCGGTGCCCAGCAGGAACTGCATCTGGCCACCTTCCAGCCAGGCTGGCGGGGTGAGCAGGAAGTCACGGTATTGCTCGCTCGGGTTATGCGGCGCTACCCACGGGGCAAACAGCGCGCAAAACACCACCAGCAACATGAACAGCAGGCCGGCAACCGCACCTTTGTTCTTGGAGAAGGCTTGCCAGAATTCTTTGTACGGGGACGGGTACAGCAGGCTTTGATCGACTGCTGACACTTGAGTAGGTGTGGTCATGGTCATGATCTCAGCGCTGGTGACGGATGCGTGGGTTGGCGAAGCCGTAGAGGATATCCACCACGAAGTTCACCAGGATCACCAGGCAGGCGATCAACAAAATGCCGTTTTGCACCACCGGGTAGTCCCGCGCGCCAATGGCTTCGATCAGCCATTTGCCGATGCCGGGCCACGAGAAGATGGTTTCGGTCAGTACCGCACCGGCCAGCAGGGTGCCGACTTGCAAGCCGACGACGGTAAGCACCGGAATCAACGCGTTACGCAGGCCGTGCACGAATACCACGCGCGCCGGCGACAGACCTTTGGCCTTGGCGGTGCGGATGTAGTCTTCGCGCAGCACTTCGAGCATCGACGAACGGGTCATCCGCGCAATCACCGCCAGCGGGATGGTGCCGAGCACGATAGCGGGCAGGATCAGGTGGTGCAGGGCATCCCAGAATGCGTCCGGCTCGTCAGCCAGCAGGGTGTCGATCAGCATGAAGCCGGTGCGCGGCTCGATGTCGTAGAGCAGGTCGATACGCCCGGAAACCGGGGTCCAGCCCAGGCTCACCGAGAAGAACATGATCAGGATCAGGCCCCACCAGAAGATCGGCATCGAATATCCCGCGAGGGAGATGCCCATCACCCCATGGTCGAACAGGGATCCTCGTTTAAGGGCCGCGATCACCCCGGCCAACAGGCCCAGGATACCGGCGAACAACAGGGCGGCCATGGACAGTTCCAGGGTCGCAGGGAAGAGGGCGGTGAATTCGGTCCACACGCTGGTGCGTGTGCGCAGCGATTCGCCGAGGTCGCCGTGGGCGAGCTTGCCTACATAGTCAAAGTATTGCGCATAGAGCGGCTTGTTCAGGCCAAGGCGTTCCATTGCCTGTGCGTGCATCTCGGGGTCGACACGGCGTTCGCCCATCATGACTTCTACGGGGTCGCCGGGAATCATGCGAATTAACGCAAACGTGAGCAACGTGATGCCGAAAAACGTGGGGATCAATAACCCCAATCGGCGGGCAATAAAACTAAACATCTTGTTGTGTACCTCAATCAGCCGGTTAGGCAGGTTCGGCACCGTCAATGTCGACGGTGCCGAGCGTCTTCTCTTATTTACTTCACCTGGGTGGTGGCGAAGTTATTTGTGGTCAGAGGGCTTTGGGTAAAGCCTTCGACGTTTTTGCGCATGGCGGTGAACATTTTCGGGTAAGCCATGGGAATCCACGGTTGGTCTTTTTCGAAGACATCCATGGCTTGTTCGTAGAGTGCGGCCCGTTTCGAGGGTTCCTCGATGGCGCGCGCTTTGTCGATCAAGTCCTGAAACTCTTTGTTACACCAGCGGGCGTAGTTTTCGCCGTTTTTCGCTGCGTCGCAACTCAGGTTTGGCGTGAGGAAGTTATCCGGGTCCCCGTTGTCCCCTGCCCAACCGGCGGAAACCATGTCGTGCTCGCCATTTTTAGCGCGTTTGAGCATCTCGCCCCATTCCATGACCTTGATGTTCACCTTCAGGCCGATCTGCGCCAGATCCGCCTGCATGCGCTGGGCGCCGAGCATCGGGTTCGGGTTGGTCGGGCCGCCGCCATTACGGGTGAACAGGGTGAACTCGGTGCCTTCCGGTACACCGGCTTCCTTGAGCAGGGCGCGGGCCTTGTCGAGGTCACGCGACGGGTTTTTCAGCTTGTCGCTGAAACCCAGCAGGGTTGGCGGGTACGGGCCGGTGGCATCGATGGCGTTGCCTTTGCCGTACAGGGATTCGTTGTAGCCTTTTTTGTCGAACGCGATGTTGATCGCGTGACGCACCCGCGCGTCGCTCATGTACTTGTGGGTGGTGTTCAGCGCAGTGTAGGCGGTGGTCATCGCCGCCAGCTCCGCAACCTTCAGGTTCGGGTCGGCCTTCATGCTCGGCACGTCATCCGGTTTCGGATACAGCGCGATCTGGCACTCGTTGGCCTTGAGCTTCTGCAAGCGCACGTTGTTGTCGGTGGTGATCGCCAAAATCAGCGGGTCAGCCGGCGGCTTGCCACGGAAGTAGTCCGGGTTGGCCTTGAAACGCACCTGCGCGTCTTTGGCGTAACGGGTAAAGATGAACGGGCCGGTGCCGATAGGCTTGGCGTTCAGGTCATCGGTCTTGCCGGACTTGAGTAACTGGTCGGCGTATTCGGCGGAGTGAATCGAGGAAAACGCCATGGCCAGGTCGGCCAAAAACGGTGCTTCAGGACGGGTCAGGGTAAAGACGACGGTGTGATCGTCGGTCTTCTCTACGCTCTTGAGCAGTTCCTTGAAGCCCATGCTTTCAAAGTACGGGTAGCCCACGAGGGACTTTTTGTGCCAAGGGTGATTCGGGTCCAGCTGGCGCTGAAAGCTCCAAAGCACGTCGTCGGCATTCATGTTGCGCGTGGGTTTGAAGTAGTCGGTGGTGTGGAACTTTACATCGTCACGCAGGTGGAAGGTGTAGGTCAGGCCATCGGCGCTGATCTCGGGCAGGGCCTTGGCCAGTGCCGGTACAACTTCGGTGGTGCCGGGCTTGAAGTCCACCAGGCGGTTGAACATGGTTTCAGCGGCAGCGTCAGCGGTGACAGCGGTGGTGTACAGCACCGGGTCAAAACCTTCCGGGCTGGCTTCGGTGCAGACCACCAGCGGTTTGGCCGAAACGCCGATCGCAACGCTCAGCAGCGCAGCGGCAATGGCAGCTTGTAGCGGGAGCATTTTCATTCAGAGCCCTCTGCAATCGATTAAACCAGACAAGCGTAGACGGCGGGCTCGTGATGAGCCCGCCGTCTACCTGGCGCTAATTAAAGAATGTTGAACGGGATGGTGGTGACCAGACGGAACTCACGGATGTTGCCGTCAGCCTGGTTGGCGCTGGCACGGTGAGTCACGTAGGTACCACGGATGGTGGTGGCCTTGAGTGGGCCGCTTTGCAGGGCGTACGAGGTGCCGATGCCGTATTCCTGGTGTTTCTCGCCATCCTGGGACTGGATGCCGTTGTAAGCGAAGCCGGCACGGCCGCCGTCGCCGGTGTAGTGAGTGCCGTCGATGCCCCAGCCGCGAGCCGAGTAGATGTTGAACTTCAGGCCCGGCACGCCGTATTCGGCCATGTTGATGCCGTAAGCGACCTGGAACGATTTCTCGTTCGGACCGTTAAAGTCGGACGTCAGGGAGTTGGCCAGGTAGATGCCGTTGGTTTCGTGCAGGTAGTCGAAGTATTCGTTACCGTTAACTTCCTGGTACGAGAAGGTCAGGCTGTGAGCCTGGTGAGTCAGGCCCAGCGACAGCGAGTAGGTGTCGTTGTCGATCTTGCCCATCAACTTTTTGCCTTCGTCGACGGTTTTGTAGTAGTTCAGGCCGGTGGTCAGGGCCAGGGTCTGAGCATCACCCAGTTCGTGGGTGGCGCCGAAGTAGTACTGGTTCCAGAAGTCTTTGACTTGAGCGCCGAAGAAGCTGGTTTTCAGGCTCTTGAACGGCTGGTAGTTCACACCGGCGGTGTAGACGTGATCCGCTTCCTGACCATTGCCGTATTCACTGCGGAATTTCGACAGGCTCTGTTCGGTACGTGGCGACACGCGGTCGAAGTAAGCGCCCTGGAACGACAGGTTGCTGAATTCTTCGCTGTTCAGGGCGAAACCTTCGAAGCTCGATGGCAGTGCACGGTTGCCGATGGTGTCGACGATGCCGCTGCTGAAGTTCTGGCGACCGGCGGTCAAGGTGGTGTTCGACACACGGAACTTCACGTTGGCCAGGCCCAGTTTGCTCCACTGATCGACTGCATCGCCGTCGGAGTCGGCCAGGGTACGGTTGGAACCACCCTTGATGTCGCGCTTGCTGCGGTCCAGCACGATAGCGTTGTAGGCCGCGACTTCGGTAGCGACGCCCACGGTGCCTTGGGTAAAGCCTGAGCTCAGGTTAAGGATGGTGCCCTGTACCCAGTTGGTACGGTAAGCATCAGTGCGCGCTTCGCCGTGCTTCTGGTAGGTGAACTTGCCGCCACGGAACTTCTGTTCGTTGGAGAACCAGTTACGGGTGGTACCGCCCAGGCTTGCGCCGTCGACAAAGCCCTTGGCCTCGCTTTGGGCGCTGGTGCCGGCCAATGTGGTGGGGACGAAGTCCTGGCTCTGGGTTTCCGCAAATGCGGTGGCCGTGATGCTGCTGATGGCCAGGGCCAGAAGCGCTTTGCTGCTCAGTTTCATGGGTGGAGCTCCTTTGGTTCTCTTTTTAATGCCGGTCTTTTTAGGTGAACCGGCTATTGGGTGTGTAACTCGTTCAAGCTAGTGCAAACGTTTGCCGTAGGATAAATCCCAACAAAAGGCTGCACGTTTGCCACGGAGCCGATTTGGCTCCGCACCATCCGGTTATTTTCTTATGGGTTGAGACTGACGCCCGAAAACACGTTGCGGCCGAAGGGGCTGACTTTGAAACCTTCGACTTTGGCGCTTAACGGCTGGTTGACCGTCGAGTGGGCGACTGGCGTGATCGGCACTTGCTGTTTAAGCAATTGCTGCGCCTGCTTGTACAGAACAGTCCTTTGTTCGCGGTCGGTCACGACCTTGGCTTGCTTGATCAGCTTGTCGTACGCCGGGTCACACCACATGGAGTAGTTGTTCCCGCCGATGGCGTCGCAGCTGTAGAGGGTGCCCAGCCAGTTGTCCGGGTCACCGTTGTCGCCGGTCCAGCCGATCAGGCTGATATCGTGCTCACCGTTCTTGGTGCGCTTGATGTATTCGCCCCATTCATAGCTGACGATCTTGACCTTGAGGCCGATCTTGGCCCAATCGCTTTGCAGCATCTCGGCCATCAGCTTGGCGTTGGGGTTGTACGGGCGCTGCACCGGCATGGCCCACAGGGTGATCTCGGTGCCTTCTTTAACGCCGGCAGCCTTGAGCAGTTGCTTGGCCTTTTCCGGGTTGTAGGCGGCGTCCTTGATGCTGTCGTCATAGGACCACTGGGTCGGCGGCATGGCGTTGACCGCCAGTTGGCCCGCGCCCTGGTACACGGCATTCAGGATGCTCTGCTTGTTCACCGCCATGTCCAGCGCCTGGCGCACTTCGAGCTGGTCGAAGGGTTTGTGGCGCACGTTGTAGGCGATGTAGCCGAGGTTGAAACCTGGCTTGGTCAACAGTTGCAGGTTTGGATCGGCCTTGAGCGCGTCGACGTCAGCGGGGCGCGGATGCAGGGTGATCTGGCACTCGCCGGCCTTGAGCTTCTGCACCCGCACCGAGGCGTCGGTGTTGATGGCAAAAATCAGTTGGTCCAGCTTGACGCGACTTGGGTCCCAGTACTGTTTGTTGCCCACATAACGGATCTGCGAGTCTTTCTGGTAGCGCTGGAATACAAACGGCCCAGTGCCGATCGGCTTCTGGTTGATGTCGCTGGGTTTGCCCTCTTTGAGCAACTGTTCGGCGTACTCGGCCGACAGGATCGAGGCAAAGCTCATCGCGATGTTTTGTACAAACGCGGCGTCGACCGTGTTCAGGGTCATCACCACGGTGTAGGGGCCGGTCTTCTCGACCTTGGCGATGTTCTTGTTCAGGCTCATCCCGTTGAAGTACGGAAACTCGGTGGGGTAGGCCTTGCGAAACGGGTATTCAGGGTCAAGCATGCGGTTGAAGGTGAACAGCACATCGTCGGCATTGAAGTCGCGTGTCGGCTTGAATTCCTTGTTGCTGTGGAACTTCACCCCTTCACGCAGGTGAAAGGTGTAAGTCAGGCCGTCTTCGGAAATATCCCACTTGGTTGCCAGCCCAGGCACCACGTCAGTCGCACCTTTTTCGAATTCAACCAGGCGGTTGTACAAAGGTTCCGCCGCGTCGTTGTCGGTGGCGGTGGTGTACTGCGCGGTGTCGAACCCTGCCGGGCTGCCTTCAGAGCAGAACACCAGGCTCTTCTTTTCGGCAGCTTGGCCCATCGTGGCCACAGCCAGCAGGCTGGTGCCAAAAATTGCGGATAGAACAGTGGTATGGCGCATGACGATCCCGATCCTTGTTTGTTGTTGTCATCAGCGAGCAATCACCCAGGCGTCAGGCCTGGTGGACATCACTGATCCCACACGCAGCAAGTGCCTTTCCTGGATTGGCGCTTCTGCTGTCCTACGACGGTATGGGTCGCGGAGCTTGCAGTAAATGCGCCAAAACGGATTGACCTTGTAGGTAACGGATGCACAAGTCGCAGTTCATTGCTGTAGGAAGGCAATGTTGCGGTTGTGGTCTGTTTCCTACGGTCTAGGCGGATGCAATAACGGCGACGTTATGAAACGTCGCCGCTACTGAGTCTTACTTGCCGCTTACACTAACGCCGTAGAAGGAGTTCAAGCCAAACGGGCTGATCTTGAAGTCCTGCACGGTGTTGCGCATGGGTTGATACACCGTCGAGTGCGCGATAGGTGTCATCGGGACTGCATCTTTGAGGATATGTTGCGCCTGCTTGTACAGCTCGGTGCGTTTGGCGACGTCCGATGTGGCTTTGGCTTCTTTGACGATGCCGTCGAATTTCTTGTCGCACCATTTGGAGAAGTTGTTACCGGCCAGCGAGTCGCAGCCGAACAGCACGTTCAGCCAGTTGTCCGGGTCACCATTGTCGCCGCTCCAGCCAATGATCATGGCCTGGTTCTCGCCGCCTTTGGAGCGCTTGAGGTACTCGCCCCACTCGTAGCTGACGATGTTGACCTTCAGGCCGATCTGTTTCCAGTCGTTCTGCAGCATCTCGGCCATCAGTTTGGCGTTCGGGTTATACGGCCGTTGAACCGGCATGGCCCACAGGGTGATCTCGGTGCCTTCTTTAATGCCGGCTTCCTTGAGCAGTTCCTTGGCCTTGGCTGGGTCGAACTTCGTATCCTTGATGGTGGTGTCGTAGGACCACTGGGTCGGCGGCATGGCGTTGACGGCCAGTTGGCCTGCGCCCTGGTACACGGAGTCGATGATCTGCTGCTTGTTCACCGACATGTCCAACGCTTCACGTACACGCAGGTCGGCCAGTGGGTTGGCGGCGGTCTGCCCCTTGATCACCGGCATGACGTTGTAAGCGATGTAGCCCAGGTTGAAACCGGCCTGGTGCGGCAGTTTCAGGTCCTTGTCTTCGCCCAGCGCCTTGAGGTCGGCCGGACGTGGGAACAAGGTGATCTGGCATTCGTTTTTCTTGAGCTTCTGGATGCGCACCGACGGGTCGGTGGTGATGGCGAAGATCAGGTTATCGATCTTCACATCCTCAGGTTTCCAGTAGTCCTTGTTGCCGGTGTAACGAATGTTCGAATCTTTCTGATAGCTCTTGAACACGAACGGACCAGTGCCGATTGGCTTCTGGTTGATGTCCGCGGGCTTGCCTTCCTTCAACAGTTGAGCGGCGTATTCGGCCGACTGGATGGAGGCGAAACTCATCGCCAGGTTCTGGATGAAGGCGGCGTCCACAGTGCCAAGGGTGAACTTGACGGTGTGGTCATCGACTTTCTCGATGTTCTTGATGTTGGTGTCCATCCCCATGTCCGTGAAGTACGGGAACTCGGTGGGGTAGGCTTTACGGAACGGATCGTCCTTGTTGATCATGCGGTTGAACGTGAACAGAACGTCATCGGCATTGAAGGTACGGGTCGGCTTGAAGTACGAAGTGGTGTGGAATTTCACGCCATCACGCAGGTGGAAGGTGTACGTCAGGCCATCCGGGGCCACGTCCCAGCTGGTGGCCAGCCCAGGAATCACAGCGGTGCCGCCGCGTTCGAACTGGGTCAGACGGTTGAACATGGTTTCGGCCGAGGCATCGAAGTCTGTTCCGGCGGTGTACTGGCCTGGGTCGAAACCGGCCGGGCTCCCTTCGGAGCAGAACACCAGGTTACTCGCCGCATGGGCGAAAGGAGCAGCGGCCATAAGGCCAGCACTCACTAAAAGCGGAAGGACTGCGTGTTTAAGCATGTTGGCCTCATGATTTGTTGTCATTTTTGGTGGTGAGGGCGACCTCGTGAGTCGGCCTGCGGATACTTATGCAGGGGCCATACCCATTGCAAGATGCTGAACCGTTGCAAGAGGCAAACTGTGGTACGAACGTACAGGAATGTCGCATTTATGAAAGTTTGTACATAAATGCATATATATAGAGGGTTTTTTCGGTGCATCGAGCGCACCAAAAAAGCCCAGCCGAGGCGTCTGGCGCACTCGGTTGGGGCGCCCTTGTTACTTATCTAGACTGACACCGTAGAACGGCGTCAGCCCAAACGGACTGATTTTGAAGTCCTGCACTTCTTTACGCAGTGGCTGGAAAACCGTCGAGTTCGCAATAGGCGTTATAGGTACCTGTTCCTTAAGGATTTTCTGTGCCTGTTGATACCACTTGATGCGTTGCTCGCGGTCGTTGCTGACCTTGGCCTGCTGCACCAGTTTGTCGTAGGCCGGGTTACACCATTTGGCGTAGTTGCTGCCCTTCACGGCGGCACAACTGTAGAGCACGCCGAGCCAGTTATCGGGGTCGCCATTGTCACCGGTCCAGCCGTAAATCATCGCGTCATGCTCGCCATTTTTGGCGCGTTTGATGTATTCGCCCCATTCGTAGCTGATGATGTTGGCTTTGATACCGACCTTCGCCCAGTCTTGCTGGATCATTTGTGCCGACATGCGCGCGTTGGGGTTGGAAGCCCGCTGGACGGTCATGGCCCACAAATTGATGGTGGTACCTGGTGCAACCCCTGCTTCTTTTAGTAGCGCCCGGGCCTTGGTCGGATCGTAGGGCGCATCCTTGATAGTCGGGTCATAAGACCACTGCGCGGGTGGCAGTGCGTTTTGCGCCAATTGTCCGGCGCTTTGGTAAACAGCCTTGATAATTGCCGGCTTATCGATGGCCATGTCCAGCGCCTGGCGCACCTTGAGCTGGTCCAGCGGAGGATGCGTCACGTTGTAGGCCAGAAAACCCAAATTGAAACCGGCCTGTTGCAGCACGCGCAGGTTGGGGTCTTGTTTCATTATTTCAATGTCGGACGGGCGCGGGTAACCGCTGACCTGGCATTCCCCGGCCTTGAGCTTTTGCAGGCGCGCGGCGGCGTCCGGGGTGATGGCGAATACCAGGTTGTCGAGCTTCACATCCTCAGGTTTCCAATACTGTTTATTGGCCACGTAGCGAATCTGCGAGTCTTTCTGGTAGCGCTTGAACACAAATGGCCCGGTGCCTACGGGCTTTTGATTGATTTGCTCGGCCTTGCCCTCTTTCAGCAAGTGGGCGGCGTACTCGGCCGATTGCACCGAGGCGAAGCTCATGGCCAGGTTCTGCACAAACGAGGCGTCGACGTTGTTCAGGTTGAACTGCACGGTGTGCTCGTCGAGTTTTTCGACACTTTTGATCGTGGTGTTCAAACCCATGTCGGTGAAGTACGGCGATTCGGATGGATAAGCCTTGCGAAACGGGCTATCGGCATCCAGCAGGCGATTGAAGGTAAACAGTACGTCATCTGCGTTGAAGTCGCGGCTCGGGGTGAAGTAGTCAGTGGTGTGGAACTTGACCCCGTCGCGCAGGTGGAAAGTGTAGGTCAGACCGTCTTTGGAGACATCCCAGCTTGTTGCCAGGCCAGGTTCTACCTCGGTACCGCCGCGCTTGAACTGGGTCAGGCGGTTAAAGACGGTTTCAGCGGAGGCATCAAAGTCGGTGCCGCTGGTGTACTGGCTGGGGTCGAAGCCGGCGGGGCTGGCTTCGGAGCAGTAGACCAGGGTGCTCGCGGCGTGAGCCATGGGCATGCAGGCCAAGAGGCCGGCGGCGAGTAGCAACGGTTTTAAGGTGATTCTGTCCATTAAAGACCCCTGAAGTGGCAAGCCTGTAAAAGCTGCCCGAACGAAAACGGCGGTCACCGAGGTTACCGCCGTTCAGGGGATCAGGTAAGGGCTGGTTTATTCTCCGGCTCCGGTTGGGGTTTGACGGTTACTTCAATGCTGGATGGAGCGTTGCTGTCGATCGTATAGGCGCTGTCCAACTCGTTACCCTCTCGTATCGTGAACGTTCTCTTGATCGTTACCTCTACGCCGGGAACGTGTTCTATATCCAGGTCCCCGTTATTGAGGTGCCCTCTGGAAATGATCTGAACCTTGGCCTCGTTCTTGGAACTGTCGTATTCAATGTGATACTGAGTGTCGTCGGCGCCGAAGCGGTAGCCCTCTTGCAGCATCGAGCCATCCGTATTCAACTCGATGATAGCGGGTGCTATGGAGCCCTGATGGGCTACCTCGGAAATGCGGGCGCGCAAGTCGGCGTCAGGGATGGCATCCTCAAACTGTTTCAGCCGTGCTTTCCTGATATTTTCAGCCGAGTCTGCCACGGCATCCAACGGTGCGGTACTCAGCAGCCCGTTTTCGGTGCGTGTGACGATGTAAGTATTACGATTTACATCCAGGACAAAGTTGGGTGAGTACTCGCTGGTACTGTGTTCCGTAACGCGTGCTTTTTCTCCTGGCTCAACGGAAAAATCAGTCTCGTCGATTTTCCAGGACACATTGAAGTTCGATTTGATTTTCCCGTTCTCTTCGTAGTTTCGGGTGGCAAACTCATAGTGCGTCCGTTCATTTATTTTCAAGAATTCATCGACTCTTTCAGCCGCGTTAATTTTTTTTCCCTCCAGATCGAGGAATTGATTGGCAAACGAAGGTGGCGACTTCAGGTCATCACTGAGCGTGGGTGAAGGTGTACGATCCCAGAACCATTTTCCACCACCCTCCACCCCGATTTTTTTCCACACGCCCGCTGCATCAGGCTTGGCAACAATCCCGCTACTCACCAGTTTTGTTGGATCCTTTGGATCTTGCACACGTAACAAGTAACTTGTGCCGTCCAGGGCATCGGGCTTATCGGCTGCGAAATACGCCTTGCCCCTGAACTCCACTTCACGCATTCCCGCAAAGGTCAGGGAAGGCTTATCGGCCGCCGGGACGCTGGGTGCACTCGCTGGTATAGCTGAGCCGGTATCAACATCGTTAGATGTTTGTGATTTTCGCACCAGTTCAAAATCTGTTGTCAGCTCGTTGTAGTTCCAGCTGTAGTGCCCGGATGATGAGGGGTTAACGGCTGTCGGGATGTCGCCAAGGCCGGCCTCTACCACGGCAGGTGTGATTTCGTGCACCAGCTGCAGGCTCGATATCACCGCAGCAGCGGTGCCGCCAACGCGATCTTCGGCGGTCTTGCCATAAATGGAGTCATGAATACCGAAGAAAATGTTGCCCGCA
Organism: Pseudomonas salomonii; assembly: GCF_900107155.1. Taxonomy (GTDB): domain Bacteria; phylum Pseudomonadota; class Gammaproteobacteria; order Pseudomonadales; family Pseudomonadaceae; genus Aquipseudomonas; species Aquipseudomonas salomonii. The sequence continues at coordinate 282,731 of NZ_FNOX01000001.1, forward strand.
TTACCAAGGACGGGCACGTAGCCGAAGGTGCGTCCCCACAACTCTTTGGCTTCCTTCCACGTTTGCTGCGAAGAACCAAATACCTGGGTTTGATCGGCCCACTTTGCATTGTTGGCGTTAATCTCCTGATAATCCCTTGCAATGCCGGATTTCAGGTCTCCAAAATTTAAGTAATAACTTTCTTTGCGCGACTGGGTGTAATTAAATGTCTCCCTGACGGAGACTTGTTTATCGCTGAGAAGGTTATGACGTCCGGGGTAGTGCGCATGATTACCCGCAATCAAGTTGTCGAGGACGGTGCTCGCCGGTGGCCAATGAGCATCTTTCCCACCTTGTTTGTCTTCGCCATTGAAGCTGGCCAGTAGTGCTTCACGATTGTTTTTGGCCCAGCGCGCAAATTCATCATCTCCCTTCAGCTCACTGACCGTACCGTTTTTCAAGTCAATCATCAGGCCTTGATTGGGGCGGGTGTCATAATCGCCGTGATAATTGACATAAGGGATAAACGCATAACCGGCCAGTGGGTAGCCGTATATATTTGGGATGACCACATTGCCGTTCTTGTCGAGCGTGCGATCAATCGCTGCTCGACCTTCAGGTGTCAGCGCTTTATAAATAGCCTTGTCGTTTCGCAGGCTTTGTAAGGTGCCCTTGACGACATAGGCATCGGCTTTGCCCGAGCGCTTTGCCAATGCACCCGACTTGTCGCTCATGGGTTTGGCTATGTCATCTTTCCAGTGGTCTTGAAGCTTTTTGCCCAGGGCCTCCAAATCGTTAATTTTGCTCCGGTCTTCTGGCTTGATTTCCATTGTTTGGAAGTTGAGTAGGCCGCCGGCGGCCGGCCTATCGTGCTTTAGAGCGCCCGCTGCAATCTCCCAAGCAAAATAAGTGCGTGTGTCGGTGTTGGTCTTGACTTCCGGCTTCCATTTTCCAACGTATGAGTTAAATGTTACCGTTATTTTCTCATGTGGATCCAAGCCGGCAGCCAGTAACCCGCCGCTAAAGTAACCGGCAGGTTCCATGAACTGACGAGTCTTCTGGAACCGGATATTGCTTTCACCTTCTTCGCCACTTTCTATGTTCTTGATTTGCGTTACTACACGACCGGCGAAGGCGTCGACCCGCTGTAGGCGCTCCTGTTGCGTATAGCTTGCCGTGGGCGGGGGAACGGTGATTGACCCATAAATCACCCCTTTGGCGAAATCAAGCTCATGGTTGGGGGTTGGGGCGGTGCTCGGTTTTTGCCCCGGGCCTGAAGTTTCCGCTCCTGGACCGGTCAGCGCACTTGGGCGTGTATTTTCCGCTGGCGGCGTGACGACAGGTTTCGGATGTGTATTGGCAGGGTTGGTATAGGGCGACAGCACGGGCGGGCGTATATTCATGATCGGGGCGCTTTACTCATGAGTTATCAACAATAGTTGCATGACGCGAAATATCAGGGCCGGCATTACGCACGCCGCGACATTACGATATGTCATGACTTATGTGGGTTCTGAACACGCTTGTTTTACCTCTGATCGACTTATGTGCTTACGGTTGCGTAATGGCATAAGCCAAAGAGGAAAACTGATTTACTCGTACATCCGCTAAATGGAATTTACGGGTTAGAGTTTGAAAGCATCAGTTGCTCGTAACTGGGTGGTTTAATACTTGCGCAGGGTTCCACGGCGGGCGGGTACGTTGTACGAAAATAACCTTTATAAGGCGCGGCCTACGGCGTTTGGGAAAAAACTGACAGCTCGCCGTCCTCCAAATTAAACAATCAAAAAAAAACGGTGCGAGCCATCAAGGCTGCACCGTTTTTTAATCGTAAGACTTACTGCAGGACTTCAATCACCCCATCAGCACTCATGCTGACCTGGCTGGTGCCCGCTTCCACTTCCGGTGTGGGGGCCGAATCCGCCATGGCTGCCTTCATCATCATGCCGCCACGGGCGTAAGGCATCGGGTAACCGTTGGTGTTGAAGTTCAGGTTGACGATCTTGTAGCCCTTGCCGCCCAGTGCATCGGTGGCCAGTTGCGCGCGGGCCTTGAATGCGGCAACCGCTTCTTTAAGCAACGCGTCTTCGCTGGACTTGCGCGTGGCATCCGCGATGGCGAAGTCCATATTCTCCATTTTCAAGGTATTGAGCAGCTCGCCGGTGAGCTTGGACAGGGCAGGGAAGTCGGCACTTTCCAGGCGCAGTTCGGCGCGCTCACGCCAGCCGGTAATCTTCTGGTTCTTGTTGTCGTAGATCGGGTAGCTGTTACGGCTGCCTTGACGCAGGGTCACAGCCTTGACTTCGCGCGCCTGGCCCAGCGCCTTGTTCATGGTGGTGGTGATTTCTGCGGCGAGTTTGGCCGGGTCGGCGTTTTGCGACTCGGTGTAAAGCGTCACGATCATCTTGTCGCGAGCAACCTCCTGGCTGACCTCGGCGCGCAGGGAAATCTGGTTGTAGTTCAGCCCTTCGGCTGCCAGCGCAGGCAGGCTGGCCAGGGTGGCGACGCCGAGGGTAATAACAGCTGCACTGCGAGTGAAACGAGACATGGAAGCTCCTTGAGGTAGTCGTGTTGGTTAAGACTGTAGACGGTGGCATCGGGTTCTTCGGGTTTACACATTCGCTACAAGTGGTGGTGGTGCCGACGAACGGTCGTTTGGCCGGCCTGCGTCAAAGAGCCACACGCGCCGTGCCAGCGGGTCTGCTTCGTTTATACTCGTGCCGATCCGCCTGCAGCGCTCACCGGGAGAGCTCATGCTCGCCGCCGTAAAACTGACTTCCGCCACACGCCAGAACCTCTGGCGCCTGACGTTCATCCGTACCCTGGTACTGGCCGCACAGGCCGGCTCCGTCGGGCTTGCCTATTGGTTCGACCTGCTGCCGCTGCCGTGGCTGCAACTGGGTGTGACCCTGGCGTTTTCCACGGTGCTGTGCGCGTTCACCGCCATCCGTTTGCGCACTACGTGGCCGGTGACCGAGTTGGAATATGCGCTCCAGTTGGCCTGCGACCTGTTTATCCACAGTGTGTTGCTTTATTTCTCCGGTGGTTCCACCAACCCGTTCGTTTCTTATTACCTGGTGCCACTGACCATCGCCGCCGTGACCTTGCCATGGCGCTACTCGGTGGTGCTGTCGGGAATTGCGCTGACGCTCTATACCTTGCTGCTGGCGCAGTTCTATCCGCTGCAAACCTTTCCCATCGCCCGCGAAAACCTGCAGATCTACGGGATGTGGCTGAGCTTCGCGCTGTCTGCTGCGGTGATCACGTTTTTCGCTGCACGCATGGCCGAAGAACTGCGCCGTCAGGAAGAACTGCGCGCTATTCGCCGCGAAGAAGGCCTGCGCGACCAGCAATTGCTGGCCGTCGCCACTCAAGCCGCCGGCGCCGCCCACGAATTGGGCACACCATTGGCGACCATGAGCGTGCTGCTTAACGAAATGACCCAGGACCATCACGACCCGGTGCTGCAAGAAGACCTCGGTGTGTTGCGCGAACAGGTCAAGCAGTGCAAGCAGACCTTGCAGCAACTGGTGCGCGCGGCCGAAGCCAATCGCCGCCTGGCGGTAGAGATGCAGGACGTGACCCAGTGGCTCGACGAAGCCCTGAACCGCTGGCACCTGATGCGTCCCGAAGCCAGTTACCGTTTTCATCTATTAGGGCAGGGCAGTGTGCCGCGCATGGCGCCGCCGCCGGACCTGACCCAGGCCTTGCTCAACCTGCTGAACAACGCCGCCGACGCTTGCCCCGAAGGCCTGGGCGTACAGCTGGACTGGGACGCGGAAAACGTCACCATCAGTATTCGTGACCACGGCGCGGGCGTGCCGCTGGCCATTGCCGAACAGATCGGCAAACCGTTCTTTACCACCAAGGGCAAAGGCTTCGGCCTCGGCCTGTTTTTGAGCAAGGCCAGCGTGACCCGCGCGGGCGGCTCAGTGAAGCTCTATAGTCATGAGGAAGGTGGCACGCTCACCGAGCTGCGCCTGCCCCGTGTCGCACGAGGAGATATCGATGAGTGACGAGATCCAAGTCGAAGGCGAAGAACTGCCGCACCTGTTGCTGGTAGATGACGACGCCACCTTTACCCGCGTGATGGCGCGCGCCATGAGCCGTCGTGGCTTTCGCGTGAGCACCGCAGGTTCGGCTGAAGAAGGCCTGACCATCGCCCAGGCCGACCTGCCGGACTACGCCGCGCTCGACCTGAAAATGGACGGTGACTCCGGCCTGGTGTTGCTGCCCAAGCTGCTGGAGCTGGACCCGGAAATGCGCGTGGTGATCCTCACCGGTTACTCCAGCATCGCCACCGCCGTCGAGGCCATCAAGCGCGGTGCCTGCAATTACCTGTGCAAGCCGGCCGACGCCGACGACGTGCTGGCTGCCTTGCTCTCCGAGCACGCCGACCTCGACACCCTGGTGCCGGAAAACCCGATGTCGGTGGACCGCCTGCAGTGGGAACACATCCAGCGCGTGCTGACCGAACACGAAGGCAATATCTCCGCTACCGCCCGCGCGTTGGGCATGCACCGACGTACGCTGCAACGCAAGTTGCAGAAACGCCCGGTACGGCGCTGAACAAAGTCTGAACAATCCGCTTCAGGCTGCACGGAGCCCTGAACCGATCGTCTATGATCGGTTCAAACGCCTGTCACATTTTCTTACAGAGCCTGAACGATGAATCAGAACGCTGAGTATTCCGCGGTCAACGACGCGGTGCGTGGGCATTTTTTTCGCCGAACCTGGGCGCTGATAGCGCCTTACTGGCGCAGCGAAGAGAAGGGCAAAGCCTGGGTATTGCTGGCAGCAGTGATTGCTCTTTCGCTGTTCAGTGTGGCCTTTTCGGTCTGGATCAACCATTGGTACAAGGACTTCTACAACGCCCTGGAGAAGAAGGACACGGCCGCCTTCTGGCAACTGATCGGCTATTTCTGCATGCTCGCCGCCGTGGCGATTGTCGCTGCGGTCTACCGCCTGTACTTGACTCAGATGCTGACGATTCGCTGGCGTGCCTGGCTCACCGAAAAGTATTTCGCGCGCTGGCTTAGCCACAAGAACTACTACCAGCTGGAACAGGGCGGTTATACCGATAACCCGGACCAACGTATTTCCGAAGACCTCAATAACTTCACGTCGACGACGTTGAGCTTGAGTCTGGGGCTGCTGCGCAACGTTGTCAGCCTGGTGTCGTTTTCGATCATTCTGTGGGGCGTTTCGGGCAGCATCGAAGTGTTCGGTATCACCATCCCCGGCTACATGTTCTGGTGCGCATTGCTGTATGCCGCCGTCGGCAGTTGGCTGACGCACCTGATCGGTCGTCGTTTGATCGGTCTTAGCAACCAGCAGCAACGTTTCGAAGCAGACTTGCGCTTCTCCATGGTGCGCGTGCGGGAAAATGCCGAAAGCATTGCTTTGTACAATGGCGAGCCAAACGAAAATCAGCGTTTGAGTGCGCGGTTCGGCAAGGTTTGGCACAACTATTGGGACATCATGAAAGTGTCCAAGCGCCTGACCTTCTTCACCGCCGGTTATGAGCAGATCGCAATCGTCTTTGCGTTTATCGTGGCAGCACCGCGCTATTTCTCCGGCAAGATCGAACTGGGCGAGCTGATGCAAATCAACTCCGCATTCGGCAATGTGCAGGGCAATTTCAGCTGGTTTATCACCGCTTACTCCGATTTGGCCAGCTGGCGCGCGACCAGTGACCGTTTGCTGAGCTTCCACCAGGCCATGAGCGAAAACGAGCAACGTGCTCCGGCCATTGATGTGCGCCCGCAAGGCGAGCAACTGGTGGTCAAAGACCTGGGCATGGACCTGGTCGACGGCCGCCATCTGCTCACCGACGCCGACATGACCGTAGAGCCTGGCCAGCGCGTGATGCTCAGTGGGCGTTCCGGTAGCGGCAAAAGTACGTTGCTGCGCGCCATGGGCAACTTGTGGCCGGCGGGCCACGGCAGCATTCGCCTGCCGGCGGCGCGTTATCTGTTCCTGCCGCAAAAGCCTTACTTGCCGATTGGCAGCCTGAAGGCCGTGTTGAGTTATCCACAAGACGACAGCACCTACCCGGCCGAACGTTATGCACAGGTCCTGGAAACCTGCCGCTTGCCCCATCTGGTCAGCCGCCTGGATGAGGCCAACCACTGGCAGCGGATGCTCTCACCCGGTGAGCAGCAGCGTCTGGCCTTTGCCCGTGCCTTGTTGTTCGCGCCGCAGTGGATGTACATGGACGAAGCCACCTCGGCCATGGATGAAGAGGATGAGGCGAGCTTGTATCAAGCGTTGATCGATGAGCTGCCGGGGTTGAGTATCGTCAGTGTCGGCCATCGCAGCAGCCTCAAGCGTTTTCATGGGCGGCATGTGCGGATTGAGGGTGGGCTGTTGCAGGAGCAACCCGTCTCCTGAGGCGAGCTCGATCAAAATGTGGGAGCGGGCTTGCTCGCGAATGCGGTCTGTCAGTTGCAGTTGTTTTGACTGATCCACCGCTTTCGCGAGCAAGCCCGCTCCCACAGTGGATCTCCACTGTTCTTGAGAATAAGCACCCACAAAAAAGCCCGGCTGATCATCGATCAGCCGGGCTTTTTATCGCTTGAAAATAACTTACTTCTTCAAGCCGTAATGCTCGTCCAGCATGCCTGGGGCGTTCGGCGTTTTTGGCGCGTAGTCCCGTGGTGGCTCCTGATTTTCCCGCGGTGGCGTCAAGCGCTCCCGTGGGGCTTGCGGTGCATCGGAATGCAACGCGGCCAGCAGGCGCTGGCGGGTGATGTCGTCGAGGGCGAGGCGGTTGGCGCCATCGGCGAGATGATCCTGTACTTCCTGGTAGCTCTGAGTGAGCTTCTTGACCAGGGTCGCGGTGCTGTTGAAGTGGGTAACAACCTCGTTCTGATAACTGTCAAAACGTTCCTGAATGTCATCCAACTGACGCTGCGTGCGGTTAGGCGCGGCATTCGGCAGCAAGCGGGCAACCAGGAATCCAATGGCGACACCGGCAACCAGGGCAAGAGTCGGCAACAACCAAACTAAGAGCGAGTGTTCCACGAGTCCTTCCTCTATAAACGGCTTTGCTTTACGTTAACGGCTCAAACCTGCGCTGTATACCGCGATTAAGCTCGCAATGATGCCATGCACAGACTTTTAGCTAGACGAGTCGACCCTTTGAGAGGTCACGGAGTTCATTCCTTGCTCATGCGTGAAACCCCCGTTTTGATCGCTGGCCCGGTAGGCCAATTGGAAGCCTTGTACCTGGATCACCCCGAGCCACGTGGCCTGGCGCTGATCTGCCACCCTAACCCGGTGCAAGGTGGCACCATGCTCAATAAAGTCGTTTCGACCCTGCAGCGTACTGCCCGCGATGCTGGTTTGATTACTTTACGTTTCAATTACCGTGGCGTCGGCGCGAGCGCCGGTACTCACGACATGGCCAACGGTGAAGTGGACGATGCCGAAGCGGCGGCTACCTGGCTGCGGGAAAAACACCCCGAGCTGCCGATTACCCTGCTCGGCTTTTCCTTCGGCGGCTATGTCGCGGCCAGCCTCGGTGGCCGCCTGGAAGCCAAGGGCGAAAAGCTTGCGCACCTGTTTATGGTCGCCGCTGCGGTGATGCGCCTGCGTGATAGCGATGTGCTGCCCCAAGGTTGCCCACTGACCCTGATCCAGCCGGAAACCGACGAAGTGGTCGACCCTCAACTGGTCTACGACTGGTCCGCCGCCCTCAAACGCCCCCATGAGCTGCTGAAAGTGGCAGAATGCGGACACTTTTTTCATGGCAAGCTCACCGATCTCAAGGATCTGGTGCTGCCGCGCCTCTCGAATTGATAGCAGTCTGATAAGCGATTACCCATGACGACTCGTACCCGTATCCTCACCGGCATCACCACCACCGGCACGCCGCACCTGGGCAACTACGCCGGTGCGATCCGCCCGGCGATCCTCGCCAGCCAGGACGCGAATGCCGATTCCTTCTACTTCCTGGCCGACTACCACGCCCTGATCAAGTGCGATGACCCGCAGCGCATCCAGCGCTCGCGCATGGAAATCGCCGCGACCTGGCTGGCCGGTGGCCTGGATGTGAACCGGGTGACCTTCTATCGCCAGTCCGACATCCCGGAAATCCCCGAGCTGACCTGGCTGCTGACCTGTGTTGCCGCCAAGGGCCTGCTCAACCGTGCCCATGCCTACAAGGCCTCGGTGGACAAGAACGTCGAAAGCGGTGAAGACCCGGACGCGGGCATCAGCATGGGCCTGTACAGCTACCCGGTGCTGATGGCGGCGGACATCCTGATGTTCAACGCGCACAAGGTGCCGGTGGGCCGTGACCAGATCCAGCACGTGGAAATGGCCCGCGACATCGGCCAGCGTTTCAACCACCTGTTCGGCAACGGTAAAGAATTCTTCACCATGCCCGAGGCGTTGATCGAAGAAAGCGTCGCCACCTTGCCGGGCCTGGATGGCCGCAAGATGTCCAAGAGCTACGACAACACCATCCCGTTGTTCACCAGCGCCAAGGACATGAAGGACGCCATCTCGCGGATCGTCACCGACTCGCGCGCGCCCGGCGAAGCCAAGGACCCGGACAACTCGCACCTGTTCACCTTGTTCCAGGCATTTGCCAGCAAGGCTCAGGAACAAGAGTTCCGCGCCGAGCTGCTGCAAGGCCTGGGCTGGGGCGAAGCGAAGAACCGCCTGTTCCAACTGCTCGACAGCCAACTGAGCGAGCCGCGCGAGCGTTACCACCAGTTGATGTCGCGCCCCTCGGACATGGAAGACCTGCTGCTGATCGGCGCCAAGAAAGCCCGCGCCGTGGCCGCACCGTTCCTTGCCGAGCTGCGTGAAGCCGTGGGCCTGCGCTCGTTCGTCAACCAGGGCGCCGCGCCGGTGGCGGCCAAGAAGAAAGCCGCGAAAGCTGCGCGATTTGTAAGCTTTCGTGAAGACGACGGTAGTTTCCGCTTCCGCCTGCTGTCGGCCGAGGGCGAGCAATTGCTGTTGTCGCGCAATTTTGCCGATGGCAAAACAGCGGGCGCAGTGACCAAGCAACTGCAAAACGGCGACGCGCTTGATCTACGTACTGAGGCCACAGGCTTCAGCGTATGGCTGGACGGTGCGGCCGTGGCCGATAGCGCTGACTTTGCCGACGAAACGTCGCGCGATGCAGCCATCGCCGCCTTGCGCGTTGCGTTGACCCCCATCGAGGATTAACCCGACCAAGGGTTGATTGCCATTATCCAGGGCCGTCGTTACAGTGACGGCCCGTTTTTGTTGCCTTGCTAACGAAATTATGACGCCCCTAGAACGATATCAAGCTGATCTGAAACGCCCTGAGTTCTTCCATGACGCGGCCCAGGAAAATGCGGTGCGTCATTTGCAGCGCCTGTACGACGACCTGGTCGCGGCCTCGCACAACAAGCCAGGGATGTTCAGCAAGCTGTTTGGCAAGAAAGACCACACGCCGGTCAAAGGCCTGTACTTCTGGGGTGGCGTGGGCCGTGGCAAGACCTACCTGGTCGACACCTTCTTCGAAGCACTGCCCTTTAAGGAAAAGGTGCGTACGCACTTTCACCGCTTCATGAAGCGTGTGCACGAAGAAATGAAGACGCTGCCGGGCGAGAAAAACCCGCTGACCATCATCGCCAAGCGCTTCTCCGACGAGGCGCGGGTCATCTGCTTCGATGAGTTCTTCGTCTCCGACATCACCGACGCCATGATCCTCGGTACCCTGATGGAAGAGCTGTTCAAGAACGGCGTGACCCTGGTCGCCACCTCGAACATCGTGCCTGACGGCTTGTACAAGGACGGCCTGCAACGTGCGCGCTTTCTGCCGGCCATCGCGCTGATCAAGCAGAACACCGAGATCGTCAACGTCGACAGCGGTGTCGACTACCGTCTGCGTCACCTTGAGCAGGCTGAACTGTTCCACTTCCCGCTGAACGAAGCGGCGCATGAAAGCCTGAAAAAAAGCTTCCGCGCGCTGACGCCGGAATGCACCCAGGCGGTGGAAAACGACAAGCTGATGATCGAGAACCGCGAAATCATCGCCCTGCGTACCTGCGATGACGTGGCCTGGTTCGAATTTCGCCAGCTGTGCGACGGCCCGCGTAGCCAGAACGACTACATCGAGTTGGGCAAGATCTTCCACGCGGTGATCTTGAGCGGCGTGGAGCAGATGAGCGTTACTACCGATGACATCGCGCGGCGGTTCATCAACATGGTCGATGAGTTCTACGACCGTAACGTCAAGCTGATCATCTCGGCGGAAGTCGAGCTCAAGGACCTCTACACGGGCGGTCGCTTGAATTTCGAATTCCAGCGCACCCTGAGCCGCTTGCTGGAAATGCAATCCCACGAGTTCCTGTCGCGTGGGCACAAGCCGTAAGCGATGGGCATGAGATGACCAAGGCCTGCAGTGATGCAGGCCTTTTTTATGGGGGTGTCCAGAGCAATGGAGATCGCTTGTGGGAGCCGGGCTTGCCCGCGATGGCGGTGTGTCAGTAGCAAGTGTATCCGCTGATATACCGCTATCGCAGGCAAGCCAGCTCCCACATGGGACTGTGTACACCCGGGCTCAAGCGGCTTGCTGGAACTGCTGCCGATACTGGTTTGGCGACAGCTCGGTATGCTGCCGGAACAGCCGCGCAAAGAAGCTCGCATCGTCGTACCCCACCTCATAGCTGATGGTCTTGATGCTCTTGCGGCTGCCCGAGAGCAAACCTTTGGCCGTCTCGATGCGCAGCCGTTGCAGGTAATGCAGCGGCTTGTCACCCGTGGCCGTCTGGAAGCGGCGCATGAAGTTGCGAATGCTCATGCCGTGCTCCCGGGCGACGTCTTCGAAGCGGAACTTGTCGGCAAAGTGCTCTTCCAGCCAGTGCTGGATCTGCAGGATGATCACGTCCTGGTGCAGCTTCTGCCCGCCAAAACCGATGCGCCCTGGCGCGTAGTTGCGCTGCACTTCGTAAAGGATGTCGCGGGCCACCGCCTGGGCGATGTTGGCGCCGCAGAAGCGCTCGATCAGATAGATGTAAAGGTCGCACGCCGAGGTGGTGCCGCCGGCGCAGTACAGGTTGTCGGCGTCGGTGAGGTGCTTGTCCTGGTTGAGCTGCACCTTGGGGAAACGCTCGCTGAAGGCGTTGAAGAAGCGCCAGTAAGTGGTCGCCTCTTTACCATCGAGCAGCCCGGCTTCGGCCAGCCAGAACACGCCGGTGGCTTCGCCGCACAGCACCGCGCCACGCGCATGTTGTTCGCGCAACCAGGGCAGCACTTGCGGGTAGCGGGTGCACAGGGCTTCGAAGTCATCCCAGAAGGCCGGCAACACGATGATGTCGGCGTTTTCCAGGCCGCCGTCCACCGGCATGATCACATCGCTGAAGCTGCGTACCGACTGCCCGTCGGGGCTTACCAGGCGCGTTTCGAATGCCGGAGTCAGGCCCAGGCCTTGCTGTTTGCCATAACGCAGGCTGGCGAGGTGGAAGAAATCCTTGGCTTGCATGAGGGTGGAAGCGAATACCCGATCAATGGCCAAAATGCTGACGCGCCGCAAGGGCGTGGAGATTTGGTTAGACATAATTTCATTTATTCTTATAGGGGAAAGTGGTCACCAGACGGCTGGATCGTCTTATTTTTTGTCGCATGTGTCCAGTGTCCTGTGACGCCTTCGCGGCATAGGCTCTGTGGTCTGGTCTTTGTCCGACAATCCACGCAGGTGACCCATGATCCCCAGAACCTTGTTCAGCTCGGAGCACGAACTCTTCCGCGAGAGCGTGCGCACCTTCCTTGAAAAGCACGCCGCGCCGTTTCATGGGCAGTGGGAAAAGCAGGGCTATATCGACCGTAACCTGTGGAGCAAGGCGGGGGAGGCGGGGATGCTGTGTTCGCACTTGCCGGAAGAATACGGCGGGCTGGGCGCGGACTTTTTATACAGCGCCGTGGTGATCGAAGAGATCAGCCGCCTGGGCCTTACCGGCATCGGTTTTTCCTTGCATTCGGACATCGTCGCGCCCTACATCCTGCATTACGGCAGTGAGGCGCTGAAGCAAAAGTACCTGCCAAAATTGATCTCCGGCGAGATGGTCACGGCCATCGCCATGACCGAGCCGGGTGCCGGTTCGGACCTGCAAGGTGTGAAGACCACCGCCGTGCCGGATGGTGATGAGTACGTGATCAACGGCTCCAAAACCTTTATCACCAATGGCTACCTCGCCGAGTTGGTGATCGTGGTGGCCAAGACCGACCCCAAGGCCGGCGCCAAGGGCACCAGCCTGTTTCTGGTGGAAGCCGATACGCCAGGCTTCGACAAGGGCAAGCGCCTGGAGAAGGTCGGTATGAAGGCCCAGGACACCTCGGAGCTGTTCTTTCAGGATGTACGCGTGCCCAAGGAAAACCTGCTCGGCCAGGCAGGCATGGGCTTCGCGTATTTGATGCAGGAACTGCCGCAGGAGCGCCTGACGGTGGCGATTGGCGCGCTGTCATCCGCCGAAGCTGCGCTGGCGTGGACCCTGGACTACACCCGCGAGCGCAAGGCGTTCGGCAAGGCGATTGCCGACTTTCAGAATACCCGCTTCAAGCTGGCGGAGATGGCCACCGAGATTCAGATCGGCCGCGTGTTTGTCGATAAATGCATGGCGCTGCACCTGGAAGGCAAGCTCGACGTGCCCACTGCCGCGATGGCCAAGTACTGGGCCACGGACCTGCAATGCAAGGTGCTCGACGAGTGCGTGCAGTTGCACGGTGGCTACGGCTTCATGTGGGAATACCCGATTGCGCGGGCCTGGGCGGATGCGCGGGTGCAGCGCATTTATGCGGGGACCAATGAGATCATGAAGGAGATTATTGCGCGGGCGCTTTGACGCCCATCGGATCATTCCCACGCTCTGCGTGGGAATGCATCCGGTGACGCTCTGCGTCATACCTTCAAGCGCGGACGCGGAGCGTCCAGGGCGGCATTCCCACGCAGAGCGTGGGAACGATCATAGCTATCTACAAATCAATCAAGGCGCAGGGTTCGGATGATCCTTCTGAATCGCCTCAATCCCGTCCAGCACTTCCTTGGACAGCTTCAAGTCAGCACTGGCAATGTTGCTGTCCAATTGCTCCAGGCTCGTGGCGCCAATAATATTGCTGGTCACAAACGGCTGCTGTGTCACAAACGCCAGGGCCATCTGCGCCGGGTCCAGGCCATGTTCCCGCGCCAGGGCCACATAACGGCTGCACGCGGCTTCCGACTGCGGGTTGAAGTAGCGGCTGAAACGGCTGTACTCGGTCAGGCGCGCCTTGGCCGGGCGTGCGCCATTTTCGTATTTGCCGCTGAGCATGCCGAAGGCCAGCGGTGAATAGGCCAGCAAGCCGCATTGCTCGCGAATCGCCACTTCCGCCAAACCCACCTCAAAGCTGCGGTTGAGCAGGTTGTAGGGGTTCTGGATCGACACGGCGCGGGTCCAGCCACGGGCTTCGGCCAGGGCCAGGAACTTCATGGTGCCCCACGGGGTTTCATTGGACAGGCCGATATGGCGGATCTTGCCGGCCTTGACCTGTTCGTCCAGCGCTTCGAGGGTTTCTTCCAGCGGGGTCAGGTCGTCTTCGTCCTTGTGCTTGTAGCTCAGTTGGCCAAAGAAGTTGGTGCTGCGCTCCGGCCAGTGCAGCTGGTAGAGGTCGATCCAATCGGTTTGCAGGCGCTTGAGGCTGGCATCCAGGGCGTCGACGATGTGCTTGCGGTTGTGGCGCAGGTGGCCGTCGCGGATGTAGTCGATGGTATTGCCGGGGCCGGCGATCTTGCTGGCGAGGATCCAGTCGGCACGGTCGCCGCGGCTCTTGAAGTAATTACCGATATAACGCTCGGTGGTGGCATAGGTGTCGGCCTTGGGCGGCACCGGGTACATTTCGGCGGTGTCGAGGAAGTTGATCCCTGCGGCCTTGGCCCGTTCGATCTGTGCGAAGGCCTCTGCCTCGCTGTTCTGCTCACCCCAGGTCATGGTGCCCAAGGCGATCGCGCTTACGTTCAGATCGGTGCGGCCCAGCTGTCGATAATCCATCGGGTACTCCTTCGGGGAAAACAATCATAAAAGCAGGTTGAATTTTTTTTCGCAATCTGCATAATTGCCCACCTCTTTCTGCAGTGGAAGTGATGCGCCGCCTGCCGAAGAATCTTGCCGTTGAACGGACGCGCCGACCCGAGCCCCCGATAGCGTCTGTATCCGGCTGCCTTTGACTTGTCAAAGTACGCACTATTCAGTAAGATCCGCCGTCTAATTTACAGGGCGGCCCCTGAGGCTATTAAAGAATGACAACTTTTACTGCAAAACCGGAAACAGTTCAGCGCGACTGGTTTGTCGTCGACGCCGCTGGTCAGACCCTGGGTCGTCTGGCCACTGAAGTCGCCAGCCGTCTGCGTGGCAAGCACAAGCCTGAGTACACCCCTCACGTTGACACCGGTGACTACATTGTCATCATCAACGCCGAGCAGGTACGTGTTACCGGCAACAAAGCGCAAGACAAAATGTACTACCGTCACTCCGGTTTCCCAGGCGGTATCAAGTCTTCGAACTTCGAAGGCCTGATCTCCAAGAAGCCTGAAGCCCCGATCGAAATCGCGGTCAAAGGTATGCTGCCTAAGGGCCCACTGGGTCGCGATATGTTTCGCAAGCTGAAAGTCTATGCGGGCGCTGTACACCCTCATGCTGCTCAGCAGCCCCAAGAACTGAAGTTTTAACGGAATAGTTCATTATGTCGGCGACTCAAAATTACGGCACTGGCCGTCGCAAAACCGCTACCGCTCGCGTTTTCCTGCGTCCGGGTACTGGTAACATCTCGATCAACAACCGCACTCTGGAAAATTTCTTCGGTCGCGAAACTGCCCGCATGGTAGTTCGTCAGCCGCTGGAACTGACCGAGACTGTTGAAAAGTTCGACATCTACGTCACCGTTATCGGTGGCGGTGTAAGTGGTCAAGCTGGCGCAATCCGCCACGGTATCACTCGCGCTCTGATGCAGTACGACGAAACCCTGCGTGGCGCTCTGCGCAAAGCTGGCTTCGTAACTCGCGATGCTCGTGAAGTAGAACGTAAGAAAGTCGGTCTGCGTAAAGCGCGTAAGCGTCCGCAGTACTCGAAGCGTTAATTCGCTTTACGTTCCACAAAAACGCCCAACTCCTCACGGAGCTGGGCGTTTTTTATTGCCTGCGATTTATGCATAAATTTCGCCGTGACAACTTGCCACATCCGTAGACCCCCTATACTACAAGGCCTGGAGGCTGAGCCCAGGGCAATTCCCTTGTCATACGTGGGGCTTTTCATTACCATCCGACAAAATTTTTATAAGTAAAGATTCAACACTTAGTAGACGCCTGATTTAACAGGCCAAAAAGCTGATGGGAGAGGACTGAATGAGCAATGACGGCGTGAATGCAGGCCGGCGTCGCTTCTTGGTAGCAGCCACATCCGTGGTGGGTGCTGCAGGAGCGGTGGGGGCTGCGGTCCCGTTCGTGGGGTCATGGTTTCCCAGTGCCAAGGCGAAAGCCGCAGGTGCACCGGTGAAGGTGAATGTCAGCAAGATCGACCCAGGCCAGCAGATGATTGCTGAGTGGCGCGGTCAGCCGGTCTTCATCGTTCGTCGTACTGAGGAGATCCTGGGGAATCTGAAGAAAATCGAAGGTCAGCTGTCTGACCCCGACTCTAAGAACTCCGACCAGCCCGCCTACGTCGATAAGGAAATCCGTTCGATCAAGCCAGAGATCCTGCTGCTGATCGGTATCTGCACCCACTTGGGTTGCTCGCCTACCTTCCGCCCGGAAGTTGCTCCTGCCGACCTTGGCAAGGATTGGGTCGGTGGCTACTTCTGCCCTTGCCACGGCTCCCATTACGACCTCGCCGGTCGCGTCTACAAGTCACAACCCGCACCACTGAACCTGCCAGTGCCGCCACATCACTACGAGACTGACAGTGTCATTGTCATTGGCGTCGACGAGGGGGAGAAAGCCTGATGAGCAAGTTCATGGATTGGGTGGATGCGCGCTTCCCCGCCACTAAAATGTGGGAAGACCATCTCAGCAAATATTACGCACCAAAAAACTTCAACTTCTTCTACTTCTTCGGCTCGTTGGCGTTGCTGGTGCTGGTCAACCAGATCGTCACCGGTGTGTGGCTGACGATGAGCTACACGCCGTCGGCGGAAGAGGCGTTCGCCTCCGTCGAATACATCATGCGTGACGTCGAGTACGGCTCGATCCTGCGTCTGCTGCACTCCACCGGCGCATCGGCGTTCTTCATCGTCGTGTATATGCACATGTTCCGTGGCCTGCTCTACGGTTCGTACCAGAAGCCACGCGAGCTGGTGTGGGTGTTCGGCATGCTGATCTACCTGGCGCTGATGGCCGAGGCCTTCATGGGCTACCTGCTGCCGTGGGGCCAGATGTCGTACTGGGGCGCCCAGGTGATCATCTCGCTGTTTGGTGCTATCCCGGTGATCGGCAACGACCTGACCCAGTGGATTCGTGGTGACTACCTGATCTCCGGCATCACTCTGAACCGCTTCTTTGCGTTGCATGTCGTTGCATTGCCTATCGTGATTCTGGGCCTGGTAGTACTGCACATCCTGGCGCTGCACGAAGTGGGTTCCAACAACCCCGATGGCGTGGACATCAAAAAGCACAAAGACGAAAACGGCATCCCGCTGGATGGCATTCCATTCCATCCGTACTACACCGTCAAAGACATCGTCGGCGTAGTGGTCTTCCTGTTCATCTTCTGCTCGATCGTGTTCTTTTTCCCGGAGATGGGCGGTTATTTCCTCGAGAAGCCCAACTTTGAACAGGCCAACGCCTTCAAGACGCCTGAGCACATTGCCCCGGTCTGGTACTTCACGCCGTTCTACGCGATCTTGCGGGCGATCCCCGACAAGCTCATGGGCGTAATGGCCATGGGCGCGTCGATTGCGCTGCTGTTCGTACTGCCGTGGCTCGACCGCAGCCCGGTCAAGTCGATGCGCTACAAAGGCTGGCTGAGCAAGATCTGGCTGTGGGTGTTCTGCATTGCATTCGTGATCCTGGGCGTATTGGGCGTATTGGCGCCGACCCCTGAGCGCACGCTGCTGTCGCAGGTCTGCACCTTCCTGTACTTCGCCTACTTCATTCTGATGCCGTTCTACACCCGGCTCGAGAAGACCAAACCGGTTCCGGAAAGGGTGACTGGCTGATGAAAAAGTTATTCGTTGCTTTGATCCTTGCGGCGCTGCCGCTACTGTCCTTCGCGGCCGAGCACGGCGCGGAGCTGGAAAAAGTCGATATCGACGTGTCCGACAAGGCCGCCATGCAAGATGGCCTGCGTACGTTCACCAACTACTGCATGGGCTGCCACAGCGCCAAATTCCAGCGTTACGAGCGGGTTGCCGATGACTTGGGCATTCCCCATGAGGTGATGCTCAGCCACGCCGTGTTCACCGGCGCCAAGATCGGCGACCACATGAACATCGGCATGCAGCCGGCGGATGCCAAGGCCTGGTTCGGCGCTGCGCCGCCCGACCTGACCCTGGTGGCGCGCGTGCGCGGTACCGATTGGCTGTATGGCTACCTCAAATCCTTCTACGAAGACCCGGCGCGCCCTTACGGCGTGAACAACAAAGTCTTCCCGAACGTCGGCATGCCTAACGTTCTGGTCGGCCTGCAGGGTCGCCAAGTGGTAGGATGCAAGCAGGTTCAGGTCGTTGAAGACGGCAAGAAGCAATATGATCCGCTGACCGGCACGCCTCTGACACACGAAGCGTGCGATCAACTGACCATCGTGCCCAAGACCGGTACGCTGAACGAAGAGCAGTTCGACGAGAAGGTCAAGAATCTGGTGACCTTTCTGGCCTACTCGGCCAACCCGGTCAAATTGCAGCATCAGCGCATCGGTACCTATGTGTTGCTGTACCTGGCCTTCTTCTTCGTGTTCGCTTATCTGCTTAAACGCGAATACTGGAAGGATGTGCATTGATCCAACCGTAAGCAATTGCTGTTAATCTTGCGCGCCCAGCGGCATCTCTGAATACGTAGCGGTCTGGTTGAACCAGGCACTACAGGGATGCTCTCTGGGCGCGCTCGTTTTTGAGCTTTCCATAATTTCAACAAGCGAGGAGGACCGCCATGGGCGTGACCAATCGGTTGGCCTGTTACTCCGACCCCGCCGACCACTATTCCCACCGAGTACGCATCGTGCTCGCAGAGAAGGGTGTCAGCGCCGAGATCATCAGTGTGGAGGCAGGTCGTCATCCGCCGAAACTGATCGAAGTGAACCCTTACGGCAGCTTGCCCACCCTGGTCGATCGTGACCTGGCGTTGTGGGAGTCAACCGTGGTGATGGAATACCTGGATGAGCGTTACCCGCATCCCCCTTTGCTGCCGGTGTATCCGGTGGCGCGTGCCAACAGCCGCCTGCTGATCCATCGGATCCAGCGTGACTGGTGCGGGCTGGTGGATGTGATCCTGGATACACGCAGTAAAGAAGCCGTTCGTGTGCAAGCGCGCAAGGAATTGCGCGAGAGCTTGACCGGCGTTTCGCCGCTGTTCGCCGACAAGCCTTTTTTCCTCAGTGAGGAACAAAGCTTGGTGGATTGCTGCCTATTACCCATACTCTGGCGCTTGCCGATCCTGGGCATTGAACTGCCACGGCCGGCCAAGCCGTTGCTTGATTACATGGAGCGCCAGTTTGCGCGTGAGGCTTTCCAGGCGAGTCTGTCTGGTGTCGAACGCGACATGCGCTAAGGCTTAAGGAGCCGCTGATGAACTCCAGTCGACCCTATTTGGTCCGCGCGCTCTATGAGTGGATTGTGGACAACGATTGCACCCCGCACATGCTGGTCAACTCTGAATTTCCCAAGGTTGACGTGCCGCAGGGTTTTGCCAGTGACGGGCAGATCGTACTGAACGTTTCGCCAAGTGCTGTGCGCCACCTGCACATGGACAATGAAGCCGTCAGCTTCGAAGGGCGTTTTGGCGGCGTGCCGCATACGCTGTTCGTGCCGATTGGTGCCATCCTCGGGATCTATGCCCGGGAAAATGGCCAGGGCATGGTGTTTGATCTGGAGTCGCCTTTCGAGGATGACGAAGCGATCGAAGGCGAAGACGGTGATGATGTACCGCCACCGGACTCCGAGCCGCCGCGTCCAAGCGGTCGGCCGAGCCTGAAAGTGGTGAAGTAAGCGGCGTTCACCTTCGTGTGAGCCCTGAAAATGCCTCGGCCTGTGCCGGGGCATTTTTTTGCGTAAAGGATATGGATGAAAGTCGTGTCAGAACGGTGATCGTACAACCGCCATGGGCTATGATGCGGGCTCAAGTTCGCCGAGAAAGATCATTCGTCATGGAAAACGCCAACACCGCCCCTCGTCTTCCCCGCAAGCGCCGCAGCCTTGCCCAGGAATTGGTCACGGTGTTGTCCGAGCAGATCCGTAACGGCCAGCTCAAACGCGGCGACAAGTTGCCCACCGAGTCGGCCATCATGGAAGCCCATGGGGTCAGCCGCACCGTGGTGCGTGAGGCCATCTCGCGCTTGCAGGCGGCGGGCCAAGTGGAAACTCGCCACGGTATCGGCACCTTTGTGCTGGACACACCCAGCCCGAGCGGTTTCCGGATCGACCCGGCCACGGTAGTAACGCTGCGTGATGTGCTGGCGATTCTGGAGCTGCGTATCAGCCTGGAAGTGGAATCCGCCGGCCTTGCCGCGTTGCGCCGCAGTGACGAACAATTGGCCGCGATGCGCGCAGCCCTCGATGCGTTGAATGAAAGCGCGGCCCACGCAGGGGACGCGGTGGCGTCAGACTTCGCGTTCCACCTGGAAATCGCGCTGTCCACCGGCAACCGCTACTTCACCGACATCATGACCCACCTGGGTACCAGCATCATTCCGCGTACCCGCCTGAATTCGGCGCGCCTGGCCCATGATGATCAGCAGCACTACATGGGCCGCCTGAGCCGCGAACACGAAGAGATTTATGAGGCGATTGCCCGCCAGGATTCGGACGCGGCGCGCGCAGCCATGCGCCTGCATTTGACCAACAGCCGTGAGCGGCTGCGCCATGCCCATGAAGAGGCGCAGGCGCAGCGCGGTTAACCGGACAACCGAGCGGTGTCGGGAGTAAATCGATCCAAGTGTGGGAGCGGGCTTGCTCGCGAAAGCGGTGTGTCAGTCTGCACATGCATTCACTGAAAAAACGCCTTCGCGAGCAAGCCCGCTCCCACATTTTGACCTCTTTGGCCTGGAGTTTTGTGTTTACTTAATTGGCCGGTTGGTTGGGCTTGTAGTCCTTGAGCAGCAGGTAAGTGCTCCAACCCCACCAATCATTGGTCCAGTGCTTGTCGTTCAGGTCATTCACGTCCTTGCGGCGCAGCACCTTGTCACCCTCCATCTTGAACAGCGGCGAAAAGTTGTTCGCCGGGTTCTGCGCAGCATTCAGGTCCGGCACATATAACGGTGCCTTGAAGCTGGCCGGGGAGGGCGCGATACCGCTGATAAAGGTCTCGAAGATCTCATCGGCCGACGCCTGTACCGCACGTTTGACCATGGCCCGATTGTCCGCGTCGATCGCATCGAAGTAGCGCTTGTCCCCATAGGCGTGCCATTGATCACCTTTGGCATTGCGTACCTTGAGCCCGAACTTGCTGTCTTCGTCGTGCATGAAGCGGCTGATCAGCGAGCCCAATTCTCCGGGTGTGACCACCGCCGCCAATTGCTTGCGCGGCACGCGCAGGTGGCCAGCTGAAAACAGATCGGTCAAAAAGTGATCGGCAAAGCTGTTCATTGCATACGCCAGTTCCAGTGCCTGGTCGGTGCCGGTCTGGTGCGCGATGACCGCCTGTTGCAGCGCCGCCGTATGGCCGGCCAGGTACGCCGACAGCGCCCATTCGCCAAAGTGGTCGGCGTTGTCTGCGGCCAGCTTCAAGTAACGCCCCAGTGGAATCAGCGCCGAAACCGCACTGCCGCCGCCGGTGATGCGGTTCCATTCCTCGGACAACGTATCACCCAGCGCGTCATAGGCTTCATGGCGTTGTTTGCCGTCACGGATTGCCTGGTTGACTGCGTTGATTTCCTTTTGCATGACCGCGAGGATTTTCCCGGCTTCTTCACGCGAGGCCGGCAGCACCGCCAGCGAGTTGAAGGCGGCGGTAAAGCGTTGCACACGCTCGGTCGGGGAGGCGCCTTCGCTGATGGCCTGGCCGGGAACGCCATAGAAGTCGCCGCCCAGGGCGATTACCTGGCCGTAGGTCAGCGCCAGGCCGTTGGGCAGGTGCAGTTCAACGTGTCGCGCAGGGATCGCCGGGGCCTCCTTGACGAAACGCAGCAGCGTGTCATCGCCGATGGCAGTGTGTTCACCGCCTTCAAAACGTAGGGTGGGTGGTGTTTTTTCGGGGGCTGCGAGTTCAAGACCTGACATGTTAGCTCCTTGCTATGTCGTAGGAATCTTCCGTAATAACTGTATGTATATACAGTTGTTCGGAGCATAGAGGAATAATTTCCTACGTCAAGAAGCTGCGTTTAAACACGTGGTTACGAATGAAGCCGGATGAATTGCTGTTGACGAATCTTTTTATAGTTGTACGATGACGTACGACATCACCAAAACCAACAACAACCTTTCGACAGAAAGTCTTCATCCAGGGTGTTCGAATAATGAATCCACAAGAACTGAAGTCCATCCTCTCCCACGGTCTGCTGTCTTTTCCGGTAACCGATTTCAATGCCCAGGGTGACTTCCACCAGGCGGGCTACATCAAGCGTCTGGAATGGCTGGCCCCTTACGGCGCCACCGCCTTGTTCGCCGCCGGCGGCACCGGTGAGTTTTTCTCCCTGGCCGCCAGCGAATATTCCCAAGTGGTGAAGACTGCTGTTGATACCTGCGCCACCAGCGTGCCGATTCTGGCCGGTGTCGGCGGTTCGACCCGCCAGGCCATCGAATACGCCCAGGAAGCCGAGCGCCTTGGCGCCAAAGGCTTGCTGCTGCTGCCGCACTACCTGACCGAAGCCAGCCAGGACGGCGTCGCCGCCCACGTTGAGGCCGTGTGCAAGTCGGTCAAGATCGGCGTAGTGGTCTACAACCGCAACGTTTGCCGCCTGACTGCGCCCTTGCTCGAACGCCTGGCCGAACGCTGCCCGAACCTGATCGGCTACAAAGACGGCCTGGGCGATATCGAGCTGATGGTGTCGATCCGCCGCCGTCTCGGCGACCGTTTCAGCTACCTCGGCGGCCTGCCGACTGCAGAGGTTTACGCCGCAGCCTACAAGGCCCTGGGCGTGCCGGTGTACTCCTCGGCGGTGTTCAACTTCATCCCGAAAACCGCGATGGACTTCTACCACGCGATTGCCCAGGACGATCACGCCACTGTTGCCAAGATCATCGACAACTTCTTCCTGCCTTACCTCGATATCCGCAACCGTAAAGCCGGTTACGCGGTGAGCATCGTCAAGGCCGGCGCCAAGATTGCTGGTTACGACGCAGGCCCGGTGCGTACGCCACTGACCGACCTGCTGCCGGAAGAATACGAAGCCCTGGCCGCGCTGATCGACAAGCAAGGTCCGCAGTAACTTATCCACAAGGCCGCTGAGCAATCAGCGGCCTTTTGCGTCAGGAGAGAATGTGTGTCCCAAGCCAAACGTTTTGAAAACTACATCAACGGCGAGTGGGTGGCCGGTGCCGACTACTGCAACAACATCAACCCGTCGGAGTTGTCCGATGTCATTGGCGAATACGCCAAGGCTGACGTAGCCCAAGTCAACGCTGCTATCGATGCCGCCCGCGCCGCGTTCCCGGCCTGGTCCACATCCGGCATCCAGGCGCGCCACGATGCACTGGATAAAGTCGGCAGCGAAATTCTCGCCCGCCGCGAAGCGCTCGGCACTTTGCTGGCCCGTGAAGAGGGCAAGACCCTGCCCGAAGCCATCGGCGAAGTGACCCGCGCCGGTAACATCTTCAAATTCTTCGCCGGCGAGTGCCTGCGCTTGTCTGGCGATTACGTGCCTTCGGTGCGCCCGGGCGTGAACGTGGAAGTCACCCGCGAAGCCCTTGGTGTGGTCGGCCTGATCACGCCGTGGAACTTCCCGATTGCCATTCCCGCGTGGAAAATCGCCCCGGCCCTGGCCTACGGCAACTGTGTGGTGATCAAACCGGCCGAACTGGTGCCGGGCTGCGCCTGGGCCTTGGCCGAGATCATTTCCCGCGCCGGTTTCCCGGCCGGTGTGTTCAACCTGGTGATGGGCAGCGGCCGTGTGGTCGGCGATGTGTTGGTCAACAGCCCGAAAGTCGACGGCATCAGCTTTACCGGTTCGGTGGGCGTGGGCCGGCAGATCGCGGTCAGCTGCGTGTCGCGCCAGGCCAAAGTGCAGTTGGAGATGGGCGGTAAAAACCCGCAGATCATCCTCGATGACGCCGACCTCAAGCAGGCCGTCGAACTGTCGGTACAGAGCGCGTTCTACTCCACCGGCCAGCGTTGCACGGCCTCCAGCCGTTTGATCGTCACTGCCGGTATCCACGACCGGTTCGTCGCGGCCATGGCCGAGCGCATGAAGTCGATCAAAGTCGGCCACGCGCTCAAAAGCGGCACTGACATTGGCCCGGTGGTCTCCCAGGCCCAGTTGGACCAGGACATGAAGTACATCGACATCGGCCAAAGCGAAGGCGCGCGGCTGGTCAGCGGTGGCGGCCTGGTGACCTGTGACACCGAAGGCTACTACCTGGCGCCGACGCTGTTTGCCGACAGCGAAGCCGCCATGCGTATCAGCCGTGAAGAGATCTTCGGCCCGGTGGCCAACGTGGTGCGTGTCGCCGATTACGAGGCGGCGCTGGCCATGGCCAATGACACCGAGTTCGGCTTGTCGGCGGGCATCGCCACCACCTCGCTCAAATACGCCAACCACTTCAAACGTCACTCCCAGGCCGGGATGGTGATGGTCAACCTGCCGACCGCCGGCGTGGATTATCACGTGCCGTTCGGTGGCCGCAAGGGTTCGTCCTATGGTTCGCGTGAGCAAGGTCGCTATGCGCAAGAGTTCTACACAGTGGTGAAAACCAGCTACATCGGGTCGTAGGAAATGGCCCGGTAGGCACCGGCTTATGTGGGAGCTGGCTTGCCTGCGATTGCATCACCAGGGTGTAACTGACACACCGTGGTGCCTGTATCGCAGGCAAGCCAGCTCCCACACAAAGCGGTTCCTGCACTTAAAACAGAAATGATTACCCGCAAAAAAAATAATTAGTGGGAGTACTTCTTCATGCAAGCGACCAAGCCGACTCACGTCCGCTATTTGATCCTGCTCATGCTGTTCCTGGTGACCACGATCAACTATGCCGACCGAGCCACTATCGCCATCGCCGGCTCCAGCCTGCAAAAAGACCTCGGCATTGACGCGGTCACCCTCGGTTACATCTTCTCTGCATTCGGTTGGGCCTACGTGGCCGGGCAAATTCCCGGTGGCTGGCTGCTGGACCGGTTCGGCTCGAAAAAAATCTATGCGCTGAGCATTTTCACCTGGTCGCTGTTCACCGTGCTGCAAGGCTATGTGGGTGAATTTGGGGTCTCCACCGCGATTGTGGCGCTGTTCATGCTGCGCTTTTTGGTGGGCCTGGCTGAGGCGCCTTCGTTTCCCGGAAACGCCCGTATTGTGGCGGCGTGGTTTCCTACGGCTGAGCGCGGCACAGCGTCGGCGATTTTCAACTCGGCGCAGTACTTCGCCACGGTGCTGTTTGCACCGCTGATGGGCTGGATCGTCTACACCTTCGGCTGGCAGCATGTGTTTATTGTGATGGGCGGCATCGGCATCCTGTTCTCGCTGATCTGGCTCAAACTTATCCACAGCCCGCGCCAGCATCCGATGATCAACGAGGCCGAGTTCAACCACATCGCGGCCAACGGTGCGATGGTCGACATGGACCAGGACAAAACCAAAGGCCAGAAAACCGACGGGCCGAAGTGGGACTACATCCGCCAACTGCTCACCAACCGCATGATGCTCGGCGTGTACCTGGGCCAGTACTGCATCAATGGCATCACCTATTTTTTCCTGACCTGGTTTCCAGTGTACCTGGTTCAAGAGCGCGGCA
This sequence comes from Pseudomonas salomonii, assembly GCF_900107155.1. GTDB lineage: Bacteria > Pseudomonadota > Gammaproteobacteria > Pseudomonadales > Pseudomonadaceae > Aquipseudomonas > Aquipseudomonas salomonii. Next base: position 307,745 of record NZ_FNOX01000001.1, read on the forward strand.
TGACCATCCTCAAGGCGGGTTTCATTGCCTCGTTGCCGGCGATCTGCGGCTTTATCGGCGGCGTACTCGGCGGCGTGATTTCCGACTACCTGCTGCGCAAAGGCCATTCGCTGACTTTTGCGCGCAAGGCGCCGATCATTGCCGGCTTGTTGGTCTCCAGCAGTATCATCGCGTGTAACTACGTTGACGTTGAATGGATGGTGGTGGGCTTCATGGCTTTGGCCTTCTTCGGCAAAGGCGTTGGCGCACTGGGTTGGGCGGTGGTGTCCGACACCTCACCGAAACAAATCGCCGGGCTCAGTGGCGGCTTGTTCAATATGTTCGGCAACCTGGCGTCCATCAGCACGCCGATCCTGATTGGTTACATCATCGCCACCACCGGCTCGTTCAAATGGGCCTTGGTGTTCGTCGGCGCCAACGCGCTGCTGGCGGTGTTCAGCTATTTGGTGATTGTCGGCCCGATCAAGCGCGTGGTGCTCAAAGAGCCGCCAAGCAAAGGGCCGGAACTGACTAACCTTACCCAAGCGCACTCCTGAGGGGCGATGTAATGCAGTTGATTGAACATGCCGACTCGCCGCGCTCGATCCGTTTGCACGCGCGCGATAACGTGGTGATCGTGGTGAACGACCAGGGCGTGCCGGCCGGCACCGAGTTTCCGGACGGCCTGGTCACCGTGGATTTCATTCCGCAGAGCCATAAGGTCACCCTGGAAGACATCCCCGAAGGCGGTGAGATTATTCGCTACGGCCAGACCATCGGCTACGCGCTGGCGCCGATTCCGCGCGGCAGTTGGGTGCAGGAAGACCAGTTGCGCATGCCCACTGCGCCGCCGCTGGACAGCTTGCCGCTGTCGACCGAGGTGCCTGCCACTCAGGCGCCGTTGGAAGGCTTCACGTTTGAGGGTTACCGCAACGCCGACGGCACCGTCGGCACGCGCAATATCCTTGGCATTACCACCACGGTGCAGTGCGTCACCGGTGTGCTGGACCATGCGGTCAAGCGCATCAAGGACGAGTTGTTGCCCAAGTACCCGCACGTTGACGACGTGGTGGCGCTGACCCACAGCTACGGCTGTGGCGTGGCCATCACTGCCACCGATGCTTATATTCCGATTCGCACCGTGCGCAACCTGGCGCGCAACCCCAACCTGGGCGGCGAAGCGCTGGTGATCAGCCTGGGCTGCGAGAAGTTGCAGGCCGGGCAGGTGATGCACGACAACGACAGTTCCGTCGACCTCAGGGAGCCTTGGCTGTACCGCTTGCAGGACTCCAGCCACGGGTTTACCGAAATGATCGAGCAGATCATGGCGCTGGCCGAAACCCGCTTGAAGAAACTCGACCAGCGCCGCCGGGAAACCGTGCCGGCGTCCGAGTTGATCCTGGGCATGCAATGCGGCGGCAGTGATGCGTTTTCCGGTATCACCGCCAACCCGGCGTTGGGCTATGCCTCGGATTTGCTGTTGCGCGCCGGGGCGACGGTGATGTTTTCCGAAGTCACGGAAGTACGCGATGCCATCTATCTGCTGACGTCGCGCGCCGAGAACAAGGAAGTTGCCCAGGAACTCGTCAGGGAAATGGACTGGTACGACCGTTACCTGGCCAAGGGTGAGGCGGATCGCAGCGCCAACACCACGCCGGGTAACAAGAAGGGCGGGTTGTCGAACATTGTCGAGAAGTCCCTGGGCTCCATCGTCAAATCGGGCAGCAGCGCGATCAATGGCGTGCTGGGCCCGGGTGAGCGGTTCAAGGGCAAGGGCCTGATCTTTTGCGCCACGCCGGCCAGCGACTTTGTGTGTGGCACCCTGCAACTGGCGGCCGGGATGAACCTGCATGTGTTCACCACCGGGCGTGGTACGCCGTATGGGCTGGCGATGGCGCCGGTGGTGAAGGTGTCGACACGCACGGAATTGGCGCAGCGCTGGCCGGACTTGATTGATATCGACGCCGGGCGCATCGCCACCGGGCGCGCGAGCATCGAGGAGTTGGGCTGGGAGCTGTTCCACTTCTACCTGGAGGTGGCCAGCGGCAAGAAACAGACGTGGGCGGAGCAACATAAGCTGCATAACGACATCACCCTGTTCAACCCTGCACCCATTACCTGAGACCGACGACTGATCGTTCCCACGCTCTGCGTGGGAATGCCTCTTTGGACGCTCTGCGTCCGCTGTGAATGGGACGCGGAGCGTCCTGGGCTGCATTCCCACGCAGAGCGTGGGAACGATCCAGGTGAATCTGGCTTATCATTAGTCACCTGACGACACCCACCAAGGTTTTCCCCGGCATGCTGGCTATCTTCCTCACCACCCTGACCATCACCGCGCCGGTGTTTGCCATGCTGTTTTTGGGGGTGCTGCTCAAGCGCATCAACTGGATCAACGACAACTTCATCCACGTTGCATCGTCGCTGGTGTTCAACGTCACCATGCCGGCGCTGCTGTTTCTCGGCATCCTCCACGCCGACCTGCATTCGGCGCTCAAGCCCGGTTTGCTGATCTACTTTGCCGTCGCCACGCTGCTGAGCTTTGCCCTGGCCTGGGGCTGGGCGATCTTTCGCTGCCCGCGTGAAGACCGTGGCATTTATGCCCAGGGCGCGTTTCGCGGCAATAACGGCGTGATCGGCCTGGCGCTGGCGGCCAGCATGTACGGCGACTACGGCATCTCCCTGGGCGCGATTCTCGCGGCGCTGGTGATTCTGTTTTACAACACGCTGTCGACCATCGTGCTGGCGGTGTACAGCCCGGTGATCAAGTCCGACCCGTGGAGCATCTTCAAAAGCGTGATAGCCAACCCGCTGATCATCAGCGTGATCGTCGCTGCGCCGTTCGCGATCTTCAAGATCGGCTTGCCGGGGTGGTTGGAGTCATCCGGGCAGTACCTGGCGGACATGACTTTGCCGCTGGCACTGATCTGCATTGGCGGCACCTTGTCATTGGCGGCCTTGCGCAAAAGCGGCAGCATGGCCTTGAGTGCCAGCCTGGTGAAGATGATCGGCCTGCCGCTGTTCGCGACGCTGGGCGCGTGGCTGCTGGGCTTTCGCGGGCCGGAGTTGGGGATTTTGTTCCTGTATTTCGGTGCGCCGACGGCGGCGGCGAGTTTTGTCATGGCCAGGGCTGCCGAGGGTAACCATGAATTGGCGGCGGCGATTATTGTGATCACCACCTTGATGGCGGCGGTGACCACCAATATCGGGATTTTTGTGTTGCAGGCGGGTGGGTGGATCTAAGGTTTTTGGTGTGCTTGCCTGCGATGGCTATCTAACAGTCACTACCGGTCTGCCTGATACGCCTCAATCACTTCCTGCGCCGCCCGAAACGCATCAATCGCCGCCGGCACACCCGCATACACCGCGCAATGCAGCAGCGCTTCGCGAATCTCTTCCACCGTGCAGCCATTGTTCAGTGCGCCGCGCACGTGGCCCTTGAGTTCCTGTGGGCACTTGAGTGCGGTCAGGGCCGCGAGGGTGATCAGGCTGCGGGTCTTCAAGGGCAAGCCTTCGCGATTCCACACGCTGCCCCAGGCATGTTCGTTGACAAAATCCTGCAGCGGCTGGGTGAACTCGGTGGCGTTGCCCAGGGCGCGATCGACGAACACGTCGCCCATTACCTAGCGACGCATCTCAACTCCGGGCTTTTTCTGATCGGTCATTGCGCTTCCCTCTTGTGTTGGCGGCGCCAGGCGCGCAGCGTGCTGAGTAGCAGAAACGCCACCAGCGCCGGCAGGACGTAATACAGCATCAGTTTTTCAAGCCGGGTAGCCAGGGGCATGCCGAACGTGAACGAGACCACATGCAACGCGTACACCAGGTACAGGCCCAGCAATACCAGGCCTTCGGCGCGGGTGACCCGGTAACCGGTGTAGAACACCGGCAGGCACAGCGCCACCACGGCGAGCATCACCGGCAAGTCGAAATCGAGGGCGTTGGGCGATACCGACAGCGGTGACGGCGCTACCAATGCAGTAAACCCCAACACACCGAGCAGGTTGAACAGGCTGCTGCCGATCACATTGCCCACAGCAATCTCGCGCTCGCCGCGCACGGCGGCAATCAATGAGGTGGCCAGGCACGGTAACGAAGTGCCGACGCCGATCAAGGTCAGGCCAACGATGCGTTCCGACAAGCCCAGGTCGCTCGCCACGTCCACCGCCGCGCCCAGCAGCAAGTGCCCGGCCAGCACCAGAATCAATAGCCCGCCGAGCATCAGCAACACGCTGCTCAACCACGGCGCCCTGGCCACGGTGTCCAGCGTGCGCGGGCGCCGGGAATGGCGGGTCTGGTAATGCAGCACACCCAGGTAGGCCACCAGCGCCGCGAGCAGTACCAGCCCGTCAGCGGGCGTCAGCTCTTCATTGGCCGACAGGGTAAACACCAGCAGCGCGGCGCAAATCATCACCGGGATGTCCAGGCGCACCAGTTGCCGCGATACCCGCAGCGGGATGATCAACGCAGACAGGCCCAGGGTGACGAGGATGTTGAAAATGCTGCTGCCGATCACGCTGCCCACGGCGATATCGGTATTGCCGGCCAGGGTGGCTTGCAGGCTGACGGTCATCTGCGGCGCGCTGCTGCCGAAGGCGACGATGCTCAAGCCGATGATCAGCGGCCGCACCTTGAGGCTGGCCGCCAGGCGCACGGCGGCGCGCACCAGGATTTCGGCGCCGAGGATCAGCAGCAGCAGGCCGCTGACCAATTCGAGCAGGCTGAAGGGCGAGAGGGCGGTGAGTGCGGAAATAGCCAAGACTCCTGTCAGTTGCTCAGCGCTTGCACGCGAACCCGCGCGGTGCCACGGCCCAGCATACCGAGCTGCTCAGCCGCTTTGCGGGAAACATCGATCAGGCGACCACGGGTGTGCGGGCCGCGATCATTCACACGCAGCACCACGGATCTGTTGTTGTCGAGATTGGTCACCTTGACCCGCGTGCCGAAGGGCAAGCGCCGATGGGCGGCGGTCAGGGCGTTTTGGTTGAAGGGTTCACCGCTGGCGGTTTTATTGCCATGGTGCTTGGCGCCGTAATAGGAGGCGGTGCCGGTTTCGTCGTAGCCGTTGGGGTCGATGAGGCCGCTGGCGCAACCGGCCAGCAGAGAGAACAGGGCCAGGAGGCCGAGTAGACGCTTCATGTTCAACAACCCCCCCAATTGATCGTTCCCACGCTCTGCGTGGGAATGCAGCCCGTGACGCTGCGCGTCACAAAAGCGGACGCGGGGCGTCCAGTGAGGCGTTCCCACGCGGAGCGTGGGAACGATCAAGTGTCAGCCTTCGAGCTTGCTTTTGAGCAGTTCGTTCACCTGTTGCGGGTTGGCTTTGCCTTTGGAGGCTTTCATCGCCTGGCCGACAAAGAAGCCGAACATCTTGCCGCGCTTGGCTTCGTCTGCCCCACGGTATTGTTCAACTTGCTCGGCATTGGCGGCGAGCATCTCATCGAGCACGGCCGAAATAGCGCCGCTGTCGGTGACTTGCTTGAGGCCACGCTTCTCGATGATGTCGTCGGCGCTGCCTTCGCCTGCGGCCATCGCTTCAAACACGGTCTTGGCGATTTTGCCGGAGATGGTGTTGTCCTTGATGCGCAGCAGCATGCCGCCCAACTGCTCGGCGGTCACCGGGGCTTCGTCGATCTCCAGGCCCTGCTTGTTCAACAGGCTGCCCAGCTCAACCATCACCCAGTTGGCCGCCAGCTTGGCGTCGCCGGCAATGCTCACGACTTTTTCGAAGTAGTCGGCTTGTTCACGGCTGGAGGCCAGTACGCTGGCATCGTAGACCGACAGGCCGAACTGTTCCTGGAAACGCTCGCGTTTTTGCGGCGGCAATTCCGGCAGGGTGGCACGCACGTCATTCAGGAACGAGTCTTCGATGATCACCGGCAACAGGTCCGGGTCGGGGAAGTAACGGTAGTCGTTGGCTTCCTCTTTGCTGCGCATGGCGCGGGTTTCGTCTTTGTTCGGGTCATACAGGCGCGTTTGCTGGATCACCTTGCCGCCGTCTTCGATCAGCTCGATCTGGCGACGCACTTCGGTGTTGATCGCCTTCTCGATGAAACGGAACGAGTTGACGTTCTTGATCTCGCAGCGCGTGCCGTACTCGGCCTGGCCTTTTGGCCGCACCGACACGTTGCAGTCGCAACGCAGCGAACCTTCGGCCATGTTGCCGTCGCAGATACCCAGGTAACGCACCAGCGCATGGATAGTCTTGACGTAAGCCACGGCTTCCTTGGCGCTGCGCATGTCCGGCTCGGAGACGATCTCCAGCAGCGGCGTGCCGGCGCGGTTCAGGTCGATGCCGGTGGCGCCGTTGAATTCTTCATGCAGGCTCTTGCCGGCATCTTCTTCCAGGTGCGCACGGGTGACGCCGACACGCTTGATGGTGCCGTCTTCCAGGGGGATGTCCAGGTAGCCCTTGCCGACGATCGGCAATTCCATCTGGCTGATCTGGTAGCCCTTGGGCAGGTCCGGGTAGAAGTAGTTTTTGCGCGCAAACACGTTGTGTTGGCCGATCTCGGCGTCAATCGCCAGGCCGAACATCACCGCCATGCGCACCGCTTCCTCGTTCAGCACCGGCAGTACGCCGGGCATGCCCAGGTCTACCAGGCTGGCCTGGGTATTGGGTTCTGCGCCGAACGTGGTGGCGCTACCGGAGAAAATCTTCGATTGGGTGGCGAGCTGGGTATGAATCTCCAGCCCGATCACAACTTCCCATTGCATAGTGTTCTCCTCAGAAGCCGGTAGGGGTGCGAGTGTGCCAGTCGGTGTTCAACTGGTACTGGTGCGCCACATTGAGCAGGCGGCCTTCCTGGAAATACGGGGCGAGCAATTGCACGCCGACCGGCAGGCCATCGACGAAACCTGCGGGCATGGACAAGCCCGGCAAGCCCGCGAGGTTGGCGGTGATGGTGTAGAGGTCTTCCAGGTACTCGGCGATCGGGTCGCCGGTCTTGGCGCCGATCTTCCAGGCCGGGTTCGGCGTGGTCGGGCCGAGGATCACGTCGACTTCTTCAAAGGCGGCCATGAAGTCGTTCTTGATCAGGCGGCGGATCTTTTGCGCCTTGAGGTAGTACGCGTCGTAGTAACCGGCGGACAGCGCGTAGGCACCGACCATGATCCGGCGTTGCACTTCGGCGCCGAAGCCTTCGCCACGGGAGCGTTTGTACAGGTCGGTGAGGTCTTTCGGGTTTTCGCAGCGGTAGCCGAAACGCACGCCGTCGAAACGCGACAGGTTCGAGGAGGCTTCTGCCGGCGCGATCACGTAGTACGCAGGAATCGCGTGCTGGTTGTTCGGCAGGCTGATTTCCTTGATCACGGCGCCGAGCTTTTCCAGCTCTTTGATGCTGTTGTGCACCAATTCGGCGATACGCGGGTCGAGACCGGCACTGAAATACTCTTTCGGCACGCCGATACGCAGGCCTTTAAGCGAGGTATTAAGGCTGGCGCTGTAGTCCGGCACCGGCTCATCGATGCTGGTGGAGTCCTGTTTATCGAACCCGGCCATACCTTGTAACAATATTGCGCAGTCTTCTGCCGTGCGTGCCAGCGGGCCGCCCTGATCGAGGCTGGAGGCGTAGGCAATCATGCCCCAGCGGGAAACGCGACCGTAGGTCGGCTTCAAACCGGTGAGGTTGGTGAAGGCTGCGGGCTGGCGGATCGAGCCGCCGGTGTCGGTGGCGGTCGCGGCCGGCAGGAAGCGCGCAGCAACGGCGGCAGCCGAACCGCCCGATGAACCGCCGGGCACGTGTTCCAGGTTCCACGGGTTTTTAACTGCGCCGTAGTAGCTCGACTCGTTGGCCGAACCCATGGCGAATTCGTCCATGTTGGTCTTGCCCAGAGTCACGGCCCCGGCGGCAGCCAGCTTGGACACCACGGTGGCGTCGTAGGGCGCCTTGAAGTTATCGAGCATCTTCGAGCCGCAGCTGGTGCGAATGCCCTGGGTGCAGAACAGGTCTTTGTGGGCGATCGGTGCGCCCAGCAGTGCGCCGTTTTCACCGTTGGCGCGACGTGCGTCGGCGGCCTTGGCCTGGCTCAGGGCCAGCTCCTCGGTGAGGCTGATAAAGCTGTTGACCTTGGGGTCCAGCGCGGCAATACGCGCCAGCAGGGTCTGGGTCAGCTCTTCGGAAGAAAACTTTTTGTCGGCGAGACCGCGGGCGATCTCGGCCAGAGTCATGTGATGCATGAAAGGCTCTTTCCCTTTAGTCGATGACTTTCGGAACCAGGTACAGGCCGTTTTCGACCGCTGGCGCGATGGACTGGTAGGCCTCGCGATTATTTCGCTCGGTCACAACGTCTGCGCGCAGGCGCTGGCTGGCTTCCAGCGGGTGAGCCAGGGGCTCGATGCCGTCAGTATTCACGGCCTGCATTTGGTCGACCAGCCCGAGAATGCTGTTCAGGGCTGCGGTGGTCTGTGGAAGATCGGCGTCATTCAGGCCAAGCGAGGCCAGATGCGCGATTTTTTCCACGTCGGAGCGTTCAAGCGCCATGGGTTTCTCCAGTGGAAAACAGAACGGAGGGCATCCGTGTGTTAGATTGTCGGAACACTACCGCATTTCTACGGTCATAAGGCCGCGATTGTGGGGGTTGGTGCACAGAAAGTCGGCCAATTTAGCACATTGGCGCCTTGCCCAAAATCCCTGTCGTTGTTAGAGTTTGCCGCACTTTTTTACCCACGCGTTGCCTAGGGTCCTTTCCCCATGTTCAAGAAACTGCGTGGCATGTTTTCCAGCGATCTTTCCATTGACCTGGGCACTGCCAACACCCTTATTTACGTGCGCGAGCGCGGTATAGTTCTGAATGAGCCATCGGTTGTGGCCATTCGGACCCATGGTAATCAGAAAAGTGTCGTTGCCGTAGGCACCGAGGCCAAGCGCATGCTCGGCCGTACACCAGGCAATATTGCTGCCATTCGTCCGATGAAAGACGGCGTGATCGCCGACTTCAGCGTCTGCGAAAAGATGCTGCAGTACTTCATCAACAAAGTTCACGAAAACAGCTTTCTGCAGCCCAGCCCTCGTGTGCTGATCTGCGTTCCGTGCAAGTCCACCCAGGTGGAGCGTCGTGCCATCCGTGAATCGGCCCTTGGCGCCGGTGCCCGCGAAGTGTTCCTGATCGAAGAGCCTATGGCTGCCGCAATCGGCGCCGGCCTGCCGGTTGAGGAAGCGCGCGGTTCGATGGTGGTGGATATCGGTGGTGGCACTACCGAGATCGCCCTGATTTCCCTGAACGGTGTGGTGTATGCCGAATCCGTGCGTGTAGGCGGCGACCGTTTCGACGAAGCGATCATCACGTATGTGCGTCGTAACTACGGCAGCCTGATCGGCGAATCTACCGCTGAGCGCATCAAGCAGGAAATCGGCACCGCTTACCCGGGCGGCGAAGTTCGCGAAGTGGATGTTCGCGGTCGCAACCTGGCCGAAGGCGTTCCACGTGCCTTCACCCTGAACTCCAATGAAGTGCTGGAAGCTCTGCAAGAGTCCCTGGCCACTATCGTTCAGGCTGTGAAAAGCGCTCTGGAGCAATCGCCGCCGGAACTGGCTTCCGATATCGCCGAGCGTGGCCTGGTGCTGACCGGTGGTGGCGCCTTGCTGCGTGACCTCGACAAGCTGCTGGCCCAGGAAACCGGCCTGCCGGTGATCGTCGCCGAAGACCCGCTGACCTGCGTTGCCCGTGGCGGTGGTCGTGCACTGGAAATGATGGATAAACACACCATGGACCTGCTCTCCAGCGAATAAGATCGTTGGTTGCGCCATGCTTCGCCCACAGGCAGCACTTTGCAGTGCTGCCTGTTGGCGTTTATCTTCTTCAATCTGCATCCAGGCCGGTTTGATGCCGTATGAATAAAGAGAACATTTGCCTGGGAGGAGCGGCTTATTAAACCGCTTTTCGCCAAAGGCCCCTCATTGGGCGTGCGCTTATTGGTGCTGGTCGTGCTTTCGGTCGCGCTGATGGTGGTCGATGCCCGTTTTGCACTGCTCAAGCCCGTGCGTAGCCAGATGTCGCTGGTGTTGATGCAGACTTACTGGATCACCGACCTGCCGCAGCGTCTCTACCAGGGTGTGGCCAGCCAATTCGGCAGCCGTACCGAGCTGGTCGCCGAGAACGAAAAACTCAAGACTGAAAACCTGCTGTTGCAGGGGCGCATGCAAAAGCTCGCGGCCCTCACCGAGCAGAACGTTCGGCTGCGCGAGTTGCTCAATTCTTCGGCACTGGTCAACGAGAAGGTCGAAGTGGCCGAGTTGATCGGCATGGACCCCAACCCCTTTACCCACCGTATCATCATCAACAAGGGTGAGCGCGACGGTGTCGTGCTGGGCCAGCCGGTGCTCGATGCCCGAGGCCTGATGGGCCAGGTAGTGGAGCTTATGCCCTACACCTCGCGGGTATTGTTGCTGACGGACACCACCCACAGCATTCCGGTACAGGTCAACCGTAACGGCCTGCGCGCCATTGCCAGCGGCACCGGCAACCCGGAACGCCTGGAATTGCGGCATGTGGCCGACACCGCCGACATCAAGGAAGGCGACCTGCTGGTCAGCTCCGGTTTGGGCCAGCGCTTCCCGGCGGGTTACCCGGTGGCGACGGTCAAGGAAGTGATCCACGATTCCGGCCAGCCGTTTGCCATTGTGCGTGCAGTCCCGACCGCTGCCTTGAACCGCAGCCGCTACCTGCTGCTGGTGTTCAGCGACAACCGCACCCCGGAAGAGCGCGTCAACGACGCCGCTCAAGCCCAGGAAGCGGAAGACAAGCAGAACGGTACAACGCCGATCGTTCCCGCAACGGTGCCCAAGCCAGCCTTTGTTGGGCCGCCTGCACCGGTGGCAACTCCGGCAGCGCCGGTGGCGACGCCCGTCAAACCTGCCGCCCACAACGCCCGCCCGGCTAAGCCCGCCGCAGCCAAACCGCCTGCGACAACGCCTGCCGCCACGCCTGCCGCTCGGCCAGCGGCCGCAGCCCCGGCAACCACGCGGCAGAGGGAGGAATAATGGCCGGTACTCATTCGCGTAATGGCTGGATCGTCTGGCTGACTTTCGCCATCGGTTTGCTGCTCAGCGTTTCGCCGCTGCCGCAATTCATGGAGATCCTGCGACCGCTCTGGCTGGCGTTGCTGCTGGCCTTCTGGTCGCTGACCCTGCCGCACAAAGTCGGGATGGTTACGGCAATGTGCCTGGGCTTGGCGGAAGACGTGCTCTATGGCACCTTGCTGGGTCAGAACGCATTGATCCTCACGCTGATTACCTTCCTGGTGCTGTCGTTGCAGCAGCGTTTGCGCATGTTCCCGATGTGGCAACAGTGCCTGGTGATCCTGGTGATCTTCGGCCTCGCGCAGTTGGTGCAACTGTGGCTCAGCGCCTTGACCGGCAACCGCCAACCAACCTTGGCGCTGGTGTTGCCGGCGTTAGTCAGTGCGCTGTTGTGGCCTTGGGTCAGTTTCGGCCTGCGTGGGTTACGTCGTCGCTATAAAATCAATTGAATGGATTGCGAGGCTCTGCCTGGTTATCAAACCCTACAGGGAGAGTCTGCAATGAATTCGCTTTACCTGGCCTCGGGCTCACCGAGGCGGCGTGAACTGTTGACCCAGATCGGTGTGCCTTTCACCGTGGTCAGTGCCGCCATTGACGAAACCCCTCTTACCCATGAACCCGCCGTTGCCTACGTCGAGCGCCTTGCGCGCGGCAAGGCCACGGCGGGTTTTGCCGCGCTTGAACACGCCTCGGGCGCCTGTGTGCTGGGCGCCGATACGGCGGTGATCGTGGATGGCCAGATCCTTGGCAAGCCCGTGGACCAGGCCGATGCCTTGGCGATGCTGATGGCGCTTTCCGGTCGTGAACATGAAGTGCTCACCGCCATAGCCCTCACCGACGGCCAGCGCTGCGAAACCCGTTGTGTAAGCAGTCGTGTAGGTTTTCGCACTATTTCTGTCGAGGAAGCTACAACCTACTGGCACAGTGGCGAACCTGCGGACAAGGCGGGCGGCTATGCTATCCAGGGGCTGGGTTCGGTGTTTGTCGCCGGGCTCAATGGCAGCTATTCCGCTGTGGTCGGCCTGCCGGTGTGCGAAACCGCGCAACTGCTCGACCAATTCGGCATACCCTGTTGGCAAAACCTTACCGCGCGCTGAACGCCTTGATTTGCGCGCCAAGCCTTAAGCGATCGGTCACTATTGTGAAAACGCCTGAACGAGACCCAGCCATGAGTGAAGAGATTCTGATCAATATCACGCCGATGGAATCGCGCGTGGCGGTGGTAGAAAACGGTGTTCTGCAAGAAGTGCACGTCGAGCGCACCCAGAAGCGCGGGATCGTCGGCAATATCTATAAAGGCAAAGTGGTGCGCGTATTGCCGGGCATGCAGGCGGCTTTCGTCGACATCGGCCTGGACCGTGCTGCGTTTATCCACGCCTCGGAAATCTCCCTGCGTGAAGGCCCAGCAGTGGAAAGCATCAGCGCCCTGGTGCACGAAGGGCAGAGCCTGGTGGTGCAGGTCACCAAGGACCCCATCGGCTCCAAAGGCGCGCGGCTCACTACGCAACTGTCGATTCCTTCGCGCTATCTGGTGTACATGCCGCGTACCGCGCATGTGGGTATTTCCCTCAAGATCGAAGACGAAGCCGAGCGTGAGCGCCTGAAAAAGGTGGTCAGCGACTGCGTAGCGGCCGAAGGCATCAAGGAAGCCGGCGGGTTTATCCTGCGTACCGCCGCTGAAGGCGCCGGCGCCGACGAAATCCTCATGGACATCCGCTACCTGCGCAGGCTGTGGGACCAGATCGGCGCACAGATCAAAACCATTGGTGCGCCGAGCGTCATCTATGAAGACCTCGGTCTGGCGTTGCGTACCTTGCGTGATCTGGTCAGCCCCAAGATCGAGAAAATTCGCATCGACTCGCGGGAAACCTTCCAGCGCACCACGCAATTTGTCGCCGAGCTGATGCCGGAAATTGCCGACCGCCTGGAGCATTACCCTGGCGAGCGACCGATCTTCGACCTGTATGGTGTCGAAGATGAAATCCAGAAAGCCCTGGAGCGCAAAGTGCCGCTCAAGTCCGGCGGCTATCTGGTGGTGGACCCGGCGGAGGCCATGACCACCATCGACGTCAATACTGGCGCGTTCGTGGGCCATCGCAACCTCGAAGAAACCATCTTCAAGACCAACCTCGAAGCGGCCACTGCGATTGCCCGTCAGCTGCGCCTGCGCAATCTGGGCGGCATCATCATCATCGACTTCATCGACATGGAAGACGAAGAGCACCAGCGTCAAGTGCTGCGCACCCTGGAGAAGCAACTGGAGCGCGACCACGCCAAGACCAATATCATCGGCATCACCGAGCTTGGCCTGGTGCAGATGACCCGCAAACGCACTCGCGAAAGCCTTGAACAAGTGCTGTGCGAGCCGTGCAGCAGTTGCCAGGGACGCGGCAAACTGAAGACCCCGGAAACGGTTTGCTACGAGATTTTCCGCGAAATCTTACGGGAGGCACGTGCCTACCAGGCCGAAGGCTATAGAGTGCTTGCCAACCAGAAAGTGGTCGACCGATTGCTGGATGAAGAGTCCGGTAACGTCGCTGAGCTGGAGGGTTTTATCGGGCGCACCATTCGTTTCCAGGTCGAAACCATGTATTCCCAGGAACAATACGACGTGGTGCTGCTCTGATCCCCAATCGCTTTCTTTATTCGAGACCGGCAGGCATTGATCTGCCGTCCGCTAACTGCCTTGAGGGTCGCCTGACATGGAGCGTCTGACACGCTTTTTTGCCGCCTTGACCCGTTGGGGCCTGGGCCTGTGCGCCTTGCTGCTGGTATTGGCGGCGGTGTACGTGAGCCTGGGTCGTGAGTTGGTCCCACTGGTGGCGGAGTACCGCGCCGAAGTTGAAGCCAAGGCACAGGCTGCGGTGCAAATGCCCCTGCACATCGGCAGCCTCGAAGGGCGCTGGAGTGGTTTCGCGCCGATATTGATGGCCCACGACGTGATGGTCGGCGAAGGCAACAGCGCCTTGCGCCTGGATCAGGTTGAAGTGGTGCCGGATATCTGGGCCAGTCTGATGGCCCGCGAAGTGCGTATCGCCCACCTCGAAGTCAGCGGCCTGCAGTTGAGTGTCAAGGAAGACCAGGACGGCCACTGGGCGCTGCAAGGTTTGCCGGTACAGGACGACCAGCCGCTGGACCCGCAGCAGTTGCTCACGCGCATGCAGATGGTCAAGCGCGTGTCGTTGCTCGACAGCCAGGTGACATTGCAGCCGTTCGACCAGGCGCCATTGACCCTGACCTATGTGGGCCTGAGCCTGCATACCGGCAACACCCGCCAACGCCTGGATGCGCGCCTCACCCTGCCGGACGGCCAGCCTCTGGCCCTGAGCCTGCGCAGCCGTATTCGCGCCAGCGCATGGAAAGAGGGTGAAGTCGAAGCCTACCTGAGCCTGCCCCAAAGTGACTGGGCCAAATGGATTCCCGCCAGGCTGACCCAGCAATGGAAGCTCGCCCAGTTCAAAGCCGGTGGCGAGTTCTGGCTCAATTGGGCCAAGGGCACCGTGCAAAGTGCCGTGGTGCGCCTCAACTCAGCGCAAGTAAAGGGCAGTTACGCCGACCGCAAGCCTGTGCATATCGAAAACCTCGCCCTGACCGCCTACCTGCAACGCAGTGACAGTGGCCTAAAGGTGTTGTTCGATTCGCTGGCGATGAACATCGGCGACACCCGTTGGGAATCACACCTGCAACTGCAACAAAGCGTGGCAACCGACAAAGACCTGGAAACCTGGAAGCTTCAGGCTGATCGTCTTGACCTCACCCCGATTACCCCGCTGTTGAATGCCCTGGCGCCATTGCCGGAAGGTTTTGCCAAGACCATTGAGCACCTGAAGGCCACGGGCGTGTTGCGCAATGTATTGGTGGATTTCCGTCCGCAGGACACCACCGATAAAAAAGTCAGCTTCGCCGCCAACCTTGAGCGCATCGGTTTTGACGCGTACTTCGGTGCGCCGGCCGCACGGAACGTATCCGGGAGCATCAGTGGCGATTTGGGCCAGGGTGAGTTGCGTATGGACAGCAAGGATTTTTCCCTGCACCTGTACCCGATCTTCGCCAAGCCCTGGCAGTACATTCAGGCCAACGCGCGCCTGACATGGAAGCTGGATAAGGAAGGCTTCACCCTGATAGCCCCGTACATCAAGGTGCTGGGCGAAGAGGGCAAAGTGGCTGCCGACTTCTTGATTCGCCTGCATTTTGACCATGCCCAGGAAGATTACATGGACCTGCGGGTCGGTATGGTCGATGGCGATGGCCGTTTCACGCCCAAGTATTTGCCGGCCGTGTTGAGCCCGTCCCTGGATGAATGGCTGCGCACCGCAATTCTCAAAGGTGCGGTGGACCAAGGGTTCTTCCAGTACCAGGGCTCGCTCAACCATGACGCGCTGCCCGCTGCGCGCAACATCAGCTTGTTCTTCAAGGTGCATGACGCCGAACTGGCCTTCCAGCCGGGTTGGCCGCATGTGAGCAAGGTCAATGGCGAAGTGTTTGTCGAGGAGAGCGGCGTGCGCATCCTGGCCAGCAAGGGCCAGTTGCTCGACACCAAGGTCAAGGACGTCTACGTCAATATTCCCCACGCACCGGCCGGTAAAGACAGCCACTTGCTGATCACCGGCGGGTTTTCGGGCGGCCTGGGTGATGGTCTGAAGATCCTGCAGGATGCGCCGATAGGTACAGGGTCAACCTTTGCCGGCTGGAAGGGCGACGGTGACCTGCAAGGCAACCTGGACCTGGACATTCCGCTGGTCAAAGGCACCGAGCCCAAGATCGTGGTGGACTTCAAGACCGACAAAGCCCGTTTGCAATTGGCGGAGCCGACCTTGGACCTGACACAGCTCAAGGGCGACTTCCGCTTCGACAGCAGCAAGGGCTTGAGTGGCCAGAACATCTCGGCCCAGGCATTCGATCGGCCGATCACCGCGCAAATTGCTGCCGATGGCAAGTCGGGCAACATCAGTACCCGCGTCACCGCCAAAGGCCAGGTCACGGTCAAACGCCTGACCGATTGGTTGAAAATCAGCCAACCGTTGCCGGTGTCCGGTGATATTCCGTACCAGCTGCAGCTCACACTGGACGGCGCCGACAGCCAACTGATGGTCAGCTCCACCATGAAAGGCGTGGCGGTAGACCTGCCGGCGCCCTTCGGCATGCCCGCCAACCAGGGCCGTGACAGTGTGTTTCGCATGACCTTGCAGGGTGCCGAGCGGCGTTACTGGTTCGATTATGGCGAGCTGGCGAGCTTCACCTTTGCCTCGCCGCCGGACAAATTCAATGACGGGCGCGGGGAGTTGTTCCTTGGCGCCGGCAATGCCGTATTGCCCGCAGCCAAAGGTTTGCGTATTCGCGGTGTGCTGTCGGAACTGGACATCGACCCGTGGAAACAACTGGCCAACCGTTACGCCGGTAACGACCCGGGCGGCAGCGCCAAGCAATTGCTCAGTGGTGCCGACTTCAAAGTCGGCAAACTGACCGGTTTTGGCACCCAGCTGGATCAGGCCAATCTTCAGCTCGACCGCAAGCCCGCCGCCTGGGGCTTGCAGCTCGACAGCCAGCAGGCCAAGGGCACGGTCAACCTGCCGGACGCCAAGGGCGCGCCGATTGCGATCAACCTGCAATACGTAAAACTGCCGGCTGTGGACCCGACCGTGCAGGCCGACGAAAACGCACCGGACCCGTTGGCGGATATCGACCCCAAGGACATCCCTGCGCTGGATATCGCGATCAACCAGCTGTTCCAGGGCCCCGATCTGGTGGGCGCCTGGTCGCTGAAGATCCGCCCGACTGCCAAAGGCCTGGCCTTCAACAACCTCAACCTCGGCCTCAAGGGCATGCAGCTTAACGGTGCCGGCGGTTGGGAAGGCGCGCCGGGGGCCAGCAGCAGTTGGTACAAGGGCCGCCTGGACGGCAAGAACATTGCCGATGTGCTCAAGGGCTGGGGCTTTGCGCCGACCGTGACCAGCGAAGACTTCCACCTGGATGTGGATGGCCGTTGGCCGGGTTCGCCGGCGTGGGTGGGCCCCAAGCGTTTCTCCGGTAGCCTGGATGCGGCATTTCGTAAAGGCCAGTTTGTCGAAGTTGAAGGTGGCGCCCAGGCCCTGCGTGTGTTTGGTTTGCTCAACTTCAACTCCATCGGTCGCCGGTTGCGCCTGGACTTCTCGGACCTGCTTGGCAAGGGCTTGAGTTATGACCGGGTCAAAGGCTTGCTGGCCGCCAGTGATGGGGTGTTCGTCACCCGTGAACCCATCACCATGACCGGCCCTTCCACCAACCTGGAACTCAATGGCACCCTGGACCTGGTGGCTGACCGTGTCGACGCCAAACTGCTGGTCACGTTGCCGGTGACCAACAACCTGCCGATTGCTGCGCTGATTGTCGGCGCGCCCGCCATTGGCGGCGCGTTGTTCCTGATCGACAAGCTGATCGGTGACCGTGTTTCGCGCTTCGCCAGCGTGCAATACAAGGTGCAGGGCCCGTGGAAGGATCCAAAAATCACCTTCGACAAGCCATTTGAAAAGCCAAACTGAGAGCCTGTGGAGTAGCATGGCCGCATGCCTATTACGGAGTGTCGGCCCATGTCCTTTGCGGTAATTCAAATGGTCAGCCAGAGCGATGTGCTGGCCAACCTGGCCCAGGCCCGGCACTTGCTGGAGCAAGCGGCAGCGGGCGGGGCCAAGCTTGCGGTGCTGCCGGAAAACTTCGCCGCCATGGGCCGCCGCGACGTGGCCGATATTGGTCGCGCCGAAGCCTTGGGTGAAGGCCCGATCCTGCCCTGGTTGAAACAGACCGCCCGCGACCTCACCTTATGGATAGTGGCCGGCACTTTGCCGTTGCCGCCCCAGGACCAACCGCACGCCAAGTCAAACGCTTGCTCGCTATTGATCGATGATCAGGGCGAAATCGTCGCCCGTTACGACAAATTGCACCTGTTTGATGTCGACGTTGCAGATGCCAGGGGCCGTTATCGTGAATCCGACGACTATGCTTTCGGCAGCAATGTGGTGGTGGCGGACACGCCGGTGGGGCGTTTGGGCCTGACGGTGTGCTACGACCTGCGGTTCCCCGAGCTGTACAGCGAACTGCGTGCGGCGGGGGCAGAATTGATTACTGCGCCTTCGGCCTTTACGGCGGTGACCGGCGCTGCGCATTGGGATGTACTGATTCGAGCACGGGCCATCGAAACCCAATGCTACTTATTGGCCGCCGCTCAAGGCGGTGTGCACCCGGGGCCACGGGAAACCTTTGGCCACGCAGCCATTGTCGACCCTTGGGGGCGTGTGCTGGCACAACAGGATCAAGGCGAAGCGGTGTTGTTGGCCGAACGTGATAGCAGCGAACAGGCGTCGATAAGGACGCGCATGCCGGTGGTCAATCATCGGCGCTTTTTCTCGCAGGGCGCGCAGCGGCCTGCTTCAGAACGATGAATTTAAGGCCAAACCTATGAGCGAGTTGTTGTCCTCAGTCAGTGAACACCTCCTGGCACCCGGTGGCGTGACCATCGAAAGTTTGCAAACCGTGCTCGGTGATCTGGCCGGGCCAGGCATCGACGCGGCCGACCTGTATTTCCAGGGCCAGATTTCCGAGTCGTGGGCCCTTGAAGACGGCATCGTCAAGGAAGGCAGTTTCAATCTTGACCAAGGCGTAGGCGTGCGCGCGCAATCCGGTGAAAAGACCGGTTTTGCCTACAGCAACGCCATCACCCTTGAAGCCCTGGGCCTGGCGGCGCGTGCGGCGCGCTCGATTTCCCGCGCTGGTCAGAATGGCACCGTGCAGGCCTTCAGCACTCAGGACGTGGCCCAGTTGTACGCACCGGATAACCCGCTGGAAGTGATCAGCCGCGCGGAAAAGGTTGAATTGCTCAAGCGTATCGACGCCGCCACCCGCGCCCTCGACCCACGTATTCAGCAAGTGACCGTGAGCATGGCCGGCGTATGGGAGCGCATTCTGGTGGCGTCCACGGACGGCGGGCTGGCGGCAGACGTGCGGCCGCTGGTGCGTTTCAACGTGAGTGTCATTGTCGAGCAGAATGGTCGCCGCGAGCGCGGTGGCCATGGCGGTGGCGGGCGTACCGACTACCGTTATTTCCTCACTGACGACCGCGCCATGGGGTATGCCCGTGAAGCGCTGCGTCAGGCGCTGGTCAACCTGGAAGCCATTCCGGCGCCGGCCGGTACTTTGCCGGTGGTGTTGGGCTCGGGCTGGTCCGGCGTGCTGCTGCACGAAGCCGTTGGCCATGGCCTGGAAGGTGACTTCAACCGCAAAGGCAGTTCGGCCTACAGCGGGCGGATGGGTGAAATGGTTGCGTCCAAGCTCTGCACCATCGTCGATGACGGCACCCTGGCCGGCCGGCGTGGCTCGCTGAGTGTCGACGACGAAGGCACGCCGACCGAATGCACCACGCTGATTGAAAACGGCGTGCTCAAGGGCTACATGCAAGACAAGCTCAACGCCCGCCTGATGGGTGTGGCACGTACCGGCAACGGCCGTCGCGAGTCGTATGCGCACCTGCCGATGCCGCGCATGACCAACACCTACATGCTCGGTGGCGAAAGCGACCCCGCAGAAATCATCGCCTCGGTAAAACGCGGGATCTACTGCGCCAACCTCGGCGGCGGCCAGGTGGATATCACCAGCGGCAAGTTCGTGTTTTCCACCAGCGAAGCGTATCTGATCGAAGACGGCAAGATTACCGCGCCGGTCAAAGGGGCGACGTTGATTGGCAATGGGCCGGAAGCGATGAGCAAGGTGTCGATGGTCGGTAACGACCTGTCGCTGGACAGCGGTGTGGGCACGTGCGGTAAGGATGGGCAGTCGGTGCCGGTCGGCGTCGGTCAGCCAACCTTGAAAATCGATGCGATTACCGTGGGTGGCACGGGGTCGTAATGGCCCAAGCTTCGGGTGGCGAAGAACGCCACCCGGGGAAGAGGATCAACGCAGGCCGCGTTGAGTCTCGTCCAGCTCACGGATGTACTTGAAGATTTTACGGCTGGTGGCCGGCGCCTTGTTATGCGCCTGCTCGTGCTGGGCCTGACGGATCAGGGAGCGCAGTTGCTGGCGGTCCGCGTCCGGGTAGTCCAGCACGAATTTCTCCAGCACCGCGTCATCGCCCGAAATCAGGCGGTCACGCCAGCGCTCCAGGTTATGGAAGCGTTCGTTGTATTGGCGAGTGGAGGCATCGGTTTGATCAAGCAACGCCAGAATCGCGTCGGTGTCCTGATCGCGCATCAGCTTGCCGATAAACATGATGTGCCGTTTACGCGCGATATTCGCGGTGTGCTTGGGAGCATCCGCAAGCGCCCGGCGCATTTCGTCGGTCAATGGCAATTTGGCAATCAAGTCTTTCTTGAGCGTTGTAAGACGCTCGCCGAGGTCAACCAGCGCATGCAGCTCGCGTTTGACCTGGGTTTTGCTTTTCTCCCCATCGAGGGAGTCGTCGTAAGAATCAACCATGGTGGCAGTCCGCAAAGAAACGCCGCCATGATAACCAGTCGGGGGCCGCTTGTCCGGCCCGGTCGCTCGATGGCCTTAACCGAAAGCAGAATTTGAGTGGAGAAAACCATGAGTGCAGCCCAAAGCGTCGGTCCGCAAGCGTTACCGGCACTGCAGGAACAAGTCGAGCAGATCCTTGCCGAGGCCAAGCGCCAGGGGGCCAGTGCCTGTGAAGTAGCCGTTTCGCTGGAGCAGGGGCTGTCGACGTCGGTGCGCCAGCGTGAAGTGGAAACCGTCGAGTTCAATCGCGACCAGGGTTTTGGTATCACGTTGTATGCCGGGCAGCGCAAAGGCTCGGCCAGTACCTCCGCCAGTGGGCCGGAAGCGATTCGTGAAACCGTCGCGGCCGCGCTGGCGATTGCCAAGCACACTTCCGAAGATGAAAGCTCGGGCCTGGCCGACAAAGCACTGATGGCCAAGGACTTGAAGGACTTTGATCTGTTTCACGCCTGGGACATCACGCCCGAGCAAGCGATCGAAAAGGCGCTGATCTGCGAAGCCGCCGCGTTTGATGCCGATGCCCGCATCAAGAACGCCGATGGCACCACGTTGAGCACACATCAAGGCTGCCGTGTCTACGGTAACAGCCATGGTTTTATCGGCGGTTATGCCTCCACTCGGCATAGCTTGAGCTGCGTGATGATCGCCGAAGCCAATGGCCAGATGCAGCGCGATTACTGGTACGACGTGAGCCGTCAGGGCGAATTGCTGGCCGATCCGGTCAGCATCGGCCAGCGCGCGGCGCAACGTGCAGCCAGCCGCCTGGGCGCGCGCCCGGTACCAACCTGTGAAGTGCCGGTGCTGTTTTCGGCTGAGCTGGCCGGTGGGTTGTTCGGCAGTTTCCTGGGCGCGATTTCCGGCGGCAATCTGTACCGAAAATCCTCGTTCCTTGAGGGTGCGATTGGCCAGAAGCTGTTTCCTGAATGGCTGACCCTCGATGAGCGCCCGCATTTGATGCGTGCCATGGGCAGTTCGGCATTCGACGGTGATGGCCTGGCCACCTATGCCAAACCGTTCGTCGAGAACGGCGAGTTGGTGTCCTACGTACTGGGCACTTACGCCGGTCGCAAGCTGGGCCTGCCAAGCACGGCGAATGCCGGTGGCGTGCACAACCTGTTCGTCACCCATGGCGACGAAGACCAGGCAGCGCTGTTGCGTCGTATGGGGCGCGGTCTGCTGGTCACCGAGCTGATGGGCAGTGGCCTGAACATGGTGACCGGTGATTACTCGCGCGGCGCGGCGGGTTTCTGGGTAGAAAATGGCGAGATTCAGTTCGCTGTCCAGGAAGTGACGATTGCCGGCAACATGCGCGATATGTTCAAGCAGATCGTCGCAGTGGGGAATGACCTTGAGCTGCGCAGTAACATTCGCACCGGTTCGGTGCTGATTGAGCGAATGACCGTCGCCGGCAGTTAACGGCGCGGCGCTTCATGTAAAGGCACACCATCCTCGAGATGGCGTGCCTTTTTTAATGGCCGCGATTTGCCATGCTTGTTTTGATTCTCAATATCATTTAATAATAAATATCATTACCGAATGAGCGTGGATCATGAGTTCTGTCCTGCATGAGGATCCGTACCTGGAAAGTTGGCGTTGGATGAGTCGTCAGATTCGCTGCGGTCTCGATCCCAATGAACCGCGCCTGATCGAACATTACCTCAACGAGGGTCGATACCTGGCGTGCTGCACCGCGACCCATCCGTGGACGATCGCCGAAACGTCATTCCGCCTTTTGATCGACACCGCCGGCGACATCGCCTTGCCCTGGCACTGGCGATCCATGTGCCTGGACCAGGCCTGGCGCCCGCTGCGCGACCTGGAAAAACTTTCCCACTGTGCCTGCCGCCTCAAGCGCTGGCAGACCTTTGCCTGGCAATTGGCGACCTGCCAATTGCTGCCGTCTATTTCTCACTCCGACCTGGTGCAAGGATCAAACGATGAGTAACACTCGTATCGAACGCGACAGCATGGGCGAGCTGCAAGTACCCGCCGAGGCCCTGTATGGCGCGCAAACCCAGCGCGCGGTGAACAATTTTCCGATCAGCCATCAGCGCATGCCGGCGCAATTCATTCGCGCCCTGATCCTGGCCAAGGCCGCCGCCGCCAAGGTCAACGTCGACCTCAAGCAAATCAGCGAAGGGCAAGGCAAGGCCATCGTTGACGCGGCCCAGGGCCTGCTCGAAGGCAACTTCATGCCGCACTTCCCGGTGGATATCTTCCAGACCGGCTCCGGTACCAGCTCCAACATGAATGCCAACGAGGTGATTGCGACCCTGGCCAGCCGTTTGCTGGGCGAGCCGGTCAACCCCAATGACCACGTGAACTGTGGCCAGAGCAGCAACGACATTATCCCAACCACTATCCACGTCAGCGCAGCCTTGGTGCTGCATGAGCAAACGCTGCCGGCTTTGCTGCATTTGGTACAGGTCATCGAGCAAAAGGCCGAAGAAGTCCACCCGTTCATCAAGACCGGTCGTACGCACCTGATGGACGCCATGCCGGTGCGCATGAGCCAGGTGCTTAATGGTTGGGCGCAACAGCTCAAGGCCAATATCGGCCACCTGCAGGATTTGCTGCCGAGCTTGCAGGCCTTGGCACAGGGTGGCACAGCGGTTGGCACCGGGATCAATGCACACCCCGAATTTGCTGCGCGTTTCAGTCAGCAACTGAGCAGCCTGACCGGGGTGAAATTCACACCGGGCAAAAACCTGTTTGCGCTGATCGGCTCCCAGGACACTGCCGTCGCCGTTTCCGGCCAGCTGAAAGCCACCGCGGTGTCGCTGATGAAAATCGCCAACGACCTGCGCTGGATGAACTCCGGCCCGCTCGCAGGCTTGGGTGAGATCGAACTGGAAGGCTTGCAGCCAGGCTCCTCGATCATGCCGGGCAAGGTCAACCCGGTGATTCCGGAGGCCACCGCCATGGTTGCCGCCCAGGTCATCGGCAATGACACGGTAATCACTGTGGCGGGGCAGTCCGGCAACTTCGAATTGAACGTGATGCTGCCGATCATCGCCCAGAACCTGCTCAGCAGCCTCGAACTGCTGGCCAATTCCAGCCGCCTGCTGGCCGACAAGGCCATTGCCAGCTTCAAGGTCAACGAAGCCAAGCTTAAGGAAGCGCTGTCGCGCAACCCGATCCTGGTCACCGCACTTAACCCGATCATTGGTTACCAAAAGGCCGCTGAAATCGCCAAGAAGGCCTATCAGCAAGGCCGCCCGGTGATCGATGTCGCCCTCGAGCACACCGACTTGCCACGTAGCCAACTGGAGATCCTGCTGGACCCGGAAAAGCTCACGGCCGGCGGCGTGTAATCACCGACCCTGCTTTGGAGGCTCACCATGGAGCACTGGAAACGCACGATCGAACGGGCCAATCGCTGTTTTATGGCGGGCGAGCTGGTCGACGCTCGCGAAGCCTATTTGCAAGCCCTGGCCCTGGCTCAAGTGTTGTTCGAGCGTTGGGCGGATGCCGACGAAGCAGTGGCGGCTTGCGTCATTTCCCATCACAACCTGGCGGACCTGCACCTGCGCCTCAACCAGCCGGAGGAAAGTGCGGAATACCTCTGCGCCATTCACCAGCGGCTGCTGCAGACCATGCAGGACCCGCGTCTGAGCCCGCAATTGCGCGAGGCGGCGTTGCGCCAGAGCAGCAAGACCTATGTCGAACTGTTGAATTTCATCAGCGATCACGGCGAATACCCGCGTACCCATCGCCTGCTGGGTGGTGCTGCGGCGCAACCGATCACTCCACACTACGGAGCACATTGATATGACCTACACCTTGCCTGCCCTGCCTTACGCCTACGATGCCCTGGAACCGCATATCGATGCGCAAACCATGGAGATCCACTACACCAAGCATCACCAGACCTACATCAACAACCTGAATGCTGCGGTCGAAGGCACGGAGTTTGCGGGTTGGCCGGTAGAGAAGTTGGTGTCCAGCGTGGAGCAACTGCCGGAAAAACTGCGTGCTGCCGTGATCAACCAGGGCGGTGGTCATGCGAACCACTCGTTGTTCTGGGCGGTGATGTCGCCAAAAGGCGGCGGCAAACCCGAAGGTGCACTGGGCAAAGCCATCGACGAGCAATTGGGCGGCTTCGACAGTTTCAAAGAGGCCTTCACCAAGGCCGCCTTGACCCGCTTCGGCAGCGGCTGGGCCTGGCTGAGCGTCACCCCGCAGAAGACGCTGGTGGTGCAAAGCAGTGGTAACCAGGACAGCCCGTTGATGAGCGGCAACACGCCGATCCTCGGCCTGGACGTGTGGGAGCACGCTTATTATCTGCTGTATCAGAACCGTCGCCCGGAATACATCAACGCCTTTTATAGCGTGATCAACTGGCCGGAAGTCGCCGCACGCTACCAGGCCGCCCTGGCCTGATATTTAACCTATAACAAGATCTAAGGCCGACTATGGGCACTGAAACACTGGCGATCAGCAGCGGGCGAATGTTTCGTTATGCGTTTGGCTCGCTGTTGCTGTTGGCAGGGACTGCATTGCTGGTGGTCCATGGGCTGGCCTGGCTGAACCTTGAACCGCGTATCCTGCGCGCTTTGCAGGGTGGGGCGATCTGCGCGCTCGGCACTGCGCTGGGCGCGGTGCCCGTGCTGGTCATGCGCCGCATGCCGGTCGCGCTGAGCGATACCTTGCTGGGCTTTGGTGCCGGGGTAATGTTGGCGGCGACGGCATTTTCGCTGATCGTGCCCGGTATTGCAGCCGCTGAAGGCCTCGGGCTCTCACCTTGGGGCGCCAGTGGGTTGATCAGCTTCGGCATCATGCTCGGCGCGTACGGGTTGTATCTGGTGGACCGCAAGGTCTCCGGCGCGAGCCCGGAGATGCTGGTGGGCACGCCGGACAAACCGGTTATTGCGCCGCGCATCTGGCTGTTTGTGTTCGCCATCATTGCCCATAACATTCCGGAAGGCATGGCGGTGGGGGTTTCTGCCGGTGGCGGCATGCCGGATGCCGACAGCCTGGCCATGGGCATCGCCCTGCAGGATGTGCCGGAAGGGTTGGTGATCGCGCTGGTGCTGGCAGGGGCGGGCATGTCGCGGGTCAAAGCGTTCTTGATCGGCGCTGCGTCAGGATTGGTCGAGCCAGTATTCGCCGTGCTGTGTGCATGGCTGGTGAGTCTGGCTGAGGTTCTGTTGCCATTGGGGCTTGCGCTGGCGGCGGGGGCTATGTTGCTGGTGGTGACTCACGAAGTGATCCCGGAATCGCGCCGCAACGGTCACGAAAAGCTTGCCAGCCTGGGGTTGTGCATCGGGTTTTGTCTGATGATGGTGATGGACACCGCATTAGGGTGAGGCCGTTGCAGCCTCACACCTGTCTCAAGGGGTGGGTTTACTCACCCTCGTCAAAGTAGTTATTGATCAACTTAACCAGGGCGTCCATCGCTTCCTGCTCTTGTTCGCCTTCCGTCTTCAAGTGAATTTTAGTGCCCTTGCCCGCGGCCAGCATCATCATGGCCATGATGCTTTTGCCGTCGACCATCGACTCTGGCGTGCGCCCGGCGCGGATCTGGCAAGGAAACTGCCCGGCAACGCCGACGAATTTAGCCGAGGCGCGGGCGTGCAGGCCCAGCTTGTTGATGATTTCAATTTCCAGAGCGGGCATCGCGGGGGTGTTCCTTTCAGCTAAGGTCGCGGTGGCGAACCTGGACGTTCTTGAGGGTTTGTTGCAGCACCTGGCCCAGGCGTTCGGTCAGGTAGACGGAGCGATGGTGGCCGCCGGTGCAGCCGATGGCAATGGTGACATAAGCCCGATTACTTGCGGCAAAGCGCGGTAACCATTTGAGCAGGTAGCTGGAGATATCCTGGAACATCTCCTCGACATCCGGTTGCGCCGCCAGGTACTCGGCCACCGGCTGGTCCAAACCGGACTGGTCACGCAGCTCCGGCTTCCAGTAAGGGTTGGGCAGGCAGCGCACGTCGAACACCAGGTCGGCATCCACCGGCATCCCGCGCTTGAACCCGAACGACTCAACCAGAAAGGCCGTGCCCGGCTCCGGCTGGTTCAGCAGGCGCAGTTTGATCGCATCGCGCAACTGATACAGGTTGAGGTCCGTGGTGTTGATCTTCAGATCAGCGAGGTCAATGATCGGCCCTAACAGCGAGGTTTCGTCCTCGATGGCTTCGGCCAGGGAGCGATGCGGGCTGCTGAGGGGGTGACGTCGACGGGTTTCGGAGAAACGCTTGAGCAGCGTCTCCTCGTCGGCATCCAGGTACAGCACATCGCAATGAATATGCTTGGCGCGTACTTCCTCGAGCAGTTGCGGGAAGCGCTCAAGGTGGCTGGGCAGGTTGCGGGCGTCAATCGAGACGGCCACTAGGGGTTGCGCCAGTTCAGTGTGGATCAGGGCGCGTTCGGCCAACTCCGGCAGCAGGCCCGCCGGCAGGTTGTCGATGCAATAGAAGCCGTTGTCCTCAAGGACGTTGAGGGCGGTGCTTTTACCCGAGCCGGAACGGCCGCTCACGATGATCAAACGCATGATTACTGCCTGTTTTGCTCATCGAGTACAACCTGGTATAGCGCCTCGTTGCTGCTGGCACTGCGCAGTTTGTCGCGTACGTCCTTGCGGTCGAGCATGCTGGCGATCTGCCGGAGCAGTTCCAGGTGCGCATCGGTGGCGGCTTGCGGGACCAGCAGAACGAACAGCAGGTCAACCGGGGCGCCGTCGATGGCGTCGAAATCGATTTTCTCCTGCAGGTGCAATAACGCACTGACGGGAGAGGTGCAGCCTTCAAGGCGGCAGTGAGGAATGGCGATGCCGTTGCCAAAACCGGTGGAGCCCAGTTTTTCACGGTCGATCAGGGCCTTGAACACGACTTGCTCATCCAGCTCAGGCACTTCACGGCTGATCAGGTTGGCGATGTGTTCGAGGGCTTTTTTCTTACTGCCGCCCGGCGCGTTCACGAGGGAACGGCCGGGGGTCAGGATGGTTTCAAGTTGGATCATGGGGGAGAGTTAACGACCTGTACCTTGCATCAGGTGCAGATTCTTTTCCTTATGCTTTATGAGTTGGCGGTCCAGCTTGTCGTAGAGCGAGTCAATCGCCGCATACATATCTTCATGCTCGGCATTGGCGACGAGCTTCGCATTCGGTACATGCAGGGTGGCCTCGATTTTCTGCTTGAGCTTATCGACCTCCATGATGACCTGCACGTTGGTGATCTTGTCAAAATGCCCCGCAAGCTTGTTCAGCTTACTCTCGGTGTACTCACGCAGGGGCTTGGTGACTTCCAGTTGGTGTCCACTGATGTTGACTTGCATACAGCTTCTCCTTCGTTGCCAGTGCATAAAGCGACAGGCAAAAGCGCCTGCCACTGGAACGCTGTGGCCCGCCCGTCACATCAAACGCTTACGCTCGCTGGAAGGCGCGATCCCGAGGGACTCGCGGTACTTGGCGACGGTTCGACGGGCGACCTGAATGCCTTGTGCCTCCAGTAAACCAGCGATCTTACTGTCACTCAATGGCTTTTTCTGATTTTCCGCCGCAACCAGTTTTTTGATGATCGCGCGGATCGCCGTGGACGAGCATTCACCGCCTTCGGAGGTGCTGACGTGGCTGGAGAAAAAGTATTTCAGCTCATAAATACCCCGTGGGGTATGCATGAATTTCTGTGTGGTCACGCGGGAAATCGTCGATTCATGCATGCCCACAGCCTCGGCAATGTCATGCAGGACCAGCGGCTTCATCGCCTCGTCGCCATATTCCAGGAAGCCGCGCTGGTGCTCGACGATCTGGGTGGCCACTTTCATCAGGGTTTCGTTGCGGCTTTGCAGGCTCTTGATGAACCAGCGCGCTTCCTGCAATTGGTTGCGCATGAAGGTGTTGTCGGCGCTGGTATCGGCGCGGCGTACAAAGCCGGCGTACTGCGGGTTGACCCGCAGGCGTGGCACCGATTCCTGGTTCAGCTCCACCAGCCAGCGTTCGTTGTCTTTGCGCACGATCACGTCAGGCACGACATATTCGGCTTCGCTGGACTCGATCTGCGAGCCGGGGCGCGGGTTGAGGCTCTGCACCAGTTCGATGACCTGGCGCAGGTCATCTTCCTTGAGCTTCATGCGGCGCATCAACTGGCTGTAGTCGCGGCTGCCCAGCAGGTCGATGTAGTCGGTGACCAGGCGCTGGGCCTCGACGAGCCACGGGGTCTTGGCCGGCAGTTGGCGCAGTTGCAGCAACAGGCATTCGCTCAAGGTGCGAGCGCCAATGCCGGAAGGCTCGAACTGTTGGATGCGATGCAGGACGGCTTCGATTTCATCCAGTTCGATGTCCAATTCCGGGTCGAAGGCTTCCAGAATCTCGTCGAGCGTCTCGTCCAGGTAGCCCTGATTGTTGATGCAGTCGATCAGGGTTACGGCGATCAGGCGATCGGTGTCGGACATCGGCGCCAGGTTCAGTTGCCACAGCAAATGGCTCTGCAGGCTTTCACCGGCGGACGTGCGGGTAGTGAAGTCCCACTCGTCGTCGTCATTGCTGGGCAGGCTGCTGGCGCTGGTCTGGTAGACGTCTTCCCAGGCGGTGTCGACGGGAAGCTCGTTGGGAATGCGTTCGTTCCATTCGCCTTCCTCAAGGTTATCCACCGTAGGGGCGGTTTCCTGATAGGACGGTTCCTGCACGTCGGGGTTGGGTTTTTGCTCGATGTTGTCGGCCAGCGGGTCTGCATTATCGAAGTCGTCGCCTTCTTCCTGGCGTTCGAGCATCGGATTGGACTCCAGGGCCTCCTGGATTTCCTGTTGCAGGTCCAGGGTCGACAATTGGAGCAGGCGGATGGCCTGTTGCAGCTGCGGTGTCATCGTCAGCTGCTGGCCCATTCTCAGGACTAGCGATGGTTTCATGGCAGGGGCTTAACACCTTATTCGCCGGCGCAATGCGCCATCCACGACAGGGCGCGTGAGCGCCAAACATAAGCAAATTATATGCCTGATATCAGGGGCTTTGCCTAGAGCGCGGTAACAATAAAAAAACCGAGGTTTTTATTGACTTGCACGCGCCCCTGGCAACTGCCTGATATCACCGTGTTTACAGGCGGAACTCGTGACCCAGGTACACTTCCTTCACCAGTTCATTGGCCAGGATAGTGGCGGAATCACCTTCTGCAATCAGTTGCCCATCGTTGACGATATAGGCGGTTTCGCAAATATCGAGCGTCTCACGCACGTTGTGGTCGGTGATCAGTACACCGATCCCCTTGGCCTTGAGGTGATGGATGATCTGCTTGATATCGCCAACCGAGATCGGGTCAACACCGGCAAAAGGTTCGTCCAGCAGGATGAACTTCGGCGCGGTAGCCAGTGCGCGGGCGATTTCCACACGGCGACGCTCACCACCGGACAGGCTCATGCCGAGGTTGTCGCGGATGTGGTTGATGTGGAACTCCTGCAACAGGCTTTCCAGTTCTTTGCGACGGCCGTCACGGTCGAGCTCCTTGCGGGTCTCGAGGATCGCCATGATGTTGTCGGACACCGACAGTTTGCGGAAGATCGACGCCTCCTGGGGAAGATAGCCGATACCCGCGCGTGCACGACCGTGCATCGGCTGGTGGCTTACGTCCAGATCGTCAATCAATACACGGCCCTGATCCGCCTGGACCAGGCCAACAATCATATAGAAGCAGGTGGTCTTGCCGGCGCCGTTAGGGCCGAGCAAGCCGACGATCTGGCCGCTGTCGATCGACAGGCTGACGTCGCGTACGACCTGACGGCTTTTATAAGCTTTGGCCAGATGCTGGGCTTTCAGGGTTGCCATTAGTTCGTCTTCTTCGCAGCGGGTTTAGGCGCAGGGGCGGCAGCGTCTTTCTGTTTCGGCTGGATCACCATGTCGATGCGAGGACGGGGTTGCGTGACCTTGCTGCCATTGGCGCGACCGGCGGTGGCGATCTGCTTGACGGTGTCGTAGGTGATTTTTTCACCTTCGGTGGTGTTGCCGTCAGTGCTGACAACCCGTGCCTGGTCGATCAGGACAATGCGGTTCTGCTGAGCGTGATACTGGATGGTCTTACCGTAGCCCTGCATCGGCTTCTTGTCGGTAACCGACTGCATCTGTTCGAAGTAAGCCAGGTTGCCTACCGAAGTCACCACGTCGATGTCACCCGCCGGGGTGCGAGTCAGCGTTACCGTGTTGCCGGTAATCTTCATCGAGCCCTGGATAATGACCACGCCGCCGGAATAGGTCGCGACACCTTGCTTGTCATCCAGCTGCGCATCGTCAGCCTGAATGCGGATCGGTTGCTGGCTATCGTTCGGCAGAGCCCAGGCGCTCACGCTTCCCAGTGCTGCGCCCAGACCGAGCAAAATAGGGAGGGTTTTAACGAGCCTCATACTGTCCTCTTACGTTCGATAGCAGGTGTATCCTGCTTTCTTTCAAATACGCTTTCATTCCCTTGCCAGTCGATACACCGCCAGCGCCGTCAATTCTAACGTCTTGCTCGGTCTGCGCATATTGCTGTTGTGGGAAAACGGTCATGCGACTGCTGGTGATGATGGTGTCACGCTTCTGTTCATCGGTGCGCGCAACGCGTACCGAGTCGATCAACTCAACCTGGGTGCCGTCCGCATTGACCTCGCCACGTTTGCTGGTGACGTGCCACGGAAAGTCGGTGCCGCGGAACAGGTTCAGGTCCGGGTTGGTCAGCAGGCTGACTTCGGATGCCTTGACGTGCTCGACTTTTTCCGCGGTCATCTCGTATTGGACCTTGCCTTCAAGCGTGAACTGCACCGTATAGGCATTGGTGGCGAAATTGTCGATCAGCCCCTCGTCAACCTGGGCAACAGGCTTGTCGAGAAAGCGCTCCGGGCTGATATTCCAGTAGCCCACCGCCAGGAACAGCGCGGCAATGACTCCGAATAACAGGAAGTTGCGAATCTTTTTGCTCAGCATAAAACGCTCTATAAGTAGGCGGCGTGGGCCGCTTCAAGACTGCCCTGGGCACGCAGGATCAATTCGCAGAACTCGCGGGCAGCACCTTCGCCGCCACGCGCGGTAGTGATGCCGTGGGCGTGTTCACGAACAAATGCCGCAGCGTTTGCGACGGCCATACCCAGGCCCACTCGGCGAATGACCGGCAAGTCAGGTAGATCGTCACCCAGGTACGCAACCTGCTCATAGCTTAGGTTGAGTTGGCCAAGAAGCTCGTCCAGAACCACCAGTTTATCCTCACGGCCTTGATACAGGTGAGGAATCCCCAGGTTTTGTGCGCGGCGTTCCACAACCGGTGTCTTTCGACCACTGATAATCGCCGTTTGCACACCGGCGGCCATCAACATTTTGATGCCCTGGCCGTCGAGGGTGTTAAAGGTCTTGAATTCGCTGCCATCTTCGAGGAAATACAGGCGGCCATCAGTCAGCACGCCGTCCACGTCGAAAATCGCCAGTTTGATGTTTTTGCCGCGTTGCAGCAGGTCGCTGGTCATTTACATCACTCCCGCACGCAGCAAGTCGTGCATGTTCAGGGCGCCGATCGGGCGGTCGTCACTATTGGCCACCACCAGCGCGCCAATCTTATGGTCTTCCATGATCTTCAGCGCTTCGGCTGCAAGCATCTCGGGGCGGGCGGTCTTGCCGTGGGGCGTCATCACCGCATCGATAGTCGCGGTGTGGATATCGATGGTGCGGTCCAGGGTGCGGCGCAGGTCGCCGTCGGTGAAGACTCCGGCCAGGCGCCCGTCGGCTTCCAGGATCACGGTCATGCCCAGGCCCTTGCGGGTCATTTCCATCAGTGCGTCTTTGAGCAGGGTGCCGCGTTGTACGTGGGGCAGCTCATCCCCCGAATGCATGACGTTTTCCACTTTGAGCAGCAGACGACGACCCAGCGCGCCGCCCGGGTGCGAAAACGCGAAGTCTTCAGCGGTAAAACCACGGGCTTCCAGCAACGCCACGGCCAGGGCGTCGCCCATCACCAGGGCGGCGGTGGTGGAGGAGGTCGGTGCCAGGTTAAGCGGACAGGCTTCGTGGGCCACATGCACGTTCAAATTGACTTCGGCAGCCTTGGCCAGCGTGGATTCCGGGTTGCCGGTGAGGCTGATCATCTTGATGCCCAGGCGCTTGATCAAGGGCAGCAAGGTCACGATTTCGTTGGTGGTGCCGGAGTTCGACAGCGCCAGGATGATGTCATCCTTGGTGATCATGCCCATGTCACCGTGGCTGGCTTCGGCCGGGTGCACGAAAAACGCCGTGGTCCCGGTGCTGGCCAGGGTGGCGGCGATCTTGTTGCCGACGTGGCCGGATTTGCCCATGCCGACCACCACCACGCGGCCCTTGCTGGCCAGAATCATCTCGCAGGCACGTACGAAATCTGCGTCGATATGGGCCAGTAAACCTTCTACGGCTTCAAGCTCGAGGCGGATGGTGCGTTGTGCGGATTGAATAAGGTCGCTGGATTGGCTCATGTCTGAAGTCGTATAGCCTGACGAAAAGTCGGCGATTATAGCGGTAATGATCAAATCCCTCACGCTAGTTATTCTGTAAGTGCCTGGGATTTATGCTCAGTCAGGTGTTTTCCCTGTCCCGAATCTGAACAAGGGCTGTTCCGGCCTTGGGGGCTCTGTACCAGCAGTGATATAGTTCGCCGCCAGTTCGGTCGGCCCAAGCCACGCCGCTAACTTTTGTGCATCTGTTGCAAACGAAAGTCGCACGCATGGTGTCTGAGTGAAAGGCTGCATCCCAAGGAGATTAGATGAGTGCCGATAACGCCTACGCGGTCGAGCTGAAGGGCCTTACCTTCAAGCGCGGTTCGCGCAGCATCTTCAATAACGTCGATATTCGCATTCCCCGCGGTAAAGTCACGGGCATCATGGGGCCTTCCGGTTGCGGCAAGACCACTTTGTTGCGCCTGATGGGCATGCAATTGCGGCCCAGCGCCGGCGAAGTGTGGGTCAACGGCCAGAACCTGCCGACCCTGTCGCGCAGCGATCTGTTCGATGCGCGCAAGCATATGGGCGTGCTGTTCCAGAGCGGTGCCCTGTTTACCGACCTCGACGTTTTCGAAAACGTAGCGTTTCCGCTGCGGGTGCATACCCAGCTGTCCGATGAAATGATTC
The DNA here is from genome assembly GCF_900107155.1 of Pseudomonas salomonii. Taxonomy (GTDB): domain Bacteria; phylum Pseudomonadota; class Gammaproteobacteria; order Pseudomonadales; family Pseudomonadaceae; genus Aquipseudomonas; species Aquipseudomonas salomonii. The sequence goes on from NZ_FNOX01000001.1 coordinate 341,266, forward strand.
GTGACATTGTGCTGCTCAAATTGCAGGCCGTGGGCCTGCGCGGTGCTATCGACCTGATGCCCGACGAGTTGTCCGGTGGCATGAAGCGCCGAGTTGCGCTGGCGCGAGCGATTGCCCTCGATCCGCAGATTCTCATGTATGACGAGCCGTTCGTGGGCCAGGACCCGATCGCCATGGGCGTTCTGGTGCGCCTGATCCGCCTGCTCAACGATGCGTTGGGGATCACCAGCATCGTGGTTTCCCACGACCTGGCCGAAACCGCGAGCATTGCTGACTACCTTTATGTCGTCGGCGATGGCCAGGTGCTGGGGCAGGGCACGCCCGAAGAGCTCATGAACGCTGACAACCCGCGCATTCGCCAATTCATGACCGGCGATCCCGATGGCCCGGTGCCTTTTCATTTTCCGGCAGCGGACTACCGCTCAGATCTTCTGGGGAAGCGCTGATGCGCAAGACATCTTTAATCGAGAAGGTTCGCCTTTTCGGCCGCTCCGGCATCGACTTGATCGAGGTTCTGGGGCGTTCGACGATTTTCCTGTTTCACGCGCTGCTCGGGCGTGGCGGCATTGGCGGCGGTTTCGGCCTGCTGATCAAGCAGCTGCATTCGGTGGGTGTGATGTCCCTGGTCATCATCGTGGTGTCCGGGATATTCATCGGCATGGTGCTGGCGTTGCAGGGGTTCAATATCCTCTCCAGCTACGGTTCGGAGCAGGCAGTCGGGCAGATGGTTGCCCTGACGCTGCTGCGTGAACTGGGGCCGGTGGTCACCGCCTTGCTGTTCGCCGGGCGTGCGGGTTCTGCATTGACCGCCGAAATCGGCAACATGAAGTCCACCGAACAGTTGTCCAGCCTGGAAATGATCGGCGTGGACCCGCTCAAATATATTGTTGCCCCGCGCCTGTGGGCCGGCTTCATATCCCTGCCGCTGCTGGCGATGATTTTCAGCGTGGTGGGCATCTGGGGTGGTTCGTGGGTGGCGGTTGACTGGTTGGGCGTTTATGACGGCTCGTACTGGGGCAACATGCAAAACAGCGTGACCTTCAGCGGCGACGTGCTCAATGGCATCATCAAAAGCATCGTTTTCGCCTTTGTAGTGACCTGGATCGCCGTATTCCAAGGCTATGACTGTGAGCCCACTTCAGAAGGGATCAGTCGCGCCACCACCAAGACCGTTGTGTACGCCTCGCTGGCGGTACTGGGCCTTGACTTCATTTTGACCGCCTTGATGTTTGGAGATTTCTGATGCAAAACCGCACTGTGGAAATCGGTGTCGGCCTTTTCTTGCTGGCTGGCATCCTGGCTTTACTGTTGCTCGCCCTGCGAGTCAGCGGCCTTTCGGCCAGCCCCACCGCCGATACTTATAAACTTTACGCGTACTTCGACAATATCGCCGGTTTGACGGTCAGAGCTAAAGTGACCATGGCTGGTGTAACCATCGGCAAGGTCACGGCAATCGATCTGGATCGCGACAGCTTCACTGGCCGGGTGACCATGCAAGTCGACAAGAAGGTAGATAATCTGCCGACTGACTCCACTGCATCTATTCTCACTGCTGGGCTGCTGGGCGAGAAGTACATCGGCGTCAGCGTGGGTGGGGAAACAGCCCTGCTCAAGGATGGTTCGACAATCCACGACACACAGTCGTCGTTGGTGCTTGAAGACTTGATCGGTAAATTCCTGCTCAATACGGTCAATAAAGACGCCAAATGAGGAACCTGTTCATGATCTCTACCTTGCGACGTGGCCTGCTGGTGCTGCTGGCAGCGCTGCCGTTGATGGCCAACGCGGCGGGTTCTGCGCACGATCTGGTGCAGGACACGACCAACAAGATGCTGGCTGACCTGACTGCCAACAAAGAGCAGTACAAGCAAGACCCCACCAGGTTCTACGAAGCGCTCAACACCATTGTGGGTCCTGTGGTCGATGCCGAGGGCATTTCCCGCAGCATCATGACGGTCAAGTATTCGCGCAAGGCCACGCCTGCGCAGATGCAGACCTTCCAGGAAAACTTCAAGAAGGGCCTGTTCCAGTTCTATGGCAATGCCCTGCTTGAGTACAACAACCAAGGCATTACCGTCGCTCCAGCCGGGGATGAGTCGGGTGACCGCACCAGCGTCAACATGACCGTCAAGGGCAACAACGGCGCGGTTTACCCGGTTCAGTACACGCTGGAGAAGGTCAACGGCGAGTGGAAACTGCGCAACGTGATCATCAACGGCATCAACATCGGCAAGCTGTTCCGCGATCAGTTCGCTGATGCGATGCAGCGTAATGGCAATAACCTGGACAAAACCATCAATGGTTGGGCCGGTGAAGTCGCCAAAGCCAAGGAAGAAACCGACAAACAAGCCGGGAAGCCTGCGCAATGACCGAGTCGGCTGTTCGTCTTGGTGACGCCGGCGAGTTGTTCCTCAGCGGCGTGCTGGATTACCGCACCGGGCCTGAGCTGCGCAAGCAGGGCCAGGCGCTGATCAACAGCAGCAACGCGCCTGCGCTGGTGCTTGATTGCTCGGCGGTGACCAAGTCCAGCAGTGTCGGCTTGTCGTTGTTGCTGTGCTTCATGCGTGATGCGCAAGCGGCCAGGAAACCGGTCAGCATCCGCTCAATGCCCGAAGACATGCGCGAAATCGCGCAGGTTTCCGGTATTACCGAGCTGTTGGCGCATCCTTAATACACATTATTAGAGAAGCCCCCCGTCAGAGTCCTGCTATGCGGGGTTCGCAGGCGCGGGGCTTTTTTGTATGATGTGCGACCCGTGCGCACTGGGCGCCGATAGAGGTTGAGCATGCAGGCCCTAGAAGTTAAAAGCTTCCTTGAAGGAAAGCTGCCCGAAACGAACGTCGAAGTTGAAGGCGAAGGCTGCAATTTCCAGCTGAACGTGATTAGCGATGAACTGGCGGCATTGAGCCCGGTCAAGCGTCAACAGCAGATCTATGCCCATTTGAACCCGTGGATCACCAATGGCAGCATCCATGCGGTCACTATGAAATTTTTCAGCCGCGCGGCCTGGGCCGAGCGCACCTGAGCCCCCAAGGCGTCGAGATTCTTATGGATAAATTGATTATTACCGGTGGTGCCCGCCTTGATGGCGAGATCCGCATTTCCGGTGCAAAAAACTCCGCCTTGCCGATCCTGGCAGCGACCCTGCTGTGCGATGGCCCGGTAACCGTGGCCAACCTGCCGCACCTGCACGACATCACCACCATGATCGAGCTGTTTGGTCGCATGGGTATTGAGCCGGTGATCGACGAGAAGCTGTCTGTCGAAATCGACCCGCGCACCATCAAGACCCTGATCGCTCCGTACGAACTGGTGAAAACCATGCGTGCCTCGATCCTGGTGCTGGGCCCGATGGTTGCCCGTTTCGGCGAAGCTGAAGTCGCACTGCCTGGCGGTTGCGCGATTGGCTCGCGCCCTGTCGACCTGCACATCCGTGGCCTTGAAGCCATGGGCGCGGTCATCGACGTAGAAGGTGGCTATATCAAGGCCAAGGCGCCGGAAGGCGGTTTGCGCGGTGCCAACTTCTTCTTCGATACCGTCAGCGTCACCGGTACCGAGAACATCATGATGGCCGCCGCTCTGGCGAACGGTCGCAGCGTGCTGCAAAACGCTGCGCGCGAGCCGGAAGTGGTCGACCTGGCCAACTTCCTGATCGCCATGGGTGCCAACATCACCGGCGCCGGCACTGACACCATCACTATCGACGGTGTGAAGCGTCTGCACTCGGCCACCTACAAAGTGATGCCGGACCGTATCGAGACCGGCACCTACCTGGTTGCCGCCGCCGTTACCGGTGGCCGCGTCAAGGTCAAGGACACCGATCCGACCATCCTGGAAGCCGTGCTGGAAAAACTCAAGGAAGCCGGTGCTGAAATCACTACCGGTGAGGACTGGATCGAGCTGAACATGCACGGCAAGCGGCCAAAAGCCGTGAACGTGCGTACGGCTCCGTACCCGGCGTTCCCGACCGACATGCAGGCGCAGTTCATTTCCTTGAACGCGATTGCCGAAGGCACAGGCGCTGTGATCGAGACCATCTTCGAAAACCGCTTCATGCACGTGTATGAACTGCACCGCATGGGCGCCAAGATCCAGGTCGAAGGCAACACCGCCATCGTTACCGGTATCGACAAGCTCAAGGGCGCGCCAGTCATGGCAACCGACCTGCGTGCCTCGGCCAGCCTGGTGATTTCGGCGCTGTGCGCCGACGGCGACACCCTGATCGACCGCATCTACCACATCGACCGTGGTTACGAGTGCATCGAAGAAAAACTGCAGATGCTCGGCGCTAAAATCCGCCGCGTACCGGGCTAGTTCCTGAAGCAGCAAACACCGTCACTGGGCTGTGTTTGCTGTTAGCTGAATTTGTTTCAAATCGAGGCTGTAATGGCCTCGATCTGTGTCTGGCGCCGTTTGCGACCGGACAGCAATAGCCTGATGAAGGACTGACGTTTCCCATGTTGACCATCGCACTGTCCAAGGGCCGCATCCTTGACGACACTTTGCCGCTTCTGGCTGAAGCGGGCATCGTGCCGACCGAGAATCCGGACAAGAGCCGCAAGCTGATCATCCCCACGACCCAGGACGATGTGCGCCTGTTGATCGTGCGGGCTACCGACGTGCCGACCTACGTTGAACATGGTGCCGCCGACCTCGGCGTTGCCGGTAAAGACGTGCTGATGGAATACGGTGGCCAGGGCCTGTACGAACCGTTGGACCTGCGTATTGCCCTGTGCAAGCTGATGACCGCCGGCCGTGTCGGTGATGTTGAGCCTAAAGGTCGCCTGCGCGTGGCCACCAAGTTCGTCAACGTCGCCAAACGCTACTACGCCGAGCAAGGCCGTCAGGTCGACATCATCAAGCTCTACGGCTCGATGGAGCTGGCGCCGCTGATCGGCCTGGCCGACAAGATCATCGACGTGGTCGACACCGGCAACACCCTGCGTGCCAACGGCCTCGAACCCCAGGATTTCATTGCTGACATAAGCTCCCGCCTGATCGTCAACAAAGCTTCCATGAAAATGCAGCACGCCCGTATCCAGGCGTTGATCGACACCCTGCGCAAGGCAGTGGAGTCTCGACACCGCGGTTGACTCACCCGCGCGGCCTTAGGCTGCGCCCGTCTATCCGCCTCATAGCCAGAATTCTCAGGTGCCCAAGCGGAAATGACTGCTAGTTTAGGGCGCCTGAGTTTTTGCCAATTCTATTGAGGCCCTCGCTATGACCACGTCCACTGCAATTGCCCGACTCAACGCTGCCGACCCGGATTTCGCCCATCATCTGGATCATCTGCTGAGCTGGGAAAGCGTGTCTGACGACTCGGTCAACCAGCGAGTGCTCGACATTATCAAGGCTGTGCGTGAGCGCGGTGATGCGGCGCTGGTGGATTTCACCCGTCAGTTCGACGGCCTGGACGTGAAGTCCATGGCTGACCTGATCCTGCCCCGTGAACGCCTGGAGCTGGCGCTGACACGCATCACAGCACCCCAGCGCCAAGCCCTGGAAGTGGCGGCGGCGCGGGTGCGCAGCTACCACGAAAAACAGAAACAGGATTCCTGGAGCTACACCGAAGCCGACGGCACCGTACTGGGCCAAAAGGTCACGCCGCTGGACCGCGCCGGTCTGTACGTGCCCGGCGGCAAGGCCTCGTACCCGTCATCGGTGCTGATGAACGCGATCCCGGCCAAAGTGGCGGGCGTAACCGAAGTGGTCATGGTGGTGCCGACCCCGCGTGGTGAAATCAACGAGCTGGTGCTGGCCGCTGCCTGCATCGCCGGCGTCGACCGTGTGTTCACCATTGGGGGGGCGCAAGCCGTTGCAGCCCTGGCCTACGGTACCGAAAGCGTGCCGAAGGTCGACAAGGTGGTTGGCCCAGGCAACATCTATGTCGCCACCGCCAAGCGCCACGTGTTTGGCCAGGTCGGTATCGACATGATCGCCGGCCCTTCGGAAATCCTCGTGGTGTGCGACGGCCAGACCGACCCGGACTGGATCGCCATGGACCTGTTTTCCCAGGCCGAGCACGACGAAGACGCCCAGGCGATTCTGGTCAGTCCGGACGCCGAGTTCCTCGACAAGGTCGCCGCCAGCATCAACACGCTGCTGCCGACCATGGACCGCGCCGAGATCATCGAGAAGTCGATCAATGGCCGTGGTGCGCTGATTCTGGTGCGTGACATGGAACAGGCCATCGAAGTGGCCAACCGCATTGCGCCGGAGCACTTGGAATTATCTGTAGCCGACCCGCAGGCCTGGCTGCCGTCGATCCGCCACGCGGGTGCGATCTTCATGGGCCGCCACACCAGCGAAGCCCTGGGCGACTACTGCGCCGGCCCCAACCACGTGCTGCCGACGTCCGGCACCGCGCGGTTCTCATCGCCGCTGGGGGTGTATGACTTCCAGAAGCGTTCGTCGATTATCTTCTGCTCGCCACAAGGCGCCTCCGAACTGGGCAAGACTGCCTCGGTGCTGGCCCGTGGTGAATCGCTGAGCGCCCACGCGCGTAGCGCCGAATATCGCATCCTTGAAGAGGGGAAATGAGGCATGAGCAAATTCTGGAGCCCCTTCGTCAAGGACCTCGTGCCTTACTTACCCGGCGAACAACCGAAGCTGACCAAACTGGTCAAGCTCAACACCAATGAAAACCCCTACGGCCCATCGCCCAAGGCGCTGGCGGCGATGCAGGCCGAGTTGAACGACAACCTGCGTTTGTACCCCGACCCCAACAGCGACCTGCTCAAGCAGGCCGTGGCCAGGTACTACGGCGTTGACGCCGGCAAAGTGTTCCTCGGCAACGGCTCCGACGAAGTGCTGGCGCACATCTTCCACGGCCTGTTCCAGCACGACTTGCCGCTGCTGTTCCCGGACATCAGCTACAGCTTTTACCCGGTGTACTGCGGCCTTTACGGCATCAAGTCCGCCCCGGTGCCGCTGGATGAGCAATTCCAGATCCGCGTGGCCGACTACGCCAAGCCCAACGGCGGGATCATCTTCCCCAACCCGAACGCGCCGACTGGCTGCGTACTGGCGCTGGACGCGGTGGAGCAGATCCTCAAGGCCAGTCCGGATTCGGTGGTGGTGGTGGATGAAGCCTATATCGACTTCGGCGGCGAAACCGCCATCAGCCTGGTGGATCGCTACCCGAACCTTCTGGTGACCCAGACCCTGTCCAAATCGCGCTCACTGGCCGGTTTGCGTGTAGGCCTGGCCGTGGGCCACCCGGACCTGATCGAAGCGCTGGAGCGGGTCAAGAACAGCTTCAACTCCTACCCGCTGGATCGCCTGGCGATTGTCGGGGCGGCGGCGGCGTTTGAGGACCGTGAATATTTCGAGAAGACCTGCAAGCAGGTGATCGACAGCCGCAACACGGTGGTCGCGCAATTGGAGGGCAAGGGTTTTGAAGTGTTGCCTTCAGCGGCCAACTTCATCTTTGCTCGTCACCCACGGCACGACGCCGCGGGTTTGGCCGCAAAGCTGCGTGAGCAAGGGGTGATTGTGCGGCACTTCAAGCAGGAGCGGATTGCCCAGTTCCTGCGGATCAGCATCGGTACGCCAGAGCAGAACCAGGCGCTGATCGATGGCCTCGGTGAGCTCTAAGCCACACTGAAGATAAAAAAATGTGGGAGCTGGCAAGCCAGCTCCCACACTTATTTTGCGTTGAGCCAGTTAGATCAACGGCTCATCCGGCTTCTTGTTCTTCCAGCCATCATTGCCCGGCAGCAGCAGGTTCAAACCAATCGCTACCACCGCACACAGGGCGATGCCCTTGAGGCCGAAGTCATCCGGGCCAGTGCCGGTGCCGACCAGCACACCGCCAATCCCGAACACCAACGTCACCGAGACGATCACCAGGTTGCGCGCTTCGCCCAGGTCGATCTTGTGGCGAATCAGCGTGTTCATGCCCACCGCCGCAATCGAGCCGAACAGCAGGCACAGAATCCCGCCCATCACCGGTACCGGGATGCTTTGCAGCAACGCGCCGAACTTGCCGATAAACGCCAGGCTGATAGCAAACACGGCCGCCCAGGTCATGATTTTCGGGTTGTAGTTCTTGGTCAGCATCACTGCGCCAGTCACTTCGGCGTAGGTGGTGTTTGGCGGGCCGCCGAACAGGCCGGCAGCGGTGGTGGCAATCCCGTCACCCAGCAAGGTGCGGTGCAGGCCGGGCTTTTTCAGGTAATCGCGACCGGTCACACTGCCCACCGCAATCACACCGCCGATATGTTCGATCGCCGGGGCCAGGGCCACCGGGACGATAAACAGAATCGCCTGCCAGTTGAACTCCGGCGCGGTGAAGTGGGGCAGGGCGAACCACGGCGCGGCGGCGATCTTCGCCGTGTCGACCACACCAAAGTAGAACGACATGGCAAAGCCGACCAGCACGCCGGAGATAATCGGCACCAGGCGGAAAATGCCTTTGCCGAATACCGCGACGATCAGGGTGGTCAGCAGTGCCGGCATCGAAATCAGCATCGCCGTCTGGTAATGGATCAGCTCGCTGCCATCACCGGCTTTGCCCATCGCCATGTTGGCGGCAATCGGCGCCATGGCCAGGCCGATCGAGATGATCACCGGGCCTATCACCACCGGCGGCAGCAGGCGGTCGATGAAGCCCGTGCCTTTGACCTTAACAGCCAGGCCCAGGAAGGTGTAAACGAAACCGGCCGCCATCACGCCGCCCATGGTCGCCGCGAGGCCGAACTGGCCCTTGGCGAGAATGATCGGGGTGATAAACGCAAAGCTCGATGCCAGGAATACCGGCACCTGCCGCCCTGTCACCACCTGGAACAGCAACGTGCCCAGGCCTGCGGTGAACAGTGCGACGTTTGGATCAAGACCTGTGATCAGTGGCATCAACACCAGCGCGCCAAATGCTACAAACAGCATTTGTGCGCCAGACAGGATCTGGCGCCAAAGCGGGTCGTTGAATTCATCCTGCATGCTCACGCGTCCTTCTGCTTGGTGCCGAAGATCTTGTCACCGGCATCGCCCAGGCCTGGGATGATGTAGCCGTGTTCGTTCAAGCGCTCGTCGATGGAGGCGGTGTAGATCTGCACGTCCGGGTGAGCCTTTTCGACGGCGGCGATGCCTTCGGGCGCAGCCACCAGCACCATGGCGCGGATGTCCTTGCAACCGGCCTTTTTCAGCAGGTCGATGGTGGCAACCATGGAACTGCCGGTGGCGAGCATCGGGTCGATGATCATTGCCAGGCGTTCGTTGATTTCCGGGACGAGTTTTTCCAGGTAGGTGTGCGCCTGCAAGGTTTCTTCATTGCGGGCCACGCCCACGGCGCTGACTTTGGCGCCCGGGATCAGGCTGAGCACGCCTTCGAGCATGCCGATACCGGCGCGCAGGATAGGCACTACGGTGATTTTCTTACCGGCGATTTTCTCCACTTGTACGGGACCGGCCCAACCGGGGATCTCGTAGGTTTCAAGCGGCAAATCCTTGGTCGCTTCATAAGTCAGCAGCGCTCCGACTTCCTGAGCAAGCTCACGGAAATTCTTCGTGCTAATGTCGGCACGGCGCATAAGGCCGAGTTTGTGTCGGATCAGCGGGTGGCGGATCTCGCGAGTGGGCATGGGAAAGGCTCCGGCGGCGGGCAAAAAAACCGGCCTAGATTAATCTATCCGAGGGTGTTGTCCTATAGACATCTAGTACGTTAGTCCATTAAGGCTTGATCGTTGCGCCTCACATGCGTACCTTTGCCCGCTTTTCTTGCCACAGCACCCCCTTGGAGAGCGCCATGTCCGCTGATCTCGAGCATATCCGTCAAATCATGCGCGAGGCTGACTGCCTGTACACCGAAGCGCAAGTCGAAGAAGCGATCGCCAAGGTCGGCGCACACATCAGCCGCGAAATGGCCGACACCAACCCGGTGGTCTTCTGCGTGATGAACGGCGGCCTGATTTTCGCCGGCAAATTGCTGACTCATCTGCAATTCCCGCTGGAAGCCTCGTACCTGCATGCCACCCGTTATCGCAACGAGACCAGCGGCGGCGACCTGTTCTGGAAAGCCAAGCCGGAAGTGTCGTTCATCGACCGCGACGTGCTGATCATCGACGACATCCTCGATGAAGGTCACACCCTGGGCGCGATCATCGACTTCTGCAAACACGCCGGTGCGCGCAAAGTGCACACCGCCGTATTGATCGACAAAGACCACGACCGCAAAGCCCGCCCGGACCTCAAAGCCGATTACTTCGGTCTGCCGTGCATCGACCGTTACATTTTCGGCTACGGTATGGACTACAAAGGCTACTGGCGTAACGCCAATGGCATCTACGCGGTTAAAGGGATGTAAACCATGGCGCGCTTTCTTGATCAGACGTTGTTCGCGCAATTGGCCGAGAAAGCGGCTGCCAGCCCTCGCGGCCGGCACCATCACAACTTGCATCAGATGGAAGAACCCTGCCATCGCCTGGCCGTCGGACTGCAGCCCGACACCTATGTGCCGCCGCATCGGCACCTGAGTGCCGACAAGGCGGAAACCTTGCTGGTGCTCAAGGGCAGCCTCGGCATACTGGTGTTCAGCGACACCGGCCAGGTGATTGCCAAGCGCATTTTGCAGGCTGGCGGTGAGTGCGCAGGCGTCGATTTGCCGCCAGGCGTGTTTCATGGCCTGGTGGTGCTGGAACCCGATAGCGTGATGTTTGAATGCAAGGCCGGGCCGTATCGACCGATAGGCGTGGGCGAGTCACCCGACTGGGCGCCCCGCGAAGGCGAAGCCGGTGTGGCCGAGTACCAACGCTGGATGCTCGCCCAGTTCGATTGAGCTACAGTGCTCGGCTATCTTTCTACGGAGCGGCCCATGAGCCTGTTGACACGCACCTGCGCCGCCCTGGCGTTGACTCTCAGTTTGCCACTGGCTGCCGCGCCCGCGCCGATGCACAGCCAGTTCCTGCCGCCGGATGACCTCACCCTGCGCGCGCAAACGCCCGACCAGCAGCAACTGCTGCAAGTTACCGAATATGCGGTGGTGGTGGGTAACCAGCGGCAATCAACGCAACAGCCGATTCCGGTGACTTCGCCGTTGATGATCCGCCTCAAGGGCAAATCCTTGAACAAAGGCGCGACCATCGCCCAGGTGGTGCTCAATTTCGACGCCGAAAGCAAAAGCCTGAAAAAGCCGCTGTTTGATGACGCCAGCAAGACCCTGACCCTTTCTTACCCGATGGCGCAATATCGAGTGATTGTCGACCTGCTGCGCAATGACACGGTGTATGTACAGTTTCTCAGTTATGCCAATGGGCATATCTGGGCGGACCTGCACACAGGCGCCGTTCGCGCTAAATCGTGAGGCCGCAGGTAATCCAATGTGGGAGCGGGCTTGCTCGCGAATGCGGTGGGTCAATCAACTCAACTTAAACTGATACACCGCTTTCGCGAGCAAGCCCGCTCCCACAGTGGTTTTCGTTGCTTCCGAAGCGTGTGTGCCGCAGGTAAACTGCTAATCCCGTGTAATGTCTGCAGGCTGGAGTCGGTAATGCGTAAAGATAAGAAACAGGTGATTGGTGACGAGATCGGCGACGACCAGATCAAGTTGTTCCTGGATTTTGAGCCAGTTGACGCGACTTCACCGTCCCTGCACAAGCTGATCAAGGCCTACCGTGGCCTGCGTATCGATGACTTCGAGCGCTTCCTGGGCTTTTTCAAAGAGGCTGGCCTGGACCTGGACGGCAAGGACGAGCATGGCCAGACCTTCGTCGAGCTGATCAAGGACCAGCGCAACGCACCCGAGTACATCGAGCTGATCGAAAACGCTCGCGGCTGATTATTCGGGCCACAAAAAAACGCCCCGAAGGGCGTTTGATCGTTCCCACGCTCCGCGTGGGAATGCCTCCACTGACGCTCCGCGTCAAGACCTCAAGCGAAGCTTTCAGCCTCGTTGCTTTGCTCAACCAGCTCCAGGCTGATGTTGTTCTGCGCATTGATCTTGCGATACAGCTCAGCATCCGTCTCCAGCACTTTTTCCCGCGCCGGGAAGATCTCGTGCAGCTTGGCCGCCCACTCTCCGGCAGCCTTGGCCGGGAAGCAGCGCTCGATCAGTTCCAGCATGATCGAAACCGTCACCGAAGCACCTGGGGACGCGCCCAGCAGGGCGGCCAGCGAGCCGTCTTTGGCCGCGACCAGCTCGGTGCCGAATTGCAGCACGCCGCCTTTTTTCGGGTCTTTCTTGATGATCTGCACCCGTTGGCCGGCCACTTCCAGGCGCCAGTCTTCGGCTTTGGCTTCAGGGTAGAAGCGGCGCAGGGATTCCAGACGCTGCTCCATGGACTGCATCACTTCGCTGACCAGGTACTTGGTCAGGTCCATGTTGTCGCGAGCGACCGCCAGCATCGGGCCGATGTTGCCGGCGCGAACCGACAGCGGCAGGTCGAGGAACGAGCCGTGCTTGAGGAACTTGGTGGTAAAGCCGGCGTATGGCCCGAACAGCAGGGATTTCTGGCCGTCGACCACGCGGGTGTCCAGGTGCGGCACTGACATCGGCGGCGAGCCCACGGCGGCCTGGCTGTAAACCTTGGCCTGGTGGTGCTTGACCACTTCCGGGTTGTCGCAACGCAGCCACTGGCCACTGACCGGGAAGCCACCGAAGCCTTTGCTCTCTTCGATGCCCGAAGCTTGCAGCAGCGGCAGGGCCGCGCCGCCGGCGCCGAGGAAGACGAACTTGGCGTCGACTTCGCGGCTGTTGCCGCTGTTGACGTCCTTGATGCTCACGGTCCAGCCCGCGCCATTGCGCTTGAGGCCGGTGACGCGCTTGCTGTACTTGACCTGGGCATCGGGTGCGCTGGTCAGGTGCGACAGCAGTTGGTTGGTCAGGGCGCCGAAATTGACGTCGGTGCCGTTCATCACGCGGGTGGCAGCGATTTTTTCATCGAGCGGGCGGCCCGGCATCATCAGCGGCATCCACTCGGCCATCTCATTGCGGTCTTCGGTGTAATGCATGTCCGAGAACGCATGGTGCTGGCTGAGGGTTTCAAAGCGCTTCTTGAGGAAGGACACGCCTTTGTCGCCTTGCACGAAGCTCAGGTGCGGCACCGGGCTGATAAAGGACTTGGACGAGCCAAAGGTGCCCTTTTTGGTCAGGTACGCCCAGAACTGCTTCGATACCTCGAACTGGGTGTTGATGTGCACGGCTTTCTTGATGTCGATGGAACCATCGGCGGCCTGCGGCGTGTAGTTCAGCTCACACAGCCCGGCGTGGCCGGTGCCGGCGTTGTTCCACGGGTTGGAACTCTCCGCGGCACCCGAATCCATCAGCTCAACGACTTCCAGCTTGAGGCCGGGGTCGAGCTCTTTGAGCAATACGGCCAGGGTGGCACTCATGATGCCGGCCCCTACCAGTACTACGTCGACTGCTTCGTTATGCGCCATTTAACGCGTCTCCAAAATCTGCAGCACCAAATTGACGGCATGGCTGCCAGGAGTGACGGGGCGGTTCACGTGTTGCCCCAGGTTACCCATGGCCAGGATCGCCATGTCCGTTTCGCAATTCTTTGCAACTTCAGCACACGCTTCCTGCCGGCTAATCTGCCTATGAACGCATTCATGGGCGCCTGTGGCAATTCGACTTATGGTCAAAGCGTGCGATTCGTGCAACCAATCCGTAGCGGACAGGCTCAAGCTCCGGTGTTTGAGGAGTACTCGGTCCTGTGTGGTTGGGCTGTTCCAGACGCTGATGGTGCTTGTACAAACGCCAAACTATTCATTTGCTCGCCACACTCTTGTGAAGTTGTGAAAACCCGTTTTTTCACGCTCTTTTGAAGACGTGAACCTCAAAAAAGGGCTGCCCCAGCCTGGCACCTGGCCCGTAAACCCTGCCGACACGCAGCAAGACGGGCAAACAACTCAAGTGGCCGAGCGCAATGGCAGCTCTGGCAGATTCGGCAAAGAGGGGTGGTTTGCAAAGAAATCAGCAAGCGCGCCAGCTTCACTCGATCTGTGTGGGCGGCTCTCTGTGGGCGATTGGGGGGTTAATACCGAGGCATTAACGGTGCTGCGGGGCCCGATCAGGAGACGTCCTTATAATCGGGGGGAGATTGTAGCGAAGAACGTCGGGGAAATGGGCGTGTTTTGTGACTTTTATTAGGGCTGTTCAGGAAGCCAGTGCGTGCCGCGAATGCCTGTGAGCAACCTGCGGGCTGATTCGGGCACTCATCGGCAATGGACGGTGCATCCAGCCCAGGTGAGTCTCCGAGACTTCCACCCAGCCCTCGCCCACAGGTGGCAGGCTGCACTGCTTGAACGCCACGCAATGGCCGTTGGCATCGAGCCGTGCGTAATGGCGATGGCGGGGGTGTGACATGAACAATGATTTAAGAAGGCGCATGGCTTTGTACCTGTTACGTTACATGCTCGAAGGTTGCCAGTGTGCCATGACAGTGGAGTGACGAAATTATGCGAAATTGTAATTTCAGCCCGCCTTCAGCTGACGTTCAGGATGGCTGGTGGGTGGCCCACATGCGCCGTTATACTGGCGGCCTGTTTGCACCCAGTCCTGGAGAAATGAGTATGTTGCAACGCCTGTTGTTCGGTTTGATCACTGTGACCAGTTTGACCCTGGTTGGCTGCGCCAACAGCCCGCAACAACTCAGCCCGCAACCTAAAGTCACGGCGCAACTGGCGCCTGTCGGCCATGGCCAGCCGGTGTCGGTGCGCGTGGTAGATGGTCGTCCTTCGCCCACCCTGGGTTCCCGTGGTGGCCTGTACCCTGAGACTGCGCTGATTTCGGTCCAGGGTCAGGATGTGCTGCCCAAGCTGCAAGCCCAGGCTGAAGCCGCCGTGCGCCTGCTGGGCTTTACCCCGGCCAACTCGCCGGGCGCGCCGCAGTTGACCATCACCCTGGCTGAGCTCAAGTACCAGTCGCCCAAAGAAGGCCTGTATGTGACGGAAGCCTCCATCGGCGCGACCTTCAAGTCCGACGTCAGCGCCGGTACACGCCGCTACAGTGGCCGCTACGGCGCGTCCCTGAACCAGCGCTTCGGTATGTCGCCGAACCAGGAAACCAACACCAAGCTGGTCAGCGACGTGTTGAGCGACGCCCTGACGCGCTTGTTCAAAGACCCGAGCATCGGTTCGCTTCTCAACGCGCAGTAAGCGTCAGGCGGGCGCGCAACGCCCCGATCACCGGGCTCAGCAATGAGCCCGGTTTTTTATGCCTGTAGCCTTCATGCAGCCGTTTCGACATAAAAGTCCAGCACACTCACGCCTGTGAGCAGGTCCAGCTCCGGCAGGTCGGCATGCTGGTGCCCGCCGAGGGCGCAATACACCAGCCAGTGGCGGTCCTGGACGTTGAATGCGAGGCCGCCGACCAGCGCTTCCTGCTCATCGTTCTGGGCCATCAGGTACAGCCGATCCTGGTTTTGTGCGTGCAGCATGACAAGCTCCCAAGCGTTCGAAGGGCAACAGAGTGGCTTGTTAAGGTGACGTTCAGGTGACGCTGTAAATTACTGGATACATTAGCCGTACATGGGGGACGGAACGTTTCAGCGGCAGGAGGCCAATATCATTCAGGTTTGTATCTGAATTGGTACCAGGACACTCGTCTACCGAGGTTTGCGATGGCGCTGCCCGCACTGTTGATCAATGCTGTGGCTTTATTGGTGGCCTGCTCGGGTGCAGCGCTGCTGTTCATTACCCGCCTGCGCGAGCAGCGAGCGCAGGCCGACCTGACCGCCCAAAGCGAAGACCGCGCGATCGACCAACCGATGTTGTTTCTGGATGTGCGTACCGAACGGTCGCATCGCCTGGCTTACCGCGTCGGGTTTGGCTGCCTCGCCCTGGCGCTGGCCGTGTCCTGGCTCAGCACCCACCTCTAAAACCACTGCAAAACCAAAATGTGGGAGCGGGCTTGCTCGCGAATGCAGGGTGTCAGTCGATACATCTTTGACTGAACCACCGCTTTCGCGAGCAAGCCCGCTCCCACATTTTTTGCTTCGGTGATTAGAGAGCAATCCCGGCCTTGACCCGGTATTGATTCCTTACCGGGGTCGCATACTGCGTCACCAAGTACGGCCGGTGTTCCGCCGGGCACTCATTCAAACGCCGCTCCCACTCCGCCTTGGCCTTGGCCAACTCATCGGCCGGGAACACGTCGGCTGCCGCCGGCACCTGCAATTGCGGGTCGGCGTCGCTCCACTGCGCGTACGCCAGGTAATGCACCGGGAACAGGCGATAACCGCCGAGAATCTGCCGGTCCATTTCCACGGCCAGCAGCTTGGTGTCTTCAAAACGCTCGGTAATCGGCGGGGCAAAGTTCACGTGCACGCGGCCCTTGTAGCCGGTAATACCCAGCGCAATGCTCACATCGTCTTCGCCTGGCGCCTTGCTGTAGGTGCCGGTGGTGGCGCGGATGTACAGTTCGCGGGCCTTGGCGCTGTCGCACGGGTCGTATTCATAGCTGATCGACACCGGCGTCAGGTTCAGCGACTGGATCACCTCGGCAAACGGCTCGTCCTTGCGGCTGACATGGAACATCTTGAGGATTGCCGACTCGGTGCGATCATCGCCATCCTTGGCGCGGCCTTCGGCCTGGGCGATCCAGATCGACTGGCAATCGTTGCGGATCGAATGGTTGATATAGGCCGACAGCAGGTTATACGCCGCCATCTTCTCCTTTCGCCCAGTGATCGAGCGGTGCACGATGAAGCTCTTGTTCAGGCGCATCAGGTCGCTGACAAACGGCTTTTGCAGCAGGTTGTCGCCGATGGCGATACGTGGCGTCGGCAGGCCGGCGTGGTATACGGCATAGTTGACGAAGGCCGGGTCCATCACGATATCGCGATGGTTGGCCAGAAACAGATAGGCGGTGCCGGACTTGAGCTGCTCGACGCCAGTGTAGGTCACGCCGTCCGTCGCGCGATCAATGGTGTGATCGACGTAATACTCGACTTTGTCCTGCAGCGTGGCCACGGTGGTGACGCCGGCAAATTCACGGCGCAGCTTGCGGGCGATCATCGGCTTGAGCAGCCAGCCCAGGGCGCCGGCAAAGCGCGGGAAGCGAAAGTGAGTCAGGATGTCCAGAAAGGCCTTGTCACTGAACAGACGCGCCAGCACGGCCGGGACTTCGCTGTCGTTGTAAGGTCGGATGGTATCGAATTCGCCCATCATGCTCTCTTGTTAGAAACGGCTAGGGTAAGTAAAGGAAATATCAGGGTGCGGCCGCAATATTGGCTCTGCCGTGAATAGCCCTGTAAATAGACCGGCGATTATACGCACAAGTCACCTGGGAGACCGCGATGCTGGAAACCGAGTCGTACGATTGTCCTTATTGTGGTGAACCGGCTGAAGCGGTTCTGGACCTTTCCGGCGGTGATCAAGAATATATAGAGGACTGTCCGGTCTGTTGCCGGCCGATTATTTTCGACCTGCAAGTGCACGGCGATGAATGGATGCTGAACGTGCGCAGCGAAAACGAGTAACAGGTACACCCCATGCAGCGGATCTATGAACCGGAAAACCTGATGGAAGGCGAGCTGCTGCAACAGATGCTTGCCAGCGAAGGCATCGAGGCGCACCTGGTGGGGCGCCATTTGCTCGGTGGTACCGGCGAATTGCCGATCTTCGGCCTGTTGGGCCTGGAAGTGCACAACGACCAGGCTGCCTACGCCCGTGAATTGATTACGGCCTACAACGGCGCCCAACCCATGCCCGGCGATGAACCCGACAGCTTCCCCGACGTGTTGGTCTGTTAGGCTGTCGGTCGGTTTACCCCAAGAGTCGTGTTGCCCCATGTGTGGACGTTATGCCCTGTTTCGCTGGAACCCTTCCTTTGCTGCCTTGCCGGGCTTCCCGGCCGACCAGCAGGCCCAGTGGAACATCTCCCCGAATGATTCGGTGCTGATCCAGCGCCTGAGCGAAGGCCAGCGCACCCTGGCCCGTGCGCGTTGGGGCCTCACGCCACCGTGGCTCACCGACCTGTCGCGCACGCCAGCCCACGCGCGCGCCGAAACCCTGGCCGAACAACCGATGTTTCGCGAAGCCTTGCGCCAGCGCCGCTGCCTGTTGCCGGCCAACGGTTTCTACGAATGGCGCGGCACCCAGCGTAAACGCCCGTATTGGCTGACGCCGGGCGAAGGCTCGACGCTGTTTTTTGCGGCGATCTGGGAGGCTTATCCGGTGCAGGAGCAGGTGTGGCTGAGTACAGCGGTGGTGACCCAGGCCGCGCAGAGCCAGCGGCGGCCGTTGATTCTGGATGCGGCGGGGCAAGAGGCGTGGCTCAATCCTGAGACGCCGCTGCACGTGTTGCAGGGGTTGTTGGCCAGCGAGCCTGCCGCGTTGCGCGAGCGGGTGTTGGCCAATATGGTCAATGATCCGAAGTTGAATGGGCCGGAGTGCCTGACGCCAGGTTGAGGTTGAATGTGCTGGCCTCTTCGCGAGCAAGCCCGCTCCCACATTTGACGGTGTTCACAAATCAAAATGTGGGAGCGGGCTTGCTCGCGAAGGCGGGCTCAAAACCACCGCAGATCACTAAACCTTGAACTGATTGATCAACCGCCGCTGCTGCTCCGCCAGCTTGGTCAGATCCGCACTCGCTGCACTGGACTCATCCGCACCACCCGCCACCTCATTGGCCACCTGGCCAATATTGATCACATTGCGATTGATGTCCTCGGCCACCGCGCTCTGTTCCTCGGCCGCACTGGCGATCTGCGTGTTCATGTCGTTGATCACCGACACCGCCTGGGTAATGGTCTCCAGCGCTTGGGCCGCCTTCGCCGCGTGCTGCACGCTTTCGTCGGTACGGTTCTGGCTGTCTTCCATCACCCGCACCACATCCCGCGTGCCTTGTTGCAGCTGCTGGATCATGGTCTGGATTTCTTCGGTGGCCTTCTGGGTTTTCTGTGCCAGGTTGCGCACCTCATCGGCGACCACCGCAAAACCACGGCCTTGTTCGCCGGCACGGGCCGCCTCAATGGCGGCGTTGAGCGCCAGCAGGTTGGTCTGCTCGGCAATTCCGCGAATCGCCGTGAGGATCGCGTTGATGTTTTCGCTGTCCTTGGCCAGGGTTTGCACCACGCCCACGGCTTTGCCGATTTCTTCAGCCAGCGCGCCGATGGACGTGGACGTCTCGCGCACAATGCGCATGCCCTGGCTCGCGGCCTGGTCGGCGTGGCTGGCAGCTTGCGCGGCCTGGGTGGCGTTACGTGCCACGTCTTGCGCAGTGGCGGTCATTTCGTGCACAGCGGTGGCCACCTGGTCGATCTCGACCATCTGTTTATGCACGCCCTGGTTGGTGCGAATCGCGATGTCGGCGGTGTGTTCCGAAGAGTCGCTGACCTTCTGCACCGAACTCACTACCTGAGTGATCATGCCCTGCAACTTGATCAGGAAGGTATTGAAGCCGTTGGCAATCGCGCCCAGCTCATCGGCGCGATCACTGGTGAGGCGGCGGGTGAGGTCGCCTTCGCCTTGGGCGATATCGTTAAGCATCGCCACCATCTGCTTGAGCGGGCGGGCGATGCCATGGCCCACCAGCCAGATCACCAGCAAACCGATACCGGCGATCAACAGGCCAACCATAGCCATGCCGAAGGTGTCGGTCTTGCGCTGGGCTTGCAGGTCGCTTTGCAGCTTCTGCGAGTCGGCCATCACAGCGCTCAGCGGCAGTTGCAGCATCAAGGTCCAGCGCGCTTCGGTCTGGCCGATGTTGAAGGGCAGGAACAGTTCGATATGCCCGTGTTCCTTGTCGATGTCGTAGCGCACTTCGCCGACTTTCAACTGGGCCAGGTTGGCCAGCTCGTTGCTGTCGAGCAGGTCGCTGGCTTTTTCGCCAAGCTTGCCGGCGTCCTTGGTGTAGGCCACCAGGCGACCGTTGCTGGAGATCAGCGCGAGTTCGCCGGCGCCGTTATAGAGGTTCTGGTCGGCGCGGGTGAGCATGTCCTGGATAAAGTTCACCGACAGGTCGGCGCCGACGATGCCCTGGAACGTGCCGTCGACCATGATCGGTTCGATAAACGAGGCGAGCATCACCATCGCATTCCCGACCTTGTAAGGCGCCGGGTCGATGGCGCAGGGTTTCTTGCTCTCTTTGGAGCACAGGTAGTACTCACTGGCGCGCACGCCGGTGGACAGGATTTTCTGGTCGTTGACGTCGGCGAGCTTATCCAGGCCCAGGCTGCCATCGGCGTTGCGGTACCACCACGGCAGGAAACGGCCGTCGGCGGCCATGCCGACAATTGGGGTGTTTACATAGGCGGCGTCGTTATGGTCGATGGCATTGGGTTCCCAGCCGATGTAGGCGCCGAGGATTTTCGGGTTGCGCGCCACGGTTTCATGCAGCAGGTTGATCAATTGCTCACGGCCGACCTGCAGCGCGGGTTCGCCCTTGGCGTCTTTCATCGCGAGCAGGGCGTTGGCGGTGGCCAGGCCTTTGGCGGTCACCAGCGGCGCTTCCAGTTCGCGCTGGACCAGCGTGGCCTGGGTTTGCACAAGGGCGGTGAGACGCTGCTCGATGATCTGCTCGAACTGTGCCTGGGTGCGCTCCTGCACCAACTCCTGGGTGCGGGCACCGGCAAACACTGCATAGAGCACCAGCACCGCGACCACGCTCAGCACGATGGCTCCGGTCAGTGCGGCGACAGAAAACTGAATCGACTTGAATTTCATGGAGGCTCCAGGCGCAGGGGCAGGTGGGCTGCCTTTTATGTATCGGCCATGGGCTCTGGAGGCTTAAGGCTTGGCCGGTAAAATAGTGCGAGATGTCGCAAACGAGCTGTTCGCCGCCGCTGTGGGGGTGTGGGATGTATCTGAAAGTTAGTGGTTAAACGTCGCGTGTATCTGGCGTTGATACAAATGACCGCCTAGGATACGCACCAGGTTTCAGGGAGAGCGTCATGAAAAAGTCATTGGCAGTAAGCGTACTCAGCGCAGCGATGCTGCTGGCAGGTTGCCAGTCGGTTAACACCACCAGCGGCGGTGCCGTTGGCGTGGAGCGCAAGCAGTACATGTTCAGCATGCTGTCGAGCCAGGAAGTCGACCAGATGTATGCCCAGTCCTACCAGCAGACGCTGGGCGAGGCGAGCGGCAAGGGCATGCTCGACAAGACCAGTGCCAACGCCAAGCGCGTGCAGGCCATCGCCAACCGTCTGATCGCCCAGGCGCCGACTTTCCGCCCGGATGCGGCGCAGTGGAAGTGGGAAGTGAACCTGATCAAAAGCGATGAGATGAACGCCAACTGCGGGCCTGGCGGCAAGATCTTCGTGTACAGCGGGTTGATCGACAAGCTCAAGCTCACCGACGACGAGCTGGCCGCCGTGATGGGTCATGAAATCGCCCACGCCTTGCGTGAACACGGGCGTGAGGCCATGTCCAAGGCGTATGGCATCGAGATGGCCAAGCAGGGCGCCGGTGCGTTGTTCGGCCTGGGCCAGGACAGCCTGGCCTTGGCCGATACCGTGGCCAACTACGGTATGACCTTGCCTAACAGTCGCGCCAATGAAAACGAAGCCGACCTGATCGGCCTCGAGCTATCGGCCCGCGCCGGCTACAACCCGAATGCCGCGATCACCTTGTGGAACAAGATGGCCAAGGCGTCGGAAGGCGCGCCGCCGGAGTTCATGAGCACTCACCCGGCTTCCGACAGCCGAATCGCCTCGTTGCAGGCGGCGATTCCGAAGGTGATGCCGCTTTACCAGCAGGCCAAAAAATCCTGATATTCTAGGACTTGTGAAGATCCACATGTGGGAGCGGGCTTGCTCGCGAAGGCGTCAGTTCAGTCAAATATTTACCGACTGACACACCGCTTTCGCGAGCAAGCCCGCTCCCACATTGGTTGGGGTTTACAGCTTTAGATCCAGCCGCTGCTTTGCATGGCCTTGTACACCGCCACCACCGCCAGGACGAAAAACGCCGTAGCCGCCAGTCGACGAATCAAGGTCAGCGGCAGTTTTTCCGCCGCAAAATTACCCGCCAATACCACCGGTACGTTGGCAATCAGCATGCCCAGCGTGGTGCCGATAATCACCAGCCACAACTCCGGGTACTGCGCCGCCAGCATCACCGTGGCGATCTGGGTCTTGTCACCGATTTCGGCGAGGAAGAACGCAATCAGCGTGGTCAGGAACGGCCCGAATTTGCGCGTGGTACTGGCTTCGTCATCGTCGAGTTTGTCCGGCACCAAAGTCCACAGCGCGGTGGCACAGAAGCTCGCTGCGAGGATCCAGTGCAACACCGCGTCCGAGAAGAAACTGCCGAACCAGGCCCCTACGGCACCGGCGGCCGCATGGTTGGCCAGAGTCGCGGCGACAATGCCGGCGATGATCGGCCAGGGTTTGCGAAAGCGTGCGGCAAGGATGAGCGCGAGCAGCTGCGTCTTGTCGCCGATTTCGGCCAAGGCAACGATTGCGGTAGGAACGAGTAATGAATCCAGCATCAGGTAGGTTTCCAGGGGCGGGTCGACACGGCTATGACACGTACAGCCTTCCCGCCCCGGGTAAGGTGTGCGTGTCATAGGTCTTGTCAAACCCCGGTCCGTCTGTGCGGACTCCTGGGTCGCATACGCCATGGTCTGCTGACCAAGTATGTTGACGTATGCCGGACGAGCGTAAGGCTCGTGGGAGACTACTCCCCTAGGACGGAGCGGATTCTGCCAAGGCAAAACCCATTCGGCAAGCGTTCTTTTTCAAATCGCCATCAGCCGCGTTTGGCACGATAAATGCGAAAACCATTGCCTTCGGCCTTCACCGCACACACGCCCAGATGCTCTTCGATCAGCGGTTGGTACTTGAGGAAGCTGTTGGCGACTAAGCGAAGTTCGCCACCTTTTGCCAAGTGTTTCGCCGCTTTTCGCAGCAAGTTCTCCGTGGCGAAATAATCCGTGTGCACACCGACATGGAACGGCGGGTTGCTCAAAATCGCGTTCAAACCCATCGGCGCGGCGTCGATGCCATCACCGGTCAACACCTCGGCTTCCAGACCATTGGCTGCCAGGGTCAGGCGACTGCTGGCGGCGGCGAAGGCGTCCACGTCGAGCATCGTCACGCTGTTATGCGGGTAGCGGCGTTTGACCGCCGCCCCAAGCACGCCGGCGCCGCAACCAAAGTCCAGCAGATGCCCGCTCGGCAGCTTATCCAGATGCGCCAGCAGCAGCTCGGTGCCGCGATCCAGGCGGCCATGGCTGAACACGCCGGGCAGGCTCACCACCTTCAGCGGCCCTTCGGCCAGCGGCACCTCGAAGACTTGCGCCAGGCTTTCCAGCGCGACCGCCTGCGGAGCGTTGGCCACGGTGACTTGCCACAGTTGGCAGTGCCGCGCGTTGTCGAGCTTGCGCGGCTTGCCGAACGGGATCATCTGCTTGGCGGCGCTTTCGATGCCGCCCTTTTTTTCCCCGACCAGAAACAGCTCGGCGCCGGGCAAGCGTGCGGCCACGGCGTTGAGCAGGTAGTCGGTGAGGTCTTTGGATTTTGGAAGGAAAATCACCGCCGCATCAAACCCGCATTCGGGCACGTTCACGCCGAACTGGCTGCGCTCGGGAAAGCGCGCATCCAGTGCCGCCTGGTCGCCGGCATGCCAGCTCCAGCCGTGGGCATTGGGCAGGCGGCCGAGCAAGTCGTCGGCAGGCAAACCTACCAGTAGCAGGTTGCCTTGAAAAAGTTCGGCCTGACGAAGCAGTACTTCACTGCGCGGATCCATAGTCTGCTCCTTGAAAAGGGGCGCAGTTTATCAACTGACGACGCGCAGCGGGGCACCGCTGAAAAAGCCTCGGGCGTTTTCAGCCAGTTGGCCGACGATACGCTGGCGCGCTTCGCGACTGCCCCAGGCATTGTGGGGGGTAACGATCAAGCGAGGAATGTCGCCGGCCAGCAGCGGGTTGCCATTCACGGGCGGTTCGACGCTCAGTACGTCGGTGGCCGCGCCGCCCAAATGGCCGCTGCGCAAGGCATCTGCCAGCGCCTGTTCGTTGATCAAACCACCGCGCGCGGTGTTGACGATAAACGCGCCCGGCTTGAGCAGCGCCAGTTCGCGGGCGCCGATAAAGTCGCGCGTGTGTTCATTGAGCGGGCAGTGCAAGGTCAGTGCGTCGACCTGTGCGAGCAGTTCATCCAGCGGCACGCGGTCGGCGCGGGCAGGGCGCCCGGGAATGGCGCCGAGCACCACGCGCATGCCGAAGGCTTCGGCCAGGCGTGCCACCGCGCCGCCCAGTTCACCATGGCCGAGCAGGCCGAGGGTTTTGCCTTCCAGCTCGACAATCGGGTAGTCCAGCAGGCAGAACTGCCTGGCCTGTTGCCATTTGCCTGCCGCCACATCCAGTTGATAGTCCTTCAAGCGCGTCGCCAGGTTGAGCAGCAGCATGATCGTGTGCTGCGCCACCGACGGCGTACCGTAGCCGTGGCAATTGCTCACGGTAATGCCGTGGGCGCGGGCGGCGTCGAGGTCGACATTGTTGGTGCCGGTGGCCGACACCAGGATCAGCTTGAGCTCAGGGCAGGCCGCCAGGGTTTGCGCGTTGAGGAGGATCTTGTTACTGATCACCACCTGGGCGCCTTGCACGCGTTCAAGCACATTCTGCGGCGTGGTGTCGGTGAACAACTGCAAGTCACTGAAGCGGTTGCGCAGTTCGCTGAGGTCGAGGTCGCCCAGGTCCAGGGACGGGTGATCAAGGAAGACGGCGCGGCGATTGTTCATTCTCAACTGTACCTTTTGCGACGAGGTTCGAAGGCGTAATCTGCCGAGCCTATCAGATGAAATAATCAGTTACTTAATGGAGTGAGCATGTACGTCGCCGAGTTTTTGACCGTAGCCTTGATTCACTTGTTGGCGGTGGCCAGCCCCGGCCCGGATTTCGCCGTGGTGGTGCGTGAAAGTGTGACCCATGGCCGTCGCGCCGGCACCTGGACCGCGCTGGGCGTGGGCTCGGCGATTTTCCTGCACGTGGGGTACTCGCTGCTGGGCATCGGCTTGATCGTGTCGCAGTCCATTGTGCTGTTCAACGCGCTGAAGTGGGCCGCCGCTGCGTACCTGCTGTACATCGGTTTCAAGGCCCTGCGCGCGCAGCCGGCCAAGCCGCCCGCCGAAGGCGAGTTGCACCCTGAAGTCGGCGAGCGCACCCCACGCGGGGCGTTTACCGCAGGGTTTGTGACCAATGGCTTGAACCCCAAGGCCACACTGTTTTTCCTGTCGTTGTTCACGGTGGTGATCAACCCGCACACGCCGCTGGCGATCCAGGCCGGTTACGGTGTGTACCTGGCGGTGGCGACGGCGTTGTGGTTTTGTCTGGTGGCCATGTTGTTCAGCCAGCAGCGCGTACGCGCTGGGTTTGCGCGGATGGGGCATTGGTTTGATCGGACCATGGGCGCGGTGCTGATTGCCATTGGCGTGAAGTTGGCGTTTACCAGCATGAAATAACGCTGTACCTGAGTGGGCACGGACAAAATGTGGGAGCGGGCTTGCTCGCGAAGGCGGTGTATCAGTGGCTGAAAAGTTGGCTGACCCAGCGCTTTCGCGAGCAAGCCCGCTCCCACATTTCGATCTATGTAAATCCTGGATGCTGGCGCAAAGCTAGCATTCATTGGCCGCTGCAAATCATTCCTTTGGCTGATTTGGCTGAAACATTAGCGCTCTACAGTGCAGGTCTTAGCCAAGACCGTGCAGTCAGATAAGGGATTCGTATGTTGCAGACCCGTGTTATCCCGCCCGCCGAAGGCGCTTACCAATACCCGCTGTTGATCAAACGCCTGCTGATGTCCGGGGCGCGTTACGAGAAAACCCGGGAAATCATCTATCGCGACAAGCTGCGCTATACCTACCCAACCCTGATCGAGCGGGTCGCACGGCTGGCCAATGTGCTGACTGAAGCCGGGGTCAAGGCCGGTGACACGGTTGCCGTGATGGACTGGGACAGCCACCGTTACCTGGAGTGCATGTTCGCCATCCCGATGATCGGCGCGGTGATCCACACCATCAACGTGCGTCTGTCGCCGGAACAGATTCTCTACACCATGAACCACGCCGAAGACCGCTTTGTGCTGGTCAACAGCGAGTTCGTGGGGCTCTACCAGGCGATTGCCGGGCAACTGACCACGGTCGACAAAACCCTGCTGCTCACCGACGGTGAGGCCAGGACTGCCGAGCTGCCGAATCTGGTCGGTGAGTACGAAACCCTGCTGGCGGCCGCCGGCCCCAAGTACGACTTCCAGGACTTCGACGAAAATTCCGTCGCCACCACCTTCTACACCACCGGCACCACCGGCAACCCCAAAGGCGTGTATTTCACCCACCGCCAGTTGGTGCTGCACACCATCGGTGTGGCGACCATCATGGGCAGCGTCGACAGCGTGCGCCTGCTGGGCACCAACGACGTGTACATGCCGATCACGCCGATGTTCCACGTGCACGCCTGGGGCCTGCCGTATGTGGCAACCATGCTTGGCTTGAAACAGGTCTACCCCGGCCGCTACGACCCGGAATACCTGGTGGAGCTGTGGCGCAAGGAGAAGGTCACCTTCTCCCACTGCGTGCCGACCATCCTGCAAATGGTGCTCAATGCCAAGGCCGCCCAGAATGTGGATTTTGGTGGCTGGAAAATCGTCATCGGCGGCAGCGCGCTCAACCGCACGTTGTATGAAGCGTCCAAGGCGCGGGGCATTCAACTGACGGCCGCGTATGGCATGTCCGAGACCGGGCCGCTGGTGTCCTGCGCTCACCTCAACGAAGAGTTGATGGCGGGCACCGAGGACGAGCGCACCACCTACCGCATCAAGGCCGGCGTGCCCGGGCCGTTGGTGGAAGCGGCAATTATCGACGGCAACGGCAACTTCTTGCCCGCCGACGGCGAGTCACAGGGCGAGCTGGTGCTGCGTGCACCGTGGCTCAGCGAAGGGTATTTCAACGAGCCGCAAAAGGGCGCCGAGCTGTGGGAAGGCGGCTGGATGCACACCGGCGACGTGGCCACGCTGGACGCGTTTGGGGTGATCGATATTCGCGATCGCATCAAGGACGTGATCAAGACCGGCGGCGAGTGGATCTCGTCATTGGCCCTCGAAGATTTGGTCAGCCGTCACCCGGCGGTACGCGAAGTAGCGGTGGTGGGCATCGCCGACCCACAGTGGGGCGAGCGCCCGTTTGCGTTGCTGGTGGTGCGTGATGGCCATGTGATAGGTGCCCGCGAGCTCAAAGAGCATCTCAAGCCGTTTGTCGAACTGGGCCACTTGAGCAAGTGGGCGATTCCAAGCCAGATCGCCGTTGTTACCGAAATTCCCAAGACCAGTGTCGGCAAACTCGACAAAAAACGTATCCGCGTTGACATCATCGAATGGCAGGCCAACAACAGCACGTTCCTGTCCACGCTCTGACCCCCTTCGCCGCGCCCGTTCGGGCGCGGCAATGCTCTAACTCGTGGCTTCACTTGTGATTTTGGGATTTTCAGCCATCCTTGCCTCGCCGGCCTTCGTCGGCGTGGCGAAAGGACTGTGGCAGACGGGTTGGTGATGCAAATCACACTTTAGAGGGATCAAGCGGTACCCCCTGCTGGCTATAGTCCCACTCAGAGTTTTTCACGGATGTTGCGCTGCGGGCCATGGGGGCCCGGTTGCCGTTCGGCATTGGAGTCGTTGTATTCCGGCCGTTACATGCATCCAGACGAAAGAACTCACTGCCATAACAATAATGCACATGGAGTAGCGTCGATGACCTCAGTAAACCAGTTCTGGCGCCGGGCAAGACTGCCCCTGGCCGTCAGTCTCGCTTCTACGCTCGCCGGGCCTGCATTCGGCGTCAGTTTCAACATCGGTGAAATCGAAGGCAGCTTCGACTCATCCCTGTCGGTGGGGGCGAGCTGGTCGACTGCCGGTCGCAATAAAGACCTGATCGGTGCCAACAACGGTGGCAGGGGGTTATCGCAGACCTCCGATGACGGCCACTTGAACTTTGACAAGGGTGATTCCTTCTCGAAGATCTTCAAGGGTATCCATGACCTCGAGTTGAAATACGGCGACACCGGCATCTTTGTGCGTGGCAAGTACTGGTATGACTTCGCGCTGCAAAACGAAGACCTGGACTTCAAGAACGTCAGCAACAACAACCGCAAAGAGGGCGCCAAGTCTTCCGGCGGGCAGATCCTCGATGCCTTCATCTACCACAACTACACCATCGCCGATCAGCCGGGTAACGTGCGGTTCGGTAAACAGGTGGTGAGCTGGGGTGAAAGCACCTTCATCGGTGGCGGTATCAACTCCATCAACCCGATCGACGTGTCTGCGTTCCGTCGTCCGGGCGCCGAAATCAAGGAAGGCTTGATTCCGGTCAACATGTTCTACGTGTCGCAAACCCTCACCGATAACCTCTCGGCCGAAGCGTTCTACCAGCTCGAATGGGACCAGACCGTCACGGATAACTGCGGCACATTCTTCTCCCAGCCGGACGTCATCTCGGATGGTTGCAGCAATAACCTGCGGGTGCTGAACAAGCGCTCCACCATCCCTGGCGCGGCCTTGCCGACCCTTAACGCCCTGGGCGTGGATGTGAACAACGAAGGGGTGCTGGTACGTCGCGGCGGTGACCGTGATGCACGCGACAGCGGCCAGTTCGGCGTGGCCATGCACTACAACTTCGAGCCGCTGGACACGGAGTTCGGTGCGTACTTCATGAACTACCACAGCCGTGCGCCGATCTTCAGCGCCACCGGTGCGCCAAACTCGGCCTTCACCCGTCCGCTGGGGCCGCTGGCGGCCTTGCGGCCATTGATCGTGGCAGGCAGCTCCCAGTACTTCGTCGAGTACCCGGAAGATATCCGCCTCTACGGCTTGAGCTTCTCCACCACGTTGCCTACCGGCACCGCCTGGAGTGGTGAACTGAGCTACCGGCCAAACGCGCCGGTACAACTGAGCACCACCGATATCCTGTACGCGGGCGTCACGCCGATTCCGGGCTTTGGCAATGCGTCGGTGCTCAAGGGCACACCGGGCCAGGACCTGCACGGCTACAACCGCAAGGAAGTGACCCAGTTCCAGACCACCTTCACGCACTTCTTCGACCAGGTCATGGGCGCCACCCGCCTGACCACCGTGGGTGAAATCGGTGTGACCCACGTCGGCGGCCTGGAGAGCAAAAACCAGGCACGTTACGGCCGTGATCCGGTCTTCGGCCCTGGCACGCTGCCCGGCGGCTTCTGCAATGCGCTTAACAATTCGACAGCCAACGGCGCAGGCCTGCCGAATGCGTCCGGCCTGAACACCAACTGCAACAATGATGGCTACACCACCGCCACGTCCTGGGGTTATCGCGCCCGGGCCATCTGGGAATACCCGGATGTGTTTGCCGGCGTGAACCTCAAGCCCAACGTGGCCTGGTCCCATGACGTCAAAGGGTATTCGCCTGGCCCTGGCGGCAACTTTGAAGAAGGTCGCAAGGCCGTCAGCCTGGGTGTGGATGCCGAGTACCAGAACACCTACACCGTCAGCCTCAACTACACCAACTTCTTTGGTGGCAAGTTCACCACCGTGGATGACCGTGACTTCATCGCGCTGAGCGCCGGCGTGAACTTCTAAGCACAACCTCTTTAAGCAGTCTGTTTTCAGGAAGAACCAGAACATGAAAATAACTAGAAGTTTGTTGCACGTGGGTGTGCTTGGGCTGTCGATCCTGGCGAGCAACGTCATGGCGGCAGTCTCGGCGGATGAAGCCGCCAAGTTGGGCACGACCTTGACGCCGATGGGCGCCGAAATGGCTGGTAACGCAGCCGGCACCATCCCTAAATGGTCGCCGCTGCCGACCAATGCCGGCGCCGTGGATGCCCGTGGCTTCCTGGCCAACCCGTATGCCAGCGAACAGCCGCAGTTCACCATCACCGCGCAGAACGTCGAGCAGTACAAGGACAAGCTGGCGCCGGGGCAGTACGCGATGTTCAAGCGCTACCCGGACACCTTCAAGATGCCGGTCTATCCGACCCATCGTGGCGCTACCGTGCCGGCCGATGTGTTTGCCTCGATCAAGAAAAACGCCACCAACACCAACCTGGTGTCCGGCGGTAACGGCCTGGAAAACTTCGAAACCGCGGTTCCGTTCCCGATTCCGAAAAGCGGCGTGGAAGTCATCTGGAACCACATCACCCGCTATCGCGGCGGCAGCGTGACCCGCCTGGTGACCCAGGCCACGCCGCAAACCAACGGCTCGTTCAGCCTGGTGTACTTCCGCGATCAGTTCGTGTTCCGCGACAAGATGAAGGACTACGACCCGAAAAACCCGGGCAACGTGCTGTTCTACTTCAAGCAGCAAGTCACCGCACCGGCGCGTCTGGCCGGTGGTGTACTGCTGGTGCATGAAACCCTGGACCAGGTTAAGGAGCCGCGTTCGGCATGGGTCTACAACGCCGGCCAGCGCCGTGTGCGCCGGGCGCCGCAAGTGTCCTATGACGGGCCGGGTACTGCTGCCGATGGCCTGCGTACCTCCGACAACCTCGACATGTACAACGGCGCACCGGACCGCTACGACTGGAAGCTTGAAGGCAAGAAAGAAATCTACATCGCCTCCAACAGCTACAAGATCGACGATCCGAAGCTCAAGTACGCCGACATCATCAAGGCCGGCCACATCAACCAGGACCTGGCGCGCTATGAGCTGCGCCGCGTCTGGCACGTGGTCGCGACCCTGAAGGAAGGCCAGCGCCACATCTATGCCAAGCGTGACTTCTTCATCGACGAAGACACCTGGCAAGCAGCGGTCATCGACCACTACGACGGTCGCGGCCAACTGTGGCGCGTCGCCGAAGCTCATGCCGAGAACTACTACGACAAGCAAGTGCCGTGGTACGCCATCGAAACCCTCTACGACCTGCAGTCCGGCCGCTACCTGGCCCTGGGCATGAAGAACGAAGAGAAGCAGGCCTATGACTTCGGTTTCACCGCCTCCACCGCAG
Source organism: Pseudomonas salomonii (assembly GCF_900107155.1). Taxonomy (GTDB): domain Bacteria; phylum Pseudomonadota; class Gammaproteobacteria; order Pseudomonadales; family Pseudomonadaceae; genus Aquipseudomonas; species Aquipseudomonas salomonii. The sequence continues at coordinate 372,116 of NZ_FNOX01000001.1, forward strand.
ACTTCTCCCCGGCGGCCTTGCGCCAGGATGGGGTTCGCTAAGCTGTTTTAACTGAGGCCGCATCCTCAGCGTGAAGCCCCGACTGGTTCGGGGCTTTTTTATGTGGGGATATTTTTTGTCGCAGTTCTTTTTCAGGCAAATGTCGCAAAAATCTACAAACCCGCCGCTTTTACCGCTAGTCTGCGGACATCTGCAGTGCCGACAACAGCCTTCTACAAGAGCCCGGCGATGACTGATCTGTCCCGAATCCAAGGGCCTGCGAGCGCGGTGATTCCGACCCTGGAATCGCGTTTCTACAGGCCACCGCTGCCTGACGGCTATGTGCTGCGCCCGCGCCTGTGCGAACGCCTGAGTGCCGGCCTTGCGGGACGACTGTTGCTGGTGAGCGCCCCGGCCGGGTTCGGCAAGAGTTCGCTGGCGGTGGAGTTTTGCCAGAGTCTGCCGACGCATTGGCAAAGCCTGTGGCTGGGCCTGAGCCCGCGGGATAACGACCCCGGCCGCTTCCTTGAGCGCTTGCTCGACGGCTTGCAGCAATACTTCCCGCAACTGGGTGGCCAATCCCTGGGCCTGCTGAAAATGCGTCAGCGTCACCAACCCTTTGCCTTTGAAGAATGGCTCGACGGCTTGCTCGACGAACTGACGCTGCACCTGTCCACCCAAGCGCCATTGCTGCTGGTGCTGGATGACTACCATCTGGCCCAGGGCCCGGTGCTGGATCGCTGCCTGCAATTTTTCCTCAATCATCTACCCGATGGGCTGCTGGTCATGGTCACCAGCCGCCAACGCCCGGACTGGCACCTGGCGCGGCTGCGGCTCTCGCGCCACCTGCTGGAACTGCATGAACAAGACCTGCGCCTGACTCACGACGAATCGCTGGCGGTACTCGACAGGCACAGCAGCTCGTTGCGCGGCGAAGCCCTGGACAACCTGATTCGTCGCAGCGAGGGCTGGGTGGCGGGCTTGCGCTTCTGGCTGCTGGCCCTTTCCGAAGCCGGTAATGAGGCTGCGTTGCCACAACATTTGCACGGTGGCGAAGGGCTGATCCGCGACTATCTGCTGGAAGAAGTCATCGATTGCCTGCCGGCAGACGTTCAAGCCTTTCTGTATGACACCGCCCCACAGGATCGTTTTTGCAGCGAGCTGTGCGACGCCGTGCGCGAAGCCCACGACAGCGCGCATATCCTCGGTTATTTGCAGGCCCACCAAGTGTTTCTGGTGCCGCTGGATGAGCAGGGCCACTGGTATCGCTACCACCATCTGTTTTCCGACCTGTTGCGTACCCGCCGTGCGAGCAGTGCCACCGTGCCGATTGCCAGCCTGCACCTGCGGGCCTGCCGCTGGTTCAACACCCAGGGCTTGATCGATGAAGCGGTGGAGCAGGCGTTACGTGCCGGCCACCTGGATGTGGCGGCGAACCTGGTGCAGAACCTGTCGGAGGAGCAACTGCTGGCCGAGCAAAATGTCGGCATGCTGCTGCGCTGGAAGATGGACTTGCCCGACAGCCTGCTGATCAGCACGCCGCGTTTGATCGTGCTCTACAGCTGGGCATTGGGGCTGGCCTGCCAACTCGATGCGGCCGAAGAACTGTCCAGCTACCTCAGCCGCTTTTTGCCGGCGCCGTCGGCCACTGCGCAAAAGTCGATGCTGGCCCAATGGCTGGCGCTGAGCGGGATTATCGCCCGTGGCCGAGGCGATCGTGAGTCGACCCTGCGTTATTGCAGCGAGGCGTTGGAAAGCTTGCCGCAAAAACGTTATGGCCAGCGCCTGATGTGCCTGTCGACCTTGTCCAACCTGGCCATCGTCGATGCCGATTTGTGGCGTGCCCGTGGCCTGAATCGCGAATCCCTGGAGCTGGCGCAGCGCGTCGGTAACCCGCTGTTCGAGGCGTTGGCCCATTACGATCGCGCGCGGGTGTTGCAGGCGCGCGGCGAAATCCTGCGTTCCCTGGACGAAGTGCGCCAGGGCCTGCAACGCCTGCACGGCTTGGCGCCGCAGCGGCTCTACGCGGTGCGCGCGCGGTTGTCGCTGTACGAGGGTTATCTGCTGCTGGTGCGCTATCAGCCCGAGGCCGGCCTTGTCCGTCTACGCGCGGGTCTGAACGAAGCCCGCGCCTGCCGGGATATCAGTGTACTGATCGGGCATTGTGTGATTGCCAGCTATGAAGGGCGCCGCCGGGATTTCCCCACGGCGTTTGCCGAGCTTGCCGAAGCTGAGCGCTTGATGCACATCTGGGATGTGCCGCCGATCTACTACCTGGCGATGATCACCTTGATCAAATGCGAGCTGTGGCTGGCTCAAGGCCGCACAGACCTGGCAGAAGCCTGGTTAACCCGGCTGGGGCAAACCTACAACGGTGAACACGCAGCGGCGGCGCCGGAATTTCACCCGCACTTGCCGCAACATATCGGGCTGCAACAGGCCGCGTTGGACGCCACCCGTCATCAGCCGGCCGCCGCGTTGCAACGGCTCGAAGCACTGGCGCAGCAGGCGCATAACAGTGGGCGGCAAATGATTGCCTTGATGGCCCTGACCCAGCAGGTGCAGTTGCTGCTGGAGTGTGGGCAGCAAGACCAGGCCCGACGGGCATTGGCCCGCGCCCTTGAGGCTGGCTCCGGTGGGGCGTTGCAACCCTTTCAGCGGCTGCTGGAAAGTTACCCGGACTGGATGCGTGAGCAGCTTGGCCGGGAGGCTCATGGTGTGCTGAACCAGAGCTTGTTGGCGCTGTTGCCGGTGGCTGCGGTGGTTGAGGCCTTGCCCAATCTTGAAACCTTGAGCGCACGTGAACTGGCGGTGCTGCAGTTGATTGCCCAAGGATGTTCGAACCAGGAGATCAGCAATCAGCTGTTTATTTCTCTGCACACCGTGAAAACCCACGCCAGCCATATCAACAGCAAGCTGGGTGTCGAGCGCCGGACTCAAGCGGTGGCGCGGGCCAAGTCGATGGGGCTGCTGGCCTGATAATGGGCGAGCTTTCCTGTGGAAGCTGGCTTATGTGGGAGCTGGCTCCCACATTTGACCGAGTACACCCTTAGTGGTCTCGCTACGGCGCAGTCGGGCAGGCTTTGAGCGACGTGTCGGCGGTTTTGCTGACCAGCGCGGCAAAGCGCTTGAGGTTGTTCTGATGCGCCACCACCAGGTCATCAATGCTCGGGCCTGCCGGTGTCTGCAAGGTAGTGCGGCAGGCCAGCGGTGCGACATCTGCGCCACTGGTGGACCGCAGGCGCCAGCGCACGTCGAGCAGTGCATATTGACCCGGCACCGAGTCGAATCGCTGCACTTCAACGCGTAACGACAGGGGCTGCCGGGAATGACTGTTGGCCAGTTGATCCACCAGCGCGCTTTTCAGCTCATCGGCCAGGGTTGCGGCCCACCACTGGGTTTCAAGGATCGCCACGCCACTGTCGCCCTGGCGAATCACGATTTGTGCGCGGTCCACCTGGGGCGGCACGCTGATGCTTTCAACGCGGATATCACCGGCCTGTGCTTGAGTGCTGTTAGTCCAGTGCACCGGGGTCAGGGTGTGGAAGGCAATCGGCTCACTGCGACAGGCCGCGAGCAGCACCAGCGCGGCGACCAGGGTGAGTTTCAAGGGAAAGGTCATGGCGGCTCCAATGGTCATTTGCGCGGTGGCCCTTGCAGGTCTGTTGGCGCGGCGTTGTCAGGGCGACCGCGGATCAGCGATTCCGGATGCCGGCCCAGGTAGTCCGACAGTTCGCGCAAGGAGCGCGACATGCGCGCCAGTTCATCCAGGGTCTGGGTCAGTTGTTCACGCTGCGGCGAGTCTTCGGCCAGGGTTGAGTTGGCCGACTGCAAGGTCTTGCTCACGTCACCCAGGGTGCTCTGCACGCCAGGCAGGGTCTTGGCGTTGAACTGGGCAAGGCTTTTGCGCAACTCCACCAGGCTGCCGTCGAGGTTGCCGGCGATGCGTTCGATCGGCAGTTGGTTGACCTTGTTGACGATGCCTTCGAGCTTCTCCTGTAACTGTTCCAGATTGCCGGGGATGGTCGGAATGTTGACCGGGCGCAGGTTCGGGTCAAACGCGACTTTGTCGGCTTTCGGGAAAAAATCCAGAGCGATGTACAGCTGGCCGGTCAGCAGGCTGCCGCTGCGGGCCTGGGCGCGCAGGCCGTTTTCGATAAAGGTGCCAATCAGGCGCACGCCGCCCGCTTCATCGTTGGGGTCATGGTTGGTGGCCTTGAGCAGCTTGGTGTTGGCTTCGCCGAGCAACTGCGGGTAAATCACGATGCCGACGTTGATCGGGAAGCTGCGTTTTTTAGCATCGAAGTCCAGGTTGATCGACACCACCTTGCCGAATTCGACCCCAAGAAATTCCACCGGCGCGCCCACTTTGAGCCCACGCAGTGCCTGATCAAAACGCAGTGCCATGTATTGTCCTTGACCGCTGGGCGGGGCGAGGGCGCTTTGCTGGTCGTCGAACAGTTCATAGGTGTGATCTTCGTTGGCCGGTTTGTCGTTGGGGCTGTAGGGCGGCGCCTGGAACGCAATGCCGCCGGCCAACATCGATGACAAGGACTCGGTTTTCAGCGCGAAACCATTGGCGCCGACGCTCAGGTCAATGCCGCTGGCATTCCAGAATCGCGTGTTTTCGGTGACGTACACATCATTGGGCGCATGCACGAAAACCTCGATCTTCACGCCCTTGCCATCGTCATCCAGCTCGTAGGCCACTACCTGGCCCACCGGGATCTTGCGGTAGTACACCGGCGAGCCGATATCCAGCGAGCCCAGGCCCTGGGTATGCAACGTGAAGCGCTTGCCCGGCTCGCCGTAGGTGATGGGCGGCGGGTTTTCCAGGCCTTTGAACTGTTTGGCGCGCGTATCGGACTGGCCGATATCGGCGCCGATATAGTCACCGGACAGCAAGGTATCGATGCCGGACACGCCACCGGCACCGATGCGCGGGCGTACCACCCAGAACTTGGAGTCTTCACGGGTGAAGCTTTCCGCCTGTTTGGCCAGCTTGATGGTGGCGTTGACACTTTTCTGGTCATCGCTCAAGGCCACATCCGAGACTTGGCCGATCACCACGTTGCGGTATTTGACCTCGGTTTTATTGGCGACCAGGCCGTTGCCGGTCTTGAAGTTGAGGACGATGACCGGGCCCTGTTGCAGAACGTTGTGCACCACCAGCGAGATGCCCACCAGCACCGCCACGATCGGCACGATCCACACCAGCGAAACGCTGAAGCGCCGTGTTTTGATCGCCGGTGAACCGGCAGCCGTGTCAGTGTTGTGTGAACTCATCCGAGATCTCCTCGTTGTGTGGGTTTTCCCAGATCAGGCGCGGGTCGAAACTCATGGCCGCGAGCATGGTGAACACCACCACCAGACCAAAAAACAAAATGCCCAGACGTGGCTCGATGGTGCCCAGCGCCTGGAACTTCACCAGCGCGGCCACCAGCGCGACCACAATGACATCGAGCATGGACCAGTAGCCGATCAGCTCGACAAACCGAAACAGCTTCGAGCGCTCTTTGCGCGCCCACTGGCTGTTGCGTTGCACGGTGACCAGCAGCAGGGTCAGCGAGAGAAACTTGATGCCCGGCACCGCAATGCTGGCAATGAAAATGATCAGGGCAATGTCCCAGGCGCCATGCTGCCAGAACTCCAGCACACCGCTCATGATGGTGCTTTCGGCGCCTGAACCGAGCATCGTAGTGTTCATCACCGGCAATAAATTCGCCGGGATATAAAACGCCAGTGCCGTGAGCATGTAGGCCCAGGTGCGGGTCAGCGAGTGGCGTTTGCGCCGATGCAGCGGCGCACCGCAGCGCTCGCACTCGCTGGGTTCGTCGCGCATGTCGCACGGCTGGCCGCAGGTATGGCACAGGCACAGGTTGAGTTCGCGGGCGGTCGGTGGCGAGTTCATACGGCGTCCCACAAGTCGCGTACGTCACGCCCGGCGATGCGGATCAGCAACAAGGCGAGGGCGGCGAGGGCGAACAGGCCGGTGCCGGGGATCACGTCGAGCATGCCCGCCAGCTTGAACACCGCAACCATGGCACCCAGCAGGCAGACTTCGAGCATGCTCCACGGCCTCAGCGCTTCCAGCCAGCGCATGCACACTTTGAACGCTGGCGAGCGCTTGCCGGCCAGGGCGAAACTCAGCACCCATATCAGCAACAGCAACTGAAACACCGGCGCGATGATGATCGAGATCGCCGCCACCAGCGCAATAAAAGTGATCGGCCCCAGGCTCAGCGCGACCACCGAGTCCCACAGGGTCGCGCTGTTTTTGAGGCCTTGCAGGCTGATGCTCATCACCGGATAGAAATTGGCAAAGGTCCACAGCACCGCTGCGGTGACGGTCAGTGCCAGGCGTTGTTGCACCGACAGCCCGTTGTAGCGCTGCAGCACGCCTGCGCAACGGATGCACAGGGCTTTTTGATGTTTGGCGAGCGTGACCTTTTCGTACACGCAATCGCAGTGTTCGCAGATGATCCGAGAATTGGCCATACGTCTTGCTCCAAATGCGACGCTGCGGTGCGGGTTCCATGGCGCTTGAGTAGCTTAGCAGTTGAGGCTCTTCGAATCCGGAGCAAGCTCCACCATACTGCGCCTGGAATGTGCCATAGAGCTTGCAGGAACGCCCATGAATATCGAAAAACCCGTGCTGATCCGCGAAACCTTCCCCGTCGGTCCGTTGCAGTGCAACTGCACGATCATCGGCGACCCGATCAGCAAAAAAGCCATTGTGGTCGACCCGGGCGGCAATCACGAACTGATCCTGGCGCGCCTCGATGCGCTGGGCCTCAAGGTGGTGAGCATTATCCACACTCACGCTCACCTTGATCACTTCCTGGCGTCCGGCCAGTTGAAAGAGAAGACCGGCGCCACGCTGCATTTGCACAAAGAAGACCAATTTCTTTGGGATAACCTGGAAATGCAATGCCAGATGTTTCGTGTGCCCTACACGCCGGTGCCGTCGCCGGACCGCTGGCTGGAGGACGACGAGGAGCTGGCCTGTGGTTGCGGGGTGGCGCTGCATACGCCGGGGCACACGCCGGGGTCGATGAGCTTCTGGTTTGCCGATGCCAAGCTGCTGATCGCCGGCGACACCTTGTTCAAGCGCGGCGTGGGGCGTACCGACCTGTGGGGCGGGGACCAGGCGACGATAGTGCGCTCGATCAAGCAGCGGTTGTACACCCTGGATGAGGGCGCGACCGTGGTGACAGGGCATGGGCCGGACACCCGCTTGGGCGATGAGATGCGCGAGAACCCGTTTGTGCGGGCTTGAGGGGACGCCTGCCAATAATTCGTTTACCGGCGCTGTTCTCTCTCAAGCACCGCAGTAGCAAAAAAACGCAGGTCGCGTTCAGCCTGCGTCTGCTACGGTTTCCCTGGCGGTGATAGCGGCCAGTAGTTTGTTCTGGCGCGGGGCGCGGCCACGGAATTTTTACCGCTTGTCGCGTTCCAAACTCCGCACAGGTCGATTGCCAATGTCCTTTGCACCACAGAATGCAAAAGTAGGAGCTCCCTTCATGTTTACTCCGCGTCGTCTTCTTGTTGTTGCCACCGCCGTAGCCTTGTTGTCCGGCTGCGCTTCACCTAATCCTTATGACGGCAGCCAGGGACAGGCCAGCAATGGTTCCGAAGGGGGCATCAGCAAAACCGCCAAATACGGCGGCCTGGGTGCTCTGGCCGGTGCCCTGGCGGGTGCTGCCATCGACCATAACAACCGTGGCAAGGGCGCACTGATCGGTGGTGCTATTGCAGGCCTGGGCGCCGCCGGTTATGGCTACTACGCCGACCAGCAGGAAAAGAAACTGCGTGAAAGCATGGCCAACACCGGTGTTGAGGTGCAGCGCCAGGGTGACCAGATCAAGTTGATCATGCCGGGTAATATCACTTTCGCGACTAACTCCGATGCCATCGCCAGTAGCTTCTACACGCCGCTCAATAACCTGGCTGGCTCTCTGAAGCAGTTCAATCAGAACACTATCCAGATCGTCGGCTACACCGACAGCACGGGCAGCCGCCAGTTGAACATGGACCTGTCCCAGCGTCGTGCCCAGAGCGTGGCCAACTACCTGACTTCCCAAGGCGTCAGCCCGACCAACCTGAGCGCCCGTGGTGCCGGCCCGGATAACCCGATTGCCAGCAATGCTGACGTCAATGGCCGTGCCCAGAACCGTCGCGTAGAAGTTAACCTCGGCCCGATCCCCGGCCAGCAATACGGCCAGCCTGGTCAACAGCAGCAACAACAGGCGCCGCAGCAGAACAACCAGTTCCAGGGCAACCCGTACCAGCAATACCAGTGAACCCTGGGCAATAAAAAGGGCGCCGTGCAGTCAATGCACGGCGCCCTTTTTTGTGGCTGGCGATTACATCAGTCGATGTATTCGAACACTTTCACGATCTTCTGCACGCCCGACACGCCCTGGACCAGGTTGGCCGCTCGGGTGGCTTCTGCCTGGGTCAGCAGGCCCATCATGTAGACGATGCCATTATCGGTGACGATCTTGATGCGCGAGCCGGGTACACCGCTGTCGGTGAGCATCTGCGCCTTGATCTTGGTGGTCAGCAGCGCATCGTTGCTGATGGCCAGCAGGGTGATCGGGTCCATGACCTGCAGCTCGTTGTGGACCTTCTTGACCCGCTGAACCGTCGAGGCGGCTTGTTCGGCCTGGGCCTTGAGGTCGGCACGCGGCGTCTGCCCGGCCAGCAGTACCACGCCGTTGAAGCTGGTGACCACAATGCGCGAGGCGCCGTTGCCCAGGTCGGTAGCAGCCTTGGCGACGTTGACCTTGACCTTGGTTTCGATCAGCGAATCATCGATGGTGCTGCCGAATGTGCGTGTGCCCCGGTCATCCTGAATGGGTGTGTCGCGTGTCGCAGTGATTGCCGTGCTGCAGCCGCTGATGGCGAGGCACAGCGTAATGGCCAAAAGGCTGAGGCGGTTAACGGTCATTCTTCACTCCCGAACAGTTGGCTGTCGATCAGATCGCACAGGCAGTGGATCGCCAGCAGGTGGACTTCTTGAATGCGTGCAGTGACGTTGGCCGGAACGCGGATCTCCACGTCCTCAGGCAACAACAGCGAGGCCATGCCGCCGCCGTCGCGCCCGGTCAAGGCTACGACAATCATTTCGCGGTCATGTGCGGCCTGGATCGCTTGAATAATGTTCGCCGAGTTGCCGCTGGTGGAAATCGCCAGCAATACATCGCCGGGTTGGCCCAGGGCGCGGATCTGCTTGGAGAAGATTTCGTTGTAGCTGTAATCGTTGGCGATCGAGGTGATCGTCGACGAGTCGGTGGTCAGGGCGATGGCCGGCAGGCTCGGGCGCTCGCGCTCGAAGCGGTTGAGCAGCTCGGAGGAGAAGTGCTGGGCATCACCGGCCGAACCGCCGTTGCCGCACGAAAGCATTTTGCCCTCGTTGAGCAAGGCATTGACCATGACCTGACTGGCTTGCTCGATGTGCGGTGCAAGTACGTCCATCGCCTGTTGCTTGGTGTCGATGCTGGCCTGGAAAAGCTGGCGAATTCGGGATTGCATGTCCATCTGTGTGACCTTAAGTAGCGCGGCTGTTTGGCACAGAAATGTGCAGCCCGCAAAGCAAAGAGCAAAAGTGTGTGGTGAAGATATCCGGGCAATCAGCTGTCGAAGGCATTTTTGAGCCAGTTCAAATCAGCTGGGCCTGCCGGTGTGCTTTCCATGGCAACCACATCGAAACGGCAAGGGCTGTCAGCCCAGCGATGCTCTTTTTGCAGGAAAAACTGCGCGGCGAGTATCAGCTTCTGACGCTTGCGCCCGTCGATACTGGCGAGCGCGCCACCCCATTGTGCGTGTTTTCTGTAGCGGACTTCGACGAATACTACTGTATCGCCGTCAAGCATGACCAGATCAAGCTCACCGCGTTTACATAACCAGTTCTGCGCCAGAAGGCGCAGACCCTGTTGTTGCAGATAGTTCAGAGCTTGCTGTTCGGCATCCTTGCCGCTTTGTGCGCTGGACCGCTCGGGCATCAGCGCGGGGTGTCCGGCAGGCGTTGGATCTCGCCACCGACGAATTTCGCCCATGGCATCTGGCGGTCGACACGCTGGTAGGCGCCGATGCCCAGGTTGCCCGACAGGCCGTCAATGCGAGTGTCCGGCAGTGCCTTGAGTTGGCCCAGGCGCGGTGCCAGGCGGTAGGCGTCCACGCCCATCGCATACAGGCGGCCAAGGCTGCCATTGGCTTGCGGCCATTGCGCGGCAACCTGGTTGCGCAGCGGGTCGGTGGTGTTGAGCAGCCATGGGGTTTCGCAGAACATCACGTTTGTCATGTCCAGGTACTGGTTTTTGTCGCCGCTGGCGCTGAACACGTGGGACGTCGCATACACAGGCACATCACCGGCGTACTGGAAGTTCAGGGTTGGTTTGATCTGCTGGGCCAGTTGCGGGGTTACAGCCAGGAAAATGAACTCGATGTCCTGGCGGCGCGAAGGTTGCGCGGCGACGTCGGTGCCGACGGTGCTTTGCAGGCTTTTGGCGCGGCCTTCGCTTTTACGCAACTGGAACAGGTCGGCAATCTGCTGGGCGAGGGCCACCGGCTGATCGACGTACTCGACGCCCACCACGGTGCCGCCGTTGGCTTCCCAGTCCTGACGGAAGGCTTTATAGACACGCTCACCCCATTCGCCACGGGGCACCATGGCGGCGGCGCGGTGCAGGCCGTCGGCACGGGCGCGACGCGAGACTTCGCGGGCTTCGTCTTCGGCGGCCAGGCCGAACTGGAACAGTTGCGGCGGGTTTTCGTTAAGTTCGCTGTAGTTGAGGCCCAGGGTGGTGATCGGCAATTGCCCACGGGAGGCGAGCTGCTTGACCAGGGGTTTCTCCAGCGGGCCGACCACCAGTTGCACACCGGCGGCCTTGGCCTTGGCATAGAAGTCGTCCAGGGAGGTCAGGCGCGAGCTGTCATAGAACTCGATGACCGGCGGCTTCTGTCCGGCTTGTTCAGCCTGGAAATGCGCGGCCATGAAGCCTTCGCGCAGCGCCTTGCCGACCGCCGACAATGGGCCTTCCTGCGGCAGCAGCAATGCGATTTTGGTCAACGGCTGGCTGGCCAGCTCCTTGAGCTTGGTCAGCGGGGTCGGCAGGTTGACTGCCGCCGGGTGGCCTGGGTTCTGCGCGCGCCAGGTATCAATGGCGGCTTGCTGTTGCTCCAGGGTGCCGGCGCCCTTGATGGCCTGGGCCAGGGTGATCCAGCCGTCGAGGGTCGGGTTGCCGCTGGCTTGCAGTTGCTCTGCAGGCAGCGCGGCGACCAGCGCCCAGATGGCTTCGTGGTTGTCCTTGGCGGCATCGCCCGTCAGCAAGGGCGCCATGGCGACCCGCTCACGCGCGGCAGCCAGGGTCTGGCCATCGGCTTCATAGGCGCGTGCATGCACGCTGCCGGTTCGCACCTGCTGGTCAGCCGGCAGCTCTTTGAGGCTTTGCAGGCTGGGGTGGTTCAGGGCGGCCAGCGCCGCTTTGGGCTGATTGCGCGCCATGGCCAGTTCCGCGGCCAGGGTGCTGGCAAACACTTGGGCGGCCGGCTTCAGGACATCCAGGGGCACCTGCGCAAGAATCTGCGACGAACGGCCAGGGTTGTTCTGGTGGTAGGCCAGGTCTGCCGCACTCAGGCGCAACATCGCGGCCTTTTCTGGCGTACTGGCGTTGGTGGCCTGTTCGAGCAGTTGCTCGATACTGGCATCCGGGGTCCGGGGGAGGTCGCCAAGGCTGGACGAGGGCGAGCTGGCGCACGCGGCCAGTAAGGCAGCGAGGCAGAGGGCGGAGAGCAGCCGCAGGCAAGCGATCATGTAAGTGTTCCTGATACCGATCAAATTAGCGTGGAATTGTACCCAAGCACTGGCCCAGGCGCGATGTTACTGGCGTGAAACCATCGATTTAGGTCGTGTAAATGTTGCGAGCCGGCATCGATGGCCGACCTCGAGGGCATATTATCGAGGCGCCTACGCGCTACAATGCGACTTTTCCTTACCATCGAGGTGTGCGTTTTGACTGCTCCAGGTCCTTTGAATTCCACTGCAGGCTCGCTTTTTGTCGTGGCGACGCCCATTGGCAACCTGGACGACATCAGTGCTCGGGCGCTGAAAGTGTTGCGCGACGTAAAATTGATCGCGGCTGAAGACACACGGCACTCCCAGCGTTTGATGCAGCATTTTGGTATCAGCACGCCATTAGCCGCGTGCCATGAGCATAACGAACGCGAAGAAGGCAGCCGTTTTATCACGCGCTTGCTGGCGGGCGACGATGTGGCGTTGATCTCGGATGCCGGCACTCCGTTGATTTCCGACCCTGGCTACCACCTGGTCCGCCAGGCGCGTGCCGCTGGTATCAATGTAGTGCCAGTTCCGGGAGCGTGCGCGCTGATTGCGGCATTATCGGCTGCCGGGTTGCCGTCGGACCGTTTTATCTTCGAAGGTTTCCTGCCCGCCAAGGCGGTTGGGCGCCGTGCGCGCCTGCAAGCGTTGAAGGAAGAGCAGCGTACCTTGATCTTTTACGAGGCACCGCATCGCATTCTCGAGTGCTTGCAGGACATGGAGCTGGTGTTCGGCGGCGAACGCCTGGCGTTGTTGGCCCGGGAGCTGACCAAGACCTTTGAGACCCTCAAGGGCTTGCCACTGGAAGAGCTCAGGGCGTTCGTCGAGGGCGACAGCAACCAGCAGCGCGGTGAGTGTGTGGTGCTGGTGGCCGGCTGGACCGCACCGGAAAATGAAGACGCGGTGGGCAGCGAGGCCATGCGTATTCTCGATTTATTGCTTAAAGAGATGCCCCTAAAGCGTGCGGCAGCCTTGACGGCTGAAATTACCGGCTTGCGTAAGAATGTGCTGTATCAAGTCGCGCTCGATAAGCAGAAGGCCGAATAGTTCCGGGGTTAAACCGGTATCCCGTCCGAACGTGATGGCATTGCTGCACTTTTAATACTTGTCCTGAAGCCGTCGTGCCGTTAACCTGCGCGGCGGAGAGTCGATTGGACAGTCGCTGCCCTCTATGAAAATTAGGGGGGGGAGGAAAGTCCGGGCTCCATAGGGCGAAGTGCCAGGTAATGCCTGGGAGGCGTGAGCCTACGGAAAGTGCCACAGAAAATAACCGCCTAAGCACTTCGGTGCCGGTAAGGGTGAAAAGGTGCGGTAAGAGCGCACCGCACGTCTGGCAACAGTTCGTGGCTAGGTAAACCCCACTTGGAGCAAGACCAAATAGGGTCCCAAGGCGTGGCCCGCGCTGGGACCGGGTAGGTTGCTAAAGATGTCCAGTGATGGCCATCGTAGACGAATGACTGTTCAAGACAGAACCCGGCTTATAGATCGACTCTCCACCTTTTTTCCTTCTGTCCGAGTCTCGTACAGAAACCTGGTAGTAACGCAAGAATCCCTCCCTGCCAAATCATTGGCAGATGCATCTTCGTAATACCAAAAAAATCTTACTCTTAATAAATCACTTTAACTTTAAGCCATAGCTCCATGAGCTATTTGCGGTTGTTGAGTCAAAAACAACGCTGAACTCGCGTTTCTCCTCCTTTTACGCTCCTAAATCTCCGTTCTGTAAGGCTTTTCCTTGAATCCGTGCCTTGACGGTGTGGTGGGCGCATTCCTATAGTGTGCGCAAGTGGCGGAAAGTGGCACAAAGTGGGTTTTTTGAACGTAAAACGCTAAAATTTGGAGAAACGCATCTGTGTTTCGCGGAGCTAACGCTATCAGTCTCGATGCAAAAGGCCGTCTCGCCATGCCGAGCCGGTATCGTGACGAGCTCATTTCGCGAAGTTCAGGCCAGTTAATCATCACGATTGACGCCGTTGACCCTTGTTTGTGTGTTTACCCCCTCGATGAGTGGGAGTTGATCGAAACCAAGTTGCGCGCTCTGCCTTCGTTGCGTGAAGAAAACCGCCGCCTCCAGCGTCTGCTGATAGGTAATGCCGTCGACCTTGAACTCGATGGCAGTGGTCGTTTCCTGGTGCCTCCGCGCTTGCGCGAGTACGCCAAGCTGGATAAGCGCGCAATGCTGGTGGGCCAACTGAACAAGTTCCAATTGTGGGACGAAGATGCCTGGGATGCTGTTTCTGCAGCAGACCTGGCTGCTATTCAACAACCGGGCGCTATGCCTGACGAACTGCGTGATTTGATCCTGTGACTATTGATAGCGGCTTTAACCACATCACCGTACTGCTTGACGAAGCCGTTGAGGCTCTCGCCGTACGCGCGGATGGCTGCTATGTGGATGGCACCTTCGGCAGGGGCGGGCACAGCCGGTTGATACTCAGCCAGCTCGGGTCCGACGGTAAACTCCTCGGGTTTGACAAAGACCCTCAAGCGATTGCCACCGGGCAAGCGCTAGCGGCCGAAGACGGCCGCTTTGTCGTTGTGCAGCGCAGCTTTGCCGAGTTGGGTGCCGAAGTCGCCGAGCGCGGCATGGCAGGCAAGGTGGCCGGGGTTTTGCTCGACCTGGGCGTATCTTCGCCACAGCTTGACGACCCCGAGCGCGGCTTCAGTTTCATGAACGACGGTCCGCTCGACATGCGCATGGACCCGACCCGTGGCATCAGCGCTGCGCAGTTCATCGCCACTGCGCCCCATGAAGAAATCACCCGCGTGTTCAAGGAATACGGTGAAGAACGCTTCGCCGGCCGTATGGCCCGTGCCGTGGTCGAGCGCCGTGAAATCCAGCCGTTCGAGCGCACCGCCGACCTGGCTGAAGTGCTCAAGGTCGCGAACCCTGCGTGGGAAAAGGGCAAGAACCCGGCGACCCGTGCGTTCCAGGGCCTGCGCATTCACGTCAATAACGAATTGGGCGATCTGGAAGCCGGCCTCGAAGCCGCACTGGACGCCCTGGAAGTGGGTGGTCGCCTGGTGGTGATCAGCTTTCACTCCCTGGAAGACCGCATCGTCAAACTGTTCATGCGTCGTTTGGTCAAGGGCGAGTCCGATAACCTGCCGCGCAACCTGCCGGTGCGTTTCGAGGCCTTTGTGCCGAAAATCAAAATCCATGGCAAAGCGCAGTTCGCCTCCGAAGCCGAACTCAAGGCCAACCCACGTTCCCGTAGCGCCGTTATGCGCGTCGCGGAGAAGCTGCGGTGAGCAAGCTTTTCGCCAAGCCCCTCCCGGGCGGCAGCTTCTTTATGTTGCTGCTGTTTGTCGGCGTGCTGGTGTCCGCGATTGCGGTGTCTTACAGCGCCCACTACAACCGTCAACTGCTCAACACCCTGTACGGGGAATTGAGTGTGCGTGATAAAGCGCAGGCGGAATGGGGCCGGTTGATTCTTGAGCAAAGCACCTGGACGGCCCATAGCCGCATCGAAACGCTCGCCACCGAGCAGTTGAAAATGCACATCCCTGGCGCAGCTGAAGTGCGGATGGTGGCGCCATGATGAAACTCGAAGGTGCACTCTATCCGTGGCGCTTCCGCCTGATGCTCGGCATCCTGGCCCTGATGGCCGGCGCGATTGCCTGGCGGATTATCGACCTGCAAGTGATCGACCGCGACTTCCTGATCGGCGAGGGTAACGCCCGTAGCCTGCGGCATATCCCGATTCCTGCGCACCGCGGCCTGATCACCGACCGTAACGGCGAGCCTCTGGCCGTGAGTACGCCGGTGACCACCCTGTGGGCCAATGCCAAGGAACTGCAAACCGCCAAGGACAAATGGCCTGAGCTGGCTGCCGCGCTGGGCCAGGACCCTAAAGCCTTGAGCGAGCGCCTGGAAGCCCAGGCCAACAAAGAATTCATCTACCTGGTGCGTGGGCTGACGCCCGAGCAGGGCCAGCAAGTGCTCGACCTTAAAGTCCCCGGTGTCTATGGCATCGAGGAGTTTCGTCGTTTCTACCCGGCCGGTGAAACCACCGCGCATATGGTTGGCTTTACCGACATTGATGACCACGGCCGTGAAGGTGTGGAGCTGGCTTACGACGAATGGCTGGCCGGCGTGCCCGGCAAACGGCAGGTCATCAAGGATCGACGCGGCAGACTGATCAAAGATGTCCAGGTGACCAAAAACGCCAAGGCCGGCAAGCCCTTGGCGTTGTCGATTGACCTGCGTCTGCAGTACCTGGCCAACCGCGAGCTGCGCAACGCGATCATCGAGAACGGCGCCAAGGCCGGTAGCCTGGTGATCATGGACGTCAAGACCGGCGAGATTCTCGCCATGGTCAACCAGCCGACCTACAACCCGAACAACCGTCGCAACCTGCAACCGGCGATGATGCGTAACCGCGCCATGATCGACGTGTTCGAGCCGGGTTCGACCATGAAAGCCATCTCCATGAGTGCCGCCCTGGAAACCGGGCGCTGGAAGCCGACCGACAAGGTCGAGGTTTACCCAGGCACCTTGCAGTTGGGCAAATACACCATTCGTGACGTGTCCCGCAGCGAAGGTCCGGTGCTGGATCTGACAGGTATTCTGATCAACTCCAGTAACGTCGGCATGAGTAAGGTTGCCTTCGATATCGGCGGCGAGACCATCTATCACCTGGCGCAAAAAATCGGTTTGGGCCAACCCACCGGCCTGGATTTCCCAGGCGAACGCGTGGGCAACCTGCCGAACTACCGCGACTGGAAAAAAGCAGAGACTGCCACGCTCTCCTACGGCTACGGCCTGTCGGTTACCGCGATCCAGCTGGCCCACGCTTTCTCTGTATTGGCCAATAATGGCCGAATGGTTCCGCTGAGCTTGATCCACATCGACGAAGCGCCGAAAGCCACCCAGGTGATCCCGGAAAACGTCGCCAAGACCATGCAAGGCATGCTGCAACAAGTGATCGAAGCTCCGCGCGGTGTGTTCCGGGCGCAGGTGCCGGCTTATCACGTGGCCGGCAAGTCCGGTACTGCACGTAAGACCTCGGTCGGTACCAAGGGCTACGCCGAAAACTCTTACCGCTCGCTGTTCGCCGGCTTCGGCCCGATGAGCGATCCGCGCTTCGCCATCGTCGTAGTGATTGATGAACCCAGCAAGGCCGGCTACTTCGGCGGCCTGGTATCGGCGCCGGTGTTCAGCAAAGTGATGTCCGGCACCCTGCGCCTGATGAACATCACGCCGGATAACCTGCCGCCGACTCAACAAGCGAACGCCGGGCCACCGGCCGCAGCTGTCAAAGCCAATGGAGGGCGCGGCTGATGTCTCTTAGCCTGAACAAGATTTTTGCCCACGCCGGACGCGATCTGCTGATTCGTGAGCTGAGCCTGGACAGCCGTAATGTACGCGCCGGTGACCTGTTCCTGGCGGTGCCCGGCGGCAAGCTCGATGGCCGTGCGCACATCGCCGATGCCCTGCAACGTGGCGCGGCCGCCGTGGCTTATGAAGTGGATGGCGCCACCGTGCTGCCGATCACCGATGTGCCATTGATTCCGGTCAAGGGTCTGGCTGCACAGCTGTCGGACATCGCCGGGCGTTTTTATGGTGACCCGAGCCGTCAGTTGAACCTGATCGGCGTGACCGGCACCAACGGCAAGACCAGCGTGACCCAATTGGTCGCGCAGGCACTCGATCTGCTGGGCCAGCATTGCGGCATTGTCGGCACCCTGGGCACTGGTTTTTACGGATCGCTGCAAAGCGGCCTGCACACCACACCGAACCCGATCGCCGTGCAAGCGACCCTGGCCGACCTGAAAAAGGCCGGTGCCAAGGCGGTGGCCATGGAAGTCTCTTCCCACGGCCTGGACCAGGGCCGCGTGACGGCCTTGGCGTTTGACGTGGCGGTGATGACCAACCTGTCTCGCGACCACCTCGACTACCACGGCACCATGGAGGCGTACGCCGCCGCCAAGGCCAAGCTGTTCGCCTGGAATGACTTGAAGTGCCGGGTGGTCAACCTGGATGACGCCTTCGGCCGCCAACTGGCTGCCGACGACAGCGAAGCACGCCTGATCACTTACAGCCTGGAAGACGCCAGCGCGTATCTGTATTGCCGCGAAGCCCAATTTAATGACGAAGGCGTGCTCGCCACGCTGGTCACGCCCCAGGGCGAACATCACTTGCGCAGCACCTTGCTCGGGCGTTTCAACCTGAGCAACGTGCTGGCGGCTGTTGGTGCATTGCTTGGCCTGGACTACGCCCTGGACGAAATCCTGCGGGTACTGCCCAAGCTCGAAGGCCCGGCCGGTCGCATGCAGCGTTTGGGTGGCGGTTCACAGCCGCTGGTGGTGGTCGATTACGCCCACACCCCGGACGCGCTGGAAAAAGTCCTCGAAGCCCTGCGCCCACACGCCAAAGGCAAATTGCTCTGCCTGTTCGGCTGCGGCGGTGACCGTGATCGCGGCAAGCGCCCGCTGATGGCTGAAATCGTCGAGCGCCTGGCCGATGGCGTGCTCGTCACCGACGACAACCCGCGCAGCGAAGACCCGCGCCAGATTTTCGACGACATCCGTGTCGGCTTTAAAGACGCCACCAAGGCCACCTTCGTTGCTGGTCGCGGCGCCGCCATTGCCCAATTGATCGCCAGCGCCAGTGCTGACGACGTGGTGGTGCTGGCCGGTAAAGGTCACGAGGACTATCAGGAAATCAACGGCGAACGCCATGCCTTCTCTGATCTGGTCGAGGCTGATCACGCCTTGACTGCCTGGGAGGTCGCCCATGCTTAAGGCGATGACGTTCAGCGAACTGACCCAGGCCTTGTCGGCCCGCGTAGTGTCGAGCGATTGCAGCTTCGACGGCGTCAGTATCGACAGTCGTAACATCAAGCCGGGGCAATTGTTTGTTGCACTGGCCGGCCCGCGTTTCGATGGGCACGACTACCTGAACGAAGTCGCCGCCAAAGGTGCCGTGGGGGCCTTGGTGCAGCGTGAAGTCACGGACTCGGCGCTGCCGCAATTGCTGGTTGCCGATACCCGTCTGGCCCTCGGCCAGTTGGGCGCGCTGAACCGTGCCGCATTTGGTAAGCCGGTTGCGGCCATCACCGGTTCCAGCGGCAAAACCACGGTCAAGGAGCTGCTCGCCGGCGTGTTGCGCACGCGCGGGCCGGTACTCGCCACCCGTGGCAACCTGAACAATGATTTCGGCGCGCCGCTGACCTTGCTCGAACTGGCCCCGGAACACACGGCGGCGGTCATCGAGCTGGGCGCTTCGCGCGTCGGCGAAATCGCTTACACCGTGGCGCTGACCAAGCCTCACGTGGCGATTATCAACAATGCCGGTACCGCCCACGTGGGTGAGTTCGGTGGCCCGGAGAAAATCGTCGAAGCCAAGGGCGAGATTCTCGAAGGCCTGGATGCCTCGGGCACGGCTGTATTGAACCTCGACGACAAGGCCTTCGAGACCTGGCGTGTACGCGCCGCCGGTCGCAAGGTGCTGACGTTTGCCGTGCTCAACGCCGCCGCTGATTTCCACGCAGCCGACATCACCGTCGACGCCCGTGGTTGCCCGTCCTTCACCTTGCACACACCGCAAGGCAGCGAGCACGTGCAACTGAACCTGCTGGGCAACCATAACGTCGCCAATGCCTTGGCCGCCGCCGCTGCCGCCTGCGCCCTGGGCGTATCGCTGTTCGGTATCGCCACCGGCCTGGGCGCGGTGCAGCCGGTCAAGGGCCGCACCGTGGCGCAACTGGCGACCAACGGCATGCGTGTGATTGATGACACCTACAACGCCAACCAGTCTTCCATCTGCGCCGCTATCGACCTGCTTAAAAGCTTCGCCGGGCGCAAGGTGCTGGTGCTGGGCGATATCGCTGAGCTGGGCGACTGGGCCGAGCAGTCCCACCGCGAAGTGGGCGCCTACGCGAGCGGCAAAGTCGACGCGCTGTACGCCGTTGGCCCGAACATGGCCCACGCCGTTGACACCTTCGGCCTCGGCGCGCGGCATTTCGCTACCCAGGCCGAGCTGATCCAGGCGCTGGCGGCGGCTGAACACGACAAACAAACAACCATTTTGATCAAGGGATCGCGCAGCGCGGTGATGGAAAACGTCGTCGCGGCCTTGTGTGGCTCAAGTACGGAGAAACATTAATGCTGCTGCTGCTGGCTGAGTATCTGCAACAGTTCCACAAAGGCTTCGCGGTCTTTCAGTACCTGACCCTGCGCGGGATCCTGGGTGTGCTGACTGCGCTGTCTTTGTCGCTGTTCCTGGGGCCGTGGATGATCCGCACCCTGCAGAACCTGCAAATTGGTCAATCGGTTCGTAATGACGGCCCGCAGTCGCACCTGTCCAAATCCGGCACCCCGACCATGGGCGGTGCGCTGATCCTGTCTTCCATCGGCATCAGCACCTTGCTGTGGGCCGACCTGCATAACCGCTATGTGTGGACCGTGCTGCTGGTGACCCTGTTGTTCGGTGCGATCGGCTGGGTCGATGACTACCGCAAAGTGATCGAGAAAAACTCCAAGGGTTTGCCCAGCCGCTGGAAGTACTTCTGGCAGTCGGTGTTTGGCCTTGGCGCCGCGATCTTCCTGTACATGACCGCGCCAAGCGCCGTCGAAACCACCTTGATCATTCCGATGCTCAAGGACGCCAGCATTCCACTGGGCGTTGGCTTTGTGGTGCTGACCTACTTCGTGATCGTCGGCTCCAGCAACGCGGTGAACCTGACCGATGGTCTCGACGGTCTGGCAATCATGCCGACCGTGATGGTCGGTGGTGCGCTGGGTATCTTCTGCTACCTGTCGGGTAACGTGAAATTCGCTGAATACCTGCTGATTCCGTATGTACCGGGCGCGGGTGAGTTGATTGTGTTCTGCGGCGCGCTGATCGGCGCGGGCCTTGGCTTCCTGTGGTTCAACACCTATCCCGCACAAGTCTTTATGGGCGACGTCGGCGCGCTGGCGCTGGGCGCAGCCTTGGGCACCATCGCGGTGATCGTCCGCCAGGAAATCGTGCTGTTCATCATGGGCGGTGTGTTCGTGATGGAAACCCTGTCGGTGGTCATCCAGGTGGCTTCCTTCAAATTGACCGGGCGTCGTGTGTTCCGCATGGCGCCGATTCACCACCACTTTGAACTCAAGGGCTGGCCCGAGCCACGTGTGATTGTCCGCTTCTGGATCATCACCGTGATTCTGGTACTGGTCGGCCTTGCCACCCTGAAACTGAGGTAGAAACGAGTGTCCCTGATCGCTTCAGACCACTTCCGCATCGTTGTCGGCCTCGGCAAGAGCGGCATGTCCCTGGTTCGCTTCCTGGCGAACCGGGGCACGTCGTTTGCCGTGGCCGATACGCGGGAAAATCCACCGGAGCTGGTCACGCTGCGCCGTGACTACCCGCACGTGGAAGTGCGTTGTGGCGAGCTGGATGTCGAGTTTCTGTGCCGTGCCGACGAGCTCTACGTGAGCCCCGGCCTGGCCTTGGCGACACCGGCCCTGCAAGCAGCTGCGGCCCGTGGCGTGAAGCTGTCCGGCGACATCGACCTGTTTGCGCGTCACGCGAAGGCACCGATCGTGGCCATCAGCGGCTCCAACGCGAAAAGCACCGTGACCACCCTGGTCGGCGAAATGGCGGCTGCGGCCGGCAAGCGCGTGGCCGTGGGCGGCAACCTCGGCACGCCGGCGCTGGACCTGCTCAGTGACGATGTCGAGTTGTACGTGATGGAGCTGTCGAGCTTCCAGCTCGAAACCACCCACGACCTGGGGGCTGAAGTCGCCACCGTGTTGAACGTGAGTGAAGACCACATGGACCGCTACAGCGGCCTGCCGGCGTACCACTTGGCCAAGCACCGGATTTTCCGCGGTGCCAGGCAATTTGTGGTCAACCGCCAGGATGCCCTGAGCCGTCCGCTGATGGGCGAAGGCATGCCTTGCTGGACCTTTGGCCTGGGCAAACCTGATTTCAAAGCCTTCGGCATTCGTGAAGAGAACGGCGAGAAATACCTGGCCTTCGAATTCCAGAACCTGATGCCGGTGCGCGAGCTGAAAATCCGTGGCGCGCACAACCAATCCAATGCCTTGGCGGCCTTGGCGTTGGGTCACGCCGTCGGCCTGCCATTTGATGCGATGCTCTCGAGCCTGCGCACCTTCGGCGGCCTCGAGCATCGCTGCCAGTGGGTGCGCGACCTCAATGGCGTGAGCTACTACAACGATTCCAAGGCCACCAACGTGGGGGCCGCACTGGCAGCCATCGAAGGGCTTGGCGCTGATATCGACGGCAAGCTTGTGCTGATCGCCGGTGGCGACGGCAAGGGTGCCGACTTCAAAGACCTTAAAGGCCCGGTGGCTGCACATTGCCGCGCCGTGGTGCTGATCGGCCGTGACTCGGACCTGATCGCCGCCGCGTTGGGCGACGCTGTACCGCAGGTGCGCGCCACCTCGCTGGACGATGCCATTGCCCACTGCAAGGCCCTGACTCAGCCGGGGGATGCGGTGCTGCTGTCGCCGGCGTGCGCCAGTTTCGACATGTTCAAGAACTACGAAGAGCGCGGCCAGCTGTTCGCTCGCGCCGTGGAGGCCTTGGCATGAATTTCAGAAATATCATCAAGCCGTACCCATCGCCGATCATCACCGGTCGTGGTATCGACCTCGATTTCCCGATGCTCGCCGGCTGCCTGGCGCTGCTGGGCCTGGGGCTGGTCATGATCACCTCGGCGTCCTCGGAAGTGGCCGCGGTGCAGTCGGGCAACACCCTGTACATGATGATCCGTCACCTGGTGTACCTGGTGATTGGCCTCGGCGCCTGTATCGTCACCATGATGATCCCCATCGCCACCTGGCAGCGCCTGGGTTGGATGATGCTGATCGGCGCGTTTGGTTTGCTGATTATGGTGATCCTGCCCGGCATCGGCCGTGAGGTGAACGGTTCGATGCGCTGGATCGGCTTCGGCGCGTTTAACGTGCAGCCGTCGGAAATCGCCAAGGTGTTCGTGGTGATCTACCTCGCCGGTTACCTGGTGCGTCGCCAGAAGGAAGTGCGCGAAAGCTGGATGGGCTTCTTCAAGCCGTTCATCGTGCTGCTGCCCATGGCTGGCCTGTTGCTGATGGAGCCCGACTTCGGTGCCACCGTCGTAATGATGGGCGCGGCGGCAGCCATGCTGTTCCTCGGCGGTGTGGGCTTGTTCCGGTTCGCCATGATGGTGGTGTTGGCGGTGGTCGCGGTTTACCTGCTGGTGGAAGCGCAACCGTACCGTATGGCGCGCCTGATTACCTTTACCGACCCCTGGTCCGATCAGTTCGGTTCCGGCTACCAGTTGACCCAGGCGCTGATCGCCTTTGGTCGCGGCGGCTGGCTGGGTGTGGGGCTGGGCAATAGCGTGCAGAAGCAGTTTTACCTGCCGGAAGCGCATACCGACTTCGTGTTCTCCGTGCTTGCCGAAGAACTGGGTGCCGTGGGTTCGCTGTGCACCGTTGCACTGTTCATGTTCGTCTGTGTGCGGGCGCTTTACATCGGTCTGTGGGCCGAGAAAGCCAAGCAGTTTTTCGCAGCCTATGTCGCCTACGGCCTGGCGTTTTTGTGGATCGGTCAAGTGCTGATCAACATCGGGGTAAACATCGGTCGCTTGCCGACCAAGGGTTTGACCCTGCCGTTTCTCAGCTACGGCGGCAGCTCGTTGGTTATCTGCTGCGTGTGCCTGGGCTTGCTGCTGCGCATCGAGTGGGAGAGCCGTACTCACCTTGGCAGCGAAGAGATGGAATTCAGCGAGAGCGATTTTGCCGAGGAGCCGAACCATGGGCGCTAACGTGCTGATCATGGCGGGCGGCACCGGGGGCCATGTGTTCCCGGCCCTGGCGTGCGCGCGTGAATTCCAGAACCGTGGCTACACCGTGCATTGGCTCGGTACGCCACGTGGCATCGAAAACGAATTGGTCCCCAATGCCGGCTTGCCGCTGCACTTGATCAACGTCACCGGCTTGCGTGGCAAGGGCAAGTTGTCCCTGCTCAAGGCACCGTTCGTGTTGCTCAAGGCGGTGTGGCAGGCGCGCAAAGTGATTCGTGAGTTGAAGCCGGTGTGCGTGCTCGGTTTCGGTGGTTATGTGACCGGCCCGGGTGGTGTTGCCGCCAAGCTCGCCGGCGTACCGGTGATCGTGCACGAACAGAACGCCGTCGCCGGTACGGCCAACCGCCTGCTGGTGCCGTTGGCCAGCCGGGTGTGCGAGGCGTTCCCGAAGACCTTCGGCGCCTCGGACAAATTGCGTACCACCGGTAACCCCGTGCGCACCGAACTGTTCATGGCCATTGCTCGTCAGGCGCTGGAAGGGCGCAAGCCGCACTTGCTGATCCTGGGCGGAAGCCTGGGCGCCGAACCGCTGAACAAATTGCTGCCCGAAGCCCTGGCGCTGCTGCCCGTGGACCTGCGTCCCGAGGTGTTCCACCAGGCCGGTAAAAACCACGATGAAATCACCGCTGCCCGCTATCGCGAGGCCGGTGTCGAGGCGAACGTACAGCCTTTCATCAAAGACATGGCCCATGCCTATGGCTGGGCCGACCTGGTGGTCTGTCGCGCTGGTGCGCTGACCGTCAGTGAACTGGCCGCCGCCGGTCTGCCGTCCTTGCTGGTGCCTTTGCCCCACGCCATCGACGATCACCAGACCCGCAACGCCGAATATTTGGCCGGGGAGGGCGCTGCCTTCCTGCTGCCGCAAAGAACGACTGGCGCCGCCGATTTGGCCGCACGCCTGACCGAGGTTTTGATGCAACCGGAACGACTCAACAGCATGGCGAGCACCGCAAGCCGCCTGGCTAAACCTGACGCAACCCGCACCGTGGTCGATATCTGCCTGGAGGTGGCCCATGGTTGAGAATCAGAAAGCCATGCCGCAGCCCGAAATGCGCCGCATCCGTCGTATCCACTTCGTCGGCATCGGCGGCGTGGGTATGTGCGGGATTGCCGAAGTACTGCTGAACCTGGGCTACCAGGTGTCCGGCTCGGACTTGAAAGAGTCGCCGGTCACTGATCGCCTCAAGTCTTTTGGCGCGCAGATTTTCATCGGCCACCGCGCCGAGAACGCCGCCGAGGCTGACGTGCTGGTGGTGTCCAGCGCCGTGAACACCTCCAACCCGGAAGTGGCCACCGCTCTTGAGCGCCGTATTCCAGTGGTGCCACGCGCCGAGATGCTGGCCGAGCTGATGCGCTATCGCCATGGCATTGCCGTGGCCGGTACGCACGGCAAAACCACCACCACCAGCCTGATCGCCTCGGTGTTCGCCGCCGGTGGCCTGGACCCGACCTTCGTGATTGGTGGCCGCCTGAATGCAGCCGGCACCAATGCCCAGCTCGGCACCAGCCGTTACCTGATCGCCGAAGCCGATGAAAGTGATGCGAGCTTCCTGCACCTGCAGCCGCTGGTCGCTGTGGTGACCAACATCGACGAAGACCACATGGCCACCTACGACGGTGACTTCAACAAGTTGAAGAAAACCTTCGTCGAGTTCCTGCACAACCTGCCGTTCTACGGTTTGGCCGTGGTGTGCCTGGACGATCCGGTGGTGCGTGAGATCCTGCCATCGGTCAAACGCCCAACCGTGACCTACGGCTTCAGCGAAGACGCCGACGTGCGCGCGATCAATGTGCGCCAGGAAGGCATGCAAACCTTCTTCACCGTGCTGCGCCCTGACCGCGAGCCGTTGGACGTGTCGGTGAACATGCCGGGCAATCACAACGTATTGAACTCGCTGGCGACCATCTGCATTGCTTCCGATGAAGGCGTCAGCGATGAGGCCATCGTCGAAGGCCTGTCGCGTTTTGCCGGTGTTGGTCGGCGCTTCCAGGTCTACGGCCAACTGCCGGTAGAAGGCGGCGACGTGATGCTGGTGGACGACTACGGTCACCACCCGACCGAAGTGGCTGCGGTGATCAAAGCCGTGCGCGGTGGCTGGCCGGAGCGTCGCCTGGTGATGGTGTATCAGCCGCATCGCTACAGCCGCACCCGCGATCTGTACGACGACTTTGTCAATGTATTGGCCGATGCCAACGTGCTGCTGCTGATGGAAGTCTACCCGGCCGGTGAAGAGCCGATTCCGGGCGCCGACAGCCGCAAGCTGTGCAACAGCATCCGTCAGCGCGGCCAGTTGGACCCGATCTACATCGAACGCGGTGTGGACCTGGCGCCGATCGTCAAGCCGCTGCTGCGTGCCGGTGACATCCTGCTGTGCCAGGGCGCCGGAGATATCGGTGGCCTTGCGCCCAAGCTGCTCGCCAGCCCGCTGTTTGCGGCGGCGAAGGGGAAGTCGAAATGATCACTGACTACGGCTCCCTGTTCTCGACCATCACGCCTGCCGACTTCGGCCGTGTGGCCGTGTTGTTCGGCGGTAAAAGCGCTGAGCGCGAGGTCTCGCTCAAGTCCGGCAATGCCGTGCTCCAAGCGCTGCAAAGCGCCGGCGTAAATGCATTCGGAATCGATGTGGGCGACGATTTCCTCGCCCGCTTGCAGGCCGAGAAGATCGACCGTGCCTTCATCATTCTGCACGGCCGTGGCGGTGAAGACGGCAGCATGCAAGGCTTGCTGGAGTGCCTGGGTATTCCTTACACCGGCAGCGGCATCCTCGCGTCGGCACTGGCCATGGACAAGTTGCGCACCAAGCAGGTGTGGCACAGCCTGGGTATTCCAACCCCGCGTCACAGCGTGCTGTGCAGCGAAGACGATTGTATTTCTGCAGCCAAGGAACTGGGCCTGCCTTTGATCGTCAAACCTGCCCATGAAGGCTCCAGTATCGGCATGGCCAAAGTGAACTCGGCCGCTGAATTGATCGACGCATGGAAAGCGGCAAGTACCTACGATTCGCAAGTGTTGGT
The DNA here is from genome assembly GCF_900107155.1 of Pseudomonas salomonii. Taxonomy (GTDB): domain Bacteria; phylum Pseudomonadota; class Gammaproteobacteria; order Pseudomonadales; family Pseudomonadaceae; genus Aquipseudomonas; species Aquipseudomonas salomonii. Next base: position 398,750 of record NZ_FNOX01000001.1, read on the forward strand.
GGAACAGTGGATCCAGGGTCCCGAGTACACCATCGCCACCCTGCGTGGCCAGGTATTGCCACCTATCGCATTGGGCACGCCCCACACCTTTTACGACTACGACGCCAAGTACGTGGCTTCCGATACTCAGTACCGGATCCCGTGTGGCCTCGACGCAACCAAGGAACAGGAATTGATGGACCTCACGGCGAAAGCCTGTGAGGCACTGGGTATCGCCGGTTGGGCGCGGGCAGACGTGATGCAGGATGACCAAGGGCATTTCTGGTTCCTTGAAGTCAACACCGCTCCGGGCATGACCGATCACAGCCTGGTACCTATGGCAGCCCGTGCTGCCGGTCTGGACTTCCAGCAGTTGGTGCTGGCGATCCTGGCCGCAAGCATTGAGCCAAGAGGCTAACCCCATGAACGGCGCATCGCTTCGTCATCAGCCACCTCCAGTGCCCAGCCGCAAGCCGGTGCCCCGAGGTGCCAGCCGAATGGTGGCTAAAGAGCCGATGTCGGCGCGCCTGCCGAAAGCCAACTTTGGTTTTCTCAAAGCGCTGTTCTGGCCGGTATTGCTGGTGGCGTTGGGCTTCGGCACTTACGAGGGCGCACAACGCCTGTTGCCGTATGCCGACCGGCCGATCACCAAGATCAGCGTGCAGGGCGACTTGAGCTACATCAGCCAGCAAGCGGTACAGCAGCGCATCGGCCCGTACCTGGCGGCGAGCTTCTTTACCATCGACCTGGCGGGCATGCGCGCAGAGCTGGAACAGATGCCGTGGATCGCCCACGCCGAAGTCCGCCGTGTATGGCCGGACCAGGTGACGATTCGCCTGGAAGAACAACTGCCCGTGGCCCGTTGGGGCGATGGCGCGCTGTTGAACAACCAGGGCCAGGCGTTTGCGCCGCGTGAAGTGGCCAACTATGAGCACCTGCCGCAGCTGTTCGGGCCGCAGCGGGCGCAGCAGCAAGTGATGCAGCAGTATCAGGCGTTGAGCCAGATGCTGCGGCCACTGGGTTTCTCCATCGCACGCCTGGAACTGCGTGAGCGGGGCAGCTGGTTTTTGACCACCGGGGCAGGCAGTTCCGGCCCGGGCATCGAGTTGTTGCTGGGACGCGACCGCTTGGTGGAAAAGATGCGCCGCTTTATTGCCATCTATGACAAGACCTTGAAAGAACAGATTACGAACATTGCGAGCGTCGACCTGCGTTACGCCAACGGCCTGGCCGTCGGCTGGCGTGAACCAGCTGCGCCGACGACAGCCAAACCCGCTGTCGCGAAGAATTAAGAAGAGGCAGGACCCATGGCAAACGTGCAAAGCGGAAAAATGATCGTCGGTCTCGATATCGGCACCTCCAAAGTGGTGGCGCTGGTCGGCGAGGTCGGGGAAGACGGTGTGATCGAAATCGTCGGTATCGGCACGCATCCGTCCCGGGGCCTGAAGAAAGGCGTGGTGGTGAACATCGAGTCCACCGTGCAGTCGATCCAGCGCGCCATTGAAGAAGCGCAGCTGATGGCCGGTTGCCGGATTCACTCGGCGTTCGTCGGCGTGGCCGGCAACCATATCCGCAGCCTGAACTCCCACGGCATCGTGGCGATTCGCGACCGTGAAGTCAGCTCGGCCGACCTTGAGCGCGTACTCGACGCTGCCCAGGCCGTGGCGATCCCGGCTGACCAGCGCGTGCTGCACACCCTGCCGCAGGACTACGTGATCGATAACCAGGAAGGCGTGCGCGAGCCGCTGGGCATGTCGGGCGTACGCCTGGAAGCCAAGGTTCACGTGGTGACCTGCGCCGTCAACGCCGCACAGAACATTGAGAAATGCGTGCGCCGCTGCGGCCTCGAAATCGACGACATTATTCTTGAGCAGTTGGCCTCGGCCTACTCCGTACTCACCGACGACGAAAAAGAGCTGGGCGTGTGCCTGGTCGACATCGGCGGCGGCACCACCGACATCGCGATCTTCACCGAAGGTGCGATCCGTCACACCGCCGTGATCCCGATTGCGGGCGACCAGGTCACCAACGACATCGCCATGGCGCTGCGGACACCGACCCAGTACGCCGAAGAAATCAAGATCCGCTACGCCTGCGCCCTGGCCAAACTGGCCGGCGCCGGTGAAACCATCAAGGTGCCGAGCGTGGGCGACCGTCCACCGCGCGAACTGTCGCGCCAGGCCCTGGCCGAAGTGGTCGAGCCACGCTACGACGAGCTGTTCACCCTGATCCAGGCTGAACTGCGCCGCAGCGGCTACGAAGATTTGATCCCGGCCGGGATCGTGCTGACCGGTGGCACCTCGAAGATGGAAGGCGCGGTCGAACTGGCCGAGGAAATCTTCCACATGCCCGTGCGCCTGGGCGTGCCCCATGGCGTCAAAGGCCTGGGCGACGTGGTGCGCAACCCGATTTATTCCACCGGTGTGGGCTTGCTGTTGTACGGGCTGCAAAAGCAGACCGACGGCATTTCCCTGTCGGGCCCGAGCATCCGTGACAGCTACCGTGGCGGCGACGACGAAGCCAAAGCGCCGTTGTTCGAGCGGCTGCAGGCTTGGGTAAAAGGCAATTTCTAAAGATTTACCGCAACACCGCAGTCAGTAGTAGGCGAAAAAACTAGAGAAAACGAAAGGAGAGGGAACATGTTCGAACTCGTAGACAACATCCCCGCAAGCCCGGTTATCAAAGTAATCGGTGTTGGCGGTGGCGGCGGCAACGCTGTCAATCACATGGTCAAGAGCAACATTGAAGGCGTTGAATTCATCTGCGCCAACACTGATGCCCAGGCGCTGAAAAGCATCGGCGCGCGGACCATCCTGCAATTGGGCACAGCGGTGACCAAAGGCCTCGGCGCTGGCGCCAACCCGGAAGTCGGCCGTCAAGCCGCGCTGGAAGACCGCGAGCGTATTGCTGAAGTGCTGCAAGGCACCAACATGGTGTTCATCACCACCGGCATGGGCGGCGGTACCGGTACCGGTGCAGCCCCGATCATTGCCGAAGTGGCCAAGGAAATGGGGATTCTGACCGTTGCTGTGGTGACGCGTCCGTTCCCGTTCGAAGGTCGCAAGCGTATGCAGATCGCCGACGAAGGTATCCGTCTGCTGTCTGAAAGCGTCGACTCGTTGATCACCATTCCCAACGAGAAGCTGCTGACCATCCTGGGCAAGGACGCCAGCCTGCTGTCCGCGTTCGCCAAGGCTGACGATGTACTGGCCGGTGCCGTTCGCGGTATCTCCGACATCATCAAGCGCCCAGGCATGATCAACGTCGACTTTGCCGACGTGCGTACCGTGATGAGCGAAATGGGCATGGCGATGATGGGCACTGGCTGCGCCAGCGGTCCGAACCGTGCACGCGAAGCCACTGAAGCGGCGATCCGCAACCCGTTGCTCGAAGACGTGAACCTGCAAGGTGCACGCGGCATCCTGGTGAATATCACCGCCGGCCCTGACCTGTCCCTAGGTGAGTACTCCGACGTGGGTAGCATCATCGAAGCCTTCGCTTCCGAGCACGCGATGGTCAAAGTCGGTACCGTTATTGATCCGGACATGCGCGATGAACTGCACGTGACCGTGGTTGCGACCGGCCTGGGCGCAAAAATCGAGAAGCCTGTGAAGGTCATCGACAATACCGTTCATACCAGCCACAACAGCCACGCCAGCCAGCAAGCTGCCGCTCCAGCGCCTGCGCGCCAGGAACTGCCGTCTGTGAACTACCGTGACCTGGACCGTCCGACCGTGATGCGCAACCAGGCTCAGGCCGGTGCTGCGGCGTCCCGTAGCCTGAACCCGCAGGATGATCTGGACTACCTGGACATTCCGGCATTCTTGCGTCGTCAGGCCGATTAATGGAATGTATCAGGGCTATGAAGGTGATTGGTGTTCAGCAAAGGTCTGGTCTGCTATTATCGCCAGCCTTTGTTGATACCAGTTCGCAATTTGCGCTGAAGCGGTCCAAGCCATGATTAAACAACGCACCCTGAAGAATATTATCCGTGCCACAGGTGTAGGTCTGCACTCCGGGGAGAAGGTATACCTGACTCTCAAACCTGCACCTGTCGACACCGGCATCGTGTTTGTTCGTGCCGACCTGGACCCTGTGGTGCAGATTCCTGCTCGCGCGGAAAATGTTGGCGAAACCACGATGTCGACCACGTTGGTCAACGGTGACGTCAAAGTGGACACGGTGGAGCACTTGCTCTCGGCCATGGCTGGCCTGGGCATCGATAACGCCTACGTCGAGCTCTCCGCGTCCGAAGTCCCCATCATGGATGGCAGCGCTGGACCCTTCGTATTCTTGATTCAATCTGCCGGCCTGGAAGAACAGGACGCAGCCAAGAAGTTCATTCGCATTCTGCGGGAAGTGACAGTAGAAGACGGCGACAAGCGCGCCACCTTCGTTCCGTTCGAAGGCTTTAAAGTGAGCTTTGAGATCGATTTCGATCACCCGGTATTCCGTGACCGCACCCAAAGTGCAAGCGTGGATTTTTCCAGCACTTCGTTTGTAAAAGAAGTCAGCCGCGCCCGTACCTTTGGTTTCATGAGTGACATCGAGTACCTGCGCAAGCACAACCTCGCACTCGGCGGCAGCGTTGAAAACGCCATTGTGGTCGACGCGGATGGTGTACTGAACGAAGACGGCCTTCGCTATGAAGACGAATTCGTGAAGCACAAGATCCTCGATGCAATCGGTGACCTCTACCTGCTGGGCAATAGCCTGATAGGCGAGTTCAAAGGCTTCAAGTCGGGCCACGCCCTTAACAACCAGCTGCTGCGCAAGTTGATTGAGCAGACAGACGCTTGGGAAGTCGTGACCTTCGAAGATGCCAGCACCGCACCGATCTCTTACATGCGTCCCGTTGCGGCGGTGTAAGTAACAACTCTCTTTCTTTAGTTTTGAAAGGCCACCTTCGGGTGGCCTTTTTTTATGCCGATCATTCCCACGCCCCGAGCGCCGATCGTTCCCACGCTCTGCGTGGGAATGCCTCTTCTGACGCTCTGCGTCACGCTTTGGGACGCCGGAGCGTCCAGGGCTGCATCCCCACGCGGAGCGTGGGAACGATCAGGTCTAGCGGGCTGCGGCCTCGACGATGCGATTACGCCCGGTGTGCTTGGCCTCATACAACGCCTGATCTGCATTGAGCAGCAAGTCCTCAAGTGCCATGCGGCTGCGTTTTTGCCACGTGCCCATGCCGATGCTCACCGTGATCGGCCCGTCGGCACCGGCCACCCGTGGCAAATGCTCGACGCTGCTGCGGATATGTTCGGCAATCAACCAGGCGCCCTTGGCGTCGGTATGCGGCAGCACCACCGCAAACTCTTCGCCACCGTAGCGCGCCGCCAGATCAGCCGGTCGGCGGATGTTGTCTTCGATGACTTGGGCGACCGCACGCAAGGCTTCATCACCGCCGTGATGGCCATGCAGGTCATTGAAGTCCTTGAAGTGATCCACGTCGATCATCAGCAGGCTCAGCGGCTCGGTCGAGCGTTGTGCGCGGTCCCATTCCAGGCGCAGGCGCTGGTCCAGGGTGCGGCGGTTGGCAAGGCCGGTGAGGGCGTCGGTGGCTGCCAGTTCTGACAGCACTTGTTCGGCCCGATGGCGGCGGCGCAGCTCCTTGCTCAGCATCCAGGTGAGCCACAACAGGCCGATGCACAACACGCCCGTGGCCATACTGACCAGCCACGCTGCACGCCGCCATGGGGCAAACACTTCATCGCTGGACAACGCCACCGCGACAATCAACGGCAAGGTGCCCACGTTCGAGAAACTATACAGCCGGGGCTGGTTGTCGACGCTGGAGACGCCACGAAAGCTGCCATCGCGTTCGCGCAGCATGCGCGCGACATTGGGGCGTTGGCTCAAGTCCTTGTCGATCATGTCCGCTTCCAGCAGCGGTTGTTGCGCCAGCAGGATGCCTTGGTGGTTGATCAGGTTGATGGTGCCGTTGCTTCCGATGTTCAGGCCGCTGAACAACTGTTTGAAGTACGACAGACGCATTGAGGCCACCGCCACGCCCAGAAAGCGCCCGTCCGGGGATGACACGCGGCGGCTGAATGCGATGCGCCACCGGTCATCGCACACGCAACGGGCCAGGAAGGGGCGGCTGATATACAGCCCCAGCTCAGGGTTTCTGCGGTGTGCCTGAAAATAGTCGCGATCAGCGAAGTTACCGGTCTTGGGGGTGAGCAGCGAGGAGTCGGCGATCACTTCACCACTGGGGTCCAGCAGCAGAATGTCACCCTTGAAGGGGGCGGCGGCCGAGCGATCGAACAGCACCAGGTGGCGGATACTGGCGGACACACCCTGCAGGTCGCTGCGTTCGGTGGCGGCGATCAGGCCCTTGAGGGCCATGTCGTAGAGTTCGACGTTGCGCAGTACATCGGCGTCGATCAGTTGGGTGATGTTATTGGCGGTACGCTTGGCGGTCTGCAAGGTGTTGGCATGTTCGCGAATCAGCAGCGCGGTGACGATCGCCACGATCAGGAACACGGTGAGGCAACTGCCCAGAATCAACAAGCGTTCCGGGCGACGGGTGGGTCGGTTGAGACTTGGGCTCATCGGGCGTACTTCTGCTTCGAGGATGCCAATAGCGTAGTAGGCAAACGCAGGTTTGGTGTGGGAGCTGGCTCCCACATCAGCTATTCATCGTCAGGCAGATTCTGGCCTAGAACACGTTGATCGGGTAATCCACAATCACGCGGTATTCATCCACATCCCGGTCCACCGCTGAGTAGCCATTGCCACCGCGGTTGGTTGCCCATTGCAGGCGCACGGCCAGGTCCTTGGCTTTGCCGCCTTGCACCACGTATTTCAAGTCGATGTCGCGTTCCCAGTGCTTGGCGTCTTTGCCGTCGGTGCTGTACCAGGCGCTGTAGCCACGGCTGTTGGGGTCGACCCTGGTCAGGTCGGTCTTGCCGCTGATATACGACACGGCGGACGTCAGCCCAGGCATGCCGAGGCCTGCAAAGTCGTAGGCGTACTTGAGCTTCCACGAGCGCTCGTTGGGGCCGTTGAAGTCTGAGTATTGCTGGGAATTGTCCAGGTACACGCTGTCGCCCTGGGTGATGTAGTCGAACGGTGTGTTGCCGTTGACCCGCTGGTACGCGGCGGTGAGGCTGTGGTTGCCCACGCCCACGGTGAAATGCAGGCTGTAAGTGTTGTTGTCGATGCTGCCCAGCAACGACTGGCCGGTGTCCTGGGTGTGGTAGTAGTGCAGGCCCGGGTTGAGGCTGACCAGGTCGTTCAGCGCGTAGGTGTAGTCCAGGTCGTAGTAGTACTGGTGCCACACGTCCTTGAGTTCGGAGGCGTACAGGTTGCTGGTCAGGCCCGGAACGCCGCTGAAGGACACACCGGCCCAGTTCAGGTGCTGGCTGTCGGCGTTGGCGGGCAAGGTGCCGTAGCTGGTGCCGATGCGCCGGTGGCCGCTTTGGTTGTAAAGCTTGGTAAAGCTGGCCTGGCCGCCTTCGAGCATCCAGCCGTCGAAGCTGTGGTTGGTCAGGCCCACACCCCGGAACGTCTGCGGCAACATGCGAGTCATACCGCCGGCGATCACCGGGTTGTTAAGGAACAGGTCGCCGGCTTTGAGCTCGGTGTCGAACGCGCGCATTTTCAAGGTGCCGCCAGCGGTGGAGAACGAGCCAGGCGCTTTGCCGTTGCCGCTGCCGTAAGGCAGGATGCTGGAACCGTCAGTGCCGCCGCCGCCGTCGAGCTTGAGGCCGAGCATGGCATTGAGGTCCAGACCAAAGCCGACGGTGCCCGGGGTGTAGCCGGATTCGAAGGTGCCGATAAAACCCTGGCCCCATTCTTTGCTGTCATCGGTGTGAATGTCGCGGCGGTCGCGGTTCATGTAGTAGTTGCGAGTGTTGATCTTGAGGCTTGAGCCTTCGACGAAACCGTCAGCGGGGGTCGAGTCTGCCGCGTGGGCAAGGGGGACGATCGTTGCTGCAATCGCGAGGAATAACGGGGTGAACGTCAGCGAGTTCTTCACCGGTTTAGCTCCTTTGGTCAATCGAAAACGGCCAATGTCGTGAGGGCGTGCCTGGCCTTTTTTTACGGCAAAAAAAAGCCGCTGAAGTCAGCGGCTTTAAACAGATTCCCAGTGTAGAGCCCTGGAAATAAGTCGAGGGAAATTCGGGTGAGCGGGAAGCTGCCTTGCCGTCGCGCTCATCGGTGCGTCAAAGTAACGCAGGTGAGCGGTGCGATATAGAGTGTAACAAGATAATGACTGTTGCCCAAACCGCAACAGTCGGGGGGCTGCAGATCCAGTGTGGGAGCTGGCCCACATTGAATTGAGGTGTTTTGGAGAGTTAGACCGGCAAGGTAATGCCAAAGGTATTGCCGCCACCCTCACTGCGCACAAACACATCGCCGCCATGCATCAGCGCAATCGCCTTGACGATCGCCAGCCCCAGGCCGTGATTCGCGCCGCTGTTACTGCGTGACGCGTCCACCCGGTAGAAGCGTTCAAACAAGCGCGGCAAATGCTCACTGGCAATTTCATCGCCGGGGTTGGTCACCCCAATCGCCACCCACTGCTCCTGCACTTCAATGCTCACGTCGATGATCTGCCCCGGCGCGGTGTGCTGCACCGCATTGCTCAGCAAGTTGATCAGCGCGCGGCGCAGGTGGGCTTTTTCGATGTGCACCAAGGCGTCGCCGCGCACGCGCACGTTGACTTGGGCGTCTTCGAGGATGAAGTCCAGGTAGTCGAGGGTGGTGGCGACTTCATCGGCCAGGGAGCTTTCGATCAGTTTGGTGGCCTTGCTGCCTTGGTCGGCGCTGGCCAGGAACAGCATGTCATTGATGATCGAGCGCAGGCGTTCCAGCTCTTCGAGGTTCGATTGCAGCACCTCGAAGTAATGCTCGGCCGAACGACCACGGGTGAGCGCCACTTGGGTCTGGCCGATCAGGTTGGTCAGCGGCGAGCGCAGTTCGTGGGCCACATCGGCATTGAATGACTCCAGGCGTGAATACGCCTGTTCGACCCGATCCAGCGTGGCGTTGAATGAGTTGACGAACTGGCTCAGCTCCGGCGGCAAGGGCGACAACTGCAAGCGCCCGGAGAGTTTGGGCGGGGCGAGTTTTTGCGCTTCATCCGAGAGCTTGCCCAGCGGTTTGAGGCCGATACGCGAGACCCAAAAGCCCAGCAGCGCCGCCAGCGCGACGCCGACACAGGCCAGGCCGATCAAGACCATCAACAGATGGTGCTGAGTGGCGCGGAAGTTCTCGGTGTCGATGGCGATCATAAAGCGCAGTGACGGGCGTTGATCCTTGGCCGCGAACTGGCTCACCAACACTTTGAACGGGTATTCATGGCCAGGCAGGCGCAGGTCGCGCTTGCCGGTCGGCCCCTGGGCGAATGCGCGGATCTGCGCAGTGGGGTTGCCGTACTCGTAGCTCGGGTCGCTGCTCACCACCCAGAAGCGGATGCGCGTGTCTTCTTCGCCGAGCAACTTCAACTTGGCGGTGATTTTTGCCCAGTGATCGGGTGTACCGAAGCGGTTCACCGAGGACTCCAGCACGCTGTAGCGCGCATCCAGTTCGGCGCCCGGCAACAAGCCCAGGCCGCGATCCACTTGCTGGTACAGCGCGCCGCCGATCAACACGAAGATCAGCAGCGCCACCAACGTGAACATGCCGCTCAGGCGCACGGCGATGGAGTTAGCCGACACTTCTGCTCTCCAGCACATACCCCATGCCACGAATGGTGTGCAGTAACTTGTGTTCGAACGGCCCGTCGAGCTTGGCGCGCAGACGCTTGATCGCCACTTCCACCACATTGGCGTCGCTGTCGAAATTGATGTCCCAGACCATTTCCGCAATCGCGGTCTTGGACAGGATTTCACCCTGACGCCGTGCCAATACGCTGAGCAGCGAGAACTCCTTGGCGGTCAGGTCCAGGCGCAGGCCATTGCGACTGGCCTTGCGGCTGATCAGGTCGATCCACAGGTCGGCCACGGTGACTTGCACCGGCTCATGCCCGCCGCTGCGGCGGGTCAGCGCTTGCAGGCGCGCCACCAGTTCGAGGAACGAAAACGGTTTGCCCAAATAATCATCGGCGCCTTCACGCAGGCCACGGATGCGGTCCTCCACACGCTCGCGGGCGGTGAGCATGATCACCGGCGTCTGCTTGCGTGCCCGCAGTGCGCGCAACACCCCAAAGCCGTCGAGGCCGGGCAGCATCACGTCAAGCACGATCACCGCGTAGTCGTTTTCCAGCGCCAGGTGCAAGCCCTCGACGCCTTCACGTGCTACATCGACGGTGTAGCCTTGCTCTGTCAGGCCGCGGTGCAAGTAGTCCGCGGTTTTTTCTTCATCTTCAATAATCAGGACGCGCATGACCCCGCCTTTAGTGTGTGGTCGCCAGCGCCGGCGCTGGTTTGGGCCTGTGGAAAAACTTCTCAAGGTACAAGTATATGACCGGTGTGGTGAACAGCGTCAGCGCCTGGCTCACCAACAGGCCGCCGACCACCGCGATCCCCAGCGGCTGGCGCAGTTCCGCGCCTGGCCCGGAGCCCAGCATCAACGGCACGGCGCCGAGCAGGGCGGCGAGGGTGGTCATGATGATCGGCCGGAACCGGGTGACGCAGGCTTCATAAATCGCCTCCTCAGGTGGCAGCCCGCGCACGCGCTGGGCTTCCAGGGCAAAGTCGATCATCAGGATGCCGTTTTTCTTGACGATACCGATCAGCAGCACCAACCCGATCAAGGCCATGATCGAAAAGTCCTGGCCCAGCAGCCACAGCATGATCAACGCGCCCAGGCCCGCCGAGGGCAAGGTGGAGATGATGGTCAGCGGGTGCACGAAGCTCTCATACAGCACACCCAAAATAATATAGACCGCCACCAGCGCCGCCAGGATCAGCCACGGTTGGCTGGCCAGCGAACTCTGGAACGCCTGGGCGGCGCCCTGGAAGGTGCCGATCAGGGTGGTCGGCATGCCGATTTCGTTCTTGGCCTGGTTGAGCATGATCACCGCATCGCCCAATGCCACGCCGGGTGCCAGGTTGAACGACAGGTTGGCCGCCGGGAACATGCCGTCATGGCTGATGGACAAGGGCCCCACGCTGGGCGGGTCGACCTTGGCCAGTGCCGACAGCGGCACCATCTCGTTGGTCAGCGGTGAGCGCAGGTAGAAGTAATTCAGGCTTTCGGCCTTGCCGCGTTGCTGGGTGTCGAGTTCCAGTACTACCTGGTACTGGTTGATCTCGGTTTGGAATTCGTTGATCTGGCGCTGGCCGAACGCGTCATACAGCGCCTGGTCGACGTCTGTGGCGGTGAGGCCAAAGCGTGCCGCCGCCTGGCGATCGATGCTGATGTGGGTGATGCTGCCGCCCAGTTGCAGGTCGTTGGACAGGTCGCGAAAGGCCGGGTTGGCGCGCAGTTTTTCGGTCAGGCGTTGGGTCCAGGTATTGAGCGTCGGGCCGTCGTTGCTCTTGAGCACATATTGGTATTGGGCGCGGCTTGGGCCGGAACTCAAGTTAATGTCCTGGCCGGCGCGCAGGTACAAGACGATGCCGGGCACCTTGGCCAGTTTGGGGCGGATGCGGTCGATGAACTGGCTGGCGGACACATCGCGGTCACCGCGGTCTTTCAAGGCGATCCAGAAACGGCCGTTGGCGATGGTCTGGTTGCTGCCGGTCACGCCCACCGAGTGGGAAAACGCGGCCACCGCCGGGTCGGCCTTGACGATCTCGGCCAGAGCCTTGTGCTTGGCGACCATGTCCGGGTACGACACGTCGGCCGCCGCTTCGCTGGTGCCGAGTACAAAGCCGGTGTCCTGCACCGGGAAGAAACCCTTGGGGATAAACACGTAGCCGACCACGGCCAACGCCAGGGTCACCATGAAGATCGCCGCCATGCTGCGTTGATGCGCCAGCGCACGGCGCAGGTTGCGCGCGTAGCCGGCGAGCAGGCGCTCGCTGAAACCCGGTTTGTCATGGGCATGATGAGTCGGCGCGCGCATGAACAGGGCGGCCAGGGTCGGCGCCAATGTCAGCGAGACCACCACCGAAATCAGGATGGTCGAGGTGGCCGTCAGCGCAAACTCCTTGAACAGCCGCCCGACCACGCCGCCCATGAACAGCAGCGGAATAAACGCCGCCACCAGCGAGAAGCTGATGGACACCACGGTAAAACCGATTTCGCCGGAGCCCTTGATCGCCGCCTCGCGCTTATCCAGGCCCGCCTCCAGGTGACGGTGAATGTTCTCCACCACCACGATGGCATCGTCGACCACAAAGCCCACGGCGATCACGATCGCCACCAGCGTCAGGTTGTTCAAGCTGAAGCCGAGCACATACATCAGCGCGAAACTGGCGATCAGCGACACGCCGAGCACACTGGACACAATCAGCGTCGCCGACAATTGGCGCAGGAACAGCGCCATCACCGCCACCACCAGCAAGATGGCGATCAGCAGGGTCATTTCCACTTCATGCAAGGACGCGCGGATAGTCTTGGTGCGGTCGCTCAACACGCTGACCTGCACCGAGGCCGGCAGCATGCCTTCCAGGCGCGGCAGCTCGGCTTGAATGCGGTCCACGGTCTCGACAATGTTGGCACCGGGCTGGCGCGAAATCACCAGGTTGACCCCGGGCGTGTCACCGGACCAGGCCTGCACGTAGGCGTTTTCCGAACCGTTGATGACTTTGGCGACATCACGCAGCTGCACCGGCGCGCCGTTCTTGTAGGAAACGATCAGTTGGCCGTATTCCTCCGGGTGAAACAGTTGGTCGTTGGTGGATAACGTCGACACGCTGTTCTCGCCGTAAATCGCACCTTTGGCCAGGTTCAGGCTGGACTGCTGGATGGCCAGGCGCACATCGGCGAGGGTCAGGCCGATGGCCGCAAGTTTGTCCGGCGAAGCCTGTACACGAATCGCCGGGCGTTGCTGGCCGGTGATGTTGATCTGGCCAACGCCGTCAATCTGGCTGATCTGGCGTGCCAGCAGGGTTTCCACATAGTCGCTCAGCTCGGTGCTGGGCATGCTGTCGGAACTGACGCTGAGGATCAGCACCGGGCTGTCCGCCGGGTTGACCTTCTTCCAGGTCGGCAGGCTCGGCATGTCGCTGGGCAGCTTGCCGGAGGCGGTGTTGATCGCCGCCTGCACTTCCTGCGCGGCGGTGTCGATGCTTTTGTTCAGGGTAAATTGCAGGGTCAGCAGGCTTGAGCCCAAGGCGCTGCTGGACGTCATCTGGGTCATGCCGGGGATGGCGCTGAATTGCACTTCCAGGGGCGTGGCCACGGATGAGGCCATGGTGTCCGGGCTGGCGCCGGGCAAGGTGGCGGTGACCTGGATGGTCGGGAATTCCGCTTCCGGCAGTGGCGCCACCGCCAGGCGCGGGAAGGCAATCAGCCCCAACAGCACCAGCGCAAAGGTCAGCAGCAGGGTGGCAACCGGGTGGTCGACGCACCAGGCGGACGGCGAACGGCTGCCGCTCATGGTTGCACCTTGGCTTGGGCGGTCTGGATCACTTGCGGGGGTTCTTTGAGCACCTCGATCTGCGCGCCGGCCTTGAGCCGTGACTGGCCATCGCTGACCAGCACGTCACCGGCTTGCACGCCCTTGATGATGTTCACGTCGCTGTCCTGATACGCCACCTGCACCGGCACGATCTCAACCTTGTCGCCTTTGACGCGGTACACAAAGTGCGCATCGAGCCCACGTTGCACCACGGTCGGCGGCACCACCAGGGCATTTTTGTCGAGGGCGGTCTGGATCTTGATGGTCACCAGTTGCCCCGGCCACAGGCGCTGCGAGGCGTTATTGAATTCAGCCTTGGCGCGCAGGGTGCCGGTGGTGGAGCTGATCTGGTTGTCGATCAGGCTCAAGTGGCCTTCGCCGAGCAGGTCGCCGGTCTGGCCGTCGGTGTCGGCGCCCATGTAGGCATCGACGCTGGCCTTTGAGGGCGCGGCGATCAAGCCTTGCAGGGTCGGCAGCATCTGTTGCGGCAACGAAAACTCCACGGCGATCGGATCGATTTGCGTCACCGAGAACAAACCTTGGGTATCACTCATGCGCAGGAAGTTGCCTTCATCCACGGTACGAATGCCGACACGGCCGGTGACCGGCGAGCGAATCTGGGTGTAGGAAAGCTGGACCAGGGCCGAATCAATTGCGGCCTGATTACCTTGCGCCGTGGCCTTGAGCTGGTTGACCAGGGCTTGCTGCTGGTCATAGGTCTGCTTGGACACGCCGTCGTCGACGCTCAGCGCTTTGTAGCGCTTGAGGTTCACCAACGCCACTTGCAACTGCGCCTGGCTTTCACCCAACTGCGCCTTGGCCTGATCGAGGCTGGCGCGGATCGAACGGTCATCGATGGTCGCCAGCAGGTCACCGGCTTTGACCAACTGGCCCTCCTTGACCAGCAGCCTGGTGAGGATGCCGTCGATTTGCGGGCGGATCACCACGCTGTGCAACGACAGCACCGAGCCGATACCGCTGACAAATCGCGGAATGTCCTGCTGCGTGACGCTCACCACCCGCACCGGGATGGCGGTAGACACCGCCAGTTTGCTTTTCGCCGGTCGGTTGAAGGCCCAGGCTGCAATCGCCACGACCACCAGGGCACCCACGAACAGGGCGGTTTTTCGTTGAATGTGCATGGGGTGTGGCGCCGGGGCAAAGGGTCGGGAGTGTGAGGGTTCTTTATAGCCCGCCAACCCGGTCAGTACGGTGACTGCTAACTGACAGCGCTGTCAGTAAAGTCCGACCATTCGTACCGGCGGTGGTTAAAGATCCGAGGCGCGCAGGTATACTGCGCGCCAGCGTGGCCCGCAAGCCGGCCGCCGCCTCATTTTCTGCACGCTCCGGAGCTTCCATGACTTCCCCGACACAACCCCCTGTTGAAGCGGCCGACCTCGTCGATCCGGCTGACGCTCAAAGCGTTGAAAAAGCCGAGATCCCGGCGTTCAAGTTTCCGTTCAAGCCGGGTGAACTGGCCGGGGCCAAAAACGCCGTCCAGCCCTGGTACAAGAATGGCGCCAAGAACGGTCACACCAAGTCGCCGGGCATGGCGCCGCCGGGCACTCGCCGCTCGATGGGTAAACGCTGAGAATAGAACCATCAGCGTTTTATCAGGTGTGGACTACAACGCCTGCTGATATTTCTGATTGAAGACCCACGACCGTTTCTAGAAAGCTTGCACCGCCTTGATTGCATCCCGACCGTTTGGATCGTGTCGGGTGCTCAAGGCTGGTCTTTCTGGAAAAGGATGTTTCCCGTGGCTCTGATACCTCTGTGTGCAGCACTTGCTCTCTTGCTGTCGATCAACGCCGTGGCCGACGATGATCAACCCCGGCGCGAAATCCGCTTCGCCGTTGCCGCGCAGTTCCCGCCGTTTCAGAGTCGCAGCCCGCAAGGTCAATTGGTGGGCTTGAACATCGACTTGGGCAATGCCCTGTGTACACAGTTGAATGTGCGCTGTACCTGGGTCGACCAGGTGCTTGTCGAAGACTTCCCGGCCCTCGAAGCCCGGCAGTTCGATGCGATCATGGGCATGGCCGCCACCTCCGGGCGGCGTCGGTTGGTGGGGTTCACCGATAATCTGTATCCCTTTACCACGCGTCTGGTCGCCCGCAGGGACTCCGGCTTGTTGCCCGACACACGCTCGCTCAAGGGCAAGCGTGTCGGTGTACTGCTGGGCAGCAACCGCGAAGCCTTTGCGCGGTCGCAGTGGGCACCGGCGGGCGTCATCATCAAGAGTTTCTGGCTCAACGACGAACTGACCCGCAGCCTGGTGGCCGGCACTATCGATGCGACGCTGCAAGGCACTGTGGAAATTCGCAGGGCGCTGCTCGACACCCCGGATGGCCAGGATTTCGACTTCCTGGGGCCGCCCTTGTCCGGTGAGCTGTTAGGCAACGGCATTGCCATTGCGGTGCGCAAGTTTGACTCCCGCTTGCGTAACGACCTCAACCACGCGCTTGAACAATTGATGCACAACGGCGAATACCAGCGGATCCTGGCGCGTTATCACTTGGATGAGCCGCCCTCCATTCAATGATGGCCAATTAATTGAGCGGAGCATGAGCTGCACCAGTGTTTTGCATGCCATGGCCAACAGGCAGCCATACCCGTTCAACTGTGGGAGCTGGCCGCATCGAGCCTAAGCCGCTCTCAACGAAATAAACGCATAGTTGGCCGGCACCTCAGTGGCAATCTGCGCCCCCGCATCCAGCACCTGCTCGGCGATGTCCATGCCGGACACATGAAACACCCACTCATTAGCCACCGAGGGTTGCCCAATCGCCCACTCGAGCGCCTGGGCGAAGGCCGCCATGTTCGGCAGGTACGCGGTAAACCCATCGCCCTTGAGCGCCGTAGTACGAATACCCAGCAAGGCGCACACGGCCTCCTTGGTCTGCACATCGTCACGGTCGGCCTGGCGTGAGCGGCGGATCAGCTCGGCCAACTCGGCATCCATCAATTCACCGCCAACGATCAGCGCCGGCCCCTGTTCCCAGGACTCTGGCGGGCAATCCTTGGCGGCGGGGTTCAATGGAATGTGCGGGTTGATTTCCATCGGGTAGATGCGGCACACCAGCGGGCGACGTTCATAGATGCGGCAACGGTTGTCTTCGTCAAGATTCCGGCAACGCCCGGCGTTGTAGGCGGCAAAGGTAATTGCCACAAACGCCTCGGTATTGCCGCTGGGGACCACCACTGAGCGCAGTTGGGCGTGCTCGCGTTGTTGCACCGGCAAGCCCAGGCCGCTGGCGAGAAAGCCTTCTGCCAGAACGATGACGTCACCGCCGTCAGCCGCCCAACTGCGGGCTTCTTCGAGGGTCAGGGGGACGTGATGGTCGCTGCAGCATTTGCCGCAACCGACGCAGGAAAAGTGAGTGTTCATGGAGGATCTGTCACCAGGCAAGGTCAGAGGGCACTCTTGAACGGTGACGGGTTTTTGCCTCTATTCACTGTTCAGGCTCAGTGGAAGCAAGTTATGCGCCAGTGCCGGTCAGTCTTCGGGCACCTGGTCGCGCAGCACAAACACCATGCCGGCGCTTTCATACAACTGTCGGGCGCGCTGGTTGCTTTCCAGTACCTTCAGGTCCACATAGGGCTCGCCGCGTTGCTTGAACACGTGGAAGGTGTGCAGCAACAAGGCACGCCCCAGCCCCTGGCCCTGGGCGCACGGATGGATCGAGAGGTTCTTGATAAACGCGCTGGTCCAGCACTGGGCTACGCCCAGAATGCCGTCTGCGTTACTGGCCACCAGGCATAGTGTGGGATCGAACTCGGCGTCGGTGATGAACTGCCGGCGCCACTCTGCCAGGCTGGGGACACGGCCGCCGCCCTGTTCCTGGGTCATGCGCAATACGGCATGGATGGCCGGGGCCAGCTCATCGCGGTAATGATCCAGCCGGGTATTGGCCGGCCACTGCGGGGCTGGCAGGCTGGCGGTAAGGTCGCGGCGCAGCAGTTGAAAATACTCCGCCACCGCTTACAGACCCTTTTGCGCCACAGTTTGCGCGGCAACCACCAGGCACTTGGTCAACTCGGGCGACGAGAACTTGGTGAGCACCGCGTCGGCACCGGCCAGGCGGGCTTTTTCGCTGTTCATCGCGCTGTCCAAAGAGGTGTGCAGCAGCACGTAAAGCTCCTGGAAGTCCGGGGTTTCGCGCAGTGTGCGGGTGAGGGCGTAACCGTCCATTTCAGACATCTCGATGTCCGACACCACCACGTTGATCTGCTCGACCGTGCCTTGCAGCTCCAGCAGCACATCAATGGCTTCCTTGGCACTGCGCGCGGTGTGGCACGTCAGGCCGAGGTTGCGCAGGGTGTGCACCGATTGCTGCAGAGCCACCTGGCTGTCGTCCACCACCAGGATTCGCGCGTTACCGAGTACTTCGGCTTCTTCCATGGTCAAGTCGGTCGGCGCCGCTTCAACGGGGGCCGGGGCGATGCCGTGGATGACCTTTTCGATATCCAGCACCTGCACCAGGCCGCCTTCGACCTGCGTCACGCCGGTGATAAACGAGCGATTGCCGCCGGAGCCATAGGGCGGCGGGCGGATGTCGGTGGTCAGGCAGTGCACGATCTTGCTCACCGCCTGCACATGCAGGCCCTGCTTGGAACGGCTGACATCGGTGACGATCAGGCAGCCACCGTTCGGGTCTTGCAGCGGCATCTCGCCGAGGGCGCGGCTCAGGTCGATCACCGACAGCGAGGCGCCGCGCAGGGTGGCGATGCCTTTGACGTGCGGGTGCGACTCCGGCAGCTTGGTCAGCGGCGGGCAGGGGATGATTTCACTGACTTTGAGCAGGTTGATGGCCATCAGCTTGCCGCTGCGCAAGGTAAAGAGCAGAAGCGAGAGTGAATCTGCGCGGGCTTTGGTGGTGGACATAAAAACCTTCTGTGGATCAGGGAGGACGATCTATGGAAGGTTATCGACTTGGGGGAGCCAGGCTTTAACCGGATTTTTTGTCGGGCTGGGCTTGTGTGGGAGCTGGCTGGCCTGCGATGCAGCCACCTCGGTCTTCCAGTTGCATTGAGGTGATGCCATCGCAGGCAAGCCAGCTCCCACACAAAAACCGTCTCATATGAGCTTGGTATCAGCCCTTCCAGACCTGCGGGTTGACCAGATCCTGCGGACGCTGGCCCAGCAAGGCGCTGCGCAGGTTGTCCAGGGCGCGATTGGCCATGGCTTCACGGGTTTCATGGGTGGCCGAGCCGATATGTGGCAGGGTCACCGCATTGCTCAGCTTGAACAGCGGCGATTCGGCCAGCGGCTCCTGCTCGTACACATCCAGCCCGGCGCCACGGATTTTCTGGGTTTGCAGCGCCTCAATGAGTGCCGGTTCGTCCACCACAGGCCCACGGGAAATATTGATCAGGATCGCGCTGGATTTCATCAGCCCCAACTCACGGGTGCTGATCAAGTGGCGCGTCTTGTCGCTCAACGGCACCACCAGGCAGACGAAATCCGCTTCGGCCAGCAGTTGGTCCAGGCTGCGAAACTGCGCGCCCAGCTCCTGCTCCAGTTGGGCCTTACGGCTGTTGCCGCTGTACAAAATCGGCATATTGAAGCCCAGGCGCCCACGCCGGGCCACGGCTGCGCCGATATTGCCCATGCCGACGATGCCGAGGGTCTTGCCGTGTACATCGCAGCCAAACAGCGGCGCGCCAACACTGGCTTTCCACTGGCCGGCCTTGGTCCAGGCATCCAGCTCGGCCACGCGGCGGGCACTGCTCATCAGCAGGGCGAAGGCCAGGTCGGCGGTGCTTTCGGTGAGCACGTCGGGGGTGTTGGTGAGCATGATCCCGCGCTCATTGAAGTACGGCACGTCGTAGTTGTCGTAGCCCACCGACACGCTGGACACCACTTCCAGCTTGCTCGCGCCTTCGAGCTGCGCACGCCCCAGCTTGCGGCCTACGCCGATCAGGCCATGGGCGTGGGGCAGGGCTTCATTGAATTGAGCGTTGAGGTCACCCAGCTTGGGGTTCGGCGCGATCACCTCGAAATCCTGTTGCAGGCGTTCGATCATTTCCGGGGTGACGCGGCTGAAGGCGAGGACAGTCTTTTTCATTGCAGGCGGGCTCATCGACTACGGGAGAATGGTAAGCACGCTAACATTCCTGCCGACAATTGTCAGGACACCGCCGACCCCATGTGCCCACAGTTGATCTGTGTTGCCAGGTATAAATCAGTTCGCCAGGCGCGTGCCGCCGAGGCTGCCGCTCAACTCGTACGCCACCAACTCTGCCTGATGCGCCGCCAGAATCTCCGGCAACGAACCGCGCAGGTATTCCACCCAGGTCTTGATCTTCGCATCCAGGTACTGACGCGACGGGTAGATGGCGTACAGGTTCAGTTCCTGCGAGCGATAGGTGGGCATTACCCGGACCAGCGAGCCGTTGCGCAGGCCTTCGATGGCGGCGTACACCGGCAGCAGGCCGACGCCCATGCCGCTGGTGATCGCGGTTTTCATCGCATCGGCCGAGTTGACCAGGAACGGCGAGGTGTTGATCGCCACGCTTTCCTGGCCTTCGGGGCCATTGAAAGTCCATTTATCCAGCTGCACCACCGGGCTGACCAGGCGCAGGCAGGCGTGGTTGAGCAAGTCCTGAGGCCGCTGCGCGCAGCCTTTGGCCTTGACGTAATCCGGCGAGGCACAGGCGATGCTGTAGGTGATACCCAGGCGCTGGGATACAAAACCCGAGTCCGGCAGCTCGCTGGCCAGCACGATGGACACGTCGTAACCCTCGTCGAGCAGGTCCGGCACGCGGTTGGCCAGGGTCAGGTCGAAGGTCACGTCGGGGTGGGTGCGCCGGTAACGGGCAATGGCATCAATCACGAAATGCTGGCCGATGCCGGTCATGGTGTGCACTTTCAACTGCCCGGCGGGGCGCGCGTGGGCGTCGCTGGCTTCCGCTTCGGCTTCCTCGACGTAGGCGAGGATCTGCTCGCAACGCAGCAAGTAGCGCTTGCCGGCCTCGGTCAGCGCGATGCGGCGAGTGGTGCGGTTGAGCAAGCGGGTTTGCAGATGGGCCTCAAGGTTGGAGACCGCGCGCGAGACGTTGGCGGTGGTGGTGTCCAGTTGCACGGCGGCGGCGGTGAAGCTGCCGGCCTCGGCCACGCAACTGAAGGCGCGCATGTTTTGCAAAGTGTCCATGGAGTGTTCTCAAGGGAGATAGCAAATTGTGACAGAAAGTTACGCCGTCCAGTGATCCCTACCAACGGATTATCGCCTGAACGGTAACAAAGATTCACAGGAATGCCAGCTTATCGTTCCCCATGGCGCCCCCTAGAATTGCGCCACCTTCCCCGCCTCACCACCTCAGGAATTCGTTCGCCGTGCCGCGTCGCATCAGCAGAGAGCTGAAGGCTCTCATCAACAGAGCGCTGAAGGCTCTCAGTGTTTTGGCCTTATCGTTAGCAATCAGCGGCTGCATCGGAACCGGAGGAATCGCCCCCCAAGGCCAGGCCCTCGACGACAATCACTTGGCTACCGACCAAGCGATCCAGAGCGCCGCCCAGGACGCCCATTGGCCCACCACACAATGGTGGCAAGCCTATGGCGACGCGCAGCTCAACCGCTGGGTCGACCTCGCCACGCAAAACAGCCCGAGCATGGCCATGGCCGCCGCGCGGGTGCGGGAAGCGCGGGCCATGGCAGGGATTGCCGAGTCGGCCGAGTCGCTGCAGGTCAACAGTGACACCACCCTCAAGCGTCACAGCTGGCCGAAAGATCAGTTCTACGGGCCGGGAGCCTTGAGCGGTGCCAATACCTGGGACAACACCTCGTCCCTGGGCCTGAGCTACGCCCTCGACCTGTGGGGCCGCGAAAGCAATGCCAGCGAACGCGCCGTGGACCTTGCGCACATGAGCGCCGCCGAAGCGCGTCAGGCCCAGCTCGAATTGCAGAACAATGTGGTACGCGCCTATATCCAGCTGTCGTTGCACTTCGCCAACCGCGATATCGTCGCCGCCACCCTGGCCCAGCAACAGCAGATTCTCGACCTGGCCAACAAGCGCCTGAATGCCGGGATCGGCACGCATTTCGACGTCAGCCAGGCCGAAACGCCGCTGCCGGAAACCCATCGCCAGCTCGATGCCCTCGACGAAGACATCGCCCTGAGCCGCAACCAACTCGCGGCATTGGCCGGCAAAGGCCCAGGCCAAGGCGCGCAACTGCAACGCCCGAGTTTGTCCCTGGCCGCGCCGCTGAAGCTGCCCTCAAGCCTGCCCGCGCAATTGCTCGGCCAACGCCCGGATGTGGTCGCCAGCCGCTGGCAGGTCGCCGCCCAGGCACGCGGCATCGATGTGGCGCATGCCGGTTTCTACCCCAACGTCGATCTGGTCGGCAGCCTCGGCTATATGGCCACCGGCGGTACGATGCTGGGGTTTCTCAGCGGGCAGAAATTCAACTACACCGTGGGCCCGGCGATCAGCTTGCCGATCTTCGACGGCGGTCGTTTGCGCGGGCAATTGGGCCAAGCCAGCGCCGGGTATGACATCGCCGTGGCCAAGTACAACCAGACGCTGGTCAACGCGCTCAAGGGCATCAGCGACCAGTTGATCCGCCGCGAATCCATGGACAAGCAAGCCACCTTTGCCGCGCAGTCGGTGGCCTCTGCGCAGAAAACCTACGACATCGCCATGATCGCTTACCAGCGCGGCCTCACCGATTACCTCAATGTGCTCAACGCCCAGACCTTGTTGTTCCGCCAGCAACAGGTCGAGCAACAGGTGCAGGCCGCGCGCCTGAGTGCCCATGCCGAGCTGGTTACGGCATTGGGTGGCGGGCTCGGCGCCGGCGACGACGTACCACAGGACGCCAAGACACTTCCCGGCAAAACCCCGGCGGCGCTCGCCGTGTTCGATCACTGAGTAGATTGCAATGACTCCCTTGCCTGCACCGCTGCGCTGGTTGCACGCCCTTGAG
This sequence comes from Pseudomonas salomonii, assembly GCF_900107155.1. GTDB lineage: Bacteria > Pseudomonadota > Gammaproteobacteria > Pseudomonadales > Pseudomonadaceae > Aquipseudomonas > Aquipseudomonas salomonii. The sequence continues at coordinate 421,118 of NZ_FNOX01000001.1, forward strand.
TGGCGCCGTGGTTTTTTCGACTGGGCACGCAGTGATGGCGTGACCTGGGTGTATATCTTCAAGGTGCTGATCGCCGCATTCCTCACGCTATGGTTGGCCATGCGCCTGGAGTTGCCGCAACCGCGCACGGCGATGATCACCGTGTTTATCGTGATGCAACCGCAGAGCGGCCAGGTGTTTGCCAAGAGTTTCTATCGCTTCCTCGGCACCTTGGCGGGCTCGACGGTGATGGTCTTGTTGATTGCCTTGTTTGCGCAGAACACCGAGTTGTTCCTCGGCGCATTGGCGATCTGGGTGGGTATCTGCACGGCGGGTGCCACGCGTAATCGCAACTTTCGCGCCTATGGGTTTGTGCTGGCCGGCTATACGGCGGCGATGGTGGGTTTGCCGGCGCTGGCGAACCCGGACGGCGCGTTCATGGCGGCGGTCTGGCGGGTGTTGGAAATTTCCCTGGGGATTATCTGCTCCACCGTGGTCAGCGCCGCGATCCTGCCGCAAACCTCCAGCGCGGCGATGCGCAACGCCTTGTATCAGCGTTTTGGCGTATTTGCGCTGTTCGTCACCGATGGCCTGCGTGGGCGCAGCCAGCGTGAAGGTTTCGAGGCCAGCAACGTGCGCTTTATCGCTGAAGCGGTGGGCCTGGAAGGGCTGCGCAGTGTCACCGTGTTCGAAGACCCGCACATGCGTCGGCGCAATGGTCGGCTCAGCCGCCTCAACAGCGAATTCATGAGCATCACCACGCGTTTCAACGCCCTGCACCAGTTGCTCGAACGGTTGCGTACCGATGCGGCCGATCACGTGGTTGCGGCGATCAAGCCTGGCCTGCAGGACCTTGCCGAAGTGCTCGACGGCTTCTCCGGCCGGGCACTTACCAGCCCCGACGCCGCACGGCTGGCCAACCAGCTCAGCGCCTACAAGGACGGCCTGCCCGCCAAGGTGCGTGCTCTGCGTGCGGCCTTTCAAGAGGGCAACCCGAGCGAAGCCGAGCAGCTGGATTTTCATACCGCCTATGAGCTGCTTTATCGCTTTGTCGATGACTTGCACAACTACGCGCTGACCCACGCATCCCTGGCCGAACACAGCCATGAACGCGAACAGTGGAACGAGACCTTTATCCCCAAGACCAACTGGCTGGCCTGCGCGGCTTCGGGGATTCGAGCATCGTTCATCCTCGTCGTGCTGGGCAGCTACTGGGTGGCCACCGCCTGGCCCAGCGGCGCAACCATGACCCTGATTGCCGCCGCCACGGTCGGTCTGTCCGCCGCCACGCCCAACCCCAAGCGCATGGCGTTCCAGATGGCCTGCGGCACCTTGATCGGCGCACTGGTGGGCTTTGTCGAAATGTTCTTCGTGTTCCCCTGGATCGACGGCTTCCCGCTGCTGTGCGTGATGCTCGCGCCGGTGATCATCTTCGGCGCGTTCCTGGCCTCACGCCCGCAATATGCCGGCGTGGGCGTCGGCCTGTTGATCTTCTTCAGCACCGGCTCGGTGCCGGACAACCTCACGGTCTACAACCCTTACACCTTTATCAACGACTACATCGCCATGATCATCGGCATGCTGGTGTGCGCGGCGGCGGGGGCGATTATCCTGCCGCCCAACAGCCGCTGGTTGTGGCGCCGCTTGGAGCAGGACCTGCGCGAGCAAGTGGTGTACGCGATCAGCGGCAAGCTCAAGGGCCTGGCCTCGAGTTTTGAAAGCCGCACCCGCGATTTGCTGCACCAGGCCTACGGCCTCGCCGCCGGCCAGCCGCACGTGCAGCGCGACCTGCTGCGCTGGATGTTCGTGGTGCTGGAGGTCGGCCACGCAATCATCGAGCTGCGCAAGGAACAGGCGATTTTGCCGGTGCACCCGGCGTATGCCGAATCCCAGCCATGGCGCCAGGCGATCCGCGTGATGGGCCGCTCACTGGTGCGGTTGTTCCTGCAACCCAGCGCAAGCAACCTGGAGCGTGGCCTGGTCGCCGTCGACCACGCGATCAGCCGCGTGCAGGCCACCGACGAACCCTTCGCCCCGCACTTCGACACCTCGGCCCTGCGCCGGGTCAAAAGCTACCTGCACTTTATCCGCACCTCGTTGCTCGACCCGCAATCGCCACTGGCGGCCCTGAAAGGAGCCCCGCATGCCCCGTGAAATCGCGTTCCACGGCCTGTATATGCCGACCATGACCCTGATGTTTTTGATTGCGGCCGTGCTGGCCTGGGCGCTGGACCGCTTCCTGGCCGGGTTCGACCTGTACCGTTTTTTCTGGCACCCGGCGTTGTTGCGCCTGAGCCTGTTCGTTTGCCTGTTCGGCGCCCTGGCGCTGAGCGTCTACCGTTGAGAATGCCCCGATGAAAAAGTTTTTCAGCCTGCTCGCGACCTTGCTGGTACTGGCTTTGGCTATCTGGATTGGCCGCACGCTGTGGGTGCATTACATGCAAACGCCCTGGACCCGCGACGGCCGCGTGCGCGCCGACATTATCAATGTGGCGGCGGACGTCACGGGTGAAGTGGTCGACGTGCCGGTGCGTGATAACCAGCTGGTGAAAAAGGGCGACCTGCTGATGCAGATCGACCCTGAGCACTACCGCATCGCAGTCAAGCAGGCGCAGTCGTTGGTGGCTTCGCGCAAAGCTACCTGGGAGATGCGCAAGGTCAACGCCCATCGCCGTGCCGACCTGGATGCGCTGGTGATCTCCAGGGAAAACCGCGACGACGCCAGCAACATCGCCGACTCGGCCCTGGCCGATTACCAGCACGCGCTGGCGCAGCTGGAAGCCGCCGAGCTGAACTTGAAACGCACGCAAGTGGTGGCAGCAGTGGACGGCTACGTCACCAACCTCAATGTGCATCGCGGCGACTACGCGCGAATCGGCGAGGCGAAAATGGCCGTGGTGGATATGAACTCGTTCTGGGTTTACGGCTTCTTCGAAGAAACCAAGCTGCCCCATGTGAAGGTGGGCGACAAAGCCGACATGCAACTGATGAGCGGCGAAACCTTAAAGGGCCATGTGGAAAGCATCTCGCGGGGTATCTACGACCGCGACAACCCCGAGAGCCGTGAGCTGATCGCCGATGTGAACCCGACCTTCAACTGGGTGCGCCTGGCCCAGCGCGTGCCGGTGCGGATTCATATTGATCAGGTGCCGGACGGGGTGTTGTTGGCGGCGGGCATCACTTGCACCGTGATTGTCGATCGCGACCTTTGAGTCTCCTTGATATTCAAACTATCCAAAGAAACACTGCAGAGACCCCATACCCTCTGGGTTCACACCGACTATGTTGGCACCGATGAGGATTCTCTGTTCGCCTAGCTCGGCTAGCAGCACGGGGTTGTTCCTGACTGGGGAATCCAAGTCGTTATAGCCTTGGTTGTTAAAGGCCGGATCCGGTGCGCCGCCGGCGTTGAATTTGGCCACGTAGATCATGTTGCCTGATGAGGCTGTGACAAGGTCGCCTGCGCCGGTATTCATGATGGTGTACCAGCCATTGTCGTAAGCGCTATTGAATTGACTGACCAAGGGGTTGCCTTGATTGAACAATTGATGCGGTGCGCCATTGGGGGTAATGGCGCACAGTAACCCGCTTGTAGCTTCGACATAGTTCATGCCGACTTGGCCGGCGCCTACAAGACTGCGGTCTGCGCGCTCGGTGAGGTCGTTGAAGGTGGTGTGGTCGGTAATGCCCTGCACCCGGAAGACACCTGGGTTTTGCGGATCACCAAAGGTTTTGTCCAACGTGCCGTCGTGGTTGAGTCGGGCGAACATTGCGGAATGGAGTGTAGGGGTGAATCGGGCATGGCCGGCAATAACGATTTTATGGTCGTCGCCCTGGCTGATACAGGCGTTAACGGTAGTCGCGGCAGCGGTGTTCTCCAGTTTGAAGTCCAGTCTGCCATTGCCGTTCAAATCTGCGTCCAATTCACCATTGGGTTTCAAGCGAAATACGGTGCCCACTGTCGAGTACGAATTGTGGCGCTTGGAGTAGTTGGCGGTGATCAGAATGTGTCCATCATTCTGTACGTGCACGGTCGTCGAGTCTTCCGTCAGCCCTTCGTCCTGATGGGTGAGTAGAGTGCACATGCCTTGATTGGCAAAAGTTGTGTCAAATGCACCGTTGCTTTCGAAGCGCGCAACGACTATGTCTGCCCAACCATTGCCTTTGTCACGCCATGTCCAGCCCAGCATCAGGATTTTCCCGTCGGGCTGAACTGTCAGCCTCGAACCTCCGGCTGGCACAGAGGGGGCGAAGTTACCGGTGACCAAGCCATCCTTGCCAAACGCTTTATCAAGTTTGCCGTTGGCGTCTAAGCGGCCTAAGCCAAATATGTTATTGAGGCCGTGTTGAAAAAAGTTGGCACAGAACAGAATGTTGCCTTCTTTATCGGTCGTCAGCCCCTTGAAGAGCTGCAACACGACCAGTTCAGGATGCCCGGCCAGAATCTCATGTAATGTGATTTCTCCTTTTACGCCAAAGCTTGGGTCATGAGTGCCGGACTGTGAAGGGGCGTTGGCCGCGTTCATGCTGGTATGCCTTTATCGGTTAGCGGGGCGCTGCCATGCCGGCACGGGACGTTTATAGCCGAAGCAACAGTCTGAGTCTGTTCTTGGAGGAATACCTCGTCTACTGTCAGATCTGACAGGTATTAAATGGCCAATGGCCTTTTAGGAGTGCAGCACAAATGTCTCATGCGCATGCTGCCAAAACCCCGCACCACGCTTCAGATGCATGGGCGACTAGAGAAATGCTGCGTTGGCTCTGAGTCTGCGTCGACGTTTTACACGCAATATGCTGATGTAGCGGCGATGATTTTTTGTGTGGAGGAGAAACAGCCCGAACAGTGATTGCAATAAAGGAAGCACTGCAAACATCGTCACTCGGTGGTTTCCCAGATAGTCGGCCGCAAGCACAGCGTTCAACGACGCAACACCTACCAGTAACGCAGAGCCAAAACGAAACCCCACCGCCGTCAAGGCCATGCCAATACACAAGACCAGCAGCAATACCAGAGCCGCCACGATGGCATATTCGCTTGGCAAGTAATTTATGCGGGCGTAGTACAACAGGCTATGTGACAAGTTGCCGGAAATACTGACCAGACTCATGGATACTGCCATGCCCACCGTGAATGCAAAGCGCCGGGTGTAATAACGTAAAGTTTGGGGACCCTGCTTACTCACAATGTCAGTGTTCATGGTTGCTAAACGCCTCATAGATACCGATAGCGACAGAGTTGATATTGCCGGACAGACCGCTGCCTGTAACGGCCAGCGCGGCACTCACTTGATCAGCTAATTGAATGAGTACGTCCTGGCGTAGTTGGACATTGTTGAATCGTTTGGGGAGTGTTCCGGCTAGCTGCTTTAACCGAATTATTTCGCGAGGGTGACGAGGGTTTTGCAGGCGCAGCACTTCATTCGTGAGCTTTGCGCGTTCCTGGCGGCTCATATGCCTCAAGATGTCGGCCACGTTGCGGCCTGTTGTATTTTTGATAGTTATGACGGTCTTTACCGTGGCGAAGGTCGTGCTGCCCGCACCCACTAGCGAAATGCCGTCCAAGGCGACGGTCATTGCCTGATACCAACTCAGACTGTCGTAATACGTGTTCTCAGCAGGGTTGGTGAGTTCTTTGTAGGTTCGCCAAATACCGTTGCCGCATTGCAAAGCACTGGCGGCTGCGGCGGTATAAGCCATGTAAGTCACAGCAAGACTCGAGCCGGCACTTAGAGGGGCTGACGCGATGCCTGCCTTGGCAACAATAACCGCAATCACAGCCCCACCGCATGCCAGGGTCATTCCCACTGCCTCCCTCCATAGCTGCGACTCTTGCGGCGAACTTGCTACCCGCTCGGCATACTCATCGGCCGTCATCGTCTGCCCTGCCACTTCCCGCAAAATCACGCGCTTGGGGTTGATACTGCAAAGCGGCACAAACTCTCGAAGCACCGTCACCTGATAATCGCTGCCGATATGCACCACCCCGGCCCCGACAATGGCCGGGTCGGCGTCAATGGTTCGATAAAGCTTGGGCAGGTCCAGCAGATTGATCAGTCGCTGGCGAGTCGTGGTGTGCGCATCCGGTACACCGTTTCTCAGGAAATCACTTGGCATCCTTTCACCTGTAAGCAAACAGAGGTGAAAGAGCCTGATAAGTCGTGCCTTTTAGATATGTCAGGCGGTTCGCGTTTTTTTGTAGGAACTAGCTAATTAATTACTTTAGGGCGCTATAAAAGTTTCGTGCAAATGCCGCCACAACAGCGCGCCACTGGCCCGCTTCTCGAACACCACCGTAGCGCGGCGGTCAGTCTGCGTGCCGCTGTCATCAATTTGATGCTCGCGATAAGTCACCGTGGCTCCGCGTGCATGCCGGTCGATCCCGGCCATTTCGCTCAGGGTGATCTTCAGCCCTGGGCGCATGCCGCCCAAGCGGGTGAATAGCGCATTTACACCGGCCGCATTGACCCGTGCGCCGGTGGCAGGCGCAACCATGCTGAACTCAGGCGAAAACCGCGCGAGCAAGTTCTGCAACGTGCCCTCGGGCGCAACCCCGGCAAACCATTGTTCGATCTCGACGTGGGTCTGGATCACTTCTTCAAAAAAATCGCTGTAATCAATCATGGCTATGCCTCGCTGGCAGGGTGAAGCAGCGTGCGGACTCTAGACGTATCCAGGCGCAACACGGCAAAAAGGGGCAGCAGTGTCAGGGCTGCGGCTATCGTGAAGGTTATGGGGAAGGAATCCAAGGCCGACAACAGCGCGCTGAGTGCCGCCGCGCCCAGGCAAAAACTCACCTGCCGGTTGATGTTCCACAGGGCGCTGGCGTGGCCCATGCGCTCGGCGCCAATATCGAGAAACGCCAGGGTTTGCGCGGTGCTGCTGCACAGGCTGCCGCCCAGGCCCATCAAAACGTAGGCGGGAATTACCCAGGTTGGTTGGTTCAATAACACGATGCCGAGGCATTGCAGGGCCATGCCTGCCAGTAGCAACGGTTTTGGGCCGCAACGATTGAACAGTTTTTTGCTCAGGTAAATCGCCACTGCCGACGCCAGTGCCCACGGCAACATGAGTGCGCCGGTCTGTGTGGCGTCATAACCGAGGCCGCGCAGATAGAGGATGGCGATCAGGCTGGTGCCGATAAATATCCCAGGGATGCACAGGTAGACCAGCATCGCCACCCGCAGCATCGGGCTGCGGATTTGCGTGAAGAGACTCCCCACATCCAGTGCCGGGCGCACGGTCGCGGGCACGTCGGGTTTTATCCACAGCACTGCCAGCAGCAAAGTGATCAACGCCAGCGGCAGGTTGGCGTAGAAGATCCAGCGCCAGGACACGCTGTCGACGATCACGCCACCCAACGCGGGGGACAACGCTGGCACCAGCAGGGCCACCGACATGACGCGCGCCGTCAGTGAGCTGCGGTCCGCGGGCGGATAATGTCGATATGCCAAGGCTTGCCCCACCGGGATCAGCAGGCCACCGCCCAAACCTTGCAGCAAACGCCAACCGATCAGCGCTTCAATCGAACCGGCCTGGCCGACCATCACCGAGGCGCCGGCGAACAGCAACAGGCTGGTGGCTATCAGGTTGCGTTCGCCCAACAGGGCGGCCAGCCACACGCTAAAAGGAATGATCACGGTCAACCCGAGCATGTAGGCGTTGCTGACCCAGGCCAATTGCGTCACCGAGGCGTGCAGTTCCAGGGCGATATCCGGGTAGGCGACGGTGGCGACAAACATGTTCACCAGGTCCAGGGCAAAGCCCAGCAGAAAGATCCAGGCGACTTTCGAGCGGTAGGTCATAAACGCGATCCTGCGAGTGAAGCGGGCAGGGTAGGCGTGATGCAGGGTTTGGGATACGTCGGTTTGCCTGTTAGTTTGTCAAAAATATTTTGACAAAGGAGGCGGCTGCCGATGGTCAGCCTGGACCGATTCGACACCTTCAAGGCCGTGGTCGAGGCTGGCTCGCTCACCGCCGCCGCCGACCGGCTGGGCCAGACCCGCGCCGTGGTCAGCTTCAACCTCAAGCGCCTTGAGGCAGAACTGGGCGTGACCCTTTTGACCCGCAACACCCGCCAGTTGGCGTTGACGGATGCCGGCGAGCGCTTTTACCTGCGTTGCACGCGCATGCTCGAAGAAGCCCGGTTGGCGGTGGAAGAAGCCCGCTCTGAACATGCGCAACTCAAAGGCACCTTACGCATCACCACCACGGTGGAATACGCGCTGGCAGTCGTCGCCCCGGCGGTGGAGGCTTTTCGGCGCCTGCACCCAGACTTGAACATTCACTTATCCACATCTTCCACCCATGCCGATTTGATCTCCGAGCGCTTTGACGTGGCGATTCGGCTGGGGCGACTGCTCGACTCCAATCACCGGGCGGTGCAGCTGTCGACCTATGAGGTGTTTGCCGTAGCCGCGCCCGAGTTTGCCCAGGTGCAGACCCTGGATGCGTTGGAGCGCGTGCCCAAGTTAGGCCATGGCCGCTTGACGGAGCTGAGCCTGACCGACCCCGCCGGCGGCGAGCATCAATACCGTTCCGGCCCTGCTGCGCTGGTGGCCGACAGCGCCTCGGTTCTCCAGGCCTTCGCCGTGCGTGGGCATGGTGTGGCGGTGCTGCCGCAATGGCTGGTGCAGGGCGATCTGGAGGCGGGGCGGTTGGTGCGGTTATTGGCGGACCATCGCTTTGCCCCGCAAGGCATTTATGCCATGTACCCGGATACACGGCATTTGCCGCTGAAGGTGCGGGCGTTTATTGATTTTATGAAGGGCTAGGGTCAGGCGGTGATTTGGCGAATAACGTTTATCAAGACAGGAGAGAAAGGCTTGAGTTGTCGGTTCTCATCCGGTTGTTGTAGTTCTTCTTCAAGAATTATCAGCAGGTCGATGTTTTCTATAGTGAGATCAGAACCATCCATTCGGCTGTTGAAAAGAAGCGCGTTGATGATGTCTCGTCGATCATTGAACAGCGCCCGGTTTTTCTCGCGGCTATCCCCTAAATTCAGAACCTGAATAGACGTGATAGCTCTTGGGCTCAACCCTTCCACTCGCCCTGAAAGATAAAATTTCAGCTCTGTTTCACATTCGTCCATCAGTGCGGTGAGTGGCAATGCCTGATGTGCGTGCGCGTTCCCGCATTGTTGAGGTCGATTACAGCTCGCTACGATGTTCGAGAAGTCCACCGTGCGGTTTTGGGCGTCTCTTTGCGCCTCTACGTGCTCGTTGTGAGCGCTATTCAGTGCAATTGCGTTGCAGCAGTGGGCACATAGGCCGTATTGCTCTTCTATACAAGCTTGTCGAATAGCGTTTCTTTCAACGTGCGATAACTCGGGATAGCGCCCCCTCGGGTGTATGCGTCTCCATTGCGTCAGTGCTACGGGTTCATTTCCTTTGGTGATCTTACGCACTGCGCAGCTCCAGCTTGCGAATCAGGAGGGATGCTTTAGTCAGCTCAATATGACCTGCGGGGAGGTCTGCTGAAAGTTCTTCGAAAAGAGCCTTAGCCTCTTTCAATTTTTTGTCTTGCAGCAGATCCAGTAGACGATCTAGGCGGTCCTGCACCTCGCTGTTGCGTGCATCGGTGTCCATGACGCTGCGCAGGACCTGATTTGCGTCTAGACCGTAGAGACCAGTGCGCTCTTCTAGTTCACCGTCGTCGAGGACGTAGCACAAAACATCCTTTGTATCGCTGATCACCAGTGGAGAATGCGTTGTCAGGATGAATTGGCAGTTGGGGAAGGTTTCAGTGAGTTGCTGGATCAGACGGCGCTGCCATTGAGGGTGAAGATGGAGGTCTACTTCGTCGATTAGGACGACACCCGCGCCTTCAAGTGGGTTCTTCAATGATGGATTCATGAGTGCCAAGCGGCGAGCAATGTCGCCGACAAGTGCCATCAGTGATTTTTCCCCCTGAGAAAGCTGAGAAACACTGAGTGTATTGCCTAGCTTGTCGATGGCCATATGCAATCTAGGCTTTCTCTGGACTCTAAGGTTGCTAAAGTCAGGCATAAACTTGTTGACGGCAGACCGCACAGCATTTAATTGAGGATCGCGTGATGCTAAGTGCATACTTTTCAGTTCAGATGCTAGTTTTTCATCCGAACTAGAGATTTTTTTCAACTGTTCCATTACGGCTGAGGATATGCCCTGCTCGTTCTCAGTATCTTCTCTGTCACGGAACCATTCAAAAAAGCGTCCGAAATCTACGCCACCATTTAAAGCGTTTTCATATCCATCAAACTGATCGAATGGTTTTTCGGATTTTCGGATTGTTAGTGGAACGTCAAGGACGGATCTTTCGACAGGGTAGAAAGCCACAAGTGGAAGTGAGCCGTTTTCGTCAACCAACCCTAAATGAAAGCGATAGAGATCAGCCAGATCGGTTAATTTAGTTAGAGAGCTATTTACCTTTGCTTTGTGGCCTCGCAAGGTGCGAGCAAGTGTCCATGAGTAGTTCGCGGAAGCTGATGCTGACGGGTGAGATATACCACTAACTTCTGCATCAATTGAGGCGAATCGCTCACCATTAGTGACCACATCTTCTTGGATGGGACTGCCACCGCCATTGTCGGTGCGAATGCGGCCAACCAGCCAACTTAGCGACGTGGCTATCGACTTCAAAATCGTCGTCTTCCCCGCCCCATTATTCCCCACAAACACCGTCACTTTCGACGCATGCTTTTCGGTAGGCGCAAAGGCGACTTCCAGGTCGGTAAAACGACCGACGTTATTCAGTCGAATTTTTCTGATTTCCATCGCAATACCCTTGTGGGGCCAGTCAGTTTCAATAGGCAGGCGGCGATTATGGCACTCATCCCGTTTTTTGGCAGGTGCGCTTCATGATTGCTTACAACACGCCACTCAAGCCAAAGCGCTTCTTCAGGACTTTCTCCAGCAATCCTTTTGGCAACAACGCCGCCATCAACGGCAGCGCTCGGCTGCCATTGCCCGCACGCAACATCCGTGGCGGTGTTGGTTGTTGCACAGCCTTGAGCACTTGAGCTGCAAATTGCTCGGCCGAAGTCGGGTTTCCCTGCGAGGCCTGGGAGCGTGCACGAATGCCTTCGCGCAAGGGCCACCAGGGCGATTGTTCGTTGATCAGCAGTTCGGCCTGGGCGCCGGCGTTTTTCGCGAAACTTGTGTTGATTGCTCCCGGCTGTACTTCCAGCACCCGAATACCAAACGGTGCCAGTTCCATACGCAAGGCATCGCTCAACGCATGCACCGCCGCTTTCGAGGCGCAGTACGCACCGGCAAACGGCGTGACCAGCACACCCGAAACACTGCCGATATTCACCACCAAACCTTTACTGCGCCGCAGTGCGGGGAACAGCGCCTGGGTGACGCCGACGATGGAAAATACATTGGTCTCGAACTGGCTCTGCATAGCTTCGGTGCCGCCGTCGAGCAGCGGGCCCATGGCGCCATAGCCGGCGTTATTGATCAACACATCCAGTTCGCCGAGTTGTTCGGCCAGGCGCTGCAAGGCCATGCTGTCGTTGACGTCCAGTAGCACGGCATTGAAGCCGGCAGCGGCAAGTGCGGCGACGTCTGCTTCGCGGCGGGCGCTGGCCCACACGTCGAAGCCGGCGGATTTGAAGGCGTCAGCGAGGGCGCGGCCAATGCCACTGGAACAACCGGTGATGAGTACGTTGGGCATGGATCAATCCTTTGTCAGTCCGAGAAACTGCCTTGCAGGTGCTCGGCGCGAAATTCCAGGGTTTGCGGTCGGTAGCCGGGGCGCAGGGGCGGCGTGGGCAAACAGTCATCCCAAGTGGCGCCGGCTTGTAGTTCGCCGGGGCCGCGATAGCGTGGGGCCGCATAAACGTTATCGGCCAGGTTCACCGTGTCACCCGGCGCATAGGCCGCGAGACGCCAGCGCAATTCGGTGAGGGGCACGTCGTTGCCGTTGATCAGCACCAGTTTCAACGGGCGGTCGGCCGGGCACTCTTGAGGCGCGTAGCTGATGCGCAGTTCCAGGCGCGCCAGTTGCGAAGCTTCGCGGCTGTCCAGCCACACCACCCAGATGGCGACAAAACCCAGGCCGACGGCGGCGGCCAGCGATACCGGCAAGGCTTTGGCGGGGTAGCGCAGCAGCAGGATCAGCCAGGTGATGATCAGGAGAACGCCGAAGAACATGGAGACCACCTCGAATAGGGAACGAGCATCCTAACGTAAGCGTAGGTGGGATTGGGTAGCTTGAGATAAGTGTTGAGCGGACGGACGCCATCGCAGGCAAGCCAGCTCCCACCGTTGGAGCGCGTTCCCCTGTGGGAGCTGGCTTGCCTGCGAAGACTTACTTACTGAGTAGAAGAATCTGCCTGCAAGCCTTCGATGGAAGCCTCAACCAGTGCCAAGCCGGTTTCAGCCAATTGCAGGCTGGCCCAGTTCAGGTAGCTCTGGTGTTCGGTGCACAGGTCTTGAGCCGCCAAGGTGAGCACGCGCGCGGTGCCTAAAACATAGCTGGCATGTTCCAGTGCATGTTCGATGGGAATGCCGGGTTGTACGCAAAAAAGAGGTTCTTCACTGCGGTCGCTGGGGCCGAAGGGGGTGGGGCGGGTGGTTTGTTTGGACATGATGGATCTCCTGATGAAAATGGGATCCTATGAGTTTGCGAGGCCGTCAAACCTCATCACGAATGAGTCGTGACAGGCGCGAGGATAGGCAGGATGGGGGCAAGGGTCAATGCTGGCGGGGTGCTTTGTCGATCGTTCCCACGCTCTGCGTGGGAATGCATCCCGTGACGCTCTGCGTCACCCATGCACCGGGCGTGAATCGGAACGCGGAGCGTCCCAGGCGGCATTCCCACGCGGAGCGTGGGAACGAGCAGCCCCCACCCAGCCCACTGCGGATAGGGGACGCAACGGGCTGGATGAGGGCTTCTTGTACGACCGTGTTACTGCGCGATAGTTTTCACCGACACGCCACGTTCGACCGGGGTGGAGCGCCCATAGATATCTTCAAAGCGTTCGATATCGTCTTCGCCCAGGTAGCTGCCCGATTGCACTTCAATAATCTCCAACGGGATCTTGCCCGGGTTGCGCAGGCGGTGCACCGAGGCGATCGGGATGTAGGTGGACTGGTTCTCGCAGAGCAGGAACACGTTTTCGTCACAGGTGACTTCAGCGGTGCCGCTGACCACGATCCAGTGTTCGGCACGGTGGTGGTGCATCTGCAGCGACAGGCACGCGCCCGGCTTGACCGAGATGTGCTTGACCTGGAAGCGGCCGCCCATGTCCACCGAGTCGTAGGAGCCCCACGGGCGGTAGACTTCGCAGTGGTTCTGGGTTTCGCTGCGGCCTTGCTCGTTGAGGGTGTTGACCATCTGCTTGACGCCCTGGACCTTGTCCTTGTGGGCAATCATCATCGCGTCCTTGGTTTCCACCACCACGATGTTGTCCAGGCCGATCACCGACACCAGTTTGCCGTTGCCATGCACCATGCAGTTGCGGCTGTCCTGGATCACTACATCGCCTTTGCTCACGTTGCCATTGACGTCTTTGTCATTGACCGCCCACAACGAGGCCCAGCAACCCACGTCGCTCCAACCGGCGCTCAGCGGCACCACGCAGGCGCGCTGGGTTTTTTCCATTACCGCGTAGTCGATGGAGTTGTCCGGGCAGCAGGCGAAAGTGGCTTCGTCGAAGGTTACGGTGTCGGCATCCTGCTCGCTGCGCTCCAGGGTCAGCACGCAGGTGTCGTAGATGTCCGGGTCGTGTTTTTTCAGCTCTTCGAGGAAGCGGCTGGCGCGGAACAGGAACATGCCGCTGTTCCAGAAGTAACCGCCGCTTTTGACGAACTCGACGGCGCGTTTTTCATCGGGTTTTTCCACGAACTGTTGCACGCGGCTGACGCCTTCGGGCAGCAGCGAATCGTTGCTGGACTTGATGTAGCCGTAACCGGTTTCCGGACGGGTCGCCGGGACGCCGAACAGCACCATCTCGCCACGCTCGGCCGCCACAGTGGCCAGGGCCAGGGCGCGTTGCAGGGCTTTCTGGTCGTCGATCACGTGGTCGGCGGGCAGCACCAGCATCAGCTCGTCGCGGCCTTCGTTGACCAGCATCATCGCAGTCAGGGCCACGGCCGGCGCGGTGTTGCGGCCGAACGGCTCCATCAGGATGCGCTGGCATTCGAGCTTACGCGTGCTTAGTTGCTCGTTGACGATGAAGCGGTGGTCCTTGTTGCAGACCACGATCGGGGCGTCCATGCCTTCGAACACCAGGCGCTCCAGGGTTTGCTGGAACAGTGTGTGTTCGCCGGTCAAGGCCAGGAATTGCTTGGGGAACTGTTTGCGGGAAAGCGGCCAAAGACGTGAGCCGCTACCACCGGAAAGGATTACTGGGATCATGGGTGTTTCTCCTTGAATCGATTGGGTCAGAGCTACGAAGGTTTGTCGTTTCACTCTTGTTTTTGTCTCGGTCTGAACTGACTGCCTCGGTCAGTGTGGGAGCTGGCTTGCCTGCGATGGCGGTGTTGGATTCACCACCGCCATCGCGGGCAAGCCCGGCTCCCACAGGGGCGGGTGTCAGTTCAGAAAACTAATCAGCGGGTCGACACGGGGCGCTTGACCCACACTGGCGAAATGCTCGAACCCGAGCCGGTCACGTACAGCACCGCCGCTTCACCACGTTCCAAAGCCACCGGCTTTACATCGCCGACTTTCTTGTCACCGTCGTACAACGCCAGGCTCACTTTCACCGGGTTGATTTCGCGCTCGCCACGGCCCTTGGCGGCCACCGACTTGACCACGTCGGTCTTGCCGTCGGCGGTTTTCAGGGTCAGGGCCTTGTCGCTGAGGTTCTGCACACGCACCAGGGATTTTTGCTTGTTCTTGAACGGCGGCTCTTCGATCAGCTGGGGCTGGCCGCTGCCGCTGTTGACCAGGGTGTAGTAGTGATCGGCCGCGAGCTTGACCGGTACGGTCTGGCTGCCGACCTTGGCGCTGTAGTCGCCGCCCGGCATGAAGCTGAAGTCACTGCTGGCCAGCGGCGCCACATCGCTCAAATTGGTCGCGCCGACGGTGGCGCTGACTTCCTGGTTCGATGCGTTGTAGATCCGCACGAAACTTGAACCTTTCGGTGCGGTCGGGCCGTAGAGCGCAGCGTCACCACCGGCGAAGGCGGACATCGATACGAAGCTCAAGCCGGCAGCGATGGCCAGGGTCTTGGCGAGACGACGCGGAGTAGTAGTGAAAGTCATGTGAGTTACCTCTCTTTCAGTTTTGCGCCCGGTCGGGCGTCTCGGATTTTTGAGTGTTCAAAGCCATGTTCTGTTGGCGCGAACCGGCTTGTTTAAGCTGCGCAACCCACTGTGGGTCGGCATCACCGATTTCGTTGTTGACGGGCAGATAACGTTCCGGAAACTCCCAGATCAGCACTTGGGGCGGGCTGTTCTTGAAGTCATCGCTTTTCAGGTAGCTGAGCATCGGCAGGATCGGGCCGTGGCCGTCTTCGGAGTAGTTGATGACGTCGCTGTGCAAGGCTTGCTTGAGGGCGCCGACGAAGTTCCAGTTGGGGTTGGCGCTGTAGCTGGTGCCCACCAGGGCCACTGGCGTTTCACTGTCGGCAAACAGGGCGTCGTCGCCTTTGTTCTCCGCCAGGTGCGTGACGCGTTTTTGCAGTGGCTCTTTAGGCGGCATCAGGTTTTCGAACAGCGGGTCCAGCGGCAGGAACAGGCGCAGGTCGCCTTTGTGCGGTTCGGTTTTTTCGGCTTCGGTGACAAAGCGCTGTGGCTCGCCGCTCAGCGGCGTCTTGTCGGCAATGGTCCTGGCCAACTGTTTGGCAGCGATTTCCGCACCGTCCGGGGTCCAGTGGGTGTCGGTGCGCAGGAACACTTGCGTGCCGCCCAGCTTGGCCTGTTGCAGCGGGCCAAGCAGGTCGGGCGCGATGATCTTGTCGGCCGCTACACGGGCGTGGAAGTCCTCGTACAGGTTGGCGTGGATGCTCGCCGGTTTCACTTCACCCAGGTGTTCCGGGTACAGGCGCACCTTGGCCGGCACGATCGCCATCACCAGTTGGATGCCCTGGGCCTTGAGTTTTTGGCGCACGCCTTCGACCAGCGCGTAGTTGCCTTGCAGGTTCTGGTCTTCGTTGACGATGGGGTTGAATTCCTCATCGCTGTACAGCCAGTGGTCGCGGCCCAGCACCACGCCGGGGCGGCCTTCATTGAACAGCTTGTAGTCCAGCGCCGCCCAGAGGTTGGTGCCCAGGCGCTTGATCGGGAACTCGTCGTCGTAGTGGGTCTCGACGGCCTTGGTCCAGCGCCCGTTGAGCACGGTGGCGTCGGCGTTGGTGCTGAAGCCGAAGAAGCTGCGCGTCGACCAGACGCCCAAGGCCAGCAGCACCAGCAGGAACAGCGTGATATAGAGGACGCGAAATGAACGGGTCATGGTCGGCTCCCTCAAAATTGGAAGTAAAGGAACGGCGAGAAACTCTGCGCCGACAGTTTCAGAATCGACGCCACGAACAGCAGCAGCACGGTGGCGCGCATGGCGTAGCGTGGCCAGTCAGCGGTCCAGTAGGCCGGTTGCACGGCGGCGTCCTGGCCTACGCTGAAACCTGGCTGGTGGATGCTGCCTGGGTTGTCGCCGGGTACTGCCTTGATCAGGCTTGGGTCAGCCGGTTTGGCTTTTTCGGCAGGGCGGTTGGTGTAGAAGTCGCGCAGGCCAAAGAACGCCAATGTTGCGTAGGCCACCACCAACGTCGCCACTTGCAGGCCGGTGAGGCTGGCGCGGTTGAGTTCCGACAGCGACCACTCGCCAAAGCTGAACATCGCGCCGTACATGCGCCCGGCGACGTGCAGGTTTTCGGCGCGGAAGATCACCCAGCCCATGACTACCAGCAGGAAGGTAAAGGCCCAACGCACCACGTTGAAACTGCGTGGCGCGGTATTCAGGCCGATGGCTTTTTCAATCGCCAGCCACATGCCGTGCCAGGCGCCCCACACGATGTAGGTGATGTTCGCACCGTGCCACAGGCCACCGAGCAGCATGGTCAGGAACAGGTTGCGGTAGGTGGTCAGCGTGCCTTTACGGTTGCCGCCCAGGGTGATGTACAGGTAGTCACGCAGCCAGGTGGACAGGCTGATGTGCCAGCGCCGCCAGAACTCGGTGATCGACTGGCTGATGTACGGCTGTTTGAAGTTCTCCATAAAGCGGAAACCCATCATCAAGCCCAAACCGATGGCCATGTCGCTGTAGCCGGAGAAGTCGAAATACAGCTGCGCGGTATAGGCCAGCGCGCCGAGCCAGGCATCGCCCGTGGTCGGGTTTTGCAGGGCGAAGCAATGGTCGGCCACCACCGCCAGGGTGTCGGCGATAAAGACTTTCTTGATGAAACCCTGCATGAACCGCGTGCAGCCCTCGGAGAATTTGTCGAGGGTGTGCGTGCGGTTGTTGAACTGGTCGGCCAGGTCGCGAAAACGCAGCACCGGGCCGGCAATCAGGTGCGGGAAGATCGCCACGAACGCCGCAAAATCGATGAGGTTGCGGGTTGCCGGGGTGTCGCCGCGGTACACGTCGATGATGTAGCTGATGGACTCGAAGATGTAGAACGAGATCCCTATCGGCAACAGCACGTGGGTGAGGATAAACGGCTCCAGCCCCGCCGACTTCATCATCACATTGATGCTGTCGACGCCGAAGTTGGCGTACTTGAAGTAGCCGAGGATGCACAGGTCGACAGCCACGCCGAGCAACAGCCAGCGCTGGGCCGGTTTGGTGCGCACGCCGGCGGCACCGACCTTGAGGCCGATCCAGTAATTCCACAGCGTCACGGCGGCGAACAGCGCCAGGAAGTCCACTCGCCACCAGGCGTAGAACACGTAGCTGGCAATCAGCAGCAGCAGATTGCGATAGCGTTGCCCGCTCAAGTAGTACAAGCCGAGAAAGATCGGCAAGAACAAAAACAGGAACACATTGGACGAGAAAACCATCCCGATCTCTCCATGTTTAACCAACAGTTAAGGGCCAACGGCCCCCCCCAAACCCCCCACGATTTCGCGGGAGGTTGTGATCGTTCCCACGCTCTGCGTGGGAATGCCTCACTGGACGCTCTGCGTCCGCTTTTGGGACGCGGAGCGTCCCTGGCTGCATTCCCACGCGGAGCGTGGGAACGATCAGCTGTATATCAGCTGCCTTTGTTGCCTTTTTCGTGCGTCGGGTCGTAGACCTTGGTCAGGTCACCGCCGAGGCGGAAGGTCTTGAACGGCTGCATGCCGTGCTTGCGCTCGATTACATCGGGGGCGCAGGTGTAGAGGGTGCAGAAGGGCTCAAGCCAGGCAAATTTCATGTCTTCCTTGAGGTCCTTCATGTCCTGTTCCTTGCCGTTCTTCTGCTCGAAGATGTCCGGGTCTTTCACCCCGGCCAGCACCTTGTCGCCCAGGCGTTTGAGCGCGCCGTTATTTTCCTGGCGCAGGTCCACACCGTTGACCAAGGCAAAGCTGGCGATCATCGACAGCGGCGGCAGCGCGTAGTTGTGGTACGCCAGGGCACGTTGCTGACGCTTCAGTTCGTTGGGCAAGAAGCCCTGGGCGTCCACCTGGTTGGCGCCGACCTTGTATTCCTTCACCGCCCAATCAAACAGGTCGCGACGGTTGGTGGCGATGGACGTGGCCATCACCGACCACGCGGCCCAGTAGGAGTGGTTGTTGGTTTTATCCAGGGGCAGGTTGTCCCAGTCGCTGACGACTTGATCGGCGAGCTTGTTGAACCAGGCTTCGATCAACTGCGATTCCTGCTGATGATTAGCCAGCGGGTGCGAGTCGGAGAACTTCAGGCGCACATAGGCCGAGGCCATGCTGCCCAGCGCCCATTTGCGCATGGACTTGCCGGTGTGGTTGAAGTCCTTGGACATCAACGCATCCGCCTTGGCCCAGCTCGTAAGCCAGTTGAGTGTGCATTCCAGCTGCTCCGGGCGGCCGTCGCGCATAAACTGCATCACGCGTTTGCTGGTGTCTTTTTCCAGCTTGGTGATGTCGGCAGTGCTGTCACGAAAGGCTTTTTCCGATTGCACATTCAGGGTGGCGCGGGCCTTGTCCGAGCCTTCGTACTTGCTGCGAAATTGCAGCGAGCCGGTGTACGGCGCCGGCATGGCGTCGCAGTCATTCTTGAAGTCGCCGGTCTTGAATGCTTCCACCGGCGCAAAGTAGCCCTGGGGTGGACGCAGTGGTGCGGCGGCGTTGACTGTACCGGCGAACATCGCCAGGCCCAGCAGCGTTGGAATCAATAATTTCTGCATAAGTAACCTCACTTCCCAAGCTGGGCGGTCTGTTGACCACTCGCCGGGAACACGTTGCGTGTGCAAATTTTCGCTTCGACTTTCTGCGCGGCAGTGCCCGCTTCGGGGCCTTGCACTTCCACGGCCAGCAAGTTCTGCGAGGCCCAGTCTTCATCGGTGCGCAGTTCAAAGGCGAAACGCCCGTCTGTATCGGATGTTTCGGGTTTCTCGATCTTGATGTCCTCGTGGCGCCCGTTCATGTACCAGAGGGTGGCTTGCAGGGTTTTCACCGACGGGTCGGCGAAGCGGATATCGACCTGATGGTTGGCGTTGCGCAGGTCTTTGTTCGAGCTGTTGACCATCAACTCGTTCTTGCCGGGTTTGAGCGTGGTGCTGGCGCTCATTTGTGCAGGCTTGCCTTCGCAGCCGTTGTCGAGCAGCGCCATCATCTGGCGGTAGATGGTTTCCTGGTCGAGGCGGTACAGCGGCGAGAATTCCCAGATAAGGATTTTCGGCGGGGTTTTCTGGAACTCGTCACTGCCCAGGTACTGGATCATCGAGCCTTCCAGGCCGCCGCCAGGGAAGGCGACGTTAAGGATGTCGGCACCGATTTCCTGTTCCAGGAAGCCGGCGAAGTTGTAGTTCTTGCCGCTGTGGCTGGTGCCCACCAGGGTGATCTGCGGGTTACCCGAATCGCCGAACAGGTCGCCGTCACCGGCTTCGCCTTTAGGCTCGGTGGTGAACTGGTCCATGTATTGGATCGCGTAGCTGGTGCCGCACAGTTGCCCGGCCATGTTGTGCAGGGTGCCGGTCTTGCCCATGCGCCCGGAGCGTTTGGTTTCGAACTCGCGCTTGGGAATATCGGCAAACTCGGGCATGGCACGCACTTTGGCGCCGACGATTTTTGCCGTGCGTTGGGCGCCGTATGGGGTCCAGTGCTGGTCACCACGGAAGTAGAAGTCGTGGGCCGGCAGTTCATCGGGCAGTTGTTCGTTGGTCAGTGGCGACAGGTCCGGTACCACATAACCCATCTTGGCAAAGCGGCCGAGCATGGTTTTGTAGTTGCCCAGCGCCTTGTCGAAATCGAATTTGGCTTTTTCTTCGGGATTGAGCTTGTTGCGGTTCACCAGGCCACGGGTCGGCTGATAGACCACCACCAGCTCCACGCCCTTGGCCTTGAACGCATCGTGCAGTTGCTGCATGCGTTTGTAGCCGGCGGGGCTGGTGTCGAATTCGGTGCGCAAATCTTCCTGGGTACGGAACAGCCAGTCGCCCTGGGCTTGCACCAGGGTGGTGAAGTTCTGCTGGTAGCGCGTGGTGTAGTTCTTTGCGTCATGGGCGGCCGGGCACAGGCTGCAGCACGGCTCGGCGGTGAACGTGGGGGCTTTGACTTCATCGGCGCGCACGCCCTGGCTGGCCGCCAGCAGGCCGAGGGTCAGACCCGAGAGGCTCAGCAGTTTGATCATGTGTGGGTGCATAAGGGTCATCCTCAGTCCTGCATTTGGGTCTGGCGTTCGACAGGGTCGATCAGCACGGCTTTCTGCTGGCGCACCAGCAGGTCGAGAATCTCTTCCTGGCGATCGCCCAGCACGCCGGCAAAGCTGATGCCGCTGGATTTGGTCGGCGCCAGCATCGATACGCGGTACAGCTCGATGCTCAATGGCGAATCAATCGACAGCGGCCCGCTGCCGTTGCCGGCCAGCTCGCCGCCGACCACGATCAACGAGACTTTCGCGTCAAACGGGTCGAGGGCGATGTCGCGGTCGGTGTCGGTCAAATCCTTGATGTGCCCGTACACGCCGGTCAGCCCGTTGGCCATGGCGGAGTTCTCGTACAGGCGAATGTTCACGCTGTTGCGCACGCGGATGCCGTGGCGACGGTTGGCGATGACCTTGTTGCCCCACAGCAGATTGTCGCCGCTCTCATAGAGGGTGATGCCGTCGGTGTGGTTGCGGTAGATCTCGTTGTCGGCGATCAGGTTGTTGACGCTGTTACGGTCGATCACCAGGCCTGAGAGCTTGTTGTCGAAGCTGCGGTTGTTGAAGATGAAGCTGTCATTGACCTCACGGGAAATGATGATGCCGTGTTTCTTTTTGGTGCCGTAGACGGTGTTGTCGGCAATGATCAGGCCGTGGGAACGGTCGTGCGGGTCGATGCCGTAGACGATGTTGTCTTTGTAGGTGTTGCCCTTGATCACAAAGCCCGTGGTCTCGTAGCAGTAGAAGCCGTACCACATGTCCGAGAACTCGGAGTCGATGATCCAGCCGGTCGGTTCCGCACGCTTGAGCACCTTGGCCATGTTCGGCGTGTACTGGGAAATACTCACGCCGTACGACTTACTGTTGGCGTAGCCGAAGCTGGCCATCTTGGTCTTGGAGATGTAGGTTTCGGTGCCGCCCCAGGCCAGCAGGAACGGGCGGAACTCCTTGGGCGACTTGAACAGTGCCGGGCCGTTGGTCTTTTCGTCCCAGCCGGTGATTTTGGTGTCACGTACAAACAGCTGGCCGTCGTTGATCAGGAACGAACCGGCTTGCTGGGACAGGCGCAGCTCCTGAGTCTTTTTGTCGATGTCGAGGATGCCTTTGCGCCCGACCACAATCGGCAGCTTGGCCAAAAACACCCCCGGCGAGGTTTCGCTGAGGTACTGCTTGGGCACTTTGCCGAGCAGGTCCTTGAGGTTCATGTAGCCGTCGTCGACAAAGATCGCCTGGGGTATGCCGTGCTGGCGCACCACCCATTCGGCCATCTTGTTATCGCCGCCGATAAAGTCCTTGAGCGCGTCTTCCTGCATCATGCGGCGGATGCTGACTTTGCCCGGCTTGCTGCGCACGATCTTCTTTTCCATCGCCGCCGCGGTGTAGCCGGTCAGGTCGGGCAGCGCAGGCTTGGGCAATTCCAGCGGCGCGGTCGGCGGGCTGGAAATGGTGTAGGTCTTGGCCTGTTGCAGTTCCTTGGCGATGGTCGGCGCCTTGGCCGCCGTATCGGCAAAGGCTGTGGCGCTGGCCATCAGCATTGCCGCGACGAGTAGGCTTTGAGCATTCATTGCGCAGGCTCCCATCAGAATTTCCAGATCACGTCGACAAACGCGCGGTGCATGTACGAGTCGACCTGGCTGCCGTAGGCGTCACCCGGCTTGAACACGCCTGCACGAAAGCGCACCAGCGCCGACGGCTCGTCGATCGACTGGCTGAGGGCGGCCGGCAACAGGCCCTTTTTGAAGTACTTGGTGACCACCAAGTCCATTTCCTGACCCAGGTCTTTCTTGCCGTCTGCCAGCGGTAACGAGGTGCTGGACAGGATCGCGCCGGTCACGTCGTCGGTGTTGTTCTGCACCGCATCGATGCCGTTGCTGCCCACCGGCTTGTTGCCGTCGACGCGCCAGAACTTGTGATAAACCAGGCTGGCGTCGTAGTCCTCGCGCAGCTGCCAGGAACCGAACAGGCTCATGGACTGCATGTTGTTCATCTCGCCGCGAAACGCTTCGCCAAAGCGATGCACGCGGGACTGGGTGCCGGTCCAGTTCGAACGGTTGCTTTGCAGGCCGTTCTGCTCGTACTCGGCGCTGGCGCGGGAATAAGCCGCGCCGACCTGCCACTGCGGGTCGAGACGCAGGCGCACGCCGATGTCAGTGGCCCAGCCATTCACGTCGTCGCTGCGCTTGGCCTGGGTTGGGCGGGTGCCGTCGGCATTGAGGGCATTGACCGTGTCGCGGTTGCCTTTCATGCCGGTGACGCTGGCCCAGTAGTTGACCGTGTTTCTGTTGTTCAAGCTATAGGCGTCACTGTTGGCTTCGATGCCGAGCCAGGTCAGGTCGCCGTTTTCGCGCTTGTCCAATGAGTCGGTCGCCACGCCCGGTTCCGGGTAGTCGAGCTTACCGTTGTCATGGGTGTGGTGGGCGCGCAGGCCGATCCACTGGCCTGGGGTCCACTGGTAGGCGGCGTCGGCGTAGAGGTGCTGGCGGTCCTTGTCCTTGGGCGACAGCTCCTTGAGGTCGGTGCGGTATTCGCTGAAGCGTTCGGCGACGCCGACATTGGCCTTGAGCAGGGTGGTATCGAAGGTCCAGTTCAGCGCTTCGATATTGGTGTCGCGCCATTGGCCGTCGTCATTGCGCAAGCGTTGGCGACCCAGCTTGAGCAGTTCGCCCGGGTAAGGCGTGAAACCGCTGTAGCCGACCCAGAACTCGCGCATGGCCAGGTAGTTTTTCTTGGACTTGCGGTCGTTGTTGGTGGTTTGCTGATTTTCGTCATCGGCCGATTCTTGCAGGGGGTCGGTCTCGATAATGTCACTCGACACGACCGCCTGCCCCATGGCGTAGGCGCTCCACGCACCGCTTTCACCGTAGACCCACGGGCGCAGGTCGAGCCCGATGCCGTTGACGTCGCCGCCTTTTTGCGTACCGAGGTCGCGGTCATCTTCGGACTGCGCAGTGGCTTTGACTTCCAGGCCGAAGTTCTTGGCTTCGGTGAGCGCGGCCAGGGTCGGGCACGACCACAGCAGGGCGAAGGTCAGGCCGATACCGGCCTTGACGAATGGGTTGAGCTTCATAGGGATTCCTCGCCGTCTTCTTCTTGCAGGGCGTGCAGTTGCAGCGTGCTCTGGGCCAGGGTGCCGCGCGTGGCCAGCTCCTGTTGCACCAGGCGTTGGCCTTCGGCGCGTTGCTCAGGCGTGAGCGGGGCTTCGAGCTGCGTGGCCAGGTCATTGGCCTCCGGCGTGTCCTGGACTTTGGCCAATTGGCTGAAGACATAGGCGTTCAATGGGTCGGGCTTGGTGCCCTTGCCCTGGGAAAACAATTGCGCGATGGCGAAGTCGGCGCTGTTCTGGCCGTTACGCGCAGCGGTCAGCAAGTGGTCGAGGGCTTTTTGCGAGTAGACCTTGCCCAGGTAGCCACGGCGGTAGATCTGGCCGAGGTAGTAATCGGCGGCGACTTCACGGCCCACGGCTTTTTCGAAATGCGCTTCGGCGGCCTTGGCGTCTGCCGGTACCCACTTGCCTTCGTAGTAGAGCTTGCCCAGCAACAGCTCGGCGCGCGGTTGGTCGGCGGCGCGGCCGTTGTCCAGGTACTTCATCATCTGGTCGACGTCGCCCAGTTCGGGGAAGTCGTAGAGCAGTTGCGCCAGGCTGACCCAGGAGGCCGGGTAGCCGGGGGCGATTTTTTCCAGCAGGGCCTGGGCGGTTTTTTCGTCCGGCTGGCCGAGGGTCACATCACCCAATACGCGAGCCACGCTGTCGACACGCTGGGCGGTGACGGTGCCACGGGCGTAACCGGCTTCGAGCTGCTTGAGCAGTTCGGCCTTTTTTTCCGGCTCGGCTTTCTTCTGATAAACCGTGGCCAGCTCGACGTAGCAAATATCGGTGGTGTTCAGCGCCGCCTTGCAGATGCGCTCCACATCATCCAGGTGCTGGTCGTAGGTGCCCTGGGTGCGATACAGCAGCACCTGGGCCAAACCTGCTTCCGGGTAACCCGCCGCCTGCCATTTGCTGATTTGCTGTTGGGCGTTCACGTTGAGGAAGCTGTGCGGGTATTGCAGGTACAGCATCGCCAGCGGGATCAGGGTGTTGCCTTCGCCATTGGCAAAGGCTTTTTTCAACAGGCCTTCGGCCTCGTGCTGTTCGGCTTCGGTAGCACCGGGTTTGGCCACCAGCAGGCGGCCCAGACGTGCCTGTGCACGTGGCGACGTATCGGCGGCTGCGCGGTAAGTGGCCTCGGCCTGGCGGATTTGCTCGGGATCGCGGGTGGTGACCTGGATGTCAGCCAGGCCGACTTGGGCTTCGCTGTAACCGAGGTCGGCCAACTGCTGGTAGTTCTGTTGGGCGGTGGCCGTGTCGCCACGCTTCAACGCTTCGTTGGCCAGGCGTTGGTCGGGCAGCCCGGCGCAACCGGTCAGAGAGACTGCCAATGCCAATGTGCAGAACACAGAGGCTGAGTGAAATCTGCTCTGTATGGGAGCAGGCTTGTCGGGACGCCGCACCGCTGCGATGGCGGTGTTGGATTCGCCGCCGCCATCGCGGGCAAGCCTGGCTCCCACAGAAGAGCATTCCCACAGGGGCCTCGGTGTATTTGAGAGACTCATCACAGGCATGTCCTCCGCTTACAGACCGTGAGCCATGGCTTTATCGATCAGCCAGTTCAGCGAAGGGCCACGGTCGCTGGTGACTTCCACCGGGCGGCCGGCATAGGTGCTGTCCAGCGGCGCATCCGGCTTGATCTGCACGCGAATGTCGGAGGACAAGTCGGCGCTGTTCAGGCTGGTGCTACTGACGATGGTGCCGGTGCGCAGCTGTTCTTCGTCGGCGACCTGGAAGCTCACCTGTGTACCTGGGCGTACGTCACCGAACTGGCGATAGGTAAAGCGCGCTTCCACATTGGCCTGGCTGCCGCGTGGCACCAGCTGGAAGATCACATCGCCCTTGCTGGCGTACTGGCCGTCGGCGACCAATTGCTGGGCGACCACGCAATCGCACGGCGAGGTCAGGGTGCCGGTCATTTGCTTTCCGAACAGCTCTTCAACCTTGGCCGGTTGCAGCTGGTCTTCGTCCAGATGGCCCTTGAGCACATCGAGCATGCTGGTGCTGAACGTCGCCAGTGGCGCGCCTTTGGCTGCAACCGCGTCGCCTTTGAGCAGGCTCTGCACAGTGCCGTCGCGCGGCATGGTCACGTTCATGCCGGGCACGCTGACCAGGCCCGCCTGCGCGTGGCTGACGAAGTACATGCCGTACACCGACTTGAACACAAAACCGAACGCGGCGAGGCCGACAATGAAGATCCCGGCGCTGAACACCACCGCGCGCAAGCGACCGAACGCGCTCATGCCGCTGCCGCCGTCCTTGACCTTGCGCGCCTTGGTGAAGTTGTCCCGTTGCAGGGTGGCAAGCACGTCGCCCATGGTCACGATGTCGCCGGACAGGTGCGAGGTGATCAGGTGGCGCAGGGTGGAAATATCCTGGGCGTCGAGGTTCTGGAACTGGCAACCGGTGCGGCCGCTCTGGCGGTCGTAGGAGCGAATCTGCAGCTCTACATCCATCGCCAGACCGAGGTTATCGATCACGAACTGCAGGCGGCCCTTGTGCACTTCACCGACGGTCAGCGGCTGGGTGGCGGTGAACGCCAGGCCACCGGCGGACAGGTCGATCACCCGTGCTTCGGTCTGGGTGCGGTCGGTGTTGAAGAAACGCAGCTTGGCCGGGATTTTGACCCGGGCATGTTGGCGCTGGGCTTCGGATTCGTGGACAACGTTGGCGTTTACTGGGCTGTTCATATGTTCGATTTCCTAGTTAATTCAGGCTTGGCTGGGTCAGACCATCATCAGCAACACGGCGACGAAAATGCTGCCGGCGGAGAAGGTCATGGTCCGAGACGACCAGGTGTTGAACCAACGTTGAAAGCTGGCCAAATCGCGGGTCAGTTTGGTGTCCTGGCGGGTCCAGGACTGTTGATCAAGGCGGAAGAACACGTAGATCTTCACCAGCGCGCCCATGATCTGGTTGTAATACAGAATCACCGGGTAAGCCGGGCCGATCTTGTGGCCGGAGCACGACAGCAGCAGGGTCAGGATCAGGCGGGTGATGCCGATCCACAGCAGGTACGCGAGGATGAACGCGCCGCCGTATTTGAAGGTGGCGATGACCGCCACGGTCAGGCCGAGCAGGGAGGTCCACATCGATACGCGCTGGTCGAACAATACGATGCTGGTGAACAGGCCCAACCGACGCATACCCAGGCCCAGGGCGCGGGAGTTCTGGCGCAGGTTGTTGCCGTACCAGCGGAACATCAGTTTGCGGCTGGCCTTGATAAAGCTCTTTTCCGGTGGGTGTTCCACGGTGTGGATCGCGGCGTCCGGCACGTAGAAGGTGTCGTAGCCCAGGCGCATCAGGCTGAACCAGCTCGACTTGTCGTCACCGGTCAAAAACTTGAAGCGGCCCAGGCGCCAGTGTTGCAGCGAGTCGCTTTCCACGTCGGCGATAAAGCCCGGGTCGGTCACGACGTTGGCACGGAACACCGACATGCGCCCGGTCATGGTCAGTACGCGTTTGGACAGGGCCATGGAGCACATGTTGATGTGGCGCTGGGCGAAGCGCAGCTTGTGCCACTCGCTCATGATGTAGCCGCCGCGCACTTCGCAGAATTCATTGGTGGTCAGACCACCGACATTGCCGAACAGCTGGAACCACGGCACGGTCTTGCGCACTACGCCTTCGGCGAGCACGGTGTCGCCATCGATCACCGCCACCACGGCGCGGTCATCCGGCAGGTGGCGCGAGATGGCGCGGAAACCGAAGGCCAGGCCGTCGCGTTTACCGGTGCCGGCGATGCGCACGAAGTCGAGTTTTACGCGCTCCGGCGGGTTCATGCGTTCCCACAGGCTTTTCACCAGCAGCTCATCGGACATCTCCACCAGCGAGCACACCACGGTGGTTGGGAAGCCGCACTCGATGGCTTCGCGAATCACCGAGCTGTAGACCTGCGCGGTGGTCAGCGCGTCGATACGGAAACTGGTGACCATCAGGAATACGTGGGACGGGTCGGCAGCCTTGCCCAGCTTGCGCACCTTGCGGCGCAAGTGCGGGTAGACCACGTACAGGAACAGCATGCCGCGAAAGAAATGCGTAGCACCCATCGAGTAGCGCCAGATGCCGACGGCGCCAATCAGGAAAATAAAATTCTTCGACTCGGAGTCGAACGTACTCGCCGGCAGCAGCAGGGCGAGACCCATCAGCAGGCTGAGGAAGAACAGCCAGCCGGCGGATTGGAGCAGTACGTGTTTTAACTTGGACATGAGCGTCATCCGAAGGTGAAGAAGGCTCCGCACTGCACGTGCTGGGGATCAGGACACGTGCAGCGCGAAACTTGCCGTTGCTGTTACCAGCAAATGCCTTCGGTACGGCCACTGACACTGGTGGCCCGGGACATGAAGCCCACCAAGTCGATCACCTGTTTGCCGTGGGGAGCGTTGTGCGCCAGGGCACGGAATTTCTCGTCACGGTTGCCGAGGATGATCACATCGGAGTTGTTGATCACGTCGTCGAAGTCGGAATTGAGCAGCGACGACACATGGGGGATCTTGCCTTCGATGTAGTCCTTGTTCGCACCGTGGACACGGGCGTATTCGACGTTGCTGTCGTAGATGCTCAGGTCAAAGCCCTTGCCGATCAGCATTTCCGCGAGTTCCACCAGCGGGCTTTCGCGCAGGTCGTCGGTGCCGGCCTTGAAGCTCAGGCCCAGCAGGGCGACTTTGCGCTTGTCGTGGCCGGCGACGATATCGAAGGCGTTCTGCACCTGGGACTCGTTGCTGCGCATCAGCGAGTTGAGCAGCGGCGCTTCCACGTCCAGCGAGCTGGCGCGGTAGGTGAGGGCGCGCACGTCTTTGGGCAGGCACGAACCGCCGAAGGCGAAACCTGGGCGCATGTAGTATTGGGACAGGTTGAGGGTCTTGTCCTGGCAGACCACTTCCATCACTTCACGACCGTCGACGCCGACGGCCTTGGCGATGTTGCCGATCTCGTTGGCGAACGTGACCTTGGTGGCGTGCCACACGTTGCAGGTGTACTTGATCATCTCGGCGACGGCGATGTCCTTGCGGATGATCGGCGCATCGAGCTCTTCGTACAGCGACTGCAGGACATCGCCGGAGGCTTTGTCGAATTCGCCGATGACGGTCATCGGCGGCAAGTCGTAGTCGGCGATGGCCGTGGATTCACGCAGGAACTCAGGGTTCACCGCCACGCCGAAGTCGACACCGGCTTTTTTGCCGGAGCAGTCCTCCAGGATCGGGATCACTACGTTGGCCACGGTGCCTGGCAGTACGGTGCTGCGCACCACGATGGTGTGACGGGTGGTTTTGTCCCGCAAGACAAAACCGATCTCGCGGCATACCGCTTCGATGTAGTTGAGTTCCAGGTCGCCGTTTTTCTTGCTCGGCGTGCCCACGCAAATCATCGACAGGTCGGTATCGCGGATGGCGTCGGCGAAGTTGGTAGTGCCGCGCAGTCGACCGTTTGCGATGCCTTGGCTCAACAGTTCGCCCAGACCCGGTTCAACGATCGGCGATTTACCCGCGTTGATCAGGTCGATCTTATCCTTGGAGATGTCTACGCCGACCACTTCGTGGCCACGGGCAGACAGGCAACCGGCACAGACTGCGCCAACGTAACCCAAACCAAATATGCTGATGCGCATCGCAATTACCTCTTTGTTTAATACAGGCCATTAGATGGCTGGAGTTCATGTTTGCAAGCGTCACTGATGCCGCGAAAGTTGGGCGAATAGACGCCGACTTACCGCGTGCAGGCATGTTTAATGACGAGTGACTAATAAGTGCACCCAAGGTGTGCGCAACGTGGCCTTGTTATTGGAGCTTGCCCTCAAATGCAGCCGGCCTTCCTGGGAGAAGGGCCTGGCGTCAGTGCCGCAGGGCCTTGATAGAGGCTGATAGCCTTTGAAAATCAATGCCTTGGGTTGTCTCACTGACCCATTAGGGGAAGCTTGGCCTTATAGTGCGTGGCAATTCATCCTTGTCGCCGCTATCAACTGATCAATTGGCAATATGACTCCTGAGTCAAAGTTGAAATATGACAACTTCGCTACTTCCGTGGGTTGGTCATGTAAGTCATCTCTTACAGCAACAGAGAATTTCGTTACCGGTGGTATGAGCGGTGCTTGAGGGTGAAGTTCCTGGCCGCTCATCCTGTTTCCGGAAATTTCTTGAAATATTAGAAAAGATGGCACTGGTACTATATTGATAGCACTTGCTATTTGGGCGAGTGGTTATGGGGAGTTGAAGAGAGGGGATAGTTTTGTGCCACTAGTGTTTGAAAAAAGTGGTGCCACTACGAAAAAAAATGACGAATGTCGAGTGAAAGATTCTTTAGAAATCTGCCTGCTTATTTTTTGACGTCAAATAAATGACTTTTTCGGCGTGGAATGCAGACAAAACTGTGGGAGCTGGCTTGTCGGGTCGCCGCATCGCTGCGATAGCGGTGGATCAGTCAGTATTTCTTAACCTGACACTCCGCTATCGCAGGCAAGCCAGCTCCCACAGTTGAACTACAGCGTGAGAGCGGGCCCTATTCCGGTGCGTGATCGCGCAGGAACACCAGATTATCCGGCTTGGACTGCTCCGCATTGAAGCGGTAACCCTGCACATCAAATGCTTTGAGCTTGGCAGGATCATTGATGCGCTCTTCAATCACAAAACGGCTCATCATGCCCCGGGCCTTTTTGGCGTAGAAGCTGATGATCTTGTACTGGCCGTTCTTCAGGTCCTTGAACTCGGTGTTGATGATGCGTGCGTTCAGGGCTGTGCGCTTGACCGCCGAGAAGTACTCGTTGGAGGCCAGGTTGAGCAGTACGTCGTCGCCTTGTTCGGCCAGCGCTTCATTCAACCATTCGCTGATGCGCGTGCCCCAGAACGCGTAGAGGTCTTTGCCGCGGGCGTTGGGCAGTTTGGTGCCCATCTCCAGGCGGTACGGCATCATCAGGTCCAGCGGGCGCAGCAGGCCGTAGAGGCCCGAGAGCATGCGCAGGTGGTCCTGGGCGTAGCTGAAATCGGCATCGCTGAAGGTCTCGGCATTCAGGCCGGTATACACGTCGCCCTTGAATGCCAGCAGCGCCTGCTTGGCATTGGCCGGCGTGAAGGCCGGGGTCCAGCTGCCGAAACGGGCGGCATTGAGGCCACCGATTTTGTCGGAGACGTGCATCAACTCGCTGATTTGCGCCGGGCTCAGTTCGCGCAATTGTTCGATCAGCTCCTGGGAGTGGTCGAGGTATTGCGGTTGGGTAAAGCGCGGGGTGACCGGCTTTGACTCGAAGTCGAGGGTTTTGGCGGGGGAAATCACCATCAGCATGAAGTTGGCTCCTGTAATCGTGGCAGGGATTCTAGGGGGTTGAGTGGTTTGACTCCACCTATGATGGCGATAGGCACGATCCGCTATGATGGGCGGTAACTCTGGAGAGGGAGACCCTGCGTGCGCCTAGCACTTTTATTGTCAGCCTGCTTACTGTGCCTGAACGCCCACGCCGCGCCGGTGGATGTGGCCAGCCTGGACCGTGGCACCTGGCCCGAAAAGCTCAGCAGCCCGGCACTGTTCGATGTCGCCTCACGCGCCGAAATCCTGATGTTCTCCCATAGCCTGCTGGCCAGCGAAAATCAGGATGAGGCCGCCCTCAAACAACGTCTTGGCCTGAAGATCATCAACCTGGCCGCCATCGACGACCTGCGTCGACAGCTCTGGCAGCGCTTGCTGGAAAACTACACGGCCGCCCAGCAAAGCTGTGAAGAGGACGCCTCGTTCTGCTACCTGGTGGAGAACATGGACGATCTGCGCGAGCAGGCCGGCAAGTTCCAGGTCAGCGATAACTCCTTTTATATAGGCTGGGCCGGACCCAGCCATAACTTCCATGAGCGCTACCTGGACGAACTGTTGCGCAAAGCCGCGCTGTTCCCCCAGATCGGCAGCGAGGTGCTGCGCTTTGGTGACCACGAACGCAATGGCGACGAGTTGAACGACCGGCTGTTCCTGCTGACCTTCGACGGCGGCCCGGCGCCGGTCAGCGGCAATACCGACTGGCTCACCGACTACCTGCGCAAGCAGAAGATGAACGCCACGTTCTTCGCCCTTGGCAGCAGTTTGCAAACCCGCGTAGAGCGCAGTTCCAGCAGTGACGTGCAGGCCTTGTACCAAGGCCAGTGCGTGGGCACCCAGGGTTGGCAATACCGGTCCCATAGCCATTGGGTCGAGTGGCAAAGCTCGATTACCCGCAGCGCCGCGCTGGTGCAGAACCTGATGCCGGAAAACTATGTGCCGCTGTTTCGCCCGCCCTATGGCCAGCGACGTGCCGACAGCCAGGGTTTCTTCCAGTCCCAGGGTTTGCAGGTGGCGTTGTGGGACATCGACTCCCAGGACGAACCGGGCAAACTCAAGGCCGATGAGTCGGCGCAACGGGTGCTGACGTTGATGCTGTTGTGGCGTAAGGGCGTGATCGTGTTTCACGACACCCAGGACAAGGCGCGGGTGGCATTGCCGATGTTATTGCAGGCAACGGCGCAAAGTGGCTTGGGGTGGCAGGACTGCCGGGAGGCATTTCGCTGAAGTGCCCGGCCCTGTTAGGGATTGGGGGCTTCAGGGGTGATTTTGTGCGACATTTCGATGCAGGCGGACTTCCGACTTTAACGGGGTCACTGGGACTCGGCTAGTGCTATTCGTCATCCTGAAAAATAAACTTCAAAAAAGCGTCAAAGTGCTTTTTCCTGTCATGGGTTTTGCGGTATTACGAAGTCAGATCGCCGAACCCTGCAACACAGGTGGCGTCTTTCAAGACTCCTCATGTGGGCACTGCACTTGACGTCACTCAGGTGCAGTCGGTGGTCGAATCGAGGCGCAGCACCGCCCAGGTATTGCGTCGAATGGCTCCCACAAAGGTGACCGAGTATGGATGATCATGGACGTAACCCTTCTTCCGACCAGCCAATCCTTTATGTGCTTGATACCAACGTATTGATCCACGATCCAAACGCACTGCTTAACTTCGAAGAACACCACGTCGCCATCCCGATGATCGTGCTTGAGGAGCTCGACAAACTCAAAAGCGGGCACCACAGCGTGGCTGCCGAATGCCGCCAGGCGATCCGCCTGATCGACAAGACCCTGGGTGAAGCCTCGCCCGAGGACGTTGAAGTCGGCGTGCCGATCCAGCGTGGCAAAAGCGGGCCGAAGGGCTTGCTGTCGATTCTGATGAGTAAACGCAGCGAGCCCAACAGCCTGCTGCCGGAAAACCTCAACGACAACAAAATCATCAACCAATTGATCGACCTGCACGCGCGCGACAAGGACCTGCGCCTGGTGCTGGTGACCAAAGACATCAATATGCGCCTCAAGGCACGAGCGTGTGGGATCGCTGCCGAGGACTACAGTACCGACCAGCTCGTCGACGACGTGTCGATGCTGTCGCGGGGTTATCACACCGTGACCGGCTCTTTCTGGGACCTTGTGAGCAAGGTCGAAACCCGTCAGGACCATGGCCGCACCTGGCACCAGGTACAGCTGATCGACAACCTGCCGGCCGTGCACATCAATGAATTCATTATCGACGAACAGGGGTTTGTGGGCTGGATCAAAGAGATTCAGGTCGACAAGCTGCTGATCCTCGACCTGCATCAGGAACCCCTGTTGCACCAGGAAGCCTGGGGCCTGAAACCGCGTGATATCTATCAGAGCCTGGCGCTGTACGCGCTGCTCGACCCGGATATTCATCTGGTCAACCTGACCGGCGCCGCAGGCTCGGGGAAAACCATCCTCGCCCTGGCGGCCGCCATCGAGCAGACCATGGTGACCAAACGCTATCGCCGCATCATCGCCACCCGCAGTGTGCAGGGCCTGGACCAGGAAATCGGCTTTCTGCCCGGCACCGAAGCGGAAAAAATGGAGCCGTGGCTGGGGGCGATCACCGACAACCTCGAAGCCTTGCACATGGATGACGAAAACACCCATGGCAGCGTCGACTACATCCTCAGCAAAGTGCCGTTGCAGTTCAAATCCCTCAACTACATCCGAGGTCGCAGCTTCCAGCAAAGCCTGATTTTGATCGATGAATGCCAGAACCTCACACCTCACCAGATGAAAACCATCATCACCCGTGCCGGTGCCGGTTCCAAAGTGGTGTGCCTGGGCAACCTGGCACAGATCGACACCCCTTACCTGTCCGCGACCAGCTCCGGGCTGACTTACCTGACGGAGCGCTTCAAAGACTTCCCCAACGGCGTGCACATCGCGCTGCAAGGGGTGCCACGTTCGATTCTGGCCGAGTACGCCGAATCCCATCTGTAATCACCCATGCTGTAGTTAGTGGCTAAATGCCAAAAAACACCCCGAATTTCTCGCGAAGTTCGGGGTTTTTGTTATGGGCGACATTTGTCTTCGTTAATGCGTCCTGGGTGCTTGTAGGCTTTGTAATTATTTTGTTACATTTTTTATCGCCGAAAACTATAAGAAAACTGCGTCACCCCGTCGAAACGCGATCGCTTTGACTCGACGATTTATTCAAGGCCCGGCGTTGGTCTTGCGCGTGATCCTGCCTATTACAAAAAGCCCGATACATCG
This sequence comes from Pseudomonas salomonii, assembly GCF_900107155.1. Taxonomy (GTDB): domain Bacteria; phylum Pseudomonadota; class Gammaproteobacteria; order Pseudomonadales; family Pseudomonadaceae; genus Aquipseudomonas; species Aquipseudomonas salomonii. The sequence continues at coordinate 455,400 of NZ_FNOX01000001.1, forward strand.
CTCATTGACGAAGCACATATTCAAAGGGAAAGGAAAATGGACGCAGCAGGTAATGGCTTCACTTTGTCGCAAAAACGCAAGCGCGCTACAGGCTCCAAATCGATACCCCTCACACCTATCGCACTCGGCTTGGCCCTGTGGCTGGGCCAAGGCTCCGTGGCCTGGGCCGATGACGCCAACCCCTACACGTCGCAAGTGCTGGAGTCGGCCTTCAGAAAAGCCGTTGCCTCGTTTGGCCCCAACACCGATGTGTATAAAAACCTGCGATTCGCCTACGCCGATATCGTCGACCTTGCGGCCAAGGACTTTGCCGCACAGTCCGGCAAGTTCGATTCGGCCCTCAAGCAAAACTATGAACTGCAACCGGAAAACCTCACCATCGGCGCCATGCTCGGCGATACCAAACGCCCACTGGACTATGCCTCACGCCTGGATTACTACCGCAGCCGGCTGTTCAGCAACAGCGGGCGCTATACCACCAATATTCTCGACTTCTCCAAGGCCATTATCGCCAACCTGCCGGCGGCCAAGCCCTACACCTACGTAGAGCCTGGCGTGAGCAGCAACCTCAACGCGCAACTGAATGCCGGCCAATCCTGGGCTGGCGCCACCCGTGACTGGAGCGCCAACGCGCAAACCTGGAAAACCCCCGAAGCCCAGGTCAACTCCGGCCTGGATCGCACCAACGCGTATTACGCCTATGCCTTGGGCATGACCGGCAAGGGTGTGAACGTCGGCGTGCTCGACTCGGGCATCCTCACTGAACACTTCGAGTTCCAGGGCAAGAATGCCCAGGGCCAGGACCGCGTGCAGGCCGTAACCTCCACCGGCGAGTACTACGCCACCCACCCGCGTTACATTCATGACACGCCCGATGGCGAGTTTCAGAAGGGCGAGCACTTCAGTATTTCCGGTGAGTACGACCCGACCATCAATGACGGTCACGGCACCGAGATGTCTGGCGTGCTGGGCGCCAGCCGCAACGGCACCGGCATGCATGGCATTGCGTTTGACGCGAATATCTTTGTCGCCAATACCGGCGGCACTGACGACAACCGTTTCCAGGGCTCCAATGACCTGGACTACAACGCGTTCATGGCCAGCTACAACGCGCTGGCGGCGAAGAACGTGTCGATCGTCAACCAGAGCTGGGGCCAGAATTCGCGCAATGATGTGGAAAACCACTTCGGCAACGTAGGCGACAGCGCGGCTGATAATTTGCGCGACATGACCGCTGCCTATCGCCCGTTCTGGGACAAGGCCCACGCCGGGCAAAAGACCTGGATGGACGCGATGGCTGACGCCGCGCGGCAAAACACCTTTATCCAGATTATCTCGGCGGGCAACGACAGCCACGGTGCCAACCCGGACACCAACGCCAACCTGCCGTTTTTCAAGCCGGATATCGAGAGCAAATTCCTCTCGATCACCGGCTATGACGAGACCAGCGCCCAGGTCTACAACCGCTGCGGCACGTCGAAGTGGTGGTGTGTGATGGGTGTTTCGGGCATTCCGTCCACCGGGCCTGAAGGGGAAATCATCCCCAATGCCAACGGCACCTCTGCCGCTGCGCCGAGCGTCTCCGGGGCGCTGGCGCTGGTGATTCAGCGCTTCCCCTACATGACCGCCAGCCAGGCTCGGGATGTGTTGCTGACCACCTCCAGCCTGCAGGCGCCGGATGGGCCCGATACGCCGGTGGGCGACCTGACCGGCGGCCGCACCTACGACAACCTGCAACCTGTGCACGACGCCGCGCCGGGCACGCCGCAAGTGCCGGGCGTGGTCAGCGGCTGGGGCTTGCCCAACCTGCAAAAAGCCATGCAGGGGCCGGGGCAGTTCCTCGGTTCGATGGCAGTGGCGTTGCCCACCGGCACGCGGGATATCTGGGCTAATCCGATTTCCGATGAGGCGATCCGCGCCCGCCGGGTCGAAGACACCGCCGAACAAGCTAGCTGGGCCGCCACCAAGCAACAGAAGGGCTGGCTCAACGGCTTGCCCGCCAATGCCTCTGACGATGACCAGTTTGCCTACGAAATCGGCCACGCCCGGGAACAGGCGACGCTGGCACGCGGCAAGGATCTGCTCACCGGCGCGACTTACGTCGGCAGCCTGGCCAAGTCGGGCGACGGCGAACTGGTGCTCGAGGGCCGGAACACCTATTCGGGCAGCACCTGGGTGCGTGGCGGCAAGCTGTCGGTAGACGGCTCGTTGACCTCCGCCGTGACCGTGGATGGCAGCGCGGTGGGCACCCGCAATGCGGATAACGGCGTGCTGACCACGTTGGGCGGCACCCTGGCCGGTAACGGCACGGTGGGCGCCTTGACCGTGAACACCGGCGGGCGCGTGGCACCGGGCCATTCGATCGGTACGCTGCGCACCGGCGACGTGACCTTCAACCCTGGTTCGGTATACGCCGTGGAGGTCGGCCCGAACGGGCGAAGCGACCAGATCCAGAGCAGCGGCGTCGCCACCCTTAACGGTGGTGTGGTGACCGTGTCCCTGGAAAACAGCCCGAACCTGCTGTCGGCCACTGAGGCCCGTAGCCTGGTGGGCCAGCAGTTCAACATCCTCACCGCCAGCCAGAGCATCAATGGCCAGTTTGCAGCGATCACGCCCAACTACCTGTTTATCGGCACTCAGCTGAGCTATCAGCCGAACCAACTCAGCTTGGCCGTGGCGCGTAACCAGACGACCTTTGCCAGCATCGCGCAAACCCGCAATGAACGCGCCGTGGCGACGGCGGCCGAAGCCTTGGGCGCGGGCAGCCCGGTGTATGAAAGCCTGCTGGCCTCGGACTCGGCGGCGCAGGCGCAAGCGGCATTCAAGCAACTCTCGGGGCAACTGCACTCGGACGTGGCCGCAGCGCAAATGGCCGACAGCCGTTACATTCGTGAGGCGGTGAACGGCCGCCTGCAACAGGCTCAGGCGCTGGATTCCAGCGCGCAGATCGACACCCATGACAACGGCGGCTGGGTCCAGCTGCTGGGCGGGCGCAATAACGTCAGCGGTGACAACAACGCCAGCGGTTACTCCTCGTCTACCAGTGGCGTGCTACTGGGCCTCGACACCGAGGTCGGCGACGGCTGGCGTGTGGGCGCCGCCACCGGCTACACCCAAAGCCATCTCAATGGCGAATCGGCGTCGGCGGACAGTGACAACTATCACCTGTCGGTCTACGGCGGCAAACGCTTCGACGCGATCGCTCTGCGCATGGGCGGCGCCACCACCTGGCACCGTATCGACAGCTCGCGCCGCGTGGCTTACGCCAACCAGTCGGACTACGACAAAGCCGACTACAACGCGCGCACCGACCAGGTGTTTGCCGAGATCGGTTACACCCAGTGGAACCAGTTCGAACCCTTCGCCAACCTGACCTACCTGAACTACCAGAGTGATTCGTTCAAGGAAAAAGGCGGCGCCGCAGCCTTGCATGCCGGCAAGCAAAGCCAGGACGCCACGCTGTCCACCCTGGGCTTGCGCGCGCATACCCAACTGCCGGTCAGTTCCACCTCGGCGGTGACGTTGCGCGGTGAGCTGGGCTGGGAGCATCAGTTTGGCGATACCGATCGCGATGCCTCGCTGAAGTTTGCCGGCAGCGACAATGCGTTTGCGGTCAACAGCGTGCCGGTGGCCCGCGATGGCGCGGTCATCAAGGCCAGTGCGGAAATGGCCCTGACCAAGGACACACTGGTGTCGTTGAACTACAGCGGTTTGCTGTCCAACCGGGGTAACAACAACGGGATCAATGCCGGGTTTACTTTCCGGTTCTAACGCAAGTGTTGGTTTTGGAAGGGGCGCTTTGCGCCCCTTTTTTCATGGGATAAACAGCCCTGCGCAAAATTGACTCACAGGTTTACAATTGCCGCTCCTGATCAGGAGTATCCCTGTGCTGACTCATCTCGATTCCCAAGGTCGCGCCCATATGGTCGACGTCACTGACAAAGCCGTGACGTTCCGTGAAGCTGTGGCCGAAGCGCGGGTGCGCATGCTGCCCGACACCTTGAAAATGATTGTCGACGGCGCCCACCCCAAGGGTGACGTGTTTGCCGTGGCCCGCATCGCCGGGATCCAGGCGGCGAAAAAAACCAGTGACCTGATCCCGTTGTGCCATCCGCTGATGCTGACCGGCGTCAAGGTTGAACTGCGCGCCGACGGTGTGGACGCTGTGCATATCCTCGCGCGCTGCAAACTCAGCGGCCAGACCGGCGTGGAAATGGAAGCGCTCACCGCCGCCAGCGTCGCAGCCCTGACCATCTACGACATGTGCAAGGCCGTGGACCGCGGCATGACCATCGAAAGTATTCGCCTGCTGGAAAAGCTTGGCGGCAAAAGCGGGCATTTCAAGGCGGACCAGGCATGAGCATCAACGTATTGTTTTTTGCGCGTTATGCCGAAGCGACAGGCTTCGATTCACTGGAGATGGAGGGCGAGTTTGCTACCGTCGATGCGGTGCGTCTGGCGTTGGCGGCAGACCCTGAGTTTGCGGTGCTCAATGAGAGCAGCCTGATGTGCGCGCGTAACGAGGAACTGTGCGGCCTCGACGAGCCGGTGCAGGCCGGTGATGAAGTGGCATTTTTCCCGCCCGTGACCGGAGGCTGAACATGGCCATTCGCGTACAGGCCGAGGCATTCGACCCCGGCGCAGAGGTCAACGCCATGCACGCCGCCAATGTCGGCGTGGGCGCGGTGGTGAGTTTTGTCGGCTATGTACGCGACTTCAATGATGGCCGCGATGTGTCCGGGATGTTTCTTGAGCACTACCCCGGCATGACCGAAAAAGCCCTGGCCAAGATCAGCGTGGAAGCCGAGCAGCGCTGGCCGTTGCTCAAGCTGGAAGTGCTGCACCGCATCGGCGCGTTGGAACCGGGCGAGCCGATTGTGTTTGTGGCGGCGGCCAGCGCCCATCGCCAGGCAGCGTTTGATGCCTGTGCGTTTGTGATGGATTACTTGAAGACGCGGGCGCCGTTCTGGAAGAAAGAGAACACCCCGCAAGGGCCGCGTTGGGTGGAAGGGCGGGGCAGTGATCACGCGGCGGCGGAGCGCTGGAAATAAACCGCTGACTAAAGGTGTATGGAGACCCAAATGTGGGAGCTGGGCCAGCTCCCACACAAGCCAGCTCCCGCATTTCCTACTGTATTCCAGCTTAAGGACGTTTGCGCTCTACCGCCCGCAACAGGTGCGTCGGCGGCGTCTCGCAGCTGATCTTGCGACCCAGCAACGTCTCGATCGACGGCAACTGATATGAATCATCCTCGCCGGCAAAACTGATCGACACCCCTGCCGCCCCGGCACGACCCGTACGGCCAATGCGGTGCACGTAGTCGTCCGGTACTTCCGGCAACGTAAAGTTGATCACGTGGCTGATGCCGTCGATGTGAATCCCGCGCCCGGCCACGTCGGTGGCCACCAGCACGCGGATCTTGCCTTCGCGGAAACCTTCCAGGGTCTTGATACGCTTGTGCTGCGGCACATCACCAGACAGTTGCGCGGCATTGACGCCATCACGCACCAGGCGTTCTTCGATGCGGCGCACCTCGTCCTTGCGGTTGGCGAACACCATCACGCGCTCCCAGCCGTTGTCGTTGACCAGGTTGTAGAGCAGCTTGTACTTGTCGGCCCCGGCCACGGCATAGATGTGTTGCTCAACGTTTTCGCTGGCAACGTTCAGCGCTTCGATTTCGACGATGGACGGGTCGGTGGTCCACTGCTTGGCGAGGTTCATCACGTCTTCGGTGAAGGTCGCGGAGAACAGCAGGGTCTGACGCTCGTTTTTCGGCGGGGTCTGGCGAATGATCTGGCGTACCTGCGGGATAAAGCCCATGTCGAGCATGCGGTCGGCTTCGTCCAGCACCATCACTTCAACCATGTCCAAATGCACGTCGCCGCGCTGGTTGAAGTCGAGCAAGCGGCCTGGCGTGGCCACCAGGATGTCGCAGTGACGGGCTTCGAGGTGCTTGAGCTGCTTGTCGAAGTCCATGCCGCCTACGAACGTCATGACGTTGAGGCCGGTGTACTTGGTCAGGTCGGCGGCGTCCTTGGCGATCTGCACCACCAGCTCGCGGGTCGGGGCGATGATCAGTGCGCGCGGCTCACCCATGTAGCGTTCTTTGGGCGGCGGCGTTTGCAGCAGCTGGGTGATGATCGAGATCAGGAACGCGGCGGTCTTGCCGGTGCCGGTCTGCGCGCGGCCGATGGCGTCTTTGCCGGCGAGGGTGAAGCCCAGCACCTGCGCCTGGATCGGCGTGCAGTACGGGAAGCCCAGGTCCTGGATGGCGTGCATCAGTTCCGGGGCCAGTTTGAAGTCATGGAAGCGGGTCTTGCCTTCCTGAGGCTCGACCACGAAGTCCTCGAGTTTCCACGGGGTCACGGGCGGCTTTGGTGCACGTTCACGACGCGGCGCTTTCGGCGCCGGTGCGGGGGCTGCCTCGACAGGTTGGGCCTGTTCGGGCGCGGCCACCTTTGGCTTCTGCGGCTGTGCGGCAGGTGCGGTCCGGCCGGGCTGTCGGCCGTCATTGCGGCTGCCGGAGGAGGGCACGGGAGCACTGGGAACTGGCGCGAGCGGCTCAGCCTCGCTTTTGCCGAACATCTTCTTAAGTGCTTTGAGCACGGTGATCTCATTAATTGGTTAAGGAATGTACGCCGGCCAGTGTAATGCAAGAAACGGGCGCGGCGTAGTGCGTCTGTCATACAGCTACATAAACGCTGGTGTTCAGCCCAGGCGGGCGGCCAACCAGGCACCGATATCGCGTATCTCTTCGGGTAACACTTCGTGACCCATTGGGTATTCCTGCCATGTCACGGTGACACCACGGCTGTTTAAATGCTCGTAGGCGCTGCGGCCCATGGCGTTCTGCACCACGTCATCGTATTGGCCGTGCAGGCACAGCGTTGGAATACGCTGCTGGCTGGCGGACAACTCCAGTTCATCGCCAAAGGTCGGTGCATAAGTCGAGAGGGCGATTACGCCACCCAAGGGTCCCTGCCAGTTAAGGAAGGCGGTGTGGAAAACCACGGCGCCGCCCTGGGAGAAACCCGCGAGGAAAATTCGCGAAGCGTCTATTCCGGTTCTCTTCTGCGCTTCGATCAAGTCGGTGACCATTTTGGAAGATGCTTCCAACTCTTCCAGGCTGATCGATCGGGCCGGGCTCATGGCCTTAATGTCGTACCAACTCGGCATCTCGTAACCGCCATTTATGGTTACCGGGCGTGTCGGTGCCTGGGGCAAAACGAAGCGCGTGCTCAGCAGGTTTTCCTGCAACGCTTCGGCCACCGGCAAAAAGTCATAGCGATCGGCACCCAGGCCATGCAACCAGATAACGCAAGCGTCTGCGGGCTTGGCGGGCTGAAGAATCAAGGGTTCGGTCATGTCTGCTCCATATATGTGCGTGCGCTCCGATTGGGTGCGTCGGAACGGTGCGCGACGGGTTGATCTGTTAAGAGAATGTCGCAACGTTGAATGTTTTGCTATTGACCATGGGCTGAAACGACTCAGCCACCACTCTGGTACGCGCCTTGCTATGTGTAGGTCGATGTCAGAACTATCTTATGACGGTAACACTATCAGTGACTGCCGTTTGTGGGATAGCAACTGGAATTACCGCGAAAACCTCATGCCGCTTGACCCCAAAAAAAGCCAACACGGGTCGATATCGCCTCATAAGGGTGCGCTGAGGTTCGAGCTCCGACACAACAAGAGCAACTGGAGGTTTGAATGAAGGTATTGAAATCCACCCTGGCCATCGTTTCCGCGGCTGCTGTACTGGGTGTCAGTGGTTTTGCCCAAGCTGGCGCCACCCTGGACGCCGTGCAGAAAAAAGGCTTTGTGCAATGCGGCGTGAGTGACGGCTTGCCGGGTTTCTCGGTGCCGGATGCCAGCGGCAAGATCCTCGGGATCGACGCTGACGTGTGCCGCGCTGTGGCCGCTGCCGTGTTCGGTGACGCAACCAAGGTCAAATTCAGCCAGTTGAACGCCAAGGAGCGTTTCACCGCGCTGCAGTCCGGCGAAGTCGACGTACTGTCGCGCAACACCACCATGACCAGTTCGCGCGATGCGGGCATGGGCCTGAAATTCCCAGGCTTCATCACCTACTACGACGGTGTTGGCTTCCTGGTGAACAACAAGCTGGGCGTTAAAAGCGCCAAGGAACTGGACGGTGCAACCATCTGCATCCAGGCCGGTACCACCACCGAGCTGAACGTTTCCGACTACTTCCGCGCCAACAACCTCAAATACACGCCGATCACCTTCGACACCTCCGATGAAAGCGCCAAGTCGCTGGAATCCGGTCGTTGCGACGTGCTGACCTCGGATAAATCCCAGCTCTACGCACAGCGCAGCAAACTGGCTTCGCCGAAAGACTACGTGGTTCTGCCGGAAACCATCTCCAAAGAACCACTGGGCCCGGTCGTGCGTAACGGCGACGACGAGTGGCTGGCCATCGTGCGCTGGGTTGGCTACGCCATGCTCAACGCTGAAGAAGCCGGCATCACCTCTAAAAACGTTGAAGCTGAAGCCAAGTCCACCAAGAACCCGGACGTTGCTCGTCTGCTCGGTTCCGACGGCGAATACGGCAAAGACCTGAAAGTGAAAAAAGATTGGGTTGTACAGATCGTCAAGCAAGTCGGTAACTACGGTGAAGTGTTCGAGCGCAACCTGGGCAAGAGCACCCCGCTGGAAATCGACCGTGGCCTGAACGCACTGTGGACCAACGGTGGCATTCAATACGCACCCCCTGTGCGCTGATCGCTGATGGTTCTATCACCCGGTGGGCCAACCACCGGGTGATGTTCTGTTCCATTCTTTCCGGGGCACTTCATGCAAAATCAAATCGGCGCACCCAAGCAGAAGCTCAGCTTCAGCGACCCTAAAGTGCGTGCGTGGCTCTTCCAGATCATCACCATTGTGGCGGTCGTCGCGCTGGGCTGGTACCTCTTCAACAATACGCAGACCAACCTGCAACACCGGGGCATTACCTCGGGTTTCGACTTTCTTGAGCGCAGTGCCGGCTTCGGCATCGCTCAGCATCTGATCGACTACACCGAATCGGACAGCTATGCCCGCGTTTTTGTAATCGGGCTGCTTAACACCTTGCTGGTGACTGTGATCGGTGTGGTCCTGGCGACTATCCTGGGCTTCATCATCGGCGTGGCGCGCTTGTCGCCCAACTGGATGATCAACAAGCTGGCGACGGTGTATGTGGAAGTGTTCCGCAACATCCCGCCGTTGCTGCAAATCCTGTTCTGGTACTTCGCGGTATTCCTGACCATGCCGGGGCCGCGCAACAGCCATAACTTCGGTGACACCTTTTTTGTCAGCAGCCGTGGCCTGAACATGCCGGCGGCGCTGGCTGCCGATGGGTTCTGGCCGTTTGTAGCCAGTGTGGTGGTTGCCATTGTGGCGATCGTGCTGATGGCGCGGTGGGCCAACAAACGCTTTGAGGCCACCGGCGTACCGTTCCATAAGTTCTGGGCGGGCCTGGCGCTGTTTATTGTGATCCCGGCTTTGTGTGCCTTGGTCTTCGGCGCCCCGCTGCATTGGGAAATGCCCAAGTTGCAAGGCTTCAACTTTGTCGGCGGCTGGGTACTGATCCCTGAACTGCTGGCACTGACCCTGGCGCTTACCGTGTACACGGCGGCGTTTATTGCCGAGATCGTGCGTTCGGGCATCAAGTCCGTCAGCCACGGCCAGACCGAAGCCGCACGCTCCCTGGGCCTGCGCCCTGGGCCAACGCTGCGCAAGGTCATCATCCCGCAAGCCCTGCGGGTGATCATTCCGCCGCTGACCAGCCAATACCTGAACCTGGCGAAAAACTCGTCGTTGGCCGCCGGTATCGGTTACCCGGAAATGGTTTCGCTGTTTGCCGGCACGGTGCTCAACCAGACCGGCCAGGCCATCGAAGTCATCGCCATCACCATGAGCGTGTACCTGGCGATCAGCATCAGCATTTCCCTGCTGATGAACTGGTACAACAAGCGCATTGCGCTGATCGAGCGGTGAGGAAACGCACATGAGTTCGCATACTTTCAAACCCGATATGCCGCCGCCGAACAAAGTCTTCGGACCGATGGCCTGGATGCGCGCCAACCTGTTTTCCAGCTGGCTCAACACCTTGCTGACACTGTTGGCGTTCTACCTGATTTACCTGATCGTGCCGCCCATCCTGCACTGGGCCATCCTGGATGCCAACTGGGTCGGGACCACGCGCGCCGATTGCACCAAAGAGGGCGCCTGCTGGGTGTTTATCCAACAGCGCTTCGGGCAGTTCATGTATGGCTACTACCCCGGCGACCTGCGCTGGCGCGTGGACCTGACCGTGTGGCTGGCTATCGTGGGCGTGGCGCCGTTGTTCATCTCGCGGTTTCAACGCAAGGCTGTGTATGGCCTGGGTTTCCTGGTGCTGTACCCGATCATCGCCTACTGCCTGCTGCACGGTGGGGTTCTGGGCCTGACCAACGTGCCCACCAGCCAATGGGGCGGCTTGATGCTGACCCTGGTGATCGCCACTGTCGGCATCGCCGGCGCCTTGCCGCTGGGCATTGTGTTGGCACTGGGGCGACGCTCGAACATGCCGGCGATTCGCGTGGTCTGCGTGACCTTCATCGAGTTCTGGCGCGGCGTGCCGTTGATCACCGTGCTGTTCATGTCCTCGGTGATGCTGCCGCTGTTCCTGCCCGAAGGCATGGGCATCGACAAGCTGCTGCGTGCATTGATCGGCGTGATCCTGTTCCAGTCGGCCTACGTGGCCGAGGTGGTGCGTGGTGGCCTGCAAGCGATTCCCAAAGGTCAGTACGAAGCGGCCGCGGCGATGGGCCTGGGTTACTGGCGCAGCATGGGCCTGGTGATTCTGCCGCAAGCCCTGAAGCTGGTGATCCCCGGCATCGTCAACACGTTTATCGCGTTGTTCAAGGACACCAGCCTTGTGATCATCATCGGCCTGTTCGACCTGCTCAACAGCGTCAAGCAAGCCGCCGCCGACCCTAAATGGTTGGGCATGGCCACTGAAGGCTACGTGTTCGCCGCCCTGGTGTTCTGGATTTTCTGTTTTGGTATGTCGCGCTATTCCATTCATTTGGAACACAAGCTCGACACAGGCCACAAGCGTTAGGAGTTGTTGTTATGAGCGAAGCGATCAAACAGCCTGTGAGCCCTGAAGGCATTATCCAGATGCAGGGCGTCAACAAGTGGTACGGCCAGTTCCACGTGTTGAAAGACATCAACCTCAACGTCAAGCAGGGCGAGCGTATCGTGCTGTGCGGCCCGTCGGGTTCGGGCAAGTCCACCACCATCCGCTGCCTCAACCGCCTGGAAGAGCACCAGCAGGGCCGCATCGTGGTCGATGGCGTGGAACTGACCAACGACCTCAAGCAGATCGAAGCGATCCGCCGTGAAGTCGGCATGGTGTTCCAGCACTTCAACCTGTTCCCGCACCTGACCATCCTGCAGAACTGCACGCTGGCGCCGATGTGGGTGCGCAAGATGCCCAAGCGCAAGGCCGAAGAAATCGCCATGCACTACCTGGAGCGTGTGCGTATTCCGGAGCAGGCGCACAAGTTTCCGGGGCAACTGTCCGGCGGCCAGCAGCAGCGTGTGGCCATCGCCCGTGCCCTGTGCATGAAGCCGAAAATCATGCTGTTCGATGAGCCGACCTCGGCACTCGACCCGGAAATGGTCAAGGAAGTACTCGACACCATGATCGGCCTGGCCGAAGACGGCATGACCATGTTGTGCGTCACCCACGAAATGGGCTTTGCGCGCACCGTGGCCAACCGCGTGATCTTCATGGACAAGGGCGAGATCGTGGAACAGGCGGCGCCGAATGACTTCTTCGACAACCCGCAGAATGATCGGACCAAGTTGTTCTTGAGCCAGATTCTGCATTGATCGAAGCTTGAAACAATAAACCCGGCCTGGTGCCGGGTTTATTTTTGCCTGTTCAGGAGGCCTTGAGTGCTTCTTGTGTTTCGTGGTTGACGGTGCAGGTGAAGGCGTTGCGCAGGTCTGCACCTTCGGCCAGCTCTTTGGCGTCGGCGAGCAAATGCGGGTAACGGTCCAGCAGGCGCATCAACACCATCAACGGTTTGGGCGGCGTTATTTCGCCGCGTTCGTAACGTGAGAATGCGTTGTGCCCGCCACCGGACAGCCGTTCTACGGTTTCTTTTTGCGTGAGCTGCAGTTTGCGGCGGATACGTTTGAGTTCGGCTCCGACCATCCGCCGAGCGGCGTGAAGCAACTCATCCCCTGCTTTGGCATGGCGCTCGGAGCATTCAGAGTCATACATGCCGTCCTCGCACACCTCGCATTCCCAGCCCGAAAGATCATCAATGCGCTGCTCCAGGCCTTTGATGCGCAGGGTTTCACTGCGGCCCTCAAAACGCACCATGGCGTCGGGGGCACCGCAAATGAAGCAATGTTGGGTTTTCATAGGTTCATCCCTTTGAAGGAGATCACCGGTGGGTTACTGCCGGAGCAGTAAGTGACCTTGATGTAAATCTCCAGACCGTGTGAATGGATGTGGTAGACGTCTTGCCAGACGCGGTGATCGGCGTAGGTGGTCATCGACTTGTACAGCATCCTGTTCTGTAGTTTGAAAACGACCGCCTGCATCTGGCTGATGTCGAGGTCGAGATTCTTTCCCGCCTCCTTGGCTGCACGGGTGAATGCTATTGCACCCCGTCGCCTGACATCCGCCTTGATCACGGCCAGATCGTAGTGAGGTGTGTACTTTTCCATAAGACACCTGAGTCCAATAATTACCCTATATGGGTAATTTTACCAATCGAAAATACTGCTCCTTTTGCTGCCTATGAACCCTAGTGCGTTGCCTTTGTAGGCAAGTCTGAATAGGCTGTAGGAAAATTCATCCTATGATTGGACGAAAGTGAAAAATCCATGACAGACATCGCCCCTCTGATCAAACGCTCCCTGGTCGATCAAGCGTTGGAGCAACTGCGCTGGCGTATTACCGAAGGCAAATGGGCTATCGGTGAACGCCTGCCCACCGAGCCGGAGTTGTCTGCCGAACTGGGCATCAGCCGTAATACCGTGCGTGAGGCCATGCGGGTCCTGGCGTTCTCGGGTCTGATCGAAATCCGCCAGGGCGACGGCAGTTACCTGCGCTCGATGACCGACCCGCTGGGCACAATGCGTGCGCTGTCCCACTGCACACTGGCGCAGGCGCAGGAGACGCGGCAGATTCTCGAAGTGGAGGCCATCGGCCTGGCGGCATTGCGCCGTACCGAGGACGACCTCAAAGGGCTGCGTGAAGCCCTTGAGCGCAGCGGCGAGCTGTACCACGGTGATCTGGAAGCCTATATCAGCGCTGACCTGGTGTTTCACAAGCGCCTGGTGGATGCCGCGCGCAACCCGGCGTTGAGCGAGCTGTATCAGTATTTTTCCAGCATCGTCGGCGCCCAGTTGCGTCAGACCCTGAACATCTCACCCCGTCGCCAGTCGGTATTCGACCTGCATAGCGCGTTGCTCGACGCGGTAGAAAACCAAGACCCCGAACGCGCCAAATCCCTCTGCCGGCAGTTGATCAATGAACCTTGAAGCCAAACGTACGACTGAACTCGAAGAACTGCTGATCGACGCCGAAGCCGATGACGAAGCCGTCCAGCAGGCCCCACCGCAGGTGGCTCGCCCGTGGCTGTTGCTGCTGGGCCTGGTGCTGGTGGCGTTGAACCTGCGGCCGGCGCTGTCGAGCATGTCGCCGTTGCTGGCTGAAGTCTCCGGCAGCCTGGGGTTATCGGCGGCCAAGGCCGGGTTGCTGACCACCTTGCCGGTGTTGTGCCTGGGTCTGTTCGCGCCGACCGCGCCGATCCTGGCCCGACGTTTTGGCGCCGAGCGCGTGGTCCTGGGGATTCTGATCACCCTGGCCTGCGGCATCATTTTGCGCAGTGCGTTCGGTGAAGTGGGTTTGTTCGCGGGCAGCCTGATCGCTGGCGCGAGCATCGGCATTATCGGTGTATTGCTGCCGGGTATCGTCAAGCGTGATTTTGCCAGGCAGGCGGGCGCCATGACCGGCGTCTACACCATGGCGTTGTGTCTGGGCGCCGCATTGGCAGCCGGGGCCACGGTGCCCCTGAGTCAGCACTTCGCCGACAGTTGGGCCATCGGCCTGGGGTTCTGGTTTGTCCCGGCGTTGCTGGCGGCCCTGTTCTGGTTGCCGCAAGTGAGGCAAAAGCACGGCGCCCATCAGGTGGCTTACCGGGTCAAGGGCTTGCTGCGTGACCCGCTGGCCTGGCAGGTGACTTTGTACATGGGGCTGCAATCGTCCCTGGCCTATATCGTGTTCGGCTGGTTGCCGTCGATCCTGATTGGGCGCGGCCTGAGTGCCACCGAAGCGGGCCTGGCGCTCTCAGGCTCGATCATCGTGCAACTGCTCAGTTCCCTGGCCGCACCTTGGCTGGCCACGCGCGGCAAGGACCAGCGCCTGGCGATTGTGGTGGTGATGCTGCTGACCCTCGGCGGTCTGTTCGGTTGCCTGTATGCGCCGCTGGACGGTTTGTGGGGCTGGGCGATTCTGCTGGGCCTGGGGCAGGGCGGCACCTTCAGCCTGGCGCTGACCTTGATCGTGCTGCGCTCGCGCGATTCCCATGTGGCTGCCAACCTGTCGAGCATGGCCCAGGGCATTGGTTACACCCTGGCATCGATGGGCCCCTTTGCGGTCGGCCTGGTGCATGACTGGACCGGTGGCTGGACGGCCATCGGCTGGATTTTCGCCGTGGTCGGCCTGGGCGCGATTGTCGCGGGCCTTGGCGCCGGGCGTGCGCGCTACGTGCAAGTGACCAGCGAGAAACTCTAGAGGTACACCACCTCCAGGGTGGCCGAACCATCGAGTGGGGTTTCCACACTCAAGTCGAGGTTCTGCCGGGCGTTGATCACGGTTTGCACCGTCACGGCGCCCGTCAGGGTACCGATGGCCGTGGGCCCGCTGACGCTGCCCTCGACTTCGGTAAAGCCCAGGTAGCTTCGCGAGCCGATGTCGACAGGGTTGAGGTTGGACGTGCGCCACGCCAGGCCGCCGGTGGTGGACTCGGTGCCGAAGATTTGCGCGGTGTTGCTGGCTTGGGTCTGGCGCGGGTCGAAGGTCATGGAGTACACCCCCAGGCGGTTGCCGCTGATATCAAACCCCAGCCCGTAGTAAATCTCACTGTTGACCATGGCCGAGCCGTCGCGGTTGTCACGCATGCGCAGGGCATAGCGGGTAGGGCCGTTGCAGGCGATGCCGATGCGCAGGGTCTGGACGGGCAGGCGCGTGGCGGTCGTCAGGTTCAAGTCTTGCTGGGCGATCTTGCCGTAGTCGATCACGGCGCCGCCGGGGAACTGCGGCAAACAGGCGGCGGGCGTGATCAGGCCTTTGACGCTCAAGTCCACTGCCGAGGCAGCCAGCAACGAGGGGGCGCAGGCCAGTAACACCAAGCTGTAAAGGACGTGGGTTTTCATGGGGCGGACTCCTTGCAGTGACGGGTTAGGGATAGACGATTTCAAGGGTGCCGGAACCGTTGATATGCACCACCTCGCGCAGATCCAGGCTTTGCATGGGCGCCAGGTAAGTCTTGATGCGCAGGGTGCCGGTCAGGGTCTGGATGGCGACCGGGCCGGTGGTGACACCGGTCTTGTCGGTAAAACCCAGGATGCTGTTGGCGGCCATGGGGATTTGCCGTGCGGTGGAACTGCTCCACGCCACGCCATTGCTGGTGGAGTCGGTGCGGTACAGCGTGGGGAAGGTATCGGCGCTGAACTCCGCCGGGTCGATGGTCAGGTAAAAACGTCCGATCTTGTTGCCACTGGCGTCCAGGTCCAGGCCATAGGCGGTTTCATCGGTGCCGCCGGTGGCCGAACCGTCGCGGTTGTCTTTCATGCGCAGAGCGAAGGGGATCGGCGCGTCGCAGGTCACACTCAAGCGCAGGGTGCGGGTGGGCAGCGGCGATTCGTTGGTGGCACTCAAGTCCTTGGCATACAGGGTGCCGTAGTCCACCACACCGTGGTCCGACAGCGAGGGCAGGCAGGCAATCGGCGCAAAGTGCGCACGCAGTGTCAGTTCCCGGTAGCCCCCGTGCTGTGCCCCGTACACCGTGGCGGTGGTTTCCCAGGTGGTGGCATCGCGCACTTGGGTGGCGGCGAGGTCGGCCCAGGCCCGTAAAGTCAGTTGCAGCGACAGCGTGTTGCCGGTGAGTACCGCGCCGCGCTCGACCGGCGCGATGCCATGGCCGGGACGCCACTCCAGCACGTTGCCAATGGCGACGGGCGCCTGGCCGGCGGCCGGCAGCAAACCCAGTTCTACGGCACGGCCGTCAAGCAGGGCATTGCCGGCTTCGATGGCGTAACTGCCGTGCTCGGTAAATTGCAGGCGCTGCGGGTTGGCGGCCAGGGCGCGGTAGAACAGGCTGAGGTCTTCGGCTTGCGGGCAGTTGACGGTCACGCTCAGGCGCCGCTCGCCGAGCAGGCGTTGCGGCGCGCTGTCGTTCTGCGCCAGACGGCTCATCCGGCCGAAATCCACCAGCGCATCGCTGACGTTCAGTTGGCATTCTTCCAGGGCCTGGGCAGTGCCGGCGACGCCGAGCAGCAGCCACAGGCACAGTTGACGCAGATAAGGTGTGACGGGCATGGCAGACATCCTCAAGGTACGTTGCAACGTGCGGGAGCAGTTTCGAAGTACACCGACGGGTCGGCCTTTGCCGGCAGTTCGTAGCGCAGCTCGCAACGCCCGCCTTGCGGCGTGGTTATCCAGAGCGTTGGCTGCTCCAATACATTGGGTAGAAACACCTGGCTGCCGTCCTGCACCAAAGTGACGAACTCGCCACTGGCAGTGCTGACGGAGGCGCCCGCCGGCAGCGGCGCGCCCTGGTCGTTGCTGACGGTAAGCAGCATGCGGCGGGTGAGACCGACGCCGAACTCAACCCGGTCCACGGCGCCGCGCCCGGCCGAGATCATCGCCAGGCCGTTGTTGATATCGGCATTGCGCGGCAGCGAACGGGTCTGCACTTCCACCGGGCTGCGGCCATAAGCGGCGACTTGCGGCACCACGGCCTGGCCTTGCCAGTCGGTCCACACCGGGCCGCTGGGCGTACTGAGCTTGATGCCGCTCATGTCGCCGACCGACACCAGGGCGAAGGTGTCACGCACCGGGTAGGGGGAAAAGGTCATGCCGTCGCTGTGCAGCACCACACCGCCGCGCGCGCCGCCTTGGTAACTGGAACGCTCGGCATCGGAGCGGCTGTAGCTGAAATCGAGCTGGCTATAGCGCGGCAATGCCGAGACGCCCAGAGTGGTTTCTACCTGATGATCGCTGCTGTCGTGTTCGGCACTGACGCGATAGCTGAGTTGATCGTCGATCTGCTCGGTAACGCCCAGGCCGGTGCGGTTTTCACCGCCGGAGTTACGCACCCAACTGCGCATTCTTCGGCTTTCGCCCAGCGGCACACTGACGTTCAAATAGACTGCGTTGTCCTGTTGCTGGTTGCCGCCCATTTGCCACTCGGCACTGGCCGACAACGCCACCGCGCCGATGCTCGTGCCCCAGGACGCCAGGGCACGGCTGCTGCTGTCGCCGGCGAAATTGGCCGAGCGCGAAACCCCGGCGCTGAACGCGCCCAATAGCGGGTGTGACCAGCCCAGGTTGAGGCTTTGCTGGTCGCGATAACGTGAGTTGCGACGTTCGCTGTTGCGCCCAGGGCTGTCGTCGCGCTCGTAGGTGCTTTCTTCCAGTTCGCGATAGCCGACGCTGCGCCAGGAGTTGGCGGCGCTGATCGACCACTGTTCGCCCAGGCGCTGGGACCATGACAGGTCGGTCTGCACGCCCGAGACCTTTTCCCACGCCTGGGAATTGGACAGCTGAGTCGACAGCTGGATCTGGCTGTCCAGCCACGGCAACCAGCCCAGGCTGGCGCCCGCCGAGCGGTATTCGCTGGCCGCCAGCACGCCTGTGCCCAGGGTCAATTGCGGGTGCAGGGCGCCGGTCCAGCCGGCGCTCACTACCCACGGATCATCGCCCTTGGCGTCACCCACATTGCGCACCCGGCCCGCAGCCACGGCATAGCCCGGCGCCGGTAATCCAAGGCCGAGCATCGCCGCGGGCACCGTAAAACGCCGTTCGCCACCGACACTTTCCTTGACCGTGACTTCGACGTCCGAGCGCGTGTTCAAGCGGCGTACATCGTTCAGGGTAAAGGGCCCGGCAGGCACCACGGTGGAATGAATCAGCGCGCCGTTCTGGCGCACTTCCACCTGTGCCGGGCTGTTGGCGATGCCTTGAATCAACGCGCCTTCGCCCTGTTCTTGCAGCGCATGTTCGGTGAGCACTTGCACGCCGGTGATCTGCGCACCGGACAGTACCGGGTTATAGAGGTTGATCTGCCCGGCCTGCAGCACCGCCTGGTGGCTGGCGAAGGTGCGTTGCGCATAGGCTTCCAGGTGAGTGCTGCGCGACAGCCCATCCTGCCAGGTCTGTACCTGGCGGCTGCGCACGATCCAGTCGCCGGCGTTGAACCCGACTTCGGTATTGGCTGAGCCAAAGCGGCTGGCGTCATCGCCGAAGCGGTTGTAAAAACCGCTGAGGT
Source organism: Pseudomonas salomonii (assembly GCF_900107155.1). GTDB lineage: Bacteria > Pseudomonadota > Gammaproteobacteria > Pseudomonadales > Pseudomonadaceae > Aquipseudomonas > Aquipseudomonas salomonii. The sequence continues at coordinate 473,960 of NZ_FNOX01000001.1, forward strand.
CGTAGTTGAGCAGCCCGGCAAAACCGCCGGTCTCGTAGCCCGAAATATCCTGCTGCACAGGACGCAGGGCTTCGGTGGGCACCACCAGCGACACCGTCAGTGTCGCCGGGTCCGGCTCCACCAGGGCTTGAGGGTACTGCGCGAGGAAATCCTGACAGCCCACCGTGTCACTGGGGACCACCAGGTTGGCGGCGTCCAGTAACGCACGGTCGAAGCACAGGTTGCCTTGTGGGTCGAAGGTCAGGTCTTGTCGGCCACGCCGCTGGCCGTTGACCCGCAGGTTGACGGTGTGCCGCCCGGCGGCGAAGCGCGGTGCCGCCAGCAGCAGGCTGGCCAATTGCGGGTCGATGCCGCGCTGATGCAAGGTCTGGGCGTCGAAGCCGGACGGGCTGGCGCCTTCGGCCCAGGCCTTGGCAGGCACGAGTGCACAGAGCAACACCACCAGCGACAAGGCCGGGTTGGCGGGGGTATCAGACACGGCTTCGCCGTCACGGTAGCTCAATACTGTTTTCACGCAAGGTACTCGAATAGTGAACGCACAGGCCCGGTGCTCCCAGGCGTTCCGGTGACGGTCAATGAGCCGTCACTTCGTTATCAGGCGGCGGTCTGTATACGGCGCCTGTGGTTTTTAGTCAGAGGGTGATCGGTGCGTCGTAGGCCTTGACCGCAAATCCATACACCGTGGCCGGCTGCAGCCTGACCGTGGTGGCCGGGTCATTGCCGGCCGGCATACTCAATGCCTCACCCGGCAGCACATAGGTGCGCGGCAGCATCGCCTTGCGGTGACTCGGCAACAGCAGCAGTTCCTGCGCCAGGCGCACCACATACGGCGTGTCATTACGCACCTGCAATTGGCCGTCGCGCAGGGTCCAGGTCAGGTCGGTCCACGGCGTGCGGTTGGGCGCCAGGCCCTTGGGATGCACGATAACCGGCAGGTTCTGGCGCACGGTCACGCCCACACGGGCATGCCCGGCGGCGGTGGCCGCGCGGCCTTGGGGCATGCCTTCGAACACCGCCCGTTTAAGCCGCTGGGTGAGTAGCGGCTGCTGGTTCTGCAGGATGAAACGCACCAGCTGGGATTTGGACGCCTCGACCCGCGACAGCGGCGGCGTCACCACCAGCAGTGGCTCGGTGTCTTCAGGAATATCCTGCAAGGTGACATGCAGCAGCGCGAGTTGGCTGTCGGTGTTGGTCACTGACACCGCCGCCTCGCCATCGGCTTCATGCACGATTACTACGGAGGTGTCCGGGACCATACCGTCGGCTTTTACTTGATTGCCGAGTATCAACAGCAAGGCAATCAGGCCCACAGCGGTGTTTGAGAATATCGTCGTCATGACGGGGTTTCCATTAGGCCAAAAGAGGATCGTTCAGAGATAGCGCAGGTCCAGGACGATCGCGCCGTCGAGCGGGACTTCCTGGTCCAGGGTCAGGTACTGCGAAAAATTGATGGCGGTGCTTACTTGAACCTGAACGGTCAACTGGCCGATGAAGTCCGGTTGGCGGTCCCCGACTGGCGCAAAGGCCATAAACACGCGTGGGTAGGCGTTGGGCTCCTGTGACCAGGTTTCGCCGTTGTCGATGGAAGCCAAGGCCTGCATGGGCTGCGCATCGCCCACGGCGTTGCGATAGGCCAACGCCACCGAACCCAGACGCTCCTCGGGGACGTGGATGTTCCTGCCCAGCCCGTAGAAGTAATCGGGGGCCGACGAGGAGTCGGCGCGATTATCAATGCCCACCAGCGCAAACAGCATCGGCCTGGCGCACTGCACGCGCAGGTCGAGCACCTGGACAGGCAGCACGGTGAACTCGTCGGAATTGAGGCTGTGGGACGGAATCTTGCCGTGATCGACGGTGCCGTCATTGGTCAACTCGATAAGGCAGGCGTCTGGGGTGACGCGGCCGGTCACCGTGAGGTCGACAGTCGACGCCGCGTGGGCATCGGCCAGGCACAGCAGGGCGACGAGGCAACTGGCGAACCTGTTCAGTACCGGCACAGGTAGGCGCAGCCCATGCCCGACTGTGTTCAAGGGATGGGCGGCCATGGGTTAGAGGTACTTCACTTCGAGGGTGGCGGAACCGTCGATGTTCACTTCGTTGCTCAAGTCCAGGCCATCGGCGCGGTTGATGATGGTCTGCACCTCCAGCTCAACGTTCAAGTCCTGGACGGGGACGGGTTGGGTGTCGTCATCCATTGCGGCGACGGACATGTACATGCCTGGGTCCCAGAACTTTTCCTGGTACCAGGTTTCCAGGTCATACGAGCCAATGGTTTGCACCACTGTGCCGTCACCCGTGACCGGGTTGCGCAGGGTGAGCGAGTACCGGCCCAGTTTTTGGGTGTCGTTGATAAAACCCAGGCCGTAGTCCGTAGCGAGACCCGAACCCGCGCGGTTATCGATCGAGTGCAAGGCAAACAGGATAGGGGCGTCGCAATTGACCGCCATGCTCAGCGTATTGTTGCCGATCACGGTGACACGGTCTGAGTTCAGGTCTTTGGCGGAAATTTTGCCATGGTCGATCACGCCTCCACCGGACAGGCTGGGCGTGCAGGCGCTGGGCACAATCAGGCCCTTTACCGTCAGGTCGACGCTGGAAGCGGCGAAAGTGTTCGCCGAGTTAAGCAGCAATACACTGGCGGCCAGAATGGCCAATCGTGCTTTCATCGGTGCGGCTCCTTAAAGGTAATTGACTTGTACGGTGGCGTGGCCGTCGATAGGCACTTCGTCGGTCAGCGTCAGGCCGTTTGCGGGTGCAATGTGGGTGATCAGGCGGATCTCGGCGTCCAGTTCCTGTATCGCAATCGGCATCACGCCATCGTTGTTGGCAACGGCTGTCAGCAGGGTGTGGCTGAGCATTACCGAGGGCATCCAGGTCACGCCGCCATCCCTGGAGGTGATGGTGCGCACCGGCACGCCGTCGGCTACCGGCATGTAGAGGCCAAGCCCGGCATCACCGACTTTTTCATCGTTGGGCGTCATGCCCAGGCCATGCCAGCTGAAGTGGTTGGCGGTGGTGCCTGCGCGGTTGTCGATGGTGTTGAGGGTGAAGAACGTCGGCCCGTCGCAGCGCACGCTCAACAGCATGGTTTCCCGTGGCAGATCAGTGTAGGTGTCCGCATTGAGGTCCTTGACCGATACCTTGCCGAAGTCGACGTTACCGCCGCCGGAGACCACAGGGTCGCAGGCGCTGGGCGTGATGATGCCTTTGACGGTCAGATCCTGACTGCTGGCGGCCAGTGCGAGAGACGAGGTGCCCAACAACAGGGCGGCCAGGGGCGCCGCTCTTAAGTAAGTCATCGTTTGAACCTTCCTTAGTACGGGGATGGGGTTACAGGTATTTCACTTCAATCGTGGCGGAGCCATAGATGGGGACCTCAGTGGTCAGGTCCATCCCGGCAGTTGGAGCGATAAGGGTTTGCACCAAAAGCCCCGCAGTTACTTGCTGGACCGGTGTGGGCGCCCAACTGCCGGTCGAGCGATCGCCAAACGAAGCGAGGTCGGCGGCTGGCCAGACGTCGCCTGGGAAGATTTCGAGCCAACTGAGGCCGTTGTCCCGGGACTTAATCACGGAAATCACCGCGCCATCAGCCATTGGGTTATCCAGTGCCAGGGTGTACCCGCCGAGTTTTTTGCCGCTGACCAAGCCCAGGCCGTACGCGTTGCTTGAGTCATAGGCGCTCCCTTGATTGTCGATGCCCTCAAGGGCCAGCAGGGTCGGTGCATCGCAGGTGATCGCCATTTCCAGTCTGTGATTGCCAAGCAAGGTCCAGGTATCGAGCTTCAAATCCTTGGCCGCTACCTTGCCGTGGTCGATGACGCCACCGTTTGAAAGGCTCGGTGCACAGGCGCTGGGGGTGATCAAACCCTTGACGGTCAGGTCGACACTGCTGGCGGCGAACGCGGATGAACTGATGGCGAGCAATAGGGCACTGCTCAGCAGGGACAGGCAGGTTTTCATTTGGAAAGTGTCCATTTACAGGTACCTGACTTCGAAGGTCGCAGAACCGTCGATTGCCACTTCGCTGGTCAATGTCAGGCTGCTTGCAGGTGCAATCGAGGTGTACAGGGTCATGTCCATGACCGCATCCTTGATCGGATGCGGTGCCCAACCGCTATCCCCACGGCTGCCCAGCGCCACCAGATCGTTTGGCGCTACGGCTTCATCATCCAGCAACTCAGTCCATTGACCCTCCGAGTTGTACATGGCGATCAGGGTGGATGCCGTTTCGGCGACGGGGTTGCTGAACACCAACTGATACTTGCCGAGCTTCTGGTTTTCGTTGATCAGGCCCAGGCCAAAGGTGGCGCCGTGCAATGCGGTCCCGGCGCGATTGTCGAGGGGGTGGATTGCAAACAGCGTTGCGGCATCGCAGTTGACGCTCAGTTGCACGGTCTTGTTCTCAAGCCGCGTGGCGGTGTCTTGATTCAGATCTTTTGCCGCGATTTTTCCAAAATCGACATCACCCGGCAGGCTGGGGGTGCAGGCGCTGGGGGTGATCAAACCCTTGACGGTCAGGTCGACGCTGCTGGCGGCCAATACCGAGGAAGTCATGGCGAGTAGCAGGGCACTGCTCAACAGGGATACAGGGGTCTTCATTTTAATGTTCCATTGCAAACTGGCAGATAGAGGCGCGTGCAGGGCTACCCCCGACCCGGTATGAACGGGTGGTTGGCCAAGCGGCGGTCTCGATGTTTATTGGCTGTAGCCGGGGAGTGGCAAGCCGACCCTCTTTGGGGTGAGCACAATTTAGCGAGGGGGATGCGCAGGGGAAATACAACTAATACGACATTGGCAGGACGGCGCAAAGGCAATGATTCAGGGGGGATTTTCGTAGTAGTTGTATGGGCTTTAATTAACTCGAAAGGTTATTTGTTTGCAGCCGATAGCATTCAAAAGGATGCGTCGACCATTGCTGCATGACAGGCCTCACGGGCTATTGCACCAGTGCTGCGGATGGCTGCCGGATCAATAGTCGCGATAGAGGTACTGATGGGGTCGCTGGTAGGTTCAACCGCAAGAGCGAGCCGCCTGCTGAAGCCGCCAGGCACACCTGCGTTTCATTGGCGGCGCCTGCGCGTGCTGGTGGTGGATGACCATTCTGCCTATCGCCTGTTGCTGGGTGGGTTATTGCAGAAACTGGGGCTGGGACACGAGGTGGCCGCCGACGGCTACCTCGGGCTGGTGGCCTATACCAGTCGCCCCTTCGATCTGGTGATCAGCGATTGCCAGATGCCATTTATGGACGGCTACAGCATGGCCCGCGCCATTCGCCAACATGAGTGCGACACCGGGATGAGACGCGTGCCTATCATCGCCTTGACCGCCAACCTGCGAAACGACAGCCCCAAACGTTGTCGCGATGCCGGCATGGATGCCTGGTTGATCAAACCACTGACGCTGGAACAATTGCACGCAGTGCTGGCGCGTTGGTTGCCGGGCGTGCATGACTGCTCCGTCGCCCAGGAGACTGTTGCGCCGCGCGCCGGCTGGCCAACCCGGGCCTCGCTGATCGCAACCTTTGGCAGCGGGGATATCGTCGATCAGTTGTTGGAAACCCTGTTGCTGGAAGCGTGGGAAGACCATCGTGTATTGCGCCACGCCTGCTCGACGTTGAACGCTCCACTGACCGCTGAGCGCCTGCATCGTTTGGTCGGCAGCCTGGTGTTTTTGGGCGGTACAGGCCTTGAGTCGTGTGCCGTGAAGTTGATCGAGCAGGTCCGGTCCCAGGGCGTTGCGGCGCACAAGGTGCAATTGGAATTGTTCCTGGCCCGGTTGCTGGTGTATCTCGAGTACCTGACTGAGGTCTGAAGAACGGTATTTGCTTCAGGCGTTTGCAATCCGACGATCTAGTTTTGGTTGTAGGTTTTTTCCTGTTGTTCTGTAGGCAAAAAAATGTGAACTAGTGAACATTGGGGGCGGCTGCAAACGGCTGTTTGTTAGCGGTTGTTGATGAGCGCCTGCGGGGGTATTTTGCGCGGATTCAAGCTGCCATCATTCGTGGGAATTTATGCTTCGAGTAATTATTGCTGACGATCACCCCATTGTTCGTATCGGGCAGAAAGTCGTGATTGAGGCGCACGGCCGATGCAAAGTGGTCGCTGAGGCCGATGGCCCCGATCAACTGCTCTGCCTGTTAAGTACCACGCCGTGCGATGTGATCGTCACGGACTTTGCCATGCCGGGCGGCCAACAGGCCGATGGCTACGGCCTGTTGAGCCTGTTGCACCGCCAGTATCCGCAGTTGCCGGTGATTTTGGTGACCATGTTCGCCAGCGTCGCCACCTTGCGTGCTTCCTTCGCCCATGGGGCCAAGGCGGTGGTGGCCAAAAGTGCTTCCGCCAAGGAACTGCCCCTGGCGATCAAGGCCGTGTGTGCCGGCCAGACCTTCGCCAGTGAATCGCTGCGGGTGCAAATGGTCGAGGCGGGCACGGGCGATCAGTCCCAGGAGCCGCAATTATCCGGCAAGGAGCGCGAGGTGGTGCGCATGCTGGCCAGCGGCATGACCGTCAGCGAGATCGCGGCACAGGTCAATCGCAGTATTTCCACGATCAGCAAGCAGAAAAGCACGGCCATGCAGCGGCTGAGTATTTCCACCGATGTTGACCTGTTCGCCTATGCCCGCAGTGTTGGAATGGTGCCTTAGGCTTATCATTTGCGTGGCGAATGTCAGTAGCCAGGGCCGCGTGGGCAGCTTATCGTGCGCCTATTCTTTCGATGCCTGCGGAGCCTGCCCATGAGTGATGCCCATAACGCCCTGATCACCGAGTTCTACAGTGCCTTCCAGCGCCTGGACGCCGAAGCCATGGCCGCCTGCTACACCGCTGACGTGGTGTTCAGCGACCCGGCCTTTGGCGAGTTGCGCGGGCGCGACGCCGGGGACATGTGGCGCATGCTCACCACGCGGGCCAAGGACTTTTCCCTGACCTTCGACCATGTGCGCAGCGATGACAGCACCGGCAGTGCGCGCTGGGTGGCGACCTACCTGTTCAGCGCCACGGGCAATACGGTGGTCAACGACATTGGTGCACGCTTTGTGTTTCGTGATGGCAAGATCTCTGAGCATCACGACCACTTCGACCTGTGGCGCTGGTCGCGCCAGGCCCTGGGCTTGAAGGGCTTGCTGCTGGGCTGGTCGCCTGCGCTGAAAAACGCCGTGCGCGCCCAGGCGCTTAAAGGCTTGAAGGCATTTCAGGCCGGTCGTTGATAAGCTGGATGCTCCTCTGGTTGGCCGAAATGAACTGTGACTGATCTTCCTGAACCCAAACCCTGGTTCGTCTACCTGGTACGTGCCGCCAATGGCTCGCTGTATTGCGGCATCAGCAATGACCCGGTGCGCCGCTTTGCCTCCCACCAGAGCGGCAAGGGCGCGCGGTTCTTTCTGTCCAGCCCGGCCGTGGCGCTGGTGTACACCGAACAATGCGCTTCCAAGGGCGAGGCGCTGCGCCAGGAGCGCTTGATCAAGAAACTCAAGAAAAGCGCCAAGGAATGCCTGGCGGCGAGTGGCTCATTGATTTGATTGATGAGTTCCCATCGTCCCCACGCAAGGTTTTGCAGGCTAAGCTAGCCGTTCATCTATCGAGCGGAGACCTGCATGTCTGAGTTGATCCTGCACCATTACCCGACCTCACCCTTTGCAGAAAAAGCCAGGCTGCTGCTGGGTTTCAAGGGGTTGTCCTGGCACTCCGTACACATATCACCGGTCATGCCCAAACCCGACTTGACAGCCTTGACCGGCGGCTACCGGAAAACCCCGGTACTGCAAGTCGGCGCCGATATCTATTGCGACACGGCCCTGATCGCCCGTCGCCTTGAGCAGGAAACGTCCTCGCCGGCGCTGTTCCCGCTGGGCCAGGAAATGATCACGCAGACGTTCGCCACCTGGGCCGACAGCGTTGTGTTCGCCCATGCCGTCAGCCTGGTATTCCAGCCGGAGTCAGTGGCGGTGCGCTTTGGCAAATTGCCGCCGGACGCGATCAAGGCGTTTATGGCTGACCGTGCCGCGTTGTTCAGTGGCGGCACGGCCAGCAAGCTCCCGGCCGAGCTGGCCAAGCACCAATGGCCGGCGATCATGGCGCGTCTGGAGTTCCAGTTGCAGCACGCGCCGGGAGACTTTCTGTTCGGTGAACCGTCGATTGCCGACTTTGCCTTGGCCCACCCGATGTGGTTCCTCAAAGCCACTCCCGTGACGGCTCCATTGGTGGATGCTTATCCGGCCGTCCTGGCTTGGCTGGCGCGCGTGCTGGGTTTTGGTCACGGCAGTGCGAGTCAAATGACGGCGGAGCAGGCATTGGCGATCGCCCGTGATGCCACGCCTGCGGCATTACCGGATGACGAGTTCGAGGACTTGAATGGTTTCAAGGCGGGTCAGTCGGTAACGATTGCGGCCATTGATTACGGGGTTGATCCCGTTGCCGGTGAACTGCTGTTCGCTGGCCGTGAAGAGCTGATCCTGCGCCGTACCGACGAACGTGCCGGCACCGTGCACGTGCACTTCCCGCGCATGGGTTTTCGCATTCAGGCGCAATAAATAAAAATATTTGCAAACAAAGGTGAGGTAAATCGCCCGCCCATCCGTGTAGTGTTTGAAACTGCGAGCTATTCGCATTAACAGCGTTTTCTACACGGGTTCTCACAGCATGAAGTCGACGGCGGGCGGTTGGGTAAAACAGTGGCTGGGAGCCTCGGTATTGGCAGTATCTGGGCTGGCGTTGTTGCCCCTGGCGATTGCGCAGGCGCAGGAGCAACAAAGTGCCCAGTTCAACTTTGCCCTGGCAGCCAAACCGCTGCCCCAGGCGCTGAGTGATTTCAGCCGGGTGACCGGCATCAGCGTGATCTACACCGACGAAGCGCCCTATGGTCTCAATGCCCCGGCGGTCAGCGGGCAGATGAGTGCCGCCCAGGCCCTGCAACGGCTGCTCGGCAACTCAGGCTTTACCTTTCGCCAGATCGACGCCCGTACTCTGGCGCTTGAGCCTGTGCCCACCGATGGCGCAGTCAACCTGGGCGCCACCACCATCAGCGGCGCGAGCCAAGCCCAGGACACCACCAGCTATCAGCCGCCGCCCACCAGCTCGGTGATGCGCTCCCACGGCCTGCTGCTGGAAACCCCGCAAACCGTCAACGTCGTGCCGGCCCAGGTGCTGCGTGACCAACAGCCGCGCAACCTGGATGACGCCCTGGGCAATATCAGTGGCATCACCCAGGCCAACACCCTCGGCAGCACCCAGGACGCGGTGATGCTGCGCGGTTTTGGTGACAACCGTAACGGCTCGATCATGAAGGACGGTATGCCCGTGGTGCAGGGCCGGGCGCTGAACGCCACCGCCGAGCGCGTCGAAGTGCTCAAAGGCCCGTCGTCTTTGCTGTATGGCATTCAGGACCCGGGCGGCGTGGTCAATATCGTCAGCAAAAAGCCCGAGCTGGTGCAGTCCACCTCGTTGACCGCGCGCGGCTCGACCTTCGGTGACGGCAAGAACGGCAGCGGCGGCAACCTCGACACCACCGGCCCCATTGGTGACAGCGGCCTGGCCTATCGACTGATAGTGGACCATGAAGACGAAGATTACTGGCGCAATTACGGCACCCACCGCGAAACGCTGGTGGCGCCGTCCCTGGCCTGGTACGGCGACACCACGAAAGTAGTGTTCGCCTATGAACACCGCGAATTTCTCTCGCCGTTCGACCGTGGCACCGCCATCGACCCCAAGACCAACCACCCGTTGAACATCCCCGCGACCCGTCGGCTGGATGAGCCGTTCAACAATATGCAAGGCCGCTCCGACCTGTACCGCCTGGAAGTCGACCACGACTTGAACGACGACTGGAAGGCGCACTTCGGCTACAGCTGGAACCGCGAGACCTACGACGCCAGCCAGGTGCGCGTGGTCAAGGTCAACACCAACGGCACCCTCACCCGCAGCATGGACGGCACCCAGGGCGCGCTGACCACCGACCGCTTCGCCACCACCAGCCTGGAAGGCAAGGTCAATGTCGGCGGCATGCAGCACGACCTGGTGTTCGGGCTCGACGACGAGTACCGCAAGATCTACCGTGCCGACCTGATTCGCCAGGCGCCGCGTGGCGTCTTCAACTATAACGATCCGGTGTACGGCAACGAAGTCGCGGGCACCAAAGTCAGCGCGCCGGACAGTAACCAGACCGACTTGCTGCGCAGCGATTCGCTGTTCTTCCAGGACGCCATCCACCTCAATGACCAGTGGATTCTGGTCGGCGGTGCGCGCTATCAGATGTACGACCAATACGCCGGAAAAGGCGTGCCGTTCACCGCCAACACCGATGGCAACGGCCAGAAGTGGGTGCCGCGTGCCGGTCTGGTGTATCGCTACACCGATCAATTGTCGTTCTATGGCAGTTACACCGAGTCGTTCAAACCCAACTCCACCATCGCGCCGTTGGCGAACAAAAGCGTGCTGGACGGCAGCCTGGAACCGGAACAGTCCAAGGCCTGGGAACTGGGCACCAAGCTCGACATACCGGGGCGCATCACCGCCAGTGCGGCGCTGTTCAATATCGAAAAACGCAACGTGCTGGTGCAGGTCGGCGACGGTTTGGCCGCCGTCTACAGCGTGGCGGGCAAGGTACGTTCCCGTGGCCTTGAGCTGGACGCCAGCGGCCAGTTGACCGACAACTGGAGCCTGATCGGCAGCTACGCCTACACCGATGCCGAGGTGACCGAAGACCCGACGCTCAAAGGCAATCGTCTGCAAAACGTGGCGAAAAACACCGCGTCGTTGTCGGCCGTGTATGACTTCGGCAGCCTCTTGGGGGGTGACCAGCTGCGTGTGGGCGCCGGCGCACGTTACGTGGGCGAGCGGGCCGGGGACGCGGCCAACAGCTTCGAACTGCCGAGCTACACCGTGGCCGATGCATTTGCCAGCTACGACACCAAAATCGACGGGCAGAAGGTCAAGTTCCAGCTCAATGTGAAGAACCTGTTTGATCGCACCTACTACACCTCGTCGGTGAACACCCAGTTTGTGTCCATCGGCGATGCGCGGCAGGTGTCGGTTTCCAGCACCCTGCAGTTTTAAGGCACGCTCCCTCGCCACAACGGCAATGAGCTGGTAGCGTTGCCGCCACTGAATATTTTGCGGGAAAACGGTACTGATGCAGTTGGGTCGATGGATACACACCAGCGCGATGCTGGTGGGCTTGAGTTTGTTACTGGGTGGTTGCGCCACGCCTTCGAAGACGGCTACCGGCCAGAGCCTCGACCAATTGCTGGCCGACCCGGCGCTGCATGGCGCTTCGGTCTCGCTGATGGTGCGGGACGCCAACAGTGGCGCCACGCTGTATCAGCACAACCCGCGCACGCGGCTGGTGCCGGCTTCCAACCTCAAACTGCTGACCACGGCTGCGGCCATGGATGTGCTCGGGCCGCAGTACCGTTTCGCCACGCAACTGTTGAGCAACGGCATTCGCCAGGGCGACCGTCTGACCGGCAACCTGTACCTGCGCGGCCTGGGTGACCCGACCATTCAGTTCGCCGATTACCAGGCGTTGGCGGCGCAGTTGGCCAGCCAGGGCGTGCGTCAGGTGCAGGGCGACCTGGTGTTTGATGACACCTGGTTTGACGCCGAGCGGCTGGGTGTCGACTGGTCCCACGATGATGAAACCACCTACTACGGCGCACAGATTTCGGCATTGACCGTGTCGCCCAATACCGATTTTGATGCCGGCAGCGTGCTGGTCACCGCCAAGGCGCCAGCACGGGCCGGGCAGCCTGTGAGCGTCGACATCTTTCCGCCGACCAACTACCTGCAACTGAGCAACCGCGCGGTCAGCGGGCCGGGCAACACCTACGGGATCAACCGTCGCCATGGCACCAACCTGCTGCAGCTCAGTGGCGCCGTGGCGCCGGGGCGACAGAGCGAGCAGCTGGTGAGTGTGTGGGAGCCAACGCAGCTGGTGGCCAACCTGTTCGAGCAAGCGCTGGCGCAGCAAGGCATTTCGGTGCTTGGCCATCGAGTGATGGGCGGCGCAAGCCCGGCGGCGGTGACGGTACTGGCCGAGCATAAATCGGCGCCTTTGCAGGCGTTGATTACGCCGCTGCTCAAACTCTCGAACAACAACATGTCCGAAGCCTTGCTCAAGGCCATGGGCCGCCAGACGGCCAACAGCGGCACGGCGGCGGCGGGCGCGGTGGCGGTGGCCGGGTTTCTCAAGCGCCAGGGGCTGGACACGGCGACGCTGAGCCAGGTCGACGGCTCGGGCCTGTCGCGGCGTAACCTGGTGTCGTCACAAAACCTCACCGACCTGCTGCTGGCCGCGAGCAAGCAGCCGTGGTTCAACGCCTGGTACAACGCGCTGCCGATTGCCGGCAATACCGACCGCATGACCGGCGGCAGCCTGCGTTATCGCCTGCGCGGCACCCCGGCCGAGAACAACCTGCATGCCAAAACCGGCTCCATGGGCGGCGTGTCGTCCTTGAGCGGTTACATCACCGATACCAAAGGGCGCAAGCTGGTGTTCTCGATGCTGAGCAACAACTACGTGGTGGGCGGCGCACAGGTCAAAGCCGTGGAAAACCGCGTGGCGCTGGCCCTGTCACGCTGGGACGAGTGATTCAGGGCTGATAGCCCATGCGCCAACTCACGGCCCGGGTCGCCGCCAGCAAGCGCTGCGCCGCCGGGCCATCTTCATCGGCATGGAACAGTGAGGTGGGGCCGACCACGGTCATCACCGCCGCGACTTGCCCGACCGCATTGAACACCGGCGCCGACAACGCATCGACGCCGGGCATCAGTAAACCATGCACAAAGTGCAGGCCCCGGTTGCGGATCTGTTCGCAGGCGCCGGCGTAGGCCGCGTCGTCCGCCAGGGCATGGGCAGTCCCGGCCTGAATCTCGCGTGCGCGCAATTCCACGGTTTCCCGCGATGGCAGGTAAGCGCTGAATACCAGCCCGGTGGACGAGCTGAGCAGCGGCAACACTGAACCCAACTGCGTCACCACAGTGACGGCACGCACCGCCGGTTCTATCTGCACCACGGTCGCGCCCTGGTTGCCCCACACCGCCAAAAAGCAGGTTTCATTCAATTCATCGCGCAGTTCTGCCAGGGGCATCGCGCCGACTTTCAACACGTCCATGCTGCCCAGCGCCGCCAAGCCCACGCGCAACGCCTCGCGGCCCAGGCCGTAATGGTTGGTAGCGGTGTTCTGCTCGGCAAACCCCGAAGCGATCAGCGCCTGCAAGTAGCGGTGGACCTTGCTCGCTGGCATCTGCACATGTTCGGCCAGGCGCGACAGCGAGGTGGCGGGGGACAGTTCGGCCAGCGCCTTGAGGATATCGGTGCCCACTTCGGCCGAGCGGACTTTCTGTTTACCGGTGTCGCGGGGCTTTTCCATGGAGGGGCGATAATCCGAGAGATGAATGGGCGTCTTTATAGCTTGACGGTCGATAGTGATCAAATTACGTTATGCGTAACTGGATTACGATAAAAACAACTTCCGCACAGAGGATGGTCCATGAACCTCGAATACCAATCGGGTTTCGGCAATGAGTTCGCCAGCGAAGCGTTGCCTGGCGCATTGCCGGTCGGCCAGAATTCCCCGCAAAAAGCTCCCTACGGTCTGTACACCGAGCTGTTCTCCGGCACCGCCTTTACCATGGTGCGCAGCGAAGCCCGCCGCACCTGGCTGTACCGCATTCAGCCGTCGGCCAACCACCCGGCGTTTATCAAGCTGGAACGGCAATTGGCCGGTGGGCCTTTGGGTGCGGTGACGCCGAACCGCTTGCGCTGGAACCCGCTGGATATTCCCGGCGAACCGACTGACTTTATCGACGGCCTGGTCGGCATGGTCGCCAACTCCGGGTCGGCAAAACCCTCAGGCATCAGCATTTACAATTACTGCGCCAACCGTTCGATGGAACGGGTGTTCTTTAACGCCGATGGCGAACTGTTGATCGTCCCCGAGCAGGGCCGTCTGCGTATCGCCACCGAGTTGGGTGTGCTGGACGTCGAGCCGCTGGAAATCGTGGTGCTGCCCCGCGGCCTGAAATTTCGCATCGAACTGCTGGATGCCCAGGCACGCGGCTACGTTGCGGAAAACCACGGCGCGCCATTGCGCCTGCCGGATCTGGGGCCAATCGGCAGCAACGGCCTGGCTAACCCGCGTGATTTCCTCACACCGGTCGCTCACTATGAAGACAGCAAAAAGCCGACCACGCTGGTGCAGAAATTCCTCGGCGAACTGTGGGCCTGTGAGCTGGACCATTCGCCGCTGAACGTGGTCGCCTGGCACGGCAATAACGTGCCGTACAAATATGACCTGCGCCGTTTCAACACCCTTGGCACGGTGAGTTTCGATCACCCGGACCCGTCGATTTTCACCGTACTGACCTCGCCCACCAGCGTGCATGGGCTGGCCAACCTCGACTTCGTGATCTTCCCGCCGCGCTGGATGGTGGCCGAAAATACCTTCCGCCCGCCGTGGTTCCACCGCAACCTGATGAACGAATACATGGGCCTGATCCAGGGCGCCTACGACGCCAAGGCCGAAGGTTTCCTGCCGGGCGGCGCGTCACTGCACAGCTGCATGAGCGCCCACGGCCCGGACGGCGAGACCTGCATCAAAGCCATCAACGTGGCGCTGGCGCCGCACAAGATCGATAACACCATGGCCTTCATGTTCGAGACCAGCCAAGTGCTGCGCCCCACACAGTTCGCCCTTGAGTGCCCACAACTGCAACCTTCCTACGACGCGTGCTGGGCCTCGCTGCCCGCCACCTTCAACCCGAACCGGAGATAACCCATGACTCAGCCAACACTTGCCCGCAGCTGGGTAGCCTCCGCCAACGGCCACCGCGATTTCCCCTTGCAGAACCTGCCGCTGGGCGTGTTCAGCATCAATGGCTCGGCCCCGCGCAGTGGCGTGGCGATTGGCGATTCGATTCTCGACCTGCACGCTGCGCTGGACGAGTTTGAAGGTGAAGCGCGCCGTGCGGTCGAAGCCACTGCCGGTGGCCAACTGAACGGCTTTTTCGAACTCGGCCGTGGCCCACGCGTAGCCTTGCGCGAGCGCCTGCTGGAACTGCTCGCCGAAGGCAGCAAGCTGCACACCCGTGAGGCGCAGGTACTGCACCGCGCGGCGGATTGCCACATGCATGTGCCGGCGAAGATCAACGATTACACCGACTTCTACGTCGGCATCGAACACGCGCAAAACATCGGCAAACTGTTCCGTCCCGACAACCCGTTGCTGCCCAACTACAAGTACGTGCCGATTGGCTATCACGGTCGCGCCTCGACCATTCGCCCCTCGGGCACGGACGTACGCCGGCCTAAAGGCCAGACGCTGCCAGCCGGCCAGGCCGAGCCAACCTTCGGCCCGTGCGCGCGCCTGGATTATGAGTTGGAACTGGGCATCTGGATCGGCCAGGGCAATGCCATGGGCGACTCGATTGCCATTGGCGACGCCGCTGAACATATTGCCGGGTTCTGCCTGCTCAACGACTGGTCGGCACGGGATATCCAGGCCTGGGAATACCAGCCGCTCGGCCCGTTTCTGTCAAAAAGCTTCATCACCAGCATCTCGCCGTGGGTGGTCACCGCCGAAGCGCTGGAGCCGTTCCGCAAGGCCCAACCGGCCCGTCCCGCAGGTGACCCGCAGCCGCTGCCGTACCTGCTGGATACGCGTGACCAGGCCACGGGAGGCCTGGACATCGAGCTGGAAGTGCTGCTGACCACCGCTGCGATGCGCGAGCAAAACCTGCCGGAACACCGCCTGGCCCTGAGCAACACCCAGCACATGTACTGGACCGTAGCGCAGTTGGTTGCACACCACAGCGTCAACGGCTGCCAGTTGCAGGCCGGTGATTTGTTTGGTTCGGGCACCTTGTCCGGGCCGCAACCGGGGCAGTACGGCAGCCTGTTGGAAATCACCGAAGGCGGTAAAAAGCCGATTGAACTGGCCTCCGGCGAAGTGCGTAAGTTCCTTGAAGATGGTGACGAAATCATCCTGCGTGCCCGTTGCAACCGTGAAGGTTTTGCCTCCATCGGTTTCGGCGAATGCCGTGGCACCGTGACCGCAGCACGCTAAGAGGGCAGGGCGATGCAACTCTATACCTACTACCGTTCTACGGCGTCGTATCGGGTGCGTATCGCCCTGGCGCTCAAGGGCCTGGACTTTACTGCCGTGCCGGTTAATTTGCTGGTGCCGCCGGGCGGCGCGAATCGCCAGCCCGATTACCTGGCGATCAACCCGCAGGGCCGTGTACCGGCGCTGCGTACCGATGAGGGAGGGCTGTTGATCCAATCACTGGCAATCATCGAGTACCTGGAAGAGCGTTATCCACAGGCGCCGTTGCTCTCCAAGGACTTGGCAGCCCGTGCCCATGAGCGGGCGGTGGCGTCGATCATTGGCTGCGATATCCATCCGCTGCACAACTCCAGCACGCAAAACCTGCTGCGCAAATGGGGGCATGACGAGGCGCAAGTGCTCGAGTGGATCGGGCATTGGATAAGCCAGGGCCTGGGCGCGGTGGAGCAGTTGATTGGCGATGAAGGTTTTTGCTTTGGGCCGCAACCGGGGATGGCGGATGCGTTTCTGATCCCGCAGCTGTACGCGGCTGAGCGCTTCAAGGTGCCGTTGGGCGCGTACCCACGCATCGGGCGAGTGGCCGCGCTGGCGGCGCAGCATCCGGCGTTTGTGCAGGCGCATCCGGCCAACCAACCCGACACCCCTGACACACCCTAAATCAATGTGGGAGCTGGCTTGCCTGCGATAGCGGTCTATCAGTTGATAATGCACTGGCTGACACACCGTCATCGCAGGCAAGCCAGCTCCCACCGTTTGATCCGCGTCATCCTTATAAAAATAACAGGTACCTTGCGATGCACAATCAGATTGCCAGCTTTCGCGCGGCACTCGACGCCCGTGCGGTGTCGCGCTACCAGTGGTTGATTCTCCTGTTGCTGGCGTTGCTGCTGGTAACCGACGGCTATGACGCCCAGGTGCTGGGCTACGTGGTGCCGGCATTGGCCAAGGATTGGGGTCTGGAAAAAGCCGCGTTCGGCCCGGTGTTCAGCGCCAACCTGTTGGGCCTGACCCTGGGCTCGTTATTGGTGACGCCGCTGGCCGACCGCTTCGGCGTGCGCCGCATCCTGCTCGCCTGCGTGCTGATCTACGCGAGCCTCACCGTGCTGATGGTGTTCGCCAATTCCCTGACCACCCTGATGGCTGCGCGGTTTATCTGCGGCATCGGCATGGGCGGCGCGATGCCCAGCGCCATGGCGTTGATGTCGGAATATTCCCCACCGCGCATGCGCACCTTGATGGTGACACTGGCCGCCTGCGGCTTCTCGTTTGGTGGCGCTGCGGGTGGGTTTGTCGCTGCGGGGTTTATCGAAGGCTACGGCTGGCAGGCGGTCTTTCTGGCAGGCGGGGTGACGCCCTTGCTGTTGTTCCCCTTCCTTGCATGGCTGTTACCGGAATCCCTGCCACGTCTATTGCGTGATGCGCCACCGTATAGGCGGTTGCAAAAGGTCACGGCGCGCATGCTGCCCGACTGGCAGCCGCCGCTGGCGAGCGAGGCAGAGAACCTTCAGGAGCAGAGCAGCAAACTTACGGTGGTGGAGCTGTTTCGCAACGGCTATGCGCGTCCGACCTTGCTGATTTGGGCGACCTTTTTTGTCAGCCTGATCCTGCTGTATTTCATGATCAGCTGGCTGCCGACGCTGCTGCTGGAAAGCGGCCTGGCGTTGAAGGAAGCCAATTTGGTGACCTCAATGTTCCTGTTTGCCGGCACCTTGGGCGCCATCGGTATGGCGTGGTTTGCCGACCGCCTGAAAAGCAAGGTGCGGTTGCTCTCCGGCGTGCTGGCGGCGGCTGCGGTGTGCACGATCTTGCTGGGGCTGAATCACGACAACCCGCGTTATCTGGTGGCCTGCGTGTTCGCGGCCGGCTTCTGCATTATTGGCGGGCAACTGACCCTCAACGCCTTCGCGAGTAATTTCTACCCGGCACACGTGCGCGCTACCGGCACAGGCTGGGCCTTGGGTGTGGGGCGCTTCGGTTCAATCCTGGGGCCGCTGTTCGGCAGCCTGTTGCTGGCGATGCATATTCCGGTGGAGCAGATTTTCTTCTTCTGCGCGATTCCGGCGGTAATTGCGGCGCTGTTGATCATTCAGGTGCGCTCGCCTGGCTCCAACGCCCTGCCGGGCCCATTACACAACGATATTCTCAAGACGCCGGCCAATCATTGATTCAACGCAGCTCCCACCCTTCAGTGCACCACGGTGTTGGGCGGCAAATGCCCCAGCCGCTCGGTCAGGCGCAGGCGCTGGATCGGGTCTTCGCTGAGCAACAGGGCATGTTCCAGGTCAAAGCGCTCGGCACTCGGGCAGTCCAGGCGCTGGTAAAGGCTGGCCCGCGCCAGATAATCCGCAGCGCTGGCATTGCCCAACTCCAGCACGCGCTCGGCGTCGATCAGGGCCGACAGCGGGTGGTCATTGGCCAGGTGCAGTTGGCGCAGGTTACGTGACAGCCGTTGCAGGATCGAACGCGGTTCGGCGGTGAGCAGGTGCTCGGCCTGCAACTTGAGGTTTGGCCCGTACTGGCGGTGCAGCAACTCGCGACAGTCGTTGGGGTACAGGCGTCGGCCGCCGCAAGGGTCCAACAGGTGGTCGGCACCGGGCACCCGCAGCAGGAAGTGGCCGGGGAAATTAACCCCCGCCATGGGGATATCCAGGCGCCGCGCCATCTCCAGCGCGATCAAGCCCATGGCCAAGGGTTGGCCGCGTTTGCGCAGCAGTACCTTGTCGAGCAGCGCGGCGGCGGGGCGTAGCGGTGTGGAATCATCCTGGGCAAACCCCAGGTCATTCATGCGCCGCAGCAACGGCTGGCCGAGTTCATCCGCCGGCAGCATGGGCATGCCTACGCTGATCTGTTGTTGCAGCAAAGTCAGGTCTTGCAGGATCAGCAGGGGTTGCACGCTCGGATCGTGTTCAGCCGCCATCCACAACGCGGCTTCAAACAGCGCAGGCGGTGAGCGGTCCAGGCAGGCGAAAAAGGCTGTGCGGGGATTCATTGCATTCTCCGGCGGATGCCCACGTTTTAGCCTTGCTGTGAATTTTCGTCCAGTAACTTAGGAAATGTCCTGCGGGCTTATGTCCTGATGCCTATTAAACCTGGCGGCTTATTCCAGCGTGATTCAGCAGTTTTCTACCGCAAGCCTATACTGGGGCCTCTACCAGAAGTGATTCGGGAGCCCATTGATGTTTGCGCTCATGCACAGCACCCGCCTTGAATCGCTGCACCTGAGCGTCGACCCGGTGACCGGGTTGAAGGCCGTCATCGCCATCCACAACAGCCGCCTCGGCCCTGCCTTGGGCGGTTGCCGTTATCTTGCTTATTCCGACGATGAAAGTGCCGTGGCCGATGCCGCACGCCTGGCCCAAGGCATGAGCTACAAAGCCGCCCTGGCCGGCTTGCCGGTGGGCGGCGGCACGGCGGTGATCATCCGACCCGTGCACGTGGAAAGCCGCGCGGCGCTGTTTGAAGCCTTCGGCCGTTGTATCGAAAAACTCGACGGCCGTTTTGTCACCTCGATCGACAGCGGTACATCTGTCGCCGACATGGACTGCATCGCCCAACACACCCGTTTCGTCACCAGCACCACGGCCGCAGGCGACCCGGCGCCCCATGCCGCCATGGGCGTGTTCACCGGTATCCGCACCACCGCTATGGCACGCCTGGGCAGTGACAACCTCGAAGGCCTGCGCATCGCGATCCAGGGCCTGGGCAATGTCGGTTTTGCTTTGGCCGAACAACTGCACGCGGCGGGTGCCGAACTGCTGGTCAGCGACATCGACCACGGCAAGGTGCAACTGGCCATGGAGCAGCTGGGTGCACACCCCATCGCCAATGATGCGTTGCTCAGCACGCCGTGTGACATTCTGGCGCCGTGCGGTGTCGGCGCGGTGTTCAACCGTCATACGGTCGGCCAACTGCGTTGCGCCGCCGTGGCCGGTTCCGCCAGCGCGCAATTGACCACTCTGGACATTGCCGACCAACTGGAAGGGCGCGGTATCCTCTACGCCCCGGACTACGTGATCAACTCCGGCGGCCTGATCTACGTCGCCCTCAAACACGCCGGCACCGAGTTGCCCGCCATCACCGCACACCTGTCGAACATCGGCACGCGCCTCACCGAAATCTTCGCCCACGCCCAAGCCGAAAAACGCTCCCCCGCGCGGGTGGCGGACGAGTTGGCCGAACGCCTGCTCTACAAATAGCCCAGGCATTAAAAAGGCCCTGAATCAATGATTCAGGGCCTGTTCAATTCGGGCTTTATTCTGCCGCCGGGTTCAGCAACTCGGACAATGCGTCCGGCTGGCTCTTGAACGCCTTGGCAAACACATCGCGATTCTTCGCCATGTAGATCCCGGCTTCCTCCACCTGCTGCTCGCTCAGGGACGGCACGGCTTTTTGCAACACTTCTGCCAGCAACTCAGCGAGTTCAAGCATCTTGTCATGACGGTCAGCTTCGGCTTTATCCATGAACAAACGCTCCAGATCTCGGCTGCTGCGGTATACCACTTCGACGGCCATTCACCACCTCACATGCCTTCACGATAGTTGTCTTTTGCGACTACTGTATTCATATACAGTGAAAAGAGTAAGCCAAACCACGGGGTTTGGGTAGCAGTTTTTTAATGTAGCCCGTAAATACAGGTTCGGAGTGCCTCATGTCACGCCGCCACCATCTTATACCTGCCACTGGCCTTTTTTCTGCATGCAGAACAACCGTCACGTCCACCCCGCATTATCCGGTCGAGCCGACCTAAGGAAGCATCATCGTGAAAATCAACTGGGCCGAAAAGCTGCGTCAGCAAGTCCATGGGCTGGCCGAGTCGCTGGGCAATCTGTTCGTCGAGACGTTCCACTACCTGGCGCTGTTCGCCATTGGTGCCGTAACAGCCTGGGCGGCGGTGATGGAGTTTTTGGGGATGCTGGAGAACGGGCACATCAAGATCGATGACATCTTGCTGCTGTTCATCTACCTGGAGTTGGGCGCAATGGTCGGGATTTATTTCAAGACCAACCACATGCCCGTACGCTTCCTGATCTACGTGGCAATCACGGCGCTGACGCGCCTGCTGATTTCCAACGTCTCCCACCACAACCCGCCGGACGTCGGCATCATCTACCTGTGCGGCGGCATTCTGCTGTTGGCGTTCTCGATTCTGGTGGTGCGCTACGCTTCGTCGGCGTTCCCGTCGGTGAAGGTCGAAGGCCCGCGTCGCAAAGGCGAGGCGAGCCTGGAAACCGAGAAGGGCGAGCTTTAAAGCCCGACGCTGAAGGGCAGGGTGCGGGCGGGTGGTGGCTGCAAGAGTTTGTGGCTGTCGCCGTCGGTCATCACCGCCAGAATCTCCATGGCGCTGTGGCCCTGTTCGATGGCGATGCCGAATTGAATGCTCTGCACCAGGCGCTTGAGCCGCTCCGGGTCGTTGCGTTGTTCGGCGCTGATCATGCGTTTGGCCACCACCCCCGTCTCGTCCGAGAGGGTGAGCATGATGCTGCCGTCGAGCCGTTGGATGCTCAGGTTGACGCGGTAGGTGGGCGTGAAGGTGTCAGTGATGATCTGAAAAGGATTGTCCATGGTGCGTTACCGCCTGATAAGAACATGCAGTCATTGACGACCGGTGTCGGGTTAAGTTCGCATTGCCTGACCACCGGCCACTCCGTCGCTGAGGGTTCACAAGGTCCGTTTGCCTCGTTAGCTGTACAGCAAGGGGCGTGCCGTATAGCGCTTTACCAGGCGCTGCAATACCCATGTGGGAGCGGGCTTGCTCGCGAATGCGGTGTGTCAGCCAATAAATACTTAGCTGAATGACCGCATTCGCGAGCAAGCCCGCTCCCACATTTGTCATGGGGTGTGTTCGATTTCAGGGCAAAACCGAAAAAACGATCGCAGACAGCGCAATCAACCCGATCAGCACCACAAACACATTCGACACCTGGCCCGAATACTGGCGCAGAGAAGGCACGCGGCGGATCGCGTACATCGGCATCAGGAACAGCAGGCACGCGATGACCGGCCCGCCCAGGGTTTCGATCATGCCCAGGATGCTTGGGTTGAAGGTCGCCACGGCCCAGCAGGTCAGCACCATGAACAGCGCGGTGCAGCGTTCCAACCCTTTGGATGACATCGAACGGTTACGCCCACGCAAGGATTTGACGATCAGCCCCTGGAAGCCTTCGCTGGCGCCGATGTAATGGCCGAGAAAGGACTTGGTGATGGCCACCAGCGCGATCAACGGCGCGGCGTAGGCAATCACGGGCGTCTGGAAGTGGTTGGCGAGGTACGACAGGATCGAAATGTTCTGCGCCTTGGCGGCCGCCAGGTCAGCCGGCGACAGGGCCAGCACGCAGCTGAAGCAGAAGAACATCACCGTCAGCACCATCATGCCGTGGGCGGTGGCGAGGATACCGCTGCTTTTGCGCTCGGCCTGTGGGCCGTAGACGCGCTTCTGGTCGACGGCAAAGGCGGAAATGATCGGCGAGTGGTTGAAGGAGAACACCATCACCGGGATCGCCAGCCACAGGGTCTTGAAGAGCAGCGGCAACGGCATGCCTTCACTGGCGGAAGCGAAGAACGCGCCGTTCCAGTTGGGGATCAGGCTTACGGCCAGCAACAGCAGGGCGGCGACGAAGGGGTACACCAGCACGCTCATGGCTTTGACTATCACGCCCTGGCCGCAGCGCACAATGGCCATCAGGCCGAGGATCAGCACCAGCGACAGGATCGCCCGGGGCGGCGGGGCCAGGTGCAGTTGGTGTTCCATGAAGCTGCTGAGGGTGTTGGTCAGCGCCACGCTGTAGACCAGCAGGATCGGGAAAATCGCGAAAAAGTACAGCAGCGTGATCAGCTTGCCCGCGCCGACGCCGAAGTGTTCTTCGACCACTTCGGTGATGTCACCGGATTTGCCCGACAGCACAAAGCGCGTCAGCCCACGGTGAGCAAAGAAGGTCATGGGGAAGGCCAGCAACGCCAGCACGATCAGCGGCCAGAAGCCGCCAACGCCGGCGTTGATCGGCAGGAACAAGGTGCCGGCGCCAATGGCCGTGCCGTAGAGGCCAAGCATCCAGGTGGTGTCGTGTTTGGTCCAGCCGGTGGTGACAGTGTTGTCTACAGCGTTATCTACAGCAACAGCAGGGTTTTCAGCGGCAGGTGTACGTACATCAGTCATCGATATTGCCTCGTTATTATTTTTGCGCGGGCTCACGTAGGGGGCGGGTAGGCGTGCTCCGATCAGCACTCCACCCAGCTGACCGCCAGGCCGCCCCGTGAAGTTTCTTTGTATTTGTCATGCATGTCGGCGCCGGTATCGCGCATGGTGCGGATCACCCGGTCGAGGGAGATAAAGTGTTTGCCGTCACCGCGCAGGGCCATTTGCGTGGCGTTGATCGCCTTGACCGCCGCGATGGCGTTGCGCTCGATACACGGCACTTGCACCAGGCCGCCGACCGGGTCGCAGGTCAGGCCGAGGTTGTGTTCCAGGCCGATTTCAGCAGCGTTTTCCAGTTGCTCCGGCGTGGCGCCGAGGATGTCGGCCAAACCCGCAGCGGCCATGGCGCAGGCCGAGCCCACTTCGCCCTGGCAGCCGACTTCGGCGCCGGAGATCGAAGCGTTCTTCTTGCAGAGAATGCCCACGGCAGCAGCCGCCAGGAAGAAATTGACCACATCGTCATCCGACGCATCGGCGTTGAACTTCATGTAGTAATGCAGCACGGCCGGGATGATCCCTGCTGCGCCATTGGTCGGCGCGGTGACCATGCGCCCGCCGGCGGCGTTTTCTTCGTTGACGGCGAGGGCGAACAGGTTGACCCATTCCATCGCCGACAAGGTGGAGGTGATCACGTTGGGTTTGCCGATTTCCAGCAGGCTGCGGTGCAATTTCGCCGCACGGCGTGGCACGTCGAGGCCGCCTGGCAAGATGCCTTCATCGCGCAAGCCTTGCTCCACGCACCCGCGCATTACCGACCAGATATGCAGCAGGCCGCTGCGGATTTCTTCGTCGCAGCGCCAAGCGCGTTCATTGGCCATCATCAGCTCGGAAACCCGCAGGCCGTGCTTGTTGCACAAGGCCAGCAGTTCGACGGCGCTGGAAAAGTCGTAGGGCAATTCGACGTCGCTGGCAGGCGCGATGCCCGAGGCGGCTTCGGCCGCCTCGATGATGAAACCGCCGCCCACCGAGTAATAGGTTTGCTCGCTCAGCAGGCCGTTTTCGCCATAGGCGTGCAGGGACATGGCGTTGGGGTGGTAGGGCAGGCTTTCGTCCAGCAGCAGGAGGTCGGTGTGCCAGTTGAAGGCAATCTCCTGCGAGCCTGCGAGCAGCAATCGGCCGGATTCGCGCAACTGCTGAATGCGTGCATTGATCGACGTGGGGTCGACCGTGTCTGGCCATTCGCCCATCAGCCCCATCACGCTGGCGCGGTCGGTGGCGTGGCCCACACCAGTGGCGGACAGCGAGCCGTACAGGCGCACTTCGATACGTCGCGTATCGGCCAGCAATTGCTGGTCGGTCAGGGCTTGGGCGAAGGTCGCCGCTGCGCGCATCGGGCCGACGGTATGGGAGCTGGACGGGCCGATGCCCACTTTGAATAGATCGAAAACACTGATAGCCATGCTAAAGCCTTACAAGCAATGGAGTAGAAATCGCTGCCATGTTTTGTAGAGCAGGCGGAATTGGCGCGATACTGAGCCTCTGGATCGGCACTGACCAACGAATTATCCTAAGACACCCTTTAGCAGGACTAAACGCTATGACTCGCCCTCTCCATGGCCAGACCTATGTCTGGCTGCACGTGTTTTCCTGCGCCGCGCGGCATTTGTCGTTTACCCGCTGCGCCGAAGAACTGCACATCACGCCGGGGGCGGTGAGCCAGCAAATTCGCCAGTTGGAAGAGCGCCTGGGCTTTCGGCTGTTTCATCGGCGCGCCCGTGGCGTGGAGCTGAGTGCCGAGGGGCAAAGGCTGGCGGCGACCGTGGGCGAGGCCTACGGCAGCATCGACGCGGAATTGCAGCGGCTGGACGCGGGGATGATCAGCGGCACTTTGCGCTTGCGCTCGATCCCGTCGTTTCTCGGCAAGTGGCTGACCCCGCGTTTACCGCGGTTGCAGCAGCGCTTTCCGGATATCCAACTGCGCATGGTCGCCGAAGACAGCAGCATCGCCTTGCACGAGGGCGACTTCGACCTGGCCATCGACCTGAACGACGGCAGCTACCCCGGCCTGTTATCCACAGCCCTGCTCGATGAACAGATTTTTCCTGTATGCGCGCCGAGCCTGCTGCGCGGGAGGCCGCCGCTGCATGGCCCGGCGGACCTGGTGCATTTCCCGCTGTTGCACGACATCACCGCCTGGCGTGGGAGTTATGAATACGCCGAGTGGGAGTTTTATCTGAATGCTATCGGCTACCACGACGCCGACGTGCGCCGCGGCCACACCTTCAACCGCAACCACCTGACCATCGAGGCCGCCATCGCGGGGATGGGCGTGGCGATTGCGCGGCGCACCTTGCTTAACGATGAACTGGCGCGCGGCACCTTGATCGTGCCCTTCGGCCTGGCCGTGCCCAACCACAAACGTTATGTGTTGCTGTATGCGCCGGGCGCGTTGAGCCATCCGGGTGTGCGTGCGGTGCATGACTGGCTGGTAGAGGAAGCGGGGATTTTTCGCGGATTGCACCCGTTGGGAGAGGGGCAATTATAAGGTTGGCTGGGCGTAATAAGATGTAACTAACTCCCCACCCTAACAGCGTTTTTGCTCGTCGTCAGGGTTAATTTGTAATGTGGGATTTATCTTTGCAAAGGGGTTGAAATGTTCTGCGCGGTGCCCAATTGTGTAATCAAGAGGTCATGGTTTCACCACCCCGGTGTCGCAGTTGTGACCTCTCGCGAGCTAGCTGAAATAAGGGAAGAACTATGCAAATCCAAGTCAATAGCGATAACCATATTGAAAGCAGCATCCGACTGGAGGAGTGGGTACGAACTACCATTGAGAGCACGCTCGAACGTTATGAAGAAGACCTGACCCGCGTTGAGGTCTACCTGAAGGATGAAAACGGCGATAAGCCCGGCCCCCACGATCTGAGTTGCCGTCTGGAAGCACGGCCAAAGGGCCATCAACCGCTGTCGGTCCTGCACAAGGCCGATACGCTGGAACAGGCGATCGATGGCGCGGCGACCAAGCTTGAACATGCGCTGGAACATCTGTACGGCAAACTGCGCGGCAAACCACGCGCCGCAGGGCAGAGCTTGCCGGATACCAAGGCTGACGAGGCCGAGCTGGAAGAGGAATTTCTGGAAAACGAACAGGCTGCGCTTAATAGCTGATAGCTGAGTGTTTTTTCAACCCCAAATAAAACGGGCCTGCATCTGCAGGCCCGTTTTCGTTCAGGGTCGCTGCTGGAAAAAGTACCGGCTCAAGATCGCCAGCCCACACGCACCCAACCCCGCAAACAGCATGGCCCAGCCGGCGCCGTGGCGCAGTGCGGCCTGGGCGTCTGAAGGCGCCAGTACCAGCGCATCCAGTTTGCCCGCCGCAATGTTCTGGCTGATAGCCGGCCAATCCAGCGCCGTGGTGGCAGGCAGCAGGCTGGAGAGGTGATGGCCGATGCCTAGCAGCAGCACCAGCCCCATCAACGCGATGTTGAGGGCCAAGGTGATCAGTCGCGCGCTGAGATCGATACCCGAGGCCATGCCCGCACGGTCAGCCGACACGGCGCCGGTGGTGGTGTTGGTGGTCGGTGAGTTGGTCAGCGCCAGTCCCACGCCTGCTAACACGCAACTGAACAGCACCCAGACGATACTCGGCTGCTGCGCGCCATTGACTGCCGCCATGCTGATAAACCCTGCACCCATCAAACCCAGGCCCAGCGGGATAATACGTTCGGCGCCGTAGCGCAGGGCCAGGCGTTCCGCCAGCGGCGGCACCAGCAAGGTCGGCAGCGTATAAGCCAGCAAGGCCGCGCCGGTGGTCAGCGTGTCGTAGCCCAGGCCGGCCTGAAAGTAGAGTGGCAGGTAGATCATGAAGGGCCAGAAACTGAAATTCATGCCGATCGAACCCATCAGCGCGCCGTTGAAGCGCTGGATGCGGAATACCGAAAAATCGAACATCGGGTGCGGGCTGCGTCGCTCAACCACGACGAACAGCAGCAGCCCGACCAGCGACAAACCGGCCCAGCCTAGCATCGCCGGGCTGCCGAAGCCGTTTTCGCTGCCCTGAGTAATGAAATACACCAAGGCGAACACCGACAGCGTCAAGGTCAGCATGCCGGCGATATCCAGCCGATGGCCGGCCGGGTCGCGGGATTCCTGCACGCTGATGCGCAGCAGCAGCAAGGTCAGCAGCGTGAGCGGCACATGCACCAGGAACACCCAGCGCCAGTCTGCGACCGCCAGAATCAGTGCGCCGACCATCGGCCCGAAGCCCAGGCCCACGCCTGCGATCACGCCCCATATCGCAAAGGCCCGCGCCCGAGCAGCCGGTTCGCGGAACTGGTGCGACAGAATGGCGAACTGGCAGATCATCATCGCCCCGGCGCCTATGCCTTGAACGAAGCGCGCCGCGATCAAGGTGGAGGCATCGTTGGCCAGCCCGCAGGCCAGCGAAGCCAATCCAAACAGCCACAGGCACACCACCAGCATGCGGCGCCGTCCAAAGCGGTCGGCCAACGTACCCGCCGCCATCAAGACGCTGGTGCAGGCCAGGGTGTAGGCGTTCATGATCCATTGCGCATCCTGAAAACCGGTGCCCAGTTGCTGTTCCAGGGTTGGCAGGATGACCGGCACACTGGAGATCTCCAGGCCGAACATCAATGCCACAAGGCACACGGCGGTGAGTGCCAGGCCATCTCTGGCGGTGCGCGGGGCACTGACGGCGGATACGGCGGCGGCGGGCGGCATGGGATATTCCTTTTGTTTGGGGGAGAGCGCTATTCTCGCGGGAGCAGAATTCTTTATTCGTGATAAGTTTTCCTTTGATAAGGGAATTAAGGGCGACAATTAAGCATGGCCACTCCGCGTTTTGATGGTGTTGAGCTCTTTCTGCAAGTCGTCGAGAGCGGCAACCTGACCGAGGCTGCCGAACGGCTGAACCTGACGCGTTCGGCCGTGGGTAAAGGCTTGGCGCGCCTGGAAGCGCGCTTGGGCACTCGCCTGTTGCAGCGTTCCACCCGCCGCCAGCGTCTGACTGAAGATGGGCAGGCGTACTACGAACATTGTTTGCGTGCGCTGGCAGAGCTGGAAGCTGCCGAATCGGTGCTGGAGAGCGGCCGGCAACAGCCACGCGGGCGTTTAAGGGCGAGCTTGCCTTTGGCTTTCGGCCATCATTACGCGGCGCCAGCATTGTGGGGGTTGATGGACCGTTACCCGGCGTTGGAGATCGAGATCTCGTTCTCTGACCGATTGATCGATCTCGCACAGGAAGGCTTCGACGTGGCCGTGCGTATTGGTCCGCTGCCGGACACTGACCGCCTGAGTGCACGTCGCCTGGGCGAACAAGCAGTTGGCCTGGCGGCTTCGCCGGCCTATTTGCAGCGGGTCGGGCCAATCAACGCTATCGACGACCTCGCCGCCCACCGAGGCATTGCCTACCGCTGCAATACCTCCCAGCGCCCCGGTGTGCCTTCGCTGTTGATGCTCGACGACCTCCAGGCCGTGGCCGATGCCGCGATTGCGGGCGTGGGCCTGGCCTGGTTGCCGAGTTGGTTGATTGCGCATTACGTGCTGCGCGGGCAACTGGAAGCGGTACTGCCGAACCACCGCGACCAGCCGGCGCCAATCCACGTGATCTGGCCGACGGCCGCACACATGCCGGCCAAGACGCGCTGTGCCATCGACGCCTTGGTGGCCGGCACCCCGAGTTGCCTGGCAGGCAGTTAGAGCCGGCCCACGTAGATCTAAACGACAAAGCCGATCCCCTGTGGGAGCTGTCTAGCCCCAGCGAGGCTGCGAAAGCGGTGGGTCAGGCAACTTATATCTCGCCTGTGCCGCCGCCTTCGCAGCCTCGCCGGTACCTAAAACGCGATGGAGGTCTGCACGTACACCGTGCGCGGTTCCCCCACGTATTTGCCTTTGTTGTTGTCGTCGAACGAGCGGGTGAAGTACTGCTTGTTGAAGATGTTTTTCACCCCGACCGCCACATTCAAGTCTTGCAGTTGCGGGCCGAAGTCATACGCCGCGCGGCTGCTGAACAGCATGTAGCCTGGGATACGCCCGTTGGCGCCGTCGGCGGTTTCCGCCTGGGTGTTGGCGTTGTCGGCGAACTGGCTGCTCTGGTAGCTGCTGTCGAGGTTGAGCTTCCAGCGGCCTTCGGTGTAACCCACGCCCAGGGTGCCTTTGTGCTTGGACGAGAAGGGCACACGGTTGCCTTTGTTTGGGCCGTCTTCGCGGATGGTCGCGTCCACATAGGCGTAGGTGGCGTAGACGTCAAAGCCCGCAAGCGCCGGGCTCAAGCCGTCGAGGGCGTAGTTGATGCTCGACTCGATACCCTGGTGGCGCGTTTCGCCACGGGCGATCACGGTGTCGTTGGTCTGGTTGCTGTCGTACTGGTTGTCGAAGTTGATCAGGAACGCGCCGATTTCCGCACGCAGGTTGCCGTTGTCGTAGCGCGTGCCGAGTTCCCAGGTGCGGGCTTTTTCCGGTTTCACTTCGCCGCTGCTCACGCGGTTGGGCATCTGGCTGTATTGCACGCTGCCGAATGAACCTTCGGTGTTGGCGTAGAGGTTCCAGTCTTCGGTGAGGTGATAGAGCACGTTCAACGCCGGCAGCGCGGTGTTGTAGTCGCCTTTGTATTTGACGTTGCTCAGGTTGTTGGTCTGCTGGGATTCGATCATCTCGTAGCGCACGCCCGGCGTGATGGTCCACTTGCCGATATCAATACGGTCATCGATGAAGAACGCGTTGGCTTCGGTGGCGCCACGGGTGTCGCGGTCGTTGCGGCTGTTGGTGTCGGGCAGTTGCTGGTTGGCGCTGATCGGCGTGCGGTAGCGCATCTCGTGGCCGGCTTCGCTGATATAGCGGTAGCCGACGCCCACTTCATGGCTGGTGGGGCCGAGGTCGAAACCTTGGGCGAAGCGTGTTTCCAGGCCGCGTACCCAGTATTCGCGCGGGGACAACGACAGGAAGTTGCCCTGGTCCAGGTAGCCATTACGCAAGGTGGTGGTGAAGAAAGTGTTGGCGGTAAATTCGCGGCGATCTTCCTGGTAGCGGTAGCCGGCGTTGAACATGGTGCGGCGGCCCCAGAACTTGTCGTAAGGACGGGTGGACTGGTACGGGTCAGCCTTATAGTCCTTGACGTTCAAGCCGCCGGGCATATCGGCCTGGCCTTCGTAGTACTGCGCCATGGCGTTGAAGCTGTTGGCCTCGTCCAACTGGTACTTGCCCTTGAGGATCAGGTCGTCGATGCGCGTGTTGCTGTTTTCGCGCCAGTCGCCGCCACGGGTGCCGGAGTACAGGATTGCGCCACCCAGGCCGTTGTCGGCAGTGCCGCCAGCCAGCAGGTTGCCGGTGGTCTTGAAGCCGTCATGGCTGGAGGACGGGCTGGTCTCGGTCTGCAAACCGCCTTTGACGGTCGGTGCATCCGGGATTGCGCGGGTCACGAAGTTGACGATGCCGCCGACGTTCTGCGGGCCGTAGCGCACGGCACCGCCGCCGCGAACCACGTCGACTGCGTCCATGTTGCCCATGCTGATCGGCGCGAAGGACAGCTGCGGCTGGCCATAGGGCGCGAAAGGCACCGGAATGCCGTCCATCAACACGGTGGAGCGCGAGGCCAGGCGCGGGTTGAGGCCACGAATACCAAAGTTCAGCGCCATGTCATGGCTGCCGGTGCCGTTGTTTTCCGGGGCGTTGACGCCGGGGATGCGGTTGAGCACATCGCGGGCCTGAGTGGCGCCTTGGCGTTCGAATTCTTCGCGGCGGATCACGTCACGGGCGCCGGGGTGCTCGAACACATTGGTTTGCGCCGCGTCGCCAAGCCAGTCGCCGACCACGCTGGAGGTTTGCAGCTCCACGGTCGCAGGCGCACCGGCCGGTTGCAGGCTGTAGGCCTTGTCGCCCTCGGCGCGGGCTTGCAGGCCGGTGCCTTCCAGCAGTTTTTGCAGGCCTTCGTCGGCGCTGTAATTGCCCGACAAACCACGGCTCTGCAGGCCGGCCGTGACTTGGGAACCGAACGAAATCAGCACGCCGGCTTCGCGACCAAATTGATTCAGCGCCGCTTCCAGCGAGGCCGGTGCGATGTGATACGGCTTGGCCTCGGCCGCCATCACCTGAGGCAGTACGGTGAAACTGAGGCTGGCGCCGAGTAACAGATGGCGCAAGGTGCGGGCGAGAAGGGTCGGCTGCTGGGGCATGACGTGCGGTCCTGAGAAGGAAGGATCAAGGTGGCTTTCCTTTTCTGTCACGCGAGGTGTGGAAAACGGCTCACTGTTATCGAAAAAAATTTCAGGCGCGTGCCTGGACCGTCACCCAGTAACGGGTAAAACGCCGCACTTTGACCGGCAGGCTGACTTCCAGCAGGTCGAGAATGCGCTCGCTGTCGGCCAGCGGATAACTGCCGGACAACAGCAGGTTCGCCACTTGCGGGTCGCAGTTGAGTTGGCCGCGACGATAACGGCCCAGCTCGGTAAGGAAATCTTCCAGGCGCATATGCGCCGCCACCAGCATGCCGTCGGCCCACGCGCCGCTGTTGGCGTCGGTCGGGCGCGGTGTGTCCCAACCTTTGCGGGTAAAATTGACCTGGCGCGCGGCCTCGACCGTCAACGGCAAACCGCTGTAGCTGTTGGGCATCACCTCGACGTGGCCGTCGAACACCGCCAGTTGGGTGTGGTCGTTGAACTGACGCACGTTCAGCCGGGCGGCCTGGCTGCTGAGCAAACCCTGGCCGGTGAGTACGCGCAGCGGCGTATCGCCTGCGCGTGCAGTCAACAGGATCTCGCCTTCGAGCACGCGAATCAGGCGCTGCTGCCGATCAAAATGCACATCCACCGCACTGCCGGTATTGAGCTGCAACCGGCTGCCATCGGCCAGTTGCACCTTGCGACGCTCGCCGATAGGGCTGCGGTAGTCGGCGCTCAGTGGCGGCAAAATATGCTGTTGGCGCAAACCCCAGGCGGCCGCCGAACCCACGCCCAGAATCAGCAACAGCTTCAGGGCCTGGCGGCGGCTGCTCGATTGCGGCGCGTTCAGCGTCGCGTGAGCGAGAGGCGAGGGCATGCCCCGCAGGCGCTGGTTGACACGCTGTATATGGTCCCACGCGCGCTGATGTTCACTGTGGGCATTCAGCCAGTGCTGCCACGCCGCTTGCTGACGTGGGGTAAGCGCGCCTTGCTGCATTTCCATCAGCCAGTGCACGGCCTGTTCGGCCACTTGCGTGGAAAAGTTCATAGGGCGAAGTAGCAGCGCATGGCTGCTTTATTCAGGTGGCGCTTGACCGTGGCGATGGAGATGCCCAGTTCGGCGCCGATTTGTGCGTAGGTCAGGCCGTCGAGCTGGGCCAGCAGGAAGGCGCGCTTGACCTGCACGCCCAGGCCGTCGAGCAGTTGGTCCAGCTCCACCAGGGTTTGCAGGATGATGGCGCGCTCTTCTTCCGAGGGCGCCACGTGTTCGGGCATCTGCGCTAGGGCGTCGAGGTAAGCGCGTTCCAGGTCCTGGCGGCGGTAGAAGTTGCACAGCACGCGCTTGGCTATGGTGGTGAGGAAGGCACGCGGTTCGATCAGCGTGGGGGCTTCGCGGGCGGTGAGCACACGGATGAAGGTGTCTTGCGCCAGGTCCGCCGCGCTTTGCGGGCAGCCGAGCTTGCGTCGCAACCAGCCGGTAAGCCAGAGGTGATGGTCGTGGTACAGGACTTCGACGGTGTTGGACGGCTGCAACGCGTTCACTCCGAAAGTATCAATGTACTTTAGAGAACAAGAATTGTTCGCATTGTAAGGGGCGTGATACGCATTCGGCAATCCATGCGGGCAGGTGATTCATCCGTTCTCTTTTGCTTATGAGAATATTTATCATTAATATTGCGCGCTGATGAATCTGGCGTCTCCCGCATGAACAGCAAACCCTCACTGCCCGTCACCTACCGCCTCGCCGTCACTTCGCGTGCGCTGGCTGCCGTGGTCGGCGGCTATCTGATGGCGTCCCTGGCCGCCGTGTGCCTGGCGCTGTGGATGCCTACCTCGCGCGCCGATGCGGTGATCACCGGGATGATGAGTTCGTTTGTGTTCTATCTGCTGGCCGTTATCTGGTGCTTCGCTTGCCGCACAGCCTCGCGCGCCTGGTTTGGCGTGATGCTGCCCAGCGCGTTGTTTGCCACCCTGGCGGGCGTAGGTTTTTGGATGGCACGCACATGAAAGAGGGCTTTCGCCAGGCGATGGCCTGGTTGCACACCTGGGCCGGCTTGATCTTCGGCTGGCTGCTGTTTGCGATATTCCTGACCGGTACCCTGGCCTATTTCAAGGACGAAATTACCCACTGGATGCAGCCCGAAGTGCAGGCATATCCCTTGGACGAAGCGCGCAGCCTTGCTGCTGCGCAAACCTATTTGCAGCAACAGGCGCCCAACGCCGCGCGCTGGTTTATCACCCTGCCCAACAGCCGTGACCCTGGCCTGTCGGTGATGTGGCAAGACAAGATCGACCCCGGCAAACGCGGCAACTTCATCCAGAAAGTCCTCGATCCCGTCACTGCTGAGCCCGTCCAGGCCCGAGAAAGCATGGGCGGCGATTTTTTCTACCGCTTCCACTTCCAGCTGCAAATGCCTTACCCGTGGGGCCGCTGGCTGTCGACCATCGCCGCCATGGTGATGTTCGTCGCGCTGATCACGGGGATCATCACCCACAAGAAAATCTTCAAGGACTTCTTCACCTTCCGCCCGCGCAAGGGCCAGCGCTCCTGGCTCGACGGGCATAACGCGGTGGGTGTGCTGGTGCTGCCGTTTCACCTGATGATCACCTACAGCAGCCTGGTGATCTTCATGAGTATGGTGATGCCCGCGCCGATCCTCGCCTCGTACGGCAACGACAGCCGCGCGTTCTTTAATGAAGTGTTCCCCAATACTGACAATGCACCGGCGCTCGGCCAGCCGGGCAAGTTGCTGGCGTTATGGCCGATGTATGAGCAGGCGCGCACGCAATGGGACGGTGGGCATGTGGGCCGTTTGGTGGTCAACAACCCTGGCGATGTGAACGCCTCGGTCAATGTGGTGCGCGCCGGCTCCGACCGCGTGGTGCATGACTTTGGCAGCAGCGTGTCATTCAACGGCACCACCGGCGAGTTGCTGCGGGTCAGTGGCGAACAATCGCTGCCGGCGGCGATTGGCGGCAGTTTCTATGGCCTGCACATGGGCCATTTCGCCGGCCCGGTGCTGCGCTGGCTGTACTTTATCTGCGGCCTGGCGGGCACGGCGATGATCGGCACCGGCCTGGTGATCTGGCTGGGCAAGCGCCAGCTCAAGCACGCTAAAACCGGCCTAATGCCGTTTGAACTGCGGCTGGTGGAAGTGCTCAACATTGCCAGCATGTCTGGCTTGATGATCGCCATCGCGGCGTTTTTCTGGGCCAACCGACTGTTGCCGGTGAGCTTCGCCGAACGTTCCGATTGGGAAATACAAACCTTCTTTATCGTCTGGGGCCTGAGCCTGCTGCACGCCGTATTGCGCCGTGGTCGCCAGGCTTGGGTCGAGCAACTGAGCTTCGCTGCGCTGCTGTTTGTGGTGATTCCACTGCTCAACGCGCTGACCACCTCACAGCACTTGGGCACGTCATTGGCCAAGGGTGACTGGGCCATGGCCGGCTTCGACCTGACCTGCCTGGCCAGTGGCCTGTTCCTCACCTGGGCGGCGTGGAAAATGCAACACCGCACGCAACCCAAGGCCGAACGCGTGCGCGCAATGGCGCTAAAGCAGGAGGCGCACTGAATGCTGCTCGCGCTGTTGATGTGTTACGCCGGGTTTACCGCGTTGTGCCTGGCCACCGACCGCCATCACGGCGAGTTGCTGCACAGCAAGCCGTCGCCCGCGCGGCGTTCAAGCCTGCGCATGGCCGGTTGGTTGTTGCTGAGCGTGTCGATCTGGCCCGCCGTCGCCGTTTCAGGCTGGGCCCAAGGGTTGGTGGAATGGTGCGCGGTGTTGATGCTCAGCGCGCTGCTGCTGGTGTTGCTGTTGCCGTATCGGCCAAGGCTGGCCTTGATCCTGGCGGGCGCCGGCCTCCTGGCCAGCCCTGTCGCGGCCTTCGCCTTATTTTGAGCCTGTGATGATGATCAGCACGCCACCCGAATCCCAGGACAGCCCGCACACCGATGCGGCCGGTGGGCGTGCGCATTTTTTGCAGGTGTTTTTGTCCCAGCGTTCGCAAATGGAAGCCCTGGTCAGTCGCCGAGTGGGGTGTCGCGCCACGGCGGCTGATTTGGTACAGGATCTATTCCTGCGCTTCTGGCGCCGCCCGCTGGTGCAGGTCGAAGAGCTCAGCACTTACTTGCTGCGCTGCGCCGGCAACATCGCCATTGACCACTTGCGCAGCGAAGGCGCCCGCGTGCGCAGCAGCGAAGGCTGGCTGCCGGAGCAGCACGACCATCAGGGCTGCGAACCCCAGGCGGCGCTCGAAGCGGGCAATGATCTGCGCCATGTCGAAGCCGCCTTGCGCAGCCTGCCGGAGCGCACACGGCAGATTTTTTTGCTTAACCGCATCCATGGCCGCAAGTACGCAGAAATCGCCAGGGCCATGGGCTTGTCCCAAAGCGCCGTGGAAAAACATATGATGCGTGCCCTCGAAGCCTGCAAGGCCAGCCTTCGCGAACCACTGCCCCCACGCACGCCAGGGAAAGCACCGTGAACGTCACCCCCACGCCCGCCCAGGAACAGGCCGCGCTCGACTGGCTGAGCCTGTTGCACGACCAGCCCAGCAGTGGCGACCAGGCCACGTTCAGCCGCTGGTTGCGGGCAGATCCTGCCCACGTCGAGGCCTATTCCCAGGCCCAGGTGTTGTGGGAGTTAAGTGAAGTACCGGCGCGCACACTGGCGGGCGAAGACGCCGTGGCCTTGCAGGGCTACCTCAACGCGATGAACAGCTCCAAACGTTCGCGCACCCTGCGCTGGTCTGGCGCCTTGGCCATGGCCGCGTGCCTGCTGGTGATGGTGTCGATGGGCGCCGGTTGGCAGCCGTCGCGTTGGGTGGATGATTTCGGCGCCGATTACGTGACCGCGCCGGGTGAGGTGAAGACCGTGACCCTGGCCGACCAGTCCCAAGTGACCCTGGATGCCGACAGCGCCATCGCCGTGGATTTCCGCCATGGTGAGCGGCATATCCGGCTGCGTCGCGGTGCCGGTTTTTTCAGCGTGACCCACACCGGCCAGTCCTTTGTGGTCGAGGCCGGCAGCGGCGAAGCACGGGTGTTGGGCACACAGTTCGAAGTGCGCCTGCAACCGGCTGGCGCGCAGGTGACGGTGTTGTCCGGTCGGGTTGGCGTGACGCCATCCAGGCAGGGCCAACAGCAAATTCTGACCGCAGGCCAGCAAGTGGCTTACGCCGACGGTGTGGCCGAAGCGATGCACGCGGTCGACAGTGAATCCCGCCTGGCCTGGCGTGACGGTTGGCTCAATTACTACAAGGCGCCGTTGGCTGACGTGGTCAAGGACCTGAGCCGTTACTATCCGGGGCGCATTCTGTTGCTGAACGATGAGATGGGCGCCAAGCGTGTCAGCGGCAGTTTTCCGAGCAAGGACCCAGTGGCGGTTTTGAATGCCCTGCAGGCGGTGCTGGGGTTTGAACAGCACTCACTTTTGGGCCGCATGATTGTGTTGCGCTAGACACGAGCGGTTTGCTGGCCACCTTCTTTTACAACTATTTTCCTCGCGATCATTTCCTGCCGGCAGTTACAGGCCAGGTATCACGCTGCCTGTAGATCCTTCACTTAACCTTCATCCTAATTGCCAAAACCTGTCACCAAACCGTTACACGCGCCAAGGATCATCCTCGGATTCCTGAGCAGATGGTCAGGAAGACTGGCATCGCCGTTCACCCGGTTCTGACAGCCAGTACCGCCCTCCATAACAACAGATAGATGCACGTAAGGGATCTACTTGTGAAGATCAACACACTCTCTGCCCTGCTTTTTGCATCGGGCCTAGGTAGCTTTGCGCCATTGGTTTTGGCAGACACCACGCAGGACGTCGGCTCGGTGGACATCGCCGGCAAACAGACCCTGGGCAACGGCCACATGATCCGCGAAGAAAGTGCCAAGGCGCGGTCGACGGTGACCAAGGAAGCCATGGACCAGATGTCGTCGACCGCCAACGCCATCGACAAGCTCAAATACACGCCGGGCATCAACGTTTCCAGTGATGACGCCAGTGGCACCAGCGGCACCAACTTCACCATGCGCGGCATGAACTCCGACCAGATCGGGGTTTCCGTCGATGGCGTGCCGATCAACGATTCGGGCAACTACAGCGTCTATTCCAACCAATTGGGCGACCCGGAAAACCTCGCGGAAGTGTTTGCCACCCAAGGCTCTTCGGAAGCCGACGGCCCGCACATCGGCTCCAGCGGTGGCAACATCGGCATGATCACCCTTCGGCCGACCAAAGAAGCCGGGGTGTTTGCCAAGCAGATCGTCGGCGCCAACGACTTGCGCAAGACTTTCGTGCGGGTCAATACCGGTGATTTTGGCGGCCTCAAGACCTGGGTCTCGGCCTCGCACCTGGAAGGCGACAAGTGGCGCGGCAAAGGCACGCTGCGCAGCGACAAGGTCGAGTGGAGCAGCCTGTTTGAAGACGGCAGCGGCAACTCCACACTGGCCACGATCAAGTACAACAACCAGGAAAACTACAACTACAACTCCTTGAGCAAGTCGCAGTTCGACACCGACGGGCGGCGCAAGGATTACTCGGAAACCCCGGTGTACAAGTCCGGTTTGCTGTCGTCTTCCTACAAGCTCAACCGCAACCCCTTCGAAAGCGTCAACGCCACGCTCACCCAGCGCTGGCAGCTGCAGGACAACCTGGCGCTGACGGTCACGCCTTATTACTACTGGGCCAACGGTGGCAGCTTCAGCGGCCAGACCGCGTCGAACCTGGGGCCGAAGTCCGACAAGGCCGGCAACTATGACCTGAGCAACCTCAAGTCGCTCAACTACTACCGCCCTTCGTGGACCGAAACCTGGCGCCCGGGCGTCACCGCCAAAATGAAGTGGGACATCAACGAAGCACACAGCCTGGACTACGGCTACTGGTATGAGCGCGCACGCCAGCGCCAGAGCCAGCCGTTTATCGGCATCAACGGTGAAGGCGCACCCGATGATGTGTGGGGCGACTACAACGGTGGCGGCCAGGTGGTCGACAAGAACGGCGCGACGGTTCAAGGCCGTCATTACTACACCATCACACCGTCGCAAAAGCTCTGGGTGCAAGACAGCTGGCAAGCCACGCCAGACCTGAGTTTTGTCGGCGGCGTGGCCTACCAGTACGTCGAGCGCGACGGCAACAACCTGGGCAGCCTGTACGACAAACCGGAAAAACGTAACACCCGTTACCACCAGTTTCTGCCGAACTTCAGCGCCAAGTACCAGGTCGACGAGAGCAACCAGGCGTTCTACAACGTCACCCGCAACATGCGCACGCCGCCGAACTACGTGCTGTACAACAAGGGCGACTCGGTAAGCCTCAAGCCCGAGCTGAGCTGGAACCAGGAACTGGGCTGGCGCTTCACCGAAGACGATATTGCGCTGAGCGCGACGCTGTTCTACATCAGCTTCAAGGACCGTCAGTTGTCGACCACCGACCTCAACGGCGACTACGCGGTGATCAACGTCGGCAAAGTCGACAACAAAGGCCTGGAGCTGGAGTGGAGCGGGCTGTTGCCGCATCACTTCAACTACTACGCGTCCTACACCTACACCCAGTCGGAACAGAAAGACAATCTGCTCAGCAAGAACGTGTTGTTGCCCACCGCCGGCAAGCAACTGGCCAACGTGCCGGAAAACATGTTCAACCTGGTGTTTGGCTACGACGACTCGCGTTTTTACGGCAACGTGGCGGGCAAATACGTCGGCAGTTTCTACGGCGATTTGACCAACGACGAAAAAATCTCCGGGCGCACTGTGGTGGACCTGAATGCCGGTATCTACTTGCCGGTGGACAAGAAGGTGATCAAGTCTGCGACCTTGCGGCTGTCGATGCTTAACGTGTTCGACAAGGAATACCTGAGCTCGGCGCGCACCGTATCGTTCAACTCGGCGCCGGTAAACGGCCTGGCGCCAAGTACGGCGTATTACAACGTGGGCGAGGAGCGCACGGCGATGGTGTCGTTGGAGGCTAACTTTTAACGTCCAGGCTGGACGAACCTGTTATCGGGGGAGTGTCGCGCTGGCTGACCGGCAAGCCAAGGTCGGCGAGCGCTATCTTATAACTGCGCTCTCTGACACTGTGAAAGTTGGCAGTGCGTAGTTTTTCTCAGTGTTATTCGGAATAATGATTACAAATTTTTAT
Source organism: Pseudomonas salomonii (assembly GCF_900107155.1). Taxonomy (GTDB): domain Bacteria; phylum Pseudomonadota; class Gammaproteobacteria; order Pseudomonadales; family Pseudomonadaceae; genus Aquipseudomonas; species Aquipseudomonas salomonii. The sequence goes on from NZ_FNOX01000001.1 coordinate 513,468, forward strand.
GGCTATTTGGTTTGGCTGACTGTTAGTTTTAACAGTAGAAATGCGCCTGCTGGTGCGGTTTTATTAGGTGTGATTTTACTCCTCCGCTACCAGCAGGTTCATACAATGCGAAGAACAATAATTTGTTATATTGGGCTTGTTTTTTTTGGTTTTTTGGGAAGTCCCGCGAACGCTCAGTATTTGACTCATGACCAGGTGGGCGCCGCGGCTGTATTTGACATGTCTGCAGCTTACAATAAAGAAGTTGCTGATTGCGGAACGCCTAAGCGCCCAAGTTTTTTATGTTCTGGTGTGTTTTTACGTGGCACTGTGTATTCTGACGCTTATCGATTTTGGAACTATGGGCCTGCGTCAGTTCAAGCCACCGCCTTTTCCTGGATACGCAAGGACGCAAAGTTGCGTCAATTAGCGAATGATCATCGGCATGGATATATCATGCGTGCAATGTTCGATATCCCTGCTGACTACCTCAGGCTTGATGTGTTGTGTGCATTTCCGTTGGATGCCGCGTCAGCCTTCCGAACTGACAACGGTTGTGGAGACTCGGACAAAACGGTCCAAATAGAACGTAGTTGCCAAGTTGCTAATATCACGACAGCGGAGGCTTGGCTAAAAGATTACCTGGACAATAAAAAATCCTATCATCGGCAGTGCGGGTTTGATGTGAGTCCCTCCGTGGCTGCCGGGGCGGTTGCCTTTATGCAATTTGTAAATACGCATCAGCTTGAGGAGGTGAGGAACCAGCATTTTGGTACTGTGGGTTATAGCAATAACGAAGTCCGAATAAAGTCCTGGCCTCAAAGCGATGGCAGTCGTGTGCCGATCTGGGCGATTTTCTGGATCAGCCAGGACCCTGTAACGGGTGCTCCGTCAGAGGCTGGAAAAGCGGAAGCGCAAAAAGATCAGATGGCTCTGTATGAAGATTCCGGCCATTTCCGCCCGATCATCAGATTGACGCTGCCGAAGACGCCAGCCGACGATGCAACGTTCTTCTACTCGCCCGCTGACCAAGCCCCGCTGGATAAAGTGATGTGTCGCCGATTTGTCGATAAGGCGCGATGGGTGAACCGGCCTGATTCGGACGTGAAGGCTAACCGCTGGACATTGGAAATTACGCCAACCGATTGCGGCAGGTTAAGTCAAGCGAACCAGACTGATAAGTTCTATGCGGAACTGGTTGCCAACTATTCAAATGACCCTCAGTGGATCGCAGAGAATAAAGGCGGTATGCGGCGGCAATTGGTCTGTGTGTTGACGAATTATCGTACAAAGGACGTTTATAACCTTGAACCCTTCAGGCCTGATGTGTCGCAGGAGCAAGCTGTCGCCGCAGGGTGTAATCCTTTCTGAACATGAAGTGCTGTGAACAGAGCGCGAGTGCTTGCTTTCAATTAATAGTGAAGACATCGTTATGAAAAAAACTAATTGCACGGTGGCTGTTTTGTGTGTCAATGCACTGTTTACTAGTATTTGGGCAGGATGCGTTTTTGCTGACGTCACCGGCGATGCAGTCGGTCAGCAAGTTGCCGCTGATTTGACGATTCGTTACAACGATACCCGTATGTACTTTAGTCGTAATTCGATACCCGGGTTTACGGTAAACGGTGCGATACTCAGGGCAACCACACCCTCCGCAGCTTATAAGTTTTGGGACCCCAGTCCCAACACCAAAGCCAGCGGTGGCTGGTCATATTCCTATCTTCGGCGAGATGCCAAGTTCAAACGCCTGGTGCGTCATGAAAACAATGGGAACTTTGTTTACCCACCACTGCTGACGCCCCCCGATAAAAAACCTGTGCAGGTGCTCTGCGCATTCCCGGAAGACGGCGTATCTGATAGGCGCACTGCACAAGGTTGCGGTGTGAATACCTTGGCAACTTCAGATAGTCGCGTTTGTTATGAACAGGGCATTATCAACGCTGATCAGTGGGTGACCAAACATCTAAAGGATGGCCACGCCAACGTTAATCAGTGTGCCTTTAATGTGCGTGACGAGGCGAATGAAAAAGGTACGCAGTCATTCCAGGCATTTATCGAGGTGCTCAGCAAGGATACGACCCTGTTTGATCAACAGAATGAAATGCGCCTGGCTACATGGGATTCAACCCAGCCCAAGACGCTGCCCATCCAGGCGTTGTTTTACCTGGCGGGTGGTTTGCCAGATGCGCGATTTGATCAGAAGGACTTTCTCGGTGCTGCAGGCATTTGCCTGCCGATCATTCAACTGTCCTTGCCACAGACACAGGCTCAAGACGCTAGGTTCGTGTACCTGCCAGCTGACCAGCAGTGCTCACCTACCCCGTCTGCTCAGTACATTCAGTCGGCCGTCTGGGTGCAAAGACCCGACCCAGGCAGTCGTAATAGGATTGAGTGGAGCCTGTCCGTCACGCCCACGCAATATGGCAGGGATGCCCAGGCTGATAGAACCGAAGCGGTTTACGCTGAACTGGAGAAAAAGTTCGGGAACGATCCGCAGTGGAAAAACAACGACAATGGCAGCATGCGCAGGCAATTGGTCTGCCATTACCGTATCGCGCGGGGCAAAACCCCCTGGAACCTTGAGCCTCGTCGTAAGGACACCACAGAGCAAGTGGCCGAGGACAACGGTTGCAACTCGTCGTACTGAAGTGATGAGCGTTTGGCTGGCAAGGCATTCGTTAGAACGCCTTGCCAGTCACTAAAGGGCAGTGGAGTCTAGCGCCTTCATTATTGCGCGGGCGTCAAAATCCCGAATCAACGTGCCATTGACCTCCACAAATGGAATCCCGCCGCCACCCAGCGCCTCATACACCTTGCGCGCCTGGGCATCCTTCTCGATATCGAATGCCTGGTACGGCACCCCTTTCTGGTCCAGAAAGCGCCGGATCTGCTTGCAGTAGCCGCACCACTCGGTGGAGTAGAGCACCACGCGCGCCGAGGCGCGTACCTGCTCCGAAACCACCTGCGAGGGGTTGAACAGCCGCTCGATCTTGCCCCAGTTCTGGATGACTACCACCACCAGCAATACCAGCAGGACTTTCTTGAGCACCCCGCCCAGCATCAGTTGCGACGCTTGAGCTGGTCGGTCAGTTGGGTCGGCAGGCCCTTGATGATCAAGGTGCCGGCGGCTTCGTCGTATTCGATCTTGTCACCCAGCAGGTGCGCTTCAAAGCTGATGGACAGGCCTTCAGCGCGGCCGGTGAAGCGGCGGAACTGGTTGAGGGTGCGTTTGTCGGCCGGAATTTCCGGTGACAGGCCGTAATCCTTGTTGCGGATATGGTCGTAGAACGCTTTTGGCCGATCTTCATCGATCAAGCCCGACAGTTCTTCCAGGCCCATGGGCTCGCCAAGCTTGGCCTGGCTGCTGGCGTAGTCCACCAGGGTTTTGGTTTTTTCGCGGGCGGACTCGTCCGGCAGGTCTTCGCTTTCAACAAAGTCACTGAAGGCCTTGAGCAGGGTGCGGGTCTCGCCCGGGCCGTCGACGCCTTCCTGGCAGCCAATAAAGTCGCGGAAGTACTCCGAGACCTTCTTGCCGTTCTTGCCCTTGATAAACGAGATGTACTGCTTGGACTGCTTGTTGTTCTGCCACTCGGAGACGTTGATGCGCGCCGCCAGGTGCAACTGGCCCAGATCCAGGTGGCGCGACGGGGTCACGTCCAGCTCATCGGTCACTGCCACGCCTTCGCTGTGGTGCAGCAGGGCGATGGCCAGGTAATCGGTCATGCCTTGTTGATAGTGGGCAAACAGCACGTGGCCGCCGGTGGAGAGGTTGGACTCCTCCATCAGCTTTTGCAGGTGCTCGACCGCCGTGCGGCTGAAGGTGGTGAAATCCTGGCCACCGTCGAAATACTCCTTCAACCAGCCGCTGAACGGGTGCGCGCCGGACTCGGCATGGAAGAAACCCCAGGCCTTGCCTTGTTTGGCGTTGTAGCTCTCGTTGAGGTCGGCCAGCATGTTCTCGATGGCGGCGGATTCGGACAGCTCCGAATCGCGGGCATGCAGAACTGCAGGTGTGCCGTCGGGTTTTTTGTCGATCAGGTGAACAATGCAATGACGGATCGGCATAGGCTTCTCGGCTGGTTGAAGGGGAGCGGTGGGCCTCCCCCAAAAGTCGCCCAGTGTACCGCACCCATTGGCCAAGACGCGCCTGCAAGGCAGTTTTGCACGACCTCCGACGGCCCATATGCCTTTTTTTCACGGTTTAGAGCGATAAAGCTGACCAAATGGGTATGTTGAGGCGGATATTTCCCCGTCTCTGTGCTAGTTTTGCCCCGTCTTACGCCAAGTCTCGGCGTTAAGCGTGCATTCAGCATCTGTCAGGTCGAACCAATCCCCGTTTCAAGCATCTATAACCCCGATCTCCGTGGTTGTAGGCCTGGGGTGCCAGGCCATGACGGTCGGGCTCGACGGCTGACACTGCACTCTGCAATCCATATGAATTTGATAGGGAAGGAACACCACAATGGCTATTACTAAAGACCAACTGATCGCTGACCTGGCTGAAGCAGTAGACGCACCGAAAACCACCGTGCGCGCTCTGCTGGACCAACTGAGCCAAGTTGTTGCTGATCAGCTGGAAAACGGCGGCGAAATCACTCTGCCAGGCGTTGGCAAACTGAAAGTGACCGAGCGTCCAGCCCGTACTGGCCGTAACCCTTCGACTGGCGCTGCCATCGAAATCGCTGCCAAGAAAGTTATCAAGCTGGTTGTGGCCAAAGGCCTGACCGACGCTGTTAACAAGTAAGACGCAGCAAAAAAAAACCGTGCCTCGGAGCGATCCGGGCACGGTTTTTTGTTGCCTGCGATGTGTGCAGGGCTTTCTGTGGCTAGTCGCGAACCCAGCGCTGGCGCCAGATCTGCTGCTCGTTCTTGGTCTGGAAGGTCCAGGCCACAAAACGGCTTTGCTTCTGGCCCTGGGACATCTCCACCACCTGGCTTTCCAGCACGCCGGCTTTTTTCAGGGCTGTCTCGATCGCTGGCAAGTTCGACGCTTTTGACACCAGTGTGCTGAACCACAGCACCTTGTGAGCAAAGTGCGCGCTCTCGGCGATCAACTGCGTCACAAAACGCGCTTCGCCACCTTCACACCACAACTCCGCCGATTGACCGCCGAAGTTCAGCACCGGCAGCTTGCGCTTGGGATCGGCCTTGCCCAGCGCACGCCATTTGCGCTCGCTGCCCTTGGTGGCTTCGTCCATGGACGCGTGGAAGGGCGGGTTGCACATGGTCAGGTCAAAGCGCTCACCCGGCTCCAGCAAGCCCAGCAGGATCTGCTTGGGGTTGGGCTGCTGGCGCAACTGGATGACCTTGCTCAGGTCATTGGACTGCACGATGGCCCTGGCGGCGGCCACCGCGATAGGGTCGACCTCGGAGCCGAGGAAATTCCAGCGGTACTCCATATAGCCGATCAGCGGGTAGACGCAGTTGGCGCCCATGCCGATGTCCAGCACCTTGACGATGGAGCCGCGTGGAATCTTGCCGTCGTTGACGCTGGCCAGCAGGTCGGCGAGGAAGTGCACATAGTCGGCACGCCCCGGTACCGGCGGGCAGAGGTAATCCTGCGGGATATCCCAATGCTGGATGCCATAGAACGACTTGAGCAGTGCCCGGTTGAACACCCGCACCGCGTCCGGGCTGGCGAAGTCGATGCTCTCTTTGCCATACGGGTTGATGATCACGAATTTCGCCAGTTCCGGCGTGGTCTTGATCAGCGCCGGGAAGTCGTAACGGCCTGTGTGGCGGTTGCGCGGGTGCAGGGTAGCCTCTTTGCGCGGCGCGACGGGCTTGGTCGGGGCGGCGGTTTTAGGCTTCTTGCGCGGAGGCTTGGGTGTGCTGGGGGCGGTCATTGGCTGCGTCGATTCTGGGTTTTTTTCAAAAGTGGCGGGTATTGTCACACATTCCGAAGTTGACCTCGGTTTAAATGTGGGAGCGGGCAAGCCCGCTCCCATCCTGATTGGGTTTTCAAACCCCCAGAAAAAAGAGACCCGAAGGTCTCTTTTTTCACACAGTTTCCAGCTTACAGACTGGAAATCCGCGCATGTTGCTCGGCCAGTTTGCCCAAAGCCTGTTCCGCTTCAGCCAACTTGGCACGCTCCTTATCGATCACCTCAGCCGGCGCCTTGTCGACAAACGCCGCGTTGGACAGCTTGCCGCCCACTCGCTGCACTTCACCTTGCAGGCGCGCGATTTCCTTATCAAGACGCGCCAGCTCAGCGCCCTTGTCGATCAAACCGGCCATCGGCACCAGCACTTCCATCTCGCCAACCAATGCAGTGGCAGACAGCGGTGCATCTTCATCGGCAGCCAACACGGTGATCGACTCCAGCTTCGCCAGCTTCTTGAGCAGCGCATCGTTCTCGGTGAGGCGACGCTGATCTTCGGCACTGGCATTCTTCACAAACACTGCCAACGGCTTGCCCGGCCCGATGTTCATCTCGGCACGGATGTTACGCGTGCCCATCATCAGGGTCTTGAGCCATTCGATATCACTTTCGGCCGCCTCATCGATGCGCGCTTCATTGGCCACCGGCCAAGGTTGCAGCATGATGGTCTTGCCTTCGATACCGGCCAGCGGCGCGATGCGCTGCCAGATCTCTTCGGTGATGAACGGCATGAACGGGTGCGCCAGGCGCAGCGCCACTTCGAGTACGCGCACGAGGGTGCGGCGGGTGCCGCGCTGGCGTTCGATCGGCGAGTTTTCGTCCCACAGCACGGGCTTGGACAGTTCCAGGTACCAGTCGCAATACTGGTTCCAGATGAACTCGTACAAGGCCTGTGCGGCCAGGTCGAAACGGAACTGGTCGAGTTGGCGGGTCACTTCGGCTTCGGTGCGCTGCAACTGCGAGATGATCCAGCGATCGGCCAGGCTCAGTTCGACGGCTTCGCCGTTCTGACCGCAGTCTTCGCCTTTATCCAGCACGTAGCGCGCGGCGTTCCAGATCTTGTTGCAGAAGTTGCGATAGCCTTCGACGCGGCCCATGTCGAACTTGATGTCGCGACCGGTGGAGGCCAACGAGCAGAAGGTGAAACGCAGGGCGTCGGTGCCGTAGCTGGCGATGCCGTCGGCGAACTCGTCGCGGGTCTGCTTCTCGATCTTCTTCGCCAGTTTCGGCTGCATCAGGCCCGAGGTGCGTTTTTGCACCAGGGTTTCCAGGTCGATGCCGTCGATGATGTCCAGCGGGTCCAGGACGTTGCCCTTGGACTTGGACATCTTCTGGCCCTGGCCATCACGCACCAGGCCGTGCACGTACACGGTCTTGAACGGTACTTGCGGCGTGCCGTCTTCGTTCTTCACCAAGTGCATGGTGAGCATGATCATCCGGGCAACCCAGAAGAAAATGATATCGAAACCGGTAACCAGCACGTCGGTGGAGTGGAATTTCTTCAGGAACTCGGTCTGCTGTGGCCAGCCCAGGGTCGAGAAGGTCCACAAGCCCGAGCTGAACCAGGTGTCGAGTACGTCGTTGTCCTGTTGCAGGGCGATGTCCGCGCCGAGGTTGTGCTTGGCACGCACTTCGGCTTCATCGCGACCGACATAGACCTTGCCCGACTCGTCGTACCAGGCCGGAATGCGGTGGCCCCACCACAGTTGACGGCTGATGCACCAATCCTGGATGTCACGCATCCACGAGAAGTACATGTTTTCGTACTGTTTAGGCACGAACTGGATGCGGCCGTCTTCCACGGCAGCAATCGCAGGCTCGGCCAATGGTTTGGTGGACACGTACCACTGGTCGGTCAGCCACGGCTCGATCACCGTGCCGGAACGGTCGCCCTTCGGCACTTTGAGGCCGTGGTCGTCAACACTCACCAGCAAACCGGCGGCGTCAAACGCAGCAACGATCTGCTTGCGCGCTTCAAAACGGTCGAGGCCGGCGTATTCGGCCGGGATCTTGCCGTCGATGCTGTCGTTAAGCGTGCCGTCCAGGTTGAACACCTGGCAGGCCGGCAACACGGCGGCGTTTTTGTCGAAGATGTTCAGCAGCGGCAGATTGTGGCGCTTGCCGACTTCGTAGTCGTTGAAATCGTGGGCCGGGGTGATTTTCACGCAGCCGGTGCCGAACTCGGGGTCGCAGTACTCGTCCGCAATGATCGGGATACGACGGCCAACCAGCGGCAGCTCAACGAATTTGCCGATCAGCGCCTGGTAGCGCTCGTCGTTCGGGTTAACTGCAACGGCGGCGTCACCGAGCATGGTTTCCGGACGGGTCGTGGCGACGATCAGGTAGTCGTTGCCCTCGGCGGTTTTGGCGCCGTCGGCCAACGGGTACTTGAGGTTCCACAGGAAGCCTTTCTCGTCGTGGTTTTCCACTTCGAGGTCGGAAATTGCCGTGTGCAACTTGGTGTCCCAGTTGACCAGGCGCTTGCCGCGGTAGATCAGGCCGTCTTCATGCAGGCGCACGAAGGCCTCTTTCACCGACTCCGACAGGCCGTCGTCCATGGTGAAGCGCTCGCGGCTCCAGTCCACAGACGAACCCAGGCGACGGATCTGACGGCTGATATTGCCGCCGGATTGATCTTTCCATTCCCAGATCTTTTCCAGGAATTTCTCGCGGCCCAAGTCGTGACGGTTCTGGCCGGTGGCTTCCAGCTGGCGTTCCACCAGCATTTGCGTGGCGATACCGGCGTGGTCGGTACCCGGTTGCCACAGGGTGTTGCGGCCCTGCATGCGGCGGAAACGGATCAACGCATCCATGATCGCATTGTTGAAGCCATGGCCCATGTGCAGGCTGCCAGTGACGTTCGGTGGCGGAATCATGATGGTGTAGGACTCGCCCGCGCCTTGCGGGGCGAAATAGTTCTCGGACTCCCAGGTGTTGTACCAGGAAGTTTCAATGGCGTGCGGCTGGTAGGTCTTATCCATGCGCGGCGGGACCCTATTGGCATTTATTCAGGAAAAGCCGGGAAGTATAGCGGGGATGAGCCAGCGCGCGTAGGGCGAGGTGATGGGCGATGTAAAAAACTGCATCACCCGGTTGAACTCGATGTGGATTACACAGGCTGGCACTCTCTTTTTGAGCGAGGGTAATTGTTACGTAAGCCCATTCTGGCAATACGCTGCTGTTCAGACCGATTTAGCCCCGTGAAATGGGCGCTTGGTCGCTGGTACCGCACGCTGAGTCATTGTGCTTCGCGCGTCACCAGCTACCGTGCGACCAGAC
>NZ_FNOX01000001.1:523232-871456 GCF_900107155.1 Pseudomonas salomonii
GCTTGAGGTTTGCCGAACAAAACGCTGCCGCCTTCAAGAAAAACATAGACGATGGCATTGGGCGCCGCTTTGCCGGTCAGCAAGGGGCGCAGTGAATTGACGGTGGTGGGGCTGGTGAGTCTGGGTGGGCTGCCAGGAGGCAGGGCGTTGCCAGAACCAGATAGTGCGATGTTAAGCGTATGGGCCGTATCGGCCGATAGCCTAGCGAATTGACTGAACTGGCCGAACTTCAACGTGACCTGGCCAGGAGCAAGATCTTGAGGAAATGGGTAGGTCCAGTTGCCGTTGGCGTCGGCATAACAATCGCCGTAGTAGACGTTGACGGCATCATTGTGCACACCAATCCTGGCGTTGGGCGCGGCTTTGCCGGTGAATGTTGGTCGGAGTGTCTGGGCGGAGCTGTTGTTGGCCGGGCTGGTGATGACAGGTGGGGTGCCATCGGCCATGGTGTCGCCCCCAGTGCTCGTCAATAAAACCGTCAACTGCACACCCACCCAAGACGATATGGCGTTGCCCTCGGCATCTTTCGCGATTAGAGCAAGGTCTACCCAGTTATTGGCATCAACGACAAGGTCAGTAGTGGGTGTGGCTTCCCAATAGCCATTACTGTCCGCACCCACTGAAGCGTAGTAAACGCTGCCACCCGAATGGGCAATCACGACAGTCGCATTCGGTGGTGCCGTCCCTGTAAGCTGCGGGCGAAGGGAGTCAACGATAGTCAGGCTGGTGAGAACGGGGGAGTTATCTGACTCAGAGGGTCCGTTTCCGGCTATTTGAGGAAGAGAGCCAACGTGAAAAGGAAGATTGGGTGCATACCCTTGGCTCAGGTCGTAATAGGCGGTAACTGAATAGGGGCCAAAAGGCAGTGCTATTTTGGATTGGGTCAGCCAATTGCCGTTTGCATCGACGGTTGTTTGTGCAACGACTAGATCGGTATTTGATTGGCATATGGTGACAGGTTGGCCTGGAATTCCTTCGCCGAAGAAAATCGGGAATTGCGCAGCTGTCCATTCGGTAATTGGATAAAACTGAGTAGGAACGCCCATCATCTAAATCTCCGACAAGGAATAATTTCAGATGAGCTTTGGCCCAAATCGCTGGTGCATCTACTGTTAGAAATACCAGTTACGACAGGTGGTCATGTCATGATGTGAGTGGATGCATGCCCTCCTTGGCACCGACCGCGTCGCGACATAGGCATTCTGGACAGGCATCCTGGATCAAGACTGATACTGATTGAGCAACCGCTCCATACGCGCATCCATCCGCCGTTTGATCTCGGCTTCAATATGCGGTGCAAAGTCGTCGATCACATCCTGCATGATCAGTTGCGCGGCGGCGCGCAGTTCGTTGTCCAGGTGCAGCAGCAAGGCGTCAGGCGCCTTTTCGACGGTCGGCGCGGCAGGCACGGGTTCAACAACCGGGGCTGCTGCAACCGGCGCCGGCGCGGCGGGTTTGCCACCGACCATGTCGAACAACAGCGGAATCTGTACTTCGCTCTCGACCGATTCGGTCAGCAGCGGCGGTTGCAACTCATCATCACCGAGCAATTGACGGATCGACTTCAGGTCGTCCAGCAAGTGGTCGTCTTTTTTCAGCGGGTTTGGAGTGTCCATCGTGTGCTCAAAGTCGTTGTAGCCGGTGATCTTGCAGAGGATAGCCCTGTTCGCGGTAGAAACGGAAACTCTCCCGCGCGGCCTGACGAATAGCCGGGTCTTCGACCACCACTTCCGCCACACGGGCAAACGCCTTGGCAAAGGCCGGTACTTTCAGGTCGAGGTTAACCAGCAAGTCATGATGATCGCCGCAGCTGTCGCCCAAACCCAGCGCAATCAGGCCTTCGGGTTCGGACTCGGCAGGGCCGTGTGGCACAAAGCTTTCGCCCTTGAAGCGCCACAGGCGGGCGTTGAGGTCTTCACGCTGGGCGGCATCGCTGCAATGCAGGTAGATGCGATGGCCCATGCGCCAGGCTTTTTCGGTGAGTTTGCAGGCAAAGTCCAGGCGCGCAGAGGGATCGGCGCTGGGCAATATATAGAAGTCGACTTGGGTCATTGCGGTTCCTGAGACCGGGGCGCCATGCAGGCCACCCCGGAATTTTCAGTTTCAGGCTTTGGCGCGATCCAGCAGGTACTGGGTCAACAGAGGAACCGGACGGCCACTGGCGCCCTTGTCCTTGCCGCCACTGGTCCAGGCCGTACCGGCGATGTCCAGGTGCGCCCAGTTGAAGTTCTTGGCGAAGCGCGACAGGAAGCAGGCTGCGGTGATGGTGCCGGCTTTAGGGCCGCCGATGTTGGCGATGTCGGCGAACGGGCTGTCCAGTTGTTCCTGGTACTCATCGAACAGCGGCAGTTGCCAGGCGCGGTCGTCGGCAGCCTTGCCGGCGCTGAGCAGTTGCTCGATCAGCTCGTCGTTGTTACCCAGCAGGCCCGAAGTGTGAGCGCCCAGGGCGACGACGCAGGCACCGGTCAGGGTGGCGATGTCGATCACGGCCTGTGGCTTGAAGCGTTCGGCGTAGGTGAGGGCATCGCACAGCACCAGACGGCCTTCGGCGTCGGTGTTGAGGATCTCGACGGTCTGGCCGCTCATGGTGGTGACGATGTCACCCGGGCGTGCAGCACCACCGCTCGGCATGTTCTCGGCGCAGGCCAGGATGCACACCAGGTTGATTGGCAGCTTGAGCTCCAGCACGGCACGCAGGGTGCCGAAAACGCTGGCGGCGCCGCCCATGTCGTACTTCATTTCGTCCATGCCGGCGCCCGGCTTGAGGCTGATGCCGCCGGTGTCGAAGGTGATGCCTTTGCCGACCAGCGCGTAAGGCTTCTCGGACTTCTTGCCGCCGTTGTATTGCATCACGATCAGGCGTGGCGGCTGGTCGCTGCCCTGGCCCACGGCATAGAACGAGCCCATGCCCAGTTCCTTGATCTTCTTCTCGTCCAGCACTTCAACCTTCAGGCCCTTGAACTCCTTGCCCAGCGCCTTGGCTTGTTCGCCCAGGTAGGTAGGGTGGCAGATGTTCGGCGGCAGGTTGCCCAGGTCGCGGGTAAACGACATGCCGTTGGCGATGGCGGTGGCGTGAGTAACGGCGCGCTCGACTTCAGCCTGGGCGGCCTTGATAGTCAGCAGGGTGATTTTTTTGATGGCGCGCGGTTCGGCCTTCTGGCTCTTGAACTGGTCGAAGACGTAACCGCCGTCCACCAGGCTTTCGGCCAGCAGGCGGGTCTTGCCATAGCTGTCGCGGCCTTTTACAACGATTTCGTCGAGGGCCAGTGCCGCATCGGTACCGCCCAGGCCTTTAAGGGTGGCGAGGATACCGCTGATGATCTTGCGGAACGGGCGGTCGCCCAGTTCGGTGTCCTTGCCCACGCCCACCAGCAATACGCGGTCGGCTTTAAGGTTGGGCAGGCTTTGCAGCAGCAGGCTTTGACCGACTTTGCCGGCCAGGTCGCCGCGCTTGAGGACCGCGCTGATGGCGCCGCCGCTCAGTTCGTCCAGTTGCTTGGCGGCGACGCCGAGCTTGCGCCCTTCGCCGACGGCGACCACGAGGGTGGCGGTTTTCAACGTTTCGGGGCTAACGCTTTTTACAACCAATTCCATTTTCGGGTCCCTTATTTAAGGTCTGTGAGCCTGGCGTCTGTACGCAGGCTTTGATGCTTGGCAGCTTTGTAAACCGCCCGCGACAAAGGCCGCAGTTTGAACCTCGCCAGAGCAGCCTGACAACCCTTGCAGCGCGCTTTGTGCACGCGCATGAGCAAGCACCGTGACAGGCGCGGATAATCACAGGATAATGCGCAATCTTTTTAGCCGGTCCGTGCATGCGGGTCGACTCGGTATGCTTGCTTGTTTGGCCGCCTTAGCCTGACAACCCTGGAGTGTCTGGTTTGATCGTCTTCCGTTATCTGTCCCGCGAAGTCCTGTTGACCCTGAGTGCCGTGAGTGCGGTCTTGCTGGTCATCACCATGAGTGGTCGTTTCGTCAAATTCCTCGCCCAGGCGGCTTCGGGCGCCCTGGATCCGGGCTCGTTGTTCCTGATCATGGGCTTTCGTCTGCCGGGTTTCCTGCAGTTGATCCTGCCGCTTGGCCTGTTTCTCGGCATCCTGCTGGCCTATGGCCGGCTTTACCTTGAAAGTGAAATGACCGTGCTCTCGGCCACCGGTATGAGCCAGCAGCGTCTGCTGGCCATGACCATGGTGCCGGCCACCGGCGTTGCGCTGGTGGTGGCCTGGTTGAGCATGAGTCTGGCGCCCCAGGGGGCCATGCAGTTCCAACTGCTGCTGAACAAGCAGGACGCGATGACCGAGTTCGATACCCTGGAGCCCGGGCGCTTCCAGGCGCTCAACGACGGCACGCGGGTCACCTATACCGAAACCATGACGGAAGATCGCTCTAACCTGGGCGGTGTGTTCATCTCGCAGAAAAACCTCGGCCTGAACCAGAAAGACCGGGGTATTTCGATTCTGGTAGCCAACAGCGGCCGTCAGGAAATACGCGCTGACGGCAACCGCTACCTGATCCTGGAAAATGGCTATCGCTACGACGGCAGCCCTGGGATGGCGGACTATCGGGCGGTCAAATACGACACTTATGGCGTAATGCTGGCCAAACCGGACATCAGTGAAGAGGTCACCGACCGCGATGCACTGCCGACGCTATCGCTGATCGGTAACCCCGACCTGCGCTCCGTTGCCGAGTTGCAATGGCGACTCTCGCTGCCGCTGCTGGTGTTTATCGTGACGTTGATGGCCGTACCGCTGTCGCGGGTCAACCCGCGCCAGGGCCGCTTCCTCAAGCTGTTGCCGGCGATCCTGCTGTACATGGCTTACCTGACCATCCTGATTTCTGCCCGTGGCTCCCTGGAGAAGGGCAAGCTGTCGCCAGCCCTGGGCCTGTGGTGGGTGCACGGGATCTTCCTGGCGATCGGCCTGGGGCTGCTCTACTGGGAACCTATCCGTTTGAAAATGAAGAGCCGTCGTGGCCTGAAGGAGTTGGCTCGTGGCTAAGCTCGACCGCTACATTGGTAGCAGCGTACTGATCGCCATCCTGGCGGTATTGGGCATCATCCTTGGCCTGGCTTGCCTGTTTGCCTTTATTGATGAAGTGAGCAACGTCACCGACACCTATACGGTCACCAACGTACTGAGCTACGTGGCGCTGACCGCGCCGCGTCGTCTCTACGACATGATGCCGATGGCGGCGCTGATCGGTTGCCTGATCGGCCTGGGCAGCCTGGCCAGCAGCAGCGAACTGACCATCATGCGGGCGGCGGGCGTTTCCATCGGCCGCATCGTCTGGGCGGTCATGAAACCCATGCTGTTGCTGATGGCGTGCAGTGTGTTGATCGGTGAGTACGTAGCGCCACCGACCGAAGCCACGGCCCAGGCCAATCGTGCGCTGGCCCAGGGTTCGGGGGATGCGCAGAGCGCCAGGCACGGCCTGTGGCACCGCCAGGGTGATGAGTTTATCCACATCAACGCCGTGCAGCCGGGCGGTTTGTTGGTGGGTGTGACGCGTTATACGTTCGACAAAGAGCGGCATATGCTGACCTCCAGTTTCTCCAGGCGTGCGCAGTACGACGAGGGGAAATGGGAGCTGTACGATGTCACCACGACGTACTTCCGTAATGTGGGGCAGGGCACCAAGGCCTACACCGAAGTGATCAATGTGCCGTCCGAGCAGTGGGACATTGCCCTGAAGCCGGAACTGCTCAATACCGTGGTGATGATCCCGGAAAGCCTGCCGATCTCCGGTTTGTGGAGTTATATCCACTACCTCAAGGATCAGGGCCTGAACAACGGCCGTTACTGGCTGGCATTTTGGGTCAAGGTGTTGCAGCCGCTGGTCACCGCCGCACTGGTGTTGATGGCCATTTCGTTCATCTTCGGCCCGCTGCGTTCGGTAACGCTCGGCCAGCGGGTATTTACCGGCGTGCTGGTGGGCTTTACCTTCCGCATCGCCCAGGACCTGCTTGGGCCGTCGAGCCTGGTATTCGGTTTCTCGCCGCTGTTTGCGGTGCTGGTGCCGACGGCTATTTGTGCCGTGGCCGGGTTCTGGCTGTTGCGCCGGGCCGGTTGATACCGCGCTTATGCACAAAAAATGCCCCGCTCCCATGAGCGGGGCATTTTTGTTCTGGTCAGCAAAGATGACGCCCGGCCCGAGCATCAGGTACAATTCCCGGCTATTTTTCAGCGGGCAATCTGCCTGCAGCCTTTTTGAGTGTTGATCCGTGAGTGATTTGAGTCATATCCGCAATTTCTCCATCATCGCCCACATTGACCATGGTAAGTCGACGCTGGCCGATCGATTCATCCAGATGTGCGGCGGCCTTGCCGAGCGTGAAATGGAAGCCCAGGTACTGGACTCCATGGACCTCGAGCGCGAGCGCGGCATCACCATCAAGGCCCACAGCGTTACCCTGTACTACACCGCAAAAGACGGTATCAAGTACCAGCTGAACTTCATTGACACCCCGGGCCACGTTGACTTCACCTACGAAGTCAGCCGTTCGCTGGCGGCATGTGAAGGTGCCTTGCTGGTGGTCGATGCCGGCCAGGGCGTTGAAGCCCAGTCCGTGGCCAACTGCTACACCGCGATCGAGCAGGGCCTTGAGGTCATGCCGGTACTGAACAAGATCGACCTGCCCCAGGCCGATCCTGACCGCGTTAAAGAAGAAATCGAAAAAATCATCGGCATTGACGCCACCGACGCCGTCGAGTGCAGCGCCAAGACCGGCCTGGGCGTTGACGAAGTGCTCGAACGCCTGGTCAAGACCATTCCTGCGCCTACCGGCAACTACGAAGATCCGCTGCAAGCGTTGATCATCGACTCCTGGTTCGACAACTACCTGGGCGTTGTTTCCCTGGTGCGCGTGCGCCACGGCCGTGTGAAGAAGGGCGACAAGATCCTGGTCAAATCCACCGGCAAGATCCACCTGGTGGACAGCGTCGGTGTATTCAACCCGAAACACACGGCTACCACCGACCTCAAGGCCGGTGAAGTGGGCTTCATCATCGCCGGTATCAAGGACATTCACGGTGCGCCGGTGGGTGACACCCTGACCTTGAGTTCCACCCCTGACGTCGACGTGCTACCGGGCTTCAAACGCATCCAGCCGCAGGTTTACGCCGGCCTGTTCCCGGTCAGCTCCGACGACTTCGAAGATTTCCGCGAAGCGCTGCAGAAGCTCACCCTCAACGACTCGTCGTTGCAGTACACCCCGGAAAGCTCCGACGCCCTGGGCTTCGGCTTCCGTTGCGGGTTCCTGGGCATGCTGCACATGGAGATCATCCAGGAGCGCCTTGAGCGCGAATACGACCTGGACCTGATCACCACGGCGCCAACGGTTATTTTTGAGCTGGCGCTGAAAACCGGTGAAACGATTTACGTCGACAACCCGTCCAAGCTTCCGGATCTGTCCTCCATCGAAGACATGCGCGAGCCGATCGTGCGGGCCAATATCCTGGTTCCGCAAGAGCACTTGGGCAACGTTATTACCCTGTGTATCGAAAAACGTGGCGTGCAGCACGACATGTTGTTCCTTGGTACCCAGGTGCAGGTGACCTACGATTTGCCGATGAACGAAGTGGTTCTGGACTTCTTCGACCGTCTCAAATCCACCAGTCGCGGCTATGCTTCGCTGGATTACCATTTCGACCGTTACCAATCGGCTAATCTGGTGAAACTGGATGTGTTGATCAACGGCGACAAGGTGGATGCACTGGCACTGATCGTGCACAAGGACAACGCGCACTACAAAGGTCGCCAGTTGACCGAAAAGATGAAAGAACTGATTCCGCGCCAGATGTTCGATGTTGCGATCCAGGCCGCCATTGGCGGGCAGATCATTGCACGGACCTCCGTCAAGGCACTCAGAAAGAACGTACTGGCCAAATGCTACGGCGGTGACGTAAGCCGTAAGCGCAAGCTGCTTGAGAAGCAAAAGGCCGGTAAAAAACGCATGAAGCAAGTGGGTAACGTGGAAATTCCACAAGAAGCCTTCCTTGCAGTGCTCAGGTTGGATAGTTAGGTCCTATGTCACTAAATTTCCCGCTGTTGCTGGTCATCGCCGTTGCCGTTTGCGGACTCCTGGCGTTGCTCGATCTGGTGTTCTTCGCCCCGCGTCGGCGGGCGGCGATCGCCTCGTATCAGGGCAGCGTCAGCCAGCCCGATGCGGTGGCGATCGAGAAACTGAACAAAGAGCCTTTGCTGGTTGAATACGGCAAGTCGTTCTTCCCGGTGTTGTTCATCGTGCTGGTGCTGCGTTCGTTCCTGGTGGAGCCGTTTCAGATCCCTTCGGGCTCGATGAAACCCACCCTGGACGTGGGCGACTTCATCCTGGTGAACAAGTTTTCCTACGGGATCCGCCTGCCGGTGCTCGACAAGAAGGTCATCCCGGTCGGTGATCCGCAGCGCGGCGATGTGATGGTGTTCCGCTACCCAAGCGACCCCAACGTCAACTACATCAAGCGTGTCGTCGGCCTGCCGGGCGATGTGAT
Source organism: Pseudomonas salomonii (assembly GCF_900107155.1). Classification (GTDB taxonomy): domain Bacteria; phylum Pseudomonadota; class Gammaproteobacteria; order Pseudomonadales; family Pseudomonadaceae; genus Aquipseudomonas; species Aquipseudomonas salomonii. Next base: position 531,722 of record NZ_FNOX01000001.1, read on the forward strand.
TCGCTACACCAGCGACAAGCGCCTGTTCGTCAACGGTGAGTCGGTAGCCGAGAAGTTGATCGGCACCGAGCCGAACACCCTGGGCAGCGCTGAGCTGTATCAGGAAAAACTCGGCGCGGTCGAGCACCAGATCCGCAAGGAAATGAGCCGCTACCGCTCGCCGCCCGACACCGAATGGAAAGTGCCGGCCGGGCACTACTTCATGATGGGCGACAACCGCGACAACTCCAACGACAGCCGGTATTGGGATGACCCTAATATTCCCAAGGACCTGCTGGGCATGGTTCCCGACGAGAACATTGTCGGCAAGGCCTTTGCGGTCTGGATGAGCTGGCCCGAACCCAAGCTCAGCCACCTGCCGAACTTCTCGCGGGTCGGGCTGATCAAGTAATACAGGCGGCGCTGTGAACACAGCGCCGAATGCTTTTCTGGGGTTGGGACAATCATTGGCCTGACCCCTTGCTGTACCAATCAGGATTTGAATTTGAACACTGCGTCAATCGTCGATGGCCGCCGGTGCCACCAAACAGATATGGGTAAACCGTGAGCGTTTCTCTAAGCCGTCTCGAGCGCCAGCTCGGCTACACCTTCAAGGACCAGGAATTGATGGTCCTTGCCCTCACACACCGCAGCTTTGCAGGGCGCAATAACGAGCGCCTGGAATTCCTCGGTGATGCCATCCTCAACTTTGCCGCCGGTGAGGCGCTGTTCGAGCGTTTCCCGCAAGCGCGCGAAGGCCAGCTGTCACGCTTGCGTGCACGCCTGGTCAAAGGCGAGACACTGGCCGTGCTGGCCCGTGGTTTCGGCTTGGGCGAGTACCTGCGTCTGGGTTCCGGTGAACTGAAAAGCGGCGGTTTCCGCCGCGAGTCGATCCTGGCCGATGCCCTCGAAGCGTTGATCGGTGCGATCTACCTGGATGCAGGCATGGAGACCGCCAAAGAGCGCGTAGTCGCCTGGCTGGCGTCGGAGATCGAGAGCCTGACGCTGGTCGACACTAACAAAGATCCCAAGACCCGCCTGCAGGAATACTTGCAGTCGCGTGGTTGTGAACTGCCACGCTACGAAGTGGTGGATATCCAGGGTGAGCCGCATTGCCGCGTGTTTTTCGTGGAATGTGAAATCACCTTATTGAATGAAAAAAGCCGAGGTCAGGGTGTGAGCCGTCGTATTGCCGAACAGGTAGCGGCCGCTGCAGCACTGATTGCCCTGGGCGTGGAGAATGGCCATGACTGATTCAACCGCAACACGCTGTGGCTATGTTGCCATCGTCGGCCGCCCGAACGTGGGCAAGTCCACGCTGCTGAACCACATCCTCGGCCAGAAGCTGGCGATCACCTCGCGCAAGCCGCAGACCACCCGCCACAACATGCTGGGCATCAAGACCGAAGGCACCGTGCAAGCGGTCTACGTCGACACCCCTGGCATGCACAAAGGTGGCGAGAAGGCGCTGAACCGCTACATGAACAAAACCGCTTCGGCGGCGTTGAAAGACGTCGACGTGGTTATTTTCGTGGTCGACCGCACCAAGTGGACCGACGAAGACCAGATGGTTCTGGAACGTGTGCAGTACGTCACCGGCCCGTTGATTGTCGCGCTGAACAAGACCGACCGCATCGAAGACAAGGCCGAGCTGATGCCGCACCTGAGCTGGCTGCAGGAACAACTGCCGAACGCCCAGATCATGCCGATTTCGGCCCAGCACGGCCACAACCTGGACGCCCTGGAGCGCGTGATCGCCCAGCACCTGCCGGAGAACGAGCACTTCTTCCCGGAAGACCAGATCACCGACCGCAGCAGCCGCTTCCTGGCTGCCGAACTGGTACGCGAGAAAATCATGCGCCAGATGGGCGCCGAGCTGCCGTACCAGATCACCGTCGAAATCGAAGAGTTCAAGCAGCAGGGCAAAACCCTGCATATCCATGCGTTGATTCTCGTTGAACGTGACGGCCAGAAGAAAATCATCATTGGCGACAAGGGCGAGCGCATCAAGCGCATCGGCACCGAAGCGCGCAAGGACATGGAATTGCTGTTTGATTCCAAGATCATGCTTAACCTGTGGGTGAAGGTTAAAGGTGGTTGGTCCGATGATGAGCGCGCGCTGCGTTCCCTGGGCTACGGCGACCTGTAATCGGTCTTCGCTAGCGCCGCAAGACAAAATGTGGGAGCGGGCTTGCTCGCGAATGCGGTGGATCAGTCAGTACATATATTGGCTGACCCACCGCATTCGTGAGCAAGCCCGCTCCCACATTAGGTTTGTATCGTTTTCAATATTGCATTCCAGCTGAGAGAACTCATGTCCCAAACCCCACCCCCCAGCCAACTCGCCTACGTGCTGCACAGCCGCGCCTACCGCGAGACCAGCGCTTTGGTGGATTTCCTCACGCCCCAAGGCCGCTTGCGCGCGGTGTTGCGCAGTGCGCGGGGCAAGGCGGGCACGCTGGCACGGCCGTTTGTGGCGCTGGACGTGGAGTTTCGTGGCAAGGGCGAGCTGAAAAACGTTGGCCGCCTGGAAAGCGTCGGCACCTCGGCCTGGCTCAATGGCGAAGCGCTGTTCAGCGGGCTTTACCTTAATGAGCTGCTGATCCGCCTGCTGCCCGCCGAAGACCCGCACCCCGCCGTCTTCGATCACTATGCCGCCACGCTGGTAGCCCTGGCCGAAGGTCGCCCGCTGGAGCCGCTGCTGCGCGCCTTCGAATGGCGGCTGCTCGACGACCTGGGCTACGGCTTCGAACTGAGCAATGACCTGCACGGCGATCCCATCGCCGCCGACGGCATGTACCGCCTGCAAGTCGACGCCGGGCTTGAGCGCGTGTACCTGCTGCAACCGGGCCTGTTCCAGGGCACCGAGCTGTTGGCCATGAGCGAAGCCGACTGGAGCGCCCCTGGCGCCTTGTCCGCTGCCAAACGCTTGATGCGCCAGGCGTTGGCCGTGCATCTGGGCGGGCGCCCGCTGGTCAGTCGCGAGTTGTTTCGAAAGCCCTGACAACCCCGTGTATGCTGTGCAGCGTTTCTTTCCCTTTTCAGGAGCGCTTCCGTGACCACCAGCAATCGCATTCTTCTTGGCGTCAACATCGACCACGTCGCCACCCTGCGCCAGGCCCGGGGCACCCGTTACCCCGACCCGGTCAAGGCCGCGCTGGACGCCGAAGAAGCGGGCGCCGACGGCATCACCGTGCACCTGCGCGAAGACCGCCGTCACATCCAGGAGCGCGATGTACTGCTGCTCAAGGACGTGCTGCAAACCCGCATGAACTTCGAGATGGGCGTCACCGAAGAAATGATGGCGTTCGCCGAGCGCATCCGCCCGGCGCACATCTGCCTGGTGCCGGAAACCCGCCAGGAACTCACCACCGAAGGCGGCCTCGACGTGGCCGGCCAGGAAGCGCGGATCAAGGCGGCGGTAGAGCGCCTGTCGAAGATCGGCAGCGAAGTGTCGCTGTTCATCGATGCCGACGAGCGCCAGATCGAAGCCTCGCGTCGCGTTGGCGCGCCGGCGATCGAACTGCACACCGGCCGTTACGCCGATGCCACCACGCCCACCGAAGTGGCCGAGGAGCTGCAGCGCATCATCGACGGCGTCAAGTGCGGCCTCAGTGAAGGCCTGATCGTCAACGCCGGCCATGGCCTGCACTACCACAACGTGGAAGCCGTGGCCGCGATCAAGGGCATCAACGAGCTGAACATCGGCCACGCGCTGGTGGCGCATGCGCTGTTCGTCGGTTTCAAAGGCGCGGTTGCCGAGATGAAAGCCCTGATTCTGGCGGCTGCCAAGCACTGATCAGACACTGGAAATCTCCTGTGGAGCGGGCTTGTGTGGGAGCGAGCAAGCCCGCTCCCACATTGGCCCATTCTCATCTTTAGATTCCCAGCGTTTTCGCCATGCGGCAATGCGAAGCCTTACTGTTTAGCCGATGCAGGTGTATCGTATCTGCCCTTTGCGGGCCCCTGGCCTGCGGCCGATACGTGAGGTTGTTGTGTCCCGATCCTTTTCCCGTCGACAAATCCTGGGTGGCCTGGCAGGCCTGGCCGTCGTGGGCGTCGGTGCCGGGGGCGCCTATCGCTACTGGCTGGGGAAAGTCGCCGAGGCGCAGGCGGGCCACGATTACGAGCTGATCGCCGCACCGTTGGACGTGGAGCTGGTGCCCGGCCACAAGACCGAAGCCTGGGCGTTCGGCCCCTCGGCGCCGGGTACCGAGTTGCGTGTGCGCCAGGGCGAGTGGCTGCGGGTGCGTTTTATCAACCACCTGCCGGTCGCCACCACCATTCACTGGCACGGCATCCGTTTGCCGCTGGAAATGGACGGTGTGCCCTACGTCTCGCAACTGCCGGTACTGCCCGGTGAATATTTCGACTACAAATTCCGCGTGCCCGATGCCGGCAGCTACTGGTATCACCCGCACGTGAACAGCAGCGAAGAACTCGGCCGTGGCCTGGTCGGCCCGCTGATTGTCGAAGAGCGCGAGCCCACCGGCTTCAAACACGAATGCACCTTGAGCCTGAAAAGCTGGCACGTGGACGAAGAGGGCGCATTTGTCGCCTTCAGCGTGCCCCGTGAAGCGGCGCGTGGTGGCACGGCCGGGCGGTTGTCGACCATCAATGGCGTGCCCCAGGCGGTGATTGACCTGCCTGCCGGGCAGATCACCCGTGTGCGCTTGCTCAACCTCGACAACACCCTGACGTATCGCCTCAATATCCCCGACGTTGAAGCGCAGATCTACGCACTGGATGGCAACCCCATCGAGCCGCGCCCACTGGGCAAGGAATACTGGCTCGGCCCAGGCATGCGCATTTGCCTGGCGATCAAGGCCCCGCCGGCGGGTGAAGAACTGTCGATCCGTAACGGCCCGGTGCGCCTCGGCACTTTCCGTTCAGTGGCCAATACCGACGCACCCACCGAATGGCCACCGGCGTTGCCTGCCAACCCGATTGCCGAGCCGGACCTGGCGAATGCCGAGAAACTCAACTTCAATTTCGAGTGGGTCGGGAGCGTGTCGGTGGATGACGGCAAACCGCCGAGCCTGTGGCAGATCAACGGCAAGGCCTGGGACATCACCGACAAGACCTGCGCCGACCGCCCGATTGCCAAGCTGGAGAAGGGCAAAAGCTACATTTTTGAATTGAAAAACATGACCCAGTACCAGCACCCGATTCACCTGCACGGCATGAGTTTCAAGGTGATCGCCTCGAACCGCCACAAGGTGATTCCGTATTTCACCGACACCTACCTGCTGGGCAAAAACGAGCGTGCTCGCGTGGCGTTGGTGGCCGATAACCCGGGCGTGTGGATGTTTCACTGCCACGTGATCGACCATATGGAAACCGGCCTGATGGCCGCCATCGAGGTGGCGTGATGCGCCAGATTCGCCCCGCGGCGATTATCGACCGCAGCCGTGACCAGCACTTCATGCGTGAAGCCCTGGCCCTTGCCGCCCAAGGTGCCGAACTGGGCGAAGTGCCCGTGGGCGCGGTGCTGGTGCAGGACGGTGAAATCATCGGCCGTGGCTTCAACTGCCCCATCAGCGGCAACGACCCCAGCGCCCATGCCGAAATGGTCGCCATCCGCGCCGCCGCACAGGCGATCAGTAACTATCGGCTGGTGGGCAGCACGCTGTATGTGACGCTGGAACCGTGCAGCATGTGCGCTGGTTTGATTGTGCATTCGCGCATTGCACGGGTGGTGTACGGCGCGCTGGAGCCCAAGGCCGGGATTGTGCAAAGCCAGGGGCAGTTTTTTACCCAGGTTTTTTTGAACCACCGGGTGCTGTATGAAGGTGGGGTGCTGGCTGAGGAATGCGGCACGGTGCTGAGTGAGTTCTTCAAGGCCCGCAGAGCTCGTTAATGATCGTTCCCACGCTCCGCGTGGGAATGCCTCTTGTGACGCTCTGCGTCACGCTTTGGGACGCAGAGCGTCCCTGACTGCATTCCCACGCGGAGCGTGGGAACGATCTGTTTGGGGCTACTTTTTGGCGATGATCACCGCCCGCATTGGCGCCGGCAGCCCTTCGATGGTCTTGCTGTGATCCTCCGGGTCCAAAAAATCACTCAGCGACTGATACTTCATCCACTCCGTGCCACGCTGTTCCTCAACCGTGGTCACACTCACATCCACACACCGCACTTCACTGAAACCCGCGCGGCGCAGCCACAGCATCAGCGCCGGCACCGACGGCAGGAACCACACGTTGCGCATCTGCGCGTAGCGGTCTTCCGGCACCAGTACTTGCTGCTGGTCGCCGTCCACGACCAGGGTTTCCAGCACCAGCTCGCCACCTTTGACCAGGGTGTCCTTGAGCGCCAGCAGATGCTCGATCGGCGAGCGGCGGTGATAAAACACGCCCATGGAAAACACCGTATCGAAGCCTTCCAGGTTCGACGGCAGGTCTTCAAACGGGAACGGCAAGTGCCAGGCCTTCGGTTCGGACAAGTAGCGCTGCACCGCCTGGAACTGGCAGAAAAACAGCCAGTTCGGGTCCACGCCAATCACGCTGTCGGCGCCCGCGCCGAGCATGCGCCACATGTAATAGCCGTTGCCGCAGCCCACATCGAGGATGCGTTTGCCGTTCAAATCCAGGTGCGGCGCCACCCGCGACCACTTCCAGTCCGAACGCCATTCGGTGTCCACGTGCACGCCGAACAGGTTGAACGGGCCTTTGCGCCACGGGCTCAGGCCCATCAGCGCGGTGTGCATTTGCGCGCGGGTAGCGTCGTCGCAAGCGGTATCAAGCGTCAGGCCATTGAGCAAATCGACTTCGCTGGGCTGGATCTGCGGCAGTGCATCCAGCGCACTTTGCCAGCGCTCCAGGTCGCCGTGGCCCTTTTCCATCTTGCTGTCGAGCTGCGCTTGCAGGCCCTGGGCCCACACGGCCAGAGGAGTGCCGACCAAATGGCGGGCGAGGGGGGACAAATCAATCATGGCAAGGCAATCAACGAGGCAAAGTTAAGACACTGGAACCACGGCACGACTTTCGAGAACCCGGCCGCCAGCAGGCGTTCGCGGTGTTCTTCGAGGCTGTCGGGCTTCATGACGTTTTCGATGGCGCTGCGCTTCTGGGCAATTTCCAGTTCGCTGTAGCCGTTGGCGCGTTTGAAGGCGATATGCAGATCGGTGAGCAGCGCGTGTTCTTCGGGATCGTTGAAACGCAGCTTTTCCGAGAGGATCAACGCCCCGCCTGGCAGCAGCGACTGGCGGATACGCCCGAGCAACGCCAGGCGTTGGTCGGGCGCGATAAATTGCAGGGTGAAGTTCAACGCCACCACTGAAGCGGGCTGGAATTGCAGCGCGAGAATGTCGCCCTCGATCACCTCAACCGGCAGCAACTCCTGGAACATCGAGTCTTGCCCGTTGAGGTATTCGCGGCAACGCTCGACCATCGCTGCGGAGTTATCCACCGCAATCACTCGGCAGCCGTCGGTGCGCACGTGGCGACGCAACGCTTGGGTCACTGCGCCCAGGGACGAACCGAGGTCGTAGAGCACGCTGCCCGGTTGGGCAAATTGCGCCGCGAGCACGCCGAGGTTCTCGACGATGGTCGGGTAACCCGGCACCGAGCGCTTGATCATGTCCGGGAACACCCGCACCACGTCCTCGTTAAAGGCGAAGTCCGGCACCTGGGGCAGGGGCTGGGCGAATAGGCGATCGGGTTCTTTGCTCACGGTTGTTCCGGCGACGAGGGGGAAAGGCCGGCATTTTAGCCAAGTTGGCCCTCGTGTGCGCGGGTTGTCTGATGGAAAGCCGAGGCCGTGATGCCCCACTGGCCGAGCCAGTAGGTGATGATCAGCAAATACGGCGCCGCATCGAAAGCCAGCACAAAACGATTGATGCCGATCAGCGTGTCGGAAAACACAAACGACACCGCTCCCGCTGCCGCAAGCCCGGCCGAGCGTTTCGGCACCTCACTGCCCAGCCGCGCCAGTGCGCGCCAGAGCATGGCACTGATCACCAGCGCATAAACCACCACCGGCACCAACAAGTTGCCCAGGCCGTGGGAAATCAGGATGCTCAACAAAATCGCGCCGACCGCCAGCGCCAATACCAAGGGCAACACCGCCAGCCGGCGGCAATCGCTGAAATAAGCTTTCAAATACGCCAGGTGCGCAAACAGGAACGCGCCAAGGCCAAAGATAAACAGGTCGCCCGGCCAGGCGAGCAGCACATCGCCGACCAGGGAAAAAATCAGCCCCAGGCTGATCCAGCGTCGATAGTCGGTGGGCGGCGCATCATGCAGCCAGCCCAGCAGTGCCAGCACCGGCAACGGTTTGACCAGCAGGCACAACAAGGTGGCGTGGGTGGTCAGGCCATAGATAAAGGTGCCGGCGCCCATCAGCGCGAGGATCAGCCATGGCATATCAGTTCACCGTAATGGCGCAGTCGAAGGTTTCGGCAGGTTCGGCTTCTGGCTCCCAGGGTTGCTGGGAGGTCAGGCGCAAACGGCCTTGGCCGGCTGCGAAGGCCTGGAAGCGCCAGGTCGACTGGCCGCCGCCCCCGATCACACCGGATTCGCTGCTGCTGTAGACCTCCGGGCTCAAAGCGCGCAACGCGCCGCCGGCAGAATCCTGGATGGCCCAGCGGTAGCCGGTGGTGGGGTTGCTCGGCAAGGTAAGGATCAGGTTTTGTCCGGTTTTAAGCTGGAGCGGGCAGGCGCTCTGGTTATCCACGCTGACGTTTTGCTTGGGGGCACTGGCGCATCCGGCCAGCAGGGCAAGGCTCAAGGGGAGAAACAGGCGGGCAGCGGTCATGGGGGCTCCGTTCATTCACGACGAAGGGCGAGCATAACCGAAGATGAGACAGGGTGTGACAAGCGGGGAGATCGTTCCCACGCTCCGCGTGGGAATGCAGCAAGGGACGCTCTGCGTCCCAACAGCCGACGCAGAGCGTCCAGCGAGGCATTCCCACGCAGAGCGTGGGAACGATCTGATCAGAACAAGACCTTCGCCACGTCAGCAAAACGCTTGGCAAAGTGCACCGTCATGCCTTCCTTCAGGTACTCCGGCAATTCCTCAAAGCTGCCACGGTTCGGCTCCGGCAAAATCAGCTCATGAATCTTCTGACGCCGCGCCGCAATCACCTTCTCGCGTACCCCGCCAATTGGCAGTACATGCCCGGTCAAGGTCAGCTCGCCGGTCATGGCCACGCCTTTTTTCGGCGGCTGGTTGCGTGCCAGCGACAGCAACGCACTGGCCATGGTCACACCCGCGCTCGGGCCGTCTTTGGGTGTGGCGCCTTCCGGCACGTGCAGGTGCACGAAGGCTTCATCGAAGAACTTCGGATCCCCACCAAACGACTTCAGGTTCGAGCTGATGTAGCTGTAGGCAATCTCGGCGGACTCTTTCATCACTTCACCCAACTGCCCGGTGAGTTTGAAGCCGCGGTTGAGCGTATGAATGCGCGTCGCCTCAATCGGCAAGGTCGCGCCGCCCATGCTGGTCCAGGCCAGGCCGGTGATCACACCGGTGCCGGACAGCACTTGCTCGTTGCGGAACACCGGCATGCCCAATGAGCTTTCCAGGTCCTTGTTGCCGATCTTGATCACCGAGGCCGGCTCATCCAGCAACTTGACCACCGCCTTGCGCACCAGTTTGCCCAGCTGTTTCTCCAGCTGGCGCACCCCGGCTTCCCGCGCATAACCGTCGATCAAGGCGCGCAGGGCGCCGTCGCTGATGCTCAGGCTGGTTTTCGCCACGCCGGCTTTTTCCAGCTGCTTGGGCCACAGGTGGCGTTTGGCAATGGCGACTTTTTCTTCGGTGATATAGCCCGACAGGCGAATCACTTCCATCCGGTCCAGCAACGGGCCGGGGATCGAGTCCAGGGTGTTGGCGGTGCACACGAACAGCACTTTGGACAGGTCCAGGCGCAGGTCCAGGTAGTGGTCGAGGAATTCGACGTTCTGCTCCGGGTCCAGGGTTTCCAGCAGCGCCGACGCCGGGTCGCCCTGGAAGCTCTGGCCCATCTTGTCGATCTCGTCGAGCATGATCACCGGGTTCATCACTTCCACATCTTTAAGCGCCTGCACCAGTTTGCCCGGCAGGGCGCCGATGTAGGTGCGGCGATGGCCCTTGATCTCGGCCTCGTCGCGCATGCCGCCGACGCTGAAGCGGTAGAACGGCCGGCCCAGGGATTCGGCGATGGATTTACCCACACTGGTCTTGCCCACACCCGGCGGCCCCACCAGCAGCACGATGGACCCGGCGACTTCGCCCTTATAGGCACCCACCGCCAGGAACTCGAGGATACGGCTCTTGATATCGTCAAGGCCCGCATGGTGCTTATCCAGCACCTTGCGTGCGTGTTTGAGGTCGAGTTTGTCCTCGCCATACACGCCCCACGGCACGGAAGTGGCCCAGTCCAGGTAGTTGCGCGTAACCGCGTATTCCGGCGATCCGGTTTCCAGGATCGACAGTTTGTTCATTTCTTCGCTGATGCGTTTCTGCGCCTGGGTCGGCAACACTTTGCCCACCAGGCGTTGCTCGAACTGTTCGACGTCGGCGCTGCGGTCATCCTTGGTCAAGCCCAGCTCTTGCTGGATGACCTTGAGTTGTTCCTTGAGGAAGAACTCGCGCTGATGCTCACCGATCTTGCGGTTCACCTCGGCGGAAATCTCTTTTTGCAGGCGCGCAACTTCAACTTCCTTGCGCAGCATCGGCAGCACTTTTTCCATGCGCTTGAGCATGGGCACGCAGTCCAGCACTTCCTGCAACTCGTTACCGGTGGCCGAGGTGAGCGCGGCGGCGAAGTCGGTGAGCGGTGACGGGTCGTTGGGGCTGAAGCGGTTGAGGTAGTTCTTCAGCTCTTCGCTGTACAGCGGGTTGAGCGGCAACAGCTCTTTGATCGCGTTGATCAGCGCCATGCCGTAGGCCTTGACCTCATCGGTCGGCTCGGTGGGCTGGTGCGGGTATTCGACTTCCACCAGGTACGGCGGGCGATGGTGCTTGAGCCAGGTCTTGATACGCACGCGGGTCAGGCCCTGGGCGACAAATTGCAGCTTGCCGTTTTCGCGGCTGGCGTGGTGCACCTTCACCAGCGTGCCGTACAGCGGCAGGCTGGAGGTGTCGAAGTGGCGCGGGTCTTCGGGGGGCGTGTCCATGAAAAACAGCGCGAGCGAGTGGTGGTCGGATTTGCTCACCAGCTCCAGGGTTTCGGCCCACGGCTCTTCGTTGACGATGACCGGCAATACCTGCGCCGGGAAAAACGGCCGGTTGTGGATCGGGATGATATAGACCTTGTCCGGCAGGTTTTGCCCAGGCAGGGCCAGGCCAGTGTTGGACGAGGTTTCGTGTTCAGCGTTTTCGGGGTCGGCGTAATCGTTCAGGTCGATGTCCGGGAATTCTTGCTGGTCGCTCATGGGGCACCTGCATAAGGAAGTATGCAGGTTAGATGGGGCGGGGTTGCGGTGGTTTCAATGGTGGGCGTGAGATAGCAACATATTGCATGAAATTTCTAAAACGACGCTGAGTCCATGTGGGAGTGAAGTCAGCTGATTTTGTGCAGGTAGGCCGGCAGCGGCTGCTCCGGTAATACCGACAGCACCTTAAGCCGCTGCAACATCCGCTGCCGCGCCCGCTGCAAATGCTCGCGCAAGTTCAGCGCCGCCGCATCAAATGCCCCATGCAGCAACAACTCCAGAATCAGGCGATGTTCGGCGAGCATGGCAGGATCTGCGCCGATCCCCAGTAAACGGTAAAAAATACGACTGATGATCATCGGGCTCTGGCCCTGGCGGATCAGCGCGGCGATCTTGCGGTTTTGCAAGCCCGCCAGGCAGCGTTGGTGCAAGTCTTCTTCGATCTGCTCGATGGTTTCCAGGCTGCAGTGCGGGTTTTGCTGGGCCTCCAGCACGCGCTGCAACATCGCTTCGAGCAGCTCGCGGTCCAGGTTTGGCGCGCTCTGGCGCAGCGCCTCGGGTTCCAGGCAAGCGCGCAATTCGTAGTCTTCGGTGACTTCCCGCGCGGTCAATGGCCCGGCCAACCACTGGGAGTAGGGTTCTTTTTCCACCAGGCCACGGTCGCGCAGGCGCATCAGCGCTTCACGCACCACGGCACGGCTGACGCCGTAGTGGTCGGCGGCGGCTTGCTCGTCCAGGCGGTAATGGCCAAAAGCGATGCAGGTGGACAGCGCCGCGCCGATTTCCTCGACGATCCGCTCACCCAGCGGCCGCGTATCCACCCACTCAGCCTCGCCATCAAGGCCCAGATGCGCCTGGCTCAGGGGCAAGCGCAGCGGCTCCATGGCCAGGCCTTTGGGGTTGATCAGGTAACCCCGGCCATTGAAGCGGCAGATCAGGCCCTCGTCATGCAGCAGGTCCAGAGCCTTGCGTACCGGCACGCGGCTGGTGCCGAAGAGTTCGGCCAGGGGCGCTTCCAGCAGCACCAGCCCATGGCGCGCGGTGCCGTTGACGATCGCATTACGCAACACTTGGTGAATCATCGCGTAACGGGAGGCCGAGGCGGACACTGCTTTCATCGTGTTCTCTTGGGCGTGTAGGAAAGTGGCCGGGGATTCTCTCATAGATGAGCCTGTCACTCCGCGCCACAGGGGTGGCACTTTTTTGGGGCCGGAAAGAGAAAAACGTTACTTTTCGCACCAAAATGTATTTATTAATAAAAGATACATTATTTCAATTGGGGCTAGCCTCATCACTCACGTCACTTTTTTTTACAGACCGCAAATCCATCTATCCCGCAGTTGTTGGCGATAAACCTTACGGGCACGACAACAGGTCCAAAGAGACTGGCACGAAATCTGCCTTTGTAAAATGTACATTTTATTAATATGTACGTTTTGTGAGGGTCATCTCGATGTCAGACGCCACCTCAATGGCCCAGGACTTTGCCAGCGGTCGCAACGACCCGGTGCAGGCGCTGGAACAGGCACTCGTCCACGCGAGCATGGCGCCCAGTGTGTTTATTTCCCTGACCGCCCAGCGCGCACGCCGTGAGGCCGAGGCGGCAACCGCGCGCTGGCGTGCCGGCCAGCCCTTAAGCTTATTCGACGGCGTGCCACTGGCCTGGAAGGATTTGTTCGACGTGGCCGGCAGCATCACCACTGCAGGCGCCGCCTATCGCCGCAACGCTGCGCCGGCCTTGATCGATGCGCCCAGTGTCGGGCTGTTGTGCCGCGCCGGAATGGTCAGCCTCGGCAAGACCAACCTCAGCGAACTGGCGTATTCCGGGCTGGGCCTGAACCCGCATTTCGGCACGCCCCATAACCCCAGTGGCAGCGATCAACCGCGTATCCCCGGCGGCTCTTCGTCGGGCTCGGCGGTCGCGGTGGCGGCGGGGATCGTGCCCATCGCCATGGGCACCGACACGGCCGGCTCGATCCGCATTCCCGCAGCGCTCAATGGTGTGGTGGGCTATCGCAGCAGCTGTCGACGCTACAGCCGCGACGGCGTATTCCCGTTGGCGCACACCCTCGACAGCCTCGGCCCGCTGACCCGCAGCGTACGCGATGCGCTGGCCATCGACGACCTGCTCAACGGCCGCACGCAACAGCACGTCGCCCGTAGCCTCAAGGGCCAGCGTTTTGTGCTTGAGCAGGGCGCGCTGGAAGACATCGAGCCTGCCGTGCGCAATAACCTGCTGCGCGCGGTGGACCAGCTTAAGGCCGCCGGTGCGCTGATCGAGGTGCGCGCATCAGCCACCTTCCAGGCCACCCTCAACCTGATCAAGCAGGACGGCTGGCTCGGCTCATTCGAAGCCTTCGCCCTGCACGAAAACCTGTTGGACAGCAGTGATGCCGAGCAACTCGACCCGCGTGTGCGCCGGCGCCTGGAGGCCGCACGTGAATTGCCCGCCAGCCAATTGCTGCACCTGATCGACGCGCGCCGCCGCTTGCAGCTCCAACTGGTCGATGAGCTCGACGGCGCCGTGCTCATCACCCCGACGGTCGCCCATGTCGCCCCGGCGCTGGCACCGCTGCAAGCCGACGACGAGCTGTTCGTCAAAACCAACCTCGCCACCCTGCGCCTGACCATGCCCGGCAGTTTGCTCGACATGCCTGGCGTCAGCCTGCCCAGCGGCCGTGACGCCCTGGGCTTGCCCACCGGTCTGCTGCTCAGCACTCCGAGTGGCGAAGACGCGCGCCTGCTCAGGGCCGCGCTGTCGGTCGAAACCACCCTGAACTTTTAAGGAGACATACCATGGCTAAAGACATTCTCTGTGCATTTGGCGTCGACGTAGACGCCGTCGCCGGCTGGCTCGGTTCCTACGGCGGTGAAGACTCGCCGGACGACATCTCCCGCGGCCTGTTCGCGGGTGAAATCGGCGCGCCGCGCCTGCTCAAACTGTTCGAGCGCTACGGCCTGCGCACCACCTGGTTTATCCCCGGCCACTCGATGGAAACCTTCCCCGAGCAGATGAAGGCGGTGGCCGACGCCGGCCACGAAATCGGCGTGCACGGCTACAGCCACGAAAACCCGATTGCGATGACCGCCGAGCAGGAAGAGATCGTGCTGGATAAATCCATCGAGCTGATCACTCAAGTCACCGGCAAACGCCCGACCGGTTATGTCGCGCCCTGGTGGGAATTCAGCAAGGTCACCAACGAGCTGCTGCTGAAAAAAGGCATCAAGTACGACCACAGCCTGATGCACAACGACTTCCACCCGTACTACGTGCGCAAGGGCGACAGCTGGACCAAGATCGATTACAGCCAGCACCCGGATACCTGGATGAAACCTTTGGTGCGCGGCGAAGAAACCGACCTGGTGGAAATCCCGGCCAACTGGTACCTCGACGACCTGCCGCCAATGATGTTCATCAAAAAAGCCCCCAACAGCCACGGCTTCGTCAACCCGCGTCACCTGGAAGAAATGTGGCGCGACCAGTTCGACTGGGTCTACCGCGAACACGAACACGCGGTGTTCACCATGACCATCCACCCCGACGTGTCCGGTCGCCCGCAAGTGCTGTTGATGCTCGAGCGCCTGATCGAACACATCCAGAGCCATGCGGGTGTGCGCTTCGTCACCTTCGACGAAATCGCCGACGACTTTATCCGCCGCCAACCGCGTACCTGACCCCTTTGCCCATCCCCCCGAGGCGCGATTATGTCCATCTATAACAAGCTTGACCTGACTGGCTGGAAACCCCGGCAACTGACGTCCCAGGAGGTGCGTTTTGCCACCTGGATCGCGTTTTTCGCCTGGGTGTTTGCGGTGTATGACTTCATCCTGTTCGGCACCTTGCTGCCGGAGATCGGCCGGCACTTTGGCTGGGGTGAAGTGGAGCAAGCTGAAATTGCAACGTGGGTGGCGGTGGGCACGGCGGTGGTCGCCTTTGCGATTGGCCCGGTTGTGGACAAGTTGGGCCGGCGCAAAGGCATTATTTTTACCGTGGCCGGTTCCGCACTGTGCTCGGCGCTCACCGCGATTGGCGGTGCGTGGGGCAAGTCGCCGCTGATTCTGATTCGTTCGCTGGGCGGCCTGGGCTATGCCGAGGAAACCGTCAACGCCACCTACCTGAGCGAGTTGTACGGCGCTTCCGAAGACCCGCGACTGACCAAGCGCCGTGGGTTTATCTACAGCCTGGTGCAGGGCGGCTGGCCGGTGGGTGCGTTGATCGCGGCCGGGTTGACCGCGCTGTTGCTGCCGATTATCGGCTGGCAGGGTTGCTTCATCTTTGCAGCGATCCCGGCCATCGTGATCGCGATCATGGCGCGCAAACTCAAGGAGAGCCCCCAGTTCCAGATCCACCAGCGCATCAGCGAGCTGCGTAAAAGCGGCGCGGTAAAAGAAGCGCAAAACGTCGCCGTGACCTACGGCGTCGACTACGACGAACACAGCAAGGCTGGCCTTAAAGCCGCCTTCCGTGGCCCGGCCCGGCGCGCCACGCTGGTGATCGGCGCCGCGCTGTTGCTGAACTGGGCAGCGATCCAGGTGTTCAGCGTGCTCGGCACCTCGGTGATCGTCAGCGTGCACCATATTTCGTTCGAGAACTCGCTGATCATCCTCGTGCTGTCGAACCTGGTGGGTTACTGCGGCTACCTGACCCACGGCTGGATGGGCGACAAGATCGGCCGCCGCAATGTTATCGGCCTGGGCTGGATGCTCGGCGGCCTGGCATTTGCCGGGATGCTGTTTGGCCCAAGCAATATGCCGATGGTGGTGGGGCTGTACAGCCTGGGCCTGTTCTTCCTGATCGGGCCGTACTCGGCGGCGTTGTTCTTTATCAGCGAGAGTTTCCCGACCAGCATCCGTGCCACCGGCGGCGCGATCATCCATGCCATGGGCCCGATTGGTGCAGTGGTCGCAGGGTTTGGCGCCACCCAGGTGTTGTCCGCCGGCAGTGATTGGCAGACCGCCGCGCTGTGGTTCGGCGCGCTGCCGTGCTTCTTGTCCGGTGCGCTGATGTTTGCCGCACGCCATGTGCGCCCGGAAACCGTTCAGTAAGGAGTGTCAGATGAGCCGTAAAGTTGCCTTGATTACCGGTGCCGCCAGCGGCATCGGCCAAGCCCTCGCCGTGGCGTATGCGCGCAGCGGCGTGGCGGTGGTCGGCGGGTATTTCCCGGCCGATCCCCATGACCCGAATACCACCGTGGCCCTGGTAAAAGAAGCCCGCGGTGAATGCCTGATGTTGCCGCTGGACGTGGGCAATAGCGCCTCGGTAGACGCCCTGGCCGAGGCCGCCGTGCAGCACTTCGGCCGTCTCGATTACGCCGTGGCCAACGCCGGCTTGCTGCGCCGTGCGCCATTGCTGGAGATGACCGATGAACTGTGGGACGAGATGCTCAATGTCGACCTGACGGGGGTGATGCGCACCTTTCGCGCGGCAAGCCGGCACATGAAAGAGGGCGGCGCGCTGGTGGCGATTTCATCGATTGCCGGCGGTGTGTATGGCTGGCAGGAGCACAGCCATTACGCGGCGGCAAAAGCCGGCGTGCCGGGGTTGTGCCGTTCGCTGGCGGTGGAGTTGGCGGCGCTGGGGATTCGTTGCAATGCGGTGATTCCGGGGTTGATCGAGACGCCGCAGTCGTTGGATGCGAAGAACTCTTTGGGGCCTGAAGGCCTGGCCAAGGCCGCGCGGGCGATTCCGTTGGGGCGGGTAGGGCGGGCGGATGAGGTGGCGTCGCTGGTGCAGTTTTTGACCAGTGAGGCGTCGAGTTATTTGACTGGCCAAAGCATCGTTATCGACGGTGGTTTAACCGTGCGCTGGCCCGACTGACTGGATACGATTTAAAAATGTGGGAGCGGGCTTGCTCGCGAATGCGCCGTGTCAGTCGATGCATTTGTTACTGACCCACCGTATTCGCGAGCAAGCCCGCTCCCACATTGGAACTGTGTTTGTCCAAGGAGACTTGTATGTCCCAACTCATTAACCGTCGCGCCGTAATCACTGGCGCCGGCAGCGGCATCGGTGCCGCCATCGCCCGTGCCTACGCCGCCGAGGGCGCACGCTTGCTGCTGGCTGACCGTAACGCCGCCAGCCTCGCCGAAACCGCGATCACCTGCCGTAACCTTGGCGCCGAGGTGGTCGAGTGCCTGGCCGATGTGGGCAGCGTCGAAGGCGCCCAGGCCAGTGTCGACCGCTGCGTCGAGCACTTCGGCGGTATCGACATTCTGGTCAACAATGCCGGCATGCTCACCCAGGCACGCTGCGTCGACCTCTCCATCGAAATGTGGAACGACATGCTGCGCGTCGACCTCACCAGTGTGTTTGTCGCCAGTCAGCGCGCCCTGCCGCACATGGTCGCGCAGCGCTGGGGCCGCATCATTAATGTGGCCTCGCAACTGGGCATCAAGGGCGGCGCCGAGTTGACCCACTATGCCGCGGCCAAGGCCGGAGTGATCGGTTTCACCAAATCCCTGGCGCTGGAAGTGGCCAAGGACAACGTGCTGGTCAACGCCATCGCACCCGGCCCGATCGAGACGCCGTTGGTGGGCGGCATCAGCCAAGACTGGAAGCGCGCCAAAGCCGCCGAGTTGCCCCTGGGCCGCTTCGGCCTGGCCGATGAGGTGGCGCCGACCGCCGTGCTGCTGGCCAGTGAGCCGGGCGGCAACCTGTTTGTCGGCCAGACCCTTGGCCCGAACTCCGGCGATGTCATGCCATGAGTGAGGTGTAAGCATGTGCGGACTCTGCGGCTTGCTCGGTGAAGACCTGCACTGGAGCGACCCCTTGGGCGATGAATTGCCCAGACGCCGCGAGCGCCTGCGCCGCATTGCGGCGATCAATCAGGTGCTGGCGGTGTTCCGGCTCAAGGTCGAAGACTTCCAGGGCGCGTCCTATTTGTTGTTGGGCGCTACCGGCAAGCAGGCTTTGGCGAGTGGCCTGGATCAACTCTGGCAGGCGGCGGAGAGGATGCTCGGGCGCCCGTTGGACCCGCTTGACCCGCGTGTACTCGATCATCTGGAGTCGTCATGAGCATTGCCCTTAATGTCATCACCGGCTTCCTCGGCAGTGGCAAAACCACGCTGCTCAAGCGTTTGCTGCAAGGCGAAAGCCTCGGTGATACCGCGCTGTTGATCAATGAATTCGGCGATATCGGCATCGACCATCTGTTGGTGGAAGAGGTCGCGCCAGACACCGTGCTGCTGCCCAGCGGCTGCGTGTGCTGCTCGATTCGCGGCGAGTTGAAAGACGCGCTGCTCGGCCTGTTGCAACGCCGTGAGCGCGGCGAGATCCCGGCGTTCAAACGCGTGATCCTGGAAACCACCGGGCTGGCCGACCCGGCGCCGATCCTCGCGACATTAAACAACGACGTGCAACTGCGTGGGCGTTTTCACATTGGCCTGGTGATCACCTTGGTCGATGCCAGTCACGCCGAACTGCAGGAGCGCCTGCACCCTGAGTGGTTGGCCCAGGTGGCGGCGGCGGATCGTTTGCTGCTGAGCAAAACCGACCTGGCCGGTGATTGCACCGCGCTCCGTGCGCATTTGCAGGCGCTGAATGCCGGTACGCCGATCCTCGACACCCAGGCGGTTCACAGCGGCGACCAACTGTTGCTCGGCGAAGGTTTGCGCAGCGCCGAACCCGCGGCTGAAGTCAGCCGCTGGCAGCTGCATCGCACCCCCACGGCGAGCCACGGTGCTGCCCAGGTATGCTGCCTGACGTTCGAGCAGCCGCTGGATTGGGTGGGCTTCGGGGTGTGGTTGTCGATGCTGTTAAGATGCCACGGCGAACGAATTCTTCGCGTCAAAGGACTGCTCAACGTGAACGCCAGCTCGGCCCCTATCGTCATTCATGGCGTGCAGCATTGCCTGCATGCTCCGGTGCATTTGCCTGCATGGCCTGGCACCGATCGCCAGTCACGCCTGGTGTTTATCCTGCGTGGCCTCGACCCGGCGCTGTTGCGACGCTCGTTTGAGGTGTTCTCACGGCGGTTTGCGGCATGATCACATTGCGTGTCCTTGGTACGTCCGTGACCTTGCTGGAATGCCTGCGCGTGCGCGCCGAACAGGAGCTGGGTATCCGCCTGGTGTACCAGGTACACGATGTAGCGCAGGCCCAGCGCATTGCGGTGATGCAACCCGAGAGTTACGACCTGTACGACCAGTGGTTCCACAACGTCGACTTCGTGTGGCCGGCGCGGGCGATCCAGCCCATCGACACACGGCGTATTGCGTTGTGGCATGAGATCAACGACCTGCCCAAGCGCGGCCGGCTGTCGGCCAGCGACCGCCTGGGCAGCGGCAGCGTGCCCAGTGAGCGCCTGTTCGTGCAGCACGACGGCAGCCTCGGCAGCACAGTGACCGAGCGCATCAGCATGCTGCCGCTGACCCACAATGCCGACAGTTTTGCCTACCGTCCCGAGCGTTTGCCCGACGGCTTCAGCCACGGCAATGAAAGCTGGGGCTGGCTGCTCGACCCGGCCTGGCGCGCGCGTACCGCGTTGCAAAGTGACGCGGCGATTGGCGCGCTGGATGCGGCGCTGGCCGTGCAGGGCGCGGGGCTGGCGCGGTTCAAGGACATCGGCAACATGAGCATCGAAGAGATCGATGTGCTGGCCGACATCCTGGTGCGCAAGCAGAAGGAAGGGCACTTCGCCGCGTTCTGGTCCGATGATGAAGAAGCCGCGCAGTTGATGCTCAGCCCGAGCATCGATATCCAGAGCCTGTGGTCGCCGACCTTGATGCGCCTGCACCGTGCGGGTGTGAAGTACCGCTTGGCGGTGCCGCGTGAAGGCTATCGCGCCTGGTTTGGCGGCTTGTCGTTGTCGCGTCATGCCCAGGGCCCGGTGCTGGATGCGGCGTATGCCTATCTCAATTGGTGGTTGTCCGGCTGGCCGGGCGCGATGATGGCCCGCCAGGGTTACTACATCGGCAACCCGGCGCGCACCCGCGACCATTTGAGCAGTGCCGAGTGGGATTACTGGTACGCCGGCCTGCCGGCCCGCGAGGAGTTGCTTGGCAGTGACGGGTTGCCGTTGATCGACATCGGTGAGGTGCGTGATGGCGGCTCCTACGAGCAACGCATGGGGCATATCGCGGTGTGGAACTCGGTGATGGATGAGCACAACTACCTGGTGCGCCGCTGGGGCGACTTTATGCGCGCCCGCAGCGTTTAAGCCGGATCGTTCCCACGCTCCGCGTGGGAATGCAGCCTCGGACGCTCCGCGTCCCACGCTTGACGCGCCTGTTCCGCCAATAAAATGGCGTTAAAGTCCCCGTCCCAATTGGGTGTACTTATCCCAAGTCCCAGCTAATCTGCTTAAAACAACTATTCAATTTAAATGGATGTTTTTTTGACGTCAGATCAGCTTCGCCAGGGATGCGTATGACCAAGGGACCCAGCGGCACAGAGAGGCGAACGCAGCCGCAGGGGTCGGCCATGCGGTGGCGACACACGTTCCAGACCCGTATCGCCGGGGTGCTGGCGCTGTTGTTGCTGGTGGTGGTGGCGGCCACTTACTTTGCGGTCAAGGTTGCCACCACCCACGCCGTGGAAAACCAGGCCCAGGTTCAGCTCAGCACGGGCATCCAAGTCTTTGAACGCCTGTTGGACCTGCGCGGGCGCCGCCTGCAATACGGGTTGGACTGGCTGACCGTGGACGGTCCTTTCAAACAAGCGGTGATCGACGCCAAGGCCGATTCGATTCTGGCGGCGTTGCGCCGGCATGGCACCGGGATCCACTCCACCGAGGTGTTTGTGCTTGGCCTGGATGGCAAGGTGATGGTCAGCACCTTGCCGGTGTTGGTGCAGGGCGCGGTGTTTCCTTATGCACAGGCCCTGCGTCATGCGCGGCGCAGTGGCCAGCAAATGCTCATCGTCGCCATGGACGGCCAGCCCTATTTACTGGTGCAGGACGAAGTGCTCGACCCGCAGCCTATCGCCCGTGTGGTCATGGGCTTGCCCATGGACAAGCTGTTCGCCAATGAACTGCGCTCCATGAGCAACCTTGAAGTGTCGTTCCTCAGTGAGCAGGACGGCCGCGTCGGCCAGTTGTTCAGCACTCAGCCTGAGGCCTATCAAGACACGGTCATCAGCCTGATGCGCGACAGCCACCCCAACCCTGAAGCGCAGATCAATGAGTTCCACGGGCAGCGTGTACTGAGCCAGGTGCTGCCGCTGGCCAACACCGGCGATGGCGATCAAGTGCGCGTGTTGCTGCAAAGCCCGCTGGACCATGCGCTGGAATCCTTTGCGCCGCTGGACCGGCAGTTCCTCGGCATCGCCCTGGCGGTGCTGCTGGTGTCGCTGGTGGCCGCATTGATTTTGGCGCGACGTGTGTCGCGCCCGCTCACTGCCCTGGTGGAAGCCGCTGAACGCATTGGTGCCGGTGACTACCGCACGCCGGTGCGGGTGCGCAGCCACGATGAATTCGGCTTGCTGGCCCGCGCCTTCAACGCCATGCAAAGCGGCATCGCTGTGCGCGAACGGCAATTGGCGCATAACGCCCTGCATGATCCGCTCACCGGCTTGCCCAACCGCGCCCTGGCCATGGAGCGCCTGGGCAGTGCGATCAGTGCGCGGCGGCCGGTGGTGTTGCTGTACCTGGGGATCGAAAACTACCGGGTGATCAACGAAGGGTTCGGCCCTCAGGGCGTCGAAGCGATGCTGCGTGAGGCCAGCCGCTGCCTGTCCATGAGCCTGTTGGCCAGCGACACCGCGGCGCGCATCGCCGGCAGTGAGTTTTTGCTGTTGCTGGAAAACACCGAAATCGACCGCGCCGTCGCCCGAGCCGATCGGCTTTACGGGCTGCTCACTGAGCCACAGCGCATCGGCAATGACGAGGTGCGCCATGAAGTCAGCATCGGCATTGCCGCGTACCCCGCCGACGGCCAGCAGGTCGAAGAGTTGATCAGCCGTGCGGCCATTGCCCGGCATGATGCGGCGAGCCTGCCGGGGCATTTGCAGATCTACCAGCAAGACCGCGACCTTGCACACCAGCGCCAGATCACCCTGATCCGCGACCTGCGCCGGGCGGTGGTCGAGGGCGAATTGTTCCTGTGTTACCAGCCCAAGCTCGACCTCAAACACGGCCATGTGCGCCAGGCTGAAGCCTTGTTGCGCTGGCAGCACCCGACCCTGGGGCAGGTGTCGCCCACCGAATTTATCCCACTGGCCGAGCGCACCGGCAGCATGGGCAGCCTGACCTTGTGGGCAATCGAGGAAGCCATCCGGCAAATGGCCGAGTGGTCGCAGCGCGGTTTGCCCATTCAGCTGTCGGTGAATATTTCGGTGGACGACCTGGCCGATGATGACTTGGCCGTTCGCGTCACGGCCTTGTTGATGCAATACGACGTGGCGGCTGAGCAGTTGATCTTCGAGATCACCGAAAGCGCGATCATGCATAACCCGCAACAGGCCCTCAGTGTGCTGGAACAACTGCGTGGCTGCGGCATCAGCCTGTCGGTGGATGACTTCGGCACCGGCTATTCATCGCTGGCGCAATTGCAGCGTTTGCCGGTGCAGGAATTGAAGATCGACCAGTCGTTTATCCGCAACCTCGACAGCGCCAGTGGCGACGGCGTGATCGTGCGTTCGACCATCGAAATGAGCCACAACCTGGGGCTCAGGGTGGTGGCTGAAGGGGTGGAATTCGAGCCCAGTCTGAAGTTGCTCAGGCAGTGGAAGTGCGACACGGCGCAGGGGTACCTGATCAGTCGGCCGTTGAATGCCATGGCGTTTGAGAGGTGGATGCGCCGCGAGCGGGTGGTGCTATGAGGCATTCCTGTGGGAGCTGGCTTGCCTGCGATAGCGGTGTATCAGTCACCTGATGCACTAACTCAAAGACCGCATTCGCAGGCAAGCCAGCTCCCACATTGGAGCCTTACAGGGCACAAAAAAAGCGGCTACCCGTGAAGGTAGCCGCCTTTGTTTTACCGCCGGTTCAGCTTAATCCGGCAGTTTGAACGCCATCACATAGTCACCCTGCTTGGTGCCCAGCGAGCCGTGACCGCCGGCCATGACCAGCACGTACTGCTTGCCGTCCTTGCCGGTGTAGGTCATCGGTGTGGTCTGCGCGCCTGCTGGCAGGCGGCCTTCCCACAGTTGCTTGCCGTTTTTAACGTCATAGGCACGCAGGTACTGGTCGAGGGTGCCGCTGAGGAACGCGACGCCACCGGCGGTGGTGAACGTACCGCCCAGGCTAGGCACGCCCATGGTCAGCGGGATCGGAACCGGCGAGCTGTCGCGCACGGTGCCGTTCTTGTGCATCCAGAGGGTCTGATGATTGGTCAGATCGACCGCCGCCACATAACCCCATGCCGGTGCCTGGCACGGCAGGCCCAAAGGCGACAGCAGTGCTTCGAGGATTACGCCGTACGGCGCGCCTTTGTTCGGCTGCACGCCTTCGGTTTCGCTGACGCGCGGGCCTTGCTTGGCAATCTCGGCGGCCGGGATCAGTTTCGATTTGAACGCCATGTAGCTCGGGTTCACGAAAGCAATCTGACGCACCGGATCAACCGAGATACCGCCCCAGTCGAACACGCCGAAGTTGCCCGGGTAAACGATCGAGCCTTGCAGCGATGGCGGGGTGAATGGGCCGTCGTAG
Organism: Pseudomonas salomonii; assembly: GCF_900107155.1. GTDB lineage: Bacteria > Pseudomonadota > Gammaproteobacteria > Pseudomonadales > Pseudomonadaceae > Aquipseudomonas > Aquipseudomonas salomonii. Next base: position 555,648 of record NZ_FNOX01000001.1, read on the forward strand.
CGCATGGATTTGAAATCGATACGGCACAGCATCTGGTCAAACGGCGTTACGCCCCACATGTCGCGTTCTTTCAACGGCGGCGGCATGAAGTTGAGGTCGGACTTCGGCTGGGTCGGCGAGGTGTGATCACCGGCCACTGCGCCTTGCGGTACAGGGATTTCGTTGATCGGCACCACCGGCTTGCCGTTGCTGCGGTCCAGCACGTAGATGCTGCCTTGCTTGGTCGAGGCCATGACTGCTTGCTTGACGCCGTCAGCGGTCTTGATGTCGATCAGCGAAGGCTGGCCGCCCACGTCCATGTCCCACAGGTCATGGTGAGTGAACTGGAAGGTCCACTTCACGTGGCCGGTGTCGATGTCCAGAGCGGTCAGGCCGGCGCTGTATTTTTCCGAATCTTCGGTACGGTCGCCGCCGTATTGGTCAGGCATCTGGTTGCCCATCGGCAGGTAGAGCATGCCGAGTTTTTCATCGACGCTGAACATGGACCACATGTTCGGCGAGTTGCGGGTGTAAGTCTTGCCCTCGGCCAACGGGGTGGTGTCGTCCGGGTTGCCGCTGTCCCAGTTCCACACCAGTTTGCCGGTGTGCACGTCGAACGCACGGATCACGCCGCTAGGCTCGTCGGTGGAGACGTTGTCGGTCACGTGACCGCCGATCACGACCAGGTTCTTGGTCACGGCCGGTGGCGAAGTGGAGTAGTAACCGCCGGGGGCGAAGCTGCCGATGTTGGCACGCAGGTCGACCTGGCCTTTGTCACCGAAGTCTTCGCACATCTTGCCGGTGTCGGCGTTCAGGGCGATCAGACGGGTGTCGGCAGTCGGTACGAAAATGCGTTTCGGGCAGACGGCGCTGACAGGGGCAGTGCTGGCGCTGCCGGTTGGGCTTTGTTCGGAAGCGTAGACGGCGTCATCGTGATACGACACGCCACGGCAGGTCATGTGCGCCCAACCTTTGAAGTTCGCGGCACCCTGGCTGCTGATCTTCGGGTCGAAACGCCAGATTTCCTTGCCGGTGTCCGGGTCCAGGGCAATCACCTGGCTGTGCGGCGTGCACACATAGAGCATGCCGTTGACTTTCAGCGGGGTGTTTTCTGCGGTGGTTTCACCGGGATCGCCTGGGCCTGGGATGTCACCGGTACGGAAGGTCCACGCCGGCACCAGCTTGTGGGCGTTTTCCGGGGTGATCTGCGCCAGTGGCGAGTAACGATCACCGAAGGCCGAGCGGCCATAGGAATTCCAGTCGCCATCGGCCTGTGTCGGTGCAGCGCTGGCCATGCCTGGCGCGGCGTCGCGCTCCAGTTGGCCGGTCTTGACCATCTCACCGGGGTTGGTGAACTGGCTGGCCAGGGCGGCAGCGCCCGCCAGCACCACGGCTACGCTCAGCGCGCCCGTGCCCAGCGGCGCGGGTTGACCACGCAGCAACGGACGGCGAAACCACGGCAGCAGCATGACGATGCCCAAGGCGAACAGCAGGGCCAGGCGCGGCACCAATTGCCACCAATCCAGGCCGACTTCCCACAGTGCCCACACGGTACTGGCAAACAGCACCAGCGCGTACAGGCCCAGTGCTGCGCGGCGGGTAGCCAGCAGCAGAAGGCCGGTCAGCGCGATGCCGATACCGGCCAGCAGGTAGTACAGCGACCCGCCGAGCATGCTCAGCTTGACGCCGCCAGCCAGCAAGGCCAGCCCCATGATCAGCAGCAAGACGCCTAGCAGCCTGGGCAGCAGGCGGCTTGGGCTTGAGGCACCATCAGTGCTCATAGTGTGTTTCTCCGTTACGTTGGAATTATGTAACCCCGTGCTTCACTGTAGATGACGATTCGGCGCGGGCTTGGTTCAGCGTTAATTTGAGTTTTTCTGGGGATAAGTCGGTTATCCACAGGCGGGCGATTGAATCCCACGCGCGGGTCGGTTTAAGACAGCGCTGTCTTTAAGGCGGGGGAAATTCGACAAGATGGGATCGACCGCAGGCGTGAAACGTTTCAGTTTGTTGCGGCAAGGATAAAGCGCCTTCTCGTTTTGAGAAAGCGTAATTAGAGAGATGCATCATTTCAGATCTGGTAACAGTGACAGAACGTCGCTGCAGGAATGCCTGTAAAGCCAAGCTTGTGTGGGAGCTGGCTTGCCTGCGATAGCATCACCGCAGTACCACTGGAAAACCGCGGTGCTGCTATCGCGGGCAAGCCCGGCTCCCACAGGAGCCGGTTGCCACAGGGGATTTGCGCTGCTGTTTAGAAGGTGGTGCGCACGCCGAATTGCACGCTTCTGCCCGGTGCCGGGGCGATATCGCGCAGGATCGAACTGGCATAACGCACGGTCTGGTTGGTGAGGTTTTCGCCATTGACGAATGCCAGCCACTGGCTGCCGCCCACATTGAAGTGGTAACCGGCGCTGGCGCCCAAGGTGGTGTAGCCGTCGGTGCCGCTTTCGTTATCCGGCACACGCCCTTGGCCCGCCGCGTGTTCCACGTCGATCCGCGCCTGCCAGCGGTCCAGCTCCCACAGCAAGCCGCTGTTCAAGCGCAGCGGCGCAATACGCGGCAAGGCTTCGCCAGTGTCCAGGTTGGTGGCGCGGGTGTAATCGCCCGACAGCTCCAGGGCGAACTTGCCGTAGGCGCCTTCGCCGAGTTTCCAGTGATCCTGGGCTTCAAAGCCGGCGAAACGTGCACGCACGCCGGAGTATTTGTATTGCGGGATACCGCCCGCGTCTTCTTCACCTTCATCGTTCAGCGTGCGGCCTGTGCCCAGCAAGCCGATGTAGTTGGAGAAGCGGCTATAGAACACGCCGAAACTGCCCTTGTGCGTGCCATTGTCAAAGCGCAGTGCCAGGTCGCTGGACACGGCTTTTTCTTTCTTGAGGTTGGCATCACCCAACTCGTAAGTGCCGGTGGCGACATGGGCACCGTTGGCATACAGCTCGTAGAAGGTTGGCGCGCGCTCGGTGTAGCCCAGTGTCGCGGCCAGCGACCACACCGGCGTGAGGCTGTACACCGCGCCGGACGACAGGCTGCCGGCGGTAAAGTCAGTGGATTTATCGGCACCGGCAAAGCGCGCATTGCCCTTGGCGTTCGGGTCGACATTAGTGTGTTCCACGCGCCCGCCCAGGCTGAGCTTGAGGCGTTCGGTGGCCTGCATCTCTTCGAGGATAAACAGCGCGCCGGCGTTGGTGTCGGTCTGCGGCACAAAGGCTTCTTCGCCCAGGGCCGAGAACTCGTTGCGGGTCACTTGGGCGCCGACCACGCCATCGAACGGGCCGAGCGGCTGGTGGCGCGCTTCGACGCGGGCTTCATAGCCCTTGTTCTTGAAGGTCGTGCCGGTTTCGCCGCCTTCGATTTCACGGTGCTCGTAATCGGTGTAGCCCGCGTCGAGTTTCACCGAGGTAAACGGGCCTTGCAGGTTGCGGATCTCGGACGCAAAGGCGTAGTGATCCTGCTTCATGCGGATGCGTACGTCTTGTTCAGCGGGTGAGCCGTAGTTGCTGTCGTAGTTGCTGTAAGACAGCCCGGCATAACCGTCGTCCCAGGTGTAGGAACCGCCGACCGCGCCGCCATCCTGGCGCCCGTCGCTGTTGCCCAGCCGGCCATTTTTGCCGGGGCCGTCTTCGGTCTCGGGGGCATGGCGGCTGCGGGCCTGGCCGGGGATTTTGAGGTCGTTGAATTCCCGCGCATTTGCGTCCAGGTGCAAGGCGAAGGTGCCGTTGCCGGCTTCCAGTTTGCCCGCGCTGCTGCGGGTGGTGTCGGCGCCGCCGTAACGCAGTTCACCGGCGCCGTGGATGCCTTCGATGGCTTCGGTGGGAATGCGGTTGTCGAAGGTGTTGACCACGCCGCCGATGGCGCTGCCGCCGTACAACAGCGCCGCCGGGCCACGTACGATTTCGATGCGGTCGACGTTGATCGGGTCCAGTGGCACGGCGTGGTCATAGGACAGCGACGAGGCATCCAGCGCGCCCACGCCGTTGCGCAGCACGCGAATACGGTCGCCATCCTGGCCACGAATGATCGGGCGGCTGGCGCCTGGGCCGAAGTACGACGACGACACGCCAGGCTGCTTGTTCAGGGTTTCGCCGAGGCTGCCTTTTTGTTGCAGGGTCAGGTCGTCGCCCTCGAGCACCGTGGTGGGCGAGGCGAGTTGTGCGCCGCCCAGGGGGTTGCCGGTAATGACTTGGGGTTGCAGTTCCAGGGCGTGGGCTTCGGAGCCGATCAACAGGGCGGCGGCAAGCGGGGTCAAGCGCCACAGAGAGGAGAGGGACATCAAACATTCCTTGGTAAAGGCACAGAAAAGAGAAGGCTTAAAACGGTATCGGCTTTGATAAGTATCGTTACAATATAACATCTCTTTTTTGCCTGAAAAGGGGAACTTTTTCCCAGGGGCTATATTCAATGCAGTGCTTCCACCGCTACGCCCTGTCGGCTAAGGTGCGCGGCTGTGTTTCCTCATTTTGCAAAAGGCCTGGCATGACCGCGACAAGCAACGACCCACTTCACGGCGTGACCCTGCAGCACGTGCTCACCACGTTGGTGGAGCACTACGAATGGAGCGGTCTGGCCGAACGCATCGATGTGCGCTGTTTCAAGAGCGACCCCAGCATCAAGTCGAGCCTGACCTTCCTGCGCAAAACACCGTGGGCGCGGGAGAAGGTCGAAGGCTTGTACGTCAAGCTGATGCGTACCAAACGTCCGCTGGATTGAGGCCATGAAGCGGTACGTGGCCACGGCGGCGCTGGCCGGCTGGACAGGGCTGGCGATTCAGCAATACCTGATTTTCTATTCACGCTGGGAGGCCGGCGCGAGCCTGTTGGGCGGGCTGATCAACTTTTTCAGTTTCTTCACGGTGCTGACCAACACCCTGGTGGTCGTGGTGCTGAGCTATGCGCTGGTCAATCGCGAGTCGGCGGCACAGCGCTTCTTCCTGGCACCCGCTGTCACTGGCGGTATTGCCGCGAGCATCGTGGTCGTGAGCCTGGCCTACAACCTGTTGCTGCGGCATTTGTGGAGCCCCACCGGCTTTCAATTTATCGCCGACGAATTGCTGCACGACGTGATGCCGGTGCTGTTTGTGATCTATTGGTGGCGCTGTGTGCCCAAGGGCACGTTGCGCTTGAAACACATTGGCGGTTGGGTGATTTACCCACTGGTGTACTTCGGCTATGTGCTGCTGCGCGGGCATTTGCTGGGGCAGTATCAGTACCCGTTCATCGATGTGGACAGCCTCGGTTATCCACAGGTGTTTGTGAATGCCGGGGGGATTTTGGCGGGGTTTGTTGGGATTGCGTTGGCGGTGGTGGGGTTGGACAAAGTTCTTAAACGGGCAGCGTAAAAATGTGGGAGCTGGCTTGCCAGCTCCCACATTGGATCTTCAGTGGGCTTGAGGGCATTACTCTTCTTCGCTGCCCTCGGCACGCCAGTAACCCACGGCCTTGAGGAACTCCTCATTGACCTGGTGCGTGTCCAGCAACACGCGGCGCACCTGGCGCGACAGCTTGGTTTCCGTCGCGACAAAGCTGAACAGTGAACCGCCCGGCAGGCTCAGGCTGCGCACAGTCTCAAGCAGGTCGTCCTGGCCGCGCACCACCCAAATCACCTCTACATCGGCGGCGCTGTTCAGTGGCTGCTGTTCGGCGCTATTGGCGATTTCAATCACCGCCAACACCTTGCGCCCGGCCGGTAATTCTTCCAGGCGACGGGCGATGGCCGGGATCGCGGTTTCATCACCGATCAGCAAGTAGCTGTCGAAGATGTCCGGCACGATCATCGAGCCACGCGGCCCACCGATGTACAGGTGCTGGCCGACCTGCACCTGATCGGCCCAGGTCGAGGCAGGGCCATCACCGTGCAGCACGAAGTCGATATCCAGTTCGCCAATGCTCAGGTCGTAGCGCCGTGGCGTGTAGTCGCGCATGGCCGGTTGCGGGCCGTCGCCCTTGATGTTGAACGTCGGGCTTTCCAGCGCGGCCTGCTCGGCGGCGTTTTGCGGGAACAGCAGCTTGATGTGGTCGTCACTGCCCAGGCTGATAAAACCTGCCAGTTCCGGCCCGCCCAAGGTGACGCGACGCATGCGTGGGGTGATGTCGACCACCCGCAGTACTTCGAGGCGGCGGCGTTTGATTTCGTGGGTAACGCGATGGATAGCTTGAGTATTCATTGGTCTTTCCCGTCGGCGATGGCTTGGGCGGTGCCGTTGAGCAGCGCCGCGACACGAACGATTTCTTCCGGGCTCCAGCGCCCGTGGTGCGAATGCAAGGCGTGGCGCAGGTTATGCACCGCTTCGTGGATTTCCGGTGGGCGGTCATGGCCACGCAGCGAGCGCTTGCTGACATCAATGCGCATGCGCACGCCTTCCAGGGCAACGGCTTGCTCGCTTAAGAAGAGACGACCGGCGTCGGTGATTGTGTAGCGTTTTTTTCCACTCTCGGCGTCGCCGCTGATCAACTCGCTTTCTTCCAGAAAGGTCAGCGTGGGGTAGATCACACCGGGGCTGGGGCTGTAGGCGCCGTCGAACAGGCTTTCGATCTGGCGGATCAGGTCATAGCCATGGCAGGGCTGTTCGGCGATCAAGGCCGGTAGCAGCAGCTTCAGGTCGCCAGGGGCAAATACCCGAGGGCCGCGGCCACCGCGTTTTTCAAATTCGCTGCGATGCTCGTGTCGCATTTTTCTATCCTCTTTCACATTTAGATATAACTTAAGATATATCTTATGGCGGCGAAAGCACGCGGCGACCAACGGTCGCCCCTGGTCCGTGTGTGAAGAGGTGGCTGCCCAAAATCGGATAGGTTGTATAGACGATTCATAAGTTTAGAGTTATAACTTTAATTAGGTTAACTACTCGGTTTTGCCGTGTACGCCTTAATTTTCCGGCAGTATAACTTCGTGTAGCCTGATTCTTACGGCCCATTCCATAGTTGGATTTTTAATCACGTAGTCCTTCTCCTACGGTAACTTTTAAAGTTTTGGCAAAATGCCATCTTTTTCCCGCGACCCCTGTTTCCTGTGGCTACGAAGCTAGGCGAAGAAGCCTGCATACCGGTTGTTTAGTTAAGTTGATCATTGTTTGGCGTTGTTGGCTCAACCCGCTTACTGCGCTCTATTCGTTGTCGAGTATTTGCTCGGCAATGAATCAATCAATGTTGCTAACTACAGGTAAATGCCATGTTCAAGAAGTTTGCTGTTGCCGTTCCCCTGGCTGTTCTGGCGCTGTCTTCCTCGGTTGCAGCTTTTGCTGCCGGGGAAGCCAGCCATACCGTCAACCTCAAGGCAAACATCCCGACCACCGTGTTCCACGCCCAGCCGCGTGACCCGAACTGGGGCCGTGACGAAACCATGAGCTACAACCTGGTCAGCGGTGAGCTGGCGCCCCTGAGTGCCATCTACGACATCAAGAACACCAACGGCTCGGTCCACGCCTACATCGAAGGCGGCCCGGCCGTACTGTTCAACGGTGATGCTGCGCAGAACATCCCGCTGACCACCACCCTCAATGGCGTGACGCTCACCGGCGCACCGCAGGAAGTGGTCAACGAGGCCGACTCCACCCCAGGTATCGGCGCCGTGATGCGCATCAGCGCGGCCAAGCCTTCGGCGACCCAGCGTGGTTCCTACACCGCCGTAATGCCGGTGGTATTCGACGCAGTATTGCCAACGCTTTGATGCCAAAAAATACCCGATAACCCCGGGCGTTTGTTTTCAGGTCGGCTGATTTCCCTCCTCGGTCTGCCGGCCTGGTTTTCCTTCCCCGTTTTTTGGCATTCAGAGTGTTCCGTTCATGTTCCCGATGACGCCTATCGCGGCTGCGCTTGCGCTGTCGATGTGTACGAGTGCCCTGGCTGCGCCTGCCTTTTCCGGCGCTTCCACCCCCGGCAGCCTGATTACCCAGGCGCAAGGGCTGCCTGCTGGGTTTACCGATCACTTTTTCGACGTGCCGTTGGCGGTGCGCGTGGACCTTGACCAGCAATTGCTGGGCGAGGCGCTGATTGTTTTGTCTCGCGATGATCGTGTCACCTTGCTTGAATTTACCGACACCGCTGACAGTAAAGTCCCTGCCGCCACCCGAGACACCTGGCAAGCGCTGCTGGAAAAAGGCGTGGCGTTGGGCGCTTGCACCCAGTCCTGCCCCGAAAAAATGCTCTCGGCCCACTACAACCTGGAAAGCTCCCAGCTGTCGATCCTCACGCAAGACGTTGAACTGAGCAGTGGCATCCCGCGTTTTTATGAGCAGCCTGAAGGTGGCAGCCTTGGGTTGATCATCAACAACCAGCTCAACCTCAACGGCGGCCAGGCGGACAGCCTCGGCGGACGTTATGGCTTGCAAGCCAGCTCCAGCCTGGGCAATTGGAGCCAGGTGTTCAACCTGCAGCTGGCGCGCCAGAGCGGCGATGACGAGCCCATGCGCCATGCGATCCACGAGCTGTACACCCAGCGTGAACTCGAAGGGCAGTTTTTCCGCCTGGGCCACTTCACCCCCAATTCCGATGGCCTGACCCGCCAGTTGCGCAGCTTCGGCGCCAGCCCCGACACCGCGTTGGGCCTGATGTATGGCAGCTCCGACAGCCTGGCCATCAATAACGCCAAGCCCAGCGTGTACCCGATCTATGTCACCGCCAACCGCCAGGCAGCGGTGGAGATTTACCGCAACGGCCTGTTGATCAATACCCAGGCGGTTTCCGCCGGCCTGCAAACCCTCGACACCCGGCCCTTGCCCGGCGGTATTTATGAAGTAGAAGTGCGCCTGGTGGAAGACGGCCTCACCACCAGCACCACCCAGGAGCTGGTCTACAAACCCAGCAACTGGCGCAACGCCGAAGACCGCTGGCGCTATAACGTGTTCGCCGGGCGCGAAACCCGGTTGTTCAGTAACTGGGACGAACAAGCCTCCGGCGCGATGACCGCCGGTGCGTCGCTCAACTACCTGGTGCACCCTCGGGTGATTCTCGGCCTGTCGGCCCGTCAGGTCCGCGAACAACTCCAATATGGCGGCTCGGCGGACTGGACGGTGGCCAACAACACCAGCGTGTACGCCAACCTCTACCAGACCCAGGAACACGGGACCGGCATGGACCTGCAAGGGCTGTATACCTTGGGGGCGACCAACCTGGTGTTCAGCCATAACCGCAGCTGGCTGGATACCCGCGACACCTACGAGACCCTGCCTGACGGCACACGCCTGCGGCGTAACACCTTCGTCGGCGAGGCCAGCAACACGGCGTTGTCGGTCAACCACCGGCTGGATGCGAAAAACACCCTGAACATGCGCTTGTCCCACAGTGAAGGCAATGTGGAGGGTACCGGCATCGACCTGGGTTGGAGCCGTCACGACAACCTGTTCGGCAGTGACGCCAACTGGCGCTTCTCGGTGTTCGACCGGCCTGGCAGCGCCGGTACCAACGACGCCCGCAACCGCGGCGTAGACGTGAGCGTCAGCGTCAACCTGGGCACCGAAGGCCGACAGATCTCCGGCAGCATCGGCACCCGTACTGCCCGGGATGGCGGGCGCGACAACAACGCTTCGGTGACTTTGCGTCAGGACCTCACCGATCATTTGCTGCAAAGCGTCTCGGCCACGGCGATCACTGACACCTATGGCGTCGGCCTGTCGGGCATGGCCAACTTCAACACGGACGCAGTCAGCGGTGACGGCTTCGTGCAACGCAGCTCGTTCAATGGCGACCTGAGCGGCGGCTTGAACCTCAACAGCACCTTCGTTGCCGGCGCCGGCCAGATGCTGCTGAGCAGCCAATATCAGGGCAACGGTGCGGGCATGATCATCGACGTGGAAACCGACCTCGACGAAATCGCCCTGCGCGCCGATGACCTCGGCGGCGGCGGAGCGCTCCTGCGGCCGGGGCGCAACTACGTGCCGGTCTCTGCTTACAAGAGCAGCAGCGTGAGCTTCGACTTCGAAGGCAATCACCCGCCTGCGGCGAGTATTCAACCGGCCCGCGCCAGTTATCACCTGAACAAGGGCGGCGTCGACTACCAAAAAATCACCGTGATGAAAACCGTCAGTGTGCTCGGCCGCTTGCTGGACGAACACGGCGCGCCGCTTAGGGGCCATCACGTGATCAACCACGCCAGCCGCGGGGTCAGCGAAGTGGACGGGTTCTTCTCGATGGAAATGAGCGCCAGCTCACCGACGTTGCAAGTGCGCTACCAGAACCAGTTGCTCTGCCAGTTCCGTCTGGACCCGGCCAATGCGCCAAGCGAAAGCGATGTGCTGATGATCGGCGATTTGCGCTGCACCAAGGACACGCTCGCAGAAGCGGCCCACACCCCCCAAACCGCTGGTTGATGGCATGGACAGGATTGTATGACCTTGATTAACGCAACTGTAAAAGGCTTGGGGCTGTGTGCATTGGCACTGGCGCTGGGCGGCATGAGCCTGTCGGCGCACGCCTTCGTCGAGGAGATCACGGCAGTGTTTCGCCCCGACCCTACAAACCCGATGAGCAACAAGTTCAAGAACACTACGCCGCAAAGTGGCTTGTGCCCGTGGCATGTGCCGGCCAAGTGCGAAGCGCTGAATATCTTCAGTATTCGTAACAACAACTTCCAGGCCGCGTCGAACGGGCCGGTCCCGGCGAACCCCGATAACCCGCGCCAGGGCGCTTATTTCAAGATGCCTTCGAGCTGGCGAGATGTGCCCGTGACCCACACAGAAACCGGGGAACAGGCGACAGTCCAGATGCGTATCGCGGGTATCGGCGCCAATTGGCAGGTGGCCTACCCACCGGGCGTTTCGGCCTGGGGCAAGCCGGGGCAGGACTGGGCAACACCCTGGAGGAACGGAGCACCACCGTGTCAGCCGATCAACTACCTCGCGGCGGGGAACACGTTTGCCCTGTTTTTCTGGATCGTGCCCGAAAACGCCGGGGCGTGCAGTGTGACGGCGGGTATGCACATACCCTTCATGAAATACCACCACCTGGAATATGGCTACGAGCTCAAAACCCCCAACCCGCTGACCATGACGGCCGGCGAGTACCGAGGCACCCTGAGTTACACCATGGGGCCGGGGGCTGACTTCGATTTCGGCGACATCATGATCCCCGATGACAACATCGCCACCTTCAACTTCACCTTGCAAGTCGAACACATCCTCACGGTGACCCTTCCACCCGGCGGCAACCGTGTTGAGCTATTGCCCGAAGGCGGCTGGCAGGCCTGGCTCAATCGTGGGCGCCAGCCTTCACGTTTGTTCCGCGACCAGACCTTCAATATCTTCGCCAGCGGGCGTTTCAAGATGAAGCTCGAATGTGGTTTGGCGATTGGCAACACCTGCGGCTTGCGCAATGGCGCGGGGGATGAAGTGCCGTTGCAGGTGGCCGTCAGCCTGCCCTTTGGTTTGAACGACCAATACGGCCAGGCGGTAAACAAGTTGCCTCTGCGGCTGGACGGCTCGGGTACCGAGCTGTTCCAGGCCCAGCACTACGTGAACAACCGCCCCGGCACCCTGCATTTTGAGGTCGAGCGAGAGGATGTGAAAAGCATGCTCGAGCAGCCGGGCAGCACTTATTCGGGCCTGGTCACGGTGATCTGGGATTCGGAAGTCTAGGTGGCATCCGCCGCTCATGAACAGTGGGCGACGTTCAATTATCAAGGCGTAATCAAACATGAAACATGCAGTGTTATCGATGGGGCTGTGGCTGGTGTCGTTGGCGGTTTATGCGGGGCCGGCAATCAATGTCGGCGTGGTCTACGACTACCTCGAAGGCGATCGCAGTTCCTACCTCAAGCGCGTGTACAACGGCGGCACCAGCACCGCCTTCATCAAGGTCAACGTGTTGGAGATCGTCTACAACGCTGACGGCACCTCCAGGGAAGTGCCCGTTGCGTCGATGACCGACGCCAAAGGCAGCACCACCAACCGCGACGGCCTGATGGCCAGCCCCGCACGCCTGATCGTGCCGGCCGGCGGGCGCCAGGGCACGCGCTTGCTGTATATGGGCCAGCGCGACCGCGAGCGCTATTTCCGCGTGCGTTTCATTCCGGTGGTGCCGGAAAAGGAAGATGACTTTGCCGTTACCAATCAAGAACGTGCCGAGTACAAAGACGCCCTGGCGGCCGGGGTCAACGTCATGGCCGGCTACGGCACGGTGTTTTTCGTGCGCCCGCAAGACACCCGCTTCGACACGCAGATCAACGAGACCGCCAGCCAATACACCCTGCGCAATGCGGGCAACAGCGTGGTGGTGCTTGATGAGTTCCGCGACTGTGCAGTGGCGAAAAAAACCGACTGTGAAGCCACCACCAAGCACCACATCCTGCCCGGTCGCCAACTGGTGTTCGAGAAAAAGCCCGAGCGCCAATTCAGCTTCCAGATGATCGAGGGCCGTAGCAAAAAACCGATGACGGTCAACAGTAACGGGTGATGACTATGTTCAAGCAACTGACGGTACTGGCGGTACTGATGGCGCCCTTGCTGGTGGGCGATCGCGCGCAGGCGTTCCAGGAACGCCAAAGCTTTGATGTGTCGGTCACCATCCCGATCCATGAAGCCTATGTGCTGCCCTCCGAACCCGATTGGATGGGCCACGACCAAGTGCTGGCCTGGGACCTGGCGACGGCCAGGCTGGGCCGCCTGCGCAAGAATTTCGATGTGAAAAACATCAATGGCGGCGTGGCGGCGCGCCTGGGCGACACGCCCTACCTGTTGAGTGGCCGCAACCGCATCGATTTGCAGGTGCAGTTCAATCGGGTGCCCTTGACCCTGGATTCAACCCTGGTACTCAGTGCCGATGAGGCACGTGCCGGGCGGCGCGCCGAGCTGGAAATAACCGCCATTGAACCGGAGGACGGCTACAAGGGCGGCGAGTATTACGGCACGGTGCACCTGCTGTTTGATTTCCCGGCGCCTTGATCGAACGCCTGTTTCAGCTCGAAGGCGGTGTCATTGTTCCAGCGTGCGGTGGGGTCGGTGTTCAGTGTTTGCGGCGCCGACAGCTCGGCCGGCAAGGCGCCGGGTCGCTGGGTTTGGGCGTGCAAGGCTGGGTTCAACCGCCGCCATGCCGTGTGCTCACTTACGAAGCGCGGTTGCTGCGCCCCGTATCACGGGCGAGGGCCTGGCGGGTCAGTTGGCGCATCCATTCCTTTTCTTTGTATCCCAGATCGTTGAGCAGCCCGTTGTACACCTCATCGGACATGGGCTCGTCGGCAAATACCACACTGTCCGGGGCTTGGAGCGCTTCGCCCAGCGTGCGCAATGTGTCACGCAGCAGGGCTTTTTTTTCCGCTGTCAGTTCGTCTGCTCGCGCCCACTGTGCCTGCGCGGTTTGCAGGTCATCGAGCTGCAGAAAACGTGTGGAATACAGCTGTTCGTTGTCGCGGTAGGCCTGATCGTGGCTGTCGCGCAGGTACTGTTCCCAGTAGGGCTCAAGCAACATTTGATTGACGAGCCCGTCGCCTTCGCTCAGCGCCAGCACCTGGGTGTACGCGTGGTTGATTTGCTCCTCGCTGACGTTGGCCGTTGCGCGGTACACCATGTGGCTGGAAATCCAGGGTAAATCCAGCCTGGCCGCAAGATCGGTCTGGTAGGCAAGGTGCACATCCACTTCATCGACCTCTCCAGGCTCGCCATTGCGTACATCCGACCTGAACCGTTGTCCCAGCCCGCCTTCGGCCGCCGGTCGCACGCGTTGAGCGATGTCTTCGCCCACCACCTTGCCCAGCAGCTTGAGACGGGCACTGCCTTTGGCCAAGGTGACGAGTTTTTCTTCACATTCGGCGGCGTTTTGGGAATAACGCAAGGCTTCGCTGGCCATGACCTCAATTCCCATCTCATTGAAAATCTGCGCGCCGGCGTCGGCGCACAGGCCTGGAAAACTGGAGATCTTGAACAGTCGTTCGCGCAACGGGTTGTCTTCATGGGCGGCGCGTATCAGTCGCCACACCCTTTGCGTCATGGCCCTGCGGTTGTTGGCGTAGCGCAGGCTGTCCTCGCCCTGTTCAAAAAAATCTGGGGGCTCGAGGTGGCGAATCACTTCGAAAAAGCCTTGGGAGCCATGTTCCTGTTCAACCGCATTCCACACGTGCTTTGCGATGGGACGGGTTTGAGCGTCAGCCTCCAGCAGCCATGGGTCGCTGTTGCCCATGGGTTCGTAGAGGCGGTTGGGGTCCAGGCCGGCAGCGGTTCGGTAGTGTTCGTAACGGGTAAGCGCCTCGACCGTAAGCGCGTTTCGATCCATGCGTGTGCGCGCAATCACACGGGCGTTGGGAGTGCCTGCAGTGGCGTTCGGTAGCGTGTCGATAGGGTTTGCGCGCAGATTGAGCACAAAGTCGTCAGCGCGGTGGTGGGCAAACAGGCCACGTGGCCACTCGGTGATGGCCGTGCGGCTCAAGCCCAGGTGGCGCAGAGCAGGCATCAGGCTGATGTCGGGTGAGAGTACCAACGGGTTGTTGCCCAGCTCAAGGCGTTCCAGGCGGCGGGCCTTCTTCAGGCTGCGTATATCGTCGGCGCTGAACGTCAGGTCATTGCCGCTCAAGTCGAGCTCTTTGAGCCGGCGCATGTGCACCAGTGCCGGGGGAAGATCCGTGAGTTTGTTGGCGTGCAGGTCCAGGCTGCGCAACGTTGGGAAGTGTTTGAGAAAGTCTCTGTGTGCTGGGCTGAATTCGGTGTTGCTCAGGTTCAGCGCCGTCACATGTTCAAAATTGGCCGTCAGTCGAGGCAGTGTCGATGGCAAAGGCCGGCCGTGCAGGTCCAGTCGGGCACCGCTCTGAATATGGCCGTAGGCATCGGTGTGTTCTGCAAATCGGTCGCCCCAGCATCTCTCCACGGCAGTGGCTAGATGCCTTCTCCTGGAGCGTTCCGCCCGGTCCTCCTGACTGCCTCTGGCCTGCCCCGTCGGGCTGTCTTTCCAGGTTTGCAGCTCGACATGCAGGCGTTGTTTTTCGTCGACCAGTTCATGGAGCAGACTGCGCAGTTGTTGAGAGGGGACGCTGTCGATAAAAAGCTCCATGCGCTGTTCATTGAGTGTGGGAAACAGCAGCTGCAAGGTTTGCCGGACATCTTGATCCGAGGTCTCGACGGGGGGCTCGGCGCAGCGACTCACTCCCGCGCCGCCCAGCAGTTGCACGGTTTCCCGGTCGGCCCGGCGGTAGGTCGGTGGCTCGGCCAGCACCACGCGGCGCTCGGCCAATGACGCGAGTTGGTTCATCAACCACTGTTTGAACGGAGCGCCTTGGCCGGGTTGGTAGCCCAGTGCCTGGGCTTTATCGGCAGGTAACGTGCAGAGGATCGCCTCAAACAGGTCCGTGTGGGAGGACAGCCACGTACCCGCTTGATCAAACAGGTCGTAGCCACGCAGGGTCGGTACCAGAATTCGTCGGGCCGTCGCATCGACAGGTCCGGCCTCGCAGCGCAAGGTCCCGGTGGGCGTCTGCGCGCGGATTTGAAGGTGCAGGTCGGCAAAGCTGTCGCTATGCACCTTAAGGGTGTTCAGGACCATCCGTTCGGTGGCAACCGGCAAGGGCGCCGCCGCGTAAAACCCTTCGAAAGCCTGTACCGACTGCGCGGCCACGTCCAGTTCCCGGGCCTGATTATGCAGGCGCAGCGGCAGGCGTTGCTCTGCCATGGTTGCGTGCTCTGTGCTGCTGGCGGTACTGAGCAGGCGCGTCTGCAGGGCCATATCCAGGTGTGGGAAAGATTGGCGCACCAGCAAGTGCTGCGGATCGTCCGTCATCTCCCACACCTGCTGGTACACGTTGTCGGTGAAATCCCGGCGCCAGCGCAACACGTGATCTGCCAGTTGATTTCGCAGGTGCTGCACCCGTTGCGATTGAGCGATGTCGCCGCCCAGAAGCTGGCGGGTTGCCGCTTCGTCGAGAAAACCCAGGACATGCTCGGGCAATTGACCTGACATCATTTGGTCAAAACTGAGGGGCAAGGTATTACCCGGCGCTGCATCAGGGTTGCCGACTTTGATGCTGTGCCCAGACAGGTCAGGGTTGAGGAACACCTCAATGGCTTTATCAGAGGGCCAGCCGTCCAACTCGGTAACGGTTTGTATAAACCAGTCTGATGAAGGGGCCAATGCCAGCGGCCGGCCGGTTCGGATTTTTTCGCTGGCGATTGCCGGGTAAGCCTGAGCTTCGAAGCGCCTGAGGGTGCCCGCCAACAGTGGCGGCAGGGGTTCGTGGTACAGGTGCATGGCACGCAGCACGGCCTCTTCAGTGCCGCTGGCCTGACGCATGTGCTCCAGTTGCTGATCGGTGAAACCTTCGACCCGATGGCCCAGGCGACGCATCAGGGTGGTGCTGTCCCAGGTCTGCGGCTGTTCCGCTTCGTGCAATATCGCACCGTCGCCGTTGAGAAATACCTGTGGGCGATAGGCATCCGCTCGTGTTGGGTGGTTGATCCGATGCTCGCCGGTATCGGCGTCAGGCAACACTTCATAGTGTTGGCCGTCCAGTGCCAGCAGATGCTTGCCATGATGCTGATGCAGACCCGACGGGGAGGGCTGCGAGTCGACAGGCAGGCCATGGTCCTGTCGCGCGTAAGGTCGCAGGTCGGGGTTCCATAACTTGACTTGGCCGTTGAGTACCCGCACCGGATGCAGGCCGTCGACGAACGGTGAGCGCTGGAGTTGGATGACTTCACCCAACGTTCCCGCTCCGGCAAAGAGCCCGGCCTGGATCAGGTTCTGCGCCACGTCCAGCAAATGTTGCGCAGCCTCTGTGCGCTGGCCCTCAGACCAATCGACAATGCCTTCAAACACGTCATCGAGCACTTGATAGGCTGTGTAGGCCAGCATCAGCTCTCCCACCAACGGCACGAAGGGGGTGATCAGCAGCAGGCCGACATTCAGCAAGTCCGACAGCACCTGTTGCAAGTTATCCCACCAGGCCCAGCGGGCCAAGTGATCGACGTAGGCGGTGGACACTGCCATGTCCCTGGCGTCATTGACGAACTTGTTCAGTTGCACGCGGTACAGGTAACGCCACAGGGTGTTGTCGGCCGGGTCGTCTGAACGGTTTTGATAATCCTCGGTGATGTCCTGCAGGCGAAATTGCAGCGTGGGCTGTTCGGCCTTCTGGCTTAGTCGCGCATTGAGTTGTGCGAAAAATTGGCCACGCAATTGATGGGGAACAAAGTGGCTGAAGAACGGCTGGTAGGTCCCTGTGGGCTGCGCGGGGCTGCCCTTCAACTGGCGGGTCAGTTCTCGTACAAAAGCGATGGGGTCGGGGTACTCCTTGACGGGGTGTTCAGGGTCGCCTGGTACATACGCAATGAGCCGGCCATTGGTGGGTTTTGCCATGAACAGCAGGATGCCGGTCAGTGGGCAATCCAGCACGCTCAGGTTGTAGCTGTTGATGGGCAGGCCATCGAGACGCACATCGGCGTTTTCGTCGATCAGGCCCCGCAGGGTCTCCAGCGCATCGGCGCGCAGGTCGCCTTTGAGTTGCGCCAGGTGGGCAGCGCCCTTGAGGGCGGCCTTGTGGGTGGTGATAGCCTCATCGCGCACGGCGGCCGCGACGGGTGGGTTATCGAACCCCAGGTGCCATCGGAGGCTGGCCTGGTAACGAGCGCCGATGTCCAGGTTTCTGCAGATGTTCTTGAAGGTGTCTGCGTTGAGGCGCACACCCGTGCGGCGATGGGGGAAATGCAGGATGTCCTGTTGACCGCGCGAGTCTTGCGCGCTGAGAAAGGCAAAGTCCACGAAGCGGTCGTCTGCGCAAAAGTTACCCAGGGCGGCGTCCAGCAACGACAGGGTTTTACTTTGCACGCCCTGTTTGACGTTGATCGTCCACCAAGCCAGAGCGGCGTCGCTATAGAGGCGCAGGTAGGTGTTCTTGACGTCAATGTCGCCGTAGCCAGTCAGCAAAGCGGCTTTTAGCAACGGCTCGGCAAAGGCATAGAGATCATTGATATTCGCCAGGCGTTTATCCAGGGTGTTTTGTGCCCGTCGATGCTCGGCAATGACCTGCTTGAGCTGTTGGTGGGCTTCGCTGGGGGCCTGCGGATAAGGGGGGGCGCTGGGCAAGGTTGCGCTTTTCAATGCGTTAATGCGCACCTGGGTTGTGTCTTTGAGCCAGTCGGGCAGGGCATTTTTGAGGTGTTCGATATGACGGCCCTGATAACTGTCCGTCGTGGCAGGGGGGAGCAAAATGGGCATTTCTTTCAACCTGAATAGTCCTTTAAAGGCTATCGATTCTATTCAGCTGACTGCTTGAAAATAAGGTTGAAAAGTCAAACGAAAGGCCTGGGAAAACGGGCATTCGAGGTCAATAAATCAGGGCTAAGCAATAGCTCAATACCACCCTGGTGACGTCATCGAGCCAGGCATGCGCTCTGACTGCCGTCTTGCAGGTAAGGGGTCAATATCGGTGCCATGCCTTTGAGCACCTGCACCGGCAGTGCCGAGGTGAACTTGAAGTTTTGCGCCGAACTGCCTGGCACAAAGGCGGTGAGGGTGCCGAAGTGGCGCTCGCCGATGTAGAACACGAACGTGGCAGTGCGGTTGATCGCTTTGGAGCTGATCACCCGGCCGCCGGCGCCCATCGCTTCGATGCGGTTGTCGCCGGTGCCGGTCTTGCCGCCCATGGCCATCGGCGTGCCGTCGGCCTGCACGAAACTGCCGGAAACACGCTTGGCCGTGCCTGCGTCCACCACTTGCGATAACGCGCCGCGCAACGCGGTAGCGACCTCGGACGGCATCACCCGTTTACCTGCATCGGGGCTGTTGACCACGCGGGTTTCGTAAGGTGTATCGGCGCCAAAGTGCAGGCTGTCGATGCGCAGCACTTTGCTGCGCACGCCGTCGTTGAGGATGATGCCCATCAGTTCGGCGAGGGCGGCGGGGCGATCGCCCGAGCTGCCAATCGCGGTGGCCAGCGACGGCACCAGGTGGTCGAACGGGTAGCCCACCGCCTGCCAGCGCTGCTGAATATCCAGGAACGCCTCGACCTCCAGCATGGTGCGGATGCGGCTGTCACGCGCACTCTGATGACGGCTCTTGAACAGCCAGCTATAGACCTCCTGGCGTTCGAACTGGCTGGCCTTGACGATTTCGCTGAACGTCGCCTCCGGGTGGTTGATCAGATAGCCCAGCAACCACAGGTCCAGCGGGTGAACCTTGGCGATATAACCCTGATCGGGCAGGTCGTAGGCGCCGGGGCCGTAGCTGTCATAGAGCGCATCGAGGCGCTTGTCGGTCAGCCTCTGCAGGTCCTTGGTGCCGGCCAGGCGTGCGCGAACGAAGCTGTTGAAGCTGTCGCGGCTGGCCTCGGGCAGCAAATACCGGTGGATCGCGGCCAGGCGAATCGCCGTGGGGTGCAGGCTGTCGAGGAAGGTTTCCAGGCGCGCCTGGGTGTCTTTCTTGTGGTACTTCTTCCAGAACTTGAGCAGGAACGTGGTGCCTTCACGGTCGGCGAATTGCGCCAGGTATTCCTGGCGACGTGGCTCGTTGTCGTCCTTGAGCAATTGCGCACTGTTGCTGGCGCCGGTGTAGGTGGTGTAGCGCACCAGATCGCGCATCAGGCGGATAAATGGCAGGTTAATCGACTCGCGCAGGGCGTCGCGCAGGGTCGGGTTGCGGCCGTTGTCTTCGTTGCGAAAGTTATGGAATCGGTGCAGGCCACCGCCGGTGAAAAAGCTTTCGCCAGGGTTTGCCGAATAGGTGCGGTTAAGCGCAGCGTCGAGCATGTCGGCCAGGGGTTTGCCGGGATTTTTCAGCAGGTAATCGACGGCCCAACGGCTGATGCGGTCCTGCTCCGGGACCTCGATTTTTTTCAATGCCGCGGCTGTTGAGGTGCCGTAGCGCTCATGAAGTTCGGCGACGATTTGCAGGTAAGTGGCAAGCACCCGCAGCTTGGCGGTGGAGCCCAGTTCCAGTTTGCTGCCGTTGTTGATGTCGAAGGGTTGGTCTGTGTTGTCGGTCTGCACCCGTACGCGTGCGCCGTCGGTGGTGCGCTCGAACAAGGTGAAGCTGTAGCGCACCTGCGGCGTGCTCGCCGCAGTGAGCAAGCGTTCGCCCAGCAACCCGACCTGGGCGGCATAGTCAGGGGCGGCAAGGCGTTTGAGGTAGGCGCTGACCTGTTCTTGCAACTCGCCGTGCAAGGTACTGGTGGCCGACAGGTCCAGCCGGTCCAGGTCGTACAACGGACGATCGAGCAGGGCGGCCAGGCGGCTGCGTGCGGCGCTGATACCTTTGTTGGTCTCGACTTTCTGCAGGGTTGGCTGCTGCTGCCAATCACGGTAGCTGACCTTGCTTGTCAGCGCCGCCGTCAACAGCTGGGGCGGTACCACGGCGTTCTGCGCCAGCAACCGCAAGTGACTGTCGGTCAGTTGCGTCAGGTCGTCACGGCCCTTGGTCAAGTAATAGGAGGGGCGGCGCTGGGCGATGATCAGCGAGAGCACTTGGCGCAACGCCAGGCCGCGCGCTGCGAGGCTGGCCGGGGTTTGCGCGGTGTCGTCCAGGGCCCGGTTGACCTGGGCAAAGTCGGCGCCGTACCACACCCGCAACCCCTCGGCGATGCCATGCACTTCGCCGTGCCCAGGGACCGCCGAGAGGGGCACGCTGTTGAGGTAGTCGCGCACCACGTTTTGCCGTGCGGCGAGGGTATCAGGCCCGTGTTGGTAGGCGCGTAAGCTGGCGGAGAGCATCTGGCGGATTTTTTCGTTGCCTGACAGGGTCAGGCCGTCCGGCGAGTGACGGTATTTTTCCAGTTGCGTCGCCAGGGTACTGCCGCCCGCCGATTGCCCTGGCAGGTGCAACTGTCGGGCGACTTGCGACCAGGCAGCCTTGGCAAGGCGCGGCCAGTCCACGGCGGGGTTCGCCTGGGGCGGGTCAGGGTCGAGCAGTTGGCGGTTTTCAATGAACAGCAGGCTGTGGACCATCAGCGCCGGCACCTCGTTGAAGTGTTTGTACAGCTGAGGCGGATAGTTGAATTGATACAGCGGTGCGGCGCGGCAGTCGGTGATGGTCAAGCCGGCTTGCAGCTTTTCGGCATAGGGAATGAACAGACCATGGCGGCTGTAGTCCATCAGCGCATCGGAAAAGCGCGCCTGGGATTCGATCAGGTAGTTGCGCTTGAACAGGCGCGGCAGGAACTCACCCAGGGCGCTGTAGCCCAGGCGCCGGTCGAACGGACCGTCGCCGGGGTACACAATGGCATCGCTGGCGCCGGGCCCCATTGTGTAGGTCAGTTGGGCCGCCCACTGGCTGAATGTACGGGCTTGCCAGTGGGCAGTGTGCATTTCACGGGTGGCGGCAAACCCCAGGGCAATCAGGGCCATCAACAGAATCAACCAGTACAGCCGGCGCCACGACTGGGCGGGTTTGAGTTTTTTTGCCTGCGGCGGGGCTGACGGGCTGTCAGTTTGAGCCTGGTGCGAATCGGTTTGCCACAGTGCGCCCATAGTCGATTGACCATTCTTACAGATTGATCGGACTTGTCTGAAGCGTAGACGCTGATTGACAGCACTACGAAGTTTGTAGAGCGCTAAAGCTCGACGCGTCAGACGGGAGGGTAGATAACTACCGCGCCGTCAGGATGGCAGCGGGTAGCTTTCGTGATTTAAGCCATCATTGAGCTCTGCCATGACCCTTTCCGACACCGCTTCAGACTCGCCGCGCCAAACCACCATTGAGCAAATCCAAACCTTGTTCAGCGAGCCGCCGAGCCTGCTCACGGTCGCGCACGACAGTGCCCAGGCTTATTTGGACGAGCACTTGGGCGCGGGAAAATGGCAGGTTGGCTTGATTTACATCGGCACCCCGACGGACGAGGACGACACGCTGGCCTACCGGTCTTTGCCCGAGTGGGTGCTGCAACGCTTGGCCGGCAGCAAACCCCTGCTGTTGGTGGCGGACTATCACGTTGTCGTCCAGCGCGCGCGTGAGGTGTTTGTGGCCGGTGGCCCGACCCTCAGCGAGCTGGAGCCGCTGCTCAATCGTTGCGGTGCCGGGTTGTTGGGGGCGTATGCACAGCGCTTGCAAGCCTGGTGGCGTGAGGCGTTGCCGGTGGAGATGACGCGCTGGGGCTACCTGTCGGATGATCTGCTGACGTTGCTTTACGACGCCGGCAAACCACCCGGTTTCAACGACGAAGGCTTTGCCCAGCTGTTCCCCAAAACGCTGCTGCACCCGACGCGGCCCGACCGCGAGTGGAGCGCCCACGGTGAGTCGTTGCGTGTACAGGCGGTGTTCCTGGCCGGCGCGACGCCGCTGATGTTGCCGTTGCTGATCCTCAGCCACGGGCAACGGACGTTGCTGTTCAGCCCGGCCAGCGGTGTTCATCCGTTGGGCAGCATCGACGATGTGGCGGCGCTGTTACCGGCCTATGTGCCTGAAGACGCAGGCACTGAACAGTGGTTTACCCAGGAAGTGGAAAGCGATCCGTTCGATGCCCTGGCCGCCAGTTACCTGGCATTGCAACTGCGAGAGATTGATAGCATCGACCGTAACCTGCCGCTCGCGCCTGGGCAGCACCAAACGCTGCTCAGGTATATTACCAACCCCCATCGCTGGTTTGTCGCGCACCTGAGTACGGGCCAGCAGAAGCTGCGTGAGGTGCTGCCTTTATGGCTGGCCCATGCCAGCCGTGAAGACAGCATCGCCTATGCGCGTCTGTTCCAAGCGTTGGTGCTGGCCCGCGAGCACAGTGGCGGGCAACAATTTTTGGAGGGGATCGATTCGATCCAGGTGTTTGCCGACCGGGCCTTGCGCACTTGCCTGCAAGCCGAACCCGCCACTAAAACAGTGCGGCCCGCCGACGTCCAGTTGACCTTCAACCGCGTGATCGCCGCGGCAATTCCGGTTTCCGGGGGCTTTGTCGCCGGTGAAGTCGACCCGGCCACAGTGAGCCTGACCGAGCTGGCCCTGGAAAACCTGGCCGGCTTGCCGCACACCGTCACCGCGATCACCCTCAAGGGTGCCCAGGCCCCCGAGTGGTTGACCTATAGCCTGCTTCAAGGTTGTGTGGAAAAAGCCGATGTGGGCCAGGCCTACCCGGATCTGTTGAAGAAAAAACTGCTGGATGACCCGTTGGAACGCAGTCGTCGCTCAGGGTTGTTCACACGTCAGTTACGGGTGCAACTGCCGATGCTGGCGCTGGAACTGAAACTCAAAGGTGAGCACGGCCTGACTCAGGAAGGGGTCGACCGCGTACAGGCTGCGTTGCAAGCCGGCCTTGCCGAGCGCAAGGTGCAGGGCCAGGCGATGACGTTGTGGCCGCTGGCATTCAAGGCCTCGCCTGAGGCTACGCAGGATGTGGTTACCAATCACTTCATCATCGGGCCCAGTACCGGGGACACTGGCGTTCATCTGCTCTACCGGCCCTTGCTCAATCCGATGTTGCAAGGGTTCGAGTCGATCAAGGCTTTGTTTGACGCCATCAAGGCTAACGGCCCGCTGCAGGACGACGTGCTGACGTGGATCGCCCCGGCGCGCCAGGCGGTGTACGCCAACGGCGGTTTCCTTGCACCGCATATCCGCCGCTTTTTATCCGGTGATGAATTTACGCTGTACGAGAAGCCTGCTCCGGCCCAGCTCAGCAAACAACCGGGCAGTGAAGACGCCTGCAGCCTGATCTTCGAGGGCACGGCCCAGGCGCTGGTGTCCCTGGCTGACCGGCAATCGGTGTCGAATGCGGAACAGCGCTGGGTAAA
The DNA here is from genome assembly GCF_900107155.1 of Pseudomonas salomonii. Classification (GTDB taxonomy): domain Bacteria; phylum Pseudomonadota; class Gammaproteobacteria; order Pseudomonadales; family Pseudomonadaceae; genus Aquipseudomonas; species Aquipseudomonas salomonii. The sequence continues at coordinate 579,241 of NZ_FNOX01000001.1, forward strand.
GCTCAAAGAGATCGGGTGGCTGCTGTTTGGCACGGTGTTGCCGTATGCCGGCGGCCCCTTGCAACTCGGCGGTTGGCTGGTGCAAGTGATGGACAGCCTGCAACAGGATATTCAAGACCTGGCCAGCAATGATGACCAGCTCAGGAGCAAGGCAGTCATGGACGTGTTGAGCAATCTGATGGTCGTCCTCGCCCATCAAGCCACGCCCCATGATCCTTTGCAGCCATTGCAGCTGGAGCATCCGGTGTTCGCCCCCCTGGCCAGCGCCAAGGCGGTCGCCACGGTGCCTGCACGCAGTACCCCGCCCGCAGCGTTCAGCTCGCCAACCCGTTGGAGCAATGCCCGCGACACCCTGACCGCCGCGCAACATACGCGCGCCCGCGCCTTGAGCCTGGGGGCTTTTTCAGGTGGCTGGGACAACGCCGAACAAAGCGGCCCGCGCCGTGGCTTGCTGCGTGATACCGCGTATTCGCCGCCGCAATGGCATGCCCTGGTGCGTGGCCATCGGTACCGGGTGGTGGATGAGTCAGACGCGCTGCGGGTGATCAGCGCCGATGGTACTCAGAAAGGGCCGTGGCTCAAGCCGTTGGGGGATGGGCACTGGGATTTTGATGGACGCTTGCGCTTGGCCGGCGGCAATGCCGATGCGGCGATGCAAGCCCAGTTGCAGGCACTGGAGCTTTCACTGCCCCAGCTTGAGGAGCAGTACCGTGAAGCTGGCCGGTCGCGCGCCAAAGCTGGCGTCGCCATGCAAGTGACGCGCAAGTTGATGAGTGAATCGAAAGACAAGATTAGCTCAGAACAGCTTGCCAAACTTCAGGCACGTTACCGCCAGGAACTGCGCAATAAAGTCGAGTTTTCCGAGAAGGAATTGCAACTGCTGATGCGCCTGCGCGCGATCAAGCCCCGTCCCCATTACGAGGAAAATCTGTGTGAAATACTCGAGTCGCTGATTCTCACCCTGCGACTGATGGACGCCGACACCCGTGAGCACATGATCCGGATCAACCAGCGGATCAAACCTTTATTGGATGTGCTGCAAGACGAAACTGACGAAGAAGCCGGCTCTGACCTTAACCGTCAGGCGCATGCCGACCTGGAAAAAAACATGCGCGACCAGGTGGCCGCCGAAGCGTCTGCGATCCACAGTCGCAGGCGGGAGAACAGCTATATGGAGCAGTTGCGCAGCGTACCGCGCCTGGGCCGTGACAAAGCCCGCGCGCTGGAGGCACAGCTGCCGCTGCGCCCCTCGATTCTGGATTTGCAATCGTTGCAAGTCACCACCCTGTGGGGCATTACCATCGACATTGAAGGCCCGCCTCTGGAAGCGGAATTTTTTGACAGCTTGAACCAGGTGATCAATCGTGCCCGTTGGGCCAGCCGCTCCCTGGCCGAGTTGGAATACCTGAGCGTCTCCACTGAGGAACGTATCGAACTGCTTAAAAGCCTCAGTCATGTCTACGCGGTAACCGACGACCATATTCGGTTCTGGCGGGCCATGGCACCGGACACCTTTGACTTGCCCAACCTGGAAAAGCTGCAGGCACTGCTGGCCGACCTGCACCAGCAAGTCGATGGGCAACTGGCTGATCTGCTGGCACCCATGCCTGGCGCCCGGCAACCCAGGCCGCCCGGCGCAGCAGGTGCGCGGGTCAAAAAGATTATCCGCACCCGTAATCGCGATGTTTATGTGGCTCGCGTCAAAACGCCGGCCGGTACGGCGGAACTGGTGGATGACAAAGGCAATGTGCTCGCCACCTTCACCGAGGCCGAAGACGGTTTGTGGGAGCCGGTTGAGCCACCGCCCCGGCGCACGGCCAACCCACAATTGGGCGCGTTGCTGAACAAGGGCCAGCGTTTGCTGGCGGATGTGGATATCGCGATTCTCAAGGTGCAGGCGTTGTCCAGCCAATGCGAGCCTTCATCTCTGCAAGCGCTGCTGACGGCACAAGCCAACAGTCGACGGATGGTTGCCGCGGATATTGATAAGAAATTACGCAGCCTGAACCTGTCACGGCTGGCGGCCACTCAGTTGAACAATGCCAGGGTCCGCGCCAGCGACCTGCGGGCCGCCGCGGCACGCCTGGACGCCGCTGGGGTGGAGGCCCGCGTGCGAGCGAGCAAACTGAAGTTGAATCGAGCCGAAGATGTGGACTTCCTGTATGGGCTCAATGAGGTCCGCATCATTCGCGAGGACGGGCGTGTGCCTGCCAGCGACAAGCCCCGGGACTTTATGCAGGTGTACGTGGTAACGGACACACTCACTGGACAGCCACTGTGCTACGCGCATTTTCACTATGAAAACCGCCAGGGCCCGGCAGATCACTACACCGCCGCGCACCTCAAGAGCCCTGAACAGCAACGCCTTGGCCGGCAGGCCCAGGCCCAGGCCGAAGCCCAGGCATTCGCGCGGATTCGCACCGGCCAGACCGGCCGTGTACAGCTCACCCTGGAGATTGAAAGGACGAGCATTTCGAGGCCGTTGGCCAGGCGCTTGTTCTTTAGTGTTGATTGATTGCTGGTGTGCGTTCGCTCACGCCTGCGGTGGATGAGCGCCCCCAGCCCGTAACAGGTTATGCAATACTCCGCGCCGTTTTACCCTGGGAAGGCCGGTCTAGAGGCTTGGTACTTCCCCCGCCCAAGGACTTTTTTACGGGTCATATCGCCAAATTTCTGTGTTTATAGAGTGAAATATCCTATCGCTAGCTTTTTATACTGACGCCCCGCTGACCTGGCCGCTTACGTCCGCCAGGCGGGTTTGCCCACGAGGCAGGCCCGGTCAAGCCGGTGTAACGGCGCACACGCCGCTGCATCACAGGCTCGGTGGCTTAATCCAATAACAAGATGAGGTTGTATCCCTATGCCTGTCGGCAAACCACTGCCCCCTGGCGAGACCGCTCAAGGCGGACCGCTCAAACGCGAACTCGGTGAACGGCATATTCGCCTGATGGCGCTTGGCGCCTGCATCGGTGTGGGCCTGTTCCTCGGCTCGGCCAAGGCCATCGAGATGGCCGGCCCCGCGATCATGCTCTCTTACATCATCGGTGGCCTGGCCATTCTGGTGATCATGCGTGCCCTCGGTGAAATGGCGGTACACAACCCCGTGGCCGGTTCGTTCAGCCGCTATGCCCAGGATTATCTTGGGCCGTTGGCAGGCTTTCTCACCGGGTGGAACTACTGGTTCCTGTGGCTGGTGACCTGCGTGGCGGAAATCACCGCCGTGGCCGTGTACATGGGCGTCTGGTTCCCCGACACGCCGCGCTGGATCTGGGCCCTGGCGGCACTGATCAGCATGGGCACCATCAACCTGATCGCCGTCAAAGCCTTTGGTGAATTTGAATTCTGGTTCGCGCTGATCAAGATCGTCACGATCATTGCCATGGTGATTGGCGGCGTCGGCATCATTGCCTTCGGCTTCGGTAACGATGGCGTAGCCTTGGGTATCTCCAACCTGTGGGCTCACGGCGGCTTCATGCCCAATGGCGTACAGGGCGTGTTGATGTCCTTGCAGATGGTGATGTTCGCCTACCTGGGCGTCGAGATGATCGGCCTCACCGCCGGTGAAGCACGCAACCCACAGAAGACTATCCCCAGCGCCATCGGCTCGGTGTTCTGGCGCATTCTGCTGTTCTACGTCGGTGCACTGTTCGTGATCCTGTCGATCTACCCGTGGAATGAAATCGGCACCCAGGGCAGCCCGTTCGTGATGACCTTTGAACGTTTGGGCATCAAGACCGCCGCAGGCATCATCAATTTCGTGGTGATCACCGCCGCGCTGTCGTCCTGCAACGGCGGTATCTTCAGCACCGGGCGCATGCTTTACAGCCTGGCGCAGAACGGCCAGGCGCCGGCGGCTTTCGGTACCACCTCCAGCAATGGCGTACCGCGCAAGGCGCTGCTGCTGTCGATCTTTGCCCTGCTGCTGGGCGTGCTGCTCAACTACCTGGTGCCTGACCAGGTATTTGTCTGGGTGACCTCCATCGCCACGTTCGGTGCGATCTGGACCTGGCTGATGATCCTGCTGGCCCAGCTCAAGTTCCGCAAAGGCCTGAGCCCGGCCGAAGCGGCGGGCCTCAAGTACCGCATGTGGCTGTACCCGGTCAGTTCCTACCTGGCGCTGGCGTTCCTGGTGCTGGTGGTGGGCCTGATGGCGTACTTCCCGGATACGCGGGTGGCGCTGTATGTGGGGCCTGCGTTTCTGGTGCTGCTGACCGTGCTGTATTACGTGTTCAAGTTGCAGCCGACCAATGCGGCGGCACGCTCCGTAGCCTGACGGCCTGGCGCACAACAAAAAGCCCCTTATCGGGGCTTTTTGTTTTCAGGCGGCGGCCATGCGTGTCGATTGGTCCAGCCGTTTGTTGAACTCCAGCCAGGCGCCCAATATCGCCATCAAGCCAGCGCCCACGAGCGCGGTAAAAATTTGCATGGCAAAGGCATCGCCGGCCATGGCGTTGACCATGTCCGCCAACGGCGCCAACAACACGCCAAGGCAGAACACTTCCAGCGAAAAGCGGCCCATCCGGCAGGTCTGCTGTGCCAGCCAGTTGTGCGTCCAGGCACGCCCCGGCAACAGTTTGGCGGTGACATAGGCCAAGGCCAAAAAATGCAGCAGACGCACCGGCGACAGGTCGGTCTTGCTGATCGGGTACAACAGTTCGCTGAGCGCGTGCGGCATCAACGCGTCATGCACCTCGGGCCAGCGCCAGCCGATCGTGATCACGCCGGCCATCAATGCGTAGGTCGCTGCCATGATGAACAACGGCTGCCGCAGCAGTGGCCGATGCTCCTGCGTTCGGGGTTGTTGCCCATGAATCGCCGCCGCGCCGCCCAGCACGAACAGGAACTGCCAGGTAACCGGGTTGAAGTACCACACCCCGTCGGCAATCGCTGCCAGGTTCCAACCCAGGTGTGGCGCCAGCAGGTACACCGTCATCGACCCCGCCACCACCCACCAGGTTTTGCGCAAGAGCAGCGGCAACACCAGCGGCAGGCCGGCCAGCAGCACGATATACAAGGGCAACGGGTCCATCAGGTTGGGCTTGAAGCGCAGCAGCAATTCATCCACCAACGCTTGCTGTGGTTGGGTGACAAAGTGCGTCAGGCCCATCTCCTGCACCAGGTCGCGGGTTTCCACATGGCTGTTGGCGAAGAACACGATGCCCATCAGCATCGCCAGCAAGAAGATATGCACCACGTAAAGCACCCAGGTGCGTCGCAGGATCTTCAGGCAGGCCATCCAGTAGCCTTCGCGTTGCAAGACCTTGCCATAGGCCAGCACTGAGGCATAACCGGCAAGGAATACAAACACTTCAGCGGCATCGCTGAAGCCGAAATTGCGCAGGGTGATCTGGCCGAGTGGGTTGTGGGGCACGTGATCCCAGAAAATGAAGATCAACGCCAGGCCCCGAAAAAAATCGATGCGCGGGTCGCGTCCGTTCAGCATGGCAGCGGGCTCTTGAGCTGGGGTTTAAGTCATGACAGGCGAATGCGCGTGTTGTCACACGCCGCACGTCGGGCGGGCGCAGGTTGGCGGTATTTGTAAGCAATTGCAAAGGCTGGGTATTACGGAATGTCTCAGTGTGGCGGGCGGGCTACCTGTCAACTTTGACAGTAGACGCTGTGGGCGCGCCGTGGCTTGCTGGGCCACCCGCCACAGGACAACTTTATGCGCCGAGTATGGAAGGGATTCTCCAGCTACACGGTCATTGGTATCGCCAATACGGTGGTCCATTGGCAACTGTTTTTTGTGTTCAGGACCGCGTTTGAGATGAGCCAGGCGGCGAGCAATTTTCTTGCCTTCGCGGCGGCGGCATCGCTGTCCTTTTATATGAATGCGCTTTACACCTTTTCCATACCGCCCTCATTGCCGCGTTATGGGCTGTTCATGCTGTGCATGGGCGGCTTGAGCCTGGTGGTGGGCGGGCTGGCCGATCGCTGGGGCGTGCCGGGCATGGTCACCGTGCTGGTGTTTTCGCTGGTCAGCCTGGTGTGCGGGTTTCTACTGTCGCGCTGGGTGGTGTTTCGCGAGCGTGACCAATGAGGATCTCGCTGGTGGTGCCGCTGTACAACGAGGAGCAGGCCGTGGATGGGTTTTACCGCGCGGCGCGGCAGGAGCCTTTGTTGCGCAACCATACGGTCGAGATTGTGTTTATCAACGACGGCAGCACTGACCGTACCGCCGAACGGGTCCACGCGCTCGCCATGGCTGACCGCGACGTGATGTTGATCAACTTCTCGCGCAACTTCGGCAAGGAAGCCGCCTTGTTCGCCGGGTTGGAGTACGCCACGGGTGACGCGGTGGTGCCCATGGACGTGGACTTGCAAGACCCGGTCGAGGTCGTTCCGCGATTGCTTGCCGAATGGCAAAACGGCGCCGATGTGGTGTTGGCCAAACGCCGCAACCGTGCCAGTGACGGTTACCTCAAGCGCCACACTGCTTCGCTGTTCTACCACCTGCTCAACCGCATTGCCTACACCCACATCGAGGAAAACGTCGGCGACTTCCGGCTGATGGACCGCAAGGTAGTCGACGTGATCAAGGCCCTGCCCGAGCAGCAACTGTTCATGAAAGGCGTGTTGTCCTGGGCCGGCTTTACCGTGGCCATCGTCGAATACGACCGCGCCCCGCGCACTATGGGCCAGAGCAAGTTCAATGCCTGGAAACTCTGGAACCTGGCGCTGGACGGCATCACCTCATTCAGCACCTTGCCGCTGCGGCTGTGGAGTTATATCGGCGGGTGTATTTCGCTGGTGGCGTTGGTGTATGCGGGGTTTTTGATCGTCGACAAAGTGTTGTTTGGCAATGACGTGCCGGGGTATCCGTCATTGATGACCGCGATTTTGTTTTTGGGCGGGGTGCAACTGATTGGGATTGGGATATTGGGGGAGTATGTGGGGCGGATTTATATGGAGGCCAAGCATCGGCCGAGGTATGTCGTTAAAGATAAGGTGGTCGGGGCTGTTAGTGCGGTGCGAACAAAGGAAAAAGCACATGAATAATTCATTTTTTTGGCGTGAGTTAACGCCGCGTCAAGTAATAAGTGTGTTTTTGGCTTGCGTTTTTTTATATGCGTACCCTTTGGTAAAAGCGGATTTCAGCTTCTATGATGATACGCTTCGCTCAAATGAGGCTGATGCGAATTGGATAGGTGAAGGACGACCGTTGATTCAGGTGTATTATCATGTTTTAAGTTTTAGTGGCTGGGTCCCTAACTTGTTTCCTTTGCAGTTAATCATTTCTTTATTGGTGATGGCGTTCGCTTTGAGACGTCTTGTGTTTTGGGGTTTTGATAAGCCGACGTTGAGCAGTTGTCTGGTGGTTTTACCGATCTTATATAATCCGTTTTTTCTGCAAAATCTCTCTTATCAGTATGATGGCTCTGCTGTTGCACTCAGTCTGGTAGCGATTATTTATGCCGTGACGTCAAACGGCGTGAGAAAGTGGAGGGCGATTATTATATCCGGAATGTGGGTAGCGATCGCGTGTGCGCTGTATCAAATATCACTCAATTTTTTTATCGTTTTTTGTTGTTTTGAATTCGTGAAGTGCGTGAGTGACCGTAAGTCCGCGGCTGAGATTTTTTCGATGATGGGTATACGGTTGGGAACGGTGGCGGTCGGTAGCCTTATCTATCTTATAAGCGTTTATCCTTTTATGCATTCAGATAGACAGGGCATGCTGTCGGTAAGCAAGGAGTCGATCATCGAGATATTCTTGCGTTCGGTGCAAGTTGCACATCAGGTGAGTACGCCCTATCCGTTGATGTTCAAAGTGCTGATGGGGGGGCTTTTTGCAGTCGCATTGTTGGGTTATTTGTGGGTAGGCAAAGAGATTTTGTACTGCAAAGGCACACGGCTGAGTAAGGGGGTGCTGATTGGGGTTTATTGTCTAATACTACCGGTTGTGTATTTTTCGTTTTCGGGAATTGCCTTGGTTTTTGAGGTGTATAATAAGGACTATAGGACGCTGTTGGGTGTGTCTGGCGCACTGGTGTTGGTGTTTTTTTTAAGTCACAAGGTATTGGTTGATTTCAGGTGGTGGTGTGGTTTTGTATTGATGTTGCCCCTTTATTATAGTTTGTCGGTTTCATATGGATATGGGCGAATTTTAGCTTATCAAAAAACGTATGAAGCGGCTGTTTTGACCAGTCTTGCCTATGACATTCAACACAGTGAGTTGGCCAGGGTGAAAAGTATACATATTATAAATAGCTGGATTGGCGGGGCGTCACCTGCGAGTGAAGGCCTTTATAGGGCTATGCCCGTCCTCAAGGGGGTTGTGGATTTTACATATGTCATTCTGCCCGAGATGCTGCCGCGGGTGGGTGTGAGGAATGTCGATAGTGATGCAGATGTAATCATTGAGAGAGAACTTAAGTTGGGTATATATAAGCCTTTATTGGAAACGCAAAATTATAAACTTTATGTCGTGATGGATGATGGTTATGTCTTAATGAATCCCAGGTGACTTTAGTCGTTTTACACATCCACCACCACCAACGTGCCATGGCTCCCGCCAAGTACGGCATGGGCAGTGCCGGCTTCCACAAGGTACATCTGGCCGGCATTTACCCGAACTTCCCGGCCGCCGAGGTTCAAGCGCAATTGACCGTCGATCACCAACAACCCTTCGTTGTAATCATGGGTTTCCTCCTGATAAGCCTGCTCATCCATACGCAACACCTTGATCCGCGCAGGGCCAACCTGGCCCAGGCGCGTGGATTTCCAGCTGTCGGGCAGTTGTGCGGCAATGGCGCTGAAGTCGAGTAACGGCATGTGAAGCTCCTTGTTTCAACAATGCCGTCGGTGGTCCGGTTCAGCGGTCAAGAGTGTTCGAATATTTACGCAGCGGCGACTTCATGCGGCTCAAAACTGTCCGCCCGCGCCATCTGCCACATGCGCGAATAGAACTCGCCGTTCACCTCGCCGGTGAGCAACTCGCCGGGTTTGAGGAACACATGCAGCTGCGAGAACAGTTTGATTTCGGTCGCCGACATGCGCCGCACCAAATGCTTGGCCGACAACTGCGACGGATGATCCAGGCCGGCGGCGGCGAGCATTTCCGCCAGGGCGTGCAGCGTGTTGCGGTGGAAATTGAACACGCGCTGGGCTTTGTCGGGCACCACCAGCGCACGCTGGCGCAGCGGGTCTTGTGTAGCCACGCCCGTCGGGCATTTGTTGGTGTGGCAGCTTTGCGACTGGATGCAGCCGATGGCGAACATAAAGCCGCGCGCCGAGTTGGCCCAGTCCGCGCCGATGGCCAGCACGCTGGCGATATCGAAGGCGCTGACGATTTTGCCGCTGGCGCCCAGCTTGATCTTGTCGCGCAGGTTCAAGCCCACCAGGGTGTTGTGCACAAACAGCAGGCCTTCACGCAGCGGCACGCCGATATGGTCGGTGAACTCCACCGGCGCGGCGCCGGTGCCACCTTCCTTGCCGTCGACCACGATAAAGTCCGGGAGAATGCCGGTTTCGAGCATGGCCTTGGCGATGCCCATGAATTCCCATGGGTGGCCCAGGCAAAACTTGAAGCCCACCGGTTTGCCGCCCGACAGTTCACGCAGTTGCGCGATGAACTGCATCATCTCAACCGGTGTGGAAAACGCGCTGTGGCGCGACGGCGAGATGCAGTCCTCGCCCATCATGATGCCGCGCGTCTCGGCGATTTCCTGGGTGACTTTGTGCTTGGGCAGGATGCCGCCATGGCCGGGTTTGGCGCCCTGGCTCATCTTGATTTCGATCATGCGCACTTGCGGGTTCTGTGCCTGCACGGCAAAACGTTCCGGGTCGAAACGGCCGTCGCTGGTGCGGCAGCCGAAGTAACCGCTGCCCAGTTCCCAGGTCAGGTCGCCGCCGTTTTCGCGGTGGTAGGGGCTGATGCTGCCTTCGCCGGTGTCATGGGCAAAGTTGCCGAGCCTGGCGCCTTGGTTGAGGGCACGAATCGCATTGGCGCTCAACGAGCCGAAGCTCATGGCCGAGATGTTGAACACCGAGGCCGAGTAGGGTTGGGTGCACTGCGGGCCGCCGACCATCACGCGAAAGGCGCTGGGGTCGCTGAGCGGCGCCGGGCGCATGGAATGGCCGATAAACTCAAAGCCCGACTGGTACACGTCGATCAGGGTGCCGAAGGGTTTGTCGGCGGTTTCGTTCTTGGCGCGCGAGTAGACCAGCGAGCGCTGAGCGCGGGAAAAGGGCAGGGCGTCGCTGTCGGATTCGAGCAGGTACTGGCGGATCTCCGGGCGGATGGCTTCCACCAGGTAACGGATATTGCCCAGGATCGGGTAGTTGCGGCGTACCGCGTGGGGGCTTTGCAGCAGGTCGAAAAGGCCGATCAGGCTGAGGACGCCGGTGACCACGGTGATGGGCCACAGCCACTCATGTTCGATAAAAGGGAGGCTGGCGAGGGTAAAAATGACGCACACGGCAAAGAAGGCGTAACGGCTTAATAACGACAGGCTCATACGGGTTTCCTTGGGTTCGGACTCATCGGCTAGGCGTTTTGCGCCTGAAGAAAGATCGAGAACAGCTCCGACTGGGATTTGATCCCCAGCTTGCTGTACATGTGTTTCTTATGGACTTTCACGGTTTCAACAGAGATTTCCAGCTTACGGGCGATCTCCTTGCTGGAGCAACCGCTGAGCATCAAGCGGCCCACATCCAGCTCGCGGGCGGTGAGTTGAGCGCCCCAATCATCCTTTTGAATCGGCGGCTGCGGCGCGCTCACCTGGTTCAGTTCATGGGGCAGGCGCTGGCGCAGCAGGCTCAACACCCAAGGCTGGATCAGTGACAGCAGGGCAATTTGCTGTGGGTCAAAACGCTGTTTTGAGCCCAGCGACAGGCACAGGGTGCGCCCGTCCGGCAGGTGGCAATTGAACTGGATTTCATCGGCCACCACGTTCAGGCGAAAGTAGCGCTGGTAGTACTCGGTCAGCTCGAAATGCTCCGGTGCCACTTCCGCCAGGCGCAACAGGCCGGTGCGCGGGTGTTCGCGGCTGGCGATGTAGAACGGGTCAAGCAGGTACAGGCCGTTGAGGTAGTCCTGGAACAGAGGGTCCGGCGCGCCGTCGGCGCCTGGGCATTCGGCGAACACCAGCGGGCGGTGCTCATTGCTGAACAGCAAGGCGACCCAACTGTCGGACGGCACGTACTGGTCCAACAGCCGCACCAGTTGGGTCCAGAAGTTGGGCTGGTCCAGGGCGTCTATCATTTGCCCCACCGAACGGTGCCAGGCGATGTCTTGCAGCGTCATGCTCATCAATCTACCCCTATCGGGTTACCCCGGCCGCGTAATTCCCTGGCCGGTGTTGGCTGCGCATACTGCGGCACGGATAAAGAACAAGGAATACCCATGAAGGTCGAAATTGCCCAATTGGCAGGCCGCGATAACGCTACAGCTTACAACCTTGAGCGCGCCTTGGCGGCCATTGCTGCGTGCGCCGCCGACACGCAACTGATCGTCTTCCCGGAAACCCACTTAATGGGCTTCCCGTCGGCCGAGACCGTCGCCGCGATCGCCGAACCGGTAGACGGCCCCACCGTACACGCGGTTATCCAGGCGGCCCGTGCGCGCAATATTGCCGTGGTTATCGGCATGGCCGAGCACGACGATGGCCAGTTCTATAACACCACCTTGCTGATCACCCCCGAAGGCATCGCCCTGCGTTATCGCAAGACCCACCTGTGGGCTTCGGATCGTGGCGTGTTCACCGCCGGAGATCGTTACGCCACCTGCCTGTGGAACGGCGTGCGCGTCGGCCTGCTGATCTGCTACGACATCGAGTTCCCGGAAACCGCCCGCGCCCTGGCGCAGTTGGGCGCCGAACTGCTGATCGTCACCAACGGCAACATGGACCCGTATGGCCCCACGCATCGCACCGCAATCATGGCCCGCGCCCAGGAAAACCAGGCGTTTGCGCTGATGGTCAACCGGGTCGAAGACGGCGACGGCGACCTGTTGTTCGCCGGCGGCAGCGCGCTGGTGGACCCGATCGGCACCTTGCTGTTTGAAGCCGGGCGTGAGGAAGGGCAATTCGCCGTCGAGCTGGATCTCGACCAATTGGTGGCGGCTCGAAAGGACTACCGCTACCTGGATGACCAGCGCTTGAAATTGCCCGGCGAGGTGATTGAGCACAGCGATGGGACGCGCGAACTCCTGATCCCCCGGCACTGATGATCGTTCCCACGCTCTGCGTGGGAATGCCTGCGGTGACGCTCTGCGTCACGACGTTCAAGAGCCGACGCAGAGCGTCCTGGGCTGTATTCCCACGCGGAGCGTGGGAACGATCAATCATAAAAATAGTTTGCGCTTCACCGACTTCAGTTCTGCCATAAATCTAATAATTCAGCGGAGAATCGCTCATGGCTCGTTTGCAACGCACCCTGTCGTTAGGGTCGGTGGTGCTGTTTGGCATCGCCTATATGACGCCGATCATTGTGCTTGGCACCTTCGGCATCCTCGCGCAATCCACCGGCGGCATGGTGCCGGCCGCGTATCTTGCGGCGCTGGTGGCGATGTTCTTTACCGCCATGAGCTACGGGCGCATGGCCCAGGCCTTCCCGGTGGCCGGTTCCGCCTACAGCTATGTGCGCAAGGCCATCAGCCCCAAGCTGGGTTTTATCGCCGGTTGGGCGGTGTTGCTCGACTACCTGTTCCTGCCCATGGCCATCTGGCTGATCGGCGCTGCGTACCTGCATTCGGCGTTCCCGACGGTGCCGCAGTGGGTGTGGGTGCTGGCGTTTATCGGCATCACCACGGCAATCAATATCATCGGCTTGAAGCTCGCCAACGGCATCAACGCGCTGCTGATGCTGGTGCAGTTTCTGGTGCTGATCGCATTCGTCGCGCTGTGCATCCACTACATCGGCGGTGACGCGAGCAAGCCACTGTGGACGCTTGCACCCTTTTTCAACGGCCAGATGCACATGCCGCTGATCATGAGCGGCGCGGCCATCGCCTGTTATTCGTTCCTGGGCTTTGACGCGGTCAGTACCCTCACCGAAGAAACCCGCGACCCACGCCGCACCATCCCACGGGCGATCATGCTGATCACCTTGATCGGCGGGCTGATCTTCGTGGGGGTGTCGTACTTCGTGCAGATCGCCCACCCGTCGTTTGAGTTTGCCGATGTGGACTCGGCGGCCTATGAGATTGCCCGCAACCTGGGCGGTGACCTGTTTGTGTCGATCTTCCTGATCGGGCTGATCGTCGGCCAGTTCGCCTCGGGGCTGTCGGCCCAGGCCAGCGGTTCGCGCCTGTTATTTGCCATGGGCCGTGACGGCGTGTTGCCCAAGTCATTCTTCGGCACCTTGCATGCGCGCTTCGGCACGCCGGTCAACAGCATCCTGTTGTGTGCGCTGGTGGCCTTGCTGGCGTTGAAGCTTGACGTGACCACCTCGACTTCGTTCATTAACTTCGGTGCGTTCCTGGCGTTCAGCCTGGTGAACCTGTCGGTGATCTTTCACTACTGGATCGGCGCCAAAGCGCGCGGTGTGCGTGAGGTGATCCTGTTTCTGATCTTCCCGACCATCGGCCTGTTGGCGGACCTGTGGCTGATGATCAGCCTCGATCAACTGGCGATTTACCTGGGCGCGGTGTGGTTGGCGATTGGCGTGGTTTACCTGGGCTTCCTCACACGCGGTTTCTCAAAGCAACCGCCGGAAATGGACTTTCAGGAAGCGGCATAGAAGCGGCCGGCCTATTCTTATTGCAATCGGTTCTCGTTTGGGCGCATGATTTGTGTTACTGTATAACACTTAAATTGCACCCAGACGCCCCGGAGGCCTTATGAAAGCTGGTATCCATCCCGACTACCGTACCGTGCTGTTCCACGACACCGCCGCCGACGTGTTCTTTCTGATCGGCTCCACCGCCGACAGCGACCGCACCCATACGCACAGCGACGGCAACACTTACCCGTACATCCCGCTCGATGTGTCCAGCGCCTCGCACCCGATCTACACCGGCCAGCAGCGCAAGACCCAGGTCGAAGGCCGGATTGCCGGGTTCAACAAGCGTTTCGCTTCGTTTGGGTCCAGCCCGAAAAAGGCGGATGCATAACCCTGACTCGGCGGCGTGCCCTACGCCGCCGTTTGCCGAATCGGCAGCACCACCCGAAAGGTTGTGCCCTTGCCCAACTCACTGCTGACCGAGATTGTGCCCCGGTGTTTCTTGACGATGCCGTAGGACAGTGACAACCCCAAGCCGGTGCCTTCGCCGACGGGTTTGGTGGTGAAGAAGGGGTCGAAAATTTTCTGCACGGTTTGCGGCGCAATCCCACAGCCGTCGTCCGCCACTTCCAGCCAGATGTTCTCGCCTTCCACACCATTGCTGATGGTAATGGTGCCGCGTTCCGGGCCCATGGCTTGCGCGGCGTTGATCACCAGATTCATCACCACTTGATTGAGCTGCGACGCCAGGCACTCGATGTCCGGCAGCGGCATGTAGTGCTTGACCACATCAGCCTTGTACTTGAGTTCGCTGGCAACGATGTTCAGCGTCGAATCAATGCCTTGTTGCAGGTTGGAGAATTGCCAGGTCTGGTCGTTGTCCACCCGCGAAAAATTTTTCAGGTCTTTGACGATTTGCACCACGCGGCCAATGCCATCCTTGGATTCGCGGATCAGGATCGGGATGTCCTCCTTGAGAAAGTCCAGCTCCAACGTAGTGCGCAAGGCCTTTAGCTGGTCGCGCTGTGGTTGCGATGCGATTATTTCCTCACTGTTTCGATAAGCTTCAAGCATCTGTTGCAGCTGGTTAAAGTAGCCATCAAGGGTGTTGAGGTTGGACGAAATGAAGCCTACCGGGTTGTTGATTTCATGGGCGACACCGGCGGCAAGCTGACCCAGCGAAGCGAGCTTTTCCGACTGCACCAGCTGGCTTTCCAAGTGCTTGCGCTCGTCGATTTCCAGTTGCAGCGCCTGGGTACGTTGTTCCACCAGCTGTTCCAGGTGCAAGGTTTGCAAGGCGGCGCGACGGGCCATGTCCCACTTGTTGGCCAGGGTGTTGGCCATTTGCTGGACTTCAATGTTGTCGAAGGGTTTTTTCAGGATCAGCAAACGGTCATGGGCGTGCAGGCGAAAGAGCAGGTCCTCCCAGGAGTAATCCGAGTACGCGGTGCACACCACCACTTGCAGGTCGGGGTCGACCTTCCACAATGCCTCGATGGTCTTCGCGCCGTCCCAGCCCTGGGGCATGCGCATGTCCACAAAAGCCAGCGCGTAGGGCCGTTGTTCTGCCATGGCCGTGGTCAGCAACCCCAGGCCTTCTTCGCCACCGTACGCCGAATGCAGGTCGAATGCCTGAGCCTGAGGCGTGGCGGTGTCGCCGAACAGCGCTGACTCCAGGTCATCCAGTGCGGGGTTGGAGGCCACGCTCGGCATCAGAATCTTGCGAAAATCTTCATGAATTGACGGTGTGTCATCAATCAGCAGAATGCGCCGGTTGGGAGGCTGGTTCATGGGGCAGTTCCGGCAAGGGTGAGAGGAATCGTCAGGGTAAACACTGCGCCAAGGCCTGGCCCATCACTGTGGGCGCTGAGTTGGCCGTGCATTTCCACGGCGGCCAGGGCACAGCTGTGCAGGCCGAAACCATGGCCTTCTTTGCGGGTGGTGAAACCGTGGGTGAATATCCGGGTCATGTTCTCGGCGGGTATGCCTTCGCCATCGTCCTTTACACTGATTTTCAGGGTCTCGTCAGCCGCCGGTTGCACGGTCAGGGTCATTTGCCGTGGACGGTCACTGAGGTTGGACATGGCGTACTTGGCGTTGCTGATCAGGTTGACCATAATCAGCAGCAGTCGGTGTTTGTCGCCCAGAATCTCCGGTACTTGGGCGTACTCCTTGACCACCGTGACGTGATGACGGCTTAAAGCGCCAGCGTTCATGCGCAGGGCGTCTTCCATCAACGCGCTGATGTTGACGGGTTCGAGCAGTGTGGAGGCGCCGGCATAGGATTGCTGGGTCGAGACGATGTCCTTGATGTGGTCAACGCTTTTGCTCAGTTGCGTCAGTTCCTCGCTCATGCCTTGCTGTTCGAGTGCAATCGCTTCGACCAACTGGTTCAGGTAGCCCGGCAGCAATTTGCCCTTTTCATCCTCGTTGAGGAAGGTGCCCAGGTCGCCCTGATGCGCGTTGATCAGTTGCATGGCTTTGCCCAGGCCCTGGACCTTGCTGTTGCGCAATTGGCGCGCCACCAGGTCGGCGGAAATGTTCACGCTGTTGAGCACGTTGCCAACGTTGTGCAGCACGTTCGTGGCGATTTCCGCCATGCCCGCCTGGCGGGCGCTGTCCATCAGCTCGCTCTGGGCGTCCTTGAGCTGTTGCGTGCGCCGCTCCACCCTGTGTTCCAGGGTTTCGTTGGCGGCCTGCAAGGCACGATTGATCCGGTTGATCTCGGCGAAACTGCGCAACAGGCGTACCGCCAGGTACAGCAGCAACACCACCAGCAGGGTTGAGAAAATCAACAGGTAGCGGTGGTATTGATGATCAATGAGGTCGGCCGCCTGCTGGTCCTGATTGAGGTGGGTGGTCAAGTCATCCAGGCGCTCGGCCACGGGCACTGTGGCAATTCGTTCGAGGAGGCTGTTGACCACCGGCTGCTCGCGCAGGATCAGCGAAATGTGGTTGCTGAGGATCACGACCGGGGCCTGGAATTCACTGGGCAGGCGCTCCTTGTTGACTTTCAGCTTGCCCAGGCCCACCAGAATATCGGCGGCGCGATCGTCACTGGTGACCTGGGCGAACTCCAGGCTGCTGAGCAGCAGGTCGTAGGTGTCGGTGGCCACGCTTTGCAGTTGCAGCCGACCTCCATCGTCAATACGACTGAACTGGGCCTGGATATCGTCTTCAGCAGTCGGCAGAAACGCCAGCGAGTTGCGCAGCACCGCATTGTGGGATTTGAACTGGTCTACCAGCCGTGCCTTTTCCTGGATGGCGGCTTGATACGCTTGCTGGGTGGCGTGCCAACCGGTCAGGTCGGCGGTGTGGTGGTAGGTGTCGCGGCTGCCCAGTTCGGCCCATATGCGCGTCATTTCGGTAAGCGGTGTCACCAGCGGATCGTAGTTGTGGGTAATCGAGACCCGGGCCTTGAGTACTTCGCTGTCCCATTGCGCATTGAGTTGCTGGAGCTGGCGGATCAGGTCCCGTGACTGGGTGTAGCTGGCCGTTTGGTCGCGGGAGGACATGAGGTACAAAAAGATCAGGGTCGAGGCCAGCAGCAGGGTCATCAACCCCAGCAACAGCTGGCTGGTACGGCGGCGGGACAGTCGGCTCATAACGGCTTGCCCGCCCATTGGCCAGTCAGGGTCTTGAGAAACAGGATGATCAGGTCCTTGTCTTCCTGGGTCGGAGTGCGCCCCAGTTGATATTTGAACATTACGTCCACGGCCTCTTCCAGGCTTTTGGCCGAAGCGTCGTGAAAGTAGGGCGCGGTGACCGCCACATTGCGCAGGCTGGGTACCTTGAACACATAGCGGTCCTCTTCATCCTTGGTCAACAGGTAACGCCCCAGATCCGACTCGACCGGGTTGCCGCGGGCCTGGAAGTAGTCATCCATCACGCCGAATTTTTGAAACATGTTGCCGCCGATGTTCACACCCTGGTGGCAGGCGATACAGCCGTAATCTTTGAAATGCTGGTAGCCGTACTTTTCCTTGAGGGTCAGGATCTCTGTATTGCCCTTCAAGTATTGGTCAAATCGCGAGTCGGGCGTGAGCAGCGTGCGCTCATAAGTGGCCAGGGCGTTTTGCACATTGGCTGCAGTGACGCCATCGGGATAGGTCCGCTGGAATGCGTTCCGGTAGGCGGGCACGGCTGCGAGGTTCTGCACCACGGTTTTCCAGTCGCTGCCCATTTCTGTCGGGCTGATGACCACGTGTTCGACTTGCGCCTCCAGCGTGTCGACACGGCCATTCCAGAACTGTTTGAAATTCAGGCTGGCGTTGAACACCGATGGGGTGTTGAACTCTACCGGTTTGCCGTCAAAACCGATCGAAAACGCCTTGTTGTCGGCGCCGCCGGACTCCAGGCGATGGCAACTGGCGCAGGACAGCGTGTTGTTGGCTGACAGGCGCGGCTCATTGAACAGTTGCCGGCCCAGTTCGACTTTGGCCGGGTCCAGCATCGGCACGTCCGGCAAGGGTTTGAGTGCCTCGTCCAGCGGTGCGGCCGCCAGTGGCAGACTCGCGCTTAACCATAAGGTGAAGATGAGCCCTTGGGTTGATACTTCGTTCAAGCGAGCACTCCTTGCAATCGGCTATTGATCGGGCATCAGGGCAGGGTGACCGGCTTGCATCAACTGCGCAAAATCCTTTGGGGGCACGGCTTTGCTGAATAGAAAACCCTGGCCTTCTTCGCACCGCTGAGCTTGCAGGAAGTTCAGTTGTTCGAGGGTCTCCACGCCTTCGGCAACGATGCTCAGGTTCAGACTTTTGCCCATTGCGATGATAGCGCTGATCAGTTGGGCGTCCTGGCTATTTACGCTCATGCCGTGCACGAAAGATTGGTCGATTTTCAGCACATCGATGGAAAAGCGCCGCAGGTAGCTGAGGCTGGAGTAACCGGTGCCGAAGTCATCCAGGGCCAGACGCACGCCCATGGCCTTGATGGTGTTCAAGGTGGCGACGGTGTCGTCGACATTCTGCATTAACACGCTTTCGGTGATTTCCAACTCCAGCTGGGCAGGCGGCAGGCCGGTCTGTGTCAGTATCTCTGCCAGGTTGTCGGTAAAGTCCCGCTGGCGAAAGTCGATGGCCGAGACGTTCACCGAGATGCGCACCGGGCTCAAGCCCATGGCGCGCCACGCTTGCCCTTGCTCGCAGGCCTGGCGCAGCACCCACTGGGTCAAGGGCACTATCAGCCCACTGTCTTCGGCCACCGGAATGAACTCAGACGGGCTGATCCATCCCGAGCGCGGCTCAAACCAACGTATCAAAGCTTCAGCACCGACGATTTTGCCGGTTTTCAATTCCAGTTTCGGCTGGTAGTGCAGCACAAACTCGTCATGCTCCAGGGCCTGGCGGATCGCACTTTCCAGGCCCTGCTGGTGTTGCGCGCGCAGGTTCATGGTCTGGGTGTAAAAGCTGAAGTCACCCGGGCCGCGCTCCTTGCTGGTGTGCATGGCGGTTTCGGCATGTTTGATCAGTTCCACCGCGGTGCGGCTGTCATTGGGGTAAATACTGATGCCGAGGCTGGCGGTGACGCTCAGGTCGTGCCCGGCAAGGTGGCGGGTTGCGCGCACGGCCGTGAGCAACTTTTGCGCAATATGCTGGGTTTGTTGCGGGTGCTGGATATCGTTGAGCAGAATCACAAACTCATCGGCCACGTAGCGAAACACTGAATCCGAGCCTCGTACCGTCGCCACCAGGCTCTGGCTGACCTGCTGGAGTACCTCGTCGCCCACCGGATACCCCAAGGCATTGTTGATGCGCTTGAAGCGGTCCAGCCCGATAAATATCACCGCCAGTTGTGTGTCATGCCGTCGGCCCAGGGCGATGGCCTGGGTCAGGCGGTCACCCAGCAAGGCGCTGTTGGGCAACTGCGTGAGCGCGTCGTATTGCAGCAGGTGCGAAACCTTGAGCAGTTCCTGCACGCGTTCTTCAATGGTGCGCTCCAGGCTCCGCACCTTGAGGGCGACGTCTTGGGCGAGCTGCCATTTCCAGGTCAGGGCGCTGGCCATCTGGCGGATTTCCAGGTGGTCAAAGGGTTTTTTCAGGATCAGTAACTGGTCGTTGTACTTCAACCGCGCTTCGATGGCCTCAAAGGAGTAATCGGAATAGGCGGTGCACAGGGCAATCTGCAGGTTGGGGTCGACGCTCCACAACTGTTCGATGGTGTGCAGACCATCCCAGCCGGGTGGCATACGCATGTCGATAAACGCCATGGCGTAGGGCGCACCGTCCGCCAGGGCCTTGTTCACCAGGGCAAGGGCCTCCTGGCCCTGATAGGCCGAATCGAGCAAAAACGTCTGGCGCACCGGCACCTCAGTGCCGAACAGGGCTTCTTCCAGGCTGTCCAGTGAGGGGGCATCGTGGGGGTTGGCGCACAGAATCTTGCGAAAATCTTCGTGGATAGAGGCGGTGTCATCCACGATCAGAATGCGCCGGTTGGCCCGCCCTGAGTCCGGGTTCATGGCGCACTCTGTACTGGCAACAGGTTCGATGGCATAACGCTTCCTTCCTTGGTTTGATGTCCGGGAGGATGTACGTACCGGTTGAGACAGCATAGTTGAGTTCCCTTGATATCGACGGCCAATTGGCGTCAAATCAGCTGCGTGGATGCGTGCATCAAGCGCAGAAACGCGACGGGATATCAGGGTTCAATTCCGCTCAATTTCGTTTATTTTCAAGGCGCAGTAACCATGGATGAACAACTCGCGACCCCACCCACGATTCTGCTGGTTGACGATGAAGAATCGATCCTCAACAGCCTGCGCCGGCTGTTGCGCGGCCACCCTTTCAATGTCGTGCTCGCCGGCAGCGGCGCCCAGGCCCTGGAGATCATGGCGGCCCAGCCCATCGACCTGGTGATGAGCGACGCCCGCATGCCCGGCATGGACGGCGCGCAGTTGCTGGCTGAAGTGCACCGGCTGTACCCGGCTACCAGCCGCATCCTGTTGACCGGCTATGCTGACCTCGCGACGATCATCAAGGCGATCAACGAAGGGCAGATTCACCGTTACATCAGTAAACCCTGGAATGACGAAGAACTGCCGCTGGTGTTGCGCCAGGCCCTGGAGCATCAGCGCCTGGAGCGCCTGGCCCATGAGCAGAACGATCAGCTCAAGGTGTTGAACGCCAACCTGGAAAAACGCGTGGCAGCCCGAACCAGCGAGCTGCAACAGACCGCCGACATGCTCGATCTGGCCTACGACGAGCTCAAGCGCAGCTACGTGACCGGTACCGAAGTGTTTTCGCTGTTGGCCAACCTGCGCTTGCCCAAGGACAAACAGACCAACCGCGCCTTGATCGAACTGGTGCGGGTCTACTGCGCGGCCCAGTCCATCGACGAAGCCAGCACCCGCGACCTGACCATGGCCGCTGCGCTGTACAACATCGGTAAGCTGAGCTGGAGCGACAGCATGATGGTTGCGCCGTCGGACAAGCTGCACAGCACCGACCGTGGCCTGTACCGCGAGTACCCGACCCAGAGCGAATCGCTGCTGATGACCCTCGAACCCATGAAGGATGCGGCGCGGATCATTCGCCATCACCAGGAGCGTTGGGACGGCACGGGGTTTCCCGATCACCTCAAGGGCGATGCGATCCCGCCCGGCTCGCGCCTGCTTAAACTGGCGGTGGACTTCATCGAACTGCAAAAAGGCTTGATCCTTGAACGGCATCTGAACAGCGACGAAGCGTTGCTGTATATCCGCAAGTACGCCGGGCGCCTTTACGATCCGGAACTGGTGGAAGACTTCGTGCAGGCCTGCGCGGCCTTCCTCAGCGATGTGACCCTGGGCGACCCCAACGTCAAGGTCCTCTCCACCCGAGAGCTGGAAGCCGGCATGGTGCTGGCCCGCAACCTCAATGCCGATAACGGCATGCTGTTGCTGAACGCCGGCAAGGTGTTGAACCTGCCGCTGGTGGACAAGCTGATCGCGTTCGAGGCGATGGAAGGCGCGAAATACAGCGTGTTTATCAAACAACCTGAAGAGACACCGATTCTTTCATGAGCATTTCCACTATTCGAATCGCCGCCGCCCTGCTGATCGGCCGCGACGGCCAAACCCTGCTGGTGCGCAAACGTGGCACCCAGGCGTTCATGCAACCGGGCGGCAAGATCGATGCCGGTGAGCAACCCGCCGAGGCGCTGGCCCGTGAGCTGTACGAGGAACTGAACCTGCGCATCGACCCGGCTGAGGCTGTCTACCTGGGCCATTTTTCGGCCCCGGCAGCCAACGAGCCGGGCTTCACCGTGGAGGCTGAGCTGTTCCAGGTGCATATCGATTCGCCGGTGAGCCCCGCCGCTGAAATCGAAGAAGTACGCTGGATCGACCCGGCCGGTGAGGGTGGTTTGCACCTGGCGCCGTTGACTCGCGATTGGATCCTGCCGTTTTATCGCGCGTCGCTCGCTGCATGCTGATCCGCACACTGGGGGCGAATGACGCCGAAGCTTATCGGGCGTTGATGCTGGAGGCCTATGGCGCCTATCCCCAGGCGTTTACCTCCAGCGTGGCGGAGCGCGCACGGATGCCGTTGAACTGGTGGGAAAAGCGCCTACAGAGCCCGTTGGATCAGGTGCTCGGCGCTTTCGAAGGGCAAACGCTGGCCGGCATTGTCGGCCTGGCCTTCGAACCTCGGGAAAAGGCCCGGCACAAAGTCACGCTGTTCGGCATGTACGTGACCGAGGCTTATCAGTGCAAGGGCCTGGGCCGTCAGTTGGTGCAGGCGGCGCTCGATTGCGCGCGCCGCCAGCCCGGCGTCAAACTGATCCAACTGACCGTCACCGCGGGCAACGACGCCGCATTCGCGTTGTACCAGCGCTGCGGCTTTATCCAGTACGGCCTGGAGCCGTTGGCGGTACGGGTGGGCATCGAGTATTTCGACAAGATCCACATGTGGCGCGAACTCAAAGCCGACTGAAACTCTATAGAGAAACCCAATTCTGTGTGGGAGCTGGCTTGCCTGCGATGGCATCACCTCGGTGTACCAGGCAGGCCGAGTCATCCGCATCGCAGGCAAGCCAGCTCCCACATTCGAGTCGTCATTTATGCGGGATTACCGCACGGCGCTGACACCATCCAGGGTCGAAAACGAGGTGTCCTTGGCGGTCAGCAAGAAGTCGCGCATATACGGCGCGTCCAGCATGTCCGCACGAATCCCCGCATATAACGTCGCAAACAAGCCCTTCTCGCCCAAACGCTTGGCCTTCACATACCCACGCGAGCTGTATTCATGCAGCGCCCAATGCGGCATGCCGCACACGCCGCGGCCGCTGGCGACCAACTGCATCATCATCACCGTGAGCTCCGAGGTGCGCACCTGGGCCGGTTCCACGTCAGCGGGTTCCAGGAACCGCGTGAAAATGTCCAGGCGGTCGCGCTCAACCGGGTAGGTGATCAGGGTTTCGCTGAGCAAGTCTTGCGGCACGATATACGACTTGTTCGCCAGCGCATGCTGGTTGGCCACGGCCAACATGGCTTCGTAGGTAAACAAGGGCACATAGGTGATGCCCGGCAGTTCCAGCGGGTCGGAGGTCACCACCAGGTCCAGGTCGCCACGGGCCAGGGCCGGCAGCGGCGCGAAGGCAAAACCTGAGGCCAGGTCCAGTTCAACCTCTGGCCAGGCATCACGGAACTGGTCGATGGTCGGCATCAGCCACTGGAAGCAGCTGTGGCACTCGATGGCCATGTGCAAACGACCGGCGGTACCACCGGCCAGGCGCGCGATGTCGCGTTCGGCGCCGCGCAGCAAGGGCAGGGTGGCGTCGGCCAGTTGCAGCAGGCGCAGGCCGGCGCTGGTGAAGCGCAGCGGCTTGGTCTTGCGCACGAACAGCGGCATGCCCAGGCGCTCTTCCAGCTCCTTGAACTGGTGGGACAGCGCCGATTGCGTCAGGTGCAGGCGTTCGGCGGCTTCAACCAGGCTGTCGGCTTCGCGCAACGCGTGCAGGGTCTTGAGGTGGCGGATTTCGAGCACGGGCGCTCCATGAAGATAATTTGTGATGAAGAGAGATAGCGTGAGTTTGTCTCATGTTCCCATTTATGTCGACCATGACCGTTGGGCGTACTTCATCAAACTGTCACGCAACTGTGGCAGCGCGCTTGAACAAACTTCATCAGACTCGCGCTCTACTGGGGTTCTGCGTTTCGGTGTTTTTCATGCGCGTGTGGTTTTTACTGGCCGCTCTATTGTTCGGCCTGCCGTCCTTTGCGGCTTCTCGATGTGATGTCAATGTCCCGACCCAAACGGTCGACCTGGAAAAAGTCAGCATCGCCTATCAGAGTATCGGCCGAGCGTCCGACCCTGCGTTGCTGCTGGTCATGGGCCTGGGCGGGCAGTTGATCCACTGGCCGGATGAAGTGGTGGTGGCCTTGTGTGAACAGGGTTTTCGGGTGATCCGCTACGACAACCGTGACGTTGGCCTGTCCACCTGGCGCCAGGCACCCGCCAGCGCCAACCTGACGTTCGAAGTGCTGCGCTACAAGCTCGGTTTGCCGGTGGCGGCGCCGTACACGCTGACCGACATGGCCGACGATGCATTGGGCTTGATGGACGCGCTGCAGGTCCAGCAATTCCACGTGCTGGGCGCAAGCATGGGCGGCATGATCGCCCAGCATCTGGCAGCCATGGCGCCGCAGCGGGTCGAAAGCCTGACCCTGGTGATGACCAGCTCCGGCGCCGAAGGCCTGCCGGCGCCCAACGCCGCGTTGGTGCAGTTGCTGTCGCGGCGCAGTGCGCCGAACCGTGAAGTGGCGTTGGAACAGCAAGCCGATTTACTTGCCGCCCTGGGCAGCCCCAACGTGAAAGATGATCGCCAGGCGCTGCTGCATCAGGCTGCGCTGTCCTACGACCGCGCCTTCAACCCGGACGGCGTGAAGCGCCAGATCATGGCGATTCTGGCCGAGCCGAGCCGCGTGCCTTTGCTTAACCAGTTGCGCGTGCCGACCCTGGTGGTGCACGGCACCGCCGACCCGTTGTTGCCGGTGATGCACGGTGTACACCTGGCTGCGCATATCCAGGGCAGCCAGCTGAAGCTCATACCGGGCATGGCCCACCGCTTCCAGGAAGCCTTCAAGGCGCCGCTGCTGACGGCAGTGCTGCCGTACCTCAAAGCCCATCGTGAGGATGCCGCGCATTGGGCGCAGATTGACCTGGGCGAGCCTTCGAAGCTGCTGTGAAGTTGGTGTATCGTGCAACCTTTACGGCGCATTAATACTGCCAGCGAGGTTGCCTGCCATGAGTACTCCCCTGAAAATCGATTTCGTCAGCGACGTGTCTTGCCCCTGGTGCATCATCGGCCTGCGCGGCCTGACCGAAGCCCTCGACCAACTGGGCAGCGAGGTGCAGGCCGAGATTCATTTCCAGCCGTTCGAGCTGAACCCGAAGATGCCCGCCGAAGGGCAGAACATCGTCGAGCACATCACTGAAAAGTACGGCTCCACCGCCGAGCAATCCCAGGCCAACCGTGAGCGTATCCGCGACATGGGCGCGGCGCTGGGCTTTGCCTTTCGCACGGACGGGCAGAGCCGCATCTACAACACCTTTGATGCGCACCGGCTGCTGCATTGGGCGGGGCTTGAAGGGTTGCAGTACAACCTCAAGGAAGCGCTGTTCAAGGCGTATTTCAGTGATGGGAAAGACCCGTCCGACCACGCGACGCTGGCGATCATCGCCGAGAGTGTCGGGCTGGATATCCAGCGTGCGGCGCAGATTCTGGCGTCTGACGAATACGCTGCTGAAGTCCGGGAGCAGGAAGAATTGTGGATTTCACGCGGTGTGACTTCAGTCCCCACCATCGTGTTCAACGACCAGTATGCGGTCAGCGGTGGGCAGCCGGCGGAGGCCTTTGTGGGTGCGATTCGCCAGATCATCCAGGAAGCCAGGGCCTGATGATCGTTCCCACGCTCTGCGTGGGAATGCCGCCCCGGACGCTCCGCGTCCTGCTCTTGAAGTCGTGACGCAGAGCGTCACAGAATGCCTTCCCACGCAGAGCGTGGGAACGATCAATGGCTCAGTCAAACTTGTAGCTGATCGCCGTCTGCACCTGGCCCTGGTTCACGTTGCCGGTCTCCTTGACGATGCTGCTGTTGGCCGCTGAACCCACCAGGTGTGTCCAACTGGCGCTGGTCAACAGCGACCAATGGGTCGCCAGCGGGAACTCGAAACTCTGGGTCAGCGTCAGGTTCTGAAAACCCGCGCTGGCGTTATAGGCGCGAATGCCGGACGCCGCTGACTCTTTATCGTCAACGCCAAAAAACGCCTGGGTCTGGCGCGCATCGGCAAAATGCGCCATCAGGCCGGTGCTGCCGATAATGCCGCCGCCCAGCGGGTAGCCCAGTTCGCCACCGACCTTGCCCAACACACCACTCTGATCACGCGGGCCGCCGACGGCCTGGCTGACCTGGGCGTACACGCGCCAGAACTCGGCCGGTGCGTACTGGATGAAACCCCCGACTTCGGCCATGTCCGGCACATCCCGCAAGCCACGCAGCGAGCGATCGGCCGTGCGCCCCGGCAAGTAATTGATATACGGGCCGGCGGTGAAACCGTGGGTATTGAGTGCGCTCCAGGTCAGGCCATCGTCGGTGCCCAGGCTCACATTGCCCCAGTCCAGATCGAAGTAGGGAATCGGCCGGGTTTCGTAGCGGCTGCCTGTCGGGTCGTGGGGCTGGTAGCTGACGCCTGCGCCGACTTCGCCGGTGATGCCTTCGGCCAATACCGAGCTGGAAAAGCCCCACAGCCCCAGCAAGCCGGCGAATACAGCAGAAGTAACCTTGAACATGGAGCGTTTCCTTATCTGAACTTGCGCGCATTCACGCGCGAAGCGCCTCCCTGACGCAAGCACTCATCTTGTTTGTAGCAAGCTACAAAAATTGTAGCTCCTGCGACACAAATCACCCTGCATAGCGACCAAAACCCCAGCCCCGCTGGGCTTCGGCCAGTTGGCACAGTCTCTGCAATACCTCTGGCACAAGCGCACAGAGCGCTCCTCTTCCAGGTAAACGCAATGATCCAGTGGCATATCGTGTGCGACTTCGACGGGACCATCACCCCCACCGACGTCATCGACAACGTCCTCCAGCGCTTCGCCGGCCCTGAGTGGGAAACCATCGAACAGGAATGGCTGGATGGGCATATCGGTTCCCGCGAATGCCTGAGCCGTCAACTGGCGCTGATCAAAGCCACCCCGGCTGAACTGCTGGCGTACTTCGACAGCGTTGAGATCGACCCGGACTTCCCGGACTTCGTCGATCACGTCATGGGCCTGGGCGCGACCATCGAAGTGGTCAGCGACGGCATCGAGCAAGGCATCGCGCGCATCCTGTCGCGCAACTACGTGACCTTGCTGCCGATCCTCGCCAACCGCCTGCGCCAGGTCGACCAGAACAGCTGGCGCATCGACTTCCCGTACTCCAGCGATGCCTGCCGCGCCGCCTCCGGCAACTGCAAGTGCAAATCCACGCCGCGCAACAAGCGCGTGCTGGTGATCGGCGACGGCAAGTCCGACATGTGCGTGGCTTCAACCGCCGACTTCGTCTTCGCCAAAGGCAGTCTCGCCAAGTACTGCGAAGCCAACAATATTCCCCATGCGCGCTTCGACACCTTTGCCGAACTGCCCGCATTGCTGACCGCTTTGCCACAAGGCATCGCCGCTAACTCCGGCGCCTTTGCCGCCGACCTCTCTGTTGAAAATCAGGAACTCTTCCACCATGTCTGATATTCGTATCGCTACCGCCGAAGACCAGATTCTTCTGGATAAAGAAGCCAAATACTGCTCCTACGGCGACACCGTTCACTACATCGAGCCGCCGCGTATTTTCAGCCGTTGCGAAGGCTCCTACGTGTGGGACACCGAAGACCAGGCCTACCTCGACCTGCAAATGTGGTACTCGGCCGTTAACTTCGGCTACGCCAACCCGCGCCTGAACAACGCGCTGAAACAGCAGATCGATACCCTGCCGCAAATCGCCAGCCAGTACCTGCACAAAGGCAAAATCGAGCTGTCGGAAATGATCGCAGTCGACGCCAAGAACAAATTCGGCCTCGACGGTCGCGTGCACTTCAACGTCGGCGGTTCGCAGTCGATCGAAGACTCGTTGAAAGTGGTGCGTAACGCCTCCAACGGCAAGAGCCTGATGTTCGCCTTCGAAGGCGGTTACCACGGCCGTACCCTCGGCGCTTCGTCGATCACCTCGAGCTTCCGCTACCGTCGCCGCTACGGCCACTTTGGCGAGCGCGCCAACTTCATCCCGTTCCCGTACCACTTCCGCGGCCCTAAAGGCATGACCAAAGAAGAATACGGCAGCCACTGCGTGCAGCAATTCGCGCGTCTGTTCGAGACCGAATACAACGGCGTCTGGGACCCGAAAACCAACCAGTGCGAATACGCAGCGTTCTACGTCGAGCCGATCCAGGGCACCGGCGGCTACGTGATCCCGCCGATGAACTTCTACCGCGAATTGAAGCAAGTGCTGGATCAGCACGGCATCCTGATGGTGTCCGACGAAATCCAGATGGGCTTCTACCGCACCGGCAAACTGTGGTCGATCGAGCACTTCGACGTGCAGCCGGACGTGATCGTCTTCGGTAAGGCGCTGACCAACGGCCTCAACCCGCTGGGCGGCATCTGGGCCCGTGAAGAGTTGATCAACCCGAAGGTGTTCCCGCCAGGTTCGACCCACTCCACCTTCGCCTCCAACCCACTGGGTACGGCGGTAGGCCTGGAAATGTTCAAGATGACCAGCGAAGTCGACTACGGCGCGATGGTTATGGCCAAGGGCAAATACTTCCTGGAAGGCCTGCAAGACCTGCAGAAACGTTTCCCGATCATCGGCGACGTCGACGGCCTGGGCCTGGCCCTGCGCTGCGAAATCTGCGGCCCGGATGGCTTCACGCCGGACAAGGCGACCCTGGACTACATGGTCGAAGAAGGCATGAAGGGCGACATGATCGTGGATGGTCAGAAACTCGGCCTGATCCTCGACGTGGGCGGCTACTACAAAAACGTGATCACCCTGGCACCGTCCCTGGAAATCAGCTACCCGGAAATCGACCTGGGCCTGAAACTCCTTGAGCAGTTGCTGGTGCGAGCGACCAAGCGGTGAATGCTCCTGAGTTAAAAAGCATCGGGATCGACCTCGGTGAAGGTGATGCCGGCTTCGTTCTCGGTGAAGGTCCGGTCGGGATCCTGTTGATCCACGGCCTGACCGGCACCCCGACGGAATTGCGCCAGGTCGCCAAAGGCCTGGCCAAAGCCGGTAACTGCACGGTGTACGTGCCCACACTGGCTGGGCACTGCGGCGATAACAGCGACCTGCAGGCCACCGGCTGGCTGGACTGGTACGAAGGCGTGCGCAAGACCTTTGCGCAGGTCAAGCAGCGCCACGAGCAGGTGTTTGTCGGTGGCTTGTCCATGGGCGCGGTGATGTCCATGTATGTGGCCGCCGAGCACCCAGGGCAAGTGGCCGGGCTGTTGATGTATTCGACCACCTTGAAGTACGACGGCTGGAGCATTAACAAGCTGGCGTTTTTGACGCCGTTGCTGATGAAGATCCCGTTCGGCGTGCACATCTGCCGCTTCGAAGAGAAGCCGCCTTACGGCATCAAGAACGAGCGCCTGCGGGCGATCGTTGAGCGTCAGATGAAGGAAGGCGAAAGCAGCGAGGCCGGTTTGCTGACCATGGAAGGCATCACGGTGCGCGAGTTGCACCGCATGAACGCCGTGGTCAAAAAGCGCATGCCCGAGATCAAGGTACCGGCGCTGGTGTTGCACTCCATCGAGGACGACATCACCAGCCGCTGGAACGCCGATTACGTGGAACGCCACCTCGGTGGCCCGGTGACCAAGATTCTGCTGGATAACTGCTACCACATGATCACCGTCGACCTGCAATACCGCCGGGTGATCGAGTTGAGCGCCGAATTTGTCGAGCAACACGCCGCCCCGGCTGTACAGGCACCCGTGGATTATCGACAGCGGGCATCAGCCTAAGGACTAGACGTGATTACCGCCCAAGCCTTCTCGACTATCCGGGCCATCCCGCGTTGCGCCTGGAATGACTGCTTTCCCGCAGCCCTGGAGGATTGGGATTTTTACGTCGCCGTGGAAAACGCCGCGATCGATGATTTCAAGTGGCGTTACCTGGCCGTCTACGACGATGAAACGCTGGTGGCCGTTGCCCCCGCGTTCATCACTTATTATCGCCTCGACACCACGGTGTCGGGCGCCGGCAAGCGCTTTACCGAGCGCCTGGAGCGACTGTGCCCGGGTGTTTTGCGCTTGCAGTTGTACGCCATCGGTTCGCCGGTGGCCGAGCGTTGCGACGCGGGTATCGCCAGTCACGTGCACCAGGAGCAGCGCCCGCTGCTGATCAAGCACTTGCTGGAGGCGGCCCGCCAGGACGCCGATACCTTCGGGATTGGCCTGGTGGCGGTCAAAGACGTGCCGACCAATGACCTCGACTGGGCAGACAATTGCCGCCAGGCGGGCTTTCAGAGCATGCCAAGCTTGCCCAGTGGCTGGCTGACGGTGCCTTACGGCTCGGTGGACGCCTACCTCGGCTCGCTGTGCAAGGCGACCCGCAAAGACCTGCGCCGCAAGTTGCGCGCGCCAGGCCCGCGGGTCGAGTGGCGGCACAGGATTGATGATGTGTTGCCTGAGGTGATGCGCCTGTACGAAGACACGCTCAGCCGCGCCGATTTGCAGTTCGAACGCCTGCCGGCGAGTTACTTCACCGGCATCCTGGAACGGCTGCAAGGGCGTGCGGTCTGTGCTCTTTACTGGGTGGATGAGCGGCTGGTAGCGTTCAACCTGGTGCTGTTGGACGAGCACCGCCTGGTCGATAAGTTTTTCGGGCATGACCGTGAATTCACCCGTGAATACAGTTTGTACTTTCGCTATTGGTTGACCAATGTCGACTACTGTATTGCACACAAGATCCCGCTGTACGAGTGCGGTCAGGAGGGTTATGCCAGTAAGCTGCGCCTGGGCTGTGAGTTCCGGGGCAACAGCATGTTCTTCCGTCACCGTAACCGGCTGGTCAACAGCGTGCTCAAGCTCGTGAAAATGTATATAAGACCGGATCGATCCGACCCTGCCATGGCTGCTGCGATAAGCGAAACCTGATGATCACCAAGACCCGCCAAAAAGCCCGCCCCTTTGCCATTTCGCGTTGGAGCGTCCAGCGCAAGCTGGTGCTGGCGTTCTGGCTGGTCAGCGTTATCCCGACCATGATCGCGGCCGAACTGGCGGCGACCACCTTGTCGCAGATTTTCGACAGCAACGTGCGCATCTGGCTGCAAGAGTCGACCAAGATCGTCAAGGACGAAATCGGCGACATCCTGCATGACAACGCGCGTATGGCCAAACTGTTCCTGCGCTACACCGCGCCGCCGTCGAGCAAGCAAGCGGCCAAGCATGACCGCCTGACCGCCGACATCGCCGACGCCACCGATATCGATGTGGTCGCGCTGATTCGCGTGAGTGACCATAAAGTGGTGTTCAGCACCGCCGCCGACGATGTGGTCAAGCAGATCAACCTGACCAGCAACGCGGTATTGCAGACCGTGCAAGTGGCCGGCGTGACCACAGGCCTGGTGGTCTCCACATTCGAAACCACCCAGGAGGGCGTCGATTACCTGCTGCTGGTGGCCACGTACCTGGACAGCAGTTTCCTCACCAGCGTGGCCGATGTGCATTCCCTCGACCTGCGCCTGTACCTGGCCAACCCCCAAGGGTTTTCCGAGATATTCTCGACCCAGCGTTTTGAAAACCACCCTTCGCGCATCCCGAAGAATGTCGAAACCGCCATGCGCGCCACCAAGCAGCCGAGCGAGCAGTTCACCAATAACTACAGCGGTTTGTACTGGCCGATCTTCAATGACTCCGGCGAACTGCAAGGCGTGATCTTCAGCGGCCTGTTGCGTCACACCAGCCTGGTGGGGCTGGTGAACCAGAGCAACCTGTTCGTGCTGATATTCCTGCTGAGTTCGGCGTTGTCCCTGGGCGCAGGGGTCCTGGTGTCACGCCGCCTGACCAAACCGCTGCGCGATTTATCCCAGGGCGTTGACGCGGTGATCTCGGGCAATTACGAGCATCGCGTGTTGGTCACCGGCGGCGATGAGCTGGCGCAACTGAGCAGCACCTTCAACCACATGACCGAGCGCCTGGGCGAGTTGCATCACCTTGAAGCTCAACTGCGCCGTCGTGACCGGCTGCATGCGTTGGGCGAGGTCGCCATGGGCCTGGCCCACGAGATTCGCAACCCGTTGGGCATCATCAAGACCGCCACCCAATTGTTGCACCGCCGAGTTGACCTGCCGGACACCGACAAGCGCCACCTGGAATACGTGATCAGCGAAGTCAGCCGCATCAACGACCTGATCACCGAGTTTCTGGATTTCGCCAAGCCCAATCCGCCCCTGCGTGTGTTGCAGGCGGCGCGCCCGGTGGTGGAAGAAATCCTCGGCTTTTGCAGCCCGGAACTGGCCACCCATAACATCGATTCGTACATCGATGACCAGTCGCCCGGCGCGACGATCTATGCCGATGCCAAGCAACTCAAGCAGGCGTGCCTGAACCTGATCCTCAACGCCATCGACGCGATGCCCGGAGGCGGGCGCCTGACCTTGGGCATTCGCAGCGTGGACGGCAATACGGTGATCAGCATCGCCGACACCGGCCAAGGCATTCCGGCCGATATGATCGAGCGCATCTTCACACCATTCGTCACCACCAAGGCCTCGGGCACGGGCCTGGGGCTGGCTAAAGTCTATTCGATCATGGAAAGTCACGACGGCAGCATCGAATGTGCCAGTGAGAAAGATGCCGGCGCCACCTTCAGCCTGTACATTCCGGCCCATGGCGAAGACGACGGCGACGATGAGGAAGTTCATGACGCATAACGTATTGGTAGTCGACGACGAGCCCAAGCTCTGCGACTTGCTGTCATCGGCCTTGAGCCAGAATGGCATCCAGGTGTTTACCGCCGGCAACGGCCTGCACGCGCTCAAGGTGCTGGAGCAGGAAGACATCGACCTGGTGATCAGCGACTGGCGCATGCCGGGCATGGACGGGCCGGCGCTGCTGGCCGAGATAAAAGTGCGCTTCCCGGAGTTGCCGGTGATCGTGATGACCGCCTACAGCACGGTAAAAAACGCCGTGCAGTCGATGCGCAACGGCGCCTATGACTACATTGCCAAGCCGTTCGATATCGACGAGCTGGACATCACTGTGGCCAAGGCTTTGCAGTTTCGCGACATTATGCGCGACAACGCACGCCTGCGCGCCGAGCTGGATCACCATGCGCAGTTCGACAGCCTGGTGGGCGACAGCCCGGCGTTTCGCCAGGTGCTGCACGCGATCGATTCGGTACGCGACAGCAACGCCACCATCCTGCTGACCGGCGAGAGCGGCACCGGCAAGGAAATGGTCGCGCGAGCGATTCACAAACATGGCAGCCGCGCCGACAAACCGTTCGTGGCGGTCAACTGCGCGGCCATTCCCGAAGGCTTGCTGGAAAGCGAGATGTTCGGCCATCGCAAAGGCGCCTTTACCGGCGCCGTGGCCGACCGGGTAGGGCGCTTTATGCAGGCCGACCAGGGCACTTTGTTTCTGGATGAAGTGGGCGACATGCCGTTGGCGTTGCAGGCCAAGATCCTGCGGGCCTTGCAGGAGCGCGTGATCGAGCCGGTGGGCGACCCCCGCGAGCGCAAGGTGGATGTGCGCGTGATCGCCGCCACCAACAAGAACCTGCTGGATGCGGTGGCCAATAAAGAGTTTCGCGAAGACCTGTATTACCGCCTCAATGTATTCCCAATCCCGTTGCCGGCCCTGCGCGAGCGCGCCGAAGACATCGTGCCCCTGGCTCGCCACTTCGCCCAGACCCTGAGTGCTACTGCGGGCAAACGCATCACCGGCTTCAGCCCCGAGGCACTGCAGGCGATGGCGGCTTACCACTGGCCGGGCAATATCCGTGAGCTGCAAAACTGTGTAGAGCGGGCGACCATCGTGGCGGCTTCGCCGGTGATCGAAGACATCGACCTGCCGGCTTACCTGTTTGCGTCCAAGCCTGCCGAGGACGGCGTTACGGCGCTGCTGGGCGACACACCGGGCGTGCCTGCCGACCTGGATGCGGCGCTGGCTGAGGTTGAGAAAACCTACATCATGGCGGCGCTGAACGAGAGCAATGGCGTGCAGGCTGCGGCGGCGGCGAAGATCGGGATTTCCGAGCGCAGCTTCTGGTATCGGCTGAAGAAGCTGGGGATTCAGGTCGAGAAGATCATTCGCTGAAAGTGTTTGATGCCGATCGTTCCCACGCTCTGCGTGGGAACGCAGCCCTGGACGCTCCGCGTCCCGAAGCGTAACGCAGAGCGTCACAAGCGGCATTCCCACGCGGAGCGTGGGAACGATCAGTTTGAGGTGTGTCAGGCGTGGACGCGTACCCACACGCTCACCAGCACGGTCGCCGCCATCAGCCACGCCACCGCCGCCACGGCGAGTGACGCCTCCAGGCGCATGCGGTCGACCATCACGTACAGTGTCGCCAAATACACAAAATACGGAATGATCGACCACATCCCAAACAGGATGGTGGTCTTCAGGTCGTCCAGCGAACGGCCCTTGCCGACGATGTAATGCGCGATCAGCGCAAAGGTCGGAAACAGCGGCACCAGCCCTGCGATGTAGTAGTTTTTGGTCTTCGCCAGCGCCGCCAGGATCAGCACCACCGCCGCGCCCAGGGCGGCTTTCAGTAGTAAGTCCATCAGTGGCTCAACCCGTATTTCTTGACCTTGTCGAACAGCGTGGTCTTGGCCATTCCCAGTTCCAGGCTCGCCTGGGTGAGGTTGCCGCCGCTGCGTTGCAGGGCATCGTTGAGCAGGTTGCGCTCGAAGGCTTCCACCGCTTCGGTAAAGGCCAGGCCGTGATTGCTGCTGCCGGCGCCGCTTTTCTTGAAGGCCGGCAAGCCCAGCGCAAAGCGCTCGGCGACGTTGCGCAGTTCACGCACGTTGCCTGGCCAGTCGTGGCTCATCAGGGTCGATACGGTCTGGTTGTCCAGCTCCGGCACACTGCGGTCAAAACGCAAGGAGGACTGCTGCAGGAAGTGTTCGAACAACTGCAGAATGTCTTCGCGGCGCTCGCGCAGCGGTGGTAATTCCAGGGTCACCACATTAAGGCGGTAGTACAGGTCGCTGCGGAACTGGCTGGCGCGGCTCAGCTCGTCAAGGTCGGATTTGGTCGCGGCAATCACCCGGCAATCCACCGCCACGCTCTGGTTGGAGCCCAGGCGTTCCAGGGTGCGTTCCTGCAACACGCGCAGCAGCTTGATCTGCAGGTTGATTGGCATGCTTTCCACTTCGTCGAGGAACAGCGTGCCCTCATGGGCGTGTTCGATCTTGCCGATACGCCGCTTGCCCGCGCCGGTAAAGGCGTTGGCTTCGTGACCGAATATTTCGCTTTCGAACAGGTTCTCCGGCAGGCCGCCGCAGTTCAGGGCAACGAACTGGTGGTCGTGGCGCCGGCTGAAATCGTGCAAGCAACGCGCGACCAGTTCCTTGCCGGTGCCGGTTTCGCCTTCGATCAGCACGTTGGCCGAGGTGTCAGCGACGTTGGCGATCAGCTCGCGCAGGTTCTGCATGGCGGGCGAGCGGCCGATGATGCGGCCTTCCAGCGAGTCGCGCTCGGCCAGTTGGCGGCGCAGCGACCAGACTTCCCGTGCCAGCCCACGTTGCTCAAGGGCGCGGCGCGCCACATCGACCAGGCGTTCGGGGGAGAAGGGTTTTTCCATGAAGTCGTAGGCGCCGTTACGCATGGCGCCGACTGCCATCGAGATATCGCCATGGCCGGTGATCAGCACCACCGGCAGGCTTTTATCCAGGGCCTTGAGGCGGGTCAGCAGCTCCAGGCCGTCGATGCCTGGCAGGCGAATGTCGCTGATGACGATGCCGGCAAAGTTCTCGCCGATGCGCTTGAGCGCTTCCTCGGCACTGCCCACGCCCACGCTGTGAATGTCTTCCAGCGCCAGCGCTTGCTGGCAGCCGAGCAGCACATGGGGGTCGTCTTCGACGATCAGAACGGTGAGGTCTTTAGGATCGGTACTCATCATGTCGACTCAGCTTTTTGGGTGCCCACCAACGGCAGGCACAAGACAAAGGCAGTACCACCACTGGCCGGGTGTTCCACGGCGAGGTTGCCGCCGGTGGCCGCCGCCAGGCTGGCGGAGAGGGTCAGGCCCAGGCCCAGGCCTTGTTCGCCGGGTTTGGTGGTGAAGAACGGTTCGAATAAATGTTTGCGCGCCTCGGGGTCGATACCGTGGCCATTGTCGCGCACGTGCAGACGGTATTTACCGTCGGCGCCCTGGCCGTCCAACCATAGTTCGGGGGTCGGCTGAGCTTGCATCGCATCGAGCGCGTTGCCGATCAGGTTGACCAGGATCTGCTCCAGGCGGGTCTGGTCGATCTGCAGCCGGGCGGGGGCGAAGTCGCGGTGCACGGTCAATGGCAAGCCGTCCAGGCGCGCGCCCAGCACCTGGAAGGCGGCGTCCACGGCTTTGCCCAGGTTGGCTTCGCCCTGGTCATCACCGCGCCGGGCAAACGAGCGCAGGCTGGCGGTGATGCGGCCCATGCGGTCGATCAGCTCGTTGATGGTCTTGAGGTTGGCGCTGGCGGTGTCGAGGGCGCCACGTTCGAGGAAGCGTACCGTGTTGCCCGACAGCGTGCGCAATGCCGCCAGCGGCTGGTTCAATTCATGGGCAATGCTGGTCGACATCTGGCCGATGGCGGCCAGCTTGCCGGCCTGCACCAGTTCGTCCTGGGCGCGACGCAGGGTTTCTTCGGCCTGGCGGCGTTCACGGATCTGGCCCTTGAGCCGTTCGTTGCTGGCGCGCAGGTCGGCGGTGCGTTCGGCAATCCGTCGTTCCAGCTGGCTGTTGGCTTCCTGCAAGGCTTCGCGCGCAGCGAGGCGGGTGGCGATGACTTTGCGCCGCTCGTTCCAGGCGATCAGCAGGAACGCGACCAGGCCAAAGGCGACCGCCACCAGAATGCCCTGATTGATCGCGGCGCGGCGCAGGTCGTTAAGCGGGGTCAGCAGGGTGAAGTTCCACGGCGTGTCGCTGAGCGGGCGGGTCTGGGCCAGGTAGCTGACTTCACGCTCGTCGTTGACCACTTCGCTGTTGGCCGGGAAGGTGAGTTTCTCGGAGCCTTCGTTGAGACGCTCGCGGGCCAACGGCTCCAGCTCGTTCAACGTTGCCCAGTAATATTGCAGGCTGTGGGCCAGGCGTTCCTTGGTGTCATCGCTCAGCGGGCGCACGGCCTTGAGGCGCCGGGCCGGGTCGCTGGAAAGGATGATGATGCCGTTTTCGTCGCTCACAAAGGCTTCAAGACGCGCGCGTTGCCAGCGTTCTTCGAGGGCTTCAAGGCGCACTTTGACCACGGCCACGCCGATGATCTTGCCATGCTCTTCGAGGCCGTGGGCCAGGTAGTAACCGGGTTCGCCGTTGGTGCTGCCAATGCCATAGAAACGGCCGGGCTGGCCGCGCACGGCATTTTGGAAATAGGCACGGAAGGACAGGTCTTCACCCTGGTAACTGTCGGCATCGCGCCAGTTACTGGTGGCCAGCACGCGGCCGGTGGTGTCCATCACGTAGATGGCCCGACTGCGACTGCGTCGGTTCAGGCCTTCGAGGTAACCGTTGACCGTTTGCCGGGTTTCCTGGCTCGGGTCGGCCAGCAGCCTGGAGACGCTGGATTCCAGCTCCAGCAGGCTGGGCAGGTAGGTGTATTTGCTCAGCTCGCTTTCGACGGTGCGGGCATGCAGTTCGAGCTGGCGCTCGCCGTTGTCGCTGAGGGTGCGGATGCCATAGTACTCACTGACCCAGAAGCCGATGTAACCCAGGCCGATCATCAGGGCGATGATCAACGGCGGCAGGAACAGTTGGCGAATCAGACGAGGTTTCACGGCAAGTGATGGCGGTGCGGCGCGAAATTGGTTGGGGTCGCATTTCATCACAGATGCCTTGGGTCAACCAGAGCTTGCCGGCCTGCTCGGTCCAATGTGGGAGCGGGCTTGCTCGCGAAGGCGGTGTGTCAGTCGCTGAATGCATCGACTGACCCACCCTATTCGCGAGCAAGCCCGCTCCCACATGGGCCTTGTTTCAGCAGTGGGAGCTATGTAGGGCTTAGTGCTGCAGGATTTTCTCAAGGAAGTGCTGCGCGCGTTCGGAGCGGGCGCTGATGTCGCCGAAGAACTCTTCTTTCGGGCAGTCTTCGATGATCTTGCCGGCGTCCATGAAGATCACACGGTCGGCCACTTTGCGCGCGAAGCCCATTTCGTGGGTCACGCACATCATGGTCATGCCTTCGTGGGCCAGTTGCACCATCACGTCGAGCACTTCGTTGACCATTTCCGGGTCGAGTGCCGAGGTCGGTTCGTCGAACAGCATGACGATCGGGTCCATGGCCAGGGCGCGGGCAATGGCCACACGCTGTTGCTGGCCGCCGGAGAGCTGGCCCGGATGCTTGTGGGCGTGTGCCGACAGGCCCACACGGTCAAGCAGTTGCAGACCTTTTTTGGTGGCTTCTTCCTTGCTGCGGCCCAGCACCTTGATCTGCGCGATGGTCAGGTTTTCGGTGATGGTCAGGTGCGGGAACAGCTCGAAGTGCTGGAACACCATGCCCACGCGCGAGCGCAGTTTGGGCAGGTTGGTCTTCGGGTCGGCGATGGAGGTGCCGTCGACCACGATGTCGCCCTTCTGGAACGGTTCCAGCGCGTTGACGCACTTGATCAGGGTGGATTTGCCCGAACCCGATGGGCCGCACACCACGATCACTTCGCCTTTTTTGACATCAGTGCTGCAATCGGTCAGCACCTGGAAGTCGCCATACCACTTGTTGATGTTCTTGATAGAGATCATACGGCAAACCTTTTTTGCAGACGCTTGACCAGCAGCGAGGCGGAAAAGCTGATGATGAAGTAGACGACACCGGCAAAGATCAGGAACTCATTGGAGCGGCCGATGATGTCGCCGTTGGAGCGGGCGGAGTTGAGGAAGTCCACCAGGCCCACTGTGTAGACCAGCGAGGTGTCCTGGAACAGGATGATCGACTGTTGCAGCAGCAACGGGGTCATCTTGCGGAACGCCTGGGGCAGGATGATCAGGCGCATGGTCTGGCCATACGTCATGCCCATCGCCTGGGCTGCGCCCATCTGGCCCTTGGGAATCGACTGCACGCCGGCCCGCACGATTTCACAGAAGTACGCGGCTTCGAACATCATGAAGGCCACGACGCAGGAGGTGAACGCACCGATCGGGGTGTCTTCGCCGGTGATCCAGCGCAACACGAACGGCACCGCCAGGTAGAACCAGGTGATCACCAGCAGCAGCGGGATCGAGCGGAAGTAGTTCACGTAGGCGCCGGCCAGGCGTGACAGCAGTTTGCTGGACGACAGGCGCATCAGCGCCAGGACCGTACCCAGCGCAATGCCGCCGACCACGCCCATGACCATCAACTGCAAGGTCATGACCATGCCGTTCCACAGGCCCGGGATGGCGGGGATGATACCGCTGAAATCGAAGTCCATTATTTACCCCCCACGGAGATCAGGCCGGGCACCGCGACTTTCTTCTCGATCACGCGCATCAGCAACATCAGGCTCATGTTCAAGGTGAAATAGATCAACGTGGCCAGGGTGAAGGCTTCAAACAGGTTGGCCGAAAACTCGGCGGTCTGTTTGGTTTGCGCCAGCAGTTCCATCAAGCCGATCAAGGACGCCACGGAGGAGTTCTTGAACACGTTGAGGAATTCCGAGGTGAGCGGCGGAATGATGATGCGGTAGGCCTGGGGCAGCAGCACATTCCAGTAGATCTGCGGCAGCTTGAAGCCCATGGCGCGCGCCGCAGCTTCCTGGCCACGTGGCAGCGCCTGGATGCCGGTACGCACTTGTTCGCACACACGGGCGGCGGTGAACAGGCCCAGGCACACGACAACGCTCAGGTAGGCCGAGGTGGTCGGGTTGAGGTCTTGTTTGTACCAGTCCTGCAGGTTCTGCGGCAGCATATCGGGCACCAGGAAGTACCAGATAAACAACTGCACCAGCAGCGGCACGTTACGAAACAGTTCCACGTAGCAGGTCGCGATGCCCGCTACGAGACGGTTTGGCACGGTGCGCATGACGCCCAGAATGGAGCCAAGCAACAAGGCGATGATCCATGCCACGACAGCGATGGCGATGGTCCAGCCCAAACCGGCGATGTACCAGTCGAGATAAGTCTCGCTGCCAACGCCCGTGGACTTGAAGAACACGCCCCAGTCCCAGTTGTAATTCATTAGGGTCTCCCCTCGAGATCGATCGATGTACAAGCACCTGCTTGGGGAAGATCCTTTCCCGCCTGACGGTGAACGCCAGGCACACGCGATCGGCTCGAAAACCGCCAGGTCGAGTGTTCCACATTAAAGCCAGCAGGTAGTAACAGACGCCTGAGGGAGGGTTGGCTCCCTCAGGACATAAGCTTAGTCAGGTATCAGATTTTTACGTCGGGGGCTGGCTTGTCGCTTGGGTTAGCGATCAGCTCCTTAACCTTTTCGCTCATCGGGAAGTTCAGGTTCAGGCCTTTTGGTGGGATCGGGCTCTCGAACCACTTGCTGTAGATCTTGTTGATCTCGCCGGATTTGTACAGGGCGACGATGGCGTCATCCACGGCTTTCTTGAAGGCCGGGTCGTCTTTACGCACCATGCACGCGTAGGCTTCGAAGGACTGCGGAGTACCGGTGATGACCCAGTCGTCCGGCTTCTTGGCCTTGGCTTCTTCGCCGGCCAGCAGGGCGTCGTCCATCATGAACGCAACGGCACGGCCGCTTTCGAGCATCTGGAAGGATTCGCCGTGGTCTTTGGCGGAGATGACGTTCATGCCCATCTGCTTGTCGGCGTTCATCGCTTTGATGATGCGCTCGGACGTGGTGCCGGCGGTGGTCACGACGTTTTTGCCTTTCAGGTCGGCAAAGTCAGCGTAGGACGGCTTGCCATCCTTGTCCTTCTTGACCAGCAGACGGGTGCCGATTTCGAAGATGTTGACGGTGAAATCAACTTGCTGGGCGCGTTCGGCGTTGTTGGTGGTGGAGCCGCACTCAAGGTCCGCAGTGCCGTTCTGGATCAGCGGGATACGAGTCTGCGAAGTCACCAGGTTGTACTTGGTCTTCAGGTCGGGCTTGTTCAGGTCTTTTTTCAGGGCTTCTACCACAGCCAACTGAACATCGTGGGAGTAGCCCACGGGTTTGCCCGAGCCATCCGCGATGTAGGAAAACGGAATGGAGCTGTCGCGGTGAGCGAGGGTGATGGTGCCGGAGTCGTTGATTTTCTTCAGTGTGCCGGTGAGTTCGGCGGCGAAAACTGGAGTGCTGATCAGAGCAGCAGCGATAGCTGCGCCCAGGATATGGGGAACGATGCGCATCAATACTTCCTCGACATTTGTTTTTTTTATGAAGCCTGCTAAGCGGCTCTCTTTGTACTGCGACTGCCCGTGACGGCTCCTAAGGCGCCTCAGGCAATCGTCAGGGAGTGTAGAGCATGAGTCGTGCCATACCGGAAATAAAAGGTTATTTGGTTGATTTATAAGGAGATTAACTTTGTGTTACGAGGGATTTGTAACGCTTCGGTCCGGCAAACCGAATAGGGTGGGGTTTGGTGTTCGGAAAACCGAATGCTTGATACGGATAGATGGAGATCCAAATGTGGGAGCGGGATTGCTCGCGAATGCGCAGTGTCAGTCAATACAGCTTTAACTGATCCACCGCATTCGCGAGCAAGCCCGCTCCCACATTTTTGACCGAGATCCGCTCTTAGAAGGTGTAGTCCGCTGACACCACCGCCGCACGCCCATCACCCGGCACGGCCCAACCGTTGTTGCGGATGCGCGTCAGGTATTGCTTGTCGAACAGGTTGTTGACGTTCAACTGCAGGTTCAGCTGTTTATTGACCTTATACCCGAGCATCGCACGCTGTACCGCGTAGCCAGGCGCAGTCGGTGCCCCGGCGGCGCTGACCAGGTACTGCCTGGATTGCGCAGTGATGCCGTAGCCCACTTGGAAGTCATACGGCAGGTCGTACACCGTCCACAGGCTGGCCGCGTGTTTTGGCGTGAACGGTAGCGGTTCACCTTTCTGCGCGTCGAAGCCGGTACTTGCCAGGGTGAAGTCGCTGGCGCTGCGCAGTACGCGGGTGTCGAGGTAGGTGTAGTTGGCGAAGACCTTCCATTTGTCCGTGATCGCGCCGCTCAGACCCAATGCAACGCCGTCCGCACGTGCCTTACCGTCGAGCGATTGCGTTCCGCTCAGGTTGGTTGGGTCATTGCTGGCGACTTTGTAGTTGGTGCGGTCATTGCGAAAGACTGCGCCAGTGATCGACAGGGCGTTGTCGAAGAAGTCCCACTTGGTGCCGATTTCGTAGCTGACCGCGGTTTCCGGGGAGACGTTGCAGTTGTTGATGGCCGCCGTGTTGTTCTTGGCCGGGGTGTAGCAACTGCCGTTCACGCTGGCCTGGGACGGCGTCTTGCTGTTGCCGTAGGCGATGTAGAGGCTGCCGTTTTCGGCCGGCTTGTACACCAGCGCCAGGCGATAGGACGTCAGGTCATCCGCTTGGCCGAAGCGCCCGCCAGGGGTCTCCACGCCGGTGCTGGAGTAGGCGTTGGTCACCGAACTGCCGGCGTTGTGCTCGTAGCGCAGGCCGCCGTTGATTTCCCATTGCGGGCTGAGCTTGAGCGTGTCGAAGGCATAGGCGGCGCGGTTGTTAAGCGCACCGTCGATATGCGCGGCACGGGTGAAGTTGACCGGGCCGTTCCATTCCGAGTTCGGGTCGCTGAAGCTGACCGGTGGCGGCACGAGGGTGCTGCCGTTGGCGTTGGTCAGCCATTTGCCGGTGTCCGCCTCGTATTCCTCGCGGCTGATGGCGATGCCGGTGACCAATGTGTGCTCGACGAAACCGGTGCTGAAGTGGCTGGTCACGTCAGTCTGGTTGGTGAACATCTTGTTTTGGGTGTTGCGCTCGTTACCCAGCGAGCCGCCGCTTGGCTGGAAGTAGCCGGGTTTGAGCCCGCCCGTGCACGGGGCGCCGGTGATCTGGGTGCCGGTGGCGAGGCAGCCGGCCTGGGCGCCTTCGGGGCCGGAGGCGCGCAGGTCTTGGCGCACGCGCTCGACGCGGGTGAAGTTGCGCACCGATACGGCATCGTTGAAGTCGTGCTCAAGCTTCAGGCTGAACGCGTCCGAGGTGATTTGCTGGTCATTGATGTTGTGGTAGCCGTAGTAGTCGCTCCAGCCCACGCCCGGCATCGGTTTGCCGTTGTAGATAGGAATGCCGTATTGCGGCGTGTTGTCGTCTTTCTGATGCTCATAACTGACGGTGACGCGGGTTGGCGTGCCCAGGCCGAAGGCAATAGAGGGCGCGATGCCCCAGCGCGAGTAATCTTCATAATCGCGGCCCGGCACGTCGTTACCATGGGCCATCAGGTTCAACCGGAAGGCGGTGGTGTCGTTGAGTTGCTGGTTGGTGTCCAGGGTGAGGCGCTTGTAGCTGTCGGTGCCGATACCGGCGCTGATCGTGGTTTTATCGCGCAGCTCAGGTTGCTTGGTCACCAGGTTGATGGTGCCGCCGACTGCACCGGAACCCGAGTACACCGAGCTTGCGCCGCTGACCACTTCGACCTGTTCCAGGTTAAACGGGTCGGTGCGGCTGTATTGCGCGCTGTCGCGCACGCCGTCGACGTAGATGTCGCCGCTGGCCGAGAAGCCGCGCAGGTTGATGCTGTCGCCATAACCGCTGCCGCCTTCGCCGGCACCAAAGGTGATGCCGGGCACGGTGCTGAGCACATCGCGCAGGGTCAGCAGGTTCTGGTCATGGATGACTTCCTTGGGCACCACCGTGATGGTCTGCGGCGTATCGCGCAGCAACTCGGTGTACTTGGGGGATGAGGGAGCGGCGGGGTTGTAAGTGCTCTGGCTCGGCGCCTGACCTTCGATACTGGTCGCGCCGAGCTGGATTACGCCCGTGCCGTCATCTGCTGCAGTCTCCACCGCATAACTGAATCCTCCCTGCGCAGCCACTGCCAAACCCACTGCCGACGCGAGCAAATGCCGCGATGAAAGGGGGGCAGAACTGATCCCGGTAGCCATTGATTATTCTCGCGTGAGTGAAAGTGAGAGGCGATCGTAATTGATAAATGATCTCAAATGTAATAGTTTGTAACGAAATAATTCATGAAACTTTTGCGGTCCTCGATCGCAATACAGGGCTGCCATGCAGAGCGATCCGTCGAATATCGGTGAAAACCCACGCGCCTATGCACGTTGGGTCATGCATACCGCGCAACTGGGCGATGCCGACGCGCAGGCAGCACTGGCGCA
This sequence comes from Pseudomonas salomonii, assembly GCF_900107155.1. GTDB lineage: Bacteria > Pseudomonadota > Gammaproteobacteria > Pseudomonadales > Pseudomonadaceae > Aquipseudomonas > Aquipseudomonas salomonii. The sequence continues at coordinate 623,283 of NZ_FNOX01000001.1, forward strand.
GCTGTTGCTCGACGGCCGTGGCGTGCAGAAGGATGAGGCGCTGGCGTTGACCTGGTTTCGCATCGCCGCACGCCAGCGCCACCCCATGGCGATCAACATGATCGGGCGCTGCCTGGAGAATGGCTGGGGCTGCGCCATCGATCTGGCGGATGCCGCGCAGCATTACCGACACGCCGCCGACCTGGGCCTGGATTGGGGGTTGTACAACTACGCGCAATTGCTCACCGGCGGGCGCGGTGTGGAACGTGACCTGGGCGCGGCGTATGCGCTGTTTGCGCAGGCGGCGGATAAGGGCCACGCCAAGTCGATGAACCTGCTGGGGCGTTTCCACCATGAGGGTGTGGTGGTGCCCAAGGATCTGCGCCTGGCCAAAGCGTGGTATCAGCGCTCGGCCGAGGCCGGAGATTTTCGCGGGCAGTACAACCATGCTGCGGAGTTGGTGGCAGAGGGCGATGAAGCCCAGGCTTGCGTATGGCTTGAGCGTGCGCTGGCGACGGCGACGCCGGGGTTTCTGCAGGCGGCTTATCCGGTGCTGCTGAGCGCGGCGTCCAGCGCGATTCGAGACATGGGCCTGCGTTATCAGCGCCTGGCACTCGCGACATAAAAAAGCCCCTGGACCTTGCGGTGCAGGGGCTTCTGGTTACGGCCTGCGATCAGGCCGCTTCAATCTTTGCGCGGTTTTGCTCAACCTTGGACAGGTAACGCTGCAGGTTGTCCTGCTCTTGCGGTGTGGTGAACAAGCCCAGCTTGGTGCGGCGCCACAGCACATCGTGCGGTTGCGTCACCCATTCTTCGGCGCACAGGTAATCGACTTCGCGGGTGTACAGGCCGCCACCCAGGTGCTCGCCCAAGTCAGCCAACGATTGCACACCTTCGAGCAAGCGCCAGGTACGGCTGCCGTACGTGGTGGACCAACGGCGTGCGATCTCGCTGGGTACCCAGTCGAACTTGGCGCGAATCGCTTCGGCCAGGGCTTCTGGCGTGGTCATGTCTTCGCCGCCCGGCAGGCTCGCGGTGGCGGTCCAGCTTGGGCGCATCTGCGTGAAAAACGGTGCCAGTTGCGCCATCGCCGACTCGGCCAGCTTGCGGTAGGTGGTCAACTTGCCACCGAACACCGACAGGATCGGCGCTTCACCCTTACCGCCAGACAGTGACAGGGTGTAGTCGCGGGTGATGGCCGACGGGTTGTCCGATTCGTCGTTGCACAGCGGGCGCACGCCGGAGTAGGTGTGCACGATGTCGTCGCGACTCAGCTGCTTCTTGAAGTGCGCGTTGACCACGTTGAGCATGTAGTCGGTTTCACCTTCGGTAATCGCAACCTTCGCCGGATCGCCAGTGTACTCACGGTCGGTGGTGCCGATGATGGTCAGGTGGTTCAGGTACGGAATAGTGAAGACGATGCGCTGGTCTTCGTTCTGCAGAATGTGCGCGTGCGCACCTTCGTAGAGTTTCGGCACGATCAAGTGGCTGCCCTGAATCAGGCGGATGCCGTAAGGCGAGTCCAGCTTCAGGTCTTCCTTGATGAACTTGGCGACCCACGGGCCGGCGGCATTCACCAAGGCGCGGGCGCGGATCGAGAACAGGCTGCCATCGGCGCGCTCCATGTTCATTTCCCACATGCCGTTGCTGCGATGTGCGCTGACGCAACGGGTCTGGGTGTGGATATGCGCGCCTTTTTCGCGGGCGGCCATGGCGTTGAGCACGACTAGACGTGCGTCATCGACCCAGCAGTCGGAGTATTCGAAGCCTTTGGTGATTTCGCTTTTCAGCGGGCTGTCGGGGCCGAACTTGAGGCTCTTGGACCCGGCGAGTTTCTCGCGCTTGCCCAAGTGGTCGTACAGGAACAGGCCCGCGCGAATCATCCACGCCGGGCGCAGGTGCGGACGGTGCGGCAAGACAAAGCGCATCTGCTTGACGATGTGCGGGGCCTTGGCCAGCAGCACTTCACGTTCTGCCAGCGCCTCGCGCACCAGGCGGAATTCGTAATGTTCGAGGTAGCGCAGGCCACCGTGGATCAGCTTGCTGCTGGCCGAAGAGGTGTGGCTGGCCAAGTCGTCCTTTTCGCAAAGGAATACCGACAAACCGCGCCCGGCTGCGTCTGCTGCAATGCCGACGCCATTGATCCCGCCGCCAATTACGGCGACGTCATAGACTTCGGCAAGCGGTGGAGCAGGCAAGGTGGAAAGGTTCATCGGCTGGCCTCGCGATCTTTTCGTCTTGGAATTCGAACATTAATGTTCATTTGCGAAAATGGTAGCTGATAAACGCGCGCACAGCCACCTGACTTCGATTGAAAAAACTCATCGAAGGGTGGGGAAAGGAAGAATTGTGAACATGAGCCGGGGGAAGGCTCAATAGAAGGGGTGCTGGTTAAATCGCCTTCGCGAGCAAGCCCGCTCCCACAGTTGACCGAGTTCCAGCATGAGAATGCGGTTAACTGTGGGAGCGGGCTTGCTCGCGAAGGCGCCAGTGCAGGCGCTAAACCACTTCCAGCCGAACCTTATGCTGATTCAATAACTGAACAAGTGCCGGCACCGGCTGCTGATCAGTCACCAAACAGTCCACCAGACTGATCGGCCCCAAGCGAATCATGGCATTGCGCCCGAATTTGCTTGAGTCCGCCGCGAGAATCACCTGGCGTGCATTGGCGATGATCGCCTGGGAAACCCTGACTTCCTGATAATCGAAGTCCAGCAGGCTGCCGTCTTCATCAATGCCGCTGATGCCCACCAAGGCAAAATCGACCTTGAACTGGTTGATAAAGTCGACACTCGCCTGGCCCACCACACCGCCGTCACGGCGCACGTTGCCGCCGGTCAACAGCACATCGAAGTCGTCCTTGGCACTGAGCATGGTCGCGACGTTGAGGTTGTTGGTGATGATTTTCAGGTGGTTGTGATTGAGCAGCGCACGGGCGATGGACTCGGTGGTGGTGCCGATATTGATAAACAGCGAGGCGTGATCAGGGATTTGCGCGGCAATGGCTTCGCCGATGCGTTGTTTTTCGTCACGCATCTGGTCGGCCCGCATGGCGTACGCGGTGTTTTCGACACTGGAGTCATAGGCCGCGCCGCCGTGGTAGCGGCGCAGCAGATTGGCGTCCGCCAGCTGGTTGATATCGCGGCGGATGGTTTGCGGGGTGACAACGAATAGCTGCGCCATCTCCTCGATACTGACGTAGCCGCGTTCGCGCACCAGTTCGAGGATTTGTTGTTGGCGGGGAGGCAGATTCATGGGGCGTCCTTTGGGCTGCCATACAAAAGTGGCCCATGATGCCGCAGCAATCGACTCCCCGCCAGTTACAACCCGATATGGGTCCGGCGGTTGGCTTATTCAGCGCCTTCGTGCGGTTCCCAGTCGCGGGTGCGGCTGACTGCTTTTTGCCAGCCGGCGTAGAGCTTCTCTTTGGCGGCTTCATCAAGCTGTGGTTCGAATTCGCGCTCGATCACGGCCTTGCCACGCAGTTCGTCCAGGCTGCCCCAGAAACCGCAGGCCAGGCCTGCCAGGTACGCGGCGCCAAGTGCCGTGGTCTCGCGCATTTGCGGGCGCTCGACCTGGGTGCCGAGGATGTCGGCCTGGAACTGCATCAGGAAGTTGTTGGCCACCGCGCCGCCGTCCACACGCAGGGCTTTGAGGCGTTCGCCCGAGTCCTGTTGCATGGCGTCCAGCACGTCGCGGGTCTGGTAGGCAATCGACTCCAGGGCGGCACGAATAATGTGATCCACACGCACGCCACGGGTCAGGCCGAACAGCGCGCCACGGGCATACGGGTCCCAGTACGGGGCGCCCAGGCCGGTGAAGGCGGGCACCAGGTACACGCCGTTGCTGTCCTTGACCTTGCCGGCGAAGTATTCGGTGTCGGTGGCGTCGGCGATGATTTTCAGCTCGTCACGCAGCCATTGCACGGTGGAGCCACCGTTGAAGACCGCGCCTTCGAGGGCGTAAGCCACTTCGCCACGTGGGCCGCAAGCGATGGTGGTGAGCATGCCGTGCTTGGATTTCACAGCCTTGTCGCCGGTGTTCATCAGCAGGAAGCAACCGGTACCGTAAGTGTTCTTGGCCTGGCCTGCTTCTACGCACATCTGGCCGAACAGCGCAGCTTGCTGGTCACCGGCAATCCCGCCGATGGCGATGCCGCTTTTGGTACGGCCGTAGATTTCCGAGGAGGACTTCACTTCCGGCAGCATTTCGCGCGGCACGTCGAGGATCTCCAGCATCTTCGCATCCCACTCCAGGGTGTGGATGTTGAAGAGCATGGTGCGCGAGGCGTTGGTGTAGTCGGTGACGTGGGTTTTGCCGCCGGTAAATTTCCAGATCAGCCAGCTGTCGACGGTACCGAACAGCAGTTCGCCGTTGCGCGCACGCTCGCGGCTGCCTTCGACGTTGTCGAGGATCCACTTGAGCTTGGTGCCGGAGAAGTACGGGTCGGTGACCAAGCCGGTGGTGTCGCTGATGTATTGCTCGTGGCCGTCGCGCTTGAGCTGCTGGCAGATCTCGGTGCTGCGGCGGCACTGCCACACGATCGCGTTGTAGATCGGGCGGCCGGTGATCTTGTCCCAGACCACGGTGGTTTCACGCTGGTTGGTGATACCGATGGCGGCGACCTGGTCATGGTGCAGGCCGGCTTGTGCCAGGGCTTCAACCATTACCGCGCTCTGGGTGGCGAAAATTTCCATCGGGTCATGTTCGACCCAGCCGGCTTGCGGGTAATGCTGAGCGAATTCACGCTGGGCGGTGCAGACCACGTTGGCGTCCCGGTCGAAGATGATCGCCCGCGAACTGGTAGTGCCCTGATCGAGGGCAATGATGTAGTTCTTATTCTGAATGTCGGTCATGTCAATTGCCTTGGACGAAATAAGGAAGTCGGAAATCAGCCTGGGCCGTGAAGGGCAGGGGCACCAGGCCGGCGCTTTCAGGAAATACGAGTCTTGCCGTTGACAGCCGTGTCAGGTGTTTCTTCAGCTATAGCAGGTGCGGCGCTTGGCAGGTGGCGGGCAATCAGCCCGCGGTACGCCGCTGCGCCGAGGCAGGCGCCGACAATCGGCGCGAAAATCGGTACCAGGAAGTAAGGAATATCGCGGCCGCCAGTAAAGGCCATTTCACCCCAGCCGGCGAAAAAGGTCATCAGCTTGGGGCCGAAATCCCGCGCCGGGTTCATCGCAAAGCCGGTCAGCGGGCCCATGGCGCTGCCGATTACCGCAATCAGCAGGCCGATCAGCAGTGGGGCCAACGGGCCGCGGGGCAGGCCGTTGTTATCGTCGGTCAGGGCCATGATCACGCCCATCAGGATGGCGGTGATGACCATTTCCACGAGGAATGCCTGGGCCGTGCTCAGCAAGGCATGCGGGTAGGTGGAGAACACCGACGCCAATTCCAGGCTGGCCTGGGAGCCGCGCACCATATGGTGAGTTTGTTCGTAATCGAAAAAGAGGTTGCTGTACAGCGTGTAAACCAGCGCCGCCGAGCAGAAGGCGCCAGCGATTTGCGCGAGGATATAGAAAGGCAGTTTGCGTTTTTCAAAATCGGCAAAGATGCACAGGGCGATACTCACGGCCGGGTTGAGGTGCGCCCCGGAAATACCGGCCGTGAGGTAGATCGCCATGCTCACGCCGATGCCCCAGATAATACTGATTTCCCACAGCCCGAAGCTGGCACCCGCGACCTTGAGCGCAGCGACACATCCTGTACCGAAGAAGATCAGAAGCGCAGTCCCCAGGAACTCGGCCATGCATTGGCTCGAAAGTGAAGGCTGTTGAAGAGCAGTAGTCATGGCAAACCTCGATTGTTGTTCTTGTTGGCGCATAGCCTCAACGGGCGATTGCGCGATTTTCACCGTAATCAGGATCCCCATCCTGACTGCGGCTTCCCGCTGGAACACTGGAGCACTATTCCTACAGTATTCGGAAACGAAAAAATATAGACAAGAATGACCGCTGTCAAAGGTCGAAAGTGAACCATTGGTCATTTTCGAACTATTGGTCTGGTGAATGATCACGGGGGAGGCTGCAAGTGTTCACAGCAGGAGGGTCGCACTAGAGCGTTTTGTGCGGGCTTGGCCTAGAATTGGCGATCTTTTTGCTGCGCCAGGAGTAGACATGACCCCCGCACTGGACCTGTTGAAAAAAGTTCGCGCCGAACATCGCATCCACAGTTACGAGCACGACCCCAAGGCCGCATCTTATGGCCTGGAGGCCGCGGAAAAATTGGGGCTCGACCCGGCGCAGGTGTTCAAGACGTTGCTGGCCAGCAGTGAGAAAGGTGAATTGTTGGTGGCGGTGGTGCCGGTCGTCGGAAGTCTGGACTTGAAGGCGCTGGCCCATGCGGCCGGGGTTAAAAAAGCCGAGATGGCCGATCCGGTCGCGGCGCAGCGTTCTACCGGCTACCTGTTGGGCGGCATCAGCCCGTTGGGGCAGAAGAAGCGTTTGCGCACCTTTATCGATGAGACCGCGCAACAGTTTGCGACGATTCATGTGAGTGCCGGCAGAAGGGGGTTGGAAGTGGAACTGGCTGCAGCGGTGCTGGCCGAGCATACCCAGGCCAAATTTGCGCCGATTGGGCGGGGCTGAAACTCATATTTTGAAGCTTTTGAGATCCAATGTGGGAGCGGGCTTGCTCGCGAATGCGGTGGTTCAGTAATGAATCTGTCAGCTGACACACCGCATTCGCGAGCAAGCCCGCTCCCACATTTTTTACCCGGTTTCGTCAGTTGCTCAGTGAGCCGGGCTGTAGCGGCGAACGCCGGATTCAACTTGAGGAATCTGCGCCGCCGTGCTGCCCGATGCCTGAAACAACACCAGATGCTCCGCCGCCACCCGAATCCCCACCTGCGCACCGACCTGATGGTCTGCATGGCTGGGGAAAATCGACTCCAGCTGTGCGCCGGTCGGCAGTTGCAGGCGGTACAAGGTCGAAGCGCCAAGGAACGTCTTACCGACAATTCGCGCTTTCAACGCACTGTCCGGCGCATAAACAATGTCATCCGGGCGTAGCAGAACGTCCACCGCGCCACCGGTTGGCCAGGTATAAGCACGATTGCCACGCAAGTCACCCAGTTCGGTACTCACCGATTCCGGCGAACTCAGTTGCCCGCGAATAAAGTAACCCTGGCCGATAAAGCTGGCGACATAAGGCGTCTGCGGTTCGTGGTAGAGGTTGTAGGGCGTGTCCCACTGCTCAAGGCGGCCTTCCTTGAATACCCCCACCTGATCACTCACGGCGAAGGCTTCTTCCTGATCATGGGTGACCAGAATCGCACTGGTGCCACGCGCCTTGAGAATGTCGCGCACCTCATGGCTGAGCTTGCGCCGCAGTTCGCCATCGAGGTTGGAGAAGGGTTCGTCGAGCAGCAACAGTTGCGGCTCCGGCGCCAGCGCGCGGGCGAGGGCGACGCGTTGTTGCTGGCCGCCGGAAAGCTCGTGTGGGAAGCGCTTGCCGAGGTTTTTCAGGTTGACCAGTTCCAGCAGTTCGCCGACCACGCGGTCTTTTTGCGGGTGCTTGCGAATGCCGAAGGCGATGTTGTCGGCCACGCTCAAATGCGGAAACAGCGCGTAGTCCTGGAACACCATGCCAATGCGACGTTTCTCCGGCGCCAGGGTGAACCCGGCGCTGGAGATTACGTCACCGGCCAGGCTGATCTCACCTTCATGCACCGGCTCAAACCCGGCAATCGCCCGCAAGGTCGTGGTTTTGCCGCAACCTGAGGAGCCCAGCAGGCAGCCGATGTCACCGGCGTTGAGGTGCAGATTGAGGTTCTGCACCACGCGTTGATCTTGATAGCCGCATGCCAGATTGCGCAGGTTCAGCAGTAATGGCTGGCTCATGCGTGGTGGTACGACGGCGGGACGAGGAATTCGAGCAGCGCCTTTTGCGCGTGCAGGCGGTTCTCGGCCTGGTCCCACGCCACCGAACGCTCATCGTCGAGCAGGTCGAGGCTGATTTCTTCGCCACGGTGCGCGGGCAGGCAGTGCATGAACAGCACGTCCGGCGCGGCCAGGTCGAGCAGGGCGCGGGTCACCTGGAACGGCGCGAACAGCGCCAGGCGCTTGGCGGTTTCTTCTTCCTGGCCCATGGAGGTCCACACGTCGGTGCTCACCAGGTGTGCGCCGATGACCGCGTCACGCGGGTCGCGCACCACGGTCACGCGATCACCGGCCTGGGCCAGGAAGCGTGCATCCGGCTCGTAGCCTTCGGGGCAGGCAACGCGCAGTTGGAAGTCGAACTGGATCGCCGCTTCTATATAGCTGTTGCACATGTTGTTGCCGTCGCCGATCCAGGCCACGGTCTTGCCCTGAATCGAACCACGGTGCTCAAGGAAGGTTTGCATGTCGGCCAGCAACTGGCACGGGTGCAGGTCATCGGACAGGCCGTTGATCACCGGTACACGCGAGTTGGCGGAAAACTCGGTCACGGTGCTGTGGGCAAAAGTACGGATCATCACCGCATCGAGCATGCGCGACATCACGCGGGCGGCGTCGGCAATCGGCTCGCCACGGCCCAGTTGGGTGTCACGCGAGGACAGGAAGATGGCTTGGCCACCCAGCTGGATCATGCCGGCTTCGAACGACACGCGGGTGCGGGTCGACGACTTCTCGAAAATCATCCCGAGCACACGGTTTTTCAAAGGCTCGAACAGTACGCCGCGGTTACGCAGGTCTTTAAGCTCAATGCCTCGACGGATCACGCTGACCAGCTCTTCGGGCGTGCAATCCATCAGGGAGAGAAAGTGCCTTGCGCTCATCATTAACTACCTTTTTGCAACAGACCGCAGATACTCAAAGCCTTGTTTATTGTGACAACGGGCGAGACCTGCGGCGAAAGCCGCACGGGGCGACGAAATAGGGGAAGGCGCGATCTTATAATTAAATGTCGCGTCTTACCAATAGGGCTACGGTTTTTAAGGGTGTTCAAGAGGGGCGCCGGAGCGCTTTTGAAGACTGATTCCTGACAGCAGCGCCCCATTTGTACACTGGCGCCGAGACCTTTTGCAATGTGTGGGGGCGGGCTCGGGCCAGGCTGCGTCGGTTTCAGCGCTGCTGTAGCAAGCTTTGAAACATTTGCTCACGGTCTGGCCTATGCCCTTTGATTCACGCGGCGAACGTTGCTGGTGCGCGTCCGGTTGTCGGGCCATAGTTGGGCCAAAGCCCAATAAAGAGACTGGCCATGACCAAGACTCTCCACCACCGTGCCTGCCATCTGTGTGAAGCCATCTGTGGTCTGACCCTGGAAACCACCCAGGCGGACGACGGCAGCCTGGCGATCACTTCCATCAAGGGCGACCCGCTGGATACGTTCAGCCGCGGACACATTTGCCCAAAAGCCGTGGCGCTGCAGGACATCCAGAACGACCCGGACCGTTTGCACCAGCCCATGCTGCGCGTGGGCAGCGACTGGCAGCCGATCCCGTGGGACGAAGCCTTTGCGCTGGTGGCCGAACGCCTCGCAGGCATTCAGGCCCGGCACGGGCAGAACGCGGTGGCGGTGTATCAGGGCAACCCCAGCGTGCATAACTATGGGTTGATGACCCACAGCAACTACTTCCTTGGCCTGCTGAAGACGCGCAATCGGTATTCCGCCACCTCGGTGGACCAGTTGCCCCATCACCTCACCAGCCACCTGATGTACGGCCATGGCTTGTTGCTGCCGATTCCGGACATCGACCACACCGACTTCATGCTGATCCTGGGCGGCAACCCGCTGGCGTCCAACGGCAGCATCATGACCGTGCCCGATGTGGAAAAACGCCTCAAGGCCATCCAGGCGCGTGGCGGCAAAGTGGTGGTGGTTGACCCCCGACGCAGCGAGACGGCAGCGATTGCCGATCAGCATGTGTTCGTGCGCCCCGGTGGCGACGCCGCGCTGTTGTTCGGGCTGCTCAACACCTTGTTCAGCGAAAACCTGACCCGCGACAGCCATTTGCCGATTGCTGGCCTGGAGGCTGTGCGCCAGGCGATTGCCGGGTTTACCGCTGAAGCCATGAGCCGCCAGTGTGCGGTGCCTGCCGAGCAGATCCGCCAGTTGGCGCGGGACTTTGCGGCGGCGGACAAGGCCGTGTGCTACGGGCGCATGGGCGTATCGACCCAGGCCTTCGGCACGCTGTGCCATTGGCTGGTGCAATTGATCAATCTGGTCACGGGCAACCTCGACCGTGTCGGCGGCGCCCTCTGCACCACGCCGGCAGTAGACCTGGTGGCCTCCACTGGCGGTGGGCACTTCAATCGCTGGCAAAGCCGGGTGTCCGGGCGGCCGGAGTACGGTGGTGAGTTGCCCGTTTCGGCCCTGGCCGAAGAGATGCTCACTGAAGGCGAAGGGCAGATCCGCGCCCTGGTGACGGTGGCCGGAAACCCGGTGCTGTCCACGCCTAACGGCCGCCAACTGGAGAAGGCCCTGGACGGTTTGGAGTTCATGGTCAGCGTCGACCTGTATATCAACGAAACCACGCGCTATGCCGACCTGATCCTGCCGTCCACCTCGGCGCTGGAAAACGATCACTACGACACCACATTCAATATGTTTGCGGTGCGTAACGTCACCCGCTTCAATCGCGCGATCCTGCCCAAGCCTGTTGGCGCGTTGCATGACTGGGAGATCTTTGTCGGTTTGGCCAAGGCCTTCGCTGCGCACACCGGTGTTGCGCTCAAGCCGACCATGGCACCGGCGCAGATGATCGACTTTGGCTTGCGCGCCGGGGTCTATGGCGATGCTTCCGAGCACAAACTGTCGGTGGCCATGCTCGCCGATCATCCCCATGGCGTGGACCTGGGGCCGCTCAAGCCTAACCTGGCCGCACGCTTGAAAACCGCCGACGGCCATGTGCAGGCGGCGCCTGCGGTGATCCTGGCGGACCTGGCGCGGTTTGCCGCGCAGCCGGTGCCGATGGTCAATGAATTGTTACTGATCGGCCGTCGGCATGTGCGCAGCAACAATTCCTGGATGCATAACTATCACCGCCTGGTGAAGGGCAAGCCGCGCCATCAACTGCATATGCACCCCGACGACCTGGCCAGCCGACAATTGAGCGATGGGCAGTGGGTGCGCGTCAGCTCACGTATTGGCGAGATTGAAGTGGAAGTGGTGGCGAGCCTGGACATGATGCCCGGCGTGGTCAGCCTGCCTCACGGCTGGGGGCACGGTCGCCCAGGCGTGCGCATGACCATCGCCAGTGAGCAGCCCGGGGCCAGTGCCAATGACCTGACCGACGAGCGGCAATTGGACGAGTTGTCTGGGAACGCCGCGCTCAATGGCGTCCCGGTGCAGGTGGCCGCCGCATAAGGCCCGAGCACCGCGCTGGAATTTTGCGTTACAATGCGCCACCGTGCCGACCTGTGAGTCGCAAAGTTCCAGCCGAGGTGTTCCATGGATATCATCGAAACGATCAAAGAGCAGATTGCCAATAACACCATTCTGCTTTACATGAAGGGCGCCCCTAACGCTCCTCAGTGCGGTTTCTCCGCGAAGGCTTCCCAGGCCATCATGGCGTGCGGCGAGAAATTCGCTTACGTGGATATCCTGCAAAACCCGGAAATCCGCGCCAACCTGCCGAAGTACGCCAACTGGCCGACTTTCCCGCAATTGTGGGTAGCCGGTGAACTGGTCGGCGGTAGCGATATCATCACTGAAATGGCAGCTGATGGTTCGTTGCAAGCGCTGATCAAAGATGCAGCGGCAAATGCGGCGGCCAAGACTGACGCTTGATCCGAATGCAATAAAAAGCCCCGCTTCTCGAAAGAGAGCGGGGCTTTTTTGTGATCGTTCCCACGCTCCGCGTGGGAATGCATCCTGTGACGCTCTGCGTCACCATGCTCAAGTGGGAACGATCTTCAGCGCTTATTCACCCATCTGCGATTGCAGGTAGTTTTCCAGGCTGACTTTAACGATCAAGCCCAGCTGGGTTTCCAGCCAGTCGATATGTTCTTCCTGATCTTCCAGGATATCTTCCAGCAGCTCACGGCTGCCGAAGTCGCCTTTGGTTTCGCAGTGAGCGATGGCGGCCTTGAGGTCGCTGTGGCTCTTCTGCTCGAACTTCAGGTCGCTGCTGATCATCTCCTGGGTGTGCTCGCCGATGTTCAGCTTGCCCAGGTCCTGTACGTTCGGCAGGCCTTCCAGGAACAGGATGCGCTTGATCAGCGCGTCTGCGTCCTTCATGGCCTTGATCGATTCTTTGTATTCACGCTTGCCGAGCTTTTCCAGGCCCCAATCGTCATACATGCGCGCATGCAGAAAGTACTGATTGATCGCGACCAGTTCATTGGCAAGGATTTTGTTGAGTTGCTGGATGGCTGAGATGTCGCCTTTCATGACTGGGGTCCTGCCCTGTAATAGCTGTGTATAAAGCGGAGTTTGAGCGGCGAAATCTCTAGTGTCAAACCTAAGTTATTGAATAATAAATGAAAATTAATCGGAATAAGAATGTTTGTGTTCCGCGTCTTGGCGCTAACTAATTGAATTACAGGCATAAAAAAACCGGACTCTAAGTCCGGTTCTTCAAAACACGCCTATTTAAGCGTGTGTAAATTCTGCTGAGTAGGGGAGCGCGGCCTGGGCTGTTTGCAGCTGCGTCAGGGTTTCCCGTACCACTTGCTTGGCGAGGCAAGCACATTTGCCGCACTGGCTGGCAACGCCGGTGGTTTCACGTACTTCCTTGTAGCTGCAGCAACCTTCATAGATTGCTTCGCGGATTTGTCCGTCGGTGACGCCAGTGCAGAGGCAGACATACATAAGGGAGAACCATCGCGGGTTTAAGGCTTAAGTGCGATGGATCTTAATGTTAACGAGAATGATTGTCAAAGTAGATTCGCAGGGTTTTGCCAGGTCCCTGCGGCGCGCTGACGAACGGTTTTTTCAGTGTATGATGGTCGGTCTTCACGAAGCGTGACCGCGTCACAGGCCTGTCGCTTAACTGCGCCAGACTTGGGTCGGTCCTTTTACTTCAATCGTCACCCTTACATCAGGAGATACCCAATGAGCGTACTCGTCGGCAAACAAGCCCCGGATTTCGACGTACCTGCCGTGCTCGGCAATGGCGAAATCGTTGACAGCTTTAAACTGTCTGAAGCCATCAAAGGCAAATACGGCCTGGTGTTCTTCTACCCGCTGGACTTCACCTTCGTGTGCCCGTCGGAGCTGATCGCTCTGGACCACCGCATGGACGATTTCAAGGCGCGCAACGTTGAAGTGGTCGCCGTTTCCATCGACTCCCATTTCACCCACAACGCCTGGCGCAACACCGCCATCAATGATGGCGGCATCGGCAAAGTCAAATACACCATGGCTGCCGACATGAAGCACGACATTGCCAAGGCCTACGACGTTGAGTCCGAAGGCGGCGTGGCGTTCCGTGGCGCGTTCCTGATCGATGACAAGGGCGTTGTACGCTCGCAGATCATCAACGACCTGCCGCTGGGCCGTAACATGGAAGAGCTGATCCGTCTGGTCGACGCCCTGCAATTCCACGAAGAGCACGGCGAAGTCTGCCCTGCCAACTGGAAAAAAGGCGACAAAGGCATGAACGCTTCGCCAGAAGGCGTTGCGGCTTACCTGACCGAGAACGCCGGCAAGCTGTAAGCCAGGTTCGAAGCAAAAAAAACCGGCCTGAGAAGGCCGGTTTTTTTATGCGCGGGGTTCAACTTCAGTCGTTGAAGTCTTCCCAGCCGCCCATCTGTTTCCAACGGTTGACGATGCCGCAGAACAGCTCGGCGGTCTTTTCGGTGTCGTAGCGGGCCGAGTGGGCCTCACGACCGTCAAAGTCGATACCGGCTGCCTGGCAGGCCTTCGCCAACACGGTCTGGCCGTAAGCCAGGCCCGCAAGCGTGGCGGTGTCGAAGCTGGAAAATGGGTGAAACGGGTTGCGCTTCATGTCCAAGCGCGTCACGGCAGCATTCAGGAAGCCCAGGTCGAAGCTGCTGTTGTGACCCACCAGGATCGCGCGTTTGCAGCCATTGGCCTTCAACGCTTTGCGCACACCACGGAAGATATCGGTCAGCGCCGCTTCTTCACTCACCGCCATGCGCAGCGGGTGATCGAGCTTGATCCCGGTGAATTCAAGGGCTGCAGCTTCGATATTCGCGCCTTCAAACGGTTCCACGCGGAAGAAATGGGTGTGTTCCGGGAACACAAAACCCTGCTCGTCCATGCCGATGGTGGTAGCGGCGATTTCCAGCAACGCGTCGGTGGCGCAGTTGAAACCACCGGTTTCTACGTCGATGACAACCGGCAGATAGCCGCGAAACCGCTCGGCCATCGGGTGGCGGGAGCCGCCACCACTGTGCTCGTGTTCGTCGTCGTAATGGTCTTCACTCACTTGCTTTCCTCCAGCAGGCGCCAGCGCAGTGTTTCACCGGCGCGCAGCGGGATAACAGTCAGCTCGCCAAACGGCAGGCTGGCAGGGGCGGTCCAGTCTTCACGAACCAGGGTAATGCGGTCGGTATTCGCCGGCAGGCCGTAGAAACGCGGGCCGTTGAGGCTGGCGAACGCCTCGAGCTTGTCCAGGGCGTTGCGCTGTTCAAACGCTTCGGCATACAGCTCGATGGCGGCATACGCGGTGTAGCAACCGGCACAGCCGCATGCCGCTTCTTTGGCGTGCTGGGCGTGGGGCGCCGAGTCGGTGCCGAGGAAGAACTTCGGGCTGCCGCTGGTGGCGGCGTCCAGCAGGGCCACCTGGTGGGTGTTGCGTTTGAGGATCGGCAGGCAATAGAAGTGCGGCCGAATCCCGCCCACCAGCATGTGGTTGCGGTTATAGAGCAGGTGATGCGCGGTGATGGTCGCGCCCACATTGGCCGAAGCCTCGTTGACGAACTGCACGGCGTCGGCGGTGGTGATGTGTTCGAACACGACCTTGAGGGTCGGGAACAGCTCGACCACACGGCGCATATGCTCGTCGATGAAGATCTTTTCACGATCAAACACATCCACATCGCCACGGGTGACTTCACCGTGGATCAGCAGCGGCATGCCGACTTCAGCCATGGCTTCGATCGCCGGCAGGATCTTGTCGATACTGGTCACGCCGGAGTCGGAGTTGGTGGTCGCGCCCGCCGGGTACAGCTTGGCGGCGTACACAAAACCGCTGGCCTTGGCCTCGCGAATCTCGGCAGGCTGGGTGCGGTCGGTGAGGTAGAGCACCATCAACGGTTCGAAGCGGCTGCCGGCCGGGCGCGCAGCGAGGATACGCTGGCGATAGGCATCGGCTTGCTCGGCATTACGCACCGGAGGTACCAGGTTAGGCATGATAATCGCGCGGCCAAACGTGCGCGCTACATCGGCCACGGTTTGGGGTAACGCAGCACCATCGCGAAGATGAATATGCCAGTCGTCGGGACGCAGCAGGGTCAGGCGGTCGGACATTGGGGATTCCAGGCGGGTCAATCTGGTGGGAATGCTACCGGAAAAGACTCTTGCAGGCACTCGCTATCAAGTTTTGCCGCACGTGTCCGATATCCCTGGGTATGCCTTAACGACGTATGACGCTTTGAAGTGTTGTAGAAACCAGTGGAGCCTCCCGTGCGCCAGCATTATCTAGCCCTGCTCAGTGTGTTCGCCAGCCTGCCTGCGATGGCACTCACATTCCAGACACGTCTGGAGAACATTGAGTGGAAGGTGGAAGGCGACCAGTTCGAGTGCCGCCTGACCCAGCCGATCACCGATTTCGGCTCGGGTGAGTTCGTGCGCCGGGCCGGCGAGCAGGCCACATTTCGCCTCAAAGCCTACAGCGGCGCGCTCGGGGCGGGCTCGGCGACCTTGTTGGCGGCGGCTGCTCCCTGGCAGCCGGGCCGTGGCGATATCAACCTCGGTGCGGTGCGTGTCGGCAGTGGTGATGTGCTGTTCAACAGCTCCCAGGCCCAGGCCGGGCGTTTGTTCACCGGCTTGCTCGAAGGGCGCAGCCCCACCGTGCGGCATTACGGGCGTGAGGGCGGCTACTCGGAAGTCCGCCTGTTGCCGGTGAAATTCAACAAGGCCTTCAACGACTATCAACTGTGCACCACCAAGCTGTTGCCGATGAATTACGATCAGGTCAAACAGACTGAAGTCGGCTTCCCCGGTGGCGGTATCGAGTTGGACGCCGCTGCCAAAAAGAAGCTGGATGTGATTCTCGCGTTCATGAAAGCCGACCCGACGGTCAATCACGTCGAGCTCAATGGGCATTCCGACAACAGCGGCAACCGCCTGACCAACCGTGACGTCTCGCGCCGTCGTGCCCTGGCGGTGATGGACTACTTCAAGGCCAATGGCATCCAGGAATCGCAGATCACGATGCGCTTTCACGGTGAAAGTTACCCACTGGCGCCCAATACCAATGCCGCCAACCGCGCCCGCAATCGTCGCGTGAATATTCAGCTCGAACGCGTGGCTACCCCCGCGAAACCGGCGCCCCAGGCCACTGGCCCGAGCAGCGCGGCACACACCTCATAAGGTGCGACCATCGGTCGCCCGCTCGACATAATCTGTCGCTTTATCTTCATTTGCTGTCGCGCCCCTGTAAATTCACGGTTTTGGTCGGTAGAATCGACGGCTTTCCGTACAACCCCGTGGAGTGATGGCATGGCCGACGTAAACAAGGTCGTTCTCGCGTATTCCGGCGGCCTGGACACTTCGGTGATCCTCAAGTGGCTGCAGGATACTTATAACTGTGAAGTGGTGACCTTCACCGCTGACCTGGGTCAGGGCGAAGAGGTCGAACCTGCACGTGCCAAGGCGCAAGCCATGGGCGTGAAAGAGATCTACATTGACGACCTGCGCGAAGAATTCGTCCGCGATTTCGTCTTCCCGATGTTTCGCGCCAACACTGTCTACGAAGGCGAGTACCTGCTGGGTACTTCCATCGCACGCCCGCTGATCGCCAAACGCCTGATCGAAATCGCCAACGAAACCGGCGCCGACGCCATTTCCCATGGCGCTACCGGCAAGGGCAACGACCAGGTGCGTTTCGAACTGGGTGCCTACGCCCTCAAGCCAGGCGTGAAAGTGATTGCACCGTGGCGTGAATGGGACCTGCTGTCCCGTGAAAAGCTGATGGATTACGCTGAAAAGCATGCAATCCCGATCGAGCGTCACGGCAAGAAGAAGTCCCCGTACTCGATGGACGCCAACTTGCTGCACATCTCCTATGAAGGCGGCGTGCTGGAAGACACCTGGACCGAGCACGAAGAAGACATGTGGAAATGGACCGTCTCCCCGGAGAACGCTCCAGACAAGGCGCAGTACCTGGAACTGACCTACCGCAACGGCGACATCGTGGCACTGGACGGCGTCGAAATGACCCCGGCCACCGTGCTGGCGACCCTGAACCGTATCGGTGGCGAACACGGTATCGGCCGTCTCGACATCGTCGAGAACCGTTACGTGGGCATGAAGTCCCGTGGCTGCTACGAAACCCCAGGCGGCACCATCATGCTGCGCGCCCACCGCGCCATTGAGTCCATCACCCTGGACCGCGAAGTGGCTCACCTCAAAGACGAGCTGATGCCCAAATACGCCAGCCTGATCTACACCGGTTACTGGTGGAGCCCGGAGCGTCTGATGCTGCAACAGATGATCGACGCCTCCCAGGTCCACGTGAACGGCGTTGTGCGCCTGAAGCTGTACAAGGGCAACGTGATCGTCACCGGTCGCAAGTCTGATGAGTCGCTGTTCGACGCCAACATCGCTACCTTCGAAGAAGACGGCGGTGCTTACAATCAGGCGGACGCCGCAGGCTTCATCAAGCTGAACGCGTTGCGTATGCGCATCGCCGCCAACAAGGGTCGCAAGCTGTTCTGAGTGCTGCCTTCGTTGTAAAAAATGGCCCCTTGTTCAAGGGGCCATTTTTTTTGCCTGCCTATAAAGATAGACGACTTTAAATGCGCGCTGATGTTTAAACGGTGCGTGGCTGTTTAAGGTTTGTTGAATATTGAAGTTGAACAGGATCTTTTCCGCGCCGGTGTGTTTATTTCCGTACGGTCGAATGAATTTTTTACACCTGCATAGGAACTATATCTGACGGAAAATTCACTACCTAAGTAAGGCGAGTATGTAGGCCGCTGAAAATTCTGTAGGAAATAAGGATGTAAATAGCTATGTTGAATGGAACTAAAACAGTTGATTTTTTTGCCACTGCTCACTGGCCTTGCTACCACAAGCAAGGGGTATTTCCTGAAAGTCATGTGCGGTACATTTACCTTGCACCCGTTCTGCGGTGCATATTTCACTCAAAATATGTACGGCCCCGGAAAGTTCTGAAGGGCTCCATAAAACCGGATGCACCTGAGTTTGTGTTTTTTTGTAGGTTAATTCCTATATCGTTGTGGGTTGGGTCTCTGCTTGCTGTTGCTTGGGGGGGAGCGCTATGCCAACTAGGAAACGACTAGGCTATTGTGCTTGCTCTAAATAATTCGAACAGCGAAATTGGACTTTCTCATGAATAAAGTGCTGATCGTGGATGATCATCCCGTCATTCGTCTTGCTGTGCGCATGCTAATGGAACGTCATGGTTATGAAGTCGTTGCCGAGACTGATAACGGCGTTGATGCGTTGCAACTTGCACGGGAACATATGCCGGACATTGTCATACTGGATATCGGGATACCCAAGCTCGATGGCCTGGAAGTTATCTGTCGCCTGGCGTCTACCAAGCAGTCCGCGCCCGTCAAGGTGCTGGTGCTGACGTCCCAGGCGCCCGGCCATTTTTCCATGCGCTGCATGCAGGCGGGTGCGGCGGGCTACGTGTGCAAGCAACAGGACCTGACCGAGTTGTTGAGCGCCATCAAGGCGGTGCTCTCCGGCTACAGCTATTTCCCCAACCAGGCGCTCAACTCGGTACGCTCGACCATGGGCAATGCCAGCGAGGCGGACATGGTTGAACGCCTGTCGGGTCGCGAGATGATGGTGCTGCAGCAACTGGCCCGAGGCAAAACCAACAAGGAAATCGCCGATGGCATGTTCCTGAGCAACAAAACCGTCAGCACCTACAAGACCCGGCTGTTACTCAAGCTCAATGCACGCTCCCTCGTCGACCTGATCGAGTTGGCCCAGCGCAACGGCCTTGTGTAGACGCGGGTGCGGTTGTGCCCTAAAACCCGAATAACCGGCAAAAAAAAGCCTCCGTCAGGGAGGCTTCCGGCCGTCAGCGCATCGATCAGAGGTCGAAGTCGTAATCGGCCAGTTGTTTTTGCAAGCGTCGCTCTTCCAGCAGGTTGTCGATAGTGCGGCGTTTGCTCAAATTGGTCTTGGCCACCTCTGCCACAGGGGCGTCCCCTTCGTCATCCGCCACTTCAACGAGATCGTCTTCTACATCCAGTTGTTCTTTGCCAGTGCTCATAAGGTTAACTCCAGGCTAAGACTGCCGTTGGCGCTCCTTATAACGATAATCCACGAACGGGTAAAAAAGATTTTTTCAATCGACTGATCGAGAAAACCAATGAACCCTCAATCGTCCGAGGTTTTGTCCTTGTATTCGCACAGGTCTTCGATACGGCAACTTCCGCAGCGAGGCTTGCGGGCCTGGCATACGTAGCGCCCGTGCAGGATCAGCCAGTGGTGGGAGTCGAGCAGATAAGGCTTGGGTACAAACTTCATCAACTGCTTTTCGACCTCGACCACGTTCTTGCCACGCGCGATGCCGGTGCGGTTGCTGACGCGGAAAATATGCGTGTCCACTGCCATGGTCAGTTGCCGGAACGCGGTATTGAGCACCACGTTAGCGGTTTTGCGGCCTACGCCCGGAAGTGCCTCCAGAGCTTCGCGGGTTTGCGGTACTTCACTGCCGTGCAATTCAACCAACAGGCGGCAGGTCTCAATGACGTTCTTGGCCTTGCTGTTGTACAGGCCGATGGTTTTGATGTATTCCGACAAACCGTCCACACCCAGGGCGTAAATGGCGGCTGGCGTATTGGCCACCGGGTACAACTTGGCCGTAGCCTTATTGACGCCAACGTCGGTGGATTGTGCCGACAGGATCACCGCGATCAGCAACTCGAACGGCGACGAGTAGGCCAGCTCGGTCTTGGGTTCCGGATTGTCTTCGTGAAACCTGCGGAAAATTTCCAGACGTTTTGCGGCATTCATGGGGCGGGTGGTTCCTTGCAGGCGATCAGCGGGATTGTAGCCATACACACAGCAGGGTTTATTTTCGGTTTAAGCGCTGTTATGAGCATCCACTTGGCGTTGTGCGTCATCGAGTTTGCTTTGCGCCTCGGCCAATTGCTCCGGGTCGGCGTTTAGATTCTGGGCTTTGTGCAATTCTGCGCGACGCATGGCCAGCTGGATTTTAGCGCGCTTGAGGTCGGCGCTGTTACTGGGCGCAACTGCTGGCGCCGGCGTTCCATGTACTTCCAGTGCGGCCAGCGCCTGCTCCGCCGCTTTGAACTGCTGTTGCAGCACGATCAACTGCGATTGCTGCTCAAAGGTCGGTGGATGTCCAAATGCCTTGAGGGATTTATGCAGTTGGGCACGGCTCATGGCAACGGCGATTTTGGCTTTCTTGACCGCTGTATCCCGGGCCGCTTGGGTGTCATCGGCTGCAACGGGGGCAGCCGGCGGTGCCGAACGGTTAGCCCGCGCCAGGCGCTCGGCGAGCTTATGCGCCTCCTCGCGTTGCAGCCGCGCATTGCGTTGTTCAAAGCGCCGCCGCGCGCGGTCGCGCTTGAGGGCGCGTGCCTGATATTGCCGATCATTGCTGGCCAGGCCGCCGACAATCGCCAGCACAGCGGTCGCCGGGCGCATTTCGATGCAGTCCACAGGGCAGGGCGCAACACACAGGTCGCAGCCGGTGCATTCATCCATGATCACGGTGTGCATCAACTTGGCCGCGCCGACAATCGCATCCACCGGGCACGCCTGGATGCACTTGGTGCAGCCAATGCACTCGGCTTCGCGAATGTAGGCCACCTGGGCCGGGGCTTCACCGCGACTGGTGTCCAGTTCCAACACCGGCACGCGCAACAGGTGGGCCAGGCCCGCAATGGTTTCCTGCCCACCGGGCGGGCACTTGTTGATCGCCTCGCCCTGGGCGATGCCCTCGGCGTAAGGCTTGCAACCCGGATGCCCGCATTTACCGCATTGGGTCTGCGGCAGTAGCGCGTCGATACGTTGAATCAGAGTCATGGGGTGATCATTGGCATGCCGGTTAAACAAACAGAGGCTGATTATCCGGCAAGCTGGAAAAGGGGACTAGCTGAAAAGCCCTGTCGCCGAAACGACAGGGCTGTTTTGCAGGCTTACTTGATACGCTGACCCGGCTTGGCGCCGCTGTCAGGGCTCAACAGGTAGATCTCTTCGCCGCCAGGGCCCGCTGCCATCACCATGCCTTCGGAGATACCGAACTTCATTTTGCGTGGCTTGAGGTTGGCGATCATCATGGTCAGGCGGCCGTCGAGCTTGGACGGGTCCGGGTAGGCGCTCTTGATGCCGGAGAACACGTTACGTTGCTCGCCACCCAGGTCCAGGGTCAGGCGCAGCAGCTTGTCGGCACCTTCCACGGCCTCGGCCTTGACGATCAGCGCAACGCGCAAATCCACAGCGGCGAAGGCGTCGAAGTCGATTTCCGCCGAAATCGGATCCTTGGCCAGCTCACCGTTACCGGCGGGCGCAGCCGAACCGGTGTCGGTCTGGCTGGCGACCAGGTCTTCTTTCGATGCATCGGTCATGGCCTGGACTTTCACCGGGTCGATACGCGTCATCAACGGCTTGAACTCGTTCAATTGATGGTTGCTGAGCAGGGTGGCGTGGTCGTTCCAGGTCAGCGGCGCGACGTTGAGGAACGCCTCGGCATCAGCGGCCAGCAATGGCAGCACCGGCTTGAGGAAAATCACCAACTGACGGAACAGGTTGACGCCCGTGGCGCAGATCGCCTGGACCTCCGCCTGCTTGCCTTCCTGCTTGTTCAGCGACCACGGCGCCTTGTCGGCGATCCAGGCGTTGGCGCGGTCGGCCAGGCCCATGATCTCGCGCATGGCGCGGGCGAAGTCGCGGGCTTCATAGGCATCGGCAATGCTGGGCGCGGCGGCCAGGAAGGCTTCGGTCAGCTCCGGTGCGGCGTTTTCAGCCACGAGCACACCGGCATTGCCCTTGTGGATAAACCCGGCGCAACGGCTGGCGATATTGACCACTTTACCGACCAGGTCCGAGTTGACCTTCTGTACGAAGTCTTCCAGGTTCAGGTCCAAGTCGTCGACGCCACGGCCAAGCTTGGCGGCGTAGTAGTAGCGCAGGTATTCCGGCGACAGATGGTCCAGGTAGGTGCGCGCCTTGATAAAGGTGCCACGGGACTTGGACATTTTCTGGCCATTGACCGTCAGGTAGCCGTGCACGGCGATGCCGGTCGGCTTGCGATAGCCCGAGCCTTCGAGCATGGCCGGCCAGAACAGCGCGTGGAAGTTGACGATGTCCTTGCCGATGAAGTGGTACAGCTCGGCGGTGGAATCCTTGGCCCAGTACGCATCGAAGTCCAGCTCCGGCGTGCGGTCGCAGAGGTTCTTGAAGCTGGCCATGTAGCCAATCGGCGCGTCCAGCCACACATAGAAGTACTTGCCCGGCTCGCCCGGGATCTCGAAGCCGAAGTACGGCGCATCGCGGGAGATGTCCCACTGCTGCAGGCCGCTGTCGAGCCATTCGGAGAGTTTATTGGCCACGGCGTCCTGCAAGGTGCCGCTGCGGGTCCAGGTTTGCAGCATCTGCTGGAAATCCGGGAGCTTGAAGAAGAAGTGCTGGGAATCCTTGAGCACCGGGGTGGCGCCGGAGATTGCCGACTTCGGGTTCTTCAAGTCAGTCGGTGCATAGGTCGCACCACATTTTTCGCAGTTGTCGCCGTACTGGTCTTCGGTGCCGCATTTAGGGCAAGTGCCCTTGATGAAGCGGTCGGCCAGGAACATTTTCTTTTCCGGGTCGAAATACTGGGTCACCGAACGCTGGTCGATGTGCCCGGCTTCTTTCAAGCGCAGGTAGATCTGGCTCGACAGCTCGCGGTTTTCTTCGGAGTGGGTCGAGTGGAAGTTGTCGAAGTCCACCAGGAACTCGGCAAAGTCGGCGCTGTGTTCAGCCTGCACATTGGCGATCAGTTGTTCCGGGGTGATGCCTTCCTTCTCGGCGCGCAACATGATGGCCGAACCGTGGGCGTCGTCCGCGCAGACATAAATGCATTGGTTGCCGCGATGCTTCTGGAAGCGCACCCACATATCGGTCTGGATGTACTCAAGCATATGGCCAAGATGGATGGAACCATTGGCATAGGGCAGGGCGCTGGTGACGAGGATCTTGCGTGGCTCGGACATGGGGCTCGGCTACTTGATGAAACGGAGGTCGGCCACTATAAAGCGCCGGGAAATATATTTCACCCCGTGGTGCTGTTTCTGAATCTTCCCAAGCCTCGAAAGCATGCCGCTGGGCGGCCGGAACGGTTAGGATAGCCGCCTGTTTCAGTCAGTCTTTTTTCGGGAGTAGCCCATGAGCGCCGTCAATCGCGCAGCGGTGGAAGCCGTTCTTCGCCAGTACACCGACCCCTATTTGAACCAGGACCCGGTCAGCGCCGGCTGTGTACGTGCCATTGAAGTCCAGGGCGACCAGGTGTCGGTCCAGTTGGAACTGGGCTATGCCGCCGGTTTGTTCAAGAGTGGCTGGGCGCAGATGTTGAAAATGGCCATCGAAGGCCTGGACGGCGTGCGTTCGGCCAAGGTCGACATCCAGTGCGTGATCGCCGCGCACAAGGCCCAGGCGCAGATCCCGGGCCTGGCCAACGTCAAGAATGTTATCGCGGTGGCCTCCGGCAAGGGCGGCGTGGGTAAATCCACCACCGCCGCCAATCTGGCGCTGGCGCTGGCCCGAGAAGGTGCACGCGTGGGCATCCTCGACGCTGATATCTACGGCCCAAGCCAGGGCGTGATGTTCGGCATCGCCGAAGGCACGCGGCCCAAGGTCAAGGACCAGAAGTGGTTTGTGCCAATTGAGTCGCTGGGCGTGGAAGTCATGTCCATGGCGTTCCTCACCGACGACAACACGCCGATGGTCTGGCGCGGGCCGATGGTTTCCGGCGCCTTGCTGCAACTGGTTACCCAGACCGCCTGGGGCGACCTCGATTACCTGGTGATCGACATGCCGCCAGGCACCGGCGATATCCAGCTGACCCTGGCGCAAAAGGTGCCGGTGGCCGGTTCGGTGATCGTGACCACGCCTCAGGACCTGGCGCTGCTGGATGCCAGAAAAGGTGTGGAGATGTTCCGCAAGGTCAACATCCCGGTGCTGGGCGTTGTTGAAAACATGGCGGTACACATCTGCTCCAACTGCGGCCACGCCGAGCATTTGTTCGGCGAGGGCGGCGGCGAGAAGTTGGCGACCCAATACGGGGTTGAGTTGCTGGCATCGTTGCCGCTGGCGATGGAAATTCGTGAGCAGGCCGACGGCGGCAAGCCCACCGTGGCCGCCGAGCCTGATGGGCCAATTGCTATGGTGTATCAGGAACTGGCCCGTCATGTGGGCGCGCGGATCGTCCTGCAGGAAGCCGCGGCACCGGCAATGCCGACCATCACCGTCAGCGACGACTGAGCCTGCTGAAGGAAAACGGCCTCGGCATTGTCGGGGCTTTTTTATGCCTGCCGATCAGTCAACGGTTGCGAATCATGCGTTTACGCAATTGCGCGTGTAAGCATTTGCTTACTTTCTCGTAAGTGTTTGGTTTTTTTACCAGGCATGTCCATCTCGAAACGGCGAAAGACTTTTCTATCCTTTTGAAAAATAACAAATATTTATACTTGAATGAGCGTTCAAGTCTGTCAGCCGATCAGTTGGATCCCGTTGAACTTCCCTCGGAACTCTCTAAGATCAGCCCTGTGTCCACGGATTGGCACAGCCATCAAGGAACGATGGTTGAAGGAACGTCGCAGGAAGCGATTCATCAGGATGATGAAAAGGAATACAGGGACTAGGGAAAAAATGTGGGCGGGTCATACCGCCCCTTTTTTTTGCCTGCAGAAAAGTGAAACCGATCACCCGCAAACGCAAAAAGGCCCGCAAGGGGCCTTTTCGATGCAGCAAGTTGATCAGCGTTCCAGATCGGCGATCTTGCCTGGCTTGCCATCCCACTCTTTAGCGTCTGGCAGCGCATCTTTACGCTCTGTGATGTTTGGCCAAATGTCAGCCAACTCCTGGTTCAATTCGATAAAGTTTTCCATACCCGCCGGGATTTCATCTTCGGAGAAGATCGCATTGGCCGGGCACTCTGGTTCACACAGGGCGCAGTCAATGCACTCATCCGGGTGGATAACCAGGAAGTTCGGGCCTTCGTAGAAGCAGTCCACCGGACACACTTCGACGCAGTCGGTGTACTTGCACTTGATGCAGTTGTCGGTAACGACGAAGGTCATTTCTAATTTTCTCCTCAGGCGGCGGCAGCGAAACCCTGTGTGGCAGGGCTCGCGAGGTTCGGGAGCGATAGTCTGCAGGCCAGGCTAATAACCCGCAGCATCCCAAACCGCGCGAGAGTCTACCAGCTTGCAAGCCTGTGCGTTATATCCGAACTTGCAGTGCATATAACATTTCGAGCGCTTTACGCGGCGTCAAGCCGTCCAAGTCAAGCTTTGCCAACTCATCCAGCACCGGATGGGGCAGGCTGGCGAACATATCACTCTGGTGCGGCGCGCTGGGTTTGCTGCTGGCTTTGGCCTGGCTCGCCACGGGAATCTCGTGGGGCAGGGCGGTTTCTTCCAGACGGCTCAAGTGTTCACGGGCGCGGGTGATGACTTGCGCGGGCACCCCCGCCAACTGCGCGACGGCCAAGCCGTAACTCTGGCTCGCCGGCCCCGGCAGCACGTGGTGCAGGAACACGATGCGCTCGTTGTGCTCAGTGGCATTGAGGTGCACGTTGGCCACCAGCGGCTCGCTTTCGGGCAATACCGTCAGCTCGAAATAGTGCGTGGCGAACAGCGTATAGGCGCGCAAATGCGCCAAACGCTCGGCCGCCGCCCACGCCAGCGACAGGCCATCGAAGGTACTGGTGCCGCGTCCCACTTCGTCCATCAGCACCAAACTGCGTTCGGTGGCGTTGTGCAGGATGTTGGCGGTTTCGCTCATCTCCACCATAAAGGTCGAACGGCCGCCAGCCAGGTCATCACTGGAACCGATCCGGGTGAAGATGCGGTCCACCAGTGACAACTCGCAACTGGCTGCCGGCACAAAGCTGCCGATGTGCGCCAGCAACACGATCAATGCAGTCTGACGCATGTAGGTGGATTTACCACCCATGTTGGGACCGGTGATCACCAGCATGCGCGTGTCGTCATCCAGCGACAGGTCGTTGGCCACGAACGGCGTGGTCAACACCTGCTCCACCACCGGGTGGCGCCCCTGCACGATGCGCATGCACGGCTCACTGACAAAACGCGGGCAGTTCAGGTCAAGGTTCAGCGCCCGCTCGGCCAGGTTGCTCAGCACATCCAGTTCCGCCAGGGCGGCGGCGGTGTCTTGCAGCGGCGCCAGGCGGCTGATCAAGTCCTCAAGCAAGGCCTCATACAGCATTTTTTCCCGCGCCAGGGCACGGCTTTTGGCCGACAGTGCCTTGTCTTCGAACTCTTTGAGCTCCGGCGTAATGAAACGCTCGGCGCCTTTAAGGGTTTGGCGGCGCTGATAATCAATCGGCGCCGACTCGGCCTGTTTGCTCGGCAACTCAATAAAGTAGCCGTGCACGCGGTTGTAGCCGACCTTCAAGTTGGCAAGGCCGGTGCGGGCTTTTTCGCGGGCTTCCAGGTCAATCAGGAACTGCCCGGCGTTTTCGCTCAGGGATTGCAGCTCGTCCAGCTCAGTGTCGTAACCGGTTTTAAGCACGCCGCCGTCACGAATGATCGCCGGCGGGTTGTCGATAATGGCTTTTTCCAGCAGCGCCGCGAGGTCCGGGTAAGTGCCGGCCGTGACGGCGAGTTGTTGCAGGTGCGGCGTGTCCAGCTCGGTCATCGCCATTTGCAGCTGCGGCAGCGCGCTCAAGGCATCGCGCAGGCGCGCCAGGTCACGTGGCCGCGCATTGCGCAGGCCGATCCGCGCCAGGATGCGCTCGATATCGCCGATTTCCTTGAGCTGCGGCTGCAGGTTCTCAAAACGATAGCGATCCAGCAGGCAAGTAATCGACGTCTGACGCGCTTGCAGCACGGTCAGGTCGCGCAGCGGACGGTTCAACCAGCGGGTCAACAAGCGGCTGCCCATGGCGGTCTGGCAACGGTCGACCACCGACTGCAGCGTGTTGTCACGGCCACCGGCCAGGTTGGTGTCCAGCTCCAGGTTGCGACGGCTGGCGCCATCGAGCACCACAGTGTCATCCAGGCGTTCATGGCGCAGGCTGCGCAAATGCGGCAGGGCGGTGCGCTGGGTTTCCTTGGCATAGCTGAGCAAGCAACCGGCGGCGCCGATGGCCAGGGTCAGGGTTTCGCAGCCGAAGCCTTTAAGGTCCTGCACCGAGAACTGCTGGCACAGACTTTTCAGCGCCGTGTCGCGCTCAAAATCCCACGGCGCACGACGCTTGGTCCCACGGCGTTTTTCCGCCGGTAGATCCTTGGGCCAATCATCCGGAATCAACAACTCCACCGGATTGATGCGCTCCAGCTCCGCCAGCAGGTTCTCCCAACCCTTGATCTCCAGCACGCTGAAATTGCCGCTGGTGATATCCAGCACCGACAGGCCGAACAAACGCTCATCGCCCAACACCGCCGCGATCAGGTTGTCACGACGCTCATCCAGCAACGCCTCATCACTCACCGTGCCCGGCGTAATAATGCGCACCACCTGACGTTCCACCGGCCCTTTGCTGGTGGCCGGGTCGCCGATCTGCTCACAGATCACCACCGACTCGCCCAGCTTCACCAGCTTGACCAAGTAGCCTTCCAACGAATGGTAAGGAATCCCACACATCGGAATCGACTGCCCCGCCGACTGCCCGCGCGCGGTCAGGGTGATGTCCAGCAGCTTGGCGGCCTTCTTCGCGTCTTCGTAGAAGATCTCGTAGAAGTCGCCCATGCGATAGAACATCAACTGATCAGGGTGCTGGTTTTTCAGGCGCCAGTACTGCTGCATCATCGGGGTGTGGGAAGACAGATCGGAGGTGTTTTTACTCATCAGATAGTTAGCAAATTCATTAAAAGGAGTGGGGCAAAGATGGGGCACTTGGCCCTGCTAATTTTGCGATGGCGGCAAGGTTAACACGCGAGGTCGAGGGTTCGCAGGTCACAAACAGCCAGGTAAAACCCAAAAAAGGCGCAGCGCCCAATGGCCAACACTCTCAAGAATGAACACCGAACCTGCGGCGAGCACCCTCGCCACAGGTTAGCGGTGCTTGTGCTACCTCTTAACTGATCAGAATCAGACGCCGCGCCGGTTTTTCATTCGCCCCTTATTGAAGGTTGCCGGGCGAATCCAACACCTTCACCACATCATCAACCACCGCCTTGACCATCTCCTGCAAGTAATGCGACGCCCAGGCATAACGGTCCGTCTCCTTGGTCATCGCCGCATCTTCGGCGAGTTGCTTGGCGACGTGGAGGAGGTCGGAGGCGTGGTGCAGGGCTTCAGGCAGGGAGACACCGCTGTTGACGCGGAATAGCGGTTGGTCGGAATGGAAGGAGAAGGGGGTGACGCCGAGGGTGGTTAATGCAGACGGATTTGTAGCGGTCATCGGTAAAACTCCCATAGTCGGTTGAGAGCTACCACGTTCGTTGTTGAACGAATGCGTGGCGCTTTTGGCGCCTGCATCTAGACGGGTTATCAGGCCCGGTCGCTGAATTGGCAGCGACGAGGGAGCGTAGCGTGTTGGCCGAGCTGTGTGCAACTCGGGAAGTGAATGTCTTGCTCTTTAAGCGGCGAGTGCACACAGGAGAGGCCTAGAGAATAAGTACGTAACATCATGTTGCCCCGCTAAATTGGATCACAAACTGTGCTGCGAAAAAGTGGACTGATTCAATGTGGTAGGCGCCGTTCAGATTTCAAATTGCTACGTACAACCTTCTCGAAAGCTCGTTGGCTGGCTTTGATTTTAAGGCGGCGGTTTGTCAGAGCGGGAATATTCGGGCAACTGATTTTTTTCCATTCTTAACTGTCGTAATCTTTCGCTCGTTCATAATCCTCAAAATGGATTTTTCAGTGTCCGCCTCCTCTATGGTTGTGTGTTCTTCGCTAGATCTAAAAGAAGAAATTCCGGCGGTGCTGCACACCCAGCGTAAGTGTTCGTGTGAGTAGGAATCTCTGTAGGTCTTTCCTGTTTTTTTACATAGCCCGTCTAAGAGTGCGGACATCCGCTGGTGAAGCGTATGGAGCCTCACAACGCTCTCGCTGGGGTTTTTTGTGGAAGGGCTAATCAAAGTCAGCGGCGCGTCACCGGACCGGTGACGTCTTTCTTCAAAAAGATCGCCGAGTTTCCAGATGGGCTCCCAGTGTGAGACTCTATTCCTGAAGTCGTTCACCATTTTTACGCGCACGTAGAGCCAATCTCTCTTGGGGCGTGTGCTCCAAGAGCGATTTATATCTGGGAATACCTTTGGCAATAGCTGAGCCCAAGGGATATCTTTGGTTTCTGTTATGTTATGCCAGAAGCCAAACGTCAACCTTGAAATTACGTCGTCCGGTCTCGTAGTTTTAACGAGTATTTTATCTACAGCTTCGCGTGATTTAATATCCAGCTTCGCATGTATATACCAATCGAACGTTGAGGTGGCCCTGCCAGTCTGTAGCTTGGAGAAGTAAAGGCTTAGTTCGCGGTGGTAAGCGTTTCGAAGAGATACTTCTATCAGGTGGATGATGGGTAGGAAGGAACGTGATACTTCGTTGTTCCATTGGTAGCAGGCATATAAGTCATGTTCATCGCTAGTGTTGAAGTAAGTCGCATAATTACTGAGCCTAGGGGCTGACAGCATTGCTAACGTAGATTTAACTTCTAGAGGGCGCAAGTAAGAATATCCATGTCAATTCGACGTGTTGTATTTTTGCGGAAATGGTATACGGTGTGCAATCTTTCTTTAGTTTTCTACAAAATATTTCGGGTGGGATGTGAACCTAAATTAAAGCATCCATTGCACCCTTGGCGGCTACCAGGAATTTGCTTCAAGGAAAAATGTCCTTGACGTAAGCCCTTCATCAGTTAGAATTCGTCTCGTAAGCGCTTGGAATACATCGTCATTGACAATATATTGATATAGCTATCAATCCGTTGAAGAGGATCCAGGACGCACCGCAACACTCTTAGTGAAAAAGGCTGCCCAAATGGCAGCCTTTTTTTTGCCTGTCTTTTGCGTTTTTCCCCTTTTGCACGGCGAATTTTAGGGCACGCGAATAGTAGGCGTGTAGAAATGTGCTTTTAATGCATAAAAAATGCAAATTAGCATTTGCCAACCCCAAAATCCCCCGTCATCATCCCCGTTATGCAAAAACGCAACGTTTCAACCGTCTTAAGAGAGCTACTCGACCGCGACCGGATCTCCCCCACGGAGCTTCACCGGCGTACCGGCGTGCCTCAATCCACACTCTCCCGGATCCTCAGCGGCAAGATCGTTGACCCGTCGGACAAGCACATCTCTCGCATCGCCGAGTATTTCCGCGTCAGCACCGACCACCTGCGCGGGCGCGTGGCGGTGGGGGCTTTGCGCGAGGACGGGCGCGACCCGATGCATTCGGAACTCAAGGACATAAGCCTGTGGGACGACGACACGCCCGTTAATGATGACGAGGTGTCGATCCCCTTTCTGCGCGAGGTTGAATTGGCTGCTGGATCAGGAAGATTCGTCATCGAGGAAAGCGAGAAGGCCAGCCTGCGGTTCGGCAAGCGCAGCCTTCGCCATAACGGTGTGCAGTTTGACCAGGCCAAATGCGTGACGGTGCGCGGCAACAGTATGTTGCCGGTGCTGCGCGATGGTGCGACGGTCGGGGTGAATGCGGGCAAGAGCGGCATTGGTGACATCGTCGATGGCGATTTGTATGCCATCAATCACAACGGCCAATTGCGGGTAAAACAGCTCTATCGCCTGCCTTCCGGGATTCGCCTGCGCAGTTTCAATCGCGATGAACACCCGGACGAGGACTACAGCTTCCAGGACATTCAGGATGAGCAAATCAGTATCCTCGGCCATGTGTTCTGGTGGGGCATGTACGCCCGTTAACCTCCTTGCGTAAGACAAAGCCCGCCCCTGTGCGGGCTTTTTTTCGGCCTTAAAAAACCGGCAGACCCCTGGCCTATCTGGCTCAAAATGCACTGATGCATTCCTTGGGTAAAAATAAATGCATTTGTGCATTGACTGTATATGCATATATGCATATTCTCCATCTCAAGCCAGCCAACAAGGTGGTGGAGGCGGCAAGGATGCCGCCAAGGAAAGTGACAAGGACGGCACGCAACATCGGCAAGGACGCCATCGAAGCGATGGCAGGGATGCCAGGCAACACCGGCAAGGATGCCGACGCTCTTTAGTTACACCGCTTTAAAAAAACAGGCAGCGATGAACCGGCCTTAACGGTTCAGAGGGTTGGCAACTGACCCGGGTGTGCAGCGTAAAGCACCAGAAGCAGTTATCCGGCAGACAGGGATCGTGGTCGGAAAAACATTGAGGAAAGAACCGTACCGCGCCAGTAGCGCCGAACGTTCGAGGACATCATTACTGAAAAGCCCGGGCAACCGGGCTTTTTGGAATGCCGACCTATCGAAGCATGTGTAAATGAAAAATGGACTATTGAGTGCTCAGCCAGGAGGCGTGACATGACAAATGAACAACAAGCGTTAGCGGAAATGCCTATCTGGCTGGTCATCGTATTGGCAGTGATCGGCGGGGTGTCCGGCGAAATGTGGCGCGCCGACAAGGAGGGCGCGCGTGGCTGGTCGCTGATTCGCCGCCTGGCTTTGCGCTCCGGGGCGTGCATGGTCTGTGGGGTTTCAGCCTTGATGCTGTGCTACGCCGCCGGCATGTCGATCTGGACCGCTGGCGCGATTGGTTGCCTCACCGCAATGGCCGGTGCCGACGTCGCCATCGGCCTTTATGAACGCTGGGCGGCCAAGCGCATCGGGGTCAACCAAGGCTCCGGCCAAGACCCGCAGTAACCGTTGCAAGGACGCTACTTACTATGATCCTTATCGAAAAACCCTCCCAACTGCCCCTCGCCATCGGCGCGGCGCTGCACGCGGCCTTCCCCGACTTGAAGGTCGGCAATCACCAGGATTTTCAGGGCGCCTTGGATAAAACCGGCGTGTTGATCACGGTCGAAGGCAATGGCCCGGGCATTCGTTCTCGCGAAGGGCGCAAGGCGCACGCCCTGACCGTTTCTCTCAGGGCCATGGTGGCGCCGGGTGCACTGCCGTTTGATGCCTGCGACCTGGCCAGCCAGCTAATGGACCAAGTGCTGGATAACCGTTGGGGCCTGCCCTTGGCCCAGTGTGATTTGCCGATAAATATCGTCGCCGCTCCGGTTGCTGCAGCTACAGCAGAAACGGACTACGACACCTGGACTGTTTCCTTCACCCAAACCCTCTACATCGGGCCGGTGTTACTCACAGATCCTACCGGCCAGCCGCTGTTTGCCCGCACCTGGGAAGTGTCGAACATCGACGATCCCGACCAATACAAACCACTGGCGGAGTAGCCCATGTTCGACGCGC
The DNA here is from genome assembly GCF_900107155.1 of Pseudomonas salomonii. GTDB lineage: Bacteria > Pseudomonadota > Gammaproteobacteria > Pseudomonadales > Pseudomonadaceae > Aquipseudomonas > Aquipseudomonas salomonii. The sequence goes on from NZ_FNOX01000001.1 coordinate 655,855, forward strand.
TGTTACGCATGCAACTGGGGCCGATTGTCGAACGCCTGGCGGAGATGGAAACCCAACTTGAAGACCTGTATCGACGCGCCGAGAGTTTTTGTCGGATTGGCACGTGTCAGTCGGTCGATGCCGCGAGCAATACCTGCAAGGTCAGCCACGGTGATTTAGTCACGCCGGCCATCCGTTTTTTCAACCCCAGCGCGGGTTCGCAAACCGAAACGCGCATCCCGTCCGTGGGCGAACAATGCCTGTTGCTCAACTACGGCGGCGGAGAAGGCGGCGGGCAGTCCGTAGCCTTATTCGGCCTCAACAGTAGTCAATTTCCGCCGGTCTCCAGCGTTGCCACATTGACCCGGCGGCGCCATCAGGACGGTACCCAAAGCGACTATGACGACGCCAGCCACATGTTCAATTGGGTCAACGGCCCCACCACGTTCAGCGGTTCGCGCGAACAGGTAGACGTCAAGGTCGGCGCCGCCAGCCTGGTCATGAGCGCCCAGAACATCACCCTGCAAATCGGCGGCACTCGCCTGGTACTGGACGCTGGCGGCGCGCACTTCAGCGGCCCGCTGGTGGACCACCAAGGGCGCGTCATCAGCCCACGATAAGGACATCCCATGCTCGGCATCGATCGAAACACCGGTGCAGCCGTCGATGACTGGCTGCAATTCGTGCAGCGCGCCACCCGAGCGCTGACCACCCCCATGGGCACTCGGCAGAAACGCCCGCTGTACGGCTCGCTGATCCCGCAACTGCTTGGCCAGAACCTCGGCGACGACCTGCTGATCCTCGCCCAAAGCCACGCCGCGCAGGCGTTCTACAACAGCCACAACGGCATCGGCGATTTTCAACCCCAGGTCATCGTCGCCACCCGCCAGGGCGCCGGCCTGCTGTTGCGCTTCGCCGGCACCTGGAAAAACCGCCAACAAACCTTCGAGGTCGTGACATGAGCATGCTGATCCCCGGCCAGAACCAACTGGCGGAACCGGCCATCATTGCGGTGGATGAGTTCGAGCCGCTGCTGGCCGAATTCAAGGCGTTTGTGGTCGATTACGTCGCCACCCGAGCACCGCAAAGCGCGGCCAAACTCAAGGTCAGCCTCGACAACGAAAGCGAGTTGCTGACCCTGGCCCTGGAAGCCTTCTGTGTAAGGCTGCAAACCCACGAACGCAAATACAATGCCCGTATCAAGCAGATGCTGGCGTGGTGGGCCACCGGCAGCAACCTGGATGCACGCCTGGCGGACATGGGCCTGGAACGCCAAGTGCTCGATCCAGGCGACCCGGCGGCGTTTCCGCCGGTGCCGCCGACGTTGGAGAGTGACGACGACGCTCGCTTGCGTTATTACCTGGCGCCGCATGCCCCGGCAGCGGGCTCGCGCATGCAGTATCGCCGAGAGGTTTTTACCCTGGGTGAACGGCCGTCGGTGAAGGTGCAAAGCGCGACGCCCGGTGTGGTGACGGTCAGCTACACCTTTGATCCCGACGGTTATGCCGCGCAGGTCAAGGACGGCAACGCGCGTCGAACAGCGCCCGGCGAAGTGATGGTCACGGTGCTTTCTCGCGAAGGCGACGGCACGCCCTCTGCGGATTTGCTTGACGGGGTTCGCCGCCATTTCGCACGGCCGGATGTAAGGCCGGAGACAGATCTGGTCAGCGTGCAAGGTGCGCAAATCCTGCGTTACAAAATCCGTGTGGTCGCGAAGATCAATGCCGGTCCGGACTCGGGGCTCACTCAGGTAGCGGCGCAGAAACTGCTGCAAGATTACGCAGAGTCCTGTCATCGCCTCGAAGGGCGGGTAGACCCCAGTTGGATCGACTACGCGATTCACAGCGCCGGTGCCGCGCAGTTACAGATCGTTGAGCCGCTCGAACCCATTATCAGCAACGCCTTCCAGGCCCCGTATTGCACAGGTGTCGAGGTGGAGGTGCGCACGCTATGAGTGAGCACAAAGCGAGTTTGTTGCCAGCCAACAGCTCACCGCTGGAAAAGGCGCTGGACCTGGGATTTGGGCAATTGCTAGATCGGGTCACGCCACCGTTTCCGGCGTTGATGAACCCACTGCAAACCCCGGGCGAATTCCTGCCTTACCTGGCCGCCGACCGCGGCGTCAGTGAATGGGACGCCGACGCCAGCGAAACCGAAAAGCGCCTGACCGTGGCCTTGTCCTGGCAGATCCAGCGTCAGGCAGGTACGCCCAAGGCGTTGAGTTATGCAGTGGAATCGTTGGGGTTCACCCCCAACATCAGCGCCTGGTATCAGCAGCGACCAAGGGAGATGCCCTACACCTTCGACGTGCAGGCGATCATCGGGCGCAGTTGGTCCAGCGGTGATCACAATCGTTTGATTCGCCGTATCAACGCGGCCAAAAGCGAACGGGACCAGGCGACCATCACCATCGTGCACGAAACCCAGGGGCGGCTTGCGCTCACTCAAGTCCTCCATGCGCCGTTAAGTGACGGCGAGTTGTACCTGGACGGAGCGCTGCCGGACGTTGCGCTGGTTGCCCGGCTTAACAGCGCTGGGGTTGCCCAGCACTACACCATTAACGACTACGACCTCAGGGCGCAGCCATGACAGATGACATTACGCGCCTGGTGCGCTTCACCTCCAAGGGTTTGGATGAAGTGCTGCAGGCAAAGAACCAGGGCTTGAAAGGCGAGATCACCCACATCGGCGCCGGTACTGGCCGCTATAACCCGGACGGCGCGCAAGTGGCCTTGCGTGATGAACGACAGCGGGTAGCCATTGTGGACTACGAGGACCTGGGCGGCCGGCAACTCAGGATGGCCGCGCTGTTTGACGGCGAGGCCGAGTATGAGATTGGCGAGTTCGGTTTTTACCTCGCCAGTGGGACCTTGCTGGCGGTGTATTCCGTGGCGGGGAAGTTGCTGACCTATAAAGCGTCGGCGGCACGGGTGCTGCAAAAGTTCACGCTGGATATTTCGCCGTTGCCAACAGACAGTGTGACGGTGGTAGTGGGCAGTGAAAACCTCAATGTCTTATTGACCGAAGAATTCGCTCAACTGGCGGCAGCCAGCGTTGACAACATGGCGAGGCATGTGGGGATTTTGTTTCGCGTCATGAGTATGGAAACCAAATAGATATTTTACAGGGAGTTTAAACGATGAGTTTGGAAACGGTAATCTCCGGCTTGGTGTCGGCATGCAATGCGTTGACGGATACGGTCAACAAAAAGATTTCATTGATAGATCAACGCGTCGCTGCGGCAACTGAACAGGTTCCAGCTGCTGTTCGAGCAGAGGTTAACAAGGCGTTATATGTCGACTCTTCCAGCGGTGTGGACACTAATAGTGGTTTGACTCCCGATAAGCCGCTTAAAACTATTGCGGCGGCGGTGAGCAGAGTTATGTTGTGCGGCTCCGCGACTATTTTTTTGCGACGCGGTAAGGTTTATGAAGTCGGTCGGGGCCTGGGCGGCACCAACGTTGATAATATGTCGATTCTATTTGTGCCCTACGGTACGGAAGCCTCTAAGCCAATTGTGCGCGGGGCATTGGTGCGCTTTTCTGATTCCAATACTTATGTGTGTGGTGGGTTCTCTGCCTTCACCGAGATGTCTATCAAGTTTACGGACTGCCGAATCGAAACTGGGCTTGCTAATGGAGTGACGCAATACGGCCCCGATTACGGAGGTTTGTTTACTCGCGACGGTGGTTTTGGCGAAAGTGTGAGTTTTAAACTCTTCTTTCATAAGTGTGAAGTCGTTGTTCAAGACGTGCCGCTGTTCAGCACGTATTACGGGTTTATTCAACTTAGCCTTGCGCAGACGACAATCAGTAAAGGTGGGGCACAGAGCACAATCGTGAATGTCGGTGTGCCTAAAATGGTTGATATCAGTAGCGTGTCTATTGTTGGTTTCGGCGCTGGGGCAACGCTGGATAATCTGCTTACTTTGGCGCCAGGTTCCTACACCGCAAGGCAGGTTTATACAACTATTTCGGCATAAGGAGTTTTTAAGTGAGAACAGTTACTTACAAGGGCTCGATCTACGTCAATCCAGACGCAGAGAGTCTTCAGCATATCGGTTTGTCGTCTGACGATGCGGCTGAGGTTATGGCACTGCTGGTTAGCAGTGAAACGCTGCAACGTCGAGACGAGCTACTGCAAGTCGCGGCGATACGCATCGCACCGCTGTTGGATGCACAAGAGTTGGGGAAGGCAACCGATGACGAGTTGGCACGGCTGCAAGCTTGGAGGCTGTATCGAGTCGAACTGAACCGCCTCGACAAGCAGGCAGGTTTCCCATCCTCAATCGATTGGCCTATAGCGCCAATCCAGTGACTGACACGACCGCGAAAGCGGTTTTTTTTCGCCCACTGAATTTTCCAATTCAGAAGGCATTTTTGCGTCTGGAGAAACTTACCCATGGCCAACCGCCAAACCTACACCGTCCTCATCCCATTCCCCACCGGAGGTGGCCATTGGTCCACCGCCGGCGAAGAACTCGAACTGCTTGACGTCGAAGCATCCGCCCTGCGCACCGCCGGCCGTCTGGAATTGACCAGCGTCCTCAACTCCACCCCCAAGAAGGCTGACTGATCATGGCTGAGGTTTTGAACTTCGAGCACAACGGCATCACTGTGAATGCCACCGAATCCCCCGAGGCCATGGGTGGCCTGGGCGACAACGTTATCGGCCTGGTCGGCACCGCGCCGAATGCCCACGCGTCGATTCCGAAAAACGCGCCGTTTCGCATCAACAGCTTCACTACTCAGGCGCTGCTGGACCCTACCGGCGCCGAATCGGGCACGCTGTTTCAGGCGGTGTACCAGATCCTCAAAGTGGTGAAAGTGCCGGTGTATGTGGTGATCGTGGAGGAGGGCGCAACCCCGGCTGACACGATCAACAATGTGATCGGTGGCAACGAGCCAACCACCGGCCGCAAGCTGGGCCTGGCGGCTTTGAGCAGCGTCCCGGAAGACCTGACCATCATCGGCGCGCCAGGCTTCACCGGCACCAAGGCCGTGGCCGGTGAGTTCGCGGCTTTCGGCAAGCGCATCAAGGCCCGTGTGGTGCTGGACGGCAAGGACGTCTCGGTCGCTGACCAGGTGACCTACAGCGGCGAACTGGGCGGTGCCGACCTCGGCTTCGACCGTTGCCTGCTGGTGCACAACCTGCCGTCGGTGTATTCCAAGGCGGCGAAGAAAAACGTGTTCCTGGCGCCATCCTCGTTGGCCATCGCCGCGTTGGCCAAGGTCAAGCAATGGGAAAGCCCTGGTAACCAGGTGACCTTCGCCGAGGACGTTTCCCGCGTGGTCGAGTACAACATCCTCGACACCTCCACCGAAGGCGACCTGCTCAACCGTTACGGCGTGAGCTACTACGCGCGCACTATCCTCGGCGGTTTTTCGCTGCTGGGTAACCGCTCCATCACCGGCAAGTTCATCAGCTACGTCGGCCTGGAAGATGCCATCAGCCGCAAGCTGGTCAAGGCCGGCCAGAAAGCCATGGCCAAGAACCTCACCAAGTCGTTCATGGACCAGGAGGTCAAGCGCATCAACGACTGGCTGCAAACCCTGGTCGCCGATGAAACCATTCCCGGCGGCAGCGTGTACCTGCATCCGGAATTGAACAGTGTCGAGAAGTACAAGAACGGCACCTGGTTCATCGTCATCGACTACGGCCGCTACGCGCCGAACGAACACATGATTTATCAACTCAATGCCCGCGATGAAATCATCGAGCAGTTCCTGGAGGACGTTCTCTAATGTTTACCAACCGTGTAAGACAGGCCATTGCCGCCACCCTTCAAGGCCTGCCGTTGTCCGCGACGGTCGAGGAGTTCACCCCGCCAAAGATCGAGTTCGACATGGAGCCCATGTCAGGCGGGCGCTTCATCGCCGAAGAAATGGCCAAGAGCGGCAAGGTGCTCGGCGCCACGTTGGTGCTGCAAGGTGCCGGCCCGGAAATCATGTTGGCCCTGGGCGTGCGCCTGGGTGACGACATCCTGCTCAACGTGCGTGAAGCCGGACAAGACCAGGACGGCAAAACCTACTTCACCTACCACACCGTCGGCGGCAAATTGAAATCCCTGGCCGAGGCGAAGCTGAAGATGGGCGACAAGGTCACCACCACCCTGGAGCTGTCCTGCCGCACCTACAACCGCCTGGAAAATGGCATTCCGGTGATCGACATCGACGTGCGCACCCAGAAGTTCGTACTCAACGGCGTCGATATTCTCGGCGATGCGCGCCGTGCGGTGCTGATGCCGTAAGCCTTCACTGCACCTGAAGTGGACACTGTCAGTGTGGGAGCGGGCTTGCTCGCGAATACGGAGTGTCAGTCAATATATGTGTGACTGATAGACCGCATTCGCGAGCAAGCCCGCTCCCACATGGACCGGTGTTGTCTTGCAGATACTTTCTCACCAAGGAATTGCCCCATGGCCTGGATGCCACCGCTGCACATTCTGCTGTCTCCGATCACCGCCGACACTGGCGCGACGATCCGGCAGATTCAACTCAAACCGCTGTTCTACGCCGCGCAAAAAGCCGCGCTGGCCCGGGCCGGTGATGACGAGGACGACCAGTTTTTTGAACTGGCGAAACTCGCCACCGGCCTGTCGGAAAAAGAACTCGATCAGCTCAAGCGCCCGGACTACGTGAGCATCGCTCAGTACGTACATGACATGTCGACACGCCCGGCGTCGTTCTTCCTGGATCAGCCTGACGAAGCATCCCACGACCAGCCTGTCCAGCTGTTGCTGGCCCTCGACGCGGCCGGTCGCAGCCTGACCGAACTGTCTCTGGAAATGCCGGCCCTGCGCGCCACCAAAGTGATGAAAAAACTCGCCACCCACAAAGAGCGCGCCGAGTTCATTACCGCGCATTGCACCGGTTTGATGATCCCCGATCTCGCCGGCCTGACCGTGCCCGACTGGACGCAACTGCAGGAGCGCATCGACGATTTTTTAAATCAACCGGCGGACTTCTTTCGCAGCGCGACATCGAAGTAATCCTCGATGTGGTGCCGCTGATTTACTCGGTCAATGAGGCGGAGATCCTCGACTGGGACGCCGGCAAAGCATTGCGCCGCTACGACATTGCGATCACTCGCCTTGGCGTTAAACAGGAGTAAGCGGGATGCAACAGAGTCAATTTGGAACGCGGCTCGCCCAGGAAGACAAGCTGTGGCTGCTTGGCGATGCGGACCTCGGCAGTGTGCTGGCACCTTTTAGTGCAGACCTTGCCGCGCCTGTCAGCCTGGATTCGGTGCCCCAGCCTGCGCCGCAGCCTGAGCTGACCTCGGCGTTGGTTACCGTCAGTGTGGACATCAACACGCTGACACAAGAGCAGGTCCGTTTGCGCGAGGCGTTGGAGACGCTCACCAGCACACTGTTTATTACCGGAAGTTCGCTGGCAACCCAGTCCACCCATGCCAGCACCGCAACCGCCACGGGCGAGCCGGTGAAGCCTGAGCCTGTTCCCCGCTCCTGGACCGACCAAGGCCTTGACCTAGGCGCGGATGCCGCCAAGTTCGTCGGTAAGGAAGTGCTCAGCGGTTTGTGGGACAAGGCCAAGGACAGGATTTCCGGCCGCGCGCTGGATGCGGTGGCCGACCGTTTCCCGACCGCCGCCAAGTGGCTTAAAGAAGACAAAGGCAAAGACAAGGATGCGGGCAAAGGCAAGGAGTGCTGCTGCACGGGAGCGCTGCCAGCGGATATTCGTGGCCCATTTGAAACAGCCGCCGCGCAGATGCCTGAAAGCGTCGGCGAGACCACCAGAAAGAAAGACAAAGCGCGGCCCAAGGGCACTGCAAGCAAGCCGCGCGGCGCGCGCAAGAAGACCCGACAATCCAGTTCGCGCGAGGTTAAAACCAGTCTGGTCAGAACGTCGGCCGATATCAAATCGCAAGGTTCCGCCCCTGTTGCCAAGGTCTCGCTCCCGGTCAATGTCATGGGTCAACCACTGCTTGCGTTCGACAGCAAGCGAGCGGCGCAAGCCTCTACCCGGTCTCCGGTGAGTTCGTTTACTGCCTATGCGGCGCCTGCGGCAAACCGGACCGTGGCGCGTGGCACGTCCAAAGGCCTGACGGCCGGGTTGTCGGGAGCGTTGGCAAAGCTGGAGTCGTCCGCCGCCCGCCGCCTCGGGCCACTGAGGTACGTCGACACCGCTATGGACGTGGTGCAGGGCGTACGTAACGGTGACGCCAAAGCTGTCGGTGCAGGCCTCACCGCGGCCGGTGGCGCCTGGGCCGGCGCCTCCGCCGGTGCCGCCATCGGCACGCTGATTTTCCCCGGTGTCGGCACCGCCGTCGGTGGCGCAATTGGCGGCCTGCTCGGCAGTGAGGCGGGCACCTGGCTTGGCGAGAAATTGTTCAGCACAAATGATCGCCTGCCCGCGCCTGGTGCGGTGAGCAAAGAGCTCAATGCTGCGCGCACGGACAACGTGCAAGTCACCCTTGCCCCGAGCATCCAGATCACCGGCGTCAACCCGGCCGATGCCCAGCAAGTCGTCAATCAGGTGATCCAGGCCCTGCAGTTTCAGTGCATGCCAATGGTCACCGACGCTCTGGGCATTCGGCGCAACGTGGCACTGGCTGACCCTTCAGGAGGTGATTGATGCGACAACAAATGGTCCTGGGCGACTTTATTTTTGGCTTGTCCCGAGGCTTTGCCTATTCCTCGTTGCTGCGCAGTACCGACGGTGGCTGGGCTGACCTGGCGATTATTGCCAGCAAACCCCTGTCACGGCAGAGCGGGCAAAAGCTGGAAAAACTCACGTTCAGCGGCACGGCGATGTACGCCATCGGCATGCAGCGATTGGACGAACTGCGCGCGCTGCAAAACGCACGGGCACCTTTGCCTTTGGTCGATGGCATTGGCCGCAACTGGGGTCTGTGGCGGATCAATTCAATCGTGGAAACCCAGAGCAATGTGATCGACGACGGCACCGCCATGCTCATGACCTGGACCCTGGAACTAGAGGAATTCGTCAATGCGTAGAGTGCGAAGTATTGCCGGTGATTCGGTCAACCTGTTGCTCTACCGCGAATTGGGCCGTTGCGATGACGCGGCGGAAGAAACCCTTTGGCGTCTGAACCCCTTACTGGCCGAATACGGTCCGGTGCTGCCGGCTGGCGTGTGGGTCATCGTGCCGGAAATGCAAGCGCGGCCGGCTGCTGTGCGGCCTGTTCTGGCGTGGGATTAAGGAGGCGACATGGCACAGGGATTTACGCCGATCGTGGAGTTTTATGGCGCTAATGCCGCGCTGCTTAATCAACGCCTGATGCATTGGAGCCATACCGACGCCGCAGGTATCGAGTCTGACCGGCTGGAGTTGACCCTCAATATCGAGGGGCTGGAAGGTTTGCCCAGCCTGAGCGGCAAGATCGGTTTGCGCGTGGGTTTTCAGGAGTCAGCGCTGGTGGAAAAAGGCGAGTTTGTGATCACTCAGCGCACGCCCGTGCTGTTTCCCATGCGCTTGATGATCGTGGCGACTGCCGCGCCTTTCAGCATGCTCGATGCCAGCGGTTATCGCCAGCGACGGTCGGCCAGTTACGGGCCAACCACGCTGGGCGCACTGTTTCGCCAACTGGTCAGTCGCCACGGTTTTTCACCGCGTGTGGCCCCGGCGCTGGAAGGCATTGCGATTGCCCATATCGACCAGTCCAATGAAAGCGACATGGCATTCATCACCCGCCTTGCCAAACGCTACAGCGCGGTTACCAAACCGATCAACGAGTTGTATGTGCTGGCCGAAGCGGGGCAGGTTAAATCACTTTCCGGGCAACTATTACCGCAGGTGAAGCTGTCCGTGACCCAGGACAACCGCCCCGGTGACCAGGCCTTCATCACTGCCAAGCTCGACGAAACGTCTCGCTCCAAATACATGGGCAGCCGCGTGACCTGGTGGGATGCCGCAGGTGGCAAACAGCAGGTAGTCGAGGTGGGGGTGGCCCCGTTCAAAACCTTGCGCCAGCGCTGCCAGAACCAAGCCGAGGCGCGTGCCGTGGCTGAAGGCGAACTGCGTCGTGTGGGACGCGAAGGCTTGAAGCTGGTGATCGATTGCCCTGGCAACCCGCTGCTGGCCGCTGAGGGCTTGCTGGTGCTGGATGAAACCTGGCCTTCGTATATGCAGGGCCAGTGGTCGATGAAACAGGTGGTGCATGTTGGCGATCCGGTGACTGGGTATCGCAGTTCGATTACAGCGAATGGGTTGTCGGCGTGAACAGGTAAGTCATTCGAAGCAGCAGTTCACTGATGTTGGAGGAACTTATGTTGAGAGAGCTTCGATGCGGAAACTGCAAAAAACTCCTTGCTCGAATAGGTGAGGTTACAGAACTCCAGATCAAATGTTCCCGTTGCGGGACGTTGAACCATGTGAAGGCCACGCGCCTCGAGCCATCGCCCATGAGCGCCATACGCCCAATATAGAGGCCTGAACTTAAATCAGCTCAGTAACGGAGTTTAAAATGGAAAACGCAAACTCAGCGTCTCAAACCTTGCAAGGTCTTTGGACCCAGGTGCAACCGGTGGATAACACCGGCATGCTTAGGCGCGTGGTTTTTGGGGACGGCAAGTTTTATGCGGCTGGTGGCAACGGTCTTCCAACAACCACTCAGCTTGTCAGCGGAAACGCAACTGGTACAGCGTGGACCAAGCTTAAGGACGTCGTCACCTCTGATAGCGCAAAGGTCCTCAATGACCTGTACTGGAACGGTCTTGGGACACAGCTTCAAGCCGTTTCTCAATCCGGCAATGTGGCCTACGGCAGCACAGCACGCCCTGAAAGGGCTTGGACAAACATTACGGCAACTGTTCGCGCGTCCGGAGACTTGCAAGGCATTGTGTATTATCAGCCAATTTCCGGCAGCGACGCGACCTGGATACTGGTTGGGTCTAACGGTAAAGTCTTTTCCCGTTATGGCGATTGGTCAGGCCAGGTGGAGCGCACCACGACCTTCACTTCTGACGAGACTGTGTACTGCGTCAACGTCATTGGCGTTTTTGTGTTGGTTGCGGGATCGAATGGGAAGCTGCTTAGCGCTGTGAAGATGGCGACGGGTAATCCGCAATCATTCTCGACCGTAACCAGCACCTTCGGCACTAGCACCATCCTTTCCATGAAGCTTTGCAACGGGAAAATGTTTATCGTTGGTGCGGATGGCAAGATGGCATATTCACCCGATGGGCTTAACTGGACTGCTGTTGCAGATACCAGTTTCGGTGGAACCCTCATCCGCGACATTGCTTACGGTAATGGCAAGTATGTAGCTGTCGGCGACGGCGGCAAGACAGCCGTTTCCGAGGATGGGATCGGCTGGGTTCAGCAAGCCAACACTTTCGCAGGAACCGATATCCGGAGCGTCGCCTACGGCAACGGCAATTTTATCGCTGTTGGTGCAGGCGGCAAGATTGCTTACTGGACTCCATGATCTTCTATCTCCTTGCGTAATAGAGCCCAGCCGTCGCGCTGGGCTTTTTATTGCCTAATTTTCCCCATGCGCCTACTACGCGCAGATCGGTGCTACCGAAATCGAAAATGCAAAACAGGCCGACTCGATTACACCAGAGCAGCGCTGGTTCCTGAAAGGGCTCACCTTCGGACCTATCAATCGTTAATTCCAGGCCTCGCCATTGAACGGGGACGTTTGCCTTAAGCCGTTCGTCCGTTGATTGGCACTGACCATGACCTGCCAGCCTCCCATGTTCAAGCGCGGATATCCCGAGCATAAAAACGGAGAGTCAGCATGGACATCGATAAGAATGCGCCAGGCAATATTTCTCAGCAGGAAGTCACACGCGGCACTGATAACGAGACAGGGCATGACCCAAGGCGTGATGAGGACAAGATCCCGCTGCCGCCTGACGACGATGCACCTCTCGAAGAGGATATGTCGGATGTGGACGCCGCTGATTCAGTAGCGAGCGAGCATCCGGACAACTGAGTAAAATCAGCTAACAAACCCGGCGATTGTGTCGGGTTTTTTATTGCCCACGGAAAGGGTAATTCAGCAAAAGGAATTTGCAGGTGTTGAAAGAATTCAGATGCGGTAACTGCAAAAGACTTCTCGCCCGCACGGGTGGGTTTACAGAGCTCCAGATCAAATGTTCCCGATGCGGGACGTTGAGTCATGTGAAACCCGCGAGCCTCGAGCAATCGCCTTTGAGCGACATGAAAGCGGAATCTTCCGCGACAAGTCATTCGACTCCATAGGTGAATACACATGAGCACTATATTGAACTTCATCGTCTCTGAGAGCGGCAGGTCGCAGCATTTGCGTGCGGTTAATTCAAGGCGCGTGTGCTGCGTAATAGCTAAAGGATGGATAGGAAAAAGGGAGGCTCTATGTTTACGATTGACTACAACACTTATCGCACGCTTAAACCTTACGGCAAACGTGTACGTTTCCTGGTGTTGCACTACACCGCGTTGGACTTTTCTGGCTCGGTCAAATCGCTGACCACCGGGGCTGCAAGTGCGCATTATCTGATCCCGGATCCAATCGATCCGAGCTACATTGCGGCGGGCTTCAAAGGGCAGAAGATTTTCAGTCTGGTGGCGGAAGAGGACCGTGCGTGGCACGCAGGTGTCAGCCAGTGGGCCGGTCGTTCAGGGTTGAACGACACCTCTATCGGTATCGAGATTGTTAACCAGGCCACGGATGTCGACGGCGTTTTCACGTTCCCTGACTACCAGGCTTCGCAAATCAGAGCCCTCAAGCAATTGGCGAGGAACATCCTGCAACGTTACCCGGACATGTCGCCGAAAAACGTGGTAGGCCATTCCGATATTGCGGTCGGTCGCAAATCAGACCCCGGCCCCAAGCTTCCCTGGAAAGACCTTGCGCAGGCAGGTATCGGCGCCTGGTACGAGGATTCAGTCAAAGACAAATACCTCCAGCAATTCAGTGGCGAAATTCCTGAGCGTGACCAAGTGGTTCAGGCGTTTTCCCGCTATGGCTATGGCATTGAAACGCCCATTTCTGATGGTTTTTTCAGTACGCTGGTACGGGCTTTTCAACTGCACTTTCGGCCTGAAAACCATGATGGAGTGCTGGATTGCGAAACCTGCGCGATCTTGTATGCACTGAATGAAAAATACGCCTGAGTTCGTGCGGCACTCAAAGCTCGATCTTCATTTCGAAGCGCCGAGGAGGGCAACATGGTCCTGTCCGAGCAACAGTTAGTTAAAGTCTTACCACGCTCACGGCTTAAAGCCGGCGTTTTCATTTCTGCGTTAAACGCCGCCATGTCACACCACCAAATCATCACACCTGAGCGCATGGCCGCATTTCTTGCCCAAATCGGCCACGAATCCGGCCAGTTGCTCTATGTGCGAGAACTGGGCAGCGATCAATACCTGAGCAAATACGACACCGGCACCCTGGCGGCGCGTTTGGGCAACACCCCCGAGGCCGACGGCGATGGCCAGAAGTATCGGGGCAGGGGGCTTATCCAGATCACGGGGCTGCGCAATTACCTCGCCTGCAGCCAAGCGTTGTTTGGCGACGACCGCCTGTTGCAGCAACCGCAACTGCTGGAGCGGCCGCAATGGGCGTGTGAGTCCGCTGCCTGGTTCTGGCAGAGCAATGGTTTGAATGAACTCGCCGACAAAGACCAGTTCACCACCATTACCCGGCGCATCAATGGCGGGCTGAACGGGCTGGACGAGCGTTTGCAACTATGGGCACGGGCGAAGGCGGTGCTGGGCGTTTCCTGAGGTGGCGTGCGCGTCGTCGGCCGTTAGCGTCTTGATGCACTCTGTAACTTGCATGGCCGATAGGCTCCTGTAGGGTAGGCAAACCCCCGCCCATTCCTGGAGACGACCGTGAAGGAAATCACTCAACTGGCCGCTGATCTGGGTCGCCGTTTGCAGGTGCTCAATGCCCACGTCACCACTGCCGAGTCGTGCACCGGTGGCGGTATCGCCGAAGCCATCACGCGTATTCCGGGCAGTTCGGCGTGGTTTGAGGCCGGGTATGTCACTTACTCCAACCGGCAGAAGACCCGCCAGCTGGGCGTGCCGGAGGCGTTGTTCGCCAAGGTCGGCGCCGTCAGCCAGGAAGTGGTGGAAGCGATGGTGCGCGGTGCGCAGGAAAAAAGCCTGTCGCGCTTTGCCGTGGCGGTCAGCGGTGTGGCGGGGCCAGACGGCGGTTCGCCGGACAAACCGGTGGGCACCGTATGGCTGGCGTTCGGCGTGGGCGACGAGGTGACGGCCGAGCTGGCGCACTTCCCCGGTAACCGCGACGAGGTCCGCCGACAAACGGTAAAGGCCGCACTGGAGGGCTTGTTGCGACGAGCTGCAGCAGAAATCGAAAATCAGGGGTAGGCGATCCCGGATCTTTGTGGAACAATACTGTCTACTTATACAGGTGTTGGCCGTCAGGCCTTATTGATTACGTGAGGACTTTAATGGACGACAACAAGAAGAAAGCCTTGGCTGCGGCCCTGGGTCAGATCGAACGTCAATTCGGCAAGGGTGCCGTAATGCGTATGGGCGATCACGACCGTCAGGCGATCCCGGCTATTTCCACTGGCTCTCTGGGTCTGGACATCGCACTCGGCATTGGCGGCCTGCCAAAAGGCCGTATCGTTGAAATCTACGGCCCTGAATCTTCCGGTAAAACCACCCTGACCCTGTCGGTGATTGCTCAGGCGCAAAAAATGGGCGCCACCTGTGCGTTCGTCGACGCCGAGCACGCCCTGGACCCTGAATACGCCGGCAAGCTGGGCGTCAACGTTGACGACCTGCTGGTTTCCCAGCCGGACACCGGTGAGCAAGCCCTGGAAATCACCGACATGCTGGTGCGCTCCAACGCCATCGACGTGATCGTGGTCGACTCCGTGGCTGCCCTGGTACCGAAAGCTGAAATCGAAGGCGAAATGGGCGACATGCACGTGGGCCTGCAAGCCCGTCTGATGTCCCAGGCGCTGCGTAAAATCACCGGTAACATCAAGAACGCCAACTGCCTGGTGATCTTCATCAACCAGATCCGCATGAAGATCGGCGTGATGTTCGGCAGCCCGGAAACCACCACCGGTGGTAACGCGCTGAAGTTCTATGCTTCGGTCCGTCTGGATATCCGCCGTACCGGCGCGGTGAAGGAAGGTGATGAGGTGGTGGGTAGCGAAACCCGCGTTAAAGTCGTGAAGAACAAGGTGGCTCCGCCATTCCGTCAGGCTGAGTTCCAGATTCTCTACGGCAAGGGTATCTACCTGAACGGCGAGATGATCGACCTGGGCGTACTGCACGGTTTCGTCGAGAAGTCCGGTGCCTGGTATGCCTACAACGGCAGCAAGATCGGTCAGGGCAAGGCCAACTCGGCCAAGTTCCTGGCGGACAACCCGGATATCGCTGCCACGCTTGAGAAGCAGATTCGCGACAAGCTGCTGACCCCAGCGCCGGACGTGAAAGCTGCTGCCAACCGCGAGCCGGTTGAAGAAGTGGAAGAAGCTGACACCGATATCTGAAGCAAACGATGACTGTGGTACTGGATACACTCGTCGCCGTTCGGCGCACCGCGATGGACCTGCTCGCTCGCCGCGAGCATGGTCGAGTCGAGCTGACGCGTAAACTGCGTCAGCGCGGTGCACAGCCCGAGATGATCGAAACAGCCCTGGACCGTTTGACGGAAGAGGGGCTGCTTTCCGAAGCCCGTTACCTTGAAAGCTTTGTCTCCTACCGCGCGCGCTCCGGCTACGGCCCAGCGCGAATTCGTGAAGAGCTGAGCCAGCGTGGCCTGCAACGTGCCGATATCGACCTTGCCCTGCGTGAGTGCGGTATCAGTTGGCAGTCGCAGTTGGAAGATACCTGGCGGCGCAAGTTTGCCGGCCATTTGCCGATTGATGCCAGGGAGCGTGCAAAGCAAGGTCGCTTCCTGAGTTATCGCGGGTTTTCGATGGACATGATCAGTCGGTTGCTCAGCGGCCGAGACATGGACGATTAAGTCTTCAGGCTGGTAAAAATCTGAATGTGGGAGCTGGCTTGCCTGCGATAGCAGTGGGTCAGCAACCTATAAGCTAGCTTGCAAACCGCTATCGCAGGCGAGCCAGCTCCCACATCGGATTGTGTTGGCTGCTGAGATGCCAGATCTCGGTAAAACAAAAGGCCCACTACGACAGTAGTGGGCCTTTTTTTTTGCCTAAAAAATCACGCCGGCTCCGGCGCCACCCGCTGCTGCGTCTTCCCCTGAGCCTGGGCCCAGTTCTCCGGCAAATTGATGTAGTCCACCAATTCCCGCAGGCGGCCCTGATCACGGCCATTGAAGTTGAACACCAGGCGGGTCAAATGGCTGAACCTGGGCTCATCGTGTTCCTCGCCTGTGTAAGCAAGCTGTTGAAACTCACCACTCAGGCGCAGGCTGGCGAACTCTGTCTGCAAGTGGGCCAAGGCCCGTTCACTGAGCCGGTGGTTCATGCGCACCACAAACTCACGCTTCAACCAACGGGTGGAGTGGAAGTTGGCATAGAACTGGTTGATTTCCGCCACCGCTTCTTCAGCGCTGTAGACCAGGCGAACCAGCTTGAGGTCGGTGGGCAGGATATAGCGATTGGCCTCGAGCTGGTTGCGGATAAAGTCCAGCGCGCCTTGCCAGAAACCGCCACCGGGGGCATCCAGCAGCACCACCGGCACCAGCGGGCTCTTGCCGGTCTGGATCAGGGTCAGGACTTCCAGCGCTTCATCCAGGGTGCCGAAACCGCCTGGGCACAGCACCAGCGCGTCGGCTTCCTTGACGAAGAACAGCTTGCGAGTGAAGAAAAAGTGGAAAGACAGCAGGTTGTCAGTGCCATCAATGGTCGGGTTGGCGTGCTGTTCAAAGGGCAGCGTGATGTTGAAACCCAGGCTGTGCTCCAGGCCAGCCCCTTCGTGGGCGGCAGCCATGATGCCGCCGCCGCCGCCGGTGATCACCATCAGGTCCGATTGTGCCAGCAGTGCCCCGACTTCCCGGGCCAGGGCGTATAACGGGCTTTCGAGCGGCGTGCGTGCCGAGCCGAATACGGTCACCTTACGGCGGCCCTTGAACTGTTCCAGTACGCGGAAGGCATTCTCCAACTCGCGGATCGCCTGCAAGGTGATTTTGGCGTTCCAGCGGTTGCGGTCGTCCTGCGCCATGCGCAGCACGGTGAGGATCATGTCGCGATAAAGGGGGATGTTCGGGCTGTTGGGAGCGACCAGCTGGAGTTGTGCGTCGACCTGCTGGGTGAGGTCAGCGCCGTTTGCTTCAAAATGACGGAGCAGGCGGTCATTCGGTTCGTAAGGCATTCAACTTCTCCTTCTTCACAGAACCTGGGCCATCGGCGAGAGATTCGTCCGCGGCCACGACACTGCATGTGTCGCTGCACGCCCTTGGCGTTGCACGGTGTTCGCCAGGCGGCAAAACGGGCTCTGTATGTTCCTTGTGATTTGGAAACCTTTGCACTGCAAGTCGCAGGAGGGCAACCCTCTTTTGCCCTGAGAATGTTACAGAACGGCGTGAAAAACGCAGTAGATGGGCTGCCGGGATGGCTTGATGATGAGCCGAAAAACCCATGGCTGGCAACCGCTTATTGGTCACTCATCACGCAGTTTAGTCGTTGCCGGGCAAATGCAGCGGGGGAGGTGTGCGCCACCGGACAGTCGCGCACAGAGATCGAGCAGCGGTTTACTTTTTCTTCTTGGCAGCCGCCGGTGCCGGGCAATCGGCTTCCACAAACTTGACCGATGCTACCGGGCGATTGGTCTTGTTCTCGGTGATTTCATAACGCATCACGGCGCCCTTGGCCATCAGCTCGCGATAGCCTTTGTTCAGGCATACGCTCTGACCCAGCTGGAAATACACAGCCTTGGGGTTGGCGCGCATCTGTTCGGCACGGTCAGGTAGCACACTGAGGTGATCAATCAGTTGCATGCCTTCAACGGTGTAGGCCACTTCCAGGGTTTTTGCGTCGATTTCCCGAGGCAGGTCTTTGTTGCTCTCGGCCGCGACGCTTTGCAGCTTCCTGTTCATTTGGGCCTCCAGCAACGACGCCGCGTGGGCGCCCAGGGGCAGGACCAGCGCAAGGGCGACGGATGGGGCAACAAGGCGCAGCATGGAACGCAGCATGAAACTCTCCTGATTCGGTTACTGGTGCATAGACCAGCCACTGCGCTGTGCGTTCAGTGGCGCGCAATTATAGGGGACCGCTTGCCACTACAGCCAGGCGTATCGCTGGTAAACTGCGGCCACTTAGTCTTGTTCGAGTTTTTTCTGTGTCGATTGACCTCTGCTCGCGGTGCGCCCGATGAGCCACGCCGTCTCCCGCTTGCGTACCCAGCGCCTGGCGCGCGCCGTCCGGCCGTTTCTCAACCGGGGTTCGCGTGCCGAACGTTGCCCCGGTTGCCGGGTGATTCCCGAGTACTGCCTGTGCGCCTGGCGCCCGACAGTGCAGGCCCGCTCGGCCATGTGCCTGTTGATGCATGACGTGGAACCGATGAAACCCAGCAACACCGGCTGGCTGATCGCCGATGTGATCGACGACACCACCGCGTTCGCCTGGTCACGCACAGAAGTGGCCCCTGAGTTGCTGAGCTTGTTAGCCGACCCGCAATGGCAACCGTATATCGTGTTTCCGGGCGAATTCGTGGTGCCTGAGCGAGTGTGCAGTGAGGTGAGGGTGCAAGACGGCAAACGCCCGCTGTTCATTCTGCTGGATGGCACCTGGAGCGAGGCGCGCAAGATGTTCCGCAAAAGCCCATACCTGGAACACTTGCCGGTGTTGAGCCTGGCGCCTGAGCAGCTGTCACGCTACAAGCTGCGCCGGTCCAAGCGCGATGATCATTTCTGTACCGCCGAAGTGGCGGCGCTGTGCCTGGAACTGGCCGGCGACGCAGCGGCCAGTGAAGTGCTGGATGCCTACCTCGATGTGTTCAGCACGCATTACCTGGCCGCTAAATTCCAATTGCCGGTCGACCCTGCGGACAGCGTGCACACGCGGCTTGCGCCTTATATCCCCGCGGTATAACCAGACGACGTTTGCATGATGGCACCGCAAACCCGCGACCGGCTAAAATGCCCACGGGCGTAGTGCTTGACCCCCTAGGCTACGCTGGGCATGCTGGGCGCCGATTGGGGCGTAACCGTGACTTTTCAGTATCGTTTCAGGTGTTTTTGATGCTGAGTGTGCCCTGTGGCGATGGCTGCCTGGCTGTTGCCTTGTGTACTGGCGAACCCTGAACCCATCAGGGCTCCCATAAAAAACAGGATCATTTAATCAATGGCCACATACGAAATCCTGATAGCCGATGACCATCCGCTGTTTCGCAGTGCGCTGCATCAGGCCGTTACCTTGGGCCTTGGCCCTGACGTGAACCTGGTCGAAGTGGCCAGCATTGCCGAACTGGAAACCCGCCTCAACGAAAAGTCCGACTGGGACCTGGTGCTGCTCGACCTGAACATGCCGGGTGCCTACGGTTTCTCGGGGCTGGTGCTGTTGCGCGGGCAGTACCCACAGATCCCGGTAGTCATGGTCTCGGCCCAGGAAGACGCCGATGTGGTGGTGCGCTCCAAGGAGTTTGGTGCCAGCGGGTTCATTCCCAAGTCGAGCGCCATGGAAGATATCCAGAACGCCGTGCGCAAGGTGCTGGACGGCGATGTGTCGTGGCCGCCGCAAGCGTTTGAAGAAATCAACGTGTCCGACGAAGCCAAAGCCGCCCGTGATGGCCTTGCCAGCCTGACGCCTCAGCAATTTCGGGTGTTGACCATGGTCTGCGAAGGCTTGTTGAACAAGCAGATTGCCTATGAGTTGAGTGTGTCGGAAGCGACCATCAAGGCCCACGTGACGGCGATCTTCCGCAAGCTCGGCGTGCGCACTCGCACTCAGGCGGCGCTGCTCCTGCAACAACTTGAGTCAATTTCGCAGCATTAAGCTGTGCCCGATTCACGCTTTTTTGACTTTGCGTGATCTAGTTTCCCCACTTCTTTGGTTCAGTTGCCTACATCTATGTCGCCTTTCAAGGGTCAAACCGGTATCAAACGTATCTTCAACGCAGGGGGCTATTCCCTGGATGGCCTGCGCGCAGCATTCACCGGCGAGGCGGCATTCCGTCAGTTGGTGTTGCTTAACGTGATCCTGATCCCGTTGAGCTTCTTCCTGCACGTCAGTCGGGTCGAGCGCGCCTTGCTCATCGCGGTCTGCTTGCTGGCCTTGATCGTTGAGTTGCTCAACTCGGCAGTGGAAGCGGCCATCGACCGGATTTCCCTCGACCGCCACCCGCTGTCGAAAAACGCCAAGGACATGGGCAGCGCCGCGCAATTCGTAGCGCTGACCATGATCACCCTGGTGTGGGCCGTGATCCTGATCTAAGCCTCAGGCAATGGTTGGCAGCACGATCTCGTCGCTGCGCTGAACCCCGGCGGTGAAGGCGCGGCACAGTTCCAGAAACTCGCGCATCGCCGAGGTCTGGTACTTCTGTTTATGCCAGATGAAATAAAACTGCCGGGCCAGGTCCAGGTCCGGGGTTTCCACCGGCACCAAACTGCCACGCCGGAACGCATCGCGTAGCGCCAGCCGGGAAATACAGCCAATTCCCAACCCTGACTCCACTGCACGCTTGATCGCCTCGGTGTGTTCCAGCTCCAGGCGGATATTCAGCGCGCTGCGGTGATGGCGCATGGCCTGGTCAAAGGTCAGGCGCGTGCCCGAGCCCTGTTCGCGCAGGATCCATGCTTCATGGGTCAGCTCTTCCATGGTCGCCACTCCGCGCTTGGCCAAGGGATGCTGCGGCGCACAGAACACCACCAGCTCATCCTCGACCCAGGTTTGTACCTCGATGTCCGGGTGGCTGCAGTCACCTTCGATTAGACCCAGGTCAATTTCGTAATGCGCCACTTGGTGCACGATATTGGCAGTATTCTGCACATGCAGCTTCACCTGGCTCTCAGGGTGCTGCTGCATGAAGCTGCCGATCAGCAGGGTCGCCAGGTAGTTGCCGATGGTCAGGGTGGCGCCGACCGCCAGGGAGCCAAAGCCGGACTTGCCGTTGAGCAGGTCTTCGATCTCCTTGGCCTGGTCGAGCAGGGCCACGGCCTGGGGCAATAGCTGATGGCCGAGGGCGTTGAGGCTCAGGCGTTTGCCCGCGCGGTCGAATAATTGGCAGCTGGATTGACGCTCCAGCTCGGTGATCGAGGTGCTGGCGGCGGATTGAGATAAGGCCAGAAGGCCAGCAGCGCGTGAGACGCTTTCCTGCTGGGCGACGGCGACGAAGACTTGCAGTTGACGTAGAGTAAATCGCATATCGATATAACCGATAACCCTTATCTTAATAATCCAGTTAACAGATATTGTCGCCGCCATTAGAATGCTGTGCAATTGCGCATCTCATCGTTGGCGCAGACCCATTTCCAGGAGTTCCCCGTACATGAGCAACATGAACCACGAACGTGTCCTCAGTGTTCATCACTGGAACGACACGCTGTTCAGCTTCAAGTGCACCCGCGATCCGGGCCTGCGCTTCGAGAACGGTCAGTTCGTGATGATCGGCCTGCAACAGCCCAACGGCCGCCCACTCATGCGTGCGTACTCCATTGCCAGCCCGAACTGGGAAGAGCATCTGGAGTTCTTCAGCATCAAGGTGCCCGATGGCCCGCTGACTTCCCAATTGCAGCACTTGAAGGAAGGCGACGAGATCATCATCAGCAAAAAACCGACAGGCACCCTGGTGCTTGACGATTTGAAGCCGGGCAAACATCTGTACCTGCTCAGCACCGGTACCGGTCTGGCGCCGTTCATGAGCGTGATCCAGGACCCGGAAACCTACGAGCGCTTCGAAAAAGTGATCCTGTGCCACGGCGTGCGCTACGTCAACGAAGTCGCCTACCGCGAATTCATCACCGAGCACCTGCCGCAGAACGAGTTCTTCGGTGAGGCGCTGCGTGAAAAGTTGATTTACTACCCGACCGTGACCCGCGAGCCGTTCGAAAACGAAGGCCGCCTGACTGACCTGATGCGCAGCGGCAAGCTGTTCAACGACATCGGCCTGCCGCCGATCAACCCCGAGGACGACCGCGCCATGCTGTGCGGTAGCCCGAGCATGTTGGACGAGACCAGCGAAGTGCTGAACAGCTTCGGCCTGAAAGTTTCGCCACGCATGCGCGAGCCGGGTGATTATTTGATCGAGCGTGCGTTCGTCGAGAAGTAAACACTGCTCAAAAAAATGTGGGAGCCGGCTTGTGTGAGAGCTGGCTCCCACAGTTGTTTTCGGCGTTTACCTGGCTGGAACCACTTCAAGCACACAAATCAGGCCCGCCTCTGGATAGTGCCAGCGCACATCCACATCCCAGAACTGCGCGCCGTATTCACGCTCAGTCCCTGGCGTCTGATACGCCGGCCGTGGGTCCTGGGCCAAACACTGCTCGATCAACGCCACCAGCGGCTCCTCAAGGCGCTGCGCATGGCCTTGCGCCTGCAACAGGGCGGCCTTCAGCCACTGCACGGCAATCAGCTGCGGCGCACTGCTGGCGATGCTGTTGGTAGCGGTGTCGATGATGTCGGCATAGGGCACATACGGCTTGATATCCAACACCGGCGTGCCATCGAGCAAATCGATCCCGGACACCCACAAGCGGCCTGGCTCGACCTTGTCCAGCTTCACCACCGACTGGCCAATACCATTGGGCCGGTGTGTAGCGCGAGTGGCAAACACACCCATTGAGGCGTTGCCGCCCAGGCGCGGCGGCCGCACTTTGAGGCGCGGCTTGTCTTCCAGGGCCTGGTGGAACAAAAACAGCAGCCACACGTGGCTGACCTGCTCCAGGCCCTGCACCGCCTCGCCCTGGTCGAACGGCGCCACCAGCTCCAGCACGCCACGGGCGGCCGGCGCCAACTGCGGCTGGCGCGGGATGGCGAACTTCTCCTTGAAGCAGGAGCGCACGAAGCCGACAGGCGAGACCGAGTAGCTCATGGCTTACGCACGAACCCGCAGAGTCAGGCCCTTGAGGAAATTGCGCAGCAACTGGTCGCCACAGGTGCGGTAGTTGGTGTGGCCGAACTTGCGGAACAGCGCGCTCAGCTCAGGCTTGGACACCGGGAACTCAGCCGCCTTGAGGATGGCGTGCATGTCGTCTTCCTTGAGTTCGAAGGCCACGCGCAGCTTCTTGAGGATGATGTTGTTGGTCACCGGAGTTTCGATCGGCTGCGGCGGACGGCTGTCGTCCTTGCCACGCTTGAAGATCACCAGGCCATCAAGGAAGTGCGCCATGACGTCGTCCGGGCAGAACACAAAACCTTCTTCCTCGTCTTTCTTGAGGTAGGTCAGCAGGTCTTCCTTGGTGACGTCCATGCCGCCGAGCTTGATGATCTCGACCATCTTGTTGTCGCTGATGTCGAGCATGTAGCGCACGCTGCGCAATACGTCGTTGTGAATCATGGTGGGCAATCCTGGTATTCAACTGAGGGCACCGCGCAAAGTTGCCGGTGCCGGGAAAAGGGGAGCGGCTTAGAACTTTTCTTTGCCGGACAGGTAACGCCATTGGCCGACCGGCACTTTGCCGATGGACACGCCGCCAATGCGGATGCGACGGATGGCGATGACTTTCAGGCCGACCGCCTCGCAAAACAGGGCGATTACGCCCGGCTGCGGGTTTTTCAGCGCAAAGCGCAGGCGGTTTTCGTTCTGCCAGCTGGCTTTGACGGCCGGCAGCTCTTTGCCTTTGTAGGTCAGGCCGTGGTTCAGGCGGTTGAGGCCATGGGCAACCATGTCGCCCTCGACCTCCACCACGTATTCCTGCTCGATCTTGGCGGCATCGGCGGTCAACTTGCGCAGAATCTTCCAGTCCTGGGTAAACACCAGCAGGCCGCTGGCCTTGGCCTGCAGGTCGGCACTGGCGGTCAGGCGCAGGAAATGGCCCTTGAGCGGGCGCTTGCTGAAACGGTGCTCTTCGGACAGCGACTCGGCGCTGATCGAGGCCATCGCCGTTTCTACATCCACGCCCACCGGGGCGTGCAGCAGGATGGTCACCGGTTCCGGCACAGTGGCTTTAGCCTCTGGGTCCAGCTCGACCTTCTGGGTGGTGACCTTGAATTGCGGTTCGTCGATCACTTCACCGTCCACCGAGACCCAGCCGCCTTCGATAAACAGCTCAGCCTCCCGACGGGAGCAACCGACCAGTTCGATAAGGCGTTTGGAGAGGCGTATGGGGTCAGTCATGACAAGGGCCGTAGCAAAAGGGGGCGGCTATTGTACCTGTGTGGGCGCGGTTAATCCCGGACCCATTTCAGCACGGTGGCTTTATTGGTTGGTACACGGTTCAAAATGTGGGAGCGGGCTTGCTCGCGAAAGCGGTGTGTCAGTCAACAGACAGGTTGAATGTGCTACTGCCTTCGCGAGCAAGCCCGCTCCCACATTGGCGCTGTGTTGTGTCAGCCACTGCGCCGTTGCTGTTGGCGCAAGCGCATATGCAGCAGCGGGTACGGCTGGCCAAGGCCATCATGCTCGGCACGTCCGATCACCTCGAAACCCTGCTTGAAGTAAAACCCCAGGGCCTGCGGGTTTTGCTCATTAACGTCCAGCGCATCGGCATTCAGGTGCTCGATCGCATAACCCAGCAGTTGCCGACCCAAGCCCTGGCCACGGTATTGCGGGTCGATAAACAGCATCTCGACCTTGCCCGCCGCCACCCCGGCAAACCCGGTGATGCGCTGGCGCGCGTCCTTGGTGCAGATCAGCATCACCGCGTCCAGGTAGCGCGTCAGCACCAGCTCTTTGAGCACTACGATGTAGCTGTCCGGCAAAAAATCATGGGTCGCCCGCACGGAGTCTTCCCAGATTTGCGCCAATTGCGCGTAGTCGCTGGTTTTAGGTGTGTGGATAACCGAATGCTGACGCATGCCCGCTGCCCCTTGCCGATGATCGGTGCTGATGGGCAAACGATAGACCTAAAAAAGCCCCGCATCTTGTTCAGACACGAGGCTTTTTGAATTTTTCACGCCGATCGTTCCCACGCTCTGCGTGGGAATGCCTCGCCGGACGCTTTGCGTTCGCAGAGCTAGTCGCGCTTTTCAGCCCACAGGTCGTACTCGTCGGCATCCGTCACGGTACACCAGACCTTGTCACCCGGCTTCAAGCCGCTGGCATCGTCGATAAACACGTTACCGTCGATTTCCGGCGCGTCGAAGAAGCAACGGCCCACTGCGCCTTGCTCGTCGACTTCGTCGATCAGCACTTCGATTTCCTTGCCGATGCGCAGTTGCAGGCGCGCCGAGCTGATGGCCTGCTGGTGCGCCATGAAACGCTCCCAACGCTCCTGCTTGACGTCGTCCGGCACGATGGCCGCATCCAGCAGGTTGGCCGGCGCGCCTTCGACCGGCGAGTACTGGAAGCAACCAACGCGGTCCAGCTGCGCTTCGGTCAGCCAGTCCAGCAGGTACTGGAAGTCTTCTTCGGTTTCGCCAGGGAAGCCGACGATAAAGGTCGAACGGATGATCAGCTCCGGGCAGATCTCGCGCCAGTTCTTGATGCGCGCCAGGGTCTTGTCTTCAAAGGCCGGGCGTTTCATGGCCTTGAGGACTTTCGGGCTGGCGTGCTGGAACGGGATGTCCAGGTACGGCAGGATCTTGCCGGCGGCCATCAACGGGATCAGTTCGTCGACGTGCGGGTACGGGTAAACATAGTGCAGGCGCACCCATACGCCCAGGCTGCTCAAGGCTTCGCACAGTTCGGTCATGCGGGTTTTGACCGGCGCGCCGTTCCAGAAACCGGTGCGGTATTTCACGTCGACGCCATAGGCGCTGGTGTCCTGGGAGATCACCAACAGCTCTTTAACGCCGGATTTGACCAGGCGCTGGGCCTCGTCGAGTACATCGCCCACCGGGCGGCTGACCAGCTTGCCGCGCATCGACGGGATGATGCAGAAGCTGCAGCTGTGGTTGCAGCCTTCGGAAATCTTCAGATACGCGTAGTGACGCGGCGTCAGCTTGATGCCTTGCGGCGGCACCAGGTCGATCAGCGGGTTGTGGTCCTGACGCGGCGGCACCACCTGGTGAACGGCATTGACCACCTGCTCGTACTGCTGCGGGCCGGTCACGGCCAGCACGCTTGGGTGCACGTTGCGGATATTGCCTTCTTCCACGCCCATGCAGCCGGTGACGATGACCTTGCCGTTTTCCTTGATGGCTTCGCCGATCACTTCCAGGGACTCAGCCTTGGCCGAGTCGATGAAGCCGCAGGTGTTGACCACCACCACGTCGGCGTCCTGGTAGGTGGACACAACGTCATAGCCTTCCATACGCAGTTGCGTAAGGATGCGCTCGGAGTCGACCAGAGCCTTTGGGCAACCCAGGGATACAAAGCCGACCTTGGGGTTGGCTTTTGCGATGGTGGTGGACATGTCTAACCTCGGTATTGAATGACGCCGCCAGTCGGGCACGACACGGCGGTAGACGGGCGCTTGGTGCGCCTCTGATCAAAAAGTGCGCAATTCTATCGACGGGCAGCGCGCTTGACCAGCTTTATACGGGGAAATGCGACGAGTGCTGCGCTATGCTTCGCGCCGTTGCGCACGGGTGAAACCCCGGGGTCAATAAAACGTCTGTTACGAGAAGTAAAACAGCGCATGCTAGGGTCAGCTTAGGCGCGTTGTTTATAAAAGACCTCAGGTCAAAGGGCAGGAGTGGTTGATGGGTCAGGCAAATAGTCAGGCGGCAGGTGCCGAGCATTCCAATGCAAAGCCGATTGGCATGCTGGTGGCGGCGGTCGGGGTGGTTTACGGCGATATCGGTACCAGCCCGCTCTATACCCTTAAAGAAGTGTTTACCGGTGGTTACGGTGTGCAGGTCAACCATGATGGCGTGCTGGGTATCCTGGCGCTGATCTTCTGGTCGCTGATTTGGGTCGTATCGATCAAATACATGCTGTTCGTGCTGCGCGCCGACAACCAGGGCGAGGGCGGCATCATGGCGCTGACGGCACTGGCACGGCGGGCGGCAGGCACGCGCAAGCGCCTGCGCAGTTTTTTGGTGGTATGCGGGCTGTGCGGTGCGGCGCTGTTCTATGGCGACAGCATGATCACCCCGGCGATTTCGGTGTTGTCGGCCATTGAAGGCCTGGAATTGGCGTTCGATGGCCTGGAAAAATGGGTCGTGCCGATTGCACTGGTGGTGCTGGTGGCGCTGTTCCTGATCCAGAAACACGGCACCGACCGCATCGGCAAGCTGTTCGGGCCGGTGATGGTCACCTGGTTCCTGGTGCTGGGCGGCCTTGGGATCTATGGCATCACCTTGCACCCTGAAGTGCTCAGCGCGATGAACCCGATGTGGGCCGTGCGGTTCTTCGAGGCCCACCCAGGCATTGGTGTGGCGATCCTCGGCGCCGTGGTGCTGGCACTGACCGGCGCCGAGGCGCTGTATGCCGACATGGGCCACTTCGGCCGCAAACCCATTGCCCGCGCCTGGTTTATCCTGGTGTTGCCGGCGCTGGTGCTTAATTATTTCGGCCAGGGCGCCATGCTGCTCGGCGACCCGGAAGCCGCGCGCAACCCGTTCTACCTGCTGGCGCCAAGCTGGGCGCTGATCCCGCTGGTGGTGTTGTCCACCCTGGCCACGGTGATTGCCTCCCAGGCGGTGATTTCCGGCGCGTTCTCGTTGACGCGTCAGGCGATCCAGCTGGGTTACATCCCACGCATGCACATCCAGCACACCTCCAGCGCCGAGCAGGGCCAGATCTACATCGGTGCGGTGAACTGGTCGCTGATGGTTGGTGTGATCCTGCTGGTGCTTGGCTTCGAGTCCTCCAACGCACTGGCCTCGGCCTACGGCGTGGCGGTGACCGGGACCATGCTGATGACCACTATCCTGGTGTCGGCAGTCATGCTGCTGCTATGGAAGTGGCCACCGATCCTGGCGGTGCCGGTGCTGGTCTGCTGCCTGTTGGTGGACGGCCTGTATTTTGCCGCCAACGTGCCGAAGATCATCCAGGGCGGCGCCTTCCCGGTGCTGGCGGGGATTGTGCTGTTCGTGCTGATGACCACCTGGAAGCGCGGCAAGCAGTTGCTGGTCGAGCGCCTCGACGAAGGCGGCCTGCCGTTGCCGATCTTTATCAGCAGCATCCGCGTGCAGCCGCCTCACCGCGTGCAGGGTACGGCGGTGTTTCTCACCGCGCGGCCGGACGCCGTGCCCCACGCGCTGTTGCACAACCTGCTGCATAACCAGGTGTTGCACGAGCAGGTGGTGCTGTTGACGGTGGTCTACGAGGACATTCCTCGCGTGCCGGTCACACGGCGTTTCGAGGTCGATGCCTACGGCGAAGGCTTCTTCCGGGTCATCCTGCATTTCGGGTTTGCCGATGAGCCGGACGTGCCCGAAGCCCTGAAGCTGTGCCATCTGGACGAACTGGACTTCAGCCCGATGCGCACCACCTACTTCCTCAGCCGCGAAACCGTGATCGCCTCGCGCATCAAAGGCATGGCGCGCTGGCGCGAAGCGTTGTTTGCGTTCATGTTGAAAAACGCCAACGGCAACCTGCGCTTCTTCAAACTCCCGGTAAACCGGGTGATCGAGCTGGGCACCCAGGTCGAGATGTAATCTCTTGCAACACGGGAGCCGGCCCTCGGCTCCCGCTTTCCTTTCTGAACCCTGTGCAATCCAGCGTTGTCGACTAGGCTCTAAGCACTGTTTGAATAGTGCCCACAGAACCCAGAAGAGGTGCGCCATGAGTCAGCTGCTCGAACCCTACACCCTCCGTCAATTGACCCTGCTTAACCGCATCGCCGTCTCGCCGATGTGCCAATACTCGTCCGACGATGGTCTGGCCAATGACTGGCACCTGGTGCACCTGGGCAGCCGCGCCGTCGGTGGCGCCGGGCTGATTTTTACCGAAGCCACCGCCGTCACCGCCGATGGCCGCATCACCGCCCAGGACCTGGGCCTGTGGAACGACGCGCAGATCGAACCGCTGCAACGCATCACCCGCTTTATTGCCGCCCAAGGCGCGGTGGCGGGCATCCAACTGGCGCATGCCGGGCGTAAGGCCAGCACCCACCGGCCGTGGATCGGCAAGCACGGCAGCGTCAAGCCGGAAGACGGCGGCTGGGTGCCGGTGGGGCCCTCGCCGATTGCCTTTGACCCGAACCACACGCAACCCAGGCCACTCGATGAAGGGCAGATACAGCAGGTGATGGCCGATTTTGTCGCCGCCGCCAAGCGTGCGCTGACCGCCGGTTTCGAAGTGGTGGAAATCCACGCCGCTCACGGTTACCTGTTGCATCAATTCCTTTCGCCGATCAGCAACCAGCGTCAGGACCACTACGGCGGCTCGTTTGAAAACCGTATCCGCCTGGTGCTCGAAGTGACCAAAGCCGTGCGCGCCGTCTGGCCCCAGGAGCTGCCGCTGTTTGTGCGGGTGTCGGCCACCGATTGGGTCGAAGACGGCTGGAACCCCGATGAAACCGTGGAGCTGGCGCGCCGCCTCAAAGACCTGGGCGTGGACCTGATCGACGTGTCCTCCGGTGGCACCGCCGCGAACGCCGAGATTCCCACCGGCCCCGGCTACCAGACGCGGTTTGCCGAGCGCGTGCGCAAAGAGTCGGGTATCGCCACCGGCACGGTGGGCATGATCACTGAACCGGCCCAGGCCGAACATATCCTGCGCACCTGCCAGGCCGACATCATCTTCCTCGCCCGTGAGCTGTTGCGTGACCCTTACTGGCCGCTGCATGCCGACGATGACCTGGGCGGGCGCAAAGCCATCTGGCCTGCGCAGTACCAGCGGGCGACCCACCGTGATCAGCCGATTCATGAGTCTGATCTGAGGGATTGAACCCGCGCCTGCGTTCCACAAACCCACCCAATCCGGTGGGTTTTTTGTTACCCACGTTTAACGCAAGCCTGACCCGCAGCCGTATGCGCAAGAGCCTCACGATATCCACCTTTAGCCGCCGCTGCGTGAGAAAGGGTTGTAGGTATTTGTTACCGAAGTAATTTTTTAAGTGAATACTCTAAAAAAATCCCACACGTCACCAGATTGTTTCTACGCTTAAGGTAAGTGTGATTTCTGGCCCAGGGAGTCAGGCTGTTTGCCCTTGAAGCCACTGCGCTTCATGAGCGTTGGGAATGGGCACCAGGAGTAATTGACTGATATCAGGAGTAACGGTCCATGACCAAGTCTTATGGCGTAGCGGGTGCGGTGGCGTCTTTTTTGGGTCGCCGGATGTCCTTGCGGGGGCGAAGGTTGAGTTCGGATGAGGTGGAGTTGCTGGCGCAGTATCGCGCCCTGACCGAAAACGATCAGGTGGCGATGCGCTACTTGATAGGCGCAATGAAGAGCGTATCGCGGTTTTAATCGGCATAAGCGCGTTCCCACGCTCGCGTGGGAACGCTCTGTTGGCGCGTATCAGCTGTACTTGCGCTGGTCCGGTGCCGGTGGGAAGTACTGATACAGCCAGGTTTCACTCAAGGTGCGGTCCTGGGTGCGGATAAACAGCCGCAGTTCCACCGGCTCTACGCTGTCGCTGGTCGGGTACCAGTCGAACAGAATGCGATAGCCCTTGATGTTGTCCAGCACCAGCACACTGAAGTCTTTGACTTCGCCGTGGGAGCAGGTCACCACCGGTTCGATCCCGGTGCCGGCCGGCAGGCGATCCAGGCCGCCGCCCTTGAAATCCACGGCAAAGCGGCGCGCCCACACGTCGGGGTAATGTTCGCCCGGTGCCCAGCCTTCGGTAAAACCGCCCATGCCGGAACGGGTGGCATCCACTTGCGCCAGCGGTGTGCTTACCGGCGGCAGCGCGCTCCAGTACAGCTTGTAGCCATAGTTGAGTGATTCGCCGGCGGCCACGGGCTTTTTCGGGGTCCAGAAGGCCACGATGTTGTCCAGGGTTTCGCCGGTGGTGGGGATTTCCAGCAGGTCGATCGAGCCTTCGCCCCAGGCGGTGGTCGGTTCCACCCACAGGCTTGGGCGCTTGCTGTACCAGTCCACGGTGTCCTGGTAGCTGGCGAACTCATGGTCGGTCTGCACCAGGCCGAACCCTTTGGGGTCGGTGTCGGCAAAGGCGTTGAATTGCAGCTTGGCCGGGTTGTTCAGCGGGCGGCAGATCCACTCGCCGTTGCCACGCCACATGGCCAGGCGGTCCGAGTCGTGGATTTGCGGGTGGATGGTGTCGCACATCCGCCGTTCGTGGGTACCGCAGCTGAACATGCTGGTCATGGGTGCGATGCCCAGTTGTTCGATGGCGGTGCGCGCATTGATGTGCGCGTCGATGCCCATCACAACCTGGCTGGCCTGGCAGTCGATGTCGAAGCGGTAAGCGCCAGTGGCGCTCGGCGAGTCGAGCAGGGCGTAAACCACAAAGCGCGTGGCGTCCTTGCTTGGGGTTTCGAACCAGAACTGTGTGAAATCGGGGAATTCTTCGCGTTTTTTCGCGTAGGTATCGATCGCCAGGCCGCGTGCGGAGAGGCCGTACTGGCCGGTTGCGTCCACCGCACGGAAGTAGCTGGCGCCGAGAAACGACAGCACGTCATGGCGATCCAGTTCCGGCGCCTTGAACAGCTTGAAGCCGGAGAACCCCAGGTCGCCGGTCAGCTGTTTGGTGTCCACCGTGGTCTTGGCATAGTTGAACAGCGAAGGGCGGAAATGCACCTCGCGGGCTTCGCGGGTCTTGGGGTCGACGCTGTGCATGCGCACCGGCGTCTTGAAGCCCATGCCGACGTGGAAGAATTGCACGTCAAGCTGGCCGTTCAGCTCCTTCCACAGCGAATGGTTGCCGTCGTAGCCAATGGCATTGAAATTCTGTGGGGTCATGGTTGCCAGCGTCGGCGGCAGCACCTGTTTGGTGTCTTTATACGCGGTGGCGGCGAGCTGCTTGGCCTGGGCCTTGAGCGTTTCGAAGTCGAACGCCACGGCCTTGCCATCGGCGGCACGGTTCCCGGCCCAGGCCTGCGCGGCCAGCAGGCCACTGGCCGACAAACCGGTGTAAGCCGCAATGGCCATGGACGCTTTAAGCAAATTCCTGCGGTGCATAGAGACAACCTGTCGTGAGCAAATCCCGCGCCGTTCCTGGCACGTAACGGATCAGAAATAACGGTTCGGACATGCCTTCGACCAAACGCAACGGACAATAAACAGACGCCGGATAGCTTAAGCGGTTCGATGCAGAAGGAAAATTGATTGATGGCGGGGTGAAGGCGTTGCATGTGAAACAAGACGTTTCCAGCTTGTGCTGTCGGCGTTACATCTGGAAGCACTCTAGATCGCGGCTTTTTGGCACTTAGTTTTACGCTGGGGGCCTATTGGTCCTACGAACCCAAGTGTCTGGAGGCTACGCATGAATACCCGTGGATTGCTCGATCAGTTGCTCAAATCCGGCCAGGACATGTTGCAAAACAAAGCCGGCGGGCAACGCAAATCGGACGACAAAAGCGCCCTCGGCGGCTTGCTCGGTGGCGGCGGGCTCGGCAGTTTGCTCGGCGGTGCGGGCGGTGGCGCCCTGGCGGCGGGTGCGATGGGGCTGTTGCTGGGGAATAAAAAGGCGCGCAAATTCGGCGGCAAGGCGCTCACCTATGGCGGGCTGGCGGCACTTGGCGTGATCGCCTACAAGGCTTACGGCAACTGGCAGGCGCAGCAGGCCGGTGCGCCCCAAGGCGAGCCGCAAACCATCGACCGCCTGCCGCCGGCCCAGGTCGAACAACACAGCCAGGGCATTCTCAAGGCGCTGGTCGCTGCCGCCAAAGCCGACGGGCATGTAGATGAGCGTGAGCGTGCCCTGATCGAAGGCGAATTTACCAAGCTCGATAACGACCGTGAACTGCAAAGCTGGCTGCACGCCGAGCTGAACAAGCCTCTGGATCCCGCCGACGTGGCGCGGGCAGCGAGCACCCCGGAAATGGCCGCCGAGATGTACATCGCCAGCGTGATGCTGGTGGACGAAGAAAACTTCATGGAAAAAGCCTACCTGGACGAGCTGGCCCGCCAACTCAAACTTGAGCCTGGCCTAAAGGCCGAGCTGGAAAAACAGGTACGCCAAGCCACGCTCTGACCGCAGGAATGATCGCTCCCACGCTCTGAGTGGGAGCGTAGCCCGTGACCCATTGCGTCACTTGCGCAGTGTTTTTGCGTTCTGTGAGCGCTACATCAAAACCTGTTGATAAATGCGGGCACCCGCTCAGCTATACTCCTCGGCATTTGATTGGCCCTTCGAGGAATTACTGTGAAGAACTGGACCTTGCGCCAACGGATCTTGGCAAGCTTTGCGGTCATTATCGCCATCATGCTGTTAATGGTTGTGGTCTCTTATTCACGGTTGCTGAAAATCGAGGAGGGTGAGAATTCGGTTCGGGATGACGCGGTGCCTGGGGTGTACCTCAGTTCGATGATTCGCAGCGCCTGGGTCGACAGTTACCTCGATACCCTGCAATTGATCGGCCTGCGCGACGACAAAGGGTTGACGGACGCCGACAAGGCCGACTTCAAATCCTTCGAAGCCCGCGTCGTGCAGCAGATGGCCAATTACGCACAAACCATCCGCGGTGATGAGGATCGCAGTCAGTTCGACCGGTTCGAGGCGCTGCACCAGGCCTATAACAAGAGCCTCGCCGTCGTGCTCGACAGCCTGCAACGGGGTGATCTGGCCGGCGCGCGCAAGGAATTCGACACCCAGTTGACGCCGACCTGGACCGCAGGTCGCATGAAGCTCAACGACATCATCACCGATAACAAGAATGTCGCCGACCGCGCAACCAACGCGATCGATGACGCAGTATCCGCCGCGAAAATCAGTATGTTCGTGTCGCTGGCCGTGGCCATCCTCGCTGCCGGGCTGTGCGGTTTGCTGCTGATGCGCGCGATCATGGCGCCGATGAACCGCATCGTCGAAATTCTCGAAACCATGCGCACCGGCGACCTGAGCAAGCGTTTAAACCTGGAGCGCAAGGACGAATTCGGCGCTGTCGAAACCGGCTTCAATGACATGATGACCGAGCTGACCGCCCTGGTCTCCCAGGCCCAGCGTTCGTCGGTGCAGGTGACCACCTCGGTGACCGAGATCGCCGCCACCTCCAAGCAACAACAGGCCACGGCCACCGAAACAGCGGCCACCACCACCGAGATCGGCGCGACCTCACGGGAAATTGCCGCCACGTCCAAAGACCTGGTGCGCACCATGACCGAAGTGTCCACCGCCGCCGACCAGGCCTCGGTCGCCGCCGGTTCCGGCCAGCAAGGCCTGGCGCGCATGGAAGAAACCATGCACTCGGTGATGGGCGCCGCCGACCTTGTGAACGCCAAGCTGGCGATCCTCAATGAGAAGGCCGGCAACATCAACCAAGTGGTGGTGACCATCGTCAAGGTGGCCGACCAGACCAACCTGCTGTCGCTCAACGCCGCCATTGAAGCCGAGAAGGCCGGCGAGTACGGACGCGGGTTTGCCGTGGTGGCCACCGAAGTGCGCCGCCTGGCC
Source organism: Pseudomonas salomonii (assembly GCF_900107155.1). GTDB lineage: Bacteria > Pseudomonadota > Gammaproteobacteria > Pseudomonadales > Pseudomonadaceae > Aquipseudomonas > Aquipseudomonas salomonii. The sequence goes on from NZ_FNOX01000001.1 coordinate 690,214, forward strand.
GACCAGACCGCCGTGGCCACCTACGACATCGAGCAGATGGTGCGCGAGATCCAGTCGGCGGTGTCGGCGGGCGTGATGGGCATGGACAAGTTCTCCGAAGAAGTGCGTCGCGGCATGTTCGAAGTGCAGCAAGTGGGCGAGCAGCTGTCGCAGATCATCCATCAGGTACAGGCCCTGGCGCCGCGGGTGCTGATGGTCAACGAAGGCATGCAGGCCCAGGCCACCGGCGCCGAGCAGATCAACCACGCGCTGGTGCAACTGGGCGATGCCAGCAGCCAGACCGTGGAATCCCTGCGCCAGGCCAGCTTTGCCATTGATGAACTGAGCCAGGTTGCGGTCGGTCTGCGCAGCGGCGTATCGCGTTTCAAAGTCTGATGAGCGACCTCGCGGCTAAACGCGGCGCCGTCCCGGCAGCGAAAAAGGCGTTGTTCCTGGTGTTCCGCATCGGTGGTGAACGCTACGCCCTCAAGGCCACGGAAGTGGCCGAGGTGTTGCCGCGCCTGCCGCTCAAACCTATCGCCCATGCACCATTGTGGGTGGCGGGGATCTTTGCTCACCGTGGCGCATTGGTGCCCGTCGTCGACCTGTGTGCGTTGACCTTCGGCACAGCGGCCCAGGCGCGCACCAGCACCCGGCTGGTGCTGGTCAATTACCAGCCGCAACCCTGGCTCGAGGCGCGCTGGCTGGGGCTGATCCTGGAGCAGGCCACCGACACCCTGCGTTGCGACCCGGCCGAATTCCAGCCTTACGGCCTGGCTAACCGCGAGGCGCCGTACCTGGGGCCGGTGCGTGAAGATGCCTTGGGTTTGATGCAATGGATCGGCGTCGCCGACCTGCTCACCGATGACGTGCGCGCCTTGCTGTTTGCCAGTGAGCTGAGCCTATGAGTAACGACCCGCGCTTCTTTGCCTTCTTGAAGGACCGTATTGGCCTGGACGTCGCCTCGGTAGGCGAGGCGATCATCGAGCGAGCCGTACGCCAGCGCAGCCAGACCGTGCAGGCGCAGACCGCACAAGAGTACTGGCAGCATTTGCAGAGTTCCCATGATGAGCAGCAGGCGCTGATCGAAGCGGTGATCGTCCCCGAGACCTGGTTTTTCCGCTACCCCGAGTCCTTTGCCACCCTGGCGCGTTTGGCCAAGGAGCGCCTGGCGACGATCAAGCAGATGCGCGCCCTGCGTATTCTCAGCCTGCCATGCTCCACGGGCGAAGAGCCTTATTCGATTGCCATGGCCTTGCTCGATGCCGGGCTGGCGCCGCACCAGTTCAAGGTGTTGGGGCTGGATGTCAGCCCGCTGTCGGTGGAGCGCGCCAAGCGTGGTGTGTACGGCAAGAACTCCTTTCGCGGCGGTGATATCGAGTTTCGCGAGCGTCACTTCAGCGAACAGCCCGACGGTTTCCACATCGCCGAGCGGGTGCGCGAACAAGTGCGCCTGCAAGTCGGCAACTTGCTCGACCCGGCGTTGCTGGCGAATGAGCCCAGCTACGATTTTGTATTTTGCCGCAACCTGCTGATCTACTTCGACCAGCCCACCCAGAAGCAAGTGTTCGATGTGCTCAAGCGCCTGACCCACGAAGACGGTGTGCTGTTTATCGGCCCCGCCGAGGGCAGCCTGTTGGGGCGCCATGGCATGCGTTCGATTGGCGTGCCGCAATCCTTTGCATTCAGCCGGCATGCCGAGCCGGTCAAGCCTGAACCGGTGTTTGTGCCCCTGCCCATCCCCCAGCGCAGCGCAGCGCCGATTCCCGCCAAGCCGCGCCCGTTCAGCACAGTGAGCGCCCAAGTAGTGCCGATCAAGGCGCCGCACAGCGATGCGGGCGACTTGCTCAGCCGCATCGCCACGCTGGCCAACGAAGGCAAAAGTGCCGAGGCCCGTGCCGCGTGTGAACAGTATTTGAGTAAACACTCGCCGGCCGCCCAGGTGTTTTACTGGCTGGGGCTGCTCAGCGACGTGGCCGGCAGCGCCCTGGAAGCCCAGGGTTATTACCGCAAAGCCTTGTACCTGGAACCACAGCACCCGCAGGCCTTGATGCACCTGGCCGCATTGCTCGAGTCCCAGGGTGACAGCGCGGGCGCGCGCCGCTTGCAGGCGCGGGCCGCGCGCAGCGAGCGGGCAGACAGTGAGTCCAAACGATGAATAACCTTGATGCGCTCGACACCGCAGGCCTGGACCTGACCCTGGCCGACACCCAAGCCATCGACGACTGCTGGAACCGCATCGGCATCCATGGTGACAAGTCCTGCCCGTTGCTCGCCGAGCATATCCACTGCCGCAACTGCTCGGTGTATTCCGCCGCCGCCACGCGCCTGCTTGACCGTTACGCGTTGCAGCAGGGCGACCGGCAGGCGTATGCCGTCGCGGAAGTTGACGAAGACATCGTCACCCGTTCGATTCTGATGTTCCGTCTGGGTGAAGAGTGGCTGGGCATTGCCACCCGATGCCTGGTGGAGGTGGCGCCACTGCAGCCGATTCATTCGTTGCCGCACCAGCGTTCCCGCGCATTACTGGGCGTTGCGAATGTGCGCGGCGCGCTGGTGGCGTGCCTGTCACTGGTGGAGCTGCTGGGGCTGGACCTTGCCGGCACAGTCACTACCGGCGCACGCGTGATGCCGCGCATGTTGATTATTGCTGCCCAGGACGGCCCGGTGGTGGTGCCGGTGGACGAAGTCGACGGCATCCATGCCATCGATGAGCGCACCTTGAAGGCCGCGTCGGCCTCCGGCACCCAGGCCAGTGCGCGCTTCACCCAAGGCGTGTTGCAGTGGAAAGGCCGCAGCCTGCGTTGGCTGGACGAGGCGCAATTGTTGTCTGCCGTGACCCGGAGCCTCACATGACCCCCGACCAGATGCGCGATGCCTCGCTGCTGGAACTGTTCAGCCTGGAAGCCGATGCACAAACCCAGGTACTGAGCGCGGGCCTGCTGGCCCTGGAGCGCAACCCCACCCAGGCCGACCAGCTCGAGGCGTGCATGCGCGCCGCGCACTCGCTTAAAGGCGCGGCGCGGATTGTCGGCGTGGACGCCGGGGTCAGCGTGGCCCACGTGATGGAGGACTGCCTGGTCAGCGCCCAGGAAAGCCGTCTGTATCTGCAACCCGAACATATCGACGCCTTGCTGCAGGGCACCGACCTGCTGATGCGCATCGCCACGCCGGGCAATAACGTCGGCCCGGCGGATATCGACGGGTACGTGGCGCTGATGGAACGCCTGCTGGATCCGTCGCAGCCGATCGTCCAGGCCGCACCGGTTGCCATCGCCACTGCGCAACCTGCGCCTGCGCCGGTGATTGACCCGTTGCCGCCTGAGCCCGCGCCGCCTGTCAGCACTGACCTGCCGCGCCCGAACAAACGCATGACCGAAGGCGGCGAGCGCGTGCTGCGTGTCACCGCCGAGCGCTTGAACAGCCTGCTCGACTTGTCGAGCAAGTCCCTGGTCGAGACCCAGCGGCTCAAGCCTTACCTGGTGAGCCTGCAACGCCTCAAGCGCATTCAAAGCAACAGTGCGCGCGCCCTGGACACGCTCGATGGCCAGCTCAAGGCCATGGACTTGAGCCTGGAAGCCCAGGAAGCTCTGGCCGACACGCGCCGCCTGTTGAGTGAAGCCCAGGCGTTGCTGGCGGATAAAACCGCCGAGCTGGATGAGTTCGGCTGGCAGGCCGGGCAGCGCGCCCAAGTGCTTTATGACACCGCGCTGGCCTGCCGCATGCGGCCGTTTGCCGATGTGCTCGCCGGCCAGGTGCGCATGGTGCGCGACCTTGGCCGCAGCCTCGGCAAGCAGGTGCGCCTGGAGATCGAGGGGGAAAAGACCCAGGTCGACCGCGACGTATTGGAAAAACTCGAAGCGCCGCTTACGCACTTATTGCGCAATGCCGTCGACCACGGCATTGAAATGCCCGAGCAGCGGGTGTTGGCGGGCAAACCCGCCGAAGGCTTGATCCGCCTGCGCGCCTCCCACCAGGCCGGTTTGCTGGTGCTGGAGTTAAGCGACGACGGTAATGGCGTCGACCTGGAACGCCTGCGCGGCACTATCGTCGACCGGCATCTGTCACCGCTGGAAACCGCGCTGCGCTTGAGTGAAGAAGAGCTGCTGACCTTCCTGTTCCTGCCGGGCTTCAGCCTGCGCGACAAGGTCACCGAAGTGTCCGGGCGCGGCGTCGGCCTGGATGCGGTGCAGCACATGGTCCGCCAACTGCGCGGCGCGGTGGTGCTGGAACAGACGGCGGGGCAGGGCAGCCGTTTCCACCTGGAAGTGCCGTTGACCTTGTCGGTGGTGCGTAGCCTGGTGGTGGAAGTCGGCGAGGAAGCCTATGCCTTCCCGCTGGCGCATATCGAACGGATGTGCGACCTGGCGCCGGAGGACATCGTGCAATTGGAAGGCCGCCAGCATTTCTGGCACGAAGGCCGGCATGTCGGCCTGGTGGCCGCCAGCCAGTTATTGCAGCGCCCGCCGGGGCAGAGCAATGACGAAACCCTGAAGGTGGTGGTGATCCGCGAGCGCGATGCGGTGTATGGCATTGCGGTGGAACGTTTTATCGGCGAACGCACCCTGGTGGTGTTGCCGCTGGATGACCGCTTGGGCAAGGTCCAGGATATTTCCGCCGGTGCTTTGCTGGATGACGGCTCGGTGGTGTTGATCGTCGACGTCGAAGACATGCTGCGTTCGGTGGATAAATTGCTCAACACTGGCCGCCTGGAGCGTATCGCCCGGCGCAGCCAGCAGGCCACCGAAGCACCGCGCAAGCGCGTGCTGGTGGTGGATGACTCGCTCACCGTGCGTGAACTGCAACGTAAATTGTTACTTAATCGTGGTTATGAAGTGGCGGTCGCCGTCGATGGCATGGATGGCTGGAACGCACTGCGTTCCGAAGACTTCGACCTGCTGATCACTGACATTGATATGCCTCGTATGGACGGGATCGAATTGGTCACACTCTTGCGCCGTGATAGTCGCCTGCAATCGTTGCCGGTGATGGTGGTGTCGTACAAGGATCGCGAAGAAGACCGGCGCCGTGGATTGGACGCCGGCGCCGACTATTATCTGGCTAAAGCCAGTTTCCACGACGACGCCTTGCTGGATGCCGTGATGGAGCTGATCGGGGGCGCCCGGGCATGAGGATTGCGATCGTCAATGACATGCCCCTGGCGGTAGAGGCGCTGCGCCGTGCCTTGAGCTTCGAGCCGGCGCACCAGGTGGTGTGGGTGGCCAACAATGGCCTGGAGGCCGTACAGCGCTGCGCCGAATTGACCCCGGACTTGATCCTTATGGACCTGATCATGCCGGTGATGGACGGCGTGGAGGCCACGCGACAGATCATGGCCGAGACCCCATGCGCTATTCTGCTGGTGACCGTCGACCGCCAGGCAAATATGAGTCGCGTATTCGAAGCCATGGGCCATGGCGCCCTGGATGTGGTGGACACCCCGGCGCTGGGCGTGGGCAACCCCAAGGATGCGGCGGCGCCGTTGCTGCGCAAAATCCTCAATATTGGCTGGCTGATCGGCCAGCGAGGCAGCCGCGTACGCGCCGACACCGCGCCTGCACGCGCGCCCGGCAAACGTCAAAGCCTGGTGGCGATTGGGTCGTCGGCGGGCGGCCCGGCCGCCCTGGAAATCCTGCTCAAGGGCTTGCCCCGCGATTTTCCCGCCGCCATTGTGCTGGTGCAGCATGTGGACCAGGTGTTCGCCGCCGGCATGGCCGAATGGTTGAGCAGCGCCTCCGGCCTGCCGGTGCGCCTGGCGCGAGAGGGCGAGCCGCCACAAAGCGGCGTGGTGCTGCTGGCCGGTACCAACCACCACATTCGCCTGTTGAAAAATGGCACGCTAGCCTATACCGCGGAGCCGGTGAACGAGATTTACCGGCCGTCCATCGACGTGTTTTTCGAGAGCGTCGCCAGCCACTGGAACGGTGACGCCGTCGGCGTACTCCTGACCGGTATGGGGCGCGACGGGGCCCAGGGCCTCAAGATATTGCGTGAACAAGGCTATTTGACCATCGCTCAGGATCAGCAGAGCTGTGCGGTGTATGGCATGCCCAAAGCGGCGGCGGCCATTGATGCTGCTGTTGAAATTCGCCCACTGGACAGAATTGCGCCCCGATTGCTGGAGGTATTTGCAAAATGAGCAAGACCTCTCGCGGTGCCGGCTTGCAGGACAGTAATTCAGGTGACTGCACATGAATGATTTACAGATCGACGACATCAAGACCGACGAAAACGCTGCCATGGTGTTGCTGGTCGACGACCAGGCCATGATCGGCGAAGCCGTGCGGCGTGGCCTGGCCCACGAAGAAAACATCGATTTTCACTTTTGCGCCGACCCGCATCAGGCGATCGCCCAGGCGATCCGCATTAAACCGACGGTGATCCTGCAAGACCTGGTGATGCCGGGTCTTGATGGCCTGACACTGGTGCGCGAATACCGCAACCACCCGGCCACGGCGAATATCCCGATCATCGTGCTTTCGACCAAGGAAGACCCGCTGATCAAGAGCGCTGCGTTTTCGGCCGGGGCCAATGATTACCTGGTCAAGCTGCCGGATAACATCGAGCTGGTGGCGCGCATTCGCTATCACTCACGCTCGTACATGACGTTGTTGCAACGGGATGCGGCGTACCGCGCGCTGCGGGTGAGCCAGCAGCAGTTGCTGGACACCAACCTGGTGTTGCAACGGCTGATGAACTCCGATGGTCTCACCGGGCTGTCCAACCGCCGCCATTTTGACGAATACCTGGAGCTGGAATGGCGCCGTGCCATGCGTGACCAGACCCAGCTGTCGTTATTGATGATCGACGTGGACTTCTTCAAGACCTACAACGACAGCTTTGGCCACGTCGAAGGTGATGAAGCCCTGCGCAAAGTCGCCGCGAGCATCCGTGAGGCCAGTAGCCGGCCTTCGGACTTGCCGGCGCGGTACGGCGGTGAAGAGTTTGCGCTGGTGCTGCCGAACACCTCGCCGGGCGGTGCACGTCTGGTGGCCGAGAAACTGCGCATGGCCGTTGCCGGGTTGAAAATCCCGCACATTGCCCCGGCTGAAGGGGCGAGCCTGACTATCAGTATCGGCCTGTCGACCATGACGCCGGTGCAGGGCACGGATTGTCGGCAGTTGATCATGGCGGCGGACAAGGGGTTGTATACGGCCAAGCATAATGGGCGCAATCAGGTCGGTATCGAGTAATTGACAACGACGCTGACCCCCTGTGGGAGCGGGCTTGCTCGCGAATGCGGTGGGTCAGTGACTGATTCACCACCTGACACACCGCATTCGCGAGCAAGCCCGCTCCCACATTTGACTCTTCATTGTCTTTGAGATCGTGCACAACCCCGCCTTTTCGCCAAGCGGGCTGCCGTTAGCCCCGGTTTGTCGTTATACTCGTCGGCTTTCAAAAGTTCGCCAACGAGTGCTGCCCGCCATGGAAATCAACCCGATCCTTAACACCATCAAGGACCTGTCCGAGCGCTCCGAAACTATTCGGGGGTATCTTTGACTACGATCAAAAGCATGAGCGTCTGACCGAAGTCAATCGCGAGCTTGAAGATCCGGCTGTCTGGAACAAACCTGAATACGCCCAGGAACTGGGCCGCGAGCGCGCTGCGCTGGCGCAGATCGTCGACACCCTCGACGAGTTGAACACCGGTCTGGGCGATTGCCGCGACCTGCTGGACATGGCCGTCGAAGAAAACGACGAAGGCGCAGTGGGCGATGTCGTCGCCGAGCTGGCCCGTCTCGAGGAAAACCTCGCCAAGCTTGAATTCCGCCGCATGTTCAGCCACGAAATGGACCCGAACAACGCCTACCTGGACATCCAGGCCGGTTCCGGCGGCACCGAGGCCCAGGACTGGGCCAACATCCTGCTGCGCATGTACCTGCGTTGGGCGGATAAACGCGGTTTCGACGCCACCATCATGGAACTGTCCGCCGGTGAAGTCGCCGGTATCAAGGGCGCTACCGTGCACATCAAGGGCGAATACGCCTTTGGCTGGCTGCGGACCGAGATCGGCGTACACCGCCTGGTGCGCAAGAGCCCGTTCGACTCCGGCAATCGTCGCCATACCTCGTTCTCCGCCGTTTTCGTCTCGCCAGAGATCGACGACAAGGTGGAAATCGAGATCAACCCGGCCGACCTGCGCATCGACACCTACCGCTCTTCCGGTGCCGGTGGCCAGCACGTAAACACCACCGACTCGGCCGTACGTATCACCCACGTACCGACCAACACCGTGGTCAGCTGCCAGAACGAACGTTCCCAGCACGCCAACAAGGACACCGCCATGAAAATGCTGCGGGCCAAGTTGTACGAGCAGGAAATGCAGAAGCGCAATGCGGCGTCCCAGGCGCTGGAAGACACCAAGTCGGATATCGGCTGGGGCCACCAGATCCGTTCGTATGTGCTTGATGCGTCGCGGATCAAGGATCTGCGCACGAACATCGAACGCAGCGACTGCGACAAGGTGCTCGACGGTGATATCGACGAATACCTGGAAGCCAGCCTGAAATCCGGCCTCTAACACCCTCTGTGGGAGCGGGCTTGCCCGCGATCCCCCGCCGAAGGCTGGGGACAACGAACCTGATGGAAAATTTAAAGACATGAGCGACCAACAACTCGACCCGCAAGCCCTGCAACAGGAAGAAAACTCCCTGATCGCCCTGCGCAAGGAAAAGCTTGCTGCCGAGCGCGCCAAGGGCAATGCCTTCCCGAACGACTTCCGCCGTGACAACTACTGCGATGCCTTGCAGAAACAGTACGCGGACAAGACCAAGGAAGAGCTGGCAGAGGCTGCAATCCCGGTCAAGGTGGCGGGTCGCATCATGCTCAACCGTGGCTCGTTCATGGTGATCCAGGACATGACCGGTCGCATTCAGGTGTACGTCAACCGTAAAACCCTGCCTGAAGAAACCCTGGCCTCGGTGAAAACCTGGGACATGGGCGACATCATTGCAGCCGTTGGCACCCTGGCACGTTCCGGCAAGGGCGATCTTTACGTTGAAATGACCAGTGTGCGCCTGCTGACCAAGTCGCTGCGCCCGCTGCCGGACAAGCACCACGGCCTGACCGACACCGAGCAGCGCTACCGCCAGCGCTACGTTGACCTGATCGTCAACGAAGAAGTGCGCCAGACCTTCCGCGTGCGTTCGCAAGTGATTGCGCACATCCGCAGCTTCCTGATGAAGCGTGACTTCCTCGAAGTGGAAACGCCGATGCTGCAAACCATCCCTGGTGGTGCCGCAGCCAAGCCGTTCGAAACCCACCACAACGCACTGGACCTGGAAATGTTCCTGCGTATCGCGCCGGAGCTGTACCTCAAGCGCCTGGTGGTTGGCGGCTTCGAGAAGGTGTTCGAGATCAACCGCAACTTCCGTAACGAAGGTGTCTCGACCCGTCACAACCCGGAATTCACCATGCTGGAGTTCTACCAGGCCTACGCCGACTACGAAGACAACATGGACCTCACCGAAGAACTGTTCCGCGAACTGGCGCAGTTGGTGCTGGGCAGCACCGACGTGCCTTACGGCGACAAGGTGTTCCACTTCGGCGAGCCGTTCGTGCGTCTGTCGGTGTTCGACTCGATCCTCAAGTACAACCCTGAGTTGACCGCTGACGACCTGACCGACATCGACAAGGCCCGCGCCATCGCCAGGAAAGCCGGCGCCAAGGTGCTGGGCTTCGAAGGCCTGGGCAAATTGCAGGTGATGATTTTCGAAGAACTGGTGGAGCACAAGCTGGAACAGCCGCACTTCATTACCCAGTACCCGTTCGAAGTGTCGCCGCTGGCCCGTCGCAACGATGACAACCCGAACGTCACCGACCGTTTCGAGCTGTTCATCGGCGGCCGCGAAATTGCCAACGCCTACTCCGAGCTTAACGACGCAGAAGACCAGGCCGAGCGCTTCATGGCCCAGGTGGCCGACAAGGACGCCGGCGATGACGAGGCGATGCACTACGACGCCGACTTCGTGCGTGCGCTGGAATACGGCATGCCGCCAACCGCCGGTGAAGGTATCGGCATCGACCGGTTGGTGATGTTGTTGACCAACTCGCCGTCGATCCGCGACGTGATCTTGTTCCCGCACATGCGGCCACAAGCGTAACCGTAGCGAGATCCGAAGCCGCCTTTTATAAGGCGGCTTTTTTGTGTGGCGAATTCAGCCGTCAACAGAACGGCGCCCTTTAAAGGAAGATCTGTCGTGAACCGCGTAATGGCTCAAGAAGGCGCCGCCGGCATTGCTGCTGCCGTGGCTGATAGTGTCCAGTACCAGGGCCGCAAGGCCAGCCGTCGAGGCAGCGAGCAACGCCGGCAAGACATTCTCGATGCGGCCATGCGCATCGTCGTGCGCGATGGTGTACGCGGTGTGCGCCATCGCGCGGTGGCAGCAGAGGCCGGCGTGCCGTTGTCGGCCACCACCTATTACTTCAAGGACATCGATGACCTGCTCACCGATACTTTCGCCCAATACGTGGAGCGCAGCGCTGCGTTCATGGGCAAGCTGTGGGTGCGCAACGAAGGCCTGCTGCGTGAGATGGTCGCCTATGGCGATGGCAGCCCGCAGTCACGCTCACAGCTTGCTGATGATATTGCGCGGCTGACCGCCGACTACGTGATGCGCCAACTGACCAACCGCCGCGAACACTTGATGGCCGAACAGGCCTTTCGCCAGGAAGCCTTGCTCAACCCGCGCCTGGCTGAGCTGGTGCGTTCCCATCAGCAGATTCTGTTGCAGGGCACCGGGCAGTTTTTTCAGGTATTGGGCTCCCGCGAGCCGCAACAGGATGCCAGAGTGTTGACGGCGATAATCGGTCGGATGGAATATCAAGGCCTGCTTGGCGGCCCTGAGCCTCTGACCAGCGATGAGATGCTTGAGATTCTCAAGCGTTACATGCATTTGGTGTTGGCCTCGGTCTAGCCCAGCTCCCACACTTGATGGGGTATTCGATGAAAGCCTGGCGTGTCATTGCAATCGCTATATCGTTCCTGCTGCTCAGCGGTTGCCTGGTCACCTTCAAGGACCCGCTGCCGGCCCCTGAAGCGGCGCCCGACGCCTTGCTCGGCCGCTGGTCGAGTACAAACGCCTGGGGCGAACCGCTGAATCTGCAGATCACCCGTGTCGATCAGCATCATTACAAGGCCGTAAGCTACCCTAAAGCCAAACCGGGCCAGCGCGATGAATACCCGTTTACGGTGTCGCGCCATGGCAACCGCTGGTACCTGTCGGCGCCGTTGCCGGCCGCTTTCGGTGGCAATTACTTCCTCGCCGGCTTCGACTTTGAAGGTGAGGGCGACAAAACGCGTGAATGGGTGGTCTACAACCTCGACCTTGAGCAGATCCATCAAGCCATAGGCCAAAACGCCTTGCACGGCAGTACCGTGCAAACCGTCGAAGGTGAGGGCGTGCGGGTCGACAGCCCGATGGACCAGGTATTTGCCTATCTGGATGACCCGGCCAATGCCGATGTGTTCGTTGAAGCCGTGCGCTACCGGCGCGCGGGCAAATAACGTTTAAAGAGGAAGCACCGGGTGGACGATTACCAGCAGACGATACGCACCTTGTCCGATCGCATTGTGCTGGCACAAACACCGATTCGCGTCCTCGACGCCGTGAAGTGGGACGAGAACATTCGCCAGGGCTTTCTCAAGGCCAAGGGCAAGGCCATGCCGGCCGTGGACCGCGATTACTACCTGGGCCGGCCGCTGTCGTTCGACTCCAGTGCGGTGAAGCTGGAGTTCCAGAACATCGAGCGCGACATTACCCGCCGTCTCGGCCAGTTCAGTCCGGTGGGGCAGATCATGCGCCGCATGTGCCGCGAGTACCGCATGGTGGTGCGCATGCTCGAAGCGCGGGGCACCGAGGATTTCGGCCTGATTTCCCAGGAACTCTACGGCGCCGCCTCGGACGCGTTCCACGCGGGTGACCCGACGCTGGCCGACCTGGGCCTGATGATGTCCGACTACCTGAACCAGATCGACGGCCGGGGCGACCTCAAGGACGAAGCCAAGACGCTCACGGCCAAGCATGCGGTGGCCTTGCTGCAAACCCGTTTGAACAAGGTGTTCGGTGAGGCCGAAGAGACCATCCGCGTGTTCGAGTCCGACGGAATCGTTGCCGATGCGGCGGCGGGCGCCGACTACATCAAGATCCGCGCCGACGCGATGTTCAACGAGCGTGATGTGCGCGCGCTGGAAGTGCACGAAGGCCTGGTGCACGTCGGCACCACACTCAATGGCCAGAACCAGCCGATCTGCACCTTCCTGTCCAAAGGGCCGCCCTCGTCCACGGTGACCCAGGAAGGCCTGGCGATTCTGATGGAGATCATCACCTTTGCCTCCTACCCCAGCCGCCTGCGCAAACTGACCAACCGCACCCGCGCCATCCATATGGTCGAGGAGGGGGCCGACTTCCTGCAGGTGTTTGAGTTCTTCCGCGAGCAAGGCTTTGAAATGGCCGAAAGCTACGGCAATGCCAGCCGCGTGTTCCGAGGTTCGACGCCGACGGGCCTGCCGTTTACCAAGGATTTGTCCTATCTCAAGGGCTTTATCATGGTCTACAACTACATCCAGCTGGCCGTGCGCAAAGGCAAACTGGAGCAAGTGCCGCTGTTGTTCTGCGGCAAGACCACTCTGGAAGACATGCGCACCTTGCGCCAACTGGTCGACGAAGGCCTGGTCGTGCCGCCCAAGTACTTGCCCGAACAGTTTCGCGACATGAACGCACTGGCGGCGTGGATGTGCTTCTCCAACTTCCTCAACCACCTGAGCCTGGACCGGATCGAGGCGGATTACTCGAATATCCTTTAGGCCATCCACGTGACGAAACCGGTTAAAACATGTGGGAGCCGGCTTGCCTGCGATAGCGGTGTATCAGTCACCGTCGTTTCAACTGAAAGACCGCTATCGCAGGCAAGCCAGCTCCCACATTTGATCTCATTGGTTCTTGAGAACTGAGTACAACCTATCAGCGAGGCTTCAACGGATGAGAATCCTCGGCATTCTTTGCCTGCTACTCACTTTAAACGGCTGCAGCTCACTGCTGTTCTACCCCGAACCCGGCCTGCCGTTTACGCCGGAAAAAGCTCACCTGCAATACCGTGATATCACCCTGACCACCCCCGATGGAGTAAAACTCCATGCCTGGTGGCTGCCGGCCAAACCCGGTGTGCCGCTCAAAGGCACGGTGCTGCACCTGCACGGCAACGGCGGCAACCTGGCCTGGCACCTGGGTGGCAGTTGGTGGTTGCCGGAGCAGGGCTATCAAGTGCTGTTGCTGGACTATCGCGGCTACGGCCTGTCTGAAGGCAAGCCGTCCTTGCCGGCGGTGTATCAGGATATCGATGCGGCGTTCTCCTGGATCGACAAGGCCCCTGAAACCCAAGGCCAGCCGCTGATTGTGTTGGGCCAGAGCCTGGGCGGTGCGCTGGCGGTGCATTACCTGGCGGCACACCCGCAGCGTCAAACTCAGCTCAAGGCGCTGGTGCTGGATGGCGTGCCCGCCAGTTATCGTGACGTAGGACAATTCGCCCTCAGCACCTCCTGGTTAACATGGCCGTTTCAGGTACCGCTGTCGTGGCTGGTGCCTGACGCCGACAGTGCGATCAATGCCATGCCCCAGCTCACCGGCGTGCCCAAGCTGCTGTTCCACAGCCTGGATGACCCGATTGTGCCGGTGGCCAACGGCATTCGCCTGTACCAGGCCGCGCCGCCACCGAGGGTGTTGCAGTTGACCCGTGGCGGCCATGTGCAGACCTTTGCCGACAAGACCTGGCAAACCGTGATGCTGCGCTATCTAGATGACCCGCAGCACTTCAACGGCCTGCGCCGCCTGGGCGAGATCCCGAATTACCCTATTCCTAAAGTTGATGCATCAGAGAGCCCGCAATGAGCGAAGAACGCAACATGATCCCGCTGATCCTCACCGGCATCGGCACCATTATCGGTACCGTCGGTTGCCTGTGGTTCTATGGCTACCTGCACTTCGCCAAACCGGAGGACGCCTTGTTGCTCAGTGACTTCACCCTGCTCAAGACCGTGCCGGGCGAGGATTATAAGGTTTCGCTGACCCCGGCTGCGCAGGTGGCGCAATGCATCGATGGCGTGTTGGTGATGTTTGATACCGAACAGAAAGGCTTGAGCGGTGTGCTGGTGAACAATAAGAAACAAGCCGTGCGTTGCATGGGCCAGGAAACGCCGCAACTGCAAGAGTAGCCTGCTTTTTATCACCACTGCGCATCGTGGAAATATCTGGAACCGAATCGCGTAAGAAGCCACTGAATGAGTCGTCAGTGTTGCTGATGATTAACTTACGAATGACGGACTTTGGAGCGTGATGATGGACATTGGTGCTATCGGTAAAATGTTGGGCATGGCCAGGGGCCAGGAAAGTTTGGAGCAGGGTGGTGCTCAAGGCGAGCAATGCGCTGATAAGGGCGCTGAGAAAGGTGGGAAAGACAAACCAGACCCGATGAAGATGCTTATGGATATGCTCTCGAAGGCGGCCGGCGGCGCCCAGGGCGGCGGTGGCGGCGGTTCTGAAGGCTCAGGTGGTGAAGGCCAAATGGGTCAAGACATGCTTGAAAAGCTGATGGGCGGGCGTCAAGGCATGGAGGCCATGATGCCGGCTGAGGATACCGGCCGAAAAATCGAGGCCTGATAGAAAAAACCCACCGTGAGGTGGGTTTTTTATACAGCGTCAATCAATCAGTTAGCAACGGAAGAGCGTGGCTTGACTGGCTGGTTGTCGTTGGAGATGGTCACTTCAACGCGGCGGTTCATGGCACGGCCCGAAACGCTGCCGTTGTCGGCAACCGGGTATTCCTTGCCGTAACCCTGGGTCACGATGCGCGAAATATCCACGCCTTGTTGAGCCAGTGCACGTTGTACCGAAGCGGCACGGCGCTCGGACAGGCTCTGGTTGTACGAATCGGAACCGGTGCTGTCGGTGTAGCCTTCGACGATCACTTTACGGTCCGGGTTGTCGCGCAGGAACTGAGCCAGTTTGGTGATGTTCACCAGGCCGCTGGATTTCAGGTCGGACTTGTTGGTGGCGAACAGCACGTCACCGAAGGTCACCAGGGTGCCGCGATCAGTCTGCTTGGCGTTCAAGCTGTCTTGCAGTTGCTTGATCTGTGCATCACGGGCTTGCAGCAGCGCCTTGGCACGTTCGTCACCCGCGTTTTTCAGCTTGGCTTCGGATTCACGCAGCGAGATGGTGTCTTTGGCCACTTCAACGCGCTGGTTGGTCAGGTAGGCCAGTTGGTCGACCTTCTTCTCGTCTTCCTTGTCGCGGTAGGCTTTGTCAGCCTTGTCCAGCCAATCCTGCGCGTCCTTGGTTTCCAGCGCCGCTACCTTGGTGGCTTGCGGGTTGGATTGCAGGGCCGAGAAGTTGGTCCGCGCGTTTTCCAGGTTCTGGTTCGGCGGGGTGGAGCAGGCCGCCAGAGCAACGCTCATCGCCAGCAGGGCAGGGATCATCAATTGTTTACGCATAGTCGTGTCGTCCTTTCAATTCGATATCGGGTGCAATGCAATCAGTGGCGGCGGCTTATTGCTGTTTGATCACAGCCGGGCGCATGCCTTCCTGACGCAGTTCCTGCACAGCTTTCTGGGAATCCTTCACAGCCTGGTCAGCCTTGGCAGCCTGGGCCTTGCGCTCTGCGACACGGGCATCCCACTCGGCTTGTTCCGCCAGTTGACGCGCTTTGTCGTAGTTCTTGTCGTGCATCGCCAGTTCAGCAGCTTTGAGCTTGTCCTGGGCCGACTTCATTTCTACCGCTGCGTACTCGGTGCCGCCGGCGCTGACTGCGCTGTTTACGGCGGACTGGGTCACGGCGTATTGCTCGGTCGGCGGGTTGCCGGCGCAGCCCGCCAGAACGAAGCTGGTGCCGATCGCCAGCGCGGCCAATTTCAGCCCGCGCAGATGGTTAAACGAGGATTTGGCAGTGCTGGTCTTCATCGTCTTCAACTCCATTGGATAACTCCTGAAAAATCAAAATCCACTTCATTGGTTGGCGGTTGCAGGCCCGGCGGTAAAGCACCAAATGCCCTTTTCAAACGGCCGTTCCAAGTGATGGCTTACTGGTTGTGACCGGAGCCTTTTTTCAAAAGTTCAGCGGAGATGGCGATTTGCCTAAAAAAATATCTGACTGTTTGGTCAGCGTTTAAAAGTTTGAACTTTTACGTTGCGCAGCGGTACGCCGAGCCTCTGTGAGGCCCGGAATACCGGGGTTAAACGGGGGTTTATCGACTGTTTATCAGTGTTGCTGTTTGTCGGCGGCGTCAGACAAATCATGCAGATAGCGGCGTGACAAGGTCAGAAAGCGCGGAGTAGGGCCGATGTCTTCATACAAAGGGTCACCCTCTTCATCGGTGGCGATCACGTGCTGGCCCTTGATGTAGGGGAAGCTCGCTTCCAGCTCTTCAAGGGCCGCGCCGATCAGCTCGCCGAGCAATTCTTCGGTGCTGCGCTTGGGGTACATCTCGGCGATGGCGGCCAGGCGCGCAGCCGACTCGACGTCCAAGTGGATCGCGTACTCGGTTTTGGTCAGGCGACCCTTGGCGTTCTCTTCCCAATGCTGGGCCAGTTCTCGAATTTTCATGGCAACCTCAATAAGCCCGCGATGGCAGGCGGTGATGGGTGTCCAGCCGCCTGCGTGGGTAACGCGACGACTCACTGTTGAGACTAGCTGCAAGTCGCAAGGTTTAAAGTGTCTTGTCAGAAACTGACGCGGGCGGCACTCTGGAAGGCCTGCGCGTCCCGGATTTCTGGCTGGAGATTGGTTGATGAGTGATATCGATGCACGCTTGCGTGAGGATGTTCACCTGCTGGGTGAGCTGCTGGGCAACACCATTCGAGAGCAGTACGGCGATGCTTTTCTCGACAAGATCGAGCAGATCCGTAAAGGCGCCAAGGCTGACAGACGCGGTGCCGGTGATGAGTTGAGTACCCGCCTCAATCAGTTGCAGGAAGACGAGCTGCTGCCCGTGGCACGCGCGTTCAACCAGTTCCTCAACCTGGCCAACATCGCCGAGCAATACCAACTGATCCATCGGCGCGATGAATCGCAGCCGGCGCCCTTCGAGTCCCGCGTGTTACCGGAGTTGCTGGCCCGCCTGCAAAGCGAAGGGCACAGCAATGAGTCCCTGGCCCGCCAGCTGGCGCGCCTGGACATCGAGCTGGTGCTCACCGCCCACCCGACCGAAGTGGCGCGTCGCACCCTGATCCAGAAATACGATGCGATTGCCGCACAACTGGCGTTGCAGGATCACCGCGACCTCACCGGCGCCGAGCGCGAGCAGATTCGCCAGCGCTTGCAGCGGCTGATCGCCGAAGCCTGGCACACCGAAGAGATCCGCCGCATCCGGCCCACGCCGGTGGACGAAGCCAAGTGGGGCTTTGCGGTGATCGAGCATTCGCTGTGGCACGCCATTCCCAATTATTTGCGCAAGGCCGACCAGGCATTGCACGCCGCCACCGGCCTGCGCCTGCCACTTGAGGCGGCGCCGATTCGCTTTGCCTCGTGGATGGGCGGCGACCGGGACGGCAACCCGAATGTCACCGCGCCGGTCACCCGCGAAGTGTTGCTGCTGGCGCGCTGGATGGCGGCGGACTTGTATTTGCGCGATGTCGACCATTTGGCCTCCGAGCTGTCGATGCAGCAGGCCAGCCCTGCGTTGCAGGCCAAAGTCGGGGATAGCGTCGAACCTTACCGTGCCGTGCTCAAGCAACTGCGCGAACGCCTGCGCGCCACGCGCCAATGGGCGCATACCGCGCTAACCGCCAGCACGCACGCGCCGGCCGAGGTGCTGCAAAACAACCGCGACCTGCTCGACCCGCTGGAGCTGTGCTATCAGTCACTGCACGCGTGCGGCATGGGCGTGATCGCCGATGGCCCGTTGCTCGATTGCCTGCGCCGTGCCGTGACCTTCGGCTTGTTCCTGGTGCGCCTGGACGTGCGTCAGGATTCCAGCCGCCACTCGGCGGCCATGACCGAAATTACCGATTACCTGGGCCTGGGCCGTTATGAAGACTGGGACGAAGAGGCGCGCATCAGCTTCCTCAGCAAAGAGCTGACCAATCGCCGGCCGCTGCTGCCGGGTTATTTCAAGCCGTCGGCAGACACCGCCGAAGTGTTGAACACCTGCAAGGAAATCGCCGCCGCACCGGCTGCATCGCTCGGTTCTTATGTGATTTCCATGGCCGGTGCCGCGTCGGACGTGCTGGCCGTGCAACTGCTGCTTAAAGAGTCGGGCGTGCAACGGCCGATGCGCGTGGTGCCACTGTTTGAAACCCTGGCCGACCTGGATAACGCCGGGCCGGTGATGGAGCGCCTGCTGCAACTGCCGGGCTATCGCGCGCGTTTGCAAGGCCCGCAGGAAGTGATGATCGGCTATTCGGACTCGGCCAAGGACGCCGGCACCACCGCCGCAGCCTGGGCACAGTACCGGGCCCAGGAACGGCTGGTGGATATCTGCCGCGAGCAACAGGTGGAGTTGCTGTTGTTCCACGGTCGTGGCGGCACCGTTGGTCGTGGCGGCGGCCCGGCGCATGCGGCGATCCTGTCGCAGCCGCCAGGCTCGGTGGCGGGGCGTTTCCGTACCACCGAACAAGGCGAGATGATCCGCTTCAAGTTCGGCCTGCCGGACATTGCCGAGCAGAACCTCAACCTTTACCTGGCTGCCGTGCTGGAAGCCACATTGTTGCCACCGCCGCCACCTGAGCCGGCCTGGCGACATTTAATGGATGAATTGGCGGCAGACGGTGTCAGTGCTTATCGCGCCGTGGTGCGGGAAAATCCGCAATTCGTCGAATACTTCCGCCAGTCCACACCCGAGCAGGAGCTGGGCCGCTTGCCATTGGGCAGTCGCCCGGCCAAGCGTCGTGCGGGTGGTATCGAGAGCCTGCGCGCGATTCCGTGGATCTTCGGCTGGACCCAAACCCGCCTGATGCTGCCCGCCTGGCTAGGCTGGGAGGCGGCATTAAGCAAGGCGCTGGAGCGTGGCGAAGGCGAGTTGCTGGGGCAGATGCGCGAGCAATGGCCGTTCTTCCGCACCCGTATCGATATGCTGGAGATGGTGCTGGCCAAGGCCGATGCCGACATCGCGCGGCTGTATGACGAGCGTTTGGTGCAGCCGGACCTGCTGCCATTGGGTGCGCACTTACGCGACCTATTGTCGCAGGCATGCAACGTGGTGCTTGGCCTGACTGGCCAGTCGCAACTGCTGGCCCATAGCCCCGACACGCTTGAGTTCATTCGCCTGCGCAACACTTACCTCGACCCGCTGCACCTGTTGCAGGCCGAATTACTCGCGCGCTCGCGCCAGCAAGAGGCGGCGCAGGACAGCCCTCTGGAACAGGCGCTGCTGGTGTCTGTGGCCGGTATTGCCGCCGGTTTGCGCAACACTGGCTGAGGTTTTGTGCGTGTTCTCAAAGGCTTGCGGATAAACAACGACGGCCGCCCGGAAACGGGCGGTCGGCGTTTATGGGGCGGGGTTGCACTCAGGCACACCCTACCTATGACTGCATGCCGGGCGCGGTTCTTGCGACTTTTGGCGGCTTGTATGGATAGAGCCCGCTGTGTATCTTGATCAGCCTTTGGCCGTTTGATCGGCCAGGACCCACATTTTTACGAGATTGGCCCCACGCGGCGAATCCGAGCGTCATCTCTATAAAAAATTGAGGAGCACATCGATGCGCGTCATTCTGCTGGGAGCTCCCGGGGCCGGTAAAGGTACTCAGGCAAAGTTCATCACTGAAAAATTCGGCATTCCACAAATCTCCACCGGCGACATGCTGCGTGCTGCCGTCAAGGCTGGCACCGAACTGGGCCTGATCGCCAAGAGCGTAATGGACAGCGGCGGCCTGGTCTCCGATGACCTGATCATCAACCTGGTCAAGGAACGCATCAGCCAGGAAGATTGCAAGAACGGTTTTCTGTTCGACGGTTTCCCACGCACCATTCCCCAGGCGCAAGCCTTGGTGAAAGCCGGCGTTGAACTGGACGCTGTGGTTGAAATCGCAGTTGAAGACGAAGAAATCGTTCAGCGTATTGCGGGCCGTCGCGTGCACGAAGGCTCGGGCCGCGTGTACCACATCGTCTACAACCCGCCAAAGGTTGAAGGCAAAGACGACGTGACCGGGGAAGACCTGGTGCAGCGCAAGGACGACACTGAAGAAACCGTGCGTCATCGCCTGTCGGTCTATCACTCACAGACCAAGCCGCTGGTGGATTTCTACCAGAAGCTTTCGGCTGCCCAAGGCAAGCCCAAGTACAGCCACATCCCTGGCGTGGGTTCGGTAGAAGCCATCACCGCCAAGGTGTTGCAAGCCCTGAGCTGATCCTTCGATCGGCTTTGCGTACAACGGCCCGCTTGCGGGCCGTTGTTGTTTATACTGGCGCACTTTTTTCGACTTGGACACCTACACCGATGAGCACCCTGCTGGCCCTGGACACCGCGACTGAAGCTTGCTCCGTCGCCTTGCTGCACGATGGCAAGGTAACGAGCCACTACGAGGTGATCCCGCGTCTGCATGCGCAGAAGCTGTTGCCGATGATCAAGCAACTGCTGGAAGAGGCGGGCACCACGCTGTCGGCCGTGGATGCGATTGCTTTTGGCCGTGGCCCAGGCGCCTTTACGGGTGTGCGTATCGCCATTGGTGTAGTGCAGGGCCTGGCCTTTGCGCTGGAGCGCCCGGTACTGCCGGTGTCCAACCTTGCGGTATTGGCTCAGCGGGCGTTGCGTGAACACGGCGCGACGCAGGTGGCGGCGGCGATTGATGCGCGCATGGATGAAGTGTATTGGGGCTGCTACCGCGAAACTGCTGGCGAAATGCGTCTGGTGGGCGTGGAAGCCGTACAGGCTCCGCAATCATCGGTGTTGCCTGCTGATGCCAGCGGCGATTGGTTCGGTGCCGGCACCGGCTGGGGTTATGCCGAGCGCATCCCCGTGCAATTGGCGGGGCAGGACGCGGCCATGTTGCCCCACGCCGAAGACTTGCTGACCCTCGCACGTTTCGCTTTCGAGCGCGGTGAAGCGATTGTGGCCGACCAGGCTGCACCGGTTTATCTGCGCGATAAAGTTGCGCAAACCAAGGCCGAACGCGGGATTATTTGACGTCAAAAATGCTGGCAATTTGATGCAAAAATCCCCAATCGTCAGAATTTGCCCCTGTTTGTAAACCTTTTACAAATTATGTGTTCTAGTTATCACCAGAGCATTTGCGCACCACGGAAAGTGCCGCTAAATTGCCATCATTGATACCGAGTCTGCATGTATGCGTATAGACGGCTTTTCCTCACAGTCCTACCCACTCAAGCGTAAGCCGCGCAAGGCGAACGTCACGGTAGACGAGTCCGTCGAAGATTCGCCGGACTTCATCGAGGTTCAGTCCGAGTCGCAGCCCAGTGCCCAGGGTTCTGGCGCTGCACGCATCAGTGGTCTTCCTGCCCGTCAGCAAGACATGGTCTTCCCCCGTTCCATGAGCAAAAGCGTCGCCACCGCGCTGGCCAGCTACCTGACCACTGCCGGCTTTGTCGAATGGGATATGGAAGTGCTGGGTCTCGACATCCACATCTGATGCGCCTGCCTTACTACATCGGCTGCCCATCCTGGAGTGAAAACGCCTGGCGTGAGTACCTGTACCCAGCCGATGCCCGTCCCGGCGACTACCTCGCTTTGTATTCCCAAGTCTTCAACGCCGTCGAAGGCAATACCACCTTTTATGCCCGCCCCTCGGCCGCCACGGTGCAGCGCTGGGCTGAAATCATGCCTGAGGATTTTCGCTTCACCGCCAAATTCCCGGGAGACATCAGCCACGGCGGCGACTTGCGCGAGCAATTGCCGGCAGCAGAAAGCTTCGTCGGCTTGATGAGCCCTTTGGGTGAACGGGTTTCACCGCTGTGGCTGCAATTGTCAGCGAGCTTTTCGCCGCAACGCCTGGGCGAACTGGCGGGTTTTATTGACGGCCTGGAGCGCCCGCTGGCCGTGGAAGTGCGCCACCCGGAGTTCTTCGCCAAGGGCGACGCCGAGCGCAGGCTCAACCGGCTGTTGCGCGACCGTGGCGTCGAGCGTATTTGCCTCGATCCGCGTGCGCTGTTCAGTTGCACTTCAACCTCTGCGGCCGTGCTGCACGCCCAATCGAAAAAGCCCAAGGTGCCAACACGGCCGGCGGCGTTGACTCAGTTTCCCCAGGTGCGCTTTATCGGTCATCCGGAACTGGAGGCCAATGACCCATTCCTGATTCCGTGGGTAGAAAAAATTGCTGGCTGGATCGAAGAGGGGCGCACGCCTTATGTGTTCCTGCACACCTCGGATAACCGCCTCGCCGCGCAACTGGCGCTGCGTTTTCACCAACAGTTGATGCTGCGCTTGCCGGGTTTGCCAGCGCTGCCGACCTTGCATCGGGAACCCGCAGCGGAGCAACTGGGGTTACTCTAGGGCTCCTTTTTCCGACAGGAGTCAGCCATGGATGCCCAAACCCTTCGTGCCGAAACCTTCAAGGCCTTGCATGAGCGTGATCGCGCGTTCGTGATGCCCAACCCGTGGGACGCCGGCTCCGCCATCATGCTCGCCAGCCTGGGTTTCGAAGCGTTGGCCACCACCAGTGCGGGCTTTGCGTTCAGCCTCGGGCGCCCGGATGCGGAAGGCGCATTATCCCTTGAAGACACCCTGGCCAATGCCTCGGCAATCGTGCAGGCCACTGCGCTGCCGGTAGCGGCTGATCTGGAAAACGGCTTCAGCGACAGCCCCGAAGGCTGCGCCCAGACCATCCTGCGCGCTGCGGCCAGCGGCATTGTGGGTGGCTCTATCGAAGACGCCACGGGCATCGCGGTCGACCCGATCTATCCGTTTGACCTGTCGGTGGAACGCGTGGAAGCCGCCGTCGCCGCTGCCCGCAGCTTGCCATTTGCCTTTACGCTCACCGCCCGTGCAGAAAACCTTCTGCATGGCCGCCTGGATTTGCCTGACACCATTCGCCGCCTGCAAGCCTACGCCGAAGCCGGTGCCGACGTGCTCTACGCTCCCGCCTTGCGCAGTGCCGAGGAAGTGCTCGCGGTGGTCAAGGCGGTGGCGCCCAAACCGGTGAATGTGCTGATGTCCGGCGGCTTGAACCTGAGCGTGGCGCAGTTGAGCGAGATGGGCGTGCGCCGTATCAGCGTCGGCTCGGCCATGGCGCTGGCGGCGTATGGCGAGTTCTATCGGGCGGCGCAGGAGGTGTATGAACTGGGCACCTTTACCTTCACTGAACGCAAGATGCCGTTCAGCCAGGCCAACGGTTTTTTCAAAGACTGAATCAGGCCGCCAAACGCAGGTTGTTGAGGATCAGCGGGCGCGCCCAGTGGTAGTCGAAGTCCAGCGCCTTCTGTTGCGCCACCAGCTCCTCGACCGGGTAAGGCGTGGCGGGCGGTGGCAGCAGGTCCAGTTCGAATTCGGCAATCGGCAGGTGCAGCGGCTGGAGCTGCGGCGCAGGGCCAGGCTCAGGCGGCGGGTTGCCGGCATTGAGCACAATCGGGCGGACCCAGCCGCTTTCGAAGTTTTGCTGGCGCTGCTGGGCGATGATTTCTTCTGCCGGGAACGGCGTGGCAGGCGGCGGCAGCAGCTCGGTTTCAAATTCGGCAATGGGCAGGAACAACGGCTCCGGCGGGGCGATCTCGGTGTCGTGCACGTCGCACTCACGCTGGGTGAGGATCTGCGACAACAGGTCGGCGCCTTCGCTGGGTTCTACCGCCGGGTCCCTCGGCGCCGGGGCTTTGGCCGCCAGCGCGCCTGGCGTATCGCCAAGCTGCTCGGCCAACGCCCGGGCGAAGAAGTCCTGCCACACATGGCTCACCCCGGCCAGCGCTTGAGTATTGCGCAGGCCGTAGTGGTTGTGGGTCGGCAGTACACCGATGGTTAGGGGAAGAATGTCTGACATTTTTCTCGGTCGACGCTCAGCTCTGGCAAAATACCTGACTGTTGTTTTTATCGGCCGTCGTTTGCCGATCCTTAATATTTTTGAGCGTAGCGATTGATGAGCGAACAACCAGCGGCCAGCCGCATTCGGGTCGAGGCTTTGGCCGACGGTTTCAAGGCCCGCGCCGAGCATTGGGCCGCGCAGCTTGGCCTGCCTTTGCAACTGGATGAGGCGGACTTTTCCCTGCAGGTCGGGGAACACGGCCTGCAATTGCAACAGCTCGGGCCTGACGCGCCGGGGCCGGTGCGCGTGGATTTTGTCGAAGGTGGCGCGGCGCATCGGCGTCTCTACGGCGGTGGCAGCGGGCAGATGATCGCCAAGGCGGTCGGCGTGGCCCAGGGCGTGCGCCCACGGGTGCTCGACGCCACGGCAGGCCTGGGCAAGGACGCGTTCGTACTGGCCAGCCTTGGCTGCGAGATGAGCCTGATCGAGCGGCAGCCGTTGATCGGCGCCTTGCTCGAAGACGGCCTGGCCCGCGGCGCGGATGACTTTGAAGTGGCGCCGATTGTGGCGCGCATGCACTTGCTCAAGGGCAACTCGATCGAGGTGATGCGCAATTGGGAGGGTGAGCCGCCGCAGGTGATCTACCTGGACCCGATGTTCCCGCACCGTGAGAAAACGGCGCTGGTGAAGAAGGAGATGCGCCTGTTCCGCCCTTTGGTGGGCGATGATCCGGATGCTCCAGCCTTACTCGCGGCGGCCTTGGCCCTGGCCAGCCACCGCGTGGTGGTCAAGCGCCCGCGCAAGGCGCCGTGCATTGACGGGCCGAAACCGAGCCATGCGTTGGATGGCAAGTCCAGCCGGTATGACATCTATCCGAAGAAAGCGCTCAAGTCCTGAATTATTGTTGCTCTTTGGGCCTCATCGCAGGCAACACAACCGTTCAAGGCCGATACGCCCGCATAAACAACCCCACCACCTCCTGCACATGCGCTTCAGCGGCTTCTTCACTCAACTGCCCGCCGCAGCCATACAACAAGCAGAAATTCGCCGTGCCCTTGAGCAGGCAAAAGAAGTGCTCGGCCGCCGTAAACGGTTTGTCGATGCTCAAGGCGCCGCTCTGGTCGATACGGCTGAGCAGGCGCTCCATGCCTTGCAGCATGCGCATGGGCCCGGCCTCAAAGAAGATCTGCGAGAGTTTCACGTCCTGGTTGCCGGTGGTCATCATCAGGCGGTGCAGGTTCACCGATTCTTCGCTGTTGATCAGCCGATGAAAGCCGCGCGCGATGTTCAGCAGCACGGTGTGCACCGGCATGCCCTCGGGCAACTCGAAATACATCACCGGCAACTGTTCCTCGCACTTGGCCACGACGGCGGCGGTGAACAAGGTCTCTTTATCGGTGAAGTGGCTGTAGACCGTCAGCTTTGACACGCCGGCCTCAAGGGCCACGGCATCCATGCTGGTGCTGGCGTAGCCATTGCTCAAAAACAGGATTTTGGCTGCTTCGAGGATTGCCTGGCGTTTTGCCATGTCCTTGGGACGCCCGGGGCTATTGGTGTTTACAGGATTGTCGGACATTTTCACCTTTAATACTGGACTGGTGAGTTTGGTATTAATAACATACCGGCCAGTATAATTATTCCTAGCTTCATTTGCGAAAGGTCCTTCAGCATGCGCAGCACTTTCCTGCCCCTTGCGTTGCCTGTCAGCCTGGTCTTCCTGTTGGCCGCCTGCGGCCATGAAGAAGCGGCCCAAACCACCATCCGCCCGGCCATGGTGGTGCAACCGCAGCCTTCGGCACTGGCGATGGACAGTTTTCCGGGGGAAGTACGCGCCCGTTATGAGCCGGACCTGGCCTTTCGCATCGGCGGCAAGGTCAGTAAGCGCCTGGTGGAGGAGGGCGAGCGGGTCAAGGCCAACCAGCCATTGGCAGAGCTCGACCCCCAGGACGTGCGTCTGCAACTGGAAGCTACCCGCGCCCAGGTTACCGCCGCCGAAGCCAACCTGAGCCTGGTGCGCGCCGAACGCGACCGCTACAAGACCCTGATGGACCGTCAGATGGTCAGCCGCTCGCAGTACGACAATTCCGAAAACCTCTACCGAGCAGGTGAAGCACGCCTTAAGCAGATCAAGGCCGAGTTCGACGTATCGAGTAACCAGGCCGGCTACGCCGTGTTGCGCGCACCTCAGGATGGCGTGGTCGCCAAACGAGCGGTGGAAGTCGGCCAAGTGGTGTCCGCCGGCCAAACGGTGTTTACCCTGGCCACCGATGGCGAGCGCGAAGTGTCGATCAGCCTGCCCGAGCAAGGTTTTGGCCGCTTCAAGATCGGCCAGCCGGTGTCGGTGGAATTGTGGAGCCAGCCCGACCAGCGTTTCGCCGGGCGCATTCGTGAACTCTCACCGGCCGCCGACCCCAAATCCCGCACTTTCGCTGCGCGCGTCGCCTTCACCGGCGGCAAAGTCCCCGCCGAGCTGGGCCAGAGCGCCCGCGTCTTTATCCAGGCCGATGGCGTTGTCCCACTGTCCGTGCCGCTGTCGGCCCTGAGTGCGGAGAACGGTGCGTCCTACGTCTGGCGGGTACAGCCGGACAACACCCTCAAGCGAACCCCGGTGCGCATCGGCGCTTTTGGTGAAAGAACCGTGCCGGTGCTCGAAGGCTTGGCCCCCACCGATTGGGTGATCGCGGCGGGCGTGCATGTGCTGCATGAGGGCCAGCAAGTGCGCCCGGTGGATCGCGCCAACCGCGTTGTGAATCTGGCGGCCAAGGAGTAGTCCCCGATGGGTTTCAATCTTTCCGAATGGGCGTTGCGTAATCGCCAGATCGTACTGTTCCTGATGATCCTGCTGGCCGTGGTCGGCACCTTGTCCTACACCAAGCTGGGGCAAAGTGAAGACCCGCCGTTTACCTTCAAGGCCATGGTCATCAAGACCAACTGGCCGGGCGCCACGGCCCAGGAAGTCTCGCGGCAGGTCACCGAACGCATCGAGAAAAAGCTGATGGAAACGGGCGAGTACGAGCGCATTGTCTCGTTCTCGCGGCCCGGTGAATCCCAGGTTACCTTCATAGCCCGCGATTCGATGCACTCGGCGCAAATCCCGGAGCTGTGGTACCAGGTGCGCAAGAAGATCAGCGATATTCGCCAGACCTTGCCGCCGGATATCCAGGGGCCGTTTTTCAACGATGAATTCGGCACCACCTTCGGCAATATCTACGCCCTGACCGGTGACGGTTTTGATTACGCGGTGCTCAAGGACTACGCCGACCGCATCCAGATTCAGTTGCAACGCGTGCCGGACGTGGGCAAGGTCGAGTTACTGGGCCTGCAGGACGAGAAGATCTGGATCGAGCTGTCCAACCTCAAGCTCGCCACCCTCGGCCTGCCATTGGCTGCGGTGCAGCAGGCACTGCAAGAACAGAACGCCGTCTCCACCGCCGGTTTCTTTGAAACGCCGACGGAACGCGTGCAGTTGCGGGTCTCGGGTAACTTCAAAACGGTCGATGAGATCCGCAACTTCCCGATTCGCGTCGGTGACCGCACCTTGCGCATCGGTGACGTGGCGCAAATCCATCGCGGTTTCAACGATCCACCGGCGCCGCGCATGCGCTACATGGGCGCAGACGCCATCGGCCTGGCCGTGGCGATGCGTGACGGCGGCGACATTCTGGTATTGGGTAAGGCCCTTGAAGGCGAATTTGCCCGCCTGCAGAAGAACCTTCCGGCGGGCATGGAGCTGCGCAAGGTCTCGGACCAACCGGCAGCGGTGAAAACCAGCGTCGGCGAATTCGTCCAGGTACTGGCTGAAGCCTTGGCCATCGTGCTGCTGGTGAGCTTCTTCTCCCTTGGCGTACGCACCGGCATGGTGGTGGCCCTGGCGATTCCGCTGGTGCTGGCGATGACCTTTGCGACCATGTATTACCTGGGCATCGGCCTGCACAAAATCTCCCTCGGTGCCTTGGTGTTGGCCCTGGGCTTGCTGGTGGACGATGCAATCATCGCCGTGGAGATGATGGCGATCAAAATGGAGCAGGGCTACGACCGGCTCAAGGCCGCCAGTTTTGCCTGGACCAGCACCGCGTTCCCGATGCTCACCGGCACATTGATCACCGCCGCAGGTTTCCTGCCGATTGCCACTGCGCAATCGAGCACCGGCGAATACACCCGTTCGATCTTCCAGGTGGTGACCATTGCCCTGCTGGCCTCGTGGGTCGCGGCGGTGGTGTTTGTGCCGTACCTGGGGGAAAAACTCCTGCCGGACCTGGCGAAGATTCATGCGGCCAAACACGGCACGGATGGGCCGGATCCCTACGGCACACCTTTCTATCAGCGTGTAAGACGCTTGGTCGAATGGTGTGTGCGTCGGCGCAAAACCGTGATCGTGTTGACCTTGCTGTTGTTTATCGGCTCGGTGGCGCTGTTCCGTTTTGTGCCTCAGCAGTTCTTCCCGGCCTCCGGTCGCCTGGAGTTGATGGTCGACCTGAAACTGGCTGAAGGTGCCTCGCTGAGCAACACCGCCGACCAGGTCAAACGCCTGGAAGCCTTGCTCAAGGAGCATGCCGGTATCGACAACTATGTGGCCTATGTGGGCACCGGTTCGCCGCGCTTCTACCTGCCGCTGGACCAGCAACTGCCGGCCGCCAGCTTTGCGCAGTTTGTGGTACTGGCCAAAACCATCGAGGAACGCGAGAGCCTGCGCACCTGGCTGATCGAGACCCTTAACGAACAATTCCCCGACCTGCGTTCACGCGTCACGCGCCTCGAAAACGGCCCGCCCGTGGGCTACCCGGTGCAGTTTCGCGTGACCGGCGAGCACATCGAAGAAGTCCGTGCCCTGGCGCGCAAGGTCGCGGCCAAGGTTCGCGAAAATACCCACGTGGTCAACGTGCACCTGGACTGGGAGGAGCCGAGCAAGATCGTCTACCTGAATATCGACCAGGACCGTGCCCGTGCGCTGGGCGTCAGCACTGCCAACCTGTCGAAATTCCTGCAAAGCTCCTTGACCGGCTCCACCGTCAGCCAGTACCGCGAGGACAACGAATTGATCGAGATTCTGCTGCGCGGCACCGTGCATGAGCGTACCGAACTGTCGCTGCTGCCGAGCCTGGCGGTGCCGACCGACAACGGCCAAAGCGTAGCGTTGTCGCAGATTGCGACCCTTGAGTATGGCTTTGAAGAAGGCATCATCTGGCACCGCAATCGCCTGCCGACGGTGACCGTGCGTGCCGACATCTACGGCAAGGAACAGCCGGCGACCCTGGTCCAGCAGATCCTGCCGACCCTGGAAGGTGTGCGCGCCGAACTGCCGGACGGTTACCTGCTCGAAGTGGGCGGCACCGTCGAGGATTCGGCCCGTGGCCAGAACTCGGTCAAGGCCGGCGTGCCGCTGTTTATCGTGGTGGTGCTGACCTTGCTGATGCTGCAACTGCGCAGTTTCTCACGCACCGCGATGGTGTTTCTGACCGCGCCGCTGGGCTTGATCGGTGTGACCTTGTTCCTGCTGGTGTTTCGCCAGCCCTTCGGCTTCGTCGCCATGCTCGGCACCATCGCGCTGTCGGGCATGATCATGCGTAACTCGGTGATCCTGGTGGACCAGATCGAACAAGACATCAAGGCCGGGCTCACGCCCTGGCAAGCGATCATCGAAGCCACCGTCCGACGCTTCCGCCCGATTGTACTGACGGCGCTTGCGGCGGTATTGGCGATGATTCCACTGTCACGCAGCGTGTTCTTCGGGCCGATGGCGGTGGCAATCATGGGCGGGTTGATTGTGGCGACGGCGTTGACGTTATTGTTCTTGCCGGCACTGTATGCTGCGTGGTTTCGCATTAAGAAGGAGGCGCACTAGTTCATGACGGGAGACGAAGGCGTGTAGTTAGTGTTGGCGGGTGTGGGAAAAGCCTGAAATCCGATAACTGCTGTTTAAGCCTGAATGTCTCCCACTTGTTTGATTAGAGTGGGGGCAGTTTCTTCTCAACGGTTTTTATAATGGAGGTGTTGGTGTCGGCTAACGGCGTTATTTTTTGTAATGTCTGGTCAAGGTGGCTGACGGAGTGTGTGTACAGATGGCAGACGAAACTGTCTTCGCCGGTAATCTTGTAACAAACAATACACTCAGGCATTTCTGACAGTAACTGCTCCACGGTTTGAAAATTCCCCGTCAGCGGTTTTACCCGCACCAGAGCTTGAAGCGCAAACCCGAGAGCGTGTGCGTCCAACTCTACGCTGAACCCGCTTATAACCCCTGCCACCTCCAGGCGTTTGAGACGCTCGCTGCAACCTGGGGCAGATAACCCCACCTGCCGGCCAAGTGCGCGGATAGACGCCCGCGCATTCTGATGCAGGGCGATCAGCAGCGCGCGATCAATTGCATCGAGTGTCTGATCGTTTTTTGTAAGCCTTTTCATTAGATGGACCTTACGAACATTGATGAAATAGCGTGAAAATCTTACATACCACAGATCCCTGAAAAAAAGGATGGATTTTTCGAAAACTCCTACCTATTGTTTTGTCTGCAGTCAGACGCAGTACTGTAGTGCTATTTCAACTTGATCTATTCGTCGAGGGATTGAAATGAACCACGTACTTGATGAGGCACGCTTGCAAGAGCACCATAATAATAATTTTTCTGAGCAGCGATTGTTTTCGCAACGTCATGAATTTGCCCGAGATGGGTTTATAAAGTTGCGCGATATCGTCGATGATACGGTGCGTGAAGAGATTGCCGCTGAAGTAAAAAATTTGATCGAGCGCCAGCTTGAACGGCGTGACCTTCACTTGGCAACTACCGATAATACACCGCGTTATATGAGTGTTGTGCGCAGCGAATTCATTGCTGAAAACAGTCCTCTCATTAATGCGCTGTCGAAGTCCGATGTGTTGCTTGGCACCCTGTCACAGATAGCCGGAACACGCATTGTCCCGTCCGTCTCCAAGGACGAGGAATACCTGATCACCCAGCAGGAGCGCAAAGGCGACACCCATGGATGGCACTGGGGGGATTACAGCTTTGCACTGATCTGGATTATCGAAACGCCCCCTGTCGCCAAGGGCGGGATGTTGCAGTGCGTGCCCCATACCTCGTGGGACAAGGCCAACCCGAGGATTCACGAGCTGCTGTGCAGTAACTCGATTGCGACTTACGGTTTCAAGACCGGGGATATTTATTTCCTGCGCACCGATACCACCCTGCATCGCACTATCCCACTCAATGAAGATGCCACCCGGATCATCCTCAATATGACGTGGGCGGCTGAAAAAGACCTCAGCGCAAACCTGCACGGCAATGATCGCTGGTGGGAAGACCAGCATGTTGAGGCGGCCAAAAGCCTGACGTAAAACGCCTGTGGCTGGTTGTCACGCGAACAGATGGGATGAAGGTCATGCATGATATTGAATGCCTACAGCGCGCCAATGCCCTGCTCAAGCAGGCGCAATCACACTCGGCCATGGCCGATCTGGTCCGGGCGGCGGTGGGCCGCAATGAGCAATGGCGTGGGCAGCAGTGCATCAATCTCGTGGCCGCTGAGTCGCCCACCAGCCCGTCGGTGCGTGCGTTACTGGCCAGTGAGGTGGGGACGCGCGCATCGGGTGGGCATATCGGACGTGACAACCGGTTTTTCTCCGGGATGAAGAACATCGACGAGCTGGAATCGCTCTGCGTGGAATTGCTTAAAATCACGCTGCATGCCCGGTACGCCGATCATCGTTTGATGGGTGGTCTGGCGGGTGTAATGGCTGCGTACACAGCGCTGGCTCGTCTTGAAGACAACGTGATGACGGTGCCGGTGATCCGCGGTGGAGATACCAGTAACCGCACCAACGGGCCGCCTGGGGTTCGCGGACTCAAGGTGTGGGACATTCCGTTTGTGCACAAAACTGCAGACATCGACCTCACACGCTTCAGTGAAATCGCTCAGACCCTCAAACCTGCTGTGATTGGGTTGGGCATGACACTGACCTTGTTTCCGTTACCGTTGGCGGACATAAAAGGCATCGTTTCATCCTGGGAGGGCAAGGTCTATTTCGACGCCGCCCACCAATTGGGCTTGATCAGTGCCGGCTTGTTCCAGGACCCATTGGCTGAGGGCGCCGACCTCATGACCGGGTCTTCCGGGAAGACGTTCAGTGGCCCTCAGGGCGGCGTCATTGTCTGGAACGATGCAACACTGACAGCGCCGCTGCATGAGGCGATTTTCCCTACGCTGACCGGTAGCCATCAAATCAACCGTGTGGCTGCGCTCGCGGTGGCGGCTACGGAAATGCTCGAGTTCGGGCGAACCTATATGAAACAGGTGGTCAGTAACGCCCAGGCGTTGGCCATGCACCTGGAGCTTCGGGGGGTGACGGCCTTCTATCGAGAACAGGGTTACACCCGAACCCATCAGATTGTGATTGATTCAAAGCCCTTCGCCTGCGGCCGTGAGGCAGTACAGCGCCTGGAGGCCGCCAACATCATTACCAACGAAATGCCGTTGCCTTGGGACACCGACCCTTATCGAGAAACAGGCATTCGGCTCGGTACTGTCGAGGCTACCCGCCTGGGCATGAAGGAGCCGGAAATGGCCTGGATCGCCGAGCAGATTGCCAGGGTGCTCCTGCATAAAGAGGACCCGATGGGCGTTGCCAATGGTGTGATTGATTTCATGAAAAACCACAGGACAATCTATTACTGCCACGAAAATGGGCTACCCGGTTGAGCCATCCTGAACGTAGTCACAGAGGAAAAGTGCATGCCTGACATCCTGATTTCCGTTTACCAGGCGATATTCACCTTTACCCTCGCAGCTATCGCCTTACTTGCCAGCCCCGGCCCCGCCACCCTGGCGCTGGCAGCCAGCGGCGCGGCGTATGGCATGCAACGCTCGTTTGAGTTTTTTGTCGGGGTCACCCTGGGTTTAGTTATTGCCATGGCGTTGGTTGCTTCGGGTTTATACGTCGTCTTGCACAGCTTTCCCGGGTTGGCGGTGGCACTGACGGTCATCTCTATTGTTTATATTTTTTGGTTGGCTTACCGCATTGGCACGGCACCGCCCATTCAGGATGAGCAAGCCGTGGTCACGCCGGGCTGGGGTGCCGGTTTTGTGCTGGGGGTTGCGAATATCAAAGCGTATGCCGCGTTTGCAGCGTTACTGGGCAGTTTCACCTTGGGCACGACGCCGGGCTGGGAGCAGGGTACAAAAGCGTTTATTTGTTTATTGGTTTGCGTGGTATTCGATTTTTTGTGGCTTTTTGCAGGCAGCCGGATGCGCAAGTTGTTCATCCATCCCGTTTGGAGTCGACGACTTAACGTAAGCTTCGCGATTTTGATGGTAGCGACTGTCGCCTGGTCATTCACGCTGACGTGGTAGCGCTATCGGTGGGAGGGCCCGTGATCATTCCAACCGAGGAAAACCTTCATGTTTGGGACCGTTTCTGCACTGGTGTTGTTACTGGTCGTGCCTGGGCCGACAAACACGCTGCTGTTACGCGCGGGTGTGCTGTTTGGGTTTGCCGCTTCGTGGCGTATGGCATTGATTGAATGCCTGGCTTATCTGCTGCAAGTCTCTGTCTGGGGCGTGGTGCTGTTTTATCTCTCGGCCTGGTCACCGTGGGCGGTGAAAGCCACTCAAATGGCGGCGGCCTGCTATCTGCTCAAATTGTCATTCACGCTGTGGCAACGCCACACCAGCAGTGTCGACTCACAGCACGATCGGTTATCCGGCGTGCATTTTTTCTGGCTCACGGTGATGAACCCCAAGGGCCTGCTGATTGTTTCGTTTATCGCGCCGCTCGGCACCTTCACTTCGCTGCCAGGCTATGTCGGGTTCATGACCCTGCTGGCGTTGGTGGTGATACCGGTAGGCGCTGCCTGGATCGTACTGGGCAGCCGTTTTGAAGGCGTTCAGAAAGCCTGGTTAACCCCCTTGAAGATCAACCGCATCGCCTCCGTGGCCATTGGTTGTTTTGCCACGATCATGATGGGGCGATTGGCAGGGGCGGTGATTCACTGATTCACATGCTGATTGAAACAGGCGTGTGCGCCTGTGGAACGTTTATGTTTTTTCCCTCCACTCAGAATTGCCTGATGGACAGGCACAGGTTTGGACTTCCCTGATGCGGCAGTCCGGCCTATTCAATGAGTTTATGGAGATATACATGGCTTTTTTTGATGCTGTAATTGCTCTCAAAGGTGCGCTGCTCGGAGCCCTGCTGGGCAATAACGTACCGCGCAATGATTTTGAAAACGGGTATCGGTCAGGGCACGCAACAAACGATCACCACCATCGCCATCGTCCTCAAACAGTTCGGCCACATGCGGGCAATACCTATCCCTGCCAGACGAATCCTGGCGAGCCGCATACGCAGCAACCCAGGATCTGCGAGCAGCCTTCACCCTACCGGCCTACGTATCCGCTTTATACTTTGAGTCGTTAAGCGGCCCGGCCAGAAACAACTGCGCCAAGGCCCGTGGTAAGCGGCCTTGGCGCAGTGGATCCAGCATGTTTGAGTGGCTTACAGCGCGCCAAACACCTTCTTCGCCAGGCTGGTGGCCGCGGCTGCCGGGTTTTTGCGAATGGTTTCTTCCTGCTGCGCGATCATCTTGAACAAGCCGTCCAGCGCCTGTTCGGTCACGTAGTTTTCAACGTTGGCACTTTTGGCATCCACTGCACCGAATGCTGCCGCCTTGCCGGCCAGAGCGTTGTACTGCTGAGCAACCCCTACCTTGTCGGTAGCCGCCTTGACGATCGGCAGGAACTTGGCGCGGATCTGCTCGCGGCTGCTTTTATTCAGGTACTGCGTCGCTGAGTCCTGGCCGCCGCTGAGAATGCCCTTGGCGTCGGTCACGCTCATGTTTTTAACCGCATTGACCAGGATCGGTTGCGCCTGGGTCACCGCCGTTTCGGCGGCCTTGTTCATGCTGGTTTCCAACTGCGTGACCTGGTCACCCATGCCGAACATCTTCAGCTTGTCGGCGACTTTGCCCAGCTTGCCTGGCAAGCCGATCTTTACTTCGGGGTTGTTGCTGAAACCACCGGGCGTGCCCAGTTGCTTCACGGCGATCTGAGCGCCTTGGGTCAAGGCGTCCTTGAGACCGCCGGAGGCGTCGCCCTGGGACAGGCTGCCAAGGTCCAGGGCCATGGCGTTGGCACCGAGCAGCAAGCCGGCACACAGGGCAGTGAGGCGAAGAGAGTGACGGAGCATGAGCGCTTCCTTAGGTTCGGGCTTATGGTCTGGAAAAGGTCAGTGTGCGACAGCATCAACGCGCAGGCGCAGGGGGTGTTGGTCCTTGCCGTCGAGCTGCACCGCGTGGCGTTCGGTGGTAATAAACAGTAGCTTGCCGTCCAGCTCGATGCGAGCGCTCACCGAGTAAGTGTGGCCGGGTTTGACCTGCGCCGGGTCGTAGCTCAGGTGAAACGGCAGCGGAACCTGGCCTTTGACCGGGCCTTTCTGTTCGGCCAAGGTCACCGCCGGCGCGTCCATCAGCGACACGTCCTGCAGGCTGACGCTCAAAGTGGCAGTGGGCGGCAGGGCGATGCGTTGCAGGTAGAACACTTCGCCGTCGAGGCTGGCCTTGGGGGCTGGAGTCATGGATTGGCAGGCTCCGAGCAGGGCGGTAAGGCCCAGGAGGATGATCTTTTTCATGGTACGGCTCCTTTTCAACGGCGCCGGAAACAGCCCGGCGCCTCAGTCAATCTAGCGGCTTTCTGCCGGTTCCACAGGCACTTCAGCGGCGCCGTCGACGCGATGCAAGGCCACCTGGCGAATCGACAGGCGAATCTCGGCAGGCAACACGCGTTTGGCCGCGCCTTCCGCCAGTTCACCCAGCAGGTCGTGGTAACTCAATTTCCCGGCCTCGTCGCGACGCAGCACATCTTGTTCCAGCAATGTCTGGATAAAATGTCGGAAAAGACTCTTGTCGAAGAACTCCGGCGCGTTCAGGCCATGCAGGATCGACAGGCGCTGGGCCATGATCGTGCACAGGTCTTCCAGCTCTTCGGCGCTGATGCTGTTCTGGCCGCTGTTAAGCAGCAGCGAGATCGCCATGTAGAAGCGTTGCAGGGTCTGGGCGATGCTCTTGGACAACAGCGTCAGCAGCACAAAGTGCCGCGAACTCGGGGCCGGGCGCAGGTACACGTTGTTTTCAAAACGCAGCAGGCCTTGTTCGACAAAGGCTTCCAGCCATTGGTCGACTACCGCGTCCAACTCTTCCAGCGACCAGCGAATAAACAGCTCCGATTGCAGGTACGGGTAAAGCGCGCGAGTAAAGCGCAGGATCTGCTCGCGGCTCATGCGTGAGCTGCTCTGGAAGAAGCTCGCCAGCAGCGCCGGCAGGGCGAAAATGTGCAGCACGTTGTTGCGGTAATAAGTCATCAGGACGGCGTTCTGCTCATCCAGATACACAATCTTGCCCAAGGCGTCACTCTGCTCAGAGAGCAGGTTCATGTCCTTGACGTGCTTGATCAGCGCCAGGCCATCACCCTCAGGCAACGTGGTGTGCGGTGAGTAGGGCACGCGGCGCAGCAGTGCCAGGTACAGGTCCAGCTGGCGGGCCATGGCCTGTTCATCCAGGGCCAGGCGCGTGGTGGAAAGCAGGGCCAGGGCCACCAGGTTCACCGGGTTGACGGCTGCGGCTTCGTTGAGGTGGCGTGCCACCTGCTCGCCGAGGCGGTTGGTGGTTTCGTTGAGCCACGCCGGTTTGTAGTTCGGGCCCAGCTCCTGGGCACGCCAGTCCGGCTGCTCGGCGTCGAGGAACTCAGCCAGCTTGATCGGCTCGCCGAAGTTGACCGCGACCTGGCCAAAGCGCTGCTTGAGCGCGCCGACCACTTTGAAAATATCGAAGATCGATTCTTTCTTCTTGCTCGCCCCGCGCAACTCGCCCAGGTAAGTACGGCCTTCGAGCACGCGTTCATAGCCGATATACACCGGCACGAACACGATTGGCATGCGTGAGGAGCGCAAGAAGCTGCGCAGTGTGATCGCCAGCATCCCGGTTTTCGGTTGCAGCATGCGCCCGGTGCGCGAGCGCCCGCCTTCGACGAAGTACTCCACCGGGAAGCCCTTGGTGAACAGGGTGTGCAGGTATTCGTTGAATACCGAGGTGTACAGCGGGTTGCCCTTGAAGGTGCGGCGCATGAAAAACGCACCGCCACGGCGCAGCAGGCTGCCGATCACCGGCATGTTCAGGTTGATGCCGGCGGCAATGTGCGGCGGGGTCAGGCCGTTTTTGAACAGCAGGTATGAGAGCAGCAGGTAGTCGATATGGCTGCGGTGGCAAGGCACGTAGATCACCTCGTAACCCTGGGCAACCTTTTGCACACCTTCGATATTGTTGACCTTGATGCCGTCGTAGATCTTGTTCCAGAACCAGCTCAATACCACTTCCAGAAAGCGAATGGCGGTGTAGGTGTAGTCCGACGCGATCTCGTTGCCGTAGCGCAGGGCCTGGGCCTTGGCTTTTTCCGGGGTGATTTTTTCGCGTTCGGCCTCATCCGCAATCGCCTGGCGCACCAGCGGCATGTTGACCAGGCCTTTGACCAGGTTACGGCGGTGTGACAGGTCGGGGCCGATGACCGCAGTCTTCAGGTTACGAAAGTGCACGCGCAAGATGCGCTGGGCCATGCGCACGGTGCGTTCGTGGCCTTTATTGTGCTCGATCAATTCACGCAGGTTGATAGGCGCGGAGAATTGCACACGGGTCTTGCGACCCAGGATCAGGATGCTCAGCAAGCGGCGCAGGCGGCCGGTGACCGCCCAGCTGTCGGCAAACAGCAGTTTCCATGGGCTGGACTCGCTTTCGGGCGACTGCCCCCAGAACACGCTGACCGGAATGATTTGTGCATTCTCTTCGGCGTGCTCGGTCAGGGTGTTGACCAGGCGGGTCAGGGTCGGCGGCGCGCCGCGCTTGTCCTGGCGGCCGAGCCAGTCGGGTTCCGGCGTGAGGTAGAAAAACGCCGCCGGTTCCATCAGCGGGCCCACCGATACCGGCAGCACCGGGCGCGGCAGGCCGGCCTTGGTGCATTCCTTGTCGACCACCGCCAATTCGGTGAGAGAAGGCGATTGCAGCACGTAAAACACCGGCCGGCTGCGGTCCAGGTTAAGGGTTAGGGACGACTGATTGATCGTCTCCGAGCGAACCCAGAGGTACAACAGTCGGCGCAAGGTGCCAAACACCAGACGGCGGAACGGGGAGCGGGTCATAGGCGTGCTGCTTGAAGTGGAAAAAACCGAGCAGGTGCTCGGGCGGGTAGTGTGCCGTATTCGCCGAAAATCGGCAAAAAAGCAGCGATGTAAACTTGAGTTGATCGTTTTTGAGCCTGTCTTATACTCGGCAGTTCAATGCGAGCGACTCAACAATAAAAATGCATGTGGGAGTAAGACAGATGGCAACGCGTGAAACCGGCAATGTGAAGTGGTTCAACGATGCAAAGGGCTATGGCTTTATCCAGCGTGAAGACGGCAAGGATGTGTTTGTGCACTACCGCGCCATTCGCGGTGAGGGCCACCGCTCATTGGCGGAGGGGCAGCAGGTGGAATACGCCGTGGTAACCGGCGAGAAGGGCTTGCAGGCTGAGGATGTGGTGGGCCTGTAACACTCTTGTCGGGCTAACCCAATCAACTGTGGGAGCTGGCTTGCCTGCGATGCAGACACCTCGGTCTATCAGTCGGACCGCCGTGATGCTATCGCAGGCAAGCCAGCTCCCACATTGATTGGGTTTTCCGGTTTGGATCAGGCAGTTTTCCAGGTGATCTGCTCTTCACCGTCGGCACTGATGCGAATCCAGGTATCAGCGCTTTCCTCACCTTCCTCCTCAACCCAGGTACCCGGCGCGCAGCGCACTTCGACGTTCAGCGCGGCAAAGGCGGCGCGGGCGCAGGCGATGTCGTCGTCCCACGGCGTCTGTTCGCTTTCCAGGTACAGGCTGTTCCACTTGCCCACGGCTTTTGGCAGCCAGGTGACCGGCACAGTGCCGGCCTTGCACTTGTAGGTCTGGCCTTTCTGGACCCAGTCGGTGCACGGGCCGAGGGCAGTGCCCAGCCAGGCGGCGATGGCCTTGTAATCGACCTCGGCGTCTTTCAGGTAAATCTCGATATCAGGTTGGCGCATGGATGTTCCTCGTTGCGGGATTCGAAAATCCATTCGCGGATACTTAAAAGTCGGTTATTGAAGCACGAAATAATCGTAGCGCATCGATACGGTGACCAGCAGCGGTTCGGCGGCCTCGATCACTTCAGCACGGCGCTCGGCACTCGCACGCCAGCCATGGGGCGTCATCGCCAGCAGGTTGGCGCGGTCCCGGGGCTCGATCAGGCTCAGGGTGAACTCCAGCGTTTCACTGTGCGCCAGGCTCATGCCTTCGGGTACCAACGCCAAATGCTTGTCGTCGGTGTATTCACGCACTTCGTCGTACAGGCGCTCGCGCAGTTCCATCAGGTGGCCGGCGGTTGGGCCGACCTTCATCAAACCGCCGCCGGGGCTGAGCAGGCGCTTGGCTTCGTCCCAGTCCAAAGGGCTGAACACGCTGGCGAGAAATTGGCAACTGCCCGACGCCAGCGGCACGCGGGCCATGCTGGCGATCAACCAGGTCAGCGCCGGGTTGCGTTTGCACGCGCGTTTCACCGCTTCCTTGGAGATATCCAGCGCATAGCCGTCAGCGTGGGGCAGGGCGTCGGCGATTTGCGCGGTGTAGTAACCCTCGCCACATCCGATGTCCACCCAGCGCTGCGGCGCGCGCTCGGCGGCCAGTTCGGCCAGGCGCTTGGCCACTGGCGCATAGTGCCCGGCATTGAGAAAGTCGCGGCGTGCCTCGACCATGGCGAGGTTGTCACCTGGGTCGCGGCTGTTCTTGTGCTGCACCGGCAACAGGTTCAGATAACCCTGGCGCGCACGGTCGAAACGGTGCCCGGCCGGGCACGCCACGCCGTTATCCACCGCGTTGAGCGGTGCGCTGCAAAGGGGGCAGGCGAGCATCAGGCGAGCAACTTGATCAGGGTTTGGTAGTAGATTTCGGTCAGCACATCGAGGTCGCTGGCCAGGATGCGTTCGTTGACCTGATGGATCGTCGCGTTGACCGGCCCCAACTCCACGACCTGAGTACCGAGGGTGGCAATGAAGCGCCCATCGGACGTGCCGCCGCTGGTGGACGCCTTGGTCTCGCGGCCGGTAATCGCCTTGATGCTGGCCGAAACAGCATCCAGTAACGCGCCCGGCTCGGTGAGGAATGGCAGGCCCGACAAGGCCCATTCAACGTGCCAGTCCAGGCCGTGTTTATCCAGAATCGCTGCAACGCGCTGTTGCAGGCCCTCGACGGTGGATTCGGTGGAGAACCGGAAGTTGAACACTGCCGTCAGGTCGCCCGGAATCACGTTGGTGGCGCCGGTACCGGAATTGAGGTTGGAAATCTGGAAGCTGGTTGGCGGGAAGAAGGTGTTGCCATCGTCCCAGTGCTCGGCCGCCAGTTCCGCCAGCGCCGGCGCGGCCAGGTGGATTGGGTTTTTCGCCAGGTGCGGGTACGCCACGTGGCCCTGTACGCCGCGCACGGTCAGGGTGGCACCGAGGGAACCGCGACGACCATTTTTGACCACATCGCCCACCAGCGTAGTGCTCGACGGTTCGCCGACGATGCACCAGTCCAGACGCTCCTTGCGGGCCGCCAGGCGCTCGATGACCGCTTTGGTGCCGTGGTGCGCCGGGCCTTCTTCATCGCTGGTGATCAGAAAAGCCACCGAACCCTTGTGGTCCGGGTAGTCGGTCACAAAACGCTCCGAGGCCACCAGCATTGCCGCCAGGCTGCCTTTCATGTCCGCCGCGCCACGCCCGCAGAGCATGCCGTGTTCGTCGATCAACGCGTCGAACGGGTCGTTCTGCCACGCCTGCACCGGGCCGGTTGGCACCACGTCGGTGTGACCGGCAAAGCACAGTACCGGCCCTTCGTGTTTGCCATGGGTGGCCCAGAAGTTGTCAACGTCTTCGATACGCATCGGCTCAAGCGCAAAACCGGCGTCGCCCAGGCGCTGCATCATCAGCTTCTGGCAGTCGGCATCGATCGGCGTCACCGAGGGGCGACGGATCAAGTCGATGGCAAGTTGAAGGGTCGGCGAAAGGTCGGCATGGGCCGTCATGGGGAAACTCCGGGAAGCGTGTAAGGGGCGCAGGACGAATGTGCTGAAACGGCGCAGATCCAATGTGGGAGCGGGCTTGCTCGCGAATGCGGTGTGTCAGTCAATACATCAGGAACTGACCCTGCGCTTTCGCGAGCAAGCCCGCTCCCACATAAAGCAATCGGTGCTTGCCTGATCCAACAAAACGGCCGTTATCTTATAGCAAAACGGCGGCCAGAGGCCGCCGTTTAGTGCATTGCGCAAGTTTTTACTCTGCGGTTGCCGGCTCAACCTTAGGTGC
Source organism: Pseudomonas salomonii (assembly GCF_900107155.1). Taxonomy (GTDB): domain Bacteria; phylum Pseudomonadota; class Gammaproteobacteria; order Pseudomonadales; family Pseudomonadaceae; genus Aquipseudomonas; species Aquipseudomonas salomonii. The sequence continues at coordinate 731,467 of NZ_FNOX01000001.1, forward strand.
AGGTTTTGGCAGCGACGACAGGAACGCCATGATCAGCGCCGCCACATACGGCAGTGATTGCACCAGCAGCATCACCACCCAGAAGCGCATGTCATTGCTCGGCAGGCCCTGCACCAGGTAAATCCCCAGTGCGGCGCCCCACAACAGCAACATGATGAACATCTCTTCGCGGGCTTCGGAAATTGCGACCCAGAAGCCGTGGTTATCGGCGTTTTTCGGTGTGCGAAAGAACGGAATACTGGTGGTGAAGAAGCCATACAGCACCGCCTTGGCGATGGTGTGCGACAACGCCAGCCCGGCCAGTGCCGCGCAGAACGCATCTTTCAAGTTCACACCCACCGCACGGCGGTAGAGGAAGATGATCTTGCCGACCTTGAACACAAACAACGCCAACGGCGGGATCGCGAAAATCAGCAGCGGCGGGTCAACACGGGTCGGCACGATGATCATCGCCGCCGACCACAACAGGGCGCCGACGGTGAAGAAGATGTTCATGCCATCCGCCACCCACGGCAACCAGCCCGCGAGGAAGTGGTAACGCTGGCCACGGGTCAGCTCGGTGCCTTTGCCGCGCAACAGGCTGGCGGTGTGGCGCTTGATGATCTGGATCGCGCCGTAGGCCCAGCGGAAACGCTGCTTCTTGAAGTCGATAAAGGTATCCGGCATCAAGCCCTTGCCGTAGCTGTCGTGGTAATACGCCGCCGACAGGCCTTTTTCGAATACCCGCAGGCCGAGTTCGGCGTCTTCACAGATGCACCAGTCGGCCCAGCCGAGTTCCTCGAGCACCGAGCGACGGGTCATGGTCATGGTGCCGTGCTGGATGATCGCGTCACGGTCGTTGCGGGTGACCATGCCGATATGGAAAAAGCCCTTGTATTCGGCGTAGCAGAGCTTCTTGAAGGTGCTTTCGTTCTGGTCGCGGTAGTCCTGCGGCGACTGCACCACAGCGATTTTCGGGTCGGCGAAGTGCGGCACCATGTGCTTGAGCCAGTTGGGCGACACGCAGTAGTCCGAGTCGATCACCGCGATCACTTCGGCATCCTTGGCGGTGTGCGGAATCAGGTAGTTCAGCGCGCCGCCCTTGAAACCGGCCAGGGGCGAGACGTGGAAGAACTTGAAGCGCGGGCCGAGGGTTTCGCAGTAGTCGCGCACCGGCTCCCAGACGGCCGGGTCCTTGGTGTTGTTATCGATGATCAGGACTTCGAAGTCCGGGTAATCGAGGGCGGCCAGGGCGTCGAGGGTCTGTTTGACCATCTCCGGCGGCTCGTTGTAGCACGGCACATGGATCGAGACTTTCGGGCGGTAATGCGAATCGCCTTCCACCGGCAGGAATTCACGCCGGCGCTTGTGGGTCCACACCGCTTCCGCGAGTTCGTGGGCTTCGGTGAGCAACACGATAAACACGCCCAGCGCACCGAGGGCCAGCAAGATGCCAACCGTCACACTGAACCAGGTGCTGTATTGCTGGCTGTAGTCATAGCCGATCCACACCAATACCGAACCACAGAGGAACGCGATAAAGGTCAGGAAGGTGCGGCCACGCTGGCGCAGGGCCGAGCCGTCAATCATCAGCAGGGTCAGCGACAGCAGTGCCAGCACCACCGAGCCGATGGCCAGCACGCGCCATTGCGGAATGGCGACGACCGGGCCTTCAAAGTTGAATTTCTGCTGGCGCGCGGCGTTATAAACACCCCAATAAGCGCCGGCCGAACCTTCGTCACTGACTTTCCAAGGCTGGTCGAAAGCCTCGATCACGAAATAGTTGTAACCCTGGCGGTTGAGCTTGTTGACCAGCGTACGCAGGTAAATCGCCTGGTCGGCCGGCGAGCTTTCATTGCCACCGCGCATACGGCCGTTGCTCGGCCAGCCCACTTCCGAGAGCAGCAGCGGCTTTTTCGGGAACAGCTTTTTCAGGTCGCGGGCACGGTCGAGGACGTACTGGCCGGCCTTGTCCATGGGGATGAACTCCCAGAACGGCAGGATGTGCGCGGCGATCAGATCGACGTGCTTGGCCAGTTGCGGGTTCTTTTCCCAGATGTGCCATTGCTCGGAGGTGGTCACCGGCACTTTCACGGCGGCGCGCACCCGGTCCAGCAGCACGATCAGCGCCTCTGGGGTGATTTCTTCGCGGAACAATGCCTCGTTACCGACCACCACGCGCACAACGCTGCGCGAGGTGTTGGCGATCTCGATGGCGCGCTGGATTTCACGCTCGTTGCGTTCCAGGTCCGGGCTGATCCAGATCCCCAGGGTCACGCGCAGGCCGAACTCTTCGGCCAGTTTGGGGATATCGCCCAACGTGCCGTCCACCGAGTAAGTACGGATGTTGTCCGTCAACTTGCTCATAATCGCCAGGTCCTGGCGCATCTGGTCGTCAGTGGGGTACTGGTCTTTCTGCGGGAACTGGCCTTGTTGGAACGGCGAGTAGGAGAACCCGGAGATCTGTTCAGGCCAGTTAGGGGTGGTGACCGGGCGGTTGATCAGCGCCCAGAAGCCGGTAAACAGCGCGGCAATTGCCAGCACTACCACCAGGTTGAGTCCAAATTTACGCGATGACATGGCTATTTCGGGTTCCAAAGGGTGTGGAACGAAAAGAGGTGTCGGCCTACGCCGAACGGCGCGCATCCTACACCGGCCTTCAACTGAGCGTACAGCAGACAGAGAAAAGCCGGACGTTAGTCAGCGAAAGACCCTCTAAGTTCTTTACTTGTAGCTGGAAGCTTCGAACTTGTCGCTGCGTAGTCCATAATGCGCGCCGGTTTTTGGGGTAATGGTCATGAGCACAGAAGATCCGCGGTTTGCAGGCGTCGCCCGCTTGTATGGCATTGAAGGCCTGGACCGCTTGAAAGCGGCCCATGTGGCGATCGTCGGCGTTGGCGGCGTGGGCTCCTGGGCGGCGGAAGCCATGGCCCGTTGCGGCGTGGGCGAGATTTCGCTGTTTGACCTGGACGATGTCTGCGTCAGCAACAGCAACCGCCAGTTGCACGCCCTGGACAGCACCGTGGGCAAGCCCAAGGTCGACGTGATGGCCGAACGCCTGCGCGGCATCAACCCGGACTGCACGGTGCACGCGGTGCCGGACTTCGTCACGCGCGACACCATGGCCGAGTACATCACGCCGAATATCGATTGCGTGATCGACTGCATCGACGCGGTCAATGCCAAGGCCGCACTGATCGCCTGGTGCAAGCGCCGCAAGATCCAGATCATTACCACCGGCGGCGCCGGCGGGCAGATCGACCCGACGCTGATCCAGGTCTGCGACTTGAACCGCACCTTCAACGACCCGCTGGCCTCGAAAGTGCGCTCCACGCTACGCCGCGACTACGGTTTTTCGCGCACCGTGACCCGCCATTACAGCGTGCCGTGTGTGTTTTCTACCGAACAACTGCGCTACCCCAAGCCGGACGGCAGCATTTGTTTGCAGAAGAGTTTCGTCGGTGACGGCGTGAAGCTGGACTGCGCCGGTGGGTTTGGCGCGGTGATGATGGTCACGGCCACGTTCGGCATGGTGGCGGCGACCAAGGCGGTGGACAAGATTGTGGCCGGGGTGCGCAGGCCGTCGGAGCGGGTAAAATCCGCCTGAATCTCACTGCCGAGCATAGATCCAAATGTGGGAGCGGGCTTGCTCGCGAAAGCGTAGTGTCAGTCGATACATCATTGACTGAACCACCGCATTCGCGAGCAAGCCCGCTCCCACATTTAGTGTTGTGTACGGCTTAATTCGCGCATGCGCTGCAGTACCGCATTCAAGCCGTTACTGCGCGACGGCGACAGTTGCCGGGAAAGCCCCAGTTGAGCGAACCAGTCCGGCAGGTCAACGGCCTGCAACTCACTTGCCGACAACCCATTGACCCGTGCCAGCAGCAACGCCACCAACCCACGAATCATGCGCGCGTCGCTGCTGGCGGCAAATTGCCAATGACCAGCCTGCAAACGGCCGACCAACCACACCAGGCTTTCACAGCCCTGCACGAGGTTGGCCTCGACCTTCTCGTCATCCGCCAGCGCCGGCAGCCGCTCGCCCCATTGCATCAGCATGCGGGCGCGCTGCTCCCAACTGGCTACTGCCTGAAACGACTCAAGCGCGCTGACGGCATCCACCGGCAAGCTCATCGCAACATATCCAGCGCCTGGTCCAGCGCTTCAAAAAAGCGCTCCAGGTCATCGGAGTCGTTGTACAGCGCCAGGGACACACGGATCGCCCCGGACAAGTGCATGGCCTTGAGCAACGGCATTGCGCAGTGGTGGCCGGCCCGCACGGCAATGCCTTGTTCGGTGAGCAAGTGCGCCAGGTCGGCGTTGTGCACGCCCTCCACCACGAAACTGGCGAGTGCCACCTGGGGAGAGCCGAGTACGCGCACGCCATTGCGCGCTTTCAGCCCGCGCAGCAGGTAGTCATGCAGGGCCGCTTCATGGGCGACCACGGCCGGCGGGTCGAGTGAATTCAGGTAATCCAGCGTGGCGCCCAGGCCGATCACACTCGCAATCGGCGGCGTGCCCGCCTCGAAACCCAGCGGCGCAGGGCGAAAGCTCGCACTTTGATACTCGGCCTGCTGCACCATCTCGCCGCCGAACTGCCAGTGGCGCAGGTGATGCAGGGCTTCATTACGGCCATACAGCACGCCGACGCCGTCCGGGCCGTAGAGCTTATGGCTGGAGAATACATAGAAGTCGCAACCCAGCGCCTGTACGTCGTGGCGACCATGAACAATGCCTTGGGCACCATCGACCACGGTCAAGGCGCCGTGGGCCTTGGCCATAGGCAGCAAGGCCTGCAGGGGTTGCCAGGCGCCGAGCACGTTGGATAGCTGGCTCACTGCCAGCAAGCGCGTGCGCGGGCCGATCAATTCGGCGGCGGCTTGCAGGTCAATCACGCCATCATCGCCAAGGGGCAAGACCACCAGCGTGAGTGCGCGACGTTTGGCCAGTTGCTGCCAGGGCAGCAGGTTGGCGTGGTGTTCCAGGGCGCTGATGACAATTTCATCACCCGTATTGAATAAGTGCTCAAGGCCATAGGCCAAGAGGTTCAGCGCAGACGTCGCGCCGTGGGTAAACACGATCTGCCCGCTGTCACCTGCGTTCAACCACTGCGCGACCTTGCTGCGACTGTCTTCAAACGCCTGGGTCGCGTGAGCCCCCGGCAAATGCTGGGCGCGGTGCACATTGGCTGCGCCATTGGCGTAGTAATGGCTGATGGCGTCCAACAGGGCTTGGGGTTTTTGCGTGGTGGCGGCGTTGTCCAGGTAGGTCTGGTCTTGCCGTTGCAGGGTGGCGATGGCCGGGAAATCGGCGCGCCAGGGGGAGGGCACAAGCATGGTCTTAAGACTCGTATAAGCGAGCCCCAGGTGTGGGGCCCGCTAGTGGCATCGAGTGGCTGCTTAGTTGTGAGCGTGCAGCGCTTCGTTCAGTTCGATCGCCGATTTGTGGGTTTTGCACTCCACGGCACCGGTCTGGGAATTGCGACGGAACAGCAGGTCCGGCTGGCCGGCCAGTTCGCGCGCCTTGACCACTTTGACCAGTTGGTTGTGCTCGTCGAGCAGGGCAACCTTGGTGCCGGCAGTCACGTACAGGCCCGATTCCACGGTATTGCGGTCGCCCAACGGGATACCGATACCGGCGTTGGCGCCGATCAGGCAGCCTTCGCCTACCTTGATCACGATGTTGCCGCCGCCCGACAGGGTGCCCATGGTGGAGCAACCGCCGCCCAGGTCCGAACCCTTGCCGACGAACACGCCTGCCGATACACGGCCTTCGATCATGCCCGGGCCTTCGGTGCCGCCGTTGAAGTTGACGAAACCTTCGTGCATCACGGTGGTGCCTTCGCCCACGTAGGCGCCCAGGCGGATGCGCGCGGCATCAGCGATGCGCACACCGGCCGGCACTACGTAGTCGGTCATTTTCGGGAACTTGTCCACCGAGAACACTTCCAGCAGCTCGCCACGCAGGCGCGCTTCCAGTTGGCGTTCGGCCAGTTCGTTGATGTCGATTGCGCCCTGGCTGGTCCACGCCACGTTCGGCAACTGCGGGAACACACCGGCCAGGCTCAGGCCGTGGGGCTTGACCAGACGGTGGGACAGCAGGTGCAGCTTGAGGTAGGCCTCAGGCGTGGAGGTCAGTGCGGCGTCTTCGGCCAACAGGGTCGCGACCAATGGGGTGTGGCTTTCGGCCAGACGGCTGAGCAGTGCGGCCTGGGCTGTGTCGACGCCTTTGAGCGCGTCAGCCAGTTGCAGCGCCTGGCTCACGGTGAAGGTAATAGCCTGGTTGCCTTCGGTGTAACCGAGGATCGGCGCAATGGCGGCCACGATCTCGGCCGACGGGTTGAGCAGCGGTTGTGCGTAAAACACTTCCAGCCAAGCACCTTGGCGGTTCTGAGTGCCGACGCCGAAGCCCAGGCTGAACAGGGAATTGGACATGCTGTTACCTCTACAAAAATGGAAGGCTGGCCTACTTGAGGGCCGCCGAATAACTATCTGGCTTGAAGCCAATCAGGGTTCTGTCACCGAGATCGAGCACCGGGCGCTTGATCATCGAGGGTTGTGCGAGCATCAATTCAATGGCTTTCGACTGATCGAGATCGGCTTTGCGTTCGTCTTCGAGTTTGCGAAAGGTGGTGCCCGCACGGTTCAAAACCACCTGCCAACCGTGCTCATTGCACCATTGGGTCAAGTGTTCGCGGTCGATACCGGCCGTTTTGTAGTCGTGGAACTCATAGCTCACAGCGTGCTCATCGAGCCAGGTGCGCGCCTTTTTCATGGTGTCGCAGGCTTTGATGCCGAAAAGGTGCAAGGTTTTGCTTGAAGCGGTCAAGGAATTGCCCCCCTTTGGACGTATGAAAGTTAAAGGTCACGGATTATGCCACGGCCAGCGGGTTTGGGTGCCGCTCGTCATACTCGCCGATGATTCAGTGCGACTTATGTGCAAAAGCCGTTGCGCAGCCATGGGGGTAACATAGCCGGTTAATATGGCACTTCAACGGCCTGTTGTTGCCTGATCGGTGTCATAGCAAGTCGATTGTCCGGGAACCCCGCGTTATGCAAACCGCCTACACTGTTCTTATCCTGCTGATGCTGGTCAGCGTTTCACGCCTTGTCGGGCGCATTATTCCCCTGCCGTTGCCTTTGGTGCAGATCGCCGCCGGGGCCTTGCTGGCCTGGCCGACGCTGGGGCTGCACGTAGCGCTGGACCCGGAGCTGTTCCTGTTTCTGTTCCTGCCGCCGTTGCTGTTCTCCGATGGCTGGCGCATGCCCAAGCGCGAATTGTGGCGGCTCAGAGGCCCGATCCTTACGCTGGCGGTGGGGCTGGTGCTCTTTACCGTGGTGGGCGCCGGTTACTTCATCCATTGGATATTGCCTACGATCCCGTTGCCGGTGGCCTTCGCCTTGGCGGCTGTATTGTCCCCGACTGACGCCGTGGCGGTGTCGGCCATTTCCCAAAATCGCCTGCCAAAACCTCTGATGCATATGCTGCAAGGCGAGGCATTGATGAATGATGCCTCCGGCCTGGTGACCTTCAAGTTCGCCCTGGCGGCTGCGTTGACCGGCGTGTTTTCCCTGGCGGATGCCAGCCTCACTTTTGTGCTGGTGGCGGTGGGCGGTCTGGCCGTTGGCGTGGCGCTGAGTTGGCTGGTCGGCCGTTTACGCGCCTGGATGATCGCGCGGGGCTGGGACGACCCGGCCACCCACGTGGTGTTTATGTTGTTGCTGCCGTTCGCAGCCTATGTGCTGGCCGAGCGCCTGGGCGCCTCGGGGATTCTCTCGGCGGTGGCGGCGGGCATGATGCAAAGCTGGCTCGACTTGCTGCCACGCCAGACCAGCACGCGTTTGCTCAACCGCAGTGTGTGGTCGCTGCTGGAGTTTGCGTTTAATGGCCTGATCTTCCTGCTGCTGGGCCTGCAACTGCCCGACATCATCAAGGCCGTGGTCAGCCATGAGCCGACACTGTGGCCAACCTTGCTGTACCGCTGCCTGGATGTGGTTGCGATTTTCCTGGTGCTGGTGGTGTTACGGTTTGTCTGGGTGCAAAGCATCTGGCGGCTGTCGGGCCTGTTGCGGCGGCTACGTGGGAAAAGCGAATTGACACTTGTGCCCACGGCGCGCTCCTGCTGGCTGTTGACCGTGGGTGGCGTGCGCGGTGCGGTCACGTTGGCGGGTGTGATGTCGGTGCCTTTGCTGCTGGCGCCCGGCCAGGATTTTCCTCAGCGTGACCTGCTGATCTTCATCGCCGCCGGGGTAATCCTGCTGTCGCTGGTGGCCGCCTGCATTGCGTTGCCATTGCTGTTGCGCGGTATCGAGCAAAGCCCCGACGAAAAACGCCATAACGAAGTGCGTGAAGCGTGGAAAAAAACTGCCGTGGCGGCGATCCATGCCCTTGAAGCAGAAGAACCGGCAGAAAGCGAAACCCCTGACGCCGCCCAGGCGGCGTTGGCCGCTGAGCTTAAGGCACGGTTGATGTCCGAGTATCGTCACCAGTTGGACGTGTTCAACGATTCGGCCGAAGCCCAGGCGCTGGCGTTGCAGATGGACCAGCTTGAGCGCAAGTTGCGGCTCAAGGCCCTGCGCGCCCAGCGGTTGGAGTTGTACAGCCTGAGCCGTCATCACCAGATTGGTGATGACGTGTTGCGCGAAGTATTGGCGGATCTGGATATGAGTGAGGCGAATCTGGGGGTGATGAAGTAGTTGTGCGCACCGCGGTGCCTTAAGGTTTGGGGTATTGCGAGGCTATGAAAGACTTATCCAGTTCTGTCAATCGGGTGGGCCAGGGGATCGCCGGCTGCTTCCATAGCTCGTCGCGGCTGAAGCCGTAATGCATGATTGAGTTTTGATCGTATTCGGAGGCGGCGACGTCTTGTCCAGCAAGGCGCTGGAGAATGTCTTTATGGATGGCTTCATCCGACCCATGGCCTTTGAAATGTCTGTAGATGACCGGCGTATTAAAATCGATCGTTCTATCGGGGTGTTTATGTTCATGGTACAGCCCTAGGGCATGCCCGAATTCATGGGCTGTAATCGCTTCGAATCTTGGGTTGTCGTAAGGGTTTGGCAACACCATGGTCGGCATGTAGAAGGGCACCTTTTGCGCGTTGGTGCCCAGTGCAGAGCTGCCTGATTGAGTCTCCCCATAGTCCAGCGCGATGCGTATATCTCCCTCTTCCCCTGAAACAAATTCGAAGGTCAGATTGATATGCGGTAGCCAAAGATTCGCAGCTTTTTTTATCTGCTCCAGTGCTTCTTCGTCGGCATCATAGACAGCGATCTTCAGCGTGGAATTTTGCGGCCAGTATTTTTCGGGTGCTGAAACTGCGCGGGTTTTTCTTGAGTGGGATTTATCCGGGGACGTTTGATATCTATCACTGTCGTGAGTGCGTATGGAGGTGAAACCGAGAGTTGCTGTGCTCAGGTTCGTCATCGTGCCATGTCCACATTGTTCAAAACGTTAATGAACATTGAGTGGTACTTGTGGCTGATAAGGTTCCACCGATTATCATTTTTACGCAAACAGCTGCTTATGCAGCGCAGTGTCGATGATATGGCGCTGCCCGCACTTTATTCACAGTACGGGCAGCGCAGGGATGTTCAGCGACGACTTATGAAGTCGCGAATCCGTTCTGCCGCTTCCACACACTCCGCCAACGGCGCCACCAGCGCCAGGCGTACGCGCCCGGCACCCGGGTTGAAACCGTCCACTTCGCGTGACAGGTACGAACCCGGCACTACGGTCACGTGTTCTTCTACAAACAAGTCACGACAGAACGCGGCATCGTCGCCCTTCACGTTCGGCCACAGATAGAAGCCGCCGTCTGGGGCTTGTACATCCAGCACTGGCTTGAGAATGGCCAGCACGGCGTCGAATTTCTCCCGATACAAATCACGGTTGGCCAATACGTGAGCTTCATCCTGCCAGGCAGCAATGCTGGCCCGCTGGGTTTGCACCGGCATCGCGCAACCGTGATAGGTGCGGTACAGCAGGAAGGCCTTGAGGATATCGGCATCGCCAGCCACGAAACCCGAGCGCAGGCCCGGCAGGTTGGAGCGCTTGGACAGGCTGTGAAACACCACGCAACGCTTGAAATCCTGGCGGCCCAGTTCCACGCAGGCACTGAGCAGGCCTGGCGGCGGAGTTTGTTCGTCGAAGTACAGCTCGCTGTAGCACTCGTCGGCGGCGATCACGAAGTCATATTCGTCGGCCAGGGCGATGAGCTTTTTCAGGGTCTCGACGGGGATCAGCGCACCGGTCGGGTTGCCGGGTGAGCACAGGAACAGGATCTGGCAGCGTTTCCAGATGTCTGGCGAGACGGCGTCGAAGTCCGGGTTGAAACCATTGCTGTCCAGGCACGCCAGGTAATGCGGCTTGGCCCCGGCCAGGAACGCAGCGCCTTCGTAGATCTGATAGAACGGGTTGGGGCTGACCACCAGTGCATCGTCAGCGCGGTTGACCACGGTTTGGGTGAAGGCAAACAGCGCCTCGCGGGTGCCGTTGACCGGCAGGATGTTGCGCGCCGGGTCCAGCCAACCTGTGGGCACGTCGAAGCGCCGCTCGCACCAGGCGCCGATGGCCTCGCGCAGGGCCGGGATGCCCAGAGTGGTCGGGTACACCGCCATCTGGTCAAGATTATCCGCCAGGGCCTTGGCTACGAAGGCTGGGGATTTGTGCTTCGGCTCGCCGATCGACAGCGCAATCGGGCGTTTGTCCGGGTTGGGCGTGACGCTGCCGAGCAGGGCGCGCAGTTTCTCGAACGGGTAGGGCTGGAGCTGGTTCAGGGCGTTGTTCATGTAAGCCTCTTACGGTCAGCACGCACTCTGTGGGAGCTGGCTTGCCTGCGATGGCATCACTGTGGTTTGCCTGATAGACCAAGGTGTCTGCATCGCAGGCAAGCCAGCTCCCACATGAATCGTGTCCACAATGTTAAAAATCAAATGGTCAGTCTGGTCAGCTCGACACCCGGTTCCTGGGTCACGCTCAACTGCTGCACGATGGCTTCCTGCAAACGCAGGCACAGCTGCGGGTCGGACAGCGGTTGGTTGTCGGCGTCGGTAATGAAAAACACGTCTTCCACGCGTTCCCCCAGGGTCGCAATCTTGGCGTTTTGCAACGACAGGTCGAACTCCAGGAAGATCCCGCCGATGCGCGCCAGCAAGCCTGGGCGGTCGGGTGCGCTGAGTTCCAGCACTGTGACCGGGCGCTGGGCGTCGTTGGAAATGGTCACCTGGGGCGCAAACGCAAAGTGCTTGAGCTGGCGCGGTACCCGACGCTGGATGATGGTCGGGTAGTCGTCCGGGTTGCGCAAAGCCTCGGTAAGGCCTTCACGGATCTTTTTCACGCGTGCGGGGTTGTCACCGATCGAGTCGCCGTCGGTGTCGAGCACGATATAGGTGTCGAGGGTGAACTGGCTGCTGGACGTGATAACCCGCGCGTCATGGATGTTCAGGTTGAGCTGGTCCATGGCGGCCACGGTCACAGCGAAGAAGTCGTGCTGGTCCGGCGCGTAGATGAAGATCTGCGTGCCGCCCTCGAATTCGCGCTGGGTGGTTTCCTTGATCAGCACCAGTGGCCCGCCGTCGGCCGGCTGCTGTAGGATCGCGTCACTGTGCCAGGCCACGTCGCCGGCAGTGTGGCGCAGGAAGTAATCATCGCCCAGTTGCGACCATAGCTGCTCGACGTCATCCGGGTCGTTACCGCCGCGCACCAGGATATCCAGGGCCGCGCTTTGGGTACGGCGGATCTGCTCCTCGCGGTCCACCGGGTTTTCCAGGCCACGGCGCAGCGCGCGCTTGGTCTCGGTGTAGAGCTGGCGCAACAGGCTGGCGCGCCAGGAGTTCCACAGTGTCGGGTTGGTGGCGTTGATGTCGGAGACGGTCAGCACGTAGAGGTAGTCGAGGCGGGTTTCATCGCCGACGATCCCGGCAAAATCATGAATCACCTGCGGGTCGGACAAGTCTTTGCGCTGGGCGGTGGTCGACATCACCAAGTGGTTCTGCACCAGCCAGACGATCAGGCGGCTGTCCCACAGCGGCAGTTGGTGGCGCTGGCAGAAGGCTTCGGCATCGACCGCGCCCACTTCGGAGTGGTCGCCATGCCGGCCTTTGCCGATGTCGTGGTACAGGCCGGCCAGGTAGATCAGTTCGGGCTTGGGCAACTTGGCCATGAGCTTGCTGGCCAGCGGGAATTTCTCCGACACCTGGGTGTACTGCAACTTGCGCAGGTGTTTGATCAAATTGAGCGTGTGGGCGTCCACGGTATAGATGTGGAACAGGTCATGTTGCATCTGCCCGACGATAAAGCCGAACTCCGGCAGGTAGCGGCCGAGGATGCCGTAGCGGTTCATGCGCCGCAGGTTGCGGTGGATGCCGATCTTGCACTTGAACAGTTCGATAAACAGGCTGGTGTTGCGGATATCGTTGCGAAACTCATCGTCGATCAGGTGACGGTTTTCCCGCAGCAGGCGGATGGTATCGGCGCGCACGCCTTTGATTTCCGGCTGCTGGGCCATCAGCACGAAGATTTCCAGCATGGCGAACGGTGTGCGGCGGAACACATTGTCGTTGCGCGCCTCGATATAGCCGTCGTGCAGTTGAAAGCGCGAGTTGATCGGCAGCGGCGGGGCTTCGTCCTCCGGGGCCAGAATCACTTCTTCAAAGTGCTGGATGATCAGGTCGCTGAGCTGGGCAATGCTCATGACCACGCGGTAATACTGTTGCATGAAGCTTTCGATGCTGGTTTTGGCGTCTTCGCCTTCAAAGCCCAGCAGGGTGGCGATGGAGCGCTGGTGGTCGAACAGCAGGCGGTCTTCGGAGCGCCCGGCGAGCATGTGCAGGGCGTAACGCACCTTCCAAAGGAACTCCTGGGACGAGGCCAGCAGTGCATTTTCGCTCTCGACCAGAAAGCCTTCGCCAGCCAGGGCACGCAGGTTGAGGGTGCCATACTGGCGACGAGCCACCCACAGGATGGTCTGGATGTCGCGCAGCCCGCCCGGTGAGCCTTTGACGTTGGGCTCCAGGTTATATTCGGTGTCGTTGTACTTGTGGTGCCGGGCTTTTTGCTCGGCCCGCTTGGCCAGGAAGAACTCCTTGCTCGGCCACATATGTGCGGTGCTGGTGACCTCCAGCATGCGCTGACGCAGGCGCTCGGGGCCGGCGATGGTGCGGCTTTCCATCAGGTTGGTGATCACGGTGAGGTCGGCGCGCGCCTCTTCGGCGCATTCGTCCACCGAGCGCACGCTCTGGCCGACTTCCAGGCCGATATCCCACAGCAACGTCAGAAAACGCTCGATGGAATCGCGAAAGATCTCATGGTCGGCACTGTCCAGCAGGATCAGCAGGTCGATGTCGGAGTAGGGGTGCAACTCGCCGCGCCCGTAGCCGCCGACCGCCACCAGAGCGATGTCGGCGTCTTCACTCCAGCTGAACTGTTCCCAGGCCTTTTGCAGGATGTTATCGACGAACCAGGCGCGATCCTCGATCAGCCGACGGATGTCGCGGCCGCTGCGAAAGCGCGCATCGAGCACCTCGCGGGCCTGGCGGATAGCCTTCTTGAAGGCGGCGATGGGGCTTGCCTTCAGGGCCAGTTCGGCCTGGAACTGGCCACGGTCGAAGAGTTCGGGATCCACCTGGGGCATCGATCGGCTTTCCTATCTGTCTATGGAGTCAGTCACAACGGTGTCGCTGGAAAACCGAGGCAACCATTACGCCGAGACGCGAGGGATCGTGTCGTCTGCGCGCAGGGTGAAGATCTCGTAGCCGGTTTCGGTGACGAGCAGGGTGTGTTCCCACTGGGCCGAGAGCTTGCGGTCCTTGGTGATGGCGGTCCAGCCGTCGCCCAGCACCTTGGTGTCGGCCTTGCCCTGGTTGATCATCGGCTCGATGGTGAAGGTCATGCCTGCCTTGAGTTCCATGCCGGTGCCGGCGCGGCCGTAGTGCAGAATCTGCGGTTCTTCGTGGAATACGGTGCCGATACCGTGGCCGCAGAATTCGCGCACCACCGAAAAGCCGTTCTTTTCTGCGTGCTTCTGGATCACTTCACCGATGTCGCCCAGGCGGCAGCCAGGTTTTACGATCTCGATCGCCTTGTACATGCATTCCTGGGTGACCTGGGACAGGCGCTCAGCCCAGACCGGCACATTGCCGACGTGGAACATGCGGCTGGTATCGCCGAAATAGCGGTCCTTGATCACGGTAACGTCGATGTTCAGGGTGTCGCCGTCCTTCAACGGCTTGTCGCCTGGAATCCCGTGGCAGACCACGTGGTTGACCGAGGTGCAGATCGACTTGGGGAAGCCCTTGTAGTTCAGGGGGGCAGGGATGGCCTTCTGCACGTTGACTATATAGTCGTGGCAGATCTGGTTCAGGGTTTCGGTGGTGACGCCTGGCTTGACATGCTCGGCAATCATTTCCAGCACGTCGGCAGCCAGTTTGCCGGCAATGCGCATGCCGGCGATGTCTTCGGCGGTTTTCAAACTAACGGTCATACAGGCTCTCTCTAGCGCGACGCGCTGAAATCAATACGGTTTACGGGCGTGCGACAAATGGTTACGGAATTCGCACAAGCCTCAAAAAACGCGATTCTAACAGACGCTGGCGTCAAATCATGAGCCTCTGATGATCGCTTCTTTCTATGGAGTAGGGGTATGTTGGCTCTATTCAAGGGGTTACGCGAACGCGGTGGCCGGCAAATGTGATTGCGGGTTTCGTTTTCGTCCTTCGTGTGGTATAAAATGCGCCGCTTTCCGGGGATACCCCGCAAAGCTTAAATCCACACACGTGTCGACACGATGACCTGGGTGCCGGAGGCCTTGATGCCGCTGGTTGGTCATTGGGATACGTGGAGGCCAAACCCGACTTATTAAGGAACTATCATGTCCCAAGTCAACATGCGCGATATGCTGAAGGCCGGTGTGCACTTCGGTCACCAGACCCGTTACTGGAACCCGAAAATGGGTAAATACATTTTCGGCGCGCGTAACAAGATCCACATTATCAACCTTGAAAAAACCCTGCCAATGTTCAACGAAGCTCTGACTTTCGTAGAACGTCTGGCCCAGGGCAAAAACAAGATCCTGTTCGTCGGCACCAAGCGTTCCGCTGGCAAGATCGTTGCTGAAGAAGCAGCACGTTGCGGTTCGCCGTACGTCGATCACCGCTGGTTGGGCGGCATGCTGACCAACTTCAAAACCATCCGTGCTTCCATCAAGCGTCTGCGTGACCTTGAAGTGCAAGCCGAAGACGGTACTTTCGCCAAGCTGACCAAGAAAGAAGCGCTGATGCGCACTCGCGATCTTGAGAAGCTCGATCGTTCCCTGGGTGGTATCAAGGACATGGGCGGTCTGCCTGACGCACTGTTCGTTATCGACGTTGATCACGAGCGCATCGCGATCACCGAAGCCAACAAGCTGGGCATCCCGGTTATCGGCGTAGTCGATACCAACAGCAGCCCGGAAGGCGTTGACTACATCATCCCAGGCAACGATGACGCAATCCGCGCTATCCAGCTGTACATGGGTTCGATGGCTGACGCTGTAATCCGTGGTCGCAACCACGTTGCTGGTGGTACCGAGCAGTTCGTTGAAGAAGCTCCGGTAGCTGCCGCTGAGTAATTAGCGCCCTGGCGTTGACTCAGTAAGCAAAAAGGGGGCTTGGCCCCCTTTTTGCCACCTCGAAAACCATTTGTCGGCAGCGCAGCTACAACTTCTGTAACGTGCAGCGGCCTACAAGGGTGATTCGGGAAGAATTGATCGCCCGTTTGATCGGGTGGAATGGTTGAAAACCTATCCAAGAGGATTTTGAAATGGCAGAGATTACTGCAGCGTTGGTTAAAGAACTGCGTGAGCGTACCGGCGAAGGCATGATGGATTGCAAAAAGGCCTTGACCAAGGCTGGCGGCGACATCGAAAAAGCCATCGACGACATGCGTGCTTCCGGCGCCATCAAGGCTGCCAAGAAAGCAGGCAACGTTGCTGCTGAAGGCGCTATCGCTCTGGTTGAAGACGGCAAGGCTGCCGTTCTGCTGGAAGTGAACTCCCAGACCGACTTCCTGGCTCTGCAGGACGACTTCAAGGCATTCGTTGCTGCCAGCGTCAAGAAAGCATTCGACGACAAGCTCACTACCGTTGAGCCGTTGATCGAAGCTCAAGAAGCTGATCGCCTGGTACTGGTCGGCAAGGTTGGCGAAAACGTCAACATCCGTCGCCTGGCTCGCATCGAAGGTGATGTGGTTGGTGGTTACCTGCACGGCAACAAAATCGGTGTTGTGGTTGCCCTTAAAGGCGGCGACGTTGAGCTGGCCAAAGACATCGCTATGCACGTAGCGGCCAGCAACCCTGAATTCCTGCTGCCATCGGAAGTCTCCGCTGACGCAATCGAACGCGAAAAAGCCGTGTTCCTGAGCCTCAACGCCGACAAGATCGCCGGCAAGCCGGAAAACATCGTTGAAAACATGATCAAAGGCCGTATCAGCAAGTTCCTGGCTGAAGCGAGCCTGGTTGAGCAGGCGTTCGTCAAGAACCCTGAAATCAAGGTTGGCGAACTGGCCAAGAAAGCCGGTGCTGAAATCGTTTCCTTCACCTACTACAAAGTAGGCGAGGGCATCGAGAAGCCGGTCGACAACTTCGCTGAAGAAGTTGCTGCCCAGCTGGCTGCCGCCAAGCAATAAGACAGTTTTCAACTGTCGCCGAAAGAGGCTGCCCGCTCACGCGCGCAGCCTCTTTTCAAATGGGAAGGCCAATTTTATTTGGTTTCCTGTCGGAACTGGCTTACAAAGCCGTGTTCCGATGGCGCTGTGATAGCGTCCAGCTAGAGTGAACGCAAGCCGTAAACGGCTCGCCAAGAATTTTTAAAAAATACGCCGCAGGAGAGATTCGCAATGGCTCAGCAGGGCAGTGGTTATCAGGCTCGCTATAAACGCATTCTACTCAAGCTCAGCGGCGAGGCCCTGATGGGCTCGGAAGAGTTCGGGATCGATCCCAAGGTGCTCGACCGCATGGCACTCGAAGTCGGCCAACTGGTCGGCATCGGCGTACAAGTCGGCCTGGTGATTGGCGGCGGTAACCTGTTCCGAGGCGCGGCACTGAGCGCTGCCGGTATGGACCGTGTCACTGGCGACCACATGGGCATGCTGGCCACTGTGATGAACGCCCTGGCCATGCGCGACGCCCTGGAGCGCGCCAATATTTCGGCCATCGTGATGTCGGCTATTTCCATGGTTGGCGTGACCGATCACTATGATCGTCGCAAAGCCATGCGCCACCTGAACGCCAAGGAAGTGGTGATCTTTGCTGCCGGTACCGGCAACCCGTTCTTCACCACGGACTCGGCTGCTTGCCTGCGCGCCATCGAAATCGATGCCGACGTGGTGCTCAAGGCCACCAAGGTGGATGGCGTCTACACTGCCGACCCATTCAAAGACCCGCATGCCGAGAAGTTCGATCATCTGACCTACGATGAAGTGCTGGATCGCAAGCTGGGTGTGATGGACCTGACGGCTATTTGCCTGTGCCGCGACCACAAGATGCCGCTGCGCGTATTTAACATGAACAAGCCCGGTGCCCTGCTGAATATCGTACACGGCGGCGCGGAAGGGACTCTGATCGAGGAAGGCCAACAATGATCAACGAAATCAAGAAAGACGCTCAAGAGCGTATGCACAAATCCCTGGAGTCTCTGAACCACGCGTTTGGTCAGATTCGTACCGGCAAGGCGCACCCAAGCATTCTGGGCAGTGTGATGGTGCCGTACTACGGTACTGATACCTCCATCACCCAGGTAGCCAACATCACCGTAAAAGACTCGCGCACCCTGCAAGTCGTGGCTTTTGAGCGCAACATGCTCGGCGCTGTCGACAAAGCCATCCAGAGCGCCGGCTTGAACCTCAACCCGACCAACCTGGGCGAGTTGCTGCTGATCTCCATGCCGGCCTTGACCGAGGAAACCCGTAAGGGCTTCACCAAGCAGGCGCGCAGCGCGGCTGAAGACGCGCGGGTTGCGGTGCGTAATATCCGCCGTGATGCACTGGGTGACCTGAAGAAGCTGGTCAAGGACAAGGAAATCAGCGAAGACGAAGAGCGTCGCGCCGTCGCCGACATCGACAAGCTGACCAAAGATTCCGAGGCCCAGATCACCAAGGCCACGGAAGAGAAAGAAAAGGACCTGATGGCCGTATAAGGGGTCAGGACGCCTTCATGGAAAAGACCAAGCAGACTGTGCCCTCTGTGGTGCCGCGCCATGTCGCGATCATCATGGATGGGAATAATCGCTGGGCGAAGAAACGCTTTATGCCGGGTGTCGCCGGGCATAAAGCGGGTGTCGATGCAGTGCGCGCCGTGATTGAGGTGTGTGCCGAGGCCAAGGTCGAAGTGTTGACCTTGTTTGCCTTCTCCAGTGAGAACTGGCAACGGCCGGCCGAAGAAGTCAGTGCCTTGATGGACCTGTTCTTCAAGGCTCTGCGTCGTGAGGCCAAGCGCCTCAACGACAACAACATCAGCCTGCGTATCATCGGTGACCGCTCGCGGTTTCATCCGGAGTTGCAGGCGGCCATGCGCGAAGCTGAAGCCATCACCGCCGGCAGCGACCGCTTTGTACTGCAGATCGCGGCCAACTATGGCGGCCAGTGGGATATCGCCCAGGCCGCGCAGCGCCTGGCCCGCGAAGTACAAGCCGGGCACCTGCGGCCCGACGACATCACGCCCGAACTGCTGCAAACCTGCCTGGTGACCGGCGACCTGCCGTTGCCGGACCTGTGCATCCGCACCGGTGGCGAGCACCGCATCAGCAATTTCCTGTTGTGGCAGCTAGCCTATACCGAGCTGTACTTCTCCGACCTGTTCTGGCCGGACTTCAAACACGATGCCATGCGTAATGCGCTGGCCGATTTCGCTTCCCGTCAGCGCCGCTTCGGTAAAACGAGCGAGCAGATCGAAGCTGGAGCCCGGGTTTAAATGCTTAAACAACGAATCATCACCGCACTGATTCTGCTGCCGATTGCCTTGTGTGGGTTTTTCCTGCTCGACGGTTCCGGCTTTGCGCTGTTTATCGGCGTGGTCGTGACCCTGGGTGCCTGGGAATGGGCGCGTCTGGCGGGCTTCAACGCGCAATTGCCGCGCGTGGTCTACGCCGCTGTCGTGGCGCTGTTGCTGTTTCTGATGCATACCCTGTCGAGTATCGTGGTGCCTTGGGTATTGGGCGCTGCGGTACTGTGGTGGGCGCTCGCGACCTTCCTGGTGCTGACCTTTCCGCGCACCAGCGGCCATTGGTCCAGTGTCGCCAGTAAATTGGTGATCGGCTTGCTGATTTTGCTGCCGGCCTGGCAAGGCCTGGTGGAAATCAAGAATGCGCCCATGGGCAACTGGTTGATCATGGCGGTGATGGTGCTGGTGTGGGGCGCGGATATCGGCGCCTACTTCTCCGGCCGCGCCTTCGGCAAGCGCAAGCTGGCCCCGGCGGTCAGCCCCGGCAAAAGCTGGGAAGGCGTCTACGGCGGCTTGGCGTTGACCTTGCTGATCACGCTGGTGGTGGGTGTTGTGCGCGACTGGTCGGTAAAGGAAATACTCCTGGCCCTGCTGGGTACGGCCGTCGTGGTGTTCATCTCGGTGGTGGGCGACCTGACTGAAAGCATGTTCAAGCGCCAGGCCGGAATCAAGGACAGCAGCAACCTGCTGCCGGGTCATGGCGGCGTGCTGGATCGTATCGACAGCCTTACCGCTGCGATTCCAATCTTTGCCGTACTGCTGTGGATGACGGCTTCGTGAGCCGCTTGCAACAGGTGACCGTGCTGGGTGCAACCGGCTCGGTCGGGTTGAGCACCCTGGATGTGATCGCTCGCCACCCTGATCGTTATCAGGTGTTTGCCTTGACCGGCTTCACCCGTTTGGCCGAGCTGCTGGCCCTGTGCGTGCGTCACACGCCGCGCTTTGCCGTGGTGCCTGAAGTGACGGCGGCGCGTGGCTTGCAGCAACAACTGCAGGCTGCCGGGCTGGTCACGCAGGTGTTGGTCGGTGAGGAAGGTTTGTGCCAGGTGTCGGCGGATGCCGAGGTGGACACCGTGGTGGCGGCCATTGTCGGCGCGGCGGGTTTGCGCCCGACCCTGGCGGCGGTGGATGCCGGCAAGAAGATCCTGTTGGCCAATAAAGAAGCGCTGGTGATGTCCGGCACGCTCTTTATGCAGGCGGTACGCAAGAGCGGCGCGGTGTTGCTGCCCCTCGACAGTGAGCACAACGCAATCTTTCAGTGCATGCCCGGCGATTTTGCCCGCGGCTTGAGCCAGGTGGGTGTACGACGGATTCTTCTTACGGCATCCGGTGGCCCGTTCCGGCAAACTCCGCTGGCTGATCTGGAGCACGTGTCGCCTGATCAGGCCTGTGCACATCCGAATTGGTCCATGGGGCGCAAGATTTCCGTGGACTCGGCGAGCATGATGAACAAAGGCCTGGAGTTGATCGAGGCGTGCTGGTTGTTCGACGCTCGGCCCGATCAGGTTGAAGTGGTGATCCACCCGCAAAGTGTGATTCATTCCCTGGTCGACTACGTGGACGGTTCGGTGTTGGCGCAGTTGGGTAACCCGGACATGCGCACGCCGATCGCCAATGCTTTGGCCTGGCCGGAGCGGATTGACTCGGGTGTCGCGCCGTTGGACCTGTTCGCGGTTGCGCGCCTGGACTTCGAGGCGCCGGACGAGCAACGCTTCCCGTGCCTGCGTTTGGCGCGGCAAGCGGCAGAGGCGGGCAACAGCGCGCCGGCGATGCTCAATGCGGCAAACGAGGTGGCTGTGGCGGCGTTTCTGGACGGGCGTATTCGCTTCCCGCAGATCCCGAGTATCATCGAGGAAGTTTTGAGCCTTGAGCCCGTTGTGGCAGTGGATGATTTAGGTGCAGTGTTCGAGGCCGATGCAAAGGCCCGCACACTGGCCGAGCAATGGTTGAACCGCAACGCGCGTTAGTCTGTGGGCAGGTTTGAGTCTTCAGGCACTGGATTGGAATGCGGAGAAATTAGATGAGTGCGCTCTACATGATTGTCGGCACCCTGGTTGCTCTGGGTGTGCTGGTTACCTTCCACGAATTCGGCCACTTTTGGGTGGCGCGTCGTTGCGGCGTCAAGGTACTGCGCTTTTCCGTCGGTTTCGGCATGCCGTTGCTGCGTTGGCATGATCGGCGTGGCACCGAATTCGTGATTGCGGCCATTCCGCTGGGTGGCTACGTCAAGATGCTCGACGAGCGTGAAGGCGAAGTGCCCGCCGACCAGGTGGACCAGTCCTTCAATCGCAAGACCGTTCGTCAGCGTATCGCGATTGTGGCTGCCGGTCCGATCGCTAACTTCCTGTTGGCGATGGTGTTCTTCTGGGTCCTGGCCATGATGGGCAGCCAACAGGTGCGCCCGGTCATCGGCGCGGTCGAAGCGGATAGCATGGCGGCCAGGGCCGGCCTGGTCGCAGGGCAAGAAATTGTTTCCATTGATGGCGAGCCGACCACGGGTTGGGGCGCAGTCAATTTGCAGTTGGTACGCCGCATGGGTGAAAGCGGCACCATTAATGTGCTGGTGCGCGAACCGGATTCCACTGCCGAGACGCCTCGCGCTCTAACCCTGGACCATTGGCTCAAGGGGGCGGATGAGCCTGATCCGATCAAATCGTTGGGGATTCGGCCTTGGCGCCCGGCCTTGCCGCCGGTGCTGGCCGAGCTGGACCCGAAAGGCCCGGCGCAAGCCGCAGGTCTGAAAACCGGCGATCGCTTGCTGGCACTCGATGGCCAGGCGCTGGGCGACTGGCAGCAAGTGGTCGACCTGGTGCGTGTACGTCCTGATACCAAAATTGTGCTGAAAGTTGAGCGCGATGGTGCTCAAATCGACGTCCCTGTGACCCTGGCGGTACGTGGGGAAGCCAAGGCAGCCGGGGGTTATCTGGGTGCCGGGGTAAAAGGTGTCGACTGGCCGCCATCGATGGTACGGGAGGTCAGCTTCGGGCCGTTGGCCGCAATTGGCGAGGGTGCAAAACGCACTTGGACCATGAGTGTGCTGACCCTCGAATCGCTCAAGAAAATGTTGTTCGGCGAGCTCTCGGTAAAAAACTTGAGTGGACCGATAACCATTGCTAAAGTGGCGGGCGCTTCTGCCCAGTCGGGTGTCGCGGATTTCCTGAATTTCCTGGCTTATCTGAGTATTAGCCTTGGAGTTCTGAATTTGTTGCCCATTCCAGTATTGGATGGGGGGCATCTGTTGTTTTATCTGGTCGAGTGGGTGCGTGGTCGCCCCTTGTCGGATCGGGTGCAGGGTTGGGGGATACAGATCGGTATCAGTTTGGTGGTCGGAGTGATGTTGTTAGCTCTGGTCAACGATCTGGGACGACTGTAACGCTTCGCTGAATTGCGAATCTGCCGCATTTTGCGGCAGTTTGTTTATTGCCAGTTGGAATAAGAAAGGACTTCATGAAACGTCTGCTGCTAACTGCGGTTCTCACCGTATTGATGATCGCCGAAGTTCACGCCGAGTCCTTCACTATCTCCGATATTCGCGTCAACGGCCTCCAGCGGGTTTCCGCCGGTAGCGTCTTTGGTGCCTTGCCGTTGAACGTCGGGGAACAGGCGGATGATCGTCGCCTGGTGGAATCCACTCGTGCGCTGTTCAAAACCGGGTTCTTTCAAGATATCCAACTGGGTCGCGAAGGTAACGTCCTGGTCATCACCGTCGTTGAGCGACCTTCCGTCGCCAGTATCGAGATCGAGGGTAACAAGGCGATCTCCACTGAAGACTTGATGAAGGGTCTCAAGCAATCCGGCCTGGCCGAAGGCGAGATCTTCCAGCGCGCCACCCTCGAGGGTGTGCGTAACGAACTGCAACGTCAGTACGTCGCCCAGGGTCGCTACTCCGCGTCCGTGGAAACCGAAGTGATCCCGCAGCCTCGTAACCGTGTTGGCCTCAAGGTCAAGATCAACGAAGGCACCGTGGCGGCCATCCAGCACATCAACGTGGTGGGTAACACCAAGTTTGCTGATGACGACCTGATCGACCTGTTCGAACTCAAGACCACCAACTGGCTGTCGTTCTTCAAGAACGATGACAAGTACGCCCGTGAAAAACTCTCCGGTGACCTGGAACGTCTGCGTTCCTACTACCTGGACCGTGGCTATATCAACATGGATATCGCTTCGACCCAGGTGTCCATCACCCCGGACAAAAAACACGTCTACATCACCGTCAACGTCAACGAGGGTGAGAAATACACCGTGCGTGACGTCAAGCTCAGCGGCGACCTGAAAGTCCCTGAAGACCAGGTGAAGTCGCTGTTGCTGGTGCAGAAAGACCAGGTGTTCTCGCGCAAGCTGATGACCACCACGTCCGAACTGATCACCCGTCGCCTGGGTAACGAAGGCTATACCTTTGCCAACGTCAACGGCGTGCCGACCCCGCACGATGAAGACCACACCGTGGACATCACCTTCGTTGTCGACCCTGGCAAGCGTGCTTACGTGAACCGCATCAACTTCCGTGGCAACACCAAGTCTGCGGACGAAGTGCTGCGCCGCGAGATGCGTCAGATGGAAGGTGGCTGGGCGTCGACTTACCTGATCGACCAGTCCAAGACCCGTCTTGAGCGCCTGGGCTTCTTTAAGGAAGTCAACGTCGAAACCCCGGCCGTACCGGGTGTGGATGACCAGGTTGACGTGAACTACGCCGTTGAAGAACAAGCGTCGGGCTCGATCACCGCCAGCGTCGGTTTTGCACAGAGTGCCGGTCTGATCCTCGGTGGTTCGATCACCCAGAACAACTTCCTCGGTACCGGTAACAAGGTCTCCATCGGCCTGACCCGAAGCGAATACCAGAGCCGCTATAACTTCGGTTATGTCGATCCCTACTGGACAGCTGACGGTGTGAGCCTTGGCTACAACGCCTTCTACCGCACCACCGACTACAAAGACCTTAACGTTGACGTTGCCAGCTACGCGATCGACAGCCTCGGCGCCGGTGTCAACATCGGTTACCCGATCAGCGAGACTTCGCGTCTGACCTTCGGTTTTACTGCGCAACAGGACAAAATCAAGACTGGTGTGTACACCACGGACGAGATTTTCGACTTCGTGCGTCGTGAAGGTGACCAGTTCCTGAACTTCAAGGCGTCGGTTGGCTGGTCGGAATCGACCCTGAACAAAGGTGTATTGGCGACCCGTGGCCATTCCCAAAGCCTGACTGCTGAAGCCACTACGCCGGGCAGCGACCTGTCGTTCTTCAAACTCGACTACCGTGGCCAGTTGTTCCAGCCCCTGAGCGACAACTACACCGTGCGCCTGCACACCGAACTGGGTTATGGCGACGGTTATGGTTCGACCAGTGGTCTGCCGTTCTATGAGAACTACTATGCAGGTGGTTTCAACTCGGTTCGTGGCTTCAAGGACAGCACCTTGGGCCCGCGCGGTACGCCGAGTCGTGGTCAAGCGGTAACCGGTAACCAAGGCACGCTCCCTGATTCCAACAATGACGCTCTGGCATTCGGTGGTAACGTACTGATCCAGGGTGGTGCTGAACTTCTGTTCCCACTGCCATTCGTCAAAGATCAGCGTTCGCTGCGTACTTCGGTTTTCTGGGACGTGGGTAACGTGTTCGACTCCAAGTGCCAGCAGGTCAACAACCCGGCTCCTGGTTCTGTGTCCCAGACCCAGTGCAACGACGTCAGCCTGAGCAACCTCGCCAGCTCCGTTGGTGTGGGTGTGACGTGGGTGACCGCACTTGGCCCATTGAGCTTTGCTTTGGCCATGCCGATCAAGAAACCGGATAACGCTGAAACCCAGATTTTCCAATTCTCCCTCGGCCAGACGTTCTAAGCGTCTGACCCAAGATAACGACAACGGATTCTGTAGGAGTACATCGTGCGTAAGTTGACTCAATTGGTTCTGCTGGCCACCGTGCTGGTAACCACACCGGCCTTCGCCGAAATGAAAATCGCCGTCCTGAACTATCAGATGGCCCTGCTGGAATCCGACGCGGCCAAGCGTTACGCCGTGGATGCCGAGAAGAAGTTCGGTCCGCAACTGACCAAGCTCAAGACGCTGGAAAGCAGTGCCAAGGGTATCCAGGATCGTCTGGTAGCCGGTGGCGACAAAATGCAGCAAGGCGAGCGTGAGCGTCTGGAGCTTGAGTTCAAGCAAAAGGCCCGCGACTACCAGTTCCAATCCAAGGAGCTGAACGAAGCCAAAGCCGTTGCTGACCGTGAAATGCTCAAGCAGCTCAAGCCTAAGCTCGACAGCGCTGTGGAAGAAGTCATCAAGAAAGGTGCCTTTGACCTGGTGTTCGAGCGCGGCGCCGTGATTGACGTCAAGCCTCAATACGACATCACCCGCCAGGTGATCGAGCGCATGAACCAGCTGAAGTAAGCCATGACCGCGACTATCAAGCTCGGCGAGTTGGCCGAGTTCCTGGGGGCCACCTTGCGTGGCTCCAAGGAGAAAGAAATCACTGGGCTAGCCACCTTGCAGGAGGCTGGCCCAGCTCAGTTGAGCTTCCTCGCAAATCCCCAATACCGTAAATACCTGGTCGACAGCCAAGCCGCAGCCGTGTTGCTGAAGGCCGCTGACGCCGAAGGGTTTGCCGGGGATGCGCTGGTGGTTGCCGACCCTTACCTGGCGTATGCCCGGGCGTCGCACCTGTTCGATCCAAAACCCAAGGCGGCGGCTGGTATACATCCTTCGGCCGTGATTGCCGATGATGCCCAGGTTGATCCTGCGGCCAGCATTGGTGCGTTTGCGGTGATCGAGAGTGGTGCGCGCATTGCTGCCGGCGTCACGGTGGGTGCTCATTGCTTTATCGGTGCGCGCTGTGAAATCGGCGCCGATGGTTGGCTGGCACCGCGGGTTACCCTGTACCACGACGTGCGTATTGGTGCGCGGGTGGTGATTCAGTCGGGCGCCGTGATCGGTGGTGAAGGTTTCGGTTTTGCCAACGCCAAAGGCATCTGGCACAAAATTGCCCAGGTCGGCGGCGTATTGATCGGCGATGACGTGGAAATCGGTGTCAACACCGCTGTGGATCGCGGGGCCTTGGCCGATACCGTGCTCGGTAACGGCGTGAAGCTCGACAACCAGATCCAGATCGCCCACAACGTGCAGATTGGCGATCACACCGCCATGGCGGCCTGTGTAGGCATCTCCGGCAGTACCAAGATCGGCAAGCATTGCATGCTCGCCGGTGGCGTAGGCCTGGTGGGTCATATTGAAGTTTGCGACAACGTCTTCATCACCGGCATGACCATGGTGACCCACTCGATTACCGAGCCGGGTTCCTATTCTTCCGGTACGGCCATGCAGCCGGCGGCTGAATGGCGCAAAAGTGCGGCACGTTTGCGCAAGATCGACGACATGGCCCGACGCCTCAAGCAGGTCGAAAAGCGTGTCGAGGACGTGACCCCTGGCGGTAATGCTTCATCAGAAGGCTGATACCATTTCCATATCAAGTGTGCACAGCCGCTAGACTGCCTCCTTGATTTGCTAGCGGGGCGTGCGTTTAGTTCGCCCGCCCCCAATCTTTATTACAGGCTTCCCCCCGAAATGATGGACATCAACGAGATTCGCGAATACCTGCCTCACCGTTACCCGTTCCTGCTGGTGGACCGAGTAGTGGACCTCAACGTCGAGGAAAAGCGCATTCGTGCCTACAAGAATGTCAGCATCAACGAACCGTTCTTCAATGGTCACTTCCCCGCGCATCCCATCATGCCGGGCGTGCTGATCATCGAGGCGATGGCCCAGGCTGCCGGTATCCTTGGTTTCAAAATGCTCGACCTCAAGCCTGCCGACGGGACGCTTTACTATTTCGTGGGCTCCGACAAATTGCGCTTTCGCAACCCGGTCACCCCGGGTGACCAGTTGATCCTGGAAGCCAAGTTCATCAGCTGCAAGCGCCAGATCTGGAAGTTCGAATGCCAGGCTTCGGTGGACGGCAAGCCGGTGTGCTCCGCCGAGATCATCTGCGCGGAACGCAAACTATGAGTTTGATTGACCCTCGCGCAATCATCGATCCGTCGGCCGTTCTGGCCGCCGACGTTGAGGTCGGCCCCTGGTCGATCGTCGGCGCAGGTGTTGAAATCGGCGAGGGGACTGTCATCGGGCCACACGTGATCCTCAAAGGTCCGACCCGCATTGGCAAACACAATCGCATCTACCAGTTTTCCTCGGTAGGCGAAGACACCCCGGACATGAAGTACAAGGGTGAAGAGACACGCCTGGTAATCGGTGATCACAACATCATCCGTGAAGGTGTGACCATTCACCGGGGCACTGTGCAGGATCGTGCCGAAACCACCTTGGGTGACCACAATTTGATCATGGCCTATGCGCATATCGGCCATGACAGTGTGATCGGCAACCATTGCATCCTGGTCAACAACACGGCGCTGGCCGGCCATGTGCACGTTGACGATTGGGCGATCCTGTCCGGCTTCACCCTGGTTCACCAGTATTGCCATATCGGCGCCCACAGCTTTTCCGGCATGGGCACCGCGATCGGCAAGGATGTTCCTGCATTTGTCACGGTGTTCGGCAACCCTGCCGAAGCCCGCAGCATGAACTTCGAAGGCATGCGCCGTCGTGGTTTCAGCGAAGATGCGATTCACGCCCTGCGCCGCGCCTATAAGACGGTTTACCGTCAGGGGCTGACGGTTGAACAGGCCCTGACTGAACTGACCGAGCCGGCAGCGTTGTTCCCGGAAGTTGCGGTGTTCCGTGACTCTATCCAGGCATCGACCCGCGGCATCACCCGCTGATCATGGCTAATCTGCGAATCGCGCTGGTGGCCGGTGAAGCTTCCGGCGATATTCTGGGCGCTGGCCTGATGCGGGCACTCAAGGCCCAGCATCCTGCAGTGGAGTTTATCGGTGTGGGCGGCCCGCTAATGCAGGCCGAAGGTCTGACCTCCTACTTTCCCATGGAGCGCCTGTCGGTCATGGGGCTGGTGGAGGTGCTGGGCCGCCTGCGTGAGTTGCTGGCGCGCCGCAAGCTGCTGATTCAAACCCTGATCGAAGAAAAGCCCGACGTCTTTATTGGCATCGATGCGCCGGACTTCACCCTCAATATCGAGCTCAAGTTGCGTCAGGCCGGCATCAAGACCGTGCATTACGTCAGCCCGTCCGTATGGGCGTGGCGGCAGAAGCGCGTGCTGAAGATCCGTGAGGGTTGCGACTTGATGCTGACCTTGCTGCCGTTCGAGGCCAGGTTTTACGAAGAGAAGGGCGTGCCGGTGCGGTTTGTCGGGCATACCTTGGCCGACACTATCCCACTGCAAGCTGATCGCGCCGCCGCGCGTGCCGAGCTGGGCTTGCCCGACGGTCCGCTGGTGGCACTGATGCCGGGCAGTCGTGGCGGTGAAGTCGGGCGTCTGGCCAGTGTGTTTTTCGAGGCTGCCGAACGCCTGCAAGCCTTGAAGCCAGGCGTGCGTTTCGTGTTGCCTTGCGCCAGCCCGCAACGGCGTGCACAAATCGAGACGTTGCTCGAAGGCCGCACTCTGCCGTTGACCTTGCTCGACGGCCAGTCGCACCTGGCACTTGCCGCTTGTGATGCGGTACTGATTGCCTCGGGCACCGCGACCCTGGAGGCGCTGCTGTACAAGCGCCCAATGGTGGTGGCTTATCGCCTGGCGCCGCTGACATTCTGGATTCTCAAGCGCATGGTCAAGAGCCCTTACATCTCCTTGCCTAACCTGCTGGCCCAACGCCTGCTGGTGCCGGAGTTGTTGCAGGACGATGCGACGCCCGAAGCCCTGGCACAAACCCTACTACCCTTGATCGACGGCGGCGAAGAGCAGACCCGTGGTTTTGACGACATCCACCGCACCCTGCGGCGTGATGCATCGAACCAGGCGGCCGATGCCGTATTGACCTTGATCGGGCAAAAACAGGACGCTTTATGACCACGCAAATGGGCCTGGATTTCAGTCTGGTCGCACACGCCGACGCACTGGTCGCCGGTGTGGATGAAGTAGGGCGCGGCCCGTTGTGTGGCGCGGTGGTGACGGCGGCGGTGATCCTCGACCCAAATCGCCCGATCCTCGGTCTCAATGACTCGAAAAAACTCACCGAAGCACGCCGTGAAAAGCTCTACGACGAGATCTGCGAAAAAGCGTTGAGCTGGCACATCGCCCGGGCTGAAGTCGAAGAGATCGATGAACTGAACATCCTTCACGCGACCATGCTGGCCATGCAGCGCGCCGTCGAAGGGCTGCACATCACGCCGAAAATGGCGATGATCGACGGCAACCGCTGCCCCAAACTGGCGATGCCTTCAGAGGCCGTGGTCAAGGGCGATAGCAAGGTTCCGGCGATTGCCGCCGCCTCGATCCTGGCCAAGGTCAGCCGCGACCGCGAAATGGCGGCGTTCGAATTGATCTATCCGGGTTATGGCATCGGTGGTCATAAAGGCTACCCGACGCCCGTTCATCTGGAAGCCCTGACTCGCCTGGGCCCGACGCCGATCCACCGTCGCTCGTTCGCCCCGGTCCGCCAGGCTTACGAGGCGCGCGAGAGCCTGATCGGGGTTTAGTCGCGAGGCTGATGTTTTGCTCAAGGCCCGGTACAATCCCGGGCCTTGTTGTTTCTAAGTTTTTAGACAGGATCACTATGCCGGCTTCATTCGTTCACCTGCGCCTGCACACTGAATACTCCCTGGTCGACGGCCTGGTACGGATCAAACCGCTGGTCAAAACCCTGGTGGGCATGAACATGCCTGCGGTGGCGGTTACCGATCAAAACAACATGTGTTCCCTGGTCAAATTCTACAAAAACGCCATGGGCGCCGGCATCAAGCCGATCTGTGGCGTCGACCTGTGGCTGTCGAACAAAGACCCGGATAACCCACTGAGTCGCATCAGCCTGTTGGCGATGAATGGCGTGGGTTATCGCAACCTCACCGAATTGATCTCCCGCGGGTTTATCGACGGCCAGCGCAACGGCTCGATCATTATCGAGCGTGAATGGGTAGCCGAGGCGAGCGAGGGCGTGATCATGCTCTCGGCCGCCAAGGAAGGTGAGATCGGTATCGCGCTGCTGGGCGGCAACCCCCAGGAAGCCGAAGTGCTGGCTCGCGAGTGGATGGACGTCTTCCCCGATCGCTTCTACCTGGAAGTTCAGCGCACCAACCGCCCCAACGATGAAGAGCACCTGCACGCCGCCGTGGCCCTGGCCGACAAGCTGGGCGCGCCGCTGGTTGCGACCAACGATGTGCGCTTTATCAAGAAAGAAGATTTCGAGGCCCACGAAACCCGTGTGTGCATCGGCGAAGGCCGGGCCCTGGATGACCCGCGTCGCTCCAAGAACTACAGCGAAGAGCAGTACCTCAAAAGTGCCGATGAAATGGCCGAGCTGTTCAGCGACCTGCCTGAGGCGTTGGAAAACTCGGTCGAAATCGCCAAGCGCTGCAATATTGAAGTGAAGCTGGGCAAGCACTTCCTGCCCAACTTCCCGATTCCCGATGGCATGACCATCGACGAGTATTTCCGCAAGGTGTCGTTCGACGGCCTGGAAGAGCGCTTAAGCGTTCTGCTGCCCAAGGACACCACCGAAGACTATGAGGCCAAGCGCCAGGTCTACGTTGACCGGCTGAATTTCGAGCTGGATATCATTATCCAGATGGGGTTCCCCGGTTACTTCCTGATCGTGATGGACTTTATCCAGTGGGCCAAGAGCAACGGCGTGCCGGTAGGCCCAGGCCGGGGTTCGGGTGCCGGGTCGCTGGTGGCTTATGTGCAGAAGATCACCGACCTTGACCCGCTGGAATACGACCTGCTGTTCGAACGGTTCCTGAACCCGGAACGGGTTTCCATGCCCGACTTCGACGTCGACTTCTGCATGGACGGTCGCGACCGTGTGATCGAGTACGTGGCCGAGAAATACGGCCGCAACGCCGTGAGCCAGATCATCACCTTCGGTTCCATGGCGGCCAAGGCCGTAATCCGCGACGTAGCGCGGGTGCAGGGTAAGTCCTACGGCCTGGCGGACCGTCTGTCGAAGATGATTCCGTTTGAAGTCGGCATGACCCTTGAGAAGGCTTATGAGCAGGAAGAAATCCTGCGCGACTTTATCAAGGTCGATGAAGAAGCCGCCGAAATCTGGGACATGGCGCGCAAACTCGAAGGTGTGGTGCGTAACGTCGGTAAACACGCCGGCGGTGTGGTGATTGCGCCGACCAAGCTCACTGATTTTTCGCCGATTTATTGCGATGAAGAAGGCGATGGCCTGGTCACCCAGTTCGACAAGGATGATGTGGAGGCGGCCGGCCTGGTGAAGTTCGACTTCCTCGGCCTGCGAACCCTGACGATCATCGACTGGGCGCTCAAGACCATCAACCGCGAACGCGCCAAGGTCGACGAGGAGCCGCTGGATATCGCGTTTATCCCGCTGGATGACAAACCTACCTACCAGCTGCTGCAAAAAGCCGAAACCACGGCGGTGTTCCAGCTTGAGTCGCGCGGCATGAAAGAGCTGATCAAAAAGCTCAAGCCCGACTGCCTGGAAGACTTGATCGCACTGGTGGCCCTGTTCCGTCCTGGCCCGCTGCAATCGGGCATGGTGGACGACTTTATCAACCGTAAGCACGGCCGCGCCGAACTGGCGTATCCGCACTCCGATTACCAGTATGAAGGCCTCAAGCCGGTACTGGCACCGACCTACGGCATCATCCTGTATCAAGAACAGGTGATGCAGATTGCCCAGGTGATGGCGGGTTACACCCTCGGCGGCGCAGACATGCTGCGTCGCGCCATGGGTAAGAAAAAACCCGAGGAAATGGCCAAGCAGCGCGGTGGTTTCATTGAGGGTTGCGCCACCAACAATATCGACGCGGACCTGGCCGGTAACATTTTCGACCTGGTAGAGAAGTTCGCCGGTTACGGCTTCAACAAATCCCACTCTGCCGCCTACGGCCTGGTGTCGTACCAGACCGCGTGGCTGAAAGCCCACTACCCGGCGCCGTTCATGGCGGCGGTACTCTCGGCGGATATGCACAACACCGACAAGGTCGTGACCTTGATCGAGGAAGTGCGCACCATGAAGCTGCGCCTCGACGCGCCGGACGTGAACGCCTCGGAGTTCAAGTTCACGGTGAACGACGAAGGCCGCATCATCTATGGCCTGGGCGCCATCAAGGGCGTGGGCGAAGGCCCGGTCGAAGCGATCACCGAGGCGCGTCAGCACGGGCCGTTCGAGGATCTGTTCGACTTCTGCGCACGGGTCGACCTTAAGCGTATCAACAAGCGCACCCTCGATGGTTTGATCCGCAGTGGGGCACTTGACCGTCTCGGCCCGTATTTCCATGATGAGCCCAAGGCTTACCAGGCGAATATCGACCGCAACCGTGCGGTGCTGCTCACCGCCATGGAAGAAGCGATCAAGGCCGCCGAACAGACCGCCCGCACCCATGACAGCGGCCACGCCGACCTGTTTGGCGGGCTGTTTGTCGAGGAAGATGCCGACGTTTATGCCAACCATCGCAAGGCCAAGGAACTGACCCTCAAGGAGCGTCTCAAAGGTGAGAAGGACACCCTGGGCCTGTACCTGACCGGTCACCCGATTGACGAGTACGAGGGTGAAATACGCCGTTTCGCCCGCCAGCGCATCATCGATCTGAAGCCGGCGCGCGATACCCAGACCGTCGCCGGCATGATCATCGCCCTGCGGGTGATGAAAAATAAGAAGGGCGACAAAATGGGCTTTATTACCCTTGATGACCGCTCGGGTCGCATCGAGGCGTCGCTGTTTGCCGATGCGTTCCACTCCGCGCAGTCGCTGCTGCAGACCGATGCCATGGTGGTGGTGGAGGGTGAGGTCAGCAACGATGACTTCTCCGGCGGCCTGCGCCTGCGGATCAAGCGGGTGATGAGCATGGAAGATGCGCGCACCAACCTGGCCGAAAGCCTGCGCCTGAAGGTCAAGACCGAAGCCCTCAAAGGCGATCAGCTACGCTGGTTGGGTGACCTGCTCAAACGTCACCGCGGCGCGTGCCCGGTGACCATGGAGTACACCGGCAACGACGCCAAGGCGATGTTGCAGTTTGGCGAGACGTGGCGAATTGATCCCGCTGATGGCTTGATTCAAGCTTTGCGTGACCAGTTCGGGCGAGACAACGTCTTCCTCCAATACCGCTGACGGTCAGATAAGTCTGATCTCGGCTGAACATTTAATCTCGACCTAAACGCGCCTCTCCCTTAAGGTAGGGCGCGAATAGACAACCGGCTGGCCAGGCACTCCCTGGCCGTCGACCCAAGACGGACGCTTATGAACCCGAATTTTCTTGATTTCGAACAGCCGATCGCTGACCTGCAAGCCAAGATTGAAGAACTGCGCCTGGTCGGCAATGACAATTCGCTGAATATCGGCGATGAGATCGCTCGCCTGCAAGACAAGAGCAGCTCGCTCACCGAAGACATCTTCGGCAAGCTGACCAGCTGGCAGATCGCGCGCCTGGCCCGCCACCCGCGCCGTCCGTACACCCTGGACTACATTCAGCACATTTTCACCGAGTTCGACGAGCTGCATGGCGACCGCCACTTCTCTGACGACGCAGCCATCGTGGGCGGTATCGCTCGCCTGGACGACCAGCCAGTGATGGTGATCGGTCACCAGAAAGGCCGTGAAGTGCGTGAAAAGGTGCGTCGCAACTTCGGCATGCCGCGCCCGGAAGGCTACCGCAAGGCCTGCCGCCTGATGGAAATGGCCGAACGCTTCAAGATGCCGATCCTGACCTTCATCGACACCCCGGGTGCCTACCCGGGTATCGACGCCGAAGAGCGCAACCAGAGCGAAGCGATTGCCTGGAACCTGCGTGTGATGTCCCGCTTGAAAACCCCGATCATCGCCACCGTGATTGGTGAAGGTGGTTCCGGCGGTGCGCTGGCCATTGGCGTCTGCGACCAACTGAACATGCTGCAATATTCGACCTACGCGGTGATTTCGCCGGAAGGTTGCGCCTCGATTCTGTGGAAAACCGCCGAAAAAGCCCCGGACGCTGCCGAAGCCATGGGTATCACCGCCGATCGCCTCAAAGGCCTGGGCATCGTGGATAAGGTTATCGCCGAGCCATTGGGCGGCGCCCATCGCGACCCGGCTGCCGCTGCTGCGACTATCCGTGCCGAGCTGGGTTCGCAACTGGCGATGCTCAAGAAGCTGGACAATGAAGCGCTGCTCAAGCGTCGTTATGAGCGCCTGATGAGCTACGGCCTCTAAGTCGACGCAGTACCCAATGTGGGAGCTGGCTTATGTGGGAGCTGGCTTGCCTGCGATAGCATCAACTCGGTGTAACAGATAAACCGAGTTGTCTGCATCGCGGGCAAGCCCGGCTCCCACACAAGCCCGCTCCCACATTTGCTTTGTGTATGCTGGGTTATCGCTTTCCAGATTGATGGCGTACTTTGCTATGAAGCCCACCCTGACCGCCAAACTCCTGCAAAACCTCACCCCTTGGCGCAACGCCCCCGCCTGGCATGTCGCCTTTTCTGGCGGCCTTGATTCCACCGTCCTGCTGCACTTCCTGGCCTCCCTGGCAAACACCGAAACCCTGCCGCCCCTCAGCGCAATCCATGTTCACCATGGCCTGCAAGCGGCCGCCGATGCCTGGCCAGGTCATTGCCAAGCCGTCTGTGACGAGCTGGGCGTGCCTTTGCAGGTGATGCGCGTGCAAGTCCAGTCGGGTGCCAGCCTTGAACGTGCAGCGCGTGATGCGCGCTACCGGGCGTTTACCGAGGTGACCGGGGCAGGGCAGGTGCTGCTCACCGGCCAGCATCGTGACGACCAAGCCGAAACCCTGCTGTTTCGCCTGTTGCGCGGCGCGGGGGTGCGAGGCTTGGCGGCCATGCCGGCGCATCGCCCATTGGCGGGGGCGCACTTGGCTGACGGACACTTGGTACGGCCGTTGCTGGATGTCTCACGCGCCGAGCTGCAAGCCTATGCGCAGCAGCATCAGTTGCAGTGGATCGAAGACCCTTCCAACGCCGATTCCCGGTTTGCACGCAATTACTTGCGCCATCGTGTGTTCCCGCTGCTGACCGAGCGCTGGCCCCAAGCCGTCGCCAGCCTGGCCCGTACTGCCGAGCACTTGAGCGAAGCCCAGGCCTTGCTCGACGAATTGGCCGTCATTGACCTGCAAGCCGCCGACCCACCTTCGCCGTTTCCCTGGCTGGCCTTGCCGTCATTGGCCCTCGCTCCCTTGCGCGGGCTTTCCGACGCCCGCCAGCGCAATGCCCTGCGCCATTGGCTGACGCCGCTGACGCGTTTACCCGACAGCGACCACTGGGCCGGTTGGTATGCCTTGCGGGATGCCAAGGGTGATGCGCAACCGCTGTGGCGCCTGGCCGATGGTCAGTTGCACCGCAGCGGCGAGCGCGTGTGGTGGCTGCCTTCCACCTACTCAGAGTTTTCCGACACGCCGGTGAGCTGGCCCCATCCGCAAAACCCACTAGAGTTACCCGGTAATGGTCAGTTGAGATTGAGTGGTGAGGCGCCCGCAGGCCCGTTGGTGATTCGTTATCGCCAAGGTGGCGAAATCATCGATGTGCCAGGTCGAGGCCGGCGCGACCTGAAGCGCCTGCTGAATGAAAGTGGCTTGCCAGGCTTCATGCGTGGCAGATTGCCGCTGCTCTATCAGGGCGAGCAATTGCTCGCTGTCCCAACCCTCGCGGGGTTATGGGCCAGCTCGACGGGCAACTGGCAATTACATTGGATGCCACAGACATGCGATCAAGGTTTGAGCTGATAGAGGCTTTCCGGTAGACTACGCTCCCTTCTTGATACAACTTCTGTGGATTCAGCTGAATCGCAGCAGTTGCCGATTACCAAGCAGTCTTTGCTGGGCGATTCCAAAAAATGTGTAGCGATCAACGTACCGGTGTTTCATTGCTGGTCTGTCACCACGCGGCGGTTTTTTTGAAAGGTGCACTGTGATTAATGCAGGTGATCGGGGGCTTCGGCCTTCCTTCGCTTTCCCCGGCGGCTCGGACCGCTTTAACGCAGACTTCTAGGGTTTTTCATGACGCGCTACATATTCGTCACGGGCGGTGTTGTTTCTTCATTGGGGAAAGGCATTGCCTCCGCTTCATTGGCGGCCATCCTGGAGGCGCGGGGACTTAAGGTCACCATGCTCAAGCTGGACCCGTACATCAACGTTGACCCGGGCACCATGAGCCCGTTCCAGCACGGTGAAGTGTTCGTCACTCACGACGGCGCCGAAACCGACCTGGACCTGGGCCACTACGAGCGGTTCATCCGCACGACCATGACCCAGAACAACAACTTCACCACCGGCCGTGTCTACGAGCACGTGCTGCGCAAAGAGCGTCGTGGTGACTACCTGGGTGCAACCATCCAGGTGATCCCGCACATCACCGACGAAATCAAGCGCCGCATCATCAAGGGTGCAGGCGATGCCGACGTGGCAATGGTCGAGATTGGTGGCACTGTAGGTGACATCGAATCCCAACCGTTCCTCGAAGCCATCCGCCAACTGCGTTTCGAAATCGGCGCCAAGCGCGCGATGCTGATGCACCTTACCCTGGTGCCGTACATCGCCACCGCCGGCGAGACCAAAACCAAGCCGACCCAGCATTCCGTCAAGGAACTGCGTTCCATCGGCCTGCAGCCGGACGTACTGATCTGTCGCTCCGATCACCCGATCGACATTTCCTCGCGTCGCAAGATCGCGCAATTCACCAACGTTGAAGAACGTGCGGTGATTGGCCTGGAAGACGCCGACACCATCTACAAGATCCCGGGCATCCTGCATGCGCAAGGCCTGGATGATTTTGTGGTCGAGCGCTTCGGTCTGCAGTGCGGCAGTGCCGACCTCTCCGAATGGGAAGCGGTCGTCGACGCCAAGCTCAACCCTGAGCACGAAGTCACCATCGCCATGGTCGGCAAGTACATGGAACTGCTGGACGCGTACAAGTCGTTGATCGAAGCGATGAGCCACGCCGGTATCAGCAACCGTACCAAGGTCAACCTGCGCTACATCGACTCCGAAGACATCGAGAACCAGGGCACTGCGCTGCTCGAAGGTGTTGACGCGATCCTCGTACCCGGCGGTTTCGGCCTGCGTGGCGTGGAAGGCAAGATCACTGCCGTTCAATACGCCCGTGAAAACAAAGTGCCATACCTGGGTATCTGCCTGGGCATGCAAGTGGCCGTTATCGAGTTCGCCCGTAACGTGCTGGGCTGGAAAGACGCCAACTCCACCGAGTTCGATCACACCAGCGGCCACCCGGTCGTGGGCCTGATCACCGAGTGGGAAGACGCCACCGGCGCCGTTGAAACCCGCACCGAAACCTCCGACCTGGGCGGCACCATGCGCCTTGGCGCGCAGGACTGCCTGCTGGAGCCGGGTTCGCTGGTTCACGACTGCTACGGTAAGGACGTGATCGTCGAGCGTCACCGTCACCGCTACGAAGTGAACAACAACCTGCTGCCGCAGATCAAAGAAGCCGGCCTGAAAATCTCCGGTCGCTCCGGTGATGGCAAGCTGGTTGAGGTGGTCGAGGCACCGGATCATCCGTGGTTCGTGGCCTGCCAGTTCCACCCTGAGTTCACCTCGACCCCGCGCGACGGTCACCCGTTGTTCAGCGGTTTCGTTAAAGCAGCACTGACGCAACATCAGAAGAAGGCGTAAACCTGATGGCCCAGAAGATCATTCGCGTAGGCGACATCGAGATTGCCAACGACAAGCCCATGGTGCTGTTCGGCGGCATGAACGTGCTGGAAAGCCGTGACATGGCGATGCAGGTCTGTGAAGCGTACGTAAAAGTGACCGAGAAGCTCGGTATCCCTTACGTATTCAAGGCCAGCTTCGACAAGGCCAACCGCTCGTCCGTGACCTCCTATCGTGGGCCCGGCCTCGAAGAAGGCATGCGGATCTTCCAGGACATCAAGCAAGCCTTCGGCGTGCCGATCATCACCGACGTCCACGAGCCTGAACAGGCTGCCGTGGTCGCCGAGGTGTGCGACATCATCCAGTTGCCGGCCTTCCTGTCGCGCCAGACCGATCTGGTCGTGGCGATGGCCAAGACCGGCGCTGTGATCAATATCAAAAAAGCCCAGTTTCTCGCGCCCCAGGAAATGAAACACATCCTGAACAAGTGCGTGGAAGCGGGTAACGACCAGTTGATCCTCTGCGAACGCGGTTCGAGCTTCGGCTACAACAACCTCGTGGTGGACATGCTCGGTTTCGGCATCATGAAACAGTTCGAATACCCGGTGTTCTTCGACGTGACCCACGCGCTGCAAATGCCCGGTGGTCGCGCCGATTCCGCTGGCGGGCGACGTGCCCAGGTGCTGGACCTGGCCAAGGCGGGCATCAGCCAGTCGCTGGCGGGCCTGTTCCTGGAAGCTCACCCGGACCCGGACAACGCCAAGTGCGACGGCCCTTGCGCCCTGCGCCTGGACAAGCTGGAGCCGTTTTTGGCCCAGTTGAAGCAGTTGGACGAACTGGTCAAGAGTTTTCCGACGGTAGAGACCGCGTAAGCCGCGTTTCTCCGGTAAAGTATCCCACGCTAAACGCTCAGGCCTGCGGGCCTGAGCCTTGTCGCCTGCAAGCCTGCCCTGTTGTTCCACCCTTGCGGTCGGTCAAAAGATTTCCTACAGCTGCGTCGTTTTCGTCAACTTTGGAGTGTTTACAACAATGGCAAAAATCGTCGACATCAAAGGTCGTGAAGTTCTCGACTCCCGTGGCAACCCCACCGTCGAAGCCGACGTGCTTCTCGATAACGGCATCATCGGCAGCGCCTGCGCGCCGTCCGGTGCGTCTACCGGTTCGCGCGAAGCGCTGGAACTGCGCGATGGCGACAAGAGCCGTTACCTGGGCAAAGGTGTACTCAAAGCTGTAGCCAACATCAACGGCCCGATCCGTGACCTGTTGCTGGGCAAAGACCCGCTGGACCAGAAAGCCCTGGACCACGCGATGATCAAGCTCGACGGCACCGAAAACAAAGGCAGCCTGGGCGCCAACGCCATCCTCGCCGTGTCCCTGGCCGCTGCCAAGGCTGCTGCACAGGACCAGGACCTGCCGCTGTACGCGCACATCGCCAACCTGAACGGCACCCCGGGTGTTTACTCGATGCCGGTGCCGATGATGAACATCATCAACGGTGGTGAGCACGCCGATAACAACGTCGACATCCAGGAATTCATGGTGCAGCCGGTGGGCGCCAAGACCTTCTCCGAAGGCCTGCGCATGGGTACCGAGATTTTCCATCACCTCAAGGCTGTGCTGAAGGCCCGTGGCCTGAGCACTGCGGTCGGTGACGAAGGTGGTTTCGCGCCGAACCTGGCGTCCAACGAAGATGCACTCAAAGTCATCTCCGAAGCCGTGGCCAATGCCGGCTACAAGCTGGGCACCGACGTGACCCTGGCCCTGGACTGCGCGGCCAGCGAATTTTACGAAGACGGCAAATACAACCTGTCCGGCGAAGGCCACGTGTTCACATCGGAAGGTTTTGCCGACTACCTCAAAGGCCTGACCGAGCGCTACCCGATCATCTCGATCGAAGATGGCCTGGACGAGTCCGACTGGGATGGCTGGAAAGTCCTTACCGACAAGATCGGCGAGAAAATCCAGCTGGTGGGCGACGACCTGTTCGTCACCAACACCAAGATCCTGAAAGAAGGCATCGACAAAAAGATCGCCAACTCGATCCTGATCAAGTTCAACCAGATCGGCACCCTGACCGAAACCCTGGAAGCCATCCAGATGGCCAAGGCTGCGGGCTACACTGCCGTGATCTCGCACCGCTCCGGCGAAACCGAAGACTCGACCATTGCCGATCTGGCTGTGGGCACCTCGGCAGGCCAGATCAAGACCGGTTCGCTGTGCCGTTCCGACCGCGTGTCCAAGTACAACCAATTGCTGCGTATCGAAGAGCAACTGGCAGGTAAGGCCAAGTACAACGGTCGCAGCGAGTTTCGCGGCTGATTGTTAAGTGGTAAAAGTCTAAGGATTGTGTCGGAAAGTTCACGACAGTGTGTATTTCGGCGCTAATCTGACGGCTATCAAGCACAAGCCTGGGTCTTCCAGGCTTCGTGCTATCAGTTGCTGTAAAAGTTTTACATGGCTGTCTTTTTTTACTGGATACCCGGATTTCGATGCGCAGTCCCAATTGGTTGTTCCTCGTCTTGCTCTTGTTGCTGGCTGGCCTGCAATACCGCCTATGGGTGGGTAATGGCAGCTTTGCGCAGGTAAAAGAGTTGACCCAGCAGATTGCCGACCAGCATGCCGAAAACGAACGTCTGCTGGAGCGCAACCGCGTCCTCGATGCCGAAGTGCTTGAGCTGAAAAAAGGTACGGAGACCGTTGAAGAGCGGGCTCGCCATGAGTTGGGCATGGTCAAGGAGGGTGAAACCCTCTACCAGTTGGCCCAATGATTGAGTCTTTACCGGCCTTCTGGGCCGTGATTCCTGCCGCGGGCGTGGGTGCCCGTATGGCTGCGGACCGTCCCAAGCAGTATCTGCAACTGGGCGGACGCACTATTCTGGAACACAGCCTTGGCTGTTTTCTCGACCATCCAGGCCTCAAGGGGCTGGTGGTCAGTCTTGCTGTTGATGATCCTTACTGGCCAAACCTGCCGTGTGCCAACGACCCACGCATCGTGCGTGCGGACGGCGGCGACGAGCGCTCGGGCTCGGTGCTCAATGCGTTGTTGCAACTCAACGCCCTGGGCGCCAGTGATGATGACTGGGTGCTGGTGCATGACGCAGCGCGGCCGAACCTGAGCCGGGATGACCTCGACAAACTCCTGGCTGAACTGGCCGATGATCCCGTTGGTGGCCTGCTGGCCGTGCCGGCTCGCGACACGCTCAAACGCGTCGACAAGCATGGCCGTGTGGTCGAAACCGTCGACCGCAGCCTGATCTGGCAGGCGTATACGCCGCAGATGTTTCGCCTTGGCGCCTTGCACCGCGCCTTGGCTGACAGCCTGGTGGCCGATGCGGTGATCACCGATGAAGCCTCGGCCATG
Organism: Pseudomonas salomonii; assembly: GCF_900107155.1. Classification (GTDB taxonomy): domain Bacteria; phylum Pseudomonadota; class Gammaproteobacteria; order Pseudomonadales; family Pseudomonadaceae; genus Aquipseudomonas; species Aquipseudomonas salomonii. The sequence goes on from NZ_FNOX01000001.1 coordinate 772,410, forward strand.
GAATGGTCCGGTCAAGCGCCGCGCTTGATCGAGGGGCGATCGGACAACATCAAGGTGACCCGGCCGGAAGATCTTGAATGGCTCAGGTTGCGGTGGGCTAACCGCAGGTAGTCAGTTAAACCGTGTCGACTTCATCGCAGGCAAGCCAGCTCCCACCTTTGAAATGCATTCCCTTGTGGGAGCCGGGCTTGCCCGCGATGAGGCCGGTACAGGCGCCGAATAATCAGCCACAGTACTCCGGCCTTTCAGCCAATCCTGCCTTCAAAAAGTCCACCAGTTTGCGAACCTTCGGCGACAAATGCCGCTGCTGCGGATACAACGCCCACACCGCCGTATTCGGCGGTTGATGCGCCTCCAGCAATGACACCAGCGCGCCACTGTGCAAATGTTCCAGCACGTAATAATCCGGCAGTTGGCACAACCCAACCCCTTGCAGCGCCGCGTCCAGTACCGCCTGCCCACTGTCGCAGCGCCAGTTTCCCTGCACCCGTTGGGAAAATTCCCGCCCATCCTGAGCCAGTTGCCAGATATCCGAGCTGCCGATCAGGCAGTTATGCCGACTCAATTCCGACAAACTATGTGGCCGACCATACCGCGCCAGGTAGGACGGCGACGCGCACAGGTACATGCGCCGAGGCGCCAGGCGGCTGGCGACCATGCGTGAGTCTTGCAAGCGCCCCAGGCGAATCGCCAGGTCCAGCCCCTCGTGCACCAGGTCCAACTGGCGATTACTCAATTCGATGTCCACGCGCAGTTGCGGGTACAGCCCCATGAACCGCGTGACCAACGGCACGATAAAGCGCTCCCCATACGCCACCGCACAGGTCATGCGCAACATGCCTTTTGGCTCGCTGGTTAGATCGCCCACCGCGCGCAAGGCTTCTTCACGACCATCCTGCAAGCGCTGGCAATGTTGCAGAAAGGTCTGGCCGGCTTCGGTCAGGGTTACCTTGCGCGTACTGCGGTAGAGCAAGCGCGTTTGCAGCCGTTCTTCCAGGCGCGCCACCTGCCGGCTGATATGCGATGAAGAAACCCCAAGGCGCTCGGCCGCCGCCGTGAACTGGCTGCACTCGGCCACAGCAACGAACTCATCGATGCCTTCCCAGCGGTTTTCCAGCATGTTGATTATCCCTGTATGGCAATAATGTTTTGCTTTTGCCTGGATTATTCATCACTGAGCCATGTTTTACACTCACTGCCTCAGTTTTTAACTCCCTGGAGAAACCCGGATGATCAAGTCTCGCGCCGCCGTAGCCTTCGAAGCGAAAAAGCCCCTTGAGATTGTTGAAGTGGATGTCGCCATGCCCAAGGCCGGCGAGGTGCTGTTGCGTGTGGTTGCGTCCGGCGTGTGCCATACCGACGCCTACACCTTGTCGGGCGCCGACCCGGAAGGCATCTTCCCGTCGATCCTCGGTCACGAGGGCGGTGCGGTGGTTGAAGCGATCGGCGAGGGCGTGACCTCGGTCGCGGTTGGCGACCACGTGATCCCGCTGTACACCCCGGAATGCGGCAAGTGCAAATTCTGCCTGTCGGGCAAGACCAACCTGTGCCAGGCCATCCGCTCCACCCAGGGCAAAGGCCTGATGCCCGACGGCACCACGCGTTTCTCCTACAAGGGCCAGCCGATTTTCCATTACATGGGTACCTCGACTTTCTCCGAGTACACCGTGTTGCCGGAAATCTCCGTGGCCAAGATCCCTAAAGAAGCACCGCTGGAAAAAGTCTGCCTGCTGGGCTGTGGCGTTACCACCGGCATCGGTGCAGTGATCAACACCGCCAAGGTCAAGCCAGGCGACACCGTGGCCATCTTCGGCCTTGGCGGCATCGGCCTGTCGGCGGTGATCGGCGCGGTGAAAGCCAAGGCCGGTCGCATCATTGCCATCGACATTAACCCGGCCAAGTTCGAAATCGCCAAGCAACTGGGCGCCACCGACTGCATTAACCCGAAAGACTACGACCGCCCAATCCAGGACGTGATCGTCGACTTGACCGACGGCGGCGTGGACTTCTCCTTTGAGTGCATCGGCAACGTACAACTGATGCGCGCCGCGCTTGAGTGCTGCCACAAAGGCTGGGGCGAGTCGGTGATCATCGGTGTGGCCGGTGCCGGCCAGGAAATTTCCACCCGCCCATTCCAGCTGGTCACCGGCCGCGTCTGGCGCGGGTCGGCGTTCGGCGGCGTGCGCGGCCGCACCGAATTGCCAAGCTATGTGGAAATGGCCCTGACCGGCGAGATCCCGCTGGACACCTTTATCACCCACACCATGGGCCTGGAAGACATCAACAAAGCGTTTGACCTGATGCATGAAGGCAAGAGCATTCGTACCGTCATCCACTTCTGAGGTCGGCCATGAACCTGGAAAACCTGTCGTGCCAGAAGAGCTTCGGCGGCTGGCATAAACGCTACAAGCATCATTCCGATGTGCTCGGTTGCGACATGACGTTCGCCGTCTACTTGCCGCCACAGGCGGAGCAGGGCGGCAAGTTGCCAGTGCTGTACTGGCTGTCGGGGCTGACCTGCACCGATGAGAACTTCATGCAAAAGGCCGGCGCCCAGCGCATGGCCGCCGAGCTTGGGTTGATCATCGTCGCACCCGACACCAGCCCGCGTGGGCCGGGTGTGCCGGGCGACCCGGACAACGCCTGGGACTTTGGCCTCGGCGCCGGCTTCTACCTGAATGCCACGCAGGAACCCTGGGCCAAGCACTATCGGATGCATGACTATGTCGTGCAGGAATTGCCTGCCTTGGTTGAAGCGCATTTCCCGGCTTCGGACAAGCGCGGCATCAGCGGCCACTCCATGGGCGGTCACGGTGCGCTGGTGTGTGCCTTGCGCAACCCGGGGCGTTACCAATCGGTGTCGGCGTTTTCGCCGATCAACAACCCGATGGATTGCCCGTGGGGCCAGAAAGCCTTCTCCCGTTACCTGGGCGAAGAACGCGCCAAATGGCGCGAGTGGGATGCCTGCGTGCTGATCAGCGAAGCCTCGGAAAAGCTGCCGTTGCTGGTAGAACAGGGTGATCGCGACGATTTCCTTGCCGTGCAGCTTAAGCCTGAGGCGTTGCAGCAAGCGGCCAAGGCCGCCAACCATCCGCTGGAACTGCGCCTGCAGCCGGGTTATGACCACAGCTACTTCTTTATCGCCAGCTTCATCGAAGACCATTTGCGACATCATGGTCGTGCTTTGCTCGGTTAATGTGAGGCAAAAGTAGGTAGAATCACGCCCTGAATTAAATCGGGGCGTTTTTTTATGCGTATTGGCCACGGCTATGATGTGCACCGTTTCGCTGAAGGCGATTTCATCACCTTGGGCGGCGTGCGCATTGCACACCACCATGGGTTGCTGGCTCATTCCGACGGCGACGTTGTGCTGCACGCCTTGAGCGATGCTCTGCTCGGCGCGGCCGCGTTGGGCGATATCGGCAAGCACTTTCCAGACACCGACCCGAGCTTCAAGGGCGCGGACAGCCGTGTGTTGTTGCGCCATGTGGTCGGCCTGATCCACGCCAAGGGCTGGAAGGTCGGCAACGTCGACAACACCATCGTGGCCCAGGCACCGAAAATGGCCCCGCATATCGAGTCGATGCGCGCGCTGATTGCCGCCGACCTGCAAATTGAATTGGATCAAGTCAACGTGAAAGCCACCACCACCGAAAAGCTCGGGTTTACCGGCCGGGAAGAGGGCATCGCGGTGCACTCCGTCGCCTTGTTGCTGCGCGCATGAATGATCTGCAATTGCTGGGCCCGCGTGCCTATGGCGAGGCCCTGGGCCGCGCGGTTTTGAAAGCGACGGCTGAAGATTTCCAGGTCGACGAAGTGCTGGACATTCCCCTGAGCGGCGACGGTGAGCACCTGTGGCTGTGGGTCGAAAAGCGCGGCCTGAATACCGAAGAGGCTGCGCGCCGTATCGCCAAGGCTGCCGGCGTGCCCTTGCGCACCGTCAGCTACGCCGGGCTCAAGGATCGTCAGGCGTTGACCCGTCAGTGGTTCAGCGTGCAATTGCCAGGCAAGGCCGACCCGGACATGAGCGGCGCCGAAAACGACACCCTCAAGATTCTTAAGATGGGCCGCCACAGGCGCAAGCTGCAACGCGGCGCGCATTCGGCCAACGGCTTTACCCTGCGCCTGACCCAATTGGCCGGCGATACCGCCGCCATTGACGCACGCTTGCAGCTGATCGCCCGGCACGGCATCCCGAACTACTTCGGCGCCCAGCGTTTCGGCCATAACGGCGGCAATGTCGTGGATGCCCGTGATTGGGCGGCGCGCAAGGCGTTGCCGGAACAGCGCAATGTGCGTTCGAGGCTGCTGTCGACCGCGCGCAGCTTTCTGTTTAACAAAGTGTTGGCGGCGCGGGTTGCGGACGGCTCCTGGCAGCGTGCCCAGGTCGGTGACCTGCTGGCGTTTACCGACAGTCGCAGTTTTTTCCCGGCGGGCGAGGCTGAATGCAGCGACCCGCGCCTGGCGATTCTGGACCTGCACCCCACCGGCCCGCAGTGGGGCGAGGGTGATTCACCGGCCGGCGGCGCGACCCATACGCTTGAGCAAACCATTGCCGCCAGCGAGCCAGAGCTGCGCGATTGGCTGGTGAGCGCCGGCATGAGCCAGGAACGTCGCATTCTGCGACTGCCCATTGGCGGGTTGACGTGGCATTATCCCGGTCCTGACATTCTGCAATTGGAATTCGTCCTGCCGGCCGGATGCTTCGCCACTGTGTTGGTGCGCGAGCTTGTTGATCTGGTGCCGGTGGGGCCGACGGACAACCCATGCGTATTCTGATATCAAACGATGACGGTGCCACCGCACCCGGTCTTGCCGCGCTTTATGCTGCGCTGCAGGATTACGCCGAGTGCGTGGTGGTTGCCCCGGACCAGGACAAGAGCGGCGCCAGCAGTTCGCTGACGCTCGACCGTCCGCTGCACCCGCAGGTTCTGGCCAATGGCTTTATCAGCGTGAACGGCACCCCCACCGACTGCGTGCACCTGGCAATCAACAGCTTGTTGGACCAGGAGCCGGATCTGGTGGTGTCGGGCATCAACCTGGGCGCCAACCTGGGCGATGACGTGCTGTATTCCGGCACCGTGGCGGCGGCCCTTGAAGGGCGTTTCCTGGGGCGCACTTCGTTCGCTTTTTCGTTTGCCTCACGGCAACTGGATAACCTGGCGACGGCGGCGTACTTCGCCCGCAAGCTGGTGGAGGCCCACGGCTCCCTGGACTTGCCGCCGCGCACGGTGCTCAACGTCAATATTCCCAATTTGCCCCTCGACCATATCCGCGGCATTCAGCTGACCCGCCTGGGCCATCGCGCCCGTGCGGCAGCGCCGTTGAAGGTGGTCGACCCGCGTGGCAAGGAAGGTTACTGGATTGCTGCCGCCGGCGATGCCGAAGATGGCGGCCCCGGCACCGACTTTCATGCGGTGATGCAAGGTTATGTTTCGATTACCCCGTTGCAGCTCGATCGCACCTTCAGTGATGCCTTCAGTAGTCTGGATGGTTGGCTTGAGGGGCTGCGTTAATGGCGCGTGAACAAGACGACCTGTTGCGTCGTGGTATCGGGATGACCTCCCAGCGTACCCGGGAGCGTTTGATCCAGCGTCTGTATGAAGAAGGCCTGTCCAACGCCCAGGTGCTGGAAGTCATCCGGCGCACGCCTCGGCATCTGTTCGTGGATGAGGCGCTGGCGCATCGCGCCTATGAAGACACTGCGTTGCCGATTGGCCACAACCAGACCATCTCGCAGCCTTATATGGTTGCACGCATGAGTGAGCTGTTGCTGGCGGCGGGGCCGTTGGACAAGGTGCTGGAGATCGGCACCGGCTCGGGTTACCAGACCGCTGTGCTCTCGCAACTGGTGGAACGAGTGTTCTCGGTGGAGCGCATCAAGGTCCTGCAGGACCGCGCCAAGGAGCGCCTGGTGGAGCTCAACCTGCGCAACGTGGTGTTTCGTTGGGGCGACGGTTGGGAAGGCTGGCCGGCGCTGGCGCCGTATAACGGCATTATCGTCACGGCGGTCGCCACCGACGTACCCCAGGCGTTGCTCGATCAGCTCGCCCCCGGCGGGCGCCTGGTCATCCCGGTGGGCTCTGGCGAAGTGCAACAATTGATGCTCATTATCCGTGAGGACGAAGGTTTTTCCCGGCATGTACTGGGTGCCGTGCGCTTCGTTCCGCTGCTCAATGGCCCGCTGGCCTGATCATTTCTTTGTAAACAGTGAATTCTGTTGATGGGGATGTGTCTTACGGCGGGGCTTATTGAGTCAACATGATTGGACGCCGGGTTTAAACACGATGAATTTTTCGTTTCAGTCGTGTACCGGTAAAAAGCCAATGCCCAGTTATACTTGCGACATATTTCAAGCCTGATACAGGCATTCATGTTCGGCCAGCACAAAGGGAGCGGCGGGTGAGTCTCACAGGTCTTGCGCAGCGTATGAGTAAAACAAGTTTTCAGCGACTGGTGCTTGGCCTCGTCTTGAGTTCCTTATTGGTGGGTTGCTCAAGCTCTCCGTCCAGTGGCGCTCGGGTTGTCGATCGAAGCGGTGCCAGCGCCGTGCCGCAAAAACCGACGGTCACCACCGGGCAATATGTAGTGCGAAAGGGGGACACGATGTTCTCGATCGCCTTCCGTTACGGCTGGGATTACAAGGCGCTCGCAGCTCGTAACAATATTCCTGTGCCCTATACGATACATCCGGGGCAAACCATCCGTTTCGATGGGCGTACCGGTTCGGCCTCGACGGCAGTTGTGACAAAGTCCGGATCTTCGGCCTCGTCTTCAAGCAAAACCACGATCATTACCAGGCCTGCAGGCACCGCCGCGCCTGCGGTTGCGAGCAAGCCGGCAACTGCGCCGTTGCCACCTGCCGGGCCGGCGCCGACCGGTTGGGGATGGCCTTCAAACGGGGTGCTGATTGGAAAATTCTCTTCAAACGGTAGTTTGAATAAAGGCATTGATATCGCCGGGGATTTGGGACAGCCTGTTTTAGCTGCGTCTGATGGGACAGTGGTTTACGCCGGGAGTGGTTTACGGGGCTACGGCGAGCTGGTCATCATCAAACACAGCGATACCTACGTCAGTGCCTACGGTCATAACCGCAGGCTGTTGGTTCGGGAGGGGCAGCAGGTCAAAGTCGGACAGACAATTGCCGAAATGGGGTCAACTGGTACAGACCGGGTGAAACTGCACTTTGAGATTCGCCGCCAAGGGAAACCTGTAGACCCGCTGCAATTCCTACCCCGTCGTTGATGTGTTGCACAGCCTGTTCCCTCACGTAGAAGGAACAGGCTCCAGCGTTGCCAAGGATAAAGGCGTCGCTTGAGCTTGAGGTCGAACTCACCAAAGGACTATAACAATGGCTCTCAGTAAAGAAGCGCCGGAGTTTGACATCGACGATGAGGTTCTCCTTGAAATGGAGATACTCACCGAAAAGGAATCGATGTCGAATGATGAAGGGTCTCCAACTCCTTCAGTTCGCACCAAATCCAAGAACTCCACCGCGTTGAAGCAACACAAGTACATTGACTACACGCGGGCGCTCGACGCCACGCAGCTGTATCTCAATGAAATCGGCTTTTCCCCTTTGCTGACTCCCGAAGAAGAAGTCCATTTTGCGCGCTTGTCGCAAAAGGGCGATCCGGCTGGGCGCAAGCGCATGATTGAAAGCAACCTGCGGCTGGTGGTGAAAATCGCCCGACGCTACGTCAATCGTGGCCTGTCGCTGCTGGACCTGATCGAGGAGGGCAACCTGGGCTTGATCCGGGCGGTGGAGAAGTTCGACCCTGAGCGGGGCTTCCGCTTCTCTACCTATGCCACCTGGTGGATTCGCCAGACCATCGAACGGGCGATCATGAATCAGACCCGCACGATCCGGTTGCCGATCCATGTGGTCAAGGAGCTCAACGTCTACCTGCGGGCGGCACGTGAGCTGACACAAAAACTCGATCATGAACCTTCGCCTGAAGAAATCGCCAACCTGCTGGAAAAACCGGTGGGAGAGGTCAAGCGCATGCTCGGCTTGAATGAGCGCGTGTCTTCGGTCGATGTCTCGCTGGGTCCTGATTCGGATAAAACCCTGCTGGACACCCTGACGGATGATCGCCCGACAGATCCTTGTGAGCTGTTGCAGGACGATGATCTTTCCCAAAGCATTGACCAGTGGTTGTCGGAGCTCACGGACAAGCAGCGCGAGGTGGTGATTCGCCGCTTCGGCCTGCGCGGCCATGAGAGCAGCACCCTGGAGGATGTAGGCCTGGAAATCGGCCTGACCCGTGAGCGGGTGCGGCAGATCCAGGTAGAGGGCCTCAAACGCTTGCGTGAGATCCTTGAGAAGAATGGCTTGTCGAGTGAGTCGTTGTTCCAATAAGCGACGCTGAACAAAATGCGGGAGCAGACTTTATGTAGGAACTGGCTTGCCAGCTTCCACATAAAGTCTGCTCCCACATTTTTTTTGTACCTGCCCTGATCGTTCCCACGCTCTGCGTGGGAACGCAGCCCAGTACGCAGAGCGTCCCCAAGCGTGACGCAGAGCGTCACAAGAGGCATTCCCACGCAGAGCGTGGGAACGATCAGGCATAAAAAAACCCCGCTTTTAAGGGCGGGGTTTTTTCGACTAAGTCAGTACAAGTTAGATAACTTGAACTTCTTCAGCTTGCATGCCTTTCTGACCGCGGGTAGCGATGAAAGAAACCTGTTGGCCTTCTTTCAGGCTTTTGAAGCCGTCGGATTGGATAGCTTTGAAGTGAACGAACAGGTCGTCACCGGATTGTGGAGTGATGAAGCCGAAGCCTTTTTCATCGTTGAACCACTTAACGGTACCAGTTTGGCGATTAGACATGGTGTAACTCCTTGAACAAAGTTAACTGCGACTCAGGAAAAGCCCTGGCCGAGACTGAGTGCAAAGAGCAGGAAAAATTCTTGGAGATGGTTGGATCGAAATTCAACATATCGTGTAGAGATTCTCAGTGACACAAGCAACACAGTGACGTCACCTTAACCGTTTTTACCGAACGTGCCAATGGTATTTCCGAAGGTTTCTCTATTTTCGTGACTGGCGGTGGTATTTACAGTCGCCTGGCGCTGCTGCGTCGGCCCCGGCCACAGTGGCGGCCGCTTATGGCAGGCAGCACATTCATCAACAAATGCCCCGCGCCCTTTGAACCCCAAGGCCGGCCCCGGTAAGATGCCCAACAGAATTTTTCCACCTCGCTATTCAGGACACCCGCCATGAGCATCAAATCGGACAAGTGGATTCGCCGCATGGCGCAAGAACACGGCATGATCGAACCCTTCGTTGAACGCCAGATCCGTGGCGAAGGCGCGGCTCCCGTGATTTCCTACGGTGTGTCCAGCTACGGCTACGACGTGCGCTGTGCCGATGAATTCAAGGTGTTCACCAACATCAACTCGGCGATCGTCGACCCGAAAAACTTCGACGAAAAGAGCTTCGTCGACGTTAAAAGCGACGTGTGCATCATTCCGCCAAACTCCTTTGCCCTGGCGCGCACCGTGGAATTCTTCCGGATTCCCCGTGATGTGCTGACCATCTGCCTGGGTAAAAGCACCTACGCACGCTGCGGCATCATCGTTAACGTGACGCCGCTTGAGCCGGAGTGGGAAGGCCACGTGACCCTGGAGTTCTCCAACACCACCACCTTGCCGGCCAAGATCTACGCCAACGAAGGCGTGGCGCAGATGCTGTTCCTGCAATCCGACGAAGCCTGTGAAGTGTCTTATAAAGACCGTGCCGGCAAGTACCAGGGCCAGCGCGGCGTCACTCTCCCACGCGCTTGATCGAAAGGTCTTACACGTAAAGGGAATTAGTCTGCGTGAAGTGACTCTATTGGGTGTACTGCCTCGGCGCGTGCAAAACGCGCCGAGCCACGCTTGAGGAGTACTTTATGAAGATCGACCCGCGAATCAGCGCCGAACTCGCCCGGCTTGAACCCAACCAGATTGGTGTTTTGGCCTGGTCCCTGATGGCCGACCCTGCATATGCGGGCGGCATCCCTGGTCAACCTGACGAAGATTGGCCACAGCAGCCCACCGAGCCCGGTGAGCCAGTCCTTCCCGATGAGCCGCCTCCAGCGCCTGTCGCCTGATTTATCAAAAGACATGGCTGGCGCTTCAGTGCACCGGCCATACGTCTTGATCGCCGATCACAAATAACTGCTGATCATCGCTTTTCTCCACGGAATAGCCGCCGGTAAAAGCTCCGAACGCCGGCAGCAAGCTGATCCGCGAGCCGATCTGAAAGCACGGCAGTCGCAAACTCTGGCGGCCTTTGCCGCGCAGCCGGTACACCGGATGCACATGCCCGGCCAGCACATGGTGGCTGGGGTGGGCATCCGGCTCATGCTGCAGCGCGAACGGCCCCATCAACAGCGGCTCGGCCACCACTTCAATCCTCAGGTCGGCAGGCGGGTCGCCAGCGCGTTTATCGTGATTGCCGCGAATCAAGGTCAGGTTCAGTTCGTGATTGCGCGCGCGCCAGGCTCTCAAGGCGCTCAGGGTGCCGCTGGCGTGTGAGCCAGGGCCATGCAGGAAGTCGCCGAGAAAGATCACCCACGTGCACGGCAGGGCCGACAACAGACGGTCCAGGCGCTGCAGGTTTTCGGTGGTGGTGCCCTGCGGCACCGGTTGCCCGAGGCTGCGATACGCCGAGGCCTTGCCAAAATGCGCATCGGCGATCAGCAGGCACTGGCGGGCGGGCCAGTAAATCGCCTTTTCCGGCAGCAGCCACAGCTCCTCACCCTCAAGCGTCAGCGAATGATGCATCAGCGTTTCCCGTTATCCGCGACTTTTTCCAGGTCCTTGACCATGCGTGCAATGCGCTCGGACAGCTTCTCCGAACTCATGCTCTCGCGCATTCGCTCAACCAGCAGGGGAAAAGCCAGCGGCGTCGGCCGTTCGATTACATGCAGGTCGAGTTTCAGTGCCGACAGATGGCTGAGTGTCTCTTCAAGCCGACGAATATCCAACTCATCACGCAGGACTTCTTCCCCGGCCTGGGTCAGTAAAAGGTTCTCTGGGTCATATTGTTTGAACACCTCAAAGAACAAGCCGCTGGAAGCTTGCACCTGCCGCGTGCTTTTCGGCGCACCGGGGTAACCGGCAAACACCAGCCCGGCGATGCGGGCGATTTCGCGGAAGCGGCGCAGCGCCAGTTCCCCTGCGTTCAAGCTGGCGGCTACATCCACCAGCAGGTTGGCCGGGCTCAGCAGCGCTTCGTTCAACAACACCGGCCAGTCCACCGGGGTGGCGCTCAACAGTTCCAGGCCGTAATCATTCACCGCAATCGAAAAGGTCACCGGCTGGCCTTGGCTGACCCGCCACGCCAGCAGGCTCGCCAGCCCCAGATGCACCTGGCGCCCGGCGAACGGGTAGAGAAACAGGTGCCAGCCCTCCCGCGACTTCAGGGCTTCCGCCAGCAAGCGCGCACGTGTCGGCAGACCTGACCAGCGCAACTGGGTTTGTAGCAGAGGTTGCACCGCGCGCATCTCAGGGCCGTCAAAGTGACCGTGGGCGGCTGCATCAAAGCGCTCGACCACCGCTTGCGCCAATTCATTGGATAGCGGCATGCGCCCGCCATTCCAGCGCGGCACGGCAGCCTTTTTCGCGGTGCTGCGGCGTACATACGCCGTCATGTTTTCCACGCGCACCAACTCCAGCAAACGCCCTGCAAACAAAAAACCGTCGCCAGGCTTGAGCCGGGCGATAAAGCCTTCTTCGACACTGCCCAGATTCTTGCCGCCGCCGCCCTTGCTCCAGAATTTCAACTGGATACTCGCATCGCTGACGATAGTGCCCACGCTCATGCGATGGCGCCGCGCCAGGCGCGCATCCGGCACGCGCCACACGCCATGCTCGTCGGGTTCCACTCGGCGGTAATCCGGATAGGCCGTCAACGACAGGCCGCCATGGCGCACAAACCCCAGCGCCCAGGCCCAATCGGCGTCAGTAAGGTCACGATAAGCCCAGGCACCGCGCACCTCTGCCAACAGCGCATCCGGGGTAAAACCACCGCCCAGGGCCATGCTCACCAAGTGTTGTACGAGTACATCCAAAGGCTTGTAGGGCGATTCGCGAGCTTCGATGCGCCGCTGCGCTATCGCATCCTGGGCGGCGGCGGCCTCCACCAGTTCCAGGCTGTGGGTCGGCACCAACGTCACCCGTGATGGCCTGCCTGGCGCATGGCCAGAGCGCCCGGCGCGTTGCATCAGGCGCGCTACGCCTTTGGCCGAGCCGATTTGCAGCACGCGCTCCACCGGCAGGAAATCCACGCCCAGGTCCAGGCTCGAGGTACACACCACCGCTTTGAGCTGACCGTCTTTCAGGGCGCGCTCCACCCAGTCGCGTGTTTCACGCGACAGTGAGCCATGGTGCAGGGCAATCACGCCGGCCCAATCCGGGCGCGCTTCCAGCAACGCCTGGTACCAAATCTCCGACTGTGCGCGGGTATTGGTAAACACCAGGCAACTGCTGCTGGCCTCCACTTCGGCCACCACCTGCGGGAGCATCTTCAAGCCGATATGCCCGGCCCAGGGAAAACGCTCGACAGTGGGCGGCAACAAGGTGTCGACCTTCAGTTCTTTAGCCGTCTGCCCCTGCACATTGATTGCGCCGCCTTGCGGGACCAGAACCTCAAGGGCGTGGGACTGGTTGCCCAACGTCGCGGAAATCCCCCACACCATCAAATCCGGATGCCAACGCCGCAAGCGCGCCAACGCCAATTGCAACTGCACGCCACGCTTATTGCCGATCAGTTCGTGCCACTCATCCACGATCACCATGCGCAGGTGCGTAAGGCTCGTCTCACTGTCGGCACGCGCAAGCATCAGTGTCAGGCTTTCCGGTGTGGTCACCAGCGCGGTGGGCTGGCGGCGGGTCTGGCGTGCGCGTTCACTGCTGCTGGTATCCCCCGTGCGCAGGCCGACGCTCCAGGGAATCTCCAGTGCCGCCAGTGGCGCCTCCAGGGCACGTGCCGTGTCGGCGGCCAAGGCGCGCATAGGTGTGATCCATAACACCGTCAGCGGCTCGGCGGGTATTTTGCGTTTACCGGTAGCGGGCGGGCGAGTGACGGCGAAGCGGTTAAGGGCGGCAAACCACAGCGCATAGGTTTTGCCCGCGCCGGTGCTGGCGTGCAGCAGGCCTGACTGGCCTTCTTTAACGGCCGCCCACACCGCTTTTTGAAAGGCGAACGGCTTCCAGCCCTTGGCGGCAAACCATTTTTTGGCGAAGTCGAGGGGTTTTGCCATTCGGCGGCTGACGCTCTGGAGGCTCTATGTCAGAGACCCTCCAGGCGTGGCAAAGGTTTACTTCAAGTTACCGCTCAGAAATTGCTGCAGGCGCTCGCTCTTGGGGTTGCCCAACACATCTTCGGGCGTGCCTTGCTCTTCCACCAGACCCTTGTGCAGGAACAGCACCTGGTTCGACACCTTGCGCGCAAAGCTCATCTCGTGGGTGACCATGATCATGGTGCGGCCTTCCTCGGCCAGGCCCTGGATCACCTTCAACACCTCGCCGACCAGTTCCGGGTCGAGGGCCGAGGTGGGTTCGTCAAACAGCATTACCTCCGGCTCCATGGCCAGGGCGCGGGCGATGGCCACCCGTTGCTGTTGGCCACCAGAGAGAAACGCCGGGTATTGATCGGCCACGCGTGCCGGCAGCCCGACCTTATCGAGATAGCGACGGGCACGGTCTTCGGCGTCCTTCTTGCTGCAACCCAGTACCCGGCGCGGCGCCATGGTGATGTTTTCCAGCACGCTCATATGGCTCCACAGGTTGAAATGCTGGAACACCATCGCCAGCCGCGTACGCAGGCGTTGCAGTTCGGCGTCGTCGGCCACGCGCATGCCGTGGCGGTCGCTGACCATGCGGATCTGCTGACCATCAAGGGTCATGGCGCCATCGTTGGGCGTTTCCAGAAAGTTGATGCAGCGCAAAAAGGTACTTTTGCCCGAACCACTGGCGCCGATCAGGCTGATCACGTCACCGGTGTTGGCCTTGAGCGAAACACCTTTGAGCACTTCATTGTCGCCATAGCTTTTATGCAGGCCTTCAACGGTCAATTTGTACATGGGGCGTGCATCCTCAAGGCGAAAGTAGGTAGCCGCTGCGATAGGCCTGCGTGCCGGCAACATGGCTGATCACCATGCCGGCAGTGGCCATGCGCCGCAGCGAACGGGCGTAAAGCAGGCCGGCATGTTGGCAGTGCACAGGCGTTACGCGGTCAGTAATGGGGTCGATGATTTCGGCGATCAGTTGCCCGGCTTCCAGGTATTCACCGGGCAGGGCGCTGAACACCAGCAAGCCGCCGACCGGTGTGGCCACCGGTTCCACGCCCGCCAGTGGCGTGGCCGGGTAAGGCAGCTCGGGCTGCGGCGGCGCGTCACCGGTAATGGCACCGAAGTGAATCAGGTAATCGATGATCGCCTGGCAATCCAGCGCCGCCAGGCCGTGGTTGACGTCGCCCTGGCCGCGCAGTTCGACGGTCACCGAAAAACTGCCCATCGGGATCGGGAAGCGCTCACCGAAACGCTGCTGCAACTGCCACCACACCAAGGTGAAACATTCGTCGAACGACTGCCCGCCGGAGTCGGTCGCCAGCAAGTTGGCCTCCGAGCCGATATAGCGCGCCAGCGGCTCCACCTGCGGCCAGGCCTCGGGCGTGGTGTACAGGTGCGCCACCGCTTCGAAGTCGCAATGCAGGTCCAGCACCATGTCGGCGTCACAGGCCAGGCGTTGCAGCACCAGGCGCTGGGATTGCAGCTGGGTCGCGGGCGTTTGCGCCGCAAGGGCCAGGCTCAGGGCGTCGCGAATAAGCTCGACGTTGTGCGTGGGGTCGTCGCCCAGCAGGTCTTCGACCTGATTGCCGACTGCCTCACTGAGATCGACAAACAGGCGATTGAAGTTCTGCCCGCTTTCCAGCTCGTAACGGCCCAATGGAATGTCCATTAACACCTGCTCAAGCCCCACCGGATTGGCGATGGGCACCAGCACGATCTCGCTGCGCAGGCGCCCGGCCGCTGCCAGCTCTGCCAGGCGCAGCTTCAGGTGCCAGGCCACCAGCATGCCCGGCAGCTCATCGGCATGCAGTGATGACTGGATGTAAACCTTGCCCTCAGCCTGTTCCGGGCCGAAGTGGAAACTGTGAACCTGCCGCGCAGTGCCGGGCACAGGCGCGATCAGATCATGTACCTGATGACGCATCGCGACTCCTTAATGGCTCGGCCCGAGAAAGGCCAGCCAGCGGCGCTCCGCCAGACGAAACAGCCCGACCAGCGCGAAGGTCACGGTCAGGTAGATCAGCGCGGCGATGCCGAATGATTGAAAGGTCATGTAGGTGGCCGAGTTGGCGTCCCGCGCTACCTTGAGAATGTCCGGCACCGTCGCAGTAAAAGCCACGGTGGTCGAGTGCAGCATCAGGATCACTTCGTTGCTGTAGTAGGGCAGCGAGCGGCGCAGGGCCGACGGCATGATCACGTAGGCATAGAGTTTCCAGCCGCTCAGGCCGTACGCCTTGGCCGCTTCGACTTCCCCATGGGCCATGCTGCGGATCGCGCCGGCGAAAATTTCCGTGGTGTACGCGCAAGTGTTAAGCGCGAAGGCGAGGATCGTGCAGTTCATCGCATCGCGAAAGAACGCATCCAGCACCGGCTGCGCACGCACGGCGGCGATGCTGTAGATGCCGGTGTAGCAAATCAGCAGTTGGATATACAGCGGCGTGCCACGAAACAGGTAGGTGTAGAACTGCACCGGCCAGCGTATGGAGCGTTTGCGCGAGACGCGGGCGATGGACAGTGGGATCGAGACCAGAAAGCCGATCACCAGCGCCGCGCTGAGCAGCCACATGGTCATCGCCAGCCCGGTGATGTGCTGGCCGTCGCTATAAAGGAACGGCCGCCAGTATTGCTGGATAAGTTCGATCATCGCACGGCCTCCCGGGACCCAGCGGAGTAGCGGCGCTCAAGCCAGCGCAGGACGACGTTGGATGCACTGGTGATCAGCAGGTAGATCAGCGCAGCGATGACCAGAAAATAGAACAGCTGATAAGTACTCTTGCCAGCATCCTGCGCGGCCTTGACCAAGTCCGCCAGGCCGATGATCGACACCAGCGCGGTGGCCTTGAGCATCACCATCCAGTTGTTGCCGATGCCCGGCAAGGCAAAGCGCATCATCTGCGGGAAGGTCACGAAGCGAAACCGCTGACCGCGCGTGAGCCCGTAGGCGGTCGCCGCTTCCAGTTGGCCACGGGGCACGGCGAGGATCGCGCCGCGAAAGGTCTCGGTGAAATAGGCGCCATAGATGAAGCCCAGGGTGATGACCCCGGCGCTGAATGGGTCGATTTCGATGTAGTCCCATTCCATAAAGTCGGTAAAGCCGGTCAGCCAGATTTGCAGGCTGTAAAAAATCAGCAGCATCAGCACCAGGTCGGGCACACCGCGAATCAAGGTGGTGTAGAGCTGGGCAGGGATGCGTATCAGGCTGACGCTGGACAGTTTGGCGCTGGCGCCGAGCAGGCCCAGCAGGACGCTGACGGCCAGGGAGGCGACCGACAGTTTCACGGTCATCCACGTACCTTGCAGCAACAGCGGGCCGAACCCCTTCAAGCTGAAGGCACCCAGCCCCAGGGTTTGCAAAAGATCTTCAAACATGAATTCAGGACCTAATGGCGATAAAAAAGCGCCCACCGCAAACCGGTGGGCGCCGGGGTGTTATTTACCGCTGTAGAGGTTCAGGTCGCCGAAGTGTTTCTTCTGGATGGTGGCGTAGGTGCCATCATCGTGTAACGCTTTGATACCTTTATCGAGCAGAGCCTTGAGGTCTTTGTTACCTTTTTTGATACCGACCGCAGTTTTCGATGGCAGCAGTGGGTCGTCGATGGCCTTGCTGACTTCGTAGTCAGCGCCGGCCGGCGACTTCAAAAAGCCCAGTTCGGCCTGCAGCATGTCCTGCACGGAAGCGTCCAGGCGGCCCGAAGTCAGGTCGGCGTAAACCTGGTCCTGGTTGGCGTAGGCCTTGGTGGTCACACCGGCCTTGTCCAGCACGGCCTTTGCGTAGGCTTCCTGGATGGTGCCTTGCTCGTAGCCCACGGATTTACCCTTGAGGGACTCAGGCGTGGAGAAGTTCGCGCCCTTTTTGAACACCAGGGACGTCGGGCCGGAGAACAGCTCGCTGGAGAAATCGATCGCCTTTTCACGGGCTTCAGTCACGGTCATCGAGGAAATCACGCCGTCGAACTTGTTGGCGTTCAGGCCTGGAATCATGCCGTCGAAGTCGCTTTCAACCCACTTGCACTTCACTTTCAGCTCGGCGCAGATCGCATTGCCCAGGTCGATATCGAAGCCTACCAGGCTGCCGTCGGCGGCCTTGGACTCGAATGGCGCGTAGGAAGGATCGACACCAAAACGCAACTCCTTGTATTCCTTGGCCAGCGCGGTACCAGCAGCCATGCACAGAGCCAGTGCAGAAAGGGTCAGCAATGCTTTTTTCATTATGTAATCCCTAAAAACCAAGATAAGCGCTTGTGGCGCGATTAGGACTGTTACTGAGCGGTGTCAGACGGATCACAAGTAGCAATTTCTGCACCATAGTTCCGAATGATTGTTTTAAAAGGTGGGATAAGGGAGATGTGAGTGTAGGAGATGCCCGAAAATGGGCATGGAAAAATCAGTGCACCATTCTGAAACAAATGGAAATCAAAATGTGGGAGGGGGATTTATGTCAGGTCAACAAATCCTGCAAGGTCCCGAGGTTGTCGGCTTCTTCCACTGCCTTATCCTGCCGCCACCGCAACATCCTGGGAAACCGCACCGCAATCCCGCTCTTGTGGCGTTTGGACAAGGCAATCCCCTCAAACCCCAGCTCAAACACCATGCTTGGCGTCACGCTGCTGACCGGGCCGAATTTCTCCACCGTGGTCTTGCGCACAATGGCGTCGACCTTGCGCATTTCTTCGTCCGTCAGCCCTGAATACGCCTTGGCGAATGGCACCAGCGTGCGCTCAGTGCCGGGTGGGCCGTCCCACACCGCAAAGGTGTAATCGCTGTACAAACTGGCGCGTCGGCCATGGCCGCGCTGGGCGTAGATCAATACGGCGTCGACACTGAATGGGTCGACCTTCCATTTCCACCACACGCCCATGTCCTTGGTGCGGCCCACGCCGTACAGGCCATCGCGGGCTTTTAGCATCATGCCTTCCACGCCGAGGCGGCGAGAGTCTTCGCGTTGCTCAGCCAGGTCCTTCCAGCTCGCGCCCGTCAGCAAGGGCGATGGCAACAGCACGGGCTGGTTGCACTGCGCAATCACTTGCTCAAGCTGGGCGCGGCGCTCGGCCTGGGTGTGGTTGCGCCAGTCGTCGCCCTGATATTCCAGCAAGTCGTAGGCGAGGACAGTCACCGGCGCATCCTCCAGGACTTTTTTGCTCAGGGTTTTACGGCCAATGCGCTGTTGCAGCAGGGCGAAGGGTTGCACCGCGTCCTTCCACACCACAATTTCGCCATCGATCACCGTGCCATCCGGCAGGCCGCTGACCAGGCTGTGTAGTTCGGGGAAGCGCTCGGTGACCAACTCCTCACCGCGCGACCAAACCCACAGGCGACCTTCGCGCTTGACCAGTTGCGCGCGAATGCCATCCCACTTCCATTCCACCTGCCAGTCGGCGGTTGCGCCGAGCAAGGCGTCGAATTGCTCCACCGGTTGCGCCAGCCCATGGGCCAGAAAAAATGGATACGG
Source organism: Pseudomonas salomonii (assembly GCF_900107155.1). Lineage (GTDB taxonomy): Bacteria > Pseudomonadota > Gammaproteobacteria > Pseudomonadales > Pseudomonadaceae > Aquipseudomonas > Aquipseudomonas salomonii. The sequence goes on from NZ_FNOX01000001.1 coordinate 791,142, forward strand.
CTGCCCGCCGCGTTGCGCATGCTCGTCAGACGATTCGGCGGCGATAAGCTTGAGGTAGCCTTCGGCCGTAGGCCGGTTGGACAGGTCGGTGTAGCCCACCAGGCGCTGGGCCACACGTTTGCTGTCCAGGTCGGCCATGGCGGCGAGGGCGCGGGTGACCAGCAGTTTGGACACGCCGACGCGAAAACTGCCGGTGATCAATTTGATGCACACCATCAGGCTCGGTTGATCGAGCTGTGCCCATAACGCGGGCAGGCGCTCGGCCAATTCCAGCGGCGGCAAGCCACGCAGCGGCAGCAACTTGTCTTCCAGCCACACCGCCAATCCGTCCTCCGAGGTATAGGAGGATTCGGGCAACAACAGCGAAATGGTCTCGGCCAGATCGCCCACCGACTGGTAACTCTCTTCGAATAACCACGGCTCGATACCCGACGCTGCGGTGGCCATGTCGCGCAATAAGCGGGTCGGCACCAATTGCCGAGGTCGGCCGCCGGACAGGAAATACACGGCCCAGGCCGCATCTTCGGGTGGCGCCTGGCGGAAGTAGGCTTGCAGTGCGGCCAGCTTGGCATTGCTGGAGGTGGTGGCGTCGAGGTTGGCGTACAGCTCGGCGAAGGCTTTCATGCCGTGGCCTCTTCTTCGTCATCGCCGTATTCGGTGGTGAAACCCTGAGCATCCAGGCCCTTTTCGCGCAGATGACGCACCAAAACGCCGACAGAACCGTGGGTGACCATCACCCGTTCGGCGCCGGTCTGTTCGATGGCCCACAGCAATCCGGGCCAATCGGCGTGGTCCGAGAGCACAAAGCCTCGGTCCACACCGCGCCGCCGTCGCGTGCCACGCAGGCGCATCCAGCCGCTGGCGAAAGCGTCGCTGTAGTCGCCGAAGCGCTTGATCCAACTGCTGCCACCGGCAGACGGCGGAGCGATGATCAGTGCCTGGCGCAGCAATGGGTCGGTCTTTTTGAAGTCACCGGCATACAGGGTTTCAGGGATATAAATGCCGGCCTCGCGGTACACACGGTTCAGCGGTTCCACCGCGCCATGGCTGAGGATCGGGCCGATGCTGGCGTCGATGCCATGCAGGATGCGCTGGGCTTTGCCAAAGGAATAACAGAACAACACGCTGGCCTTGCCGACCGCGATATTGGCCTGCCACCAGTCATTGATGCCGGCAAAAATCTGCGCCTGGGGCTGCCAGCGGTAAATCGGCAGGCCGAAGGTGGATTCGGTGATGAAGGTGTGGCAACGCACCGGCTCAAAGGGCGCACAGGTGCCGTCGGGTTCGACTTTATAGTCGCCGGAGGCGACCCAGACTTCGCCCTGGTATTCCAGGCGCACCTGAGCGGAGCCGAGCACGTGCCCGGCGGGGTGGAAACTCAGGGTGACGCCGTGGTGAATGAGCTTTTCGCCGTAGGCCAGGGTTTGCAGGTTGATGTCCTGGCCCAGTCGCGAGCGCAGGATACCTTCGCCTGGAGCGGCGGCCAGGTAATGCTGGTTGCCGGTGCGGGCGTGGTCGCCATGGGCGTGGGTGATGACGGCGCGGTCCACCGGGCGCCAGGGGTCGATGTAGAAATCTCCCGCAGCACAATAGAGGCCTTCGGGGCGGGCGATGACAAGGTCCATGGGCGTGCCGGGGGCGATGGGCTTATCAGGTATGAGGGGAATGAGACTGGAGAAGTTCTATCTAAATTCAGGCGATCAAATGTGGGAGCTGGCTTGCCTGCGATGGCGGTGCATCAGCCACTTGATCAGTGACTGACACGGCCTCATCGCAGGCAAGCCAGCTCCCACATTTTGATGGCGTGACGCGGAGCGTCACAGGATGCATTCCCACGCAGAGCGTGGGAACGATCACCGGGTTACTTGCCGGGTGTGAGGGTCAAGCGGGTTTTCCCATACGCCTTGTCAAAGTTCTGCGGCTGCATCGGGAAGCTCAGGTATTGCGCCTTGAGCGACGCATCGATGCCGTTCGCATAATTGGGGCTCGCCGGGTTGCCGGATTGGCCGATGCCACCTTGACCCATCATCGGTTCGATTTGGCTGAAGTCGACGATCATGCGCAGCGCCGGCACTTGGGTGGTGACAAAATCCTGCCCCCAGCTGTAGGGCGCCGGGTTCAGGGTGTTGTGGTCGCCGCCACTGGCAAACGGGCCGCGGATCACCTGGCCATTGGTGTCTTTCCAGGTGGTGGTGTGCAGTTTGCCCCACTGCCAGGCCTTGTGATCGCCACCCAATTGGCTGTCGCCAGCGGTGATGGCGGCGGCAAGGCTGCGGGCGAGGATCGCCGGTTTGTCTTCTTTTTGCGCGGTGCGTACGTCGTCCCAGAAGGGGCTGTCTTCACGGCCCAGCAGGTGGTCGGCGTTGGCGGAATAGGACAGGTTGGCGTTGCTGACAAAGGCTTTCCAGCTGGCGCTGGTTTCCGGGCCGAGTTCGTCGAGGAAGATCTGCCTGGTGCTTTCCTGCAGGAACAGCTCATAGATCGCCGCATCGGCGGAGGTCGGTGCCAGGCGACCGTCAAAGGCCATCAAGCGATTGAGCGCTTCGCGGGCCTTCACGGCGTCGGCTGCCGGCAGCGCATCGATTGCCTGTCTCAGCGGCTGGGCCATGCCCGGCGCCTGGAACATGGTCTTGAGCTTGGCGGCAAACGTAGTGGACTGGTCGTACTGCATGGCGATCATGCTGCGGCTGTCATGCTTGCCGGCGTTGGCCAGTTGCGCCAGGCGCTCGCTGCGCTCCGGGGCGTCCCAGGAGTTGGACAACTGCATGCCATAACCGCGTGGCGCGGTGCGCTGGTTGGCCGTGCCGATCCAGCCTTGGGCCGGGTCTTGATCGTAAGGGTGCAGCATCGCGTCGGCGTAGCCGTCCCAGTCAAAGCGCGCGTCCCAGCCCGGCGAGGGCAGCAGGCCCTGGCCTTCGCGGCGGTTGGGGAAGCGGCCGGTGACTTGCCAGCCAATGCTGCTCGCGTCGGCAAACATCATGTTGAGGGCGATGGCGCGGATTTCCCGGGTCGCGTCCGAGGCCTTGCCGGCGCTTTGGGCGCGGGACAGGTCGAAGAATGCGTCCAGGCTCTTGTCGTCCTTGAGGTCGGCGGTTTGCAGGGCCAGGCCGAACCCGGTGGTGAGTGCCTGGCTGCTGTTGAGCAGGGCGCCGTGGCGGGTTTCGTACACCACTTCGCGAATCGGCCGCTGGCCCTTGGCGAAGTAGGTTTCGTTGCGCACGACGGCCGGTAGCCATTTGCCGTTGTTCTCGTAGTACAACGCGCTGCCTTGGCGTTTGACCTTCTCTAGGAACAGGTCCTGGGTGTCGCCTTTGACCGCGCTCATGCTCCACGCCACTTTGCCGTTGAAGCCGGACAGCAGGGTCGGCAAACCGGCAATCGAGACGCCGACCGCCTGGTATTTCGGGGCGCGGATCTGCACGTAGTTCCACGGCGATGGCGCTTGTGGCTGGGCTGCCAGGTCGCTGGCCAGCAGGCTTTTGCCACTGCGGCTGCGTTGCGGGCCGATCGCCCAATTGTTGGAGGTGGTGACGGCCAGTGCGTTAAGGCTGTTCAACTGCTGGCCGACGCTTTCAAGCCCGGCAAGGCCGGTGACCTGGCTGAGGTTCACGCCCTTGAGTTTGTCGGCTTCGTCCATCGGGATTGGCTCGTCCGGCGCACTCGGCGTCAGCCAGGCGAGCTTGTCGGCGCCGACTTTCTGCGCCAGTACCAGCGACGAGAGTTCTTCCTGCAGGTTGCTCGACTCGCTGAAGTTCAGCAGGCAGAACAACAGTGCCGAATCTTCCGGCTTCCAGTACTCGGGCTTGTAGCCGGTCTGGGCCAGGTCCGGCGGCAGCTTGTCGCGGTAGCGGAACAGATAGGCATTGACGCCGCGGGCATACACTTCAAAGAAGCGCTTGAGGCGCGGCGACGAAGCGTTATACAGCTCGCCGGCGCTTTTTTTCAGGTTGACCGCGCGCATGAAACGGTCGACATCCAGCACCTGCGGCCCGGACATCTCCGCCAGGCGGCCTTGAGCCAGCAGGCGCAAAGTGACCATCTGCGTGATGCGGTCGCTGGCGTGTACATAACCGAGGCTGAACAGCGCGTCATGGAAGGTGTTGCTTTCGATCAACGGCATGCCCTGGGCATTGCGGCGCACCGACACATTCTGTGCCAGGCCCTTGATCGGTTGCACACCGGCCACCGGCGGCAGGGTGTCCTGGGTGCTCTGGAGCTGGCAACCGGCCAGGCTTAAAGCACTGGCCACTGCCGCGGCAACGCCGAACCGGGGGATAAAATGTGAGAGGGCTGGCGAGGCCATGGCAAAGCTCCTGCGGGGGTAGCGTCATTAAAGGCGCTACGTTAGTGAGCGCGGCGAAACGACGCAAGCAGGATCGTTCCCACGCTCTGCGTGGGAATGCATTTTGTGACGCTCGGCGTCACGCTTTTTGGGGGGGACGCGGAGCGTCCGGGGCGGCATTCCCACGCGGAGCGTGGGAACGATCCTCGGCTAATCAGGACTTTGGCGGATTCACTTTCTGCACCAGCTCGTAGGCCCGAACCGTCGCCGGCCGTTCCTTGATGCGGTTGAACCAGCGCTGCACGTGGGGGAAATCCTCCAGACGCTGGCTCTGCCACTTGTGGGAAACAATCCACGGGTAGATCGCCATGTCGGCGATACTGTAGTTCTCACCCGCCACGAACGCGCGGTCGGCCAACCGGCGGTCCAGCACGCCATACAGACGGGCGGTTTCATCCACATAACGTTTAATGGCGTAGGGAATTTTCTCCGGTGCGAACTGGCTGAAATGATGATTCTGACCCGCCATCGGCCCCAGCCCGCCCATTTGCCAGAACAGCCATTGCAGCGCTTCCTGGCGGCCGCGCAGGTCCTTGGGGATGAATTGGCCGGTTTTTTCCGCGAGGTACAGCAAGATCGCGCCGGATTCGAACAGTGAAATCGGCGCGCCGCCGTCGGTCGGGCTGTGATCGACGATGGCCGGGATGCGGTTGTTGGGAGCGATCTTCAGGAAGTCCGGCTTGAACTGCTCGCCCTGGCCGATGTTGATCGGGTGCACCGTGTAGGGCAGGCCGGCTTCTTCCAGGAACAGCGAGACTTTGTGACCGTTGGGGGTGGTCCAGTAGTACAGGTCGATCATGAAGCTCTCCAAATGAGCGAATGCCTGTCTCTATAGGTGATGATTGCAGGGCAATAATTCAATCAAACATTTACGTCTAACCTTAGAAGCCCATCACACCGCCCCATCGACCAACACCTGTAATGACTGCTGCGAGCAGCGCTCAATGCGCACCTGTACGCCATAGACCTGCGCAAACAATGCCGGGTCGAGCACCTCCTCCGCCACGCCGCTGGCGTATAACCGGCCCTGGCGCAGCACGGCGATATGGTCGGCGAAGCGTGCAGCCAGGTTGATGTCGTGCAGCACCACCACGGCGATCAAGTTGTGTTCGCGCACCAGCGCGCGCACGCAGTCCATGACTTTTAATTGGTAATTGAGGTCGAGCGCGCTGGTGGGTTCGTCGAGCAACATCACTTGCGGGCGCCGCGCAATCAGCTGCGCGAGGCTGACCAATTGGCGCTGGCCGCCAGACAAGGTGCTTAACAGTTGATCGGCCAAATGCGCGATGCCGATACGCTGCAACGCTTCGAAGGCTTCGCGCAGACAGGCCTCGCTGGACAATGGAATGCCGTCCACATTGGCCACCCTTAGCGCGGCGATCACGCTTTCCATCACGCTGAGGCTCAGGCCTGGCGGCAGGTTTTGCGGCATGTACGTCACGCGTCGCGCTCGCTCGGCCACCGACATGGCCGACAGGTCGAGGTCACCCAGCCTGACCACGCCTTGCATCTTTTCCAGCCCGGCAATGGCCCGCAGCAGCGTGGATTTACCCGCGCCATTAGGGCCGATCAAGGCGGTGAGGCTGCCGTGGGGCAGGGTCGGCAAGCTCAGCTCATGCACAATCTGTCGGCGCCCGTAGCTGACATTGGCGTTGTGTACCGATAACCCCGCACTCATAACTGCCTCCCGCGCTTGAACACCAACACCACAAAAATCGGTACGCCCACCAGGGCGGTGACAATGCCCACCGGCACAATCACGCCGGGCATGATCAGTTTGCTGGCAATCGACGACAGCGCCAGCAGCAACGCGCCGGTCAACGCACTGGCGGGCAGCAGAAAACGCTGGTCTTCACCCACCAGAATCCGCGCAATATGCGGCCCCACCAGGCCGATAAAACCGATGGTGCCTACAAACGCCACGGCGGTGGCTGACAGCAGGCTGATACGCAGCAACGAGAAAAATCGCAGGCGCTTCACGTCCACGCCAAAGCTTTGTGCGCGGTCTTCGCCCATGCGCAGCAGGGTCAGGCGCGGCGCGGCGGCGAAGGAAAACGGCAGCACCACGGCGACAACAAAGGCGAGGATGCCGAGCTTGTCCCAGTTGGCGCGGGTCACGCTGCCCAAGGTCCAGAACACCAACTGTTGCAACACGTCTTCGGTGGCCACCAGTTGCAGCAAGGCCACCACGGCGTTGCAACTGAACACCAGCGCGATGCCGAACAACACCAAACTTTCCACCCCCGCACCGCGCAGGCGTGACATGGCTTGCAGCAAAAACACCGAGGCGGCGGCAAAGATAAACGCCGAGATGGAAATCGCGGTGTTGGCCGACACCCACAGCGTGGTCACCGGAAACACGATGACCAACGACGCGCCCAAGGCCGCCGCCGACGACACGCCCAACGTAAACGGGCTGGCCAGCGGGTTATTGAGGATCGCCTGCATCTCGGCCCCGGCCAGCGACAGCGCGCAACCCACCAGCACCGCCATCAGCGCGTAGGGCAGGCGCACGTTCCAGATGATCACCTGGTCGGTGGCGCTCAGGTGCGACGGATGCAGGACGCCGTCAAGCAACGCCGGCAGGCCCATGCCCGACGGGCCGCTGGCCAGGTCCACCAGAATGGCGCAGACCAGCGCGATGCCGAGCAGCGCCAGCAGCCAGGCACGCCGGGCCAGCAAGCGGCGATAGCCGTGAGTGGCGCTGGCAAGGTCGAGGGTTTGAGTGGTCATGGGGCTCACGCAATGTTGAAAACAACGAAAATCCACATTTGGGAGCTGACTGCATTCCTGCAGGGCGATTGGGGTTACTGGGTGTTGGCGTCAATCCAATAAGCACCCTGCAATGGCATGCCCAGGAACTGCTGGTTGATCTGTTGCATAGTCACCTGCGGGTCGAGTTTGGCGAACAGCTCCGGGTGCACCCATTTGGCCAATGCTTCAATCGCCAGCAAGTTGTATGGCGAGTTGTAGAAGTCATGCCACAGGCCGTGGGCATTGCCCGCGCGGATGGCACGCAGGTTGGCGAACTCCGGCCGCGCCAGCACACGATCGAACGCCTCGCGGGCTTCATCGGTGCTCACGCCAGCGCCGAGAATCAGCCCCGGTGTGTGATTGCCGGTGGCCACGTACACATCCGGGTCGGCTTTAAGTGCGTATTCAACGCTGATGTCCCCCAGCGCACCCGGCACCACGTCGGCGGCGATATTGCGCCCGCCGACCAGCTTGATCACTTCACCCATGCCGCTTTTGCCGGTGGTGTGCCCCGGCGCCTGCCAGGCACCGGCCAGCAATTCGAGGAACACACTCGGGCGCGGGCCGGCAGGCAAGGTGGCAACGGCGTCGGTGATGGCCTTGATGTGCTGGTCATAGAACCTCAGGAACGCCTTGGCCTGGGCTTCACGGCCCAAGGCCTGGCCCAGCGCGTTCATGCTGGTGTGAGTGCCCTGCACCGGGTTGATGCGAAAGTCGACGAACAACACCGGGATGCCGGCTTTGGCCAGCACGTCCGCCACCGCGCTGTGCTCGGTCGGGCCGTGGCCCGAAATGCTGAACACCGCCAGATCCGGTTTCAGCGAGAGAATTTCCTCGGCACTGACACTCTGCTCGGACGCTTGCCCGATCAACGGGATGTTTTTGACCGAAGGAAACTTCGCCACATAGGCGTTGTAAGTGTGCTGGTCCAGCAGCTTCAAATCATTCTGCCAGCCGACGATGCGCTGGAACGGTGCGTCCTTGTCGAGCAAGGCAAACGCCGAAATCAAGCGGCCTTCGCCCAGTACCACACGTTTGACGTCGTCTTTGACGTCGACCTTGCGGCCCAGCACGTCGGTGACTTCGTGGGCGGCGGCCGTTTCGGCGTGGCCGAGGACCAGCGCGGCGCACAGCACGCCGAGCTTGAGCACGTTACGAGGTTTGAACATGGAAAGGACTCCGGGTGAGGGGCAATCAGAACTCATAATCGACACTGGCGGTGAGCGTGCGACCGGCACCTGGGATGCCGTAGAGCTGGAAGCCGTCAAGGGACGCGCCGACCTGGCTGTAATAGAACTTGTTAAACACGTTGTTGAGGTTGAGGTTGACCCTGGTGTCCTTGTTCACCTTGTATTGCGCCGCCAGGTTGCTCAGCCAGTAACCCGGGGCTTTTTCGTGGTCGCGGGTGTAGATCGCATACACACCGGACGGGCCATTGGCGTAGCTGCTGTTGTTGTTCAAACCGCCGACATAGTTGTTGTCGCTGTAGCGGCGACGACCCACGTACTGCTCGCCGTAGCTGAGGCTCAGGGCGTCGGTGACGGCGTAGGTGGTCCACAGGTTGGCGGTCAGGTCGGGGACGTTCTTGGCTTCGGCACCCTTGTTGATGCCTTTGGTCTGCGTGCTTTTGAGCGCCGAAAAACCGGTGTAGGCGGTCCAGCGCGGGGTGATGTTGCCTTGCAGGCCGAGTTCGATGCCGTCCACACGCTTGGCGGGCAGGGCGCGCACCGGCGCGGATTCGCCGTCCTGGTATTCCCAGGCGTTGTCCAGTTCGGTGCGGAAGATCGCCGCCGTGACATTGAGCCTGTCGTGGGCAATGTCCCACTTGGTGCCGATCTCGTAGGTTTTCGACTTGGCCGGGCTGTAGTTGCGGGTGGTGGACGCGCCGTAGATCTGGTTGTTGGTGGACGCGCCCAGCGCCGACGGTTGCGCCGCCTCGCTGTAGGACACGTAGACGCTGCCGTTCGGCAATGGCTTGTACACCGCGCCGACGCGACCGCTCACCGCACCGTCGGTGCTGCTGATGTCGGCCTGGCCGCGCTGGCGGGTTTGCGCGCGCCAGTTGTCGTAGCGCAGCGAGCCGAGCACTTGCCATTGCTCGTTGAGGGTGACGGTGTCGCCCGCGTAGAGACCGGCGTTATCGATCACCGAGCGCGGGTCGCCTTCGCCCTTGGTTACGTAGGTGCTGGCGAAGCTGTGGCTGGGCTCGTTCATGTTGAAGAACAGGTCGCCGGCCGGCACTTCGGCGTTGCGTTTCAGGCCGCCATACGTCTCGTGATAGAACTCCAGGCCGCTGACCACGGCGTGCTGCAGGCTGCCGGTGTTGAACGTGAAGCTGAAGTCGGTCTGGTTATCCAGGATGGTGTAGCGCTTGGACAAGCCGAAGTCGCCGCCCCGCAGGATGCCGTAGCCGGTGTTGCTGTTGTTTACGTAGTCGGTGTAGGCATTCACCGTGCTGCCGGGCACTTGGCTGATTGGGCCTGTGCCGGTGTAGCCCAAGGTCGCACAGCGGGCGCCGGTGCAGGTTTTTTTACCGCTGGCATCGGCGGCGAAGAAGCGTGCCGGGGACAGCACGGCGAAGTTGTCGCTGCGTTCCCAGCGGGTCTGGTTGCGCAGGTGGGCCTCGTTCCAGTCAAAGTCATGCTCGAAGCGGGCGGTCAGCGAGGTGGTTTCGTTCTCCTGCGTATACAGGCTGGAGTCGCCGTACCAGTTGGAGCGTTTGACGCCGGGCATGCGGTGGCCGTCGGTGCCGCGCTGGATCGGCACGCCGCCGTCAGGGGTGTTGGTGTCTTTCTGGTAGAAGGTGTCGACGAAGAAACGCGTGTCGGTGCCCAGGCCGAAGCCGAACGAGGTGGCGACGCCCCAGCGGTCATAGTCCACGTCGTCGCGGTCGGCCACTTGGTTGTAGTGCTTCATCAGGTTGATGCGCACGGCGGTGGTGTCGTTCAGCTGTTTATTGAGGTCGGCGGTGAGGCGACGGTAGCTGTCGGTGCCGATCCCGGCCGACACCTTGTTGGCATCACCCAGGTGCGCTTCTTTGCTCACCAGGTTGACGCTGCCGCCCACGGCGGAAACGCCCGACTCAATCGAGCCGGTGCCCTTGAACACTTCGGCCTGTTGCAGGTTGAAAGTGTCGGTGCGCGTGGACATGCCCGCATCGCGCACGCCGTCGACGGTCAGGCTTTGCTCGGAGGAAAACCCGCGAATCGAAAACAGATCGCCCCAGCCCAGGTTGCCTTCGCCGGACATGAAGGTGATGCCCGGCACGTTGCGCAACACTTCCTGCAGGGTCTGCGCGTTCTGCTCCTTGAGCACCTGCTGCGGCACGATAGTCACGCTTTGCGGGGCGTCGAGCAGCGGCTGGCTGATTTTGGCCGAGGTCACACGGTCGACTTTGAAGGTGGAGCTGGCTTCCTGGCCGTCGACCGTGATCTGCGGCAGGCTCACCACCGAATCATTCGGCGCGGCGGCCGGCGCATCGGCCCAGGCGGTCGGCGCAACACTGCCGGCAGCGAGGAAACCGAACATCGGTGCCAGGGTGGTGTGCAGCGTGTGACGTTGGGGCGTGGGCAGTGACATAGGTGATGATCCGAGTCTAAATTACAATTACTCTCATTCAGGTTCGGTAGTCTAAAGAGCGATTCCGCCTGCCATGCCCTGGCTTTGTATCGCTGATGCGTGATTATGGTTCCCCACAACATTCCATTACATTTGCGTGTATCGCTGGATGAACGTTCGGCTATCTCCTGCGTTTTGCGTTTTCGGATTGACTGCCCATGGCCAAGCTTGACCACCTGCTGATCGTTGATGATGACCCGCAAATCCGTCAGTTGCTCTGCGACTACTTGAGCGACGCGGGTTTTCAGGTGTCCACCGCCGCCGACGGCAAGGAAATGCGCCGCCGCCTGGCGCTGAATGTGATCGACCTGATCGTGCTCGACGTGATGCTGCCCGGCGAAGACGGCCTGAGCCTGTGCCGCGAACTGCGCGTGAGTTCCAACACGCCGGTGGTGATGCTTACCGCCAAAGGCTCGTTGATCGACCGCATCGTCGGCCTGGAAATCGGCGCCGACGACTACCTGCCCAAACCGTTCGACCCGCGTGAGCTGCTGGTGCGGATCAAAGTGGTGTTGCGCCGGGTGCAGAGCTTTCCGGACCGCGCGCGGCTGGACGAGGCGCCGAGCATCCGGTTTGCCGGCTGGCAGCTCGACACACGGGCGCGGCAATTGCTCACGCCCGAGGGCGTAGTGGTGAGCCTGGGCAACTCCGACTACCGCGTGCTGCGCCTGTTGTTGCAGCACCCCAACCGCCCGTTGAGTCGCGACTTTTTGCTCAACCATGTGTTCGACAAGGACAGCACGCCGTTCGACCGCTCCATCGACGTGTGCGTCAGCCGCCTGCGCTCGCAGCTGCCGGCGGGGCTGATCAAAACCGTGCGCAACGAGGGTTACATGCTCACCGCCGATGATGTGGTGCTGGAGCCGTGAGACTGCTGCCGCGTTCGCTGTTCGGGCGGCTGGTGCTGATTCTGGTCAGCGGCATGCTCGCGGCCCAGGCGTTGACCAGCAGCATCTGGTACGACCGTCGGCATGGCCAGGTGCTGGAAATTCCTGCACGGCTGATCGCCACGCGCCTGGCAGACGTGGTGCGCCTGGTACACAGCGACCCGCAGCAGGCCGACCAGTTGATCAAGTTGCTCAACACGCCGCACTTTCAGCTGACATTGAGCGATCAGGCCAGTCACACGCCCAGCACGTTGACCGACAGCGACCGGCCCACCGAGCGGCTGATCAAGCAGGTGCTGTGGGAGAAAACCGGTTATGCCCAGACCCTGATGTTATTGCGCCTGTCTCTGGTCGATGGCGAAGGGCAAAGCGCCGGGCTCTCGACTTTGCTCAGCTCCAGGCCGGTAGTCGGGCAGTTCCTGATCGACCTGCGCCTGCCCGATGGGCGCTGGTTGCAGGTGGACGCCAGCGAAGAGCAGGGCTGGACCAGCACGTCGCCGCTGGACTTGCTGTTCGACTACGTGATGCGCATCTATTTGCTGCGCGTGCTGGTGCTGGTGATCATCGCGCTGGTGGCGGTGCGCCTGGCCATTCGCCCGCTCAACGCCTTGGCCAGGGCCGCCGAAGCCCTGGGCCGGGATATCCAGCGCCCGCCGTTAGCGCTGGACGGCCCCACCGAAGTGCGCCGCGCGGCCCAGGCGTTTAATGCGATGCAGCAACGGCTGATTGCCAATATTGCCGAGCGCACGCGCTTTCTGGCGGCGATTTCCCACGACCTGCGCTCGCCGATCACACGCCTGCGCCTGCGCACCGAGATGCTCGAAGACACGCGCACCAAGGAGCGTTTTCGCAGCGACCTGGAAGAAATGGAACACATGGTCTCCAGCACTCTGGATTTTGTCAGCAGCGGCGAAATCAACGAGACGCGGCAGAACATCGACATCAACGCCTTGCTGCAAAGCCTGCAGGCCGACCTGCAAGACGTGGGCGAAAGCGTGACCGTTGTGGGGCGCGCCAGGCAACCGTTGCCGGGGTACGCGCGCAGCCTCAAGCGCTGTGTGCAGAACCTGCTGGAAAACGCGGTGCGTTATGGCCGAGACGTGGTGGTGCGGGTGGAGGATCAGGCGGACAGTTTGAAAATCGTCATCAGTGACCGTGGCCCGGGGATTCCCCAGGAACAACTGGAGCAGGTGATGGAGCCGTTTTACCGGGTCGAAGGCTCACGCAACGCCGACACGGGCGGGTATGGGTTGGGCCTGAGCATTGCGCACACCATTGCGCGGGCGCATGAGGGGCGATTGAGTTTGAGTAATCGGGAAGGCGGCGGGCTGGAGGTGGTGTTGCAGTTCCAACGCAAATCCTGAGCTGCAATACGATCCAATGTGGGAGCTGGCTTGCCTGCGATGGCGGTGGGTCAGATGACACAGGTTTATCTGTCAGACCGCTATCGCAGGCAAGCCGGCTCCCACACTGACTGCATTCAGGGCATCAGGCCCCGTGGCACTTCTTGAATTTCTTCTCACTGCCGCACGGGCAAGGATCGTTGCGACCCACGTCCTTCAACGCGTTGCGCACCGGCTCCTGGTGAGCGTGGCCGCAGTTCGGGCCGTGGACATGGCCATGGTCGTGATCATGGCCGTGATCATGGCCGTGATCATGGTGATCGTGATCGTGGTTGCAGTCAGGACCATGGACATGGGGTTGCTGAGTCATCGATGTCGCTCCGGAATAAAGTCGCCGGGGATTATCTCGCCATTGTGGGCGACCTGCACGTCATTACCGATGAATAATCCGGTTTTCAGCTCGCCTTCCAGGCGATAGGGCACGGGTTTGGTCGGGTTTTTGAGCATTTGCACCACATCGCGTATCTGCGGCCAGAGGTTGGTGCGCACCTTCACCCGAAAAAACCCATGGCCGTGCGGCGGTATGGTCAGCCATTCATTGGACTCGCCTTCGGTGAGCACAAAACCGCCCAGCCTGACCTTATAGATCAGGCCGCGCACCGTGAGGTCGGCGTCGTCGCGGTTATCCACGCGAAACCACAGTTTGAATTTCTGCTCCAGCAGCTTGGCCCGCACCACCTCGACTTTCACCAGGGCGACGTGGGGCGTAGGTGTATCGTCTTCGAACCACGACGCGCAGCCGCTGAGACTCAGGGTTAACGCCAGCATCAAGCTGTACATCCGAAGCATGGCGTTTTCCCTGTGAGGTAATTAGAGGTAGCTGGAACAGCACTTCTTGAATTTTTGGCCGCTGCCGCACAAACATACATCATTGCGCCCGGCCTTCACCTCAACCGTCGGGTCGATGAAGTACCAGCGCCCGTCATTCTGTACGAAAGAAGACTGCTCACGGTGGCTGTGTTCGCCGGTGCTGTCATGCCAGCGTGCGGTAAAGGTCACGAATGCATGTTCCGGCTGGCCGCCGAACACTTCCGAACTTTCCACCTCCAGGCCCAGCCAGGTGCTCTGCGCGCTCCACGCGCTGATCGCGTTGCGGTCCAGGCCGGCTTGCTGCGCGGGCAAGGTGGTGGCCACGAGGTAGTCCACCAGGCCCAGCACGTAGGCGCTGTAGCGCGAGCGCATCAGCGCGGTGGCGCAGGGCGCGGGGTGGCCGGCGTGATAGTGGCCGCAGCAGGCATCCAGCAGGTTGCCGCTGCCGCAGGGGCAAATGGATGTACTCATCGGGTTACCACCAATACTTTCCAAAATTTTCCGGGTTGGCCCAGAAACGGGCGTTGAGCCAGTCGGGCACCTGTTTATAGTCAAGCAGATCATAGGTAAACAGCGTCAGCACCTGCTCATCACGCTGGAAACGCTCGCCGGCTTGCAGTGCGAGGGAGAAGAAATCGGTTTCCTTCCAGTCGCAGGCGTTCAGGTCTGCCAGCACCGCAATGCGGCTGCTATTAAGGTTGCGAATGCCGCCGAGCAGGGTCAGGCCTTGCGGTTTTGACAGGTGCTCCAGGCAGTCGACCACCAGCGCCAGGTCAAAACGCTGCGCCGCCAGTTCCGGCGGTAACGGCCCGGGCGGGGCGACGGCGACCACGGTGTCAGGATGCTCGGCTTGAAACGCCTCCAGCGCCGGGAACTGGCTGGCGCCCAACAGCAACAGGCGTTTGGGCCGGTGCAAATCGAGCAAAGCCGCCAGGGCTTGCTGGGGTGTACGGGAAGAAATACCAGCGGTCATCACAGATCCTCACATCAGAACCCTAGAGACTAGCGCGGCTGAGCGTGCGGGCCTAGAGCGGGCGGCGGTGAAAAGTCCTGCAAGTGCGGCGATCCTCAATGAAACCGGGGGTGTGGCGTACTGGCGCAGATGAAAAGAGCGGTCTTTACTCCACCTGTCGGCCCCCGCCGATACCCTCAGGAGAAATCACATGAGCATCATGCGGACAGCTCTACCCTTGGTTCTGCTAACCGGAGTATTGACAGGTTGCGCAGGGTTGCAAAAAACCGATTGGCCCACCTGTGCTGCAGTCGGTGGTGTGACGGGCGCTGCCATTGGCGCGACTGAAAGTTCAGCCTACGCAGGCGCAGGCGCGTTGCTGATCGGCGGCATGGCCGGCGCCTATTGCTGGGTGCATGGTGATGGCGACGAAGATGGTGACGGTGTGCCGGACAGCCGCGACAAGTGCCCTGGCACGCCAAAAGGCGTGCAGGTCGATGCCAACGGTTGCCCACCCGCACCGCCGGCCGCAGTGGTTGAGGAAGTGGTGGTGGTCAAGGAAGAAACCATCGTGATTCGTGATGTGCACTTCCAGTTCGACTCCGCCAAGCTGACGGCCGCGGACAAAACCAAGCTCGACACCGTCGCCACCCGCCTGAAACAAGAAGCCCCAGGCGCGCAGTTGCGGGTCAGTGGCCATACCGATAGCGTCGGTAAGGATGCCTACAACCAGAAGCTCTCGGAAAAACGCGCCCACTCGGTGACGGATTACCTGGTCAGCTCCGGTGTGCCTCGCAGCAACTTTGTCTCGGTGACCGGTGCCGGCGAAAGCCACCCGGTGGCCGACAACAAAACCGCTGAAGGGCGTGCGTTGAACCGTCGTGTGGAAATCCAGATCAACCGCTGACAGCCCTTGCCCCTGCGGGCGCCGCAGGGGCATTGCCGGCGAGCCCTGGCAAGTTTTTTCATCCTTCACTGGCATATCGCCTGCAGAAGTCGGTACTGTGCGCCCAAAGAATAATAGGCAGGGGCATGCGGGATGAAGGTGTTTTGGGGGCTGGGGAAGTTTCTGACGTTGCTGTTCTGGGTGGTGGTGCTGGTCAACCTGTTCCGGCCGCTGACCAATCCGTTTCACCTGTTGGTCAGCCTGGCCGGCAGTCTGTTGTTGCTTACCCACCTGCTCGAATTGCTGTTGTTCAACAGCAGCGTGAAACACCGTGCCCACCCTTGGCGTGACCGCTTGCAGATTCTGCTGGTGGGGATGTTCCATGTGCGGGGCCTGTCGGCGCCTGCAACGGTTAATGAAACGAACAAGGAGGCCAATCATGCATAAGGTTTTTCTGTTGGCCCTGTTGGTCAGCCCCATTGCTCTGGCGCAGAGCGTCAGTGTTGAAACCAACTCGTTGATGCGTCTGCCCAGCAGCACCAGCGTGTTGCAATTGGAGCGCCTGGATGTGGCGGACTACGGCACGTTGCTGGTGCCGGCGACCATCAGCCAAGTGACCGTGGATGAGCTGCACCTGGGCCGTGAGGCGCGCATCACCATCGCCCCCGGCAATACCGCGCTGCAATTGCAGGTGCGTAATGCGCAGCTGGAGCATGGCAGCCAGATCACGTCGCGCGGGGCTCCCGGTACCCACGAAAGGCCGGCCAAGGCCGGACGTGACCTGGTGCTGCGCATTAACGCGCTGACCGCCGATGAACTCTCGGTGGACGCCCGTGGCGGCGCCGGTGCCCAAGGTTATGCCGGCCTGGATGGCGCCAACGGCGTTGACCCGGGTTGCACCTGGGGTTCCGCCGGGCGTGGTGCCAATGGCGATAATGGCGGCGACGGTCTGCCGGGCGCGTCGGGGGCGACTGTGCGGGTCGAGCTGCCGCAGAGCTTCCCGGCTGAGCAGATCAAGGTCTGGGTCGACGGCGGGCCGGGTGGCTTGGCCGGTACGGCGGGCAAGCCGGGCAAAGGCGGGCAGTCCAAAGGTTGCCTGGTGTACCGCGCCGATGGCGGCGATAAAGGCCGGCCAGGGTTGGAAGGCCAGCCGGGGCCGGCTGGGCCTGCGGGTGCTGTGACCATTCAGCGGCTCTAATCCTGGCTTTTGTGGCGAGCAGGCTTGCCCTGCGTTGGGCTGCGCAGCAGCCCTAAAACCAGACGCCGCAATTTGTCGGAAAAAACGCAGTGACATTATTGGGGCTGCTGCGCAGCCCAACGCGGGGCAAGCCCGCTCGCCACAGTAAGCCCGCTCGTCACAGGCGCGGGGGTCAGAACATCGGCCGCGCCGAAGCAATCGCCACCACCACCAACCCCACAATCAAATTGATCCCCACCAGTTTGCGGATCTGCCCCAGCGCGGCCGCACCCGTCGGCCAATCCTCAGCCGCCACCGCTGTGCGCAGTTCCGGGAACTTCAGTGCCTGGATGCGGATAAACAGCGCCGTCATCACCAGGTACAAACCCATCATCACCTGTACATAGCGCGGCGCGGTCTCAAAACCACTGAACCGCAGTTGCAACAGGCCGATGCCGCTGATCGGCAAAATCAGCACCGCGACCCAGACCCACACAAAAAAACGTTGAAACACATTTGCCCACAGCTTGAGCCGGGCGGGGCCCTCAAGTGCCGCCATGGCGGCGGGGCGCAGGATCATCCAGGCGAAAAACATACCGCCGACCCAAACCAGGGCGGCCAGTACATGCAGGGTGTAAGCGAGGCTAAACGCGGTCATTGTGGTACTCCGTTCTGCGCGGGATTAATTAGCGGGGTATGATAGCGGCCGATCCGAACCACTGAAAATTTATCCAGCGTTTTTTGCGCCCGACTATCCATGATCAGCACTGAACTCAAAACCACGATCCAGGGCGCCTATTCGCGTTTTCTCGAAGCCAAGCGCTTGAAACCGCGCTACGGCCAACGCCTGATGATCGCCGAAGTGGCCAAGGTCCTCGGAGATATCGACACCGACGACGAAGGGCGGCGCAGTGGCGACCCTGCGATCGTAGCCGTCGAAGCCGGCACCGGTACGGGTAAAACCGTGGCCTACAGCCTGGCCGCGATCCCGACCGCCAAGGCCGCCGGCAAGCGCCTGGTGATCGCCACCGCCACCGTCGCCCTGCAGGAACAGATTGTCTACAAAGACCTGCCCGACCTGATGCGCAACAGCGGCCTGAACTTCACCTTCGCCCTGGCCAAGGGGCGTGGGCGCTACATGTGCCTGTCCAAGCTCGACGTATTGTTGCAGGAAGGCCACGCACAAACCGCCACTGCCTCCTTGTTCGAAGAAGAAGGCTTCAAGGTCGAAGTGGATGAAGTCAGCCAGAAGCTGTTTACCAGCATGATCGAGAAGCTGGCCGGCAATAAATGGGACGGCGACCGCGACAGCTGGCCCACTGCCCTGGAAGATGCGGACTGGGCACGCCTGACCACCGACCACAGCCAGTGCACCAACCGCCATTGCCCCAACTTCGGCCAGTGCGCCTTTTACAAGGCCCGCGAAGGCATGGGCAAGGTCGACGTGATCGTCACCAACCACGACATGGTACTGGCCGACCTGGCCCTGGGCGGCGGCGCGGTATTGCCCGACCCACGCGACACCCTCTACGTATTCGACGAAGGCCACCACCTGCCGGACAAGGCCATCGGCCACTTCGCCCACTACACGCGGCTGCGTTCCACGGCCGACTGGCTGGAAACCACCGCCAAGAACCTCACCAAACTGCTGGCCCAGCACCCGCTGCCCGGCGATTTGGGCAAATTGATCGAGCAAGTGCCGGAGCTGGCGCGGGAGATCAAGACTCAGCAGCAATTCATGTTCAGCGCCTGCGAGCAAGTCGCCGACTTCAAGCCCGGTGAAGACGTGGAGGGCCGTGAGCGGCCACGCCACCGCTTTGTCGGCGGGTTGATCCCCGAGCATATGCGCGAAATGGGCATTGAGCTGAAGAAGGGCTTTTCACGCCTCACCGACCTGTTCACACGCCTCACCGACTTGCTCAAGGAAGGCATGGACGGCGAGGTCAATATCGGCATCGCCAGCAACCAGGCCGAGGAATGGTACCCACTGTTCGGCAGCCTGTTGTCGCGCTCCCAGGGCAACTGGGAGTTGTGGACCGCCTTCACCGTCGAAGACCCGGAAGACAACCCGCCGATGGCGCGTTGGCTCACCCTCTCCGAAAGCGGTGCGCTGTTTGATATCGAAGTCAATGCCAGTCCCATCCTCGCCGCCGAAATGCTGCGCCGTAACCTGTGGAACGTGGCTTATGGCTGCCTGGTGACCTCGGCCACGCTGACGGCCCTGGGCACTTTCGACCGCTTCCGCATGCGCGCCGGGCTGCCGAAAAAAGCGGTGACGGCCGTGGTGCCGAGCCCGTTCCATCACGCCGATGCCGGCGTGCTGCGCGTGCCGGACCTCAAGGCCGACCCACGGGATGCGGCCGCGCACACGGCGGCGATTATTCGCGACTTGCCGGCGCTGGTCGAAGGTTCACGCGGCACGCTGGTGCTGTTTTCGTCGCGTAAACAGATGCAGGACGTGTTCGACGGCCTAGACCGCGACTGGCGCAAACAAGTGTTTATCCAGGGCAACCTGTCCAAGCAGGAAACCCTCAACAAACACAAGGCGCGGGTTGATGGCGGCGATTCCAGTGTGCTGTTCGGCCTCGCCAGTTTTGCCGAAGGCGTGGACTTGCCCGGCGCCTATTGCGAGCACGTGGTGATTGCCAAGATTCCGTTCTCGGTACCGGATGACCCGGTCGAGGCAGCCTTGGCCGAGTGGATCGAGGCGCGGGGCGGTAACCCGTTCATGGAAATCTCGGTGCCGGATGCGTCCTTGAAGCTGGTCCAGGCCTGCGGTCGCTTGCTGCGTACCGAGGAAGACCGCGGCACCATCACCTTGCTCGACCGCCGTTTGGTCACGCAGCGCTATGGCAAAGCTATCCTTAATGCCTTGCCGCCCTTCAGGCGCGAAATTTCTTAAGCCGCTGTGGGCGAAGTCGCCCACTTCGTGGTCTATCTCACTGCCAACGCTTTATGTCATCAGGCCAGTCACCGGCCGATTGGGAGAACCTTGTTCGTATGATTCGCACGCTGCCCGCTCTTTTTGCCTTATTGTTCGCTGCGCCCTTGATGGCCGCGCCTGCCGGGCAACAAACGCTGTTCAACTTCGTCCGGCCTGCCGATGTGGTCAAGGTGGCGACTCAGGACGCCAGCCTGCCGCAATACAACGCCGAACAAACCCCCGAAGGCGAGGTGCTGCGCCGCATCACCTTCAACCCGGCGGCCGAGCCGAGCCTGGTGCTCAGCCCGCAGACTGGCGTGTGGGACTGGTCGCAGTCCGGCGCCATGAGCCTGCGTATCCAAAGCGCCATGGATTGGGCGTTGACCTTGTATGTCAAAGTACAGAGCACTGACGGCAAGACCCTGGTCAGTCGCATCGACCTGCCGGCCGGCCCGGCCCAGACCCTGTTGATTCCGTTGCAGGCCAACTCGCCGCTGAGCCAGGGCATGAAGGCCGGCCCGCCGATGCCGATCACCGTAGACGGTCAGCGTGTATTGCTGGCCGCCAGTGCCGGTGAGATCGACCGCAGCCAGGTGGCCTCGGTCACCCTGTCGATGCTCAAACCCAACGCCGCCCAAAGCATTTTGCTTGAGCGTTTTGGCGTGCAGGACAGCGAGCCGGTACTGAAGGCAGCCTACAGCGAACTGGTGGACGCATATGGCCAATCCACCCGTGCGCGCTGGCCGGAAAAAATCAGCAGTGACGAGCAACTCAAAGCCGCCGCGGCCAAGGAGCAGCAGCAGCTCAAGGGCTGGCTGGCCGAGCGCGACAAATCCGCTCTGGACCCATACGGCGGCTGGAACAAAGGCCCGGCGTTCGACGCCAGTGGTTTTTTCCGCACCGAGAAGCGTGACGGTCGCTGGTACCTGGTGACGCCGCAAGGCCATCCGTTCTATTCGCTGGGTGTTAACACCGTGGCGCCGGACAACAACCAGACCTACGTGGCCGGTCGTGAGTGGATGTTCGCCGCGTTGCCCAAGGCCGGTGAACCGTTCGACAAGTATTACGGCAGCGGCGATAACCGGGGCGGCAACGGTGCCGATCAGGGCCGGGGCTTCAGTGTAGGGCGTTGGTACGATTTTTACGGCGCCAACGTGCAACGTACCTACGGCGGCGAAGGTTTCGACCAGAAACGCTGGGTCAGCCACACCCTTGATCGCCTGCAAGCCTGGGGCTTCAACACCGTGGGCAACTGGAGCGATGAGGCCCTGGCCCGCGCCGACCGCGTGCCGTACACCTTGCCGCTGTCGATTGTTGGTGACTACGCCAGCATCAGCACCGGCACCGACTGGTGGGGCGGCATGCCCGACCCGTTCGACCCACGCTTTGCCATGGCCACCGAACGCGCCGTGGCCATTGCCGCCCGCGACCACCGTGATGATCCGTGGCTGATCGGCTATTTTGCCGACAACGAGCTGGCCTGGGCCGGCCCCGGCGATGATCCAAAATCCCGTTACGCCTTGGCTTACGGCACCTTGCGCATGACCACCGATGTACCGGCCAAACGCGCGTTCCTCAAGCAATTGCGCGACAAGTACCGTAACGAAGAAGGCCTGTCGAAAGCCTGGGGCATCCACCTGGCGGGTTGGGAGTTGATGGAGGACCCAGGCTTTGAGCCGCCGATGCCGAGCCCTGAGCACCCGGAAATCGAAGCCGACTTCAAATATTTCCAGAAGACCTTCGCCGATGCCTACTTCAAGACCATCTCCGATTCGTTGAAATGGCACGCGCCCAACCAACTGCTGCTGGGCGGTCGGTATGCCGTCAGCACGCCGGAGGCCGTGGCGTCCTGCGCCCAGTATTGCGACGTGCTGAGTTTCAACATGTACACCTTGAAGCCACAGGATGGTTATGACTTTGCCGCTCTGCGCGCGCTGGACAAGCCGGTACTGATCACCGAGTTCAACTTCGGCTCGGCCGACCGTGGCCCGTTCTGGGGCGGCGTGACGCAGTTGGCCCGTGAAGAAGACCGTGGCGTGGCGTACAGCAACTTCCTCAAGCAGGCCATGGCCGAGCCGTCGATTGTCGGCGTGCATTGGTTCCAGTACCTGGACCAGCCGGTTACCGGGCGCTTGCTGGATGGCGAGAACGGTCACTTCGGGCTGGTGGGCATCACCGATGTGCCGTTCCAGGGCTTCGTCGACAGTGTGCGTAAAAGCAACCTGGCGGCGGTCGACCAACTGGGCAAGGAGGCCGAAAAAGCCAAGGCGGCGAGCACGGTTCGAGAGAATGAAGGCGGCAAGTCCGGGCATGAAGGCAAGGGCGCAGGGCAGGGCGCCGGACATGCGGGTGGGCACTCTGGAAATGGTCATTGAATGATCATTGACGGGTTCACAAAACCTGTAATGACTGGAACAATGTCGGCCACTTCTTACGGTGTTTTCCAAGGCGGCTTAGGTGCAGATTCAGGGTCATTACGAGCTCCAGTTCGAAGCGGTACGTGAAGCGTTTGCCGCGTTGTTCGATGACCCGCAGGAGCGTGGTGCCGGGCTGTGTATCCAGATCGGCGGCGAAACCGTCGTCGACCTGTGGGCCGGTACCGCCGATAAGGACGGTGCCGAGGCCTGGCACAGCGACACCATCGTCAACCTGTTTTCCTGCACCAAGACCTTCACCGCCGTCACGGCCCTGCAGCTGGTTGCCGAAGGCAAGCTGAAACTGGATGCGCCGGTTGCCGACCACTGGCCCGAGTTTGCAGCGGCGGGTAAAGAAACCATCACGCTGCGCCAGTTGCTTTGCCACCAGGCCGGGCTGCCGGCGATTCGCCAGATGTTGCCGACCGAAGCCCTGTATGACTGGCCATTGATGGTCGACACCCTGGCGGCCGAAGCCCCGTGGTGGACACCGGGCGAAGGGCACGGCTACGAGGCCATCACCTACGGTTGGCTGGTCGGTGAGTTGCTGCGCCGCGCCGACGGGCGCGGGCCGGGCGAATCGATTGTGGCGCGGGTTGCGCGGCCATTGGGCCTGGACTTCCATGTCGGTTTGGCGGACGAAGAGTTTTACCGGGTGGCACATATAGCGCGCAGCAAAGGCAATATGGGCGATGAAGCGGCGCAGCGGTTACTTCAAGTAATGATGCGCGAACCAAATGCCATGACCACCCGCGCATTTGCCAACCCACCGTCTATTCTGACCAGCACTAATAAGCCCGAATGGCGGCGGATGCAGCAGCCGGCGGCAAATGGTCACGGTAATGCGCGCAGCCTGGCGGGTTTTTATAGCGGATTGTTGGACGGTAGTTTGCTTGAGAGCGACATGCTTGAACAATTGACCCGCGAACACAGTATCGGGCCAGACAAAACATTATTGACTCAAACCCGATTCGGTTTGGGGTGCATGTTGGATCAACCGCAACTGCCCAATGCCACCTTTGGCCTTGGCCCGCGTGCGTTTGGCCACCCTGGCGCCGGTGGTTCGGTGGGGTTTTCCGACCCTGAGCGCGATGTAGCATTTGGTTTCGTGACTAATACACTGGGCCCTTATGTACTTATGGACCCGCGTGCGCAGAAGTTGGTCGGAATATTGGCCGGTTGTCTGTAAAGAGCTTGCTGTTTCACGTTTTTTTGTTACAAAGGCAAGTATAAGAAGGCGCTGAACGAAATTGTGTAACTT
Source organism: Pseudomonas salomonii (assembly GCF_900107155.1). Lineage (GTDB taxonomy): Bacteria > Pseudomonadota > Gammaproteobacteria > Pseudomonadales > Pseudomonadaceae > Aquipseudomonas > Aquipseudomonas salomonii. The sequence goes on from NZ_FNOX01000001.1 coordinate 814,569, forward strand.
TACTGTTCTCTAAGCGTCTGTTTAACGGGTCAACCAGGCCCCCCGTTTTTTTCTCATTTTGTGGATACCTCATGTTATCGAACAAGTCCTTGGCACTGGCGCTGTGCCTCACTATTACTGGCTGCGCACAAACTCCACAAAGTGATGCCGAAGGTGGGCACTGGTGGTCATTTGGATCTGACAAGGCTGCTACCAAGGACGCAGTGACCCAAACCGACACCAAGCCGGATGCCAAACCTGCCGCCGGCGCCAAGCCTGTCGAGCCTGTAGCCGCCACTGCTCCAGCTCCTGCTCCAGCTCCAGCGTCTGCACCGGTAGCCAAGGCTGACACCGGCTTTAACTGGTGGCCATTCGCATCCAAGCGCGCCGACGAAAAGGCGGCGGATGCCAAGGCCGACCTGAAAGCCGACCTCAAGGCCGCAACCCCCGCTTCCGCGCCGGATGCCGTGCCGGCCGTCGCCAAGACCGACACCGAAACCAAATGGTGGTGGCCGTTCGAAAGCAAGCCAAAGCCACTGGCCAAGGTCGATGTGACCAACGTGCAGATGCCCGATCCGAAAATCACCCAAGCCTGGCTGGACGACTATGAGCCGCGCCTGCGCGCCGCCATCAAGGACAGCAACCTGCAACTGGAACGTCGTGACAACGTATTGGTGGTGATTGCCCCGGTTGACGGCTCTTACAACCCGAAACGCCCTGCAATGCTGCTGCCGGTCACACTCGGCCCGTTCACACGTGTTGCCAAGGCTGTTGAAGCTGACCCCAAGACCGCGGTTTTGGTCCTGGGTCACGTCGATGCCACAGGTACCGCCCCGGCCAGCCAGGCGTTGACCAAAGAGCGTGCGCAATCCATCGCGTCTATCTTCAGCCTCAGCGGCTTGAAGCAGGATCGCTTGATGCTGCGCGGCATGGGCGACCTTATGCCGCGTGCCGCCAACGACAGTAATCAGGGGCGTGCGCTGAACCGTCGCATGGAAATCATGTTCACTCAGCGTACAACTATGTTGGCGCTGCTGAGCAAGTACAACTCGGGCAAACCACCGGTCGCCGATATGGTCGCGGTGCAAACTGCGCCGGCCCCAGTACCGGCCCCGGCCGCGAAAAAAGCCGCCCCGGCGAAAAAGGCTCCGGCCAAGAAAGCCGCCGCCAAGCCCGCTGCGAAAAAAGCCGCTGCCAAGCCGGCCGCGAAGAAAGCGGCGCCCAAGGCCGACGCGCCCGCAGCAAACGACCAGGCGAAAAACTGATCCGTTGAAACAAAAAGGATAAAACCGCATGACCCAGGCACTGGCCGATATGCGCCGTGACTACACACGGGACGGTTTGAGCGAGGCCCAGGCCCCGGACGAACCGTTTGCGTTGTTCCACCAGTGGTTTGGCGATGCGGTGAAAACCGAGCAGCCGCCGGTGGAGGCCAATGCCATGACCTTGGCGACTGTCGACCAGGATGGTCGCCCGCACTGTCGCATCCTGCTGCTCAAGGGCCTGGATGCACAGGGTTTTACCTTCTTCACCAACTATCAGAGTGCCAAGGGTGAACACCTTGCGGCACGGCCTTTCGCGGCCATGACCTTCTTCTGGCCGACCCTGGAGCGCCAGGTGCGCATCGAAGGGCGGGTGGTCAAGGTCACGCCTGAGGAGTCGGATGCTTATTATCAGGTCCGGCCGCTGGGTAGCCGTCTTGGGGCCTGGGCTTCGCCGCAAAGCCAGGTTATTCGGGACCGCCAGGAGTTGCAGGATTTGCTCAAGGCCACCGAACAGCGCTTCAGCGATACCCAGCCCGACTGCCCGGAGCACTGGGGTGGCTATCGTTTGTTGCCCGAGCGCATCGAATTCTGGCAAGGCCGCGCCAGTCGCCTGCATGACCGCCTGAACTATCGCCTGCAAGCGGGCGAGTGGACGCGCGAGCGCTTGGCGCCCTGAGCTTCACCTTTCGTCATTCCAGCTGAATGTTGGTCATCACGCCGAAGTCTCTACACAGAGGCTTCGGCGTTTTTGCTTGTGTGACTACAATGAAGAGCGGTTCCAGGTGATTTTTGGATCAGGGTGGGAGCTACCGTTCGTCGAGTTTTCTGGTGCTGGCAGTCTGTACTCAGGCTGAATGAAAGCAATTTTCTGGCGTGCTTGCCGTGACAGGCGCCAAGCAGCGGCGTCTAATGAATACCTGTCCTTTGGAGTTGATGCTATGCGTAAGTCTGTTTTACTAGTTGCCTGCTTTACCACCCTGTCGTTGCTGTTGGGTGGCTGCGCCTCGAGTCTGACCGGCGACTCGTACTCCCGTGACGAAGCGCGTCGTGTACAGACCGTGCGCATGGGCACCATTGAATCCCTGCGTCCGGTGAAAATCGAAGGCACCAAGACCCCAATCGGCGGTGCTGCCGGTGCGGTTATCGGCGGTGTCGGTGGCAGCGCCATCGGCGGCGGCCGTGGCAGTATCGTCACCGCGGTGATCGGCGCGGTAGCTGGCGGCTTGCTGGGCTCGGCCACCGAAGAAGGCCTGACTCGCACCCAGGGCGTGGAAATCACCGTTCGCGAAGACGATGGCAGCATGCGCGCCTACGTTCAGGCCGTGGAGGAAAATGAAATCTTCCGTATTGGCGACCGCGTGCGCATCATGACGGTTAACGGTACTAGCCGTGTAACGCGCTAAGCGCTGGTTGTAGAAACGCAAAACCCCAACCCGGTGACGGGTTGGGGTTTTTTATTGCCTGCGGTTTTCTGAAAAATCGCAGGTAATAAAAAACCGCCTTAGTAGGGCGGTTTTTATTGCAAACCCGATTTACGACTGGGTTTGCGTTCTCACGAGGAGCACTGACGTGTTGGCGATACTACTGCCGCTTTAGGACTTTATGCAAGGCCAACCGACAGGGAATTTCAAAGATTTACTCGCCCATTCTGTAAATTTAGAACAGTAAAAAACAGCAACAACTTGCTGGGCGATTAGTCGTTGCTTGTCACACCTTGGCATGGGCGGCTGAGCTAGTATCGCTCTCGTTCTGCACTCGTCGTGAAGCAGGTTGGCTGGGTTAGCGCGCGAATTTTGGACCGACTGCCACGGGCTAGTAATCCGTGCCGGAGTCATGCACGAGGACCATAAACCCAGCCGCCTCACAGGAGCACTGACGTGCATCCAAAGGCCCACGTGTTCCGGTAAGTGAGCTGGAGGTAAGGCCCAACTTAAGGGAGGGCCGAGTATGTCCAAGTTTGCACGACGTACGTGGAACCTCGTAGTGAATGCCGTGCGTGTTTATCACGTATGGGTATTTCTGCGGGACAGCTTCGATGACCTGTAAGGTCTGAGAAGTGGGGCAGCCTCGGCTTAAACCGAGGCGGCCTTTTGGTTTTCACGCAATCACCTCACACCTGAAAGTGCTTCACCATCGTATTCAACTCATGCGCCAGGCTGGCAAGCGATTGCGAAGCGGCGGTGGTCTGAGTCGAGCCTTCAGCGGACTGAATCGACAGCTGCTGAATATTCAGCAAGTTGCGGTCCACCGCCCGGGCAACGTCAGCTTGCTCCGCCGCCGCCGTGGTAATCACCAGGTTGCGGTTGTTGATCTCGTCATTGGCGGCAAGAATATCGGCCAGCGCTTGCTGCGCCAGTTCGGCCAGGCCAATGGTTTGCTGAGTCATGGTGCTGCTGTCGAGCATGGTATTGACGGTGCTGGCGGTGTTGGTCTGGATGCTGCCAATCATCTGCTCGATTTCCTGGGTCGACTGCGCGGTGCGATGGGCGAGGGCGCGTACTTCGTCGGCGACTACGGCAAAACCACGGCCGGCATCACCGGCGCGAGCCGCTTCGATGGCCGCGTTCAGTGCCAGCAAATTGGTTTGCTCGGCAATGGTGCGGATAACGTCGAGCACCTTGCCGATCCCTTTGGCCTGCTCGGCCAAGCCGCCTACCTGGTCGGAGCTGACTTGCACGCCACGGGTCAGGGCCTGGATGGAGTCGAGCGCCTCGACCATACGTTGCTGGCCTTTCAAGGCGATGCTGCGCGATTCCTGGGAGAGGTCGGAGGTGGTGGCGGCATTCCTGGCCACCTCTTCAATGGCAGTGGTCATCTCGGTGACGGCCGTGGCGGCCTGCTCGATCTCGCCATGTTGTTGCTGCAGGTCGCGGCTGCCCTCGGCGGTGACGGCATTGAGTTCCTCGGCTGCTGCCGCCAGTTGGCTTGACGAGCCGGTTATTTGCCGCAGCGTCTGCACCAGGTTGTTGCGCATGGTTTCTTGTGCCCGCAACAGGCGTGTGGCTTCGTCGTTGCCGGTCGGGTTGATGGGCTGGGTGAGATCGCCCTTGGCGATGGTTTCAGCCACCCGGACCGCTTCAATGATGGGGCCGGTAATGCTGCGGGTCAGCAGCCAGGCCACCAGCACCGTGCCGCCACTCACCAGCACGATGACGATGGCGATACCGCCCACGGCATGCTGGTACGCGGCCACGGAAGTCTGGCCGGCAAGTTCTGCGCCCTTATTGGCGAGGTCGATCAACTGATCGAAGTTCTTGGTCATCTGCTCATAGCTTTCTCGAATGCTGTTGAGAAAGTCACGGGCGCCCGCCTTATCGCCCGAACGCGAGCGTTTGAGCATTTCGGTGTGGTTCTTGGCGTACCCTTCCAGGCTTTGGTTGAACACCTCCAGACGCGATTTCTCCTCCGGCGTGCGCAACAGCGCGGCATATTGAGCCAGTTGCTCCTTGACGCTTTTCAGGCGCCCGGCGGATTTGTCCTCGTAGGTCTGCATGTCGGCGTCGCTTGCGGACAGGATGTGCGCCATTTCCCCCAAGCGAAAACGATCCAGCGAGGCATTGGCCAGGGCCAGGATCCTCACGCGCTGCATCCAGTTGTTTTGGATGTCGGCAGCCTGGGACTGCACTTCGCCGATCTGCTTGAGCGCGAACAGGCCGAGAAACACACTCAGCGACGCAATGGCAGCGAAGCCGATGAAAGCTCTGGCTGCAATTCTTATATTTCTCAGGAACATGGGTTATCGCTCGGGCAGGGAACGCGTTGAAGAGCTGTGTCGGGCGGATGCCCCTGGCGGGGCAGGCGGATCGCCACAATCCTTAGTCGGCGGCCAGGGCAAAGTCTTTAGGCGTTGCGCAAAAGTGTCATCTTCGCCAAAAGAAAAACCCCAACCGGGTAACCGGTTGGGGTTTTTTGTGGGGCTTTCATTTTGTGGGGCTTTCAGAGCGCTCAGGCTTTCTTGCGGCTGGCCAGGGCTGTGACCGCATAACCAATACAGGCTGCCAGGATCGACCCGGTCAGGATCCCCATCCGATCCTCACCCGCGAACTCACTGGCGCCCGGCACAAACGCCAGGGAGCCGACAAACAGGCTCATGGTGAAACCGATACCGCACAGGATCGCCACCCCCAGCACCTGGCCCCAGTTGGCGCCGCTGGGCAGGGCGGCGATACCGGTCTTGATCGCCAGCCAGGTCAGGCCGAATACGCCGATGGTCTTGCCGATCAGCAGGCCGGCGGCGATGCCCATGGGCACGTGGTGAGTGAAGCTGTCCAGGGTGACCCCGGTCAGCGACACGCCAGCGTTGGCGAAGGCGAACAACGGCAGGATGGCGTAGGCCACCCACGGGTGCAGGGCGTGCTCCAGGGTCAGCAGTGGCGAGGGTTCGGCATTTTTGGTGCGCAGTGGAATGCAGAACGCCAAGGTCACCCCGGCCAGGGTGGCGTGCACGCCACTCTTGAGCACGCAGACCCACAGGATCAAGCCGATGATCATGTACGGGCCGAGTTTGACCACGCCCAGGCGGTTCATCGCGATCAAGGCGACCAGGCACGTGGCCGCGCCCGCCAGGGCCGCATTCGACAACTCGGCGGAGTAGAACACCGCAATGACGATGATGGCGCCCAGGTCATCAATAATCGCCAGGGTCATCAGGAATAACTTGAGTGACACCGGCACCCGCTTGCCCAGCAGGGCCAGGACGCCGAGTGCAAAAGCGATATCGGTGGCCATCGGGATTGCCCAGCCGGCGAGTGCGGCGGGGTTGTCCTTGTTCAGTGCCCAGTAGATCAGCGCGGGCACCACCATGCCGCCAATCGCGGCCGCCCCCGGCAATACCACTTGCGATGGCTTGGACAGGTGGCCGTCGAGCAACTCGCGCTTGACCTCCAGGCCGATCAAGAGGAAGAACAGCGCCATCAGGCCATCGTTGATCCACAGCAGAGCCGGCTTGGCGATTTGCAGCGCGCCAACCTGCGCCACGACCGGCGTATCAAGGAAGGCGCCGTAAAGATGCGACAACGGTGAGTTATTGATGATCAGCGCCAAAGCGGCAGCGGCGATCAATAACAAACCGCCGGCGGCTTCCAGCTGGAAGAAACGAGTGAAAGTGCTACGCAGAGGCAAGGGATGCTCTCCAATAAGGTTCAATAGGTGGGTACCCTAACCCGTACTGTTAGTTGTTAAAACAAAAGTTATATTCTTATTTGTTATAAGCAACGGTCAGGACGGGGCTTGCTTCGAAGCCTAGCAATTGTGTGTCTATTTGCGTCGTCACTGTATCTGTGTGCGCTGTAGGAAACCCCCTAAAATCGGGACTGAAACCCTTAGAGACCCACCTTATGAACGACCACCGTACCTGGGCTCGCGAAGCCATCCGCATCATCGAAGCGGACTTCCAGCGCAGCGCCGACACGCACCTGATCCCTCTGCCGTTGCCGGGGCTGCCGGGTATCGAGTTGTATTTCAAGGATGAGTCCAGCCACCCCACCGGCAGCCTCAAGCATCGGTTGGCGCGTTCGCTGTTTCTGTATGCGCTGTGCAATGGTTGGCTCAAGCCCGGCGCGCCGGTGATCGAGGCGTCCAGCGGGTCTACGGCGGTGTCGGAGGCGTACTTTGCGCGCTTGCTTGGCCTGCCGTTTATTGCAGTGATGCCGGCCAGCACCTCCCAGGCGAAGATCGAGCAGATTGCCTTCTATGGTGGCAAGAGCCATCTGGTAAAGGATCCGACGCAGATATACGCCGAGTCCGAACGCTTGGCGAAGGAAAGTGGCGGTCACTTCCTGGACCAGTTCACCTACGCCGAGCGTGCGACGGACTGGCGGGCGAACAACAACATCGCCGAGTCGATCTTCCAGCAGATGCGCTTTGAGCATTACCCGGAGCCGAGCTGGTTGATTTCCAGCCCGGGCACCGGCGGCACCACGGCGACCCTGGGCCGCTATGTGCGTTATCGCCAGCATTGCACCCGTGTGCTGTGTGCCGATGCCGAGCGTTCGGTGTTTTTTGACTATTACCAGACGGGCGACGCCAGCTTGCGACTGGACTGCGGCTCACACATCGAAGGGATTGGGCGGCCACGGGTCGAGGCGTCGTTTTTGCCCAAGGTGATCGATGCGATGGTCAAGGTGCCGGATGCACTGTCATTGGCGGCCATGCATTACCTGGCCGAGCGTTTGGGACGGCGGGTGGGGGGCTCCAGCGGGACGAACCTGGTGGGGGCTTTGGTCGCGGCGCTGCAGATGAAAGCGGCGGGGGAGTCGGGGTCGATCGTGGCGATCTTGTGTGATGGGGGCGAGCGGTATGCGAGTACTTATTACGATCAGGCGTGGTTGGCGCAGCAGGGGTATGAGCTGGGCGGCTTGATTGCAGCCGTGGCGGCCAGTGTAGAGAAGGGCGAACCGTTGCCGGCCAGCGTCCTGCGCGCCAATATCTGACACACCTCATAAACTGATGTGGGAGCAGGCAAGCCAGCTCCCACATTTGATCCGGGTCGGCTGTAATAGAGGTGCTTAAGCCTCGATACCCAGCATATCCCGCGCCAGCGCCTCGGCAATCCGAATTCCGTCAACGCCCGCCGACAGGATGCCACCGGCGTAACCGGCACCTTCACCGGCCGGGAACAGGCCTTTCACGTTCAGGCTTTGCATCGATTCGTTACGGGTAATGCGCAGCGGCGATGAAGTACGGGTCTCGATACCGGTCAGTACCGCATCGTGCAGCGAGTAGCCTTTGATCTGCTTTTCGAACGCCGGCAGCGCTTCACGGATCGCCTCGATGGCGAAATCCGGCAGAGCCAGGGCCAGGTCACCCAGGGCCACCCCCGGTTTGTAGGACGGTTCCACACTGCCGATGGCGGTGGACGGCTTGCCGGCGATAAAGTCGCCCACCAACTGCGCCGGCGCCTCGTAGTTGCTGCCGCCGAGGATATAGGCGTGGGACTCCAGCCGCTCCTGCAGTTCGATACCGGCCAGCGGGCCACCCGGGTAATCCACCTCAGGCGTGATGCCGACCACGATGCCGGAGTTGGCGTTGCGCTCGTTGCGCGAGTATTGGCTCATGCCGTTGGTCACCACGCGGTTCGGCTCGGAAGTCGCCGCCACCACGGTGCCGCCCGGGCACATGCAGAAGCTGTAGACCGAACGGCCGTTCTTGGCGTGGTGCACCAGTTTGTAGTCGGCGGCGCCCAGTTTCGGGTGCCCGGCGTATTTGCCCAGGCGCGCCGCGTCGATCAGCGACTGCGGGTGTTCGATACGGAACCCCACCGAGAATGGCTTGGCTTCCATGTACACACCGCGGCCGTGCAGCATGCGGAAGGTGTCGCGGGCACTGTGGCCCAGGGCCAGGATCACGTGCCTGGAGAGGATCTGCTCGCCGCCGTCGACGACCACGCCGTTCAACTGGCCGTCTTCGATCAGCACATCCGTGACGCGCTGCTCAAAACGCACCTCACCGCCGAGGGCGATGATCTGCTCGCGCATGTTTTCCACCACGCCGGTCAGGCGGAAGGTGCCGATGTGCGGCTTGCTGACGTAGAGGATTTCTTCCGGCGCGCCGGCCTTGACGAACTCGTGCAGCACTTTGCGGCCGTGGAACTTCGGGTCCTTGATCTGGCTGTAGAGTTTGCCGTCGGAAAAGGTCCCGGCACCGCCTTCACCAAATTGCACGTTGGACTCGGGGTTGAGCACGTTTTTGCGCCACAGGCCCCAGGTGTCTTTGGTGCGTTGGCGCACTTCCTTGCCGCGCTCGAGGATGATCGGCTTGAAGCCCATCTGCGCAAGCAACAGCCCGGCGAAAATGCCGCAGGGGCCAAAACCCACCACGATCGGCCGTTCAACCAGGCCTTGCGGCGCCTGGCCCACCACCTTGTAGCTGACGTCCGGTGCCGGGTTGATGTTGCGATCATCGGCGAACTTGAGCAGCAGGGCGGCTTCGCCCTTTACGTTCAGATCGATGGTGTAGATGAAGCACAGCTCCGACGATTTCTTGCGCGCGTCGTAGCTGCGTTTGAACAGGGTGAAGTCGAGCAGGTCATCACTGGCGACGCCCAGGCGCTGCACGATGGCAGGCCGCAGGTCTTCTTCGGGATGGTCGATGGGCAGCTTGAGTTCGGTGATTCGTAACATGACAGGATCCGGTGGGCGGCGGGCTTCGATGCCGGCGGTTTTGCAAACCGGCGATTATAAGCCCCAAAGGCTGATTCCCGTCATGTTAAAACAGCCCAAGGCCGAATCAGTCGTCCCGCGAGCCGCCGAATGACGCACAACCACGCTGGACCTGGCCATTGACCCGCAACTCGGCGGTCATGTGCTGCAAGCTGCCGCTCACAGCATCGATGCAGCGCTGTGGGGCTACCCACAGTTCGATGTGCTGGTTATTGGCTTCGGTCATCAGGTTGAAACGGCCGTCACCCAGTTGCTCTTCGACAAACGGCACCGCCAGTGGCGGCTGGCCTTCGCGCTCCAGCACCATGCCTTTGCCGGTGACGTTCATCGCCCAGGCCGGCTTATGGCCGTTGGCCCGCAGAATCATGCGTTTGAAGTCCGGGTCGTCGCAGGCCGAGGTCGAGCGCTCTACGCGATACAGTTGTTGCAGGTCGACCGAACCCTGGGTGCCGCTGGCCACGCCGGAAAACTTGCCGCGCAAATCGGCAAACAGCACGCCTTGCTGGCCGGCCAGGGACGCGGCTTCCTGCAGTACGCTGGTGCCGCCGGTGTCGTTGACCACGTAATTGCGTTTGTCGCCACACGGCTGGAACAACAGTTTGCCGCCCACTGCCGTCAGTTCACCCTGCATACGGGTCAGCCCGACGGTAGACGGTTTGGCCGGCTCGTTCTCGAACATCTGGCAAGCGGTGAACAGGGGCAGCAGGGCAAACAGAGCAAGGGTACGGGCGGCGCGCATTATCGGGTCTCCAAACAAGTGCCGCCACGTTACTCAGGGTGGCGCCGCACCACAAGCCCGTTCGCCAGGTTCAGGCGATTCTGACAGACATCAGATTTCAGCCAACGATAAAGGTCTGACCGGTCTGCAAGCCCTCGACACTTTTCGCGTAGGCCAGTGCTACATCGGCACCCGGAGCCGGTTTGTAGCCACGGAAATACGGCGCATAGCTGCCCATGGCTTCGAGCAGGACGGTCGGGCTCACCGAGTTGATGCGCAAGCCGCGTGGCAGTTCGATTGCCGCCGCCTTGACGAAGGCATCCAATGCGCCGTTGACCAAGGCGGCCGAGGCGCCGGTGCGGATCGGGTCGCGGTTGAGAATGCCGCTGGTAAAGGTGAACGAAGCACCGTCGTTGGCGTAGTCGCGGCCGATCAGCAGCAGGTTGACCTGGCCCATCAGCTTGTCACGCAGGCCCAGTTCAAAGTCGGCTTCGCTCATCTCACCCAATGCCACGAAATTCACGCTGCCTGCCGCGCAGACCAACGCGTCGAACTTGCCGGTCTGTTCGAACAGTGTGCGGATCGACGCGCTGTCGCTGATATCCACCTGGAAGTCGCCGCCGCTGCGGCCGATGCTGATCACCTCGTGACGCTGCGCCAGTTCCGCCTTGACCGCTGAGCCGACCGTGCCGCTGGCACCAATCAATAGGATTTTCATCGTGCTGTTCCTCCGGGGATTAAGTGAGGGTTCAGTCTAGGATGGCTTTTTAAGTGGATAAACGCGCTAATAGGCAACCTTTGGTTTTCAATTGGAAACAATCCATGAGCGAAATGGATGACTTGGCGGCCTTTGCCGTGCTGATCGAGGCGGGCAGTTTTACCCTGGCGGCAGAGCAATTGGGCTGTAGCAAGGGCCAATTGTCCAAGCGCATCAGCCAATTGGAAGCGCAGTTTTCGGTGGTGTTATTGCACCGTACCACGCGCAAACTCAGCCTGACCGCCGCCGGTGCGGCGTTGCTGCCCCAGGCCCAGGCGCTGGTGGCCCAGGTGGAACGCGCCCGTCAGGCGTTGGCGCGGCTCAAGGACGATCTGGCCGGGCCGGTGCGTATAACGGTGCCGGTGTCGTTGGGAGAAACCTTCTTTGATGGCTTGTTGCTGGAATTCACCCAGCAATACCCGCAGGTGCAGATCGAGCTGGAACTGAACAACAGCTACCGCGACCTGGCGCGCGATGGCTTTGATTTGGGCGTGCGTATGGGGGCGATGGACAACGAGCGGCTGGTGGCCAAGCCACTGCTGGCCTGGCATGAGATGACCTGCGCCAGCCCGGCCTACCTGGAGCAGCACGGCGAACCGCTGACGCCTGCGGATCTGGCCGCGCACACCTGCCTGCTCAACAGCCACTACAGCGGGCGTGAAGAATGGCTGTATCACCAGCAACATGAACTGCTGCGGGTTCGGGTCAGCGGTACCTTCGCGTCCAACCATTACAACCTGTTGAAAAAAGCCGCCCTGGTGGGCGCCGGCATCGCGCGTCTGCCGTCTTACGTGTTGCCGGCGGAACTGGCTGACGGGCGTTTGCGCTGGCTGCTGCGTGATTATCAAACGCGCAGCATGCCGATGTACCTGGTGCATCCTTATCAAGGTGGCCTGCCGCGCCGAACCCAAGTGTTGGCCGACTACTTGGTGGACTGGTTCAGACGCAGCGGCGAAGCCCTGGATCGTCTTCAGCGGTAGCGGCGCGCGATCAGGTGGTCGATCGACAGGCGGCCTGGGCCTTTGGCCACCAACAGCAGCAGCAACGCGATCCAGGTGCCGTGGGTTGGATACGCTTGCGGGTAGACGAACAGTTGAATGGTCAAGGTCATGCCAATCAACGCCAGGGCCGAGAAGCGCGTGGCAAAACCCACCAGGATCAGGACCGGGAAAAAGTGCTCGGCAAATGCCGCCATGTGCGCGGCCACTTCCGGCGACAGCAACGGCACGTGGTACTCGCTGCGAAACAGCGGCAGGGTCGAGGCGGCAAGCTTGGGTTCGCCCAATTGAAAGGTGCCGTTGATGATATCAATGGCAAAACCTTCAACCTTGGTCTGGCCGGACTTCCAGAACACCGCCGCAATGGAAAACCGTGCGAGAAAGGCGATCAGGCTGTAGGGGATTTTTTCGAACAGAGCGATGGCCCGTTTTACCAGGCAAGTAGGGTGAGTGTTCATGGCGATTCCTTTTGTTCTTTGTGCAAATGAGTGATGGCGTCGTGGCTGATCAGTAGCGTCAGGCAGTGGTTGAGGTCGAATTCGGCCGATGCTTCAAGCGCGTGCGCCACCGCCATTTCCAGGCCTGATCCCTGGTTAAGGCTGTTGATAAACGCCACCGAACCTTTGTCGATGGCGAAGACCTTGACCGCCAGGCCCTGGCGCAACACCAGTGCACTTTGGGCGTACCAGGGGTTCAAGGTGGCGATAGCGCCTTCGGTCTGGTGCGCGGCCCATACCGCAACCACGGCGTAGGGTGAATGCATGGTGGCCAGGGACGGATGCAGGTGCAGGCTTAGCTGCCCCAGGTCGGTCGGCCCTTGCAGTTGTTCAAGGATGGCCTGCTGATTCAGTGGCCGGCTGTCGGCGGCGTGATAAGCACGCACCCGCAGGCGTTCCAGGCGGGCGACGTCCGCCAGGTAAGGCACGCTCGCCGCCGGTTCGAACGCCTGGATGAACGCGGCAAAGGTGCTGCCGTATTCGCTGATCAACGGGCTGTCGGGCGGGCTGGCTTGCACGTAAAGGCCGGCCATTGCGCGGAAAAACTCATCCCCGACCAATTGCAATGTCACCGGGTAAGCGGCGGCGAGCGCGTTGATCAGCGAGCTGTGGACATTGTTTCGATACACCGCAAAACGGCTGGCCGGGTCGGCGCCGTTGCTGCTGAACACACCCTCGGGGCAAGCCTGCCCGGCGTCGAGCAAGGCGTCGGCAAATGCTGCTTGATCGCTCATAGCTTCAATACCTTCGCCTGTGACAGATGCCAGTCGGCGTGTTGGGCTTCGGCGTGCAACACGCTCAAGGCGGGTACCTGGTTATCCCGCTCGATCAGCGTGGCGACGGGGCCGGTGTGTTTGAGTACCTGTTCGTAGAGCTGCCACACCGCGTTATCGATGGGCGCGCCATGGTCATCGATCAGCAGGCGGTCGCCCAGGCTGTCGGTGTCTTCGGCAAAACCGGCCAGATGAATCTCACCCACGGCCTTCAACGGCAGCGCATGGAGGTAGGCCAGTGGGTCGCGCTGATGATTAATGCATGACACATAGACGTTGTTGACGTCCAGCAACAGCCCGCAACCGGTGCGCCGGATGATCTCGCTGATGAAGTCAGTCTCGTCCAGGGTCGAACGTTGGAACTGCAGGTACGTCGAAGGGTTTTCCAGCAGCATTGGCCGCTTGAGGGTGCTTTGTACCTGGTCGATGTGTTCGCATACCCGGTGCAGGGTTGCGGCGTCGTAGGCCAGCGGCAGCAAGTCATTGAGGAACACCGGGCCGTGGCTGGACCACGCCAGGTGTTCGGAAAAAGAGTGGGGTTGATAGCGTTCGATCAGCGTGGCCAACCGTGCCAGGTGCTCACGGTTGAGCGGGCCTTCGCCGCCGATGGACAGACCCACGCCATGCAATGACAGTGGGTACTGCTCGCGTATCAAGCCCAGGTAGTGATGAAACGGGCCGCCGGCGACCATGTAGTTTTCGGCGTGCACTTCAAAAAAACCGATATCGGGCGAGGTCTCGAGCACTTCAATAAAGTGCTCGTTCTTCAGCCCCAGCCCGGCCCGATAAGGGAGGCCGGGCACCTGAGCCGGTGAGACCGTGTGCTGGGGTAAAAGCGTCATCATCAGTACTCAGGGTTTGCAGGATTTCAGGACTTGGCGGTGAAGGCTGCTTCCTGGCCGAAACCGGTCGGTGAGGTGGAGCTTGGGGTCTTGGCGCAAGTGCCGGCCGGGACCAGTTTCCAGGCATTGGCCTGGTCTTTGACTTTCGAGGTGCCCGCGCAGGAAGTGCCGGCGCCTGCAGCGCAATCGTTCTTGCCGGCTTCGGCGACACCAAAGCACTTGTCCATTTTCGCTTCGTCAGCGTGGGCCATGTTGGTCAGGGCGGAAAAGCTCAGGGCCGAACCCAGGGCCAGAACGAGGGTAGCGGCGGACAGCGAACGGGATTTAGTAGTCATGGTGTAACTCCAGCAGTGAGGTTGGGTAAGGAAGCGTTTTTGCTTGCTTACCCCTCTAGAGTTGGGGCATCAGTTTGCGTTACAGCAGGTAGTAAATAAATTTTCGATGCCGGGCAAATGGCCGTGGGTCTTAGTGTTCGCTAGCTGTGTTGGTGCGTGCTGTACGATCAAGCAATGCCTGGCACTGGGCGAATGTGCGCAAGACCAATAAGGAGCTTTGGCTGTGAAGAACCGCTTTGCAGATTTTTTCATCAGCAGAAATTTCTCATTCCTGTGGCTGGGGCAAGCCCTCTCATCGTTTGGCGAGTTCGTTTTCGAGAGCACCGTCATTGTGTGGCTGGTGACTGACCTGTTTCACGACAGTGCGTTCTTGCCGACGGCCGTAGGCCTGGCGGTGGCGGCTTCGGCTATACCGCGTGTACTGGTAGCGCCACTGGCCGGGGCTTGGGTGGACAGGATGACGCCGCTGTACGTGATGATCGCGGCGGACGGGATTCGGGTGCTCAACTTCCTGATCTTTTTTGTGATCTATTCGCTGGCCGGCCTGGACCCGATGCAAGTGCTCGTCGGTGTGCTGCTGTTGTTGTTGGTTAACAGCACGGCCGCACAGTTTTTCAACCCGTCACGCCAGGCGATCATGCAAGTGGTCATCCCTTGGGCACGACGCGTTGAAGCATCGGCCAAGGCAATGTTTTCCCTGACGGGCATTTCAGTGTTGTCGGCGTCCCTTGGGCCGGCCTTATTTGTCTGGGTGGGCCCCGCCCTGGCACTGCTGATCAATGTGCTGGCCTTTGCCTGTTCGGCCCTGTGCATCGCGTCTACCCAGGGCCTGCGCCGGGCCTTGCTGGTCGAGCCACCACTGCTGCCCTTTTGGCATGGAGTGCTCGCAGGGCTGCGGTTTTCCTGGGGGCACGCCTCGATCAGGTCGTTGTTGATCGGTGTCGCGTTGTACGGGTTTTCCCTGGGGGTCAATAACGTCGCGTTGTCCTTGTACGCATTCAAAACCTTGGGCTTGAGCCCTTATGAATACGGGCTGATTCTCGCAGCGTTCCCTGTCGGCGGGTTGATCGCTGCCGTGCTGGTCCGGCCGCTGTTGAAGTCACTGAGCACGCGTCAGGCCTTTACCTTTGCGCTGCTGTGCATGGGTTCAGTTACCTGGCGTATTCGCTGCATCCGCCGTTTTACCTGGCCTGGGCGCTGATGTTCAGCTGTGGGTTGTTCTTCTCGGTGTTTGCGATTGTGCAAGGGCCGATGCTCCAGGAAGCCGTGCCTAAAGGCTACATGGGGCGTGTGTCCGCAACGGTCACGCCGGTACTGGCCATCGCCTCGTTGACCGGTACGCTGGTGTGTTCTCAGACATTGAATAGGGCAGAGCGCGTCATCGGCTATTTAGACGCGCCGCTGGACGTGTACGGCGCGTATATCTTCCTGGCGGCGGGCCTGTTGCTATTGGGCGGGGCATTGATGCTGGCAGGCCAGCGCGCGAGTAAGGGGCAATGGGTTGCGACGCATTAAGCGACGATAAAAAAACGGCCCGAGGGCCGTTTTTGTTTACCTCAATGGCTCAGCCACCGAGATAGGCTTCACGCACCTTAGGATCCGTCAGCAACTGCTCCCCGGTGCCCTGCATCACCACCCGGCCGTTTTCCAGCACGTAGGCGCGGTCGGCGATTTTCAGTGCCTGGTTGGCGTTCTGCTCCACCAGGAACACCGTTACACCGTCCTTGCGCAGTTGTTCGATGATATCGAAGATCTGCTGGATGATGATCGGTGCCAGGCCCAGTGACGGCTCGTCGAGCAGCAACAGCTTGGGCTTGCTCATCAGGGCCCGGCCGATGGCGAGCATTTGCTGCTCGCCGCCGGACATGGTGCCGCCGCGCTGGCTGAAGCGTTCCTTGAGCCGTGGGAACAGGTGCAGCACCTTGTCCATCTGCTCCTGGTAGTCGCCCTTGTCGGTAAAGAACCCGCCCATGGCCAGGTTCTCTTCCACGGTCAGGCGTGAGAACACACGGCGGCCTTCGGGCACCACGGCAATGCTCTTGCGCATGATTTCGGAAGAGGCCTGGCCCACCAGTTCTTCACCCATGTAGCGGATGCTGCCGCTGTGGGCCTGGGGGGAACCGCATAGGGTCATCAGCAACGTCGACTTGCCGGCACCGTTGGCGCCGATCAGCGTGACGATTTCACCTTGGCGCACTTCCACGTTGACGCTGTGCAGCGCCTGGATCTTGCCGTAGAAAGTGGAAACGTTTTCGAATTGCAGCATTTTACGCTTCCCCCAAATAGGCTTTGATCACTTCCGGGTTGTCGCGGATCTGCTCCGGCGTACCGTCGGCCAATGGTGTGCCCTGATTGATCACCACGATGTGGTCGGAAATGCTCATGACCAGTTTCATGTCGTGTTCGATCAACAGCACCGTGGCGTTGTTTTCCTCGCGCAGCACTGTGATGAGTGCCTTGAGGTCTTCGGTTTCCTTGGGGTTCAGGCCGGCGGCCGGTTCGTCGAGCATGAGGATCCGCGGACGGGTCATCATGCAACGCGCGATTTCCAGTCGGCGTTGCTGACCATAGGCCAGGGTGCCGGCCGGGCGGTTGGCGAACTCGGTGAGGTTGACCTTGTCCAGCCAGTACTCGGCGTATTCCATCGCCTCGCGTTCGCTTTTGCGGAACGCCGGGGTCTTGAACAGACCGGCAAAGAAGTTGGTGTTCAGGTGACGGTGCTGGGCGATCAGCAGGTTTTCGACCGCCGTCATGTCCTTGAACAAGCGCACGTTCTGGAAGGTACGCACCACGCCCTTGCGGGCGATCTCGTGACCGGCCAGGCCCTGGATGGGTTGGCCATCCAGCAGGATGCTGCCACCGCTCGGCTTGTAGAAGCCGGTGAGGCAGTTGAACACCGTGGTCTTGCCGGCGCCGTTCGGGCCGATCAACGCCACAACCTGTTTCTCTTTGACGGTCAGGGCCACGCCGTTGACCGCGAGCAAACCGCCGAAGCGCATGCTCAAATTGTCGACTTTCAGGATCTCGCGGCTCATTTGCGCAGCTCCATGTGTGGGCGTTGCATCGGCAGCAGACCTTGAGGACGCCAGATCATCATCAGCACCATCATGGCGCCGAACATCAACATGCGGTATTCGCTGAACTCACGCATCATTTCCGGCAGCAGGATCATCACGATCGCGGCGAGAATCACGCCCAGTTGCGAGCCCATGCCACCCAATACCACGATGGCGAGAATGATCGCCGACTCGATAAAGGTGAACGACTCCGGGGTCACAAGGCCTTGGCGCGCGGCGAAGAAGCTGCCGGCGAAACCGGCGAAGGTTGCCCCGAGGGTGAAGGCCGAGAGTTTGATGACGGTCGGGTTCATGCCCAGCGCACGGCAGGCGATTTCATCTTCGCGCAATGCTTCCCACGCGCGGCCGATCGGCATGCGCAGCAGGCGGTTGATTACGAACAGAGCCGCCAATGCCAGCAACAACGCCACCAGGTACAGGAACACCACTTTGCTGACCGGGTTGTAGTCGATCCCGAAGTATTCGTGGAAGGTCTGCATGCCCTCGGCAGCGGTGCGGTCGAACGTCAGCCCGAAGAACGTTGGCTTGGGAATGCTGCTGATGCCGTTGGGGCCACCGGTGATATCGGTAAGGTTACGCAGGAACAGACGGATGATTTCACCGAAACCCAAGGTCACGATCGCCAGATAGTCACCGCGCAGGCGCAGCACCGGGAAGCCCAGCAGGAAGCCGAATGTAGCGGCGGCCATGCCCGCCAGTGGCAAGCAGATCCAGAAGCCCCAGCCCAGGTAGTGTGAGAGCAGCGCGTAGGTGTAGGCACCCACGGCATAAAAACCCACATAACCGAGGTCGAGCAGACCGGCAAGGCCCACCACGATGTTCAGGCCAAGGCCCAGCAACACGTAGATCAGGATCAGGGTGGCGATGTCGACGGCGCCGCGCGAGCCGAAGAACGGCCAGATCAACGCGGCCACGATCAGACCGATGATGATGTAGCGCTGAGTACGCGGCAGCGTCAGGAACTGGCTGACCTTGGGCGACACCAACGGGCCACGGTTGCCCTTGAAAAACGCTCCGACCTGCTGGGTGAACAACACGCGCAGGAACATCAGCACCGAACACAGGGCGATGATGGTCAGGGTCACGGGACCGGTGCCATGCACTTCCAGGTTGATGCCGACAATGCTCAGCTTGAGGCCGAGTACCGGAAAGGCCACGGCCCATACCAGCAAGGCGCTGAAAAACGCCGATTTAAGATATCTGCTCATACTTTCTCAACCTCCGGACGGCCCAGGATGCCGGTCGGACGGAACAACAGCACCAGAACCAACAGGCCGAACGCCACGACGTCCTTGTACTGGTCGCCGAACACATCGGCGCCAAAGGCTTCAGCCACACCCAGCACCAGCCCGCCGAGCATCGCGCCCGGAATACTGCCGATGCCGCCCAAGACCGCTGCGGTAAAGGCCTTGAGGCCTACCAGGAAACCGGCGTTGGGGTTGATCACGCCGTACTGCATGCTCAGCAGCACCGCCGCAATGGCGGCCAATGCGGCACCGATCACGAAGGTCAGGGCGATGATGTTGTTGGTGTTGATGCCCAACAGGTTGGCCATCTTGATATCTTCGGCGCAGGCCCGGCAGGCGCGCCCCAGACGGGAGCGGGAAATGAACAGGGTCAGGCCGAGCATCGCCACCAGGGTAACGACGAAAACCAGCACCTGCATGTACGAAATCAGCACTTCTTGTGCGCCACCTGGGCCGAAGGAGAAGCTCCCCGGGATCAGGTTGGGAATGGACTTGTCCTTGGAGTCCTGGGACAGCAATACGGTGTTCTGCAGGAAAATCGACATGCCGATGGCGGAAATCAGCGGGATCAAACGGTTACTGCCACGCAAGGGGCGGTAGGCGACGCGTTCGATACTGTAGCCATAGGCACTGGTCACGACGATCGACGCCAGGAACGCGGCGGTCATCAACAGCGGCAGGGAGTGGATACCCAGCATGGCCAGCCCGGCAAGGGCGATGAAGGCCACGTAGGAACCAATCATGTACACCTCGCCATGGGCGAAGTTGATCATTCCAATGATGCCGTAAACCATTGTGTAGCCAATGGCTATCAAGGCATAGGTGCTGCCAACGGTCATGCCGTTAACCAGCGTTTGGAAAAAATGATAGATCTCAGGCATTACAGCGCTCCTAAAAACCCGATACGCATTTCACTGGTGGAGTCATGTTCCGGCCCTGCACTGTGTTCTGTGAGCACATTTGCACAAAGCGTTTGCCAGCGAACCGCTGGTGACGGTTTTAAGATTTTCAGGTGAGCCCGCGCCCGGATCGCGGGTGACAGGCCCATAAACCTCGTAAAACAAAGCCCACTGCTCTCACAGTGGGCTTGTTGGACCAGTAACGCCTGGCTTACTGAGGGGAAACTTCGGTTTTTGGTTTACCGAAGTGCCATTCGTAGACCACGAACTTGAAGTCCTTCAGGTCGCCCTTGGCGTCGAAGCTCAGGTCGCCGGTTGGAGTCTTGAAGGTGCCGGCGTGGATGGCAGCCGCCACTTTGGCGGTGTCTTCGCTTTTCGCGGCAGCGATACCGCCGGCGATCACTTCAACAGCCGAGTAGGCCGGGAACACGAACGGGCCGGTTGGGTCCTGCTTGTTTTTGGTGAACTCTTCAACGATGGCCTTGTTGGCCGGGTCGGTGTCGAAGGATTTCGGCAGGGTTACCAGCAGGCCTTCGGAAGCGCCCTGGGCGATTTGCGAGATGGAGTCGTTGCCGACGCCCTCTGGGCCCATGAACTTGGCGTTCACGCCTTTTTCCTTGGCCTGGCGCAGGATCAGACCCAGCTCTGGGTGGTAACCGCCGTAGTAGACGAAGTCGACGTTGGCTTGCTTGAGCTTCTGGATCAGCGAGCCGAAGTCTTTGTCGCCCGCGTTGATGCCTTCGAACAGGGCGACTTTCACGCCTTTTTTCTCGAGGGTCTGTTTAACGGCGGTGGCGATGCCTTCACCGTATTGCTGTTTGTCGTGGATAACAGCAACGACTTTAGGCTTCACGTGGTCGGCGATGTAGTTGCCGGCCGCTGGGCCTTGAGCACTGTCCAGACCGATGGTGCGGAACACCAGCTTGTAGCCACGGGAAGTGATTTCCGGGCTGGTGGCCGCCGGGGTGATCATGATCACGCCTTCGTCTTCGTAGATGTCGGACGCTGGCTGAGTGGAGCTGGAGCAGAGGTGACCGACTACGAACTTGACGCCGTCGTTGACCACTTTGTTCGCTACGGCAACGGCTTGTTTTGGATCGCACGCATCGTCGTATTCTTTTGCTTCAAGCATTTTGCCGTCGACACCGCCTTTGGCGTTGATGTCGGCGATTGCCTGCTTGGCACCCATGAATTGCATGTCGCCGTATTGCGTCACTGGACCGGTCTTAGGCCCGGCGATACCGATCTTGATGGTGTCGGCTGCGAACGAATGGCCGGCAACCCCAGCCAGGACCATAGCGGCAAACAGTTTGGAAATCTGCTTAGTAGCCTTATTCATAGTGCTCCACTCTTACTGTTGTATTTTTTATAGTTCTAGCGGCCTTGTGAGCTGCAGAACCGGATCAGATATCGCGGATATCCCCCCGGCATTGCCCTGGCAACTGTACCGGTACAGTGTAGAGCGCCGGTTGATCGCTTGAAAAGCTGGCTGCTGGGGGCAAACCCTGGGTGTGTCGCTTTAATGAAAGAAAAAGACAGAATCGCGGCGGGCTGATGCCAGAGTTTCAGGCAATCCTTGGCTTTCCTGACACTTTCGTTCGGTGCCTCATTTGCAACTGGGTTTTTCTGCCTGACGCCTGACGCTATGATTGCGCCGATTTTTTATTCAGGTGAATTCCCATGACGCAAGAACCTAGCACCCTCTATGCCAAGCTGCTCGGTGAAACCGCCGAAATTTCCTGGAAGGAGCTTGAACCGTTCTTTGCCAAGGGTGCCCTATTGTGGGTCGACGCCGGCCTGGATTTGATCGAAGCGGCCGAAGCAATGGCCGAAGATAACCGCGACAAAGTCGCTGGTTGGCTGGCCGCAGGGAGCCTTGGCGAAGTGTCTGCGACGCGGGCGCTGGACTTGGTTGAGCGCGATCCAGGCCTGTGGGCGGTGGTGGTTTCGCCGTGGATTCTGATCCAGGAAAGGGCAGCGTAAGAAAGCTCTGCACAAAAAAGGTGCGTGTTTTTTCGCCGATCGAGTGTGTAGCGGAGTAACCGCTGACGCGGTGATGGCATCTTGCCGTAGAGAAAGGTCACAGGTGACGGTGACGTAAGCGTCACGGGAACAGTTTTAAAGCGGGCGAAACATCGAGGGAATTGTTTCCGGGTGTGGCAAAGCCGCAGATCATTCCCACGCTCCGCGTGGGAATGCATCCGGTGACGCTCTGCGTCACGAAGAGCGGACGGCATTCCCACGCAGAGCGTGGGAACGATCAACTCTTCCTTTTCAAGAGGTGTACCCGGCGTACTCCGATGAATCGGCCGTTCGTCGGCGTTCATCCAAATAGATGATGGCTAAATCCCAAAAAACGACGTTATCGAATGGGCCTGACAATGGATGGCGGGCCGATGCGGCCTGGCCCAGGGTCCTTAGGCGTGATCGCGTCCTTATTGCCCTCGACGCTGAACGGGTAGAGCGGGTTACGCATGTGGATGCCCTGGATCACACCCACCACATCGCTCAAAGGCACCGCCGGGCTGAGCAGGTAGCCCTGGATAAAGTCGCAGCCGTGCTTGAGCAGCAGTTCAAATTGCGCCTGGGTTTCCACACCTTCGGTGACCACCTGCAAGTGCAGAGTGTGGGCCATGCCGATGATCGCCTGCACGATCTCGACATCGGCGGTGGACTTGGGGATGTCCTGGATAAACGACCGGTCGATCTTCAGGGTATTGAGCGGCAGGCGCTTGAGGTAGGCCAGGGAGGAATACCCTGTGCCGAAATCATCAATGGCCAGCGAAACGCCCAGGGCGCGGATCTGGCGCAACAGCGCCAGGGTGCTGCTGATATTGCCCATCAGCGCGTTTTCGGTGACTTCCAGTTCCAGGCGGCTGGCGGCGATCCCGGCAAAACGCAGGGCGGCTTCGATCTCATCGGCCAACTCGTCACGGGCCAGATTCAAGGCCGAGCAATTCACGGCCATGGTCAGCTCGGGGTAACCGCGGTCAGACAGCAGGCTCAAATCGTGACAGGCCTGACGCAATACCCAGTGGTCGAGCTCGGCAATTAATCCGTTGTTTTCGGCAATGCCGATAAACCGGTCCGGGGCCAGCAACCCATGTTGCGGATGTTGCCAGCGCACCAGTGCTTCCAGGCGGGTGACCTTGCCCAGTTTCATGTCGAAGATCGGCTGGTAGAACAGCACCAATTCATTGCGGCCGCGCAGCGCGGCGCGCAGCTCCTCTTCCAGTTGCAGTTCAAGAAAGGCGCGGGTTTTAAGGTTGGAGCTGAAGAAGTTCAGGCTGTTACGCCCGGCGTCCTTGGACTGGTAAAGCGCCAGGTCAGCGGTTTTAAGCAACTCTTCGCAGGTCAGCCCGTCATCGGGGAACAGGCTGATGCCAATGCTGGTGGTCATCACCATGCGCCGGCCGGCCAGTTCGATCGGTTCTTTCATCTTCAGCATGATGCGCTGGGCCAGGTGCCGCGCTTCGTCGCGATGGTGAATGTTGATCAGGATGCAGAACTCGTCGCCGCCAAACCGCGCGACCACATCGTCATGGCTGCGTACCGAGCCCTTGATATGCCCGGCCAGTACGGTGAGCAGTTGGTCGCCGGCATCGTGGCCGAGGCTGTCATTGATGCGCTTGAAGTGGTCGATATCGAGGAAGATCACCGCCATCATGCCGTTACCGGCGGTTTTTTCCGCGACCTTCTCGGCAAAGATCTGGTTGAAGCCGCGACGGTTGAGCAGGCTGGTCAACGCATCGAAGTGCGCCACTTGTTGCAGCGAAGCGCGGGCTTGGTCCAGCTCACTGAGCAGGGCGTTGACCCGGCGCAGGTCGCGCTCCTTGTGTTGCAGTTTTTTGTCGGCGAGAGCGGCGCTGACGCTGCTGCCGATCACCAACAGGGTGATCACGGCCACCGACAAGCCCAGTTGAATCGGGTTGTTATCCAGTGGCAACGACAGGTCAGCGCCGGCCGGCACCAGCATTTGCATGGCCGCCATGCCGGTAAAGTGCATGCTCAGGATGCCGGCGCCCAGCACCAGGCTGGCGGCGTATTTGAGCAGTTGATGGAACACGCCGGCGCCGGTGCGCAGGTAGCTCGACAGCAACAGCGCGGCCAGGCTGGCGCCGATGGCAATGGCCACGGAGGCCATGAACAGGTCGGTTGCGAAGTACACATCGGCCTGGGAGCGCATGGCCGACATGCCGACGTAATGCATCAGCGCGATACCCAGGCCCATCCAAATCGACGCCAGCAAATATTGATGGAATCGCAGGCGCGTGTGACTCAGGGTTTGCATGGCGAACAGCGAAGCGATCAAGGCGATCACCAGCGAGGCGAACGTCATGAGCAATTCATAATGAATGGCGATAGGTGCCTGGAAGGCCAGCATGCTGATGAAGTGCGTCGACCAGATGCCACCCGCCAGGCAACCCGCTCCCAACCAGCGCCAATGACGGCGGGCGGTAGGGTCGTCGACATGGCCGACACGTTCAGCCATGTCCAGCGTGCCGAAACCGGCCGCGCAAGCAACCAGATACGCCAGTAGCACCAGAAAAGGGTTATGACTGCAATTGAGTAATAAGTGCCCGTTCTCTGGCAGGTCGGTAAAAAAATGCAGACCCAGCCATTCCATAGCAAGCCCCGTCATAGCGTCACGTCACTGCCTACGGCGATGACCTATGAAGTCGAGTATAGAAGCCTCGCGGGATTTGCCAGGGATAATGGCACTTTGCTCTCAACCATTTTGGCATGCCCGCCATAGCGTTTGATGCTAAGCGCTGATCGGCAGGTCCAGTTCAAAAGGCGCCTCTAACGGCGGCAGGCCAAAGGCGGCGCGCGCCTTGTCGCAGTCGACGTTGTGTTCGCCCTGGCTCCACGACGCGTCGAACTCACGGCAGGGGCTTGAGCGTTGTTCATAGATGGTGCAACGGGTGCCCTTGCCGACCTCGCCTTCAAGGCTGCAACACCTTGCGGGTTTCTGGTCGGTGCCGATCATCGCCACGCGCGTGGGGTTGATCTGCACCACCAGGTCATCGGGCACTGTGCCACCCGATGAGGCGCATTCACCCCAGAAGAAAGACACACGAAAGTGTGAACAGCAGGCACCGCAACTCAGACACGGACTGGCTTCGGACATGGGCGTCATCGATAAGAAAAGCAGGATTGGGGTGTTACGGAAGGCTCGCCATTCTATCCGTGCCATGGCGGTTGGGAAGGGGGGCGCGAACTTATATTTTCGTAGGGAAAGTCCCGCGGTTACGGGCGAAATCATGCCCTATCAGCTTTACGAATCATTACAGACAAGCGTGCCTGGCCTGATTATGTTGCAGGTACCGGGCAGGATGCATCGGGCATCGCAGCTCTCATAACAATAAAAGAGACGGACCCATGCAGAACTCGACCCAAGCGGCGAATGCCTGGCGCATTCTGTTCCTGCTGTTTCTCGCCAACCTGTTCAATTTCTTCGACCGCACCATCCCCGCCATCATCATCGAGCCCATCCGCATGGAATGGCATTTGAGCGACTTCCAGCTCGGTATCATCGGCACCGCCTTCACCATCGTTTACGCCATCGCCGGCCTGCCGCTCGGGCGCCTGGCCGATACCGGTTCACGCAGCAAACTGATGGGCTGGGGCTTGTTTGCCTGGAGCGGGCTGACGGCGGTCAACGGCATGGTCGGCAGCTTCTGGACCTTTTTGCTGGTGCGCATGGGCATCGGCATCGGTGAAGCCAGCTATGCGCCGGCGGCCAATTCGCTGATCGGCGACCTGTTTCCCGCCCACCGCCGCGCCCGGGCCATGGGCATTTTCATGCTGGGCTTGCCGTTGGGCCTGCTGCTGGCGTTCTTCACCATTGGCGCGATGGTCAAGGCGTTCGACAGCTGGCGCGCACCGTTCTTTATCGCGGCTGTGCCGGGGCTGATCCTCGCGATCTTCATGTTCTATATCAAGGAACCCAAGCGCGGCGCGGCGGAAACCGTGCAAGTCTCCCAGGAACGCGTCGACCGCCCGATTCGTCGCGTTCTGGCGGTACCGACCTTCCTGTGGCTGGTGCTGGCCGGGTTGTGCTTTAACTTCGCCACCTATGCGTGCAACTCGTTCCTGGTGCCGATGTTGCAGCGCTATTTCCTGATGCCGTTGCAGGACGCCGCAGTGGCCACCGGCGTAATTGTCGGCATCACCGGGCTGGTGGGCCTGACCCTGGGCGGTTGGATTGCCGACAAGGTCCATCAGCGGGTCGCCAACGGCCGGCTGCTGTTTGCCGCGTGCAGCCTGATTATCTCGACCATCACCACTGCCTGGGCCTTGCATGCCGGGCGCATTGAGATTGGCGTGTTTGTGGCGCTGTTCAGTGTGGGCTGGTTGTTTGCCTATAACTTCTACACCTGCGTGTACACGGCGATCCAGGACGTGGTTGAGCCGCGCCTGCGCGCCACGGCGATGGCGCTGTTTTTTGCCGGCTTGTACTTGCTGGGCGGTGGCATGGGGCCGGTGGTGGTGGGCGGCCTGTCTGATCATTTTGCCCATTCGGCAATGTATGCCGATGGCGCCTCGCAGATGACCGAGGCGTATAAAGCGGTGGGGTTGCACGACGCCATGTACCTGATTCCGGTGGCGCTGTTCTTGACCATGTTGTTTCTGTTCCAGGCCTCACGCAGTTTTGTACGCGATGCCAAGAAGATGAAGGATGGGCTGGGGGCGGTGGAGGTGCCGGCTGCTGCCGCTGTAGCTTGATCGTTCCCACGCTCCGCGTGGGAATGCATCCTGTGACGCTCTGCGTCATGCTTCTAGGAGCGGACGCAGAGCGTCCAGGGCGGCGTTCCCACGCAGAGCGTGGGAACGATCAAAGGCCCGCATTGCGCGGGCCTTCTTCTTTAGCAGGGCAGGGCGGTTATCAACCCGCTACCAACACCCGAATGGCCTCCAACCGCAGCGCCGCCTTGTCGAGCATGGCCAGGCCTTGCTCGCGCTGGTTGCGCAGCGCCACCAGCTCGCTGTCGCGCACGGTCGGGTTGACCGCTTGCAACGCGGTCAGGCGCGCCAGTTCTTCGTCGGTGTCGGCTGCCAGACGGCGTTTAGCCTCGGCCACACGCTCGGCGTGGCGCGGGGTGATCTTCTCTTCGCCGGCATTGATGCGTGGCGTGAGTTGATCGCGCTGGGCCTGCACGAACTTGTTGGCGCTGGCGCGTGGCACGCTTTCCAGCTGGTCATTGAGGGTTTCAAACGACACACGACCAGACAGGTCATTGCCGTTGGTGTCCAGCAGGCAGCGCAGGGCCGCCGGCGGCAAGTAACGACCCAGTTGCAGCGCGCGCGGTGCCACCACTTCGCTGACGTAGAGCAGTTCGAGCAACACAGTGCCCGGCTTGAGCGCCTTGTTCTTGATCAGCGCCACGGCGGTGTTGCCCATCGAGCCGGACAGCACCAGGTCCATGCCGCCTTGCACCATCGGGTGTTCCCAGGTGATGAACTGCATGTCTTCACGCGACAGCGCCTGATTACGGTCGTAGGTGATGGTCACACCTTCGTCGTCGCCGAGGGGGAAGCTGGCGTCGAGCATTTTTTCGCTGGGCTTCAAGATCAGGGCGTTTTCCGAATGGTCTTCGCTGTCGATGCCGAAGGCGTCGAACAGGGTTTCCATGTAGATCGGCAGGGCGAACTGGTCGTCTTGCTCAAGAATGTCTTCCACCAGCGCATCGCCTTCACCCGCGCCGCCGGAGTTGAGCTCCAGCAGGCGGTCGCGACCGGTGTGCAGTTCCTGCTCCAGGCGCTCGCGCTCGGCACGGGCTTCGTCGATCAGGGCTTGCCACTCGCCGTCGTCGGCGTTTTCCAGCAGCGGCAGCAGGCGCGGGCCGAACTGATGCTGCAAGGCGTTGCCGGTCGGGCAGGTGTTGAGGAACGCGTTCAGCGCTTCGTGGTACCACTGGAACAGCCGTTCTTGCGGGCTGGTTTCCAGGTACGGCACGTGCAGCTCGATCACATGCTTCTGGCCGATCCGGTCCAGACGGCCGATCCGCTGTTCCAGCAGGTCCGGGTGGGACGGCAGGTCGAACAGCACCAAGTGGTGGGAGAACTGGAAGTTGCGACCTTCACTGCCGATTTCCGAGCAGATCAGCACCTGGGCGCCGAACTCTTCGTCTGCAAAGTAGGCAGCGGCGCGGTCACGCTCGAGGATGTTCATGCCCTCGTGGAACACTGTGGCCGGGATGCCGGAGCGCACGCGCAGGGCGTCTTCCAGGTCCATGGCGGTTTCGGCGTGGGCGCAGATCACCAGCACTTTGGTGCGCTTGAGCATTTTCAGCTGGTCGATCAGCCACTCGACGCGCGGGTCGAAACGC
This sequence comes from Pseudomonas salomonii, assembly GCF_900107155.1. Classification (GTDB taxonomy): domain Bacteria; phylum Pseudomonadota; class Gammaproteobacteria; order Pseudomonadales; family Pseudomonadaceae; genus Aquipseudomonas; species Aquipseudomonas salomonii. The sequence goes on from NZ_FNOX01000001.1 coordinate 842,448, forward strand.
CACCAGCGGTTTTCTTCTTCAACATCCGGCTGCGACTGGAAGCTGACTTCCGGGTACAGCTCGGCGTGTTCGCCCAGCGGCAGTTCGAGGTATTCGTCCGGGTTCGGCAGCGGGTAAGCGTGCAGCTTGCGCTCCGGAAAACCCTGCACGGCGGCGCGGGTATTACGGAACAGTACGCGGCCGGTACCGTGGCGGTCGAGCAGCTCACGCACCAGGCGTGCGCTGGCTTCGGTGTCGCCATCGTTGACGGCGGTGAGCAGTGCTTCACCTTCGTCACCGAGGAAACCCTGGATGGTCTTGTGCGCTTTTGGCGACAGGCGGCCCTTGTCCAGCAATTCCTGCACGGCTTCGGCTACCGGGCGATAGTTCTCGCTTTCGGCGCGGAAGGCGTGCAGGTCGTGGAAGCGGTTCGGGTCCAACAGGCGCAGGCGCGCGAAGTGGCTGTCCTGGCCCAGTTGTTCCGGGGTGGCGGTCAGCAGCAGCACGCCTGGGATCACTTCGGCCAGTTGCTCGACCAGCGCGTATTCCGGGCTGGCTTTTTCTTCATGCCACACCAGGTGGTGGGCTTCGTCGACCACCAGCAGGTCCCAGCCGGCGGCGAACAGCGCGTCCTGGGCCTTCTCGTCGTCCACCAGCCATTCCAGAGCCACCAGCGCCAGCTGGGTGTCTTCGAACGGGTTGGCGGCATCGCTTTCGATAAAACGTTCTTCGTCGAACAGCGCAACCTGCAGGTTGAAGCGACGGCGCATTTCCACCAGCCACTGGTGCTGGAGGTTTTCCGGCACCAGGATCAGTACGCGGTTGGCGCGGCCCGACAGCAGTTGGCGATGGATCACAAGGCCCGCTTCGATGGTCTTGCCCAGGCCCACTTCGTCGGCCAGCAATACCCGTGGCGCGATACGGTCAGCGACTTCACGGGCAATGTGCAGTTGGTGAGCAATAGGTTGCGCACGCACGCCGCCCAGGCCCCACAGCGAGGACTGCAACTGACGGCTGGTGTGTTCCAGCGTGTGGTAGCGCAGCGAGAACCAGGCCAGCGGGTCGATCTGCCCGGCGAACAGACGGTCGCTGGCCAGACGGAACTGGATGAAGTTCGACAGTTGGGTTTCCGGCAGGGTGACCTGCTCGTTCTGCCCATTGAGGCCGTGGTAGACCAGCAGGCCATCGACGTCGTCGACTTCCTGTACGGTCATTTTCCAGCCTTCGAAATGGGTGATGCTGTCACCCGGCGAAAACCTCACACGAGTGAGGGGCGCATTCCGTAGCGCATACTGACGAGTGTCGCCAGTGGCCGGATAGAGCACGGTCAACAAGCGCCCGTCCTGTGCCAGAACGGTGCCTAACCCCAGCTCTGCTTCGCTGTCACTAATCCAGCGTTGCCCCGGTTGATACTGCTGCGCCATGCTGCCTGACTCCCGCCGTGAAAAAGCCGACTATTCTAACGGAACACGGCTTCCAGACCAAAAGGAATAGGTGCAGCTTCATGCTTTAAGCTACAAGCGGCAAGAAAAAGGGCGATAGGTTCGTCGGATAGATGACGATTGGTTCACAAGTTGGGGGCTTGGCACTCAAGTCGTCCCTCCCGCAGCCGACAGTCTGCGCAACAGGAGACTAAAAACCATGCTGCCACCCATACTGCCCTTGAGCGTTGTGCCGGTCACGTCGCAACTTGATCCGGTGCGCCAGAAGCCGGACATCCCGCCCGTGGTGCCCGTGCAGGCCGGCTCGAACGAAAGCACCATCGACCTGAAAAAGGGCGATGCCGAGCAGTCGACCCTGCTGTTGCGCGAAGAACAACGCCGTCAGCAGGAGCAACAGAAACGCCGGCGCGAAGCGGATGCAGACCCCGAGGCGCATCTGGCGGTCCCTGGCGATGAGCTCAACGCCGACAACACGGTACCGGTGGCGCCGCTGATCGAAGACGCGCCGCGCCAGGGTTTGTGGGTGGACGTCGAGGTTTAATCGCGCAACTCGCGCAGCGCGGCGATCAGCAACTCGATGTCGTGTTCGGTGTTGAGCGGGCTGACGGAAACCCGCGCGATGCTTGTAAGCCCCCGCGCCTGCATATCCAGCGGCGTGTAGGCCACGCCGTTGGCGCCGATGTTGATGCGCTTCAGTCCCAGCCGACGTTTGAGTTCAAACGCCTCCCAGCCGGCGAGGTTGAAGGCGATCAGGCCGGAGTGAGCCGTGCCCAGATCGTGCAGGGAAACGCCCGGAATCTGCCGCAGCGCGTCGCGGATTCGTCCACTGAGCTGCAGGACCCTTTCCCATGTCCGCTCCACGCCCAGTCGGTTGATTTCCTGCAACGCATTGCCCAACCCCGCCAATAAGGCGTAGGACACTTCACTGGTTTCAAAGCGGCGGGCATCGTTACGCAGGTCGAACCCTTGAGCGGTCCAGGGCGCCGAGAACACGTCGCGCTGGGCGGGGTTCAGGCGTTGCAGAAAGTCCGGCCGCACATACAACAGCGCCGTGCCACGCGGCCCGCGCAGGTGTTTACGCCCGGCGGACTTGAGTACATCGCAGTGCAGCGCCTGCACATCCACTGGCAACTGGCCGACCGCCTGGCCGGCGTCGATAAAGTAGGGGATTGCGTAGCGCCTGGCCACTTCGCCGATGGCCTGGGCCGGGTTGATCAGGCCGCCATTGGCCGGCAGCCAGGTCAGGTCGATCAGCTTGACGTTGGTATCAATCATCGCTTCCAGCGCCAGCGGGCAGACCGCGCCGGTCGCATCGCAGGGAATGACCTCCACATGTGCACCCGCTTGCACGGCCAACTGCATACTCGCCAGGTTGCCGCCCCATTCATGGCGGCCCACCAGGATGCGGTCGCCCGGCTGCCACGGCCCCAAGGCCTGGAACGCCATGCTCCAGGCGGTTGAGCCGCTGCTGGCAAAGGCCATCGAGGCGGCGGGCGCATTGAGCAATTGCCCAGCTGCGCGCCGGGCTTTTTCCACCAGAATCGCGCCATGCTCGCCGGCCTCCATCGGGCCATCGCGGGCTTCGCGTTGCAACTGGTCGATGATCGCGTCGAGGGTGGCTTGGCTCGGCAGCGAGGCACCTGCATGGTTGAAGTGCACGATGCCCGATTGGCAGCCGGGTGTATCTTCACGCAGATGCTGGACCTGCAGCGGGCTCACGACAGCAGCTCGAAAATTGCGTCCACCTCCACGGCGACGCCGGCGGGCAGGCTCGACACGCCGACGGCGGTGCGCACATGCCGGCCTTTGTCGCCCAAGGCATTCACCAGCAGATTGGATGCGCCATTGGCAACCCCGCTTTGGCGCGTGAAATCGCCGCTGCTGGCGATGAACACACCCAAGCGGAGAATGCGCACTACACGCGACAGGTCATCGCCGACGGCAGCGCTTAACTGGCCGAGCAACCCCAACGCCGCCAGCTCTGCCGCCTGGGCGCCTTCTTCATCGCTGAGGGATTCGCCCAGCCGGCCGATGTAGGCAGGTTTACCGTCGAGCATTGGAATTTGCCCGGAAATAAACAGCTGGTTCTGGCTGGTGACGTGGTTGATGTAGTTGGCTGCGGGTTGGCTGGGAGTTGGCAGCGTCAGGCCAAGGGCTAGTACGCGTTGGCGGATGGAGTCGCTCATGTTCAATCCTCTTGGGTGAAGAGGGGTGAGCATGTTGGACGCAGTGAGAGGCGACAAACGGATAGATCTCACGGGACGTATCGAAATAACTCAAGTGTCGCAACAAGCTTCCTTTAGCCAGGCGCTGAAACATTCCACGGCTTCGCTGGCCGGGCCTTGGGCGGCGATCAGCCAGTAGCCGATTTCACTGTGATAGGGCGGCCAGTCGAACGCTTCTACCAGGCTGCCGTCCTGGAGCCTGCGCGCTATCAGGCGATGACGGCCCATGGCGATGCCTTGGCCAGCCACGGCGGCCTCAACCACGATGTTGTAATCGTGCAGCAGCACGCGGGGGTGGTGGTCGAGGTTGACCTGATAGTGCGCCGACCAATCCGTCCACTCGAAAGGGCGGTGCGAGGTGGCCATCAACAAGGGCGCGTTGTGCAGTTGGCTGGCCTTGAAGGCCGGGCTGCACACCGGTGAAATGACTTCCGCCATCAAGCGCGTGGCCTGTACATCGGGCCAGTCGCCCTTGCCATAACGAATGGCCAGGTCGACCTCGGCGGCGGCGACATTGGCTAATTGAATCGCCGGCAGCAGTTCCACCTGGATATGCGGGTAGCGATTGAGAAACCCGGCCAGGCGTGGGGCCAGCCACAGGGTGGCAAACGAGGCGAGCAGGCCTACGCGCAGGACTGTGGTCGTGGGGGCGACTTTCTGCGCGCGGGTGGCGGCGGCAATCATGCCGAGGGCCGGGCGAATTTCGTCGTAGTAGTGTTGGCCGTCGGTGGTCAGATCAATCGCGCGGGTGCGTCGGATAAACAGTGGTTTGCCCAGATACTGTTCGAGCTTTTGCACTTGGTGGCTGAGTGCGCTCTGGGTAACCGACAACTCATTGGCGGCCTTGATAAAACTCAAGTGCCGCGCCACCGCCTCAAAAGCGCGCAGGGCCAGCAGCGGCGGAAGGTCATTGTGCAGTGCCAACTGAGTGCGCCTACAGGGTAAGTGGGAAAGTGTCGATTTTGGGTGATGTGCTTCCTTTTGTCGCCCGCAGATTCTTCTGTCGTAGTTTGGGGATATGCCCTACATCTCGCCGGGCAGCTGTACGCAAAGCTCTGTGTCTTTTTTGAGACGGTAGAGCGATGAAAAACCTTATAAAGGCCAATGTGATCGGGTTGGCTGTTTCAATGGGCCTTTGCGCAGGCGCAGCAGCGAATGAGTCACCGCTGGTCGGGGCCTGGAAGCTGGTCGGCTATCAGGTTGAATCCCAGGATACCCGCGAGAAAATCCCGGCAATGGGCAGCCGTCCTTCCGGGCGCGTTATTTTTACCGCGGATCATCGAGTGGCTTTCGTGTTGACCGGCGAGGGAAGAAAGCCCGGCACTTCCGACGCTGAAAAATCAGTGCTGTTGAATACGCTGGTGGCTTATACCGGTATTGAGCGGGTCGAGGGCAATCAATGGTGCACAGAGGTTGATTCTGCCTGGAATCCGGCGTGGGTGGGGACGGTGCAATGCCGTGATTTTCAGGTCAGGGGCAACACCCTGGAAGTGCTGACGCCCTGGCGCCAAATGCCGAATTGGCCGGGGACTACCCGTTCCATCATTACCTTTGAGCGGGATAAATAAGCGCCAGGAGAGGGAAGTACGGGGATTTTCATTCTGGTATTTGCCGTCGAGCGGGAGAGGCCGCATTATTGAGCCATTCCCGCCACGACGTATGCCCAGCCATGAGTGATGACGACAAGCTGATTGACCTGAATGCTGAACGCGCCAAGCGTGTGCATGACCTGAATGACAAGCGCCTGAACGAAGTGCGCCAGGCGTTTGAACAGGCGATGCCTTTAGGCAAGACCAGGAAGAAGTCGAAGAACAAACCGAAAAAGCGTTGAAACAACCTGCATCTGTTGATGCAGGTCAGTTATTGTCCTTCTTTACGCCCCGTTGCGGGCGACATTGATCCCCGTCAATTTTCCAATCCGCCTTCTCCATTAACTTAGCCCTATCGCAACAGGGCATGAGCAGGAGGCCGGTCATGTTTTTCGATAATGTGGTATTTGCCGGGGTGCTGACTGTCAGCCTCATGGTGCTGTTTTTTGTAGGGTTCGGGATTTTTATCTGGAAGGACGCTAATAAGCGTAAAGAACCGTAAGTTCTTCCGGGTTACATGAGCACGCAAGGCATTTTGGGCGACTTCGGTCGCCCTTTTTTTTGCCTGCTATTTAATGTGTTGTGCAGATGATCGTTCCCACGCTCCGCGTGGGAATGCCTCATGTGACGCTCCGCGTCACGCCTTTAAGAGCAGACGCGGAGCGTCCAGGGCTGCATTCCCACGCGGAGCGTGGGAATGATCTGTAGATAAAAAAGCCGCAGCCTATCAGCTACCCAATGCCTTGGACGCCAGCCAGAACAACCCGGCCGACAGGCCCACGGTTGCCGGCAAGGTCAACACCCAGGCCATCAGGATGGTCTTCACCGTGCCACCTTGCAGCCCGCTTTTGTTGGCGACCATGGTGCCGGCCACGCCGGATGACAACACGTGGGTCGTCGACACCGGCAGGCTGAAGATGTTGGCCAGGCCAATCATGCTCGCCGTTGTGATTTGCGCCGACATGCCTTGGGCATAGGTCATGCCTTGCTTGCCGATCTTCTCACCGATGGTCAGTACCACACGCTTCCAGCCCACCATGGTGCCCAGGCCCAGGGCCAGTGCGACGGCGAGGATCACCCAGAACGGGGCGTATTCGGTGGTGGCGGTCAAGTCTTTGCGCAGCTTGTCCAGGTCGGACTTCTCACGCGCATCCAGGCCCGGCAGCTTGCCGACTTTCTTCGCGGTGTCGTCCAGGCACAGCAGGTAGCGGCGCACTTCAATGCGGTGCTCGGCAGTCAGCGAGTGGTAGTCGGAAACGCCTTTCAAGGTGTCCATCAACGCATTGATGGTCGGTTCGGTCTGCTGCGGGTTGCACTGGAACTTGCCCGGCAGGTCGTCCTTGACGCTTTTGCCCAGCGCCAGGAACTCACCGAGGGTGGCGTTATTGCGCTCGTAGAACTGGCTCAAGTGCACAGTAGCGTCGCGAGTACGTTCAATCTGGTAAGTGGTGCTGCCCAGGTCGAGTACGAACTGCGCCGGTACGATACCGATGAGCACCAGCATGATCAGGCCGATGCCCTTCTGGCCATCGTTGGAGCCGTGCACGAAGCTCACGGCCATGGCCGAGATCACCAATACCAGACGGTTCCAGAACGGTGGGTGCTTCTTGTCGTCGAGCTTGCGGCGCTGGTCCGGGGTCTTGTGCATTTTCGACAGTGGGCGCCACCACTTCAGGCCGATCAGCACCAGGGCTGCGACCAGGAAACCGGCCATCGGCGAGAACACCAGGGAAGCGCCGATATCGATGGCTTTCTGCCAGTTCACACCGTCAGCCAAGGGGATATCGTTGATCAGGGCATTGGCCAGGCCGACACCGAGGATCGAGCCGATCAAGGTATGGGAGCTGGAGGCCGGGATACCGAAGTACCAGGTGCCCAGGTTCCAGGTGATCGCTGCTGCCAATAAAGAGAAGACCATTGCCAGGCCATGGCCGGTGTTCACATTGATCAGCAACTCCACCGGCAGCAAGTGCACGATGGCGTAGGCGACACCCACACCACCGAGCAACACGCCGAGGAAGTTGAACACCCCGGAGAAGAACACGGCCAGATGCGGCGGCATGGCTTTGGTGTAGATGACTGTGGCCACCGCGTTAGCGGTGTCATGAAAGCCATTGATGAACTCGAAGGCGAGGACAAAGGCCAGGGCGAGCAACAGGCTCACTAGAACCCAAGCATCCAGTCCGCTGAATAAATCGATCATGAAGGTTTTCTGACCCGGTCGTAAGGGGGCGCGATTATGCCAGAAAACCTCAGTAATCGATGCATTAGCTGCTCATCGGTAACAATCTTCACTGAAAAAATACCGGGCAATGCGGCGCATCCCAGGGTTTTCGGGGCTTTGGCAAGTCTTTGATTTATAAAGTGCGGGGCCGAAAAGACACGGATTTGTCATGCAAACGTCATGTCAGAAACATTTGTATGAAATTTCGTTGGCTGCAGCAGGACGCTGACCAATGGTGTGTCAATGCGCGGTGCCCTCCGCTGGCGGTGAGCCAGCAGAGACAGCAAAACCCTGGAAACTCTGAGCGAAGGGCTTATGGCTCTTCGGTTTTGAGTTCCTGTTCAATCTTTTGAATTTCCTGGGCAAATGCCTGATCCAGCAAACTGGCCCGTTTGCGCCAGGGTTTGCGCTCGGGTTCAGGTTGCGCGGCGTAGGTGGTGACTTCCCCGCCGTAAACGTCCTTGTAACGTTGTTCCTGGCGCTCAAGTTCCGCGCGCAGTTCGTCTTTCGTCACAGTGTTACCTAATTAAGTTGAGTGTATTGACGGTGCAGCGTCATGCCTGAAAGTCGTCCTCGGGTTGTTTGAAATTGAACAGTAAAACCATTCAAGTTTGAAAAGGACCAAAGGGCAGATCTTATAAACAGGTATGTGTGACCGGTGATGCCTGCAATGCGCATCGCCTGGTGAGCTCCACTCCCGATGATAAAGAAACCGGGCTGACCTCTGCACAAGCTGCATTATAGCGGCGCGTTTGAATAAAACTATCAGCATTAAGTTAAAAAGCGTCAACTTCGTGTGAGGCTTTTGTTACATGGCGGTGTGAGTCCTGGGCATTGGGCGCATTACTGTAGTGGTCATCTCGGCTTTCGGGTTCCACCAGGAGAATTGCGATAATCGCATGATCGTCCGATAATCGCCCAATGTTGCGGGCGCCGCCTTGTACATCCCGACCGGCCCGGCTTGTAATGGCGGCCAACCCTCCCAGCGGTTGAAAACAAGAGAAAGGACCCTTGAAATGAACGATCAATTGCGCAACTCCTTCGCGTCAGTGGCGCCGCCGATCGTGGCTTCACCGGCCAAACGTATCCAGGCGTTTACCGGTGATCCGGACTTCATGACCTCCCTGGCCCGAGGCCTGGCGGTGGTGCAGGCATTTCAGGAGCGCAAGCGCCACCTGACGATCGCCCAGATCAGCCATCGCACCGAAATCCCGCGCGCCGCCGTGCGCCGTTGCCTGCACACCTTGATCAAACTCGGTTATGCCACCACCGATGGGCGCACCTATTCACTGCTGCCCAAAGTCCTGACCCTGGGGCATGCCTATTTGTCCTCCACGCCATTGGCCGTATCGGCCCAGCCGTACCTGGACCGTATGAGCGAGCAATTGCACGAGGCTTGCAACATGGCGACCCTGGAAGGCGACGACATCCTGTATATCGCCCGCTCGGCCACTACCCAGCGCCTGATATCGGTGGACCTGTCGGTGGGCGGGCGTTTGCCGGCGTATTGCACATCGATGGGGCGCATCCTCCTGGCGGCGCTGGACGATGCCTCGCTCAAGGACTATCTCGACCACGCCGAGCTGCAAACCAAGACCAGCCGCACCCTGACCACACCCGAAGCCTTGTTCGAATGCCTGCAACAAGTGCGTCAGCAGGGCTGGTGCATCGTCGATCAGGAGCTGGAGCAGGGCCTGCGCTCCATCGCCGTGCCGGTGTACGACGCGTCCGGCCAGGTGTTGGCCGCGCTCAATGTCAGCACCCACGCCGGACGCGTCAGCCGCAGCGAGCTGGAACAGCGTTTCCTGCCGAGCATGCTCAGCGCCAGCCGCGAGCTGAGTGCGCAACTGTTTGCCTAAGTGTTCGGTGACCGCACAGATCCCGGCTTGATCAATTGACGCTGTTTCCCCCGACTTATTACTGTGCGGCAGCGCTCTGAAGAGCCGCCAATAATAATGACGACCCCAGGTCGTTAGCCCGCCATCGGTGTGGAATAAAAATAATGAATCAGCCTTCTGTCGGTACCACCCTGGACGTGCAGTCCTTTATCAACGCCCAGCCACTGTCGCGCTACCAGTGGCGTGTGGTGATCCTGTGTTTCCTGATTGTCTTCCTCGACGGCCTCGACACCGCCGCCATGGGCTTTATTGCGCCGGCGTTGTCCCAGGATTGGGGTATCGACCGCGCCAGCCTCGGCCCGGTGATGAGCGCCGCGCTGATCGGCATGGTTTTCGGCGCACTCGGTTCCGGCCCGCTGGCGGACCGTTTCGGGCGCAAAGTGGTGCTGGTGAGTGCGGTGTTGGTGTTTGGCGCATTCAGCCTGGCTTCGGCCTACAGCACTAACGTCGACCAACTGCTGGTGCTGCGCTTTCTGACCGGGCTGGGCCTGGGCGCGGGAATGCCGAACGCCACGACGCTGCTGTCCGAATACACCCCCGAGCGCCACAAATCGTTGCTGGTGACCAGCATGTTCTGCGGTTTCAACCTGGGCATGGCCGGCGGCGGGTTTATCTCGGCCAAGCTGATCCCGGCGTTCGGCTGGCATAGCCTGTTGCTGATCGGCGGCATCCTGCCGTTGATCCTGGCGGTGGTGCTGCTGGTCTGGCTGCCGGAATCGGCGCGTTACCTGGTGGTGCGCAATCGCGGCACCGACAAGGTGCGTAAAACCTTGTCTCCCATTGAACCCACGATTGTTGCCCAGGCGAGCAGCTTCAGCGTGCCCGAGCAAAAAACCGTCAAGGCCCGCAGCGTGTTTGCGGTGATTTTCTCCGGCACCTACAGCGCCGGCACCTTGCTGCTGTGGCTCACCTACTTTATGGGCCTGGTGATTGTTTACCTGCTGACCAGTTGGCTGCCGACCCTGATGCGCGACAGCGGCGCCAGCATGGAACAGGCCGCCTTTATCGGCGCGTTGTTCCAGTTTGGCGGCGTGCTCAGTGCCGTCGGCGTGGGCTGGGCGATGGACCGCTTCAACCCTCACAAGGTCATCGGCACCTTCTACCTGCTGGCCGGGGTGTTTGCCTACGCCGTGGGGCAGAGTCTGGGCAATATCACGCTATTGGCGACCTTGGTGTTGATCGCCGGGATGTGCGTCAACGGCGCGCAATCGGCCATGCCGTCCCTCGCTGCACGCTTCTACCCGACCCAGGGCCGCGCCACCGGTGTGTCGTGGATGCTTGGCATCGGCCGCTTCGGCGCGATCCTCGGCGCGTGGATGGGCGCCACCTTGCTGGGCCTGGGCTGGAACTTCGAGCAGGTGCTGACGGCGCTGGTGATTCCGGCGGCGTTGGCCACGGCCGCCGTGGTGATCAAGGGCATGGTCAGCCATGCGGATGCTACCTGATACCCGCGCGATTCAAGTGGGCGCTAAATTGTGTGGGAGCTGGCTTGCCTGCGATTGCATCACCACGGTTTACCTGACAGACCGAGGTGTCTGCATCGCAGGCAAGCCAGCTCCCACATAAGCCAAACCCTCAGACTGATCGAGTTTTGGCAAAAGATTAGCTAGACAACAATCTGTTCGATAATCGAACGCTGAGTCGATTATCGGATTGTTTGGCCCATTTGCCCGGCTTAATCTTCAAGCACTTCGGCGCCACTTCAGCGCCTTTTTCGATCAACACCGGGAGCCCAACCCCATGGCTGAAATTCTCACCCTGCGTGATGCGGTCAAGCGCTTCGTGAACGACGGCGATACCGTCGCCCTCGAAGGCTTCACCCATCTGATCCCTACGGCAGCGGGTCATGAAATCATTCGTCAGGGCAAGAAAGACCTGACGCTGGTGCGCATGACGCCTGACCTGATCTACGACCAGTTGATCGGTGCCGGCTGCGCGCGCAAATTGATTTTCTCCTGGGGCGGCAACCCGGGCGTGGGTTCCCTGCATCGCCTGCGTGATGCGGTCGAAAAACAATGGCCGCAGCCGCTGGAGATCGAAGAACACAGCCACGCCGACCTGGCCAATGCCTACGTCGCCGGTGCCTCCGGCCTGCCGTTTGCGGTGCTGCGCGCCTACGCCGGCTCCGACCTGCCCAAGGTCAACCCGCTGATCAAGACCGTGACCTGCCCATTCACCGGCGAAGTGCTGGCGGCGGTGCCGTCGGTGCGCCCGGACATCACCGTGATCCACGCACAAAAGGCCGACCGCAAGGGCAACGTGCTGCTCTGGGGCATTCTCGGCGTGCAGAAGGAAGCGGCTCTGGCGGCCAAGCGTTGCATCGTCACCGTCGAAGAAATCGTCGATGACCTGAATGCGCCGATGAACAGTTGCGTATTGCCGACCTGGGCCCTGACCGCGGTATGCCACGTGCCCGGTGGCGCACATCCGTCCTACGCCCACGGCTACAACGAGCGCGACAATCGTTTCTATCAGGCGTGGGACCCAATCGCCCGTGACCGTGGGACTTTTACCGCGTGGATCGACGAATACATCCACGGCACCGCTGACTTCAGTGAATTCCAGGCCAAGCTGGCCCACGCGCAGGAGGCCAAGTAATGGCTTACTCGACCAATGAAATGATGACCGTCGCCGCCGCGCGCCGCCTCAAGAACGGCTCGGTGTGCTTTGTCGGCATCGGCTTGCCTTCCAAGGCCGCCAACCTGGCACGCCTGACCTCGTCGCCGGACGTGGTGCTGATCTACGAATCCGGCCCGATTGGCGCCAAGCCAAGCGTATTGCCGCTGTCCATCGGTGACGGCGAACTGGCGGAAACCGCCGACACGGTAGTGCCGACCGGTGAGATTTTTCGCTACTGGCTGCAAGGCGGGCGCATTGACGTCGGCTTTCTCGGCGCCGCCCAGGTCGACCGTTTCGGCAATATCAACACCACCGTGGTGGGCGACTATCACCAACCCAAAGTGCGCCTGCCGGGTGCCGGTGGCGCGCCGGAGATTGCCGGCTCCGCCAAGAGCGTGTTGATCATCCTCAAGCAGTCGGCGCGCTCGTTTGTCGACAAGCTGGACTTCATTACCTCGGTCGGCCACGGCGAAGGCGGTGACTCACGCAAACGCCTGGGCCTGCCTGGCGCCGGCCCTGTAGGGATTATTACCGACCTGTGCATCATGGAGCCGGAGGAGGGCAGCCATGAGTTCGTGGTCACCGCGCTGCACCCTGGCGTCACCCGTGAGCAAGTGGTGGCGGCCACTGGTTGGGCGGTTCGTTTTGCCGACCACGTGAGCACCACCGCCGAGCCGACCGACGTTGAGCTGACTGCCCTGCGTGATCTCGAAGCGCGCACTGCCGCTGCCCACGGCCAAGCACCGGGAGAAGCCTGATGCGCGACGTCTTTATCTGTGATGCCATCCGCACGCCCATCGGCCGTTTCGGTGGTGGTTTGTCCACGGTGCGCGCCGATGACTTGGCAGCCTTGCCGATCAAGGCGCTGATCGAGCGCAACCCGTCGGTGGACTGGAACGCGGTCGACGAAGTATTCCTTGGTTGCGCCAACCAGGCCGGTGAAGACAACCGCAACGTCGCGCGTATGGCGTTGCTGTTGGCGGGCTTGCCGGACAGCATTCCGGGCGTGACCCTCAACCGCCTGTGCGCCTCGGGCATGGACGCGATCGGCACGGCCTTTCGCGCCATCGCCAGCGGCGAAATGGAGCTGGCGATTGCCGGTGGCGTCGAGTCGATGTCCCGTGCGCCATTTGTGATGGGCAAGGCTGACGCGGCGTTTTCACGCAACATGAAGCTGGAAGACACCACCATCGGCTGGCGCTTTATCAACCCGTTAATGAAGGCCCAATACGGCGTGGATGCGATGCCGCAAACCGCCGATAACGTCGCCGACGACTACAACGTGTCCCGCGCCGATCAGGACGCCTTCGCCCTGCGCAGCCAGCAACGCACCGCTGCCGCACAAGCCGCAGGGTTCTTTGCTGAAGAAATCGTGCCGGTGCGCGTCGCCCATAAAAAAGGCGAAACCCTGGTGGAGCACGACGAGCATCCACGCGACACCACCCTGGAGGCCCTGGCCAAACTCAAGCCGGTTAATGGCCCGGATAAAACCGTCACCGCCGGCAATGCGTCGGGCGTGAATGACGGTGCGGCGGCGCTGATTCTGGCCTCTGCCGAAGCCGTCAAAAAGCACGGCCTCACCGCCCGCGCCCGCGTATTGGGTATGGCCAGCGCCGGTGTTGCGCCGCGTGTGATGGGCATCGGCCCGGTGCCGGCGGTGCGCAAACTAGTGGAGCGCCTGGGGTTGGCGGTCACCGACTTTGACGTGATCGAACTCAACGAAGCCTTCGCCAGCCAAGGCCTGGCGGTGCTGCGTGAACTGGGGATTGCCGACGATGCCGCACAGGTCAACCCGAATGGCGGCGCCATCGCCCTTGGCCACCCGCTGGGCATGAGCGGCGCGCGGTTGGTGCTGACGGCGCTGCATCAGTTGGAGAAAACCGGCGGCCGCAAAGGCCTGGCGACCATGTGTGTGGGCGTCGGCCAAGGCCTGGCCCTGGCGATTGAACGCGTCTAATAAGAGAGGATTGCTCCATGAGTGACAAGCCCGGTTACCGGCGCCCGCAAGCGGGCACCCAACCTGATTACCTGCACCCGGCCTACCAGTCGACGAACCTGCGTTCGCCGTCCCAGCCATTGGTGTTTCTGCCGCACTCCTTGTCGGAAATAACCGGCCCGACCATCGGCGCCGAGCGGATCAACGAGAAGGACAACGACCTCACCGCCCAGCACGAAGGCGAGCCCCAGGGCGAGCGCATCATCATCCACGGCCGTGTGCTGGATGAAAACGGCCTGCCGGTGCCGGGCATTCTGGTGGAGATCTGGCAGGCCAACGCCGCCGGTCGCTACAACCACAAACGCGACCTGCACGACGCGCCGCTGGACCCGAACTTTACCGGCACCGGCCGCACCGTCACCGACGCCGACGGCTGGTACCAGTTCCAGACCATCAAACCCGGCGCTTACCCGTGGGGCAACCACCACAACGCGTGGCGCCCGGCGCATATTCACTTCTCGCTGTTTGGCCCCAGCGTGCTGACGCGGCTGGTCACGCAGATGTATTTCCCCGGCGACCCGCTGCTGGAATACGACCCGATCTACAACTGCGTGCCGGACACCAGCGCCAAGCAGCGCCTGATCGCGCGTTTTGATCTGGAAAAAACCGTTCCGTCCTATGCCCTCGGCTATCGCTGGGACATCGTTTTGCGCGGCCGCGACGCCACGCCGATGGAGAAATGAGATGACCCTTAATGCGACCACGTCCCACACCGTCGGGCCGTATTACCATATCGGCCTGACCTGGCTGAACCGCGAAGACCTGACCGTGCCGGCCACCTTGGGCGAGCGCGTGGCAATCAGCGGGCAAGTGGTGGACGGCAACGGTGATGTCGTCAACGACGCCATGCTCGAAGTCTGGCAAGCCAATGCCGCCGGCAAGTACGACCACCCCGAAGACGAGCAGGCCAAGGCCGTCGATCCCAACTTCGAAGGGTTCGGCCGGGTGCCGGTGGACGCCGAAGGGCGTTTTCGGTTTACCACCATCAAGCCGGGCAGTGTGCCGGGCCTGCAAGGCACGACCCAGGCGCCGCATCTGGTGGTGCTGGTATTTGCCCGTGGCTTGGTGAAACACCTGCTGACGCGGATTTATTTTGACGGTGAAGCGTTGAATGGCGATGACCCGTTGCTGGCGTGTGTGCCGGCTGAACGTCGCGGCACGTTGATTGCCAAGCCGGATGCTCAGGGTGTGCATCAGTGGAATGTGATTTTGCGGGGCACAGACAAGGAAACGGTGTTCTTCGACTATTGAGTGATCGTTCCCACGCTCCGCGTGGGAACGCATCCTGTGACGCTCTGCGTCACGATTTACAGAGCGGACGCGGAGCGTCCCCGGCGGCATTCCCACGCAGAGCGTGGGAACGATCACCAAAAGTCTGCTTGCGGAACATGGTTGTTGCAAAGTATGTCTAGGCTATAACCGTTCCCACTGAGTAAAAAAACATGACAACAACAACGAGTCACTACACCGGAGAAGAACGCAGCAAACGGATTTTTGCGATTGTCGGGGCCTCCTCCGGCAATCTGGTCGAATGGTTCGACTTCTATGTGTATGCCTTCTGCGCGATCTATTTTGCCCCGGCGTTTTTCCCCTCGGACGATCCCACGGTCCAACTGCTCAACACCGCCGGTGTATTTGCCGCCGGGTTCCTGATGCGCCCTATTGGCGGCTGGCTGTTTGGCCGAGTGGCCGACAAGCACGGGCGTAAAAATTCGATGATGATCTCGGTGCTGATGATGTGCGCCGGTTCCCTGGTCATCGCCTTTTTGCCCACCTACAAAGATATCGGCGCCTGGGCGCCGGCCCTGCTGCTGGTGGCTCGCCTGTTCCAGGGCCTGTCGGTGGGGGGCGAATACGGCACCACGGCGACCTACATGAGTGAAGTGGCACTCAAGGGCCAGCGCGGCTTTTTTGCCTCATTCCAATACGTGACCCTGATCGGCGGCCAATTGCTGGCGGTGCTGGTGGTGGTGATCCTGCAACAGATCCTCAGCGAAGAAGAACTGCGCGCCTGGGGCTGGCGCATTCCGTTCGTGATCGGCGCCATTGCTGCGGTGATCTCCCTGCTGCTGCGTCGCACCTTGAAAGAAACCACCAGCAAGGAAATGCGTGAAGACAAAGACGCCGGCAGCATCGTCGCGTTGTTCCGCGACCACGGCAAAGCGTTCATTACCGTGTTGGGCTACACCGCCGGTGGCTCGCTGATTTTCTACACCTTCACCACGTACATGCAGAAATACCTGGTGAACACCGTGGGCATGCACGCCAAGACCTCGAGCTACATCATGACCGGCGCGCTGTTCCTGTACATGTGCATGCAGCCGCTGTTCGGCATGTTGGCCGACAAGATCGGTCGACGTAATTCGATGCTGTGGTTCGCAGGCCTGGGCACGCTGTTCACCGTGCCGATCCTGCTGACCCTGAAAACCGTCACCAGCCCGTTCCTGGCCTTTGTGCTGATCACCCTGGCCTTGGCGATCGTCAGCTTCTACACCTCGATCAGCGGCCTGGTCAAAGCCGAGATGTTCCCGCCGCAGGTGCGCGCACTGGGTGTGGGCCTGGCCTATGCGGTGGCGAATGCGATTTTCGGTGGTTCGGCTGAAGTTGTCGCGCTGAGCCTGAAATCCATCGGCATGGAAAATACCTTTTACTGGTACGTCACCGCGATGATGGCGGTCGCCTTCCTGTTCAGTCTGCGTCTGCCCAAACAGGCGGCTTATCTACACCACGACCTCTAGGGATGAGTTATGACACTGCGCACGAGCAATCAACTGTTCGACGCTTACTTCACCGCTGACAGCATGGCCGAAGTGTTCTGCGACCAGGGACGTTTGCAGGGCATGCTGGATTTCGAAGCGGCGCTGGCCCGGGCCGAGGCCCGGGTCGGGTTGATTCCGCAAGCTGCCGTCGCGCCGATTGCCCAGGCGTGCCTGGCGTCGCTTTACGATGTGGACGCCCTCGGTGAGGCGATTGCCTCGGCGGGGAATTCGGCGATTCCACTGGTAAAGGCCTTGGGCAAGTTGATTGCCGCTGAAGATGCAGGCGCCGAGCGTTACGTGCACCTGGGGGCGACCAGCCAGGATGTGATGGACACCGGGCTGGTGTTGCAACTGCGCCAGGCGTTGGCGCTGATTGAAGCGGACCTGGCGCAATTGGGCGAGGTGCTTGCTGTGCAGGCACAGCGTTATGCCGACGTGCCCCTGGCTGGGCGAACCTGGTTGCAGCATGCGACGCCGGTCACCCTCGGAATGAAAATCGCCGGTTGGCTGGGCGCGGTGACGCGCAGTCGCCAACGCCTGGCCGAGTTGAAGCCGCGCTTGCTGGTGCTGCAGTTCGGCGGTGCATCCGGCACCCTGGCGGCACTCGGTGAGCACGCCATGCCGGTGGCGCAGGCCTTGGCAACGGAGTTGCAACTGGGCCTGCCCGAGCAACCCTGGCACACCCAACGTGATCGGCTGGTGGAGTTTGCCGGCGTGCTCGGCCTGATCGCCGGCAGCCTCGGCAAGCTGGGGCGCGACCTCAGCCTGTTGATGCAGACCGAAGCAGCGGAGCTGTTCGAGCCATCGGCGCCCGGCAAGGGCGGCTCGTCGACCATGCCGCACAAGCGTAACCCGGTGGGCGCCGCCGTATTGATCAGCGCGGCCACCCGCATGCCGGGGCTGGTGGCGACGATGTTCAGCGCCATGCCCCAGGAGCATGAGCGCAGCCTGGGCCTGTGGCACGCCGAGTGGGAAACCCTGCCGGAGATTTGCCGGCTGGTGTCGGGTGCCTTGAAACAGGCGCTGCTGGTAAGCCAAGGCCTGGAGGTCGACCCCGAGCGCATGGCGCGCAACCTTGACCTCACCCAAGGCCTGGTGCTGGCCGAAGCCGTGAGCATCGTGCTTGCCCAACGCCTGGGCCGTGAGACCGCTCACCATCTTTTGGAGCAATGCTGTAAACGCGCCGTCGCCGAACGGCGCCATCTGCGCGCAGTGCTGGCGGATGAAGCGCAGGTCACCGCCGAGTTGTCGGCGGCGGAGCTGGACCGCCTGCTCGATCCGGCCCATTACCTGGGCCAGGCCCACACCTGGGTCACCCGCGCCGTAACCGACCATTTTGCATTGACCGCGTAAGGAGACCGCTGTGGCTTTTGTACAACTGGCCGATGGCCCATTGCATTACCAACTGGACGGGCCTGAGGGCGCGCCGGTGCTGGTGCTGTCCAACTCGTTGGGCACCGACCTGCATATGTGGGACATCCAGATCCCGGCCTTCATCAAGCACTTTCGCGTGCTGCGTTTCGACACCCGTGGGCATGGCAAATCCCTGGTCACCGAGGGCCCGTACAGCATTGAGCAACTGGGTCATGACGTGATCGCGCTGCTGGATGCGCTGGATATCCAACGCGCGCATTTTTGCGGGCTGTCGATGGGTGGCCTGATCGGCCAGTGGCTGGGCATTCACGCAGGTGATCGTCTGCTGCGTCTGGTGGTGTGTAACACCGCCGCCAGGATCGGCACGCCGGAAATCTGGAACCCACGTATCGAGATGGTGCTGCGCGACGGCGCGGCGGCCATGGTTGCATTGCGCGATGCGTCGATTGCACGCTGGTTCACCGCCGATTTCGCCGCCGCCAACCCGCACCAGGCCCAGCAGATCACTGACATGCTCGCCGCCACATCGCCTCAAGGTTATGCCGCCAACTGCGCGGCCGTACGTGATGCGGATTTGCGCGAGCATCTGTCCAGGATCAAAGTGCCGACCCTGGCGATTGCCGGCACCGAAGATGCCGTCACGCCGCCGGCCGGCAGCCGCTTTATCCAGAACCAGGTCAAGGGCGCCGAGTACGCCGAGTTCTACGCGGCGCACCTGTCCAACGTACAAGCCGGCGCGGCGTTCAGCCAGCGTGTCGTGGAATTTTTGCTGGCCCGTTAAGGAGCTTTTTGTGGACGAGAAACAACGTTACGCCGATGGCCTGCAAGTGCGCCGCGAAGTGCTGGGCGACGCCCATGTCGACCGCAGCCTCAATGCCCTGACCGAGTTCAACAGCGAGTTCCAGGAAATGATCACCCGCCACGCCTGGGGTGATATCTGGACCCGCCCCGGCCTGCCGCGGCATACCCGCAGCCTGATCACCATCGCCATGCTGATCGGTATGAACCGCAGTGAAGAGTTGAAGCTGCACCTGCGCGCGGCCGCCAGCAACGGCGTGACCCGCGCCGAGATCAAGGAAGTGCTGATGCAAAGCGCGATCTACTGCGGCATACCGGCGGCGAATGCGACGTTCCACCTGGCCGAGTCGGTGTGGGATGAACTGGGCGTGGAGTCACGCCAGCAGGATTGAGCCTGAATGTGGGAGCCTTCTGTGTGTGCAAGGTCAGTGTGAGTCCGCATCCCACACCCAATTCCACACCCCCGGCAAATGCACGGCTTCATTCACATCCTTTACCGTGCGCGCCAATGCCGCGCGTTCCAGCCCGGCATGCTCGGTGTAGAACGGCTCGGCAGCGACCTTCATGCCGTTGACCCGCGCGCTGTCCATCAGGATCTGCAAGTATTCCTGCATATGCCTGGCGGTGTAGCGATTGATATCGTGGAAGGTCACCACCACCGGTATCACACCGTCCACCGTCGGCAGTTCGCCCACGGCAATGCGCTCGCGCACCACCGACAGTTGCCGATACAAATTCGCCCGCCGGCGTGGGCTGGCATTGAACCCCCAGATCTTGCCGTCATTGGCACTCAGGTCCGTGAGCAATACCTGCATGCCATGGCGCTGGTAAGCGGCGAAGGTGCGCTTGTCATAGTTCCAGAACGGCGGGCGTACCAGCGTCGGTGCGGTGCCGGTGATTGAGGCAATGTCGGCTGCGCCCTCGGTGAGGGTGCTTTCCAGCTCGGCATCACTGAGCCAGCGATGGTTGGTGTGAAACGCCGTGGCCGTGTGGAACGCCAGCACATGCCCGGCGGCGTATTCGCGCGCCATGGTCTTGCGACCCCGCGGGCTGCCACCGGAGCGGGACGCTTCGGTCTGCAGGAAAAACACCGCCTTGATGCCTGGCAGCACCGGGTTATGCGCGAGGTCGGCAATCACGGAGCGGCTGGGGTTGTTGTAGCCAGAGGCGCTGGGGCCGTCATCGAAGGTCAACAGGAAGCGGATCGGCGCCTGGGTTTGCAGGCGTTGTTCGGTCTGCGGCGTCAGAACGACAGGTGCGCCGATGCAGCCGCAAAGGCTCAGGGCCAGGACCAGCATGACGAAGGATTTCATGGTGTGCATGTGCTCGAATAGAGGCCGCTGCTGGGCGGATCAGCAGCGGCAGGCGCGCACCATACAGTAAGTCCGACGCCGGTTTACAGCAGACTTATCGGATAGCTGACGATCAACCGGTTCTCATCAAACTCATTGTTGCTGTAGTCCCTGCGCATCGTGGAATTGCGCCACCGCACGTTCAGGTCTCTGAAGGTGCCGCTTTGCACCGTGTAGCCCACTTCACTCTCGCGCCCCCACTCCTTGCCGTCGGTGAGGGTGCCGGTATGCACGTTGCTACCGCTGATATAACGGTTCATCAAGGTCAGGCCCGGTATGCCGAGTGCGGCGAAGTTGTAGTCGTGGCGCACTTGCCAGGATTTTTCCTGGGCGTTGTCGTAGCTGGAGTTATAACTGTCGTTGGCCAGGGTGCCGCCGCTGGTGCCGTTGACGCGCATCCAGGCACTGTTGCCGGTGAGTTTTTGCAGGCCGACATAGAAGGTGTTGCCGCCGTAACGGGCGGAGAACAGGCCGGACCAGGTCTTGTTGTCCAGCTCGCCTGCGCGGGCGCTGCCGTCGTCCTTGCCGTAGAAGAACCCGAGGTTGGCGCCCAGGGTCCAGCTGCCCACAGCTTGGCTGTGGGTCAGGTTGATGTATTGCTGGCTGTAGATGTCCTTGAGTTGGGCATTCCATACGCCAATTTGGGTGTGTTTGTCGTTGAAGGCGTATTCACCGCCCTGGAAGTTGAAGCGGTCGGAGGTGAAGGCGGTTTTACCGACCATCGACATGTCGGTCATGCTGCTGTCGTCGCGCGGGCTGTTGGCGCGGAACTGGCCGCCGTAGAGGGTCAGGCCGTCGATTTCCCTGGAAGTGATCTGCCCGCCACGCAGGGTTTGCGGCAGGGAGCGGCCGTCGTCCGAGCGCAAAATCGGCAGCACCGGCATCCATTCGCCGACCTTGACTTCGGTCTTGGAGATCCGCGCCTTGAACGCGACCCCGAGACGCCCGAAGTTGTCCGCCGGGCGGCCGTCGCGGTCCAGCGGCAACAGCTGGGTGCCACCGGTGCCGCGCCCGCCATCGAGCTTTTGTGAGTACATGCCCAGCACATCCACACCGAAACCCACCGTGCCCTGGGTGAAGCCGGACTTGGCGTCGAGGATGAAACTTTGCGTCCACTCCTGCGCGCCGCCCTGGCTTTTGGTCGGGTTGGTGTAATTGCGGTTGAAGAAGAAATTGCGCAGGTTGAGGTTGGCGCTGGCGTCTTCGAGAAAACCGTGCTCTTCAGCGACGACGGGCAGGGCAAGGCTGGCGACAGCGGTTGCCAGCAATAGCTGGCGCGGGCGGAACGTGCTCATGGTGTTGGACCTGTTGTTATTGGGGTTATGCAGGTGCGGGCCATGGTGCGGGGCGGTGCGGGGGCGATGAAAGTGGGGGAGAGCGGGTTGTGGGCGATGATCGAACGCAAGTTGGCGGGTATAAAAAAACCGCTTCCGGTGAGGGAAGCGGTTTTTGTTCAGTGCGCTGCTGTTAGAACAACTTCAGCGCCGGTGCTTCTTCTTTCAACGGCTCGTTCTTGGCCGTCTGCTCGTTCCAGCCACCGCCGAGGGCCTTGTACAGGTTGACCTCGCTGTTGAGCTGCGCCAGGCGGTCGGTGATCAGCGATTGCTGGGCACTGAACAGTTGGCGCTGGGCGTCGAGGAAGGTCAGGTTGCTGTCGACACCAATGCGGTAGCGACGCTCGGCCAGGCGGTAGTAATCCTGGTTGGCCGCGACGAAGCCACGTTGGGCATCCAGCTGCTGCTTGTAGGTCTCACGGGCGGCGAGGCCGTCGGAGACTTCCTGGAAGCCGGTCTGGATGGCCTTCTCGTAGTTGGCCACGTTGATCTCTTTCTGGATCTTCGAGTAGTCCAGGCTTGCGCGCAGGCTACCGGCGTTGAAGATCGGGATGTTGATCTGCGGAGCAAACGACCAGGTGCCCGAACCGCCTTTGAACAGGCCACCCAGGGTAGGGCTGGCGGTACCGGCGCTGGCGGTCAGGCTGATGCTCGGGAAGAACGCAGCACGGGCCGCGCCGATGTTGGCGTTGGCGGCTTTGAGGTTGTACTCGGCCTGCACAATGTCAGGGCGACGTTGCAGCAGGTCGGATGGCAACCCGGCCGGCACTTCGCTGAGCAGGTCATCCGACAGTGGCTTGCTGGCGATATTGGCCGGCAGGCCGGTGCCCAGCAACAGGGTCAGGCTGTTTTCGTCCTGGGCCACCTGACGCGTATAGCGCGCCAATTGAACACGGGCGTTTTCCACCGAGGTGCGTGCCTGGCTCAAGTCGAGGGCCGAGGCCACGCCGACTTCGTTGCTGCGCGAGGTCAGCTTGAAGCTCTGCTCGAACGCGCCGAGGGTGTCCTGGGTCAGCTTGAGCAGTTCCTTGTCGGCCTGCCAGGTCAGGTAGGCATTCGCCACACTGGCCACCAGGCTGATCTGGGTGCTGCGCCGTGCTTCTTCAGTGGCGAAGTACTTTTGCAGGGCTTCTTCACTGAGGCTGCGCACGCGACCGAACAGGTCCAGCTCATACGAACTGATACCCAGGCCCGCCGAGTACTGGCTGGAGATGCTCGATTCGCCGGTCTGCGACAGCTTGGCCGGGGTACGCGAACGGCTGCCGCTGCCGGTGGCCGAAACCGCCGGGAACAGGTCGGCACGCTGGATCTGGTACTGCGCCGCATAGGCGTCGATGTTCAGGGCCGCGACACGCAGGTCACGGTTGTTCACCAACGCGGTCTGAATCAGCTGTTGCAGGGCAGGGTCATGGAAAAACTGCTTCCAGCCTTGCTCGGCAGCGGCCTGGCCCGGCGCCTGGGCCGACGAGTACGCCGGCCCCTGCGGGAACTGGGCTGCTACCGGCGCTTCAGGGCGCTGGTAGTCAGGGATCAGCGAGCAGCCACTGAGCACGAATGCGGTGACGGCTAAGGAAAGTAGCGACTTGCTCATTGGCCAGCCTCTTTAGGAGTTTCAGTAGTGTCTTTCTTTTTGCGTTCGCCCGCAGCCGAAACGGTCGCGAAGAACAGGGGTACCCAGAAGATCGCCAGGACCGTCGCTGTGATCATACCGCCAATTACGCCGGTACCGATTGCATGCTGGCTACCTGAGCCCGCGCCGGTGGAGATTGCCAGTGGCAATACGCCGAGGACGAACGCCATGGAGGTCATGATGATCGGCCGCAGACGCATGCGGGACGCTTCGATAGCCGCCTCGACGATGCCTTTGCCTTGTTCGTGGAGCTCTTTGGCAAACTCCACGATCAGGATGGCGTTTTTCGCCGCCAAGCCCACCGTCACCAACAGGCCCACCTGGAAGAACACGTCGTTGGACAACCCGCGCAAGCTGGTCGCCATCAATGCGCCCACAACCCCCAGGGGCACTACCAGGATGACCGCGATCGGGATCGACCAGCTTTCATACAGTGCCGCGAGGCAGAGGAACACCACCAGCAGCGACAAGGCGTACAGCGCTGGCGCCTGGGAGCCGGAGAGACGCTCTTCATACGACAGGCCGGTCCATGCATAGCCGATACCTGCCGGCAGTTGCTTGGCAATACGCTCGACTTCGGTCATGGCGTCACCGGTACTGTAGCCCGGCGCCGGGGTGCCGAGGATTTCCATCGCCGCTACACCGTTGTAGCGCGACAGTTTCGGCGAACCGTAAATCCACTTGCCCGATGCGATGGAGGACAACGGCACCATCTTCCCGGAGTCGCTGCGCACGTACCATTTGTCCAGGTCTTCAGGCGACATGCGGCTGGCGGCGTCACCTTGCACATACACCTTCTTCACCCGACCGCGGTCGATGAAGTCGTTGACGTAGCTGCCACCCAAGGCAATCGCCAGGGTCTGGTTGATATTCGACAGGGTGATGCCCTGGGCGCTGGCCTTCTCGTCGTCGACGGTGAGCTCGTACTGCGGCTCATCGTTCACGCCGTTGGGGCGCACGCCTGCCAGAATCTTGCTCTGTGCTGCCATACCGAGGAACTGGTTACGCGCCGCCATCAATTTATCGTGGCCGACACCGCCCTGGTCTTGCAGGAACACGTCGAAGCCGGTGGCGTTACCCAGTTCCAGTACAGACGGCGGCACGATGGCAAATACCATGGCGTCCTTGAAGGTCTGCATGAAGTAGCCCTGGGCGCGCTTGGCGATCTCGAACACCGAGTTGGAGGCGTCACGTTCGCCCCACGGCTTGAGCATCACAAAGGCCAGGCCCGAGCTTTGGCCACGACCGGCGAAGTTGAAGCCGTTTACGGTAAACACCGATTTCACGCCTTTGCCTTCGCCCGGTTCGCCTTCCTTGTCGTTGAGCAGATACGCACGCATGTCGTCGATGACTTTTTGCGTACGCTCAGCCGTGGAACCGACCGGCGTCTGCACCTGAGCAAAGATCACGCCCTGGTCTTCATCGGGCAGGAACGCTGCAGGAATGCGCATGAACAGCCAGATCATGCCGGCGAAGATCAGCGCGTACACCAGGAACGCAGGAATCTTGTGCCTGATCATGTTGCCCACGCCGCGCTCGTAGCTCAGTACGCCACGGTCGAAGGTGCGGTTGAACCAGCCGAAGAAACCACGCTTGGGTTGGCCGTGCTTTTCCGGATCGATCGGCTTGAGCATGGTGGCGCACAACGCCGGGGTGAAGATCAGCGCAACCAGTACCGACAACGCCATGGCCGAAACGATGGTGATGGAGAACTGTTTGTAAATCACACCGGTGGAACCACCGAAGAACGCCATCGGCAACAGCACCGCCGACAGTACCAGGGCAATACCCACCAGGGCGCCCTGGATCTGGCCCATGGACTTGACCGTCGCCTCTTTGGGCGACAAGTGTTCCTCAGCCATTACCCGTTCGACGTTTTCCACCACCACGATGGCATCGTCCACCAGCAGGCCGATGGCCAGGATCATGCCGAACATGGTCAGGGTGTTGATGGTGAAACCGAACGCGGCCAGGATCCCGAAGGTACCCAACAGTACGACCGGTACGGTCATGGTGGTGATGATGGTGGCGCGGAAGTTCTGCAGGAACAGGAACATCACCAGGAATACCAGCACGATCGCTTCGACCAGGGTGTCGACTACCCCGGAGATCGATTCGGTAACGACTGGGGTGGTGTCATACGGCACCACCGCCTTCATGCCGGGCGGGAAGAACGGTTCCAGCGACGCCACGGTGGCGCGGATGGCCTTGCCGGTGTCCAGGGCGTTGGCGCCCGAAGCCAGCTTGATCGCCATACCGGAAGCCGGCTTGCCGTTGAACTGCGCAGCGATGCTGTAGTTCTGACCACCGAGTTCAATACGGGCGACATCTTTCAGGCGCACCTGTGAGCCGTCGGTATTGACCTTCATCAGAATGTTGCCGAACTGCTCAGCTGTCTGCAGGCGGGTCTTGCCAATGATTGTGGCGTTCAGTTGTGTGCCGGGCAGGGCAGGCAGGCCGCCCAGTTGGCCGGTAGCCACCTGTACGTTCTGCGCGGAGATCGCGGCGCTGACATCCACCGGCGTGAGCTGGTAGTTGTTCAGCTTGGCCGGGTCCAGCCAGATACGCATGGCGTACTGCGAACCGAACACCTGGAAGTCACCGACACCCGCCGTACGGGAAATCGGGTCCTGGATGTTGGACACGATGTAGTTGGACAGGTCGTCCTTGGTCATGCTGCCGTCTTCGGACACCAGACCGATCACCATCAGGAAGTTCTTCACCGACTTGGTCACGCGGATACCCTGCTGCTGCACTTCTTGCGGCAGCAGTGGGGTCGCCAGGTTCAGCTTGTTCTGCACCTGAACCTGGGCGATATCCGGGTTGGTACCCTGGTTGAACGTCACGGTGATGGTCATGCTGCCGTCGGAGTTACTGTCCGAGGAAACATAACGCAGGTTGTCGATACCGTTGAGCTGTTGCTCGATCACCTGCACCACGGTGTCCTGCACGGTTTGTGCGGACGCGCCTGGGTAGGTCACCTGGATGTCGATGGCGGTCGGCGCGATGGCCGGGTATTGGTTGATGGGCAGCTTCATGATCGAAAGTGCCCCGACCAGCATGATCACCAGGGCAATAACCCAGGCGAAAATGGGACGGTCGATAAAGAATTTCGACATGGATTACTCCCCTTTGCCAGCAGCGGCAGCAGGAGCAGCAGCACTGCCAGCGTCAGCAGGCTTGGCGTTGTCGGCCGGCTTGACTTTGACCTCGACGCCCGGCTTGACGTATTGCAAGCCTTCTGTGATCACACGGTCGCCGGCGTTCAGGCCTTTTTCCACCAGCCAGTAGGCGCCGTACGTACGGTTGGCTACCAGTTCGCGCTGCTCGACCTTGTTGTCGGCGTTGACGATAAGCGCCGTTGGCGTGCCCTTCAGGTCACGGGTCACGCCTTGCTGCGGTGCCAGGATGGCCTTGCTGTTCACACCGGCCTGCAGTTGGGCGTGCACGAACATGCCTGGCAGCAGGGTGTGGTCAGGGTTGGGGAATACGGCGCGCAGGGTCACGGAGCCAGTAGTCTGGTCAACCGACACTTCGGAGAACTCCAGCTTGCCGTCCTGGGCGTAGGCGCTGCCGTCTTCCAGGGTCAGCTTGACCTTGGCCGCGTTTTCGCCGGCTTTCTCCAGCTGGCCGCTTTCCAGGTCGCGGCGCAGTTTCAGCATTTCAGCCGAAGACTGGGTGACGTCGACGTAGATCGGGTCCAGTTGCTGAATCACGGCCATGGCATCGGCCTGGCCATTGCTGACCAGCGCGCCTTCGGTGACCGAAGAACGACCAATACGCCCGGAGATCGGCGCGAACACTTTGGTGTAGCGCACGTTGATCTGGGCGGTTTGCACGTCGGCTTCAGACGTCATGCGGTTGGCCACGGCGGTGTCGTATTCCTGACGGCTGACGGCTTGCTCATCGACAAGTTGCTTGTAGCGGTCGGTGATGGACTTGGTCTGGGTCAGTTTCGCTTGTGCGCTTTTGAGGGTGGCGTCATACACCGACGGGTCGATCTGGTAGAGCTGTTGCCCTTCCTTCACGTCGGCGCCTTCCTTGAACAGGCGCTTGAGAATGATGCCGTTCACCTGGGGACGAACTTCCGCGATGCGGTAGGCGGTGGTGCGGCCTGGCAATTCGGACGTCAGGGTGAAGGCTTGCGGTTGAATGGTGACCACGCCGACCTGAGGGGTTTGAGCGGGCGGAGCCGCTTCTTCCTTTTTACATCCGCTGAGCAGCGATGCCAGGGCGACGGCAGTGACCAGAGCGGTAACAGCTGGCTTAAGTTGCATGAAGATCCTCGGGTCAGGCGCGCAGAGTGCGCACAAGAAGTGTGGAAGGGTAAAAAACAAGCCGTGAGTGGATAAGTAGCTTGCTACGCAATATACTTACGTTCACGGTTGTTTGTAAACTCTTGACAGGTTTCGCGGATTGTTGACAAAGCATCCGCCAAAGCCTCGATTTTAGTACGTTCGGCGCCCAAGACGACGTCGTCCCACAATTATTCAGATGATGCTCAAGCACCATCCACAGTGTCCTGATTGAGGTTTTACTGCCATGGTTCGTCGCACCAAAGAGGAAGCTCAGGAAACGCGCAGCCAGATTCTCGACGCCGCCGAGCAAGCCTTTTATCAACGCGGAGTGGCCCGCACCACGCTGGCGGACATCGCCGCGTTGGCCGGCGTGACGCGCGGGGCTATCTATTGGCATTTCAGTAACAAGTCCGATTTGCTCCAGGCACTGCTCGACACGCTGCACGAACCCCTGGACGAATTGGCCCGGGCCAGTGAAAGCGAGGATGAAGTCGACCCGCTGGGCTGTATGCGCAAGCTGTTGATCCATCTTTATCATCAAGTGGCCCTGGACCCGAAAACCCGGCGCATCAACGAAATCCTGTTTCATAAGTGCGAGTTCACCGATGAGATGTGCGACATGCGGCGCCAACGCCAGACCCACAGCCTGGAATGCAACCTGCGCATCGGCCTGACACTGCGCAACGCGGTCCATCGCGGGCAACTTCCGGAAAACCTCGACACCACACGGGGCGCGGTGTGCATTCATGCTTACATCCATGGCTTGATTGGCCAGTGGCTGTTGGTACCCGACAGCTTCCAATTGCATCAGGACGCTGAACGCTGGGTGGACGCAGGGCTGGACATGCTGCGCTTGAGCCCCAGCCTGCGCAATTAAGACAAAATGCGTAATTGCATCCAGTTGTGTCAACAGTAAAGTCCAGAGACCGTCAATCGTCCCTTCGCAGGATTTGTGGGGTGACTTTATATACGGGCTGGCGGGCGGTTGATAGGTAGCCGCCTAAGTATTTTGTAGCGATTTTGTTGCAAGGCTGTGAAGGAGTGTTTCCCAGCCTCTGTGCGAACCAGGGGCAGACGCAGAGCGTCCAGGGTGCGGGAACGATCAAATGTGGGAGCGGGCTTGCTCGCGAAGGCGTGCTGCCAGTTGATACATCTTTGACTGACCCACCGCTTTCGCGAGCAAGCCCGCTCTTATCAAACAAAAAATAACTCATTGTTTTTGCTCTTAAAAATCAAGCCGCTTTAACCAGCTGCAACCCCAACTTTCGCGCCTTGCGCTCCAAGGCGCGCAGTTGCCGGTCCCGGCTACGCTCTTCAAATTCCTCTATTCCTTTCTCAACATAAGGCTGACCTTTGGTCAGCATCGCGTAGATCAGTCGTGCCAGTTGATGCGCTGTCGCCTTAATCGCGCAACAGGTGTCCATCCGGGTCAGGCGCGCTCGGTGGCTGGCACCGATAAAACTTTTGTCGTTACGTGCAATAGAGGCGGCTT
>NZ_FNOX01000011.1 GCF_900107155.1 Pseudomonas salomonii
TTTTAATAAACCCTAAACTTGGCTCAGCAATCGTTGGTTACATCTTTGATTTCTCGCGGAGTAACTTGTGATGCTGATAATCTTGTTGACTATCAGTCTGACTCCACAAGCACCCACACGAATTGCTTGATTCAGTTGTTAAAGAGCGGTTGGTTAAGATCTTTCGTCTCAACCGAGGCGCGCATTCTACAGCAGCCTCATTTGCTGTCAAGTGATTATTTTCAGAAGTTTTCGAAGAATTCTTCAACAACTTCAACCACTTGCGCTTACGATCTCTCGTTAGCGGGAGGCGAATTCTACAGCGTTACACGCTGCTGTCAACACCTCTTTTTCAACTTCCTTCTGGCTTCGATGAACTGAAGCAACCTGCTGCCGAAAACCTCATAACTCTTTGTTTACCAAGGAGTTTTCCGTTTCGACTGCGCCGGAAGTGGGGCGAATTATAGACTTCTAGAATCCGCCGTCAACACTTAATTTAACTTATCTATCAATAAGTTAGAATCGATCAAAAAACAACCAATCCGATCTGATTGATGAGTCTGCCTATATAGAAGAGCAACTTCAGATAACACCAGCAGCCTTCAGCGCAGCCACATTCGACGAATCCAACCCCAACACCCCCTGCAACACCTGCACCGTATGCTCGCCCAATAGAGGAGGCGCATTACGGTATTCCACCGGCGTCTTGGACAACCGCATCGGACTGGCGACCTGAGGCACCATCCCCGCCAATGCATGCGGCAACGCCATCGCCAACCCACGCGCCTTGACCTGCGGGTCGGCAAACACTTGCGCCAGATCATTGATCGGCCCACACGGCACGCCTACTTGCTCCAGCTGTGACACCCACTCAGCCGTCGTCTTGAACACTGTGGCCTGGCGGATCAGCGGAATCAGCTCCGCACGGTTAGCCACCCGCACCTTATTAGTGGCGAAACGCGGATCATCCGCCCACTGCGGCTGTCCGGCCACCTCAGCAAACTTACGAAACTGTCCGTCATTGCCCACCGTCAGGATGAAGTCGCCATCAGCCGTGGGAAAGTCCTGATAAGGCACAATATTGGGGTGAGCATTGCCCAGGCGCCTGGGCGCGACACCCGTCGTCAGGTAATTCATCGCCTGATTGGCCAGGCATGCCACCTGAACATCCAGCAACGCCATATCAATATGCTGCCCACCGCCGTCATGATCCCGGTGAGCCAGCGCCGCCAGGATCGCCACGGTCGAGTACAGCCCCGTCAGGATATCCGTCAACGCCACGCCTACCTTTACCGGCCCAGCCCCTTCATCACCCTCGGGCCGACCGGTCAGGCTCATAAGCCCACCCAGCCCCTGGATCATAAAGTCGTAGCCTGCACGCGTCGCATAAGGCCCCGTCTGGCCAAAGCCGGTGATCGAGCAATAGATCAATTCTGGATTGATCTCCTTGAGCGATTCATAGTCCAGCCCATACGCCGCCAGACCACCTACCTTGAAGTTCTCGATGAGGATGTCGGACTTGGCCGCGAGGTCGCGCACCAGCTTCTGACCCTCCGGACGCGTGAAGTCGATGGTCACCGATTCCTTGTTACGGTTGGCTGACAGGTAATACGCCGCTTCGCTGGTATTCTCGCCATAGGCATCTTTAAGGAAGGGCGGCCCCCACGCCCGCGTATCATCGCCATTGCCCGGTCGCTCAACCTTGATCACCTCAGCCCCAAGGTCTGCAAGGATCTGCCCGGACCACGGGCCCGCCAACACTCGTGACAAATCCAGTACCCGCAGATGTGAAAGCGCGCCCATGCCGTTCTCCTATTAATAGAACGCTTGAAGACCGGTCTGCGCGCGCCCAAGAATCAAGGCGTGTACGTCATGGGTGCCCTCGTAGGTATTGACCACCTCCAGGTTGACCAGGTGACGCGCCACCCCGAACTCATCCGAGATACCGTTACCGCCCAACATGTCCCGCGCCATGCGCGCAATATCCAGGGACTTGCCACACGAGTTACGCTTCATGATCGACGTGATCTCAACCGCCGCCGTCCCTTCGTCCTTCATGCGCCCCAAACGCAGGCAGCCTTGCAAGGCCAGGGTGATCTCGGTCTGCATGTCCGCCAGCTTCTTCTGGATCAGCTGGGTCGCCGCCAAAGGCCGCCCGAACTGCTGACGGTCCAGGGTGTATTGGCGAGCGGTGTGCCAGCAAAACTCCGCAGCCCCCAACGCCCCCCAGGAAATGCCATAACGTGCCGAATTCAGACAAGTGAAAGGCCCCTTCAGGCCACGCACGTCCGGGAAGATGTTCTCCTCGGGCACAAATACGTTATCCATGACGATCTCACCGGTAATCGAAGCCCGCAGGCCAACCTTGCCGTGAATCGCCGGAGCGCTCAGCCCCTTCCAACCCTTCTCCAGGACAAAACCGCGGATATCGCCCGCATCGTCCTTGCCCCACACCACGAACACATCGGCGATTGGGCTGTTGGTGATCCACATCTTGGCGCCGGTCAGGCTGTAGCCGCCATCAACCTTACGTGCACGGGTAATCATCGCGCCCGGGTCAGAGCCGTGGTTAGGCTCGGTCAGGCCGAAGCAACCGATCCATTCGCCCGACGCCAGCTTTGGCAGGTACTTCTGCTTTTGCGCCTCGGTGCCAAATTCGTTGATAGGCACCATCACCAGTGAGGACTGCACACTCATCATCGAGCGATAGCCGGAGTCGACACGCTCCACCTCACGGGCAATCAGCCCGTAGCTGACGTAGTTCAGGCCACTGCCACCGTACTGCTCAGGGATCATCGCGCCCAGCAGGCCGGTTTCACCCATCTCGCGAAAGATAGCTGGGTCGGTCTTTTCATGGCGAAAGGCTTCGAGCACACGCGGCGCCAGCTTGTCCTGGGCGAATTGCTCAGCGCTGTCGCGCACCATGCGCTCTTCTTCGGTGAGCTGTTGATCCAGCAACAGTGGATCGATCCAGTTGAAGCTTGCCTTGCCAGCCATGAATAAGTCCTCGGGGAAGAAAACAGAAGTCGTGGATGCAGCCTAGGCCGGGCAACCGCAGAGGGCAAACGACGTTTACGCATAGGGTTGTGCTAATTTCTCACTTCGTAATGACCGAAGAGTGCGCAAATGCGCTTTATGAGTGAGTACAACGTACATGCGCAGAAAAATTCCCAGCACCACCGCCCTGGTCAGTTTTGAAGCGGCGGCCCGCCACGAGAGCTTTACCAAGGCGGCACACGAGCTTTCACTCACCCAAGGCGCCATCTGTCGACAGATCGCCAGCCTTGAGGAGTTTTTGAGTGTCGAGCTATTTCGACGCTCACGACGGGGCGTCAAGCTGACGGAAGCGGGGCTGTCTTATAGCCGTCGCGTTGCCATGCAACTGGACGCCGTAGAGCGCGATACCTTGTCGGTCATGGGGCAGCAGGGCGCGAATGTCATCGAGCTGGCAGTGGTGCCAACGTTCGGCACCCAATGGCTGATCCCACGGCTCAAGGACTTCCAGCAGCAACACCCGGAAGTCACGGTCAACCTCACCAACCGCACGCGCCCTTTTTTGTTTGCCGACACCGAGTTCGACGCCGCCGTCTACTTTGGCGATGCCGATTGGTCAGGCACCGAATCCCACCGGCTGATGGGCGAAAACCCTGTTCCCGTGTGCAGTCCGCGCTTACTGGGCAGTCGTGCACACTTCAGCCCGGAAGAAATCGCCCAACTGCCGCTGCTGCAACAAACCACCCGGCCATACGCCTGGCGCCAGTGGTTCAGCGCGCAACAACTGAACATACCTCGCGACATGACAGGCCCTCGTTACGAGCTATTCTCGATGTTGTCGCAAGCGGCCATGATGACATGGGCATTGCACTGATTCCGCCCTTCCTTATCCAGCGCGAGCTGGAAGAGCAGCATCTGGTGATCGCGAGCCCCGAAGCGTTGAGCAGTACAAAGGCTTACTACCTGATGATTCCCGAGAGAAAAGTCGAATCTGCGTCGCTGCACGCTTTTAGAGACTGGCTTATCGACCAATCACAGCGCTACAACCCCAGCATTTAAAGGACAAGTCCACTTTGTTGACCTTGTAGTCAGATAAATTAAGATCCTACAGATATAACTATATGTCGTGTTTTGAAAGACTGTACCTCTCAGCGTCAAAATGAGCTTAACGCCATGACCAATAAGGCTTGTAGCGACAATCACCTGCCAATGCCCGACCATTCACGCCGAAGATAGGAAAACCGTCTATAACTCTCTACAGCCCTTTAAGCACCTGTATTTAAAGAGGTTATTTTGTCCTGTTGCGACAATCAGTCACAGGGTGACTTGTAGTTAATTTTTCGTCACCCGTCATAATCCCTTGAAGGCCGTAAAGTTCGCCTGCAAAATGCCGCGCCCCGCTGTCATTTCAGCGGGATCGTGCTGATCGGCCGCCCCAGCTGCGCCACTCGCGGTGCACTGGCCTTTTTACAAAAAGATCAAAAGCAAAAAGATCATGCAGGAGATTTGACGTGCACATTGGTGTTCCTCTCGAAACCCAGACCGGTGAAACGCGGGTGGCTGCCACCCCGGAAACCATCAAGAAGCTGATCGGCCAGGGCCATAAGGTCACTGTACAAAGCGGCGCAGGCATTACCGCCAGCATCGTCGACAGTGCCTATGAAACGGCAGGCGCAACCATTGGCAGCGCCAGCGAAGCGTTTGGCGCCGAGCTGATTCTCAAGGTGGTTGCCCCCAGCGACAGCGAACTGGCGCTGATCAAAAGCGGCACCGTGTTGGTGGGCATGCTCAACCCGTTCAGCAATGAAACCATTGGCAAGCTGGCCGAACGCGGCATCACCGCCTTCGCGCTCGAAGCAGCCCCACGCACCTCGCGGGCCCAGAGCCTTGACGTGTTGTCGTCACAGGCCAACATTGCCGGCTATAAAGCCGTATTGCTGGCAGCCCATCACTACCCACGCTTCATGCCGATGCTGATGACTGCCGCGGGCACCGTCAAAGCCGCGCGCGTGCTGATCCTCGGCGCGGGTGTCGCAGGCCTGCAAGCCATCGCCACGGCGAAACGTCTGGGTGCCGTGATTGAAGCGTCGGACGTGCGCCCTGCCGTAAAAGAGCAGATCGAGTCCCTCGGCGCCAAGTTCGTCGACGTACCCTACGAAACCGATGAAGAGCGTGAATGCGCGGTCGGTGTCGGCGGTTACGCGCGCCCGATGCCATCGAGCTGGATGCAGCGTCAGGCCCTGGCCGTGCATGAACGCGCCAAACAAGCGGACATCGTCATCACCACTGCGCTGATCCCGGGCCGCAAAGCCCCGACCTTGCTCAGTGCCGAAACCGTCGCACAAATGAAGCCGGGCTCGGTGGTCATCGACCTCGCTGCCGCCCAGGGTGGCAACTGCCCGCTGACCGTCGCCGACCAGGTCGTCGTGGAAAACGGCGTGACCATTTGCGGCCCGACCAACCTGGCCGGTGCCGTGGCCGCCGATGCTTCTGCTTTATATGCGCGCAACCTGCTGGACTTCCTGAAGCTGGTCTTCACCAAGGAAGGGCAGTTTGAAATCAACCTCGAAGACGACATCGTCGCCGCGTGCCTGATGTGCCGCGACGGCCAAGTCATCCGCAAAAACGCCTAAGCAGGGATTCAGACGATGGAAGAGCTTATCTCCCCCGGTATCTACAACCTGATCATCTTTGTGCTGGCGATTTATGTCGGTTACCACGTGGTCTGGAACGTCACGCCCGCACTGCACACCCCACTGATGGCGGTCACCAACGCCATCTCCGCAATCGTGATTGTCGGCGCCATGCTGGCCGCAGCCCTCACCGTGACCCCACTGGGCAAGACCATGGGCACCCTGGCCGTGGCCCTGGCGGCGGTTAACGTATTCGGCGGGTTCCTGGTCACGCGCAGGATGCTGGAGATGTTCAAGAAGAAAGCCCCGAAAGTAAAAGAAGAGGCGCCAAAGTAATGAGCATGAATTTGGTTACGACGCTCTACTTGATCGCGTCGATCTGTTTTATCCAGGCCCTTAAAGGCCTGTCACACCCAACCACATCGCGACGCGGCAACCTGTTCGGCATGCTCGGCATGGCGCTGGCGGTGCTGACCACTGTGGGCCTCATCTATAAGCTCGGCGCTGAGCTCGCAACAGCCGGTATCGGTTACGTGATCGTCGGCCTGCTGATCGGCGGCACCGCCGGTTCGATCATGGCCAAGCGCGTAGAAATGACCAAGATGCCGGAGCTGGTTGCCTTCATGCACAGCATGATCGGCCTGGCGGCGGTGTTTATCGCGATTGCCGCGGTGGTCGAGCCGCAATCCCTGGGCATCGTCAAACAGCTGGGCGACTCGATCCCTGCGGGCAACCGCCTGGAACTGTTCCTCGGCGCAGCCATTGGTGCAATTACCTTCTCCGGTTCGGTGATTGCGTTCGGCAAGCTCTCGGGCAAATACAAGTTTCGCCTGTTCCAGGGCGCACCGGTACAGTTCGGTGGCCAGCACAAACTGAACCTGGTGCTTGGCCTGGCAACCCTGGGCCTGGGCCTGGCGTTCATGTTCACTGGCAACCTCACTGCGTTCGCGTTGATGCTGGCACTGGCTTTCGTGCTGGGCGTGCTGATCATCATCCCGATCGGCGGCGCCGACATGCCGGTGGTTGTTTCGATGCTCAACAGCTACTCCGGCTGGGCAGCGGCGGGCATTGGCTTCTCGCTGAACAACTCGATGCTGATCATCGCCGGCTCCCTGGTGGGCTCCAGCGGCGCGATTCTGTCGTACATCATGTGCAAGGCGATGAACCGCTCCTTCTTTAATGTACTGCTCGGTGGTTTCGGCAACACAGCAGATGCCGGCGCAGCAGCTGGCTCCAAAGAAGCACGCCCGGTGAAATCCGGTTCGGCGGACGACGCCACGTTCCTGCTGACCAACGCCGACACCGTGATCATCGTTCCAGGCTACGGCCTGGCAGTCGCTCGGGCGCAACACGCCCTTAAAGAGCTGACCGAGAAGCTGACCCACCGCGGTGTGACCGTGAAGTACGCGATCCACCCGGTAGCGGGCCGTATGCCTGGGCACATGAACGTGCTGCTGGCCGAGGCGGAAGTGCCTTACGACCAAGTGTTCGAAATGGAAGACATCAACTCCGAGTTCGGCCAGGCCGACGTGGTGCTGGTGTTGGGTGCCAACGATGTGGTCAACCCGGCCGCCAAGAACGACCCGAACTCGCCGATTGCCGGTATGCCGATTCTTGAGGCGTTCAAGGCCAAGACCATCATCGTCAACAAGCGCTCGATGGCCAGCGGCTATGCCGGCTTGGATAACGAGTTGTTCTACCTGGACAAGACCATGATGGTCTTCGGTGATGCCAAGAAGGTCATCGAAGACATGGTCAAAGCCGTCGAATAACACTGCGCCAGCGCAATACCCGAAACCCTGGCCTCCAGTAGGCTGGGGTTTTTTTATGGTTCCCAAGCTCTGCGTGGGAATGCATCCGGGAATGCTCTGCGTTCCGCTTTGCACACACCTGAAACCCGACCAAAGGCTCTAAATCGCTGCCTGGCATTCGACCATGGTAGCGGGCCGAAATTTTTTGAAATCACTACACTGCCCACCTTGCTTCCGTAGCCTGAGATAACACTTCATGTACCGTGATCGTATCCGCTTGCCTTCGTTGTTGAACAAGGTCATGAGCGCGGCAGACGCCGCCGCACTGATCGAGGACGGCATGACCGTCGGCATGAGCGGCTTCACCCGTGCCGGTGAAGCCAAGGCCGTCCCCCACGCCCTGGCCGAACGCGCCAAGACTTCGCCGCTGAAAATCACCCTGATGACCGGCGCCAGCCTGGGCAATGACCTGGACAAGCAACTGACCGAAGCCGGCGTGTTGTCGCGCCGTATGCCGTTTCAGGTCGACAGCACCCTGCGCAAGGCGATCAACGCAGGCCAAGTGATGTTTATCGACCAGCACCTCTCGGAAACCGTCGAGCAACTGCGCAACAACCAACTCAAGTTGCCGGACATCGCCGTGATCGAAGCCGTTGCGATCACCGAACAAGGACACATCGTGCCCACCACCTCTGTGGGCAACTCGGCCAGCTTCGCGATTTTCGCCAAACAAGTGATTGTTGAGATCAACCTCGCGCACAACCCGAACCTGGAAGGGCTGCACGACATCTATATCCCGACCTACCGGCCGACGCGCACACCGATCCCGCTGGTGAAGGTCGACGATCGCATCGGCAGCACCGCGATTCCGATCCCGCCGGAGAAAATCGTCGCCATCGTGATCACCAATCAGGCCGACTCCGCCTCAACCGTGACACCACCGGACGCCGACACCCAAGGCATCGCCAACCATCTGATCAACTTCCTCAAGCAGGAAGTCGACGCCGGGCGCATGACCAACAAGCTCGGCCCGCTGCAGGCCGGGATCGGCAACATCGCCAACGCGGTGATGTGCGGCTTGATCGAATCGCCGTTCGAAGACCTGACCATGTATTCGGAAGTGCTGCAGGACTCGACCTTCGACCTGATCGACGCGGGCAAGCTGAGCTTTGCTTCGGGCAGTTCGATTACCTTGTCGGAACGACGCAACGCCGACGTGTTCGGCAACCTGGAACACTACAAGGACAAGCTGGTGCTGCGCCCGCAGGAAATCTCCAACCACCCTGAAGTGGTTCGGCGCCTGGGCATTATCGGTATCAACACCGCGCTTGAATTCGATATCTACGGCAACGTCAACTCCACCCACGTCTGCGGCACGCGGATGATGAATGGGATTGGCGGCTCCGGGGATTTCGCGCGCAATGCGCACCTGGCGATTTTTGTCACCAAGTCGATTGCCAAGGGCGGCGCGATTTCCAGCGTAGTGCCGATGGTCAGCCATGTGGACCACACCGAGCATGACGTGGACATCCTGGTGACAGAGGTTGGCCTCGCTGACCTGCGTGGCCTGGCGCCACGTGAGCGGGCACGGGTGATCATCGACAACTGCGTGCACCCGGCTTACCGCGATGCGCTGAACAGTTACTTCGACGCTGCCTGCGCGATCGGCGGGCATACTCCGCACATCCTGCGCGAAGCACTGAGTTGGCACATCAACCTGGAAGAAACCGGGCATATGCTCAAGGCTTGATTGATACAGATCCGGGCTGATGCAAACACAGTTTGCTCAGCTCGGTGACCGCAGCCGCACTTTTTGAAAAAACTGTACTGCTGTACCGGTCATTTCCTACCGAATTATCCTACGCCTCATGTCGAAAATACCTATTTCGCACTAATTAAGTGCAGACAGGTACAGTTGCCCCAATTCCGTACAGTACAGCCGCGATAAACAGTTAACTGGCCCCTCACAATACAGGTGAACTGTATCTAGAGAGTCTTGCGCCGGAGGAGGATCATTGGCATCAGTTAAACCACTACCTAATCCCGCCACAAGCGGAAGGATGTCATCATGGAACGTACACTCAGTTCCGATCTGTTCTTCGAAGAAAAAGCTGTAAACACCCAGGCTTCCATGCCTTTGCGCGTTCTCGCCAACCTGATGTTGTGGCAGCGCCGCATCTCCAGCCGTCACCAACTGGCTCGCCTGGATTCGCGTCTGCTGGCTGACGCCGGTATCAGCGAAGCTCAACGCTACGAAGAGCTGAGCAAGCCGTTCTGGCGCTAATTGGCGCCCGCTGGCCCTGACCCGCCGGGTCCACCGCCAGCACCCTGATTTAACAAAACAAAGCCCGCCCCGGGAAACCGGAGGCGGGCTTTGTTGTTTCCGGAGTTCAGACTTTACACGGCTAAAACAGAGGGCACACGCAAACACCAGTACAGTTTAAATATCACAACAGTTAAGCGGTACAATTTAACCTTGTTGTATCTGTATTGGTAAAAGCTGGCCGCCCAAGATGGTGTTCCAAGACTTCATGGAAGGCCGTCGTCATGAGCACGCAAACCTCGCACCACAAACAGTTGATCATTCGAATGGCTCGCGCGCTCGGCAGATGGGCGCGGCAGGCCCATGAGCGCCGACAACTTGCGCAACTTGACCCACGTGAATTGGCCGATGCAGGCATCAGCCACGGCGACCGTACTGCCGAGCTGTCCAAACCTTTCTGGCGCGACTAGACAGATAGAGGCTTTCCGAACGGATAGCGGCAGCTTAAGATCCCCTTATTACGTGGCGAACCTTGTAGAACAGACGTCTGATGCTTAATCCGCAACAATGTCGGTTTCACAGTGGCCGCATTGCGCCGCTTTATTTGATCTTCTACAGGAGTTATTCCATGTCCCGTCTTCGCCTGCTGAGTGCTGCCACCCTGTTGGCCCTGGCCGCCAACGCCAACGCGAGCAGCTTTATCGTGACCACCGACTCGATTGTCGGCGCGCTCAAAGCCACTTCCGATGCCAGCTCCGACGCCACGTCGTCCCTGCGTGACAACAAAGTCGTACAAGCTGCCCGTGACGACGCCGCCAGCTTTGTGGCCAGCGAAGGCGCCATTCGTGGCGTGAAACTGGAAAGCGCCCTGGCCCAGATTCGCCAACAGGCCCCACAACTGAACACCGCGACCGACGCTCAACTGGCCCAGGCAATTCTGGCCATCTGATAAACCGGTAGACGCCAGGGCACGCCAGCCGCTACCAAATGTGTCAGCGCTGGCTCTCGCCCGGGCGTTGCGCTAGCCTTGGCGCTCGCTTTCAGTTGTCGAGTCCCATGGCTTTTTCATACCGCCTGTTGATTGTTCCCGTGTTGGTTTCCGCCTGCTGGTCACCCTTGGCTTCGGCCTTTGACGTGTCCATCCAGAGCACCGTCATCAGTGCCTACGCCACCAGCAAGGTGACGTCGGCGCCCTTTGACAGAAAATTGGTACTGGCCGCCCAGGATGACGCTGCCGCTTTTATCGCCACTGACGGCCAATGGCGGGGAGCTCGTCTGGAATCTGCGCTGGAGTACTTGCGCCGAACCCAGCCAAAACTTCATGTCAGCGACCTTGAACTGGCGCAGGCAATTCTCGTCCAATAATCATCGTATATTTCTACCTTTGTATTTCGGAGTCATTCCATGCGTAGCCCGCTGATCGCTGCCGCTCTGGGCCTGCTGTTGTTGGCCGATGTCGCCCACGCGCAAACCCTGAAAGCCACCAGTAACATCATCGTGCGTGCCTCGGCGCGTACCATTGATTTCACTTCGGACACCACCACTTCCATCCGCGACTCCAAAATCGTGCGCGAAGCCCACGATGACGCTGCCAGCTTCGTCGCCTCCAACGGCGAAATCCGCGGCGCACAGTTGGAAGCAGCCTTCGATACCCTGCGCACCCGCGTACCGGAAGCCCGCGACGCCAGTGACCAGACCCTCGCCGAAGCTATCCTCGCTCTGTGAGGCGCCTGTTCGCCTGGCTACTGGCCGGGACTGTGCTGCTTTGTGCAGGCGCAGCCCAGGCCAGCCTGCAACTGCGGCTCAAGACCGATGGCTTGAGCCCGGCCGAACAGCAGGCCAGCCAGGCGTTGCTTGATGAAGCGATGCGCGCTTTGCCGCCGCGCTTTATCGAGCAGCTGGATCGGCGCATTGATGTCGGCTGGACCGACAAGATGCCTGAAAACGCCTATGGCCAGGCCTCCCTGGTGTCCGAACTGGACCTGAACCAGAACCTGCTCGCCAGCCTCACCGACGGCAGCGCCGCCACCCAAAAGACCAACCGCCCCCATGGCACTGTGCGCCGCGAAATGCTCGCCACCGTGCTGCATGAACTGACCCACATCTATGACCGTGCGCGCCTGTGGTCCACAGACGAGCGCCGCCTGATCCAACGCTGCAGCCGCCAGAACAACATCACCGGTCTGATCGGCCTGCCCGATCAATGCCGTGGCCAGAACGACCGTCGCTTCACCTTGAGTGACGACCCGCGCTTGCTCGACATTGCCGGCTGGCCCCAATACGTGGGCCGTCGGGGCGAGCGCGAGCAACACAACCACCAGGTCGCCCGCAGCCCGGACATCTACGAAACCACCAGCCCGCTGGAGTTTGTGGCGGTCAACATGGAGTATTTCCTCCTCGACCCGAGCTACGCCTGCCGTCGCCCCGCGCTGTTTCGTTATTACAAGGAACACTTCGGCTGGGCACCGCCCGAACAGGACACCTGCGCCAAAACCTACGCGTTCCTGAACGCCGGCAATGACTTCGCCAAAACGCCGCTGGGCCAGATCGACCCGGAGCGCGTGTATGAAATCGACTACCTGTTGGCCGAAGCCAACCAGAACCTGGTGAGCCGCTGGGGCCACAGCATGTTGCGCCTGGTGATCTGCGCACCCGGCCGCCCGCGTGGCCCGGATTGCCGATTGGACCTGGACCAGCACTTGGTGTTGTCTTACCGCGCTTTCGTCGGTGACGTACAGCTCTCAAGCTGGGATGGACTGGTGGGCAAGTATCCATCACGCTTGTTTGTGCTGCCGCTGGCGCAGGTGATCGACGAATACACCAAGACTGAACTGCGCGGCCTGGCCTCGGTACCGCTCAAGCTCACCCGCCAGGAAATCAACGACACCGTCGAACATGCCGCCGAAATGCACTGGAGCTACGACGGTAATTACTTCTTCATCTCCAACAACTGCGCGGTGGAGAGCCTCAAGCTGTTACGCAGCGGCAGCGCCAACCCGCAATTGACCAGCCTGGACAACATTACCCCCAACGGCCTGCTCGAAGTGCTCAGCGCCCGCGGCCTGGCTGACACCAGCGTACTCAATGACAAGCGTGAAGCCTTGCGCCTGGGTTATCACTTCGACTCGTTCCGCGAGCGCTACCAGGCGATGTTCGACGTGCTGCGCAAACATCTGCCGATCAAGCAGACCCAAGTCGAAGACTGGCTCGCCCTCAGTGCCGCAGAACGGCGCCAGTGGTTCACCCAGGCCGACCTGCGCACCAGCGCCGCACTGCTGCTGCTGGAACAAGCCAGCTATCGCAAACAACTGATGCTGGCCCAGGACGAAGTCAAGCAACGCTACCTCAATGCCCGTGAGCTGAAAAACGGCGGCATGGAAAGAGCCAACAACACCCTGCAACAGATCCTCGCCAACAGCGGCTTCCTCAGCCGCCCGGCGGAATTGCTCGATAGCGGCGGCTACGGCCTGCCGCAACCGTCGGAAGCCAAACGCCTGGAATCGGAAAGTGCCGAGCGCCAGAAACAGCTGCAGTCCTTGACCGGCGATCTGGATAAAGAGGTGAGGGCGTTGCTGGACCCTGCACGCGCCGACGAGATTGCCGCCTGCGAAGCCAACCTCAAGCAGATGGGCGAGCACCTGCGGGCCTTGCACAAAGCCTCGGGCGGTTTGGAGCTGCCCTGAGTCACCTTAATCAAAATTCCTACAAGCCTTCCATCATCTGACTTACACAGCGAAAGCTGGCTGAAAGCTTCCCCGTCTAGGATCGCCCCCACTGCCGGCAACAGACCGGCTGTAAACAACAACAATGGTGACCCCTGATGTCCGCTACTACCCGCCTGTTCGCTCCAACTCCATTCGTACGCCACGTGCCTTTCGTACTGCGCTGACCCCAACCCGGTTCGCCATTCCCTAGCCGCGCTACGCCTGGAGTATTCCTATGCTGACTTTCCTTGGCTTTGCCATGGTCATCACGTTCATGTACCTGATCATGACCAAGCGCCTGTCCGCGCTGATTGCCTTGATTATTGTGCCGATCCTGTTCGCCCTGTTCGGCGGCTTTGCACCCGAGATCGGACCGATGATGCTTGCGGGCATCACCAAGCTTGCGCCGACCGGCGTGATGCTGATGTTCGCCATTCTCTACTTTGCCCTGATGATCGACTCCGGCCTGTTCGACCCGGCCGTGCGCAAGATCCTCAAGATGGTCAAGGGCGACCCGCTGAAAGTTTCGGTCGGTACCGCCGTGCTGGCCCTGGTGGTGTCTCTGGACGGTGACGGCGCCACCACTTACATGATCTGCGTGGCCGCCATGCTGCCGCTGTACCAGCGCATCGGCATGAGCCCGCGGATCATGGCCGGCCTGATCATCCTCGCCGGTGGCGTGATGAACATGACGCCATGGGGCGGCCCGACGGCCCGTGCCGCCAGTGCGCTGCATGTAGACCCTTCGGATATTTTCGTACCGATGATCCCGGCCATGGCTGTCGGCGTAGTGGCGATCCTGGTGATTGCCTATATGTACGGCAAACGCGAACGTGCCCGCCTGGGTGAACTGCACCTGCAGGGCGACGAGATCGATCACAGCGAGATCAGCGTGTCGCAATTCCCGGACGCCCGTCGCCCCAAGCTGATCTGGTTCAACGGCGCACTGACCTTCGCGCTGATGTGCACCCTGATTGCCGGCCTGTTGCCGCTGCCAGTGCTGTTCATGGTGGCGTTCAGTATCGCGATGATCGTCAACTACCCGTGCCTGCAACAGCAGAAAGATCGCGTCGCCGCCCACGCCGGCAGCGTGCTGGCAGTCGTCGGGCTCATCTTCGCCGCGGGCATCTTCACCGGCATTCTGTCCGGTACCGGCATGGTTGATGCGATGTCCAAGAGCTTGCTGGCGGTTATCCCGGAAGCGCTGGGCCCGTACCTCGCAGTGATCACCGCGCTGGTAAGCATGCCGTTTACCTTCTTCATGTCCAACGACGCGTTCTACTACGGCGTACTGCCTGTGCTCGCCGAAGCGGCCAGCCATTACGGTATCACCGCCGTGGAAATGGCCCGTGCGTCCATCGTTGGCCAACCCGTACATTTGCTCAGCCCGCTGGTACCATCGACTTACCTGCTGGTGGCCCTGGCCGGGATCGAATTTGGCGATCACCAACGCTTTACCCTCAAGTGGGCAGTGCTGGTGTGCCTGTGCATAATGTTCGCCGCTTTGCTGATGGGGATTTTTCCGCTGTTCAGCACTCTATAATCGTAACGACCTGACCGCGCGGCGCTGCAGCTTGCGCGGTTTCACATTTGCTCAAAGGAATACACATGGAATGGCTGACCAATCCGGAAATCTGGATTGCCTTCTTCACCCTGACGGCGCTCGAGATCGTCCTGGGCATCGATAACATCATCATGATTTCGATCCTGGTCAGCCGCATGCCCAAGCATATGCAGGCGCGCACCCGGATCTTCGGCCTGGCCCTGGCCATGGTCACGCGAATCCTGTTGCTGCTGTCGATCACCTGGGTCATGCAACTCACTGCGGACCTGTTCGTGGTCTTCGGCCAGGGCATTTCCGGTCGCGACCTGATTCTGTTCTTCGGTGGCCTGTTTCTGCTGTGGAAAAGCTCCCAGGAGATGTACCACGCACTCGAAGGTGAAGACGAAACCCACGACGAGCCGGGCGGCAAGGGTGGCAAGTTCATCTACACCATCATCCAGATCGCGATCATCGACATCGTGTTCTCCCTGGACTCGGTGATCACTGCGGTCGGCATGGTTTCCCATGTGCCAGTCATGGTCGCTGCGATCGTGGTAGCCGTACTGGTGATGATGCTGGCTGCGGGCACCATCAGTGAATTCATCGACAAGCACCCGTCGCTGAAGATGCTGGCGCTGTCGTTCCTGCTGGTGGTGGGTACGGTGCTGATCGCTGAATCCTTCGACGTGCATGTGCCAAAAGGCTACGTCTACTTCGCCATG
The DNA here is from genome assembly GCF_900107155.1 of Pseudomonas salomonii. Taxonomy (GTDB): domain Bacteria; phylum Pseudomonadota; class Gammaproteobacteria; order Pseudomonadales; family Pseudomonadaceae; genus Aquipseudomonas; species Aquipseudomonas salomonii. The sequence continues at coordinate 15,590 of NZ_FNOX01000011.1, forward strand.
GCGTTCTCGCTGGCCGTAGAAGCGGTGAACATCAAGATGCGTACCGCCATCGCGAAAAAGAAGAAACAGCAGGATCCTGTGAAACTGCGCAAGGACATTCCGGGTCAATAAACCTGACCCGCTGCTGATGATCGTTGTTGATCGTTCCCACGCGCCGCGTGGGAATGCCGCCTCAGGACGCTCCGCGTCCGCCCTCAAAGCGACGCAGAGCGTCGCGGGATGCATTCCCACGCAGAGCGTGGGAACGATCTTCATGACAGTTTTGTTTCAATCCCCACTTTAGCTATGCGATGCTGGCGCAGAGCCCATTCGCCAACTACAGCTTAAGTACAAGACGTAGAACGGCACGCGGCAATTCTCATTTGCTCTTTCTGGAGCACACCCACACGGGGGGCCGAGCATGCTGACCTTGCTCAATCTGCTTTCCGCCGTGACCCTGCTTATCTGGGGCACGCACATCGTCCGTACCGGCATCTTGCGGGTCTACGGTTCCAACTTGCGCCAAGTCATCGGGCAGAACATGTCCAAGCGCTGGCTGGCGTTTATCGCCGGTATCCTGGTGACGGCCATGGTCCAGAGCAGCAACGCCACGGCGATGCTGGTGACGTCGTTTGTCGGCCAGGGCTTGATGGGCCTTACGCCGGCGCTGGCGACCATGCTCGGTGCCGACGTCGGTACGGCATTGATGGCGCGGGTACTGACCTTCGACCTGTCCTGGCTGTCGCCACTGCTGATTTTTCTTGGGGTGATTTTCTTCCTCTCGCGCAAACAAACGCGGGCAGGGCAGATGGGCCGCGTCGGTATCGGCCTGGGCCTGATCATTCTGGCCCTGCAACTGATCGTCGAAGCCGCCGGGCCGATTACACATGCCCAAGGCGTCAAAGTTATCTTTGCCTCGCTGACCGGCGATATTCTGCTGGATGCCTTGGTCGGCGCTCTGTTTGCGATGATTTCCTACTCCAGCCTGGCCGCCGTACTGCTGACCGCCACCCTGGCCGGCGCCGGTGTGATCGGCCTGCACGTGGCCATCGGCCTGGTGATCGGCGCCAACATCGGCAGCGGCGTGCTGGCCTTCCTCAGCACCAACATGCAGAACGCCGCCGGCCGACAGGTCGCGCTGGGCAGCTTGTTGTACAAACTGATCGGCCTGTTGCTGATTATTCCGGTGCTCGACCCGCTCGTACGCTGGATGGATGGTTTGGACTACAGCGCCCAAGGCATGGTCATCACCTTCCATGTGCTCTACAACACCACGCGCTGCCTGATCCTGCTGCCGACCATCGGGCCAATGGCGCGCCTGTGCGCCTGGTTGCTGCCGGAGCAACAGGAAACCAACGGCAAAGCCAGGCCCCGTCACCTGGACCTGGCCTCGCTCGCCACCCCAAGCCTGGCGCTGGCCAACGCGGCCCGTGAAACCCTGCGCCTGGGCGACCTGATCGACAACATGCTCACCGCCATGCTCGAAGTGCTGCGCGGCAAGCAAACCGCGATCACCCAGGAAATGCGCAGCCTCAGCGACGACGTCGAGGCCCTCTATAGCGCGATCAAGCTTTACCTGGCGCAAATGCCCCGCGAAGACCTGAGTGAACAGGACAGCCGCCGCTGGGCCGAGATCATCGAGCTGTCGATCAACCTCAAGCTGGCCGGCGACCTGATCGAGCGCATGCTGCGCAAAGTCCAGCAGCAAAAAACCTCACAGCGCCGGCAGTTCTCCGAAGTCGGCCTGGAAGAACTCACCGGTTTGCACAGCCAGTTGATTGCCAACCTGCGTCTGGGCCTGTCGGTGTTCCTCAGTGCCGACCCGGAAAGCGCCCGCCAACTGCTGCGCGAAAAGCGCCGTTTCCGCGCTCAGGAGCGTCGTCTGGCCCACGCCCACGTCAGCCGTTTGCAGCGCAAAATCGTACAGAGCCTGGAGACCAGTTCCCTGCACCTGGAGCTGATTGCCGACATGAAACGCCTGAACTCGTTGTTTTGCAGCAGTGCTTATGTGGTGTTGGAAACCTCAGACACCGGCGCGCTCTCCGCCGAAGATATTGCCGACATCACTCATTCGCCCTGAACGTACGATGGCCCGTGAAGTCAGTTAACAATGGACCTCACCCGCCAGGAAGCTTGTTATGCGTCGCCTGTTACTTGCCTGCCTGCTCATGGGCTCGGCACACACCTTTGCCTTCGACCGCCTGCAAGTCGAAGGCTACACCTTGCCCAACGGCCTGCAATTGCTGCTCAAGCCGGGCACCGAGCGTGGGCACGTGGCGATCCGCCTGGTGGTGGGCGTCGGCCTGGATGACTTTCCCTGCGACGAAAAAGAACTGCCGCACCTGCTCGAACACTTGCTGTTCAGCGGCATCGACGGCGGTGGTGAAGGCGACCTTGAAGACCGCATGCAAGCCCTCGGCGGCGAATGGAACGCCTACACCAGCAATGCCGACACCACCTTTGTGATCGAGGCACCCGCGCAGAACCAGCGCAAGGTGCTGGACCTGTTGCTGGCGATCCTCACCCGCACCGAACTGACCGACGCGAACATCAATGCGGCCAAAAAAGTGGTCGAGCGCGAAGACGACGGCCATTACTCGCACCTGCAACGCTTGCTCGACCGCCAGGACCTGGGCCACACCGCCAGCAACCAATTAGCCGTCGAACTGGGGCTAAAATGCGCCGAGCGTGCCGAAGTCAGCCAGCTGACCCGCGATCAGTTGCAAAACCTGCGCACACATTGGTATGCGCCCAACAACATGACGCTGATCATCGTCGGCGACCTCGACAAACTGCTGCCGGCGTACCTGGAACGCACGTACGGTCAACTTGATCCGGTCGACCCCACCGAGCATCGACCGCTGCCGGACATCCAGCACACCGCCGCCAGCCATCGCGACCTTATCCACGGCTGGGTCGGTGACAGCGCCAAACTGCACTGGCTGTTCCCCGAACCGGTATTGGACGACCAACACGATGAAACCTACGATTTGCTCAAGGACTACCTCGACTGGGCGCTGTACCGTCAGCTGCGCCTCAAGCACGGTTTGTCCTACGGCCCATGGAGTGAGCGCGAAGTGCTCGGCGGCGTCGGCTTCCTCAGCCTGAATGCCGACCTTGAGCGCGACAATCTTCCTGAAGCCGAACAGGTGTTGCAGGACCTCAGGGCGCAACTGCTCAAGGACGGCCTCGACCCGGCGGTCTTCAACCGCTTGCAGCAAGCCGCTATTGCGCGCCAAGCCTGGGCAGTGCAGGGCAACAGCGCGCTGGCCGACTATTACTGGAGCGCTGCCGGCGACTATGCCGATGGCCATATCAGCGACCCGACCAAGCGCATCAAGGCCGTCAACCTGGCGCAAACCAACCAGGCCATGCGCGAGGTGTTTAACCAGAAGGGCTACTGGCGCGTCGAAAAACCGCTGCTGAGCTATGACGCCCTGAGCTGGATCGGTGCCGGCCTGTTCGCGCTGATCGCCAGTGTGTTGATCGGCGTGCGTCTTTATCGCAAACGGATCACGTAATGACGCACCGAACACAGGGCTAAGACGTTATTCTGTCTGAGATTTTTCCTACACCAATTGTGAACCGCCAATGCCAAATCTACCGCCCCTTATCCAGCGCATTATCGAACTGATCAAGCGCTATCCAGGGGTGATTGCACTCGGCGGTTTTATCTCGGGTGTGTGCAGCTTCATCCTGGTGGATCGCCAGCAGGGCATGGCCAGTTGGATTGCGGTGATCATGCTGGTGAGCTGGCTGTGGTTGATGCTGGAAAACAGCTTTACCCAGCTGTTCGCCAAAGTCTTCAAGCGCGAAATCCCCGAGCCGCTGCTGCGCTACGCGACCCAGATGATCCATCAGGAAAGCCTGTTCTTCGTATTGCCGTTCTTTTTCGTCACCACTGCCTGGAACAGCGGCCAGTCGGTGTTCACCGGCCTGCTCGGCGCGGCGGCGCTGGTGTCGATCACCGACCCGCTGTACTACAAGTGGCTGGCACCCAAGCGCTCGCTGTTCCTGGCGCTGCACACCCTGACCTTGTTCGCGGCACTGCTCACCGCACTGCCGATCATCCTGCACCTCACCACCGCCGAGAGTTACAAGTTGGCGCTTGGCGTGGCCATGGCATTGTCGATCCCGAGCCTGGCCGTGAGCCTGCCGCTGCGCAGCATCAGGGGCTGGGTGATGCTGCTCGGGGTGACGGCCGCCATTGGTTGCGCCGGCTGGTTCCTGCGCAGTTGGGTGCCGCCGGCCACCTTGTGGATGACCGAAGTGGCGATCAGCACCCAGTTGCAAGACCGCACACCAGGCGATGATCTCAAGGAAGTCACCGCCGCCCAACTGCGCAGCGGCGGGCTGTACGCCTACACCGCGATCAACGCGCCACGCGGGCTGGATGAGCGGATCTTCCATGTGTGGAAATACAACGGCCAGGAGGTCGACCGTATCGCCCTGGATATCCATGGCGGGCGCAAGGAAGGCTATCGCGCCTGGACCCACAAGCAGAACTTCCCGGCCGACGCCGTGGGGCGCTGGCAGGTGCAGGTGCTGACGGAGGATGGGCAAGTCATCGGTGTGCTGCGCTTCAAAGTCACTGACCCAGCACAAACGGACAACCCAAAGTAGACCGTATCGTGCTATTACGTACGGATTGTGGATAGCCAAACAAGCTCGGAGCTTATGACCACTCGTACCACGGCCGGCGCAGCCCACCTCGACACCTCCAGCGTTCCCCCGTTACTCAGGATTACGGGGGACTGGACGCTTGCCCACTACGCCAATCTTAAAAAACTGAGTGACAAGCTCGACGGCCAATACGACGCCGGTGCACGCATCGACCTCAATGGCCTCGGCGCCCTGGATACCGCGGGTGCCTCGCTGCTGGTCGAGTTGCTGGGCCCGGACCGTATCGAGCGTTCCGCCGAGCAGACCGATTGCAGCTTATCTACCGCCGACCGGGCACTGCTCAAAACCGTCTACCGCTCTCTGAACGATTTCTGCGTACCCGACAAAGAGCCGGAAGAAGCCGCCGGTATCCAAGTGCTGGCACGTATCGGCCGGGCCGTCGACACGGTATGGCAGGACGGCATGAAACTGCTGGGCTTTATCGGCCTGATCCTCGAAACCTTCGCCCGCGGCGTGTTCCGTCCCAAGCGCTGGCGCATCACGCCGATGGTCGCGCATATCGAACAAACCGGCCTCGACGCTGCGCCCATTGTCGCGTTGCTGACCTTTCTGGTGGGCGCCGTGGTGGCGTTCCTCGGCGCCACCGTGCTCAAGAGCTTCGGCGCGACGATTTTTACCGTGGACCTGGTGGCGTTTTCCTTCCTGCGTGAGTTCGGCGTATTGCTTACCGCCATCCTGATCGCCGGTCGCACCGCCAGTGCCTTTACCGCGCAAATCGGCTCGATGAAGGCTAACGAAGAAATCGACGCGATCCGCACCCTGGGCCTGGACCCGATGGAACTGTTGGTATTGCCACGGGTGATGGCGCTGCTGGTGTCGCTGCCGATGCTGACATTTTTGGCGATGCTCTCGGGGATTGTCGGCGGCGGGGTGGTGTGCGCCGTGGCCCTGGATATTTCACCGGCGATGTTTCTCTCGCTGCTGCAATCGGACATTGGCGTGCAGCACTTTTTGGTGGGCATGGTGAAAGCGCCGATTTTCGCGTTCCTGATCGCGGCGATTGGCTGCCTTGAAGGCTTCAAGGTCAGCGGCAGCGCCGAGTCGGTCGGCGCCCACACCACCTCCAGCGTGGTGCAGTCTATTTTCGTGGTGATCGTGCTGGATGCGGTTGCCGCGATGTTCTTTATGGAGATGGGCTGGTGAGTCGTCTACACCGTGCGCCCACTGAGGCGGTGATCGAAGTGCGCGGCCTGTGCAATCGCTTCGGCAGCCAGAGCGTGCACGAGCACCTCGATCTGGATTTGTACAAAGGCGAGATCCTCGCGGTGGTCGGCGGCTCCGGCAGCGGCAAGTCGGTGCTGCTGCGCAGCATCGTCGGCCTGCGTCGGCCCAGCGAAGGTGAGGTGCGGGTGTTCGGCAAGAACCTGCCCAACCTGCCCGAGCATGAACGCTCGCTGGTGGAACGGCGCTTTGGCGTGCTGTTCCAGAAAGGCGCGCTGTTTTCCTCGCTGACGGTCACCGAAAACGTCGCCCTGCCGTTGATCGAACACGCCGGCCTCAGCCGTCGCGATGCCGAGCACCTGGCGGCGGTCAAGCTTGCCCTGGCGGGGCTGCCGTTGTCGGCGGCGGATAAATACCCGGCGTCACTGTCCGGCGGCATGATCAAGCGCGCCGCTTTGGCGCGGGCGTTGGCACTGGACCCGGACATTCTGTTTCTGGACGAACCCACCGCCGGCCTCGACCCGATTGGCGCGGCGCAATTCGACCAACTGATCCTGACCCTGCGCGATGCGCTGGGCCTGAGCGTGTTCCTGGTCACCCACGACCTCGACACGCTGTACACCATCACCGACCGCGTGGCGGTGCTGGCGCAGAAGAAAGTGCTGGTGGCCGATGCCATCGATGTCGTCTCGGAAACGGACGACGCCTGGATTCACGAATATTTCCACGGCCCCCGTGGCCGCGCGGCATTGGATGCCGCTCAATCGCTTAACGAGGTATGACATGGAAACCCGAGCCCATCATGTGATGATCGGTTTGTTCAGCGTGATCGTGGTGGTCGGCGCAATGCTGTTCGGCCTGTGGCTGGCCAAATCCAGCGTCGACAGTGCCTTCCAGGACTACGAGGTGGTGTTCAACGAGGCCGTCAGCGGCCTGTCGCAAGGCAGTTCGGTGCAATACAGCGGGATCAAGGTGGGCGATGTCACCAGCCTGCGCCTGGACCCGAAAGACCCGCGCCGGGTACTCGCACGCATTCGCCTGGCCGGGCAGACGCCGATCAAGGAAGACACCCAGGCCAAACTGGCACTGACCGGCATCACCGGCACCTCGATCATCCAGCTCAGTGGCGGCACGCCGCAAAGCCCGGAACTCAAGGGCAAGGACGGCAACCTGCCGGAAATCATCGCCTCGCCGTCACCCATCGCGCGTCTGCTCAATAACAGCAACGACCTGATGACCAGCATCAATCTGCTGCTGCACAACGCCAACCACATGTTCTCACGGGAGAACGTCGAGCGCCTGAGCAACACCTTGGACAACTTGCAACAAACCACCGGCGCCATTGCCGACCAGCGCGGTGATATCAAGGTGGTGATGCAGCAGTTGATGCAGGTGAGCAAACAGGCGAGCGCCGCGCTGGAACAGACCACCACGCTGATGCGCAATGCCAACGGCTTGCTCAACGACCAGGGCAAGCAAGCCTTCGGCAGTGCCGAGCAGGCCATGAAGTCGCTGGAACAAAGCACCACGACCATCAACACCTTGCTGACCAACAACAAAGACTCGGTGAACAGCGGCATGCAGGGCCTCAACGAACTGGCACCGGCCGTGCGCGAGTTGCGCGAAACCCTGGGTTCGCTGCGCGCCATCTCCCGTCGCCTCGAAGCCAACCCCAGCGGTTACCTGCTGGGCAGCGACAAGAACAAGGAGTTCACGCCATGAAGCGTGCTTACCAACTAATCGCCCCGCTGGCCTTGGTGCTGATCAGCGCTTGCTCGATCCTGCCCAAGCCGGACCCGTCTGACGTGTACCGCCTGGCGTCGGCGCCCACCAGCACCCAAGGCACGCCGGTGAGCTGGTCGTTGCGTGTGTCCAAGCCGCAGAGCAGCGAGTTTCTCGACAGCCCGCGTATTGCCGTAGTGCCAAACGGCGACCTGATCAGCAGCTACGCGAACTCACGCTGGAGCGACCCGACGCCGGTGTTGCTGCGCAATCGGTTTATGGACGGTTTCCAGCGCGATGGGCGGGTGACGCTGCTGAGTACCGACGAAACCAATCTACAGGCCGATTACGAGCTGGGTGGGCAGTTGCAGGCGTTTCAGAGTGAGTACCACGGCAGCGCGGTGGAGGTGGTGATCCGCCTGGATGCGCGGTTGGTGCGTGGCAGTGATCAGCGGATCATTGCCAGTCGGCGGTTTGAGGTGAAGCAGCCGGTCGGCGATACAAAGGTGCCTGCAGTGGTGGCGGCGTTTGGGCAGGCGGGGGATCAGTTGAACAAGCAGGTGGTGGATTGGGTGGTGCAGCAGGGCAATGCTGCTGCGAAACGCTGAGGGCCTCTTCGCAGGCAAGCCAGCTCCCACCTTTTGATTTGTGAACACCGTCAAATGTGGAAGCTGGCTTGCCTGCGATAGCGATCTAAACCTTAACCAAAGAACCAGTAGCACACCGCAATCGCCGCCACGACACCGGCAAACTCCGCCAGCAACGCACACCCAACCGCATGCCGCGCCCGCTGAATGCCCACCGAACCAAAGTACACCGCCAACACATAAAAGGTGGTCTCGGTACTGCCCTGAATCGTCGCCGCGACCAACGCCGGGAAGCTGTCCACGCCCTTGGCCTGCATGGTCTCGATCAACAGCGCCCGCGCTGCGCTGCCGGAAAACGGCTTGACCATCGCCGTCGGCAACGCGTCGACAAAGCGTGTGTCCATGCCGGTCCAGGCCACCACATGGCGAATGCCTTCCAGGCCGAAGTCCAATGCCCCGGAAGCGCGCAATACGCCCACGGCGCAGAGCATCGCCACCAAATACGGCAGCAGGTTCTTGGCAACGTCGAAACCTTCTTTGGCGCCTTCGACAAAGGCCTCGTACACCTTCACCTTGCGCAACGCACCGATCACCAGAAACAGCATGATCAAGCCAAACAGCGTCAGGTTGCCGAGGATCGACGACAGGCCCGCCAGCGCCGTGGCGGACAAGGTCGCCAGCAACGCCATAAAGCCGCCCAGTGCCAGCGCGCCGGGAATCAGATAGGCCAGCACCACCGGGTCCCACAAGCGCAGGCGCTGCATCACCGCCACCGACAGCAGGCCCACCAGCGTGGAAGCACTGGTGGCCAGCAGGATCGGCAGGAACACCAGCGTCGGGTCGGCGGCGCCTTGCTGGGCGCGGTACATGAAGATCGTCACCGGCAACAGTGTCAGCGAGGATGCGTTAAGCACCAGAAACAGAATCTGCGCGTTGCTCGCGGTGTTGGGGATGGGGTTGAGTTCCTGCAACGCCTTCATGGCTTTCAGGCCAATCGGCGTGGCGGCGTTGTCCAGGCCCAGGCCGTTGGCGGCGAAGTTGAGGGTGATCAAGCCGATAGCGGGGTGGCCGGCGGGCACTTCCGGCATCAAACGGCGAAACAGCGGGCCTAGGGCCTTGGCCAGCCAGTCGACGATCCCGGCTTTTTCGGCGATGCGCAAAAAGCCCAGCCATAAGGTCAGGGTGCCGAACAGCAGCACCATCACGTCGACAGACAGTTTGGCCATGGCGAAAATGCTTTCGACCATCGCCGCAAAAATCCCGGCATTACCGCCCACCAGCCATTGCGCCAGTGCTGACACCATTGCCACGACAAAGAAGCCAAGCCACAGGCCATTGAGCATCAGTTGAATCCCCCGAAAGATGGGGCGAATGATAGCGGGGCTGGCAGAAACGACAAACCCCGGAATTTTCCGGGGTCTGTTTCAGAGCAGCGGTGGTATCAGCCGCGGGTAGCTTGTGCGGTCGGCACGGCTTCTTTGCTGCGCCAGTGCGGCAGCGAGTTCCAGTAGCGCTCGCCCTTGGCATCGTCGTACATGCCTTCCCAACGAGAGATAACCAGAACGGCCAGGGCGTTGCCGATCACATTCAGTGCGGTACGCGCCATGTCCATCACACGATCGACACCGGCGATGAAGGCCAGGCCTTCCAGCGGAATACCCACGCTGCCCAGGGTGGCCAGCAGCACCACGAAGGACACGCCCGGCACGCCGGCAATACCTTTGGAGGTGACCATCAGGGTCAGTACCAGCATCAGTTGTTGGCCGATCGACAGGTCGATGCCATACAGCTGGGCGATAAAAATCGCCGCGATGCTCTGGTACAGAGTCGAACCGTCGAGGTTGAACGAGTAGCCGGTTGGCACTACGAAGCTGCAGATGGCCTTCGGCGCACCGTAGGCTTCCATCTTCTCGATCACACGCGGCAGCACGGTTTCGGAACTGGCGGTGGAGTAGGCCAGCACCAGCTCATCCTTGAAGATGCGCATCAGCTTGAGAATCGAGAACCCGAACAGGCGGGCGATCAGGCCCAGTACCGCAAAGGCGAAGAACAGGATGGCGACGTAAACCAGGATCACCAGCTTGGCCAGCGGCAGCAAGGAAGCAAAGCCGAAGTTGGCGACGGTTACCGCGATCAAGGCAAATACACCGATTGGGGCGTACTTCATGATCATGTGGGTCACTTTGAACATGCTCTCGGACACGCCCTGGAACATGGTCACCAGCGGCTCGCGCAGCTCAGGCTTGAGGCTCGACAAGCCCAGGCCGAACAGCACCGAGAAGAAGATGATCGGCAGCATGTCGCCACGGGCAACGGCGGCGAAAATGTTCGACGGGATCAGGTTGAGGATGGTTTCGATGAACGCATGCTCATGCTGCACTTCGGCGGCGGTGGCGGTGTATTTGGAAATGTCGACGGTACCCAGGGTACTCATGTCGATGCCGGCGCCCGGGTGGAACACGTTGGCTAACAGCAGGCCGACCACAATGGCGATGGTGGTGACCACTTCGAAGTAAAGAATGGTTTTGACGCCGATCCGCCCCAGCTTCTTCGCATCACCTACGCCGGCGATGCCGACAATCAGCGAGGAAATCACAATCGGGATCACGATCATCTTGATCAGGCGGATAAAGATATCGCCCGCCGGCTGCAACACATTGCTGATCCACCAGGCTTTTTCAGCACTGAAATGGTTGAGCACTGCACCGATTGCGATCCCCAGTACCAAACCGATGAGGATCTGCCAGGCGAGGCTTAGCTTTGCCTTCTTCATGTCATTACCCTTACTTCAAGTGGACTTAAGGCAAATGCGCCACTCGCAACGCTCGCAAGCGAAAAAGTGTGCGCATTTGCCTCCATGGAAGGTCACCGCAGCATGGCCGAAATGGCTTACTGGCAGGCGAAAAAAGGCGCAACTATTCCCATGCAAGGGTTCGACGTCTAATGCCGTAAACGCCTACCCTATGCCGAATCGGCATGACTTTTTTTGAAATTAACTGTCCGAACGGTCAGTTCAAATCCGCCATTAAATCCCGTGAATATGCCGTTAACCGGCCAATACCGGCTCGCTCAGAGATGTTGGACGACTTATAAAGGTTGGCGAAAATGCCTGGGAATTCACTGACCTGGCGCCAGAAATGTCCTATGGCGCAGCTAAAATTTTCTCGATAGATGGTCGCCACGAAACACCAAGTAATGGTTAGGCGCGCGCAAAAGAGAAATTGTCGGCTATGAGCCGTATAAGAAGCGGAGCATGAGAGTGACAAGCCCGTCGCAAGTTCAGCAAGCGTGAGGGCTTGTGAACTTGCGTCGCAGCTTTTCACCTGACCCGGCCCTTGCGCAGGCACTCCCTGTACCCGTAGGTCACGCCGATCTCGATTGATCAGAGCAACCCGGCCCCCTGGTCATGCATCACCCTTGGCGGGTGATGCAGACAGAAAGAAGCAAAGGGCTTCTTTCTATGGACGCCGGCTCCGCAGACGACAGACGCGTCAGACGGAACCTAGTACCAATTCGGATCTTTCTTCAGTTGCTCCATCAGCAACTTCTGCATGCCTTCGTTCGGCTTACCGATAAAACGGTAATCGGCGTGCCGTGTCGGGGACTTGTCTGCCGGTAAACCGGCCGGGACTTCCACCAACATGGCGTAGGCATCTTCCTTGTCGTAGCTGAAGGCAACGATCAGGCGCTTGTTCAGGCACGTATCTGCGGTTTCACAGAGCGGCCCTACCAAGTACTTTTCGCCATCCTCTTCCACAGCGTTCATTTGTTCGGCCGTACCGGACAGGTTCATCACCCATTCCGGCAGGCGCTGTTCTTTCTTCACCACGCTTTGCCAGGTTTCGCGGTACTGCTTGTCCGCACTGAGCAATTCGTTGGCTCGGGATTGGCCGTCATTGGCGGCCATTACCAAACCGCTACCGCCCAAGAGCAGGGCGGCAGCCATGGCTTTAAAGGACAAATGGGTCATATTCAGCCTCGGCCGCGACGACCAAAGAAGAACGAAGCGATGAACATCACCAGGAAAACCACAAACAGAATTTTTGCGATACCCGTGGCGGTGCCCGCGATACCACCGAAGCCCAGGACTGCAGCCACAATGGCGATGATCAGAAATGTGATTGCCCAACTCAACATGGTGATTCTCCTTACGCTTTTTTAGAGGTAACAGCGGTAGTGCCGTGCAGCCGCTCAACACAAGCGACCTTTTCTTGCTTAGAACACCCAACGCTCTTGGGCTGGCAATTCACCCAGGGTTGAACCCTGGTCTGCCACTCTCAATTGCGGGGCGGTTACATCGGTAGTAGCGCCGGCACTGCCAACGGAACGGAAATGGGTTTGGGTCATCGACGGACGTTCGAATTGCGGGGTTTGCTGCTGACTTTGCTGCCAATGCTGCATTTGCTGGCCGGCAATCAACGTGACCATCAAAGCCAGGCTGGCAAACAGACCTTGCTGCATGCGCAGTGGCGAGACACGTAATTGGCTGAGGCTTTGGCGAGTCATGCTGCATTTCTCCCGCATTCTGATTATTCGTTGGGAGAGCTATTGCAGAGTGCATGCCAGTTTTTTTACAAAATAAAACCCAATAAAATCAGCATGTTATGAATACTCCATGGCTGTTGCGAACAGCATCCTGCACGATGCCGCTTTGCAGGCCGTGCGAAATGCACGATGGTCAGTGGTCGGGTCAACGGATCGAAAGTGCAGGAGGCGTTGCCGAAGTGGCAGGAAGATATGAAAACGCCATCAATCGGCGTCTTTGTAGGAGAACGTGAAGATACCTGCGCGAAGATGCCTTTTATGAATCAGAATAAACCATGCAACTTGCCCGATTAATCCGGGACTAAACACCATCATTTATAGTTAAGGAGCGCGGGACAGATGGAATCAGCCAAGGAACTTCAAGGCCGCATTCTTTTAGTGGATGACGAATCCGCAATCCTCCGCACCTTCCGTTACTGCCTGGAAGATGAAGGCTACACCGTAGCCACTGCCAACAGCGCCGCCCAAGCCGATGCCCTGATGCAGCGTCAGGTCTTCGACCTGTGCTTCCTGGACCTGCGCCTGGGTGAAGACAACGGCCTGGATGTGTTGGCCCAGATGCGCATCCAGGCGCCATGGATGCGCGTGGTGATTGTGACCGCGCATTCGGCCGTGGACACCGCCGTTGACGCGATCCAGGCCGGCGCCGCCGACTACCTGGTCAAGCCGTGCAGCCCCGACCAACTGCGCCTGGCCACCGCCAAGCAGTTGGAAGTGCGCCAGCTCTCGGCACGCCTGGAAGCGCTTGAAGGCGCAGTGCGCCAACCCAAGGACGGCCTCGACTCCCACAGCCCGGCGATGATGGTGGTACTGGAAACCGCGCGCCAAGTGGCAGGCACCGATGCCAACATTTTGATCCTCGGTGAGTCCGGCACCGGTAAAGGCGAGCTGGCCCGAGCCATACACGGGTGGAGCAAGCGCTCGAAAAAATCCTGCGTGACCATTAACTGCCCGTCACTGACGGCGGAACTGATGGAAAGCGAATTGTTCGGCCACAGTCGCGGCGCCTTTACCGGGGCCAGCGAGAGCACGCTGGGCCGGGTTAACCAGGCCGACGGCGGCACGCTGTTTCTCGACGAGATCGGCGACTTCCCCCTGACTTTGCAGCCAAAACTGCTGCGATTCATTCAAGACAAGGAGTATGAACGCGTAGGCGACCCGGTCACTCGACGTGCCGACGTGCGCATCCTGGCGGCCACCAACCTGAACCTGGAAGACATGGTGCGCGACGGCCGTTTCCGGGAAGACTTGCTCTATCGCCTCAACGTCATCACCTTGCACCTGCCGCCGCTGCGTGAGCGCAGTGAAGACATCCTGACCCTGGCCGACCGTTTCCTGGCGCGCTTCGTCAAGGAATACGCCCGGCCTGCGCGCGGTTTCAGCGATGCCGCCCGTGAGGCGCTGCTTAACTACCGCTGGCCGGGCAATATCCGCGAACTGCGTAACGTGGTGGAGCGGGCCAGCATTATTTGCCCACAGGAAAAGGTTGAAATCAGCCACCTCGGCATGGCCGAACAGCCGACCAACAATGCCCCGCGTATCGGCGCAGCGCTGAGCCTGGACGAGCTGGAGAAAGCCCATATCGGCGCCGTACTCGCTACCAGCGACACCTTGGATCAAGCGGCCCGCACGCTGGGCATCGACGCGTCGACCCTGTACCGCAAACGTAAACAGTACAACCTGTGAGCTGTACCTTATGAAGCTTGCGATGAAACTGCGCACTCGGTTGTTCCTGAGTATCTCAGCGCTGATCACCGTCGCCCTGTTGGGACTGGTCCTGGGACTGGTCAGCGTCATGCAAATGGCCAAGAGCCAGGAGTCGGCGATCCGTAGCAACTTCATCACCCTGGACCTGGGCCTCAAGCTGCGTCAGACCTTGGGCGACCAATTGATCCTGATGCTGGAGGAGCAGCCCGACCCCGCTGCCCTGCAGACGTCCAAGCAAAACTATTTTGCCCTGCTGGACCAAGGCATCGCCCATGAACAGCAGGACGGCAGAACCAGTGGCTTCAGCCAGGCTCGCATCGACTACCTGAATTTTCTCAAGGCGTTCGACGAGGCTCAGCGAAGCTCACTGGCCAACAGTAAAAACGACAAGCTCACCGAAACCTTCAATACATTGCGCAATGGTTTGATCGCCGAGCACAAACAAGCTTTGGAAAATATCAACGACAGCGAACACAAGTCGCGCAACCGCGCCTTGTTGATCGCCGGCCTGCTGGGGCTGGTCGGCCTGGCGGTGTTGATCATCGGCTTTGTTACCGCCCATGGCATCGCCCGGCGCTTTGGCGGGCCGATTGAAGCCTTGGCCAAGGCCGCCGACAAGATCGGGCAAGGCGATTTCGAAGTGACGCTGCCGATCTCATCGGCGGCAGAAATGAATCAACTGACCCGCCGCTTCGGCATCATGGCCGAAGCACTGCGCCAACATCAGGCAACCAATATCGATGAGTTGCTGGCCGGTCAGCAACGCCTGCAAGCGGTGCTCGACAGCATCGACGACGGCTTGCTGATGATTGACCGCCAAGGCCGTCTGGAGCACCTTAACCCTGTGGCACAGCGCCAGTTGGGCTGGGACGTAGAGCGCCTCGGGCAGGGCTTGGGTGAAGCCTTGGGTCGCCCTGAAATGGATGAGCAACTGCAACTGGTGCTGCGCGGCGGCAACCTGGAGCGCGCGCCGGACGATCTGGAAGTGGAAGTCGAAGGCGAACTGCGCCTGCTGACCTACAGCCTGACGCCGGTCAGCCATACCCAAGGGCATATTCTGGGCGCAGTGATGGTGCTGCATGACGTCACCGAACAACGCGCGTTCGAACGGGTGCGCAGTGAGTTCGTCCTGCGCGCCTCCCACGAGTTGCGTACGCCGGTGACGGGCATGCACATGGCCTTCGGGCTGTTCCGCGAACGGGCGAAGTTTCCCGCCGAGTCCCGTGAAGCGGACCTGCTGGATACGGTCAATGAAGAAATGCAGCGCCTGATGCAGTTGATCAACGATTTGCTCAACTTCTCGCGCTACCAGAACGGCCTGCAAAAACTCACTCTCGGGCCGTGCGATGTCACCGATCTGCTGGAGAACGCGCGAGGCCGGTTCACGGAGCTGGCGAACGCACAGGACATCGAACTGCTGGTAGAAGCCCAATCCGAGTTGCCCAGGCTGTATGCCGACCAGGTTCAGCTCGAACGTGTACTCGATAACCTTCTAGGCAACGCTTTGCGACATACCGCCAATGGTGGCCAGATTCGCTTGCAGGCGCGCCGCCACGGCGAACGAGTAATTATCAGCGTCGAAGATAACGGCGAGGGTATTGCTTATGGCCAACAGGGGCGCATCTTTGAACCCTTCGTACAGGTAGGCCGCAAGAAAGGTGGCGCCGGCCTCGGGCTGGCGTTGTGCAAGGAGATCGTACAGCTGCACGGCGGCCGGATGGGCGTGTATTCGCGGCCGGGGCAGGGTACGCAGTTTTATATGGCGTTGCCCTTGTAGCCTGGCTACAAAAAATGTGGGAGCGGGCTTGCTCGCGAATGCGGTCTGTCAGTCAGCATATATAGCGACTGATCCACCGCTTTCGCGAGCAAGCCCGCTCCCACATTCGAATAGTGTTACACCTAGCGGCGGTTCAATGCGCTCAGGATCGCAGCACTTTCCGCATCCGGCGTGCCGTCAAACCGTGATGGCCGAAAGTGCATCTGGAACGCCGCGATCACATGTCGTGTAGCCACATCCAGCTCACCTGTCTGCGGCGTCTGGTAGCCCAGGCGCGCCAGTTCTTCCTGGAACCACGTGATACTCGGCAGGCTGACGGCATATTGCTGCTGGAGCCGAGCCACCGCCTGTGCATCCGGCCACACGCCCAAACCTTCAGCCGCCAGGCGCTTCCACGGGAACAACGGGCCCGGGTCGAGCTTGCGCAATGGCGCAATGTCGCTGTGGCCGATGATGTTCTTGGGGTCAATGCCGTTGCGCTTGCTGATGTCCTTGAGCAACACCACCAACGACTGCACCTGGGCCTCTGAGTACGGGTACCACAGGCGGCCGGTCGGCGAGTCCGTATAACCCGGGTTCACGATCTCGATGCCAATGGAGCTGGAGTTGAGCCAGGTGCGGCCCGCCCACTCGCTTTCACCGGCGTGCCAGGCGCGCTGGCTCTCGTCCACCAGCTTGTAGATAGTGCCTGAGGCGTCGTCGCCGATAAGGTAATGGCTGCTGACCTGGCCGTGCGTGAGCAGCGCCAGGGAGCGCTCAAGGCTGGCCGAGGTGTAATGGACAATGACGAACTGCACCCGGTTGTCGTGGTTCGACGAAGGATGGCTGGTGTTCAGCCGCGGGCCGCTGGCGCAGCCGGCGAGCAGGAGAAACACAAAGGCGACGCAAAAAGATTTCATGGCGGAAGACAGTACGCAGAAGACGATAATGCAACAGTGTAACGGATGGTTCGGGGATCGACGGTCAAATCACAAAATGGAACATCTTTTACGCCGCCTGCACCCGGTTGCGCCCAGCTGCCTTGGCCCGGTACAACGCCTCATCGGCACGCTTGAGCGCCAGGTCACTGCGTTCGCCCGGCTGAAACTGCGCCACGCCCATGGACACCGTGATGGTCACCGGCTCCCCTTTGAAGTGGAACGGGCATGCTTCGATGGCTGAACGCAGCACCTCACCCACGTCCAAAGCATCTGCCAGGGCTGAATCCGGCATCAACAATACAAACTCTTCGCCCCCAAATCGCGCGATAAAATCGTCGGGGCGCAGGCGCTTGCGCAACACATTGGCGATGATCTTCAGCACCTTGTCGCCCGCCAAGTGGCCGTAGCCATCGTTGATGCGCTTGAAGTGGTCGAGGTCGAGCATGGCCAGTGACAGGCTGTTGCCGCGCTGATGCCAGCTATTCACTTCATGGTCCAGGCGCTCGCTCCAGGCCGCACGGTTGGGCAGGCCGGTGAGCGGGTCGATCAAGGCTTTCTGGCGCTGCACTTCCAAATGCTCGCGATAACCTTGGGCTTCCTGCTCCATGTTCGCCACCCGCTCGGCCAGGCTTTTGAGCCGCGCCGCGACTTCCTGCTCGCGCTGGTCACGCTGCTGCTGGTGTTCGTCCATGGTGCCGAGCAGGCCTTCAAGGTGGCTTTCCAGTACCTGCTTGAGGCTGTCCAGGTCAGCGGCTTCCTGCACGCTGCTTTGCAGGCCGTCGACCTGTTCACGGATTTGCGTATCCAGCTCCCGCGCGGCCGAGCGACTGTCGGCGTGCCCCTCGCTGGCCACCTGCAAGTGGCCCTGAAAAGCTTCAAGGCGTTCATTGAGCTGCTTGAGGTAGGCCTCGAACTCATGCTGGCCGCTGTCGGTGATCGCCAGCATCAGCACCGCCAGATCATCGAGGATCGGCAGCAATTCGTACCAGTTCAAGCCGTGGGCCAAGCGCTCGCGCATGGCTTCGGCCTGGGGCCGGTGGCGCTCGGGTAAGGACAGATCCTCCAGCAAGCCGAGCAAGGTGTCTTCGATATGCTTGGCGACCGAACTGTAGGACGGCTCGGGGGAGTCGGGCAGGGCATAGGTGCCGTCCGGTTGCAGCGCATCGGGGTCGGGCTCGCAGGTTTCCAGCACGGGCGGAAGCGACAGGCTGCCGATGACCGTTTGATCTGGCGTGTCGACCTCAACCTGCGGTTCTTCGATAAATGCAGCAAGGGCGCTTTCGGGCGCGGCTTCCTCTACCGCAGGCTCGGGCACCTCTGGCTCAGAGACTTCAGCAGGCGCGACGGAGTCTTGCTCCAGCGCCGGAGCCTCGAAGACAAAGGTTTCGCCAGCGACTTCAGCCACTTTGACCGGTTCAGCCGGTTCAGCCGGTTCAGGCTGCGCGGCGGCCGGCGTTACCGTCAATGGCGCGAAGGCGCGCAAGGCTTGGGTCAGCTCTTCGGATTGCGCGGGCTCCAGAGCCTCGGGCGCGGCTTTGGCAGCGTCAGGTTTCGGCGCCGACGGTTGCGGTGCATAGAGCGGGGCAGATTCAACCACCGGCGCCTCATTCGACACATCCTTTGCACCAAACAGGCGTTGCAGCAAGCCTGGCCCAGGGCGCGCGGCTTCGCCTTCCGGCTCCAGGTTATTCAGCGCCTGCCCTTGCAGGCTGCTCAATTCGCTGAGCAGCAGCGGGATCTCACGCGCCTGGCCGACTCGGCCATCAAGCTGCTTGGCGAAGGTTTTCAGCGGGCGGGCGACTTCACGCGGCAGGGGCAGCTTCTGCAACTGCGCGACCAGGGCAGTCAGCGCGGTACTGATCTGGTCGACCCGGGTTTCGCGGCGCTGCTCCGAGTCGAGCACGGCCTTTTCCAGGCGTGGCAGCAAGGCGGCGAGGGCGGCGTCCATGTCGTCGGTGCGCACCACATCGCGCATCTCCTTCATGCATTGGTCAACCGCACGGTCAGTGCCTTCTGCCGCCAGCGTGCTGCGCACCAGACCTCGGCGCAGCAGGTCAAGGCGTGCGGCCCAGCGGCGTTCGAGCTTGTCTTGCTGCTCAACGCTTTTAAGGTATTTCTCTTTCCAGCGCTGGGCGTCGTCGCTCATGCAAGGGGTCCGCGAGGGCCTGGGCTCAACGCGGGCAATGCATCAGCCGTGAGCGAACCCGGCAGACGAATCTCTACCGCGACCGGCAGGTGATCGGAAATGGGCTGCGCCAGCACCTGCACACTTTCCAGTGTGAGGCTCGGGCTAAGCAGGATATGGTCGAGACAACGTTGCGGGCGCCAGCTGGGGAACGTGGCTTCGACTTGGGGCGCCAGTAACCCGAGGTCGCGCAACGGCGAATTCTGCAACAGGTCGGTGGCATGGGTGTTCATGTCACCCATCAGCACCTGGTGTTTGTAGTTGCCGATCAGATCACGCACGTAGGCCAACTGGAGGTTGCGTGTACGCGCTCCAAGCGCCAGGTGCATCATCACCACCACCAAGGCTTCCGGGCCTTCGCCGAAACGCACAAGAATCGCGCCGCGCCCTTTTGGGCCGGGCAACGGGTGATCTTCGATGGCAGTCGGCTTCAGGCGGCTGAGCACGCCATTGCTGTGCTGCGCCAGGCGCCCGAGGTTGCGGTTGAGTTGCTGATACCAATAAGGGAAAGCACCGAGATGGGCGAGATGCTCCACCTGATTGACATAACCGGAGCGCATGCTGCCGCCGTCGGCTTCCTGCAAGGCGACCAGATCGAAGTCGTTGAGCAGGTCGCCGATTTTCTGCAGATTGCCGGTACGCCCTTTGTGCGGCAGCAGATGCTGCCAGCCACGGGTGAGGTAGTGCCGATACTTCTCGGTACTGTTGCCCACCTGGATATTGAAGCTGAGCAGCCGCAGACGGCTGTCTGCCGGCAAGCCCGTGGACTCCAGGTGGTGTTCGTTGACCCGCGCTTCATGCAGGCCAACGCTACGTTCAGTACCCCAGCCGCGCATGATGGCCCCCTTACTTGGCTGCGCGCTCTTTAGCGATCAGTTGGTCGGCAACATTAAGGGTTTGCTCAGGACCGCCGGTAGTGCCCAGGTCGAAACGGTATTTGCCGTTGACGATCATGGTTGGTACGCCTTGTACGCCATACTTCTTCGCGAGCTCCTTGGCCTGTTTGATTTGGCCCTGGATAGCGAAGGAGTTGAAGGTGGCCAGGAACTTGTCCTTGTCGACGCCTTGGGTGGCAACAAAGTCAGCCATTTCGTCAGGCTTGGTCAGGCGCTTGCCTTCTTTCTGAATCGCATTGAATACAGCGTTGTGAACCTTGTGCTCAACACCCATGGCTTCCAGGGTCAGGAACAGTTGGCCGTGGGCATCCCATGGGCCGCCGAACATGGCTGGAATGCGGCGGAAATTCACATCAGACGGAAGTTTTTCAACCCAAGGGTTGATGGTCGGCTCAAAAGCATAGCAATGCGGGCAGCCATACCAGAACAGCTCCACCACTTCGATCTTGCCTGGCTCCGAAACCGGCACCGGGGTAGCCAATTCAACATAGGTTTTACCGGCTTCAAGCGGCACATCGGCAGCTTGTGCGGTCATGCCGAAGAGGCTGGCAGTGACGAGAGCGGCGCTGAGGATCAGATTACGCATGCTTTACTCCTGGACAAATAAAGTCGCCTCACGCGACCTTTAGTTGTGACAGGTCTACGCGGGCATGAGTTCGTTAGTGTAACGGCACCGGCCACAAAAAAGGGCGGCCTAAGCCACCCTTTTTATGCTTGCATCGATGGATTAATCGAGCGTTAACGTCCCAGGCCCAATCAGTGCAGGCCCTGAATATAGCTGGACAGCGCTTCGATATCTTTATCCGAAAGTTTCGCCGCAATGTCAGTCATCATTTTGTTGCTGGCATCGCCATCGATGGAGCGAACCTTCTCGCGGAATTCCTTCAATTGCTTGGCAGTGTATTGGGCGTGCTGACCACTCAGATGAGGGAAACCCGCCTCGGCCAGCCCACCGCCACCTGCAATGTGACAAGCCTTACAGGCAGGCATGCCACCAATAGGCTGGTCTTCGGCGAGCTTGCCGCCTTGGAACAACGCCTGGCCTTTATCAACGAGCTTCGGATCAGCAGCTCCCACACTGCCTTTCTGGTTGGCAAAATACGCCGCGATGTCCGCCAGGTCCTGATCGCTGAGGTTGGTCAGCAGGCCGGTCATTTCCAGCACCGTACGCTTGCCGTCCTTGATGTCGTGCATCTGCTTGGTCAGGTAACGCTCGCCCTGGCCTGCCAGTTTGGGGAAGTTCGGCGCCGGGCTGTTGCCATCCGGTCCATGGCAAGCACCACATACGGCGGCTTTCGCCTGGCCCGCTGTAGCGTCGCCTGCAGCATGGGCAACACCGGTGATGCCCAAGGTCAACAGCAGACTCACGATCAGTTTGTTCATCAGCTAATCCAACTACGGCTAAGGGTTTAAGAGTTATCTACCGGGTTTACTCACCATCAATTCGTTGATGGCCTGGTAATCCTCAGTACTGCAGTCCATGCACAAACCACGCGGCGGCATTGCCTTGAAACCCTGAGTCACGTGTTGCATCAGCTTAGCCATGCAAACTCGGTTGTACAGCGCCTCCGGATCCTGTGTAGCCTGAGCGCCCAAAAGCGCGATCAGGACACCAAAAGCGCGCAACCATCAGGTCATACATCGACCTGTTCAGGGTTTGAGAGCGTTTTGCGTTCTAATGCGCAATGAAGGTCTTTCGCTCCCGTGAACTTCATCCTTCGCTGGGACAAAGCACACACAAAATCTGCGGCATTATATACTGGCGCTACTGAAACGGAAACGACACCGCTTGCCGCACCCTTTCTCGGCACCGCCCACATCGGAAATCTCATGCAACTCAAGAATCCCATCCTCGGCCTGTGCCAACAGTCCACGTTCATGCTCAGCGCCGCCAAAGTGGACCAATGCCCCGATGACGAAGGCTTTGAAGTCGCCTTTGCTGGCCGTTCCAACGCCGGTAAGTCCAGCGCGCTGAACACCCTGACCCACGCCAGCCTGGCGCGCACCTCGAAAACTCCGGGCCGCACGCAACTGCTCAACTTCTTCAAGCTAGACGATGATCGGCGTCTGGTCGACCTGCCGGGCTACGGTTATGCAAAAGTCCCTATCCCGTTGAAGCTGCACTGGCAGCGTCACCTTGAGGCTTACCTGGGTGGCCGCGAGAGTTTGAAGGGTTTGATTCTGATGATGGACATCCGTCATCCAATGACCGATTTCGACCTGCTGATGCTCGACTGGGCCGTCGCCAGCGGTATGCCAATGCATATCCTTTTGACCAAGGCCGACAAGCTGACCTACGGCGCAGCCAAGAACACCTTGCTCAAAGTGCAGTCTGAAATCCGTAAGGGTTGGGGCGATGCGATCACCATCCAGTTGTTCTCGGCGCCCAAGCGCATGGGCCTGGAAGACGCTTACACCGTGCTGGCCGGCTGGATGCAATTGGCAGACAAGGGCGCGGAAATCGCCGAATAACTTTTCTGCGGGCAAAAAAAACCCCGGACTTCGTATGGGGAGGGGAAGTTCGGGGTCCAAGTTCCGGACCGCTAGGGCGGGGTCCAGATATCTGCCAACACTTAACACAACATAGGAGCATTGAAGGGCTTCACCACCCATTCAGTAACTCTGAGTAGCAGTTCACGGGTTAAGTTCCGGCAGGTCAAAAAACTATTGGAAATAACCTGAGGCGCTTTCTGATCTAAAGCGCTCTGCCATCACCCTCGGCAATGGCAGAGCCGCGCTGTCAGTGTGCTTCGTCCCAGTTATCGCCCACACCCACATCCACCACCAACGGCACGTCCAGCCTGGCCGCCGCGCTCATATGCTCGCGGATCTTCTCGCTGACTTGCTCCACCAGATCCTCACGCACCTCAAGCACCAATTCATCGTGCACCTGCAGGATCACCTTGGCGTCCAGGCCCGACTCGGTCAGCCAGTTGTCCACCAGCACCATGGCTTTCTTGATGATATCCGCCGCAGTGCCTTGCATCGGTGCGTTGATCGCCGTGCGCTCAGCGGCTGCGCGCTCCTGGGGCTTGTTGGAGTTGATGTCCGGCAGGTACAGCCGCCGCCCGAAGAAGGTTTCAACATAACCCTGATCGGCCGCCTGGGCGCGGGTGCGCTCCATGTATTCACGAACGCCCGGGTAGCGCGCAAAGTACACATCAATGTAGGCCTTGGCGGTCTTGGTATCGACGCCAATGTCCTTGCCGAGCTTCTGCGCGCCCATGCCGTAGATCAAGCCAAAGTTAATGGCCTTGGCACTGCGGCGCTGGTTCGACGTGACCTCTGTCAGCTCAACCTTGAACACTTCGGCGGCGGTGGCGGTGTGCACGTCCAGGTCATTACGGAACGCATTCATCAGCCCCTCGTCCTTGGACAGGTGCGCCATGATCCGCAGCTCGATCTGCGAATAGTCCGCCGCCAGCAATTTGTAGCCTTTGGGCGCGACAAACGCCTGGCGAATGCGCCGCCCTTCGGCAGTGCGCACCGGGATGTTCTGCAGGTTAGGGTCACTGGACGACAAACGCCCGGTGGCCGCCACCGCCTGATGATAAGACGTGTGAATACGCCCGGTACGCGGGTTGATCTGCTCCGGCAGGCGATCGGTGTAGGTGCTTTTGAGCTTGCTCATGCTGCGGTACTGCATCAGTACCTTGGGCAGCAGGAAGTCATCTTCGGCCAGCTTGGCCAACACTTCTTCAGCCGTGGATGCCTGGCCTTTGCCGGTCTTTTTCAGTACCGGCAAACCGAGTTTTTCGTAGAGGATCGCCCCGAGTTGCTTGGGCGAGCCCAGGTTGAACGTTTCACCGGCGATCTCAAACGCCTGGCGCTCCAGCTCCACCATCTTGTTGCCCAGCTCGATACTCTGGATGCCCAGCAGCGCCTTATCCACCAGTGCGCCCTGGCGCTCGATACGCGCCAGCACCGGCACCAAGGGAATTTCGATGTCGGTCAGCACACTGGCAAGGCTTGGAATGGCTTCAAGCTGTGCATGCAACGCCTGGTGCAGGCGCAGCGTCACGTCGGCATCTTCGGCCGCGTAAGGGCCAGCCTGCTCAAGCGGGATCTGATCAAACGTCAGCTGCTTGGCGCCTCTGCCGGCGATGTCCTGGAAACTGACGGTGTCGTAGTCCAGGTACTTCTTGGCCAGGCTGTCCATGTCGTGCCGGGTCGCGGTGGAGTTCAGCACGTAGGATTCGAGCATGGTGTCGAAAGCGATCCCGCGCACGGTAATACCGTTGGCCTGATCGCCGCCGATGGCACAGTTGGCCAGGATGTTCATATCAAACTTGGCGTGCTGGCCGACCTTGAGCTTGGTCGCGTCCTCCAGCAACGGCTTCAAAGCCAGCAGTACTGTGTCACGGTCCAGTTGTTGCGGCGCGCCGATGTAGGAATGGGTCAGCGGGATGTAGGCCGCTTCATGGGGCTGCACGGCAAAGGAGACGCCGACCAGTTGCGCCTGCTGCGCATCGATCCCAGTGGTTTCGGTGTCGAACGCGAACAATTTTGCGGCGTTGAGCTTTTTCAGCCAGGCATCGAATGTCGCCTGGTCGAGGATCGTGGTGTAGGACGCTTCTGCGGGTGCCGCGACGTCGACGGCCTCTTCAACAACAGGCGCAGCCTTGAGCTCAACGCGCTTGGCATCACGCTGAATCTCATCAAACCAGCTCTTGAACTCCAGCAGCGTGTACAGCTCCAGCAGCTTTTCGCGGTCCGGCTCGATCAGGTGCAAATCATCCAGGCCCACATCCAGCGGCACGTCGACCTTGATCGTCGCCAACTGATAGGACAGGAATGCCATCTCCTTATGCTCTTCCAACTTGGCCGGCAGCGTCTTGGCACCACGGATGGGCAAGGTCGGCACGATATCCAACTGCTCATACAGCTCTTTGATGCCGCCATTCACGCCCACCAGCAAGCCGGAAGCCGTCTTCGGACCAATCCCCGGCACGCCTGGGATGTTGTCGGACGAATCGCCCATCAACGCCAGATAGTCGATGATCTGCTCCGGAGCGACACCGAATTTCTCCTTCACGCCCTCGATGTCCATCGAGCTACCGGTCATGGTGTTGACCAAGGTAATGTGCCCGTCGACCAGCTGCGCCATGTCCTTGTCGCCGGTAGAGATCACCACCGGACGGTCAGCCGCCGCGCTGCTGCGGGCCAGGGTGCCGATCACATCGTCGGCCTCGACGCCTTCAACGCACAGCAACGGGAAGCCCAGGGCGATCACACTCTGGTGCAGTGGCTCGATTTGCAGGCGCATGTCATCGGGCATGCTCGGGCGGTTGGCCTTGTATTCAGCGAACATCTCATCGCGAAAAGTCCCACCCTTGGCGTCGAACACCACCGCGAACGGGCTGTTCGGGTACTGCTTGCGCAGGCTTTTGAGCATGTTCAACACGCCCTTGACCGCACCGGTGGGCAGGCCTTTGGACGTGGTCAGCGGTGGCAACGCGTGGAAGGCGCGGTACAAATAAGAAGAACCGTCCACCAGGACGAGGGGGGCTTGGCTCATGAGCAGGATCAACCTTTTCGGCGGGTCAGGCGCTAGAATAGCCGGACCAATGACGACAAAGGGACAAGGTTATCATGCGTACAGTAAATCGCCTGTTGTTGACCGGCTTGATTGCACTCACTCCGATAGTGGCCACGGCGGCAGATACTGCACAGTCGGGCGACCCGGAAGTTACCATTCGCACGGAAGGCGACAGGACCATTCAGGAATATCGCCAAAACGGCTTCCTGTACGCAATCAAGATAACCAAGAAGGGTTTCAAACCGTATTTCCTGGTGCGCTCGGACGGAACCGATGCGAACTTCATCCGCTCTGACCAGCCGGATATGCTGATCCCGTCATGGAAGATCTTCGAATGGAAATGATTTCTTAATTTTAACCGGCGCCGCACACCGCGGCGCCCGTACTGGCAGTTTAAACATGTCTGTGTTCACCCCCCTGGCTCGGCCCGAGCTGGAAACCTTTCTCGCCCCTTACGGGCTCGGCCGCCTGCTTGATTTCCAGGGGATTGCCGCGGGTAGCGAAAACACCAACTTCTTTATCAGCCTGGAACAAGGCGAATTCGTCCTGACCCTGGTTGAGCGCGGCCCAGTGGCGGAAATGCCATTCTTCATCGAACTGCTCGATGTACTCCACGACGCCGACCTGCCGGTGCCTTACGCCCTGCGTACCACCGACGGCGTGGCACTTCGCGAACTCAAGGGCAAACCGGCGCTGTTGCAACCGCGCCTGGCCGGCAAGCACATCAAGGACGCCAACGCACAGCATTGCGCCCAGGTCGGCGACCTGCTCGGCCACCTGCACCTGGCGACCCAAGGCGACAAAGTGCTGGAGCGCAAGACCGATCGCGGTTTGGAGTGGATGCTCACTGAAGGCGCGCAGCTTATTTCACACCTGAACGACGCCCAGCAGCGCCTGCTGCAAGCGGCCTTGAGCGAAATCGAAGCCCACAAGGCCGACATCCTCGCCCTGCCGCGCGCCAACGTGCACGCCGACCTGTTCCGCGACAACGCGATGTTCGAAGGCACGCACCTCACCGGCTTGATCGACTTCTACAACGCCTGCTCAGGCCCGATGCTGTACGACGTGGCCATCGCCCTGAATGACTGGTGTTCGGATGCAGACGGCGTGATAGACGGCCAGCGCGCCCGCGCCTTGCTGGGCGCCTACGCGGGGCTGCGGCCGTTTACCGCCAAGGAGGCCGAGTTGTGGCCGACCCTGCTGCGCGTGGCGTGTGTGCGCTTCTGGCTGTCACGCCTGATCGCCGCGGAATCATTTGCCGGGCAAGATGTGTTGATCCATGACCCGGCCGAGTTCGAGCATCGGCTGGTGCAGCGTCAGCAGGTCACCGTCCACCTGCCGTTCGCACTTTAAAATGTGGGAGCGGGCTTGCTCGCGAATGCGCAGTGTCAGTAAATACATCTATTACTGATCCACCGCATTCGCGAGCAAGCCCACTCCCACATGGGTTATGTATTTGCAGTTAGAGCGACTCCAGGCACCCGGCCAAGTCATTCCCCAGCTTCTCCAGCACCTGCTCGTAACCCTGCGCCGTCGCCGGGGTATAACCGCCCAACGCATCCAGCTCCGCCAACTTCACCGGCAAACCCGCCACCAGCGTTTCGGCCAAACGCGGACGCAACGGCGGCTCGCTGAATACACAGGTTTTACCCACTTCCTGCAAACGCGTACGCATCGCCGCCACATGCTGGGCGCCCGGCTGCACTTCGGCGGCCACGCTGAACACGCCGGTGTGCTTGAGCCCGTAAGCGTCTTCGAAGTAGTCAAATGCCTCGTGGAACACGAAGTACGGCTTGTCGCCGACGGTGGACAGACGCGCCTTCAAGCGTGCGTCCAACGCATCCAGGCGCTCATCGAATGCCTTCACGTTGCTCTGATAACGCGCGGCATTGGCCGGGTCGGCAGTGCTGAGGTCAGACGCCATACGCGCCGCAATCACCCGAGCATTGACCGTCGACAACCACAGGTGCGCATCCAGGCTGCCAGGGCGGTGATCGTGGTCGTGTTCGTCGGCATCATCGGCATGGGAGTGGCTATCTTCGGCGAACCGACGCAATTTCATCCCAGGCAAGTCCTGAACTGCCACGGTCGGCAGGCTACGCCCCTTGAGCACGCGCGGCAGGAAGCTTTCCATGTCCGGGCCGATCCAATACAACAGGTCCACCGACTGCACGCGCCGTACGTCGGATGGGCGCAACGCATAGTTATGCGGCGATGCACCGGGCGGTAACAGCACCTCTGGAATCGCCACGCCGTCCTGCACGGCGGCGGCAATCAACTGCAATGGTTTGATGCTCGTCAGCACCTTGACCTCAGCCTGAGCGGCCCCAGCGATGAACAAACTGGTGACAAATACGACAAAAACGGGAAAAAGTCGGGACACGATGACCACTCAATGGCGTAGGAACAGGTAACATAATAACGTCTCTATCAAATGTCTGTCGCCGCTCATGCCTAAAACACCGCTTGCCAGCCGTCCCCACGACCACTCTCACTGCGTACACACTGCGCTGTCAGAGGCCGATACCCTGTGCGCGCAGAAAGGCTTGCGCCTGACCGCCCTGCGTCGTCGGGTGCTGGAGTTGGTGTGGCAAAGCCACAAGCCGCTGGGCGCCTACGACATTCTTGGCGTGCTCAGCGAGCAGGACGGCCGCCGTGCCGCGCCGCCGACGGTGTACCGCGCGCTGGATTTTTTGCTGGAAAATGGCTTGGTACACCGTATCGCCTCGCTCAACGCCTTTGTCGGCTGCAGCCACCCGGAACACGCGCACCAGGGCCAGTTCCTGATCTGCCGCGAGTGCCATGCCGCCATCGAGCTTGAACAAAAAAGCATCAGCGACGCCATCGTCAAAAGCTCCGCCGACGTGGGCTTCAAGGTCGAAGGGCAAACGGTCGAAGTAGTGGGGCTCTGCTCCGGTTGCCAGGGGGCTTGATGAGCAACGCGTTAATCCGCCTGGAACAGGTTGGGGTCACGTTCGCCGGGCAAAACGTGCTGGATAACATCGCCCTGAGCGTGGAGCCTGGGCAGATCGTGACGCTGATCGGCCCCAATGGCGCCGGCAAGACCACGCTGGTGCGCGCCGTGCTTGGCCTGCTCAAGCCCGACACTGGCAGCGTGTGGCGCAAGCCCAAGCTGCGCGTCGGTTACATGCCGCAAAAATTACACGTCGATCCAACGCTGCCGCTGTCGGTACTGCGCTTCCTGCGCCTGGTGCCTGGCGTCGACCGCGCGCGCGCCCAGGCGGCGCTCAAGGAAGTCGGCGCCGAACAGGTCATCGACAGCCCGGTGCAGAGCATCTCCGGCGGCGAAATGCAGCGCGTATTGCTGGCCCGCGCCCTGTTGCGCGAGCCCGAACTGCTGGTACTTGATGAGCCCGTTCAAGGCGTCGATGTTGCCGGCCAGGCCGAGCTGTACAGCCTGATCACCCGCCTGCGCGACCGCCATGGCTGCGGCGTGCTGATGGTCTCCCACGACTTGCACCTGGTGATGAGCACCACGGATCAAGTGGTGTGCCTCAACCGCCACGTATGCTGCTCCGGCCACCCGGAACAGGTGAGCGGCGACCCGGCATTCGTCGAGCTGTTCGGCAAAAACGCCCAGAGCCTGGCGATTTACCACCACCATCACGACCACGCCCATGATTTGCATGGCGCCGTGGTCGACGATCCCGCTACGCCTAAACCCCACGTTCATGGAGATAGCTGCAAGCATGGCTGATTTTCTGCTCTACGCCCTGCTGGCAGGCTTGGCTTTGGCACTGGTGGCGGGCCCCTTGGGCTCGTTCGTGGTCTGGCGGCGCATGGCCTATTTTGGCGACACGTTGTCGCATGCCGCGCTGCTGGGCGTGGCTATGGGGTTTTTGCTGGATGTAAGCCCGACCATCGCCGTCACCGTAGGCTGCCTGCTGCTGGCAGTGCTGCTGGTAACCCTGCAACAGCGCCAGCCGCTGGCCTCCGACACGCTGCTGGGCATCCTCGCGCCAAGCACGCTGTCGCTGGGCCTGGTGGTGCTGAGCTTTATGCATGAAGTGCGCATCGACCTGATGGCCTACCTGTTCGGCGACTTGCTGGCGATCAGCCCTACCGACTTGGCCTGGATCCTCGGCGGCAGCGCTGCCGTGCTGGTGCTGTTGGTCACCCTGTGGCGCCCGTTGCTGGCAATTACCGTGCACGAAGAGCTCGCCACCGTGGAAGGTTTGCCCGTGCCGGCGCTGCGCATGACCCTGATGCTGTTGATCGCCGTGGTGATTGCTGTCGCAATGAAGATTGTCGGCGTATTGTTGATCACGTCGCTGTTGATCATTCCCGCAGCCGCCGCCCAGCGCCATGCCCGCTCACCCGAGCAGATGGCGATCGGCGCCAGCCTGCTGGGCATGCTCGCCGTGTGCGGGGGCCTGGCGCTGTCCTGGTTCAAGGACACGCCGGCCGGGCCGTCGATTGTGGTCACGGCCGCCGCCCTGTTTCTGCTGAGTTTTGTCCTGCCCCGTCGAGGGGTGTAGACTTGCTCGCTTTTTGCGCAAATAGAGAGTCGCAGGAATGAAGCCGTTCAACTCCCGTTATCTGCTCCTTGCCGCATTTTCCCTGCTGCTGGGCGCCTGCCAAAGCACACCGCCCGTCGCCCCTCAGGCGCAGGACCCGCGTGCTGCGGCCATCGCGCAGCTGGAGCAAAACCTGGCCAGCAGTGAACTGGCCACCGCCGAAGACGAACTGGCCGCGCTGCAAGCCCAGTCGCCCAACGACCCGGCGCTGGAAAACTATCAGCGCCAATTGGCCGAAGCCTACCTGCAGCGCAGCCAGATCGTGTTGCAAAAAGGTGACGTGAATGCCGCCGCTACGGCGTTAAGCCGCGCACGCGCCTTGATGCCCAAGGCCCCGGCGCTCACGGGCGGCGTCAACAGCGCCATCAGCCACGCCCGCAAAGCCGAGCTGGATAAAGCCGAAGCCGCCCTGAAAGCCGCTGAAGCCAAGCCACCCGCCAAAGTCATCGACCCGGCGGCTCAAAGCACCACGGTTGCGTTGAACCTCACCGATATTGAAGAACTTCGCCATCAGTTGGATGCGATCGCCACCGATGTGGTGAATTACCAGTGCGATGTAACCATTCAGGCGCCGCGCACCCAGGATTACCCGTGGCTGGCCACGTTGCTGACCAAACGGGTGAAGCGCATTGATTCAGCGTATGACCTGAAGATTCACCGGCAGATTGTGAAACACATCCCGGCGCAGGTTGTGTTGATTCCGCGCAAAACCGAGTAAAGCCATTCGCGAGCAAGCCCGCTCCCACCTTTGACCGCATTCCAAACTTGGAACTAGGTCAAAGGTGGGAGCGGGCTTGCTCGCGAAGGCGGTCTAACAGCCAACCAAAAGCTTAAGCCGGAATCGCCTTGGCCTTAGGCTCCCGCGCCCACACCCGATGCTGCGCAATCGCCGCAAAGAATGCCTTGAACGCCTTGGCATCCGCGCCAACGATCAACCCCGCATCCGCCTCCAGCTTGAGCTGATCCAGCAACGACTTGGCCTCACTGGCAACCGCAATCGCCTTCAAGTGCTTGTACGCCTCCAACAGGAAGTGCAACGCCACGCCATCACCGCTCAGCGCCTTGATCGACTCTTTACCGCCCGGTACGAACACCGCATCAAACGCAACCGACGGCATGCCTTCCATCGACGCATCCACCGGCAGGCTCTTGCCATCCGCAGTCTTCACCGGTGCCGACGTCGGCCCCAGCAGCTTGGCATGCGCACCTTCGGCGGCCAGCGCCGTCTTCAGCGCCGCGATCGCCGCGCCATCCACACCGTTAGCCGCAAGAATCGCGACTTTGCGCGTTTTGATATCGCCCGACAGCAGGTTCACCTGGCTCAACGCCGGCGACTCTTTGAGCGACGTCTTGCGTGGCGGTACGGTGCCTTTGGTCGGTGCCGGCAAGCCGAGGTTCTGGGCAACGCGCTTGGCCAGTTCCAGGTCGATATTGGCGAGGATCTCGTTGACCTGACGCGCGCGAATAAACTCACGCTCCACCTTGCCCAACTCGAAGCTGTAAGCCGCGATGATGTGCTCTTTCTCGTGGTGGCTCATGCTGTGGAAAAACAGCGTGGCTTGGGAGAAATGGTCGCCGAACGACTCACTGCGCTCACGCACCTTGTTGGCGTCGACACGCTCGTAATACGTTTCGAACCCGCCATCTTGAGCCGCTGGTGGCGTTTCTTTCGGCCAACCGCCATCAATCGAGTTCGGCTCGTAGGACGCACGACCCTTGTCGATCACCGTGCGATGCTGGGCATCACGCTGGCCGTTATGGAAAGGCGTGACCGGCCGGTTGATCGGCAGCTCATGAAAGTTCGGGCCACCGAGTCGGCTGATCTGCGTATCGGTGTAGGAAAACAGACGGCCTTGCAGCAGTGGGTCGTTGGTGAAGTCGATACCCGGCACGATATGGCCGGGGCAAAAGGCGACCTGTTCGACCTCGGCAAAGAAGTTGTCCGGGTTGCGGTTGAGCACCATTTTGCCCAGCGGCGTAATCGGCACCAGCTCTTCGGGGATGATTTTGGTCGGGTCGAGCAGGTCGAAGTCGAACTTGTGCTCGTCCTCTTCGGCGACGATTTGCACGCCCAATTCCCACTCAGGGTAGTCGCCGCCCTCGATCGCTTCCCACAGGTCGCGACGGTGGTGATCGGTGTCTTTACCGGCAAGCTTTTGCGCTTCGTCCCACACCAGCGAGCAGGTGCCGACTTTCGGGTGCCAGTGGAATTTAACGAAGCTGGACTTACCTTCGGTATTGATCAACCGGAAGGTGTGAATGCCAAACCCCTGCATCGAGCGCAGGCTTTTCGGAATGGCACGGTCGGACATGGCCCACAGCACCATATGCGCCGATTCCGGCTGCAGCGAGACGAAATCCCAGAACGTGTCGTGGGCCGAGCCGCCGGTAGGAATTTCGTTGTGCGGCTCAGGTTTTACGGCGTGCACAAAGTCAGGAAACTTGATTGCATCCTGAATGAAGAAGATCGGCATGTTGTTGCCCACCAGATCGAAGTTGCCTTCGTCGGTGAAGAACTTCACGGCAAAGCCACGCACGTCACGCACGGTATCGCCCGAACCACGCGGGCCTTGCACGGTAGAGAAACGCACGAACACCGGGGTTTTATGCTCCGGGTTGCGCAGGAACCCGGCCTTGCTCAGCGCCGAATGGTTCTGATACGTCTGGAAATAACCATGGGCGCCGGTGCCACGGGCATGCACGATGCGCTCCGGGATGCGCTCATGGTCAAAGTGCGTGATTTTCTCACGCATGATGAAGTCTTCCAGCAGCGAGGGGCCACGGGCGCCGACTTTAAGGGTGTTCTGGTTATCGGAAATCTTTACGCCCTGGTTGGTGCGCAGCGCCTGGCCGGTCGCATCGGAGCGAAATTCTTCCAGGGCCTGCAGCTTGGCGTTGGTGTTGCCGCGGTCCACGGTATCGGTGCCCGCAAGCTCACTCTTGGGCGGGGTGGCTGGCTTCTTGGTACTCATCAGGCAAAACTCCTTAATCAAAGTGGCCAGAGCGGACCCCCGGCTCGTTTGAGCAAAACCCCAGGCACGGCACCTGAGGAAATCGCGTTGCTTAAGTAGTGACTGATGGGGTTTTTAGCCGTTCCTTTTTTATGACCTTTGATCGCGTTATTGCCAAATCGCTGGTTGAATGCGAAATAAATGCTAAGAAACGCTATACGGACAGGCTAAAATGCGCGCCCGGCTAACCGCTGATCCCTTTTCCATGCGCCCCACAAGGTTCGCTACGTGATCGAGTTTCATAACGTCCATAAAACCTACCGCGTCGCCGGTAAGGAAATCCCCGCACTGCACCCCACCAGCCTGCGCGTCGAGAACGGCCAGGTGTTCGGCCTGATTGGCCACTCCGGTGCGGGCAAAAGTACCCTGCTGCGCCTGATCAATCGCCTGGAACAGCCAAGCGGCGGTCAGATCAACGTCGATGGTGAAGAAGTCACCGCCCTGGACGCCAACGGCCTGCGCCGTTTTCGCCAGCAAGTCGGGATGATCTTCCAGCACTTCAACCTGCTGGCGTCCAAGACCGTTGCCGACAACGTGGCGCTGCCACTGACCCTGGCCGGCGAATTGTCGCGTAAAGACATCGACCTGCGCGTGGCTGAGTTGCTCGCCCGCGTGGGCCTGTCGGACCATGCCAGGAAGTACCCGGCGCAGTTGTCCGGCGGCCAGAAGCAGCGTGTCGGTATCGCCCGCGCCCTGGCGACCAAGCCAAAAATTCTGCTGTGCGACGAAGCCACCAGCGCTCTCGACCCGCAAACCACCGCCTCGGTGCTGCAACTGTTGGCTGAGATCAACCGCGAGCTGAAGCTGACCATCGTGCTGATCACCCATGAAATGGACGTGATCCGCCGCGTGTGCGATCAGGTGGCCGTGATGGACGCCGGTGTGATCGTCGAGCAAGGCTCGGTGGCCGAGGTGTTCCTGCACCCCAAGCACCCGACCACCAAGCGCTTTGTGCAAGAAGCCGAGCAAGTCGATGAAGGCGAGCAGCGTGACGCGTTTGCCCATGTACCGGGCCGCATCGTGCGCCTGACGTTCCAGGGCGAAGCGACCTACGCGCCATTGCTGGGGACCGTCGCCCGCGAAACGGGCGTGGACTACAGCATCCTCGCCGGTCGCATCGACCACATCAAAGACACCCCCTACGGGCAACTGACCCTGGCCATCACCGGCGGTGACATGGAAGCGGCCTTCGCCCGCTTTACCGCAGCCGATGTGCACATGGAGGTACTGCGTTAATGGACGCGTTACTGCATTATTTCGACAAAGTTGACTGGGCCGACATCTGGGTTGCCACCGGCGACACCATGCTGATGCTCAGCACCTCGCTGGTTTTCACCGTACTGGTTGGCTTGCCGCTGGGCGTTCTGCTGTTTCTGTTCAGCCCGCGTCAGTTGCTCGAGCAGAAAGCCACCTATGGCGTGCTGGCATTTATCGTCAACGCCATACGCTCTCTGCCGTTTATCATTCTGCTGATTGTGATGATCCCTACGACGATCTTCATCACCGGCACTTCGCTCGGCGTGGCCGGCGCGATTCCACCCTTGGTGGTGGGCGCTTCGACGTTCTTCGCGCGACTGGTGGAAACTGCATTGCGCGAGGTGGATCGCGGCATCATCGAGGCGACTCAAGCCATGGGCGCCACCACTCGGCAGATCATCACCAAGGCACTGCTGCCCGAGGCTAAACCCGGCATCATTGCGGCAATCACCGTCACTGCCATTGCCCTGGTGGGTTACACCGCCATGGCCGGCGTCGTGGGTGCTGGCGGGCTGGGTGACCTGGCGATCCGCTATGGTTACCAGCGCTTCCAGGACGACGTGATGGTCGTCACCGTGGTGATGTTGATTGTGCTGGTACAGATTCTGCAAACCATCGGCGATAAGCTGGTGACACACTACTCTCGAAAATAACGGCCATTGTCGGCCCCCGCCGGCACATGCCCGAACAAGGAGCTTGTTGGATGAAAAAACTACTGGTTGCTTTCGCCGCCGTTGCCGCGTTTTCTGCCCACGCTGCCGAGACTATTACAGTCGCTGCATCGCCGGTGCCCCACGCGGAAATCCTCGAATTCGTGAAGCCTGAACTGGCCAAAGAAGGCGTGGACTTGCAGGTCAAAGTCTTCACCGACTACGTGCAGCCAAACGTACAGGTGGCTGAAAAGCGCCTGGACGCCAACTTCTTCCAGCACCAGCCGTATCTGGATGAGTTCAACAAAACCAAGGGCACACACCTGGTGAGCGTTGCCGCGGTACACCTGGAGCCTCTGGGCGCCTACTCCAGCAAGTACAAGAAGCTGGAAGACCTGCCAAGCGGCGCCAACGTCGTGATCCCGAATGACGCCACCAACGGCGGTCGCGCCCTGTTGCTGCTGGCCAAGCACAACCTGATCACCCTGAAGGACCCGACCAACATCCTGTCGACCATCAAGGACATCAGCGGCAACCCGAAAAACCTGAAATTCCGCGAACTGGAAGCCGCGACCCTGCCGCGCGTGCTGACCCAGGTCGACTTGGCGCTGATCAACACCAACTACGCCCTGGAAGCCAAGCTGGACCCATCCAAGGACGCCCTGGTGATCGAAGGCAACGACTCGCCTTACGTAAACATCCTGGTGACCCGCGACGACAACAAAGATTCGGACGCCGTGAAGAAGCTGGTTGCAGCCCTGCACACGCCGCAAGTGAAAGCGTTCATTCTTGAGAAGTACAAAGGCGCGATTCTGCCGGCGTTCTGATCAAACCCGATCGTCACAACACCGAAGATCAAAATGTGGGAGCGGGCTTGCTCGCGAATGCGGAGTGTCAGTCACCCAATTTATTGACTGAACCACCGCCTTCGCGAGCAAGCCAGCTCCCACAGGGGATTTGTGTAGTTGGTTGGGGTGGCGACTGATCGTTCCCACGCTCCGCGTGGGAATGCAGCCCGGGACGCTCTGCGTCCCGCTGTTGAGGTCGTGACGCAGAGCGTCACAGGAGGCATTCCCACGCAGAGCGTGGGAACGATCATCCTGCTGACCCGCCGCTATCGCAGGCAAGCCAGCTCCCACATTTGTTTTGTGTGGCTTTTGCTGTCAGCGCAGGGCCGGTATCACCTCATGGGTTAACCATTGGCGCAGGCACCGATTCTCCGGGTAATAGTGGTAGATAAGCAGCGCGTAGACGCCAGACTCACTGACCATCAACGTCGGCGCACAGTGGCCATGAGTGATCAGGGGCAGGGTGTGTTGCTGGTCGGGATCGAGCTTGCGCAGTAGCGCCGGGTTCAGGTGCAGGCCCATCAGATGGCCGATGTCGCAGGCGCTGAACCATGGCTGGTCTTCTATCAGCACGGCATGCAGCTGGTGATGGTGTCGAGTGAAGACTTTGGGTGTGATCGGTGGATCAGGGGTAAGTGTTTGCATTGGGACAACTCCGGGTATAAACAGGAGCTGCCAACAGCCTTCCTACGGGCATGGGTGGCAGCCATACGCGGGGTAGGAACCGAGTACCCGGGGATCTCAGCCACGTCGAAACGTGCCCGCGCATAGCCGCCGCGACTGATAGTACGGGCACAAAAAAAACGCCGCAATCAGACGATGGCGCTATGACGCCAAGGGTACATAAAAGGGTTCCTACGCCCTGTCACTGAATTTGCAGCGACAGGCCAAAGACTAGCCACCCCAAGACCGTCCAACAAGTTCACGCACAGCGCGACAACACGTGGGAAATCTCCGACGACACCCTGTTCAACCCTTGCACAAAAACCACTGTGGGAGCGGGCTTGCTCGCGAATGCGGAGTGTCAGTCACCCAATTTATTGACTGAACCACCGCCTTCGCGAGCAAGCCAGCTCCCACAGGTGATTTGTGTAGTTTGCTAGGGAGGCGAGTGATCGTTCCCACGCTCCGCGTGGGAATGCAGCCCGGGACGCTCTGCGTCCCGCTGTTGAGGTCGTGACGCAAAGCGTCACAGGAGGCATTCCCACGCAGAGCGTGGGAACGATCATTTGCGCTGTAGCAAACCCGGCAACTGCGCCACCAGCTTTTGATTATTCAGCGGCGCACGAATAAACCCACGCTGCGTCCCATCCGGGCCGATCAGCGCCAGGTTGCCGCTGTGGTCCACGGTGTAATTGGGCTTGCTGGTATCGGCCGGAATAAACGGAATGCTCACCGCGTTCGAGACTTTCTGCACATCCTCCACATTCGCACCGGTCAGGCCTTCGAACTGGGGGTCGAAATAGCCCAGGTACTGCTTGAGCTGGGTCGGCGTGTCGCGGTTCGGGTCAACGCTGACCAGGATCACCTGCAACTTATCCACCGCCTCTTTAGGCAGCTCGCTCTTGATCTGGCGCAGTTGCGCGAGGGTGGTCGGGCAGATATCGGGGCAGAAGGTATAACCAAAGAACAGCAGGCTCCACTTGCCTTTCAACTCATTGACCACCACTGGCTGGCCGTCCTGATTGGTCATGGTCACCGGCGGCAGCTGGCGGCTTTGCGGCAGCAGGATAATGCCGGCGTCGATCAGTGCGGTAGGGTCGCCCTGGCCTTTGCCGCTGAGCACTTTGTTAACGGTCAGGCCCATGATCAACGCGACGATGGCCACCAGGATAAAGACGGTTTTTTGAGTTCGAGTCATAGGTTCAACAATAAGTAGTGGTCTACGAGCAGCGCGATAAACAGCAGCAGCAAGTACCAGATAGAGTACTTGAAGGTGTTGATCGCCGCGTGCGGCTTGCTGCCACGGTACAGCACCCAGGCCCATTGCAGAAAGCGCCCGCCCAATACCAGCGCACACGCCAGGTACAGCAGGCCGCTCATATGGATCACATAAGGCATAAAGCTCACCGCCAGCAGGGCGAAGGTGTAGAGCAGGATATGCACCTTGGTGTAGTGCTCGCCGTGGGTGACCGGCAGCATCGGGATATCGGCCTTGGCGTATTCCTCTTTGCGGTGAATGGCCAGGGCCCAGAAGTGCGGCGGGGTCCAGGCAAAAATGATCAGCACCAGCAGCAGCGGCTCGGCACTGACATGCCCGGTGACAGCCACCCAGCCGAGCAGCGGCGGCGCAGCACCGGCCAGGCCGCCGATGACGATATTTTGTGGCGTGGCGCGCTTGAGAAAGCCGGTGTAGATCACCGCGTAACCCAGCAATGAGGCCAACGTGAGCCAGGCCGCCAACGGGTTGGTGAACGCCAGCAACAAGGCCAAACCTGCAACAGCCAGAAACAATGCAAAGGCCAATGCCGCCACCGGTGACACGCGCCCTTCTGCCATCGGCCGTTTATGGGTGCGCGCCATCACTGCATCAATGCGCCGATCCACCACATGGTTGACCGCGGCCGCACCACCGGCGCACAGGGCAATGCCCAAATTGCCGAACACCAGCACCGTCCACGGCACTCCGGCGCGGGTCGCGAGGAACATGCCCACCAAGGACGTGATGAGCATCAGCACCACCACTTTCGGCTTGGTCAGCTCCAGGTAATCCCGCCAGATCGCCTGATCGTGACGCGCGCCGATCAAGGTCGCCATGGCATCTCTCCTTTAAGGGTGATGAGGCCCGACACGTGTTTGCGCGGGATAAAACGCCAGCCAAACGGCAGCTGATTGCGCACCCGCACCAGGCTGGTTCGGGCGTGGTAATTGACCAGCACCAGCGTCAGCAATAAACCCGCTCCACCGGCGTTGTGCCCGACCGCTACCGGCAGTGGCAAGCCGAACGCCACATTGCTCACGCCCAGGCAGATTTGCGCCGCCAGGGCGATCAACAGCAAGCCTGCCAGCCGCGTCATGCCCACGGCGCGCAATTGCCAGGCCAGGCCCAGCAACACCAGCGTCACCAGTACCGCGCCGATGCGATGGGTCAGGTGGATGGCCGTGCGCGCTTCACTGTCGAGCTGGCCGCCGAGGTAATTGGGGCCGATATGCTGAGTGAGGTGAAACCCGTTGGCAAAGTCCGCCGCCGGCCACCACTCGCCATGGCATGTCGGCAGGTCGACACAGGCCACGGCCGCGTAGTTGGAACTGACCCAACCACCCAACGCGATCTGCCCGATCACCAGCACCAACCCAGCTGTCGCCCAATATTGCAGGCGCTTGGGTACGATCAGCGCGGGCAACACGCCGGACAGTCGCAAGGTGAGTAAAAACAACAGGCTCAATGTGGCAAAGCCGCCGAGCAAATGCCCCGTGACCACTTGCGGCCACAGCTTCAATGTCACCGTCCACATACCGAACGCCGCCTGGGCAAACACCACCGCCAACAAAAACAGCGGCAATTTCACTGGCTGCCCCGGATCACGCCGATGGCTCCACGAACGCGCCGCCAGCAGCAGGATCAGCAAGCCCAAGGTGCCGGCAAAGTAGCGATGGGTCATCTCGGCCCAGCCCTTGTCGGCCTCTACCGGCGTATCGGGAAAATGCAGCTCGGCATGCGCCAGCTGGGCTTCGCTTTGCGGCACGCTGAT
The DNA here is from genome assembly GCF_900107155.1 of Pseudomonas salomonii. Classification (GTDB taxonomy): domain Bacteria; phylum Pseudomonadota; class Gammaproteobacteria; order Pseudomonadales; family Pseudomonadaceae; genus Aquipseudomonas; species Aquipseudomonas salomonii. Next base: position 55,287 of record NZ_FNOX01000011.1, read on the forward strand.
AAACCCGTAGCAGCCGGGCCAGTCCGGGCAGCCGAGGCCGGCGTGGGTCAGGCGCGTATAGGCGCCGAGCAGCACGACCAGCAGCGCCAGCAAGGTGGCAAACAACGCGAGGCGAAATCCAGGTTTGGCCATGACGATGCCCTTATCCGATGTTCGACAGTTTCAGCAGCAGGCGCAGGTCGTTGAGCAAGTCCTTGCCCTTGACCTTGGCGTCGTAGCGCAGCACCAGGTTGCCGTGGGGGTCGACGATCCACAGTTGCGCCTCACCCGGCGCGGCCGCGTTTTTACTGAAGGTGGTCAGGTCCAGCGGGTAGCGCTGCAGTTGCGGGTATTCGGCCTTGAGCTTGGCGTCGTAATCCGTGCTCACCGGTTGCGCGCCGGCCAGTGCATGGCTGGCGCGCGAGGCATCGCGGCCCAGGCTGATTTGCAGCTGGCGCGCCAGGTACACCAGTTGCTGGCAGTCGGCGGCGCAGGCGGTGGGCGCGGTAACCAGCAGTTGCCAACGCTCTTCATCGGCCTGCACGCCGATGTCGGCGCGGGTCTGGCCGTTGCCGATCATCTCGCCGTGGTAGCTGCGGCTGTCGGGCACCCAGAACTGCAACTTGTACATAAAGGTGGCCAGCGCCATCGGGCCGATCACCATCATCAAAATCAGAATCAGCTGCCAGCGGCCTTTGCGCCGGTCGGGCGCCTCAGACGTGCTGGGTGGATTCATGGCCGCTCCCATGGGGTTTCTCCTTTTTGTTATGCCATCCGAGGTAGAGGTAAAGCGCCAGCAACGCCAGTGCCATGGCGAACCACTGCACGGCGTAGCCCAAGTGTTTTTCCGGGCCCATGGCGACCACCGGCCAGGTCGTGTCGTAGGTGCCGGGGCCAGGCTCGGCGCGCAGCTCAAAGGCGAAACCGCTGCGGCCCAACTCAGCCCAAAGCGCGGCGGGATGCAGCGCAGTCAGCAAGCGCGGCCATTGCGTGGTGGCGGGGTCGGCGTGCAGTTGGAAGGTTTCGCCGGGGGCGACGTACACCCAGGCATCCAGATTCAACGGTTGTTCAGGCGTGGTGAACACGGGCGGCGTGCGCCGGTCCGGCCAGGGCAGCCAGCCGCGATTGAGTAACAGCCATTCGCCGCTGGCCTGGTCATGAAAGGGCTGCAAGAGCTCAACACCGGGCTTGCCGTCGCGCATACGGTTGTCGAGCAGCACGCTGTGTTCGGCGTCGAATTGGCCGCGCAGGCGCACACGGCGAAAGGCCGGGTCAGCCATGCCCTGAAGCTGAACGCTGCTGACCGGCTCAGCCACGCGCCGTTCGGCATAGCTGTCCACCAGCCGCTGTTTTTCATGCCCGCGAGCCAGTTGCCAGAACCCCAAACCCACCATCAACGGCAGTAATACGAGCACCACCAGCGTGGGAACGAGCCCTGGGCGAAAGTCTTTTATGGCGCTGGCTATACTTGTTTTCATTGCCCGCCTTTTCATTGCCCGCCCATCCGAATGGAACCTGACCATGCTCAAAGCAGCCATTGCCCTGATGCTGATCGCGACTGTCGTGAGCCTGTTCAGTGGCTTGTTCTTTCTGGTCAAGGACGAGGGCAACTCCAACCGCCTCGTCACTGCCTTGACCGTGCGTGTTGTACTGGCCGCGATCACCGTGGGCTTGATCGCCTGGGGCTTTTTCAGCGGCCAGTTGGTCTCTCATGCACCGTGGTAAAACGCCTCACAGCACGTAAACGAAGAAAAACAGGCCGATCCACACCACATCCACAAAGTGCCAATACCAACTGGCCGCCTCGAAACCGAACTGGTGCTCGGCGTTGAAGTGCCCCTTGAGGATGCGCATCAACATCACGAACAGAATGAGGGTGCCGATAGTCACGTGGGCGCCGTGAAAGCCGGTGAGCATGAAGAACGTCGCGCCGTACACGCCCGAGCCGAGGGTCAGGCCCAGCTCTTTGTAAGCGTGCATGTACTCCTCGGCCTGAAAGCCCAAAAACGCCCAACCCAGCAGCACGGTCAGCGCCAGCCAGATTTTCAGCGCGCCGCGATGGCCTTTGCGCAACGCGTGGTGGGCGATGGTGATGGTCACGCTGGAGCTGACCAGCAAGATCGTATTGACCAGCGGCAAGCCCCACGGGCTGATGGTGCCTTCGGGCGGCGGGTACAGTTTCGGGTCAGGATTGTTGAGCAGCGGCCAGGCAAATTCGAAGTTCGGCCACAGCATGTGTGCGACGCCCTTGGAGCCTTCGCCCGCCAGCCATGGCGCGGACATATGCCGCACGTAAAACAGTGCGCCGAAGAACGCGATAAAGAACATCACCTCGGAAAAGATGAACCAGGTCATGCCCCAGCGGAACGAGCGGTCCATCTGCGCGCTGTACAAACCCGCGCGGCTTTCCTTGATTACCGCGCCGAACCAGCCGAACAACATGTAGGCCAGCAACAGGCCGCCGACGAAAAAGATCCACGGGCCGTGGGATTCCGGGCGCGCCGCCTTGAGGTCGTTGAACCACACGGCCAGGCCGTACACCGTGATCAACATGCCAAACGTAGCAATTATTGGCCATTTGCTTTGCGCTGGTACGTAGTACGTATCATGAGACGACATGTATTCGCTCTCCTGATTGAGGGGGCAAACAGTAGCTAGCCGCCGGTACGGACGGCCACCGGCGGTTGGCGCGCAGTGATGTCAAACAGCGTGTATGCCAGGGTCAGATGCTTCACATCCTTGGGCATGGCGCGATCGACGATAAAGCGCACGGGCATTTCAATGCGCTGACCTGGCTGCAGCACTTGCTGGGTGAAGCAAAAACATTCGGTCTTGTGGAAATACATCGCCGCTTCGGCCGGGGAAATACTCGGTACAGCCTGGGCAGTCATGGGTTTGTCAGTGGGGTTGTAGGCCACGAACAGCATCTCGGTGACGGCGCCGGGGTTGACCACCACCTCATCGGCTTTGGAGTGGAATTCCCAGACCATGTCGATAGCATTGGTGGACATGAACTGCACGCGCACCTGACGCGTAGGGTCCACCAACTGCTCACCTTCGTACTGCCCGGCGGTCTTGCCGTTGATGCCGAATGCCTTGCACATCACGTCGTAGATCGGCACCAGGGCAAAGCCGAAGGCGAACATGGCCACAACCAGGATCAGCAGGCGAGTGACCAGGCGCTTGATGGGGACGGACTCAAGCATGGCGCTCACCCAAGGCGAATGCGCTCCCACACTGACGGTGTTCACAGCGCGATAAAGCGTTCACTTGACCTCCGGCGGCGTCGTAAACGTGTGGTACGGCGCAGGCGAGGGGACGCTCCATTCCAGGCCTTCAGCGCCATCCCACGGCTTGGCCGGCGCTGGCGGGCCGCCACGGATGCACTTGATCACGATAAACAGGAAGAAGATCTGCGTGGCGCCGAACATGAACGCGCCAATCGAGGACACCATGTTGAAATCGGCGAACTGCAGGTTGTAGTCCGGCACCCGGCGCGGCATGCCGGCCAGCCCCACAAAGTGCATCGGGAAGAACGCCATGTTCATGCCCACAAAAGACAGCCAGAAGTGCAGCTTGCCCAGGGTTTCGTCGTACATGTGGCCGGTCCATTTCGGCAGCCAGTAGTAGGCCGAGGCGAAGATGCCGAAGATCGCGCCGGGCACCAGTACGTAATGGAAGTGCGCCACCACAAAGTAGGTGTCGTGGTACTGGAAGTCCGCCGGGGCAATCGCCAGCATCAGCCCGGAGAAACCGCCGATGGTGAACAGAATCACGAAGGCCACCGCAAACAGCATCGGTGTCTCAAAGGTCAGCGAGCCTTGCCACATGGTGCTGACCCAGTTGAACACCTTCACGCCCGTGGGCACTGCAATCAGCAGCGTGGCGTACATGAAGAACAACTCGCCCACCAGGGGAATGCCCACCACGAACATGTGGTGCGCCCACACGATGAACGACAGGAACGCGATGCTCGCCGTGGCGTAGACCATCGAGGTGTAGCCGAACAGCGGCTTGCGCGAAAAGGTCGGGATGATCGAGCTCACGGCGCCAAACGCCGGCAGGATCATGATGTACACCTCAGGGTGGCCGAAGAACCAGAACACATGCTGGAACAACACCGGGTCACCACCACCGGCGGCACTGAAGAAGCTGGTGCCGAAGTGGATGTCCATCAACATCATGGTCACGCAACCGGCCAGCACCGGCATCACCGCGATCAGCAGGAAGGCGGTGATCAGCCAGGTCCAGACGAACAGCGGCATCTTCATCAAGGTCATGCCCGGCGCGCGCAGGTTGAGGATGGTGGCGACCACGTTGATTGCGCCCATGATCGAGCTGATGCCCATCAGGTGAATGGCAAAGATGAAGAACGTCACGCTTTCCGGCGCGTAGGTGGTGGAGAGCGGGGCGTAGAAGGTCCAGCCGAAATTCGGCCCGCCGCCCGGCGTGAACAACGTCGAGACCAGCAGCAGGAACGCCGCCGGCAACAGCCAGAAACTGAAGTTGTTCATGCGCGGCAAGGCCATGTCCGGGGCGCCGATCATCAGCGGGATCATCCAGTTGGCCAGGCCAACGAACGCCGGCATCACCGCGCCAAACACCATGATCAGGCCGTGCATGGTGGTCATCTGGTTGAAGAACGCCGGCTGCACAATCTGCAGACCGGGCTGGAACAACTCGGCGCGAATCACCATGGCGAATGAGCCGCCGAGCAGAAACATGGTGAAGGCGAACCACAGGTACAGGGTGCCGATGTCTTTGTGGTTGGTGGTCAGCACCCAGCGCATCAAGCCTTTGGCGGGGCCGTGGGCATGGTCGGCATGACCATGGTCGATCACAGTGCTCATGGCCGTTCTCCTGCAAAGGAAGGGGCTGTGCGGTTCAGGGCATACGCAGTTGAGGCCGTCATTTGCTTTCCGCCTGTTTCAGAGCCAGCACGTCTTTGGGCGTGACCATGTCGCCTTTGTTGTTGCCCCAGGCGTTACGCTCGTAGGTGACCACGGCGGCGATATCGACTTCCGACAACTGTTTGCCGAACGCCGCCATGGCGGTGCCGGGCTTGCCGAAGTACACGCGGTGCAGGTGATCTTCCTTGGGCCCGATGGCAATCGGCGAGCCTTTGAGCGCCGGGAACATCGGCGGCAGGCCCTGGCCTTCGGCCTGGTGACAGGCCACGCAGGTGGTGTGGTAAACCTTGTCGCCACGCGCCACCAGTTCGTCCAGCGTCCACTCTTTGGAGGTCAGTTCCTTGAGCTTGGCGGTCTCTGCTTTGCGCTCGCCCAGCCAGGTGTCGTAGTCGGCCTTGGATTTGACCTCGACCACAATCGGCATAAAGCCGTGGTCCTTGCCGCACAGCTCGGCGCACTGGCCACGGTAGATGCCGGGCTTCTCGACCCGGGTCCAGGCCTCGTTGACGAAGCCGGGGATCGCATCGCGCTTGACCGCAAAGGCCGGCACCCACCAGGAGTGGATCACGTCGGCGGCCGTCACCAGAAAGCGCACCTTGGCGCCCACCGGCAGCACAAGCGGCTGGTCGACTTCGAGTAAATAGTGCTCGCCTTTGGTGGCCTGGTTATGGATCTGCTCGGCGGGCGTGGCCAGGTTGCTGAAGAACTCCACGTCCTGGCCCAGGTATTTGTAGTGCCACTTCCACTGATAGCCGGTGACCTGGATATCGATATCCGACTCACTGCTGTCGTAGATGTTGATCAGGGTTTTGGTTGCCGGGATGGCCATGGCCACCAGGATCAGCAAGGGCACTACGGTCCAGAGGATTTCCACGGTGGTGCTCTCGTGGAACTTGGCCGCCACCTGGCCCGTGGACCGGCGGTGCAGGATCATCGACCAGAACATCGCGCCAAACACGACGATGCCGATCACCACACAGATCCAGAAAATGGTCATGTGCAGGTCAAACACGGCGTGACTGACTTCAGTAGCCCCTGGCGCCATATTCGTTGTCCAGGCGGCGTGCGCCTGGCCGAATACTGACCACAACAGTAGGCCCATCCAAACGTGTGGATGTCGCGTCATTGCGGGTTCCCCTTTATGTTTCTTGTTATCCCGCCGGTTTGCACCTGCGGCGAAGGGAGCGGCTTCCATACTGCTTACAACCGCCAAGCCTTGCCTGCGTCATGCAGTTGGGCGTCATCAGCTAATTGCGTACAAATCCGAGTATAGACAGCCGGGGCAACCCCGCAATGTGTAGGGGCAAATGAGCAGAAACAGACGGGCGGCCCCAATAAAACCGGGGGCGCAAACGTTTATCCGACGAACGATGGCATTTCGATATAACGCACACGCATAACCATGAAATAATTATGACAAATGCATCTTAGGCGCTCGTATAAACGAGCTACCTTATCCTCTCCTTTTCCTACGCCTGTTTCACTGGAGCCTTCATGAACACCGCCGCATTGCGCGAGCAGATTTCCCGTGCCCATCAACACGAAGCCACTACGGGCCAGCTTGCCCTGCAACTGGAAAAACAATTGCCGCACCTGCATTCGGCCATCTCCCTGGCTGACGGTGATAGCAACATTGTCATGTCCCGCTTTGTCACTGCCTACATCGAACTGGTTCCAGACTTGCTGGAAGCGGCCAACGATGTGGCCCGCGAAGCCGGTATCGAAAGCCAGATCAAACCGGTGCTGAAAATCGCCGAGCATTTCTTCCTGCAGCCGCCTGCAATCCTGGCCGGCCATGAAGGCCTGGACGGCCTGCTGGATGAGGCCTACCTGGCTCACCGCTTGGTTGAAGAGGTCAACGACCTGTATATCAAGCATTTCGGCCAGCCGTTGATTCCGGCAGATACCACCGTCGCCAACTTGATTGCCCATCAACTGATCGGTGAGCAATTCGCCAATCAGCTGGATGAAGCCGTGCATTTGGCGGTGGATGAGATGCTCAACGAAGAGAGCTTTGCGCTGGAGTCGGTTGAGGCGTATCGCGAAACACTCAAGAGCCCGAACACGGAAGCGGCGTGGAAGCGCTGGCCGTGCCTGTCGCGGCAACTGGGCGTTGAGTTGTCGCTGGATCAGCCAGCCTGATTTTCCGAGTGAACATAGAACCACTGTGGGAGCCGGGCAAGCCCGGCTCCCACAATTTTTTGTGGAGTTCAGACAGGCGCCGAACCTATCCCCACCGTCGTCCGCACCCGGCCTTCGAGCCTGCGCTTCAACCCCCGCGCCTCGATCACCAGCGTCGAGCCCTTGGCCGCATTGGCCCGGCCCCATTCCTCCAGCAACTCCAGACACGAATGGTCGATGTAGCTCAGGTTGCTCAACGGCACATGCAAGGTGGTCCCCGCAGGCACCGTCGACAGCACCTGAGTCAGCGCCGGCACTTTCAGGAAGGTCGCCGCACCGGTCAATCGCAGCTCCATCTCACCGTCCTGGGGCAAATCGATCAGGCTGACTTTCAATCGCGAAGCTTTAAACGCGAGCTTCAGCAATGTGAGCCCGAAGCCCACCAATACGCCGGTCAACAGGTCGGTAAAGATGATCGCCAGTGCCGTGGCGGCGTAGGTAAACATCGGCATCCGCCCATAACGGCCCAGCGCGCGAAACGCTTTGACGTCCACCAGCTTGATCCCGGTGTACACCAGCACGCCCGCCAAACTTGCTACCGGAATGCTTTGCAGCACACTCGACAGCAGCAACACAAAGCCCAGTAGCCACACACCGTGGAACATCGCCGACAGCCGCGTAGTGGCGCCGGCCTGCACGTTGGCCGAGCTTCGCACGATCACGCCGGTCATCGGCAAGGCGCCAACCAAACCACAGAGCATGTTGCCCACACCTTGGGCAGACAGTTCCTTGTCGAAATCAGAACGCGGGCCGCTGTGCATCCGGTCGACCGCTGCCGCAGACAGCAGGGTTTCGGCGCTGGCAATAAACGCCACGGCGAAGGCGGCGATCAGCAGTTGCGGATCGGCCAGGTTCAGCAGGTCGCTGGGGCGTAGCCAGTCGATGGCGTCGGCGAGATTTTCCGGCACCTCTACGCGCTTGACCTGCAACGCCAGCACCAGACTGGTTACCGTCGCCAGGCCCACGCCCAGCAAGGCACCCGGTACGAAACGCAGTGTTTGCGGACGGAATTTATCCCAGCAGTACATCACCAGCATGGTCGACAGGCCCAGCAAGCCCGCCTGCCAACCAAGACCGCCGCCCAGCGTCGGGATCGCTTCGGCCACGGCCGCCGGGAAGCCTGCCAGGTTATCCAGCCCCGAAGGTTTGGGCGCGCCGTCGAGCATCACATGCACCTGCGACAGCACAATCAATACGCCGATGCCTGCCAGCATGCCGTACACCACCGCCGGCGCCGTGACCCGGAACCAGCAGCCCAGGCGCAAGCGCCCGGCCACCAGTTGCAGGAAACCCGCCAGCAACAGAATCGGCCCCAGCATCATCATCCCGTGTTGCCGCACCAGCTCGAACACCAACACCGCCAGCCCCGCCGCCGGGCCACTGACCTGCAGTGGCGAGCCCGCCAGCCAGCCCACCACCAGGCCACCGATAATCCCGGTGATCAGCCCCTTGGCCGGCGGCATGCCGGACGCGATCGCAATACCCATGCACAAGGGCAGGGCGACCAGAAACACAACCACCGAGGCCAGCAGCTCCCGTGGCAATACAGCTTTCAATTGAGCAGCACGCATGATGGCTCTCCCGAGGGATTCGCCGGGCGCGGCAAAGCCTGGCTGCATCCATGGCAGCCACCGCTTGACCCGGCAGGGAAGTGTTTTAGAAGCGCGCTCTAGGCGTCGCGCAAGGAATCGGCTCGGTGCCGTTCAGCGGTCTGAATGCCGCCTGGTCTGCATCGTAAGCGCGGATTTCGCTGGTCTCGATGTTGTAGATCCAACCATGGATAAACAGATGACCATTGGCCATGCGCGAAGCCACGGAAGGGTGGGTACGCAGATGCTGCAACTGGGCGATGACGTTTTCTTCGGTCAGCACCTTCATGCTCTCGCCTTCATTGGCGCAATCGCAGTTGTCTTCGACCATGGACTTGGCGACTTCGGCGTGACGCAACCACGCGCGTACCGTCGGCATTTTTTCCAGGCTGTCAGGGTTGAGTACCGCGCGCATGGCGCCGCAATCGGAGTGCCCGCACACGATGATGTGCTGTACGCCCAGGGCGAGTACCGCGTACTCGATGGCGGTGGAAACCCCGCCGTTCATCTGACCGTAGGGCGGCACCACGTTGCCGACGTTACGCGTCACGAACAAATCGCCGGGGGAGCTTTGGGTGATCAGCTCCGGCACGATGCGCGAGTCGGCACAGGTAATAAACATCGCCCGTGGGCTCTGGGCCGTGGCGAGTTTCTTGAAGAGTTCTTCCTGCTGCGGGAAGACGTCGTGATGGAAATGCAAAAAGCCGTCAACGATGTGCTTTAACGCTGCATCGGCAGACTCCGCCACCTGAGGGGCTGAAGCCGACGCAGCCAACGGCTGTTTATCCTTGTCACTCATGATTCATCCTCTTGATTAATGCAGGGGAGTGTTCAGGTCAGTTCGACGTCTGGCCATCGGAAAAGTTGAAAAACTAAACAACCCAAGGCGTCGACTCATCAGTCACTCGCTGAACAAGGTAACCGCCGAAACTTAACTCAAACTGAATGAACCGCTCTAGAACGCGGGTTTCAGTGATGTCAAAACGCGACTATTCCTACAGAATGACGCCATCGTTCTCTTCAGTTTACAACAATGCCATCTGCCTGCCCGGCGGGCAAAACGCCGTGCAATCCAGATTAAACCCTTCCCGTCGATTGAGCCCCAGCCGCTTGATCGCCTTGTTGAAACGCTGTGCCAGCAAATCGGCAAACGGCCCCTCACCACGCATGCGCACGCCGAAACGGCTGTCATACACCTCGCCGCCGCGCACCTGACGCACCAGGCTCATCACATGGGCCGCGCGTTGCGGGTAATGCGCCGCCAGCCATTCCTCGAACAGCGGCGCCACTTCCAGCGGCAGCCGCAGCATCATGTAGGCGGCGCTCTGCGCACCGGCAGCGTGGGCTTCGGTCAGCAGGCTTTCCAGCTCGCTGTCGTTAATCATCGGAATCATCGGCGAGCACAGTACACCCACCGGGATACCTGCCTCGCGCATCACCCGAATCGCCCGTAAACGCGCCTTGGGCGCCGCCGTGCGCGGCTCCAGGATGCGCTTGAGCTCGTCGTCCAGGCTGGTGAGGCTGATCATCACCGCCACCAGCCGCTGGCGCGCCAATTCGGTGAGCAGGTCGAGGTCGCGCAAGATCAGCGAGCCCTTGGTGATGATGGTCACCGGGTGCCGATAGCGCAGCAGCACTTCGAGGGTTTGCCGGGTGATTGTGTAGTCGCGCTCGATAGGCTGGTACGGGTCGGTATTGGAGCCCAGGTTGATCGGCGCACACACATAACCTGGCTTGGACAGCTGTTGCTCCAGCACGTCGGCGGCGTTGGTCTTGGCAATCAGTTTGGTTTCGAAATCCAGCCCTGGCGACAGGTCCCAATAGGCGTGGCTGGGCCGCGCATAGCAGTAGATGCAGACATGCTACGCTATACGTTCCATCGGTTGGGTTGATTAAAAAATGACCAAAAAATGTTATCCATACGTTCGCTTTTCATCGACCCGCCAAGAAGATGGCAGCACTAGAAACCGTCAAAACGAGCTTATAGACGCTTTTGTGTCCAAGCATGGGCTAGAAGTGGATCGACACCTTGAAGACGCCGGTACGTCCGCATATCACGGCAAAAACGCCGGTTCAGAAGGTGTATTGGGTAAATTCTTGAAAGAAGTGCGGATGGGCGAAATCGACAAAGGTTCGTATCTATTGATCGAAAACTTCGACCGGCTTTCGCGTGACAAAATTGTCCGCACTAATAAAATTTTTACCGATCTCATCTTTTCGGGCATCAAGATTGTAATTCTTGATAAAAATAAAATTTATGAAGAAGAAAACCTTGATTTCGCTGATTGGGTCAATGCCCTTTTAGAGTTTGAACGGGCTAACGCAGAGAGTAAGCGGAAAAGCGATTTTTCAAGCAAGGCTTGGCGAATCAATCGCGGAAGAATGCGTGAAGGTGAAATCGTCACTAAAAAAGTACCAACATGGTTAAAGGTTGAAAATAACGCCTTTGTCATTGACCATGAAAAAGTCGAAAGGATTAACACACTTTTCAAGCTTTCGCTTTCAAAAGGTCTTCAAGAAGCAACGCGAGAATATAATGACCTTTATAGTGAAAAGCTCGCTATCCACCAAACCCAATACCTATTATCTAACCGTAAGCTGATTGGCGAGCATTCCCCGCAAAAGATTCACTATGATGAATCCGGCCAGTTAAAAAGAAAAGATGAAGGCGATTCAATTCCAAATTATTACCCAGCCGTTGTAGATGAACAATTATTTTATCAGGTTCAAGAACTCATCAAATCGAGAAGACCTTTTGCCGGTAGATATTCTAATCAACGTTATAACGTCTTTCGCGACCTGATTTATTGCAAGTGGTGTGGTGGCACCATTCGATATATGAACAAGGGAGAAAGGGACTATTTCATCTGCACAAACTCAATGACCGGAAAATGTGACTTGAATAGCCACTTTGGTCAACAATCTATTCGCGGCAAAAAATTATTTGGTATGTTCTTTGCTTTTACAGATGGCTTGAATGTTTCCGCTTTGCTTGAAGAAAATACAAACGCAAAAGAAATTAAAACGGAAGTATTGAAGCTGGAAGCTAAAAGAAATCAGATTGCCAACAGACTACAAGATTTCAAAGTCGAAGTTAAAACAATGATTTTGGACGGTAAAACTATACCCTCCACATATAATGAGGTTATTGCAGAATTAGAGAGCAATCGCAACCATATAGACAGTGAAATCGACACAAGAACGAAAGAGCTTGACCAGATTTACATATCCGAAAAATCTTTTATGGGCTTAAAAGATATTGATGTGAGCGGCATTATTTATGATCGCACAAATGAAGCGGTAGAGAAGCGAGTGCAATACAACAACGAACTAAAGAAAATCATCAAACACATTCGCATAGATTTCCTGAATACCGCGATTGAAATAGAATTCGCAAACAAACTTTGCCGTCTAGTTAATAGTGATGGTGACGTTATTGATTATGTAATCGACCATGTGCCCGAAGACTTCACGACCATATACAACTATGACAAGGATTACATAAATCCAGACGCCTAGATTTTTACCAGATTGTTTTTAAAATACTACTGCATGGTTGACACTTTCACTGCTTTGTAAGTTGCTGCTAACTTCCAGATTATGGCCGCCAATCGGTGGCCTTTCTTTTGTGCTATACAATTTCAATTTCAAATTTTCGTTGAAATTTCCACCTACTTGAAAACATTATAATGTATGTTACTTTATATATAGGCTACTTATCTAGGCAAGCAATGTTCTTGGTTCCCAAATAAGCAACAAAATGGTTCCCATTTTATTCCTTATTCGGTTCCCAAGAACGCTTGATATTTCGCACTTCGTTTGAAATATATAGGAGCGAACAACAAACAAACCACATCAGGAACCATTATGAAAAAAGATAAAGATACAGATATAAACAAAACCAAAAGAGGTGAGATTACGAAAGAAATTCTAGGTAAGAATTTCAATGGCAAGTCAAAAAACAAACTAGATGAAAATGAGTTGAAAGAGTTTAAAAAAATCTACTCACAACTATCCGAATCAAAAAGAGGTGAAAGTTTCCATCTTCGCTTTTCGGGTGATAGTGCAAAGTTTATGAAAGAACTATTTCCAAAAAATTTTAAAGCCAACAAGAGCAGCCTCGTTACAAAAATAATTAAAAGACGAGTTACATCATGCATTGAATATACAGACCCTAAGCTAATTGAAGCAGCTAAGATTATCGACGAAGTTTGTGGTGCTGGTAAACTTTTCAACACGCTGAACGGCATTTCATCAGCATTAGATAAATTAGACAGTAATGGGGTTGCGATATTTAATAACGGAAAAGAAGTTGATTTCAATAACATATTAGACGCATTGAACAAAAAAATAACACAAGCAGAAATCCTGATGGACAGAGTTAACAGCTTGCTTGATGGTGTAAATATTCAAAGTAGAATTATCTACAACAAAGAAAAGGACAACAACAATGGTGATATATGATAATCAAAAAACCAGAAGGAGATTTATCGGCCAATCTATCTAATAAGAATGAAATAGTATTCAATATTGATTATTTCTTGAAAAAAGCTTTTCACAAAAACGAACCAGATACATGCAGCTTGCCTTTTGTGAAAAATTTCAATGATAACCATTCATACAGCAATTTTATTGCTGATTACTTTATGGATGATTTAAACAAAGGGCAAAAATTCGCTGCATTATGCGATATTGTTTCATTTTCACCTGATGACTTTGATGTTGACAATCTAACACTAGAAGATAAACAGAAGGCGTTCAAAGTAGTAAAGTCATATGTTAGGCAGGTCTATGGTTCAAGGACATTCGTAGCAGATTATCACATTGATAATGGTAAGCTTCATTACCATATCGTCGTTAAAAACAAAGATAAACTTGGGAATTGCTACACAACAAAAGCTTTCAATGACTTTGACAAGAAAGAAAGAATTGCAGCAAAGCTAGAAAAACAATTTAACCTTGAAGTTGTTGAAAATAGAAAATGTGTATTGGAAGAGCAGCAACGTCTTAATGACTTCCAATATTCTCCTACGGCTCACTTACAACGCTTTAAAAAACACAACCCAGAAGCTTATGCTGATAAAGTTGACCAACTTACAGCGATGAATGATTTTATCAGGTCAACCGCTAAAAAATCAAAATCACCAAAAGAGCTTTTCCAAATATTACAGGACAATAATATTGGTGTCAGCATAAATAATGACAATGCGGCAAATCTTGCTTTTTCATTTGTTGATGGCAACGAAAATTCAATAAAAGCATCACAGGTTAATCTTTCAATGAAGTCTTTAAAGACTAAATTCAAAGAGTTTAATGATGAGCAGCTTAAAGATATAGTAAGGCAGGCGGCAGAATTCAAACCTGAAAGAATCACCCACAGCCTAGCATGGGTTGGCGAACGAATTGACTTTGAACCAAGAATTAAAACCAAAAAAGACACAATGCAATGGAGATTAAAGAAATACGAAGCACAAGAGCATTCAAATATTATTCGTTACTATTCAGTATCTAAAAAGGGTTATGAATACGATAAGTTTTCATACGACAAAGAAAAACATTCTGTTTCTGTTTATGAAGTAACTCCATCAACGGTGCGTGATGCCTTAATTGTGCTAATCAATAATTCACCTTGCGAGGCAATCAAAACAGAATCCACCAACAAGAATTTTTGTATTGAAAGCATTAAGCAATCAGTTGAATTAGGTTTGTTTGATAAAGAAGGCTTTCAATATCAAATGCCCAACGTAAAGGACTTTTCAGCAGAAGATATTAAACAGTTGAATGATTACCTACGTGAAAAAGGCAAGACAGAAATTGAAATCAAGGAAGTTGATGGTGCCTTGCTAGCTATCGCCAAGGTGGAAAAACCAGTCATAGAAGCCGTTCACGAAGCCGCAGAAGCACCAGAAACAGCTATCCCGTCCAAAGACACACCAGCAGCACCAACACCGCTAGAAATGGCTGATATTGGGCCACAGATACAAGACATTGACGAACCTACAACGTCAAAGCCAGTTGAACAGGTGGTGTGGCAAAATGGTGATAATGAGTTCGAAAATCAAGAACAAGAAAATCAACATGACGATTTAATTGATTACCTTAATGAAGATTTTAATAATGAACAATTAACATCATCGGAACCACAAACCATTGATGCATCTAGCTATGCTGATTTGATTGATGATTTAATATCCGATTATAAAGAAAGCTGGTTTATATCAGGCATTATTGACAGCGTAATTGAGGCGTTAGATGGAAGTATTGAAGGAGAACCCAACGATATACATGCATTGATTTTGGACCAAATCCAAAATAATGAAGTTGATAATGAGCTTAAAATAGTTGTGCTTGAAAGATTAGAAAATGCTTTGATATGCGATATTGAGCACGAAGTTAATTCATTGAAAAAAATGCATTTGCCGGGAAATTCAAGCCATAGCATTGATGAGCATAGAGTGTTTGACAAAAAATGTATTCCAAGGCTATTAAACGAGGAACAAAAAAGTCAATATATGCATAGGCAGAACATATACCAACTTAAAGACAGGTTGGAAGAAATCAATCCAGATGTAGCAAGCGACATGAATTATGCCATTAAACAGCGATTTCAACATGGTTCAGAGTACAAATACACACATAACAAATAAAGCCCATCAGGGCTTTATTTGACTTTAAGCAATGAAGTGATACGATAATAAAAGGTGAAGCCCTAATGTGATTAGCATTAAGGCTTCGGCGTTGATACTGTAAACGGCAGTTTCAACTTGTAATTAAAGTTATAACATATAATTATAATCATTCAAGTCCCTTCTGCCGTAAATATTCCATAACTATAAGAAAGTCAGTATTAACACCTGTAAGCAATGTTGGAAATTCAGGTGATTGTTCCGTTGCGTAGCCAAAGAGAAATAGAATGGGGATACTGGAAATTTCTCAACCCGCCAGCCATATAGAGATATATGTTGAACAGGGTTCCAGTGTGGTGCTAATACAACCATTAAGTGTTCAAAGTCTAAACTGAGTATTACTGATTTAGACCCTGAAAATTCAGGCGAGCGGAACTTGTTTTTAACTCTTAAACAAGGAAGACCAGCTATGCCTGAAAGAGCTTAGCTGGTAAGGCTTTAAAAGCGAAAACCCCTTAGGGTTTTCAAGACACGCACACGTACACACGTACTCCCATACACTCGCATGACCTAACACCTACACCGCCATATGCTGCGACTTCACCCCTAAAACAATTTAAACCGGTCAAATTCAAGCGAATTTTTTTATCTTGATAGTAATACATCAAGTCCGTCCTACCGGCTTTGAAAATGCCATATAAGAATGTTGGGAGCAATCGAACAAATCAAAAAACGAAGTTAGCCCAGCGATTTACTACCGTGTGTGTGACACTTTGAAAAGCATCTGGCAGCTTCGCTTTTAGAAAAAACAATGGGCTTTTTATCTGTTTTTGTGAATTGTGTTTTTTTTCAAATCGAGTGGCAGGGTTTGAAAATTTTCATTTTGTGAGGTGACCCATCCCCGACGCTTTGAGTTGAAAAAAAACTGGGAGCGATTTTTGAAAATTTCTGATGATTTTTTTTGAGGAGTTAGTTGCAAAATTCAATTAAGGAAAACTCAAATAGGGTTTGCCTCTAAATGCAAACAAGGTCGGACCATAAATATATTTTCACTTTGCTATTGACAGCTTGTTTTTGCCGTATTTAAGCCATAAATTGAAGGTTTTAGAAAGTTGAAAACTCAATAATTTGCTGTAAATTTATAAAAAGTTTTGAGTTTTTTTTATGAAAATAGCACTTTAATGTTATACGGCGAGAATGAGGTTATGGGTCTAAAAATACCTATTTTGGATTTAGCACAAATTTAACCTTTAAAACAGCTTGTGATTTTAAAGCGAAGCGACCACCAGAATAGGCGAGCCGCTGCACGCCTTGATTTAGTATCGGTTGCAAATAGTCTGCGTGCCGATTTGGTTGCAATAAGTGGTTTTATTCTGTTCCTGCTGATTTCGCAGGTTTTGCCAAGCTTGTGCTTCCTGTGCAGCCTGCTGATTTTGAGCGTCAATCTGATTTTTAGTCTGCACAATGTTCATCGACAACATATTACAGTCGCCTTGCGATGGATTGACCGAATTGCCTATCTGTTGTGCTCGGCTCATAAAGTAATTCTGGTCAAATTGCCAAGTATTCAAATTGGCCATTGAGAATTGCTGACCGCGTGCCCCAACGTCCGGCGACATATAACCGCTGTTGACACATTTCATGATACTAATCAATTGGGTAGCGAATGCGGTGTATTGACCGTCCGAAAGCGGCGGTTTCTGCGTGACGCAGCCACTCAGCAGTGAACCAGCAGCCAGCACAAGAAGAAATTTTTTCATTCGCCATCCTTAGAAATTGTTGAGTGGTGGCTCACCAGTGGCACCATTCGTGGATTCTACCCAACCCTACGGATGCAGTGCCATACACAGCGTATACGGCGATTTGCTGCACGGGTACAAGTCCCAGCACTCAAAACCACCTCGATCAGAAAAACATGCCATTTTCCGGGCGTCTAGCAATCGGGAAACCCGCTTTTAACGTGGAACCTATTACTGAACACGTCCAGCCATGCTCGCAGCCGCGATAGGGGTTGATGGAGCGGTCGAACGGCAAATCCGGCGAGTTGTTGCGGGTGATGATGCTCTTGGCCGTTTCGATACGCACTTCGGTGCCCTGGGTCGGCGGCACTTCCTGGAACCAGCCGTCGTCTTCGGCCACGCTGACGGTCGGCGCAAAGCGGTTGTGCAGGTTAGTGGCCGTGCCCCGGCCACGGGGCGGCAACGCAGTAGTCATGAAAACGCCTCGATACTGTTTTTATATACAGTATCGAGGCGCGAGGTTTCTGACCAGTGCCGTTTGGCGGCCAGGGCAGGATCAGTGCTTTTGCGTGACCTGCCCCAAGTCGTCACCCGACGTGCTGCGCATATCGCTCTTGCGCAGGTCGGCCACGTCACTGGCTTTGACCGGTGCGCCTTGATTGCCCCAGCTGCCACGGACGAAACTGACCACATCCGCGACTTCCTGGTCCGACAGACGCCATGCGAACGCCGGCATGGTGAAGGTCGACGGCGCTGTGTGGGTGGCCGGCAAGGTGCCGCCGTTCAACACGATGTTGATCAACGAGGTGGCGTCCGCCGTCTGCAACACCGGGTTACCTGCAAGCGCCGGGAACACCCGCGTGTAGCCATGGCCGTCGGTACGGTGGCACGCCGCGCAGTTGTCGATATACACCGACGCGCCCGGCTTGCTGTCGTCACCTTTCCACAGCGCCTCGGCCACCTGCTTGTCGTATTGATGCGGCTGGTCCTTCGGGTCCACCGCCGGCAGGCTCTTGAGGTATCGCGCAATCGCGGTGAGGTCGTCCTGAGACATGTACTGCATGCTGTGCACCACCACATCACTCATGCCGCCGAACACTGCACTGCGGTCACTGCGGCCGGTCTTGAGGAACTGCACCAACTGCTCCTCGCTCCAGCTGCCGAGGCCGTCCTTGTGGTCGCCGCGCAGGCTTTTTGCGATCCAGCCTTCCAGCGGCGCACTGCCGGACAGGAACGCGTTGCCGTCAGTCGCGCTGAGGGCTTTTTCCTGCATGGTCAGGGCACGCGGGGTGTGGCAGGCGCCGCAATGGCCGAGGCCTTCAACCAGATAGGCACCGCGAGCGACCACCGGGTCGGCTGCGGCTTGCACCTGATGCTCCTCGACCGCCGGCGCGAACATCCAGCGCCAGGCCGCCAACGGCCAACGCATGCTCAAGGGCCAGGGAATATCGCTGTCCTTGTTCTCCTGGGCGACGGGCTCCACGCCCTTCATGAAGTATGCATACAACGCCTGCATGTCGCTGTCGCTGACACGCGCGTAGGACGGGTACGGCATCGCCGGGTAAAGCGTACTACCGTTCTTGGCGACGCCATGGCGCACGGCCTTGTCGAAGTCTTCGAAGCTGTAGTCGCCCAGCCCGGTTTTGTCCGGGGTGATGTTGGTGGAATAGATCACGCCGATCGGGGTTTCCATCGGCAGCCCACCGGCGAAGGGTTTGCCACCCTTGGCGGTGTGGCAGGCCACGCAGTCACCGGCGCGGGCCAGGTATTCGCCCTGCTTGATCAAATCGTTTTCAGCCGCGCTCACCGAGCAACTGCTGAACAGGGCAAAACTCGCGATAACAAGTGCTTTCATGGTCATCGCTCCTTATGCCTGAACCAGTGGGCCGGGGTTTTTAAGGTATTGCTCGCGGATCGCCCGCGCCGACCAGTAGGCCAGCGCTGCCACCAGGCCGGTAGGGTTATAGCCCAGGCCTTGTGGGAAAGCGGATGCGCCTGGGACAAACACGTTGTGTACATCCCAGCTTTGCAGGTAACGGTTCAGCGCGCTGGTTTTCGGGTCGGTGCCCATGATCGCGCCACCATTGAGGTGGGTGGTCTGGTAGGACGCAGTGTTGAACTGCTCACCGACTTTTTTGCCCAGCACAGCAATGGCCTTGGGGTTCATCGCCGCGGCGACCTTGCCCATTTTCTCCATCATGAAGCGGTTCATCTTGATGTCGTTTTCCTGCCAGTCGAACGTCATCCGCAGCAGCGGCAGGCCGTAGGAGTCGCGGTAAACCGGGTCCAGATCCAGGTAGTTGCTCCGGTAGGATTGATGCGCGCCATGGGAGTCCATCGACACTTGGTGGGTGTAGTAATCGGCGGTGGCGCGCTTCCAGGCGCTGCCCCACGCCGGCGTGCCCGGCGGGTTGGACGTACCGGCAATCGGCCGGCTGCCGGCCTGGTTGACCCACATCGGCGAGCCGCCCACGAAGCCGTGCGGGCCGTGGTCGAAGTTGTCCGCGTTGAAGTCATCGATGGCCACGCCATTGCCACCCGCACCGATGAAGTTGTTGGTGTGGGTGTCCTTGTCGAAAAAGGCCTTGATGGTGCCCATGTTCTGGTAGGCAAAGTTGCGGCCCACCACGCCCTCATTGGTAATAGGGTCGTAAGGTTTGCCGATGCCCGAGAGCAACATGAGGCGCACGTTGTTGAACTGGAAGGAGGCGATGATCACCAGGTCCGCAGGCTGCTCGCATTCGCGGCCCTGAGCGTCGATATAGGTCACGCCGGTGGCCTTGCTCTTGGTGCTGTCGAGGTTGACCTTGAGCACGTGGGAATTGGCCCGCAGCTCAAAGTTCGACACCTGACGCAGCGCCGGCAGGATGTTTACGTTCGGAGAAGCCTTGGAGTACATGTAGCACACGTAACCACTGCAGAAACCGCAGAAGTTGCACGGCCCCATCTGCGCGCCGTAAGGGTTGGTGTAGGGCCCCGAAGTATTGGCGGACGGCAGGTTGTAGGGTTTGTAGCCGACGTCGGTAGCCGCTTTCTGAAACAACTGCGCAGACACGGTGTTTTTCTGCGATTCCAGCGGGAACGGGTTGGAGCGGTCCGGCGCATAGGGGTTGCCGCCACGACCTTCGCCGACCAGTTGGCCTTTGACGGTCCAGGCCTGGCCGGAGGTGCCGAAGACTTTCTCGGCGTAGTCGAAAAACGGCTCCAGCTCTTCATAGCTCACGCCGAAGTCCTGGATGGTCATGTCTTTGGGGATGAAATTTTTGCCGTAGCGCTCTTCATAGTGGCTGCGCATGCGCAACTCGATCGGGTCGACGCGAAAATGCACGCCTGACCAGTGCAAACCCGCACCGCCCACGCCATTACCCGGCAAGAACGCACCCAACTGACGGTTGGGCAGGGCGACGTCATTCACGCTGTGGCGAATGGTCACCGTCTCCTTGGAGATGTCCTGAAAGAGTTTTTTACGCACGCTGTAGGTCAGTTCGTCGATGACCTGGGGATAGTTGCCGTCCGGGTAGGTGTCCTGCATCGGGCCGCGCTCCAGCGCTACCACGTTGAGGCCAGCTTCCGTCAGCTCCTTGGCCATGATCGCGCCGGTCCAGCCGAAACCGACGATCACCGCGTCCACTTTCTTCATGATGGTCGCCACGTTTATGCCCTCTCGCCGCGAATGGAAACAGCCGGGAAGGGGTATTGCTCGTTGCGTTCAACCCAGTCCATGAAATCGGCGCGGGCGCCGGGGAAGCCGATCATGGTCCAACCGACCATGCCTTTGTTGCCACCGTGGATCGGGTCGCAGAAGAAGCCTTCCTTGGTGTTTTGCAGCAACAGGTTGAAGAACATCTTGGCCGGTACGGCCTCGAAATGCGCGGTCATCTCGCCGCCGCCCGCCTCCATACGGCGCAGCATGTCATCCTGGGTAGCGCTGTCTTGCGCAGCAAAAGCTTTACCGTTGAACGCCTTCGACCACGCATCCGTGGCGGCAATGCCCAGGCGATAGATGTCTTTGGGCACCAATTTGCTCTGCCAGCCCATCTCTGGCGCCGCATCGGCGTTGAACGGGCCTTGCATGAACCACAGCGCGCCAGCGGCATACGGCGTGTTCATCTGGCGGTCGATGTATTCCGGCGCGCCGGCTTCCAGTGCGCCTGGGCCTTGGGCATCTGCGGGAATCAGGCGGGCGACGGCAGCGTTGATAAACGCCCACTCTTCGGCCGTGAAGTAACTCGGCTCGTAGGCTTTGTCGCTGGCGGGCGTTTTGGCGGGCGCGGCCTGCACCGGCTCCGGTGTGGCCATCAGCATCGAGCCGCCAAGGCCGGTGCTGGCAACCGTGACCACCGGGATCAAGGTCAAGGATTTGCGTAAAAAGTCACGCCGCGGGTTGTCCTGATCTTGATCAGACATAGGTGCACCTCATCATGTGGTCACGGGTTTATCCGCCGCTTCTGGGAGCAGCGTGATGGTTTGCCAGAGCATTGGATCCAAAGGGATAGCACACACTGGCAATCAATAGTTACAAATGATAGCAGCCTAAGCATTAAGAGAAATCGATTCAGCGCGAAAAACAGCGGATCAGATGGGCGGATTCACGATTCTTTGACAGCCGCCTCACACAGCATTGACCCCTCGCAGGCGACTCTGTGACCCATCAGCCCTATCCCATTCGGTCTCAATGCGCATGTTCACGATTCGATTACTGCCCGCCCTTGGCCTGGCGTTCATGGCACTGTTCACCACACTGCAGGCCCAGGCCGACGAGGCTGCGTCGATCCGCTCGCCTGAGTGGGCACAGCCTGTGGGCGACCAATTCAACCTGCACCAGATGACGCCCACACTGTATCGCAGCGCGTTGCCGGACAGCACTGCGCTGCCTGTGCTGCAAAATCTGAAGATCGGCACGGTGATCAACTTCCTGCCGGAATCTGATGCGCCGTGGCTGAAGACGTCTGATATCAAACAGGTGCAGCTGACGTATCGCACCAACCATGTCGACGATGCTGACGTGCTGGCTGCGCTCAGGGCCATCCAGGAAGCCGAAACCCAGGGCCCGGTGCTGATGCACTGCAAGCACGGCTCCGATCGCACCGGCCTGATGGCGGCGATGTATCGGGTGGTGATTCAGGGGTGGAGCAAAGAGGATGCGCTGAACGAAATGACGCTGGGCGGCTTTGGTTCAAGTAACGGCTTTAAAGACGGTGTTCGCTACATGATGAAGGCGGATATCGACAAGTTGCGTACCGCGTTGGCCAATGGCGACTGCAGCACCAGTGAGTTTGCGTTGTGCTCGATGAAAAGCTGGATCAACACGGCCGGTAGCGGCCGTGTCGACCCCAAGAAAGACACCGAATTAGTACTCACACCTTAAGCAGGTATCAGTCCTTTTTCAGCTTGGGATTAGGGAAAAACTGCACCGCCTGCACCTTCGGGTCCGCGGGCGCCTTCAACGCCGACGTATTGACCCGCGTGCCCAATTCCTTGGGCACCGAATTGCCTTGTTCATTCAGCGTGTCCGAATAGCCGCAGGCCACACATTCGCGGTGCGGCACATCGTCTTCGGTCCACATTTTCAACTTGTCCAACTCTTCGCACGCCGGGCAGACCGCCCCGGCGATAAATTGCTTTTTGGTCACCACAGGCCCATCACTCATGCTGCTGCGTCCTCACTCAGGCCGCTGTGGCGCAAGAGTGCGTCAATCGACGGCGCACGTCCGCGGAAGTCGACGAACAGCACCATCGGCGCCTGGGAGCCACCGCGCGCCAGGATCGCTTCACGGAATGCCCGACCGGTTTCGGCATTGAGCACGCCGTCTTCTTCAAACTTGGAGAAAGCGTCGGCAGACAGCACTTCGGCCCACTTGTAGCTGTAGTAACCCGCCGCGTAACCGCCGGCGAAGATGTGCGCAAAGCTGTTGGGGAAGCGATTGTAGGCTGGCGGACGCATCACCGAGACCTCATCGCGCACGCCTTCAAGCACCTGCGCTACCGTGCGGCCATCGCCGTGGGTGGCGTGCAGTTCGAAGTCGAACAGCGAGAATTCCAGCTGACGCACCATCATCAGGCCGGACTGGAAGTTCTTCGCCGCGAGCATTTTTTCCAGCAGGTCCTGAGGCAGCGGCTCGCCGCTTTCATAGTGGCCGGAGATCAGCGCCAGGCCTTCGGGCTCCCAGCACCAGTTCTCCATGAATTGGCTCGGCAGTTCCACCGCATCCCAGGCCACGCCGTTGATGCCGGACACGCCCGCGTGTTCAACGCGGGTCAGCAGGTGGTGCAGGCCGTGGCCGAATTCGTGGAACAGCGTGGTCACTTCATCGTGGGTCAGCAGGGCAGGCTTGCCGCTGTCGGCCGGGGTGAAGTTGCACACCAGGTTCGCCACCGGGCTTTGCAGCACGCCGTCGACAGTGCGGCGGCGATCGCGCGCGCCGTCCATCCACGCGCCGCCCCGCTTGTTGGCGCGGGCGTACAGGTCGAAGAAGAAGCGGCCGACGTGCTGGCCGTTCTCCTTGATTTCAAACAGGCGAACATCCGGGTGCCAGGTGTCGAAGCCTTTTTGCTCGGCGATTTCGATGCCGTACAGGTGCTGCACGATGGCAAACAGGCCGCCCAGCACTTTGTCGATCGGGAAGTAAGCGCGCAGGGCTTCCTGGGACACGCTGTAACGTTGCTCGCGGAGTTTTTCGCCGTAGAAACCGCTGTCCCAGCTTTGCAGGTCGGCGCAGCCTTGTTCAGCGGCGTAAGCCTTGAGCTGTTCCAGGTCCTGGGCGGCAAACGGCTTGCTGCGCTTGGCCAGGTCGCGCAGGAAGCTCAGCACCTGGTCGCTGGACTCGGCCATTTTGGTGGCCAGGCTCAGCTCGGAGAACGACGCGTAACCCAACAGTTTGGCCAGCTCCTGACGCAGGTCGAGGATCTGTTCCATCACCGGGCCGTTATCGTTCTTACCGGCATTCGGGCCTTGGTCCGACGCACGGGTGCAGTAGGCCGCATAGACTTCTTCACGCAGGGCGCGGTCCTGGGCGTAGGTCATTACCGCGTAGTAGCTAGGGAATTCGAGGGTGATCAACCAGCCATCAAGGCCTTTGGCCTGGGCGGCGGCGGCCATTTGCGCCTTGGCCGAATCAGTCAGGCCGACGAGGGTGGCTTCGTCGGTGACGTGCTTGGTCCACGCCTGGGTGGCGTCCAGCAGTTGGTTGGAGAATTTGCTGCCCAATTCCGACAGCTTGCTCTGCACTTGGGCGTAGCGTTTTTGCTGCTCAGGCGGCAAATCGATACCCGACAGGCGGAAGTCGCGCAGCGAATGTTCCAGAATGGTTTTTTGCGCCACATCGAAACCGGCGGCTTCCGGGCTGTTGGCCAGGGCTTCGAAGGCCTGGAACAGTTCGCGGTTCTGGCCCATCTCGGTGGAATAGGCGCTCAAGGCCGGCAGGCAAGCCTCGTAGGCTTCGCGCAGTTCAGCGCTGTTGCACACGGCGTTGAGGTGGCTGACCGGGCTCCAGGCGGCGCCCAGGCGGTCATTCAGTTCGTCCATGGCCAGTACCAGACCGGCCCACGTAGGGTTTTTGCCCTGGCTTTGCAGGATGCCTTCGATGGCAACGCGGTTGTCAGCGAGGATTTGTTCGATGGCCGGCTGCACGTGCTCGGCACGGATCGCCGAGAACGGCGGCAGGTCGTAGGACTGCAAAAGTGGGTTGTTCGCGCTCACGGTGGGTACCTTGGCTGAAGAAACTGATAAGACAAAGATGGGGCCATCTTAATTACAATCAACACCCACCGCAGCTATCAACCTATAAGAGAGAGGCTATCGTGACCCTTCGCACCTATCAGAACCACACGCCAACCCTGGGCGCCGGGGCTTTTGTCGATATTTCGGCGGTGGTGATCGGCGACGTCGAAATCGGCACCGACAGCTCGGTTTGGCCATTGACCGTGATTCGCGGCGACATGCACCGCATCCGCATCGGTGCGCGCACCAGCGTGCAGGACGGCTGTGTGCTGCACATCACCCACGCCGGGCCGTTCAACCCGGACGGCTTTCCACTGCTTATTGGCGATGATGTGACCATCGCCCACAAAGTCATGCTGCACGGCTGCACGGTCGGCAATCGCATCCTGATCGGCATGGGCAGCATCGTGATGGACGGCGCGGTGGTGGAAGATGACGTGATCATCGGCGCCGGCAGCCTGGTGCCGCCCGGCAAGAAACTGGAGAGCGGTTTTTTGTACGTGGGCAGCCCGGTTAAACAAATCCGCCCACTGACTGACAAAGAGCGTGCCTTCTTCACCTACAGCGCCGCGAACTACGTGAAGCTCAAAGATTTGCACCTGGCGGAAGGATTCGACCGATGAGCCTGAACTACTCCACCGTGCTGTTCGACCTGGACGGCACCCTGACCGACCCGCGCGAGGGCATCACCCGCTCGATCCAGTACGCCCTTGGCAAACTCGGCATCGACGAGCCGGACCTGACCAAGCTGGAACACTTTATCGGCCCGCCGTTGCTGCAAGCCTTCATGCAGTTCTATGGCTTCGATGAGGCCAGAGCCTGGGAAGCGGTGAATTTCTATCGCGAGCGCTTCAAGGTCACCGGCCTATATGAAAACCGCGTATTCGACGGCGTGATGCCGTTGCTTGAGGAGCTGAATGGCCAAGGCCGCCAGCTGTATGTGGCCACGTCCAAGCCGTGGGTGTTTGCCCGTGAGATCGCCCGGCATTTTGATTTTGCCAAGCACTTCAAGGTGATCTACGGCAGCGAACTGGATGGCACGCGTACCCACAAGGTTGAGCTGATTGCGCACCTGATGAGCGAAGAAGGTTTGGACCCGGCGACCACCTTGATGATTGGTGATCGCAAACATGACTTGATCGGCGCGCGCAGCAATGGGCTGGATTCGGCAGCAGTGGGGTATGGGTTTGGCAGTTTTGAGGAGTTGAATGCCGAGGCGCCGACTTGGCATTTTGAGACGCTTGAGCAGATGCATCAGGCGTTTTTGCAGCGCCCTTGAGGCCGCTATCGCAGGCAAGCCAGCTCCCACATTTGACCGTGTTCACAATTCAAACTGTGGGAGCTGGCTTGCCTGCGATGAGGCCCTAACGGCCACCACCTTCCAACTGCCGCAACGCCGCCTTACGCTGCTCCACCGGCAACCCACCCAGCTTCTCCACCGCCGCAAAGAACTTCACCCAATCCCCGCCTTGCTGCGCAAACAACGCCGCAAACGCCGGCACCCACTGGTCATACAGCCCGAACGGCAACAACCGCGCATTGTTCATCGGCTGGTTGATCCACACGTCATACCGCTTGTCACCGCCCCATTGGCTGTCGCGCATGTGCCGGTATTCACTGCGCAAACGCTCGAACTCTGCCGCCTTGGCCTGGCGCATCACATCCACCGCCAAGGGCTGTGCGTACAACGCCTCCAGGCGTTTGCGGGTATCGAGCACCAGCCGGATGAATTGGTCGCGCTGCTGCAACGCCGCATTGCTCAGCGGCGCCAGGCCCCGCGCCGCACGCCACTGACGGGTGCCTTCCTGCTCGACGAAGTTGGCGTAGGACTCGTTGAACTCAGTGTCGTCCTTTACATAAAAACGCTGGTGCGCCAGCTCGTGGAAAATCAGCGTGGCCAGGCGCTCGTCACCCCAACTCATCATCGAACTCATGATCGGGTCGTTGAACCAGCCCAGGGTGGAATAGGCTTCGACGCCGCCAATCGACACATCCATGCCTTGTTGCTGCAATAACGCCGCTTCGCCGCGTGCTGCGCCCTGGCTGTAATAGCCGCGATAGGCCACACACCCAGCGATGGGGAAGCAGTGGGTCTCAGGCGACAGGGAAAACTCCTGCGTGGCGAACACATTCCAGACCACGTAAGGCCGGCCAATGTCGGCGTACAGGCGGTAACTCTGGTTGTCAGGCAGGTGCAGGTGCTCACTGGCAAAGGTGCGGGCCTTTTGCGATTGCATCAAGTGGTCGCGCAATGCCTGTGGACGAGCAGGGTCGGCGATGACCTCGGCAACCGGCTCCCGAGCCCGCAGCAACTGCCATTGGCCGCTGGCCAACTGGCTGTAATAACTCACACTGGAACAGCCGCTGAGCAGCAGTACCATCAACCCTGGAAGAAAACGCCTGACCATGCACCGACCGCCCCTGGGTTATTTGCCCGCCAGACTATCCTGCCTGCACGGAATTTTTCCATGCCGTGGCGTGTTTATACTGATACAGCGTCTGTTGCCACAGGCTGCCAGGTTCAATTCTTACCCACCGTTGAGTGCCCGCCATGCGCCAGCTCTTGCTACCCGTCACCGTCTTATTGCTCAGCGCCTGCGCTTCGACCCCCATCCCGCCGGTCGACCCGCACCAGGCCTGGATCGATTTCGCCACGCCGACACCCGGCGCCAAGCTGGTGATGGCCCAGCGCCTGGACGGCAAGAACCTCAACGACGGGCGTTTCTTTCAGGTGCCACCGGGCAGCCATGAGCTGATGGTGCGCTTTGATTTCGAGGTGAACACCGGGACAGGCTTTGGCGGCCTGGACCAGACCCATGACCGAACCTGCTTCATGACCCTGCAATACGACAACTTCCAGGCAGGCCAGCGCTATGTGCTGGAGGGGCGCTCGCTGGCCTTTACGCCCAATATTCGGCTGTACAACACGGCGCGTCAGCTGTTGGCTGAGGAGCGCAGTGTTAACTGCATCTGATCAGTCGCTGTTCTTCTGATAGATGATGCGCTTGGTGCCGTTTTCGCAGGAGCCGACGATCATGGCGCTGTCATGATTCTTGGCTTCTTCGGCGGTAATGATTTCCAGGGTGTAAGACGGAATCGCCTTGGCCTGGATGTTTACCTCAATTTCTTTCCTGAGCTCTTCACAATCTTTTGGCGCGGCCACAGCCGAAGTGGCCAATACACCGCAAATGATCGCCAAGGCAAAACGTTTCATGTGTGAAGCTCCGTGAATGCACTGCGCACGGGTGTGCGCCTAGGCTATTCGACCACATTTTGGAAACGCGAGTTCTGATTTAACGCACAACAAACTGGGGGAGCGGGCCCGTGTGGGAGCTGGCTTGCCTGCGATGGCAACGCCTCGATACAACTGGCTAACCGAGGTGAACCTATCGCGGGCAAGCCCGGCTCCCACACAAGCCCGCTCCCACAGGGGATCAGATCGTTCCCACGCTCTGCGTGGGAATGCCGCCTGGGACGCTCCGCGTCCCGCCCACAGCATTCAAGTTCTGCGCAGGTGTGACGCAGAGCGTCACGGGCTGCATTCCCACGCGGGAGCGTGGGAACGATCTAAACACAAGCCCGCTCCCACATGGGGATCTTGCTGTGTGAGTTAGACCAACGTGGCATCCAGGCTGATTTTTGCGTTCAGCACTTTCGACACCGGGCAGCCTTCCTTCGCCTTTTTGCTCAGTTCCTCGAACTGCGCCTGGCTTGCGCCGGGGATCTTGGCTTTCAGTATCAGATGCACAGCAGTAATCGCAAAACCACCGTCCACCTGGTCCAGGGTCACCTCAGCCTGGGTGTCGATGCTGTCAGCCTTAAGGCCGGCATCGCCAAGAATCATGGAAAACGCCATGGAGAAACAGCCCGCGTGAGCCGCGCCGATCAATTCTTCAGGGTTGGTGCCCTTGCCGCCTTCGAAACGGGCCTTGAAGCCGTAGGGTGCTTCGCGCAGCACGCCGGTTTCCGTGGAGATGGACCCCAGGCCAGTTTTCAGATCACCTTCCCAATGCGCGGATGCTTTTTTAACGATGCTCATAGCTCTCTCCTCGAACGGTGGTTTTGCGTCAGTAAGGGTTCTGAGGATAGACGGCCCGGCAAAGTTCATCTTGTCGGAGAAACCTAGCGATTCAGTAGGAAATTTCGCAGGCTGCTATTGAATCTCGGGTATATGCCCTCATTGCATAGAGCATGCACATGAAGCGGCAGGTTTTGGTTCGTCTATAAGCCTGCGCACCTAATGGAGAAGCAGGCTTATGAAATCGCTGTCCGACGTGAAGTTCTCGACCCTCGACCTCGTGCCCGTGCGCGCAAACGGCAGCATTGCGCAGTCGCTGCGCAACTCGCTGGACCTGGCCCAGCACGTGGAAAAGTTCGGCTACAACCGTTTCTGGGTGGCTGAACACCACAATATGGACGGCATCGCCAGCTCGGCCACTTCGGTGTTGCTGGGTTATTTGGCCGGTGGCACCTCGACGATTCGCGTCGGCTCCGGCGGCGTGATGCTGCCCAACCACGCGCCGTTGGTGATTGCCGAACAGTTCGGCACCCTGGAAAGCCTGTACCCCGGCCGTATCGACCTGGGCCTGGGCCGCGCACCTGGTTCCGACCAGATGACCGCCCGCGCCCTGCGCCGTGAGCGCTCCGGCAGCGCTGACGAGTTTCCGGAAGATGTGGCCGAACTGATGGCCTACCTGGGCCCGCGCACGCCCGACCAACGGATCATCGCCGTACCCGGTACCGGCACCAACGTGCCGGTCTGGTTGCTCGGTTCCAGCCTGTTCAGCGCGCAACTGGCCGGTGAGCGCGGCTTGCCCTACGCCTTCGCCTCCCATTTCGCACCCCGTTTGATGCACGAGGCGATTCGCGTGTACCGCAATCACTTCAAGCCTTCAGCCGTGCTGGACAAGCCCTACGTGATGCTCGGCATTCCGCTGGTGGCCGCCGATACCGACGAGCAGGCCGACTACCTGGCCACTTCGGTGTACCAACGTATTCTGGCGCTGATGCGCGGGCAAAGCCTGGTGCAGCGCCCGCCGGTTAAGACCATGGACGGCCTGTGGCTGCCCCATGAAAAAGACGCGGTGGGCAGCTTTTTGGGCCTGGCCATGGTCGGTAGCCCGGCGAAGATTCGCGCGAAGTTGGACGTGTTGATCGAGCAGACCGGCGCCGATGAGCTGATCTTTACCAGCGACCTGTATGAGCATGCCGACCGGATTCATTCCTACGAGCTGCTGGCGCAGGTGATGAAGGGCTGATAACCCGCAGGCGAAAAAAAACCGACGCACTCGCGTCGG
This sequence comes from Pseudomonas salomonii, assembly GCF_900107155.1. Lineage (GTDB taxonomy): Bacteria > Pseudomonadota > Gammaproteobacteria > Pseudomonadales > Pseudomonadaceae > Aquipseudomonas > Aquipseudomonas salomonii. The sequence goes on from NZ_FNOX01000011.1 coordinate 85,328, forward strand.
TTTTTTATGTCTGCAACACGGGATTAACCGCGCTTGTAGACGATTTCCTTGGTGCCGCCTTCGCAGCTGCCAATCACTTTGCCATCGGCTGCCGCGCCTTTGTCGACAACATCCAGCGAATAATGCTGAACACCTTTAGCGTCGAGCTTCGCCGCGAGCTCACCTTTCAGCTCTTCACAAGGCTTGCCCGCCGCCAGGGCAGTGCCCGCAATGCTCAACAAACCTACCGCTAACAGGAACTTCTTCATCCGTTACTTTCCTTGCGCTGATCGAAAAGAGCGTGCCGACGCTTGTGGCGTCGGCACCCAATGGTTGTAGCGCAGGTTATGGCAATCGGCCAGTCAGCAAGTTCAACTCACGGGATCAACTACTGGCAATTCGGAATCCCACCTTGAGCGTGACCTGGAAGTGCGCGGCCTTGCCGTCCTTGATGTGACCACGGGTTTCGGTCACTTCAAACCACTCCAGGTGCTTGATGCTCTTGTGCGCTTCGGCGAGGGCATTGTTGATGGCCTCTTCGATGCTGGTGGTCGAGGAACCGACCAGTTCGACTTTCTTGTAGGTGTGATGATCAGACATAACGTTTCTCCTGAGGTCTCTAGTCAGCGTAGCAGTGAATGTTCGTACTGCTTCTGGCGACCATTCCCACTCGAAAGTTCAGAATTACTGCACTTTCTGAAAACCCAGGAGTCGGTATCTACACATGCCACTCAATCACTTCAGGAGAGTTCCACATGGCCAACACTTCTTTACGCAAAGCGTCGCTGGAAAGCATGGAAGCCGAGATTTCGAGCCTGCTCAAGTCCCTTGAGAGCCTCAAGGACGATGCGTCCGATGAGTCGCGCAAAACGCTGAAGGCCCTGAAAAGCAATGCCGAGAATGCCCTCAAGCATTCCCGCCACCTGATCAGCGATGCCTACGAAGAAAGCAAAGTCAAAATCCGCGAAACCAGCGCGGCAACCCGTGACTACGCACAAGAGCACCCATGGACTACCGCCGGCGTTGCCGTTGGCGCGCTGGGCCTGTTGGCGGCTTACCTGCTGTGCAAACGCGGTGACTAAACCGGTTGGCGCAACAGCTCAGCCTTGAGCCACTGCGCCAGCTGACCCGCGCGCCCATCTGCGGCGCGCTTGGGTAGCCACAACGCCAGGTGCGCCGGGGTTTCGCTGAAACCCCACGGCGCCACCAGGCGACCCGCGCGAAGGTCCTCTGCTACCAGCGGTTGCGGCGCGATCGCCACACCCAAACCCGCCACCGCCGCCTCCAGCAAATAATACAAATGCTCAAACCCCTGGCCGTGCTTCAACTCGCCGGGCTCAATGCCGTGTTGCTGCGCCCAACTGGGCCAGGCCTGCGGGCGCGAGGTGGTGTGTAACAAGGCTTCACCGCACAGGGCTTGAGGCGGCGCCTGGCGCAGGCGTTCATAACCGGCAAAACGCGGGCTCATGACCGGGCCAATGCGCTCGCTGGCCAGCTCATACACTTGCATGTCCGCTGGCCACGGCGGCTCAGCAAAAACCAGCAGGGCATCCAGGCCAGGGCGCCTTGGGTCGAGGTCACCATCACCCGCCGATAGATGCAAGCGCAAGTCGGGCAAGTCTGCGTTCAAGCGGCCCAGGCGCGGAATCAACCAGCGCGCCAGCAAACTGCCCGAGCAGCCGAGCACGAAGGGCGCGTCGGCGCTGGCCTGGGTCAGCTCGGCGCAAACATCCCTTAAACGCTCGAACGCTTCAGCGCTGGCGTCCCTGAGCCGGACGCCTGCATCTGTGAGTTTAATGCCGCGCCCTTCCTTGGCGAACAGGCTGACGCCCAAGTGCTCTTCCAACACCTTCAACTGGCGGCTGACCGCACCATGGGTCACATGCAGTTGCTCAGCCGCCTGGCTGACGCTGTTCAGGCGGGCGGTAGCTTCAAACGCACGCAGGGCATTGAGGGGCGGTAGGTCTCGGCTCATCTGTGAGTTTTCCTGACAGGTTGCGGCGATCTTATCGGTTTTCAGCGTCGAGCGTCAGGGGTAGAGTGGCCGTCATTGCCTCTCCTCACCTTCTTTCCTGGAGCGCCCCATGACTCAGTCCCAGACCGACCTTCGCAACGGCCCCGACGCCAACGGCCTGTTTGGCGCGTTCGGCGGCCGCTACGTCGCTGAAACCCTGATGCCGTTGATCCTCGACCTGGCCCGCGAATACGAAGCGGCCAAGATTGATCCTGCGTTCAACGAAGAACTGGCCTACTTCCAACGCGACTATGTCGGGCGTCCAAGCCCACTGTACTTCGCCGAGCGCCTGACGGAGTTTTGTGGCGGCGCCAAGATCTACCTCAAGCGCGAAGAGCTCAACCACACCGGCGCGCACAAGATCAACAACTGCATCGGCCAGATCCTGCTGGCACGGCGCATGGGCAAAAAACGCATCATTGCCGAAACCGGCGCGGGCATGCACGGCGTGGCCACCGCCACCGTGGCGGCGCGCTTTGGCCTCGATTGCGTGATTTACATGGGCACCACCGACATCGAGCGCCAGCAGGCCAACGTGTTCCGCATGAAGCTGCTGGGCGCCGAAGTGATCCCGGTCGTGGCCGGCACCGGCACCCTCAAAGACGCGATGAACGAAGCCCTGCGTGACTGGGTGACCAACGTCGACAGCACTTTCTACCTGATCGGCACCGTGGCCGGCCCACACCCGTATCCTGCGATGGTGCGCGACTTCCAGGCCGTGATCGGCAAGGAAACCCGCGACCAACTGCAAGCCCAGGAAGGCCGCCTGCCGGACAGCCTGGTGGCATGCATCGGCGGTGGCTCCAACGCCATGGGCCTGTTCCACCCGTTCCTGGATGACACCAGCGTCGAAATCATCGGCGTTGAAGCCGCCGGCCACGGCATCGAAACCGGCAAGCACGCCGCCAGCCTCAACGGCGGCGTACCCGGCGTGCTGCACGGCAACCGCACCTTCCTGCTGCAGGACGACGATGGCCAGATCATCGACGCGCACTCGATTTCCGCCGGCCTCGACTACCCAGGCATCGGCCCTGAGCACGCGTGGTTGCATGATATCGGCCGCGTCCAATACACCTCGGTGACCGACGACGAAGCCCTTGAAGCCTTCCACAAATGCTGCCGCCTGGAAGGGATTATTCCTGCGCTGGAAAGCGCCCATGCCCTGGCTGAAGTGTTCAAGCGCGCACCAACCTTGCCGAAAGATCACCTGATGGTGGTCAACCTGTCCGGCCGTGGCGACAAAGACATGCAGACCGTGATGCACCATATGGAACACTCTCAACAAGAGCAGTCAAAGCAGGAGAAACACTGATGAGCCGCCTGCAAACCCGTTTTGCGCAACTGAAAGAACAAAACCGCGCCGCCCTGGTGACTTTCGTCACCGCCGGCGACCCGGGTTATGACACCTCGCTGGCGATCCTCAAGGGCTTGCCCGCCGCCGGAGCCGACGTGATCGAGTTGGGCATGCCCTTCACCGACCCGATGGCCGACGGCCCGGCGATTCAACTGGCCAACATCCGTGCGCTGGAAGCCAAACAGAACCTGCTGAAAACCCTGCAGATGGTCCGCGAGTTCCGCAAAGACAACCAGGACACCCCGCTGGTGTTGATGGGTTACTTCAACCCGATCCACAAATACGGCGTGCCCACGTTTATCGCCGACGCCAAAGAAGCCGGTGTCGACGGCCTGATCGTGGTCGACATGCCGCCTGAGCATAACGGCGAGCTGTGCGACCCGGCCCAGGCCGCAGGCATCGACTTTATCCGCCTGACCACGCCGACCACCGACGACGTGCGCCTGCCAACCGTGCTCAACGGCAGTTCGGGCTTTGTGTATTACGTGTCGGTGGCCGGTGTGACCGGTGCCGGTGCCGCCACCCTGGAACACGTCGAAGAAGCCGTGACCCGCCTGCGTCGGCATACCGACCTGCCGATCAGCATCGGCTTTGGTATTCGTACCCCGCAACAAGCCGCCGCTATCGCCCGTCTGGCAGACGGTGTGGTGGTCGGTTCGGCGCTGATCGATCACATCGCCACTGCGAAAAATGATCAGCAAGCAATCGATGGTGTGTTGAGCCTCTGCGCGGCGCTGTCGGAAGGTGTCCGTAACGCCCGTAAGTAAGCGGCGTGTAGCAATGGGTAAAGTTCCTGATACAGAGGAATCATCTGGGCAATCCAGTACCTAAACTGACATGACCAAGGGATTTCGAGCCTCGTTCGAAATCCCTTTTTTTGTTCGTGCAGTACTGAGGAAAGCCCCCATGAAAATGCCTAAACGCTTGATCGCAGGTCTCGGCGTGTTGATGCTCGGCGCAAGTGCTTTGGCGCAAGCCGCGCCGCCCGATCAACGCGGTGATGGCCCAGGCCGTGGCGGCCCGCAAGGCCAGTACGAGCAACACGGCGACGACCATCGCGGCCCGCAGGATAACCGTCGTGGCCCGCCGCAGGATTTCGGCCCGGTGCGCCAGATGATCCGTGACAACCACAACGACTTCCGTCGTGGCGCGCCACCGCCTCCAGGCGTGCGCCTGGTGCGGGGCCAACCGCTGCCGCGCAACTACTACGGCGAACGCCTCGACAACCGCGCCCTGGCCCATCTGCCGCAATACCCAGGGTATGAATGGCGCCGGTCCGGCGGCGATATCGTATTGATCGCCATTGGCACCAGCATCGTCTACCAGATCCTGGATGGCGCCCTCTACTAGCCCAGGAAAGCTGTTGTGGCGAGCGGGCTTGCCCCGCGTTGGGGTGCGAAGCGCCCCCAAAACCTGACAACCGGGTTTCATCTGGAAAAACCGCAGTGGCCTTATTGGGGCTGCTGCGCAGCCCAACGCGGGGCAAGCCCGCTCGCCACAACAAGCCCGCTCGCCACAGGGTTTCGGTCCACTCAACCAATGGATTTACAGTTCTATGCGCTCAACCTTGCCCACCAGCAACACGTAGGAAAGCGCCCCGAGCAACGCCAGCACCGCGATATAGGTAATCGCCGGCGCAAACGAATCCCCACTGGCCAGAAAGCCAATCACTATCGGCGTGGTAATCGCCGACAAGTTGCCGATGAAGTTAAACACCCCGCCCGTCAGCCCCAGCAACCGCGCGGGCGCCAGGGTCGACACCAATGACCAGGTGATCGATGCCAAGCCATTGCCAAAGAACGCCACCGCCAGAAACGCGATCACCCAGGCCGTCGAGTCCACATAGTTGGCGCCGATAATCGCCGTGGAAATCAGCAAGCCCCCAATGATCGGCAGCTTGCGCGCAAACCCTACCGACGTGCCCCGGCGAATCAGCCAATCAGAAAAAATCCCCGAACACAGCACACCGATAAATGCAGCGAGAAACGGCAGCGAGGCCAGCAGGCCGGACTTGATGAAGTCCATGCCGCGGTATTTCACCAGGTAGGTCGGGAACCACGTCAGGAAAAACCACAGCGTCGAGTTCAGGCAGAACTGCCCCAGGTAGATGCCCCACAGCTTGCGCTTGCTCAGCACTGTCCCGAGGTCGACCCAACTGAACGGCGCCTTGACCGCTTTCGCCTGCATATCCACCAGGCCGCCGCCCTCGCGGATCAGCTCGATTTCTGCCGCATTGGCGCCTTTGAAGTCTTTCGGCTCGCGGTACACCGCGTACCAGATCAACGCCCACAGGATGCCGACGCCACCGGTGGCGACGAACACCATGTGCCAGCCGAATGCGTGCTGCAGCCAAGCCAGCACCGGCGTCAGAAACGCCAGCCCGACAAATTGCCCGGAGGTGTAAACGCCAATCGCGGTGGCACGCTCGCGCTCGGGAAACCAGGTGGTGACCACGCGGCTGTTGATTGGGTAAGCGGGTGCTTCCAGGGCACCGACGGCCATGCGCAGCACAAACAGCGCGATAAAGCTGGCCGCAAACCCCAGCATCACCGTGGCAATGGACCACAACAGCAGGGCAGCGGTATAGAGAATGCGCGGCGGCACGCGGTCCACCAGCCAGCCGCCGGGAATCTGCATGGCGGCGTAGGTCCAGCCGAACGCGGAGAAGATCAGCCCGACATGCACCGGGTCGATCCCCAGTTCGCTGGTGAGCGCCGGGGCGGCAATCGACAGGTTGCTGCGGTCGAGGTAGTTGATCACCACGGTGATAAACAGCAGCACCATGATAAAGAAACGCTTTCTGCTGGGCGTGACGAGAGAAGCCTGCCCGGTGAAGGATTCAGGGTGCATGGGGGGGTTGCCTCTTTTTATGATTATTGAGGACCGGAATGGGGCCTGACTGAAGAAACCGGATCAAAATGTGGGAGCGGGCTTGCTCGCGAATACGGTGTGTCATTCAACACACCTGGGACTGAACTACCGCATTCGCGAGCAAGCCCGCTCCCACACTTGACCGCATTCCTTCAGTGAGCAATCACCACTCAGCAAAGCTGCCGTCGGCATGCCGCCAGATCGGGTTGCGCCAGCGGTGGCCGATGGCGGCGCGTTCGATCACGTATTCCTCGTTGATCTCAATGCCCAGGCCCGGCCCGTTGGGGATCTTCACAAAGCCTTTGTCATAGTCGAACACGCCTGGGTCGCGCACGTAATCGAGCAGGTCATTGCTCTCGTTGTAGTGGATACCCAGGCTTTGCTCCTGAATAAACGCGTTGTAACAAACCGCGTCCAATTGCAGGCACGCCGCCAGGGCAATCGGGCCCAGCGGGCAGTGCAGGGCCAGGGCCACGTCATAGGCTTCGGCCATGTTGGCGATCTTGCGGGTTTCGGTGATGCCGCCGGCATGGGACGCGTCCGGCTGGATGATGTCGACGTAGCCTTCGCTGAGCACACGCTTGAAGTCCCAACGGGAAAACAGCCGCTCGCCCAGGGCAATCGGCGTGCTGGTCAGCGGCGCCAGCTCTTTGAGCGCTTCGTAGTTTTCGCTGAGCACCGGTTCTTCGATAAACATCAGTTTGTACGGGTCCAGCTCTTTCATCAGCACCTTGGCCATGGGCTTGTGCACGCGGCCATGGAAGTCGACGCCGATGCCGACGTTAGGCCCGACGGCATCGCGCACAGCGGCCACGTTGGCCAGCGCGAGGTCGACTTTTTCGAAACTGTCGACGAACTGCAACTCTTCGGTGCCATTCATCTTCACAGCGGTAAAGCCACGGGCCACGGCCTCTTTGGCGGCGCGGGCGGTGTCGGCGGGGCGGTCGCCGCCGATCCAGGAATACACGCGGATCTTGTCCCGCACCTGGCCACCCAGCAGGTCGCTGACCGACACGCCGAGCGCCTTGCCCTTGATGTCCCACAGTGCCTGGTCGATACCGGCGAGGGCGCTCATGTGCACCGCGCCGCCCCGGTAGAAGCCGCCACGGTAGAGCACGGTCCAGATATCTTCGATATTGCGTGGGTCTTTGCCGATCAGGTAGTCGCAGAGTTCCTCGACGGCGGCGGCCACGGTGTGGGCGCGGCCCTCCACCACAGGCTCACCCCAACCGGTCACGCCCTGGTCGGTCTCAACCTTGAGGAAGCACCAGCGCGGCGGGACGATAAAGGTGGTCAGTTTGGTGATTTTCATCTTCTTATCTCTCTTATCGATGCAGCGCCAGGGGCGCAAACCTTGAGTTCAGTTAAGCGCGTTCCAGGCCGCGGCATAGGCCTGGGCATTGCTCGCCACTTGGTCAACCGACATGCCCGGTTTGAACAACCCGGAACCCAGGCCGAAACCCTTCGCGCCCGCGTCGAAATACACCTGCATGTTGCCTGGGGTTACGCCGCCCACCGGCAGCAGCAATGTGCCGGTGGGCAATACCGCCAGCCACGCCTTGATTACCGCCGGGCCCATTTGCTCGGCCGGGAACAGCTTCAATACGTCGGCGCCTTCGGCCAAGGCGGCGAAGGCTTCGGTCGGCGTTGCCACACCCGGCGACAGGAACAGCCCCGCCGCCTTGGCGGCACGCAATACCTTGGCATCGCTGTGGGGCATGACGATGACCTGGCCACCGGCAGCTTTGACCTGCTCAACCTGTTCCGGGGTCAACACGGTGCCCGCGCCGATCAGGCAATCGGCGGGCAGGGTGTCGCGCAGGGTGCGGATGCTGGTGTAAGGGTCCGGCGAATTCAGTGGCACCTCGATCACGCGAAAACCGGCCTTATAGAGCACCTGGCCAATCGCCTGGGCTTCATCCGGGCGCACGCCACGCAAAATTGCGATCAAACCGTTGTGTGCGAGTGCTTGCTTGAGCATGTCAGGCCTCCTGTACAGGTTGAGTGAGCCCAGCGGCAACGGCCAACTGCCACAGGCCGCGCGCGGTGGCTTCCTGGGCGAGGCTGACGTGGGTAAAGCCGCTGAGGGCGAGGGCGCGTTGGTAGCAGGCGCAGAGTTTTGCAGCGCCGACCAGAACGATAGGCGTGTGTTTGGCCTGCTGCGGCAAACCGGCGAGTTCGTGGCCGATCAGCAGGCCGGACAGATAATCGGGCTGTTCGTCGGGTGCCAGTTCGCCGGTCAAGCCCAGGGTACGGGCGCTGAACAAGGTCGACAGCACGCCGCGCCGGCCATCCTCCGAAAGCGCCACGCGCACGCCACGATCAAACGCCTCGACCTCAAATTGTTCGGACGGTTGCTGGGTACGCCCGAGAATGCTGTGCTTGCTGAGTACCGCAAACACCTCGCCGGTCATGAAGGTGTCGAAGTGGGTGATGCAGCCTTCAACCACCTCGACCCATTTGGAATGGCTGCCCGGCAGGCCGATCAGCACGTCGGCGCCCAGGCCTTGCAGCACACCCAGCACTTGGGTTTCTTCGCCGCGCATCACATTGGGCAAGCCGACCCGCTCGATCACACCCGGCACAATATGCACCTGCACCCCGCGCAGGCTGCGCACCGGGTGCAAGGCCTGACCGAGGCTGGCGACGTCGACGGGCGTTTGGCGGTAAGCCGCTTCGCTCCAGCCTTGGGCGCTGCCGACCATGCCGCAGGCAATCACCGCCAGGCCGGGCTGCGCGTCGAGCCAGTCGCCGCAGGCCGCATCGAACGCCAACTCAAAGCCGTCACTGCACAGCACGCCGGCAATGACCCGGGGTTCACTGGGCAGGTGCATGATGCCGAACGCCAACGCGCGCTGTTCGAGCACGCTGCCAGCCGGGCCGAGTTTGTAAGCACGAAGGGAGCTGGTCCCCCAGTCGAGCGCGATCAATTGCGCCTGCATCGCTTCACCTGAAATGAGTGGGTGCTGAAAAAGCTGATGGGCGAATATAAACCTACGGCTGGCAATATCTCAATATATAAATAACTGTCCCATATATTGGGAGTGGGTAATAAAAAATCCCATCGCCTTTGCGCAAGGTGATGGGATTGGTATTAACCGTGGTTAAAAACCAGACAGGTTCAGCTCGCGCATCGCGCCCATCCAGATCGCGTAATCGGTGTGATCCTTGAGGTCATCGCCGGTGTCCGGGTGCAGGAACACCACCAGCCCATCACGATGCAGCGCCAGCCAGGGCAACACCACGCCGATGTATTCCGGCTCGAATGCCAGCTGGCAGCTCCAGTCCGGGTGCGGGCCGACCGGCTTTTCGTGTACACGGCCCATGCTCAACGGGAACAGCTTGGCCGCGTCCTCGCAGAGCTTGCGCGCCTGGTCGATGGTGCTGGCGTCAAAGTAGATATGGGCGTGGTAGCCCTTGATACGTTGCATGGCGAAATCCGGATCCAATATGCGCCGATCCTAGACCGCAATCGACGGCAGGGCCAGCCCGGTCAACGACTGCGCGCTGCTGGCTTGCTCGGCCACCAGCCAGTCGACAAAGCGCTCGACCAATTGCCCCCGGCGTTTGCGCTGGGGCTGCACCACGTAATAACCGAAGCGCGAGATCACTGTGTCGCTGATCGGTCGACACAGCCAGTTCTGCTCCAGCAGGTTATCCACCAAATGCCGCCAACCGATAGCCACGCCCTGGCCGGCAATCGCGGCCTGAATCAGCAGGGTGTAATTGTCGAAGCGCAATTGCCCAGGCGTAGGCGCCGTGGTGATGCCCAACTCACGAAACACGCCGCTCCAGTCGAACCACTGGCTGTTATTTTCCTGACGCAAGTGCAGCAGTGGGTAATCGTGCAAATTTTGTACAGTCAATGGCGTGGATTGAGCCTTTAGCCACTGCGGGCTGCACACCGGAAACACCTCCTCGTTGAACAGCCACAAGCTCTCGCCCTGCTTGAAACGCCCATCGCCAAACAACACCGCCACGTCGATATCGCTGCGCAACGTGGCGTGGTTGCGCTCGCTGGTCACCAGGCTCACATCCACCTGCGGGTTGGCCTGGTGAAAGCGATGCAGGCGCGGCATCAGCCAGTAGGCGGCGAAGGCGAAGTCGGTGGCCACTTGCAGCACTTCGTGCTGGTCCTGCTGGGTGATTGCGCTGAGGCCCTGGTTGATGGTTTGCATACCTCCTTGCACATGCTCGAAGAGCAGCGCGCCCGCATCCGTCAGTTCGATGCCTCGGTAGATGCGATCGAACAAGCGAATCGCCAGTTGCTCTTCAAGGCGCTTGATCTGCTGGCTGATGGCCGGCTGCGTGGTGCCCAACTCCATTGCGGCGGCGGTAAAGCTGCGATGGCGCGCCGCTGCTTCAAAGGCACGCAGCAGGTCGAGGGACAGATCACCGAGGGATTCATACATAAGCTGTGCTTATCCTAGACATTGCTTTTCATGGGCTTTACCCCATTTTCCATGGGCCGCATGCTCATTGGCATAAACACCGCCTATGGAATGCCGACAGATCATGAAGCGCAAGAACATTCTTTTCATCATGGCCGATCAAATGGCCGCGCCGATGCTGCCGTTCTACGGACCTTCCCCGATCAAGTTGCCGAACCTGAGCCGCCTGGCTGCACAGGGCGTGGTGTTTGACGCCGCCTACTGCAACAGCCCGTTGTGCGCGCCTTCGCGTTTCACCCTGGTCAGCGGCCAGTTACCGAGCAAGATTGGCGCCTACGACAACGCCGCCGATTTCCCCGCCGATGTACCGACTTATGCCCACTACCTGCGCCGCCTCGGCTACCGCACGGCGCTGTCGGGCAAGATGCATTTCTGCGGGCCAGATCAGTTGCACGGTTATGAAGAACGCCTGACCAGCGACATCTACCCCGCCGACTATGGCTGGGCGGTGAACTGGGATGAGCCGGATGTGCGCCCCAGCTGGTACCACAACATGTCCTCGGTGCTGCAAGCCGGGCCATGCGTGCGCACCAATCAGCTGGATTTCGACGAAGAGGTGGTGTTCAAGGCCCAGCAATACCTGTTCGACCATATCCGTGAAGACGGCAACCAGCCGTTCTGCCTCACCGTGTCGATGACGCACCCACACGACCCGTACACCATTCCCAAGCCGTTCTGGGACCTGTACGACGACAACGACATCCCAATGCCAGTAACCCCCGCGCAAGGCGATCTCGACCCGCATTCCCAGCGCCTGCTCAAGGTTTACGACCTGTGGGGAAAGCCGCTGCCTGTGGACAAGATCCGCGATGCGCGCCGCGCGTATTTCGGTGCGTGCAGCTATATCGACAGCAATGTCGGCAAACTCCTGCAAACCCTTGAGGACACCGGCCTGGCCGAGGACACGATCATCATCTTTTCCGGCGACCACGGCGACATGCTCGGCGAGCGTGGCCTCTGGTACAAAATGCACTGGTTCGAAATGGCCGCCCGCGTACCCCTGCTGGTGAGTGCGCCAGGCCAGTTTGCGGCGGGCCGCGTAGGTAACGCCGTGTCCACCGCCGACCTGCTGCCCACCCTGGTGGAACTGGCCGGTGGCGAATTGGACCCACGCCTGGCGCTGGACGGCCGCTCGCTGGTCCCGCACTTGCACGGGCAGGGCGGGCACGACGAAGTGTTTGGCGAATACATGGCCGAAGGCACCATCAGCCCGCTGATGATGATTCGGCGCGGTGCCTACAAATTCATCTACAGCGAAGACGACCCTTGTCTACTGTTCGATGTACACAACGACCCGCACGAGCGGGAAGACCTCAGCCAGTCACCGGAACACCGGCCACTGTTCGAGGCGTTTTTGAATGAGGCGCGGGCCAAATGGGACATCCCGGCGATCCACCAGCAGGTGCTCGCCAGCCAACGCCGTCGCCGCCTGGTGTTCGAGGCGCTGACCCAAGGCAAGCTCAAGAGCTGGGATCACCAGCCACTGGTGGACGCCAGTCAGCAATACATGCGCAACCATATCGACCTCGACGACCTGGAGCGCAAGGCACGTTACCCACAACCCTGCCAAAACCAATAAATAGATAGAGGGAAGGCCATGCAAAAGTTGACGGTAGTGCTGGGCATTTTGGCGTTGAGCAGCGCCAATGTGTATGCGGACACGAGTTGTGACACGGTGAAGATGGCCGATCCGGGCTGGAGCGACATTGCCGCCACCAATGCCATCACCGGTTTTCTGTTGAACGGCATGGGCTACAAGGCCAAGGTCGACACCCTGGCAGTGCCGATCACGTTTGGCGGGCTCAAGGATGGCCAGGTGGATGTGTTCCTGGGCAACTGGATGCCGGCGCAGCAGGGTTTCTACGACAAGTTCGTGGCCAATGGCGATGTGGTGCAACTGGCGAAAAACCTCGACGGCACCGAGTTCACCCTCGCCGTGCCGGACTATGTGTGGGACGCCGGTGTGCATGATTTTGCCGACCTGAACAAATTTGCCGACAAGTTCGACAAGAAGATCTACGGCATCGGCTCCGGCGCACCGGCGAACATTTCGCTGCAGGAGATCATCAAGAAGAACGACTTCGACCTGGGCCAGTGGAAGCTGATCGAGTCGAGCGAGCAGGCGATGCTGGCCGAAGTGTCGCGGGCGGTAAAAAAACAGAAGTTCGTGACCTTCCTCGGCTGGACGCCACACCCGATGAACGTGCAGTTGAAAATGCATTACCTCAAAGGCGGCGAGAAATATTTTGGTGACACCGGCAGCGTGTATACCTTGACCCGCAAAGGTTATGCACAGGCCTGCCCGAACGTAGGAAAGTTGCTGACTAACCTGAGTTTTACCCAGGAGATGGAGAACAGCATCATGGCCCAGGTGGTGAACAACAAGGTCAGCAATGCCGAGGCGGCGAAGGCGTGGATCAAGGCTAACCCGGCGGTGTTGGACAAGTGGCTCGACGGGGTAAAAACCGTGGATGGCAAGGATGCGCTGGCCGCAGTAAAAGCCAAACTCTAAGGTCTGATGCAATCCGAATGTGGGAGCGGGCTTGCTCGCTCCCACAGGGACCAATGTGTACTGATATTCTGGCTCAAACCTTCCAACCCGAGCTCACGATGCCCCGGCCCAACCGCCACACTCTCTTCCCCTTCCTCGCCTGGCTGCCGCGCCAAACCCGCGCCAGCGTCGGCCGGGATGCGATTGTCGGGCTCAGCGGCGCTGTGCTCGCCTTGCCGCAGTCGATCGCCTACGCGCTGATCGCCGGGCTCCCACCCGAATACGGCCTGTATGCCGCCATCATCCCGGTGTTGATCGCCTGCCTGTGGGGTTCCTCCTGGCACCTGATCTGCGGGCCGACAGCGGCGATATCCATCGTCCTGTACGCCAGCGTCAGTCCGCTGGCCGTGCCTGGCTCGCAGGACTACATCACGTTGATCCTGTTGCTTACATTCCTGGCCGGTGTTTTCCAGTGGTTGCTGGGCATGCTGCGCTTCGGCGCGCTGGTGAATTTCGTCTCGCATTCGGTCGTGCTGGGTTTCACTCTGGGCGCCGCCGTGGTGATTGCCTTGGGGCAGTTGCCCAACTTGCTGGGGCTGGATTTACCCAGTCAGGCCACGGCGATCAATAGCTTGCTGGCACTGGTGGACCATGCCGGGGAATGGGACCACGCCTCACTGGCGCTGGGCCTGGGCACCTTGCTGGTGGGCGCGCTGCTCAAATACCGGGCCCCGCGTTGGCCGACGCTGTTGATCGCCCTGGCGCTGGGCAGCCTGGTGGCGTGGCTGTGGCCGGCGATGTTCGGGCATGTGGCGCGGGTGAGTTCGTTTATCGGCAAACTGCCGCCGTTCAGCCCGCTGCCGATGGACCTGGACATGCTGCTGCGCCTGCTGCCCAGCGCCGTGGCGGTGGGCATGCTCGGGCTGGTCACCAGCCTGTCGATTGCGCGCTCGTTGTCGGCGCGTTCGCAGCAATTGCTCGACGCCAATCAGGAAGTTCGTGCGCAGGGTTTATCCAACATCGTCGGTGGCTTTTTCTCCGGGTACTTGTCGGCCGGTTCCTTTACCCGCTCCGGCCTCAGCTATGAAGCGGGCGCCTGCTCGCCGTTGGCCGGCGTGTTTTCCGCGCTGTGGGTGGCAGTGTTTGCGTTATTTGGCGCGGCGTTGATCGCGCACATCCCGATCCCCAGCATGGCCGCAAGCATCCTGCTGATTTGCTGGGGCCTGGTGGATCATCGTGGCATCCGCGCGCTGTTCCGCGTCAGCCGCGCCGAGTTTGTGGTGATGAGCCTGACGTGCGTCGCGACCTTGCTGCTGGAGCTGCAAACGGCGATTTACGCGGGGGTGTTGGCGTCGTTGTTTTTCTACCTCAAGCGCACTTCGCAGCCGAGGGTTCAGCAATGGCGTGACGGTGATGAGGACGTGTTGCGGGTGGGCGGCTCAATCTTTTTCGGCGCCAGCCATTACCTGCAAGTGCGCCTGCAAAGCTTGCAGGGCGAGCGGGTGGTGATCGAGGCGCAGCAGATTAATTTTATCGACTATTCCGGGGTGGAGATGCTGCACCAGGAGGCACGGCGGTTGGTGGGTGTGGGGCGCAGCCTGACGTTGCGCCGGGCCAGGCCGCAGGTCGTGGAAGAATTAAAGAAATTGGAAGGGGCCGACAACTGCCCCATCCATTTCGAAGACTGAATGCGGTTAAAACTGTGGGAGCGGGCTTGCCTGCTCCCACATTAGATCTTCACAAGGCTGGAATCAGTTGGCCGCCAGTTGCCGCCGCAACTCAGCCAACACAGGTGCCGACTCCGGCCGCACGCCGCGCCACAGGAAGAAGGCTTCTGCGGCCTGCTCCACCAACATGCCCAAACCGTCCATCGCCACCGCCGCGCCTTGCTCGGTAGCCCAGCGACAGAACGCGGTCGGCTCCTTGGCGTACATCATGTCGTAGCAAAAGGTCTTGCCCGGTTCGATCAGGCTGCCGGCAATCGGCGGGACATCGCCTGACAGGCTGGCGGACGTGGCATTGATGATCACGTCCACCGGCTCACGCAGCCAATCGAAACCGCTGGCCGACACCGGTCCCAAATCGTCGAACAACTCGGCAAGCAGTTCGGCTTTTTCCACGGTGCGGTTGGCGATGATCAGCGACGCAGGCTGCTCAGCCAGCAATGGCTCCAACGCCCCGCGTACCGCACCACCGGCGCCCAGCAGCAGGATGCGCTTGCCTTGCAGGCTCAGCCCGGCATTCACCGTGAGGTCGCGCACCAGGCCGGCGCCGTCGGTGTTGTCGCCCAGCAAGGTGCCGTCGCCCAACTTGCTCAAGGTGTTCACAGCGCCTGCGCGCTGGGCGCGTTCGGTCAAGCTGTTGGCCAGGCGGTAGGCGTCTTCCTTGAACGGCACGGTGACGTTGGCGCCACGGCCTTGTGCAAAGAACTCACGGGCACAGCCGGTGAAATCCTCCAGCGGCGCGAGCAAGGTGCTGTAGTCCAGTTGCTCGCCGGTCTGCTCGGCGAACATACGGTGAATCAACGGCGATTTGCTGTGGCCGATGGGGTTGCCGAACACCACATAACGGTCCATCAAACAGCCGCCTTGGGCGCAGCAAGGCCCAGCCAGTCGCGGTCTTGCAGGTAGTAATCGGTGAGGCGCGCTTCTTCGCTGCCGGCTTCGGCTTTCCAGTCGTAGCTCCAGCGTACTTGCGGCGGCAGCGACATCAGGATCGACTCGGTACGCCCGCCCGATTGCAGGCCGAACAGGGTGCCACGGTCGTAGACCAGGTTGAATTCTACGTAGCGGCCGCGACGAAATTCCTGGAACTGGCGCTGCTGCTCGGAGTAAGCCATGGCCTTGCGGCGCTGCACGATCGGCAGGTAGGCGTCGATGTAGGCATCGCCGATGGCGCGGATGAAGGCGAAGCAGGTGTCGAAGCCCCACTCGTTCAAGTCATCGAAGAACAAGCCGCCGATGCCGCGCGGTTCATTGCGGTGCTTGATATGGAAGTAGGTGTCGCACCAGGCCTTGTAGCGCGAGTACACGTCTGGGCCAAACGGCGCACAGGCCTGCTCGGCCACGCGGTGCCAGTGGATGCAGTCTTCTTCATTGCCGTAGTAGGGCGTGAGGTCGAAGCCGCCACCGAACCACCACACCGGCTCTTCGCCGTCTTTTTCGGCGATGAAAAAACGCACGTTGGCGTGGGACGTTGGCACGTGCGGGTTGTGCGGGTGGATCACCAGCGACACGCCGAGGGCTTCAAAGCCACGACCGGCCAGCTCCGGACGATGCGCGCTGGCGGACGGCGGCAAGCCGCTGCCGAATACGTGGGAAAAGTTGACGCCGCCTTTTTCGATCACCGAACCGTTTTCGATCACACGGGTGCGACCGCCGCCGCCGGCAGGCCGGGTCCAGGCGTCTTCGATAAAGCGAGTGTCCGTCTCGAAGGTTTCCAGGGCGCTGCAAATGCGGTCTTGCAGGTCGAGCAGGTAGGCCTTTACAGCCTCGGTGCGGGTAGTCATGGCATCACCTTGAATCGGGCAAAGCTACGCGAGGCCATCGGGCGTCGGCGGCAAATGGGCGCACAGGATACCACTGCGCTTACTTCCCTCTGCCATCCCTCTGCACTTAGGTGCGCCGCAGTTGACGAAGATCAAGGTTAGGAGTGGGATAGGGGGCTACGCGATTCGACCTCAGGAGAAGTGCAGATGGCCAAACGTATCCAGTTCAGCGCCCATGGCGGCCCCGAAGTACTTGAGTATGTGGACTATACCCCGGCAGAACCTGGACCCCAGCAGGTGCGTGTGCGTAACGAGGCCATCGGCCTGAACTTCATCGACACCTATTTCCGCAGTGGCCTGTATGCGCCGCCCGCGCTGCCATCGGGCCTTGGCGCAGAAGGCGCTGGCGTGGTGGATGCGGTTGGCAGCGAGGTCACTCAGTTCAAGGTCGGCGACCGCGTGGCCTACGGCAGTGGCCCACTGGGCGCGTACAGCGAGCTGCACGTGCTGCCTGCCGCCAACCTGGTGCACCTGCCGGACGGCATCAGCTTTGAACAAGCCGCCGGCGCAATGCTCAAGGGCCTGACCGTGCAGTACCTGCTGCGACAGACCTACGAGTTGAAGGGTGGCGAAACCATTCTGTTCCACGCCGCTGCCGGTGGTGTGGGCTCCCTGGCCTGCCAATGGGCCAAGGCCCTGGGTGTGAAGCTGATCGGCACCGTGAGTTCGCCGGAAAAAGCCGCACTGGCCAAGTCCCTTGGTGCCTGGGAAACCATCGACTACAGCAAGGAAAACGTCGCACAGCGCGTACTGGAATTGACCGACGGCAAAAAAGTGCCGGTGGTGTACGACGGCGTCGGCAAAGACACCTGGCTGACCTCACTGGACAGCGTGGCGCCGCGTGGTTTGGTGGTGAGTTTCGGCAATGCGTCAGGCGCGGTGGATGGCGTGAACCTGGGGATTCTGGCGGCGAAGGGCTCGCTGTATGTCACTCGGCCCACCTTGGCGACCTACGCCAGTAACCCGAAAGACTTGCAGGCGATGGCTGATGATCTGTTCGCGATGATCAAGAGCGGCAAGGTGCGTATTGATATCAACCAGCGGTTTGCGCTGGCGGATGCGGCGAAGGCGCAGACGGAGTTGTCGGGGCGCAGGACGACCGGGTCGACCATTCTTCTGCCGTAAGGCGATCTATCTCTGGAGTCAGTGATGGCCTCTTCGCGAGCAAGCCCGCTCCCACCTTTGACCCAGTTCCAAATTTGGAATGCGATCAAAGGTGGGAGCGGGCTTGCTCGCGAATGCAGGCGCCTCGGTCTCAAGAAGGCCGCACCACCTCACCCGTCGCCAAATCACGAATCAGGCTCGGGTTCTTGCGCCCACCCAGGGCACCACCCAGCACCAAATCCACTTGGCCACGGAAATACTGCTCCACACGAAGCCGCGTGCGCGCCGCCGGGCGACCTTGCGGGTTGGCTGAGGTAGAGATCAACGGCCCCACCTGCGCGCATAAATCCCTCACCAACGGATGATCGCTGACCCGCAGCGCCACGGTGTCATGCACACCGGTCACCCATTCCGGCAGCATGCCCTGATGCGGCACCAGCCAGGTGTTCGGCCCCGGCCAGGTACTGGCCATGCGGTCGATCCAGGTGTCCGGGAAGTCTTCGAATAGAAAATCGAACTGACGGATATTGTCCGCCACCAGAATCAGCCCCTTGTCGACCGAGCGATTCTTGATCGCCAGCAGCCGGTCTACCGCGTCTTCATTCCACGGGTCGCAGCCCAGGCCCCAGACCGCTTCGGTCGGATAGGCAATCACCGCGCCTGCGCGAATTTCTCGTGCGGCTTCCAGCACACGCCACCTGTTGACCATTGCTCACTCTCCGGACTAAAGCTCTGCGCAGTTTACCGATGTTCTTTGCAAAAACTAATTACATAAGCGGGCCGCGCGCAAGCCAGCGCCCGCTTTCGCAGATCACCAGGCCCTCAAGTTCAAGCTCGGTAAGCGCCGCCAGTGTGTGGGCCAAAGGCCGCCCGCTGGCAACCGCCAAAGCCTCGCTGGTGAGGGGCGCCGCGTGCAACAGCGCCACCAACGGATGGGTGACCGGCATCGGCGCCGGGCAGGACAACGCCTGCCAGCCGCGCAAGCCGTCCAGGATGTGCTCGATGGACTCCACCAGCGTCGCGCCATCGCGAATCAACTGATGGCAGCCCTTGGCGCCCGGATGATGAATGGAGCCCGGAATCGCATACACCTCACGCCCTTGCTCGGCCGCAAGCTTGGCAGTGATCAGCGAACCGCTGGCCATGCTGGCTTCCACCACCAGCACCCCCAGCGACAGGCCGCTGATGATCCGGTTGCGTCGTGGGAAGTTGGCGGCCTGGGGCGCAGCCTCCAGCGGAAACTCGGAAACCACCGCGCTGCCTTGGGCAATCATCGCCGCTGCGAGCTGGCGGTGGCGTTGTGGATAAAAATTTTCGAGCCCGGTGCCGAGCACGCCGATTGTCTGCCCCCCGACATCTAATGCCGCTTGGTGCGCAGCACCGTCGATGCCCAAGGCCAAGCCACTGGTGATGACAAAACCGGCGCTCGCCAGGCTGCGCGAAAAGGCGGCGGCAGTGTCCATCCCGGGGCGTGATGCACGGCGACTGCCAACCATGGCCAACTGCGGTTTTTCGAGGATTTTCGGCTCGCCGGCGACGAATAACAACGGCGGTGCATCGTCGATCTGCGCCAGCAACGCAGGGTACTCAGGCTGGTCCCACATCAGCAAATGCTGGGCCGGGCGCTCCAACCATGCGAGCGCAGCACTGGCGCCATCGCGGATTTCAGGGCTGCGCCTGGCATCGGCGCTAACGGCTGGCAACCCAAGGGAGCGCCAGGCACTCGCCGGTGCACTGATGGCCCTGGAGGCAGAACCAAATGCCTCGATCAATACACGAAAACGCTTGGGGCCCAGTTCCGGCAGCCTGTGCAAGCGTAGTCGGGCTTCCAGTTCTGCAGGGGAAATTTCAGGGTTGTTTGTCGGATACATTTGATCGTCCTTGATCTGAACAAGCTGTGGATAACTCTGTTGGTAACTTATTTAGCAGGCTATTTATTGCGTTTGTCGGGCAGTCTCGAATCGATCCATCACCGCCAGCGAACGAGAGGCTCTGAGCACCAGGCCATAACTGAGTTTTTCGTAGGTGCGAAACACCAGCAACGTGCCAGCATCTTCATCGGGGAGTTGGGTCGGGGCGCCAGTGAGGCTGTCGCGTACGCTCACGCCGGTCTTGATTACCGTGAGCAGGTGCCCTTCGGCCAGACCGTCACGACGGCCTTTGTTCAAGGTCACGGCATCCAATACGCCGATCTGGGTAACCCCCTTGGGAATATCGATAATGTGCCCTTCGATGAAAGGCGCAGGCGCCCGGTTGGCCGATTCGACGACGGGTTCGGCACGCAGCAAGCGGTCGCCCGGGCGCACTTCCTGGGTGACCCGTTGCACAGCCAGGGTGCTGAGATCGCCCGCCAATACAAAGCGTGCGCTGCCGATGGCGTCGGCATTGATGCCCAGCAGCTCCCGGCTTTGCGGGTCGGTGTAGGTTTTGCCGCGACGAAAGATCCCATAGTCCGGCTGGGTCGGGTCGAGGTCACCGCGGGCATACACGCGCTCACCGTTGGCGCCCAGGACTCTTCCTGCGTCGGCGGCAACAATGTAAGGCGCGTTGTCCAGGTCCTGGGGCGTATCGAAAATGCGGTTGTGCGACAAAAAGTGGCGGATAGCCTGTTGCGTGGCCTGTTCCAGGCGCGGGCCGGGCTGGGGAACCAGGGCCACGGCGAGCGGCGCCCACAACAGCAAGACGAGTAGCGATTTCCTCATGGGGTCAATCTCCTTTATTATGTGCGTTCGCGTGAAATGCCACAGCCTTCGCGGCTTTCGAGCCTTTCACACCGGCGGTCTGGGTCCATCCCAACGCCGATTTGCCTTTACCTCACATGTGCAGCAATTACGCTTATGGCTATTTTGAACATCCTCGAATTTCCCGACTCGCGCCTGCGCACGATCGCCAAACCGGTGGCCGTAGTGGACGACAAGGTTCGTCAGTTGGTCGATGACATGTTTGAAACAATGTATGAAGCCCCGGGCATTGGCCTCGCCGCCACCCAGGTCAACGTGCATCAGCGTGTCGTGGTCATGGACCTGTCGGAAGATCGCAGCGAGCCGCGGGTGTTTATCAACCCCGAGTTCGAACCGCTGACCGAAGAGATGGGCGAATACCAGGAAGGCTGCCTGTCGGTGCCGGAGTTCTACGAGAACGTCGAACGCCCGCTGCGCGTGAAGATCAAGGCCCTGGACCGTGACGGCAAGCCCTACGAACTGATCGCCGAAGGCCTGCTGGCAGTGTGCATCCAGCATGAATGCGACCACCTCAACGGCAAGCTGTTTGTTGATTACCTGTCCACGCTTAAACGCGACCGGATCAAGAAGAAGCTGGAAAAAAAGCATCGCCAGCAAGCTTGATGCCCTTCTTCCAAAGGCTTGCTGCGGCAAGCCTTTTTCTTTTGTGACTGTTTTTTACCGAGAACTCCCATGACCGAGCCACTGCGCATTGTTTTTGCCGGCACTCCCGAATTTGCTGCCGAACACCTCAAGGCGCTGCTTGCCAGCCCTTATGACATCGTGGCGGTGTACACCCAGCCGGATCGCCCGGCCGGTCGCGGGCAAAAACTGATGCCAAGCCCGGTCAAGCAGCTGGCGCTTGAGCACAATATCTGTGTGCTGCAACCGCCAACCCTGCGCAACGCCGATGCCCAGGCGGAACTGGCGGCGTTGAAGCCGGATTTGCTGGTGGTGGTGGCTTACGGTTTGATCCTGCCCCAGGCCGTGCTGGATATTCCGCGCCTGGGCTGCATCAACAGCCACGCGTCGTTGCTGCCACGCTGGCGCGGTGCGGCGCCGATCCAGCGCGCCGTGCAAGCCGGTGACCTTGAAAGCGGCGTGACCGTGATGCGCATGGAGGCGGGTCTGGATACCGGCCCGATGCTGCTCAAGGTTGCCACGCCGATCACGGGCGAAGACACCGGCGGCAGCCTGCACGACCGCTTGGCCGAGCTTGGCCCACCTGCCGTTATCCAGGCCATCGCTGGCCTGGCGGCCGGTACGCTGGAAGGCGAAGTGCAGGACGACAGCCTCGCCACCTACGCGCACAAATTGAACAAAGACGAAGCCCGCATCGACTGGAGCCGCCCGGCCGTGGAGCTGGAGCGCCTGGTGCGCGCCTTCAACCCGTGGCCGATCTGCCACAGCACCCTCAATGGCGAAGCCTTGAAAGTGTTGGCCGCCACCTTGGCGGATGGCAAAGGTGCTCCGGGTGAAATCATCGGCGCCAGCAAGGACGGCCTGTTGGTCGCCTGCGGTGAACAGGCGCTGTGCCTGACCCGCCTGCAATTGCCCGGCGGCAAGGCACTGAACTTCGGCGACCTGTTCAATAGCCGTCGTGAGAAATTTGCCTTGGGCACGGTTCTCGGGGCGGTCGCTCAATGAACCCGCGTCTGGCCGCCGCCAAGGCGCTTGCTGCTGTACTCAACGGCAAGGCTTCGCTGAACAGTTCGCTGCCTACGCAAATGGACAAGGTTGAAGACCGTGATCGCGGTTTCACCCAGGACCTGGCCTTTGGCACCGCCCGCTGGCAGCCGCGCTTGTCGGCGCTGGCGGCCAAGCTGCTGCAAAAGCCATTCAAAGCGGCTGATGCCGATGTAGAAGCGCTGCTGCTGGTGGGCCTCTATCAGTTGCTCTACACCCGCGTGCCCGCGCATGCCGCCATCGGGGAAACCGTCGGTTGCGCCGACAAGCTGAAAAAACCGTGGGCCAAGGCCTTGCTCAATGCCGTACTGCGTCGCGCCCAGCGCGAAAGCGAAGCGCTGCTGGCCGAGCTGGAACATGACCCGGTGGTGCGCACGGCTCACCCGCGCTGGCTGCAAAAATCCCTGAAAGCCTTCTGGCCTGAGCAATGGGAAGCCATTTGCGCCGCCAACAATGCGCACCCGCCGATGATTTTGCGGGTCAACCGTCGCCATCACAGCCGTGATGCCTACCTGCAATTGCTGGCCGATGCCGGCATCAGCGCCACGCCGTGTGTGTACAGCGTCGACGGCATTGTGCTGGAAACCGCCACCGACGTGCGCAGCCTGCCAGGCTTTGCCGAGGGCTGGATCAGCGTGCAGGACGAAGCCGCACAACTGGCCGCCGACCTGCTCGACCTGGCCCCCGGCCAACGCGTGCTGGACGCCTGCTGCGCGCCGGGCGGTAAGACGTGTCACATTCTGGAAGTCGAAAAAGACCTTGCCGGTGTAGTCGCCGTCGACCTGGAGGCCAAGCGCCTGGTGCGTGTGCGTGAAAACCTCGCGCGCCTGGGCCTGAGCGCTGAGCTGATCGCCGCTGACGGCCGCGACACCGCCACCTGGTGGGACGGCAAACCGTTCCAGCGCATCCTGCTCGACGCGCCATGTTCCGCCACGGGTGTGATCCGCCGTCACCCGGATATCAAGCTCACCCGCCAACCCGACGACATCGCCGCCCTGGCCGTGCTGCAAGGCGAATTGCTCGACGCCCTGTGGCCGACCCTGGAAGTCGGCGGCATCCTGCTCTACGCCACGTGCTCCACGCTGCCGACAGAAAACACCGAGGTGATCCAAGCCTTCCTCGCCCGTACCAGTGGCGCGCGGGAACTGGACCTCGCCACGACGGCCGGTATCAAGCAGCCCCACGGCCGCCAGTTGCTCGCGCAGGAAGGCGGACACGATGGCTTCTACTACGCCAAACTGATCAAGATTGCTGCCGCGCGCAGCTAATGGGTTTAAGGGAGTGACCGGATGAAGATCATCATCCTTGGTGCAGGGCAGGTCGGCGGCACGCTGGCCGAACATTTGGCCAGCGAAGCCAATGACATCACCGTGGTCGATACCGACAGCGAGCGCCTGCGCAACCTGGGCGACCGCCTGGACATCCGCACCGTGCAAGGCCGTGCGTCATTCCCGACCGTGCTGCGCCAGGCCGGTGCCGACGATGCCGATATGCTGGTGGCGGTGACCAACAGTGACGAGACCAACATGGTCGCCTGCCAGGTCGCCCATACCCTGTTCCATACACCCACCAAGATCGCCCGCGTGCGCGAAGCCGCCTACCTGACCCGTGCCGGCCTGTTCGACAACGATGCGATTCCGGTGGACGTGCTGATCAGCCCCGAACAGGTGGTGACCCATTACATCAAGCGCCTGATCGAAATTCCCGGCGCCTTGCAGGTCATCGACTTTGCCGAAGGCAAGGCGCAACTGGTGGCGGTGAAGGCGTATTACGGCGGGCCGCTGGTGGGCCAACAACTGCGTCAACTGCGTGAACACATGCCGAATGTGGAAACCCGCGTGGCGGCGATTTTCCGTCGCGACCGGCCGATCCTGCCCCAGGGCGATACAGTGATCGAAGCCGACGACGAAGTGTTTTTCATCGCAGCCAAAGCGAATATTCGTGCGGTGATGAGCGAAATGCGTCGGCTCGATGAGAGCTACAAACGCATCGTCATCGCTGGCGGCGGGCAGATCGGCGAGCGCCTGGCCGAGGCCATCGAAAGCCGTTACCAGGTGAAGATCATCGAGATGAACCCGGCACGTTGCCGGCATTTATCCGACACCCTCGACAGCACCGTGGTCCTGCAAGGCAGCGCCTCGGACCGCGACCTGCTGATGGAAGAAAACATCGCCGACGCCGATATCTTCCTGGCCCTGACCAACGATGACGAGGCCAACATCATGTCCTCGTTGCTGGCCAAGCGCCTGGGGGCGAAGAAGGTGATGACCATCATCAACAACCCGGCCTATGTCGACCTGATCCAGGGCGGCGATATCGACATCGCCATCAGCCCGCAACTGGCCACCATCGGCACCTTGCTGGCCCACGTGCGCCGTGGCGATATCGTCAGCGTGCACTCCCTGCGCCGGGGCGCGGCGGAAGCCATCGAGGCGATTGCCCATGGTGATTCAAAGTCGAGCAAGGTGATCGGCAAGGCCATCCGCGATATCGGCCTGCCGCCGGGCACCACTATTGGTGCGATTATTCGTGATGAAGAGGTGATCATCGCCCATGACGATACGGTGATCGCCACGGGTGACCATGTGATTTTGTTCCTTGTGGATAAGAAACATATTCGCGATGTGGAGAAGCTGTTTCACGTGGGGCTGAGCTTTTTCTAGGCAGCCACAACAGCCTTCTTTCACTCAAGGTGACAATAAATGCTCGAATCCCTGGAAAAAATGCTCGCCAAGGGTGTGGATAATTCATTGCTGCGCTTTGGCTTGGGCAAGGGTTATCTGGACTTGAAGGACAACGCCAAGGCGGCCGAGCATTTGCAAAAGTGTGTCGAGTTCGATCCGAAGTATTCGGCGGCGTGGAAGTTGTTGGGCAAGGCTCAGCAAGGGAAGGGTGATAACGCTGCAGCACGGCTGGCGTGGGAAAAGGGCATTGAAGCGGCCCAGGCCCATGGCGACAAACAGGCCGAAAAAGAGATGACGGTGTTCCTGAAGAAACTCGACCGCCAGGCCTGAGGTGATCCCTGTGGGAGCTGGCTTGCCTTATGATCGTTCCCACGCTCTGCGTGGGAATGCAGCCCTGGGCGCTCTGCGCCTGCCCTTAAAACCGTGACGCGGAGCGTCACAGGCGGCGTTCCCACGCGGAGCGTGGGAACGATCACGTGGTCAGTACCAGCGATCTTCACCCGGCGGGCGTTTCTTGAAGCGCTTCATGCTCCACATGTACTGGCTCGGGTAGGCGCCGACATAACGCTCCACCACCTTGCTCATCGCCGCGCAGGACGTGGCGGTGTCGGTGCTGTACATATCTTCCGGCGCCGCTTCCAGAATCACTTTGTAACCCGAACCGTCCGGCAGCCGCAGCGCATGCAGGAACACGCCGACAGCCTTGTGGCCAGCCAGCATATTCGGCACAAACTTACTGGTCAGCGCCTGTGTGGCGAAAAACGGCACGAAGATCCCGGCAGATTCCGCCGGCTCAGGGTCCGCGGGAATGCCCACCTGGCCGCCTTTGCGCACTTCCTTGATCACGCTGAGGATGCCTTCCTTGGTGGAAGCCGCCACGCGGTTACCCAGTTGCACGCGCTGCTTTTGCAGCAACTCATCCACCGCCTTGAGCTTGGGCGGACGGTAGAAAATGATCGGTTTGCACTGGTTGCAATAGAAGTGGTTCAACACCTCCCAGTTGCCCAGGTGGCTGGTGATGCCGACCACGCCTTTGCCTGAGGCCAATGCCTCATGCAGCACTTGGAGGCCTTCGACTTCGCGCACCAGGTCGATGGAACGCTGAGCCGGCCAGATCCAGGCGCAGGCGCTTTCGGTCAGCGATTTGCCGATGTCCATCAGGCTCTGGCCCACCAGACGCTCGCGGGCGGCCGGGTCCATGTCCGGGAAGCATTTGGAGAGGTTGATCCGCACCGTGTCGCGGGAGCGGTTGGGGGTTTTCCACATGATCCAGCCAATCGCCGTGCCGACGGCCTGGACAGCGCGCCAGGGCAGCAGGGCAAACAACCGAAGAGCGCCTACCAGCAAGGCGCCTTTAAACTTTTCCACAGGTCACTCCTGATCGTGTGTGGTGCGCAAAGCGGGCATTCTAACCGGCGTTGGCCAAGTCCGCGTAACGGTCGCAGTCCTGAGTGTGGTCCATGACCATCCCGGAGGCCTGCATGAACGCGTAGCAGATGGTCGGGCCGACGAAGGTGAAACCGGCTTTTTTCAACGCTTTACTCATGGCTTCAGCTTCGGGGGTAATCGCCGGGACTTGGCTGCGATCGGTAAAGTGATTGACCTTGGGCACGCCGCCGACAAACGACCAGAGCAAGCCCACCGGGTCCTCCAGCGCCAGCCAGGCGGCGGCGTTGCGGCGAGTGGCGTTGAGCTTGAGGCGATTGCGCACGATGCCAGGGTCGAGCATCAGCGCTTCGATTTCAGCCTCGGTCAGCCTGGCCAAACGCTGCGCATCAAAGCCGAACAAGACCTTTCGATAATGCTCGCGTTTGCGTAAAACGGTGATCCAGGACAGGCCCGCCTGGAACCCTTCGAGCAAAAGCAACTCGAACAAACCCTGCGCATCGCGCAGCGGCGTTCCCCACTCCTGATCGTGATAAGCCATGTACAGCGGATCTTCAGAACACCAAAAGCAGCGTGGCATAAGGCTCCAGGGAGTGGTGGCGGGGCCGAATCGGGTATACTCCCGCTCTTTAAATCGCAGCCCAAGTAACAGGTGAATTTCGTGAGCCAGCCTACGCCAGCCGTGCGTACCTTCCAAGACTTGATCCTCGCCCTCCAGCAATACTGGGCCGAGCAAGGTTGTGTGGTACTTCAGCCCTACGATATGGAAGTAGGCGCCGGCACTTTCCACACCGCAACATTCCTGCGGGCCATCGGCCCGGAAACCTGGAACGCCGCTTATGTGCAGCCCAGTCGTCGCCCGACTGACGGCCGCTACGGCGAAAACCCGAACCGTCTGCAGCACTACTACCAGTTCCAGGTGGTATTGAAGCCGAACCCGGACAACTTTCAGGAGCTGTACCTGGGCTCGCTGAAACATGTCGGCCTGGACCCTCTGGTGCACGACATCCGTTTCGTCGAAGACAACTGGGAATCGCCAACTTTGGGCGCCTGGGGCCTGGGCTGGGAAGTCTGGCTCAATGGCATGGAAGTGACGCAGTTCACCTACTTCCAGCAAGCCGGCGGCATCGAGTGCTACCCGGTAACCGGCGAGATCACCTACGGTCTCGAGCGCCTGGCCATGTACCTGCAAGGCGTGGATTCGGTCTACGACCTGGTGTGGGCTGACGGCCCGTTCGGCAAAGTCACCTACGGCGACGTGTTCCACCAGAACGAAGTGGAGCAGTCCACTTACAACTTCGAACACGCCAACGTCGACAAACTGTTCGAACTGTTCGACTTCTATGAAAGCGAAGCCAAGCGCCTGATCGAACTCGACCAGCCGCTGCCGTTGCCGAGCTATGAAATGGTGTTGAAGGCGTCCCATACCTTCAACCTGCTGGACGCCCGCCGGGCCATCTCGGTAACTGCGCGCCAGCAATACATCCTGCGTGTACGCACCCTGGCGCGTTCCGTCGCCCAAGCCTACCTGTTGGCTCGCGCCAAGCTGGGCTTCCCGATGGCAACCCCAGACCTGCGTGATGAAGTGTTGGCTAAGCTGGAGGCTGCACAATGAGTGCTCAAGATTTCCTGGTTGAACTGGGCACCGAAGAGTTGCCACCCAAGGCACTCAACACCTTGGCCGATGCGTTCCTGGCCGGTATCGAAAAAGGCCTGCACAGCGCCGGCCTGAAATTCGCTGCGAAAAAAGTCTACGCCGCGCCACGTCGCCTGGCGGTGCTGCTGACCGCGCTGGAAACCCAGCAGCCGGACCGCAGCATCAACCTCGACGGCCCACCGCGCCAGGCAGCTTTCGACGCTGAAGGCAATCCGACTCAAGCAGCCCTTGGTTTCGCCAAGAAGTGTGGCGTCGAACTGAGCGAGATCGACCAGAGCGGCCCGAAACTGCGTTTCAGCCAGGTCATTACCGGCAAGCCAACGGCGAGCCTGTTGCCGACTATCGTTGAAGACTCCCTGAACGACCTGCCTATTCCCAAGCGCATGCGCTGGGGTGCGCGCAAGGAAGAGTTCGTGCGCCCAACTCAGTGGCTGGTGATGTTGCTCGGTGACCACGTCATCGATTGCACCATCCTCGCCCAGAAGGCTGGCCGTGATTCCCGTGGTCACCGCTTTCATCACCCAGAAGCCGTGCGCATCACCTCGCCGGCCAACTACGCCGCCGACCTGCGTGGTGCTTACGTGCTGGCCGATGCCAACGAGCGTCGCGAGCTGATCAGCAAGCGCACCGAAGAGCTGGCCCGCCTGCAGGAAGGCACTGCCATCGTGCCGCCAAGCCTGCTCGACGAAGTGACCGCGCTGGTTGAATGGCCGGTGCCGCTGGTGTGCTCGTTCGAAGAGCGTTTCCTCGACGTGCCGCAAGAAGCCCTGATCACCACCATGCAGGACAACCAGAAGTATTTCTGCCTGCTGGATGTGGACGGTAAGTTGCTGCCGCGTTTTATCACCGTGGCCAACATCGAAAGCAAAGACCCGCAGCAGATCATCGCCGGTAACGAGAAAGTCGTGCGCCCGCGTCTGACTGACGCCGAGTTCTTCTTCAAGCAAGACAAGAAGCAGAAGCTCGAAGACTTCAACCTGCGCCTGCAAAACGTGGTGTTCCAGGAAAAGCTCGGCAGCGTCTACGACAAGGCCGTGCGCGTTTCCAAGCTGGCTGCCTACATTGCCCCACGCATTGGCGGTGACGCTGCATGGGCAGCCCGCGCCGGCTTGCTGTCCAAGTGCGACCTGGCCACCGAAATGGTCGGCGAGTTCCCGGAGATGCAAGGCGTCGCCGGTTACTACTACGCCCTCAACGACGGCGAGCCGGACGATGTGGCCCTGGCACTGAACGAGCAGTACATGCCGCGTGGTGCCGGTGCTGAGCTGCCAAGCACCCTGACCGGTGCGGCCGTGGCCATCGCTGACAAGCTGGACACCCTCGTGGGTATCTTCGGTATCGGCATGTTGCCTACCGGCAGCAAAGACCCGTATGCCCTGCGCCGTGCGGCCCTGGGCGTGCTGCGTATCCTGATCGACAAAAAGCTCGACCTCGACCTGACCCAGGCCGTGGTGTTCGCTGTCGGCCAGTTTGGCACCAAGGTCAAGCAAGCCGGCCTGGCCGAGCAAGTGCTGGAGTTTGTATTCGACCGCCTGCGTGCGCGTTACGAAGACGAAGGCGTGGACGTGTCCGTCTACCTGTCGGTACGTGCCCTGCAACCGGGTTCGGCACTGGACTTTGACCAGCGCGTCCAGGCCGTACAAGCCTTCCGCAAGCTGCCGGAGGCCGATGCCCTGGCCGCCGTGAACAAGCGTGTGTCGAACCTGCTGAGCAAGGCCGACAACCTCGGCAATGTCGAAGTTGACCCTGGCCTGTTTGCCGATGCCAAGGAGTTCTCGCTGAACTCAGCCATCGCCAAAGCGGAAAACGCCGTGAAGCCGCTGCTCGCCGAACGCAACTACGCCGAAGCACTGGCGCGCCTGGCCACCTTGCGTGAGCCGGTGGATGCGTTCTTTGAAGCGGTGATGATCAATGCCGAGGATGCGGGCGTGCGGAAAAACCGCTACGCCATGCTGGCGCG
Organism: Pseudomonas salomonii; assembly: GCF_900107155.1. Taxonomy (GTDB): domain Bacteria; phylum Pseudomonadota; class Gammaproteobacteria; order Pseudomonadales; family Pseudomonadaceae; genus Aquipseudomonas; species Aquipseudomonas salomonii. The sequence goes on from NZ_FNOX01000011.1 coordinate 115,232, forward strand.
TTTGCGCGGCCTGTTCATCAACATCGCTGATATTTCCGTACTGGGCTGATCATGTTGAAACTGCTGATTCTCGATCGGGACGGAGTGATCAATTACGACTCCGACGCTTACATCAAGTCGGTGGCGGAGTGGATTCCACTGCCCGGCTCGATCGAGGCCATCGCGCAGTTGAGCAAAGCCGGCTGGACGGTGGCCATCGCCACCAACCAGTCCGGCATCGCCCGCGGTTATTACGACATCGCCACCCTGGACGCCATGCATGCGCGCTTGCGCACGCTGGTGGCCGAGCAGGGCGGTGAGGTGGGGCTGGTGGTGTACTGCCCCCACGGGCCGGATGAGGGCTGCGATTGCCGCAAACCCAAACCCGGCATGTTGAAAACCATTTCAGAACATTACAAGGTGCCGCTTGCTGGGCTATGGTTCGTCGGGGACAGCCTCGGTGACCTGGAGGCGGCCAAAGCCGTCGACTCTCAGCCAGTTTTGGTTAAAACCGGTAAAGGCGAAAAGACCCAGGCGAAAAACCTGCCGGTAGGCACTTTGATTTTTGACGATCTGGCGGCGGTTGCCGCAGAACTTATTAACAACTAGCCACCCTCGGCTTCCTGAACAAGGATTGCTCGGGAGTGCGCTTTTAGCAGGCGGGCCATGTCCCGCAACGGTAAATGCTGCCATGTCGATTTTGCAGGCCATCAGAACCTTCTTCTTTTACCTGCTGCTGGGCACCAGTTCGTTTCTGTGGTGCACCCTGAGCTTTTTTATCGCGCCGTTCCTGCCGTTCAAGGCGCGCTATCGTTTTATCAACGTCTATTGGTGCCGTTGTGCGTTGTGGCTGACCAAGGTATTCCTGGGCATTCGCTTCGAGATCAAGGGCGCTGAAAACGTCCCGGACCAGCCCTGCGTGATTCTGTCGAATCATCAGAGCACATGGGAAACATTCTTCCTTTCGGCGTACTTCTCGCCCCTGAGCCAGGTGCTTAAGCGTGAGCTGCTGTACGTGCCGTTCTTCGGCTGGGCAATGGCCATGCTGCGGCCGATCGCCATCGACCGTGACAACCCCAAGGCGGCGCTCAAGCACGTGGCCAAGAAGGGTGACGAGCTGCTCAAGGATGGCGTTTGGGTACTGATCTTCCCGGAAGGTACGCGTGTGCCGTATGGCACTGTGGGCAAGTTCTCACGCGGTGGTACAGCATTGGCGGTCAACGCCCACCTGCCGGTGCTTCCGATTGCGCATAACGCCGGCAAGTTCTGGCCGAAGACCGGTTGGGCCAAACGCGAAGGTACGATCACCGTGATTATTGGCGAGCCCATGTACGCCGAAGGTGAGGGGCCACGTGCCATTGCCGCACTTAATGACCGCGCCCAAGCGTGGAATGAAGCGCAGCAACGCGCCATGGGTTCGCTGCCTCCGGAGCCGGTTGTAGTCGAGACACCAGCGATTTGAGGATCTGTGGATAACCTGTGCACGGTTTGTTGGCGAATTGACGTTTTTGCTTCATAACAAGCTGATTTACTTACATATTTCTCAAGCTCATAAAATCGCGAAAAACGTGCATAAGTTTTTTCAGCATAAAAAAACCGGTCCTTGTGACCGGTTTTTTATGCACAGTAAAAAAGTACGTTTTTCATTCGTCGAGCAGCGGCAATTGCAGGCTGAACGTCGAACCTTTACCCAGCTCGCTTTCACACAGAATGCGACCGCCATGGCGCTCCACCACAGCCTTGACCATGGTCAACCCCAACCCCAGGCCCTCACTGCCCTGAGCCGAGTCAAAGCGCCGGTATTGGCTGAACAACTCCGGTAAGTCCTCTGGCGCAATGCCAGGTCCTTGATCGCTGATGCGGCATTCCAGCCACCCTTGCGCGCTGCCGTGGCTCAAGGTGACGGTGGTGCCGGAAGGGGAATACTTGATCGCATTTTCCAGCACGTTGAACAACGCTCGGGTCAGCAGCGATTGATCCGCGCAGACCATGCCTTCATCGGCCTCGTCCAGATCATGAACCAGGTGGATGCCTTTAAGTTGGGCGATGACCGCCACTTGATCGAAAGCATCCATCACCAGCATCGCGAACAGCGTGGGTTGAAACTGGTAGCCATCGGCCTCGGCTTTGGCCAGTTGCACGAAGGATTCAGTCAGGCTCAGCGCGCGCCGGACCTGTTGTTCGATCTGAACAAACACCGGCGACTCACCGTTATGCACGTCCAGCAGCGCCAGGATCGCCGAGTGGGGCGCACGCAAGTCATGGGACAAAAAGCGCAGCATGGTTTCACGGTGCTGCTGGGCTTCGCGTTCCTTGCTCAGGTCAGTGAGACTCAGCAGCCAACCGAGGGCGACGTCACCTTCGGCCGGCAGCAAGGGGGCAAGCTCCATGCGCAGGCTACGCTGGTGGATGTCGCGAAACTCAACGAGTTCCAATGCTGAGAGAGCAGGGCGCACACCATTGTGCAGCGGCGGATAACCCAGATCGGCGAGTTGATCGAGCAGGTTTTGGTTGACCAACTCATTACTGAACACTTCACGCGCAATCCGGTTGGCCAGCAGGATGCTGCCTCTGGGATCGGTAATCAGCGTGGCCACTGGCAGGCACTCCAGCCCGTCAGCCATAAACCGCCGGGTGTCGCGTGTACGGCTTACCGCTTGTTCCAGGGCAAAGATCCGCGCTTGCAGCACATCGCCCTTGCTCGCAGGCGCACGACGACGCTCTGGAAGTACCTTGGGTTCGTTATCCAGCCGCGCCAGCTCCCAGCCGAAGTAGGCAAGGATCACGCTGAGGCGCCGCCAATTCCAGATCAAATAACTGAGCAGCAAACCAATCAGGCACGCAGCGGGCGACCACCAGTGGCCCAGGCTCAGCAACACCCACGAAACGAACAATGCGCTCGCCATGCACCCCAGGGTCATCCACAACGCGTAGCGTGGGCGATACAACAACAGGCCCAGTAACAATGCCACCCAGGTAGTCGCCATCAAGGCCGACACCGCGCCGGGTAGATCAACAATGCTACGCCCTTGCAGCAGACCATTAAGGACGTTGGCCTGAATCTCCACACCCGCCGTGGTGCCGACCGTCGAGGAGAGCGGGGTGACGAAACGATCGCCCATGCCGGACGCGGTGGCGCCCACCAGAACCAGCCGGCCACGCAGCTGTTCCGGGGCGACCTCACCGCGCAGAACGCTGGCGTAGGAGACCGTAGGAAAACGGGTGTTGGCAGTGATGAACGGGATTCGAATGGCGTGCTCCCGATGCCAGGACGGGTTGATCGGTTCCTGGGGTTCGCCTGGCATCTCAGAGGCCTGGCCGCTCACCGCATAGGCCATCCATGCCAACTGCGGCGCGGTGTCACCGGGCGGGCCTTCACGCATAAACAGGTTGCGCACCACGCCATCACTGTCTGCTTCAACATTGATATGCCCGAGACCTTTAGCGCATTTGAGCAGCGGCAGCATTTGCGCGTCGGGCGCGCTGTAGCTGGCCGCTTCCTCACGCAGCAACGGCAGTACCACGTTGCCGGCGTTGCACACAGCCGCTGTGAGGCGTTGATCATTGGCGGGGATACCGGGCTCACTGAAGATCACATCGAAGAGGATGGCCGCCGGTTGTGCGGCGCTCAGGCGGTTGATCAGGTCGGCATGCAAACTGCGCGGCCAGGGCCAGCGGCCCAGCTCTTTCAGACTGGGGTCGTCGATGGTCACCAGCAAGATTCGCGGGTCTACCGGCAAGGGCGCCAGGCGCCTGAGGCTGTCATACAGCGGGTTGTTCAGCGCCAGGCCCGGGCTCAACGAGAGGTAAGCCGTCATCGGCAACAACAGCAAACCTATCCACAGCCACTCGCGCACCAGGCCGTGGAACAAGCGCTGGGCATGGGTGGGCTGGCGTTTTTCGGCCTTGCGCCACAGCATCATTGGTCAACCACCGCTGGCCTGTGCCTGGGTGGCGGGTGGGTAATAGAAGATGTCATAAACCCCGGTTTCTCCCTCCAGGCCCTGCGCGTCATAGGCGGACAAACGCACGTGGTAAAACGATGCCTTGAGCCCAGTGAAGCGCATTTTCGGCTCACTGGAAAAGTATTCCTGCTTAATGTTCATAAAGGCTGAGTCGGTCGCCACTTGGGCACGATAGCGCTGTGCGCCAGGCAATGGCCGCAGGTACAGGCTCCAGACCGGCGACTGACCTTTCTGGCCGTCCTGCCCAATCAATACCGGCGCGGGCAAAAGCTCCACGGCCTTGAGTTCACCCTGTTGTTTGATCAGCAGACCTTGGCGTGCGCCCACCTTTACTTCGGCTGCGGCGCTGCCTTCTGCACGGTTAACCGCAACCTGGCCGTTGAGCACCTCCAGCACAGATTGCTCGCCGTCATTGCGCACGCGAAAGTGCGTACCGCGCACACCGAGAACACCAACCGGCGTCACGATCTGAAAACGGTCGTAGTCGCTGACCCGCTTGATCACGTAGGTCTCGACTTGGCCCTGTTCCAGAATGACCTGGGGAATCGCCTGCTTTTGCAACCAGTGCAGGCGCACCTGTGAACTGGAAGGCAGCACCACGCGGGAACCATCACCCAGGCGCAGGCTGACAAAAGCCGATGTCGACGTCTTCACGCCTTCTTGCTCATCAATGCTCATCCCTTCCAGCAGGGGCTGAGCCCGGCCTTTAGCGTCGAGCTTCCAGGCTTCCCCCGTCAAATGCTGCACAACAGCCGGCAACGGTTGAGCACGGCACTGGAACGGCTCGTCAATATAAGCAGGGCGATAGGGCGGGGCAGCCTGCGCAGTATCGATGGCCCAGGCCAGCAACGCGGGCAGGGCACACCATAATCGATAGGCAGAACAGGTCATGGTGCTCATCACCCGGGTAGTTTCAGACGGCATCTGACCTCAGCACGTACAGGTTTACGGCAGCGCATGTGTCGGCTGATCCTTTTCCTCAGGGGTAGGAGCCGGTATCTTTCGACTAGTAGGTACGAAAGACTTTAAACGGGTTTACGGCCCTTTGATATCAGCGTACCGATAGATCCTGTGAACAGTGAGTCTGCCCACAATTCTTCAGATTCAACCACAGGCATCTGCGCACTACCTACGCGATTGAACAGACCGTCGGCTGTCGTATTTTTTGTAGAAAGGACCCACCCATGCGTGTCGCAATACTGGACGACGAACCCGCTGAATTGCGTCGGGTTGAACAGACGCTGCGACAGATCCCCAGCACCGCAGAGCAACCCTGGTCCCTGCATTTTTTCGAGCGCGGTGAAGACCTGCTGCGCCAACTGCGCCGCGAAACCTTTGACCTGTTGATACTCGACTGGCAACTGCCCGATATCACAGGCATCGCATTGCTGCGCTGGACCCGCGAGCACATGGACTCCCCCCCAGCCGTGATCATGTTGACCAGCCGCGATGCCGAGAGCGATATCGTCACCGCGCTCAACAGTGGGGCGGACGATTACGTCAGCAAACCGTTTCGGCCAAACGAGCTCAAGGCTCGGGTCAACGCCGTGTTACGCCGCCATGGGCTGCAAAAGCCTGCAACTAATGAAGTGCAGAGCTTCAACGACCTGACCTTTGATGATGCCGAGCTGACGGTGACGCGTGCGGGTAAGCCGATCAACCTCACTGAGCGTGAATACCGCCTGGCCAGTTGCTTGTTCGCCAACCTGGCTCGGCCACTGTCTCGGGAATATCTGTATGAGCGGTTTTGGAGCCATGAAGAAATGGTTTCCTCGCGGCCACTGGATACGCATATTTATCGGCTGCGTAACAAGCTGGGGTTGACCGCCGACCGGGGTTGGCAGCTGCTGACCATCTATGGGTACGGCTATCGGTTGGAGAGTGTGGCGGCGGCTGCCCAAGGCTAAAAACAGTGATGTTCCACGTGGAGCAATTGCAAAACGCTTAAATTTCACCCAATAAAAAAGGCCAGCGCTGAGCGTTGGCCTTTTTGTTTTAGCGGGCAGCCTGATCAGAAGTCCAGGTTGGACACCGCCAAGGCGTTGCTCTCGATGAAGTCACGGCGAGGCTCGACCGCATCACCCATCAGGGTGTTGAAGATCTGGTCTGCGCCAATGGCGTCTTCGATGGTCACGCGCAGCATGCGACGCTGAGCGGGATCCATGGTGGTTTCCCACAGTTGATCCGGGTTCATCTCGCCCAGACCTTTGTATCGCTGGATGGTGTGGCGCTTGGTGCTTTCGGCCATCAACCAGTCCAGGGCTTCCTTGAACTCCTTGACCGCTTTCTTACGCTCGCCACGCTGGATGTAAGCACCGTCGTCCAACAGGGTGCTCAATTGCGCGCCGAGAGTGACCACGGTTTTGTAGTCGTTGCTGCCGAAGAAGTCGCGGTTGAAGGTGACGTAATTCGACAGGCCGTGGGAGATCAGTTCGACCTCTGGCAGCCACACGTTACGTTCACGGTCTTCACGCAGGCTGGCTTTATACACCAGGCCAGACTTCTCGACGGTGCGCAGACGCACTTCGTACTGAGCCAGCCAATTCTGCATGTGGGCGTGATCGCCCAACTGCTCCAGACTCACGGAAGGCAGGTAGATGAAGTGCTCGGTCAGCTCCTGAGGGTACAGACGCGACAGACGCTTGAGGGTCTTCATTACCATGCGGAAGTCGTTAACCAAACGCTCCAGCGCCTCACCGGAAATACCCGGGGCTTCGTCGTTCAAGTGCAGGCTGGCATCTTCCAGGGCCGACTGCGTCATGTACTCTTCCATGGCGTCGTCGTCTTTGATGTATTGCTCTTGCTTGCCCTTTTTCACTTTGTACAACGGCGGCTGAGCGATGTAGATGTAGCCACGCTCGATCAGCTCCGGCAACTGACGGAAGAAGAAGGTCAGCAGCAGGGTACGGATGTGCGAACCGTCGACGTCAGCATCGGTCATGATGATGATGTTGTGGTAACGCAGCTTGTCGATGTTGTACTCGTCGCGGCCGATACCGCAGCCCAGCGCCGTGATCAAGGTGCCGACTTCCTGGGAGGAAATCATCTTGTCGAAGCGGGCCTTCTCGACGTTGAGGATCTTGCCTTTCAACGGCAGGATAGCCTGGGTGCGACGGTTACGACCCTGCTTGGCGGAACCGCCAGCAGAGTCACCTTCCACCAGGTACAGTTCGGAGAGGGCAGGGTCCTTCTCCTGGCAGTCAGCCAGTTTGCCCGGCAGGCCGGCGATATCCAGCGCGCCCTTGCGGCGGGTCATCTCGCGGGCTTTACGCGCCGCTTCACGGGCACGTGCCGCGTCGATCATCTTGCCGACAACCAGCTTGGCTTCGTTCGGGTTTTCCAGCAGGAAGTCGGAGAAGTATTTGCCCATCTCCTGTTCCACTGCGGTCTTCACTTCGGAAGACACCAGCTTGTCTTTGGTCTGGGAGCTGAACTTTGGATCCGGCACTTTTACCGAGATGATCGCTGTCAGGCCTTCACGCGCATCGTCACCGGTGGTGGCCACTTTGTGCTTCTTGGCCAAGCCTTCCGCTTCGATGTAGGTGTTCAGGTTACGCGTCAGTGCGGAACGGAAACCCACCAAGTGAGTACCGCCATCGCGCTGTGGAATGTTGTTGGTGAAGCACAACAGGTTCTCGTTGAAGCTGTCGTTCCACTGCAGGGCGATTTCAACGCCGATGCCGTCTTCACGCTGGATGTTGAAGTGGAACACCTGGTTGACCGCAGTCTTGTTGGTGTTCAGGTATTCAACGAACGCACGCAGGCCGCCTTCGTACTTGAACAGTTCTTCCTTGCCGCTGCGCTCGTCCTTGAGGACGATACCCACACCGGAGTTAAGGAACGACAATTCACGAATACGCTTGGCCAGGATGTCCCAGCTGAAGTGAATATTCTTGAAGGTTTCTGCCGAAGGCTTGAAGTGAATCTGGGTACCGGTGGATTCACTGTCGCCAACGATTTTCATCGGCTCTTGTGGAACACCGTGGACGTAGGTCTGTTCCCAGATCTTGCCGCTACGGCGAACGGTCAGGATCAGCTCTTCGGACAGAGCGTTCACCACCGACACACCTACACCGTGCAAACCGCCGGAGACTTTATAGGAGTTGTCATCGAACTTACCGCCGGCGTGAAGCACGGTCATGATGACCTCTGCCGCCGATACGCCTTCTTCTTTGTGCACATCGACCGGAATGCCGCGACCGTTGTCGCGCACGGTGATGGACTCATCCGGGTGGATGATAATGCTGATGTCGTCGCAGTGACCGGCCAAAGCTTCGTCGATGGAGTTGTCGACCACCTCGAACACCATGTGGTGCAGACCGCTACCATCATCGGTGTCGCCGATGTACATACCAGGACGTTTGCGTACGGCATCCAAACCTTTCAGCACTTTAATGCTGGTCGAGTCGTACGTGTTTTCTTCGCTCATGCCTTCACTCCCGATGGTCGTGGGTCTGGGTGATACGGCCCTGTTCCACGTGGAACAAAGCGACTGGCGTTTCCGTCTGCCAGCCTTCCCTCAATAATTCGTGGTCTACACAGGTGATAAACACCTGGCAGCGTAAGTCTTCCAACAAGCGGCATAACGCGCGGCGGTGCTGCTCGTCGAGTTCGGACGGCAAGTCATCCACCAGATAAATACACTGACCGCGCCGGGCTTGGCTTACCAAATGCCCTTGGGCAATACGCAGTGCACACACCACCAACTTTTGCTGACCGCGGGACAAGATATCCGCGGCATTGTGTGCGCCTAATCTAAGGCGCAAGTCAGCACGTTGTGGGCCTGCCTGGGTATGGCCAATTTGCTGATCCCGCTGCAAGGACGTGGCGAGCACTGCGCTCAGCTCACGTTCTTTATCCCAACCACGGTAGTAGCTCAGCGTCAGCCCCTCGAGATCCAACAACTCACTCAAGGTCTGCTCAAAGACTGGTTTCAAGGCTTTGATATAGGCGCGGCGGTATTCATCTATTTCGTCGCTGGCCAGGCACAGTTCCCGGTCCCAGGCCGCTTGCGAAGCGGCGTCAAGTGTACCATGCCGCAGCCATGAGTTCCGCTGCCGCAGGGCCTTCTGAAGGCGCTGCCAAGTGGTCATGAAACGCGGTTCCACGTGGAACACTCCCCAATCGAGGAACTGCCTGCGAATTTTCGGCGCACCTTCCAACAGGCGGAAACTGTCTGGGTTAATCAGTTGCAACGGCAGGATTTCTGCCAGCTGTGCTGCACTGCGGGCGTTTTGCCCGTCAATGCGAATCTGGAAGTCACCGCCGCGATCGCGGGATATCCCCAGGGCACTGTGCCCCCCTTCAGCCAGTTCAACCTGGCCAAACACTGTGCAAGCCAGCTGTTCATATTGAATCACCGGCAACAAGCGAGCACTACGGAAGGAACGGGCAAGCCCAAGCAAATGAACGGCTTCCAGCACGCTGGTTTTGCCGCTGCCGTTGGCGCCGTAAAGGATATTGATGCGGGGGGAGGGAGAGAAGGTCACCGGGTGCAGATTGCGCACCGCGGTGACCGAGACGCGACTGAGGGACATCTAGCTTCTGCTGAGCATGATTACAGGCGCATCGGCATAACAACGTAAGCCGAGTCGTCGTTGTCGGATTCTTGCACCAGGGCACTGCTGTTGGAGTCCGACAGAATCAGGCGAACCTGTTCGGTGGTCATCACACCCAGTACGTCCAGCAGGTAGCTCACGTTAAAGCCGATTTCCAGCGAGCCGCCGTTGTAGTCAACGCCAACTTCTTCTTCCGCTTCTTCCTGCTCCGGGTTATTGGCCTGGATTTTCAGCTGACCGTTAGCCAGTTGCAGACGAATACCACGGTACTTCTCGTTGGACAGAATCGCAGTACGGCTGAACGCTTCACGCAGCGCCTGACGATCGCCGATCACCAGCTTGTCGCCACCTTTTGGCAGCACACGCTCGTAATCCGGGAATTTGCCGTCAACCAGCTTGGACGTGAAGGTGAATTCGCCCGTGGTGGCACGGATGTGGTGCTGACCCAGGACGATGCTGACATTGCCATCCGGCTCGGTGAGCAGACGCGCCAGTTCCAGGATACCTTTACGCGGCACGATGACCTGGTGACGGTCCGGCTGGCCGATATCGGCACGCATCGAGCACATGGCCAGGCGGTGACCGTCGGTAGCCACTGCACGGATAACGCCTTCAGCGACCTCCAGCAGCATGCCATTGAGGTAGTAACGCACGTCCTGCTGGGCCATGGCGAAGCTGGTGCGTTCGATCAAACGGCGTAGCTTGCTCTGGTCCAGGCTGCAGGTCAGCGAGCCTGGGCCTTCTTCGACGGTAGGGAAGTCATTGGCCGGCAAGGTCGACAGCGTGAAACGGCTGCGACCGGCCTTGACCACCAATTTCTGCTCATCGACCTTGATGTCGATCAGCGCATCGTTGGGCAGGCTTTTGCAGATGTCCATCAGCTTACGTGCCGGCACAGTGATTTCGCCGGGCTCAGCCGGCTCTTCGAGCTGCACGCGACCCACCAGTTCGACTTCCAGGTCGGTACCGGTCAAAGACAATTGCTGGCCTTCGACCACCAGCAATACGTTGGAAAGCACCGGCAAGGTCTGTCGGCGCTCAACGACGCCTGCGACCAGTTGCAGGGGTTTCAACAGGGCTTCGCGTTGAATGGTGAAATGCATGGTCTAGTCCCTTGCCTTAATAAGCTGCGCTGGTGTCATCAGGTAGTCAGTGTACGCAGCAGGTTCTTGTAGTCCTCGCGAATATCCGCGTCGGATTCCTTAAGTTCATTGATCTTGCGGCACGCATGCAAGACCGTGGTGTGGTCTCGACCGCCAAACACATCACCGATTTCCGGCAGGCTGTGGTTGGTCAGCTCTTTGGAGAGCGCCATCGCCACCTGACGTGGACGTGCCACCGAGCGCGAACGGCGCTTGGACAGCAGGTCGGAAATCTTGATCTTGTAGTACTCAGCCACGGTGCGCTGAATGTTATCCACACTCACCAGCTTGTCTTGCAGTGCCAGCAAGTCTTTGAGGGATTCGCGAATCAACTCGATGGTGATGTCGCGCCCCATGAAGTGCGAGTGTGCGATAACCCGCTTGAGCGCGCCTTCGAGCTCACGCACGTTGGAACGAATGCGTTGGGCGATAAAGAAGGCTGCATCGTGGGGCAGGTCGACTTTCGCCTGGTCGGCCTTTTTCATCAGGATCGCCACGCGGGTTTCCAGCTCCGGCGGTTCTACCGCAACGGTCAGGCCCCAGCCAAAGCGTGACTTCAAGCGTTCTTCCAGGCCTTCGATTTCCTTCGGGTAACGGTCACTGGTCAAGATGACCTGTTGGCCGCCTTCGAGCAGGGCGTTGAATGTGTGGAAAAACTCTTCCTGGGAACGCTCCTTGCGAGCGAAGAATTGAATGTCATCGATCAGCAAGGCGTCCACCGAACGGTAGAAACGCTTGAATTCGTTGATTGCGTTGAGCTGCAAGGCCTTGACCATGTCAGCCACGAAGCGCTCCGAGTGCAGGTACACAACCTTGGCATTCGGGTTCTTCTTTAATAGATGGTTACCCACAGCGTGCATCAAGTGAGTCTTACCCAAGCCAACGCCACCATAAAGGAAGAGCGGGTTGTAACCATGCTTGGGGTTATCGGCTACCTGCCAGGCGGCCGCGCGGGCCAGCTGGTTGGATTTACCTTCGACGAAGTTCTCAAAGGTAAAGGTACGGTTCAGGTAACTGGTGTGCTTGAGCGCACCTTCCACCTGCACGGTGCGCTGCTCGGCGCGAACCGGTGCTTGCTGCGAGCTGGCGCCAGCCATCGGATCAAAGCTGTCACGCGATGGCTCTTCATTTATAGGCGCGTTTTTCTGCGACGACGATTTCGACGGCGCCTGGGCAACGGGCGCCGGCGAGTTATTAACAGGTGCCGCTTGGGCTTGAGACGCAGCCGCCGCCAGCGGCGCATTCGGCGCAGCACGCGGTGCAGAACTGCGTTTGCTGCCTATTAATAAGGAAAGCACGGGCGCGATGCCGTTGCCGTGTTCATCGAGCAATTCGAGAACGCGGCTCAGGTATTTCTCGTTGACCCAATCGAGAACAAAACGATTCGGCGCGTAGACACGCAACTCGTCGCCTTCGGCTTCGACCTGTAGCGGACGGATCCAGGTGTTGAATTGCTGGGCAGGCAGCTCTTCGCGCAAAAGCTCCACGCACTGCTGCCAAAGTTCCACTGACACGGATATCCCCTAAGTTGAAAGCCGGTGAGGCAAAAACAGCCGCCATTGTAGCGGCCAGACGCCCACTTATCCACATGTAGGTTGCTCACAGAGCAGCCAAAATCAATGTGTTAAGTGCAAAAAAGCCGACCAATGGTCTGTGCATAAGCTCTGTGGATAAGCGTACCTAAGCTCGTTGTACAAGTGGGGTCGAAAGTCTGTGGGTAACTGGCCTGTGGATAACAACCCATTCCACCCACAGCTTATCCGACAGCGCAGCACAGGCAGAGCACTGTTTTCCCCCGTACTTGTCATTCTCTGTACAGCAGGTGGAATATGGCCTCAAGGCAGTTATCCACAGATGATCGCCTGCCTAGCTTTTATAAGCTTTACAGAAAAGCTTTAAATAACTTCCTTCTTTATTTTTATATCTATGGCATTGCTCGTGAAAGCCAGGCGGATAGAAAAGGGCCGATTGCCTATGGAAGATCTAATTGAAGGAAAAGCTGGTTGGAAATTGACCTAGAGGCTTGCTTTCTCTAGAATCGCCGGTCTCTTAAAACGGGGGCCATTCCGGCCCGTTGTGGACGAACCAGGTAACAACGCCATGAAACGTACTTTCCAACCAAGCACCATCAAACGCGCCCGTACTCACGGCTTCCGTGCTCGCATGGCTACCAAGAACGGCCGTGCTGTCCTGTCGCGTCGCCGCGCCAAAGGTCGTGCGCGTCTGGCAGTTTGATAATCCGGTACTGGTGGTGAGTCAGGACTTCAGTCGGGAAAAGCGTCTGCTAACCCCCCGGCATTTCAAGGCAGTCTTTGACTCCCCCACCGGCAAGGTTCCGGGGAAAAATCTCCTGCTCCTTGCGCGTAACAACGATCTGGATCACCCCCGTCTCGGGTTGGTGATCGGCAAGAAGAGCGTAAAGCTCTCCGTTGAGCGCAATCGCCTCAAGCGTCTGATGCGCGAATCGTTTCGCCTCCACCAGGACACTCTGGTTGGTTGGGATATTGTTATCGTCGCGCGCAAAGGCTTGGGGGATGTAGAAAACCCCGAATTGATTCAGCATTTCGGCAAGCTCTGGAAACGTTTGGCGCGTACCAACAAGCCAGCACCAGCAGTCAGCACCGAAACTGTAGGGGTAGACAGCACCAATGCGTAAACTGGCACTCGTTCCGATCCAGTTTTACCGTTATGCCATTAGTCCTCTGATGGCCGACCACTGTCGTTTCTACCCCAGTTGTTCCTGCTACGCGTTAGAGGCCATAGAAAATCATGGTCTTCTGCGCGGTGGCTGGCTGGCCTTTCGTCGTTTAGGCCGCTGTCATCCGTGGAATCCCGGTGGTTTCGACCCGGTTCCACCTATCCCTACCTCCCGTTCTTCTTCGATGGCCGAGTAATCATGGATATTAAACGCACGATCCTGATCGTCGCCCTGGCAATCGTGTCCTACGTCATGGTTCTTAAGTGGAACCAGGACTACGGCCAAGCTGCCCTGCCGACTCAGAATGTTGCTACCAATCAGGCTGCGCCGGCTATTCCGGACACCCCGCTGGGTAACAATGCGTCCGCGAGTGCCGATGTTCCCAGCGCGAATGGCGAGACAAGCGCCCCTCTAGAAACGCCAGTGGTCACCAATAAAGACCTCATCCACGTAAAAACGGATGTGCTCGACCTGGCTATCGACCCACAAGGTGGTGATATCGCGCAGTTGAAACTGCCGCTGTATCCACGTCGCCAAGACCATCCGGATGTTCCGTTCCAACTGTTCGATAACGGTGGTGAACGTACTTATCTGGCGCAAAGCGGCCTGACCGGCACTGACGGTCCGGATGCTCGTGCTACCGGTCGTCCGGTTTATTCGACCGAACAGAAGACTTATCAACTGGCCGACGGCCAGAACCAGTTGAATGTCGACCTGAAATTCAGCCTCGACGGCGTCAACTACATCAAGCGTTTCAGCTTCACCCGTGGTCTGTACGACTTGAAGGTCACTTACCTGATCGACAACGAGAGCGCCAAGCCATGGACGGGCAACCTGTTTGCCCAGCTCAAGCGTGACAACAGCGCCGATCCTTCTTCCAGCACCGCCACCGGCACCGCGACTTACCTGGGCGCCGCCCTGTGGACAAGTAGCGAGCCGTACAAAAAAGTGTCGATGAAAGATATCGACAAGGGCTCGCTGAAAGAAACCGTCCAAGGTGGCTGGGTTGCGTGGTTGCAACACTACTTCGTGACCGCATGGATCCCGAACAAGGGTGAAGCCAACCTGGTTCAAACCCGAAAAGACAGCCAGGGCAACTACATCATTGGTTTTACTGGCCCGGCGTTGACCGTCGCTCCAGGTGCCAAAGCTGAAACCAGCACTACCCTGTACGCCGGCCCGAAAAGCCAGGCTGTGCTCAAAGAGTTGTCCCCAGGTCTGGAACTGACTGTGGATTACGGCATTCTGTGGTTCATTGCCCAGCCGATTTTCTGGCTGCTGCAACATATCCACAGCATTGTGGGTAACTGGGGCTTCTCGATCATCTTCCTGACCATGCTGATCAAAGGGCTTTTCTTCCCTCTGTCGGCAGCCAGCTACAAGTCGATGGCGCGTATGCGTGCCGTTGCGCCAAAACTGGCCGCTCTGAAAGAGCAACATGGTGACGACCGGCAGAAAATGTCGCAGGCCATGATGGAGCTGTACAAGAAAGAGAAGATCAACCCGCTGGGTGGTTGCTTGCCGATTCTGGTGCAGATGCCGGTATTCCTGTCGCTGTACTGGGTTCTCCTGGAAAGCGTCGAAATGCGCCAGGCACCGTTCATTCTGTGGATAACTGACCTGTCGATTAAAGACCCGTTCTTTATTCTGCCGATCATCATGGGCGCGACCATGTTTATCCAGCAGCGTCTGAACCCGACTCCGCCGGATCCGATGCAGGCCAAGGTAATGAAAATGATGCCAATCATCTTCACCTTCTTCTTCCTGTGGTTCCCAGCGGGTCTGGTGCTGTACTGGGTGGTCAACAACGTGTTGTCGATCTCTCAACAGTGGTACATCACACGTAAAATCGAAGCGGCTACCAAAAAAGCTGCGGCGTAATTTACTCTGTGGATAACCACTCAAGACGCCCCCTAGTGGGGCGTTTTGCTTTCCGTCACTTTTGTTCTGGAACCTGCTGATGAGCGCTCCTCGTGAAACCATCGCTGCCGTCGCTACCGCTCAAGGTCGCGGCGGCGTCGGTATCGTTCGAATTTCCGGGCCGCTGGCCAGCGTGGCAGCCCAGGCCATCAGCGGCCGTGAGTTGAAACCCCGATATGCCCATTACGGGCCGTTCCTGGATGCGGATGAAACGGTATTGGATGAGGGGTTGGCGCTGTATTTCCCCGGCCCTAACTCGTTCACCGGTGAAGACGTCCTGGAACTGCAGGGCCACGGCGGCCCGGTGGTGCTGGATATGTTGCTGCAGCGTTGCCTGCAATTGGGCTGCCGTCTGGCGCGACCAGGGGAATTCAGCGAGCGGGCATTCCTCAATGACAAACTCGACCTGGCCCAGGCCGAGGCAATTGCCGATTTGATCGAAGCCAGTTCTGCACAGGCAGCGCGCAATGCGTTGCGCTCGCTGCAGGGCGCTTTTTCCCTGCGTGTGCATAACTTGACCGAGCAGTTGATCAGCTTGCGCATCTACGTCGAGGCTGCGATTGATTTCCCGGAAGAAGAAATCGACTTCCTCGCTGATGGCCACGTCCTGGCGATGCTGGATAAAGTTCGCGATGAGTTATCCACCGTCCTGCGCGAAGCCGGGCAGGGTGCTTTGCTGCGCGACGGCATGACAGTGGTGATCGCGGGGCGGCCGAATGCCGGCAAGTCCAGCCTGCTTAATGCGCTGGCGGGTCGGGAAGCGGCGATCGTTACCGAGATTGCCGGCACCACCCGGGACATCTTGCGCGAACATATCCACATCGATGGCATGCCGCTGCACGTGGTCGACACCGCCGGCTTGCGCGATACCGACGACCAGGTGGAAAAGATCGGCGTGGAACGGGCGCTCAAGGCGATCAGTGAAGCGGACCGCGTATTGCTGGTGGTGGATGCCACTGCGCCAGAGGCTATGGATCCTTTTGCCCTGTGGCCGGAATTTCTCGAGCAACGGCCAAACCCGACCAAAGTCACCCTGATCCGCAACAAGGCGGATCTAACCGGCGAAACCATTGCCATGCAGACCAGTGACGATGGCCACGTCACCATCAGCCTGAGCGCAAAGTCAGCTGGCGATGGGTTGGAATTGCTGCGCGACCACCTCAAGGCCTGCATGGGCTATGAGCAGACCTCCGAAAGCAGCTTCAGCGCGCGCCGCAGGCACCTGGAGGCACTGCGTCACGCCAGTGCGGCGTTGGAGCACGGTCGGGCGCAGCTGACCTTGGCGGGGGCTGGCGAGCTGCTGGCTGAGGATTTACGACAGGCACAGCAGCTGCTTGGGGAAATCACCGGTGCGTTCAGCTCCGATGATTTGTTGGGAAGGATCTTTTCCAGCTTCTGTATTGGTAAGTAGCCAAGTTATCCACAGGGCCTTACCAGTTGTAGGACACCGTGCCGAGCAAGGTACGGCTGTCACCCCAGTAGCAACGCCCGGCATCGTTGCAACCGGATACATATTCCTTGTCGAAGAGGTTCTTGGCGTTCAGATCCACCGACCAGTGTGGGTTGATCTGATAACCCACGGCCGCATCCACCAACGTCACGCTTCCCGCATCCAACTTGCCGTACAGCGTAGGGGCGGTGTAGGAAAAGGTACTGTCGAAGTAACGCACACCGCCGCCCAGGGACAAACCCTTGAGCTGGCCATCGAGGAAGCGGTACTTGCTCCATACCGACGCCTGGTTGCGTGGAACCCCTGTCATCTGGCGTCCCTCGACCAGTGACGTTGCAGAATCCTTGGTAATCCTTGCGTCGGTATAGGTGTAGGCCGCGGTGATATTCAGGTTAGGCGTGAGATTGCTGTTGATCTCGACTTCTGCACCTTTGGCGCGACTTTCACCCACTTGGCGATAGCTGTTGGTGGTGGCGTCCAGGTAGGTGTCGTCTTGCTTGCGCAGGTCATACACCGACAACGTCATCGCGGTGTCCCAGCCGATCGGCTCGTATTTCACACCCACTTCGTATTGGCGGCTGGTAATCGGCTTTAACGGTGAGCCGGCATTGGAAATCTGCTGCACCGGGACAAATGCGGTGGAGTAGCTGACATACGGGGTCAGCCCGTTGTCGAACTGGTACATCACCCCGCCCTGATAGGTGAATTTCCTGTCCTCAGAGCCGGTGTTACTGGCCTTGTTTACCTTGTCGCGAAAATCACTGTTGACCCAGTCCTGGCGCCCGCCCAGCAGGAACAGCCAATGGTCGTACTTGCTCTGCGCCTGTGCATAAACCCCTTTCATCTGCTGCTCAAGCAAGGTGTTCTGTACCGCGATCGGCGTGAGTGGGTCGCGCAGATACACCGGGTTATACACATTGATAGTGCCGGCAAACCCAGCGTCCCAGTCCTGATTGAACGAGGTGCGGTCGTAGCTGGCGCCGAACAGCACAGTGTTTTGCAGGTCACCCAGTTGGAATTTACCTTCGAGCTGGTTATCCAGGGAGTACACCATCGACTTGTTGTAACGGTCGTACGCGGTCATGTTCAGTTGGGTACCAAAGCCACGATTATTCAAGGCACTGGGCCAGGTTTCATGGCGGTTGATGCGCGACTGCATGTAGCGCGAGTTCTGACGGAACTGCCAGTCGTCATTGAAGCTGTGGCTGAACTCGTAACCGGTGCTCCAGGCTTCGCGTTCAAAGGTGTTCCAATCCGGATCGCCAAGCAGGGTGTGTTTGGACAGCTTGCCGTTGGGGTTACTGAGCAAAGTACCGGCGGCAGGCAGGCCGAGTTCCAGGTTGGTATGGTCCTTCTGGTAGTTGGCCAGCAGCGTCAGGGTGTTGTAGTCGTCGAAGTTCAGGGTCAGGGATGGCGCGATATACAGGCGATCATCGGGTACATGGTCGGTCTGGGTGTCGGACTTGCGGCCCAGCATGACCACGCGGCCCAGCACATTGGCGTTGTCATTGAGCGGCCCGGAGATATCCACACCCAATTGGCGCCGATTGTTGGAGCCATAGCCCAATTGCACCTCGCCTTGCGGCGTGGCAGTTGGGTGTTTGCTGACCAGATTAACCAAGCCACCCGGTGCGTTTTCGCCATAGAGCAGGGATGAAGGTCCACGGAAAATTTCCACGCGCTCCAGGCCATAGGGCTCACTGGTGGTGTCATACCGGTTACCTTGCACCCGTAGGCCGTCGCGCAACAGGCCGTAGCCATAATCCGTAGCGTTGAAGCCACGAATGAAGAACAGATCACCGGCCAGGCCATCGCCGGCGGCAAAGGGTGGAGCGAAAATTCCCGGTACATAACCCAAGACTTCAGTCAGCGTCTGCGACTTCTGGTCCTTGATGCGCTGACCTGTGACCACCGATACCGACCGGGGCGTTTCCGACAGCGGCGTACTGGTCTTGGTGCCGATACGGCTGTTTTGTGCCTTGTAGCCAACATCACCGGCACTATCCTGGTTGAAACCCAGTGGTTGATAAGTGCTGACGGTCGTGGCTGCCAACGTCAGTTGCCCGGTAGGCGCGGCTTGTAACACATAGCTACCAGGCGCCTGCGCCACGGCCTGCAGCCCCGAGTTTTGCAGCAGCAGTGCAAAGCCCTGATCAACCGAGTAATCACCTTCCAGCCCTGGCGTGTTTAAACGTGCGGTTTGCTCGGGGGAAAACGACAGGATCACATTGGCTCTGGCAGCAAACTGGCTGAGGGCGGCGTCCAGCGGGCCGGCAGCGATGGTGAAGTGCTGCTCGGTGCTGGCGCCCATGGCACAAGCTGGCAGCCATAAACCTGCGGCGGAGGCCGAGCACAGTAATAAACCGTAGGTCATGCCATGGTGAGAAAGGCGTTTGCGTAGTTTGGTAGGAAGGCGCATAGGTGGTGAAGCCCTGTAGGTAGCGTCGTGATTACCTGTAGGGCCGGGCCAGGTAAAAAAAAGATAACCCCCTGTGGATTATTTTTTGCTTTCAGCCCAGGCGCGTGACCGCGACCCAATAGCGGCTGAAATATTTCACCTGTATCGGCAGCGTGGCTTGCAGGTTAGCCAGTACCGCGTCGGTGGAGTCCAGGCGGAACGTCCCGGAGACTCGCAAACTTGCCGAAGCCGAATCGCATCGCAGAACGCCGGGGCGATAGCGCGCAAGGTCGGCGAGCAGATCCCCAAGGCGAGCGTCGAGAACGATGACCTGGCCATCGACCCAAGCCGCCTGGGTCCGTCGATAGAAATGATTGGGCCCCACATTTCTCCGGTCGAAGTCAGCACTTTCGCCGGCACTGAGTATTCGCTCGTGATCCGGTAGGTCGGCAGGCGAGAGGCTCACTTGGTCTTCCAGCACACCCACGCGAGTTGAGCCCGCTAATTGACGCACGGTAAACCGAGTCCCCAATGCCTGGACCCGGCCTTCGCGGGTTTCGACGTAAAAAGGCGTTTGCCCGCCCAATTTGCCGGTGTGGATAAGTATTTCGCCGTCGCGCAGGCGGACCAGACGCTGGCGTTGATCAAACACCACATCAATGGCGGTGCTGGTGTTCAGATCGATTTGAGTGCCGTCGGCCAGCTCGATGCGCCGGCGTTCACCGACGCGTGTTCGATAATCCGCCCAGAAATTGCCCAAGGGCGTGTGTTGTTGAACATTGAAGCCCAGATAACCGGAGGCGCCCAATACCAACATCCACTTGAGCACCTGGCGCCGTTGTTGCGTGGCTGACAAAGCGCGACGTGTGAAATCCTGGGGCAGGGTGCCGAGGCTGCGCTGTAATTGCTCCAACTGGTTCCATGCCGCTTGGTGAGAGGGATCGCCGTTGAGCCATTGCTGCCAGGCATGCCGTTCGGCCGGGGTAGGCACCTGCGCTTGAAACTGCACGTACCAGCTGGCAGCCGCCTCGAAAACCTTACGATCCGGCGCAGGCATTACAGGCTCGCCATGATCAATGAGCATTCGGTGAGCGCGCGGATCATGTGTTTCTTGACCGTCGTCAGCGATACCTGCAACTGCTCGGCGATCTGTTGATAAGTCAGACCTTCAATCTGCGACAGCATGAAAATATGGCGTGCCCGCCGCCCCAATTCCGACAAGGCTTTATCCACAGCCACCAGGGTTTCGATGATGATCGCCTTGTCTTCTTCACTGATGGCAGTGGCTTCAGGACGCTCGGCCAACGACTGTTTATAAGCCTGTTCAATGGCGGAGCGACGATAGCGGTCAATCACCAAACCCCTGGCGATTGTGGCCAAGTATTCACGCGGTTCGAGAATTTGCCCTGCATGGCGGCCGCCCAGGATACGCACGAAGGTGTCATGTGCCACATCGGCTGCATCGCAAGCGTTGTGCAACTTGCCTTTAAGCCACCCGTGCAGCCATGAATGGTGCTGCTCATAGATGTGCTGGACGACAGCCGTGTGTGAAGGAAAGGGCATAGGGCGCGACATGACGGGTTAATGATAATCGCTATTATTAACTGCACCGCCGAGTTCTCACAATAGCTCTCCTTTTTTTAGATCCAGACACCGAATCGAAAGCTTTGGCGGCCTTGCCATGCCCTCAAATCGGGATTTCTGTGGATTAAGCCCTGTGAATAACCGCGCCTGTGCCCAGTTGATAACAGGGCCTGAAACCTGAGCAAAAACCCCTCTGTGGATAACTGCCCCTTTAATCCACAGGCTTAAAGCACTTATCCAAGGGCCTCATTGGCACATGACCACAGACTTTTGAATCCCTGTACACACCATAAACAGAGGCTTGTAGAGATCTATCCACAGAAAACAGGCTCAGTAGAAATAAACATAAAAACAAAGATCTTATAAATTTCTTCTTTTTTAATTTCTATTGTCTGTGATTCATCCACAGCTGGTTAAATTTTGTGCAAAGGGTTCTTTAGGAAGGGCTAAGTCCCTATACTTGCCGCCAAAGCTTGAAAACTCTTTCAACAAACAATTCCTGATTACCTACATAAGCAGGCACGAGGTGCGTGGTGGATTTCCCTTCCCGTTTTGAAGTGATCGTCATCGGCGGCGGTCATGCCGGTACCGAGGCAGCACTGGCGTCAGCACGCATGGGCGTTAAAACCCTGTTGTTGACGCACAACGTGGAAACCCTCGGTGCCATGAGTTGCAACCCCGCCATCGGCGGGATCGGTAAAAGCCATCTGGTTAAAGAAATTGATGCCCTTGGCGGCGTCATGGCCATGGCTACCGACAAAGGTGGTATTCAATTTCGCGTGCTCAACAGCCGCAAAGGCCCGGCCGTACGCGCTACTCGGGCACAGGCCGACCGTATCCTGTACAAGGCTGCGGTACGTGAAACCCTGGAAAACCAACCGAACCTGTGGATATTTCAGCAAGCTGCCGATGACCTGATCGTCGAACAGGATGTGGTGAAGGGTGTTGTCACGCAGATGGGCCTGCGTTTCTTCGCAGAATCCGTGGTGTTGACCACCGGTACATTCCTCGGCGGACTTATCCACATCGGCATGCAGAACTATTCCGGCGGTCGCGCCGGTGATCCGCCGTCGATTGCCCTGGCAAAACGCCTGCGCGAGTTGCCGCTGCGAGTCGGCCGCTTGAAAACAGGTACCCCGCCGCGTATCGATGGGCGTTCTGTGGATTTCTCGGTGATGACCGAACAAGCCGGTGATACACCGATCCCGGTCATGTCGTTCATGGGCAACAAAGAACAGCACCCCAAACAGGTGAGCTGCTGGATCACCCACACCAACGCCCGCACCCACGAAATCATTGCCGCGAACCTCGACCGTTCGCCGATGTATTCCGGGGTGATCGAGGGTATCGGCCCGCGTTATTGCCCATCGATCGAAGACAAGATTCATCGTTTTGCCGACAAGGAAAGCCACCAGGTTTTCATCGAACCGGAAGGCCTGACCACCCATGAGCTGTACCCGAACGGGATTTCCACATCCTTGCCGTTCGACGTGCAAATTCAGATCGTGCAGTCGATTCGCGGTATGGAAAACGCGCACATCGTGCGTCCGGGCTACGCCATCGAGTACGACTATTTCGACCCGCGTGACCTGAAGTACAGCCTCGAAACCAAAGTTATCGCCGGTCTGTTTTTCGCCGGCCAAATCAATGGCACCACCGGTTACGAAGAAGCCGGCGCCCAAGGTTTGCTCGCCGGGACCAACGCAGCATTGCGCGCGCAGGGCAAAGACAGCTGGTTCCCGCGTCGCGATGAAGCGTACATCGGTGTATTGGTTGATGACCTGATTACCCTGGGCACCCAGGAACCGTACCGGATGTTCACTTCCCGGGCGGAATACCGTTTGATCCTGCGCGAAGACAACGCCGACCTGCGCCTGACCGAAAAAGGTCGCGAGCTGGGCCTGGTCGATGACGCGCGTTGGGCAGCCTTCTGCAAAAAACGCGAAAGCATCACGCTCGAAGAGCAACGTCTGAAAAGTACCTGGGTACGCCCGGGCACCGAGCAGGGCGATGCGATTGCGGAAAAATTCGGCACGCCGCTGACCCACGAGTACAACTTGCTCAACCTGCTGTCCCGTCCGGAAATCGACTACGCTGGTCTGGTCGAAGTGACCGGCCAGGGCGCAGAAGACCCACAGGTTGCCGAGCAGATCGAGATCAAGACCAAATACGCCGGTTACATTGACCGCCAACAGGACGAGATCGCTCGCCTGCGCGCCAGTGAAAACACCAAGCTGCCTGTGGATATCGATTACACCGGGATTTCCGGCTTGTCGAAAGAAATCCAAAGCAAGCTGGGGATAACTCGCCCGGAAACGCTGGGCCAGGCTTCGCGTATTCCAGGCGTCACTCCAGCAGCCATTTCGCTGTTGATGATTCATTTGAAAAAACGCGGCGCGGGCCGTCAGTTGGAGCAAAGCGCTTGAGTTCGTTGGTCACCTCGCAACACGCCGAAGAGTTATCCACAGGTGCACGCCAGTTGGGCGTGCACCTGACCGCAGCCCAGCACGAATTGCTGTTGGGCTACCTGGCCCTGTTGATCAAATGGAACAAGGCCTACAACCTGACCGCAGTGCGCAATCCCGACGAAATGGTTTCGCGGCATTTGCTCGACAGCTTGAGTGTGATGCCGTTTATCGAAAACGGCCGCTGGCTGGACGTGGGCAGTGGCGGTGGCATGCCGGGCATCCCGCTGGCCATCCTGTTTCCCGAGTCGCAAGTGACGTGCCTGGACAGCAACGGCAAGAAAACCCGCTTCCTGACCCAGGTCAAACTCGAGCTCAAGCTGGATAACCTGCAAGTTATCCACAGTCGGGTCGAAGAATTCACGCCTGAACTGCCCTTCAACGGAATTGTTTCCCGGGCCTTCAGCAGCATGGAGAACTTCAGTAACTGGACGCGCCATCTGGGCGACCTCGACACCCGCTGGCTGGCAATGAAGGGCGTTCATCCAAGCGACGAGCTGTTAGCATTGCCGACAGACTTCCACCTCGATAGCGAACACGCCTTGGCCGTACCCGGTTGCCAAGGCCAACGCCATCTGCTGATACTGCGCCGCATGGCATGATTGGGAACACAAGCAAGAATGGCTAAGGTATTCGCGATAGCGAACCAGAAAGGTGGCGTGGGCAAAACCACCACCTGCATCAACCTCGCAGCATCCCTGGTCGCCACCAAGCGCCGGGTGCTGTTGATCGATCTCGATCCACAGGGCAACGCCACCATGGGTAGCGGTGTGGATAAACACGGCCTGGAAAATTCGGTCTACGACTTGCTGATCGGCGAGTGTGACCTGGCCCAGGCCATGCACTACTCCGAGCACGGTGGTTATCAACTGCTGCCGGCGAACCGCGATTTGACCGCGGCGGAAGTGGTGCTGCTCGAAATGCAGATGAAAGAAAGCCGTCTGCGCAGCGCCTTGGCGCCGATCCGCGAGAACTACGATTACATTTTGATCGACTGCCCTCCGTCGCTGTCGATGCTGACGCTCAACGCGCTGGTTGCCGCCGATGGGGTGATTATCCCCATGCAGTGCG
The DNA here is from genome assembly GCF_900107155.1 of Pseudomonas salomonii. GTDB lineage: Bacteria > Pseudomonadota > Gammaproteobacteria > Pseudomonadales > Pseudomonadaceae > Aquipseudomonas > Aquipseudomonas salomonii. The sequence goes on from NZ_FNOX01000011.1 coordinate 139,462, forward strand.
AGTACTACGCACTCGAAGGGTTGAGCGACCTTGTGGATAACATCAAGCGTATCGCCGAGCTGCTGAACCCCAACCTGCAGATCGAAGGCCTGCTGCGCACGATGTTCGATCCGCGCCTGAGCCTGATGAACGATGTGTCGGCGCAGCTCAAGGAACACTTTGGCGATCAGTTGTACGACACTGTGATCCCACGCAACATCCGCCTGGCCGAAGCGCCAAGCTACGGCATGCCCGCGCTGGCGTACGACAAATCATCGCGTGGTGCCATAGCCTACCTGGCACTGGCCGGCGAGATGGTTCGCCGTCAACGCCGCAACCCACGCACCGCTGCAGCCCAGCCAACTTAAGGAATCCCCATGGCCGTCAAGAAACGAGGTCTCGGACGTGGACTGGATGCACTGCTGAGTGGTCCGACTGTCACTTCGCTTGAAGAACAAGCGGTGCAGGCCGACGAGCGCGAGCTGCAACACCTGCCGCTGGACCTGATCCAGCGCGGCAAGTACCAGCCACGCCGGGACATGGACCCCCAGGCGCTGGAAGAACTGGCCAACTCGATCAAGGCCCAGGGCGTGATGCAGCCGATTGTTGTGCGCCCGATTGGCGGCGGCCGCTTTGAGATCATCGCCGGTGAACGTCGCTGGCGCGCCAGCCAGCAGGCCGGCAAGGAAACCATCCCGGCGATGGTGCGCGATGTGCCGGATGAAACCGCCATCGCCATGGCATTGATCGAGAACATCCAGCGTGAAGACCTCAACCCGGTCGAAGAAGCGATCGCATTGCAGCGTTTGCAGCAGGAATTCCAGCTGACCCAGCAACAAGTGGCCGACGCGGTGGGTAAATCCCGCGTTACCGTGTCCAACTTGCTGCGTCTGATCGCATTGCCGGAAGTCATCAAGACCATGTTGTCCCACGGCGACCTGGAAATGGGTCATGCCCGTGCTTTGCTCGGTTTGCCGGAAAATCAACAGGTTGAAGGGGCGCGACACGTTGTCGCACGGGGGCTCACGGTGCGTCAGACTGAGGCGCTGGTTCGCCAGTGGCTGAGCGGCAAACCTGCACCGGTCGAAACAGCCAAACCTGATCCGGATATCGCACGCCTCGAACAGCGCCTGGCCGAGCGGCTGGGCTCTGCGGTACAAATTCGTCACGGCAAGAAGGGCAAAGGGCAATTGGTCATCGGATATAACTCGCTTGACGAGCTTCAGGGCGTCCTTGCCCACATCCGCTGAAACATTTGCTTATGTAGCGCGTGATCGGAAAACACTACCCGACAGTTGAATAGGGGCTGAACCGCCCCTATACTCTGCGCGCATTTTGTCGGCACAAATTATGCCAAGTTATTGATTCTCGGCAGCCGACCATTGAGGAGCAAAAGTGATGGAAACCCGCACGCCAAACACGTTGCCGTTCCATCGCTTGGCCGTTTTCCCGGTTTTATTGGCTCAATTTGTCATTTTATTAATCGCCGCGTTGGCGCTTTGGTATTGGCATGGAGTCGTAGCCGGATATTCAGGACTCTGTGGAGGCCTGATAGCCTTGCTGCCCAATATGTATTTTGCTCACAGGGCCTTTCGGTTTTCCGGCGCCCGAGCAGCCCAGGCTATCGTCCGGTCATTTTATGCCGGCGAGGCGGGGAAACTGATTTTGACGGCAGTGCTGTTTGCACTGACCTTTGCAGGTGTGAAGCCATTGGCGCCGCTGGCTGTATTCGGCGTCTTCGTGTTGACCCAACTGGTCAGCTGGTTCGCTCCCCTGCTAATGAAAACAAGACTTTCGAAACCTTAGGGCGTTTGAGGCAACCATGGCAGAAACAACCGCTTCGGGCTATATCCAGCACCACTTGCAGAACCTGACCTTCGGTCAGCTTCCCAACGGCGGCTGGGGCTTCGCCCACACCGCAGCAGAAGCCAAAGAAATGGGTTTCTGGGCTTTCCACCTGGATACTCTGGGCTGGTCGGTCGCATTGGGTCTGATCTTCGTCCTGATTTTCCGCATGGCGGCAAAAAAGGCGACTTCCGGTCAGCCAGGTGCTTTGCAGAACTTCGTTGAAGTATTGGTCGAATTCGTCGATGGCAGCGTGAAAGACAGCTTCCATGGCCGTAGCCCGGTGATTGCACCGCTGGCACTGACCATCTTCGTCTGGGTGTTCCTGATGAACGCCGTCGACCTGATCCCGGTTGACTGGATTCCTCAGCTCGCCATGGCGATCAGCGGCGATCCGCATATTCCATTCCGTGCCGTATCGACCACTGACCCTAACGCTACCCTGGGCATGGCCTTGTCGGTATTCGCGTTGATCATTTTCTACAGCATCAAGATCAAGGGCATCGGCGGCTTCATCGGCGAACTGACCCTGCACCCGTTCGGCAGCAAGAACATTTTTGTTCAAGCCCTGCTGATCCCGGTGAACTTCCTGCTGGAATTCGTCACCCTGATCGCCAAGCCGATTTCCCTGGCTCTGCGACTGTTCGGCAACATGTATGCCGGCGAGCTGGTGTTCATTCTGATCGCTGTGATGTTCGGCAGTGGTCTGCTCTGGCTTAGCGGCCTGGGCATTGTTCTGCAGTGGGCGTGGGCTGTGTTCCACATCCTGATCATCACCCTGCAGGCCTTCATCTTCATGATGCTGACCATCGTCTACCTGTCGATGGCGCACGAAGAGAACCATTAAGGCCAGTCTCGACTAGTCTGATGTCCTTCCCGGTGAAACGGGAAGGTGGCCCACCAGGGCTATGAAACGATTTGTTTTACCGCTTTAAAATCTAAAAAACCTAAACCATACGACGTAAAAGTCGGGAGGAAAGATGGAAACTGTAGTTGGTCTAACCGCTATCGCTGTTGCACTGTTGATCGGCCTGGGCGCCCTGGGTACTGCCATTGGTTTCGGCCTGCTGGGCGGCAAGTTCCTGGAAGGCGCAGCGCGTCAGCCAGAAATGGTTCCAATGCTGCAAGTTAAAATGTTCATCGTTGCCGGTCTGCTCGACGCCGTGACCATGATCGGTGTTGGTATCGCTCTGTTCTTCACCTTCGCGAACCCCTTCGTTGGTCAACTCGCCGGTTAATCACTCGTTTTTTCGAGTGATTGGTGTGTTGTGCAACGAACGAGCGAGGTATTGGCGTGAACATTAATGCAACCATTATTGGTCAGTCCTTAGCGTTCTTGATTTTTGTCGTTTTCTGCATGAAGTTCGTATGGCCTCCGGTCATCGCAGCTTTGCACGAACGTCAAAAGAAGATCGCGGATGGACTGGACGCTGCCAGCCGTGCAGCTCGCGACCTGGAGTTGGCCCAAGAGAAAGCGGGCCATCAACTGCGCGATGCTAAGGCACAGGCAGCTGAAATCATTGAGCAAGCCAAGAAACGCGGTAATCAGATTGTTGAAGAGGCTGTTGAAAAAGCCCGTATCGACGCTGACCGTGTGAAGGTTCAGGCTCAGGCCGAGATCGAGCAGGAATTGAACGGTGTCAAAGATGCGCTGCGTGCCCAACTGGGTGCTCTGGCCGTCGGCGGTGCTGAGAAGATCCTGGGTGCCACAATCGATCAAAACGCGCACGCGGAGCTGGTTAACAAACTGGCTGCTGAAATCTAAGCGAGGGCGATCATGGCAGAATTGACCACGTTGGCCCGACCTTACGCTAAGGCAGCCTTCGAGCACGCCCAGGCCCACCAGCAGCTGGCCTCTTGGTCAGCCATGCTCGGCCTGGCTGCAGCAGTGTCGCAAGACGACACCATGCAGCGCGTGCTCAAGGCCCCGCGACTGACGAGCGCAGACAAGGCCGCCACTTTTATTGAAGTGTGCGGCGACAAGTTTGATGTGAAGGTGCAGAACTTCATCCACGTCGTTGCCGAAAACGACCGTCTCCCGCTTTTGCCGGAGATCGCCGCTCTGTTCGACCTGTACAAGGCCGAAGAAGAGAAATCGGTAGACGTTGAAGTGACCAGTGCTTTTGCATTGAACCAAGAACAGCAAGACAAACTCGCCAAGGTTCTCAGTGCACGACTCAATCGGGAAGTGCGCCTGCAAGCTTCGGAGGACGCATCCCTGATTGGTGGTGTTGTTATCCGTGCCGGCGACCTGGTTATCGATGGCTCGATTCGCGGCAAAATCGCGAAACTTGCCGAAGCATTGAAATCTTGAGTTTGAAGGGGCAGCAGAGCAATGCAGCAACTCAATCCTTCCGAAATAAGTGAAATTATCAAGGGCCGCATCGACAAGCTCGATGTGACCTCCCAAGCCCGTAACGAAGGCACTGTCGTCAGCGTATCTGACGGCATCGTGCGGATTCACGGTCTGGCCGACGTAATGTACGGCGAGATGATCGAGTTTCCGGGCGGCGTCTACGGTATGGCCCTCAACCTGGAGCAAGACTCCGTAGGTGCCGTTGTATTGGGCGCGTACACCAGTCTGGCTGAAGGCATGAGCGCCAAGTGCACAGGCCGCATCCTGGAAGTTCCGGTAGGTAAGGAACTGCTGGGTCGCGTAGTCGACGCACTGGGTAACCCTGTTGACGGTAAAGGTCCACTGGGCAACACCGAGACCGACGCGGTCGAGAAAGTTGCTCCAGGCGTGATCTGGCGTAAGTCGGTAGACCAGCCTGTACAGACTGGCTACAAGGCTGTCGATGCCATGATCCCAGTCGGCCGTGGCCAGCGTGAGCTGATCATCGGTGACCGTCAGATCGGTAAAACCGCTCTGGCGATCGACGCGATCATCAACCAGAAAGACAGCGGCATTTTCTGCGTCTACGTAGCCATTGGTCAGAAGCAATCGACCATCGCCAACGTGGTTCGCAAGCTGGAAGAAAACGGCGCCCTGGCCAACACGATCATCGTGGCTGCCAGTGCTTCGGAATCTCCTGCGCTGCAATTCCTGGCACCGTACTCCGGTTGCACCATGGGTGAATTCTTCCGCGACCGCGGTGAAGACGCGCTGATCGTTTATGACGATCTGTCCAAGCAAGCAGTGGCTTACCGCCAGATTTCCCTGCTGCTGCGCCGTCCACCAGGCCGTGAAGCTTACCCAGGCGACGTGTTCTATCTCCACTCCCGTCTGCTGGAGCGCGCATCCCGCGTTTCGGAAGAATACGTAGAGAAGTTCACCAACGGCGCAGTGACCGGCAAAACCGGTTCCCTGACCGCACTGCCGATCATCGAAACCCAGGCTGGCGACGTTTCCGCGTTCGTTCCGACCAACGTGATTTCCATCACCGACGGTCAGATCTTCCTGGAATCGGCCATGTTCAACTCCGGGATCCGTCCTGCTGTGAACGCCGGTGTTTCGGTATCCCGTGTGGGTGGTGCCGCTCAGACCAAGATCATCAAGAAGCTCTCCGGTGGTATCCGTACCGCTCTGGCTCAGTACCGTGAACTGGCGGCATTCGCCCAGTTCGCTTCTGACCTGGACGAAGCGACCCGTAAGCAACTTGAGCATGGTCAGCGCGTTACCGAGCTGATGAAGCAGAAGCAATACGCCCCAATGTCGATCGCTGACATGGCGTTGTCGCTGTATGCCGCTGAGCGTGGGTTCCTGACTGACGTCGAAATCACCAAGGTCGGCAGCTTCGAACAAGCGCTGATTGCTTACTTCAACCGCGATCATGCCGACTTGTTGGCCAAGATCAACGTGAAGGGTGACTTCAATGACGAAATCGATGCTGGCATGAAAGCCGGTATCGAGAAGTTCAAGGCCACCCAAACCTGGTAAGCCGCAGCGGGAGCCGCAAGGCTCCCGCTTGCTAACCTGATAGGTGTTACATGGCAGGCGCAAAAGAGATTCGCAGTAAGATTGCGAGCATCAAAAGCACGCAAAAGATTACCAGCGCCATGGAAAAAGTGGCGGTCAGCAAAATGCGCAAGGCACAAATGCGCATGGCTGCTAGCCGTCCTTATGCGGAGCGTATCCGCCAGGTAATTGGGCATTTGGCTAACGCCAACCCGGAATACCGCCACCCGTTCATGATCGACCGCGAAGTTAAGCGTGTGGGTTATGTGGTAGTGAGCAGTGACCGTGGTTTGTGCGGTGGTCTGAATACCAACCTGTTCAAGGCCCTGGTCAAGGACATGGCGGTAAACCGCGAAAAGGGCGTCGAGATCGATCTGTGTGTAGTTGGTAGCAAGGGTGCGGCCTTTTTCCGCAACTTCGGCGGTAACGTCGTTGCAGCTATCAGCCACCTGGGTGAAGAGCCGTCGATCAATGATTTGATCGGCAGTGTGAAGGTGATGCTGGATGCGTACCTGGAAGGCCGGATTGACCGCCTGTCCGTGGTATCCAACAAGTTCATCAACACCATGACCCAGCAGCCAACCGTGGAGCAATTGATTCCACTGGTGGCGACTCCGGATCAGGAACTCAAGCACCACTGGGACTACCTCTACGAACCAGACGCCAAAGAGCTGCTTGACGGCTTGATGGTGCGCTACGTGGAGTCGCAGGTGTACCAGGCGGTGGTCGAGAACAACGCAGCTGAACAAGCGGCGCGGATGATCGCGATGAAAAACGCTACCGATAACGCCGGTGATCTGATCAGCGATTTGCAGCTGATCTACAACAAGGCGCGTCAGGCTGCGATCACCCAAGAGATCTCGGAAATCGTCGGCGGCGCTGCCGCGGTTTAACGGTTCAAATATTCAGAGGATCCAGCTATGAGTAGCGGACGTATCGTTCAAATCATCGGCGCCGTTATCGACGTGGAATTTCCACGCGACAGCGTACCGAGCATCTACAACGCTTTGAAAGTACAAAGCGATGCCGGCACCACTCTGGAAGTTCAGCAGCAGCTGGGCGACGGTGTGGTACGGACCATTGCAATGGGTTCCACCGAAGGCCTGAAACGTGGTCTGGGTGTGCTTGACACTGGCGCTGCCATCTCCGTACCGGTCGGTAAAGCGACCCTGGGCCGGATCATGGACGTACTGGGCAACCCGATTGACGAAGCTGGCCCGATCGACACCGAAGAGCGCTGGGGCATTCACCGTCCAGCACCTTCGTTTGCCGAACAAGCTGGCGGCAACGATCTGCTAGAAACCGGTATCAAGGTTATCGACCTGGTTTGCCCGTTCGCCAAAGGCGGTAAAGTCGGTCTGTTCGGTGGTGCCGGTGTAGGCAAAACCGTAAACATGATGGAACTGATCCGTAACATCGCCATCGAGCACAGCGGTTATTCCGTGTTCGCCGGTGTGGGTGAGCGTACTCGTGAGGGTAACGACTTCTACCACGAGATGAAGGACTCCAACGTTCTGGACAAAGTGGCACTGGTTTACGGTCAGATGAACGAGCCGCCGGGTAACCGTCTGCGCGTAGCACTGACTGGCCTGACCATGGCCGAGAAGTTCCGTGACGAAGGTAACGACGTTCTGCTGTTCGTCGACAACATCTATCGTTACACCTTGGCCGGTACTGAAGTATCCGCACTGCTGGGCCGTATGCCTTCCGCAGTAGGTTACCAGCCGACCCTGGCCGAAGAGATGGGCGTTCTGCAAGAACGTATCACTTCGACCAAAGAAGGTTCGATCACCTCGATCCAAGCGGTATACGTACCTGCGGATGACTTGACTGACCCGTCGCCTGCGACCACCTTCGCCCACTTGGACGCCACCGTCGTTCTGTCCCGTGACATCGCTTCCCTGGGTATCTACCCGGCGGTCGATCCACTCGACTCGACTTCGCGCCAGCTGGACCCGAACGTGATCGGCCAGGAGCACTACGACACCGCTCGCGGCGTTCAGTACGTGCTGCAGCGTTACAAAGAACTGAAGGACATCATTGCGATCCTGGGTATGGACGAGCTGTCGGAAGCCGACAAGCAGTTGGTAAACCGTGCTCGTAAGATCCAGCGTTTCTTGTCGCAGCCGTTCTTCGTGGCTGAAGTCTTCACCGGTGCTTCGGGTAAATACGTTTCCCTGAAAGACACCATTGCTGGCTTCAAAGGCATCCTCAACGGTGACTACGACCACCTGCCAGAACAAGCGTTCTACATGGTCGGCGGCATCGAAGAAGCGATCGAGAAAGCCAAGAAACTGTAATCTCGGCGCCCGGTAACGGGCGCTCATCAGGTTGAGGCAATCAGATGGCTATGACAGTCCATTGCGATATCGTCAGCGCGGAAGGGGAAATCTTCTCCGGTCTGGTAGAAATGGTGATTGCACACGGCGAACTCGGTGACCTGGGTATTGCCATGGGCCACGCGCCGTTGATCACCAGCTTGAAGCCAGGTCCGATCACTCTGACCAAGCAAGGCGGGGAACGTGAGGTGTTTTACATCTCCGGCGGTTTCCTCGAGGTTCAGCCGAACATGGTCAAGGTACTTGCCGACACCGTGCAACGTGCTGGCGACTTGGATGAAGCCTCCGCTCAGGAAGCCGTAAAGGCTGCCGAGAAGGCCCTGAACGAAAAGGGTGCGGACTTCGACTACAGCGCTGCTGCTGTACGTCTGGCCGAGGCTGCAGCTCAGCTGCGCACGCTCCAGCAGATCCGCAAGAAGTAAGTGGCCTGGCCGCAATACTTCAAGCGCGATTGATTAAAAAGGGTAGCCTCGGCTACCCTTTTTCTTTTTCAGCAAAACACTTCTCTGGTCTGAAGCCGGACCGCCCAGGATTGGTAGCCATTCATGTCTCTTGAAATCGTCATTCTCGCCGCAGGCCAGGGCACCCGCATGCGTTCAGCCCTGCCCAAGGTGCTGCACCCGGTCGCGGGCAATTCCATGCTCGGTCATGTTATCCACAGCGCCCGACAACTGGACCCACAGCGCATTCACGTAGTGATCGGCCACGGCGCTGAAGTGGTGCGTGAACGCCTGGCCGCGGATGACCTGAATTTCGTGTTGCAGGACAAGCAACTGGGCACCGGCCACGCGACAGCGCAAGCTGTGCCGTTCATTAGCGCCGACACCGTACTGATCCTCTACGGCGACGTACCGCTTATCGAAGTCGAAACCCTGCAACGCCTGCTCAAGCACGTCGTACCTGGCCAGATGGGCCTGCTCACCGTTGAGCTCGACGACCCTACCGGCTACGGCCGCATCGTGCGCGATGCGAGCGGCAAGGTCGCCGCCATCGTCGAACACAAAGACGCCAGCGAAGCCCAACGCGCGATAACTGAAGGCAACACCGGCATTCTCGCCGTACCGGCCAACAGGCTGGCGGACTGGATGAGCCGTTTGTCCAACAACAACGCCCAGGGCGAGTACTACCTCACCGACGTCATCGAAATGGCCGTCAGTGACGGCTTGCTGGTCGCCACCGAGCAGCCCCATGACCCGATGGAAGTGCAGGGCGCCAACGACCGCAAGCAGCTTGCCGAGCTGGAGCGTCACTACCAACTGCGTGAAGGTCGCCGCCTGATGGCCCAGGGCGTAACCCTGCGCGATCCGGCGCGCTTCGATGTGCGTGGTGAGGTCACTGTCGGCCGCGATGTGCTGATCGACATCAACGTGATCCTTGAAGGCCGCGTGATCATTGAAGACGACGTGGTGATTGGCCCGAACTGCGTGATCAAGGACAGCACGTTGCGCAAAGGCGTGGTGGTCAAGGCTAACAGCCATCTGGACGGTGCCGTGATGGGCGAGGGCAGTGATGCCGGTCCGTTTGCGCGCCTTCGTCCGGGCAGTGTGTTGGGGGCCCGTGCGCACGTCGGCAACTTCGTCGAACTCAAGAACGCGAAAATGGGCGACGACGCCAAGGCCGGTCACTTGGCCTACCTCGGCGATGCGGTGATCGGCGCGCGCAGCAACATCGGCGCCGGTGCGATCACCTGCAACTACGATGGCGCCAACAAGTACCAGACCACCATTGGTGAAGACGTGTTTATCGGCTCCAACAACTCGCTGATTGCGCCGGTCACCATCGGTGATGGTTCCAACACAGCGGCGGGTTCGACCATCAACCAGGATGTGGATAAGTCCCAACTGGCTGTGGCCCGGGCCCGCCAGCGCAATATCGACGGCTGGAAACGCCCGGTCAAAATCAAAAAGACCTGAGTTATCCACAACCTCAAAATCAATACAGTTCAAATGTGGGAGCGGGCTTGCTCGCGAAAGCGTTCGGTCAGGCACTGAAAAGTTGACTGACACACCGCATTCGCGAGCAAGCCCGCTCCCACATTTTGCTTAGTGCTGTGTCAAAAAACTTTTCGATCTGCTTGACGATCTTTCGCCAATAGGTTTTGATTGCCTTCGTTATCTTTCGAAACGAAACTTATCACTACCATGTCGAAACGAAATACACCCCAACGACGCCACAACATTCTGACGCTGCTCAATGAACTGGGCGAAGTCAGCGTGGACGACTTGGCCAAGCGTTTCGAAACCTCGGAAGTGACCATCCGCAAGGACCTCGCCGCCCTCGAAAGCAATGGCCTGCTGCTGCGCCGCTACGGTGGCGCTATTACCATGCCCCAGGAACTGGTCGGCGACGCCGCGCAGCCCATCTCGGCCTATAAGCGCGCCATCGCCCGTGCAGCCGTCATGCGCTTGCGTGAACATGCACGCATCATTATCGACAGCGGCAGCACCACCGCCGCCATGATCCCGGAGTTGGGCCATCAGCCCGGCCTGGTGGTGATGACCAACTCCCTGCATGTAGCCCGTGCCCTGAGCGAGCTGGAGCATGAGCCGGTGCTGTTGATGACCGGCGGCACCTGGGACCCGCATTCGGATTCGTTCCAGGGCCAGGTCGCCGAGCAGGTGCTGCGCTCCTACGACTTTGATCAGTTGTTTATCGGCGCCGACGGCATCGACCTGGCGCGTGGCACCACCACCTTTAACGAACTGCTGGGCCTGAGCCGTGTCATGGCCGAGGTCGCCCGTGAAGTGGTGGTGATGGTCGAATCCGACAAGATCGGTCGCAAGATTCCCAACCTGGAACTGCCCTGGAGCAGCGTCCATACCCTTATTACCGATGATCGCCTGCCGCTTGAGGCCCGCGACCAGATCCAAGCCCGCGGCATTACGCTGATATGCGCGGCAATCATCTAGGAGATACACCATGTGTGGAATTGTAGGCGCAGTCGCTGAACGCAACGTCACCGCCATCCTGCTTGAAGGCCTCAAACGTCTGGAATACCGCGGCTATGACAGCGCCGGTGTAGCCGTATTTACCAACGCCGGCAAGCTCGAGCGCATGCGCCGCCCAGGCAAAGTCAGCGAACTGGAACAAGCTTTGCTCGGCGAGCCGCTGGTGGGTCGTCTCGGCATCGCCCACACCCGTTGGGCTACCCACGGTGCACCGTGCGAACGTAACGCTCACCCGCATTTCTCCGGCGACCTGGCAGTTGTGCACAACGGCATCATCGAAAACCACGAAGTGCTGCGCGAACAGCTCAAGGGCTTGGGCTACGAGTTCACCTCAGACACCGACACCGAAGTCATCGCCCACCTGCTCAACCACAAGCTCAAGGACCTCGGCGACCTGACCGTCGCGCTCAAGGCTACGGTCAAGGAACTGCACGGCGCCTACGGCCTGGCCGTGGTCTGCGCCAGCCAACCCGACCGCGTGGTGGCCGCGCGCAGTGGCAGCCCGTTGGTGATTGGCCTGGGCCTGGGCGAAAACTTCCTCGCCTCCGACCAATTGGCCCTGCGCCAGGTCACCGACCGCTTCATGTACCTGGAAGAAGGCGATATCGCCGATATTCGCCGTGAAAGCGTGCAGATCTGGGACGTCAACGGCGTGCCCGTCGAACGCGAAGCCGTGCAATACCGCGACGGCGCCGAAGCTGCCGACAAGGGCGAATTCCGCCACTTCATGCTCAAGGAAATCCACGAGCAACCGTCCGTGGTGCAACGCACCCTGGAAGGCCGCCTGAGCCAGAACCAAGTGCTGGTCAACGCCTTCGGCCCACAAGCCGCCGAGCTGTTCGCCAAAGTGCGCAATGTGCAGATCGTCGCCTGCGGCACCAGCTACCACGCCGGTATGGTTGCCCGTTACTGGCTCGAAGAACTGGCCGGCATCCCGTGCCAGGTCGAAGTCGCCAGCGAGTTCCGCTACCGCAAGGTGGTGGTGCAGCCCGACACCCTGTTCGTGACCATCTCCCAGTCCGGCGAAACCGCCGACACCCTGGCCGCGCTGCGTAATGCCAAAGAACTCGGCTTCCTTGGCAGCCTGGCGATCTGCAACGTCAGCATCAGCTCACTGGTGCGTGAATCCGACCTGACCCTGTTGACCCAGGCCGGTCGCGAAATCGGCGTGGCGTCCACCAAAGCCTTTACAACCCAACTCGTTGGCCTGTTGCTGCTGACCCTGTCCCTGGGCCAGGTGCGCGGCACCCTCGCCGAAGGCGTCGAAGCCACATTGGTCGAAGAACTGCGCCGCCTGCCGACCCGCCTGGGCGAAGCCCTGGCCATGGACAGCACCGTGGAAAAAGTCGCCGAACTGTTCGCCGACAAAAACCACACCCTGTTCCTCGGCCGTGGCGCGCAATACCCGGTGGCGATGGAAGGCTCGCTCAAGCTCAAGGAAATCTCGTACATCCACGCCGAAGCCTACCCGGCCGGCGAGCTCAAACACGGCCCATTGGCCCTGGTGGATGACGACATGCCGGTGGTCACCGTCGCGCCGAACAACGAACTGCTGGAAAAACTCAAATCCAACCTGCAGGAAGTGCGCGCGCGTGGCGGTCAGCTAATCGTGTTTGCCGATGAAAAAGCCGGCATGACCAACGCCGAAGGCACTCACGTCATCAACATGCCGCACATCCACGACACCCTGTCGCCGATCCTCTACACCATCCCGTTGCAGCTGCTGTCGTATTACGTTGCCGTGCTCAAGGGCACCGACGTTGACCAGCCGCGTAACCTGGCGAAGTCGGTGACGGTGGAGTAATACGATTCGATTGGTGGTCACCTAAAAAACCCTCGGATATCGAGGGTTTTTTATGCGCCTTGAACAGGGGGAAGCCCCTTGAATAACCGATCATCGGCGTTTGTGGTTTTTGTGCACCAATACCGTATGCCGCTCTCAAGTTCCCCCTAGAATGCCTCCCTGTGGATAACTCAGCCAGGGAACGCCTTCACCATGAACATAGAACTGCTTATCGCCGGTATCGTCGTGCTGATCATTGTCGTCGGCCTGGTCGGCTGGATGGTTGGTGTCTACAACGGCCTGGTGATGCGGCGCAACGATGTGGATAAAGCCTTCGCCAACATCGACGTGCTGCTCAAGCAACGGGCCGATCAGATCCCCGACCTGATGCGCGTGGTGCAGACTGCCATGAACCATGAGAACGCGCTGTTCACGCGTCTGAGCGATGCGCGCACTCAATACCTGAACGCCAGCAGCCTCAACGCCAAGGTCGATGCGTCCAACCAACTCAACGCGGCGCTCAAGTCGGTGATTGCGGTGGCGGAGAGTTATCCGGCGCTGATTTCGGGGCCGAACATGGTCGAGTTGCAACAGGCTATCTCGGCCGTGGAGGAGCGCATTGCTGACCGGCGTGAGTTCTTCAATGAGTCGGTGAACCTCTACAACATCGCCATTGCGGTGTTCCCCGACCTGTTTTTTGCGCGGATGCTCAGCTATCAGCGCATTCCGCTGTTGGCCATCAGCGCCGAAGAAACCCGCTACGAAGGCGTGAAGCTTGAGGTGCCGGGGGCATGAAAACCACCCAGGCGGGCGTTGTGGTGAAAAAGCCGAAGTGGAAAACTGCGCTGGCGCTGGTGTTCCTCGCCGGCTTTATCGCCTTGATGGTTTACGCGCCAAACATCCTGATCGCGCTGTTTTTCCCCGTGGGCATTCTGGTCGGTTTGCTGGTCAGCTTTGGCCCCAGTTTCTACAAAACCGAGCAGCGCCTGGCCACCAGTCAGATTCGTTCGCTGGCCATGGGCCTGGTGGAAGTGCGCGGTAAGGTGGTTGCCGACCAGACCATGCTGTCGCCGGTCTACGGCAAGCCGTGCGTGGGTTACGTGCTGATTGTCGAAGAGGGGACCAAAGACAAGGACGGCGATTGGAGTTGGAGCCGGGTGTTGGGTGAGGCGCGCTGTCATGACTTCCGGCTGCAGGACGCCGGCGGTGAGGCCCGCGTGATTGCCGAAGGGATCGACCTGTTTGGCAATAAATCGCCAGACGAGTACGAACTGCTGGGCAGTTCCCGCCGCCAGGGTGAAATCCTGTTGGTCCAGGACCTGGACGTGATGCTGATTGGTGACGCCGGTGAGCGTGAAGGCCAAACCGTTATTTCACAGGGCAAACACCCTAAGGCGGTGTTTGGCGTGGCATTGACCGAGGATGTGGAAAACCGCCGAGTGCTGGCGCCTTTATGGCGCGCCGGTGGTTTTTATGGCGCGGTGATAGCGCTGCTCGGGGTCGGCGTCATGGCCATGACCCCTGCGCATTTCGCTCAACTGCATTTGCCCGGCCCCGAGACTTATCCACAGATGGTCGAACGGGGTCCGTTCTATCAACTGCTCGCCTGGCTATACCGCGAGGGCGGCTTTCAGATTCCGTTCATGGCCGCGTTTGGTTTCTTTCTGGCCCTTATCGTCGTCATGATGGCCACGCGGTTGGTCCTGCCCAAAGGTATTCGCCTGGCCGTGGGGCGCGTATTGGGAGCATGGATGGGCTTGGGCATGGTGATTGGCGGCGTTGTGACCCTGCTGCTGTTCGTTGCCCATGTGGATACGATGAAGCTGTTTCTGGTGTGGATGCTGATCCTGCTGGGCACCCTGGTGTTCTCGATCTTCGAGCAGAGAAAGCTCGGCGCGGCGTACAACCATTACGCCAAGCGCGTGGGCAAAGCCAGCTTCGGCGACGAAGACGCCTGATCAGGGCGATTGAAGAAGCAAGAACACAATCCTCAAAGCAGCAAAGATCCCTGTGGGAGCGGGCTTGCCCGCGAAGACGTCGGCCCAGTCATCAGTGATGTTGGCTGACCCACCGCTATCGCGGGCAAGCCCGCTCCCACAGGGGATCTGCGCTTAGCCAGCTCAGGGCACAAACTCCACTTTCAGCCCGCGGCTCGCACTGCGCCCCTGATCATCGCTGACCCGCAACCGATACTCGCCCGACTTGCCCGGCCGCCAATTCAACGTGGTTTGCGGCGGGCCCTGGCCGATCAGCGTCTGGTCGGCAAACCAGTACAGCGTGGTCGCATCACTGGCCGCGTTGGCATTGAGCGGGATACTTTCCTGCGGCTGGGACAGGCGCAGTTGGTAGCTCACCTGGGTCAGCGGCGAGCGAATCTGCGGCGCTTCGCTTTGGTCGCTGATGCGGTTGGGCTGGCAATTTTTCATCACATTAGGCGGCGTGCGCCGGGGCAGGCCGGCGGCGCGGTACAGGCGCTGCACGTCGCTGGGCCAGAATTCGAAGACTTCTTCGCGGGTGTATTGCGGGTCAAACGGCGGGCACGCGGCCTTGCCGGTGCGCGTATCGATCAGCACCGGGCGGTGCAGATTGGACACGCGAATTGGCGACACGCCGGGGATGTACCAGGTCTTGCGGGTTTGCGGGCACCAGCGGTTGGGCAATTCGCCGGAGGCCGCACACACGTCGATGCGCACCAGCCCGGCGGGCGCCTTGTCGGGCTTGATCACCACGTTGGGCAAGGCCAGCGGCAGGGCGTCGGCGATGCGGAAGAACAGCGGCGCAGCGGTTTTGGCGCCGATAAACGTCGGGTTCGGCCGCCCATCAAAGTTGCCCACCCACACCACCAGCACATACGGCCCCACCAGGCCTGCGCTCCAGGCATCGTGAAAGCCCCATGACGTGCCGGTTTTCCACGCGGTGCGCCAGTGGCGGCCGGGCAGGCCATCCGGGCGCGGGTTGCGGCGCAGCATGTCGCGCACCATAAACGCCGCTTGGGGCGTAAGCAGTTGCGCGCCAGTGGTTTGCGGCTGTTCCTGCACATAGCGCAAAGGCCGCAAATGCCCGTCACCCGCCAGCATCACATACAGGCGCGCCAGTTCCTCCGGCGTCATCTCGCCGCCGCCCAAAGCCAGGGCCAAGCCATAGTGACTTTCCCCACGCAAGCCTTTGATACCGGCGCGTTGCAGCAAGCCGTACAGCGAGGGCGACTGCACCTGGCTGGCGAGCCACACCGCCGGAATATTGCGACTACGGATCAACGCATCCCGCGCCGTCAGTGGCCCGACAAAACTGCCGTCGAAATTTTCCGGCTGGAAGTAGCCGAAGTTACTGGGCAAATCCTTGAGGATGCTCATGGGGTGGATAACCCCCTGATCCAGCGCCAGTCCATACAAAAACGGCTTGAGCGTCGACCCCGGCGAGCGCCGCGACAACACGCCGTTGACCTGGCCGTGGATGCTTGTGGATAAGTAATCCGCCGAACCCACCAGCGCCTTGACGCTCTGGTCGCGGCTGTCCACAAGGATGGCCGTGGCGTTTTCCACACCGGTACTGCGCCGCTCGGCAATAAAACCGGTGATCAGGCGTTCGAGCAGTTGCTGCAAAGGCAGGTTGAGGGTGGTGTTGAGTTCGTTGCCGGGCTGGGATGCCAGCAGCTGTTCGCTCAAGTGCGGTGCCAGAAACGGAATCTGCTGGCGGTTGCGCGCCTCCAGGGGCAAGTCGAGCAAACTGTCGTTACGAGCGTCCTGTGGATAAGTTTCGCGCCAGTCGGCCATCAAGCGCAGCCGCGCATGTTGCAGCGACGGCCCGAAGCGTGCGCGCCGCCCCGGTTGCTGCGGGATCACCGCCAGCGCCAGCGCTTCGGACAACGACAACTGCGCCGCCGACTTGCCAAAGTAAATCCGGCTGGCCGCTTCGGCGCCTTCGATATTGCCGCCCATGGGCGCCAGGTTCAGGTAAGCCTCAAGGATATCGTGCTTGCTGTAGCGCGCTTCCAGCCACAGCGCCAGGGCCATCTGCTGCAATTTGCCCGGCACTTGGCGGGTGTTGAGGTCCCACAGCCGCCGCGCCAGCTGCATGCTCAAGGTTGAGCCGCCCTGGCGCTGGCCGCCGCTGTAGGTGGCCATGGCCGCGCGCAGCAACGCCGGGGGGTTGATGCCCGGGTGCCAGTAGAAATTGCGGTCTTCCTTGAGCAACAAGGCTTCGACCAGTGACGGCGACATGCGCGCAAGCGGCAGCCACAGGCGATATTGCCCATCCTCTGCCAGGGTCATGCGCAGCAACGCGCCGTCATCGGCCAACACCACGCGTGACGAGGTGACGGCCTGTTCCAGCGGGGCATGGGGCCACCATCGCAGCCCTGCCAGCGTGCCTGTAAAGAGTACCGCCGCTGCAAGCAGCGGCGTCAGGCGTTTAAGGCTTGGTAATTTCAAGCTGGCCTACTTTGCCGCGCCCTTGCAGGGTGGTTTCGTACATGCCTTCGGCGTAGGCCGGTGGCGTATTGAACGTCCCTGCGTTGGTGGCGCGCACGCGGTACACGAAAGTGCCTACATCACGCAGCGCGGTGCCGTACAACACCACTCGATCATCGCGCACATCCACGTAGTCCGGCTGCCAGTTGCTCAGCTCGGTCTCGCCGATCGGCGCTTGCCAGGTCTCGGCTTCGTCACCGTCGGCGGTTTCCACGTACTCGGAATCGTCGCCCTCACTTTCACTTTCCTCGCTGCTGGCGGCGGCTTCCGGCTCCGGCGGCAAGTTATACACAGGCTCGACGCCGCCGGGCAGCAAGTCGACCACGGCCACTTGCTGCACTTGGTCACGGTCGGTGGCGCGCAGGCGCAGGCGCACCAGGAACTCGTCGCCCACCGCGACTTTGCTCACCGGCTCGCCTTTGAGGTCGAGGTATTCGTGGATGATTTCCAGGCCATTGTTGATCGGCTTGAGCTTGGCACCCTTGTCGAAACCGGCTTCGCTGAGCATGTAGAAAGCAGCCGGGCCGTCGGTTTTTTCCATCACCAGTTTCTGGGTTTTACCCGGCACGGCGGCGCGCGGTGGCTGGCCGGCCATCTCCAGCAGTTGCTGTTGCTTGTCGCCCAGCCAGGCAGTCGCCTTGAGGGTCATGTCGCTCTGGGCGCGCTGGCCATAGTTGTCCAGGGCGCGCAGCAGCAGGGCGGCCGACAGCGAGTTGTAGCGCTGTTCGTTCAGGCGCTTGCCGAGTTTATCCAGCAGCGCCGTCGGTACGTCGTCAAGCAACTCGGGGAAGTGGCGCGCCAGCAGGTGCAAGTGCTCGGCGTCGTGTACCAGCGGGTCGTAATACAGGCCATCGCTCTCCCACTTATCCACCAGCGAACGCCACGGGATTTTGCGGAACAGGGTATCGGCCTGACGATCCTGCTTGAGCAGCTTGTAACTGGCCGCCAGGTAAGCGGCGCCCAAGTCGTTCTGCCAGGTGTCTTTGAAGTAGCTCTCGTAACGCTCGCGGATGTCGCTCAAGGCGCCGCTCACCAGAATCCCCTGACGGCTCAAGAGGTAACTGGCGTAGGCACGGTTGCGCAATTCCGACAGACCTTCGCTCGGGCCATTGGCCAGGTCCGTCAGGTAGGTGTTGGAGCGCGCCAGCAGGTCTTCCGGCACCGGCAGCCCGCGTTCCTTGGCTTCGATCAGGAAGTCGGTGGCATACAGGCTGGCATACGGCGCCACATCCGGGTTGGCCGCCCACAAACCAAAGCCACCGGCCGAGTTCTGGCGCTGGCGCAGCATGCGCACCGCGCCGCTGAAGGCTTGTTCGGCTTCTGGCGCCGTACCGCCCCAGATCAACGCCGGCATGGCCTTGGACACCAATTGCTCGGTGCAGGCGTAACCATAGTCATCCAGGTAATGTTTGAGGCCGTTGGCCCACACCAGCGGCGACGCGGCCACGCCCAGTTGCACATCGCGCAATTGGCTGAACAGCTCACGCGTCGGTTTCAGCTCTTTGCTGGCGCTGTCGAAACGGCCCAGGCTCAAGGCCACGCGATGCTCGCTCAGTGGGCGGATCGAGGTGGTTTCTGCGACCTGGATACGTTTGCCGTTCGGCAGTACCGCGACAAACCGCAGATCCGCCGAGCCGAGGGTTTCGCCGACCTTGATCTTGAACTCGGCAGTGCCTTCCTTGCGCGGTTGCAGCGACAGGGTGCTGCCTTTATCGCCCTGCACGTTGAGGCCGTCGCTGGTCTGCACTTCAAACTTCACGTCCGCTGCCGCGTCGAGGTTACTGAACACCCCGGCGCTCACATTGAACACGTCTCCCGGCGCCACAAAGGCCGGCACGTTCGGCGTGATCACAATCGGCCCGCGCACTTCGGTATTGGCCTCGCTGACACCCACGCTGTCACTGTCCACTGCCACTGCAAACAGGTGCAGCTTGCCGTTGAAGCTGTCCGGCACCTGGTAATGCAGCACGGTTTCACCGGCGGGCAGGTCAACCAGCCCGGACCACCAGGCCACGGGCGGCTGGTGTTTACGCTTGAACGGGTTGAGGTGGTTGGCCAGCGCGCCTTCGGTGTCACCACCCGGCGCTGCCCCACTGAGCAGGCGGCTGAATTCCGGCAGGATCAGGTCAAGAATCTGACTGGTGCCGACCTCCAATGCGCGTTTCTGGAAGAAGAAGCCCAACGGGTCGGGCGTCTGGTAACGCGCCACTTGCAGGATGCCTTCGTCCACCGCATAAACCACCGCGCGGCCTGGGCGGTCGGCAGTGACCTTGATATCCAGGGTCTGCCCCGGCTCGATCTTCTCCGGGCCTTCAACCTTGAGCGCCATGCGCCGTGCATCCAGGTTGATGCTGAACGGCACCACGCCGTAGGACAGCGGGCTCATATAGACCTCAGGCGAACCCATGTCGCGCACAAACTGCACGTTGACGTAGGCATTGCCCTCAAGGCCTGCAGGCACGCGGATATGTTGCACGCTGTTGGTGCTGTCGGCCTTGAACCACTGTTGGGTGTAAACCTTGTCACGCTCGATGGTGATCAAGCCGGCACCGGTGTAAGGTGCGCGGATGCTGATCGCAATCTCATCACCGGTGGCATAGCTGCGTTTATCCAGGCGCAGTTGCAGCTCGGCGTTGCGCTCCAGCGAGCGCGAGGTGTTGCCGCGCCCGGCCACGCTGTAGTCCATCTGGTTGAGCAGACGGCCATTGGCGTCTTTGACTTGCAGGGTGAAATCACCCGGCGTGCCGGTGTTGAGGGTCTGCTTGGCGCCGTCCTTGGTCATCGTCAGCGGGGAGGCCGGCTGGCTGATGTTCTTGATGCGCGACTCGTATTTGTAGGTGCCGTTGGACTGTTTCACCAGTACCGACACGTAACGGTGTTCCACCACCTCACTGGTCAGGCCATCCACGGCCATCGGCGTGAGGTCCGGCGCGACGGCCAGCCATTGCACCTGGCGCGGGGCGTCCTTGGCGACGTACGACAGCGAATCCTGACTTTTCACACCAACCAGATAAGGCGCGGACGACACCAGCAGCGCACTTTGCGCCGCCACGTTGCGGCCACCTTCGGCCTCGAATACCTGGGTCATCACCTGCAGGCGATAGGTGCTGCTGGCGAAGCGTTGCAGGTTGAGGTCGAGCACGGCCTGGCCGTTGTCGTCGACGGTGGTTTCGGCCAGGTCTTCGGTGCTGGCTTCTTCCAGGGAATCGTTGAGGCGGAAGCGGTAATCGGGGTAACGGTCAAAGGCCGCGAGCGTCGGGCTCAGGGACATTTTCGCCGTGACGCGCCGGCCGGCTGCCGGAGCGCCGAACAGATGCATCGCGGTGACTTTGGCCACCACTTGGTCGGGCGGAATCCAGCCCAATACCGGTGTGTCGTGCAAGCTCAGGCTGACCTTCATGCGGTCTGGCTCAAAGTCGCGAACCTTGAAGCTGACACTGCCCAGGTCGGTGCGGGTGTTTTTCTGGCCGATCAGCTGCAAGGTCGCGGTGTAATCCCCGGCGGGGGCGACTTCACTGCTGGGGAAATCAAAGGTTTCAAAGCCGCTGGTGGACAGCTTCAGCGGCTGGCGAATCACTTCCAGACCGCGTGGGTCGGTGATTTGCAGCTCAACCGGCAGGCCTTGCAAGGCGCCTTTCCAGTCGCCGCTACGCACGATCATGCCCAGGTGCGCGGTCTCGCCCGGGCGGTACAGGCCACGGTCGGTGAACATATACGCGCTGAGGCGATTAATCGCGCCGTCTTCTTCCAAACCACCTACATCGAAGCGTGAAAAGTCCAACTGCTGGGACTGACGGGCAATCGGCAGGAACGACTGGTCATTGCCGCGGGTGACTACATACATCAGTGGTGTTTTCTCACGGCGCAGTTCATCCAGCTTGGCGAAATGCGCGTGGCCTTCAGCGTCGGTGCGGCCGCTGGCGACCGGCAAACCGTTGCGACCCATGATGTCGACTTGTGCATCAGCCACCGGCGAGCCGTTGCCGATGGACTGCACAAACACATCGTGGCTGCCGTCGCTGGAGCGCTTGGCGATGATGCCCAGGTCGGTGACCACGATAAAACGCAGGTCGCTGGTGCTGTTGCGCTCGTACTCGAACGTGCGCTCGGCCGGGTCATCCTGCGGGCTCAGCTTGAGCACGAAAATGCCTCGACGGCCGCCATTGGCGGTGAGGTAGTGGCTCAGGTCGACGTTGTCGTAGACGGTTTTCGCCGGGTCATTGGACGACAGCGCTATATCCAGAGACTGACGCTCAACCATGCGGTCGAAGTATTCATTGCCGAAATTCGGCCGGGCGAAGCTGCCGCTGCTTTGGTCGACCAAATGCTGCAACTGGTTGGGCAGCAGGCGGGCGATTTCCACATGGGCGCCGGGCACGCCCCGGGCCATGAAGCCCAGGCGTTTTTCGCCGTTGAGGCTCAGCAGCGCGCCGTCCGACAGGAACTGCAAGGTGCGCGGGTACGCCGGCATGCTGATCAGCGAGGCGGTAGGGTTTTTCGCCAGGTAACCGCCAATGGCTTCCAGGTTGGCGGGCACGCGCACATACAACGCGCGGCCGGCCGGGGCCTTGAATTTGAACGCGTGCAGGGTGTTCAGCGGCTCGACGCTGGGCACGTGGGTCAGGCTGACCTTGGTACTGCGCGCGAGCATCGCGTCATCGATATCGTTGCTGGTGTAAGGGCGGGTGTCGTCTTCGGCCTTGGCCGGTAGCAACCAGGCCTGGACCTTGCCGGCGATGGTGTCATCGGCCACGGCGCTGGAGCTGCTGAACATCAATACCGGCTCCGGTTCGCCGCGCTCGTTGTCGACAAAGCTGACTTCGGCAGCGGTAAACGTCAGGCGATAACGGCCGGGCACGGTGACTTCCGCCACCAGTGGCGCGTTGCTGGCATTGCCGCCGTCACGGGCCTTGATGCCTTCATCGAGCTTGGCGCTGACCGGCGTGCTTTCCAGTGGCGTGGCCAGGGCGGCGGAGCGCACGTAAGCATTGAGCTTGAGCTCGTCGAAGGTGATTTCCGGGCGGTTGGGTAACTGGGCATCGCGGTAGGCCAGGCCTTTGCCGAGGGTCACCGAGACGCGCTTGCGCAGGTTGTCTTCATCCACCGGGTGGGAAAAGTGGAAGGTCGCCACCAGCTGTTTCAGCGTCGGGTTGGACGGGTCCTGGTACAGCTCGTTTTGCGCCAGGGTGGCGCGGAACGGCTGGGTCGAGAACTGGCTGCTGTATTGGCTCAGCAGCACGCCGTCAGCCAGCAGCTGTTTCTTGGCCAGGTCGAGTGTGTAATGAGCATCCACAGGCCAGTCTTTTTCGGGCACGAACACTAACGTGCGGTCGTCGGACCAGCGCCAGGCGCCTGCAACGCTAGGCTTGAGGTTGATGCCTTCGGTAACCGGCTTGCCAATGGCAGCCAGTGGGGCCACCGACTCGGCAAAGCGCACCTGCAAGTTATCCACAACCGCAGGCTGCTGGGTGTAATCGGTCAGGTTCGGCTTATGCAGCGAATAACCCACGGTGTGGGGCTGCGGCAAATTCGAATACCAGTGCCAGCCGTAAAAACCAGCAGCGGCCAGCAGCACCAGGCCCAAGACCCCGGCCCCCGTCTGGCGCGGATAGGCGCGGGCTTTACTGCCCAGGTTCCCCACGCCACGGCCCGTGGCTCGCAGCCAGGCTGGCGGCTGCCATTGGCCAAAGATGGCACTCACCACAGTCAATAAAGCGCCGATAATACGGCGGCTGATCGCTTTCAACGAATCGAACATGGTGAGCATCCCTGGCAAAGTGCGGCCTATCTTACACGCGTCTTTGATACAAAAGATGACGTGAAGTGGTCAGCGTGCTCAGGTGTGTTGCACAAAGGTGAGGCGTACCGCAAAACCGATCGAAAGGTTGGCCGTGAAGCAAGGTTTCGGATTGAGCGGGGCCTCCCAATACACCACAAAAGACCTGTGGGAACTGGCTTGCCTGCGATGGCGGTGGCACACCAACAAGTGATGCTGGCTGACACTCCGTTATCGCCAGCAAGCCCGCTCATTACATTTTCATGAGGTGCTCATGCATTCCAGTGAGCGGTCGACCATGACCTTGGCCATTTCCATTAGATGGCCCGCAGCCTTGGGCGAGTCGCTTAACTGCTCGGCACAGTGAAGCAGATCTGAGGCATAAACCAATGCGTCTTCGAAGCTGAGCTCGGGGTGGGGGATGAAAAATGGATGGGGTGGACCGGGTCTTACTTGGCTCATTGCGGTAACTCCAATGTAGGTAATTGGAGCTGACAACCATCGCTGCTAAACAATGGGTGGCAGCTGTACGCAGGTTAGCAGGCCGGAACATTGGGAACCCGGCGCACCCGAGGGTGCCCTGCGCACAGCCACCATAAAGCGACGGCATAAAAAAACGCCATGCTTCAGATGGCGCTTGTGCGCCCAATGTTAAACGTTCGAGCTGCTAAACCCGGTCACTGAATTGACAGTGACCAACGCAGACTAGCCATCGAAAAGGCAGCGCACAAGCGGTTGGGATTCTCTCGGAAATGTCCTGCGAAAGAAAGGGACGCAGGAGGTAGGAACGGTGGTTTCAGACTTTGCTGAGCCCTCGAAAGCACTGCAAAACCACTGTGGGAGCTGGCTTGCCTGCGATGGTCATAGGTATCTACACAACTTTTAAAGGCCGCCACTTTCTCCTGTGGCGAGCAGGCTTGCCCTGCGCTGGGCTGCGAAGCAGCCCCAAAACCAGACGCTGAATTCTTTCAGGAAGATTGCAGTGCCTGTACTGGGGCTGCTTCGCAGCCCAGCGCAGGGCAAGCCTGCTCGCCACAACAGCTCACTTGCAACAGACTTCGTGTTAACCGGTTGTGTAGATACCTATGCTGCGATGGCGGTGGCACACCCAAAAGTGATGCTGGCTGAGACTGCGCTATCGCAGGCAAGCCAGCTCCCACAATTGATCTGTGTTGGGCTTGAGAGAGTGCGTGTCTCAAGTCCACCAGTAGCGCACAAGGTGGAAGAAAATCGGCGCGGCAAAGCACACCGAATCCAGGCGGTCCAGCATCCCGCCGTGGCCTTCGATCATGTGCCCCCAATCCTTCACGCCCCGGTCGCGCTTGATCGCCGACATCACGATGCCGCCGGCGAAGCCCAGCAGGTTGATCAGCAGCGCGATCAGGAATGATTGCCATGGGTTGAACGGCGTGGTCCACCACAGCGCCGCGCCGATCAGGGACGACAGCAGAATCCCGCCGACAAAGCCTTCCACGGTTTTGGACGGTGACAGGTTGGGCGCGATCTTGTGTTTGCCGAACAGTTTGCCGCACACGTACTGCAGCACGTCCGACAGTTGCACCACGATCACCAGGTAAGCGATCAGCAACAGGTTGCGGCCTTCGTAGCCGGGAATATCGAGGGTGAGCAAGGCGGGCACGAACGACACGCAGAACACCGCAATCATCAGGCCCCATTGCACCTTCGACGCTCGTTCCAGAAAGTGCGTGCTGTCGCCACCCAGCGAAGCGAGGATCGGCAGCAGCAGGAACACGTACACCGGAATGAAGATCGAGAACAGCCCGTACCAGTCGGCATAGATCAGCAGGTATTGCAGCGGCAGCGCCAGGTAAAACGCCGCCACCAGCGCCGGGTAGTCGCTGCGCCGTGTCGGCGTGAGGGTGAGAAATTCGCGCAGGGCGTAGAACGACACTGCATAGAACAGCAGGATCACCGCGCCGGTGCCGAGCCAGAAGGCGATACCGATCACCACCACCATTACCCACCAGGCATTGATGCGGGCGTTGAGGTTGTCGACCACTGCATTCGGTGTGCCACGGGTGCGCAGTTTGAGGATCAGGCCGATCAGCGAGGCGAGCACCAGGATCGCGCCGATCCCGCCGAACAACATCAGGGTTTGGCTATCCATGTCAGACATGCTCCGGAGCGAGGGCAAGCAGGGCGTCGCGGGTGCGGGCAAGGAAGGCGGTTTTGTCTTCGCCTTCTTCCAATTGCAGCGGCGCGCCGAAGCTGGTGGTACACAGCTTCGGCAGCGGCAGTACGCGGCCCTTGGGCATGACCCGGTTGAGGTTGGCGATCCACACCGGAATCAATTCGGCCTGTGGGTAACTTTTGGCCAGGTGATACAGGCCACTTTTGAACGGCAGCAAACCGTCCTCCAGGTTGCGCGTACCTTCGGGAAAGATGATCAACGAATCGCCGCCTTCCAACGCGGCCAGCATCGGCTGCAAGGGGTTATCCACAGGGTCTTTGCGCTCGCGGTCGATCAACACGCCGTTGAACACGCGGTTGATGATGTAGCGGCGCAGTGCGCTTTGGTTCCAGTAATCACTGCCGGCCACCGGGCGCGTGAATTTACGCAGGTTCTGCGGCAACGACGCCCATAGCAAGACGAAATCACCGTGGCTGCTGTGGTTGGCGAAGTAGATGCGCTGCACCGGCACCGGCGCGCACCCCAGCCACAGGCTACGGGCGCCGGTAACGGTGCGGGCCATCGAAGTAATTAGGGTGGCGACCACGGGTTCGAACATGGGGATTCCTTATCCGGCGAAAGGTAGCCAAGGGCTGGCGAGGATGACGGCCAGGGTCAGCAGCGCTTGCGCGGCCAGCAACCAGGCTTGTTTGCGCAGCAGTTTGAGCGCGCCGCGACGGCGTTCGGTCCAGGGCCGGCCCGCGCGTTTGGGCGATTGCAGGCCGATGCTCTGCAAGGCTTGGTCGAGATCGGCCGTGCGCTCGGTGTCGCGGGCCAGCAGGGCGAACAGGTCGGCGTCGAAGGCCACGCGCAAGGCCCAGTACTTTTGCAGCAGGCCGAGAATAATCATCCACAGGCTGAGCAGCAGGCACAGGGTCGAAACGCTGGCCAACAGCAACTGAGCAAGGCCGAACAACACACCAGCCACGGTCAGGCCTGTGGATAACTGATCCAGCGAACGGCCACGTCGCAGCAGGCTGGCAACGACCTGGAGTTCCATATCAGCGGGCATGGGGCAAACCCTCCAACGCTTTACGGTGAGCAGGATGCAGAACCACTTCGGTCCGTGCTGTACGAATAATAGCCAGTGCCTCGTCGACCGTGGCAACTCGCCCGCTGTGCAGCAGCCACGCGGCGACGGCGGTGGCGCTGCGCGAGTAGCCAAGGGCGCAGCACACCAGCAGCGGGCCGCTTGAACGCAGGCGTTCAATGGCCTCGGCAGCTTGCAGGCATTGCTCAGGCGTTGGCGCGATCAGGTCGAGTACGGGCACGCATTCATAAGCGCGGCCCTGTGGATTAATCGGCAATTCGGCGCACAGATCGACGATGGCCGTGAAGGAACCTTGCTCGCCGGTGGCAGGGATTCGACCAAGCCAGACGTTATCCACAATCTGGTCGGGCTGTAGATGTTTACGTGTCCAGAGCCGGGAATTTATCCACGCGGCCGCCAAGTAGGGTGCATACAGCCAGCGCGCCGCTGGCGTGAGCCGACCGTCTTTGCGCTTCTGGAAGCCCGCCGCGCCGAGCACAAAGTAGTTAGCCTTGATCAAACCCAAGGAAACCGCTGGCCAAAGCAGCCACAACCACCCGCCACGCAGCACCCAGGCCAGGATCACCAGCACTAAAGCGCCAAGGCCGTAGCGCATGCCCAGTCGCCATCGTTTTGTGTCCCGCGTCAGCCGTGCATTCAACAGCGGGCTCGGATGTTCCACCGGCCACAGCCACACACACAACCAACCCGCCAGCGCGCCTGTGGGTAAGTCGATAAAGTGATGTTGATAAGTGGTCAACACCGAAATACCGATCAACACAAACCAGCCATGCACCAGCCAACGCCAGAACCCTTGGGTGTGACGCTGGTACATGACCCACAAAATCACCAGCAGCGCGATATGCAGCGATGGTGCCTGGTTGAAGGGTTTATCAAAGCCGGCCAGCACCGCAAACAGCCAGCCGAATACACCATCCAGCTCCGGCCGTTCAAAGGTGAAACGCAGCGGCCAGATCAAAAAGCAGCTCACGGCAATGACTTGCGCACTGAGCAGGCGCAACGCGTGTTGTTTGAGCTCATGGCGAGTAGTGGGCAGTAGCAGCGAAAACCCGTAGAGCAGGTCGATGGACCAATAGGGCACGATGGTCCAGGCCCAGAACGGCATATGGGTTTCCCAGCCGAACACCAGCGTGCCCACATCGCTGCGCTGGCTGGTGATCCAGGTGGCAAAGCCGTAGGTGCTGAAAAACAGCGGCGCCAACAACAGCAGCCACAGGACGGCGGGTTTCAATAAACCGGGTTCACGCATGCTCAGATCTTCTGCGCCAGGGACACGGTGAAAATGCCCCACTCATCCACACGTTGGGTGATTTTGCGAAAGCCCGCCGCCTCGACCAATTGATCCATTTCGGCCTGGCTGCGACGGCGCATTACCCAGGCCTGGCCCTGGCGATGGCTGGTCAACGCGCGGGCGATCAGTTCCAGTTGCGGGTGCCACGGCTGGCCGGTGTAGACCAGATACCCGCCGGGCTCCACGGCTTCGGCAAGACCTGCCAGCGACCCGCCGACCATGCCGTTATCGGCAAACAGCTCATACAGCCCGGACACCACCGCCAAGGTTGGCTTGGGCTCAAGCGCCGACAGGTCCGCACGATCAAACGCATCGCCTTTGACGAACTGCGCGATGTCCCCCAGGCCTTTCTCGCGAATCAGCGCTCCGCCGTCACGTACGTTGATGTCGCTGTAGTCGCGCAGCAGGATTGATTCCGGCAGCGGCGAAACGCCCTGCAAGGCTTCGAGAATGTAGCGCCCGTGGCCGGCGGCGATATCGACAATGCGCACTTCGCGATCATTGGCACGCAACCTGGCCATGGCCAGCCGTAGCAGTTCCTCGACGTTCAACTTGCGCTGGCGAATGCCGCGCCAGCCGATGGAGTTGAGGTAATTGGTGTCGATCATCCGCCCCAGCCCGCCCTTGCCGGTGGGCGTGTTGCGGTACACGTAGTCCAGGGTGCTGCCGGAGTCGAAGCCGGTGTCGAAACCCAGTTTCACCCCGTCCGACAGGTTCTTGCCCAGGCCCATGCTGGCGCGGGTCATGCGCCAGTACAGGTCGCGCAGGGAGTTACGCGGCAGCGGCGCGGCGAGGGCTTCGGACTCGGCGCAGGTGGCGCCCATTTTGTCGGCATCCAGCAGGGCGGCGCGGTCCAGCGGGTGTTGGAAGTTCTGCAGGATAAAGCGCCGGGCGCTGCTCACGGCCACGGCACGGTCGCGCTCGCCAAGGGTGTCGTGGAAAAAACCGGGCAGGATGTGCAGCTCTTTTTTCAGGCTGCCAAGCCGGTCGAAAAATTGCTGCTGGGGTTTGCGGTGCACCACAAAGTCGGAGCCGGAGATGAGCAATTGTGTCGGCACCTGGATCGCCTGGGCATCGGCGACTACCCGGTCGGCGGCTTCGTACAAACCCAGCAGCACATTCACCGAAATCGCCTTGGTGATCAGCGGGTCGCTGTCGTAGGACGCGACGCGCTCAGGGTCATGGCTGAGGAACTTGGCCTTGACGTAGCTGTTGACGAAAAAGTTGCCGCGAAACTTGCGCATCAACGCCAGCCCAGGCCGGGCGAAGGGCACGTACAGCTTGACCTTGAATGCCGGGGAGGCGAGCACCAGTGCGCGGATTTTTGGCGCGTAGTCGTGTACCCAAGTGGCCGCGATCACCGCGCCGACGCTTTGGGCGATGACGGCGACGTTTTGTTCTTCTATGCCGTAAGTGGCGCCGATGTGTTCGCAGAAGGTCTGCACGTCGCGGGCGCTGGTGGCGAAGCTTGGGCTGTCACCGCGCGCGCCCGGCGATTGGCCGTGGCCACGGGCGTCCCAGGCGAAGAAATCGAATTGCGGCAGGTCGAGCTCGTCGACCAGGTGGGCAATACGGCCCGAATGCTCATGGCCGCGATGGAACAGCAGGATCGCCTTGCGCGGCGCGTCGCCCTCAGGCGCAGTGGCCGGCCAGTGCCGATAAAAAAGCTCGACGCCATCATGGGTACCGAAGGTGTGCTCTTGCTGTTCGCGCATCGCAAAAATCCTTATGCAATCGGTGAGGTTTCTTGTTGTTCTTTGAGGCCCTGACGCACGCGGTTGACCAAGGTGTAGGCGAGCAGGGCAGCGACCAGCCACATCACCGCATCGACCCCGCCGGCGCCGAGCCAGCCCAGCGCCACGCCAGTGGCGAGCACGCCGAGTACGAACGCCCGATCACTTTTGCCCATCGGCCCGTCATAGCGGCGTGAGGCCCCCACCATCGGCCCCAACACGCCGGCGTATTCGCTGAACACGGCAAGCAACGCCACCAGCAGCACCGGCGCCAGGCTCACGCCGGGAATCAGCGCAAAGGGCAGGATCAACGCGCTGTCGGCGATCACGTCGCACAGTTCATTAAGGTACGCACCCAGGCGTGATTGCTGGCCGAATTCGCGTGCGAGCATGCCGTCGATGGCATTGAGGGCCATGCGCAGGACCATCCACAGCGGGATCAGCGCAAACAGCCAGAGATGTTGGGCAAAGCTGGCGATCAACAGGCCGACCAGCAAGGAAACGACGCCGGCCAGCACGGTGATCTGGTTGGCGGTGGTGCCGTTGTCGTAAAGGCGCTGCACAAGAGGGCGCAGCAGGTTCTGAAAACGCGGTTTGAGCTGGTAGATCGAAATCATGACGCTTCCTTGTCCATGGGCCCGCGAAAAACTGTTTGGAGTGTGCCGATTAATCCGTGCCTGCACCAGTGATGGCTCGTGTTTCTGGGGGTTTAATCACTTTCCAGAGAGCACCACAGAACAAATGTGGGAGCTGGCTTGCCTGCGATGGCGGTATATGAGGCCAACCATCAATAACTGGCAGACCGTTATCGCAGGCAAGCCCGCTCCCACAAGGGATTTACGCTGTTTTCGGACAAAAATTTCACGCTGCGTGTTATATCGTAACCAATTGTATGTAAGCGGACGTTAAGTGGATGCAAGTGGATCTGGAAGCTGACGGCGCTTCGGTTGAAGGCCTTCCGCGTTTTCAACAAGGGCTGTTTCATGCCCGCCGGTTGCGCCAGGCGGGCATCAGCCTGACGGCCCTGGCCGTGGCCGGTTGGGTGCTGGCGCTGTTTGTCGCGCTGTTCGCGCCGCTGTCGATCTGGCCGGTGGTGCTGATCAACTGCGCGTCGGCCTTGCTGGTGCTGGTGGCCGGGTTGCAATCGGCGTGGTGGGTGGCGGATTGGCGCGCCCAGGCGCTGGAAACGCCCACGGCTGAACTGATCGAAGCGTCCGGCGAA
Source organism: Pseudomonas salomonii (assembly GCF_900107155.1). Classification (GTDB taxonomy): domain Bacteria; phylum Pseudomonadota; class Gammaproteobacteria; order Pseudomonadales; family Pseudomonadaceae; genus Aquipseudomonas; species Aquipseudomonas salomonii. Next base: position 169,987 of record NZ_FNOX01000011.1, read on the forward strand.
GAGGTTGGCGCGTTCGCACGGGCGCTCAATAGGTTTGGCAGCGGCGTGCTGTCACAGGTTGGCGCACCGGTGCTGTGGCTGTGCGGCTGGTCGTTGCTGGCGCTGATCAGCATCATCGAATTCTGGAACCTGGCCTTGCCCGCCGCGGCGGTGGGGCAATCGGCGAGCATCGGCGCGGCGGTGGCCCTGGCGTTGGCCTTTGGCTTGCTGGTGTTCGAGCGCCGCTTGGCCCAGGAAACCGCCGTGCAATGGCCGGAAGCGTCACAGCTGGCGCAGTTGAGCCGCGTGGCGATTATCAGCCTGGTGGTCAGTGCGATCTGCCTGCTGTTTGCCGGTGCCGAATCCGTGTGGCCGCTGCGCCTGGCGGTGTTGACGGGGCTGTTGCCCGCGTTGGTGGCGCTGGAGTTTCTGCTAAGAGGCGTGCTGTCACTGTTCAGCCCGCGCCAGCCGCGCCTCGAGCCGCGCTTGATGGCGCAAAGTTTTATCGCGGGCCTGCTGCGTTGGCCACCCCAACCCTTGCTGGCGTTGCAGCACGAATTGCACAACCGGTTCGGCATCGACTTGCGCCAGATCTGGGCGTTTACCTACATGCGCCGGGCATTTTTGCCGGTGCTGTTGGTGGTGCTGGCGGTAGGTTGGGCGCTGACCGGCGTGCACGAAGTGCCCCTGCAAGGCCGTGGGATTTATGAGCGGTTCGGCAAACCCGTGCAGGTGTTCGGGCCGGGCTTGCATGCCGGGTTGCCTTGGCCATTGGGTCGCGTGCTGAGCGTGGAAAACGGCGTGGTGCATGAACTGGCCACCAGCGTCAGCGAGGCGGCCGCGCCGGAACTGGCCTCGGCGGAAGGCCCGGCGCCCTTGATCGCCAACCGCTTGTGGGACGCCAGCCATGTGAATGACAAGTCTCAGGTGATCGCCAGCAGCAGCGGCGACAAGCAGAGCTTCCAGATCGTCAATATGGATGTGCGTTTCGTCTACCGCATTGGCCTGACGGACAAGGCCGCGCTGGCCGCCACCTATAACAGCGCGGATGTACCGACGCTGATTCGCAGCACCGCCAGCCGCATCCTTGTGCATGATTTTGCGTCGCGCACCCTCGACGAATTGCTCGGTGAGCAACGCACCAGCCTCGCCGACGAAGTAGGCCGCGCGGTGCAGGCGGACCTGCAAAAACTCGACAGCGGCGTGGAGATTTTGGCCACGGTAGTCGAAGCGATTCACCCACCGGCCGGTGCTGCCAATGCTTATCACGGTGTGCAGGCGGCACAAATTGGCGCCCAGGCGCTGATCTCCCGCGAACGCGGGGCTGCCAGCGAGCAAACCAACCAGGCGTTGTTGCAAGCCAGCACTGCTCGCGATCAGGCGGTGGCCACTGCCCGTGAAGTAAACGCGGGCGCCCAAGCGGCCGACCTGCGTTTTACCGCCGAACAAAAAGCCTACGCCACTGCGGGTCGTGCCTTTGTGCTGGAACAGTACCTGGGCCAACTCAGCCAAGGCCTGGCCCACGCCAAGCTGCTTATTCTGGATCACCGCCTGGGCGCCGATGGCGCGCCGACGATCGATCTGCGTTCTTTTACTTTGCCGGCCGACCCGATGGCGCCGCGTAAAGCCGTTCAATAAGGAGTCTGTCTGTTGAGCGCACATTCTCACGATCACGGTCATCACCCTCATCATGGCCACCATCATCACCACCATGGCGACGAACAGGCCGCTGGCCCATTCCCTTGGCGGCGCATGGCCTGGGCGGTGTTGCTGGTGTTGTTTGCCGTCGCGGCGGCGAGCCTGGTGCAGGTGCGTTCCGGTGAAGCCACGGTGATTACCCGCTTCGGCAACCCGGCGCGGGTATTGCTGGAGCCGGGCCTGGGCTGGCGCTGGCCGGCGCCGTTCGAAGCGGCGATCCCGGTGGACCTGCGCCTGCGCACCACTTCCAGCGGTTTGCAGGATGTGGGCACCCGCGATGGCCTGCGCATTATTGTGCAGGCCTACGTGGCGTGGCAGGTGCAGGGCGATGCCGACAATGTGCAGCGCTTTATGCGGGCGGTGCAGAACCAGCCGGATGAAGCGGCGCGGCAGATTCGCACCTTTGTCGGCTCGGCGCTGGAAACCACGGCGGCCAGCTTCGACCTGTCGAGCCTGATCAACACCGACGCCAGCCAGGTGCGCATCGCTGATTTTGAAGCCCAGCTGCGCCAGCAGATTGATCAACAATTGCTCACCACCTATGGCGTGCGCGTGGCGCAAGTGGGTGTCGAACGCCTGACGTTGCCTTCCGTCACCTTGACCGCCACCGTCGACCGCATGCGTGCCGAGCGCGAAACCATCGCCACTGAACGCACCGCCGTGGGCAAGCGTGAAGCGGCGCAGATTCGCTCCGCTGCCGAGCGTGATGCGCGCATCGTGCAGGCCGATGCCACGGTGAAAGCCGCTGATATCGAAGCCCAGTCGCGGGTTGAGGCGGCGCAGATTTACGGGCGTGCCTACGCCGGCAACCCGCAGTTGTACAACCTGCTGCGCTCGCTCGATACCTTGGGCACGGTGGTCACGCCGGGCACCAAGATCATCCTGCGCACCGATGCTGCGCCGTTCCGTGCATTGGTAGACGGGCCTAAGGACGTTCAGCCATGACCGAGCGTGACGGCCCGGACAGCCCGTGGATCCAGGCCGGGCGTCTGACCTTCCTGGCGCTGTACGCGGTGACGGTGTTGGCGGCGTTGGCCTGGGCGTTTTCCAATGTGCGCCAGATCGACCCGCAAAACCGCGCTGTGGTGTTGCACTTCGGCGCGCTTGACCGCATCCAGAACGCCGGGCTGTTACTGGCGTGGCCGCAGCCCTTCGAGCAAGTGGTGCTGTTGCCGGCGGCGGACCGTGTGATCGAGCGGCGAGTGGAGAACTTGTTGCGCTCCGAGGCGGCGACCCAGGCCGATCGCGTGGCCAGTTTTGCCACGCCTCTGAGCGACGCGCTGGCCGGTTCCGGTTACCTGCTGACGGGCGATGCCGGTGTGGTGCAGCTGGATGTGCGGGTGTTCTATAAGGTCACCGAACCTTACGCCTTTGTGTTGCAGGGCGAGCATGTGCTGCCGGCCCTGGATCGGCTGGTGACGCGCAGCGCGGTGGCCCTGACCGCCGCGCGCGACCTGGACACGATTCTGGTGGCGCGCCCTGAACTGATCGGCACCGACAACGGCGCCGCCGAACGCCGTGAACGGCTGCGCGGTGATCTGGTGCAAGGCATCAATAAACGCTTGGCCGAGTTGGCCTCGACGGGGTTGGGCTTGGGCATTGAAGTCACTCGTGTCGACGTGCAATCGAGCCTGCCGGGCCCGGCCGTGAATGCCTTCAACGCGGTGCTCACGGCCAGCCAGCAAGCCGATAAGGCCGTGGCCAATGCGCGCACCGACGCGGAAAAACTCACCCAGACCGCCAACCAGCAAGCCGACCGACTGGTGCAGGTTGCCCACGCCCAGGCCAGCGAACGCTTGGCCAATGCCCAGGCGCAAACGGCGACGGTCGCCAGCCTGGCGCAGGTTAAAGACCCGGGCTTGTTGCTGCGGCTGTACCGCGAGCGCTTGCCGAAGATCCTTGGCCAGGCAGGTTCCGTGACCACCGTCGACCCTAAAGATGACTCCCGCTTGATCATTCAGGGAGCCGAGCAATGAGCGCACCCATGTTGACCTCCGCCGAGCAGCGCAGCGCTGCCCGGCAATTAACCCTGGCCATGCTGGCGCTGGGTTTACTGGTGCTTGGCCTGGTCTGGCGCTGGCTCGCGCCGGACCAGACCGGCGTCAGCCAACTGCTGCTCGGCGTCGCGTCCTTGCTGGTGGCCGTGCCGGTGATGCGCTCGGCCTGGTACAGCCTGCGTTACCCCAGCCTGCATGGCATCACCGATCAGTTGATCGCGCTGGCAATGCTGGGTGCCTGGGCGACGGGTGATCTGCTGACCGCCGCGCTGTTGCCGATTATCATGATCTTCGGCCATGTGTTGGAAGAGCGCAGCGTGATCGGCTCCCAGGAAGCGATTCACGCCCTGGGCAAACTGACCCGCAGCCATGCGCGGTTGGTGCAGGCCGATGGCAGCATTATTGAAGTGGATAACGGCACGCTGAACACCGGCGATATTGTTGAAGTGCGCGCCGGTGATCGCGTGCCTGCCGACGGTGTGGTGCTGTCGGGCCAGGCGAGCCTGGACACGGCGCCCATCACGGGTGAGTCGGTGCCGTTGGAAGCCAGCGTCGGTGTGCAGGTGTTTGGCGGTGCGATCAACCTGGATGGGTTACTGCGCTTGCAAGTGACCCGCACCGGCGATGAATCGACCTTGGGCAAGGTGATCGCGCTGATGCAGAACGCTGAACGCTCCAAGCCACCCATCACGCGGCTGCTGGAGCGTTATGCCGGCAGCTATATGGTGCTGGTGTTGCTGCTGGCGGCGGTGACCTGGTTTGTCACCAATGACGCCCAGGCGATGTTGGCGGTGCTGGTGGCGGCGTGCCCGTGTGCCTTGGTGCTGTCGGCGCCGGCCACAGCGATTGCCGGGATTGCCGTGGCCGCGCGCCATGGGATTTTGATTCGCAGCTCGGCGTTTCTGGAGGAGTTGGCGGACCTGACCTCGTTGGTGGTCGACAAGACCGGCACGCTGACCTTCGGCACGCTGCGTTTGCAGTCCATCGAAACCACGGCGCCGGATCGGCAGGTGTTGTTGAATCTCGCCGCCAGCCTCGGTTCGGCCAGCAGTCACCCGGTCAGCCGTGCGCTGGCCGGTTTGGCCACGCAAGAGCAGATGCTGGTGCTGACGGATATTCACGAACGCCAGGGGCTTGGCGTCGTGGCGCAAACCGGGCAGGGCGAGGCGGCGCTGGGGCGACCGGAGTTGTTCGAGCAGTTGGGTATTGTCACGACGACAGTCCCGAACCATGACGGCCCGATTGCCGGGCTGGCGTTGAACGGGCAATTCCTGGCCTGGCTGTTACTGGCTGACAGCGTCAAGCCGGAAGCACGCCAGGCGCTGCAAGAGCTGCGCGACCTCGGCCTGGGCCGCCAACTGCTGCTGACCGGCGACCGCCAGAGCGTGGCCGACAGCCTGGCGCTCGACGTAGGCATCAGTGACGTCGAGGCGCAGGCCTTGCCGGAAGATAAGCTCAACCGCGTGCTGGGAGAAATCAGCAGTGGCTTCCGCCCTATGGTCGTGGGTGACGGGATCAACGATTCCCTGGCACTCAAAGCGGGCGTGGTCGGTGTGGCCATGGGCGCAGGCGGTGCGGACATCGCCCTGGCGTCGGCGGACGTGGTGCTGATCGGCAGCGATTTGCGCCGCCTCGGCACCTGCGTGCGCTTGAGCCGCCAGTGCCGGCACACGTTGCAGGTCAACGTGATCATCGGCCTGGGCTGGACGCTGGCCATCGTGGTGTTCGCCGCGTTTGGCTGGCTGGGCGCTGCCGGGGCAATGATTGCGGCGGTGTTGCATAACCTCAGCACCCTGCTGGTATTGGGCAATGCCGGGCGTTTGCTGCGCTTCCAGGAGCCGCTTTTGAAGCTGGATGAATAAATTTCAGAAATATTTGCACACGGCTGTAACGCCGGTGAGGGACCTCACTCTAGTGGTATGTCGAGACTGAGCAATCCGTTCAGACCGATTCCACTACCGATCATGAGGAATACAAAAATGAACTTCAAATCCGCTGCTGCTGGTGCCGCCCTCGCAATGGCCGCCGCTACCATGTTTGCTGGTGTTGTCACTCAGGCTCAAGCCGCTGACACCGCTGTGCACTGCTACGGCATCAACGCGTGCAAAGGCCAGAACGATTGCAAAACCAAGGACCACGCCTGCAAAGGTCAAGGTTCGTGCAAAGGTCAGGGCTTTAAGGCTATGGCCAGTGCAGATGCTTGCACCAAGGCTGGCGGCAAAGTCGGCGAATAACCGGCAACTCAGTGCTCCCGCAGCGGATGCCCCCCACCGCTGCGGACACTTTGCCCAGGAGTGTGTGATGTCCGCTTCCCTTACAAGTCTGGGTTACGGCCTGGGTTTACGCAGTGAGTACTACCAGCAGATCCTTGAACAATCGCCGGCCGTGGATTGGTTCGAAGTGATCTCCGAGAATTATCTGGTCCAGGGCGGTAAAGCCTTGTATTACCTGGACGCGATAGCCGAGCGTTATCCCCTGGTGATGCACGGTGTGTCCTTGTCCATCGGCGGGCCGCATGCCCTCGATACCGATTACCTGAAACAAATCAAACAGCTTGCCGAGCGCATTCAGCCTGCGTGGATCTCCGATCACCTGTGCTGGAGCCGTGGCAGTGCCCATCAGTTGCACGACTTGCTGCCGCTGCCTTACACCGAAGAAAGCCTTTACCACGTGGCCGGCCGCGTGCGCCAAGTGCAGGATGTGTTGCAACGCCCACTGGTGCTGGAAAACGTCTCCAGCTATGTGCGCTCCAAGGCCGATGAGTTTACCGAGTGGGAATTCCTCAATGCCTTGGCTCATCTGACCGGGTGCCAGCTGCTGCTGGACGTGAACAACGTGTATGTCAGCTCGCGCAACCACGGCTTTGATGCCTGGACCTTTATCCATAGTTTGCCGCCCGACAGTATCCGCCAGCTGCATCTGGCCGGGCATATGGACTACGGCGACTATGTGGTCGATACCCATGACCATCCGGTGTGCGACCCGGTTTGGGCGCTTTATCAGCAGACACTTGAGCGCTTGGGGCCGGTGTCGACCTTGCTGGAACGCGATGACCATTTCCCGCCGTTCGAAGAACTGCTCACCGAGTTGAGCAAGGCCCGTGAATTGGGCGCGATCGCCTTGGCCCGGAGATCGTTATGCGCCTGACCGATTGGCAGCTGGCCTTTGAGCAACACCTGTTATCTGAAAACTCAGCCGCCAACAGTGGTTTCGCCGCTACCTTGCTGGGCGGGCCGACCCTGGATGTGGACACGGGCCTGGCGATTTATCACAACGCCTACCTGTCGCGCTTGCAGGAGGTGCTGCGCCATGACTTCGGTGCCATTTGGTATTGGCTCGGCGATGATGAGTTCGCCTCACTCACACAAGCCTATTTGCGCCGTTATCCGTCCGCCCATTACAGCCTGCGTTGGCTGGGTGAGCGGTTCCCGGCGTTTATCGTCGAGCATCTGGTGGCTGAGCAGAGCGTGCCGCTGGCTGAGCTGGCGCGGTTGGAATGGGCGTTTACCCTGGCGTTTGATGCGCCGCAGGGTGAGCCGCTGGCCCTTGATGATATGGCGCAACTGGCGCCCGAAGAGTGGCCGGCGTTGCAGGTCACCCTGGCGCCGTCGGTGCAGCAGGTGCTGTGTCATTTCAATACCGTGGCAATCTGGCGGGCGAGCAAGGATGAGTCGGAGTTTCCCGACAGTCATGCGCTGGAGCTGGCGCAGATTTGCCTGGTATGGCGCCACCACAACGTGTGCCATTACCGCAGCCTGGAGCCCGCTGAAGCCTGTGCCTTGGCGGGAATGGTGACCACCGGCTGGAATTTTTCAGAACTGTGCGAAGCGCTGGTAGTCACTTATGCAGAGGGTGCACCACTGCAAGCAGTGACATGGCTGAAACAGTGGATCCAGGATGGGTTGCTCGAGCGCCGAGCCCCATAGAAGAAGGCTATTAAATCGATAGCCTCCTACTTTGTCTTCGGATGGTCTACCCTCACTCCAGACGTCTGAAACAAGGGGGGGACTACTCATGCTCGCGCAACTTCCACCGGCCTTACAGAATCTTCAGCTACCGCTGCGTCTTCGACTCTGGGACGGCCATGAATTCAACTTGGGCCCCGAGCCCAGTGTGACCATCGTGGTGAAGGACCCCACGGTCGTGTCCAGGCTGACCCATCCAACGCTCGATGCTTTGGGCGAAGCCTTCGTCGAGGGCAAGTTGGAGCTGGAAGGCTCCATCTCCGAGGTTATCCGGGTATGTGACGAGTTGAGTCATGCCCTGATCGACGACGACGAGGGGAATCGTCCGGTGCGCTCGATCCACGACAAGGCCACTGACGCAGCGGCTATTTCCTACCATTACGACCTGTCCAACGAGTTCTACCAGCTATGGCTGGACCAGGACATGGCGTATTCCTGCGGTTATTTCGAAACCGGCAGCGAATCCATCGACCAGGCCCAACAAGACAAATTTCGCCATCTGTGCCGCAAATTGCGGCTGCAGCCGGGTGAGTATTTGCTCGACGTTGGCTGTGGTTGGGGCGGGCTGGCGCGGTTTGCGGCGCGTGAGTTTGGGGTCAAAGTGTTTGGCATTACCCTGAGCAAGGAACAGCTGGCGCTGGCTCGGGAGCGGGTTAAAGCTGAAGGGCTGCAAGATCAGGTCGACCTGCAACTGCTCGACTATCGCGACCTGCCGCAAGACGGTCGTTTCGACAAAGTCGTCAGCGTGGGGATGTTCGAACACGTCGGCCACGCCAACCTGGCGGAGTATTGCAAGACGCTGTTTGGCGCGGTGCGCGAAGGCGGGCTGGTGATGAACCATGGCATTACCGCCAAGCACACCGATGGCCGACCCGTGGGCCGTGGCGCCGGCGAGTTTATCGAGCGTTATGTCTTCCCCAACGGCGAGCTGCCGCACCTGGCGATGATGACCGCCGAAATCAGTGAAGTCGGGCTGGAAGTGGTCGACGTCGAAAGCCTGCGCCTGCACTACGCGCGCACCTTGGATCATTGGAGCGAGCGCCTGGAAGACAACCTCGAAGCGGCGGCGAAGATGGTGCCGGAGCAGGCACTGCGGATCTGGCGGTTATACCTGGCCGGTTGCGCGTATGCGTTTGCGCGGGGCTGGATCAATTTGCACCAGATATTGGCGGTGAAACCCCATGCCGACGGCAGCCATGAATTGCCGTGGACGCGGGAAGATATCTACCGCTGAAACTCGGTTATAAAAGTGCTGAAGATCTAAATGTGGGAGCGGGCTTGCTCGCGAATGCGGTGGATCAGCCAATTAATTTGGTTCTGACACTCCGCATTCGCGAGCAAGCCCGCTCCCACATTTGTTCTGTGCTGTATCAAAGAATGGGTGAGATAAGCCGCGCCACCCGCATGCCCAGTTGTTGCAGGCGCCGAGTCTCGCGACTTTCTTCCTGGCTGACTTCATGGGCCAGGGCGAAGTCATCCAGCAACATCTGCTCCACCTCGCTGGCAAACGCCTCGTCCACCGTCAGCAGCATCACTTCAAAATTCAGCCGGAACGAACGGTTGTCCATGTTCGCGCTGCCGATGGCGCTGATTTCGCTGTCCACCAACACGACTTTTTGATGCAGAAAGCCTGGCTTGTAGCGGAATACCCGCACGCCGGCGCGTACCGCTTCGATCGCGTAAAGGCTGGACGCGGCGTAGACGATGCGATGGTCGGGGCGCGACGGCAGCAGCAAGCGCACGTCAACGCCGCGCAGCACGGCCAGGCGCAAGGCCGAGAACACGGCTTCATCGGGGACGAAATACGGGCTGGTGATCCACACGCGTTCGGTCGCCGCATGAATGGCTTCGACAAAAAACAGCGAGCAGGTTTCGTACGGATCGGCCGGGCCGCTGGCGAGCAATTGGCAGAGCACGCCGTCTTCGGGGTAAGTGTCCGGCAAAATCAGTGGCGGCAGCTCGCGCGCCGCCCAGAACCAGTCTTCGGCAAATGACTCCTGCAGGCACGCCACCACCGGGCCTGTGACCTGCACATGGGTGTCGCGCCAGGGTGCCAGTGGCGGCTTTTTGCCCAGGTATTCATCACCGACGTTGTGCCCGCCGACAAAGCCGGTAATGCCGTCCACCACCACGATTTTGCGATGGTTGCGAAAGTTGACCTGGAAACGGTTAAGCCAGCCGCTGCGGGTGGCGAACGCTTTGACTTTGACCCCGGCGTCGCGCAGCGATTGCACGTAACGGTGGGGCAGGGCGTGGCTGCCGATGCGGTCGTAGAGCACGTGAATGTCTACACCTTCGGCAGCTTTTTCCTTCAACAGCGCATGCAGCTGTCTGCCAAGCTCGTCGTCATGAATGATGAAAAACTGAAACAGCACTGCAGTTTTGGCGTTGCGAATGGCGTCGAAAATCGCGCTGAATGTGGCTTCACCATTGATCAGCAACCGCACTTCATTATTGGCCAGGCACGGCATGCGCCCCAGTTTGGGCATGGCGCGCAAGGAGCCGTAGGCGCTGGAGTTGCGCGCGGCCAGGGCTTCTTCGACCCATGGGCGCCAGTTCAGCTCGGTGATGGCGGTGTGCATTTCCTGGTTGGCCTGGCGACGGGCCTGGATGTACGCATCGAAGGTGCTGCGGCCGAAGATCAGGTACGGGATCAGCGTCAGGTAAGGCATGAACATCAGCGACAGGGCCCAGGCGATCGAGCCTTGGGCGGTCCTGACCGTCAGTACCGCGTGGATCGCCGCCAGCGTCCCGAGAAAGTGCAGCGTGGCAATGAAGTAGGCGAGCAGGTGCGGGCCAAAAAAATCCATGAACGACATGACTCCAGGCAATCGAGTGCCTAACAGACCATGTTCCACAGCGAATGTCGCTATTTTATTTGCCGTGCAACACTGGCGGCTTTGCGGCGTCTAACGCCCACAATTACCCAGGAGTTACCCGATGAATGCTCGTCTGCTTGGTTTGGCCATGGTTGTTGGACTGACGCTGCCCGTGGCGGCTCAGGCGCAGATGCTGGCGCCGGGCTTGTGGGAATTGACCACCAGCAATATGAAAGTCGATAACCAGGACTTGCCGGACTTGTCGCTGATCCTCGGTCAGCTCAAGCAACAGATGACCCCGGAGCAGCGTGCGATGCTGGAAAAACAGGGCATCACCATGGCCGGTAAAGGCGTGCAGGTATGCCTGACGCCTGCCCAGGTCGCCTCCGACTCGATCCCGCTGACCGACCCGCAATCGGGCTGCAAGCAGGAAGTGACCGACAAGACCGGCAACCAATGGAAATTCCGTTTCAGCTGCCCGAAAGCCCAGGGCACTGGCGTTGCAACCTTCCAGAGCCAGCAGGAATTCACTACCAGGGTAAACGGTACTTTCAATGCCACGGGCGTCCAGCAGAAGGGCAGCCTGGACACCCACGCCCAGTGGTTGGGTAACGATTGCGGTACGGTAAAACCCCGCGCCTAACGCAAAAAATGCAGGGGCAAGCCCTGGCAGCTGTCGACCACCTGGCCGTTGTGCCACGCCAGGTGGCCGGACACCAGCGTGGTGCTCACGCTGTGGCGAAAGCTGCGTTCGGCGAACGGTGTCCAGCCGCAGCGGGCGAGGATCGGCTGGCTACTGACGGGTTTACCTTCAGGCTCGGGTTTGATCAGCACCAAGTCGGCCCAATAACCTTCGCGCAAGTAACCACGGTCCGGGATGGCGAATAAATCGGCCACCCGGTGACTGGTTTTTGCCACCAGCGTGGTCAGGGGCAAATGCCCGTCCATGACCAATTCCAATAACGCCGGCAACGCGTGCTGCACCAGCGGCAACCCGGACGGCGCTTCACGGTAGCCCAACTGTTTTTGCGCCCAGGTATGCGGCGCATGGTCGGTGCCGATCACATCCAGACGATCACTCAACAAGGCCAGGCGCAACGCGTCGCGGTCGGCGCGGCTCTTGATCGCCGGGTTGCATTTGATCTGGTGGCCGAGGCGATGATAATCACGGTCATCGAACAGCAGGTGGTGCAGGCAGACTTCGGCGGTGATGTGCTTTTCGGCCAAAGGCTTGTCTTCGAACAATGCCAGTTCGCGGGCGCTGGTCAGGTGCAGCACATGCAGGCGCGTGCCATGGCGCTTGGCCAATTCCACGGCAAAGGACGACGAGCGATAACAGGCTTCGGCATCGCGGATCAGCGGGTGGGCGACGGCAGGAATCTGTTCGCCGAAACGCTCGCGCAGGCGTTGCTCGTTGGCCAGGATGCTCGGCGTGTGTTCGCAGTGGGCCAGCAGGAGGGTCGGCACTTGCGCAAACAGCCGCTCCAGAATCCGTGGGTCGTCCACCAGCATATTGCCGGTGGAGGCGCCCATAAACACTTTAACCCCGGCCACTTCACGCGGGTCGAGGGCGGCAACCACGTCGAGGTTGTCGTTGCTCACGCCGAAGTGAAAGCCGTAGTTGGCCACCGAGTGCAACGCGGCGCGGCGCTTTTTATCGGCCAGTGCTTCGAGGTTCAGCGTGGCCGGGCTGGTGTTGGGCATGTCCATGAAGCTGGTAATGCCACCGGCCACCGCCGCGCGGGATTCGCTGTAGAAACTGCCTTTGTCCGGCGCGCCGGGTTCGCGAAAGTGCACCTGGTCGTCGATCATGCCCGGCAGCAGCCATTGGCCTTGGGCGTCGATCTCCACAGGCTCGTTGTAGCCTTCAAGGCTGGCGGCAATCTTCTCGATGCGGCCATTGGCGATCAGCACATCGGCGTCGAATTCCTGGCCTTCATTGACCAGGCGGGCGTTGCGGATCAGCAGACGGCTCATGGTTCAGAACTCGTTTTGCAGGGCTTTGTAACCACGTACCAGGTCGACGTTGGTACGCGCGACGTCTTCGGAAAATTCCGAGGCGCTGACGCTCACCGGCGGGAATTGCGACAAGTCGGTATTGGGGCCGATGCGGGTGGTGGAGGGCACGTAGAAGGCGGCGGGCAAGTCGCGCCCATCGACCACCGAGTTGTGGCGCACCACGCAGCCGTCGCCGACGGCGCAGTTGAACAGCACGCTGTTGAAACCGATAAAAACGCGGTCGCCGACAGTGCATGGGCCGTGGACGATGGAGCGGTGCGCGATAGACGTGAACTCTCCAATCGTCACCGCCGCACCGGATTTGGAGTGGATCACCACGCCGTCCTGGATGTTGGAGTTGGCGCCGATGGTGATCGGGTCCATGTCGCCGGTGGCGTCGACTTCGTCGGCGCGGATCACGGCGTAGGGGCCGACGAACACGTTCTCGCCAATGATGACCTTGCCGCAGATGATCGCGGTCTTGTCGACGTAGGCCGACTCGGCAATCACCGGCAAGTCGCCGGAAGGGTTCTTGCGAATCATGCAACAGGCTCCGTAATAATGTGAACGTGATCGCCATCTATGGCGTTGTAGAAACAGGTCGGCCGCCCGGTGTGGCAGGCCGGGCCTTGCTGGTCGACGATCAGCAGCACGGCGTCGCCATCACAATCCAGGCGCGCCTCGATCAACTGTTGCCAGTGGCCGGAGCTTTCGCCTTTGCGCCACAGTTGCTGGCGCGAGCGTGACCAGTAGCAGACGTGCCCAGTGGCCAGGGTTTCGCTGAGCGCCTGGCGATTCATCCAGGCCAGCATCAGCACAACGCCGCTGCCGTGTTGCTGGGCGATGGCGGCAATCAGGCCATCGCTGTTCCACGGCAGCGCGTCGAGTACGGGTTCGAGTGGAAAGCGGCTGCCCAGGGCAGCCTCTTCCAGGTCGAGCATGCTCAGGGTCATGGCTTGCTCAGGGCGGCGCACAAGGTGTTGAGGTTGTACTCGAACAGCCCGGTGAAGGTGCTCGCCGGGCCTTCGGCGGCGAGGGCGTCGGAGTACAGCGTGCCGCCGATCTGCGCGCCGCTTTCGTCAGCGATCTGCTTGAGCAGGCGCGAGTCCTTGATGTTTTCCATGAACACGGCTTTGACCTTGTCCTTGCGGATCTGGGTGATCAGCGCAGCGACTTCAGCGGCCGAAGGTTCGCGTTCGGTCGACAGGCCTTGTGGCGCCAGGAACTGGATGCCATAGGCCTGGCCCAGGTAACCGAAGGCGTCATGGGAGGTGACGATGCGGCGGTTGCCGGCCGGCAGCGCGCCGAACTTGGTCTTGGCTTCGGCCAGCAAGCGGTAGATTTCTTTCAGGTAGGTCTGGCTGTTACGCAGATAGTCAGCCTTGTTGGCCGGGTCGGCTGCCACCAGTGCCTTGGTGATGTTGTTTACATAGATTTCGGCGTTGGCCAGGTTGTGCCAGGCGTGCGGGTCCGGAATGGTTTCGCCGTCTTCTTCCATGGTGTGGGAAATCACGCCTTTGCTGGCGGTGACCACGGTGGCCTTGGTTTCGGTGCTGGTAACCAGGCGGTCCAGCCAGGGTTCGAAGCCCAGGCCGTTCTTGATGATGACCTTGGCCTTGAGCAGCGCCTTGGCATCGTCCGGCGTCGGCTCATAGGTGTGGGCGTCGGAGTCGGGGCCGACCATGTTGCTGATCTGGATGTGGTCGCCACCGATCTGGTGGGTGATGTCATCGAGAATGCTGAAGCTGGTGACCACTTGGAGTTTGTCGGCGGCCTGGGCCATCGACAAGGGCAGCAGAAGACTGAACAGCACGAGTAAAGCGCGCATCGGGAAACACCTCATTGGGATGTAAGAGAGGGCGGGCGGCGCAGCAAGCCGTGCACCGGGCCGAAAACCACGGACAGCAAATACCCGCCGCCAGCCACCAGCACGATGGCCGGGCCGCTGGGCAGTGAGTAGTAGAACGACAGCAGCAAACCAAACCACACCGACAGGCATCCCAGCACCGCCGATACCGCAATCAACACCGGCAGGCGTCGGCTCCAGAAGCGTGAAGCAATCGCCGGCAACATCATCAAACCCACCACCATCAACGCGCCGATAGCCTGGAAGCCGATCACCAGGTTCAGCACCACCAGGGTCAGGAATAACCCGTGGGCGAGTGGGCCGAGACGGCTGACGGTTTGCAGGAACAGCGGATCAAGGGTGTCCAGCAGCAGCGGTTTGTAGATCAGCGCCATGGCGATCAGGCTGAAACCCGAGACCCAGAGCATGCCGGTGAGGGTAGTTTCATCCACCGCCAGGGCAGAGCCGAACAGCAGGTGCAGAAGGTCCAGGCGCTTGCCGGCGATGCCCAGGATCAGTACGCCGGCGGCGAGCGAGATCGGGTAGACGGCGGCGAGGCTGGCGTCTTCACGCAGGCCGGTGCGGCGGGTGATCCACGCCGACAAACCGGCCATGCCCAGGCCGGCGCCGAGGCCGCCGATGGTCAGGGCCGGCAGGCTGATACCGGCGAACCAAAAGCCCAGCGCGGCGCCGGGCAGGATGCCGTGGGCGACGGCGTCACCGATCAGGCTCATGCGCCGCAGGATCAGGAACACACCCAGCGGCGCAGTGCTGCACGCAAGGACCAGCCCGCCAATCAGGGCGCGGCGCATGAAGACGAAATCTTGAAACGGCATCCACAGGTGGGCGGCGAAGTGCATCAGGCCACCTGCATATGCGGTTGCGGGCGGATCAGCTCTTTGCTGGGGCCGAACACGCAGCCGGTGCTTTTGATCTGCACCACATGCTGAGTGTGGTGGCGCACGGAGGCGAGGTCATGACAAACGATCACCACCGTGCGGCCCTCATCGTGCCAGGCGTGCACATGTTTCCAGCACAGCGCCTGGCCTTCCTCGTCGAGGGCGGCGTGAGGTTCATCGAGTAGCAACACCGGTGCTTGAGCCAGGCTCATGCGCGCCAGCAGCGCGCGTTGCAGTTCGCCGCCAGACAACGCCATCAACGGTCGATGCTCCAGGCCGGTGAGGCACCAGTCTTCCAACACAGCTTGCAGACGTTGGCTGCGTTGTTCCGGGCTGAGCTTGGTGCCCCAGAAGCCGGCGGCGACCAACTCTTGCAGGCTGATCGGAAACTGCCGGTCCAGGTGTTGCTGCTGCGGCAGGAACGACAAGCCGCCACGACGTGGAACATTCAGGCTGACGTTGCCCGCCAATGGCTTTTGCAGCCCGGCAATAACTTTGAGCAGGCTGCTCTTGCCCGTACCGTTGGCGCCAATGATGCCGGTGAGGCTGCCTTTTTCCAGGCTTAGATCCAGCGCAGGGGTGAGTGGTTGCCCAGGGGCGCCCCAGCGCAAAGCGTTGCAGGTGATCATGCAGAGTCTCTCGTCCAGCGGCTTTCAGCCACGGCATCGTGCGCGTGCAGGCTTTCGGCGTGGATCACTTTCAGGTGGAAGGCTTTGACGGCATCCGAGCGTTTCAAGGCGAGGTTCAGGCGGCGGGCGGCGTCTTCGCAGAACATCAGGTTCTGCCCGTTGGCCAAGGCGAAGGCTTGTTCGTCCGCACGTTTTACAGCGGTTTGCACGGCGGTGCCGAGGGCGGCTTCGACGGTGTCGATCAAGTCTGTGAGCGGCAGGGTGTTGTGGCTGGCGTCCAGTTGGATCGACAGTTGGGCGCTGCTGCGCTGGCTGTGAGGCGTGGCGACGATGCCGTTGGCGCTGCCGAGCCAGGTCAAAACGTCCTCGTGCTGCAACGGCGTATTGGCAAAATCCTGAAGAAATTGCTGCTGAATCAACTGCCTGGCGAGCGCGGCCGAGCAAGGGCAAGTTGAAGAATAAGTAACGTCAATTTTTAGTTCCACGTGGAACATCTGGTTTTCCAGACGCGCTTCGATGCACACCGGGTAGCCTTTCCAACCGGCCAGCGGGCTGACCAAGGCCGGGCGTTTGAGTAACAAATCCGTGTGAATGCGCAAGTAGGCGTTCTTAGATAATCCTTCATGACTCTCAAGAAAGCGCTGCAGTACATTACGCAGAAGTGCAGGTGTAAGAAGCTGCTGGTCGAGCATTTCCAAGGCCAGGTACAGGCGCGACATATGAATGCCACGGGCCTCGCCATCGTCCAGGCTTACGCCTGCATCGGCGGTGGCAGTCAGGCGTTGGCCGTCGATGACGATTGGCAGGGCGATGCCGCACATGCCCACCCAGTCGAGCGGCAAGGCTTGCCGTGAAGCCTGCGCGGCGATATCCGGCAGAGTCAGCGCATTCATGAGCAGGTCCGTCGTTGGAAATAAAAAGACATGTTATATTATAACCATTAAGTCGACGATGATTTTTCTGCTCCAGTCTTTCTTCAGTCATGTCGAGCAGGGACGCTCCTTTATTTGCGGTGTTTTTCATGCACAGACGTCAGCTTCTCAATCTGCTGCTGGTCAGCCCTCTGTTCACCTTTCCATTGGGGGCGTTTGCCACACAGATTCGTAATGCGCGCTTGTGGCGCTCCGACGACAAACTGCGGCTGGTGTTCGACCTCAGCGGCCCGGTGCAATACAAGACCTTCTCCCTGACGTCGCCGGAGCGTGTGATCATCGACCTGAGCGGCGCCGGGCTCAGTGGTGACTTCTCTCAGTTGGCTTTGAAGAACAGCGGGATTACTTCGATTCGTTCGGGGCATTTCGGCAAGAGCGATACGCGCATCGTGCTGGACCTGGCCTCGCCGATGCAGCTCAACAGCTTTCTATTGCCGCCGCAGGATGGCCAAGGCCATCGGCTGGTGCTCGACCTGACCAGCGCCACCCACGCGCCGCGCCAGATTGCTGCGCAGCCGGCGCCGCTGGTGGCTCCAGTAGATAAAGCGCACCCCAAGCGCGACATCATTGTGGTGGTCGACCCCGGCCACGGCGGCAAAGACCCTGGCGCCATCGGCTCCAAGGGCCAGCGCGAAAAAGACGTGGTGCTGTCCATCGCCCAACTGCTGGCCAAACGCTTGAAGCGCGAGAAGGGCTTTGACGTGAAGCTGGTGCGCAACGATGACTTCTTTGTGCCGCTGCGCAAGCGCGTGGATATCGCCCGTCAGCACAAGGCCGATATGTTTATCTCGGTGCATGCCGACGCCGCGCCGCGCCTTACCGCATCCGGCGCTTCGGTGTATGCGTTGTCGGAAGGCGGCGCCACCTCCGCCACCGCGCGCTTTATGGCGCAGCGCGAAAACGGCGCCGACCTGCTGGGCGCCACCACTTTGCTCAACCTCAAGGACAAGGACCCGATGCTGGCTGGGGTGATTCTCGATATGTCGATGAACGCCACCATCGCCTCCAGCCTGCAACTGGGCAGCTCGGTGCTGGGCAGCCTGCAAAGCATCACCACGCTGCACCAGAAGCGCGTGGAGCAAGCCGGGTTTGCGGTGCTCAAATCACCCGACGTGCCGTCGATCCTGGTGGAAACCGGGTTTATCTCCAACACCCAGGACGCTCAGCGGCTGGTGACGGCGCGTCATCAACAAGCCGTGGCGGATGGGTTGTTCGACGGCCTGAAAAAATACTTCGAGAAGAACCCGCCGATGAACAGCTACATGGCCTGGGTTCAGGAACAAAAGAGCGGCCAGGTCTAACAGCCGGCTATACGGCTGCACGTGAACTTGGCGCTGGCGCCACCCGAACTGGAAAACCGGTTGATGGTGGTCCAGCCCACGCGGCGCGTGTAGCCGACCCACGCCTCACCATCGGACGCCAACCCGGTAAAGAACGTCAGTTGCCCGTAGCGACTGCTGGTCTGTGCCCAATAGCGTTTGCCGATCACTTCAAAGCCGCGCAAATACGTGGTGCTGCCAACCGTCGCCACGCTGTAGGCGTTGCCCAGCGGGTCTACACAGGCCAGCAAGTTGGCGCTGCGCGTGCAGTTCGCCAGCAGGCTCGGCGTTTGCGCGCAGGCAGTGCCTGCCACGCCCAATAACAGGGCACACACCAGGGTTTTCATAGCACCTCTCGGGCAAGAACGTGTTCCAGCATTGCGCCCTTCGTCGTGGCGAGCAAGCGGGGATTGGCATATTTGCATTGTTATACTATAACATTAAAAAACAGACTGACCCGTGAACCGCTTCCCATGACTGAACAAGACCTTCTGGCCCAACCGCCCGCCGACTACATGAATGACGCTCAGCAAGGTTTCTTCCGAGCACTGTTGCTGACCCAGCGCGACGAATTGCAGGCGCGTATCGAGGCCGAATTTTTGCTGCTGCGCGAGCAGGAAACCAACAGCGACCTGGCCGACATCGGCAGCGCCGAAGAGCAGCGCCAATGGCAGCTGCGCCTGCTGGAGCGCGAAAAAAAGCTCTTGGACAAGATCGACGATGCCCTCGAACTGCTGGCCCGCGGCGAATACGGCTGGTGCCGCGAAACCGGCGAGCCCATCGGCCTGCAACGCCTGCTGCGGCGTCCTACCGCCACCCTGTGTATCGAAGCCAAAGAACGTGAAGAGCTGCGCGAACGCCATAAACGGGCGATTTGACCGGCCAACCCTGATGAGGACTACCTGATGACCAATCGCCTTCCCGTTACCGTGCTGTCCGGCTTCCTCGGCGCCGGTAAAAGCACGCTGCTCAACTACGTTCTGCGCAACCGCGAAAACCTGCGGGTGGCGGTGATCGTCAACGACATGAGTGAAATCAATATCGACGGCAGCGAGGTGCAGCGCGACGTCACCCTGAATCGCTCCGAAGAAAAACTGGTGGAGATGAGCAACGGCTGCATCTGCTGCACCTTGCGTGAGGACTTGCTGGAAGAAGTCACAAAGCTCGCCAAGGAAGGTCGCTTCGATTACCTGTTGATCGAATCCACCGGTATTTCCGAGCCGCTGCCCGTGGCCGAAACCTTCACGTTTCGTGATGAAAACGAGCAAAGCCTGGCCGACATCGCGCGCCTGGACACCATGGTCACCGTGGTCGACGGCATGAACTTCCTGCTCGATTACCAAGCTGCCGAAAGCCTGGCTTCCCGGGGTGAAACCCTGGGCGAAGACGACGAGCGTTCCATCACTGACCTGCTGATCGAGCAGATCGAATTCGCCGACGTGATCCTGATCAGCAAGATCGACCTGATCAGCAGCCGCGAACGCGAGGAGTTGATGGCCATCCTTGAGCGCCTCAATGCGCAGGCGGAAATCATTCCGATGGTGATGGGCGAAGTGCCGCTGAACAAGATTCTCAACACCGGCCGCTTCGACTTCGAACGCGCAGCGCAAGCGCCGGGCTGGTTGCAGGAGTTGCGCGGTGAACACGTGCCGGAAACCGAAGAATATGGCATCGCCTCCACCGCTTACCGCGCGCGTCGCCCGTTTCATCCGCAACGCTTCTTCGACTTTATCGACCGCCCTTGGGTGAACGGCAAACTGCTGCGCTCCAAGGGCTTTTTCTGGCTGGCGAGCAAGCATCAGGATGCGGGCAGTTGGTCCCAGGCCGGTGGCTTGATGCGCCACGGCTTTGCCGGGCGCTGGTGGCGGTTTGTGCCGAAAAGCCAGTGGCCGCAAGACGAAGAAAGCGTGGCGGCGATCATGAGTAACTGGCAATTGAGCACCGGCGACTGCCGCCAGGAGTTGGTGTTTATCGGGCAAAACATCGACTTCGCGCAGATGCGCGCCGAGCTGGACGCATGCTTGCTTAATGATGAAGAAATGGCCCAGGGCGTCGAAGGTTGGCGCCAGTTGGCCGACCCCTTTGGCCCTTGGTATGAGCAGGTAGCCTGATGCTGGCCCCGGTAATTCCCTTACGCCCGCTCATCCGGCAGACCCGTGGTGAAACCCCGCTGACGCTGTCGGACATCCTCGAAAACGACGTCAACCTGACGCTGTGGCAGCGCCAGTTGCCCCTGCATATCGCAGAATTCGGCGCCTTGCTGGTGGCGCTCAATGAGCCGTTGGCGGATTCCATGGTGATTGAACTCGACAACGAAGACGCTGTGCCGAATTTGCAGGGTTTGGCCTCCAGCTGCCGCGATCTTGAAGGCTACGAAGGCTTTATTGCCGATGTGTCCTGGCTGGTCAGCGCGTTTGCTTGCCTGCTCGGCGCCAAAAGGATTGGCGTGCGTTTGCGGCTGCTGGACAAGGCCATGTGCCCGCGCTTTCACGTCGACCATGTGCCGGTTCGACTGATCACCACCTACGCCGGGATCGGCAGCCAGTGGCTGCGCGAAGGCGTGATGGACCGTCGTAAGCTCAGCCAGCCCGACGCGGAACCCACCGAGTGTATCGAGCAGGTCCACTGCGGTGAAGTGGCCCTGCTCAAGGGCACAAAATGGCACGGCAACGAGAACCATGGCTTGATCCATCGTTCACCCGCGCTCAAGGCCGACGAGCGCCGGTTGATCCTGACGCTGGATTGGCTCGCGTAACCGCGTAGGATCAAGCGCTCTACTCGGCCTGAATGAAGCCCCATGCTGCAGAACATTCCCACCCACGTGATTGCCGGGCCTTTGGGCGCCGGCAAGACCAGCCTGATCAAACACCTGCTGGCCCAACGCCCGGCCAACGAGCGCTGGGCCGTGTTGATCAATGAGTTCGGGCAAATCGGCCTGGACGCCGCATTACTCACCCAGGACGACGATGGCATTGCCCTGGGCGAAGTGGCCGGTGGCTGCTTGTGCTGTGTGAATGGTGCACCGTTCCAGGTAGGGCTTGGCCGCCTGCTGCGTAAGGCCAAGCCGGATCGGCTGTTTATCGAGCCCTCGGGCCTGGGCCACCCGGCGCAATTGCTCAAACAGTTGCGCGAGGCGCCATGGCAGGGCGTGCTCGCGGTTCAGCCCTGTGTGTTGGTATTGGACGCCCAAGCGTTGGCAGCGGGCAAAGCATTGCCGCAGGCACAGCAGGAAGTGCTGGCCAGCGCCGGTTTGCTGGTACTGAACAAAGATGAAGCGTTGGATGGCTCACAGCGCCAGGCCATAAAACAGCAACTCCCTGCTTGCCCGATTTACTGGACCCGCCAGGCGCAATTGCCCCTGACGCAATTGCCCGGTCTGAATACACAGGCTGGCGCAGCGGTGGATAACTTCGACGTGCCCATAGGCCTGGCACAGATGCCGGCGATCTGGACGGAGCCTGCGTTGCCCATTTGCTTGAGCCAGGCCCAGGAAGGTGGCTGGAGTATCGGTTGGCGCTGGCATCCGAGCCAGTCGTTCGACATTGCGCGCCTGCACAGCTGGCTGTCAGGCCTAGATTGGCGCCGTGCCAAGCTGGTTATCCACAGCGGCGCTACCTGGGTATCGGCTAACGCTGTGGATAATAGTCCACTCACCTGGCAACCCAGCGAATGGCGCCGCGATTCACGTATCGAATTGATTTTCAGCCAGCCACAGGACGTGGCTGGGCTACAGAGCGCGCTGGCCGCCTGCCGTCAGTGACGGGTCTTGCTGGCGTGGTCCTGGCGCCATTGGCTCAGCTCGATGACTTCGGCGCTGGGCAGCGGCGTTTTGATTTCGAACGGGTAGGGCGCCAATTCGATCTGCGCGCTGTGGGCGCCGAACTGAGTGATAGTCCCAGGATGACGGGCTTCGCCGGTCACAGTGAACTCAAAGTTATAAATGCGCGCCAAGCGGCGCCGACCATTGGCATCTTTCACAAACCCGATGCGTTTGAGCGCCACTGCACCGTCGAGCAGTTCGATATCGAGCTTGGCGCAATGCTGCTTGACCCGCTCCAGCGCCTTTTCGCGCAGGCCGTGGTTGTGCCATACCCAGGCGGCACCGGTCGCCAACAGCATCAATACGAAGATGTTTCCCAGGGTCAGCATGCGATGAACTCCAACAAAGTGAGAGCAGCTTAACTGTGTCGTTGGTCTGTCGTACAGGCTGCGTTTAGTCGCATACTGCGCGGCCAGAATTCTAACGGCTTTACGGAAATCTCCCGCATGAAACGCACACCTCATCTGCTTGCGATCCAGTCTCATGTGGTCTTTGGCCACGCCGGAAACAGCGCCGCCGTGTTCCCCATGCAGCGGGTCGGGGTGAACGTCTGGCCGCTGAACACCGTGCAGTTCTCCAATCACACTCAGTATGGCCAGTGGGCGGGCGAAGTGCTGGCGCCGCAGCAAATTCCGGCGCTGGTAGAAGGCATAGCCGCGATTGGCGAGCTGGGTAACTGCGACGCGGTGCTGTCCGGCTACTTGGGCAGTGCCGATCAGGGCCGCGCGATTTTGACCGGCGTGGCACGTATCAAGGCCATTAACCCTAAAGCCCTGTACCTGTGCGACCCCGTCATGGGCCATCCGGAAAAGGGCTGCATCGTGCCTCAGGAAGTGAGCGATTTCCTGCTGGACGAGGCGGCGGCCATGGCGGATTTCCTGTGCCCCAACCAACTGGAGCTGGATAGCTTTGCCGGGCGCAAGCCGCAATCGCTGTTCGATTGCCTGGCGATGGCCAAGGCGCTGCTGGCCCGTGGGCCGAAGGCGGTATTGGTCAAACACCTGGATTATCCGGGCAAGCTGCCGGAGGGTTTCGAAATGCTGCTGGTCACAGCAGAAGGCAGCTGGCACTTGCGCCGGCCGTTGCTGGCGTTTCCGCGTCAGCCGGTGGGCGTGGGCGACCTGACGTCGGGGTTGTTCCTGGCGCGTGTGCTGTTGGGCGACAGCCTGCTGGCGGCCTTCGAATTCACCGCCGCAGCGGTGCATGAAGTGCTGCTGGAAACCCAGGCCTGCGCCAGTTACGAACTGGAGCTGGTGCGGGCTCAGGATCGTATCGCGCATCCGCGTGTGCGCTTTGAAGCAACACCCATCGGTTTGTAACCACACAGATCAAAATGTGGGAGCGGGCTTGCTCGCGATAGCGCAGTGTCAGTCAATACATGTGTGGCTGACCCACCGTATTCGCGAGCAAGCCCGCTCCCACATTTGACCCGGTTTACAATTCCAGACTTACGGCCCGTCGGCCTTGATTTCCTGGTAGCGCTTCTCCAGCTCCTGACGGATCTGCCGACGCTGCTGCGCCTGTACAAACCGGCGCTTGTCTTCGCTGTTCTGCGGCTGCAGCGGCGGTACGGCGGCGGGTTTGCGCTGGTCGTCCACGGCCACCATGGTGAAGAAGCAGCTGTTGGTATGGCGCACCGAGCGCTCGCGGATGTTTTCGGTCACCACCTTGATGCCCACTTCCATTGATGTGTTGCCGGTGTAGTTGACCGAGGCCAGGAAGGTCACCAGCTCGCCGACATGAATCGGCTCGCGAAAAATCACCTGGTCGACCGACAGCGTGACCACATAACGGCCCGCGTAACGGCTCGCGCAGGCGTAGGCCACTTCGTCGAGGTACTTGAGCAGGGTGCCGCCGTGCACATTGCCTGAGAAGTTGGCCATGTCAGGGGTCATCAATACCGTCATCGACAGCTGGGCGTTTCCGGGTTCCATAGCACACTCACGGGTTGTAGGCATTGGTTGGGGGACACCTCTACGGGTGCTGGAATCTTTACAGCGCTCTCCCTAACGGGACGCCTATGGGCGGCTTGCCGTCACGCGAACGCCGATCTGTTTCCATATATTGCACCGGCTTTCTGCCGGAAGTCGCGGTGTTAACCTTCAAAAGCCCATCTCAGGGCATTTCTTACGATCAAGGCAGACTTTTCCTTCCGCGCTTCGCGACTGTCCAAGGGCGCGTGCGGAAGTGGGAAAAGCGCCAGTACCCTCAAGGAGCCCCTCGCCATGCACGCCATCAGCTTTATCCAGGACTTGGCCGTGATCATGTTGGTGGCAGGGGTTGTCACCATCCTGTTTCACCGCCTCAAGCAGCCGGTGGTGCTGGGCTATATCGTCGCCGGGTTCATCATCGGCCCCCACACGCCGCCGTTCGGCCTGATCCACGACGAAGACACCATCAAGACCCTGGCTGAGCTCGGAGTGATCTTCCTGATGTTTTGCCTGGGCCTGGAGTTCAGCCTGCGCAAGTTGTTCAAGGTCGGCGCCACGGCGTTTATCGCGGCCTTCCTGGAAATCATCCTGATGATCTGGATCGGCTACGAGATCGGCCGCTGGTTCGACTGGAACACCATGGATTCGCTGTTCCTCGGCGCGATCCTGGCGATTTCTTCGACCACCATCATCGTCAAGGCGCTCAATGACCTGAAGATGAAGAACCAGCGTTTTGCCCAGCTGATTTTTGGTGTGCTGATCGTCGAGGACATCCTGGGCATCGGCATCATTGCCCTGCTGTCGAGCATCGCCGTCAGCGGCACGGTGAGTTCCGGCGAGGTGTTCTCCACGGTCGGCAAGCTGTCGCTGTTCATGATTGTGGCGTTGGTGATCGGCATTTTGCTGGTGCCGCGCCTGCTGGCCTATGTGGCCAGGTTTGAAAGTAACGAGATGCTGCTGATTACCGTGTTGGGCCTGTGTTTCGGCTTTTGCCTGCTGGTGGTCAAGCTCGAATACAGCATGGTGCTGGGCGCGTTCCTGATCGGCGCGATCATGGCCGAATCCCGCCAGTTGATTAAAATTGAGCGCCTGATCGAACCGGTTCGCGACATGTTCAGCGCGATCTTCTTTGTCGCCATCGGCTTGATGATCGACCCGCAGATCCTGCTGCAGTACGCCTGGCCAATCGCGGTGATTACCGTGGCGGTAGTGCTGGGCAAGATGCTGTCCTGCGGTCTCGGGGCGTTTATTGCCGGCAATGATGGCCGCACCTCACTGCGCGTGGGCATGGGGCTGTCACAGATTGGCGAGTTCTCCTTCATCATCGCAGCGCTGGGGATGACCTTGCAGGTGACCAGCGACTTTCTCTATCCGGTGGCGGTGGCGGTTTCGGCGATTACCACACTGCTCACGCCGTACCTGATTCGTGGCGCTGACCCGTTGTCGTTGAAGATTGCCGCAGTAATGCCCAAACGCATGAGCCGGGTGTTCGGTCTGTATGGCGAATGGTTGCGCAGTATCCAGCCTCAAGGTGAGGGCGCGATGCTGGCGTCGATGATTCGCAAGATCATCCTGCAAGTGGGCGTGAACCTGGCATTGGTGATCGCGATCTTCTTTGCCGGCGGCTTCTTCGCGGCGCGCATTGGCGGGTATCTGGAAGGCTGGGTCAATGATCCGAGCTGGCAGAAGGCATTGATCTGGGGTGGGGCGTTGCTGCTGTCGCTGCCGTTTCTGATTGCGGCGTACCGCAAGCTCAAGGCGCTGTCGATGCTGCTGGCGGAGATGAGTGTGAAACCGGAGATGGCCGGGCGGCATACTCAGCGTGTGCGACGGGTGATCGCGGAGCTGATTCCGATCCTGTCGCTGCTGGTGATCTTCCTGCTATTGGCAGCCTTGTCGGCCAGTATATTGCCGACCAACAAGTTGCTGGTACTGATTGCCGTGGTCACGGCGGCGGTGGCGGCGGTGCTCTGGCGGTGGTTCATCCGCGTGCATACGCGGATGCAGGTCGCCTTGCTGGAGACCCTGGATAACCACAAAGATACGCCGGAGCACTAGAGGCCGGGGCCGGGCTCAGCTTTCCAGCCAGACGTCCCGCGCCCAGTGCCACACCGACTCCCAGGTTTCTTCGGTGACCAGTTCCTCTTCGCCCGACCACAGCACCACGGTGCCGTCTTCTTCGACGCAGTAGTAGTCATCGCCGTCCTGGCAGATCGGGATCATGCTGCGGTCAACACCGGCGTCCCAGGCGTTGGCGGCAACGTCCGGCAGGTAGGTGTGGGACTGCGGGTCGGTGACGGTCACCGGTTCCAGGCTGCCGTACACCACGTCGCTGACGGTCAACAGGAATTCACGGAAGACAAACGGGATGTCGATGAACAGTTGTTCCTCGATTTCCACCAGTTGGTCTTCGTCAGGCAGCTCCAGAGGAACCGGGACCGGTTCGTTGGCTTCACGCAATTGTTCGATGATTTCTTCCACGGCCGGAATCCTCTTGCTAGTTGGCGCGGTTAATAGGGCGTTTTATACAGTAGCTCGCTATAAGTGCAACCGCGAAATAGAAAACCCCGGAACATGTCCGGGGTTTTTATTACCAAGTGCTCAAGCGTGCGGCTATCAGCCGTTCTGGCGGATACCGGCGACCAGCCAAGGCTGGTTCTCGCCTTGCGGGCGTTCCATGTTCCAGCTTTCGCTGAACACTTCGCCCTGGTCGAAGCGCGAGGTCTTCGACACACCGCTGAAGGTCAGGGTGGCGATGGTCTTGTCGGCGCGATCATCCACACCGTCCAGCTGCACGCGCAGGTCGTCGATGTAAGTCGACTGGAACGCATCGCCGATTTCGGCCCGTTCGCGCTTGAGGAACTCCAGCAGTTGCGGGGTCACGAACTCGGCGATCTTGTCCATTTCGTTGGCGTCCCAGTGCTGCTGCAGGGACTGGAAGTGGCTGCGGGCCGCTTCGACGAAACGCTCTTCGTTGAACCAGGCCGGCGCATTGATCACCGGACGGGCGGCGGCAGGTGCTGCCGAACCACCGAAGATCGAGCCCATGGCTGGTTTTTGCTCGAACACTTCACGCTGCATCGGCGCGCCGGCGGGAGCCAGGTGCTCCTGCTGCTTGCGTCGACGGGCGGCGATAAAGCGGAAAATCACAAAGGCGATGACCGCCAGGATCAGGATGTCGAAGATCTGCATGCCCTGGAAGCCGCCGCCCATGAACATGGAAGCGAGCAGGCCACCGGCGGCGATACCGGCCAGAGGACCTAACCAGCGCGAAGCACCGCCGGCCTTGGCAGCAGCGCCAGCGGCACCGGCTGCACCAGCGGTCGCCGCTGCGCCGCCCATGCCACCGGCGGATGGAGCCATTTGGCTGGTCTGGTGAGTCGGAGCCGAGCCCATGCTTTTGCCGCCACCGAAGCGCTTGGCGTTGGCGTCGAGGCTCATCGTCAGGCCGATGCACAACGCCATGGCGATGCTAAGAAAACGTTTCATAAAGGGAATTCCCATTTGTGGATTGCACGCGCGCCATGTTGCACAGGTGTCGTGACAGTGGCTAGCGACATAATGTTTCGGGCTTTTGCGTAAGACCGATTCAGAATGGCCTGTAGGACTTATCTCAGATATTGGCCCGCGCTGCTTAAAAACAAGGGCACCACCGCAGATCGTTCCCACGCTCTGCGTGGGAACGCCGCCTGCGACGCTCCGCGTCCCGCTTTGAAGGTGTGACGCAGAGCGTCACTTGATGCATTCCCACGCGGAGCGTGGGAACGATCATGAAGCGCCCTCGTCAGACAGCTTCGAGCTTCGCGTAACCCATCATCAGCCACTTGCTGCCTTCGGCGAAGTTCACCTGCACCCGTGCCTGGGCGCCGGCGCCTTCGAAGTTAAGGATTACACCTTCACCGAAGATCGCATGCTTGACCTGCTGGCCAAGGCTGAACGGAGTTTCCGGTATTTCGGAACCGGCGAACATGCTGCTGGAGTTCTGCTGCTGGCCGCCGCCGAACGGTCGGCTGACGCTGTTGGACAAGCGCACTTCCTGGATCAGACCTTTCGGCACTTCACGTACGAAGCGCGACACCTTGTTGTAGGTTTCGCTGCCGTACAGGCGTCGGGTCTCGGCGTAGGTCATTACCAGGTTCTGCATGGCGCGGGTGATGCCCACGTAGGCCAGGCGGCGTTCTTCCTCAAGGCGGCCGGGCTCTTCCAGGCTCATCTTGTGCGGGAACAGACCTTCTTCCATGCCCACCAGGAACACATACGGAAATTCCAGGCCCTTGGCACTGTGCAAGGTCATCAGCTGGATGCTGTCCTCATGCTCATCGGCCTGGGTATCACCGGCTTCCAGCGACGCATGGCCGAGGAAGGCGGCGAGCGGCGTCAGCTCTTCATCTTCCTCGGTGTTTTCGAAGGCGCGGGCGGCGCTGACCAGTTCCTCAAGGTTTTCTACCCGGGCCTGGCCTTTTTCGCCTTTTTCCGCTTCGTGATAGGCGATCAGGCCGGACTGCTCGATGACGGTCTGGGTCATCAAGTGCAGCGGCATTTCTGCGCACTTGGCCGCCAGGTTCTCGATCAACTCGACAAACACGCCCAGCGCCCCGGCAGCACGCCCGGTCAGGCCCTTGTTGGCGATCAGCAGGCGCATGGATTCCCACATCGACACATCGGCGTGGCGGGCGTGGTCGCGAATCGCTTCAACGGTTTTCTCACCGATGCCACGCGCCGGGATATTGATCACCCGCTCCAGCGCCGCATCGTTGCCACGGCCTTCCAGCAAGCGCAGGTAAGCCATGGCGTTCTTGATTTCGGCACGCTCGAAGAAGCGCTGGCCGCCATAGATGCGGTACGGAATGCGCTCGCGCAGCAAGGCTTCTTCCAGTACCCGCGACTGGGCGTTGGAGCGGTACAGAATCGCGATATCACTGCGCGCCAGGCCGGTTTTCAACGCGCTTTCGATGGTTTCCACCACGTAGCGCGCTTCGTCGTGTTCATTGAACGCGGCGTACAGGTTGATCGCTTCGCCTTCGCCGCCGTCGGTCCACAGTTCTTTGCCCATGCGCCCGGTGTTGTTGGCGATCAAGGCGTTGGCGGCCTTGAGGATGCCGGCGGTGGAGCGATAGTTCTGTTCCAGACGGATGGTGACCGCGTCCGGGAAGTCGTCGGAATACTGGTAGATATTCTCGATTTTCGCGCCGCGCCAGCCGTAGATCGACTGGTCGTCGTCGCCTACGACCATCAGGCTGTCGCCGCCTTTGGCCAGCAGGCGCAACCAGGCGTACTGCACGGCGTTGGTGTCCTGGAACTCGTCCACCAGAATGTGCCGGAAGCGTTTCTGGTAATGGGCCAGCAAGCCTGGGTTGTCGCGCCACAGGTCGAGGGCGCGCAGCAGCAGCTCGGAGAAGTCGATCACGCCGGCGCGCACGCAGGCGGCCTCGTAGGCTTCATAAATGCTGCGCATGGTGGCCAGGAACAAATCGCCGCTGGCCTGGATATGTTGCGGGCGCAGGCCTTCGTCTTTCTGGCCGTTGATAAACCATTGCGCCTGACGCGCCGGCCAGCGTTGCTCGTCCAGGCCCAGCTCGCGGATCACCCGCTTGACCAGGCGTTGCTGGTCATCGCTGTCGAGAATCTGGAAGGTCTGGGCCAGGCCTGCTTCCTGCCAGTGCGCCCGCAACAGACGATGCGCCAGGCCGTGGAAGGTGCCTACCCACATGCCGGCCGGGCTGATGCCCATCAACTGTTCGATGCGATGGCGCATCTCGGCAGCCGCCTTGTTGGTAAAGGTCACCGACAAGATGGAATGCGGGGACGCGTTCTCGACCTGGATCAACCAGGCGATACGGTGCACCAGCACTCGGGTTTTACCGGAGCCAGCACCGGCCAGGACCAACTGACGGCCAACGGGGGCTGCGACAGCCTGGCGTTGGGCATCGTTGAGAGAGTTCAGCAAAAGGGAGAGATCATCGCGCATCGGCGCATTCTAGGGTGCTGCGGGGAGTCGGGCAAATCCCAATGCCGGGTGGTCGATACAAAACATTCCGGGCGATCCTGGCCGCGCAAACATTCTGCTGGCAGTGATGACCGGTTGGTCATGGCCCACAGCCCGCGCACTGTCTAGCTCAAGCGCTTTGGCCGCGAAGTTTGCGGGTAAAAACCGTGGGGTTTTTATGACTTGGAGCAGTTTGGCCCAAGCGTTTGCTTGTGTATGCTCCGTCCACGTTTCGGGCTCACCATTATAAGAACACTGCCTATGACCCTCAGTCCCGACCTGTTTGGCCCCTCGGTGGCGCCCGCGCAGGTCATCCGTAAACATTACGCAACCGAGATGGCGGTCGAACGCACTCGCCTGTTGTATCAAGGCTCCTTGCTGCCGACGTTATTGATGCTGGTCAACGGCCTGGTCTGCGCCTGGTTGCTGTGGAACCCCAAGCAATACCTGTTGGACAGCATCTGGCTGGTCTGGCTGCTCGCCCTGGTGGCCCTGCGTGTGATCCAGGTGGCGGCGTTCGATTCGGCGATGCCCAGCCGCCAGGCCCTGCCGATCTGGCGGCGCATGTTCATGCTCGGCTCGGCGGTCAGTGGCTTGACCCTGGCCACCGCCGCCATCGCGCTGGTGCCGGCGGACAGCTTTATGCAGCAGGCCTGGGTGTTCGGCCTGATCGGCGCCGCGACGCTATCGGCCAGCGTGGCCTATGCCGTGAGTTTGCCGGCGTTCCTGTCCTTTGCCGTGCCGTGTCTGGTGCCGGCGATTGTCTATCTGTTCTGGAACGGCACTGCGCAGCAACAAGGCTGGGGCGTGCTTGGCCTGATCCTGCTGGCCTCGTTGAGCCTGGTGGCCTGGCAGGTCAACCGCCTGATCCAGCGCGGCTTGTTGCGACGTTTTCAGAACCAGGCGCTGATCGAGCATCTTCAGCAGGCGCAGCAACGCAGCGAGCAGTTGAATCAGGCACTGGTGCGCGAAGTCGGCCAACGTCGCCAGGCCGAACAGGAATTACGCGACGCCCAAATCGGCCTGCAAGACCGCGTGACGCAACGCAGCCAGGAGCTGGACGCCGCCAGCCTGGCCCTGAATAAAAGTGAAGCGCGCCTGGCCATGGCCCTGCAAGCCAGTGAGTTGGGCCTGTGGGACTGGAACCTGCAAACCGACGAGGTGCATCACACTCAGCTCAAAGAGTTGTTCGGCCTGGAGCCCGAGTACGTCACGGCGATGCTCAGCCACCTCAAGCCGCGCCTGCACCCCGAAGACCTGCCGCTGCTCAAGCGCGCGCTGGTGGAACACCTCAAGGGGCGCAGCGAGGATTACCAGGTGGAATACCGCGTGCGCCATGGCGACGGCCATTGGGTGTGGATCGAAGACCGTGGCCGCGCTGTGGAGCGCACGCCCGGCGGCCGCGTTACGCGCATGCTCGGCACGCGCCGCGACATCAGCGCCGACAAGGCCCTGGAGGAGCAGCAACGCCTGGCCTCGACGGTGTTCGAAGCGGCCAGCGAAGGCATCGTGATTCTCGACCCCGAGTACGTGTTGATCGCCGTCAACCAGGCCTTCAGTCGCGTCACCGGCTTTGAAATCGACGACATGATCGGCCGCAATGTTGTCGAACTGCCCAGCAGTCGCGACGCCCGCCGCCACTTCCCGGTGATCCGCCAGGCCCTGCTCAGCCATGGCACCTGGCAGGGCGAGTTGGTGGAAACGCGCAAGAACGGCGAGCTGTACCCGCAGTGGCTGCAATTGAATGTAGTGCGCGATGCTCGGGGAAAAGTGAGCCATATTGTGGGCTTCTTCGCCGATTTGTCGGCGCGGCGTGAATCCGAGGAGCGCATGCGCTACCTCACTCACTATGACGAGCTGACGGGCCTGGCCAACCGTTCGCTGTTTCGCGAACGCCTGCGTGAGGCGCATGCGCGGGTGCGGCAGGGCGGGCGCAGCCTGGCGCTGCTGCATATCAACCTGGACCGCTTCAAGCTGCTCAACGACAGCCTCGGCCATGAAGTCGCCGACCAACTGTTGCAGAAAATGGCCCGCCGTCTGATCAATGCCTTGCCCGAAGCCGACACCATCGCACGCCTGTCCGGTGATGAGTTTGCCGTGCTGTTCGATGCTTACGGCAGCCTGTCGAGCCTGGCACGGGTGGCCACGCGGCTGCTCGCCAAGTTGCGGGTGCCGGTGACGGTGGAGGGGCATGAGCTGGTGGTCAGCGCCTCAATGGGCGTCAGCTTGCTGCCGGACAATGCGCGGGAAATTTCTGCGCTGGTCAGCCAATCGAACATGGCCATGCAGCACGCCAAGCATTTGGGCGGCAACAATTTCCAGTTCTACACCGACAGCCTGCAAGCCAGCACGCTGGAGCGTTTGCAGCTGGAAAACCACCTGCGCAAGGCTATCGACGAGCGCCAGCTCACGGTGTTCTACCAACCGAAACTGTGCCTGGCCACGGGCAAGCTGAACGCCGCCGAGGCGCTGGTGCGTTGGGAGCACCCGCAGTGGGGCATGGTGCCGCCGGGGGACTTTATCGGCTTGGCCGAGGAAACCGGCCTGATCGTGCCGCTGGGCGAATTCGTGCTGCGCCAGGCTTGCTGGCAGGCGTGCGAGTGGCAGCGCCAGGGGCTGGCGCCGATCCGCGTGTCGGTAAACCTTTCCGTGCACCAACTGCGCCAGGGCAAGTTGGTCAGCCTGGTGCGCCAAGTGCTCGAAGAAACCGGCCTGGACCCGCAATACCTGGAGCTGGAGCTGACCGAAAGCCAATTGCTCGACAGCGTTGAGCACATTATTGCGACCTTCCAGCAATTGCGCGATTTGGGCGTGAAGTTGGCCATCGATGACTTCGGCACCGGGTATTCGTCCCTCAGCTACCTCAAGCGCATCCCCGTGGATTACGTGAAGATCGACCAGACGTTTATCCGTGGGCTTGGCCAGGGCCGGGAAGATGCGGCCATCACTCGTGCAATCATCGCCATGGCCCACGGGCTGGCGCTCAAGGTGGTGGCCGAAGGTGTGGAAGACCAGCAGCAGCTGGATTTCCTGCGCGGCGAACGCTGCGATGAAGTACAGGGTTACTTGATCAGCCGGCCGATGGCCGCTGAAGGGTTGGCAGATTTATTACGAAAAAATGCAGACGTTCCTTAAAGACCGCCACGCCGCCCCTGTGGCTACAAGGCGGCTGCCCGCTGATTCAAAGGGCATCAGGGCGATTTAGTGATGCATCGGGCGGGCAAAACGGTAATTCTTGTAGTATAACTACAAGCTTGCTACATCCCTGGCGTCTGCCAATAACAAGAGTCCTGCCCTTTGAACCTGTTGCAACATATCGCCCAGTCGCGCCACCTGTTACGCAAATCGGAACTCAAGGTTGCCGATCACGTGCTGCTTGACCCTGCGGCCGTGATGCACAGTTCCATGGCCGACCTGGCCCACAGCGTGGGCATCAGTGAGCCGACCATCGTGCGCTTTTGCCGTGCCATCGGTTGTTCCGGGTTCCAGGACTTGAAACTCAAGCTGGCGCAAAGCCTGGCGGCCGGTGCGAGCTTCGGGCAGTTTGCGATCCATGAAGACGACTCCGTCGCCGACTACAGCCTGAAAATCTTCGACACCACCTTGCACACGCTGATGGAAGTGCGCGAGAAACTCGATCCGGTTGAGCTGCAAAAGGCCGTGACCGCCATGTCCCAGGCCCAGCGCGTAGAGTTTTATGGTTTTGGTGCTTCGGGTGCCGTCGCCGCTGATGCCCAGCACAAATTCTTCCGCCTGCTGCTCACCGCTGCGGCCTATAGCGACCCGCACATGCAGGCGATGTCGGCGGTGACCTTGAAGCCGACCGACGTGGCCATCTGCATTTCCCAGTCCGGGCGCTCCAAAGACCTGCTGATCACCGCCAACCTGGTGCGTGAAAGCGGCGCTTCGTTGATCACCCTGTGCCCGAGCCAGACGCCGTTGGCGGAGCTGTCCACGGTCAACCTGGCGATCGACGTGCACGAAGACACCGAGATCTACACGCCGCTGACCTCGCGTATTGCGCATCTGGTGGTGATCGACGTGCTGGCGATGGGCGTGGCCATGGCGCGCGGGCCGAGCCTGGTCAACCACCTCAAGAGCGTGAAGCGCAGCTTGCGCAGCCTGCGGTTGTCGCCCAAGTCCGTCAAAGCCCTCGACGATTAGTGGGTTTGATCGCTCCCACGCTCTGCGTGGGGGTGTCTCTTGCGACGCTCTGCGTCGCGGGACGCGGAGCGTCCAAGGCTGCATTCCCACGCAGAGCGTGGGAACGATCAGTTCAGAAGATTCATCGTCCTGTAACCCTCGCGCCGCCAAACCGTCATCGCCCAAGGACATTCTGTACTCCCCGTACTCGCATTGGGAGACTCGAAATGGCCCGGCACTACGAAGACAGCAGCACCGTCAAAACCCGTCGTCAGCAAGAAGACCAGCGCCGCATGGCGTTCCGTCGCGCAATCGAAGACCGCTGTGAGGAGCGCCAACTGCTCCAGAGCATCAGTGACTACCCGGAACTCCACTGGCAGGCACCCGCGGCTGCCCAGCGAAGCGCTCAGCCAGCGCGCTGATCTGTACGCGTTCGCTGCGGATAAAGCCCAGGAACGCATGGGCCACCGGTGACAGGCGTTTGGCTTTGGCCTGCACCAGGCACCAACTGCGGTACAGCGGCAGTTCTTCCACCGGCAGCTCCTTGAGCCCGCCGGTGGCCAGCTCCAGGTTGACTGCGTGGCGCGTCAGCAACGCCACGCCCAACCCTGCGCTGACGCATTCGCGCTGCGCCTCGGCCGAGGCTACTTCCACCGTCTGGGTGAAGTGCACGCGTTTTTCCTTGAAGTACTCCTCGCAGGCCAGCCGCGTGCCGGAGCCTGGTTCGCGGATGAGCAGCGTGTAGGGTTCCAGATCTTGAAGGCGCAGCGGCCCTTTCAGGCTCAGCGGGTGGTCGAGCGGCGCCACGGCGACAATCGGGTTGTTCAGGAACGGCAGGAATTCCAGGCCCATGTCCTGAGGCACCATGGACATGATCACCAAGTCATCACGGTTGTCCGAAAGCCTGCGAATCACTTGGGTGCGGTTAACCACCGTGAGGTGCAACTGCACCTCCGGGTGCTGGCGTTTAAAGGCTGCGAACAGGTGCGGCACGAAGTACTTGGCGCTGGATTCCACCGCCAGTTTCAGTTGGCCTTGCAGTGAGCCCTGCATGTCCGACAGCTGCATATCGAGGTTTTCCAGGCGCCCGAAAATGTCCCGGCTGGCGCGCTGCAAGGCCTCGGCGGCTTCAGTCATGTAGAGCTTTTTGCCGACGTAATCGAACAGCGGCTGGCCGATAAGCTCTTCAAGCTGGCGAATTTGCAGGCTTACGGCGGGTTGGGTGAGAGACATTTCCTCGGCTGCGCGGCTGTAGGACCGTAAATCACACACTTCATTGAAGATCTGCAATTGACGCAATGTCATACGCATCAATGACTTACGCATTATTTAAATCCTCTCGCCCTGGGCCGTTCGGCCAACTATAAGTCTTTACTTATACACAACCCAATAATTATTGATTTTTGTTAATTCTTCGGTGCGCATAGTGTGTGTCTCGCGACTGTCATGAAACATTTGGTCACGCGCCGACTCGGATCCAACGGGTCGTAGAACGCAGCAATCGGCTCAAGGGAATTTCCAAGTGATAAAAAAGATCCTGATCGCCAACCGTGGTGAAATTGCCGTACGAATCGTGCGTGCCTGCGCCGAGATGGGCATTCGCTCGGTCGCGGTTTACTCGGACGCCGACCGCCACGCGTTGCACGTTAAACGTGCCGACGAAGCCCACAGCATTGGTGCCGAACCGCTGGCCGGTTACCTGAACCCGCGCAAGCTGGTGAACCTGGCCGTGGAAACCGGTTGTGACGCCTTGCACCCAGGCTATGGTTTCCTGTCGGAAAACGCCGAATTGGCAGATATCTGCGCCGAGCGCGGGATCAAGTTCATCGGCCCGTCGGCCGAAGTGATCCGCCGCATGGGCGACAAGACCGAAGCGCGCCGCAGCATGATCAAGGCCGGTGTGCCGGTCACGCCGGGCACCGAAGGCAACGTCGCCGATATCGCCGAAGCCCTCACCGAAGGCGACCGCATTGGTTACCCGGTGATGCTCAAGGCTACCTCCGGTGGTGGTGGCCGCGGTATCCGTCGCTGCAACAGTCGCGAAGAACTTGAACAAGCCTTCCCCCGTGTTATTTCCGAGGCCACCAAGGCGTTCGGTTCGGCGGAAGTGTTCCTGGAAAAATGCATCGTCAATCCCAAGCACATCGAGGCGCAGATCCTCGGTGACAGCTTTGGCAATGTGGTGCATCTGTTCGAGCGCGATTGCTCGATCCAACGGCGTAACCAGAAGCTGATTGAAATTGCTCCCAGCCCGCAACTGACCCCGGAACAGCGCGCCTACATCGGTGACCTGTCGGTGCGCGCCGCCAAGGCGGTG
Source organism: Pseudomonas salomonii (assembly GCF_900107155.1). Lineage (GTDB taxonomy): Bacteria > Pseudomonadota > Gammaproteobacteria > Pseudomonadales > Pseudomonadaceae > Aquipseudomonas > Aquipseudomonas salomonii. The sequence continues at coordinate 206,265 of NZ_FNOX01000011.1, forward strand.
GGTTACGAGAACGCCGGCACCGTGGAGTTCCTGCTCGCCGAGGGCGAGGTGTACTTCATGGAGATGAACACCCGCGTGCAGGTAGAGCACACCATCACCGAAGAAATCACCGGCATCGACATCGTGCGCGAGCAGATCCGCATCGCATCGGGGCTGCCGCTGTCGGTGAAACAGGAAGACATTCAGCACCGTGGTTTCGCGTTGCAGTTCCGCATCAACGCCGAAGACCCGAAGAACAACTTCCTGCCAAGTTTCGGCAAGATCACCCGTTACTACGCGCCCGGCGGTCCCGGCGTGCGCACCGACACGGCGATCTACACCGGCTACACCATCCCGCCGTTCTACGATTCCATGTGCCTGAAACTGGTGGTGTGGGCGTTGACCTGGGAAGAAGCCATGGACCGCGGCCTGCGTGCCCTGGACGACATGCGCCTGCAAGGCGTGAAGACCACGGCCGCCTACTACCAGGAAATCCTGCGCAACCCGGAATTCCGCAGCGGCCAGTTCAACACCAGTTTCGTGGAAAGCCACCCTGAGCTGACCAACTACTCGATCAAGCGCAAACCCGAAGAGCTGGCCCTGGCCATCGCCGCCGCCATCGCCGCCCACGCAGGCCTGTGAGGAATACAACAATGTCCAAGACTCCTGTTTCCAAAAAAATATTCGTAACCGATACCATCCTGCGCGACGCCCACCAATCGCTGCTGGCGACCCGCATGCGCACCGATGACATGCTGCCGATCTGCGACAAGCTCGACAAAGTCGGCTACTGGTCCCTGGAAGTCTGGGGCGGCGCGACCTTCGATGCCTGCGTGCGTTTCCTCAAGGAAGACCCTTGGGAGCGCCTGCGCAAGCTGCGCGCCGCGCTGCCTAACACACGCCTGCAAATGCTGCTGCGTGGCCAGAACCTGCTGGGCTACCGCCACTACAGCGACGACGTGGTCAAAGCCTTCGTCGCCAAGGCTGCTGTGAATGGCATCGACGTGTTCCGCATCTTCGACGCCATGAATGACGTGCGTAACCTGCGTGTGGCTATCGAAGCGGTCAAAGCTGCCGGCAAACATGCCCAAGGCACCATCGCCTACACCACCAGCCCGGTGCACACCATCGAGGCATTCGTGGCCCAGGCCAAGCAAATGGAAGCCATGGGTTGTGACTCGGTGGCGATCAAGGACATGGCCGGCTTGCTGACCCCGTACGCCACCGGCGAACTGGTCAAGGCGTTGAAGGCAGAGCAAAGCCTGCCGATCTTCATCCATTCGCATGACACCGCTGGCCTGGCTGCGATGTGCCAACTCAAGGCGATCGAAAACGGTGCCGACCATATCGACACCGCCATTTCCAGCTTCGCCTGGGGCACCAGCCACCCCGGCACCGAGTCGATGGTCGCCGCCCTTAAAGGCAGCGAATTCGACACTGGCCTGAGCCTGGAACTGCTGCAGGAAATTGGCCTGTACTTCTACGCCGTGCGCAAGAAGTACCACCAGTTCGAAAGCGAATTCACCGCCGTCGACACCCGCGTGCAAGTCAACCAGGTGCCGGGCGGGATGATTTCCAACCTGGCCAACCAGTTGAAAGAGCAGGGCGCACTCAACCGCATGAGCGAAGTGCTGGCCGAAATCCCGCGCGTGCGTGAAGACCTTGGCTTCCCGCCGCTGGTCACGCCGACCTCGCAGATCGTCGGCACCCAGGCGTTCTTCAACGTGCTGGCCGGCGAGCGCTACAAAACCATCACCAACGAAGTGAAGCTCTACCTGCAAGGCGGCTACGGCAAGGCGCCGGGCACCGTGAACGAGAAGCTGCGTCGCCAGGCTATTGGTAGCGAAGAGGTGATCGACCATCGCCCGGCCGACCTGCTCAAGCCGGAGATGACCAAGCTGCGCGGCGAAATCGGCGCATTGGCCAAGTCCGAAGAAGACGTGCTGACCTACGCCATGTTCCCGGACATCGGGCGCAAGTTCCTCGAAGAACGTGACGCCGGCACCCTCACACCTGAAGTGCTGTTGCCGATCCCCGAAGCCGGCGGTGTAGCCCGTGCCGGTGGCGAAGGCGTGCCGACCGAGTTCGTCATCGACGTGCACGGCGAAAGCTACCGTGTGGACATCACCGGTGTCGGCGTGAAAGCCGAAGGCAAGCGTCACTTCTACCTGTCCATCGACGGCATGCCCGAAGAAGTGGTGTTCGAACCGCTCAACGAGTTTGTCAGCAGCGGCGGCAGCAAGCGCAAGCATGCAACCGAGCCGGGCCATGTCAGCACGGCGATGCCGGGCAACATCGTCGACGTGTTGGTCAAGGAAGGCGACGTGGTCAAAGCCGGCCAGGCGGTGCTGATTACCGAGGCCATGAAGATGGAAACCGAAGTGCAGGCAGCGATTGCCGGCAAGGTAACCGCCGTTCATGTGGCCAAGGGCGACCGGGTCAACCCTGGCGAAATCCTGATTGAAATCGAAGGCTGATACAGCCTTCGACACTACCGCTTAATCCTCGGGGGGGCAGGTGCCCCCCTTTTTTTGCCTGAAATTTACCGATCAGCGCGGTTTAAAAATTCATCTTCCACTCGCCCGTCAGGCCCTGGCTGCGGCTCTGGGTACCGGCTTGGGCGCTGTAGGTCAGGCCGACACTGTGTTCGGTCGACAAGGCGAGGTCGAGGCCGGCTTGCATGCCGAGGCTATTGCGATCCAGCGAGGAGCCGGTGACGGTGAAGCTGTCGATGACCCCCGGTGCGGCGCGAGAGGATTGGCGCACTTGGCTGTCGACTTCTCCGTAGAGGTGCTTCCAATGAGTACTCAGGTGGGGTGTGAGGCTCATCCGATTGTCGAACCGGTACACCGTGGCCAGCCGCAGGCCAACGGTGCTGTTCAGGTTTTGCTGGGTCTGTGAGCCGACGTTCAGCGCGGTCAAACCGCCCTTTTCTTTGAACCTGTCGCGGTGATAGCGCTGATAGCCCAGGCCTGCAAAGGGCTCTACGTGTAGGTCGGCACTGCCCAATTGGTAACCCAGCTCTGAAAACACCGTTTGGCTTTGAGCGTTATAGTTGCCCTGGAGTTGCTCCTTGAAGCCGAGCAAGTTGACGTCACGTTTGTTCTTGCCCGCGTGATCGCTGTAGAACGCCCCCAGCCGCAGGGCCAATGGGCCGTCCTGACGCACGGCATAGCCGCCCAGGTGCAAGCTGTCGAGCTCGCCTTTGAAACGTTGAGCTTGCAGCTCGCTGGTGGACCTGGCACCCATTACACCGACTCGCCAGGCGTCACCCACGGCCCAATCGGCGCCCAGCATCAAGCCTTTGGTGTCGTGCTTGAGACCGTCACCGCCGCCTTGTTTATCGAGCTTGCCGCCGTTGCCCAGGCCCTGCATCCAAAAGTGGCCGTCGCCATCGTTGGGCAGCGTGCGCAGGGTTGAGAGCAATGAGTGGCTGATGTGCGCGGTGGCGTTTTGGGTCGCGCCCGCCAAGTTGGCATTCTGGCTGCCTGCCAACTGCTCGAACGCCGCACCCAGGCCGCCTGGTTGTTGGGACAGGGCGTCAGCGGCTTTTTGCAGGCTTTTGATTTCTTCCGAGGTCAGGTCGCCGGCTTGCAGTGCACGTTGCAATGCAGGTTTAAGCACCGCGGCCAGTTGCTGGCCGTTATGAGTCGTCGCCTGGTTGAAGTAGCTGTCGAGGGGGACGATCTCGGCCGGAGGCTCGTAATGCCACGGGTCATTGGCAGCGTCGAGTTCGAACTTGAAGGGAGTGGCTGCCAAGGTAAAGGGCGAACTGGCTACGCCAACAGCAAGGGCAATAGCGCGTGCAAGGTTCAGGGCGGAAAAGGGCATGAAGTCGTGACCTCTGATGAATGAGGCCGGGAATTTAGCGAGATCGCGAGGTGATAACTGTCGGGCTATCGACCCCTGGCTTGCGGGAGTTGTCTCTACTGCGGTGCGATTAAAACCGCATTTGCCTTTGGCTTGTCAGCGTGTGGTTGTGGCTGTTGCCTTGAGCGTCACCCCCGCCGCACATAGCCTTTGCCGTAGTGCCGCTCCAGGCGCGCCTGGATCAGTTCCAGCCCGAGGGACATCACCCAGTAAATGATCGCGGCAGTCGTGAGCATTTCGATGTATCGATAGCTTGATCGCCCGTAAGACTGCGCCAGGAACATCACCTCCCACACGCCCATCACCGAGATCAGGGACGAGTCCTTGAGCATGGAGATGAACTGGTTGGTGGCGGGCGGCACGATGGTGCGCATGGCCTGGGGCAGGGTGACGTGCCAGAAGATCGCGCTGTCACGCATGCCCAGGGCCAGGGCGGCTTCCCGTTGGCCGTGGGGAACACCGAGGATGCCGGCGCGGAATATTTCGCTCAGGTAAGCGCCGTAATTCAGTGAGAGCGCGATGATCCCGGCGACGAGGGCGCCTGGCACCAGGCCCAGTTGGGGCAGGCCCAGATAAATCAGCAGGATCTGGATCAACAGCGGCGTGCCGCGAAAGAACGATGCGTAAAAACTCGCAATGCCAAAGGCCACGGCGCTTTTCGACAGGCGCCCCAGCGCGGTGATAAAACCCAGCACCGACGAGGCGACTATCGAGCATAGGCACAGAAACAGCGTCAGCGCTGCGCCTTGCAAAAACCCGTTGGGCGCCAGGTGCACGCCGACCAGGTTGGGCAGCTTGTCGAGGATGATCGAGAACTTCAGGTCAAAGCTCAGGAAGAAGCTGGCGAACAGGCAAAACAGCGCTGCCCACGTCAGGTACAACCGCGTACGAAAGCCAAAGAGTCGCTGTAGCCGCGATGCGTTCACCGGCGGCTTGGGAGGTGTCGGGAAGGCGGTCATTTGCTGATATCGGCACCGATCCATTTTTGCGACAGCTTGCTCAAGGTGCCGTCCTGTTTCAACTGTGCGAACACTTCGCGCACCTTGGCGTCCCACTGCGGGTCACCTTTCTCGATGGCCACCGAATTGGGCTCGGCATACAGCGATTCACCGGCGAGCTTGAAGCGCTTGTCCTGGTTCAGGCGCGGTTGGGCCGTGACCAGGTTGGTGAGGATCGCATCCAGGCGCACACCGGCGCCCAGACCCAGGTCCTGGAAGGCGACGTTATCGGTGTCGTACGGGGCGATCTGCACATCCTCGAACGGGTACTGAAGTTGCGTTTCTTCGGCGCCTTCGATCACCAGGTTCTTGTTCAGGTAGCTTTCATAGCTGGACGCGCTGGTGAGGCCGACTTTCTTGCCGCTGAGGTCTTTGGCGCCGTGGATGCGCTCATCCTTGGCATTGACAACGATCACCGCAGGCGAGGCGTAGTACTCCACCGGGAAATCAAACACCTCGGCGCGGGCCTTGCTCGGGGTCATGGAGCAGATGCAAATATCGTAGCGCCCGCCCCATCGACCTGCGGCAATCACATCCCAGGACGGCGTTTCCAGACGCAGCTTCACGCCTAATTTCTGCGCCACTGCCTTGGCCACGTCGACGTCAAAACCATCGAGTTGGTTCTGCTCGTTGAGAAACGAGAACGGTGGGTAGCTTTCCATCAGCACGCCCACCAGTTCTTTTTTCTGCTCAACCCGGTCAAGGGTTGCACCGCCAAAGGCTTGGGTAGAGGCAGCCAGCATCGTCAGGCCCAGGGCCAACAGCGGTTTAAGTTTCACAATCGACACCTGAATAAGAAAAGGGTTGTTATTAACCGGACGGTACGCATTAAATAGTTATAAGAACGACTCTCATAGTGAGTTATTTTCATAAGCATATGAGTAAAAAGCATATGGGCGCAGCAAACGCAATAATTCTCGATGGTGGCATGGGCCGTGAACTGCAACGCCGGGGCGCGCCGTTTCGGCAGCCGGAGTGGTCGGCATTGGCGTTGAGCGAAGCGCCGCAGGCCGTTGAGGCGGTGCACACGGCTTATATCCAGAGCGGTGCCAACGTGATCACCACCAACAGCTACGCGGTTGTGCCGTTTCATATTGGCCAAGCGCGGTTTGCTGCCGAAGGCCAGGCCCTTGCGGCGTTGGCCGGTGAATTGGCCCGACGTGCGGTACAGGCTTCAGGCCAGACGGTGCGCGTGGCAGGCTCATTGCCGCCGCTGTTCGGCTCCTACCGGCCTGATTTGTTCGAGGCCGGCCGAGTCAGCGAACTGCTGACGCCACTGGTGAATGGCCTGGCGCCCCATGTCGACCTTTGGCTGGCGGAAACCCAGAGTTCGATCGTTGAGGCCCGGGCTATTCATGCCGGCCTGCCGCAGGACGGAAAACCGTTCTGGCTGTCGTTTACCTTGAAGGATGAAGACACCGATGAGGTGCCACGCCTGCGTTCTGGCGAACCGGTGGCAGACGCGGCTGAAGCGGCCGCGCAACTGGGTGTGGCGGTGCTGCTGTTCAATTGCAGCCAGCCGGAGGTGATTGGCGCAGCCATTGATACCGCGCGCCAAACGTTTGAGCGCCTGGGGGTGAGCATCCAGATCGGCGCGTACGCTAACGCCTTCCCGCCGCAACCCAAGGAGGCCACCGCGAACGATGGCCTCGACCCCCTGCGTGACGATCTCGACCCGCCCGGCTACTTGCACTGGGCCGCCGACTGGCAGGCACGCGGTGCCAGCCATTTGGGCGGTTGCTGCGGGATTGGGCCGGAACACATTGCCGTGCTCGCCCAGAAGCTGGCCTAAGGCTTAGATCGCCTGGCGGCGACACTCCGCCAGGCCTTTGAGCTGACCAGAACCGGCCTGGTTGGCTTCTGACAGCCACTCTTCAAAGCCTGCGCCCACGGTGGGCCATTCCGAATCCAGAATCGAATACCACGCGGTATCGCGATTCTGCCCCTTCACCACCATATGCTGGCGGAACACCCCTTCAAAGCTGAAGCCCAGGCGTTCGGCCGCGTATTTTGAGCGGGCGTTGCCGTTGTTGCACTTCCATTCCAGACGGCGGTAGCCCTGCTCGAACGCGTATTTGGCCAGCAGGTACACGGCCTCGGTGCTTTTCGGCGAGCGTTGCATCGGTGCGCCGAAGGTGACGTGGCCGATTTCAATGCGGCCCTGGGCCGGGACGATGGACATCAGGCTGAGGATGCCTTGCACATCGCCGCTGGCGCGGTCGATCACGCTGAAGAAATACGGGTCGCTGTTGGTGGCATGGTTGTTGAGCCAGGCATCGAACGCGGCGCGCTCGGGGAAGGGGCCGTAAGGCAGATAGTCCCAGAGTTTCGGGTCGGCGCCCGGGCCTTCGAGGGCGCGGAACAGGCCGTCGGCATGCCGCGCCGGGTCGAGTTTTTCCAGACGGATAAAACGCCCTTCCAGCAGTTGAGCCGTGGGCGCCGGGACGCCTTTCCAGTCGGCGGGTGAGATAGGCATGCTGCGCTCCTTAAAGACCTTTGCGAAATTGCATAAAACCTGGGCGTTCGGCGATGCGTTCGTACAGCGCAATCGCGGTGGCGTTGGTCTCGTGGGTCAACCAGTGCACCTTGGCACAGTTATCGGCCTTGGCGGTGGCGTAGACGAATTCGATCAATTTGCGGCCCACGCCGGTGCCGCGTTGGGCCGGATCCACCAGCAGGTCCTGCAGGTAGCAGGAATTCTCGATGCTCCAGTTGGAGCGATGGTAGATAAAGTTGACCATGCCCACCGCTTTGCCGTCCTGCCAGGCGAGCGCCGAATGGGTCGGCTCGTTGGCATCGATCAGGCGTTGCCAGGTGCTTTGGCTGACGGCGTCCGGCAGTTCGGTTTCGTAGAACTTCAAGTACGCCTGCCACAGCGGCAGCCACGCGGCGTGGTCGGCGGACGTGACCTGGCGGATGTCGATCTGACTCATTCTGAAACTCCTTGGGGAATAAAGCGCGCGAGGGTCTGGTCGCGTACATCAATGCTGGCAGCCAGGCCTTCGCGCACGCCGGCAATATCGGCTGCGCTGCGGTTCTGGCTGAGTTTGCGCTTGCCGATCAGGCGCTCGATGGGCAGGGCGAAGCCGACGATGGCCTTGAGCATGCCGTCAATGTAGTCGGCCGGGGCGTCGCTGACTTTCCATGGCTGGGCGCGGTTGCCTTCGTGGCGATCGGTGAGGGCGGTAACCACCGCGAGCAGCCGCTCGGCGTCGGTAAATACCTCAGCCTTGCCGTAGGCATGCACGGCGATGTAATTCCAGGTGGGCACCACTTTGCCGTGCTCGGCCTTGGCCGGGTAAAACGCCGGGCTGATATAAGCGTCGGCACCGGCAAAGATCACCAGTGCTTCGCTGCCATTTTGCAGCTCACGCCATTGTGGATTGGCCTTGGCCAAGTGCCCGTACAGCGTGCCATTGGGGCCTTCATCGGGGTTAAGCAGCAGCGGCAAATGGCTGGCCTGCAGGCCTTGCTCACCAACGGTCACCAACTGCGCCAGGCGGGTGTGCTGGATCAGTTGCTGCAGTTCAGGCAAATCATCGAGGGCAAAGGCACGTGGTGTGTACATGGAAATTTTCCTTGGCGAATGCCTGCATCCTAGGCAGGCTAATGGTTCGTTGTAAGAGCCATCTGGCACCAATTTCATAGGTCCAATATGTCGCCCATCACGCCGCCGCTGTCGTTCAACCCCGCAGGTATCGAGTTGGATCGTCGCCAGGGGCTTACTCGGCAACTCTACGAAGCCCTGCGCCAGCGGGTGCTGGACGGGCGGCTGGTGAGCGGCACGCGATTACCCGCCACGCGTGACCTGGCGGCGGCCCTGTCGATCTCGCGCAACAGCGTAGTGCGCGCCTACGATCAGCTGTACGCAGAAGGGTTTATCGAAAGCCGAGTGGGTGACGGCACCTATGTGGCCCAACTGCCTACGGCAAAAAAACTATCCACAAAAGTATCCACAGGGTTTTCAACAGGTTTATCCCCAGCCTTATCCACAAAATGGGCGGATTTGCCGGAAGATCTGGACAATGAAGTTATCCACAGCGCGGGCCTGACACGGGTAAAAAACAACCACCTGGCTCACCCTCCAGCCGGGCCGCCGCGGGCTTTTCGTGTGGGTGTGCCGGCCTTCGACCTGTTCCCGTTTGATATATGGGCCAAGCTGAATGGGGCGTTCTGGCGCAAGCCGAACCTGGAACTGCTGTGTTATGGCGACCCGGCCGGTGACGATCGTTTGCGCGGTCTGATCGCGGCGTATTTGCGCAGTTCACGTGGCATGCAATGCACGGCTGAACAAATTGTGATCACCAGTGGCGCACAGCAAGCAATTAGCCTTTGTGCACAGTTGCTGGTGGAGCCTGGGGACGGCGTGGCGGTGGAAAATCCCGGTTACCGCGCCGCCGGCCACGCGTTCGCCCTGGCCGGCGCGCGATTGCATGGCGTGCCGGTAGACAGCGAGGGCATGGATAGCCAGGTGCTTAACACCCTGGATGACTGTCGTGTGGCCTATGTCACGCCGTCCCACCAATACCCGTTGGGCGTGGTGATGAGCCTGGCGCGGCGCCTGGAGCTGCTGGCCTGGGCCGAGCGTAGCGGCGGTTGGATCATCGAGGACGACTACGACGGAGAGTATCGCTACAGCGGCGCGCCCCTGTCGCCGTTGGCGGCGCTGGATCGCAGTGGGCGCGTGTTGTATGTCGGCACCTTCGGCAAGGTGGCGTTCCCGGCGTTGCGCCTGGGTTACCTGGTGTTGCCACCGGGGCTGGTGCAAGCCTTCACTCGCCGCCGTGCGGTGGATATGCGCCATTCCGAAGTCAGTACCCAGGCGGTGATGGCCGAATTCATGGCGGCCGGGCATTTCCAGCGGCACATCCGCCGGATGCGTCGCGCCGCGCTCAGCCGACGCAATGCGTTGTTGGCCGGATGGCCCGCCGGGTTGCCCGGGGTCGGTGCTTTGCCCAATGTCGCGGCGGGGTTGCACATCACGGTGCGGGTGGACAGCCTGGCCCGCGAGCAGGTATTGCTGGCTCAGGCCCATGCAGTGGATGTCGAGATCAATGGCTTGAGTAGCTATTGGCTGGCTGGCACACGCCCGCCACCGGACCAGCATGCTGGTCTGGTAATGGGGTTTGCCGCCGTGCCCGAGGCAGCTATCGCGAAGGCGCTGATGCGCTTGCGCCAGGCGTGGAAGGCATAGCTGCTCTGCGGTTGAAGAACAGCGACTCGGCCAGTTGCTCGCTGATCCTGCTGCGATGGATCTCTATCAACTCCCAATCACTGGGTCCGGTGCGTTGGTGGGACCCACCGAGCCGTTGTTGTTCGCGGGTCTTGAGATGGCCCTTGGTGAAATTCTCCGGCTCGGCATCCTTGGTTTCATAATGGAAGTGCGCGAACCACAGCACAGCGCCGTTCTCCTTATCGCGAATCTCGTACTCGTCCAGGTAGTCCTTCCAGGGCCCCTTGAGGGGGCGGCGCTTGCCGACCCTGGCAATGGTGATCAGCCCTTCGCTATGCAGCCAATTCACCCGATCGGCGGTGGGGAGCTGACGCTTGATCATGTCGATATAGGTTTTTTTACCCAACCGGTAGAAACGCTGTGCCGCGTCGTTCAGATTGCGGTTGGTCACTGCAGCGGAAGCATGATCGCTCTCCGTGAGATTGCGCTGGGTCAGCGCTTCTTCGATGTTCTTCGACGCGGCTTCCAGCGTCCTCGCATAATCATCGAACATATCTTGAACATCTTGCGCAGCGTGCCAGGGCTTCGTTGAGAAACCCTGGTATTTGCGAACTTCAGCCTTCTCGGCCTCCAACAGCGTTTTACCGGCGTTGATGCTGGTGTCCAGGTCCACGGAAACAGGGGCGGGTGGATGCAGCGCAGTTTTATGCCGTGTGACCCACACCCCTGGCGACTTCTCATGGAATGTGGCGATCACCTTGCCGGTCATGCTGGCCTTGACATCGACCAGGGAACTGTCGGTTTCGCGCGGTTCACCCATGACCAAGCCGTGATGGCGTGTTTTGATTACTTTGCGCCGCGGGCGGGGCTCGGTCTTCGAGCCGCCGGGCTTGGGCTCCAGGGCTTTCTTCGCGCGCAGCAATTGCGCCAGGTCGCGTACAGCCCGCTGGCTGAACTCGCCAATCTGTTGGCGGAAACTTTCCAGGCGGCTTTTGTGCAAGTGTTGCGGGTAATCGGCGTGAAGATCGAGCAGGCGCTGGTCGGCACTGGAAAATTGCTCTACCAGGCTGTTGAGTACATCGATGCGCTCATCCAGCGATGCGCCATTACCGCGTTCCACAATCTCATTGAAACTCTCGACGTTCAGTTCGGCGCTATCGACGATCTGGCCCATCCGCTCGCGCAGCGTGGCGGGGATCTGGCGTTGCTCTTCATCGATACACAAGTAGCGGCCCAGGATGATCTCCAGGGATTTGAGTTCAGTGAGGGTTAGCTGTGGCAACTCCCCGATGGTTTTACGAATGACGGCTGCACCCTCATCTCCCAATGCTCTGAGATCGTTGAAACGGTCGTTGATGAACTGCAGGCGCTTGATGATTGCCTGGTTCAGGGTGGACAGGTCCTGGGCGCTGCGAACCTGGTTTTTATAGTCGATGTCCACCTCGGCATCGAGGATTGAGGCCGACGACTTCAGGGCCTCCCTATAACTCACCACTTGTTGATCCAAAGCGATCTGAGTCAGTTGCAATTGCTGTTTCAGGTAACCGCTCATATTGCTCTGGTAGGTGGGCACCGTGTCGATGATGCTCAAGGACTTCAGTTGGCTGATCGCTTCGTCGTACGCCGCCAGCCGGCCGTCGACTTTACTGATGAACGTTGTACGCCGCAGGTCTGTGGAAGGGCCGGGGGCAGCGTCCAGCGCAGGCTCTGCCTCAAGCACGTCCAGCTGTTGGCGGGCGGCGACCGCGTCGAAGGCGTTGAGTTGAGTCATAAGTGCCGCAATGCGCGCCGGCTGATCGATTTTGACCGCACGCCGCCGGTTTCGAAGACCGCCGCCGCGTAGCCGCAAACGGACATCGACAAACCATTGCCCCGCGAGGTTGCCGATCAGCGGGGGGCCGGTACGCGAAGGTTCTTTCGGGTCGATGATGACGACGCTGTCGTTGTCATCCACCGTGACCTCGAACCAACGCTCGCTGACCGGTGCGTACCACTTGTCTGCAAGCGGATAGAGATTGAGGTGGTGACCGGGGTTTTTATTTTGTTCACCGAGTTTTTCGGGCTTGGCGACCTTGAAACTGTCGAGCGTCTTGGCCAGTCCGAGGCGGCTGTGACTGAGGGCTCCGCGAGTGTGCACGGGGCCTTGATGCTTGGCTGAAAGTTGGCTGTCGGAAATAGTGGCCTGTTGCACTGAGGTAAGTGTCTTCTCGTTAACGGACGGCGTGTCTACCGTTTCAATCGTCGTTTTCTTTGGTTCAGCTCGGACTCTGGGGGGAGCGGATCGCTTGGGCGCTCCAGGGTGGCGCAGGGCGATGTGCAGCGTCAGCGCCATGCCGAGGTTGAGAAAGACATCCACCAACGCTGTCCAGGAGGCAGGTTGATCACTCTTGTTCACGGCCTCCTCGGCGGCCTGCAGGTCGTCCATGATTTGCCAGACCCAGGCGGCGATGCCAAGGGTGCGGCCCATGAAGGGCAGGGCGGCGTTGAAAATTTGCCAGCCGGCCTGCCGAAAGGTCGCCCAGCGTTTCTGCACGTTGGACACCGACTGGCGTGTCGCCAACTCGACCATGGCATTGGCGTTGGCCTTGAACAGCGTGGCAAAGATGTCATTGCCCATTTCTTCATCGCTCAACGTCACCGGGCCGCTCATGTACAGCACGGTCAGCGGTTCGACCAGTGCGCGCACCACGGTCCAGGGCGAAGGAAGGGTGTCGGGGAAAACGTATTGGGCGTAGTTGAATCTTTGCGCTTCAGGTAGCCAGGCCAACACCGACTCGCGCAAGGAGCGGTCATGTTTGATGGCATAGAGCAGGTTTTGCCGCGACGCAAATTGCATCAGGGCCGGCTCCAGCAGCGGCCGATAGAGTACGCAGGGGCCGTTGTCGGAATGCTTCGGGCCAATCACGAACATATTGGTGACCACGTCATGCTCAGGCCCGGGGCGCAGGCTGGGCACGAAGGCCAGGCAACGCATGACGATAGGGTGCCCGTCTACATGGCGCGCATGTTCATCGGTATGCATAACGGCGGCGACGTAGCGATAACCCAGCTCATCGAAGCCGCTCTGGCTTCGGATTTTCATCTGCAGGGCCAGCAACGGCAGTTGAATCTGCAGGTGGCCGATGTAGAGCTGTTGTCGGTGACTCGATTGGGTGGGGTCATCGAGCAGCTGCTGTTTGACCAGTGCGGGGTAGCGCTGACCGATATCGATGTCCTCGATCACGTCTTTCAGGTAGCTGTAGGTCAGCCAGGCGGGGGTGTCACTGCCCCTGCCGTTGTAGTGCACTGTCACGTTGCCGGTGGGCAGGCCGGTGAGGTTTTCCAAGGCCAGGTCGATCAGGCTGCGGCGTGTGGTGTCCACGGCTCCGGGGACGATAAACGTGCCCCACAGCACTGGGCTCTCAATGACGATCTCGATGTTGTCCAGGTTCAGGCGCGCGCCCTCTTCGGGGGAGCGGATAAGGTTTTGCAGCTGCGTCCGTGCGTAGTCACGAATGGCTGGAATGCCGTCCTGAAACGTTTCGCCGTGGTAATGGCTGTGCAGTTGGGCCAGGTTGATCATATAGCGGCCGTAGGCGGCGATATCGGAGTCCGTTGCCGACGCCAGCCAGCCTGGAAGTTGTCGGTGAATATCGCGGATATTCGACAGTTGGTGATCGCTCATTTCTTCGATACTGGGCACGATGCGGGCGACCGTTGTCGCGGGCGCCTGTGCTTCGACCGGGTCCTCCAGGCCGGATTCGCCGTAACTGCCTATGGCGTCGATTTGCAACGAGATCAGATTGCAGGCCAGCGTATCGAAGAAGTTGCCGTCGGGTTCATACAAGCGCCATTGCAAGGTGGCGTCCCTGTCGGGCGCACTCATTCGTGCAGGCAGCGCGGCACCAAATTGTGCCAGTGACTCGAACGTCTCATACCCGCTCACCAACGAGTGCGTCAGGATCATCGGGCGATTGGCGTGCTCGCCCACCAATACGGTGATATCCAGGAAGCTGACATGGGTGGACAGGCCGGCGTCAAGAATGTCCACGTCGACCAGGTACGCGTGGGTCTTGTAAGGGTCTTTCAGCGAACGTCTGGCCAGGTCGGGTTCCTGGAAAAATCCACGTGCCATCGCGCTTTCGTGCTCACTCAGGCCTTGCTCTTCGGTGATGTTCCACACCTTCCTCAGTGTGCTGGAAAAGGCTTGCCAGCGCGGACCGGTGGCGCCATTGGACGCGTTCCAGAAGTCCAGTTGCTGTTCCTGGAACGCAGTGAACAGCAGGTCGGACAGCTCGTTGATCAAGCGTGCGATAGCATCGATTTTCACTGCCAGGTGCACAGGAATCAGAGCGTATGGTTGCAAGGTGAGGAAGTGTTGGCCGTCGATATAGGTCACTCTCTCGCTGGACAGTGCCTGCCGGGCCAGCACGGACGTGAGCGGTTCGACAGTGGCCGGCGCACGCACGACGTCGTTGCCGACCACCTCCCATTGAGGGCTGACGACCATGGCCAGGTCGGGTTCGATCTCCAGCGTGGGATATAACGCTTTGATGGCTGAGCGCAATGCCGTTGCGGCCACTTCGCGGATAGTGGGGCCACTGGTTAACTGGGTCAGCAGTTCATAGGTAGTAGGTGGACGGTGATTGTTGACAGTGTCATTGGGCATGCGCAGCTCCGTTGCATTCAATGGCCCGTACGGGCTTTAAGGAACGCGCAAGGTAGCGAGCGACGTTACCGCAGGGGCGGTAGATACGTCGCGCTGCGGCTGGCTGCGATCATGAATCGAGGGCGCGAACGCCCTCGCCTCGGGGGTTATTTCACCGTGAAAAACAACCGCCGGGCCTGGTCCAGATTGATTTCGCTGAGATACACCGCGGTTTTATGCTTCTCGCCAAGGCCATTGAGGGTGTCGGATTGCGCGCCACGGGCGTGCTCCTGCGGGGTTTTCAGGCGCGCCCGCAGGAATGCCTTGGCGGGCACCCAGTCGGTTGAATAATGAAAGTGCGCATACCACAGCACGCTATGGTCTTCACGGTTGTGGATGGTGTACTCGTCCAGATAGTCCCTCTCCGGGCCTTTGAGCCGGCGACGCGTGACGGTTTTTTTGATGACGATTTCCTGGTGTTTCAGCAACCATTCCAGGGCATGCACCGTGGGTGGATGTTTTTTGAACAACAACGACTTGCAGCGTGAAGCCTCCTTGTAGAGGGCTTGGGCCGCCTCGTTGAGTTTTTTGTCGACAAGGGCCGCCGAGGTTTGGTGACTTTCGGTTGCATTGCCTTGGGTAAGGGCCTCTTCAATATTCGAAGACGCCTGTTCCAGTTCCAGTGCGTGCTGGTGATACAGCGCTTCTATGCCGGTAGCAGTGCGCTCCGGCTTGGCGGCTTGTTCGGTAGCACGCAGCTTGAAAGCCTCCAGTGCGTCCAACAGGTCCTGGGCTTGATTGATGCGGGTGGCGATATCGACGGCGGTGCTGGACGTTGTTTCGACCGGGTTCACGCGCTGCACCCAGACGCCTGCGGGCTTTTCGTGGAAGGTCGCCATGACCTCCTGGGTAAGCGGAGACCTGATATCCACCAGCCCGGTTTCCTCGCCCATCGCCGATAGGCGTGGGTCACCTACGAGCACACCGTTGTAACGCGTATAAATGACTTTCTTCCGGGCTTTTGGCGGGGTTGGGGGCGGGGTTGGTCGGTTTCTGAGGGCCTCGCGTTCATTGTGCAGCAGCTCCAGGTGGCCAACGGTTTCGTTGTAGAAACTGCGGATTTTCTCACGCAGGCGCGTTAGGGGAGTGGTCAGTGCAACGTTGGTAAATTCAGCCGGAAAGTCCTGCAGGCGTTCATCGAGGACATTGAACTGTTCGACCAGGCTGCCCAAGGTTTCGATGCGTTCGTCCAGGCGCGACTCGCTGCGTTCGAACAGGGTTTCACGCAAGGTCTGAATCGACAGATTGGCGCTGTCGACAATACGGTCGATGGCGTTCCAGGCATCCGGAGCCGTGGTTATGCTGTTTTCGTCCACGCACAGATTGCGCGCCAGGGTCACTTGCAGGAACCTGAGGTCGCGAGCCGTGTAAATCGGCAAGCTTTTGCGATGTTGGCTCATCGCCTTGAAGCCGGATCGCCCCATCGCCCTAAGCTGAGCGAACCGCGATTCTGTGTAGTTCAGGCGTTCGATCATGTCCTGGCTCATCTCGGTCAAGGTTTGGGCGTCCTCGATATGGCGCTCCTCGGGATGGCTGGCCTGGCGCTCAATCTGGTCCAGCACGGTTTTAAGCTTTGGCGTGAACGTGACTTGAGCTTCGCGTATGCCGGTTTCCGTCAGGTCCAACTGGGCGCCGACGTAGCGCACGACTTGCTCTTGATAGTTCGCAGTCGGGGCAAACACATTCAAGACCTTGAGTTGTTGCAGCGCCGTTTCGTAGTTATTTCGCTGGGCCTCGAGCTTTTGCAGGTAGATCTCACGGCGGGCATCGGCCGAAGTGCCGGCCTCGGGATCCTCCATCTCAGCGCGGGCCGCCTGTATCTCGAATTGCGTGGTGCTCTTGTCTTGCTCAAATGCTGACAACCGCCGCTGGGCTTCCACCGCCTTGACATCCGCTTCGGATCTGGACCTTTCCTGTTGTTTTTTCGGGCCGCCGCCGCGCAGACGCAGACGCGTGTCGATGAACCATTGGCCCTGGGCGTTGTGAATCAACGTCGGGCCCGTGCGCTCCGGTTGCCTGGGGTCGATGATGACCACCGTTTCATCTTCATCCGTGTTCACCTCAAACCAGCGCTCCCCCACGGGGGCGTAGTAGTGCTGTGCGTGCCGGAATAGGTGCTGGTGCTGGCCTGCCGCGCTTTCAGCGGTGCCCAGGCCATCGGGCTTAGTGACTTTGAAGCTGTCGAGCAGGCTGGCGAGTTCACCAGGGGCGCGCTTGATTGCGCCACTGATGTGCAAGTGAGGTGAATGTTTGGACGCCAACGCCTGGGTCAGGGACGGTTGTTGTTTGACGGTGACGTCTGTGGCGCTTGTCGGCTGCGGCAGGGTTGGCTGGGCCTTGCGTGGGTAGCCGGGACGGTGGCTGCGGCTGGCGACGTGCAAGGTGATGGCCATCCCCAGGTTGAGCAGAACATCGGTGAGCGCCGACCACTCGGCTTGCTGCTCACCGTGCTCCCGGGCCTCGATAAAGTTCTGCAGTTGATCGACCACCTGCCAGATCCACGCCGCCGTGCCCACGGTACGGCCGAGAAAGGGCAGCACGGCATTGAACATCAGCCAGCCGGCTTGCTTGAACGTGGCCCAACGGTTTTCGGCATTGGAAACCGATTGCCGATCCGACAGTTCGATCAAGGCATCGGCGTTGGCTTTGAACAGTGTGGAAAAACGATCGCCGTTAAGCACTTGTTCACCTAACTCCATGGGGCCGCTCATGGTCCATAGTTTGTCGGGCTCGATCAGGTAGTCGGCCACTTGCCAGGGCGTAGGCAGTGCGCCGGGGAATACGTAATTGGCGTAGTCGTTACGCACCGCATCCGGTAGCCAGGCCAGTACCGACTCGCGCAGGGTGCTCGATTGCGAAATCCCATAGATCAGATTGGCCGGGGTAGGGAACTGTATCAGGGGCGGTGTGAACATCGGTCGATACAACAGGCATGGGCCGGCCGTCTGGTCCTCGGGGCCGATCACGTACATGTTGGCAACGGTGTCCAATGTCGCTTTCGCGCGCCGCAGGGGCCGGAACGCCAATGGCCTGAGCACAATGGTTTGCCCGTCAATCTGGCGGTCAGTGGCCTGGTCTTGTAACACCGCCGCCACATAACGGTAGCCTCGCTCGTCAATGCCTTCTTGCTGGCGAATCTTGGCTTGCAAGGCCTGCATAGGCAGCTGGATACGCAGGTGTTGGCTATAGAGGGTTTTACGGCGTAACGACTCCTGCGGGTCGTCCAACAGTTTTTGTTTGATCAACGCGGGATAGGCACTGCCGATATCGGCATGGGTGACCAAGTCTACAAAATAGTTGGAGTTCATCCACCCAGGCAGTTTGAATCCATTATCGGTCTCGACGGATCGGCTGCCGGTCGGCAGCGCAATCAGGTTTTGCAAGGCCAGTTCTACCACGCTCAAAGAGGTGGTTTCGAACTGCCCCGGCACCACAAAGGTGCCCCAGATGACCGGGCTTTTCACCGTCAGGCGGATTCTATCCAAGGGAACGTTGGCGCTGGCAGGATGATCCTTGATCATTTGCGCCTTGATCACCTTCAATGCGTAGTCCCCGATGGAAGGGACGTCGTCGAGGTAGGAACGGCCGGCATTCTGGTTGTGCAGGGCGGCGAGGTCCTTCAAGTGCCGAGCAAAGAAGTTCTGGTCGGCGATGGACGCCTTGGTCAGCCACTCGGGCAACTGGTTCTGATACCAGGCAAGCCCCGGGCCTTTTTCAGGGGCAAGGGGGGCGATGGCTGGCGGCGTGCCGAGGACGACATCGGCGTTATGGGTTTGGCGCAGGTCCGAGAAGTCGATTGCACCCACGGCCTCGATCAGCACGGACACCATCGCGCAGGCCTGATGATCGAAAAAGTCGCCATCAGGCTCGAACAGACGCCAATGAATTTCCTGGTTCGAGGCAGAGGCTGGCAGGTGCAATGACAATGAATTGCCCAGGTGCTCCAGCGAGGGAAATTTTTCATAACCCTTGAGCAGTGAATACATGAGGATCGACTGCTGCCCTTCATGTTCGCCGAGCAGTACCGCGATCACGACTTCATTCTGGTGGGTCATGTGGTCAGCGTCGACGCGGTCGATATCGATCAGGCAGGCCTTGAGGTTGTATGGGTCTTTGCCCTTCCTGTCGGCTTTATCGGGGTGGGTGAACAGGGTGCGCGCCATGGCGCACTCGGTGGTGCTCCAGTCGTCTGCAGTCTCGACATTCCAGACCTCCCGCAACATGCTCGACAACTCGTGCCAATGGGGGCCGCTACTGTTGGTTTGATTCCAGTAGGCGACCAACTGTTGCTGGAAGGCCCGCAGCATGACGGGGGCCAGCAGGTTGAGGGTTTTGGCGATTTCACAGATACGCACGGGCAAGTGAACTGTCGGCTCGACGATCGGTTGCTGGGTGAGAAAATGTTCGCCCTCGATGTACAACGCCGGCACTGACAGAACTGCCTGTTTGGCGAGGATGTCGCTGAGGGCCTTGTACTCCGTGGGCCCGGCGACAATCTCGTCGTCAATCAGTTGCCAGGTCGGCGTACCGACCATGGCGATGTCCGGGTCGATATCCAGCGTTGGGTACAGTTCCCGCAGTGACTGGCGCAACAAGGCCGATGCGGTTTCCCTGAATGAAGGGCCGACATAGAGTTGGGTGAACAGCGCTGAGCGCTCATCCAGCCGTTTAGCGTTCGTGTGGTTATTTGCAGCGGGTGAGGTCATGGTATGGCTTCCCTGTCTGGCCGGTTGATGGAGATAGCCCGAGGTACAGGCTCGGGATTTCCATGCTAGGGCTCGGCCAGCCAGGGAGGCGGTGCTTACATAGGCCTGCTGTTAAAGGCAGGTGCGCCTGTAGAGCGCTTTACCTTCCGGACTTTATCTTGGTCCAGGCCCTTGTCCTGGCGCGTTCGGCTTTGCTGTCCAGGGGTTTGAGGGTATAGAGCGTCGTCATCGCCGCCTCGGTCGGGTACAGGTTGGGGTTGTGGCGAATGGCCGGGTCGACCAGCTCGGTGGCGTCCTTGTTCGGGTTGGGGTAGCCGACAAAATCGCTGACCGGCGCGATCACATTGGGTTGCAGCAGGTAGTTGATAAAGATGTAGGCGTCGTCCGGGTTTTTTGCGCCTTTGGGGATGGCCAGCATGTCGAACCAGATCGGCGCGCCTTCTTTGGGCAGGCGCATGTCCACCGTCACGCCATTCTTGGCTTCTTTGGCGCGGTTGGCGGCCTGGGAGAAGCTGCCGGAATAGCCCACGGCCACGCAGATATCACCGTTGGCGATGTCGGCCATGTATTTGGAGGAGTGAAAGTAGGTGATGTACGGGCGGATCTTCATCAGCAGCGCTTCGGCTTTGTCATAATCCTTGGGGTTGCTGCTGTTGGGGTCCAGGCCCAGGTGCTGCAAAGCCAGCGGCAGGATTTCTGATGGCGAGTCCAGCAACGCCACGCCGCACTGCTTGAGCTTGCTGATGTTTTCTTCCTTGAAGATCAGATCCCAGCTGCCCACCGGCGCATTGTCACCCAACGCCGCCTTGACCTTGGCCGGGTTGAAGCCAATGAGGATGGTGCCGTACATGTAGGGCACCGCGAACTTGTTGCCCGGATCGTTAGCCTCAATCAACTTCATCAGCTTGGGATCGAGGTGGTTCCAGTTTGGCAGCTTGCTGCGGTCCAGCGGCTGGAACACGCCGGCTTCGATCTGCTTGGCCAGGAACACATTGGACGGTACCACCACGTCATAGCCGGAATTGCCGGTGAGCAGCTTGGCTTCCAGCGCTTCGTTGGTGTCGAAGATGTCGTAGACCAATTTGATAGCGGGGTTCTGCGCCTTGAAGTCTTCCAGGGCTTTGGGCGTGATGTAGTCGAACCAGTTGTAGACCTTGAGGGTTTTCTCTTCGGCGTGAGCCGCGCCGCTGAGGACGGCGGCACAGAGGACGAGCGACTTGAGCCTGTTCATTGGGCTGCTCCTTCAAAACCTTCGAGGACGTTGACGGCGTTGATGCCGATTTCTTCCACCGCGTAGCCGCCTTCCATCACAAACAGCGTGGGCTTGCCCAACCGGGCAATGCGCGCGCCCATGGCCAGGTAGTCCGGGCTGTCGAGCTTGAACTGCGAGATAGGGTCGTCCTTGAACGTGTCCACGCCCAGGGACACGACGATGATGTCGGCGCCATAGCGTTGGATCTCGGTGCAGGCTTCTTCCAGTGCAGCACTCCAGGCTGCCCAACCGGAACCGGCCGGCAGTGGGTAGTTGAAGTTGAAGCCCTCGCCGTCACCTTCGCCCAGCTCGTCGGCATAGCCGAGGAAAAACGGAAACTCCGCTTCCGGGTGGCCATGAATCGAGGTGAACAACACGTCGCTGCGGGCGTAAAAAATCGACTGGGTGCCGTTGCCGTGGTGGTAATCCACATCCAGGATCGCGACGCGTTTGTGGCCCTGGTCGAGGAAGGCCTGGGCGGCAATGGCGGCGTTGTTGAGGTAGCAGTAACCCCCCATCAAATCACCTGCGGCGTGGTGCCCGGGCGGGCGGCACAGGGCGAAGGCACTGTGGGCGCCGTTCTGGATGGCCTGTTGCGCCGTGAGGGCAACTTGCGCCGCGCTGTAGGCCGCTTGCCAGGTGCCGGCAGTAATCGGCGCGCCGCCGTCGAAACTGTAATAGCCGAGCTGGCCATGCAGGCTTGTGGGGATCACCCGGCGCAGCGTGCGCGCGGGCCAGGTGTAGGGCAGCAAGTCGCCGTCCTGGCCGAATTCGGTCCAGCGCTGCCAGGCGCCCTGGAAGAAGTCGAGGTAGTCGTGGCTATGGATACGCTGCAGCGGCGACAGGCCGAAATCCTGCGGTGCGTGCACCGGGCCCAGTTCGCGGCCTTTGACCCGTTGCAACACGTGGTCGGCGCGCGAGGGCATTTCAAAGCAGGGCATCAGTTGCCCGTCCATCAACTCACAGCGGCCATGGTGCAGGTGGTGATCGTCCGAGTAGATCGTCAGCATTTGTTGTTCTCCGCAGGCTGTATCGGTGGATCCAGTCTTGCGGCGGGCGTGCTTTAAGAGAACGGCAGGAGCGGCCAAAAGGGGATAATTATGGCCAAATTATCTGTCCTGAATTCGCCCCTCAATGAAGCATCATGCGCGAAATTGGCTCGGTGCCACGCCACTCCAACGCACAAAGGCATGCCTGAAACTTGCCGTTTCGCTGAAGCCCAGTGCCTCGGCAATCCGGTAGATCGGCCACTGGTCCTCAGCCAGCAGTTGCTTGGCGCGTTCGAAGCGCAACTCGTCCAGCAGCTCCTGGTAGCTGCAGCCCAGGTCATGCAGGTGTCGGCGCAGGGTGCGCGCTGAACAGTTCATCTGCTCGGCCAAACCCTCCAGGCCGGGCGCGGCGTTGAGCTGTGCGAGGAGCAGTTGGCGAATTCTGCCGAGCCAGGCCTGGCGCCCGGTGAACTCCAGGTTTTGTTTACGGCAACGCTCGGCCATGGCCTGGTGGGTGATGGCGTCGGCCAGGGGCAGAGGTTGGTCCAGCCAGTGTTTGTCGAAGGCAAAGGCATTGGCGGTGGCCTGAAATTGCAGCGTGCAGGGGAAACGTTCGGCGTAGCGCGTGCGGTAGTCGGGGGCGTCATGTTCGAAGCGCGCAGCCAGTAAGGGCAAAGGCTGGCCGAGCAGGTCGTCGCAGATCACTTTCAATGACGCCAGGCACAGCTCGACGTTGAACATTTCCAGGCTGGGGGTTTCCCGGTAGTCGCCGGCGGTGAACCAGATGCGCTCGCCGTCCTCTTCAAGGCTCAGCTCGAACAGTGTTCCCAACAGCGCCGGATACCGCAGGGCCAAGCGTAACGCGTCACCAAAGGTGGCACTGGTGAGCAGGGCGTAACCGAGCATGCCGTAGGCCGACACATGCATTTGTGCGCCCAGCTCCAGGCCGACATCGCGACGCAGGGCCACGGCATTGGCGCACACGCGCATTTCCTGATTGGTGGTGATGCGCGTGTCGGCCCGGCTCAAGTCCGCCGCACAGATGCCGCTGCCGGCCAGCAGTGCCTCATGGGGCAAACCTTTGAAGGTATTGAGCACCAGCGAAACAGCATTGAGGGTGGTGAGGTGGGAGTGCAGCATGGGAACTTCCAGCCAGGGGATGGCTGGAAGGGCAGCAAGTTACATGCCGGTCAGCTCAGTTCGCCGCACAGGTCCAGTTCCACCAGACGGCGCACTTCGCTGGCCTCAAGCCCGGCGCCGAGCAGCGCATTGAGCTTGCCGAACGCCGCTTCGCGGGTCATGCCGCCACCGGACAGCACGCCCACGCCACGCAAGCGGCTGCCGGCTTCGTATACGTCCAGCTCCACGCCGCCTTCATGGCATTGGGTGATTGCCACGACGGTCACGCCCAGCGCCTGCGCACGTTTGAGGCTGGCGAGGAAATCAGGGTTATCGCTCGGCCCGGTGCCGCTGCCGAAGCATTCCAGCACCAGCGCCTGGATGCCGCTGTCGATCAACGCATCCAGTTGCGCGGCGGCGATGCCCGGCACCAGCGGCAACACGCCGACATTGGCCAAGGCTTTGGGCTGGCGGTAATGCAGGGCGGCCGGGATCATGTCGGCCTGGGCGACGCCGCCATTGCGCTGCAGGGCTGCGAACGGATGGCGGCCGAAACTGCGGATTTTCGCGCAACGGGTCGGTGCCATCAGCGCGCCGTGGAAGTACAGCTGCACGCCCGGCGCCAGGCCTTCGCCCAAGGCCGTCAACGCGCCGCTGACGTTTTCCCAGGCATCGCTGTCGGGCACGCCGGCCGGCAGCATTGAGCCGGTGAAAACTACCGGCGCCGGCAGGCCCAGCAGTTGAAAGCTCATGGCTGCCGCGCTGTAGGCCAGGGTGTCGGTGCCGTGCAGGATCAGCACCGCATCGCAGCCTGCGTCGACGGCCTCAACCACGGCGCTGCGCAGATGCTGCCAATAGGTGGGCGTCATGTTGGCGCTGTCGATCAGTGGCGACATCTCTTGAAAGCGCCAGGTGGGCACTGCTGCATCGGCGAGCTGTTCGCGCATGCGCGCCTCAAAACCCGACGCCGGTGCCAGGCCGTTGGCGCTGGCTTGCATGCCAATGGTGCCGCCGGTGTAGAGCACCATCACGTTGTTAGCTGGTTGCATGAAAAATCTCCTGAACGAAAAACGCCGCCGGGCCCAGAGCATGCCCAAGGCCGGGCGGCGTGTCATCTAGCGGTGATTAACGTTGCGCTTGAGCGCTCAGTTCAGCCGAGGCGACTGCTTGCGGCTTTGCCGGGTTGGCCGGCCAGGCCTTGCGGTCCAGGTCCAGGTCGGGGAACTGGCTGGAGTCGAACACCGGCGTCTTGATGCCCGCTGCGCGCTGGTTGTCGTAGTCATTGAGGATGCGCATGGCAATCTTGAACAGGAACGCCAGGGCGAACAGGTTCACGAACGCGAGCAGGGTCATGGTGATGTCGGCAAAGGCGAACACGGTGCTCAGGTTCTCGATCGAACCCCAGAAAATCAGCACCAGCACCAGCGCGCGGTAGCCCATTAGCACCTTGCGGTTGTTGCCCACCAGGAAGCGCAGGTTGCTCTCGCCCAGGTAGTAGTTGTACATGATCGAGGTGAACACGAACAACGCCAGGGCCACCGAGATAAACATGCGGCCCCAGTCACCGACTACCGCCGCCAGGGAGTTCTGGGTCAGGGCAATGCCGTCGCCTTCAAAGCCTGGGGTGTAGAAACCGGAGAGCAGGATCAGCAACGCGGTGCAGGTGCAGATCACGAACGTGTCGAGGAACACGCTGAACGCTTGCACCACGCCTTGGGCGATCGGGTGTTCTACCGAGGCCACCGCGGCCACGTTAGGCGCACTGCCTAAACCTGCTTCGTTGGCGAACACGCCGCGCTTCACACCCATGATGATCGCGCTGCCCACCAGGCCACCGAAGGCTTGGTCGAGGCCGAACGCGCTTTTGACGATGGTCGCGAGCATGGCCGGTACGTGGTCGAATTGCAGCACGATCACGTACAGGGTCACAGCGATGTAGACCAGGGTCTTGACCGGCACCAGCAGGTCGGCAATCGAAGCGATGCGCTTGATCCCGCCGATGAATACCAGGCCCAGCAATACCGCCAGCGCCAGGCCGGTGTAGGTGGTGTCCAGGCCAAAGGCGTTGTTCAGCGAGTGAGTCACGGCGTGGGCTTGCAGGCCGTTGAAGGCGAAACCGAAAGTCACCAGCAACAGGAACGCCATGACCATACCCAGCCAGCGCTTCTGCAAACCGTGCTGGATGTAATACGCCGGGCCGCCGCGGTAGGTGCCTTCGGCATCGGTGCGCTTGTACAACTGGCCGAGGGAGCACTCGATAAAGCTCGAGGACATGCCCACCAGCGCGGTGACCCACATCCAGAACACGGCGCCCGGGCCACCCAGGGTCACGGCAATGCCGACACCGGCGATGTTACCGGCACCCACGCGGCCGGCCAGGCTGAGCATCAATGCCTGGAAGGAACTGAGCTGGCCGGAGCTGCTCTTCAGGCTGTCTTTGAACACCGAGAACATGTGGAAAAAGTGACGCAACTGTACGAAACGCGAGCGGATCGTGAAATAACCGCCGAGCCCGACAATGAGCACGATCAGTACTTTCCCTGAGAGGAAGTCGTTGATGACTTCGAGCATGGAGTGTTCCTCGCTGATTTTTCTAATGGCAAACGCAGGACGGTGCGAGCCCTCGCATAGCACCAGGCAGTGCGCGACGGTTCGACCCCAATCCTTTTGCGGGTGTTGTTATTCATGCGCTTTCGCGATGTCTGCGGGCCTCGTTACCGACGGCCGCAGACGCGAAGAGGGGCGGCACTATACCTAGGCGAGCGTGATCCGTCTGCACGGGGCGATTAAAGGTTTCAGCCAGGCGGTTGCAGGCAAGGAGGGTTTGCAGGGCGATATTGGATTTTTTATGGGCTTCATTTCACAACCTTGGGGCAAAAAAAAGGGCCTGAAGAACGAGCCTTCAGGCCCTCAAAAGGTGAGAGGTGTCTAGTCCCTCAACCTGGTGAGCGGTGCATCAAACGCTTAGGCCTTCAGCGGGACCAAACGTGGGGCAATCATGTTTTCGGGGCGCAGGATGTCGTCGAGCATGGCGTCGTCGAGCAAGCCTTCTTCGCGCACCAGTTCCAGCACGCCGCGGCCGCTTTCGAGGGCGATACGCGCAATGCGGGTGGCGTTTTCATAGCCGATGTACGGGTTCAGCGCGGTGACCAGGCCGATGGAGTGTTCCACCAGCTCGCGGCAACGGGCTTCGTTGGCGGTGATGCCGACGATGCAGTGCTCGCGCAGCATGTCCATGGCGCGTTGCAGCAGGCGGATCGAGTCGAAGATCTTGAAAGCGATCAGCGGCTCCATCACGTTCAACTGCAGTTGGCCGCCTTCGGCTGCCATGGTCAGCGCCAGGTCGTTACCGATAACCTGGAACGCTACCTGGTTCACGGCTTCCGGGATCACCGGGTTAACCTTGCCGGGCATGATCGAGCTGCCTGGCTGGCGTGCCGGCAGATTGATCTCGTTGATGCCGGTGCGTGGGCCGCTGGACAGCAGGCGCAGGTCGTTGCAGATCTTCGACAGCTTCACCGCAGTACGCTTGAGCATGCCGGAGAACAGCACGAAAGCGCCCATGTCGGAGGTGGCTTCGATCAAGTCGGCAGCCGGAACCAGCGGCTGGCCGCTGATCAGCGCCAGGCGTTGTACGGCCAGGGCTTGGTAACGTGGGTCGGCGTTGATGCCGGTGCCGATGGCGGTGCCGCCCAGGTTCACTTCGGTCAGCAGCTCTGGCGCCAGGGTTTTCAGGCGTGCCAGGTCTTCACCCAGGGTGGTGGCGAAGGCGCGGAATTCCTGGCCGAGGGTCATCGGCACGGCGTCTTGCAATTGGGTGCGGCCCATTTTCAGCACGTGGCCGAACTCGACACCTTTGGCGGCGAATGCCTGGATCAGGCTGTCGAGGCTGGCCAGCAGCGCGTCATGGCCCAGCAGCAGACCCAGGCGGATCGCGGTTGGGTAGGCGTCGTTGGTCGACTGCGCCATGTTCACGTCGTTGTTAGGGTGCAGGTACTGGTACTCGCCCTTGTTGTGGCCCATGGCCTCCAACGCGATGTTGGCGATGACCTCGTTGGCATTCATATTGGTTGAAGTGCCGGCGCCGCCTTGAATCATGTCCACCACGAACTCTTCGTGGAAATCGCCGCGGATCAGACGGGCACAAGCTTCGCTGATGGCAGCGTGCTTGGCTTCGCTGAGCTGGCCCAACTCGCGGTTGGCGTCAGCGGCTGCTTGCTTGACCATTGCCAGGCCGACCACCAATTTCGGGTAATGCGAAATCGGAACGCCCGAGAGGCGGAAGTTGTTCACCGCTCGCAGGGTCTGGATGCCGTAATACGCTTGAGCCGGTACTTCGAGTACGCCAAGCAGGTCTTTTTCGGTACGGAAAGATGCAGCGGAGGACATGACGGAAATCATCTCGATATGGACCCGGAACAGGCCGGAACGCTGCGAATGCTAGGCTTGTAGAAGTTTTTGGGCCAATGCTGTTAAGCACTGGCCTATGCACAAACGGCATAATGTAGGTGTGACCCGGTTATCATGGCGGGCGTGTGTGCCAAAATGGTGCATACCCGTGGGAGGAAGTGATGAACCTTGAGAGCAAATGGCTGGAAGACTTCAGTGCCCTGGCGGCCACCCGCAGCTTTTCCCAGGCGGCGGAACGGCGCTTTGTGACCCAGCCGGCGTTCAGCCGACGCATCCGCAGCCTTGAAGCTGCGTTGGGCCTGACGTTGGTCAACCGTTCGCGCACGCCGGTGGAGCTTACGGCAGCCGGGCAGTTGTTCCTGGTCACCGCGCGCACGGTGGTCGAGCAGCTCGGTGAAGTGCTGCGCCATTTGCATCATCTCGAAGGCGGTCAGGGCGAAGTCATGCAAGTGGCCGCCGCCCACTCCCTGGCATTGGGTTTCTTCCCGCGCTGGATCGCGCAATTGCGCAATGAGGGCTTGAACATCGCCACCCGGCTGGTCGCCACCAACGTTGGCGATGCGGTGCACGCCCTGCGCGAAGGCGGCTGCGACTTGATGCTGGCGTTCTACGACCCGGATGCGGCCATGCAGATGGACGCGGAAATCTTCCCGTCGCTGCACCTGGGTAACACCGAGATGCTCCCGGTGTGCGCCGCCGACGCCGACGGCAAACCGATGTTCGACCTGGAAGGTGAGGGCAGTGTGCCGTTGCTGGCCTACAGTGCCGGCGCCTTTCTCGGTCGCTCGGTAAATTTGCTGCTGCGTCAGCGCGCCCTGCGTTTCACCACCATTTACGAAACTGCCATGGCAGACAGTCTCAAGAGCATGGCCCTTGAAGGCTTGGGTATTGCCTGGGTGCCGCAGTTGAGCGTGCGTGCCGAACTGGCGCGGGGCGAACTGGTGGTGTGCGGCGGCCCGCAGTGGCACGTGCCGCTGGAGATTCGCCTGTATCGCTGCGCGTTGGTGCGCAAGGCGAACGTGCGGTTGTTGTGGCGTAAACTTGAAGGTGGTGCTGCGGGGGCGACTTCTGGATGAGCAAGTGAAGTCGCCGACGTCTGATGTAAATATGGTGTGTCAGCTGAACTTGTTTAGATAGGTGCGGATGTTTGTTCGGTTCTTATCGCTGAAGCGGTAATCGTTTGCGTGCATTGTTGAAACACTACTATCGTTCATAACAGTTTCATACCACCAAGGGAAATGATAGTTAACTTCGGCGTCGCTTGGTTTGGCGCCGAACATAAGCCCTACGGCGTGGGCAATTCCCCTGTCGTCATTCAATGCAGCAATGCCGGCGTCCAAGCCCGGAGCGCCTGATCCAGGGTGACCGTCTTCACTTTTTGGCGTAATAAACAAATATTTTTTGAGCCCTTCCGAGTTGTCGGTGGCCTGTTGCTTCTGTTGGCGCTTCAAATAGTCGACCTGTGAGTTCAGGTCGCTGAGCTTGTCGCCGCCTTTGCTGAAGCCACGCAGATGTGAGTAATGATCGACGTTGAACTTGACCTCGCGCCCGGCATATTTTTTAAATTCAGACTGGATCAGGTTGAAGTTTTTTTGCATTCGGTCTTTCTGCGACTGAGTGAGCCTGATGCTCTCATGCAAGATAACTTGTATTTCAACAGGTTTTTTTTCAGTGCTGGCAAGTAGGGGGCCGTCGGGTTTTGCAACGTGCCAGAAGTCAAAGGGTGATCTGTTAATGGATTGCATGACTAGCGCTCTCTATCGGCTTAAAGGCTTATTTAATAAAGCAATCACGCCGGGCATGTAAAACGCTTACTTGTTAACATCTGTGTTCAAGTGTTTATTTCCTACAAAGTGTTGCTCAATAACTCTGTTCGATCTTTCAAGCACATTCGGAGCGTCGTCAGCGCCTGCCTGACTTTTAAGTCAGTTTGTGCGATTGGTCAGGCCTGTGACGGGCGGTCTTCCAAGGGGCTGTTTATCTGGATTATTACGGTATACTGCGCGGCCTTCGGCCGGTCTAACCGGCCTTAATTCGTACACCAAGCCACGCCGGATTTCCCGCGTGGCTTGTTGTTTTTTGACGCGCCTGCGGGCGCCCAGAGAGAAGAGGCACGACGATGAGTGCATTGGTTGGCGTGATCATGGGCTCCAAGTCCGATTGGTCCACCCTTAGCCACACCGCCGATATGCTGGAAAAACTCGGCATTCCGTATGAAGTGAAGGTGGTCTCTGCCCACCGCACCCCGGATTTGCTGTTCCAGTATGCCGATGAAGCAGAATCCCGTGGCATCGAGGTGATCATCGCCGGTGCCGGCGGTGCGGCGCACCTGCCAGGCATGTGTGCGGCCAAGACCCACCTGCCAGTGCTCGGCGTGCCGGTGCAGTCGTCGATGCTCTCGGGCGTGGATTCGCTGCTGTCCATCGTGCAGATGCCGGCCGGTATTCCGGTGGCGACCCTGGCAATCGGCAAGGCCGGCGCGATCAACGCCGCGTTGCTGTCCGCCAGCATCCTGGGCGCCAAGCACCCGCAGTTCCATGCGGTGCTGAAAAAATTCCGTGCTGAGCAGACAGACAGCGTGTTGGACAACCCAGACCCACGTATCGCCTGAAGGTATTGATTGATGAAAATCGGTGTAATCGGTGGCGGCCAACTGGGTCGCATGCTGGCCTTGGCGGGCACCCCGCTGGGGATGAACTTCGCTTTCCTGGACCCGGCGCCGGACGCCTGCGCGGCGGCCCTGGGTGAACACCTGCGCGCTGACTACAGCGACCCGGACCATCTGCGCCAACTGGCCGATGAAGTCGACCTGGTGACCTTCGAATTCGAAAGCGTCCCGGCCGAAACCGTGGCCTTCCTGTCGCAATTCGTGCCGGTGTACCCGAGCGCCGAAGCCTTGCGCATCGCTCGCGACCGCTGGTTCGAGAAGAGCATGTTCAAGGACCTGGGCATCCCGACCCCGGCCTTCGCCGATATCCAGTCCCAGGCGGACCTGGACGCCGCCGTCGCCAGCATCGGCCTGCCAGCCGTGCTCAAGACCCGCACCCTGGGTTATGACGGCAAGGGCCAGAAAGTCCTGCGCACCGCTGCCGATGTGGTTGGCACCTTTGCCGAACTGGGCAGTGTCGCCTGCCTGCTGGAAGGCTTTGTGCCGTTCACCGGTGAAGTGTCGCTGATCGCCGTGCGTGCCCGTGACGGCGAGACCCGCTTTTACCCGTTGGTGCACAACACCCACGACAGCGGCATCCTCAAGCTGTCCGTGGCCAGCACCGACCACCCGTTGCAGGCCTTGGCCGAAGACTATTCCAGCCGCGTACTCAAGCAGCTGGATTACGTCGGCGTGATGGCGTTTGAGTTCTTTGAAGTCGACGGCGGCCTCAAGGCCAACGAAATCGCCCCGCGCGTGCACAACTCCGGGCACTGGACCACCGAAGGCGCCGAGTGCAGCCAGTTCGAAAACCACTTGCGGGCGGTGGCGGGCTTGCCGTTGGGTTCCACGGCCAAGGTCGGCGAGAGCGCCATGCTCAACTTTATCGGTGCAGTGCCACCGGTAGAAAAAGTCATCGCCATTGATGACTGCCACCTGCACCACTACGGCAAGGCTTTCAAAGTCGGGCGTAAAGTTGGCCACGCCAACCTGCGCTGCAAGGACCGTGCGACCCTTGAGGCGCAGATTCTCAAGGTCGAAGCGCTGATCGCCGAGCAATAACCTTGAGGGCGGCGGGAACCATTGGTTATCGCCGCCTCTCTGATTGCAGGACGCTAAAGTCTGACTAGGCTTTCGTGTAGTTCACTTCATTCAGAGGGAAATGCCATGGGTATCATTGGAACCATCTTTATCGGCTTGATCGTCGGCCTGCTGGCGCGTTTCCTCAAGCCTGGCGACGACAGCATGGGCTGGATCATGACCATCCTGCTGGGTATTGCAGGTTCCCTGGTCGCCACCTACGGTGGTCAAGCCCTGGGCATCTACCAGGCGGGTCAAGGCGCGGGCTTCCTCGGCGCGCTGATCGGCGCCATCGTGTTGCTGGTGATCTACGGCCTGCTGAGAAAGAAATGATCTAAGCGACAAAGCCCTCTGCGCTGCGCAGGCGCAGAGGGCTAGAATGCTCGGCATCTGAACTTGCCGAGCTTATTCATGCGCCGTCTTTTATTCACACTCCTCCTGCTGGGCTCAGGCCTGGCGCACGCCGGTGAACTGCCGGAAACCGACTGGCTCGACCTGATGCCGCTTTCAGACCAGAAAGCCCTCGAAGCCATGCCCGAGATCGACCACAACTCCCCCGAAGCCCAAGGCACGTTCACCGACAAAGGTGGCTTGAAGCAGAGCAAAGGCCTGCCGGCGGTGATGTACTCGACCAAGACCGTGGCCGCCATGAACGGCAAGAACATCCGCATCGGCGGTTACCCGGTACCGTTGGAAACCGACGCCAAGGGCCGCAGCACCCTGTTTTTCCTGGTGCCGTACCCAGGCGCCTGCATCCACGTACCGCCACCGCCGCCTAACCAGTTGGTGCTGGTGCGTTATCCCAAGGGGCTGAAGCTGGATGATATCTACACGCCGCTGTGGGTGACGGGCACGTTGAAGGTGGAGAAGGTCAACAATGACCTGGCAGATGCGGCGTATGCGCTGGATGCGGGGAAGGTCAGGGTAGTCAAAGAATCCGATCTCTAGATCATGACGCAGAACCCAATGTGGGAGCGGGCTTGTGTGGGAGCTGGCTTGCCTGCGATTCAGGCACCTCGGTGTATCAGTGAAACCGAGGTGATGCTATCGCAGGCAAGCCAGCTCCCACACAAGCCCCACATTTTTGATTGGGTTTACAGGCCGATACTGGTGATGCTTACGCCCAAAGTATGGCTTTGACCCGGCGCCAAGCTCACCACATCATCCAGCACATTGGCCGTCTCGATGCACAGCATGCCCTGCCAGCCATCATCGGCCATGTCGTCAAACGCCTTGGCGCGTTCGGTCCATGGGTTCCAGATCACGGTGGAGTTCGAACCCTCGGCGGTCAGTTGGATGCGACGCTGCCAATCTGTATCGACGATATCGAGCTGCGCCGGAGTATCCAGGTAGATACGGTCAGTCTCGGCACTGAAGTGCAGCAGACCGGACTGCTTCTTCTCGGCCCAGCCATCGGCAGTGTCGATATACGCCAGCCCATCCAGCCCTTCGACCTGCACCTTGCGCACGTCACTCACGGCGAAGTACGTGTGCAGCGCCTGGCTGAGTGTCACGATGTCGGTGCCACGGTTGTGGCTGGTCAGGTGGATGTGCAGTTGATCGTCCAACAGCAGGCTCAGTGTCAGGTCGACCTGATGCGGCCAGCCGGGGAAGCCGCCCTCGGGAACCGGCAGCACCAAATCCACCCGCAGCGCTTGGCCTTCGAGTTCGCTCACAGCCAGCCCCCACTGTGCCGTGCGCACAAAACCATGGGCGCCGGCCGGTTGCTCGCTCTGGCGCATCGCCTTGACGCTCTGCGGGTTGCGGTCAAACACACCAAACCATGGCCAGCACACCGGCACGCCGGTACGGATGCCCTTGCCTTGCTTGTACACCGCCGCAGGGTTCGGCCAGATCAACGGCTGTTCGCCCTGGCGCTGGTAACTGAAGAGGTGCGCGCCCTGTTGGGCCACCATCAATTCAGCGCCATTGTGGCGAATGCGCCAGCAGTCCAGCTCGTCGATTTTCACAGTTTCAACGTGGGGCACAGGCATACAAAGCACTCTTTATGGCAGGCAATGGGGCAATTGACCGTCAAAACCCGGTGAGGTTTAACGCGCGCGCGACGGTACCGAACGTGTGCGGCCGCTGCCATCGATGGCGACGAACACAAACACCGCCTCGGTGACTTTGCGCCATTCGCTCGACAGCGGGTCGTCGCTCCACACTTCGACCATCATCTGGATCGAGCTGCGGCCGATTTCCAGGGCCTGCGTGTAGAAAGACAACTGCGCGCCGACGGCCACCGGCACCAGGAACGCCATGCGATCAATCGCTACGGTGGCCACGCGGCCGCCGGCGACCTTGCTGGCCATGGCCGTGCCGGCCAGGTCCATCTGCGCGACCAGCCAGCCGCCGAAGATATCGCCAAAACCGTTTGTTTCACGCGGCAGCGCGGTGATTTGCAAGGCGAGATCGCCTTGCGGGATAGGATCTTCTTGTTCGAGTTCAATCATGCCGAGGGTGCCTCTGACCCGTAACGCTTCATGGGTGTTTCAAGTGGATAGCCGTCTTCTGGAAAAACGTTTCAGCACCAACCTACACCGCTCGATACGTTTCTCGTAAGGCGCACTAAAGGGAAACTCTGCCAAAGCGGCTGGAACCTAACCTGAGGGTCATCCAACAACGTTTTGGCACAGCAGCCCCTCAAGACAGCGGGTTTGGCGCTCGCACGGGCCGAGTATATCGAGACCCTGTGGCGACGACGACCTCCGCAAGCTCATTTGGTCGGCAAATCTGCGCTGTATCGCGGCTTTTTGCAGAAACTGTGCCTATCGCCGGGATTATTTACAGCGTCCGGGCTGTTAGTCGGGTCAGCACCTTTGGTAGAGAAGCCCGACATGCCCACCGTTCCCGCGAGCGCCGTGCACGCTGGCACGGCCTGTTATCGGGGACTGCCTTTGGAAACGCGGGCGTCAAGCAACGCTGTGCTTTTGCGGGCGATTTGTTATCGTGCCGAACCGACCCCGGCGCCTGCCGGGGTCTCGCGTTCGCCGTCCTGACAATAAGAGAAGCCTTGCCATGTCCTCCGTGCCTGCAAGCAGCGCGCAACCTTCGCGCCCGCTGACCCGCAACGACTACAAAACCCTGTCGCTGTCTGCCTTGGGCGGGGCGCTGGAATTCTACGATTTCATTATCTTTGTATTTTTCGCCACCGTGGTCGGGAAGCTGTTTTTCCCCGTCGACATGCCCGAATGGCTGCGCATGATGCAGACCTTCGGTATCTTCGCCGCCGGCTACCTGGCACGCCCGCTGGGCGGCATCATCATGGCGCACTTCGGTGACCTGCTGGGCCGCAAAAAAATGTTCACCCTGAGCATCTTCATGATGGCCGTGCCGACCCTGATCATGGGCCTGTTGCCGACCTACGCACAGATCGGCCTGTGGGCACCGCTATTGTTGCTGCTGATGCGCGTCATCCAGGGCGCCGCCATTGGCGGCGAAGTACCGGGCGCCTGGGTGTTTGTTTCCGAACACGTGCCGCCGCGCCACATCGGCTATGCCTGCGGTACCCTGACCAGCGGCCTCACCGCCGGTATTTTGCTGGGTTCGCTGGTGGCGACCGCCATCAACTCCCTTTATACCCCGGAGCAGGTCTCGGATTACGCGTGGCGTATCCCGTTCCTGCTGGGCGGTGTGTTCGGCCTGCTGTCGGTGTACTTGCGCCGTTGGCTGCATGAAACACCGATCTTCGCTGAGATGCAGCAGCGCAAAACCCTGGCTGCCGAGCTGCCATTGCGCGCGGTACTGCGTGACCACCGTGGCGCCATTGTGCTGTCGATGCTGCTGACGTGGTTGCTGTCGGCGGGTGTGGTTGTGGTCATCCTGATGACCCCGACCGTGCTGCAAACCGTTTACCACTTCAGCCCAACGGTTGCGCTGCAAGCCAACAGCCTGGCGATCGTTACGCTGAGCCTGGGCTGTATCGCTTCCGGCGCGCTGGCTGACCGTTTTGGTGCCGGTCGCGTTTTGGTCACCGGTTGCGCGTTGTTGCTGGCCACCTCCTGGACGCTGTATCACAGCCTGATGGCCCACCCGGACTGGTTGTTCCCGCTGTACGCGTTGACCGGCCTGTTTGTAGGCACCATCGGTGTAGTGCCTTACGTAATGGTGAAAGCGTTCCCGCCGGTGGTGCGTTTCAGCGGCTTATCGTTCTCCTACAACGTCGCCTACGCCGTATTCGGCGGCCTGACGCCATTGGCGGTATCGCTGCTGATGAAGGAAAGTCCGATGGGTCCTGCTTATTACGTGGCTGTCCTGTGCGTGATGGGGATAGCGGTCGGTGGCTACCTGTGGAAGCGCGGGCGCTGAATGATCGTTCCCACGCTCTGCGTGGGAATGCCGGCCTGGACGCTCTGCGTCCGCTTTTGAAGGTCGTGACGCAGAGCGTCACTGGATGCGTTCCCACGCAGAGCGTGGGAATGATCAATTCCAGCATAGATTACAGAGTGTTTCTGAAACATCGCTCCAAGCGCCTGAACCTCCTCGCAAGCCCCGGATTTATTGCACTTTCCCCTTCCTGTCAGGATTTTCACAAATACTGGCCTTTCATCTAATTGTCATATTCCAGACATAGAGTGTTCACACGGCCTACCGATACTTGGCCCCGATCCAACTATCCCTATCTGCTAGGAGCAAGGCATGAAACTGAAACGTTTGATGGCGGCAATGACTTTTGTCGCTGCTGGCGTTGCGACCGCCAACGCGGTGGCCGCTGGTGTTGATCCGGCAATCCCGGCTTACGTTAAGACCACTGGTGTGTCGGGCAACTTGTCCAGCGTCGGTTCCGATACCCTGGCTAACCTGATGACCCTGTGGGCTGAGGGTTACAAAAAGGAATACCCGAACGTCAACATCCAGATTCAGGCTGCCGGCTCCGCCACTGCACCTCCTGCGCTGACTGAAGGCACCTCCAACCTGGGCCCGATGAGCCGCAAGATGAAGGACACCGAACTGGCGGCCTTCGAGCAGAAGTACGGTTACAAGCCAACCGCTATCCCGGTTGCCGTGGATGCCCTGGCCGTGTTCGTGCACAAAGACAACCCGATCCAGCACCTGACCATGGAACAAGTCGACGCGATCTTCTCCTCGACGCGTCTGTGCGGTGCTAAAGCCGACGTTAAAACCTGGGGCGACCTGGGTGTGACCGGCGACCTGGCCAACAAGCCGGTTCAGCTGTTTGGTCGTAACTCGGTGTCCGGCACCTACGGCTACTTCAAAGAAGAAGCCCTGTGCAAAGGCGACTACAAGCCAAACGTCAACGAACAACCCGGCTCGGCTTCGGTCGTGCAGTCGATCAGCTCCTCGCTGAACGGCATCGGTTACTCGGGTATCGGCTACAAAACCGCTAGCGTGAAGACCGTGGCTCTGGCCAAAAAAGGCAGCACTGACTTCATCGAAGACAGCGAAGAAAACGCCCTGAACGGCAAATACCCGCTGTCGCGTTTCCTCTACGTGTACGTCAACAAAGCCCCGAACAAGCCTCTGGCCCCGCTGGAAGCTGAGTTCGTGAAGCTGGTTCTGTCCAAACAGGGCCAGGAAGTGGTCGTCAAAGACGGTTACATCCCGCTGCCGGCTAAAGTGGCTGCCAAGGCACTGGCTGACCTGGGCTTGAAAGAAGGCGGTAAGTAAGCCTGCAATACCTGATGTAGCAGCGGGCCCTGCGGGAGCGGGCTTGCTCGCGAAGACGGTGTGTCATTCAACTCATCTGGCGACTGACGCACCGCCTTCGCGAGCAAGCCCGCTCCCACAAAAAGCCCGCCCGCATCTCTAATTTTTTAATCCGCTGCCAGCCCTGCTACGCGGCGGATTTCTTGCGTCACTGCATTGTCATCTTTCTGTCATACAGGATCGCTAGGGTGTGCGCATGAATGATCTGGCCAATTCCACCATGACGACGACTTCTCCCCCCAAGCGTATTGATTTCAATACGCCTGAGCTGCAACGCAAGCGCCGCATTCGCGCGCTCAAGGATCGCCTGACTCGCTGGTACGTGTTGATCGGCGGCCTCGCCGTGCTCGGCGCCATCACCCTGATCTTCTTCTTCCTGGCTTACGTAGTTGCGCCTTTGTTCCAGGGTGCCTCGCTGACCAAGGAAGACGCGCTGACACCCGCCTGGATGCAGGACGCCGGCAAGCCGTTGATGATCTCCCTCGAAGAACAGAACCAAGTCGCCATGCGGGTTTCCGACAAGGGCCAGGCGCTGTTCTTTGATGTGAGCACCGGTGCCGAGCTCAAGCGCGTCGACCTGCCATTGCCTGCGGGCGCCACTGTGGCCTCGATCGGCAAAGACCAGCCCGGCAGCCCGTTGGTGATCCTCGGTTTGTCCAATGGCCAGTCCCTGGTGTTCCGCCACACTTATAAAGTGTCGTACCCGGATGGCAAAAAGACCATTACGCCGGCCATTGAATACCCTTACGGCGAAACGCCCATCGTTCTGGACGAGCAGGGCCGCCCGCTGGAGCATGTCGCGCTCAACGCCACCGATTCATCGCTGGTGGTTGCAGGCTCCGCGGGTTCGTTCTTGAACGTACTGAGCCTGAGCCGCGAAGAAAACATGATGACCGGTGAAGTCACCAGCGAGCAGAAGCGTATCGAGCTGCCGCAAATGACCGAACCGGTGAAGGCGATTTTCGTCGACCCACGCCAGCAGTGGCTGTATGTGGTCAACGGCCGCGCCCTCGCCGACGTCTTCAACTTGCGCGATAACAGCCTCAACGGTCGCTACAAACTGCTGGAAGACGGCAACGCCGAAATCACTGCCAGCACTCAGTTGGTGGGCGGTATCTCGCTGATCGTCGGTAACTCCAAGGGTGGCCTGGCCCAGTGGTTCATGGCCCGTGACCCGGACGGCGAGCAACGCCTGAAGCAAATCCGCACCTTCCAGATGGGCACTGCGCCTATCGTGGAAATCACCGCCGAGGAACGTCGCAAAGGCTTCACCGCGCTGGACGCGTCCGGCAAGTTCGGCGTGTTCCACAGTACCGCGCATCGCACCCTGCTGGTCGACCCTGTGGTGGATGGCCAAGGCCTGTTCGGCATGTCGCCACGCGCCAACCGCGTGATCGTCGAAGCCGGCGGCAAGCTGCAACCGCTGCTGCTCGACAACCCCCACCCGGAAGTGTCCTGGAGCGCGCTGTGGAGCAAGGTCTGGTACGAAAACTACGACGAACCTAAGTACGTCTGGCAATCGACCGCCGCCAACACCGACTTCGAACCCAAAATGAGTTTGGCCCCGCTGACCTTCGGTACCCTGAAGGCTGCGTTCTACGCCATGTTGCTGGCGGCGCCACTGGCGGTGGCTGCGGCCATCTACACCGCTTACTTCATGGCCCCGAGCCTGCGCCGCAAGGTCAAGCCGGTGATCGAACTGATGGAAGCGATGCCGACGGTGATCCTCGGCTTCTTCGCCGGCCTGTTCCTGGCGCCGTATGTAGAAGGGCACCTACCGGGGATTTTCAGCCTGCTGATGTTGCTGCCGATTGGCATCCTGGTCGCCGGTTTTGTCTTCAGCCGTTTGCCTGAGTCGATCCGCCTGCGTGTACCGGATGGCTGGGAAAGCGCGATCCTGATTCCGGTGATCCTGTTTGTGGGCTGGCTCTCGCTGTACATGAGCCCGTACCTGGAAACCTGGTTCTTCGGCGGCGACATGCGCATGTGGATCTCCCACGATCTGGGCATCACTTACGACCAGCGCAACGCACTGGTAGTCGGTCTGGCCATGGGTTTTGCGGTAATCCCGAACATCTACTCCATCGCCGAAGACGCCGTGTTCAGCGTGCCGCGCGGCCTCACCCTGGGCTCGTTGGCCCTGGGTGCCACGCCGTGGCAGACCATGACCCGCGTGGTGATCCTGACCGCCAGCCCAGGCATCTTCTCCGCACTGATGATCGGCATGGGCCGCGCAGTGGGTGAAACCATGATCGTGCTGATGGCCACCGGTAACACGCCGGTGATGGAGATGAACCTGTTCGAAGGCCTGCGCACCTTGGCGGCCAACGTTGCGGTGGAGATGCCCGAGTCGGAAGTCGGTGGCAGTCACTACCGCGTGCTGTTCCTCTCGGCGCTGGTGCTGCTGCTGTTCACCTTCATCATGAACACCCTCGCCGAGCTGATCCGTCAGCGTCTGCGCAAGAAATACTCGTCGCTTTAAGAAAGGTAGAAGTCTGTGAAACAGAACTCCCTGAATGGATGGTTCAAGAGCGGCGCCCCTGGCGTCTGGATCAGCGGTGGCGCGGTGTCCATCGCGGTCATCATGACCATTGGTTTGCTGGCCGTGATTGCCGTGCGTGGTCTGGGCCACTTCTGGCCGGCCGACCTGATCCAGGCCAACTACAGCGTGCCTGGCCAGGAAAACCATATCGTCATCGGCGAAGTGGTGCAGAAGGAAGAAGTGCCGCGCGAGCGCCTCAAAAGCGCGGGCCTGCCGGTGCCGGACCAAGGCCCGGAATTCATGACCCGCGAGCTGATCAAGGTCGGTAACCGCGACTTGAATGGCAACGACTTCACCTGGATCGTCGGCGAGTGGTTGAAAGACCAGACCACACCGAAGAACCTGATGGCCATCGAACGTCGTGAGTGGGGCAACTTCTACGGCACCCTGGTCAACGTCAAGCAGGACGGCAAGGTGATCGCCGAAGGCGAAGCCGCATGGCCGGAGCTGCAAGCCCGCGTCGACCGTGTGAACAAGTTGGCGGCCCAGCTCAAGAGCCTTGAGAAAACCGACATCGGCGCGATCAACGCAGGCCTGGAACGCATCCGCCTGCACGGCCGCAAGCTGGAGCTGGAAGGCAAGCTCGACGCTGCCGCCCAGGCCGACATGGACTCCGGCCGCGCCGAATTGAATGCCCGTTACCAGGACATCGAAGCACGCCTGGCCGACCTGCACACCCAGTTCAACCGCGACAGCCTCACGGCCCGCGACGGCAACGGCAAAGAAATCGAAATCGGTATCGGCAAAGTGGTGCACGCCTACCAGCCGAACGCCATGGGCACCCTGACCAAGGTGGGTTTCTACTTCAGCAAGGTCTGGGAGTTCTTGAGCGACGATCCACGGGAAGCCAACACTGAAGGCGGGATTTTCCCGGCTATTTTCGGCACCGTGATGATGACCCTGATCATGGCGATGATCGTGACCCCGTTCGGCGTGCTGGCGGCGGTGTACCTGCGTGAATACGCCAAGCAGAACACCCTGACCCGCATTATCCGGATCGCGGTGAACAACCTGGCCGGTGTGCCGGCTATCGTTTACGGCGTGTTCGGCCTGGGCTTCTTTGTGTATGTACTGGGTGGCTCGGTTGACCGCCTGTTCTTCGCCGAAGCCCTGCCGGCGCCGACCTTCGGTACACCGGGCCTGTTGTGGGCCTCGCTGACCCTGGCGCTGCTGGCGGTGCCGGTGGTGATCGTGGCTACCGAAGAAGGCCTGGCGCGGATTCCCCGCACCGTGCGTGAAGGTTCCCTGGCACTCGGCGCAACCAAGGCGGAAACGCTGTGGAAGATCGTGCTGCCGATGGCCAGCCCGGCGATGATGACCGGCATGATCCTCGCCGTGGCCCGCGCCGCCGGTGAAGTGGCGCCGCTGATGCTGGTGGGTGTGGTCAAGCTGGCACCGTCGCTGCCGCTGGACGGCAACTACCCGTACCTGCACCTGGACCAGAAGATCATGCACCTGGGCTTCCATATTTATGACGTCGGTTTCCAGAGCCCCAACGTCGAAGCGGCACGCCCGCTGGTGTACGCCACCGCACTGCTGCTGGTGCTGGTGATCGCCACGCTGAACTTGTCGGCCGTGTGGATCCGTAACCACCTGCGCGAAAAATACAAGGCGCTGGACAGCTAATTGAAGTGAACGCGGACTAAATGTGGGAGCGGGCTTGCTCGCGAATGCGGTGTATCAGAAACATATTTGCTGGCTGAACCACCGCTTTCGCGAGCAAGCCCGCTCCCACACTGGACCGCGTAACACACAGATTTTTGAGTAAACCGCCCCGGCGGTTCAACCAAACGAATTGGTAGCACAGGGAGCATCCCATGCAACATGAAACCCACACCCACGGCATCAACATGTCAGCCCTGGGTCGCGACAAGCAGAGCCTGAGCCTGGCCCAGGAAACCGTGGCCATCGAAGTGCCCGGCCTGAGCCTGTACTACGGTGAAAAGCAGGCGCTGTTCGATGTCAGCATGAACATTCCCAAGCAGCGCGTGACCGCCTTTATCGGCCCGTCCGGCTGCGGCAAGTCCACACT
The DNA here is from genome assembly GCF_900107155.1 of Pseudomonas salomonii. Lineage (GTDB taxonomy): Bacteria > Pseudomonadota > Gammaproteobacteria > Pseudomonadales > Pseudomonadaceae > Aquipseudomonas > Aquipseudomonas salomonii. The sequence goes on from NZ_FNOX01000011.1 coordinate 247,419, forward strand.
GCTGCGCACCTTCAACCGCATGAACGACCTGGTTGACGGTTGCCGCGTAGAAGGCGCGATCAACCTGTACGGCAGCAACATCTATCGCAAAGGCGAGGACGTGGCCGAGCTGCGTCGCCGCGTGGGCATGGTTTTCCAGAAGCCCAACCCGTTTCCCAAGACCATCTACGAAAACGTGGTCTACGGCCTGCGCATCCAGGGCATCAACAAAAAACGCATTCTCGACGAAGCCGTTGAGTGGGCCTTGAAAGGCGCGGCGCTGTGGGACGAGGTCAAAGACCGCCTGCATGAATCGGCACTCGGCCTGTCCGGCGGCCAGCAGCAGCGTCTGGTGATCGCCCGCACCATCGCCGTGGAGCCGGAAGTGTTGCTGCTCGACGAACCCTGCTCGGCACTCGATCCGATCTCGACTCTTAAGGTTGAAGAGCTGATCTACGAGCTGAAATCCAAGTTCACCATCGTCATCGTGACCCACAACATGCAACAGGCGGCGCGGGTTTCGGACTACACCGCGTTCATGTACATGGGCAAGCTGGTGGAGTTCGGCGACACCGACACCTTGTTCACCAACCCGGCGAAGAAGCAGACCGAAGACTACATCACCGGTCGTTACGGCTAGTACGCGGTGGTTCTGATTGCACTGAATGCTGCGGTTCTCCGCACCTTACCGGACGTTCCAAGGACGCCAACATGATTAGCAAAGAAGGCCTTACCCACCACATCTCCGCGCAGTTCAACGCCGAGCTTGAGGAAGTGCGCAGCCACCTCCTGGCGATGGGCGGGCTGGTGGAGAAGCAAGTCAACGATGCGGTCACTGCGCTGATCGAGGCCGACTCGGGCCTGGCCCAGCAAGTGCGCGAGATCGATGACCAGATCAACCAGATGGAACGCAACATCGACGAAGAATGCCTGCGCATTCTGGCCCGCCGCCAACCTGCGGCCTCCGACCTGCGTTTGATCATCAGCATCTCCAAGTCGGTGATCGACCTGGAGCGCATCGGCGACGAAGCCACCAAAATCGCCCGCCGCGCTATCCAGTTGTGCGAAGAAGGCGAAGCGCCACGGGGTTACGTGGAAGTGCGCCACATCGGCGACCAGGTGCGCAACATGGTGCGCGATGCGCTGGACGCGTTCGCCCGCTTCGACGCCGAATTGGCGTTGTCGGTGGCGCAATACGACAAGACCATCGACCGCGAATACAAGACCGCACTGCGCGAGCTGGCCACCTACATGATGGAAGACCCGCGCTCTATCTCGCGGGTCTTGAACATCATCTGGGTGTTGCGTTCCCTGGAACGCATCGGCGACCACGCCCGTAATATCTCGGAACTGGTGATTTATCTGGTGCGCGGCACCGACGTGCGGCACATGGGCCTCAAGCGCATGAAAGCCGAAGTTGAAGGCACGGCTGATCAAATCCCTAATGTTCCGGGCGAATCTGACGATAAGTAAGGTTGCCCGAGACATTAACGCCCGGCCTTTGGTCGGGCGTTTTCGTTTGCGGCATCTGAATTTTTTGCGCAGCAGGAGCAATAAAGTCCTTCTGTGACCCGTGAGTTTTGGCAAAATGCCATCAGTCAGGCGTTTTGCGTGCCGAAGTGTTAATAGGATGAAGGGTCGATGAGTAAAGTCAGTGTATTGGTGGTGGACGACGCCTCGTTTATCCGTGATTTGGTGAAGAAGTGCCTGCGCAACTACTTCCCAGGCATCAAGATTGAAGACGCGGTGAACGGCAAAAAGGCGCAATCCATCCTGATGCGCGAGACCTTCGACCTGGTGCTGTGCGACTGGGAAATGCCCGAAATGTCCGGCCTTGAGCTGTTGACCTGGTGCCGTGAGCAGGCGCACCTGAAGGCCATGCCGTTCGTGATGGTGACCAGCCGTGGCGACAAGGAAAACGTGGTGCAGGCGATTCAGGCCGGGGTTTCCGGTTATGTCAGCAAGCCATTCACCAACGAGCAGTTGCTGAACAAGGTCAAACAGGCTTTGCACAAGATCGGCCGCCTCGATGCCCTGATCGCCAGCGCGCCGACCAAGATGAACTCGGCCTTCGGCAACGACTCCCTCAATGCCCTGACCGGCGGCAAACCCGAGGCGGCCAAACCGGCGCCGGTAGCTGCGCCGAGCAAAGGCCTGCTCAACAGCCAACCGGTGCAAGCGCCTGCAGCCTCGCCTGCCGGCGGTCGCGGCCAGGGCCAACTGCGGCTGTCCAGCGGCAACCAGCAATGCGTGATCAAGGCGCTGAGCATCAAGGAAGCGCTGCTGGTGGTCCGTCGCGGTGAAGTGCTGCCCCAGGTGCTGGAAAGCGCCGTGCTCGACCTTGAGCAAGGCGAGAACGCCGAAGTCGCGCGCCTCAACGGCTACCTGCACGCCATCGTCGCCTATGAGCCACGGCCTGACAGCGACTGGCTGCAACTGACCTTCCGGTTTATCGATCAGGATGCGCAGAAGCTCGACTATATCTCCCGCCTGATCGCGCGCGGTACGGCGCAGAAGCACTTCGTGCCGGGTGCGTGATCTACAGAGCAACACTTAACCCATGTGGGAGCGGGCTTGCCCGCGATAGCGATACATCAGCCACTTGATCTGCGCCTGACACACCGTCATCGCGGGCAAGCCCGCTCCCACAGTTGATCTTCTGTGCTTCACGCAGTGTTGTCATCAACCCTGGCGAGCCTGCCGCTCAGCCATCCCGGCAGGTACGCCATGGACATCGCCATGCCCGAGGGCACGCCGATCATTGCGGCACGCAGCGGTACGGTGGTGAAGGCTTCCGAGGTCGGGCTGGTTTCGATTCCCTATGAGTTCAACCAGCCGCTTGGCAAATTGCCCAACTTTGCGTTGGGCAATTGAGGCGTCAATCCAGCAACAACACCTTGGCCAGCACGATCTTAGGCCCTTTCATTTTCTTGATGATGATGCGCAAGCCTTCAACTTCCAGCACTTCTTCCTCTTCCGGCACGCGTTTGAGCGTGTCGTAGATCAAGCCCGCCAGGGTTTCGGCTTCGATATGGTCCAGGTCCACGCCCAACAGGCGTTCCACCTTGAACAGCGGCGTGTCGCCACGCACCAGCAGTTTACCTGGCTGATAGGCGAGGATGCCGCGCTCGGCCTTGCGGTGTTCGTCCTGAATATCACCGACCAGCACTTCCAGCACGTCCTCCATGGTCAGGTAGCCGATGACTTTGCCGTCGGCTTCTTCCACGAGGGCGAAGTGCGCACCGCCTTTGCGGAACTGCTCCAGCAGCTGCGACAGCGGCATGTGCCGCGAGACGCGCTCCAGCGGGCGGGTCAGCTCGGCCAGGTTGAACGACTCGGGGATGTGGTCCAGGGCAGCCAGTTCCAGCAGCAGGTCCTTGATGTGCAGCAGGCCGACAAACTCATTGCGATCGACGTCATACACCGGGTAGCGGCTGAATTTATGGCGGCGGAACAGTGCGAGGATTTCCTTGAGCGGGGCGTTGAAGTCCAGGGTGACCAGGTCTTCGCGGGAGTTGGCCCAGTCCACCACTTCCAGCTCGCCCATTTCCACGGCCGAAGCCAGTACGCGCATGCCTTGGTCGCTTGGGTCCTGGCCACGGCTGGAGTGCAGGATCAGCTTGAGTTCTTCGCGGCTGTAATGGTGTTCGTGGTGCGGGCCAGGCTCGCCTTGGCCGGCGATACGCAAGATGGCGTTGGCGCTGGCGTTGAGCAGGTAGATCGCCGGGTACATGGCCCAGTAGAACAGGTACAGCGGCACCGCCGTCCACAGCGACAGCAGCTCGGGTTTGCGAATCGCCCAGGATTTGGGGGCCAATTCACCGACCACGATGTGCAGGTAGGAAATCACGAAGAAGGCGGCAAAGAACGACACGCCCTTGATCACTTCAGGCGATTGCACGCCGATGGCGCCCAGCAATGGCTCGAGGATATGCGCGAAGGCCGGTTCACCGACCCAGCCCAGGCCCAGAGAGGCGAGGGTGATACCCAATTGGCAGGCCGACAGATAGGCGTCGAGCTGGCTGTGAACGGTGCGCAGGATCTGCCCGCGCCAGCCGTTCTTGTGGGCGATGGCCTCGACCCGAGTGGCACGCAGTTTGACCATGGCAAATTCCGCCGCAACGAAGAAACCGTTGAGCAGTACCAGGATCAGTGCAAAAAGAATCATGCCGAAATCGGCGAAGAGTGTAGCGAGGGTGATGCCAGGGGAAGGGTCCATGATGGGGTTTTGCAGGTTCCGTGTGTTCAATAAGGGGTGACAGACAGGCCTGAAAGGCAGGCGCAAGTCGGCCAATGTAGCGGCTGACGGGGCGCTTGCCTAGTGCCCGCTGCCGGGCGGGGCCTGAAAGGCTTCGTCAACACGCTGCATGACCAATGTGGGAGCGGGCTTGCTCGCGAAAGCGGTGGGTCAGTCAACACATTCATAGCTGACCCACCGCCTTCGCGAGCAAGCCCGCTCCCACACTTAGTCCAGCGTCGTTTTCGGGTTATTCATCTGTGCCGATTACCCGCGAACGGGTCACCTGCGCCGGTGGAAAATGGCAGGTAAAGGTACTGCCATGCCCCAGCACGCTGCTGATCTCCAACCGGGCGCGGTGGCGCAACAGCACGTGTTTGACGATCGCCAGGCCCAGCCCGGTGCCGCCGGTGTTGGAGTTGCGGCTGGAATCGACGCGGTAGAAGCGTTCGGTCAGGCGCGGCAGGTGCTTGGCGTCGATACCGATGCCGGAGTCTTGCACGCTCAAGTGCGCGCCGTGCTCGTCGCTCCACCAGCGGACGCGGATATTGCCCTTGTCCTGGGTGTACTTAACAGCGTTGAACACCAGGTTGGAAAACGCGCTGCGCAACTCACCTTCGCTGCCTTTGAGCAATACCTGCGGGTCAGCTTCCAGGGTGATCTGTTGCCCGCGCTCGCCGGAAAGCGCCTGGGCGTCATTCTTGATGGTCTGCAGCAGGCTTTGCACCGCCACCGGATGGTTGTCCGAGGGGTAATCGGTGGCTTCCAGTTTGGCCAGCAACAGCAGGTCGTTGAGCAGGGTTTGCATGCGTGAACCCTGCTGCTGCATCTGCTGCAGGGCACGGCTCCAGCGCGGGTTGATCTCGTCGACGTTGTCCAGCAGCGTCTCCAGGTAGCCGCAGATCACCGTCAGCGGCGTGCGCAGCTCGTGGGAGACGTTGGCGACGAAGTCTTTGCGCATCTGTTCCAGCTGATGAATGCGGGTTACGTCGCGCACCAGCATCAGGTGTTCGTTGTTGCCGTAACGCGTCAGGTACAGCTGGATGCGCACGCGGTCATTGGTGGGCGAAGGGATTTCCAGCGCTTCTTCGTAGTTGTCCTGCTCGAAGTACTCCTTGAAGCGCGGGTGGCGCACCAGGTTGGTCACCGGCTGGCCGCTGTCCTGGGGCGTCTTTAGGCCCAGCAGGGTCTCGGCGGCGCGGTTCCACCATTCCAGGTTGCCGTCGCTGTCGAGCATGATCACCGCGTCTTTGAGCGCGGCGGTGGATTCCTGTACCCGGTCGATCACCGCCTGCAGGCGCCCGCGAACCCGTTGGTCGCGGCGTTGCAGGTGGTAGATGCTGTCGAACACCTCGCCCCACAGGCCATAGCCGTCGGGTGGTGCTTCGTCGGGTTTGTGCTGGCGCAGCCATTCATGCAGGCGCAGCAATTGTTTGAGGGTCCAGCCCAGGTACAGGCCGATACCGACGGCCAGGCTCCAACCGTAATAACCGCTGATCAAACCCACCACCAGGCAACCGGTGATCAACAGAAGCATGTGGCGGATCAGGGTGCCATGCCAGTTCTGGTTCACTTAAACATGCGTCCTTGTCAGCGGTTAAGGAAGGGAAGGGCCGGCTCAGCCTTTGGTGGAAAAGCGATAGCCGGTGCCGCGCACGGTTTGTACCAGATTCTCGTAGGCATCGCCCAAGGCTTTGCGCAGGCGGCGGATATGCACGTCAACCGTGCGCTCCTCCACATACACGTTGCCGCCCCACACCTGGTCGAGCAATTGGCCACGGGTGTAGGCGCGCTCCTGGTGGGTCATGAAAAATTGCAGCAGGCGGTATTCGGTCGGGCCCATCTCGGCCGGCTTGCCGTCGATGGTCACGCGGTGGCTGATCGGGTCCAGGATCAGCCCGTCGACTTCGATCGGTGCTTCGCCATCAGTCGGGCCGGCGCGGCGCAGTACGGCCTTCAGTCGCGCTACCAGCTCACGTGGGGAAAACGGCTTGGTGATGTAGTCATCAGCGCCGACTTCCAGGCCCTGAATCTTGTTGTCCTCTTCACCCTTGGCGGTGAGCATGATGATCGGGATATCCCCGGTCAGCTCATCCCGCTTGAGGCGGCGGGCCAGTTCGATGCCGGAGGTGCCGGGCAGCATCCAGTCCAGCAGGATCAGGTCCGGCTTGCGGTCGACGATAATGGCATGGGCCTGCTGGGAGTTCTCCGCCTCCAGGCAGTCATAGCCGGCCATTTCCAACGCAACGGCGATCATCTCGCGAATGGGCGCTTCGTCGTCAACGATCAGAATGCTCCTGCCAACCATGCTCAAAATCCTCTTGTCATTTAACTGTCTTGCGCCGCATTAGATAACGGAATTATTGCAGTCGTGTGACAGTAATTTAGTCGATCGGGCAATTCACGGCACTCTGGACTACCCTTTGGGTCCGAATCCTGACAACCACAAAAGGAAGGTTCCGATGACTCAAAGTACTTTTTCCTGGAAAGCCCTGTTGGCAATGGCGGCGTTGACCCTGCCGGGCCTGGCGTTTGCGGCGGAGCCGGCGATGACTCACGACGGAATGTTGGTGGATCACAAGGGGCTGACCCTCTACACCTTCGACAAGGATGCCGACGGCAAGTCGGTGTGCAAAGACCAGTGTGCAACCAACTGGCCGCCGCTGAAGGCTGAGTCTACTGACAAGTCGATGGGTGATTGGACAGTCATTACCCGCGACGACCAGACCAGTCAGTGGGCTTACAAAGGCAAGCCGGTCTACACCTACAAGGATGACCACAAGGCTGGTGACAAAACCGGTGATGGTAAGGGTGGGGCATGGCACGTCATCAAACCTTGACTACTCGGCGCCACTGAGACCTTCGCGAGCAAGCCCGCTCCCACATTTTGATTTGTGAATACAGTTCAAATGTGGGAGCGGGCTTGCTCGCGAAAGCGTCCGAACAGCCACCGCAAAATCTCAGCGAAAAGCGTAATCCGCCACAATCCCCACAAATATCGCCAACCCCGCCCAGTGGTTGTGCAAAAACGCCTTGAAGCATTTCATCCGATCCTTGTCCCGGGTGTACCAGAACTCCCAGGCAAAACAGCCCGCCGCCGCCAGCAACCCCAAGTGGAACCAGCCACCCAGCTCAAACCGCTGCCCCGCCAATAGCAGGCACACCAGTGACAAACCTTGCAGGGTCAGAATGATCACGCGGTCCGCATCGCCGAACAGAATAGCGGTGGATTTCACTCCGATCTTCAAGTCGTCATCGCGGTCGGTCATCGCGTAATACGTGTCGTAACCCACTGTCCACAGCAAATTGGCGATGTACAGCAGCCACGCCGTGGCCGGCAAATGCCCGGTCTCGGCAGTGAATGCCATCGGCATGCCCCATGAAAACGCCGCGCCCAGCACCACCTGCGGGTAGTAGGTGTAGCGCTTCATGAACGGGTAGCTCGCCGCCAGCGCCAGGCCGCCCAGGGACAGCAGGATGGTGGTCGCGTTGGTCAGCAGCACCAGCAGAAAACTGATGCCCATCAACACCGCAAAAAACACCAAGGCCTCTTTGGCGCTGATCTTGCCGCTCACCAGCGGCCGTTGCTCGGTACGCTTCACATGGCCGTCGACCTTGCGGTCGGCCCAGTCATTGATCACACAGCCGCCGGCACGGGTCAGCACCACACCGAGCACGAAAATCACGATATTGAGCAACGACGGCGAGCCCTTGCCCGCAATCCATAGCGCCCACAGCGTCGGCCACAACAGCAGGTAAATGCCGATGGGTTTGTCCATGCGAGTCAACTGAATGAAATCCCAGGCCCTGGGGTTCAGGTGGTTCAAGGACTTGAGCAGACGTTGATACATCAGCAGTTCTCCGGGTGGTCATGCAGCGCATGCCAGAAGCTGGGCAGGAAAATTTCCGCGACCAGCACGCTCAGCGGCCCGCGATCAAAGCGTGAGCGGCGCGCCCACAGGCCATCGGCCTGGTCGGCGGTCGGCAGCCATTGCCGTGGGTAATGGCATACCTCGATTGCCTGGCGGGTGAACGCATGGTCGCAGAACAGCAATTCGCCCAGCGAGCGGCTGCCCAGTTCGTCCATGTGTAAGCCATCGCCCTGCAAGGCACTGCGGGCCGCCACGCTGCGGGCAAACACCCATGGTTGGCCATGCCCGCGCAAATACACTTCGCGTACCCAGCCGACCGTGGCCGGGGCCATACCCAGCGCCACGCATTCATCCTCGCGCAGTGGCTGCCAGCCTTCGAACAGTGGCGTCACGCTGAAGCCGTCGTTGGACAGCCACGTGAGCCTGCGCGTCAGCGAGCCTTCGTCGAATAACCAGTTGAGGGTCAAAGGCCCAGGCATTGGGTTCAGAAGGCTCTGGGTCAGCCATTGGCAAGCATCGGGACGGGCGATTGAGTGCGGCACGGTGAGTCAGTTTTGGCAGCAAAAGAGGCGGCGAGCTTACCATGGCGTCCTGAGCTTTTGCCGGGCCGAACCGGCCGCTTGCGCCGAACATGCTTGCATCTGCCGGCCCCGATCAGTACAAAACGCCCTGAGCCGTACGGCAACGTTGGTCTATCGACCGTTGGCCAAGATGCCTGGACCCTGAGGAAGCAAGTAATGAAGAAGTGGCAATGTGTAGTCTGTGGCTTGATCTATGACGAAAAAGACGGCTGGCCGGATGACGGTATCGCACCGGGCACCCTGTGGCAGGACGTCCCGGAAGACTGGCTGTGCCCGGACTGCGGCGTAGGCAAAATGGATTTCGAAATGATCGAAATCGGCTAATCATCGGTTTAAGAAACGTACTACAAGGAGAAAGGAATGAACGCACCTGTCGTGATCATCGGCACAGGATTGGCCGGATACAACGTGGCTCGGGAGTTTCGCAAGCTCGACAGCGAGACCCCGTTGCTGCTGATCACCGCGGATGACGGGCGCTCCTACTCCAAGCCCATGCTCTCCACCGGCTTTGGCAAGAACAAGGAAGCCGATGGCCTGAGCATGGCTGAGCCGGGCGCCATGGCCGAGCAGCTCAAGGCCGAAGTGCGTACCCATACGCGCATCAGCGGCATCGATCCGGGCCACAAACGCCTGTGGATCGGCGAGGAAGCGGTGGCTTACCGCGATCTGATCCTGGCCTGGGGCGCAGAAACCGTGCGCGTGCCGGTCGAGGGCGATGCGGCAGAGCTGATTTTCCCCATCAACGATCTTGAAGATTACGCACGCTTTCGTGCCGCCGCGGCCGGGAAGCGCCGTGTGCTGCTGCTCGGCGCGGGCCTGATCGGCTGCGAGTTCGCCAACGACCTTATTCTTGGCGGCTACGAAATCGACTTGGTTGCACCGTGCGAGCAAGTCATGCCGACCCTGCTGCACCCGGCAGCAGCTGCCGCTGTACAGGCCGGGCTGGAAGGCCTGGGCGCGCGCTTCCACCTGGGCCCGGTGCTCAACCGCCTGCAGCGCACGGCGGATGGCCTGGAAGCGCACCTGTCCGATGGTGAAGTGATCCACTGCGACCTGGTGGTCTCGGCCATCGGCCTGCGCCCGCGCGTGGACCTGGCTGCCGCCGCCGGCCTGCAGATCAACCGTGGAATCATGGTGGACCGTCACCTCAAGACCTCCCACACCAATATCTACGCCCTGGGCGACTGCGCCGAGGTCGATGGCCTGAACCTGCTCTACGTGATGCCATTGATGAGCTGCGCCCGCGCCCTGGCCCAAACCTTGGCCGGCAACGCCACGGCCGTCAGCTATGGGCCGATGCCGATCACCGTGAAAACGCCGATCTGCCCGCTGGTGGTATCGCCACCGCCACGCGGCACCGAAGGCGTGTGGAGCGTCGAAGGCCAGGGCGCCGACATCAAGGCCTTGTGCCGCGACGCCAGCGGCCGCCTGCTGGGTTATGCGCTGACCGGCAGCGCCGTCATGGAAAAACTCGCCCTTAACAAAGAACTTCCGCCATTGCTGGCGTAAATACCGGTCGTTCTGTCGGAATCAGCACCTTCTTAGCCCCAGAAAGGTCACCGCGAGACTGGCGGAGCGTGCGAGGGCATGCCATCCTCACTCCCGTCTGCCGCAGAGTAGAGCCTGCGGCGCCTTGGGCGCTGCTCCACCAGAGAGCAGCACGGACATAACAACAAAAAACCGTCAAAGAGGCTTCACTTATGCGTAAACCAGAACTCGCAGCCGCTATTGCAGAAAAAGCAGACCTGACCAAAGAACAGGCCAACCGTGTTCTCAACGCCGTCCTCGAAGAAATCACCGGCGCGCTGCACCGCAAAGACAGCGTCACCCTGGTGGGCTTCGGCACCTTCCTGCAACGCCATCGCGGCGCCCGCACCGGCAAAAACCCGCAAACCGGCGAGCCAGTGAAAATCAAGGCGAGCAACACCGTTGCATTCAAGCCGGGCAAGTCGCTCAAAGACAGCGTCAACCCGTAATAGCAGGACCGTCTGAAGGGAGGCGGGTGGGTAAGAAAATGGGCACGCCGACTGGGTTGGGTGCCCATTTTTTGTTGGGCTGCGGATAATGCTTATGCGCTGACTGCGATCTTTATAAAAGGGTTCCGAGATGAGGGGACAGATTTATTTAATTTTGCTGGCCTTAATAAATCTGTTCCCTTTTCCGTTGCCGATATCAGATGTTCAGTCGGGGTTCTTCAGTTGCTCGGGTGATAATTTTCGCACTTCAATGCGTATAAACTTGTAAATGTTTGCGATCGATTCCGATACTTGAATTTGTAATTCGCCAAAAACTTCCGTCACCGCTCTTTCGTGATATTCAAGGTATTTTTCATAACCGGTAGGATCCATGTTGATAGGGCTGCTGGGCATTCTCAAAGAATAGCTAACCGCTTTGTTTCTCTTAGATACCTCTGGGCCTGTTACATTCAGGTCAAGTAGCCCGGACACGCTTGAGTCCTTAAGGCTCAGCCAATAGCTATCGCCGTATTTCTCATCGAACTGTTCGGTTCCTGTTATGTGACGTTCAAGTTGTTCTCGAATAATTCGACTAACATGATGCGATACATAAAAAACCGCAGCTGGATCAGGAAAGAGTCCGCCTATGGCGATGGGGCACGGGTTGCGCATTATTTATCCTCTTTTATTTGCCACACAGCGACTTAGGACCTTTATAGCTCTTTTTGTTTCCTTCCGGTATCAGCCCGCCAGTTTTTTTGTAATGCGCATCCAATTTTGCAGTTTCGATAGTTTTGGCCGCTTCTGTCGTACTTATGCCACTTTGCAGAATTGTACCCTTAATCGTTTTTCCGGGATTCAATCGTTCTAATTTTTCTACTTGTTGATGGAGCCTGGTCGGGTTGCCACTGGATTTAGTTACGCGATTCATATCGGCTTTACCGTACTTATGCAGCTCGCCATCTATTCGAATTTCATACACGCCGAAGTTACCTTGAGCGCCGTTGGTGTTGAGATTTAGAAGCCCCCATGGATCAATCCATGAGATGGGATTTGGTGCGTATTTGTAGAGGTTGATTCCTCCCGCCAACCCAATCGGATCCGGCGTGGTAAACCGCCCCACATCCGGATCATAAAACCTGAACGTATTAAAATGCAGCCCCGTCTCCCGATCCAGGTACTGCCCCTGGAAACGCAGGTTCTGCTCCTCAATGTAATAAGGCTCACGCACCTCCTCCAGCGTGTTGCCCCACACCCGATAAGTCGCCTGCCAGAGCATGCGCCCATCAGCCTCGGTCAACTGCTCCGGCAATCCATTCAGGTCGTTATGGTAGTAACGAGTCTTCTGCAACGGCCCGGCACCATCGACACGAGCCAAGGGTTGGTAGCCTTCATCTTCATAGACGTACAGGCTTGTCTGACTGTGCTTATGCTCCTGCAATAACCGTAAACCGTCCCAGGTAAACCG
>NZ_FNOX01000024.1 GCF_900107155.1 Pseudomonas salomonii
TTACCGCCTTCGGTTTTGGCGATGGTGGTGCTGACCGTGCTGCCGTTGTTATAGACGTCGTTGGCTGGGGTGTTGAACACAGTCGAGCCTGTGGTCTCACCGGCTTTAATAGTGATCGTCTGACCGTTCGAAAGCGTCACAGTGACGTCAGTTTGCGCTTTGTTAGTCAAAGTCGCGGTGTAAGTGATATCACCACCTTCAACCACCGACGCTTTATCAGCAGTCAGGGAAACGGTGGTGTTATCGATCGAATCCGTAATCGTAGTAACCGCAGGCGTGGTGCTCGGTACCAGATTCTCAAAGTTGCCACCGGTTGCACCGGTAATAGTAGTGCTGACGGTCGAACCGTTGTTGTAAACGTCGTTAGCCGGAGTATCCACGACGACGGTGCCGACCGACTCCCCAGCCTTGATCGTAATCACCGAGCCATTGCTCAAGGTGACAGTCACCGGCGTCTGCGCCGGGTTGGTCAAGGTAGCGGTGTAAGTAATCTGCCCGCCTTCAGTCACGGTGTTACCCGCCGTCAACGTGACGGTGGTGGTGTCGATCGAATCCGTAATCGTAGTAACCGCAGGCGTGGTGCTCGGTACCAGATTCTCAAAGTTGCCACCGGTCACACCGGTAATAGTGGTGCTGACAGTCGAACCGTTGTTGTAAACGTCGTTAGCCGGGGTATCCACGACGACCGTGCCAACCGACTCCCCAGCCTTGATGATAATCACCGAGCCATTGCTCAAGGTGACAGTCACCGGCGTCTGCGCCGGGTTGGTCAAGGTAGCGGTATAGGTAATCTGCCCGCCTTCAGTCACGGTGTTGCCCGCCGTCAATGTGACGGTGGTGGTGTCGATCGAATCCGTAATCGTAGTAACCGCAGGCGTCGTGCTCGGCACCAGGTTTTCAAAGTTGCCGCCGGTCGCACCGGTAATGGTGGTCGTGACAGTCGAACCGTTGTTGTAAACGTCGTTAGCCGGGGTATCCACGACGACCGTGCCAACCGACTCCCCAGCCTTGATGGTAATCACCGAGCCATTGCTCAAGGTGACAGTCACCGGGGTTTGCGCCGGATTGGTCAGGGTAGCGGTGTAAGTGATCTGCCCGCCTTCAGTCACGGTGTTGCCCGCCGTCAACGTGACGGTGGTGGTGTCGATGGTGTCGGTAATCTGTGTAACGGCCGGGTTCGGGTCAATCGTCAGCACCAGGTTGTTGCCGCCGGTGGTGCCGGTGACGTTCACGTTGATCTGGCTTGGGTCGATGTACGGGCTGTCATTCGGTGCCAGCGGCACGTTGACGGTGCCGGTCAGTTGGCCGGCGGTGATGGTGATCACTGCGCCGTTGGACAGGGTGATGCTCAAGTCATTGACAGGCGGCTGCGTGACGGTGGCGGTGTAGGTCAGCACACCACCGGCTTCAGTGATGGTTGGCGTTGCGCTCAGCGTCAGGGTCGACGTCTGCAAGGCCAGGTTGCCATTGCCGCCTGCGCCTTGGGCGCCCGTGAGTTGGGTTGTTGTCGCGGCGCCCTGGCCCAGTGGGCCGGTCGGGAAGCCGATCGTCGGGTCGACGCGGCCCGCAGTCGCGTCCAGTACAACAAAGCTGTGGCCCCCGCCCGCAGCACCATTACCGGCAGCCGTCGCGCCGGCGGCGGTAGCATCCAGGTCGGTGGTCGGGTCGGCGCCCGCGACGATGGCTTGCTGCAGTTCGGCAACCGACGGCGCGGCGTTTTCGGCGGCAGCGGCCAGGTCGAGGCTGGAGTCCGGCAGGTCGGCGCTCCACTGGGTTTCACGGCCCAGGTCCAGGGTGCGGCCGTCGGCCAGCTCAAGGCTCACGGCGCCGGACATGCCGGTGTCGACCTGGTCGCCTGCGAACAGGCGGTCACCTTCTACAAGGACACGGCGCGTCCCTTCCGGAGAAATAACGAAAACTTGACCAACAATGCTTTTGACGATGGCAACAACACTGCTCATTAAAGATTTCTCCGGCGATCCGTTTCTGATGAATTCCATGTGGCCGCTCGCGGGGGTGAGCGCCAGACAGGAGGGGGCGTAGTCTATGTAGTTAATGACGTCAAATTATTGGCTAGATTTATTCGTTATCTAGTTTATGCCAAACTATTGACCTTCTTGTCGCCATCCTAAACAATTGGCCCCGTAATGTCACATTGATATTTATGCGGCGAACCGTCCTACATGTGTGAAGCAGTTCCGCTTTTTGAACTTTCCGACGTACGGTCATTACGGTAGCCATTATCCGACGCAGCGAGGCCAATCGCTGTGATTTGAGACAAGAAGTCCTGGGGAATTTTTTAATGCGTCTGCACCTGTTCAAGGCAATACCGTTCGTACTCGCCGCCGGTTTCGTACACGCCCAAACATTGCCCCAGGCCATGCAGCAGGCGCTGGATGTGCACCCGGAAATTCAAGCCGGCGTGAACAGCCGAATCGCCGCCGATTACCAATTGCGCGCGGCTCAAGGTGGTTACTTGCCACGCGTTGACCTGAACGCCGGTTACGGTCGTGAAGGCACCGACAACTCCACCACCCGCGCCGCCAGCGGCCCGAACGGCAACCAGTGGGACACCCACAACCGCGGCGAATCGAGCCTGCGTCTGCAACAGATGATTTTTGACGGTTTCGCCACCTCCAGCGAAGTCGGGCGCCAACAAGCCAACGTCAATTCCCGCGCTTACTCCTTGCTGGGTACTTCCGAACGCACCGGTTTGACTGTCGCCCAGGTGTACCTGGATGTGCTGACACGCCGTGAGTTCGTGCGCCTGGCTGAAGAAAACCTGCGCAACCACGAACGCATTTACGACCAGATCAAGCTGCGCACCCAACGCGGCGTCGGTAACGGTGCCGACCAGGACCAAGCCGAAGCGCGTCTGGCCCAGGCCCGCAACAACCTGATCACCGAGCAGACCAACCTGGCCGACTCACAGGTCAACTACCTCAGCGCCGTCGGCCAGATGCCCGACCAGCTTGAGCGCCCAGCGCCTTTTATGGCCATGCTGCCGGCGGACCTGAATGAAGCCCGTCGCCAGATGCTCGACAACAGCCCGATCCTGCGTTCGGCCGAGTCGGATATCTCCGCCGCCGAAAGTCAGTACGAAGCTGCCAAGTCCACCTTTTACCCGCGCTTTGATGCGGAGCTGGGCACTAATGCCGACAACAACGTCGGCGGCGATGCCGGCCACAGCAACGGCTGGGAAGCCATGGTGCGCATGCGCTTCAACCTGTTTGCCGGTGGCAGCAACAAGGCCGACCTGCAGTCCAAGTCGTACCAGGCCAGCCAGGCTCTGGATATCCGCAACAACGCCTTGCGCCAACTCAATGAAGAACTGGGCCTGGCCTGGAACGCCTTGAACAACGCCAATGCGCAGTTGCCGGTTGCCCAGCAATACGTCGACCACAGCACCCGCGTGCGCACGTCTTACCAGCAGCAGTTCAGCCTGGGCCAACGAACCCTGCTCGACTTGCTCGACAGTGAGAACGAATTGTTCACCGCTTCCCGTCGTCTGGAAGAGATCAAGAACATTCAGTTATTTACTCAATATCGAATCAAGGCGACCATGGGCGAATTGCTCAAAAGCCAGGGCGTAGTCGCACCGATGGCGTCCGTCGTACAGAACGACGTGAAACCTAAAGTCCAACTGCCTGGGATGAATTGAGCCACCCCAATAGCCCTATCTGTTAGTCGAGAGTGCACCGCGTGGAATCCGAAGTCAGTCGAGTTCATCTCAGTCATGATCCACGCACGCTGCACGACGACCCGTTACTGGACGGGCTGTTGGCGCTCTGTGCCCTGCATCAAAAGCCCGCCAGCGCGGCCATGCTCACCACCGGTTTGCCGCTGCCGTCGCAGCGCCTGAGTGCCGAATTGCTGCCACGTGCAGCCGCGCGTGCCGGGCTGCAAGGCCGGGTGTTGCAGCGCAAGCTGGAACAGATCCCGACGATTGCACTGCCGGCGTTGCTGTTGCTCAAGGACGGTCGCAGTACCGTGCTGGTGGGTTGGCAAGGCGAAGACGAAGCACGCATCCTGCTCAGCGAAAGCGACGGCGGTGAAGTGCTGATCAAACGTGAGCTGCTGGCCGACGACTACATCGGCAAGGTCTTCTTCGCCCAGCCTCAGCATAAATTCGACGTCAACCACGGCACCCTGATTCCTCGGGCGCGCTCGTGGTTTCGCGACACGCTCAAACGTTCGCGCTGGCTCTACACCGACGCCATCGCCGCGAGCTTCCTGATCAACATCATCGCCATGGCCGCGCCGCTGTTTGTGATGAACGTGTACGACCGTGTCGTGCCAAACCAGGCCACCGCCACCCTCTGGGTGCTGGCCGTGGGTATCTGCGGCGCCTACCTGTTCGACCTGGTGCTCAAAAGCCTGCGCAGTTTGTGCCTGGACCTGGCCGGCAAGAAAACCGACCTGATCATCTCGGCCACGCTGTTCGAGCGCATTGTGGGCATGTCCATGAAGTACCGCCCGGCACGGGTTGGCAGCTTCGCGCAGAACATCCATGAGTTTCAGAGCCTGCGTGATTTCCTCGCATCCTTGACCCTCACCAGTCTGATCGACCTGCCGTTCACGTTGCTGATTTTCCTGGTGATCGCCATCCTGGGCGGGCACCTGGTGTGGATCCCGGTACTGGCGTTCCCGCTGGCCTTGGGCATCGGCTACGCCCTGCAAAAACCGCTGGTAGCGACCATGGAGCGGACCATGGCCCTGGCCGCCGAGCGCCAGTCCAGCCTGATCGAAACCCTCGCCGGGCTCGATGCGGTCAAGGTCAACAACGCCGAGAGCGAGCGCCAGTACGGCTGGGAGCAGACCATCGGCACCCTCAGCCGCCTCGAGCTGCGCGTGAAGTTGCTGTCGGGCCTGTCGATGAACATGACCTTGCTCATCCAGCAACTGGCCGGCGTGATCATGATCGTCTTCGGCGTGTACCAGATCATCGACGGCAACCTCAGCATGGGCGGCCTGATTGCCTGCTACATGCTCAGTGGCCGCGCTTTGAGCCCGCTGGCCTCGCTGTCGGGCCTGCTGACCCGTTACCAGCAAGCCAAGGTCACCATGACCTCGGTGGACCAGATGATGGAGCTGCCCCAGGAGCGCAATTTCGAAGAGCGGCCCATGAGCCGCCGCACCCTGCAAGGCGCCATCGAGTGCCGTGGCCTGAACTTCACGTACCCGAACCAGCAGAACGCCGCGCTGAAAAACATCAACCTGGTGATCAAGCCGGGCGAGAAAATCGGCATCATCGGCCGCAGTGGCTCGGGCAAAAGCTCCCTGGCCAAGCTGATTGTCGGCCTGTACCAGCCCGACTCCGGCGCCTTGCTGGTGGACGGTGTGGACGTGCGCCAGATCGACGTGAGCGAGTTGCGCCACAACATCGGCTACGTCGCCCAAGACATTCAACTGCTGGCCGGCACCCTGCGTGACAATTTGGTGTCCGGTGCGCGCTACGTAGAAGACGAAATGGTCTTGCAAGCCGCGGAATTGGCCGGCGTGCACGAATTCGCCCGCCTGCACCCACAAGGTTATGAACTGCAAGTGGGCGAGCGCGGGCAGAACCTGTCCGGCGGCCAGCGCCAGAACGTCGCCCTGGCCCGTGCGCTGCTGCTCAACCCGCCCATCCTGCTGCTGGACGAACCCACCAGCGCCATGGACAACACCGGTGAAGAACGCTTGAAACAACGCCTGCAAGCCGTGGTGCAAAACAAGACCGTGGTGCTGGTGACGCACCGTGCCTCACTGCTCTCGCTGGTGGACCGCCTGTTGGTGGTCGACCGTGGGCAGATCCTCGCAGACGGCCCGAAAGCCGTGGTTATGGAAGCGTTGAAAAAGGGGCAGATCAGTGTTGCTTAACTCCATCAAAAGCGCGGTCGGCCGCTACTTCAAAGGCACCGACTCGCTGCAGGGCCAGCCCCTGCCTGAAGTCAACAAAGCGCTGATCGAAGATGCGCCGCGGGTAATCCGCCTGACCATCTGGGCCATCATTGCGTTCTTCGTCTTCCTGGTGACCTGGGCCGGTTTTTCCAGCATCGACGAAGTTACCCGAGGCGACGGCAAGGCGATTCCGTCGTCCAAGCTGCAAAAAATCCAGAACCTGGAAGGCGGCATCGTCTCCGAACTGTATGTGAAGGAAGGCCAGATCGTCGAAGCCGGCGCGCCGTTGATTCGCCTCGATGACACTCGGTTTGTCTCCAATGCCGGCGAAACCGAAGCCTTGCGCCTGGCCATGCAACTGCGCGTCGAGCGCCTGAGTGCGCAGGTGGATGACCGTCCGCTGAACATCCCGGATGACGTGCTCAAGGCTGCGCCCAGCCAGGCCGCCAACGAGCGTTCGCTGTATGAAAGCCGCCGTCAGCAGTTGAAAGACGAAGTGGGTGGTTTGCAGGAGCAACTGGTGCAGCGCCAGCAGGAACTGCGCGAATTCAGCTCCAAGCAAGGCCAGTACCGCAGCCAGTTGTCCCTGCAACGCCAGGAAATCAACATGTCCGAGCCGTTGGTGGCCCAGGGCGCGGTATCGCCGGTGGAAGTGTTGCGCCTCAAGCGCGCCGAGATGGAAACCCGTGGTCAGCTGGACGCCACCACCCTGGCGATCCCGCGCGCCGAGTCGGCGATCAAGGAAGTGCAGCGCAAGATCGACGAAACCCGTGGCAAATTCCGCAGCGAAGCCCTGACCCAACTCAACGAAGCGCGCACCGAGCTGAACAAGGCCGAGTCCACCGGCCGTGCCCTCGAAGACCGCGTCAGCCGTACCCTGGTCACCTCGCCGGTGCGCGGCATCGTCAAGCAGCTGTTGGTCAACACCGTCGGTGGCGTGATCCAGCCGGGCAGCGACATGGTCGAAATCGTGCCGCTCAATGACACCCTGCTGGTTGAAGCCAAGATCCGCCCGCAAGACATCGCCTTCCTGCATCCCGGGCAAGAGGCGATCGTCAAGTTCACCGCCTATGACTACACCATTTATGGCGGCCTGAAGGCCAAGCTTGAGCGCATCGGTGCCGACACCATCACCGATGAGGACAAGAAGACCACCTACTACATGATCACGCTTCGCACCGACCGCAGCCACTTGGGCACTGATGAGAAGCCCTTGTTGATCATTCCCGGCATGGTGGCCTCGGTGGACATCATCACCGGCAAGAAAAGCATCCTCAGCTACCTGCTCAAGCCGATCATCAAGGCGCGCGCCGAGGCGTTGCACGAGCGCTAAGCCGCATCGCCTGGACCGACGCCTTCGCGAGCAAGCCCGCTCCCACCTTGGAAAGCATTCCAAATGTGGGAGCGGGCTTGCTCGCGAAGGGGCCATCAGCCTCACCACCTTTCACAATGCCTACCGCAAATCGCCATATCGATATTCGCTAACGGTATTTAAGCTTCCATTCTTATACCTATAAATTCACTCCCCTGTCCGACCGGGAGTGCCCTTATGTCCGCCACCTCTACTGTTCCAACAGCGACCCCCACCGCCCAATTCTTCGAGATTCGCCCACTGCCCGGCAGTGTCGGCGCCGAGGTCATCGGCCTGGACTTGTCCCGCCCGGTCAACGACACGGACTTCGCCCGCATTCACCGCGCGCACCTGGACCACCACGTCGTGGTGTTCCGCGACCAACGCATTACCCCTGAACAACAGATCGCCTTCAGCCGCCGTTTCGGCGTGCTGCAGATCCACGTGCTCAAACAATTCCTGCTGGCTAACCACCCGGAAATCCTGATCGTCTCCAACATCATCGAGAACGGCCAATCCATCGGCCTGGGTGACGCGGGCAAGTTCTGGCATTCGGACCTCTCCTATAAAGAGCTGCCCAGCCTGGGCTCAATGCTGCACGCGCAAGAGTTGCCGTCCGAAGGCGGCGACACCCTGTTCGCCGACATGCACAAAGCCTGGGAGCAACTGCCCGAGCATCTGCGCAAAGCCGTGGAAGGCCGCAGCGCCGCGCACTCCTACACCGCGCGTTACAGCGAAACCAAATTCGAAGGCAACTGGCGCCCAACCCTCACGCCCGAACAGTTGGCTCAGGTGGCGCAAGTGGTCCACCCGATTGTGCGCACCCACCCGGAAAACGGCCGCAAAGCTCTGTTCGTCAGCGAAGGCTTCACCACCCGCATCGTCGGCCTGCCGGAAGACGAAAGCCGCGACCTGCTGGCCCAGCTTTACGCCCACAGCGTGCTGCCGCAGAACATCTACCGCCACCAGTGGCAGCCCCACGACCTGGTGTTCTGGGACAACCGCTCGCTGATCCACCTGGCCGCCGGTTGCCCGAGCCACCTGCGCCGCAAACTGTTTCGCACCACCATCCAGGGCGATGCGCCTTTCTGATTCCCGGCAAGAGAGTTGACATGAACGCGCCCCTGCAAGGCCACGCGGCCAGCACCCTGAGTACCGCCAAACCGCTGTTGGCGGTGGACAACGTCAGCCTCGAATACCGCACACCCGAGCGCGTGGTGCGGGCCACGCACCAGGTCAGTTTCGAAATCGACCCGGCCGACCGTTACGTGCTGCTCGGCCCTTCGGGGTGCGGCAAATCCACCTTGCTCAAGTCCATTGCCGGGTTTATCAAACCCTGCGAAGGCGAAATTCGCCTGTTGGGGCAAAAGGTCGACGAACCTGGGCCGGATCGCATTGTGGTGTTTCAGGAGTTCGATCAACTGCCACCGTGGAAAACCGTCAAACAGAACGTGATGTTCCCGCTGCTGGCCTCCAAGACCCTCAAGCGCCGCGAAGCCGAAGAGCGCGCGCTGCACTACCTGGAAAAAGTCGGCCTCAGTGCCTTTGCCGACGCCTACCCGCACACCCTGTCCGGCGGCATGAAGGCCCGTGTGGCCATCGCCCGTGCCTTGGCCATGCAACCGAAAATCCTGCTGATGGACGAACCCTTCGCCGCCCTCGATGCCCTGACCCGGCGCAAGATGCAGGAGGAATTACTGCTGCTGTGGGAAGAGGTGCGCTTCACCCTGTTGTTCGTCACCCATTCCATCGAAGAGGCGTTGGTGGTGGGCAACCGTATCCTGTTGTTGTCGCCGCACCCCGGGCGCGTGCGGGCAGAAATCCACAGCCATCAATACGACCTGCACAGCCTCGGCGGTGTGGAATTCCAGGCGTCGGCGCGGCGTATTCATCGCCTGCTGTTCGATGAAGCGCCCGAAGCCGAACGTGAGTTGGGTTTCGCCGATATCCGCATTGCTTACTAAGGGGCCGCACCATGCGCCAGGAATTTGAAGTCACCCTCGAACCACTGCTCAGCGTCCCCGTCGAGCGCGAATTGCCCCTGCGCCAACGCCTGTGGCAGCAAGGCTGGCTGCGCAAGGGCTTGATCCTGATCGTGCTCGCGATTCTCTGGGAGGCGGTCGCCCGCTACCAGAACAACGACCTGCTGCTGCCGAGCTTTTTGCAGACGTCCCAGGCGCTGTTCGACGGCTTGCTCAGCGGTGAACTGTTGAGCAAGGTCTGGATCTCGCTGGCGGTGCTGATCAAGGGCTACCTGATCGGCATCGTGTTGGCGTTTGCCCTCACCACCTTGGCCGTGTCCACGCAATTGGGCCGCGACCTGCTCAGTACCCTGACGTCGATGTTCAACCCGCTGCCGGCGATTGCCCTGCTGCCGCTGGCGCTGTTGTGGTTTGGCCTGGGGCAGAACAGCCTGATCTTTGTGCTGGTGCATTCGGTGCTGTGGGCGTTGGCGCTGAACACCTATTCGGGGTTTCTCGGCGTGTCCGAAACCCTGCGCATGGCCGGTCGTAACTATGGCCTCAAGGGCATGCGTTTTGTGTTGTTCATCCTGATTCCGGCGGCACTGCCGTCGATCCTCGCGGGCCTTAAAATCGGCTGGGCCTTTGCCTGGCGCACATTGATCGCCGCTGAACTGGTGTTCGGCGCAACCAGCGGTAAGGGCGGGCTGGGGTGGTACATCTTCCAGAACCGCAACGAGCTGTATACCGATAAGGTCTTCGCCGGTTTGGCCGTGGTGATCCTCATCGGCCTGCTGGTGGAAAACCTGGTGTTTGATACCTTCGAGCGGCTCACCGTAAAGCGTTGGGGCATGCAGCGCTGAGCCACCGATCCCTGCTAGGATTGCGTGCAATTCACTCCCCACTGATCACGAGTGCTTGGCATGCAACTACCGGACATGAACCTGCTGGTCGCCCTCGACGCCTTGCTCGACGAGGGCAGTGTGGTTGGCGCGGCGCGGCGGATGAACCTCAGCCCGGCGGCCATGAGCCGTACCCTTACGCGGATCCGCGAGGCGGTGGGCGACCCGATCCTGGTGCGTGCCGGCCGCGGCCTGGTGCCGACGCCCAAGGCCTTGCAGCTGCAAGGCCAGGTGCGCAACGTGGTGGAGCAGGCGGCGTTGTTGTTTCGCTCAGCGGACCAGGTAGACCTCAGCACCTTGCGCCGCCGCTTCAGCGTGAGGGCCAATGACTTTTTTGTCGGCGTGTATGGCGGTCGGCTGTTCGACACCATGGAGCGCATGGCGCCGTTGTGCGAGCTGTGCTTTGTGCCCGAAGGGAACACCGACGACGACGCCCTGCGCGAAGGGCGCCTGGACCTGCGCGTGAGCAATACCTTGCCGGCCAGCCCCGAGGTGAAGGTACAGAATTTGTTTTCCACCACCTTCGTCGGTTTGGCGCGGCAAGATCACCCGCTGTTCGACGAAGAGATCACTGCCGCACGGTTTGCCAGTTATTCCCATATCAGCATTTCGCGACGCGGCATCGCCCGTGGGCCGATTGACACTGCGCTGAATGCTCAAGGCCTGGAGCGCCGCGTGGCCATGATCGCCCCGGGCTTTCACGGCGCGATGTTCATGCTGCCCGACTCCGATCTACTGCTGCCGGTGCCAAAGGAAGCGTTGCTGAGCGCCAACCGCCTGAACCTGCCATTGCGCGCCTTCCCGTTGCCGATCTCATTGCCGACCTTGGTATTGGCCCAATCCTGGCACCCACGCTTTGACAAAGACCCGGCCCATAAGTGGCTACGCGAGACCATGCGCGAGAGCTGCCATGCTACCTGGCTCGAAGCCCAGCCCAGCTGAGATGCACTCGATCAATGTGGGAGCTGGCTTGCCTGCGATTGCGGTGGGTCAGCAATGAATCCTAAACAGTCAGACCGCTATCGCAGGCAAGCCAGCTCCCACATTAGATTTGCGCCATTCCAACGATTGCGTCTGGCGCACTTATAAGCTTCCAACAAGTAACTTTTTTGTCATGCATATACCCCATTAAGCTGCTCGGGTATTTCCAATTCCGAGTTGCGCGTTCATGACATCCCTCGCTGCCCCCGCTCTCCAGGCTGCAGCCAAACCTACTGCCCTGAGCCCGCCTGTGTTCGGCCCGCGCATCATCATCGGCTTGGTCGGTGTGTTGTTGGCGGTGCTGGTCTCGGGTCTCAACGAGATGGTCACCAAGGTTGCCCTCGCGGATATTCGCGGTGCGCTGTTCATCGGCTTTGACGAAGGCACCTGGCTGGTTGCGGCCTACACGGCCACTTCCGTGGCGGCCATGGCCTTTGCGCCGTGGTGTTCGGTGACCTTCTCCCTGCGCCGCTTCACCCTGTGCGCCATCGGCCTGTTCACTCTGCCGGGCATCCTGTGCCCGTTTGCGCCGAACTACGAAAGCCTGTTGATACTGCGAACCGTGCAAGGCCTGGCCGGCGGCGCATTGCCGCCGATGTTGATGACCGTGGCGCTGCGTTTCCTGCCGGCCCACGTCAAGCTCTACGGCCTGGCCGGTTACGCACTCACCGCCACGTTCGGCCCGAGCCTGGGCACGCCGCTGGCGGCGTTGTGGACCGAATACGTCGGCTGGCAATGGGCGTTCTGGCAAATCGTCGGGCCGTGCCTGCTGGCGATGGTCGCGGTGGCTTACGGCTTGCCGCAGGACCCGCTGCGCCTGGAGCGCTTCAAGCAGTTCAACTGGCGCGGCCTGCTGCTGGGTTTTCCGGCGATCTGCATGCTGGTCATCGGCCTGTTGCAGGGCAATCGCCTGGACTGGTTCGAATCCGGCCTGATCACGTTTCTGCTGATCGGCGGCAGCGTGTTGCTGGTGCTGTTCATGCTCAATGAATGGTCGCACCCCGTGCCGTTTTTCAAGTTGCAGATGCTCGGCCTGCGCAACCTGGCGTTCGCCCTGATCGTGCTGGCGGGCGTGCTGATGGTGCTGACCTCGGTGATCATCATCCCGTCGAGTTTTCTCGCCCAAGTGCAGGGTTACCGGCCACTGCAAACCGCGCCGGTGATGCTGTTGATGGCGCTGCCGCAATTGATTGCGCTGCCGCTGGTGGCGGCGCTGTGCAACCTGCGCTGGGTCGACTGCCGCTGGGTGCTGGGCACAGGTTTGAGCATGCTGGTGCTGTGCTGCATCGGCAGTTCGCACCTTACCTCGGCGTGGATACGTGACGATTTTTACGGCTGGTACCTGCTGCAGATTTTCGGCCAACCCATGGCTGTATTGCCGCTGCTGATGCTCTCTACCGGCAGCATCCAGCCGATGGACGGGCCGTTCGCCTCGGCCTGGTTCAACACCGTCAAAGGCCTGGCTGCGGTGATCGCCACGGCCGTGCTGGACACGCTGACCACCCAGCGTGAGCACTTCCATTCGACCATGCTGGTGGATCACCTGGGCAACTCGCCCCTGGCCGACGGCGACGCGCCGGGCCTTGCCCAGCGCCTGCACCAGCAGGCCGTGGTGCTGACTTCTTCGGACCTCTATTACGTCATGGCTGGTGTCGCAGTGGCGTTGATCCTGCTGATTTTCTGGATGCCCACGCGGATCTTTCCGCCTCGCGCACCGACTTAGCCTCAAGGAATTCTCATGAAACGCAAAGACAAAATTGCCGTCTTCGTTATTGCTGTGTTTGCCGTCGGCGTACTGGTTTATCTGGTCGCGCCGGGCGTGCTGGGCAGCAAGCGCCAGACCACCAACGACGCCTTCGTCGCCGCCGACTTCACTCTGGTGGCGCCGCGCGTGGCGGGTTTTATCAAAGACGTGCTGGTGGAAGACAACCAACAGGTCAAGGCCGGCCAACTGCTGGCGTTGATCGACGACCGCGATTTTCGTGCTGCCGCCCAGGCCGCTGACGCCGACACCCTGGTCGCCCAGGCCCAGTTGAAGAACGCCACAGCGACCCTGGAACGCCAAAGCTCGGTGATCGCCCAGGCTCAGGCCACCGTCGCGGCCGACCGTGCCGAAGTGGCGTTCGCCGAGCACGAACTGAACCGCTACAACCACCTCGCCGGCGTGGGCGCAGGCACCGTGCAGAACGCCCAGCAAGCCAAGACCCGTATCGACCAGGCCACCGCAAACCTGGCCAAAGCCACGGCGGTGCTGGCGGCTGAACGCAAGCAAGTGGAAATCCTCACCGCCCAGCGTGACGCTGCCGACGGTGGACTCAAACGCGCTCAGGCCGCGCTGGAAATGGCCAGTTATCAGCTGTCCTACACACGCATTGTCGCGCCGGTGGATGGCATGGTCGGCGAGCGTGCCGTGCGGGTCGGCGCCTATGTGACGCCGGGCAGCAAGATCCTCGCGGTCGTGCCGTTGGCCCAGGCCTATGTGGTGGCCAATTTCCAGGAGACGCAACTGTCGCATATGCATGCCGGCCAAGCCGTAGAACTCAGCGTCGACAGCCTCGACGGCGAATTGCTCAAGGGCCATCTGGAAAGCCTGGCACCTGCTACCGGCGTGACCTTTGCGTCGGTCAGGCCGGACAACGCCACCGGCAACTTCACCAAGGTGGTACAGCGCATTCCGGTGAAGATCATTCTGGAGCCGAACCAGCCCCATATTGAACGCCTGCGCGTGGGCATGTCGGTGCAAGCCACAGTCGACACCCGGCCTGTCGCGCAGTCGCGTGAGGTGACCCAGCAATGAAGCCATTTGCCTGGCTCACCTTGAGCCTGATCAGCCTGAGCGCCTGCACGGTCGGCCCGGATTTTCAGCGGCCCCAAGGCCCACAAGTTACCCAATGGCGCGAACCCCAGGGCCGTCAGGCGCAGAGCCGTGCGGTGAGCGCCCCTTTGCAGGTGCGTTGGTGGGACGTGTTCCACGATGCAGAGCTCTCGGCCCTCACGCGCCGTGCGCTCACCGATAACCTCGACCTGAAACTGGCCAGCAGCCGCCTGCAACAAAGCCGCGCCGTGCGTCAGGTGACCACTGCCGAGCGTTATCCCAACGTCAACGCCACCGGGGATTACCTGCGCCAGCGCAACAGCGGCAAAGGTTTGAGCGACCCTTCCGGCCGCAATGGTCAGTCGGCATACAATCAATGGGACATGGGCTTCTCCGCCGCCTGGGAGCTGGACTTCTGGGGCCGTGTCAAACGCGAAACCGAAGCCGCCGACGCCACCCTGCAAGTCGCTGAAGATGACCGCCGCGCCGTGTTGCTGTCGGTGCTCGCCGAAACCGCCCAGGACTACATCCAACTGCGCGGCGTGCAGAACACTCGCGCTGTCACCGAGCAAAACCTCGACGTCGCCCGCCACAGCCTCAAGCTCTCGCAACTGCGCCTGGCCGACGGCGTGGCCACCGACCTGGATGTAGCTGAAGCCGCCGCCCAGGTTGCCGCCATCGAAGCGCGTTTGCCGGACTTGCAGCAGCGTCAGGATCAACTGATCAACGCCCTGAGCCTGCTGATGGGCGAGCCGCCGCAAGCGCTGCACGCGCAATTGTCCAAGGACGCCGCCGTGCCGCAAACCCCGCGTCAGGTCGCCATCGGCTTGCCGTCGGAACTGGCCGAGCGCCGGCCCGATATTCGCCAGGCCGAGGCGCGCCTGCATGCGGCCACTGCCAGTATTGGCGTGGCAAAAGGCGACTTTTACCCGCGTATCACCTTGTCCGGCAGCCTGGGCTCCCAAGCCCTGCAACTCTCGGATTTCGGCTCCTGGGGCTCGCGCGCATTTGCCTTCGGCCCGCAGTTCAGCCTGCCGCTGTTCAATGGCGGGCGCCTGCAAGGCATGTTGAATTTGCGTGAAGCCCAGCAACAGGAAGCGGCGCTGGCGTACCAGCAAACCGTACTGCGTGCCTGGCATGAGATCGATGACCAACTGACCCGCTACAACGCCAGCCAACTACGCCGCGACAGCCTCGCCGAAGCGGTACGCCAGAACCGCATTGCGTTGAGCACCGCACAACAGCAGTACGTCGAAGGCGTGGTGGACTTCGTCAACGTGCTCACCGTGCAAAGCGCGCTGCTGGCCACGCAGGAGCAGTGGGTAGAAAGCTCCACCGGCGTGTCGCTGGCGATGGTGGGGCTTTACAAGGCGTTGGGCGGTGGCTGGGAGTCCGTCTACCCCGCCACAGCCTCTATTCCGGCAGGCTGAACATAACCCAATGTGGGATTTAAGGGTTCTGCAAAAACACCACATACCCCCTGAACCATTCACTCCCTTTCAAATACCCCGGCTCTTGCCATACGCCACCCTGAATCAGCCCCACCTTGAACGGCAACCCCAGCCGGTTCATGCGTGGCAAATACGCTGCGTAATCCGGGATGCTGTGGCGCCCTTGGTAGGTCTGTACCACCACTTCATCCACCACGCCCTTGAGCTGGGCGATGGCTTGCGGGTCGGCGTTGCTGCTCCAGTCCATCAAGCCGGTGATGCTCAGGCGCAGGTCAGCAGGCAGGCGTTGGCGCAGG
This sequence comes from Pseudomonas salomonii, assembly GCF_900107155.1. Lineage (GTDB taxonomy): Bacteria > Pseudomonadota > Gammaproteobacteria > Pseudomonadales > Pseudomonadaceae > Aquipseudomonas > Aquipseudomonas salomonii. The sequence goes on from NZ_FNOX01000024.1 coordinate 15,638, forward strand.
TCGCGCAGGAAGCTTGTGTATTCGTGCAGGTATTGGGTGCGGGCGTCGAAATCGATCTGGATGCCGACCACCGGGTTGCCCGCATCGCGCCAGCGTTGCACCTGGCCGAGCAGTTGGGTATAGACGCGCTCGGGCCAGTGCAGGGTGTGGGCGCGGTACACCACCCAGACCTGGCCTTGGGTGATGCGCGGTACGCTGATGCCTTGGGCGATAAACTGCACGCCCCGTTGCGGCGCGCGGCGCGTGGAGTTGATCTGGCCCTGGAGGATGTACAGGGTTTTCGCCTGTTTGAGCACCGGCTGCGGCGTGACCCCGCTCCACAGCCAGAAGGCGTCGTAGTCGCGGGCGTCAACGCCGGCAAAGGCCGGGCTTGCCAGGAGCAGCAAGCCTAGCCACAGGTGTTTCACCAGTAGTACTTCAGCGACTGGGCCCACTCAGTGTCGGCAAACCCGGTTTTGAGCTGGCGGAACCAGCCTTTGCGCACGGATTTATCCACATCTACACCGCCGCAACCGTTATAGCCGGCCCGCGCATAGCAGTTGATCGCGCGGAACAGCGCGTAGGCCTTGTCGTTGTGCGGCGCCTTGGGGTTGGCGATGACCTGGCGGTAACCGTCGAGCCGCGAGAAGGTCTCGCCCTTGAACAACGAGGCGGTGCTGCCCAGGCTGCCGGCGGCGCGCACTTGGTCCAGTGGCATGCCATCCAGGTTGTTGCGCAGGATGAACTCACCCAGGCAGTTCAGGCCCTTGGGGCTTTTCCCATCGGCCTGCAGGGTGCTGGCGATTTGCGCAATGCTCGGGCAGGCGTAGCCGGACTCCGCCTTATCGCCGTTCCACTGAAACAACTGCAGCGAGCGGCCATCGCCATAGACATAACCCAGGCTGGTGCCGAGTTTGTCGGCGGGCGCCGATGCCGGCAGTTGCTTGAGGTCGTCGGCGAAGGTGGCGTACTGGCTGCGCATCAGGTCTTTGTACAGCAGCACAAACTGGGCGGTGGCCCGCTCGACCGGGTCACTCGCCTGGGTGATCTGTTGGCGTAACAGGTCCTGGCCTGCGATGTTGCGCAGCAGGATGTAGCGCACCTGCTTGGCGCTGATTGGCGAATCGCTGGCGAACACGCTGGCCAGTTGGCCGTTGCGCTCGTAGTTCATCGCCAGCGCCAGTTCCAGCTGGTCGCGCTGCAAGGGTTGCGTGGCCTGGGGCAGCAGTTTCAGCCACAGCGCTTGCGCACCTTGCCAATCCTTCTTGGCTTCCAGGGCAAGGCCGCGCAGGGTTTGCTGGCTGAAGGCGAAGTAGTCGAGGCTGGCGGGCACGTCCTGGGGCAGCAGTTTCAAGGTGGTGTCGGGCTGATGTTCGACGTACAGCGCAAACGCTGCTTGCACGTAGTCGTACAGCGCAGGCTCCTGGGCAAACACCGGCTTTTGCGCGTCCAGGGCCGCGCGGCTCAGCAGCGGCGGGTTGCCGGCGCGCATCCACATCAAGTCGTTGACCGCCAGCATCAGTGGGTTGGCCGAAGGTTTTTGGGTGGCACTGAGCAGCTTGTTGTCGGCTTCCTGCACCAGCTCGTCCAACGACACATTGCGCTGTTTGGCGCTCAACTGTGCGGCCAGGTCGTTGGCCAGCTTGTCGGTATCGCCCGCCAGCCAATGCACCCGTCGCAGCAGGCCCTGGGCAGAGACGGCGTATTCGCCCTGTGGGTAAGTTTTCAGGTACAGGTTGAAGCTGGTGTCTGCATTGGCCAGCACCGACTTATCCACATGCTCCAGTTGCGGCATGCCGTATTCGTCGAAGGCATTTTCCTGGGCCTGGTTCAGCTCGGTGCGGGCGATCATGTAGAACGCGGCTTCCTTGACCCACGGCAGGCTGCCGGCGGCGGCGGCGACAAAACCGCGCTGCGCATCGCCAAACCGGCCACTGTAGAAGTCGCCGGCGGCTTGCAGGTAAGCGCGCAGCTCGCGGCCTGCGGCGGACTGGATTTGCTCCGGGTCACCCAGGCTGGCGCCGTCCCAGGTACAGGCGCCGAGCATCGCTACACGTCCCTTGGCCAGCAGAAGGCGCTCCGCTTCGGGCACGTCGGCTTTAACCACTTGGCTGATAAACGCCGTGGCGCTGCTTTCATCATTGCTGCGGCAGCGGCTGCCTTCGCCGGTCAGGAACGCGTCACCCGCCGCCTTGTCGCCTTCACGCTGAATGCCCAGTGGCGCGAGCAACTCGTCGAGTTTGCCGGGTGTGGGGGCCACGTCGGTTTTTTCGTCGGTGGCGTCGGCTACCGGGGTGAGGCGGTACACCGGAAACGGCACCGGGCCGAAGCCTTCTTCCAGGTCGGTCTCGCCCAGTGCATTGGGCGTCAGCGCTGCCACCTGTTTATCCGCCAGCAACAGGCGCAGGTTGACCCGGCTGTCATTGCCCGGGCTCAGGAAGGGCAGGTTGCTGCAGCCTTCAAGGCTGTCGCGTGAGACCCGCCAGTCGGGGTAGCACGAGTCATCGCCGCTGGCCTGGGCCTGGAAGGGAAGGCCGGCGAGCAATGCCAGGGCCAGTGGTGACAGAAAACCGATGCGCATGGGCGTGTCCTTGATCCAGAGTCCTTGGAAGGCCGCAATAATAACGCACGCCTGCAAATACGTCGGCGGCCCCCTACAATAAATTCAGATTTGTCGGCTGCGGGGTAGTGGCAATTTGATCTTGCTGCCCTAGACTGCCCGGCATCATCAGGGAGTTGTAAACGTATGGTGCAGTTGCGGAGCTGGATGTTAGGGATTTCGTGTCTGATGGGCGTGGCGCAACTGGCGGTGGCGGACGATCCGCTGTTGGATCACCCACCCGCGGCAACCGCCGGCAACGGCAGTGAAGCCCGCGGTGTGTTACGGGCTCGCGACCAGGCGATGCTGGCCAGCGAGTTGTCCGGGCGAATCGTCGAGTTGCCGTTCAGCGAAGGTGAGTCGTTCAAAAAGGGCGAAACCCTGGCGCGTTTCGACTGCTCGGCCTACCAGGCCCAGTTGAATGCTGCCCAGGCTGCCAGCCGTGGCGCCGGTGAAGAGCTGGCCCATAACAAACAACTGGCGGCGCTTAATTCGGTAGGGCGCTTTGAAGTGGCCCGCGCCGAAGCCAAGCTCACCGAAACCCAGGCCCAGTCCCAGGTCTACCAGGTGCAGGTCAAACGCTGCAGCGTGCTGGCGCCGTTTGATGGCCAAGTGGTGCAGCGCAAGGTCCAGCGCTATGAAAGCGTGTCGGCCGGGGCGCCACTGCTGGAGATCGTCGACAACCACAGCCTCGAAATCCACCTGCTGGTGCCGTCGCGCTGGATGGGCAAACTCAAGCCCGGCCAGACCTTCGACTTCACCCCTGACGAAACCGGACAAGCGTTCAGCGCCACGGTCAAACGTCTGGGCGCGCGCATTGACGAGGGCAGCCAAACCTTGCTGCTGGTCGCGACCTTGCCCAACGCATCCGGCTTGATGGCTGGCATGAGCGGCACCGCCCACTTTGCGCAACTGCAATGAACGCACCGATACCGGGGCACATCGAGCGAGTGTTCGCGCAGTTTCTGGAGCTGGAGCGCCAGACTCGCGCGGCGCGCACCACCGAGCAACTGGCCTACAGCCTGGTCAATGATGGCCAGCCACTGTTTGGCTATCGGCATGCGGCGCTGTTGATCGCTGGCAAAGTGCAGGCGGTGACGGCGGTGAGCAGCGTCGACCCGAACGCGCCATTTGTAGCGCTCGTCGAGCAAGCGGTGGCGCAGTTGCACAAGCAGGCGCTGGGCCAGACGGCCCGCGTGGTCCCGGCTGAACAGTTGAGCGGCGCGATACAGGCCGATTGGCAAAGCCTGTCCGCCGGGCATGTGTTCTGGTTGCCGTTAAGCGACCCACAAGGCCGGGTGTTTGGCGGCCTGTGGCTGGCGCGTGATACGCCGTGGAGCCCTGCCGAGCAAGTCTTGCTGGCGCAGTTGGGTGACACCTACAGCCATGCCTGGCACGCGCTGCAACCGCGTCAGCTATGGCGGTTGCGCCTGACCCGCAAGCGCCAGGTGCTGGTGGTGATCGCGTTGCTGCTGATGCTGCTGATTCCAGTGCGCCAATCGGTATTGGCGCCGGCTGAAGTGGTGCCGCTGGCCGGGCAAGTGGTGGCGGCGCCGCTGGATGGGGTAATCGCCGAGTTTCTGGTCAAGCCCAACCAGGCGGTGAAAACCGGCGACCTGCTGCTGCGTTTTGAAAGCACCACGCTGACCGCCCAGGCGGATGTAGCGGCACGCGCCTTGGGCGTGGCCGAAGCCGAACTCAAGGCCAATTCCCAGCGGGCGTTCGCCGATGCCGAATCCAGCTCGCGCATCGACCTGTTGGCGGCCCGGGTCGAGCAAAAACGCGCCGAGCGTGATTACGCACGCGAACTGCTCAAGCGCAGCGAAGTACGCGCCGAGCGCGACGGCATCGCCGTATTTGCCGACGCCGAGCGCTGGACCGGCAAACCCGTGCAGACCGGCGAGCGCCTGCTACAGATTGCCGACCCGGCCCAGGCCGAGTTGCGCATCGAATTGGCAGTGGGCGATGCGATTGCCCTGGAGCCGAATGCCCAGGTCGCGCTGTTCCTTGACAGTGACCCGTTGCAACGCCACCTGGCGACCCTGCAACGGGCGGCCTACGAAGCGCAGCCCACGCCGGGCGGCCAGTTGTCTTATCGCCTGGATGCGCAGTTCGATGATGCCCCGCCGCGTATCGGCCTGCGTGGCACGGCGAAAATCTATGGCGACCGCGCGCCGCTGGCGTTGTACCTGTTGCGCCGGCCGCTGGCGGGCCTGCGCCAGAGCGTGGGCCTCTGATGAGCTTGCCCAAACTGCGTGAAGACCTGCAATTGTCCAGCGCTGGCGCGGCCCTGGACGGCTCGCCGCGCTGGACCTTGGCCGACCCGGTGCGCGGGCGCTATTTCAAACTCGGCGCCACGGCCATTCGCTTGCTGCGCCACTGGTCCCTGGGCGACCCGGAACGCGTCCTGCAAGCGGCCAACCGCGAGCCGGGCCTGGCGTTGGGGGGGAGTGAACTGGAGGAGTTGTTGAGCTTTCTGCGCGCCCATGACCTGATCGCCGCCCTCGACCCGCAGCAACGCGCCAGCTACCTCTACAAGGCCGCCGCCCGCAAACAAAGCCTGTGGCAGATATTGCTGCACCAGTACCTGTTCTTTCGCATTCCGCTGTGGCGCCCGGATGCGTTTCTGAACCGTGCGTGGCCGTGGCTGGCGCGCTTCGGGCCGGGATTGTTGCGCTACGGCCTGCCGATCATCCTCGGCCTGGGCGTGTTTCTGGTGGCGCGCGATTGGCAGCGCTTCCTGGCGACCTTCCCGCACCTGTTCAGCCTCGGCGGTGCCTTGGCCTTCGGCGTGGCGCTGTTCTTTGCCAAGCTGTGCCATGAATTCGGCCATGCCTTCATGGCCAAGCGCGCCGGTTGCCGAGTGCAAAGTATGGGCGTGGCGTTCATGGTGTTGCTGCCGATGTTCTACACCGACGTGAGCGATGCCTGGCGGGTCAACGACCGCCGTTCGCGTTTGATGATCGGCGCCGGCGGTGTGATGGCCGAGTTGCTGCTGGCCTGCATCGCCTTGCTGGCCTGGTCACTGCTGCCCGATGGCCCGGCGCGTACCGCAGCGTTCATGCTGGCCAGCGCCACCTGGCTGACTACCTTGGCGATCAACCTCAACCCCTTTATGCGCTTTGATGGTTACTTTTTGATCAGTGACTTGTGGGGCGTCGACAACCTGCAAGGCCGCGCCTTTGCGCTGTGTCGCTGGCGCCTGCGTGAGTGGCTGTTCGGCTACGGCGCGCCGGCGCCGGAGCCGTGGTCGCCGAAGATGCAGCGGCGGCTGTTGAGCTGGGGTTACCTGGCCTGGCTGTGGCGCGCGGTGTTGTTTTTGGGGATTGCGCTGGCGGTGTATCACCTGTTCTTCAAGCTGCTCGGGATCTTCCTGATGCTGGTGGAGTTGGTGTGGTTTATCTTCCTGCCGATCTTCAAGGAATGGCGCGAATGGTGGAGCCGCCGCAGCCAGGCTCACGCGCCACGCGTGTTGCTCAGCGGCTTGGCTTTGCTGATGATCGTGCTGGCGTTGGTGCTGCCGTGGCGCAGCGCCGTGGAGTTGCCGGCCATGCTTGAAGCGGGGCGCTCAAGTGCCTTGCATGCGCCGGTGGCCGCGCGGGTCAAGGCCTTGTCGGTGGTGGACGGGCAAGTGGTGAGCCAGGGCCAGGTGTTGATCGAGTTGGAGTCACCGGACCTGGATGCGCGGCAAAGCATCGTGCGCCGCGAAGTCGACATCCTGCAGTTGCAGATGCGCCGCCAGGCCGGGCGCAGCGAAACCGCAGCGGATGCCGGGATCAACGATCAGCGCCTGTCCCAGGCGCTGGCCGAATACCGAGGTTTGGCCGCCCAGCGCGAACGCCTGCTGTTGCGCGCGCCCCATGCCGGCACCGTGCGCGATCTGCTGCCGCAATTAAGCGTGGGCCGTTGGTTGTCGCCTAAAGACCCACTGGCGCAAGTGGTGGAAGACGGCGCACGGCTGCGCGGTTACCTGGCAGAAGCCGAGTTGTGGCGGGTGGCGCCGGGGGCGACCGGGCGGTTTATCGCCGATGACCCGATGCATGCAGCGATCGCGGTGGAGTTGACCGATATTGACGCCAACGGCGTGGCCTACCTGGATCAGGAGGCACTGGCTTCCGACCACCACGGGCCAATTGCCGTACGCCGCGATGAAAACCAGCGCCCGGAGCCGGTGCAAGCCCAGTACGGCGCCCGACTGCAAAGCCTGCAACCGATCGGCACGCCGCATCAACCGTTGCGCGGCAGGGTGGTGTTGCAAGGACGCAGTGAGTCGGTGCTGGGGGTGGCCTGGCGGCGTGCTGCGGCGTTGGGTGTGAGGGAAAGCGGGTTCTGACAGGAGTGCAGCGCAATGTTGAACAAGGATGGCACCTTGGCACAGGGCTTGGTGGTGCGCCCCTCACGCAGTACTGACGGGCCGTTTTTACACAGCCTCTACCGCTCGGCGCGTGCGGACTTGCAGTGGATCGACGGCGAGCAGGCGCTGGTGGAAGAGGTGATCGCCCAGCAGTTCCAGGTGCAGGAAAAAGGCATGGACGAACACTCCCCTGGCGCCCTGCATTACGTGGTGGAAAAACTCGGCACGCCCATCGGCGCGTTGAGTGCCGATTTTGGCCCGAATGAAATCCGTGTGTTGTACCTGGCCTTTATCCCCGCCGCCCGTGGCCAGGGCTTCGGCCGCGCAGTGCTGCAAGGCGTGCAGCAGGCTGCCACACAAGTGGGGTGCCCGGTGACGACGGTGGTGTGGGCGAGCAACCCCCATGCGCGCCAGCATTACCTGGCGCTGGGGTTTCGGGTGGAAGAACAAACGCCCGCTGCGCAGCGGTTGGTGTGGTACCCGTCTCAGTTGAAGACGATGCAGAAGTAACCACGCTGGCTGTCGCGGCCCATGGCCGGCTCGCGGGAGACAAACACGGGTTCCAGGCAGTTGGCCTCCAGTGGCAAGCGGCATAAGCCGTCGACAAACGTGGTGGGCGCAAGGCTTTCGAGCAACACCCTGAACGCTCCGCGCGGGCTGCCTGGCAGGCTGGCTTTGGGCGCATCGGTCAGGCTTTGGACCTGAATCGGCAGTGCCGAACCGTCCGGCAAATACAGCACACTGGTGCGGTTGAGCAATGGCCGGAAATGTTCCGGGGTGACCAGGTTCAACATGGCAGGCTCCGCGTCAGAAGTGCCGGGGCGGGGGAGCCCCGGCTAAAGGTTAACCGCGAGACGGAAAGATCCCGTTCAAGGCAATGCTGAAGTTGATCGCCAGGTACGGGTTCATGGTTGCCATGGGCTGGCCTTGGCCGGCGGGGCTGATTGCACCGCCAGTCACGGCGGTGCTTACGCCCTGCAGTGCGACCGGGGTGGCGCCTTGCTGGTCTGAATAGATCGAAGCACTGCCCGGCCCGCCGCCGGAAGCGCCGATAAAGGCGTTGGTGGCGCTGGGTGTCGTCACCGGGTTGCTGGCAGTGATGGCCAGTTGCACGGAGGTGGTGGCATTGAGCGATGTGGTGGCGTGGGTGTGGGTCGGCAGGTTGATCAGGGTGGCGGTCACTGATTCGGTGCCGGAGACCTCACCGATGACGCGTGCCGTCAGGCCCGCGCCGTTGCCTTGACCAATCGGCATTCGGCCTTGCAGGTTCGGCAGCATGAAGTTTTGTACGCCATTGCCGCCGTAAATCGTGCCGAGCAACGAGAACAGTGCCTGGTATTGGTTGAGGGGCAGGGTTTGACCCGCGCACAAGGCCCAGTCTCTGGGCGCGAAATCAAACGCAAAGGGTTGGATAGTGCCGATGAATACTTCCATTTATCGCTCATCCTTGTAGTGGCTTTACGGTGTGTGACGCCAATCGATCTGGTGTCATCGCACAGCGTAGTCGCAGGTTTTGCGCGCCGCCCGACGGTTGCAAAACAGCGAGCGAAACCGGGGCTTTTGTCCTAGAGTGGCGCTTGTTTGCGCATGTGCAGGTTTCGCCTCGGTAACGGGCGGTATTAGGGGAATTGAGGTGCGACGGTCTGTGGTAGAGCAAGACGACAAAGTGGGCGCGTTTCCCACAGCCAATCGCCTCTGGGCCGCCTGGGAAGGCGCCGGCTGGCTGAGCCGGTTATGGTGGGTGCCGATTCTGGCGCTGGCCATGGCCGTGCGTTTCTATGGCCTGACGGCTTCGGCGATCTGGGGCGACGAAGGCTCAAGCCTGTTGCTCAGCGAATACGCCATGGACGACCTGTGGTTTCACGCGGCCCATGATGTGCATCCGCCGCTGTACTTCTTCATGCTGCGCGGCTGGATCGGGCTGTTTGGCGACGGCATCTGGTCGATTCGCGGCATGAGTGCCCTGCCAGGTGTGTTGGCGGTGGGCCTTGGCATCTCACTCACGCGGCAACTGTCCACGCGGCGCGCTGCGGTGCTGGCGGGCATGCTGCTGGCGCTGTACCCAACGGCCGTGCGCTACAGCCAGGAAGTGCGCATGTATTCGCTGCTGGCCGTATGGCTGCTGGGCGCCACGCTGGCGCTGGTGTACTGGGTGCGTCAGCCTGAGCGCACGCGTTACCTGGCGGCCTATGTGCTGTTGATGGCGGCCGGTTTCTACACCCATTACTTCACCGCCCTGTGTGTGCTGGTGCATTGGGTGTGGCTGGGGGTGTTGTGGCCTTCTCAAGCGCGTGGCCAGCGACTGCTCCTGCGCCCGTCGTGGTGGTGCGCCAATGTGTTGATAGTGGCGCTGTACCTGCCTTGGTTGCCGAACCTGCTGGATCTGGTCCGCCACGTCGAGCAGCTCAAGGTCGGGGGTGATATCGGCTGGGAAGACCCGGTTTCGCTGATGTCCGTGCCGTCTATGATCTGGCAGTTCGTGCTCCAGGATGAAGGCATCGGTTTCTGGCAGCCGCTGTTCTGGCTGTTCCCCTCGCTCTTGATCGCCGTGGTGGGCATCACCACCTGGCGCGACCGCGAGCGTTATCGCCCGGCGTGCCTGCTGGCGTTGTTCTTTGTGCTGCCGCTGCTGCTGGTGTACGGCGTTTCGTTTATCTCACCGGTGTTTATCGAACGCTACCTCACGGTCTACGCGTTGGGCCTGCCGATTCTGCTGGCGCTGGCCATCGACCGCCTGCCGGCGCGCCTGGCGTGGCTCGGCGCGGCGTTGTTCGTGTTGTTCGCTGGGGTGGAGCTTCTGGGGCTCAAGAACAATTCCACGGTGGATGTGCATGACCAATTCAACGTGCCGGTGGAGTTCGTCAACCGTAATTACCAGGAAGACGACCGCATCGTCCTCAGCGACATGATGTGGTACCTCAGCTACGTGTATTACGACCAGACCGACGCCCAATTGCAGCTCTACACGCCGCCTAAACCCGACGGCACCTCGACTCGGCCGAATGCCTATGGCTTTGGCACCTTGGTGGATCAGGACGGCGGGCGCATTTACCTCGACCGGCTATCGGCCATACCTGCCGATACGCACCGTGTGTGGTTGATCAGCAGCACCGAGCCGCCGGATGATTTTGCGCCGATTCCTGAAGACTGGCGCGAGCTTTTGCGCCAGGACGGCGGTGGCGCTCGGGCGCGGCTGTTCGTGTTGTGCCGTGGGCCAGAGCCCTCGCAACCAGAGGGTTGTCGTTAAGATCCAATTGGCATTAACGGAATATCCAAATACTGGCAAATGACCACTAGTCGGCACTGCATTCCTCAGCTACGCTTCGCGCATAAATGGACTTTATCCGCCTAAGTGGTGATGGGATTGCAGTATCACTTTATCTCCGGGTTGCCGCGTTCCGGCTCAACCCTGCTCTCTGCCATCCTGCTGCAGAACCCGCGTTTTCACGCCGGTATGAGCAGCCCTGTAGGCACCTTGTTCAACGGTGTGCTGGGGCAATGCAGCGCCGGCAGTGAGTTTGGTTCGGTGATCGATCCCAATACCCGCCGCCGTTTGCTGCGCGGGTTGTTCGATTCCTACTATGCCGACAAGGCCTCTACCCCGATTGTCTTCGACACCAACCGCCAGTGGTGTGCGCGCATGCCCGCGCTGCATGACCTGTTCCCCCAAGCCAAAGTGATTGCCTGCGTGCGCAACGTCGCCTGGGTCATGGACAGCCTTGAGCGCCTGTACCGCGCCAACCCCTTTGAGAACACTCGGCTGTTCAACGACGACGTCGAGCGCAACACCGTCTACAGCCGTGTCGAGACCCTGGGCCAGCGCAATCGCCTGGTCGGCTATGCCTGGTCGGCGCTCAAAGAGGCGTATTACGGCGAAAACGCCGACGCCATGCTGGTTGTCGACTACGAATTGCTGTCCCAGGCGCCTGAACGGGTAATGCGACTGGTCTACGAATTTATCGGCGAGCCGTGGTTCGAGCATGACTTCGACAACCTCAGCTACGACGCGCCGGACTTCGACGAGGCCCTGGGCATGAGCGGCTTGCATCGGGTCAAACCCAAGGTCGCGCTGCAGCCGCGCCGCACCATCCTGCCGCCTGATCTCTTCGAGCAGTACGCACACATGGAATTCTGGCGCGACGGGTCTTTGAGCGCCGCCAATGTCATTCGCACCAAAGCCGACGCCGCGATCAACTGATCGCGGTTTTTCTACGGGTAACCGCTTTCGACGCACGGGTGAGCAGCATGTGGTGGAGCAAAGGGAAGGCACGTAACACAACACCAGGCGCTAAAACCCTGGCGACACCCATGATCATGTTCCTCGAACCGCGCATGCTGTTTGACGGCGCGGTCGCCGCCACCGTGGCCGATGCGGCCCAGGCCGACAGCCATGCCACCGCCGACGCGGCGGCCAAGGCGCAGACGGCCGAGCATGCCACCGCCAGCAAAGACACCCACGCACAATCCGATGCGCCCGCTACTCCGACGCCCGTTGCCGTGCCGGGCCAGACCGTGGTGTTCGTCGATGCGCGCGTCAAAGACTCCGCCGACTTGCTCAAAGGCGTCGCTCCCGGCACCCAGGTGGTGCAGCTGGACGCCAGCAAAGACGGCCTGCAACAGATCGCCGACTACCTGGGCAGCCACCAGGGCGTGAGTTCGGTGCAGATCATCGCCCACGGTAATTCGGGCGATTTGTGGTTGGGCAGCACCTACCTGTCGGCCGATAACGTCGCAGCCCGCAGCGCGGTACTGGCGCAGATCGGCCAGGACATGAACGCCGGCGGCGATATTCTGATTTATGCCTGCAACACCGCCGAGGGCGACAAAGGCATCAGCTTTGTCGACTCACTGGCCAGCCTGACCGGGCGCGATATTGCCGCCTCCAGCAACCGCACTGGCGCGGGCGGCGACTGGACACTTGAGGTTGCCAGCGGCTCGATCGAGAGCCATACGGCGCTGTCGTACCAGGGGATGTCGGGCTATCAGTACAGCCTGGCGACGATCACCGTGACCACCGGTGCCGACAGTGGCGCCGGTTCGTTGCGCGCGGCCCTGAGCAGTGCAGTGGCGGGCGATACCGTCACCTTCAGCACCGCAGGCATGACGGTCAACCTCAACACGCAGTTGGTGATTTCCAAGAACCTCACCATTGAAGGCGACCTGGACCACAACGGCACGCCTGATGTAACGATCAGCGGGCAGTACAAGACTCAGGTGCTTACGGTCAATTCAGGGGTTACCGCGACCCTGGACGGCCTGGTCATTACCAAGGGGCTGATGGCGGGCAACGGCGGCAATAGTGGTAGCGGTACTACGGCGCCCGGTTTGCTGGGCGCGGGGATCAGTAACTTCGGTAACCTGACCTTGAATAACGTCAGCGTGACCGCGAATGCCGCCTCGGGCGGCGGCGGCGGTGGTGGCGTGGCCGGTGGCGATGTCGGCGGTGGGGGTGGCGGTGGTGGCGCGGTGGGCGGTGGCACCGGCGGGCATGGTGGTATTGCCAGCCTCGCAGGTGGTATCTACGCCGGCACCGCGGGTACCGCCAACCAGGGCGGTGCCGGCGGCGGTTACCGCACCATGGGCGGTAAAGGCGGTACAAGCACCGGCGGTGCCGGCTCGACGGGCATTTACGGCTATACCAACGGTGCGTCTGGCGGCACGGCGGCATCCGGCGCCTTGTCGATCGGCGGTGGTGGCGGCGGCTCCGGCTGGAGTGCGACCGGTGGCAAGGGCGGCGCAGCGGCTGGCGGTATCTATAACGCCAGCGGCGCCACCTTGACTGTCGTTGGCACCAGCTCGATTACCGGTAACATCGGTGCTGGCGGCGGTGGTGGCGGCGGTTCGGCGGCTGGCAGCGGCATCACGCTGAACGGCGGTGACGGTGGCCTGGGTGTCGGTGCCATCTGGAACAAAGGCACGGTATTGATCACAGCGAGCAACTTCGCGGCACTGGGCGGTTCGGCCAACACCGGTGCCAGCGGCAACGGTGGCTTTTCCACCGCCGCCACGGCCGGTAATAAACCGACAGCAGTCAACGGTCTGTACAACGACATTGGCGGTACGGCGAACACCGCCTACAACCCGGCACCGACCGCCACCATCGTGGTCGGCAGCGCCGCCCAGCACATCGGCAGCACCTCACTGGTGACCATTACCTTCAACCAGGCGGTGACCGGCTTTACCAATGCCGACCTGACCGTGGCCAACGGTACCCTGGGCCCGGTCAGTACCAGCGACGGCGGTATTACCTACACAGCGACCTTTACACCCAGCACCAACGTCACCAGCGCCACCAACCAAATCGTCCTCGACAACACCGGCGTCAACAGTGTGGCAACAGGTACGGCGGGCGCTGGCACCACCTCGTCCAACAACTACAGCGTTGACACCACGCGGCCGACCGCAACCATCGCGGTGGTTGCGCCTACGCTGAGCACCACGGTCAACTCGACAGTCAATATTACCTTCAGCGAAGCCGTGTCCGGTTTCAGCTTGACTGATATGTCGGCCACCAACGGCACCCTGAGCAACCTGGCCACCAGCGACAATATTCACTGGACCGCCACCCTGACGCCGAACGCCGGCAACACCAGCAGTGGCAATGTGGTGACGCTGGACAACGCCCTCTATACCGACGTTGCAACCAACGCAGGCAGCGGCACGACCACCTCCAATACCTATGGCATCGATACGCTGCGGCCGACCGCCAGTATCGTGGTGGACACTACCACGCTGAACATCGGCGGAACCTCCCTGGTGACCATCACCTTCAGCGAGGCCGTCACCGGCCTTACCTCGGCTGATTTGACCGTTGCCAACGGCACCGTCAGTGGGCTCAGCAGCGGCGATGGCGGTGTGACCTGGACCGGCACACTCGCGGCCACCGCCGGCATCACCGACACCACCAACGTGATCACCCTGGCCAACAACGGCGTCAGCGACGCGGCCGGCAATGCGGGCACCGGCACCACCGACTCCAACAACTACGTCATCGACACGCAGCGACCGACCGCAACCATCGTGGTCGCCGACAACGCATTGAAGCTCGGTGAGACCTCGCTGGTGACCATCACCTTCTCCGAAGCGGTCACCGGTTTCACCAACGCCGACCTGACTGTTGCCAACGGCACCTTGACCGCCGTCAGCAGCGGCAACGGTGGCATCACCTGGACCGCGACCTTCACGCCGACCAGCAACATCACCGACACCACCAACCTGATCACCCTGGATAACACCGGCGTCAGCGACGGGGCCGGCAACACCGGCACCGGCAGCACCACCTCCAACAACTATGCGGTCGACACACAACGGCCAACGGCAACGATTGTGCTGGCCGACCCCGCGCTGAAAATCGGCGGTACCTCGCTGGTGACCATCACCTTCAGCGAAGCAGTCACCGGCCTCACCAACGCCGACCTGACCATCGCCAATGGCACCTTGACCGCTGTGAGCAGCGCCGACGGCGGCGTTACCTGGACCGCGACCTTTACGCCAGACAGCAACATCACCGACAGCACCAACCTCATCACTCTGGACAACACCGGCATTGCTGACCAGGCTGGCAACGCCGGCAGCGGCACGACCGATTCCAACAATTACGCCATCGATACCCAGCGCCCGACCGCGAGCATTATTTTGGCCGACCCGACGCTGAGCGCGGGCGAAACCTCGTTGGTGACCATTACCTTTTCCGAAGCGGTCACTGGGTTCACCAACGCCGACCTGACCATTGCCAACGGCACCTTGAGCGCGGTCAGCAGCGCCGACGGCGGCATCACCTGGACCGCGACCTTCACGCCAACGGCGAATATGCGCAGCACCACCAACATCATCACGCTGCAGAACACCGGCGTGAGTGACTTGGCAGGTAACGGTGGTTTTGGCACATCCAACTCCGGCAACTACGTAATCGATACCAGGGCCCCGACTGCAACCATCGTGGTCGCAGACAACTCGCTGACCATCGGCGAGACCTCGCTGGTGACCATCACCTTCTCCGAAGCGGTTACCGGTTTCACCAACGCCGACCTGACCATCGCCAATGGCACCTTATCGGCGGTGAGCAGTGCTGACGGCGGTATTACCTGGACCGCGACGCTGACACCGACCAATGCCATCACCGACACCGCCAACCTGATCACGCTGGACAACAGCGGCGTACAAAACGGCTCGGGTAACACTGGCGTCGGCACCACCCACTCCAATAATTACGCGATCGATACCCAGCGACCCACGGCCACTATCGCGGTGGCCGACAGCGCATTGGCGATTGGCGAGACGTCACAGGTGATTATCACCTTCTCCGAGGCGGTCACTGGTTTCACCAACGCCGACCTGACCATCGCCAACGGCACCCTGAGCGCAGTGAGCAGCAGCGATGGCGGCCTTACCTGGACCGCGACCTTTACGCCGACCAGCAACGTCACCGACAGCACCAACCTGATCACCCTGGACAACACCGGCATTGCTGACCAGGCGGGCAACGCCGGCAGCGGCACCACCGACTCCAACAACTATGCAATCGACAGCCAGCGGCCCACCGCGACCATCGTGATTGCCGACCCGTCCTTGAGCGCCGGCGAAACCACCTTGGTTACGGTGACCTTCTCCGAAGCGGTGACGGGTTTCGACAACAGCGACCTGAGCGTCGCCAACGGTATTTTGAGTGCAGTCAGCAGCAGCGATGGCGGCATCACCTGGACGGCGACCTTCACGCCGACGGTCGGCGTTCGGGACGCCACCAACCTGATCACCTTGAACAACAGTGGCGTCAGCGATATTGCCGGTAACGTCGGCACCGGCACGACCAACTCCGGCAACTACACCATCGATACGGTGTTGCCGACCGCCAGCATCGTGGTTGCCGATAACGTCCTCAAAGCCGGCGAGACATCCCTGGTGACCATCACCTTCAGCGAAGCGGTGAGCGGTTTCACCAACGCCGACCTGACCATTGCCAACGGTACCTTGAGCGCCGTCAGCAGTAGCGATGGCGGTATCACCTGGACGGCAAGCCTCACCCCGACCAGCAACATCACCGACAGCACCAACCTGATCACGCTGGATAACCGCGGCGTACAAAACGTTTCGGGTAATGCCGGTGCAGGTACCACCGGCTCCAACAACTACGCGATTGATACCCAGCGCCCAACCGCCACTGTCGTGGTCGCCCAACCGACGCTTGCCGTCGGCCAGTCGACTCAGGTAACGGTGACGTTCTCCGAGGCGGTCACAGGCTTTACCAACGCGGACCTGACCATCGCCAACGGCACCTTGAGCGCGGTAAGCAGCAGCGATGGCGGTATCACCTGGACCGCAATGTTCACACCGGCTGCCGGTATCACGGCCACCCGCGACCTGATCACGTTGAATAACACCGGTGTCAACGACCTGACGGGCAACGCGGGCACGGGTACCACAGACTCCAACACTTACAGCATCGACACCCAGCCGCCGACTGCCACCATCGTGATTGCCAACCCGCTCCTGACTGCCGGTGGCACCAGCCTCGTAACCGTGACTTTTTCGGAGCCGGTGACGGGGTTCAACAACAGTGACCTGATGGTGGGCAACGGCAGCCTCAGCACAATGACGTCCAGCGATGGCGGGCGCACCTGGACTGGGGTATTTACACCCATCGATGGCATTCAGGCCAGCAGCAATGTCATTACGCTGAACAACTACGGTGTGAAGGATCTTGCAGGCAACGACGGTTCGGGTTGGACCAGCTCCAATACGTTCAACATCCAGACCTCACACCCTACCGCGACCCTCGAGATCTACGATACGGTCATCGGTAAGGACGAAATACAGATCGTAACGGTGCGTTTCTCCGAGGCGGTGCAGGGCTTCAACCTCAGCAGTCTGCAGGCTCCGAATGGCACTTTCAGCCAATTTACCCGTTACAGCGACACGCTTTACACCGCAGTATTCACGCCGAATGCAAACGTGACGGCCGCCAACAATGTGATCACCCTGGACACCAGCAGCGTTCAAAACGCCGCCGGCAATAGAGGCATTGTGAACGCGGTGTCGCCGGTGTTTGCCGTCGATACGGTTATACCCACGTTTACCTGGACGCTGTCCGACAAGTTGCTGGAACCGGGCGAGACCGCCACCGTCACCGTGACCTTTTCCGAGCCAGTCACCGGCTTTGACAACCGCGCCATTCTCAATCTGCAAGCGGCCACATTGAGTCCGTTCTACAGCCTCGACGGCGGCATGACCTGGCAGGCGACACTGACGCCGACGCCGGGCGCGGGTTCCTCGGGCAGCTACCTGATTGGTTTGTCCCTGGCTTACGTCAAGGACTTGGCCGGCAACACCAACTATTCGTTCGATACCAGCTCAATGATCGCCTACACGGTTGATCACGCGCCGCTCAGTTCCAATGTCTACCTGAGCTCCGAGCGTTTGGCGGTCGGCGGATCGAGCACCGTTTCCATCTACTTCAACAAGGCTGTAACCAACTTTGACCTGAGCGACCTCAGCGCCGACAACGGCGTGCTGTCCAACCTGCACACCAGTGATGGTGGTATCAGCTGGCAGGCAACACTGACGCCCTTCGCCAATACCACCAGTGCCCAAAACGTGGTGCGGCTCAACAACGCCGGCGTGACCTACTACGGCGGCAGCACCGGTGCAGGTATCACCACTTCGCGCAACTACACGGTCGATACCCAACGCCCGACCTCCACCATTGTGGTCGACAAGACCAGCCTGGGCGGCAGCGAGAAGGCCACCGTGACCATTACCTTCAGTGAAGCCGTTGAGTTCTACAACAGCCCACAGGCGCAGAACGCATGGCTCAGCGGCCTGAAAAGCGTGGACGGCGGCATCACCTGGACCGCTACGCTCACGCCGCAGCGCTACATCGAAGACACCCGCAACGTGGTGAGCCTGGACAATACCCAAGTGCATGACCTCAGCGGCAACGCGGGCCTGGGGACCAGTACGTCGAACACCTACGCGATCGATACCCGCCCGGCCACTGCCACGATTGTGGTCGACAAGGCCGAGCTTGCCGGCGGCGAAACGGCCAACGTCACGATCACCTTCAACGAGGCGGTGTCGGGCTTGAAACTGGGCAACCTGAGTGTCGCCAGTGGCGTGTTGAGCAACTTGAAAAGTGTCGATGGCGGCATCACCTGGACCGCCACGCTGACGCCTAAAGATCATCTGCAGAACGGGTATGACACGGTAGTACTGGATGGCAAAGGGATAATGGATGCGGCAGGCAACTCGTCAGCCAGCACGTATGCCTACTCGAGTTATTTTGCCGTCGATACCCAAGGCCCGCAGGTGTACATCGAGGTATCGGATACCCAGCTCAAGGCCGGGCAGGGCACCCAGGTGTTTATCTGGTTCAGCGAACCCGTGCGCGGCTTCGACCTGTCCAGCCTGAAGGTGCAGAACGGCAGCCTGTCCAACCTGCAAAGCGGCGAGGGCGGCTACTACTGGACTGCGACCCTGACGCCGAGCAACAACGTCAACAACAGCAGCAACGTCATCCGCATCGACAACAGCACTATCCGCGACCTGGCCGGTAACGCCGGCGCAGGCATCAGCCAGTCCAATGCCTATGCCATCAACAGTGTCACGGTCACCGCCGATCCGCTGACCTTGACCGGCGGCGTTGCCAGGCCGGTGATCGACACGACGTACCTGCCGCTGCAACCGGGCATCTTCACCCCGCCCACCGGCAACCTCGGCTCACCGCTGACGTTCGCGCCGCTGTTTGAGCCGCGCGTACTGGGCGACGGCATGCGCCCGCTGGGCGACATCTTTATCAACAACGGCGCCACCAGCCCGAGCTTTATCGCGCAGGTGTTCACCAGCAACGACAACGTCGGCGACGGTTCCGGCAAAGGTTTCCTGGGCTTTGGCGGCGGCGATGGCGGAGTGTTTGGTTCCAGCACCTTGTCGAGCCTGTTCAACCGTGAAACCGGCGCAGACGACAGCGCTCTCAAGGCGTTCGACAGCCAATCGATCAAAGGCCAGGGCGACCCGGCCCATGGGCTGCGCGGCGTCTTTGGCGCGCCAACCCTCGGTCAGCAATTGCAGCAGATCAAAGACACCGAACAACGCCAGGTGATCGACCTGGCGCACGCACTGCAACAAGTCGGCATCAGCGAAATGCAGGCTTGAAGACACTTAATCAAGGCGCAGGAACAGGGGCAGTCCACGGATGAAAACAGGTCATAAGTTGTTCGGCGCCAGCTTGCTGGCGCTGGCGATCAGCGGTTGCGCGGTCACCAGTGAGCCGATTGAACGCAGTGTCAGCGAGCAGCGAGCCCGCAGCGATCTGCAAGGCATGTACAAGGACCAGGAGCCGTTAAGTGGCCCATTGACGCTGCACCAGGCCATGGCCCGTGCAGTGAAATACAACCTCGAAGGCCGTTTGAAAGTGATGGAAGAGGCCCTGGCCAAACGCCAATCGGACCTCTCGAGTTTTGACATGCTGCCGCGCATGGCGCTGTCGGCAGGCTACGCCGGGCGCAACAACACCAACGCCTCCAGCAGCCAGAGCGTGCTCACCGGCACCCAGTCCCTGGAACCCTCGACCTCCCAGGACCGCGACCGCCGCGTGGCCGATTTGACCATGGTGTGGAACGTGCTCGACTTCGGCGTCAGCTACATCAGCGCCAAGCAGCAGGGCGACCAGCGCCTGATCATCCAGGAGCGCCGGCGCAAGGTGATCAACACCATCGTCCAGGACGTGCGCTCTGCGTATTGGCGCGCCGTGGCGGCCGAGCGTTTGCTGGGCCAGATCGACAGCCTGATGGCCCGCGTCGACCAGGCCCAGAGCAACAGCCAGAGCATGAGCGAACAACGCATCGGCGACCCGGTGCAGGCCCTCGGTTACCAGCGCTCGCTGATCGAAGCCACGCGCCAATTGCAGGAGCAGCGCCGCGCGTTGTCCCTGGCCAAGACCGAACTGGCCACCTTGATCAACCTGCCCATGGGCACCGACCTCAAGCTGGCCACGCCGGATAACTACAGCGTGCCTGAGCTGAAGGTCAACCTGGCAAGCCTGGAGCAGGAAGCCCTGGCCAACCGCCCCGAACTGCGCGAGCAGGACTACCAGACCCGTATCAGCGCCGCCGAAACCCGCAAAGCCATGCTGCGCCTGCTGCCCGGCCTGGAGTTCTCGGCGGGTGGGCATTACGACAGCAACTCGTTCCTCACCGACAACCGCTGGGCCGATTACGGCGCCAAGATCACCTGGAATCTGTTCAACGTGATTTCCGCGCCCGCTGCCATCGACGTCGCCAAGGCCGGTGAAGAAGTCGCCACCGCCCGGCGTCAGGCGATGTCCATCGCCGTATTGGCGCAAATCTACGTGGCCAACGCCAACTACCAGGACGCCGTGCGCCAGTTCAAGACCAACGACCAGTTGGCCAACATCGACGGGCAAATCCTCACCCAACTGCGCAACCGCCACGAAGCGGCTGGCCTGGGCGAACTCGACCTGATCCAGGGCGAACTCAATACCCTGCAAGCCGACCTGCGCCGCGACCTGGCCTACGCCGACCTGCGCAACGCCTACGGCCAGATCTTCGCCAGTGCCGGGCTCGACCCACTGCCCGAACAACTGGATTCGGACCGCGTGCAAGCCATTGCCACCGCCTTGGCCAGCCGCGAGTCGGCGTGGGCTGCGGGTAACATCACCACGCCAGTGCCACGCGCCGTCGTCAAGTAAGCAAGCGACACTGACGGCGAGTTCCCCTCGCCGTCAGCCTGGCGGGCGCGTGGGTTAGACTCAGGAAAACCACCTTCCATGGAGCCTGCCATGGAATCGCCTGTGCATAGCTTGCCGTCACTGTTCAAACAGCTCGGCCTGCCGCATGACCCGGTAAGTATTGAGCGGTTTGTGGCGGTGCATTCGCCGCTGAAGCCCGAATTACATCTCGCGGATGCGTTCTTTTGGACGCCCGGCCAGAAGGCGTTTCTGCGCGAAGAAATTCTCGACGATGCGGATTGGGCTGAGGTGGTGGATGAGCTGAATCTGTTACTGCGGGAAGGGCGCGGGGTGTAAAAAATGTGGGAGGACCCGCCACCTCTTCGATGTAGCGCTGTCGCGCATCAAACTGGTTCATCGTAAGGTTGAAGAACGCGGGCGGGGCAAAGGCCGTAACCAGCACTGGTGTGTCAGCACCCGAGTGGGAGAGTGGCCTGCACGGTATCGGCGTGGAGTCATTGTCGGCACAGCAAGCTGTGACCACGTATAAGAGAGTGAATCCGCTCGCCACCGTGTACCCCGCCCGCGTCATTCAATCCTGCGAGGAATTGTCATGACGCGCAAGAACCAAAAACGTTTTGAGGTCATCCACCCTGACTG
>NZ_FNOX01000005.1 GCF_900107155.1 Pseudomonas salomonii
ATGCGCTTTTCGTCGACGGCGACGCGGGCGGCGGAGCCTTCGAGTTCGGCGAGGCCTTCGGCGACGTCGAGTTTGTCCAGGGCGGCCTTGGCGCGCACGATGGCGGCGGAGTCACTGGCGGTGACGGCGCGGGCTTCGATGGCGGCGGCAGCGCCGGCACCGTCGAGGCGGTCCATGTTGGCTTCGGTGGCGTGGCCGGCGTTGGCGCCTTTGGCGGCTACTTCGCCTTCTTCTTCTTTGTCGAATTCGTCCCAGCTCAGCATGACGTGTCGTCTCCTGCGTGAGGGCTCAAAGGTGCCCGTGTGAAACCGGATGGTTGGGTGTTCACACGGCCCAGAGGCCGCGGTGGATCTTAAGGAATCGTTTGTTGCAACAGCTCGCGCAGGCAATTAAACGGAATAGGGTTACGGGTTCTGCTTGAGGCTTGAGGTGCGCAGCAACAGATGCAGGCTCGCGCGGAGGCCTCAGGTCTGGCTCTTCATCCCACTGTAAAGGGATATTGCAGGCCCGATTTACCCGCGCATTATAGGGAAAAAATCGGCTTTGTGTTGCGGCGGATGGTCACGATGGAGGGCCAAAATGGTGTGGTTTTCGGCCGGAGCGTGTGTTTGCAAGGCTTTGCTGGGGTAGGAATTTTTTGACGGGCGGTGGGATAGTTTTTGTAGGGCTGGGGGAGGTGGGTGTGTGGCGGGCTTTGGCGGGTGTGTGAGGCCGAAATCGCCATCGCCGGCAAGCCAGCTCCCACATTGGGTGGGCGGTGGGCCAGAGGGCGGTTCTTGGCCGCAAGAACGATTTCTTGCGGCGACCAAGATCCGGGTTTAAATCTTTCTGAAAAAGTTATTACCCGTTAGAGCAACCATTGCCCATCACTTGATAATTAAGAATATGCCGCTGACCTTGCGAGTCTTCATATTCCATTTGTACCGGTACAACGTTGCAGACATCCGGGATGTTACTCATGGACAATACTTTGGCCACATCCAAGTGTGTGCTGTAAGTGTAGTCTTCAACGATCGGTGGGTTCTGTCCGGCCAGCTCAGTCGGGGCTTCGTCGGCCAGGGCGGCGGTGGCGCACAAGCTGCTGAGGGCCAAAACTACTAACGCTTTCATTTGTGTATTTACCTTCTTCAGGGCGAAAGGGGTCACGGGGCCCTTATGAGGCCGCGTGTGTAACTTAAGAGTTGGGAAGTTCGGATTAACGTTGCCTTGGTGGGGGCTGTTACGGTGTTAATCACGTTGCCTTGTTGGCGGAGTTGATTTTAGGCCTGCGGGTTATATTCATATACCCGTGCTTTTGATAAACACTATTGGCGGTTTTTGTAACAATCCCGTAGTAAAGGTTTTTTCATCAGGCGCCAAAGCCGCGCAGGCCGTGGGCCAGAGCCCTGAAAGGGCATAGCAGGGCATTTTGTAGGGGCTTGTTACTACCATCGTCGAATGGTTCTATGGGGCAGCCCCGGCTACAACAGGGGCCATACAACAACAACTATGTCACCGAGGTAAGAAAGATGAGTGCGGCTTCCCTGTACCCCGTTCGCCCCGAAGTAGCAGCCAACACGCTGACCGACGAGGCGACCTACAAGGCCATGTACCAGCAGTCGGTGGTCAACCCCGATGGCTTCTGGCGCGAGCAAGCCAAGCGCCTTGACTGGGTCAAGCCTTTCACCGCGGTCAAGCAGACCTCTTTCGACGACCACCATGTCGACATCAAATGGTTCGCCGACGGCACCCTCAACGTTTCCTACAACTGCCTGGACCGCCACCTCGCCGAGCGTGGTGATCAGGCGGCGATCATCTGGGAGGGCGATGACCCTTCCGAAAGCCGCACCATCACCTACCGCGAGCTGCATGAAGAAGTCTGCAAGTTCGCCAACGCCTTGCGCGGCCAGGATGTGCACCGCGGCGACGTGGTGACTATCTATATGCCGATGATCCCCGAAGCCGTGGTCGCCATGTTGGCCTGTACCCGCATCGGTGCGATTCACTCCGTGGTGTTTGGCGGTTTTTCGCCGGAGGCGCTGGCCGGTCGCATCATCGACTGTAAGTCGAAGGTTGTGATCACTGCCGACGAAGGCATTCGCGCCGGTAAGAAGATTCCGCTGAAGGCCAACGTCGACGACGCGCTGACCAACCCGGAAACCAGCAGCATCCAGAAAGTCATTGTGTGCAAGCGTACCAATGGCCACATCAAGTGGAACCAGCATCGCGACATCTGGTACGAAGACCTGATGAAAGTGGCGGGCACTGTGTGCGCGCCTAAAGAGATGGGCGCCGAAGAAGCGCTGTTCATCCTTTACACCTCGGGCTCCACCGGCAAGCCTAAAGGCGTGCAGCACACCACCGGCGGCTACTTGCTGTACGCAGCCCTGACCCACGAACGCGTGTTCGACTACCGCCCAGGCGAAATTTACTGGTGCACCGCCGACGTCGGCTGGGTCACCGGCCACACCTATATTGTCTACGGCCCGCTGGCCAATGGCGCGACCACGCTGCTGTTTGAAGGCGTGCCGAACTACCCGGATATCACGCGGGTGGGCAAGATCGTCGACAAGCACAAGGTCAATATCCTCTACACCGCACCGACCGCGATCCGCGCGATGATGGCGTCGGGCACCGCTGCCTGTGAAGGTGTGGATGGCAGCAGCCTGCGCCTGCTCGGTTCGGTGGGTGAGCCGATCAACCCGGAAGCCTGGGACTGGTACTACAAGAACGTCGGCCAATCCCGTTGCCCGATCGTCGACACCTGGTGGCAGACCGAAACCGGCGCCACCTTGATGAGCCCGCTGCCGGGTGCTCACGCGCTCAAGCCGGGTTCGGCGGCACGCCCGTTCTTCGGCGTGGTGCCGGCGCTGGTGGACAACCTCGGTAACATCATCGAGGGCGCTGCCGAAGGCAACCTGGTGATCCTCGATTCGTGGCCGGGCCAGGCGCGCACGCTGTATGGCGACCATGACCGTTTTGTCGACACCTACTTCAAGACCTTCCGTGGCATGTACTTCACCGGCGACGGTGCGCGTCGCGATGAAGACGGCTACTGGTGGATCACCGGGCGGGTGGACGACGTGTTGAACGTCTCCGGGCACCGTATGGGCACCGCCGAGATTGAAAGCGCGATGGTTGCTCACCCGAAAGTCGCTGAAGCAGCGGTGGTGGGGGTGCCCCATGACATCAAGGGGCAGGGCATCTATGTGTATGTCACGCTCAAAAATGGTGAAGAGCCGAACGAAGCGCTGCGCCTGGAGCTGAAAAACTGGGTGCGCAAAGAGATCGGGCCGATTGCCTCGCCGGATGTGATCCAGTGGGCACCGGGTTTGCCGAAGACGCGTTCGGGGAAAATCATGCGCCGGATTTTGCGCAAGATTGCCACGGCTGAGTATGACGGGTTGGGGGATATCTCCACCCTGGCCGACCCAGGTGTGGTGGCGCATTTGATTGAGACGCACAAGACCATGAACGTCGCGTAAGGCGGGCTTGGGTCAGATAAAGCCCCATTTGGCGTGAGCCGGGTGGGGCTTTTTTGTGGGGATCGAAGACGATGGAAATCCCCTGTGGGAGCGGGCTTGCTCGCGAATTCGGTGGATCAGTGAGCAGAGATGTAGCTGACCCACCCCATTCGCGAGCAAGCCCGCTCCCACATTTGGAATGTATTTCATGGCCGGAATCAGTGGTGTCTGACGGCCCGGCATAACCACCAAGCCAATAAATATCGGTTTCTCTCGCAGGAAGTTTCTGAATGTTACCGTCCAGCCTAAATGTGTAACCTCACGCCCAAGCCTGAGGCAATGCGCTACGCCCATGCCCCGAAAACCCGCGTTTTAGACACCCTCACAAATAAGATTAAACGCCAGACTTGCCGTGCTAGAAGGGTTTGCGAATAATAGGCCCGCAATTTGCAGCATCATCAGGTTTTATATCTTTTGTCTCTGCATAAAAATCAGAGGCTGTCAATAAGCTGGAACCGCTTTCTCGGTGCTTCTGTAAATTGTTGTCGCATTGAGGAAATATCGGCTTCCGGCCTGTCGTTAGAATGCCGATCACTCGCTCGTCGTCTCCTGTATCAATTCGGGGTAGGACGCAGCACCGCTATTCGGTTTCACTTAAGTCGCATCGTGGGCCACGGCTCATTCTGCTTTTTGCCCCATACCGATGGAGTCCCAAGATGAAGAAACTTGTGCTGTTGGGCGCCCTGGCGCTGTCCGTGCTGTCCATGCAGGCCTTCGCTGATGAAAAGCCTCTGAAAATTGGTATTGAAGCGGCTTACCCTCCGTTTGCCTCGAAGGCGCCGGATGGCAGCATCGTCGGTTTTGACTACGACATCGGTAACGCGCTGTGCGCAGAGATGAAGGTCAAGTGCGTATGGGTCGAGCAGGAATTCGACGGCCTGATCCCTGCGCTCAAAGTGCGCAAGATCGACGCGATTCTGTCGTCCATGTCCATCACTGAAGACCGCAAGAAGTCCGTGGACTTCACCAACCGCTACTACCTGAGCCCGGCGCAGCTGGTGATGAAGGAAGGCACCACCGTCAGCGACAGCCTGGATGAACTCAAAGGCAAGAAAATCGGCGTGCAACGCGGTTCGATCCACGATCGTTTCGCCAAGGAAGTCCTGGCCCCTAAAGGTGTCACGGTGGTGCCTTACAGCTCGCAGAACGAAATCTACCTGGACGTGGAAGCCGGTCGCCTCGATGGCACCGTGGCTGACGCTACCCTGCTGCAAGACGGCTTCCTGAAAACCCCGGCCGGTAAAGGCTACGCGTTTGTGGGCCCACAGTTCACCGACGCCAAGTACTTCGGTGACGGCATTGGCATCGCGGTACGCAAAGGCGACAAGGCCGAGCTGGACAAGATCAACGCGGCCATCGCTGCGATCCGTGCCAACGGCGAATACAAGAAAATCCAGGACAAATACTTCGACTTCGATATTTACGGCGCTGACCCTAAGTAACTCGTCGCAGCTGTCTGTCCAGAATGGCGCAAGCAACAGAAGATTCTGAAGTTTGCGCCATTTTTTCATCCCCCTTTTCGAGGACCTGAATCATGTTGAACGGCTACGGGGCTGTCATCCTCGATGGCGCATGGTTGACGCTTCAGCTCGCCTTGTCGTCCATGGCCTTGGCCATTGTTCTGGGTCTGATCGGGGTCGCGTTACGCCTGTCGCCGGTGCGCTGGTTGGCTTGGCTGGGTGACTTGTACTCCACGGTGATCCGCGGGATCCCCGACCTGGTGCTGATTCTGCTGATTTTCTACGGCGGCCAGGACTTGTTAAACCGCGTCGCGCCGATGCTCGGCTATGACGACTATATCGACTTGAACCCCTTGGCCGCCGGTATCGGCACCCTGGGTTTCATCTTTGGCGCCTACCTCTCGGAAACCTTCCGTGGCGCCTTCATGGCCATTCCCAAGGGCCAGGCCGAGGCCGGCCTTGCGTATGGCATGAGCAGTTTCCAGGTGTTTTTCCGGGTGATGGTGCCGCAGATGATTCGGCTGGCGATCCCCGGGTTCACCAACAACTGGCTGGTACTCACCAAGGCCACCGCGCTGATCTCGGTGGTGGGCCTGCAAGACATGATGTTCAAGGCCAAACAGGCGGCAGACGCCACCCGTGAGCCTTTTACCTTCTTCCTCGCAGTGGCGGCGATGTACCTGGTGATCACCAGCGTATCGTTGCTGGCCCTGCGTTATCTTGAGAAGCGCTACTCGGTAGGCGTAAGGGCGGCTGATCTATGATCTTCGACTACAACGTCATCTGGGAAGCCATGCCGCTGTACCTTGGCGGCCTGGCAACCACCCTGAAACTGCTGGCCATTTCGCTGTTCTTCGGCCTGCTCGCCGCCTTGCCCCTGGGCTTGATGCGCGTGTCCAAGCAGCCGGTCATCAACGGTGCGGCCTGGCTCTACACCTACGTGATCCGCGGCACGCCGATGCTGGTGCAGCTGTTTTTGATCTACTACGGCCTGGCGCAATTCGAAGCCGTGCGCGAAAGCTTCCTGTGGCCGCTGCTGTCGAGCGCCACGTTCTGCGCGTGCCTGGCGTTTGCGATCAACACCAGCGCCTACACCGCCGAAATCATCGCTGGCAGCCTCAAGGCCACGCCCAACGGTGAGATCGAAGCGGCCAAGGCCATGGGCATGTCGCGCTACAAGCTGTACCGCCGCATCCTGCTGCCGTCGGCCCTGCGCCGCGCGCTGCCGCAGTACAGCAACGAAGTGATCATGATGCTGCAGACCACCAGCCTGGCGTCCATCGTCACCTTGATCGACATCACCGGTGCTGCACGCACCGTTAACGCCCAGTACTACTTGCCGTTCGAAGCCTATATCACCGCCGGCGTGTTCTACCTGTGCCTGACCTTTATCCTGGTGCGCCTGTTCAAGTTGGCCGAGCGCCGCTGGCTGAGCTACCTGGCTCCACGGAAGCACTGATATGGAACGTATCGATCACCTGTTGCCCTGGGGCCACCTGGGGTGTGAACGCCAACTGAGCGTCTTTCGTTTCGGCACTGGCGAGCGCAAGGCCTATATCCAGGCCAGCCTGCACGCCGACGAATTGCCCGGAATGCGCGCGGCGTGGGAGCTGAAAAAGCGCCTCACCGAACTGGAACAGCAAGGCGCGCTTAACGGCGTGATCGAGCTGGTGCCGGTGGCCAACCCGATGGGCCTGGGCCAGTTGCTGCAAGGCAGCCACCAGGGGCGTTTCGAGGTGGGCAGCGGCAAGAACTTCAACCGTGATTTCGTCGAACTGAGCGCGCCGGTTGCCGAGTTGCTCAAGGGCAAGCTGGGCGATGATCCGCACGCCAATGTGCGCATGATCCGCCAGGCGATGACCGACGCACTCAACGCACTGCCCGCGCCGAGCAGTCAGCTGCAAGGCATGCAGCGCATCTTGCTGAGCCACGCCTGCACTGCCGATATCGTCCTTGACCTGCATTGCGACGCCGAAGCCGCGTTGCACATGTATGCGTTGCCCCAGCACTGGCCGCAGTGGCGCTCGTTGTCGGCGCATTTGAATGTGAAGGTCGGCCTGCTGGCGGAAGACTCCGGCGGCAGTTCGTTTGATGAGGCGTGCTCGCTGCCGTGGTTGCGTCTGTCCCAGGCGTTCCCCGAGGCACAGGTTCCGCTGGCGTGCCTGGCGACTACCCTGGAATTGGGCGGCCAGGCCGACACCGGCCGTGATGAAGCGATTTTCCACGCCGAAGGCATCCTCGCGTTCCTGGCCGAGCAGGGCTTGATCACCGGCCAATGGCCGGCGCCGCAATACGAAGCGTGCGAAGGCTTGCCGTTTGAAGGCACCGAGTTGCTGTTTGCGCCCCATGCCGGTGTGATCAGTTACCTGCGTAAAGCCGGTGACCGGGTAGAAGCGGGCGATGAGATTTTTGAAGTGATTGACCCTCTGACCGACCGCGTCAGCATTGTCTGCGCGGGTACATCCGGGGTGTTGTTTGCCGTTGAACGGCTACGTTATGCCCAAGCGGGTTTCTGGCTGGCCAAGGTGGCGGGGCGCGAAGCGCTGCGTCACGGGCGCTTGCTCAACGACTGACCACCTGTTTTTGTGAGAACCGACCGCATGTACAAACTTGAAGTCCAAGACCTGCATAAACGCTATGGCAGTCATGAAGTGCTCAAAGGCGTGTCCCTGGCCGCCGCGGCCGGTGATGTGATCAGCATCATCGGTTCCAGTGGTTCGGGCAAAAGTACCTTTTTGCGCTGCATCAACCTGCTGGAGCAACCCCACGCCGGCAAGATTCTGCTCAATAACGAAGAGCTGAAACTGGTGGCCAACAAGGACGGCGCCATGAAGGCCGCCGACCCTAAACAGCTGCAGCGCATGCGTTCGCGTCTGTCCATGGTGTTCCAGCATTTCAACCTGTGGTCGCATATGACGGCGCTGGAAAACGTGATGGAAGCGCCGGTGCACGTGCTGGGCATGTCGAAAAAAGACGCGCGTGAGAAGGCCGAGCATTACCTGGCCAAGGTCGGCGTGGGCCATCGTAAAGATGCGTTCC
Organism: Pseudomonas salomonii; assembly: GCF_900107155.1. Classification (GTDB taxonomy): domain Bacteria; phylum Pseudomonadota; class Gammaproteobacteria; order Pseudomonadales; family Pseudomonadaceae; genus Aquipseudomonas; species Aquipseudomonas salomonii. Next base: position 8,003 of record NZ_FNOX01000005.1, read on the forward strand.
CGGGCCACATGTCCGGCGGTGAGCAGCAGCGCGTGGCGATTGCCCGTGCCCTGGCGATGGAACCGGAGGTGATGCTGTTCGACGAACCGACCTCGGCCCTCGACCCGGAGCTGGTCGGCGAAGTGCTCAAGGTGATGCAGGACCTGGCCCAGGAAGGCCGCACCATGGTGGTAGTGACTCACGAAATGGGCTTTGCCCGTGAAGTGTCGAACCAGTTGGTGTTTTTGCACAAAGGCATCGTCGAAGAACGGGGTGACCCGCGTGAAGTGCTGGTGAACCCGCAGTCCGAGCGGTTGCAGCAGTTCCTTTCGGGTAGCTTGAAATAATCAAGACTGCTTTTGTGCACTCAAATAGTGCATATTTCGCAGCTCGGAAGTTGACTTCCGTCCCTGTGGGAGCTGGCTTGCCTGCGACAGCGATATATCAGTAACCGGTGTGCCATCTGACCCACCGCCATCGCAGGCAAGCCAGCTCCCACATTGGATCTCCATTTGTTTTGAGATTTGTGTTGGTTTCCGGGCTAGCATTGGCCCTTGTCTTCATTACTGTTACTCGCTTCGGATAGCCCCTAAATGACCGCCCATAAAATTGGTTTCCTGATTTGGCCCAGCACAAAAGCCCTGACGCTTGCGCTGGCTGAGGAGGCTTTGCGCGTTGCTCAGCGGGTGCATCCGGACGTGGTGTACGAACTGTCGTTTTTGCAGGCCGAACCGCGCACCGAGGGCGACTGGCAATTGCCGGGCGAGCCATGGGCCGGCAAGCTTGAAGGCTTTCAAAAACTGTTCCTGCTGGCGGATGAGCCGCCGACCGTCATCGCCTCCCAGCTCAGCAGCGCGCTCAAGCAGCTTGTGCGGGCTGGCTGTGTGATTGGTGGCTTGTCGGCGGGCGTGTATCCCTTGGCTCAGTTGGGTCTGCTCGACGGCTACCGCGCCGCCGTGCATTGGCGCTGGCAGGATGACTTCGCCGAGCGCTTCCCCAAGGTGATTGCCACCAGCCACCTGTTCGACTGGGACCGCGACCGCCTGACCGCCTGTGGTGGCATGTCGGTACTCGACCTGTTGCTGGCGGTGTTGGCCCGTGATCATGGCGCCGAACTGGCCGGTGCGGTCTCCGAAGAACTGGTGGTGGAGCGCATCCGCGAGGGCGGCGAGCGCCAGCGCATCCCCCTGCAAAACCGCCTGGGCTCCAGCCATCCGAAGCTGACCCAGGCCGTGTTGCTGATGGAGGCCAATATCGAAGAACCGCTGACCACCGACGAAATCGCCCAGCATGTGTGCGTGTCGCGACGACAACTCGAGCGCATCTTCAAGCAATACCTCAACCGCGTTCCCAGCCAGTATTACCTGGAACTGCGCCTGAACAAGGCGCGCCAGATGCTGATGCAAACCAGCAAGTCGATCATCCAGATCGGCCTGTCGTGCGGCTTCTCCTCGGGGCCGCACTTCTCCAGCGCCTACCGCAACTTCTTTGGCGCCACCCCGCGTGAAGACCGCAACCAGCGGCGCAGCAGCAGCCCGTTTGAGTTGTCGTCGGTGCCTTCCGAGCGCGGGTGAGCATTTTTCATTCTTCCCTTCTGCTCGTCCATTGGCATCCGGCGTGAAGGCTGTAATCAGCGGCGTAACAGCCCGTCAGTCCTCTTCCGTGTCGGGATAACTCATCGGCAACGGGTTGCCTTGATCATCCACTGTGGCGGCGTCAACCTGGAAGTCGATGCCTGTGCGTTGGTAATACTCACGCATACGCGCAAGGCTTGGCGCCGATAACGGGTTAGCGCTCAGGTCGCTGTCTTCATTGAACGGTGCCGGGGCGTGCAGCAAGTCCGCCGGTATCTCGCTGATCCCGTTATTGCTTAAATCCAGTGTGTGTAATTGATCCAGACGGAATACCCCTTCCGGCACTTCGCGCAATCCCGCATTGCTCAGGTGCAGAGCGGTCAGTTGGTGCTGGGAACTGACGTCAGGGGCGAGCCCCAACGGGTTGTGACTCAAATCAAGGAACTCAAGTTGGCTCAAGCTCGCCAGCGCCTCGCGGGTGTCGGGTGTCAAGCGGATCGCGCACTCCTCCATTGCAAGTGTGGACAGCTTGGGCATGTACTGGATCGAGTCAGGCAGAACGCCCAAGGAACACTTTTCGAGCGTCAGCGATTGCAGGTTGGTAAAGCTTCGCAGTGTGCCGTCGACGCCGGTCGTGGTGCCGTTGCCGGTCAGATGGAACGAGCTTACGTGGCTGAAGTTGGCGTTCAACTGCGGCAAATCACCCAGTATGGGTGTGAGCAAATTCACTTTATGGGTCAGTTCATCGTCCAGACTTTCTTCGTCTTCGATGCTTTCCCGTCGCCAGGCTTCTTCCAGCAGTGTCTTGAAGTTGCGCCGCGACAGCTGGTCCTGCGCACGGGTTTGCTCGTCAATCGGCACATCCAGGATCGGGTGCCGATCCGGCACATCCTGTACCCACAGTTGCAGGTCGTCTCTGAGTTGTTCGTATTCGGCTTTCAGGCGCGTCAATGTCGGGTCGACTGACGCCATGTCGCCGGGCAGACGAAAGATAAACCGGTCTGCCTCGGTGTCCAGGAACGTGGGATAAAGCTGCTGCGCTCGGATGCGTTGTTCTGCGGGTGCCTGGGCTGCGAAGCTTTCGCCGGTGCGCTGGCAGTAGCGTTTGATCGATTCCAGGGTCTGGGGTGTCAACGGGTTTGCTGAAAGGTCCAGGCTGCTGGTGGATGAACTCGGCAGGGAAAAGAGTTCGTCGGGAAGTTGCTCAATGCCGTTTGCGCTCAAGTTCACCGTCTGGCGGGGTGGGTTACCCAGCAGCTCAAGGGGCATCTGCGTCAGCCCCGTATTTTTCAGTGAGACATGGCTCAAGCCGGGCAGGCGACTCAAGTCCGGCGGTTGTCCCAGAGGGTTATGGTCCAGGTTCAAGTACCTGAGGTTGTTCATCGCTTGCAGCCCCTCCCTGCTGGTGGGGCTCAGTGCAATTGAGCAACGTGGCAGCCCCAGTATGTCCAGTTCGGGCAGGTTGAGCACTGAGGGTGGGATGTCGCCGAGCATAACGTTATCGATGTCCAGAATCTTGAGGGCCGGGAAGCTGTCGATAAAGGCGGTTGATCCCATCGAGCCGCCGCTGCCTTTGATCATCAGCGAGCCAATATGCTTGAAGCGCGCGCTCAGGGTGGGTAACTCGCCCGCAAGCGCCTGAGGGATTTCCAGGTCATGGACCAATTGAGTGTTTTGAGGTGTTTCCCGGCGCCAGCTTTGCTCAAGTAATGTATTGAGCTCACGGCGCCGGGCGGTTTCCAGTGGCTGCGACTGCGGTTGTTGCTTCCACTGGTTGAGCTCGTGCTGCAAGGTGTCCAATTCACTGGCCAAACGTGCCAGCTCGCGCTTACCCGCTTCCAGCTCCCCCGGCAGGCTGTAGATGAACTGGTTGATCTGCTTGGCGTCGAGCGAGGGATATAACAGTTTTGCGTCGCGTACATCTACTGCGGGGGCATCGGCCTGCCAGTAAGTTCCATGTTGCTGGTAATAGGTTTTGACACGCTCAAGGGTGGCCGATGACAGCGGGTTGCCAGACAGGTCGAAGGCAACGCTGGCATGGGCAGGCATTTCGAACAGGGCCTCAGGTAATTCACTGATTTGGTTGCCGTTCAGAAAGGCCGCCGTCAGTTCGTTGCGGCTGAGCAGGCCAGGGGGGAGGCGATTGATGCCGGTGTTGGACAGGTCCAGGGTGTGTATTTCGTTCATCGCTTCCACACTGGGCACCCGGCTCAAGGGGTTGTTATGCAGGTCCAGTACTTGCAGTTGGGTCATCGAGGCGAGCCGGGTTTGGCTGAACGGCTTTAAGGTGATTGCGCAGTTGCTCAGGCTCAATGTGTTCAACGCGGGCATCTGGAAGACTGCCGGCGGCACGTCACCCAGCGCGATACTGTCAACGGCCAGATGGCGCAGTCGGGGAAAGTAGCCCAGGAACGCGGGCGCCCCCTGCGTGTGGTTGCTGCCTGCCAGGGTCAGCATTGATACGTGATCGAAGTTGGCGGATAACCGGGGCAGTTCACCGCGAATGGGGTAAGGAAGGTTCAGGCGGTGGCCGTCACGGGTCGGGTCTTCGAAGAAGTCATCTATGGGCAATTCCCTTCGCCAGCAACGTTTGAGTTCGCGGGCAATGTGCGCGCGATTGTGTTGCTCGTACTGACGCTGCTGCAGGTTTAGTACGGGGCCGTTCCCGGCTTCCTGATGGGGAATATTGCCTTGCCAGGTATTGAGGTCACGTTTGAGTTGTTGGTATTCGATGTGCAGCGCTTCCAGGCCGGCGACCGCGCCACCAGGCTGTGAGTGCAAGTGGTTCAGCAGGTCAGTTAATTGATGTTCGGCGAGTTGGGGGTAGAGGGTACGTGCGCGCTGATGCAGGGTTGGAGCGCCCAGCGGCGTGGGCGCTTGGGCGTGGTAGCCATTGTCGTTGCCCAATAGGCGCAGGGTTTCAGTGACCTGTCGCGGCTCACTTTGAGGGGTGAGCAGTACACGTAGTTCACTGCGTGGCAGCGGCTTTTGGCGCAGACGCTGCTTGAGTTGTGCGCCCTGGTGTATGCCCAGGCCTAGCTGATCACGCTGCTTATCGGGCAGGGCACTTAAAATGGCTGAGTACAGGTCCGTCTCGCTGGAGAGGGCGCCCTGTTGATCATGAGGCTGGTAGCGGCCCGCTTCGGTGCGCACCAATGTGCGATGTATAGGCGCGTCATCCGGGCCTACCCGCAGCCAAGTCTCCCCAGTGGCCGAATGGTGACGGGCCTCAAGTTGTACCTCGCCCGACCAGCCCTGTAGTGTGCGCAACGAACTCAAGGCCAGGTGATCAGTGTCCAGAGGCTGCGGTGCATTCAGGTGCTGACCCTCATAGGCACGGTTGAGCCGCACTTCATTCAAGGCCGTGCGTGCCAATTCGGCCAGGCGCGGGGGCGTGTTTCGCTCGTGCAAGGCTTCAAGTTCTGCGCCGCTCGCCTCGCTCACAAGGGTCTTCGCAACGCTTGCCGGCAACTGCGGCGTGGTGTTGATCAATTGCTGCGTAAGCGGTTCGGTAGAGGCTTGCAGCGTCGCGTACCGCGATTCGAACAACGCGGTGCGCTGGCGATCGGCAATATCCGCCAGGGTGTGGCGCAATAGCTGGGCACGACGCACCAGGCTCAGCTCTGGGTCGCTGGCGCGCTCGCCGAATTGTGTGCGGATCTCTTCACTGGTCAGGCCGCGCAAGACGGTTTTCAGCAAGTCTCCGTTGTCCAGCTGGGTTTCGTATACCTGAACCACCGGCATGTTCTTGTCCCCGAACTCCCAGGCGGTCTGCCCTTTATCATTGACGATGCGCAAGGCTTTAGTGGGCGGCCACGAGCCGTGGGTGGTCAATAGTTGCAAGGTGTCTTGAGGATCAATCCGTTGGTACGCCGCTGGGTCGTCGCTGCGTAGCTGCTCGATAAGCCGTTGGATGTCGCGGTCGATGCGCAGACGGCTCAAGGTATCGTCCAGCAGCGCCGCCGGGCGCTCACCGTTGACGTGCATTTTGCGCAACGCGTGTTCAGTGGTGCCACTGATGTGCAGGGCCAGTTCGCGGTCGGCTTCGCTCAAGTCCTGGGCGCTGTGCCCCAGCCGACGCAACAGTGTGTGTTTGTCCCACTGCAAGGGCTGTTCGAGTTCCGTATGCCACGCGCCGGCTTGGTTGTGCTGCACGCTTGGGCGGTAGGCTTCAGGGCGGGTCGGGTGTTTGATCTGGTAAACCTCGCTGCTCGAGGTTTTCTCCACGGTGTAGAGCTTGTTTTCCAGTGGCAGGATTGTCTCCCCGCGCACCTCGTGCAGGCCCAACTCGTTGATGCCAAGGCGCGCAGGTAACGAGGATGGGCACTGGTAGGGCGTCAGGTCCGGTTTCCAGTAACGCTTGGCCTCATTGGCCAGGCTGACGGGTTTGAACGTGTCGATATAGGCGAGTACGTCCTTGGGCAGCACTTTACGCAACTCGGCCGGGCCAATATGGCTGCCCGCAGCGAATGCGCCCAATTGCACCAGAGACTCCAGCACGCCCATGAGATGACCGAAGGCTTCCTTGCCCTGGCCCTCAGCCCAATCGACAATGCCTTCGAACACCTCATCGAGCAGCTGATAGGCCATGTAGCCAAGCATCAACTCGCCCAGCCCGGGGACGAAGGGCGCCACCACCATCAAAGCCGCGTTGAAGATCGAGGCAGCCACCTCGACGAACGAGTCCCAAAGCCGCCACCGCGCCTCACGATCCACATTGGCAGTGGAGACCGCAAGGGTGCGGGCATCGTTGAGCATTTTGTCGAGTTTGCGCTGGAACAGATGCGACCAGACATCGCCCCGGATCGGCACTGCATCAAACTGCAACTTGGGGTCGTCGGTAGGTGTGCTGCGCCAGGGCGCCTCGCTGCTGCCCTTGACGGGGGGATGCCAGGTAATGCGCGACAGGCGCCGGCCCAGGCCGGAAAAAAACTCCCCGCGATGGGAGTGGGGCACAAAGCGGCTGAAAAAGGTTTGGTAGTCAGGGGTACGCAGTTGTCGGATCAGTTCCTGTTTGAAGGCCAGCGACGAGGCATACTCCTTGAGTGGATGTTGTGGGTCATCCGGAACATAGGCCACCAGGCGTTGGGACGAGCGGGGATTTTCCAGGTTGGGAGCGAACAATTGGATACCCGTGAGCGGGATCCCCATCAGTTGCAAGTCTTGACAGAGCAAAGGCTGCCCCTGGAGCTTGAGGTGCGGCTTACCGTCGATCAGCCCTTCGATCAAGGTGGCGAAGTCATCGCTGATATCTGCGTGGATACGAGCCAGTTGCAGCGCTGCGCGCAGTGCGGTTTTGTGGCTGCGGTCGACCTCATGGCGCAGTACGGCGGCGGCAACGGGGTTGTCCATCGCTAATGCATCGTCAAGGTAACGAGCGTAGCGGGCACCAATGTCCACGTCGCGACACAAGTTGGTGAACGCCGAGATCGACAACACATGCTTTATGTGCGGCAAAGTGTCGAATTGCCCACTCTCCGAGGGGCGCGTGATGAAGGTTGAGGCCGGTTCATAGGCATCGGCCAGTGTTTCTTTGTGTTCGAAGTTGTGCAGGGCGGCGTCGAGCAGCGAGACCGTCCAGGTCCGCGTGGCGCCGGAGCGTATCGAGGTCCACGGAATGTGGTCGGGGATATACAGGCGCACGAAGGTGGTTTCGACGTCCAGTTCCAGGCCAAAACGGGCTTTCAGTGCCTGTTCGAGGAGGGGGGTTGCAAACGCCTTGACGTCCTGCAAGTGCTGCAATGTCTGGTCCACACTGTTTTGTGCAGCCCAGTGGGCGCCGGTCAGCCGCTTGAGTGCGGCGCGCTGCTCGGCGCTGCCCTGCAGCAGCCGTTGCGGTGTGGCCTTGGCAAGCGCCTGGCGTTTGTCGGCAGAGGCATTGCCCAGCCAGGTGGGCAGGGCGCGGGTCAGCAGTTGATAGTGGCTATCGGGCAGGCGGGTGTCGGTAAGATCGATATTGGTCATGGAGCGGGTCCGTGCAAGTCATGAAGGCTCGCAGTAAACCAGCCGCCTGCGGGCAAGCGACTTTAGATAGTTAGGGTGTTGCAGTCCTTTCACCTGATGACCTGACGCAAAGCGCCGCAGCGTTTAAACTGCGCCATTGCGACGCTATTTGTCGCATTGGCGTAAACCCGCCAAAAACGCGGGTTGGCGCTATAAGAAGTTGTCGCTTGGCGGCAAGGCCGCACTGAAAACTGTCCTTACAATCCCTGCATCGCCCGCCAGTTCCAGGCAGGCGTTCCTCTTCAGGAGACTCCGATGTCCGTTGAGCAAGCCCCGGTGCAACGTGCCGATTTCGACCAGGTGATGGTGCCTAACTACGCACCTGCCGCCTTTATCCCCGTGCGTGGCGCAGGTTCGCGCGTGTGGGACCAGGCCGGTCGCGAGCTGATCGACTTTGCCGGCGGCATCGCGGTCAACGTATTGGGCCACGCCCACCCGGCGCTGGTGGGTGCACTGACCGAACAGGCCAACAAGCTGTGGCACGTCTCCAACGTGTTCACCAATGAGCCGGCCCTGCGCCTGGCGCACAAGCTGATCGACGCCACCTTTGCCGAGCGCGTGTTCTTCTGCAACTCCGGCGCCGAAGCCAACGAGGCCGCGTTCAAGCTGGCCCGTCGTGTCGCGTTCGACCGTTTCGGCACCGAAAAGTACGAGATCATCGCCGCGCTGAACAGCTTCCACGGCCGTACCCTGTTCACCGTCAACGTCGGTGGCCAGTCCAAGTACTCCGATGGTTTCGGGCCTAAAATCACCGGCATCACCCACGTGCCTTATAACGACCTGGCCGCGCTCAAAGCCGCCGTGTCGGACAAGACCTGCGCCGTGGTGCTGGAGCCGATCCAGGGCGAAGGCGGCGTGCTGCCGGCCGAGCTGGCTTACCTGCAAGGCGCCCGCGAACTGTGCGACGCCAATAACGCGCTGCTGGTGTTCGACGAAGTGCAAACAGGCATGGGCCGCAGCGGCCACCTGTTCGCTTACCAGCATTACGGCGTGACGCCGGACATCCTCACCAGCGCCAAGAGCCTGGGCGGCGGTTTCCCGATCGCGGCCATGCTGACCCGTGAAGACCTGGCCAAGCACCTGGTGGTCGGCACCCACGGCACCACTTACGGCGGCAACCCGCTGGCGTGTGCGGTGGCCGAGGCGGTGATCGACGTGATCAACACCCCAGAGGTACTGGCTGGCGTGAATGCCAAGCACGACCTGTTCAAGGCGCGCCTTACGCAGATCGGCAAGCAATATGGCATTTTCACCGAAGTGCGCGGCCTGGGCCTGCTGATCGGTTGCGTGCTGAGCGATGCGTTCAAAGGCCGTGCCAAGGACGTGTTCAACGCGGCCGAAAAAGAAAACCTGATGATCCTGCAAGCCGGCCCCGACGTGGTGCGTTTCGCCCCAAGCCTGGTGGTGGAAGAGGCGGATATCAACGAAGGCCTGGACCGCTTCGAACGTGCTGTGAAGACGCTGACGCAAGCTTGATGGACCGTTCGGCGCCTGGCGATCCGGGTGCCGAACAAAAATTCTAAAGGCCGGACCGGGTCAAATGTGCGAGCTGGCTTGCCTGCGAAGGCGGTGGTACAGGCAACCTCTGTGCTGACTGACACACCGCCATCGCGGGCAAGCCCGGCTCCCACATGGATTTGCTTACACCATCAGAATGGGGTGAGCAGGCCTCCTGTCCGGCATTTTTCCCTCTGTGAGTTTTTCGAGTTAAGGAGTGACACCATGCTGGTGATGCGCCCCGCGCAAATGGCTGATCTGGGCGAGGTACAGCGTCTGGCTGCGGACAGCCCGATTGGTGTCACCTCCTTGCCGGACGATGTGGAACGCCTGAGCGATAAAATCGCCGCCAGCGAAGCGTCCTTCGCGGCCGAGGTGAGTTTCAACGGTGAAGAAAGCTATTTCTTCGTGCTCGAAGACACCGAGACCGGCAAGCTTGCCGGTTGCTCGGCCATCGTCGCCTCGGCCGGTTACTCGGAGCCGTTCTACAGCTTCCGTAACGAGACCTTCGTGCATGCTTCCCGCGAGCTGAAGATCCACAACAAGATCCACGTGCTTTCCCAGTGCCACGACCTCACCGGCAACAGCCTGCTCACCAGTTTCTACGTGCAGCCTGCGCTGGTCGGTTCGCCGTGGTCGGAACTCAATTCCCGTGGCCGCCTGCTGTTCGTCGCCAGCCACCCCGAGCGCTTTGCCGACTCGGTGGTGACCGAAATCGTCGGCTACAGCGACGAGAACGGTGACTCGCCGTTCTGGGACGCCATCGGTCGCAACTTCTTCGACCTCAACTACGCTGCCGCCGAGCGCCTGTGCGGGCTCAAAAGCCGCACCTTCCTCGCCGAGCTGATGCCGCATTACCCGATCTACGTACCGCTGTTGCCGGACGAAGCCCAGGAAGCCATGGGCCAGGTGCACCCGCGTGCGCAGATCACTTTCGACATCCTTATGCGCGAAGGCTTCGAGACCGACCACTACATCGACATCTTCGACGGTGGCCCGACGTTGCACGCACGGGTCTCGGGCATTCGCTCGATCGCCCAGAGCCGCGTGGTGCCGGTAAAAATCGGCGAGATGGTCAAGGGTGTCGGTCGCCAGTACCTGGTGAGCAATGCGCAATTGCAGGATTACCGTGCGGTGATGCTGGAGCTGGACTACGCGCCGGGCAAGCCAGTGACCCTGGACCTGGAAGCAGCCGAAGCGTTGGGCGTTGGCGAAGGCGCGAGTGTGCGTCTGGTAGCGGTTTAAATAGAGTTTCGCGGGTGGCTGACAACAGCGGCCCGTTCGAGGAGATAGCATGATCGTTCGTCCCGTACGCAGCAGCGATTTACCGGCCCTGATTGATCTGGCGCGCAGCACCGGCACCGGCCTCACCACCTTGCCGGCCAACGAAGAGCGCCTGACCCACCGGGTTGGCTGGGCGGAAAAAACCTTCCGTGGCGAAGCCGGGCGCGGCGATGCCGACTACCTGTTCGTGCTGGAAAACGACGAAGGTCGCGTGGTGGGCATTTCCGCCATCGCCGGTGCCGTCGGCCTGCGTGAGCCCTGGTACAACTTCCGGGTCGGCCTGACCGTCAGCGCCTCCCAGGAACTGAACATTTACCGCGAGATTCCGACGCTGTTTCTGGCCAACGACCTCACCGGCAATTCCGAATTGTGCTCGTTGTTCCTGCACGCCGATTACCGCAACGGCCTTAACGGTCGCATGCTGGCCAAGGCGCGCATGCTGTTTATCGCCGAGTTCCCGCAGCTGTTCGGCAACAAGATCATTGCCGAGATGCGTGGCGTGTCCAACGATGCCGGGCGCTCGCCGTTCTGGGAAAGCCTGGGCCGGCACTTCTTCAAGATGGAGTTCAGCCAGGCGGATTACCTCACCGGCGTGGGCAACAAGGCGTTTATCGCTGAGCTGATGCCTAAGTTTCCGCTGTACAGCTGCTTCCTGTCGGAAGACGCGCGCAACGTGATCGGCAAGGTCCACCCGGACACCGAGCCGGCGCTGAGCATGCTCAAGAGTGAAGGCTTCAGCTACCAGGGCTATGTCGATATTTTCGACGCCGGCCCGGCGGTGGAGTGTGAAACCAGCAAAATCCGTGCGGTGCGCGACAGCCAGTCGCTGGTGTTGGCCATCGGCACGCCGGGGGACGACGCCACGCCGTTCCTGATCCATAACCGCAAGCGCGAGGAGTGCCGCATTACGGCTGCTCCGGCCCGGCTGGCGGCAGGCACGTTGGTGGTCGATCCGCATACCGCCAAACGCCTGCAACTGGTGGTGGGTGATCAAGTGCGCGCTGTTGCGTTGTCTGCTGCTCGGGAGTCGAAATAATGAATTCGTTGTATATCGCAGGTAGCTGGCTGGCTGGCCAGGGTGAGCTGTTTGAATCGCGCAATCCGGTGACCCAGCAGGTGTTGTGGGCCGGCAACGGCGCCACCGCCGAGCAGGTTGAGTCGGCCGTGCAAGCCGCGCGCCAGGCGTTTCCAGCGTGGGCCAGGCGCCCGCTGGAAGAACGCATCAGCGTGCTGGAAACCTTCGCCGCCACCTTGAAAAGCCGCGCCGATGAAATCGCCCGTTGCATCGGTGAAGAAACCGGCAAGCCCCTGTGGGAATCGGCCACCGAAGTCACCAGCATGGCCAACAAGATTGCCATCTCGGTGCAAAGCTACCGCGAGCGTACCGGTGAGAAGAACGGCCCGCTGGGCGACGCCACTGCCGTGCTGCGCCACAAGCCCCACGGTGTGGTGGCGGTGTTCGGCCCCTACAACTTCCCTGGCCATTTGCCGAACGGGCATATCGTCCCGGCCTTGTTGGCGGGTAACACGGTATTGTTCAAGCCGAGCGAGTTGACCCCCAAAGTCGCCGAGCTGACCGTGCAATGCTGGGTCGAGGCCGGTTTGCCGGCGGGCGTGTTGAACCTGCTCCAAGGTGCGCGGGAAACCGGTATGGCCCTGGCGGCCAACCCAGGCATTGACGGGTTGTTCTTCACCGGCTCCAGCCGTACCGGCAATCATCTGCACCAGCAGTTCTCCGGGCGCCCGGACAAGATCCTGGCCCTGGAAATGGGTGGCAACAACCCACTGGTGGTCGACGAAGTGGCCGACGTGGACGCGGCGGTCTACACCATTATTCAGTCGGCGTTTATTTCGGCTGGCCAGCGTTGCACCTGTGCCCGTCGTTTGCTGGTGCCGCAAGGCGCCTGGGGCGATGCGTTGCTGGCGCGTCTGGTGGCGGTGAGCGCGACGATTGCAGTCGGTGCATTCGATCAACAGCCGGCGCCGTTCATGGGCTCGGTGATTTCCCTCGGTGCGGCCAAAGCCTTGATGGACGCCCAGGAACGGATGCTGGCCAATGGCGCCGTAGCGCTGCTGGAAATGACTCAGCCGCAGGCGCAGGCCGCCTTGCTGACACCCGGCATCATCGACGTGACCGGCGTGAGCGAGCGCGAGGATGAAGAACTGTTCGGCCCCTTGTTGCAAGTGATCCGCTACGCTGATTTTGCCGGTGCGATTGCCGAGGCCAACAACACTCAATACGGGCTGGCGGCGGGTTTGTTGTCGGATTCCGAAGCGCGCTACCAGCAGTTCTGGCTGGAAAGCCGCGCCGGTATCGTCAACTGGAACAAACAGCTGACCGGCGCTGCCAGCACTGCGCCGTTCGGCGGTGTGGGCGCCTCGGGCAACCACCGCGCCAGTGCCTATTACGCGGCGGACTATTGCGCGTACCCGGTGGCGTCGCTGGAGACCCCGAGTTTGGTGGTCCCGGCAACACTGACGCCAGGGGTAACGCTAATCTAAATGTGGGTGCGGCCCATGTGGGAGCGGGCTTGCTCGCGAATACGGTGTGTCAGTCAATACATCTGGCGACTGAACCACCGCTTTCGCGAGCAAGCCCGCTCCCACACAAGCCCGCTCCCACAGTTGATTTGTGGTGTGTTCAAGTAATTTGATGCCTATAAAAACAGATGTTCGTGGAGCCTCGCCGATGAAATCCTGTGAAGTCAATTTTGACGGTCTAGTGGGGCCGACCCATAACTACGGCGGTTTGTCCTACGGCAACGTCGCGTCCCAGAGCAACAGCCAGCAGTCTTCGAACCCCAGGGAAGCGGCGTTGCAGGGCCTGCAAAAAATGAAGGCCCTGATGGACATGGGCTTTGTGCAAGGCGTGCTGGCGCCGCAAGAGCGCCCGGATGTGGCTGCCTTGCGCAGCCTCGGTTTCAGCGGCACTGACGCCCAGGTGATCGAGCAAGCCGCCAGGCACGCCATGCCGTTGCTGGTGGCCAGTTGCTCGGCGTCGAGCATGTGGGTGGCCAACGCCGCCACGGTCAGCCCGAGCGCCGACACCGCGGACGGCCGCGTGCATTTCACCGCTGCCAACCTCAACTGCAAATACCACCGCAGCATCGAGCACCCGACCACCAGCCGTGTGCTGGGGGCGATGTTTGCCGATGGCAAGCACTTCGCCCATCACGCCGCGTTGCCGGCGGTGGCGCAGTTCGGCGATGAGGGCGCCGCCAACCACACGCGTTTTTGCCGTGAATACGGTGAGGCCGGGGTTGAGTTTTTCGTGTTCGGCCGCAGTGCGTTCGACACCCGTTACCCGGCCCCGCAGAAATACCCGGCGCGCCAGACCCTCGAAGCCTCCCAGGCGGTTGCACGCCTGCACGGCTTGAAGGATGACGGCGTGGTGTACGGCCAGCAGAACCCGGCGGTGATCGATGCCGGTGTGTTCCACAATGATGTGATCGCGGTGGGCAACGGCGAAGTGCTGTTCTATCACGAGGACGCGTTCCTCAATACCGAGCAGATGCTTGCCGAATTGCAAGGCAAGTTGGGCAAACTGGGGGGCAACTTCCAGTCGGTGTGTGTGCCGCGTGCCCAGGTCAGCGTCGAGGACGCGGTGCGTTCCTACCTGTTCAACAGCCAGTTGCTGACCCGCGCCGACGGCTCGATGCTGCTGATCGTGCCGGAAGAATGCCGCGCCAACGAGCGTGTCTGGCAGTACCTGCAAGGCCTGACCGCCTCCGGCGGGCTGATCCGCGAAGTGAAAGTGTTCGACCTCAAGCAAAGCATGCAGAACGGCGGTGGCCCGGCATGCCTGCGCTTGCGCGTGGCCTTGAATGAAACGGAACTGGCGGCGGTGAACCCAGGCGTTATCATGACCGCGCCGTTGTACGAAACCCTGACCCAATGGGTCGACAAGCACTACCGCGACAGCCTGCGTGAAAGCGACCTGGCTGACCCGCAATTGCTGCTTGAGTGCCGGACGGCACTGGATGAACTGACGCAAATCCTTAAACTGGGCTCGGTTTATCCTTTCCAGATCAATTAAATCTGCCTCTTTTTACACCCTATGCTGAGAACAATTTATGACCACCGACACCCTGAAACTGATCCTTGAAGACACCGACGGCACCCAGCTGGAAACCTCCTGCACCCGCGTCGCCGTGGTGTGGCAGGGCAAGGAAATCTGGATCCAGCACGACGGCCGTGGCCAACTGCTGATCGGCGTAGACGTGGAAGAAGGTGACGCCGAATACGCCAACCTGCTGATGCGCCCGCTGGCCACCAACCTGATGAGCCTGCAATTGGAAATGGAACCGGCCGACGTTGAAGGCGATGACGACGATCACGTTCACGGCCCTGGCTGCAACCACTAAGGAAGCTGCTTATGCTCGCCCTCGGCAAACTGCTTGAACTGACCCTCGCCGGTCGTGAACCGGCGCAAAAAATTCAACTGACTGTCGACGGCGTGCAGATGCGCTGGCTCAGCGAAGGCGCGCTTGAAGTGCGCCCACCGCTGGCATTGGACAACGGCGGCGACCTGCTGCTGTCGTCCGGCATCCATGGCAACGAAACAGCGCCGATCGAATTGCTCGACCGCCTGTTGCATGGCATCGCCCGTGGGGAGATCAAACCCCGCCATCGTATTCTGTTCCTGTTCGGTAACCCTGAGGCCATGCGCCGCGGCGAGCGTTACCTGGAGCTGGACGTCAATCGGCTGTTCAATGGCCGCCACGAACAAAACATCGGCCCGGAGGCCATGCGCGCCGCCGAGCTTGAGCAGTTGGCTCGCAGCTTCTTCAGCCTGCCGGGCCGTTCGCGCCTGCATTACGACCTGCACACGGCCATCCGCGGTTCGAAGATCGAGCAGTTCGCGCTGTACCCGTGGAAAGAAGGGCGCCAGCATTCGCGTCATGAGCTGGCGCGCCTGAACGCTGCCGGTATGCAGGCGGTTTTGTTGCAAAACAAAACTTCGATCACCTTCACCGCGTTTACCTACGAGCAACTGGACGCTGAGGCCTTCACCCTGGAATTGGGCAAGGCCCGGCCGTTCGGGCAGAACCAGGGCGTGGATGTGTCACGCCTGGAAACGCGCCTCAAGCAGATCATCGAGGGTAATGAGCCCGAAACCGGGAGCCTCGATGGCTTGCAACTGTTTGCCGTCTCCCGCGAAGTGATCAAACACAGTGATGCGTTCCTGCTGCACCTGCCGGCGGATGTGGAAAACTTCTCGCCGTTGGCCAAGGGTTACCTGTTGGCCGAGGACGTGGCCAAGACCCGCTGGGTGATCGAGGAGGAGGGCGCGCGCATCATTTTCCCGAACCCGAAGGTCAAGAATGGTTTGCGGGCGGGGATATTGATCGTGCCGACCACGGATGCTGGCCTGGCCTAAATCTTAAGGCTTGCAGGGATCCAAATGTGGGAGCGGGCTTGCTCGCGAAGGCGGTCTGTCAGTCATTTATGTATTGACTGACACTGCGCTTTCGCGAGCAAGCCCGCTCCCACATTGGTTTTGTATTGTTGCTTAGACCGCTACAGCACGCGGCTCGCTGCGACGGATCGCACGCACCTTGTGCAGCGTGTCGGCGCAAGTACGTGCAGCTTCCTGGCCTTTATGCACGAAGTGCTCATAGAAGAAAGTGTGGTGCTCGCTGCCCGCGTGGAAGTGGTGCGGGGTAAGGGACACGGAGAATACCGGCACTTCGGTTTCCAGCTGAACCTGCATCAGGCCGCTGACCACCGATTGGGCGACGAATTCATGGCGGTAGATGCCACCGTCCACCACCAGCGCGGCGGCGACGATGCCGGCGTAACGGCCGGTCTTGGCCAGCAGCTTGGCGTGCAGGGGCAGTTCAAAGGCGCCGCCGACTTCGAAGAAATCGATGTCCGATTCCTGGTAGCCCTGGGCGATCATTTCGCCGAGGAAGCCTTTGCGCGATTGGTCGACAATATCCTTGTGCCAGCAGGCCTGGATAAACGCGACGCGCTCGCCGTGGTGGTTTTTGCTTTTGCTGTCGATTGCGGTGGGTTGCATGTTCTGACTCCTGTTTAAGAAAAAAACAGGGCGTTATGAATCGAATGGGATTTCGAGGGTACGAACAGCGGCGTCATGCAGGCATGAGTTCAGCGCGCGGCCCTCGGGTGCCAATCCCGTTCTCTCTTCATCCGGACTATGACCGTCGGCCCCGGGATCACACCGGGTCTGCTGACCTTGTCGCCGTCCTGCGTGAGCAGTTCGAGGCGCCAAGCGCTCGCGGGCTATGCACATTGCGTGCAATTACCGCCGGTGGGGAATTGCACCCCGCCCTGAGAACGTTGCCGCCAGAACCCTGGCGGCGGAGAGTTTTTAACATGGTTTTTCAGAAACTGCACGATCGCCGTATCGATAACCTATATCGGTTTGTTTGGTTGGTATTCGATTGAATGCACGTGGGGCTTGATATTGCGTGGCTTTGCCCGCAGTAATCATCAATACGACAACCCTGTTCAGAGGCCCCCGGATGACCGTCATAGACCTGCGCAGCGACACCGTGACCCAACCCACCGCCGGCATGCTCGATGCGATGGCCACTGCCGTCAGCGGTGATGACGTCTACGGCGAAGACCCGAGCGTCAACCTCCTGGAGGCCGAACTGGCCAAGCGCCTGGGCTTCGCTGCGGCGTTGTTTGTGCCAACGGGCACCATGAGCAACCTGCTCGCCTTGATGGCTCACTGTGAGCGCGGCGAGGAATACATCGTCGGCCAGCAGGCCCACACCTACAAATACGAAGGCGGTGGCGCGGCGGTACTCGGCTCGATCCAGCCGCAGCCGCTGGAGGTGCAAGCCGACGGTTCCCTGGACCTGGAGCACGTACTGGCGGCGATCAAGCCGGATGACTTCCACTTCGCCCGTACCCGCCTGTTGGCGTTGGAGAACACCATGCAGGGCAAGGTGCTGCCGCTGGCGTACCTGGCCAAAGCGCGGGCGTTTACCCGTGAACACGGCCTGGCGTTGCACTTGGACGGCGCGCGGCTCTACAACGCGGCGGTCAAGCTCGGCGTGGATGCACGGGAGATTGCCCAGCATTTCGACTCGGTGTCGGTGTGCCTGTCCAAAGGCCTCGGCGCGCCGATCGGCTCGGTGCTGTGCGGCTCCACGGCGTTGATCGCCAAGGCGCGGCGCCTGCGCAAGATGGTTGGCGGCGGCATGCGCCAGGCCGGCTCGCTGGCGGCGGCGGGCTTGTATGCCCTGGATCATCAGGTGCAGCGCCTGGCGGATGACCATGCCAACGCCCAATGGCTGGGGGATGCGCTGCGCGACGCCGGCTTTGAGGTGGAGCCGGTACAAACCAATATGGTGTACGTGCAGATTGGCGATCAGGCCCAGGCGCTGAAGGCCTTCGCCGCCGAACGCGGGATCAAGTTGAGCGCCGCGCCGCGTCTGCGCATGGTCGCTCATCTGGATGTCAGCCGGGCGCAGATGGAGCACGTGGTGCAGACATTTGTCGAGTTTTCCCGAAAATGATCGTGCAGACCGTCTAATTGACTGTTTCTATCACATAAACACGCTGTACCACCGGCAAAGGGCCGATATAATGCGGCCCTTTGCCGTCGCTCCGTCTGATGATGTTGCGCACTGGCCTTTGGCCGCAGACTCCGTGGAAGAACCTAATGAAAAGCGCAGAAATCCGTGAAGCCTTCCTTCGCTTCTTCGAAGAGCAAGGCCACACCCGTGTAGCCTCCAGCTCCTTGATCCCAGGCAATGACCCAACCCTGCTGTTCACCAACGCGGGGATGAACCAGTTCAAGGACTGCTTCCTGGGCCAGGAAAAGCGCGCCTACACCCGCGCCACCAGCAGCCAGAAGTGCGTACGCGCCGGCGGCAAGAACAGCGACTTGGAAAACGTCGGCTACACCGCCCGTCACCACACCTTCTTCGAGATGCTGGGTAACTTCAGCTTCGGCGACTATTTCAAGAAAGATGCGATTACCTTCGCCTGGACCTTCCTGACCGGCGTGTTGAAGCTGCCCAAGGAAAAGCTCTGGGTTACGGTCTACGCGACCGACGACGAAGCCTATGACATCTGGACCCAGCAAATTGGTGTGCCCGTCGAGCGCATGATTCGCATCGGCGACAACAAGGGCGCGCCTTACGCGTCCGACAACTTCTGGACCATGGGCGATACCGGCCCGTGCGGCCCGTGCACCGAGATTTTCTATGATCACGGCGCCGACATCTGGGGCGGCCCACCGGGCTCGCCGGAAGAAGACGGCGACCGTTACATCGAGATCTGGAACAACGTCTTCATGCAGTTCAACCGCACCGCCGATGGCGTGTTGCATCCGCTGCCGGCGCCGTCGGTGGACACCGGCATGGGCCTGGAGCGGATCAGTGCGGTGATGCAGCACGTGCATTCCAACTACGAAATCGACCTGTTCACCCACCTGCTGAGCGCCTCGGCGGCTGCCATTGGCTGCGCCAATGACAACCAGTCTTCGCTCAAGGTGGTGTCGGACCACATCCGTTCGTGCGGTTTCCTGATCGCCGACGGTGTGCTGCCGTCCAACGAAGGCCGTGGCTATGTGCTGCGCCGTATTATCCGTCGCGCCTGCCGTCACGGTAACAAGCTGGGCGCCACCGGCAGCTTCTTCTACAAGATCGTGGCCGCGCTGGTCGCCGAGATGGGCGATGCCTTCCCGGAACTCAAGCAGCAGCAGGCCAACATCGAGCGCGTGCTCAAGGCTGAAGAAGAGCAGTTCTCCAAGACCCTGGAGCACGGCCTGAAGATCCTCGAGCAGGACCTGGCTGAGCTTAAAGGCACCGTGGTGCCGGGCGATGTGGTGTTCAAGCTGTATGACACCTACGGTTTCCCGATGGACCTGACCGCCGACATCGCCCGCGAGCGCGAGCTGACCGTCGATGAGGCCGGTTTTGAGCGTGAGATGGAAGCCCAGCGCGTGCGTGCCCGTTCCGCCAGCTCCTTTGGCCTGGACTACAACACCCTGGTCAAGGTTGACGTGCCCACCGAGTTCACCGGCTACGCGGCGACCGTGGGCGCGGCCAAGATCGTGGCCATCTACAAAGACGGCAAGTCGGTCGACGTATTGAGCGAAGGCGAAGAAGCGGTAGTCGTGCTGGACCAGACGCCGTTCTACGCCGAATCCGGTGGCCAGGTGGGTGACTGCGGTTTCCTCAGTTCGACCTCCGGGCGTTTTGAAGTGCGTGACACCACCAAGACCGGCGGCGCGTTCCTGCACCACGGTGTACTGGTGTTGGGCAACCTGACGGTCGGTGCGCCGGTTGACACTCAAGTCGACGCCGACGTGCGGCATGCAACTGCTTTGAACCATTCCGCCACTCACTTGCTGCACGCTGCGTTGCGCCAGGTGTTGGGTGAGCATGTGCAGCAGAAGGGTTCGTTGGTGGACAGCCAGCGCCTGCGTTTCGACTTCAGCCACTTTGAAGCGATCAAGCCTGAGCAGATCAAGGCGCTGGAAGACATTGTCAACGCCGAGATTCGCAAGAACACCCCGGTTGAAACCGAAGAAACCGATATCGAGACCGCCAGGAAGAAAGGCGCCATGGCGCTGTTTGGCGAGAAGTACGGCGACGAAGTGCGCGTACTGAGCATGGGCGGCAGCTTCTCGGTGGAACTGTGTGGCGGTATACACGCCAACCGTACCGGCGATATCGGCCTGCTGAAAATCATCAGCGAAGGCGGCGTGGCCTCCGGTGTACGGCGTATTGAAGCGGTCACCGGTGCTGCGGCCCTGGCCTACCTCAATGCGGCTGAAGAACAACTCAAGGAAGCGGCCGGCCTGGTCAAGGGCAGCCGCGACAACCTGATCGACAAGCTGTCGGCCGTGCTGGAGCGCAACCGCGCACTGGAAAAACAGCTGGAGCAGTTGCAGGCCAAGGCGGCGAGCGCAGCGGGCGACGATCTGTCGGCCTCCGCGCTGGACGTCAAGGGCGTGAAAGTGCTGGCTGTGCGCTTGGATGGCCAGGACGGCAAGGCGCTGTTGGCCTTGGTCGATCAGTTGAAGAACAAGCTCGGCCGCGCAGTGATCCTGCTCGGCGGTGTCCATGAGGAAAAGGTCGTTCTGGTTGCCGGTGTAACCAAAGACCTGACTGGCCAACTCAAGGCCGGTGATTTGATGAAGCAAGCCGCTGCGGCAGTGGGCGGGAAGGGTGGTGGTCGTCCGGACATGGCGCAAGGCGGTGGTGTAGACGCAGGCTCCCTGGACGCGGCCCTGGCCCTGACCGTGCCGTTTGTCGAGGCTGGCATTTAAGGCACTGTTAGCGAGCCCATGGTTTAGTCATGGGCTCGTTTGGGTGCTGGAAGATTTGTTTATTGGGCGCCCCTTTACGGGCTGAGGCGGCTTAGAAATGGCTTTGATCGTACAGAAATTCGGAGGCACCTCGGTCGGTTCTGTCGAAAGAATCGAGCAGGTCGCCGACAAGGTTAAGAAATTCCGCGACGCCGGCGATGACCTGGTGGTGGTGCTGTCAGCCATGAGCGGCGAGACCAATCGCCTGATCGATCTGGCCAAGGCAATCAGTGGTGATCAACAGCCGCTGCCGCGTGAGCTGGATGTGATCGTGTCCACCGGCGAGCAGGTGACCATCGCCTTGCTGGCCATGGCGCTGAACAAGCGTGGCGTGCCGGCGGTGTCCTACACGGGCAGCCAGGTGCGCATCCTCACCGACAGCGCGCATACCAAGGCCCGCATCCTGCAGATCGATGATCAGAAAATCCGCACAGATCTGAAAGCCGGCCGCGTGGTAGTTGTAGCAGGCTTCCAGGGTGTGGACGAGCAGGGCAACATCACGACCCTCGGGCGTGGCGGTTCGGATACCACCGGTGTGGCACTGGCAGCGGCCCTCAAGGCCGATGAATGCCAGATCTATACTGATGTGGACGGCGTGTACACCACCGACCCGCGTGTGGTGTCCGTGGCCCAGCGCCTGGACAAGATCACCTTTGAAGAGATGCTGGAAATGGCCAGCCTCGGTTCCAAGGTGTTGCAGATCCGCGCGGTGGAGTTCGCCGGCAAGTACAACGTTCCGCTGCGCGTATTGCACAGCTTCAAAGAGGGTCCGGGCACCCTCATTACTATTGATGAAGAGGAATCCATGGAACAGCCGATCATTTCCGGCATCGCTTTCAACCGCGATGAAGCCAAGCTGACGATCCGTGGCGTGCCAGACACCCCGGGCGTGGCCTTCAAGATCCTCGGCCCTATCAGCGGCGCGAACATTGAAGTCGACATGATCGTGCAGAACGTTTCGCACGATAACACCACCGATTTCACCTTCACCGTGCACCGCAACGAGTACGATGCAGCCGAGCGTATCCTGCAGAACACTGCGAGCGAGATCGGCGCCCGTGAAGTGGTCGGCGATACCAAGATTGCCAAGGTGTCGATCGTGGGTGTGGGCATGCGTTCCCATGCCGGCGTTGCCAGCCGCATGTTCGAGGCGCTGGCCAAGGAAAGCATCAACATCCAGATGATCTCCACCTCGGAAATCAAAGTCTCGGTGGTGATCGAGGAGAAGTACCTGGAGCTGGCTGTACGCGCACTGCACACTGCTTTTGAACTGGACGCTCCGGCGCGACAGGGCGAGTAAGGCAATGCCCGGAAGGCGCGGTTTACCGCGCCTTTCATTTTTTTGTGGAGCGCATGGTCTTTTGCGTGCGCTCGACAATACTTAGGCCGTTAGGGCTATGGCCGTCAGGTCATGGGTCGAACGCCTTTTTTTTGCAGACTGTTGTTCCTGAACTGAAATGCGTGAGGTGAAAGGTATGCTGATTCTGACTCGTCGTTGCGCAGAAAGCCTGATTATCGGTGATGGCGAAATCACCGTGACTGTGCTCGGCGTCAAAGGCAATCAAGTGCGTATCGGGGTTAACGCTCCGAAAGAGGTAGCGGTCCACCGCGAGGAAATCTACCTGCGGATCAAGAAAGAGAAGGACGAAGAACCAAGCCTTTAATTTTTATCGTTTTTTATGTTTGCAAACGGGGATGAACGTGGTTAATATACGCCCCGTGTTGCGGAGAGCTGGCCGAGTGGCCGAAGGCGCTCCCCTGCTAAGGGAGTACACCTCAAAAGGGTGTCGGGGGTTCGAATCCCCCGTTCTCCGCCATTATTTGCTTAGTACGTTGCAATCTGGTTTTTTCGCTAAGTTGTTGAAATTAAACGAAAAAATAGCTTTACATAGAGATTGAACGGCCTATAATGCGCGGCAACAAATGCACTCGTAGCTCAGCTGGATAGAGTACTCGGCTACGAACCGAGCGGTCACAGGTTCGAATCCTGTCGAGTGCACCATTTAAGAGTCAGTTGCAGCAATGCAGGTGACTTGGCTTCAACCAGTTGTGATCTGGTCTAAAAACACAATCTGCACTCGTAGCTCAGCTGGATAGAGTACTCGGCTACGAACCGAGCGGTCACAGGTTCGAATCCTGTCGAGTGCACCATACAAACAAAAAGCCCGCCTAGTGCGGGCTTTTTGCCGTCTGGGGTTTGTGTAGGATTTCAGCTCTTTCTTCCGGCCTCATGTGTTTTCCTTCCGGGCTGTGTCGTCGCAGTTCATAGATGCAGCCGATGCTCAGCTTTGGCTCGCAAGCGCTTGTTCTTTCCAGTTTTTTAACGTTAAAAGCGTGCGCAGCGTGTATCATTGCGCCCGTCAGCCCCGCCGGGGCTTGTGGAATACCTCCATGGACTTACCCAGTAGTTGCTCAGTACCCCGCTTTACCAATCATGAATTGACTGATTGATCCTTCCGGCGTGCCCCGCTGCTGGGAGTGGAGTTCGCCTATGACCGAAGTAGAAGTAAAGAAAACACAAGACAGCCTGCAGGATCGCCTGGCTCAAGTCATCGAGCTGCTGCAGCGTCAGCGCGTGGTCGAAGACCTCACGCACCGCCAGGAAGGCCCGCACCACGACCGCGTCGAAAACCTGGTTCATCGGCAAAACCTCGTTGAGCTGCAACGCAAGCTCGATGACCTGCACTCTGCCGACGTCGCTTATATTCTTGAAGCCTTGCCGCTGGATGATCGACTGACTCTGTGGCAGTTGGTCAAGGCTGACCGCGACGGCGACATCCTCCTCGAAGTATCCGACTCGGTCCGTGAAACCCTGATCGCCGACATGGACGATCACGAGCTCCTGGCTGCCGCCAAGGAGATGGACGCCGACGAGCTGGCTGACCTGGCGCCAGAGCTGCCGCGTGATGTTGTCCATGAATTGATGGAGGCCCTCGACAGCCAACAGCGTGAGCGTGTGCGCTCCGCGTTGTCTTACGACGAGGATCAGGTTGGCGCACTGATGGACTTCGAGATGGTCACCATCCGCGAAGACGTCAGCCTGGAAGTGGTTTTGCGTTACCTGCGTCGCCTCAAAGAGCTGCCGGGTCATACCGACAAATTGTTCGTAGTCGACTACGAAGGCATTCTCAAGGGCGTGTTGCCGATCAAACGTTTGCTGGTCAATGATCCGGACAAGAAAGTAGCGGATCTGATGGCCAGCGATACGGTGAGTTTCCACCCGGATGAAGACGCCTACGAGGCCGCCCAGGCATTTGAGCGTTATGACTTGATCTCGGCGCCGGTGGTCGACAAGAACGGCAAGCTGATTGGCCGTTTGACCATCGATGAAATGGTCGACCTGATTCGTGAAGAGAGTGAAACCGAAGTCCTCAACATGGCGGGTCTGCGTGAAGAGGAAGATATTTTTGCGTCAGTCTGGCGCTCCCTGCATAACCGCTGGGCGTGGTTGGCTGTCAACCTGATCACCGCGTTCATTGCCTCGCGCGTGATCGGTCTGTTTGAGGGGTCGATCGAGAAGCTGGTAGCGCTTGCGGCCCTGATGCCGATTGTGGCCGGTATCGGCGGCAACTCCGGTAACCAGACCATCACCATGATTGTGCGTGCCATGGCACTGGACCAGGTCAGTACGGCCAATTCCTCGCGCCTGTTGCGCAAAGAGTTGGCCGTGGGCCTGATCAACGGTTTGGTGTGGGGCGGCGTGATCGGTGTGGTGGCTTACTTGCTATATGGCAGTTGGTCACTGGGCGTGGTAATGACGGCAGCCATGACCCTCAACCTGCTGTTGGCGGCGCTGATGGGCGTGTTGATCCCCATGACGCTGGCACGTCTGGGGCGTGACCCGGCCATGGGTGCCAGTGTGATGATCACGGCCATGACCGACAGCGGTGGCTTTTTCATCTTCCTGGGCCTGGCGACGATCTTTCTGCTCTGATCCCTGTGGGGGCCCGGCTCCCACGCCGCCCTCTGCCGTGCCTCTCAAATTTCACGCAAAAAAAAGCCAGCATAGCGCTGGCTTCGGCTTTCAGTTGCAGATCAATTGGCTTCTGCGGCCGCCTCAACGTCGTGCGCGATAAGCGAGACGAGAGCATTCTGCTGGCGGTGGGAGAGCTGACGAAAACGCTGCAGCAGTTCGCGTTCGTGCAGTGACAGCTCGGGGCTGTCCAGGCGCATGCTCAACTCTTCGCCCAGCGCACCTTCCTGAATAAGGCTCTGCTCCAGGCGCGCGATGATTTCGGAGTTCATGCTGCGGTGATGATTGCGAGCCACCTCGGCAATGCGTTCCCGCATTCCGTCTGGCAGACGTACGACGAACTTGTCAGCCGTACGGCTGGAATAAATTGCCTGTTTCAATGGGCGCATATATTTAACCGGTTAGTTCAGGGGAGCGGTTTCTGGAATTGGCCGCAAGATGAGTGTTAAGACAAGGCTCACGACCAAAGTTCAACCCGAATTGCAAAGAGGCCGCATCATGCCTCAGATTTGACAGTTCCTTGGCGTCAATTCTGTGACAAATATTGAACTGCCTAAAGGCTTAATGCCAGCACTCATTTGTATTTTTGCGGACTGGTTGGAAAACTTTCAAACGGGTCATTCCGCAACGGAACTTCCCGTCAGTCCAGGCCGGCACAGGGGTTGAAGCCGCACATCCTAAAGCAAAGTGGCCTTTTGCCCTTATTTTTAAGACTAGTGGCAATTTGCCGATTTGCTAGCGCGGGGCGACATAAGGTCGAAGGGGGAAGGTGCGGTGCAGGGGTCAGCGCAAAACTGGATCGAACTTTATTTTGCGGCCCATGAAAAGCGTCAACAGGAGGAAGCTTGTGAACACAGCCGCAGCAACAGTTGCAGCGGTTTGCCCTTCTTCAGAGGTGGCGCCCAGACCCAGAACGCCAGTGGCGATAGTCAGGCACAAAAACAGCCAGGCGGATTTGCTCATCAATGGCTTCCTCAGAAAACCCAATGTTCGGATGCCGGTGCAGTCTGGGTGCCTTGGGTCAGGCGTATCGGCGATTGCGCGTTGGGCGTCATCACCGCCAATTGCGGGCGTTGTTGCAGGTGGTGCGGCACGGCCTGGCTGATCTGTGCAGGATCATTACTGCCGGTCGATTGGAAATGAAACATCACCAGTGCAGCCAGGGCTATGGTGTTGAGGGCTAACAGAAGGGCACTGTTCATGGTCATGTTCTCCGCTAAACGCCGTGGCTGAATGGGTTTGTAGGAGAAGTATTGCAGGTCCCGTGCCAATCTATTATTTCAGTAAAATCAACTACTTAAGTCTAATCTAAAGCATCGCCAGGTTGCAATTTGCAATGATGGCATTTTGGGGTAGTGCATTTTGCACGACAGGGTCCGGGCCCCGTGGTTGCGGGGCAAGGCGCGCATCGGCGGAACAAGGATCGGCCTACACTCAAAAAGCCCACGGACGACATGACAAAACCCACCTCGGCCGTTAACATGCACGCCGTCCGTCGCAGTGCCCCGTGCCCGATGGCTGTCATTTGTCCCAGTAGCTCAATTGGATAGAGCATCCCCCTCCTAAGGGGAAGGTTGGCCGTTCGAACCGGCCCTGGGACACCATCTTCAAAAGCCCTGCACAGGTTGTCCTGGCAGGGCTTTTTTGTGCGCACCGGCAACACCGGTCGAACCTTGCCGCCTATCAGGGTTCACAGCAGGGGCGCCGTGTGTTTCGCGTACTTTTGTACGTTGCATATGTACCCTGCATGCGACCAGGCAGCGTCTGAACGATTAAGCAAAAATATTCCCCGGAAAACGGCCCGTTGCTTCTGTCCGCTCCCGGCAACCCCGGACTATCATGCTGATAGCCCTGTCCCTCACTTCAAGGAGCCGCTCGGAACGCCGATGCGCCAGATCTGGAAATCTTTTCGAGCCCTTTATTTCGCCTCCTTGATGATGTTGATCGGGTCCGGCCTGCTCAGCACTTACCTTGCCTTGCGTCTGGCAGCCGACCACGTCGACAGCCTGTGGGTGGGTGCCTTGATGGCGGCCAACTACTTCGGCCTGGTGCTGGGCGGCAAGATCGGCCATCGGCTTATCGCCCGCGTCGGGCATATTCGCGCGTATGCCACCTGTGCCGGGATTGTCGGCGCGGCGGTGTTGGGCCATGGCCTGATCAACTGGCTGCCGGCCTGGATTGTGCTGCGGATGATCGTGGGCCTGGGGATGATGTGCCAGTACATGGTCATCGAAAGCTGGCTCAATGAGCAGGCGGACGCCAAGCAGCGTGGCGTGGTGTTCAGCGGTTACATGATCGCGTCCTATCTCGGGCTGGTGCTGGGTCAGTTGATCCTGGTCATGCACCCTGAACTTGGCCTTGAGTTGCTCATGCTGGTGGCCTTGTGCTTTGCCTTGTGCCTGGTGCCGGTGGCCATGACCCGACGCATTCACCCGGCGCCGCTACACCCGGCGCCCATGGAGCCGCGCTTCTTTATCAAGCGTGTGCCGCAGTCGCTGAGCACGGTGCTGGGCGCGGGGCTGATCGTCGGCTCGTTCTACGGCCTGGCGCCGCTGTATGCCTCGCAGCAAGGCTTGAGCACCGAGCAGGTCGGTCTGTTTATGGGTAGCTGCATTTTTGCCGGTTTGTTGGTGCAGTGGCCATTGGGCTGGTTGTCGGACCGCTATGATCGCGCCCTGCTGATTCGCTGCTTTGCCTTGTGCCTGGCAGTGGCGGCGTTGCCGTTGGCCGTAATGACCCAGGTGCCGCTGGAAGTGCTGTTCGTGGCCGGCTTCCTGTGTTCCCTGGTGCAGTTCTGCCTGTATCCCTTGGCGGTGGCGTTCTCCAATGACCATGTGGAAGGTGATCGCCGCGTGTCGCTGACGGCCATGTTGCTGGTGACTTACGGCATCGGCGCGAGTGTCGGGCCGCTGTTGGCGGGTGTGGTGATGAAGCTGTTCGGCAGCCACATGCTGTATGCGTTTTTCAGCCTGTGTGCATTGATCCTGGTATGGCGTATCCGGCCGAAGGCGGTAACCAACCTGCACCAAGTGGATGATGCGCCACTGCATCACGTGGCAATGCCTGACAGTATGTCCAGCTCGCCGCTGGTGGCGTGCCTCGACCCGCGGGTGGATGAGGCGGTGGTGCAGGAGCAAATGCAGAACGTTGTGCCTGAGCCGGAACCTGAAACCGAAACTGACCCGCAACAACCCGCGGATGAACCCGCTTTTGAAGGGCCGCCGGAGCCTCTGGGGCCGGACGAGCATCCTCATGACTTGAGCAGGGCGCGCCCCTGAAAGCAAAAACGGGCAGATCCCATCAGGATCTGCCCGTTTTTATTGACGCGGCCTTTAAGGTTTAAAAGTCGTCGTCCTTGTCAAAGCGCCGCGCTTCGCGCTGCAACTGGTACACAAAACGTTCAACCTGGCGCTGTACCAAGCCGCTCATGTTGTGAAAGCGCACGCCGGCGAAGGTGGTGTTGATCTTGTCTTCGAAGTGTAGGTAACGCAGTTCCACCGAAGTGGTCATGCTGCCGAAGGGCAGGGCGGCGATAAAGCGGTCATAGACCTGGCCCAGTTGCAGGCGATCGGCGATGTCGCCTTCAAAACGCAGCTTGCAGCCGGTGGCGGAGATGTCCAGCAGCTTGCCGCTGATCGGTGCCTTGAGCTTTTCGCCACCCAGCTCGATGCTGACCAGTTGGGCCAGCTTCAATGCGGCGCGAAAGGCATTGCGACGCTGATGGTAGACCACCTCGTCGGGCATGCTGCCGGTGTAGATGCGGTGGCCGCCTTTTTCACTGATGGTCAGCGTGCCGTTGCTTTCCCAGGCGATTCGCACGCCATCATGGAAACCTTCAATGCGGAACGGTTCGCCATTTTCAAGGTAGCGTTCACCGTCACGGGGGATCATTTCGTCGAGGGCGAGCGTTTTGCTCTCCCGATCAATATCCACCAGATAGCTTTGAAACCGCTGGCTGCGTTCATGAAAAGTGATGATCAGCGGGTCATGGCTTTCTTGCAGCATCCGCAACGTGCTGGCGATTTCCAGAGGCGTGGTGAGCACCTTGGGTGGCTGCGGAGCATCTTCCGCATTAAGGGCGTTGAACACGGTTCTTCCATCTCCAGACAAAATACGACTACACGCAAGAACCGGCATTTTGCCAGTATGTAACGCGCCTTGGATAGGGCGCGCTGTAAACCGGTGTCAGGCTTGGCTGCGGGTGCTTGGCTTGACCAGTCGCGAGGTGGAACCCTGGGCGTTGTACAGCGCAGGAGGCTCTCCGCCGTGGAGTATGCGCAACTGGTTGGCGGTCGTAGCCTGCTGCAGCTGGATCGACTGGCCGTTGAGCAGGTTGGCTTCCTGGCACTGGGCCAGCAATTGATTGAGTGCGGTGCTCTGCGCCAGCAACTGATCGCCTACCGAGGAGTGGCTGGCCAGTTGTGCCAGGCCGTCATGATCAGCCGGCAGGCCGAGGCTGATGAGAATTTCGCTGCGCTTCTTGCCATGCTGCTCCAGCAGCACGATCAGCGACTGTTTGCGCGCCAGAATTTCCTCCAGCAAGCGCATATCCCGGCCATAGAGGGCCAGGGATTCTTCTTTGAGCAGCTCGAGCAGAAGTTGCGTCGGCGCCAGATCATCAATGATCAGTTCAAGCAAATGTTCGTCGTGGTGCATGGCTGGCCTTGGGTTTTAAGCGTCCACAAGCCCTGCGCAGGCCTTTGCCTAGCGCTCGGCTTCGAAGTTAAGCAGCTTGCTGGCTACACGGTTGCTGTCGACTTTATAGCTGCCATCAGCGATTGCCTGCTTCAATTCGGCCACGCGGGCTTTATTGACAACGGGTTGATCGCGCAGCGAGTCAGTGACCTTCTGCAACTGTTGAGCCTCATTGCTCAGGTGTACCGATTCCCCGCTCTGGCTGGCGCTGGCCTGTTCTGCCTTGGCGGCAGGTGCTGGCTGGGACTTGGCGTCTACGCCGTCCTTTGCCCCGCTGGTGCGCGTATTGCCCGGCAAAGCCTGGGTGTTATTTAAACGACTGAAATCAATGACCATGTTAAAAAAACCTCTGGGTATTTGGACGCTTGCCATGTTTTCGGCCATACCCGGACAAACTTTAGGCCCGATTGACAATAAACCTGTACAGGTCGACATCCCACGCACAGTGTAGGAAAACCTGGCGTTTCACACCAGTGATCTATAGTGCCACCTCGACTTGGCCCGGCGCCGTCACTTGCGCCTTGATCACACGGTTGGAATTGAGGTTCTTGACCCGGATCTGCTCGCTCATCCCGCCATTGGACAGCGCTTCCCCCGGCATTTTTACCGTCAGCCCACCGCTGCTGGCGGAAATCACCACCTGGTCGCCCTTGCGAATCACCTCAGCCTGTTCCAGATGCACCAGCGTAATAACCTGGTCGGTGACCATTGGTCGGGTCAGTTTCTGCCCGATGGCTTGGTCCACAGCGGTGAGGTAGCCCTGGTTGATCAGGCTGATGTCGCGTTCACGCAGGGCCACGTCTTCAAAACCAATGATGCCGGTGCGTTTGAGCGGGCGTGTGACGACCACTACGTCGCGGAACAGTTTGACCTGCGCCGGCACAAACACCGTCCAGGGTGAGGCGCCCTCGCAGCGCACTTTTACCGTCACGCGGCCGATGGGTTGGGCCGGGCTTTCAAGGCTCGCCGTCAATTCCTTGTCGCACATGGGCATGCGCAGGCGCGGGTCCAGTTGGTTGACCTGGATTTCGTAACGCCCCGGCGTTTGGGTGGTTGCCAGATAATCTTCTACAGTGAACTCAAGAAAGCCTTGGGTGACGCCGATAAGGAGATCAGGCAAGGTGACATTATCTGCGCGAGCCGTGGTGCCCGAGCCCAAGGCAAGCAAAGCCATCGTTGCGCAGAGCAATCTGCGATACCGTGGGATGCGTCGGAAAACTGTCGTTTTAAGGTTCATAGACCAATAAATAGCAAAGCCCGTGCCGTTTAGTGTTGGGTGAGCGTCGTTGCCCTTGTAGGTATAGCCAAAGGTTTTAGCGTAGGAGTCAAGGCATGGCAGGAGTAATGGACTCAGTAAACCAGCGCACACAGCTGGTAGGGCAGAATCGCCTGGAACTGTTGCTTTTTCGCCTGGACGGCAAGCAGCTGTACGGCATCAATGTGTTTAAAGTGCGGGAAGTGCTGCAGTGCCCCAAGCTGACCATATTGCCTAAATCCAGCCCGGTGGTCTGCGGCGTAGCGAATATCCGAGGCGCGACCATTCCGATTCTCGACCTGGCCATGGCCACCGGTTCTTCGGGGTTGCAGGACCGCGAAAGCCCCTTTGTGATCATCACCGAATACAACACCAAGACCCAGGGTTTCCTGGTGCGCTCGGTGGAACGCATCGTCAACATGAACTGGGAGGAGATCCATCCGCCGCCCAAGGGCACCGGGCGCGATCACTACCTCACGGCGGTGACGCGGGTCGACAACCAGTTGGTCGAAATCATCGACGTGGAAAAGATCCTCGCCGAAGTCGCCCCCACCTCGGAAACCATTTCGGTTGGCGTGGTAGACGCCGAAACCGCGCACAAGGCAGTGTCACTGCGTGTGCTGACGGTGGACGACTCCTCGGTGGCGCGCAAGCAGGTCAGCCGTTGCCTGCAAACCGTCGGCGTGGAAGTGGTGGCCTTGAACGATGGTCGCCAGGCCTTGGATTACCTGCGCAAGCTGGTGGACGAAGGCAAGAAGCCGGAGGAAGAGTTCCTGATGATGATCTCCGACATTGAAATGCCGGAAATGGACGGCTACACCCTCACGGCCGAAATACGTAACGACCCACGCATGCAAAAATTGCATATCATCCTGCATACTTCCTTGTCGGGCGTATTCAATCAGGCGATGGTCAAGAAGGTCGGTGCCGATGACTTCCTGGCCAAATTCCGCCCTGATGACCTGGCATCCCGGGTAGTCGACCGGATCAAGGCAGCAGATCACGGCTAGGGGGATTTCCTCCTGGCGGTCACACGATTTAAGAGGCGGTATCATTGTCTACGGGTAATTTGGATTTCGAACAGTTCCGGGTCTTCCTGGAAAAAGCCTGTGGCATATTGCTCGGTGAAAACAAGCAGTACCTGGTATCCAGCCGTCTCAACAAACTGATGGAGCAGCAGGGCATCAAGTCCCTGGGCGAGTTGGTGCAGCGCATCCAGGGCCAGCCGCGCAGTGGGCTTAAGGAAATGGTGGTAGATGCCATGACCACTAACGAAACCTTGTGGTTTCGTGATACCTACCCCTTTGAAGTGCTCAAGAACAAAGTGCTGCCGGAGGCCATCAAGGCCAGCCCCGGCCAGCGCCTGCGCATCTGGTCGGCCGCCTGTTCTTCGGGGCAGGAACCGTACTCGATCTCGATGTCGATCGATGAGTTCGAGCGCACGAACATGGGCCAATTGAAGGCCGGCGCGCAGATTGTCGCCACCGATTTGTCCGGCACCATGCTCACCAACTGCAAGACCGGCGAGTACGACAGCCTGGCCCTGGGCCGTGGTTTGTCCCAGGAGCGCCTGCAACGCTTCTTCGACCCCAAAGGGGCCGGGCGCTGGGCGGTCAAGGCGCCGATCAAGAGCCGTGTGGAGTTTCGCTCGTTCAACCTGCTCGACAGCTATGCCAGCCTCGGCAAGTTCGACATGGTGTTCTGCCGCAATGTGCTGATCTACTTCTCGGCAGAGGTGAAGAAGGACATCCTGCTGCGCATTCACGGTACGCTTAAGCGCGGGGGCTACCTGTTTCTTGGCGCGTCCGAAGCGCTCAACGGGCTACCGGACCATTACCAGATGGTGCAATGCAGCCCAGGCATCATTTATCAGGCCAAGTGACGGTGGCTTGAGCAAAAAAAACGGGAAGCCCTGCAAAGGCTTCCCGTTTTTATGTGCGCCGAGCGCCGGTTTTTTTTACGGGCGGTGGTTAGGGCCTGGGTGTCATTCGGATATTGCCCAGGAAGAGAAGATTGTCCTTGCCGGGGATGGTCTCGTTGAAAATACCCAAATGCATAGTGCCGGTACTGCCTGCGGTAAATGTCCCGGTTCCGGTTTGAGTTGATGCGTTGGTTATGTTTTGTACGTTGGCACCGATTCGGCTGCCGTTAATCGTCAGGTACAGCGTCGAGCCATCTCCAGCGGGTGTACCACCTAAGACATCAAAGCTGAAATCGTAGGTGCGCCCAGCGATGACCGATACGGGGCGAGTGATGATGTGAGCCCTGGTTACCTGGCTGCTGGGCAGGTCAACGACCACGCTGCCGTTGACGACGTGCAGCACCCCGCCTGCATAAACTGACTGAGGTACCCAGCCTTGGAACGTGCCATCGGCGAAATCCCACACTGTGCCAGGCAGAGGCACAACAATAACGCCTGCGTCGATGGACACGGTTGACGTCGGCGCAAAGTACACGTCGCGGCTGCCACGCCGAATGCGTAGCAATAAAAACACATTGGTGCCTGACTTACGGGTAATGAATGATTTGAGTATCGGAAAGTTGAGCTCGGCCTCGTCTTCCTCTGCCTCATAGCTCAGGTTGTACGTTCTGCCGTTTTCGCCGATCACGTTTGCGACGATCAGATCACCCGTCTTGATGGCAAAGGCGCAAGTCATTTCAACTGTTTTACCGATCAGCAGTTTGGTCTGCAGGTTTGGAATGGGTAGCGCGTTGTCCTGCAGGACGAATCGGAGGGGAGGAATAGTCAGCATGTTGTGCCTCTGCTTTTCGCATGTAGGGGGTTGCGAGATAAGGCGCGTAGAAGGGCAGGCGCGACAACTGTCAGAAATGACAGTGCAGACGAACGGTCAAAGCCGCCGGCGCGCAGGGGCAGCCTGTTTAGCGTTTGCCACCGGCAGTAAAAGCGGCAACCGCCATTGCCGCTTTACTGGCGCCACGCGGAAGCCCATTGCCGCTTTTCTGGCATTGCCGCCGGCAAATCCCGCGCAACCCCTTGATTTACGGGCATGCAGCGAATTGGCATGGGCCTTGCTATAACCCAGATACGAAAAGCAGGTCAGCCTAAAGGTTTCCGCCATGAGCATCAGCTTCGATAAAGCGCTCGGTATCCACGAACAAGCCCTGGGCTTCCGCGCTCAGCGTGCCGAAGTCCTGGCCAACAACATTGCCAACGCCGACACCCCGAACTACAAGGCTCGGGACTTGGACTTTTCCGCCGTGCTCGCCGCGCAGCAGGACAAGACCAAGAACGGCACCTTCGCCTTGAACATGACCAACAGCCGTCATATCGAAGCGCAAGGCCTGGGCAATGGGGACGAGTCGCTGCTGTATCGCACGCCGATGCAGCCATCGATCGACCAGAACACCGTCGACGCCCAGTTGGAGCAATCGGCCTACGCCGAGAACTCGGTGAACTTTCAGGCCAGCTTCACCCTGCTTAACAGCAAATTCAAAGGGCTGATGTCAGCCCTGCGCGGAGAGTAAGCCATGTCCCTCGCCAGTGTTTTCAATATTGCCGGCAGTGGCATGAGCGCGCAGACCACGCGTTTGAACACCGTCGCCAGTAACATCGCCAACGCCGAGACCGTGTCTTCGAGCATTGACCAGACCTACCGCGCCCGCCACCCGGTGTTCGCCACCATGTTTCAGGGTGGCCAGGCCGGCCAGAGCGGCAGCGGTGATTCGCTGTTCCAGAATCAGGATGCGGCCGGCCAAGGCGTGCAGGTGCTCGGTGTGGTCGAGGACCAGAGCAACCTGGAAGCCCGCTACGAGCCGAACCACCCCGCCGCGAACGAAAAGGGCTATGTGTACTACCCCAACGTCAACGTGGTTGAGGAAATGGCCGACATGATTTCCGCCAGCCGCTCGTTTCAGACCAACGCGGAAATGATGAACACCGCCAAAACCATGATGCAGAAGGTCCTGACCCTGGGTCAGTGATAAGGGGCGCCAAATAATGGCCATTGTTGATACCACTTCTACACCCAACTCGGCGGTTCAGGACCTGTTCAACTCCAAGGTCAAGACTGCTACAGATAACAGCGGCCTTGAAGGTGCCGCCAAGGCGGCCACGGGCAACCAGGCGCTGGGCAAGGACGCGTTCCTGCAATTGCTGGTCACCCAGCTGAAAAACCAGAACCCGCTGTCGCCTCAAGATAACGGCGCCTTCGTGGCGCAGTTGGCTCAATTCAGCAGCCTGGAGGGCATCAACACCCTGAACGACTCGGTGAATGCGATCTCCAGCAACTTCAGCTCTTCCCAAGCGCTGCAGGCGTCGTCGCTGGTCGGGCGTTCGATCATCACCCAGACCGACAAGGCCATGGTGGATACCAGCAAAAGCATGACCGGCTCGGTGGCAGTGACGGCAGCGACGGGCAACGTCTCGGTGAAAATCACCGACAAAGACGGCAACGTGGTGCGCACCATCGACATGGGCGCCCAAAGCGCCGGCGATTCAAGCTTTATCTGGGATGGCAAGAACGACAATGGCGAAGTCGCCCCCGCCGGCACTTACACCTTCGCGGCCAGCACCAAGAATGACAAAGGCGACTCGGTTGCCCTGTTGACGTCGCTGCCGGCAACGGTCACCAGCGTGACGTTGAGCAAGACCGGCGGCGAAATGCTGCTCAACCTTGCAGGCGGCATGGGCAGCGTCAAGCTGTCGCAAATTCAGACTATCGGTACATAGAGCCGGCTAAATACGGCAGAAGGAGAGAAACATGTCTTTTAACATCGGCCTTAGCGGCCTCTATGCGGCCAACAAACAACTGGACGTGACCGGCAACAACATTGCCAACGTTGCGACCACCGGTTTCAAAGCGTCCCGCGCGGAATTTTCCGACATCTACGCGGCGTCCAAACTGGGCACCGGCCAGAACAGTGTCGGCAGCGGCGTGAACCTGGCGGCAGTGTCTCAGCAGTTCACCCAGGGTGACGTCAACAACACCGGCGGCTTGCTGGACATGGCGATCCAGGGCGGCGGTTTCTTCGTGCAGAAGGGCAGTGACGGTTCGCTGGAATACACCCGCAGCGGCACTTTCCGTGCGGACAAAGACGGCTTTATCACCAACAACACCGGCACCTCGCGCCTGCAAGGCTACGCAGCGGACGCCGATGGCAACATCATCAAAGGCGCGCTGACCGACCTGCAATTGAACCTGTCGAACCTGCCGCCCAAGGCGTCCACCAAAGTGGACTCCACCAGTAACCTGAACTCTTCCTCGCCGGTGATCGACCAGGCGGCCCACCCGTTCGATCCAACCGAGTCCAGCTCGTTCAGCACCCAGTACAACACCACGTTGTATGACACGCAGGGTAACGCGCACCCGATGGTGCAGTACCTGGTCAAAACCGACTCCAACACCTGGAAGTCCTACACCCTGATCGACGGCCGTAACCCTGACGGTTCGGCGCCTACCGGCACAGGCTCGACGCCACCGGTGGCATCGACGTTGAGCTTTGACGGCTCCGGCAAACTCACCGGGATTGTGACCGGCACCACCTCCAGCACCACCTTGCAGCTGACCGGCTGGGTGCCGGGTACCGTGACCAATGGTGTGTGGACCAAAAACGGCGCGAATGCCAACCCTGGCGGGATTGCCATCAACATGGGCAACATCACCCAGTACAACTCGGCCACCTATCGTAACCCTCCGGTCACCGATGGCTACGCCACCGGCCAGATCACCGGCCTGAACATCGACGGTAACGGCGTGCTGTTCGCCACTTTCAGCAACCAGCAGAGCAAGTCCATTGGCCAGCTCTCCCTGGCCAGCTTCAACAATGAACAGGGCCTGCAGCCCTCGGGTGGCACCACCTGGAAAGAGACCTTCGCCTCGGGCCAGCCGGGTTACGACGCTCCGCAATCCGGTACCTTGGGGTCGATCGTGTCCAAGTCCCTGGAAAACTCCAACGTCAACCTGACCAACGAGCTGGTGGACCTGATCAAGGCCCAGAGCAACTACCAGGCGAACGCCAAGACCATCTCCACCCAGAGCACCATCATGCAGACCATTATTCAGATGACCTGATGCGGTTGGCCTGACACTGCTGCGAACGAAAGCCCCTCACGCGAGGGGCTTTTTTTTGCGTGCAATTTGGCTGGAAATAATTCCCACCCTGCGCTCGATTACGACCCGACATGCTTTTGCTGGAACCGACTACGCCGTTCATTCCACTTATCGGACTTAAAGGTATTGGATCTTACGGGGGCTGGTATGTGGAATTCGTCGATGTCTGGCCATGGGGCCGGAGGTGTGCGTTATGACGTGGGCGGCGCGGGGGCGGGGCAGAATCTGTGGGGCGTAAGCCGTACAGAGGAAAAAAAGGATGACGCCGAGGCCGATAAAAAAACCGTCGCCCAGATGCTCAAACAGTTGGATGAGGCCGAAAAGGGCAATAAAAACCAAACCGCCCAGGACCTGCGGGACAAGCTCAATAAAAAACGCAAGGAGCTGGGGGAGGAGAAGTTCAAGGAGATCCTTGAGGCGTTGAAGAAGGACGCCTCCAGCGATTTGCTCGCGTTGTTGAAGAAGCTGTTTCCGGATCTGTTCCCGGATGAGCCGTCACCAGCGCCTGCGCCAGCACCTCAACCGTCACCAGGTGGTGGTGGTGGTGGTGGTGGTGGTGGCACGGTCAATCCCAGTAATTTCGGCTCCGTAGAGTCCATGAGCAGCAAACCCTTTACTCAAGGAGCTCAATTCACTAACTACACGCCCGACAAAAGCAACCCTGGGGAAAAACCTGGCATGGGCAGGGAACTCGGCAACATCTGGAGTGGCTTCAGGCAGGGGCCAGACGGAAACTGCATCACTGTGTCGGCCATAAAGGCCGCGATGATGAAGTTTGGCAAGAAAGCTACTGACGTGTTCAGGGATGTGAAAGCAGCAGGCGATGGATGGGACGTGCAGATGAAGGATGGGTTTCAACTCCATCTGAGCCGGAATGAATTAACGCAGGCGGCGCAACAGGCTCGGTTCATGGGGAATGATCCGCAAATGATGACCAACGCCAACTTTATGTACGCCGCCAGCGCCAAACGTGCGCAGATGGAAGGTAATAATGGGTTTGGTTATGGGAACGATCACAACGCCAAAAGAAGTTACCGTGATGCATTAGTGAGTTTGAATGACGGTGAACACCGTAATGAGGGGCTGGATCGTCTGGGTCTCAAAGGCTTGTACAGGCAGTCATCGAGTGACGAACTTGCCCGTGGTGCGTTGGGGGTTGTGAACTACGATCACCATTCGATGGCAGTTATTGGCGGCCGCGTAGAGTTATGGGGCGGGCGAGGTGGTCGACCTGGAAGGGAGGATCCGGGAGAGGCATACGCATTTGTATAGCGTGACAGACAAGCTGCAATAAAAAAGCCCGTTAACCCAAAAGAGTTAACGGGCTTTTCAGCAACCGCTCAGCTTACTGGCAAGCCTCGCAATCCGGCTCGTCAATCGCGCAAGCCTTTGGCACTGGCGCCGGGCCGGCTGGAGCAGCCAGCACCGAATCATCACCGTGGTTGCCGCTGGAAACAGCGTTGAGCTTACCGGTGTTGATGGTCGACTTCTCGGTGCTGGTCGCGGCCAGGGCACGGAGGTAGTAAGTGGTTTTCAGGCCACGGTACCAGGCCATGCGGTAGGTCACGTCAAGCTTCTTGCCCGAGGCACCGGCGATGTACAGGTTCAGCGACTGCGCCTGGTCGATCCACTTCTGACGACGGCTGGCGGCGTCAACGATCCACTTGGTGTCCACTTCGAAGGCCGTCGCGTAGAGCTCTTTGAGTTCTTGCGGGATGCGCTCGATCTGCTGCACCGAACCGTCGTAGTACTTCAGGTCGTTGATCATGACCGAGTCCCACAGACCGCGGGCCTTGAGGTCGCGAACCAGGTACGGGTTGATCACGGTGAATTCGCCCGACAGGTTCGATTTCACGTACAGGTTCTGGTAAGTCGGTTCGATCGACTGCGATACGCCAGTGATGTTGGCGATGGTTGCGGTCGGTGCGATGGCCATGATGTTGGAGTTACGAATACCTTTCTGCACACGGGCACGTACCGGCGCCCAGTCCAGAGTTTCGTTCAGGTCAACGTCGATGTACTTCTGGCCGCGCTGCTCGATCAGGATCTGTTGTGAGTCCAGCGGCAGGATGCCCTTGGACCACAGCGAACCCTGGAACGTCTCGTAGGCGCCGCGCTCGTCGGCCAGGTCGCAGGAAGCCTGGATCGCGTAGTAGCTGACCGCTTCCATGGACTTGTCGGCGAACTCGACCGCAGCGTCCGAACCGTACGGAATGTGCTGCAGGTACAAGGCGTCCTGGAAGCCCATGATGCCCAGGCCGACCGGACGGTGCTTGAAGTTGGAGTTCTGCGCCTGTGGCACCGAGTAGTAGTTGATGTCGATTACGTTATCGAGCATGCGTACGGCGGTGTTGACGGTGCGTTCCAGCTTGGCGGTGTCCAGCTTGCCGTTGACGATGTGGTTCGGCAGGTTGATCGAGCCCAGGTTGCAAACGGCGATCTCGTCCTTGTTGGTGTTCAAGGTGATCTCGGTGCACAGGTTCGAACTGTGGACCACGCCCACGTGCTGCTGCGGGCTGCGCAGGTTGCACGGGTCTTTGAAGGTCAGCCATGGGTGGCCGGTTTCAAACAGCATGGACAGCATTTTGCGCCACAGGTCTTTGGCCTGGATGGTCTTGAACAGCTTGATCTTGCCTGGGTACTGGGACAGGGCTTCGTAGTACTCGTAACGCTCTTCGAAGGCCTTGCCGGTCAGGTCGTGCAGGTCCGGCACTTCGGATGGCGAGAACAGGGTCCACGGGCCGTCATCGAAGACACGCTTCATGAACAGATCAGGGATCCAGTTGGCGGTGTTCATGTCGTGGGTACGACGACGATCATCACCGGTGTTCTTGCGCAGCTCGATGAACTCTTCAATGTCCATGTGCCAGGTTTCCAGGTACGCACACACAGCGCCTTTGCGCTTGCCGCCCTGGTTGACCGCAACGGCGGTGTCGTTGACCACTTTCAGGAACGGTACAACGCCCTGGGATTTGCCGTTGGTGCCCTTGATGTACGAACCCAAGGCACGCACCGGGGTCCAGTCGTTGCCCAGGCCGCCAGCGAATTTGGACAACATGGCGTTGTCGTGGATCGCGTGGTAGATGCCCGACAGGTCATCCGGCACGGTGGTCAGGTAGCAACTCGACAGCTGTGGACGCAGGGTGCCGGCGTTGAACAGGGTTGGGGTCGACGACATGTAGTCGAAGGACGACAACAGGTTGTAGAACTCGATGGCGCGGTCTTCTTTGTGCTTCTCTTCAATCGCCAGGCCCATGGCCACGCGCATGAAGAACACTTGCGGCAGTTCGAAGCGCACACCGTCCTTGTGGATGAAGTAACGGTCGTACAGGGTTTGCAGGCCCAGGTAGGTAAACTGCTGGTCGCGCTCGTGGTTGATCGCCTTGCCGAGTTTTTCCAGGTCGAAGGTGGCCAGGATCGGGTTCAGCAATTCGAATTCGATACCCTTGGCGATGTAGGCCGGCAGGGCCTTGGCGTACAGGTCAGCCATCTCGTGGTGGGTGGCGCTGTCGGCCACGCCCAGGAAGCCCAGGCCTTCGGCACGCAGGGTGTCCATCAGCAGGCGCGCGGTCACGAACGAGTAGTTCGGCTCACGTTCAACCAGGGTACGGGCGGTCATCACCAGAGCGGTGTTGACGTCGGTCAGGGCCACGCCGTCGTACAGGTTCTTCAGGGTTTCGCGCTGGATCAGGTCACCGTCGACTTCTTCCAGACCTTCGCAGGCCTCGGTGATGATGGTGTTCAGGCGGCCCAGGTCCAGCGGAGCAAAGCTGCCGTCGGCCAGGGTAATGCGGATCGACGGGTGAGCTTGCACGGCCGCTTCTTCAGCCGGGGTGCGCACGGCACGTTCCTTGGAACGGGCGTCACGGTAGATCACGTAGTCGCGTGCCACTTTCTGCTCGCCGGCACGCATCAGGGCCAGTTCAACCTGGTCCTGGATTTCTTCGATGTGGATGGTGCCGCCCGACGGCATGCGACGCTTGAAGGTCGCGGTAACCTGTTCGGTCAGGCGGGCAACGGTGTCATGGATGCGCGACGAGGCAGCAGCGGTGCCGCCTTCAACTGCAAGAAACGCTTTGGTGATGGCGACGGTGATTTTGTCATCGGTGTAAGGAACGACAGTGCCGTTACGCTTGATCACGCGCAGTTGGCCAGGTGCGGTGGCGGACAGATCCAGGTTCGAATCGGCGGCCTGCGGCACGGAGCCCTGCGGGTTCTCGCGAGTTGTGTCGGTTTGCATGGGGGGTTGTCTCCACATTCTATATTTATTTGGGCACCATCAAGGTGCCCACCGTTCCGTCCTGAAGCACTTACAACAGGCCTGGGCCTGGCATAACAACTTCGGGACAGGAGGAAGGGAGCTCATCGCGCCGCTTCCATGCCGAAGTCTTCGGTTCGGAGCTTCAAAGAGCCCTTGGCCGTATTCCTGCCGGGTGACAGTTGCTCGCTCCAAGCACTGCAACACCCGTACCGTTTTCTGCCAATTGGGCGGGGAAAACGGTTGCCATCCGCGTGCGCGGTTTGGGCTTTTAAAAAAGGCTTTGGTTCAACCAAACAGGAGCAAGAAAGCGCTTGAGTTTCTTGTCTGATTTGTGTTTGGTTTTTCGCTTAAAACCCTACATGTAGGGTTTTTTTAGCGCCGAGGTACAAGATAATGCGTTTTGGGGGGCTTAGCAACGCACTACCTGTGGATAACGCTGTGGGTAAAATGTGTATGAAACGTGGAACGCCCGTGTAGGCCGCAGTACTGCTGGATTACGCCGTTTGTCACCGAATATTCCAAGGCAAAAACCGTCTGTTGGTTTTTTGAGGGCGCGAACCCTATCACAAAAAAACGCGATCACCGAATGGATTTCCAGGCGTGTACTGGAGGGCTGGCCCATGGCTACAATCGGCCCCTATAGAGAGAGGCCACATTGTGTTTCCCGCACATGACAATAATGAGAAGCGAGGTAGCGCATGGAGCAAGAAGCCTGGCAAATATTGATCGTCGAAGACGACGAGCGATTGGCCGAGTTGACCCGTGATTACCTGGAGAGCAACGGCTTGCAGGTGTCCGTGGAGAGTGACGGTGCCCAGGCGGCGGCGCGCATCATCGCCGAACAACCGGACCTGGTGATCCTCGACCTGATGCTGCCCGGCGAGGACGGCCTGAGCATCTGCCGCAAGGTCCGCGAGCGCTACGACGGGGTGATCCTGATGCTTACCGCGCGCACCGACGATATGGACCAGGTGCAGGGCCTGGACATGGGCGCCGACGACTATGTGTGCAAACCCGTGCGCCCGCGCTTGTTGCTGGCGCGAATCCAGGCGTTGTTGCGGCGCAGCGAGCCGGCAATACCCGCCGCCGTGGAAAACCAGCGGCGCCTGCAGTTCGGCCCGCTGGTGGTGGACAACGCCCTGCGCGAAGCCTGGCTGCACGAGGGCAGCATCGAGCTGACCAGCGCCGAGTTCGACCTCTTGTGGCTGCTGGTGGCGAATGCCGGGCGCATCCTGTCCCGCGAAGAAATCTTTATTGCCTTGCGCGGGATTGGCTACGATGGCCAGGACCGCTCCATCGACGTGCGCATCTCGCGTATTCGGCCCAAGATCGGCGACGACCCGATTCACCCGCGGCTGATCAAGACCATTCGCAGCAAAGGCTACTTGTTCGTCCCCGAAGCTGCCGCCGACATGCCGCTGTGAACTCGATCTTCCTGCGCATCTACGGCGGCATGTGCGCGGCGCTGGTCCTGGTGGCGTTGCTCGGCGTGCTGGCCCTGCACCTGCTCAATGAAGTGCGCAGCGGCCAGTACCGTGAGCGTCTGGCCCACGGCACCTTCGCGCTGATGGGCGACAACCTGCAACCGATGAGCGCGATCGAGCGCCAGCGCGCCCTGGCGGTGTGGGAGCGCTTGCTCGGCATTCCCCTGGAACTGCGTCCCTTGGCGGACGCCCAGTTGGACCTGACCCAGCGCAATCGCCTGCAACGTGGCCAGGTGCTGGTGGAGCAGACCGGCCCGCATGCCGCGCGCGTGCTGCGCCTGGTCAGCGAACAGTCGCAGCTTGTGCTAACGGGTGAAGTGCAGCAGATCAGCGAGCAGCTGGCGCGTGCGACGATTTACCTGCTGGCTGACGAACTGGTGCGCTTCCCGGTGGCCGAGCAGCCGCAACGCCTGGCGGACATAAAAGAGGCCAAGGGTTTTGGCTTTGAGATGCACCTGATGACGCTGGATCAGGCGGATATGGATGACGACCAGCGCCGCCGCGTCGCGGAAGGCGATACGGTGATGGCCCTGGGCAAGGGCGGCGATTCCATCCGCGTATTCGCCGGTATGGTCGGCACGCCGTGGGTGCTGGAAATCGGCCCGCTGTATCAAATGAACCCGTACCCGCCGCAGTGGCTGATCCTGATCGCGTTGATCAGCCTCACGCTCATCGGGTTGATCGTGTACCTCTTGGTGCGTCAGCTCGAACGGCGCCTCAAAGGCCTGGAAGCAGCGGCCACGCGCATCGCCAAAGGCAACCTGGAAGTGCGTGTGCCGGCCCGTGGCGCCGATTCGGTAGGGCGTTTGGCCGCCGCCTTTAATGGCATGGCCGAGCACTTGCAGCAATTGCTGGCGATCCAGCGCGAGCTGGTGCGCGCGGTCTCCCACGAGTTGCGCACCCCGGTGGCGCGCCTGCGCTTTGGCCTGGAGATGATCGGCGACGCCGCCACCCCAGAGGCGCGGCGTAAATATATGGAAGGCATGGACAGCGATATCCAGGACCTCGACGGCCTGGTCGACGAGATGCTCACCTACGCCCGCCTGGAGCAAGGCGCGCCGGAGCTGAATTTCCAGCGGGTCGACCTTAATGCCTTGCTCGATCAGGTGATCGGCGAATTATCGCCACTGCGCCCGCAGGTCAGTGTCGCCCGTGGCATCTGCCTGTCCTCGGCACATTGGGATGACGCCTGGGTCGACGCCGAACCGCGC
The DNA here is from genome assembly GCF_900107155.1 of Pseudomonas salomonii. Taxonomy (GTDB): domain Bacteria; phylum Pseudomonadota; class Gammaproteobacteria; order Pseudomonadales; family Pseudomonadaceae; genus Aquipseudomonas; species Aquipseudomonas salomonii. The sequence continues at coordinate 51,587 of NZ_FNOX01000005.1, forward strand.
TACCTGCACCGCGCCCTGCAAAATTTGGTGAGCAATGCCATGCGCCATGCCCAAAGCCAGGTATTGATTAGTTATCAAGTGGGCCAGGTGCGCTGCCGCATCGATGTGGAAGATGACGGGCCGGGCGTGCCGGAAAGCGCCTGGGAGCGGATCTTCACGCCATTCTTGCGTCTGGACGACAGTCGCACGCGAGCTTCAGGCGGGCATGGTCTGGGTTTGTCGATCGTGCGGCGGATTATCTATTGGCACGGCGGGCGGGCGTTGATCAGCAAGAGCAACAACCTGGGTGGGGCGTGTTTCAGTTTGAGTTGGCCCAGGGATCAGGACAAGACTTAAGACCGCCATCGCAGGCAAGCCAGCTCCCACATTTTGAATGCATTCGCAAACCTAAGGTGGGAGCCGGGCTTGCCCGAGATAGCGATCTATCAGGCGCCGACCGCCACCAGACTCAACAACTGCTCCCCCTCCACCGCAAATTGCCCCTCCAACTCCTTGCCATAACACCATTCAGCAGACAGGTCCGTCAGCAACCGCAACCGCACGCGCCCGGCCTGCGACCACTCAAGCACCTCGGCATGCTCAAAGTAGAAACGCTTTTGCACAATCGGATACAGCGCTTTGAACAGGCTCTCCTTGACCGAAAACGTCAGCGTCACCAGCAAGGCAACCTGCTCGCGTGGCCCCAGTGCCATGCGCTGCAATTCGTCGGGCGTCAGAATCTCCCCAGCCAAACGCTCCGCCCGCTCCAATGACAGCAGGTTCTCCAGGTCCATCCCCAGCCCGCGCCATTGCGCCTTGTGCCCGACAATGGCCGCTGCATGCCCGGTGCTGTGGGTGATGGAGCCGCTGATATGCCCAGGCCACACCGGCGCACGGTCATCACCGATGGCCGGCACGCAATCCAGTTGGTCAAGCTGTTGCAGCGCTGCGCGGGCGCACAGGCGACCGGCGAGGAATTCCGCCTGGCGTTTGGCCACCGAGCGCTGGATGCTGGCCGGCGGCGGCACTGCGCTGCGCTGGAAGTCATCGGCGAGCAACAAGGCCGGGTCGAATCGCGTGCTCAAGAACACCGTGCCCGGCAGCGGGATGGGCAGTGGCCAATGGGCGTCGAGTGGGGTGCAGCAAGCGGGTAGAGGCGTCATGCGCGGTATTTTGCGTCAGTTGGTACGCCAGTGCATAGCCCGCAGCGGTTCAGGCCAGGTTCAGAGCCCGTTCAGGGGGAGTTCAGGGGCGCCTGCGTAGTCTGGCTTTAACAGCCAAAACGCGTAGAGGTAAGCCCAATGACTGCGATCAAAAAGCTGATTCTGGCCTTAAGCATGCTCGGTGCCACTGCTGGGGTTCAGGCTTCGGACGGTGCTTTTGCCGGGTTCGGCAGCGAGAAAACCAGGAAATCCAGCAACCTGATCCAACGTGTGAGCCTCGAAGAGGTAGGCGGCCAGGCCGCGCCTTGGGGCCAATCCTTGGGCATGACCACGCCGCAACCTGCCTACCGTACCGGCTACGAACACCTGACGGGCCAATACAATGGCATTAAACTGCGCCCGCAAGACTTGCAGGGCCGCTATGATATCCCCCTGTCGGACAGTTGAATCGCCTTGGAGAGCCTTATGAAATTGCTGGTCGTGGAAGATGAGGCGCTGCTGCGCCATCACCTGTTCACCCGCCTGACCGACAGCGGCCATGTGGTCGAAGCTGTGGCCAATGCCGAGGAAGCCCTGTACCAGACCGGCCAATTCAACCATGACCTGGCGATTATCGACCTGGGCCTGCCCGGCATGGGCGGCCTGGACCTGATCCGCCAACTGCGCAGCCAGGCCAAGACTTTTCCGATCCTGATCCTCACCGCGCGCGGCAACTGGCAGGACAAGGTCGAAGGCCTGGCCGCCGGTGCCGACGATTACGTGGTCAAGCCGTTCCAGTTCGAAGAACTGGAGGCGCGGATGAACGCCTTGCTGCGCCGCTCCAGCGGGTTCACCCAATCGACCATCGTCGCCGGGCCGTTGCTGCTGGACCTCAATCGCAAACAAGCCTCGCTGGATGAGCAGCCGCTGGCGCTGACGGCCTACGAGTACCGGATTCTCGAGTACCTGATGCGTCATCATCAGCAAGTGGTCGCCAAGGACCGCTTGATGGAGCAGCTCTACCCCGATGACGACGAGCGTGATCCGAACGTGATCGAAGTGCTGGTGGGTCGCCTGCGCCGCAAGCTGGAAGGCCCGGCCGGGTTCAAGCCGATCGACACCGTGCGTGGCCTGGGCTACCTGTTCAATGAGCGCTGCCGTTGATTCGCTCGCTACGTGTGCGCTTGATGCTCGCGGCCACCACCCTGGCCGTGCTGTTTATGCTGGGCTTGTTGCCCGCCATGCAAGGCGCGTTCAGCCTGGCGCTGCAGGATTCCATCGAGCAGCGCCTGGCCTCGGATGTGACTACGCTGATTTCCGCCGCGCGGGTCGAAAACAACCGTCTGTTGATGCCGGCGCAGTTGCCGGACGAACGCTTCAACCTCACTGACAGCCGCCTGCTCGGTTACATCTACGACCGTGAAGGCCATCTGGTCTGGCGCTCGCGGGCGACTCAGGAAGAAAACATCAACTACAAGCCGCGCTACGACGGGCGCGGTAATGAATTTGCGCGGATTCGCGAAGCCAATGGCCAGGAGTTCTTCGTGTATGACGTCGAGGTCAAGCTGCTGGGCGGCAAGAGCGCGGCGTTCAGTATCGTCGCGCTGCAACCGGTGCGTGAATACCAACTGACCCTCGAAGGCCTGCAGGAAAACCTCTACCTGGGTTTCGGCGCGGCCTTGCTGGTATTGCTGACGCTGTTGTGGCTGGGCCTGACCTGGGGCCTGCAAGCCTTGCGCCGCTTGAGTCAGGAACTTGACCAGATCGAAGGCGGCACCCGCGAAAGCCTCACCGAAGAACACCCCCGCGAACTGCTGCGCCTGACCGGCTCGCTCAACCGTTTGCTGCACAGTGAGCGCGAGCAGCGGGCGCGCTACCGCGACTCCCTCGACGACCTGGCCCACAGCCTGAAAACCCCGCTGGCGGTGTTGCAGGGCGTGAGTGAGGACATGGCCCAGCGCCCGGAAGAGCGCGGCCAGGCCTGGGTGCTTCAATCGCAGATCGAACGCATGAGCCAGCAGATCGGCTACCAATTGCAGCGCGCCAGCCTGCGTAAAAGTGGCCTGGTGCGTCACCAGGTGCGCCTGGAACCGGTGTTGCAAAGCCTGTGTGACACGCTGGACAAGGTTTACCGCGACAAACGCGTGACCGTGACCCTTGAGTTGCCGCCCCAGTGTGATGTGCCGATCGAGAAGGGCGCACTGCTTGAAATGCTCGGCAACCTGCTGGAAAACGCTTATCGCCTGTGCCTGAGTGAAGTGCGCATCAGCCTGACGGAGAACCTTGAAGGCACTGAGCTGTGCATCGAAGATGACGGCCCTGGCGTGCCGCCCGATCAGCGTGCGCGGATTCTGCAAAGGGGTGAGCGGCTGGACCGTCAGCATCCGGGGCAGGGTATCGGCCTGGCGGTGGTCAAGGACATCATTGAAAGCTACAGCGCGCGGCTGACCCTTGGGGATTCGCCGTTGGGTGGCGCGGCGTTCAAGATTCACTTTCCGGCGGCTTGATCCTTGTTGCCCTTACTGGCCTCATCGCAGGCAATCCACCTCTAGCTTTCTTGCGCCCGATACGCCCCCGGCGTCAGCCCGGTCCACTTCTTGAACGCCCGATGAAACGCCGACGGTTCCGAAAACCCCAACTGCTCGGCAATCTCCTGCAACGACAAATCCGCACGCCCCAAGTGATAAATGGCGATGTCCCGCCGCAACTCATCCTTGAGCGCCTGAAAGCTGGTGCCTTCCTCGCGCAAATGCCGGCGCAGGGTTTGCGGGCTGATGTGCAGGTGCTGGGCGACGGCCTCCAGGTCGGGCCAGGGCGTGCGGTCGCGGCTGAGCAGGCGGCGCAGCTGGCTGCTTAAGCTGTCGCCTTCATCGGGCCGCGACAACAGGTCAGCGGGCGAGCGCTCGAGAAAGTGCTTAAGGGTGCGCTCGTCCTGCAACAACGGCAGGCTCAGGTATCGGGCGGGAAACACCAGGCTGCTGTTCGGTGCGCCAAATACCTGAGGGCACGGGAACAGCAGGTCGTATTCGCCCGCATGGGCCGGCATCGGGTAGCTGAACGTGGCCTGCTGCAGCCGGATACGCTGGCCGATCAACCAACTGCCCAGGCGATGCCAGATCACCAGCAGGCACTCGCTGAGAAAGTGGTCCGGGTCCCACAGCTGCGAATCGTCCAGGCTCAAACGGGCCAAGTCGCCTTCTCTGGTCAACTGCCAGCGCGGCCCCTGCGGGAATAGGCTATAAAATAATAAGCCGCGTTCCAGAGCCTTCTCCAGGGTGCGGCAGTGAATCAGCGCGTGGCACATCATGGCGAAGGTGCCGCGCTTGCTCGGGCCTTCGGCAAACCCCAGGTATTCGTCGTCCAGCCCCAGCCATAGCATTTGTAACAACCGGGTAAATTGCTCGGGGGCGATGCGGGCGCGGGGTTCGCTCAGCAGTTCCGGGGTGATGCCCACTTGCAGCAGCAGGCCCGAATAGTCGTAACCCGCGCGGCGCGCACCGCCCAGAGCGGCGCGGGCGTAGTGACTGGCGATGGTACGTTCACGCATGTGAGGGCCTCGTCCATGGAGTGGCGGATGTTAGCCATCACCGGGTAGGGCGACAAGGCGGATATCCGCCAAATTGTAGGACGAGATGGGGTGAGTGGGCGGAATTCCGCCACCTCATCCACAGTGGCGAGGGCGTGATGTTTGTCCTGGGCCCTGATGTCTAAAGGCCTTCAGGCGATTAGAGCAAAGTGGCACGGCGTTTGCGATAGGGATTACAGCGCAGGAATGTTCCTACAGGCCTCGCAAACAACAAATCCCTCCAGTGCAGGAGGGTTCGCAATTGAAGTGTCGTGGGCAATGGCGGATCTTTGCCACACGGTGCGATTGAGGAACTTTGCAATGACGACTCGTCAGCCAATCTACAAATCCCTGTATTTCCAGGTGATCGTCGCAATCGTTATCGGTATTTTGCTCGGTCACTTCTACCCGCAGACCGGCGTGGCCCTCAAGCCACTGGGTGACGGCTTTATCAAGCTGATCAAAATGGTCATTGCCCCGATCATCTTCTGCACCGTTGTCAGCGGCATCGCCGGCATGCAAAGCATGAAATCGGTGGGCAAAACCGGCGGCTACGCGCTGCTGTACTTCGAAGTTGTTTCCACCATCGCCCTGCTGATCGGCCTGATCGTGGTCAACGTTGTGCAACCGGGCGCCGGCATGCACATCGACGTAGCGACCCTGGACGCCTCCAAAGTCGCGGCCTACGTGACCGCCGGTGCAGACCAGAGCGTGGTTGGCTTTATCCTCAATGTGATCCCGAACACCATCGTCGGCGCTTTCGCCAACGGCGACATCCTGCAAGTACTGATGTTCTCGGTGATCTTCGGTTTTGCCCTGCATCGCCTGGGTGCCTACGGCAAGCCGGTGCTGGACTTCATCGATCGCTTCGCCCACGTGATGTTCAACATCATCAACATGATCATGAAGCTCGCGCCAATCGGTGCCCTGGGCGCCATGGCGTTCACCATCGGCGCCTACGGTGTAGGTTCCCTGGTGCAGCTGGGCCAGCTGATGATCTGCTTCTACATCACTTGCATCCTGTTTGTGGTGGTGGTGCTGGGCGCTATCTGCCGCGCCCACGGTTTCAGCGTGTTGAAGCTGGTTCGCTACATCCGTGAAGAGCTGTTGATCGTACTGGGTACTTCCTCCTCCGAATCCGCACTGCCACGCATGCTGATCAAGATGGAGCGTCTGGGCGCGAAGAAATCCGTAGTAGGCCTGGTGATTCCGACCGGCTACTCCTTCAACCTCGACGGTACTTCGATCTACCTGACCATGGCTGCCGTGTTCATCGCCCAGGCGACTGACACCCACATGGACATCACCCACCAGATCACCCTGCTGCTGGTGCTGCTGCTGTCCTCCAAAGGCGCTGCAGGCGTGACCGGTTCGGGCTTCATCGTACTGGCCGCCACCCTGTCGGCCGTAGGCCACCTGCCGGTTGCCGGCCTGGCGCTGATCCTGGGTATTGACCGCTTCATGTCCGAAGCCCGCGCACTGACCAACCTGGTGGGCAACGCGGTTGCCACCATCGTTGTGGCCAAGTGGGTTAAAGAACTGGACACCGACAAGCTGCACAGCGAGTTGGCATCCGGCGGCACCGGTATCTCCGATACCCGTCCGGAAGATGACCTGGGCGTGGCCGAAGGCCCGGCGCCTGCCATCAAGTAAAATGCCCAGGGTGTGAACAACACCCAAAGCCTGCAAACGCCCCGACTGGTTCGGGGCGTTTGCGTTTCTGACGTGGCGCTTTGGGTTTTGCTTGCTTTACAGTAAGTGAATACTTTATCCGCTGTAGGAGACCTGATGGACAGTGTGGATCTGAATGTCCTGCGCAGCGTGCTCGAATGGCGCCGTGCCGGGCACCGAGTGGTGTTGTACAGCGTGGTTCAGACCTGGGGCAGCGCGCCACGCCCGCCGGGGGCAATGCTGGCTTTGCGTGGCGATGGTGTGGTGATCGGCTCGGTGTCGGGCGGTTGCATCGAGGACGACTTGATCGCGCGCTTGCAGGATGGTCGCTTGCCGGAGGATGGCCCGCCGGTGCAGTTGGTGACCTACGGCGTCACCCGCGATGAGGCGGCGCGTTTCGGCTTGCCGTGCGGCGGCACGTTGCGCCTGACTGAGGAACGCGTGGATGAATTCGGCTGGGTCTCGCAATTGCTGGCGCGCTGTGAAGACCACCAGATTGTCGCGCGTGAGCTGGACCTGAGCAGTGGCAAGGTCACCTTGAGCGGCGCGGCCAAGACCGATGTCGTGACCTTTGATGGCGAGCGCCTGCGGGCTATCTACGGCCCGCGTTGGCGTTTGCTGTTGATCGGCGCCGGGCAGTTGTCGCGCTACGTGGCTGAAATGGCGCGCCTGCTGGATTTCGAAGTGCTGATCTGCGACCCGCGCGAAGAATTCGTCTACGGCTGGGAAGAGCAGCATGGCCGCTTTGTGCCCGGCATGCCGGATGAGGCGGTGCTGAATATCCAGACGGATGAGCGCACGGCTATCGTCTGCCTGACGCACGACCCTCGATTGGACGATATGGCGCTGCTGACGGCGCTCGACTCATCGGCGTTCTACATTGGCGCCCTCGGTTCGCGGGTCAATACGCAAAAGCGCCGGGAAACCCTGGCGGCGCTGGGGTTGTCGGCTGAGGCGATTGCACGTCTGCATGGGCCGATCGGGTTGCATATCGGTAGTCATACACCGGCGGAAATTGCTCTGTCACTGATGGCGGAAATTGTCGCGATCAAGAACGGTGTTGCGCCAATGCAGAAAAAACCAATGCCCGTGGTGGCTGAGTAGTGGTCACGGCGATTGTGCTGGCAGCCGGGCAGGGCAGTCGTTTTCGCGCTGAGGCCGGCGCTGATCAAGACAAGTTGCTGGCCGATTGCGTAGGCGTCGATGGTGTGACACGCCCCGTGATCGAACAGGTATTGGTGAGCTTGCCAGCGTGCATCGTAGAGCGCTGGCTCGTCACCTCGCCGGACCGCCTCGCCGTTATTCGTTTGGCCAAGGCGTATGGCTGTGAAGTCTTGTTGCTGGACTCGCCAGGTATGGGCGACAGCATCGCGGCAGCCGTCGCAGCCAGTGGTGACGCCGATGGTTGGTTGGTGGTGTTGGGGGACATGCCGTTTATTCAGTCGTCGACCCTTGAGCGAGTGATTGACGCGGTCCAGGACGATGGCATCAGTGTGCCGGTACAGGCGGGTAAGTACGGGCATCCGGTGGCTTTTGGCCGGGCGCTGGGGCCGCAACTGATGGCATTGAGCGGTGATCGTGGCGCGAAGCCGTTATTTTCCCAGGCGGTGGTGCGGCAAGTGCACGTGGAGGATCCCGGTGTGCTGTGGGATGTGGACGTACCGCAGATGCTAAGTTTCAGCACAGACTAACGGTGGGAGCCGGGCTTGCCCGCGATGCAGGCACCTCGGTGTGTCAGTCACGCTGCGGTGATGCTATCGCAGGCAAGCCAGCTCCCACCGTTGATCTCCACAAGGCTTGATCTCCACAAGGCTTAAGTTGAACGCCCATAAAAAAGCCCCGCCTGATCGCTCAGGCGGGGCTTTTTAGTGGCTGATGGAATCAGACGAGGGGTTTAGGCTCGTGCTCTGCTTCCAGGGCCTTGTGCTCAACCACGGCTTCAACAACCGGGGCTGGTGCCTCGACCGCGTCGGCAGCCGGTGCGGCAGCGGCTGCAGCCGCGGCGGCTTCAGCTTCCTTGCGACGACGACGCACTTCACGTGGGTCGTTCGGCGCACGGCCGTTTTCGGTCAGGGCGCTGGCAGGCGCCGCTTCAACCACGGGGGCTGCGACTTCGGCAACCACTGGTGCTTCAGCAACTACGGGCGCTTCAACCACGGGTGCAGGCTCAACCACCGGGGCTGGCTCGGCAACCACTTCGGCAACCGGTGCAGGCGCTTCTTCTACCACAGGGGCAGGTGCTGGCGCTTCAACCGGTGCAGCGGGTTCGGCAGTCCACTGGAAGGCGGTCTGTTCTTCGCGAACTTCACGCACTGCCGGGGCAGCTTCTTCGACAACCGGCGCTTCAACCACGGCTTCAACCACTGGCTGAGGCTCGGCAACCGGTGCAGGCTCGACAGCAGCCACTTCGACTTCTGGCTGAACGTCGCGCACTTCACGCACTGGCGAGGCAACTTCCACTTCCGGAACCACTGGGGCTTCGATCGGGGTAGTGGCTTCGACGACTGGCGTTTCAACAACCGGCGCTTCAACCACTGGGGTCTCGGCAACCGGTGCTTCTACAGCCGCTGTTTCTTCAACAGCAGCGGTAGCGCGTTCAGCTTGCTCATGCGCCTGGGCTTCAGCCGGTGCGCTGATCACGCTGCTGGCAACGGCGGCGGTCACCGCCAGGCCGGCAGCCAGTTCGGCGCCCGTTGGCTCTGCGGTGGCCGCTTCGCCGTTCTCGCCGGTCTCTTCCGAGCCTTCGATCACATTGCCGTTGGCATCACGCTGACGCTCACGACGGTTGCTGCGACGACGCTGGCCACGGGAGCGGCGGCGTGGACGATCGCCTTCGGCGTTGTCCTGACCGTCTTCCTGCAGTTGCTCTTCACCGGTCAGCACTTCTTCTTCGCTGGTGGCAGCGGCTTGCTCGGCACGTGGTTGACGCTCTTCACGCGGTGGGCGCGGCTGGCGCTCTTCACGTGGGGCGCGTTCTTCACGCGGCTGACGAGCCGGGCGTTCTTCGCTGACAGCTTCGGCAGCAACGGCGGCTACTGCCGGTGCAGCGTCCAGCGGCTCGCGCAGTTCACGCACACGTTCTTCACGCTCGCCACGTGGCTTGCGGTCTTCACGCGGGGCACGCGGAGTACGGGGTGCGCGCTCTTCGCGTGGTGCGCGTTCTTCACGGGCTACGGTTGGGGTCTCTTCACGGGCTTCGCGAGGTGCACGTTCTTCACGAGGTGCACGTTCTTCACGAGGTGCACGCTCTTCACGTGGCGCGCGTTCTTCACGCGGTGCACGTTCTTCGCGCGGCTTGCGCTCCTCGTCACGGCGACCGTTGCGGTTACGGCTCTGTTGACGGCCGTTGCGACGTTCTTCATTACGGGCCGGGCGTTCGGTAGCAGGCTTTTCAACCACAACCGGCGCAGCAGGCTCTTCTTTGCTGGCGAACAGGCTGACCAGCGACTTCACCAGGCCTTTGAACAGGCTTGGCTCAGGCAGGGCGGCCGGTGCGGCAACCGGTGCAGCGACTTCAGCCGGGACCGGTGCGTTCGCACGCGCCGGTGCGGTCTTCACGGCGGCTTCCTGGCGAACCAGAGTACGGGTCGCAGCGGCTGGCTGGACTTCTTCCACTTCGGCAGCGGCAGCGGCGATTTCGTAGCTGGACTGGCCACTGTGGGCTTCCGGGCTGTCATCACGCAGGCGTTGCACTTCGAAGTGCGGCGTCTCGAGGTGATCGTTCGGCAGGATGACGATGCGGGCACGGGTGCGCAGTTCGATCTTGGTGATCGAGTTGCGTTTTTCGTTAAGCAGGAACGCGGCCACCGGGATCGGCACTTGCGCGCGGACTTCGGCGGTGCGGTCTTTCAGGGCTTCTTCTTCGATCAGGCGCAGGATCGCCAGGGACAGCGATTCAACGTCACGGATGATGCCGGTGCCGTTGCAACGCGGGCAGACGATGCCGCTGCTCTCGCCCAGGGAGGGGCGCAGGCGCTGACGGGACATTTCCAGCAGGCCGAAGCGCGAGATGCGGCCGACCTGTACGCGGGCACGGTCAGCTTCCAGGCATTCGCGGACTTTTTCTTCCACGGCGCGCTGGTTCTTGGCCGGGGTCATGTCGATGAAGTCGATCACGATCAGGCCGCCGATGTCGCGCAGGCGCAGCTGGCGGGCGATTTCTTCGGCTGCTTCCAGGTTGGTCTGCAGCGCGGTTTCTTCGATGTCGCTGCCTTTGGTGGCGCGCGCCGAGTTGATGTCGATGGACACCAGGGCTTCGGTCGGGTCGATCACGATGGAGCCGCCGGAAGGCAGTTCGACCACGCGCTGGAAGGCGGTCTCGATCTGGCTTTCGATCTGGAAACGGTTGAACAGCGGAACGCTGTCTTCGTAGAGCTTGATCTTGCTGGCGTACTGCGGCATCACCTGGCGAATGAAGGTCAGGGCTTCGTCCTGGGCTTCAACGCTGTCGATCAGCACTTCGCCGATGTCCTGGCGCAGGTAATCGCGGATGGCGCGGATGATCACGTTGCTTTCCTGGTAGATCAGGAACGGCGCGGAGCGATCCAGGGAGGCTTCTTTGATGGCGGTCCACAGTTGCAGCAGGTAGTCGAGGTCCCACTGCATTTCTTCGCTGCTGCGGCCCAGGCCTGCAGTGCGCACGATCAGGCCCATGTCGGCAGGGGCGATCAGGCCGTTCAGCGCTTCACGCAGTTCGTTGCGTTCTTCGCCTTCGATGCGACGGGAAATGCCGCCGGCACGCGGGTTGTTCGGCATCAGCACCAGGTAACGGCCGGCCAGGGAGATGAAAGTGGTCAGGGCAGCGCCCTTGTTGCCACGTTCTTCTTTTTCGACCTGAACGATGACTTCCTGGCCTTCGCTCAGGACGTCCTTGATGTTCACGCGGCCTTCGGGGGCTTTCTTGAAGTATTCGCGGGAGATTTCTTTGAGGGGCAGGAAGCCGTGGCGCTCGGAGCCGAAATCGACAAAGGCAGCCTCAAGGCTTGGTTCGATGCGAGTAATACGGCCTTTATAGATGTTGGCCTTCTTTTGCTCGCGCGCACCGGATTCGATGTCCAGGTCATAGAGGCGTTGGCCATCTACCAGTGCAACACGCAACTCTTCGGGTTGAGTTGCGTTAATCAGCATTCTTTTCATGTTGTACCGTCGGTTTCCGGGCTGCCGGAAACGGCGTTCGGCACACACGACTTCTCACGGTCGGTGTCAGGTGCGTCAAGAGTGGTTGGCCACTCCAGTGTCCAGCAATAACGAGCCAATTGGGCCGGTATCGCGACGGACGCGTCCTGCTTGTTAGCGGTGGTGACAAAGGCACCACTTCAACAAAAGCTAAGGTCAGGAGGAGGAATCAACCGGCGACTGTGGACGAGATGAAGCGTCTTATAAGCCTAATGCTACACGGTCCGACGGTTGTGCATCTCCACCCTACACGTATCCCTGATAATTCGGGTGCTGCCGCGCGCAGAATCCGCAGCGGGTTGGCATTTACCGTGTACTCCAATGGGGAGTCCACGCTCATGGCTAAACAAGACTAGGTGTGGGCGACTGCGCTCTCACTCAGCTCTTAACAGGCGTTGTTTCCGAAGCATTCGCCGTGGTCTGGCTCAAGACTGACTGCACTTTGTGAACTGGCCGTAAATATCGGCGCAGAACGCGAGTATTCACTCTGCTTTCTGCACTCGCTTCAGGCCTCATGTCACCTGCGCTTGTTACAATCCTGAGCCTTCCAAGGTGGCGAAAGCCCCGTAGGACGGCCTCGCGTCCTGATGAATTGCGATGGTCAGGGCCGGCAGTTTGCCGCAAGTCCTCTGTCCAGGCCGCTTTTGGCGGCGTTCGCGACTATAGCAGCAATGATTAAGTGCTTCAATTCCATAAAAAATTGTTATCATCGCCGCCATGACGACTACCGCCCCCCAGACCCCCAGCGTCCAGCTGCTCGAGGTCTCGCCGGAATATGCCGGCCAACGCATCGACAATTTTCTCCTGGCCAGGCTCAAAGGCGTGCCCAAGACCTTGATTTACCGCATCTTGCGTAAAGGTGAAGTGCGCGTGAACAAAGGCCGGATCAAGCCCGAGTACAAGCTGCAGGCGGGCGATATCGTCCGTGTGCCGCCAGTGCGCGTGCCTGAGCGTGACGAGCCGGTGCCATTGGCCCAGGGCCTGTTGCAGCGCCTGGAAGCGTCGATTGTCTTCGAAGACAACAAGCTGATCGTGATCAACAAGCCTTGCGGCATTGCGGTTCACGGCGGCAGTGGCCTGACGTTCGGGGTGATCGAAGCCTTTCGTCAGTTGCGACCCGATGCCAAGGAGCTGGAACTGGTCCACCGCTTGGACCGTGACACCTCCGGCCTGCTGATGATCGCCAAAAAACGCAGCATGTTGCGTCACCTGCACACCGCCTTGCGTGGCGATGGCGTGGACAAGCGCTACATGGCACTGGTACGGGGCAACTGGGCCAGTTCCATCAAGAGCGTGCGTGCGCCGTTGCAGAAGAGCAACCTGCGCTCCGGCGAGCGCATGGTCGAAGTGGACGAGGAGGGCAAAGAAGCCCTGACCCTGTTCAAGGTGCTGCGCCGCTTCGGTGACTTCGCCACTATGGTCGAGGCCAAGCCTGTGACCGGGCGTACCCACCAGATTCGTGTGCACACCCTGCACGCGGGCCACTGCATCGCTGGTGATACCAAGTACGGCGATGAGGATTTCTCCAGGGAAATTCGCGACCTGGGCGGCAAGCGCCTGTTCCTGCACGCCTACATGCTCACCGTGCCGCTGCCCGATGGCGGCGAGCTGAAGTTGCAGGCGCCGGTCGACGAAATGTGGGCCAAGACCGTGGAGCGTTTGAGTGTCGCACCCTGACTACAAGCTGCTGATTTTTGATTGGGACGGCACGCTGTGCAATTCCATTGGGCGCATCGTCGACTCAATGCACGCGGCCTCGACCCGTTCGGGTTTCGAGTTGTGCACGGATCTGGCGGTAAAAGGCATTATCGGTCTGGGGCTGCCCGAGGCGATCCGTACCTTGTACCCCCGGATCAGCGACACAGAGCTGGTGACTTTTCGTGACCATTACGCCGACCACTACATAGGGCTGGAGGCCACGCCTTCGCCGCTGTTTGACGGCGTAAGGCAATCCCTGGAGGCGTTTCGCGCCGAGGGTTATCACTTGGCTGTGGCCACCGGCAAGGCCCGTCGCGGGCTGGATCGGGTGCTCAAGGCCCACGGGTTTGAAGATTATTTCGATATCACCCGTGCAGCGGATGAAACCGCCAGCAAACCTCACCCTCTGATGCTGGAGCAGATCCTGGCGCATTGCGGCCTAGCGCCGCGTCAGGCGTTGATGGTGGGTGACGCTTCCTTCGACCTGATGATGGCGCGCAATGCCGGCATGGACAGCGTGGCGGTCAGCTACGGTGCCCAGGCTGCCGAAGCCTTGCAGGCATACGAGCCCAGGCTGACGATTGATCATTTTTCTGAACTGCACGCCTGGCTCAGCCGGGCCTGATAAGTCTTTGCTGGGGTTAATGGCATGAGTGACGAGTGGAAAGCGCCCGAAAAGGCCGAAAGCGGTGATGATAAAAGCTGGAAGCTGTTGGAGAAGACCCTGCTGGCCAGTGTCCAGGAGCAACGCCGAGCGCGTCGCTGGGGGATTTTCTTCAAGTTGCTGACGTTTATCTGGCTCATCGCCATGCTGGCGTTGTTCAGCCCGTTGATGGACATGGAAAAAAGCGCCACCCGTAGCAACAACTACACCGCCTTTATCGACGTGAACGGGGTGATTGCCGATAAGGAGTCCGCCAGCGCCGATAATATCGTCGGCGGCCTGCGTGCGGCGTTCGAGGACCCCAAGGTCAAGGGCGTGATCCTGCGCATCAACAGCCCAGGTGGCAGCCCTGTGCAGTCGGGCTACGTGTATGACGAGATTCGCCGCCTGCGCGGCCTGCACCCGGACATCAAGCTGTACGCGGTGATTTCCGACCTGGGCGCCTCGGGGGCCTATTACATCGCCAGCGCCGCTGACCAGATCTATGCCGACAAGGCCAGCCTGGTCGGCTCCATTGGTGTGACAGCGGCCGGTTACGGCTTTGTCGGTACCATGGAGAAGTTGGGGGTGGAGCGTCGCACCTACACCTCGGGTGAGCACAAGTCGTTCCTCGATCCGTTCCAGCCACAAAAGGCCGATGAAACCCAGTTCTGGCAGGGCGTGCTCGACACCACCCATCGTCAGTTCATTGCCAGTGTTAAACAGGGGCGTGGCGATCGTCTGAAGGACAAGGACCATCCTGAGCTGTTCTCCGGCCTGGTGTGGTCCGGTGAGCAGGCATTGCCGTTGGGTTTGATCGACGGCCTGGGCAGTGCCAGTTCGGTGGCGCGCGATGTGATTGGCGAGAAGGAACTGGTGGACTTCACTGTTCAGGAATCGCCGTTTGATCGCTTCTCCAAGAAGCTGGGTGCCAGTGTGGCGGAGAAGCTGGCCTACTACATGGGCTTCCAGGGTCCGACGCTGCGCTGATATTTCGGCCCTGATGTAGGTCGAAATGTGGGAGCGGGCTTGCTCGCGAATACGGTGGGTCTGTGACAGATATGTTGGCTGACACTCCGCTTTCGCGAGCAAGCCCGCTCCCACATTTGGCTTTGCGGTAGGGCCTAGGGGATTTGCACGCCTTCAGCCAGCAGCATGTCCACCAGTCGAATCAGCGGCAGGCCGACCAGGCTGGTCGCATCCGGCCCTTCGGTGCTCTGAAACAGGCTCACACCCAGCCCTTCGGCCTTGAAGCTGCCTGCGCAGTCATAAGGCTGTTCCGCGCGCAAATAACGCTCGATGCGCTCCACACTCAGTTCGCGCATCTGCACGGTAAATGGCACGCAGTCTACCTGGCAGTGGCCCGTCTCACTGTTGAGCAGCGCCAGGCCGGTCAAAAAGCTCACGCGTTTGCCGCTGGCAGCCAGTAATTGCTCGCGGGCGTTTTCAAAGGTGTGGGGTTTGCCGATAATGCGGCCATCGAGTGCGGCCACCTGATCGGAGCCGATAATCAAATGCCCTGGGTGACGGGCGGCGAGGGCGCGGGCTTTCTCTTGCGCCAGGCGCTTGACCAGCTCAATGGCCGATTCATTTGCGCGATGGCTTTCGTCGATATCCGGCGAGCTGCAGATGAACGGTAGGTGCAGGCGGGCCAGCAATTCCCGGCGATAAACCGAGCTGGAAGCGAGTAATAAAGGCAGCATGGGTGTCTCCTCGAGGCAGCCGCCGATTCTAGCGGGGCGACCAGCTGACGCACAGGGCTGAATTTCCTTTGACATGGCTGGGTGCATCCCTATAATGCTGCGCCTATGTTGAATGACCCGATTCCACCTCACGTTGACCCGCGCAAATTGGCTGATCGTGGCACCACCCTTCAAGGTGAAGTGCTGCTGGCCGATTTGGAGAGACTCTGCGACCCGCTTTCCGACACTGTCGGTACGGTGCAGGCTAAATTCGTTTTTGAACGAGATGAACGTAAGTCTGTGGTAATCCACAGCTTTATCGACACCGAAGTCAAAATGGTTTGCCAGCGTTGTCTTGAGCTGGTCACCCTGCCGATCCACAGCGAATGCAGTTATGCTGTGGTGAAAGAGGGTGCGAATACCCAGTCGTTGCCGAAAGGTTATGACGTGCTGGAACTGGGCGAAGATCCATTGGATCTGCATGCACTGATCGAGGAGGAGCTTTTGCTCGCCTTGCCCATTGTGCCTGCTCATCATCCGGAAGAATGCCAGCAGCCGGAGGGCCTTGATGACGAGGCCGAGCCGAGCGAGGACGAGGTAACGCGGTCCAACCCGTTCAGTGTATTGGCGCAGTTAAAGCGTGACCCAAACGTTTAGGAGTTAATCAATTATGGCTGTTCAGCAGAACAAAAAATCCCGCTCTGCCCGTGACATGCGTCGTTCGCACGATGCCCTGACGGCAAGCACTCTGTCTGTAGAAAAAACCACCGGTGAAATTCACCTGCGTCACCACGTATCGCCAGAAGGCGTATACCGTGGCCGTAAAGTGATCGAAAAGGGCGCTGACGAGTAATCACTTGTCTGCTCAAGTCATCGCGATTGACGCAATGGGCGGGGACTTCGGTCCCCGCAGCATTGTTCAGGCTTGCGTTGCCAGCCTGACTGCTACGCCCTCGCTGCACCTGACCCTCGTCGGTCAACATTCCCTACTTGAAGAACTGATTGCCGGCCATCCGGCGGTGGATCGCGCGCGCCTGACCGTTACTGCGGCCAGCGAAACCATCGGCATGGATGAGAAACCCGCGGCAGCCTTGCGTGGCAAGCCCGACTCTTCAATGCGGGTAGCCCTTGAGTTGTTGCGTGATGGCAAGGTGCAAGCCTGTGTCAGTGCCGGCAATACCGGGGCGTTGATGGCGTTGTCGCGTCATGTGCTCAAGACGTTGCCGGGTATTGATCGGCCGGCCATGGTTGCGGCGATTCCGACGCAAAAAGGCTATTGCCAACTGCTGGACCTGGGTGCAAACGTCGATTGCAGTGCCGAGCACCTGCTCCAGTTCGCCGTGATGGGCTCGGTGGCCGCTGAAGCGCTGGGTGTGGCCCGGCCGCGCGTGGCGTTGCTCAATATCGGCACTGAAGACATCAAGGGCAATCAGCAGGTCAAGCTGGCTGCCGCCTTGTTGCAAGGTGCGCGGGGCTTGAACTACATCGGTTTTGTCGAAGGTGACGGCTTGTACCGCGGCGAGGCGGATGTGGTGGTGTGCGACGGGTTTGTCGGCAATATCCTGCTCAAGTCCAGCGAAGGCCTGGCGACCATGATCGCCACGCGTATCGAAGCCTTGTTCAAGCACAATCTGGCCTCACGCATGGTCGGCGCGCTGGCGTTGCCGTTGATGCGCCGTCTGCAGGCTGACCTAGCGCCGGCACGGCATAATGGCGCGAGTTTTCTGGGGCTGCAGGGCATTGTGGTAAAAAGCCACGGCTCGGCCGGTGTGCAGGGCTTTCAAAGTGCGATTGCGCGAGCGTTGATCGAGATCCAGGAAAACCTGCCGCAACGTTTGCACGGGCGTCTTGAGGATCTGTTGCCTTAGGCGAATCGGCCCGGGAGTGCTTAAATGTGACCGGCCAGTTCAATTGACCATCCAATCTGTCAGTTTCGTTCGCGCCCACCGTCGGTGCGGGCATTTTTGACGACCAGATCATTAGGGGCTTGTTACATGTCTACATCCCTCGCATTCGTCTTTCCAGGGCAGGGTTCGCAGTCCCTCGGCATGTTGGCCGAGCTGGGCGCGCACCATCCGCTGATCCTGGAAACCTTCAAGGAAGCTTCCGATGCCCTGGGTTACGACCTGTGGGCACTGACCCAGCAAGGGCCGGAAGAGCAACTCAATCAAACCGATAAAACCCAGCCGGCGATCCTGACCGCCTCGATCGCCCTGTGGCGCTTGTGGCTGGCCGAAGGCGGTGCACGCCCGGCTTACGTGGCCGGTCACAGCCTGGGCGAGTACAGCGCCTTGGTGGCCGCCGGCAGCCTGACCCTCGCTGAAGCGGTCAAGCTGGTCGAGCGCCGTGGTCAGTTGATGCAAGAAGCTGTTCCAGCCGGGCAGGGCGGCATGGCCGCTATCCTCGGCCTGGACGACGCTGTGGTGATCGAAGCCTGCGCCGAAGCGGCCCAGGGCGAAGTGGTCAGCGCAGTGAACTTCAACTCCCCTGGCCAGGTGGTCATCGCCGGCGCCAAGGCCGCTGTCGAGCGCGCCATTGAGGGCTGCAAGGCCCGTGGTGCCAAGCGCGCCTTGCCGTTGCCGGTGAGCGTGCCGTCGCACTGCGAGCTGATGCGCCCGGCTGCCGAGCGTTTTGCCGAGTCCATCGCCGCCATCAATTGGCAGGCGCCGCAGATCCCGCTGGTACAGAACGTCAGCGCGGCCGTTGCCGCCGACCTCGACACCCTGAAGCGCGACCTGCTGGAGCAGCTTTACAAGCCGGTACGCTGGGTTGAGTCGGTACAGACCCTGGCTGCCAATGGTGCCACTGAGTTGGTCGAGTGCGGCCCGGGCAAAGTCCTGGCCGGCCTGAACAAGCGTTGCGCCGATGGCGTGTCGACTGCCAACCTCAATACCCCGGATGCCTTCGCTGCCGCGCGCGCGGCACTGGCCTGAACCCCTTTAGGAGAAGCCTGCATGAGTCTGCAAGGTAAAGTTGCACTGGTTACTGGCGCAAGCCGTGGCATTGGCCAGGCGATCGCCCTGGAACTGGGCCGTCAAGGCGCCGTTGTGATCGGCACCGCCACTTCCGCTTCGGGCGCTGAGCGTATTGCCGCGACCTTGAAGGAAAACGGCGTGCAAGGCACCGGTCTTGAGCTGAATGTGACCAGCGACGCGTCTGTTGCTGCTGTGCTGGCCGAGATCACTACACAGTTCGGCGCACCGGCTATTCTGGTGAACAACGCCGGTATCACCCGTGACAACCTGATGATGCGCATGAAAGACGACGAGTGGTACGACGTGGTCGATACCAACTTGAACAGTCTGTTTCGCCTGTCCAAGGGTGTTTTGCGCGGCATGACCAAGGCGCGTTGGGGCCGAATTATCAATATTGGCTCCGTAGTGGGTGCCATGGGCAACGCAGGCCAAGTAAACTATGCAGCGGCCAAGGCCGGTCTGGAAGGTTTCAGCCGTGCATTGGCCCGTGAAGTCGGTTCGCGTTCGATTACGGTCAACTCGGTGGCCCCAGGGTTCATCGACACCGATATGACCCGCGAACTGCCGGAAGCACAGCGTGAAGCGTTGCTGACCCAGATTCCGCTGGGCCGTCTGGGCCAGGCTCAAGAGATCGCAAATGTGGTCACTTTCCTGGCATCCGACGGTGCGGCATACGTGACTGGGGCTACAATCCCGGTGAACGGCGGGATGTACATGAGTTAAATTGTGACGGATCGCTTCAAAAAAATGTCATACGAGCTGTCTAAAATCCGTTATAAAGCTGCAACTTAATTTATAGGCAGGTGGCCGGTCGGGTACGAGGGTGAAGCTTTCAGTTGAAAAGCTGAAAAGGCTTTCTATACACTTACCCACTGGCCAGCTGCCTGAATTTGTCCATTAGGAGTTAAACAAGGTATGAGCACCATCGAAGAGCGCGTCAAGAAAATCGTTGCCGAGCAACTGGGCGTTAAAGAAGAAGAAGTGACCAACTCCGCTTCCTTCGTTGAAGACCTGGGTGCCGATTCCCTTGACACCGTTGAGCTGGTGATGGCTCTGGAAGAGGAATTCGAGACCGAAATCCCGGACGAAGAAGCTGAAAAAATCACTACTGTTCAAGCTGCTATCGACTACGTTACTGCCCACCAGGCGTAATAGTTTGTAGTCGTCGCTTGCTGTCAGGGAAAAACCGCACTGCTGTAACGGCGTGCGGTTTTTTCTTTAAGCGGTGATGAAAAATAAGCTGCGAAGCAAAGTGTCGTCATTAGAAAAAGGAGAGTGCTGTGTCGCGTAGACGCGTCGTAGTCACCGGTATGGGTATGTTGTCGCCACTGGGTACAGATGTGCCGAGCAGTTGGCAGGGCATTCTGGCTGGCCACAGTGGTATTGGTCTGATCGAACACACGGACCTTTCTGCCTATTCCACCCGTTTTGGCGGCTCGGTAAAGGGCTTCAATGTCGAGGAATATCTCTCGGTCAAAGAATCCCGCAAGCTCGACCTGTTCATTCAATACGGCCTGGCAGCCGGTTTTCAGGCGGTGCGTAATGCCGGCCTGGAAGTCACCGACGCCAACCGTGAGCGCATCGGCGTGGCCATGGGTTCGGGTATTGGCGGTTTGACCAATATCGAAGAAACCAGCCGCACGCTGCACGATTCCGGCCCCCGTCGAATTTCGCCGTTCTTCGTGCCGGGCTCGATCATCAATATGATTTCCGGTTTCCTGTCGATCCATCTGGGCGCACAGGGCCCCAACTACGCCATTGCCACGGCGTGCACCACCGGCACGCACTGCATCGGCATGGCGGCGCGTAATATCGCCTATGACGAAGCCGACGTGATGATCGCCGGTGGCGCCGAAATGGCCGCCTGCGGCCTCGGCATGGGCGGCTTCGGCGCGTCCCGTGCGCTGTCGACGCGCAATGACGAGCCGACTCGCGCCAGCCGTCCGTGGGACAAGGGCCGTGATGGCTTTGTACTGGCTGACGGTGCCGGTGCGCTGGTACTCGAAGAGCTGGAGCACGCCAAGGCGCGCGGTGCCACTATCTACGCCGAGCTGATCGGCTTCGGCATGAGCGGCGACGCCTACCACATGACCTCGCCGCCGTCCGACGGTGCCGGTGCTGCACGTTGCATCACCAACGCGTTGCGCGATGCGAAGGTCAACGCCAACCAGGTGCAGTACATCAATGCCCACGGCACATCGACCCCGACGGGTGACCTGGCGGAAGCCGAAGCCATCAAGTCGGTGTTCGGTGAGCACGCCTACAAGCTGGCGGTCAGTTCCACCAAGTCCATGACCGGCCACCTGTTGGGTGCGGCGGGCGCGGTCGAGGCGATCTTCAGCGTCATGGCCATCAAGGATCAGGTCGCTCCGCCGACCATCAACCTTGATGAGCCGGACGAGGGCTGCGACCTCAACTTCGTGCCTCACGAAGCGCAACCGATGCCGATCGACGTGGTGATCTCCAACTCGTTCGGTTTCGGTGGCACCAACGGTTCCCTGGTGTTCCGCCGGTTCGCCGAGTGATGCACAGCTGGGTCGACGGTCAGCCAGCGGGCAGCGTGCCCCTGAAAGATCGTGGCCTGGCGTACGGCGATGGCCTGTTTGAGACCATCGCCGTCAAGGCCGGGCAGCCGGTGCTGCTCGACCGTCACCTGCAACGCCTTGAAGAGGGGTGCAGGCGCCTCGCCTTGAGTGCGGATCAAACCCTGATCCGCAGCGAAGTGCTGGCTTACGCCGCGGCCATGGGCAATGGCGTACTCAAATTGATCCTCACCCGTGGCGACAGCCTGCGCGGCTATGGCATCAACCCTGGCGTCCCCGTGCGCCGTATCTTGCAGGGCAATCCGCCCGCTGCTTATCCTCTGGCCCATGCAACCGATGGCATCCGCCTGTTTGCGTGCGCCACGCGCTTGGCCGAGCAGCCGTTGCTGGCGGGCCTCAAGCACCTGAATCGTCTTGAACAAGTGATCGCCCGCGCCGAATGGCAGGATGCCGAACATGCCGAGGGCTTGATGCTGGACAGGTCCGGTCGAGTCATCGAAGGCGTGTTCAGCAACCTGTTCGTGGTGCGCAATGGATTGTTACTAACCGCTGATCTGAATCGTTGCGGGGTTGCCGGCGTCATGCGAGCTGAGATTCTGGCCCAGGCGCAAACCCTGGGCATCCCGGTGGCCGTGGCCGACATCAGCATGGACCAGTTGCAACAGGCCGACGAAGTTTTCGTGTGCAACAGCGTTTATGGCATTTGGCCCGTACGTGGTTGCGCCGGGATGAGCTGGTCGGTTGGGCCGCTCACCCGTAAACTGCAGGGCATTGTTCGCGCGCTATTGGAAATTTGAGTTGATACGAAAACTGGTTTTACTGCTGCAGATCGGCCTGGTCTCGGCAGGCTTGCTACTGGGCTTTTCGGCCTGGAAGCTCGACTCTGCGCTGAAGCAGCCCCTGAATCTGACCCAGGAACAATTGCTCGATGTTCCCGCCGGGGCGACCCCGACGGGCACCTTCAATCGCCTTGAAACCGAAGGCGTGCTGGAGGGTGCCTTCTGGTTGCGCCTCTACTGGCGCTTCAACCTCGACGGCCAGTCGCTGCACAGCGGCGAATACCGCATGACCCCAGGCCTGACGGCCGAAGGCCTGATCGGCCTGTGGCAACGCGGCGAAGTGGTGCAATACAGCCTGACATTGGTGGAAGGCTGGAACTTTCGCCAGGTGCGTTCAGCGTTGGCCAAACACGAAAAGATCGTGCAGACCCTGTCGGGCCTGAGCGACAGCGAAGTGATGGATAAGCTCGGCC
The DNA here is from genome assembly GCF_900107155.1 of Pseudomonas salomonii. Lineage (GTDB taxonomy): Bacteria > Pseudomonadota > Gammaproteobacteria > Pseudomonadales > Pseudomonadaceae > Aquipseudomonas > Aquipseudomonas salomonii. Next base: position 73,912 of record NZ_FNOX01000005.1, read on the forward strand.
ACCCTGGCGTATTTCCCGAAGGGCGGTTCTTTCCTGACACCTATCGCTTCGTGCGCGGCATGACCGATGTCGAATTCCTGAAAAAAGCCTACAACCGCCTGGACGAGGTACTGGCCCAGGAATGGAGCCAGCGCGCCGCCGATGCGCCGTACACCGACCCTTACCAGGCGCTGATCATGGCCTCCCTGGTAGAAAAGGAAACCGGTGTGCCGCAAGAGCGCGGGCAGATCGCCGGAGTGTTCGTGCGTCGCTTGAAAATCGGCATGCTGCTCCAGACCGACCCGACGGTGATCTACGGCCTGGGCGAGCGCTACACCGGCAAGCTGACCCGCGCGCACCTCAAGGAAGCCAATCCCTATAACACCTACATGATTGCCGGCCTGCCGCCGACGCCAATCGCCATGGTCGGCCGCGAGGCGATCCATGCGGCGTTGAACCCGGTGGCCGGCAGTAGCCTGTATTTCGTCGCCCGAGGCGATGGCAGCCATATTTTCTCCGATGACCTGGATGCGCATAATGCCGCCGTGCGTGAGTTCCAACTCAAGCGCCGCGCCGATTATCGCTCCAGCCCGGCACCGGCGGTAAAACCGCCGGAAGACGCGACGCCACCGACCGATGCCGCGCCGGTTGAAAAACCCGCCGAGCCTGCGCCGGACGCCGCTGCGCCGCAAAGCCCGCAATGACTCTGACTAAGGACTGCCTGTGACTGGCTTGTTTATTACCCTGGAAGGCCCGGAAGGCGCCGGCAAAAGCACCAACCGCGATTACCTGGCCGAGCGTTTGCGCGCTGAAGGCATCGAGGTGCTGCTGACCCGTGAGCCCGGCGGTACGCCGCTGGCCGAGCGCATTCGTGAAGTGTTGCTGGCACCAGGTGAAGAACAGATGAACCCGGACACTGAGCTGCTGTTGGTGTTTGCCGCCCGCGCCCAGCATTTGGCCGAAGTGATTCGCCCGGCCCTGGCACGGGGTGCTGTGGTGATTTGCGACCGTTTTACCGATTCCACTTATGCTTACCAGGGCGGCGGGCGCGGCTTGTCCCTTGAGCGCATCGCCAGTCTGGAGGCTTTCGTCCAGGGCGACTTGCGCCCAGACCTGACCCTGCTGTTCGACCTGCCGATCGAAGTCGGCATGGCTCGCGCCAGTGCCCGTGGCCGCCTGGATCGGTTCGAGCTGGAAGGTTCGACATTCTTCAATGCGGTCCGTAGCGCGTTCCTGCAGCGCGCCAAGGCTGAGCCTGCGCGTTACTCCTTACTGGACGCAGCCCAGCCACTGGCGCAGGTACAGCAGGCCATCGATGCTCTGCTGCCTGAACTTCTGGAGCGCGCCCGTGGCTGAGGCCTACCCGTGGCAGGACAGCCTCTGGCAGCAATTGGCCGGGCGCGCCCAGCATGCCCACGCCTATTTGCTGCACGGCCCCATCGGCATCGGCAAGCGCGCCCTGGCCGAGCGCCTGATGGCCAGCCTGCTGTGCAAGCAACCGGTCAACCTGCAAGCGTGCGGGGAGTGCAAATCCTGCCTGCTGCTCAAGGCAGGCAGCCACCCCGATAACTACCTGCTCGAACCTGAAGAGGCCGACAAGGCGATCAAGGTCGACCAGGTGCGTGATCTTGTCAGCTTCGTGGTGCAGACCGCGCAGATGGGCGGGCGCAAGGTAGTACTGATCGAGCCGGTGGAGGCGATGAACATCAACGCCGCCAACGCTTTGCTCAAGAGTCTGGAAGAGCCGTCGGGCGACACCGTGCTGTTGCTGGTCAGCCATCAGTCCAGCCGTTTGCTGCCGACTATCCGCAGCCGTTGCGTGCAGCAGGCCTGCCCATTGCCGAGCGAGGCCATGAGCCTGCAATGGCTGGCGCAGGCGCTGCCGGAATGTTCTGCCGACGAGCGGGTCGAGTTGCTGACCCTGGCTGCCGGATCACCCTTGGCGGCGGTGAAGCTGCAGGCCCAAGGCGTGCGTGAACAACGCGCACTGGTGGTGGATGGCGTCAAAAAGCTACTCAAGCAGGAACAGTCCGCTACACAACTGGCCGAAGGCGCCTGGAAGGATATTCCGTTGCTGCTGCTGTTCGACTGGTTCTGTGACTGGTCGAGCCTGATCCTGCGCTACCAGTTGACCCAGGACGAAAACGGCCTGGGCCTGCCGGATATGCGCAAGGTGGTGCAGTACCTGGCGCAAAAAAGTGCGCAGGACAAGGTGCTGAACATTCAGGACTGGATCCTGGCCCAGCGCCAGAAAGTCCTCGGCAAAGCCAACCTCAACCGCGTGCTGTTGCTCGAAGCCCTGCTGGTGCAATGGGTTGGCTTGCTCGGCCGGCGTTAATTTTCGTGGCCGACGGGTGTATCGTCGGCCAGACACTTCCCATGAATTAAGTCGTACTTTCCTATGCTCGTAGATTCCCACTGCCACCTTGATCGCCTCGACCTTGCCCAGCACGGCGGCTCCCTCGATGCCGCCCTGGAAGCGGCCCGCCAGCGTGGGGTAGGGCACTTTCTGTGCATCGGCGTGAGCGCCGACAACGCCGCCGACGTCAAAGCCTTGGCTGATCGCTATGCCGATGTCGATTGTTCGGTCGGCATCCACCCGCTGGACCTCAAGCCGGGTGAAGCGCCGGCTCTGGATTGGCTATTGAGCGAGCTCAATCACCCACGCGTGGTGGCGATTGGCGAAACCGGCCTGGATTACCATTACGAACCTGAAGCCGCCGAGTTGCAGCAAGCCTCCTTCCGCCTGCACCTGCAAGCCGCCCGGCAGACCGGCAAACCGGTGATCGTCCACACCCGAGGCGCCCGCGCTGACACCTTGACGCTATTGCGCGAAGCGGCCTTGCCCCAGGCCGGCGTGCTGCATTGCTTCACCGAAGACTGGGACATGGCCAAGGCCGCGCTGGACCTGGGCTTTTACATTTCCCTGTCAGGTATCGTCACCTTCCGCAACGCCGACGCCTTGCGCGACGTGGCGCGTCAGGTGCCGGCCGACCGCCTGCTGGTGGAAACCGATTCGCCGTACCTGGCGCCGATCCCCCATCGCGGCAAGCCGAACCTGCCGGAATACGTGCGTGATGTGGCCGATTACCTGGCGATGCTGCGCGGTGAATCCTTTGAGCGCTTTGCCGAGCAGACCACCGAGAACTTCAAGCGTCTGTTCCCGCTGGCCCACGTGGCCGGCTGAGGCGGTCAAATCGCAGGCAAAAAAAACCCGGGTTCTGGGGGGTGAATCCGGGTTAAGACCATTAGGAGTAAAACAAGGGCACACAGTCCGTCGGTACCCAGGTCGACGCGTCACTTGGGGGAGATGTCGCGCCGACAATTCAAGTATTGATCAGTATCCGATTCAGTCCAGTCGCGATTGGTCGTTTTTTAAACAGATTTGGAATACGCGCGCTTCGCTTGAGTTCTCATTGAGCCCAAGCACGGCTGCAGTTGTTGCGTATTATTTCTGACTGATAACCCCTCATTCGTTGGCGCGCTGAAACTAAAACGCACGCTGGGTTCACATAGGCGTTGCCCAATGACCGTTCAGTCGGGATAATCCCTCGCATCGGGTAAATCGTATCGCCACGTATCCGTGGCCCTGCGTAACCCTCCCTCATTCCGACCTCTGCAGACCTCTTCCTCATGCACAAAGAACCCCGTAAGGTCCGTGAGTTTCGCCGCCGTGAGCAGGAAATTCTCGACACTGCACTCAAGTTATTCCTCGAACAAGGTGAAGACAGCGTCACCGTCGAGATGATTGCGGATGCCGTGGGTATCGGCAAAGGCACGATCTATAAACACTTCAAATCCAAGGCCGAGATCTACCTGCGGCTGATGCTCGACTACGAGCGCGACTTGAACGAGCTGCTGCATTCGGCTGATGTGGACAAGGACAAGGAGGCGCTGTCACGCGCCTATTTCGAGTTCCGCATGCGTGACCCGCAACGCTACCGCCTGTTCGACCGCCTGGAAGAAAAGGTGGTCAAGGGCCATCAAGTGCCGGAAATGGTCGAGGAGCTGCACAAGATCCGCGCCTCGAACTTCGAGCGCCTCACGCTGCTGATCAAGGGTCGCATCAGCGAAGGCAAGCTCGAAGACGTGCCGCCGTATTTCCATTACTGCGCCGCCTGGGCATTGGTACATGGCGCCGTTGCGCTGTATCACTCGCCGTTCTGGAGCAATGTGCTGGAAGATCAGGAAGGTTTCTTCCAGTTCCTGATGGACATCGGCGTGCGCATGGGCAACAAGCGCAAGCACAGCACTGAGCTGCCGAATGCTGAGCCCAAGGGCAGCGACGCTCCTGCTGTTTAAGCCATTCCCGACAGTGATGGCGCAATGATTTGCTGCCGCTTGCAGTACCCCAGGAATATACTCAGGCAAGGACGCTTGCTAAAAGCTGATTTTTCAGTCAGCTTTTAGCGCGCCTGAACCATCCTCTGCCGGAGTGTTCCATGATCGTTGATCGTCAAGGCAGGCGATTTCGCAATTTGCGGATCAGCCTGACCTCAGCCTGCAATTACGCGTGTACCTACTGCGTGCCAAACGGCAAGCGGCTGGTGGCTGCCCAGGACGAACTCTCGGCCGAGGCCATGGCGCGCGGCGTTGCCTATCTGATCGAAGCGGCCGGCATCGAGCGTTTGCGTATCACCGGCGGCGAACCGTTGGTCAGCCCCAAGCTGGAAGCTTTCATGGGGGCTGTGGGCGGCATGGGCCTGAGTGACATCAGCCTGACGACAAATGGCCAACTGCTCGCGCGCAAGTTGCCACTGTTGGTCGACGCGGGTATTCGGCGAATCAACGTGTCCCTCGATACCCTGGATGCTGACGCCTTCCGCAGCATCGCCCGGGGTGGCGACCTGGCCACCGTGCTCGATGGCATGGACCAGGCCCGCGCTGCCGGCATCAAGATCAAAGTCAATATGGTGCCGTTGCGTGGGCAGAACCTCGACCAGGTGATGCCACTGCTCGACTACTGCCTGGAGCGTGGCTACGAGCTGCGCTTTATCGAACTGATGCGCATGGGCCACTTGGCCAAGGATTCCAATGCGTTCCTGCAGCAGTTCGTCAGCCTGCAGCAACTGCTGAGCCTGATCGGCGAGCATCACGAATACCTGCAAGCCAACGCGCCGATTGATGCCACGGCGGTGCGCTACGAAGTGCCGGGCAAAGGCTTCTTTGGCGTAATCGCCAACGAAAGCGTGCCGTTCTGCCGCACCTGCTCGCGCCTGCGCTTGTCGTCGACCGGCTGGTTGCATGGCTGTTTGTCGTCGAGCAACCGCCACTATGTGGGCGACCTGCTGGACCAACCGCGCCATCAGGCGCTGCCGGCCTTGCAGGGGCTGTTGATGAAGGCTTTGGGCGACAAGCAGGAAGTGGCCTTCTCCGGCGGCGCCACGGTCATGAAGATCATCGGCGGCTAAAACCGCGTGCAATCGAATGTGGGAGCAGGCTTTTTGTGGGCGCTGGCTTGCCTGCGATAGCATCACCTCGGTGTACTTGATGTACCTGGGTGTCTGCATCGCAGGCAAGCCAGCTCCCACATTTGGTTATGCAACCTTCTTGAATGGCGCGGATTCTGCATTAAGTGCCCATTCGCCGGTTTTCCGTCACCGGCTTCTGGAGGATTAGGATGCGTAGTCTGGTTTTGTTGCTGGCGTCAGTGGCGCTGAGTGGCTGCATGACCGTCAGCGATATGGCCGAAGGCACCCGCTATCAGATGAGCGACGCCGGGCTGCTGGACCACAGTGATACCCGCCGTACCGCCTCGGTGCGCATACAGCCGGACTCCTTTGTGTTTATCGCCCAGGGCGCCTTTGTGCCGCCCGGCAGCGCCTATCCGCGTCCCAATGTGGTGGCCGAAGAAGCCTTCAACGGCTTTGTCGAATATTTCCCGATGGTGCGCCGCGCCCGTAAGCCGGAAGGCCTTGAACAGGCCATGGCCGAAGCCCGTGCGGCGGGCGCTCACTACCTGCTGTATTGCCGCTTTGCGGCAGCCGATGACCGTATCGGCAATGCCGATGAGTGGACCGACCAGCAAGCGTTGGACCGTGTCGGCCTGGACAACGGCGTAATCCAGATCATGTTGATCGAGACCAGCACCCAGTATTTGATTGATACTGCACGCATTCGCAGTCGTGGCGGTTTACTGACGTTCCACGACAACAAGCCAGAAGACTTGATTGCCCGCCCGCTGGCCCAGTACGCCCGCGGCCTGTTGGGGATGGGTGATCAATAAAAATCCAGAGGAGAACCCTATGACCGATTCCGCCAAGGCCAATGATCTATTGGCCCAACTGCCCAAGGGCAAGGGGCCGGCGCCGGTACATCTATGGAACCCGGATTTCTGCGGCAACATCGACATGCGCATCGCCCGTGACGGCACTTGGTTTTACCAGGGCACGCCGATCGGGCGTAAGCCGATGGTCAAGCTATTCTCCAATATCATTCGCCGCGATGGCGATGAGTATTTCCTGGTCACTCCCGTGGAAAAGGTCGGCATCAGCGTCGATGATGCGCCGTTTGTCGCGGTGACGCTGGAAGTCCAGGGGCAGGGCGAAAGCCAGGTGCTGCGCTTTACCACCAATGTTGACGAAGACATTGAAGCGGGCCTTGAACACCCCTTGCGGGTGGTGATCGACCCGATCACCCAGGAGCCCGCGCCTTACCTGCGAGTGCGCACCAACCTTGAAGCCCTGGTGCATCGCAACGTGTTTTACCAATTGGTCGAGTTGGCGGTCAGCCGTCCGATCAACGGTCAGAACTGGCTTGGCGTATGGAGCGGCGGGGAGTTTTTCCGTATTGGCCTGGAGCCCTGAGGCCGATTTTTTCATCACACTGAAATAATTTTGCTTGCTGAGATCGGGCGCTTTCGGTTATCAATTTGTACATGATTAGACATGTCCGATTTGATAAGAAAAAACGCGTCGTCGACGAACTCATCCGCCGTATCGAAGGTGGAGTGATGGCCGACGGTTTCCTGCTGCCGGGCGAGCATCAACTGGCCGAGGAGTTTGCGGTCAGCCGTGGCACCTTGCGCGAAGCCCTGGCGGAGCTCAAACGGCGCAACTACATCGCCACGCAGAGCGGCGTGGGCTCCATCGTCACCTTTGACGGCATGGTGCTCGACCAACGCAGCGGTTGGGCACAGGCGCTGGCCGATACCGGCGCATTGGTCATCACCGACATCCTGCGCCTGGAGGCCGTGACACGACCGGACCTGCTGAGCCGTTTCGGCAGCGACCAATTTATCGCCCTCGACCGCCGTCGGCGCACCCCCGATGGCACCGCCGTGTCCCTCGAGCGTTCATTGATGCCCGCCACCGGCGGCCTGGAAAGCCTGCCGCGTGTGGGCCTGATCGATAATTCCCTGACCATCACCCTGGCCGCCTATGGCTATGTGGGCGCCGAAGGGGACCAGTGGATCGGCGCCGAGCCCTTGAGCGATGAAGACGCCGAGTTGCTCGGCCGCCCAGCCGGTACGGTGTTTCTCAAAGCCACGCGCACCACTTACGACCGCCGCGAGCGTCTCATGGAGCATGTCGAAAGCTTGCTCGACCCTTTGCACTTTCGCCTGCACCTGCAGTTTGGAGCTTCGAAATGACCGCGCAAAATCGCGCCCTCGCTGCCTTCTACGGCCTGGCCCTGGGCGATGCATTGGGCATGCCCACCCAGTCGTTGAGCCGTGAGCAGGTGCAGCAGCGTTTCGGGGCCATCACCGCTCTGGAAGCGGCCGGCGCCGACCAACCCATCGCACCGAACATGCCGGCCGGCTCCATCACCGACGACACCGAGCAGGCGATCCTGGTGGGTGAGTTGCTGGTGCAAGGGCAGGGCAAAATCGAACCCACGGTACTCGCCCAGCGCCTGATCGACTGGGAAGCGGCGATGCGCGCCAAAGGCTCCCAGGACCTGCTCGGGCCATCGACCAAACGCGCGATCGACATGATCCTCGCCGGCCACACCCCGGAAGAATCCGGGCGCTACGGCACCACCAATGGCGCCGCGATGCGCATCACGCCGGTCGGGATTGCCGCCGACGTCAGCGACCCGGCGCGGTTTATCCAGGCGGTGATCCAGGCCTGCCAGGTCACCCATAACACCAACCTGGGCATCTCCAGCGCTGCGGCAGTGGCGGCGGTGGTTTCGGCGGGTATCAACGGTGTGGATTTGGGCGAGGCCCTGAACATCGGCACCCAGCTCGCCCAGCAGGCCGAAGGCCATGGCCACTGGATTGCCGGTGGGCGGATTTCTACGCGCATCAGTTGGGCGCGCACCTTGAGCGTCGGCAGCGGCGATAAAGCCCTGTTTGCCGACCTGCTTTACGAACTGATCGGCACCTCCGTCGCGTCCCAGGAGTCGGTGGTGGTCTCGTTTGCCCTCGCCCAGCAAGTGGCGGTGGGCGACATGAATGCCTTCGAAGCGCTGTGCCTGGCGGCCAGCCTTGGCGGCGACACCGACACCATTGCCGCCATGCTGGGCGCGATGTTGGGCGCGTGCCTGGGCATGCAGTGCTGGCCTGAGGCGATGATTGAGCAGGTCAAGCAGGTCAATGGCCTGGATTTGCAGGCGTTGGTTCAAGGGCTGCTCGAAATTCGATAAGCGCTGAAAATCAAAAAAATTGTGGGAGCGGGCTTGCTCCCACATTTGATTGTGCCGAGTCATGGAGACCGAGTAAGTAATTCCATTTGCACACCTGCCACAACCACAACAATACAGGCACCAGGAGCACCCCTCATGAGCAGCACTTCTTCCGGCCAAAGTGCCGGGCAATTGGAAACACGCGGCATCGAACCGGTCCCCGAAGGCGAGTGCAACGGCCACCCGCTGCAACTGTTCTGGGTGTGGTTCGCGGCCAACATCAGCATCCTTGGCTTGCCGCTCGGCGCGACCCTGGTGGCGTTCCGTGGCCTGGCGATCTGGCAGGCGATCATTGTGGCGATCCTCGGCGCCGCGGGCTCCTTTGCCGTGGTGGGCATCATCTCGATTGCCGGCCGCCGTGGCCGGGCGCCGAGCCTGACGCTGTCGCGCGCCATCTTCGGTGTGCGCGGTAATATCGGCCCCACGCTGGTCTCGCTGATGTCGCGGCTGGGCTGGGAAACCGTCAATACCACCACCGCTGCCTTTGTGCTGCTGTCGTTGTGTTCGATCCTGTTCGGCTCGCCGGTCGAAGCCAAAAGCGCACCGGTACTCACGCTGATCTTTATCGCCATCTTCGTGCTGCTCACCCTGTCCGTATCCGGTCTCGGCCACGCTACCTTGCTGGTGATCCAGAAGTGGGCCACCTACGTGTTCGGCGCTTTGAATATCCTGGTGGGCGGCTTCCTCTGTGCCACCATTGACTGGAGCGCGGTGTTCAACGCCACCCCGGCGCCACTGAGCGCCATGATCATTGGCGTCGGCACCATGGCCGCCGGTACCGGTATCGGCTGGGCCAACGCCGGTGCCGACATGTCGCGCTACCAGCACCGCAGCGTCAAGGCCGTGCGCCTGGTGGCGTCTGCCGCGTTTGGCGCGGGCATCCCGCTGGTGCTGTTGATCACCCTCGGCGGCCTGCTGTCGGTGGGCAACAACGACCTGGCGTCGGCCACCGACCCGATCATCGCGATCCGCGACATGCTGCCGACCTGGATGGCCGTGCCGTACTTGATCACCGCGTTCGGCGGGCTGTTGCTCTCCAATAACCTCTCGGTGTACTCGGCCGGTCTCACCACCTTGACCTTGGGTCTTAAGGTCAAGCGCGTGCACGCGGTGATCGTCGATATCGTGGCGATATTCGCCGGCTCCATTTACTTCATGCTGATCGCCGACAGTTTCTACGGCCCGTTCATCACCTTCATCTCACTGCTGGCGGTGCCGATCACCGCCTGGGTGGGGATCTTTGTGGTCGACCTGATTCACCGTCACTACTACAGCCCCAAAGACCTGCTGGACGTAAGCCCGAGCAGCGCCTACTGGTATCGCGGCGGTGTGGAATGGCGTGCATTCGGCGCCTGGGCGGTGGCGATCGTGCTGGGTTTCAGCTTCACCACCATCGGCACCACCGCCGAAAACATCTGGTTCGCCGGGCCTTTGTCCGACTCCTGGCTGGGCCACAACGGCCTGGGCTGGATCGTCACCTTCCTGGTGGCCGGCGGGATTTATGCGGTACTGGGCGGCGCAGCTGACCGTCGTCCGGCTTTGGTAGAGCGCGCTAATGTCTAGATTGCTGCACACCGGCCAGGTCATCGTCGACCTGGTCATGGCCCTCGACACACTGCCTGCAACCGGCGGCGACGTGCTGGCAAAATCCGCCGGTTTCGAAGCCGGCGGGGGCTTCAACGTGATGGCTGCCGCCCGACGCAATGGTCTGCCGGTGGTTTACCTTGGTCGCCATGGCAGCGGGCGCTTCGGCGACCTGGCGCGCGCCGCCATGCAGGCTGAAGGCGTGGAGATGGCCCAGGCAGCCAGTGCGGGTAAGGACACCGGTTTGTGTGTGTCGCTGACCGAAGCCAGCACCGAGCGCACCTTCATTTCGCATATCGGCGCTGAAGGGGATTTGAGCGCAGAGGACCTGGCAGGCGTGGTGCCGCGCGCAGACGATTATGTCTACGTCAGCGGCTACAGCTTGTTACTCGACGGCAAGGCCCAGGCGCTGCTTGATTGGTTGCTGGCGCTGCCACGGGAGATCACCGTGGTGTTCGACCCGGGGCCATTGGTCAAGGCGCCGGATTCGGCATTGATGGCGGCCTTGCTGCCGCGCATCGACATCTGGACCAGCAATGGCCCTGAAGCCCTGGCGTTTACCGGGGCCGGAACGCTGGCCGAGGCGCTGCGCGAACTCAATCGTCACCTGCCGGCCGAAGCATTATTGGTGGTGCGTGATGGGCCCAATGGCTGCTGGGTGAGTCGCCACGGCAAGGCCGAGCATGTGCCGGGTTTCAAGGTGCAGGCGGTCGACAGCAACGGCGCGGGCGATGCCCATGCCGGGGTGTTTCTGGCCGGGCTGGCCGAGGGTTTAACCCCCGCAGTGGCGGCGCGTCGAGCCAATGCGGCGGCGGCGCTGGCGGTCACGCGCTGGGGGCCGGCGACGTCGCCTGGCAGGGCCGAAGTCGACGCCTTAGTCGCCGAATAAACACGAATAAAAATGTGGGAGCTGGCTTGCCTGCGATAGCAGTGTGTCAATGGGCCAACTTGGCACTGACCCTCTGCTATCGCGGGGACGCCCGCTCCCACATTGGTTTTTTCGGCGTCATCCAGCCTTGCGCAGTGCTTCGATCAGTTGATCCTTACGCATGCTCGACCTGCCTGGAATATCCTTGGCCCGCGCTTCCTTCAGCAAGCTTTCCCTGGTCTGGGTAGCCAATGAAGCCTTGCTGTTGCGTGAATGACCTTCACGGCTCGAAGCAGCCCTTTTGGCTGATTCACTGCGTGCCTTGGCTTGCTTCTGCGGGGGCTGGCTGCGGCCTGATCCACCGGGTTTTTCACCACCGCCAGACTGCTTGTTGACGGTGGCCCAGGCGCGGGCCTCGGCTTCTTCCTTGGGCAATCCCTTGTGCTCATAACTGTCTTCGATATGAGCGGCCTTGCGTTTCTGTTCGGCGGTGTATTTGGCTTTGCTTCCACGAGGCATCGCTAAAACTCCTTCTGGCCCCTGTTTCAGGGCCAGACCAGAAATGGATTACTCAGTGCTTTGTCCATCAAGCTTACGCGCCTCATCAACACCCGAAGCAGTCAGCTTGATCGGCAGGTTCAACGAGTATTCACCGGCGTCGTCGGTGGTCACATGCCCATCCTTGATAAACCCGCGGTCCTGCAAAAACGCCAGCACACTGGCGACCTCTTTTTCGCCGCGGTAGTTATCCAGCACCTCCTTGCCCAAGCCGTTGGGGTGGGCGTGCAGCAGGCGGGTGAGGACTTCTTTTTCAAGGTTTCTATCGACGTTCATGCGTACCTCTTCACTGGGAAATGATCGGGTGTCGGTGCGGCTATCGATGCATTACGGCGCAGGTTGTTTCGGGGCGCCCGGGATATTGCTGTCATCGCCTTTGTTGATTTTGGGGTCTTCATTGACGCCTGGACCCATTTTGCCGTTACCGACTGCTGCCGGTGCCTGGCGTTGGGTGTCGGCGCCTTTGGTGCGAGGGTCTGCGCCGTTATCGATAATCGCGCCACCGTTGGTTTCCATCCCTGTGCCCATCGAATCCTGAGACTCCTTGGTAGCAGGGTTGGTGGTGCCGGTAGACGAGGTGGCGGCAACTGCACTCAACGAAGCGGCGGACAGCAGGCCGGTGAGGGCGAGGGCAGCAAACTTGGAATTCTTCATGAGGGGTGTCTCCATATGATTAATGTCCTTACCCCTTATTGGTCCGCCCCCGTTTGCGGTTCGTGCCTTGATGGCGACGAACGGTCTTAACTCACCTGTAAGATTTTGTGTGCCGAACGCTGGCGCCAGATCAATCGCCCCGCCGCGATCAACCAGTTGAACAAGGCCACGCCCAGCACACTTGCCAGCAGCGTCGGCAAGCCGTAATCGACGATGAGCTTGCCCGCCAGCAGCGGAAAGCCGAACACCCCGACAAAGTACGCCAGGCTGAACAGCAGCAAGGCTTGTGACGTTGTACCGGGCGGCGCCTCATTGGCCACCAGCCCATTGATCACCGAATACGTCAGGCCATAACCCACGCCGAGCGTGGCGGCTGCCAACAGGTAACTGAGGTTGCCACTCACGCCAAACGCAAACAGCGCGATCGAGCCGAGCATGATCCCGGACAGCACGCAGGCGGCCCAATACGCATCGCGCTTGACCACGTAGCCCGCGATCAATAGCCGGCTGGTAATGGCGGCGCTCAGGAAGCCGCCGAAGAACAGCGAATAGTCCAACCCATGCGCAGCGGCATAGCTGGTCTGAAACGATGAAAGCCCGCCAAACACACAGCCGCCCAAGCCAACCATCAGGATCGCAAACGCGGCTTTGGATGACAGCACGCGGCGGCTCGACGCCCAGGAAATCTTCGAGGTGGGCGCATTCGCGTGGTGTTTGAGGTGGACGCCCATTCGCCAGAACAGCAGCACGCCGACCAGGCTGGCCACACCGGCAATATAGAAGGCCGCTGTCAGCGGCAGGCCCAGCGCGCCGGCGGCGCGGCCGAGCAAAGGCCCGGCACCGATTCCGCTCAACATACTGCCCGACAGCAGCGCAAAATATTTGGCCCGCTGCGCCGGTTGCACCAGCAGTGTCACGATGATCGGCCCCAGGGTGTAGAACACGCCCCAGCCCAGCCCCAGGGACAGACCGAACAGCATCAACCCCAGGCCAAACCCGGGTGTCAGGGCAAACCCCAGGCACGCCACCACCAGCAATACGCCCATGCCCGCGATGGCGCGCGCCGCACCGACGGCATCAGCCAAGTGCCCACAGAACAGCACCGCCACGAACGTGCTGAGCATCGCCATGGAAATTACGCTGCCGGCGTCGTGTTCATTGCCGCCGCGCGAATGAATCAGCAGCGACAGCAAAAACGTCGAGCCGTAGGACAGTGACAACAGGAAGCTGGCGAGGCAGAACAGGGCGAACAGTTTGGTATTCACGGCAGGGGTGGAGGGCATAGGGCGACCTTGCAGCTATTGGCATGCAGTTATTAGCGTTATGCCCGACTGTTTACCATGCGCGCATGCCGGGTTTGTTCTGTGGTTGGTGGTGCTTGCTTTACGCGTGGCCGGAGTAATCAAATTGCACTGCAATCAGTCATCAAAGCGCCTTAGTATGTGGCCTTTGACATTGCCCAAGGCCCGCCCATGACCATCGAGATTCGCCCTGCCGTGCCCAGCGACGCTGCGCAGATCCTGACTTTCATCACCGAGCTTGCCGAATACGAGAAAGCCCGCCATGAAGTGATCGCCAGCGTGGTGGATATCGAGCGCAGCCTGTTCAGCGAGGGCGCCACCGCCCATGGCCTGATCTGCTCACGGGATGGCCTGCCGATTGGCTTTGCGGTGTTCTTCTTCAGTTACTCCACCTGGCTGGGCAGCAATTGCCTGTACCTCGAAGACCTCTACATCAACCCCGAGCAACGCGGCGGCGGGGCGGGCAAGAAGCTCCTGCGCCACCTGGCCAGGATCGCCTGCGACAACGGTTGCGGGCGTTTCGAGTGGAGCGTGCTGGACTGGAACGAGCCGGCGATTGCCTTCTACAAGTCCATCGGCGCGCAGCCGCAGGAGGAGTGGGTGCGCTATCGCATGGAGGGTGACGCGCTGCGCGACTTTGCTCAGGGCTGAAAGCAATGAAGATCAACTGTGGGAGCCAGCTCCCACTTTTTTTGTGTTAAGTCTCACTATATGGGATGCAAATTTATATATTGAGATATTTCAAAAGATCGGTTTATAGTCGGCGGCATCAGCACTCACTACCAAAAATAAAACAGGTGAAGCGATGCAGCCCCAACCGTTGTCATTACCCGCCGTGCCCGAACCCACCTATGGCGAGCGGCTGAAAAACAAAGTGGTGATCATCACCGGCGCCGCCCAAGGTATAGGCGAGGCGATCGTCGCCTGCTTCCAGGCCCAGCAGGCACGGCTGGTGATTGCGGATATCCAGGCCGAAAAGGTCGAGCACGTCGCCGCCCACTGGCGCGAACGCGGCGCTGAAATCGTTGCGCAGGGCGTCGATATCACCTCCAAAGAGCAATGGCAGGCGCTGGTCAACCTGGCGATCGAGCGCTTTGGCCGCGTGGATGTGTTGATCAACTGCGCCGGCGTCAACGTGTTCCGTGACCCGCTGCAGATGACCGACGAAGACTGGCGCCGCTGCTTCGCCATCGACCTCGACGGTGCCTGGTTCGGCTGTCGCACCGCGCTGCCGCACATGATCGAGCAGGGCATCGGCAACATCATCAACATCGCCTCCACCCATTCCAGCCACATCATTCCCGGCTGCTTTCCCTACCCGGTGGCCAAGCATGGCCTGCTCGGCTTGACCCGCGCCCTGGGCATCGAATACGCGCCCAAAGGCATCCGCGTGAATGCCATCGCGCCGGGCTATATCGAAACCCAGCTCAACGTCGATTACTGGAACGGTTTCCCTGACCCGCATGCCGAGCGCCAGCGCGCCTTCGATTTGCACCCGCCCAAGCGCATCGGCCAACCCGTCGAGGTGGCGATGACGGCGCTGTTCTTGGCCACCGACGAGGCGCCCTTTATCAACGCAACCTGCCTGATGATCGATGGCGGGCGTTCCGTGATGTACCACGACTAACAACAATCAAGAGAGGTGGTTCATGTTCAAAAAGACGTTAGGCGCCGTGGCGCTGGCGGTAGCCTTCAGCGGTTTTGCAGCGGCCGAAGAAGTGAAGATCGGCTTCCTGGTCAAGCAGGCCGAAGAGCCCTGGTTCCAGACCGAATGGGCCTTTGCCGAAAAGGCCGGTAAGGACCAGGGCTTCACCGTGATCAAAATCGCCGTGCCCGACGGCGAAAAAACCTTGTCCGCCATCGACACCCTCGCCGCCAACGGCGCCAAGGGGTTTGTGATCTGCCCGCCGGATGTGTCCCTCGGCCCTGCGATCATGGCCAAGGCCAAGCTCAACGGTTTGAAAGTGCTGGCGGTGGATGACCGCTTCGTCGATGCCAAGGGCAAGCCTATGGAGGACGTGCCTTATGTGGGCCTCGATGCCTACAAGATCGGCCAGAAACAAGGCGAGGCCATGGCCGCCGAAGCCAGGCATCGCAACTGGGACTGGAAGGACACCTACGCCGTCATCAACACCTTTGACGAGCTGGAAACCGGCAAGAAACGCACCGACGGTTCGGTCGAAGGCCTCAAGGCTGCCGGCTTGCCCGCTGACCACATCCTGTTCAGCGCACAGAAAACCCTCGACGTGCCAGGCAGCATGGACGCCACCAACTCGGCGCTGGTAAAGCTGCCGGGCACCGCGAAAAACCTGATCATCGGCGGCATGAACGACAGCACCGTGCTGGGCGGCGTGCGCGCCACCGAAAGCGCCGGCTTCAAGGCGGCCAATGTGATTGGCGTCGGCATCAACGGCACTGATGCGATTGAAGAGTTGAAGAAAACCGACACCGGCTTCTACGGCTCAATGCTGCTCAGCCCCGATGCATCCGGCTACAAAACCGCCACGGCAATGTTCGAGTGGGTCACCAAAGGCACCGAGCCTGCCAAGTTCACCGCCCTGGATAACGTAACCCTCATCACCCGCGCCAACTTCAAGGAAGAGTTGAGCAAAATCGGACTGTGGAAATGACCGGCGCGGCGTTGCGTTTCAACGGCATCGGCAAGGAGTTTCCCGGGGTCAAGGCGCTGGCGCAGATCAGCTTTGAAGCGCAGCCGCACTCGGTGCATGCGCTGATGGGCGAGAACGGCGCGGGCAAGTCCACGCTGCTCAAGATTCTCGGCGGTGCCTACACGCCCAGCAGCGGCACGGTGCAGATCGGCGAGCAGGTCATGGCGTTCAAGAACGCTGCCGACAGCATCGCCAACGGCGTGGCGGTGATTCACCAGGAGCTGCATCTGGTGCCGGAAATGACCGTGGCCGAGAACCTGTTTCTCGGGCATTTGCCGTCACGTTTCGGCGTGGTCAACGGCGGCCAGTTGCGCAAGCAGGCATTGGCGTGCCTTAAAGGCCTGGCCGATGAAATCGACCCGCAAGAGAAGCTTGGGCGCTTGTCGCTGGGCCAGCGTCAACTGGTGGAAATCGCCAAGGCGTTGTCCCGTGGTGCCCATGTGATCGCGTTTGACGAACCCACCAGCAGCTTGTCGGCGCGGGAAATCGACCGCTTGATGGCGATCATCACCCGCCTGCGCGATGAGGGCAAAGTGGTGCTGTATGTGTCGCACCGCATGGAAGAAGTGTTCCGTATTTGCGATGCGGTGACGGTGTTCAAGGACGGCCGTTATGTGCGCACTTTTGACGACATGGCCACACTGACTCACGACCAGTTGGTGACCTGCATGGTCGGGCGCGATATTCAGGATATCTATGATTATCGCCCGCGTGAGCGCGGGGAGGTGGCACTCACGGTCAAGGGGTTGCTTGGGCCTGGCTTGCGCGAAGCGATCAGCCTGCAGGTGCACAAGGGCGAGATTCTCGGCCTTTTCGGGTTGGTGGGCGCCGGGCGTACCGAGCTGTTTCGTTTGCTCAGTGGCCTGGAGCGCGCAACGGCCGGGCAGTTGGAATTGTTTGGGCAAGCCCTGCAACTGCATTCACCACGCGATGCCATCGCCGCCGGCGTACTGCTGTGCCCGGAGGACCGCAAAAAGGAAGGCATCATCCCGCTGTCCAGCGTGGCCGAGAACATCAACATCAGTGCGCGTGGCGCGCATTCCACCTTTGGCTGGCTGTTGCGTGAAGGCTGGGAGAAGGGCAACGCCGACAAGCAAATCACGGCCATGAAAGTCAAAACGCCGAACGCCGAACAGAAAATCATGTACCTGTCCGGCGGCAATCAACAGAAGGCCATTCTTGGCCGCTGGCTGTCGATGCCGATGAAAGTGTTGCTGCTGGATGAGCCCACACGCGGCATCGACATCGGCGCCAAGTCGGAGATCTACCAGATCATCCATAACCTTGCGGCCAGTGGCATTGCGGTGATTGTGGTGTCGAGCGACCTGATGGAAGTGATGGGCATCTCTGATCGCATCCTGGTGATGAGTGAAGGCGCGCTGACCGGCGAGTTGACCCGCGACCAGGCGGATGAAGCGAAGCTGTTGCAACTGGCTCTCCCGCGTTCGCGGGCTTGAAGAATTCGAGGGTATAGGTATGTCACAGGTAAAAACTGCAAAGGGCTTTTGGCCGGGCTTCAACCAACGCAAATTTCTCGATGACTGGGTAATGCTGCTCGCCGCGTTGAGCATCTTTGTGCTCAGCGCGTTGTTTATCGACAACTTCCTGTCACCTCTGAACATGCGCGGCCTGGGCCTGGCGATTTCGACGGTGGGCATTGCGGCGTGCACCATGCTGTTCTGCCTGGCCTCGGGGCACTTCGACTTGTCGGTGGGCTCGGTGATTGCCTGTGCCGGCGTGGTCGCGGGGATTGTGATCCGTGACACCGACAGCGTGGTGCTCGGCGTATCCGCTGCGTTGGCCATGGGCCTGGTGGTGGGGCTGATCAACGGCATCGTCATCGCCAAGTTGCGCATCAACGCCTTGATCACCACCTTGGCGACCATGCAGATCGTGCGCGGGCTGGCCTATATCTTCTCCAACGGCAAAGCCGTCGGTGTGATGGACGAGCGCTTCTTCGTGTTCGGCAACGGCCAACTGATGGGCGTGCCGGTGCCGATCATCATCACTGTATTGTGCTTTGTGTTCTTCGGCTGGCTGCTCAACTACACCACCTATGGGCGCAACACCATGGCCATCGGCGGCAACCAGGAAGCGGCGTTGCTGGCCGGGGTGAATGTCGACCGCACCAAGATCATCATCTTTGCCGTGCACGGTTTGATCGGCGCACTGGCCGGAGTGATCCTCGCCTCACGCATGACCTCGGGCCAGCCGATGATCGGCCAGGGCTTCGAGCTGACGGTGATCTCGGCGTGTGTGCTGGGCGGTGTGTCGTTGAGTGGCGGTATCGGCATGATCCGTCATGTGATTGCCGGGGTGTTGATTCTGGCCATCATCGAGAACGCGATGAACCTGAAGAACATCGACACCTTTTACCAGTATGTGATCCGGGGTTCGATCCTGCTCTTGGCGGTCATCATCGACCGCATGAAGCAACGTTAATACTCGGTCTCAACAACACTGAAAATCCAATGTGGGAGCGGGCTTGCTCGCGAATGCGGTGTATCAGAAACAGATGTGCTGCCTGACACACTGCATTCGCGAGCAAGCCCGCTCCCACATTTGGATCTCCACTGTATTGGTGGGCGGTATTTGCCATAATGCGCTCGCTTTCATACTTATAGGCCCGATATGCAGGAAAACGCCCACAACCCCGTCAAAGACGCCGCCCCCACCGGCACCCAGACCCTGCTGCGTGGCCTGGGCGTGGTGCAAGCGGTGGCGGCGGGTGCGCGCGACTTGAAAGAGATCGCCAAGCGCATCGGCACCACCCGCAGCACCACCCACCGCCTGGCCAGCTGCCTGGTGGAGGAGCGTTACCTGCGTGTGGTGCCGCAAGTGGGTTATCTGCTCGGGCCGAAGCTGATCGAACTGGGTTTTCAAGCCCGCGACGAGTTGCCATTGGTGACCCTGGCGGTGCCGTATTTGGATGAGCTGTCGGCACTGACCGGCGACACCATCCACTTGGCGATTCGTGAATACGACGACGTGCTCTACCTGCACAAGAACCCCGGCCGCTACGGCCCGGAAATGCGCTCGCGGGTCGGCCATCGCATGCCGTTGGCGCGCACGGGTGTGGGCAAGGCAATGTTGCTGGATGACTCTGTGCAGGAGTGGCAGCGCCTGTATGAAGCCAGCCTGCCCGCCGAGGGCAAGAGCCAGCAATGGCCGTCGCACCCGGAGCAATCCTGGGCGCAGTTCGAGCAGCGCATGCGCGAATACGTGGTGGGCGGGTATGCGTTCGATCTGGAAGACAACGAACCGTCGATCCGTTGTGTGGCGGCAC
The DNA here is from genome assembly GCF_900107155.1 of Pseudomonas salomonii. Classification (GTDB taxonomy): domain Bacteria; phylum Pseudomonadota; class Gammaproteobacteria; order Pseudomonadales; family Pseudomonadaceae; genus Aquipseudomonas; species Aquipseudomonas salomonii. The sequence continues at coordinate 93,439 of NZ_FNOX01000005.1, forward strand.
CGGTGCGCGATGCCAGCCGGCGAATCGTCGCCGGCATCAGCATCGCCAGTACCGTGCCCTACATGCCGCTGGAAAAGATGGCCGAGCTGATCCCTGTGATCAAACAGGTCGCAGCGCGGCTGTCAGCGGAGTTGGGCGCGAAGGCCTGATCAGGCCTTCAAGGTCGCCATGTCGATGACAAAGCGGTACTTCACATCACCGGCGATCATGCGGGTGTAAGCCTCGTTGATCTGGCGGATATCGAGCATTTCGATGTCACAGGTGATGTTGTGCTCGGCGCAGAAATCCAGGACTTCCTGGGTTTCGGCAATGCCGCCGATCAAGGAGCCGGCCAGCACTTTACGGCCCAGCACCAGCTTGGCGGCATTCACCGGCGGGTCGACCGGTTCGATCAAACCGACCAGGATATGCACGCCGTCAAAGCGCAGCACGTCGAGGTAGGGGTTCAGGTCGTGCTGCACCGGAATGGTGTCCAGCAGGAAGTCAAAGCTGCCGGCGGCGGCTTTCATCTGCTCGGCATCGGTGGACACGATCACATGGTCGGCGCCCTGGCGGCGGCCTTCTTCAGCCTTGCTCGCGGAGCGGGTAAACAGCGTCACTTCCGCGCCCATGGCCTTGGCGAACTTGATGCCCATGTGGCCCAGGCCGCCCATGCCCAGCACGCCGACTTTGTCGCCCGCCTTGACGCCGTAGTGCTTGAGCGGCGAGTAGGTGGTGATGCCTGCGCACAGAATCGGCGCGGCGCTGGCCAGGTCGAGCGTGGCCGGGATCTTCACCACAAAGTGCTCGCTGACTACGATGCTGTCGGAGTAGCCGCCCATGGTGTTGCTGCCATCCACCCGGTCCGGGGTGGCGTAGGTCATGGTCGGGCCTTCGAGGCAGTACTGCTCAAGGTCCGCCTGGCAAGCGTCGCAGTGGCGGCACGAATCAACCATGCAGCCCACGCCCACCAGGTCGCCGACTTTGTGCGTAGTCACGCTGGCGCCGACGGCAGTGACTTTGCCGACGATCTCGTGGCCCGGCATCAGCGGGTACACGGCGATGCCCCACTCGTTGCGTGCCTGGTGGATGTCGGAGTGGCACACGCCGCAGTAGAGAATCTCGATGGCTACATCATCGGCGCGCGGGCTGCGGCGTTCGAAAGACATGGGGGCGAGGGGAGTGGTGGCCGACTGGGCGGCATAACCGATGGCGGTGTACATGCAGAAACCTCGCAAAAGAATTGATCAGGGAGGTGGCGCATTTTCCGCGCAGGGCGGGGATGCGGCTATGGCGATTGCTCCGAACCTCATGCCTATTCGTCCGGGAGTGCCCTGTGATTGGATTCATGCGCGCTCAGACCTGCGATGATGCTCTTATCCCTTTTTAACGAAGTTTTTTGCCATGTTGTTGACCCGCCATCTCGATGCCAATGCCACGCTGGTTGCCTTGATTGAGGACCTCACGCCCTGCGACGGTTTCTCCCCGACGTACCTGCCCGGCGTGAAGGTATTGCGCGCCAGTTGCGATGTGGCACGCGGCCCGCAGATCTATGAGCCGAGCCTGATGTTTGTGGCCCAGGGCAGCAAAGTCGCCTATTTGGGCCCGCGCACACTGGAGTATGGCGCCGGGCATTACCTGATCCAGGCGATGCCGGTGCCGTTCGAATGCGAGACCTTTGCCATGGCGCCCGACGCGCCGCTGTACGGAGTCACCGTGGGGATTGATCGGGTGGTGCTGGGTGAATTGGTCATGGCCATGGGCATGCAGGCCGGGCCGCCGCCGACGGCGCAGACGTTGGAATCCATGAGCTCGGTGATGCTCGATGATGCAATGCGCGGCAGCGTCGAGCGGCTGCTGCAATGCCTGCACGATCCGCTGGAAAGCCGGATCATGGGCCCGGCGCGGGTAAGGGAAGTGTTGTTTACCGCATTGCGCGGGCCACAGGCGGATGTGCTGCGTGCATTGGTGGAACAGCAGGGGCAATTCTCACGTATTGCCACCTCGTTGCATCACCTGCATGCCCATTACGCCGAGCCGCTGAACATTGAGACATTGGCCGGGTATGCGCATATGAGTGCGTCGACCTTTCACGAACACTTCAAGCGTTGCACGCTGTTATCGCCGGTGCAGTATTTGAAGCGTTTGCGGTTGTTGAAGGCGCAGCAGTTGCTGCTGGTGGAAGGCTTGGGCGTGGCGCAGGCGGCGCACAACGTGGGGTACCAGAGTACGTCGCAGTTCAGTCGGGAATATAAGCGCTACTTTTTGCGTAACCCCGGTGAAGAGCGTGCGGCATAGTGACTACAGACAACGCACAATCTAATGTGGGAGCGGGCTTACTCGCGAATGCGGTGGTTCAGCCAAAACATCTGTGTCTGATACACCGCATTCGCGAGCAAGCCCGCTCCCACATTTGACCGAGTCGATTGGTCTGTTCCTGCTCATAAAAAAGGCTCCCGCCTGGGAGCCTTTTTTGTTCAAGCAACTGCCTTACATATTCGGGTAAGTCGGCCCGCCCGCGCCTTCCGGTGTCACCCACGTGATGTTCTGCGAAGGGTCCTTGATGTCACAGGTCTTGCAGTGCACGCAGTTCTGGGCGTTGATCTGGAAGCGCTTCTCGCCGTCTTCCTTGGTGATCACTTCATACACGCCGGCCGGGCAGTAGCGCTGCGCCGGTTCATCGTAGAGCGGCAGGTTGGTGCCGATCGGGATGCTCGGGTCTTTTAGCTTCAAGTGGCACGGCTGCTCTTCTTCGTGGTTGGTGCCGGAGATGAACACCGAGCTCAGCTTGTCGAAGCTCAGCTTGCCGTCGGGTTTGGGGTAGTCGATCTTCTTGCTGTCCTTGGCGAGCTTCAGGCAGGCGTAGTCCGGCTTGGTGTCGTGCAAGGTGAACGGCATTTTGCCGCCGAGGATGTTTTGGTCGAACCAGTTGAAGCCGGCGCCGATGATCGGGCCGAATTTGTGCATCGCCGGGCCGAAGTTGCGGCTGGCGAACAGTTCTTCGTAGAGCCAGCTGGATTTGAAGCTGTCGACGTAGTTGGTCAGTTCATCACCGCCTTCAGACTCGGCGAACAGGCGCTCGGCCACGGCGTCGGCGGCGAGCATGCCGGACTTCATCGCGGTGTGGCTGCCTTTGATCTTGGCCACGTTCATAGTGCCCAGGTCGCAACCGATCAATGCACCGCCCTTGAAGACCATCTTCGGCAGCGAATTGATGCCGCCTTTGGCCAGCGCGCGCGCGCCGTAACTGATGCGCTTGCCGCCTTCCAGGTACTGGGCCAGCACCGGGTGGTGCTTGAGGCGCTGGAACTCATCGAACGGCGACAGGAAGGTGTTGCTGTAGGACAGGTCGACGATCAGGCCGACGACCACCTGGTTGTTTTCCAGGTGATAGAGGAACGAGCCGCCGGTGTTTTCGGAACTCATGATGTCCAGCGGCCAACCGGCGGTGTGTACCACCAGGCCTGGCTGGTGCTTGGCCGGGTCGATTTCCCAGATTTCCTTGAGGCCGATGCCGTAGTGCTGGGCGTCGGCGTCGCTGTCCAGGTTGAAGCGCTGGATCAGTTGCTTGCCGATGTGGCCACGGCAACCTTCGGCGAACAGCGTGTATTTGCCACGCAGCTCCATGCCTGGGGTGTAGACGCCTTCTTTCGGATGGCCTTCGCGGTCGACACCGAGGTCACCGGTGATGATCCCGCGCACCACGCCGTTCTCGTCGAACAGCGCTTCCTGGGCGGCGAAGCCTGGGTAGACTTCCACGCCCAGGTTCTCGGCCTGCTGAGCCAGCCAGCGGCACAGGTTGCCCAGGGAGATGATGTAGTTGCCTTCGTTGTGCATGGTCTTGGGCACAAAGAAGTCAGGCACCTTGGTGGAGGCGTCGGGGCTGCGCAGTACATAGATGTCGTCGCGCACTACCGGGGTATTGAGCGGGGCGCCGAGGGCTTTCCAGTCCGGGAACAGTTCGTTCAGGGCGCGTGGTTCAAACACGGCACCGGAGAGGATGTGGGCGCCGACTTCGGAGCCTTTTTCGACCACGCAGACGCTGATTTCTTTACCGGCTTCGGCGGCCTTCTGCTTCAGTCGGCAGGCGGCAGACAGGCCTGCCGGGCCAGCGCCGACGATGACCACGTCGAATTCCATGTATTCGCGTTCCACAGGCTATCTCCTACTCAAGGCTCAACAGGCTTTTTTTTCTAATGGGTGGAGGTTCGGTGTCGTCTTGCAACAACGGCAAGACCCACCTTTCTCTCTAGGTGGCGCATTATATCTACACCACTGGCAGCGTCCAATACAAACGTTTGTTTGAATTGCTTGCAGGCTAGGTAAATCAAAGCAACGCGGCTTATGACTGGCTATTTTGGCGTATTGACCAGAATAGGCGTTCCGGTCAATATACGGTCGGTTTTGCGCTTACCGTAGGCAGACAGCAGGTTTCAAGAGCACGTCCAAAAGCACGACAGGTGACGCGCGCGCCCAACGATGGCGCGCAGTTTACACGCTGCGATAAAGAATGACCTCTTAGTCACCCCTGACGAACGGTCATCATTTCCCCATCGCTGAGTCACTCGCCGAGGTTTTTGGAGGTGCCCTTGTGTGCCGATGAGCATCAACCGCCAGGTTCGCCTAGGCGACTTTCTTTTCACCGGAGAGTAACGAGGAATCCATGAAGGTTCTTGTAGCTGTCAAACGCGTTGTCGATTACAACGTGAAAGTTCGCGTCAAGGCGGACAATTCCGGCGTCGACCTTGCTAACGTCAAAATGTCGATGAACCCTTTCTGCGAAATCGCTGTGGAAGAAGCTGTACGCCTGAAAGAGAAAGGCGTGGCGACTGAAATCGTGGTGGTTTCCATCGGCCCGACCACTGCTCAAGAGCAGCTGCGTACCGCCCTGGCCCTGGGCGCCGACCGCGCCATCCTGGTTGAGTCGGCTGAAGACCTGACCTCCCTGGCCGTGGCCAAGTTGCTCAAGGCCGTTGTCGACAAGGAACAGCCTCAGTTGGTGATCCTCGGCAAACAAGCCATCGACAGCGACAACAACCAGACTGGCCAGATGCTGGCTGCGCTGACCGGTTACGGCCAGGGCACCTTTGCTTCCAAAGTCGAAGTGAGCGGCGACAGCGTCGCTGTGACCCGTGAAATCGACGGCGGCGCACAGACCGTTTCGTTGAAACTGCCGGCCATCGTCACCACCGACCTGCGTTTGAACGAGCCGCGCTACGCGTCTCTGCCAAATATCATGAAAGCCAAGAAGAAGCCGCTTGAGTCGGTGACTCCGCAAGCTTTGGGCGTTTCCACCGCCTCTACCAACAAGACCGTCAAGGTTGAAGCACCGGCTGCACGCAGCGCGGGCATCAAGGTCAAGTCGGTGGCTGAACTGGTCGAGAAACTGAAAAACGAAGCGAAGGTGATCTGATCATGGCTATCCTCGTAATCGCCGAACACGACAACAAGGTGCTGGCCCCGGCCACCCTTAACACTGTTGCTGCCGCAGCCAAAATCGGTGGCGACATTCACGTACTGGTAGCTGGCCAGGGCGCTGGCGCCGTGGCTGAAGCCGCTGCGAAAATCGCGGGCGTGAGCAAAGTCCTGAACGCTGACAATGCTGCTTACGCGCATCAGTTGCCGGAAAACGTTGCCCCGCTCATTGCTGAGCTTGGCGCTGGCTACAGCCACATCCTGGCTGCCGCCACGTCCAACGGCAAAAACATCCTGCCACGCGTTGCCGCGCAGCTGGACGTTGACCAGATCTCCGAGATCATCTCGGTTGAAAGCGCTGACACCTTCAAGCGCCCGATCTACGCCGGTAATGCCATCGCCACCGTACAGTCCAACGCTTCGGTCAAAGTCATCACCGTGCGTGCCACCGGTTTCGACCCGGTTGCCGCTGAAGGTGGTTCGGCTGCCGTTGAAGCCGTCTCCGCTGCCCACGACGCCGGCACCTCCAGCTTTGTTGGCGAAGAGCTGGCCAAGTCGGATCGCCCTGAGCTGACCGCTGCCAAAATCGTCGTTTCCGGCGGTCGTGGCATGCAGAACGGTGACAACTTCAAGCACCTGTACGCCCTGGCCGACAAGCTGGGCGCTGCGGTCGGCGCTTCCCGCGCGGCCGTCGACGCAGGTTTCGTACCCAACGACATGCAGGTCGGCCAGACCGGCAAAATCGTTGCGCCACAGCTGTACATCGCCGTCGGTATCTCCGGCGCGATCCAGCACCTGGCCGGTATGAAAGACTCCAAAGTGATCGTTGCGATCAACAAGGACGAAGAAGCACCCATCTTCCAGGTGGCTGATTACGGCCTGGTGGCAGACTTGTTCGAAGCCGTACCCGAGTTGGAGAAGCTGGTCTAATCCAGCCGCTTCACTTATAAAGAGCCCGGTCCTTGTGACCGGGTTTTTTTTTGACTTGCTGGAGAACCTCGCCATGGAACTGCGTCCCGTATTGCTGGCCCTTTCACTGCTGCCAAGCCTTGCGCTGGCCGCCGGCAAGTGTGAGCGCCTGGTGATTACCGGCAGCCCGGACGCGCCGCCTTTGCTCTGGCGTGACCCTCAAGACCCAACGCACCTGATCGGCGCCACCGCCGATGTACTGCAACAAGTCGGCAAGGACCTGGGCGTTAAAATCGACCTGCTCTACGGCGGCAAACGCTCCTCGGCCCTGGATGAAGTGCGCAGCGGGCGCATGGATATTCTCGCCGATGCGCCGCTGAACCTTGGCGAGCTGGAAACCCTCGACTACATCCACCCGGCGCTGGTGCAGATCGACTACCTGGTGTGGACGCGCAAGGATTCGCCGCTGGTTTACACCCGCGCTGAAGACTTGCACGGGCATAAAGGCGCGGTCTCCGAGCGTGCGCGCTTGAGCGTTGGTTTCGACGCCTTCGCCGCTCAACAGCTGAGCCTGCAACGTCTGCCCAGCTTGACTCCGGCGTTCCAGAAACTGCTGTTGGGTGAAGTCGACTACGTGCTGGCCGGGCGCTACTCGGGCATGGCCATGGCCCAGACGCTGGGCATGAGCAACGACCTGGTCGCCCGCGAAATACCCGTCGACCAGCCCGGCCTGTACCTGGCGATTTTCCACAACTCCGCCTGCAACGATCCGTGGCTGCGCGGACAGCTGGCGAAAAAGATGACAGAATTACCCGCGTCCGGTGTCGCGCAAGCGGCCTTGCAGCGCAACCTCGACCGCTGGAAAGCGCAATTGCAGCAACCCGTCGGCACCCCAGCAAAGTAAGGATTTTCAGTGACTCTTCGACCTCTTTTCGCGGCCCTCGCCGTTGTCGCTCTGGCGGGATGTGCAGCTGATCCTGCGCCGAATGAACAAATACGCCTCACCCAGCAGGCCTTGCAGCAGGCCAATGCCGTAGGCGCCAGCACCGATGAATCGCCTGAACTGAAACTGGCTGAAGACAAGTTCGCCAAAGCGCGGGCCGACATGGCCGACCAATCTTATAAGGATGCGCGCATGCAGGCCGAACAGGCCGAGTTGGACGCGCGCCTGGCTGAAGCGCGGGTATTGACGCGCAAAAGCCAGGAACAACTGAACGTGCTCAATACCCGCATCGCTCGCCTGCGCAAACAATTGCAGCTGGGAGAAGCCCAATGAGCCCGCTGATCCGTGGTTTGAGTGGTGTGTTGCTGCTGGGCAGCGTGGCGTTGGGCGGTTGCGCCAGCCATCCCAACAGCGAGCAGGCACTGCAACAAGCCAGCAGCGACTTCCAGAAGGTCAAGGAAGACGCGAATGTGCTGCGCTTTGCGCCCAAAGACGTGATTCGCGCCGGCGAATCCCTGGCCCGCGCCGATCGCTTGTCCAGCTACTGGGGCAGCGGCCCGGACGTGGTGCATTACGCCTACCTGAGCCAGCGCTACAGTGAGATCGCCCGCGAACACACCGAGCACGGGCTCAATGCCGAACGCGGCACCAAGCTGGAACTGGAACGCCAGCGCCTGCAACTGGCCCTGCGTGAGAGCAAGTTGGCCAGCGTGCAGCAGCAGGGCAAATGGCTCGAAGAGCAAATCGCCAGCCTGACCACCACCCAGACCAATCGCGGCCTGGTCATGACATTGGGCGATGTGTTGTTCGACACCGGTGACGCCGAGCTGCAAAACTCGGCCAATCGCACCGTGCTGAAGATCGTGCAGTTCCTGCAGTTGAACCCCAAGCGCGTGGTGCGCATTGAGGGTTACACCGACAACACCGGTGGCGAGCAGGAGAACCTCAAGCTGTCCCGCGACCGTGCGCAATCGGTGGCTGACGTGCTGATGGACCTGGGGATTGATGAAAAACGCATCCAGGTCGAGGGCTACGGTGACCAGTACCCGGTCGAGGCCAACGCTTCAGAGCGCGGCCGCGCGCAGAACCGCCGGGTGGAAATTGTGTTCTCCGACGAAAAAGGCCAGCTGGGCGCCGCTCGCTAATAACGCCTGACGCAGATCAAAATGTGGGAGCGGGCTTGCTCGCGAATGCGGCTTGTCAGTCAATGCATGTGCTGGCTGATTCGCCGTATTCGCGAGCAAGCCCGCTCCCACTTTTTTGTCCGACTTATACCCCTACAGTTTTCTCTATCACTGCCGCCCGCGCTCGACTATTGTGGCAACTGTCCCCGTACACTTCTAAACTGTGCCGGTATGTTTCACACAAAAATAAAATACCCGTGAAATCGAGTGCTGCGTCATGACCAATCTGTTGCTTTACCAACGTATCGCCCAGCAACTGGCTGAGGACATCCGGCGCGGTGTTTATCAACCCGGCGAACGTGTGCCTTCGGTGCGCAAGATGAGCTCACAGCTCAACGTCAGCCACGCCACGGTGTTGCAGGCCTACGCCAACCTGGAAGACCAGGGGCTGATTCGTGCACGGCCGCAGTCGGGTTATTACGTGCACCAGACGCCTGCACTCACGGCGCCGACGCCGGATATCGCCCGGGTTGAGCGTCCGGGGTTGGTCACGCGCAGCAGCATTATCCAGCAAGTATTGGTCGAGTCGCGCCGCGAAGGGGTGTTCCCGCTGGGCGCGGCCGTGCCGAGTGTCGACTACTTGCCGGTGCGGGCGTTGCACCAGCAACTGGCCAAGGTCACGCGTTTCCAGAGCCCGCGGGCCTTCAGCTACATGTTCAGCCCCGGTTTCGAGCCGCTGCGCCGCCAGGTGGCGATTCGCATGCGTGATGCCGGCGTGGTGGTGGACCCTTCCGAAGTGGTGATCACCCACGGGTGCGTTGATGCGTTGCAGATGTCGTTGCGCGTGCTGACGCGCCCAGGCGACTTGATCGCGGCTGAATCACCGACCTATTACGGTTTGCTGCAACTGGCCGACCTGCTGGGCCTCAAGGTCATCGAGATCCCCAGCGACCCGGCGACGGGCATGAGCCTTGAGGCGCTGCAACTGGCGGCCAACCAATGGTCGATCAAGGCCCTGGTGCTGACCACGCGCCTGAGCAACCCGCTGGGCGCGACCATGCCCGAGGAGCGGCAGAAACAGTTGCTGCGCCTGGCCTCGGATTTCGATATTCAAATTGTTGAGGACGATATCTACGGCGAGCTGATGTTCGAGCTGGGTCGTACCAAGGCCCTTAAAGCCTATGACCGCCTGGACCGGGTGATCTACTGTTCGAGTTTCTCCAAGACCTTGTCGCCTGGCGTGCGCATCGGCTGGATGATCGCCGGCAAGTACCAGCAGGAAATCCAGCGGCTGCAGATGTTCAGCACCCACTCGGCGTGCAGCGTGACGCAGATGGGCGTGGCGGCGTACCTGGAAAACGGTGGCTATGACCGGCACCTGCGCTACATCCGCCAGGAATACCGCAAGAACCTCAGCGCCTTCCAGCTGGCGGTGCAGCAGTATTTCCCCGAAGGCACGCAGATGACCCGCCCGACCGGCGGCTTTATCCTGTGGGTCAGTTTGCCGGGAAGGGTTAATACCCAGGAACTGCACGTGCGCGCACTGCAGCAGGGCATCAGCATCGCACCGGGCGTCATCTTCAGTAATACGGAACAGTTCAACCACTGTATTCGGCTTAACTGCGGCACGCCGTGGAACCGCGAGGCAGAGCGAGCGCTGATGACGTTGGGGATGTTGGCCAGCCAATTGTGCCAGGAAACTGCGGCCGGATTTTGAACCTGGGCTGAGGCGCGAAAAGGGGACACTCACATTGGCCGGCTGATCACAAGGGTTGTCATGCCGCGCTCAACAAGCGAGCATATGGCCTTCTGCCGTTAATGCTGTAGGCAATATGACCTCTATTTTTCGCGCTGTTGTGGTGATTGGCCTGTTAAGCCTGTGTAACGTCGGCACCGTCCTGGCGGCAGCCCCCGTGACTCAAAGCAAGCCCACCGCCAGCACCGAGCAGAAGGCTCCCGCGAAGAAACCGGCGTTGGCTAAAAAAGCCCCGGCGGCCAAGAAAAAAACCGCCGTCGTGAAAAAACGTGCACCGATGGCGAGCAAATCCAAATCTGCCCACGAAGTGGCCCAGACCAAACTGCCACCGGCACAGTTGGACCTGTCCCTGCCAACCGAAATGGTCAGGCACTTGCAACCCATCGGCACCATGCCTAAACCCAAGAGCGTGCCGCTGTTGCCGCCGATGTTTGCGGAAAAGCCCACCGACAACAGCGCGTTCCAGATCAATGGCCGCCTGCTCAGCAACCAAATGCAGTTGCAACTGCGTAACGAAGAGCGCCGCGACATCGAAGGCGCGGCGCTGGATTTCGAGTTCAAGCAATAAAATTGCGCGCTTGGGTGACGTACGCCTTCGACCATCTGTCGCAGACTGGTCGGTCACTTTTGTTTTGTGCGAAAAACCCCTGTTAGACCATTTTAAAACGGCTGTTTAAGGGCGTACTCTAGCCCGGCCATCCACATTGAGTCGTCGAGGACCTGCTGGTCATGAAATGCCGTGAAGGCTGTGGCGCATGCTGCATTGCCCCCTCCATCAGTTCGCCGTTACCGGGAATGCCCAATGGCAAACCGGCGGGAGAACGTTGCCTGCACCTGTCGGTCGAACAGCTATGCCAGCTGTTCGGGCAACCGGAGCGGCCGGCGGTGTGCAGTGATTTCAAGGCAGACCTTGAGGTGTGCGGCAACGATCAGGCCGATGCGATCCGTTTGATCGGCTGGTGGGAGCAGATGACGGCGGCTTGATGGGCTTTACTATCGGAACTTCAAAAATAAGGAATACAACAATGGGTTCGCTGAAACGATTGGCTGTGTTGTGCGGTTTTACGGTGTTGTTTGCTGCCACTGCCCAGGCTGAAGATTGGCAAGTCGCCAAGGACGAAGACGGTATCAAAGTGTCCTTGAGCGAAATCGCCGGCTCCAAGTACAAGGCTTATCGCGGTGTCACCGTGATCAAGGCCCCCATCGCCAAGATCCAGGCCCTGCAGGAAGACGTGGCCGGCGCCTGCGCCTGGATTCACGAATGCAAGTCGCAAAAACTGCTCAAGACCGAAGGCGACAAAAGCTGGACCTACACCCAGTTCAAGGCGCCGTTCCCGGTGACCGACCGCGACTCGATCCTTGAGATCACCACCTCCAAGGCCGCCGACGGCACCGTGACGCGCAAGCTGCTGGAAGTGCCGACCTACCAGCCCGAAGTTAAAGGTTACGTGCGTGTAGCCCAGGTAGACGGTTACTGGAAACTGGTGCCCAAAGGCGATAACCAGACCGAAGTCACCTACCAGGTGCACACCGAGCCAGGCGGCAGCGTGCCCTCATGGCTGGCCAACAAGTTCGTGGTCGACGCACCGTTTAACACCTTGAAAGCCTTGAAAGAACACGCTGAAAAATAAGCGCAGTTGATCCGGTGCCTCAGGCCTTGAGTGGAACGTTTGCCGACCGCTCAAGGTCCAGATAGATGTGAGCCCACACATGGGCTTTATCGAGGAGGCACCGATGCAAACGTGGCAGATTACCTTCGTAGATGATCACGGTGTAAAGACCGTGGAGCAGTTCGCCTGCGCGCAAAAGCCCAGCCTCGAAGACGCGGCGCACATGATCCGCAACAAGCTGGTGCCCGTGGCCGCCGAACTTGACCTCAATGACCTGGAGGGCCGCAAGCCCGAGCCTACGGTCAAGATCCTCAAAGATCAGAACAGCATCCAGATCCTCGACATCTCACCCGCCGCCTGAACATTTCCTGTAGGACCACGAAACCCCTCTGGTGGAGGTGATAGCTTCGCGCTACTCTGCAATTGAGATCAGCGAATGAATCGCTAAGGTCTGGTCTTGTCAGCTACATGCTTGTTTTCCCTCGGTGTTGTTATTGCCGTAGTACCCGCGTCAGTAGGGCGCGGGCTTCGGGAAGCACGGAAAGTCTATCCATCGGTTTGAGGAGGACGTTTCATGAGCACAGCCTATCAAGAAGACATCAGCACCAACGTACTGCGCCGGATGAAAGAAGGCGGGTTCGACTTCTCGCGTTTTCACCCCATCGAGTTCTACGCCATTTTCCCGGATGAGGAACGTGCGCGCAGGGCTGCGGGTCGCTTTCGCGGGGAATCCCTGAATGCTCAGGTCAGCGCGCGCGATGACGGCGCCTGGTACCTGGAGTTGAGCAAAATCATGTTCGCAACCTACGATGGCATAGGAGACTTCGAGCAAGACTTTGAAGCGGTGGTGGAACCGCTGGGCGGCATCATCGAAGGATGGGGCGTCAAGCAGGAGGTGCGTGGGTTACCCATGTAGTGCAATTGTGATGAGTAAAGCAGCGTATCGGCTGACCTTCGGGTCGGCCGATTTTGTGTGTGCTGTATGAAATCTCCCAACCCTGTCCCCCAGTTTTCTTGCACCAAAAAAAAGCCACCCAAACAGGGTGGCCCAAAGGGAAGAGCGGTTCGCTGAAGCTGTAGGACGCGTCCTGTTCAGCCGATGGAGGTGATTATCCGCGAGGCGGGGCGGGCAGTGAAATCAACTCTGACTATGCTGTTGATAGTCAAAACCCGCATTGTGATGAAGCGCGGGGCGTGACGGCGGGCATTCTGCGCACCAGGAAGGTGCGGGCGGAATCCGTTGTTTATTCAACTCACTGATTTTTAAGTGTTTATGCCGATGGCGCGAGCCTTGCAACACTGCTTGCGTCCGAGTGACAAGGAGTACGGCATGACCCGCACTTATTACGATGAAATGTACGACGGGGCAGGCCAGGTCCGGCCCCATTACCGCGAGTTCGCCCGCTGGTTGGCCGACACGCCGGCTGAATTGCTGGCGCAACGTCGGCGTGAAGCCGATTTGCTGTTCCACCGCGCCGGCATCACCTTCACCCTTTACGGGGACGAGCAAGGCACCGAGCGCCTGATCCCGTTTGACACCATCCCGCGCAGCATTCCCGCCAGCGAATGGCGAATGGTCGAGCGTGGCTGCATTCAACGGGTCAAGGCGCTGAACCTGTTCCTCGCCGACCTGTACCACGAGCAGCGCATCATCAAGGCCGGCATCATCCCCGCCGAACAAGTGCTGGCCAATGACCAATACCAACTGGCCATGCAGGGCTTGAACCTGCACCGTGATCTGTATTCGCACATCTCCGGTGTCGACCTCGTACGCGATGGCGACGGCACGTACTACGTGCTGGAAGACAATTTGCGCACGCCGAGCGGTGTGAGCTACATGCTCGAAGACCGCAAGATGATGATGCGCCTGTTCCCCGAACTGTTTGCGGCCCAGCGCATTGCGCCCATCGACCATTACCCCAACCTGCTGCTCGACACCCTCAAAAGCTCAAGCCCGCTGGATAACCCCAGCGTGGTGGTGCTGACGCCGGGGCGTTTTAACAGTGCGTTTTTCGAGCATGCCTTTTTGGCGCGTGAGATGGGCGTGGAACTGGTGGAGGGCGCCGACCTGTTCGTGCGTGATGACCGTGTGTTCATGCGCACCACCGACGGCCCCAAGGCGGTGGACGTGATCTACCGTCGCCTCGACGACGCGTTCCTCGACCCGCTGGCCTTCAACCCCGACTCGATGCTCGGCGTGCCCGGCCTGCTGGCCGCGTACCGCTCGGGCAATGTGGTGCTGGCCAATGCGATCGGCACCGGGGTCGCGGATGACAAATCGGTGTACCCGTTTGTCACCGAGATGATCCGTTTTTACCTGGATGAAGAGCCCATTCTGCAGAACGTGCCGACCTTTCAATGCCGCAAGCACGATGAATTGTCCCATGTGCTGGCCAACCTGCCGGACCTGGTGGTCAAGGAAACCCAAGGCTCCGGCGGCTACGGCATGCTGGTGGGGCCGGCCGCCACGGCGGCGGAAATCGAAGCCTTCCGCGCGCGCATCAAGGCCAAGCCCCACGCCTATATCGCCCAGCCGACCCTGTGTTTGTCCACCTGCCCGACCTTTGTTGAAAACGGCATCGCGCCACGGCATATCGACCTGCGCCCATTCGTGTTGTCCGGCAAGGAAACCCGCGTGGTCCCCGGCGGCCTGACCCGTGTGGCGCTGCGCGAAGGCTCGCTGGTGGTCAACTCGTCCCAGGGCGGCGGCACCAAAGACACCTGGGTGGTCGAGGATTGAACCATGTTGAGTAGAACTGCCTCGGATTTGTACTGGATGTCGCGCTATCTGGAGCGCGCGGAAAACCTCGCGCGCATGCTCGATGTCAGCTATTCGCTGTCGCTGATGCCCCAGGACGGGCGCGGTGATGGCCTGCACGAACTGGCCATGCCGCTGCTGATCACCGGCACTCTGGACGATTACCACGCGCGTCACGGCGAGTTGCATGCCGAGCGCCTGCTGCACTTTTTCGCGCTGGACGCGGCCAACCCGGCGAGCATCTACAGCTGCCTCGGCGCCGCGCGGGCCAGCGCCCATGCGGTACGTGGGCGAATTACCGCTGACATGTGGGAAAACATCAACGCCACTTGGCTGGATATTCGCGATATCGCCCGGCAAGGGCTGAGCCGTTACGGCATGAGCCGGTTTTGTGAATGGGTCAAGGAGCGCTCGCACCTGTTCCGCGGCGCCACTTACGGCACCATCATGCGTAACGACGCGTTCCGCTTTATTCGCCTGGGCACCTTTATTGAGCGTGCCGACAACACCTTGCGGCTGCTCGATGCGCGCTACGAAATGGCCGGCGACCAAGCCGCCGCCGTCACCGACGGCACGGCCCACGCCTACTATCAGTGGAGCGCCTTGCTGCGCGCCTTGTCGTCGTTCGAGGCCTACACCGAGATCTACCGCGACGCGCCCGGCGCTCGGCAAGTGGCTGAATTATTGTTGCTGCGCGCCGACGTCCCGCGCTCGTTAAGGGCGTGCAGCGAAGAGATCGACCAGATACTCGCCAGCCTGCCGGGCATCAACGGCCGCCCGGCCCAGCGCCTGGCCGCCGAGATGGACGCGCGCCTGCGTTTTACTGCGATTGACGAAATCCTCGAGGAAGGCCTGCACGCCTGGCTGACCGACTTCATCCCCTTGGTGCGCCAGTTGGGCGACGCCATTTACAGTTCCTACCTGGAGGCCGCATGAGACTCTCCATCAGCCACGAAACCACCTACCACTACGAGGACCAGGTGCGCGCCAGCATTCAGTACCTGCGCCTCACGCCCCACGACAGCGAGCGCCAGCATGTGATCAGCTGGCAGCTGGACTTGCCGCGCCCGGTGCGCGCGCAAGTCGACCCGTTCGGCAATATCCTGCACGTGCTGACCCTGGATGAGCCCCACGATGCGATCATCATTGGCGCCCGTGGCCAAGTGGATATCGACGAATTGCGCGAGGCCGAACACGAGAGCCAGTCAGCATTCCCGTTTCTGCGCAGTACACGCCTGACAGAACCCGATGAAGCCTTGCTTGGGTTTGCGCAACAGCACTGCCGGCAACGTCGCGACCGCAGCGCGTTGATCGACCTGATGCACGCGCTCAACCAAACCATGGTCTACACGCCCGGCGCCACCGAAGTCGACACCTGCGCCGCCCAGGCCTTTGCCGGTCGGGCGGGCGTTTGCCAGGACCACACCCATGCGTTCCTGGCCTGCGCACGCAGCCTGGGGATTCCTGCAAGGTATGTGTCGGGGTATTTGTACACCGAAGACAGCACGCACCTGGCCAGCCACGCCTGGGCCGAAGCCTGGCTGGATGACGCCTGGTACAGTTTTGACGTGACCAACCAACTGGCCCGACCGGAGCGGCATTTGAAACTGGCGGTGGGGTTGGATTACCTCGACGCCTGCCCGGTGCGCGGCATGCGCAGAGGCGGCGGGCATGAGCAGATGCATGCCAAGGTGTTCGTTGCGCCGACGCCGGTGGTTTCGGTGCAGCAGCAATAATCTCCAGAACGAAGCTGATCAAATGTGGGAGCGGGCTTGCTCGCGAATGCGGTGGTTCAGCAATAGTCAGGCTGACTGACCCACCGCTTTCGCGAGCAAGCCCGCTCCCACAAGGGATGTTCGCAAGGTTCAGGGTTGCTGTTTACGCCCCGCCATATGCTTCAGGTACCCCACCAGCAAATCCAGCTCGCCGTCCGGCAGTACGCTGGCGGCGAACGCCGGCATCTTCGCCTGTGGCCAATGCCGCAAGCTCTGCGGGTCGCGAATGTAGCGCTTGAGGAAATCCCCGCTGAAATACTCGGTGGGGTTGTAGGGAATATTCAGGTCCGGCCCCACCTGCGCATCACCGGCGCCATTAAGCCGATGACACGCCAGGCAATTCTTCTGGAACAGCGCAAAGCCCTGATTGACCGGGTCATTCGCCGCCAGCTTCGGGTCGGGCAACAGCGCCGGAAAACGCTCAGCCACCGTCTTCAATTGCTTGATCGCGGACACCTGGAACGGCCACTGTTCAGGGCTGATGTGCCCGGCTTGTGGGTCGGTCCATACCAAGTAGAAGGGCCCGGCACTCGGTTTGCCGTCTGCCAGCGCAGGCCATGGCTGGGCCGGGTCTTCGACTGCCAGCCAGGCGCGGGCGCCGTGTTTCTCCAGCAACGGCGCAGCGGTGAGTTCGGCGGCAAATCCATCCAGGGCCACGGCTTGCAGAGGGTTCGCAGGCTTGAGTCCCTGCAGGAGAGAGGCCAGCGGCACGGCGCGATAGGTCATAGTGCGCTTGTAGGAAACGTCATCGACGATCTGCACCGTCTGCGCATCCGGGTGCTTGAGCAGGTCGGCGGTCTGCCAGGTCTTGCGGGTGTGGTCGAGTTCGATGGTCAATTGCGCGGCCGTTGCCGGCAGGGCCAACAGCAAAGCGAGGATGGCAAGGATTGGTTTCAAGGGACAGCCCGGTTCGAAGTGGCGATGACGCCTACGATAGCGGAAATCTGCACGCAAAAAGACAGCCCCTGCAACAGGACCGCTATGCGCAATGTCCCGGCAGGTGCTGCCAAAAACTGCAGTCCTGATGCTGTGTGTGCACGGAATCCGGAGGCTTAATCGTCACCCGATAACCTTGGTTAAATTGGGCAAGATCAGAATCAGTGTGGTGGCGAACAGAATAAGTCCCGCCTGACGTACTTTCGAATGTTTAAACATGGCTGACTGCCTTTTGTTGTTATTCCTGAGCGTCAAATGCGTGCCGATGTATTTCAGTATCGCGATGTGACGTTGCACTTTTCTTACAACTGCCCCAGCAAAACCCGGCAGCAGCTTCCTACTGATTCAACCTTAGAGCCCTCGTTCTTCGCGGCTTAGATCCATTTCATATCAGCTAATCAGTATTTGCGCTAAAAACGGCATGAGGCTTATTGCCATCTTGGCGCCAGCCCTAGGGCTAGACAGCTAAAACGATTAATCAGCGGTTTCCCATAGCTGCCTACCGTTCGTCCGAGCGAGGGGGTCAAAAGCAATGAGCGCATCCGTCATTGAAACCGTGTCAATCGGGCCTGAAGGTAGGCACACACGCACTGGCTGCTCGAGGATGTCATGACCCAAGCTTTGATCTTTGATGCGATACGTACGCCCCGTGGCAAAGGCAAGGCCGATGGTGCCCTGCACAGCGTCAAACCGGTCAACCTGGTGGCGGGCCTGCTGACGGCGCTGGCGCAACGCAGCGACCTCGACACGCGCCAGGTGGATGACATCGTCCTCGGCTGCGTCACCCCGGTGGGCGACCAGGGCGCCGATATCGCCAAGACCGCCGCGCTGGTGGCCGACTGGGACGTCAGCGTCGCGGGTGTGCAGATCAATCGCTTCTGCGCCTCGGGCCTGGAAGCGGTGAACCTTGGCGCAATGAAAGTGCGCTCGGGCTTCGAAGACCTGGTGGTGGTCGGCGGTGTCGAGTCCATGTCCCGCGTGCCCATGGGCAGCGACGGCGGCGCCTGGGTGCTCGACCCGCAGACCAATCTGCACAGCCACTTCACGCCTCAGGGCATCGGCGCGGACCTGATCGCCACACTGGAAGGCTTCACCCGCCAGGACGTCGACACCTTCGCCCTACAGTCCCAGCAGAAAGCGGCCAGGGCTCGTGCGGACGGTTCCTTCAACAAGTCGCTGATCGCGGTGCAGGACCAGAACGGTATTGTGCTGCTGGACCACGACGAATTTATCCGTAGCGACTCCACCCTCGAAGGCCTCGGCAAGCTCAAACCGAGTTTCGAAATGATGGGCCAGATGGGTT
Organism: Pseudomonas salomonii; assembly: GCF_900107155.1. Classification (GTDB taxonomy): domain Bacteria; phylum Pseudomonadota; class Gammaproteobacteria; order Pseudomonadales; family Pseudomonadaceae; genus Aquipseudomonas; species Aquipseudomonas salomonii. The sequence goes on from NZ_FNOX01000005.1 coordinate 111,947, forward strand.
TCGATGCCACTGCGTTGCGGGTCTACAGCCATGTGGAGCGTATCCACCATGTACACACGCCGGGCAACAGCTCCGGCATCGTCGACGGCGCCGCGTTGATGCTGATCGGCTCCGAGGCCAAGGGCCGCGAGCTGGGCCTGCAACCGCGGGCGCGCATCGTCGCCACGGCAGTCACCAGCACCGACCCGACCATCATGCTCATCGGCCCCGCACCGGCGACGCGCAAGGCGTTGGCCAAAGCCGGTCTGCGCGTTGAAGACATCGACCTGTTCGAGGTCAACGAAGCGTTTGCTTCCGTGGTCCTCAAGTTCATCAAAGACATGGGGGTCGACCCCGCCCGAGTCAACGTCAATGGCGGCTCCATCGCCATGGGCCACCCGCTGGGCGCCACCGGCTGCGCGATTCTCGGCACCCTGCTCGACGAGCTGGAAGTGCGCCAGCAGCGCTACGGCCTGGCCACCCTGTGTGTCGGCGGTGGCATGGGTATCGCCACCATCATCGAACGCCTCTGAGCCCAAGGAATTTGTCATGACCGAAGCCATTCGTTACGAAAAAGGCCAGGACCAGATTGTGGTGCTGACCCTCGACATGCCCGGCCAGAGCGCCAACACCATGAACGGCGTGTACCGCGAGGCCATGGCGGCCACTGTCACACGTCTTGAGGCGGAAAAGGCCGACATCGCCGGCGTCGTTATCACCTCAGCGAAGAAGACCTTCTTCGCCGGTGGCGACCTCAATGAACTGATCAAAGTCGACAAAGCCCACGCCAAGGCTTTCTACGACAGCGTGCTGGTGTTGAAGGCGCAACTGCGCCGCCTGGAAACTCTTGGCAAACCGGTGGTGGCCGCGATCAATGGTGCAGCGCTGGGCGGTGGCTGGGAGATTTGCCTGGCGTGTCATTACCGCGTGGCGCTGGATGACCAATCCACCCAGCTTGGCCTGCCGGAAGTCACCCTCGGCCTGTTACCGGGCGGCGGCGGGGTAGTGCGCATGGTGCGCATGCTCGGGTTGGAGAAGGCTTTGCCGTATTTGCTGGAAGGTAAAAAAGTGCGGCCGCAGCAGGCTTTGCAGGCGGGTTTGATCAATGCGCTGGCGGCAAACCTTGATGAACTGCTGGCCAAATCCCGCGCCTGGATTTTGGCGAACCCCGAGGCCAAACAACCGTGGGACAACAAGGGATACCAGATCCCCGGCGGCACACCGTCAAATCCAAAAGTTGCGCAAATGCTGGCCATCGCCCCGTCGATTTTGCGCAGTAAAACCAATGGCTGCTTCCCCGCGCCGGAGAAAATTCTCTGTGCGGCTGTGGAAGGTGCCCAAGTGGATTTCGACACCGCGCACCTGATCGAAACCCGCTACTTCACCGAACTGGTCACCGGGCAAGTGGCGAAAAACATGATCGGCACCTTCTGGTTCCAGCTCAATGAGATCAACGCCGGCAGCTCACGGCCCAAAGGTTTTGCCCCTTATATCACGCGCAAGGTGGGCGTGCTGGGCGCCGGGATGATGGGCGCAGGCATTGCGTATGTGAGTGCCTGTGCGGGCGTCGAGGTGGTGCTTAAGGACATTAATCTGGCGGCGGCCGAGAAGGGCAAGGCGCATTCGGCGGCGCTGCTGGACAAGAAAGTCAGCCGTGGGCAATTGACCGCCGAACAGCGGGAAAGCACCCTGGCGCGGATTCATCCTACGGCCTCCGATGCCGACCTGGCCGGTTGCGACCTGGTTATCGAAGCCGTATATGAAGACCGTGAGCTCAAAGCCAAGGTCACGGCGGCGGCGCAAAGCGTGGTCGGCAGCGAGGCCGTGATCGCCTCTAATACCTCCACCTTGCCCATCAGCGGCCTGGCGACAGCGGTGCCCGATCAAGGCAAATTCATCGGCCTGCATTTCTTCAGCCCCGTCGACAAGATGCCGCTGGTGGAAATCATCAAGGGCGCCCACACAAGCGACGAAACCCTGGTTCGAGGTTTTGATTTCGTCCTGCAAATCAAGAAAACCCCGATCGTGGTCAACGACAGCCGTGGCTTCTTCACCTCGCGGGTGTTCGGCACCTTCACCAACGAAGGCATCGCCATGCTCGGCGAAGGCGTGTCCGCGCCGATGATCGAAACCGAGGCGCGCAAGGCCGGCATGCCGGTGGGGCCGCTGGCGGTGTCGGATGAAGTGTCCCTCAGCTTGATGAGTCATATCCGACAGCAAACGGCGAAGGATCTGCAAGCCGAAGGCAAAGCGCTGCCGGTTCACCCTGCGACGGCTGTGATCGATCTGTTGGTGAATGAATACAAGCGCATGGGCAAGGCGGCAGGCGGCGGTTTTTACGACTACCCCGCAGGCGGGCACAAGCATCTGTGGCCCGAGCTGAAAACCCGCTTCGAACAAGCCGGCAAACAGATCTCAGCGCAGGATGTGCGCGACCGTTTACTGTTTATCCAGGCGATTGAAACCGTGCGGTGCGTGGAGGAGGGCGTGTTGCTGTCCACGGCGGATGCCAACGTGGGGTCGATCTTCGGCATAGGTTTTGCCGCGTGGAGCGGCGGCGCGCTGCAGTTTATCAACCAGTATGGCCTGAACGACTTTATTGCCCGGGCGCGTTACCTGGCCGAGCAATACGGGGAGCGGTTCTCGCCGCCGGCGTTGTTGCTTGAGAAGGCTGCACGGGACGAAACCTTCCAGTGATCAAAATGTGGGAGCCGGGCTTGCCCGCGATAGCGGTATGCCAGCCACTGCAATATCGGCTGATATGACGCCATCGCGGGCAAGCCCGGCTCCCACAAGTGTTCACTCGGTGGGACTTGCTTTGCTGGGGTGTTTCAAGGCAGGCTCTGGGCTGTGCATTATTCCCATCACCGTGTCAGGTATTTTTTATGTCGCTACGCGTCTGTATCCTGGAAACCGATATCCTGCGTCCAGGCTTGATCGATCAATACCAAGGGTACGGGCAGATGTTCAAGCGCCTGTTCTCCAAGCAACCGATTGCCGCCGAATTCGTCATCTACAACGTGGTGCAGGGCGAATACCCGCCTGCCGACGAGGTGTTTGACGCCTACCTGATCACCGGCAGCAAGGCCGACTCCTTCGGCACCGACCCGTGGATCCAGACCCTCAAAACCTACCTGCTGGAGCGCTATAAGCGTGGCGACAAGCTGCTGGGCGTGTGTTTCGGCCACCAGTTACTCGCGCTGCTGCTGGGCGGCAAGACCGAGCGCGCCAGCCAAGGCTGGGGCATGGGCATCCACGACTACAAGCTCAACGCCAAGGCGCCGTGGATGAGCCCGGTGGTGGAAGAACTGACCTTGCTGATCAGCCATCAGGACCAGGTCACCACGTTGCCGGCCAACGCCACCGTGATCGCCTCCAGCGATTTCTGCCCGTATGCCGCGTACCACATCGAAGACCAGGTGCTGTGCTTCCAGGGCCATCCGGAATTTATCCACGACTATTCCCGCGAGTTGCTGGAGATTCTTCAGACAACACTCGGCGAAAAGGTCTACACCCACGGCGTGGCCAGCCTGGCGCGTGACCACCATGGCGCTACCGTGGCGGAATGGATGATGCGCTTTGTCGCCCACAAGCCAGATACGGCGGTTTAAAGCCAGCCCGAGCGTTTAAAGCTGGCCCATAAACTGGTGCAGCCCACCGCAATCAACCCGAGCACCGCAAAATAGCCGTAGTGCCATTGCAGCTCGGGCATGTTCTGGAAGTTCATCCCGTAAATCCCCGCCACCGCCGTGGGGAACGCCAGAATCGCCGCCCAGGCGGCGAACTTGCGCTGCACCACGCTTTGCCGTGAAGCCTCCAGTAACACACCAATCTCGATGGTCTGGCTGGCGATGTCGCGCAGGGTGGTGAGGTCTTCCATCTGCCGCGTCACGTGGATCTGCACATCACGAAAATACGGGCGCATATTCTTGTCGATAAACGGGAAACTGAGCTTCTGCAGCTCCTGGCTGATCTCCACCATCGGCGCCACATACCGCTTGAGGCGCAGCACATCGCGGCGCAGGCCATGCAGGTTCTGGATATCGCGCTCGCTCAGGGAACTGCACAGCACGTTGCGTTCCAGCTCATCAATCTCGGCGTGGATCGCTTCGCTCACCGGTTGGTAGTTTTCGGTGACGAAATCCAGCAGCGCATAGAGTACGAAATCTTCCCCATGCTCCAGCAACAACGGCCGCGCCTCACAGCGCTGGCGCACAAAACCGTAGGACGCCGAGTGACCGTTGCGCGCAGTGATGATGTAGCCATTGCCGGCAAAAATATGGGTTTCGATAAACTCCAGCTTGCCGTTCTCGCGCACCGGTGAATAGGTGACGATAAACAGCGCATCGCCGAAGGTTTCAAGCTTGGGGCGGCTGTGTTTTTCCAGGGCGTCTTCGATGGCCAGTTCATGCAGGTTGAACTGGCGTTGCAGGTTGGCCAGTTCCTGGGCGTTGGGTTCTTCCAGGCCGATCCACACGAAGTGGTCGGGTTTAGCGGCCCAGGCGGCGCCTTCGTCGAGGGTGATATCCGTGACTTTCTTACCGGCGCTGTAAACGGCTGCCGCAACAACTCTACCCATGGTGCTGATCGCTTCTTGTTAGGAGGACAGGTGTTGGGCAGCTTAGCTGGAGGGGAGTTCTATTGTTGCGGCATTTTGCAGTTCGCGGTCCATTGCCGCGATGCAGTCTTCCATCTGCGCCTGACAGGTCTGCATCAGCGCCGGGATGTCATCCGAAGTCAGCCCACAGGTTGGAATCGGCGGCAACGAGCGTATGAGCACGCCACCGCTGTTCCAGCGATTGAGCTGCATATGCTTGACGTAAGTGCTGGCGCACACCTGCACAATCGGTACGCCGGCCGCAATTGCCATATGGAACGCGCCTTTCTTGAACGGCAGCAAACCGTTACCCAGGTTGCGCGTGCCTTCGGCGAACACCCAAATCGAGGTGTCCTCATGCTGCAAGGTCTGTGTGGTGGTAAGCATCGCCCGGCGCGCCTTGTGCGCATTGCCGCGGTCAATCAACACGTTGCCCGCCAGCCAGAACAACTGGCCGAACAACGGCACCCACTTCAGACTCTTTTTGGCGATACACACGGTGCGATGGGGCACCACGTTGCCGAATATAAACAGGTCATAGTTGGACTGATGGTTGGCGATGACCACACAGGTGCCGGGCTTGTTACGCAGCGAGTCGACATCGGCCTTCAGGTGCAGGCCCAGAATACGCATGGCAGGCAATGCATAGAGGCGAGCACACAGGCGGCTGTTGTCCGGGTTGAACGGCCGGCACACACCCAAAAGCACGCCCAATACCCCGGCGACCATAAAGTGCAGGCCCATCAACAACATACGTAACAGAAAAAGCATCGACACAGCCCATCGGGACAAAAGGTGGCGCAGTGTACGGATGTGCACTGTATTCGGCAATTGCCCCTACAGACGTAGGAGATAGGCGATGTTTAAGCACATGTTTCAACGTCTGCCGACACAGCCCGACTAGAGCGGCTAAAGACGTTTCGGATTTATTTGTAAGAAAAAGCCCGACTCAAGGTCGGGCTTTGGCACATCAGCGATAGGGCATTAGCCCAGGTTGTGGCCCTGATCCTGAATAATTGCATCATCCAGGGCTTCCAGCAGTGCCTTACGCACCTTCAGCTTGGTGTGCTTGTGGGCATTCATATTGATCTTCTTCAACTGCCGCGCCGCTTCCAGGGCCGCTGCGTGCAACTCATCCGGCGCCACCACCTTATCCAGGAAGCCAGCGCCCAACGCGCCCTGCGGATCAAACATCTCGGCATTGATCACCGAACGATGAAACGCAGATTTACGCAAACGATCCCGCGCCAACTCGATACCGGCGTGGTGCATGGTCATGCCGATCGCCACTTCGTTCAGGCCAATGCTGAACGGGCCTTCCACACCAATCCGGTAATCCGCCGACAACAGCAGGAACGCACCCTTGGCCACCGCATGCCCAGGGCACGCCACAATCACCGGAAACGGGTGCGACAACAGGCGCCGCGCCAACGTCGAACCCGACGTCACCAGGCCAATGGCTTCTTTGGGCCCGGCCGTCATCACCTTCAAATCATAACCACCCGACAGAATCCCCGGCGTACCGGTGATGATCACCACCGCCCGATCCTTCTCGGCCTGATCCAGCGCAGTGTTGAACTCAGCAACCACTGCCGGAGAAATGGCGTTTACCTTGCCGTTGCTCAAGGTCAGGGTCGCGATACCGTCTTCGAAGTGGTAGGCAATCAACTCACTCATGACGCGGTTCCTTGTAGGAATTGTTATAGATAGGCTGTTAATAGAAGCGCATGCGCAGACGTTACCCACCACGCCCGCCCTGGTAAAGCGCCGTGACTGACTACACAGTCAGACTTTTGCCGCTTGCCCAAGGGTAGACGGCCCGCAGCAGGGCACAGCCGCCGTGCCAGACGCCCACGACCAATGCCCAAGAATGGCAGATTCACCGCCCCTCACCAGGCGAGTCACGGCATAACCGTCTAAGCGCATGAAAATTCTGAAAAAAACCTTTGCCATCAGAAAGGCTTTCGACTACATTAGCGCGCCTCGACAGACTGAACTGGTTTGACGAGATACGGTGAAGTGTCCGAGTGGCTTAAGGAGCACGCCTGGAAAGTGTGTATACAAGAAATTGTATCGAGAGTTCGAATCTCTCCTTCACCGCCACATTAAGTAAACACAAACCCCTGATTTTCCTAGAGAAAGTCGGGGGTTTGTGGTTTTTGGCGTTTGAAAAAGAGCCGTTTGGGAACATGCCTGGGAATACACCTCGCCAGACAGGGCTGCGCTAGCAAGCGTACTGAGGAATCGAAAAAGCAAAACGGGGGACGGTTTTTTTATTCTTCAAGCACCCCTGTGACAAACAAAACCCCTGGTTTCGTGAGAAGTCAGGGGTTTTATAGTTTCTGGCGTGTGAAAACGTGTCTTTTTTAAATCATGCGGCGCAAGGCATATCCATGCGCCGGCCTATCACGTCCAGCAAGTCGCAGCCATCGCGTAACGGGATTGAACACAGCAAGGCAAAATCACTGAGAACAACGGCATCACTGCTGATCTCGCTGCGCAGTGCAAGGTTCTCAAGGACTTGGGTGACGGCACGCAGCCGAAAACTCGCGGCGTCGAGGAGGATTTCCAGGGGGACGGTGGTATCGACAAAAAGAGCAGGGGTGGCGCTGTCGTTGCTGGTGAGGGCTATGTATTGGTTCATGCGTTAAGTCCGTTCACTTAGAGGAATATGAGCCACGCATTTGTCGCCAAACAAAAGGTGGCCGCTGTACGCAGGTTGGCGAACCGGTTTAAGAACGGACAAAGACCGGCAGACCCGAAGGTCTCCCACGCACAGCTGCCGTTGAGCAGCTTATTGCGTGCAGGCGCATCCCGCAAATCTGCCGGGAGACTTCTGCCGTCTTAATAGTCGAGTCGCCAAACCCGGCCGCCATGTGGGCGACCGAGTGACTATAGGCTCGACGATTTTGAAGTGCGAGGCCGACGCTTCTGAACGGTTTGTAGGACGTTGCCTGGATTGCTGGGCATGGGCAGTCCTACCTACGAACCCTGCAACCTTGAGAGCGGCAAATCGAGTAAGCGTTTGAAATTACACTTGTGCTAGGGAAATTTTTTCTCTAGCGTCCACCTCCATGTCGACCCTTCACAGTGGACGAAGCTGGAAATAAAAATCTATCCCGACGACCACGCACCGCCGCACTTTCACGTGCAGACGCCGGATGGCGAGTCGTTGGTTCAGATAGAAGGGCTTGTTGTGCTCGGTACGGGGGCAGAAACAAAGGCCTTGAAAGCCGCCCTGCTTTGGGCAAAAGCTCATATCGCGGATCTCAAGCGCGTATGGGATGAACAAAACCGGAGGAACTGACTTATGACCAGCAAGCTTCGCATCTCTGCTGTGCAACCAGTTGCCGGCAAGCATGCCTTACAGATCGAATGGAATAACGGCAAGCGGCATACCGTTGATCTTCTCGATCATATAAATGCCTTTTCGGTCCTCAAACCTCTTCTGGATTTGGCTCGATTTAGCCAAGTAGAAGTCGGTGAGTGGGGGTTTGATGTGACGTGGGGTAACGACCTCGAACTGTCAGCTGTCACGCTGCACCGTCTAGCATTGGAGCAATCCGGTGAGGTGATGCTGACACAGGATTTCCGGCAGTGGATGCTCAGTAACAACCTGTCCCTTTCCGCAGCGGCTGTGGAGTTGGGGTTCTCTCGCAGGACCATCACCGCCTATAGCAGCGGCGCTGCTTTGATTCCCAAGCATGTGGGGCTGGCGTGCAAGGGCTGGGAGTACGAGCATAAAGGTTACAAAGGGCACTACGCCTGAAGGTCCCGGTATTACGCAAAAAGGGCGGTCAATTGAGCCGCTCTAATTCATTTTGTTGAAAAGCTACCGTCCTGTGCGATGTGTACACATGATCAGTAGACGCGCGCAATGAGTAGGCACATACCTGGATTAAGGTAGTCCATTTCTGAAACGTTAAAACCACCCCTCTGCACGTCTTACCTACGCCGTTACGCTTTCTTATAGTCCTGCGCCTCAGCCACTTGGAGGTGCACGCATGCAGGGACCCTACGCATTTATCAATGAAAATCCCCAGCCTTATCCATTGCTTAAACTAAGCCTGGCGCTTGATCCGTATACACACACCAAGTTCGACACCCTCAACCAGCACATTCGCAACACGGTGGTGTTGCCGGGGCAATTGGTGATCATCGGGGATAGCCGAACCGCCGCTTGCACCGCTGAAGAAGCACAGCTGATGCGCTCGGCGCAAAATATAAAGCTCGCCCTGTTGGCGCACTCCGCAACTGACCAATTTCTGATCAAAAACTATGATCAGGTGCAGGCCATCTTGACCTATTCGTCCCTTGGCATCGGCAGTGCCAGCAGTGCATGGAGCAAGCATTTGGCGCAAGTTGAGAAGACCCTTATCGAAATCGAGGATTTGCATAAGCAGTATTTGAGCAAAGGTACCACTGGGGCGAGGGAGGAGTTTTTGGTTAAGCGAAGGTCGCTGTTTGCCAAGTTGGATAGCCAACTCTCGGGCATGGCGCGCTTTGGTACGGGGTTGAAAAACGAAGGTTCGATTAAAAAGATGTTGGGGATTTCCAGTAAAAGCTATTGGCACCACGGAGAAATTCGCGGGTACGAGGAAAGGGTCAAGCATTTGGCCAAGGCCTCGCAAATATTGAAGAAGGGGACTTACATTGGCATAGCGCTGGATGTTGGGGCGACGGCGCTGGAGATAACGGAGGCGTGTTCCACGGGGCGTGAGCAAGCGTGTACGCAGGCGACGTATGTTGAAGGGGGTAAGTTAGTGTTTGGAGTCGGTGGTGCATCGTTAGGTGGAAGTATAGGTGCCTCTGTAGGAATAGGCGCCTGCATGGTTGTTTTCGGCATACCTACAGCAGGTGCCGGAGCCTTGGGGTGTGCCATCGTTGGCGGCGCCACAGGCGGACTCGTTTTAGGCAAAGCTGCAAGCGCTCTCGGAGAAAGCACGGGAAAAGTTCTCTATGAGGCGGTGAGGGATTAAATGGTCTTCGAATACATCGGCATGTGTGCGGGCGTCATCATGCTGCTCAGCCTTCCTCTCACTTTTTTTGTCATGTTCAAAAAGCTCGATGCAGCAGAACGCTTTGTGGAGCACAGCGACTATGTAGCCATGCACAAGCGCATTTTTCGTAATGCTCCATTTGAAGGCCGACAAGTGCGCGTATTCGCCATGGCCACCATCATTCTTATGCCAAAAGTACTCCAATGGAGGCGTTTAGTGCGGGTTGAGGACGTTGAAAAAATCCCACGACATCTCAAATATTGGATGGTCATACCGACACTGATTGCTTTCACTTCCGCTACCGTCATGTGTGTCGCCTGGCTTTTTATAGAAAACTAATCCGCCTTTTTGGGCGACTGTCTTTCGCCCTTTCCCATATTGTCATCCGGTAGACTTCTGTCGTCAGGCCCTCAATGCCGATGCCGATGATGCACATCCGGAAAATGCGCATGGCTATGCCGCATCACACTATGAACATGCACATGACTGTGCGGCTGCGCCGAGTCCCACTCAAATCCGTGCTCATGCTGATGATGTTCATCGTGCACATGCCGATGCCCGTGTTCCGTCGCCTCATGCAGATGCTCATGGGCATGCCGCTCCGTCAGGTGCAGCCACACGCCCACGGCCATCAACGCTGATGCAATCCAGAACGCCACCGTTACCGATTCCCCAAATGCCAGCAGGGCAACGGCGGCACCCAGGAACGGCGCCGTCGAAAAGTAAGCGCCCGTGCGCGCACTGCCCAACCCGCGTAACGCCAGCACGAACATGACCAGGCTGATGCCATACCCCAAAAAACCAACCAGCAGGATAGGCGCCAGCTGTGCCACACCCGGAATCTGCGCGCCGAGGTAGAGCGCCAGGCTGCCATTCACCAGCCCGGCAATCAACCCCTTGGCGCCGGCGATAAACAGCGCATCCGAGGCCGAGACTTTGCGCGTCAGGTTGTTATCAATCCCCCAGCATGCACACGCCAGCGCCACGGCAAACGGCCCGGTCCAGTCGTGGCTGGCGCCGCCGCCGTCGGACCATGACAACACCACGCCGCCCAGCACGATCGCGAGCATGCCGAGGACGATGCGGCGGTCGGCGTTTTCTCTGAACACCAGCCAGGCGATCACGGCGGTCAGCACCGATTCAAGGTTGAGCATCAGGGAGGCGGTCGCGCCGGTGGTGCGGGTCAGGCCGAACATCAGGGCAACCGGGCCGAGGATGCCGCCGAAGGCGATGGCGCCGAGCAGCCAGGGCCATTCAGGGCGGGTCAGCCCGCTGGGTTTCCAGCCGCGATCACGGATAAGGCGCACGCAGGCCAGGCCGAGGCCGCTGCCGAGGTAGAGCAGGCCGGCAAGCAGTATGGGCGAAAGGTCCAGGCCGAGGCTTTTGGCGAGCGGGGTGCTGGCGCCGAACAGGGCGGCGGCGGCGAGTGCGTAAACGATGCTGAGGTTCATGGGCCGTCCTCGAAAGGTTGACCCATGATACGTCGCTTGCCAGGGTCAGCGCCCTGACAACTTGAGACTTACTGCGCGGTTTTCAGCTTGATCACATCACCCGAGATCTTGGTGGTGTAACCGTTCAGGACCCAGGCCCAGAACCATTTTTCCTGCACTTGAGTGTTGATCAGCGCGTCGCCGCCTTTGGCCTTGATGGCGGCATCCTGGGCGCGCACGAAGCGGCTGTTCTGGCCGATCGGGATGATGCCGAGCAACATCACGCCGGTGGCGCTGCCTTCACTGTGGCCCAAAACGGTGTATTGGCTGCTGTCGTACTGCGGGGATTTGATGGCGGTGCCGGTGCAGCCTGCGAGGGTGAAACCGAGAACAGCTGCGGCAACTACTTTACTGACGTACTTCACTGTGAAACTCCATGGACTGACCCCCGGGATTCAATTCTCGAGGGGGCGCTACTTTAATCCCCACACGGGCAGATTGAAATAAATTACCCGGATGTTTCATTTTCAGGCCTGCACGTAAAACGCGCCGTAGGACGTACGCGGGTCAGGATCTGGATTTCCAGAGTTCACCGCCGGGCATACGGGTAATGTGGGAGCTGGCCCACCGCAATCGCAGGCAAGCCAGCTCCCACCTGTTTAACCGCGTTCAGTCAGTCAGAGGTGCAGCCACGCCAGACTACCCAGCACCACTGCCACACCACCTGCGGTATAAGACATACGCTTGAGCCACTCCTTGCGCGTCAGCAACGTAATCGCCGCCAACGAAATTGCGATCTGAATCGCGGTCATCGCCTGCGCCCAGCGGTGATGCTGGTGCAGCGCCTCTTCGGATTTCTGATCCCATTCCTTGGATGTCGCCTCAAGCTTCTCGGCCTGTTTGCGCACCTCTTCCTTCTGGCCCTTGTAGCGCTCGATCTCGTCCTTGTAATGCGCGGCATCCACACCCGGAATATGCGTGGCCAGCTCCGCCAGGTTCTGGCGGCTGGATTTGGCCTGGTAGTAGTTCCACTGGTTGGCGGCTTCGGTCTTGATGATGGCGGCGTTGTTCTTGTCCATCGCTGCTTCGCTCTCGGTGGAGCCGGCCTGGTAGCTGAGCATGGCACCCAGGGTGGCCATCAATGCGGTCATTACGGCGATGCGGCTGGCAAAGTTGTCACCGCGCCCGTGCGCATGTTCGGTGGTGTGTTCAAGGTGTTTTTCGTGGGGGCTGGGGACTTCGAAGGCTTCGGACATGGGGGCGTCTATGAAGGGACTGAGGGAGTCTGATTCTTTACCAGTGAAGCTGTCTCAAGCCTGTACGTAACGCTGCAAACCCTGCACCAGCGCATCAAATGTCACGCGGCAGCGCGGGCTGTTGCGCAGGTCTTCGTGCATGGTCACCCAGGTGTCCAGTTTGAGCGCAAAGCCATCGGGCAGTACCCGACGCAAACGCGGGTCGCGCTGGGCCAGTTGCACCTGGCAGCCGCCGATACCGGCACCGGCGCGGATCAGCGCCAGTTGCGCCAGGTCGCTGTCGCTGCTGATGGCGAAGGCGCTGCGTTCAAAGCCCTTGATGGCCAGGCTGCGGATAAACGCGTTTTCCTGATCGAAACCGATGACGCAATGGTTGACCAGATCCTGCATGTGCAGAGGCATGCCATGCCGTTGCAGGTAATCGTCGCGGGCGTGCAAGCCGACCTCAATCAGGCCGACGCGCTGCGCCAGCAGTTGCGCCTGACTGGGGCGGACCATGCGCACGGCGATGTCGGCTTCCAGTTGCAGCAGGTCGCTGAGGCGGTTGGTCAGCACCAGCTCAACCCGCAGGCGTGGGTGTTGGCGGCGCAGCTGGGTGATGATCGGCGGCAGCACTTCCACGCCGACCACTTCGCTGGCGGACACCCTCACCACGCCGCGCACTTCATCGCCGTGGGCAGACGCGGCCCGCTCCAGGGCGGCGGCGGTGCGTTCCATGGTGTCGGCATGGGCGCGCAAGGTGTGGGCCACGGCCGTCGGCAGCAACCCGGTAGGCGAGCGGGTGAACAGCACCACGCCCAGCTCGGATTCCAGCGCAGCGATGTGCCGGCCCACTGTAGGCTGTGTGATACCGAGCTGCCGCGCAGCACCCGATAACGATCCCTCCTTGAGTACGCCGAGGAACGACCGGTAAAGCTCCCATCCAATTGTCGATGCCATGCATAAATGTATAGCGGCTGGATGGTCTTCGGCAATTTATCTATAGCAAGGCCGCACACACACTGGCCTCACCAACCCGTGTAGGAGAAGGTGATGAGCAAGGTTCTGGTGCTGGGTGCAACCGGCGGGATCGGCGGTGAAGTGGCGCGGCAACTGCACGCGTCTGGCTGGGAGGTGTGTGCGCTGACGCGGGATGTGGGCAAGGCCCGCCGGGCGAATGCCGACTTCTCCTGGGTCGAGGGCGACGCGCTCAACCGTGATGAGGTACGCGCCGCCGCCCGTGGTTGTGCGGTGATCGTGCATGCCGTCAACCCTCCGGGTTATCGCCATTGGGCTGAGCTGGTCATACCGATGATCGACAACAGCATTGCGGCGGCCATCGCCGAGGGCGCGACGATTGTGTTGCCGGGCACGGTCTACAACTTCGGGCCGGATGTGTTTCCGGTGCTGTATGAGGATTCGCCGCAGCACCCGCGAACGCGCAAGGGGGCTATTCGCGTACAACTGGAGCAGCGTCTGGAACAGGCGTCCCGCCGTGGCGCCCGTGTGCTGATTGTGCGCGCCGGGGATTTTTTCGGCGCGCGGGTGGCCAACAACTGGTTTGCCCAAGGCTTGATCAAACCCGGCAAACCGGTACACGCCGTGAGCTATCCGGGCGCGCCGGGTGTGGCGCACCAATGGGCTTATCTGCCGGACGTGGCGCGCACCATGGTCGAGCTGCTTGAACGCCGGTCAACCCTGGAGGCTTTTGCGCGCTTTCACATGGCCGGGCATATGGACACGGACGGCACGCAGATGACCCAGGCGATACAACAGGTGGTGCTGCGCAGGACCGGCCAGCAACCACGCGCAGGTCGTTTCCCATGGTGGTTGCTGAAAGTGGCTGCGCCCTTTGCCGTCACCCTTCGCGAGATGCAGGAGATGCGTTACCTGTGGCAAACCCCGTTGCGTCTGGACAACACGCGGTTGGTCGCGGCTTTGGGGCGCGAGCCGCACACGCCGCTGGAGCAGGCGGTGGAAGCTACATTGCTCGGTCTGGGTTGTTTGCCTGACGCCGTCTGATCAAGCGCACATACACCGCGATATTCACCAGCAGCACCACGGCGCCCAGCCCCAGCTGAATCTGTGGGGTCAGCCCGGCCGGGTAGATCAGTGCAAGGAGGTAATGCTCGATAAAACCGCCGCCATAACCGTCCTGCCCGGCGAGGTGACGCAGCAGGTTCTCCCAGCGGGTCAGCGGGCAGGGCAGATGGAACACTTCCACCGCCACGCCCCAGGTCGCAGCGGGCAGGTGCAGCCACATGACTGGCCGCCACTTGAGCGCCAGCAAGCCGCCAAACAGCACGAACAGGATAAAACACAGGTGGAACAGTACGAGGCTGTCGGCGGCAATGCGATAGAGCATGAAGAGGTTCGCTTTTATCAGGGCTGGCGTTGAGTTTGCAGGTAGTCGATAAACACGCGCAGTTTTTTTGGCGTGTTGCTGCGGTTGAAGTCATACAAGTACAGCGCACTGTGGGCACCTTGAATAGCGCCGCAGGGTGGAGGGCCGCCAAGGTTGCTTACCTACGCTGTAGGCCGCTATTGTGCTGAATCCTTTTAGTCCTTCCCCCAAGGTTCTGTTGCGATGAATGTACCGCGTACCGCAGTCGGTCCCATCAAGGCCGTGATTTTCGATATGGACGGGTTGTTGCTGGATACCGAAGGCATCTACACCGAAGTCACACGGATCATCGCCGAACGCTACGGCCGCACCTACGATTGGGGCATCAAGCAGCATATCATCGGCCGAGGCGCTCAGGACCTGGCCGAATATGTGGTGAAGGCACTGGACTTGCCGATCACACCGGCGGAGTTTCTGCAGATTCGCGAGCCTTTGATGAGCGAGCGTTTCCCCAAAGCCTTGGGCATGCCCGGCGCTGAAGCGCTGGTGCGGCACTTGAAGGCGCACAACATCCCGATTGCCGTGGGCACCAGTTCGTCGCGCCATTCGTTTGGCCACAAGACCACCTTGCACCGTGAATGGTTTGGTTTGTTCGGCACGATCGTCACCGCCGATGACCCTGAAGTGGGGGCCGCCAAACCTGCGCCGGATATCTTCCTCACCGCCGCCCGCCGCCTGGGTGTCGCGCCCGAGGATTGCCTTGTGTTCGAAGACTCGCCGTTTGGCGTGACCGCCGCCAAGGCCGCCCACATGACCGCCATCGCCGTGCCCGATGAAGCCATGGCCGACAGCAAGTACCAGCATGCCGACCAGATCATCCGCAAGCTGGCGGACTTTGACCTGGCGGCCTACGGCTTGCCACCGATGTCCTGACCCAACACGCTCAAAAAATGTGGGAGCTGGCTTGCCTGCGATAGCAATTTTGAGGACGCCATCGCAGCGATGCGGCGACCCGACAAGCCAGCTCCCACATTGGGTTTTGCGGTGCGGCAGAGGTTTTAAGCGCTGAAACCACCATCGATGGTCAGGCTCGCACCTGTGATGTAGCCCGCTTCCGGGCCGGCCAGGTACGCCACGAAGCTGGCAATCTCCTCCACCTGCCCATACCGCCCGACCGCCATCAACCCCATCAAACTCGCCGCAAACTCACTGTCCGCCGGGTTCATATCGGTATCCACCGGCCCAGGCTGCACATTGTTGATGGTGATGCCACGCGGTCCCAGATCCCGGGCCAGGCCCTTGGTCAGCCCCACCAGCGCCGCCTTGCTCATCGCATACGGCCCGCCACCGCCGAACGGCATGCGCTCGGCATTGGTGCTGCCGATATTGATCACGCGGCCGCCTTCGCCCATGTGTTTGGCCGCCTCCTGAGTGGCGATAAATACACTGCGCACATTGATCGCCAAGGTCTGATCGAAGTCTTCCAGCGTGAAGTCTTCCAGTGGCGCGATGGCCAGCACGCCGGCGTTGTTCACCAGAATATCCAGGCGCCCAAAGGCTTCGACGGTGGCGTTGACCGCGTTGCGAATTGCCGTGGCATCGGCGCTGTCGGCCTGAATCGCCAAGGCTTTGCCGCCTGCGCTGATCACGCTGTTTTGCAGTTCTTCGGCCTTGGCGGCGGAGCTGACGTAGGTAAAGGCGACGGTTGCACCCTGCGCTGCCAGACGCTTGACGATGGCAGCGCCAATGCCGCGGGAACCGCCCTGGATCAATGCAACTTTGCCGCTGAGGTTGAGTGTGGTCATGTCGATCTCCAAGTAGTTGATGGACCGAGTATCGGCCTCACCCACTCCAGCCGGTAGACCGTGATTGCTATAGTCTGTGTAAACCAAAAGTTTAGAGTGGTCGATATGGAGAGCTTTGGCAGTATCGAATGTTTCGTGCGCAGCGCCGAAGGTGGCAGCTTTGCCGAAGCCGCGCGGCATCTGAGTTTGACCCCGGCGGCAGTCGGTAAAAGCGTCGCCAAGCTGGAAGCGCGCCTGGGTGTTCGGCTGTTTCAGCGCAGCACCCGGCGGCTGACGCTGACCGAAGCCGGCAAGCTGTTCCTCGAAGAAGTCAGCGCCAGCCTCACCACCATCCAGAACGCGGTGGCCAACCTGGCCAGCGCCGAAGGGCGGCCGGTGGGAACCTTGAAAGTCAGCATGGGCACGGTGGTCGGCTGTTTATACATCGTGCCGTTGTTGGGTGAGTTTCTAAAACGCTTCCCGGATATCAGCCCCGACTGGCATTTTGATAATCGCCAGGTTGATCTGATTGGCCAAGGCTTCGACGCGGCATTGGGCGGCGGTTTTGAACTGCCTCAGGGCGTGGTCGCGCGTAAGCTCGCGCCGGCGCATCGAGTGCTGGTGGCCTCACCCGATTATCTGGCGACACGTGCGAGGGTGTTGCAGCCCGACGACCTTGAGCACTGCGAAGGCATTCTGATTCGTTCGCCACAAACCGGCCGCGTGCGGTCCTGGCAACTGACCGGCCGCCACGGCGGGCACGCGCCGCTGAACCTCAAGGCGCGCATGACCATGAGCGATTCCCAGGCGGCCTGCGTCGCGGCAGGTCAAGGGTTGGGCATCGCGCTGGTGAGCATGCCGTTTGCCGTGCCTTGGCTGGCGACCGGCAAGTTGGTACGCGTACTGCCCGACTGGTACGTCGACGATGGCAACATCTCCATTTACTACGCTGAACACAAACTGCTGCCCGGCAAGACCCGGGCGTTTGTCGACTTCATCATCGAGCAGTTTGCCGAGCAGAAACTGGGGCAAGCATTCAGCGCGATTTGATCAAGGCAATCTACCGACCTGGCCAGCCGATCACCTTCTTCGGCCTTGGCGTTGCGTAAGTCCTGATCTTCGACGTCGACAACCCCAGGCGCACCAGGGATTCGGCAATGGTCACCGCCGCCGTGACGCCATCTACCACCGGCACGCCGGTACGCTGGCGAATCTGCTCATCCAGCCCGGCCATGCCGCCGCAGCCCAGGCAGATGACTTCGGCCTTGTCGTCGCGAATGGCCAGCTCCGCCTCGCGCACGATGGCTTCCATGGCGGCCAGCGGGTCTTCTTCCAGTTCCAGCACTGCCATGCCGCTGGCGCGCACCGAGGCGCAGCGTTGATAGAGACCCGCGAGTTTCAAGCGGTCTTCAATCAGCGGCACGGTGCGGTCCAGGGTAGTCACCACCGAATAGGCATGGCCCAGAAACATCGCCGTGCTGGCCGCCGCTTCGGTGATATCCACCACCGGTACGTTGAGCAATTCCTGCAAACCTTCACGGCCGTGTTCGCCGTAGCCGGCCTGGATCACCGCATCAAACGGCTGGTCGTAGGCCATCACCCGGTCCATCACCGCGATGGCGGCCAGGTAGCTTTCAAAGTTGCCCTCCACTGATTCCGCACCGAAGAACGGGGTGAGCCCGACAATCTCGGTGCCCGGTGAAGCCACGGCCCGCGCCTGCTGGGCGATGGTCTCGGTGATGGAGGCGGTGGTGTTGACGTTGACCACGAGGATACGCATGGAATGTCCTTGATTAATGACTGACGTTATCGACTGCAATGCTTTCGCCGCTGACATCGGCGTAGAACCCTTGGCGCTTGGCAATCAGCAAGTACAACAGCCCTGCAATACCGGCGCCAAACAGCCAGGAAAACGGTGCCACACTGGCAAAACCCGGCAACAGCGCCAGCAGAATCGCGATGACTGCCGCCGGAATAAACGCCGCGACCGCGCGTAAATTGACCCCACGGCTGTAGTAATAAACGCCATTCGGGTCTTCGCTATACAGCTGCAGTACATCCACCTGGCTTTTACGGATCAGCCAATAATCGACCATGATCACCCCATACAGCGGCCCCAGCAGCGCACCCAGCCCGGAGAGGAAATACACGATCACCAGCGGGCTGTTGTAGAGGTTCCACGGCAGGATCAGCACCGCCACAGTGGCGCTGATCAACCCGGCGCGCCGGAAGTTCAGGTACTTGGGCGCCAGGTTGCTGAGCACAAAGGCCGGCGCGACAAAGTTGGCCATGATGTTCACCGCCACGGTAACGATCAGGAACGCCAGGCAGCCCAGCACGAGGAAGAAGGTATTGGGGATGGCCGCGATGATTTCGGTCGGGCTTTCGATCACCCGGCCATTGAGCTGGAACTGCCCGCCGCAGAGCAACACGGTGATCGCGGCAAACACCAGGATATTCACCGGCAAGCCCCAGAAGTTGCCGACCAGGATGGTCTTGCGGCAGGGCGAGGAGCGGGCGAAATCGCAGAAATTGAGGATCAGCGTGCCGTAGATGCTCAGCCACAGCGCGCCACCGGCAAAAATGTTGCGCCACATCTCGCCGCCGCTCAGAGGCTCGCGGATCGACCAGGCGATATTGCCGCCGACCTGAAAGTACATCCAGCCGGCCAGCGACGCCACGGTCACCAGAATCACCGGCCCGGCGAAGGCTTCATAGCGGCGCACCATTTCCATGCCGTAGGCCAGGATCGCCAGTTGCACAAACCAGATCGTTATAAAACACGCCCAGCCCAGGGTCGACAGGCCGAGAATCGAGTTGTGGTCATAGTCGGCAAATCCTGGATGAATCGCCGACAGCAGCACACGGAAAACCACCGAGGCCAGGTAGGTCTGAATACCAAACCAGGCAATCGCAATCACCGCGCGGATCAACGCCGGGATCTGCGCACCATGGATGCCGAAACTGATACGGCTGATCACCGGAAACGGCACGCCGGTTTTCTGGCCCATAAACCCCGACAAGTTCATGAAGAAATACACCAGCGCCGCGCCGATCCCCAGGGACAACAGGATCTGCCAGCCGCCGAGGCCCAGCGCATACAAGCCGATGGCAAACGAATAGTTGGCGATGTTGTGCACGTCGTTGGTCCACAACGCGAAGATGCTGTAACGCCCCCAGCGTCGGCCTTCGGCTTTGGTGGGCGCCAGGTCCTTGTTGTGCAGGCGTGGGCTGAGCACCAATGGGCCGAGGCTTGCCGCCTCGGGGTTCAGGGAAGAGGAGGGCAGATCCAGTGCGATGTCATTCGAGAGGCTTGTACGCATTCCGGCAGGCTCCGGCGCATCTGCAGGAACAGTGCAGATGGCAAAGTGTATGTATGTTTTGTATTTATTGTATACAAAGCGCTACTCACCTTAAGCCACACGTGTGCCAGTTTCGGGTCTATGAAAATATGGGCTAATTTCGTTTTTATAGGTTAGATAAATAACTAGCTGAATTAAAAGAAATATAAATTGACCGATTGAACAGGTATTTATTTTTTGACGGGGAGGCGCGTTATTGAAGCGTCGAACAGCGTGCGTAAATGGGTGTTACGTTTTGGTGCGAATGCCCCAGAATTGCACACATAAATGGCACTTATGGTTACATTGATGTGTACATTTTCTATAGGCGGTGCAAAACAAAATGTGGGAGCGGGCTTGCTCGCGAAGACGGCGTGCCAGTCGACTTATAAGTGACTGATCCACCGCCTTCGCGAGCAAGCCCGCTCCCACACTTTTTTACCGTGTTAGCTTTCAAGCCTTGCTGATGATATTCCCAGCATGCAGCCCACATTCCTTCTGCGTGGCTTCCTCCCACCACCAACGCCCTTCGCGCTCGTGCTGGTTGGGCAATACCGGGCGGGTGCAGGGCTCGCAGCCGATGCTGATAAACCCGCGCTCATGCAGGCTGTTGTAGGGCAGCTCCAGCATGCGGATGTAGCCCCAGACTTCCTCGCTGGTCATCTGCGCCAGCGGGTTGAATTTGTACAGGGTGCGCTCCGGGGTGGATAACGCCGTATCGATCTCCAGCGCCGCCACCTGGCTGCGAGTGCCGGGGCTCTGGTCACGGCGTTGGCCGGTGGCCCAGGCGTTCACGCCGGACAGCTTGCGGCGCAGCGGTTCGATCTTGCGTATGCCACAGCATTCACCATGGCCGTCTTTGTAGAAGCTGAACAGGCCTTTCTCTTTGACGAAGGGTTCCAGCTTGCTCTGGTCCGGCGAAATCAGCTCGATGTCGATCTTGTAGAAGTCGCGCACCTGCTCGATAAACCGGTAGGTCTCCGGGTGCAGGCGGCCGGTGTCGAGGCTGAACACCTTGACGTTCTTGTTCAGCTTCCAAGCCATATCGACCAGCACCACATCCTCGGCACCGCTGAAGGAAATCCACAGGTCATCACCGAACTGGCCGAATGCCAGTTTGAGAATGTCCTGGGCGGATTTGTTGGCATAAGTCGCGGCGAGTTCAGCGACGTCGAAGGCTTGGTTCATCAGGACGGTTCCTACAGGTCAGTGGCGCTGAGCGCTCTATAGGGGAGCGATGGTATCAAAATCCGCTCTGCGTTGCGGCGCCGCGCTTGAATCGCTAGAGTTCGGCAGTCCTTTTGCTCGCTCAACTAATAACATCCAATAGGAGTGTCTTGTGGAAATTGCCTGTCTCGACCTGGAAGGGGTGCTGGTCCCGGAAATCTGGATCGCCTTCGCCGAAAAAACCGGTATTGAATCCCTGCGGGCCACCACTCGTGACATTCCCGACTACGACGTGCTGATGAAGCAGCGTCTGCGCATTCTTGACGAGCATGGGCTCAAACTTGCCGATATCCAGGAAGTGATCGCCACCCTCAAGCCGCTGGATGGCGCTATGGAGTTCGTCAACTGGCTGCGCGAACGCTTCCAGGTAGTGATTCTGTCGGACACCTTCTACGAATTTTCCCAGCCATTGATGCGCCAGCTCGGTTTCCCGACCTTGCTGTGCCACCGCCTGATCACTGATGAAAATGATCGAGTGGTGAGCTATCAACTGCGTCAGAAAGACCCTAAGCGCCAGTCCGTGCTGGCGTTCAAGACCCTTTACTACCGCGTGATCGCCGCTGGCGATTCCTACAATGACACCACGATGCTGGGTGAAGCTGACCGTGGGATTCTGTTTCATGCGCCGGAAAATGTGATTCGCGAGTTCCCGCAGTTCCCGGCGGTGCACACCTTTGAGGACTTGAAGAAAGAATTTATCAAGGCGTCGAATCGGCAGTTGAGCCTGTAATACACCCAGCGCTGTTGATGGCCCCATCGCAGGCAAGCCAGCTCCCACATCACCCGTGGGAGCTGGCTTGCCTGCGATGAGGTCCGTGCGGCCACTGCTTAAACTCCGGCCAGTAACCGCTCATAAGGAATGCTCAAGCCTTCGTGCAGCCGTTTGATCATCGACAGGCTCAGCTTGCGCTTGTGGTTCAGCACCTCTGACACCCGCCCGCTGGTGCCAATGAAGGGCTCCAGATCACGGGCTGTCATGCCAAGCTGTTCCATGCGAAATTTAATCGCTTCCACCGGGTCCGAAGGTGGCATGGGAAAGTGTTCCGCCTCGTACTTCTCGATGAGTACGGCGAGAATTTCCAGCTCGTCACCCTCAGGCGAGCCGATTGGCGCGCCCCAAAGCTGCTCCACACGCGCAAGCGCGGCAGCCAGGTCTTCCTGGGAATGAATAGGTTTGATGTTCATCACACGGTCTCCGCGTTGATCTGGTCATATTGCATATGGGTGCCCGCGAAACGCACGAACCCCAGCTGTCGTTGATAGTCGATCGCCATGATCACTCGATACTTGTTGCCGCCCACGTTAAACACCACCCGGCTGCCCTTGAGAATACTCGCCGTTCTAAGCTCTGCCTTGAGTGCCTGTGGCGTTGTGTAAGTGGTCCTCTCCATATGGCGATACAGCTCGACCAGCGGTGTCTTGGCATCGGTATAAGCGGGATGGCTTTCCCAGAATGTCCGTAAGGTCGAGAGAGCGATTATCCGCATCGCTGTATCCTCCCAATTTGGGAGATATTAGGTGGGGTTGGTGTGAGATGCAATCTCGGAATTAATTTCTGACGAATAGGCAGTCGCTTCATGTGATCCTTCACAGGTGGCGGGTGGACGGTCTGAACCGGACGCTATCGGCCCGCTCATACTTCGTCCACAGCCGTTCTGATTCAGGTTTTTTCTGTCGCTGGGCGCCGCGTGCGAGCGCCAGGAAAGGCGGGGTGCTACAGGTTTTCCAACGTGTGTAACAAGACCCGTACTTTGGTCAGCGACTCTTGATACTCTGCCTCCCATTGCGAATCCGCCACGATCCCGCCGCCGCCCCAGCAGTTCACGTGCCCGTCCTTGACCAGCAGACTGCGGATGGCGATGGAGCTGTCCATTTCGCCGCGTACATCCAGATACACCAGCGAGCCGCAGTACAACCCGCGCCGGGTCGGCTCCAGCTCATCGATGATCTGCATCGCGCGGATCTTCGGCGCGCCGGTGATGGAGCCGCCAGGGAAGCTGCCGGCGATCAGGTCGAGGGCGTCTTTGTCATCGGCCAGCACCCCGGTCACGCTGCTCACCAAGTGGTGCACATTGGGGTAGCTTTCCAGGCTGAACAACTCCGGCACCTTTACCGAGCCGGTGCGGCACGTGCGGCCGAGGTCGTTGCGCAGCAGGTCGACAATCATCAGGTTTTCGGCGCGATCCTTGGGGCTGGCCAGGAGTTCGGCGGCGTTGGCGGCATCCTCTTCCGGCGTCAAACCCCGCGGGCGGGTGCCTTTGATCGGGCGGGTCTCCACCTGGCGTTCGCTGATCTGCACGAAACGTTCCGGCGACAGACTGAGTATCGCGCCGTCATCCGGCAAGCTCTGAAACCCGGAAAACGGTGTAGGGCAGGCCTCACGCAGCGCGCAATACGCGACCCAGGGATCGCCGGCACAGGGCGCGCGAAAACGTTGCGCAAAGTTGACCTGGTAGCAGTCGCCTGCCTGGATGTAGGCCTGAATACGCACGATGGCCTGTCGGTAGGCCTCGGGCGTGAGGTCCGGCGCCATGGGACCGTTCAGCTTGAAGGTGTCAGATGATTCAGCCGTTGGTTGCCCAAACAGGTCGAGCAACCGAAGCCGTTCGCTGTCGGCCAACGCAGGGTGGAATACCAACTGGCTGGTCTGCGCCTGGTGATCGCTGATCAGCGCCCAGGCATACAGGCCGAAGCGCGCATCCGGCAGGTGCAGGTCATCCACGGCCCAATCAGGCAGTTGCTCCAGGTGCCGGCCAAAGTCATAACTCAAGTAGCCAATCAGGCCGCCAGCGAAGGGCAGCGCGTAACCTGCCGGCAGATCCGCTTCGCCCAATTGCGTCAGGTTTGCCCGCAAGCGTTGCAGGAAATCAGCGCCACTTTCGTCAGGCGCTACCGTCAATGTCGCGTGCGGCCAGGCGCTGAGCAGGTCATAACGCCCGCGTTCGGCAGCCGGGCGGCCACTGTCGAGCAGCACTGCGCCAGGGGCATGACGAATCGCCGCAAAGTAGTCGGCGGGGTTGGCCCGGTAGGGCAGCGGGTGTACGGAGCAGGTCGACATTGCAGGGTGGATCAGCTGTTGGCGTGGGGGTGGCGATTGTAGTCCCCTCAAGGGTTTGGTCCTAGAGGGGATGTCGGTGATAGCTGGATAGAGGTGTTGCTTGTCAGAAAGCTATCGCAGGCAAGCCAGCTCCCACATAAGAACGCGATCAACCTGTGGGAGCTGGCTTGCCTGCGATGAGGCGATCAGCCTTCCACCGCAGGAATATGCCCAAACATTTCCTGCACAAACTTCACGCGTTCTTCCGCAGTTTCCGTCACGCCAGCCGCTTTGAGTTCGTCCAGTCGCGCTTCCACCGCGTGGGTACGCAAGGTCAAACCGCAGTCATTGGCGATTTGGATATTCAGCCCCGGCCGCGCATTCAGCTCCAGGATCAACGGGCCTTTTTCCTGGTCCAGCACCATGTCCACACCGATATAGCCCAGACCGCACAGCTCGTAGCAGCCGGCCGCGAGCTTCATGAACCCGTCCCAGTTGGGCAGTTGCACGCCATCCACCGCGTTGGTGGTGTCGGGGTGTTTGGTAATGATGTTGTTCAGCCAGGTGCCGCGCAGGGTCAGGCCGGTGGCGAGGTCCACGCCCACGCCAATCGCGCCCTGGTGCAGGTTGGCCTTGCCGCCGGACTGACGGGTCGGCAGGCGCAGCATGGCCATCACCGGGTAGCCCATCAGCACGATAATGCGGATATCCGGCACGCCTTCGTAGCTGATGCTCTTGAAGATCTGGTCGGGCACCACGCGGTATTCGATCAGTGCGCGGTCGCGGTGGCCGCCCAGGGAATACAAACCGGTGAGGATGCTGGAGATCTGGTGCTCGATTTCTTCATGGCTGATGATCTTGCCGGACACCGTGCGGTAGCGCCCTTCAAACCGGTCGGCCACCACCAGGATGCCATCACCGCCCGCGCCCTGGGCCGGTTTGATCACGAAGTCGCTGCGCCCGCCGATGATTTCGTCGAGCTTGTCGATTTCCTTCTCGGTGGAAATGACCCCGTACATCTCGGGCACATGGATGCCCGCGGCAATCGCCCGTTCCTTGGTGATGATCTTGTCATCCACGATCGGGTACAGGCTGCGCTTGTTGTACTTGAGCACGTAGTCGGCGTTACGCCGGTTGATGCCCATGATCCCTCGCGCTTCGAGGGCCTTCCAGGTTTTCCAGAAGCCGAACATTACGAGTCAGCCTTGAGGAAGGCCTTGAAACGCACCAGCTCGGTGAGGCGATAGCCGCGATGGCGACCCATGGCCAGCATGAAACCCACCAGGATCAACAGGATGGCCGGGAAGGTGAACACAAAGTAGACCAGCTCCGGCACGCTCATGATGATGTGCGCCAGGGCAGCGGCGAACAGGGTGCCCACGGCCACTTTCAACGCATGGTTGGCGCCGCGTTCTTCCCAGGTGATCGACAGACGCTCGATGGTCATGGTCAGAATCACCATCGGGAACAGCGCCACCGACAGGCCGCGTTCCAGGCCCAGCTTGTGGCTGAACAGGCTGATGGCCGCAATCAGCACCACCACAAAGGTCAGCACCACCGAGAGCCTCGGCAGCATCTGCAATTTCAGGTGTTCCAGGTACGAACGCAGCGAAAGGCCCAGCGCGGTGATGATGGTAAACAGCGCAATGCCGAAGCCCAACTGCGTCTCGCGAAACGCCAGGGCGATCAGTACCGGGGTGAAGGTGCCCAGGGTTTGCAGGCCGATCAGGTTGCGCAGGATCAGAATCACCAGCACGCCGATGGGGATCATCACCATGATCATGAAGGTCTGCTGGGTTTGCAGCGGCAAGCCGTACAACGAGTATTCGAGGAAATTGGCGTCGGTGTTTTCGTCGGTCAGCTTGGCCAGGCGAATCGCGTTCATCTCGCTGTTGTTGAGGCTGAAGGTCACCATGGCTTTCTTGCCGCCCTCCACCGAAATCAGGTTTTCATCACCGGTCCACCACAGCAGGCGGTCGGACGGCAGGCCCTGCTCGCCGGTTTCCGGGTTGAAGTACAGCCAGTCATTGCCGTTGAAGCTGCGCAGCCACAGTTCCGGGGTTTGCGGCTGGTCGGCGACCAGCCGGATAGTGTGGACTTTTTCCACCGGCACATGGGCGATCGACAGCAACAGTTCGACGATCTTGGCTTTGTGCGGCGTGGACGGGTCGCCCGCCAGCAGCAGCTTTACATTGTCGTCGTTGAGGTTGTTGGTGCGCTTGATCGCTTCGGTGATAAAGGTCTCGACGTCGGCCGAATGCTGGCGGATCGGCGCCAGCAGGGCTTCGGCGGCGATTTTTTCCGGGCCTTCGACGGCGATGCTGTCGCGGAAGGTCGGGCCTTTGACCTTGACCTTTTCGCCGCTGTAACGCTTGGTCAGCACCAGGCGGTAATACAACGTCTGGTTGCCCTTGGCGCGGCGCGCCGACCAGGTGACCTTGCGGTTGCCGTCGGCGCGGTTGACGCTCACGCCGTAATTATTGGAAATAAAACTCTCGTTAAGGCTGACGAAGTCGCGGCTCAGGGGCGGCACGAACATCGAAATTTTCACCGGGTCCTTGGGGTTGGCGACGAATTCGACCTTGGCGTCGATGTTCCACAAGTCGTCGGTGGCGTCTTCGGTGACGGGGATGCCCAGCACGAAAATCTGGTAAGCGGTGACCGAAATACCCAATACCACCAGGATGGTGATGAGGATTTTCAGGTGCAGGGTCAGAGAGCGCATTCGGTTTACTCGGCGGTATGAGCGTCGGCGGCGCAGGCGGGTTTGCCCGCTGCGTATTTAAGACTGGGGTCGACCAGCGCATCAAAGCGTTTCAACGCTTCGGAGCCGATCAGCAGCGGGTATTGGAAGGCGCTGCGGTCAGTCAAGTTCACTTCGATGCTGCGTAAAGCGGTGCCCATGCAGATATCCAGGGCAATCACTGGGCGGGCGGTGTAGTTCTTGTCCTCATCGGGGTCGTAGTCACCGGCGCGGCGCTTGATCTTGCTCACGCGGGCCAGAGGACGTTCGATGGGGTGGGAATGGGCGGTGTCGATGGCGAGATAAAAGCGAACCCAGGATTCGCCGTTGCGCTTGAAGCGCTTGATATCGCGGGCGCTCAACGAGGCGGTCTTGGCGCCGGTGTCGAGTTTGGCGGCCACTTCCAGGTCGATGCCGGCCAATTTGGCGTATTCATTCAGGCCATACACGGTCTTCTCGGCGGCAACGCCAAGGCCAGGTATGCACAGTAGGCAAATAAGAAGGAAGGGCTTGAGTCTCATAGATCCTGACGCGGTGCAGTGCGATGTTTAATTCAAGGCGACTGGCATTGCTGCGCAAACTCCCTCGTGCGCCGTTTCATCAAGTGATGTCAGGCAAAAGCGGCGGGCATTCTAACATGATGCTTTTCTGGCGCCAGCGCTGGCAGGCGGCCATGCCCTGTGAAGGTGCGGCAAGGGTTATTAGACGATTGTCGACAATGTGTATTTATTCTTTGACTAACAGGGCTTGATTGGCTAGTTTTTGCGGCATTGCTTTTAAAGGTGTCGACAATATGCTGGATCAACTGGAAACGCCGATGGTGGCGCAAGACGATTCCCAGACCATGTCCGAGAACGTTTTCCGGCGCATCCAGGCCGCCATCGTCAAAGGCGAGATCGCTCCCGGCAGCAAAATCTCCGAACCGGAGCTGGCGCGCACCTACGGCATCAGCCGTGGCCCTTTGCGTGAGGCTATCCACCGCCTCGAAGGCCAGCGCCTGCTGGTGCGCGTACCTCACGTCGGCGCCAGAGTGGTGTCCTTGAGCCATGCCGAGCTGATCGAGCTGTATGAAATCCGCGAATCCCTGGAAGGCATGGCTTGCCGCCTGGCGGCCGAGCGCATGACCGACGCGGAAATCGAAGAGCTGCGCCAGGTGTTGCACACCCATGAGCGCGACGAAGCGTTCCAGGCGGGCCTGGGCTACTACCAGCAGGAGGGCGACTTCGATTTTCATTACCGGATAATTCAAGGCGCCGGTAACCGCACCCTTACCCAAATGCTCTGCGGCGAGCTGTACCAGTTGGTGCGCATGTACCGCATCCAGTTTTCCGCCACCCCTAATCGTCCACGCCAGGCTTTTGCCGAGCATCACCGCATTCTTGACGCGATTGCCGATCGCGATGGTGAACTGGCCGAGTTGTTGATGCGCCGCCATATCGGCGCTTCCAAACGCAATATTGCCCGTCACTTCCCGGACGGCGCTCCTTCATCACGAGGTGAGTCATGAGTTCCAACAATAAAACCACTCCAGGCCAGCGTTTTCGTGACGCCGTTGCCAGTGAACAGCCCTTGCAGGTGGTCGGTGCCATCAACGCCAACCACGCGCTGCTGGCCAAGCGCGCCGGTTTCAAGGCGATT
Organism: Pseudomonas salomonii; assembly: GCF_900107155.1. Lineage (GTDB taxonomy): Bacteria > Pseudomonadota > Gammaproteobacteria > Pseudomonadales > Pseudomonadaceae > Aquipseudomonas > Aquipseudomonas salomonii. The sequence goes on from NZ_FNOX01000005.1 coordinate 140,302, forward strand.
TATCTGTCAGGCGGCGGCGTTGCCGCCGGTTCCCTGGGCGTGCCGGACTTGGGCATCACCGGCCTGGATGACGTTCTCACCGACGTACGCCGCATCACCGACGTGTGCGACCTGCCGCTGCTGGTCGACGTCGACACCGGTTTCGGCTCCTCGGCGTTCAACGTGGCGCGCACCGTCAAGTCGATGATCAAGTTCGGCGCCGCCGCCATCCACATCGAAGATCAGGTCGGCGCCAAGCGTTGCGGGCATCGCCCGAACAAAGAAATCGTGTCCCAACAGGAAATGGTCGACCGCATCAAGGCCGCCGTGGACGCACGCACCGACGACAGCTTCGTGATCATGGCGCGCACCGACGCGCTGGCGGTTGAAGGCTTGGAGTCGGCGCTGGAGCGTGCCGCCGCCTGCATCGAAGCCGGCGCCGACATGGTGTTCCCGGAAGCCATCACTGAGCTTGAGATGTACAAGCTCTTTGCGTCAAAGGTAAAGGCCCCGATCCTGGCTAACATTACCGAGTTCGGTGCAACCCCTCTCTATACAGTCGATCAACTGAAATCTGCCGATGTTTCCATCGTGCTGTACCCGCTCTCGGCTTTCCGCGCCATGAACAAGGCCGCCGAGAACGTCTACACCGCGATCCGTCGCGACGGTACGCAACAGAACGTGATCGACACCATGCAAACCCGCATGGAGCTTTACGATCGCATCGACTACCACACATTCGAGCAGAAGCTCGATGCGCTGTTCGCCGCGAAAAAGTAACGAACGCGCCTCCCTGAATAACTACAAAATTGGAGAAGAACCATGGCTGAAGCAAAAGTACTGAGTGGCGCCGGCCTGCGTGGCCAAGTGGCCGGGCAGACCGCACTGTCCACCGTCGGCCAGGCCGGTGCCGGCTTGACCTATCGCGGCTACGACGTGCGCGAACTGGCCGCCGATGCGCAATTTGAAGAAGTTGCCTACCTGCTGCTCTACGGCCAATTGCCGAGCAAAACCGAATTGGCCGCCTACAGCGCCAAACTCAGCAAACTGCGCGACCTGCCGCAAGCGCTTAAGGAAGTGCTGGAACGCATCCCCGCCGACGCCCACCCGATGGACGTGATGCGCACCGGTTGCTCGTTTCTGGGCAATATCGAGCCCGAGAAAGACTTCAGCGCCCAGCACGATGTCACCGACCGCCTGCTCGCCGCTTTCCCGGCGATCATGTGCTACTGGTATCGCTTCAGCCACGACGGCAAGAAGATTGACTGCGTGACCGACGAGCCAAGCATCGGCGGCCACTTCCTGCACCTGCTGCATGGCAAGAAGCCCAGCGAGTTGCACGAGAAGGTCATGAACGTGTCGCTGATCCTCTACGCCGAGCACGAATTCAACGCCTCGACCTTCACCGCCCGCGTGTGTGCTTCAACCCTGTCCGACCTGTATTCCTGCGTGACCGCCGCCATCGGCTCGCTGCGCGGCCCGTTGCATGGCGGCGCCAACGAAGCCGCGATGGAGATGATCGAGCGTTTCGGCTCGGCCGAAGAAGCCGTCGAAGGCACCCTCGGCATGCTGGCGCGCAAAGACAAGATCATGGGGTTTGGCCACGCGATCTACAAAGACAGCGACCCGCGTAATGAAGTGATCAAGGGCTGGGCGAAAAAGCTCGCCGATGAGGTCGGCGACAAGGTGTTGTTCCCGGTCTCGGAGGCTATCGACAAGACCATGTGGGAGCAGAAGAAGTTGTTCCCCAACGCCGACTTCTACCATGCCTCGGCGTACCACTTCATGGGCATCCCGACCAAGCTGTTCACGCCGATCTTCGTGTGCTCGCGCCTGACCGGCTGGGCCGCGCATGTGTTCGAGCAGCGCGCCAATAACCGCATCATCCGTCCAAGTGCCGAGTACATCGGCGTTGAGCAGCGCAAGTTCGTGCCAATCGAACGTCGCTGAGTGAAGAGCCTGGCGATCCTGAAGTGGTAACCGAATCAAAAATGTGGGAGCGGGCTTGCTCGCGAATACGGTGTGTCATTCAACACATCCGGCGACTGTTCCACCGCTTTCGCGAGCAAGCCCGCTCCCACATTTTGATCGCATTCCACCTCGGAGTCAGTCGGCACCTTGTGAACCTACCGTGACCGAGTCCTGACGATGAACACTGAATTTCGCAAACCGCTGCCCGGCAGCCGCCTGGATTTCTTCGACGCCCGCGCGGCTGTCGAGGCAATCACCCCCGGCGCCTACGCCACCTTGCCGTACACCTCGCGCGTACTCGCCGAAAACCTGGTACGCCGCTGCGACCCGGCCACCCTCAACGCTTCCCTGAGCCAACTGATCGAACGCAAGCGCGACCTCGATTTTCCGTGGTTCCCGGCGCGTGTGGTGTGCCATGACATCCTCGGCCAGACTGCGCTGGTCGACCTCGCCGGCCTGCGCGATGCCATTGCCCTGCAAGGCGGTGACCCGGCGCAGGTCAACCCGGTGGTGCCGACCCAACTGATCGTCGACCACTCCCTGGCCGTCGAAGCCGGTGGTTTTGACCCCCAGGCCTTCGAGAAAAACCGCGCCATCGAAGACCGTCGCAACGAAGACCGTTTCCACTTTATCGAGTGGACCAAAAAGGCCTTCAAAAACGTCGACGTGATCCCGCCGGGCAACGGCATCATGCACCAGATCAACCTGGAGAAAATGTCTCCGGTGATCCAGGTGCGCGACGGCGTGGCCTTCCCCGACACCTGTGTCGGCACCGACAGCCATACCCCGCACGTAGACGCCTTGGGCGTGATCGCCATCGGCGTCGGCGGCCTTGAAGCCGAGAGCGTGATGCTCGGCCGCGCCTCGTGGATGCGCCTGCCGGAAAGCGTCGGCGTGGAGCTGACGGGCAAGCTGCAACCGGGCATCACCGCCACCGACATGGTGCTGGCGCTGACAGAGTTTCTGCGCAAACAGAAAGTCGTGGGTGCCTGGCTGGAGTTCTTCGGCGAAGGCGCTTCGGCACTCACCCTGGGCGACCGCGCGACCATCTCCAACATGGCCCCGGAATACGGCGCTACCGCCGCGATGTTCTACATCGACCAGCAGACCATCGCCTACCTGAAACTCACCGGCCGTGAAGACGAACAGGTCACACTGGTCGAGCAATACGCCCGCCATACCGGCCTGTGGGCAGACGACCTCAAGGGCGCGCAATACGAGCGTGGCCTGACCTTCGACCTGTCCAGCGTCGTGCGTAACATGGCCGGCCCGAGTAACCCGCATGCGCGCGTGGCGACCAGTGATCTGGCGTCCAAAGGCATCTCCGGCCAGTGGGACGAAGTGCCGGGGCAAATGCCCGACGGCGCGGTGATCATCGCCGCCATTACCAGTTGCACCAACACCAGCAACCCGCGCAACGTGATTGCCGCAGGCTTGCTGGCACGTAATGCCAACCAGCTTGGGCTGACGCGCAAGCCCTGGGTCAAGTCCTCGCTGGCGCCGGGCTCGAAAACCGTGGCCATGTACCTGGAAGAAGCCGGCCTGGGCCGTGAGCTGGACAAGCTCGGCTTCGGCGTGGTGGCGTTTGCTTGCACGACGTGCAACGGCATGTCCGGAGCGCTTGACCCGGTGATCCAGCAAGAAATCATCGACCGCGACCTGTACGCCACGGCCGTTTTGTCGGGTAACCGCAACTTCGACGGGCGTATTCACCCGTATGCCAAGCAAGCGTTCCTGGCTTCGCCGCCGTTGGTGGTGGCCTATGCGATTGCCGGTACCATCCGTTTCGACATCGAAAAGGACGTGCTGGGCCTGGATGCCGACGGCAAGGAAATCCGCCTGAAAGACATCTGGCCGAGCGACGAAGAGATCGACGCTGTGGTCAAGGCCTCGGTCAAGCCGGAGCAGTTCCGCGCCGTCTATATTCCGATGTTCGCGATCCACGAAGACACCGGCCCCAAAGTCGCGCCGCTGTACGACTGGCGCCCGCAAAGTACCTATATCCGTCGCCCGCCATACTGGGAAGGCGCGCTGGCCGGTGCGCGTCCGCTGAAGGGCATGCGCCCGCTGGCGGTACTGCCGGACAACATCACCACCGACCACCTGTCGCCGTCCAACGCGATCATGCCGGGCAGCGCCGCGGGTGAATACCTGGCGAAAATGGGCCTGCCGGAAGTCGACTTCAACTCCTACGCGACGCACCGCGGCGACCACTTGACCGCCCAGCGCGCGACCTTCGCCAACCCGAAACTGTTCAACGAAATGGTGCTGGAAAACGGCAAGGTCAAGCAGGGTTCCCTGGCGCGTGTCGAGCCCGAAGGCCAGGTCACGCGGATGTGGGAAGCCATCGAAACCTACATGGAACGCAAGCAACCGCTGATCATCATCGCCGGCGCCGACTACGGCCAGGGCTCGTCCCGCGACTGGGCGGCCAAAGGCGTGCGCCTGGCCGGTGTAGAGGCGATTGCCGCCGAAGGGTTCGAGCGCATCCACCGCACCAACCTGGTGGGCATGGGCGTGTTGCCGCTGGAGTTTTTGCCGGGCACCGACCGCCACACACTGAAGATCGACGGCAGCGAAACCTATGACGTGGTCGGCCAGCGTACGCCGCGTGCGCAGCTGACGCTGGTGATCAACCGCAAGAATGGCGAACGTGTCGAAGTGCCGGTGACGTGCCGCCTGGACACCGCCGAAGAAGTGTCGATCTACGAGGCGGGCGGCGTATTGCAACGTTTTGCCCAGGACTTCCTGGAATCGGCGGCGACCGCTTGAGGGGATAACCATGGCACATGCAGCGCAAATCAAGATCCCCGCCACCTACATGCGTGGCGGTACCAGCAAGGGCGTGTTTTTCAGCCTCAAGGACCTGCCCGAATCGGCGCAGGTGCCGGGTGCTGCTCGCGATGCCTTGCTGTTAAGGGTCATCGGCAGCCCTGACCCCTACGACAAGCAGATCGACGGCATGGGCGGTGCGACCTCCAGTACCAGCAAAACCGTGATCCTGGCCAAAAGCACCCGCGCCGATCACGACGTGGACTACCTGTTTGGTCAGGTCTCGATCGACAAGCCGTTTGTCGACTGGAGCGGCAACTGCGGCAACCTGTCGGCGGCGGTGGGCTCGTTCGCCATCAGCGCCGGGCTGGTTGACCCTGCCCGCGTGCCGCATAACGGTGTGGCGGTGGTGCGGGTGTGGCAGGCCAATATCGGCAAGACCATCATCGCTCACGTACCGATCACCGACGGCGCGGTGCAGGAAACCGGCGACTTTGAGCTCGACGGCGTGACCTTCCCGGCCGCCGAAGTGCAACTGGAGTTCATGGACCCGGCAGCGGAAGAAGAGGGTGGCGGTGGCTCGATGTTTCCCACCGGCAACTTGATCGACGACCTGGAAGTGCCGGGAGTCGGCACCTTCAAGGCGACGCTGATCAACGCGGGCATCCCGACGATCTTCATCAACGCCGAAGACCTCGGCTACACCGGCACCGAACTGCAAGGCGCGGTCAACAGCGACCCGAAAGCGCTGGCGATGTTCGAGACCGTGCGGGCCTATGGCGCGTTGCGCATGGGTTTGATCAAACACCTGGACGAAGCCGCCCAGCGCCAGCACACGCCGAAGGTCGCGTTTGTGGCCAAACCTTTGGATTACGTGGCCTCCAGTGGCAAGGCAATCAAGGCCGGTGATGTGGATTTGCTGGTGCGCGCACTGTCCATGGGCAAGCTGCACCACGCGATGATGGGCACGGCGGCGGTGGCGATTGGCACGGCGGCGGCGATTTCCGGCACCCTGGTCAACCTCGCGGCCGGTGGTGTGGAGCGCAACGCGGTGCGGTTCGGGCACCCGTCCGGCACCTTGCGCGTGGGCGCCGAGGCCACCCAGGTTAGCGGCGAATGGGTGGTGAAAAAAGCCATCATGAGCCGCAGCGCACGGGTGCTGATGGAAGGTTTCGTGCGCGTGCCCGGCGACGCGTTCTAAAGACCAACACAATCCCTTTTGGGGAGTGGGCTTGTGTGGGAGCGGGCTTGCTCGCGAAAGCGGTGTATCAGTCACCTTATGTGTAGCTGACACACCGCTTTCGCGAGCAAGCCCGCTCCCACAGGGGTTCAACACTATCCGAACTACCAAGGCAGGCAACCAGACCGGCCTTAACATGATCAACCGTGAGCCCGAGGACTAACCCCAACCCACTTTGGAGTACTGCCATGAGCGCCAACGTCGACCAGAACAACCGCCCCGACTACGACCAGGTCCTGCAGGACATTGCCGACTATGTCCTCAACTACCGTATCGATTCCCGGGACGCCCTGGACACCGCCCGCAACTGCCTGATGGATACCCTCGGCTGCGGCCTGCTGGCCCTGCGTTTTCCCGAGTGCACCAAGCACCTGGGGCCGATTGTCGAAGGCACCGTCGTGCCGTTCGGCGCGCGTGTGCCGGGCACCTCATTGCGCCTGGACCCGGTCAAGGCTGCCTGGGACATTGGCTGCATCGTGCGCTGGCTCGACTACAACGACACCTGGCTCGCCGCCGAATGGGGCCACCCTTCGGATAACCTCGGCGGCATCCTCGCCGTGGCTGATCACGTGTCGCAAAAACGTGTGGCCAACGGTGACGCGCCACTGACCGTGCGTGTGGTGCTGGAAGCGATGATCATGGCCCACGAAATCCAGGGCGTGATTGCCCTCGAAAATTCCTTCAACCGCGTCGGCCTCGATCATGTGCTGCTGGTGAAAGTCGCCTCCACGGCGGTCACCGCCAAGCTGATGGGCGCCAACCGTGAACAGCTGCTGTCGGCGTTGTCCCATGCCTTTGTCGATGGGCAGGCGCTGCGCACCTATCGCCACGCACCCAATGCCGGTTCGCGCAAATCCTGGGCGGCCTGGGATGCATCGAGCCGTGGCGTGCGCCTGGCCGATATCGCAATGCGCGGCGAGATGGGCATCCCCGGTGTGCTGAGCGCGCCGCAATGGGGTTTTTATGACGTGCTGTTCAGCCACACCAACAAAGACCTCGCACTCAAGCCTGAGGACAAGCGTGGGTTCAGCCTGCCCCAGCCTTATGGCACCTATGTGATGGAAAACGTGTTGTTCAAGATCAGCTTCCCGGCCGAGTTCCATGCGCAAACGGCCTGTGAGGCGGCGGTGGCCTTGCACCCGCTGGTCAAGGAGCGTCTGCATGAAATCGAACGCATCGTGATCACCACGCATGAGTCGGCGATTCGCATCATTTCCAAAGTCGGGAAACTGGCCAATGCCGCCGACCGCGACCACTGCCTGCAATACATGACTGCCGTGCCGTTGGCCTTCGGCAATCTGGTGGCCGAGCAGTACGAAGATGAGTTCCACGCGGCGCACCCGATCATCGATGAGCTGCGTGACAAGATGGAGATCGTTGAGGACTTGCGCTACAGCCGCGAATACCTGGAGGCCGACAAGCGCTCCATCGCCAATGCCGTGCAGGTGTTTTTCAAGGACGGCACCCACACCGGGCAGGTCGCGGTGGAATACCCGATTGGGCATCGTCGCCGTCGGGTGGATGGGATTCCGTTGTTGGAGGACAAGTTCAAGGCCAACCTGGCCACGCGGTTTACCGCGCAGCGCAGTGGCGAGATTTTTGCGTTGTGCAAGGATCAGGCGCGGCTTGAGGCCACGCCGGTGAATCGGTTTGTGGACCTGTTCGTAATCTGACAAACACCCGAAAACTAACTGGGGAGCCAGCTCCCACATTGGTTCGGTGTTGCTCAATAAAAAATGGTCGACTTCACGCCGTTACATACTGCCTTCCACATCATCCAGGCTAAACGTCTCGGTATGGTCGTCATACGAAAAAATCTCCGCATAACGCCCCCACGCAATCACGCTTTCGAGGGTTTTTTCCACGAACGCTTCGGTCATCGAGTCTTCCAACTCCTGCTCGAAGCGCACCCGTGGCGCGCGGTGCCCGCTGCGCTCAAGCAACACCTGATGAATCCGCGCGGCCAGGGGCACGTGTTTGATCAAATGCTCGGCGAACAGGGTTTTGCGTTCCTGGGTGCCGTAGTCGGCGAACAGCTTGCCGGCGTCGGTGAGGGTGATGTCGGCACCCTTGAGTTCAGCGAAACCCAAATGCTCGAGCATCTCGGCCACCGGAAACAGGTCATCGACCTCCAGCAAGCGCCGTTCGGCCACGGTGGGCAAACCGGCGTGGCCGTTGTAAGGCTCGGCGGCCAGGGTTTCGATCAGGCCGGCCATCAGGTTGGTGGACACCTCCGGCAGCAGGCTGCCCATTTTCAGCTCGGGTATGCCACGGCTGGCATCGGCGCTGCGTCGGTCGGTCATCAGGGCGTAGATGTCATCGACCATTTGCCGGAACGTCGGGTCCAGGCGGTTGCGCGGGTGTGCGAACGGCACTTTGATCTCGGCGACCACGCGGCCGGGGTTGGATGACAGCACCAGGATGCGGTCGCACATCAGCACCGCTTCTTCAATATTGTGGGTCACGATCAGGATCGACTTGATCGGCAACTGCTTGCCGCTCCACAAGTCCAGCAGGTCGGTACGCAGGGTTTCGGCGGTGAGCACGTCAAGGGCCGAGAAGGGCTCGTCCATCAGCAACAGCGTCGGGTTGACCACCAGGCCACGGGCAAACCCCACGCGCTGGCGCATGCCGCCGGACAGCTCGCGCGGGTAGGCGTTTTCAAAGCCGTCGAGGCCGATCAAGTCGATGGCGGCCAAGGCGCGCCGGCGGGTTTCCTTGCGCTCGACTTGCAAGGCTTGCAGGCCGGCTTCGACGTTTTCCAGCACGGTGAGCCAAGGGAACAGCGCAAAGGTCTGAAACACCATGGCCACGCCTTCGGCCGGGCCGTTGAGCGGCGCGCCGTTGTAGCGCACTTCGCCGGATGACGGCTGGATCAGCCCGGCGATAATGCGCAGCAGGGTGGATTTGCCCGAGCCGGAGCGGCCAAGCATGCCGACGATCTCGCCTTCGTGCAGGCTCAAGTCGACGCCGCTGAGCACTTGCAGCTCGTCTTTACCTTTGCCGAATACCCGGTTCACGTTTTTCAGCGAGTAGATTTGCGGGGTATCGGCAGTGTTTTCGGTATAGGTAGTCATCACAGCGAATCCCATCAATTCAGACGAAGTTTGTTTTCAGCGATGGCGTACATCGGTCGCCAGACCGCGCGGTTGAACGCCACCACAAAAATCGACATCACCACCACGCCCAGGGCAATTTTCGGAAAGTCGCCGGCGGCGGTGGTTTGCGCGATGTAGGCGCCCAGCCCATGGGCGACCACGTTGTCCTGGCCCCAGGACACGTACTCGGACACGATGCTGGCGTTCCAGGCACCGCCCGAGGCAGTAATGGCGCCGGTGACGTAATAGGGAAAGATCCCCGGCAGCATCACCTTGCGCCACCACAGCCAGCCGCGAATGCGGAAGTTGGCGGCGGCTTCCTTGAAGTCATTGGGGAAGGCACTGGCGCCGGCAATCACGTTGAACAGGATGTACCACTGGGTGCCCAGCACGATCAGCGGGCTCAGCCAGATATCCGGGTTGAGGTTGTAGTGCAGGATCACGATCACAAACACCGGGAACAACAGGTTTGCCGGGAAGGCCGCGAGAAACTGCGCCAACGGCTGGATTTTTTCCGCCAACGCAGGGCGCAAGCCGATCATCACGCCCAACGGCACCCAGATCAGCGAGGCGATCAGGATCAGCCCGGCCACCCGCAGCAAGGTGATCAGGCCCAGTACAAAGACATGGCCGACTTCGGCGAGGGTCACTTCGGTGCCGACGTATAGCACGATGTGGTACAGCGCATACGCGGCCAGCAGCGCAATCAGCGTGCCCCACACCCAGTCGATCACTTTTGAGGCTGCCGGTGTTTCAGCCGGCAACGCCTTGAACGCACCACCCGCCAGGCTGAAACGCTTATTGCCGATCCGGCTGAAGGCACGGGTGATGGGGCGCAGGATGCGCTGCACGATGCGCGTGCGCTGGATCAGGTTCAACAGCCAGGATTGTGGCGCCGCGCCCTGGGATGCGGTGGTTTCCATGCGGAACTTGTCAGCCCAGGCCACCAGCGGGCGGAACAGCAACTGGTCGTACAGCAGGATCACCACAATCATCGCCAAAATCACGTAACCCACGGCGTGCAGGTCTTTCTGGGCGATCGCCAAGGCCAGGTACGAACCGACGCCCGGCAGGGTGATGGTCTTGTCGCCGACGGTGATGGCTTCGGAAGCCACTACGAAGAACCAGCCGCCGGACATGCTCATCATCATGTTCCACACCAGCCCCGGCATGGCGAATGGCACATCGAGCTTCCAGAATTTCTGCCAGCCGGAAAGCCGCAGGTTGGTCGACACCTCCACCAAGTCGTGGGGCAGCATGCGCAGCGACTGATAGAAGCTGAACGTCATGTTCCAGGCCTGGCTGGTGAAGATCGCAAAAATCGCCGCAAGCTCGGCGCCGAGTACACGCCCGGGGAACAGCAGCAGGAAGAACGTCACCGTGAATGAGATGTAGCCGAGTACCGGCACCGATTGCAGGATATCGAGCACCGGCACCAGCAGCTTTTCAGCGCGCCGGCTTTTGGCCGCCAGGGTGCCGTACAGCAAGGTGAACACCAGCGCCGCGACCATGGCCGCGAGCATGCGCATCGTGGTGCGCATTGCGTATTCCGGCAGGTTGGCCGGGTCCAGGGAAATGACTTCACTCTGCAACGTGGCGATGGGCGCCCAGGTTTCCCGGGCCGTGAGGGAGAAAAACAGCAGAAAGCCGATCACCAGCGGCAGCGCGACCAGATCCCAGCGGTTGGGCAGCAAGCGCAGAGTGGATGCCGGCAGGTAATCGCGGAACACTTTGTTCATAGGCATTCAGTCCTGCAGCGTTCAGGTTCAGGGGCGTAATGGGGGTGAGCTTAGCTGCTGCACGAATGCCCCACCGAGAAGGGCGGGCGCTGTGTTCGTGAGTCAGGGGCAACGAGAGGTTGCAGGCGGGATTGTACGTTTCTGAATGTTACAAGCGCATAAATTTGCTGTCAGTTTCCTGTACGAACTGCGGCTTGGGCATCCGTTTTGCCTGAGTTGATCAACCTTCAGGAAAGGGCTGATTGCGCTGCCGACATAATTAGCTACCCACACATCCTGTATTTCAGGAACCGCTTTCAGACAAATGCCAATCAATGGGTCAGATCGCTTGCCGCAGCAAGTCTCTGCCAACCCACCACTCAGCATCATCTGGATTTGAGAAAGCATCTTATGATTAGCGTAAATACCCCGCCACAAACGAATTACCCTGTGGGCCACGAAGCGTCTCAACATTCGAAGCCGCCCCGTCAGGACAGCAAGGCCGATACCTCAAGTGATGTCGGCACACAGGGCGATGCTGCAGCGCCTCGGCCCCCCATGACGCCAGAGCAGCGCGGTCAGTTATCGAGCCACAGCACCCTCGTTAACCCGCCGCAATTGCAAAAGGCGGGCTCACAGGATGAGACGCTGGAGTTGGTGGGTAAAAATAACCAGCTCCTGATCGACTTCAAGGCGTTTATCACAGAGTGCGAGGGCAAAATCGTCAAACTCAAAAACGAAATTGTCGAACTGCGTGAGCAACTGAGTGCTCCACGCAAAGGCGCCGATGAGGCTCCCATCGAACTGCCTCAAACGTCTCAGGAACCGGTTAACCCGGTTGTTCCGGACGGCCAGACAACTGAAGTTGCCCAGGGTCAGGATCTTGAGGAGGCACTCAAGCTGAATACGCAGTTACGCGCAGATATCAGCAGGCTGATGCAGCAGATGACGCAGGCCTTTGAAGCGTTGGGCAAGGAGCTTAAAAGTATGACTGAGCACGTCAAGACGATGAGCACAGCTGAAACCCGGACGCCGACGGATAAGTCCATGATGACCACCCGCGATGAGCCGGCGGATTCGCCCAGCGAGTCACCCACGCAGGCAGCGCCCACCTCTGATCAATTCAGGGTGGACAACGCTAATATCGAAGCGGGTATTGCTGAGATGAAGTCCTATTACAGCACGCAAATTTCAATGCTTGAGGAACAGGTAAAGGTGTTGAGAAAACACCTTGATGAGGCGAAACAGTAGGGCTTAGCTTCACTGCGGCAAGCGTGGTCTCCGGCGCCCACGCTTGGCCGAATTGCGTACTTTATCCCTCAAACCGCAGGATCACCCGGCGGTTGTGCTTGCTCTTCTTCTCAATTTTTTCGCAGAACACCCGGCCGATTTCTTCGGTGTTGATCACATGGGTGCCACCGCAGGGCTGGATATCGATCCCGGCGATTTCTATTACCCTCACTGAGCCCTGGATGACCGGTGGCGCCACCGCCTGGGTGCGGGTGATCTGCAGCAGGGTCGAGTATTCCGAAGCGGGCATCGACAAGGTTTTCACCCCATGGGCTTGTTCGATCAAGGCATTGAGGTCGCGGGTGATGCTGTCCTTGTCGAGGGTCATTTCCGGTAAGTCGAAGTCCAGGCGGCCTTTGTCTGCGCTGATGCTGCAGCCGGTGACGGGCGCATCAATGATCGAGCACAGCAGGTGCAGGCAGGTGTGCATTTTCATGTGCTGGTAGCGCCGTTCCCAATCCAGGCCGGCATCCACCTGTACGCCGGCCGTCAATTGCTCGGGGCAATGTTCAACCTGGTGCCAGATGATCGAGCGCAACACCGGGTCGCGCACGGTGCCGGTCACGTTGACCCGCGTGCCATCGGCCAGGGTCAGGTGCCCGGTGTCGCCCGGCTGCCCGCCGCCGGTGGGGTAGAACAGCGTGTGTTCCAGGGCAATGCCCTGTTCGCTGACGGCAATCACCCGGGCGTTGAAAGCGTTCTGGTAGGGCGCGCTGTCAAACAGCGCCAGGGTTTCCATGGTATGCACGGACATGTTCAACCTCCGACGATCAGTGGGCTGGCTTGCAGCAGGTGACGCACCATTGCGCTCAAGCCAGGCGGGGAGAGCAGGGTGATCTCAAATTCGGGGCCACAGACTTTCAGGTTCAGCGGCAAGCGGGGCAGATGGTCGCCGGTGTCCAGGCGACGCAGGCGAAACTGCAAGTGATGACGCTCCTCCACCGTGGGCTCCAGCATCAGCCCGTGCAAAGGGTGAAAGTCGGCATCCAGCACCGTGACCTTGTGGCTGGCGCTGACTTCGCCGACCACGTGCAAACGCTCATCCAGCGCGAAAGCCCCCAGGTAATTGCTGTGATCCGATTCGGCGTTCTTTTGTAACTGGATCTGGTTGACCACCTTGACCTTGGTGCCCGCCGGTACATCCTGGGTGATCACACACGAAGGGCTGATAAACACGTTGTCGCCAATCTGCACATAGCCCAGCACGCGCGCCCCGGAGCCGACCTCGACGTTATTGCCCAGGCGCGGGTGGCGTTTGCCGTCCGGGTTGTTGGCAATGCCTCGGGCACCGAGGGTCACGCCGCAGAGGATGTAGCAATCGTTGCCGATCTCGCAGGTTTCGCCGATCACGGTGCCGAAACCGTGGTCCAGCACAAAGCGCCGGCCGATCCGGGCTGCAGGGTGGATTTCGGCGCCGGAGAGGATTTTGCCCTGGTTGCTGAGCTTGAGGGCCATGCGTGAGAACAGACCGTTGGCCTGGTCGGGAAAATTCCACACCAAGTGTGCCAGCCGGTAGAACAACACCGCCTTGAACGAGGCGTAGGACTCCAGGATCAGTTCGCCCCGCCCACGGGATGCCGGGTCGCGGTAGGCATAGGCAATCAAGTCCTCTGCCACGGCCTGGGCGGCATTCTGGATCAATGGCGCCAAATGCGGTTCCAACTGCTTCATCTGCGCAGGCGTCAGGGTCTGGATGAGGTGGGTCAGCAACTCATCGTGCAACTGTTGCATGTCGATAAAGCCCCCCATGGAGGCACCCCCACAGTCTGGTTGGTTGAAAAACCGGTTATTCGAAATTGGGCAGGTAGCTGTCGGCATTGTCGTAGACCATGGTCAACACCACCGTTTCGGGCGGGAGTTCGGGGGCGAGTTGGGCGATGGCCACCATGTTGGCGGCCGAAGACAAACCCAGGCTGATGGCGTCGGTGCGCATGATGCGTTTCATCATGTCGATGCAGGCCAGGCGCGAGACCTTGAGCATGCCGTCAATGACACCCACGTTAAGAATGCTCGGGATCAAGCCGATCGACAGGCCCTGGATATGGTGCGGCGCGTGCTGGTCCTTGAGCAGGTCGCATTCTTCCGGCTCCACGCCCATGACGCGCATCGCAGGCCAGGTCGCCTTGAGGGTTTCGCCGATGCCCGTGATATGGCCACCGGTGCCGATGCCGCTGACGAAATAGTCCACGCGCTGTTCACCGAAGGCGCGGAGGATTTCCGGTGCGGTGGTGTCGCGGTGGGTCTGCGGGTTGGCGCCGTTGCGCTGCTGGTTGAGCATCACGAAATTGGGGTTTTCCAACTGCAGTTCCATGCACTTTTCGCCGTGGGAATTGTTCCCGAGGCGGCTGTCCGACAGCACCACCTTGGCGCCGTACAGGCGCAGCAGTTTCTGCTTCTCGGGGCTGTAGTTGTCAGGGATCACCAGCACCACTTTGTAGCCCAGCACATTGCCGGCCATCACCAGGCCAATGCCGGTATTGCCGCCGCTGGGCTCGATGATGGTTTGCCCGGAATCGCGAATCAGCACACCTCGACGTTCTGCGTCGAGGATCATGCCCAGGGCGATACGCGCCTTGTGGCTGCCGCCAGGGTTGAGGGATTCGAGCTTGGCGTAGACCTCGATGCCGAGGTCTTCGGAAAACTGCGCCAGGCGCACGATCGGCGTATGGCCGATCACGTCGAGAATGGAGTTATGCAACATCGCTCAGCCCCCGGATCAGTACAAAGGCATGTCGGGTTCGACGTCGCGAACCCAATGTTTCATGCCGCCCTGCAGGACTTTGGTATTGGCGAAGCCGGCGGCCAGCAGAGTGCTGGCCGCTTGCTCGGCGCGGGTTCCGGCGTAGCAGATCAGGTAATGGGTATTGTCGCGGCTCAGGCTGCCCAATTGCCCGTCCAGTTCGGCCAGCGGGATATGCACCACGCCCGGCAATTTGCACACTTCCAGCTCGCTGGCGTCGCGCACATCCAGCAACACGTCGGCGCTGCGTGGGTGTTCGAGCAGTTGCTTGAGCACGCGTGGTTTGATGTAGCGCTCTTCGGCCAATGCGGGCTGGCTCGGAACGGCATCCGCGCAAACGGCAGGCGCGACGTTTTCGCTGTGGCGCAGGTCTGAGCAGCATGGGCAGTCGGCACGGCGTTTGAAGCGGATCTCGCTGAACTTCATGGCCAGCGCGTCGAAGCGCATCAGGCGGCCCGACAGCGGTTCGCCGATGCCGATGAGCAATTTGATCGCTTCGGTGGCCTGGATCATGCCGACCACACCCGGCAGCACACCGATCACGCCACCGGCGCTGCAATTGGGTGCCAACTCGGCCGGCGGTGCTGAAGGAAACAGGCAGCGGTAGCACGGCCCGCCTTTGTAGTTGAGCACGCTGATCTGCCCGTCGAAACGGTAGATGGCGCCGTACACCAACGGCTTGCCCAATTGCACGCAGGCATCGTTGACCAGGTAGCGGGTGTCGAAATTATCAGTGCCGTCGATCACCAGGTCATAAGCGCCGACCAGCTCCAGCGCATTGTCGGCATTGAGGGCGGTGTTGTGGGCATTGATCTGGATATGGCTGTTGAGGTCTTGCAGCCGCCGCTTGGCCGACTCGACCTTGGGCATGCCCAGGGTGCTGTTGCCGTGCACGATCTGGCGTTGCAGGTTGCTGCTCTCGACCACATCGAAATCCACCAGGCCCAGGGTGCCGATGCCGGCTGCCGCGAGGTACAGGCTGATGGGCGAGCCCAGGCCGCCGGTGCCGATGATCAGCACCTTGGCTTTTTTGAGGTTCAACTGGCCTTCACGGCCGACGCCGGGCAGGGTGATATGGCGCACATAGCGCTGGACTTCTTCATTGCTCAGTGCGTCGACATCCATGCCGCCGGAGGTGGCCAGCAGCACTTCGATCCTGGCCTTTTCCGGCAAGGGTTCATCGGCGCCGATCAATGCTTCTTCGGCGGTGAACAGGAAGTGTTCCTTGAGCTGGTTGTTGTTTTCGTGGAACAGGTGCGAGCGCAGCTGCGGGTGGCTGCTGCAGAGGTTTTCAATGACTTCGCGCAATGTCGATCCAGTGCCCTCAAGGGTCGATTCCGGCAGCTTGGCCACGCGAACCAGGATATCGGGGAAAGAGACAGCGTTCATGGACAACTCCGTGTGCAGGTCGTTGAAGGGTTTAAGGGCGAATTGCTTGCCATCCCAGGCAAACAGCTTTGAGCCCAGGGCCTGGCCCTGGCGCACGTCCACCACCAGGTAGCTGACGGGGTGGATCGGCTCACCCAGGAACAGTGCCTTGTCCTGGTCTTCATCACTGAAATAGGCGCCGACGTCCGGGTGGGAGTGGTAAATCACCACCACCGGGTTGTCGCTGCGAAACGCCTTGTTCAGCAGCAGGGTGTCGGCCACCGAAAAGGTATAGCCATTGGCCGCGCTGCGCGGGTACATCTCGGGGTTCTTGTGGTGCAACTCATTCTGGATATTGTTGCCCAGGTACACACTGCCATCGGCGAAGACAAAACCGCAGCATTCGTCCGGGTAGCTGCAGCTGGCATGGGCATAGATCTGTTCCAGAGCGGTGGGGCGGAGGACTTCCATGTTTCTCTCGCGTTGTTGTCGTTGTGGTTTAAGGGTCAATTTTTCTTGGCCAGGAGTTTTTCAACCGGCAACTTGGTGATTGCAAAACCTGCCAGCAGAATGGCCGAGTACAGCATCAGGTCACGGGAAATCTCCACGCCTTCGTACCAGGCGCCGATGATCACCGCGAACACCGGGAAAATAATGAACACGAACGACAAAATGATCGGGCTCAAACGTTTGAGCAGCATGAAATACACAATAAACCCGCCCACCGACGCCACCAGCCCGAGGTAGAACAGCGCACTCCACGAGCGCAGGGTGATGTTTTCGAAGGTCGGTGTTTCAAACCACAGGCCGGCCACGAACAGCATCAGCCCTGCGATACCGATGGGCAGTGTGTTGTAGGTAATCACGCTGATGGCGCTGCCTTTTTGCTTGGTGATGACGTAGCACAAGGCATGCATGATCGCGGCGGTCAGAATCGCCAGCACGCCGAAGAATTCGGCGTGGTCCAGGTGCAGGCCCTGGCTCTTGATGATCATGTAGAGGCTGCCGAAACCGATGCCGATGCCGAGCACCTGGGAAAAGTAGATGCGTTCGCGCAAAAACAGCGCGGAGAAAATCAGGATGAACACCGGCATGCAGCTGAACAGCAGCGCGGTGAGGCCGGACGACACATGCATTTCGCCGTAGTTGAGCAAGTAATAGGGAACGCTGAAATACGACAGGGTCACGAATACGAAGAACCAGCGGCTTTCACGCGGGAACAGGATCGGCTCGCGGCGCACCAGGGCAAAACACAGGAACAACGGGAACGCGATCAGAAAGCGCAGCCCGGCAGACGTCAGCGGCGGCACGCTTTCGACGGCGATCTTGATGCCCAGCCAGGTGGTGCCCCAACTCAGGCACACGATAAGAAACATCACGCTGGTGACCAGACCGGCCAACCACTGTTTCTGATTTTTTGTTTTTGTAGTGTTTTCAAGAACGGCGGACATTGGCATCGTTTATTGCTTCCCTGAGCCGGAATTGAACTCTATATTGACTGTGTATTAAGTTGTTTCATTCGGTGATTGAACCCGTAAAAGCACACTATTAGGGCGAATGATGGCTGTCAAAACAAATATTGACATGGTGTCAATTATGCGTGAGGGGTTGGCCAGCGGTCAGGGCGTGAAGTACAAACGCCTGTCCGATGTGATGGAGCGGGGCATCCTTGAAGGCTTGATTGAGCCGGGGCGCAAACTGCCGCCCCATCGGGTGCTTTCCGATAATCTCGGCGTGACCATCGGCACCATCAGCCGCGCCTACGGCGAGCTGGAGCGATTGGGGTTAGTGGTTGCGCGTGTCGGTGACGGCACCTTCGTGCGCAAGCGTGGGATGGAGCGTCAGCGTGATGAAGGCTTTCGCAACGTCAGCGAAGAGCCGCGCCAGTACTTCGACATGAGCCGCAACATGCACATTCCCGGGCAAGAAACGGTGTTCCTGGCCCAAAGCTTCCAAACCTTGTCGACCAACGCCAAGTTCCTCCAGGACATCAGCGCCTACACGCCGGACGCCGGCTTGCCGCGCTACCGCGAGGCCGGTGCGCAATGGCTGGTGCAGCGCGATTTTCATCCGATTCCCGAGCAGGTCATCTGCGTCAATGGCGGCCAGCATGGCCTGCTCTGCGCCATGATGGCGTTGCTGCGGGCGGGGGATACGGTGGTCACTGAGCAACTGACTTACCCAGGGCTTATCACCGCCGCACGCATGCTCGGTGTACGGCTGATCGGCCTGGAGATGGATGATGAAGGCGTGCTGCCCGGTGCGCTGGATGAAGTCTGTCGTAATCACCGGGTTTCGGCGTTGTACTGCACCCCGACGATCCAGAACCCGACCACGGCCGTGCTGTCCGTTGCACGCCGGGAAGCGCTGGCCAAGGTGTGCCGCGAGCATAATCTGCTGATTCTGGAAGACGAAGCCCACGGCGTGTTGGTGGAAGATCGCCCGCCGCCGCTGAGCTTTTTCGCCCCCGAGCGTACGATTTTGATCAGCAGCCTGAGCAAGGCGGTGTCTGCCGGTTTGCGCGTGGGGTATGTGCATGCGCCACCGGCCTTGGTCAGCCGGATTTCAGCGGCCTTGCGCTCGACCTGCTGGATGGCCACGCCGGTGACGCTGGAGCTGGCGACACAGTGGATCGAAAACGGCACGGCGGAATACCTGCTGCGCCAGCAAATCAACGAGATCAGCCGGCGCAAGGCCCTGGTGCGTGATCTGCTGGTGGGTTTGGAATACCGCACTCACCTCAACAGCCCGCATTTCTGGATTGAAGTGCCGGAGCCCTGGCGTGCGTCGGAAATCGAGGCGGAGCTCAAGCAGAATAATTATCTGATCGCCACCGCAGAGGCGTTTGCCGTAGGGCAGACGGCGGTGCCGCAGTTTATTCGGGCGAGTATCTGTAATACGTCGGGTGACGATCAGTTGCTGCGTGAGGGCTTTGACGCGCTCGCCACCGCGCTGGGGCAGGGCGGTGACAGGTTTCAGCTGTAGGCAAGCATATACACCGACCTAATGTGGGAGCGAGCAAGCCCGCTCCCACATTTTGAATGCGGTGTTACTTGAAGCGGCGTTCCACACCTTTCTCCACCAGAATTTTCGCCGAAATCTCTTCCACCGAAAAATGCGTGGAATTGATGTGCGCAATGTTCTCGCGACGGAACAGATTTTCCACTTCGCGCACTTCGAATTCGCACTGGGCATAGCTGGAGTAGCGGCTGTTGGGCTTGCGCTCGTTGCGGATGGCGGTAAGACGGTCCGGGTCGATGGTCAGGCCGAACAGCTTGTGGGAATGCGCACGCAGGGCGGCAGGCAGCGTCAGGTGCTCCATGTCGTCTTCGGTGAGCGGGTAGTTGGCCGCACGGATACCGAATTGCATGGCCATGTACAGGCAGGTCGGGGTCTTGCCGCAGCGAGACACCCCCACCAGGATCAAGTCGGCCTTGTCATAGTAGTGGGTGCGAGCGCCGTCATCGTTGTCGAGGGCGAAGTTCACCGCCTCGATACGCTCCATATAGTTGGAGTTATGGCCAATGGAATGGGACTTGCCCACGGAATAGGAGGAATGTTCACTCAGCTCCTGTTCCAATGGCGCCAGGAACGTGGAGAAGATGTCGATCATGAAACCATTGGAGGTTGCCAGGATCTCACGAATGTCCTGGTTGACGATGGTGTCGAAAATGATCGGGCGAAAACCGTCTTTTTCAGCCGCCAGATTGATTTGTTGTACCATGGCCCGCGCTTTATCCACGCTGTCTATATACGGCCGCGTGAATTTGGCGAAGGTAATGTTTTCGAACTGCGCGAGCAGGCTCTGGCCCAATGTTTCGGCTGTAATGCCGGTGCCGTCGGAAATAAAGAAAGCAGATCGTTTCATTTGAGCCCTGGGCCTTAAGCTGATGGCGAATCTTGGATATGATAGGCGCGATTTTGCCGTCCCGCAGTGGGCCGCATTCTCACTTATTTTCCAGGTCCAGGCCACAAGCGCTGGCGTTTGCTCCTACTGAGCTGCCGGCGTCCTGAGCTTTTCCAACACAGAAAGTGGAGAGATCACCTTGGTAGAGTACGTAGTTTCCCTCGATAAGCTCGGCGTCCATGATGTAGAGCATGTGGGGGGCAAGAACGCATCCCTCGGCGAGATGATCAGTAATCTTGCAGGCGCTGGCGTCTCGGTGCCCGGTGGTTTCGCCACCACGGCCCAGGCTTACCGCGATTTCCTCGAGCTGAGCGGCCTTAACGCCCAGATCCACGCCGCGCTGGACGCTCTGGATGTCGATGACGTCAATGCCCTGGCGAAAACCGGCAGCCAGATCCGCCAATGGATCATGGACGCCGAGTTCCCCGAGAAGCTCAACGAAGAAATCCGTACCGCCTTTGCGGCATTGTCGGCCGGCAACCCGGACATGGCCGTTGCCGTGCGCTCCTCGGCCACCGCCGAAGACTTGCCGGACGCCTCCTTTGCCGGCCAGCAGGAAACCTTCCTGAACATCCGCGGCGTTGAAAACGTGATCCGCGCCGCCAAGGAAGTGTTTGCCTCGTTGTTCAATGACCGCGCTATTTCCTACCGCGTACACCAGGGTTTCGACCACAAGCTGGTGGCCCTGTCTGCCGGTGTGCAGCGCATGGTGCGTTCGGAAACCGGCACCGCCGGTGTGATGTTCACCCTGGACACCGAATCGGGTTTCCGTGACGTGGTGTTTATCACCGGCGCCTACGGCCTGGGCGAAACCGTCGTGCAAGGCGCGGTCAACCCGGACGAATTCTACGTCCACAAACACACCCTTGAGGCCGGCCGCCCAGCCATCCTGCGCCGCAACCTGGGCAGCAAGGCCATCAAGATGATCTACGGCGACGAGGCCAAGGCCGGTCGCTCGGTGAAAACCGTTGAAGTCGACAAGGCCGAACGTGCGCGTTTCTGCCTGACCGACGCAGAGGTCAGCGAACTGGCCAAACAAGCGATGATCATCGAAAAGCACTACAAGTGCCCGATGGACATCGAGTGGGCCAAGGACGGTGACGACGGCAAGCTGTACATCGTGCAAGCGCGCCCGGAAACCGTGAAGAGCCGCACTTCGGCCAACGTGATGGAACGCTACCTGTTGAAAGAAACCGGCACCGTGCTGGTGGAAGGCCGCGCCATCGGCCAGCGCATCGGCGCCGGCAAGGTGCGGATCATCAATGACGTGTCCGAAATGGACAAAGTCCAGCCCGGCGACGTGCTGGTCTCCGACATGACCGACCCGGACTGGGAGCCGGTGATGAAACGCGCCAGCGCCATCGTCACCAACCGTGGCGGGCGTACCTGCCACGCAGCGATTATTGCCCGTGAGTTGGGGATTCCTGCAGTTGTGGGTTGCGGCAACGCCACCCAACTGTTGAAAGACGGTCAGGGTGTGACGGTGTCCTGCGCCGAAGGCGACACCGGCTTCATCTTTGAAGGTGAGCTGGGCTTCGACATCAAGCAAAACTCCATCGATGCCATGCCGGACCTGCCGTTCAAGATCATGATGAACGTCGGTAACCCCGACCGCGCCTTCGATTTCGCACAGTTGCCGAACGCCGGTGTGGGCCTGGCCCGTCTCGAGTTCATCATCAACCGCATGATCGGCGTGCACCCCAAGGCCCTGCTGAACTACGACGGCCTGCCGCTGGAGATCAAGGAAAGCGTCGACAAACGCATTGCCGGCTACAACGACCCGGTGGGTTTCTACGTCGAGAAGCTGGTGGAAGGCATCAGCACCCTGGCGGCGGCGTTCTACCCGAAAAAGGTCATCGTGCGCCTGTCGGACTTCAAGTCCAACGAGTACGCCAACCTGATCGGCGGCAAACTCTACGAGCCCGAAGAAGAAAACCCGATGCTGGGCTTCCGTGGCGCTTCGCGTTACATCAGCGAAGCCTTCCGCGACTGCTTCGAGCTGGAATGCCGTGCCCTCAAGCGCGTGCGCAACGAGATGGGCCTGACCAACGTCGAGATCATGGTGCCGTTTGTACGCACCCTGGGCGAAGCGAGCCAAGTCGTCGACCTGCTGGCTGAAAACGGCCTGACTCGCGGCGAAAACGGCCTGCGCGTGATCATGATGTGCGAACTGCCGTCCAACGCCATCCTGGCCGAAGAGTTCCTGGAGTTCTTCGACGGTTTCTCCATCGGCTCCAACGACCTGACCCAGCTGACCCTGGGCCTGGACCGTGACTCGGGGATCATCGCGCACCTGTTTGATGAGCGTAACCCTGCGGTCAAGAAGCTGCTGGCCAATGCTATCCAGGCCTGTAACAAGGCCGGCAAGTACATCGGCATCTGCGGCCAAGGCCCTTCCGACCACCCGGACCTGGCCAAATGGCTGATGGAACAGGGTATCGAAAGCGTTTCCTTGAACCCCGACTCCGTGCTGGAAACCTGGTTCTTCCTGGCGGAAGGCCAAGCGTCCGCTTAAAGGCGTGACGTCAAAAGTGCCGGTCCCCCAGCCTGGGTGACCGGCATTCTTATCTGTACAGGGCGGAACTCCATCCGGACGCCGCCCTTTTTTGTGCAAGAGCATTATGCAAAGCAGCAGCAACCTATTTCCCGTCGCCTTGATCAGCGCTGAACGTCGTGGCGACCTGAGTGAAGATGTGTACCGCCTCAAACCCGGTAACAGCCCCGACGGCACCGTCGAGCTGGCTGTGACCCGTTTGGGCCTGGCGGATGCCCCGGAAAACCGGGGCACGCCGGTTATTTTATTGCACGGTAGTTTTTCCAATCGGCGCTTCTGGTATTCGCCCAAAGGCATCGGCTTGGGCGCTTACCTGGCGCGTCAGGGATTTGATGTATGGATCCCGGAAATGCGCGGCCATGGCCTGTCCAAGCGCAATCAGGCCTACGCCAGAAATCGCGTCGCCGATTACGCGCGTTACGATTTGCCGGCGATCGGCGCATTTGTCCGAGAACAAAGCGCACAAATCCCGCACTGGGTAGGCCACTCCCTGGGCGCCACCGCCCTGGCAGCGGCCCTGGGCGGTCAACACCTTGGCGCGCCAGCCGTGGCGTCGGTGGCGCTGTTTGGTTGCCAGGTCAGCCGCACCCACTGGCCATTGAAGATTCCGCCGCTGGAGTGGACCGGCCGGTTGCTCTTGAAACGTTTTGGTGAAGTATCCGGCGTACGGCTCAAACGCGGCCCCGAGGACGAACCGGCGGGCGTGATGATCGAAGCGATGCGCTGGAATGGCCTGTTCGGTCGTTTTGGCGATGGCAAGCAGGACTGGTGGAAAGGCCTGGCCGATGTCGACGTGCCGCTGCTGGCGGTCAGCGCTGCTGGCGATCAACAGGATCCGGACTGGGCGTGTCGCAAATTATTTGAACAAGTGGGCTCTGAGCACCGCCAATACCTGTGCCTGGGGCGCAAGCAAGGTTTCAGCGGGGATTTCGGACACGTCGAGATGCTGGTCAGCAAGGCCGCCCAGGCTGAAGTGTGGCCGTTGGTGGCGCAGTGGTTGAAAGACCCGCTGACACCGTTGTTCGCGGCAGAGCTGCAGGTCATCGCAATGGTTTGACGCAGCCGCTCTGCCAGGGGCGTTTCACTCGCGCGAGGTTGCGGCTAAGATATGACGCGGCAAACGTTTCTGGTCATATTCAGTCGTGCAGTGACTATTGCGTTGCGACGGTGTGAGTCTGATCATGGCCGCGACTGACGAGAGCGCACTTAAAGTTCAACCGCTGTGACGCGTTTTTCTGATGTACACCCTGGGATGTTCGACCTCTTCCTTGATGACAGGAGTTTCCCGATGATCCATTACGTGACGCCCGATCTGTGCGACGCCTACCCGGAGCTGGTGCAGGTAGTTGAGCCGATGTTCAGTAACTTCGGTGGCCGAGACTCCTTTGGCGGTGAAATCGTCACCATCAAGTGCTTCGAAGACAACTCGCTGGTCAAGGAACAAGCCGACCAACCAGGCGCCGGCAAGGTGCTGGTGGTCGACGGCGGCGGTTCCCTGCGTCGCGCGCTGCTGGGCGACATGATCGCCGAGAAAGCTGCAAAAAATGGCTGGGAAGGGTTGGTGATCTACGGTTGCGTGCGTGATGTCGATGTCCTCGCCCAGACTGACCTGGGTGTGCAGGCGTTGGCGCCTCACCCGATGAAGACCGACAAGCGCGGCATTGGCGACCTGAACGTGGTAGTGACGTTTGCCGGCGTCACCTTCCGCCCGGGGGAATACATCTATGCCGACAATAATGGCGTGATCGTTTCGCCAAGCCCGCTGAAAATGCCTGAATAAACCGCAGTAGCCGAAAGGGGTGAGGATGTTCGAGGAAGAAAACGCGCAGTGGGGGCTGGTGCATGCCCTGGTGCTGGACGGTAAAGGCGGTGCGCGTTCGATTGCCCGGACTGAGCTCGACGATTTGCAGCTGCAGCCCCGGGAAAGCCTGTGGCTGCATTGGGATCGCAGCCATCCCCAGACCCAGACCTGGTTGCGTAAATCCAGCGGTCTGAGCGAATTCGCCTGCGACCTGTTGCTGGAGGAAAATACCCGTCCGCGCCTGTTGCCGCTGCCGGACAGCGAATTGCTGCTGTTTCTGCGCGGGGTCAACCTCAATCCGGGCGCCGAGCCGGAAGACATGGTTTCGGTGCGTATTTTCGCGGCCGCCAGCCGCGTGATTTCCCTGCGCTTGCGCCCATTGCGGGCTACCGACGAGCTGCTGGTGCAACTGGCGGAGGGCAAAGGGCCAAAAACCGCCTCTGAACTCATCCTTTATATGGCGCAGTACCTGACCAATAAAGTGCAGGATCTGGTCACCGACCTGTCCGAAGTCGTCGATTTAGAGGAAGAAAAACTCGATGCCGACGAACGGTATACGCCGGAGCACGGCAACGTGTTGCAGATCCGCCGACGGGCTGCGGGATTGAAGCGTTTCCTGGCGCCGCAGCGGGATATTTTTGCCCAGCTGACGCGGATCAAATTGCCGTGGTTCTGTGACGACGATGCTGACTACTGGAACGAATTGAACAACAGCCTGACCCGTTACCTGGAAGAGCTCGAACTGACCCGGGAGCGCGTGGGGCTGGTACTTGAGGCCGAAGACCGGCGCTTGAGCGTGCGCATGAATCGCACCATGTACCGCTTCGGGATCATCACCGGGATCTTCCTGCCGATGAGTTTTCTGACCGGTTTGCTGGGCATAAATGTGGGCGGGATTCCCTTCTCCGCCAGCCCCTACGGATTTGTGATTGCCTGCTTGTTGATGGTCTCGGTAGCACTGGGGCAATGGTGGCTATTTCGACGATTGCGCTGGGTTTGACCTGAATATGACCTGAACGCAGGCAGGGTCACATGTGACCCCAAGAATTTAACCCTCGTCTTTTAACTCACTTGCGAGAGGTCTTTATGCACGATCCGTTCGAACAGTCTTTGCGTGACATGCTCAATGCTTCGCCATCCAACCGTGATGACGATGCCTGCCTGGGCCGCGTGTTGAAAACCGCCAACCGTCAGGTGGGGGCGGGTGACCTGTTCGGGCTGCTGGGTCGTTGGTTGCCGGCGTTGATGATGGCCCTGAACAATGGTTCGGCCCACGTATCGCCGGTTTCGCGTCGTAAACCTCTTGCTCGCACTGCTGATAAGGCTGATTGAATATGGAACTTGATCTCTGGACCCAGAGCTTGGTCACCGCGATGACCGCATTGTGGACCAAGGTGGCGAATTTCATTCCCAACCTGTTTGGTGCTCTGGTTTTGGTGTTGCTGGGCTTTGTCGTGGCCAAGTTGCTCGATACCCTGCTGTCCAAGTTGCTCGCAAAATTGGGGCTGGACCGCTTGATGGCGGGCACGGGCCTGACTAAGCTGCTGGGCCGCGCCGGGTTACAGGTGCCGATCTCTACCCTCATCGGGAAGATCGTTTATTGGTTCGTTCTGCTTATTTTTCTGGTTTCTGCGGCGCAATCCCTTGGACTTGAGCGAGTTTCAGCTACGCTCGACATGCTGGCGCTGTATTTGCCGAAGGTTTTCGGCGGCGCGCTGGTGTTGCTGGTAGGTGTTTTGCTGGCGCAACTGGCCAACGGGCTGGTGCGCGGGGCCGCTGAAGGCGTGGGGCTGGACTATGCTGCGGGCCTGGGGCGAATCGCCCAAGGGCTGGTGATCATCATCAGTATTTCCGTCGCGATCAGCCAGTTGGAGGTCAAAACCGACCTGCTCAACCACGTGATTGTGATTGTTTTGATTACCGTTGGTCTGGCCGTTGCACTGGCCATGGGGTTGGGAAGCCGGGAAATTGCCGGTCAGATTCTTGCGGGAATCTATGTGCGTGAGCTGTATCAGGTTGGGCAACAGGTGCGTGTGGGCGAGGTCGAAGGGCAAATCGAGGAGATCGGCACGGTCAAGACGACGGTGCTGACCGATGACGGTGAGCTGGTATCGCTGTCCAATCGGATTCTCCTCGAGCAGCAGGTCAGTAGCCGCTAACCCGGCAAATCCTGCTAATGTACGCCGCCGCAAACCCGGGTGACCGGGCTGTAGCGGACATTGACCTGACTGTCGGCACGACTTGTTTTGAATAAAGCCCAAACGCTGTCCATGCGCTATGACCCCCGTGAGCTCTCTGATGAGGAGTTGGTCGCGCGCTCGCACACGGAGCTGTTTCACGTAACACGCGCGTACGAAGAATTGATGCGCAGATATCAACGCACTCTGTTCAACGTTTGTTCAAGGTATTTGGGGAACGATAGAGACGCCGATGATGTCTGTCAGGAAGTGATGCTCAAGGTGCTATACGGCCTGAAGAACTTTGAGGGAAAATCGAAGTTCAAGACATGGCTCTATAGCATCACGTACAACGAGTGCATCACGCAGTATCGTAAGGAACGGCGAAAGCGTCGCTTGATGGACGCTTTGAGCCTGGATCCCCTTGAGGAGGCGTCTGAAGAAAAGGCGCCGGTACCCGAGGAAAAGACCGGGCTTGATCGCTGGTTGGTGCATGTGAATCCGATTGACCGTGAAATTCTGGTGCTACGATTTGTCGCAGAGCTGGAGTTTCAGGAAATTGCTGACATCATGCACATGGGTTTGAGTGCTACAAAAATGCGTTACAAGCGTGCTCTTGATAAATTACGTGAGAAATTTGCGGGCGAGACTGAAACTTAGTGCGTGGCAAATATCTCTTACGTGTAGGCAAGTTCTGTTAGACTTGTCGCCGAGTTGTCCCCCGGTTTGTGGGACTGCTTTACAATCACCAGATGGGGATTTAACGGATGAAACTGAAAAACACCTTGGGCTTTGCCATTGGTTCTCTTATTGCCGCTACTTCTTTCGGCGCACTGGCACAAGGCCAAGGCGCAGTTGAAGGCGAGCTGTTCTACAAGAAGCAGTACAACGATAGCGTCAAGCACATCGAAGACGGCTTCAACCCAGGCGCTCGCATTGGTTACTTCCTGACCGACGACCTGTCGTTGAACCTGTCCTACGACAAAACCAACCACACCCGTTCGAACGACGGTACTGGTAGCCAGAAGATCGGTGGCGATACTAGCAGCGTGACTGCTCAGTACCACTTCGGCCAGGCTGGCGTTGACAGCCTGCGTCCATACGTAGAAGGCGGTTTCGGCCACCAAAGCCGTGGCAACGTCAAAGCTGACGGCCACAGCGGTCGCGACCAGTCCACCCTGGCTATCGCCGGCGCTGGCGTGAAGTACTACTTCACCAACAACCTGTACGCTCGTGCCGGTGTTGAAGCTGACTACGCGCTGGACAACGGCAAGTGGGACTACTCCGCACTGGTCGGCCTGGGTGTGAACTTCGGCGGTAACGCCGGCGCAGCTGCTCCGGCTCCTACCCCAGCACCAGCTCCAGAGCCAACTCCAGAGCCAGAAGCTCCAGTTGCTCAGGTTGTTCGTGTTGAGCTGGACGTTAAGTTCGACTTCGACAAGTCCGTTGTTAAGCCTAACAGCTACGGCGACGTGAAAAACCTGGCCGACTTCATGGCTCAGTACCCAGCTACCAACGTAGAAGTTGCTGGTCACACTGACTCCATCGGTCCAGACGCTTACAACCAGAAGCTGTCCCAGCGTCGTGCTGACGCTGTTAAGCAAGTCCTGGTTAAAGACGGCGTTGCTCCTAGCCGCATCACCGCGGTAGGTTACGGCGAATCCCGCCCAGTTGCTGACAACGCAACTGAAGCTGGTCGCGCTGTTAACCGTCGCGTAGAAGCGTCGGTTGAAGCTCAAGCTGCTCAGTAATTACTGAGTAGTAGAAAAAGCCCGGCTTAGGCCGGGCTTTTTTTTGCCTGAAATTTGCCTCAGGCGCTCGCTGACACGGCAATGCAGGCGGCTTGCTCTGCGCCAGCAACACTGCCGATCACCAGGATCGCCGGGCTTTTCAGAGCAAATACCTGTGCATCGGTGTGCATGTGCGCCAGAGTGCTCCGGCACTCGCGTTGCTGAGGCAACGAAGCGTTCTCGATCATCGCTACCGGCATATCCGCTGCCATTGCGCCCTCCAGCAATTGCTGACGAATCTCCTCCAGCTTCGCCACGCCCATATACACCACCAATGTCGTACCGCCCTCGGCCAAGGCGCGCCAGTTCAGGCTGCTGTCATCCTGGGTATGCGCAGTGACCAGCGTCACACCGCGACTGACCCCGCGCAGCGTCAGGGGAATATCGCAGTTCGTTGCACCCGCCAGGCCCGCGGTAATCCCGTTGACCAATTCCACTTCAATCCCGTGTTCACGCAACCACATCGCCTCTTCGCCGCCGCGGCCGAAGATACACGGGTCGCCGCCTTTGAGCCGTACCACGCATTTGCCTTGGCGCGCATAGCGCAACATCAGGCGCTGGATAAAATCCTGGGGGGTCGAACGGCAGCCGCCGCGCTTGCCCACGGTGACTACCCTGGCGTCCGGGCAGTGTTCCAGCACCCTAGCGTTGACCAAGTCATCGATCAGCACCACATCGGCCGCGTGCAGGGCGCGTACCGCTTTGAGGGTTAACAGCTCCGGATCACCGGGGCCTGCGCCTACCAGCCAGACTTTTGCGCTCATGTTTATCCCCTCACACACTGATTGCGATTGGCAGCGACGTGCTGGCCAAAAGACGTTTGATTTCCGGAACGCAGGAGCCGCATTGCGTGCCGCACCCCAGTTCCTGTTTAAGCCCGGCCAGGTCCAGGCCACGGCCAATACCGGCACATACCGCGCTTTCACTGACGTTCTTGCAGTTGCACACAATTTTGCTGCTGGCCGCTGCGCCTCCCGGGGGTGCACTGAGCGGCGCAAGTAACCAGCGCCGAAGTTGATCGTCGGCACGGCCTTCCAGCCACAAACTCTGCAGCCAATGTCGCGCCAGGGTTTCGCCGGCCAGGCGCAGTGCGGTAATGCGGCCTTTTTCGATTTTTACCCGCTTGCCAATCGAACGGCGCGGATCGTCATAGGCCATGACCGGGCCGTCATTGAGGCCCAGCAGTTCGTCGATACGGGTTAACAGGTGCAAGTCGGGCGCTTCGGTATGGGCTGCGCGCAGCAGAAGAGCCGGCCGTTCACGCCCGGCCAGGCTCACGCTGACGTAGGCAAAGCCCTCACACAGCGGACGTAGCGCGTCAAAGTGTTGCTGCACGTTTCCTTCGATCAACGCGAACAACTGCCACGGTAGTTGCACGGCCTCCAGGCGCACGCCGCTGTGTTTGAGTTCGGGCTGTTTCGACAAGGGATCGAACGCCGGCTGGGTAAGGGCATTAACACCGCCCTTGAGAAAGCGATCGCCCCAATGCATGGGCAGGAACGCCTGGCCTGGGCGCACGCTGTCATCACTGCTGACGGCGACAATCACACTGGCGCGACGGCTTTTCAGGCTGACCAGGTCGCCGTCTTTGAAACGATGCCGACGCAGCTCATCCGGGTGCAGGCTCAGCAAGGCTTCATTGACATGTCCGAACAATTGCGCGGCCGTGCCGGTGCGGCTCATGCCGTGCCATTGATCGCGCAGGCGCCCGGTGATCAGGGTCAGTGGGAAGCGGGCATCACGTTGTTCTTTGGCGGCGCGGTAAGGGTCGGCGATAAAGTGCGCACGGCCGCTGTCTGTCGGGAACACACCCTCGGTGTACAGACGCGGCGTGCCGGCGTGTGCGCCCTCTGGAAATGGCCATTGCTGCGGGCCGAGCCGGTCGAGCAGGGCATGGCTGATACCCGACAAGTCGAGGTCGCGGTGGCGGGTCAGCACCTTGTATTCATCAAAGATCTGCGCCGGTTGCTCGAAAGCGAACAAGCTCGGCAACCCTGGACGCAAGCGTTGCTCCAGGCGCTGTGCGAAATCCACGGTAATCGCCCAGTCCGGTCGTGCTTCCCCAGGTGGGACGATGGCGCGGCGTACGTGGGAAATCCGCCGTTCGGAATTGGTCACCGTGCCTTCTTTTTCGCCCCAACTGGCGGCGGGTAACAGCAGGTCGGCGTAGGCGGCGGTTTCGGTCGTGCGAAAAGCTTCCTGCAATACCACGAATGGGCAGGCCGCTAATGCCGCACGCACGCTGTTCTGGTCCGGCAAGGATTGCGCGGGGTTGGTGCAGGCAATCCACACGGCTTTGATCTTGCCGGCCTGGATCTGTTCGAACAGTTCGATAGCCGTCAGCCCGGTAGGCGCCGGCAACGTTTCGACGCCCCAATAAGCCGCGACTTCGGCCCTGTGTTCAGGGTTGGCCGCCGCGCGATGCCCCGGCAGCAGGTTCGACAAACTGCCGGTTTCGCGCCCGCCCATGGCATTCGGTTGGCCGGTCAGGGAAAACGGCCCGCAACCCGGCCGACCAATAGTGCCGGTGGCCAGGTGCAGGTTGATCAGCGCACTGTTTTTGGCACTGCCGGCGGTGGACTGGTTGAGCCCCATGCACCACAGCGAGAGAAAACTGCTGGAGGTGCCGACCCACTCTGCACACAGGCGCAACTGCTCAACGCTGATGCCGCACAACTGCGTGACCATCTGCGGCGTGTAGTCATGCACCAGTCGCTTCAACTCGACCAACCCCTCGGTATGTGCCTGGATAAAGTCGCGGTCGATCCAGTCTTCCCACAGCAACAGGTGCAAGATCCCATGGAACAGCGCCACGTCTGTGCCCGGCAGGATCGCCAGGTGCAAGTCGGCCAAATCGCAGGTATCCGTGCGCCGTGGGTCGATCACCAGCACTTTCATTTGCGGACGCCGTGCCTTGGCTTCCTCAAGGCGTCGGAACAGTACCGGATGGGCGTAGGCCATATTGCTGCCGACGATCATCACGCAGTCACTCGACTCCAGGTCCTCATAGCTGCATGGCGGCGCATCCGCACCCAGGCTGCGTTTGTAGCCGACCACCGCCGAAGACATGCACAGCCGCGAATTGCTGTCGATATTGTTGGTGCCCACCAGTGCGCGGGCCAGCTTGTTGAAGCTGTAGTAGTCCTCGGTCAGCAACTGGCCGGAGATGTAAAACGCCACACTGTCCGGCCCATGTTCGGCAAGGGTGTCGGCGAACACATTGGCTGCGTGGTCCAGGGCGTTGTTCCAGTCGGTGCGGGCACGGGCCAGGCCTTTGCCCAGGCGCAGTTCCGGGTACAAGGCGCGGGCCTCCAGGTCGCCGGTCAAGTGCAGGCTGGCGCCCTTGCTGCACAACTTGCCAAAGTTTGCCGGGTGGCTCGGGTCGCCTTGCACACCCAGGATCTGCGTGCCGTCATGCTCAATCAGCACGCCGCAACCCACCCCGCAATAACAGCAGGTGGACGCGGTGGTCTGACGGTTCATCAACCGGCGTCCCGCAGGGCCAGCATCACCCGGCCGTTTTCCACACGGGCGGGGTGATGATGGGCGCAGCCGATGTCCGGCGCCTGAGCTTCGCCTGACGCCAGGTCGATCTGCCAGTTGTGCAGCGGGCAGGCCACGCGTTTGCCGTAGATCAAGCCTTGGGACAGCGGCCCGCCTTTGTGGGGGCAGCGGTCATCGAGTGCGAAAACCTCATCGTCACTGGTACGAAAAATCGCAATATCGCCTTTTGGCCCATTGATGATGCGTGAGCCCAGGGCGTTGATCTCATCGAGGGCGCAGATATCCAGCCAGTTCATAGCGACACCTCCAACTGCTTGACGGGGATGACTTCGAATTCCTTTTTCAGCAGCGGCTGTTCCAGGCGTTCTTTCCACGGGTCTTGTTCGAATGACAGCGAGAATTGCAGGCGTTCGTTGAGGGCTTGGCGCCGGGCCGGGTCTTCCAGTACGGCTTTTTTGATGTGCTCCATGCCCACCCGCTGCAGGTAGTGCACGGTGCGTTCCAGGTAGAAGGCTTCTTCGCGGTACAACTGTAGGAAGGCGCCGTTGTATTCGCGCACTTCCTCGGCAGTTTTTAGCTTGACGAAGAACTCCGCGACTTCAGTTTTGATCCCGCCGTTGCCGCCGATGTACATCTCCCAGCCGGAGTCGACGCCGATAATGCCGACGTCCTTGATGCCCGCTTCCGAGCAGTTGCGTGGGCACCCGGACACCGCCAGCTTGACCTTGTGGGGCGACCACATGTTGAACAGGTCGTGCTCCAGCTCGATGCCCAACTGTGTGGAGTTCTGCGTGCCGAAGCGGCAGAACTCGCTGCCCACGCAGGTCTTCACGGTGCGGATGGATTTGCCATAGGCGTGGCCGGAGGGCATGTCGAGGTCCTTCCACACACCGGGCAAATCCTGTTTCTTGATGCCCAGCAGATCGATGCGCTGGCCGCCGGTGACCTTGACCATCGGCACGTTGTACTTGTCGGCCACGTCGGCAATGCGCCGCAGCTCCGACGGATTGGTCACACCGCCCCACATCCGCGGGACTACGGAGTAGGTGCCGTCTTTCTGAATATTGGCGTGGGCGCGTTCGTTGATCAGGCGCGATTGCGGGTCGTCCTTGGCCTCGCCGGGCCAGGTGGAGATCAGGTAGTAGTTCAGGGCCGGGCGGCAGGTGGCGCAGCCGTTGGGGGTGCGCCAGTTCAGGTAGCTCATGGTGCCGGCGATGGTCAGCAGGTGCTGGTCGCGGATGGCCTGACGGATTTGCCCGTGATTGAGGTCGCTGCAGCCGCAGATGGCTTTTTCGCTTTTGGGTTTGACGTCGGCGGCGCCGCCCACGGTGTTGATCAAAATCTGTTCCACCAACCCCGCGCAGGAGCCGCATGAGCTGGCGGCCTTGGTGTGTTTTTTGACGTCATCGACACTGAACAATCCGTGTTCCTGGATCGCCTTGACGATGGTGCCTTTGCACACGCCGTTGCAGCCGCAGACTTCGGCGTTGTCGGCCATGCTCATGGCTTTGTCCTGGCCTTGGTGGCCGACATCGCCTAAAGCATTTTCGCCAAACATCAGGTGATCACGGATCTCGCCAATTGCGTGGTTCTCACGGATCTGGCGGAAATACCAACCACCGTCGGCGGTATCGCCGTACAGGCACGCGCCGACCAGGATGTCGTCCTTGATCACCAGCTTCTTGTACACGCCGCCAATCGGGTCGGAGAGGGTGATGGTCTCAGTGCCTTCGCCACCCATGAAATCCCCGGCGGAAAACAGGTCGATGCCGGTGACCTTCAGCTTGGTCGAGGTCACCGAGCCTTTGTAAGTGGCAAAGCCCAGTTGGGCCAGGTGATTGGCGCAGACCTTGGCCTGTTCGAACAGCGGCGCCACCAGGCCGTAAGCGATCCCACGGTGGCTGGCGCACTCGCCGATGGCATAGATGCGCGGGTCGTAGGTTTGCAGCGTGTCATTGACCAGAATCCCGCGGTTGCAGGGGATGCCGGATTTCTCTGCCAGTTCGGTGTTGGGGCGGATACCGGCGGCCATCACCACCAGGTCGGCGGGGATGATGTCGCCATTCTTGAACTGCACCGAGCCGACGCGACCATTGCCGGCGTCATGCAGGGCCTGGGTTTGCTCGCACAGGCGAAACACCAGGCCACGGCTTTCCAGTTCGGTTTGCAGCAACTGGCCGCTGGTCTTGTCCAGCTGGCGCTCCAACAGCCATTCGCCGATGTGCACCACGGTCACGTGCATGCCGCGCAACATCAGGCCGTTGGCGGCTTCCAGGCCGAGCAGGCCACCGCCGATGACCACCGCGTGCTTGTGGGTTTTGGCGGTGTCGATCATGGCCTGGGTGTCGGCGATATCGCGGTAGCCGATCACCCCCTGCAAGGTATTGCCGGGGATTGGCAGGATAAACGGCGTCGAGCCGGTGGCAATCAACAGGCGATCGTACTCGGCCTCGCTGCCGTCCTCAGCGATGACGATGCGTCTTACGCGGTCGATCTGCACCACTTTGCGGTTTAGCAACAGCTTGATGTGGTTGTCCAAGTACCAGTCGAGGTCGTTGAGCACGATCTCTTCGAAGGTCTGCTCGCCGGCCAGCACCGGTGACAGCAGGATGCGGTTGTAGTTGGTGTGGGGCTCGGCGCCGAACACCGTGATGTCGTACAGGTCGCTGCTCAGCTTGAGCAATTCTTCAAGGGTGCGAACCCCGGCCATGCCGTTGCCGATCATCACCAATTTGAGTTTTTTCATGTCGTTCTCCGCAATGGCTCGACAAATCGTGCGCAAACAAAAAAGGCGCCCCCACCAGTTACCTGGCGAGGACACCTTTGTCCGGTCCCGTTCTCTCGGGAAGCTCGACCCTTCGACGTTGAAGGGGCGGCTATATGTGAGTTGTTGGTGAAGCTAATGCAGCGGTTGTGCCAAGTCGCCAGGCGCCCGTTTTATTGGGATGGCCATCGTTACTGTGTGGGAAATCGCCCCCTAGTGGTGCAGCAGCCAGTACAACAGCACCAGATTGACCAGCAGCGAGACGGTCGCCAGGGTTTGCCAGACCTTGAGCGGCTCGCGCTCCAGCAAGGGTTTGGGGCGCACGCTCAATTCACGGCGGTCGGCCTGTTCCAGCACCAGCAACCATTCCTCGGCGGTTTCATAGCGCTCTGCGGGCTGTGCGGCCACAGCGCGTTCCAGGCTTAACGGCAACCAGTCCGGTAAATCGGGGCGGTAACGACTGGCGCTGACGGGCTGGGCGAAACGTGGCCGTTGGAAGGCTTCGATTTCACCGTAGGGGTAATGCCCGGTGAGCAGGTAATAGAGCGTGACACCGACACTGTATAAATCCTGTTGCGGCGTAGGACGTTCGCCACTGAAGGCTTCGGGCGCGATAAAACTCGGGGTGCCAGGCAGCAAATGGGCGCGGTCCTCGGAAAGCCCCGGGCAGTAAGCCAGGCCGAAATCCAGCACACGCAACTCGCCATCATCGCCCAGCAGCAGGTTTTCCGGCTTGATGTCACGGTGCAGGATCTGCCGTCGATGCAGCAGGCCCACTGCCCGCAGCAAACGCTCGGCAATGGACTGCCATTGCGCCAGAGGCAGCGGGCCTTGTTGCTGGAACAGTTGGGCGAGGGTCTGCCCCGAATATTCACGCATCACGTAGTACAAATGCTGACGCCCGCTGGCTGCATGCACTTCAGGAAATGCGCGGCCCGCCACTCGGCGCAGAAACCATTCTTCCGACAGCAAGGCTTGGCCGGCATCGGTGTCATCGTCGCGGTTGAGCGGCAAGGTTTTCAACAGCCAAGGTTGCTGCTGGGCATCGCGCACGCGGTACAGCAATGACTGTCGGCTTTGCGCCAGCAGACTTTCAACCTGCCAGCCTTCAAAGCGTTGCCCGGCCTTCAGGGGCGGTGGCAGCGGCCATTGCTGCAACTGCACCAGCGCATCGCCCAGGGTCGCGGCGCCGAGCTGGTCGATACGCACCAGCAGCGCGCTGGCATTGTCCTGGCTGGCGGCCAGGTGCGCGGCATTCACTAGGGTGTTCACCGCCGCGTCGAGATCGGGTTGTTCGCGCAGGGTCGCGCTGATGCTGTGGTCGCCCAACGTGGCCCACACGCCATCGCTGAGCAGCAGGAAGCACTCGCCTTCGCGCAGTTCACCGTCGAGAAAATCCAATACCAGGTGTTGATCCAGGCCGAGGGCGCGCTTGAGCACGTGCTGCATGCCCGGTTGCTCCCACACATGGTCTTGCGTGATGCGCTGCAACTCGCCATCCAGCCAGCGATACACCCGGCAATCACCCACATGCGCCAGGGTGAAGCGTTGGCCGCGAAAGACCAGGGCGCTGAGGGTGGTCAGCAGCGGCTGGCCACCGCCGTTGGCCTGCAACCAGCGGTTCTGCGCCAGTAACAAGCGCTCCAGGGCCTGGGCCACGCCCCAAGTCTGCGGCGTGGCGTAGTAGTCCAGGGCCAGCGCCTGCAAGGTCGAACGGGCGGCCAGGCCACCGTCGGCGCATTGGCTGACACCATCGGCGATGGCGCACAGGTAACCCTTGCTCGCGGCCAGTTCCGGCATGGGCGTGACCACCCGCAGAGCGTCCTGGTTTTGTGCGCGCGGGCCGATGGCGCTGGCCTGGGCAACGCTCAGTTGCAGGCTCATCAGACGCGTGCGGCGGTCACGGCGGCCGAGCCCCACGTCGTTCTCCAGCGACGCTTGACGCCGTGCAGGCCGAACCAGGCCAACACGCCCAGGCTGGCAAACAACCACAAGGCCAACTGATAACTGCCGGTGCTTTGTTTGATTGCGCCCATGCCTGCCGCCAGGGCAAAGCCGCCGATGCCGCCCGCCATGCCGATCAGGCCGGTCATCACGCCGATCTCGCGGCGAAAACGCTGGGGCACCAGCTGGAACACCGCGCCATTACCTGCGCCAAGGCCGAGCATGGTGCAGACGAAAAGCGCCAGTGCGGCGTAGGAACTGGGCAGGTTGAAACCCACGGCGGCGATGCAGATCGCTGCCACGCCATACATGCCGAGCAGGGTGCGGATTCCGCCGAAGCGGTCGGCCAGCGCGCCGCCCAATGGGCGCATCAGGCTGCCGCCAAATACACAGGCGGCGGTGTAGTAACCGGCGGTCACCGGGCTCAGCCCGTATTGATCGTTGAAGTAGCCGGGCAGGGCGCTGGCCAGGCCGATAAAGCCGCCGAACGTCACGCTGTAGAAGAACATGAACCACCAGCTGTCGCGGTCGCCCAGGGCCTTGAAGTAGTCGGCCATGGATTTGGCGTTCGGGCGCTCGGGCGCATTGCGCGCCAACCAGGCGAACACGATCAGCGTCAGCACCAGTGGGATCAGCGCGAAGCCGAACACATTGCTCCAGCCAAATGCGGCGGCCAGCACCGGCGCCAGCAATGCGGCAAACACGGTGCCGGAGTTGCCGGCGCCGGCGATACCCATGGCTTTGCCTTGGTGCTCGGCGGGGTACCACTGGGAGGCCAACGGCAGCGCAACGGCAAAGGAAGCACCGGCCATGCCCAGGAACACGCCCAGCAACAGGGCTTGTTCGTAGCTATGGATGCCGAGTTTCCAGGCGCCGAACAGGGCGGCAATCACAATCACCTGGCCGATCAGCCCGGCGGTCTTGGGCGACAGCTTGTCGGCCAGCATGCCCATCAAAAAGCGCAGCACCGCACCCGCCAGAATCGGCGTGGCCACTACCAGGCCGCGTTGCTGGGTGGTCAGGTGCAGGTCGGCGGCAATCTGCACCGCCAGTGGCCCCAGCAGGTACCAGACCATGAAGCTCAGGTCGAAATACAGGAACGCGGCAAACAGGGTCGGGGTGTGCCCGGATTTC
Source organism: Pseudomonas salomonii (assembly GCF_900107155.1). Classification (GTDB taxonomy): domain Bacteria; phylum Pseudomonadota; class Gammaproteobacteria; order Pseudomonadales; family Pseudomonadaceae; genus Aquipseudomonas; species Aquipseudomonas salomonii. The sequence goes on from NZ_FNOX01000005.1 coordinate 178,053, forward strand.
CAGAAGCTTGATTTCATCACGCACCTCAACGGTTGGGGGTCTTGTCAGAAGGCCTGTTGGCCCCATTCGCCGGGGCCAAAACGAAAAAAAACGCCGCCATCGAGTTCGCGAGTGCAAACCGGATGGGCGACGTCTTTGTCGTAGAAGGGGCAACCGCCGTTGGCTACCTGTGTTGAATGCTTAGCAAGAGCTGCGCCAGTTCAGCCGAGCAGTTCGCTCATGGCGATGATCTGCTCGGCCACCTGGATCAGTTTCTGCTGGCGGCTCATGGCCTGGCGGCGCATCAGGGTGTAGGCCTCTTCCTCATTGCAGTGCTTCATTTTCATCAGCATGCCCTTGGCCAACTCGATGCGTTTGCGCTCGGCCAACTGTTGGTCGCGGGCCTGGAGCTGGGCGCGCAAGGCCTGGTCGCTTTCAAAACGGGCCATGGCCACGTCGAGAATCGGCTGCAGGCGCTGGGCCTGAATGCCTTCGACGATGTAGGCGCTGACCCCGGACCGGATCGCCTGGCGCATCACGTTCGGGTCGTGCTCATCGGTGAACATCACGATTGGGCGCGGCTGGTCGCGGCTGACCAGCACCACTTGCTCCAACACATCGCGGCCAGGTGACTCGGTATCGATCAGGATCACGTCCGGGCGCACCGTTTCGACGCGCGCCGGCAGGTCGATGGTCAGGCCGGACTCATCGATCACCTCGAAACCGGCTTCGGTCAAGGCGGCTTTGAGGCGCCCGACCTTGCGCGGGGTGTCGTTGATCAACAGGATTCGTAACATAGTCGTGGTCCTGTCAGCGCAGTGCCTGGCGGCTGGTAAGGTCCGCCAGGGCATGCAGGCGGAAGCTGCGGGCGTAGGCGGCGGGGTCGGAGCCGTCCCAGATTTTGCCGTCGATCAACTGGCTGCTGCGCATGTCTGGGGCGCCGGCCGGGACGCCAACCGCAGCCGCGGCTTGGCGGTACAGGTTCAGTTGCTGCACCTGGCGGGCCACGCCCAGGTAGTCCGGGTCTTCGCGCAGCAGGCCCCAGCGGCGAAACTGAGTCATGAACCACATGCCATCGCAGAGGTAGGGCAGGTTCACTTCGCCATCGGCAAAAAAGCGCAGGGCGTGCGGGTCTTGCCACTGGCTGCCGAGGCCGTCGTCATAAGCTCCCAGCAGGCGCGGTTCGATGCAGTCGAGCGGCGCATCGAGGTACTCGCGGGCGCTGAGCAGTTGTGCGGTGGAGCGGCGGTTTTCCTGGCTTTGTTCGATGAAACGGCTGGCCTCGAGGATCGCCATGACCAGTACGCGGGCGGTGTTCGGGTATTGATCGACGAATGCCTGGGTGCAGCCGAGCACTTTTTCTGGATGGTTCGGCCAGATCGACTGGGTAGTGGCCAGGGTGAACCCCTGGTTTTGCTTGACTGCACTGGCGCACCAGGGCTCCCCGACACAAAAACCGTCAATGCGCCCGGCTTGCAGGTGCGCGATCATCTGCGGCGGCGGCACCACCACACTGTCGACATCTTGCAAAGGGTGAATGCCTTGGCTCGCCAGCCAGTAATACAGCCACATGGCGTGGGTGCCGGTGGGAAATGTCTGTGCGAACGTCAGCTTTGTCCGGCTTTGGTGCACATGGCGGTCGAGTGCCTCAGGAGTGGTCACGCCTTGCTGTTGCAGGCCGTGGGACAGGTTGATGCTCTGGCCGTTCTGGTTGAGGCCCATCAGCACCGCCATATCGGTGGGCGCTACCCCGCCGATGCCCAGGTGCACGGCATAGATCAACCCATACAGGCTGTGGGCGGCGTCCAGTTCACCGCTGACCAGTTTGTCACGCAGGCCGGCCCAGGATGATTGGCGCTTGAGGTTAAGCGTCAACCCGTAAGGTTGGGCAAACCCCTGGGTGGCGGCGACCACCAGCGAAGCGCAGTCGGTGAGTGCCATGAAGCCCAGGTCCAGGCTGCTCTTTTCCGGGGCGTCACTGCCGTTGACCCACGCCAGTGGGGTGTTCACCGGGCTGTTGCCGACCGAGTCGTTCATCAACACCTACCTTTTCTGTCAAAAAAAAAGCATCGCTCCTTCGCATGGCAGTGCAAGCCATTGCCGGGTAACGACGCCTTTGTCTGTAAGCCTGCTCCGACGTTGGTGCGGGCTCTGATGCAGAGTTCATAGCAAGGCACATGCCACGGGTAGACGGGCGTGGGCTGTCGTCACCTTTCCATCAAGATTGAAACTCGAGTGCCTTTCAGTATGGCCGCTTCTTTGCGCCAGACTGCCAGGAACCCCGACGGTGTCTTTCGATTCCGCGATCATCATGCACGAGCATCAAGAGCGACCACCGATGAGTTACCCACGGCTATGCCGCTGGCTGCTGTGCTGTGCAGTGCTGTGGGCCAATGTTTCCGCCTGGGGGCAGAGCTATCAGGCGCGGGATGAAAGCCTGCATACCTTTTTTACCGCGTTGTCGTTGCCCCTGGGGTTGCCGGTTGTCGTCAGCCGTGAAGTGGCGCGTAAACGCCTCACGGGCACTTTCGATCTGGAGGCTGCGCAGCACACGCTGATGACCGTGGCCGAGCAACAGGGCCTGATCTGGTACAGCGATGGGCAGGTGCTGTACGTGTATGGCGCGGGCGAAGCGAAAGGCTCGGCGGTGTCGCTGCGGCACATTCCGGTCGAGCGATTGCGCGGGTTCATGCGCCGCTCGGGGCTGGATGAATCACGTTATCCCCTCAGGGAAAGCGGTGCGCGCACGTTCTATGTGTCCGGGCCCCCCAACTATGTGGATCAGGTGCTGCACCTGGCTCAACTGATGGACAGGCCGCGCTCCGAAGTACGGGTGGGCAAGCAGGCTTTCGGGGTGGTTCAGGTGTTCAACACTCACGTGGCCGACCGTCAGTACGTCATGGGCGACGAGCAGGTCAATGTGCCGGGAATGGCCACGATTATTGAAAACCTGCTGGCCATCGAACAGCAGGATGCCACGCAGCGCCCCCCAGGCCTGCTCGCTGACAAGAGCCTTTTGGTGATGGCTTATCCTGACTCCAACAGTTTATTGATCAAGGGCAAGCCTGATCAGGTCAAGGCGATCGAAGAGCTGGTGGCGGAACTGGACAAGCCCAAGCGGCCGATCGAAGTAGCGCTGTGGCAGATTGATGTCGATCGCCGAGCATTTGACAAGATGGGCGCGGCCTGGGCGCAGGAAACCAGCTTCGGGGCCGCCGTGACACGCGTATTGGAACCTTTGGATGACAGCCGTTTGATGGCACAACTGGGTGTGCTGGAGCGTCGGCGCAAGGCCCGGGTCACTGCATTCCCGGTGATCCTCACCCAGGAGAATGTGCCGGCGGTCTTCCAGGACAACCATACTTTTTACCTGCCCAGGCCCGGCGCCGACAGTGGCGATTGGCGGCCGGTGGGGTATGGTACCGAAGCCAGTGTGCTACCCCGCTTTGCCGCAGCCAATCAGATTGAAATGCAGTTGGTCCTTGAAGATGGCCGTCAACTGGGCAGCGTACACAAGCCCGATTCGGCGGGGGCAGTGGGGCGAGTAGGCATCAGTACGGTGGTGCGGGTGCCCCAAGGCAGGCGCCTGTGGCTGGGAGGTTTTCCTCGTGAGGGCGACGCGAGTCAAGGCCGACGAGCCGAAGTCCGTCTATTTGTGATCCAGGCCCGAGCGGTTGGCGGCGAACCACGGATGTTGGCCGGTGCCGTTGGGCCCCCGCCACTGACACAAAGCCAGCATGCGCGCGTGCAACGCGCATTCGTGCGCGAAGCCCCCGAAGTCCCTGACAGCAACTAACCCTTTGAGCGCCTATTAACGTTTTGACGGGCCTTGGCTGCCGATAGTCGAGAAAAGTCCTACGCACTTCCCGCCGAAAGCTTCGATTTCATAGGGTTTTTCCTAACGTTGTTCTGCTGCCAGCTTTTTATAGTCGCGGGGTTGGCGTATCGGCCGTTTCTGGAAACAAGGAATTCAATGTCAGTAGTCAGGTGCAGAGGTGAATATGACCCTCGTGGATGAAGGGCTGACGGCCGCATGGTTTTTTGCCGGGTGGACCCTGCAGGCAGATGGCCGTTTGACGGGCGAGGGTGTGGATATTCAGCTGCCGCCCAAGGAGTGGCAGGTGCTGCGGTTGCTGCTGGCATCCGATGGTGTGCTGATGACCAAGGATCGTTTACTTGAGCAGGCCTGGTCCCGTGGCGAAGTCGCGGAGGAGTCACTCACCCGTTGTATCTACGAATTGCGCAAGCACTTGAGGAAAGACAAGGGCTTTATCAAGACCATATACGGCAGGGGTTATCGCTTTACCTGTGCCGTCACCGTCCGGCACCACCCAGGGGCGGGGCGCGTGCAGCGCGTCTGTTCGGCCTGTGGCCAGGTGCAACGTGATTAGACGTCTGGGCAAGGGCGTGCTGTTGAGCCTGCTGATGGGCAGTCATCAGGCCTGGGCCAGTTGCTGGGATGACGTTGCCCGTCGCTACGACATCGAGCCGGAGCTGTTGCAGGCCATCGCTGTCGTGGAGTCGGGCGCACGCGGCGGCGCGATGAACCAAAGCAATAGTGATGGCTCGCGGGATATAGGCCTGATGCAAATCAATAGCATGCACTTGCCGCGTCTGGCCAAGCAGGGGATTACCGAAGAAAGGTTGCTGAGCGACCCTTGTTTATCGGTCGAAGTGGGCGCTTCGATCCTGGCCGACTTCATCCAGCGCTTCGGTTACAACTGGACAGCCGTGGGTTCCTATAATGCCGGGCCGGCACCTGGGCGCGAGGCATTGCGCCTGCGGTATGCCGAAAAAATCTGGGCGCAGTATGAGGCGTTGGTTGCACAGCGCCCGTGATGATTGGGCGGCACGCCTCGCACCCGGCGTGCCACCCCGGCTATAATCGCGCCACCTTTCGCCGCCATCCGAGTCTAGCCCGCCCATGTATACCCTGGCCCGCCAGCTGTTGTTCAAACTTTCCCCGGAAACCTCCCACGATCTGTCCCTGGACCTGATCGGTGCCGGTGGCCGCCTGGGGCTCAATGGCCTGGTATGCAAGGCGCCGGCAAAAATGCCGGTGTCGGTGATGGGGCTCGATTTCCCCAACCCGGTCGGGCTGGCTGCCGGCCTGGACAAGAACGGCGCAGCCATCGATGGTTTTGCGCAATTGGGGTTCGGTTTTGTCGAGATCGGCACCGTGACGCCCCGTCCGCAGCCGGGCAACCCGAAGCCACGTATCTTCCGTTTGCCCGAAGCCGAAGCAATCATCAACCGCATGGGCTTCAACAACCTGGGTGTTGATCACTTGCTGTCGCGGGTTCAAGCCGCGAAATACAACGGCATTCTCGGCATCAATATCGGCAAGAACTTCGACACGCCGGTCGAGCGCGCTGTGGATGATTACCTGATCTGCCTGGACAAGGTCTACGCCCACGCCAGCTATGTCACGGTCAACGTCAGTTCGCCCAACACGCCAGGCCTGCGCAGTCTGCAGTTTGGCGATTCCCTCAAGCAATTGCTCGAAGCCTTGCGCCAGCGCCAGGAAGACCTGGCCGTGCGCCATGGCAAGCGTGTGCCGTTGGCGATCAAGATTGCCCCGGACATGAGCGATGAAGAAACCGTGCTGGTTGCCCAGGCCCTGGTGGATTCGGGCATGGATGCGGTGATCGCTACCAACACCACCTTAAGCCGCGTCGGCGTTGAAGGGCTGGCCCATGGTGACGAAGCGGGCGGCCTGTCGGGCGCGCCGGTGCGGGACCAGAGTACCCACATCGTCAAGGTGCTGGCGGCTGAACTGGCGGGGCGTTTGCCGATTATCGCCGTGGGCGGGATTACCGAAGGCAAGCACGCCGCTGAGAAAATCGCTGCCGGCGCAAGCCTGGTGCAACTCTATTCCGGCTTCATCTACAAAGGCCCGGCGTTGATTCGCGAGTCGGTGGATGCCATCGCGGCGTTGCGCTGATAGATCAGCCAATTTCCGCGCATTAAAAAGGGCTCCAAAAGGAGCCCCCTGGGCCGAAGCCCGCCGCCCGGATAGGACGTGCGTGGTTAAGTCGTTACAAAATCTTCAAGGTGGTTGTCGGATTAAGTGCCCCGTGTCAGCCGACGGCGTGAAGTTCGTTGAGTCTGTGGATTCCCGCAGTGCCAGTCATACCGTCCCAGTTGTCGCCGCGTCCTTCTCGCCAGCCGTTGATCCAGGCTTGGCGTACCGACGGTAGAGTAAATGGGCAAAGCTCACGGGATTTACCATGAACGCCATATTGATATCCGCGTAAAAATGCTCTTTCCAACGGATCACGCTTAAGTCTTCTCATAGGGTGTTTCCCTCACTTGTTGACTGTCTAGATATCCTTCGGCCCCGCGTGGGGCCGGGCAGGGTTTTCCTGCCGTTGGTGGGCTCGCTGCCGGCGTGGCGAGCCTATGTGTCGGCGTCGTTACGGCGCCAACCTGTGTTGAGTTCTAACCAATAGGTCACATGGATTCAATGATCGTTTTGTCATAAGCACGTAACGATAACGATGCTATAGCCATAAGCTGGGATGGCTTTTCGCCCCATTTAATAGGCAAACCCAGCTATGATGTGCCCTGCATAGAGGATGGGTTTAATCCTTTAGTGAGAATGCCCGCCCGTTGCAGTCGGTTATTATTCGACGAAGGGTCGGAATATTTCTTTTTGTTGCGATGATTTATTTATCTGCCCCGGCAATAAAGGCTCAAACGCCCGGCAGCCGGGGTGGAACGGCACATTCGTGCCACGCGAGCACTCTTCAAGAAAAGTGCTTGATTGAAAACCGAGCCGGCGATGCGTCGCCCGTTCATTTATTGCTGAAAAGCCTGGAATGCCCCATGTCGGACCGTTTTGAACTCTTCCTCACCTGCCCCAAGGGCCTCGAAGGCCTGCTGATCGAGGAAGCCGTCGGGCTTGGCCTTGAAGACGCGCGCGAGCACACCTCGGCCGTGCGCGGCATGGCCGACATGGAAACCGCCTACCGCCTGTGCCTCTGGTCGCGCCTGGCCAACCGCGTGCTGCTGGTACTCAAGCGCTTCCCGATGAAGGACGCCGAAGACCTCTACCACGGCGTGCTGGATATCGAATGGGCCGACCACATGGTCCCGGACGGCACCCTGGCCGTTGAATTCAGTGGCCACGGCTCGGGCATCGACAACACCCACTTCGGCGCGCTGAAGGTCAAGGATGCGATTGTCGACAAGCTGCGCACCCCGACCGGCGAACGTCCGTCCATCGACAAGATCAACCCGGACCTGCGCATTCACCTGCGCCTGGACCGTGGCGAAGCCATCCTTTCCCTTGACCTGTCCGGCCACAGCCTGCACCAGCGCGGTTATCGTCTGCAGCAGGGCGCCGCACCGTTGAAGGAAAACCTGGCCGCCGCGATCCTGATCCGCGCCGGCTGGCCGCGCATTGCGGCCGAAGGTGGCGCGCTGACGGACCCGATGTGTGGCGTGGGCACCTTCCTGGTGGAAGGCGCAATGATCGCCGCCGACATGGCGCCCAACCTGAATCGTGAACTGTGGGGCTTCACCACCTGGCTCGGTCACGTGCCGGCGCTGTGGAAGAAGCTGCACACCGAGGCCACCGAGCGTGCCGCCATCGGCATGAACAAACCGCCATTGTGGGTACGTGGCTACGAAGCCGACCCGCGCCTTATCCAACCCGCGCGTAACAACATCGAACGCGCAGGCTTAAGCCACTGGATCAAGGTGTACCAGGGCGAAGTCGGCACTTTCGAGCCGCGCCCGGACCAGAACCAGAAAGGCCTGGTGATCTGCAACCCGCCCTACGGCGAGCGCCTGGGTGACGAAGCCAGCCTGTTGTACCTCTACCAGAACCTTGGTGAGCGTCTGCGCCAGGCGTGCATGGGCTGGGAAGCCGCAGTGTTCACCGGCGCGCCGGACCTGGGCAAGCGCATGGGCATCCGCAGCCACAAACAGTATTCGTTCTGGAACGGCGCGTTGCCGTGCAAGTTGCTGCTGATCAAGGTCAACCCCGACCAGTTCGTCACTGGCGAGCGCCGCACTCCGGAACAGCGTCAGGCCGAGCGTGAGCAAGCGGCTTACGATCAGGCCCCGACCGAGCCGGTCGAGCGCCAGTACAACAAGAACGGCAACCCGATCAAGCCGGCTCCAGCCCCGGTGGTTGAGCAGGCGCGCCTCAGCGAAGGCGGGCAGATGTTCGCCAACCGCCTGCAAAAGAACCTCAAGCAGTTGGGCAAATGGGCCAAGCGCGAAGGCGTGGACTGCTACCGTGTGTACGACGCCGATATGCCGGAATACTCCATGGCCATCGACCTGTACCACGATTGGGTGCATGTGCAGGAATATGCCGCGCCCAAATCCATCGACCCGGAAAAAGCTTCTGCGCGTATGTTCGATGCGCTGGCTGCGATTCCCCAGGCGCTGAACGTCGACAAGAGCCGCGTGGTGGTCAAGCGTCGCGAACGTCAGAGCGGCACCAAACAGTACGAACGTCAAAGCGCCCAAGGCAAGTTCACCGAGGTCAGCGAAGGTGGCGTGAAGCTGCTGGTCAACCTCACCGACTACCTGGACACCGGCCTGTTCCTCGACCACCGCCCGATGCGCATGCGCATCCAGAAGGAAGCGGCCGGCAAGCGTTTCCTCAACCTGTATTGCTACACCGCCACCGCGAGTGTGCACGCAGCCAAGGGCGGCGCGCGCAGTACCACCAGCGTTGACTTGTCCAAGACTTACCTGGACTGGGCGCGTCGCAACTTCTCCCTTAATGGTTTCTCTGACAAGAACCGCCTGGAGCAGGGTGATGTGATGGCCTGGCTGGAGGCCAGCCGTGATGAGTTCGACCTGATCTTCATCGACCCGCCGACCTTCTCCAACTCCAAGCGCATGGAAGGCATCTTCGACGTGCAGCGTGACCACGTGCAGTTGCTCGACCTGGCCATGGCGCGCCTGGCGCCCGGCGGCGTGCTGTACTTCTCGAACAACTTCCGCAAGTTCGTGCTGGAGGACAACCTCAGCGAGCGCTACGCGGTCGAGGAAATCAGCGACAAGACCCTGGACCCGGATTTCGCACGTAACGCGAAGATTCACCGGGCGTGGAAAATCACAGCGCGCTGATCGCCACACTCAAGCTGCACCAAAAAGCCGCAAGCCCGGACTATTCCGGGCTTGCGGCTTTTTTGCACTGGTCAAACGCCGGCCTCATGGCTATAACTTAACGCCTAGCCAAAGTGACACCCCCCGCACGCTGGCGTTGTGAGTGTTGCCTATGCCGATGCAAGCCGTTCGCCCGAAAATACTAGGCTTTATCAGTGAGCAGGCGTCGGCTTGGCTGGTGGCATTGGTGGTGTTATTGGCAGGTGGGGCGCTGACGGTCATCGTCGCCTGGGCGACCGCCGACCTCTACCAGCAGCAAGTGCGCCAGCGTTTTCAGTTGATGGTCAACGAGCGCTACACCCGCCTTCAGGAGCGTTTCGAAGACCAGGAGCAACGCCTGGCCAGCCTGCAGCGTTTCTTCGTCAATTCCAGTGACGTGTCCCGCGCCGAGTTCGATGGTTTCGCCAAGCCTTTGCTTCTGCGCGCCCGCGCCTATGCCTGGGCGCCGCGTATATTTCGCGAACAACGCAGTGCTTTTGAACAGGAAGTCTCGCGTCAGCGGGGTACACCTTTCGCCATTCGAGAGTTGAACGCTGCGGGTGAACTGGCGCCTGCACCCGAGCGCGACGAGTATGTGCCGGTGTTGTACAGCCAGACCCAAAGCTTGCTGGGGTCACCCTTGGGGTTCGACCTGTTGGCCCAGCCCCTGCGCCGTTCGGTGCTTGAGCGGGTGCAAAGCAGCGGCCGGCCTGCGGTGTCCCAGCCCATGCAGTTGGTGGGCGTAGAACCGGCTTATGCTGCCGGCGTTTTGCTGGTGGCGCCCGTGAACAAACCCGCCGACACCGAGCCCCATGGTTATGTGATGGCAGTGATCAGCATGCGCCAACTGGTCGCCGATGGTTTGCCCAAGCCCGGCCGCGACAACCTGGTGATGCAGATCGTCGACACCTCCGACACGCAGCAACGTGTGCTGTATGCGTCCAGCAACGCGGTGGGCGACAGCGGCCTGGTCGCCACGCGCCGCCTCACCCTCGGCGACCATGTGTATGCCTTGAGCATTCGCGCCAGCCAGGTGTTCGACCAGGCCAATCACTCCTCGATGCACACCCTCCTGGCCATGGGCGTGCTCCTCAGCCTGCTGCTCAGTGCGTTGCTGTATGTGTTGGTCAGCCAGCGCCAGCGTGCGCTCAAGCTGGTGGAACAACGCACACAGCAGTTGCACCTGCGTGAGCAGGAGCTTCGCGCCGCCCACGGGCAATTGCGCAGTGTGCTGAACGCCGCCACCCATGTTGCGATCATTGCCACTGACCTGCGGGGTGTGATCAACACCTTCAATGCCGGTGCCGAGAAAATGCTCGGGTTCAAGGCCGAGGCGGTGGTGGGGCGACTGACTCTGGAAGGCCTGCATCTGGCCCATGAACTCGAAGCGCGCGCGGCCAGTTTAAGTGTGGCCCTGGGCAAGCGTATTCCGGCGAGCCAGGCGATGCTGGTGGAAAGCCCGGACAACCTGCACGAGGCGCGCGAGTGGACATTATTGCGTGAGAATGGCAGCTACCTGACGGTGAATATGCTCACCACCGTGTTGCTGGACGACTACGGCCTGTGGATCGGGCACTTGGCGATCTACCTGGATGTGACCGAACAAAAACGCGCCTACGAGGCGTTGGCCGCGCGCGACCGTCTACTGAAAAAACTCAGTGCCCACGTGCCTGGCGGGATCTTTCAGTTCACCCTTGAACCCAAGGGGAAAGGGCGTTTCATCTATGCCAGCGATGGTATGCGCGATATCTATGAAATCGACACGGGCGTATTGCAGCAAAACGCGGACAAGGTGTTCGAACGCATTCATCCGCAAGACGTGGAACGGGTGCGCCTGTCGATCCGGCTGTCGGCGCTGCAGTTGAGCCATTGGCGCGAAGAGTATCGGGTGGTGTTGCCGCAACGCGGCCTGCGCTGGATTCGCGGCGAAGCCACGCCGGAGGAGTTAACAGGCGGTGGCACGTTGTGGCATGGCTACGTGTCGGATATCTCCGATCTGAAGCGGGTCGAAGAGGAACTGCGCGCGCTGTCGATTACCGACTCGCTGACGGGCATTCATAACCGCCGTTATTTTCAGGATCGCCTCAAGGCCGAGATGCTCCGGCGCAACCGAACCACGGGCGCATTGTCGTTGATCATGCTCGATATTGATCACTTCAAACGCATCAATGATCAGCACGGGCATGCGGTGGGCGATGGGGTGTTGCAGGAAGTGTGCAAACGCATCGGCCAGCGCCTGCGCCGCACGGATGTGTTTTGTCGTTTGGGCGGTGAAGAGTTTGTGGTGCTGTGCCCGCATACCGATGCCGAGCAGGCTTATTGCCTGGCGATGGAGTTGTGGCAGTCGCTGCGCACCGAACCGATGGAGGTGGTGGGCGTGGTGACCGCCAGCTTTGGTGTGGCCAGCTGGCGGATCAATGAAGGGATTGACGGGCTGCTGCTGCGCGCAGACTCGGCGGTGTATGTGGCCAAGCAAGCGGGCCGCGACCGGGTGGAAGCCGAACGCTTGCGCGTCTGAAGGTGGGCGCTGTGTGGCCTTTAGAGCACTGGCGCTGCGGCTGTCAGCTTCGGCTGGCGATACAAATCCAGCAGCACCTGATCGAGCACCGACGAAGCACCCCATGGCTTCGAGTCGTTGAGGATTGCCACCACCACCCAGGTGTTGCCGTTGTTATCGCGGCTGAACCCCGCAATGGCGCGCACGGTGTTCAAGGTGCCGGTCTTGACGTGAGCCTCACCGCGCAGGGCCGTGGTTTTCAGGCGTTTGCGCATGGTGCCGTCGGTGCCGGCAATCGGCAGCGAACTGATGTATTCCGCCGAGTACGGGCCTTTCCACGCCGCTTGCAGCATGGCCGCCATTTCGCGGGCGCTGACGCGTTCGGCGCGGGACAGGCCGGAGCCGTTCTCCATCACCAGGTGCGGCGCGGTGATGCCTTTTTTCGCCAGCCACTGGCGCACCACACGTTGCGCAGCCTTGGCATCATCGCCATCGGCGTCGTTACGGAACTGCGCGCCCAGGCTCAGGAACAACTGCTGGGCCATGGTGTTGTTACTGTATTTGTTGATGTCGCGGATGATTTCCGCCAGGTCCGGCGAGAACGCACGGGCCAGCACTTTAGCGTCTTTGGGCACCGGCGCCTGGATATCACGGCCCTGGATGGTGCCGCCCAACTCCTGCCAGATCGCACGCACGGCGCCGGCGGTGTAGGTGGCGTGGTCGAGCAGCGACAGGTAAGTCTGGGAGCTGCAGCCATCGCCCAACTGGCCGCTGACCGTCACGGTGACGCTGCCATCGGCGGCGGTGACCGGGCTGTAGCGCACGTCCCCGGTGCATTGCTTGGCGTTGGAGACTTTGACCTGGTTGTCGATGCGGATACTCGCAATCGGCGGCTCGACCGACACGATCACCCGGCCCGAGTCATTGCGGGTGACAAAGCGCAGGGCCTTGAGGTTGACCAGCAGGGCGTCCGGCTTGACCAGGAACGGCTTGTTCTCGTCGTTGCCGTCGTCATTGAATTCAGGCAATTGCGGCTGGTTGAAGAAGCTGCGGTCCAGCACCAGGTCGCCGGTGACTTGCTGCACGCCATTGGCGCGCAGGTCACGCATCAACAGCCAGAGTTTTTCCATATTCAGCTTGGGGTCGCCGCCGCCCTTGAGGTAGAGGTTGCCGCGCAACACGCCACCGCTGAGGGTGCCGTCGGTGTAGAACTCGGTCTTCCATTGATGGTTGGGGCCGAGCATTTCCAGGGCTGCGTAGGTGGTGACCAGCTTCATGGTGGAGGCCGGGTTTACCGAAACATCCGCGTTGAACACGGTCGGCGTGCCAGGCCCGGTGAGGGGCAGCATCACCAGCGACAGCGAAGTATTGGGTATTTTGGCTTTCTGCAGTGCCTGCTGAACATTCGGCGGCAGGCTGTTGTTGATCGGCGCGGCGGTGACGGAAAAGGCCAGTGGTAGAAGAAAACCGGCAAGGAGTACTGAACGAAAAGAGTTGATCATAAGGAATAAAACCCTACTGCTGAGAAGGGTGAAAAAGGTGAGGGGTATGGAAGAAAATCCCTCATTGGTCACGAAAGTGTCGGCATTATGCCCCAAGGTGCATCCAGTTGTAGCTGAACGATAGCGGGTATTTCGGGTTTTTTTGCAGACCAATGCCCGCCCGTCCCATAGAGTCGGGCAAAGGTCGGCTTAAACTGCTAAAGTGCCGGCCGTTATTACTTATGAGGATTGTTCCAATGGCGACTAACCGTTCCCAGCGTCTGCGCAAAAAACTGTGCGTTGATGAATTTCAAGAGCTGGGTTTCGAACTGAACCTGGACTTCAAAGAAGACCTGAGTGAAGAAGCTACCGATGCTTTCCTCGAAGCATTCATCAAAGAAGCCATGGAAGCCAACGGTCTGGGCTATGTCGGCGGCGATGACTTCGGTCTGGTTTGCCTCCAGAAGCGTGGCTCGGTCAACGAAGAGCAACGTGCAGCTGTTGAAAGCTGGCTCAAAGGCCGCAGCGAGCTGAAAAGCGCTGAAGTCAGCCCACTGCTGGACGTGTGGTATCCGGAAAAGCCGATCAACGCGGCTAAGTGATACTAAAAAAACGGCGACCTTAGGGTCGCCGTTTTTTTATGCCTTGCGCCAATTCAGAATCAGCAGCGTCAACACCCCCGCCACAATCCCCCAGAACGCCGAGCCGATGGAAAACAGGGTCAAGCCAGACGCGGTGACCATAAAGGTGATCAGCGCCGCTTCCCGTTCCTTGGGCTCATTCATGGCGATACTCAAGCCGTTGATGATCGAGCCAAACAGCGCCAGGGCCGCAATCGACAGCACCAGTTCCTTGGGCAGTGCAGCGAACAACGCCGCCAAGGTTGCGCCGAACACCCCGGCAATCCCGTAGAACACCCCGCACCACACGGCAGCGGTGTAGCGCTTGTTGCGGTCTTCATGGGCGTGTGGCCCGGTGCAGATCGCCGCGCTGATCGCGGCCAGGTTGATGCCGTGGGAGCCGAACGGCGCCAGTACCAGCGAGGCCAGGCCGGTGGCGGTGATCAGGGGCGAGGCGGGCACGGTGTAGCCGTCGGCGCGCAGCACGGCAACGCCGGGCATGTTCTGCGAGGTCATCGCCACCACGAACAACGGGATGCCGATGCTGATGGTCGCGGCCAGCGAGAAGTGCGGCGTGGTCCACACCGGTGTGGCCACTTCCAGGTGAAAACCGCTGAAATCCAGCAAGCCCATCAGCCCCGACAACAGGGTGCCGATGACCAGCGCGGCCAGCACGGCATAACGCGGCGACAAGCGCTTGATGATCAGATAGGTGAAAAACATCCCCAGCACCAACCCGGTGCGATGTTGCGCGGCGACGAAAATCTCGCTGCCGATCTTGAACAGAATCCCCGCCAGCAGCGCCGCCGCCAACGAGGCGGGAATGCGCTTGACCAGTTTTTCAAAGCTGCCGGTCAGCCCGCACAGCGTCACCAGCACGGCGCAAGTGATATACGCGCCGATGGCCTCGCCGTAGCTCACGCCGCCCAGGCTGGTGATCAGCAGCGCGGCGCCGGGCGTAGACCAGGCAATGGTGATCGGCGTGCGATAGCGCAACGACAGGCCGATGCTGCACACCGCCATGCCGATAGAGATCGCCCAGATCCACGAAGAAATCTGCGCGGTGGTCAAGCCGGCGGCCTGGCCGGCCTGGAACATCAGCACCAGGGAGCTGGTGTAGCCGGTCATCATGGCGATGAAGCCGGCGACGACGGCCGACGCAGAAGTGTCGGCCAACGGGCGCAAAGGCGCTTGGGTGGCGTCGGTCATGGAGAGGTGTTCCTTTTACCTGGGAAAAAGCGAATTCAAGCCTAAACTCAAACGTAACCACTCATTGCAATACAGCCGCCACCACAAATAGCCGTACAGTGTGTTGGCGCATTGGGTTGTGTACAATGTGCCCTGTTTTTAGGTGATACTTGCCAGCAACACGCTGTTGACGTATTACCGTTAATTCGCCGCCGTTCTCCAAACCCGAGTGCCCATGAACGAACAGTTGCAACCTCTCAAGAAACAACCGCGAGCCGGCAAGGCCGGTCGCAGCGGAACCCAGGACGATATCGTCTACGCGCATATCTTCGAGGCGATCCTCGAACAACGCCTGGCGCCCGGTACCAAATTGAGTGAAGAAGCACTGGGCGAAATCTTCGGCGTCAGCCGCACCATCATCCGCCGCGCGCTCTCGCGCCTGGCCCATGAAGGTGTGGTACTGCTGCGGCCCAATCGCGGTGCGGTGGTGGCAAGCCCGAGTGTCGAAGAAGCCCGTCAGGTATTTCTCGCCCGGCGGCTGGTGGAGCGGGCGATCACTGAGCTTGCGGTGCAGCACGCCACGGCCGAGCAATTGGCCGAACTGCGCCAGATGGTCAACGATGAGCGCGACAGCTTCTCACGGGGTGATCGTGGTGCCGGTATCCGCCTCTCCGGCGAATTCCACTTGAAGCTCGCCGAAGCCGCGAAGAATGCGCCGCTGATCAGTTTCCAGCGCAGCCTGGTGTCGCAAACCTCGTTGATCATCGCCCAGTACGAAAGCGGCAACCGCTCGCACTGTTCCTACGATGAGCACACCCAGTTGATCGACGCGATCGAAGCACGCGACGCGACCCTGGCGGTGAATTTGATGATGCATCACATGGATCACATCGACAGCAAGCTCAACCTCGACGAGGAAAGCGCGTCGGATGATTTGCACGCGGTGTTCTCGCATTTGTTGCAGACCAAGAAGCCAGGGCGTTCTTCAGTCAAACTGTAATTTTCCAGGTTCGCCTGGGACTAAAAGTGTGGGAGCTGGCCAGCTCCCACACAAGCCAGCTCCCACATTTTTTTGTGGTGTGGCTCAGATCAGCGTTGATGCACCAGATTGCCGGCCGCGTAGGTCTGTAGAATCGTCCGGTCATCCCCCAACGTCATCAACACAAACAACGTCTCGGCAATGTTATTGGCCTGCTTCAAGCGATAGCTGAGCAGCGGCGTAGCGTTGTAGTCCAGCACCAAAAAGTCCGCATCCGTGCCCGGCTGCAACGTGCCGATCTTGTCTTCCAGGCGCAGTGCCCGCGCACCGCCCAAGGTGGCCAGGTACAGCGACTTGAACGGGCTCAACCGCGCACCCTGCAACTGCATGACCTTGTAGGCTTCATTCAGGGTTTGCAGCAGCGAGAAGCTGGTGCCGCCGCCCACGTCGGTGCCCAGGCCCACATTCAGCTTGTGCTTCTCGGCCATCGGCAAGTTGAACAGGCCGCTGCCAAGGAAGAGGTTCGAGGTCGGGCAGAACGCCACGGCCGAACCGGTCTCGGCCAACCGTGCGCACTCGTCATCACACAGGTGGACGCCGTGGGCAAACACCGAGCGCTCGCCCAGCAGTTTGTAGTGGTCGTACACGTCCAGGTAGCCGTTGCGCTCCGGGAACAGCTCTTTTACCCACTCGACTTCCTGTTTGTTCTCGCTGATGTGCGTCTGCATGTACAGGTCCGGGTATTCGCCCAGCAGTTGCCCGGCCAGCGCCAGTTGCTCCGGCGTGCTGGTCGGCGCAAAACGTGGCGTGACGGCATAGTGCAAACGGCCCTTGCCGTGCCAGCGTTCGATCAGCGCCTTGCTTTCCTGGTAGCCGGATTCGGCGGTGTCGGTCAGGTAGTCCGGCGCGTTGCGGTCCATCATCACTTTGCCGGCGATCATGCGCAGGTCGAGTTTCTCGGCGGCTTCAAAGAATGCATTCACCGACTGCGGGTGCACGCTGCCGAACACCAATGCTGTGGTGGTGCCGTTGCGCAGCAACTCCTTGATGAAGATATCCGCGACTTCTTCGGCGTGGGCCTTGTCGGCGAACTGGCTTTCACATGGGAAGGTGTAGGTGTTGAGCCAATCCAGCAACTGCTCGCCATAGGCACCGACCATGCCGGTTTGCGGCAGGTGAATGTGGGTGTCGATCAGGCCGGGCGTGATCAGCGCATCCTGATAATGGGTCACGTCGATGTCGGCGGGCAGGGTTGGCAGCAAATCGCTGGCGTGGCCCAGGGCGCTGATCTGGCCGTTATCGATCACCAGCAGGCCGTCTTCGAAATACTCATAGGACGCTTCGATCCCCACTTGGGCGGGGTCGGCGATGCTGTGCAAAATGGCGGCACGGTAGGCTTTGCGAGTCAAAGGCATGGTGATCTCAATGGTTTAGATAGCTTGGCTGCGACGCGAGGCGGGCAGCAGTTTGGCAATAGGTTCGGCGCTCGCACTGTGCTGGCCGAAATTCGCGTTATAGGTGGCGATGATTTCGCCGGCGATGGAGATGGCAATTTCCACCGGCAGTTTGCCCTTCACCTCGGTGAGGCCCATGGGGCAGCGCATGCGTTGCAGGTGGGCGGTGTCGAAGCCGCGATCGCGCAGGCGGTGTTCGAACTTGACCCGTTTGGTTTTTGAACCGATCAGGCCGAAATAGGCGAAGTCATTGCGCTTGAGCAGCGCGGCCGTCAGTTCCAGGTCCAGCGCGTGATTGTGGGTCATCACGATGCAGTAACTGCCCACCGGCAGGTCGGCAATTTCGTCGACCGGCTCTTCGCTGATGATTTTACGCACGCCCTGAGGGATGTGTTCCGGAAACTCTTGATCACGCGAATCAATCCAGCGCACCCGGCACGGCAGGCTCGCCAATAACGGCACCAGCGCGCGGCCGACATGGCCGGCGCCAAATACCGCGATCTGCGCCTGCACCTGGCCCATGGGTTCGAACAGCAACACCGTCACGCCGCCGCAGCACTGGCCCAGGCTGGCGCCGAGGCTGAAGCGCTCCAGATGGGTGTTCTGCTGGCCACGCACCAGCATGTCGCGGGCGATCTGCATCGCTTTGTATTCCAGGTGCCCGCCGCCGATGGTGTCGAAGGTGTGCGCGGCGCTGATCACCATTTTTGAGCCAGCGTTGCGCGGCGTGGAGCCAAGCTCTTCGATGATGGTCACCAGCACGCAGGGTTCACCCTGGTTCTGCAGGTCGGCGAGGGCGCTGATCCAGTTGTTCATAGTCACCTCCAGTCAGATCGTTCCCACGCTCCGCGTGGGAATGCATACCGTGACGCTCTGCGTCACAACAGCGGACGCAGAGCGTCCAAGGCGGCATTCCCACGCAGAGCGTGGGAACGATCAAGCCAGTTCAGTCTCAACGGCTTTTGCAGCGCTCAACTGCCGCATCTGCTCACAGCCCCACAACACCCGCTCAGGCGTCGCCGGCGCATCAATCTGCGGCTGATGGCGATAGTCGCCCAAACTCGCCACGGCATCCTTGATCGCACACCACGACGCAATCCCGAGCATGAACGGCGGCTCGCCCACGGCCTTGGAATGGAACACCGTGTCTTCCGGGTTCTTGCGGTTTTCCACCAGCTTCACACGCAAATCCAGCGGCATGTCCGCCACGGCCGGGATCTTGTAGCTGGCCGGGCCGTTGGTCATCAGCTTGCCCTTGTTGTTCCACACCAGCTCTTCCATGGTCAGCCAGCCCATGCCCTGGATAAAGCCGCCTTCGACCTGGCCGATGTCGATGGCCGGGTTCAGCGAGGCGCCCACGTCGTGGAGGATGTCGGTGCGCAACATCTTGTATTCGCCGGTGAGGGTGTCGACGATCACTTCGCAGCACGCCGCGCCGAACGCGAAGTAATAGAACGGCCGACCCCGCGCCTGGCTGCGGTCGTAAAAGATTTTCGGGGTCTTGTAAAAACCGGTGCTCGACAGCGAAACCTGAGCGAAATACGCCTGCTGGATCAGCGCCTCAAAGGTCAGGATCTGATCGCGCACGCGCACGTGGCCATTGTGGAACTCAACGTCCGCTTCACTCACGTCGTACTTGCGCGCAGCAAACTCCACCAGGCGCTGCTTGATGGTTTCGGCAGCGTTCTGCGCGGCCTTGCCGTTCAAGTCGGCACCGCTGGAGGCGGCGGTAGGCGAGGTGTTGGGCACCTTGTCGGTGTTGGTGGCGGTGATCTGCACGCGGTCGATCTCGACCTGGAATATTTCAGCCACCACCTGCGCGACCTTGATGTTCAAACCCTGGCCCATCTCGGTGCCGCCGTGGTTCAGGTGGATGCTGCCGTCGGTGTAAATGTGGATCAGCGCACCGGCCTGGTTGAGGAAACTGGCGGTAAACGAAATACCGAATTTCACTGGCGTCAGTGCCAGGCCTTTTTTCAGAATCGGGCTGTGGGCGTTGTACAGGCGGATCGCTTCGCGGCGCTCGGCGTACTGGCTGCTGGCCTCAAGCTCGGCGGTCATTTCCTCGAGCATGTTGTGCTCGACGGTCTGGTAGTAGTGGGTGACGTTGCGTTCGGTCTTGCCGTAGTAATTGACCTTGCGCACCGCCAACGGGTCCAGCGCCAGATGGCGCGCAATGGCGTCCATGACTTCCTCGATGGCAACCATGCCTTGCGGGCCGCCAAACCCACGATACGCGGTGTTGGACGCGGTGTTGGTCTTGCAGCGGTGGCCGTTGACGGTGGCGTCGCCCAGGTAATACGAGTTGTCGGAGTGGAACATCGCGCGGTCGACAATCGAGTTGGACAGGTCCGGCGAACAACCGCAGTTGCCCGCCAGGTCCAGATTGATGCCGTGCAGGCGGCCGTTGTCGTCAAAGCCCACGTCGTATTCGATATAGAACGGGTGGCGCTTGCCGGTCATCAGCATGTCTTCGACACGCGGCAGGCGCATCTTGGTCGGCTGGCCGGTCAGGCGTGCAACCACCGCGCACAGACACGCGGGGCTTGCGGCCTGGGTTTCCTTGCCGCCAAAACCACCGCCCATGCGGCGCATATCCACGACGATTTTATTCATCGACACGTCGAGTACTTCGGCTACCAGCTTTTGCACTTCGGTGGGGTTTTGCGTGGAGCAGTAGACGATCATGCCGCCGTCTTCGGTGGGCATGACCGAGGAAATCTGGGTTTCCAGGTAGAAGTGTTCCTGGCCGCCGATATGCAGGGTGCCCTGGATACGGTTTTTCGCGGTGGCCAGTGCGCCCGCCGAATCACCGCGTTGGTGGGTGTGACTGTCGAGCACAAAGTGCTTGTTGCGAAAGGCCTCCACCACATCCAGCACCGGTTCCAGGTCTTCGTATTCGATCACCGCCGCCATGGCCGCTTTGCGCGCGGTTTCCAGGTCGCGGGCGGCCACCGCCAGTACCACTTGGCCGACAAACTGCACGGTGTCGATGGCCAGCAACGGGTCGCCGGGCATCAGCGGGCCGATGTCTTTAAGGCCCGGCACATCTTCGTGGGTGATGGCGATGCGCACGCCGTCAAAGGCGTAGCAGGGCGCGGTGTCGATGCTGATGATGCGTGCGTGGGCGCGGTCGGACATGCGCGCATACAGGTGCAACTGGTTAGGAAACTCCAGGCGATCATCGATGTACTGCGCTTCACCGCTGACGTGCTTGGCGGCGCTGTCATGCTTGACGCTGCGGCCGACCCCGGAGGTCAGGTCCTGGGCAAACAGCTCGGCGAGTTCGGCCTGGGTTTTAACGACGGCGTGATGGTTAGACATAAGCGGTCACCCGAGTCTCGATGTGCGGTGTTTGCAGTTCGATGAAGTATTTGCGCAGCAGGTTCTGTGCGCTGAGCAGGCGGTATTCCTTGCTGGCGCGGAAGTCCGACAGCGGGGTGAAATCCTGGGCGAGGGCGGCGCAGGCTTTCTCCACCGTGGCGGCGTTCCAGGTCGCGCCCACCAATACGGTTTCGCAGCTGTTCGCGCGTTTGGGCGTGGCGGCCATGCCGCCGAACGCCACGCGGGCGTCGCTGATCACACCGTTGTCGATCTTCAGGTTGAAGGCCGCGCACACGGCGGAAATATCATCGTCCAGGCGCTTGGAAACCTTGTAAGCCCGGAACAGCGTGTGGCCCTTGGGCACGATGATCTTCTCGATAAACTCACTGTCCTGGCGGGCGGTGACGCGGTAGTCGATAAAGTAATCTTCCAGCGCCAAGGTGCGACGGGTGTCGCCCTTGCACAGCACGATCTGCGCGCCGAGGGCGATCAGCAGTGGCGGCGAATCGCCGATGGGCGAGGCGTTGCCGATATTGCCGCCCAGGGTGCCCTGGTTGCGGATCTGCAGCGAGGCGAAGCGGTGCAACAAATCGCCGAAGTCCGGGTATTCGTGGTGCAGCGCGCTGTAGCAGTCGGACAGCGGTGTGGCCGCGCCGATTTCCAGGCGGTCGTCGAACGACTCGATGCGCTTCATCTCTTCAATGTTACCGACGTAGATCATCACCGGCAGCACGCGGTGAAACTGCGTGACTTCCAGCGCCAGATCAGTGCCGCCCGCCAGCAAGCGCGCCTGCGGGTAGGCGTCGTAGAGGTCGGCCAGGTCGGCCACGGTGAGCGGCACCAGGCAGCGTTTGTCGCCGCTGTTGAGTTCACCGGTTTGCGTGGGCGCGATGGCTTTGAGGCGGGCGATGGTCTCGGCCTGGCGGCTGTCGAACTGATCCACCGGCTTGTTGCAGCAGGCCTGTTCGGCGGCGGCCAGAATCGGGCGGTAACCGGTGCAACGGCACAGGTTGCCGGCCAGCGCTTCATGGGCTTTCTGGCTGTCGGGGGCGTCGCTGTTCTTTTGCAGGGCAAACAGCGACATCACAAAGCCTGGGGTGCAAAAGCCGCATTGCGAGCCGTGGCACTCGACCATGGCCTGTTGCACGCTGTGCAGTTGGCCTTGATGCTTGAGGTCTTCGACGCTGATCAGTTGTTTGCCGTGCAATGACGACACAAACGTCAGGCAGGAATTGAGGCTGCGATAGCGGATCTGCTCCGCACCTTGAGTGTCGGTGTGCAATTCGCCGACTACCACGGTGCATGCACCGCAATCGCCGCTGGCGCAGCCTTCCTTGGTACCGGATTTGCCCAAATGCTCGCGCAAATAGTTGAGCACGGTCAGGTTGGGGTCCAGGGCGTGCTCGCTACGGAGTTCCTGGTTAAGTAAAAACTGGATCACGGAAGGCCTCGCAGACTCATTATTGTTGTTAACCGCTTTGCGCCGAATCTAGTCATGTCTGACTTTTCGGTCAACGATTTTCTGACCAGAAGGTCAAGAAATTGCGATCGCAACCCTTTCAATTATGGTCCAGTCTTCTGGAACCGGTGTTTTTGCTGGCTTTTGGCTTTTCAGCGCTGCTTATTTCATGCCACATTCGCGCCTGTGGGCGTAGCGCCATCAGCCAGCCAATGCGCTACACTGCCGCGCTTGTACCGATAGCAGATTTTGAAGGGAAAACATGACGTTCAAGGCGCCGGACAGTCTCGCCGAGCAAATTGCTCACCACCTCGCCGAACGTATCATTCGCGGCGATCTCAAGCCTGGGGAGCGGATCCAGGAACAGAAAGTCACGCTGGCACTCAATGTCAGCCGTGGCTCCGTGCGTGAAGCTTTGCTGATTCTCGAGCGCCGCCACCTGATCGCGATCCTGCCGCGCCGTGGCGCCCACGTCACCGAACTCACCGCGCACAAGGTGCAGAGCCTGTGCACGCTGATGGGCGAGTTGTACATATTGCTCGGCAATTCGGTGGCTGAGGGCTGGAAGGTTCAGGCCGACATGGCGCCGTTCCTGCAGATCCAGCAACGGTTGGTGGCCAGTTTCGAGCGTCAGGACATCCGTGCCTTCGTCGAAGAAAGCTTCAGTGTGATGCGCGCCGCGTACCCCTTCGCCAACAACCCGTACTTGCAGGAAACCGTCGAAAACCTGCAGCCGGCGATGAACCGTGCCTATTACCTGGCCCTGGACCAGCGCAAGGCGGAGATGAGTGAGTACCTGACGCTGTTCGAGCACCTGCTCGCGGCGGTGCTCGCCCGTGACCTGCCGCAGATCCGCCAGGTGCTGTCGGCCTATTGCGAGCGCAGCAGCTCGCTGGTCATCGCTGCGTTGGCAGGCGCCTAAGCGTGCGGCTCAAGTGCATCAAACTGGCGGGGTTCAAATCCTTCGTCGACCCGACCACGGTGAACTTCCCCAGTAACATGGCGGCGGTGGTCGGGCCCAATGGTTGCGGCAAGTCGAACATTATCGATGCCGTACGTTGGGTGATGGGCGAGAGCTCGGCAAAAAACCTGCGTGGCGAGTCGATGACCGACGTCATCTTCAACGGCTCCACCAGCCGCAAGCCGGTGAGCCAGGCCAGCATCGAACTGGTGTTCGATAACTCCGATGGCACCTTGATCGGTGAATATGCGGCCTACGCGGAAATCTCGATCCGCCGCAAAGTGACGCGCGACAGCCAGAACAGTTACTTCCTCAACGGCACCAAATGCCGTCGACGCGATATCACCGATATTTTCCTTGGCACAGGCTTAGGCCCGCGCAGCTACTCGATCATCGAGCAGGGCATGATCTCCAAGCTGATCGAAGCCAAGCCCGAAGACCTGCGCAACTTTATCGAAGAAGCGGCCGGCATCTCCAAGTACAAGGAGCGCCGCCGCGAGACCGAAAACCGTATCCGCCGCACCCACGAAAACCTCGCCCGCCTGACCGACCTGCGTGAAGAGCTGGAGCGTCAACTCGAACGCCTGCACCGCCAGGCCCAGGCCGCCGAGAAGTACCAGGAATACAAGGGCGAAGAGCGCCAGCTCAAGGCGCAGCTCTCGGCCCTGCGCTGGCAGGCGCTCAATGATCAGGTCGGCCAGCGCGAAGCGATCATCGGCACCCAGGAAATCAGCTTTGAAGCGCTGGTGGCCGAACAGCGTAATGCCGACGCCAGCATCGAGCGCTTGCGTGACGGTCACCATGACCTGTCCGAGCGCTTCAATCTGGTGCAGGGGCGGTTCTACTCGGTAGGCGGCGATATTGCCCGGGTCGAGCAAAGCATCCAGCACGGCCAGCAGCGCCTGCGCCAGTTGCAGGATGATTTGAAAGAAGCCGAACGCGCGCGGCTGGAAACCGAGTCGCACCTGGGCCACGACCGCACCTTGCTGCTGACGTTGGGCGAAGAGCTGGACATGCTCACGCCCGAGCAGGAAATCACCAGCGCCGCCGCCGAAGAGGCCGCCGCCGCCCTCGAAGAAGCCGAAACCACCATGCACGGCTGGCAGGAACAGTGGGACACGTTCAACCTGAAATCCGCCGAGCCGCGCCGCCAGGCTGAGGTGCAGCAATCGCGCATCCAGCAACTGGAAACCAGCATGGAGCGCCTGGCCGAACGCCAGCGCCGCATGCAGGAGGAGCGCGCGTTGCTCGCCGCCGACCCGGAAGACGCGGCGATCATGGCGCTGAGCGAGCAACTGGCCGAAAGCGAAATGACCCTCGAAGAACTCGAGGCCAGCGAAGAACAACAAGTGGAGCGCCTGGAGCAATTGCGTCAGCAACTGCAACAGGCGACCCAGGCCCAGCAGCAGGCCCAGGGCGATTTGCAGCGGCTCAACGGGCGCTTGGCGTCGCTTGAAGCCTTGCAGCAGGCCGCGCTGGACCCAGGCACCGGCACCGCCGAATGGCTGCGTGACCAGCACCTGGCCGAGCGTCCGCGCCTGGCCGAAGGCTTAAAAGTTGAAGCGGGCTGGGAGCTGGCGGTCGAGACCGTGTTGGGCGCCGACCTGCAAGCCGTACTGGTGGACGATTTTGGCGGTTTCGACCTGGCCGGCTTTGCCCAGGGCGATTTGCGTTTGCTCAGCCCCGCAGCCGATGGCACGCGAGTGCCCGGCAGTTTGCTCGACAAGGTGGAGGCGGCGATTGATCTGTCGCCATGGCTGGGCCAGGTCAAACCGGTTGAATCATTGGAGCAGGCCCTGGCCCAGCGCGGCCAATTGGGCGCCGGCGAAAGCCTGATCAGCCGAGACGGTTATTGGGTGGGCCGGCATTTCCTGCGCGTGCGTCGCGCCAGTGAGGCCGAGAGCGGCGTATTGGCCCGAGGCCAGGAAATCGTCAACCTGAGCGCCGAACGCGAAGAGCGCGAGGCCACCCTTGAAAGCCTGGAAACCGAACTGCAAACCCTGCGTGCCACTCAGCGCCAACAAGAGACCGGCCGCGAACACCTGCGCCGCCTGTTGCAGGACGAAGCGCGCCAGCAAGGCGAATTGAAAGCGCAGTTGTCGGCGAGCAAGGCCAAGGCCGAGCAACTGACCCTGCGCCGCACCCGCCTTGACGAAGAAGTGGCCGAGATGGGCGAGCAGCGCGCCCTCGAACACGAACAGATCGGCGAGGCGCGCCTGCACTTGCAGGAAGCCCTCGACAGCATGGCGCTGGATACCGAGCAGCGCGAACTGCTGCTGGCCCAGCGCGACAGCTTGCGTGAACGCCTTGATCGCGTGCGCCAGGAAGCCCGTCAGCACAAAGATCACGCCCATCAGTTGGCAGTGCGCCTGGGCTCGTTGCAGGCCCAGCACACCTCCACGCGCCAGGCCCTTGAGCGTTTGGAGATGCAGTCCGAACGCCTGACCGAAAAGCGTGAGCAACTGAGCCTCAACCTGGAGGAGGGCGAAGCGCCGCTGGAAGAATTGCGCCTCAAGCTCGAAGAATTGCTCGACAAGCGCATGACCGTCGACGAAGAACTCAAGACCGCGCAAATCGCCCTGGAAGACGCCGACCGCGAACTGCGCGACGCCGAGAAGCGCCGGACTCAGGCCGAGCAGCAATCCCAGCTGATTCGCGGCCAGCTCGAACAACAGCGCATGGAGTGGCAAGCCCTGACCGTGCGCCGCAAGACCCTGCAAGACCAGCTGCTCGAAGACGGCTACGACCTGCACGGCGTGCTCACTACCTTGACCGCCCAGGCCAACGAAAAAGACGCCGAAGAAGAACTTGAGCGCATCGCCGCGCGTATCCAGCGCCTCGGCGCGATCAACCTCGCAGCCATCGACGAATACCAGCAACAGTCCGAACGTAAACGTTATCTGGACGCCCAGGACGCCGACCTGGTCGAAGCACTGGACACGCTCGAGAACGTGATTCGCAAGATCGACAAGGAAACCCGTAACCGCTTCAAAGATACCTTTGATCAGATTAATGGCGGTTTACAGGCGTTATTCCCGAAAGTTTTCGGTGGAGGCAGCGCCTACTTGGAACTGACGGGCGAAGATCTACTCGATACAGGGGTGACGATCATGGCGCGGCCGCCGGGCAAGAAGAACAGCACTATCCATTTGTTGTCCGGTGGCGAAAAGGCCCTGACCGCATTGGCCCTGGTATTTGCGATCTTCAAGTTGAACCCGGCGCCGTTTTGCATGCTCGACGAAGTTGACGCGCCGCTGGATGACGCTAACGTTGGACGCTACGCTCGGTTGGTTAAAGAGATGTCCCAGACCGTGCAGTTCATCTATATCACCCACAACAAGATCGCCATGGAAATGGCCGATCAGTTGATGGGCGTGACGATGCACGAGCCGGGTTGTTCGCGATTGGTGGCGGTGGATGTCGAAGAAGCGATGGCGATGGTGGAATCCTGAGCCGGGCCTGGAAAGGATTTTGGTAGGGCGATGTAAGGCGATTTACCGGTCTGGCAAAAGTGGCAAATGGACATATTTGTTCAAGGCATTTTGACAGACGGTGTAAAGTTATCTTGGGTCGTGCTAGTTTAATGTCAAATTTTCGTATGCGTGGGCAAAACGTCAGTCAGAACATAGAGTTGGCGCCACGTTTTAAAGCGGTTTGGACGTTGCTAAACCCCTTATTTTTCAGCATTTTTTATTAGAGGCACGGGATTACATGGAAATCGGTCTGCGCGAGTGGCTGATCGTCATCGGCATTATTGTCATTGCCGGTATTCTTTTTGATGGCTGGCGCCGCATGCGCGGTGGCAAGGGTAAGCTCAAATTCCGTCTGGACCGTAACCTGTCCAACTTGCCCGACGACGACGGCAGCGCCGAGCTGCTGGGGCCGCCCCGTGTGCTGGATACCCATAAAGAACCGCAACTGGACGAGCATGACTTGCCGTCGATGAGCGCGCCGGTGCGTGAAGCCCGCGAGCCGTCGTCCAAGCGAGGCAAGCGCGCCAGTGCCGCTGTGGCCGAGCCGCATCAGGGCGACCTGAACCTCGACGTCGACGAAGGCCCGAGCTTCAGCAGCCGTGATGATGACTTCCCCGATGAAAACGTCGGCAAGCCTGCAGCGCGCCAGTCGGTAAACGATCAGCCGGCCGCCGAAGAGGTTTTGGTGATCAGCGTGATCTGCCGCGACGCCGCCGGCTTCAAAGGCCCGGCACTCCTGCAGAACATTCTCGAAAGCGGCCTGCGTTTTGGCGAGATGGATATTTTCCACCGCCACGAAAGCATGGCCGGTAACGGCGAAGTGCTGTTCTCCATGGCCAACGCGGTCAAGCCGGGCACTTTCGACCTGGACGATATCGACCTGTTCAGCACCCCGGCGGTGAGCTTCTTCCTTGGTCTGCCAGGCCCGCGTCACCCGAAACAAGCGTTCGACGTGATGGTGGCCGCAGCCCGCAAGCTGTCCCAGGAACTCAACGGCGAGCTCAAGGACGACCAACGCAGCGTTCTGACTGCCCAGACCATCGAGCATTACCGTCAGCGCATCGTCGAGTTCGAGCGTCGCGCCCTGACACAAAAACGCTGAGGATTGGTCTTCAGCGTTGTCAGTAGAATAAGCGCACTAACATATTGAGCAGCTTCGGCTGCTCTTTTGCTTTATGAGAGAACACCCATGACCGCCGCCCACACCCGCATCCTCGAACTGCGCGCTGAACTGGATCAGCACAATTACCGTTACCACGTTCTCGACGAGCCCAGCATTCCGGACGCCGAGTACGACCGGCTGTTCCATGAGCTCAAGGCCCTGGAGGCCGAGCACCCGGAACTGGTGACGCGTGATTCACCGACGCAGCGGGTCGGCAGTGCGGCGCTCTCGGCGTTCACCCAGGTCAAGCACGAGATACCGATGCTCAGCCTGGGCAACGCCTTCGATGAAACCACCATGCTCGAATTTGATCGCCGGGTGACCGAAGGTCTCGACCTGCCGGTGGGTGATCTGTTTGGCGGCGGTGCAGCGGTGCAATACAGCTGCGAGCCCAAGCTGGACGGCCTGGCAGTCAGCCTGCTGTATCAGGACGGCGAGCTGGTGCGCGGCGCCACGCGCGGCGATGGCACCACTGGCGAAGACATCAGCGTCAATGTGCGCACCGTGCGCAATATCCCGTTGAAACTGCACGGCAGCGGTTGGCCGGCAACCCTGGAAGTGCGCGGCGAAGTGTTCATGTCCAAGGCCGGCTTCGAGCGGCTGAACGCCTCGCAACTGGAAGTGGGCGGCAAGACCTTCGCCAACCCGCGTAATGCCGCCGCCGGCAGCCTGCGTCAGTTGGACTCGAAGATCACCGCCAGCCGTCCGCTGGAGTTCTGTTGCTATGGCGTGACCACCGACATCAGCGACACCCATATCGGCAACCTGCAACAACTTCAGAAGTGGGGCATGCCCATCAGCCATGAGCTGAAGTTGGCCAAGGGCATTCAGGATTGCCTGGCGTATTACCGCGATATCGGCGAGCGGCGTAACAGCCTGCCGTATGAGATCGACGGCGTGGTGTTCAAGGTCAACAGCATTGCTTCCCAGAGGGAGTTGGGTTTCCGCGCCCGTGAACCACGCTGGGCCATCGCGCATAAATTCCCGGCCATGGAAGAGCTGACCGAATTGCTCGACGTGGAATTCCAGGTGGGCCGCACCGGCGCTGTAACCCCGGTGGCGCGCTTGAAGCCGGTCAAGGTCGCCGGTGTAACGGTGTCCAACGCAACCTTGCACAACATGGACGAAGTCGCGCGCCTGGGCCTGATGATCGGCGACACGGTGATCATCCGTCGCGCCGGTGATGTGATCCCGCAAGTCGTCTCGGTGGTCACCGAGCGCCGCCCGGAAAACGCCCGCGCCGTGCAAATCCCCGAAAGCTGCCCGGTGTGCGGCTCCCATGTGGAGCGTACGCAACTGGTCAAGCGCAGCAAGGGCAAGGAAACCGTCAGCGAAGGCGCGGTTTACCGCTGCGTCGGGCGCCTGGCCTGTGGCGCGCAGCTCAAGCAGGCGATCATCCATTTTGTGTCGCGCCGCGCCATGGACATTGACGGCCTGGGCGACAAAACCATCGAGCAACTGGTGGATGAAAAACTTATCGGCTCGCCAGCTGACCTCTACAAACTCAAATACGAGCAGATCATCGACCTGGAAGGCTTTGCCGATATTTCCAGCAAGAAGCTGATCACCGCCATCGAAAACAGCAAGACCCCGACCCTGGCGCGGTTTATCTACGCCTTGGGCATACCGGATGTGGGCGAGGAGACCGCCAAGGTGCTCGCGCGCTCGCTGGCGTCCCTTGAGCGCGTGCAGCAGGCCTTGCCCGAAGTGCTGACGTACTTGCCGGAAGTGGGCCTGGAAGTTGCCCACGAGATTCACAGCTTCTTTGAAGACAGCCATAACCAGGACGTGATTGGCGCGCTGCTGTCGCCGGATGAATGCGGCCTGCAATTGCAGGATCAGGGCGACCTGAGCGCCGAATTCGCCGCCAGCACCACCCTGGGCGGCTTGCTCGACAAGCTGCATGTACCCAGCGTAGGGCCTGGCGCCGCGCAAAAACTCGCCGACAAGTTCGTCAGCCTCGAAGGCGTGATCAAGGCCGACTGGCTGGATATGCGCCAGGCGCTGCCCGAGAAGCAGGCCAAGGCGGTGCGCGAGTTTTTTGATAACCCGGACAATGCCAGCCATGCCCTGGCCATTGAGCAGCAGCTCAAAGACTTCGGTATGCATTGGCAGAGCGAGAAGAAGGTCGTCGAAGGCTTGCCGGAAGCGGGGCATACCTGGGTGCTGACCGGCTCCCTGGAGCTGATGAGCCGCGACGTGGCCAAGGACAAGCTCGAAAGCCTGGGCGCCAAGGTGGCCGGTTCCGTCTCGGCCAAGACCCACTGCGTGGTCGCCGGGCCGGGCGCGGGCTCCAAGCTGGCCAAGGCCGCCGAGCTGGGCCTTAAGGTGCTGGACGAAGAGGCCTTCGTCGCCTTCCTGGCCGAACACAACATCACTGTCTGACGATCGTTCCCACGCTCAGCGTGGGAATGCAGCCCCGGACGCTCTGCGTCTGCTCTCGAACGTCGTGACGCAGAGCGTCACCGCAGGCATTCCCACGCAGAGCGTGGGAACGATCCTTCACGGTAAATGATCTAGTCTTGGTCACCCAGGGAGAGATCACCATGTTCCGCTACTTCGAGCAACTCAGTACGCGCATCGCCGCACCGTTCATGGCCGGATCCTCGCGCAGCAGCAAGGTGTGGCAATGCCGCTGCGGCCAGTCGCTGTTTTTTCGCAACAGCCAGTGCCTGGTCTGTTCTGCGCTGTTGGGCTATCAACCCCAGCAAAGCCGGCTGTCGTCGCTACAGCCCGGCCCAGTCGCCGGCACATGGCTACAGGACGATAACCTCGACGCCGGCGCCTTCCGTCGCTGCGCCAACCTCGACACCCCAGCCGCCTGCAACTGGCTGATTCCGGCCCACAGCACCGCGCCGCTGTGCGTGGCGTGTAGCCTCAACCGCACCATCCCTGACCTGTCGATCCCGGAAAACCCCGAACGCTGGCGCAAAGTCGAAACCGCCAAGCGCCGGTTGGTGGCGCAACTGATCAGCCTGGGCCTGCAAGTGGTGCCCAAAAGTGTTGACGAAGACAGCGGCCTGGCCTTCGATTTCGTCGGCATCGACCTTGAAGGCAACGCACCCACCACCGGCCACGCCAACGGCCTGGTCACCCTCGATATCAAGGAAGCCGACGACGCCCACCGCGAGAAAGTCCGTGTGCAAATGCGCGAGCCGTATCGCACGTTACTTGGTCATTTTCGCCACGAAGTCGGCCATTATTACTGGGACCGGCTGATCGCCAACAGCCATTGGCTTGAACCGTTTCGTAGCCTGTTCGGCGATGAGCGCGCCAGTTACGCCGAGGCGCTCGACCAGCATTACCAAAACGGCCCACGCCCCGACTGGCAGCAAACCTGCGTCAGCGCCTACGCGACCATGCACCCCTGGGAAGACTGGGCCGAAACCTGGGCTCACTACCTGCACATGATGGACGCCGTCGATACCGCGCTGGGCTTTGGCATGAGCGCCCGCGAGATGGACCTGGATTACCAGCCGTTCCCGCTGGCGACGCTCTTTGAGCCCGAACACCCTGGCGGCCCGGCCTTCCTGTCGTTCGTCAACGCCTGGATCGAACTGGCCGGCATGCTCAACGAACTGTCACGCAGCATGGGCCAGCCGGATTTCTACCCCTTTGTGTTGCCGCCTGCGGTGATCGCCAAGCTGCACTTCATTCACTTGGTGATTCAGGAGGAGGGCGGCAGGGCCGATGAAGTGGTGCAAGCACAGTAATCCGCCCGATGTGGGAGCTGGCTTGCCTGCGATTGCGCTGTGTCAGTCAACGAATGCCCCCAACTGATACACCGCAATCGCGGGCAAGCCCGGCTCCCACAGGGTTCTGCGGGGTTATCGAGGTGGTGGACAAGTGCTTGAGCCCCTTCATATTTTTAATCGGGAACAACGGTTGTAACTTCCGATGAGATCGGTACAATGGCGCGGCTTGCCGAGAGGCCAGCGTCGTTATGGTGACCCCATCGGTCCCCCCGCAACGATTACCCGTGAACCTGGTCAGAGCCGGAAGGCAGCAGCCACAGCGGGAACATTGTGTGCCGGGGTGTGGCTGGTGGGGTTGCCTCCATAATGCTCTTCCTTGTTTTCAACCTTCCTGTTTCAAATCAAACACTCTTTCACTCGCTCATCTGCCATTTTTTGCGCAGCGTGACGGCTTTGTGCTGGAAAACTTTCAGTTGCCTGCTAGCGTCATTCTTGTAAGCGACCCTGTGCTGGAGTAGTGAAGATGTGATGGCACTCCTTTGATCCATTAAGGTGATTGCCATGCCTGCACTTCTCAGTGCTTCAGTCGGTACCCCAGGCGAGGCGCGTAATGTGCCTGCTGATGTTCAGTACATTCAGCGCCTGTTTAACCTGATTACACCCCACCCCGCTTCGCGGCTGGTGGAAGATGGCAAGTGCGGTCCGCTTTTATTACAGCGCATCAACGACTATCAGGTGAATCGTCTCAAGTTCAGTAACCCCGATGGGGTGATTGACCCGGCAGGTCGCACGTTCAGCAGCCTGGTCGAAGACGCGAGCAAGGCCAACCCAGGCGCGCCACCCCGTCGGCAGTTAGTCACCCAGGCCACGTGTGACGGTCGTATCACCCTCACCGATGCTGACTTTCAGAGCGCCGCCACAGCATTGGGTAATGGTGTTTCAGTGAACCTGATCAAGGCGTTCGCCACGGTGGAGTCCGGTGGACGTTCCGGGTTCGGGCCGGCCAAAATGCCGGTGATCGCCTACGAGGGCCATATCTTTCGCAAGTACACGCAACAAAAGTACGACAGAGCCTACCCGTTTCTCTCATACCCTTATCTGGAAAAGGCTGGCCCGCAATGGTGGGCTAACAACAGGGATCAAACCAAGGCCTGGCAGACGCTGGCCGATGCATTCGAGTTGGACCAGGAGGCGGCGCTGATGTCGGCGTCCTACGGCATGTTTCAGGTCATGGGCTTCAACTTTGCGGCGTGCGGATTCAAAAACGTGTTTGATTTTGTTGCGGCGATGAAACTCAATGCCGGCCAGCAATTGATGGCGTTCGTTGGTTTTTGCCGCAAGAATCCGGCCTTGCTCAACGCCATGAAGAATAAGGACTATGCCGGCATGGCGCGCAATTACAACGGCAAAGACTATGGCGACTACGATCGGCGGATTCAGCGCGCCTACGAGGCGCTGGAAAGGAAAAAGTAGCGGTGTATGACGGGTGTTTCACACCGTGCAAAGCGCCCACTGGACAACCCAAAATCATCTTGTTAGTTTCCGCCAGCCATTTGTTTCAATTCATGACAAGTTTGCTGCGCTGATATTGAAGTGCTATCACTTCTTTAATTAACAAGGATGTCTGTGATGAAAAGCCTGCCAGGGTTGCCCCGTCTTATCAGTGCTTCAGTGGGCGCGCCGGGTAAAGCGCGCAATTTGCCCGCCGATGTTCAGTGCATTCAGTATTTATTTAATTTGATCATTCCCAAGATGGGCTTTGCGCTGGCCGAAAACGGTAAGTGCGATGGGCAATTGGTGCAGTGCATCAGCCAGTATCAGTTCCGGCATCTCAAATATGCGCACCCCGATGGCGTGATCGACCCCACCGGCCGAACCTTCAACAGCCTGATCGAAGAAGCGGTGAAGGTGCCGGTAAAAGCCTTCCCGGCGATGCGCATTCCCAGCTTTCTCAACGCGTTTGGCAATAACGGCGGTGATGCGGTTCAGGCCACGGTCAATGTGTACCTGGAGCGCATGCGCGCCATGATCGAAGCCGAGCGGCGCAACCGGCAATTGATGCTCCAGGCCACGTGCGATGGCGGCATGACGCTGACCGATACCGACTTTCAGAGCGCTGCCACCCAGTTGGGCAGCGGCATTTCGGTGAATATCATCAAGGCGTTCGCTACGGTCGAATCCGGCGGGCGTTCCGGGTTCGGGCCGGCCAAGTTGCCGGTGATTGCCTTTGAAGGCCACTTGTTTCGCAAGTACACCAAGCACATCTATGACCAGGCGCACCCGCTGCTGTCTTACATCTACGTGAGAAAGGCCGGACCGCAGTGGCAGGTCAACAACA
The DNA here is from genome assembly GCF_900107155.1 of Pseudomonas salomonii. Lineage (GTDB taxonomy): Bacteria > Pseudomonadota > Gammaproteobacteria > Pseudomonadales > Pseudomonadaceae > Aquipseudomonas > Aquipseudomonas salomonii. The sequence goes on from NZ_FNOX01000005.1 coordinate 211,774, forward strand.
AGGACCAGACCAAGGCCTGGGAGACCATGGCTACCGCGTTTGCGCTGGATCAGGAGGCGGCATTGATGTCGGCGTCCTGGGGCATGTTTCAAATCATGGGGTTCAACTACACCTCCTGCGGTTACAAGACGGTGTTTGAATTCGTTGCCGCCCTGAAGATCAATGCCGGTAACCAATTAAAAGCGTTTATCGGTTTTTGCAGCCAGAGCCCGGCCCTGATCAAGGCCATGAAAGATAAAGACTACGTGGCCATGGCGCGTAACTATAACGGCAAGGATTACGGCGACTACGACAGCCGTATCAAAAAGGCCTACGAAGCATTGGAAGGGAAGAAATAAGATGAGCCGTTTTCTAGCGATGAGCGTGTTGTCGTTTTGCGCCTTGGCGCCAACCTTGGCAGGTGCCGCCGAGCTGCATTCCGGCCAATACGAAGGGCTGATGCTGGCGGTCACGCCTGAGCATCAGGTCGAAGGCTACTACGCAGAAGAGCTGGGCGAGGGTGTGACCCGCAGTTGCACGTTCTACCTGCAGGGCCAGCCTGGAGCGCTCACCACCTGGCTCGACAAGGCGTACCCCGGCAGCGTGGCAGCGTCCTCCGACGGCGTGACCTTGACGGTAGAACAGGGGCGCGAGCATCCCGGTTGTATCAGCGTGTTGATGCCGGAAATCGCCACCGGCCTGGACCTCACCCAAACCGCCAGCAAGCAATGGATCGGCCTGGTGACCGTGACGGCCGACAAGGCTTACCTGCTGAAAAAACCAGGCGCTGAAGCCGCCAAGCGCGCGTATATCGTCAAGGACGATGTGGTCGGCGTTCTGGGGTTCAAGGACGGCTGGGCCAAAGTCGAATTCACCAATGCCAAAGACCATACCTACACCGGCTGGATCAGCCAAAACCAGTACGCACGCTTGGTTGCGCCGCAAGCCGACTAGCCGAACGTCTCCCGCAGCAGCCCGGCAAACGCATCCCGCGCCAGGTGGCGCTGGGTGTCTGTGTGCCAGAACAGCAGGTTGTCCACGGCCTGCAATTCCTCGAACCGGTAGGAGGCCAGTTGGTTGGCCTGCTCATAGCGGGCCAGGATGCCTTCCGGCGCCAACGCCACGCCAATCCCTGCACTGACGCAACCAATGATGGTGCCCCAACTGGCATAGCTGGCGATGCTTGGTTTGAAGGCGTGCGGTTTGATCCAGTTCTCCAGCGCCGCGCGATACGGACAACCGGGCGGCCACACCAGCAAGGTGCGGCCCGCCAAGTCTTCGGCACTGTTGATCGGCGCGCTGGAGGCGCTGGCGATCAGCACCAGGCGTTCGCTGTAGACCACGCTGTGTTCGAGCTTGGCGCGCTTGCCGCCCGAGGCCACCAGTGCCACATCGAGGCGATGGTGTTGCAGGTCGTCGAGCAGTTGCGCCCAGGCGCCGGTGACCAGCTCCAGGCTGACTTCCGGGTAGCGCCGGTGGTATTCGGCCAGCAGCGGCGGCAGGCGGCCACTGGCGCTGGATTCCACCGCGCCGATGCGCAGCGTGCCGCGTGGAATCGCGTTGGCATCCACTGCGCGTTTGGATTCGTCCACCAGCGCCAGGATGCGTTCACAGTAATCGAGAAAGATTTCCCCGGCGGCACTGATGGCCAGCCCACGGCCTGCGCGAATAAACAGCGGCGTACCCAACTCGCTTTCCAGCTGCTTGATGCGTGTGGTGATGTTGGATGGCACGCAGTGCAATTGCAGCGCGGCCTGGGCCACGCTGCCGGTTTGGGCCACGGCGCGCACCATTTTCAGTTGGGCCAGTTCCATTGCTCAGTTCCAATGATTTCAGAAGTCAGAAACGCTTAATTGTCCTGCGCCTTGCGCGGCTCAAGACTGACGGTATTCCCTCTCAGTCTCTGGATGCCGTCGATGAATGCCCCGTCACCCGTAAAGCTTACGCTAGTCATCGCTGGCGTGATTCTCTGTTGGGCCTATTCGCCGATTGGCGTGCACATGGGGCTGCACAGCTACAGCCCCGGCCAATTGGCGCTGCTGAGGTTTCTGATCGCCTCGGTGTTCATGGGCGGCATCGCCCTGGCGGCAGGCATCGGCCGGCCGCGTGTGCGAGATTTGCCGTGGTTGCTGGTGTTGGGGTTTTTCGGCGTGTTCCTGCACCACACCAGCCTCAACTACGGGCAACAATGGGTGACGGCGGCGGCATCGAGTGTGCTGGCGCAGTCGGCGCCGCTGTTCAGTGTGGTGATCGCGTTTTTCTGTTTGAAAGAACGGGTCAGCGCCTGGCGGTGGGGCTGCGTCTTGCTCGGCTTGTTCGGTGTGCTGGTGGTGATCTGGGGCGATCATGGCGTCGGTGATATCGACCCGCGCGGCTTGCTGATCCTGCTGGCTGCCGTGTCGTGGAGCGTGTATTTCGCCATCCAGAAGCATTACGCCCATCGCTATAGCCCACTGACCATGGCGTGCTACATGGTGTGGGCGGGCACCTTGATGCTGTGCGTGAACCTGCCGGGCTTGCCGGCTGCCGTGGCCCAGGCGCCGTTGCCGGAGAACCTGTCGGTGCTGGTATTGGGGATTTTCCCCAGCGCCCTGGCGTACCTGGCCTGGGGCTATGTGCTCAAGCACGTGGACGTCAGCCGCGCCACGGTGGCGATGTACCTGATACCGCCGGTGGCCATGCTGATGGCTTCGACCCTGCTGGGCGAGCACATTGCCCTGCAAGTGATACTGGGCGCGGTGATCGTGCTGGCCAGTGTCGCCGCCATCAGCCTTGAAGGGCGCTGGCGCTCAATCGCTCAGGCTGAACGCGCGCAGCCGGTGGCCGTCGAGGTCCTCGGCGACAAAGGTGTAGCCGAAGTCCAGGTGGGTCGGTGACTGGATGATGGTCGCGCCGCGCTCGACCCACTGAGCGTGCAGGGCGTCCACGGCGGCTGGGTCCGGCAGCGAGAACCCTACTTCGCTGCCGCCGCCGGTGAGGTGGGCTGCGGGCTCCACGGTATGACGCGACCACAGCCCCAGCTTGACGCCGTTGTCGAGAATGAACAGGGCGAACGTCGGGTTCAGTTCCACAGGCGGCTTGCCCAGCAGGCGGCTATAGAAATTGGCGCTGGTGGCCGGGCTGTCGACGTAGAGCAGGAAGTAATGGGCGACGGTGTGCATGCAGGCTCCTTGGGAACGGGCGGTTAAGTGAGCCCAGTCTAAGGCGCGGCCCTGTCAGTTTTTGTCAGGAGCGTTTCTTGTCAGGAGAGCTTTTGTCAGGAGTGCGCAGCGGTCGCGCATTCTCCCCGGTGTAGAGTTTGATCAGGTCGTCGATCTCGCCCGACATTTTCATCCGCAGCAGCGTGCGCAAGATCTGTTGCACCGGCACGTTCGGGTCATTGCGCACGATGCAGCCCAGGTTTTGTTCATCGATCACCGCGACGTTGTGCAGTCGCAGGCTTGGGGGCACTTTCAGGTTGAAACGGTCCAGGGTCCATTCGTTGATCACGGCGTATTCGAAACGCGCGGCCACCAGCTTGTGCAGCACCAATTCCTCGCTGCGCGAATCGTCGCGGGTCAGTTGGCCGCTGGCGAACAGCGGTTCGAGCACGGCATAGCGGTAGTTGAGCACCGTGCCAATGGCCTGGGGTGCCAACGTGGCCACCTGTACAGGCGGCGCGTGGGCACTGGCCAACACATTGCGCTGCACCATCAACGGCACGCTCCAGGTGTAGTCGCCGGACAGGTTGTCGAGCCAATCCTGGGCGACATAGCAGCGCACATCGACCTCTGCACGTGCCATGGCGCCGGCGATTCGCGCCCGGGCCAGCACATGGAACTCGGCCGGGCGCCCGATCTGGGTGGCCAGGCTCAACATCAAGTCATACAAAATGCCCTGGGTGGGCCGGTCACCTTCCAGCTGGGCCATGGGCATTGCCCAGCTATCGGAAACCGCAAAACGCAACGGTGCGGGCGCCGCCAGGCAAGCAACGGAAATCATCCATAAAGCGCCCAGGACTACGCGCATACACTCTCCGGGTTCAGGCCTTTGGCGGGCCAGTCAGGCAAGCTTAGTCAGATTAGACGAGCGTGCCGGATGCAATTTCCCCCTTGCTCCGCTAGCATTACCGGCTTCCGCTTCCCAGTTGCGACGGTTTTCGATGAGTTATCAGGTTCTTGCACGTAAATGGCGCCCGCGCTCGTTCCGCGAAATGGTCGGCCAGACCCATGTGCTCAAGGCTCTGATCAATGCCTTGGACAGCCAACGGCTGCACCACGCCTACCTGTTCACCGGTACTCGCGGGGTCGGCAAGACCACTATCGCGCGCATTATTGCCAAGTGCCTGAACTGTGAAACCGGCATCACGTCGACACCCTGCGGCACTTGTTCGGTATGCCGCGAGATCGACGAGGGGCGTTTTGTCGACCTGATCGAGATCGACGCCGCGAGCCGCACCAAGGTCGAAGACACCCGCGAGCTGCTCGACAACGTGCAGTACGCGCCGAGCCGTGGGCGCTTCAAGGTCTACCTGATCGACGAAGTGCACATGCTCTCCAGCCATTCCTTCAACGCGCTGTTGAAAACCCTGGAAGAGCCGCCGCCCTACGTTAAGTTCATCCTGGCCACCACCGACCCGCAGAAACTTCCTGCAACGATCTTGTCGCGGTGCCTGCAGTTTTCCCTGAAAAACATGACGCCTGAGCGCGTGGTCGAGCATTTGACCCATGTGCTGGGCGTCGAGAACGTACCGTTCGAAGACGACGCGTTGTGGCTGCTTGGCCGCGCTGCCGATGGCTCGATGCGTGATGCCATGAGCCTCACCGACCAGGCCATCGCCTTTGGTGAAGGCAAAGTCATGGCCGCGGATGTGCGCGCCATGCTTGGCACGCTGGACCACGGCCAGGTGTTCGACGTGCTGCATGCGCTGATCGAAGGTGACGCCAAGGCGCTGCTCGAAGCCGTGCGCCACTTGTCGGAGCAAGGCCCGGACTGGAACGGCGTGCTCTCGGAAATCCTCAATGTGCTGCACCGCGTGGCCATCGCCCAGGCGTTGCCCGAAGGTGTCGACAACGGCCATGGCGACCGCGACCGCGTATTGGCGCTGGCCCAGGCGTTGCCGGCCGAAGACGTACAGTTTTATTACCAGATGGGCCTGATCGGTCGCCGGGATCTGCCCCTGGCGCCAGACCCGCGCGGCGGCTTTGAAATGGTCTTGCTGCGGATGCTGGCCTTCCGGCCCGCCGACTCGGCAGACGCACCGAGACAGCCGCTAAAGCCAGTGGGGATCAGCCAGGCCACAGTTGATTCCGCCAAACCAGTGGCTGGCGCGGCGGTAGTCGCGCCAGTAGTTGCTGCACCTGAACCTGCGCCGGTTGCTCCGGCGCCAGAACCAGTGGTTACCGCGCCGGTGGTCGAACCTGCGCCCGTGGTTGAGCCTGAGCCTGCTCCCGCGCCGGTGGTTGACCTGCCCTGGAACGATCCGGTCGACGCAGAAGCTGAACCTGAAGTCGAGCAAGTACCCGCCGTGGAACCCGTGCTGGAAACCACCGGCGAGCAGCCCGAGCTGACGCCGATGCCCACGCCGACCCCGGACAGCGCGGTGCCGGACGCGCCGGAATGGGTGTCGGCGCCGGTTGCCGAGCCGACCGTTGCGCAGGTGGACGCCGCTACGCCGGGTATCGACCTCGATGACGAGCCGCCGCTGGACGAAGATTACATCGAGCCGGACATGGATTCGGCCTACAGCTACCTGGACGACCTGGCCAGCGAGCACACCGCCGAGCCGGCCCCCGAGCCCGAAGCGGAACCCGCTGCCGCCCCGGCCACCGGCCTGGCGTTGCAATGGTTGGAATTGTTTCCTAAATTGCCAATCTCCGGCATGACCGGCAGCATCGCCGCCAACTGCACCTTGATCGCCATCGAGGGCGACCACTGGCTGTTGCACCTGGACCCGGCCCACAGCGCCTTGTTCAACGCGACCCAGCAACGCCGACTCAACGATGCGCTGAACCAGTACCATGAACGCACGCTGACCATCGCCATCGAACTGATCAAGCCGGAGCAGGAAACCCCGGCCCAGGCGGCGACCCGTAAGCGCATCAACCGTCAGCGTGAGGCCGAAGACTCGATCCATGGCGACCCGCTCATCCAGCAGTTGATGCAACAGTTCGGTGCGGTGGTGCGTCACGATACTATTGAACCTGTCGAAGCCCCGGTGCCCCAAGCGTCATAAAACCGGGCTACTAATTGATTGATCCACGTACTTTGAGGTGATTCCCATGATGAAAGGTGGCATGGCCGGCCTGATGAAGCAGGCGCAGCAGATGCAGGAAAAGATGGCCAAGATGCAGGAAGAACTGGCCAACGCCGAAGTCACCGGTAAAGCCGGTGGCGATATGGTCAGCGTGGTGATGACCGGTCGTCACGACATCAAGCGCGTAAGCATCGACCCAAGCGTGTTGCCAGGCGTGGGCGAAGATGACCTGGAAATGCTCGAAGCGCTGTTCGCCGCGGCCGTCAACGACGCCGTGCGCAAGATCGAAGCCAACAGCCAGGAAAAAATGGGTGGCGTGACTGCCGGCATGCAACTGCCGCCGGGCATGAAGCTGCCGTTCTGATTGTGCAGCGTTAGCTAGACTCAAATGCCAGGCATCGCGCCTGGCATTTTTGTTTGTGGTGTGATCGTTCCCACGCTCTGCGTGGGAATGCCGCCCCAAGACGCTGCGCGTCTAATATGAACCCTGACACGGCACGCAGGGTCTGCACCCTATACCGAAAGATTCGTTAAAGGAGCCCCTCATGCCTCAAGAACCCATTCTTAACCAGCGTATTGTCCTGGTCTCGCGCCCGCAGGGCGCGCCGACCCCGGAAAACTTTCGCCTGGAACGTGTGAACCTGCCGGAGTTGGCCGATGGCCAGGTGCTGCTCAAAACCTTGTACCTGTCCCTCGACCCCTACATGCGTGGACGCATGAGTGACGCGCCGTCCTACGCAGCTCCGGTGGAAATCGACGAAGTGATGACCGGTGGTGCCGTCAGCCGAATCGAACAATCGCGTAACCCGAAGTTCGGTGTAGGCGACCTGGTAGTAGGTTCCACCGGCTGGCAGAGCCATAGCATATCTGACGGGCACAACCTGATCCCGGTGCCCAAAGGCCTGGCCAGCCCCTCGATGGCGCTGGGTGTATTGGGTATGCCCGGCATGACCGCGTACATGGGCCTGATGGATATCGGCCAGCCCAAGGCCGGGGAAACCCTGGTGGTGGCGGCTGCCTCCGGCGCGGTGGGCTCGGTGGTCGGGCAGGTTGCCAAGCTCAAAGGCTTGCGCGTGGTGGGGGTTGCCGGCGGTGCGGACAAGTGCCGTTATGTGGTCGACGAGCTGGGTTTTGACGCCTGTATCGACCACAAGAGCGCCGATTTTGCCCAACAGCTGGCGTTGGCCTGTTTCAAAGGCGTGGACATCTACTTTGAAAACGTTGGCGGCAAAGTCTTCGACGCCGTGCTGCCGCTGCTCAACCCCAAGGCGCGCATTCCGCTGTGCGGCTTGATCGCCGGCTACAACGCCCATGAAGCGCCCAGCGGCCCTGATCGGCTGCCGGCACTGCAACGCACCTTGTTGACCAAGCGCGTGCGCATCCAGGGCTTTATCGTGTTCGATGACTATGGCGATCGCCAGCCGGAATTCCTCAGCGCCATGGCGCCATGGGTGCGCGACGGCAAGATCAAGTTCCGCGAAGACGTGGTCGATGGCCTGGAACAGGCACCCGAAGCCTTTATCGGTTTGCTCGAGGGGCGCAACTTCGGCAAGTTGGTGGTGCGCGTCGCGCAGGATTGAGCATTTGACGCTAATCCGAGGCGCGGGTATAAACCGCGTCTCGTTGTTTTGTCGGACCCTTCGCCCATGAGCTTCAGCCCCCTGATTCGCCAACTGATCGACGCCTTGCGCACTTTGCCGGGCGTGGGCCAGAAAACCGCCCAGCGTATGGCGCTGCAACTGCTGGAGCGTGATCGCAGCGGCGGCACGCGGTTGGCCCAGGCCTTGAGCCAGGCCATGACCGGCGTGGGCCACTGCCGCCAGTGCCGCACCCTGACCGAAGAAGACCTTTGCCCGCAATGCGCCGACCCGCGCCGCGACGACACGCTGCTGTGTGTAGTGGAAGGGCCGATGGACGTGTATGCCGTCGAGCAGACGGGCTATCGCGGGCGCTACTTCGTGCTCAAGGGGCATCTTTCGCCGCTGGACGGCCTGGGGCCGGAAGCCATCGGCATCCCGCAACTGGTGACGCGCATTGAAGAGCAGGGCACGTTTACCGAGGTGATCCTGGCGACCAACCCGACGGTGGAAGGCGAGGCGACCGCGCATTACATCGCCCAACTGCTGACCAACAAAGGCTTGATCACCTCGCGTATCGCCCATGGCGTGCCGTTGGGTGGCGAGCTGGAATTGGTGGATGGCGGCACGTTGGCGCACTCGTTTGCCGGTCGCAAGCCGATCGCGCTTTAAATAACCACACTGTTCAAAAATGTGGGAGCGGGCTTGCTCGCGAATGCGGTGGGTCAGTTAATAAATCGGTGACTGACACTCCGCATTCGCGAGCAAGCCCGCTCCCACAGTGGTTTTGTGTTGCTACGGATATCTTGATAGCCAAGCAAGCGCTTGGTAAGTTCTCTCCACCTCACCGTGGAGCTTGCCGATGTCTGCCTATCAGGACTACTTCGACCCCAGCCACCAATTGGTCCGCGACAGCGTGCGCCGTTTTGTCGAGCGCGAGATGTTGCCGGGCATCGAGCAATGGGAGGAGGCCGAGAGCTTCCCTCGCGAGCTGTACCTCAAGGCGGGCGCGGCGGGGATTCTGGGCATCGGCTACCCCGAAAGCCTGGGCGGCAGCCACGAAGGCGACCTGTTCGCCAAGGTCGCCGCCAGCGAAGAGTTGATGCGTTGCGGTTCGGGTGGCGTGGTCGCGGGTCTGGGTTCGCTGGATATCGGCCTGCCGCCTGTCGTCAAATGGGCGCGGCCGCAGCTACGTGAGCGGGTTGCGCCTCACGTGCTGGCCGGTGAAAAGATCATCGCTCTGGCCGTCACCGAACCCGGTGGCGGCTCCGATGTGGCCAACCTGCAAACCCGCGCTGTTCGAGATGGCGACTATTACCGCGTCAGCGGCAGCAAAACCTTTATCACCAGCGGCATCCGCGCCGACTTCTATACGGTCGCCGTGCGCACCGGCGGGCCGGGCTTCGGCGGCATCAGCCTGTTGCTGATCGAAAAACACACGCCAGGGTTCACCGTCGGCCAACCGTTGAAGAAAATGGGCTGGTGGGCATCGGACACGGCTGAGCTGTTCTTCGACGATTGCCGAGTACCTGTGGGCAACTTGATCGGCGTCGAGAACATGGGCTTTGCCTGCATCATGGGCAACTTTCAGAGCGAACGCCTGGCGCTGGCGCTGATGGCGAACATGACCGCGCAGTTGGCCCTGGAAGAAAGCCTCAAGTGGGCGAGCCAGCGCGAAGCCTTCGGCAAACCTATCGGCAAATTCCAGGTGCTCAAGCATCGGCTGGCGGAAATGGCCACCGCAGTGGAAGTCTCCCGCGAGTTCACCTATCGCCAGGCGGCGAAGATGGCGGCCGGCAAGAGTGTGATCAAGGAGATTTCCATGGCCAAGAACCTGGCCACGGATACGGCGGATCGGGTGACCTATGACGCGGTGCAGATATTGGGTGGACAGGGCTATATGCGTGGCAGCCTGGTGGAGCGGCTGTATCGGGATAACCGCATTCTGTCGATTGGCGGTGGCACGCGTGAGGTGATGAACGAGATCATCAGCAAGCAGATGGGGTTGTGATGTGGGGTGTCCTTGAGGGCCTCTTCGCGAGCAAGCCCGCTCCCACACTTGGATTGCATTTCAAAATGCGGGAGCGGGCTTGCCCGCGATGAGGCCAGTCCAGGCAGCGATTAAACTTCGGTCAACCCAAACTGCGTCAGGCAAAACGTCGCAATGCCCATATCCTGCAGGCGTTGCGAGCCACCCAGCTCCGGCAGGTCAATGATCGCCGCCGCTTCGAAGATTTTCGCGCCCATACGCCGCACCAGGTTTGCCGCGGCAATCAAGGTGCCGCCGGTAGCGATCAGGTCATCGAACATCAGCACCGAGTCGCCGTCGCACAGGCTGTCGGCGTGCACTTCGAGGAAGGCCTCGCCGTATTCGGTCTGGTAACCCTCGGCCAGCACGTCAGCCGGCAGCTTGCCCTGTTTGCGGAACAGGATCAGCGGTTTGTTCAACTGGTAGGCGATGATCGAGCCGATCAGGAAGCCACGGGCATCCATCGCGCCGATGTGGGTAAAGTCGGCCTCGACGTAACGCTGGGCAAAGCTGTCGGCCACCAGGCGCAGGGCGCGGGGCGATTGGAACAACGGGGTAATGTCACGAAAGATCACCCCAGGCTTGGGGAAGTCGATGACGGGGCGGATCAGGGATTTGATGTCGAACGAATCGAAGGTCATCGTCGAAGAGTCCTGGGAGCGGAAAACGGACTCGAAGTATACCTGCGGCCTTGCCGATTGGCGCGGCCGCAAGCGTGCGCTTCAGACTTCCAGCGAGCCCCCGGCCAGCGCGCAGAGCTGGATCGGGTCGAGGATATGCACTTCCTTGCCTTCGGCGGCAATCAGCTCGTTTTGCTGGAAACGGGTAAACACGCGGGACACGGTTTCCACCGCCAGGCCCAGGTAATTGCCGATTTCATTGCGCGACATGCTCAGGCGGAACTGGTTGGCCGAGAACCCTCGGGCGCGGAAGCGCGCCGACAGGTTGACCAAAAACGTGGCGATGCGCTCGTCGGCGGTTTTTTTCGACAGCAGCAACATCATCTGTTGGTCGTCACGGATCTCGCGGCTCATCACCCGCATCAACTGGCGGCGCAGTTGCGGCAGTTGCAGGGCCAATTCATCCAGGCGCTCGAAAGGGATTTCGCACACCGAGGTCGTCTCCAGGGCCTGGGCCGACACCGGGTGAATCTCGGTGTCCATGCCAGACAACCCGACCAGCTCGCTGGGCAGGTGGAAGCCGGTGATCTGTTCCTCGCCGCCGTCGCTCAGGCTGAAGGTCTTCAGCGCGCCCGAACGTACTGCATAGACAGAATCGAATTTGTCGCCCTGGCGAAACAGAAACTCGCCTTTTTTCAGCGGGCGACCGCGTTTAACGATTTCGTCCAGCGCTTCCATGTCTTCCAAATTCAACGAAAGTGGCAGGCAGAGGGGGGCCAGGCTGCAATCCTTGCAGTGAGCCTGGCTGTGAGCGCGCAGTTTAACTGGCTCGGACATTTCTTAAATCCTTGTGGGAAAACACACATAAGACGTAAGGGTAACGCACCGAGGGTGGCTGAGGCCAGCGTGTACAAAAAAGCAGCAACGGTATAAAGCTCTTTGTATCGGTGCCGATACACAGGTGTCTCTCTATGAGCTGGAGCTCAGATCATGTCAGTCAGCACTGTCTCAAATCCATCGATCAACGTTGCAGCGGTATCGGTCTGGAAGGCCGCCGATGCGGCCAAGGATAAAGACGCCGCGCCCAAGGCCACCACCGAGGACAAACCCGCTGAACCTAATGCGGCTGAAGGTGTGAAGGTGGTCATTTCCGGCGCGGGGATGGGCATGGCTTCGGCTGAGAAATCCTCCAATAGCGATATTGACGAGAGCAGCCTGAGTGATAGTGCCAAGACCCTGCTCAAAATGATCCGCGAGCTGAAAAAGCAACTGGCCGAGAAGATGGCCGAACTGTCTGCGGCCATGGCGGACACCTCCCTGACGCCAGAGGCGCAGCGCGCCCGTGTCGCCAACATACAGGGCGATGTGGCGATGTTGCAGGCAGCTCTGGTGACGGCCCAGACGCAACTGGGCAAGGTCTTGAAGTCGGAACCGCCTCAGGCTCAGATGGAAGCCATGAGCCTGATGGCGAAATAAAGCCCTTTAGATCACCCGCGAGAATCGTTGCCTGTTCTGGTGCTCCAGGTAGGCATCGAACACCATGCACACCGAGCGCACCAGCAAGCGCCCGGCCGGTAACACGCGAATGCCGTGGGCATCCAGTTCGATCAGGCCATCGGCGGCCATTGTCTCCAACTGTGGCCATAGTTCGTCGAAATAGCCGCGAAAATCGATGTTGAAAGCCTGTTCGATCCGCTCGAATGCCAGGCTGAAATTGCAGATCAACTGCTGAATCACTTCCCGGCGCAAACGATCATCCGTGGTGCAGACCAGGCCACGGCTGGTGGCCAGTTGCGCCCCGGCCAGGGCGTTCTGGTAGTGATTGAGGTCACTGCTGTTCTGGCAATACAGGTCGCCGATCTGGCTGATCGCTGAAACCCCCAGCCCAATCAAATCGCAATGCCCGTGGGTGGTGTAGCCCTGGAAGTTACGCTGCAGCGTGCCTTCTTCCTGGGCCACGGCCAGTTCGTCATCCGGCAGGGCAAAGTGGTCCATGCCGATGTAGCGGTAGCCGGCACGGGTCAACTGTTCGATGGTGGTTTGCAGCATCAGCAGTTTTTCGGATGGGGAGGGCAGGTCGTCGGTGTTGATGCGCCGCTGCGGCATAAAGCGCTCGGGCAGATGCGCGTAGTTGAATACCGACAGGCGATCCGGTTGCAGGTTAATCACTTCTTCGACGGTGCGCGCAAAATTCAGCGGCGTTTGCTTGGGCAGGCCGTAGATCAGGTCGATATTGATCGAGCGAAATTGCAAGGTGCGCGCCGCATCGATGACTGCACGGGTTTCTTCCAGGCTTTGCAGGCGGTTGACCGCACGCTGCACCTCGGGGTCCAGATCCTGCAGGCCGATGCTTACGCGGTTAAAGCCCAGTTCGCGCAGCAACCCCATGGTCGCCCAGTCGGCTTCACGTGGGTCGATCTCGATGCCATAGTCACCGGAATCATCATCGAGCAAGTTGAAGTGCTGGCGCAGGCGCGTCATCACCTGGCGCAGTTCGTCGTGGCTGAGAAAGGTCGGGGTGCCGCCGCCGAAGTGCAGTTGCTCCACGGGCTGTTTCGGGTCGAGGTGGCAGGCCACCAGCTGGATTTCCTGTTCCAGGCGTTGCAGGTAGGCCTGGGCACGGCCACGGTCCTTGGTGATGACCTTGTTGCAGGCGCAGTAGTAGCAGATGTTTGCGCAAAACGGCACATGCACATACAGCGACAAGGGCCGCACGGCCTTGCGGCTGTCACGCAGGGCGTGGAGCAGGTCGAAGGTGCCGACCTGGCTGTCGAATTGTACGGCGGTGGGGTAGGAGGTGTAGCGCGGCCCCGCCAAGTCGTAGCGGTGAATCAGATCTGTGTCCCAACGAATGGCGTCGAGCATGCGGGCGGTCCCCCGGATTGGCTAGTGGGCCGAGTCTAGGGGCGCGCCGCAGGTGCCATCTTGATTTGCATCAACGGGGAGCGGCGCTATGCCACATGGCGATTTAATGGCCCATTAGCCAGTGTTGATGCGGGCCTGGCAGCGTCCATACCCCAAACACAATCACCAGCACGCCACCGGCCACACGCACGCTGCGTTTGCGCAGCAGCGCCGTGACGCGTTCTGCCGCCAAGCCAGTGGCCAGCAGTACGGGCCAAGTTCCAAGCCCGAAGGCCAGCATCAGCAAAGCACTGTCCAGCGCATTACCCTGGCTCGCCGCCCACAGCAGCGTGCTATAGACCAAACCGCAAGGCAACCAGCCCCACAGCGCGCCCAGCAGCAGTGCGCGTGGCAGGCTGGACACCGGCAGCAAACGGTTGGCGAGCGGCTGTATAGAGCGCCACAGGCCACGCCCCAGGCTTTCGATACGGGTGAGTCCGCTCCACCAGCCCGCCAGGTACAAGCCCATGCTGATCAGCAACAACCCGGCGAGCACGCGCATGAACATTGCCGCCGGGCTGTTGGCCACTGCCCAGCCGGCCAGGCCGATCAGTAACCCGGCGGCGGCGTAGCTGAGGATGCGCCCCAGGTTGTAGGCGAGCAGCAGGCGAAAACGGCGGCTGCGTTGTTCTTTGGGGATTGCCAGGGTCAGCGCGCCCATCAGCCCGCCGCACATGCCCAGGCAATGGCCGCCGCCCAGGAGCCCGAGGATCAAGGCCGAAACCAGCAGTGGCGCCAGCTCAAGCATGGGGCGGGTCTTTGGGCGGTTGTTCGGCCCGGTTGGCTTCGTCGACGCCCGCCAGGTGGTTCGGGTCCTGGTCGTCGAACAGCACGCTGTGGGCCGGGCCGTCGAGGTCGTCGTACTGACCGCTGTCCACCGCCCAGAAGAAAATGTAAATGGCCACGCCGACTAACAGCAGCGCCGCCGGAATCATCACGTAAAGAGCTGGCATCGGTACTCCAGGCCCACGCGGCTCAAGCCGGCAGCGGGCGGGTTACTAGGGTGGCGCTGTTTACTTGCGGGCTCGGCAGGCGAGTCAGGCGCAAGGCGTTGAGCACCACGGTCAACGAGCTGAGCGACATGCCGATCGCGGCCCAGATCGGCGTGATCCAGCCGAGGGCGGCAAACGGCAGCATAAGGCCATTGTACAACCCGGCCCACAGCAGGTTTTCGATGATTACCCGCCGTGTACGTCGCGCCAGGGTAAACGCCTGCACCAGCGCGTCGAGGCGGTTGGACAGCAGCACGGCATCGGCGCTGGTTTTTGCCAGGTCGGTGGCCGAGCCCATCGCCACGCTGATATCGGCGGCGGCGAGCACGGGCACATCGTTGACGCCGTCGCCGAGCATCAACACTTTGCGGCCTTGCTGGTGCAGCTGTTGCAGCACCTGCAGTTTGTCGTCGGGGCGCAAGCCGCCTTTGGCCTCGTCGATCCCCAGCTCCAGCGCCACACTGGCGACCATCGGCGAGCTGTCGCCCGACAGGAGCAGCGTGCGCCAGCCTCGCGCTTTGCACGCGGCCAGCAGGGCGGGCGCATCGCTGCGCAGGCGATCATCGAGCACGAACCAGGCGAGGGCGCCTTCATGATCGCCCAGCAGCAACCATTGGCCTGCTTCGTCCGGCGAGGCGGGAATCGCGCAGCCGCTCAATTGGCATACAAAACCCGGTTGGCCGATGCGCAATTGACGCTCGCCCACGCGACCTTCCAGGCCTAAGCCGGGAAAGCTCAGGACTTCCTCGGCAGCCAGCGGCGCACGCCCGAAGGCGCGGGCAATCGGGTGCTCGGAGCGGTTTTCCAGCGCGGCGGCAAGGCCCAGGCAGTCATCGCTGTTCAACGAGCTTAGAGGACGGATGGCACGCAGGGCCAGGCGGCCTTCGGTGAGGGTACCGGTTTTGTCGAAAATCACTGTGTCGATCTGGTTCAGGCCTTCCAGCACATGGCCGCGGGTCAGCAGCAACCCGAGTGTGTGCAGTGTGCCGGTGGCGGCGGTGAGCGCGGTCGGTGTGGCCAGGGACAACGCGCAGGGGCAGGTCGCCACGAGCATCGCCAGCACAATCCAGAACGCCCGTGATGCGTCCAGCTCCCACCACAGCAGGCCGATCAGCGCGGCCGCGATCAGCGAGCCCAACAGGAACCACTGCGCAGCGCGGTCGGCGATTTGCGCCAGGCGCGGTTTCTCGGCCTGGGCGCGTTCCAGCAGGCGCACGATGGCGGACAGGCGGGTGTCATGGCCCAAGGCGCGCACCTCGACGGTCAGCGCCCCTTCGACGTTGAGTGTGCCGGCGGTGACCGTATCGCCGACGTTGCGCGGCTGCGGCAGGTACTCGCCGGTGAGCAGGGACTCGTCAATGCTCGACTGGCCGTCGAGAATCACTCCATCGGCCGCCAGCACGGCACCTGGGTGCACCAGCACGCGGTCGCCCACGGCCAGTTCGCTGAGCAGGATGCGCTCGCTCTGACCGTCATCTTTAAGCCGTAGGCACGAAGCAGGCAGCAGGTTGACCAGCTGCGCGGTGGCGGCGGCGGTGCGTTCCCGCGCCCGGCGTTCCAGATAGCGCCCGGCGAGCAGGAACAGCGCGAACATGCCCACCGCGTCGAAGTACAACTCGCCAGTGCCGGTAATGGCGGTCCAGATGCCCGCCAGGTACGCCCCGCCAATCGCCAGGGACACCGACACATCCATGGTCAGGTGGCGCGTGCGCAGGTCGCGCAGTGCACCTTTAAAGAACGGCGCACAGCTGTAGAACACGATGGGTGTGGTCAGAAACATCGCTACCCAGCGCAGGATCACGTGCAGCTCCGGGCTCAGGTCGATATTGAATTCCGGCCAGGTGGCCATGGTCGCCATCATCGCCTGGAACCACAGCAGCCCCGCCACGCCCAGTTGGCGCAAGGCTCGGCGGTTTTCGCTGGCCAATTGCTCGGCGGCGCGATCGGCCTGGTAAGGGTGGGCGGCATAGCCGATATGGCGCAGTTCGCTGAGCACCTGGCTCAGCGGCAATTGGCCGTCGGCCCAGCGCACGTGCAGGCGGTGGTTGGACAGGTTCAGTCGCGCCTCGGCCACCGCGGGCAGGCTGCGCAGGTGTTTCTCGATCAGCCAGCCGCAGGCGGCGCAGCTGATGCCTTCCATCAACAGGGTGGCTTCGGCCAGATCGCCCTCGTGACGCACAAAGGGTTTTTGCACGTCGGCGCGGTCGTACAGCGCCAGTTCGTCGACCAGTTGCACCGGCAGCGCCTCGGGGTTGGCCGAGGCTTCGCTGCGGTGTTGGTAATAGCTTTGCAACCCGCCGGCCACAATCGCTTCGGCCACCGCCTGGCAGCCTGGGCAGCACAGTTCGCGGCGCGCGCCGAGGATGTCGGCAGTAAACCGGCTGCCGGGCGGGACGGGCAGGGCGCAGTGGTAGCAGGGGGTTGGGCTGGTCATGGTTCAATTCCACAGATCGTTCCCACGCTCTGCGTGGGAACGATCAAGCTACTTTTTCAGGTCTTCGGCACCCTGCAACGGCTCATCGCCCAACAGCAAGTCCTTGTCGTGGCTGACCTCTTCTTCTTCGAACAGGCGCCAGGTCTTGTCGCCTTCCACGCCGAGCAGTTCCACAAAGCGCCGACCCTCTACCTTGTCGGTGACCTGGCCGATGTAGCGGCCGGGCTCGCTGTCGCTGCGGGTCAGGTTGATCTTGCGATCCTTTTCCGGCTGGGTCGGGGAAATCAGGTTCAGCTCTAGGGTATTGGGGTTGCTGTAGCCGGTCAGTTGCAGCTCGACTTCACCGGTGAGTTCGTCCAGGTGCAGCTTGCCGCGCAATTGCAGGGTCTGGGCCAGTCGCTCACGGTCCAGGGAGCGGTTGATGCCTTTGCCGGCCTCGTAGTAATTGTCGTTGACCAGGTTGTCCGGGTTCTTCACCGCAATGGTCACCATGGACAAGGTCAAGGTCACCGAGCAGGCCAGGATTCCGATGATGATCCAGGGCCAGAGGTGCTTGTACCAAGGGCTTGCGGCAGTAGCTGCGGGCATTGTTGTGCTCTCTTTTAATTAGCGGACTTGTGGGCCGATGAATCGGCTCTTGGCTTCAATGTGGACGCTGTCGTCATCGGCATCCTTGAGGATGAATTTCACCTCGTTGGTGCTCGACGGCAGTTGCTCAGGGGCGCTGGACAGCTCTACCGGCATGCTGAAAATTTCCCCGGCGGCGACCTTGATCTCGCGGCGGCCTTGCAGCTTGAGGTCAGGCAGGCCCGAGGCGTCGAGCACGTAGGTGTGATCGCGCTGGTCCTTGTTCATGATCTTCAGGCTGTAGACGTTTTCGATGCGGCCTTCGGCGTTTTCGCGGTACAGCACGCGGTCCTTGCTGACGTCGAAGCCCACCAGCGAGCGCATGAAAAATGCACCGGCCAACAGGCCGATCATCGCCAGCAACACCAAGGCATAACCGATCAGGCGCGGGCGCAGCTTATGGGTTTTCTGCCCGGACAGGTTGTGCTCGGTGGTGTAGCTGATCAGGCCGCGTGGGTAGTCCATTTTGTCCATGATGTTGTCGCAGGCATCGATACAGGCGGCGCAACCGATGCACTCGATTTGCAGGCCGTCGCGAATGTCGATGCCGGTGGGGCACACCTGCACGCACATCGTGCAGTCGATGCAATCGCCCAGGCCCTGGGCTTTGTAGTCGACCCCTTTTTTACGTGGGCCACGTACTTCGCCACGGCGCGGGTCGTAGGACACGATCAGGGTGTCTTTGTCGAACATCACACTCTGGAAGCGCGCGTACGGGCACATGTAGATGCACACCTGTTCGCGCAACCAGCCGGCGTTTCCGTAGGTGGCCAGGGTGAAGAAACCGACCCAGAAATACGACCAGCCATCGGCCTGGCCGGTGAAGAAGTCGAACACCAGTTCGCGAATGGGCGAGAAGTAGCCGACGAAGGTCATGCCGGTGGCGAAGCCGATCAACAGCCACAGCGTGTGCTTGCTGAACTTGCGCAGGAATTTGCTGGCGCCCATCGGCGCTTTGTCGAGCTTGATGCGCTGGTTGCGGTCGCCTTCGGTGACCTTTTCGCACCACATGAAGATCCACGTCCACACACTTTGCGGGCAGGTATAACCGCACCACACGCGCCCGGCGTACACGGTGATAAAGAACAGGCCGAACGCGGCAACGATCAGGATGCCTGACAGCAGGATGAAATCCTGAGGCCAGAAGGTCGCGCCGAAAATGAAGAATTTGCGTTCCGGCAGGTTCCACCACACGGCCTGGTGGCCACCCCAGTTCAGCCACACGGTGCCGAAGTAGAGCAGGAACAAACCGGCGCCACCGAGCATACGCAAGTTGCGGAACAGGCCGGTGAAGGCGCGGGTGTAGATTTTCTCGCGCGAGGCGTAGAGGTCGACAGTGCTGCTGGCGTTTTTGGCAGGCGGGGTAACGTCATGTACCGGTATCTGGTTGCTCATCATTGCATCCCACGGCGGTGGAGATTTGCCTCGGCCAGTACGTGCCAACCGGGGTCAAAAATAGGCTGTTGCAGTGGCGTAATGATACGCCTGCGATGCTGCTCAACGGGTGCGACCTTTGGTCGCGTTGGGGGAAATCAATTGATGGTATATGTGATCTGGATCAATTGACTTGGCAAGTATGGACGTTTTTTGCCGGTAGGCAGGTCATTCGTCCCATGGGTTAAGCAATGGAACCCCGCTGGACATGAAGTCACTGACGTTGCGCGTCACCACGGTGAGCCCGTGCACCAGAGCCGTTGCGGCAATCAACGCGTCACTCTCGTTGGCCTGGTCCGGCACATGCAGATGGGCGCAACGCAGCGCAACGGCGGCATCAACCGGCAATATTCTGGCATCGAACGCCGGCATCACATGGCGTTTGAGCCATGTCCGTAACACTTTCCCCTGAACCGGGTCTCGGCGTTCCATGCGCAGTACACCGGTTTCCAATTCCTTCAGCGTAATGGCCGAGATGAACATGCGCGCAGCAATAACACTTTTTGCCCAAGCCACTACTCTGGCGTCGGCGTGGGGTTTACGCAGTTCGGAGATAACATTGGTGTCGAGTAGATACATCAAGAGAGGTCCACGGGTCGGTGAGTGATCACGGCACGTTCGGTTTCGAAGTCGATTTCGGCCGCTTCCGGCATCACCAACAGGTCAACGATGTCGACATTCAGACCTGTCAGTTTCTGGTAGTCCTCAATGCTTAGCAGTACATGGGCAGGCTTGCCGCGATCGGTGATAAAAACCGGGCCTTTACTGGCGGCTTTTTTGGCACCACTTGTGTCTTGATTGAATTCACGGCTGGAAATGGTAGTGATGGTCATGGGGCATTCCCTTCGGCAAATTTAATGTAGTAACGTTACTACTTTGCATTGGCGCGCAGCAAGTGCGAGGTGCCGAATGGTCATGCGCTGCAATCGCCTCAGCCCGGCGGGAAACCAGCCCGGCAGAAAAAAAGCCCCGCACTGCGGGGCTTTTTCGTTGCCGGGAGCTTACTGCTCCTCAGCCTGCTTATCCCCATGGGACAGGCTGTAAACATAGGCCGCCAGCAAATGCACCTTGTCATTGCCTTGCAGCAATTCCTGCGCTGGCATCTGGCCTTGACGGCCATAACGAATGGTCTGCTGCAATTGCGCGAAGCTCGAACCGTAGATGAATGCACCCGGGTGGGTCAGGTCCGGCGCGCCCATTGCTGGCGTGCCTTTACCGGCCGGGCCGTGGCAGGCCACGCAGTTGGCGGCGAAGAGTTTCGCGCCGTTGGCCACGTCGGCCTTGGCGCCTTCCGGCAGTTTGCGGCCATCGAGGTTGGTCACCACAAAGCCCGCCACGTCGGCCACGCCTTGCTCGCCAATGACCTCGGCCCAGGCCGGCATCACCGCGTGGCGGCCTTTCATGATGGTTTCCTTGATGGTGGCCGGCTCGCCGCCCCAGCGCCAATCGGCGTCGGTCAGGTTGGGAAAGCCGTAGGCGCCCTTGGCGTCGGAGCCGTGGCACACCGAGCAGTTGGAGGCGAACAAACGGCCGCCCATCTTCAAGGCTTGCGGGTCTTTGGCGACTTCTTCAATCGGCATCGCGGCGAATTTGGCGAAGATCGGACCGAACTTGGCGTCCGACTTGGCCATCTCCTTTTCCCATTCGTGCACGCCGGTCCAGCCGGTCTGGCCGTTGGCGAAGGGGGTTTGCTTGTCATTGTCGAGGTAGTTGTAGCCCGGCAGCAGGCCTTTCCAGTTGCCCAGGCCGGGGTACAGCGCCAGGTAGCCAAGGGCAAAGATGATGGTGCCGACAAACAGCATGAACCACCATTTTGGCAGCGGGTTGTCGTACTCCTCGATGCCGTCGAACGAGTGGCCGACGGTCTCGTCCGTCTGCTCGGTGCGCTGGCCCTTGCGGGTCGACAGCAGCAGCCAGGTCAGGGCGAAAATGGTACCCAGACTGAGGACTGTGACGTACAGACTCCAGAACGTAGTCATTCTTTGTTACTCCTAGAAGCTTGCTCGACGTGCTTGATGGCCTCGGGATCATCTGCAAAGGGCAGCATGGTCGCGTCGTCAAACTCCGACTTGCGGCGCGGGCTGAACACCCACAGCGCCAGGCCGACAAAGGCCACCATCACCACAACGGTGCCCAGGCCACGAATCATCCCGATATCCATGAAGATCACCGTTTGCTTTTGATGATGGTGCCAAGGCCTTGCAGGTAGGCCACCAATGCGTCCATTTCGGTCTTGCCCTTCACGGCAGCGGCGGCACCGGCGATGTCTTCATCGGTGTAGGGCACGCCCAGGGTGCGCAGGACTTCGAGCTTCTTGGCTGTGTCCTTGCCGTCGAGCTTGTTTTCCACCAGGAAGGGGTACGCCGGCATTTTCGACTCAGGCACCACGTTGCGCGGGTTGTACAAGTGCGCGCGCTGCCAGTCATCGGAGTAACGCCCGCCGACACGGGCCAGGTCCGGGCCGGTACGTTTGGAGCCCCACAGGAACGGGTGGTCCCACACGCTTTCACCGGCTACCGAGTAGTGGCCGTAGCGTTCGGTTTCGGCACGGAACGGGCGGATCATCTGCGAGTGGCAGCCTACGCAGCCGTTGGCGATGTAGACGTCGCGGCCTTCGACTTCAAGGGCGGTGCGCGGCTTCATGCCTTCGACCGGCTTGTTGGTCACGTCCTGGAAAAACAGCGGAACGATCTGGGTCAGGCCGCCGATACTCACGGCGATGACCATGAAGAAGGCCAGCAGGCCGATATTCTTCTCGACTACTTCATGCTTCATCAGTGAGCTCCCACAACGGCGATCTTGGCGGCGGCTTCGGCTTCTACCGGGTCGGCGGCACGCACGGTGCGCCAGACGTTGTAGGCCATCAGGAACATGCCGGAGGCAAAGAATGCACCGCCCAGGGCGCGCACGATGTAACCCGGATGGCTGGCTTGCAGCGCTTCGACGAAGGAGTAGGTGAGGGTGCCGTCATCGTTGATGGCACGCCACATCAGGCCCTGGGTGATGCCGTTGACCCACATCGAGGCGATGTAGAGCACGGTACCGATAGTCGCCAGCCAGAAGTGCGCGTTGATCAGGCCAACGCTGTGCATCTGTGGGCGGCCGAACAGTTTGGGGATCATGTGGTACAGCGCGCCGATGGAAATCATCGCCACCCAGCCGAGGGCACCGGCGTGTACGTGGCCGATGGTCCAGTCGGTGTAGTGGGACAGCGAGTTGACCGTCTTGATGGCCATCATCGGGCCTTCGAAGGTCGACATGCCGTAGAACGCCAGCGATACCACCAGAAAGCGCAGGATCGGGTCGGTGCGCAATTTATGCCAGGCGCCCGACAGCGTCATCATGCCGTTGATCATGCCGCCCCAACTTGGCGCCAGCAGGATGATCGACATGGCCATGCCCAACGATTGCGCCCAGTCCGGCAGTGCGGTGTAGTGCAGGTGGTGAGGACCGGCCCAGATGTACAGGGTGATCAGCGCCCAGAAGTGCACGATGGACAGGCGATAGGAGTAGATCGGGCGTTCGGCCTGCTTGGGCACGAAGTAGTACATCATCCCCAGGAAACCGGTGGTGAGGAAGAACCCCACGGCGTTGTGGCCGTACCACCACTGGATCATTGCGTCGGTTGCCCCTGCATAGGCCGAGTAGGACTTGAACCAGCTCACCGGCAAGGAGGCGTGGTTGACGATGTGCAGCATCGCCGTCACCAGGATGAAGGCACCGTAGAACCAGTTGCCCACATAGATGTGCTTGGTCTTGCGCTTGACGATGGTGCCGAAGAACACCACGGCGTAGGTCACCCAGACGATGGCGAGCAAAATCGCGATCGGCCATTCCAGCTCGGCGTATTCCTTGGTGGTGGTGTAGCCCAGCGGCAGGGTGATGATGGCGCCGAGGATCACGGCTTGCCAGCCCCAGAAGGTGAAGGCGGCGAGGCCATCGGAGATCAGTCGCGTCTGGCAGGTTCGCTGCACGACATAGTAGGAAGTGGCAAATAACGCACAACCACCGAAGGCGAAAATCACCAGGTTGGTGTGCAGCGGGCGCAGGCGGCCGAAGGTCGTCCATGGCAAACCGAAATTCAATTCCGGCCACACCAGTTGCGAGGCGATAAACACCCCGAGCCCCATGCCAAGGATCCCCCAGACCACCGTCATGATGGCGAACTGGCGGACGACCTTATAGTTATAAGCAGTCGGACTGATTGCTGTGCTCATTCTAAGGTTCCACGGTTTAGGTTTTTTTATAGGTAAAATCGGCCGCAAGTATGTAGAAAGCGAGGGGCCATTGCAACGCAATGACTGACCTGTATCAATGCGTTCCGAGCCAGATTCTGCGCCCTTTCCATGTTTTGCGTAGGGACAAAATCGGAAATGGAAAGCTGATCGAGTGGACAGGAATTTTCAGGGGCGCAACGAATACCGTCGCGTAGGCCGGGATTGGTCCACTGTGGGAACAAGCGTAGACCCGAAAGTGAGGAGGGGAAAGTTGGACTTGGGAAGGGTGCGACACTTGGCCGCGTAATGTCGAGAACGAACGCTGAACCTATGGCGAGGGAGCAGGCTCCCTCGCCACAGGTCAGTTACTCAGGTTGGCTTTCTGGCGTTGCGCCATCAGCGGTATGGGACAGGCTGTACACATAGGCTGCCAGCAGGTGCACCTTGTCATTGCCTTGCAGTACCTCCTGCGCCGGCATCTGGCCTTGGCGACCGTGGCGGATGGTCTGCTGCAACTGGGCCAGGCTGGTGCCGTAGATGAAACCGGCAGGCTCGGTCAGGTTCGGCGCACCCATGGCTTCCATGCCGTGGCCTTGTGGGCCGTGGCACGCCACGCAGGTGGTGTTGAACGCGGCTTGACCGGCCACCAGGTCGGCGCTGTTGTCGGCCGGCAACGGCAGCTTGGCCAGGTCATGACGCACATAAGCGGCGACATTCTTCACGCCGTCCTCACCGAGGATTTCACCCCAGGCCGGCATCGCCGCATGGCGCCCGCTCATGATCGTCGCCTTGATTGCTTCAGCCGAGCCGCCCCAGCGCCAGAGGTTGTCCGCCAGGTTCGGGAAACCATACGCGCCCTTGGCATCCGAGCCGTGACACACCGCGCAGTTGGAGGCGAACAGGCGCCCACCCATTTTCAGCGCTTGCGGGTCTTTGGCCACTTCTTCCACCGGCATGGCCGAGAATTTGGCGAAGATCGGCCCGAACCTGGCATCAGCCTTGGCCATTTCCTTGTCCCATTCCTTGGTCTGGGTCCAGCCGTCTTCATAGCCCGGCAACACGCCTTTCCAGTTGCCCAGGCCCGGGTAGAGGATCAGGTAGCCGACCGCAAACACCAGGGTGCCGGCGAACAACATGAACCACCACTGGGGCAGCGGGTTGTCGTATTCCTCGATGCCGTCGAAGGCATGGCCCATGGTCTGGTCAACGCTGCCTTTGGTTTCGCCCTTGCGGGTGCCGACCAACAGCCAGGTCAGCCCGATCAGGCTGCCGAGGGTCAATACGCAGATCCATGTACTCCAAAAGGTAGTCATGGCTGGGTGCTCCTTGTTGCAGGCTCTTCTTGAGCGTCGGACGGGGAAGGTTCATCGGCAAACGGCAGCAGGCGGGCCTGCTCGAAGTCCGCGTTGCGCCGGTTGTTGAACACCCACAGCGACAGGCCGATAAAGGCGATGGCGACCACCAGCGTGCCAAGGCCGCGGATGGTGCCCGCATCGAATTCAAATCCCATGGCTCACCTCTTGCTCTTGATGGCAGTGCCGAGCACTTGCAGGTACGAAACCAGCGCGTCCATCTCGGTCTTGCCCTTGAGGCTGGCGACGGCGCCACTGATGTCGTCGTCGGTGTACGGCACGCCGAGGGTGCGCATCACTTTCAACTTGGTCTCGGTGTGGCTGCTGTCGACTTGGGCTGTAACCAGCCACGGGTAGGCCGGCATTTTTGACTCCGGTACCACGTTGCGCGGGTTGTACAAGTGCGCGCGGTGCCAGTCGTCCGAGTAGCGTGCGCCGACGCGTGCCAGGTCCGGCCCGGTGCGCTTGGAGCCCCACAGGAACGGGTGGTCCCACACGCTTTCACCGGCTACCGAGTAGTGGCCGTAGCGCTCGGTTTCGGCGCGGAACGGGCGGATCATCTGCGAGTGGCACTGCACACAGCCTTCGCGGATGTAGATATCGCGACCTTCCAGTTGCAGTGCGGTGTAGGGCTTCATGCCTTCCACCGGTTTGTTGGTGACGTCCTGGAAGAACAGCGGGACGATCTGGGTCAGGCCGCCGATGCTCACGGCAAGCACCATGAGCAGCATCAACAGGCCGACGTTCTTTTCAATCGTTTCGTGTTTCATCATCGACTCCTCAGGCCATCTGCGCCGCAGCGGTGACTTCGGCAGGTTGCGCCGAGCGCACGGTGCGCCAGGTGTTGTAAGCCATCAGCAACATGCCGCTGAGGAAGATCGCACCGCCCACCAACCGCACGATGAAGCCAGGGTGGCTGGCCACCAGGGTTTCGACGAAGGAGTAGGTCAAGGTGCCGTCTTCGTTGACCGCACGCCACATCAGGCCCTGGGCAATGCCGTTGACCCACATCGAAGCGATGTAGAGCACGGTGCCGATGGTGGCCAGCCAGAAGTGCGCGTTGATCAGGCCAAGGCTGTACATCTGCTCGCGGCCGAAGATTTTCGGAATCATGTGGTACAGCGCGCCGATGGAAATCATCGCCACCCAGCCGAGGGCGCCGGCGTGTACGTGGCCGATGGTCCAGTCGGTGTAGTGGGAGAGGGCGTTGACCGTCTTGATGGCCATCATCGGCCCTTCGAAGGTCGACATGCCGTAGAAGGCCAGAGAGACCACGAGGAAGCGCAGAATCGGGTCGCTGCGCAACTTATGCCAGGCGCCCGAGAGGGTCATCATGCCGTTGATCATGCCGCCCCAGCTGGGTGCCAGCAGTACCAGCGACATCACCATGCCCAGCGACTGTGCCCAGTCCGGCAGCGCGGTGTAGTGCAAGTGGTGGGGGCCGGCCCAGATGTACAGGGTGATCAGCGCCCAGAAGTGCACGATGGACAAACGATAGGAATACACCGGACGCTCGGCCTGCTTGGGCACGAAGTAATACATCATCCCCAGGAAGCCTGCGGTGAGGAAAAAGCCCACGGCGTTATGCCCATACCACCACTGCACCATGGCATCCGTCGCACCGCCGTAGAGGGAGTAGGACTTGGTCAGGCTGACCGGGATTTCCAGGTTGTTGACGATATGCAGGATGGCCACGGTGATGATGAACGCACCGAAGAACCAGTTGCCCACGTAGATGTGCTTGGTGTTGCGCTTCATCACCGTGCCGAAGAACACGATGGCGTAGGCCACCCAGACAATGGTGATGAGGATGTCGATCGGCCATTCCAGCTCGGCGTATTCCTTGGAGCTGGTGTAACCCAGCGGCAAGGTGATCGCCGCCAGGAGGATGACCAACTGCCAGCCCCAGAAGCAGAACGCGGCGATTTTCGGCGCGAACAGTTGGGTTTGGCAGGTGCGTTGCACCGAGTAAAACGAGCTGGCGAACAGCGCGCAGCCACCGAAAGCAAAGATCACTGCGTTGGTGTGCAGCGGGCGCAAACGGCCGAAGCTGGTCCAGGGTAAATCGAAGTTGAGCGCAGGCCATACCAATTGGGCGGCGAGAAAAACCCCGAGCCCCATGCCGACGATGCCCCACACCACCGTCATAATGGCGAATTGGCGGACCACCTTGTAGTTATAGGCGGTACTTAAAGTAGTGTTCATGGTTCCCCATCCACGGTTCAACCCAAGCAAGTGCGGCACTTGGGCTGGAGTTATAGGCAGACTAAAAAGCGAGGCAAGCATGGGCAAAGAGCACAAGGCCAGTATTGACGGGGATCAATGGGCGCAGTGTGTGCGCGAGCGCGGCTGGTTGTGGGATGCAGCGACCGTGGCTGGCGCACGCACACCTGTGACGCTGATCCTGGCCCACGGCGCTGGCGCCCCGATGGACTCATCCTTCATGAACGACATGGCTGCACGCCTTGCCGGGCATGGTGTGAACGTGTTGCGCTTCGAGTTCCCCTACATGGCTCAACGCCGCGTCGACGGCGGCAAACGCCCGCCGAACCCGGCGCCGAAACTGCTCGAATGCTGGCGTGAGGTGTATGCCGAGGTGCGACGTCATGTCGCTGGGAAGCTGGCGGTTGGCGGCAAGTCCATGGGCGGGCGCATGGCCAGTTTGTTGGCAGATGAGCTGGGGGCTGAGGGGCTGGTGTGTTTGGGTTATCCGTTTTATGCGGTGGGCAAGCCGGAAAAACCTCGGGTCGAACATCTGGCCGGGTTGAAGGTGCCGACGTTGATTGTGCAGGGCGAGCGCGATGCGCTGGGCAATCGGGCGACGGTGGAAGGGTATGACTTATCGCCGAGTATCGAGGTGATGTGGCTGGTGGCGGGGGATCATGATTTGAAGCCGTTGAAGGCCTCAGGGTTTAGTCATGAGCAGCATCTGGAGGCTGCGGCGGTGAAGGTGGCTGAGTTTTTGGGCGGCTGTTAGGGCCCCATTTGATCGTTCCCACGCTCCGCGTGGGAATGCAGCCCTGGACGCTCTGCGTCCGCTTTTAAAGCCGTGACGCAGAGCGTCACAGGAGGCGTTCCCACGCAGAGCGTGGGAACGATCTGTATAGCGAATTACCGGTTAAAACGCGCTACCAGCGAATACTGGGTATTGGCCGTATGCGTGAGCTCTTCACTCAATTGCGCCGAGTTCATGGCCTGCTCCGAGGTCTGGTCCGCCAACAGCGCAATCGTGCTGATGTTGCGGCTGATCTCTTCGGCCACTGCGCTTTGCTCTTCGGTCGCGGCGGCAATCTGCGTGGTCATGTCAGTGATATTGGCCACCGCCTCACTGATGCCCACCAACGCCTGATCCGCCTCCATCACCCGCGCCACACCTTCTTCAGCCTGGCGATGCCCGGCGTCCATGGTTTGCACGGCCGCCGCTGCGGTGTGTTGCAGCTTGGCGATCAGCGTATGGATCTGCCCGGTGGACTCGGCGGTGCGCTGCGCCAGTTGGCGAACTTCGTCAGCCACCACCGCAAAACCTCGGCCCATCTCACCGGCGCGCGCCGCTTCGATGGCCGCGTTCAGTGCCAGCAGGTTGGTCTGGTCGGCAATGCCTTTGATCACATCGACCACGCCGCCGATTTCATCGCTGTCCTTGGCCAGTTGGGTGACGGTCACACCTGTCTCGCCCACGGCCACCGACAGGCGCTGGATCGCCTCGCGGGTTTCCCCGGCGATGTCGCGGCCGCGACCGGTCAGGCGATTGGCTTCCTGGGTGGCGTCCGCCGTGCGCTGTACATGGCTGGCGACTTCCTGAGTGGTCGCTGCCATCTGGTTGACCGCCGTGGCCACCTGCTCGGTTTCCACGCGCTGGCGTTCCAGGCCGCTGGAGCTGTTATGTGCCAGGGTGTTGGACCGCGCCGCTTGGTCGTTGAGGTGCTCGGCCGTGTCCTGCAAACGTGTCAGACAGGTCTTCAAGCGCGCTTCCTGGCTGAGAATCGACATCTCCAGCCGCGCCTGGGCGCCCCGGCTGTCGGTGTACATCTGCGCGATCAGCGGGTCAGACGTGGTCTGTTCGGCCAAACGCAGCAAGCGCTTGAGGCCGCGCTGCTGCCAACTCAGCCCCAACAGACCCAGTGGCACCGACAGGCCCGCCGCCAGGGCAAAGCCCCAGTGGGAGTTGAGCGATGCACCGATCATGAAGCTCAGCTGGCTGACCAGGATAAACGGCAGCCAGTCCTGCAACACCGGCAGCCACTTGTCGCGCTGCGGCACGGCCGACTTGCCCTGGTTGATGCGTTGATAGAGCGCTTCGGCCCGGCGGATCTGCTCGGCGGTGGGCTTGATGCGCACCGATTCGTAGCCAATCACCTGGTTGCCATCGAAGACCGGTGTCACATAGGCGTTAACCCAGTAGTGATCGCCGGTCTTGCAGCGGTTCTTGACGATGCCCATCCATGGCAAGCCTTGTTTGAGCGTGGACCACATGTGTGCGAACACCGCAGGCGGAACATCCGGGTGACGCACCAGGTTGTGCGGCGCTCGGACCAGTTCGTCGCGGGTGAACCCACTGATTTCGACAAAAGCGTCGTTGCAGTAGGTAATGACCCCTTTGGCATCCGTGGTGGAGATCAACCGTTGCTGAGCGGGGAAGGTACGTTCGCGCTGGGTAACGGGTTGGTTATTACGCATGGTTGTTCAATCCGCAAGGCTTTCAGGGGTTATCGGCGCTTGCGGGCTTTTATTTAACTTATTTTTGCAATAATCAGCCGGCCAGCATCGGGTAGGTAAACAGCCCGAAGTGAAGCAGGTTCAGCCCGAAGTGCGTGGCAATTGCCGCGCCCAACCCGCCAAAGCGATACGCCAGGCCATAACCGACCCCGGCGATGCTGGCCAGCAATACCCAGTGCCAACCTGCGCCCAGGTGCACCAAACCGAATAACAGCGAGGCCAGCAGCAGCGCCACATTCTCGCCGTAAGGCAGATGTTTGAAGCGCTCGCTCAGGCCGCCCTGGATATAGCCACGAAACAGCGCCTCTTCAACCAGGGTCACCAGCAGCAGGTTGTTCAATACCCACAACCACGCCTGTTCCGGCCATTTGGGCGCCCAACTGATCATCCCCAGCAACATTGCGCCGCCCAATGCTGCGACTGCCGTCAGGGTCAAGGCCAGCGCCGTGACGCAGATCGACAGGCGCAATGACCTGCGTGCCACGATCCAGGGGCAGGCCAGCAGCAGCCAGAAGCCGATCAACGGTTTGTCCTGGTTGAGGTACATCGAGAAGGGCACTGAATCAGGCGTAAAGCGTTGAGGCGCGATGCCACGGCCGTTGTAGAAGCCTGGCAGCCAATGCATCGCCAGGCCCAGCGCCAGCACGATAAACAGGCCGTGCCCGACGTAACGCGCCCACGGGTTGCGTTGCTGGCGCACGGCGTAACCTGCGATCAGCAGCATGACCACGGAGACCGCCGCCAGCATGCCCAGTTGCCCGTAGGTCAGGGCCAGTACATAGCCAATGGAAAGCAGCACGAGGTACAGCCAGGGCAGAGCAAACATGTGAAATCCTTGAAAAAAACCGGCCAGCATTATAACGACCGGTTTTCGTTGCCGGCATGAAAACTCTGCCACGCAAAACGCTTGGGTGAAGTGATTGCAAAACCGGTTGGCGGCTGGTTATAGTTCCCGGGTCTTTATCCCTTCAAAAAGATCAGCACATGCCAGCTTCCCAGCGCATAGCGGTAGTCGATTCAGCGGTCAACGCTGTGGTCGTGCCGTGTGGGAACAAGCAGCCTGCGCAGATCAGTCACTATCCCCCGCCTGTCAGTAGCACGCCGGTGTACGCAGTCGTATCACCGCCGGGTGTTGGCATTTCGGGCTGATCAGCGAATCGCTGTTCCCGTCTGCCCGCCTGAAAAAAACCATTGAATCTCAGCGTCTGCTGAATCGGCTTTTTTGCCTGATGACAGGTGGTAACCATGTCTGTTTTTTCGAAACAATCCGTGGCCGCGGCGGCCTCGACGAGCCTGTTTGTCCTGCTGTGGAGCAGCGGGGCGATTTTCTCCAAGTGGGGCCTGGCCCATGCTTCACCCTTTGCCTTCTTATTGATCCGTTTTGCCATCGCCCTGGCGGGCCTGGTGATCCTGGTGCCGATCCTCAAGCTGAAACTGCCGCGCCCCGGCAAACCCATGCTGTACGCGGCGGCGACCGGCCTGGTGTTGTTGGGGGCGTATCAGATTTTCTACCTGCTGGCGCTGGACCTCAAAGTCACGCCAGGGATGATGGCCACCATCATGGGCGTGCAGCCGATCCTTACGGTGGTACTGATGGAGCGTCAGCGCTCGCTAAGCCGGTTGTTCGGCCTGGGGCTGGGGTTGGCGGGGTTGATCATGGTGGTCTATCAGGGCATCGGGCTGTCGCGTATGTCCCTGGCCGGGATGCTGTTCGGCTTGCTGGCGCTGGCCAGCATGACGCTCGGTTCGATCATGCAAAAACGTATCACCGACAACCCGTTGGGCACGCTGCCGGTGCAGTACGTGGCGGGGCTGCTGCTGTGCGCGGTGTTTGTGCCGTTCCAGCCGTTCCACTTTGAGCAAAGCGCCAGCTTTTATCTGCCGGTGCTGTGGATGGGCCTGGTGGTGTCTTTGCTGGCGACGCTGCTGCTGTATCGACTGATCGCGCGTGGCAATCTGGTGAATGTCACCAGCCTGTTTTACCTGGTACCGGCGGTAACGGCAGTGATGGATTACCTGATTTTTGGCAATCGGCTGGCGTTGTTGAGCGTGTTGGGGATGGGGTTGATCGTTGTCGGGTTGGGGTTTGTGTTTCGTAGAAGCTGAACTATACACTGAGCACTGAATGACGAGTTGACTGCAACCGGCCAAGGTGAATGCTCCATCGGAGTACGGCTAATAGAGGTGTTGCACCTAACAGGTGCAACACCTCGTTGTAGAGGGTTTGAGGAGCGCTGAGTGGTCGACCATCGGTCACAAGTAAGATTGCTCTTACAGACCAATGCTGTAATAATTCCGACCTTATTGTGGCCTATATCCTACCTCCCTACAGGATATGTAGTACGCTCGCAAAGGGATATTGTGTCTATATTCGCATCGCGTAGTCTTTCTAATACTCTCCCTAGTGACGTTAGCTTGGCGAACGTTGCGGTGCTGATGTGCTCGTACAATGGTGAGACGTTTCTTGCGGAACAGCTCGACTCCATTGAGCGACAGAGTCATCAGGGCTGGAGGTTATTCATCTCCGATGATGGTTCCAAAGATGGCTCACCAGCGATTTTTCAGCACTACTGTAATCGTTGGGGCAGCGACCGTTTAAGCGTGGTGTCTGGCCCTCAGAAAGGCTTCGTGGCAAATTTCCTCTCGTTGACTTGTCGTTCTGAGATTCAGGCGGATTATTTTGCCTGGTGTGATCAGGACGATATCTGGAACGAGGACAAACTGCAGGTGGCTGTCGACTGGTTGCAAAGCCAGCCTTCGAATGTGCCAGCACTTTATTGCGGCCGGACTAAGTTGGTCGGCGATTCGGGCGCTGCGCTTGGTTTTTCTCCTCTTTTCGCGCTACCTCCACATTTCTCGAATGCATTGGTCCAGAGCATTGCGGGCGGCAATACCATGGTTTTCAACCAGGCCGCGCGCGACCTGATCATCGAGGCAGGTGCGGATGTCATTGTGCCCTCCCATGATTGGTGGGCGTATCAACTCGTTACAGGCGCGGGAGGTGTCGTTCACTACGATGCTGTGCCTAGAATGCAGTACCGCCAGCATGATGAAAATCTGATTGGCAGCAACTCTAGCTGGGCAGCACGTCTGGTTCGGCTACGGATGATCTTTCAAGGACGTTTTTACGAGTGGAACGAACAGAATATTCGAGCACTCGAAGCCATGGAGCATCGTCTTTGCGAAGAGCATCGAACGACCCTCGCACGCTTTAAAATTGCACGCAGTCAAACGTTATTTAGACGAGTGCTGGGGTTCTGGTCCGCCGGTTTATATCGGCAGACGTTCATGGGGAACCTCGGGCTAATTTTTGCAACATTACTGAAAAAGATCTGACTCAATGACTATCTTAGTAACCGGCGGTGCTGGCTTTATCGGTGCAAACTTTGTATTGGACTGGGTAGCTCAGACAGATGAGCCGGTCATTAACCTGGATAAGCTGACGTACGCCGGCAACCTGGAGAACCTCAGCTCGCTCGAGGGTGACAAGCGCCATGTATTCGTACAGGGCGATATCGCCGATAACCAACTGGTCCAGCGCTTGCTCGCAGAGCACCAGCCGCGCGCTATCCTGAACTTCGCTGCCGAGTCGCACGTCGACCGCTCTATTCATGGCCCCGAAGACTTTATCGAGACTAACGTCGTCGGTACCTTCCGTTTGCTGGAAGCAGTGCGTACCTACTGGAAAGGTTTGGACGCCGATGCACAGCAATCCTTCCGCTTCCTGCATGTTTCGACCGACGAAGTCTACGGCTCCCTGGCCAAGGACGATCCGGCGTTCACCGAAACTCACCAGTACGAACCAAACAGCCCTTACTCGGCGAGCAAGGCTGCGAGCGACCATTTGGTCCGCGCCTATCACCATACCTATGGCCTGCCGGTGCTGACGACCAATTGCTCGAACAACTATGGTCCTTACCATTTCCCGGAAAAACTGATTCCGCTGATGATCGTCAACGCACTGGCCGGTAAAGCACTGCCGGTGTACGGCGACGGTCAGCAAATTCGTGACTGGCTGTACGTAAAAGACCACTGCAGCGCTATCCGTCGCGTGCTGGAAGCCGGCACTGTGGGCGAGGTCTATAACGTAGGTGGCTGGAACGAAAAGCCGAACCTGGACATCGTCCACACTGTTTGCGCCTTGCTCGACGAGCTGCGCCCGCAAGTGGACGGCAAGCCTTATAGCGATCAGATCGCTTACGTGACCGACCGCCCAGGCCACGACCGCCGTTATGCCATCGACGCGCGCAAACTGGAGCGTGAGTTGGGCTGGAAGCCGGCTGAAACATTCGAAACCGGTATTCGCAAAACCGTCGAGTGGTACTTGGATAACCAGGATTGGGTCAGCAATATCCAATCCGGCTCGTACCGCGAGTGGGTTGAAAAGAACTACGCCGAGCGCACGGCATGAAGATCCTGCTGCTTGGCAAAAATGGCCAAGTGGGATGGGAACTCCAACGCAGCTTGGCCCCTTTGGGCCAAGTGCTTGCGCTCGACTCCAAAAGCCAGGACTACTGCGGCGACCTCAACGACTTGCAAGGCCTGGCCGCGACCGTGCAGCGCTTTGCGCCTGACGTTATCGTCAACGCCGCCGCCTACACCGCCGTCGACAAAGCCGAAAGCGAGCCTGCCCAAGCCATGCGTGTGAACGCAGAAGCCCCGGCAGTGCTGGCCGCCGAAGCGCTGAAGCTGAATGCGTTGCTGGTGCACTATTCCACCGACTACGTGTTCGCCGGCACTGGCGACACGCCCTGGTTGGAAAGCGACTCGGTCGGCCCGTTGAGCGTCTACGGTTCGACCAAGCTGCAGGGCGAGCAGGCCATCCAGGCCAGCGGCTGTGCGCACCTGATCTTGCGTACCAGCTGGGTCTACGCCGCTCGCGGTAACAACTTCGCCAAGACCATGCTGCGCCTGGCCAGCGAACGCGACAGCCTGAACGTGATCGACGACCAGTTTGGCACGCCGACCGGCGCCGACCTGCTGGCCGACATCACCGCCCACGCTATCCGCACGCTCGGTGTCAACCCGCAATTGAGCGGGGTTTATCACCTTGCAGCAGCGGGCGAGACCACCTGGCACCGTTATGCCCGCTTCGTGCTTGAACAGGCACAAGCGGCCGGCGTGCAGCTCAAGGTCGCCCCGGCAAACGTGGGTGCGATTGCTACGGCGGCTTACCCCACACCCGCCCAGCGCCCCGGCAATTCCCGACTCAACACTCAAAAACTGCAGAATGCCTTCTCACTGCGCTTGCCTCAATGGCAGGACGGCGTGGCACGGATGCTCGTAGAAATTCTAGAGAAATGAACATGCTTAAACGTAAAGGAATTATTTTGGCCGGCGGTTCAGGCACCCGCCTGCACCCAGCAACCCTGGCAATTTCCAAGCAATTGCTGCCGGTCTACGACAAGCCGATGATCTACTACCCGCTGACTACGCTGATGCTGGCGGGTATTCGCGACATCCTCATCATCTCCACGCCGCAGGACACCCCGCGCTTCGAGCAACTGCTGGGTGACGGCAGCAAGTGGGGCTTGAATATTTCGTATGCCGTGCAGGCTTCACCGGATGGCTTGGCGCAGGCGTTCATCATTGGCGAAGATTTCATCGGTAATGATTTGTCTGCCCTGGTGCTGGGTGACAATATTTATCACGGCCATCATTTTGATCAGTTGCTCAAAAGCGCAATGGTCCGCGAGGAAGGCGCGAGCGTCTTTGCTTATCACGTGAACGATCCGGAGCGCTATGGCGTGGTGGAGTTCGATAAGCAGGGCAAGGCAATGAGCCTGGAAGAGAAACCACTCAAGCCGAAATCGAACTACGCGGTCACCGGGCTGTATTTCTATGATCAGCAAGTAGTTGATATTGCCAAAAGCATCAAGCCTTCGCCTCGTGGCGAGTTGGAGATCACAGACCTCAATCGCGTTTACATGGAACGAGGCAGTCTTTCTGTCGAGATCATGGGGCGGGGTTATGCCTGGTTGGACACTGGTACTCACGAGTCTCTTCTTGAAGCAAGTCACTTTATCGCCACTCTGGAGCATCGGCAGGGTCTTAAAGTTGCCTGCCCTGAAGAAATTGCGTTCCGTCAAAAGTGGATCGATGCTGAGCAACTGGAACGTCTGGCGGCACCACTGGCCAAAAACGGTTACGGGCAATACCTCAAGCGGCTGTTGAGCGAGACCATTTACTAATGAAAGCAACACCGTTAGCTATTGCTGAAGTAGTGCTATTCGAACCCAAGGTATTCGGCGACGATCGGGGTTTTTTCTTCGAAAGCTTCAACCACCAACAGTTCGAAAGCGCTATCGGTCGTCCTGTGCAATTTGTCCAGGACAACCATTCGCGATCGGCAAAGGGTGTGTTACGCGGGCTGCATTATCAAATCCAACAGGCCCAAGGGAAGTTGGTACGTGTGGTCCAAGGCGAAGTATTTGATGTGGCTGTGGACCTCCGTCGTAGCTCCGCGACTTTCGGCAAATGGGTAGGGACCTATTTGTCTGCCGAGAACAAACACCAGCTATGGGTGCCGGAAGGCTTCGCGCATGGCTTTGTTGTGCTCTCTGAGACGGCGGAGTTTCTCTATAAAACCACGGATTACTACGCTCCTGAGTATGAGCGTAGTATTCGTTGGAATGATCCCGCGCTGGCTATTGATTGGCCATTTGAGGGAGATGTTATATTGGCTGCAAAGGATGCAAGTGCCAAGTTCATCGCAGATGCTGAGGTGTTTGAATAAGCATAGGAAATTGTCAAAGGAGAGGCGGGTGGGCGTAAACTGCAGTTTTTTAATTCTGTTTTAGAATGAAAAATTAGGTTTTT
The DNA here is from genome assembly GCF_900107155.1 of Pseudomonas salomonii. GTDB lineage: Bacteria > Pseudomonadota > Gammaproteobacteria > Pseudomonadales > Pseudomonadaceae > Aquipseudomonas > Aquipseudomonas salomonii. Next base: position 247,709 of record NZ_FNOX01000005.1, read on the forward strand.
CCATTCCTCTTTCCGTTCCGACGCTGCACGCCGATTTGCAGTAATCGAGAATTCCGCAGGCCCTTCGTTCTCCCTCCCTAAAGTTTAAAATTATGCTGTCTGGTTATAATTAAGTAGGTGGGATGGCTTTTAAATACGCCTAGAATAAATCTGATACAACATTACTCAGGTTGTTATCCAGGGGTTGCCGCTTTTTGATAGCCTGCCTTGTTACGCAGTAGAGGGGCGGGATGCATACGGTGAAATACTCTTTGTAGGGCTTAGAGGCGGAGTGTACTTGAGTTTAAGTACACCCTCTTTCTTAGCGGAGGTCTGGTCAGCGACCAAGCAGAAGTTAAAAAGCGAAGCCAGGTGCTCGGACTGGATTTTACCGAAGAGACGCTGTTGATATTACTAGCCTTTTCCCTCCCCAATCCGATGGTCCTTCAGCGATCTCATTCAATTTATTTACATCTTGAAAGTTGGCAATGCCAATTGAAGCTGCGTTTTTCAAATCAGCTTCCTTAACAGTTATCGTGTTCATCCATGAAAAACCCTTCGCGTGCGATGTACTAGACCTATCAATCACAATATCCCCTGCCACGGTGATAATGTTTCCCCCTGCATCGTTAAGGTGGATACCCAAGTGACGATTGAGAGAGATATCGTCATGGGTCGTAAAGTAAAACTTAAGAGTGATCAAGCCGTCTTTAGGCGCGGACGAAGTAATGTCGGTCAAGCTAATACCGTTTGCGAAACGGTTAGCAGGAATTACGCTCCCTGCGCCCTCAATGGTATTTTGAGGGCGACTAACGCCGACCACCGTGCTTGGTTGGTAATTAGAGGCCACGGCAGACCCTGCAACGAGAACAATCAGGCTTAGCCACTGCGGGACACGATAAAGTTTTTTGATAGTAATACGTGGCTTTTTGTCCCACCAGTTGACGATCAGGCGTCTGCACGGATCTTCTACAGTCAAGTGTAAGGCGGCAGCGCTTGTAATACAGATAAGCCAGAAGATGGGCATCCCTAGGTTGCCCAGTTCCTTGAATAAGGGGGCGTTCAAGCTTGCCAGGTTAAAGACGATCATGTGTGCGAGATAGAGTGCAAAGCTGATCTCACCCAGAAACACTAGCGGTCGGGTTGATAAAATCCTCGCCACAGGGCCTCGGCTAGAAGCAAAGACGAGAATCAAGGCGCCCCACAGTAGCCAGATACCTTCCTTGTAAATGTAGTAGCCGAGTCCTGCGCCTGTGTATTGAGATATGACGGCTGGTCTGGCGACCACGTAGAGTGCGTAGCCAATAGCGGCGAGAGCAGACAACTCTATTAACAGCCAAGTCCAAGGCGAAATATTATTTGTCGCAGGCGATTTTAATTTATACAGTTTTGCGCAATAAACTCCAAATAAAAACTCCAGCAAACGGGCGAGCGGGTTAGTGTAAAGGGCACCAAACATGCTCACGCCCGGGGCGCCGTCATCTGATGATAACGGGATTGTGGTCGCAGCAAGAATCAGCGCCGCTGTACAAATGGCGCTAAGGGCAAGGCTTATCGGTAGCCGCTTGCTCGGGCTCAGGGCGACAAAGACAAAAATCACATAGAAGAATGCTTCGGTGGAAATGCTCCAGGCCACGCCGTTAAATGAGAGCACGTAAGGCGCGGTGAAGGTCCAAGACTGCAACAATGTCACGTTGGCCAACAGTTTAAGCATTGCCCCCGGGGCAGAAAACTCCATGGAAATTCTAGGCGTTATGAGCAGTATCCATAGCAACAACGCTGCAATATGCAGCGGCCAAATACGAGCAAACCTCGAGACTATGAACCGCTTTGCCGAATTCCAATCCGGCAGGCTCTCGTAGTTGTAGGCTAAGATAAAGCCACTCAACGTGAAAAAAAACGAGACACCTTGAGAAAGGGAGAAGTTATTGGCAATGCCAAAGGAGCCGAATAGCGGATGGCTATGGCCCAATACGATCATCGCCGCCGCGAAAAATCGTAAGGAGGTTAAGGCGTCGAGCTTTTTCATTGTGTTCAATCACATGGCCTATCAATAAAAATGACGAAAATAACTTGGTGCTAGCGCACCGCCCGCTTTTACGTTCTACGAAGCCATTCTTTTAAGAGTCTGCCTGTAGGCGGCTGAAAATTGTATACCATCACCCCGCCCAATTCTGGCCGCATCGCTGATGCCGCGCATTTCCCGCGAGAGTTTTGGCTGACTCAGCAGAGGGCACATTTTTCAGCCGGTTTTAGGTTTATTTTCCATTTGCTTTAGGTACCACTCAATAGTATTGGTCAGGCCGTCTGCCAAATTGTGTTGAGCAGACCAGCCCAATTCCTGTTCGGCTAGGCTGCAGTCCAACACGTTCACGGGTACGTCGAAGGGGCGACCGGGTTTGTACGTGCGCTCAATCGGTTTGTTGACGATTTTCTCAATAACATTAATAAGCTCATTCAACGAAGTGCCTGTGCCGGAACCCAAATTGAAAACTTGATGTTTGCCGGTATAGCGCAATGCTTTGACGAAAGCGTCGGCGAGATCTTTGATATAGATATAATCACGGGTCACGCTGCCGTCACCCCATATCTCGATGGGGTTGTTGGCTACCGCCCGATTGATAAAGGCTGCTACTGCGCCTTGCGCGGTCTCGATACGCTGACGCTCTCCATATGGATTGGCAACCCGTAAGGTAATAGGCTCGATGCCATGAAGTTGGCTATAGAGATATAAATATTTTTCGATAGTCAGCTTGCTGATACCGTAAGACACTTCCGGTTCAGTGGGGTGGGTCTCAGGAATCGGCATCTGATGTGGGCGACCGTAAACAGTTCCGCCCGACGAAATAAACACAATTTTCTTGATGTTTAGCTCAACCATGGAGTCGAGCATATTCAAGGTGCTGACGACGTTGGTTTGAATATCGTAGATGGTATCTTCGTTGGAAGACTTGGGCAGGGTGGTGGATACCAGATGAAGTATCCCGTCGGTACCTTCCATGGCACTGTGAAGATTGTGCTTGCTCTGGAAGTCACCGGTGATCCACTCAACCGATTCGTCGTCCGTAAATTTGCGGTAAGGCTCCACACGGGGGCGCTCAAAAATACGCAGGCTGTGCCCTTCTTTCAGCAGTTGATCCGCGATTGTGGAACCAATAAAACCGCCGCCACCAAAAATTACATATTTCATAAAATCTCCGTTTTTTCATGAGGCCTTTTAATCAGCCCTATATACGCTCTGTCCAGAGCATTGGCGTATATTTTTAAGGTAGAGCCTGCAACTCTTGGCGTTCGATGTAGGCCAGTGGTTCCAGGCTTGAATGCGTTGAGGTGGTTTTTCAATACCTGAGCGAGTGCATGACTGTTACCTGCTGGGAACAATTCAACAGCGTCTTCGCTATTGAGGTACTCCGTGATGCCGGTGACGTCACTGGCGATCACAGGAAGGCCGCTTGCTAAGGCATTCAGGAGTACCAAGGGTGCGTTTTCTCGCCAAATTGATGGGATGACAAGAGCGTCGAGATCGGCCATGACGTCACCGATCAAATCGGGGGCGAAGGTGCCGACAAAATGAACCCGCTCGTCTTCTGCGCACTGTGCCCGTAGTGAAGCTACATAGTCTGGATAATGTTCGGTATCGCCGTAGATTCGGATGTCGATATTTTTGTTGTCGATCATCTTGATGGCGTCCAGCAACACATGGCAACCTTTATGGGTTATTAGCGTGCCTATAAAGCCAATGGTATAGCTGCCTGACTTCGAGTGCTCCCTGAGTATCAGTTCCTGCGTAATGACAGGAGGTTCGACCGCGTACTTGAGCGGTTGTATTTTTCTTCCTGAAATTTGATTGGCTTCGAGTAAGGATTCAATTGACTGCGTCGGCGGCAGGATCAAATCTGTTTTTGATAGATAGTCAGTAATAATTGACTTGCGACTTTTTAGATCGATATACATTCTTCGATATCGAGCCAGCCTTGAAAGCGGGAGATGTGAGAGGATCTGGAAGAGTAAAGCAATCATCTTTGCGGGTACTATTTTTACCGAGTCCACCAATACTCTCTTATTGGTATTCATCAGAAGATGCTTCAGGCAATTTCCCGCGTGGCTGGCCGGGCCATTGCACTCCGGAGTTCCCCAAGGTTTCAGCAGCTGACAGGTCCTGCACGTCAGCCAATAATCGGTAGGCGTAAATACAGTGGGTATATTGCGCTTAAGGCAGGATTGCAAACACGACAAGGTCAGATTTTTAAAATGAAAAAAATGTACCAGGTCTGGTTCAAATGATTCAAGTATCGCCTCAAACTCGGGCACAATATTTTGATTGTCATACTCCTCCACGACCGTCTCGGCTGTGAATTGCCCTTGTCTATAGGGCGTCCAAATGCGATGGACGGTAAAACCTTGAAACTCATAGCTATCGCTGGAATAGAGCTGAGCTTGCGTCAGGGCGCCCGTCACCACATGCACGTCATAGCCAAGGCTACGCAGCGCCTTAGCGGTAGATAGAGTGAGCACTTCGGTGCCAGCACTGAACGTCGGAAAAAACTGATGCACGCAAAGCAGAATGCGTGGGGCGCTGGAGGGCAAGGATAAGCTGCTCATATGGCCTCAGAGGAAATCGCCATTTACGGCCCTTGCCTTGAATACGGGGTCGACGGAAGGAAAAGCATGCTGCGTGATAACGTACTTCATTTTGGCCACAGCCTGCCATCAAACCTTGCGCGGTGTTGATGGCAGTCGTCGGTTCAATAATCAGACGCCATACATGGCAAAGGTTTCCTTGGCCATCGTTTCCGGGGTCCGGTCATAATTTGTGGTAGAGGACATGCCATAGAGCGTGGCCGGCGCCAACACCAGGCTGGACAGTTTTTTATACAAGTCGTCGGCACTTCCTCTGGCAAACGCTAATCCGTTGACGCCTGGTTCGAGGAACTCGGTCATGCCTTGTACATCGGAAACGAGCACAGGGGTGTGCGTCGCCAATGCATTTAGCAATACCAGCGGGCTGTTTTCGTACCATTTTGACGGCACGACGAGCAGGTCAAGATCCTTCAGGATGTCGACCATGTCACCTTTGTCAAAGGTGCCTAGGAATGCGATGTCGCCACCCGCTGCCTTCGCTTTGAGGTCAGCCATGTAGGCAGGGTCCTGATCCGCCGGACCGTATATCTTCAAGCGCGCAGAATTTTTCGGCAGCCGTTGGAAGGCGTCTACCAACAGGTCCGTGCCCTTGTGGGGAGCGATCTGACCGATAAAGCCTATGGTCGGGACATGATCGGACGAACGCGTAGGCTTGGCCGTACGATCAATATCAATGCCGAACCAGAGTGCGTGCATAGGCACTTTTACTTCGTTGGCCAGGTAGGCTTTTTTCAGAAACGCCGTAGGCGCGACGGCCCCTTTGTAGCCCTGGTTATAAAGCGAAATCAGTGTATCGGGGCGGCGTGCAATGTCTTCAATAGTGCCGTCAATTTCACCATTTTTGAGCCCTGGCATTTTGCGCAAGAACGTAGCTGACGTTGCAATGACCTTTGCTGCCATGGCTGATTTGGCATACCCCATCCAGCCCCCAACCTTGCCGCGGGCAGCTTCTTTTATGTAGCAGGCGACACAGTTGGATCGGCTCCGGGACGGACCCGCGCAGAGCGCGCCATCTGCGGCTTCCAGTTTGTTGTTGAGACAAAAGCCAAAGAAGTCGGTGAATGTGGCGTAGGTAGGAATACCCAGCGCCGTTGTCGCTTCGAGCAGCACAGAGGTGTGATTGATCAAGTGCGTGACATGTACGATATCTGGTTGCAACTCAGACAGCAGCGACTTAAGAATTTCGCGCATTTCCGGCTGATAGTACGTCTCTTTGATACGGCTGTGCGGAACCTTGTTCTTGTCCAGGCAGATAACCTTAATGCCCTCATACTCAAAATGAGAGAGAAGATTTTCTGTTGCGGGCTCGCCCTGAAAAATCGCGCTCACGACAGTTACGTCATGGCCCCAGGCAGCATAATTTTTCGCCAGCTCCAGGGTATAAGTTTCCGTCCCATAGAAATGGTCGGGGAAGAAACAATGTACAAAAAAGACGATTTTCATTTTTTCTTTTCAACCATGATGTCGCTGTAAATATTTTGATAACCCTTAATCATTGCTTGAATAGAGAAATTATTCTGGGCTCGTTTTCTGTGGAGTTCAGCGATTTTCAAGCGACGAGTGTCATCTTCAAGTAACGACACGATGATATCGGACAGCGCATCAGAGTTGCCTGGCGGTGCGAGCAGAGAATCGTCTTCAACGATTTCTCCAATAGCGCCGATATCGAAGCCCACCACCGGCACACGCATGTTCATCGCGAATGGGCTGACCTGGCCGAAGCTTTCCTTCCAGACAGGGGCCACGAAAATCTTCATGCGGTCGTAAATGGCAGGCAGGGTGTCGTAAGGCACGTAACCGGTGAACTCAAAGTTTTCCGCAACACCGGCCTCTTCGGTAGCCTTCATAAAAGGCTCCATCAGGCTGCCTCCACCCACTATCAATACTTTGATCGATGGCTTTTTCTGGGCGGCGAGAATGAAAGGCATAATGGATTCGGAGTTGAGTTTGTCGCCCTCAAGGCGGTAAACCATACCGATACAGTCTTCCTTAGGCTTGCGGCTATTACGCGACTGGAACATGGCGAAGTCAGAGCCGGGGTAAACCGTGACGTGGTCGGATTGCTCTTTCCCGAATACACGTCTTACGTAATCGCTGACGTACACGTAGCGTTTGATCGCTTCCGAATAGTAAGGTGCAACTGGGGTGTTGATGTTTTGAATGACAGGGATGCCCATCACCTCGGCTGCCTTTACCGCCTTCGCATACCATGGCTCATCACAGTCACCCCAATAGTGCATGTGTATAAAGTCGGGTTGAATGTCTTTAAAGAGATTTACGAACGGTGTTTCATCGTCGGGGAAGCGAACTTCTTCAACGGGGATTCCAACATATGCCGCTGGTTGAGGAGCGTAGCTGGTGACTATCCTCTGGTCGTACTTTCCGCCCAGATATTCATAAATATCGACTACTAATCGTGATGAGCCGCCGGTCATAAAGTTAGCAATGACATGCACCACAACCGGCCGGGCCGCGGCCAGTTTCTTCGGCTGTTTTACCAGGTAGCCGGTCTCAGGAGTCGTACTGATGGCGGTACCCACTCGTTGATTACGCAACCGTTGTACCGCTGGGAGCAGTGCAACACGCAGTCGGTTTCTCAGTGCGGACGGCATGACCAGACTACCACTCAGGTAGATGATTTTAGCTATACCTCGTAGTGATACGGGGCGTGCCGCGATCGCATCCCGCCAGCGCAGCAATCGAGTTTGGCGCAATTGGTTAAAGCGAGATTTTTCTTGCTCGATCGCATGAGACCAATTTTTTTGTTCTTCCGATAATTGCACCGCGGATCGTTCCAGCTGTTCCTTCAGTGAGTTGATGACATTATCCTTTTCGTTAATCGCCGCGTTGAGACGATTAACTTCCGTGCTCAGCTCATCTAGCTGAGAGTCATTCTGGCGGATTTGCAAATTGGCCTCGAAAATTTCCTGGTGAGTGTTGGCAAGCAATGAGTCTTTTTCCAAGAGCATGAGGTTGAGCTGTTCAACCTCCAGCGCTTGTTCGCTCAATTGGTGTTCCTTATCCTCGCAATGAGCGTTGAGCCGGGATATTTCCCGACCGGTCTCATTAAGTAGCAAGTCTTTTTCGACAATCACCTCATTCAAGCGGTTTAGCTCAAGCGCTAATTCGCTGAGGTGATTGTCTTTTTGCTCATACTGTTCGTTAAGGTGGGAAAGGGTGTCGCCCAGCTCGCTGAGACGCGAATCTTTCTCTGTCATCATCAGTTGCAGACGGTGTACCTCTGCGCCGAGTTCGCCTAGCTGAGTACTTTTTAATTCACTCTGTTCACTGAAACCAACGATTTCGCTGCCCAATTCACTAAGGCGTAAGTCTTTCTCTGTAATCATCAGTTGCAGGCGGTGCACCTCGGTCCCGAGTTCGCCTAGTTGGGTGCTCTTTAATTCATACTGTTCACTGAAGCTGGCAATTTCGTTGCCGAGTTCGTTGAGACGAGAGTCTTTCTCTGTAATCATCAGTTGCAGGCGGTGCACCTCAGTGCCGAGTTCGCCTAGCTGGGTGCTTTTTAATTCATTCTGTTCACTGAAAAGAGCAATCTCACTGCCCAGCTCATTGAGGTAAGCGTCTTTTTCGGTCAACAGCAGGTTCAGTCGATGGATCTCGACGCCCAGCTCATGGAGCTTGGATTCCTTGTGACTGGTTGTTGAGCTTAGCGAGGCAATTTCCTGACCAACTTCATTCAGGCGCAGGTCTTTTTCAACAATTACATGATCCAGGTGGTTGAGTTTTTGACCGATCTCATTCAGCAGGCTGTTTTTAGACTCGATCAATAAATTCAATCTTTGTAGTTCCAGGCCAGACTGGTTGAGTTTCTGGTCTTTTTCTACGGTGTGGCTATAAAACGCATTTACTTCGCGCTTCGCCATTTCAGACACTTCACCGATTAAAATGTCTTTGTTAATCAGAAGTTTATTCAGACGATCAATTTCAACGCGCATCTTATCGAGCTGGCGCAGCTGCGAAATCCTATCGCGTTGTAGTTGGTGCCACCATTGTGGAGTTTTCTGCTCGGCATTTTCTACGTACCTCAAGGCATACGAACAGGAGGTAGCATACTCAACGATAGCGCCTAGTTCATACAGGCCAAAGTCGCTTGGGTTTTCCAGCGATCCGTAGGCCGCTTTCCAATCGAGTTTCAATGCCGCTTCGGCTGCGATTAAGCCTTGTTGCCAGTAGTCTATAGCGGCCTGAGTGTGAGAGCGGCCGGACTCTATCAGCCCGAGATTCAAGAATGCATGAATCTGTTTGGTGATGAGCGTTGGGCTGTAATCGGCACAGTCGAAGGCAGTGCAGGCTACGTAATAAGAGATAGCTTTTTGGCTCTCACCGTATTTTTGCCAGAGCTGCGCAAGCAGATAGCAGAGGGAGACCTGCCATCTTAGTTGCTGAGGCGTTGAAGCGGTCTCATTCAGATAAGGCTGGCACTGCTCTTCAAAGAGCTCAACATCAAGCCAGCCACATTCAGCGCTGTCGTACAGCTGATAACCCGACACGCATAGCGCCGCGCCCTGGTCTGGTGTGGTCGCTGGGGCCTCCAGTGCTACCTGCTTGCTGAGGGCGCTGAGCAGTTGGGCATTACTGATGCGATGCCCGATCGTGACCATACCTTTGACCAACCAAGGGTTGTCGTATTCTTCGAATCGCGTTACGTGCCATTCCGGGTTCTCCGGATAATGGTCATAGGTTGTTTCCGTGTAAGGCACGTCAGCGCCTTCACTCGGTGCCTTCATTCCGACCAGCAAGCACCACTCGCATTCTGGGTCGTCTGTGGCGAGTGTGTCGACGCTGGTTTGGAAAAGTTGGCGTGTGCCCACCGCCCATTGTTTGTTTTTCTTATATTGATCGGCTGTTTGCCCGAACGCAGCCTCCACCAAAAAGTGCTGTTGTGTTTCCTGGAGGATTTTTTCCCATGTGTAGACATGAAAGTGAAAGGGGTTGGGGTCTTCTCCGGTCTCATCGGACCAGTCCCTGGGAACGGACAACACGATGCGCCCAGCGGGCGTAAGCACCCTATGGAACTCTGCCATCAAGGCTTTCGGATCCTGTACGTGCTCCAAGGTCTCAAAAGACGTGACCAGGTCGATCGAGTTGTCAGGGATATCAAAGAGTGCTTCTGGAAGCCACCCTTCTTTGAAACTCAGGTGGGTCGACTGTGCGGCGAAGTTTAGCTTGGCGTATTCAATAGCGTATTCGCTGCCGTCAATACCCAACACGCTAGCGGCATCAGAGCACTTGCGTAAAAGGTAGGAGCCGTAACCCAGCCCACATGCAGCGTCGAGCACGCGATCGCCCGGACGTATATAGCGGCTGGCTAAAACGTAGCGAATGATATGAGCATCAGAGCGACTACCTGGCTCACGGGTCATATCCATGTGCAAGTCGCGTTCTTCGACCAGCGCAGTCAATGGGTACTTAAGTGCGGCCTCGTTGGGGATTTTCTCCAGCGGGATCGCGACCTTGCCTTGTTCCTCTTGAAGCGCCTGGTAGTCGTTTACTCTGTAGTAAGCCGCGTGCTTACGCATCCCAGCTTGAAAAAACTGAGCTTCACAGTCTTTGCGAAACGCTGAAGCCTGCGAGGGTTCCGGATGGTCCAGATACAAAAACACGTTAGCATTGGAGACGCGAATAATCTCTTCTATAAAACGCGTCTCCAGAACGCCCGGTTGAGGGAGTTCGGTGACCAAAACAGTGTTGAACTGGTCGTTGGCGAACGGAAACTGATCACCTTCAAGCTGTTGAAAACGACCGTTTAGCCGGTGTGCACAATAGTCAGTTCGGGCGGGATCCAGTCCCAGGCTGATGACTTGAATACCGCTGGCTAAAAAATACTGAATAAGGGGCAGGTCAGAAAGACCTATATGCAAAAGCGGGCCGTTACCGCAACTTCCAAGCAGCTGCTCGGCAACTTTGGACATTTCATCGGACGACATGAAAATGGGTGCGCGGGTTGAGCTGTATTCAATAAGATCAGCAGAATTCAAAGTCATCTGTTCAACCCTTAATCGAAATGGCTTTCATGCGGAGGTCCATTACACCGCCAAAATGGTATTCACGAGGCTTGGTCGCAATCGAGAAAAAAGCAGCCTCATCGCGCCAGTGAATGATGCGCTGTTCTGCGTAATAAGGTTTACCTTCGTGCGAAATGGCCGCCTGCACCTCATAAAGGTTTACACCAAGGCTGCAGACAAATTCGAAATCTACGGTGAATGTTTCGCCTGCGGAGAAACTCTTACCCCAAAAGTACTCGCCCTCGCAGAGGTTCGCATCAATAGCCATGTCCTGATTCAACGTGCCCCAGGAGTAAATTTTCACGCCTTCTTTGTTGCGCAACCGAATACCGACGTTGAGGTTGCTAAGGTCTGAGTGACTGACGCACTCTACGCGCAGTACTGCGGTCTCGGTAGGGTAGAAAACTTGTTTCTCCGCGCCGTCCGTGTCGAGTACTTTGACCGAAATGACTTCTGCGTCAAAATTGCCGAATGAGAACTTGTCAGGGGCTTTGCCTTTGACGGATGGCGCTGCCTGAGTCTTGTTGGAAACAACTTTCGTCAGGTGCGCAAGGTAGGCACTTTCTTGGGCGTGCAGATCTCTCCGGTAATCCAGAATGACTTCTGCCGAAGGCCCAGCGCTTTGAATTCTGCCATTGGACAGGAAAATTGCGCGCTGGGTGAGTGTGCGTACCGACTCCTCATCATGGGATACAAAAAGCAGAGTAGTGCCACTGCTGGTCAGCATTTCGATGCGTTCGTAACAACGCTTCTGAAAGAGGGCGTCACCGACAGCGAGCGCCTCATCGACGATCAGGATGTCCGGTTTCAGGTTAGCCTGTACGGAGAACGCCAGCCTAACGAACATGCCACTGGAGTACGTTTTTACGGGCTGATCGATAAACGTACCGATATCGGCGAAAGAAAGAATGTCATCCATCAATTCATCGGTTTGTTGGCGGTTCAAACCGTGAATAGCACAATTCAGGTAGACGTTTTCACGACCGCTGAAGTCTGGATTGAAGCCAGACCCGAGTTCCAGCAAGGCGGCAATCCTTCCGTTCACATTTACTGTGCCAGAGGTGGGGGTTAACGTTCCGCAAATAATTTGTAGCAGCGTTGATTTGCCTGAACCGTTCTTGCCAATGATGCCGACCGATTCGCCGCGTGCGATTTCAAAGTTAATATCGTTAAGCGCCCAAAATTCTTTGTGCGTCTTCAACGAGGGTAGAAACATTTGCAACAGACGATCTTGAGCTTTTTCATACATGTTGAAACGCTTGGACAGACCGCTGACACTGATAGCAACATCGTTAGAGTACATCTGCGAAACCTGCACGAGTTTTTTGAAAGAAGGCGTAGCCCAAGGCGCAAGTGATAACTCCAATCCCGAAGCTTATTGCCAAGCTGTGCCAGTCTGGTAGTTGTCCAAATAGCAAGGTCGCTCTTCCGTTTTCAATAATGGCTGTCAGTGGGTTCAGATACAGCCAGCCTTGATACTGTTCAGGCAGTGCCGATATAGGGTAAAAAACCGGCGATAAAAAGAGTAGCGCCGTCACAGCCATGCCGGTAATTTGCCCGATGTCTCTGATATAAGTACCGAGTGCAGCCAATAACCATGAAATGCCCATCATCATAAATACCAGTGGTACTATAATTATCGGGAAGTATAAGGCCGTCAGCGGGACTGTATGATTGAAAAATAGCTGAGTGGCGAGCAGTACGCTTAGGCTAACGGTAAAGTGAAACAAGGCATTCAGTACTGAGGTCATAGTCAGCACTTCAATAGGGAATACTACTTTTTTGACGTAGTTGACGTTGCTCAGAATCAGCTTGGGTGCCGAGTTGATGCATTCTGCACAGAAGCCATGGATGATCAGTCCGGCGAATAGCACGAGCGCGAAGTCGACTTTTGACTCAGAACCCAAGCCAGCGCCCCAGCGTGCCTTGAAGACTGTCGAAAATACAAATGTATAAATGGTGAGTAGCAGAAGCGGGTTGATAAATGACCACGCCACGCCCATGACGGAGCCACGATAGCGCGAGGAAATTTCTCGTTGGGTCAATTGGAATATCAACTGACGATGTCTAAAACCACTTTTCAGCATCTGCCAAGGGGAAAGTGGTTGAGCGGTATGCATTTCCATTAGTTGATTCTAACCTGATGTAAATTTAGAGCGTATTGCTGAATACGGTCATTGATAGAATAGGATTGACCATCGTCCACTACTACTTGTTCAATAAAAACGGTATCGGGTATTTGAATGGACGGTGCTTTCATAGCAGATGCTTTCTCTTCATCCGGGAAAATTGGGTTTGGGCAGGTATTCAGCAATTAAGAATGAAAAGCGGGTGCAGAGCAGCGTGCGTCCCATAAACGGACCTTTGTCGAGTGCCAAAGGGAGGGACGATGATTTCTGCAGGCGTCTGATTGGGCCTTTTGACGCTGCCTCTCCAGATCTTGACGTTATGGTGTTCATCGAGATTTTTTTGCTTTGGCGGACTCATTCAGACGTTGCTCGGTCGTGTCAAAAAGCGGTACCGATGTCGGCTAAAGCTTCAAAGCGTAGAGTTTAGCTTTATTGGCATTTTGGGACTAGCGATAATTTCTTGTGGCCATTCGTCTGGTCCATGGGCCAGTAAGCAGAAGCGCTCGTGCTGAATTTTGCAACGCTAAGCATCGCGGCACACGCAAATCTCAGTCGAGATGAGGCTCTGCACCCTCCGATCGATTTCATCCGCAGGCAGTCTTTAGGTCGCTCCTTCCTTGAATCGACTTGCAGCAGTGATCCGACAAATGGCTGTCCTGGCGAAGGATAAACTGAGGCTGTTGTGTGTCAAAGGCCGGTAATAAAGCTTCCCAGGTCTCGAGATCAACGGGGCGGTGGAAATTTAATCCGACGAAGGGTGGGCAAGGAGATGCAGGCGAGAGTGTGTGGCCTTGGGGATGAGCGCGCAGGCGTTTTCGTTGCTCACTTGCTCTACCAAAGCTGGTTGTACGAAGTTATGATACCGGCCCGTCAAAATGCCGGCCTATAGAGTGTAGAAAAGGCTTTGCAAATGATGCTTTCGAATTCATAGGGCCTCTGTCCTTCAAGCGGCCGATAGTGACTTCGGTGTTCATGCTCGGGTCAGGCTGTTGATAGGCGGTAATAGCCGCGTCAGTTGTCCGTATGGTAGGTCGTAAAGTCATCAAGCAATGGTAGCCAACTCGGTCAAATCTTTTTATTTAAGACCCGTATTTGTTGCTATCACACTGCCTTTCCTCGGGGGGCTGTAATGCCCCGCTGGGTTAGTCGCAGCGTGTCTCCTCTATAACGTGTGTTTGTGTCTACTGAATTGTTGTACCCAACTGAATTGAAAAGGAACGTAGCATGAGCAAATTTTGGATTATTCCTGCGGTAGCGGTTGCTGCAATCGTAGCTGGCATCATTTACACGTCGACCGCTACGCAAAGTCCGGTGGCGTCCAAAACAACTGTATTCGCCGATGGTACGACCATCTCGGATCTGCGTTTCGACTCAACCGATTCGTTGGATAAGCATAAGCTTGCTGTGATGAAGGTGGCCCGCGGCAAGGAGAGCGGTCTGTCGTTTGCGGTTCACTTGAATGATGACAAGCAAGCTATCGCGGAAAATGTGGGTGATTTTGAGTTGGCTAAATTTTGTACGGGTACCGACGTATTGACCTGTTCCATTCCGCTCTCCCTGAGTGGTTTCGAGCACTCCAAATCGCTGGGCATTGTCGCCTACAGTACGCCAGGCGTTCAATTGGTAGTGAAGGAAGGCCGTTCGGACTGGGATGGTCACCGCGCAATCTTCCCAACGAACTGAGATATGGCTTGCTCGGGATACCAAGCCTGAGCATTCTACATTAGCTCAAAAGCATCTATTTTGAAGCCTTGGTCCAGTTTCGTTGCTGCTTAGGCCGCGATTAAAGGTGATTAGGCGGATACTCATCCGCCTCTGAACTGTTCGCGGGTAGCGATTCATTACCGCCACCTTGATTCATTGGGTAGACGTTTCAGATCTAAAGCAAGCGGCAATCGCTGTATTGATTCGCCCGAACCTTTACCCGAACCGTTATAGGTCAGCTGCGATTAAATGTGTGGAGGCTAGCTTTTTTCTCCCTTGCGTTTTCCAGTTTCCCCACCCGTAACACCAACCACAACGCCCCCCCAATCAACACCCCGCCATACAGATGTGCCATCGACAACGGTTCATCGAGCAACAACGCCCCCCACAACACCCCAAACGGCGGAATCATAAACGTCACCGTCATCGACTTCACCGGCCCAATCGACGACAGCAAGCGGAAGTACAGGATGTAGGCAAACGCTGTACACACCAGCCCCAACCCCAGCAACGAAGACCATACCTGCCAGCCACCCCAGCTCGCCGGTGGATGGCTGATGGCGCTGTAGGCAAAGAACGGCAGCAAGAACAGGGTAGCGCCGAGCATGCTGCCCAATGCCGCAAGTCGGCTGTCCAGGCCGCCACGTTGATCGAGCCAGCGCCGCGCAAGAAACCCGGCAAAGCCGTAGCACGTGGTGGCCAGCAGACAGGCCAGTGCGCCCATCAACAAGTCCCTATCAAAGGCTACCGGCCCGGCACGGGTCAGGATTCCTACGCCGAACAGGCCCAAGCACACACCTGCGATTTTCGAAGGCGTCAGGCGCTCGCTGAAGAACAACCCGCCGATCAACACGCCCATCAACGGCGTGGTGGCGTTGAAGATCGCCGAGTAACCCGCCGGCAGCACCTGAGCGGCCACGGAATACATAGTCGCGGGTATCCCGGAGTTGATCACGCCGAGCAGCAGCACGGTCTTGAACTTGCCCTGGAAGTCCCAGTTCACGCGCATCACCGTGAGGATCACCAGCAAGCCGGCGGCGGCGATCGACACGCGAAAAAACGCAGTCGGTACCGTGCCGATTTCCGGCGCGATAATGCGCATGAACAGGAAACTGGCGCCCCAAATGGCAGCCAGCCCCAACAGGTACAGGGTGTCGACAGGTCTCACGGAACACTCCTACATCAATAAGGCGGCGAGTGTTGCCCAGTGGCCTGCGCGACACAATCGCTAATTACAGGACAAACCGCGTCACCATACCGTTGAGGTCCACCGCCAGGCGTGACAGTTCCTGGCTGGCCGCCGAGGTCTGGGTGGCGCCGGCGGCGGTCTGGGTCGACAGGTCGCGGATGTTCACCAGGCTGCGGTCGACGTCACGGGCTACCAGGGCCTGTTGCTCGGCGGCGCTGGCGATCACCAGGTTGCGTTCGCTGATCTGCGAGATGGCCGCAGTGATTTTTTCCAGGGCGCTGCCGGCGCTGTTGGCCCGCTGCAAGGTCTGGCCGGCGTGCTCGGCGCTGCTGTTGAGCGCTTCGACAGTGCCTTGGGTGCCTTGCTGAATGCCGTTGATCATCTGCTCGATTTCTTCGGTGGAGTCCTGGGTGCGTTGCGCCAGTGAGCGCACCTCGTCGGCCACCACGGCAAACCCGCGCCCAGCCTCGCCTGCGCGGGCGGCTTCGATGGCGGCATTCAGCGCCAGCAGGTTGGTTTGCCCGGCGATGCCGCGGATCACTTCCAGCACTTTACTGATGTCCTGGGCCTGCACCGCCAGGCCTTCGGCCTTGTTGGACGCACCGAGTACTTCGTCCACCAGGCTCTGGATCGCGCTGATGGTTGCGCTGATCTGGTAATGACCGTGCTTGCTGTCTTCGTCGGAGGCCGTGGACGCCTCGGCGCTGGACACTGCATTGGCCGCGACTTCGTCCACCGCCGCGCTCATCTCGTTGACGGCGGTGGCGGCCTGTTCGATCTCATCGTTCTGCGCTTGCAGGCCACGGGTGCTCTGCTCCATCACCGAACTCATCTCTTCGGCTGCGGAGGCCAGTTGCTGCGCCGACTCGCTGATGCCATGAATGGTGGTGCGCAACTGATCCTGCATGGTGGCCAGGGCCGTCAGCAATTGCGCCGGTTCGTCGCTGCCTTTGACCACGATGGGCTGGCTCAAATCGCCACCGGCAATGGTGCGCGCCACGGCCAGCGCCTGGCCCAGCGGGGCGGTGATGCTGCGGGTCAGCAGCCAGGCGAGCAACAAGGTCGTGATCAGTGCGCACAGGATGATCAGGCCGACCACCCACTGCGCGCGGGTGTACATCTGCGCCGCCGCGTCCGCGGCGGCTTCCACGCCTTGCTGATTGAAGGTAATCATGTCCTCCAGGCTTTTATTCAAGACCGTGCCCTGTGGGCCGATGCGTGTGTTGAGCAGGTCGATGGCGTCTTGCTGCTGGTCCTTGTCGACCAGCTCCATCATCTGGCTGACGATGCTGTTGTAGGTGTTCACATCGCTGTTGAGTTGCTTGAGCATGGCGCGCTCTTCGTCGCTGCTGAGCAGGTCGGTGTGGTGCTCGAGCAGGGTGTTGAGTTCGTTGCGCTGGCGGGCGATCAGGCTTTTGCTGTTGTCGCGGATCCTTGATTCGTCGGTGGTCACCATGCGCATCGACTCCAGGCGGATGTTGGCGATGCAGGCTGCAGCGTCGTGGATATTCTCGATGCTCGGCATCCACGACTCTTCCATCACCAGCGCGCTTTCGCGCAGCTTGGCCATCTGCCCCAGGCCAAACATTCCGACGATCACCAGCATGCTGGCCAACACCCCAAAACTCAGGCTGGCGCGCAGACCGATCGGCATATTCCTCAATGACATCTTATTGCTCCTTAGGCGATTTGAACCGGTTCCCGGGTCGGTCTTCAGACCTTGTAAGGGTGGGAAAGGGCGCGCTGTATATCAAAGTGCCATTAAGGTAGTAATCGGGGTTTCCCCTAAGCGGTGCCGAGGTCGTTACATCAGTTATGAACTCACCGGTGGGTACGTTTTGCGCTCGACGAGGGCAGGGCCACGCAGTTCAAAGCCTGTAGCGGTGAGTCGGGTGACTTTTTGGTGCTTTTATTGACCGAGTGGTCTACTTATTAAAACTGAAACTAAATGTACAAAATGCATGATGTTGTACAGTCAGGCCGTGCAAATCATCCTTCTCCTGCCTCGATTCACTGGCTAAGCTCAGGCATCCAGATACCCGTTCGAGGTTTCCCGCATGTCGCCATCCGCCCCTGCCATTGCCCGCATGATCCTCGATGGCTTCGACGATTACCGTGAGCACTTTCGCCAGATCACCGACGGTGCCCGCGAGCGTTTCGAAACGGCTCAGTGGCAACAAGGGCAGGCGGCATCGGCGGCGCGGATCAATTTGTATGAAGAGAAGGTCGCTGAAGTCACGGCACGTCTGCGTGCCCACTTCGATGAGGCGGCGTTGCTGGCGGTGGACGAGTGGCCATTGGTCAAAAACGCGTACATCGGCCTGATCGATCTGCGTTTTGACGATGAGCTGTCCGAGACCTGGTACAACTCGATCTTCTGCGGGTTGTTCAGCCATGACCTGATCAGTGACGGCTGTATGTTCATCCACACCACGCGGCCGAGCCTGCGCCGGGCGCGTGCGGCGCAAACCCGCACCTATCAACCTGCGGGCGACCTGGCGGCGACGCTGGCGCAGATCTTCGCCGATTACCGCTTCAGCGAAGCCTATGCCGACCTCGACGGCGACCTGCGCCGCCTCCAGGCGCAGCTGCGCGAAAATCTGCCGGATTGGGTGTGCAAAGACCCTGAGCTGAGTATCGAGCTGTTTTCGTCGGTGCTTTACCGTAATAAAGGTGCCTACCTCGTGGGCCGCATTTACACCCGCGACGAGCAGTGGCCACTGGTGATCCCGTTGCTGCACCGCGAAGGGCGCGGCATCCAGATCGATGCGCTGATCACCGACGAAGCCGATGTGTCGATCATCTTTTCCTTCACACGCTCTTACTTCATGGTCGATGTGCCGGTGCCGGCGGAGTTTATCGGCTTTCTCAAGCGCATCCTGCCCGGCAAGCATATTGCCGAGGTGTACACCTCGATCGGTTTCTACAAGCACGGTAAATCGGAGTTCTACCGCGCGTTGATCAACCACCTGGCCACCACCGATGATCAATTCATCATGGCGCCCGGCGTGCGCGGCATGGTCATGAGTGTGTTCACGCTGCCGGGTTTCAACACCGTATTCAAGATCATCAAGGACCGCTTTTCGCCGTCGAAAAACGTCAACCGTGCCACGGTGATCGAGAAGTACCGGCTGGTTAAAAGCGTTGATCGGGTGGGGCGCATGGCCGACACCCAGGAGTTTGCCGACTTCCGTTTTCCCCTAAGCAAATTCGAGCCCGAATGCCTGGCCGAGTTACTGGAAGTCGCCGCCGGCACGGTGCAGGTGGAGGGCGATACGGTGCTGATTCGCCACTGCTGGACCGAGCGGCGCATGACCCCGCTCAACCTCTACCTGGACAACGCCAACCCCGCCCAGGTGCGCGAAGCCCTGGAAGACTATGGCCTGGCGATCAAGCAACTGGCGGCGGCGAACATCTTCCCCGGCGACATGCTGCTCAAGAACTTCGGCGTCACCCGCCACGGTCGTGTGGTGTTCTATGACTATGATGAAATCTGCTTTCTCACCGAAGCCAACTTCCGCCACATCCCCGCACCGCGCACGCCCGAAGATGAAATGGCCTCGGAGCCCTGGTACTCCATCGGCCCGCTGGACGTGTTCCCGGAAGAGTTCCCGCCGTTCCTGTTCGCCGATGCCGGCCAGCGCAAACTGTTCGACGAGTTGCATGGCGAGTTGTACAACGCCGACTACTGGAAAGGCCTGCAGGAAGCGATTCGCGCCGGCAAGGTGATTGATGTGTTTCCGTATCGGCGCAAAGACCCGCTGTAAACGCATACTCCTGTGGGAGCGGGCTTGCTCGCGAATGCGGTGTGCCAGTCACCTTAATGGTCAACTGATGCACCGCTTTCGCGAGCAAGCCCGCTCCCACATTTAGAGAGGCGTCTGCCAGATCAGCCGCTTTTCTGCCACACTTGCCGGCCGTGCATAAATAGACGACCTGCAAAGTACCTGATGACTGACCAAGCGCCCGCTATCGACCAACTGCTCAAGAACCTCGATCACGCCATGCTCGCCGACCGCCACCGCTTGCGGCGCCAGTTGCTTGAGCTGCGCAAGAAGCCTGACGAGGAGAAGCTGGCGCAGTGGGTCACGCGTATGCAAGCGTCCTGCGCCCAGGTCACCGCGCGGCGCGCCAGCCTGCCGGTGATTCGCTATGACGACAGCCTGCCGATTGCCGCCAAGCGCGACGAGATCAAAGAAGCGTTGCTCAAGCATCAGGTGCTGATCATTGCCGGCGAAACCGGCTCGGGTAAAACCACCCAGTTGCCGAAGATCTGCCTGGAAATCGGTCGCGGCCAATACGGCCTGATCGGCCACACCCAGCCGCGCCGGATTGCTGCGCGCAGCGTCGCCAGCCGGGTTGCCGAAGAGCTTGCTACGCCCTTGGGCGCGCTGGTCGGCTATCAGGTGCGTTTCGAAGATCAGAGTGACTCCAACACCCTGATCAAGCTGATGACCGACGGTATTTTGCTGGCGGAAACCCAGAACGACCGTTATCTGGAGCGCTACGACACCATCATCGTCGACGAAGCCCACGAACGCAGCCTGAACATCGACTTCCTGCTCGGTTACCTGAAAACCCTGTTGCCGCGTCGCCCGGACCTCAAGGTCATCATTACTTCGGCGACCATCGACCTGGAGCGCTTTTCCAAGCACTTCGACGATGCGCCGATTGTCGAGGTCTCGGGCCGCACCTTCCCGGTCGACACCTGGTACCGCCCGCTGACGCTGGAGCAGGACGAGGAGGGCAACCGCGTCGAGGACGACTTGACCGTCGACCAGGCGATTCTCGCCACCCTCGACGAAATTGCCGCCTATGAGCGCAGCGAACGCCGCAGCCCCGGCGATGTGCTGGTGTTTTTGCCCGGCGAACGCGAGATTCGCGACGCCGCCGACATGCTGCGCAAGGCCCAGCTCAAACACACTGAAATTCTGCCGTTGTATGCGCGCCTGTCACCGGCCGAACAGCAGCGGATTTTCCAGTCTCACCCAGGCCGCCGCGTGGTGCTGGCGACCAACGTTGCGGAAACCTCGCTGACCGTACCGGGCATCCGTTATGTGATCGACAGCGGCACTGCGCGCATCAGCCGTTACAGCTACCGCGCCAAGGTGCAGCGGTTGCCGATCGAAGCGATTTCCCAGGCCAGTGCCAACCAGCGCAAAGGCCGCTGCGGCCGGGTCGAGCCGGGCATTTGCATTCGCTTGTACAGCGAAGAAGATTTTATCGGCCGCCCGGAATTTACCGACCCGGAGATCCTGCGCACCAACCTCGCCGCGGTGATCCTGCAGATGCTGCACCTGCGTCTGGGCGAAATCACCGACTTCCCGTTTATCGAGCCGCCGGATGGTAAGGCGATCAGCGACGGTTTCAACCTGCTGCAAGAACTCTCGGCGGTGGACCGCAACAGCCAGCTCACGCCGCTGGGCCGCCAGTTGGCGCGCCTGCCGGTGGACCCGCGCATGGGCCGCATGTTGCTCGAAGCGGCCAGGCTCGGCAGTTTGCAGGAAGTGTTGATTGTGGCCAGCGCCATGTCGATCCAGGACCCACGCGAGCGTCCGCCGGAGCGCCAGCAAGCTGCCGACCAGGCCCACGCGCAGTGGAAGGATGCCGATTCGGACTTCGCCGGGCTGGTCAATCTGTGGCGTGGCTTTGAAGAACAGCGCCAGGCACTGACCGCCAGCCCGTTGCGTAACTGGTGCCGCAAGAACTTCCTGAATTACCTGCGCCTGCGCGAGTGGCGTGACTCCCATCGCCAGTTGAGCCTGATCTGCCGCGATATGCAGCTGACGGTCAACAAGGAACCGGCCGACTTTGCGAAACTGCACAAGGCGGTGCTGTCCGGCCTGCTCAGCCAGATCGGGCAGAAGACCGAAGACGGCGATTACCTCGGCGCACGGCAGCGGCGCTTCTGGATTCACCCGTCTTCGGGTATCGGCAAAAAGCGTCCGCAATGGCTGATGGCCGCCGAACTGGTGGAAACCACCAAACTGTATGCGCGCATGGTCGCCAAGATCGATGCCGACTGGATCGAGCCGCTGGCCGGGCACCTGATCAAGAAAAACCACTTCGAACCGCACTGGGAAAAGAAGCGCGGCCAAGTGGTGGCGTTTGAGCAGATCACCCTGTTCGGGCTGATTGTGGTCGGGCGTCGGCCGGTGCATTACGGGCCGATTGACCCGGTGGTGTCCCGCGAGTTGTTTATTCGTGAAGGGTTGGTACGCGGCGAGATTCAATCCCGCGCCAAGTGCCTCACGGCCAACCAGCAACTGCTGGAACAGCTCGATGAGCTGGAGGCCAAGGCCCGTCGTCGTGACATTCTGGCGGATGAAGAAACCCTGTACGCCTTCTATGACGCGCGCTTGCCGGCAGAGATCCACCAGACCGCCACGTTCGACAGCTGGTACAAGGTCAACAGCCAGAAAGACCCGCAACTGCTGATCATGCGTGAAGAAGACGTGCTGGCCCGCGAGGCCAGTGAAGTCACCGCCGCGCATTACCCGGACACGCTGCATTTGGGCGACCTGGAACTGGCCCTGAGTTACCACTTTGAACCCAACCACCCCCGCGACGGCGTAACCCTGCGCGTACCGGCGCCATTGTTGCCGGCATTGCCGCCCGAGCGTCTGGAGTGGCTGGTGCCGGGTGTGATCGAAGCCAAGTGCATTGCGCTGGTGCGCAACCTGCCCAAGGCGCTGCGCAAGAACTTTGTGCCGGTGCCGGACTTCGTCAAGGCCGCCCTGCAACGTATCGAATTTGGTCAGGGCTCGCTGCCTCAGGCACTGGGCCGCGAATTGCTGCGCATGACCGGCGCGCGGGTCAGTGATGAGGCCTGGGCCGAGGCGGCGCAGCAGGTGGAAAGCCACCTGAAGATGAACCTTGAAGTGGTTGACGGCCAGGGCAAGTTCCTGGGCGAAGGCCGCGATCTGGCCGAGCTGACCGCACGTTTCGCCGAGGCCAGCCAGGCCGCATTGGCGGTGCCGCAGACTGCGAAAAGCCAGCAGCCGGTGGAAGCCAAGGTGTTTGCCGCCGTGGCGGAAAAGACCCAGCAAAAGATTGCCGGCCTGTCGATGACGGTGTATCCGGCCCTGGTCGAAGAAAACGGCACGGTCAAGGAAGGGCGTTTTTCCACCGCCGCCGAAGCCGAGTTCCAGCACCGTCGCGCCTTGCAGCGCCTCCTTATGCAGCAACTGGCGGAACCGGCAAAATTCCTGCGGGGCAAACTGCCCGGTTTGACCGAACTGGGCCTGATGTACCGCGAGCTGGGGCGCATTGATGCACTGGTGGAAGACATTCTATTGGCCAGCCTCGACACCTGCGTGCTCGAAGGCGAAGCCAGCCTGCCGCGTGACGGTGCCGGTCTGGCTGCGTTGGCCGAACGCAAGCGCGGCAGTTGGGCCGAGCACGCCGAGCGCCTGGCGCGTTTGACCCTGGACGTGCTGAAACTCTGGCATGGTTTGCAGAAGCGCTTCAAAGGCAAAATCGACCTGGCCCAGGCCGTGGCGTTGAACGACATCAAACAGCAACTCGGCAACCTGGTGTATCAGGGTTTTGTGCGCGAAACCCCGGCGCACTGGTTCAAGGAATTGCCGCGCTTTCTCAAAGCCATCGAACTGCGCCTGGAGAAACTGCCGAGCCAGGTGCAAAAAGATCGCGTGTGGAGCACTGAGCTGGGCGGCTTGTGGGCGCAGTACCAGAACCGCCTGAACAAACACGCCCAGGAAGGCAAACGCGACCCGCAGCTGGAGCTGTACCGCTGGTGGCTGGAGGAATACCGGGTGTCGCTGTTTGCTCAGCAGTTGGGCACCAAGGTGCCGATTTCCGATAAGCGTTTGAGCAAACAATGGAGCCAGGTCGAAGCCTGAGTTCTTCCTCGATCCTCCAGCCAGCTCCCAGTGAATTGCGGGGGGTTAATCCCGGGGATGGCGCCAAATCCGCGAGGTTGTGGCAAACTTCGCAGTCATAAAGACCGGTAACGCCGCGAGACGCTGTGGCGCGATGGGATAAAGCGTTGCCAGTTTGATGCCCGCTGGAGGGCATTGAACGACTTAAAGTTTGGTACGACGGTACCAATTTCTTCTCTGCCTGACAGATTTAGAGGAACGACCGTGCATAACGTCGTCATCAGCGGCACTGGCCTGTACACCCCGGCCAACAGCATCTCCAACGAAGAGCTGGTGCAGTCTTTCAATGCTTACGTGCAACAGTTCAACAGCGATAACGCCGCGGCCATCGAGCGCGGTGAGGTGCAGGCGCTGACCGAGTCCAGCGCGGCCTTTATCGAGAAGGCATCGGGCATCAAGAGCCGCTTTGTGATGGACAAGGACGGCATCCTTGACCCGCAACGCATGGCTCCGCGCTTGCCCGAGCGCAGCAACGACGAGTGGTCGGTACTCTGCCAGATGGCCATCGGCGCCGCCGAACAAGCCCTGCAGCGCGCCGGCAAGACCGCCGCCGACATTGATGGCGTGATCGTCGCCTGCTCCAACCTGCAGCGCGCCTACCCGGCCATCGCCATTGAAGTCCAGGAAGCCCTGGGCATCCAGGGTTTCGGCTTCGACATGAACGTGGCGTGTTCCTCGGCGACCTTCGGCATCCAGAACGCCGCCAACAGCATTCAGTTGGGCCAGGCCCGGGCGATCCTGATGGTCAACCCGGAAGTCTGCACCGGCCACTTGAATTTCCGCGATCGCGACAGCCATTTCATCTTCGGTGATGCGGCCACGGCGGTGATCCTCGAGCGCGCTGATCTGGCGACCTCCGAGCACCAGTTCGACGTGGTCAGCACCAAGCTGCTGACCAAGTTCTCCAATAACATCCGCAACAACTTCGGTTTCCTCAACCGTACCGCCGAAGAAGGCATCGGCGCGCCGGACAAACTGTTCGTGCAGGAAGGCCGCAAAGTCTTCCGGGATGTCTGCCCGATGGTTGCCGAGTTGATCGGTGTACATCTTGAAGAAAACCAGCTGAACGTGACCGACGTGAAGCGTTTCTGGCTGCACCAGGCCAACCTGAGCATGAACCACCTGATTGTGAAGAAACTGCTGGGCCGCGAGGCCTCGGTGGAGGAAGCGCCGGTGATCCTTGATACTTACGCCAATACCAGCTCGGCAGGTTCGGTGATTGCGTTTCACACCTACCAGGACGATCTGCCCAAGGGCTCGGTTGCGGTGCTCAGCTCGTTCGGCGCGGGTTACTCGATTGGCAGCGTGATCCTGCGCAAGCGCTGATCCTGTGGGCGCAGGCTTGCCTGCGATGGCATCACTGTGGTGTGACTGATCCACCGGGGTGCCTGCATCGCAGGCAAGCCAGCTCCCACACCGACCGTATTCCAAGGTAATTTGAGGTAAACAATGGCAGCAGCGGACGACGCGCACCTGCTTGAACGGCTGCTCAAGGGCGAGCAGCGGGCCTACAAGGAACTGGTCACCACCTACCAGAGCGCCATGCGCGCGGTCGCCTATGCCATTGTCGGCCAGCGCCACGCCGATGAGGTGGTGCAAGACGCCTGGCTGTCGGTGGTGCGTAACCTGGCCAAGTTCGAAGGGCGCTCCAGCCTCAAGACCTGGCTGTTGACCATCACCGCCAACTCCGCCAAGGGCCGCTACAAACAGAACCGTCGGGAAGTATTGCTCGATGATTTGCCTTCGCCCCACGGCACCCTTGGTGATGACCGCTTCGTCCCCGACGACGGCCACTGGGCTGTTGCGCCTTACGCCTGGCACCAGGACACCCCGGAAGCCTTGCTGACCGAGGATGAGCTGCGCAAGTGCCTGGAGCATACAATCCTGAGTTTGTCGGAGCTGCAAAGCAGCGTGCTGGTGCTGCGAGAACGCCAAGGCCTGGAGTTGGAGGAGATTTGTAATCTTCTGACCCTCTCGCTCTCCAATGTTCGTGTGCTGTTGCATCGAGCACGGCTTAAAGTCTTCGCCACGGTGGAGCATTTTGAGGAAACGGGTGAATGTTGACCTGTAAGGAACAAGTGGCGCGATCCAGTGACTACCTCGATGGGCAATTGACCTTTCGAGAGCGTTTGCTGGTGCGTCATCACTTGATGTTCTGCCCCAACTGCCGGAGATTTATTCGTCAGATGCGCCTGATGCAGGCGACGTTGAAGATCATGCCGCAGGAGCCGGTAAAGGATGTTGATGCACTGGCTGATCGGCTGGTGGCCGAAAGGCTCAAGGATCAGTAACGGCGGGGAAGAGCCAGGCTCGCGTGGGTGAGTCGAACGGATGATGGGGATCGGCCCACCCACGCAAGGCTGTTGAAACCCCTCGGGCCGTCCTGGCCCAAGGGTTATTGCACACTCAGTTAGAACTTGGCTTCAGCATCCAGCTGCAGGGTGTTGGTGTTGGCATCACGCTGCGTGCGGCTGGCGTAGTCAGCCTTGGTCAGGAAGTACGTGGCGCCGAGGGCGAAGTTCTTGTCGATGTCGTAGCTGACTTTGAGCTTGTGGCCGCGCGAACCGGTGGTGCCGTTGGCGAAGTCCGAATCGGTGAAGGCGCCAACCACTGCATCACGCTGAGTATCGCGGTAGTTGTAGTCCAGGTTGAAACCGAACACCTTGGATTTGGCGCCGATCAACCAGGCGGTGTCCTGGTCGGTCACCGCATCGTTGTTTTTCACGTACTGGCCGTATAACGCCAAAGGCACGGCCAGGCCGCCGATGTCGGCTTGGGCAAAGCCTTCATAAAGGCGGAATTCGTTGTTGGCCGAGTTGCCGTTGACCGCCAGCGCGCATGGCGTGGTGGTGGTTGTGCAGCGGCTGTCCTTGTCGTTCTGGTAGGCGTAGACGCTGCCGCCCAGGGTCATTTTCAGGTTGTCGGTGAGCGAGAAGCGCGTGCCCAACTGGCCGGACGTCAGGCGCAGGTCATGGCGAAATTGCACGCCGTCGCCGTCCACGTTGTCCTTGAGGTTGTAGTTACCCAGGCTGCCGAACAGCTCGGCGCTGCCGCCCAATGGGTATTTGTAGGTGACGGCCAGGCCTTCAGGGTTGATGTCGCTATCCCAGATCACGTCGCCCATGTTCACCCACGGTTGCAGCATTTTGCCGCCGATCACGTGCAGGTTCTTGATCTGGTCCGGGTGGTAGTCGATGTAGCCCAGGTCCAGCCAGATCGACTTCTTGTCGAAGTAGTTGTCCTGGTCCTGGTTGGTGGAGCGCGCATCGTCGCTGCTGCCGGTGGCCACGCGGATGCCGGTGTCGACCTGGGAGTTGATCTCGGTGTAGGCGCCCAGGCGGGCACGGATGCGCTGACGGTCTTTGTCGCGGCCGCCGTTGTTGGATTCGCCCTGGATCTTCACGGTTTCCTGACGGAAGCGCACATCACCCTTGAGCTGGGTGCGCGCGGCCCAGGCCAGCTTCTGATCGAAGACGCTGAGGTCGTTGGTTTTTTTCGCGGTGGCCGCGATCTGCTCGTTGGTCTCTTGTTGAGCTTGCTGTGCGATCTGCTTTTCTTTCTGGTCCTTGGCTAATTCCGTTTGCAGTTCGGTGTACTGCGCAGCGGTGATCTGGCCGTTGGCCTTGAGCATGTCGAGCAATTTAGCGTCGACTGCAGCGCTGGCCGGAACGCTCAGGGCCAGCAACAGGCCGCCACACAGGGCCGCCGCAGTTTTAGTGGAAGCAAGACGCATATCAATCTCCGAAAGTGAGGAGGGATGGCAAACCATCCAGGACACAACCGACCGATGACGGACGGAAAATAGCCGCCTGGTAGAACCAGGCGCTCTAAAAACAGGCGTCAGTATCGCGACCGTTTATGACGGAGTAGTGGCTAAGTGATTTCACCTAGATGACAAATTATTTAATCTGGAACTAATTGTTTCGAGGTTTGTCCCGCTCGTTTCGAGGTGTGCCTGGCGCCGCGATAGGCGATACTCGCCAGGCTTTCACGCCAAGAAACAGAGAGGATGCCGATGCCGCTGCAACGCCTGGACAAGCTGTCTGCAATCGCCCCGCACGTCTGGGATGCCCTGGTGCCGCAGGCCCAACCCTTTGTGCGGCATGCCTTTCTGAGTGCGCTGGAAGACAGCGCCAGCCTGGGCCCGCAGTCCGGTTGGCAGCCCGAGCATTTGCTGCATTGGGAAGGCGAACGGCTGGTGGCGGCCCTGCCCAGCTACCGCAAGTGGCACTCCTATGGCGAGTACGTGTTTGATCACGGCTGGGCGGACGCTTGCGCGCGCGCGGGCATCGAGTACTACCCCAAGTTGCTGACGGCGGTGCCGTTCAGTCCGGTGAGCGGCCCGCGCTTGCTGGCCAGGAATGCCGAGGACGGGGTTGAACTGCTGGGTAGCCTGCCCGGTTATCTGGAAATCGAAGGGCTCTCCAGTGCCCATATCAACTTCACCGACCCGTTGGCCGATGCCGCACTGGCTGGGCAGGCGGGTTGGTTGCAGCGCCTGGGCTGCCAGTTTCACTGGCAAAACCGCGGTTATCGCGACTTCCAGGACTTTCTCGATGCCTTGAGTTCACGCAAGCGCAAACAGATGCGCAAAGAACGCGAGCAAGTGGCCGGGCAGGGCATCGATTTTGAATGGTTGCAAGGCCATGAGTTAAGCGAGGCGCAGTGGGATTTTGTCTACGCCTGCTACGCCAACACCTACGCGGTGCGTCGCCAGGCACCCTACCTGACCCGCGCCTTTTTCAGCCTGCTGGCCGAGCGCATGCCCGAGGCAATTCGCGTGGTGCTGGCCAAACAAGGCACACGCCCGGTGGCCATGGCCTTCAGCCTGATCGGTGGCGACAGTTTCTACGGCCGCTATTGGGGCTGCCTGGCCGAGTTCGACCGCCTGCATTTTGAAACCTGCTTTTACCAGGGCATGGACTACGCCATCGCCCACGGCCTGCAACGTTTCGACGCCGGCGCCCAGGGCGAACACAAGTTGATTCGCGGGTTTGAGCCAGTGATCACACGGTCGTGGCACTACCTGCGCCATCCCGGTTTGAAGAGCGCCGTCGAAGACTTCCTGGAACGCGAGCGGGTTGGGATTTTGGCGTATGCCGAAGAAGCGAGGGCAGCCCTGCCTTATCGGCAGGGCTGAACCCGTTTGCCTCAGGCCGGCTGCTCCTTGCCCAGCCATCGATAGGTCACTCCACCGATTACAGCGCCGAGGATCGGCGCCAGCCAGAACATCCACAACTGCTGGATCGCCCACCCGCCGACGATCAATGCCGGGCCGGTACTGCGGGCCGGGTTGACCGAAGTGTTGGTCACAGGAATGGAGATCAAGTGGATCAAGGTCAAGGCCAGGCCGATGGCGATAGGTGCAAGACCCGGCGGGGCACGCCGGTCGGTGGCGCCGAGGATGATCAGCACGAACATCGCCGTCATCACCAGCTCACAGACAAACCCCGCAGCCATCGAGTAGCCCCCTGGCGAGTGCTCGCCGTAGCCGTTGGAAGCCAGGCCGCCGGCCAGCTCAAAGCCCGGTTTGCCGCTGGCAATGAAGTACAACAGTGCAGCAGCGACGGTGGCGCCGATTACCTGCGCGACGATGTAAGCCGGTAACTCCCTGGCCGGAAACCGCCCGCCCACGACCAGCCCCACTGACACTGCCGGGTTGAGGTGGCACCCGCTGATATGCCCGATGGCAAATGCCATGGTCAGCACCGTCAGCCCGAAGGCCAGGGCCACACCCAGTAACCCGATCCCGACTGCGGGAAACGCTGCGGCCAACACCGCACTCCCGCAACCGCCCAACACTAGCCAAAACGTACCTAACCCCTCTGTGACTGAACGTTTGAACAAAGACATGCGACACGTCCTTGATAGATCGCTCTACCGTGTCAGTAAATCAGTGATGCTCCCTGCAGATTTACTTCAGCGCCCCTCTGGGCACTGCACTGATTACAGCACGCTTTTGATACAAATCCAGGCCATAAAAAAGCGCCAGGGCCCCGTGAATGAGGGCCTGGCGCCGATTAAAGGTGGGAGCTGGCTTGCCTGCGATTGCGGTGCGCCAGATAACCGATTCGGTACTGACGGTGCGTTATCGCAGGCAAGCCAGCTCCCACACTGTTTCGCAGTGGACTTTTAATCGATGCCGACAAACCCGCCGGTCTGGTGCTGCCACAACCTGGCATACAAACCACCATGGGCCAGCAATTCGGCATGGCTGCCGGTCTCGGCGATCTGGCCTTTCTCCAGCACCACCAAGCGGTCCATGCGTGCAATGGTCGACAAGCGGTGCGCAATCGCGATCACGGTCTTGCCTTGCATCAGTGTTTCCAGGCTTTCCTGGATCGCCGCTTCCACTTCCGAATCCAGCGCCGACGTCGCTTCGTCCATGATCAGAATCGGCGCGTCCTTGAGCAGCACTCGCGCAATGGCAATGCGCTGGCGTTGCCCGCCCGAGAGTTTCACCCCGCGCTCGCCCACGTGTGCATCCAGCCCGGTGCGGCCTTCGGCATCCGACAGCAGCGGGATGAACTCATCGGCGCGGGCTTTGTGGATGGCGGCGTTGAGCTCTTCATCGCTGGCATCCGGCTTGCCGTACAGCAAGTTGTCACGGATCGAGCGGTGCAGCAGCGAGGTGTCCTGGGTGATCATGCCGATCTGTGCCCGCAAGGACTCCTGTGCCACTTCGGCGATGTTCTGGCCGTCGATCAGGATGCGCCCGCCTTGCAGGTCATACAGGCGCAGCAGCAGGTTGACCAGGGTAGATTTACCCGCACCGGAGGGGCCGATCAGGCCGATTTTCTCACCGGCCTTGATCTGAAGGTTCAAGCCGCCAATGATCCCGCTCTTTTTGCCATAGTGGAAATCCACCTGCTCGAAACGGACTTCGCCGTGGGGCACTTGCAGGCGCGGCGCGTTTTCGCGGTCGGTCACCGCCAGTGGCGCCGCGATGGTTTTCAGACCGTCCTGCACCATGCCGATGTTTTCGAAGATGCCATTGACCACCCACATAATCCAGCCGGACATGTTGACGATACGGATCACCAGGCCGGTGGCGAGGGCGATGGCGCCCACTGAAATCAGCGACTGCGTCCACAGCCACAAGGCCAGGCCAGTGGTGGTGACGATCAGCACGCCGTTCAAGGTGCAGATCACCACATCCATGCTGGTGAGCACGCGCGCGGCCAACTGGGTTTTTTCGGTTTGCTCGATGATCGCTTCCTTGGCGTACTCCTGCTCATTTTGGGTATGGGCGAACAGCTTCAAGGTGGTGATGTTGGTGTAGCCGTCGACAATGCGGCCCATCAGTTTGGAGCGCGCCTCGGAGGAGATCACCGAGCGTTCTTTTACGCGGGGCACGAAGTAACGTAGCGTCAGGCTGTACAGAATGATCCAGGTGATCAGCGGGATCATCAGGCGCCAGTCCGCCTCGGCAAACAGCACCAGCGCGCTGATGGCATAGATCGACACGTGCCAGATGGCCTCCGCCGTCGCCACTGCCGAATCGCGCAGGGAGTTGCCGGTTTGCATGATGCGCTGGGCGATACGCCCGGCGAAATCGTTCTGGAAAAAATTCAGGCTCTGCTTGAGTACGTAGCTATGGTTCTGCCAGCGGATCAGGCTGGTCATGCCGGGGTTGATGGTCTGGTGCACCAGCAAGTCATGCAGGCCATTGAAGACCGGACGCAGCAGCAGGGCCACCACGGCCATCCAGATCAGTTCGGCACTGTGAATCTGGAAAAAATTCGCGGGCGGTGTGCCTTGGGCCAAATCGATAATGCGGCTCAGGTAGCTGAACAGCGCCACTTCGATCAACGCACCGATCAGGCCGACCACCAGCAAGGCGGCAAAGCTTGGCCATACCTGGCGCAGGTAGTAGAGGTAGAAAGGCAGGACTTTATCAGGAGGGGCGGCGCTGGGGGCGTCGCGGAAGATGTCGATCAGTTGTTCAAAGCGACGATAGAGCATTCAGTCTGACGCCCGCGTTGCGGGCTCTCCTTTCAAATGCGCACGCGGCGTTGTGGGCTGCGTGCGGAGCTTGCTGCGGACCTCAGTCGATGCGCTTGGCCGACTTGATCACAACAGGATCGATTGGCACGTTTTGCATGCCTTGCTTGGTAGTGGTTTGCGAGTTGACGATAACGTCGACGACGTCCATGCCCTTGACCACTTTGGCGAACACGGCATACCCCGCATCGCGGCCCGGGTCGAGGAAGGCATTGTCGGCCACGTTGATGAAGAATTGGCTGGTGGCCGAATTTGGATCATTGGTGCGTGCCATCGACAAGGTGCCGCGCACGTTATGCAGGCCGTTGCTGGCTTCGTTCTTGATCGGCGCTTCGGTCGGCTTCTGCGACATCTGCGCGGTGAAACCGCCGCCCTGGACCATGAAGCCCGGGATCACACGGTGGAAAATCGTGTTGGTGTAGAAGCCTTTGTCGACATAGGCCAGGAAGTTCTTGGTGCTGATCGGCGCCTTGACCGGGTCCAGTTCGATTTCGATGTCGCCGTTGGTGGTGGTGATCAGGACGTGAGGGGCCTTGGCAGGCTCAGCAGCCATCAGGTTGGCTGCGAACAATACGGAGCCGGCAAAGAAGGCGATTTTTTTCAGCATGGGTCAGTGATCCTGGGTAGTGGTTTCGACTGTCTTTAGAAAATCGAGCAAGGTAGCGTTAAAGACTTCGGGTTGGTCCAAGGGCGTGGCATGGCGGGAATCCTTGATCACCACCAGCCGCGCATCGGGCAGCAGTTTTACATAGTTTTCTTTCTGCGCCACGGGGGTGTAGTCGTGGTCGGCGCTGATGACCAGCGTAGGACAGGTAATTCCGGAAAGTTGTTCCTGTACGCCCCAGCCGACAATCGCATCGAAGCTGGCGAGATAAGCACGTTTGTCGTTTTTTGCCCAGCGTTCGGCCATTTTGCGCCGCAGGTCGGCTTGCTCGGGCTTGGGGAACAGCCGATCGCCCAGGGCCTTGCCAATGGTGGCCAGGCTGAGCACGCGCGCCAGGCTCCAGCGCTTGGCCCATTGCCAGTAATCATCGGCGCTGCGCACCTTGACCTCCGGCGCGCTGTTGACGATGCACAGGCTCTTGACCCGCGCGGGCTCGTCCACGGCCAGCTGGAACGCGATCATGCCGCCCATGGACAAGCCGACGACATGGGCGGGCGGCAGGTTCAGGTGTTCGATCAACGCCAGCAGATCGAAGGTAAAGCCCTGGATGCTGTAGCGCTCGCGGGGTTTGTCGGAGCGACCGTGACCGCGTACATCCACCACGATCAGGCGGTAATACCGAGCCAGCACCGGAATCTGCAATTCCCAATCCTGGCTGCTGGAACCCAGGCCGTGGATCAGGAGCAGCGGGGTGCCGTGACCGTATTCCTCGTAATGCAGGCTGCAGCCTTCGTGGTCGAACCAGGCCATGGGTGAACTCCGTTTCAGGCTTGCTGGGGCGCGGCGAAAGGTGCGTCCAGGGGAGCGGTGTCAAAGGTGCGCAACAAATCGATAAGAATCTGCGTGGCCGGCCCCAGGGGTTTGTCTTTGTTCGAGTACAGGTAGAACGTCGGGTTGCGGCTGCCACCCTTTTCCAATGGCAGCTGCTTGAGCAGGCCATCCTTGAGTTCGCGCTCGATCAAGTGCCGGGGCAACCAGGCGAAGCCCAGGCCGCTGCTGACGAAGGTGGCGGCGGTGGGCAAGCTGCCGACGGTCCAGCGCTGTTCGGCGCCCAGCCAGCCGACATCGCGCGGCTGTTGGCGGCCGGAGTCACGGATCACCACTTGCATCTGGCTTTCCAGGTCCTGGAAGCTCAGCTCGCGGTTCAGGCGATGCAGCGAGTGGTCGGGGTGGGCCACAGCGATAAATTCCACGTCACTCATTTCGGTGCCCAGGTAGCCCGGAATGATGAAACTGCTGATGGCCAGGTCAGCCATGCCATCTATCAACAGCTCTTCAACCCCCGACAGCACTTCTTCACGCAGGCGCACGCGGCAGCCACGGCTTTGCGGCATAAAGGCGGTGAGGGCGCGCACCAGCCGCGCATTCGGGTAGGCGGCGTCCACCACCAGGCGTACTTCGGCTTCCCAGCCCTGTTCCATATGGTGGGCGAGGTCTTCCAGCTGGCTGGCGTTTTTGACCAGTTGCCGCGAGCGGCGCAACAGTACTTCACCGGCCTCGGTGAGCACGGCCTTGCGCCCGTCGATGCGCAGCAATGGCACGCCGAGCTGGTCTTGCATGCGGGCCACGGTATAGCTCACCGAGGACTGCGAACGGTGCAGCGCTTCAGCCGCCTGGGCGAAGCCACCGTGGTCGACCACGGCCTGCAGCGTGCGCCATTGATCGAGGGTAACGCGGGGCGCTTTCAAGATGAGCTCCTCTTGTCCTAAGCTGGCGGTCCTTATTGGAGACTGCCGAATGAGAAAATTCTGTTGTGTGTTGCTGGCGCTGCTGCCGATGAGCGCGTTTGCCTATCCCACCGACGTGACTAAAAAGATCGAGGGCGTGAGCATTGACTACACGGCGTCCGACGTCGACAACGACATCAGTTCGATACAGCTGAATAATTACGGCACCAATGACGCGGTGTGCTCGGTAACCTTCACCAACGGCCCGGAATCACCGCGTCGCCGCACGGTCACGGTGCCGGCAGGTAAAAGCACCAACACCACGGTCAAATTCACCCGCTCGATTATCAAGATGCGTATCGCCCTGGCGTGCGCTCCAAAATAACGCGGCAGCGGAGCATGCCCACAGCAGTACTCCGCTTATAAACAAATTTATAGATGGGTTATAGCAGTTTTTTACGCTTTTTTATCGAATTAGCTCTGTTTAATCTTCACTCCATCGCCTTACAGCATTTACAGATGGAGCCTACCCAGCCATGTCCAATGTTCTGATCATCGAAAGCAGCGCTCGCCAGCAGGATTCGATCTCCCGCCAGCTGACTCAACAGTTCATCAGCCAATGGCAGGCCGCCCACCCGGCGGATCAGATCACTGTGCGTGATGTGGCCCTCAACCCGGTCCCGCACCTGGACGCCAACCTGCTCGGCGGCTGGATGAAACCCGCCGACCAGCGCAGCGGCGTCGAACAGGCGTCCCTGGACCGCTCCAACGAACTGACCGACGAATTGCTCGCCGCCGATGTGCTGGTGATGGCTGCGCCGATGTACAACTTTGCCATTCCCAGCACGCTTAAAGCCTGGCTGGACCACGTGCTGCGCGCCGGTGTGACCTTCAAGTACACCGCCACCGGCCCGCAGGGTCTGCTGACCGGCAAGCGCGCCATTGTGTTGACCGCCCGCGGTGGCATCCACACCGGCGCCACCTCCGATCACCAGGAACCGTACCTGCGCCAGGTCATGGCGTTTATTGGGATTCATGACGTCACGTTCATTCATGCCGAAGGCGTGAACCTGAGCGGTGACTTCCAGGAGAAGGGCATCAACCACGCCAAAGCGCTGCTGGCACAGGTCGCATAACGCTTTAATCGTCACATAATCGCGCGGTGTTTATATCGCTCCACGCAAACCCTTCAAGTACGCGTATCGAACCTCCCTTTGCACTTGTTGCTCCTGAGTGCTCCTGCCCGACTGCCGCTATAGCGAGGTCGGGTTTTTTTTGCCTTGAGTTTCAGTAAACGCCGAAAACCTTTAATGTCCCGCCCATTCGAAACGAGGCGCGCATGGGCTATTTACTGGTTGTCACCCTGATTCAGGCATTTTCCTTCAGCTTGATCGGCGAATACCTCGCCGGTCACGTCGACAGCTACTTCGCCGTGCTGGTGCGTGTGGTATTGGCCGGGCTGATTTTCATCCCGCTGACCCGTTGGCGTTCGGTGGCACCGCCCTTCATGCGCGGCATGTTGCTGATCGGCGCGCTGCAGTTCGGCGTGACGTATGTGTGCCTGTATTTGAGCTTTCGCGTACTCACGGTGCCG
Source organism: Pseudomonas salomonii (assembly GCF_900107155.1). GTDB lineage: Bacteria > Pseudomonadota > Gammaproteobacteria > Pseudomonadales > Pseudomonadaceae > Aquipseudomonas > Aquipseudomonas salomonii. The sequence continues at coordinate 283,207 of NZ_FNOX01000005.1, forward strand.
GAAGTATTGCTGTTCACCATCCTCACACCGTTGCACGTGACCCTGATTGAAGACGCGCTTAACCGCCGTTTCAACCCGTGGGCATTGATTGCTGCGCTGGTGGCCGTGGGCGGCGCGGCCGTGATTCGCTTCGACCAGATCACGCCGAACTTCCTGATGGGCTTCTTGCTGCTGCAACTGGCCAACTTCACTTACGCCGCCGGGCAGGTGATGTACAAGCATTTGGTGGCGCGTTATCCGAGTGATTTGCCGCACTACCGGCGCTTTGGCTACTTCTACGTGGGCGCCTTGATCGTGGTGCTGCCGGCGTTCCTGCTGTTCGGCAAAACCAACTTCCTGCCCGAAGCGCCGCTGCAGTGGGGTGTGCTGGTGTTTCTCGGGCTGGTCAGCACGGCGCTGGGCATGTACTGGTGGAACAAAGGCGCCTGCCTGGTCAACGGCGGCACATTGGCAGTGATGAACAACCTGCATGTGCCGGTGGGGTTGCTGTTGAACCTGCTGATCTGGAATCAGCACGAGCCGCTGGGGCGCTTGGCGTTGGGTGGGTTGGTGATTCTGGGGGCGGTGTGGGTCAGTCGCTTGGGTGTGCGTACGGACGCGATCCACCGCTGAGGCTAGTGTGGGAGCGGGCAAGCCCGCTCCCACAGGGAATGGATGGCGTTAGGCAGATTCGTTTTCCAGGGCTGGCAAATGGCTGGCCCCCAACACCGCCGGCACCATCCCCGCGCGCAAATCATTGCCACTCGGCTGCTGATACAGGCTCAAGCCAAACTCCGGCAGCACCGCCAGCAAATAATCAAAGATATCGCCCTGGATGCGCTCGTAATCGGCCCACGCCGTGGTGCGCGTGAAGCAGTAGATTTCCAGTGGCACGCCTTGGGCGGTGGTTTGCATCTGGCGCACCATGCAGGTCATGTTCGGCTGAATATCCGGGTGGCTTTTCAAGTAGGCCAGGGCGTAGGCGCGGAAGGTACCGAGGTTGGTCATGCGGCGGCGGTTGGCCGACAGTTGCGCGCTATGGCCCTGGGCTTCGTTCCAGGCCTTGAGTTCGGCCTGCTTGCGGCTGATGTAGTCGGTGAGCAGGTGCACCTGGGTCATGCGCACTTCTTCGTCGTCGCGTAAAAAGCGCACGCCGCTGGCGTCGATATACAGGCTGCGCTTGATACGGCGCCCGCCGGACGCCTGCATGCCGCGCCAGTTCTTGAACGACTCCGACATCAGGCGCCAGGTCGGGATCGAGACGATGGTTTTGTCGAAGTTCTGCACCTTGACCGTGTGCAGGGTGATATCCACCACGTCACCGTCGGCGCCGACCTGGGGCATCTCGATCCAGTCGCCGACCCGCAGCATGTCGTTGCTGGTCAGCTGCACGCTGGCCACAAACGACAGCAGCGTGTCCTTGTACACCAACAAAATCACGGCCGACATGGCACCCAGGCCCGAGAGCAACAACAGCGGCGAACGGTCGATCAAGGTGGCGACGATGATGATCGCGGCAAACACGAACAGCACCATCTTCGCCAACTGCACATAGCCCTTGATCGAGCGGGTGCGGGCATGTTCGGTGCGTGCGTAGATATCCAGCAAGGCGTTGAGCAGGGCGCTTACGGCCAGCGTCATGAACAGGATGGTGAACGCCAGCGCCACATTGCCGATAAACACGGTGGCGGTCTTGCTCAGTTCGGGTACCAGGTACAGGCCGAACTGGATCACCAGGGAGGGCGTCATCTGCGCCAGGCGGTGAAAGACTTTGTTATGCCGCAGGTCATTGAGCCAGTGCAGCGCCGGTTGCCGGCCGAGCAGTTTGATGGCGTGGAGGATGAGGTAGCGCGCTACCCGTCCGACCAGTAAGGCGACTACCAGCAATATCAGCAAACCCAGGCCGGAATGCAGCAGTGGGTGTTCATCGAGGGCGCCCCAAAGGTCTTGGACGTTGAGCCAGAGCTGTTTGATATCCATGGGTAAAACCGATTCTTCTGTAAGACAACACGGGCCGATTAGAGCATTTATGTGCAACAAAGTTGGTTTTGTGGACAAATCTGCTGACAAAAAAGCAGCTGATTAGCGCCATTCGCGTAAAGAAACTCGGTTTGAGCGCCCGAAACCGTTACCCTATGCAGCTGATATTTTGTATTTCTTCGAGGTAGCACCCGTGTTTTCCCAATTCGCCCTGCACGAACGCCTGCTCAAAGCCGTGGCCGAGCTTAAATTTGTCGAGCCTACGCCTGTGCAAGCAGCGGCCATCCCGCTCGCGCTCCAAGGGCGTGACCTGCGGGTGACGGCGCAAACCGGCAGCGGTAAAACCGCCGCTTTCGTCTTGCCGGTGCTGAACCGCCTGATTGGCCCGGCCAAAGTCCGCGTGAGCATCAAGACCCTGATCCTGCTGCCGACCCGCGAGCTGGCCCAGCAGACCTTGAAGGAAGTGGAGCGCTTTTCGCAGTTCACCTTCATCAAGTCCGGCATCATCACCGGCGGTGAAGACTTCAAGGTCCAGGCCGCCATGCTGCGCAAGGTGCCCGACATCCTGATCGGCACTCCAGGCCGCATGATCGAGCAGCTCAACGCCGGCAACCTCGACCTCAAGGAAGTCGAAGTGCTGGTGCTCGACGAAGCCGACCGCATGCTCGACATGGGGTTTGCCGACGATGTGCAGCGCCTTGTGGCCGAGTGCGTCAATCGCCAGCAGACCATGCTGTTCTCCGCCACCACCGGCGGTTCGACCTTGCGCGACATGGTTGCCAAGGTGCTCAACAACCCAGAGCACCTGCAGGTCAACAACGTCAGCGACCTGAACGCGACCACGCGTCAGCAGATCGTGATGGCCGACCACAACGTACACAAAGAACAGATCCTGAACTGGCTGCTGGCCAACGAGACCTATCAGAAGGCCATCGTCTTCACCAATACCCGTGCAGCAGCCGACCGCATCTACGGTCGTCTGGTGGCTCAGGAATACAAGGCGTTCGTGCTGCACGGCGAGAAAGACCAGAAGGACCGCAAACTGGCCATCGACCGCCTCAAGGCCGGCGGCGTGAAGATCCTGGTCGCCACTGACGTTGCCGCCCGAGGCCTGGACGTGGATGGCCTGGACATGGTCATCAACTTCGACATGCCCCGCAGCGGCGACGAGTACGTACACCGTATCGGCCGTACCGGGCGTGCCGGCAACGATGGCCTGGCCATCTCGCTGATCTGCCACGGCGACTGGAACCTGATGTCGAGTATCGAGCGCTACCTCAAGCAGTCGTTCGAGCGCCGCTCCATCAAGGAAGTCAAAGGCACCTACACCGGGCCGAAGAAGGTCAAGGCGTCGGGCAAAGCCGTTGGCGTGAAGAAGAAAAAGACCGACGCCAAGGGCGATAAGAAGAAAACCGGTGCCAAGTCGCCGACCAAGCGCAAGATCGCCAACCGGCCGAAGACCGACAACCTGTCGCTCGTCAGCAAGGACGGCATGGCGCCGCTCAAGCGCCGCAAGCCAGAAGCGCCAGCTGCCGAATAAGGCCGCTGATACAAAAAAACCGGACGCTGTCCGGTTTTTTTATGACCTCAGTTAATCGTTCCTACGCTCTGCGCGTGAATGCCGCCAGGGGCGCTCCGCGTCCCTTTGTGGTGGTTAATTTTTCGCTTTGTCGGCCGCATCTTTCAGCTCCTTGAGGCGCTGGTCGATCAGTTGGCACTTGTCCGGCAGGTCCGCGCTGGCGGTTTCCAGGTTCATGTGCTGCAACTCATCGTTGATTTCCTTGGCCTTGGCCGGGTTTTGCTGGGTCAGCCGGGTCACTTCCTTGGCCAGTTGTTCGCGTTTGGCCGTGGCCTCTTCCGGCGTGCAGGCCCAGGCAGGCAGGGCGCTCAGCAGCGTGGCGGCGATGGCCAGGTTCATCAGGGTTTTCATGGTCGGACCTCCTTGGCAGTAATGTGCAGTTGAGGGGGCGAACGTCTGGAAAGTTCAGAGAAATGACGCTTGTCTATTCGGGTGAACGGCCAGAGCACGGTCGTGTCATTACTTCTAACGGGCCACCTTTTAATCTGCCCGCAGGAGGAATCAGGATGACGACTTATAACTGGGATCTGATCGAGCGACTGCTGCATGAAGTGCAGAATGGGGAAGGCAGCTTTGCGCCGCGCAAATACGCCGAGCAGGAAGCGGCCGAGAAGGCCACGGCGGGCGAATCCACCGGTAACCTGGACGCGTTGAAAAAGACCGCCGCCGATTACGAAGCGCTGTTGTTCAAGCGTGGTTTCATTGAATCGCGCCCGGAAGAAGAGGGCGGCAATGGTGAGAACTTCATTCTCACGGCGCTGGGCGCGCAGCTGCTGGCCCTGATCGACAGCTCAATTCCGGGCAACGACCACCCGCGCCAAGTGCTGGACGAGCAGGCCGACGCGCTGGACCCGGCGACGTTTGCCGAAGTGGCTTCCAAGGCGCAGATTGCCTGAAAAAGCACACTCTAACTAAACATGTGGGAGCGGGCTTGCTCGCGAATACAGTGTGTCAGTCAATAGATTCATCGACTGATTCACCGCATTCGCGAGCAAGCTCGCTCCCACATTTTAAATCGAGGCGGCCTTGAGGCATTTGAGGGCCTGAAAGTCACTGCGAACCTTGCCGATTTTTTGTGTGAGTGTCTGGCGCTGCTGCGCCGTGCTTTCGGCCATCAAGTCGATGATGAGGCCGCGGGCAGCGGCTTCGGTCTGTGCATAGGCGGTGCGGTATTGCGGGGTCCACAGGCTCTCGCGGTCGACCAGCAACTGTTGGATTTTCTGTGGGAAGTCAGCGCTGTGACGCTGCTGCAAGGCGTCGATAAATTGCGCCTGCCAATGGGCGCGATTACCGATCCACTCCCGATTCTGTTCACCCAGCGCGATTGACCATGCCGTCACTCGGTTCTGCTGGCTGGCACTCAGCGGCCCCATCCACGCATCCAGGCGTTTGCTCATGCGCTCGGCGCGCTCTTTGATCTGCTGAGCCAGCGGCGGTTTGAGGTATTCGTCCTGGCGCTTGCGCAGGTCTTTGGCCAGCGCATCACCCATGTCTTTGACTTGTTGATCATCCAGGCCCTGCAGCAACTGGACGGCTGACGGCGTGATCTCGCGGGCAACCTCGGCGATGGCTTGTTTGGCTTCGACGGTGCGCGCTTGCAGCGCGGCGTCGGTGATCTGGTTGTTGTCGACCATTTGTTGCAGGCGATCAAGCCAGTCCAGGTAGCCCGGCAGTTGAGTGGTGCAGTGCCAGGCCAGGTGTTCCTTGAGGGTGTCATTGAACCAGCTCTTTTGCCCGGCGTTCATGTCCAAGTAGTCGTTGAGGGTCCAGGGGATGATCACATCAAGGTTGCGGTAGGCCAGGCCTACGCGATTGCAGCCGGCGAGCACCAGGCTCAACGTCAGTAATACCACCAGTAATTTGAGCCGACGCAGCATGGGCGTGTCCTTGCGCAGGAAGGGTTCATGCATGTGAACCTGCGCGGGGCGCGACAGTTCAGCCCATCAATAAAACGACCGTGCGGCCTTCAAGGTCAACAGGCCGTCGCATTGCGAATTGTGTCCGGAGTAGGCCGAGCAGTCGCCGCCACTGAGGCTGGAACCGCTGTAGATCAGGTCCAGGTCCACGCCTTTCCAGGCGCGGGAGAACTGCACCGACCAGTCGCTGAAGCTGCTGATGGTGCCGCCTTCTACCACCGCCGGCGTGCCGAGTTGGTGGGTGGTGTATTTCATGCTGACGCCGATGCCGAACGGCTGCGTACCGCCGAGGTCGGCAAACAGCGTGCTGTCCTGGCGATCCGGGTCGTTGCTGAAGGACACGCCGAAGCGATTGCCCAGCAGGTTCAGGCCGCCGTAGAACTCCTGGCTGTCGAGCGGGCTGAGCTTGGGGTAGCTGTAGTGGATCATGCCCACTTCATAGCCCAGGGTCTGGTCGAAGGGGCGCTTGAAGCCCATGTAGGAGTCAAGTTCGAGGTTGTTGGCTGAGGACAGGCCCATATTGGGCGAAAACTGGCCGAAATACAGGCCGCTGTCGTGGCTCAGGTCCAGGCCGCCGTGGAAGGAATCGCTGCCCGGCGAGGTGGGCTTGACCAAGCCCTGGGCCATGCTGCGGCTGGGCGTGGTGCCCAATTTGAGGTCGAAATCACCCAGTTCACGCTGAAAAATCTGCGCGTGTGCGAGGGGGCTTGCCGCAAGGGCAGCGATGAGAAACAAGCAGGGCTTGAGCATGCTTCACTCCATGAAAAGCGAGGAGCAGTTACGAAAAAATCGGACAGATGCCCGTGCTAGACGGGTGCAAGCATACCGGCGAATGCCTCGCGGTGAGCCCCGTTCGTCGATTGGTGCATCAGGAGATGTAGCAGAAGGGTGTTTCAGACTCTAGTCCTGGCGCCTTGAAAGGCAAGGCGCTTAGGAGCTAGATGCGACGCGCGGGTATTACTTTTTGCCCAGGCTGATCTGCTTGGACGGGCCGAAAGTCTGGCCGCTCACGCCCTTGGCAATTTGCTGGATTTCGCCACCGGACTTGAGGAAAGCAGCAATTTGGCTGTTGATCGATTCGCTGGTTTCAACGGCGGGAGCTGGCTTTGCTTTGCTATTGGATGCTTTTACGCGCATGGCGGCCACTAACCTGTAGAAAATTAACTTGGCCAGGCATCGTACAGGAAATACTTGACAATTGCTTGGCAAATATCCCCTGGGAATTACGCGAGCCGCTGTAATCGGCCAAAGTTTGACCTTTAAATAAACCGCTAACTTACTGTTTTAACTCGAAACCACAGGGTTTGTTCGGCTGCTGGCCACCGGCAAAATTCGATCGATTGATCAGACGAGCGGGGCGGTGCCATTACCCGGCCACGCTGGCCCGCGATTTTTCAGGCGCACGCGCGTGGCGGCCGCAACTCGGGTAGAATGCCGCCCACGTAACGAAGGTATCTGGAAATGGCTTTAGTCGGGCGCTACAACAGCTTGCAAGTGGTTAAACACACTAACTTTGGTTTGTACCTGGATGGTGCGCAAGATGGCGAAATCCTCTTGCCTAATCGGTATATCCCCAAGGATATTCCCAGTGAAGATGAAGACTGGCTTAACGTTTTCATTTATCTGGACAGCGATGACAAACTTATCGCGACGACTGAAAAACCGAAAGTTCAAGTCGGCGAATTCGCCAGTTTGAAAGTCGTCGAAGTCAACAGCATCGGCGTCTTCCTCGACTGGGGTTTGCCAAAAGACCTGTTGCTGCCGTATTCGGAAGAGAAACGCCAGTTGACCGCCGGTGAATACTGCGTGGTGCACGTCTACCTCGACAAGCACACCAAACGCATCACCGCCACCGCGCGACTTGACCGCTACCTGGATAAGACGCCTGCCAACTACCAGGTGGGCCAGGAAGTCGACCTGCTGGTGGCCGAAGCCACCGACATGGGCTTCAAGGCGATCATCAACAACAAGCACTGGGGCCTGATCCACAAGAACGAAGTGTTCAAGTTCCTGCGCCCGGGCAAGGAAGAGAAAGGTTTTATCAAAGAGATCCGCGCCGATGGCAACATCAGCCTGAGCCTGCAGCCGGTCGGCCAGGAAGCGGCCTCCAGCCTCAACTCGAAGATCCTCGCCAAGTTGCGTGAAAACAACGGCAGCCTGCCGGTCAGCGACAAGAGCGACCCGGCGGTGATCAGTAATTTGTTCGGTGTCAGCAAAGGCAACTTCAAGAAGGCCATTGGTGCGCTCTACAAGCAGGGCCAGATTGTGATTCACGCCGATCGCATTGAACTAAGCTGATCGCGTTTTGCTCTTCTGTAGGTGCCGCTCGGCGCCTACAGAGGCTGCAACCATGACCCGCAAACTATGCTTCGCTTACCTCGGCACCTTACTCGCGTTTCTGGTGCTCGACGGCCTCTGGCTCGGCGTCTTCATGGGCCCGACCTACAAATCCCTGCTCGGCGCGCTGATGCTTGATCAGCCCCGCTGGCTGCCCGCCGTGCTGTTTTATCTGCTGTATGCCCTCGGCTGCGTGGTGTTCGTGGTCCTGCAAAGCGGCAGTTGGCAACGAGCAGCACGCCTTGGCGCTCTGCTCGGCCTGGTGGCCTACGGCACCTATGACCTGAGCAACTGGGCCACGCTGCAAGGCTGGTCAGCCGGGTTGGCGCTGATGGACATGGCCTGGGGCACCTTCCTGACGGCGGTCTGCTGCAGTGTCGGCTATCTGTGTGCACATCGGGTGCAGCGTTGATTGTGTACAGGATTGACCTGCACCGTTGCTGAGCACAACCCCCGCCTATAGGCGCTCGCAAACCTCTTTGGAACGCCGTTTTAGAGAGATTGTGTGCCATTGGCACGCATTCTGCTGACTACCTCGTATACAAACCATGCCGCCTCCCGTATGCACACCGTTACGGCAGCGCAGGCCGGTATTTCGAGGAGCCAAGCGATGACCGAACAATTGCCCAAAGGCTACAGCCCGCGCCTGTACAACCAGGACCTCGGGCCGCTGCCGCAAAAGTGGACCTGGTACAACATTCTCGCCTTCTGGATGAGCGACGTGCACAGCGTCGGCGGCTACGTGTTCGCCGCCAGCCTGTTTGCCCTTGGGCTGGCCAGTTGGCAGGTGTTGATCGCCTTGCTCGCCGGCATTTGCATCGTGCAGTTGATTGCCAACCTGGTGGCCAAGCCGAGCCAGCAAGCGGCGGTGCCATATCCGGTCATCTGCCGGCTGGCATTTGGCGTGTTTGGGGCGAATATTCCGGCGGTGATTCGTGGTTTGATCGCCGTGGCCTGGTACGGCATCCAGACGTACCTGGCGTCGAGTGCCTTGATTATCGTAGTGCTGCGCTTTTTTCCACAGATGGCGGTGTATGCAGAGCCGCACTTTGCGGGCCTGTCTTACCTGGGCTGGTTTGGTTTCCTCAGCTTATGGGCGTTGCAGGCAGCCGTATTCTGGGCGGGCATGGAGTCCATCCGCCGCTTTATCGACTGGGCGGGGCCAGTGGTCTATGCGGTGATGTTTGCCCTGGCCGGCTGGATTGTGTGGAAGGCAGGTTGGTCGAATATCAGTTTCACTCTGGCGGAAAAATCCCTGTCAGGCTGGCAGGCGTTTGGCCAAGTGATTGTGGCGACGGCGCTGGTGGTGTCGTACTTCTCCGGGCCTACGCTCAATTTCGGTGATTTCAGCCGCTACTGCCGCAGCATGCACGACGTGCGACGTGGCAATTTCTGGGGGCTGCCGGTTAACTTCCTGGCGTTCTCGCTGGTGACCGTCGTCATCGTGTCGGGCACCTTGCCGGTGTTTGGCGAAATGTTGCATGACCCCATCGCCACGGTTTCGCGCATCGACAACAGCATGGCCGTGCTGCTCGGCGCCTTTGCCTTCGTGACCGCCACAATCGGCATCAACATTGTCGCCAACTTCGTGTCACCGGCGTTTGATTTCGCCAACGTCGCGCCGAGCAAGATCAGTTGGCGCGCGGGTGGCATGATCGCGGCCGTGGCCTCGATCTTTATCACGCCGTGGAACCTGTTCAACAACCCGCTGATGATCCACTACACCCTGGATATCCTCGCCGCGTTTATCGGGCCGCTGTTCGGGATTTTGATCGTGGACTTCTACCTGATCAAGAAGCAGAAAATCGACGTGGATGCCCTGTTCGACGACAGCCCGAGCGGCCGTTATTACTTCGACGGCGGCGTGAACTGGACAGCCGTCAAAGCCTTGGTGCCGGCGACGCTGGTGGGCGTCGCGATCACCTTCACGCCCGCGTTGCAGGGCATGGCCAATTTCGCCTGGTTTACCGGGTGTTTCCTGGGAGGGCTGTTTTTCCTGGTGCTGGCACGGCGTGAACAGGTTCGTGCGCCAAGGTCGCTGGTTGCCGGTTGACCAACACCGCACCTGCCACCACCAAGCCGCAACCGGCAAAGATCAAGGCCGGTTGCAGGCCGCCGCTCACGTGGCTGCTCACCGAGGCCAGTAATGGGCCGCACAATTGGCCGATAGCAAAACTGGCGGTGAGCAGCCCGGTGCTGCGCTGGTAGCCGTGGGGCGCCACCTCGCGCAAACGCGCCATCACCAGTTGCATGCACGCCAGGAACGGCGCACCACACAGCAGCACACCCAGCGCCAGGCCCCAGCCATTGCCCAGCAGGCAGGCGAATACGCCGGCCGCTTGCAGCCACAAGGTCGTCATCAACCAGCGGCGGGTGGTGTTCGGGTCCTTGCGCCGCAGGCTCGCCACCACTACACCCAGCGCCGCCGCCAGGCCAAAGCACGGCCAGAACAGGTCGGCTTGCCAGGCGCCTTTGAACTGCGCGCTGGCCATCTGCGACAAGAAGGTCGCGGGGATGATGTAGCCCAGGCCATACAAGAAGTAGATCCAGCACAGGTGTGCAATGCTGGCGTTGCTGCCCGCGCGGGTGGCATGGGCCACCGTCACGGTCGGCTTCGGTAAAAAGGGCAGGATGGCCAGCAACATCACCAATGCCACCACGCCATAGACCAGCCACAAGGTCGCAGAGTCTTCGCCCAACAGATTGGAGCCCAGTGCCAGCAACCCGGTCAGCAGAATCCCCAAGCCCGGTCCGGCAAACACTAAGGCCCCCAAACGTGGACGCCCGGCGGCAATCGCCAGCGGCTGGCTCAGACTGGTGATCATCACCAGCGCCCAGGCGCTCGCCACGCCAGTGCCAAAGCGCAGCAGTAAATGCGGCCAGAACCCATGCGCCCAATATGACCCCAGAGTCAGCAGCACGCACAGCCACAGCCCGCCATACAAACGCGCTTTTATGTGGTGATGGCTGCGGGCGAAGATCGAGTCCACCGCGCCGACGAAATAGCCCAGGTAGTTGGCGGCCGCAATCAGGCCGGCGCCGGTCAGGTCAATCTGCCCCTCGCTGAGCAAATGTGGCATCTGCGGGGTGAGGGCGAAGCGCCCAATGCCCATGGCCATCATCAGGGCGATAAAGCTGGCCGTTAAGCGAATCAGCGGTGACATGTGCAGGTGTCCTAAGGGGTAGCGAATGACCGTAGGCTAAAGCGGATTGACTTTCTGTAAAAATGAATAATAGTGAGTAACTTGTTCAGTTGTGGAGAAAGATATGGAGTTCAGTCAATTGCGCATCTTCCAGGCCGTGGCGGAAGAGGGCTCCATCACCCGCGCGGCTGAGCGCCTGCATCGCGTGCCCTCGAATCTGTCGACACGGCTCAAGCAAATGGAGGAGCAATTGGGCGTCGAGTTGTTCGTGCGCGAACGCCAGCGCTTGCAGCTTTCTCCCGCAGGCAAAGTGTTGCTGGACTACAGCACCCGTCTGCTGGCGCTGCATGATGAAGCCCACGGCGCGGTGCAAGGAGGGCAACCGGCGGGCGATTTTGTGCTGGGCAGCATGTACAGCACGGCCGCCGTGCATTTACCCAAGTTGCTGGCGCGCTATCACAAGGCGTATCCGATGGTGAACCTCCAGGTGCAATCGGCGCCCAGCGGCGAGTTGCTAGAGGGCTTGATCACCGGGCGTCTGGACGCGGCCTTCGTGGATGGCCCGATAACGATCGCGACGCTGGACGGCGTGCCCCTGTGCGAAGAGCGCCTGGTGATCATCTGCGAGGCGGATCACCCGCCCGTGCGTGGCCCCCAGGATGTCGCCGGCCGTTCGGTGTTCACCTTCCGACGCAGCTGCGCCTACCGTGCGCGCCTGGAAACCTGGTTTTCCCACGAGCGTGTGGCCATGGGGCGTGCCATCGAGATCGAGTCTTACCAAGGCATGCTCGCCTGCGTGATCGCCGGCTCCGGCGTGGCATTGATGTCAGAATCAATGCTCGACAGCCTGCCAGGCAAGGACAGCGTGTCCGTTCATCCGTTGACCGGGCCTTTTGCCACTGCCACCACCTGGTTGATGTGGCGCAAGGGCATGCTCGGCGCTAACCTCAATGCATGGATCGATCTGCAACAAGAGGGCAAGGCCGATTTCCTGCAAGACACGCGCGCGATTGCTTGAACGATCCGTCAGGATTCGGATCAATCCTGTAATAGTTCGTTGTGGTTTCGTTCAAGCATTACGTAAGACTTAGAGCTACTATCACTGTAGGAAAAGGCGACAGAACTCCCGCCTAGCCGCATTACCCTCAAAGGGGGCAACCATGAAAGAGAAAATTCAAAACTGGCTCCACGACCTCGGCGTTGCGCTGGGCCTGATTGAACCGCCGCTGCAGCCTATTCCGATTCGCACGGATGACGAGCAGCGTCGTCCGCGTCGCCGCTAAGCTCAGGTAGCAACAGGTTTAGAATGTGGGAGTGGGCTTGCCCGCGATACTGGTGTATGAGTCGATAAAAACTTGACTGACACAGCGCTATCGCGGGCAAGCCCGCTCCCACAGTTGTTTTGTGCAAGGTAAAAAAACGGGCGCGACATGCGACGTTTCTTTCGCGACAACAGCTCTCATAACTCTAAGTGTCGGAACCGGACTACCTGTTCTTCAGAATCGGCTGGCTTATTTCAATCCAAATTATGCGCTTAGGTTGCAACCAAGCACGTAGCTTTCCTCGGATTAAAAGTAAGTCAGCGTTCCTGGAGACAAGCAATGAAGCTCTCTTGCGTTCCCCCAGTTGCCGCGTCATTGATCGCCACCACCGGAAATGTTCTGCACATCGCCCCAGTGTCCAGAGGCTGGAAGGCTGATGCGCCCGCCAACGTCGTATTTTTCCCACCTACACTGACCAAGCAAGCGCTGCTCATGCAGATAGGGCTTTTGCGGCCTTCAACCCTCATTGTCGGGGACCAGATTATCGATGCGGACGTCATCGACCAATGGCGCATATCCCACCCATTTGGAACCCTCCATTTAGTCCGCAGGGGAACGAGTCTGGATAAGGTGGCACTTGAACTGTGTGCGCTGAACGATATACGAGTGGTCAATACGCCTGGGGTCAATGCTGCGCATGTCGCAGCCTATATCGCCTATTGGTTGACACTGGCCGATGGTTCCATGCCCCGCGATGTTTGCGTGATGGGATATGGCAATGTGGGAAAAGAACTTGTCCGGTTGTTACTTGATCGAGATCCGGATGTTCGGATCAAGGTTATCAACAGACAAGGGCGAGCGCCGGATAGCAGCGGCAACACCCTGTGCCATTCCAGAGTGTCATTTGTCGCAGACTGGCGCGGGGCATTGCATGACGCTTATGCCGTGGCCATTTGCCTGTCCCTGAACGATGAATCCGCTCATCGCATTGATCGGTCTCTCATCCAGGGTTTACATAAAAACGCTCGCCTCGTCTGCGTCGCCAAGCCGGACGTCTTCAGCGATGACGCTTTGCAGAGCCTGGCAACGGCTGAAGATATGCAGCTGGTATTGGACTACGGCCCTAAGACACTGGACGCGTTTCGAATACGCACCCAAACACTCGGCTGCAATGTCTGCACGTGGCGCAAACCGGCGACGCTGACGACCCAGGCGGCAACCACCGAAGCCTGCAAATGCGACCTGGATTACGCGGTCTCTGTTCAGTTGAGCTTGATGGCCCTGCGCGGCGTGGTCAGCCGCAGATTGACGCATTCGATGACGATCCCCGCTGAGCAGGCAGATACAGGTGCGCCGCGCGTATCGATCATCGGCCGAGGAGTCAACGGCCTTTTCCAAGCCCTGATGTTCCGCCTGGCCAATTATGAAGTTATGGTTTACGGAGGAAATCAGTCTAGTGATGGCGCCAGTCATAAGCCTGTGAACATGCGTCATCTGTCAGCAACCGAGACGACGGCAAAGCCGCTGCACAACGCTTATCTGACGCCCGCTAATCAGCATTTAGCCGTTGAGTGCAATCGCGCAGGCATCGAGCTATTCGAAAAGTTCCTGGCCGACAACCCCTCGCTGGCGCAATTCGCGCGGCCAGGGATTGTGCGCGCCTACGGTGATAAGGCCAGTGATGTAGAGGCCGCAATCCGCGAGCAAAAGGCGATCGAACATAGGTGCTGGCCAAGCGGCAAGCGGGGAGGTGAAGCTGTCGAGATCAGTCAACGTCAATTTCAGACAAATTATGGAATCCCAGGGATCGGTCGAGCTATTCAGGTATCGGGCTACGAGCTGGAATTTACCCGGCTAATGGATGAGTTAGTAACGCTGTTGCAGCGCTCTGGGGTTCAGTTTCGACCCGAGTACCTAAACCCTGTCCAAATTGCTGATCTGAGCAGAGAACACTTTGTCGTCACGGCTATGGGCATAGAAGAACCGGAAGCTATCGCAATCATCGGCTGGTTTTTCAAGCTGCGTGCTGTCGGCGGTGAAGGTGCCGAAATGCATGGACTCAAGCTGCAATACGATCTGCCAATTGGCGTCATGAATTGCCGTCTGGACGAGGGCTGCATTCTTGTCTCTGGCGGGCAAGTTCCTCCCGATTCGACGCCGGAATGCAAGGCGCAGATATTGACGGCATGCCTGGACGTTGTTTCTCGGCACTTTCCAGTGTCTTATCGCAGGGCAATCGAAAGAGGCGATTTGCAAATCATCGAATGCGCCAGGCCCGGCACCGCAGACGGTCTCTCAATCGTCCACTGGTCCGCCTACAACCAAATCGTGGCCGGGGCAACGTATGCCGGGGGCACCACGCAGGGATTGTTATGGGCCTCCCTGGTCCAGGAAATCATTCAGGCGAAAGCGCCTGATAATTGAAGAATAAAAAAACGGGCGCGACATCCGACGTCGCGCCCGCTGAAGAAACCGCTTTAAATTCCGTTACCTGTCAAATGGCCCGAGCTACCGAAGCCTCTGGCCGGCGCGACAACAAGCTCACCAGCACAAAACTCACCAGCCCAATCGCCAGGCTGTAGTAGATCGGCGTGTTCGCGTCCAGGCCGTCTTTGAACATAAACACCAGCGCCGTCACAAAGCCCAAGGTCATGGAAGCAATGGCGCCGGAGGTGGTGGCGCGTTTCCAGAAAATCGCGCCCATCAGCGGGATCAGCATGCCGCCCACCAACAGGTTGTAGGCCAGGGTCAGGGCGCTGATCACGTCGTTGACCACCAGCGCGATACCCAGCACGGCGATACCGGTCAGCATCGTAAACAGACGGTTGATGTTCAGGCTCGATTGCTTGCCGCCGCGCAGGCGTGGCAGCAAGTCCTCGGTCAATACAGTGGACGCGGCGAGCAGGCCGGCGCTGGCGGTGGACATCATCGCGGCCAGTGCGGCGGCGATCACCAGGCCGCGAATACCGTCGGGCAGCGAGGCTTTGACGATGGCGGCGAAGGCGTTGTTGACGTTGTCCAGGTTCGGCAGCAGCACATGCGCGGCCATGCCGATCAGGGCGCAGGCCAGGCCGTAGAGGATGCAGTAGAAACCGGCGAACGTGCCTGCGTATTGGGCGACCTTTTCGTCACGGGCGGTGAACACACGTTGCCAGATGTCCTGGCCGATCAGGATGCCGAAGAAGTAGATCATGAAGTAGGTGATGATCGTGTCCCAGCCGATTTCGGTGAAGCTGAAGTTCGACGCTGGCAGCTTGGCCACCAGTTGATCCCAGCCGCCGACGCGGTACAGGCAGATCGGCAGCAGGATAAACATCAGGCCGACGGTCTTGATCACGAACTGCACGATATCGGTCAGGGTCAGCGACCACATGCCGCCGATGGTCGAATACACCACCACCACGCCACCGCCAAGCAGCACCGAGACCCAGAACGGCAGGCCGAACAGCACTTGCAGCACGGTGCCGATGGCCAGGATCGAGGTCACGCCGATCATCAGCGCGTAGGCCAGCATGATCACCGCACTCGCTTGGCGGGCCATGGGGTTGTAGCGTTTTTCCAGCACCTGGGTGACGGTGAAAATCTTTAACTTGAGCAGCGGCTTGGCCAGGAACAGGTTCAGCGCGATGATCCCCGCGCCCAGTGCGGCGCACAGCCAGAAGCCGGAAATGCCATGTACATAACCCAGGCGCACGGTGCCGACGGTGGACGCGCCGCCCAATACCGTAGCGGCCATGGTGCCCATGTACAGCGACGGGCCAAGGTTGCGGCCGGCCACCAGGTAGTCTTCGTGGGTCTTGGCGCGACGCATGCCGTAATAGCCGAGCACAAGCATGCCGGCGGCGTAGATGAGTACGACGAATAAATCCAAAGCCATGACGGCGAGTCTCCGATTATGGTTTTTATGGGCGATCAGGCGGCTTGTTGCAGCGCCGGGTTAACGTGCGAATCCGTGCGCCGGCTGCGAGGGTCGGCCGGGCCATAAACCGAAGCCGGTTCCGGAAACACACGAAGCAAGCTCAGGTACACCACCGACGCCAGCCCCAGGGTCACTGGCAGGCTGATATCGATGCCATCGGCCAGGTTGCCCAGCGGCCCGACAAATTGCCCCGGCAGGTTGACGAAGCACAGGCCCACCACTGCGCTCGGGATCCAGGCGCCCAGGCCGCGCCAGTTCCAGCCGTGGCTGAACCAGTAGCGCCCGCCGGTTTCACCGCGAGTGAACACTTGCAAGTCGTCCGGGCAGTAGAAGCCCCGGCGCACGATCAGGCCGATGATCATCATCACCATCCACGGCGTGGTGCAGGTGATGATCAGCACAGCGAAGGTCGACACGCTTTGCACCAGGTTGGCGGCGAAACGTCCGATAAAGATGAAGGCAATCGACATTACCCCGATCAGCAACGTGGCCTTGACCCGCGACAGCAAGCGCGGGAACACACTGGACATGTCCAGCCCGGTGCCATACAGCGAGGTGGTGCCGGTGGACATGCCGCCGATCACCGCGATCAGGCACACCGGCAGGAAGAACCAGCTCGGTGATACGGCCAGCAAACCGCCGACATAGTTGTTGGCCGCGATGTAGTCCGGCGCCTTGATCGCCACGATGGTCGCGGTGGCCAGGCCGAACAGGAATGGAATCAAGGTGGCGATCTGCGCCAGCACCACCGCCAGCATGATGCGCATTTTCGGCGTCTCACGCGGGATGTAGCGCGACCAGTCTCCCAAAAACGCCCCGAAGGAAATCGGGTTGCTCATGGCCACCAGTGCCGAGCCGATGAAGGCAGCCCAGAAGCCAGCCTGGCCCAAGGCGACGGTGCCGGCGAAGTGGCTGTCGAACGCTGGCGCGAAGGCGAAGATGCCCAGCAGGAACAGCAGGCTCGCCGCCCACACCGCAATGCGGTTGACCCACAGCATGAAGCGAAAGCCGTAGATGCACACGGTCAGTACCAGCAGGGCAAACAGGCCATAAGCCAAGCCCAGGGTCAGGTCGGTTTCCGGCAGGCCAATCAGACGTTTCGCACCACCGACCAGCGCATCACCCGAACTCCACACCGACAGTGAGAAGAAGGCAATCGCCGTCAGCAGCGACAGAAACGAGCCGACAATTCGCCCGTGCACACCAAAATGCGCACCGGAAGACACGGCGTTGTTGGTGCCGTTGATCGGCCCGAACAGGCCCATCGGCGCCAGGATCAGCGCGCCCACCAGCACCCCCAGCACAATCGCCCAGACACCGGCCTGGAACGACAAGCCGAACAGCACCGGAAACGAGCCCAGCACGGCGGTGGCAAAGGTGTTGGCACCGCCGAAGATCAGGCGAAACAGATCCTTGGGCCCGGCGCTGCGTTCGTGGTCCGGGATCTGTTCGACCCCGTTGGTTTCTATTTTGCGAATACTGTTTTCGTTGTTTTTATTATTCATGATCAGCTCCGATCACATTGGCTAAGGGGGCGGCAGCCCTTCCGGCATAGCGGACAAATGTTCGTGACAGGCCAGCCACAGGCCTTGTTGTTCTAGGTGAGACGCTTGCCGTTTGAAGACAATGGTCTCGCGCTTCTGGCTAAAAAATTGCTCCCCGTTCATGCGCAGCTCGGTGGCCACGTCATGAATAAAAATCGCCACGTCACCTTGCAGGCTGACCACGGCATTGCTTGAGCTGCAGGACAGCACCTCAAACTCCTCGTCCGCGCGCCAGCTGTCCCACAACGCCTGGTAGGCATCGCGGCTCAGCAGCGGTTGGGGCAGGGTGTAGAACACGAAGCTGGCATCGGCGCTGAACGCGCCAAAGTAAGCCTCGCGGTCATTCGCGGCGAAGGCCGCCACCAGATCGGCGGCGGCTTTCAACACCTCATGGGCGCTCATCAGCGGTGCGCCACGCCGGGCAGTACGCAGAGCATCTCGTACAACAGGTTGGCACCGAGCAGCGAGGTGTTGCCGGTGGTGTCGTAAGGCGGCGAGACTTCTACCAGGTCGCAACCAACCAGGTCGAGGCCCTGGCAACCACGGATGATCTCGATCGCCTGGATGGTGGTCAGCCCGCCGATTTCCGGGGTGCCGGTGCCAGGTGCCCAGGCCGGGTCGATGCCGTCGATATCAAAGCTCAGGTACACCGGGCCGCCACCGACTTTTTCCCGCACTTCGGCCATCAGCGGCGCGAGGGAGTGGTGCCAGCATTCTTCGGCCTGGACCACACGGAAGCCCTGTTTGCGGCTCCAGTTGAAGTCTTCGGCGGTGTAGCCCTGGGCGCGCAAGCCGATTTGCACGACGCGGTCGCAATCGAGCAGGCCTTCCTCCACGGCGCGGCGGAAGGTGGTGCCGTGGGCGATTTTCTCACCGAACATATGGTCGTTGACGTCAGCGTGGGCATCGATGTGCACCAGCCCGACCTTGCCGTGTTTTTTGTGGATAGCGCGCAGGATCGGCAGGGTGATGGTGTGGTCGCCGCCCAGGGTCATGGGGATTACGTCGTGCTCAAGGATCTCGTCGTAGGCTTCTTCGATGATGCGCACGGCGTCGAGCAGGTTGAAGGTGTTGATCGCCACGTCGCCAATGTCGGCGACCGACAGTGAGTCGAACGGTGCGGCGCCGGTGGCCATGTTGTAAGGACGGATCATCACCGATTCGGCGCGGATTTCACGCGGCCCGAAGCGGGTGCCGGCGCGCAGCGAGGTACCGATATCCAGGGGCACGCCGACAAATGCGGCGTCCAGGCCCTTGGCCGTCTGCAGGTGGGGAAGTCGCATCATGGTGGCGATGCCGGCGAAGCGCGGCATTTCGTTGCCGCCCAGTGGTTGGTGAAAAATCTTGTCCACGGGAGTGCCTCATCGTTGTTTTGTTTATTAGTGGCCGATTCTGCGAAAAGCCCGTGGCGGGAAGAATCGGCAGAGGCAAATACTTAGTTCAGATTTTTCTAAACTAATGGCTCAGGTAAACTCTGTGGCCCAGCAGGTCTTTCCTGCCGAACGCGGTTCAAAAATGTGGGAGCGGGCTTGCTCGCGAATGCGCTTTATCAGTCTCAGATGTATTAACTGAACCACCGCATTCGCGAGCAAGCCCGCTCCCACAGGTTTTTGTGTGTCCTCTGGAGACCCTATGGCCAACGCCTTGCCCGACCTGAAACTCCTGCGCATCTTCGTCAGCGTCGTGCGGCACCAGGGGTTCGCCAATGCTCAGCACGAACTCAACCTGTCGACGTCGGCCATCAGCACCTACATGAGCCAACTCGAATCGGCCCTGGGCCTGGTGCTGTGCCATCGCGGCCGGGGCGGTTTCAGCCTGACCAGCAAGGGCGAGCTGTTTCATCAGGAAACCTTGCGTCTTTTAGGTGAGCTCGAAGGCTTCGAACAATACGCCGCCGCTCTCAAGGGCGAACTGCGCGGCACCCTCAAGCTGGGCGTGCTCGACTCCACCGTCAGCGACAAGGCTTTGCCGTTCGCCGAAGTGATCGGTGCCTACAGCCTCGAACACCCGGCCGTGCACCTGCATCTGTCGGTGATGAGCCCTTACGAGCTGCAACTGGGCGTGCAGGACAACCGCCTGGATTTGGCCATCGGCGCCTTTTCCAACCGCATGAGCGGGCTGGTCTACATGCCGCTGTACCGTGAACAGCATTGGTTGTATTGCAGCACGCGTCACCCTTTGTTCAACGAACGGCGTATCCCCGAGCAGGTGATCACCCAGCAGCGCATGGTCGGCCGAGGCTATTGGAGCCAGGCCGAGCTGGCGCGGCATGGTTTCAAACACAGTGCGGCCACCGTGGAAAGTATGGAAGCTCAGTTGATTCTGGTGCTGTCCGGCGCCTACATCGGTTACCTGCCCGAGCACTACGCCCAGGCCTGGGCCGACAAGGGCGACCTGCGCGTCTTGCTGCCGGCAACCTTCGGCTACCAGGCGCCGTTCTCGATGATCATGCGCCGAGGCCGCAGCCGCGAACCGCTGATCCAGACTTTCCGCGATCTACTCAAAGCCCAGCTCAACCAGGCCTGATAAACCATGTCCAGACCCCAATGCCCTCGCTGCCTCAGGCCGGTTACTCACTGTCTGTGCGCGCTGATCCCCAGCCTCGACAGCCGCACCCGCATCTTGCTCTTGCAGCACCCGAGTGAGGTCAATCACGCGCTCAATACCGCGCGGTTGGCGGCACTGGGCTTGAACAATGCGCAGTTGGTGGTGGGCGAGGTGTTTGACGACCTGGCCACGCTACTGAGCCCGCCGGGTTATCAGGCACGTCTGCTGTTCCCGGCGGACAATGCTGAGCCGTTGCAAACCTGCACGCCGAGCGATCAACCGCTGTTACTGGTGGTGCCCGATGGCACTTGGCGCAAGGCGCGCAAACTGCTGCACCTCAACCCGCTGTTGGCGGCTTTGCCGCGCGTGACCCTGGCGGGTGAACGCGTCTCGCGTTATCGGTTGCGCAAGGCACCCGGCCCGGGCGCGTTGTCGACGGTGGAAGCGATCGTGCAAGCGTTGCAGGTACTCGAAGCCCCGGCTTCATTCGATGCATTGCTCAAGCCGTTCGATGCACTGATCGAAGGTCAGATTGCGGCGATGGGGGAGGCGGTCTACCAGCGTAATCACGTAGAGCCTACATAGCTACCGCCCGGCGTAAGCACCGTTGGATAGGCTCGTCATTTATCACACCCCCCGAGGGAAAAATGACAGAGCCTGACGTGACACCCCCAGCCCCGGATACGTTATCTGCGTATATCGAGGAACAACAAGCGCTAGGGCCGTTGATGTCTGGCGCCGAGTGGTCCATGACGCGCGTCCTGATGCCTTTGCGCAAGTCTCTCGAGCGCTTTTACGGCTGCCTCGATGTGCAGCAGCAGCAAGACTACGTCCGTTTGCAAAAGGCCTGCATCCGCGCGCAAACCGCTTTCGAAGCGGCCATTGATCAACTCGGTGCCGACCTGGAAGCCACCTCGTTGTCGACGCTGAGGGCAGCACTGAAAAAACTCGCCGGTAAAGAGGTCGATCCCAAGGTCGCCCGTATCCATACCCGCTACGTGAAACCGGCTGTTACATCGACGCCAAACAACCCGGCTCTGAGGGTTCCCCGCGTTGCGGATGACCGCGTAGACAGCCCGGGGCTGTCCAGCGTCACGCTGTGGGAGGCCGCGTGCATGAACTACGGCGGTTTGTCGGGATGGGGGTTTGCGGGGCATGTCAGCCTGGAGGAGGCCAGTTACCTGGATTCGAATGTCGGAATCAGCGCGGCGGATTTTATCAAATTGGTGCGCGACCTCAATCTTGGCACGCTGTTGCGCAAGCGCCTGGATAGCGCGCTGCAGAGCTCCACGCAATTGGGCGCGCAGGTAATGGCGCTGGCAACCGCAGAGCTTGAATTTGCGCTGATAGAGGCCTTGAGGACCAGCGACCGAAGCCGCGTTGACCGGGAAAAATACCAGGCTGTGGTGAGTGCGTTGTCAGACAAGTCGCTTTGGGGGGTTACCCAGGAAGTGAAAATGTTCATTCCCCATGGCCCGGACAATACCAATGGGACCGAACGCTATGGCCTGCTCGGCGTCTACACGGACCTGCCAAGAGGCGACTACCTGAGCATTCCCTATGTGATTTTTTCCGTCAAAGACTGCAAAGGTGTGTTCAGCTATTTTCCCGACCGGCCGGGTGGCGCCCTCAGGCACTACGACAAATTTTCGGAGGCGTCCAAAGAGTTTTACGTCGGCTTCAAGGCGTTCCATACGCGTAAAGAAATGGGGTGGTTGTATCAGTCCATGTCGCTGCCGGATTATGCGCGCTTGAGCGCCAGGTCAGCCAAAGAAAGCATGCCGGAGGGGCTAGATGCCTTTGCCCGGTTCTTGTACCGGTTGTTCGGGCGTGCACGCAAGCTTACTCAGGTCGACCACCTCGGCTACAAGCCCGAGAGCGTTTACAACGCACCAACAGTCAGCCTGTATCGTTTTTACATCGAGCGTTGCCGAGCCAACCTCAAGGTATTGGCGCATGAAACGCCGGGCATCATGGCCACCTTGCTGGAGTTTTCCCAGACACTGTTCGGTGAAATCATCAGCCTGCTGTTGATCCCGGTGCCAGGGCCTTTGAAAGGTCTGGGGCGGTTGAGAGCGTTCGCCATGTTCACTTCAATAGGGCAGGCACTTTTCCAGGGGCTGCAGAAGGATGGTCGTGGCGACTTGGTGCAAGCGGCGATGGATGTCGCTGACTTGCTCAGCAGCAGGTTCCTGCACGCACGTTTGGCCCCGACTGTCAGGCGCCGGCATCAAGCGTTGTATGAGCGGTTGGCCCAGCAAAGCAAACCGCTGACCGCCGCCGAGCGCGAGAGCCAGACTGACGGTCAACTGCTGGAAAAAATGCTGGGCGCCAGCGATGTGCCGCCACAAGAGCTGGAACGGATCGTTACCCTCAGCAACAGCTCGAGAGCCGACCTGGACCAGGTCTGGGAGGGAGCACCGCCCTCGGCATCGCTGGTTGAGGCAGTGCGTCGGTTTAACGTCGACCGGCTGATCGACTGGGCAGTCGAGGGGGCCGACGCCAGACGTCCCGAGGCAATGGGGGCGGTTGAGATTCTCGCTCCGCTGCTCACCCAGCATAAGGATTGGCCGAAAAGCACTGCCTTGAGCATTCAAAATCCGCATGGTGTGGAAGTGCGGCGCTATAGCAAACGTGCGGACCATAAGACCACGGCGGTGGTCACGGTAACCGCGTTGGAAGGCGATCTGTTTGCTCATTCAACGCCACGGCGGATTACCCTGAGTTTGCCCCAGGCCATTGTCGATTTGCTCCCCGAGGTTTTTTTATCGGGCGAGACGACGTTGGCCGAACAACTGGCCGGCAAGGCCGACGCGTTGCGATTGGATCTGTTTGAGGCGCTCACGGAATATGCCAATGCCAGTCGCTCTGCGGCCCCGACCGTGTCTGAGGCAGTGCTTCGATTACTGCCTGACAGTGTGGCCGACGATACCCCTGCGCACGCGGTGATCGAGCAGTTACACACATTGCACCCGCTGTTGAGCCGGGCACGCTTGCTGGAGGTAGTGCGCCAACACCCGTTGTCGGAACATCAGCAGACACAACTCCTGCACTCGCAATTTCAACCCGAAGCGCTTTACACCGCGCTGCGCGCTGCTCGTCAGATAGCACGCGCAGAAGCCATGGTTGACGGCGTACTCCATCCTCGGCGCTTCAATCAAGACACTCAGGGCTGGGCCACAGAGTTTGCCGCCGGGGCACTGCGTGACCTGACCGGCCAGGTACTGATCATCAGCCCTCAAGCGCAAGCGATACCTTATGTTTCGCGAGGGCCGCTGGACAAAACCATTGTCGTGATCGACCACGGGGGCGGACAGTTCTCACTGTATGACGCTCAATCGCCCACCCCACGGGCGACCGAAACCGATGATTTGTACCAAACGGTCGTGAGCCAAATCTCTGAACACGACCTGCTACGGTTGAAGTGGGACGCGCAGAGCGCCGCCTCTCAGTTCCGTTACGCAGTGGCCCGGACCTTGCTCGACAACCTTACGTCCGATGGCAGGTTTTATCCGTCACGCCGGGAGATCGGGCAGTACGCCAGCGTGGTCGAGACGTCAAATATTGTGCCCGAGCCTGACGCGCTCGGCCTCTACAGCCTGGGTGCCGATCGCTACCTGTTTATCGACGGCGAGTATTTCAAGGTCGTCCAGGGCCAAGGGCTTGAGCCCTGGCGTATTCAACACCCGTCCCTGGAGCAGGCTTATGCACCCGTGCTGACCCACAACGGTGCCGGCGCCTGGCGTCACGAATGGGAAAACCCACTGACCTGGGACGGGCAGAAACCGTTTCAGCGTCTCGGGCCTTGGGTGCGTGAATTGACGCCGGATGCCATTGTGCAGATCCAGCAGATCAGTGGCGTGACGCCGGCTATCCTGCGCCGGGTGCATGTACGTAACGAGCGCCCCCCGCTCATCTTGCGCGAGACGGTTGAGCGTTTCACGATTCATCAGCGGGTCAAATCGGGTGTGGAGGTCGGGCGGGACTTTTACGACGAGCTGCTCGGTGAGGTCGGGCCTGAGGCTGCCGACGCATTGGCCGGGGTGACGGCGGCGTCTCGCGCCGATCAAGTCGCGCTGCTGGAATCCAGGGTGGTCGAGGACAAGCCACAGATGGAGCGGCTTTTTTTCAAGGCGCTGTGTCATAAGGCAGAGCAGTCATCCGAGCCTTTGGCGCAGGTGCTGCAACGTGATTTTCCCAGCTTGTCTGCGACAGTTGCCGAGAGCCTGGCGCGTCAAGCCTCGGCTGATGAGAGGCAGAGCCTGGAGGCCGGCCGCGTTCCCTTGACCCTTACGCCTTATATCCGCTGGTACCTCAAAGCGTTGCGCAGAGCCAGGGCTGTGGAGGGGGTGTATCTGCCTGCGGCGATGAATGAAGACAGTGCGAAGTTAATCCTGCACACATTGCCGGATATATCCGGGTGGCCATCCCATTTGCGGGTTGAGGTGTGGGAGCGCGCAGTGCTGATCGACAGTATCGGCCCCACCGATGGGCCTCTCAAACGCGTACTGGAGTCAGTGGCTGGTCATTACCAGGCGTATATCCCCCACACAGATGGCAGTCGGCAATCAGTGGGAGTTCCTGGGCATCTCCTGCCTGTTCTGTTAGGCGCGCTGCCGGCCCTGGAACGTCAGGCATTTGGCTACACCCATGCGTCCGGCGTCGAAGAGCTGGTGCAGGAGATTGGTCAGCGCTTGGGACGCAAAGAGGTATTGGCGGACAACGTGCTCAACATCGGCTGGCCCACTTGGCACAACCCACCCAGGCGCGTGGCCGACGGGCGAGTGGGTTATCCGCTGAGCGGCGAGGGCAGGTCAGGCGGCGTGAACCGTGGACAAGTAGCCCGATTTCGCCAGTTGTTTCCGACAAAGTCCGATACCGAGGCCGCCGAGATACTCCAGAACGTGAGTGATTCCTTCCAGGATCGCGAGGACATAATCAATTATTTGTTCAAGGAACAAGACACCTTGAAGGCCAGCCTTGAGCGTTGGTGTTTGTTGGGCGAACCCGCGAACCTTAAGGCCCAACTTGAAGCTTCCGAGCGCATTCTGAAGTGCTGGCGCAAAGAAGACTCTCCTCGAGGTGTGCCATTCGAGTTGTACCTCGACGGCTTGTCTCTCAACGGCCTGCCGGAGTTGAGTGCGCATTTTGGCCATGTGGTGAAATTGAGTGTCAGAAACAATCAGTTGCAAGATTTGCCGGCTAAATTCCTGAGGTGTTTCCCCGCGTTGCGTGTGCTTCAGCTAGACGGTAACCGGTTGAAAAATTTGCCGCGAGGTTTGGGGCAACTGATGTATCTGCATCGACTTACGTTGTCCCATAACCGCATCAAACCCACTATTTCGGATGTCATGAGTCTTCAGGAATTGACCGGCTTGACGGTACTCGATCTGTCCTGCAATCCGATCGGGTTTGGCCAAAGGTTAAAGTTGTATCCCCTCAAACGGCTCAGACAACTGATGCTTAGAGATGCCAGGCTTGATGTGCTGCCCTTGGGGGCAGTGACGCTCGAACAACTGCGCACCTTCGACCTGCGCGATAACCGGTTCGGGGTCCTGACCGATTCTGATCTCTACATCAATGAAAACGTGCTGCGCGCAATGAACCTGCATGGCAATGCTCTTTCTCAGGCCAGCTTGCGGCTGCTCAGCCAATATCGGACGCGGCCGGGTTATCAGAATATTGATTTTGGCCTGTGGCGCGACGGTGCCTTGCCGCTCCCTTCGATTGAGCGTTGGCTGACGTCGGTCCCTTTGAACCAAGTGGCGTTGTGGCGGGCTGAGTGGGCGTTGTTGGTGGGTGAGCAGATGGCAGATCGTTTTTTTAACCTGTTGTGGAACCTGTCTTCTCATCCGCTGTTGATTTCGCCGGAGCATCAAGCCTTGCGCCAGGACGTTACGCAGCGAGTCTGGCAGGTGATTGAAGGTGCAAATCACAACCGGGACTTGCAACAGATCCTTTTTCGCACGCCCTTGAATTACATGAGCGGTGGTATTGATGGCTGGTTGTTGTGCCTCAATGACATCGAACTGGCGATGCTGCCGGTGAAGATGCTGGCTGGAAACGTTGACGTCGCAGGCGCGGATTTTGTGAATTATTTTCGGGCTCTGCGCAGGATAAGTTCCATCGCCTATCACCTGTCACGGGAATTTGCGCAGTTATCCGCTCCAGAGCTGTGCGTGCAGATCCTGGCGTATCGAATCGCATTGGCCCCCAGCCTGGACTTGCCTCTGGCATTGCCCGGGCGGTTTGACGCGGCTACGGCAGTACCCAGTGCCAGGTCCGTGAATGAACTGCGTCAACGTATTATGCGTGAGGAGCTGCACCTCAATGAGCCTGAGCGACTCGCAAGTGAGGAGTATTGGGTGGGGTTTCTGAAGCTTAAGTACCCGCAGCGTTTTGACGCAGCGCTCAAGCCATATCAGCTTGCGTTGGAGGAGGCGAACGAAAAAGTGGCAACTGGCATCATGAGCGAAGATGCGTACAACAACTACGCAAAAAGCCTGGTTGTGCCAGCGAACAACGCTGAGGCTGACGTGATTAGCGAATTGACCCTTGAGCAATGGAACGCTTTCGGGATCGGGTAACTCACTGCTTATGCCTTTAAGCCATAAGCACCACACTTTGCGTGATATGGCCCGCCGGCCTTTCCCGGTATGATGTTCGCCCCCGCAGTCTGGATTGCGAATACGCCATGACCTTGCAGTACCCTACAATCGCCGATTGCGTCGGCAACACACCCCTGGTCCGCTTGCAACGCATGGCGGGTGAAACCAGCAATACCCTGTTGCTCAAGCTCGAAGGCAACAACCCGGCCGGTTCCGTCAAGGACCGCCCGGCGTTGTCGATGATCACCCGCGCCGAGTTGCGCGGGCAGATCAAGCCCGGTGACACCCTGATCGAAGCCACCTCGGGTAACACCGGTATCGCCCTGGCCATGGCCGCGGCGATCAAGGGTTACAAGATGGTGCTGATCATGCCCGACAACGGCAGCGCCGAGCGCAAGGCAGCGATGACCGCCTACGGCGCCCAACTTATCCTGGTCACCCAGGAAGAGGGCATGGAAGGTGCGCGCGACCTCGCCGAGCGCATGGCCGCCGAAGGCCGTGGCGTGGTGCTGGACCAGTTCGCCAACGGCGATAACCCCGAGGCGCATTACACCAGTACCGGCCCGGAAATCTGGCGCCAGACCAACGGTTCCATCACCCATTTCGTCAGTTCCATGGGCACCACCGGCACCATCATGGGTAATTCGCGCTACCTCAAGGAGCAGAACCCGGCGATCCAGATCGTCGGCCTGCAACCGATGGAAGGCGCGGCCATTCCCGGTATCCGTCGTTGGCCTGAAGAGTACCTGCCGAAGATCTACAACGCGGCGCGTGTAGACCGCATCATCGACATGGCCCAGCGTGAAGCCGAAGACACCACCCGCCGCCTGGCGCGCGAAGAAGGCATCTTCTGCGGCGTGTCCTCCGGTGGCGCTGTGGCCGGTATGTTGCGCTTGTCCAAAGAAGTTGAAAACGCGGTGATCGTCGCGATCATCTGTGACCGAGGCGACCGCTACCTGTCGACCGGCATCTTCGACGAACCCAACTGATGGCCAAGCACGAGAGAGGCCTGCGCTTTCAGCCGACGGGCGGCAGTCGCGCCCCGCAGATTCCGGTGGGCAAGAAACAACGCCTGACTATCGAGCGCCTGGCCAACGATGGCCGCGGTATTGTGTTTTTCGAAGGCCGCACCTGGTTCGTCAATGGCGCGCTCGCCGGCGAAGAAGTCGAAGCGCGGGTGCTGGGCGCCCACGGCAAAATCGTCGAGGCCCGCACCGAGCGTGTGTTCAAGGCCAGCGAGTTGCGTCGCCCGGCACCGTGCGCGCACTTCGGCCGCTGCGGCGGTTGCAGCGTGCAGCACTTGCCCCATGACGAACAACTTGCCCTGAAACAGCGCATGCTCGCCGAGCAACTGTCCCGTGTGGCCGGTGTCGAACCGCAAGCGTGGGCCGCACCCTTGAGCGGGCCGGAATTCGGCTACCGTCGCCGCGCCCGTGTGGCGGTGCGCTGGGATGCCAGGGCCAAACAGCTTGAGGTGGGTTTTCGCGCCGTGGCCAGCCAGGATATCGTCGCCATTGATGATTGCCCGGTGCTGGTACAAGCCTTGCAACCGATCATGCAGCGTTTGCCGAACATGCTGCGCCGCCTGAGCAAGCCTCAGGCGTTGGGGCATGTGGAGTTGTTCAGTGGTTCGGCGATTGCCGTGTTGCTGCGGCATATGGCGCCATTGTCCGAGGCGGACCTGCAGGTATTGAACGAATTTTGCACCTTCCATCAAGCCCAGTTGTGGCTGCATGGCGAGGGCCAGCCGGAGCCGGTAGAACCGGGTCAGGCGCTGGGTTTTAGACTGGCGGCGTGGGATCTGGAACTGGCTTACCGTCCGGGAGATTTTGTCCAGGTCAACGCAGGCGTCAACGATGCGATGGTTGCCCAGGCCTTGGAATGGCTGGCGCCACAGCCCGAAGACCGGGTGTTGGACCTGTTTTGCGGGCTGGGCAACTTTGCCCTGCCGCTGGCCAAACAGGTGCGCGAAGTGGTGGCGGTGGAGGGTGTGCAGACCATGGTCGAGCGAGCGGCGCTGAACGCCCTCAGCAATAATTTGCATAATGTGCAGTTTTTTCAGGCCGATCTGTCCCAGCCTTTGAGCGACGCACAATGGGCCAAACAGGGCTTTTCTGCGGTACTCTTGGACCCACCCCGTGACGGTGCCCTGGAGGTTGTGCGCAAGCTTGCCACTCTGGGAGCCAAGCGTCTGGTGTATGTGTCCTGCAACCCGGCCACGCTGGCGCGGGACACGGTTGAGTTGGTCAAGCAAGGCTACCGGCTAAAACGTGCCGGGATCCTCGACATGTTTCCGCAGACAGCGCATGTCGAGGCCATGGCGTTATTTGAAGCGGGCTAGGATGCCCGTTTAATCCGACTGGCCTGTCGTCTCCTGGGCCGTGACCTGTCAGGGAGTGGGACCTAGCCTAATGGTTGCACCGCTAGGGTTACGCAGCAGGTCAGCGATGATTTTTGGCGCATCCAAGGTGCGTCGTAGGGAAGGTAAGCAAGATGGTACAGGTGAGAGCACACCAGCCGATCAACACCGACGGCAGTATCAATCTCGAGGCATGGCTGGATCATGCCGTCAGTGTCGACCCGGCACTGGACCGTGAAGCCTTGAAAGCAGCCTGCGAGTTCGCTCGTGAGTCTGAACAGCAAGACAATGCGGCCAAGAACCTGTGGGCCGAAGGCACTTCAAGCTTTCGCACCGGGTTGGAAATCGCCGAGATCCTCGCCGATCTCAAGCTGGACCAGGATTCGCTGATCGCCGCCGTGCTTTATCGCGGCGTGCGTGAAGGGCATATCCCGTTGCCGACGGTCAGCCAGCGTTTCGGCGCGGTGGTGGCCAAGCTGATCGACGGCGTGCTGCGCATGGCCGCCATCAGCGCCAGCCTCAGCCCGCGCCAGTCCATGGTGCTGGGTACTCAGGGCCAGGTCGAAAACCTGCGCAAAATGCTGGTGGCCATGGTCGACGACGTGCGCGTCGCGCTGATCAAGCTGGCCGAACGTACCTGCGCGATCCGTGCGGTGAAGACCGCCGACGACGAAAAGCGCAACCGCGTGGCCCGCGAGGTGTTCGACATCTATGCGCCGCTGGCGCACCGCCTGGGCATCGGCCATATCAAGTGGGAGCTGGAGGATTTGTCCTTCCGCTACCTCGAACCCGATCAATACAAACAGATTGCCACGCTGCTGCACGAGCGGCGGCTCGACCGCGAGCGCTTTATCACCGACGTGATGGGCCAGTTGCGCTCCGAGTTGCAGGCCACCGGCGTTGACGCCGACATCAGCGGCCGCGCCAAGCACATCTATTCCATCTGGCGCAAAATGCAGCGCAAGGGCCTTGCCTTCAGCCAGATCTACGACGTGCGCGCCGTGCGCGTGCTGGTGCCGGAAATGCGCGACTGCTACACCGCGCTGGGCATCGTGCACACCCTGTGGCGGCACATTCCCAAGGAGTTCGACGACTACATCGCCAACCCCAAGGAAAACGGCTATCGCTCGCTGCACACTGCGGTGATCGGCCCCGAGGGCAAGGTGCTGGAAGTGCAGATCCGCACCCATGCCATGCACGAAGAGGCCGAGCTTGGGGTTTGCGCGCACTGGCGTTACAAGGGCACCGACGTCAAGGCCGGTTCCAACCAGTACGAAGAGAAGATCTCCTGGCTGCGCCAAGTGCTGGAATGGCACGAAGAACTGGGCGATATCGGCGGCCTGGCCGAACAGCTGCGGGTGGATATCGAACCCGACCGGGTCTATATCTTCACCCCCGACGGCCACGCCATCGACTTGCCCAAGGGCGCCACGCCTTTGGACTTTGCCTACCGTGTACACACCGAAATCGGCCATAACTGCCGGGGCGCCAAGATCAACGGGCGCATCGTGCCGCTCAACTACAGTCTGCAAACCGGTGAACAGGTCGAGATCATCACCAGCAAGCACGGCACGCCGAGCCGCGACTGGCTGAACCCGAACCTGGGCTACATCACCACGTCGCGGGCGCGGGCGAAGATCGTTCACTGGTTCAAATTGCAGGCGCGCGACCAGAACGTTGCAGCCGGCAAGACCTTGCTTGAACGCGAATTGGCGCGCCTGGGCCTGCCACAGGTGGACTTCGACAAGCTGGCCGAAAAAGCCAACATGAAGATCGCCGAAGACATGTTCGCCGCCCTCGGTGCTGGCGACTTGCGCCTGGCGCAATTGGTCAATCTGGCCCAGCAACTGGTCGAGCCGGAGCGCGGCAGCGAGCAGCTGGAACTGATCCCACGCAAAGCCACCGGCTACAAGCCCGGCAAGCGCGGCGATATTCAGATCCAGGGCGTGGGCAACCTGATGACGCAAATGGCCGGCTGCTGCCAGCCATTGCCGGGCGATGCCATCGTCGGCTACATCACCCAGGGGCGTGGCGTGAGCATTCACCGCCAGGATTGCGCCTCGGTGCTGCAACTGGGCGGGCGCGAACCCGAGCGCATCATCCAGGTCAGCTGGGGCCCGGTGCCGGTGCTCACGTATCCGGTGGACATCATCATCCGTGCCTACGACCGTTCCGGTTTGCTGCGTGACGTGTCGCAAGTGCTGCTCAACGAGCGTATCAACGTGCTGGCGGTCAACACCCGCTCGAACAAAGAGGACAACACCGCGTTGATGTCCCTGACCATCGAGATCCCGGGGTTGGACGCGTTGGGGCGGTTGCTGGGGCGCATATCCCAGTTGCCGAACATCATCGAGACCCGGCGTAATCGCACGCCATGATGTATTCACTTGAAGACCTGCTGTACCTGATGAACCGCCTGCGCGACCCGCAATACGGGTGCCCGTGGGACATCAAGCAAACCTACGCGACCATCGTGCCGCACACCCTCGAGGAAGCCTACGAAGTCGCCGACGCTATCGAGCGCGGCGACTTCGATCATCTGCAAGGCGAGCTGGGCGACCTGTTGTTCCAGGTGGTGTATTACAGCCAGTTGGCGCGGGAAGAAGGGCGCTTTGAGTTTGCCGGCGTGATCGACAGCATCACGCGCAAGCTGATCCGTCGCCATCCCCACGTGTTCCCCACTGGCGACCTGTATGCGCCGCTGGATATTCCCCGGTTGAGCGAAGAACAGGTCAAGGAACGTTGGGAGCAGATCAAGGCCGAGGAGCGCGCAGAAAAATCCGACGCACCCGAGCAATTGTCGCTGCTCGATGACGTACCCACGGCCTTGCCCGCATTATCCCGCGCCGCCAAATTGCAAAAGCGTGCCGGGCAGGTCGGTTTCGACTGGCCGTCTGCCTTGCCGGTGGTCGATAACGTGCGTGAAGAGCTGGATGAAGTGCTCGAAGCCATGGCCGATAACGACTCGGTGGCCATCGCCGATGAAGTCGGTGACCTGTTGTTTGCGGCGGTCAACCTGGCCCGTCACCTCAAGGTCGACCCAGAAACCGCGCTGCGTGGTGCCAACGCCAAGTTCGAGCGACGTTTCCGATTTATCGAACAGGCATTGCGCGACACGCACAAACCCATAGAAGATTGCACCCTCGAAGAGTTGGACGCCCTGTGGGGCGAAGCCAAACGCCAGGAAAAGAATGTGTCCAGCTGCGGTTGAGCAGTTGCCTAAGTGAGTAAGCACCATGAGCCTTTCCCTTCGCGACCAGTTGCTCAAAGCAGGTCTGGTCAACCAAAAGCAGGCCAAGCAGGTCGGCAAAGACAAACAGAAACAGCAGCGTCTGGTCCACAAAGGCCAGATCGAGGCCGATGACACTCAGGCGCGTTTGGCCGCCGAAGCGCACGCCGAAAAGGTCAAGCGCGACCAGGAACTGAACCGCCAACAGCAGGAAAAAGCCGAGGCCAAGGCGCGCACGGCCCAGGTCAAACAGTTGATCGAGACCTCGCGCCTGCCCAAGTTGACCACCGAGGACTACTACAACTTCGTGGATGACAAGAAGGTCAAGCGCCTGTCGGTCAACACGCTGATGCGCAACAAGCTGAGCAACGGCTCCCTGGCGATCGTGCACCACGGTGGCGGCTACGAAGTGATTCCGCGTGAAGCGGCGCTGAAGATCCAGGAGCGCGCACCGGAGCGTATCGTGCAGCTCAATATCCTCACCGAAAGCCAGGTTCCGGATGAGGATGATCCTTACGCCGCCTACCAGATCCCGGATGATCTGATGTGGTAAGGCGTTAAAAACAACAAACCCCGCTCAAAAGGCGGGGTTTGTGTTTTTAACCTGCAGCTTCAACCGATCACCAATCCACGGCATAACTCACGCTGAAGGTACGCCCTTCAGCGTTCGGGTACGGCGCACGGGCGTTGGCCTGGGCAAACATGTTCTGGTAATTGCGGTTACTCAGGTTGTAGATCGCGCCTTCCAGGCGACCGACTGGCAACCTGACCGAACCGAGCAGATCGACCAGCGTATAACCTTTGATATCGCGGCCGTTGTTGTCTTTGGCTGCGGCGTCATAGTCGGCCAGTTGCATGCCTTGCAGGCGCAGGCTGTAGTCGCCACGGTCATAGCCGACAAAGGCGGTGGTCTTGGCAGGCGAGATACGTGTGGCGGGCAGGTCGATCCATTTGCCGTTTTGCTGGGTCTCGCCTTTGGCGTAGGCGTAAGTGCCGCCTACCGACCATTGATCGGTGACGTTGTAGGTCAGGCTGGTTTCGATGCCGCGCACGCGCTCTTTCTGGTTGATCAGGCGCAACACACGGTCATTGGCATCATAGAACTGAGTGACGTCCGAGGTGTTTTCATAGGCGGTGACGTTGGCCTGCCACTTGTCCCAGTTGCCACGCCAGCCCAGCTCGTAGCTGTCGACCTTGAGGGCTTGGGCGTTCAGGTCCTGGATGTCGTACTTGCTGTTGACGTCACGCAGGAAGCGCTGGATATCCGGCAGGGAAAACCCCTGGCTGAAATTGACGAACACATCCTGGTTTTCATTCAGGTGGTACACCGCACCCAGGTTGTAGAGCGTGTCATCGTATTTGAGGGTGCCGCCCGGCAGTGTGGCGCGGTTGCCGGTCTGCACGATCTCGCCGTAGGCAATACTGTCGGACACTTCGCTTTCGATCCACTCACGACGTATGCCGCCACGTAAGGTCCAGTCATCGATATCGTAGGACAGCTGACCAAAAATGGCTTTGGTGCTGGTTGCGATGTCCGGGCCCATCTCGAAGGTGGTGCCGGTCTTGGTATAGCTCAGGCCATTGACCCGGTATTGGTCGCCGCGTTGGCGCGAGGTTTCATGGTCATAGTCGGCGCCCCAGACCAGGTTGCCGGTCGCCGGGCCGATGTCCGGCATTTGTGTATCGATCGCCGCCCGCACACCATAGACGTCTTGCACACTGTTGTTGTCGGACACCCCGGCACGGCCGCGAGACAGGTCGGGGAAGAACAGTGCATCGGCCCGCCGCCAGTAACTTTCGACCTGCAAGCCCTGGCCATAGAAGTCCTTGTCGGCGTAATTGAGGTTGACCGCCTGGTTGTGGGTGAAGGGTTGGTCATCCAGGTCCAGGCCTTTTACCGCGACCGCAGTGCTGGTGATGCGTGGGTTCTTGGTGTAGCGGGTGTCCTGTTCATCTTTATAGTCTTGCAGCGACAGGCTGATCTTCTTGTCGTCATCCAGCTCGTAGCCGAAGCGACCTTGCAGGTCGTAGGTGTCGGTGTCCATGTTGCTGCCCTGGGACGTGTCCTGGGGAATGCGTTTGCCGTTACCGTCGAACTGGTCGTTGCGTTGCACCGTATTGCCCGACACGTACCAGTCCACCGGGCCCTTGCGGCCGGTGGCACTTTGGAAGGCTTCGTAGGAGAACCCTTTATGGCTGAAGTTGTTGCCGGCGGTCATGCCTATCTTGCTGCTGAAGGCCAGGTCTTCGCCTTTGTTGCGCTTGGTGATGATGTTGATGATGCCGCCTGACGCGCCGGCGCCGTAGACGCTGCTGGCGCCGGATATCACTTCGATGCGCTCGATGCTTTCCGGTGCCACGCTGTTGAGCTGGCGGAAGTTGTCACGCGTGGCGTTCTGGGACACGCCATCAATCAGGATCAGCGTGTTGCGCCCGCGCAGCGTCTGGCCGAAGTTGCTCATGCCACCGCTGGAGGGCGCTATGCCCGGGACCAGTTGCCCGAGGATATCGGCAACCCGGCGTCCTGCCGCTGTCTGCTGGCGGATCTGTGCTTCGTCGATAACCTGCACCGAGCCTGGGATCGCGGCAATGCTGGTTTCACTGCGAGTGGCTGAAACGACCGTCGCCTGCAATTGCAGGTTGGTAGCCGCCGCTGGCGCGTCTTCAGGTTGATCGGCCCAGACAGGCACGCTTATCGAACCGAGCAGGGGCAGCAGGACGGCCCATTGTGATTTGTTCATGATCTTGCCTTTGAGTTATTAGAAGTATTGACAGAAAAATCGGAAGTCTCAGGTGTTCGGGTGAACGAACGGATGGCGCGGATACCCAGGGCCGCCAGGGCATAGGTCAGTGCCACCAGCCAAAAGCTGTGCGCCAGGCCTACCATTGCCATGCCGACGCCACCCAACAGCGCACCGCACAACGCGCCACCTTTTGCGGCGCTATTGCCCAGGCCCAAGGCAAACCCCTGCTGGCTGGGTGCAACGGTGTTGGCGATCAACGTGTAGGCGACCGGCAGCAGCGCGCCTTGCCACACGCCCCACAGCAGCCGGCTGGCGAGGAACCCCAGCCATTCGCCGGCCATCGCCGTGAAGGCCAGCGTCAAGGCGCAAAGCCAGGTGACCCATTCGATGATGCGCAGCGTGTGCGCCGCCGGGTGTCGGTCAAACAGCCGGCCCCACAGCGGCGCGGACAGCGCGAGCGTCAGTGCGCTGGCGGCGTAGCTGGCGCCGATCAGCCAGGCAGGGGCGTTTAGAACATCGGCGACGTACAGGGCATAAAACGGTTGGGGCATCATCTTGGCGGCCTGGATCAGCACGATGATGGCGAGCATTGCGCCGAGCCAGCCTTTGGGCAGTGCCGTAGGCGTTGAGGCGCGTGCAGGTCTTGAGCGCGGCGCATCGCTGGGTAGAAACAGGCTGATCAGCGCGCACAGCAGGCAAACCGCCGTGGCGCTGTAGCACAGCAATGCAAAGCCGGAAATGTCCATCAGCCAGCCACCCAGCACCGGCCCGGCCAGCGAACCCACGGCGGTGGCCGATTGCAGCCGCGCCAGAACGTGCCCGCGTCCACCTTCGGCGCAGTACGCCAGCGCGTAGGCTTGGGCCGCTGCAATAAAGCCCGCCAGCGCACCTTGCGCCACGCGAATGACCACCAGCAGCCACGGATCGGTGGTGACGGCGGCCAGCGCCTGGCATACCGCCAGGGCCAGCAGCGCGCGAATGATCATCGGCTTGTGGCCGGTACGATCACCCAGGCGCCCCCACATCGGCGTGAGGATCATCGCCGCCATCATCGGCCCGGCATACACCAGCGATGACAGCAGGCCGGTGTACTGGGCGTCGGCAACGCCCAGCAGCTTCTGGATCTGCAACGGCCAGAAGGGGCCGCTCATTTCCATGGCGCCCATCGACACCAGCTGAATCACCACCAACAGGCGCAGTGCCGTGTTGTTAGCCGACATTGGCGGCAGTGCTCAGCGGGTTCGGCAGGCGGCCGACGATATCGGCGTGGCTTTCCATCAGGCGCATGCGCATAAACGACTTGGCCGGCCAGTCCTGCTCCAGCAGCGCGGCACGTTCGGTCTGCCAACGTTGGGGCTCGACCTGGCTGCGCAAATCATCGAAACACTCGCGGACCTGGGCCGACAGTTCGTCCCACAGCAGCCCCTCCGGAATATCGAAGTGGCGCGCACTGAGCAATACCAGTTCGCCCAAGTGGCACATGAACACCGTGTGCAGCAACTTGTCGCGCACGAAACCGGCATCGTCGTACAAGGTCATCTTCGGGTCGTGCAGTTCGATGTCCAGGCCGTGGGCGTGCAAGGTCTTGCGGTCGATGCGGATATCACCGAAATCACGCAGCAACAGACGGCTTGCTTGCCCGTCGGTGCCCATGACCATAAATGAGTTCTGCTGATGGGCCTCGAAGGCCACGCCATAACGCAGGTACATGCCCAACAGCGCCGGCACTGCGATGGATGCATAGTCTTTAAAAAACGCCTGCATGGCCTGCGCGTCGTCGGTGCCTTTGCTCAGGCGTACCCACTGCTTGAGCAGGGGCTGCCCATGCTGATCGATGGCAAACAGGCTGCCTACCGGAACGGCCATTTCGCCCGGTTCAAGCAGGCTCTGCGGGTTGTCCCGGTAGAGGACGGCCAGGTGCCGGGAGTGTTCGTCATTGGCAGGTTGTGGTTGGAAATGCACGCCGAGTCGTTCGGGCACGATGCTCAGAATTTTTTGAATGTGTGGCTCGCGTGCCAGGATGGTTTGCAGCAAATGGCTGATCCGTGGGCCCATGCGCGCGGAGCGTGGCGACACGGTGCGC
Organism: Pseudomonas salomonii; assembly: GCF_900107155.1. Lineage (GTDB taxonomy): Bacteria > Pseudomonadota > Gammaproteobacteria > Pseudomonadales > Pseudomonadaceae > Aquipseudomonas > Aquipseudomonas salomonii. Next base: position 320,436 of record NZ_FNOX01000005.1, read on the forward strand.
TGCACGCTGGTCAAGCGCAGCGACACTGGAAGTTTAACCATTGGCGCGTCGCACCGGCCTTCGGGCAACACGGTCCTGAACGACATGGTGGGGTGGGCGGTGAACGCGACGATGTCGGTCAGCACCAGCAGCCGGTCGCCGATTTCATTGGCGAACAGTTGCGGCAGCTCTTGGCGAGCCTGCCAAGGGTGAGCGGGCATCGGCAGGTAGTCGCCGGCCTCAAGGCCCTGAGCGGTCAGCTGCGCCGTCAATTGGCGGGCGGCCTGCGGGAAGTGGTTTTGCCACCACTGCCAGTAATCTGCAGTACCGGCCAGGCTTTCGACATGGGCGAACTGGCGGTGCAGCGCGCAGAGTAATACCGGGAAGCGCGCCTCGAACTCCGGCGAGAATTCAATAACCTGCTCTGTTCCCAGGCCCAGCTTTGTCTTGTAGTTGGGGTGCCATGGATGGCCCAGCGTGCCCCACTGCTCAAGTACCGATGTCGGGTTGGAAACGCCTGGGTTGTTCCTGAGGTAGCTGAGCAAGTTGTTTTGATGCGCGGGGGCCATTGCCGCGTGCAGCTCGAGAGTCCACTGCTCGTGGAAAGCGAGGCACAGCGTATCGTTGACAACGCTGTCATCGATCTCGCTGTTGAGGCGGCTTAGCACGTCGGGGGCGGCAGGCGACTCGAGGCTGCTGTTGAGTAATGTCAGCAACTGCGAGGGGAACCGGATTTTCTGTTCTGGCTGGCCGGCGCGCAGGACACTCACCGAGCCGCGCAAATCCCAACTGGCCATGCGGCCCGGGCGCAGGTGATCAAAGCGCAGGCGGGTGTGGTCGGGTAGCTCCAGCCAGCAACGATCGTGATCGTCATAGGTGCGCGTGGCGGGGTTGAGCAGACCCTCACGGAACAAGGCCTGGATCAAGCGCTGGAAGCTGCGTTCGGCGGCGGGTGCAAGGGTATCGATCAGGGCATCAAGCGTGACGTGCTTAGCCTGGAATTGGCGAGTGGAGAGTGCTTCACCCCAGCGTTCAAGCAGTAGTTTTTCCGGTGTGGCGATGTGTCCGTGCATCAATTCGAACTCCTTATCCGTGGCGCTGAGTGAAAAGCGAACGGATACTATCGAGAATCATTACCAAATGTCTATTTGTTGTTACGCTTTTTGCAGAAACGATTATTCAGGGAGTGAAAGGAGGGCGGGTCGAAGACGGACAGAGCAACCATGCAGGTCTGCAGTCAGGGCTTGAAGCGTCTAAGTCAGGCTAGTTCAGTGTCTTTGAGAGGACTTGTAATACGCGGCCTGAGGTTTTGTAGGATGTGTCTGTTTTCATGCGGTCGTGGCAGAACACAGGAAAACGACGGAAGTGAGAAACGAAAAACCCCGCTCAAAGGCGGGGTTTTGTGTGCAGGCACACCAGCTGCTGTGTGGGGCTGGGTGGCTACCGGATTTCAGCGTTTCAGGAGCCTTGCGCCTGGCGTTTCATTTCTAGAGATTCGAGCTCGTTTTTATAATTTTGGGCTTCGTTCTCATTGTGGAACATGCCGACCAGTTGGTCTTGTTGATGTACATCCCAGATGTGAATCCCATGACCCAGTGCTTCGTGAGACATGTGTGCATCGTCGCGTTCAGTTACTTTTACAGTCATCTGCTTGCTCCAATCTCTGGTTGATCTGCGGCAAGTCGTCGCAGGCCTCTTTTATATGTTTTGTTAGCTTGCTAAGTAAACCGATTTTGCGCGCAACTATTTATTGCAGGAAACGCAACAGTGCTGCAGGCCACGCAAATCGCGACATTGCGTCGCAGGGTGCTGAGTTTTATGACAAAAGTTTCATGTTTGGGTGGGCTTAAAGTCTTGTGGTGACCGTGCTGGCCCCATCGCAGGCAAGCCAGCTCCCACCTTGAAATGCGTTTTCCTGTGGGAGCTGGCTTGCCTGCGATAGCGGTAGTGGGTTCAACACAAAACCTCCAGGCGAAAAAAAGCCCCGCATTTCAGCGAGGCTCTTTTAAATCACATCACGGTATCAGCTACCTTTGATAGCCTGGCCATCAACGGTACCGTCCAACAGCATGATGTTGTATTCCTTGCCGTCGGTTTCCACCTGGCGCAAGGCTACCAAAATACCGCCCAGGTCCTTGGCAAACCACATCTGGGTGATGCGCTTGCTTTGAGTCGGGTCGCGTACACGTTCAACCTTGATCGCATCGATGGAGCCGACCTTGGTCTGGACCTTTTCCGGGCCGATCACGCGGAAGTCGTAGGTGTCGGTGTCGGTGCCTTCAACGACGATGTAGCTCATGCTCTTCTTGCCGGCCGCCACATCGCGTTGCAACGCCAACTGATAGGTCGACTTGTCGAGCATGCCGCTTTGCAGGGGGACATTGACCGGGTCTTTGTTTTCAAAGCCGGTGACTTTCTTGGCCGTCTGGTCAAAGTCCAGGTTGATCTTCTTCGACTTGCCCAGGCCGCCACGCTCGAAGCTGTAGCTCACGGGCTGCAGGGCATCTTTGTCGAGACGGATCACACTGGTCTCGGTGAGGCTGGCGATCATCATGGACGCCTTGAAATTCAGGGTCCACGAGCCGTTGTCATTCTTGACCAGGCTGCGTTCGGCCGAACCGCTCATGGGCAACTGTTTCCAGTCGGCGGTGTAGCTGGCGGAGAAAGGGTGAAGGTCTGCTGCTTGCACGGCGGGCAAGGCGAACAGCGCAAAAGCGAAGAGCAGGGCGCGACGCATAAAATCTCCTAGGTTCGAATCAAGTGGCCGCTGGCCGCGAGTAACTGACCGTCCAATAATGCACCCTGTTCGCCGAGAATCAATCGTCCCTCGGCAAACCAGCGAACAGCCAGCGGGTAAATCCTGTGTTCCTGGGTGTGAACCCGTTGCGCAAGTGTCTGCGCCGAATCTGCAGACTCTACCGGAACCACTGCCTGTACGACCAGAGGCCCGCCATCGAGTTCCTCGGTGACAAAGTGCACGCTGCAGCCATGCTCCGTGTCGCCGGCCTCGAGAGCGCGTTGGTGCGTGTGTAACCCTTTGTATTTGGGTAGCAGGGACGGGTGGATATTGAGCAGGCGCCCTTGGTAGTGCCGCACGAAATCGGCGCTGAGGATGCGCATGAAACCGGCAAGTACCACGAGTTTGGGGTTGAAGGCGTCGATCAGTTCGATCAAGGCGCTGTCGAAGGCCTCGCGACCTTCGAACGCCTTGTGATCCAGCGAGCGGGTATCGATACCCGCGTCCCTGGCGCGTTGCAGGCCGTAGGCGTCGCTGCGGTTGGAGATCACCGCAGCGATGCGCACCGGGCTGTCGCCGGCGCGCGTGCTGTCGATCAGGGCCTGCAAGTTACTGCCGGTGCCGGAGAGCAGCACCACGACATCACAGGTCTCAGGCATCAGTGAGCCTTGAGGTTCTTCAGTTCAACCTGGGCCGCGCCTTCCGGGGCGGTCGCGATCTGGCCGATAACCCAAGGCTGCTCGCCCGCTTCGCGCAGTACGTTCAGTGCGGTTTCAACGTGCTCTTGCGCCACGCAGATGACCATGCCCACGCCGCAGTTCAGTACGCGGTGCATTTCGGTTTCGTTGACATTGCCTTGCGCTTGCAGCCAGTCGAACACGGCAGGACGGGTCCAGCTTGCCACGTCGACAATCGCCTGTGCGCCTTTTGGCAGCACGCGCGGGATGTTGTCCAGCAGGCCACCGCCGGTGATGTGGGCCATGGCTTTGACGGCGCCGGTGTCTTTGATCAGCTTGAGCAAAGGCTTCACGTAGATCCGGGTCGGGGCCATCAGCAGGTCGGTCAGCGGCTGGCCGTCGAGTTGGGTGTTCTCGATGTCGGCGCCGGACACTTCGATGATCTTGCGGATCAGCGAGTAGCCGTTGGAATGCGGGCCGGACGATGGCAGGGCGAGCAGGGCGTCACCGGCTGCGACTTTGGAACCGTCGATGATTTCAGCTTTTTCGACAACACCGACGCAGAAACCGGCCAGGTCGTAGTCTTCGCCTTCGTACATGCCCGGCATTTCAGCGGTTTCGCCGCCGACCAGGGAGCAACCCGACAGTTCGCAGCCGGCGCCGATGCCGGTGACCACTTGAGCGGCGGTGTCCACGTTCAGCTTGCCGGTGGCGTAGTAGTCGAGGAAGAACAGCGGCTCCGCGCCACACACCACCAGGTCGTTGACGCACATGGCAACCAGGTCGATACCGATGGTGTCGTGCTTGTTCAGGTTCAGTGCCAGGCGCAGCTTGGTGCCCACGCCGTCGGTGCCGGACACCAGCACAGGCTGCTTGTAGCCGGCCGGGATTTCGCAGAGGGCGCCAAAACCGCCCAGGCCGCCCATGACTTCGGGGCGCGCAGTGCGCTTGGCGACGCTCTTGATGCGTTCGACCAATGCTTCACCGGCGTCGATGTCTACACCGGCGTCCTTGTAGCTCAGGGAGGGTTGCTTGCTCATGATCCAGGCCTTTAGGGGGGATTTCTGGGTAACGACCGAGCCGGCAGGCGCTTTTGATAAAAGGCCCAGCCGCTGACGGTCTGCGAAGGCGCGCGATTTTATCAGGCTTGAGGGGCAGCGGCCATCCTCGGGCCGACGGGCAGGGCCATATAGCTTAAAAAAGCCGGTTAAAAAAATGCTAATCGAGCCGGTAATGGCGTGTATTAAGGTATAGCCTTTAACCCGCTATCGTTATGACAGTACAAAAACTGCCATGACCCTGTGAATGTTTTACCGGCTGCTGTGGTCACAGCCTTGCCAAGCCGAGTTCACGCGGTCTGTTCCAGCCGCTAAATTTGTCGTTCGGGAATCTTCCATGCGTCTGTGTAATGTCTTCTTTGTAGGCTGCTTGTCGTTGGTCAGCCTGGCGAGTCATGCCGAAACCCTCAATGGCCTTTATCAAGTACTTGAACCGGTTGCCAGCCAGTCGCCCCAAGAGCGTGACCAGGCCACCCAACGCGCCGTGCAAACCCTGGTGATCCGCCTGACCGGCGATGCCAAGGCCGCCGAAGGCCAAGGCCTGGCGGCGATCCGCAAAGACCCGCAGCAAATCATCAGCCAATACGGCTACGACGCCGGCCCGCCGGAAAGCCTGCAAGTAGACTTCGACCCCGTGAGCACCGATCGCGCCCTGCGCGAAGCGGGCCTGTCGATCTGGGGCAGCAATCGGCCGTCGATCCTCGGCTGGTGGCTCAACGATTCCACTGACGGCAGCAGCCTGGTCGGTGATGGCCAGGCGATAGCCGGTGCACTGCGCCGTGCCGCGCAACACCGCGGCTTGCCGTTGCGTTTGCCGCTGGGTGATCTGGATGAGCAAGTCGTCGCCACTGCACCGAATCTGGAAAGTGCCGACGCCACGCCCTTGCGCGCCGCCTCCGAACGCTACGGCGCCGACGCCTTGCTGGCCGTGCACGCGCGCCAGGAAGGCAGCCAGTGGCAGGCCAAATGGCGCCTGTGGTTGGGCGACAAGAGCGAGCAGGGCACCGCCCAAGGCGCTGACACTGGCGCGGTGGCCGATGCCGTGATGTTGGCGGTCAGTCAAAAACTGGCCCCACGCTTTGCCGTCAAGCCAGGTGTGAGCACTGAACAGCTGCTCGAAGTGCAGGGCATGAACCTGGAGCGCTATGCCGCTTTGGGCCATCTGCTTGAACCCTTTGGCGCTCAGCCGCAGTGGGTGGACGGCAATCGCATTGTGTATCGGGTCAACGGCAGTGCTGATCAGTTGCGCACGCAGTTGAGCCTGGCCAAGTTGCAGGAAGTGCCTGCGGGCGAAGCGCCGGTTCAACCGCCGGTCGCCGATGGCACGCAGCCGCCGGCGGCCCCGGAGCCGCAGGCGCAGTTACGTTTTCGTTGGTAGGTGATCTTCCTTCTATATAGATAGAAGGAAGCAAATGAGAGATGGAGTGGTTTATGGCGGATACGCGTCGTTGGGTGTGGCTTGGTGGGGTTGTCCTGCTGTGCGTTTTTGTGTTCTTGCTGCATTCGATCCTGACGCCGTTCCTGGTCGCGTTGCTGCTCGCCTATCTGTTCGATCCCGTCGTGGATCGCCTGGAGAAAGCCGGTTTGTCGCGAACCTTGGGCGTGGTTGCGGTGTTTGCACTGTTCACGCTGATTATCACCGCCCTGGTGCTGGTGTTGGTGCCGATGCTGGCCAAGCAGCTGTTTCGCCTCTATGAGCTGGCGCCGCAAATGCTCGACTGGTTGCAGCACACGGCCATGCCGTGGGCCCAGGCCAAGCTGGGGCTGGCGGATGGCTTCTGGAAGTTCGACAAGGTCAAGGCGGCGATCAGTGAGCATATGGGCCAGACCACCGATATTGTCGGTGTGGTGCTCAGCCAGGCCACGGCCTCCAGCCTTGCCTTGATCGGCTGGTTGACCAATCTGGTGTTGATCCCGGTGGTGGCGTTCTACCTGCTGCGGGACTGGGACATCATGATGGCCAAGATCCGCAGCCTGCTGCCACGCAACAACGAAGAGCGCATCGTTTCCCTGGCGCAAGAATGCCATGAGGTGCTCGGCGCGTTCGTACGCGGCCAGCTGCTGGTGATGCTGGCACTGGGGATCATCTATGCCGCGGGCCTGATGGCAATTGGTTTGGAGCTGGGGCTGTTGATCGGTTTGATCGCAGGCTTGGCGGCCATCGTGCCGTACATGGGCTTTGTGATTGGTATCGGTGCGGCGCTGGTGGCCGGGTTGTTCCAGTTTGGCGGCGACCTGTACCCGATGCTTGGGATTGTCGCGGTGTTCATGGTCGGCCAGGCCCTGGAAGGCATGGTGCTGACGCCGCTGCTGGTGGGTGACCGCATTGGCCTGCACCCGGTGGCGGTGATCTTTGCGATCCTCGCGGGCGGTGAGCTGTTTGGTTTTACCGGCATCTTGCTGGCACTGCCGGTGGCAGCGGTGATCATGGTGTTGGTGCGCCACGTGCATGATCTGTATAAGGATTCGGACGCGTATACCGGGGTTGAAGACCCGGATCTGTAACCGCTTCGCAACAAACCCGGCCCAAGCCGGGTTTGTTGTTTCTGGGGCGGGGTGTCAAACAATTTGCGCAAATCGCCCCAAGTTAACGCAAACCTTTGATTTTGCTTGTGGTCTGCTGCATTGTGCGCCCGGCTTCACGGGTATAAACTTTGCAAACTTTACACAGAGGCCACTAACGGTTCGTTTGGAGCCGTTCAGTCAGCATGAAACCGATTCAGCTGCCCTTGGGTGTGCGTTTGCGTGACGACGCCACCTTTATCAATTACTACCCAGGCGCCAATGCCGCTGCACTCGGCTATGTCGAGCGGCTCTGCGAAGCCGACGCCGGGTGGACTGAAAGCCTGATCTATCTGTGGGGCAAACACGGCGTGGGGCGTACCCACCTGTTGCAGGCGGCCTGCCTGCGCTTCGAGCAGATGGGCGAGCCGGCAGTTTATTTGCCGCTGGCTGAGTTGATGGACCGTGGCATCGGCATCTTCGACCACCTTGAGCAATACGAACTGGTGTGCCTGGATGACCTGCAGGCCATCGCCGGCAAGGCAGAGTGGGAAGAGGCGCTGTTTCACCTGTTCAACCGCCTGCGTGACAGCGGCCGGCGCTTGTTGATTGCTGCGTCCACCTCGCCGCGTGAGCTGCCGGTGAAGCTGGCTGACCTCAAGTCACGCCTGACCCTGGCGCTGATCTTCCAGATGCGCCCGCTCTCCGATGAAGACAAGTTGCGTGCCCTGCAACTGCGCGCATCGCGTCGCGGTCTGCACCTCACCGACGAAGTCGGGCACTTTATCCTCACCCGTGGCACCCGCAGCATGAGCGCGTTGTTCGAGTTGCTCGAACAGCTCGATCAAGCCTCCTTGCAGGCGCAACGCAAGCTGACCATTCCGTTTCTCAAGGAAACCCTCGGCTGGTAGCCAGCCCTTGTCCAGCAAGGTTTTCGGCAACTTACAGGCGCCAGAAAACCTGCGTTTGGGCCGGTTTGGCCACGCAACAGGCATAAATAGGGTGTTAAGGGCTTAGATGTCATCGTCCAAACAAGAAGTCACATAGAGCACGATTGAATTTGCAAATCGATGTGATAGAGGGCATAGTCTCGACTTCTTTACACATCAGCCACGGTCGTGCCCATGCTAAATCGCTTCGCACCCCTCGTGCCCCTCGCACTCGTTACCCTGTTGTTTGGTTGCGCCACCCACACTCAAAACGTGGCTGAGCAGCAAAAACCGGCACAACAGTCCCAGGCCAAATTTGTTGCAGCGCAGTCTTCCACTGTTTATGAGGAAGCTCTTTATAAAGAAGAGCAGGCAACCGAAAAAGAACTCGCCGCCTTTGCTGGCAGCAAGCCTTACCAGCTCCCGGTCCTGGCCGACAGCATCCTCGAGCGCGGCATGTCCCTGATCGGTACCCGTTACCGTTTCGGCGGTACCTCCGAAGCCGGTTTCGACTGCAGCGGCTTTATCGGCTACCTGTTCCGTGAAGAAGCCGGCATGAATTTGCCACGCTCGACACGCGAAATGATCAACGTGGATGCACCGTTGGTCGCACGCAACAACCTCAAGCCGGGTGATCTGCTTTTCTTTAGTACGGCAGGCCGTGGTCGTGTAAGCCACGCCGGTATCTACCTGGGCGATAACCAGTTTATCCACTCCAGCAGTCGTCGCAGTGGCGGTGTTCGAGTCGACAACCTGGGCGACAGCTACTGGAGCAAGACCTTCATCGAAGCCAAGCGCGCACTCGCCATGGCCCCGACTACGGTTACCGCTAGTAAGTAAAGTTAAAGTGATACTTGAAGTTTGACGTGTAAGCGCTAGAATCCCTGGACATTGTTGTAATCCGTTCGCGCGAGCTTTGCTTGCGCGTTCTGGTTTTCAGCGTTCGGCAGCCAAAGCCGCATCCAGATCAGGATTGTTCTGCCCATGTCGACCTCAGCACGCCTCATTCTTCTTGTTTGCGCCGCGCTCCTCAGCGCCTGCGCAAGCCGTCCACCGCCGCCTGCGCCTGTTGTGGTCAAGCCCAAGCCGGTGTTCAACTATTCCACCCAGAATTTCTCGCCGGCTGCTGAAGACGTGCTCTTCCGTGCGCTGGGCCTGGTCGGCACGCCTTATCGTTGGGGCGGCAACACGCCGGACTCCGGGTTCGATTGCAGTGGCCTGATCGGCTTTGTCTACCGTGACGCCGCCGGCATCAGCCTGCCGCGCACTACCCGCGAACTGATCGTGATGCGCGCTCAGGATGTGAGCGAAAACAACCTGCAAACCGGCGACCTGATCTTCTTCGCCACCGGCGGCGGCTCCCGAGTAAGCCACGCAGGTATCTACGTGGGTGAAGGCCGATTCGTACACGCGCCGCAAACGGGCGGTACGGTGAAGTTGGACACCTTGTCCAAGGCCTATTGGCAGAATGCCTACCTGAGCGCCAAGCGCGTGCTGCCGGCGAGCCTGGCGCGTAATCCGTAACTTGGGCAATTCCAAGTGTGAGAGCTGGTTGTGTGGGAGCTGGCTTGCCTGCGATACAGGCGACTCGGTCTGTCATTAAACCGAGGCGATACCATCGCAGGCAACCCAGCTCCCACATGAGCCCCATACAAGGCAGTTACTTAGCTGCCGACACCCGCCACACCTTATTCCCCACATCATCGGCCACCAGCAAATCCCCCTGCTGATCAATCACCACGCCCACCGGCCGGCCCATGGCTTTCTCGTCTTTATTGAGAAAACCGGTCAGCACATCCACCGGCTGCCCCTTGGGTTGCCCCCCTTCGAACGGCACGAAAATCACCTTGTAGCCACTGTGCGGCTTGCGGTTCCACGAACCATGCTGGCCGATGAATGCGCCGTTGCTGAATTGCGCCGGGAGTTTGCTACCCTCCGCAAAGGTCAGTCCCAGGGACGCGGTGTGCGGCCCCACGGCATAGTCCGGCGCAATGGCCTTGGCGACCAGGTCGAGGTTTTGCGGCGAGACGCGCACGTCCACATGCTGGCCGTAATAGCTGAAGGGCCAGCCATAAAACGCGCCATCTTTGACCGAGGTGATGTAGTCCGGCACCAGGTCGCTGCCGATCTCATCGCGCTCGTTGACTGCCGTCCACAGCTTGCCGCTCTGCGGTTCCCACGCCATGCCATTGGGGTTGCGCAGGCCGGAAGCGAAAATTCGGTGCTCGCCCGTGGCGCGGTCCACCTCCCAGATCGCCGCGCGGCCTTGTTCCGCTTCCAGGCCGTTTTCGCCGACGTTGCTGTTGGAGCCGACACTCACATACAGCTTGCTGCCGTCCTTGCTGGCCACCACGTTTTTGGTCCAGTGGTGGTTGATGCTGCCGCCGGGCAGGTCCACGACTTTGGTGCCGGCTGCCTTGATCGCGGTTTCGCCCGGCTGATAAGGGAAGCGCAGCAGCTTGTCCGAGTCGGCGACGTACAGGTCGTTACCCACCAGTGTCATGCCAAACGGCGAATTGAGGTTCTCCAGAAACACTGTGCGCGTCTCCGCCACGCCATCATGGTCGGCATCGCGCAGCAGTGTGATGCGGTTCGGGCTTGGCACGCCCGCGCCGGCGCGGCCCATGACCTTCTCCATCACCCAGCCGCGAATGCCGGTGGCGTCGTCCGGCTTGGGCGGCGAGTTCGTTTCGGCGACCAGCACATCACCATTGGGCAACACGTAGAGCCAGCGCGGGTGATCCAGGCCTTCGGCAAACGCCGCCACTTGTGTACCGGCGGCGGCTGTCGGCTTGGCGCCGTCCGGCCATCCGATCGCCGGGGCGATGTTGACGGTGGGGATCAGGGTTTTGTTCGGCTCCGGCAGTTTGGGCGATGGCCCGGTGCCGTCCGAGACCTGCAAGGTAGAGCTTTCACCGCAGGCGGCGAGGGTGCCTGCCAGCATGATCAGTAAGGCGAGTCTGGTTTTGTGCATGGTTTTCTCCTTAATACCTGTAACGGTAGAGAAGCACGGCAGTCGGATGGTTCAAGTGCAAGGCCAGCTTTAATTGACGCTCCACCCCCAACCCACTAACCTTCGCCGCTTGTTCCAGGTGCTCTGTGGCCGATGTGCCGACAGAGTGAAACAGGGAAGCCGGTGAGTGAGCGCGCTTGTACACAGCGCAGCCGCAATTCCGGCGCTGCCCCCGCAACGGTAAATGAGTCAAAACGGTGCCTTTTGCCACTGTATCCGCGTGATATGGGAAGGCGCGCCGTTGGCCTGCTCGCGCTATAAGCAGAGCGCCACTTATGAGCCCGGAGACCGGCCTGGATCATCCAACAGCATCACGGTGGGCGATGCTTGGCTGTCTGTTTTTCTTTTTTCCTGCCCGCCGTTTTTGTCCAGCCCCAACGGAGAGCTGCCATGACTGATTCCCCCGACCGCGACGAACGCCACCTGGCGCGCATGCTGCGCAAAAAAGCCGTGATCGACGAGCGTATCGCCAATTCCCCAAACGAGTGCGGCTTGCTGCTGGTGCTGACCGGTAACGGCAAAGGCAAAAGCAGCTCGGCGTTCGGCATGCTCGCCCGCGCCATGGGCCACGGCATGCAATGCGGCGTGGTGCAGTTCATCAAGGGGCGCAACAGCACCGGCGAGGAACTGTTTTTCCGGCGCTTCCCCGAGCAGGTGCGTTTCCATGTGATGGGTGAAGGCTTCACCTGGGAAACCCAGGACCGTCAGCGCGATATCGCCGCCGCCGAAGCCGCCTGGGCGGTTTCCCGCGAATTGCTGCAAGACCCGTCCATCGGCCTGGTGGTGCTGGACGAGCTGAACATTGCGCTCAAGCACGGCTACCTCGATCTGGACCAGGTACTCAGCGACCTGCAGGCCCGCCCACCCATGCAGCACGTTGTGGTGACGGGCCGTGGCGCCAAGCCCGAGCTGATTGAAATGGGCGACACCGTCACCGAAATGGGCATGCTCAAGCACGCGTTCCAGGCCGGTATCAAGGCACAGAAGGGCGTCGAACTTTGAACCAGCCCCGTCATTGCCCAGCCGTATTGATCGCCGCACCGGCGTCCGGCCAGGGCAAAACCACCGTCACCGCCGCGCTCGCCCGCTTGCACCGCAACCTGGGGCGCAAAGTGCGCGTGTTCAAATGCGGGCCGGACTTTCTCGACCCTATGATCCACGAGCGTGCCAGCGGTGCGCCGGTGTATCAGTTGGACATGTGGATGGTGGGCGAGCAGGAAAGCCGCCGGTTGTTGTGGGAAGCGGCGGGCGAGGCTGACCTGATCCTCATCGAAGGCGTAATGGGGCTGTTTGACGGCACGCCCTCGAGCGCCGACCTGGCGCGGCACTTTGGTGTGCCGGTGCTCGGTGTGATTGACGGCACCGCCATGGCCCAGACCTTCGGTGCCCTGGCGCTGGGCCTGGCGCGTTATCAGCCGGACTTGCCATTCGCCGGTGTGCTGGCCAATCGCGTCGGCACCTTGCGTCATGCGCAGTTGCTCGAAGGCAGCCTCACCGAAGGCCTGCGCTGGTATGGCGCGTTGTCCCGTGAAACGGGGATTGAATTACCGAGTCGTCACCTGGGCCTGGTGCAAGCCAGTGAACTCAATGACCTTGATGCCCGTCTGGACGCCGCAGCCCAGGCGTTGGGCAGCAGCTGCGAAGTGGCGTTGCCGCCGCCGGTGACCTTCGCCGCGCCGCAACGGATTGAAGCTGAGCCGCTGTTGGCCGGTGTGCGCATTGCCGTGGCCCGTGATGAAGCCTTCGCGTTCACCTACGGCGCCGGCCTGGATCTGTTGCGGGCAATGGGCGCAGAGCTGATGTTTTTCTCGCCGATCCACGATCGCCAATTGCCCGACGCCGACAGCCTCTACCTGCCCGGTGGCTATCCCGAATTGCATCACCAGGCACTGTCTGAAAACACCCCGATGCTTGCGGCTATCCGCGCCCATCATGCGGTTGGCAAACCGCTGCTGGCTGAATGTGGCGGCATGCTCTACCTGTTGGATTCGCTCACCGACGTGCACGGCACCCGTGCCGAACTGGTCGGCCTGTTGCAAGGCGATGCGGTGATGCAAAAGAAACTCGCGGCCCTGGCCCTGCAAAGTGTCGATTTGCCCGAAGGCGTGCTGCGCGGTCACACCTATCACCATTCCCTGACCAGCACCGAATGGCAGCCGATTGCCCGTGGCCTGAGCCCCAATGGCGGGCGCGGGGCGGAAGCGGTGTATCGGCAGGGGCGGATGACGGCTTCTTATGTGCACTTTTACTTTCCGTCCAATCCGACGGCGGTGGCCGCGCTCTTTGCGCCGAGCATTGAGACCGCTATCGCAGCGATGCGGCGACCCGACAAGCCAGCTCCCACAGGGGAATGCATTGCAAATGTGGGAGCGGGCTTGCCCGCGATAGGGCCATGACCAACAACGCCTATCCCCACGCCGACCGCCAAGCCGTCTACCGCGCCATCGCCGAACGCCGCGACATGCGCCACTTCACCGGCGGCACGGTCGCGCCCGAATTGCTGCACCGCCTGCTCCAGGCCGCACACCAGGCGCCCAGCGTGGGCTTGATGCAACCCTGGCGGTTTATCCGCATCAGCGACCGTCAACTGCGTGGGAAAATCCAGCAATTGGTGGAGGAAGAACGCGTGCGCACCGCCGAAGCCTTGGGCGAGCGCTCCGACGAATTCATGAAGCTCAAGGTCGAAGGCATCCACGACTGCGCCGAAGTCTTGGTGGCCGCGTTGATGGATGACCGCGAGCGCCATATTTTTGGCCGGCGCACCTTGCCGGAGATGGACATGGCGTCGTTGTCCTGCGCGATTCAGAATCTCTGGCTGGCCGCCCGTGTCGAGGGCCTCGGCATGGGCTGGGTCTCGCTGTTCGAGCCACAGGCGCTGGCCGACCTGCTGGGCCTGCCGCCCGGCGCCAAACCCCTGGCCGTGTTGTGCCTGGGCCCGGTCGCCGAGTTCTACCCGGCACCGATGTTGCAACTCGAAGGCTGGACCGAACCACGGCCGCTGAGTGACATGTTGTATGAAAATGTGTGGGGAGTGAGTCAATGAGTGTGGCCTTGCTGTGTGTCGCTGCGGTGGCGCTGGATGCGCTGCTGGGCGAACCCAGGCGCTGGCATCCGCTGGTGGCGTTCGGCAATTTCGCCGGGCGCATCGAGCAACGTTTCAACACCGGTGGCCGTGGCTGGCGCAGCCACGGCGTGACCGCATGGTTTATCGCCGTGGTGCCGCTGACGCTGCTGGCCACTGCGTTGTCATGGGCGCCCTATATTGGCTGGGTCCTGGAAATCCTGGCGCTGTACCTGGCGCTCGGCATGCGCAGCCTGGGTGAGCATGTGATGCCGGTTGCGCAGGCGTTGCGCAGCGGTGATCTGGATGAAGCGCGCAAACGCGTGAGTTATCTGGTCAGTCGCCAGACCAGCGAGCTGGACAGCACCGAAGTCGCCCGCGCCGCCACCGAGTCAGTGCTGGAGAACGGCAGCGACGCGGTGTTTGCCGCGTTGTTCTGGTTTGTGGTCGCCGGTGTGCCGGGCGTGGTGTTGTACCGCCTGAGCAATACCCTCGACGCCATGTGGGGCTATCGCAATGAACGCTTCGAGCGCTTCGGCTGGGCAGCGGCGAAGATCGACGATGTGCTCAACTATATTCCTGCACGGCTGGTGGCGCTGACCTACGCCGTGTTGGGCAAAACTCGCCTGGCGCTCAGATGCTGGCGCACCCAGGGCCCAACCTGGGACAGCCCCAACGCGGGTCCGGTGATGGCGGCCGGGGCGGGCGCCTTGGGCGTGGAACTGGGTGGCGCGGCGATCTATCACGGCGAGCTGCATCAACGCCCGCAATTGGGCGAAGGCCCGGCCGCCGATGCCGACGCCATCGACCGTGGCTGGCAACTGGTGCAGCGTGGCGTTTGGTTATGGCTGTTGATCCTCTGCGCGGGGGCGCAATGGTATGCTTGAGCACGGTGGGCGACTGCGTAAGGCGGTGATTGAGTACGGGATTGCCGAGGCCGATTGGCTCGACCTGTCCAGCGGCCTCGCGCCCTGGCCCTGGCCGATCCCCGAGATCCCGTTGCGCGCCTGGGCGCGTTTGCCGGAAGCCGATGACGGCCTGGAAAAGGCCGCCTGCGACTATTACGGCGCCGCCCACCTGCTGCCGGTGCCGGGCTCCCAGGCGGCGATCCAGTTGCTGCCGCGCCTGCGCCGCTCCGGCAAGGTTGGCGTGTTGTCGCCCTGTTACGCCGAACACGCCGAAGCCTGGCGCCGCGCCGGGTATGTGGTGCGCGAAGTGCAGGAGCAGGAAGTCGACTTCTTTCTCGACAGCCTCGACGTGCTGGTGGTGGTCAACCCCAACAACCCCACCGGCCTGAGCCTGAGCCCGCAACGCCTGCTGGACTGGCACGCGCGGCTGGCCCAGCGCGGCGGTTGGCTGGTGGTGGACGAGGCGTTCATGGACGTCACTCCAGAGCTGAGCCTGGCCGGCCATACCCATCATGTCGGCCTGATCGTGTTGCGCTCGTTCGGCAAATTTTTCGGCCTGGCCGGTGTGCGCCTGGGCTTCGTGCTGGCCGAGCGCAGGTTGCTGCGGCTGTTGGCCGAGCAGGTTGGGCCGTGGGCCGTCAGCGGCCCGACCCGTGTACTCGGCCAAGTGTGCCTGGGTGATACCGCCGGGCAGGTTCGTCAGCGTGAGCGCTGTATCGAAGCGGGCCGGCGCTTGTTTGACCTGCTCGAACGCCACGGTTTTCAACCCCACGGCGGCTGCGCCTTGTTCCAGTGGTTGATCACCCCACACGCCGAACGCATGCATGAATTCATGGCCCAGCGCGGCATTCTGCTGCGCCTGTTTATCCACGACAGCAGCCTGCGCTTTGGCTTGCCCGATACTGAGGCAGATTGGCTGCGACTCGACGAAGCCCTGGCCGTCTACAAGGACGCCCCATGAGTACGCTGATGGTGCAAGGCACCACCTCCGACGCGGGCAAAAGTACTCTGGTGACCGCGCTGTGCCGCTGGCTGGTGCGCCAGGGCATCGCGGTGGCGCCGTTCAAGCCGCAGAACATGGCGCTCAACAGTGCCGTGACCGCTGAAGGCGGCGAGATCGGTCGCGCCCAGGCGGTGCAAGCCCAGGCCGCCAACCTCGCACCGCACACCGACATGAACCCGGTGCTGCTCAAACCCAACAGTGACACCGGTTCCCAAGTGATCATTCACGGTCGCGCCGTGACCAGCATGAACGCCGTGGCTTATCACGACTATAAAGCCATCGCGATGCAGGCGGTGCTGGCCTCCCACACACGCCTGAGCGCGGCCTACCCGGTGGTGATGGTGGAAGGCGCGGGGTCGCCTGCGGAAATCAATCTGCGCGCCAATGACATTGCCAACATGGGGTTTGCCGAAGCGGTGGACTGCCCGGTGCTGTTGATTGCCGACATCAATCGCGGCGGCGTGTTCGCCCATCTGGTCGGCACCCTGGAATTGCTTGCGCCGACTGAACAGGCGCGGGTCAAGGGCTTTATCATCAACCGGTTTCGCGGCGATATCGCCTTGCTGCAGCCTGGCCTCGACTGGCTGGAAGCGCGCACCGGCAAGCCCGTGGTGGGCGTGCTGCCTTACGTGATGGACCTGCACCTGGAAGCCGAAGATGGCATCGACCAGCGCCAGATCGACAAGGCCGCGCAAGTGCTCAAGGTGGTGGTGCCGGTATTGCCGCGCATCAGCAACCACACCGATTTCGACCCGCTGCGCCTTCACCCGCAGGTGGATTTGCAGTTTGTCGGGCCGGGCCAGCCGATTCCGCCGGCCGACCTGATTATCCTGCCGGGCTCCAAAAGCGTGCGCAGTGACCTGGCCTATCTGCGTGCCAACGGCTGGGACACTGCTGTGGCTCGGCACTTGCGCTACGGTGGCAAGGTGCTGGGGATTTGCGGCGGTTTGCAGATGCTCGGCGAGCAGCTGCATGACCCGCTCGGGCTGGAAGGGCCGGCTGGTTCCAGTGAAGGCTTGGGGCTGCTGGCGTTCAGTACGACGCTGGAGGAGGAGAAGCAACTGCGCAATGTGCGTGGGCGTTTGTTGCTGGAAGATGCCGAGGTCAGTGGCTATGAGATTCACGCCGGCGTGACGTGCGGTGAAGCGCTGGCGAACGCCGCCGTGCAGCTGGATGATGGCCGCAGTGACGGCGCCCAGAGTGCCGACGGGCAGATCCTCGGCACCTACCTGCACGGCCTGTTCGAAAGCCCCGCCGCGTGCAGCGCCTTGTTGCGCTGGGCTGGGTTACAGGACGTGCAGGAGGTGGATTATCACGCCTTGCGCGAGCGCGATATCGAGCGTTTGGCGGACCTGGTGGAAAACCACCTGGATACCGCGTTGTTGCGCAAGCTATGCGGGCTTTAACCGTGCACACACAATCCAACTGTGGGAGCTGGCTTGCCTGCGATGGCGGTTTGTCGGTGTACATATCCGTAAGCTGGGTAACGGCCACTTATGGTTCCGCTCTTACAGCGGGTCACTTTTGTAAAGACACAAAAGTAACCAAAAAGTCTTCGCCCCACCACTCGGCACCTCGCCTGGGCTCGGTGTGCCCGAACGCAGGCTTGAATCCGTGGGCCGCCGCGATGGGCCATCCTTGGCCCAGCGCGGCTAACCCGGCGTCCTGCCGGGTTACCCACGGCTTCAAACCTGCGTTCGGCCAGCGTGGTTTAACGGGGCGACTGAGATCAACATCAAAAGCCAGATCAAAAGCAGATCTGCCTTCCTGTGGGAGCTGGCTTGCCTGCGATGGCGATGGCTCGGCTACTGCATGCCCATCTGGTTCACCCCATACGCCGCTGCACACCCCAACCTCTCCACCCGCCGAACAAGGCGCTATCCCATGCATCAACTAATCCTCGGCGGCGCCCGCTCCGGCAAAAGCCGCCTGGCCGAAAAACTTGCCAGCGACAGCACCTTGCCCGTCATCTACATCGCCACCAGCCAACCGCTGGACGGCGAGATGAGCGCACGCGTCGCGCATCACCGTGAGCGGCGTCCCGATCATTGGGGCCTGATTGAAGAGCCCATCGAACTGGCTCGCGTACTGCGCGAAAACGCCGCTGCCGGGCGTTGCCTGCTGGTGGATTGCCTGACGCTGTGGCTCACCAATCTGCTGATGCTCGAAGACCCGGCGCGCCTGGCGCTGGAGCGCGATCAATTGCTGCACGCACTGGCAGCGCTGCCGGGAGAAATCATTTTTGTCAGCAACGAGACCGGAATGGGTGTCGTGCCGCTGGGCGAATTGACTCGCCGCTATGTGGATGAAGCCGGTTGGCTGCATCAAGCCTTGGCCGAGCGGTGTCAGCGTGTTGTCCTGACGGTCGCCGGCCTGCCCCTGACTTTGAAAGGTACTGCGTTATGACTGACACCTGGTGGCTCAACCCCTGCAAGGCCGTCGACACGGCGGCGCACGAACAAGCGCTGGCGCGCCAGCAGCAGCTGACCAAACCGGCCGGTTCGCTCGGCCAGCTCGAAGCTGTAGCGGTGCAACTGGCCGGCCTGCAAGGCCAGGTCAAACCGTTGGTGGACCACGTATGGATCGCCATTTTTGCCGGTGACCATGGCGTGGTCGCCGAGGGCGTGTCGGCGTTTCCCCAGGAAGTGACCGGGCAAATGCTGCACAACTTCGTGACCGGCGGTGCGGCCATCAGTGTGTTGGCACGCCAGCTGGATGCGCAGCTGGAAGTGGTCGACCTCGGCACAGTGACGCCGTCCCTGAACCTGCCCGGTGTGCGTCACCTGAACATTGGTGCGGGCACTGCCAATTTCGTCAACGGTCCGGCCATGACCGAAGCTCAGGGGCGCCTGGCACTGCAAGCCGGTCGTGACAGCGCACGTCGCGCCTTGGAAAGCGGCGCCCAGCTGTTTATCGGTGGCGAAATGGGCATCGGTAATACCACCGCCGCCAGTGCCTTGGCGTGCGCGCTGCTCGATTGCAAGGTCAGCGACCTCACAGGCCCGGGCACCGGTTTGAACGCCCAGGGCGTCAGCCACAAGGTAGCGGTCATCGAGCGCGCACTGGCCCTGCATGCCGAACAGCGCGATGACGCATTGCATACCTTGTTCAACCTCGGTGGGTTTGAAATCGCCGCCTTGGTCGGTGCTTACCTGGCCTGCGCACAAGCAGGTATCGTCGTGCTGGTGGACGGGTTTATCTGCACCGTCGCCGCACTGGTTGCCTCGCGCCTGAACCCGGCGTGTCGCGAATGGCTGGTGTTCGGCCACGGTGGCGCCGAGCCGGGCCATCGTCATGTGCTGCAACACCTTAGCGCCGAACCCTTGCTGCAACTCGGCCTGCGCCTGGGTGAGGGCAGTGGTGCCGCGCTGGCGGTGCCGTTGTTGCGCCTGGCGTGTGCGCTGCACGGGCAAATGGCGACATTCGCCGAAGCGGCCGTGGCAGACCGCCCGGCATGACCTTGCACCTGGACCTCTTGCGCCACGGCGAAACCGAGCTGGGTGGCGGTCTGCGCGGCAGCCTCGACGACGCCCTGACCGACAAGGGGTGGGCACAGATGCGCGCCGCCGTGGCAGAGCAAGGGCCGTGGGATCGCGTGATCAGTTCGCCGTTGCAACGTTGCGCGCTGTTCGCCCAAGAGTTGGGCGCACGCCTCGATGTGCCGGTGAGCCTGGAAAAAGACCTGCAGGAATTGCACTTCGGCACCTGGGAAGGGCACAGCGCAGCGGCGCTGATGCAAACCGACGCCGAAGGGCTGGGCCTGTTCTGGGCCGACCCCTACAGCTTCACACCGCCTGAGGGCGAGCCGGTCAGCGACTTTTCCCGCCGTGTCCTGGGCGCCGTCTCACGCTTGCATCAGGCCTATGCCGGTGAGCGTGTGTTGCTGATCAGCCACGGTGGCGTGATGCGTCTGCTTTTGGCGCAGGCGCGAGGTTTGCCACGTGAGCAGTTATTGAATGTCGAGGTCGGCCACGGTGGGCTGTTCAGCCTGCAAGTCGCCGCCGATGGCGTGTTGAAGGAAGGAACCTGACGATGCTGCCGTTCTGGATCGCCCTGCAATTTCTCAGCAGCCTGCCGATTCGTTTGCCGGGCATGCCGCAGCCTCAGGAATTGGGGCGTTCGCTGCTGTTTTATCCCGTGGTCGGGCTGTTGTTCGGCGTGCTGTTATGGGCGCTGAACAGCGTATTGATGGGCGCGCCGTTGTTGCTGCATGCCGCCTTATTGCTGACGGCGTGGGTGTTGCTGAGCGGTGGCCTGCACCTGGACGGCCTGGCGGACAGCGCCGATGCCTGGCTCGGTGGCTTCGGCGACCGCGAGCGCACCCTGTCCATCATGAAAGACCCGCGCAGCGGGCCGATTGCCGTGGTCACCCTGGGTTTGGTGCTGTTGCTCAAGTTCACCGCGCTGGTGGCGCTGATCGAGCAACACAATGGCGCGGCATTGATCCTGGCGCCGTTGATCGGGCGTGCTTCGATGTTGGCGCTGTTCCTGACGACACGCTACGTGCGTGCAGGCGGTCTGGGTCAGGCGCTGTCGGACCATTTACCGCGAGTTGTCGGCCAACAGGTGCTGATCCTCAGTGGCCTGGCCTGCATCCTGATCGGCGGTTTCAGCGGTGGCCTGGCGGTTTTGCTGGCGGCGCTGTGTTTTATCGGCCTGCGCCACTTGATGGTCAACCGGTTGGGCGGCACCACTGGCGACACAGCCGGTGCGTTGCTGGAGCTGCTGGAAGTCGCGGTATTGATCGGTTTGGCCCTGTAACACTTTCTTGCATTTCCTTAATCGCGGGTATATACACGTTCCATGCTTGCCTCCCAATGTTTATGCACCAACCTGCGACGTGCCGCCCGTGGCGTCAGCAGGCATTACGACGGCGCTCTCGACGGCTTCGGGATCAACGTCGCCCAGTATTCTTTGCTGTGCAACTTGCAGCGTCTCGACCAACCGAGCATCTCCAGCCTGGCCGACGCCATGGGCCTGGATCGCAGCACCCTGGGGCGCAACTTGCGCGTGCTGGAAGGCGAAGGCCTGGTGCAGTTGGTCGAGGGTGATGACTTGCGCAACCGCCTGGTGCTGCTGACGCAAGCCGGCGAAGAGCGGCTGGCAGCGGCGTTACCGGCGTGGGAAGCGGCGCAGCAAAAATTGATTGATCAGTTAGGCGCCGAAAAGCGCGAAACCTTGTTGGCCTTGCTGGATGAACTCGCCTGAGCGCGGGTTTGTTCAAATACAAGCGGGTATATACCCGCGAGCGGAGAATAAGAACATGACCTCGATGTGGCGCACCAGTGGTTGGATCCTTGTGGGGAGTGCGCTGATCCTGGCGTTGTCCTTGGGCGTGCGGCATGGTTTTGGGCTGTTCCTGGCGCCGATGAGCAACGAGTTTGGCTGGGGGCGCGAGACGTTTGCCTTCGCCATCGCCTTGCAGAACTTGATCTGGGGCCTGGCGCAGCCGTTTACCGGCGCCCTGGCCGATCGTTTTGGCGCGACCAAAGCGGTGTTTGTCGGCGGCGTGCTGTACGCCGTGGGCCTGGTGCTGATGGGCATGTCCGATTCGGCGTGGTCATTGTCGTTGAGTGCCGGCCTGCTGATTGGTATCGGCCTGTCGGGCACCTCGTTTTCGGTGATTCTCGGCGTGGTCGGCCGCGCCGTACCGCCGGAAAAACGCAGCATGGCCATGGGCATCGCCAGCGCCGCAGGCTCGTTCGGCCAGTTCGCCATGGTGCCCGGCACCTTGGGTTTGATCGGCTGGCTGGGCTGGTCGGCCGCCCTGTTGGCACTGGGCCTGATGGTGGCGCTGATTCTGCCGCTGGTGGCGATGCTCAAGGACAAGCCGCTGCCGGTGGTGACCGGCCAGCAAACCTTGCGTGAAGCCTTGAAGGAAGCCTGTTCCCATTCCGGTTTCTGGCTGCTGGCATTCGGTTTCTTTGTTTGCGGTTTCCAGGTGGTGTTTATCGGTGTGCACCTGCCGGCGTATCTGGTCGACCAGCACTTGCCCGCCACGGTGGGCACCACGGTGCTGGCCTTGATTGGTCTGTTTAATGTGTTCGGCACCTACACTGCCGGCTGGCTCGGCGGGCGCATGTCCAAGCCGCGCTTGCTCACCGGCCTGTACCTGCTGCGTGCGGTGGTCATCGTGTTGTTCCTGTGGGCGCCGGTCACCGAAGTCTCGGCCTACCTGTTTGGCATGGCCATGGGCTTTTTGTGGCTGTCCACGGTGCCGCTGACCAACGGCACCGTCGCAACCTTGTTTGGTGTACGAAACCTCTCGATGCTCGGTGGGATTGTGTTTCTGTTCCACCAACTCGGCTCGTTCCTCGGCGGCTGGTTGGGCGGGGTGGTCTATGATCGAACCGGCAACTACGATTTGATCTGGCAGGTGGCGATTCTGCTCAGCCTGCTCGCCGCCGCGCTGAACTGGCCGGTGCGCGAGCGCCCGGTGGCGCGCTTGCGGGCGCAGATGGAGGCGGCATGAGTGTGACGGCACGGTGTTTGACGGTAGCGGCGCTGGTCGTGCTGATGCTGCTGGCCTGGTGGGGCTGGCAGCGTGGTGGGCTGGCGTTGATGCAACTGGGTATGTCGATCTGTTAAGTTCGTGGTCTGGAAATGTTAAGGACTCACGACATGCAGATGCGCTGGCTTGCAGTACCCGTCCTGATGGCCATTGGCAGTGTTGCCATGGCCGCCAATTGCCCGCCGTTGCTTGAGGGCCAATTGCCCAAGCTGCGCGCCAAGGAATCCATTGATCTGTGCCAGCGCTTTGCCGGCAAACCCCTGGTGATCGTCAACACCGCCAGCTTCTGCGGCTTCGCGCCGCAGTTCAAAGGCCTCGAAGCCTTGTACCAGCGCTACAAGGGCCAGGGCCTGGAAGTGATTGGCGTGCCGTCCGATGACTTCAAGCAGGAAGCCAAGACCGGTGAAGAGACCGCCAAAGTCTGTTACGTGAATTACGGCGTGACCTTCACCATGACCGAGCCGCAAAAAGTCAAAGGGCCGGACGCGGTGCACCTGTTCAAGGTCCTGGCACAGCAGACCAGCGCGCCAAAGTGGAATTTCTACAAGTACGTGGTCGATCGCCAGGGCAAGGTGATTGCCAACTTCTCCAGTTTGACCAAGCCGGACAGCCCGGACCTGATCAAGGCAGTGGAAGCGGCATTGGCTTCCAAGCCCTGATCGTCGGGCATTAAAAAGCCCCGCCTCCTGTGCAGGAGGGCGGGGCTGTTTATACAGCGTGAATCAGAACTTGTACGTCATGCCCAGGCCGAAGCCGTTGGCGCTGTTTTCGTACTTGGACGCGTAGGTCTGGCCCAGCGCGTTCTGCTTGTTGACCTTGACCGGCTCTTCCTTGAGGTAGGAGTACGCCAGGTCGATGGTCATATTGTCCATCACAGCGTAGCCAAGGCCGACGCTGAAGATGGTCCGGTCACCGGTCGGAATACGCGGCGAACGGTCGGTGTTGTTGGTGGGCGACTGGTCAAAGGTCAGACCGGTGCGCAGTACCACTTGTTTGGTGACCTGGTACGAAGTACCGATAGCATAGGCCCAGGTGTCGTGCCAGTTTTGCGGCTCTTTGATCTGGCCGACGATCTGAGGTGCGAGCGCACCGCCTGCACGGGTCACGCCTTCGTTGTTGACGGTAATGTCTTTCAGGCGGCTCCAGCGTGTCCAGGTTGCGCCGCCGTATAATTTCCAGTCGCTGCTCAAGTCTTGAGTGACCGAGGCGTCCCAGGATTCAGGGGTGTCAACTTTCAGCGACGCGTCGTAACGACCGGCACCCAGGTAGGCCGCTGGAACGCCGGTGCCTGGAGTGACCTCTGTATGGCCCTCAAGCTTGTACTTCACTTTCGAGTGATACGTCAGGCCCACGCGGGTGGTGTCGGTGGCTTGCACCAGGATACCGGCGTTGAAGCCCAGGGCAGTGTCGTCGCCTTTGACTTTGACTTTGCTGTCACCCGTGCCTGCGAGGCCAGGCAATGGCAGCAAACCAAGGTTTGGCTGCGACTCAAGCGTGCCGGAGATGCGGTTGATGGTCGGACCAAAACCGATCGACACTTTGTCGTTGAAGGCGTAGCTCACAGTCGGCTGGAAGGTGATGACCGCCACTTCACTTTTGTTGCCGAATGCTCGGCCCTGGAAGCCGCGTTCATAGTCAGTCTTCAAGCCGAACGGCGCATAAACGCCAAAGCCGATTGCCCACTGGTCGTTAAGTTTGTTGGTGTAGAAACCAAAAGGGACGGCGGTGAACGGCACCATGTCGCCTTTGTTGCTGCCGCGTGAGCGACCGCTGGCGTCCTTGATGTCGGTAGAAGCGTCAATGGCTGCGACACCACCGGTGATTTGCTGGCCTTCAAGGCGAGCCATGCCGGCAGGGTTACCATAGACAGTACTGGCGTTATCGGCAGAAGAAGAACGGCCTGCGAAACCTGTGCCCATACCCGCGACGTCTTGCTCGTTAAGGGCAAAGCCGCTCGCGAACAGTTGGGTGGAGGCCATTGCAACGGCGAGGCTAAGTGTGGTCTTGAGCATTACTTTTTTCATTATTAGAACTCCGTGGTGATCACCGCTGCGGAAAGTAACAATAAATTTAGGTTAGCGCTATAGGCTGTAATGCAGGAGATAGAGCGGTTTTGTAGGACAATCCGACCAAAATCAACGTTTTTAGCCGAACCTTGCGCAACGCCTGATCAACAAGTGACCTGATTCATGGGTGAAACACAGGTTTGCCAGGCTTGGGTGAAATCCCGCAGCCGCCCTTGAGGGTGAAATATTTCTTTCCAGATACGCGCCATGGCCAGTACATCGCCCGGCGCCGGCAGGGCAGGGCTGTGTTGCTCCACCAGCAGCCAGGCAATCGCAGTGGCGTAACGCAGGTTGACGGTCAGCTCAAGCTGGGGCGCACTGAGGAATGCGTGCTGGCTGGCCAGGCCGCGTACCAGGCTGGCGCGCTCGGGGTCGCGCGCCAGGTAGTGATCCCAAAGTGCGCGGTGGCGCGGTTCCGTGATGCTGTACAGGCCGTGGCCACGGCGGTCGTGCAGGGCGGAGCCGAGTTCCGACTGGCTGGCGGCAATGCCCAGCAGCAGGGCTTCGGCGGTCGCGTCATGGCGGCCGAGGTAAATCAACGTCGGCCGGATCACATAACGACACAATTCGCTGGCGGCGATACCCATACAAGCCTCGGTCCATGAAAGTGGTCGACGGTGCCTGAGAGGGGGCTTGGCAGCTGTGGATCGGATCTCAGGCCCGTCGCAAGCGGATCATGCCGCTTGAGTTGAAGTGTAGTGTCATATTCACGATGTAAAGGACTGTTTTTAAAACATCTTCTTCATTTAGTTATAACGTTTATATCTATTTGAACTTAGGCAAAATGTTTCGATGGCAAATTTCAGGCAATAAAAAACCCTGCTGTTTAAACAGGGTTTTTGTGTTTCAGCGACTCGGGTCGATCAGGCAGTCAGTGCCTGACGGGTACGCTCGATCACGGCCTGCAGCGGCTCTGCGCTGGAGTATTGATCGGGGTACAGGCGTTCGCTGTGACGAGCGATGCCGTGTTCGTTGACCAGGGTGAAGCTGAAGCAGCCTTTGCGAGCGGCCATGATCAGGCAGTTCATTGGTGCAAAAGCGTTGGTGAGGGTGCGAATGGCATCCTGAGTATGGATTTGAGCGTTCATATTATTGGTGTTCCTACAAATGACACGGATAAGAACCGTGCAGCGTTAAAACGTTCCAGTAACGTTGATCACCATTGATCAAACGAAGAACCCGACTGGAACAAAGCAGCCAGTTTGAAGCGCTATTAAGTTGGCGCGCTTGGGCTGGCAGGTAGGTACTTAGGAGGGCAGGCAACACAACAGGGGCAAAGGTTCTGGGCCCAGGGTGAAGATCCTGATCAATTTGCAGGTTGGTTCGGTCAGAGTATTGAGACTTCGCGGCACCCTTTGCATGTTCAAAGGCAGTGTCGTCGCAAGTGATACCTGGAAACCATCGAGGTGGTCGATCCCGTGTTGTTCAGGGGAGTTGTTCGACCAGAATTGACTTTCAGCTTGGTACTAACGCCGCGGATAGTAACGGATCGAAACCGGGAAGGGAAGCGGCTGAGCAAAAAACTTTTATCAGCCGCCGAGCAAGCCGCGATAGACCAGTACCGTCACGGCGGCGGCCAACGAGCAACCCAGGCCGTAGGCCGCGAGGGTCAGGCGCCAGGAGCGGCCGGCCTCGATCACCTTCATTACGTCGCGCATGTCATTGACCCGTCCGTCACCCAGCTCAATGCACAGGCTGACGGCAGTAAAGGCCGCCGATAACAGGATGGCGATGGCGAACAACGCGCCGTCAGGCGAGGGCAGCGCTGCATTGATGCCCAGTGAGGTCGCGCAGATGGCGAGCAGCAACACGGCAAACAACAGGATTCCTTTCATCAGCGCCTGCAGGAGAGTTACGTCGATGGGGGCATGAGTGTGGCGAGCCGAGGTGGATTTGAAAAGTCCTCTGTTCCGGCAGGCCGGTAACATTCCCGAGCGGGTTGAAGCAAAAAACGTCAGTGATATAACCAGTGGATGGGTACTTGTGCACATTAGTTGCGCGGTGTGTAACCACTCTGTCAACTGCCCGAAAGCGCCCTTGTTTGCCTGCAACGAAAATTTAAGTCAATGAAAAACATCACTTTTTTTTATTGGTGAAAAAATCGTCAGTTTGACTGCGGCCCACGTTTCATGGGGCTTTGCGCGGGTTCAAGGTGGGTTGTCCACTGAGTTATCCACAGCTTCTGTGGATTGTCCCGAGCGCTTGCTCTAGAACGGGCGCGTAGGATTTTTCCAGCTTTACCTGCGCGAAAAAAAGAGTAGAGTGGCGCGCCTTCCAATCTGTCCCACAGTGCTTTATGAAGTTTCGCTCAGTATCACCTTCTGTTACCGACACCCCTCAAACTGTTACCGCACCCAAGCGCTTTTCGCTGAAGGTTGCCTTGTGGCTGCTCGACAGCCCGCGGTTGGGGCACAACGCCAACATCAAGCACTTCGCCGGGCGCCTGCTCAAGCAGCCTGCCCGCGATGGCGTCGTCGCCGCCCAAAGCCGCCTGGGCCAGTTGATGTGCCGCGAGTGCGGCAACGCCCGTGACCGCCGCATTGGCCACGACCTGCTGCGCCTGGCCGCCCGTGCCGGTGACCGCCGCGCCCTGCGCGAGCTGGGGCAGGTCGAAGACTGAGCTGTCCTCAAGCCCCGCGCTTGGTTAACCTTGCTCCTTTTCGGTGATGGCAGAAATGGCTATGGTTTTTGACTGGACCAGTATTGCCTTGGGTCTGGCGGGTGCAGCAGTGCCTTTATTGGCCCTGTGCTGGCAGATTCAACGACGACTGACCGCGCGCATGACCGGCTGGGAGCTGCTCGAAGAGCGCCTGGCGACCGCGCAACTGGCCCAGGAAGGGCTGGCGGCGCAACTGGATGCCAGCCGCGATGAAATCAGCGACCTCAGCCAGGCCAATGCCGCGAAACAGGCCGACCTGGCCGCCATGCGCCGCGAAGTCGAACTGCTGCAAATCGACCGCGATAACGCCCGCGACGCCGCTCACGCCTGGAACCTCGACCGCAGCGCCAAGGAAACCGAGCTGCGCCGCCTTGATGCGCTGTCAGCCGCCTTGCGCGCCGAATTGCGTGAACAACAGGACAGCCATCAACAACGCCTCGCCGACCTGCAAGGTTCGCGCGATGAGCTGCGCGCGCAGTTTGCCGAGCTGGCCGGGAAGATCTTCGATGAGCGCGAGCAGCGTTTCGCCGAAACCAGCCAGGAACGCCTGGGCCAATTGCTTGACCCATTGAAGGAACGCATCCAGTCCTTCGAAAAGCGGGTGGAAGAAAGCTATCAGAACGAAGCCCGCGAGCGTTTTTCCCTGGCCAAAGAGCTTGAGCGTCTGCAGCAATTGAACCTGCGCCTGTCGGACGAAGCCACCAACCTGACCCGCGCCCTCAAGGGCCAGAAAACCCAGGGTAACTGGGGCGAACTGATTCTTGAGCGGGTGCTGGAGCATGCGGGGCTGGAGAAGGGCCGCGAGTACCAGACCCAGGTGAGCCTCAAAGGGCCGGACGGCGAGCGCTTCCAGCCGGATGTGCTGATCATGTTGCCGGGCGACAAGCAGGTGGTAGTCGACTCCAAGGTCAGCCTCACGGCGTATCAGCAATACGTCGCGGCGGATGATGAGGTGATTGGCCAGGCGGCCCTTAAGCAGCATGTATTGTCCCTGCGTAACCACGTCAAAGGCTTGGCCGGCAAGGATTACAAGCGCCTGGAAGGGCTGCACAGCCTGGATTTCGTGTTGCTGTTTGTGCCCATCGAGGCCGCATTTTCCGCTGCCCTGCAGGCCGAGCCGAACCTGTTCCAGGAAGCGTTCGACCGCCATATCGTGATTGTCAGCCCCACTACCTTGCTCGCCACCCTGCGGGTGATCGACAGCCTGTGGAAGCAGGAGCGCCAAAGCCAGAATGCGCGGGAAATCGCCGAAAGGGCCGGCTGGCTGTACGACAAGTTCGTGCTGTTTATCCAGGACCTGGACGAAGTGGGCAACCGTCTGCAACAGTTGGATAAGGCTTACAGCGCAGCGCGTAACAAGCTGACAGATGGGCGGGGGAATCTGGTCAGCCGTACCGAGCAATTGCGGTTGCTGGGCGCGCGCGCGAGCAAAAGCCTGCCGGCGGATTTGCTTGAACGCGCAATGACCGATTCAGACGGCGTGGCGCATCTGCCTGAGTAAATGCAATCCGAAATGTGGGAGCGGGCAAGCCCGCTCCCACATTTTTGACCGAGTACACTGTTTAAAGCGGCAAATGCCGACTCAACAACGCCCGCAACGCCGCCGGTTTCACCGGCTTGGCCAGGTAATCCAACCCCGCCGCGTGTACCTCGGCGACCATCTCCGGTCGCCCATCGGCACTGATCACCACCCCGGGAATCGGCTCCGCCAACTGCGCCCGTAGCCAGCCCATCAGCTCCGTGCCCGTCTCGCCGTGGTCCAGGTGGTAATCCACCAATGCCAGTTGCGGGCGCACTCCCTCGGCCAGCAGCGCCGCGCATTGCGCCTGGTCGGTGGCGGTCCACACTTCGCAGCCCCAGCGCGTCAGCAGGCTGCGCATGCCGATCAGGATGCTTTCTTCGTTGTCCACGCACAGCACCTGCGCGCCGCTTAATGGCAGCCCATTGTCTGGCGCGATCTTGACCGGCGGGCTGGCCTGGTTGCGCGCCAGCGGCACGCGCACGCTGAACACGCTGCCTTGGCCCGGCCACGAGCGCACGCTCAACGTATGCCCGAGCACGCGGCACAGGCCGTCAGCGATGGCCAGGCCCAGGCCCAGGCCTTTCTCGGCACGGGTCTGGTGGCTGTCCAGGCGCTTGAACTCTTCGAAGATGACCTTCTGTTTATCCAGCGGAATGCCAGGGCCACGGTCCCACACTTCCAGGCACAGTTCGCCTTTGCGCCTGCGCACGCCCAGCAACACGGGGCCGTCGGCATAGCGGAACGCATTGGTGAGAAAGTTCTGCAGAATCCGCCTGAGCAGCTTGATGTCGCTGTCCACCCGCAACCGGCTGCCGCGCAAACGAAAACGCAGGCCCTGCTCCTGAGCCAGCGCCTTGAATTCGGCGCCGAGGGTGTCGAACAGCTCGTTGAGCACAAAGGGCTGGCGCTGCGGGTTAATCTTGCCGTTTTCCAGGCGGGAGATATCCAGCAAATCACTGATCAAGTCTTCGGCCGAACGCAGCGAACTGTCCAAGTGCTGCACCAATTGCCGGGCCTCGGCAGACAAGCCGTCGTGCTGGTGGGAGAGGGCGGCGGAGAACAGGCGTGCGGCGTTCAAGGGTTGCATCAGGTCGTGGCTGACAGCCGCAAGGAAGCGGGTCTTCGACTGGCTGGCGGATTCGGCCACGCCCTTGGCATCGGTCAGTGCAACATTGAGCTGAGACAGTTCATGGGTGCGCTCGGTTACCCGTTGCTCAAGGCCTTCGTTGGCTTCGGTCAGCGCCTGCTCGGCTTCACGGAACGCTGTGATGTCGGTAAAGCTCATGACAAACCCACCGCCAGGCATCGGGTTGCCGATCAGCTCGATCACGCGGCCATTCGGGAATAAACGCTCGGAAGTGTGTGCGCGGCCCTGGCGCATCCAGTGCAGGCGGCGTGCTACATGCACCTGGGCTTCACCCGGCCCGCACAGGCCGCGCTCGGCGTTGTAGCGAATGATGTCGGCAATCGGCCGACCCACGCTGATCAGGCCTTCAGGGTAGTTGAACAGCTCAAGATAGCGGCGGTTCCAGGCCACCAGCTTGAGGGACTGGTCGACCACACTGATGCCCTGGGTGATGTTTTCGATCGCGCCTTGCAGCAACGCGCGGTTGAACTGCAACACCTCGGAGGCTTCGTCGGCGATGCGTACTACGTCCTCCAGCTGCATTTCCCGACCTTCAATCGCGGCTTTTACCACGGCGCGTGTCGAAGAGGCGCCGAGCACACCGGCCAGCAAGCGTTCGGTGTGGGCGATCCAGTCATTGTCGGCATTCTGGTTCGGGTTGAAGCCTTTGCCTTGGCGATAGGCGAAACGGATAAAGCTCTGCTGGGCGCGTTCCTCGCCGACAAAACGTGCGGCGAGGCTGAGCAGGTCGCTGATCTGCACCGACAGCATCGAGCGCGCATTGGCGCGCTGGCTGATTTCCTGGCCGATAAAGCGCCCGGCCTGCCAATGCTCGGACACCCGTGTGCGCGACAGCATCGACACCCACACAAACAGCGTGAAGTTGCCCGCCAGGGAAAACACAGTGCCCAGAGTCAGCGAGGTGACGGTGAAACCAAAGGGGTGCGAATGCATCCACGTCAGGCCGGGGAAAAGGCTCAACGACCAGCCCAGGCTTTTCGCCGTCACCGGTAGGACCAAGGTGTAGAACCACAGGAAAGTGCCCGCCGCCAAACCGGCAAACACGCCGCGTCGGTTGGCCTGCTTCCAATACAATGCGCCGAGCATCGCAGGTGCCAGTTGGGTGACGGCGGCGAACGCGATCTGGCCGATGGTCGCCAGGCTCGCGCTGGAGCCGAGCAGGCGGTAACTCACGTAGGCGAGCAACAGGATGATCACAATGCTGACCCGGCGCACCGACAGCATCCAGTGGCGGAACACTTCGAACGGCCGCTCGGCGCTGGAGCGGCGCAGCAGCCACGGCAGCAACATGTCGTTGGAGACCATGGTCGACAAGGCAATGCTCGCCACAATCACCATGCCGGTTGCCGCCGAAGCACCGCCGATAAACGCCAGCACGGCAAGGGCCGGGTGCGCTTCGGCCATGGGCAGGCTGATCACGTAGGAGTCCGGCAATACCGAGGCGGGCAAAAGCATTTTGCCGCCGAGGGCGATAGGGATGACGAACAACGCGGCGAGGATCAGGTAGGCCGGGAACACCCATTTGGCCAGGCGCAAATCCTGCGGGTCGATGTTCTCTACCACCGTAACGTGAAACTGTCGGGGCAGGCAGATGATGGCCATCATCGCTACGCCGGTCTGCACCACCATCGACGGCCAGTTGATGGTTTCTGTCCAGTATTCTTCAAGGCGCGGGGCGAGCATGGCCTGGCTGAACAGATCGCCGAAACCGTCGTACAGGCCGAAGGTCACGAATGCGCCCACCGCCAGAAAGGCGAACAGCTTGACCAGGGATTCAAACGCAATCGCCAGCACCATGCCGCGGTGGTGTTCGGTGGCATCCAGGTTACGGGTACCGAACACAATGGTGAACAGCGCCAATACCAGCGACACGATCAATGCGGTGTCCTGGGCGCGGGTGCCGGTGGTGTCGGGGCCGGAGCCGATCAACAGGTTCACGCCCAGCACGATGCCTTTGAGTTGCAGGGCGATATAGGGCAGCACGCCGACCAGGCAGATCAGTGCCACCACCACGGCCAGTGATTGGGATTTGCCGTAGCGTGCGGCGATAAAGTCGGCAATGGAGGTGATGTTTTCCTGCTTGCTGATCAGGATCATCTTCTGCAGCACCCAGGGTGCCAGCACCAGCAGCAGCACAGGTCCCAGGTAGATCGGTAA
Organism: Pseudomonas salomonii; assembly: GCF_900107155.1. Classification (GTDB taxonomy): domain Bacteria; phylum Pseudomonadota; class Gammaproteobacteria; order Pseudomonadales; family Pseudomonadaceae; genus Aquipseudomonas; species Aquipseudomonas salomonii. The sequence continues at coordinate 352,365 of NZ_FNOX01000005.1, forward strand.
AAACGCCCACAGCTGCTCGGCGGCCTGGCCTACGGCGCCGAAGAAGGTCCAGCTGGTGCAGTAAACGGCCAGCGACAGGCTGTATACCCAGGCACGCATTCGCGGCGGCAACGGCGCGTGGCGGCGATCGCCGTAAAAGGCGATGGCGAACATAATGGCCATATAGGCCAGGGCAACGGCGGCGATCAGCCCGCTGGACAGCGTCATGGTAACTCCGAGCATAAGAACACCCGGGCATTCCGAGCCCGGTGGGACAGTCTCGCATGATGCCGGGGGTTAGTCAGTGTCGACCAAGGTCGTGTGGGATCGAATGTCGCAGTGCGTGTTTATCGCGGTGGCAGGGTTTTCTGGCGCAAGATGTAAACGGTTACCAGCACCGCACTGGTCAGCATAAACCCGCGTGCCCAAGGCAGCGGCACCAGGTAGCAGGAAAAACCAATGCTCAGCCACATCAAACCGATGGCGTAGACCTTGCCCTTGAGCGGAATGCCATTGCCGTCCAGATAGTCTCGAATCCATGGCCCCAGGCGCGGGTGTTCCACCAGCCATTGGTAGAAACGCGGGGAGCTTCGCGCGAAGCAGGCGGCGGCGAGCAGCAGGAAGGGGGTGGTCGGCAATACCGGCAGGAAGATACCGATCACGCCGAGCGCTACGCTCAGCCAGCCGATGGCCAGCAGCACGTAGCGCAGGAGCAGTGAGCGCTTGCCCATGGGCGTCATGGGCAAACGACTCAGTGGTGACGTGGCTTGAGGATCGCCGGTTTTTCGTCAGGCGCGTTGCACAGCAGGTACAAGGCGGTGAGGGCTTCCGGGATCTGTACGATCATGTCGTCCATCAGGTTGGCATCGGCGGCGATGTCGGAGAATTCCGGCTGGTCGTCAAACAGGCCCGAACCGACCATGATCGGCAGCAGCATTTCGCTGACTTCTTCCTCGGCAGTTTCGAACCAGGCGGCTTCGCGCAGGAACACGCCTTCCATGAAGCCGATGCACCAGCCGCGCAGGTCGGAGTCATCCGGCTCTTCGCCCAGGTCCAGCTCGCATGGCAGCTCGAATTCCTCATCGGAAGCCAGCTGGCGACCAATGTGGGCCTTGAGGGCCAGCAGGGTCGATTCGATTTCTTCGCGTTGGGCGGCGTCGGCGTAGTGTGGTTCTTCGGCGAACAGCGCGTCGATCCATTCACGGTCGGGTACGACGTCGGCGCAGATCGACAGGGCGGTCAGGTAGCCGTGAGCGGCCACGTAGTCCAGCGCCTCGTCATGCAGCTCATCGGCGTCGAGGAAGGCTTGCAGGCGGGTTAGTTGCTCAGCGAAGGACATTGAAGGGCTACCTTGGGAATAAACGATGCGCAATTCTAGGCTTTCTTGAGCCTTCCGGCCAGCTGCAAGGCATATTTGCCGGGTTCTGGAGCGGGATGACTATTCGTCAGTGACGCCCTTTGCCGGGTAACGCTCGGGTATACTGCCGCGTTTTGTGATGCCCCTGCAGGCCAAACGCCAATCCGCGAAAACTTCGCTTACGGATTATTTCCCGTGATGCGGTGTTTTTTCGGCCAGCCTGTACAGAGGGATTTCGGCACCATTTTGGAGTTTTACATGCTCGAGCAGGCTCAACGCGTCCTCAAGGACATCTTCGGCTACGACAGTTTTCGTGGCCGCCAGGGTGCGATCATTGAGCGCGTGGCCAGTGGTGGTGATGCCCTGGTCCTGATGCCTACCGGTGGCGGCAAGTCGCTGTGCTTCCAGGTCCCGGCGTTGTTGCGCAATGGCTTGGCCGTGGTGGTGTCGCCACTGATCGCGTTGATGGACGATCAGGTCGCCACCCTGGAAGAACTTGGTGTCGCCGCCGCTTCCTTGAACTCCACCTTGAGTGCCGAGCAGCAGCGCGAGCTGGCTGCGCGCATCAAGCGCGGTGAAGTGAAAATGCTCTACCTGGCGCCTGAGCGGTTGGTGCAGCCGCGCATGCTGGCCTTCCTGCAAAGCCTGGAAATTGCGCTGTTCGCCATCGACGAAGCCCATTGCGTGTCGCAATGGGGCCACGATTTCCGCCGCGAATACCTGCAACTGGGCCAACTGGCGGAACTGTTCCCCGACGTGCCGCGCATCGCCCTGACCGCCACCGCCGACAAGCGCACCCGCGAAGAAATCGTTGAGCGCCTGCACCTGCAAAACGCCGAACGCTTCCTGTCGAGCTTCGACCGGCCGAATATTTTTTACCGCATCGTGCCCAAGGAACAGCCGCGCAAACAGTTGCTGGCGTTCCTGTCCGAGCGGCGCAGCGACGCAGGCATCGTGTATTGCCTGTCGCGCAAGAAGGTCGATGAAGTGGCTGCGTTTCTCTGTGAGCAAGGCTACCCGGCGCTGCCGTATCACGCGGGCCTGCCCAATGACACGCGCTCTGCCCACCAGAAGCGCTTCCTCAACGAGGAAGGCCTGATCATGGTGGCGACCATCGCGTTCGGCATGGGCATCGATAAATCCAACGTGCGCTTTGTTGCGCATATGGACCTGCCAAAATCCCTTGAGGCCTACTACCAGGAAACCGGTCGCGCCGGCCGTGATGGCCTGCCGGCGGATGCCTGGATGGTCTACGGCCTGCAAGATGTGGTGATGCTCAAGCAGATGCTGCAGAACTCCGAAGGCGACGAGCGGCACAAGCGCCTGGAACAACACAAGCTCGATGCCATGCTTTCGCTGTGCGAGGAGACGCGCTGCCGCCGTCAGACGCTGCTGGCGTATTTCGACGAGGACATGCCCGAGCCATGCGGGCACTGCGATAACTGCACCGATGGCGTACAGACCTGGGATGCGACCGAGCCGGCGCGCCAGGCGTTGTCGACCATCTACCGTACCGGCCAGCGCTACGGCGTGGGGCACCTGGTGGACGTATTGCTGGGCAAGGACAACGAGAAAGTGCGCAGCTTCGGCCACGAAAAACTCTCGGTGTACGGCGTCGGCAAGGCGCGCGCCGAAGGCGAATGGCGTTCGTTGTTCCGGCAGATGGTCGCGCGCAACCTGGTGGACATCGACATCGAAGGTTACGGCGGCCTGCGCCTGAACGACAGTTGCCGGCCCTTGCTCAAGGGCGAGGTGAGCCTGGAGCTGCGCCGCGACCTTAAGCCGCAGACCACCGCCAAAAGCAGCAGCACCAGCCCGGCCAGCCAATTGGTGCGTGGCGAAGAACGCGAGCAGTGGGAAGCCTTGCGCACCCTGCGGCGCAAACTGGCGCAGGAACACAGTGTGCCGCCCTACGTCATCTTCCCCGACTCCACCTTGCTGGAGATGTTGCGCGAGCAGCCGACCAGCATGGCCGAGATGGCCAAGGTCAGCGGCGTCGGTGCGCGCAAGCTGGAACGCTACGGCCAGGCCTTCCTCGAAGTGCTCGGTGGCCAGGCCGAGGCGCCGAAGGAAGTCGCCGATATCCGCCATGAGCTGATCAGCCTGGCACGTGCCGGCATGACTCCGATCCAGATCGCCGGCCAACTGCAATGCTCGGAAAAAAACGTCTACACCTTGCTGGCTGAGTCCATCGGCAAACAGCAGTTATCGTTGGAGCAGGCCCTTGATTTACCGGAAGATCTGCTCGGTGAAATCCAGGATGCCTTCCTTGACGGAGAAGGCGAATTGCCACCGGTTACGGAGATCGCGCCGCTGTTTACCGGGCGTGTGCCTGAAGGTGTTTTGTATTGCGTACGTGCCGCTTTGCAGTCTGAATTCGAAATTTAGTGTGCCAATTACGACAATGTAACGAATCAGTCCATAGCGCCACTTGCCTCCTGGCATGGCTCATGCTTAGCTGACTAATAATTAGCCACATTTTATTTTCAGTCTAAATCATGAGTTTTTTATGCCGTTAACCGAACAACACCGCTTTGGCATGCAGTTGGCGCAAATGTCCCGAGGCTGGCGCGCCGAACTGGACCGCCGTTTGGCGGGGCTGGGTTTGTCCCAGGCGCGTTGGCTGGTGCTGTTGCATCTGGCCCGTTTTGTCGATGCACCCACCCAGCGTGAACTGGCGCAAAGCGTCGGCGTAGAAGGTCCGACCCTGGCACGCCTGCTCGACAGCCTGGAAGGCCAGGGCCTGGTGCAGCGCCAGGCGGTGCTGGAGGATCGTCGCGCCAAACGCATCCTGCTGTGCGACACCGCCCGCCCGTTGATCGACCAGATCGAAACCATCGCCACGGCCTTGCGCCATGAGCTGTTTGTGGGCGTGGATGAAGACGATTTGCGTGTGTGCATGCGCGTGCATGGGCACATTCTGGCGAACCTGGAAAAGTCCTGAGGTGTGGCGAGGGAGCTTGCTCCTTCGCCACCGTAAGCCTGGCATCCCGCTAGAACGTCTGCCCGAGGTTCAGGTACACCGCCTGCTGCTTGTCATCATTGAACCCATAGCTGAAGTTCAGCGGCCCCAACGGCGTATCAAAGCCGAGGAAAATACTCGCCGCATTGATATAGCCACTGTCGAACTGATTGTCGTTGTTCCACGCCCGGCCGCGCTCCAGCGAAGCCCCCAGGTACAGTGGAAAATCCAGCGGCAGGTACGAGCGCGGCGTCAGGCGGCGGTAGTACACGGCGCGCATCAGGGCGATGTTCTGCCCCGAGATTGAATCTTCGCGAAAGCCCGATAATTGCCGCGCACCGCCGAGCAGGAAGCTGGAAACCACCACGTCGGATTTATCCAGGGTGCGGCCATAACGACCACCGAGTATCAAGGTGTCCGGGCCGTGGCTCATGGCCTTGTCCAGCTTGAACTCCCACTGTCGGTAGCGCTGGTCCGAACCCAGGCCGGGTTCGAACTCGCGATAGGCCAGGCCGATGTCTTCACCGGAATGGGGGAAGTACACGTTATCCAGCGAATCGAACGAATACTTGAGTTCATAGAAACCCTCGCTGAAGCTGACACTCGGCAAGTCGCGCTCGCCAACACGCACATCCGCCTTGCCCCAGGCTTCGCCGACGCCGAAGCGGATCTCGCCGCTGTTGCCGATCTGGCGCCCCACGTTCAAACCAAAACCGTAGCGCTCCAGGCGGTATTCGGCGATAGGGTCGCTGTCCAGCACCAGGTCAACGTTCTGCGCCTGGGCACTGAGATAGGGCGCGACGAAGTAGCGTGAACCCACATCCAGTGGCTGGTAGAACTCGCTGTACAGCTCCTGGCGATCACCAATCTGCACGCGTGTCAGCCATTCGGCGCCGAGGCGGTTGATGCCGTTCATGCGGTAACTGGCGCCGAGGTTGTAGGCGCTTTCGCCGCGCATGTCATCCGACAGGCTCAGGCCCAGGCGCAAATAGTCGGTGCCGCTGCGTTTGCCGCGCGCGCTGATGACCAGGGTATTGTCCTGGCCCTTTTTCACCACGCGGTATTGCACCTGCTCGAAGTAATCGAGGCCATACAACGTGCCCATGTCGGTTTGCAGGCGGCCCAGGTTCAGCGGCTCGCCCAGGGTTTGGCGAATGTAGTAGCGAATCACGTCGTCACTGACTTTCGAGTCGTTTTCCACCTTGATGGCGGTGATCACCGGCGTGCGTTCACCCGGGGTGCGGGCCTCCACCAATTGCGCGTCGATCGGTTCGGCGGGGCGCAGATGCGCCAGGCGCACGTCGAGGGCGCGGGTGGCGCGGTAGCCGGCGTCGATCATGTCTTTGGCGCGGCCGAAGTCGGTCACGCCGTAGGCGGCCAGCGGCGGCTGGATCAACACATCCCTGGGATGCAGGGCCTTGAGTTGTTCTTCGGAGTTGCGCCGGGTCATCAGGGTGATGGACTGGTTGAGCACATCCACCACAGTAGCCAGTTGCTTGCGTGAGCGCAGCGGCGTGCCGATGTCCACGACGATGGCGATATCGACGCCCATTTCGCGCGCCACATCCAGCGGGATATTGTCGGTCATGCCGCCGTCCACCAGCAGCCGCCCGTCCAGCTCAACCGGGGCGAACACTGCCGGGATCGACATGCTCGCACGGATTACCTGGGGCAAGTGACCCTTGCTGAACACCACTTTTTCGCCGGTGGTGATGTCGGTGGCCACAGCGCGGAACGGGATTGGCAGCTTGTCGAAATTACGCGTATTGCTGGAGTGGGCGAACATGCTTTCCAGCAACAGCGCCAGGTTCTGGCCCTGGATCACGCCGAGCGGCAGGCCGAGGCTGCCGTCATCGCGGAAGCTGAGCTTCTGTTTGACGAGGAAGTCGCGGTCATCCTGTTTGCGCCGAAACGGCACGTCTTCGCGTGGCGGGGCGTCGGACAATGCCTGTTGCCAGTCGATATTGAGCGCGAGCTTTTCCAGTTCATCGATCTTGTAGCCCGAGGCGTACAGGCCGCCAATCACCGCGCCCATGCTGGTGCCGGCGATAGCATCGATATGGATACCTTGCTCCTCCAGGGCCTTGAGCACGCCAATATGCGCGAGGCCACGGGCGGCACCGCCGGACAGCACCAGGCCGATCTTGGGGCGTGGGCTTTCGACGGCATCGGCGATCAGGGGAAGCAGGCACAGAAACAGGCAGGACAACAGGCGGCGCATCATGAATCTCAAGGCTGGGCGATAAAGGCCGGTATTATAGTCATTCGATCGTCCGTGCCCGTTATGTCAGGAACTTCTCAATTTATGTCTGCCAGCAAACCCGAGATCGTCATTACCTATTGCACCCAATGCCAATGGCTGTTGCGCGCCGCGTGGCTGGCTCAGGAATTGTTGAGTACATTTGCCGATGACCTGTCCCGCGTGGCGCTGGAACCGGCCACCGGCGGGGCGTTTCGCATCACCTGCGACGGCGTGCAGATCTGGGAGCGCAAGGCCGACGGCGGGTTTCCGGAGGCCAAGGTGCTCAAACAGCGCGTGCGCGACCAGATCGACCCGCAGCGCGACCTGGGCCACAACGACCGCAAGGCCTGAAGGCTACGCGGTGGCTGCCGGCTGTTTGGCCTGGCTGGCGCTGCCCATTAAGCCTGAGAGCACGATGGCGACGATGATCAGCGCGCCGCCCAGCAGCATGCGCAAGGTCGGGGTTTCGGCGAACAGCAGCCAGGCCGCGGTGATGCCATAGACCGGCTCCATGGCGAACACCACGGACGCGGTGCGCGCCTTGATCACCGCGAGGCTGGCGACAAACAAGCTATGGGCCAGGCCGGTACAGAACACGCCGAGCAGCCCGATCCACAGCCAGTCAATCCCACGCACATCCGCCAGGCCTGGCGCTGCTACTGGCAGCAGGCAGGCTGCGACCACCACGTTCTGGCACAGCGCGGCCTGCACCGCCGGAATGTGCCCGGAGCTGGCGCGGTTGTTCAGCGACAGCAGCGAGAACAACAGGCCCGAAAGAATCCCCCACAACAGGCCCCCCGTGGCTTGGCTGGCGAGGTCGAAGTCTGGCGTCACCAACACCAGGCCCACCGTGACCAGCGCCACCAGCAACACCTCGTTGGCGCGGATGCGCTCGCGGAAGATCAGCCCTTCAAGTATCACGGTAAAGGCCGGGAACGCAGTGAAGCCCAGGGTGGCGACGGCCACCCCGGCGACTTTGACGGCAATGAAGAAGGTCACCCAATGTGCCGCCAGCAGCACGCCGCTGACGACGAGTCGACGCCAGTCGCGCATCTCCAGGGTTTTCCAGGTGGTGTTGCTGGCGAATCGCGCAAAAATCGCCAGGGCGATTACGGCAAAGGCGGCGCGGCCAAACACAATGATGGCCGGCGAGGCGGCCGCCAGTTTGCCGAAAACACCGGTGAGGCCAAACATCAGTGCGCCGATATGCAGGGCGCCAAGGGCTGAACGGGGAGTCATTGCGATCCTTGAACCAACGGGGTGACAGAATCGCAGTCTAGAGGCTTGAGGGCGCCGGTGTCTGTCGCAGACCTCGCGAATCTTAGCGACAGGCTCTTGTCAGCCCGAGCGACGCAACGTGCCCGGTGAGGCGCCAAACTCACGGAGCATGGCGTTCGATGTGCGCATTGAACGCCGAATACGGCAAACGCTTGCCCGGTATCGGTTGGGCCAGCGGATGATTGAGACTGGCCAGCACCAGGCAGCGGCTGCCGTCGCGACTGCCACAGGCATGGTGGGCCGAGAAGGGCAGCACCATCACGCTGCTGGCGTGCACCTGGCTGCCCTGGCCATCGACTTCCAGGTCCAGGTGCCCCGACAACCCGAACACCAACTGGGCGTGATCATGGCTGTGGGCGAGCGGTTCTTCGAGGTAGTGGCGCAGCGTGAGGGTCGGTCTCATCGCAGTCTCCTGGGCAGCAGGCCTGCAGTCTGCAACGCTTCTGAGGGCTGCGAGCGCTGTCATCAGACTGACGCACAGTTGTCATGGGCTATTAACCGCCTGGGCGCAAGCTCGCGAAAACACCGTCGAGGGATGCCCATGACCAGTGCCGAGTTCGTTAAACCCAGCCGCAAACAACGGGTTCGTACCCTGTGGATCTCCGACGTGCACTTGGGCACCCGGGATTGCCAGGCCGAGCACCTGTCGCAGTTCCTCAAGGGCTACCACGCCGACAAGGTCTACCTGGTGGGCGATATCATCGACGGCTGGAAAATGCGCGGCGGCATGTATTGGCCCCAGGCTCATACCAATGTGATCCGCCGCTTGCTCACCATGGCCAAGCGCGGCACCGAGGTGATCTACGTCACCGGCAACCACGACGAATTCCTGCGCCGCTACTCCAAGCTGATCCTGGGCAATATCCAGCTGGTGGACGAGGCCGTGCACGTCACTGCCGATGGCCGCCACCTGCTGGTGATTCACGGCGATCAATTTGATGTGATCACCCGATACCACCGTTGGCTGGCCTTCCTGGGCGATTCGGCCTACGAGTTCACCCTCACGCTCAACCGTTGGCTCAATCACTGGCGTGCGCGGTATGGCTATGGCTACTGGTCGTTGTCGGCGTACCTGAAGCACAAGGTCAAGACGGCGGTGAGTTTTATCAGCGATTTTGAAGAAGCGATCGCCCACGAAGTGACCAAGCGCGAGTTGCATGGCGTGGTGTGCGGGCATATTCACCATGCCGAGATTCGCAAGGTGGGCGAGGTGGACTACCTTAATTGCGGGGATTGGGTGGAGTCGTGCACCGCGTTGATCGAGCACTGGGATGGCAGTATCGAGTTGTATCGGTTGGCGGATGCGCAGGCCAAAGAGGCGCAGTTGAAGGCCGAGATGGTTGCGGGCTAGAAGGTTCGCACGGTCAAAAATGTGGGAGCTGGCTTGCCTGCGATGGCGGTTGTTCAGTCAGCTTATTCAGTGACTGACACTCCGTAATCGCAGGCAAGCCAGCTCCCACAATTTGATTGGATTTCTTCAGTTATTTCGAGACGTCGGCGATAGCCTCGGCCAGTAATGCCAGACGTGTGGCATCAATGCCGGCGACATTCGCCCGCCCTGAACTGACCATATACACGCTGTGCTTCTCACGCAGTTGCTTGACCTGTTCGGCACTCAAGCCGGTATAGGAAAACATCCCACGCTGCGCACCAATATGCGCAAACTTCTCGGCCAGCCCGTGGGGCGCCAGCGCCTCCACCAGCCCGGAGCGCAGTTGTGCAATGCGCGAACGCATGGCCTCGACTTCAGCGCTCCAGCGCTTTTTCAGCTCGGCGTCGCCCAGGATGGTCGCTACCACTGCGGCGCCATGATCCGGCGGCGTCGACCACAGGTTGCGCGCGATATTCGCCAGCTGGCTGCGCACGTCCGTGAGCTTCTCGGCGCTTGCCGCGCACACGATCAGCGCGCCGACACGGTCGCTGTACAGGCCGAAGTTCTTCGAGCAGGAACTGGTGACCAGCACCTCCGGCAGCTCGGCGGCAAATAACCGCACCGCCCAGGCATCCTGCTCCAGTCCGTCGCCAAAGCCCTGGTAGGCGAAGTCGATCAGTGGCAGTAACTGCCGTTCGCGCACGATGTGCAACACCTGGCGCCAGTCGTCCTGGGACAAGTCAAAACCGGTCGGGTTATGGCAGCAGGCATGCAACAACACCACGTCGCCCTTGGGCACGGTGGCAAGCGTTGCGAGCATCGCGCCCACGTCTAGGCGGTTATCCGCGCCCACATACGGGTAATGGCTGACCTTGAGCCCGGCCTTGGCGAAGATGGTTTCGTGGATCGGCCAGGTCGGGTCGCTCAGCCAAACGCCACGGCCGGGCAGGTTTTGCGCGATAAAATCCGCACTCAGGCGTAGCGCGCCGGTGCCGCCAGGGGTTTGCGTGGCACCGGCGCGACGCTCGCGAATCAGCGCTGAATCGGCACCCAGTACCAGTTGGCTGATCAGCGCACCGAAGGCCGCATTGCCGTGGCCGCCGATGTAGGTCTTGGTGGTTTGTGTGTCCACCAGACGCTGTTCGGCCAGTTTTACCGAGTGCGGAATCGGCGTCAGGCCCTGGTCGTCCTTGTAGACGCCCACGCCCAGGTCGAACTTGTTCGGGTTGGCGTCCTGGGCATACAGGTCCATCAGCCCGAGGATCGGGTCGCCGGGCACGCGGCCAATGGCATCAAAATGCATTACTTGCGGCCCTCGGCGTCTTTGGCCACTTCGTCAGTGCGCGCAGCCATGATGAAGTCGTTGCGGTGCAAGCCTTTGATCGAGTGGCTCCACCAGGTCACGGTGACTTTGCCCCACTCGGTCAAAAGGCCTGGGTGATGGCCTTCGGCTTCGGAGATTTCACCCATGGCGTTGGTAAAGGCCAGGGCGAATTTGAAGTTCTTGAACAGGAAAACCTTTTCCAGCTGCATCACGCCGTCGCGCACTTCGATGTTCCAGTCGGGGATCTGCTTGATCAGTACCGGCAGCTCTTCGTCGCTGACTTGTGGGGCATCGGCGCGGCAGGCTTCGCAATGGGCTTGGTTCAAGGTGGTCATGGAGGTGTCCTGAATTCGAATGATTGAGATCAGTGAGCGTTACCCTAAAGCAACGCGGGGCCAGGGAACAGATTCACCTGGCCTCAAATTGTAAGGTTCAAGCAGCTTCGGGTTTGGGCGGGACTGCCTTTGGGGTGAAGAGCGGCGCATGCAGACCCAGCTGCATACCGCGCTCGACCATGCCCATGATGTCTTCCTGCGCCACCTCAAACAGGCGCTTAAGCTCAGGCAATACGAAGTACAGCGGTTGCAGAATGTCGATGCGATACGGCGTACGCATGGCTTCCAGCGGGTCGAAGGCCTGGTGTTCGGGTTCATCCGACAGGCAATACACGCTTTCTTTAGGCGACGACAAGATGCCGCCACCGTAGATGCGTCGACCTTGCGGCGTGTCCACCAAACCGAATTCGATGGTCATCCAGTACAGGCGCGCCAGGTACACGCGTTGCTCTTTGGTGGCCGCGAGGCCGAGCTTGCCGTAAGTGTGGGTGAATTCGGCAAACCATGGGTTGGTCAGCAGCGGGCAGTGGCCAAAGATCTCGTGGAAAATATCCGGCTCTTGCAGGTAGTCCAGTTCTTCGCGGGTGCGAATAAAGGTCGCCACCGGAAATTGCTTGCTGGCGAGCAATTCAAAGAAGGTCTGGAAGGGGATCAGTGCGGGGACGCGGGCAACTTGCCAGCCGGTGGTTTCGGCCAACACCTTGTTGATCTCACCCAGTTGCGGGATGCGGTCCAGGGGCAGGCCGAGCTTGTCGATTCCGTCCAGGTATTCCTGGCAGGCGCGCCCCTCGATCACTTTCAATTGGCGGGTGATCAGGGTGTTCCACACCGCGTGTTCTTCCGGCGGGTAGTGGATAAAACCTTGCGCATCGGGCTCGCGGGCCACGTAGTGCGTCTGCTTCATACGGCTCTCCTGCTAGGCATTCGTTCTTGTTATGTCCTGCGATGAGCCTATTGATAACGCGGAAGGTGCCGGATTCCATCGGGGTCCGGCGCCTGCGCGTAGGAAAAGTTACCGTTATTCGTAAAGTTTTCGTTACGCTATGCCGACCTCTCGGTGTCTTGGGCTGGGAAAAGGTCACAAGCTGTCACATAATCTTGACGACTATCTGCGCTCAGCGGCAAAAAGCCCCGGCGCTTTCCCACCATTTGGGCTTTTTCATGCGTATTAAAGTGCACTGCCAGAACCGTATCGGCATCCTGCGGGACATTCTCAACTTGCTGGTGGAGTACGGCGTCAACGTCGCCAAAGGCGAGGTGGGCGGTGAACATGGCAACGCCATTTACCTGTTTTGCCCCAACCTTGTGAACATGCAGTTCCAGGCGCTGCGCCCGCAATTCGAAGCAATTGCCGGCGTTTTTGGGGTTAAAAGGGTAGGGCTGATGCCCAGCGAACGTCGGCATATGGAGCTCAATGCGCTGCTCGGCGCTCTGGAATTTCCGGTGTTGTCGATTGATATGGGCGGCTCTATCGTCGCCGCCAACCGCGCGGCGGCGCAGTTGCTCGGGGTGCGCGTGGACGAGGTGCCGGGCATTCCGCTGTCGCGTTATGCCGAGGATTTCGACCTGCCGGAGCTGGTGCGTGCGAGCAAATCGCGCATCAATGGCTTGCGGGTCAAGGTCAAGGGTGACGTGTTTTTGGCGGACATCGCGCCGCTGCAATCTTCCGAGCACGATGACAGCGAGGCCATGGCCGGCGCCGTGCTGACCCTGCACCGTGCCGACCGTGTGGGCGAGCGTATCTACAATGTGCGCAAGCAAGAGCTGCGCGGCTTCGACAGTATCTTCCAAAGCTCCAGGGTCATGGCCGCGGTGGTGCGCGAAGCCCGGCGCATGGCACCGCTGGATGCGCCGCTATTAATAGAAGGTGAAACCGGCACCGGCAAAGAGTTACTGGCACGCGCTTGCCACTTGGCCAGCCCGCGCGGGCAATCACCCTTGATGGCGCTCAATTGCGCGGGCCTGCCGGAGTCGATGGCCGAGACCGAGCTGTTCGGCTATGGCCCCGGCGCATTTGAAGGGGCGCGGGCCGAGGGCAAGCTGGGCCTGCTGGAACTGACGGCGGGCGGTACCTTGTTTCTCGATGGCGTGGGAGAAATGAGCGCACGCTTGCAGGTGAAATTGCTGCGCTTTTTGCAGGACGGCTGCTTTCGCCGGGTGGGCAGTGATGAAGAGGTGTACCTCGACGTGCGGGTGATCTGCGCCACCCAAGTGGACCTGTCGGAACTCTGCGCCCGTGGCGAATTCCGCCAGGACCTGTATCACCGGCTCAACGTGTTGTCGCTGCATATCCCGCCGCTGCGTGAATGCCTGGATGGCCTGGCGCCGCTGGTTGAGCATTTTCTTGACCAGGCCAGCCGACAGATTGGTTGCCCGCTGCCCAGGCTGGCACCGGCGGCGATGGATCGGCTCAGTCATTACCACTGGCCGGGCAATGTGCGGCAGTTGGAAAATGTGTTGTTTCAGGCGGTGTCGTTGTGCGACGGCGGCATGGTCAAGGCTGAACATATTCGCCTGCCGGATTATGGGGTGCGCCAGCCGCTTGGGGATTTTTCCCTGGAAGGCGGGTTGGAGAATATCGTTGGACGGTTTGAAAAGGCGGTGCTGGAGGCCTTGTACGCCGAGCACCCGAGCAGTCGGCAGCTGGGTAAGCGCCTGGGCGTGTCGCACACGACTATTGCCAATAAGTTGCGCGATTACGAAATCCTCAAGACCGATAAATAACCCGCTGACACACTGAGGTTAAAACTGTGGGAGCTGGCTTGCCTGCGATGACGGTGGGTCAGTTGGCTCATGTGTCACTGATACACCGCTATCGCAGGCAAGCCAGCTCCCACATTGGTTCTTTGTCATTTTCAAGGCCGGTGCTTGCCGCAGGCGGCAGTAGTCCGCCGTTTTTTCGACTCTATCCCTGCCACCTAATCTCTAAGCCTGCCCGCAAACCCGCGCCGCATATGGACTTCAATCTATTTTCAAAAGTTGGTTCGCAAATTGCTTAAGCCTCATCAGAGCAACGGTGGGCGGCAAGCGTCCGTCAGAAAGAGGATAGAGCGTGGACAAGTACCTTTATGTGGCAATGACCGGCGCCAGCCAGAATGCACTGGCGCAAAAGGCCCATGCCAACAATCTGGCGAACATTTCCACCAACGGTTTTCAACGGGACCTGGAGCAGGCGCGTTCGATGCCGGTGTTCGGTGACAGCTTTCCGGCGCGGGCATTTGCCATGACCGAACGGCCGGGCACCGACTTCTCCCAGGGCGCCATGATTGAAACCGGTCGCGACCTCGATGTGGCGGTCAGCGGTGACGGTTGGATGGCCGTGCAAACCCCGGATGGCGGCGAAGCCTACGTGCGCAGCGCCAGCATGAATGTGGATGCGCTGGGCGTGTTGCGTGCCGGCAACGGCATGCCGGTGATGGGCAACGGTGGCCCGATTGCCGTGCCGCCCGAGCAGAAAATCGAAGTGGGCGCCGACGGCACCATCAGCATCCGCGCCATGGGCGAAGGCCCACGCGTGATGGCTGAAGTGGACCGCATCAAGCTGGTTCAGCCGGACCTCAAGAACATGACCAAGGGCCTGGATGGCGCCATCCATACCAAGGATGGCAAACCGGCCCAGGCTGACGCGAACGTGCGGCTGACCTCGGGTTTCCTGCAGGCGAGCAACGTCAATGCGGTGGAAGAAATGACCGCCGTGCTGTCGCTCTCCAAGCAGTTCGAGCTGCACATCAAGATGATGAACAGCGCCAAAGAAGACGACCAGGCCATGACTCGCGTTCTGTCGATGAGCTGATCGCCGGTTCACTGAAGACTAATTTTGCAGCACAGCGCCAACAAACAGGCGCACGAAGGAGAACACTATGCTTCCGGCTCTATGGGTTGCCAAAACAGGTTTGGCCGCGCAGGACACCAACCTGACCACCATCTCCAACAACTTGGCGAACGTGTCGACCACGGGTTTCAAACGTGACCGCGCCGAGTTTCAGGACTTGCTCTATCAGATCAAGCGCCAGCCGGGCGCCCAGTCGACCCAGGACAGCGAATTGCCGTCGGGCCTGCAACTGGGTACCGGTGTGCAGATCGTCGGCACCCAGAAGAACTTCAGCGCCGGTAACCTGCAGCAAACCAACCAGCCGCTGGACATGGCCATCAATGGCCGGGGTTTCTTCCAGATCCTGCAGCCCGATGGCACTACGTCCTACACCCGTGACGGTACTTTCCACCTCGACTCCAATGGCCAGATCGTCACCGCCAACGGCTTCGCGCTGGAGCCGGCCGTTGTAGTGCCGGCCGATGCCAAGACCTTTACCGTCGGCACCGACGGCACCGTGTCCATCACTGTTGCCGGCAACCCGGCGTCGCAAGTGATCGGCAACCTGCAAACCGCCGACTTTATCAACCCGGCCGGCTTGCAGGCCATGGGTAACAACCTGTTCCTGGAAACCGCCTCCAGCGGCGCGCCGCAAATCGGCACCCCAGGTCTCAACGGCTTCGGTACCACCCTGCAACAAACCCTGGAAACCTCCAACGTCAGCACGGTTGAGGAGATGGTCAACATGATCACCACCCAGCGCGCCTACGAGATGAACTCCAAGGTGATTTCCACCGCCGACCAGATGCTTTCGTTCGTAACGCAGAATCTGTAATCAAGTCTATGGGGCGCCTTCTGCGGCGCCTGCAACACCGTGAGGTAAGGGTCATGAATCGCTATGTTTCTGTTCTGGCATTGAGTGGGATCGCCGTGCTCGCGGGCTGTGTCGCCCCGTCGCCAAAGCCCAATGACCCGTACTACGCGCCGGTGCTGCCGCGCACGCCGTTGCCGGCGGCGGCCAACAATGGCTCGATCTACCAGGCCGGTTTCGAACAGAACCTGTACAGCGACCGCAAGGCCTTCCGGGTGGGTGACATCATCACCATCACCCTGAACGAGAAGACCCAGGCCAGCAAAAACGCCAACTCGCAGATCGGCAAGACCAGCAAGACCGGCATCGGCCTGACTTCGCTGTTTGGTGGCGGCCTGACCACCAATAACCCTTTGGGCGATGGCGACCTGAGCCTCAATGCCGGTTACAGCGGTGACCGTGCTACCAACGGCAAGAGCGCGGCAGGGCAGGGCAACAGCCTGACCGGTTCGATCACCGTGACGGTGGCGGATGTATTGCCCAACGGCATTATCGCCGTGCGCGGTGAAAAGTGGATGACCCTCAACACCGGCGACGAGCTGGTGCGTATCGCGGGCATGGTGCGTGCCGATGATATCTCCACCGACAACACCGTGCCGTCGACGCGCATTGCCGATGCACGCATTACCTACTCGGGTACGGGTTCGTTTGCTGATGCGAGTCAGCCGGGCTGGTTCGACCGTTTCTTCCTTAGCCCGCTGTTCCCTTTCTAGGTGGCCACTTTGAACCTCAAACAGCTGATGGCTGCCGCGTTATTGCTGGCCTTGAGCGCAGGGGCACACGCTGAGCGGTTGAAAGACATCGCCAGCATTTCCGGCGTGCGCTCCAACCAATTGATCGGCTACGGCCTGGTGGTGGGGCTCAATGGTACGGGTGACCAGACCACCCAGACCCCGTTCACCCTGCAAACCTTCAACAACATGCTCTCGCAGTTCGGCATCAAGGTGCCGCCTGGGTCGGGCAACGTGCAGCTCAAGAACGTCGCGGCCGTGTCGATCAGTGCCGATTTGCCGGCGTTCTCCAAGCCGGGCCAGGTGGTGGACATCACCGTGTCGTCCATCGGTAACTCGAAAAGCCTGCGTGGCGGCACCTTGCTGATGACGCCGCTCAAAGGTATCGACGGCAACGTCTACGCCATCGCCCAGGGCAACCTGGTGGTCGGCGGTTTTGACGCCGAGGGCCGTGACGGCTCGAAGATCACTGTTAACGTGCCATCGGCCGGTCGCATTCCCGGTGGCGCCACGGTTGAACGCACCGTGCCCAGCGGTTTCAACCAGGGCAACAGCCTGACCCTGAACCTCAACCGTTCGGACTTCACCACCGCCAAGCGCGTGGTCGACAAGATCAACGACATGCTCGGCCCTGGCGTGGCACAAGCCATCGACGGCGGCTCGATCCGTGTGACGGCGCCGCTCGACCCAAGCCAGCGTGTCGACTACCTGTCGATCCTGGAAAACCTTGAGGTCGACCCGGGCCAGGCGGTGGCCAAAGTCATCATTAACTCGCGCACCGGCACCATCGTGATCGGTCAGAACGTCAAGGTCTCGCCGGCGGCAGTGACCCACGGCAGCCTGACCGTGACCATCACCGAAGACCCGATCGTCAGCCAGCCCGGGCCGCTGTCCAATGGTCAGACGGCAGTGGTACCGCGCTCGCGGGTCAATGCCCAGCAAGAAGCCAAGCCGATGTTCAAATTCGGCCCCGGCACCACCCTGGACGAGATTGTCCGTGCGGTGAACCAGGTGGGCGCAGCGCCCGGCGACTTGATGGCGATTCTCGAAGCTTTGAAACAGGCCGGCGCCTTGCAAGCCGACCTGATCGTGATCTAAGGCCATGGCCATGGATATGCACAAAAGCGGGTTCACCAGCACGGCGGATTCGGGGTCTTATTCCGACCTCAACCGGCTGAACCAGCTCAAGGTCGGCGCCGACAAGAACAGCGAAGGCAACATGCGCAAAGTGGCGCAGGAGTTCGAGTCGCTGTTCCTGAGCGAGATGCTCAAGTCCATGCGTTCGGCCACTGAGGCCCTGGGCAAGGACAACCCGCTGAACACCCCGGCTGCCAAGCAGTACCAGGAAATGTATGACCAGCAGTTGGCGGTCTCGATGTCCCGTGAAGGCGGTGGTATCGGTTTGGCTGACGTGCTGATGCGCCAGATGCAGAAGAACAAGCCGGTTGAGGCGCAGTCCTCCACCTTGCAAGGCCCGGCGGCGGCCGAGCCGGTCAAGGCCAGGAAGGTTGATGTGCCGACCGAAATTGCCGCCGGTACCCAGGCGAATGGCCCGTTGGGGCGCTCCAATGGCCAGCGGCCGTTGTGGGCTTACCGCGTTGCGGAGCCGCAAGGTACCAGCGCACACACCAACGACATGGAGCTGATGAACCAGCGTCGCATGGCGTTGCCGAGCAAACTGACCGATCGCCTGCTGGCCGGCATCGTGCCGAGTACCCAGCCCGCTACGCAGGGCGCGAGTGCGCCACTGCGTAACAGCGCCGCCACCGATAACGTGGTTAACAGCGCCGCGCGCAACTTTGCCGTGCCGAGCGGACGCATGCAGGTTTATGGCCGCGCAATTGCCCAGCCACCGCTGGCACCGGCGAAAAAAGCCTTCAGCTCGCAGGACGAATTTGTCGCCACCATGCTGCCGATGGCCAAGGCGGCCGCAGCGCGCATCGGGGTCGATCCCAAGTATCTGGTGGCCCAGGCCGCGTTGGAAACCGGTTGGGGTAAATCGGTGATGCGCGCCGAGGACGGCAGCAGCAGCCACAACCTGTTCGGCATCAAGGCCGGGCAGAGTTGGCAGGGCGGCCAGGCGCGTGCAATCACCAGCGAGTTTCGTGCAGGGGCGATGGTCAAGGAAACGGCGCAATTTCGTTCCTATAACTCCTACCAGGACAGCTTCCACGACCTCGTAACATTGCTGCAAAGCAATGATCGCTATAAAGAAGTTGTGAAATCAGCCGACAACCCGGAACAGTTTGTACGCGAGTTGCAAAAAGCCGGATATGCAACCGACCCGGACTACGCCAGCAAGATTTCGCAGATCGCCAAAACGATGAACAGTTACCAGAACTTCGCTGCCGCTGGCGCAACCACACATTTATAAGGTCTGAACCATGAGTTTGCTCAGTATCGGGATGTCAGGACTCAATGCCTCTCAAGGCTCGTTGTCGGTCTTGAGTAACAACATTGCCAACGTCAATACCCCGGGATACTCGCGTCAGCAGACCACCCAGAACGCCAGCGCCAGCAACCAGTATGGCGGCGTGTTTATCGGCAGTGGCACAACGCTTGCGGATGTGCGCCGCATTTATAACGACTTCCTGGGCGCTGCCTACCAGAGCAGCACCGCCCTTAACAGCGATGCCAACGCCTACGCGGGTCAGGCCGCCGCCATCGACAAGACCCTGTCGGACAAGTCCACGGGTATGTCGGCCGTGCTCAGCGCGTTTTTTGCCTCTTTGCAGAACGCCGCGGCCACGCCCAGCGACGTGTCCGCGCGGCAGTTGCTGATCACCAACGCCCAAACGTTGAGCAACCGCTTCAACGCGATTTCCACGCAGTTGACCCAGCAGAAAGAAAGCATCAACGGTCAGTTGCAGACCATGAGTGACCAGGTCAACAAACTGACTTCGTCGATTGCCTCGCTCAACAGCCAAATTGCCACGGCCCAGGGTTCTTCGACCAGTGCGCCGGCCAACCTGCTGGATGCGCGCAATGAGGCGGTGCGTTCGCTCAATGAGTTGATCGGCGTGACGGCCACCGAAAAGAACGGCCAGTTCAGCATCACCACCGGCACCGGCCAATCGCTGGTAGAAGGCAGCGTTGCCAATACCATTTCGGCGGTGCCGAGCAAGAACGACAACAGCCAGTACACCATTCAGCTGAACATGGGCGACACGCCGATGGACATCGGCAATGTGGTCAGTGGCGGCAGCATTGGCGGCCTGTTGCGTTATCGCAGTGATGCGCTGATGCCGGCCATCAACGACCTGGGACGCATCGCCATTGCCACCGCCGACAGTGTTAACAGCCAGTTGGGCCAGGGCCTGGACCTGAACAGCGATTTCGGCTCCTCGCTGTTTGGCGACATCAACAGCGCTGCGGCGATTTCCCAGCGCAGCCAGGCGGCCGCCGGTAACAGTGCAGGCTCGGGCAACCTGAACGTGACGATTGCCGACAGCAGCAAGCTGTCGACCTTCGACTACAAGGTGACCTTCACCAGCGGCAATCAATACAACGTGGTGCGCTCCGACGGCAAAGCCATGGGCTCGTTCGACACCACCACCACGCCACCGCCGGTGATTGACGGCTTCACCCTGGCCTTGAACGGCAAGGGACCGGTGGCGGCCGGCGACAGCTTCAAGGTCAGCCCGACGGCCAATGGCGCCAGCGGCATCAGTGTCGACCTCAAAGACCCGAACAAACTCGCCTTCGCCGCGCCCTTGGCCGGCAATGCCAGCAAGACCAATACCGGCACCGGCGCGTTCACCCAGCCGACCCTGACCGTGCCGATCGATATCGACGGCGGCGTCGCGACTGCGCAATTGCGCACCGGGATCGAAAACTCGATGCCGGTGAAAATGGTGTTCGGCAAGCCGGCGGCGGACGGCACCCAGTCCTATGCAATCAGTGATGCCCAGGGCAACCCGATCGGCACCGGCACCATCATTCCGGGCCAAGGCAACAAGGTCAGCATCAATGTGCCGATGCGTGATGCCAGCGGTGCGTTGATCCCCGGCAAAAGCTTCAGCTTTGACACCTCCGTGTCCGGTTCGCCGGCCAATGGCGACAGCACTACCTTTTCATTCAACAGCGGCGCCAGCTCCGATGGCCGTAATGCCCAGGAACTGCTGGGGTTGCAGACCAAGGCCACGGTGGGTGCGGTGGACGGCAATGCGGGCGTCAGCCTGGTCAGCGCCAACAGCCGGCTGGTGTCCCAAGTCGGCTCCAAGGCCGCCCAGGCCAACACCGACAGCACCGCCACCGGCGCCTTGCTGGCGGCGAACAAGGCGGCCAGCAACTCGGTGTCCCAGGTCAACCTGGATGAGGAAGCGGGCGACATGATCAAGTTCCAGCAGTACTACACCGCGTCGTCGCAGATCATCAAGGCCGCGCAGGAAACCTTCAGCACACTGATCAACGCCCTTTAAAGGAGTCTGGAACGATGCGTATCTCTACACAGCAGTATTTCGACACCAGCTCCAGCAAGTATCAGGACAACTATTCGGGTGTGGTGAAGGCCCAGGACCAGGCGAGTTCCGGTGTGCGTGTGCAAACCGCGTCCGATGACCCGGTGGCCGCCGCCCAATTGCTGATGTTGCAGCAGCAGAAAGACATGCTGGGGCAGTACAACGGCAATATCACGAGCTTGCAAAACTCGCTGACCAACGAAGAAAGTGTGCTGGCGAGCATCAATACCTCCATGCAAGCCGCCCAGGGCCTGGCACTGCAGGCCGGTAATCTCAAGCTCAGCGATGATGACCGCAAGGCGATCGCCAGCCAGATAGGTGCCCTTGAAGACCAGGTGTTGGGCCTGCTCAATACCAAGGACTCCAGCGGCAACTATATGTTCTCCGGGACCAAGACCGACACGCCGCCTTACACCCGTAACAACGATGGCACCTACACCTATCAGGGCGATGAGACGCCGCTGAGCCTGCAGGTGTCGAGCAACCTGACGGTCTCTGCGGGGGATACGGGCAAGACGTTGCTTGAGAGTTCTTCCAATACCGGTCGCACCCAGGCCACGCTGTTGCCGCCTGCGGTGAATGACGGCAAGGTCGCGATCTCGGCGGGCCTGATCACCTCCGGCACCACTTACACCAAGAGTTTTTCCGATGGTCAGCCCTATACATTGACCTTCTCCAGCAGCACCCAATACAGCGTGAGCGACAAGGACGGCAATGACGTTACCGCCGAGATCACCGGTAACGGCACGTTTGACTCCACCAAGGAAGGCGCTTCGAGTGTCAACTTGCGCGGCGTCAAATTCGATATCAGCTTGAACCTGGGGCCGGATGTCGCCTCGGGTGCGCCTGCGGATGCATTGGTGGCGGGCAAGGCGTTCACCCTCGAAAGCAAGCCGGACACGTTCAGCAGCTCGCGTACCGCCAGTAATCCGTCCACGGCGCAACTGACCGGCGGCCGGGTCACGGATCAGCCGACCTACGCCAGTACCTTTCCCAACTCGGGTGCGGTGATCAAGTTCACCAGCGGCAATGCCTACGACGTGTATGCTCAGCCGTACACGCCGAACAGCAAGTCGATTGCCTCGGGCACCATGGCCACCGGCGCGACGTCGATTACCGCTGCCGGAGTGACGTTCGATGTGAGCGGTACGCCAGGGGCTGGTGACCAGTTTTCTGTTGGTGCCACCAGCAACAAAAATATGAATGCCCTGGATACCTTGGGCCAGCTGCGCAAGGCCCTGCTGGTCCCGGCGGATGGCAACCAGGTCGCCAAGAACAACCTCAAAGACGTGTTGAACACCACCATCGGCAACCTGACCAACGCGTCGGCGCAGATTGACCAGGTGCGCGGTTCGATTGGTGCGCGCCAGAATGCGCTGGATATTCAGGGCCAGGAAAACACCAGTCTGGGCCTGGCCAACACCTCGACCATGTCGTCACTGGCCAACGTCGATATGGGCCAGGCTGCCATTGACCTGACCTTGCAACAGACCATGCTGCAAGCCTCGCAATTGGCTTTCGTGAAAATCTCGCAGTTGAGCCTGTTCAGCCGCATGTAATCGGCGGTGATACAAACGGCCCAGCCTGGAAACAGGGTGGGCCGTTGTCGTTTCTGGTGCCGGGAATGTTGCCGGGTTTTGCATAAAGCGCACAAAATTGAGTGACCTGTGAGTCATAAAGCGCATCTTCACTGTATCGTGTGAAAAGGATAAGTCGCTTGCGAGTCTTCACACGGCGGCTTTCAGCGATATTTTCATGGGGTTATCCCCTTTATTGTCAGCGCTCCCGGCCAAGCCCGAGGGGTGTTATCCAGCTATTTAGTATTGGGAAGCCACAATGATTGGCATAAAAAGCATCGCCAGTTACGTGCCGGCAGACGGGGTTGATAACTACGCCCAGGGCGCCAAATTCGCCAAGGATGAAGATTTCATCATCGGCAAGATCGGTTCGGCGTTCCTGCCGCGCAAGGATGCTGCGCAGGAAACCTCTGATCTGTGCGTCGAGGCAGTCAACGCCTTGTTTGCGGCCAACCCGGATTTGAAGCGCGAATCCATTGACGCGCTGATCGTTGTGACGCAAAACGGCGACGAAGAGGGGTTGCCCCACACCGCCGCCATCGTCCAGGACAAGCTGGGCCTGCCCACCCACGTGGCTGCGTTTGATATTTCCCTGGGCTGCTCGGGTTACGTCTACGGCATCTATGCGATGAAGGGCTTCATGGAAGCCACCGGCCTGAAAAACGGCCTGCTGATCACCGCCGACCCGTATTCGAAGATCGTCGACCCGGAAGATCGCAACACCACCATGCTGTTCGGCGATGCCGCCACCGCCACCTGGATGGGTGAAGACGCGCCGTGGTTGCTGGGCAAGTCCAAATTCGGCACCGACGGTTCCGGCGCACCGCACCTTAAGGTCAGCGACGGCGTGTTTTTCATGAACGGCCGCCAGGTGTTCAACTTCGCGTTGCTCAAGGTGCCGGCACATTTGCACGAGCTGCTCAATGAGTCGGACCTCAAAGCCGACGAAATCGACGCATTCTGTATTCACCAGGGCAGTGCGGCGATTGTTGACGCGGTCGCGCGGCGTTTCGAAGATGCGCCCGTGGAGAAGTTCATCAAGGACATGGTCGAGACCGGCAACACCGTGTCCTCGAGTATTCCGCTGCTGCTGGAAAAGCACATGATCGACGGCGATTGGAAGCGGGTTGCCATCAGCGGTTTCGGCGTTGGCCTGTCGTGGGGCTCGGCGATTCTCTATCGCCCGTAACGCTCTAACAGGCTGCACACAAAAACGCCCAGGCTCAAAAAGCCTGGGCGTTTTTTATTTGGCGCCAGAAAACCCAGCAATTGCGAGTGATTGGGCTATCGTAAATGCTTGAATTACAAAGGGTGGCCCCGTGCTAGTAAAAAAAATCAAAAAAGTCCTCAAGCAACCTGCTTTCACGACGATAACTATTACGAAGGTTCTCTAGGCCACACCCGGCGGTTGCCAGGGCCGGAAGCCGCAGTACACCACCCACGAGGATTTCGTCATGGCTTTAACAGTAAACACCAACCTTGCTTCGTTGACCGTTCAGAACAACCTGAACAAGGCTTCCGGCGCCCTGCAAACCTCCATGCAGCGTCTGTCCTCCGGCCTGCGTATCAACAGCGCCAAAGACGATGCGGCCGGCCTGCAAATCTCCAACCGTCTGACCAGCCAAATCAACGGCCTGGGCGTTGCGATCAAAAACGCCAACGACGGTAGCTCCATTGCTCAGACCGCTGAAGGCGCCATGCAGCAGTCCACCAACATCCTGCAAAGCATGCGTACCCTGGCTCTGCAATCCGCCAACGGCTCGCCAAGCGCTGAAGACCGTAAGTCGAACCAGGCTCAATACGCTGCTCTGACTGCTGAATTGACCCGTATCGCTACCACCACCACCTTCGGTGGCAAGAACCTGCTGGACGGTTCTTTCGGTACTACGTCGTTCCAGGTCGGCGCCAACGCCAACCAGACCATCGACATGAGCATCGGTAACGTTGCCGCCAACAACATTGGTTCGCAGCAGCTGAAAACTCAATCCCTGACGCCTTCGGCAACAGGTATTGCCGGCGGCGCGATCACCGTTACCGGTGGTGGCCAGTCTGCAACCGTGACCCTGGCAGCTGGCGCTTCCGCCAAGCAGATCGCTGCTCAAATGAACGGCGCTGTCGGCGGCCTGGCTGCGACTGCCAGCACTGAAGCTAAGTTCACCGTAAACACCGCTACCATCGGTGCTGCTACCCCTCCGAACGCTAACTTCACCCTGCAAGTGGGCAGCGGTGCAGCCGTTCAGTTCACTGGCGTGACCAGCACTGCCGACCTGGCTAGCCAACTGTCGTCCAACGCTGCCAAGCTGGGCATCAGCGTTAACTACGATTCGTCGACCGACGCTCTGTCGGTCAAGTCCGACACCGGTGAGAACCTGACCTTCAACGCTGGTGACGGCGGTGCTGCTGGTATCTCGGTTGCAACAAAAGACGGCAGCGGTACCTTCGGTACTGCTACTGCACTCGCCGCCACCGCTATCATTGCTACCGGTGCTGTTTCGCTGAACTCCTCCAGCAGCTACGCGCTGAACGGCGCGGGTGTAGCTGGTGTGTTCGCTGCCGGTGCTGCTACCGCTGCCAACTCCACCAAAACCACCGTCAACAACACCGACGTTACTACCGCTGCCAACGCGCAAAACGCGATCGACGTGATCACCCAGGCGATCTCGGACATCGACTCCCAGCGTGCCGGCCTCGGTGCTGTACAAAACCGTTTCGACAACACCGTTGCCAACCTGCAGAGCATTGCAGACAACTCCAGCGCCGCTCGCGGTCAGATCCAGGACGTTGACTACGCTGCAGAAACTGCTCAGCTGACCAAGCAACAAACCCTGCAACAGGCTTCCACTGCGATCCTGTCCCAGGCCAACCAGCTGCCTTCCGCTGTACTGAAGCTGCTTCAGTAATAGCCATCGGTAGATGACTGACGGAAGGGCGCGTTTACGTGCCCTTTTGTCTTTTGCGTGATGAGGAGACTGGACATGGACATGAGCGTCAAGTTGAACCTGTCTTATCCGGCAGCGGCGCCGCAAAGTGCTCCTGCTCCTGTAAGTACCGACCCGCAGAAAACCAAGGTGGACCCTACGGTCGCCACGGTCCAGCCCAAGCAGGACTCGAAGCCGTCCGACCTTGAACAGGCGGTCACGGATATTCGCAAATTCGTCCAGGCTGCCCAGCGCAACCTGGATTTTTCCATTGATGACACCACCCATCAGGTGGTAGTCAAGGTCATTGCGACCGACAGCGGCGAGGTGATTCGTCAGATCCCTTCGGAAACTGCGTTGAAACTCGCACAAAGCCTTCACGACGCCAGCAGCGTGTTGTTTGACGCCAAAGTCTGAGCTGGCATGAATTTTGTTGCTGAAGCTGCTTGAGGCGTCGTACGTCAAGAAAGCGCCAGCCCCGGATCAGGAGAACAGTCATGGGTGATATTACGGTTAGCGGCCCAGTTACGAACATCGATACCCAGTCGATCGTGACGGCATTGGTGAACGCGGAACAGGCACCCAAGCAGTCGCAGATCAACAAGCAGACGCAAACGTCGACCGCCCAGCTGTCCTCGATCGGCAAGATTCAAGCGGCACTGGATGCGTTCCGCGGCGCTATGGACAACATGGCCAAAGACGCCAGTATCGGCGGTTTGTCGGCAACGACCTCGGATAACAACGT
Organism: Pseudomonas salomonii; assembly: GCF_900107155.1. Classification (GTDB taxonomy): domain Bacteria; phylum Pseudomonadota; class Gammaproteobacteria; order Pseudomonadales; family Pseudomonadaceae; genus Aquipseudomonas; species Aquipseudomonas salomonii. The sequence goes on from NZ_FNOX01000005.1 coordinate 378,327, forward strand.
ATCGGCCATCACGCTGGGGGCCGGCGCTTCCGCGGGCAGCTACCAGTTGGTGGTCAATCAGTTGGCGACGGCCTCGAAGGTCGCTACCCAGACCTTTGCAGCCGGGACGAAGGCTGTCGTCAATAGCGGCACTACGTCGACCACCCTGGAGATCTCCCAGTCGGGCAAGAGCTATGGTGTGAGCGTTCCGCCAGGTGCGACGTTGCAGCAGGTGCGTGACTCGATCAACGCGCAATACAGCAGTGCTGGTTTGAGTGCCAACATCGTGACTGACGCCACCGGTTCCCGTTTGGTCATGACGTCGACCAATACCGGCGTCGGCACCGACATTACCCTCGGCGGTAACTCCGGCCTGGAAGCCGGAGCGTCAGTCGTGACCGTGCCGCAGAACGCGAAGTACACCATTGACGGTACCGCTCAGGAATCCAAGAGCAATACCCTGGGTGACGCGATCAGTGGTGTGAGCATCAAGTTGACGGCAGTGTCGCCTCTGCCTGCCGGCTCTACAGATCCGCTACCCCCTGGCTCAACCGTTACGCGCCTGAGTTCGACCATCACCATCGCGCGAAGCACCGACACCCTCAAGAGTTCGGTCAAGGGCTTTGTCGACACCTATAACGCCCTGATGACTGCGATCAACACTGAGACCGCGGTGACCACCAATGCCGACGGTTCCATCACGTCGGCTGCGCTGACGGGCGACGCCACTCTGCGTACCCTGACCTCGGCCGTTCGTAGCGAACTGAACGCATTGGGTGGCACCGGCTCGTTGAAATCCCTGGCCCAGTTTGGTGTGAACACTGACCAGAAGACCGGCAAGCTCAGCATTGACGATAAGTTGTTCAGTGCGGCGATCGCGACCAACCCCACTGACATTGGCGGCATTTTCAACGGCGACAAGGGGCTGCTGGCTCGGATGAAGACCGCGACCGACAGCTATGCGCTCAGTGGTACCGGGGTTCTCGCCACGCGTACCTCGACGCTGTCGGCAAACATCAAAGACCTGCAAAACCAGCAGGACACCCTGACCGCGCGCATGGCGGCCTTGAAGACGAGCCTGACTGCCAAATACACCACGATGAACAACCTGGTCGCCCAGCTCACCAGTCAACGTTCCAGCGTGATGACGACGCTTAACGCGCTGAATAATCCGAAGACCAATTGATCCTCAATGAGGCCGCCCGGCAATGTGATTAACGTTGTCGGGCGTGACCTTCGCCAGACTATCGGCTTAAAGTTTTTTGCGACGCCGTCGACATAATAATCAGAGCCCATCTTTTTTAGCTGTTGCCTGCCACGAGGTAGAAACATGAATCCCATGAGAGCCCTTCGCCAATACCAGAAGGTCAATTCCCATGCCCAAGTCTCTGAAGCCAGCCCACATCGCCTGGTGCAGATGCTGATGGAAGGCGCGCTGGACCGCATGGCGCAGGCCAAGGGCGCCATGGCTCGTGGTGATATCGCGCAGAAGGGTTTGTTGTTGGGCAAGGCGATCGATATTTTGATCGGCCTGCGTGACGGCCTGAACCCGGAAAAAACCGATGATCCGGCCGCGTTGCAGCAACTCGATAACCTGTATGCCTACATGACCACGCGTTTGCTTGAAGCCAACAGCAAGAGCGATGTCAGCATGATCGACGAAGTAGCCGGCCTGATGATTACGCTCAAGGAAGGCTGGGACGGTATTGCAACACTGTAGGCCTTTGGCCTGAGGATGATGTCATGAGCCACGCCCTGCAACGGATTGACGAGACCCGCGAAGCCTTGGTCGACGCATTGGCGCAACGTAACTGGGACGCCATCGGCGAACTGGACATGGGGTGCCGCGCAGTCATCGACGAAGCGCTCAATAACGCGCCGGTGGACGAGGATGCGCTGCGGGAGAAGTTGGAGAGTTTGCTGGCGGTGTATCAGCAGTTGCTGGAGGTCACGACCGGCGAGCGCCAGGCGATTTTCGAAGAGATGTCGCAGATCAACCGCGCGCAAAGTGCGTCAAAGGTTTACCATCTGTTCGGCTGAACTGGCCCAGTTAATCCGAACAGTGCGTCATATATTTGACTGTGCTCGTATTTTTGACTTAACTAGTGCTGTTTTCAGATTTCAGGCGTCTGTTAGGTAAGAAGTCCTACAGGCGTCTCGATTGCCCTCACTCTGGGGCAGGAAGTTTTACTAGGGAAGTTGCTATTGCATGTGGCGTGAAACCAAAATTCTGCTGATTGATGACGATAGCGTCCGTCGCCGCGATTTGGCGGTGATTTTAAATTTTCTCGGTGAAGAAAATTTGCCCTGCGGCAGCCATGACTGGCAGCAGGCGGTCAGCTCTTTGTCGTCGAGCCGTGAAGTTATTTGTGTGCTGATCGGGACGGTAAATGCTCCTGGCGCCATTTTGGGCCTGTTAAAGACACTGTCGACCTGGGATGAGTTCCTTCCGGTGTTGCTGATGGGTGATATTTCTTCCGTGGACCTGCCGGAAGACCAGCGCCGCCGCGTGCTTTCAACCCTGGAAATGCCGCCCAGCTACAGCAAATTGCTCGACTCCCTGCACCGTGCCCAGGTCTATCGCGAGATGTACGACCAGGCTCGCGAGCGCGGCCGTCACCGTGAACCCAACCTGTTCCGCAGCCTCGTCGGCACCAGCCGTGCGATTCAGCATGTGCGCCAGATGATGCAGCAAGTCGCCGACACCGACGCCAGCGTGCTGATCCTTGGCGAATCCGGCACCGGCAAGGAAGTGGTTGCCCGCAACCTGCACTATCACTCCAAGCGCCGCGACGGGCCATTCGTGCCGGTCAACTGCGGGGCGATCCCGGCAGAGCTGCTTGAAAGCGAACTGTTCGGCCACGAGAAGGGCGCCTTTACCGGGGCGATCACCAGCCGTGCCGGGCGTTTCGAACTGGCCAACGGCGGCACCTTGTTCCTCGACGAAATCGGCGACATGCCGCTGCCGATGCAGGTCAAGCTGTTGCGCGTATTGCAGGAGCGCACCTTCGAGCGCGTGGGCAGCAACAAGACCCAGAGCGTCGACGTGCGCATCATTGCCGCCACGCACAAAAACCTCGAAAGCATGATCGAGGTCGGCAGCTTCCGCGAAGACCTGTACTACCGCCTCAACGTATTCCCCATCGAGATGGCCCCGCTGCGCGAGCGCGTGGAAGACATCCCGTTGCTGATGAACGAGTTGATCTCGCGCATGGAGCACGAAAAGCGCGGTTCGATTCGCTTCAACTCCGCCGCGATCATGTCGCTGTGCCGCCACGGCTGGCCGGGCAACGTGCGTGAGCTGGCCAACCTGGTAGAGCGCATGGCGATCATGCACCCCTACGGTGTGATCGGCGTGGTCGAACTGCCGAAGAAATTCCGTTACGTCGACGACGAAGACGAACAACTGGTCGACAGCCTGCGCACCGACCTCGAAGAGCGCGTGGCCATCAACGGCCACACGCCGGACTTCGGCGCCACCGCCATGCTGCCGCCCGAAGGCCTGGACTTGAAGGACTACCTCGGTAGCCTCGAGCAGGGCCTGATCCAGCAGGCGCTGGACGATGCCAACGGCATTGTTGCCCGCGCCGCCGAACGCTTGCGAATCCGTCGAACCACCCTGGTGGAGAAGATGCGCAAGTACGGTATGAGCCGCCGGGAAGGTGATGAACAGGCGGATGATTGACGCCTGTTTTTTAAGCTACTGAAATTTCAGTAGTTTTTTTTAGGCACGGGTATTGCTACAGCCCTCGCAACGTTCCGTTTAACTGACGGTCAGCCAAGCGAGAGAGCATGATGCCCCACGCCGCCCAACTTTCTTCCGCCCCTGCTATTGCGGGGCTCGTTCCGTCCTCAGAGCCGCTGACCCGGCAGGGTCTTGAACAGGCGTTCTCGCAGTTCAACCAGATGTCGAGCCAACTGACTGACTCTTACAGCTTGCTGGAGGCGCGGGTTTCCGAGCTTAAAGGCGAGCTGGCGGTGGTCAGTGCCCAGCGCATGCAAGAGCTGGCCGAGAAAGAGCGCCTGGCCAACCGTCTGCAAAACCTGCTGTCGCTGCTGCCCGGTGGCGTAATCGTCATTGATGATCAGGGCCGCGTGCGCGAAGCCAACCCGGCTGCGGTCGACATGCTCGGCCTGCCGCTGGAAGGCGAGTTGTGGCGCGAAGTCATCGCCCGCTGCTTCGCCCCCCGTGAAGACGACGGCCACGAAATATCCCTCAAGGACGGCCGCCGCCTGTCCATCGCCACCCGTTCCCTGGACGCCGAGCCTGGCCAACTGGTGCTGCTCAACGACCTGACGGAAACCCGTCACCTGCAAGACCAGCTGGCGCGCCATGAACGCTTGTCGTCGTTGGGGCGGATGGTCGCTTCGTTGGCGCATCAGATCCGCACGCCGTTGTCGGCGGCGCTGATCTACGCCAGTCATTTGACTGACGAGCAATTGCCGGCCGCCACCCATCAGCGTTTTGCTGGCCGTCTCAAAGAGCGCTTGCATGAGTTGGAGCACCAGGTGCGCGACATGCTGGTGTTCGCCCGCGGCGAATTGCCGCTGACCGACCGCGTTACGCCCGCCCTGTTGATGCAGTCGCTGCAAGCGGCGGCCGCCACCCATATCCAGGACGCCCAGGTGCGCTGGCAGTGCGACAGCCACCAGGGCGAGTTGCTGTGCAATCGCGACACCCTGGTCGGCGCCTTGCTTAACCTGATCGAAAACGCCACCCAGGCCAGTGGCCTCGGAGCGCGGCTCAAGGTCCACCTGTACACCCGCGAGCAAACCCTGCGCCTGTGTATCAGCGACAGCGGCAGCGGCATCGAACCGCGTGTGCTGCAACGCCTGGGCGAACCGTTTTTTACCACCAAGACCAACGGCACCGGCCTCGGCCTGACCGTGGTCAAGGCCGTGGCACGTGCGCATCAGGGAGAATTGCAACTGCACTCCCGATTGGGGCGTGGCACCTGTGCATTGATGACCTTGCCACTGTTTTCCAGCACGGCAAGCGCGGAGTAAAAGGACTATGGCTATCAAGGTTTTACTGGTCGAAGACGATCGCGCCCTGCGTGAAGCATTGGCTGACACGCTGCTGCTGGCGGGCCATGACTACCGGGCGGTCGGTTCTGCCGAGGAAGCCTTGGAGGCGGTCGAGCAGGAATCTTTCAGCCTGGTGGTCAGTGACGTCAACATGCCCGGCATGGACGGCCACCAGTTGCTCGGCCTGCTGCGCGCGCGCAAGCCGCAGTTGCCGGTGCTGCTGATGACCGCCCATGGCGCCGTGGAGCGGGCGGTGGACGCCATGCGCCAGGGCGCGGCGGATTACCTGGTCAAACCCTTTGAGCCTAAAGCCTTGATCGAACTGGTTGCCCGGCATGCACTCGGCGTTGTTTCGAACGCCGAAGGCCAAGGCCCGATTGCCTTTGAACCGGCCAGCGCACAGTTGCTGGAACTGGCGGCCCGTGTGGCGCGCAGCGATTCCACCGTGCTGATCTCCGGCGAGTCCGGCACCGGTAAAGAAGTGCTGGCGCGGTATATCCACCAACAATCGAGCCGTGCCAAACAACCGTTCATCGCGATCAACTGCGCGGCGATCCCTGACAACATGCTCGAAGCCACCTTGTTCGGCCATGAAAAAGGCTCGTTCACCGGCGCCATCGCGGCCCAGGCCGGCAAGTTCGAACAGGCCGACGGCGGCACCATCCTGCTCGACGAAATCTCGGAAATGCCCCTGGGCCTGCAAGCCAAGCTGCTGCGGGTGTTGCAGGAGCGTGAGGTGGAGCGCGTGGGTGCGCGCAAGCCGATCCAGCTGGATATCCGCGTGGTTGCCACCACCAACCGCGACCTTGCGGGCGAAGTGGCGGCGGGGCGCTTTCGTGAAGACCTGTTCTACCGGCTATCCGTATTCCCGCTGGCCTGGCGCCCGTTGCGCGAACGCCCGGCGGACATCATCCCGCTGGCCGAGCGCCTGCTGAACAACCACGTCAAAAAAATGAAGCACGCCCAGGCGCGGCTGTCGGCCGAGGCTCAGGCTTGCCTGATCAGCTACCCATGGCCGGGCAACGTGCGCGAATTGGACAACGCCATCCAGCGTGCGCTGATTTTGCAGCAGGGCGGTTTGATCCAGCCGCAGGACTTTTGCCTGGCCATGGGCAGTGGCAGCGCGCCGTTGCCGAGCCTGGCGCCCGCACCGGTGGCGGCTGCCGATACCGAGTCCGGCGGTGCGCTGGGCGACGACCTGCGCCGCCGCGAATTCCAAATGATCATCGACACCTTGCGTGCCGAGCGCGGCCGTCGCAAAGAGGCCGCTGAGCGCCTGGGCATCAGCCCGCGCACCCTGCGCTACAAGCTGGCGCAGATGCGCGACGCCGGCATGGACGTGGAAGCCTACCTGTTCGCCACCTGACCGGTAACAAGGTCGACAAGGTTTGTCGCCTTTTCTTACGAGTTGCTACAGAGCTGGCACCCTTGTTGCTACCTCCCCTGGTAATTGCTGCGTAGTGTCAAAAAATTGCGGGTCGTCGGAGAGAGAAGGTCATGAGCCAGGGTATTGAGTTCAATCGGTTGATGTTGGATATGCGCTCCATGCAAATGGATGCCATGGCTCAACCGAAATCCGTCGCGCCAGCGCCGGAATTGGGCCAAAGCAGTTTTGCCGACATGCTCGGTCAGGCAATCAACAAAGTCAGCGACACCCAGCAAGCCTCCAATCAGTTGGCCACCGCCTTCGAGATCGGCAAGAGCGGCGTGGACCTCACCGATGTGATGGTCGCTTCGCAAAAGGCCAGCGTTTCCTTTCAAGCCTTGACCCAAGTGCGTAACAAGCTGGTTCAGGCTTATCAAGACATCATGCAGATGCCGGTTTAAGGACGAGATTTAAGTCATGGCAGAAGCAGTCTCCGACAACGTACCCGCCAAGGCAGACGGCAAGCCGCCGCTGTTTGGCCTGTCGTTCCTGGAAAACCTCTCGGAAATGACCATGCTGCGGCAGGTGGGCCTGATGGTCGGCCTGGCGGCGAGCGTGGCGATTGGTTTTGCCGTGGTGTTGTGGTCGCAGCAACCCGATTACCGTCCGCTGTACGGCAGCCTGGCCGGCATGGATTCCAAGCAGATCATGGAAACCCTGGCCGCCGCCGACATCGCCTACACCGTGGAGCCCAATTCCGGCGCCTTGCTGGTCAAGTCCGATGACGTGGCCCGTGCGCGCATGAAGCTGGCTGCGGCTGGTGTAACGCCGTCCGACAGCAATATCGGTTTTGAAATCCTCGACAAGGACCAGGGCCTGGGCACCAGCCAGTTCATGGAAGCCACCCGCTACCGTCGTGGCCTGGAAGGCGAACTGGCGCGCACCATCAGCAGCTTGAACAACGTCAAGGGCGCCCGCGTGCACCTGGCGATCCCGAAAAGCTCGGTGTTCGTGCGTGACGAACGCAAGCCAAGTGCCTCGGTATTGGTCGAACTGTTTTCCGGCCGCTCCCTGGAGCCTGGCCAGGTACTGGCGATCATCAACCTGGTGGCCACCAGCGTTCCCGAATTGAGCAAGTCGCAAATCACTGTGGTCGACCAGAAGGGCAACCTGCTGTCGGACCAGGCCGAGAACTCCGCGCTGACCCAGGCCGGCAAGCAGTTCGACTACAGCCGCCGCATGGAAAGCATGCTGACCCAGCGGGTGCACAACATCCTGCAACCGGTGCTGGGCAATGACCGCTACAAGGCTGAAGTGTCCGCCGACGTGGATTTCAGCGCGGTCGAGTCGACCTCCGAACAGTTCAACCCGGACCAGCCTGCGCTGCGCAGCGAGCAGTCCACCAGCGAACAACGTACCGCCAGCAATGGCCCGCAAGGTGTGCCGGGTGCCCTGAGCAACCAGCCACCGGCCCCGGCGACTGCACCACAAACCACCGGTGGCGCCGCTGCCACGGCTGGCGCGATCCAGCCGGGCCAACCACTGTTGGACGCCAACGGCCAGCAGATCATGGACCCGGCCACCGGCCAGCCCATGCTCGCACCGTACCCGGCGGACAAGCGTAACCAGTCGACCAAGAACTTCGAACTCGACCGTTCCATCAGCCACACCAAACAGCAGCAGGGCAAGATCAATCGCCTGTCGGTGTCGGTGGTGGTCGATGATCAGGTCAAGGTCAACCCGGCGGATGGTGCCGTCACCCGTGCACCGTGGAGCAGCGATGAATTGGCGCGTTTCACGCGCCTGGTACAGGACGCCGTCGGTTTCGACGCCAGCCGTGGAGACAGCGTCAGCGTGATCAACATGCCGTTCTCCGCCGAGCGCGCCGAAGTGATCGCCGACCCGGCGTTCTACACGCAGCCATGGTTCTGGGACATCGTTAAACAAGTGCTGGGTGTGTTGTTCATCCTGGTGCTGGTGTTCGGCGTGCTGCGCCCGGTGCTCAACAACATCACCGGCAACGGCAAGAAACAGCTGGCTTTGGCCGGTGGCGACGTCGAGTTGGGTGGCATGGGCGGCCTGGACGGCGAACTGGCCAACGACCGCGTCAGCCTCGGCGGCCCGCAAAGCATCCTGTTGCCAAGCCCGAGCGAAGGCTACGACGCTCAGCTGAATGCAATCAAGAGTCTGGTAGCAGAAGACCCGGGCCGTGTGGCTCAGGTCGTGAAAGAGTGGATCAACGCAGATGAGTGATAATCGAGCCGCTGTTGCCAAGCTCACCAAGGTCGATAAAGCCGCAGTTCTGCTGCTGTCCCTGGGTGAAACCGACGCCGCCCAAGTGCTGCGCCACATGGGGCCTAAAGAGGTCCAGCGGGTGGGCGTGGCCATGGCGCAGATGCGCAATGTGCACCGCGAGCAAGTCGAGCAGGTGATGAGCGAGTTCGTCGAGATCGTCGGCGACCAGACCAGCCTGGGCGTCGGCTCCGACAGCTATATCCGCAAGATGCTCACCTCGGCTCTTGGCGAAGACAAGGCCAACGGCCTGATCGACCGCATCCTGCTGGGCGGCAACACCAGTGGCCTGGACAGCCTCAAGTGGATGGAACCGCGCGCGGTGGCCGACGTGATCCGCTATGAGCACCCGCAGATCCAGGCGATCGTCGTGGCTTACCTCGACCCGGACCAGGCCGGTGAAGTGCTCGGCCACTTCGACCATAAAGTGCGCCTGGACATCATCCTGCGCGTGTCGTCGCTGAACACCGTGCAGCCGGCAGCCCTGAAAGAACTCAACACGATTCTGGAGAAGCAGTTCTCCGGCAACTCGAATGCTTCGCGCACCACCTTGGGCGGCATCAAGCGTGCGGCCGACATCATGAACTTCCTCGACAGCTCGGTCGAAGGCCAGTTGATGGACTCGATCCGCGAGATCGACGACACCCTGTCCGGCCAGATCGAAGACCTCATGTTCGTGTTCAACAACCTCTCCGATGTCGACGACCGTGGCATCCAGGCGTTGCTGCGCGAAGTCTCCTCCGACGTGCTGGTGCTGGCCCTCAAGGGCTCGGACGAAAACGTCAAAGAGAAGATCTTCAAGAACATGTCCAAGCGTGCTTCCGAACTGTTGCGCGACGACCTCGAAGCCAAAGGCCCGGTGCGCGTCAGCGACGTCGAAACCGCGCAGAAAGAAATCCTCACCATTGCCCGCCGTATGGCCGAAGCCGGAGAAATCGTTCTCGGCGGGAAGGGCGGCGAAGAAATGATCTAAGGCGCGTCCCATGTCGAACAAAGATGAGACGCCCAGCGATCTGATTCGCGCGCGGGATGTCGGCGGGTTCGACATCTGGTCGCTGCCCAGCTTCGATCCGCATGTGCCGGAGCCTGAGCCTGAACCGGTGGTTGAAACGCCGGTAGAGATGGAAGAAGTGCCGCTGGATGAAGTCCAGCCACTGACCCTTGAAGAGTTGGAGGCCATCCGCCAGGAAGCCTACAACGAAGGCTTTGCGGCCGGCGAGAAGGACGGCTTTCGCAGCACCACCCTCAAGGTGCGCCAGGAAGCCGAAGAGGCGCTCAGCGTCAAACTCGCCAGCCTTGAGCGGCTGATGGGCACGCTGTTCGACCCGATTGCCGAGCAGGATACGCAGATCGAAAAAGCCATGGTCGGCCTGGTCGAGCACATTGCTCGCCAGGTGATCCAGCGCGAACTGGTGCTCGATTCCAGCCATATCGAAAGCGTCATGCGCGAAGCCCTCAAGCTGCTGCCGTTGGGCGTGGGCAATGTGCGCCTGTACATCAACCCGCAGGATTTCGAACAGGTCAAAGCCCTGCGCGAGCGCCATGAAGAAACCTGGCGCATCGTCGAGGACGCGGCGTTGTTGCCCGGTGGTTGCCGCGTCGAGACGGAACACAGCCGCATCGATGCCACGGTGGAAACCCGTATCAGCCAGATCATGGCCAAGCTGTTTGATCAACTGCATGAACAAGCCCTGCACCCGGCCGAGCCAGACCTGAGTGTGGACCTGGACGCCGCCGATGCGCCTTGATCGCACCAGCTTCGCCAAGCGCCTGGGCGGCTATGCCGAGCTCACTGAGTTGCCCGGCCAGCCGATTCTCGAAGGGCGCCTGCTGCGCATGGTTGGCCTCACTCTCGAGGCCGAAGGCCTGCGCGCCGCCATGGGCAGCCGCTGCCTGGTGATCAACGACGACAGCTACCACCCGGTGCAGGTCGAGGCCGAGGTGATGGGCTTTTCCGGCAGCAAGATTTTCCTCATGCCTGTCGGCAGCCTGGCGGGCATCGCCCCCGGTGCCCGCGTGGTGCCCTTGGCCGACACCGGCCGCCTGCCCATGGGCATGAGCATGCTCGGCCGCGTGCTCGATGGCGCCGGTCGCGCACTCGACGGCAAAGGCGGGATGAAGGCCGAAGACTGGGTGCCGATGGACGGCCCGACCATCAACCCGCTCAACCGCAACCCCATCAGCGTGCCGCTGGACGTGGGTATTCGCAGCATCAACGGTTTATTGACGGTTGGTCGCGGCCAGCGTCTGGGCCTGTTTGCCGGTACCGGCGTGGGTAAGTCGGTGTTGCTGGGCATGATGACGCGCTTTACCGAGGCCGACATTATCGTGGTCGGGCTGATCGGCGAGCGCGGCCGTGAAGTGAAAGAATTCATCGAGCACAGCCTCGGTGAAGAAGGCCTCAAACGCTCGGTGGTGGTCGCATCCCCAGCCGACGATGCGCCGCTGATGCGCCTGCGCGCCGCGATGTACTGCACGCGTATCGCCGAATATTTTCGCGACAAGGGCAAGAATGTCCTGTTGCTGATGGACTCGCTCACGCGTTTTGCCCAGGCCCAGCGGGAAATCGCCCTGGCCATCGGCGAGCCGCCCGCCACCAAAGGTTATCCGCCGTCAGTGTTCGCCAAGCTGCCCAAGCTGGTGGAGCGCGCCGGTAATGCCGAGGCCGGTGGCGGTTCAATAACTGCGTTCTACACCGTGTTGTCCGAAGGCGATGACCAACAAGACCCGATTGCCGACTCGGCGCGGGGCGTGCTCGACGGCCACATCGTGTTGTCACGGCGGTTGGCGGAGGAGGGGCACTACCCGGCCATCGACATCGAAGCCTCGATCAGCCGGGTGATGCCGGCGGTGGTCACCGCAGAGCACATGGCCCGTGCGCAGCACTTCAAACAACTGTGGTCGCGTTATCAGCAGAGCCGAGACCTGATCAGCGTCGGCGCCTACGTGGCCGGTGGCGATCGCGAAACCGACCTGGCCATCGCGCTGCAACCGCAGTTGGTGAGCTACCTGCGCCAGGGCCTTAACGACAAAATCAGCATGGGCGAAAGCGAAGCCCACCTGGGCTCGATCTTCGCCCCGGCGCCGGGCGGTTAAGCCATGGCCAGCACCCGTTCTTCACGCCTGGCCCCAGTGGTGGACATGGCCGAAAAGGCCGAGAAAACCGCCGTGCAACGCCTGGGGTATTTCCAGGGTCAGGTGCGCCTGGCGGAAAGCAAACTGGGTGACCTGGAGCGTTTTCGCAGCGAGTACCAGCAACAGTGGATCGAACGCGGCAGCAAGGGCGTGTCCGGCCAATGGCTGATGGGTTACCAGGGCTTTCTCAACCAGCTGGAAACTGCCGTGAGCCAACAGCGCCAGAGCCTGGCCTGGCACCAGAATAATCTCGATAAGGCTCGTGAGGCTTGGCAAGCGGCGTTTGCCCGGGTTGAAGGGTTGCGCAAGCTGGTGCAGCGTTATATCGACGAAGCGCGGGCCATCGAAGACAAGCGCGAGCAAAAGCTGCTCGACGAGCTATCACAGCGTCTTCCGCGCCAGTCACAGTACTAACAGCTCCCACACACGCCAGCTCCCACATTTGAGTATCAGTGTTGCTCACATCTCTATCAGCTGCTAAACCTTGTTGCATATTGCCAATGACAAGGAAGCAGTCACATGTCAGTCGAATCAGAAGTGTCCCTGGATGGGACGAAGTTGACGATTAAAGTAAGAGGCCGTTTCGATTTCGGTAACCACCAGACCTTTCGTGAGGCCTACGAACGGTTTTACAAAGTGCCCGAGATCTACGTGGTGGACCTGAAGGACGCCACCTACATGGACAGCTCGGCCCTGGGCATGCTCCTGCTGTTGCGTGACCACGCCGGTGGCGATAACGCCGAAGTGCAGGTCATCAACAGCAACTCCGATGTGCGCAAGATCCTCGCCATCTCCAACTTCGACAAACTGTTCGACATCAGTTGAACACCCTGGCCCCCGTACTCGAGGCGCTGACGATCCTGATCGCCGAAGACAGCGCCGCCGATTTGCTGTTGCTGTCGACGATCATTCGGCGTCAGGGCCATCAGGTGCTCACCGCCTCGAATGGCGCGCAAGCCGTCGAGGTGTTCACCCGTGAGCGCCCGCAACTGGTGTTGATGGACGCCCTGATGCCGGTGATGGACGGCTTTGAGGCGGCGCGGCGGATCAAGCAATTGGCGGGTGAGGCGCTGGTGCCGATCATCTTTCTTACCTCGCTGCGCGAGAGTGAAGCCCTGGCCCAGTGCCTGGATGCCGGTGGCGATGATTTCCTGCCCAAACCCTATAACCCGCTGATCCTGGCCGCCAAGATCAATGCCATGGACCGCCTGCGGCGGCTGCAGGCCATGGTGCTGCGCCAGCGCGACCAGATCGCCCGGCACCACGATTACCTGTTGCATGAGCAACGTGCGGCCAAGGCGGTGTTCGATAAGGTGGCGCATTCGGGTTGCATCAATGCGGCGCCGAACATTCGTTACCTGCAATCGCCTTATGCGCTGTTCAACGGCGACCTGTTGCTGGCGGCCTACACGCCCTCCGGCGACATGCATGTGTTGCTCGGTGACTTCACCGGCCATGGCCTGCCGGCCGCCGTGGGCGCCATGCCGCTGGCGGAGGTGTTCTACGGCATGACCGCCAAGGGCTACGGCCTGGCCCAGACCCTGCGCGAGATGAATGCCAAGCTCAAGCGCATCCTGCCGGTGGACATGTTCTGCTGCGCCACCCTGGTGTGCCTGAGTGCCCAGCGGCGCGTGGTGGAGGTGTGGAACGGCGGCATGCCCGAGGGCTATGTGCATGAGATCGCCACCGGCAAGCGCACGCCGTTGGTGTCGCGGCACCTGCCGCTGGGTGTGCTGTCGGCGCAGGCGTTTGATGACAGCACCGAAGTCTGGCCCATGGCCCTGGGCGACCGGGTGTTCTTGCTGTCCGATGGTGTACTGGACACTGCCGACGCCAATGATCAGTTATTTGGCGCTGCGCGCTTGCAGCAGGTATTTGCCGGCAATCGCAAGCCCGACCGCTTGTTTGAGGATATTGAGCAGGCCCTGGCGGCGTTTCGGGGCGAGGCGCGTGATGATGTGAGTATGGTGGAGATCACCTTGCAGGCGGGCCAGCCGTCGCGGGCGGCTGAGCCGCTGTACGCCGACAGTGGCCAGTCGTGCCCGCTGGATTGGTCGGTGAGCTTCGAGTTTCGTGCGCGCACGCTCAAAAGCTACAACCCGTTGCCGTACCTGTTGCAGTTGTTGCTGGAGATTCACGGCCTGCGCGGGCAGAGCGGGGCGCTGTACAGCGTGATGGCCGAGTTGTATTCCAATGCGCTGGAGCATGGCGTGCTGGGCCTGGATTCGCGACTCAAGCGCGATGCCCTGGGGTTTGCCGAGTATTACCGCCAGCGCAACCAGCGCTTGGCGCAGTTGAACAGCGGTTATGTGCGGGTGCATGTGCAGGTGGTGCCGACTGCCACAGGTGGCAAAATGACGCTGCGCATTGAGGACAGTGGCCCCGGCTTTGACGTGGAACAGGTGCTGGCGCGGCCGCTGGATATCGACCGCCTGTCTGGCCGCGGGCTGAGCCTGGTACGGCAACTGAGCAGCGATGTACGCTGGACCGATGGCGGGCGCAGTGTATGCGTGGAGTTTTGCTGGGGGGCTCTGGCATAATCCGCCGATTCTTGATCAAGGAGCGAACAAGTGCTTGAGATTCATCTGGACCCTGATGTGCTGACGGGCCTGCAGGAAGTGATGGAAAGCGAGTATCCGAAACTGCTGGAGACCTTTCTGGACGATTCGCAAAAGCGCGTCGAAGCGTTGCGCAAGTCGCGTGATGATGCCAAGGCGTTGGGGCGCATTGCCCATAGCTTCAAGGGCAGCAGTGGCAACCTTGGGGCGGTGCGGTTGGCGCAGTTGTGTCAGCGGCTGGAGGTGGAGTCCGTCGAGCTGACGGCGGACTTGGGTGCGCTGGTTGATCAGATTGATCATGAGTTTGCGTTGGTGCGGCCGCTGTATGAGTCGGAAAGGCAGCGCTTCGGCCTCTGAATCACCAAAGTTGTACCAGTCCTGTGCGGATCAAACTGTGGGAGCGGGCTTGCTCGCACACATTTAGACTGTGTTTTACCTGTCATTTGTCTTTGACCCGCAAACCTGGCCCAACTCTTGCTCTACCTCCCAATACTGCATCCCCGACCCCCAGTGCAGTGGAGACCTTTACCTATGCCAGTCGCCCCCAATTCGCTCCTTCAGGCTGCCCCTGCGGCCAAGCCTCAAGCGCCTGCCGCTACTTCCCCGGTAGCGGTTGCAGCCCCACAGGACAAGGGCCCTGGCTTCGCTCAAGTGTTTGCCAACCAAAGCCCCAAGCCCACGCTGAAGCCCGACGACAGCCCGGCCAAAGTCACGCGTGACAAGCCTGCGGACACCAGCGCCAAGCCTGCCGCCAGTACGCCGGCGGTTGCCGATAGCGGCAATCCCTTGCCTGCCAAGCCGGCCAAGACCGACGACAGCGCCAGCAGTGATGACGACAAGCCCGCCGACCCGGCCCTGGCGCAGCAGCCTGCGGTTGATCCGGTGGTTGACCCGGCATTGGCCGCCGCCGTTACGCCGGTGCCTGTCCCGGTGCCCACGCCAGCGCCGGTCGCGGCCAATAATGATGACAAGGCCCTGCCGGTGGTCGCGGCGCCGGTTGCGGCAACCGAAGATGCCAGGCAACCGGCCTTCGATCCCGAAGCCGACCCGCTGGATTCGATGCCGGCCGTGCGCCTGGCGATGGAGCAGGGCGGCCATGTGTCGGCCAGCAGCCAGACGCCACAGAAAGCTGCGCCGACCAGCGCTCAGGATCAACCCACCGCCGCGCAAAACTTTGCCGCAGGTCTTGCCGGCATGGTCGACCAGCAAGCCACCAAAGACAGTACTGACCAGGGCGGCGACAAGGCCTTCAGCGGGCTGATCGAAGGCGGCCTCAAGGATTTGAAAGACGCCAGCAGCGACACCCGCGTGGATGATTTCGCCAACCGCCTGGCCGCGCTGACCCAGGCCGCCACGCCGAAAACCGCAAATGCCTTGCCGCCCGTGGCCAATGCGCCGCTGGCCATGCACCAGAGCGGCTGGACCGAAGAAGTGGTCAACCGCGTGATGTACCTGTCCAGCGCCAACCTCAAGTCGGCGGAGATTCAGTTGCAGCCGGCCGAGCTGGGGCGCCTGGATATCAAGGTCAATATGACCGCCGACCAGCAAGCCCAGGTCAACTTCATGAGCGGCCACGCCGTGGTGCGTGAAGCGCTGGAAAGCCAGTCCGGCCGTTTGCGTGAGATGTTTGCCCAGCAGGGCATGGGGCAGGTGGATGTCAATGTGTCCGACCAGTCCCGTGGCTGGCAGGGGCAGGGCCAGGAACAACAGCAGCAGAACCAGGCACGCGGCATAAGCGGCATTGGCGGGCGTGGTGATGGCGGGGATGCGGGTGACGCTGCTGAAGTGGCGGCAGCGGTCGCGCCGGTGAGCCAGACCGTGATCGGTTCCAGCGCCGTCGACTATTACGCCTGACCTGAGCCGTATAAAGATCAAAGTGTGGGAGCGGGCTTGCTCGCGAATACGGTGTGTCAGTCAACAGATTCATTAACTGATCCACCGTATTCGCGAGCAAGCCCGCTCCCACATTTGTTTTGCGCCCGGCTTGCCTGACAACTCTGGCATAACACTTGCTCTTGCCTTCCCGTAGATCTATGAATCCCCGAATAGTGACGGATTATTGGCATGGCGAAGAGCGACGACGCAGCAGCAACCCCACCCGCAGGCAAAGGCAAGCTCAAGCTGATCCTGCTGATTGTGCTGGGCCTGCTCCTGGCCATTGGCGCCTCGATCGGCGGCACGTGGTACATCATGCACAGCAGTGCGAGCAAGCCGGCACCCGCCGCCGAAACCGCCACCAACGTCAAGCAACCGGCAATCTTCGAGCCGATGCTGCCGGCCTTTGTCGCCAACTACAATCAGAACGGTCGCCAACGCTACCTGCAGGTGAGCATCACCTTGCTGGCGCGTAACCAGGCGGACCTGGATGCGCTTAAAGTGCATATGCCGGTGATCCGCAACAACCTGGTGATGCTGTTCTCCGGCCAGAGCTTCGACAGCCTGGCCACCCCGGTCGGCCAGGAAATGCTGCGCCAGAAGGTCACTGCCAGCGTGCAGGAAGTGGCCCAGAAAGAGCTCGGCAAAGTCGTGGTCGAGCAGGCGCTCTTCACTAACTTCGTATTGCAGTAGGATCACGACATGGCCGTGCAAGACCTGCTGTCCCAGGATGAAATCGACGCGCTGTTGCATGGCGTCGACGACGGTCTGGTACAGACCGAAATGGCTGCCGAGCCCGGCAGCGTCAAAAGTTATGACCTCACCAGCCAGGATCGTATCGTCCGCGGGCGCATGCCGACCCTGGAGATGATCAACGAGCGTTTCGCCCGCTACACCCGTATCAGCATGTTCAACATGCTGCGCCGTTCGGCGGACGTGGCGGTGGGCGGCGTGCAGGTGATGAAGTTCGGTGAATACGTGCACTCGCTGTACGTGCCCACCAGCCTCAACCTGGTCAAGATCAAGCCGCTGCGCGGCACCGCACTGTTCATCCTCGACGCCAAGCTGGTGTTCAAGCTGGTGGACAACTTCTTCGGCGGCGACGGCCGTCACGCCAAGATCGAAGGGCGTGAATTCACCCCCACCGAACTGCGTGTGGTGCGCATGGTGCTGGAGCAAGCCTTCATCGACTTGAAGGAAGCCTGGCAGGCGATCATGGAAGTCAATTTCGAGTACATCAACTCGGAAGTGAACCCGGCCATGGCCAACATCGTCGGCCCCAGCGAAGCCATTGTGGTCTCCACCTTCCATATCGAACTCGATGGCGGCGGCGGCGACCTGCACGTGACCATGCCGTACTCGATGATCGAGCCGGTGCGCGAAATGCTCGATGCCGGTTTCCAGTCCGACCTCGACGACCAGGACGAACGCTGGGTCAAGGCCCTGCGCGAAGACCTGCTGGACGTCGACGTGCCGTTAAGCGCCACTGTGGCCCGTCGCCAGCTGCGTTTGCGCGATATTTTGCACATGCAACCGGGGGACGTGATCCCTGTGGAACTGCCGGAAGAGCTGATCATGCGCGCCAACGGCGTACCGTCGTTCAAGGTCAAGCTCGGTTCCCACAAAGGCAACCTGGCGTTGCAAGTGATCGAACCGATCAACCGTCGCTGATCTGCCCCTTCTATCGATGAATTTTTGCTGCGCCGAGGACATGTAATGGCTACCGAACACGAAAACACTTCCGCCGAAGACCAGGCCCTGGCTGACGAATGGGCTGCAGCCCTGGAAGAAACCGGCGATGTCGGCCAGGACGACATCGACGCGCTGCTGGCCGCCGACGCCGCCATGGCGCCGGCCGGCAAGCGTCTGCCGATGGAAGAATTCGGCAGCGTGCCGAAAAACAACGACCCGGTGACCCTCGACGGCCCGAACCTGGATGTGATCCTCGACATTCCGGTGTCGATCTCCATGGAAGTCGGCAGCACCGAAATCAACATCCGCAACCTGCTGCAACTCAACCAGGGTTCGGTGATCGAGCTCGACCGCCTGGCCGGTGAGCCGCTGGACGTACTGGTCAACGGCACCCTGATCGCCCATGGCGAGGTGGTGGTGGTCAACGAGAAGTTCGGCATTCGCCTGACGGACGTGATCAGCCCAAGCGAACGCATCAAGAAGTTGCGTTGATATGAAGTATTCGATGGCGGGACTGTTTCTGGCGCTGCCATTGAGCGCCATGGCGGCGGAGCCGATCGCCCCAGCGGTAGCGGCGGCGCCGGTGGTCAGCAGTGGCATCGGTGGGCAATTGACCCAGCTGGTGCTGGGGCTGTTGCTGGTGGTCGGCTTGATCTTCGTGCTGGCCTGGTTGATGCGTCGCGTGCAGCGTATTGGGCCGGGCAATGCCCAGGTGATCGAGATGATCGGCTCGCGCGCCCTCGGCCCGCGTGATCGGCTGGTGCTGGTGCAAGTGGGCGAAGAGCAAATCCTGCTCGGCATCACGCCCGGTCGCATCACCCCGTTGCACGTACTCAAGACACCAGTGGAAGCGACCAAAACCGAGGCCGCCACGCCGGAATTCGCCCAGCGCCTGATGGAGTTGCTGGGCAAGGATCAGAAGGATAAGAAGTAATGCGCGTTTTATTGACGCTCATGCTGTTGCTGGCCGCGCCGCTGGCGTTGGCTGCCGACCCGTTGTCGATCCCGGCGATCACCCTGGGTACCAACGCGGCCGGCGCCCAGGAATATTCGGTCAGCCTGCAGATTTTGCTGATCATGACTGCGCTGAGTTTTATCCCGGCGTTTGTCATGCTGATGACCAGCTTTACGCGGATCATCATCGTGTTCTCGATTCTGCGTCAGGCCCTGGGCCTGCAGCAGACGCCGTCGAACCAGATCCTCACCGGCATGGCGCTGTTTTTGACCTTGTTCATCATGGCGCCGGTGTTCGACAAGGTGAACCAGCAAGCCTTGCAACCCTACCTGGCCGAAAAACTCTCGGCTCAGGACGCGATCGACAAGGCCCAGGGTCCGATCAAGGACTTCATGCTCTCGCAAACCCGCTCCAGCGACCTTGAGCTGTTTATGCGCCTGTCCAAGCGCACCGACATTGCCACGCCGGATCAGGCGCCGCTGACCATTCTGGTGCCGGCCTTCGTCACGTCCGAATTGAAAACCGCGTTCCAGATCGGCTTCATGATCTTTATCCCGTTCCTGATCATCGACCTGGTGGTGGCGAGCGTGCTGATGGCCATGGGCATGATGATGCTGTCGCCGCTGATTATCTCGCTGCCGTTCAAGATCATGCTGTTTGTGCTGGTGGACGGCTGGGCGCTGATTATCGGCACCCTGGCCAGCAGTTTCGGCGGGGTGTAGTCAGATGACGCCAGAAGTAGCGGTTGACCTGTTCCGTGAAGCGCTGTGGCTGACCACCATGATGGTCGCCGTGCTGGTGGTGCCGAGCCTGTTGGTGGGCCTGCTGGTGGCGATGTTCCAGGCCGCGACCCAGATCAACGAACAAACCCTGAGTTTCCTCCCGCGTTTGCTGGTGATGCTGATCACCCTGATCGTCGCCGGCCCGTGGCTGGTGCAAACCTTTATGGAATACATCCTGCAGCTGTACGGCAGTATTCCGCAGTTGATCGGCTGACCGATGCAATCTGTGCTGGCCTTGACCGACACCCAGATCAGCACCTGGGTGGCATCTTTCATTTTGCCGATGTTTCGCGTCACGGCGGTGCTGATGACCATGCCGGTGTTCGGGACCACCTTGGTGCCGAGGCGCATCCGCTTGTATTTTGCCTTCGCCATTACCATCGTCATCGTGCCCGGCTTGCCGCCGATGCCGCCGGTGAATGCCCTGGACCTCAGCGCGTTGTTGCTGATTGCCGAGCAGATATTGATCGGCGCGATAATGGGCTTCTCGCTGACGTTGTTCTTCCAGGCGTTCGTGATCGCCGGGCAGATCATCTCGATCCAGATGGGCATGGGCTTCGCGTCCATGGTCGACCCTACCAACGGCGTGTCGGTGGCGGTGATCGGGCAGTTCCTGACCATGCTGGTGACCCTGATTTTCCTGGCGATGAATGGCCATTTGGTGGTGTTCGAGGTCATGACCGAAAGCTTCACCACCTTGCCGGTGGGCTCGGGGCTGGTGGTCAACCACTTCTGGGAGCTGGTCGGGCGCCTCAGCTGGGTGCTGGGTGCCTCATTGTTGCTGGTGTTGCCGGCGATTACTGCGCTGCTGGTGGTCAATATCGCATTTGGCGTAATGACCCGCGCGGCGCCGCAATTGAACATCTTCTCGATTGGTTTCCCGCTGACCCTGGTGTTGGGCATGGGGATTTTCTGGATCGGCATGGCCGACATTCTCAATCAGTATCAACCGCTGGCCACCGACGCCTTGCAGTTCTTACGTGATCTGGCACGGGCGCGTTGAGCCATGGCCGAGAGCGAGAGTGGCCAGGACAAAACAGAAGACCCCACGGAGAAACGTAAAAAGGACTCCAGGGAAAAGGGCGAGATTGCCCGCTCCAAAGAACTTAACACCCTCGCCGTGATGCTCGCCGGTGCCGGTGGCCTGCTGATCTACGGCGGTGGCCTGGCGCTGGACCTGATGGAGCTGATGAAGCTCAACTTTTCGCTGCCGCGCGAAGTGCTGCTGAGCCCCGGCGCCATGGGCCAGTACCTGTTGCACTCGGGCAAAATCGCGATTCTGGCGGTGCAGCCGGTGCTGATCACCCTGTTGCTGGCGGCACTGATCGGGCCGGTGTCCCTCGGCGGCTGGCTGTTTGCCGCCGGCAGCATGGCGCCCAAGTTCAGCCGCATGAACCCTGGGCCTGGGCTTAAGCGCATGTTCTCCACCAAGGCGCTGGTGGAACTGCTCAAGGCGCTGGCGAAATTCATTCTGATCCTGTTTGTGGCGTTGACGGTGTTGTCGTCCGACATCGACGACTTGCTGCGCATCGCCCATGAGCCGCTGGAATCGGCCATCATCCACAGCGTGCAGGTGGTGGGCTGGAGTGCGTTGTGGATGGCTTGCGGGCTGATCATCATCGCCGCCGTGGATGCGCCGATCCAGCTGTGGGAAAGCCACAAGAAACTGCTGATGACCAAGCAGGAAGTGCGCGACGAACACAAAGACCAGGAAGGCCGCCCCGAGGTCAAACAGCGGATTCGCCAACTGCAGCGGGAAATGTCCCAGCGCAAGATGATGGCGGCGGTGCCCGACGCCGACGTGGTCATTACCAACCCGACCCACTACGCCGTGGCGCTCAAGTACGACCCGGAGAAGGGCGGCGCGCCGATGTTGCTGGCCAAGGGCAGCGACTTTACCGCGCTGAAGATTCGCGAAATTGCCGTGGCCAACGACATTCTGCTGCTGGAATCGCCGGAGCTGGCGCGGTCGATCTTCTACTCCACCGACCTCGACCAGGAAATCCCCGCGGGCCTGTACCTGGCCGTGGCGCAGGTGTTGGCCTACGTGTACCAGATCCGCCAATACCGCGCGGGCAAGGGCAAACGGCCAGACCCGCTCAAGGATCTGCCGATTCCGCCGGAGCTGCGCCGCGATTCCTGAGTTTTTTGTGGCGAGCGGGCCTTCTTACCATATGTCGTCAGCGCCGTTGACCTGTCAACTTTGACAGTATCCATTGCACCGCCTTCACTGTTTGATAGAGCGACGAGGCGCGCCTTCATGCGTGGCTCGGGAGAGCGATCATGAGCAGGGCTACGGTCAGGTGGTTTGACGCGGTCAAGGGCATTGGTTTTGTCGCCCGCGACCGCGAAGGCAACGCGGTACCCGTTCAGGCAACGGGCAATCCCGCCAGCGAAATCGATACGCCGCCCAAGGCGCGAAAACCCCGCAAGCGAAAAAAATAACCCCTCGGCTGCTCAGTAAACAATCACTACCACTGGTCGTTAATCCCCGTCTACCTGTCAACTCTGACAGTAGCCAGTTCTGCGTTCTCGCGTTTTTATGGTGCCGGACACTGTACGCAAGTAGTAACGAGATGCAGGGGAAGGGCGATGGAAGCGGTAACGGGGACGATCAAGGTTTATAACCGCAAGACCGGTGAAGGGCTGATTGCGTTGGATGGCGATGATGAGCCGGTGTGTTTGGACCGCTTGAGTTCGGCGTATACCCGGTGGCGAGAAGGCCAGCGGGTACAGTTCGCCAGGATTCATCGGCCACAGGGTGTGTTTGCGTTTTGTATCAGGCTTATCTAACGAGATTTTTGAGCGCAATGTCAGGAGAAGGGTTATGGCAACGGGTACTGTGAAGTGGTTTAACGACACAAAGGGGTTTGGTTTTATTACCCCGGATGATGGTAGCGAGGATCTTTTTGCGCATTTTTCAGCGATTCAGAGTGCTGGGTTCAAATCTCTGCAAGAGGGCCAAAAAGTCAGCTATGAAATAACGACAGGGCCCAAAGGCAAGCAAGCGTCCAACATCCAACCCGTATGAAGATCGTTCCCACGCTCCCGCGTGGGAATGCCTCCTGTGACGCTCTGCGTCACCGTTGCGCAAGGATCAAGTCGGGACGCGGAGCGTCCCAGGCTGCATTCCCACGCAGAGCGTGGGAACGATCATTCAAGCAGGTTTTGCCGCTGGTGACGGCGCTCTGTCATCCAGCAGGCGCTCAGCCAGCAATCGGCCGATCTCAATCAACTGCGCAATACCCAGCGCACCTTCTCGCTGTGTTCCCTCCAGGTCAAAGGCGAAGTCGCAGGTCAGGGCGTGGGCGGAGGCCAGGTTTTCGGTGAGGTTGACCAGCAGGTCTTCGGTGCTGATGCCGTCGATTAGGGTGAGGATTACGCTGGGTGGGGGATTTGGGGTGGGTTTGATCATTGTGAGGTTCCTCGGTAAAGGTGGAGCCGCCACTGATCGCCGCGACGCGATGGAGGGTGGCAGCTGTGCGCAGGTTCGCGGACCGGTTACCAAGGAACCCGGCATACCCGAAGGTATCCCGCGCACAGCCGCCATAGCGCCGCACAGTAGACGATAAAAAACCGCTCACTGAAAGGGATATGGTGCTTCTGTTCCGTAGTAAACCGGGCCGCGACGCCCGACCACTGCATTTGCAGCGGTGTACGCAGACTAGGGAGCCCGGTTCCTAGGGGCAACCCGAAAACCTTGTCGGAAATTTCCTCATTAACAACAGGTACACCCCCATCCAACTGTGAAGATGAAGATCGTTCCCACGCTCCCGCGTGGGAATGCCTCCCGTGACGCTCTGCGTCACCGTTGCGCAGGGCTCAAGTCGGGACGCGGAGCGTCCCTGGCTGCATTCCCACGCAGAGCGTGGGAACGATCATCACACCCCCATCCAGCTCCCACATTTGAACCGGTGACCGCTCGACGATCGTCGTCCTGAAACCAAAGTTGGAAGGCTTCTTGCAATACCGCCTCCAGGACGCCCTCCAGCGTCAAAACTTTGCTTCAAGGAACACGAGGAATACCGGTGGTAGATCGCTCTCAAATGCTCAACACGGCCCGTGGCACCCTGACTGATTTGTCGCGGGGCAACCTGGGTGTGCCGTTGTTGTTGCTGGTGATGCTGGCAATGATGATGTTGCCGATGCCGCCGTTCCTGCTCGACGTGTTTTTCACCTTCAACATTGCGCTGTCGGTGGTGGTGCTGCTGGTCTGCGTGTATGCCCTGCGGCCGCTGGACTTCGCCGTATTCCCGACCATTTTGCTGATCGCGACCCTGCTGCGCCTGGCGCTGAACGTGGCGTCTACGCGGGTGGTGATGCTCCACGGTCAGGACGGCCACGCCGCCGCCGGTAAGGTGATCCAGGCCTTCGGTGAGGTGGTGATCGGCGGTAACTACGTGGTTGGTATCGTGGTGTTCGCGATCCTGATGATCATCAACTTCGTGGTGGTCACCAAGGGCGCCGGGCGGATTTCCGAGGTGAGCGCGCGTTTTACCCTCGACGCCATGCCCGGCAAGCAAATGGCGATTGACGCCGACCTCAACGCCGGCCTGATCGACCAGAACCAAGCCAAATCCCGTCGTCTGGAAGTCGCCCAGGAAGCCGAATTTTATGGCTCCATGGACGGCGCGAGTAAATTCGTACGCGGTGACGCCATCGCCGGCCTGCTGATTCTGTTTATCAACCTGATCGGCGGCATGGCGGTCGGTATCTTCCAGCACGGCATGACCTTTGGCGATGCGGGTAAGGTGTACGCCTTGCTGACCATCGGTGACGGTTTAGTGGCGCAATTGCCATCACTGTTGTTATCCACAGCAGCAGCGATCATGGTCACCCGTGCTTCGGGCTCCGAAGACATGGGCAAGCAGATCAGCCGCCAGATGTTCGCCTCGCCCAAGGCGCTGGCCGTGGCCGCCGGCATCATGGCGATCATGGGCATCGTGCCGGGCATGCCCCACGTGTCGTTCCTGAGCATGGCGGCGATGGCCGGCGGTGGCGCCTACCTGTTCTGGCGCAAGCAAAATGCCGTCAAGGTCCAGGCCCAGCAGGAAATCGCCCGCCAGCAAGACTTGCTGCCATCGCCGGCCCGCGCCCAGGAAACCAAGGAGTTGGGCTGGGATGACGTGACCCCGATCGACATGATCGGCCTGGAAGTCGGCTACCGCCTGATTCCGCTGGTGGACCGCAACCAGGGCGGCCAATTGCTGGCGCGGATCAAGGGTGTGCGCAAGAAGCTGTCCCAGGACCTGGGCTTCTTGATGCCCACCGTACACATTCGCGACAACCTCGATTTGGCCCCCAGCGCCTACCGCCTGACCCTGATGGGCGTGATCCTGGCCGAAGCCGAGATCTACCCGGACCGCGAGTTGGCGATCAACCCCGGTCAGGTGTTCGGCACGCTCAACGGCATTACCGCCAAAGATCCGGCTTTTGGCCTGGAAGCGGTATGGATCGAAGTCAGCCAGCGCAGCCAGGCTCAATCGCTGGGTTACACCGTGGTGGACGCCAGCACCGTGGTCGCCACCCACCTCAACCAGATCCTGTACAAGCACTCCCACGAGCTGATCGGCCACGAGGAAGTCCAGCAATTGATGGGGTTGCTGGCCAAAGCCTCGCCAAAACTGGCAGAAGAACTGGTGCCTGGCGTGTTGTCGCTGTCGCAGTTGCTCAAGGTGCTGCAAGCCTTGCTCGCCGAACAGGTGCCGGTGCGCGACATTCGCAGCATTGCCGAGGCCATCGCCAACAATGCCGCCAAGAGTCAAGATACTGCCGCTTTGGTGGCTGCGGTGCGTGTCGGCTTGTCCCGCGCCATCGTGCAAAGCATTGTAGGCATTGAGTCTGAGCTGCCTGTGATCACCTTGGAACCAAGGTTGGAACAAATATTGCTCAATAGTATTCAGAAGGCCGGACTTGGCCAGGAAGAAGGCGTTCTGCTGGAGCCAAGCATGGCTGAGAAACTGCAGCGTTCGTTGATCGAAGCCGCACAGCGTCAGGAAATGGCGGGCCACCCGGTGATTCTGCTGGTGGCAGGCCCGGTTCGAGCGATGTTGTCGCGGTTTGGGCGCCTGGCAGTACCGAATTTGCACGTTTTGGCTTATCAGGAAATTCCTGACAATAAGCAAGTGACTATCGTCGCGACAGTAGGGCCCAACGGCTGAGGTAGTGGGTTATGCAAGTTAAGCGTTTTTTCGCCGCCGATATGCGTCAGGCCATGAAACTGGTACGTGATGAGCTGGGCGCCGATGCCGCGATTATTGGAAACCGTCGCATTGCCGGCGGTGTCGAGCTGACGGCTGCCCTGGATTACACCCCGTCGGCGCTGGCGCCGCGCGTGCCGAACATGGAACTCGAAGACGAGCTGCGCAAAACCGCTTCGCGCATTGTCTCGGCCCAGGCTGAATTGAGCATGCGTGGCGACAGCGATGCCAGCACCAATCGCCAATTGTTCGCCGGCCTGCCGCTGACCGCCGCCGAGCCGTTGGTAGAACCGACCTTCAAAGAACCGCCGCGCCCTGCAGCGCCAGCCCAGGCTCAAGCCGTCGACCAGCGCGCGCTCGACTCGATGCGTTTTGAACTCAATGGCCTGCGTGAGCTGCTCGAAGTGCAGTTGGGCTCGTTGGCGTGGACACAGCTGCAAGGCAGCAAACCGCAACAGGCCAACCTGTGGCGCCGCCTGCAACGCATCGGCTTGTCCGGCCCGTTGTCGCGCGATTTGCTCGCACTGACGGCTGAAGTCGAAGAACCACGCCAGGCCTGGCGCATGTTGCTGGCACACTTGGCGCGCATGATCGTCACCCCGGAAATCGAACCGCTGGAAGAGGGCGGTGTGATTGCCATGGTCGGCCCCGCCGGCATGGGCAAGACCACCACCCTGGCCAAGCTGGCCGCGCGTTATGTGCTCAAGTACGGCGCGCAGAACATCGCGCTGGTGAGCATGGACAGCTACCGCATCGGCGCCCAGGAGCAGCTCAAGACACTGGGCCGCATCCTCAATGTGACAGTGACCCACGTCGACCCGGGCCAGTCCCTGGCCAATGCGCTCGACCCGCTGCTGCGCAAGCGCGTGGTGTTGATCGACACGGCCGGCCTGCAAGCCAGCGACCCGGCACTGCGCATGCAGCTCGAAAGCCTGGCCGGGCGTGGCATCAAGTCGAAAAATTACCTGGTGCTTGCAACCACCAGCCAGAAACAGGTTCTTACCGCTGCGTACCACAGTTACAAACGCTGCGGCCTGGCCGGTTGCATCCTCACCAAGCTCGACGAAACGGCGAGCCTGGGCGAGGTGTTGAGCCTGGCGATCAGTCATGAGTTACCGGTTGCTTACCTGACCGACGGGCCGCGGATCCCGGATGATTTACATCTGCCGCGCCGTCATCAGTTGGTCAGCCGTGCTGTCAGCGTGCAAATGCAAGAAGAGCCTAGCGAGGAAGCGATGGCCGACATGTTCGCCGACCTTTACCACAACCCGGCTAAGCGGGTGGGGTGAGGCAGGATGAACACCGTGAAATGTATCTACATCGATGGTCTGCAAGCGATTCACGCGGCCAAGCCATGTAGCCTGCGTCTAAGCAAGACAAGGTAAAGAAATAAAATGGGCAGCATGCATCCCGTACAGGTGATCGCGGTGACCGGCGGCAAAGGTGGCGTCGGGAAAACTAACGTGTCAGTGAATTTGTCCCTGGCCCTGGCAGAGCTTGGCCGTCGCGTCATGCTGCTGGATGCTGACCTGGGCC
Organism: Pseudomonas salomonii; assembly: GCF_900107155.1. GTDB lineage: Bacteria > Pseudomonadota > Gammaproteobacteria > Pseudomonadales > Pseudomonadaceae > Aquipseudomonas > Aquipseudomonas salomonii. Next base: position 405,725 of record NZ_FNOX01000005.1, read on the forward strand.
TGGCGAACGTGGACGTTCTGCTGGGGCTGACACCCAAACACACCCTTGCCGATGTGATCGAAGGCCGTTGTGAGCTGCGCGATGTGCTGCTGCAAGGCCCCGGTGGCATTCGCATCGTGCCGGCCGCCTCAGGCACCCAGAGCATGGTGCATCTGAGCCCGGCGCAGCATGCCGGCCTGATCCAGGCGTTCAGCGACATCGGCGACAACCTCGACGTGCTGGTGATCGACACCGCCGCCGGCATCGGCGAGTCGGTGGTCAGCTTCGTGCGCGCCGCCCAGGAAGTGCTGCTGGTGGTGTGCGACGAACCCACCTCCATCACCGACGCCTATGCCCTGATCAAACTGCTGAACCGTGACTACGGCATGAACCGCTTCCGCGTGCTGGCCAACATGGCCCAAAGCCCGCAGGAAGGGCGCAATCTGTTCGCCAAGTTGACCAAGGTCACGGATCGCTTTCTCGATGTCGCCTTACAATACGTGGGCGCAGTTCCCTATGACGAGTGTGTGCGCAAGGCTGTGCAAAAGCAGCGTGCAGTCTATGAAGCGTTCCCTCGTTCGAAGTGCGCACTGGCGTTCAAGGCTATTGCCCAGAAGGTCGATACTTGGCCGTTGCCTGCCAACCCGCGCGGGCATCTGGAGTTTTTCGTCGAGCGATTGGTGCATCAGACGAGCGCAGGACCGGTGCTATGACATCCAGCGGCTACAACCTTTACAAAAAGTCGGCACGTGACAGCCAGGGCGAACTGATCGAGCGCTATGCGCCCTTGGTCAAGCGCATTGCCTATCACTTGCTGGCACGCCTGCCTGCCAGTGTGCAGGTTGAGGACTTGATCCAGGCAGGCATGATCGGCCTGCTCGAAGTGTCGACCAAATACGACGCGAGCAAGGGCGCAAGTTTCGAGACGTATGCGGGTATCCGCATTCGAGGGGCGATGCTCGATGAAGTGCGTAAAGGGGATTGGGCGCCGCGTTCGGTACACCGCAATACGCGCATGGTCAGTGACGCAATTCGCGCAATTGAAGCAAAAACCGGTCGTGACGCTAAAGATCACGAAGTTGCGGCCGAACTCCAATTGAGTCTCGACGATTACTACGGGATTTTGAACGATACCTTGGGCAGCCGCCTGTTCAGTTTCGACGACCTTTTGCAGGACGGCGAACACGAAGGGCTGCACGAGGACGGCGCGAGTGCACATCTTGAACCGTCGCGCGACCTGGAAGACGAACGTTTCCAGGGCGCGTTGGCGGAGGCGATTGCCAATTTGCCGGAGCGTGAGCGACTGGTGTTGGCGCTGTACTACGACGAAGAGCTGAACCTCAAGGAAATCGGTGAGGTCCTGGGGGTCAGCGAATCGCGTGTCAGCCAGTTGCATAGCCAGTGCGCAGCCCGCTTGCGGGGGCGATTGGGAGAGTGGCGCGCGCGCTGACAGGCAGTGTGGGGACACTGCAGACGCTACCGCGAAGGCTTCACGCTTTCGCGGGTTCGTGCCGTGGTGCCCTGGGCAGTCCTTTTTGTGTAACGCCTGTTGATTGAAATGGCGCGTCCAGGTGCTGGGCGCGTTTAAGACTGCTTGGAGGTCGAATTGGACAAGAACATGAAAATCCTCATCGTTGATGACTTCTCAACGATGCGGCGGATCATAAAAAACCTGTTGCGTGACCTTGGGTTCACCAACACGGTCGAGGCGGATGACGGCCTGACGGCAATCCCGATCCTCAACAGCGGGAGCATCGACTTTCTGGTAACCGACTGGAACATGCCGGGCATGACCGGCATCGACTTGCTGCGTCACGTGCGCGCCGATGAAAAACTGCGCAGCTTGCCTGTGTTGATGGTGACCGCCGAAGCCAAGCGCGAACAGATCATCGAAGCCGCCCAAGCCGGGGTTAACGGTTACGTGGTCAAGCCATTCACGGCGTTGGCCTTGAAAGAGAAGATCGAAAAAATCTTCGAACGCATCCACGGCTGATGTCACCACGGGGGAGCTATGGAGCATAAAGAAACGTCACAGGGCGACTTTGAGTCGACCCTGAAAAAGCATGCTCACCAGTTGGTCGAAAGCCTTGAAAAAGGCCAGTTCGGCGACGCGGTGCAGTTGATCCATGAGCTTAACCAGACCCGTGACCGCGGCCTGTATCAGGAAGTGGGCAAGCTCACACGCGAGCTGCACAGTGCAATCGTCAATTTCCAGATTGACCCGCACATGCCCCAGGCCGAAGAAATCTCGCAGATCACTGACGCCACCGAACGCCTGTCCTATGTGGTCAGGCTGACTGAGGCGGCGGCCAACCGCACCATGGACCTGGTGGAAAACGCCACGCCATTGGTCAATGGCATGGCCACCGAAGCACACGCCCTGAGCGTTGACTGGGGCCGCTTCATGCGCCGCGAAGTGGGGGCTGAGGAGTTTCGTGAATTGGCGCGTCGGGTCGACGCTTTTCTGTCGCGCAGCGAACAGGAAAACCGCACGGTGGCCAGCAACCTCAATGACATTCTGCTGGCCCAGGATTACCAGGACCTCACAGGTCAGGTGATCAAGCGCGTGACCCAACTGGTCACCGAAGTGGAAAGCAACTTGCTCAAATTGGTGCTCATGGCCGGCCAGGTCGACCGTTTTGCCGGCATCGAACATGACCGCGAAGCGATCCTCTCGGAAAAAGATCCACAAAAACATCTCGCCAAGGGTGAAGGTCCGCAGATTCATGCCGATAAACGTGAAGACGTTGTGTCAGGTCAGGATGACGTAGATGACCTGTTATCCAGTTTAGGCTTCTAAGGAGCACCCACATGAGCTTCGGCGCCGATGAAGAAATCCTTCAGGATTTCCTTGTAGAGGCCGGCGAAATTTTAGAGCAACTGTCCGAACAACTGGTCGAGCTGGAAAGCCGACCGGATGATGCGAACCTGCTCAATGCAATTTTTCGCGGTTTTCACACTGTAAAAGGGGGCGCCGGCTTCCTCCAGCTCCATGAGCTGGTGGAGTGCTGTCACATCGCCGAGAACGTGTTCGACATCCTGCGCAAGGGTGAGCGTCACGTCGACTCGGAACTGATGGACGTGATTCTCGAAGCATTGGATGCGGTCAACGGCATGTTCAGCGAGGTGCGCGAACGTGCGCCGATCACGGCCGCCACGCCGGAGCTGTTGGCTGCGCTGGCGCGTCTGGCCGAACCTGCCGATACGTCAGTTGCGCCGGTAGCCGCGCCTGAGCCTGTGGTTGAAGCCGAGCCGGATGTGACCGACAGCGAGTTCGAACAGCTGCTCAACTCCCTGAGCGCGGTGAAGGCCGAGGCTGAAGCACCGCAAGCGCCGACTGCGCCGACTGCGCCTGCCGTGCCGACCAGCGAAGACATTACCGACGCAGAGTTCGAATCGCTGCTCGATCAGTTGCACGGTAAAGGCCAGTTCGCCCCGGACGCCGTGGCACCTGCCGCCGAGCCGGCAGCGCCTGCCGCGGCTGCAAGCACCGACATTACCGACGACGAATTCGAAGCGCTGCTCGACCAACTGCATGGCAAGGGCACGTTTGCCGCCGACGCCTTGCCGGAAGTCGCCGCCATCGCGGCCGCACCTGCGGCCAGTGCTGCACCTGCCAGCGTTGAGCCTGGCGCTGATGGCCTGATCTCCGATCACGAATTCGAAGCGTTGCTGGACGAGCTGCACGGCAAGGGCAAGTTCTCCGAAGTGGCCCCGGCCGCCGCGGCGACTGCCACGCCGGTAGCCGCCAAGCCTGTGCCTGCCAAAGCTGCCGCGCCAGTGGCTGCCAAGCCTGCACCGGCACCTGCACCGGCTGCCGCACCTGCGCGTGCCGCAGCGGCGCCGGTGGCGGAAAAACCTGCCAGTGAAGCCGAAACCACCGTGCGGGTTGATACCGCGCGCCTGGACGACATCATGAACATGGTCGGCGAGCTGGTGCTGGTGCGTAACCGCCTGGTGCGCCTGGGCTTGAACAGCGGCGACGAAGCCATGCAAAAGGCCGTGTCGAACCTCGACGTGGTCACCGCAGACCTGCAGACCGCCGTAATGAAAACGCGCATGCAGCCGATCAAGAAAGTCTTCGGCCGCTTCCCGCGTCTGGTTCGCGACCTGGCGCGCCAGCTCAAGAAAGAAATCAACCTGGAACTGGTGGGTGAAGAAACCGACCTCGACAAAAACCTTGTCGAGGCCCTGGCCGACCCGCTGGTCCACTTGGTGCGCAACGCCGTCGACCACGGCGTGGAAACCCCGGAAGAGCGCGAAGCCTCGGGCAAGTCGCGCAACGGCAAGGTGATTCTGGCGGCCGAACAGGAAGGCGACCATATCCTGCTGTCGATCACCGATGACGGCAAAGGCATGGACCCGGCGATTCTGCGCAATATCGCGGTCAAGCGCGGGGTGATGGACAAGGACGCCGCCGACCGCCTGACCGACACCGAGTGCTATAACCTGATCTTCGCCCCGGGCTTCTCGACCAAGACCGAGATTTCCGACGTGTCCGGCCGTGGCGTGGGCATGGACGTGGTGAAGACCAAGATCAGCCAGCTCAACGGCTCGATCAACATCTACTCGACCAAGGGCCAGGGCTCCAAGATCGTGATCAAGGTGCCGTTGACCTTGGCGATCATGCCCACCCTGATGGTAATGCTGGGCAACCAGGCGTTCGCTTTCCCGCTGGTCAACGTCAACGAGATCTTCCACCTCGACCTGTCGCGCACCAACGTGGTGGACGGCCAGGAAGTGGTGATCGTGCGCGACAAAGCGTTGCCGCTGTTCTACCTCAAGCGCTGGCTGGTGGCTTCGGCCAAGCATGAAGAGCAGCGCGAGGGCCATGTGGTGATTCTGTCCGTGGGCACCCAGCGCATCGGCTTTGTGGTCGATCAACTGGTGGGTCAGGAAGAAGTGGTCATCAAGCCTTTGGGCAAAATGCTGCAGGGAACCCCAGGCATGTCGGGTGCGACCATCACCGGTGACGGTCGGATCGCGCTGATTCTTGATGTTCCGAGCATGCTCAAGCGTTACGCCGCTCGGCGTATTTGATTCTGGTGGGGCAGGGCGGTAGTGCCCGCCCCGCCTAACGGAGTGTTTATGGCAGTCAAGGTCCTGGTGGTGGACGATTCGGGTTTCTTCCGCCGCCGCGTCTCGGAAATTCTTTCCGCCGATCCAACCATCCAGGTGGTCGGCACGGCCACCAACGGTAAAGAGGCGATTGATCAAGCCATTGCGTTGAAACCGGACGTGATCACCATGGACTACGAGATGCCGATGATGGATGGCATCACCGCAGTCCGACACATCATGCAGCGCTGCCCGACCCCGGTGTTGATGTTCTCCTCGCTGACCCACGAAGGCGCCCGGGTGACCCTCGACGCGCTGGACGCGGGTGCGGTGGACTTCCTGCCGAAGAATTTCGAAGACATCTCGCGCAACCCCGACAAGGTCAAGCAGATGCTGTGCGAGAAGGTGCACAGCATTTCGCGCAGCAACCGTCGCAGTCTGTTCAGCGCACCGGCGCCCGCGCCGGTAGCCGCGCCGACGCCGACCACCTCGACGTTTGCTCGCCCGGCACCGGCACCGATCGCCCGGCCTGCGGTGGCGCCAGTGCGTGCCCCGGCAGCGAGCGCGCATTCGCCTGCGCCCAAGCGCAAAGCCTACAAGCTGGTGGCCATCGGTACGTCTACCGGCGGCCCGGTTGCCTTGCAGCGCGTGCTGACCCAGCTGCCGGCCAACTTCCCGGCGCCGATCGTGTTGATCCAGCACATGCCCGCCGCCTTTACCAAGGCCTTCGCCGAGCGCCTGGACAAGCTGTGCCGCATCAGCGTCAAGGAAGCCGAGGATGGCGACATCCTGCGTCCTGGCCTGGCGCTGTTGGCACCGGGCGGCAAGCAGATGATGGTCGATGGTCGTGGCGCGATCAAAATCCTGCCGGGCGATGAGCGCCTGAACTACAAGCCGTGTGTGGATATCACCTTCGGTTCGGCGGCCAAGTCCTACGGCGACAAAGTTCTGGCGGTGGTCCTCACCGGCATGGGCGCCGACGGCCGTGAAGGCGCACGCCTGCTCAAGCAGGGCGGCAGCGCGATCTGGGCCCAGGACGAAGCCAGCTGCGTGATCTATGGCATGCCCATGGCCATCGTCAAGGCGGATCTGGCTGACGCGGTTTATAGCCTGGACGACATCGGCAAACATCTGGTGGAGGCCTGCCTCTGATGGATGTCTTGAGCCTGATTGGCATCACCATGGCGTTTGTCGCGATTATCGGCGGCAACTACCTGGAAGGCGGCCACCTCGGCGCCTTGGCCAATGGCCCGGCGGCGCTGATCGTGATTGGCGGCACCGTGGGCGCGGCGCTGTTGCAGTCGCCGCTGAGTTCCTTCAAGCGTGCCATGCAGATTCTGGTGTGGATCATCTTCCCGCCACGCGTGGACTTGCCGGGCGGCATTGACCGTGTCGTCAACTGGAGCCTCACCGCGCGCAAGGAAGGCCTGCTGGGCCTGGAAGGCGTGGCCGATGCCGAGCCCGACAGCTACGCGCGCAAAGGCCTGCAACTGCTGGTCGATGGCGCCGAACCCGAGGCGATTCGCAGCATTCTGGAAGTGGATTTCTACACCCAGGAAAGCCGCGATATCAACGCCGCCAAAGTCTTTGAAAGCATGGGCGGCTATGCGCCGACCATCGGCATCATCGGTGCGGTGATGGGCCTGATCCACGTGATGGGCAACCTGGCCGACCCGTCGCAGCTGGGCAGCGGCATTGCCGTGGCCTTTGTCGCGACCATCTACGGCGTGGCGAGTGCCAACCTGGTGTTGTTGCCGGTGGCCAGCAAGCTCAAGTCGATCGCCATGCGCCAGTCGCGTTACCGCGAAATGCTGCTGGAAGGCATTTTGTCGATTGCCGAGGGTGAGAACCCGCGCTCCATCGAATTGAAGCTTCAGGGCTTCATGGATTGATGGGAGGGAGTCGATTGTGAGCCGTCGCCGCCGCGAGCCTGAAGAGCACGTCAACCATGAACGCTGGCTGGTGTCTTACGCCGATTTCATCACCTTGCTGTTCGCGTTTTTTGTGGTGATGTACTCCATCTCGTCGATCAACGAAGGCAAGTACAAGATTATTTCCCAGGCGCTGGTGGGCGTATTCAACGACACCGACCGCTCGCTCAAGCCGATCCCGATTGGCGACGAGCGGCCCAAGACCGTGACGCCGGCCAAGCCGTTGGTCAATGACAGTGACGAAACCGCCGCCGGCATCGGTGGCACCAGCGACCCGCTCAAAAGCATCGCCGATGACATCAGTGCGGCGTTTGGCGACCTGATCAAATCCAACCAGATGACCGTGCGCGGCAATGAGTTGTGGGTGGAGATCGAGCTTAATTCCAGCCTGCTGTTCGCCAGCGCCGATGCGTTGCCGAGCGATCAGGCGTTTACCATCATCGACAAGGTGGCGGCGATTCTCAAACCGTTTGAGAACCCGATCCACGTCGAAGGCTTTACCGACAACTTCCCGATCAGCACTGCGCAGTACCCGACCAATTGGGAGCTGTCCTCGGCACGGGCCTCAAGCATCGTGCGCATGCTCGCGATGCAGGGCATCAACCCTGGGCGCCTGGCATCGGTGGGCTACGGTGAGTTCCAGCCGGTGGCCAATAACGCCACCGCCGAAGGCCGCGCGCGCAACCGCCGGGTGGTGCTGGTGGTGTCACGTAATCTGGATGTACGCCGCAGCCTGACCGGCACCGGTACTGCCAATGCAACACCGGATGCGGCCTTGAAGCGGGCTGGCACACAAACTGCACCGCCAACCGTTAAGCCGCCGGTTCGTCAGAGCGCCGTCAATTCTCCGTCGCCGGCTCAATAATGTTATGTAATGTCTCGGTCGCGCCTTAGCCTACCGGGAGGAACCAACTGAATGAGAGTCTGGGCAGTTGCCAATCAAAAGGGTGGAGTCGGCAAGACCACCACGTCCATCGCCCTGGCCGGCTTGCTGGCCGAGGCGGGCAAGCGTGTGGTCGTGGTCGACCTGGACCCGCACGGCTCGATGACCAGTTATTTCGGCTATGACCCGGATGCGCTGGAGCACAGCTGCTATGACTTGTTCCTGCATAAGGGCAGCGTACCGGCAGATTTGCCGGGGCAATTGCTGCTGCCCACCAGCAACGAGAGCATCTCGCTGTTGCCGTCGAGCACCGCGCTGGCGACCCTTGAGCGCCAGTCGCCAGGGCAGAGCGGCCTGGGCCTGGTGATCGCCAAGACCCTGGCGCAACTGTGGCAGGACTTCGACTACGCAATTATCGACAGCCCGCCGTTGCTGGGCGTGCTGATGGTCAACGCCTTGGCGGCCAGCCAGCAGTTGGTGATCCCGGTGCAGACCGAACACCTGGCGGTCAAAGGCCTGGAGCGCATGGTCAGCACCTTGGCGATGATCAACCGTTCGCGCAAACAGGCGCTGCCGTACAGCATTGTCCCGACTCTGTTCGACCGCCGTACCCAAGCGTCGCTGGGCACCTTGCGGGTGTTGCGCGATGCGTACCCGGAAACGATCTGGAACGGCTACATTCCGGTGGACACGCGCCTGCGTGACGCCAGCCGTGCCGGGCTCACGCCGTCGCAGTTCGACGGCAAGAGCCGTGGCGTACTGGCTTACCGTGCGTTGCTCAAACATTTGCTGTCCCAGCAACTTGTGGCGCAGGTGGCGTGATGAACCGTCCCGTTGAGCTTAAGACCCGGCCGCAACTGGCACTGGAATCCTACCTGGACGCCTTGTTGCAGGAAGCGACGGCCGAGGAGTTGCTGGAACCGATTCTGGTACTTGAACCTGCTGTAATCGAACCTGAAAGCGCTCTGGATGAATTCCAACTGGCGGTGCTGGAAGAGCAGGCGCGTGATGCCCATGTGGTGGTGCCGATTGTGCCAGTGGCCGTGGTGGTTGCGCCCGTGGTGGTTGAACCGGTGGTGGAAGTGCATCTGCCGCCGAGCATCACGCCGCCACCGGCCACGGGCGATGGTCGCCCGGCGTGGGCGGCCGAGCCGTTCGAGTGCCTGCTGTTCGACGTCGCCGGGTTGACCCTGGCGGTGCCGCTGGTTTGCCTGGGGTCGATTTACTCGCTGGAAGGCCAGGAGTTGACGCCGCTGTTCGGGCAACCGGAGTGGTTCCTCGGCATCCTGCCCAGCCAGGCCGGCAACCTCAAGGTGCTGGACACGGCGCGCTGGGTGATGCCCGACCGCTACCGCGATGACTTTCGCCAGGGCTTGCAATACGTGATCTCGGTGCAGGGCTACGAATGGGGGCTGGCGGTGCATCAAGTCAGCCGCTCGTTGCGCCTGGACCCGAATGAAATCAAGTGGCGCAGCCAACGGGGCCAACGGCCCTGGCTGGCGGGCACCGTGATTGAACATATGTGCGCGTTGCTCGACGTCGCCGAACTGGCCGAGTTGATCGCCAGCGGTGCGGTCAAGACGATGCCACAGAACAAACGCAGTTGATTGAACAATAAGGGCCGTGCGGTTGCGCGGTCGAAGAAGCACACACTGAAGGGGTCAGGGGTATGAACAAGTCAGCGTCCGCACAAGGTTTGGATGATCCGATCCTGCAATGGGTTACCTTCAAACTGGACAATGAAACCTACGGCATTAACGTGATGCGCGTGCAGGAAGTGCTGCGCTACACCGAGATCGCTCCGGTGCCGGGTGCGCCGAGCTACGTGCTGGGCATCATCAACCTGCGCGGCAACGTGGTAACGGTGATCGACACCCGCCAGCGTTTTGGTCTGGTGCCGACCGAGGTCAACGACAACACGCGTATCGTGATCATCGAAGCCGACAAGCAAGTGGTCGGGATCATGGTCGACAGCGTGGCTGAAGTGGTTTACCTGCGTCAGTCGGAAGTTGAGACCGCGCCGAACGTGGGCAATGAAGAATCGGCCAAGTTTATCCAGGGCGTGTGCAACAAGAACGGCGAACTGCTGATTCTGGTTGAGCTGGACAAGATGATGAGCGAAGAAGAATGGTCGGATCTGGAGAACATCTGATTGTTTCTTGATGCGGTGGTGATTGTCCTGGCCCTGCTGTGGGCCGGGACGTTGGCATTCCTGCTGCGCTATATGCGCCAGCAACGGGAGTTGGCCGTGCAACAGGCCGAGCGCGATGCGGTGCGTGACCGGCGGATTCTGGATCTGGTCAAGCGTGTGGATCACTTCCAGCAAACTGCGGTGAAGGTTGGGGATGAGGTGCATGAACTGCGCGCGATTCTTGGGCCATTGCCGGATAAGTTGGCGCAGATTGAGCAGCGTGATCCTTCAAGCTTGTCGTTTGCCCAGGCGGCTAAATTGGTCGGCATGGGCGCGACGGTGGATGAGTTGACGCAGTCGTGCGGGTTGACCCAGGCTGAGGCGCAGTTGATGAGCAAGTTGCACAAGGGCTGATTGGCCCGATCCATTGGGACATCTCTGTCCAACTGTGGGAGCTGGCTTGCCTGCGATGGCGGTTCGTCGGTGTACATATCCGTTGCTGCGGTAACGGCGGCTTAGGGTTCCGCCCTGACGGCGGGTCACGTTTGTAAAGACCGGAATGCCGGCCCAGACAAAAGTAACCAAAAAGTCTTCGCCCCACCACTCGGTGCCTCGCCTAGGCTCGGCATGCCAGAACGAAGGCTTGAATCCGCGGCTAACCCGGCGTCCTGCCGGGTTACCCACGGATTCAAGCCTGCGTTCGGCCATCGTGGTTGACGGGGCGACTCAGATCAAAATCAAGATCAAGATCTACAGCACGGCGGCCTGAAAGCCGACCTGAGTGGTTGAAGCAAAAGCCAGATCAAGTGCAAAGCAAAAGCCTATCTACCTGATGCAACGCGGTCTAAATGTGGGAGCGGGCTTGCTCGCGAATGCGGTGTGTCAGTCAATTCATCTGTCACTGATAAACCGCATTCGCGAGCAAGCCCGCTCCCACCTTTGACCGAGTATGGCTCTGCTGTTGCTGTTGCTGTCGGATTGCCGGCATGCCGAGGCATAGCGAGGCACCGAGTGTTGGGGCGAGGACCTTTTGCTTACTTTGCGTCCTTGCAAAAGTGAGCCGCCGTTACCGCAGCAACGGATATGCACACCACTCAACCTGCACAGTACCAAGCCCAAAAGCACATCAACGTGTTTTCGGGTTACCGAGACAATCCTTATAGCAAGGCTCCACACGCACATCCGGCCTGTCGTCGACGTAGAATCCATCGCGATTGGGCATCTTCAGATGGGTGAGGGTGGCAGCATCCAGCGTGGCGTTCGCTTCCACTATCTGGTTTTTGTTGAGGATATAACCCACCACGGCGTACACCTGATCATTGCTCAACGACTGTGGTTGCTGGAAGGGCATGGTGCGCCTGACATAGTCGAACAGGGTGGTTGCGTAGGGCCAGTAACTGCCGACGGTTTTGATCGGTTTGGGCGTGGGCAGCGAGCCGGCACCGCCGACTAATGCCGGGCCTGTGCCGCCTTCGAGGTGGGCGCCGTGGCAGCCAAGGCAGGCGGTTTGATAGACCTTTTCGCCTTCCATGACCGTGCCTTGCCCGGCGGGCAGGTTTTTGCCATCGGGCGCGACGTCGATGGTCCAACTGGCAATGTAGTGCTCTGTCACCGGCTGCCCTAAGTCGGATTTCGGAGCCGTCGATGCGCACGCAACCACGCCGATGCCCAGCAACCCCAATGCGATGGCGGTAAGCTTATGCACGGCCATTGGTCACCTCCCCATTGGCGTTGATGCGCCAGGGCTGGATGGCGTTGTTGTGGTAAAACGAAAAGTCCCCGCGCACGGCTTTCAGTTGTTCCAGGCTGGGTTGCACGTAGCCGGTCTCGTCAATGGCGCGGCTCATGATGAGCATTGCTTTGCCCTGCCATTCGAAGGGCGCACGAAACACCGTCAGGCATTTGTTCAGCACCGGCGCCTGCAGCGTGGCCGCATACCAGTTGTTCCCACCGTCGACGGACACGTCCACGCGGGTGATTGTGCCGTTGCCGCTCCAGGCGATTCCGCGTAGTTCATGCAGGCCTTTGCGGGTGAGTGTCTGGGTGCCGGACGGGGCAGTGATGATTGACTTGCACTCCATCACGAAGGAGAACTTCCTGGCCCGCCCATCCGGCATCAAGTCGGTGTATTTGGCCGTTTCCTCACGGCTGTACGCCGGGGCGTCGGTGACATGCAGGCGGCGCAGCCACTTGATGTGGGTATTGCCTTCGTAACCCGGCACGATAAGACGCAGGGGGTAGCCTTGTTCGGGGCGCAGCCTTTCGCCGTTTTGGCTATAGGCCACCAGCACATCATCCAGGCATTTTTCGAGCGGCAGGCTGCGGTTCATGGCGGCGCCATCGGCGCCCTCTGCCACAATCCATTTCGCCTCAGGCTTGAGGCCAGCCGCCTGCAACAGGGCTTTCAACGGCACACCGGTCCATTCGGCGCAGCTGACCAGGCCCGCAACTTCAGCGGCGGTTTTGCCCCAGGGCGGCAGGAATGAAGGGTTGCCCGAGCATTCGATGAAGTGGATGCGTGAGACGGCAGGGAACTGGCGTAGCTCATCCAGGGTGAACAGCAGGGCAGTGTCGGTCAGCCCATGAATCACCAGGAAGTGCCTGGCCGGGTCAATCGCTGGCACACCGGCGTGGTGGCGTTCAAAAAACAGCCCGTTGGGCGTGATGATGCCGTCCAGTTCCTGCAAAGGCGAAGTACTGTAGGCCGACATGCGCTCGGTAAGCCCAGGGTAGAGAGTGCGCACCGTCTGCGTCTCAAAGCTGGACGGTTTACCGTAGGGCACACCGGTGGGGCCGCCCAAGTTTTTGGTCCAGGCCGGCACTTCCAGTTGTTCATCTGCAAAAGCGGTGGGTTGTGCCGCGCGTGCCAGCGGGCCAAACGCCGCACCGATTGCCGCGCTGCCAACCAGCAGGCCGGTTTTGCCGAGAAAGTCCCGGCGGGCCAAAGGGGCGGTGATTGCAGGTTTATCGTCTGTTGAGTCGTCCTTCATTCCGGCTCTCCTGAGCAAAAATTGTGGCGACTCACCAGCGGTAAACGCTGCACCAATGGTTTTAATGTAGTCGGTTTTTAATCGCAGGCTTGGAAATGGGCGTAACCCAGCGGCAAATTAATTTTCAAGCGAATGACTTTTTTCTCCTCCGCAAAGGTCCACATCCTTCAGGAACCCTTGAACCCAGGAGAATGACCCCATGACCACCCCCAAAGCACTGTTGATCCTGCACGGCAAGCAAGCCCTCAATGAGGACGTGCGCGCTGCCGTGCAGGCCCGGCGCGAGCAGGGTTGGGAGCTGGCGGTGCGGGTGACGTGGGAGGGCGGCGATGCCCAGCGCCTGGTCAATGAAGCCTTGGCCGACGGCTATACCCACTTGATCGCCGGTGGTGGTGACGGCACCTTGCGCGACGTGGCCGAGGCCATGGCCCTGGCCAAGACCGACGCCAGCCTGGTGTTGATGCCGCTGGGCACCGCCAATGACTTCGCCCGCGCCGCCGGTGTGCCGCTGGAGCCTCAAGGCGCGCTGGCGCTGCTGGATGTGCCGCCCAGGGCCATCGACCTCGGCCAGGCCGGTGGGCAGATGTTCCTCAATATGGCCACCGGCGGCTTTGGCAGCCAGGTCACCGCCAATACGTCGGAAGACCTGAAAAAAGTGTTGGGCGGCGCCGCGTATCTGTTCACCGGACTGTCGCGTTTCAGCGAGTTGAAGGCGGCGTATGGCGAGCTGGAAGGGCCGGGCTTTCACTGGAAGGGCGATTTGCTTGCGCTGGGTATCGGCAACGGCCGCCAGGCGGGCGGTGGGCATGTGCTGTGCCCCGGCGCGCTGGCCGATGATGGCTTGCTTGATATCAGTATTTTGCCGGCGCCCCAGGAAGTGGTCGGCACGCTGATGACCCTGATGAGTGACGGCTGGGGCCTGGACAATATGTTTGTGCGTGCGCGTCTGCCCTGGGTCGAGATCAAGGTGGCCGAAGGGCTGTATATCAACCTTGATGGCGAGCCATTGAAAGGCGATGACCTGCGTTTTTCCGCGCTGCCCAAGGCCCTGCGCGTGCATTTGCCGCTGGGTTCGCCGTTAGTCGTCCAGGCTGATGATCTGCTCGCGAACGGCGAATAACACCAGGCCCGCCACGTCGAAGATCTGCAGGCGTTTCATGATCTGCGAGCGGTGCGCTTCCACCGTTTTGATGCTCAAGCCCAGGCCCTGGGCGATTTCCCGCGTGGACTTGCCGCGCACGATCAAACGCAGGATCTCCAGCTGGCGCGCCGTGAGGTTGTGGCTGTCGGCGGCGGGGGAGATCGGCCCCTGGCTGCGGATCAGCGCCTGGTTGATCACCGTGTGGGCAATCGCCGGGCTCAGGTAGCGCTCGTTGTTACGCAAGGCCAGCAGGGCGTGTTCCAGCTCGCTGGCGGTGGTGTCCTTGAGCAGGTAGCCATGGGCGCCGGCCTCCAGCGCGCGCATGATCAGCTCCGGGTCGGTGTGCATCGACAGGATCAGCACCTTGCTTTTGGGGTACGCCGCCTTGAGTTGCTGTAGCGCGTCGAGGCCGCCGGTGTATTTCATCGACAGGTCGAGCAGCACGATATCCGGCTGCAGGGCGCTGAATGTCTCCAGCAATTGCGCGCCATCGCTGGCCTCGCCGATCACGCTGTAGCCTGGGATGTCCTGGATCAGCGCGCGTACGCCGGCCCGGATCAGTGCGTGGTCATCCACCAGGAGTAAGTTGCAAGTCACTCGAGAACCTTAGGGGAATTGGCCCGTTCGAGGGCGCGGGGCGCCCAGGGGAAAAGCGCTTCGATGCGCGTGCCTTTGCCTGGCTGGCTGCTGACAGACAACGCACCGCCCAGTTGGCCGATGCGCTCGCTCATACCGGCCATGCCCCGTTGGCCTTCCAGGCTGGGGTTGAGCGCCGGTGAAAAGCCCAGGCCATCATCGCAGATCATCAGCGACAGGCCTTCGGGCAGGCGTTGCAGGCGTACCAGCAGATTCTGCGCCTGGGCATGGCGCAACATATTGGTCACCGCTTCCTGGGTGATGCGAAAGGCTGCCACGGCCATTTCTTCCGGGATGCCGGTCAGGCGCTGCTGGCATTCCAGGCTCCAGTGCACCGAGGTGTTTTCCAGGGTCTTGAGCAAGTGCGCGCGCAGGCTTGCCTCAAGGCCCAGGCTGGCCAACTGGCGGGGGTTGAGGATGGCGGACACGTCGCGCACTTTGGCCAGGGTTTCGTTCAAGGTATTGCATAACACCGTGCATTGGCTTTGCAGGTCGTCGGGCAGGCGGCGCTTGAGCCATTCGCTTTGCAGTTTGGCGGCGGTCAGCAGTTGGCCGATATCGTCATGCAATTCGCGGCTGAGGCGGTGGCGCTCGTTTTCCTGGACCTGCAGCAGACGGTCGGCCAGTTCCTGCGGCTGGAACTTGATCGACTTGCGCGAGCGCCACTGCTGCAGCCCCACCACCACCAGGGTGGCCAGGTTGAGCAGCAGTATCAGCAAGGGCAGCGGCGCGGCGCGGGTGTAGGCCCACAGGCTGACCAACAGCGAGCAAAGGCACAGGGCGAGGACCAGGCGGCGGGCATTGCTGCGGGACAGGGACCATGCGACGAGTGACTTTAGGCTGGCGTACATAGCGGATGGAGCCACTGAAGGTTCGCTGCGGGAAGACCGGTCATGGCGGCTGACAGGGCTCTGTGTGGAATGCGGTGCTGGAACGTTTTTTTATACATGATGAAGTTGAGTCACTTCGAGCGGGGCATAGTACCACCACTATTACCGTTGGTCGCCTGGCGCCTTACCCGGTGCGGTTTAATCTGCGCCAAACGCCGAGGAACCTGACTCTGTAGTTAAAAGAGTCAGCCGTTTACCCAGGGTAATTATATTAATTGGGTTTGTTTGTATCGATAGTGCGGTGATGGCTAATTGATATATAGCCCGCGCATCATTGTCGACCGCTTAATGTACGGTCGTTTTTACATAACTCGACGATCAAATACGACCTGCCGGCACTCAGGACGCGTGATGTACGCGCTGTTGTGGTTTATGCGTGAAGTCTTTCTGTGGGATCTGCAAGGTGACGGTCGCGATCAGTGTGGTTTGTTCGCTGTCGTCCAGCGTCAGTTCGCCCGTACGGATGTCGATCAGTTCCAGTTGCCAGGCCAGTAACGTCAGGCAGTCATGCAGGGCATTCAGCGCCTGGTCATGCAGCTCCATGGGGCTGGCGGCGTTGGCGATCAGGCATTGGATATGTCGGGAAAACTCGCTGATTGCCTGCAGGGCCAGGCCTTCGGCCTTTTCCGCCAGCTTGGCCAGGCTGGTTTTTATGCAGTCGACGGCATCGCTGTCATTGCGAATCAGATGTAAATGGTGCAAGCACTCTTCTGACTTGGCCAACAGCTTTTCGGCTTCGAGCAGAAACTCGGGAAGTGCAGTTTGCCATTCGTTTGCGCTATTCATCATACAAGTCTCCGCAACATAAGGTCGGGTGATGAGATGCCGCACTGGGTGAATGGCGTAAAACTACCGCTGAAATGTGACTGAGATCTGTAGCCTGCTTCTGAAATTCCAGTAGGACCGTTACTTGAATGATCAGAGTATCCGTGGAAGGCCCTGGTCATTCGGGTCATTTGCACAACTTTGGTTGCCGCCACGTATAAGTCTGGAAGACCCGTGGGCCGAGGGCTTGGTATGGCAAACAAAAGCCTGACTCCATTCATGCAATGAGAATGGCGTCACATTAATGGCTATTAGATATCGCGAATATCAGGTCGGGCCTGATTGTGCATAGGGGAATCCCTTACGCAGCGGAACCCTGCGCCGATTTGAAGGTCGCGCAAGGTCGCTGTACTGCCGGCTGGAGAGCAGATTGCAGTAAACCATGATGTCAGTGTGACATCAATGAATTTACATGGCATTTTACCAGGGTCAAGGTCTGGCGCTTGCCGCCGATAACAAGCCTTAAGTGAGCTGCACAATCCCACATCAGGAGCTTTTAATGGCCGGCATTCTCGACACGGTAGATCAACGCACGCAATTGGTGGGTGAGAATCGCCTGGAGATCCTCATGTTTCGCCTGGCCGGGCGGCAACTGTTTGCGATTAACGTGTTCAAGGTTCAGGAAGTCCTGCAACTGCCCAAGTTGACCCTGATGCCCCAGCGTCACCCGTTTGTATGCGGCGTGGTCAACCTGCGTGGCCAGACCCTGCCGGTGATCGACCTGTCCCAGGCCATCGGCATGCGCCCGCTGGTGCCGGGGCCGAACAGCACAATTATCGTCACCGAGTACAACCGCTCGGTGCAGGCCTTCCTGGTGGGCGGTGTGGATCGCATCGTCAACATGAACTGGGAAGCCATCCTGCCGCCACCGGCCAGCGCCGGGCGCCAGCATTACCTCACGGCCATCAGCAAGGTCGATGACCAGTTGGTGGAAATCATCGACGTGGAAAAAGTCCTCGCCGAAATCGTGCCGTATAACGCCAAAGTCTCGCGTGAAAAACTTGAAGACCCGGTGCTGGAACGTGCCCGTGGCCGCGAAGTGCTGCTGGTGGACGACTCCAATGTGGCCCTCTCGCAACTGCGCGACACCCTGGGGCAACTCGGCGTGAAGATGCACATTGCCAGCGACGGCCTCAAGGCCCTGAACATGCTCAAGGCCTGGGCCGACAGCGGCCAGGTCATGACCGACAAGTTGCTGATGATCTTCACCGACGCCGAAATGCCCGAGATGGATGGCTACCGCCTGACCACCGAAATCCGCAACGACCCGCGCCTGCGTGGCCTTTACGTGGTGCTGCACACCTCGCTGTCGGGCAGCTTCAACGACTCGATGGTCAAGAAGGTCGGCTGCGACAACTTCCTGTCCAAATTCCAGCCCGACAAGCTGGTGGATGTGGTGCGCCAGCGCTTGATGTTGGACGAAGTGCCCGCCTGACTTTAGGATGACACTTTGTTTCCCAGGAATGCAGGCCCATGCTTCGTCTCAGCGCGCTGTACCGTTACCCCTTGAAGTCCGGCAAGGCCGAACCCTTGCAGCACGTCGGCCTGGATAAACTCGGGCTGGACGGGGATCGACGCTGGATGCTGGTGGACGAAGCCAGCGGCCGATTCCTCACCCAGCGGGCAGTGGCGAAGATGAGCCAGTTGTCGGCGTTGTGGAACAGCGCCGGTGGCCTGACCTTGAATTCACCCGGCTTTGCCGCGCTGGACGTGGCGCTGCCGGGCAGCGATGCCGAGTTGCGCGGCGTCACTATCTGGCGCGACACCCTGCGCGTGCCGGATGCCGGCGATGCGGCGGCGGCCTGGGTCAGTGACTTTATCGGCAAGCCCACACGGTTGGTGCAGGTGCCGCTGGCACGCGCACGTACCACTGAAGCGGGTTATGGCAAGGACGACGATCAGGTCGGTTTTGCCGATGGTTTCCCGCTGCTGCTGATCGGCCAGGCCTCGTTGGACGACTTGTCCCAGCGCATCGGCCGCCCGATGGAGATGTTGCGTTTCCGTCCCAATCTAGTGATTGAAGGCAGCGAGGCCTTCGCCGAAGACGGTTGGAAACGCCTGCGTATCGGCGATGTGGAGTTTCGCGTGGTCAAGTCGTGCTCGCGCTGCATCCTCACCACCATCGACCCGGCCAGCGGCGAGCGCAACGACGACCGCGAACCGCTGGCGACTCTCAAGACCTACCGTGAGCGGGACGGTAACGTCCTGTTCGGCCAGAACCTGGTTAACGATGGCAGCGGTGAACTAGCCGTCGGCATGCCCGTGACGATCCTGGAATAAAAAATGCCCGTCTCCTGCGAGACGGGCATTTTTTTTGCGCTGTAACCCTTAGCCGCGGTATTCGCACAGGTAAGCGGTGTCTACGGCGACCTTCAGCTGGAACTTGCTGTTGGCCGGCACATTGAACTGGCTGCCGGCGGCGAAGGTTTCCCAGTCATTGGCGTCTGGCAGCTTCACGGACAGGGCGCCGGACACCACGTGCATGATTTCACGCTGGGCGGTGCCGAATTCGTATTCACCCGGGGCCATCACGCCGATGGTCGCAGGGCCCTCTGCGGTGCCGAAAGCGATCGACTTGACGGTGCCGTCGAAGTACTCGTTGACTTTGAACATGGGTGAATCCTCGGAAAAGGGTCTGTAAAGGTCGGCCAGTATGCCCAAGGCCAGGGGAGCTGCCTAGACCGGCAAAATCAACGGCAGCAGGCGTGCGGTATTGCGCGCGTCTTCCAGTGCCCGATGTTGCTGGCCATGGAACTGCATCCCCGCCAATTGCAGCGCGCCGTTGAGCCCCAGGGGCTTGTCCAGCCGGCGGGCCTTGGCAAAACGCTGCTTGAGGTTCACATGCGCGGTCTGCGCGAGCGCGCTGGTCAGGCCATGGCGTTGCCATTCAAGTTCAAGCTGCGCGCGGTCGTAGTCGCCCCAGCTGGCCCAGCCTTCCAGGCGCGCTTGATGCTGGCCCAGCCAACGCTCGAACAACGGCCACACCTCGGTGATCGGCGCCGCCGCGTCGATGTTGGCCTGGGTGATATGCGTGAGTTGGCGACAGAACGGCGTCAGCAGGGGCCGGCGCAGCGGCCGCACGAAGCGCTGGAAGTGATCCAGCTCGCGGCCCTGGCGGTTCACCAGGCTGGCGCCGATCTCGATGACTTCCATCTCCGTCACGGGCCAGCCGCCTTCATCCGTTGTGGCTTCAAGGTCAATAATCAGCCAATGGGGCATGGTGCAGGTTCCCGTACTCGTCCTTTCCTGATGGGGATAGAGCGTAGCTGGGCCGTGTAGTTCCGCCTAGGGGGTTATTCGATCTCCAGCAAAACCTGGCGATTGCGCACTTGATCACCTGCGACGACCTGCACACCCTTGATCACACCGTCGATGCCGGCCGTCAGCGGATGCTCCATTTTCATGGCTTCGAGCACCAGCAGCAGTTGGCCTTTGCTGACGCGTTCACCGGCGCTCACGCGGATATCGACAATCGCGCCGTCCATAGGCGCCTTGACGACGCCGGTGCTGGCGTCGGCCTGGCGGCTGGCGACCTGTTGGGTGTGGTTGATGATCTTCACGCCCGGCAGCCAGAGTTGAGTGTCGTCCAGGTGATAGGGCAGGCGCCGGCGAACGCCGTTGATCACCAGCGTGGCCCAGCGGCCGTCGGTGGTCAGGTCGTGGATCTCGATGCCGTTGGCTTGCAGGTGGTTGCCCTCCAGTACACTGACGTCAAGGTCCCGCACCTCTTCGTTCACCGTCAGGCGATAGCGCCAGGGCGCATTGTTGCGCCATCCCGACAAGCCTTGGCGGTGGGCGCTGGCACTGTGTTGGTAAAACAGCGCGGCGGCCAGGGCAAGCTGCTCATCTGTCGCGGCGTGACGCGGAATGTGATTGAAGTGCTCGGCGATAAACCCGGTGCTGAACTCGCCCGCGATAAAGTCCGCGTGCCTGAGCAGGTCCACCAGCAAAGCCTGGTTGGTGGTGATGCCCAGCAACACCGTGTCTTGCACTGCGCGCAGCAATTTGCGCCGGGCCTCTTCGCGGGTGGCGCCATGGGCGATGATTTTGCCCAGCATGGCGTCATAGAACGGGCTGATGCGCTGGCCTTCCAGCACGCCGTGGTCGATGCGTACGCCGCCAGCCGGTTCCCAGCGCAGCACATCGCCGGTTTGCGGCAAAAAGCCCTGGGCCGGATCTTCGGCGTACAGGCGCACCTCCATGGCGTGGCCGGTCAGGGTCACGTCGGCCTGTTGCAACGGCAGCGCGTCGCCGGCGGCGATGTTCAGTTGCAACTCAACCAGGTCCAACCCCGTGATCAGTTCGGTGACCGGGTGCTCCACTTGCAGGCGGGTGTTCATTTCCAGGAAGTAGAAGTGGCCGTTGCGGTCGAGCAGGAACTCCACCGTGCCTGCACCGACGTAATTGACCGCACGCCCGGCCTTCAGCGCCGCTTCGCCCATGGCTTGGCGCAGCGCGGGCGTCATCACCGGGCAGGGCGCTTCTTCGATGACTTTCTGGTGGCGGCGCTGGATCGAACAGTCGCGTTCGCCCAGGTAGATGAGGTGGCCGTGGCTGTCGCCGAACAGTTGGATTTCAACGTGGCGCGGGTCGATCAGGGCTTGTTCGAGGATCAGTTCGTCGCTGCCAAACGCGTTGAGGGCTTCGGAGCGTGCGGTGCGCAGTTGGTCGAGCAGTTGGCTGCTGCCGTGGACCAGGCGCATGCCACGCCCGCCACCGCCGGCACTGGCTTTGATCATCAACGGGTAGCCGATGCGCTCAGCCTCTTGCTGCAAGGTCGCGTCATCCTGGGCAGTGCCTTGGTAACCGGCGATGCACGGCACACCCGCGTCGAGCATGGCGAGTTTGGACTGGCGTTTGCTGCCCATCAGCTCGATGGCGGCCACGCTGGGGCCGATGAAGGTGAGGCCGGCGTCCAGGCAGGCTTGGGCGAAGGCGGCGTTTTCGGAGAGGAAACCGTAGCCGGGGTGGATGGCGTCGGCGCCTGTGCGTCTGGCGGCGTCGAGAATGGCCGCAATGTTGAGGTACGACTGGTTGACGGGTGCGGGGCCGACAGGGACGGCTTCGTCGGCCATTTGCACGTGCAGGGCCTGGGCGTCGGCGTCGCTGTAGATGGCGACGGTTCTGTAACCCAGGGCCTGGGCGGTGCGCTGGATGCGGCAGGCGATTTCGCCGCGGTTGGCGATCAGGATTTTGGTGAATGCAGGCATGGGGTTATCCCTTGGATGATGGGGTGTTCGTGCTGGCCTCTTCGGGAGCAAGCCCCCTCCCACATTTGAAGGGGTTCACACATCAAAATGTGGGAGCGGGCTTGCTCGCGAAAGCGTCATTTGCACCACCCAGGCTTACGCTTCTGTACAAAAGCCTGCGTCCCCTCAATCCCTTCCTCACTGCTCACCGCCTCGGCAAACCACTGCGCGGCCTGATCCAACAGCGGGCCGACCGGCTGTTCCACACTGGCGAGCAACAGCGCTTTAGTCCGCGCATTCGCCCCCGGCGCACAGCGCAACACCTGCCCCAGCACTTCATCCAGCCGCTCTGCCAAGGCTTGTGCATCGCGCTCGACGTAATGCACCACGCCCAATCGCTGCGCCTCAACCCCATCAAACCGCGCCGCCGTCAGCGCCAGCCGCCGCGACTGGGTCAAGCCAATGCGCTTGACCACAAACGGCGCAATCTGCGCCGGCAACAAGCCCAGGCTGGTCTCCGGCAGGCCGAACTGCGCCTGGTGGTCGGCAATCGCGATATCACTCACGCACGCCAGCCCAAACCCGCCGCCCAGCACGGCGCCTTGCAGCACCACGATCACCACTTGCGGCACGGCTTCGACGGCTTGCAGCAGGGTGCCGAAGGCGCGGTTCAGCGCCTGCAACTGCCCGCCCGCCATGACCATGTCTTTCACATCCGCCCCGGCACAGAAGTGCCCGCCGGCGCCGCTGATCACCACGGCGCGCACCTGGCTGTCCAATTGTGCCAAGACCGCCTGCAGTTCGTTGACCATCTCCAGGCTCATCGCATTACGGCTGGCGGGGCGGTTAAGGGTGATGTGCAGCACGCCGTTGTGTGGTTCGAGCAGCAGGGTGTTCATGATTTTTTCCCGGGCAGGGTGCCCATCAATTTGCAGATGATGCCCAGCATGATTTCGTCGGCGCCGCCGCCAATCGACACCAGCCGCACATCACGGTAGGCGCGGGCCACCGGGTTGTCCCACATAAAGCCCATGCCGCCCCAGTATTGCAGGCAGCTGTCGCTGACTTCACGGCCCAGGCGCCCGGCCTTGAGTTTGGCCATGGAGGCCAGGCGGGTCACATCCTGGCCTTTGATGTATTGCTCGGTGGCCTGGTAGACCAGCGCGCGCAGGCATTCAATTTCGGTGGATAACTCGGCCAGGCGAAAGTGGATGACCTGGTTGTCGATCAGCGCCTTGCCGAAGGTCTGGCGCTCTTTGCAGTATTCGATGGTGCTGTCGATGCAGTGCTCCAGGCCCTTGATCATATTGGCCGCGCCGAACAGGCGTTCTTCCTGGAACTGCAGCATTTGCATCATGAACCCCGCACCTTCGTGGCCGATGCGGTTGCGTTGCGGCACGCGCACACCGTCGAAAAACACCTGGGCGGTCTCGGAGCTGTGCATGCCGAGCTTTTCCAGCGGCGTGCTGACGCTGATGCCTGGGGTGGTCATCGGCACCATGATCAGTGATTTGTTGATATGCGGCTTGTCGTCGGAGGTGTTGGCCAGCAGGCAAATAAAGTCGGCGCTGGGCGAGTTGGTGATCCACATTTTGCTGCCGTTGATCACGTAGTCGTCGCCGTCCTTGCGCGCGTGGGTTTTAAGCCCCGCCACGTCGGAGCCGGCGCCGGTTTCCGAGACGCCGATGCAGCCCACCTGCTCGCCGCTGATGGCCGGGCGCAGGAACTCATCGCGCAGCTCATCGGAGCCGAAGCGGGCGAGGGCGGGCGTGCACATGTCGGTCTGCACGCCGATGGACATGGGGATGCCGCCGCAGTGAATGGTGCCGAACTCTTCAGCGGCCACGATTGAGTAGCTGTAGTCCAGGCCCATGCCGCCAAATCGTTCCGGCTTGGAAATGCCCAGCAGGCCGAGGTCGCCGGCCTTGCGGAAGATCTCGTGAATGGGGAAGCGCCCGGCTTTTTCCCACTCGTTCACATGCGGGTTGATCTCGCGGTCGACGAAGGCACGCACGGTGCGGCGCAGTTCCTGGTGTTCCTGGGTGAAGATCATGGTTGTTCTCCTTGTTGGGACGCGGAGCGTCCTTGGCTGCATTACCACGCGGAGCGTGGGAACGATCAGCGCGCTACACCAAAACTGTTGGGCTGCAGTTGGCGCACCTCGGCCTCGTGGCAGATGTCCAGCAAGAACCCCACTAGCGTGCGGGTATCGCGCGGATCAATCAGCCCGTCGTCCCACAGGTTGGCGCTGCCATACAGCGCGGTGGACTGGCTGTCGAGCTTCTGCGCGGTGACCTGTTCGAGCATGTCCAGCATCTTGGGGTCGGGCACCAAACCGTCTTTCAATTGCTTGGCCTCAGTCACGATGCGCAGCACCTTGCCCGCCTGCGCGCCGCCCATCACCGCCGTGCGGCTGTTGGGCCAGGCGAAGATAAACCGTGGGTCCAGGCCACGGCCGCACATCGCATAGTTGCCTGCACCATAAGAGCCGCCGACCACTACCGTGAGTTTAGGCACCCGCGCATTGGCCACCGCCTGGATCATCTTCGCGCCGTGCTTGATCACGCCTTGTTGCTCCGACTCGGTGCCGACCATAAAGCCGGTGGTGTTGTGCAGGAACAACAGCGGCGTGCGGCTCTGGTCGCACAGTTGGATAAATTGCGCCGCCTTGCTCGCGCCCTTGGGCGTAATGGGGCCGTTGTTGCCGATCACACCGACGGCGCGGCCCTGGATATGCAAGTGGCCGCAGACGGTATGGGCATCGAATTCGCCTTTGAATTCGAGGAAGTGTGAGCCGTCGGCCAGGCGTGCGAGGATTTCGCGCACGTCGTAGGGTTTTTTCGGGTCGTCGGGGATCAGTCCCAGCAACTCGTCAATCGGATACAGCGGCTCCTTGTAAGCCCGTTGTGGAACAGGCGGCAGACGATCATCCCAAGGCAGCAGGCTGACGATTTCGCGCACGATGCGCACGCCGTCGGCATCGTTTTCCGCCAGGTATTCGGCCGTACCGGCGGTTTGCGCGTGCATCTCGGCGCCGCCCAATTCTTCGTCGGTCGCGACTTCGCCGGTGGCGGCCTTGAGCAGCGGCGGCCCGGCCAGAAACAGCTTGGCCTTGCCGCGCACCACCACCACGTAATCCGACAGCCCCGGCTGATACGCCCCGCCAGCGGTAGCCGAGCCGTGCACCACGGTGATCTGCGGCAAGCCCATGGCCGACATGCGCGCCTGGTTGGCGAAGCTGCGCGCGCCTTCGACGAAAATCTCCGCCGCGTAGTTGAGGTTGGCACCGCCGCTTTCGGCCAGGGTCACCACCGGCAGTTTGTTTTCCATGGCGATCTGTTGCAGGCGCAGGGATTTTTTCAGGCCGGACGGCGAAATGGTGCCGCCCTTGATCGCGCTGTTGTTGGCTACCACCAGCATGCGCACGCCGCTGACGTAGCCGATACCGGCAATCAGGCCGCCACCGGCGGCGCTGCCGTCTTTGTCGTCGTGGAGTTTGTAGCCGGCCAGGCTGGCCAATTCCAGAAACGGCGCGCCGGGGTCCAGCAGCAGGTTGAGGCGCTCGCGGGGCAACAGTTGGCCGCGTTTGTCGAACTTGGGCTTGGCTTCCTGGGCTTTGGCGAGCAGGTTGTGCTCCAGCTGGCGTAACTGCTGGATGCTTGCGAGCATGGCTTCGCGGTTTTGCGCGAACTGTGGGCTGTGGGCGTCGATCAGGCTTTCAATCACCGGCATGGTTTAGGGCTCCGTCTTCAGCACATCGGGCAAATACGCACGGTGGAAACCATTGAACGCCTCGCTCGGCGGCTGCGCTTTGTGCAGCGGCCAGGCGCGGCTGCCCAGGCTGGCGGCGCCGTCGATGCGCAAGGTGCTGCCGCTGATAAAGGCGGCGGCGGGGCTGAGCAAAAACACGATGGCCGCGCTGACTTCCGATTCGGTGCCGATGCGTTTGAGCGGCACGTGTTCGCGCAAGGTGGGGATCACCGCCTTGAACGCGCCTTCGTAGGTGTCCATGCCGCTGGATGCTATCCAGCCCGGCGCAACGGCGTTGACGCGCACCCCGGCGTAACCCCATTCGAAGGCGGCGGTCTTGGTGAAGTTGTCCATGCCTGAACGTGCTGCGCCCGAGTGGCCCATGCCGGGCATGCCGCCCCACATGTCGGCGAGCATGTTGACGATGGCGCCGCCGTGCTTGCTCATCGACTGGTTGAACACTTCCCGCGCCATCAGGAAACCGCCGACCAGGTTGGTGCGCAGCACGGTTTCAAAGCCTTTTTGATTGATCGACGCCAGTGGCGACGGGTATTGGCCGCCGGCGTTGTTGACCAACCCATGGATCGGCCCGTGCTCGCGGAGGATCTGCGTGACCAGCGCTTTCACCGCTTCTTCATCGCGAATGTCGCAGGCTTGCCAGTGCGCGGTGCCGCCGTCTTCGGCGATTTCGGCCGCGACGTTTTGCAGCTTTTGCGGCTTGCGCCCCACCAGTATCACGCTGGCGCCAAGGGCCGCCAGTTCATGGGCGGTGCAGCGGCCAATGCCGCTGCCGCCGCCGGTGACTATCACGGTTTGCCCCTGGAACAGGTCGGCTTTGAAGATCGAGTCGAAGGCCACGGCGACGGTCCTTTAGGAGAGTTGATCGGCTAGGTGTTGCGGCACGGCGATGGGAATTTCCAGCAACTGCTGGGCGAAGGCCTTGCCTTGCGGGTCGATGCGCAGGCTGGCGATGCCGCCGCCGCCCAACGCGTTTTCCAGCAGAAAATTCAAGCTGTGGCTGCCGGGCAAGTACCAGCGCTCGACACGGCCGTGAAGTGGGTCGAGCACATGGCTCATCCAGTCGACGATCACCTCCGGCGTGAGTGCTTCGGCGATCCATGGCAGGTAGTCGGGGTGGCGGGCGATCACGCCGATGTTGCTGTGGTTGCCCTTGTCGCCGGAGCGCGCCACGGCCAGTTTCACCAGGGGCACACTGGCGTCGGCGCGGCCTTCGGGCTTGGGCGGATCGATCGGTGCGGCGGGTGTGCGCATGGGCGCTGATGAAGGCAACGCAACGGCGTGACGCTCGCCTTGGAAGTCGACCAGCGGCGTACAGGATGACTTGTCGATCAGGAATGAAAACAGCCGGATCAGCGGGTACACCGTCGGCCGCCCGCCGACGATGCCGGTCAAGCCGGGCGCCATGGCGGTCGCCGCCTGAGCGATCTCGCGCGCGAACAGCACCAAGGCCTGCTTGCTCGGGTGGCGTACCGCCAATTTCACCACCACCTCGCGGCAATCCTGGCGCTGGGTGTGGGCGCCGTAGGTGGCTTCGCTGCCAAGCAGTTCGATATTGACCTCAGTGTAAGGCGCCCAACCGCGTTGGCTGAACAGCTCCGAGGTTTTGTTGATGATCGCCTGGCCGACCCGTTCCGCCTTGGCCACCGCGTCGATCCCGGCGATCAGGCAACTGGCGGTGCAGCGGAAACCGTCGGGGTAAGTGGCGCTGACCTTGTACTGGTCGGTGGGCGGCAAACCCTTGGCGCCGTGCAGGCGCACGCAATTTTTGCCTTGCTGCTGCAGGTTGACCTGGCTGAAATCGCAGATTACATCGGGCAGTAAATACGCGCGCGGGTCGCCGATTTCATACAGCAACTGTTCGGCCACGCTGAGTTCGCTGATCAGCCCGCCGGTGCCGGCGACTTTATTCACGCTGAATTGGCCGTCGGCGCTGACCTCGACGATGGGAAAACCGATGTGCTCGTAGTCCGGTACATCACGCCAATCGGTGAAGTTACCGCCGCAGCACTGCGCGCCACATTCGATGATATGCCCGGCGAGCGCGGCTTGAGCGAGGCGGTCGTAGTCCTGCCACGACCAGTTGAATTCATGCACCAACGCGGCGCTGACCACGGCGCTGTCGACCACGCGCCCGGTAATCACAATATCGGCGCCCAGCGCCAGTGCCTGGGCAATGCCGGGTGCGCCGAGGTAGGCATTGGCCGAGACGCACACTGGCGGCAGGGGCGCGCCGTTGAACATATCGGTGATGTTGTGCAGTTGCTTGAGTTGAGGTTGCAGGTCATCGCCCAGCAGCACCGCGATTTTCAGCGGCACATCGGCCTTGTCGCAGGCCGCTTGCAGGGCGGCGGCGCAGGCGTGGGGGTGGATGCCGCCGGCGTTGCTGATCACGCGGATGCCCTGGCGCTGGATATCGCCGAGCAACGGCGTGAGCACCTCGACAAAGTCCGTGGCGTAACCGGCCTGGGGATCTTTCATCCGCGCACCGGCAAGAATCGACATCGTGACTTCCGCCAGGTAGTCGAACACCAGGTAATCCAGGGCGCCGCCGTGCACCAGTTGGGCGGCAGCCGTGCAGGTGTCGCCCCAGAAGGCGCTGGCGCAGCCGATACGAACCGTTTTGCTCATGAGAAATCCCTCCTCCGATGGCTGGCATCGAGACTACCAAGCAAGCGCTTGGTTTGTAAACCGTTGACATAAGTTTTGCCCAAGCGCTTGCTTGGCTGACGGCCACGGCCTAAATTGCCGCCCAAGACGTCAGTAGAGATGAAGGAGAGCAGCATGGATGAGCACAAAGCCCTGCGGGTGATGCGCACCATGGTCGACGGCGGCCAGTTGACCGACCCCGACAGTGCCCGGGGCAAGTTGCTGCAAACCGCGGCTCACCTGTTTCGCAACAAGGGTTTCGAGCGCACCACCGTGCGTGACCTGGCCAGTGCCGTGGGCATTCAGTCCGGCAGTATCTTTCATCACTTCAAGAGCAAGGACGAGATCCTGCGTGCCGTGATGGAGGAAACCATCCACTACAACACCGCGATGATGCGTGCTTCACTTGAAGAGGCCAGCAACGTGCGCGAACGTGTGCTGGCGCTGATCCGCTGCGAGTTGCAGTCGATCATGGGCGGCAGTGGCGAGGCCATGGCGGTGTTGGTTTATGAATGGCGTTCGCTGTCGGCCGAGGGCCAGGCCCAGGTGCTGGCGCTGCGCGATGTGTATGAGGACATCTGGCTGCAAGTGCTGGGCGAGGCCAAGGCGGCGGGTTACATCCGCGGGGATGTGTTTATCACTCGGCGCTTCCTGACCGGCGCCTTGTCCTGGACCACCACCTGGTTTCGCGCCGAAGGCAGCCTGACCCTCGAGCAGTTGGCCGAGCAGGCGCTGTTGATGGTGCTTAAAGCCGATTGAGGTGCAAGCTATTAATTTGCCGACGGAAAGTTGTCTCACCTGACAAAAACGCCTAGCTTATTGCCATCAGAGTGTTAAACGGTGTGTGCCTCAATGTTTTCGCCATGGCGGCTGGCTGCAGGACTGACTATATGGGCACTGGGCACCGCGTGGTGGCTGCCGGTGTCGGCCGCGCAATGGGTCAGGATCGGCGCCGCACACTTCCCGCCCTACACCGTTCGGCCCGAGCAGGGCGCCGACACCGGTTTATTGCCGCAATTGATAGAAGCCCTGAACGCTGCGCAAACCGACTACCGGTTTGTGCTGGTGCCTACCTCGATTCCACGGCGCTTTCGTGATTTCGAGCAAGGCCGGGTCGACATGGCCATCTTCGAAAACCCCGACTGGGGTTGGCAGGGTATTCCCCACACCAGTGTCGACATGGGCCTGGAAGATGCAGAAATTTTCGTCGCCCAACGTAAACCCGGCCGCGACCAAGGCTATTTCACCGACCTTGCCGGTAAGCGCCTGGCGGTGTTCAGCGGTTATCACTACGCCTTTGCCGGTTTCAACCCCGACCCCAGGAACATGGCCGAACACTTCAACGCCACGTTGACCTACTCCCATGACAGCAACCTGCTGATGGTGGCGCGCGGGCGTGCCGATATTGCGCTGGTCACGCGTTCGTACCTGAGCGATTTCATGGTGCGTAACGCGGACATGGCCGGGCAGTTCCTGGTCTCGGAGCGGATTGACCAGGTGTATCACCACTACGCGCTGGTACGCCCCAAAGCGCCGATCACAGGGCCTGCGTTCGCTGAGCTGCTCAAACACCTGCGTGACAGCGGGGAGCTGTTGAAGATCTTCGAGCCGTATCGCATTGATGTGATGCCGGTGCCCTGATTATCTGGGTTGAGCACGCTTGGTGTGGCGAGCAGGCTTTTTGTGGCGAGCAGGCTTGCCCTGCGTTGGGCTGCGAAGCGGCCCTAAAACCAGACACTCGGTACTAATTGGAAGAACGCGGTGGCCTTATTGAGGCCGCTTCGCGCCCAACGCAGGGCAAGCCTGCTCGCCACATATCCCTACAGCTTCACACCCTGCGCGCAAACGTATCGCTATGGCTGCCCGACACCTTGCGGCAATGCACCAGCGCATCACGAATCATGAAGTTGACCAGGGTTGGGGACACGCCCAACTCCTTGGCGATGTCCTTTTGCGGCACGCCATGCAAACGGTACATCTCGAACGCATAGCGGGTGCGCTGGGGTAGCTCCGTCAGGGCGTCGGCGATGTTTTCCAGGGTATTGAAGTTGATATGCGAGGTTTCCGGTGAAGCGCCGTGAATAACCACATTCAAGCCTTCCTCTTCCGTCCCCGAATACTTGAGCTCCAGGGCCTGCTTGCGGTAGTGATCGATGGCCAGGTTGCGCACGATCTGGAACAGATAACTCAATTGCGCCTTGAACGACGAGGTGATGGTCGGCGCTGATTGCAGCCGAAAGTAGGCGTCCTGCACGACGTCTTCGGCACGTGAGCGGCAGCCGGTAATCCGGGCGGCGATCTTCACCAAAATAAGTCGATTGTCGACGAATGCCTGCAAAAGGGGTGAGTCGCACCTGCCTGTGGATACTTGTTCCGTCATGGAAATCACCTTGTTGCGAAAGAGTTGGGGGAGGGCGTCCTGGCTGAGGCCTCCTACACATCGGGCAACAAATTATGTTGAATGATAATGATTGTCAAATGAGAAGACGAACTAATCTTATGCTTTCCTGTTGAGTGTGAACCACGTCTCGCTCGCCCCCGGCGACTAATTATTTGCCGGGGCCGTCCGTTCTTCTGGGTGACAGGTCCGTTAGCAAACGGCCAGGGATCAGCACCCGCAGGAGGGCGAAATGGGTTTTTATCGTGCAGGCAGCGTGTTTCAGTCTGGAGACCTCAACCCATGAGCGTTTCCACGCGATTGCGCCTGTTCTGCCTGCCCTACTCGGGTGCCAGCGCGATGGTCTATGTGCGCTGGCGCCGGGCGCTGCCTGACTGGTTGCAGGTGTGCCCGCTGGAGCTGCCGGGTCGCGGCATGCGCATGGATGAGCCGTTGCAGCGCGATATCAAAACCTTGGCGGCGCAGCTTGCCGACGAGATCGGTCGTGACCTGGGTAGCCCTTATGCACTGTTCGGCCATAGCCTGGGCGGTCTGCTGGCATTTGAACTGGCGCATGCCCTGAAGGCACGCAATCTGCCCGCGCCGCTGGCGTTATTTGCCTCCGGTACCGCCGGCCCGGCGCGCCGCGATGTCAGCGAATACGCGATTGAAAAGACCGATGAACAACTGATCGCCCGCCTGCGCGAGCTGCAGGGCACCGCCGAAGAGGCCCTGGCAAATCCGGAATTGATGCAGTTGATGCTGCCGATTCTGCGCGCCGACTTCCTGTTGTGCGGCAGCTTCACCTATGGCGAGCGCGCGCCGCTGGGCATGCCGATCCACGTATTTGGCGGCAAGCAGGACAGCGTACGCGCCGACCAGTTGCTCGACTGGCAGCTCGATGCCGCCAGCGGCTTTTCCCTCGACATGTTCGACGGTCACCACTTCTTCCTCGTGCAGCACGAAAGCGCGGTGCTGCGCTGCCTGCGCCGCTATGCCGACGAGCACCTGGCCCGCTGGCGCAATGATGCGGCGCGCCAACTGGCTGCCGTTTAGCACGGCCCCAATTCCCGATTTTCCCGTAAGCCGATTTCAGGCAGGAACCCCATGATGGACGCCTTCGAACTTCCCCGCACCCTGGTCCAGTCCCTTCAACACCGCGCCGCGCAGACCCCGGACCAGGTGGCCCTGCGCTTCCTGGCCGAATCCGCCGCAGACAGCGTTGTGCTCAGTTACCGCGACCTCGACCAGCGCGCCCGCACCATCGCCGCCGCCTTGCAGGCCAATGCGGCATTGGGCGACCGTGCGGTGCTGTTGTTTCCCAGCGGCCCGGATTACGTCGCGGCGTTCTTTGGTTGCCTGTACGCCGGGGTTATCGCGGTGCCGGCCTATCCGCCGGAGTCCACCAAGCGCCATCATCAGGAGCGCCTGCTGTCGATCATCAGCGATGCCGAGCCGCGCTTGCTGCTGACCATCGCCAGCCTCGCCGACGGCCTGGCGCAGATCGAAAACGCGCCGCCGGTGTTGAGCGTCGATACGCTCGAAAACGCCGGCAGTTGGGTCGAACCCGAACTGCAAGCGCACGACATCGCCTTTCTGCAATACACCTCCGGCTCCACCGCACTGCCTAAAGGCGTGCAAGTCAGCCACGGCAACCTGGTGGCCAATGAAGTGCTGATCCGTCGCGGCTTCGGCATTGATCTGCACCCGGATGATGTGATCGTCAGCTGGCTGCCGCTGTACCACGACATGGGCCTGATCGGCGGCTTGCTGCAACCGATCTTCAGTGGCGTGCCCTGTGTGTTGATGTCGCCGGCGTACTTCCTCGGCCGGCCATTGCGCTGGCTGGAAGCGATCAGCGAATACGGCGGCACCATCAGCGGCGGGCCGGATTTCGCCTATCGGCTGTGCAGTGAGCGGGTCAGTGAAACCGCGCTGGAACGTCTGGATTTGAGCAAGTGGCGCGTGGCCTATTCGGGTTCTGAGCCGATCCGCCTCGACACCCTGGAACGCTTCGCCGAAAAGTTCGCGGTCTGTGGTTTCACCCCGAACAGTTTCTTCGCCTCCTACGGGCTGGCCGAGGCGACCTTGTTCGTTGCCGGTGGCTCCCGTGGTCAAGGCATCCCCGCGTTGCGTGTGGATGAGCAGGCGCTGGCCGCCAACCGTGCCGAACCGGGGCAGGGCAGCGCGATCATGAGTTGCGGCACCAGCCAGCCGGAGCATGCGGTGCTGATCGTCGATCCGCACACCCTCACCGAACTGCCCGACAACCGTGTCGGCGAACTCTGGGCCGCCGGCCCCAGCATCGCCCACGGCTACTGGCGCAACCCCGAGGCCAGCGCCAAGACCTTTGTACAACACGCCGGCCGCACCTGGCTGCGCACCGGCGACCTGGGCTTTATCCGCGACGGCGAGGTGTACATCACCGGCCGCCTCAAAGACCTGCTGATCGTGCGCGGTCACAACCTGTATCCCCAAGACATCGAGCAGACCGTCGAGCGCGAAGTCGAAGTGGTGCGCAAGGGCCGTGTCGCCGCCTTTGCCGTGCAGGACCAGGGCCTGGAAGGCATCGGCATCGCCGCAGAAATCAGCCGCAGCGTGCAGAAAATTCTGCCGCCCGACGCCTTGATCAAGGCGATTCGCCAAGCGGTGGCCGAGGCGTATCAAGAAGCCCCGAGCGTGGTGGTACTGCTCAACCCCGGCGCCTTGCCCAAAACCTCCAGCGGCAAGGTGCAGCGTTCGGCCTGCGCGCTGCGTCATGCCGATGGCAGCCTCGACAGCTACGCGCAGTTCCCGAATCTGCAAGCCCAGGCCAGTCAATCGCTGCTTGAATCCGAGCTGCAAAAGCAGATTGCAGCGATCTGGTGCGAGCAGTTGCAGGTCGCAACGGCCGCGGCCAATGACCATTTCTTCCTGCTTGGCGGTAATTCCATCACTGCCACCCAAGTGGTCGCGCGCCTGCGTGAAACCCTGGGCCTGGAGCTGAACCTGCGCCTGCTGTTCGAAGCGCCGACGCTCTCGGCGTTCGCCGCCAAGGTGGCGCAGCTGCAGCAGGACGGCGGCATTGCTCAAGGCGCGATCCAGGCCTTGTCACGCCAGGATGACCTGCCGCAATCCCTGGCACAGAACCGCCTGTGGATCACCTGGCAACTGGACCCCCACAGCAGCGCCTACACCATCCCCGGCGCCCTGCGGTTGCGCGGCGAGCTGGACGAGGATGCGGTGCGTGCGAGCTTCCAGCAATTGATCCAGCGCCACGAAGCCCTGCGCACGCGCTTCTATGAGCGCGATGGCCAAGCCTTCCAGCGCGTCGAGGCCAGCACGGGTTTCGAGCTGCAAGTGATCGACCTCAGCGACCTGCCAACCACCGAACGCGAAGCCCGCGCGCAGCAGATCCGCGAGGACGAGGCGCGCACCCTGTTCGACCTGGAAAAAGGCCCGTTGCTGTGGGTAACGCTGGTGCGCCTGGACGATGAAGATCACCAACTGTTGGTGACCCTGCATCACATCATCGCCGACGGTTGGTCGCTCAACATTCTGATCGACGAATTCTCGCGCCTCTACGCCGCCGCGATCCAGGGCCAAAGCCTGAAGCTGCCGCCTCTGGCCCTGCAATACGCCGACTACGGCAGCTGGCAACGCCAATGGCTGGCCGAAGGCGAAGGCCAGCGGCAATTGGCGTATTGGCAGGCGCAGTTGGGTGAGGAGCACCCGGCCCTGAGCCTGGCCACCGACCATCCACGCTCTGCGCTGCACACCCACAGTGCCTCGCGCCATAGCGTGCGCTTGAACGCAGCGCTCAGCGAAGCGATTCGCCAGGTGGCTCAAGCCCATGAGTCCACCCCGTTCATGGTGTTGCTGGCGGCGTTCCAGAGCCTGCTCTACCGCTACAGCGGCCAGCGCGATATCCGTATCGGCGTGCCCAACGCCAACCGCCCGCGCCAGGAAACCCAAGGCCTGATCGGCTTCTTCATCAACACCTTGGTGCTGCGCGCCGAACTGGACGGGCGCCTGCCATTCAATCAGCTGTTGGCTGCCACGCGCCAGGCTGCACTGGGCGCCCAGGCCCACCAGGACCTGCCCTTCGAACAGCTGCTGGAAGCCTTCCCCCAGGCCCGCGAACAAGGCCTGTTCCAGGTCATGTTCAACCACCAGCAGCGCGACTTGAGCGCCTTGCGCCGCTTGCCGGGGATGCTTGCCGAAGAGCTGCCATGGCATAGCCGCGAAGCCAAGTTCGACCTGCAACTGCACTCTGAAGAAGACCGCAACGGGCGCCTGAGCCTGGCGTTCGACTACGCCGATGAGCTGTTCGACAGCGCGACCGTCCAGCGCCTGGCCGAGCACTTCATCAGCCTGCTGCAAGCAGTGTGCGAGCAGCCCGAGCAAGCCATCGGCGACCTCAAACTGATGCACACAGACGAGCAGCAACCATGGAGCGAAGCTCCGTGTGCCCCGGCTCAGCAGTGGTTACCCGAACTGCTCGGCCAACAGACTTCGGACAGCACCGCGCTGGTCTGGCAAGACGGCAGCCTGACCTTCGCCCAATTGCACACTCAGGCCAACCGCCTGGCCCACTACCTGCGTGACAAAGGCGTCGGCCCGGATGTGTGCGTGGCCATCGCCGCCGAGCGTTCGCCGCAACTGCTGATTGGCCTGTTGGCAATCATCAAGGCCGGTGGCGCCTATGTGCCCCTCGACCCGGATTACCCCGCCGAGCGTCTGGCCTACATGCTCAAGGACAGCGGCGTGCACCTGCTGCTGACTCAAACCGCACTGCTTGAACTGCTGCCGGCCACCGAAGGCGTGTGCGTGATCGCCATGGACAGCCTGCATCTGGACAGCTGGCCGACCCACGCGCCTGGCCTGCATTTGAATGGCGACAACCTCGCTTACGTTATCTACACCTCCGGCTCCACCGGCCAGCCCAAAGGCGTGGGCAATACCCATGCGGCGCTGGCCGAACGCTTGCAGTGGATGCAGGCCACCTATCAACTGAACGACACCGATGTGCTGATGCAAAAGGCGCCGATCAGCTTTGACGTGTCGGTGTGGGAGTGCTTCTGGCCGCTGATCACCGGCTGCCGCCTGGTGCTGGCCGGCCCTGGCGAACATCGCGACCCGCACCGCATTGCGCAGCTGGTACAGGAACATGGCGTGACCACGCTGCACTTTGTGCCGCCGCTGTTGCAGCTGTTTATCGACGAGCCACTGGTGGCTGAGTGCACCAGCCTGCGGCGTCTGTTCTCCGGCGGTGAAGCCTTGCCTGCCGAGCTGCGTAACCGCGTGCTGGCGCAGTTGCCGGCGGTGCAACTGCACAACCGTTATGGCCCGACCGAAACCGCGATTAACGTGACCCATTGGCATTGCCAGTTTACGGATGGCGAGCGCTCGCCTATCGGCCGGCCGCTGGGCAATGTGATCTGCCGCGTGTTGGATGAGCAACTCAACCCGTTGCCGGCCGGTGTGCCGGGCGAACTGTGCATCGGCGGCATCGGCCTGGCGCGCGGTTACCTGGGCCGCGCTGGGCTGACCGCCGAGCGTTTTGTCGCCGACCCGTTGGGCGAACCCGGCACACGCCTGTATCGCACCGGCGACCGCGTGCGTTGGAGCGCCGATGGCGTGCTCGAGTACCTGGGCCGCCTCGATCAACAAGTCAAATTGCGTGGCTTTCGTGTAGAACCCGAAGAAATCGAAGCCCGGATGCTGGCGCTGGACGGCATCGCACAAGCCGTAGTGCTGGTGCGTGATGCACAACTGATCGGCTACTACACCGCGCTTGCGCAGCTTACCGAGCAAGCGGTGAAAACCGCCCTGGCCGCCGAGTTGCCGGAGTACATGGTGCCCGCATTACTGATGCGCCTGGACGCCATGCCCCTGAGCCCCAGCGGCAAACTCGACCGCCGGGCCTTGCCCGAACCGGTGTGGCAAACCCGTGAACACATCGAGCCTGCAACGCCGCTGCAACAACAAATCGCCGCGATCTGGCGCGAAGTGCTGGGCTTGCCACGTATCGGCCTGGGCGACGACTTTTTCGCCCTCGGTGGCCATTCGTTGCTGGCCACGCAAATCATCTCGCGCACCCGTCAGGCCTGTGACGTCGAATTGCCGTTGCGCACCTTGTTCGAAGCCAGCGAGCTGGGCACATTTGCCGAGCAGGTCGGCTTGATCCAGGCCTCTGACCAACGCAATCAGCAAACCGCTATTGCCAGGGTCGACCGCAGCGCGCCGGTGCCGTTGTCCTATTCCCAACAACGCATGTGGTTCCTCTGGCAGATGGAACCCGACAGCCCGGCCTACAACGTCGGCGGCATGGCGCGCCTGCGTGGCGTGCTGGATGTGGGGCGTTTTGAGGCCGCGTTGCAAGCCTTGATCATGCGCCACGAAACCCTGCGCACCACCTTTCCGAGCGTCGATGGCGTGGCGTACCAAAAGGTCGCGGCGCAAACCGGCCTGCGCATGGACTGGCAGGATTTCTCCGCGCTCACCGACGCTGAGCGTCAGCAGCGCCTGCAGGATTTCGCCGATCAACAAGCCCACACGCCGTTCAACCTGGAAACCGGGCCGCTGTTGCGCGCCTGCGTGGTCAAGGCCGGCGAGCAGGAGCACTACTTCGTGCTGACCCTGCACCATATCGTCACCGAAGGCTGGGCCATGGACATCTTTGCCCGAGAACTGGGCGCGCTGTACGAGGCGTTTATCGACGAACGCGATTCGCCGCTGGCGCCGCTGGCGGTGCAATACCTCGACTACAGCGTGTGGCAGCGCCAGTGGCTGGAGGCTGGCGAGCGCCAACGCCAACTGGACTACTGGACCGCACAGCTGGGTCACGAGCATCCTTTGCTGGAACTGCCCGCCGACCGCCCACGCCCGCCGGTGCAAAGCCACCGGGGCGAGCTGTACCGCTTCGATCTCAGCGACGACTTGGCCGCTCGCGTGCGCGCCTTTAACGCCGAACGTGGCCTGACGCTGTTCATGACCATGACCGCCACCCTGGCGGTGTTGCTCTACCGCTACAGCGGCCAGACCGACCTGCGCATCGGCGCGCCGGTGGCCAACCGCATTCGCCCGGAAAGCGAAGGTCTGATCGGCGCGTTCCTCAACACCCAGGTGCTGCGTTGCCAGCTCGATGGGCAGATGAATGTGGCCGAGTTGTTCGAGCAAGTGCGCCATACCGTGATCGAAGGCCAGTCGCACCAGGACCTGCCATTCGATCATCTGGTGGAAGCCCTGCAGCCACCGCGCAGCGCGGCGTATAACCCGCTGTTCCAGGTGATGTGCAACGTGCAGCGCTGGGAATTCCAGCAGAGCCGCCAACTGGCGGGCATGACGGTTGAGTACCTGGTCAACGATGCGCGGGCGACCAAGTTCGACCTCAACCTGGAAGTCACCGACCTCGACCATCGCCTGGGTTGCTGCCTGACCTACAGCACCGACCTGTTCGACGAGCCGCGCATTGCGCGGATGGCCGCACATTGGCAAAACCTGTTGGAAGCGTTGATCGCTAACCCGCAACAGCGACTGAGCGAGTTGCCCTTGCTGACCGCCACTGAGCAGCGCGCCTTGCAGAGCAGTCTGGGTATCGAGGCGGGTGAACACCGTCTGGATCAGTGCCTTCACCCGCTGTTCAGCCAACAAGCTTTGGCCCGGCCCGATGCACCGGCGTTGACCTTTGCCGGGGTGACGCTCAGCTATCGCGAACTGGACGAGCACGCCAACCGCCTGGCGTGGATGCTGCGCGAGCGCGGCGTTGGCCCGCAGGTGCGGGTCGGCCTGGCGCTGCCGCGCTCGCTGGAAATGGTCATCGGCCTGCTGGCGATCCTCAAGGCCGGCGGCGCTTATGTGCCGCTGGACCCGGAATACCCGCTCGACCGCCTGCACTACATGATCGAAGACAGCGGCCTCGGCCTGCTGCTCAGCGATGCGGCGATGTTCGAAGCCCTTGGCGAATTGCCGGCGACGGTCGCCTGCTGGTGCCTGGAAGATGACTTGCCGGTGTTGGCCAATTACCCTGCCGACGCGCTGCCGTTTATCAACTTGCCGCAACATCAGGCGTACCTGATCTACACCTCCGGCTCCACCGGCAAGCCGAAAGGCGTGGTGGTGTCCCACGGTGAAATCGCCATGCATTGCCAGGCCGTGATCGAGCGCTTTGGCATGCGCGCGGATGATTGCGAGCTGCACTTCTACTCCATCAACTTCGACGCCGCCACCGAGCGTTTGCTGGTGCCGCTGCTCAGCGGTGCGCAGGTGGTGTTGCGCGCCCAAGGCCAGTGGGATGCCGAAGAAATCTGCGCGCTGATCCGCGCCCATGGCATCACTATCCTCGGCTTTACCCCCAGCTACGGCAGCCAGTTGGCGCAATGGCTGGCGACCCAGCAACAGACTCTGCCGGTGCGCATGTGCATCACCGGCGGCGAGGCACTGACCGGCGAGCACTTGCAGCGGATTCGTGCGGCGTTCCAGCCCGAGCTATTTTTTAATGCCTATGGCCCGACCGAAACCGTGGTGATGCCGCTGGCCAGCCTGGCGCCGCAGGTGCTGGAAGAGGGCGCCGCCAGCGTGCCGATCGGCAGCATCATCGGTGCTCGCGTGGCTTACATTCTCGACGCCGACCTGGCGCTGGTGCCCCAAGGCGCGACCGGCGAGCTGTATGTCGGCGGCGCCGGTCTGGCCCAGGGTTATCACGAACGTGCGGGCATGACGGCCGAGCGGTTTGTCGCCGATCCGTTTGCTGCCGATGGCGGCCGTTTGTACCGCACCGGCGACCTGGTGCGCCAACGCGCCGACGGCCTGGTGGAGTACCTGGGCCGTGTCGACCATCAAGTGAAGATTCGCGGTTTCCGTATTGAACTGGGCGAAATTGAAACCCGGCTGCTGGAGCACGCAGCCGTGCGCGAAGCCGTGGTGCTGGCGCTGGATTCAGCCAGTGGTAAACAGCTGGCGGCCTACCTGGTCAGCGACGCCGACCCTGCTGCCTTGCGTGATGCACTCAAGGCGCACCTCAAGGCGCAGCTGCCGGACTACATGGTGCCCGCCCACCTGATCGTGCTCGACAGCATGCCGCTGACCGCCAATGGCAAACTCGACCGCCGCGCCTTGCCGCAGCCCGACCCTGAGGCCAATCGCCAAACCTACGTGGCGCCGCGCAATGAGCTGGAGCAAAGCCTGGCGGCCATTTGGTGCGCGGTGTTGAACGTGCAGCAAGTCGGCCTGGACGATAACTTCTTTGAGCTGGGCGGTGACTCGATCCTGTCGATCCAGGTGGTCAGCCGTGCGCGGCAGGCCGGGATTCATTTCAGCCCACGGGATTTGTTCCAGCACCAGACCGTGCAAACCCTGGCCGCTGTGGCCACGCGTACCGAACGGGTGACCGCCGAGCAAGGCCTGCTCACCGGCAGCTCGGGCCTGACGCCGATCCAGCACTGGTTCTTTGATACCGAGATCCCCAACCGTCAGCACTGGAACCAGGCATTGTTGCTCAAGCCCCTGCAATTGCTGGAGCCCCATCGCCTGGAGCAAGCGCTGCTGGCGGTGCTGGAACATCACGACGCCTTGCGCCTGAGCTTCTCCACGCGCGACGCACACTGGCATGCCGAGCACTTGGCCGTGCCCCAAGGCGGCGTGCTGATGCAGGCGCAAGTGCGCGACATGCAGGGTTGCACCGCGCTGTTCACTGACACTCAACGCAGCCTGAACCTTGAGCATGGCCCCCTGTTACGGGCTTTGCTGGTGGACGGCCCGCAAGGCCAGCAACGCCTGTTGATCGCGATTCATCACCTGGTGGTGGACGGCGTGTCGTGGCGCGTTCTGCTGGAGGACCTGCAAACGGTTTACCGTCAGTTGAGCGACGGCCAGTCCGTCAGCCTGCCGGCCAAAACCAGCGCATTGCGCGATTGGGCTGCGCGCTTGCGCGCTTATGCCGGCAGCGAATCCCTGCGTGAAGAGTTGAGCCTGTGGCAAGACCAACTGGCCGGTCCTGCGGTGGAACTGCCAGTGGCGCGGGCACAGGGTTCGCTGCGCAACCGCGAGGCTGAGACCGTCAGCGTGCGCCTGGGCGCCGAACACACCCGCCAGTTATTGCAACAGGCGCCGAGCGCGTATCGCACCCAAGTCAACGACCTGCTGCTGACCGCCTTGGCCCGCGTGCTGTGCCGCTGGACGGGGCACGCCTCGACCTTGATTCAACTGGAAGGCCATGGCCGTGAACCCCTGTTCGATGAGATCGACCTGACCCGCAGCGTCGGCTGGTTCACCAGCGCTTACCCGCTGCGCCTGACACCGCACGCCGGGCAGGGCGACTCGATCAAGGCCATCAAGGAACAACTGCGCGGCGTGCCGCATAAAGGCCTGGGGTATGGCGTGCTGCGCTACCTGGCGGACGACCAGTGCAAGCAGGCCATGGCCGCGCTGCCGACGGCGCAGGTCACCTTCAACTACCTCGGCCAGTTCGACCAGAGCTTCGGCGCCGATGCACTGTTCCACCCGCTGGATGAATCGGCGGGCCTGGCCCACGATCCGGATGCGCCGCTGCCCAATGAGCTGAGTGTCGACAGCCAGGTGTATGGCGGTGAGTTGCTGCTGCGCTGGACCTTCAGCCGTGAGCGCCATGACCCACAGACCATCCGTGAACTGGCGCAGGCGTACGTGAGCGAGCTGCAAAGCCTGATCGCGCATTGCCTCAACGACGAGGCGGGCGGCCTGACGCCGTCCGACTTCCCGCTGGCGCACCTGACTCAAGCACAGCTCGACAGCCTGCCGGTGCCGGCCAATGTCATCGAAGACGTTTACCCGCTGACGCCGATGCAGGAAGGCCTGCTGCTGCACACCTTGCTGGAACCGGGCACCGGCCTCTATTACATGCAGGACCGCTACCGCATCAACAGCGCTCTGGACCCCGAGCGTTTCGCCCAAGCCTGGCAGGCGGTGATCGCCCGGCATGAAGCCTTGCGTGCGTCGTTCTGCTGGAACGTCGGCGAGGACATGCTGCAAGTGATCCACAAGCCGGGCAGCACGCCGATTGACTACCTGGACTGGAGCAATGACCCCGAAGCCGAACAGGAGCCGCGTCTGCAAGCCTTGCTCAAGGCCGAGCGCGAGGCCGGGTTTGATCTGCTCAACCAGGCGCCGTTCCACCTGCGCCTGATCCGCGTCGGTGAAGCGCGCTACTGGTTCATGATGAGCAACCACCACATCCTCATCGATGCCTGGTGCCGCTCGTTGCTGATGAATGACTTCTTCGATATTTACATGGCCCTCGGCGAGGGTCGCGAGGCGCAGTTGGCCACGCCGCCGCGCTACCGCGATTACATCGCCTGGCTGCAACGCCAGAACCTGAATGAAGCACGCCAGTGGTGGCAGCAGAACCTGCAAGGCTTTGAGCGCACCACGCCGATCCCGAGCGACCGGCCGTTCCTGCGTGAACACGCCGGCCACAGCGGCGGCATGGTGGTGGGCGATTGCTACACCCGCCTGGATGCCCGCGACGGTGCGCAATTGCGCGAACTGGCCCAGGCCCATCAACTCACGGTCAACACCTTCGCCCAGGCGGCGTGGGCCTTGGTGCTGCGGCGATTGAGCGGTGAGCGAGACGTGTTGTTCGGCGTCACGGTGGCCGGGCGCCCAGTGGAAATGCCCGAGATGCAACGCACCGTCGGCCTGTTCATCAACAGCATCGCGCTGCGGGTGAAACTGCCGCAAGACGACCAGCCTTGCAGCGTGCGCCAGTGGCTGAGCGGCCTGCTCGACAGCAATATGCAACTGCGCGAATACGAGTACCTGCCGCTGGTGACCATTCAGGAACACAGCGAACTGCCCAAGGGCCAGCCGCTGTTCGACAGCCTGTTCGTGTTTGAAAACGCGCCGGTGGAAGTGTCGGTGCTGGACCGTGCGCAAAGCCTGAACGCCACCTCGGATTCCGGCCGCACCCACACCAACTTCCCGTTGACGGCCGTGTGTTATCCGGGCGATGACCTCGGCTTGCACCTGTCCTACGACCAGCGTTATTTCGATGCAACCACCGTGCAAGGCATGCTCGGCGAGTTCAAGCGTCTGTTGCTGGCGTTGGTGCAGGGCTTCCATGGTGATATGGCCGACCTGCCGCTGATCGGTGAGCAGGAGCGGGCGTTCCTGGTCGACGGTTGCAACCAGAGCGAGCATGACTACCCGCTGGCGCGCAGTTACATCGAGCTGTTCGAAGCGCAGGTGGCGCAGC
Organism: Pseudomonas salomonii; assembly: GCF_900107155.1. Classification (GTDB taxonomy): domain Bacteria; phylum Pseudomonadota; class Gammaproteobacteria; order Pseudomonadales; family Pseudomonadaceae; genus Aquipseudomonas; species Aquipseudomonas salomonii. Next base: position 448,383 of record NZ_FNOX01000005.1, read on the forward strand.
ATCCGCAGCGCATCGCCGCCAGTTGCCTCGACCAGCAATGGACCTACGATGAATTGAACCGCCGCAGCAACGGCCTGGGCTACGCGCTGATTGAGGCCGGTGTCGGGCTGGATCAGCCGGTGGCGCTGCTGGCCGAGCGTAACCTGGATTTGCTCGGCATGATCATCGGCAGCTTCAAGGCCGGTGCCGGTTACCTGCCGCTGGACCCTGGCCTGCCAAGCCAGCGTTTGAGCCGCATCATCGACCTGAGCCGCACGCCGTTGCTGGTGTGCACTGAAGCGTGCCGCGAGCAGGCGATTGAATTGCTGGACGGCACCGACTGCCAGCTGCTGGTCTGGGAAGAAGTGCCCGGCCGTGGGCAAAACCCGGGCATCTACAGCGCGCCGGATAACCTCGCCTATGTGATCTACACCTCCGGCTCCACGGGGTTGCCCAAAGGCGTGATGGTGGAACAGCGCGGCATGCTCAATAACCAGTTGAGCAAGGTGCCGTATCTGCAACTGACTGAGAAGGATGTGATCGCGCAGACCGCTTCGCAGAGCTTCGATATTTCCGTGTGGCAGTTCCTCGCCGCGCCGCTGTTTGGCGCGCGGGTGGATATTGTGCCGAACAGCATCGCCCATGATCCGCAGGGTTTGCTGGCGCATGTGCAGGCGCAGGGCATCACCGTGCTGGAGAGTGTGCCGTCGCTGATCCAGGGCATGCTCGCTCAAGAACGCATGAGCCTGGATGGCTTGCGCTGGATGCTGCCGACGGGTGAAGCCATGCCGCCGGAGCTGGCGCACCAGTGGTTGCTGCGTTACCCCGAGATCGGCTTGGTCAACGCTTATGGCCCGGCGGAGTGCTCGGATGACGTGGCGTTCTTCCGCGTTGACCTGGCGTCGACCCGTGGCACGTACCTGCCGATTGGCACGCCAACCGACAACAACCGTTTGTACCTGCTCGACGGTGCGCTGGAGTTGGTGCCGCAAGGGGCTGTGGGCGAGTTGTGTGTGGCAGGCACGGGCGTAGGGCGTGGTTATGTCAGCGACCCGTTGCGCACCGCCCAGGTGTTTGTGCCGAACCCGTTTGGCGCGCCGGGCGAGCGCTTGTACCGCACCGGCGACCTGGCGCGTCGGCGCAATGATGGTGTGCTGGAGTATGTCGGGCGTATCGACCATCAGGTGAAGATTCGTGGTTACCGCATCGAACTGGGTGAAATCGAAGCGCGCCTGCATGAACAGCCAGAAGTGCGGGATGCGGCAGTCGGCGTGCAGGAAGGCGTCAACGGCAAGCATTTGGTGGGTTACCTGGTGGCGGCCGATGAAGCCTTGAACCCAGGTGAGCGCATGGACCGTATCAAGCAGCGCCTGCGCGCGCAATTGCCGGAATACATGGTGCCGCTGCACTGGCTATGGCTCGACCGCTTGCCGCTGAACGCCAATGGCAAGCTGGACCGCAAGGCTCTGCCGGCCCTGGAGATTGGCCAACTGCACAGCCAGCACTACCTGGCGCCGCGCAACGAACTGGAAGCGACCTTGGCGGCGATCTGGGCCGAGGTGCTGAAGGTTGAACGGGTAGGCGTGCAGGACAACTTCTTCGAGTTGGGCGGGCATTCATTGCTGGCCACGCAGATTGCTTCGCGGGTGCAGAAAACCCTGCAACGGGATGTGCCGCTGCGGGCAATGTTCGAGTGCAGCACGGTGGCGGAGTTGGCCGAGTACATCAACGGCCTCGCGGCCAATGAGATCAGTGCGGAGAAGGTCGATCGGTTGAGTGATTTGATGGCGGAGTTGGAAGGTTTGTAACTGATCGTTCCCACGCAGAGCGTGGGGAACGATCTGATGGGCTATTTCGGGCCGAGAATCTTCACCAGCTTGTCCGGCGACGGCGCGCCTTGCTGTTGCTGCAAACCGCCCTTGTCATCCCGATAGAAAATCGCTGGCGTCGCCGACAGAGCTTCACTGATCGTTCCCACGCTCCGCGTGGGAATGCAGCCCAGGACGCTCTGCGTCCCAAAGCGTGACGCAGAGCGTCACCTGAGGCATTCCCACGCAGAGCGTGGGGAACGATCTGATGGGCTATTTTGGTCCGAGAATCTTCACCAGCTTGTCTGGCGACGGCGCGCCTTGCTGTTGCTGCAAGCCGCCCTTGTCATCACGATAGAAAATTGCCGGCGTCGCCGACAGTTCCAGCTCTTCCATCAACTTCATATTGGCATCGAGCTTGGCTTCGATATCTGCCGGGATCTTGTCCAGCGCCTGCAATTTGCTGCCCTTGCCGGCGGCTTCGTGTGCTTCCAGGGCTTTTTGCGGGTCTTTGGCGGCCAGCAGCGCGGCGGATTTGCCTGGGCTGTCTTCGCGAATGATGCCGACCATGATGTGGCGCAATTGCACCTTGCCGGCCTTGACCCACGGGCGTGCCTGTTCCCAGAACATGTTGCAGTACGGGCAGTTGGGGTCACTGAACAGGTAGACGATACGCGGCGCGTTTTTGTCGCCGTCCTGGATCCAGTTGCTGTGTTCCATCTTGGCCCAGACTTCCTTGGCCATCGGCGCGTACACCAGTTTTTCCAGGGGCGCGCTGCTCAGGTCATTGCCTTGGGCGTCGTACAGGTTACCGGCCAGCACACTTTTACCGTCGGCGGTCAGGTACAGGGCCATGCCACGGTTCTGGTATTGCGCGGCGTAGCCGGTGAGGCCGCTGGGCGCGTCGAACTTGCCGAGGATCTTGGCACCCTTGGCTTCGATCTGTTTGATCGGCGCCGGCCAGTCTTCGGCCTGGGCCAGTGTGGCCGCAAGCGTCAGCGGCAGCAGGGTCAGCAGGTGGCGGAGTCTTGGCATGTCGGTTTCCTTGTGGCAGCAGGGGCAGTGTCGAAGGGTTCCATGGCACGGGCCAGGCTGGCCTGGGACAACTCGCCCAGGTGGCTGTTGATCAGACGCCCATCAGCTTGGTAGAACAGGGTGGTCGGCAGGGCCATGGAGCCCACGGCCTGGCCGAGGCGGCCGCTGGCATCAAACAGCACGTTGTCGAGGGTCAGGCCCTGGGTGGCGAGAAAGGTGCTGACGCTTTGCATGCTTTCGGCCTGGTTGACGAACAGGAAGGTCACGTCCGGGCGCTGGTGTTGCGCACGCTCCAGCACCGGCATCTCGCGGCGGCACGGCGGGCACCAGGTGGCCCAGAGGTTGATCACCAGCGGGCCGCCTTTGTAGTCGGCCAGTTGCACCACATCGCCATTGGCATTGCGCAAGGTGATGTCCGGCAGTTGCGAGCCCTTGTCGTAAAGGCTTAGGGACACGCTGGTCAGGCCCCAGAACACCAGCCCGGTGACCACCCCGGCACTCAGCGGGGTGCGCATGGCCGGGCGGCGCCAGCCGTAGAACACGGCGCCCAGCACCAGTGCGATCACGCCGGGCCAGGGCAGGAAGCCGCCGTCGCGCAGGTCGACCATTTGCAGTGGGTCGTGGCTGTAGTCGCTCCAGTACATCAGTACAAAGCTTAAGCGTGCCACCAGCATGCCCAGCAAAAACAGGCTGAACAGCACCGATTCGGGGTTTTCACCGCCACGCTTGGCCACGCGCCAGCCCACCAGCGTGGCGAGGATCAGCGCGCTGATCAGCAGGATGTGATTCAGGGCGATGGCGAACGTACCGATGGTCAGGGTCAGCATCAGCGCGCGTCTCGGGTTTGCGTCCAGCGTTGCAGGAAGGCGGCGGCATCCACTTCGCCGGTGATGCGTTGGGCGCGACGTTCTTCACCGTCCGGGCCGATCCACACGAAGCTAGGTGGCCCCGGCACCTTGTAGCGCCCGAGCAGTTCGCGGCTGGCGGCGTTGTCGGCGGTGACGTCCAGGCGCAACAGGCGCACGTCTTTGAGGGCGTCCATCACCTGGGGTTGGCCGAAGACTTGTTTTTCCATGATCTTGCATGACACGCACCAGTCGGCGTAGTAGTCCACCAGCACCCATTGGCCCTGGGCCTTGGCGCTGTCGAGCTGGCTTTGCAGCACGGCCGGGTCGTTGATGGTCATGAAGGCGTCGTGGGCGCTGGACGCAGCAGCCATCTTCGAGCCGCTGTAGACCTTCAACGGTTGCCACAGGTCGTCGCTGCCACCGGCCGCGCCCACTACCAGCACTGCGCCCCACAGGCCCAGCACCAGGGAGCCGGCGCCGAATACCTTGGCCGCCAGCCCGTATTCGCGGGCCAGGGTCCAGCCGCAGTAGGCCATCACCAGCGCCAAGACGCCCCACAGGCCGAGCCACAGGCTTTCGCCGACCACCGGGCGAATCATCAGCACGGCGGTGCCGAGGAACAGGAAACCGAAGACACCCTTGAGCACGTTCATCCAGGTGCCCGGCTTGGGCAGGAAACGGTTGCCCACGGTCACCAGCAGCAACAGCGGAATACCGATGCCGATGCCCATGGCGAACAGGATCAAACCGCCGTGCAGCGCGTTGCCGCTCTGGGCGATATACAGCAGGGCGCCGGCCAGTGGTGCGGTCATGCACGGGCCGACCAACAGGCCGGACAGCGCACCGAGAATCCCGGCGCCGACCAGGCTGCCGCCGCTTTGCTGACGGCTGACGTTGTCCAGGCGATCACGCAGGAAAGCCGGCAGTTGCAGTTCAAAGAAGCCGAACATCGGCAAGGCCAGGATCACAAACAGCGCGGCGAAGCTGCCAAGGATCCACGGCGTTTGCAGCAGGGCGGCAAGGTTGCCGCCGAGCAGCGCGGCCAGTACGCCGAGCGCCGCATACACCAGCGCCATGCACACCACGTAGCTGCTGGCCAAGGCAAAACCACGACGCGGGCTGGCACCGCTGCCGACCACCAGGCCCGCGAGAATCGGCAGCATCGGCAGCGAACACGGGGCAAATGCCAGCAGCAGGCCCAGGCCAAAGAACACCAGCAGGCTCCAGCCCAGGCTGCGCTGTTGCAGGCCGCTGGCCAGGCTTTGGTCCTGGGCTTGTGCGGTGGCCGCTACGGCCGGGTTGCCGCCCAGGTCCACGGTGATCGACTGCGGCGGGTAGCACAGGCCCGCATCGGCGCAGCCCTGCCAGCCGAGCTTGACCTGGCCGGTGGCACCGGCCGGGATCTTCACTTCGAGGCCCTGGCGGTACACTTGCTGCTCGCCGAAAAACTCATCGCTATGGGCTTCGCCTTGCGGCAGCACGGGTTTTTCGGCCAGGCCGTCGAACTTCATGCGTTGCTGGTAAAGGTAATATCCGTCGGCAATCTGCCAATACAGCTGGGTTTCGCCGCTTTCAAGACGCTCGGAGGTAAAGGTGAACGCTTTGCCCACCGGCAGGAAATCGGGTTTGGTCTCGAATGGATTGCCCGGCGCGGCCTGGGCGAACCCTGCGAATAACACCAGCAGAAAGGTAAACAGATACCGCATGGTCAAGCCTTAGTTCGATGCAAGTTAGGCACACAATGTGTGGTGTTGATTAACCGATGATTAACCGGGCGCTATTCTAAACTGAGCCTGTCGGTTTTCACGGCATAATCGGCGCTTAATCCGCCCGACCTTTAATTCCCCCATCTTTCTTGAAGGGTTAACCATGCACGTACTGGTCTGTGAAGACGACGAACTGATCGCCAGCGGCATTGTGGCCGGGCTTGGCGCCCAGGGTTTTACCGTCGAGCGCGTGGCCTCGGCCGCCGCCGCACGCGCGATGCTCAAGGCCGCCACGTTCGACATCATGGTGCTCGACCTGGGCTTGCCCGATGAAGACGGCCTCAAGTTGCTGCAACAACAGCGCAGCCAGGGCCTGGAAATTCCGGTGCTGATCCTCACCGCCCGCGACTCGGTCACCAACCGTGTCGACGGCCTGCAAGCCGGTGCCGACGACTACCTGCTCAAGCCCTTCGACCTGCGTGAACTTGCCGCACGCCTGCAAACGTTGCTGCGTCGGGTGGCGGGGCGTCGGGTCAACCTGATCGAACATGGCCAACTGGCCTACGACCCCAGCAGCCGCGAAACCTTCCTGGCCGGCCAGCCGGTCGACCTGTCACGTCGCGAGCAAGCCTTGTTGCAGGCGCTGTTGCATAACAAGGGCCGCGTGCTGTCCAGCGAGCAACTCAAAGACAGCGTCTACGGCTTCAACGACGAACTGGAAAGCAACGCCCTCAACGTGCACATCCATCACCTGCGGCGCAAATTGGGTAACGGCATCGTCGAAACCGTGCGCGGCCTGGGTTATCGCCTGGGCACGGCGGATGGGGGAGAGGACGCGTCGTGATGAGTTTGCGCCTGCGCCTGACGTTCAAGTTGGGCGCTGCTTTTGTGTTGATCTGGGTCCTGGCAGCTGCCTGGATGCTCAACGATCTGCGCAACCAGATGATGTTTTCCCTCGACCAGCGCCTGGTGGCATCGGCGCGCATGGTGGCCGGGCTGACCGAGCAGATGCCCGGCCTGGCCAGTGTGAGCGGCGCGCCTACGCATTTGCGCACTGAACAACTCAACGTGCCAGGCGGCATGGCCTGCCAGGTCAGCTCCCTGCGCGGGGAAATCCTGGCGCGCAGCCACATGACCCCGGATGAAGGTTTGGAGTCGCGCAAAAGCGGCTTTCGCGACCAGATGATTGACGGTGTGGGCTGGCGCAGCTTCACCTTGTCCCGTGGCGACCTGCTGATCACCACCGCCGACCGCCATGTGGAGCGTGAGGCGCTGAACCTGTCGATCCTGCTGGCGGCCTCGGTGCCGGTGGGCGTGGCCCTGCTGGGTTGCCTGTGCCTGTTGTGGCTGGGCATCGGCCAAAGTCTGCTGCCCCTTAACCGCATGCGTGATGCCCTGATGCGCCGCAGTGCCGATTCCCTCGAACCGCTGCAGATTCACCCGCTGCCCAGCGAATTGAAACCGCTGCTCGACACCCAGAACCAACTGTTGCAGCGCATCGCCAAGACCATTGAGCGCGAGCGCCGCCTGACCGGCGATGCCGCCCACGAACTGCGCAGCCCGCTGACGGCGATCAAGACCCACCTGCAAGTGGCCCGCATGACCGACGGCGCGGCCCGGGACCAGTCCCTGGCCCACGCCGAAGAGGGCGCCGACCGCTTGCATCGCACCCTGGAGCAGTTACTGCTGCTGGCGCGGGTCGAGGGCAGCCTGTCGTTTGACGATGGCTTGCAGTCAAGCGCCGAACAAGTGGCGCGGCTGGCGATTCAGGATGCCAATGCGGGTGATAACCGCCGTATCGACCTGATCCTGGCGGAAAACCTCACACAATCCCCGGTGGAGATGCCGGTGGCGCTGGCGGTAGCGGCCCTGCGTAACCTGTTGGATAACGCGTTGCGCCATACGCCGGGCGACACTCGCGTTGAGCTGAGCGTGTTCACCAGCGCCGACACCGTGGTGTTTCGCGTGCGCGACCATGGCAAGCAGATTTCTGCTGAAGACCTGCAATACCTCACCCAACGTTTCTGGCGCAATGGCAGCAGCGAGGGCTGTGGCTTGGGCCTGGCGATCGTGCAAGCCATTGTGCAGCGCTGCTCCTGCTCGCTGAAATTCGACAGTCAACCGGACGGCCTGCGGGTCGACTTGGGCATGCCGCTGCGGCGCTGAACACTTTTCTTCAAACCTTAAATAGTTACCGCCAGCCTGAAATCCATCCCTTCAGGATGGCGGTAATTTTTTTGCGTTTGAACGGGCTGAATGACTCGGCCTGTATTGAAAAGGATGGTTCTTGTGTTAGTGATCGACAGCAGTTTCCCCGCCCAGGATTTTAATCAACGCAACGGCGAACCCGTGCGGCAGATCATCCTGCATTACACCGCAGCGCCCTTTGCAACGTCTTTACGCACGCTGACCCGAGGGGGCGTCAGTGCGCACTATTTGCTCCCTGATCCTGATGAACCCAGCTACCACGCTGCCGGTTATGACGAGCTGCGGGTGTTTCGCCTGGTGGACGAAGATAAGCGTGCCTGGCATGCCGGCGTTAGCCATTGGGGTGGGCGTGATCACCTCAACAGCCGTGCTATTGGCATCGAGATTGTCAATCTGGCGCGCGACGATGGTGGAGTGTTTACCTTTCCCGAGTATGGCCGTGAGCAGGTTGCTACGTTGATCGCGTTGGTTCGCGACATTCTTGAGCGTTACCCGCAAGTGGGGCCTATGGATGTGCTCGGGCATTCGGATGTGGCGTATTGGCGCAAGAGTGATCCGGGGCCTCGGTTGCCCTGGCGGTGCTTGTTCGAGGCCGGGATCGGCGCCTGGTTTGATGAGGCAACACGGGCGATGTACCAGCGGCGGTTTTGCCTGGGGTTGCCGCCGGAGGTGGAGGTTGAGCGGGCGTTTCAGCGGTTTGGGTATAAGCCGGCCTGGAATCGCCAAGCGTTTGAATGGCGGACGCGGGCGTTTCAGATGCACTTTCGGCCGCGCGATTATGGCGGAGTGCTGGATGGGGAGACGTGTGCGATTTTGTATGCGTTGAATGAGCGCTACCGGGGGATTTGATCGTTCCCACGCTCAGCGTGGGAATGCCGCCCCGGACGCTCTGCGTCCCGCTTTTGATCAAAAACCACAACAAGCCTAAATCCCCCCAGCGCTGGTGCGTCTCCAGAACATGAAATCCGCACCTAAGCGGATCGCCCGTTTGGTCACCCCTACCCGCGTATTGAGGGATCGAGAGATGTCAGTCGCTACCAGCCGTATCGAAGACGCACCGGTGCATGCAGGCGCAGCACCGGTGGAAACGCTCTACCACTTCGAAGAAACCCCGCTGCTGGCCCGCCAGCGCCTGCAGGAATCCAACGCCCGCAGCTATCCTCGGCGTATCCCGCTGGCGCTCAAGCGGGCCAAGGGCATCTACGTGGAAGACGTTGAAGGCCGTAGCTTCATCGACTGCCTGGCCGGTGCTGGCACCCTGGCATTGGGCCACAACCACCCGGTGGTGATCGAAGCCATCCGGCAGGTGCTGAGCGACGAGCTGCCACTGCACACGCTCGACCTCACTACGCCAGTCAAAGACCAATTCGTCCAGGATCTGTTTGGCCTGTTGCCGGCAACGCTTGCACAGGAAGCGAAAATCCAGTTTTGCGGCCCCACCGGCACTGATGCGGTGGAAGCCGCGTTGAAGCTGGTGCGCACCGCCACCGGTCGCAGCACGGTGTTGTCGTTCCAGGGCGGTTATCACGGCATGAGTCAGGGCGCGCTGAGCCTGATGGGCAGCCTGGGGCCGAAAAAGCCCTTGGGCGCTCTGCTGGGTAATGGCGTGCAATTTTTGCCGTACCCCTATGACTACCGCTGCCCATTCGGCCTGGGCGGCGCGGAAGGCGTGCGGGTCAACCTGCATTACCTGGAAAACCTGCTCAACGACCCGGAAGCCGGCGTGCTCTTGCCGGCGGCGGTGATTGTCGAGGTGGTGCAGGGCGAGGGCGGTGTGATCCCGGCCGATCTCGATTGGTTGCGCGGCCTGCGCCGCATCACCGAGCAGGCCGGAGTGGCCTTGATCGTCGATGAAATCCAGAGTGGTTTCGGTCGTACCGGCAAGATGTTTGCCTTTGAACATGCGGGCATCATCCCGGACGTGGTGGTGATGTCCAAGGCCATCGGCGGTAGCTTGCCGCTGGCGGTGGTGGTGTATCGCGACTGGCTCGACACCTGGCTGCCGGGCGCCCATGCCGGGACTTTTCGGGGTAACCAGATGGCGATGGCGGCAGGCTCGGCGGTGATGCGCTACCTCAAGGAACACGACCTGGCCGGCCACGCGGCAGCCATGGGCGAGCGCCTGGCTGAGCACCTGCGCATCCTGCAACGCGACTTCCCGCACTTGGGCGATATTCGTGGGCGCGGGCTGATGCTGGGCGTTGAACTGGTTGACCCCGACGGCACGCCCGATACCCAGGGCCACCCGCCGGTGCATCGCCAACTGGCGCCGCGGGTGCAGCGCGAATGCCTCAAGCGTGGCTTGATCCTGGAGCTGGGCGGCCGGCACGGCAGCGTGGTGCGCTTCCTGCCGCCACTGGTGATTACTGCCGCTGAAGTCGACCGCGTGGCCGAGATCTTCGGGCGCGCGCTGACGGCAGCGGTCGCCAGCGTCTAATTTTTAGCGGGCCTGGTACGTTTCTACAGATATCAGTGCTGCGCGTGGTGCGCAGCCGGCTTTTCAGCGATGGAGAACAGCAATGACCTCAGTATTTGACCGCGACGACATCCTGTTTCAGGTAGTGGTCAACCACGAAGAACAGTATTCCATCTGGCCCGACTACAAGGCTGTGCCCGAAGGCTGGCGCACCGTGGGCAAGAGCGGCATGAAGAAAGAGTGCCTGGCTTACATCGAAGAAGTCTGGACTGACATGCGCCCGCTGAGCCTGCGCCAGAAGATGGATGGCGCTGCGCTGGCCGGCTGACACACCCCAGATCAACTGTGGGAGCGGGCTTGTGTGGGAGCGGGCTTGCCCGCGAATGCGTCGGATCAGTCAATATTTGCGTTAACTGACACTCCGCATTCGCGAGCAAGTCGAATCGTCGCACCGCCGCTCCCACAGAAAAGCCTTACTGCTGCGTGTTGGTATACAGATAATCCGTCGCCAACGACGCCAGCGTCCGCACCCCCACCACCAACGCCGACTCATCCACGAAGAACCCCGGATTATGGTTCGGCGCCGCTTTGCTCATGTCCTGATCCCTCGGCGTCACCCCCAGAAACACAAACAGCCCCGGCGCTTCCTTGGCGTAAAACGAGAAGTCCTCGGCGCCGCCCACCAGTGGGCCTTGCACCACATCATCCTTGGCCGCCCAACGCAGGCTTGGCAGCATTTTCTCGGTGAGTGCCGGGTTGTTGATGGTCGGGTCGTATTTTTCGATGATCGTGACCTCGGCCTTGGCACCACCGCTTTCGGCGATTTTCTCCACGGTCTGGCGCACGTCCGCGTGCAGCTTCTGGCGAATGCCGTAGTCGTAGGAGCGGAGGGTGCCGCTCATGTCTACCGACTCGGGGATGATGTTGTAGCGGGTGCCGCCATTGATGGTGCCGATGCTCACCACCGACGGAAATGACGAGATGTCGGTGCGCCGACTCACCACGGTTTGCAAACCGACGATGGTCTGCGCGCCGACGGTGATCGGGTCGATGCCGTCCCACGGGCGGCCGGCGTGGGTCTGTTTGCCGAGGATCTTGATGCGCAGGTCATCGGAGCTGGCCAGGGTCGGGCCAGGGCGATAGGCGATCTGCCCGGCAGGCACACCAGCCCAGACATGCAGGCCGAACACCGCGTCCGGTTTGGGCGCCTTCATCACGCCTTCCTGCACCATCATTTTCGCGCCCCAGGTGTTTTTTCCGTCGGGGATAAAGTCGCTCGGGCCTTCTTCGGCCGGCTGGAAATAAAACACCACGGTGCCGGGCAGGCGCTCGCGCATGCCAGTAAGGATTTTCGCCGTGCTGAGCAAAATGGCGGTGTGGGCGTCGTGGCCGCAGGCGTGCATCACGTCGACTTCCTTGCCCAGGTAGGTGCCTTTGGCTTTGGAGGCGAAGGGCAGGTCGGCGACTTCCTTGACCGGCAGCGCATCCATGTCGGCACGCAGGGCCACGGTCGGGCCGGGGAGCGCACCTTTCAAAATGGCGACGACGCCGGTGCGGGCCACGCCGGTTTTGACTTCAAGGCCCAGGTCGCGCAGTTGTTTGGCGACCAGTTCGGCGGTGCGGGTTTCGGTATTGCCCAGCTCGGGGTGGGCGTGGATATCGCGGCGGGTTTCCAGTAACGCCGGTTCGAGGATTTTGGCTTGGGTGGCGATTGCTTCCCGGGCACTCTCCAGGTCATTGCCCTGGCCATTGCTGGCCGCAATCACCGCGCTGCTGGCGAGCCCGCAGAGCATGCCGAAAACCCATGGGTGTGTCAGACCGTTCAAACGCATACAGACCTCTCCTTGTTTATTGTTGTTGATCTTTCTCCTGCACCGTACCGGCGGTCACCACCTGCACGCTCAGGCGCGGTGTCGCCAGGTCCAGCCCGGCTTCATCCAGCTGGCGCTTGAGTGACAGGTTGAACGCCCGTGACACTTCCCACTGCTTGATCGGCGCGGTCTTGAAGCGCGCCCGCAGGATCGCGCTGCCGGACTCAAAGCTTTCCACGCCCTGAATCTCCAGCGGCGACCAGATGTTGCGGCGTTGCAGTGGGTCGTTGCGCATTTTCTGGCCAACATCACGCATCAGTTTGATGGCGTCGTCGATTTCCATGTTGAAGGGGATCGCCACCCGGAAGATCGCGTAACCGAACTCCCGCGAGTAGTTCTTGATGCTCTTGATTTCGCTGAACGGGATGGTGTGCACGATGCCGTCGATGTCGCGCAGGCGCACGGTGCGGATGGTCAGGCCTTCGACGGTGCCGAGGTGGCCGCCGACATCCACGTAGTCATCAATCGCCAGGGAGTCTTCGATGATGATGAACAGGCCGGTGATCAAGTCGGCGACCAGCGACTGTGCGCCGAAACCGATGGCGATACCGATCACACCGGCACCGGCCAGCAGCGGCGTGACGTTCATGCCCATGTTCGCCAGGGCGACGATGGCGGCGATGATAAAAATGGTCACGAACAGCACGTTGCGGATCAGCGGCATCATGGTCTGCGCACGTGCATTGGCCAGGCCTTTGCGCGAGCGGGTGAGGGCATGGTGGATCGCGGTGTCGCTGAGGATCCAGATCAGCCAGGCAAACAGCAGCGTGCCGCCCAGGCCGAACAGCTTGACGCTGACTTCATGGCCGTCACCTTCGGTGAAGCGAATCATCGACAGGCCCCACACGCGCAGGCCCAGCTCGATGAATACCAGCCACACCACCAGATGGGCCAGGGTATAGACGAAGCTTTTCAGGCGGTCGGAGTACAGCGCGTGGCGTTTGTGCCCGCGTTGCGGTTTGAGCGCATGGCGGCGCACCAGCCCGTTGATCACCATGCACAACACCAGCAACACCGTGCACAGCAGCGATTGGCGCAGTGCGGTGCTGGTGTCGCCGGCCGACAGGAAGGTGGCGAACAGCGAGATACCCACCAGCAACAGCGCCGGGATGTACCAGAAGGAGCCGATAATCGAGAGCGTGTCGGTGAGGGCGCGGCGTGTAAGGCGGCGCGACAGCGGCTGGTTGCGGATCAGATGCGCAATCGGGCGGCGGAAGCGCAGGATAAACACGCCGGTGGACAGCGCGGCCATCACATTGGCGACGGTCGCGGCGGTGTGGGCCAGATGCTGGCCAAGCGCCGCAACCAGCCTTGGGTCGCTCAAGGCTTCACCGAAGGCGGCAAAACTGCCGATCCACCACAGCGGGCGAAAGGCCTGATGACGCAGGATATACAGCGCCCGGTGGCGGTGCGGGCCATCGAGCACCGAGAAGGCAATCACGCAGATGGCCGAGAAACAGGTGCCGACCACCAGCGCATAGGCCAGCACCATCGCCAGGGACTTGCCCAGGGACGAAGGCAGCGCGTAGCTGAGGTAAACCGTGATGATCAACGCAATCATCCATGGCCCTAATTTACGCAGGGCGAAACGCACCATGTCCCAGGTGCGCGGGTGTTGCGGCAGTTCTTCGGGCAGGCCGAAACGCTCGCGCACGCGGTGGCTGAGCCAGATCAGCGCGGCGGCGAGCAGGCTCCACACTGCCAGGATCACGGCAAAACCGAAAATGATCGGCAGCCATTCGGTGGCCGGCAGCATCAACGCCGTGAGTTCATCCTTGGCCAGGTCGACCTCGTTGGACCAGCGCCCCAGCGGGCTGTCGGCCCCGGAAAACTGGGATTCAAGCCCGGCCAGGGTGCTGCCGATCAGGCCGAGCACGCCTTGTTCGGTCGCGGGCTGGGCTTTTCGCGTGGCTTCGCGCAGCTTCTTCAGGTCGCTCAGCAGCTGGGTGCGCTGCTGGTCGTTTTCCAGGGTCTTGATCACTTCGTCCAGCGACTGGCCCAGCGGCACATCGGCCTGGGGCTGGGTCTTGTTGGTGCTGCCCAGCAGGCCGGGCAGGCTCACGGCGTGTGCCGGCGCAAGGGGCAGCAGCGTGAGCAGGGCGATCAGAAAATAGCAGGGCAGGGCAAACAGACGGGAAAGCACGAGGCGGTCAACCTTGAAAACGACGAATTGACCGAGTGTACGAGGCCGCTATGCCCAATGCGAGTGCATTTGTTATTCCGCGAGTTTGGCGAGGATCTTGTAAACCACCGTGCCGAGAATCAACAGCATGCCGATCCACATGCCAAACACACCCACGGGCTTGTCGCGAAAGTTGAAGCCGGTCGCGAGCAGGATCATGCCGATGATGATGGGAATGAGCATGGCGTGGAATGAAGACATGGAGATCATGGGGCGACGGCCTTGTCGGAGTGGGAATACTGACAAGTCTAGGTCGGATTGTGGAAAGTTGGAGTGATATGGGTCAGGTTTATACATAACCAACTGTGGGAGCGGGCTTGCTCGCGAATGCGGTGTGCCAGTTACAGATGAATTGACTGACACTCCGCTTTCGCGAGCAAGCCCGCTCCCACAGTTTTGACCGCATTCAGCCCCTGATGTCAGGGCAAATCGCGACTCGCATAAAACGCGCCCAGCACCTTCACCAGGTGCGCCAGATCATGGCTGCCACACAGCTCGCGAATCGAGTGCATGGCAAACGTCGGCAAGCCGATATCCACGGTGCGCACGCCCAGGTGGCTGGCGGTGATCGGGCCGATGGTCGAGCCGCAGCCCATGTCGCTGCGCACCACAAAGCTTTGCACCGGCACTTCCTGGGCCATGCACAGATGGCGGAAGAACCCGGCGGTTTCGCTGTTGGTGGCGTAGCGCTGGTTGCTGTTGACCTTGATCACCGGGCCGGCGTTGAGTTTCGGGCCATGGTTGGCGTCATGCTTCTCGGCGTAGTTGGGGTGCACGCCGTGGGCATTGTCTGCCGACACCAACAGAGATTTCTGAATGGTGCGTACGAATTCCTCACCTTCCGGTAGAAGACGGCGCAGGGTCTGTTCCAGCATCGGGCCATCGGCACCGCAGGCCGAGCAGGAGCCGACTTCTTCGTGGTCGTTGCACACCAGCACGCAGGTTTCGTCGTTTTCGCTGGTGAGCAAGGCTTGCAGGCCGGCGTAGCACGACAACAGGTTGTCCAGGCGCGCGCCGGCGATGAAGTCGCCATTGAGGCCGATCACCGCAGCACTTTGTGTGTCGTAGAAACTCAGCTCGTAGTCGAGCACCACATCGGCGTTCAGGCCGTGTTCGCGGGCAAGTTGCTCAGTGAGCACGGCGCGGAAGTCCACCCGCTCGTCACCGGCAAACTGCGCAAGGATCGGCGGCAGCTCGGTCTGGGCATTGATCGCCCAACCCTGGTTGGCTTCACGGTTCAGGTGAATGGCCAGGTTGGGGATGATGGCAATCGGCAACTTGAAATCGATCAGTTGGCTCTCGACCTTGCCGTCGCGGCGGAAGGTCACGCGGCCGGCCAGCGACAGGTCGCGGTCAAACCACGGTGCCAGCAGCGCGCCGCCGTAGACTTCCACACCCAGCTGCCAGAAGCCCTGACGTTGCAGCTCCGGCTGGGGCTTGACCCGCAGGCACGGGCTGTCGGTGTGGGCGCCGACCATGCGGATGCCGTCTTGCAGCGGCGAATGCTTACCGAGCTTGAAGGCGATGATCGAGGAGTCGTTACGGGTGACGTAATAGCGCCCGTTGGCCTCGGTGGCCCAGGTTTCGCGCTCGTCGAGACGCTGGTAACCGGCCGCTTCCAGGCGCTGGGCCAGGGCCGCAGTGGCATGAAAAGGAGTAGGGGAGGCCTTGAGGAAGTCGATCAGGCCTTGATTCAACGCTTCGCGCATAAATAGCTCCAGACAGCAATGCGCGGAGTTTACCGTTCGGTGGCGAGAACTGCACATAACAAATGTGGGAGCGGGCTTGCTCGCGAATGCGGTGTGTCAGTCACTGAATGTGTATCTGATACACCGCATTCGCGAGCAAGCCCGCTCTTATCAAACAAAAAATAACTCATTGTTTTTGCTCTTAAAAATCAAGCCGCTTTAACCAGCTGCAACCCCAACTTTCGCGCCTTGCGCTCCAAGGCGCGCAGTTGCCGGTCCCGGCTACGCTCTTCAAATTCCTCTATTCCTTTCTCAACATAAGGCTGACCTTTGGTCAGCATCGCGTAGATCAGTCGTGCCAGTTGATGCGCTGTCGCCTTAATCGCGCAACAGGTGTCCATCCGGGTCAGGCGCGCTCGGTGGCTGGCACCGATAAAACTTTTGTCGTTACGTGCAATAGAGGCGGCTTGCTTCAGCG
>NZ_FNOX01000018.1 GCF_900107155.1 Pseudomonas salomonii
GTCAGCGCATTTGGTCGGATCAACGGCGGCCAAATGTTCACCGCCTCCAACATCAACGGCAGCGCAGTCAGGGTGGATGACCTCAAAACGTTTTTGGTTCTTGCGCGTCATGACAATTCCTCGCAGGATTGAATGACGCGGGCGGGGTACACGGTGGCGAGCGGATTCACTCTCTTATACGTGGTCACAGCTTGCTGTGCCGACAATGACTCCACGCCGATACCGTGCAGGCCACTCTCCCACTCGGGTGCTGACACACCAGTGCTGGTTACGGCCTTTGCCCCGCCCGCGTTCTTCAACCTTACGATGAACCAGTTTGATGCGCGACAGCGCTACATCGAAGAGGTGGCGGGTCCTCCCACATTGGATCAACTTAATATTCCATAAAGAAATATCAAATTAATTTTATATTATTTTCAAGTCTTAAAAACTGGCTTTATAGTCGCGCCGCAGGCGAAGACGCGCACCGCGCTTTAAGGCAGGATACGACTACTGCGTCACCTGCTTCGCTCAACATAAAAACACAGGGGCTGTTCATGACTATTTCTGTATTGCGTCGCACGTTGCTGGTTGGCACTTTGGGCTTGGCACTCGGGGCTGGTCTGATGGGCCAAGCCATCGCGGGCGAGCAGCTGGACAACATCAAGAAAGCCGGCGAAATCAAGATCGGCCTGGAAGGCACCTACCCGCCGTTCAGCTTTGTCGATGAAAGCGGCAAGCTCAGCGGCTTTGAAGTCGAGCTGTCCGAAGCGCTGGCCAAAGAGCTGGGCGTCAAGGTCAAGCTGCAGGCCACGCCGTGGGACGGCATCCTCGCCGCCCTGGAATCCAAGCGCCTGGACGCGGTGGTCAACCAGGTGACCATCTCCGAGGAGCGCAAGAAGAAGTATGACTTCTCCAAGCCTTACACCGTGTCTGGTATCCAGGCGCTGGTGCTGAAGAAAAACGTCGACAGCATCAAGACCGCCGACGACCTGGCCGGCAAGAAAGTTGGTGTGGGCCTGGGCACCAACTACGAACAATGGCTCAAGGACAACCAACCCAAAGCCATCATCAAGACCTATAACGATGACCCGACCAAGTTCCAGGACCTGCGCATCGGCCGTATCGACGCCATCCTGATCGACCGCCTGGCCGCGCTGGAGTACGCCAAGAAGGCGCCGGACACTGCTGCGGCCGGTGATGCCTTCTCTCGTCAGGAAGCCGGTATTGCCCTGCGCAAAGGCGAGCCGGAACTGCTCGACGCGGTGAACAAGGCCCTCGACAAGCTGCGCGCCGATGGCACCTTGAAAAAGCTGTCCGAGAAGTACTTCAACGCTGACGTCACTGAATAATGGAAGCAGGTTTCCAACTCGCGCTGGACTCCGTGCCCTTTCTGCTCAAGGGCGCGTACTACACGGTGATTCTTAGCCTCGGCGGGATGTTTTTCGGCTTGCTGCTGGGCTTCGGCCTGGCCTTGATGCGTTTGTCGCGCTTCAAGCTTCTCAGCTGGACCGCCCGAGTCTACGTGTCGTTCTTTCGCGGCACGCCCTTGCTGGTACAGCTGTTTTTGATCTACTACGGCTTGCCGCAAGTGGGCATCGAGCTGGATCCGATTCCGGCGGCCATGATCGGCTTTTCGCTGAACATGGCCGCTTACGCCTGTGAAATCCTGCGCGCCGCGATCAGCTCCATCGAGCGCGGCCAATGGGAAGCTGCCGCCAGCATCGGCATGACACGCGCGCAGACCCTGCGCCGGGCCATCCTGCCGCAGGCCATGCGCACGGCCCTGCCGCCGCTGGGCAACAGCTTTATTTCGCTGGTCAAGGACACGGCGCTGGCCGCCACCATTCAGGTGCCGGAGTTGTTCCGTCAGGCACAGCTGGTGTCGGCGCGCACCTTCGAAATCTTCACCATGTACCTGTCCGCCGCCCTGATCTACTGGATCCTGGCAAGCATCCTGGCGCACTTTCAAAATCGCCTGGAAGACCGGGTCAACCGGCATGACCTGGAGTCCTGAGCATGATCGTGGTTGAAAAACTGACCAAACAATTCAACGCTCAGGTGGTACTCAACGGCATCGACCTGGAGGTCAAGGAAGGCGAAGTGGTCGCCATCATTGGCCCCAGCGGCTCCGGCAAGACCACCTTCCTGCGCTGCCTGAACCTCCTCGAAGAACCCACCAGCGGCCGTATCAAGGTTGGTGATATCGAGATCGACAGCAGCAAACCGCTCAACCAGCAACAAGGCCTGGTGCGGCGCTTGCGCCAGCATGTGGGTTTTGTGTTCCAGAACTTCAACCTGTTCCCGCACCGCACCGCGCTTGAAAACGTCATCGAAGGCCCGATCGTGGTCAAGAAGATGCCGCGCGAGGCGGCGACCGCACTCGGTCGCAAGCTCTTGGCCAGGGTCGGCCTGGCAGGCAAGGAAGACGCGTACCCACGGCGGCTGTCCGGCGGCCAGCAACAGCGCGTGGCGATTGCGCGTGCCTTGGCCATGGAGCCGGAGGTGATTCTGTTTGACGAACCCACCTCGGCGCTCGACCCGGAGCTGGTCGGCGAAGTGCTGGCGACCATCCGCAGCCTGGCCGAAGAAAACCGCACCATGGTTATCGTCACCCACGAAATGAGCTTTGCCCGCGATGTGGCCAACCGGGTGATCTTCTTCGACAAAGGCGTGATCGTCGAGCAAGGCGAAGCCAAGGCGCTGTTTGCCAACCCCAAGGAAGAGCGGACCAAGCAGTTTTTGAGCAAGTTTCTAGCCCACTGACAGTTTTTGTGGGAGCTGGCTTGCCAGCTCCCACCTAACAGCGTTCCTACACAAAATCCTCGTTCCCATCAGTAAAACACCCCGCCAAACCCGCCTTAAAATCCCCCGCCGCGTCAGCCTTTTCTGAATCTGCTCCAACTCGCCGTTTAGCCTTTTGCCGCCATTGACGCCCGCTGGCCAACCCTCTTATCTAGCGCACAGAGGATTGGATCCTATCCCGGCTACTCACTGAATCGTTCCTTTCGGCACCTTACGCGCAAACGCGCCACGGGCGCCGGAACGATTGCTGCTGGCTGCATCAAGGAGATTACTTATGACGCGCACCGCACCTCAGGCCACGTTCACCGCCCCAACCCTGCCCCAGGCAAACCGACACGGCATCAATGCCCTCGCCGCGACCCAATTGCAGGTGGATATCGCGCCTTACCCTGGCATGGACGAGGGCGACCTGATCGAACTGTTCTGGAACAACTGCTTTGCCGACTCGCGTCGGATTACCGCGTGCAAGGTCGGCACGCTGACCCGCCTGCGTGTACCCGAAAGTTTTATTCAGGATGGCACCGCACGGGTTCACTACCAGGTCATGCAAGTCGGCCACGGCCCGGCACGTTCAGACCTCACTCAGGTGCCCGTGAAGACCTGCTATCCGGGTGGCCACCCCTGCGCACTGCTGGACGATGAAAACCAGAACCTCGCCCCCGTGGGCCTGCCCGAGACCATCCGCCGCTACGGTGTCAACGGCAGCCAGGTGCGGCGCGGCATCCCGCTGACCATCCAGCCCTACCTGAACATGGCCACGGGCGACGCCATCACCCTGCGCTGGGGCGATGTGCGCCTGGACCTGCCGAGAATCCAGGCCAAAGGCGTCGGCCTGCCGGTGCAGGTGTGGGTGCCTTCCACAGTGATTATCGAAGCGGGCGACGACAGCCGGCTGGACGTGACCTACTGCATTCTCGATCGGGTCGGCAATAATTCGCGCTGGGCACCGGTACGCACCTTGAACATCGCTACTTGCGCGCCACAGCCGCCAGCCCGCCCCGTCAGGGCCGCGACGACCTATCAACCGCGCCAGCCCGGCTCGCCCTGCGAGCCCGGGTGACAGCCCTTCTATGCATATTCCAATAAGTTAGTTTATTTAAAAATTTAACACGCTTAGGGTATATGCACCGGACCACCGGACATCTCTGATTTTTCTGTTTTTATTTCATTGAATGCGAGGTCGGTATGGTCAGAATTACCCCGGTGCATAACGCCAGGGCATTACGTGCAGCCAAGGAGCGGCGCTGATGTCTAACTTGGCTCTAACACCCCCCCAGAGTGATCTGGACGTAGCCCCACTGCTGTTGCCGGCCACGGTGCTGCGCAACGACGCCCAAACGTTAAGCGCGGCCCACGAGCTGGCTCAGGCCGCGCGCCTGCAAGCGGCCAAACGCGACCAGCAGCGCAAGCTGCCCTGGGCGCAGCTTGAACAGTTCACCCGCAGCGGGCTGGGCAGTATTTCCATTCCCCGTGAATACGGCGGCCCCCAGGTGTCATTCGTGACCCTGGCCGAAGTGTTCGCGATCATCAGCGCAGCAGACCCGGCCCTCGGACAAATCCCGCAGAACCATTTCGGCATTCTGCACTTGCTGCAAAGCACCGCCACCGAGCGCCAGAAAAAGCAGCTGTTCCAGAGCGTGCTCGACGGTTGGCGCATCGGCAATGGCGGCCCGGAACGCGGCACCAAAAACACCCTGGAACTCAAGGCGCGCCTCACTGCCAAGGGTGACGGCCATGTGATCAGCGGCCAGAAGTTCTACTCCACCGGCGCCTTGTTCGCCCATTGGGTCGCGGTAAAAGCACTGAACGATGACGGCAAGCAAGTCATGGCATTTGTGCGCCGTGGCACGCCAGGGCTGCGCATCGTTGACGATTGGTCGGGCTTTGGCCAACGCACCACCGCCAGCGGCACGGTATTGCTCGATCAGGTGCCGGTGGACGCAGAGTTGATCGTCGACAACTGGCGCCTCGGCGAACGCCCGAATATCCAGGGCGCCGTCTCGCAACTGATCCAGGCCGCCATCGATGCCGGCATCGCCCGTGGGGCGCTGGATGACACCATCGCCTTCGTGCGCGAACGTTCGCGCCCGTGGATCGACGCCAAGGTCGAACGCGCCAGCGATGACCTGTACGTGATCGCCGATATCGGCAAACTGAAAATCGAACTGCACGCCGCCGAGGCCCTGCTGCGCAAGGCCGGCAAGCTGCTGGACGAAGTCAGCGCCGCACCGATCACCGCGCACTCGGCCGCCCGCGCCTCGATCGCCGTGGCCGAGGCCAAGGTGCTGACCACCGAAGTGTCGTTGCTGGTCAGCGAAAAACTCTTCGAACTGGCCGGCAGCCGCGCCACCCTCGCCGAATTCAACCTCGACCGCCACTGGCGCAACGCCCGCGTGCACACCCTGCACGACCCGGTGCGCTGGAAGTATCACGCCATCGGCGCGTATCGACTGAACGGCACTTTGCCTGCTCGACATTCCTGGATCTGACCGACCAGACATCTGGAGAAACCCATGACTTTTTCCCCTAACGTCGCGGTTATCACCAGCGACGAACAAGCCCTTGTTGTCGCCAGCGACCTGGCCGAAGACTTTGCCCGTGACAGCGCCCAGCGTGACCGCGAACGCCGTTTGCCGCTGCCCGAACTGGACGTGTTTTCGCGCTCCGGCCTGTGGGGCATCAGCGTACCCAAGGAATATGGCGGCGCCGGTGTGTCCAACGTCACTCTGGCCAAGGTCATCGCCCTGATCGCTCAGGCCGACGCCTCACTGGGCCAGATCCCGCAAAACCATTTTTATGCGCTGGAAGTGCTGCGTGTGAATGGCAGCCCGGCCCAGCAAAAACGCCTGTACGCCGAAGTACTCGCCGGGCAACGTTTCGGCAACGCCTTGGCGGAACTGGGCACCAAAACCGCCCACGACCGCGTCACCTCCATCAGCCGCGACGGCGATGGTTTTCGCATCAGCGGCCGCAAGTTCTACTCCACCGGCGCGATCTACGCCCAGCGCATCCCTACTTCGGTGGTGGATGAACACGGCGTGCAGCAACTGGCGTTTGTGCCCCGCGACAGCGAGGGCTTGAGCGTGATCGACGACTGGAGTGGTTTCGGCCAGCGCACCACTGGCAGCGGCTCGGTGGTGTTCGACAACGTGTGGGTGGCCGCCCAGGACGTGATCCCGTTCCAGAGCGCCTTCGAGCGCCCGACCACCGTCGGCCCGCTGGCGCAGATTCTTCACGCCGCCATCGACACCGGCATCGCCCGCGCCGCCTTTGAAGACGCGCTGCACTTTGTACGCACCAAGACCCGCCCATGGATCGACGCCGGCAACGACAAGGCCAGCGAAGACCCACTGACGCTCAAGAGCTTCGGCCACTTGAGCATCCGCCTGCACGCCGCCGAAGCCTTGCTGGAGCGCGCAGGTGAATACCTCGACCGCGCCCAGGCCGACAGCAATGCCCAGACCGTCGCAGCAGCCTCCATTGCTGTCGCTGAAGTGCGCGCATTGAGCACGGAAATCTCCCTGGCCGCCGGCAGCACCTTGTTCGAGTTGGCCGGCAGCCAGGCCACTCTGGCCGAGCATGGCCTCGACCGTCACTGGCGCAACGCCCGGGTGCACACCCTGCACGACCCGGTGCGCTGGAAGTACCACGCGGTGGGCAATTACTACCTCAATGATGAAAACCCGCCACTGCGGGGGACCCTCTGAATGGCCAAGAAAAAAATCCTGCTCAATGCCTTCAACATGAACTGCATCGGGCATATCAACCACGGCCTGTGGACCCACCCACGGGACACCTCGACGCAATACAAAACCGTCGAATACTGGACCGATCTGGCGCAAACCCTGGAGCGCGGGCTGTTCGACGGCTTGTTCATCGCGGATATCGTCGGCGTCTACGACGTGTACCAGAACGCTATCGACGTGCCGCTCAAAGAGTCGATCCAACTGCCGGTCAATGACCCGTTGCTGCTGGTATCGGCCATGGCCGCCGTGACCAAAAACCTCGGTTTCGGCCTCACCGCCAACCTCACCTACGAGCCGCCGTACCTGTTCGCCCGGCGCATGTCCACGCTCGATCACCTGAGCCGTGGTCGGGTCGGCTGGAACATCGTCACCGGCTACCTCGACAGCGCGGCCAAGGCCATGGGCCTGACCGAGCAGGTCGAGCATGACCGGCGCTATGACCAGGCCGATGAGTACCTGCAGGTGCTGTACAAACTCTGGGAAGGCAGCTGGGAGGACGACGCGGTGCTCAATGACCCCAGGCAACGGGTCTACGCGCAGCCGGGCAAGGTGCACAAGGTCGAGCATCACGGCGAGTTCTATCAGGTCGAGGGTTATCACCTGTGCGAACCCTCGCCACAGCGCACGCCAGTATTGTTCCAGGCCGGCAGTTCGGACCGTGGCCTGCTGTTTGCCGGGCGCCATGCCGAGTGCGTGTTTATCAGCGGCCAGAACAAGGCCGCGACCAAAGCCCAGGTGGACAAGGTGCGCGCCAGTGCCGTCGAGGCCGGGCGCAACCCGGAGGACATCAAGGTATTCATGGGGCTTAACGTGATCGTTGGCGCCACTGAAGCGCTGGCCTGGGCCAAGCACGCCGAGTACTTGAGCTACGCCAGCCCGGAGGCCGGCGTGGCGCATTTTTCGGCGTCCACGGCGATTGATTTTTCTCAATACGGGATCGACGAACCGATCCAGTACGTGAAAAGCAACGCGATTCAGTCGGCCACCAAGAACCTGCAGAACAACGACTGGACCCGGCGCAAATTGCTCGAACAGCACGCCTTGGGTGGGCGCTATATCACCTTGGTCGGCTCGCCCGAGCAGGTGGCTGATGAGCTGGAATCCTGGATCAGCGAGACGGGCCTGGATGGCTTCAATTTGACGCGGATTGTGACGCCGGAAAGCTATGTCGACTTTATCGATTTGGTGGTGCCGCAGTTGCAGAAACGTGGGTCGTACAAGACGGCTTATGAGCAGGGAACACTGCGCGAAAAGGTCTTCCACGCCGGCGCTCGCCTGCCCGAACAACACACCGGATCAACCTACCGACACTGAACCAAAACTGTGGGAGCGGGCTTGCTCGCGAAAGCGGTGTGTCAGCAAATGTATCTGGTGACTGATTCACCGCATTCGCGAGCAAGCCCGCTCCCACATTAGATCCTCATCGTTTGCTCGAATCTCTTATGACTGGAAATCGATTATGAAAAAAACACGGCTCTCCCACCCAGTCAAAGCACTGGCCCTGGCCTTCGGCTTGTTCAGCTCGGCCGTATTTGCCGCCGACGCACCGCTGAAAATCGGCACCACCGCCGCCTTCGCGATTCCCCTTGAAGCCGCCGTCGCTGAAGCCGGCAAGCAGGGCCTGAAAGTCGAGCTGGTGGAGTTCACCGACTGGATCGCGCCCAATGTCAGCCTGGCCGCCGGCGATATCGACGTGAACTACTTCCAGCACATTCCGTTCCTGGAAAACGCCAAGGCCGCCGCCGGTTTTGACCTGGTGCCATACGCGCCGGGCATCATCAATAACGTCGGGCTGTATTCCAAGAAGTACAAAACCATCAACGACCTGCCCCAAGGCGCCAGCGTGGCGATTGCCAACGACCCGATCAACAGCGGTCGCGGCCTGCAACTACTGGCCAAGGCCGGGCTGATCACCCTCAAGCCGGGCGTGGGCTACAAGGCCACCGAAGAAGACATCATCGCCAACCCGAAAAAGCTCAAGATCCTGCAAGTCGAGGCCGTGCAGCTGGTGCGCGCCTATGACGACGCCGATCTGGTGCAGGGTTACCCGGCCTATATCCGCCTGTCCAAGACCTTCGATGCCGAGTCGGCGCTGCTGTTCGACGGCCTCGATCACCCGGAATACGTGATTCAGTTTGTGATCCAGCCCAAGAGCAAAACCGACCCGCGCGTGATCAAGTTCGTCGACATTTACCAGCACTCGCCAGTGGTACGTGCGGCGCTGGATAAATCCCTCGGCAAGCTCTATCAGGTCGGCTGGGAAGATAAAAAATGACCGCCGCCAACGCCCTACTGCGCGACCTGGGCACACCGCCCAGGGACGCCGAGCAGACAGAGCTGCACCCGGACCTGAACCGCGCCCATGTGCGTTTTATCAACCTGGGCAAAACCTATGACGGCGCCGTGCATGCCCTGCAAGGCATTGATCTTGCGATCCAGCACGGTGAAGTGTTCGGCATTATCGGCCGCAGCGGCGCGGGCAAGTCGTCGCTGATCCGCACCATCAACCGCCTGGAGCAACCGAGCAGCGGGCGTGTATTGATTGATCAGGTGGACATCGGTGAGTTCGACGAAGACCGCCTGGTGGCGCTGCGGCGGCGCATCGGCATGATCTTCCAGCACTTCAACCTGATGTCGGCCAAGACCGTGTGGCAGAACGTCGAACTGCCGCTGAAAGTCGCCGGTGTGCCCAAGCCGCAGCGTGAGCAAAAGGTGCGGGAACTGTTGGAACTGGTCGGCCTCAAGGACAAGCACACAGCCTACCCGGCGCAACTTTCCGGCGGGCAGAAGCAGCGCGTGGGCATCGCCCGCTCGCTGGTGCATGACCCGCAGATTCTGTTGTGCGACGAGGCCACTTCGGCCCTCGACCCGGAAACCACCCAGTCGATCCTCGGCCTGTTGCGCGAGATCAACCAGCGCCTGGGCCTGACCATCGTGTTGATCACCCACGAGATGGCGGTGATTCGCGACATCTGCGACCGCGTGGTGGTATTGGAACACGGGCGCATCGTCGAGCAAGGCCCGGTGTGGCAGGTGTTCGGCAATCCGCAGCACGAGGTCAGCAAAACCCTGCTGGCGCCGTTGCAACACGGGCTGCCGGACGAACTGCAAAGTCGCTTGCAGGCTGAACCTTCGTCGACGGCGGCGGTGGTGTTGCGGTTGCAATTTACCGGCAGCACCGCAGACGAACCGGACCTGGCCGCATTGTTCAGCGCCCTCGGCGGGCGCGTGCGCTTGCTGCAAGGCGGCGTGGAACGCATTCAGGGGCATGCCCTGGGGCAATTGTTGCTGGCCGTGAATGACTCGCCCCACAACGCCGAAGCGTTGCGCAACCGTGCCGGACACTGGGCACAACAGGTGGAGGTGCTGGGCTATGTGGTTTGACCGTTTATTACAGGGCGCCATCGACACCTTGTTGATGGTCGGCGTGTCATCGCTGATCGCGTTGCTGGTGGGGATTCCGCTGGCGGTGTTTCTGGTCACCAGCGACAAGGGCGGCATCTATCAGGCTCCGGCGCTGAACCGCGTGCTGGGGGCGTTCGTCAATTTGTTCCGCTCCATTCCGTTTTTGATTCTGATGGTGGCGCTGATCCCGTTCACCCGGCTGATCGTCGGCACCACCTATGGCGTGTGGGCCGCCGTTGTACCGCTGACCATCGCCGCCACGCCGTTCTTTGCGCGGATTGCCGAAGTGAGTTTGCGTGAGGTCGATCACGGTTTGATCGAGGCCGCACAGGCCATGGGCTGCCGCCGCTGGCACATTATCTGGCATGTGTTGTTGCCCGAAGCGCTGCCGGGAATTGTGGGTGGTTTTACGATTACCCTGGTGACCATGATCAATTCATCGGCCATGGCCGGGGCGATTGGGGCTGGAGGCTTGGGGGACATTGCGTATCGGTATGGCTACCAGCGGTTTGATACGCAGATCATGCTGACCGTGATTGTGCTGCTGGTGGTGTTGGTGGCCGTGATTCAGTTGGGTGGGGATCGGTTGGCGCGGGGTTTGAACAAGCGCTGAGGCGCCTTCGTAGCTGCATGGATGAGGGGGGGTACCGCTCATCGGGACTGTCAGTTCTCACAGTAGAATCGAATGCTGCCCGACGTGCCTTATTTACCTTCCCCAAAGCGCCATTTGAGCGCGCCCTTAATCCAGCAAGGTGATGGCTATGTCTACTATGCCCGTTCCCTATGATGATCTGCCGACTGACCCCTATTCGGCTTATCCCCCGGTCGACCTGACTAAAGTCAAGTACCCTGAAACTCTCGACAACTCTCCCAACAGTCCTCGTGCCACGTGGGGCCTGGGTATCGAGAGATTATTCCCCGTGGGCATAGCGATAGAGGCTTGGAATGACCTAAATATCGGCGACTATTACGGCTGTCGCTGGCGTGATCTGAACAATCCTATAGCCTCGGACTTCGTCAAAGAGTTACTACCCCGCTACCACCTGTTTATTGACGGAAAGAAACTGCCGGAGGGCATCTCTCCGATGTTTTGTCGGGTCGTGCGGGCGGGCAGCAGGAATGAGAGTCGCTCTGCCACACAATGGGTGTTGATCAAGACCACACGGCCGGGCGGTGAAGACCGAAAAGAATGGGAACCGTGGCACAGCGAGTTGAGGCTGTCGGTAGAAGGCCTGGAACCGGGCTCGATCATTGACGCCGATACATTTAGTGGCGGTATATATTGCTTAATCGAAAATTATGAAAACCGCAGCCGGAACGATGTCATCACCATCGATTGGGGCGGCATAACCTTCGAATATACGGTAAGTCCCTTAGAAGCGAGCGGGACTAAAGCGCTCAGAATCAGGGTCCCAGATGGCAAAAACGAAGACGGCACAGCCAACCCCGCACTTAAGAACGTACTCAACGAAGGTCCGCAGCGTGGGCCGTTCGAAGTCAGATTCAAGGTCGTGGATGTAGTGGGGAACACGTCCGGGGGCAAGTACCATTTTTCCAAAGGCTTTCCATTACTCTCGAATCTGGACCCCAAACTGCTCCCCGCTCCAAGTTTTAAAGTGAACGGCCTGGATGAGTTTGAAGCTGATCTTGATCAGCAGGAAAGGCCGCTGTTTCAGCTGACTACCTTCCCACCTCGGGCCGCCAAAAAACCCGTGCCACTCAACAAGGTCAAGGCCAGCTTAAGAATCTTCAGCGAAGACAACGTATTAATTGAGTCCGTTGATTTGGGAGAGATTCCTGATACGAACGGGGGGGTTGAAACGTTCAATGTTGCCTATGAGCACGTTGCGAAAGCAGCGGGGGGCCGGTTTACGGCGTTCTATACCGTTTCCAACGCCGCCGGGACGAAGACATCGGGGAGCACCTTTGTCAGGGTTCTGGGCACAGCAACACACATGCCAGCGCCTGACATCAGTCCGATCGAAGGCACGCTCATGCCCCTCGACAAGGATGCTATCGTCAAAATTCCTGAATATTTCCCCTTCTATAAAACGGGAAGGGAAATGGTGGTGTTCGCACAGGGAGAGCCCGGTGAAGGTGGCTTGCTCTATACTGACACCCGTCTGGCGGGAGAGCAGGGCGGCGTACGTGACGTGCTCAAGGAAAACCTGAAGATATTTCAAGACAAAGGTCTTTTCCAAGTACATTACATCGTCAACAACGGGATGAATCTTCGCTCCTCCATCCGCCATTCAGAAAAGCGCTCGGCCGAACTGGGGGTTCGCGCAGTCGAAATACCTGCGCCGGTCGTTACATATGCCGAAGACGGCAACATCGATCCTAAAAATGTGAAACGCTCCATTTTGCTGATGTCGTTTCCCTACATTGGCGCGACCCCTGGCTGCACACTGGTTTGGAATGCCATCGGGGCCGACTACGATAGGTCAGACAGCGGCAGTATTCTCATCGACTCATCGACCGAAGGTCACCTTTTACCAGAGCTTTTGGTTGAGTTGAAAAAGGAAGTAGTACTCGGGAATGTCGATGGCGAAGTCTCGTTCAGCTACAGCGTGCAGCGGGCCGGCGCGGCCAACAAGCCGAAAGTCTATACGCGCTCCGAAGTACTCAACCTCACCGTTGGCCCCAAAGTAGTGATGGACACACCCATCGTCGTGGAGGCCGATAAACTCTTGCAGGATGAAGTTCATCCCAAAGACGTCTTGAACGGCGCCACAGTGCGAGTTAACTACTCCTCCATGCGCAAGACTGATGACATTATTGTCAGTTGGGCAGGTGAATTTGGTATCAGCATCATTGAGGTTCACGCAAAGGGCAACCCGCTGACCAATAGCGTTGACGTGCGTATCCCGCCTCATATCATTGCCTTGGGTATCCGGGAGGGCGGCAACAACATCACCGTGCAGTATCGTTTCAGTCGGGGGAACAGGACTTATACATCCAAACCTCTAGCCATCCGACTGAAGCTGGTGACGGCACTGCCCGCACCGACGATAAACGGTATCAAGGACGCACTCTTCCCCTTGCTGGCATTGGGCAACGAGGTGAAGATCGAAGTTGATCGGTGGATCCTGATTCAGAGAAACCAACGCAAGTTTTTGACCATCGAGGGTACCAACGCTGATGGCACTGCACTCCGGGAAACCGTCTATCTGGCCGACAACGTCACCGACGACGAAGTAGCAAACGGGGTTGCGTTCACCCTGGCGGGAGATACGCTGAGAGCACTCAAGGAGGACTCGGTTCTGAGAGTTATGTTTGGCGTAAGTTATGCGCAACGCGACGAACCGGAGACCGCGGTGCCCTTTGGCAAGCGTGAGTACCGAGTCCTGGCCGTGCCGGCAAGCCTTCCTGCTCCGGCTTTCGACAATAAACCTGGGGCCACACTCTCTGTTTCGCCGTTGAACTACCTGCAAGGGTCCTTCATAAGCGTGAAATATTCCGGCATGACCACGGCGCAAACTATCACTTGTGAGTTGCTGTATCCGGACGGGACTGTCGCCGATATTGCTCCGCAGAAAGGGGTAGCCGCCGGACGAGTCGACGTGACGATCAGCGCGCAAGTCATTGCCATGCTGGTGAATAAAACCGCCACATTACGATACAAGGTCACAACCGGCACCAAGGAAGTCTGGTCAGAACCGCAAATACTGACTGTCGGCACTATCCCCGCAGAAAACTTTCCGATGGCACTGATTAATGTCGCTCCGGACAAAGGCGAACAGAACCTTGCGACGTTTGCCGGCAATGCCACGTTGACGCTGGCCAAATGGCTCTTGATCTTCGCAGGCCAAAAAGTATGGATTACGTGCAGAAGTGTTGGGACAGCACAACTTGCTGTACTGACAGCCTATGAAGTAACCTCCGCCGATGTAACCAAGGGGCTGGTAAATATTCCGGTATCAAGGCCATGGCTTGAAGGCTTGACCAACAACTTCAAAGTAGAGGTGTTGGTCACGCTGGACAAGAGCACCAATATAGAAAATGCTGTTGCGTTTCGGCTTACGGACTATACAGTCAAGGGGCAACTGAGAATTGCGCAACAGGCGATGTATTTGAACGGGGTCTCTATTAAAGAGTTTCCGGCAGCCAGAACGACCGCCGAATCCTTTGGCAATGTACAGTACCGCGTTGCCTCCGGTGGGGCAGGTGGCTATGCCTATAGCTCCAATAACCCAAGAGTCGCATCAGTAGATGCGAGCGGTAAGGTGACCGGAAATGCAAATGGTTCTGCTACGATAACCGCCTTGGACAGAAACGGAACAAAAACCTCCTACGCTGTGTATGTAAGTAACGTGTACCGCCTCCTGTACACTAATACTCCGTTGAACTTTGGACAAGCGTGGGCCTGGGCTGCCTCAGTCGGGGGGGCGTATATGTTTGACGCGGCCATTTATGATATCGCTCGCAACTATATCAATGGAACAAATTTTCTAGTGGGGCGATGGGCTTACTCGGGCGGGGGATGCCCGGCCTACTGGGTAACTTACTACGATAATGCTAACGGAATTTATTGCAGGTATTTAACTGAAACGCACCCTGTAATGTGTTTGCAGCCAGTTTACTAACCGCGGTAAGTCCTAAGAAAGGGGCAGCTCTACTTAACCGTAGGCTGTCACTTTCTAACCTCTATTAAATCCGTCGTTCACTCTGCGTCTTGGTCAACCGCCGGCATACGCATCCGCATTCCCCGTCATTTCTGCGCGCACTGGTGCGGCAACTCATAGGGTATAGTCACCTCTCTTCAAACCGCTCGAAGCCTGCGCCATGAAACTCGCCCCCGACGACCTCAACCAGATCACCACCGCCACCCTCGGCCACTACAACAAAGTCGCCGAAGACTTCCGCGAAGGCACCCGCGACCACGACGTGAGCCAGAACATCGACGCCTTGCTGCGGCATATCCACGGCCCGGCGCCGTTTACCGTGCTGGATTTCGGCTGCGGCCCAGGGCGGGATTTGCGCACATTTACGCGCATGGGCCATATTGCCGTGGGGCTCGATGGCTCAGAGCGCTTTGCACAGATGGCGCGTGAAGACAGTGGTTGTGAGGTGTTGCAGCAGGACTTCCTGAAGCTGGATTTACCTGCCGCGCGTTTTGATGGGGTATTTGCCAATGCGGTGCTGTTTCATATTCCCAAACAGGAACTGCCACGGGTGCTCAAGCAGCTGCATGGGGCGCTGAAGCCGGGTGGTGTGTTGTTCAGTTCCAACCCTCGGGGTGAGAATCAGGAAGGCTGGAATGGGCCTCGGTACGGGTCTTACCACGACCTGGAGACGTGGCAAGGTTTGCTGACGGCGGCAGGGTTTGTGGAGTTGGAGCATTACTACCGGCCGGCCGGGTTGCCGCGCGAGCAGCAGCCTTGGTTGGCGAGTGTGTGGCGCAAGCTTTAGAACTCGGTTGCCTGGTCAGACGCTTGCTCGCGAAGGTCTCTGCGGCGCGGTCATTGCACCTGATACACCACCGGTTTTTCACCCACCACCAACGCCGTCACGCTACGCCCCACATACCCCGCTTGCTCCTGCGCAGAAAAATTCACCACCAACCGCGTGCCATCGGCAAACGTGGTCTGCTGCACCTGTTTGTCCGCCGTCAGCCAACGAAAATCGGTCAACGCCTGAGCCGCCAAACGCTGATGCAACGGCCTGAAAAAACGGTCCTGACGCTGAATCACTGGCAGCCGCTGCTTAAGCGTCGCATCTGTGAGGTGATACAGCGGCGGCACGTTGTAGAGCAACTGGGTCAGTTCGTTCTCGGCCCGCACATTGCTCAACTTCAGGTTGTCGAACAGCCAATGGTGGGTGGTGATCACCGAACCGTGGAACACCGCCTGGTACAGCGGCAGGCGCATGGTCGGGTCGAAGTACAGTGTGCGAAACGGCTCTTTTAACGGCACAGGCTTGAAGAACACTGCCGGCTGCTCCGGCGGGTACCAATTGCCGACGTAATAGGGCGATTGCTTGTCCTGGGTCATCTGTCGATCGCCCCAGCCGATCACCGGTGTCTGCATGCCGTGGGCGAACAGAGTGCCTTGGGCGGTGCTGGCATTGCCGTCTTCGGAGCCCGCCGGCAGCTTGAGTACCGTGTTGATCCAGCGGGAGGCGTCGATATTGCCTTGGGCATTCTGCGCCTGAGTCATCGGCGCACTGTCTCGGTAGCTGTCGAACACCATGCCGGTGGCGTAGGCATCCAGGAACCAGGCGTTAAAACCGGCCCTGGCCTGCACCGCCTTCACCCGTGCTTCCAGCAAAGGCCGTATACAGCGCGGGTCGATGTAGTGGCCCGATTGCTGGAAGCCGGTTTTCAGCTTG
The DNA here is from genome assembly GCF_900107155.1 of Pseudomonas salomonii. Classification (GTDB taxonomy): domain Bacteria; phylum Pseudomonadota; class Gammaproteobacteria; order Pseudomonadales; family Pseudomonadaceae; genus Aquipseudomonas; species Aquipseudomonas salomonii. Next base: position 16,266 of record NZ_FNOX01000018.1, read on the forward strand.
CCGTCCTTGAGCACAATTGCGCAGTCGCGGTAGGCCCTGGCGCCCAGGTGCGCGGTGGTCCAGTCCGGGTTTTCACTGGCGGACAAGGCGGTTTCATAGGAGTCGTAGGGCGCCATCAGGTAACCGGCTTCGACACCGGCGCGAATCGCTTCGGGATGCCACAGGCCGCCTTCCCAGCCTTCGCCCAGGGTCAGCAACAGGCGCGGCAGCCCGGCGTCGCGCAGGGATTGAATCGTCTGGTTGCCCCAGGTCTCGGGGGTATCGGTCAAGGCCCCGGCAAAGTCCTTGGCCAGCTCGCTGCGCAGCTCACCATAGCGGGCGGCGAGTCGGGTCATGTCCGGGTCTTCGACTTGCCAAGCCTGCCGGGCTTGCTGATTGATCGCCGCATTCAGGCCCCGCAGCAAAACGCCTTGCTCATAACGGTTCAAAGCCTTGGCCCGCGTCAGAACCTGAGTCGTCTGTTTGTCCATCAACCCCTTGAGTGCATGACCGCGCAAGCGTTTGACCAGCAGCGGCCAATCACGCACATCAGCGGGGGCCAGCAGGCTGTTGCCCCACAGGTAGACATGGCTGGCGCCCAGCAGTTTTTTGGCTTCGGGGGTTTGTTGCAGCTTGCCCGCCAGCGGCTCGTAGCGGCCCTGCTCTACCAGCCATTGCCGATAGCGCTTGGCACCGGCCAATGGGTCGGCGTCGCCCAGGTGCAAGCGCAAGGTCATCGGCGCCGTAGGATCAAGACGGGTAAATTCGTGAACCACCGAGAGTGCCAGGCCCTTGGCGTCGGCCTGCCATTTCAACTGATTGTTGTAGGGGTTGGTCAGCAACCAGTTCAATGTGAAGCGGCCGTGATCCATGCCCCATAACGGCAGGCTGAGGTCCTGAGTGGTATTGAGTTCGCCCTGCTCCAGCAAAAACGCTTTCCACACGGCGTTACCGGCCGGTATGTAATGCCCTTCGGCCAAGGGCCAGATCAACCCCTTGCCCATGGCCGCAGCGGGTTGGCGCAGCAGCGGCAATTCACCCGGCTCGCGGGCGCTGAGGGTCAGGGACAGGTCGCGCTGCTCAAGGCGAGCCATCAGGCGATACGCGCCGTTGTCCCACTGCCAGGCAGCCTGCTCGGCACCCGCTTGCATACCACTGACAGCATGGGCAGCCACACCGCTGGACGCCTGCACCGGGGCCTCGCCTGCGGGCGTAACGCGCAGCGCGAGCGTGGCGGGGTCGAGTTCGACACGCCACAGGGCGTTTTCCAACACGGTGCCGGCGAATGCCAGTGGCGACAACAACAGGCTGACAACCAGCAAAAAATGACGCATGGCACGGGCCTTCCAGACAAGATCAGGCCCGGAGGGTAATGCACATAACCCTCAGAAAGTGTTCGAAAACTGTTTCAAAGAACCTTCCCACATCCTTGCAGGAAGGCTCCGATGGTCAGGCTTGTTCTTTTTTCGGCTCGCGAATCTTGTACCAAGCCACGTACAGCGCCGGCAAAAACAGCAGCGTCAGCAAGGTCGCAATGATGATCCCGCCAATCATCGCGTAGGCCATCGGCCCCCAGAACACTTCACGCGCAATCGGGATCATGCCCAGGCTGGCCGCCGCTGCAGTGAGCAGGATCGGTCGGCGCCGGTGCTCGGTGGCTTCCACCACCGCGTCCCACGGTGTGTAACCGGCCACTTCATATTCGTGGATCTGCGTCACCAGAATCACCGAGTTGCGGATGATGATGCCGATCAGCGCCAGAATCCCGAGGATCGCCACAAAGCCCATGGGCGTGCCGGTGGGAATCAGCGCCAGCACCACGCCGATAAGGCCCAGCGGCGCGACACTGGCCACCAGGAACATCTTCTGCACGCTGTGCAGCTGGATCATCAGGAAGGTCGCCATCAGGAACAGCATCAGCGGCACCACCTTGGCGATCGGGCCCTGGGCCTTGCCGCTTTCTTCGACGGTGCCGCCGGTGGCCACCTTGTAACCCACCGGCAAGCCGGCGCTGAATTTATCGATGGTCGGCGCCAGCTGCTTCACCAGGTCCGTGGGCTGCATCTCGTCACGCACCGAGGCCTTGATGGTGATCGTCGGCTTGCGGTCGCGACGCCACACCAGCGGCTGCTCCAGCTCATAACGCACGGTGGCGAAGGCCAGCAGCGGAATCGAGGTGCCATTGGGTGTGACGATCTGCAGGTTCTGCAAGGTTTCCGGGGTGCCACGCTCGGCATCCTCGGCGCGGCCGACCACATTGATCAGATAGATATCGTCATGTACCTGGGTCACCGAGGCGCCGCTGACCACGCTGTTCATCAACTGCGCCACGTCTTCCGACGACAGCCCCAGTTGTCGCGCCTTGTCCTGGGCAATGTCCACCCGCAGCACTTTGCCCGGTTCGTTCCAGTCGTAGATGATCTCGCCCAGGTGGGTGTTTTGATCCAGCAACGTTGCCAGTTCGATAGCGTGTTTGCGCACCTGGTCGATGTCTTTACCCGACACACGATATTGAATCGGTCGCCCCACCGGCGGGCCCATTTCCAGCGGCTGCACATAACTGCCGATGCCGACAAAATCATCGCGCAGGCGCTTTTGCAGGCGCGCAATCAAGGCGCCGCGCTCTTCCAGGCCCTTGCTCACGATGACCAGCTGCGCGTAGTAGGGGTTTTCCAGTTGCTGGTCGAGGGGCAGGTAGAAACGAATCGCGCCCTGGCCAATGTAGGTGCTCCAGCGCGCAATGTCCGGGTCGTCCTTGATGATCGCTTCGAGGCGGTCGACGGCCTTGCGCGTTTCGTTGATCGAGGCGTTTTGCGGCAGGTTGAGGTCGACGAGGATTTCCGGACGGTCCGAGGACGGGAAAAACTGGTTCTGCACAAACTGCATGGAGAACACCGAGGCCACAAACAGGCCCACGGTAATGCCGATGGCCCACCAGCGGTTGCGCATGGCCCAAAGCATGCCGCCATTGAAGGCGCGGCCGATGCGCCCAGGTTCGGCATCATGCGGTTTCACGTTGGCGCTGAGGATATGCACGCCGATCACCGGCGCAAACAGCACCGCCACCACCCACGACACCAACATCGCCACGGCAATTACTGCGAACAGGGTAAAGGTGTATTCACCCGCCGAACTGGCGTTGAGGCCAATCGGTACAAAACCGGCCACGGTCACCAGCGTACCGGTGAGCATCGGAAAGGCTGTGGAGGTGTAGGCGTAAGTCGCCGCCTGCTCCTTGGTTTCGCCTTTTTCCAGGCGCGTGATCATCATCTCCACGGTGATCATCGCATCGTCCACCAACAGGCCGAGGGCAATAATCAAGGCGCCCAATGACACCCGCTGCATGGTGATGCCGCTGTATTCCATGAACACGAACACCAGCGCCAGCACCAGTGGAATCGAGCACGCCACCACCAGGCCAGCACGCATGCCGAGGCTGATAAAGCTCACCACCAACACGATAATCACCGCTTCAAACAAAGCGCTGGTAAAGCCGCCGACGGCTTCTTCCACCACTTCGGCCTGGTCGGAAACCTTATGCACGCCGACGCCTACCGGCAAGTCGGCGGTCAGTTCGTCCATGCGCGTGTGCAGCGCCTTGCCGAACGACTGGATATTGCCGCCCTTCTGCATGGCAATGGCCAAGCCGATCGCCGGCTTGCCATTGAAGCGGAACATCGGCCGCGCCGGGTCGACGTAGCCACGGCTGATATCGGCAATGTCCGCCAGCCGATAGAAGCGGTCATTGAGCCGCAGGTTGACGTTGGCCAGGTCTTTTTCCGAAGCGAATTGCCCGGACGTACGCACGGAAATCCGCTCCGGCCCGGCCTCGATCACCCCGGCAGGGGTCACGGCGTTCTGTGATTGCAGGCTTTGCACCACTTGGCGCTGATCAATGCCCAGCGCCGCGAGTTTGCGCGTGGAGAAGTTCAGGTAAATCACTTCGTCCTGCTGGCCGATCATCTCGACCTTGCCCAGCCCCGGCACCGAACGGATCTCGGCGCGCACCTGTTCTACATAATCGCGCAGTTGGCGCATCGACAGGCCGTCGCCGGTAAAGGCGTAGACCGAGCCGAACACGTCACCGAACTCATCGTTGAATGACGGCCCCTGCAAACCCTGGGGGAAGGTGCCGCGAATATCGTCGATCTTCTTGCGCACCTGGTACCAGATCTCCGGGATAGCCTTGGCGCTGGTGGTGTCCTTGAGGAACACGAATACTGTGGATTCACCCGGCCGCGTGTAGCTTTTCACGTAGTCGAGGGAGTCGAGTTCTTCGAGTTTTTTCTCGATACGGTCAGTGACTTGCTTGAGGGTTTCTTCCTGGGTCGCGCCCGGCCAGCGGGTCTGGATCACCATGGTCTTGATGGTGAACGACGGGTCTTCCTCGCGGCCCAGGTTCATGTAGGAGAACACGCCCATCAGCAGCGCGACGAACATCAGGTACCAGACGAAGGACTGATGCTTGAGGGCCCAGTCGGATAAGTTGAAGCTCCCTTTCATCGCGGGCTGTCCTCGTCGATTTTGACTTTTTGCCCGGGTTTCAGGCTGTTCACGCCAGCGGTGACGATGCGTTCGCCGGGTTTGACGCCGCCGTTGAGCAAGGCGCTGTTGGCATCGCGGCTGATCACCGTGATGTCACGTGGCTGCACGGTCTGGCTTTGAGTGTCGAGTAGCCAGATGCGGGACTTGCCGTCGACTTCCTGCAAGGCGGTCAACGGCACTTCGATACGCGGTGCGATGGCGCTGCTCAAGGTCACGCTGATGGCCGTGCCAAGACGAAACGCAGGTGGCGTTTCGGCCAGGGTCAGGCGCGCGCGGCGGGTGCGTGTGGCGCTTTGGGCCTGGGGTTCGATCTCGCGCACGATGGCGGTGGTGTTGACGCTCGGGTCGAGCTGCCCGGCGACCAGGAATACCACGTCCGGCGGCAGGCGCTCGGCGAGCCCGGCGGGCAGGTCGATCACCGCTTCCTTGATGTCCGGGCGCGCCAGCGTGACCACTTGCTGGCCGGCGCTGACCACTTGGCCGGCCTCGGCATTCCAGGCGGTGACGATCCCGGCGTGGTCGGTACGCAGTTCGGCGTAGTTGAGTTGGTCCTTGGCCTGGTTGACCGAGGCTTTGGCTTGGTCAAGGGTCGCCCGGGTGGTTTTCAGGTCGGTCTGGGCCACATCCAGCTGGGCCTGGGCACCGACGCCGCGATTGAACAGTTCCTGCTGGCGCCGGGCGTTGGCCTGGGCATTGATGAACTGCGCCTGCACGCGGGCCAGGTCGCCTTGGGCGGCGCGCAACTGGTTCTGCTGGTCGGTGGGGTCAAGCACGGCGAGCAAGGCGCCCTTCTCCACTTCGGCGCCGACATCCACGGCACGGCGGGCGATACGGCCGGGCACGCGGAAACCCAGGTTGCTTTCGTAGCGGGCCTGGATGGTGCCGGCGAAACGGCCAAGGGTTTCCTGGTCTTCGGACCTCACTTGCATCGACAGCACCGGCCGCACAGGCTCGGGCGGCGTTTCCTCTTTGGAGCAGGCGACCAGCAACAGGCTGGCGGCAAGCAATGCCGTCAGGCGCTTCATGGCTGGACTCCTTGCTGGGCGATCTCGACCAACATGCCGGGGTGCAGCAACTGCCCGCCGGCCACCACGACTTTTTCGCCGCCTTTAAGGCCGTCGCCAATAATCACTTTGCCGGTCAGGTAGCGCGCTACCGTGACTTTGTGCAGTTGCGCCTTGCCGTCGCCGTCAATCAGCCACACGGCGGGTTCGTTGAGGTCTTTGGTCAGCGCCGACCACGGCAGTTCCACACTGGCCTTGGCCGGGCCATTGGCCGTGGCGCTGACCACTGAGCCCAACTGCATGCCTTTAGGCAGCGATTGCAAGGCAATTTTCACTTGCACGGTGCCGGTATTGGCCGCCACGGCGGGCGTGACTTCGCGAACTTTACCCACGGCCTTGATGCTCGGGTTATCCAGCAGGCTCACGGTGATCGGCGCATCGGGCGGCGGCTCCACCAGCAAGGATTCATAAACGTTGAACACGGCATCGCGCTCGCCATCGGTGGCCAGGCTGAAAATCGGCACGGTGGCCTGCACCACCTGGCCGACTTCAGCCTGGCGCGCCGTGATCACGCCCGGGGCATCAGCGACCAGCGCGGTGTAGCCGAGTTGTTCGCGGGCATTGGCCAACTGCGCCTGGGCAGCGGCCAAGGCACTTTGGCTGCTACGTAGCGCGGCTTGAGCGGCATCGTATTCGCTGCGACTGGTGTAACCCTTGGGCAAGAGCTTTTCCTGGCGCACAAAGGCCGCAGCGGTCTGCTTGACCCGCGCCTGTTCGGCCACGACCTGGGCCTGGGCGGAGTCGACGTTGGTCTGCAAATCCTTGGGGTCGAGCTTGGCCAGCACTTGCCTGGCGGTTACGCGGTCGCCGACGTCGACCATGCGCTGGATGATTTTGCCACCCACGCGAAAGGACAAGTCGGTTTGCACGCGAGCCTGGATATCGCCGGTCAGGGTCACGGCGGCGGCAAAATCCGCGGGCTGCACGGTCTGCACAAACACCCGCGAATGCTCCTTGGGTTCGGCCTTTTCCTGGCCACAGCCGCTCAGCAGCGTCAGCAGGCCAAGTCCGAAAATACAGGTGTAAATACGACCGCCCATGCAGGCTCCTTTTGCGTGACGCGATGTGACAGTGAGTATGCGACTGTGAGCTTAGATCAGGGTTCCTTATCTGCATGGAGCATCCCATACTCCAAGGGTTCCCACGCCGACTAAATACACATGCTCAAAACCCTCGCGGTGGCCAACTACCGCTCGATCAATAAACTGGTGGTACCGCTGGCCCGCTTGAACCTGGTCACCGGCCCCAATGGCAGCGGCAAGTCCAACCTGTACCGCGCTTTGCGCTTGCTGGCGGAAACCGCCCAAGGCGGGGTGATCAATGCATTGGCGCGTGAAGGCGGGCTGGATTCGACCTTCTGGGCCGGGCCGGAAACCATCAGCCGAAGCATGCGCAGCGGTGAGGTGGCGGTGGAGCCTGTCGTGCGCCAAGGCGTCAGGCGCTTGCGCCTGGGGTTTGCCGGAGAGGATTTCAGCTACGCGATTTCCTTGGGGCTGCCGGAAAAAACCTCGTCGTATTTCTCCCTGGACCCGGAAGTGAAAAAGGAATGCATCTGGGCCGGGCACATCTACCGCCCGGCCAGCCTGCTGGTGCAGCGCTCCGGGCCGATGGTGCGCGCCCGTGACGGCCGCGCCTGGGACGTACTGGCCCAGCACACGCCCAACTATCACAGCCTGTTCGATCAGGTCGGCAGCCTGCGCAGCTCGCCGGAGGTGTTGCTGCTGCGCGAAAGCATCCGTGGCTGGCGTTTTTATGATCATTTTCGCAGCGATGTGGACGCCCCCGTGCGCCAGCCGCAACTGGGCACGCGCACGCCAGTGTTGCATCACGACGGCCGCGATTTGGCGGCGGCATTGCAGACCATCCGCGAAATCGGCGACCCCGAAGCGTTGCAGCGCGCCGTCAGTGACGCGTTCCCCGGTGCACGGCTGAATATCGAGCCGTTGCAAGGTGGGCGTTTTGCGATTGAGTTTTATCAGGAAGGTTTGCTGCGGCCATTGTCGGCAGCGGAATTGTCAGACGGCACCTTGCGCTACCTGCTGCTGATCGCGGCGCTGCTGACGCCACGGCCGCCGACCATGATGGTGCTGAACGAACCGGAAACCAGCCTGCACCCGGATTTATTGCCGGCGTTGGCGCGCTTGATTATCCAGGCCTCGAAGCAGTGCCAGGTGTGGGTGGTGTCCCATGCCAGCCGCTTGATTGCGGCGTTGCAGCAGGATGAAGAATGCAATTGCATCGTGCTGGAGAAGGTACTGGGGCAGACTCAGATTGTGGGCCAGGGGGTTCTGGATGGGCCGGCCTGGCATTGGCCTGAGTAGAGATAAAGATCGTTCCCACGCTCTGCGTGGGAACGCCTCCTGTGATGCTCTGCGTCACGACTCCAAGAGCGGACGCAGAGCGTCCTGAGCGGCATTCCCACGCAGAGCGTGGGAACGATCATCATCATCAGCCCTGCCACTTACCGCCTTCAACAATCACACTCTCAGGCTTGGTGTCATCGCTCAGCTCTTTACGCACATACTGGTCATACAGCTTGAGCAAAAACTTCTCCTCACCCAACTTCGCCAGCTCCGCGTTCACCCAGTCGCGCAGTTCGATGTTGCCCTTCTTCACCGCCGGAGCAATCGGCGCTTCATCACCGAGTTTCTCTTCCAGCACGCGGTAGCCAGGGTTCTGCTTGGCCCAGCTGAACAGCACCAGGTTGTCTTGCGCGTAGGCATCGCCACGGCCGGCCGACAGGGCTTGCAGTGACTCGGAGTTTTTCTCGAACTTGAGCAGTTTCCAGTCCGGGTGGTTCTTGGTCAGCCAGATATCGGCGGTGGTGCCGGTAGTGACGATGGTAGTGCGGGTCGCCAGGTCATCCAGGCTTTTCACCGCGCTGTCATTCGGCACCAGCGCCTGTACCGCAACTTTGAGGTTGGGGTTGGTGAAGTCCACCGCTTCCTTGCGCTCCGGCGTCACGGTCATGTTGGCGAGGATCAGGTCGACCTTGTCGCTTTGCAGGAACGGAATACGGCTGGCCGGTTCCACCGCAACGAACTCAACCTTGTTTTCATCGCCCAGCAGGTCCTTGGCGAATTGGCGGCCGATGTCGGTATCAAACCCCACATAACGGCCCGCTTCGTTGACGAAACCAAAGGGTGGCTTGTCGGTAAACACGCCGACGATCAGCTTGTCCCGCGCTTTGATCTTGTCGATGTAGCTGGCAGCCGCGACGGGTTTGGCAGGCTCTTCGGCTTTTTTATCGCAGCCGGCCAGTAAGGCAACGGCAAACAGTGGCAGCAGTAGTTTTTTCATATCAGCTCCAGTTCCTTGGTCTTTTTGGGCAGTGTTGAAACAAAGGAGAACTTCTCCAGAAACTGCTGCGCGCGTGCGGTTTGCGGGTTCGTAAAGAATGCCTCGGGGGTGTTGTGTTCGAGGATGCGGCCGGCCTCCATGAACACCACGCGGTCAGCGACGGCGCGGGCGAAGGCCATTTCGTGGGTGACGATCAACAGGGTCATGCCATCGCGGGCCAGGCCCTGGATCACTTCCAGCACTTCCTTGACCATCTCCGGGTCGAGGGCGGCGGTGACTTCATCAAACAGCATGACCTGCGGGTTCATGCACAGCGAACGGACGATGGCGATGCGTTGCTGCTGGCCGCCGGAGAGCTGGCGCGGGAAGGCGTCGCGTTTGTCGGCGAGCCCCACGCGCGCCAGCAGTTTCTCTGCTTGCTCACGGGCTTCACGCGGGTCGCGTTTTTGCACTTTCAGCGGGCCGAGCAGGATGTTGTCGAGCACGCTCATGTGCGGGAACAGGTGGTAGCTCTGGAACACCATGCCCACGTCCTGGCGCACCTGACGCCAGTCGGTGTTTTTGTCCAGCAACTCCTTGCCGGCAAACCGCAGGCTGCCGCTGTGGGCGACTTCCAGCCCATTGAGGCAGCGCAGCAAGGTGCTTTTGCCGCAGCCACTGGGGCCGAGGATCACCACCACTTCGCCGCTCTGCACGCTCAGGTCGATGCCCTTGAGCACCTGCGTCTCGCCGAAAAATTTGTTGAAACCCTGGAACTCGATCAATGCGCTCATGCCTGGCCCCAGCGCCGTTCCAGCACCTTGGAGGCGGCCGACAACGGGTAGCAGATAAAGAAGAAAAACAGGAACAGCACGCCGTAGATCAGTACCGACTCGTAGGTGCGTTCGATGATTTGCTGGCCGACCTTGATCACATCCACCACGCCGATCAGCACCGCCAGCGAGCTGGTCTTGATGATCCGCGTGTAGACGTTGATGGTCGGCGGCGTCATGCGTTTCAGGGCCTGGGGCAGCAATACGTAGCCGTACAGTTGCGGGTCGGATAAACCAATCGACAACCCCGCCTCGCGCTGGCCACGTGGCAGCGAATGCAGCGCGCCGCGTACCACCTCGCCGACCTCGCTGGCGCCCCAGAGCGACAGCACCAGCACCGCGCACCAGAAACTGGGAATGCTCAGGCCAAAGAAAATCGGCAGCCCGAAAAACAGCAGGTACAACCACACCAGCACCGGGATCGCGCGAAACAGCTCCAGGTACACCCGCAGCACCGCGTTGATCACCTTGTTATTCAAGGTGCGCAGCACGCCATACAACACGCCGCCGACCGTGCTGAAGGCGATACTCAAAAAAGAAATCGACAGGGTTTGCGCAGCGCCCTTGCCCAGTTGCGGCAGTGACACCCACAACAACTCAAGACCCGAACTGGCCATGCTGGAGCCTCCTTTCCAGGCGGCTGAGCAACAGCGACAGCGGCAAGAACAGCAGCACGCAAATCAGCGTCAACACGGCGAGCATTTCGTAGGTCTTGTAGTAGAGCGCGATGTAGCTCTTGGTGGTGTAGAGAATCTCCGGCACCGCCACCGCGGACACCACGGTGGTCTCTTTGAGCAAAAAGATGAAATTGGCGAACAACGCCGGCAGGCTGAGGATGCCGGCCTGGGGCAGGATCACATGGCGCAGCAGTTGCCAGTCCGACAGGCCGATGGATTTACCCGACTCGATCTGCGCCAGCGGCACCGCTTCCACGCCGGCGCGCAGCACTTCGGTGAGGTAGGCGCCGCCGAGGAAGGTCATGGTGATGATCGCCGCCCAGAACCCGGAGATATTGAAACCCAGGGCCGGCAGTGCGAAGTACACGAAGAACAGCTGGATCAGCAGCGGCGTGTTACGCGCCAGCTCCACATACAGCGCCACCAGGCGTGACAGGTAGGGCGTGCGAAATACCAGCAGCGCCGCGTTGATCACCGCCACCAGCAACGAGGTGGCAATGGCGATCAAACCCACTTGCAGTGTGACCCCCACGGCTTTTAGAAACGCCGGCAAGGTGCTGAGGATAAAAGCAAAATCGAAAGTCATTTTGGGTCCATGACGCCGCAGGGGTAATGCGGCGGGCGCTGTCCGTTCCGACGAGGGTAACGTCGGGTAGCGCGAACTTTAAAGGCATAAAAAGTAAAATTTAAATACCAAAATAGCATATTGATATCACCCAAAAAGATAACCGGCGGATTCGCGGGTTGGGCGGGTGACGGCTATGGTTGCTGGGTCTGTGTTTCGAGGGAATGACTGATGAACGAAGCGAAACCGATTGATCCGCAGGAGTTGGTGAAGTGGCTGGTGGCGTTGCGTCGGGCGATCAATAGCCGCGAGCTCTGAGCCACTGCCCTGATCGTTCCCACGCTCTGCGTGGTAATGCAGCGCGGGACGCTCTGCGTCCGCTCGTGACGCGGAGCGTCACAGGAGGCATTCCCACGCGGAGCGTGGGAACAATCAAAAAAACGCCGACGCTGCAGTAGCCGTCGGCGTTCAAACCTTGAAAGGGGTTTTATTTACATCAGAACGCAGGCACTACCGCGCCGTTGTACTTCTTCTCGATGAAAGCTTTGACTTCCGGGCTGGTCAGGGCTTTGGCCAGCTTCTGGATGGCATCGCTGTCCTTGTTGTCCGGGCGGGCCACCAGGAAGTTCACGTACGGCGACTTGGCGTCTTCGATGATCAGTGCGTCCTTGGCTGGGTTCAGGCCGGCTTCCAGGGCGTAGTTGGTGTTGATCACGTCCAGGTCAACCTGGTCCAGCACGCGTGGCAGCAGCGCCGATTCCAGCTCTTTGAATTTCAGGTTTTTCGGGTTGCTGGCGATGTCTTTCGGCGTAGCCAGTGCATTGGTCGGGTCTTTGAGCGTAATCAGACCGTTCTTTTGCAGCAGCAACAGGGCACGGCCGGCGTTGGAGCCTTCATTCGGGATGGCCACGGTGGCGCCATCTTTGAGTTCAGAAATATTCTTGATCTTTTTCGAGTAACCGCCGATGGGCTCAACGTGCACACCAATCACGGTGACCAGGTTGGTGCCCTTGCCCTTGTTGAAGTTTTCCAGGTACGGCAGGGTCTGGAAGTAGTTGGCGTCCAGACGTTTCTCGGCAACCTGGGTGTTGGGCTGTACGTAGTCAGTGAAGACTTTGATTTCCAGGTCCACGCCTTCTTTAGCCAGGGTCGGCTTGACCAACTCAAGGATCTCCGCGTGCGGGATCGGGGTAGCCGCTACCACCAGTTTCTCGTTGGCCTGGGCGAAGCTTGCAGTCAGGGCAGCCGCCAGTGCGGTAAACAACAGAACCTTTTTCATGCAGTGTCCTTATCGAAATTCCGGGGCGTCTCTGACGACCGTTTTTATGGTGTGCCAGCGAAGTGCTATCGCGGCGTGGGGTGGACAATACCTATATTTTTTATTCCCGAACAATATCTTTTATTCACGTTGATATTCCATTTTGCTCATGTTGCGGCTGTTCATTTAGAAAGCTGAGCAAGGTTTGCTGTTCGGCGGCGCTGGCACTCGCGAAGATCCGCCGCAGTTGTTCCAACGGCGAACCGGCGGCGGGCAGGTTCAAATGCTCGGGCAAAATCTCATCGCCACTGCTTACCAACAGCGCAAAGTGAATAACGTTTTCCAGCTCGCGGGTATTGCCCGGCCAGCTGTGATGCTCGAGCACACGCTGGGCGGCATCACTGATCAGCGGCACCGGCAGGTCCAGGCGCTGGCTGTAGATGCCGAGGAAATATTCCGCCAGGGACAAAATGTCGCCTACCCGCTCACGCAGGGCCGGCAGGTCGAGTTGGCCTTCGCTCAGGTAATGGAACAGGCGTTCATGAAACTTGCCGGCGGCCACGGCCTGGGCCAGGTCGATGCTGGTGGCGGCGACCAGGCGCACATCCACCGGGCTTGGCTGATGAGCGCCGACACGGGTGACTTCATGGTTTTCCAGGGCGGCGAGCAATTTCACCTGGATCGGCAGCGGCAAGTCGCCGATCTCGTCCAGGTACAGGGTGCCGCCATTGGCCGAGCCAAACCAGCCGGCGCGGCTGCTGGCCGCGCCGCTGTGGCTGCCGGCGGCATAACCGAACAATTCGGCGTCGGCGTAGGTGGGGCTGATGGCACCGCAATTGACCGACACAAACAAACCCGTGCGATCGCTGCCCCGGTGAATATGCCGCGCGAGCAGCTCTTTACCACTGCCGGTCTCGCCGCGAATCAACACCGGCAATGCACGCGGCGCGAGGCTTTCCAGCTCTTCACGCAGTTGGCGTGAACGCGGGTCGACAAACACCAGCGCCTTGGCGCGGATACTCAGCGGGCTTTTTTCAGCATCGGGAAAGGTCAGCAACGGCTGGCCAAAGGTGTCATGACTCATGGCAGGCTCCCGCCCCAAATCCGCTCAGGGACGGGGCGTTGAAAAAATTTATGCACGGCGCCGGGCGTGATGCTCAAGGCGGTTTTGCAAGCGATAGAGGTAGGCGAAACCCTGTTCCCAGCGTTGGTGACCGGACTTCACGTTGATATGCCCGGCACCGGACAAAATGCCGGCCTCGGCGCCCCAGTTGCGGGCCAGCTCCAAGGCGCGGGTGGCGCTGACGGCGCTGTCATTGTCGGAGCTGACCACTTGGCTGGGAAACGGCAGCAGGTGCGTGGGAATCGGTGCAAAGTTACGCAGGGCGGGGGCACAGGCTGGGCGTTCGACATCGGCCGGCGCCACCAGCAAGGCGCCGCGCACCTGCCGCAGAAAATTCACCGGCGCCGTCGCGGCCCAGTGGGCCACGGTGATGCAACCCAGGCTATGGGCAATGAGAATCACCGGCGTGCTGTCGGCGGCGATGGCCTCGGCCAGTGCGGCTACCCAATCTTCGCGACGGGGAGTAAGCCAATCGGCCTGCTCCACGCGCGCACTGTTGGGCAGGCTGTTCTGCCAATGACTTTGCCAATGATCTTCTGGCGATCCTTGCCAGCCCGGCACGATCAGATAACGAATCGACTCGCTGTGCATGGGTGTGCCCTCCTGCAGCGTTTAACGTTGCTGGTCAGTATAGGGACGAGGGTTATATTCGTTAAGGAATAAGAAGCTATTTATTAATAACCAAAATATCAATCGCACGATACTTAAAAATGTGGGAGCTGGCTTGCCTGCTCCCACACTGGACCCTGTTGCACATCGAGACTCGTGTCAGAGCCTAAATTGCAGGCAAAAAAAGGCCGCACCCTGCCAAGGAGACGGCCAAAAAATTGTCGAGGCTTTTGAAACTTAACGTGCAGTAATCACCGACAGCTTGGTAATGCCTGCGCGCTCGATAGACGCCATGGCTCGCGCCACTTCGCCGTAATTCACACCATCATCGGCCTGCAGCTGCACCCGCACTTCCGGGTCTTTGGCCTTGGCCGCCTGCAGGTTGAACTCCAGCAGGTCGGGCTGGATTTCGTCCTTGTTGATAAACAATTTGCCGGCACCGTCGATGCTCACCACCAGCGGGTCTTTCTGTTCCACCGGGGCTACGGCCTGGGTCTTGGGCAGGTTGATCGGGATCGAATTGGTCAATAACGGCGCGGTGACGATAAACACCACCAGCAGCACCAGCATCACGTCCACCAGCGGCGTCACGTTGATCTCGCTCAGCACCTCATCACTGTCTTGCGTGGAGAAGGCCATATCAGGATGCCTCCTTCACTTTTTGCGGGTTGCCGGCCGTGGCTTTGCTCAAGCTCGGGTGCAGCAGCACACGGAAGGCATTCTTCTGCGCCAGGCTGTAGAAATCGTGGGCGAAGTCATCCAGGTCCGCCGCCGTGAGTTTCAGGCGACGCAGGAAGTAGTTGTAGACCAGCACCGCCGGCACGGCGACGGCGATACCCACACCGGTGGCGACCAGGGCCGCACCAATCGGGCCGGCCACGGTTTCCAGGCTGGCCGAGCCGGCAGCGCTGATGCCCTTGAGGGCTTCCATGATGCCCCACACGGTGCCGAACAGGCCGATAAACGGCGAGGTGCTGCCGATACTGGCAACCACGGCCAGGCCGGTTTCCAGAGAGCGGCGCTCACGCACGATCTGCTGGCGCAAGGCGCGTTCAAGGCGGTCCTGGTGATTGATGGCCTGGCTCAAGTCTGCCGCGTGCGGTGCATCACCGACCTGGATCGCGGCATAACCGGCCTGGGCCACACGGGCAGCGGCGCCGGGCTGGGTTTCGGCCAATTCGGCGGCGGCATCGAGGCTCGACGCCGCCCAGAACCGTTTGTGAAACTTGCGATCCTGCGCCTTGAGGCGCCCGAACTGCACGCCCTTCAACAACGCCAGGCCCCAGGTGGCGACCGAAAAAACCACCAGCAGCCAGATCACCGCGCTTTCGATGGATTCAAGTGGAGATGCTAATGCCATGATGTTTCCCCTCTGTGCAGGTGGCGGCGTGTCCAACACACCGCTGCCGAATAGTTAGTGAATCTTGAAATCGATCGGGACGCTGACCCAGCCGTCCTGAGCCACATCGCCCTGCTTGGCCGGCACAAAGCTCCAACGCTTCACGGCGGCCAGTGCGGCGTCGTCGAGTTGCTGGCGACCGCTGCTTTTCTGAATCTGGATCTCACCCGGCTTGCCGCTGGCCAACACATGCACGCGCAACAACACCGTGCCTTCCCAGCCACGGCGTTGGGCCAGTGACGGGTACTCCGGCGCCGGGTTCTTCAGGTACGCAGCGTTGGCCGAAGCCGGTGTCACCGGTGCAGGTGACGGCGACGGTGGCGCTGCGGGCGCCGGAGGCGCGGGTATCGGTGGCGCGGGCGGCTGCTCGACTGCCTTCGGCACGGGCTTGGGTGCTGGTTTCGGTACCGGCTTTGGTTTGGGTTTTGGAACAGGTTTTGGCGGTGCAGGCTTGGCGGCCAACTCATCGACAACCGGCGGCGGTGGCTCGACCACAGGTGGCGGCGGTGGTGGCGGCACAGGCGGTGGCTCGACCACCGGCGGCGCGGGCCGGGAAAATTCGATGGTCATCGGCGGGATTTCCGGCGGCACAATCGGCAGCACCGGCGTGGGCTTCTGGCTCACCCAATAGATCACCGCGCCGTGCAGGGCCAGCACCAGCAACCCGAGCAGAATCCCTTCGCGACGGCTCGAAAAACGCTTAGGGGTTTGCTGCAAACGCAATTGCCCCAACGGCGCGCGGTGCGGCCGGCCAAGGTCGACCAACTCACCACCCGGTGCCTGGCGCCACTGCGCCTCGGGTGCACTGGCGGCGGTCTGGACATTGCCCATTGATTCACTCCCTACGGTTTTCACACAAAAAAACCGACAGGCCTGCCAACGCGGCCGTCGAGGGCTGAATCATCGGGGCTAGACGCTTATCTCTTAAAGTAATCTTTGAAGTTATACATAGACCCAAATTGAATAAACGAACATCCTGAAACGCCAAGGCCACGTCTTTCGAGGTCTGGCAGCAAGGTGCTGTTTTGCAATGCATTTAAGGCATGCAAAATATTCAATAAAGGCATGATTCAGTGCGGGTTATTTGCACATAAATCGAGCAATTGTCGCTGTAATGTCTGCCCGGCCGCGCCCAACCCACTGCGGCCATACAGCGCCAGGTGCACGCCCTGCACCATCGGCAGACCACTGTCATCGCCGAGCACCACATGCCCAGGCTGTACCACCCGCCGTGGCAACAAGCTGATGCCCAGCCCCGCCGCCACCGCCGAACACACGCTGGCCAAACTGGCGCTGGAATAGCCGATACGCCAACGCCAGCCGCCGACTTCCAGGTGGTGGAGCATTTCATTGCGGTACAAACCGCCTACCGGAAACGCCACCAGGGGCAGCGGGTCGCGCCCCAGGGACGGCATGTCGCGGCTGTCGACCCAGCACAAGGGTTCCGGCCACGAGGCCACGCAGTCCTCGCTGTCGCCCATCTGCTTGACCAGCAACACGTCGAACTCGCCGGCACGGTATTGGCGCTGCAACTCGGGGCCCAGGCCGCTGGTCACCTCAAGACGCACCCGCGGATAGGCCACCACGAAGGCCGACAGCAGCGGCATCAGGCGCTCGGCGGCAAAGTCCTCCGGCACACCCAGGCGCAGTACCCCGTCGCTTTGCTGGTTGATCAACACATCGGCGGCTTCTTCATGCAACGCGAGGATGCGCCGCGCGTAGGCCAGCAAACGCTCGCCCTCCGCCGTGGCCACCACGCGGCGCTGGTCACGGTCGAGCAACTGGCACGCCACCGTGTCTTCCAGACGGCGGATCTGCTGGCTGACGGTGGATTGGGTCAAGTGCAGGCGCTCGGCGGCGCGGGTGAAATTGCCGCAATCCACCACGGCGACAAAACTGCGCAATAACACGGGATCAAACATGCTCGTCACCATTGCGTTTGCCACTGATTGGCATGGTTATATTTAATTTCAGAATACTCTGGCGGCTGGGCATACTTCACGCCTCTTTTGCGCAGACGACAGGCCGTGCATGACGCTCAACCATTCATTCGCGGGAAAACTCGCCGGCTGGGGCCTTTTGGTCGTACTGGGCCTGAACCTGCGCCCCATCCTCAGCTCTATCAGCCCCTTGCTCGGCGAGATCCGCCAAGCCACCGGCCTGAGTTTCCAAAGCAGCGCCCTGCTCACCAGCCTGCCGGTGGTGTGCATGGGCCTGGTGGCGCTGGTCGGTGTGCGCGTGGAAGCGCGCCTGGGCGAACGACGCGGCATCGCATTGGGCCTGATGATGATTCTGCTGGCCTGCCTGGCGCGCTGGTTGATGGGCCAGGCGTCGGCGCTGCTGGTTACCGCGTTGCTGGGCGGCGCCGGTGTGGCGTTGATCCAGGCGTTGGTGCCGGCGATGATCAAGCGCGAATTTCATCACCGCGTGCCGGTGGCGATGGGTGTGTACTCGGCCTCGTTGATGGCGGGCGGTGGCCTGGCGGCGTTGCTCAGCCCGCTGGTGGCTACGCATTTTCAGCAATGGCAGGCGGGGCTTGGCGTGTGGCTGTTACCTGCGCTGGGGGCATTGCTGCTGTGGGCCTGGCTGCCGTTGGGCGCGGCGAGAAACCTGCAAATCGCGCCGGCATTCAAGGGGCTGCGCAATCGTCGGGCCTGGCTGCTGGCGTTGTATTTCGGGCTGGTGAATTGCGGCTACATGAGCATGGTGGCGTGGCTGCCGGCCTACTATCAGCAACTGGGCTGGGGCGTGTTGCCCAGCGGTTCGTTGCTGGCGTTCATGACCATTTTCCAGGTGATCGCCGCGCTGCTGATGCCGGTGTTGGCCCAGCGCGGTATCGACCGTCGCCCGCTGCTCGGCATCAGCCTGTTGGCACAGACTGTCGGCTACCTCGGCCTGATCCTCGCACCGCTGGAGTACCCGCACCTGTGGGTAGCCTTGTGCGGTTTTGGTCTGGGCGCGTGTTTCGCCCTGAGCCTGCTGCTGACCCTCGACCACCACCGCGACCCACGCCAAGCCGGGCAACTGGCGGCCTTCGTGCAGGGCGTGGGCTTTTTGATCAACGCGGTTTCACCCTGGCTGACCGGCTGGCTGCGCGAACTCACCGGCAACTTTGTCAGCGCCTGGGTGGTGCTGACGGTCACGGTGCTGGCGATGCTGGCGGTGACGCGGGTGTTCAGCCCGGCCACCTACCGCACTGGCTCAGAAGTCGTAGCGGCCCGTCACGCCTAGGGTGCGCGGCGTGCCCAGCAAGCCTTCGTAGCCGCCGTTGCCTCCGGTCCACAGGGTGGTGTAGTAGGTTTTGTCGAAGGCGTTTTTCAGCCACAACGACACATCCCACTGCCCTTGCTGGTAGTTGCCGCGCAGGCCGGTAGAGAGGTTGACCACCGCGTAGGCCGGAATCTGCCCATAGTCGGAATCCTCCACCGTGCCCACCGCTTTGGAGCGAAATGCGTAGCTGGCGGTCACGTAAGGTTCGAAGCCGTTATCCAGGTTCCACTTGTACTCGCCGTTGGCGTTGGCGATCCACTTGGACGCGCCCACCACTTGGTGGCCGCTCAGGTCGCAGGAGGCCGGCGCACCCGGGCGCAAGCTGACTTCCGGTGGGCACGGCGCATCTTTGTAAGACAGGTAACTCACATCGTTGAACGAGCCATTGATATTCAACGTCAGGCCCCGGATCGGCACCAGCGTGCTTTCCACTTCCACGCCGCGCGAGCGCACGGAACCTGCGTTGGTCAGGTATTGCACGCGGTTTTCCTGGTCGTAGGCGTTGGTCTGGTAGCCGTTGACCTGGGTCCAGAACAGGTTGGCATTGAGTTGCAGGCGGCGGTCCCACAGCGTGCTTTTAAACCCCAACTCGGCGTTGTTGGCGCGCTCGGTGCCCACCAGCAGCGAATCCGCCCCGGCCGTCGGCGCAGAGCCCACCACCAAATTGACCCCGCCGGACTTCTCGCCATGGGACAACGTGGCGTAGCCGAGCAGGTTGTCGTTGAAGTGATAGCTCAGGTTGAGCAGCCCCGACGGCGTGGCGCTGTACTGGTTGAGATCGCCGGAGTCATACGCGCCGGTGCGCCCACGCCGCGCCGTGGCAGCGGCGCCGGTGACCGCAGCGCCACCCAAAGGCGCATTGCGGCTGACCCAGGCGCTTTTTTCTTCGTAGGTGCCGCGCACACCGGCGGTGAAATCCAGGCGCTCCGTGAGGTGCCAGGTGCCCTGGGCAAACAGGGCAAAACTGTCGGTGCGAATATGCCCGTTGCCGACGCTGCTCACATCATTCAAGGCGCCGGTTGGCGTGCCATTCCAGATATCCGCCTTGGGCCCGTAATAGGCGAAGGATTTGTTATCCAGCGAGTTGCCGAAGTAATAGGCGCCCAGCACATAGTCGAAGAAACCGCCGGTGGGCGAGGCCAGGCGGAATTCCTGGGACCACTGCTTATCTTCCACCGACACACCGGCGTTATACGACGCCGGCACGTTGAGGCCGTCGTCATTGCGCGGGGTGAAATTCCACCAGCGATAGGCGCTGACCGAAGTCAGGGTGAAGTCACTCGGCAACGTCCAGTTGGCCTCCAATGAAGTGCCGCCCTGGAACACGGTGACATGCTGGTCGTTGTCCAGATTGACCTTGCGATGGGTGCCGTCCACCAGGCTCGCGCCCGCCGCTGCGGCCCGAGACTGATAGAGGTTGGTGCCATTGATGGTCGGCCCCGTGCTGTACAGCACGCGGGTGCCGGCGCTGGAATCCTCCTCGTTGTAGTCACCGATCCAGCGCAGGTTGAAGGTGTCGCTGGGCTTGTACAGCAACTGCCCACGAAAGCCCTGGCGTGAGCCGCCGTTAAGGTCATGGCCGTCGTATTCGTTCTTGATGTCGCCATCGCTGCGTGTGCGATAGGCGGAAAAACGCCCCGCCAACTCGTCGGTGAGCGGGCCGGAAATCGTGCCCTTGGTCTGGAAATAACCGTCCTCGCCCAACGAGGTTTCAATGCTGCGCTCCGGCGTAAAACTCGGCGCGCGCGTGCTGATATTGATCACACCTGCCGTGGTGTTCTTGCCGAACAAGGTGCCTTGCGGGCCGCGCAAGACTTCGAGCTGCTCGATGTCCATCAAGTCGAACACCGCCATGCCCGGCCGCCCAAGGTACACGTTGTCGATATACAGCCCCACGCTGCCTTCCAGGCCGTCGCTGGCCGGGTTGTTGCCCAACCCGCGAATCGACACGCTGGACTGACGCGCATGCATGTAAGCGACGTTGACGCTGGGCACCAGTTGCTGCAAATCCTGAATGCGGTAGACCCGCTGGCTCTCCAGCGCCTGGCCGCCGATGACACTCATGGGCGTCGGCACTGCCTGGGCGCTTTCGGTACGCCGCCGTGCGGTCACAGTGACGGTCTCAAGCTGGCCGCTGGCGTTTTCGCCCTTGCCGGCAGGCGCAGGTGTTTCGGCGGCCTGGGTCGGCGACCAACTGGTGCTGCCGGCCACCAACATGGCCAGGGGCAAGGACTTCAACAGACTCATAAGCGGCTCCGAAACCCGGAAATATCAACTATCAGATATTCCAAAAGGTTATTTATTTATGTTTTATCGAACATTTACTGCATAAGAGATAGCCTTTATAAGGAGTCGACCTAATGCATAGCCAATGCATTTCCCGGATATTTTTGATGTGAAAAATGCATATCGACTTACGCCAACTTCGCCACTTCATTGCCCTTGCCGAACAACGCAGTTTTGTCGCGGCGGCGCTGGCCGTGAACCTGTCGCAGTCGGCGTTCAGTCGCAGCATCCAGGCGCTGGAACACAGTGCCGGTTGCCAACTGGTAGACCGTGGCCGCAAAGACCTGGCGCCGACCAAGCAAGGCCAGGTGCTGCTCGAACATGCACGGCGCCTGGTCAGCGGCGCGCAGGCGCTGGCCAACGAGATCAGCCAGTTCAATGGCCTGGAAGCCGGTGAACTGCGCTTCGGCTGCGGCCCGGCGCCCGCTGCCGGGTTGATCCCGCGTGCCATCGGCAGTTTTATCGGGCGCTACCCCAAGGCCCGCGTGCAGTTCCAGGTGGATGACTGGCAAAGTTTGAGCAAACGCCTGCTCAGCGAAGAGTTCGAGTTTTTCGTCGCCGACACCCGCCACTTCGAAGCCAACCCGGACTACCACACCCACCGCCTGCGCGCGCGGCGCTGGTACTTCTGCTGCCGCGCCGGGCACCCGCTGGCCGAGCGCGAAAGCGTCAGCGCCGCCGAGCTGATGAGCTACCCACTGGCGGTGACGATTCGCCCGCCGAACCTGCGCAAAGTCATCGTCGACCTCAGCGGCCGGCCGGATTACCTGCCCAATGTGGAGTGTGAAAACGGCTACAGCCTGATGGGTGTGGTGTTGCGCTCGGACGCGATCGGCATCGTCAGCGCCAACAGCGATGTGCTGCACATGGCGCGGGGTGAGTTGGTGTGTTTGAAGATTGATGGGCTGGCTGAGGACTTGGAAGAGCGCTATACCCGCTACGGGATTGTCAGTCGGGCGGGGTATCGGTTGTCGCCGTTGGCGGAGGCGATGATTGAGCAGATCAAGCAGATCGATGAAAGAGACGAGGATGCTTACGCGTTGGAAAATATTGCGGTTTGAACGGAACAATCGAGCTCGATTTCCCCCCAAGCAAAAGCCTCAAAAAATATAGAATCCATGCCAGCAACAAAAAATTAATAAAGAATAAATAAACACCTCACAACTCATTCATATCCTTTTTAATCACTAAATACCGAGTAATTCCTCAAGCTGAAAGACGGTATTCGACGCTCAGCCCGAATAGCACCACACACTGGCTGAGACTCCCTCAGTCAATCATGCCGAGCTTCGGCCCGTTAAATTTCAATATTGCTGCGCTTATGGCCTCCGGAATAATAACGTCCATCGCGTCCAATCTCTTCGGCGAACAACGATCGCTTTATATTGAGTGGGATGCCGCCCAGTGGCCTTTGGGATATAGCACCCACTATTTTGATGACAATCAGGCAGGTGTTTAATGGACTGTATTTTCTGCAGCATTGCCCGCGGGGCTGCTCCCACTCATCTCCTATGGGAAGATCAGACCCACATGGCGTTTCTCTCCATATTTCCCAATACACCGGGGTTCAGTGTCGTTATACCCAAAGCCCATCACGGCAGCTATGCGTTTGCCGAGTCCGACAGAGTGCTTTGCGACTTGGTCATCGCGGCCAAAAAAACTGCGAATCTTTTGGACCAAGCGCTGGAAGGTGTGGCGAGAACGGGAATGATTCTGGAGGGTTATGGCGTCGATCACCTGCACGCTAAATTATTCCCAATGCACGGGACCGGGGAAGACAGCGCCTTCAAAAAAATCAGCTCGAACGTGAACAAATATTTTGAGCGTTATGAAGGCTATATCTCCTCCCATGACGCAGCCCGGGCAGACGATAAAGGGCTGGCAGAACTGGCTGTTCATATCAGATCTTTCGCCAGGCAAGGCAGCTCCCATACTTGAAATGCATTCCCCCTGTGGGAGCGGGCTTGCTCGCGAAGGCGCCAGAAGCAACACCCATGCATTCCCTGCATAAAACCCAGTCCTCAAATGCACTTGCCAGCCCACCACCCGAACAGCGAAAACCTTCACCTGTCCTCAGTCCGGTGAAGCCCCATGTCCCAACCCAACCCCGTGCGCAATGTGCTCTACATCATGTGCGATCAACTGCGCCGCGATTACCTGTCGTGCTACGGCCACGCGCATTTGCACACGCCAAATATCGACCGCCTCGCCGCTGCCGGCGTGCGCTTCAGCCGCGCCTACACCCAGGGCACCATTTGCGGGCCGTCGCGGATGTCGGCGTACACCGGGCGCTATGTCAGCAGCCATCAGGTGGCCTGGAACGCGGTGCCGCTGCCCTTGGAAGAGCTGACCATCGGCGACTACCTGCGCCCCCATGGCATCCGCACCGCACTGGTGGGCAAGACCCACGCCACGCCGAACCTGGAGGCGTTGCAGCGCCTGAATATCGACCCTGAAAGCCCGCAGGCCGAGCCCTTCAATGAGGTGGGTTTCGACGCGTATTTGCGCCACGACGGCATCTACCCCGACAGCCCGCTGTTCGCAGAAAAACGCGAGTCCGCGCCCTACACCCAGTACCTGCGCGAGCACGGCTACGACGGCACCAACCCTTGGCATGAATGGGCCAACGCCGCCGCCGGTGAAAACGGTGAGGTACTCAGCGGCTGGCATATGCGCAACGCCGGGCTGCCGGCGCGGGTAGCCGAGCAGCATTCGGAGACCGTCTACACCACCGACCGCGCCATCGACTTTATCGCTGAACAAGGCGAGCAGCCGTGGTGTTTGCACCTGTCATACATCAAGCCGCACTGGCCCTACATTGCCCCGGCGCCGTATCACGCGCTTTATGGCGCCGCGCATATCCAGGCCCCGATTCAGCCTGCGCACACCAGTGATCATCCGGTTTACCAGGCTTTCCGTCAGCATCAGGAAAGCGTAAATTTTTCCCGTGATGAAGTGCGGCTCACGGTGATCCCGACCTACATGGGCCTGATCAAACAGGTCGATGATCAACTCGGGCGGCTGTTCGACGTTCTGCAAAGCAACGGCCGCTGGGACGACACGCTGATCGTGTTCACCAGCGACCATGGCGACTTCCTCGGTGACCACTTCCTGGGCGAAAAAGAGTTTCTGCTGGAGCCTGCGGTGGGCATTCCGCTGATCGTGCGCGACCCGCGGGCCAGTGCCGATATCAGCCGTGGCACGGTGGATGAGCGCCTGGTGGAAACCATCGACGCCCTGCCAACGTTCCTCGATGCCCTGGGCTTGCCTGCCGCAGACCATCGCCTGGAAGGCCGCTCGCTGATCCCGCTGCTGCACGGCGAACCGATCAGCTGGCGCAATTACGCCATCGCTGAATACGACTATGCCTTCCAGGCCCCGGCGCGCGAGCGTTTGGCGCAGCCCATCGACCGTTGCCGCATGACCATGGTGCGCAGTGAACGTTGGAAATACCTGGCCTATGACGGTTTTCGTCCACAGCTGTTTGACCTGCTGAATGACCCGCAGGAGTTACACGACCTGGGCGCCGACCCGGCCTACGCGGCGGTGCGCGAGACGCACTTGGGGTATTTGTTCGAATGGCTGCGTGGGTTGAAGCGGCGTACCACCATCAGCCATGCGGAGGTTGATTCGCGTGGCCAGTGGTTCCGGTACGGTGAGCCGGAAGCGGAAAAGGTGGTGAAAATCGGCGTCTGGTAAACATACAAAAAACTAATGTGGGAGCCGACTTGCTCGCGAATACGGTCTGTCAGTTGCAAATATACTGACTGATCCACCGCATTCGCGAGCAAGTCGGCTCCCACATTTTTGATCTGCGACTTAGCTCATAATCCCTTTGTGGTCTGGCTGCGCTGCCCTTGCACACTCACCGGCACATCGCCCTTGAGCGTCACCCGACGCACGATGCGCTCCTGGGTGCCGTAATCGTCCACCGCGTAATGCTGAGTCGCGCGGTTGTCCCAGATCGCCACGTCGCCGGTGTTCCAGCGCCAGCGCACGGTGTTTTCCAGGCGGGTGACGTGGCCTTGCAGCAGGTTGAACAGCTGCGCAGATTCGGTCTGGGAGTAGCCTTTGAGGCGTTTGACGAAGTGGCCCAGCAGCAAGGTTTTTTCGCCGCTGACCGGGTGTACACGCACCACTGGGTGCTCGGTTTCATACACGGTGGAAGTAAAGATTTTGCGGTATTCCTCAAGCTTTTCCAGCGACACATCCGGCTTGCGCCCGGCGTAGTCGTACTCGTTGCTGTGCACGGCCCACAGGTTATCGGCGAGTGCGCGCAGGTCGGCGCTGAGGTCGTTGTAGGCGGCGGCCGTGTTGGCCCACACCGTGTCGCCACCAGACTTTGGTGCCAGCACCGACCGCAGGATCGAGG
Source organism: Pseudomonas salomonii (assembly GCF_900107155.1). Classification (GTDB taxonomy): domain Bacteria; phylum Pseudomonadota; class Gammaproteobacteria; order Pseudomonadales; family Pseudomonadaceae; genus Aquipseudomonas; species Aquipseudomonas salomonii. Next base: position 41,525 of record NZ_FNOX01000018.1, read on the forward strand.
CTTTCGGGTAGGCATCAACAAAGGTCACGTCGGTGTGCCAGGAATTGGCGCGCTGGCCACGGGCACCGTCCAGCTCCAATAGGAAGCGCGTACCGTCGCGCACCGGCACCGTCGGGTGTGCGATCGGCTCGCCGAGCAGGTGCGCGAAGGCTTCCTGGCTCTGATCATCGAGGTGGTTTTGTTCGCGGAAGAAGATCACTTTGTACTGCACCAGCGCTTGCTGGAGGGCCTCGACGGTGGCGGCATCCAGGTCACCGGAGAGTTTGATGCCACGGATCTCGGCGCCGATGCGGCCGGCCACCGGGTGGATGTCGAGCGTCTGGGCGACGGGTTGAACAGCTAATGCGGCGTTGCTCATTGTGATGCCCCTCATGTGCCTGCTGATGGTGGGATGCTTTCCTGCAACGCTCTATTCATATGCAATTTAGATCTAGCAAATGAATCAATGCTTCGTTGACGGAATAAGAGCTTGCATTTAAAACCTCAGCTCCCACGGTCGCAAATGCCTTCGACCTATTTTTCAAATGCCGGGAAAGCATATGGATCTTCGCCAACTTCGGTACTTCATCGCCCTCAACGAACACCGCAGTTTCGTGCGTGCAGCCGACGCCATGGGCATCACCCAACCGGCGTTCAGCCGCAGCATCCAGGGGCTGGAACAGGAGTTCGGCTGCGTGCTGGTCGACCGTGGCCACAAGGACTTGCGCCCCACGCCAGAGGGCCAGGTAGTGCTGCAACATGCCTTGACCCTGGTGCACGGCGCCGCGCTGCTGAGCAGTGAAGTCACGCGCATGACCAAGCTCGACGCCGGCGACCTGCGCTTCGGTTGCGGCCCGGCGCCAGCGGTAAAACTGGTGCCGGACGCAGTGGCGCGTTTTATCGGCGCGCACCCGAAAATCCGCACCCGTTTCCAGGTGGATAACTGGGAGAAACTCAGCCGCGCCTTGAGCCGCGAAGAGATCGAATTTTTTATCGCCGACATCCGCCAGTTCGAGGCCGACCCGAACTTCCAGACCCGCGCATTGACGCCCAAGCGCGGCGTGTTTTTCTGCCGCCCAGGGCACCCGTTGCTGGCCAAGGACAGCCTGTCGACCAACGACATGTTCGACTACCCGCTGGCCTCGCCGCTGATCTCCCAGGGCATTCGCAAACTGCTGGCGAACCTGAGTGGGCGCATGGATTTTTCACCCAGCATTCAGACTGAACACTTCCCGGCGCTGGTAAAAATCGTGCTGCAATCGAATGCCATCGGTGTGGGCACCGAGGAAGCCTTTGCCGAGGACATCGCACAGGGTTCGCTGGTGCTGCTGCACTGGCGCAACCTGCCGCAGAACATGGAGACCATGAGCGCGCGCTGCGGGATTGTCAGCCGCACGGGGTCGAGGTTGTCGCCGGCGGCGAAGGCGATGATTGAGACGCTGGTGGAGGTAGATAGGCAGGAGGTGAGTGTGGCGGTTTGATGGGCCTCTTCGCGAGCAAGCCCGCTCCCACAGATTGGAATGCATTCCAAATGTGGGAGCGGGCTTGCTCGCGAAGACGGCAGCCCAGACACCACCTCTGTCAGAGGCCCGCAGCGGCCAGGTTCGGCGCCACCCAGTCACTCACCTGAAACGACTTGCGAATCAGCCGTTCCTTGGACGCCAAGTCCACCGCGCCCTGCAACTTGCCCAGGAACACCGGATCCAGGGTCGCCGGGAAAATCTCGCTGAGCTGCTGGTCTTTCAAGTCGTTGGTCAGGATTACCGGCGGATAACTGGCACGCCCCGACACCAGCTCGATATAGGCCTGCTTGTTGCTGTCGGTGGTCAACCACTGCACCGCTTGCTGCTGGGCCTTGAGCAACTTGGCCACCGCATCAGGGTGTTCGTCGACAAATTGTTTGCTGCCTACCAGCACCGCCTGGACGCTGCCGGCACCGCCGAGGTCCTTGGTGGTGAGCGGTATTTCCGCCAGCCCTTTAGCCTGCAACGCCGTCAGGTTCGAACCGCCCCAGGTCGCATCAATCTGCTTGGCGGCCAATGCCGCGCCCGCCGCGTTGAAATCCAGGTTGATGACTTTCAGGTCCTTTTCATTCAAGCCCTGGCTGGCCAATGCGCTGTCGAACGACAACTGGCTGGCCGTGCCACGGAACACCGCCACACGCTTGCCCTTGAGGTCTTGCAAGCTTTTGATCCCCGAGCCCGGCACCACGCCCAGGTACTGTTTGATGTCACGCGCGCTGGCGCTGAGCAAACGTGTGTCCAGCCCATTGGAGCGACCGATGATCGCCGCCAGATCGCCCAGGTAGGCCAGGTCTACCTGGCCATTGGCGAAGGCTTCATTGATCACGGGACCGGCGCCCTTGAAGTAATTCCACTGAATCTTGATGCCTTGATCGGCAAAGGCTTTTTCGAAGATCTGCTGCTCGCGCAACACATCCGTTATACCGCCGCCGCTGTGCTGGCTGCCGGCACTCAGGTCAGGCACGGCGATGCGGATTTCCTTGAGGTCGGCAGCGTGCACCAACCCGGCCAGGGCGGTGCCCGCGAACAGGCTGATCAGACGTTTGAAGGGCAGTTTCATAAGCGCAGCTCCTGGTGGGCGACGGTCGCCTGGGGAGCAGAAAGTAGGCATAGCCCGAGCAAAACTTTAAATACTATAAATTCACAATTTAATAGCTTTTTGGACTATGCGAGCTAAAACGCTGGCTCCAGCGGCGTATGCATAAACAGCATCAAAAATATTCTTCGAATGCATTGGATGCGTGCCGGGCAGAGGCTTTAAATGATTTTTCTTATCTCACAATCATCTTGATTCCATTTTTATAAGATCGAAATCACATAACGCCGACGGAGGTCAGCCATGGCCCGCACTTCACAGTTGAGCCTGCCGCTTTCAGCCTCCATGCCGCGCTGGCCCTTGCTCGGTGAGCGTCTGCTGCCCTGGCTGTTGCCGCTGGCGCTGTTTGCGCTGTGGTGGTTGGCCAGCCGTCATCAGTGGATGAGCGAACAAATTTTGCCCGCGCCGTCGCTGGTGTGGAGCAGTGCTGTGGAACTGGCCGGCGGTGAGTTATGGAGCAACCTGGCGATCAGCTTGCAGCGTTTGTTCTGGGGGCTGCTGGCCGGTATCGGCGCGGGGGCCGTATTGGGTGCGCTATTGGGTTTCAGCGCTCGCGCCGAACGCCTGGTATTCCCCACGTTCAGCGCGTTATCACAAGTGCCGACCCTGGCCTGGATCCCGTTGTTCATGGTGTTTTTCGGCATCGGCGAAACCTTGAAACTGGTGGTGCTGGTGAAGGCGATTGTGGTGCCCGTCACCCTGCACACACTGGTCGGCGTGCGTGACGCGCAACCCACTCTGCGTGAAGCCGCCCGCGTACTGCGCCTGCCTACCCATCTGCTGATTCGTCGGTTGATACTGCCCGCTGCATTGCCGGCCTTCATGGCCGGTGTGCGCCTGGCGCTGGCGGCGGGCTGGACCTCGTTGCTGGCCGTGGAGCTGCTGGCGTCCAGCGAAGGCATCGGCTACCTGATGGTTTGGGCGCGCCAGTTGTTCATGCTCGATAGTGTCTTCGTGTGCATCGTGGTCATCGGGGTGCTGGGCGTGGTGATGGATCGCGGCATCGGCTGGCTGGACCGCAAATGGGTGCACTGGCCGCACCCGGCCACTGCGCAGATTCGCCGCGGCCCGCGTTATGAGGGGTGGCAACGCCTGCAACCGTGGTTGTTGCCGCTGCTGTTGCTAGCGTTGTGGCAGCTGGCGACGGATCAGGCTTGGGTAGACCCGAATATTCTGGTCAGCCCATGGGCCGTGCTGCAAACCACCGCCGCCGGCGTGCTGGATGGCAGCCTGTCCGGCGCCTTGGGCAAAAGTCTCGGCCGCACGCTGGGAGGCTTGTTGCTCGGCGGCAGCCTGGGGTTTGCCATGGGTTTGTGGCTGGGTTTGTCGCGACGCAGCGAGCGAGTGCTCGGGCCCACCCTGGCCGCACTGCGCCAGATCGCAATTTTCGCCTGGGTGCCATTACTCACCGCCTGGTTCGGCCTGGGTGAATTGGCCAAGTGGGTGTTTATCGCCCTGGCGGCGTTTTTTCCGCTGTTTATCGCCACCCAGCGCAGCGTGTTGAACCTGTCGCCACAGCTGCGCGAAGCCGCGCACGTGCTGCGCCTGAATCTGTTCCAGCGCCTGCGCCGCCTGGTGCTGCCGGGCGCGGCGGCGGGGATCTTCGCCGGCCTGCGCCTGAGCCTGATCTATGCCTGGCTGGGCACCATCGGCGCGGAATATTTCATGCCGTCCAATGGCGGCATCGGCAGCCTGATGATCGGCGCCCAACAGCTGCTGCGCATGGACCTGATCATGGGCGGCATGTTGCTGGTCGGCCTCACCGGCGCCACGCTCAACCTTATCGGCCAACGCATCGAAACCCGCGCCACGCGCTGGAGACACGCATGAACGCACCTATCGTCAGCTTCAACCATGTGGGCAAGACCTTTGACGTCGACGGCTTTGAGCTGGAGGCGATTCGCGAATTCAACCTGGACATTGCCGAAGGCGAGTTTTTGGCGATTGTGGGTTCCAGCGGCTGCGGAAAATCCACCCTGCTGCGCCTGCTGGTGGGGCTGGATACGCAGTTTCGTGGCGAGATCCGGGTGGATGGCAAAGCTGTCAGCGGCATCGGCGGCGAGCGGGGCATCGTGTTCCAGGAGCATCGTTTGTTCCCCTGGCTGACCGTCGCAGAAAACATCGGCCTGGGCCTGGTCAACGAGCCGTTGAGCGAGGCCGAGCGCAACCGGCGCATCGGTGACTTTATCGAATTGGTGGGCCTTACCGACTTTACCCGCGCTTACCCGCATCAGCTGTCCGGCGGCATGGCGCAACGTGTGGCTATCGCCCGAGGTCTGGTGGCCAGCCCGCGCATTCTGTTGCTCGACGAGCCGTTCGGCGCCCTCGATGCGTTGACCCGCCAGCAGATGCAGGACGAGCTATTGGCGATCCGCGCCCGCGCTCAAATCACCACGGTGCTGGTGACCCACGATGTGGAAGAAGCGATCTTCCTCGCCGACCGCGTGGTGGTGATGGAGCCGCGACCCGGGCGGATCAAGCAGGTGGTGGACATCGCCCTGCCCCATCCGCGCCAGCGCAGCAGCTTCGAGTTCCACCAACTGCGCGAAGAGCTGCTGCATGAGCTGATCAGCGACGACCACTATCAGCCGCCGTTGCGCGAACAGATTCGCGACCTGCCGCTGGCGTTTATTGCTTGCTGAACGCCAGTTCGGCGTCCGGCCGTTCCTGGCGTTCAAGCCGGTTGGCGCGGGTAAACGTACCGATATCATTGAAGCGCACGCCCATCTCGCGCATCACCGGGTGGGCGACCTTGGCGGTCATCTGGCGGATGTAGAACGGCTCCTTCACCACAAAATGGTGGATGCCGTGAGTGCTGCCGAAGTTGAAGCAGAACGCCTGCAACGGCCACATCCACCACGGGTTGAGCACCTGGGTTTGCTGGATCACGTTGCCCAGTTCCACATCACCGTAATAGTGCATGTTGGAACTGACAAAATGCAGGCAAAAGGTGCGCAGCACGTTAGGGCCGATGATCACCACGGCGGCGATATCAATCACCTGCATCATCTGCAAGGTACCGGCGGACCACTGGATTGGCACGCCCATCAGGCTGGCGATGCCATTGGCGGCATGAAAGCCCAGGAACACATACCACGCGCCCCAATGCAGCAGCGCCAGCGGTGCGTAGACCAGCAGCGCGCGTTTGAGGATCTTGAGTTTGTGGCTCCAGGTTTTGGCCCGCAGCATGCGGATAAACGCCGACATCACGTTATCGCCCACCATCAGCAACCGCGCGAACCCCCACGGCTCGCCATTGGTAATGGCGCGCTCTTCCATATCGGTTTCGGTGCCGGACACCTTGTGGTGGTTAAGGTGCAAATGCCGGCGTATCCACGGGTTGATGGTGCTCGGCCGCGCCAGCCACACCAGGCCCATCATCAGGTTGTGCGGCACGCGTTGCTTGCGAAAATACATGCTGTGGATCAGGTCATGTTCCAGCTCGTGGGTCAGCGAAGCGAGGAAGGCATTGAGCAGCAGGCACGCCCACCAAGCCATATGGCCGGTGATGTAGAGCGCCGCCGAGCCGAGCATGCCGAGCAAGGCAAAGGCCAGGATACCCGCGCCCAACGCGTCCTGATGCAATAGCCAGGGGTGCTGTTGGCGCAACCGCACGCCTTCGGCGAGCACCACTTCGCGGATTTTTGCCGAGCGCTGTTGCGCGTTCATCTGTTGGGGACTTGCAGAAGTACCGTCCATGCTCCCATCCTCTTGTTAAGTGATACGTCCATCCTGCCCTACGCGATCGGGCGGGACGCTAGCCCCGGACGCCAACCTGTTGACCGCAAGCGCCAATCACCATGACTGAACCCACCTCCCTCGCCAGCTGGACCCGCGCCCTGCGCAAGCAGCTCGACGCCCTGAACCTGGACAGCGCCGCGCTGTGCATCGAGGCCGGGCTCGACCCGCAGCAGATGGACGACCCCAATGCGCGTTACCCGCTGTCGGCCACCACGCGCCTGTGGGCGCTGGCAGTGCAGGCCAGCGGCGACCCGGCGATCGGCTTGCGCGTGTCGCGGTTTGTGAGCCCGACCACCTTCCATGCGCTGGGTTATGCACTGGTGGCCAGCGGCAGCCTGCGTGAGGTGTTCGAGCGCATCGTGCGGTATCACCAGGTGGTCAGCGATGCCCTGACCCTGGAGCTTAGCGGAGATGGCGAGCGTTACCGCTTTCGTCTGCTGCAACCTGCGGACAGTCCGGCACCCGCGCTGGAAGCGATTGATGCGTTTGCAGCGATCTATGTGCGCACCTGCCGTAATCGCCTGGGCCGTGACTACGCGCCGTTGGCGGTGTACCTGCGGCGGCCGGAACCGGCGGATCCAAAACCCTGGCACACGGTATTTCGCGCACCGGTGTTTTTCGATGCCGAGGAAGACCGCCTTGAATTTTCCGCCCAGGACTTCGACAGCCACCTGGACGACGCCAACCCGGAGTTGGCCGAGCACAATGAAACCGTACTCAAGCGCACCCTGGCCCAACTGCAACCGCTGACGTGGGAGCGCAAGGTGCGCGCGGCCATCGAGGCCCAACTGCCCGAGGGTGAGCCGAGCGCCGAGCGCATCGCCCAGGCGTTGCACCTGAGCCTGCGCAGCCTGCAGCGGCATCTGGCGGATGAAGGCTGTCGGTTTGATGCGTTGCTCAACGAGTGCCGCGAGAACCTGGCACTGCTGCACTTGCGCGATCCGCACTGCTCATTGGCCGAGATCGGTTATTTGCTTGGGTTTGCCGATACCAGCAGTTTCAGCCGCGCGTTCAAACGCTGGACGGGGATGACGCCGGGGCAGTTTCGCGATGGGTTGCGTTAGGTCGGGCCTCATCGCAGGCAAGCCAGCTCCCACAGGGGAATGCATTCCAACTGTGGGAGCTGGCTTGCCTGCGAGAGCGGTGGCTCAGCGACCACGCCGCAAGAGTTTTTTCACCCGCGCGACAAGCACCTTGGCATCAAACGGCTTGAGCAAATAATCATCCTCATGCAGTTCCAACCCACGCAAGCGGTCTTCAATCCCGCCCGGTGTGGTCAGGAACAACATCGGCGTCTCACCCTTCAACCGGATCGCCTGCTGCAACTTCCAGGCATTCAGGCCCGGCAGCATCACATCCAGGATCACCAGGTCGTACTCAGTGCTTTCAACCAGGCGCAACGCCGCCATGCCATTGGCCGCGACTTCGACGCTGTAACTGGCCTCGTTCAAGCCCTGGGCCATCCGCTGTGCCTCTTCGGATTCATGTTCCACTAACAGCACGCGCATAACACACCTCGATTAATCAGGCTTGCAGGCTAACACCCTCAGGTGTGCGCCGCCTCACGCAGTCGCCGGGCATCGAGGATTTCGATCTCGCCGTAACCCAGGCGCACGATGCCTTGGGCCTGCAGGTCCTTGAGCAAGGCGTTGGTGGTCTGGCGTGACAAGCTCAACATGGCGGCCAGGTCTTCCTGGGGCAGTTGCAGCACGCTTTTTGAAGACTCGGCCTCGCCGTAACCCTCGACGATCATCAACAACCGATGCGCCAGGCGCACCGAGGCCGGCATCAGGCTCAGTTGCTCGATATTGATAAAACTCAGGCGCAGCTTCTGGCTCATCAATAACGCCAGATCACGCCAGTACTGCGGGCTTTCATTGAGGATGTTCAGCAGCGCCTGTTGCGGCACCTGCAGCAGCGTGCACGGGCCGACTGCGCAGGCGTCGTGGGTGCGGGGCAGGCCATCGAACAGGCAAATTTCACCCAGCCAAAACGGTGATTCCACCAGGCTCAACAGGGCTTCCTTGCCGTGCTCATTCACCGCGTTGATGCGCAAGGCGCCGTCGAGCACCGCGTACAGGCCACAGGGCGGGTCGCCACGCTTGAACAGGTATTGCCCGGCCGCCAGCTGCCGCTGCCGGGCGTGGGCCAGCAGGCTATGCTGAAAGGGCGCGGGCAAGTGGCTGAACCAATGCCCGTTGGCCAAGCGAGTACGCCATTTCTCTGTGTCCATGAGCACTCCGAAGATTGTCGCCCAGTTGACAGTCAATCCCAGGCTGGCAGGGCATGATCAAGCATCCTACAGGAGGAACAACAATGAAAAGCCTCGTCGACCACCTCAGCCAATACGCCGCCTACCACCGCGACCCGCGCAATATCGCCAGCCACTTTATCGGCATTCCGCTGATCGTCGTCGCCGTGGCGGTGCTGTTGTCGCGCCCCGAATGGGCCGTCGGCAGCCTGTGGATATCTCCGGCGGTGGTGCTCGCGTTGTTGTCGGCGTGGTTTTACCTGCGCCTGGAACTGGCGTTGGGCGTGCTGATGACGGTACTGATGGGCTTGTCGGTGTGGGCCGGGCATGCGCTGGCGGCGCAGAGCACACTGGTGTGGCTGAGCAGCGGCATCGGCCTGTTTGTGGTGGGCTGGGTGATTCAGTTTGTCGGGCACTACTACGAAGGCAAGAAGCCAGCGTTTGTGGATGACGTGTCGGGGCTGATTGTGGGGCCGTTGTTTGTGGTGGCGGAGCTGGCGTTTTTGCTGGGGTTGCGGCATGAACTTAAAGAGCAGATTGAGGCGCGGTCCGGCCCGGTAGAACGCCGCGACCTTAAGTCGAGCCAGCTCCCACATGATCGTTCCCACGCTCTGCGTGGGAATGCAGCCCAGGACGCTCCGCGTCCCAAAGCGTGACGCAGAGCGTCACAAGAGGCGTTCCCACGCAGAGCGTGGGAACGATCGGAGGGTCAGGCTTTTTGCCAGACCTTGGGCTTGAAGAACAAGGTCTCGCCACGCGCCAAACCCGTCAGGCTGTCGTGGTCTTTGACCACTTCGGCCTCGATCAGCTCGCTTTGGCCTTCGACCTTCAGCGTTACCCGTGTGGTGGCGCCGAGTGGGCGAATATCGCGTACTTGCGCCGCGTGGTGGTCTTCCAGCTCATGGCGTGACAGCGACACTTCATGCGGGCGGAACAGCACGTGCTTGTCTTCGCCCAGGTGCAGACGGTTGGAATCACCGAGGAAGTGATAGACAAAATCGCTGGCCGGGTTTTCGTAGACTTCGCCCGGTGAGCCGATCTGCTCGATCACGCCCTTGTTCATCACCACGATACGGTCGGCGACTTCCATGGCCTCTTCCTGGTCGTGGGTCACGAACACCGAGGTGAGGTTGATGTCTTCGTGCAGGCGCGCCAGCCAGCGGCGCAGCTCTTTACGCACCTTGGCGTCGAGGGCGCCGAAGGGTTCGTCGAGCAGCAGCACTTTGGGTTCTACCGCCAGGGCGCGGGCCAGGGCGATACGCTGGCGCTGGCCGCCGGAGAGTTGTTCCGGGTAGCGATCCGACAGCCAATCAAGCTGCACCATGTTCAGCAACTCGTGAACCTTGACCGCAATCTGGCTTTCGCTCGGGCGCTGGTTTTTCGGCTTCATGCGCAGGCCGAAGGCAACGTTGTCGAACACGGTCATGTGGCGGAACAACGCGTAGTGCTGGAACACAAAGCCGACGTTGCGATCCCGCACGTCGTGGCCGGACACGTCTTCACCGTGGAACACGATGCTGCCGTCATCCGGGGTTTCAAGACCCGCGATGATGCGCAACAAGGTGGTCTTGCCGCAGCCGGACGGGCCCAGCAACGCCACCAGCTCGCCACTCTGGATGTCCAGATTGATGCTGTTCAGGGCCTTGAAGGCGTTGAAGTTCTTGCTGACATTACGGACTTCGATCGACATGACTTATTCCTCACCGGCGCTGTTGCGCAGGCGGTTGATACGGTTCTCGCTCCACTGCTTGAGCAGCAGGATGAAGAGCGCCAGGATCAGCAACAGGCTCGCGACGGCAAACGCGGCGACATGGTTGTATTCGTTGTAGAGGATCTCGACGTGCAGCGGCAAGGTGTTGGTCACGCCGCGAATGTGGCCGGACACCACCGACACCGCGCCGAACTCACCCATGGCCCGCGCGGTACACAGCACCACGCCGTAGATCAGGCCCCACTTGATGTTCGGCACGGTCACGTGCCAGAACATCTGCCAGCCGTTCGCGCCCAGCAGGCGTGCGGCTTCTTCTTCCTGGGTGCCCTGCTCCTGCATCAGCGGGATCAGCTCACGAGCCACGAACGGCACCGTCACGAAGATGGTCGCCAGCACAATGCCCGGCAGGGCAAACACGATCTGGATGTCATGGTCTTGCAGCCACGGGCCGAAGAAGCCCTGGGCGCCGAACATCAGCACGTAGACCAGGCCCGCGATCACCGGCGACACCGAAAACGGCAGGTCGATCAACGTGACCAGAATGCTCTTGCCACGGAACGAGTACTTGCTCACACACCACGCGGCGCTGACGCCAAACACCAGGTTGAGCGGCACCGAGATCACCACGGCGATCACCGTGAGCTTGAGTGCCGACAGTGCGTCGGGTTCAAGGATCGCGGTGAAGAACGCGCCGAGGCCGTTCTTCAAGCCCTGGGACACCACGATAAACAGCGGCAGCAGTAGAAACAGCGCGAACACCAGCCAGCCCAGTGTGATCAGGATGCGCCGCGACACCGCGCTGCCACGACGGGCAGCGTTGGCCGAGGACGCGGCGGAAATAGACGATTGGGACATGTTCCGCGCCTCCTTATGGGGTTTCAATGCGTCGCTGCAGCAAGTTGATCAGCAGCAGCAGGACAAAGGAAACCACCAGCATCATCACGCCGATGGCGGTGGCGCCGGTGTAGTCGTATTGGTCGAGCTTGACCATGATCAGCAACGGCAGAATCTCGGTTTTCATCGGCATGTTGCCGGCGATGAAGATCACCGAACCGTACTCACCCACGCCTCGGGCAAACGCCAGCGCGAAGCCGGTCAGCCAGGCGGGCAGCAATGCGGGTACGAGAATGTAGCGGAACACCTGCAAAGGCTTGGCGCCCAGGCAGGCGGCGGCTTCTTCGATCTCACGCGGGATATCGGCCAGCACCGGCTGCACCGTGCGCACCACGAAGGGCAAGGTAACGAAGGTCAGTGCCAGGGTGATGCCGAGTGGGGTGTAGGCGATTTTAAAGCCCAGGTCGGTTGCGAACTGCCCGACCAGACCGGCCGGAGCGTATAGCGCGGTGAGCGCGATACCGGCCACGGCGGTGGGCAGGGCAAACGGCAAGTCGATCATTGCATCGATGATCTTGCGACCGGGGAAGGTGTAACGCACCAGCACCCAGGCCAGCAGTGTGCCGATCACGCCGTTGATGATCGCCGCGACGAACGCGGTGCCGAAGCTCAGTTTCAACGCCGCCAGCACCCTCGGTGCGGTAATGATGGCCCAGAACTGATCCCAAGTGAGTTGAGCGGCATGTACAAACATCGCCGCCAGGGGGATGAGTACGATCAGGCTGAGGTACACCACGGTGTAGCCCAGCGTCAGCCCGAAGCCGGGTATGACGGGGGAAATACGACGCGACATAAGAGTCCTTGGTTAGCGGAACTGACACACAAAACCCGCAGGTGAATGCGGGCTTCGTGAGTGTGTGTTTCTCGGCTTACTGCGCCGTGTAGATCTGGTCGAACACGCCACCGTCGTTAAAGAATTTCGGCTGGGCAGTTTTCCAGCCGCCGAAGTCTTTGTCGATAGTCACCAGGTCCAGTTTCGGGAACTGCTGGGCGTATTTGGCGGCAACTTTTGCATCGCGTGGGCGGTAGAAGTTCTTCGCCGCAATCTCCTGACCCGCCGGGCTGTACAGGTGTTTGAGGTATTCGGTGGCGATCTCGGTATTGCCCTTTTTCTCGGCGTTTTTGTCGACCACGGCAACCGGCGGCTCGGCGAGGATCGACAGGGATGGCACGACGATATCGAACTTGTCGGCGCCACCGTCTTCTTTAAGTGCCAGGAACGCCTCGTTTTCCCAGGCCAGCAACACGTCACCCTGACCGTTGTTGACGAAGGTGATGGTCGAACCGCGAGCGCCGGTGTCGAGGATCGGCACGTGCTTGAACAGCTCTTTTACGTATTCCTGGGCCTTGGCTTCGCTGCCGCCGGATTTGAGGCCGTAGGCCCACGCGGCGAGGAAGTTCCAGCGCGCACCGCCGGAGGTTTTCGGGTTAGGCGTGATCACGGAAACGTCTTTCTTGATCAGGTCGCCCCAGTCCTTGATGCCTTTTGGGTTGCCCTTGCGCACCAGGAACACGATGGTCGAGGTGTACGGGGTGCTCGCATCCGGCAGGCGGGTTTGCCAGTTTTCCGGCAGGGTCTTGCCCAGTTTGGCGATTTCGTCGATGTCGCCGGCCAGGGCCAGGGTCACTACGTCGGCGCGCAGACCGTCGATCACCGCCCGGCCTTGCTTGCCCGAGCCGCCATGGGATTGCTGGATCTTGACGTTGTCGCCAGGGTGGGACTGTTTCCAGTAGCTGGTGAACTCAGCGTTGTAGTCCTGGTACAGCTCACGGGTCGGGTCATACGAGACATTGAGCAACTCGTAGTCCTTGGCAACGGCGGAACCGGCAAACACGGCGCTGGCCAGTGCGGCCAGGGCGTAACGGCGAATCGACGACATAGAAGCTCCTGAAATTCTTGGGTGTTGGCTTTTTCTTATAGTTGCGGGTCCAGCATGCGAATCGCCGTCGGTGCTTAGCTCGGTTTGTTACCGGGGTTCTGCAAACGGAATTTTTCCTTGCGTTCGATCTGCACCACTTGGGCGTTATGCACCGTGATTTCCACCGCGCCAAACCGCAGGTCGCGCAAGGCGCTCTGGATCTCACGCAAAATGGCTGCTTCGTCCTGGCCGTCGACGCTACGTAGAGATGCGCTCATGGTCTCGCTCCTGAAATGAATAGTGCCCGGCAGTGGCGGCACTGCTTGCGGCGTGAGGGCGATAGTAGATAAGCGCGGATATTCTTAAAAATACTATTTAAGAATGTTTATATAACCAGAAAGAATTTTCTGACAGGACGTGGGGTTGCGCGGGTATTTACGAGTTCAGCGCAGAAAATAAGGCATGCCGAGATCCAAATGTGGGAGCGGGCTTGCTCGCGAATGCGGTGAATCAGCTACACATTTATTGACTGACAGTCCGCTTTCGCGAGCAAGCCCGCTCCCACATTGGCCTGTATTTCAAGTCATGATGGTCGGTGACCTGGCCCAATCCATTTCTTGCGCCGGCACCGGCCGGCCAAACCAATACCCTTGGCCCAAATCACACTCCTGCTCCAACAAAAACCGCGCCTGCTCCACCTGTTCAATGCCTTCGGCGTGAACCTGCATGCCCATGCTTTTTGCCAAGGCGATCACCACGCGCACAATCGCGGCGTCGTCCTCATCCCACGGCAACCCGGCGACAAAACCCTGGTCGATCTTGAGCTTCTGCACCGGCAGGCGCTTGAGGCGCAGCAGTGACGAATAACCGGTGCCAAAGTCGTCGATCGCCAGGCGCAAGCCCAGCTCGCGCAGGCGGTGCAGTTGTTCAAGGGCCACTTCCGGGTCTTCCATCACCGCGCTTTCGGTGACTTCAAGTTCCAGATAAGCCGGATCCAGGCCGGTGGTGTGCAGCACCTGGGCGACTTGCTCATACAGCTCACGCCGGGCAAACAAACGGCTGGAGACGTTCACCGCAATAAAGCTCAACGGCGCGCCATCGGCCAGCCATTGGCCCATCTGGCGGCAGGCCTGGTCCATCACCCAGGCATCGATATCGGCAATCAGCCCGGTGCGCTCGGCAATCGGGATAAATTCGCCCGGCGGCACCAGGCCGCGTTCCGGGTGTTGCCAGCGCACCAGGGCTTCGACGCCGACCAGGCGGCTGCCTTGCAGGTCGTGCACGGGCTGGTAATACACACGCAGCTCTTGCTGATCTAGGGCGCGGCGCAATTCGCTGGCGATTTCCACGCGGTGCTGGGCGTGGGCGGTCAGTTCTTCGGTGTACAGCGCATAACCTTCACGACCGGCGCTCTTGGCTTTGAACAGTGCGGAGTCGGCATTGCGCAGCAGTTGTTCGGCGCTCAGGGCATCACTGGGAAACAGGCTGATGCCGATGCTGGCGCTGATAAACAACTGGTTGCCGTCGAACACAAACGGCTCTTTCATCGCATCGAGCATACGCTGCGCCAGCGCGGCAGCCTGAACCACCTGTGGACAACTTTCCGCCAGCACGGCGAACTCATCGCCGCCGAGGCGCGCCAGGGTCACGCCGGGGCCGAACAGGCCTTTCAGCCGCTCGCCGACGGCCTTGAGCAACTGGTCACCGACGTTATGGCCAAGGCTGTCGTTGATGATTTTGAAGTGGTCCAGGTCCATCAACAGCAACGCGCAGCCGCGCTTGTGCACTTGCGCCGAGGCCAGCGCCTGCTCGGCACGATCGGTAAAGAGCAGGCGGTTGGGCAGGTCGGTGAGCGGGTCGTGGTGGGCCAGGTGCGCCAGTTCGTGCTCGGAGTCTTTGATGGCGCTGATGTCGGAAAACACCGCAACATAATGGCTGACCTGGCCCTGGTCATTGTGGATAACCCGGATGGTTTGCCACTGTGGATAAATCTCGCCGCTTTTGCGCCGGTTCCAGATTTCGCCGCTCCATTCGCCTGTGCGCTCGAGGGTCTGGAACACCTGTTGATAAAAATTCGACGAATGGCGCCCGGACTTGAACAGGCTCGGCCGTTGGCCCATTACGTCCTCACGGCTGTAACCGGTGATCTCCATGAACGCGCGGTTCACATGCACGATCAGCCCCTGGGCGTCGGTGACCAGCACGCCTTCACGGGTGCAATCGAACACGGCGGCGGCCTGTTGCAGGCGTTCGCGGTTTTCTTTCAAGGGTTGCTGCAGCCGGTGGGTGCGGGCAAAACGGGCACAGATCAGGTAAATGACCAGCGCGCTGAGGGCCACCCATACATAGCCGCGCACCTGCAGCCAGTGCCCTAACTGCCATGGGTCATCGAGAAAGTTGATCAATAGGTGATTGCTGAGCTGGAGCCACACAATGGAAATCAGCAGGTATACCAGCCCCGCACGCAGGGCGCCTCGGTATGAAAACAGCATATGGTCAGTAATCCTTACCCAAAAAACAAAATCGCCCTACAAAGGCTGCGGATTATAGAATAAGAAACATCCAGTCACTCCTATCTGAAAGGGCGGCTGGTTTTCTCTGTAGGCTTAGTGATAATGCGTGAGCTGTTTTTTTCTTTATCTGAGGGCCATACAGCCTATGTGGTACAACGGTTTTCTTGACCTGTCAGCCTGGCAACTGGTGGCAGTCACGCTGTTGATGACCCACGTGACCATTGTTGGGGTCACGGTCTATCTGCACCGTTATTCAGCCCATCGCTCCCTGGAGCTCAATGCCGGCCTGAAACACTTCTTCCGCTTCTGGCTGTGGCTGACCACGGCGCAGAACACCCGCGAGTGGACCGCCATCCACCGCAAACACCACGCCAAGTGCGAAACCGTCGACGACCCGCACAGTCCGGTGATCAAGGGTTTGTCCACCGTGCTGCGCAAAGGCGCCGAGCTATACCGCGCCGAGGCCGAGAACCCCGAGACCCTGCGCATCTACGGCAAAAACTGCCCGGACGACTGGATCGAACGCAAAATCTACACGCCTTACCCGCTGCTGGGCGTGGCGATCATGGGCGTCATCGACCTGCTGCTGTTCGGCACCATCGGCATCACCATCTGGGCGATCCAGATGATGTGGATCCCGTTCTGGGCTGCCGGCGTCATCAACGGCCTGGGCCATGCGGTCGGTTATCGCAACTTCGAGTGCCGTGACGCCGCCACCAACCTGGTGCCGTGGGGCATCATCGTGGGCGGCGAAGAGCTGCACAACAACCACCACACCTACCCGAACTCGGCCAAGCTGTCGGTGAAAAAGTGGGAATTCGACCTGGGTTGGGCATGGATCAAAGTGTTCAGCTTCCTGCGCCTGGCCAAGGTGCAACGCGTTGCACCGATTGCCCACCGCGTCGAGGGCAAAGGCCACCTGGACATGGACACCGCCATGGCGATCCTCAACAACCGCTTCCAGATCATGGCCCAGTACCGCAAGTTGGTGATCGGCCCACTGGTCAAGCAGGAGCTGGAAAAGGTCGATCATTCGGTACGCCACCAGTTCCACCGTGCCAAGCGCCTGCTGTCGCGTGAAACCAGCCTGCTGGATGACCGCCATCACGTGCGCATCCAGAGCATGCTCGAACACAGCCACGCGTTGACCGTGATCTACGAGAAGCGCCTGGCGCTGCAACAGATCTGGCTGAAGACCAGCACCAATGGCCACGACATGTTGGCGGCAATCAAGGAATGGGTGCATGAGGCTGAGGCCAGCGGCATTCAGTCCCTGCGCGATTTTGCCCACCAGTTGAAGACCTACTCGCTGCGCCCTGCAGCGGTCTGACAGGCCGGCTTGTTGTAGTGAGCGGGCACGCCCGCTCACTACATACTGGTTTCTGACGCCATTTCTTAGTCAGCCCGTTCACGGAACTTCACTGCAAATCCCCTCTCTCAAGGAACACTTCGCCATCATGGTGGCCCTTGTACTGACCGCTGCTCCATCCTGCGGCGAGCCCAGAGAGAGTTGTGCCGATGGTTCCCGAAAAGCCCTATTCAACCGATGCCCCTGTCGCTGAGCACCCACGCCCGGCTGCGGCGGCCACCCTGCTGGCGCTGATGCATGCCCAGGGTGAAGTCGAACGGCTGAGTGAGCGCGAACAACTGCTCAGTTCACTGCTGGTCAGCGTGAATGCCGTGCTGTGGGCCATCGACTGGGAAACCCGGCGTGTGCTTTACGTGAGCCCAGCGTACGAGCGGGTGTTTGGCCGATCCGCCGGTTTGTTGCTTGCCGATTACCGCGAATGGCGTAACAGCATTCACCCCGAAGACCTCGACTACGCCGAACACAGCCTGGCCCGCGTGATGGAAGACGGCGCCGTGGAGGACCGCGAGTACCGCATCATCACTGCCGACGGTCAGATTCGCTGGTTGAGCGACAAGTGCTACATCAACCAACAGGTCGAACCCGGCAAGCCGGTGATTGTGGTCGGCATGGCCGAAGACATCACCGAAAAAAAGCACATGGAGTTGGAGCTGCACCGACTCGCCACCACTGATGTGCTGACCCAAAGCAGCAACCGCAGGCACTTTTTCGAGTGCGCCAACCAGGCGTTCGACAGCGCCTGCGCCCAAGGCGCCCCACTGGCGTTCCTGCTGCTGGACATCGATGACTTCAAAGACGTCAACGACAGCTACGGCCACCTGGAAGGCGATCAGGTGTTGCGGCGGATCGCCGAGAGCGGTCGCGGCGTACTGCGCCGTGGCGACCTGTTCGGACGCATTGGCGGCGAAGAGTTCGCCGCCGTACTGCCTGGCTGTGCCCCGCAGATGGCGTTACAGGTGGCCGAGCGGCTGGGCAAGGAAATCCAGGGCCTGAGTTTCAGCTTTGAAGGCCGAGACTTTACCGTGACCGTCAGCCAAGGCCTGGCCAACCTGCGCGAAGACGACTCAACCCTGGACAGCCTGTTCGCACGGGCCGACGCCGCGATGTACGAAGCCAAGCGCCAAGGCAAGAACCGCGTCATAGAAGGCTAGCACTCGATCAAAATGTGGGAGCAGGCTTGCTCGCGAATGCGGTGTGCCAGCCACCGAAAATATTGACTGATCCACCGCATTCGCGAGCAAGCCTGCTCCCACATGGGTTCCTCGCTGCCCGCTAGGTTTTGCGCACCCGCATCAGCTCCGACAAGCCCACCTTGAGCAGCCGCGCGGTCTTGCCCTTGGCCAGCGCTTCCAGCCCCTCATGCTCAGTCAGGCGCGCCATCTGCGCCGCCAGGTTCACCACCAGCGCGTCGCGCGAATACACCCCGCCTTCAAGTGAGTAGGTCGCCGCAATCAACTGCCGCAACTCCAGCGGCAAGCGCCACCGCGTGCGCAACGCCGAGCCGTAAGCGGCGCCGAAGGTGAACAGGGATTCGCCAATCACTTCGTCATCCAGCGCCCCGCCACCCAGGCGCCAGTCTTCCAGGCAGCGCAACAACGCCAAATCACCCAGCCGATGCAGGATGCCGGCGCAGTAACAGCGTTCGTGATCCAGCTCCAACATGCGCGCCAGGCGGCGCCCATAGTCGGCGGTGTCCTGGGACAACTGCCAGTGGCGCTCGGCGTAGGCCACCAGCGCCGGGTCACCCAGCACCACGTTGTGCTTGAGCGCCAGGCCCAGAATCAGATTCATGCTCTGCCCGGCGGCGAGCTTTTGCAGTGCCGCGGCCAGGGTCTGCACCGGCGTGCCGTGATGCCCGGCGCTGTTGGCGGCGGCGATCAGTACAGCAGTGATTTGCGGGTCGGTTTTTACCTGTTCTTCAAGTTGCCTGAGGTCCAGGCCGTCCGGCGCCAGGCTGTGTTGCACGGCGGCCTTCACATCGACCCGCAGCGGCGCGCCATCGCAGACGTCGCGGCGGCGTTCCAGGAACATTGGCAAGGCCATGCCCGGGGCGAGCGGCGGTATCTCGCAATACACACTTTCGCCTTCATTGAGCAGCAGGTCTTGCAGGCGCTGGGTCAGGCCTTCCATGTTCAGGGGTTTGGTCAGATATGCCGTGGGCGCCAGGGGCAAGGCTTCGCGCACGCTGGCGCTGTCATTGCGACTGCTCAGCAGAATAAACGGCAGCGAACGGTGCTTCTGGCGCACGCTGCGCAGCAGGCTCAAGCCGTCGATGCCCGGCAACTCCCAATCGGCCAGGATCAGGTCGTAGGTTTTGTCTCGCAACAGCGTGGCCGCTTCCTGGCCATCGGCACACACATCCAGCCGCGCGTCACAGCGCACATTCAACAACACTTGCTTGAGCAGGTCCCGCGACCAAGGGTCCGCCTCGGCAATTAACACGCGGGGTACAGCGGGTAAATCAACAGCAGTCATCCAGCACGCTCCATCGGCAATGCTTGCACCTTAGTCAATCACCCCGCCTGCGTACAATGAACATGGCCTGAATGTGCTGCAGCGGGCACAAAAAAACCCGCCGAGGCGGGTTTTTTCTGTCGATCAGATCAAGCGCCGCTTACAGCTCGGAGAAGCACTCTTCGATGATCGCCAAACCTTTGTCCAACTGCTCGTCCGGCGAGGTCAGCGGCACCAGTACGCGCAACACGTTGCCGTAGGTGCCGCAAGACAGCAGGATCAGGCCCTTGTCACGCGCCTTGGCCACCACGGAAGCCACGGCAGCCGCGTTCGGCTTGTGGCTGTCGCCATCTTCGAACAGCTCCACCGCGATCATCGCGCCCAGGGCACGCACTTCACCGATCACCGGGTACTTGGCTTGAATGGCTTTGAGGCCCGTCACCAAGCGCTCGCCAACCGCCTTGCAGCGGTCCAGCAGGTGCTCTTCTTCGAACACTTCCATCACCGCCAGCGCAGCCGCGCAAGCAATCGGGCTACCGGCATAAGTGCCGCCCAGGCCGCCTGGCGCAATGGCGTCCATGTATTCAGCCTTGCCGCACACACCGGCCAGCGGGAAGCCGCCAGCGATGGATTTGGCGAAAGTGGTCAGGTCGGCAGCCACGCCCATCTGTTCCATGGCAAAGAACGTACCGGTACGGCCGGCACCGGTTTGCACTTCGTCGGCGATCAGCAGGATGCCGTGCTTGTCGCACAGTTCGCGCAGGCGCTCCATGAAGGATTTAGGCGCGACGTAGAAACCGCCTTCGCCCTGCACCGGCTCGATGATGATGGCAGCGATATCACGCGGCTCGGCATCGTTCTTGAAGATGCGCTCGATGCTGGCGATGGCATCGTCATCGCTCACGCCGTGCAGTTCGTTCGGGAACAGTGCGCGGAATACGCCGCCTGGCATCAGGCCCATGCCGGCCGAGTACGGCACGACTTTACCGGTCAGGCCCAAGGTCATCATGGTGCGGCCGTGGTAAGCGCCGGTAAACGCGATTACGCCAGCACGGCCAGTGGCGGCGCGGGCGATTTTCACGGCGTTTTCGACCGCTTCGGAACCGGTGGTGACCAGCAGGGTTTTCTTGGCGAAATCACCTGGCACCTTGGCATTGATTTTTTCGCACAGCTCCACGTACGGCTCGTAGGCCAGTACCTGGAAGCAGGTGTGAGTCAGCTTGTTCAGTTGCTCGGTCACGGCCGCGATGATTTTCGGGTGCACGTGGCCGGTGTTCAACACGGCGATACCGCCGGCGAAGTCGATGAACTCGCGACCTTCAACGTCGGTCACGGTGGCGTTCTTCGCGGATTCGGCGAAGATCGGGTGAATCTGGCCAACACCGCGCGGCACAGCGGCCTCGCGGCGTTTCATCAGGGATGCGTTGGTCTTGCTCATAAAGTCCTCATTCGCCACTCATCGGGTGGCGTGGTCCAAGGAATACGTGGAGGGGAGGCAACTACGGCAGCATGCGATGATCGACTGCCACAGCTTTCCCGGCCACTACGAATAACGTCTTGAAACACGCAAAGGGTCAGCGCTCTCGTGCCCTCTGCGTTTGCTGCAATCTCGTGCCGAGCTTAGATGCCCAGGCAGAGGTATTTGATTTCCAGGTAATCCTCGATCCCGTACTTGGAGCCTTCACGGCCCAGGCCCGAAGCCTTGATGCCGCCGAATGGCGCCACTTCGTTGGAGATCAACCCGGTATTGACGCCAACCATGCCGTATTCCAGCGCTTCAGCCACACGGAACACACGGCCCAGGTCGCGGGCATAGAAATAGGAAGCCAGGCCGAACTCGGTGTCGTTGGACA
The DNA here is from genome assembly GCF_900107155.1 of Pseudomonas salomonii. Taxonomy (GTDB): domain Bacteria; phylum Pseudomonadota; class Gammaproteobacteria; order Pseudomonadales; family Pseudomonadaceae; genus Aquipseudomonas; species Aquipseudomonas salomonii. The sequence goes on from NZ_FNOX01000018.1 coordinate 62,768, forward strand.
TCGCGATCACTTCGGCTTCATCTTTGAAGCGGAACAGCGGCGCCAATGGCCCGAAGGTTTCTTCCTTGGCGACCGCAGCATCTTTGGGCACGTTGACCAGGATGGTCGGCTCAAAGAAGTTGCCTTCCATCACCTTGCCACCGGCCAGCAGCTTGGCGCCTTTGCTCAGGGCATCGGCGATGTGTTCCTGAACCTTGGCCACGGCTTTTTCGTCGATCAGCGGGCCAGTGGTGGTGCCTTCTTCCAGACCGTTGCCGATCTTGAGTTTGGCCACGGCCACTTTGAGTTTTTCGGCGAACGCGTCGTACACCGAATCCTGGATGTACAGGCGGTTGGCACACACGCAGGTCTGGCCGTTGTTGCGGTACTTGGAGATGATCGCGCCTTCGACGGCCTTATCCAGGTCGGCGTCGTCGAACACGATAAACGGCGCGTTGCCGCCCAGTTCCAGCGAGACTTTCTTGATGTCCTTGGCGCATTCGGCCATCAACTGGCGCCCGATTTCGGTGGAGCCGGTGAAGGACAATTTACGCACGATCGGGTTGCTGGTCAGCTCGCTGCCAATATCACCGGCGCTGCCGGAAACCACGCTGAACACGCCGTTTGGAATGCCCGCACGCTGGGCCAGTTCAGCCAGGGCGAACGCCGAAAACGGCGTTTGCGAAGCCGGCTTGAGCACCATGGTGCAACCGGCGGCCAGGGCCGGGCCGGCTTTACGGGTGATCATCGCAGCCGGGAAGTTCCACGGCGTGATGGCCGCGGTAACGCCGATCGGTTGCTTGATCACGATCAGGCGCTTGTCCGGCTGGTGGCCAGGAATCACATCACCGTAGACGCGCTTGGCCTCTTCGGCGAACCACTCGATAAAGGAAGCGGCATAGACGATTTCGCCTTTGGCTTCGGCCAACGGCTTGCCCTGCTCCAGGGTCATCAGGCGCGCCAGGTCGTCCTGGTTCTCGATGATCAGCTCGAACCAGCGACGCAGCTTGTTGGCGCGGTCCTTGGCGGTGAGTGCACGCCAGGCCGGCAGGGCCTTGTCGGCGGCTTCGATGGCACGGCGGGTTTCAGCCGCGCCCATCTTCGGCACGGTGCCGAGAATTTCGCCCGTGGCCGGGTTATTGACCTTGATGGTTTGACCGTTGTCCGCATCGACCCAAGCGCCATCGATAAAGGCTTGTTGGCGGAACAACTGGGTATCTTTGAGCTGCATGTCGGCTTTCCTTAACAGCACCGCGCGCACGCGGAGCGAATTAGAGTTGTTGAAAGGCGCCTTGTGGGCTGCCGTCAGGGAAATCAGCCCCAGCACGCGAGATAAGTGAAATAGCGCACGGGAGACAGAGCGTTTGAAATCTCAAACGAATCCTAGGATCAATGGGGGTACAGGGCAATAGTCTGTTCGAAAAAAAGAACGAAAACGGCGCATTTGCCGAATATTTCTGATCAACGTGTTTCGGCCGGGTTCCAACGTATTGATCACTGGTAGCCGGTGTAGAGCCTCTTGGCAGCAAATTCCTACCCATAAACGGCCAAAGACCAGCATGGACGCCCAAGGTCGACATGGGTATGATGTCGCCCGCACAAGCATCCGTAGCTCAGCTGGATAGAGTACTGCCCTCCGAAGGCAGGGGTCGTGGGTTCGAATCCCGCCGGGTGCACCAGATACAGATGAAAAAGCCCCAGGTCGAAAGACCTGGGGCTTTTTTGTGCCTGCCGATTTACCGCTTCTGCAACGCCTCCAACCGCGCCGGCAAATCCTCCTCGGGAAAGCGCTCATGCAGCGCCAACAGCTTTTCATCCGCCGCTTTGGCTTGCCCCGCCAGGCGCAGGTTCAAAATCTCCTGCAACCCTTCCTCCAACGAAGGCAACGCCAGCGGTGCGCGCTTGCTGAGTTTTGCCATTGGCGCATCCGCCATCGCACCAGCGATTTCAGCCTGAACCGGCGCGGACTCTGCCCTCGGCGCAATCGCCATCCGCGCCATGGGCGCAGCCGCAGGCGCGGCATACATCTGGGGCGCCGGCGCCGCGGAAAACGTTGCGGTGGATATCTCCGGCTGCGACTCGGGCACGCGCATCACTACGCCGATCATCAGTGCCACACCGGCGACGGTGGCGAATGCCATTTGCCAGCGCGGTTGGCGGCAGGCTTGCAGCCAGCGTTGCCACAGGCTGGGTTGCGGCGCCGGGGCTTCGCGGCGGGCAGTGGCGAGGATGAAGGCGTCGAGGGACGCGGGCGGCTCGCCGGTGCTGTGTTGACGAAAATGCTGGATCAGTTCGTCGTCGGGGGTGTGTGGGTCGTGGGTCATACGAGTATCTCCTCGGCCAGCAGGCGGCGCAGTTTCTGCTGGGCGTAACGCAGGCGGCTTTTTACGGTTTCCAGCGGGGCGCCGGTGAGGGCGGCGATTTGCGGCACTTCGAGGTCGCCGTGCAGGCGTAGCAGGAAGACTTCGCGCTGGTCTTCGGGCAGGTCTTGCAATGCTGCGTCGAGGCGGGCCTGGTCGCGGCTCAGGCCCAGTTGCTGCTCAGGGCCGGCGCTGTCGTCGGCCTGGGCGTGCAGGTGTTCGTCGTAGCTGTCGTGCAAGGGGTTGTGGATGCCATGCTTGCGCCAGTGGTCGATCAAGCGGTTGCGGGCAATCTGGAACAGCCATGTACGAAAACTCGCCCGGCCCTGTGGCTGGGTAGCGCTGCGGATCAGGCTGAGCCAGGTTTCCTGGTACACCTCTTCAGCCAGTTCGGCCTTGTTGCTCAGTGATACCAGGAATCGGTAAAGCCCTTGGCGGTGACGCGCGTACAACACTTCGAACGCGGCAGCGTCGCCGGTTCGGTAGCGGGCCAGCAGCGATTCGTCGCTGGGTGAGTCATCTGTTACGGCCATGTAGGTCGCGAACTCCTTTCGATGGATCGATGCACATTGACTGTGGGAGCTGGCTTGCCTGCGATGCAGACAATTCGGTACATCCTGTACACCGCGTGGCTGCCATCGCAGGCAAGTCAGCTCCCACAGTTGATTGGTGCCATGTTCGGGATCAGCGTTTGAGGCTCTGCGCCACTTCCACCAGTTGCACGAACTCGTTGCGCAACCCGAACGGGTCATCACCGCGTGCCGAGCGGGCCAATGCGGCGGTGTCCTTTAAGCTCATGCTGCCAGTGTAGCGGCCATCGCCCTTGAGCTGTTGGGCGAAGGCGGCCACCGCTGCCGCAAAACGCAGGTCGGCGCTGGCCGGGGCGGTTTCGTTGCGGATAGGCCGTTCAATCAGTTGGCTGGCACCGCCCGCCGCCGGTTTGTAGCGTACGCGCAGCATGGCCAGCTCAGCGGAGGTGTTTTCGGCCGCGGGCGCCGCGGCGTAACGCAACGGCTCCAACCAGCCCTTTTCGCCCTTGAGCACAATTTCGTACAGGGCGGTCACGGTGTGCCCTGCGCCGATCTCTGCGGCGTCGACCTTGTCGTTGTTGAAATCCTCACGTTTGAGTGCGCGGTTTTCATAACCCAGCAAGCGGTATTCGCTGACTTGGGCCGGGTTGAATTCCACCTGTATTTTTACGTCCCGCGCCACTACCGCCAGGGTCGAGCTGAGCTGGTCCACCAGGACTTTGCGGGCTTCACGCAGGTTGTCGATGTAGGCGTAGTTGCCGTCGCCGGCGTCGGCCAACTGCTCCATCAGGTGCTCGTTGTAGTTATCCACACCGAAACCCAGGGTAGTCAGGGACACGCCGCTTTTGCGCTGGTCGACAGCCATCTGCTTGAGGCTGTCGAAGTCGCTGACGCCCACATTGAAGTCACCGTCGGTGGCCAGCAGGATGCGGTTGATGCCCTTCTCTATAAAGCCGGCACGGGCCATCTGGTAAGCCAGCTCGATGCCGGAGGCGCCTGCCGTTGAGCCGCCGGCGGTGAGTTGGTCGATGGCGTTGCGGATCCTGGTTTTGTCGCGCCCGCTGGTGGGTTCAAGCACCACACGCGATTCACCGGCGTAGACCACCAACGATACGCGGTCTTGATCGCGCAACTGGTCCACCAGCAATTTCAGCGTGCTTTTCACCAGCGGCAAACCTTCACGGCGGTCCATGGAGCCCGACACATCCACCAGGAACACCAGGTTGGCCGGTGCCAGGTCTGCCACTGCACGGTCGGAGGCCTTGATGCCGATGCGCAGCAGTCGTGTGTGCGGGTTCCAGGGTGTGGCGGCAACTTCGGTGGTCACGCCGAAAGGCGAGCTGTCAGTGGGCAGCGCGTAGTCATAAGGAAAGTAGTTGAGCATTTCCTCCAGTCGAACGGCGCCGTCAGGCGGCAGCCGCCCTTGGTTAAGGAAACGTCTCACGTTGGCGTAGCTGCCGGTGTCGACATCGGCGCTGAAGGTCGAGACCGGGGTTTGTGCAACGCTGTAGACCGGATTGTCGGGCAGGTCCTGATAGCGTTCTTGAGGCTCGGCCCGATATGCCAGGGCCACGGCTTCGCGCATGGCCATTGGTGCGGCCATCAGCACAGGCATCGCTGCCTGCTTGCTCAAGGCACCCTCGGCCTGAGGCACGGCGGCCGCTGGCACGGGAGGCTTGGCCGCCTCTCGAGACGATGAAAGCCCACAGCCGGCCAGCGAAGCCAGTACGGCAACCGCAACGCTGCAGATAAGGGGATGCAGCACTAAACGAGCATGTGACATGGCGCAGAACCTCAACCGTAAATAATCCGTTCATAGGCTCAGACGCAAAACACTGCGGATTCGGGTTAACGCTCAAAATTTAAGCGTCCAACACGCTTGGCCTACCGAGCACTGCGCCATTGCTCGTCAGCTAAAACCACCGAGCGCTGTAGTTCACTAAACAGTGCAGCGTCCGAAATAAGTTACTGTTACGCGCGAAACCTATAATGGCCCGAACAAAAAAAACAACAATGTAAGCAATTCTATATTTCCAAAAAAAACATATTAAACACGATTGAAAAGATCATCTTTCAAAAAGACCAGCAACGCTTAGAAAACCCGCCCCGTCGACATAACGTTTAAAAACAAATAAACATAACACCCATTTCAAACAATTTCATACCCGCGTATTGACACACCCTAGAAACAAATACCCTATTGGAAAACAACTTATAGGATGCGAAGGTATTTCCAGCACACAGACATGCTCTTCCCTACAAAATGAATATCCCTCAACAAGAATATGGATTTATTTTATGAGAGTCGACTTTCGCCCGCCTGTCTTCCCGCAACCAGACTACAGCCAAAGTACTATTGGATCGTTTGTTCAGTCGTTTACCCAGCCTTTTTTCAAAAACCCGGTCTTCCGGCCTTTCGTGCAACCCTTCTTTAAACACCCGTTCGTACGTAAGTTCGTACAGCCCTCTGTTCAGCCATCGACACGGCGACCATTTAATCCAACCACAACAACCCGTTCCACGACATTCGACACCGCCACTAAACGCAACTGGGACGGTAAAGATCCGACCCTGCGCCCCAACGATCCCTATGCGGCTAACGTCAGAATGCGCTCTTTCGATGAACGCCAGGCAACCGACAATCTCACGCGGGGAAACCATAAGTGGCATGACAAAAATGGCGATGGCAAGGTCTCTGTTTCCTACTCGTTCAACAGCGACGCCTGGCAATTCGATGGTCGCCAGAGAGAAATGGCACGACGCGCCATGCAGTCATGGAGCGATGTGTCCAAGCTTTCCTTTGAAGAGAATGGGCCACGCACAGAGGGCAAAATGTCATTTGGCATATCGAACGCCGTCAGCACCGCCGTAGGCTATTACCCAAGCAACCATTACCAAGGAGGCGCCACCCTGTATAACCCCAACAGGGTCACGCGCCACGACCTGATTCATGAAACGGGTCACGCCTTGGGGCTGTACCATACCGGCAACTACAATGGCGGCTATAACGAGAACCGAAGGAGCCACGTACAGGATTCCCAGGCTCATAGCGTCATGAGCTATTTCGGGGCGTCACTGAGCGGCAAAAACCATGGCGGCGCCAAACCAACATCAGCAATGATGGACGATATTTCCGCCATCCAGGCGCTCTATGGCGTCAACCGCAAAATCCGTCATGACGACACCACCTACGGTTTCAACTCCAATAGCCAGCGCGACTACTACACCCTCAATTCCAATCAGGATAAAGCGGTGTTCTGCATTTGGGACGGGGACGGCAAAGATACCCTGGACGTTTCCGGCTACCGTTCCAACCAGACCATTAACCTCAAGGCCGGCTCGTATTCCGATGTCGGCGGGCTCAAGGGCAACGTTTCCATCGCGCGCGGTGTCGTCATGGAAAACGCCATAGGCGGCTCAGGCGACGACGCGATGATTGGCAACGATGCCGATAACCGGCTCACCGGCGGCGCGGGTGGTGACCGGCTGCGCGGCGGCGGCGGCGCGGATACGTTTGACTACAACAGTGCCAGTGACTCCACGCCCGACAACCCCGATACGATCATGGATTTTGTCAGCGGCACGGACAAAATCAATGTGTCCGTGGCCATGAAGAATGCCAAAGTCGGCGCACTTGCCTTCGTCAGTGAGATGACAGGCAAGGCCGGTCAGACGGTGCTCACCTACGATGAGCAAAGCGGCAAGGGCAGCCTGGCGATTGACCTGACGGGCGACGGCAAGGCCGACCTGCTGATCCGCACCTATGGGAAAGTCAAAGCAGAAGATATTGTCGCCTCCGCAAGCGCCGAGCCCCAACATCAACGGCTTGAAGCCCCGAGCATTCGCTCCGCAATCACGCCGGCCCGACCACCCCACCGCTCGATAACACACGCTTACGAAAAGGTCAGCGACTCGCCCTATCACAATGCCGACTTGATTGAGAACTTTGTCAGTGGCAAAGACAAGATCAATCTCGCCGACCTGGTAAAGAATACCGGTATACCACTGCGGCTGGTCGACAACTATTCGGGCCGCGTTGGCGATACCGTAGTTAAGTTTAACTCACACAGTGGTCGATACTTTGTGGGGGTGGATTTGACGGGTAATCGCCGGACCGACTTCCTGATAAAAAGCACTCAGCTATTAGACCCCAGGGATATTATGGGTTTGACTGAAAACATTGAAAGCCACGCCAAGGTATTTCCACGCCGGTAGAAACTCAAAACATTTAACCCTTTCAGCCACCCAGAGAAACCCCATTGCTCATGAGCTTCAACGTTCACACTTACGCTCGCCTACTAAAAGGATTCAGGTAGATGCTCTCCGTTAATAACAAGCTTTATAGGACGTTTGCATTATTTGAGCCTGCGCATCAACAACCCGGTGCCGTCAAGGACACGCCATTGGTGTCCTACACCACCGCCCAAGCCGCCAGGCACCTGCTACGCGCCAGCCGGGAAATGGGATTGAAATGGCAAGACCATAACCACGACGGCGTCATTGATATTGCCTCTGAATTCTTTACGCCGGATGAGTCGCACCGGGTCAGTCATGTGCCCAAGGGGGCCCGTGAGTTGAATGAACAACAAAAGAAACGGGCGCTTACGTCGATGCAAGCCTGGGCGGATGTCGCCCGTATAAAGTTCTCGCATAAAAGCGCCAGTAACGAGGGGCGGCTGACCTTGGGTGTTTACGAAGGCAACGAGGAATCCTATGCGACCCTGCCCTTTCCCAAAAGCTTTAAAAAAGGCGGTGAGGCATGGCTGGACTCAGAACATGCACGGCCGAGGACTGACCGTTACGACCAACATGTCATGGCCCACGAAATTGGGCATACGCTGGGCCTTGACCATACCGGTGACTATAACCGGCAACCGGCCAAGCGCGGATACATTGAAGACTCTCAAGCCTACAGCCTGATGAGCTATAACCCCGAAATCAGCAGCGGGCAAAACTTCGCAAAAAACGCACAGTGGACCCACTACTCGGTAGCGCCACTGATGCATGACATTGCCGCGATACAGGCCGCCTACGGCGCCAACTATCAAACCCGTAGCGGCGATACCGTTTACGGTTTCAACTCCAACACCGAACGCGACTATTTCAGCCTGACGTCCTCACAGGACGCGCCGGTTTTTTGCATATGGGATGGCGGCGGCAACGATACGTTGGACTGCTCCGGTTTCAATCAGAAACAAACCATCAACTTGAACGCCGAAGCCTTCTCTGATGTGGGCGGTATGAAAGGCAATGTTTCCATTGCCAAGGGCGTGACCATCGAAAATGCCATTGGCGGCAGCCATGACGATACGTTGATCGGCAACCGCGCAAACAACCGCCTCAAGGGCGGGGGCGGCGCAGATACCTTGAGGGGCGGCGGGGGCGCGGATGTTTTTGTGTACGACAAGGCGAGCGACTCCACCCCGGCGAGCGCCGACCTGATCACCGACTTTGTCAGTGGCCGAGACAGGATCGACCTTACCGGGTTGAGCCAGGACACCCGTACTCAACTGCAACGGGTGCACACCTACACCGGCCGCGCGGGCGACACGCTGGTGAGGTTCAACGCCTACCGTAATCGGTACTTTGTCGCCATTGACCTGACCGGCAACGGCCAGACGGACTTTCTGCTGAAAAGCACGCGGTTGATAAGGCCCCAGGATATCAGTGGGCTGACCACCTCACGGTATGCCTCCGGATAAGCTCGCGGTCGCGCCAGGGCTCAAGGTTGTACCTGAACGCGTGTGAAAAACGGTCATCGGCGATGGCCGTTTTTTCTGATGCAGGGCGAAAATTCAGCCCAGGACCGGGCATTGGCTTAACGCTGTGTAGGAACACTTTACCTACAAGAAAAACGACTTACTCGGACACACATCAGGCTTTGGAAAGTGACGCCAACGCTGTCAACTTTCTACTCAGCAAAATGGAACTTGCCTGCCTCACCAAGAAGGAAAATTGCCAATACCCTGTGAGAATAACGACCTTGAGAATTAATCCTGTAACGCCGATGTACAACCCAAATTCAAGCAGCGCTCAATCGACCCGAAACCCTGCATACCGCCGCTGGGACGCCCCCGCTGTCCGTTCTGCGAGCAGCACTGGGGGCAACTATGACGCCACTCTACGCCCTGACGACCCTTACATACACAAAGCCAACAGGCAGTCCTTTAATAAGCAACAGGCCATTGAGCAGCTCACGCGATATACAACAACATGGCGAGACTTGAACCAAAACAAGCAGATTGAAATTTCTTACAACTTCCTTAACGAAAAGGGTCTGGGGTTTAACGACTACCAGAAACAAGAGGCCCGCCGTTCCATCCAGTCCTGGGGTGACGTGGCCAAGCTGGACTTCACTGAAAATGGCGCCCCGGCAGAAGGACGGTTGACCTTTCGCATTACCGATACCATCAGGTCTGCCGACGGTACCTACCCTTACGGTCAATACAAAGACAGTTTCAGCGGTGATACTCGCTACAACCCAAGACATGTGAACCGTCACACGTTCACCCACGAAATCGGTCACAGCCTCGGCCTGTCGCACCCAGGCACCTATGACGGTCTAGCGGACGATAATAAACGGGTGTATGCCCAAGACTCTAAAGCCCATACCGTCATGAGCTACTTCGGTGCGCAAAACAGTGGCAAAGCGATCAACGGCACCCCCATCGCGCCCATGATGGATGACATCAGTGCCATCCAACACAAATACGGCGCCAATTACCAAACCCGCAGAGAAAACAACACCTATGGCTTCAACTCCAATACCGGCAGGGACTATTACTCCCTGAGAAACCCACAGGATGCGGCGAATTTCTGCGTATGGGACGGCGCCGGCAACGACACACTGGACGTATCGGGTTACCACACCAACCAGGTCATTAACCTCAGGGCGGGCTCGTTCTCTGATGTAGGCAACGGCAAAGGCAACGTTTCTATCGCCCGCAACTGCCTCATCGAAAACGCTATCGGTGGCTCAGGCCACGATGTGATGATCGGCAACGAGGCCGATAACCGGCTCACCGGTGGGGCGGGTGCGGACCGCATGCGCGGCGGTGGCGGCGCCGACAGTTTCGTCTACAACTACGCCAGCGACTCCACACCTGCCAACCCCGACGTCATCATGGACTTCACCAGCGGCACCGACAAGGTTGACCTGCGCGGGCTGGAGCGAAGAACCAAGGCGCAATTCAAGCCCGTCAAGGCATTCAGCGGGCGCATTGGCGACGCGATCGTGGGTTTCAACCCACAGACCCAGCGCCATTTCATCGCCATCGACTTGACCGGCAACCGCACAGCAGACTTCCTGGTGACCAGTACGCAAGTGATCAGGCCACAGGATGTACTTGTGAACTGACTGCAACGCGTGAGCACCAAACCCGCGAAGCCTTTGCGGACCGAAGCGGCCAGCAAAGGCTGTTCACGGTTGAACAGGCACTCAGTCGGTGCCGTATTTTGGGTTGCGCGGGCCATACAAAATGCCGGTGCGCTGCCCCGCCGACAGCAGGCGGACACTGGCAATACCGGCAATCGGGTGCGCCGCATCGGTGGAGCTGTTGATCACCTGCTTCACCGCTGCCGAGACCAGCATGCCCACCAGGCCGCCGCCATTGTTGTTGCCTTCCTCGCTGGAAGCGCGTGCCGAGCCGGTCCACAACGTGGTGCCGGTGCGCAGGTCCACCAGCTTGGCCGAGGCCGTCACGGAGGTGTCGCTGGAGATCAGCATGTACTTGGTGCCGTAGTCGCTGATGGTGATGTACAGCGCCGCGTCCGCACCAAAAATGTCATGCAGCTTGCCCGGCGCCACGCCCTGGATATCGTTGGCGGTGGTCAGGCCGTTCTGGCGGAAGGTCTCGTCCACCAGGGCAATCGGCAGCACGTAGTAACCGGCTTCGGCCAACGGGTAGGTGACCTGCGAAACCAGGCTGTAGGACGCCTGCACTTCCGGCGATTCATTGATGGGGGGCAGTACCAGGATCGACTTCGGCCGAGCCTGTTTGAAGGCCGTGTAATCAATGGTTTTGGGCGCCGCGCAACCGCCGAGCAACGCCAGGGCCAGCAAGGCGCCGGTGAGTTTTAACAGGTTCATTTAGTGGCGACTCCAGCCTTGGCGTTTTTAAGCAGAAAATCCATGTACGCGGCGGACTCAGGGAACAACGCCTTCTCGGTACGGAATTCCTGCACCATCTGGTCATCCTTGCCCATGCTCAGGTACAGCATGCCCAGGTGCGCGTGGTAACCCGGCGGGGCCTTGCGGCCACTGGCGTTGATCTTTTGCAGATCACGCTCCAGGGCTTCCACTTGCGCTTCCTTGGGCTCGCCCTTGAAGTACTCGTAAACCTGCGGCTGGTAGCTTTCCCACTGATACAGGGGTTGGGGCGCCGTGTGGCACCCGGCGACCGTCGCGATTGCTGTCAGCATCAGCGCCAACTTAACTGCCTTGCTCATCCGTGTAGTGCTCCTTGGCGTTCTTGTTATCAGTTACGCGGGTTCCAGGCGCCGGCGTTGATGCCGTCTACCAGGCGGTTGATCGCTTCGCGCATGGCCAGGTCCAGAACCTTGCCATTGAGGGTGGAGTCGTAGCTGGCAGTGCCGCCAAAACCGATGACTTCGCGGTTGGACAGCGCGTATTCACCAGCGCCCTGGGTGGAATACACCACTTCGGAGGTGCTGATGTTGACGATATTCAGCGCAACCTTGGCGTAGGCCACCTGGGTTTTGCCACGGCCGAGAATGCCGAACAACTGGCGGTCGCCGGTCTCTTTGCGGCCGAACTCGGTCACGTCGCCCGTCACCACGTAGTCAGCGCCTTTAAGCTTCTGCACGGCGCCTTTGATCGCGGCTTCCTGGGAGATTTCGCCCATGTTGTCGCGGTCCAGCACGCTGAAGCGGTTGGTCTGCTGCAGGTGGGTGATCAGGATGGTCTTGGCCTGGCCGCCCAGGCGGTCAACGCCGTCGGAGAAGATGCCGCGCATGTAGCTGGAGCGGTTATCGAACTTGCCCACGGCAATTGGCACACGCACGCCGGAATAAGCGACGTGGGCGCTGGCAACTTGCTCCACCGGCATCGCGCGGTTGCTCTCGGTGGCGCAACCGGCCACGTTCAGCAACGCTGCGGCGGTGAGGCCCGACAGCAGAATTTTGGACAGTGTTTTCACAGGGTGCTCCTAGGGGTGAAACCAACGGAAAGGGCTGTGGTGTACGTTATCAACGAAGTCGCGGCGATCAGATTTTGCTGAAAAAGCGCGCGCGTTTACACACGGCCTCAACATCGATAATGTCGAGCCCGCCAATAGCGGTATCAGGAAGAGTGACTGCCATGCAGCAGTGCGGTTGAAACATGCGGCCCGCGGTGAGGCGGGTGGCAGGGAGAAAAGCAGAGAGGCGCATTGCTTGATTCGTCCTTGAAAAATGCCGTGTATCCAGTGCGCGGTATTTTACGGGGTTGCCCTGTGTACTCAAGCGGTTTCACCGCTTCGCAAGCGTTCCCCGCTCAACGGCATTCTGTTACGTTGCGCGCCCGCCTCAAGTTACACAGCCATCGGTCGAGACATTGGCTTGGCTTGTTCATTAAATAGGGATATTGCGTGTTGAAAACCCTCCTTCGGGCTGCGGCCCTGCTCGCGACGCTGTCGATGACCGGCTGCGTCTCCTACACCGTCAGCGGCCCCATTGGCGCCCCGCTCCACCCGGCCCCCATCAGCAGCCCACGCAGTGCGCAAGTCGCTGATGTGACAGTGAGCGCCGCCGACGTCAACGACGCCAACAAAACCGCGATCAGCCGTTCGCTCACGGCCCAGCTCAATCAGTACGTGCGTACGGCGGGCTACTTCAAGCAGGTCACTGAGTACCCGGTGCGCCTTGGCGAAAACGACGTCGCGCTGAAATTCAACATGACCTCCCTCAAGGGCCACCGTGGCGTTCACCCCGCCTACGTGCCTGGCGCGCTGTTGACGCTGACGATCTGGATCTGGGTCAACGGCCCGATTTTCGTCGACACCTTCGACGTGGCCGGCGACCTGGTGATTGTCGACCGCGACGGCAAGGAACTGGCGAGCGCCAAGCAAGAGGTCAAGTTTGAACGCAACGTGGGCCTCTACGGCCGCGAATACTGGGCCCCGACCATGGGCGCCAAACAGTTGAACGAACTGGTCGCGCAACTGCTCGATACCGCCACTGCCAAACTGGCCAAACCGTAATTTCAGGGAGCAACACATGAAAGGGTTGATCAAACACAGCCTGGTCCTCGCCGCCGTCTTGTTGACCGGTTGCGTGTCCTACTCGCAACACGAATTGCCAGCCGTGCAAACCTGGCCGCCGACCGCCAGCACACCGGCACAGAAACCCACCGCCTACGTGCGCACCACGGCGCTGAGCCAGGTCAACGGCGGCCCCGGCAATACCACGGCCGGCGCACCGGCGGCGCTGTGGGAAAAAACCGTGGCCGATGGGTTCCGCCAGTCCAACCGCTTTGCACGGGTGAGCACCGACAAGGTCGACTCGGACATCTATGCCGATGCCACGCTGTACAACAACGAACAGTTCAGCATGGCCTCGGCGATCATCACCGGCGCCACGTTCTTCATCATCCCGTCCACGGCGAAGAACACCTTCACCCTGGAAACCGTGTTCAAGGACAAGGACGGCAAAGAGTTGGGCCGCGTGAAGAAAAGCGAATCCGTGCGCACCTGGATGCACCTGGTGCTGATCGTGGGCATTCCGTTCCAGGCCAATACCGCTGAAGTGGTTGAAGCCCTGACACGCAGCACGCTGGATGAGGCCGTGCAGCGCAAGTTGTTCTGACATCAGGAAGCTGATCGTTCCCACGCTCCGCGTGGGAATGCATACGGTGACGCTCTGCGTCACGGCCTTAAGGGCAGACGCAGAGCGTCCAGGGCGGCATTCCCACGCAGAGCGTGGGAACGATCAGCGCTGGGGCTTAGAACGCGTAACGCGCTTTGAGCATCACGCCATCGGCGTCAAAGCCACTGCGCGCTTGGCGGGTGTAGCTGGCGCCCACGGTGAAGTCCGACACCTGGTAGTTCACGCCCACACTCGCCTCGTAGCTGTCACGCGCCACCGACGCGCCAGTGGTGGTGAACGCTGCACCACCCGCCACGAAGTTGGAGGTTTGCGCGACGCGATCACCCATCAGGTCGTGATACGCCATCAAAGTCGCTTCCGGTTGCAGGCTGCCTGCGCCCATCGGCAAGTTGCCGGCCAAACGCACACCCGCGCCCAGCTCACCCACTTCATAGCGCTGCGAACGCGTGCTCAACGCGGCGGCCGAGCCCTTCTCGTCAAAACTGTCCATGCGCACGTTGGCATAACGCGCCGCCACGCGCGGCTCGATCACCACCGCCTGCGATGGCTTGAAGCTGTAGCCGCCGATCACGCTGGCCGACAACACATTACTGTCGTAACTGCCCTTGGCCGTGGTGCCCGCCACATGGCGCTTGCTGTCGTTGTCGTTATGACCGTAGCTGAGGCTGCCATCGACAAACCAGTTTTGCAGCGCCCAGTTGCCATACAGCGACAGCGCGTGGCCCTCCACATCGGTCTTGTTGCCAAGGTCCGAATGGATGTTGGAATTAAGGTAGCTGTAAGCCACGCCCAGGGTGGTGGTGTCGTTCAAACGCCCGTCCACACCCACGGCCATGCCGCTGCTGTTGGCCGAGTAACCGTTGTTACCGCCGCGCCCATCCTGGTCCATGTTGCTGCTCAAACCCTGCACCCACACGCCGCCGGTTTGATGGCCTTCGCGCTGGTCGGTAAGGCGGTTGAAGATCGCGCCATTGATAACAGTCTGCCCCGACAACGCTACATCCAGCGCGCCACGGTTCACATCCGGCTTGAGCTGTTCACTCACCTGAGCAAGCTGTTGCGCAGTCCCGGCGTTGGCGAGGGACTGGAACACTGGGTCGTTCTGGTTGAGCCCGCCGAGCACATCGTTCTTGAACGTATTCACCGCCGTGGCCGCTGCGGCGCTGGCACCTGCACCGGCAAGTTCCTGCTGCACTTGCTGGTTGTCTTTAACTGCGACAACAGCCTTGACCGTTTGCGCATCCGCCGAGTAGCTCAGCACGTTGAGCAGCGACGACGAACTGGCAACCGACAGACCGTTGTTCTGCACACTGGTGGCCTGCAACAGGGTGTATTGAGTGCCGTTATTGGTGCGCGCAAAGTCGCCTGGCTGCGCACTCACCGTAAGCTTCGACGCCTGGGCGAAATTGGCCGTACCGTTGACCGACAGATACGGCGTGGTCGGCACCACGCTGTCGGCCAAGTGCATATCAATGCCCGCACCGCTGGCGACGTTAAGGTTGCCGCTGATCGTGGTACCGGGCGCGGCCAGGTTCAACGAGCCGGAATTGATCGATACCGGCGCGATAATGCGATTGCCGACAAAATCAGCTTGGCCAGCGACATTCACTGCACTCAAGTTGAGCAGGTCGCCGGTGATTTTGCCGCCCGTCCAGTTCAGCGTGGCAAGGTTGGCGGCGTCGATGGCCGTGCCGGATTTGCTGCGGATCTCGCCTGCTTGCTGGTTGATCTCGAACGGCGAAGTCTGGTCGCGGGCATCGACCAGGATCGCGGTGCTGTCGGCACTGATCAGGCCACGGTTGATAACGCCGCGCGCACCCGGCTGCGGGTTCTGGGTAAAGGTCGCCCCAGTCAGATGCACAGCCACCGCATTGGCGCCGTTGGCTTCAATCGTGCCGGTGTTGAGCACGTAATCGAAGGTACCGGAGTTGAACTGTACGGCCCTGGCCATGCCACCGTTGACCGTCACCACACCGCTGTTTTCTATACGCAGGTCACTGGTGTCGGTTTCAACTTCAATGCCCAACGCCTCTTCACCCGTGACGCGGATGGTGCCGGAGTTGAGGATTTTGCCGCCCACGGTCACCGGCATGTTGTTATGGGTATCCAGGATCAGGCCGTAGCCGTAGATGGAAGTGACATCAATCAGGCCGGAGTTGATCACGTCACCACCAACGGTCGTACCATTGAGGTACATGCCCTCGCCGTCACTGTCCGACCCCGGCACGTCAACGGCGACGATAGTTCCGGAGTTGATCACGCTGCCGCCGATGTTCGCGGCGCCCACCTCAAAACCTTCGGCCCAGGTCTGGTTGGTAAGCCTGATCGTACCAGCCTGGATGACATCACCGGTGATCGTGCCGCCACGGGCGCGCAGATCAGAGTCCAGCGCGCCATCCACCACAAAACCACGGATGTTGAGGCCACTGCCATCAATGGTGTAGTCGGCGCGGTTGATCAGCGAACCCTGAACATTGGTTTCGGCAACACTGGCCCCATCGACATTGCGCTGGGTGGCCACCACATTGCGCGACCCGACCAAGGTGACAGGCTCGTTGAACACCTGGCCTTTCCACTTGTTCTGGCCGCTGCTCACGTCGAATTCCACCGCAGCAACATGCGCGGCGCCTGCGCTGACCATCAGGGCCAACAGGGTTTTCTGGAACGGCTTACGCTTCATTTCAAACTCCATGAACTACAGTCAAAGCCGCCAATACGCCCGGCGGCTGTAGGTGTGCTGAGCGAGGGATCAGATGATCCGAATGCACTCCCCAAGGCACTTTGCTGAACCACAGGCGCGGGCAATCGCACCGCAGCCGGTGGTGGCAGACAAGGGAATGGGGAGGCGAAGTTCACATTAATCCTTAATGTCGTTTTAAAACGCTGCAGTCCATGCAGCCCGACCGGTTGCGGGTGGGCGGGGTAAAGACCCGGGTTTGAGGGAAATGGTTCCTTTTGCGGTAGGAAACTTCCCCAAACTACCGAGGGTTTGCCTGATATCCGTGAGCGGACGGCGGAATGCGTTGGGGATGGAGGGGCTGGGGATAGGCGAAAGGGGGTTGAGTCAGGGCGTTGGTGCCTTGCGTGGGTTTGGGTGGGGAGCTTTTATAGTCCGGCCCGTCGCCCATATGGCGATCAGGTTTGGCGACCTGACGACAGAGTGCAAAAACAACCCGCGTCCATGCAGGTGTTTTTGCACCCGCAAAGCTGTGAATGTTATGGCGGCTGTGCGCGGGAGACCTCCGGGTCTGCCGGTTACTCTGTTCCGGTTCGCCAACCTGCGTACAGCTGCCACCCATTCGTTTGGCGACGAATGCGTGGTGGCTTAATCCACCAACAGAGTACTGAAAATGAACCAATACATGCCCCTAACGGGCCACGACTGCACCGTCCCCGCTCTGCGGTGCTTCAAGACTTCGCCCAACTACTGGCTGTACCGCTGCGTGATGGGTGTGATTTGCTGGATGTCATCATTCGCAGGCTTAACAGCGCTGACTAACCGGACGACGACGGGGGTGGGCTGCAAAGCCCCTTAATTTTCAACCGGCACGAAAAACCAATGCCCCGACATGTCGGGGCATTGGTTTTAACGG
The DNA here is from genome assembly GCF_900107155.1 of Pseudomonas salomonii. Classification (GTDB taxonomy): domain Bacteria; phylum Pseudomonadota; class Gammaproteobacteria; order Pseudomonadales; family Pseudomonadaceae; genus Aquipseudomonas; species Aquipseudomonas salomonii. The sequence continues at coordinate 80,054 of NZ_FNOX01000018.1, forward strand.
GTATAGACTGCGGTTTTAAAGCGCTGATATTGGCACTCACTCAACGGAATCGAACCTTACTCCAATATTTGCCCCAACTGCCCCAAGGTAACCACGTGGCATCCCCGACAGCAGTATTGGCGAAGTCAGCGCTGCCCTCAGGAACGCCCAGATTTCCCAAAACACCCGTGGTAACAAACACGATTGTATTGGCGTCACCCAGGCCGAAGAGTCTTGTGGCACCTTTGGCTTGCTCCAACACTGATCCTATTTTGCGAGGAATAGCTGGAATCAGACGCGAAGCCCCACGAGTAGCGAACTGGCCATATAGATTGCCATAGTCCTTGAACTGCCCCATTCGTCTCAGTGGGTTTATCAGACTGGGGGCCGCTTTAACCAAAACTCTGCTGGCAGTTGCAAGCCCTGTACGCCCCAGGAAACTCGCCAGCTTGAATACCTTGCCAGCGAGCGCCTTCGCTCCGCCTGCCGCGCCCGCCCCCAAGGATACCCATGCCAGAACATTGGACAACTCTGGATGGGTCTCGCTGAGGAGCACTGAAGCAACGCCTGCCCCTAATGAGATCACCGCGAGCCCAATCAATGCGGCATACAACGGTAATGCCAAGCCGCCACTCATGATGGCCACCATTACGCCGATGCCCCCCCAAAGTATGTTATTGATCAGCTGCCCAGCGCCTTTGAGACTCATAGGCCCCGGGAGACGGTCACCCCACTCGGCACGCAAGCGCGCACTCACCGAGAAGTGACCGCTGGGGTCGTGATGGTTGATGGGATCGTCTTCTGCGCAATAGGCATAGACGTTACGACCAGCTCTTCGGTCGAAGGGGCTTAAGTCGTCCATCGCGTTAAAACACATGGCGCTCGGGTCATAAAAACGGTAGCCCATGCCCAGCGCAAAATGGCCAGTTGAAGGGTCGCGATGTTCGCCCTTAAAGCTCAGCATTGAGTCAGTATCTTGCGAAAAATGCTCGCCGTAAGCCGTATACGCGTGGTGCTGGCCGGTGCCCGCTGTTGAGTCGTAGGTATATATCACGGTGCCATTGGCATCGCAGAGTAAATACAGGGTTCTGTTCACACCGGACATCCTGGATCGTTGCACGATACAGGCGCTGCTTGCGGGAAGCAGCTCACGGGCGTCGCCGCTGCCGTCCAACTTATACTCACCCGTGACATTGTTGCCGTCATACATAAGCTGGGTCTTTTTGCCGTCGTGATCGCGGGTCATCAAACGATCAGTCGGGTCGTAGGTATAGCGGGTGCTCCCGGCTTTTATCAGTCGCCCTAGCCAATCATATTCATACTTTTTACCTGTCTGGTCCTGCGTCACGCGCCCGGCGGGGTCATAACTCAAACTGGCCGTCGATGTGTAGTCCACATGGCTATTGTCCACTTGAGTCAGACAAAACCCCTTCAGGCCATCGTAGGTATAGGTTGCGGTGTTCTCCCCATCACTGAACGTCGTGACGCAGGTGGTGACATTGCCCAGGGCATCATAAGTGAACACTTGTTTGGAGATGTCTTTGCCCTTAGGGTTCTTTGGGCACCATACGCCCGTCGTGAGGCAGGCCCCGAGTCGCCCGCCCGGGGTATAGATGTATTCGCGCCGACCCAATACGGTGTCATATGTTTTTGATTCGGGTAATTTCGATGCGTTGTCGGCGTTTCCCTGCCTAAGTTCGACTGATTTCAATTTTCCATCGTTTTCAAAGGCACTGGCCACTTTAAAATCCACGTCTTTCGGGCCGTAAAAAATGCGACTGACTTCACCCAGGCTCCCATCGTAGGCGTAGTTCACCGTACACAGCACATCGTAGCTATCTTTTTTGTGAACGGACTCCTCCCTAAGTCGACCTTGGTCGTCTGTTAGGTGTTTTGTTAAAACGTCTGCTCCCGTAGTTGTGTAAGGCAACCCCTTTGGCGAGTCGTACTCGAATTCGGCTTTTAAATCCAAGGGGCTAGTAACGCTGAGCAGGCGCCCTTGCGGCGAATAATCAGACTTTATTGTTTTAGTCACACCAGGCTCAGCTTGTACGCTCTGCTCGGTGACACGCAGTGAGAGGTCATGGGAATAACTCAGCAGGTGCTCCCCTTCCGAGGCGGTTGAAATACCCTGAGTCCCATAGGCGTAAGTAAATGTCTTCTCTTCGCCTGCATTAGCGGTTCGGGTCCTGGCCAGGCGATTGCCCAGCTCCTTGATATATTCGTGCTCAAGGATGCTGCCTTGCGCGGTCACCGTTTTTGCCGGCACCCCGCTGGCGCCTGTGTAAGTGAAGGTTTCGGTGCTGGCCCCGCGGGTGATGGAGGTGACGCGACCCCAACTGTCGAAGCTGCGTTTACCCAGGGTGTAGGTTTTATTGTCGAACTCGATGTCCACTTGCTCCGCTTCGGGCTGCAGCCAGTGTTTGGAGCGGGTATAGCGGTAGGTGTAGACCGTGGCCACATCCGTTGCCCCTTTGCCCTTTTCACTGTGGGTTTCGCGGAGCAAGCGGCCGAATGCATCGTAGCTGTACTCCACGGTAGTGATCCCGCGTTCGCCCTCGGTGTAGAGTGTTTTGACCTGCCGGACACGGTTGTACGTGGCGGTCTGGGTTTGGTAAACATGGCCCTGCTGGTTTTTCCATTCGACCTTACGGATGGTCTTATTCGCGTTGTAGTGAGTGACGATGGCGTGTTTGTCAGTGTCTTTTCCGGCCCAATGCGTGCGCGTCAACGCTACGGGATCGTAAACATCGAAGACTTTTCGGCCATCGCTGTACGTACGGCAGCGCACTTGGCCCCACTCGTCGTATTCCAACTCCTCCCATTCGCTGAGCTGATTATTGGTGTGCTTATGGTGGGTGGTACGCAGTTCCCGCCCCAGAGCGTCATAGCTTACGGCCTTGATGAGTATCTTGTTTCCCTGTTCAACCCGGTATTCACTGACCAAGCGGCCTTGGCCATCGTACTGGCTCAGATGGGTGAGCCCCTCAGGGCCGGTGACCTGCACTTGCCCTGGCGCCGGGTAGGTATAAGTCGTCGTTTGCCTATAGGTCGGACTTTGTGCGCAGGTGGTTAACGTCGCCAACTTGCCGTAAGCGTCATAACCATAGTCGGTGCGGTTGCCATCGACGTCGACCTGGCGAATGAGGCGCCCACTGAGGGTACTGTGAGTCTCTGAAGAGGTGCGTTGGTTGCCCCGTTCATCGGTATCGGTAGTGGTGGTGGTCAGTTCGGTTTCATCAACGCCGCCCAGCGTGTAATCGAAATAGCGTGCGGGTTCGCCAGTGAAGTGACCGGGCCTTACGGTCGCTTGGCTGATGCTTTTTGGGCGCCCGGTGCGAAAGTCTCGACCCTCGAAATAGCTGTTCTGTTGAATCACGTAGGCACCCTCCTTGGCATCATCGCCTGCGAAAGTAACGCGCAGAGTGCTCGTAAGTTTTGTTTCGCTCAGGCCTTCAATACTTCCATATTGATACAGGCTACACTGAGCTATATTCCACAGGTTGGACTGATCGCCATCGCATATCCCTACCGGGAACAAATTACTGTCATAGATCGCATCGACGTTAACTCTGCTTGAGGGAAATATGCTTTTGAGAGCACTTTCTTCCAACAAAAGGGGATTAGGTATTTCTTTCCGCAGCCAAATGAATAGCGGATACCATAACGTTTCATTTAAGGGGAGAGTTTCATCGACATAACCTACTTCATGAGTCACTCCATCCTGTATAGTCCTGATGAGTCCGCCATCGTCATTTAAAAAGTTTTTAATAACTATTGAATTTTCTTTTGCTTCTTTTTTGTACGTGGTGGTAGCGATACTAGAGCCAAAACGGGTACCAAGACCAATCGGCTTCCCTTTTACATAATCATAAATTGTTGCGACCTCGCCCCCACCTTGCGTGACTGTTTCCGACTTAACATTGTGCTGTGCATCGTAACGATAATGGGTTGAGCGAATAGCCGGGACACCTTCGCGTTTAATAGTCACGTAATTTTTCGAATTTTCTCCGTCGCGCATATACTCGTAGGTCGTGATAACCGGGGTTCCCGTGCCAGTCGGCGTCAAGGTGTGACTGCTGACACAGGGCAATGCGGATAACTTTGGATTGTCCGGAAATTTCAGACCATTGTCTTTGTACTCGACGCTTTCCGTAAGGCCATCAAAGTTGACAGTCTCGTTCAGCAGTCGACCACACACCGGATGGTCCAAGTAGTTGAAGGTGGTTTTGCTGCCATCTTCAAGACTCACGGATCGCAAGGCAAAATCATCGATGCTCAGGGTATAAGTGATTGTCTCCGGGCTACCCGGCCAAAAAGCGAAGTAGACCATTTCGGGCTTATAATTAGAGCCCATCACAGCGGGAACGTAGACAACCTCGAGCAGCCTGCGACTTCGACCATCTTTAATACCGGTCAACTTAACTTGATAATAAGTTTTTCCACTTATAACGTGAGGTATTGTCGCCCACGTAAAATATACAAAGTTTTTACCATCCATGGTCAACGACTCAGGCATGTAAACCCCAGAATCACTCTGCAACACCAGTACTTCTGTTCTGCCGTCCTTGCGCGCCACTGTAAGTTTGCCATCAGACCATGTTGCAGCAACCGCAGTGTTCTTCATATTCTTATTTTTTTTGAGTTCAATCGTTTCCCCAGAGTGTAGTGTCAATTTCTCATGGGCTGCTCGCCAGCTGCTCATCCGTGGGCACCAACCATCTCCTAAAGCTGCTTCATTGTTGATAGTGGGGGTATACAGGATATCGACTTTAACGGCTGGCCCGTTGCCGTCATTTCCGGTAACCGTGCACAGTGGAAGGTAAAGTTCAAACAGGCCAGTGCGGGGGTCCACTGCATTGCGCTCTTGCGTGGTGGCATTGAAGATCGGGTCTGTTTCACTATCGCTGGCGTCCGTGCCCATTACATTGTAAGGATTGTTCATATTCATCTCCTATAAATATGTCAGCCTCTTTTTAAGAGGGTCTATTTCCACCTCGAATCTACACTGCCCCACATCACGAGATAACTGTCAGTTCTCACAGGTAGTTTATATTTATTGGTTCTAACCAGGATGCTTTTACTTCCATCAACCTAACCGTCCACTTCATACAATGGGTTCGGCAATAAATTTCCTGCAGTAGGAAAATCGTTGGGCACGGTCGCGGAATACAGCGTAGGCAAAAGCACAAAAAAGGGGGCAGGCCCTGAGGGATCCTGCTGAGCGAAAGATCAGATGATCCGAATGCACTCCCTCAAGGCGCCTTGCTGAACCACAGGCGCGAGCAATCGCACCGCAGGTGGTGGCGGGCGGGCGGGCGGGTTAAAGGCCCGGGCTTGAGGGAAATGGTTCCTTTTGCGGCAGGAAGCTTCCCCAAACTATTGGGGATTTGCCTGATATCCGTGAGCAGACGGCAGAATGCGTTGGAAATGGTGGGGTTGGGGATAGGCGAAAAGGGGTTGAGTCAGGGCGTTGGTGCCTTGCGTGGGTTTGGGTGGGGGGCTTATAGTCCGGCCCATCGCCCAACAAGGGCGATCGGATTTGGCGATCCGTTGACCGTATGCGAAAGCTTTCTGCTTGCTTGCAGGGGCTTCCGTACCCGCATCGCTGCTTTATGGCAGCTGTGCGCGGGAGACCTTCGGGTCTGCCGGAACTCGGTCCCGGTTCGCCAACCTGCGTACAGCTGTCACCCATTCGTTTGGCGACGAGAGGTGACAGCTTCACTCTACTGACCGAGGTTTCACCATGAACCAATACATGCCCCTAACGGGCCACGACTGCACCGTCCCTGCTCTGCTTATCGACACCAGCGCCCCCCTCGACGTGCTCCACGACGCCGCCGCGTACCGGATTCGCGCCGTCACCCAACTATTGGAAAACCTGGCCTTCCGCGAACAGCTCAGCAGCGATGCTGTGGTGCTTCAAGACTTCGCCCAACTACTGGCTATACCGCTGCGCGATGGGTGTGATTTGCTGGATGTCATCATTCGCAGGCTTAACAGCGTCAACTGACCACGACAGAGCGGCTGACGAGTTGCCCTGTTAATGGTGAGGCAGTGAATAGGTGCGGGCCACGCTTGGGCAGTAAAAGTGGCCTGTCGCCTATGCAACTTTGGCGTGAAAAGGGCGGAAAAGGGACGGATTTATTTAACTAACAAAGGACTCGGAGAATTAAATGAATCCTTCCCCTTCCTCTACTGATTGTTTCCCCGCAGTATAATATGCAACAGGATAACCGGCGGTAAAATCCTAGGACGGCGAGCCATATAAACCCCTAACTTGATAAGAGATTACAGCTTAGCTGTCGACCACTCGGAAAAAACATTTCAAAAATAAATCATATTTTTAAAGATCAACTCCGCCGAACTAGAAAAAGCAAAAGCCCGGTCTGCCCCCTATTTCCTATTTATTTTTTTAGCTATCATCAGTGCTCGATCAATCATATCGGAGGTAATGTAAGGCACAAATCCGAGCCTGTCGCCCTTCCCAAAGCTCTGTTTATATTCATCCAAACGTACCGTATCACCAGCCAGTGCTAGAGCCGCCAAATGGCGAACTGGCATTGCACCTTTAGCATCTGTTGGGAGCACTCTATAAGCTCTCAACCCCTCGTCAATACTCTGAGAGCGAGCCCAAGACAACGCCTTCTCGGACAGTCTAATAACATCATCGCCAGAAAAAATAGACAATTTCTCCGGAGCTTCATTGCTGACTATGATCGGTGCATTACTACCGTCATTACCCATTATAAAAGAAGCGGCCTCCGAGAATTCCTTTGAGGAAATGGAGGGCATAAGCGAAACCCGAAAATGGTCCGAGCGCTTACTAACCGATGGGATGACCTGAAGTTTAGCCCCTCCGACGTCAGTGACGCAAAAATAATCACCAACTTCATCTTTGCTACAAGTCCATCCCTGCTCCTTCAAGATTGAAACCACATCTTTTTCTTTCATTACTTGGCACCCGGAAACTTCATAACTTCAATAGGAATGCCATTAGGATACCCTTGCTCCTTTAACAGCACACCCGGCTTCAGGCCAAAGCTTTCAGCCACTTTACCCCTAGGAATCGAACTCCCATCTTTAATTTGACGGAAAATTTCGGACTGACGAATACTTAGATCCGCACTACCTTCAATAATTCCAACTTCTTGATTTTTCGTAAGAAGAATTGGGAATCCCTCAGGGCCTGCCCCCTATTCTCACTATTTTCAGGATCTTATCCCTATTTTATCTTTTCTCTACTCAACGGCAAATTAGATACAGCTTAGAGCGCAACTCATCAAATCTGTCATTCTCTGCCTTTAGAAGTTTACCATCGTGATAAAGCACAATATCGCTTAAGGAACCACTACCACCATACATCCTTAGTACCGCACTATATAAAACAGTCGCTTCAGACTCACTATAGCTACCGACTCGTCGCAGGCCTTCGGCCCAGTCTCGAATTCCCGCCATATCGAGCAGGGTAGCCATCTCCTCAAGAACCAGTACAGCACTCTCATAGTTATTCATTTTACGGCCTCTCGTCCAAAACCTTTACTCCTTCAATCGCCCCCTATTTCCTCCTGGCGCAAATCTGCTCCCAGCCTTTCACGATGGTGCCGGTGTACTTGCCACAGGTCGCCCCTTCCAAATTCGCGTCGAGCGCGTCGCGCTCAGGCGCAAGCCATACCGCGTCGGCCAAGTACACCGCGCCCGCTGCCAGCAGCAGAACCACAGCCACACGCGTCGCCATGTAGCGCGCCGTGGCCCGAGGCGTGCGCAAGCGCTCGAACACAAATGCGAACAGCAGCCCAATGCCACACATCAGGAAACCGCCCAGCGCCGCTCCGAAAGCACCGGCGGTAGAGCTGTCGAAGGAGCCCCACGCCAACATACAAACGCTTGCACTGACGAACATCAGCAGCAGGCACAACCCCTGCACCAACCGCCATCCGACTACCGCTAAACCTGCCATCTGAACCTCACGTGTCATGGGAACCTCGTACCGATATGCGCCGGCTCATTCAAAAAACGTGGTCTGCCCCGAATGGCACTTACTTAACGGCTAACCGGCTGATCTGACTACAAAAAAATGAAAAAAGGCCGCCCTTGGTCTACGGTGATAGTTGCGAACACACACCACTAGAACAAGGACAGCCCGCGTGAATCGTAGACGTCAAATCGTCAGGCATCAACAGCAGCGCATTCAGCAGCACGCAAAAAACAGCAATGCCCATGCGTTCTTTAAGCTGCTAGCCGATCCGGCGCTGCTACAGCGTGTCGAGTCAGTGATGCCCAAGCATCGTCAACGGTTGTTCCCGCCGACTGAAACGCTGTCGATGTTTCTGGCTCAAGCCATGAATGCCGACCGTTCTTGTCAGAAGGCCGTGAATGATTTTTCGATCAAACGCTGCTGTGATGGGCTAAGCCCCAGCAGCGTGTACACCGGCGCTTATTGCAAAGCACGGGCGCGGTTACCGGTAGAGATGGTTTCAACATTGTTGCGCTCCACGGGATCAACGATGAGTAACAACGCGTCACCATCCTGGCGCTGGATGGGGCGTCCGGTGCGCCTCGTAGATGGCACCACGGTGACCCTGCCAGACACTGCGGCGAACCAAGCTGCCTATCCGCAATCGCGTGGTCAGAAAGCAGGACTGGGTTTCCCCATCTGCCGTTTGGTAGGAATCATTTGCCTGGCCAGCGGTGCTGTTTTAGATGCCTCGCTGGGACGTTTTCGAGGCAAAGGTGGCGATGAGCAGACGTTGCTCAGGACGATGCTCGACACTCTGAATCAAGGCGACATTGTGTTGGGCGATGCCTACTACGCAACGTACTTTTTGCTGTGCGAACTGCAACGTCGTGGGATCGACGGTGTTTTCGAACAATATGGCGCTAGGCGACGCAGTACCGACTTTCGGCTCGGGCAATCGCTGGGGCCGGAAGATCATTTGGTTGAGCTGACAAAACCTAGGAATCGACCTTCCTGGATGAGCCAAACTTATTACGACGATGCGCCTGAAACACTGACAGTACGTGAGCTGAAAACCGGCGGAAAAATCCTGGTAACCACCTTGAACTGCCCGCAGCAAGTACCCAAAGCTGGGCTCAAATCACTGTACAAAGACCGTTGGCATGTTGAGCTGGATCTGCGCAATATCAAGACAACGCTGGGGCTTGAAACGTTGAGCTGCAAGACGCCTGGCATGGCTGTAAAAGAGTTATGGGTGTATCTGCTGGCGCATAATTTGATTCGGATGATCATGGCCAAATCCGCGCTATTAGCTGATTGCTTGCCACGCGAGCTTAGCTTTAAACATAGCCTTCAATTATTCCTTGCGATGCGGCAGTACAGCTGCGACGAACAAGACGATAGGGTGCAGGATTTACTCAAGTTGATCGCTAGGAAACGTGTCGGAAACCGGCCGGGACGGATTGAGCCTCGCGCCATAAAACGAAGGCCCAAGCCTTACCCGATGTTGATGCAGACGCGCTCGGCGGCAAGGGCCGAGGTCAGGAAAAATGGACACCCGAAGAAGGTTAAGTAAGTGCCATTC
>NZ_FNOX01000013.1 GCF_900107155.1 Pseudomonas salomonii
TGCATGTGTTAGGCCTGCCGCCAGCGTTCAATCTGAGCCATGATCAAACTCTTCAGTTCAAACATCTTTGGGTTTTTAAGAAACCCTAAACTTGGCTCAGCAATCGTTGGTTACATCTTTGATTTCTCGCGGAGTAACTTGTGATGCTGATAATCTTGTTGACTATCAGTCTGACTCCACAAGCACCCACACGAATTGCTTGATTCAGTTGTTAAAGAGCGGTTGGTTAAGATCTTTCGTCTCAACCGAGGCGCGCATTCTACAGCAGCGTCATTTGCTGTCAAGTGATTATTTTCAGAAGCTTTCGAAGAATTCTTCAACAACTTCAACCACTTGCGCTTACGATCTCTCGCTAGCGGGAGGCGAATTCTACAGCGTTACACGCCGCTGTCAACACCTCTTTTTCAACTCCCTTCTGGCTCCGATGAACTGAAGCAACTTGCTGCCGAAAACTTCATAACTCTTTGTTTACCAAGGAGTTTTTCGTTTCGACTGCGCCGGAAGTGGGGCGAATTATAGACAGATATAAAACGCCGTCAATCCTTAATTACGCTTTTGTTGCAGAAAGTGGTTTTTTCGCAATAAGGCGGGGAATCCGGCGCATCACTGGCGGGATCCGCAGCACCAGCAGCAGCGCCCCTATAGATGCATAGATAGCCCACTCCTTCAGGTCGGCCCGCACAATCCACAACATATGCAACAAACCGAGCCCAAGAATTACGTACACCAGTCGGTGCAGCTTCTTCCAACGGCTGCCCAACCGACGCTGGCTATAGCGATTGGACGTCACTGCCAGTACCAACAGGCCAAGGAAACCCAACGCACCGACAATAATGTAGGGCCGTTTACGCAGCTCCACGCCGAACTGCGACCAATCCAGCCCCAGGATGAATACGCAATACGCGGCCAGATGCAGCGCCACATACGCAAAACACCACAGCCCCAGTTGTCGGCGCACGGCAATCCACCCTGCCCACCCGCTGAGCTTCTGCAGCGGCGTCATGCTCAACGTGATCAGCAACAGGATCAAGGTGCCAAGCCCCAACCGATCCATCAACACTTTGCCTGGATCAGGCCCGAGCACAGCACTCCATGCCTCGTACAGCCAGAAAAATGGCCATATCGCGGCCGCTATAAAGACGCCAACGCGCCAGATCGGATAACGCATCAGTAATTCTTCCGCAGATCCAGGCCCGTATAGAGAGAAGCGACCTCATCCGAATAGCCGTTGAACATTTGCGTCTCGCGCACATTCGGGCTGAACAGACCGCTCGGCAAACGGCGCTCACGCGCCTGAGTCCAGCGAGGGTGGTCGACGGTCGGATTCACATTTGCGTAGAACCCATACTCATTGGCCGCAATACTTTGCCAAGTCGTCTTCGGCTGCTCGCTGACCAGACTGATCCGCACAATCGACTTCACGCTCTTGAAGCCGTACTTCCACGGCACAACCAGACGCAATGGCGCGCCGTTCTGGTTCGGCAACTCCCGCCCATACATCCCCACGGCCAGGATCGCCAACGGGTTCATTGCCTCATCCAGACGCAGCCCTTCTACATAAGGCCAGTCGATCAAGCCGAAGCTGGAGCGCTGCCCCGGCATGCTTTTGGGATCCTGCAGCGTTTCAAAGCGGATGTACTTGGCTTTAGCGGTCGGCTCAACCTGCTTGAGCAAGGCTGAAATAGGAAAACCCATCCACGGGATCACCATCGACCACGCCTCGACACAACGCAGACGGTAGATACGCTCTTCCAATTGATAAGGCTTCATGAAGTCTTCCAGGGCATAGCGCCCAGGTTTACCGACTTCCCCATCAATCACCACACTCCAGGGTTCAGTCTTGAGTGAACCGGCGTTCTTTGCCGGGTCGCCCTTGTCCGTACCGAACTCATAGAAGTTGTTGTAGTGGGTGGCATCCTTGAACGGCGTGATGGCTTCGTCTTTTACCGTAACCGCCTGCCATTGGGTCTTGGGCAGTTTCTCGGCAAACCAGCCTGGGGCATTACCCGGCTCGACATCGGCATAACGCGCCGCATCGTCGGCACTGGCCCAACGCGGCAGCGCAGTGGCAGCAACGCCTGCCAGCGCACCGCCGAGCACGCTGCGACGAGAAAGATAGAAGGATTCAGGCGTGACATCCGACTCGTGACAATCGGACGTTTTAGGGATCTTGATTAACATGGCAACTCCGCAGCATTGGAGAACTGATGCACCAATAGACTGCGGAGTATGGGGGAAATTACATTAAGGCAATGTTTTGTCGCGGCGCAGATGCAACAGGTATTGAATCGGCCCCGAAGCGGCGTACACCAGGAACGCCAACAGCAGAATACGCGGCGGATCGCTGAAGACCACCGCAAACACCAGCACCACCACCAGGATCGCCACGAAAGGCACGCGCCCCTTGAGGTCGAACTCCTTGAAGCTGTTGTACTTGATGTTGCTGACCATCAGCATGCCGGCGGCTGCAACCATCAAGGCCACCAGGAACGACATCTTCGACCCCTGGATGCCGTAGTCACTGAACGCCCAGACAATACCGGCCACCACACCTGCCGCCGCCGGGCTGGCCAGGCCGATGAAGTAACGCTTGTCGGCAGTCCCCACTTGGGTGTTGAAGCGCGCCAGACGCAACGCCGCGCCGGCGACATAGATGAAGGCAACCATCCAGCCGACCTTGCCCATATCCCCCAGCGCCCAGGCAAACGCCAGCAGTGCCGGGGCAACGCCGAAGGCCACCATGTCCGACAGCGAGTCGTACTCGGCACCGAAAGCGCTTTGGGTATTGGTCATGCGCGCCACCCGGCCATCCAGGCCGTCGAGCACCATGGCCACGAAGATGGCGATAGCGGCAAAGCCGAAATACTTGCTGGCACTCGCCGCATCACCCGCCGCCAATGCGCTTTGCGCGCTCATGGAGTTGATAATGGAGTAGAACCCGGCAAACAGGTTGGCCGTAGTAAACAGATTGGGCAGAAGATAGATACCACGATGCCGGACCTTGCGACCTTCCGCATCATGCCCTTCTTCGACATGCTCATCGATCGGTAGCAGGCTTTCGGCGTCAGAAGCCTGGTTTGGCTCTTCGGGACGTTCGGTCATGGACTTTACCTTGCAACGGTGTGAAAAGAATTCGACAAATACTTGCAGCGCGTGTTCGCCCGCAAACGATGCAGCTTTATACCAGAACCCGCCCCCAAACGAAAAAACGCGGCCTAAGCCGCGTTTTCTCTTGATGCGTACGACTTAGTTTTTGGCTTTGTCGACGATCTTGTTGGCACCGATCCACGGCATCATGGAGCGCAGTTGCTCGCCGATCACTTCGATACCGTGAGCGGCGTTGTTACGACGCTTGGCGGTCATCGAAGGGTAGCCGGTAGCGCCTTCGCTGATGAACATTTTGGCGTATTCGCCGTCCTGAATACGTTTCAGGGCGTTGCGCATGGCCTGACGGGATTCGGCGTTGATCACTTCCGGGCCGGTCACGTACTCGCCGTATTCGGCGTTGTTGGAGATCGAGTAGTTCATGTTGGCGATACCGCCTTCGTACATGAGGTCAACGATCAGCTTGAGTTCGTGCAGGCATTCGAAGTAGGCCATTTCCGGCGCGTAGCCAGCTTCAACCAGGGTTTCGAAACCGGCCTTGACCAGCTCAACGGTACCGCCGCACAGAACGGCTTGTTCGCCGAACAGGTCGGTTTCGGTCTCGTCCTTGAAGGTGGTTTCGATGATGCCGGTACGACCGCCACCAACGCCAGCGGCGTAGGACAGTGCAACGTTTTTGGCGTTGCCCGAAGCGTCCTGGTAGATCGCGATCAGGTCAGGGATGCCGCCGCCTTTGACGAACTCGGAGCGCACGGTGTGGCCCGGTGCTTTCGGCGCGATCATGATCACGTCGAGGTCAGCGCGTGGCACAACCTGGTTGTAGTGAATGGCGAAGCCGTGGGAGAAGGCCAGGGTGGCGCCTTTCTTGATGTTCGGCTCGATTTCGTTCTTGTAGAGCGCGGACTGGAATTCGTCCGGGGTCAGGATCATGACCAGGTCGGCAGCTGCAACGGCGGAAGCAACGTCAGTCACTTTCAGGCCGTGGGCTTCAGCCTTGGCAACAGTGGCCGAGCCTTTGCGCAGGCCGACAGTCACGTCAACGCCGGAATCTTTCAGGTTGCACGCTTGGGCGTGGCCCTGGGAACCGTAGCCGATGATGGCGACTTTCTTGCCCTGGATGATCGACAGGTCACAATCTTTATCGTAATAAACTTTCATGAGGTTCCTCTATATATCCAGGCCGTAAGGCCATTCGCTAATTTGGGTTAGATGCTGAGTACTTTGTCGCCACGGGCAATCCCGGTGACACCACTGCGTACCGTTTCCAGAATCGAGGCCGTCCCGATCGACTGGATGAAGCTGTCCAGCTTGTCGCTTGTACCGGTCAGTTGAACGGTATAAACGCTGGCGCTTACATCAACGATCTGCCCGCGATAAATATCGGTAGTCCGTTTGATCTCGGCACGTTGGGCACCCGTCGCCTTGACTTTAACCAGCATCAGCTCACGCTCGATGTGGGCACTTTCCGATAAGTCGACAAGCTTGACCACTTCGATCAGTTTGTTGAGGTTTTTGGTGATCTGTTCGATCACCTCATCGTGACCAACAGTCGTCAACGTCAGGCGCGACAGGGTCGGGTCTTCGGTTGGTGCTACAGTCAGGCTTTCGATGTTGTAGTTGCGTTGCGAAAACAGGCCGACAACACGAGACAGAGCGCCGGGTTCGTTCTCCAGAAGCAGGGAGATAATGTGCCGCATGATTAGGTACGCTCCGTCTTGTTCAGCCACATGTCGCGCATAGAGCCGTCTTTGATCTGCATCGGGTAGACGTGCTCGCTGGTGTCCACTTGAATATCGAGGAACACCAGGCGGTCCTTCATGGCGAACGCCTCTTCCATCTTCGGCTTCAGATCTTTCAAATCAGTGATGCGCATGCCGACGTGGCCGTAGGCTTCAACCAACTTGATGAAATCCGGCAGCGATTCCATGTAGGAATGGGAGTGACGGCTGTTGTAGCTCATGTCCTGCCACTGACGAACCATGCCCAGCACGCCGTTGTTCAGGCACACGATCTTCACCGGAAGACCGTACTGCAGGCACGTCGACAGCTCCTGGATGTTCATCTGGATGCTGCCCTCGCCCGTCACGCAGGCGACGTCAGTGTCCGGGAAGCTCAGTTTCACACCCATGGCCGCAGGGAAACCAAAGCCCATCGTGCCCAGGCCACCGGAGTTGATCCAGCGGTTAGGCTTGTCGAACGTGTAGTACTGCGCAGCGAACATCTGATGCTGGCCCACGTCGGAGGTCACAAAGGCATCGCCCTTGGTCACTTCGCACAGGGTTTCGATCACGGTTTGTGGCTTGATGATGCTGCCGTCGCCCTTGTCGTAAGGGAACAGGCCGCGGTCGCCGCGCCATTCATCGATCTGCTTCCACCAGCTGGCAACCGATTCCTTGTTCGGCGTTTCGCCGATGTCCTTGAGCGCCGCAACCATTTCGGTCAACACGCTTTCTACCGGACCTACGATCGGCACGTCGGCCTTGATGGTCTTGGAGATGGACGCCGGGTCAATGTCGATGTGGATGATCTTGGCATTCGGGCAAAACTTGCTCGGACCGTTGATCACACGATCATCAAACCGCGCGCCCACCGCCAGGATGACGTCGGCGTGGTGCATGGTCAGGTTGGCGGTGTAGCTGCCGTGCATGCCGAGCATGCCGACGAACTGACGGTCCGTACCCGGGAATGCGCCGAGGCCCATCAGGGTATTGGTCACCGGCAGGTTGAGCAGTTTGGCCAATTCGGTCAGAGGTGCAGAACCGCCGCCCAAAATCACGCCACCGCCGGAGTACAACACTGGGCGCTTGGCCGCCAAGAGCATTTCTGCCGCCTTGCGGATTTGCCCCGAGTGCCCACGCACGGCCGGGCTGTAGGAGCGCAGCTTGGCTTTTTTCGGGAAGACGTATTCGAACTTTTCCGCCGGGTTGGTCATGTCTTTCGGGATATCGACCACCACAGGGCCCGGGCGACCGGACTGTGCGAGGTAGAAGGCCTTTTTCATGACTTCCGGGATTTCCGACGCATGCTTGATCATGAAGCTGTGTTTCACGATCGGCCGGGAGATACCGATCATGTCGGTTTCCTGGAATGCATCGGTACCGACCATGGTGCTGGGCACCTGGCCAGAAATGATCACCATCGGGATGGAGTCCATATAGGCAGTCGCGATGCCGGTAATGGCATTGGTTGCGCCTGGGCCGGAGGTTACCAGTACCACACCGGCTTTACCGGTGGCACGGGCATAGCCGTCAGCCATATGGGTCGCGGCCTGTTCGTGGCGAACCAGGATGTGGGTAACAGCCGGTTCCTTGAACAGTGCGTCGTAAACATGCAGCAGAGCACCACCTGGGTACCCGTAGATATAGTCGACGCCTTCGTCACGCAAAAAGCGGACGAGCATCTCACCGCCAGATAAAAGCTCCACGTTGTTCACCTCTAAAACGCCAGAATACCGTCCGTTAAAAACCGACGGGTCTTAATAGGTTTACTTCTCAACAGAGCATGAGCGACGGTGGTCGCCGACTACGTCAGCACTGACTGAGCAAGTATTGGGATCGTCCCAAGTGTTGCGGGCTTTTCCCACCCAGCGCGAGGTAACGCGTTGCGGGTGTTACAGGTCGGCGCGGATATGCGCCTCATGATCTGCTGAGCGGGCCTGCTTCTGGCAGTCCCGATACAGCGGACTTTGGATTCTTCTGTTTCAGCCCCTTCAAGTCAAGCAATAATTGCGCTTTTTTCCAACTAAGCGCATGAGAACGAAGATTAAAGGGGTTTGAGGAGGGATAAAACTCGCCTGAATGTCGTCAAGCGGTAGAAATGTGCGCAAGACTGCCGGAAAACCCGGCAGTCAGGCAATTAACGAGCGTCGACGATCAATTGGTCGAACTTTTTCAGCGCATTGCGTAGGCCAAGGCTCTCAAGCGGGCGATCGGCGTAAACCATCTCCGCCATCTCAAGAATCCCTGATGCATTGGGCAACGGCAGGTCCTGCTCGAGGATCTGCTTCATGCGCACCAGGAAGATCCATTGCAACCACTGGTGAAAGTCCAGCGTATCCACCGAAAACGGTTCGACACTGCCAAGCGCTTCAGCGCTGGGGGACACTTCGTCCCACCAACCCTGCACGCGTAACTCACGTTCAATCAGCAACAGCTGTTCGGCAATTGCCGGAAACCGTGCATCCATCAGAGGCTGACCTTGGCTTTTTGCCGCGCCTGGGCAGCACCGGCGGCGTCGCCTTGTGCGGCACGCGCGTCACCAATCAAAGCCCACAGGTTGGCTTGCAGGTCCGGGCGACCGTTGGCCAACGTCAGGCCGCGACGGGCGAACTGCTCGGCTTGCGGCGCGTCGCCCTGGGCCAGGCGCACCTGGGCCAGACGATACAGCACTTGCGGCTCACGCGGCGCCACACGCTGGGCGCGCTCAAGGCTCGACGATGCCCCGTTCAGGTCACCCCCCGATTGTTGCTGCTGGGCGGTGGTCAACAGAGCCAGTACCGGCCCGTCCAGCTGCTCGTCAGCCGACAGGCCGCCCGCGTTAGACGAAGACGGAATACCGCTCGGCGTCGACGGCGGCATGTTGTAAGTGCCCTGGTTGATCGGCGCGGTCTGGATCGGCGCGGAGCCAGCCGGCCCCGATGTGCTTGGCCCTGGCGTCCAAGGCTCGGCACTGATCGGCGCCGACGTCGCAGCACCGCCGCCCGGCACCATCACCACCACACCCGAATCCTGCGGTATGGACTGAGGCGTAGCCTGGGCAGGACGCTTGACCACGGTCTGACGGAAACCGCCAGTGGCCGAGATACGGTCGTTATTGGAAACGTTCGTGCTTGAGTCCACCACGGGAATGGAACCGCGCTGCACGCTGGAGCAACCGCCGAGCATAACCAGGGCGGTAATAGCTGGAATCCACAACTTGTTCACTTGAAACCCTCTTTGCTTAATGCATCCAGCCCTTGACCCAATCCATCACCGAATCCGCGTCAGCGGGGGCACTGCCACCGCACGCAGCACCAGCAGGTGGCTCGCTGCCGCGAATATACGGCATCTGTACCGCGCCCGGACAGTTGGCGTCGGAGCCTTGTCCCGTGTGCGGATCAATCCACGCCTGCACGATGTTGTCCGGCTGCGGCATGTTAAGCGGCAACGGATCGGCCTTGCGCATGAAACTGGTCCACACCTGCAGCGCACCGGTAGCACCGGTGAACGGGGTTTTGCCGTTATCGTCGCGGCCCAGCCACACCACGGCCAGCACATCCTGGCCGAAGCCTGCGAACCAGCTGTCACGCGAATCGTTACTGGTGCCGGTCTTGCCCGCCAGCGTCAGGTTCGACGGCAGCACGCTGTAGACCGAACGCCCGGTACCTTCACGCATCACGCGCTGCATGGCGTTCTGAATCAGGTAGATGGAGCCCGCGTCAAAGCGCTGCTGGATCTGGAACGGGTAACGCTTGAGCGGTTCGCCCTCGGCGGTCAGCACACTGCGAATGCCGCGCATCGGGGTATTGAAACCACCGTTGGCGAGGGTCTGGTACATCGTCGCCACTTCCATCGGGGTCATGGCGCCAGCGCCCAGCAGCATCGATGGGAACGCCGGGAACTCACGGGTGATGCCCAGTCGCCCCAGGGTTTTCAGCACATTCGGCACGCCCACTTCAAGCCCAAGGCGCGAGGTGGAGATGTTGTAGGAATGCGCCAGCCCCTGGTACAGGAACACAGTGCCGTGGGAGCGACGATCAAAGTTCTGCGGCGTCCACACCTGGCCATCCGCCCCTTTGACCGACAGCGGGTCATCCGACAGCCAACTGGTCAGGGTGTATTTGCTTGGTTTTTCCAGGGCCGTGAGGTAGACCGCCGGTTTGACCAGCGAGCCGATCGGCCGCACCGCATCCAGCGCACGGTTGAAACCGGCAAAACTGGCCTGGCGGCTGCCGATCATGGCTTGCACTTCACCGGTTTCCGGGTTGGTTACCACCATCGCCGCTTCGACTTCATCCGAGCCTTTGCGGCCGGTCAGGCGTTTAAAGGTGTCGTTGACCGACGTTTCGGCTTTCATCTGCAGGATCGGGTCGAAACTGGTGAAGATCCGCAGGCCTTCTTCGGTCAAGTCTTCGTCGCGGTAGTCTTCACGTAGCTGGCGTTTGACCAGATCGATAAAGCCCGGGAACGAACTGTCGGCCAGCTTGCCGCGAGTGGTAACACCCAGTGGCATTTTTTTCGCCGCCGCGACTTGTTCAGCGGTGGCCACGCCCTGCTGCTCGAGTACATCCAGCACCAGGTTACGGCGCTCAAGCGCACGTTCCGGGTTACGGCGCGGGTTGTAATAGGACGGGCCCTTGACCATCCCCACCAGCAACGCGACTTGATGCAATTTCAATTCGGACAAAGGCTGGCCAAAGAAGAACTGGCTGGCCAGGCCGAAACCGTGCACGGCGCGTTGGCCATCCTGGCCGACGAAGACCTCGTTGAGGTACGCCTCGAGAATCTCCTGCTTGCTGTAATGCAGCTCCAGCAGCATGGCCATCATGGCTTCGGTGAGTTTACGGGTCAGGCTGCGCTCGTTGGTCAGGTAAAAGTTCTTGACCAATTGTTGCGTGAGCGTACTGCCGCCCTGGGTCATCTTGCCGCCGGAAGTGTTAACCCAGATGGCGCGGGCAATCGACTTGGGCGACAGACCCCAGTGGCTGTAGAAATCGCGGTCTTCAACAGCGATCAGCGTATCGAGCAGGTACGGTGGCACCTGATCGAGCTTGATCAGGATGCGATCTTCGAGGTTCTTGGGGTAAATACCGCCGATCATCAGCGGCTCAAGGCGTACCACGGGCAGCTTCGAGCCATTGAGCGACGACAGCTCGGCTACGTAATCTCCGGAGAAGCGCACGCGCACCGGCTGGGCTTTCTCCAGGCCTTCATAGAACTGGAAGCCACGGGTATTCAGGTCGACGGTATTGCCGCTGACCGCTGCGGCGCCAGGGCCGTTGCTCACGGGTTCGCGGCGATAGCCCAAGGCGTCGAGTTCGGTAAGGAAGTCTTCCTTGCTCAGCTTTTGGCCGGTGAACAATTCCAGCGGGCGTGCATACACCTTGGCCGGGATGGTCCAGCGCTTGCCGGAGAATTTCTCCTGGACCACGGCGTCGAGGTACACCGCGAAGCCTGCGAGCACCACAAGGCCTACCAGGCTTAGCTTGATGGCCCAGCCCAGCCACGGGCGCAGGCCGCGTGAAGGAGGTTTTTTACGGGAACGGGGAGATCGGGTTCGAGTCATGGCGGCGGATTATACGCACTTTATTGACGATCAACATGAGCCGGACAGCGGTTTGCACGACCGACTGTAACCGCCATAATGCCGGCCATGATTTCCCCCAGACTTTGAAGGATCGCCCGTGAGCCAGTCCCTGATCGCAGCCCTGCAAAACCCGGCTTTGTATCCCCATCCGGTTGAAGCGTTCCAAGTCATTGAGACCCATATTTCCTGGGTCATACTGACCGGCCCGTATGCTTACAAGCTGAAGAAGCCGATGAACTTCGGCTTTCTGGATTTCACCCAACTGGACGACCGCGGCCACTTCTGCCGCGAAGAGCTGCGCCTTAACCAGCGCCTGACTGAAGATTTGTATCTTGACGTGTTGCCAATCACCGGCAGCGCCGAAGCCCCGCAATTGGGCGGTGATGGCCCGGTGATCGAATACGCGCTGAAAATGCGCCAATTCCCGCAAAGCCAACTGCTCAGCACCCTGCAAGCCAATGGCGAGGTCACCAGCGCGCACATTGACGACATGGCCAAGCAGATTGCGCACTTCCACCTCAGCGCACCGAAAGTGCCGCAAGACCACCCCGCCGGCACACCGGATGAAGTGATGGCACCGGTTCGCCAGAACTTCGATCAGATCCGCCCGTTCCTCAGCGACAAAGCCGACCTGGCCCAGCTCGAAGCCCTGCAAGCCTGGGCCGAAGCCAGCTTCGAACGCCTCAAGCCCCTGCTGGCCCAGCGCAAGCTCGAAGGGTTCACTCGCGAATGTCACGGTGATATTCACTTGGGCAACGCCACCTTGATCGATGGCCAAGTAGTGATCTTCGACTGCATCGAGTTCAACGAGCCGTTCCGCTTCACCGATGTGTATGCCGACACGGCCTTCCTGGCGATGGACCTGGAAGACCGCGGCCTCAAATCCCTGGCGCGCCGTTTTATCAGCCAGTACCTGGAACTGACCGGCGACTACCAAGGCCTTGAAGTGCTGAACTTCTATAAAGCCTACCGTGCACTGGTACGCGCCAAGGTGTCGTTGTTCAGCATGCCAAGCGAGGCCAGCCCGGTGCAACGCGCCACCACCCTGCGCCAATACCGCAACTACGCCAACCTGGCGGAAAGCTACAGCACCATTCCGTCGCGCTTCCTGGCGATAACCCACGGTGTTTCGGCCGTCGGTAAAAGCCACGTGGCCATGCGCCTGGTGGAAGCCTTGGGTGCGGTGCGCCTGCGTTCGGATGTGGAACGCAAGCGCCTGTTTGGTGAACAGAAGGTCGAGAACACCCCGCAAGCCGGTATCTACGCCGCCGAAGCCAGCGCCGCCACCTACGCTCGCTTGAATGAAATCGCCGATACCGTCTTGCGTGCTGGCTACCCGGTAGTGCTGGACGCGACCTTCCTGAAAAGCGCACAACGCAACGCCGCCGCCAAGGTTGCCGAGGCCACCGGCGCGCCTTTCCTGATCC
Source organism: Pseudomonas salomonii (assembly GCF_900107155.1). Classification (GTDB taxonomy): domain Bacteria; phylum Pseudomonadota; class Gammaproteobacteria; order Pseudomonadales; family Pseudomonadaceae; genus Aquipseudomonas; species Aquipseudomonas salomonii. The sequence goes on from NZ_FNOX01000013.1 coordinate 11,817, forward strand.
TCGATTGCAACGCACCGCAAGCCGTCATCGCTAGCTGGCTGGCGCAACGTCAGGCGGATAAAAACGATCCTTCCGACGCGACACTCACCATTATCGAAGAGCAACAGGCCAACCGTGACCCGCTGACCGCCGAAGAACTGCTGCTGAGCAAACGTGTGGAAACCAACGAGAGCGGCACACTCGACGCTCTGGTAGCGCACATTCGTCAGCGCCTGCCTGGCCTGTAAGAAATATTTCTTGGTCGTGTCGCCGATCTACGGTGCACGACCGAGCAATAGTGGCACTATAATGGCGTCATAATTCCAACAGGAGTCGCCATCATGAGTCAGCCCAAGCTTCTTGATACTCCGCTCTACGCACTCCTGCATAAAGACGACATCCGCGGCTTCAATCAGGAGCGCCCCAAAGACGGCACCATCGACATGCGCGGTGGCGACTTCCGCGGGCTGGACCTGCGTGACCTGAACGCCACGGGCGTGGATTTCACCGACGCCTACTTCCGCTCTGCCGACCTGCGCGGCCTGGACCTGCGCGAGTGCTCATTGGAAGGTGCCAGCCTGGCCCATGCGCAGATTTCCGGCACCTACTTCTCCCCCGAACTGACGGCTGACGAGATCCTGATGTCGGTCAATTTCGGCACTCGTTTGCGCTACCGCACCAAGTAACTTCATCTTTCGGGCCCCGGCTGCGCCTGACGCGTAGCGGCGCCTCCTGCCCGCTTGTCGGCAATACCCTTAAAAATTCTTATAAGCTTTTCAGCCGTTCCTGACCAAAGAACCACGCTTTTCCTACTGAGCGCTACACTCCTTTTCAGGCTTGCCTGGTCACGATACCCACCGCACCATTCGGCCGTCGCAAGGAGGCTTGATGAACGATGAGCTGCAACACCTGAAAAACCTGGGCAAGACGTCGGCGCAGTGGCTGCATGCGGTGGGCATCCACAGTGCGTCCGACTTACGTCGCCTGGGAGCTGTAGATGCCTACCGAGCCGTGCGCACTCGCGGGTTTCGGGCCTCGAAAGTGCTGCTGTATGCAATCGAAGGAGCCTTGATGGACGTGCACTGGAACGACATCCCGACGGAGCGCAAGGAGGCATTGAACCGTCAGCTGGAGGCGATTTCAGCGCGTCAGAAGATTTAGGTCTGCAAGAATTCCCAATGTTTACGGGTAGTTCGAACGTGTGTTTGAGAAAAACCGCAGATCGTCGAAAAACAGAGGTTGACTCTCAAATGAGAATCGTTATGATTATCACAACTGGTCGCGAGATCAGCCGATAACTGAAAGACCATTGGTTCGGACTCTCAGATTATCTCCTCATCAGGCTAATCACGGTTATTTGACCCGGCTCTTGCCGGGTCTTTTTTTACCTGTAAAAAACCGATTCAGCGCGCAATGATCAACGGATGACCGCGCTCCGGGTGCGGCTGTACCAACACCTCCAAACCAAACACCGCTTTAAGTGGCTCAGGCCGCATCACCTGTGCCGGTGTGTCCAGCGCGTGTGGGCGCCCCTGCTCCAGCAACAGAATCCGGTCGCAATAACGCGCCGCCAGGTTCAGGTCATGGAGAATTACCAGCACCGCAGCGCCGCGATCAGCAAATGTACGTATGGCTTGCAGGGTCGTGTGTTGGTGCAAGGGGTCAAGCATCGAGGTCGGCTCATCCAACAGCAGCGTCTGGCCGGCTTCCCCTGGCCATAACTGCGCCAACACTCGCGCAAGATGCACACGCTGGCGTTCGCCACCCGACAACGCCAGGTAGTTGCGCCCGCTCAAATGGCCCACGTCTGCCGCGTGCAGCGCCGCCTGGATGATTTCGTCATCACGCACGCGTCCGGTCTGATGGGGCAAGCGGCCCATGCCCACAACCTCCTCGACGCGGAATGCGAAATCCAGCGTGGAAGTCTGCGGCAACACTGCCAAACGTTGGGCCCGGTGCGGCCCGCTCCAGTCCGTCAAGGCTTGCTGATCCAGCCACACCTTGCCCTGATCCGGCTTCAGTTCGCCGCACAACGCACCGAGCAGCGTGCTCTTGCCTGCTCCGTTAGGGCCGAGCACACCGAGCACTTCACCCGGCAGCAACTCCAGGGTGACATCCGCCAACACGGTTTTATCGCCACGCCGGACCTGTAACGCTTCTACTCGCAGCATCAGGCGCGCCCTCGCAACAGCAAATAAAGAAAAAACGGCGCGCCGATAAAGGCCGTCACGATGCCGATCGGCAGTTCAGCGGGCGCCAGCGCCAGGCGTGCCACCAGGTCTGCAAACAGCAACAGGCTCGCGCCCGCGAGCACAGACGCCGGCAACAGCACCCGATGATCCGGCCCGGCCAACAAGCGCACCAGATGCGGCACCACCAGCCCGACAAACCCGATCATGCCCGCCGCCGCTACCGCTGCACCCACACCCAGGGCTGTGCAGAACACCAGTTCACGCTTGAGCCCTTCAACATTGACCCCAAGGTGATTGGCCTCGGACTCACCCAGCAGCAGTGCATTCAAGGCTTTTGCCCGACGCGGCAACCACAGCGCCACAGCGGCGCTCACCAACAGCAATGGCCACAACCGCGAATAGCTGGCGCCATTTAGGCTGCCCAGGTTCCAGAAGGTCAGGGTACGCAAGGTGGCGTCATCGGCCAGATAGGTAAACAACCCCACCGCCGAACTGGCCAAGGCGGTAAGCGCGATACCGGCCAGCAGCATTGTCGCGACATTGGTCTGACCGTTGCGACGCCCCAGGCGATAGACCAGGGCAGTGACGCCCAAGCCGCCGAGAAATGCGCACAACGACAACAGATAAGGCCCGACCGCATCCGGCAGGCCGCCAAAAAAAGAACCGCCGACGATCGCAATAGCCGCCCCGAGCGCCGCACCGCTGGACACACCGACCAACCCCGGATCGGCCAACGGGTTGCGAAACAAGCCCTGCATCGCCACACCCGACAATGCCAGCACACCGCCCACCGCCAACCCCAGCAAGGTTCGCGGCAGACGAATCTGCCCAAGGATCAATTCGGCCTGCTCCAGGCCTTGGGCTTCAATCGGCACGCCCATCAGGCGCAAGGCGGCCTTGAGCGTATCCAGCAACGGCAGGCTGACCGGCCCCAACGCCAATGAAAGCCAGGTTGCCAGAAGGCATAACAGTGCGAGCCCGATAAACAGCGTTTTCGGTTTAACCAGAGTCGTCATTGGGCAGGTTTAGCCTGGGCCGGATAAAACCCGGCAGACAATTGCACCAGGCTTTGCGGCAAACGCGGCCCAAGCCCGCCGACCAGCAGGGTCGGGTCCAGCTCAAACACGCGGCCATCTTTAGCCGCCGGCGTTGACGCCAGAATCGGGTTTTCCTTGAACAAGGCCGCCCGCGCCGCATCGCCGGTAAGGGCACGATCAGCAAACACCAGCACATCAGGGCTCAGACCGGCCAGCGACTCCACCGAAAACGGCTTATAGCCGGTGTGGGTCGCGAGGTTATGCCCGCCCGCCTGCTGCAACAGCCAATCGGCGGCCGTGTCCTTGCCCGCGATCAGCGGCTTGCCGCCTGCATGCCCGAGCAACAGCAGCACACCCGGCGCCTTCTGCGTGGCCTGGGCCTTGGCGACCCAGGCTTTCTGCTGATCCAGCTTTTGTTCATACCCGGTAAACAATTCGTTGGCCCTGGTTTCATCACCCAACAGCTTGCCCAGGTGCTGAAGGGTGCCTTTCAAGGTCGGCAAATCCGGCTCGGCCGAGAACATCTCCACCTGCACGCCCGCTCCGCGAATCTGCGCCAGCACCGGCGGCGGCCCCATTTCTTCAGTGCCCACCAACACCTGTGGGCGCAGGCTTAAAACCCTTTCCGCGGACAATTGGCGCTGGTAACCAATGCTCGGCAACGCCTTGAGCGATTCAGGGTGCTGACTGGTGGTATCCACCCCCACCAGCTTTGACTCCCCGCCCAGCGCCGTGACCCATTCCGATAGCGCCCCACCGGCACTGACCCAGCGTTGCGGCAGTTCAGAGGCGTACGCCCCGTGGTTGACCAGCAGTGAGGCAACAAGCGCAATAGCGCTGGTACTCAGGCGCATAACAGGGTTTCCTTCCAAGGGCAGGGCCACTCAAGCACTCATGGATGTGACAGTTAAACCCTGTCTGGCATCGTACAGAGCACCCAATCAGCTAACGGGCGAAGCCGGCATTTGATAATTGTTTGCATTTGAACGTCAAGGCACTTAAGGATCGTTATGAAGTTTCTCTGCCCCTCGGATGCACTGGCGCCCAACAGCAGCTGCGGTTTTGAAATAGACGGTTGCAAAGTAATCGCCGTGCGCCGTGACGGCGTTGCCTACTTCTACCTCAACCGTTGCCCCCATCGCGGCATCCCGCTGGAATGGCAGCCCGACCAGTTCCTGGACAGCAGCGCCAGCCTGATCCAGTGCGCCACCCACGGCGCCTTGTTCCTGATCGAAAGCGGCGAGTGCATCGCCGGGCCATGCGCGGGCCAAAGCCTTAAAGCCCTGCCCGGCCGTGAAGACGCGCAAGGCCTGTGGGTTGAACTCTAGTCGCCGATCATCACGTCCAGACGCCGGTCGATGATAATTTCCTGCGGCGTGACCCGCGCACCGTAGGCCAACACCTCCACGCCGGCCGCCTTGGCCTCGCGCAGCGCAGCGGCGTAGCCCGCATCGATTTCCACCGCGGGGCGTACAGCGTCGATCCCCGACAGGTTCACGCAATACAACTGCACCGCCCGCACGCCCTCACGCGCCAGGTGCGCCAATTCACGCAAATGCTTGGCGCCACGTTGGGTCACTGCGTCGGGAAACGCCGCCACCGGCGAGCCGTCAAAGCCCAGGGTGACGCTTTTGACTTCCACATAGGCCGCGCCGTGTGGGTACTCCAGGCGAAAATCGATACGGCTTTTTTCCTGGCCATAAGGCACTTCGCGCTTCAGGGCAGTAAAACCGTTGAGTTCAGTGATCACCCCGGCGCGCAACGCTTCTTCCACCAGTGGGTTGGCACGCGCTGTGTTGACGCACGCCAGCCGGCCTTGAGGGGTTTCGGCAATTTCCCAGGTGCCCGGCAACTTGCGCTTGGGGTCTGTGGAGCGACTGAACCAGACCTGGCCGCCCTCCACCATGCAATTGAGCATCGAGCCGGTGTTGGGGCAGTGAATGGTCAGCAACTCGCCGGTCAGCGTTTCGATGTCGGTGAGAAAGCGCTTGTAGCGGCGGATCAGCCGCCCTTCTTCGAGGGGAGGATTAAAGCGCATCAGCCTTGCCAGCTCCGCAAGCCACGGGCGATGCGTTCCACCGCTTCCTGTAGCCGATCGAGGTTTTGCGTGTAGGCAAAACGCACATGGTGGCCGGCCTGATAACGACCGAAATCCAGGCCTGGTGTAAACGCCACATGCTCGGTTTCGAGGAAATGACGGCAAAACGCGAAGGCATCACCGCCGAACGCGCTGATATCGGCGTACAAGTAGAACGCGCCTTCGGGCTCTACGGCGATGCCGAAACCCAACTCGCGCAAGGCTGGCAGCAGGAAATCCCGGCGGCGCCCGAACTCGGCGCGGCGCTCTTCCAGAATGCTCAGGGTTTGCTCGGTGAAACACGCCAGCGCCGCGTACTGGGCCATGCTCGGCGCGCTGATGTAGAGGTTCTGCGCCAACTTCTCCAATTCACCCACTGCCGCCGGGGGCGCCACCAGCCAACCGAGGCGCCAGCCGGTCATGCCGAAATACTTCGAAAAACTATTTAAGACGAAGGCCTCGTCGTCGACTTCCAGCACGCTGGCGGCATCGGTGCCGTAGGTGAGGCCGTGATAGATCTCGTCCACCACCAAATGCCCGTTACGCGCCTTGATTGCACTCGACAACCCCGCCAGTTCGTCGCGGCTGAGAATCGTGCCGGTCGGGTTGGCCGGCGAGGCCACCAGCGCGCCAACGCTGTCTGCGTTCCAGTGTTTAGCCACCAGCTCGGCGGTCAATTGGTAGCGCACGTCCGGGCCAACCGGCACCAACTGCGCCGCGCCTTCCACCAGCCGCAGGAAATGTCGGTTACACGGGTAGCCTGGGTCGGCCAACAGCCAATGCTTGCCCGGATCGACCAGCAGGCTGCTGGCCAGCAGCAACGCGCCAGAGCCACCGGGCGTGATCAGGATGCGCTCGGGGTCGACGCTAAGGCCGTAGCGCTGCTGGTAAAAACCACTGATGGCCTGGCGCAACTCGGGCAGCCCGCGGGCCGCGGTATAGCGTGTCTTGCCGTTGGCCAGCGCGGCCTGGCCGGCCTGGATAATCGGCTCGGCCGTGGTGAAATCCGGCTCGCCGATCTCCAGGTGGATAACATCATGGCCGGCCGCCTGCAGCTCATTGGCTCGCGCCAGCAACGCCATAACGTGAAAAGGTTCGATGGCGCGACTGCGCGCACTGTAGGGCTGAGCCATTAGCCTTCCTTAGACGGTGAGGACAAAATTCGGATTCTACCGAACCCGCGCGGTAAAACATGCTCTATTGCCTGCTCGGTCCTCCGTGATGAACCGAGCAAGCGCCTGCAAAACGACTAAAATCAACCTTCGAGACACGCTACACCCAGCCATGGCGGGCCATGACAGTTTGCAAGCCTGCCACGTTGGGCCTCGACAACCGGGAGTGGCGCACCCCGAATCTATCTGGTAAGTTCGCCCGCTTGCAGCCGCAGGGCCGGCAGGTGTCGGTGACGTTGCAATCCTGCGCAATGGATTAGAAGAGTGAGAGGCGGTCTATTCATGTCCACCCAAGCAAAGCAACAGCAGACTCAAGGCCTCGGCGGCTTCGAACCCTATGTGGAAAAAAAGGGCGAGGAGTACATGGGTGAGCCCATGCGCGAGCACTTCACCAAGATCCTGAACAAGTGGAAACAGGACTTGATGCAGGAGGTTGATCGTACCGTTGACCACATGAAGGACGAAGCAGCCAACTTTCCTGATCCGGCCGACCGTGCGAGCCAGGAAGAAGAGTTCGCCCTTGAACTGCGAGCGCGTGATCGAGAGCGCAAGCTGATCAAGAAGATCGACAAGACCCTGCAACTGATCAAGGACGAGGAATACGGCTGGTGCGAATCCTGCGGCGTCGAGATTGGTATTCGTCGCCTGGAAGCCCGCCCAACCGCGGACCTGTGCGTAGACTGCAAGACCTTGGCTGAAATCAAGGAAAAACAGGTCGGCAAGTAATCCTGCCGGGCTGAATGCGAAAAACAAAAAATGGGGCGTGCAAACGCTCCATTTTTGTTTCTGGCGCTCAGTGGTTTTCCAGTAGTATCCGGCCCATGACAGCCTCTACCTATATCGGGCGTTTCGCCCCCACACCCAGCGGCCACCTGCACTTCGGTTCTCTGGTTGCCGCCCTCGCCTCCTACCTCGATGCCCGCGCCAATCACGGCCGCTGGTTGATGCGCATGGAAGACCTCGACCCACCCCGTGAAGAACCCGGCGCCCAGGCGGCGATCCTGCACGCCCTGGAAAGCTATGGCTTCGAGTGGGATGGGGAACTGGTCCGACAAAGCGACCGGCATGAGGCCTACGCCAAAGTCTTGAACGACCTGTTCAACCACGGCCTGGCTTACGCCTGCACCTGCTCGCGTAAACAATTGGAGCCCTACCACGGCATCTATCCAGGCCTGTGCCGCAACCTCGGGCATGAACAGCAAGACGCGGCGATCCGCCTGCGCGTACCGGAGCTGGCGTATCACTTTACCGACCGCGTGCAAGGCGAATTCCGACAGCACCTGGGCCGTGATGTGGGCGATTTCATCATCCGCCGTCGCGATGGCCTGTATGCCTACCAACTGGCAGTGGTACTCGACGATGCCTGGCAGGGTGTCACCGACATCGTGCGCGGCGCCGACCTGCTCGATTCCACGCCGCGCCAGTTGTACCTGCAGGAACTGCTGGGCCTGCGCCAGCCGCGTTACCTGCACGTGCCGCTGATCACTCAGCCGGACGGCAACAAGCTGGGCAAATCCTACCGCTCGCCGCCGTTGACACAAGGCCAGGCCACACCTTTGCTATTAAGAGCGCTTCGCGCCCTCGGCCAGCAACCCGGCAACGAACTGCTGCACGCCAGCCCACGGGAACTGCTGGATTGGGGCATTGCACACTGGGATGCCAGCCAGATCCCGCGCACACTTACCCTGGCCGAAGCGCAATTGAGTTGAAGGCGCTTGCAGCTTGCCAAGCATCCGTTACCATCGCGGCAGTTTTTTAATCAGAGGCCAACATGTACATCTATCGATTGGTCCTGCTGCTGGTCGTCGGGATCTACCTGTTTTCCCCCGCCATCATGGATTGGTGGATCGACGCCACGGGCGCCTGGTATCGCCCTTATCTGCTGTGGCTGATCCTGATCGTCGTGACCTTCATCCTGCAGAGCCAAAAAGATGCCGATGAGCTTTAGCCTCACCCAGATGCTGCTGATCAGCGCCGCCTACCTGGCCGCGTTGTTCGGAGTTGCCTGGATCAGTGAGCGCGGAATGATTCCGCGGGCGATCATTCGCCATCCGTTGACCTACACCTTGTCCCTGGGCGTCTACGCCAGCGCCTGGGCATTTTATGGCACCGTGGGGCTGGCCTATCAGTATGGCTACGGCTTTTTGTCCAGCTACCTGGGCGTGTCCGGCGCGTTTTTGCTGGCGCCGGTGTTGCTGTACCCGATCCTGAAAATCACCCGCACCTATCAGCTATCGTCCCTGGCAGACCTGTTTGCCTTCCGCTTTCGCAGCACCTGGGCCGGCGCGCTGACCACGATCTTCATGCTGATCGGCGTGCTGCCGTTGCTGGCCCTGCAGATCCAGGCCGTGGCCGACTCCATCAGCATCCTCACCCGCGAACCGGTACAGCACCGCGTCGCCCTGGCTTTTTGCGCGCTGATCACGCTGTTCACGATTTTCTTCGGTTCACGCCATATCGCCACGCGCGAGAAGCACGAAGGCCTGGTGTTTGCGATTGCCTTCGAGTCGGTGATCAAGCTGATCGCCATCGGCGGCGTCGGCCTGTATGCGCTGTATGGCGTATTCGACGGCCCGCAACAGCTGGAGCTGTGGCTGCTGCAAAACCAGACCGCCCTCGCCGCCCTGCACACCCCGTTGCAGGAAGGCCCCTGGCGCACGCTGCTGCTGGTGTTTTTCGCTTCGGCGATTGTGATGCCGCACATGTACCACATGACGTTCACCGAGAACCTCAACCCGCGCTCATTGGTCAGCGCCAGCTGGGGCTTGCCGCTGTTCCTGCTGTTGATGAGCCTGGCGGTGCCGCTGATCCTGTGGGCCGGCCTCAAGCTCGGCGCCACTACCAACCCCGAATACTTCACCCTTGGCGTCGGTATTGCCGCCAACAGCAAATCCCTGGCATTGCTGGCTTATGTGGGCGGTTTGTCGGCGGCCAGTGGCTTGATCATCGTCACCACGCTGGCACTCTCCGGCATGGCGCTCAATCACCTGGTGCTGCCGCTGTATCAGCCGCCGGCCGAAGGTAATATCTACCGTTGGCTGAAATGGACGCGCCGCGCGCTGATCGTCGCCATCATCATGGCCGGCTATGGTTTCTACCTGCTGCTGGGCGCCGGGCAAGATCTGGCCAACCTCGGCATCGTCGCGTTTGTCGCGACCTTGCAGTTCTTGCCGGGCGTGTTGTCGGTGCTGTACTGGCCGACCGCCAACCGTCGCGGCTTTATCGCCGGGCTGCTGGCAGGCATTCTGGTGTGGATGGTGACCATGCTGCTGCCGCTGGTCGGCAACCTGCAGGGCTTCTATATTCCGCTGCTGAACATGATCTACGTGTTGGACGACACCAGCTGGCACATGGCGGCGATCGCCTCCTTGGCCGCCAACGTGCTGATGTTTACCTTGATCTCGCTGTTCACCAACGCCAGCCCCGAAGAGACCAGTGCCGCCGAGGCCTGCGCGGTGGACAACGTGCGGCGCCCGCAACGTCGCGAGCTGCACGCGGCCTCACCGCAAGAGTTCGCCACCCAATTGGCCAAGCCGCTGGGCGCCAAGGCTGCGCAAAAGGAAGTCGAGCAGGCGCTGCGCGACCTTTACCTGCCGTTTGACGAGCGCCGCCCGTATGCCCTGCGCCGTTTGCGCGACCGCATTGAGGCCAACCTGTCCGGCCTGATGGGCCCCAGCGTGTCCCAGGACATGGTGGAAACCTTCTTGCCCTACAAGGCCGGCGGCGAAAACTACGTCACCGAAGACATCCATTTCATCGAGAGCCGGCTGGAGGACTACCACTCACGCCTCACCGGCCTTGCCGCCGAACTCGACGCCCTGCGCCGCTACCATCGCCAGACCCTGCAGGAACTGCCGATGGGCGTGTGTTCCCTGGCCAAGGATCAAGAGATCCTGATGTGGAACAAGGCCATGGAAGAACTCACCGGCATCGCCGCGCAACGTGTGGTGGGTTCACGCCTGAATACCTTGGGCGACCCCTGGAAAGAACTGTTGCAAGGTTTTATCAACCTGCCCGACGAGCACTTGCACAAACAGCACCTGGCGCTGGACGGCCAGACCCGCTGGCTCAACCTGCACAAAGCCGCGATCGACGAGCCGCTGGCACCGGGTAACAGTGGCCTGGTGTTGCTGGTGGAAGACTTGACCGAAACCCAGATGCTCGAAGACAAGCTGGTGCACTCCGAGCGCCTGGCCAGCATTGGTCGCCTGGCCGCGGGTGTGGCCCATGAAATCGGCAACCCGATCACCGGTATCGCGTGCCTGGCGCAAAACCTGCGCGAAGAGCGCGAGGAAGACGCCGAAATCACCGAAATCAGCGGGCAGATCCTTGAGCAGACCAAGCGTGTGTCACGCATCGTGCAGTCGCTGATGAGCTTCGCCCACGCCGGCGCGCATCAGAACCTGGACGAAGCGGTGTGCCTGGCGGAAGTGGCGCAGGATGCCATTGGGCTGCTGGCCTTGAACCGGCGCAATTTCGAAGTACAGTTTTTTAACCTGTGCGACCCGGACCACTGGGTCGACGGCGACTCCCAACGCTTGGCGCAGGTGCTGATCAACCTGCTTTCAAACGCCCGTGACGCAACCCCTGCCGGCAGTGCGGTACGCGTCAAGAGCGAGGCTTTCGAGCACACGGTCGACTTGATCGTGGAGGACGAAGGCAGCGGTATTCCACAGAACATCATGGACCGATTGTTCGAACCTTTCTTCACCACCAAGGACCCGGGTGAAGGTACCGGTCTGGGCCTTGCACTGGTCTATTCCATCGTTGAAGAGCATTATGGACAAATCACCATCGACAGCCCGGCTGACACCGAAAGCCAACGCGGCACCCGTATTCGGGTGACCTTGCCGCGTCATGTCGAAGCGACGTCCGCTGTGAACTGAGACCGTCGAGAGAATTGAATCAATGCCGCACATTTTGATCGTCGAAGACGAAACCATTATCCGCTCTGCCTTGCGTCGCCTGCTTGAACGTAATCAGTATCAGGTCAGCGAAGCCGGCTCGGTGCAGGAAGCCCAAGAGCGTTTCAGCATTCCCACGTTCGACCTGATTGTCAGCGACCTGCGCCTGCCGGGCGCACCGGGCACCGAGCTGATCAAGCTTGGCCAGGGCACGCCGGTGCTGATCATGACCAGCTATGCCAGCCTGCGCTCGGCGGTGGACTCGATGAAGATGGGCGCGGTGGACTACATCGCCAAGCCTTTCGATCACGACGAAATGCTCCAGGCCGTGGCGCGCATCCTGCGTGACCGTCAGTCGGCCGGCAGTGCTGCGCCCGAGCAGCGTCCTGCCGGCAAGGCTGCCGAGAAGCCGGGTGTCGACAACAGTAACGGCGAGATCGGCATCATCGGCTCCTGCCCACCGATGCAGGACCTGTACAGCAAGATCCGCAAAGTGGCGCCGACCGATTCCAATGTATTGATCCAGGGCGAATCGGGCACCGGTAAAGAGCTGGTAGCCCGCGCCCTGCACAACCTGTCCAAGCGTGCCAAGGCACCGATGATTTCGGTGAACTGCGCGGCGATCCCCGAATCCCTGATCGAGTCCGAACTGTTCGGCCACGAGAAAGGTGCCTTTACCGGCGCCAGCGCCGGGCGTGCAGGGTTGGTCGAAGCGGCGGACGGCGGCACCTTGTTCCTCGACGAAATTGGCGAACTGCCCCTGGAAGCTCAGGCGCGCCTGCTGCGCGTGTTGCAGGAAGGCGAGATTCGCCGCGTCGGCTCGGTGCAATCACAGAAGGTCGATGTGCGCCTGATCGCCGCGACCCACCGTGACCTCAAGAGCCTGGCCAAGATCGGCCAGTTCCGTGAAGACTTGTATTACCGCCTGCACGTCATCGCCCTCAAGCTGCCGGCCCTGCGCGAACGCGGTGCCGACGTGAATGAAATCGCCAACGCGTTTCTGCTGCGCCAGAGCGCGCGCATCAACCGTACCGACCTCAGGTTTGCCGCCGACGCCGAGCAGGCGATTCGGCATTACTCGTGGCCGGGTAACGTGCGTGAACTGGAGAACGCGGTCGAGCGTGCGGTGATTTTGTCGGAAAGCCCGGAAATTTCCGCCGAGCTGCTGGGTATCGATATCGAGCTGAGCGACCTGGAAGACGACGATTTCATCGGCCTGGCCCCGCAACAGGGCGGTGGCAGCAATACCAGCCATGAGCCGACCGAAGATCTGTCACTGGAAGACTACTTCCAGCACTTCGTGCTTGAGCATCAGGACCATATGACCGAGACCGAACTGGCGCGCAAGCTGGGCGTGAGCCGCAAGTGCCTGTGGGAACGCCGCCAGCGTCTGGGCATTCCACGGCGCAAGACCGGGGTGGCCAGCGAAAGCTGAGGGCGCGCCCCCACAGGTAACACCCTCAGATGTGAAAAAACTGTTACCGCAGCTTTTTCACGTAACAGAAGCCGGGGCTTACGGTAACGAAGCCCCGGCTTTTTTTCGCCCCTTCAAAAGCCAAAACCAGCTCAAACCCCCGGTTTTGCTGGGCGGAACAAAAGTTGGCACGCACCCTGCTATATGCTTAGTACAAAAACAATAACAAGCTTTGTACAAGACAATAAAAATAAGACGAATCGACTCACGCATAACAAAAACAACACGGCGGAGGCGCAGCTAACTGATTCTTTTGGAGAGGCGTTGCATTTGGGGCTTGCCCCGCAACCAGGCCGAGAACAACAAAAACTGCCCTAAGGCAGAGCCTGAACTGGTTGGATCGTAGATCAGCAACACAGCGACCAAAGCAATCCGTTTGCTCTTGGCTCCCGATTGGGAGTGTCATGAAGGTGAAGCTTCATGGCGAGGGCGATCAACAAAAACAAAAAGCCCGCAACCATAATAAAAATAGAGCACGCAACTACTTCTGGGGGAGCTTCGGCTCCCCTTGTAGTTTCCGGCATTTGACCCGCTCACACCTTTCTTTAAGCTTCTGGCTCAAGCCTTGCAGCTTGTTCCTACACCATCCCTCGACTAAATGCTAGAATCCCCGCCCATCATGCGGTCATTCTTCGTTATGGCCGAACATTCCTTCAAACAGTGCATCCCATGCTGAAGAAGTTGTTCCAGTCATTCCGTTCCCCCTTGCGTCGTACGCAACACATTCGCAGCACGCCTGAAGTGCTTAACAGCAATCAGCATTCATTGCAGCGCGCTCAATTCAGCCGTTATGCGGTGAACATCGTCGAACGTTTGCAGAACGCCGGCTACCAGGCTTATCTGGTGGGCGGCTGCGTACGTGACATGCTGCTCAATATCACGCCCAAGGATTTCGACGTCGCCACCAGCGCCACGCCGGAGCAGGTGCGTGCCGAGTTTCGCAATGCGCGAATCATCGGTCGCCGCTTCAAGTTGGTGCACATCCACTTTGGTCGCGAAATCATCGAGGTCGCGACCTTCCGCGCAGGCCATCCGCAAAACGATGATGAGGAAGACACCAATCAGTCTTCCCGCAACGAGAGCGGCCGTATCCTGCGTGACAACGTGTACGGCACCCTGGAAGAAGACGCGCAGCGCCGCGACTTCACCATCAACGCCCTGTATTACGACCCGGTCAGCGAGCGCATCCTCGATTACGCCAATGGCGTACACGACATTCGCAACAACCTGATCCGTCTGATCGGCGACCCTACGCAGCGTTACCAGGAAGACCCAGTACGCATGCTGCGCGCCGTGCGCTTTGCCGCGAAGCTGAACTTCGGCATCGAGAAACACACCGCTGCGCCGATTCGCGAGCTGGCGCCGATGCTGCGGGAAATCCCTTCGGCGCGTCTGTTCGAAGAAGTGCTGAAGTTGTTCCTCTCGGGTTATGCCGCCGACACGTTCGAAATGCTGGTCGACCTGCAGTTGTTCGACCCGCTGTTCCCGGCCAGCGCCGAGGCACTGGAATACAACCCGACGTACACCCACACGCTGATCAGCGAAGCGCTGGTCAACACCGACCTACGCATCAAGCAGAACAAACCGGTAACGCCGGCGTTCCTGTTTGCCGCCCTGCTGTGGCCCGCCCTGCCCAAGCGCGTATTGCGCCTGCAAGACCGTGGCATGCCGCCGATTCCGGCCATGCAGGAAGCCGCCCACGAGTTGATCGCCGAGCAATGCCAGCGCATCGCCATTCCCAAACGCTTCACCATGCCGATCCGCGAGATCTGGGACATGCAGGAGCGCCTGCCGCGCCGCAGTGGCAAACGCGCCGACCTGTTGCTGGACAACCCGCGCTTCCGTGCCGGCTACGACTTCCTGCTGTTGCGCGAAAGCGCCGGCGAGCAGACCGACGGCCTGGGCGAATGGTGGACCGATTACCAGGACGCCAATGACAGCCAGCGCCGCGACATGATTCGCGACCTCGGCAGCAAAGGCGATGGTGAAGGCGCCGGCCCGAAAAAACGTCGGCGCAGCGGCACCAAGCGCAAACGCAGCGCGGCCGATGCCTCGGGCGCTGCGGGCGAATAAACGTGGAACGTATCTACATTGGCATGGGCAGCAACCTCGCTGCCCCGGACCAGCAATTGCGCAGCGCTGTCGAAGCGCTGGCGCAATTGCCAGACACCAACCTCGTTGGCGTGTCGGCGTTCTATCAAAGTGACTCCCTGCTCCCCGGCCAACCGCGCTACACCAATGCGGTCGCTGCGCTGAACAGCGATCTTGCGCCACTGGATCTGCTCGATGCATTGCAAGCCATCGAGAACGACCAGGGCCGCGAGCGCCTGGAACGCTGGGGCCCACGCACCCTGGACCTGGATATCCTGCTGTTTGGCGAGCGCCTGATCGACGAGCCGCGCCTCAAGGTGCCGCACTATCAGATGCATCTACGCGCGTTCGTGCTGTACCCGCTGGCAGAACTGGCACCCGCCGACCTGCAACTGCCCCACGGCCAAACTCTCAGCGAGCTGCTGGCCGCCTGCCCGTTTGTTGGCCTGGAGCGCCTGCCCCAAGACTGACTCGGTCAATGTGGGAGCTGGCTTGCCTGCGATGCGAGCAACTCGGTACACCCGCCATTGCGCGGTGATGCCATCGCAGGCAAGCCAGCTCCCACCCGTAACAGCGGTAACACCCCACTCGTAACAATGCGGTAACACATCCAATTGACTTCCCGTGTCCTCATCACGACTATAGGCGTCCCGCTGCCGCCAACCCGGCGCTGAAGGGCGCAATCCAGGCCTTATAAGCACTGCTCTCAAGACAGTGCGCCTGTATAAACGAAGACTCACGCGCGTTACTCGCTGTTTCCAAGCGCCTGAACGAGGACCCTTTCCATGCCAGACATTACCCTGACCACCTTGCAGAGCCTCAAGCTCAAAGGTGAAAAAATCACCATGCTGACCTGCTATGACGCCACCTTCGCCCACGCCAGCTGCGAAGCCGGGGTTGAAGTGCTGTTGATTGGCGACTCACTGGGCATGGTTCTTCAAGGGAATGACAGCACCCTGCCGGTCACCACTGACGAACTCGCGTACCACACGGCCAGCGTCAAACGCGGTAACAACGGCGCCTTCATCATCGCTGACCTGCCGTTCATGGGTTACGCCACCCTTGAACAAACCTTCCAGAACGCCGGCAAGCTGATGCAAGCCGGTGCGCACATGATCAAAGTCGAAGGCGCGGTGTGGCTGGCGGAGTCGATCCGGCTGCTGGCTGAGCGCGGCGTTCCGGTGTGCGTGCACATGGGCCTGACACCGCAATCGGTAAACATCTTCGGCGGCTACAAGGTGCAAGGCCGCAATGAAGCCCAGGCGCGACAGATGCGTGCCGATGCCATTGCCCTGGAGCAAGCCGGCGCCGCGATGATCCTGCTCGAATGCGTGCCCAGCGAACTGGCGGCAGAAATCACCCAGGCCGTCAAAGTGCCGGTGATCGGCATTGGCGCAGGCTCGGCCACCGACGGCCAAGTGCTGGTGGTACATGACATGCTCGGCCTGTCGCTGACCGGCCGAGCGCCCAAATTCGTGAAAAACTTCATGGCCGGCCAAGACAGCATCCAGGCAGCTCTGGCGGCTTACGTGCGTGAAGTCAAAGCCGTGACCTTCCCAGCCGACGAACACGGGTTCTCTGCATGAACACCGTTAAAACCGTAAGAGAACTGCGCGCCGCCGTCGCCCACGCGCGCAGTGCCGGCAAACGCATTGGCTTTGTGCCCACCATGGGCAACCTGCACAGCGGCCACGCCACCCTGGTGACCAAGGCCGCACAACAATCGGACTTTGTGGTGGCGAGCATTTTCGTCAACCCGCTGCAGTTCGGCGCCGGCGAAGACCTGGACAAGTACCCGCGCACGCTGGCGGCCGACCAGGAAAAGCTGCTGCAAGCCGGTTGCAACCTGTTGTTCGCGCCCAGCGTCGACGAAATGTACCCCGGCGGCATGACCGGCCAGACCCGCGTCAGTGTCCCGCAACTGTCCGAAGGCCTGTGCGGCGCCAGCCGGCCTGGGCACTTCGAAGGTGTGGCGACGGTGGTGAGCAAGCTGTTCAACATGGTCCAGCCGGACATGGCCGTGTTTGGCCAGAAGGACTACCAGCAACTGGCGGTCATCCGCGCCATGGTGCATGACCTGAACATGCCCATTCAGATCATCGGCGAGCCTACCGTGCGTGCCGCCGACGGCCTGGCGCTGTCCTCGCGCAACGGTTACCTCAACGAAGAACAGCGCGCGATTGCGCCGGTGCTCTACCGCAGCCTCAGCCAGATTGCGGCGGCTATAAAAGGCGGTGAGCAGGATTTCGCCAAGCTGCGTGCCGAGCAGATCGCGCAGATCGAAGCCGCCGGGCTGCGCATGGATTACTTGGAAGTGCGCCAGGGCGTGCACCTGCGTGCGGCCACGCCTGAGGATCGGGATATTGTCATCCTCGTGGCGGCCTATCTGGGTGCGACACGCCTGATCGACAACCTGCATTTGACCCTCAACTGACCCCGCCAGGCACTTCGCCTGTTGCCCTGATCGCTGTGCCGGTATAAAAAAGTACCGGCAACAGCGCAGACAAAGCCAAGACATATCGACACGCTAGGTTTAATGTAATCGCCCTGCGCCATTGTTGGCGCTGACCGGACTCAAACGCCTGATGAAAGACTCAACGTTCCGGATTTAGAAGTGTCCTAAAGGCAAGTCCCCGTAATAAAAGGAAACCCGCAGCGATGGCGTACTACCGCACTCCTCATGACGTTACCGCTCTGCCCGCTTGGCAAGCGCTCAACCAACACCGCCAAGCCATGCAGGATTTCAGCATGCGCGACGCGTTCAATGCCGATCCCCAGCGCTTTTCCCAGTTCACCTTGAGCAGCTGCGGGCTTTTCCTCGATTACTCGAAAAACCTGATCACCGCCGAAACCCGCGCCCTGCTCGTGAACCTGGCCAATGAAGTCGGCCTGAAAGACGCGATCAACGCGCTGTACGCAGGCGAACCGGTCAACTCTTCCGAAGGCCGCCCCGCCCTGCACACCGCGCTGCGCCGCCCAGTGGGCGACAAGCTGTCGGTCAATGGCGTGAACATCATGCCGGACGTGCACAAGGTGCTGAACCAGATCACTGACCTGGTCGGCCGCATCCACGACGGCCTGTGGCGGGGTTACACCGAGAAGCCCATCACTGACGTGGTGAATATCGGCATCGGTGGTTCGTTCCTCGGCCCGGAGCTGGTTTCCGAGGCCTTGCTGTCCTACGCCCACAAAGGCGTGCGCTGCCACTATCTGGCGAACATCGACGGCAGCGAGTTCCACGAGCTGACCCAGAAGCTGCGCGCCGAGACCACGCTGTTTATCGTTTCGTCCAAATCCTTCAACACCCTCGAAACCCTGAAAAACGCCCAGGCCGCCCGCGCCTGGTACCTGGCCCAGGGTGGCTCGGAAGCCGAGCTGTATCGCCACTTTATCGCCGTATCGAGCAACAACGCGGCCGCCGTGGCGTTCGGTATCCGTGAAGAGAACATCTTCCCAATGTGGGACTGGGTCGGCGGCCGTTACTCGCTGTGGTCAGCCATTGGCTTGCCAATCGCCCTGGCCATCGGCATGTCCAACTTCAAAGAGCTGTTGTCCGGTGCCTACACCATGGACCAGCACTTCCAGAACGCGTCGTTCGAGCAAAACATGCCGGTGCTGCTGGGCCTGCTGGGCGTGTGGTACGGCAATTTCTGGGGTGCGCAGAGCCATGCGATCCTGCCGTATGACCACTACCTGCGTAACATCACCAAACACTTGCAACAGCTGGACATGGAGTCCAACGGCAAAAGCGTGCGCCAGGACGGCACGCCGGTGTCGACCGATACGGGCCCGGTGATCTGGGGCGGCGTCGGCTGCAACGGTCAGCATGCTTACCACCAGTTGCTGCACCAGGGGACACAACTGATCCCGGCCGACTTCATTGTGCCGATCGTCAGCTTCAACCCGGTGTCCGACCATCACCAGTGGCTGTACGCCAACTGCCTGTCCCAGAGCCAGGCACTGATGCTCGGCAAGACCCGCAGCGAAGCCGAAGCCGAACTGCGCGAAAAAGGCCTGCCGGAAGCCGAAGTGCAGAAGCTGGCGCCCCACAAGGTGATCCCGGGCAACCGTCCGAGCAACACCATCGTGGTCGAGCGCATCAGCCCACGTCGCTTGGGCGCACTGGTCGCCATGTATGAACACAAAGTGTTTGTACAAAGTGTGGTCTGGGGCATCAACGCCTTCGACCAATGGGGCGTGGAGCTGGGCAAGGAGCTGGGCAAAGGCGTCTACAACCGCCTGACCGGCGCCGAAGAAACCCTGGCTGACGATGCGTCGACCCAGGGCCTGATCAACTACTTCCGCGGTCGTCACCGCGGCTGAGGCCGGTACACCAGGGCCAACGTCCGTTTGGACGTTGGCCTTGAACCCTCTCCCCACAGCGTGCATCTTTATGCCTTGTCGCTAAAACAAGAATAAGGACCGCTCATGTTCGATATCCGCACATTCCCCCGCGCCGATGCCGTCCGCCAGGCCGCGCAGCTCAGTCAAGACGAGTACCAGCGCCTCTATCGCCAATCCATCGAGCAACCCGATACTTTCTGGGCCGAACAGGCCAAGGGCTTTCTCGACTGGATCAAACCCTGGCACACCGTGCAACACTCGGACATCACCACCGGCGCCGCCCAGTGGTTTGCCGGCGGCCAACTGAACGTCAGCTACAACTGCATCGACCGTCACCTGGCGCAACGCGCCGACCAGCCGGCCTTTATCTGGGAAGGCGACGATCCTGCAAAGTCCTCCAAAATTTCCTACCGCCAACTTCATCAAAACGTCAGCCGCCTGGCCAATGTGCTGAAAAGCCGTGGGGTGAAAAAAGGCGACCGGGTGTGTATCTACATGCCGATGATCCCGGAAGCCGCCTACGCCATGCTGGCCTGCACACGGATTGGCGCGGTGCACTCGGTGGTGTTCGGCGGCTTCTCTCCGGACGCCCTGCGCGACCGTATCCTCGATGCCGACTGTCGCACCGTGATCACCGCCGATGAAGGCGTGCGCGGCGGCAAGCCGGTGGCGCTGAAAAAAAATGTCGACAAAGCCCTGGCCAGTTGCCCGAACGTCAGCACGGTACTGGTGGTGGAGCGCACGGGTGCGGAACTTGACTGGGTAGAAGGCCGCGACCTCAAGTATCAAGCCGCGCTGGACGCCGCCAGTGCTGATTGCCCGCCCGAGCCGATGGACGCCGAGGACCCGCTGTTTATCCTCTACACCTCCGGCAGCACCGGCAAACCCAAAGGCGTGCTGCACACCACCGGTGGTTACCTGCTGCAAGCGGCGATGACCTTCAAGTACGTGCTCGACTACCGTGACGGCGAAGTGTTCTGGTGCACCGCCGACGTGGGCTGGGTCACCGGCCACAGCTATATCGTGTACGGCCCGCTGGCCAATGGTGCCACTTCGCTGATGTTCGAAGGTGTGCCGAGCTACCCGGACAGCTCGCGTTTCTGGCAGGTCATCGATAAACACCAGGTGAATATCTTCTACACCGCGCCCACCGCACTGCGTGCGCTGATGCGTGAGGGCCACGGGCCACTGCAGAACACCTCGCGCGCCAGCCTGCGCCTGCTGGGCAGCGTCGGTGAGCCGATCAACCCCGAGGCCTGGGATTGGTACTTCAACGCCGTGGGCGAGCAACGCTGCCCGATTGTCGATACCTGGTGGCAGACCGAAACCGGCGGCATCATGCTCAGCCCGCTGGTCAGCGCGCAACGGATCAAACCCGGTTGCGCAACCCAACCCATGTTTGGTGTACAGCCCGTGCTGCTGGATGAGCACGGCAAGGAGCTCAGCGGTGCCGGCAGTGGCGTGCTCGCTATCAAGGCCAGTTGGCCGGGGCAAATCCGCAGCGTCTACGGCGACCCGCAGCGCATGCTCGACACCTATTTCAAACCCTACCCCGGCTACTACTTCACCGGCGACGGTGCGCGCCGCGATGAAGACGGCGACTACTGGATCACCGGCCGCATTGACGACGTGATCAACGTGTCCGGGCACCGCATCGGCACCGCCGAAGTGGAAAGCGCGCTGGTGCTGCATGACCGAGTGGCCGAAGCCGCTGTGGTCGGTTACCCCCACGATGTCAAAGGCCAGGGCATCTATGCGTTTGTCACCCCCATGAACGGCGTCGAGCCCAGCGATGAGCTGAAAAAACATCTGCTGGAGCTGGTCAGCAAGGAAATCGGCAGCTTTGCCAAGCCGGAACTGATCCAATGGGCGCCCGCCTTGCCGAAAACCCGCTCGGGCAAGATCATGCGGCGTATTTTGCGCAAGATCGCCTGCAACGAACTCGACAGCCTCGGCGACACCTCGACCCTGGCCGACCCGAGCGTGGTGGACGGCCTGATCGATAAACGCCTGAACCGATAGGAGCCACCCAGAGTCGCCATGGAATTTATCCGTAGCCGTATCGAAACCCAGTTGATGAGCCTCACCGGCTTGTCACTGGGTCAGCTGGACCTGGAAAACCCCAAGGGCGACCCTGGCCTGTTCGGGCCGGACTCTATCAGTTGGCAGGTGCATGGCGACTTCAGCAGCATGCTGATCGGCGGCATCAGCGCGTTGATGCTGCAAGCCTTGCACCCGCTGGCCCTGGCTGGCGTGTGGGACCACTCAAACTTTCGCCAGGACATGCTCGGTCGCTTGCGCCGCACCTCGCAGTTTATTTCCGGTACCACGTTCGGCTCGCGCCAGGACGCCGAATGGCTGATTGAAAAGGTGCGCACCATCCACCTGCAAGTGGTCGGGCATGCACCGGATGGTCGAGCCTATGCGGCCAGCGACCCGGAGCTGCTGACGTGGGTACACGTGGCGGAGGTCAGCAATTTCCTGGCGGCGCACCTGCGTTATCGCAACCCGCACCTGTCGGGGCGCGACCAGGACCGCTACTACAATGAAATTGCCTTGGTGGCCGAGCGACTGGGCGCCCGCCACGTTCCGCGCTCGCGGCAGGAAATTTCCGAATATATGGCGCGTATTCGTCCGCAACTGCTGTGTGACGATCGCAGCCGCGAAGTGCTGCGCCTGCTGGTCAATGCACCCGCGCCCAGCACCTTGGCCAAACCCTTTGGCAGCTTGATGATGCAGGCCGGCATCGACCTGCTGCCGGACTGGGCCAGCGCTATGCTCGGGCAACACCAAAGCTCGATGCAACGCTTGGTGATCCGCGCGGGTGTGAAGCGCAGCGCGCCCTTGCTGCGCTGGGCAATGCGCAATGGTTCGGTGCAACGCGCCCAGCGGCGGATGGGGTTGATGTAGCGCGGAGCCTATAACTGTTAAACTTCGCGCCCTCTTTTACCCGCAAGGCGCGCTCCATGACTCCCTTGAATCAGGCGCTGCGCGCCGCTCTCAACCATCGCCAAGACCTGATCAACGAGCTGCACGCCCAAAACACCGACTGCTACCGGCTGTTTCATGGCAGCCAGGAAGGCGCCGGCGGCTTGACCATCGACCGTTACGGCCCGCAATTGTTGGTGCAAAGCTTCCACCAGTCGCTGCACACCGAGGAGCTGCTGGACCTGCATCAACAGGTCAATCAGTTCATGGGCCTGGAATTGCAGCTGGTGTACAACGACCGCTCCCGTGGCAACTCGCGCATCGACCGTGAGGACACGGTGTACCGCGCCGAGCCCGCGGCGTTGGCAGATCAGGTCGGCCACGAGTGGGGCCTCAACTACCGTGTACGCGGGCGCCATGCCGGGCAAGACCCGCTGCTGTTCCTGGACCTGCGCAACACCCGTGGCTGGGTCAAGGACCACAGTGCCGGCAAAAGCGTGCTGAACCTGTTCGCCTACACCTGTGGCGTAGGCTTGAGCGCCGCAGCCGGGGGCGCAAGCGAGGTGTGCAACCTGGACTTCGCCGAAGGCAACCTGGCGGTCGGGCGCGAAAACGGCCTGCTCAACCCGCACTTGCCGACCATGGCGTTCGTGCAGTCCGACTACTTCCCGGCGATTCGCCAACTGGCCGGTTTGCCGATCACCCAGCGCCGCGGGCAGAAGCTGCCAAGTTATCCGCGCCTTGAGCAGCGTCAGTTCGACCTGGTGCTGCTCGACCCACCTGCCTGGGCCAAGAGTGCTTTCGGCACTGTCGACCTGTTGCGCGACTACCAGAGCCTGCTCAAACCCGCACTGCTGACCACCGCCGACAATGGCGTGCTGATCTGCTGCAACAACCTGGCAAAAGTCAGCATGGATGACTGGTGCGAACAGGTGCTGCGGTGCGCCGAAAAAGCCGGCCGACCGGTACGCGAGTGGCAAATCATGACGCCGGGGGCTGACTTCCCTTCGCAAGATCAGCAGCCACCGTTGAAGACCCTGATCCTGCAGTTGTAGTACTTTTCCCAAGGAGCCCGGTACTTCGGAACCGAAAACCCGTGCCATACTCCAAGGCACTCTCGTTCTACTAGATGGCGTCACTCATGCCCAAAGGATTGATCCGCGCCGCTGGCGCCTTGTTGACCGCCCTGGCTCTGTACAGCTTGCTGGGTTTTCTGATTCTGCCGGGCATTGCCCTTCGCATTGCCAACCAGCAACTGGCCAATTACGCCACGGTGCCGGCCCGCATCGAGCGTATCGAGCTCAACCCGTTCAGCCTGGAACTGACGCTGTGGGGCCTCAAACTCGGCGAGCCGGGCAAGGAGCAAGTCGGTTTCGAGCGCCTGTACGCCAACTTGCAGATCGACAGCCTGTGGACGCGCGCTCTGCACCTGGCAGATGTGCAGCTGGACCAGCCGAAGACTGAAGTGCTGTTCGACAAATCCGGTCAGTTGAACCTGGCGCAGCTGTTCAAACTGCCTGCGAGTGAGCCGACCCCGGCCGACCCGAATGCCAAGCCGTTCCCGCTGCGCATCGACAGCATCAAGCTGGCCGGCGGCTATGTGTACTTTCGCGACCTGCGCCCCAGCGAGCCGATTGAATTCCTCTACGACAAACTCGACTTCGAGCTGAAAAACCTCAGCACCTTGCCCGAAGACAACGCCGACATGACCCTGGTGGCCGCTGGCCCTGAAGGCGGGCAGATCGACTGGAAAGGCAATTTCAGCCTGGTGCCGATCACTTCCGAAGGCACGCTGAAAGTCACCGATGGCAAGATGAAAGCCTGGTGGCCGTATGTGCGGGACGCCCTGCCGCTGGTGCTTGAAGACGGCGTGCTGAACTTCAGCACCGACTATAAATTCAGCCTGGCCAAAGAAACCGAACTGAACCTGACCAACACCGCCGCGAGCATCGCGCCGTTTGCGATCAAGGCGCCGGATGGCCGGCCACTGGTGCGCCTGGAGCGCCTGGACGTCAGCGACACCACGGTGGACCTGGCCAAGCAGCAAGTGGTGGTCGGCAAGATCCGCAGCAACAAGCTGGAAACCTGGGCCGCCCGCGAAGCCGATGGGCAACTGGACTGGCAGAAACTGTTTGCCAGCCAACCGAGCAAACCGGCCAAGGAACTCAAGCCTGCCAGCGCACCTGCAACCGCCGATACGCCAAACGCCCCACCTGCCGCACCCAGCAAACCCTGGCAAGTGCTGCTCAAGGACGTGCAACTGCGCAACTATCAAGTTCACCTCGCAGACCGTGCTGCCAAACCGGAAGTTGCATTGGAGCTAGGCCCGCTGAATGTCGATATGCAGAACTTCGACAGTCTCAACCGCAGCCCCTTTAGCCTGAAGGTCGACTCCGGCCTGGGCAAGCAAGGCAAGATCAGCGCAACCGGTGAGGTCAACCTCAACCCGGTCAGCGCCAGGTTGAAAGTGAGCACCCAGGACATCGACCTGCGGGTCGCGCAATCCTATATCAGCCCGTTTATCCGCCTGGAACTGCGCAGCGGTATGTTGGGCAGTAACCTCGATGTGAACCTTAAAAGCACCGAGCCCTTGGCGCTGCAGGTCACCGGCCGCGCCCAGGTCGACCAGTTGCACACCCTGGACACCCTCAAGACCCGCGACTTCCTCAAGTGGCAGCGTCTGGTACTCGAAGGCGTGAACTACCAGCACGGCGACAGCCTGTCGATCGACAAGGTCAACCTGCTGCAGCCCTATGCGCGCTTTATGATCAACGACGACCGCACCACCAACATCGATGGCTTGCTGATCCCGCAACCGGCCGACAATGGCACCAAGTCGGCAGCCAAGCCGGCGGCGAGCAAAGACAAACCGTTGGGTATTCATATCGGGCAAATTGCGATCAACGATGGTTCGGCCAACTTCGCCGACTTCAGCCTCACGCCCAACTTCGCCACGGCTATCCAGCAACTCAACGGGCAGATTGGCACTATCGACAGTCGCCAGGCCAAACCGGCCAGCGTCGACATTAAGGGCAAGGTGGATCGCTACGCGCCGGTGACGATCAAGGGCAGCGTCAACCCGTTTGACCCGATGGCGGCGCTGGATATCGCCACCAGCTTCAAGCGCGTCGAACTGACCACGTTGACTCCGTATTCCGGCAAGTTCGCGGGTTTCCGCATTCGCAAGGGCCGGCTGAACCTCGATTTGCACTACGTGATCACCAAAGGCCAGTTGAAGGCTGAAAACAAAGTGGTGGTTGAGCAATTGCAGTTGGGTGAGAAGGTCGACAGTGCCGATGCCGTCGATTTGCCGATTCGCCTGGCCATTGCGCTGCTCAAGGATACTGACGGCAAGATCTCCATCGAACTGCCAGTAACCGGCGACTTGAATAACCCGCAGTTCAGCGTCATGCCGATTGTGTGGCAGACCCTGCGCAACCTGGTGGTGCGCGCAGCCACGGCGCCGTTCAAGTTTATCGGCGGGCTGGTCAGCGGTGGCGGCTCGGAAGACCTGGGTAACGTGTCGTTTGCCGCAGGCTCCAGCGAGCTGAACAAAGATGCCGAGGGTGCCCTGAACACCTTGGCCAAGGCACTCAAAGAGCGCCCTACCCTGCGCCTTGAAATCGAAGGCACGGCAGCCGCCAGCAGCGATGGCCCTTTCATCGCCGCAGATCGCCTGGAGCGTGAATACCAATACAACTACTACAAAATCCTCCAGCGTCGCGGCGACAAGGTGCCGGCTCAGGCGTCATTGCTGGTGGTGCCGGAGAAGGAAAAAGCGCCATTGCTCGAAGGCATTTACCGCACCCGTCTCAAGCAACAACCACCGGCCGAATGGAAAGACCTGAGCAGTGATGATCGCACTGCGAAGCTGCGTGATGGCTTGATCAAGTTCTGGGGGGCCAGTGATGTGTTGCTGCGCCAACTGGGGCAGGACCGTGCCAGCACTATCAAGGACTACCTGGTGGACAAAGGCCAGCTGGAAGATGACCGGGTGTACTTCATTGATGCCAGCCTGGGGCAGGCGGAGAAAGACGGTCGAGTGGTAACGCCGATGCATTTGGATGCCGAGTAACATTCAGCTAAAACAGATCTAAATGTGGGAGCGGGCTTGCTCGCGAATGCGGTATATCAGGCACATTTCCAGTGACTGACACACCGCATTCGCGAGCAAGCCCGCTCCCACAGTTTTATCTCCACCGGCCATGCAAATGTATTCCAGGCCTGAATAGAACAGGCCCCGACACAAGTGCCGGGGCCTGTAATGACCACATCCGTGTGGTCGGTCGCATGAACTTTAGAGGTGCATCGGGTGGATATCTAACTCACCCTAAGCCGCCGCCGTCTAGCTCAGACGATTCTTTTAGCGTTACTGAGCTTTCAGGCCATCGGCCGATACAGCTTTAACGCCTTTGATTTTCTTGGTGATCGCAACTGCGGTGTCTTTCTGAGCCTGGGTCACGGCAGCAGTCGACGACAGCGACACTACACCTTTGTTGGTTTCGACTTTGATGTCGGTACCAGGAATGCCTTTTTCGGTAACCAGGTCAGCTTTTACTTTGGTGGTGATCCAAGTGTCCGAAGTGGACTCTTTGGCATCTGCTGCTGCGCCTTTGGTTTTGTCGATGTTATCTGCCTTAGTGGCACCGCCAGCCATCAGGCCGTCAGCGGAAACAGCGGTAACACCTTTGATTTTCTTGGTGATCGCTACAGCCGTGGCTTTCTGGGAGTCAGAGATAGCGACTGTGGAGGACAGGGAAACCACGCCTTTGTTGGTTTCAACCTTGATGTCCGAACCAGGAATGCCTTTCTCGGTCAGCAGGTCGGATTTAACTTTGGTAGTGATCCAAGTATCCGAAACGCTTTCCTTAGCCTTGGTGGCTTCACCAGCCGCCAACGTCATAGGGGCTTGGGAAGTCTGAGCAAAGGCTACGTTAGCACCCATGGCCAGAGTCAGAGCGGTAGCGGTAGCGAGAGCGAACTTCTTCATACGAGTAACTCCTGTTTTATGAAAAGTCTGCAGCGTGTAAACCTTGATGCTGCAGCGTTAACAGGGTTATTGCAGGCAGTGTGCCAAGTCACAGAATCATATTAATCCCTTTATAAACAACAACTTATAAAAACAGCTAATTTTCGAAATCGTGCATCTTGCATGAAGTCGACCGTGCCTGCATGCAAGTTGCGGCTTTTGGAATTTACTAAGCAACTGATTTCCCGGTACTTTCCTGTGGGCATAAAAAAAGGACTCCGAAGAGTCCTCCTTTTCAGCGTAAAGCCAGCGGGTAATTAAACGCCCGAAGCCTTGGCTGCTGCTACGTCCTTGATGGACAGCTTGATACGGCCGCGGTTGTCCACGTCCAGTACCAGCACTTCCACTTCCTGGCCTTCTTTGAGAATGTCGGTCACTTTCTCAACACGAGCGTCGCTCAGCATGGAGATGTGTACCAGACCGTCTTTGCCCGGCAGGATGTTGACGAATGCGCCGAAGTCGACGATGCGCTCAACCTTACCCACGTAGATCTTGCCGATCTCGGCTTCAGCGGTGATGCCCAGAACGCGCTGACGTGCAGCTTCAGCCGCTTCCTTGGTTTCGCCGAAGATCTTGATCGAGCCGTCGTCTTCGATGTCGATCGAAGCCTTGGTTTCTTCACAGATCGCACGGATGGTCGCGCCGCCTTTACCGATAACATCACGGATTTTGTCGGTGTCGATTTTCATCGCGATCATGGTCGGAGCATTTTCCGACAGTTCGGTGCGGGACTGACCAATGATCTGGTTCATCTGACCGAGGATGTTCAGGCGCGCTTCCAGGGCTTGGCCCAGAGCGATTTCCATGATTTCTTCGGTGATGCCCTTGATCTTGATGTCCATCTGCAGCGCGGTAACACCTTTAGCGGTACCGGCTACTTTGAAGTCCATGTCGCCCAGGTGGTCTTCGTCGCCCAGGATGTCGGTCAGGATGGCGAACTTCTCGCCTTCTTTAACCAGGCCCATGGCGATACCGGCAACCGGTGCCTTCATCGGTACACCAGCGTCCATCAGGGCCAGGGAAGCACCGCAAACGGAAGCCATGGAGCTCGAACCGTTGGACTCAGTGATTTCCGACACAACACGGATGGTGTACGGGAACACGTCGGCAGCAGGCAGCATCGCAGCGATCGAACGACGAGCCAGGCGGCCGTGACCGATTTCGCGACGACCAGCGCCACCCATGCGACCACACTCGCCTACCGAGAACGGAGGGAAGTTGTAGTGCAGCATGAACGGGTCTTTTTTCTCGCCTTCCAGGGTGTCCAGCAGCTGTGCGTCACGGGCAGTACCCAGTGTTGCAACGACCAGAGCCTGGGTTTCGCCACGGGTGAACAGCGCCGAACCGTGAGTCTTCGGCAGAACGCCGACTTCGATGTTCAGTGGGCGCACGGTGCGCGTGTCGCGACCGTCGATACGTGGCTTGCCGTTAACGATGTTTTCGCGAACGGTGCGGTATTCGATTTCGCCGAAGGCAGCTTTGACTTCGCTGGAAGAAGGCTGGCCTTCTTCACCGGACAGTTTGGCTACAACCTGATCCTTCAGCTCGCCCAGGCGCGCGTAACGGTCGGCCTTGACGGTGATGGTGTAGGCGTCGGAGACGGCAGCACCGAACTCGGAGCGGATAGCGCCCAGCAGTTCAGTCGCTTCAGCTTGTGGAGCCCAGGCCCATGTCGGCTTGGCAGCTTCGGCAGCCAGTTCTTTAACGGCCTTGATCACGGACTGGAACTCGTCGTGAGCAAACAGTACAGCGCCCAGCATCTGGTCTTCGGTCAGCTCTTTGGCTTCCGATTCAACCATCAATACGGCTTCAGAGGTACCGGCAACGACCATGTCCAGGCTCGACGCTTTCTGTTGCTCGTAAGTCGGGTTCAGCAGGTAGCCGGTGCTTTCGTGGAAAGCAACGCGCGCCGCGCCGATCGGGCCATCGAAAGGAATGCCGGAGATGGCCAGGGCAGCCGAGGTACCGATCATCGCAGCGATGTCCGGATCGGTCTTCTTGCTGGTGGAAACGACGGTGCAGACAACCTGCACTTCGTTCATGAAGCCTTCTGGGAACAGCGGACGGATCGGACGGTCGATCAGTCGGGAAGTCAGGGTTTCTTTCTCGGAAGGACGGCCTTCACGCTTGAAGAAACCGCCAGGGATCTTACCGGCAGCGTAAGTCTTTTCCTGGTAGTGAACGGAAAGAGGGAAGAAGCCTTTGCTCGGGTCAGCGGTCTTGGCGCCAACAACGGTCACCAATACGGTCACGTCGTCGTCAACGGTAACCAGCACTGCGCCGGACGCTTGACGGGCGATACGGCCTGTCTCGAGGGTAACGGTCGACTGACCGAACTGGAATTTTTTGATAACCGGGTTCACGGTGTCCTACCTTCTTTGTGGCTCTTGGGGGAACTTGTCTTCTTGCGAAATTCTTGGGCAATGCCGGGAATCGGCCCGACGCTCGTCCAGGGTAAAACGTGTATCCAGATAAAACTTGAGGCTGGGAGCCTGCCATGGGCCAGCGGGAATCCCACTGACACACGGCAGACAACCAACCTCTAGCGCAATCGCTTATTAGCGACGCAGACCCAGGCGACCGATCAGAGCCTGATAACGACCCAGATCCTTGCCTTTCAGGTAGTCCAGCAGCTTACGGCGCTGGTTTACCATGCGGATCAGACCACGACGGGAGTGGTGATCTTTACCGTTGGCCTTGAAGTGACCTTGCAGCTTGTTGATGTTGTGGGTCAGCAGTGCAACTTGCACTTCTGGCGAACCAGTGTCACCAACAGCTTGCTGATAGTCAGCAACGATTTGTGCTTTTTCTTGAACGTCGAGAGCCATGAGGCAATCCTTTTTTCAGGAAACTACCCAAAGGGCAGTTTCAACAGGCCAGGGACAAATCCCTGTATCTAAAAATGAGTGTTGACCGTGCCTGTTAACAGCCACACTCGTCCGGTCATTCTGACCGAATCAGTCGACGCGGCGCTATACGCCCGTCTTCGCTCACTTCACCGATACCGATGAAGCGACCGTTATGATCCTGTACCCGCACCATACCGAACTTCGGAGCATCCGGGGCACGTACCGGTTGGCCGTTTAGCCAGTAGAACGCGCTGTGCTCCGAGAAGTGCAGCAATGGCCAATCCAGCAAACCGCTGTCCGATGGCATCAGGAAGCGATCAACCGCTTCATTGCCGCCTTCGGCATGTACCGCTTCCAACTCTTCCAGCGTGACCGTCTGGGCCAGGGTGAAAGGTCCGGCTTGAGTACGTCGCAACTCTGCAACGTATGCACCACAGCCCAGTTGCTCACCGATATCTTCCACCAGGGTACGAATATAGGTGCCTTTGCTGCAGTCCACCGCCAGTCGTGCGGTGTCGCCTTCACTGGCGAGCAATTCAAGCCGCGCAATAGTAACAGAACGCGGTTCACGCTCCACTACTTCGCCCGCACGTGCCAGCTTGTAAAGAGGCTGGCCATCACGCTTGAGCGCCGAGTACATCGGCGGTATCTGACTGATTTGCCCACGAAAAGCGGGTAAAACGGCCTCGATATCAGCACGACCAACGGTCACGTCGCGAACCTGCAGAACATCACCTTCGGCATCGGCCGTGGTGGTGGTCTTGCCCAGTTGCATGAGGGTTTCGTAACCCTTGTCGGAATCGAGCAGGTATTGCGAGAACTTGGTGGCCTCGCCAAAGCACAAGGGCAGTACGCCGGTGGCCAAGGGGTCGAGGCTGCCGGTGTGCCCGGCCTTCTCGGCATTGAGCAGCCAGCGAACCTTCTGCAGCGCGGCATTGGAGGTAAAGCCAATGGGCTTGTCGAGCAGAATGATGCCGCTGACGTTGCGACGGATACGTTTGACCTGAGCCACCGCTTACTCCTTGGCGTCTTCAGGTGTGGACGGGTGCTGGCTGTCTTCAGCCACGGCGCGCTCGATCAATGCCGACAGGTGCGCACCACGCACGACGCTTTCGTCGTAGTGGAAGTGCAACTGGGGAACACTGCGCAGCTTCATTTCACGGGCCAACTGCATGCGCAGGAAGCCGGCAGCCGAATTGAGCACCTTGATGCTTTGCGCAATTTCTTCGCTGTTGTCCTGCCCCATCACGGTGATGAAGATCTTGGCGTGACCCACGTCACGGCTCACTTCAACGGCGGTGATGGTGACCAGGCCGACGCGCGGGTCTTTGACTTCGCGACGGATCAGTTGGGCCAGCTCACGCTGCATCTGATCGCCGATACGTTGGGTACGGCTGTATTCTTTTGCCATGTCTTGTTACCTGTTACTGCCACACGGTGAAACCCGTGGGGTCTGAAAGCGGCAAACGCCCGGCCTGACAAAAGCCAGACCGGGCGTTGCGTTTAGAGTCCGTACGCTGCGCGGGGCATTTGCATGCCCACACGCAACGTGGCTCCGGAAGTGCGCGAGTTAGAGGCTGCGAGCAACCTGGACCTTCTCGTAGACTTCAATCTTGTCGCCAGCCTTGACGTCGTTGTAGCTCTTGACGCCGATACCGCATTCCATGCCGGCACGTACCTCGGAAGCGTCATCCTTGAAGCGGCGCAGGGATTCCAGCTCGCCTTCGAAGATAACGATGTCTTCACGCAGTACACGGATCGGACGGTTACGGTACACAGTACCTTCGATAACCATGCAACCGGCGATCGCACCGAATTTCGGCGAGCGGAACACGTCACGCACCTCGGCAACACCCAGGATGTTCTCCCGGACATCGCTGCCAAGCATGCCGGTAAGGGCTTTCTTGACGTCTTCGATGATGTCGTAGATGACGTTGTAGTAACGCATGTCCAGGCCTTCCTGCTCGACGATCTTGCGAGCGCCAGCATCGGCACGCACGTTGAAGCCGAACAGTACAGCGTTGGAAGCCAGTGCCAGGTTGGCGTCGGATTCGGTGATACCACCGACACCGCCACCCACAACGCGCACTTGCACTTCGTCGTTACCCAGGCCATTCAAGGCGCCGTTCAACGCTTCGAGGGAACCACGAACGTCAGATTTGAGGACGATGTTAAGCGTCTTCTTCTCTGCCTGGCCCATGTTCTCGAAGATGTTTTCCAGCTTGCCGGCGTGAGCACGAGCCAGTTTGACTTCGCGGAACTTGCCTTGACGGAACAGAGCCACTTCACGGGCTTTCTTCTCGTCCGACAGCACGCTCATCTCGTCGCCAGCGTCCGGCGTACCGTCCAGGCCGAGGATCTCGACCGGGATGGAAGGACCGGCTTCCTTGATTGGCTTGCCGTTCTCGTCGAGCATGGCACGTACACGGCCATAGTTCGAACCGACCAGGACCATGTCGCCCTGGCGCAGGGTACCGTCTTGAACCAGAACGGTTGCAACCGGGCCACGACCTTTGTCGAGACGCGATTCAACCACAACACCGCGACCCGGGGCCGATGGTGTTGCTTTGAGTTCCAGGACTTCAGCTTGCAGCAGAACAGCTTCGAGCAGCTCGTCTACACCGGTACCGACTTTCGCCGAAACCGAAACGAACGGCGTATCACCGCCCCACTCTTCAGAAGTCACGCCGTGCACCGACAGTTCGCTACGGATGCGATCGAGATCGGCGCCCGGCTTGTCGATTTTGTTCACTGCAACTACCAGTGGAACACCAGCGGCCTTGGCGTGCTGAACAGCTTCAATGGTCTGCGGCATCACGCCGTCGTCCGCTGCAACTACCAGGATCACGATGTCAGTCGCCTTGGCACCACGAGCACGCATTGCGGTAAACGCAGCGTGGCCAGGGGTGTCCAGGAAGGTGACCATGCCGCGCTCGGTTTCAACGTGGTATGCACCGATGTGCTGGGTGATACCGCCGGCTTCGCCAGCAGCTACCTTGGCACGACGGATGTAATCGAGCAGCGATGTCTTACCATGGTCAACGTGACCCATTACGGTCACAACTGGCGCACGGGAGAACGTCTCACCTTCAAACTTCAGGGACTCGGCCAGGGAATCTTCCAGGGCGGTGTCGCTGACCAGGGTCACTTTGTGGCCCAGTTCTTCGGCTACCAGTTGAGCAGTTTCCTGATCAAGCACCTGGTTGATGGTCGCTGGAGTACCCAGTTTGAACATGAACTTGATGATTTCAGCGGCCTTGACCGACATCTGATTGGCGAGATCGCCAACAGAAATGGTCTCGCCGATCTGCACATCACGCACGACAGGGCCGGTTGGGCTCTGGAAACCGTGGGCGTTGCGCTTTTTCAGCTTGGCCTTGCCGCGACCACCACGACGGAAGCTATCGCTTTCTTCGTCGGTAGTACGTGGGGCAACGCGTGGAGCCGGCGCCTTCTCTTTGACCGAAGCGCGATGCGGAGCGTTTTTACGCTCGCCATCACCACCGCCACTGCGACGATTGTTGTCGTCGGCACGTGGTTTGTCCGGACGACGAGGTTCGTCGCGCTTGCGATCAGCTGCTGGAGCCGGAGCGGCGGCAACCGGAGCGGCCTCACGCACAGCTTCTACAGGAGCGCTAGGCGTGGCGACCGCTTCAGTACCAGCAGGTTGCGCAGCAGCAGGCTGGCGACGCGCTTCTTCTTCGGCGCGACGCTTGGCTTCTTCTTCAGCCTTCTGACGAGCAGCATTTTCTACTGCGCGACGCTCTTCCAGCTCGCGTTTGCGCTCGGCTTCGATTTCTTCCGGGCTGCGCTGTACGAAGACTTTCTTCTTGCGTACTTCAACGCTGATGCTCTTGCTACCAGCAACACGCAGGGTGCTGGTGGTTTTGCGCTGCAATGTAATCTTGCGCGGTTCTTCCACTTTCGCCTTGTGGCTGCTCTTCAAGTGAGTCAGCAAAGACTGCTTCTCACTATCGCTCACACCTTCATCGGCGGCGGTGTGCGGCAGACCTGCCTCACGCATCTGCTGCAACAGGCGCTCTACCGGTGTTTTGACCTCATCGGCCAGTTGTTTCACCGTGACTTGCGTCATGCACTTCTCTCCTCAGGCCGCGCCTAGTTACTCGAACCAATGGGCTCGGGCGGCCATGATCAACTTGCCGGCACGATCATCGTCAATGCCGTCGATGTCGAGCAGATCGTCAATAGACTGCTCGGCCAGGTCTTCGCGGGTAATTACGCCGCGCACCGCCAGTTCCATCGCCAAATCCTTGTCCATACCCTCAAGCGAGAGCAGGTCTTCGGCCGGATGGGCGTCTGCCAGCTTTTCCTCAGTAGCGATGGCTTTAGTCAACAAGCGATCCTTGGCCCGAGCGCGAAGCTCGTTGACGGTGTCTTCGTCAAAGCCGTCGATGTTGAGCATTTCTTCCAACGGTACGTAGGCAATCTCTTCCAGGCTGGTGAAGCCTTCATCAACCAGTACCTGTGCCAGGTCTTCATCGACTTCCAACTCTTCGATGAAGTTGCGCAGGATGTCACCGGTTTCAGCTTGCTGCTTAGCCTGGATGTCCGATTCGGTCATCACGTTCAGGGTCCAGCCGGTCAGTTGGCTGGCCAGACGCACGTTCTGACCACCACGACCAATGGCCTGAGCCAGATTGTCTGCGCCAACGGCGATGTCCATTGCATGGGCATCTTCGTCAACGATAATTGCCGCCACTTCAGCCGGCGACATGGCGTTGATCACGAACTGCGCCGGGTTATCGTCCCACAGGACGATGTCCACACGCTCACCGCCCAACTCGCCCGACACTGCCTGGACGCGCGAACCGCGCATACCAATGCAAGCGCCTTGCGGGTCGATACGCTTGTCCTTGGAGCGGACCGCGATCTTGGCGCGCGAACCCGGGTCGCGGGACGCAGCCATGACTTCGATCAGGCCTTCGGCGATTTCCGGCACTTCGATGCGGAACAGCTCGATCAGCATTTCCGGCGCGGTACGCGACAGGATCAGCTGAGGGCCGCGGTTCTCGGTGCGGATTTCCTTGAGCAGCGCACGCAGACGCACGCCGACACGGAAGGTTTCGCGAGAGATGATGTCTTCGCGGGCCAGCAACGCTTCGGCGTTGTTGCCCAGGTCAACGATCACGTTGTCGCGGGTCACTTTTTTCACGGTGCCGGAGATGATCTCACCCAGGCGTTCGCGATAAGCGTCAACGACTTGAGCGCGCTCAGCTTCGCGAACCTTTTGCACGATGACCTGCTTGGCGGTCTGTGCAGCAATACGGCCGAACTCGATCGACTCGATCTTTTCTTCGACGACATCACCGACCTGGGCGCCCGGATGCGTTTGCGCAACCTTGCTCGGCCAGGTTTCGATGGCCGGATCATCAAGATCGGCTTCTTCGACGACCGTCCAGCGACGGAAAGTCTCATAGGCACCGGTGTGGCGGTTGATTTCCACACGCAGATCAACTTCGTCTTCAAAACGCTTTTTGGTAGCAGTGGCCAGGGCCAGCTCCAGCGCTTCAAAAATCACGTTTGCCGGTACGCCCTTTTCATTGGATACCGACTCAACAACCAGCAGTACTTCTTTGCTCATCGTACGCCTCGCCTTTCGCAAGCCATTGGATCCGCGGGATCCGCGTCTCAGTCAAAACTGGGAATAATGTTGGCCTTGTCGATCATATCGATCGGCAACAGGAATTCATGGTCTTCTACCTGCACCACGACATCCTGTTCTTCTACACCGCGCAGAAGGCCCTGAAAGTTGCGTCGCCCTTCAAAGGGAGAGCGCAGCTTGATCTTCACTTGTTCACCGGCAAATTTTGCAAACTGATCAATAGTGAACAGTGGGCGTTCCATGCCTGGCGAGGAAACTTCGAGGGTGTATTCAACGGCGATTGGATCTTCAACATCCAGCACACCGCTGATCTGACGGCTGACAATGGCACAATCGTCCACCAGCACACCGCCCTCTTTATCGATATAAACGCGCAACATTGAGTGGCGACCTTGAGCCGAAAACTCAATACCCCAGCATTCATAGCCTAGGGCCACGACCACCGGGGCCAGCAAGGCCTGCAACTCTTCTAGCTTGCTCGACACCTGAACCCCCTCGTGCATGTATGTGCATGCTGTGCAAAATAAAAAAATGGGCGAAACGCCCATCCTTGAAACGCCGTCGAACAGCGGCGTTGAAAGTGTCCAGCTAACAAAAAGCCCCTTAAAAGGGGCTCCGCTAAAACTGGTTGCGGGGGCCGGATTTGAACCGACGACCTTCGGGTTATGAGCCCGACGAGCTACCAGACTGCTCCACCCCGCGACAAAGCTGGGGCGGAAGTATACGACCGATCCCTTACAGGGTCAATGTAACCTTCCACCTACAAGAAAGCCCGCAACAGCGGGCTCTCCTGATAATTGGTACCGAGAAGGGGACTCGAACCCCTACACCCTATGGGCACAACCACCTCAAGGTTGCGTGTCTACCAATTCCACCACCTCGGCAATACAGCGTTTACAACCCTTCTTACTTCTGCTCTTGAGCTGGAGGTACGTCAGTCGCTGGAGTAGCCGACTTTTGCTCTTGAAGCACCGGGACATCATCAGAAGCCGGTTTTGCTTTTGGTACTTCCAACACTGCTGGGTTTGGGAGACCTACTTGAGTCAGCACATGAGCTTTCTCTTTAGCAAAGTAACCTAACCCCAAGCTGGTTATGAAGAAACCGGCGGCAAGTATAGCAGTAAACTTACTAAGAAAGGTAGAGGAACCTTGGCTTCCGAACACAGTATTTGAAGCACCTGCACCGAAAGACGCACCAGCATCCGCACCTTTACCCTGTTGCAACAAAACCAGGGCAACTACGCCCAGGGCAGCCAACAGATGAAAAACGACTACGACTGTTTCCAGCATTTTTTCAGTTTCCCGCGGCGCGACAGATCGCACCGAACTCATCTGCATTCAGGGAAGCTCCACCAATGAGCCCCCCATCGATATCCGGCATGCCGAACAGTTCGACCGCATTGGCCGCCTTCACGCTGCCGCCGTATAGAAGCCGCACACCTTGTGCGACTTCAGAATTCTCTGCCGCTAACTGCGCGCGAATGGCTGCGTGCACATCCTGCGCCTGTTGCGGTGTAGCAGTCAGCCCGGTGCCAATGGCCCAGACCGGCTCGTAAGCGATTACTGCCTTTGCAAATGCACCAACACCCAGCTCCTCGATGATGCTGCCCAGCTGACGCGAGACAACTTCCAGAGTCTTGCCCGATTCACGCTGCTCCAGGGTCTCCCCTATGCACAACACGGGAATCAAGCCACAAGCCTGTGCAGCTGCGAACTTGCGATTGAGTGTCCCATCACGCTCGCCCATCATCTGACGGCGCTCGGAGTGCCCGACAAGCACATAGGAACAACCCGCATCAACCAGCTGACTCGGTGAAATCTCACCGGTCAACGCACCTTGCATGGGTTCCACCGCAGAGTTCTGCGCGCCGACCTGAATCGACTTGCCTTTCAAGCCATCAACCACTTGGTTGATATGCAAGCAAGGCGGGAAAACCGCAACATCAACACCGCCAGGCAAGGCCAAGTGACGAAGGCCATTGATCAGCTCAGCGACACTGGCGCGGGTACCGTGCATCTTCCAGTTACCAGCTACCATAGTGCGACGCATGCTGTACCTCGTCGGTCAAAGTGGGCGCAGATGTTACCCAACCACATCATCACTGGCAAGCCGAATTCAGGCGCAAATTTCAGTTACCAGTTTTGCCAGGTCTTCGGCGTGGCCGCGAACCTGCGTTTCGTCCTCGCCTTCGACCATGACACGCACCAACGGCTCTGTGCCGGACTTGCGCAACAACACGCGGCCACGCCCCGCCATTGCGAGGGTCACACGCTCACAGGCGTCTTTGACAGCAGGGTGCTCGATAGGGTTTTCGCCACCGGCAAAGCGCACATTCAGCAGAACCTGCGGGCATTTGCGCAGCGCCTGGCGCGCTTGAGCCAGACTCTCTTTGCGACGACGCAACGACAGCAGCACCTGCAGCGCAGCAATAATGGCATCGCCCGTGGTGGTGTGCTGGAAGCAAACCACATGCCCCGAGTTCTCTCCGCCCACCAGCCAGTTACGTTCCAGCAACTCGGCGATGACATAGCGGTCACCGACATTGGCGCGTACAAACGGAATCCCCAGCTCTGCCAAGGCCAACTCGAGCCCGAGGTTGCTCATCAGCGTGCCAACCACACCGCCTTGCAGCCTGTCACGCTCATGCAGGTCGCGGGCAATGATGAACAACAGCTCATCGCCATCCACCACTGCGCCGGTGTGATCCACCATCAATACGCGGTCACCGTCGCCATCGAAGGCAATGCCGAGGTCAGCGTGCTCAGCCAGGACAGCAGCCTGCAGCTGCTCCATATGCGTCGAGCCGCAGTTATCGTTGATGTTCAAACCATTTGGCTGGGCCGACAGCACCGTCACATCGGCGCCCAGCTCCTTGAATACGCTGGGAGCCACTTTGTAGGTTGCACCGTGAGCGCAGTCGACAACAATTTTGAGGCCGGCAAAATTGGTACTGGTCGGCACGCTGCTCTTGCAAAACTCGATGTAACGGCCCGAGGCATCATTGATACGCGAGACCTTGCCCAGTTTGCTGGACTCAACCACGGTCATCGGCGCATCCAGCAACTCTTCGATCATCAGTTCGATCTCGTCCGGCAGCTTGGTGCCCTGGCCCGAGAAGAACTTGATGCCGTTGTCATCATGGGGATTGTGCGAGGCACTGATCACGATACCGGCTTCAGCGTGGAAGGTACGCGTCAGGTAAGCGATTGCAGGTGTCGGCATGGGCCCCAGCAGCATGACATCGGCGCCTGCGGCAGACAGCCCCGCCTCCAGCGCAGATTCGAACATATAACCCGAGATGCGGGTGTCTTTGCCCACCAGGATGCGGCAAGCGCCCATGCTGCGGAACGCCATACCGGCCGCCCAACCCAGCTTGAGCATAAAATCAGGAGTAATCGGGAATTCGCCGACCCGACCACGAATACCGTCGGTGCCAAAATATTTTTTAGTCATAAGTGCTCCATCATTCTTATTCGGCTGATTCTACCGCGGCCAGCATGCGCACCACATCAACCGTCTCGGCGACGTCATGCACCCGCAAAATACGCGCGCCCTTGGTCACGGCAAGTGCCGCCAACGCCAGGCCACCGTGCAACCGCTCACCCACCGGGCGATTCAGGGCCAGCCCTATCATGCTCTTGCGCGACACGCCGACCAACAGGGGTCGACCAAGTGCGTGCAAGGCCTCCATATGCTTGAACAGGCTCAAGTTGTGTTGCAGGGTCTTGGCGAAGCCAAACCCGGGATCCAGGATAATCTGTTCGGCGGCGATACCCACCTTGGTGCACTCAGCCATTCTTTGCGCAAGAAACCCACTCACCTCCCCCACAAGATCATCGTAGTGCGGGCTGTCCTGCATATTGCCGGGCTCTCCCACCATATGCATAAGGCACACCGGCAGCCCGGTGGCCGCCGCCGCATCCAGGGCGCCATCACGCTGAAGGGAGCGCACATCATTGATCAGCCCGGCACCGAGGCGCGCCGTCTCGCGCATTACGGCGGGAGTCGAGGTGTCCACCGAAATGATCACGTCCAACTCACGGGCAATCCGCTCGACGATTGGCGCAACCCGCTCAAGTTCCTCCAAGGGGGAAACCACGCGAGCGCCCGGCCGAGTTGACTCACCACCGACATCAATCAGTGTCGCGCCGGCCGCCACCATCGCCTCGGCATGACGCAACGCGGCATCCTGCTGGCTGAAGCGGCCGCCGTCAGAAAAAGAATCGGGGGTTACATTAAGAATGCCCATGACATGCGTATGGGCCAAATCAAGAACCCGGTTGCCGCAAGGCAACCGGGTGGAGGACAGCACAGAAGTCATTTCAAACCTTAGTGGTCAGCTGCGGGGCCGCCGATCGGGGCTTCAGGGCGCTCGTTCTGCACCACAGGCGGGGTGCCCGAAGTGCCCGAACCACCTTCCCAATCCCGAGGCTCACGCGGTGCGCGACCCGCCATGATGTCGTCGATCTGATCGGCATCAATGGTTTCGTACTTCATCAGCGCATCAGCCATTGCATCCAGCTTGTCGCGGTTATCCGTCAGGATCTGCTTGGCCGTGCCGTAGCACTGGTCAATGATGCTGCGCACCTCGGAGTCGATCAGTTTGGCCGTCTCACCCGAGAAGCTGGCAGCTTGACCGCCACCACCACGCCCCAGGAACACTTCGCCTTCTTCCTCGGCATACATCAAAGGACCGAGTTTTTCCGACAAGCCCCACTTGGTCACCATGTTCCGTGCGATCTGGCTGGCACGCATGATGTCGTTGGAAGCACCGGTGGTCACACCGTCGAAGCCAAGCGTCATCTCTTCAGCAATCCGGCCGCCATACAGCGAACAGATCTGGCTGATCAGCGCCCGCTTGGAGAGGCTGTAACGATCCTCTTCCGGCAGGAACATGGTCACACCCAGCGCACGCCCACGAGGAATGATCGACACTTTGTAGACCGGGTCATGCTCAGGCACAACGCGACCAACAATGGCGTGACCGGCTTCGTGATAAGCGGTGTTCTGCTTCTCTTTCTCGGACATAACCATGGATTTGCGCTCGGCGCCCATCATGATCTTGTCTTTGGCCAGTTCGAACTCTTTCATTTCAACAATGCGCTTGCCGGTACGGGCAGCGAACAACGAAGCCTCGTTGACCAGGTTGGCCAGGTCGGCACCGGAGAAGCCTGGCGTACCACGGGCAATCACGGCCGGAGCCACGTCGTCACCCATTGGCACTTTGCGCATGTGTACTTTCAGGATCTGCTCACGACCGCGAATATCCGGCAGACCGACCACAACCTGACGGTCGAAACGGCCTGGACGCAGCAACGCCGGGTCGAGTACGTCCGGACGGTTGGTCGCGGCGATGACGATGATGCCATCATTCATTTCGAAGCCGTCCATCTCAACCAGCAATTGGTTGAGGGTCTGCTCGCGCTCATCATGACCGCCACCCATGCCGGCGCCACGATGGCGACCCACGGCATCGATTTCGTCGATGAAGATGATGCACGGCGCGTGCTTCTTGGCCTGCTCGAACATATCGCGGACACGGCTGGCACCGACACCGACGAACATTTCGACGAAGTCAGAACCGGAAATGGTGAAGAACGGCACCTTGGCTTCACCGGCAATTGCCTTGGCCAGCAAGGTTTTACCGGTACCCGGAGGACCGACCATCAGCACGCCGCGAGGAATGCGGCCGCCCAGGCGCTGGAACTTGCCCGGGTCACGCAGGAACTCAACCAGCTCGCCGACTTCTTCCTTGGCTTCATCACAACCTGCGACGTCAGCCAGGGTGGTCTTCACCTGATCTTCGGAAAGCAGGCGCGCCTTGCTCTTGCCGAAACTCATCGGCCCGCCCTTGCCTCCCGCACCACCTTGCATCTGGCGCATGAAGAACATGAACACGGCGATAATCACCAGGATCGGGAAGCTCGCTACCAACAACTGAGTCCAGATGCTCTGCTGCTCAGGCTGTTTGCCTTCAACCACTACGTGGTTATCCACCAGGTCGCCGATCAGACCGTTGTCCTGGATTGCCGGACGAATGGTCTTGAAGCTGTCGCCATCGTTGCGCTTGCCGGTGATCACGTAGCCATCAACCGCTACGCGCTCGACCTTGCCATCCTTAACTTGCTGGATGAAGTCGGAATAGTTGAGGGTCTGCGGCTCGTTAGGGCTGGAGAAGTTGTTCATCACCGTCACCAGGACAGCCGCGATGATCAACCACAGGATCAGATTCTTTGCCATATCGTTCAATTAACTACCCTCTGAAGCAAGCTCCGCTAGTGGCGCGCGCTTCGCATGATATTCACCGGCCTAACTTACTACATTACCTACAACTCTGGCAGGCGCCGTCTGTAACCCTTTGTGAAACTTTGACTACACAATATTCGTAAAGCTTCGTGACGAAAGCGATATAAAAAAACCTATCGCCCTCCTCGAATTCCTCAAAAACGCTCTTCGCTCTCAGCCCCTTCAACACCACGGAAGCCGCGGCACAGCAGGTATTGCTCGCGTGACCGGTCTCGCGAAGAGTCAGGTTTGCGCGTCTGTACCTTGTCGAACAGCTTGCGGATGTTCTTGTGGTACTCGTCAAAACCTTCGCCCTGGAAGACTTTCACCAGGAAATCACCGCCCGGACGCAAAACCCGACCCGCCAGATCCAGTGCCAACTCGCACAGGAACATGGCTCGCGGCATATCAACGGCCGGTAATCCACTCATATTGGGGGCCATGTCGGAAATCACAAGGTCTACCTGCGAATTTCCCACAGCCTCGAGAATCTCGGCCAGCACCGTGTCCTGGGTGAAGTCGCCGTGTACAAAGGTCACATCCGGGATGCTGTCCATCTCAAGGATGTCGGATGCGATCAATCGTCCTTGCCCACCAATCAGACGACTGGTCACTTGGGACCAGCCACCAGGGGCTGCGCCAAGGTCAATAACGCTCATACCTGGACGAATCAATTTGTCCTTGTCCTGGATCTCCAGCAGTTTGTAGCTGGCCCGGGAACGGTAGCCGTCCTTTTGCGCCTTTTTGACGTAAGGATCGTTGAAATGTTCTTGTAGCCACTTAAGGCTGGTTTTGGAACGGGCCACGGGCCACCTCGAAAATAAAACGGGTCGTGATTAACTGGGCGGTCCCGGACTCGCTCGGGTAAACTGGCCGCCGCTTTTTACAAGATCAGACGCAGGGGTCAGATTATGCCGCTCACTCAAGAGCAGAAGAAACAGTACAAATCCATTGGCCACCATCTGAAACCAGTTCTGATTGTGGCAGACAACGGTTTGACTGAAGGTGTGTTAGCCGAACTGGAACGCGCATTGAGCGATCACGAACTGATCAAGATCAAGGTCAACATCCTTGACCGCGAAGCGCGTTTGGCCGCCATTGCAGAACTGTGCAAGGTCGGCAAAGCGGACCTGGTCCAGGTCATCGGCAAGATGGCACTGCTGTATCGCAAGAACTTCAGCGTCAACAAGCAGCTGTCGAACGTACACCGCTTCAAGTAATACAAGGGTCACGGGCGTGCTTCGCGCGCCCTGCCGCTCCATCCCGGTGCCGGCTGTATAACCAGCACCAGGCCGGAGAACCCTAGCACAAGATAGCTGAATAGCTGCCAGCGCAACGCTTGCGGCAGCCACACATGCACCACGCAGAACATTGCGCACGCATACAGCGCCATCAACAGCAGTTGGCCGCGAATATCCCGCCACAAGCTCTCCAAACCCTCGGCCTTGACCAGCACCAATGCCTGGAGCGTCACGCACGCCGCTGCAAAACCCACCAGCAGCGCACTCAGCATTCCGTTGAGCTCATCAATCAGCAGCGGCGCCAGGCCAATCAGGCCCAACACCGGCAGCACACCGATATGCAACAACCACAGGCCGCCCACCCACAGCATCTGGGCAAGCTGCCAAAGCATGGCGCCCGCACGAAGCGGGCGCCGTCTTTCAGATGTGACGAACTTCAACAATCTCGTACTCGATTACACCACCGGGCGTTTTCACAGCCACCACATCACCCTCTTCCTTGGCAATCAAGGCGCGGGCCAGTGGCGAACCGACGGAGATTTTGCCGAGTTTGAAGTCGGCTTCGTCTTCACCGACGATGTGGTAAACCACGCTTTCGTCAGTTTCGACGTTGGCGATTTCCACGGTGGTGCCAAAAATCACTTTGCCGGTCTTCGGAATGGTCGTTACGTCGATCACCACCGAATTCTGCAGGCGGCCTTCGATATCACGGATCCGCGCCTCAACCATACCCTGCTGCTCACGGGCAGCATGGTATTCGGCGTTTTCCTTCAAATCACCCAGCTCGCGAGCCGTACCGATGTCCTGGCTCAGCTTTGGACGAACGACCTTGGTCAGATGGGCGTGTTCCTCTTCCAGGGCTTTAAAGCCCTGGACGGTCATTGGGTATTTGGTCATGCCTTCAATCCTGCGTGTAGATCCTGCAAGCGACGCACGGTCTTTTCCGGACCGAACTTGAGCGCTTCGCAGATGGCTTCGCCAGCAGCAATGGTGGTGGTGCAGTAGATCTTGTGCTGCAAGGCATTACGACGAATGGAATAGGAGTCCGCGATCGACTGGCGACCTTCGGTGGTGTTGATGATCAGGGTGACTTCGTCATTCTTGATCATGTCGACCACGTGCGGACGGC
Source organism: Pseudomonas salomonii (assembly GCF_900107155.1). Taxonomy (GTDB): domain Bacteria; phylum Pseudomonadota; class Gammaproteobacteria; order Pseudomonadales; family Pseudomonadaceae; genus Aquipseudomonas; species Aquipseudomonas salomonii. The sequence goes on from NZ_FNOX01000013.1 coordinate 56,172, forward strand.
CTTCCGTTACCTTGTTCACGCGACGTACTTTCAGGCCGGCAGCCTCAATCAGCTTGGCCGTCCCGGCAGTCGCCACGACTTCAAAGCCCAAGTTGATCAGATCACGGGCCACGCCTGCAACCAGTGGCTTGTCATCATCACGCACGCTGATAAACGCAGTACCACCGGTCGGCAGCACTTCGCTGGCGCCCATCTGGGCCTTGGCGAACGCTTCACCGAAGGTATCGCCCACACCCATCACTTCACCGGTGGACTTCATCTCCGGGCCCAGGATCGGGTCCACGCCAGGGAATTTGGCGAAGGGGAACACCGCCTCTTTCACGCTGTAGAAGTTCGGAATGATTTCCTTGGTGAAGCCGATTTCCTTCAGGGTCTTACCGGCCATCACGCGAGCAGCGATCATGGCCAGGGACACACCGATGCACTTGGAAACAAATGGCACGGTACGCGAAGCGCGCGGGTTCACTTCGATGACGTAGATGTCTTCGCCTTGCAGCGCCAACTGAACGTTCATCAGGCCAACCACGCCCAGTTCCAGGGCCATTTTCTTGACCTGCTCACGCATCTCGTCCTGGATGTGCGCCGGCAGCGAGTACGGCGGCAGCGAGCAAGCGGAGTCACCGGAGTGAACGCCAGCCTGTTCAATGTGCTGCATGATCGCGCCGATGACAACGTCAGTGCCGTCGCACACCGCATCCACGTCCATTTCGATGGCGCAGTTGAGGAAGTGATCCAGCAGCACCGGGCTGTCGTTCGACACTTTCACCGCATCACGCAGGTAGCGCTTGAGTTCGTCTTCTTCGTAGACGATTTCCATCGCCCGGCCGCCCAATACGTAGGACGGACGCACCACCAGCGGGTAGCCGATCTTGCTGGCTGCGCGGATGGCTTCGTCTTCGCTGCGCACGGTGGCGTTTGGCGGCTGACGCAGGTTCAGGCGTTCAACCATTTGCTGGAAACGCTCACGGTCTTCAGCACGGTCGATGGCGTCAGGGCTGGTGCCGATGATCGGCACGCCGGCCGCTTCCAGGGCACGCGCCAGTTTCAGCGGGGTTTGGCCGCCGTACTGCACGATCACGCCTTTTGGCTTCTCGACGCGGCAGATTTCCAGCACGTCTTCCAGGGTGACCGGCTCGAAGTACAGGCGGTCGGAAGTGTCGTAGTCAGTGGAAACAGTTTCCGGGTTGCAGTTGACCATGATGGTCTCGTACCCGTCTTCGCGCAGCGCGAGGGCGGCGTGTACGCAGCAGTAGTCGAACTCGATGCCCTGGCCGATACGGTTCGGACCGCCACCCAGGATGATGATCTTGTCACGGCCCGACGGCGCAGCTTCGCACTCTTCCTCGTAGGTGGAGTACAGGTACGCAGTGTCGGTGGCGAACTCGGCGGCGCAGGTGTCAACGCGCTTGTAGACCGGGAAGATATCCAGCTTGTGCCGATGGGTACGCAGGTTCTTCTCGGTCACACCCAGCAGCTTGGCCAGACGCTGGTCAGAGAAGCCTTTGCGCTTGAGGCGGAACATCAGGTCGCGGTCGATGGAGGACAGACCGAGGGTCTTGACCTTCTCTTCTTCCTTGATCAGATCTTCGATCTGCACCAGGAACCAAGGGTCGATCATGTTCATGCCGAAGATATCTTCAACAGTCATGCCCGCGCGGAACGCGTCAGCCACGTACCAGATACGCTCGGCGCCCGGCACAGTCAGCTCGCGCTTGAGCACACTCATGCTTTCCGGGTTGCTCAGGTCGAGCTTCTCGTCCAGGCCGCAAACACCTACTTCCAGGCCACGCAGGGCTTTCTGCAGGGATTCCTGGAAGGTCCGGCCGATGGCCATGACTTCACCAACAGACTTCATCTGCGTGGTCAGGCGCGCATCGGCTTTCGGGAACTTCTCGAAGGCAAAGCGCGGCAGCTTGGTCACAACGTAGTCGATGGACGGCTCGAAAGACGCCGGCGTAGCGCCGCCCGTGATTTCGTTTTGCAGTTCGTCCAGGGTGTAACCGATCGCCAGCTTGGCAGCGATGCGCGCAATCGGGAAACCGGTTGCTTTCGATGCCAGCGCCGAAGAACGCGACACACGCGGGTTCATCTCGATGACGACCATGCGGCCGGTGTCCGGGCAGATACCGAACTGAACGTTGGAACCGCCGGTTTCAACGCCGATCTCACGCAGCACCGCCAACGAGGCGTTACGCATGATCTGGTATTCCTTGTCCGTCAGGGTCTGCGCCGGAGCAACGGTGATCGAGTCGCCGGTGTGCACGCCCATCGGGTCGAAGTTTTCGATGGAGCAGACGATGATGCAGTTGTCCTTTTTGTCGCGGACAACCTCCATCTCGTACTCTTTCCAGCCGATCAGGGATTCGTCGATCAGCAGCTCTTTGGTCGGCGACAGGTCCAGACCACGGGCGCAGATTTCTTCGAACTCTTCACGGTTGTAAGCGATGCCGCCACCGGTGCCGCCCATGGTGAAGGACGGACGGATAATGCACGGAAAGCCCAGCTTTTCGAGAACCGCATTGGCCTCTTCCATGCTGTGGGCAATGCCGGAGCGCGGGCAGTCAAGGCCGATGGATTTCATGGCCTTGTCGAAACGCGAACGGTCTTCAGCCTTGTCGATGGTGTCGGCGTTGGCGCCGATCATCTCTACGCCGAACTTCTCCAGAACGCCTTCGCGCTCCAGGTCCAGGGCGCAGTTCAATGCGGTCTGGCCACCCATGGTCGGCAGCAACGCGTCCGGACGCTCTTTTTCGATGATCTTGGCAACGGTCTGCCACTTGATCGGCTCGATGTAGGTGGCGTCGGCCATGTCCGGGTCGGTCATGATGGTGGCCGGGTTGGAGTTCACCAGGATGACGCGGTAACCCTCTTCGCGCAGGGCTTTACAGGCCTGGGCGCCGGAGTAGTCGAATTCGCAGGCCTGGCCGATCACGATCGGGCCAGCGCCGAGAATCAGGATGCTTTTTATGTCTGTACGTTTTGGCATGGGTTTGTCACTCAAATCCGCAGGTCAGTCGGCAAGCCGTCTTGAACAATCGTTGAAGAGCCTGCGGGGGCCACCGAGGTTCGGGGCCGCCCGCAGGCCTCTCAGTCAGCGTCGCTTGGCCATCTCATTGATGAAACGGTCGAACAGCGGCGCCACGTCGTTCGGGCCAGGGCTGGCTTCAGGGTGGCCCTGGAAGCTGAACGCGCTCTTGTCGGTGCGCTCGATGCCTTGCAAGGAGCCGTCGAACAGCGACTTGTGAATCGCGCGAACGTTGCTCGGCAGGGTGGCTTCATCCACCGCAAAACCGTGGTTCTGGCTGGTGATCATCACAACGCCGGTGTCCAGGTCTTGTACCGGGTGGTTGGCACCGTGATGGCCGTGGCCCATTTTCAGGGTTTTGGCGCCGGAGGCCAGGGCCAGCAGTTGGTGACCGAGGCAGATGCCGAATACCGGAATTTCGGTTTCCAGCACGTCCTTGATGGCCTGGATGGCGTAGTCGCATGGCTCAGGGTCACCCGGGCCGTTGGACAGGAACACGCCGTCCGGTTGCAGGGCCAGCACGTCGCTCGCAGGGGTTTGCGCCGGCACCACGGTCACGCGGCAGCCGCGTTCAACCAGCATGCGCAGGATGTTGTACTTCACGCCGTAGTCGTAGGCCACAACGTGGTATGGCAGATCAGCAGCTTCGAGGGTCGCGTGACTGTCGGTCTTCAAGTCCCAGACAGTGGAGCGCCACTCGTACCTCTCTTTGACGCTGACAACTTTTGCCAGGTCCATGCCTTTCAGGCCTGGGAAACCTTGCGCAGCAGCGATCGCCGCCTCTTCGGAGATAGCGTCACCGACCATGATGCAGCCGTTCTGCGAGCCTTTTTCACGCAGAATGCGTGTAAGGCGGCGCGTATCGATACCGGCGATCGCCACAACGTTGTTGGCTTTCAGATAATCGGACAGCGACATCGTGTTACGCCAGTTGCTCGCAACCAGGGGCAGGTCACGAATCACCAGACCGGCCGACCAGACACGATCAGACTCGACGTCTTCCGGTGTAGTACCGGTGTTGCCGATGTGCGGATAGGTCAGGGTAACGATCTGCTGGGCGTAGGAAGGATCGGTAAGGATTTCCTGATAGCCGGTCATGGCAGTGTTAAACACTACCTCTCCAACGGTTTGACCGTCGGCTCCAATGGCTTCGCCGCGAAAAATGCTGCCATCAGCAAGGGCGAGTATGGCTGGCTTAGTCAAGAAGACCTCCCGTAAATAAAGCCTGAAAGGGCGATCGCAGGTTGTAAAAAAGCGGAGTGACGTATGGACACGTCACCCCGCTTCTTCACTGAATTATTCTGCGCGCTTTTAGTGGACACACTAAAGCTGTAGCTTACAGAAAAAAGCTTTTTGGGTCCACCGCTAATGAGCCTTAAAGGCAGGGGAATGCGACAGGACGTCGCTTAGCGGGTAAAAACGGGGCCTAAGCATAAGCTTGAGGCCCGATTTTAGCTACTGATTAGTGCAGATCCAGCACGTCGCGCATGTCATACAGACCAGGCTCGCGACCTTCCAGCCAGAGCGCCGCACGCACCGCACCCTTGGCGAATGTCATGCGGCTGGAGGCCTTGTGCGTGATCTCCAGGCGCTCGCCTTCACTGGCAAACAGCACGGTGTGATCACCGACCACATCACCACCGCGCACCGTGGCAAAGCCGATGGTGTCACGGGCCCGCGCACCGGTATGGCCTTCACGGCCGTAAACAGCGACTTTGGACAGGTCGCGCCCCAGAGCATCGGCAATCGCCTCGCCCATGCGCAGCGCAGTACCCGACGGCGCATCGATCTTGTGGCGATGGTGGGTTTCGATGATCTCGATATCCGCCTCATCACCCAACACGCGCGCGGCCAGGTCCAGCAACTTGAGCGACAGGTTCACGCCGACGCTGAAGTTGGCGGCGAAGACGATCGGAATATCCTTGCCCGCCTCCACCAGCAACTGCTTTTGCTCGGCATTCAAGCCTGTGGTGCCAATCACCATGGCCTTGCCTGCCTTGCGGCAGAACGCCAGGTTTTTCAGCATCACTTCCGGCAGGGTGAAGTCGATCAGCACGTCGAATTCGTCAGCCACCTGCTCCAGGTTGCCCGACAACGAAACGCCGATGCGACCCAACGAGGCCAGTTCACCGGCATCAGCACCGATCAACGTGCTGCCGGGACGAACAATCGCCGCCGTCAGCCCGGAGGCCGGCGAGCGCTGCTGCACCGCCTCGACCAGCGTCTTGCCCATGCGCCCGGCAGCGCCCATTACGGCTATACGTCGCATATTCACGTCCTTACAAGTCGCCGAAGAAGCGCTTCACGCCATCGAAGAAGCCGGTGGTTTTCGGCGAATGGGAGTCATCGCCTTCCAACGAGCTGCGGAACTCTTCAAGCAGTTCGCGTTGACGGCGACCCAGATTGACCGGCGTTTCCACCGCCACACGGCACATCAAGTCGCCAGCACCGCCACCGCGCACCGGCGCAACGCCTTTGCCACGAATGCGGAACTGCTTGCCGGTCTGGGTGCCTTCCGGGATCTTGAGCTTGACCCGACCATCCAGGGTCGGAATTTCCAGCTCGCCACCCAATGCCGCGTCGACAAAGCTGATCGGCACTTCACAGAACAGGTGCTTGCCATCACGCTGGAAGATCGAGTGCTCACGCACATTGATCACCACGTACAGGTCGCCCGTCGGGCCACCTTGAGCGCCCGCCTCGCCTTCGCCCGACAGGCGAATACGGTCACCGGTATCAACACCCGCCGGCACTTTCACCGAAAGGGTTTTGTACTCTTCGACACGGCCTTCGCCATGGCAGGAGTCGCACGGGTCGGAAATGATCTTGCCCTGGCCATGGCAGCGCGGGCAGGTCTGCTGCACCGAGAAGAAGCCCTGTTGCATGCGCACCTGACCAATACCGCCACAGGTTGGGCAGGTGATCGGCGAGGAACCTTTCTTGGCCCCCGAACCGTCGCACGGCTTGCAGTTGACCAGCGTCGGCACACGGATATTGACCGTGGTACCGCGCACAGCTTCTTCCAGGTTCAGCTCCAGCGTGTAGCGCAAGTCACTGCCGCGCTGGGCACCGCCGCGCTGACCGCCACGGCCGCCGCCAAAAAAGTCACTGAACACATCGCCGAAAATATCGGAGAAGTTCTGACCACCAAAACCGGCACCGCCGCCGCCCATGCTCGGGTCGACACCGGCATGGCCATACTGATCGTAGGCCGCGCGCTTATTGGGATCACTCAGGCATTCGTAGGCCTCATTGGCCTCCTTGAACATCTCTTCGGATTCTTTGCTATCCGGATTACGGTCCGGGTGGTGCTTCATCGCCAGGCGACGGTAAGCCTTTTTCAGGTCCGCCTCGCTGGAGCTGCGCTCCACACCCAACACTTCGTAATAGTCACGCTTTGCCATAAGTCTTTGCACTCTTAAGGACGTTCAGCCCGGCCCTCCTGAGCCTTGCCAAACTCGTTGAGCCCCAATACAGGCCCGGACCCAACTCACGTCAATTCAACGATCCTGGTCATAACTACTTTTTAGCCAGTGACCCGGCCAAAAATGCGGTATTTACTGCTCGGAAAGCAGGAGCATTCCCGATCACACCGCCAGCACCCGAACCTTGTCGCATGCTGTAAAAATTCACATATCCCAGACACGCCAACGCGGGAGCAAGCTCCCGCGCGGCGACATCCTACCAGTCACCGCTTGATAGCGGTCAACCGGGCAACCAACTTACTTCTGCTCTTTGACTTCTTCGAACTCGGCATCGACAACATCGTCGTGCTTGGCTTCAGGCTCTGCTTGTGCAGCGCCTTCTGCCGGCTGGCCTTGCTCGGCGTACATTTTCTGAGCAACCGGAGCGGAGACTTTCGACAGCTCCTCAACCTTGGCTTCGATGGCAGCCTTGTCGTCGCCTTTAATGGCGGTTTCCAGGGCAACCACAGCGGCTTCGATCGCGGTCTTCTCTTCGGCGGTCACTTTGTCGCCTGCTTCGGAGACCATTTTACGCGTCGAGTGAACCAGGGCATCGCCTTGGTTACGCGCACCGGCCAGCTCAGCAAACTTGGCATCCGCATCAGCGTTGGCTTCAGCATCACGAATCATCTGTTGAATTTCTTCATCAGACAGACCGGAGTTGGCCTTGATGGTGATCTTCTGCTCTTTGCCGGTCGCCTTGTCTTTGGCACCTACGTGCAGGATACCGTTGGCATCGATGTCGAAGGTCACTTCAATTTGCGGCACGCCACGTGGTGCTGGTGGAATCTCGGCCAGGTCGAACTTGCCCAGAGACTTGTTCTGAGCGGCTTGCTTACGCTCACCTTGCAGCACGTGAATGGTCACAGCGCCCTGGTTGTCGTCGGCCGTCGAGAACACTTGCGATTTCTTGGTAGGAATCGTGGTGTTTTTCTCGATCAGCGCGGTCATCACGCCACCCATGGTTTCGATACCCAGGGTCAGCGGGCTGACGTCAAGCAGCAGCACGTCTTTCACGTCGCCGGCCAGTACCGCACCCTGGATCGCAGCACCCATGGCAACCGCTTCGTCCGGGTTCACGTCTTTACGCGCTTCTTTACCGAAGAACTCGGTGACCAGCTTCTGAACCAGTGGCATACGGGTCTGACCGCCAACCAGGATCACGTCGTTGATCGAGCCAACGTCGATACCGGAGTCTTTCAGCGCGATGCGGCAAGGCTCGATGGTGCGTTGAACCAGGTCTTCAACCAGCGCTTCCAGCTTCGAACGGGAGATCTTCACGTTCAAGTGCTTAGGACCAGTGGCGTCTGCAGTGATGTACGGCAGGTTCACGTCGGTCGACTGAGCCGAAGACAGCTCGATCTTGGCTTTTTCAGCGGCTTCTTTCAGGCGCTGCATCGCCAGCGGGTCACCCTTAAGGTTCATGCCGCTTTCTTTCTTGAATTCGTCAACGAGGTAGTCGATCAGACGAATGTCAAAGTCTTCACCACCCAGGAAGGTGTCGCCGTTGGTGGCCAACACTTCGAACTGGTGCTCGCCGTCAACTTCAGCGATCTCGATGACGGAGACGTCGAAAGTACCACCGCCCAGGTCATAAACGATCACGGTGTGGTCGCCCTTGGCCTTGTCCATACCGTAGGCCAGAGCGGCTGCGGTGGGTTCGTTGATGATACGTTTTACATCCAGGCCCGCGATGCGGCCGGCGTCTTTGGTCGCCTGACGCTGGCTGTCGTTGAAGTAGGCCGGAACGGTGATCACCGCTTCAGTCACGGCTTCACCGAGGTAGTCTTCGGCGGTTTTCTTCATCTTTTTCAAGATTTCAGCCGAGATTTGCGGCGGCGACATTTTCTGGCCGTTTACTTCAACCCAGGCGTCACCGTTGTCAGCCTTGGCGATTTTGTAAGGGACCATCTTGATGTCTTTCTGTACGACTTCTTCGTCGAACTTACGACCGATCAGACGCTTAACCGCGTACAGGGTGTTGTGCGGGTTGGTCACAGCCTGACGCTTGGCCGATTGGCCGACGAGGATTTCACCGTCGTTGGCGTAAGCAATGATCGACGGCGTGGTACGCGCGCCTTCGGCGTTTTCGATAACTTTAGCAACGCCGTTTTCCAGCACGGAGACGCAGGAGTTGGTAGTCCCCAGGTCGATACCGATAATTTTGCCCATGATTTACTCTCCCGAAACTTTAATTTGGTTGCCGCAGCAGTGGTGGCTAACTGCGGTAGCACTTAAACGCTTGACTTATAGATGGGGCCGTTACGACTGATTTCAAGCCTGCTCATCAATAGAAGGTGCAACGGGTGCAGGAGCCTTGCTCACCACCACCATCGCCGGGCGCAACAAACGACCGTTGAGCTGATAACCCTTCTGGAACACTTTCAATACGCTGTTGGGCTCCAGGTCATGGCTTTCCTGCATGGCCATGGCTTGGTGATGCTCAGCATTGAACGGCTCACCGCCTTGTGGATCGATGGCTTCCAACTGATAACGCTTCAGGGTGTCCTGGAACATTTTCAGGGTCAGCTCGATCCCTTCGCGCATCGGACGGATGTTTTCGTCGTCCGGGTTGGACAACTCAAGGCCACGCTCCAGGCTGTCGATAATCGGCAGCAGGTCATTGGCGAATTTTTCCAGCGCGAATTTGTGAGCCTTTTCGACATCCTGCTCGGCACGGCGGCGGACGTTCTGCAGATCGGCGGCAACACGCAAAGATTGATCCTGCGCAGCGGCCAATTGCTCTTCGAGCACTTGCACACGAGTCGCCAGTTCATCACCGGCAGCCGAATTGGCGTCTGGAGTTTGCGTATCCTGCGTCTGTTCGTCAGCCATAGATTTCTCCTTTCAAAATCATGCGCGAACTCAACTCGCGCTTCTGTTCCGGTATATGGGGCCACAATTTCCAGGTTCAAGGGCGCAGGCGTTACCAAAAGTCTTTCAGTTGCTCTGGATCAATTCCGGCAGCGTCATTGCGCTTTGCGCTAAAAAACACGTCCATTCAAGCAAATTGAGCTAAGCATCAGGATTGTCAGCCCCAAACAAAACACTGTATAAATAACCAGACCTAAAGCCTGGGAGCGGCCGTCATGCTGGTGCACCTGTCCGTACATAACTACGCCATCGTTGAACACCTGGACCTCGAACTGGATCGCGGGATGAGCGTAATCACAGGCGAAACCGGCGCCGGCAAATCGATCATGCTCGACGCCCTGGGCCTGACCCTGGGCGACCGCGCCGACAGTGGCGTGGTACGCCCAGGCGCAGACAAGGCCGATATCCTCGCCACTTTCGACCTCGCCGATATTCCCGAAGCCGAGGCCTGGCTGGCCGAGCGCGACCTTAATAATGAAGGCCCGTGCATCCTGCGCCGCGTCATCACGGCGGAAGGTCGTTCACGCGGCTACATCAATGGCACACCCTGCCCGCTCGGCGATTTAAAGGCACTGGGCGAGTTGCTGATCGATATCCACAGCCAGCACGAACACCAGTCCCTGCTCAAAACCGACACCCATCGTCGCCTGCTCGACGAATACGCCGGCGCCACCGACCTGGCCCGCCAGGTGCAACTTGCCGCCCAGCGCTGGAGGCAAACCCGCCAGGAGCTGGAGCGACTCTCCAACTCCGGCGACGAACAACGTGCTCGCCATCAACTGCTCAGCTATCAGCTTGAAGAGCTGGAAAGCCTGGGCCTTGGCGAAACCGAGCTGGAGCAACTGGAGCAGGAACACAAGAACCTGACCAACGCCGAAACCCTGCTGGGTATCTGCCGGCAAGTGGTGGAACAATGCAGCGAAAGTGATTCGGGCAATGTACTCAATGCACTCACCGCCAGCCTCAATCGCCTATCAAGCGTGAACAGCGGGTCGGGCTCCTTGAGCGAGGCCACAACCTTGCTCACCAGTGCGCAGATCCAGGTAGAAGAAGCCGTTGGCGAACTCAATCGCTTCCTCGATCACTTCGACGCCGACCCGGCGCGCCTGCAGGAAATCGAAGAGCGCCTGGACACTATCTATACCCTGGCGCGCAAACACCGTATCCAGCCGACCGAAGTGGCGACGATGCAGCAGAAGCTGCTGGATGAAATCGAAACCCTCAACGCCAACGACGAGTCGATTGAACGGCTGGGCGATGAACTCGCCTCCTTCGCCCGCCACTACCAGGAAAAGGCCCGCGAACTCAGCGACCTGCGCCAGCAAGCCGCTACCAGCCTGGCCAACGCCGTGGAGCAGGAAATTCAGCGCCTGGGCATGCCCGGCGGGCGCTTCACCATTGAGCTGCACGCCAACACCAGCAACGAGTTGCAACCCCATGGCCTGGAACAGGTGGAGCTGCTGGTCAGCGCCAACCCTGGCCAGCCGCTTAAGGCACTGGCGAAAGTGGCCTCCGGTGGTGAGCTGTCGCGGATCAGCCTGGCGATTCAGGTGATTACCGCCCAGACCTCACGGGTACCCACGCTGGTATTCGACGAAGTGGACGTGGGTATTGGTGGGCCAACTGCGGAGATTGTCGGCCAACTGCTGCGCCGCCTTGGCGAACGTGGCCAGGTGCTCACCGTGACTCACTTGCCGCAAGTGGCCGCCCAAGGGCATCAGCATTTATTTGTACACAAAGTGCGCGGCAGCGATGCGACGCATACGGCCGTGTCCAAACTGAATAAATCGGAGCGGGTAGAAGAAGTGGCGCGGATGTTGGGCGGCATCGACCTGACGAAAGAATCCCTGGCCCACGCCAAGAAAATGGTGGTGGCTGCCAAGGCCTGAATCGAGCTTTTTTCGCTCTATTTTCTCTCCTATAGAAAGCACGAAGGCGACCCTGGGGTCGCCTTCTATCGTTTCACAGAGCAAATCTGTGTCGATTTTTACTTTTTCTTACGGATGTACAGGACCAGATTATGGTCCACCAAATCGAATCCATGCTGCTCAGCGATCTGGTGCTGGAGCTTCTCGATTTCCGGGCTGGTGAACTCGATAACCTCATTGGTATCCAGGTCAACCATGTGATCGTGATGACCACCGTCAGCCAATTCGAACACTGCATGACCGCCGTCGAAATTATGACGAACCACCAGCCCTGCGGCTTCAAACTGGGTCAGCACACGGTAAACCGTGGCCAGGCCAACGTCCTCGTTAGACTCCATCAGCGCCTTGTAAACATCCTCGGCACTCATGTGGCGCTGCTCAGCAGAATCGAGCATTTGTAGAATCTTGACTCGTGGCAGAGTCACTTTAAGACCGGCTTTGCGTAGTTCGCTATTTTCAACCATGGTTAGCTTTCTCGCGGATGCTGCTTCGCAGCTTCTCTTAATACGGGTATGATCGGCGTTTACGTTGTCCCAGCCAAGATAGTGGAAGTCGCCCACCGATGCAAAACACCAAGCTCTTGCTAACCAGTTTCACCCTTGTGGGACTGCTCGCACTCGCCGGTTGTTCATTCCCCGGGGTTTACAAAATCGACATCCAGCAGGGCAATGTCGTCACGCAGGACATGATAGACCAGTTACGCCCGGGAATGACCCGACGGCAAGTACGGTTTATTATGGGTAACCCCCTGCTGACCGACACTTTTCATGCCGATCGCTGGGATTATCTCTACAGCATCCAGCCAGGTGGCGGTGAGCGCCAGCAGGAGCGCGTCAGTGTCATCTTCAATGGCAATGACCAGCTTGTGAGCCTGTCCGGTGACTTCATGCCCGGCGTAAGCCGTGATGAAGCCTTGCTCGGCAAGGACACCGGCACCAATGTGACTGCGCCAGCGCAGGAAGCAGAGAAGCCGAAGTCCGAAGTGCCGGCCAAGCCTGGCTCCTTGCTGGATCAGATCCAGAAGGACGTCGACGGCGTGCAGACCGTTCCTGTCCCGACGCCACAGCCTCTGGACACCAGCCCGCAGTAATTGTGCGGCGCTCGATAAAAAGCCCGGCATGCCGGGCTTTTTATTGCCTGCCGATTGGCAGCCTTATGGGTTCTGCTGCCGCGCCAAGGCCGCCTTGGCCGCACGCAGCCTGCGCACTTCCTTGGGGTCTGCCAGCAAGGGCCGGTAAATCTCGATTCGATCACCTGGCTGCGCCACACGCACGTGCGCATCAGCGATCACTTTGCCGAATATGCCCAGCGGGCAATCCGCCAATACCAACCCTGGAAACTGCTCAGCAATCCCCGACGCCAGCACCGCGGCCTTCAGGCTAGTACCCGCAGGCACCGTCACCGTCAGCAAGACCTGGCGATCCTCGGCGGCGTACACCACTTCAATCTCAACCATGCAGTTGTTTGGCCCGCTGGCAGAATGCATCCACCAGGGTATTAGCCGCCTGGTTGAACAAAGGCCCCAAGGTCGCCCGCACAATCGGGCCGGCGTAATCAAAAGACAGGTCCAGGCTGATCTTGCAGGCCTTGTCGGTCAGCGCCTTGAATACCCATACCCCATGCAACTGGGTGAACGGCCCTTCCTGCAGGTTCATCTCAATGGATTTGCCCGGCACCAACACATTGCGCGTTACAAAATGCTGGCTAAGCCCACCCTTGGCCACCCCGACACTGGCGACCATATGCTCATCGCTGCTTTCCAGCACGTCGGCGGTTGAGCACCAAGGCAGGAACTCCGGGTAACGCGCTACGTCATTGACCAGGTCATAGAGCGCCTGCGCCGGATAAGGCAATAAAGCCGAACGTTGAATATGCGTCGTCATGTGAGCGTTACTTCCACTGCTTGAGGCAAACATCGCGAAAGAACAGCCCAATCCGCGAGAGAAAAAAACCAGAGAACTGCCGGTATTGTCCGGGATTCGTCCAACACGCTCAAGCACGCAGGTTGACCGTAGCCGACACGCTCGCAACTCCCTATAATGCCGCCCCTATGGCTAAACAAAAGAAACACCCCACAGGGACCATCGCGCAAAATAAAAAGGCGCGACACGATTACTTTATCGAACATCGGTTCGAGGCTGGTCTGGTCCTGGCCGGCTGGGAAGTAAAAAGTCTGCGCGCCAGCAAGCTGCAACTGGTCGACAGCTACGTATTGCTCAAAGATGGCGAGGCATGGCTGCTGGGCAGTCATATCACCCCGCTGACCACCGCGAGCACCCACGTGATTGCCGACCCGGTGCGCACGCGCAAGCTGTTGCTCAACGCCCGCGAACTGGAAAAGCTCGCGGCCGCCGTACAGCAGAAAGGCTATGCCTGCATCTGCCTGTCCTGGTACTGGAGCAAACACCTGGTCAAGTGCGAGATCGCGCTGGGCAAGGGCAAGAAGGAATACGACAAGCGCGATACCGAGCGTGAGCGTGACTCCAACCGTGAGTTGCATCGCGCCGTGCGCAACAAGGGCAAGGAAGAGTAATCCTTGTAACGGTGTAGCCCCGCGCGGGCTACATCCCTTTACGTCGCTCCGCCCGAGCCACGCGCTGGACCTCCTGACGCACCTCCTCCAACACTTCCTGCACATACAGCAGGTGACGCGTTGAGACTTCCCGCGCCTGCTCGGCGCGCCCTTCGATAATCGCCAAATACAAATCCCGATGCTGGCTGATCAACATGTCACGGGTTTCTGTGCGTTGCTGGTACATGCCACCGATATTGGTCACCACGTTGCGCTTGAGCAAATCGAACAGGCCACGAATGGTGTGCAGCAACACGGCGTTATGGCTGGCTTCAGCGATGGCCAGGTGAAAACGTGCATCCGCCGCGCCCTCTTCCAGCCGGCTGACCTCATCAGCGCGGGTGTAGCAATCCTGTAGCGCCTCAAACGCTGCAGTCAGCCGCTCGCGGTCGACCTCAGTGGCACGCAATGCGGCGTAGTAAGCGCAGGACGCTTCCAGGGTCTGACGAAACTCCAGCAAATCCCGCTGAGCCTCTGGGTTATTTTCCAGCAGGTGCAGCAACGGATCACTGAAGGTCGAACCCAGTGAGTCCGCCACATAGTTACCGCCGCCCTGACGACTGACCAACAACCCCTTGGCCGCGAGCTTCTGGATCGCCTCCCGCAACGAAGGGCGCGACACGCCAAACTGTTCAGCCAAAGCGCGCTCGGCTGGCAAGCGCTCGCCCGACTTGAGCGTGCCCTCGAGGATCATGCCCTCAAGCTGCTCGACAATATCGTCAGACAAACGGCGCTGACGCACCTGATCAAACCCCATAACTCACTCTCCACAAACCCGACCACTCGCCAGGCCCTCTATTCTCGCCTATCGCCGCGCTTGCGGCACCTATCAGAACGCCTTCGATTCACCCAACCAGAACACCCCACCCACACCGCTACGACCAAAGTTTCGTGAGCGGCAAATTGACACACCCCTGCCGAGGCTTTTACTCTAGCCGACAGCGACTGTAAATTGGTATTACCAATTATCCAAGCTGACCAAACAACAACAATCAGGGGCCACCCCATTATGCAAACCTGGCAACAGCTCTACAGCCCACTCGGCAGCCTCGGCCTGTCCGCACTGGCCGCCGTTATCCCGATCGTATTTTTTTTCCTGGCACTGGCGGTGTTCCGCCTCAAAGGCCACGTGGCAGGCAGCATCACCCTGGGGCTGTCGATCCTGGTGGCTATTTTTGCCTTCCAGATGCCGGTAGACATGGCCTTGGCCGCCGCCGGTTACGGGTTTGCCTACGGCTTGTGGCCCATTGCCTGGATCATCGTCGCCGCCGTATTCCTCTACAAACTGACGGTCAAGAGCGGGCAGTTTGAAATCATCCGCAGCTCGGTCCTGTCGATTACCGATGACCAGCGCTTGCAAGTGCTGTTGATTGGCTTCTGCTTCGGCGCCTTCCTCGAAGGTGCGGCCGGTTTCGGTGCACCCGTGGCAATTACTGCCGCGCTGCTGGTAGGCCTGGGTTTCAACCCGCTGTACGCCGCCGGCCTGTGCCTGATCGCCAACACCGCGCCCGTAGCATTCGGTGCGCTGGGTATTCCGATCATCGTCGCCGGGCAAGTCACCGGTATCGACTCGTTCAAGATCGGCGCCATGGCCGGCCGCCAGTTGCCGCTGCTGTCGTTGTTCGTGCCGTTCTGGCTGGTGTTCATGATGGACGGCCTGCGCGGTGTTCGCGAAACCTGGCCAGCCGCACTGGTAGCGGGCCTGAGTTTTGCCGTCACCCAATACTTCACCTCCAACTTCATCGGCCCGGAGCTGCCGGACATCACCTCGGCCCTGGCCAGCCTGGTGGCGCTGACCCTGTTCCTGAAAGTCTGGCAGCCCAAACGCAGCGCCGGCGCACAAATTGCCGGTGCCACTTCCGCCGCAGCGGTCACCGCCAGCGCAGGCGGCTTCGGCCAGCCACGCCAAACCATCGCCTCGCCTTATAGCCTGGGGCAGATTTTCAAAGCCTGGTCGCCCTTCTTGATCCTCACCGTACTGGTCACTATCTGGACGCTCAAGCCGTTCAAGGCGATGTTCGCCGCCGGCGGCGCGATGTACAGCTGGGTGTTCAACTTCGCGATCCCGCACCTGGATCAACTGGTGATCAAGGTCGCTCCGATCGTCACCAACCCCACAGCGATTCCTGCCGTGTTCAAGCTGGACCCGATTTCAGCCACCGGTACCGCAATTTTCTTCTCGGCACTGATTTCGATGCTGGTGCTGAAAATCAACCTAAAGACTGGTCTTACCACTTTAAAAGAGACCTTCTACGAACTGCGCTGGCCGATCCTGTCGATTGGCATGGTGTTGGCGTTCGCTTTCGTTACCAACTACTCCGGCATGTCCTCGACCATGGCCCTGGTATTGGCCGGCACCGGCGCGGCGTTCCCGTTCTTCTCGCCGTTCCTCGGCTGGCTGGGGGTTTTCCTGACCGGCTCCGATACCTCGTCCAACGCCCTGTTCAGCTCGCTGCAAGCCACCACGGCGCATCAGATCGGCGTTAACGACACCTTGCTGGTCGCAGCGAACACCAGCGGCGGCGTGACCGGCAAGATGATCTCGCCACAGTCGATCGCCGTGGCCTGCGCCGCCACCGGCCTGGTGGGCAAAGAGTCCGACCTGTTCCGCTTTACCCTCAAGCACAGCCTGTTTTTTGCCACCATCGTCGGGCTGATCACGCTGGCGCAGGCCTACTGGTTCACCGGTATGCTGGTGCACTAAAAGCCTGCACGTAAGTAGGGTAAGAATCGACGCCGGACAACGGTTCCGGCGTCAGCTATTTCTGGAGGACCGATGAGCCTGCCTGCTGCTTTCCTGAGCGACGTCGCACAACTGATCCCGAAAGATCGTCGCTTCGACGACCCTCTTTCCACCCTCGCCTTCGGCACTGACGCCAGCTTTTACCGACTGATCCCACAGCTGGTGGTTCGCGTGGAGTCGGAAGACGAAGTCGTGGCGCTGCTGCATCTGGCCCAGCGCGACCGCATCCCCGTGACCTTCCGCGCAGCCGGCACCAGCTTGTCCGGCCAGGCCATCAGCGACTCGGTGCTGATCGTGCTGGGTGACAATTGGAACGGCCGCGAAATTCGTGGCCAAGGCACACAGATTCGCCTGCAACCCGGCGTGATCGGCGCCCAGGCCAATGCGTGGCTGGCGCCGTTCGGGCGCAAGATCGGCCCGGACCCGGCCTCGATCAACGCCTGCAAGATCGGCGGCATCGTCGCCAACAATGCCAGCGGCATGTGCTGCGGCACCGCGCAAAACACCTATCACACCCTGGCCGGCATCCGCCTGGTGCTGGCTGATGGCAGCCGCCTGGATACCGAGGACGCGGCCAGTGTCAGTGCCTTTCGCCAACAGCATGGCGAACTGCTGGAGCGCCTGGCCACGCTGGGCCGGGAGACGCGGGCAAACGTCGAACTGGCTGCAAAAATCCGCCACAAATACCGTCTGAAAAACACCACCGGCCTGTCACTCAACGCCTTGGTGGATTTCGATGAACCCCTGGATATCCTCAGCCATTTGCTGGTGGGCTCCGAAGGCACCCTCGGTTTTATCAGCGCAGTCACCTACGACACCGTGATCGACCACCCGAACAAGGCCTCAGCGCTGATTGTGTTCCCGGATGTGGAAACCTGCTGCAATGCCGTAACGGTGCTCAAAACCCAACCTGTCTCCGCCGTTGAACTGCTGGACCGGCGCAGCATGCGCTCGGTGCAGGACAAACCGGGCATGCCGGCTTTCGTACAACAGTTATCGGAAAACGCCTGCGCGCTATTGATCGAATCGCGGGCCGCGTCGCCATCACTGCTGCAGGAACAACTGGCGCTGATCATGGCCTCCCTGGCCGCTTTCCCGGTGGAAGAACAGGTCGACTTCACCCAGGACCCGCTGGAAAACGCCCGCCTGTGGGCCATCCGCAAAGACACCTTCCCAGCCGTCGGCGCCGTGCGTAAAACCGGCACCACGGTGATCATCGAAGACGTGACCTTCCCGGTCGAGCAACTGGCTATCGGTGTAAACCGCTTGATCGAGCTGTTCGACAAACATCACTACGACGAAGCCATCCTTTTCGGACACGCCCTGGAAGGCAATCTGCACTTTGTGTTCACCCAAGGCTTCAACAGCGCGGAAGAAGTCGCACGCTACCAGGCGTTCATGGACGACGTCGCACAGCTTGTGGCGGTGGAATTCGGCGGTTCGCTGAAAGCCGAACACGGCACCGGCCGCAATATGGCGCCCTTCGTCGAGCTGGAATGGGGCAGCGATGCCTACCAGTTGATGTGGCAGCTCAAACGCCTGCTCGACCCCAACGGCATTCTTAACCCTGACGTGGTGCTGAGCGAAGACCCGCAAATCCACCTCAAGCACCTTAAGCCACTGCCCGCCGCCGACGAGCTTGTGGATAAGTGCATCGAGTGTGGTTTTTGTGAACCAGTGTGCCCTTCCAAAGGCCTGACACTCAGCCCGCGCCAGCGCATCGTGATCTGGCGCGATATCCAGGCGAAGAGACGCGCAGGCGTCGACACCACCGAACTGGAAGCCGCCTACCACTACCAAGGCATCGACACCTGCGCCGCCACCGGCTTGTGCGCGCAACGCTGCCCGGTGGGAATCAATACCGGCGACCTGGTGAAAAAACTGCGCACCCGCGATGCCGACCGTACGAAAACCGCCGACTGGCTGGCCAGCCATTTCGCCACGGCCATGCAAGGTGCGCGCTTTACCCTGCATGTGGCCAATGGCGCGCGCATGCTGCTGGGCGCGCCCCGCCTGGCGAAGCTCTCGGCCAAAATCACGCAGCTGTCCAAAGGGCAGATTCCGCAGTGGACCAACGCCATGCCGCAGCCGGAAAAAGCCATCCGCTTCAGCCCGGCAGTGAATGACGAGCGCCCGCGCGTGGTTTACCTGGCCGCCTGCGTCTCACGCGCCATGGGCCCATCAGCCGACGATAAAGAGCAAATGTCGCTGTACGACAAAACCCGCGGCCTGCTGGAAAAAGCCGGTTACCAAGTCGTGTTCCCCGACAACCAGGACAGCCTGTGCTGCGGCCAGCCATTCGCCTCCAAAGGCTACGCCGAACAAGCCGAACACAAGCGCCAGGAACTGATCGGCGCCCTGCTCCACGCCAGCCGTGGCGGCCTCGACCCGATCTACTGCGACACCAGCCCCTGCACCCTGCGGCTGGTGCAAGACCTCGGCGAAACCCGCCTGGACCTCTACGACCCGGTGCGCTTTATCCGCACCCACCTGATGGACCGCCTCGACTTCACCCCACAGCAAGCCCCGATCGCCGTGCACGTCACCTGCAGCACCCAGCACCTGGGCGAAAGCCAGGCCTTGATCGACCTTGCGCGGCGCTGCGCCACCACCGTGGTGATCCCGGAAGGCATTCACTGCTGTGGCTTCGCCGGCGACAAAGGCTTCACCACCCCGGAACTCAACGCCCACTCACTGCGCTCGCTCAAGGACGCGGTGCAACATTGCAGCGAAGGCATTTCCACCAGCCGCACCTGCGAGATCGGCCTGAGCCAGCATGGCGGCATTGATTACCACGGCCTGGTGTACCTCGTGGACCGCGTCACGCAGGCCCGCGCCCATGAAACCTGCAAATAAAACAGAACCCCTGCGTGCCGGCGCAGTCATTTGAATAGGCCTCGGCGAACGAGGCTCACCCGTGACCTCGCTGGCTGCCCCGCCTCGGCGCAGCATCGAGCCTTATTTGCTCAAGGAGATACCCCATGAAGCGTACTGCTCTTGCTGGCGTGTTCATCACCGCCGCGATGTTGGCCTCGCCTGTTTTTGCTGCCGGCGAGCCGGACCTGTGCAAAATCAACCTGGATAAAATCAACAACGGCCAAGCCCTGCTCGCCACCGACACCAGTGGCAAAAAAGGCGAAATCGACACCGCCGTGTCCCAGGCCAGAGCCGCGCACGCCGCTGGCGATGACAAGAAGTGCATCGAGATCACCTCCAAGGCCCTGCAAGATCTGCAGAACGGCGACAAAGGCGGCCAATAAGCGGCTCACTCGCTGAGGGCCAACCTTCGGGTTGGCCTTCCGTGACGGTTTGGCGTACACTGCACAGGCTTGTCACTCACTAAGAAACAACGAGTTACAAGCACGGGGCCGTTTAGGATTCGACGCCGGTCGCGAAACTTTAGGTGCATGCCGAGTTGGTAACAGAACTCGTAAATCCACTGTTGCAACTTCTTATAGTTGCCAATGACGAAAACTACGGCCAGGAATTCGCTCTCGCTGCGTAAGCAGCCTTAGCCCTGAGCTTCTGGTACCTTCGGGTCCAGCAATCACCAGGGGATGTCTGTAAACCCAAAGTGATTGTCATATAGAACAGAATCGCCGTGCAGTACGTTGTGGACGAAGCGGCTAAAACTTACACAACTCGCCCAAAGCACCCTGCCCTTCGGGTCGCTGAGGGTTAACTTAATAGAAACGGCTACGCATGTAGTACCGACAGCGGAGTACTGGCGGACGGGGGTTCAAATCCCCCCGGCTCCACCATTTGATCAACTAAAGACGTCCACGGACGTCTTTTTTTGTGCCTGAAATCCAGTAAATACGGGCGTTTCAGGGCTATTGCGGGCTTTCGAGGTTTTTTGAGTTCCGGGCGATTTGGTATTCCCAATGGTATTCCCGGCTACCCGGCGCTAATCTTGGGAATACCAAAAGGTGTCATGGAGTACTTCTCATGTGCGCTCAAACCACCCCGCCTCTCCGACCGCCAGCTCAAGGCGGTCAAACCGAAAGACAAGGATTACGTCCTCACCGATGGCGACGGGCTCCAGCTGAGAGTCAGGGTCAATCGCTCGATGCAGTGGAATTTCAACTACCGGCATCCCGTCACCAAAAATCGAATCAACATGGCCCTCGGCTCTTATCCCGAGGTTTCTCTTGCGCAAGCGAGGAAGAAAACCGTTGAGGCCAGAGAGCTGCTTGCACAGGGCGTCGACCCAAACGCTCAGCGCAATGAGCTACAGGAAGCCAAACGAGCGGAAACGGAACACACCTTCGAGAACGTGGCCACCGCCTGGTTCGAGCTGAAGAAGGATTCCGTCACGCCGGCGTATGCCGAAGACATTTGGCGCTCCCTCACACTGCATGTTTTTCCGAGCATGAAATCAACGCCTCTCTCGGAAGTCAGCGCCCCAATGGTCATCAAGCTCCTTCGTCCGATTGAGGCCAAAGGCAGCCTCGAGACAGTTAAGCGAGTGAGCCAGCGCCTTAACGAGATCATGACCTACGGGGTCAATTCCGGAATGATCTTTGCCAACCCTCTCAGCGGCATTCGAGCGGTGTTCAAGAAACCTAAGAAAGAGAACATGGCAGCGCTACCACCAGATGAGCTTCCGGAGCTCATGATGGAAATCGCGAACGCCAGCATCAAGCGGACGACCCGCTGCCTGATCGAATGGCAACTTCATACCATGACACGCCCTGCCGAGGCGGCCACCACTCGATGGGCAGACATCGACTTCGACAAACGCATCTGGACCATCCCTCCGGAGCGAATGAAAAAGCGTCGTCCGCATACAATTCCGCTGACCGAACATGCACTCTCGTTATTGGAGACGCTCAAGCACCATAGCGGCCACAGGGAATATGTGTTCCCGTCAGATAGAAACCCGCGCACCCACGCGAATAGCCAAACAGCCAACATGGCGTTGAAACGGATGGGCTTTCAGGACCGCTTGGTCAGCCACGGCATGCGCTCCATGGCCAGCACAATCCTGAACGAGCATGGATGGGATCCGGAACTGATCGAAGTCGCGCTGGCGCATGTTGACAAGGACGAAGTTCGGAGCGCCTACAACCAAGCCATCATCGAACGCCGGCGTCCGATGATGGCTTGGTGGAGTGAACATCTCCAGAAGGCGGCCACCGGCAGCCTTTCGGCAACCGCGATCAATTACACCAGAGACTTCAACGTCGTACCGATACGCTGAGCATCCTAGAGCTGGTGGCACCGGCGAAAAACCGTGTAACCGTATGGTGCAGTATGGGGACAGGATTCACGACTATCGCAAAACCTCCCGCACGCCTGTGCTCCTTAGTCAAAGTCCCTGAGTATGGGAAGGCTCTGCATTCCCATACTCAGGGACTCACGCTTGAATGATCTATCAGCCAACAACGACTGCGATTTTCGCACGTGATCACCCCACCGCTGAAATAGCTTGTCGTTCACCATCAAGGGAGCCGCCGAGACGAGCTTTCCAGCGCCAACTGGCGTATTTAACCTCCGATAGTCTTATTTGGATCATATAAGGCTCTTCTATGGGAACGGGGAGCGGCTGTTAGCATCGTGAAACTTTTTTCATATTCATCTAGAAAACTACCTCCCCGCTCCACCAACGCTTTTCTGGCTTTTTTTCTTTCAGCTTTTTTCTCCTAGAAAAACAGAAGCTTAAGAAAATATCGGCGTTCGAAATTAGAACTTCATCCAACTATATTGAATAGCTCCCTATCATTTTTTCGAGGCCATTTATTCCAAAAAGGTCTTTTGTCGAAAAAACTGGGGCGTGCTTTATTGCTAACAGATGTAACGAGTTGTTTCGAATTTATTGCCGCTTTTCGGTACCGACAAGGGCTTTCTGTCGGCGAACAGGTGAGTTCCGTTCGTTCTGACGCAGTGGGTTAAGCCTGGGACATTGATGATTTTGCTTGTGTCTGTTTGGCGCAATGCAAACAAGGGATTTGTACAATTATCGAGGCTTGAACCCATGAATCATGTGATCAACTCCATACTGGAAAACACGTCAACTCGCCCCTCAATCGGCCATACCAACCCCGCGTTACTGCATGACGTTCTATGGCGAGCATTGGAGCACGCACTCAAGGCAAACATGGATGATGCTTCGCAAACCCCGCACACTCGCGCCTGCCTGAGGATCTACGCCGAAATCGATACGTTGTCGTATCTGGACAAGGCTGATTCGAAACTGGCGGCGGCTCTGGGCAAGGCGTTTTTCGAATCCCGCTCCAGCAAAGACGTCGAGGCTTTCTGGAAGCTGTTGCTGATCAAGCAACTGCTGTTCGAATTGTCGGTTAGGAGTGTGGCGACCCAGATCGCTTCGCAAGCCAGCCTGCCCCGTCAGTTGCTCACGCTCGACTCGCAGTTGATTGCAGCGCCGTCGGGGGTAAATATCAGCCTGGGGCTGCTGTGCAAAGAGACCGACCAGCTCAAGCATTCCGTCGTGCTGGTCTTGCAGAAACTGGCGCAGCACGTCGAAGACCGTGGCATGAAAAAACCCCAGGCCACTGCGCAGCTCCTGCTGGAGTTGTACAACGCCGTGTGGTCGGGCAGTAATGGCACCGATATCGAGTCGCAGATTTTTTACGCCGACAGTGTGTATGACGCGTTACCCGACGTGCATCACGCCCTGGGCCTGGCGCCGCAGGAAAAATGGCTGACCTTGTTTACCTGGTTATACGGCGACAAAGATGGCCGCCCCTATGACACCAACCAGCACACCGAAACCCTGGTCGTGGCGCTGGAAACCGCGCTGCGCAATCGCTACATCACTGATATCGACAGCCTGATCAAGGACGGCGGCGCACGGCATCGCCTGGAAGAGATTCGCGCACGCCTGGACAAGGATCATCCCGAGCATTTCGAGCAGCCCGCCGAGCTGATCGAAGCGCTGGGTAGCATACGTTTTACTCAGCCGGCCGCCATTGACCGCTTGCTGCTGCGGGTGCATGCGTTTGGCTTTCACTACCTGGATATCGAGTTTCGTGAAAACGCTGAGATGTTCAGCAGCGTGATCGATGAGATTCTTTCCAGTCAGTGGCTGGAAACCATCGGCCTGGGCCAGAGCCGGCACTATCATGAGCTGGATGAGCGTGCGCGCCTGGCCGCGCTTGAGGTCGCGCTGGAAGGCGACGAGTCCCAGGCTCCCGCTGCCCTGTGGCAAGACTATCTGCAACGCACCGCGTTGATTTACACCAAGAAAGCCGAGCAATACGCCGGCCAGGATTACATCGCGCTGATGGAGCAGGACCCGAGCTACATCCGCATGCACGATGCGCGCAATGCGCTCGAGCGGTTTGAAATGATCGATCGGTATCGCGACCGCATGAAAATCCACGGGATCGCCGAATACACCTCGGCCCTCAGCACGCTGGAGGTGCTGTTCCTGATGAAGGCGGCTCAGGTGCGGGACGGAATCGACATCGCCCTGCAACCCGAAGACCTTGCGGGTGCCGAGCGCACGCTGGCGACGGTGCATGAGGTGTACGAAAACCCGTGGTACCGCCAGCACCTGGCAACGCGAGGCAACCGCCAATACATCACGTTTGGCCCAAGCGACACCGGCAAACAAGGCGGCAAGGCCATGCACAAACTGAACATGGCTATTGCCAACCAGCACAAGCGGATCGCGGCCCGCTACGGTGTCGAGGTGGTTGTCCACGTAATCATGGGCGGGGAACACGCACGGTGTAACGGAGTGATCGCCGAGACCTTGCAGGAGTTCGGTGCGCTGGAGGGTCCGGAAACCCGCTTCATGCTGGCCGGGTGCGCGGAGATGCGCGCTAATCTGCTTACCCGCAACCAGTCCGTCAACTTCCTCAGCCAGTTGTACCGCATGCACGCCGAGCCCCAGCCGCAACCGTCCGAGGAGGTCGTTACGGGCAGGATTCAACGCTGGGCTGAGGTGGTGCGCCGCTACCAGGCGACATTCTTCGAGCATCCAGCCCTGCCTTCCCTGCTGCGGGACCTGGCGCGATTCGATGTGGTCAGGGCCACCGCCAAGGGCACCAGGCCGCCTTCTCGCATCTTTAACATCAAGGTTTTCGAGTCCCGGCCAGATGCCATTCGTGCGATTCCCTGGACCCGTGCGCTGTTGGCCGGTGGGTTACACAGCGAACTGATCGGCGTCGGGCAGTTTTCGCGAGAGCCGGCAGCGCAATTGTCGACGGCGTTTAACGAGGATGAGAGTTTTCATACCTACGTCAAAGGTATGGCCTATGCCATCGCGCGAACCGACCTGAAATGCGCCTGGCTGACCTTGACCGGCAGCATCCCGGAGAAGACCAACATCCTGGCGCTGGCTGAAGCCTTGAAGACTGAAGCAGTCGGAACGGCAGAACAGCTGCTGGCCAGCCTGCACCTAGAAGTGATTGAAGGTAAGCGCTTCGTGTACAGAGCCATTACCGGCACCGAGTGGGTGGATCCATGGAAAATCAAGGAAAGCAGCTTGCTCAACCCGTGGCCTAGCCTCAAGGCAGAGGTCTACCGCAAAGAAAAGAACCTGAGAATCTATCGGTTGTTTCTTATCTACGCCAAAAGCAATCCCGAGTTCATCCAGTCTTCGTCGCTGAATGATTTCTACAGCGGGTTCCTCGCGGCCGCCAGTACCGATGCAGGTCTGGTCGATCCCACCAGCGCCCAACATTTCACTTGGTGATCAGTCCCGATACCCAGGGCAACCTGGGTATCGGCAGGCGCTACCCTCCAAGAGGATCAACTGTATGGCGTTTACTACCCTGATACTCGACGCCCCCGGGCCACCGTTGCTGTTTGAAGAAGTCGATCGCTTCCTTAACCTGGGCCTGGCCGTTACCCTCAATCTGCACTATTTCGCGGACAAGGACCGCATCCGGCAGCATTACACCACGCGCATTCAGTATGCCGAGATTAACTGCCACGACGAGCCTGACTTTATTGCTGCCGTGAATCAGGCCGGGGGTTATAGCGTATTCAAGACACGCCTGAATATCCCCTTCGGCGCTAGCCTGATTCGCGCAGCCACCTCACCCGCGCTGTCTACACCACTGCGCGCCATTGCCCAGGCAGGCACCGGGGTTAACCATATTGATCGACTAGAGTGCGAGCAGTGTGGCGTGGCGATACTCAACACGCCGGGTTCCAACGCGGCCGCTGTTGCCGAATACGTCGTGGCCCAGGTGCTGTTTCTGTCTCGCGATTTGGATTACTACAACGCCGAAACCCACAACGGCCATTGGGCAAAAGGCGCCTTGGCACCTACCTCCGAATACGCCGAACTCACGCTTGGGCTGGTGGGCACCGGCAGCATTGCCCGGCAGGTAGCACGCAAAGCTACGGTGTTGGGCATCAAGGTGATCGCCACCGGGTCGGAGCGTTTCACCGAACCGGTGGCGCGCAGCCTTGAGCTTGAACGACGAGCAAACCTGGCGCAGTTACTGGCCGAGGCGCACATCGTTTCGATCCACGTCCCGCTAACCACGCTGACCCGAGGCTTGTTCGGCACTGCCGAGTTCCGGCAGATGCGCCAAGGTTCAATCCTGATCAATACCGCACGCGGCGGGATCGTTGACGAACAGCAACTGGCAGCCTTCATGCGCCAGTTTCCCAAGCATATCAAGGCGGTCGCCATCGATACCTTTGCCCTGGAAAAGGACCGGTTCGACTCTCCACTGACCGGCATTTCCCGCGCGCAATTGACGCCGCATATTGCCGGCAATACCACCACGGCAATCAGGTCGGCATCGCGCCAGATCGTCGACAAGATCCATGCATTCAGTAACGCCGCCATCGTGCGTTAACCGACCGGACACAAGGAAGGCCATATCATGCAAACCTCTATTTTTACCCGTATCAACGCCCTGAGTTGCACCGACCTCAGCGACGCGATGGACCGCCTGAAAATCGTTTGCCAGTGCACCGACATCATGCCCCTGGATCGCACGTTCAATCTCACAGGCAAAGCATGGACCCTGCGCTACGGCCCTATTGGCCTGGACGGCGGCTCGGTGGGAGATTACATCGACGACCTTGAGGCCGGCCAAGTGGTGGTGATCGACAACCAAGCGCGGCTCGACACTACAGTGTGGGGCGACTTGTTGACCTCTACCGCCGCCCGTAAGCAGTTGGCCGGGACGGTGATTGACGGTATCTGCCGCGATATCGACCGTGCGCTGGAACTCAACTACCCGATCTTTTCCCGAGGTAACTGGATGCGCACCGGCAAGGATCGTGTGCGTGTCGAAGCGATCCAGGCGCCCGTGACGCTGGGCGGCGTGCGGGTACAGCCCGATGATTGGTTGCGCGGCGACGGTGATGGCCTCGTAGTGATTCCAGCCGGTTCACTGATCGAAGTGCTGGCGGTAGCCGAAGAAGTCCACCAGGCCGAAGAGCATATCCGTGCGGCTATCGAGGCGGGAGTGCCTTTGCGCCAGGCGCGGGCCGACTATGGTTACCACGCGCTACAAACCCCACGTAGCTGACGATAGCGTTGACTGATGGCGAGCGTGCCTGATGGTGGCGCCGTCAGTGCTACCCGATATCCATCAGCTATACGCCGGCACTTTGCGAGACATCGGTTAATGGCGACATCTTCTGCAAAGCAAACAGCTTCAAGCACATCACGGCCGCAGAACGTCTGTAACAGGAATTGAAAAAGTCCGTATCGCTCCCCTCAGGCAACGCCGGTTTGCAAAGTTACGGATGGCGATGTGAATGAACTAGAGGAAAGCCGAGTAGATCACCGCGCGAAGCAAGGTTGTCAGATCGATTAAAAGCAGGGAGGGGGTCAATGGAATGCCATTTTGTGAGGTATTCCAATCGGTATTCCAACCAAAATACAAAACGATTATTGATACTATTAATCAATAGCATAAAAGACCGATTCAGATTACCCCAGCCCACCACTTCATCATCAAAAGACGTCCACGGACGTCTTTTTTTGTGCCTGGAATCCAGCAAACACACGGCTTTCAGGGCCATATGCGCCCGCGTAGGGGTTGTTGTCGATTATGCGTTCGGGCGCAGGATGTCGGCATGATGCCTGCTTTTTTTGGCCAATTGCTGACACTCACACGTCCTCACGCATGCCGCACCGAACCACAGGATAGACGACCAATTGCATTGATTCCTTTCTTTAAACCGATGCGCTCCCGCCCCGTCTGCGTGCCGGTATTGCATAGATGAATGCAAAGGAGCCCTATCTGAAGGAGCAAAGGGGGCGGATTTATCAGGGAACGACCATCTGCTTTTCATCAAGACAGCAAGCATGGTCAAAAATCGTCGAAATACTCATCTTCAAGCAGCATGTCTTCAAAAAACGCGCCAAAGGTGTTTTCCTGGTTGCGGATATGAATTTCCAATACCCATAGCTGACTGCTTGGGGTGAACTCAATGTCGGACATTGCGCCGCCGTAGGCCGCAGAGTGAGGGAAATCTGAAAGCCTGTGGCCATTCAGGTCCAGGTTCAGCAGCCAGCCGCGACGTTCAGTGGCATCGACCGCAAACTGATAAAGCGCTTTGCCCGTGGCTCCGGTGTTGAGCCAATGGCTGCGTACTTCATGGAAAATCGCTTTCGAATCAGCCGCGCAGCGCGCCTTTTCCGAGTCGTCGCCTGTTACAAACGTCTGACCGCCGTCGCCCTCCCACTCTTGCCAAGTCGGGCCGATATCGATGAAGAAAATATCGTCCCCACCCAGCACCCTACCGGGCTGCGAAGGCGCGCCAAAGGTTTTGGTCGTATTTGCGCCAAACCTTACAAAAACACCATGCCACCCTTTAAGCATCTCACGCTCGGCCAGCACATCCTTGGCCAGTTCCAGCGCATCCTCTTCGACCATGCCTGGTCCGATTTGACGAGCGATGTCCAAGATTGCGTTCCGGGTCATCTGCCGCACTTTCATCATGGTGCTCACATTGTAGTGTTGGCCGACGGCCTCCAGAGCGTCACGATCAGCTAAGTTCAACATGGGTATTCTCCCGCTTTAAGAGTGAGTCGTGGACTTTCGGTGAGTAAAACCTGCAGACCTTCCAAGTCAGGGCTCAGGGCGATCTGACAGGCAAGGCGGTCGTGGGGGCCTGCACCTGGTAAAGCCCGCAGAAGTCGGGCTTCGGAACGCGTGGCCTGGGGCAGCGCCTCAAACCACGTTTTAGGCAGCCTCAGCCGGCAGGTGCCACATGACTGTTGGCCATTGCAGACGCCCTCGACCAACTGGACGTCGCGCAATGCCCGCATCAGAGTTCCATCGGCGCGGACCTGCACAGGCTCCGAAAATCGGCTGTCTGGACGTGTCACGTTGACTGTAAGTGTGGGGATGTCAGCCGCTTTCGAGGCACCGGCGGCGGCATGCGGCAGCGTATTCGACGCGCTGAATGGGTCGGCGTAGAACTGCGATGCCGGCAGACCGTTGCACTCGCCAAGCAGCTTCGCGGCGGCGCTAACCATTTCCGGTTTGCCGCAGGCAACTACCCAGGCATGGGCCAGAGAAGTGTGCTGCGCTGAAGCTATGTGCTGCACATAACGCTTGTCGCCGGGGATTTCGCGGCTAAGCACCGGAACAAAGTGAAACTGTGAATACCGCTGCTCGAGCGCGGCGAATTCGTCATGCAGATAAAGATCGTCGCGCGATGGAACCCCCCAATACACACGAATATCCTTGCCCTTACCGGCTATCAGGGCATCCGTGACCAATGCTCTGATGGGCGCTATACCCGTGCCGGTCGCCAGCAGGATTGCCTGCCCCGTCTGATCAAATGAACCTGGCCAGACGCACTGACCGAACGGGCCACGCACCTTCAACAGGCCCAACGCCTGGGCTCCTTGCTTAACACGCTGCGAAAACCGCCCCCCCGTGTGCAACTGCACATGCAGTTCCAACCGGCCATCAGCCTGCATGCCAGTGGCGGGAGAATATGCCCGGAGCGTCCCGTCGTTCAGTTCGACAGTGACGTACTGCCCGGCACGGTAGCGAAGTGCGGTCAGACCTGCGGGCTCCAAATGCAACACCGCCACGCGTGCGCCGGCCCGCGTTACAGCGACTGCACGGTATGAATGCACCCCTGGACCCTGTTCAAGCACATGCATGGGGCAACCTTTCATGCAGCAAACCCAGGCGGCTCATCGGCAATGCGCCCTGATGTGCCCTAACACTTCTTCATTGTCCTCAATAAAGCCGAACGAACCACTGCGTTCCAGGAATGCCAGTTCGACGCGTGCGCGCTGGAACCCGAGTTGAAGCGCCGGATATAAGGCACGGTCAAAACGTCCGGCCAATACCTTGGTCGGCGGCACCAAGTGGTCGAGCAACGGCCTGAAATCCGGGATCTGCAGCAATTGCCCGCCAATGGTGAAATCAACATCGGCACCGCAAAACAGCGGATAAAGCTCGGTATTGCGTGAGCCTGGCTCACTGAACAATTTGCCCGCGTTAGCCGGGTCATAGAACCTGACAAGGGTGGCCGCCTGGCCGAACAGCGCTTGCATGCGCGGCGAGGTGGACACTTCGCCTTCCGCGTGCAATTGGCTTATCTGCTCCCATACATGGGGCAACTGGGTGGCAATGACCTGATTGATATTTTCATGGTTCTGCTGCCACATCTGCGGGCTATGCAGAGAGTTGCAAAGCAGCACGGATCGCACCAGGTCGGGCTGGTCCAATGCCACCTGCAGGCTGATCAGGCCCCCATAAGAAAAGCCGAACAGGTGAGTACCCTCAGGGCAAAGTTGGCTGATCAATACCGTTATATCGAGTACATCCTGCGCGAAGCTGATAGCGTCCAGATCGTCCGGTTTATCGGAGCGCCCACGGCCATACAGGTCGACATAGATGACCCGAAAATCGGCATGCAGGGCGTCAAAGTGCGGATGAAACAGGGCGTGAGAGCCGGCCGGCCCCAGCCCGGAGAGCAACATCAACGGTTGCCCGTTCCCCGCCTGCTCGACCCAAAGGCGTTTACCGCGCACCTCATGGAACGCGCCGGGCGCGTGTTGTACCGATGAAGCCGTCATGCAACCCCCTGCATATCCTGTTGAAAAACCTCGGCTTCGGCCTGCCGTACAGCCTCCACATCCTTGGCAAGTTGCTGCGGGTCGTCATTAGCCAGTACCACAAAGCCCAGTGCCAGGGTTGCGAACAGATCGCGCGTGGCCGGCACAGCCTGACCTTCCTTGACCTGAATGCTCGCATCAACATAACTGCGCAGAGCGCCAAGGGCGTGCAGTTTTTCAAGATTGCGCGCGATGCAAGGCGCCAGTGCCCGGAAAAAAACCACGTTCATATGCTTAAGCAGGGTGAAGCGCTTGGGCGGTGTGACGCCTTGGGTAAAGTACCTCACTGCCCGATGAACCTGGCTGTCGCCGGTGGCGATGAGGCACAGCGCCGGGTGACCGCCACCATGGGGCCTGGCGCCCAATTCGATCAACCGTGGGCCATCTGTCGTCTGCATGATTTCGATATGGGAGTTACCCCAGGCAATGCCCAGCGCATCGAGCACCCGCTCGGCATAGTCGGCCAGGGTTTGAATGATCGGGTCGTCGTGGCTGACCCATTCCATCCGGTCATAGATGGCCATGCCATGAGCGTTGGCCAACTTGGTGTATTTGCATACGCTGCACAGCGTGTGAACCCCTGCGTAACTGAAGGTATCGACGACGTACTCGGTGCCGGCAAGGTACTCCTGAACCAGCACCCTGTCGTTGATAATGCCCAGGCGGTTGGGCTTATCGAGCAGCCGCGTGAACGCCACCTGCAAGCTTTCATCGGGGCTGACCTTGCTGACGCCATCGGTGCTCGCGCTTTTGGGTGGCTTGACCACCAGGTGCCGATGAGCCAAGCCATTGTCCACGCGCCAACGTTCCACGCTCGCAAAGTCATTGGTGCATATCTGCTTCATCATGGGTACGCCCGCCGCGGACGCCGCAGCGGCCATAAGGCCCTTGTCGCGCCGTGCGAGGGCAAGCCCCGGCGCATTGGCAGCCTGGGGCAGCAGCATGGGTGCGAGGCGTTCAGCAAGCTCCACCCCGGACTCGCAACCTGTTAACACGCAAATCGGCGAGTAATCGCGTAGCTCGTCCGCCAACGCCTTCAAATCGGCGGCAGGCGCTACATACACCTTGAAAAAATCCTGAGGTCGATACGACGCGGCATACACCTCTGGCGGTTCGGCGCACGACAGTACCGCAACCAGCCTGACACCCTCACGCGCAAACTCTTTGGCGAACTGATTGCCGGATGAATACGGATCGACAATCACCGCGTAACGCTCGATGGCCCGCGTCATGATACGGCCCTCGTCATTTCGCTGATCTTGCTGCAGTAACGCGTCCATGCATCTTCCACCGTAGGGCTGAGGGAGCGGGCGCGGATGGCGGCGTGGACCATGCCGGGCTCGATGACCAATTCCACGTCGATGCCTTGGCGCTGCAGTGCTTGCGCGTAAAGCTGCGCATCAATCGCCAGTGAATCTTTCTCCGCGCCCATTACATAGGCCTTGGGCAAACCGCTGAAATCACCCGCAACCAGGGGCGAGACGTAAGGGTGCGCGGTGGTCGAAGGGTCCGGGGTATAACAGGCCGTATAAAACTCCATCTCGCCTCCGGTCAGCAGTGGCGCATCAGCACCGCCGTTGCGCCAGCGGGTGAAATCCAAGACCGGGCTTATCAGGGCCTGGCCGGCAACCGCGGGGCCATTGCGGTCACGCGCCATCATGGCAACCACCACCGCCATATTGGCGCCTGAACTGTCGCCTGCCAGGATGATCCGGTGTGGGTCGATACCCAGAGTATCCGCGTGTGCGTGGGCGTAGAGCAGTGCGGTGTAACAGTCTTCCAGCGCCACCGGGAATGGGTGTTCCGGTGCCAGCCGGAAGTCCACGGCCATGACGTTGATACGAGACTTCGAAGCGATTTCCGCCGCGACAGAATGATGAGTGTCGAGGGTCCCCATGACAAACCCGCCGCCGCGAATATAAATAACCAGACCGTCGCTCCCCGCCCGCGACGGTTCGTAGAGCCTGAACCGAAGGTGCGCATCGCCATGGGTGACGTTATGTTCCGCCCAGCGCACATCCAGCGGCAGCTCATAGGGAAACTCGACCACAAGGCTCTGGTACAGACGGCGCTGCTCCTCCATCGCATAGGTGAAGAAATCAGCAGGCATTACCGCGTTACAACGATCAACGAATTCTTCGATACCCGGTGCGTAAGTCATCGCAATGGCTCCTGTCAGCTGTGGGAAGAGTCTGTACTAAAGGGAATATTGGGTTCACGCAGATCCGCCAGTATTCCGCGGCGAATAAGCGGTAACAGACATAGCGCGGTACCCACGCCGCCCACCCAGAGTGTCCACTCGAGCCCGACGTATTTAATGATCAATGAGGTCATCACGCTGCCCAGGGGAATTGCGCCCCAGATCATGAAGCGCTGCACTGAGTTGACGCGGCCGAGCAGGGACAACGGCGTGTCGGTCTGCCTCAGGGTCAGGGACGTGGGGCCGAACACCCCCTCCCCCAACCCGTGCAATACGCTGGCGGCGATCAGGCCGGCGATCGATCCGGAGGCACCAAAAACGGCAATCAGAAACAACCCGCTGACCGACGTAGCGGCGGCAATCACCAGGGTGCGCGCCATGCCCAATTGGTTGAGCAACCGCGCGGCAATCAGGTTGGCGATCGGAAAACCAATAGCTGCTGCACCAATGACCAGGCCAATCACGTTGGGCGCCAGCAGCAGGATGTCCTTGCAATACAGCACCAGGCTGGTCTCGATAACCGTCAAAAACAGCACATACACGGCACCGCATAAAAACACCGGTTCGAGCTTGGGGTGCGAAAACACGAACTTCAGGCCGGTTTTTATATCCGCCATGATGGAGGTGCGCACTGCGGGGACATGAGTCTGCGCGGGTGCCACGGCCGTATCGCGGATAACACCCAAGGTAAGGATCGACATCAGGAACGAGCAGCCGTTAAGAAGAATCGCCATTGGCGGGCCGAATACCGTGATCAACGGGCCAGCGCCTATTGGCCCCAAGGTGCGGGCAATCGACTCGGAGAAAAACAATTTGGCATTGCCTTTCTGCAAGTCGGATGCAGCGCAATAGATTTCCGGCAAGAACGAGTTGTACGCGACCTGAAAGAACACCGTTGCAATGCCGGCAATCAGGATCAGGCCCATCAGCATCGGGAATGTCAGCAGGCCACCCATGGCCATGAGCGCGACCGTCGCGTAGACCACCATTTGCACAAGGTCCGCCAGGATCATGGTTTTTCGCTTGGGCAGCCTATCGATCAAGGCGCCAACCGGCAGGCCAAGCGCCAGGAACGGCACAAACATTAAAAATGGCAAAAGCACGGCTTGCGCCGCCGATGCGCCGACGGTTTGCACCGCCAGGAACGGCAGAGCGATCACCAGGAATTGATTGCCCAGCAGGCTCAGCGACTGCCCCGACCAGAGCAAATTAAAGTTTTTGTGGTCGGTGCGCCGTAACGGATTTTTTTGTTCAGTGTCCATACACCCTCTCCTAACTCAATAAAACCAATGTCGCTTGACACCTGCGAAACGACGCGGCCTATCAACTGGCGATATTTTCAAACAGCCGGGTGGTAAGTTGTTTTCCAAACCGAACGCCGTCACAACTCAGGTTTAACGAGATCCGGTAATCATGGGATTTTCTAACGTAAATGGGGCAGTCAAATAATTGAACGGCCTGCATCCAGTGCGAACGAACATTATGTGGATCATTGGATAAACACGTGTCTTTTTTAAGATAGAGATCAAACCAAAACACAATGCCATGCGCCAGCGCACTGGCATCGGCGGTAAATGTCAGCTCTTGGTGGGCATCAAAAACAAATTCGTTCTTGAAGTCGGCACTGTAGAACTCCAAGGTGTTACTGACCAGTCGATGCGGCCACGTCTGCAAGCGCACTGGGAAATAACCAGCGGTTTGGAAACTGTTGAATGCACTGACGTCGAGACCAAAAATATCGTCATACACACAGTTGAGGTTGGCCACTTCCTGACTTGATAATAAGCAGGCGTTCAGTTTCACCGATTCAGGAATGATAATGGCGTCGGGGCTGAGCAATTCACGTTTTGCATGAACCAGCGCGTGACCAAAACCTTCGCCGAAAAAACCGCAATCCACGGTTTCGGAAATCATAATCTCGATATTGCGTGGAATATCTTCACCCGGAATCATATCCGTTGACAATTTATTGATAACGGTAATGCGATGCTCCAAACCATTTATTCGGATGATTTCCTCTGCCTTGGCAGCCACCACTGGGTTAAGTTCACACGTGTAAACATGCCGCGCGCCCTTTCGGGCAATCAGCATCGCCAACAGGCCGGAGCCGGTACCAATATCAAGTACGGTTTTATTGGTAAGGTCGGTTGCATCAATGGCGTCAAAAAAAGCCTGATTGCGTTGCTGGTCGTTCAACATAGAAAAATGCCAGCGGGGGATGGTAGCTATCAACGGGTCATTTACATTGATGGTGGTAGCTTTAAACACAGCCTCATTGTTATGACTCAACATGCTAAATCTCCAAAGTTTGGCGATGCGTCCAGTTCAGCGGGTTTGATCAGACGTTGTAAATAAGCCTTTCGAAATCGTTAAGCCCAACCCAGACCGTGTTCGCGTTTTCCACGAAGGCTATATCCAGGTAATCAATCTTGCACTTCTTAGTCTTTTTGCCATGCCAGGGACAGATCACCGACTCATTGTCTTCAGTGCCATGGGTCAGCGGGCCGCCTCGATGCCGGCAGGTCATGTCCTTGAACTTTATCTGCCCGTCTTCGTCGCGCTGCATTTGGATATATTTACTGACCGTCTTGATAACCGGCGGTGTCTGAGATCGATCAAAGGCTATAAGTTGCATATTGGCGATAATCCCCGATAGACAGAATTCGATATTTGCAAAAGTCAGACAAGACCAGCGCACCGTGCAGCCGGTTTTTTGCGATCACCACACAGTCGCCGGGCGACAGATCACTGAAACAATCCGGGCCGTGACAAAACCGCAGCAAGCCTTCATCGACAATACAAAACTCGTCACCATCATGAACGTGCGGAACAGACAGCTCGTTCTTGGGCTCATTGAGGTAGGCGACAGGGATGTTTTCGATGTTTTCCAACACCCTCTGTTTGATATCCATCGCCAGCTGGCGATAGAGGGGGCGCTTGTTCATCCAGGTGATCTGCGCGCACAAATCATCTTCCATGATCTGCTGGAGCATGCAGGACATTTCAATACCACGCACAAACTCGGGATACACCGTCGGCCCGTAGCGTTCCGCCAGCGGCAATAAAATTTCATTCAAGGTCATGGAACCATGGAAGTCGTCGATATGCACGTGTTCGGTGTAATAGCGCGCGTCCACATCAGGAAAGTGTTGCAACAGTAAGTTCCTGACTCTGCCGCAATAAGGCCCGAACGAGTTCTCTGCATAAGTGATTGCGCCGACGTATTCAAAAAAGCATTCCGGGCTTCGCGTCAATTTATGGAAGTAGTTATTGTTGAGCAGCGAAGACGTCAGGTAGAAATTCCAATAAGCATGGGAATTATCCAGCATGCCGATAGATTTCAGCGTCGACTTGAACAGCGTACTGTGCTTTGTCGCATGTTTGCCATAACCGAACTCATCGAGTAATACGCGGAATACTGCAGATTGCGCGTCGCCATAATCGCCTTTTGCAAACCTCGCCATGTGCGAAGACTCAGGAAGGAAATCCACGGCGTGTTGCATCAGTAACAACTTCAGCATCAATTGCGGGTCATCGGCACTCTGAATCAGGCTCAAAGCATCTAATACGGCGTCGCCATGAGGTTCAAGTTTTTCTGCAAGAAAGCACTTGAACAGCTCCTTGTTCCACCCCCCACCGACTTTTACCTGAGCCTGTAGATCACCCAAAACCTTTTCCTCAAGCGGGGCAATCAGCTCATTTGCCAGCGTTCTCAGCGGAGTGCTATAGGCAGTTTTGAGGTCTTCTATAATATTGTTGGACGTAGCAGGCAGGTAGAGAAAATCTTGTTCGTACAGCGCCGTAAGCGTTCGATTCATTGTCAGGGATGAATAATTGAACAGCGTACTTTGCGTAACGCTGTCAAATGTAGTGTAGGGAAAAGCTTGCGGTCGAAGGGGGCGTTTCCAGACAGATTCACATTCTACCCAGTCTTCGCCGTCATGATATAGCTCTGTTTCACCCAAACGTTTCATAAGACGTTCAAAGTCTTCAGTTGCCTGCACATCCATTGCGCCACCCCAAATGATTAGGTTTATCGATAGAACCAAAGCATTATCGTTCGGCATATCGCATGTCGGCGATGCAATAGCCTTGCACCTCGCGTCAGCACTACACTGATTACGAGGGGCAGGGTCAAAATATTGCAAAACATTTCATGGAAAACTCTGTTTCTTGCTTTTATATTTTTAATATCTAATTTTTCACACGCCACACAGAACGCATCCCGCTGCAGGATCCGCACTATGGTTTTTTTCGCGCACAAAATTTCACATGCACGCTGTTACTTAACCGTTCGGGCCTGCCAAGTTTCGTGCTTTATCAAGTTGATAACCGCGGATACAGCGATAGTCTAAGGTTCACATTGCTTTGTTATCACCTCCCCCTTTTATGAGCCCTTCAGTTGTCAGCTTCCACTCACGGTAACTGGCGGGCATGCATCGAAAGCAGGGGCGATAGCCTGCCAATCGCGCAGTCTGTTCATCGATAAAAAACACACGATCCTCCACATATCCGCCTTTGCTCAATGCCCGCAGTGCAGCCGGGCAGTCCAGGAGCCCGTAGATCTTGCTTCCTTTATGCCCGCCAAACTGACCCGGCTTGGAACTGAGGGCGGGCTTGCCGTGGGAATCTATGACTTTCCAACGCCTCATTACGCGTCCTCCCCCCGTCAAGTCCCCATCCGGCGCAGTTCATCCAGCAACTTGTGTCGCGTGCATGCTCTTCTCGCGCTCGATCAATTTGCGCTTACGCTCCACTCCCCAACGGTAGCCAGACAAGGATCCATCACTGCGCACCACGCGATGGCATGGAATCGCCACCGCGAGCTTATTGGCCCCGCATGCGTTGGCCACTGCACGGGTGGCACTGGGCATACCTATCCGCGCGGCGACCTGGGCGTAAGTCTCGGTCGTTCCTGCGGGAATATCCCTCAGCGCCTGCCAAACCCGCTCTTGGAATACGGTGCCGCGGATGTCCAACGGCAGCGCAAGGCCTGTGCCCGGCGATTCGACAAAGCCGACGACAGTGGCCACCAGCGCCTCGAACTCGGCGTCGCCACCAATCAGGTTGGCGTTGGGGAACTGGTCCTGAAAGCTCTCCACCAACGCATTAGGGTCATCGCCCAATAAAATCGCGCAAATGCCGCGCGCGCTTCTGGCCACCAGGATCGAGCCCAGCGCGCTTTCGCCCAATGCGAATTTGATATCCACATTGGCCCCCCCTGCACGGTACTCGGTGGGTTTCATGCCGAGGATATTTTGAGACGCTTCATAGAATCGACTGTTTGAGTTAAAGCCCGCCTCATAAAGAGCGTCGGTGATGGTGCCGCTGAGCGAAAGCTGGTCTCTGACGCGCGAACGCAACGAAGCGACGCTGTAGGCTTTAGGCGTGAGGCCCGTGAGTTTCTTGAAGACTCGGTGGAAGTGGAAGCTGCTCATGCCCACCTGTTCGGCCAGATCACCCAGGTTGGGAACCATGTCCGATACGTCGATAAGCCGGCAGGCTTCGGCAACAGCCACCGCATGCTTTTGGGCGACGACCGCCGGGTTGCTGCTGTCGCGCTTGGAGGGGCGAAACCCGGCCCTTTCGGCTTCGGCTGCGGTGTCGAAAAACACGATATTTTCCGGCCGAGGCAGCTTGGTCGGACTGAAGGGTTTGCAGTAAACCCCGGTTGTCAGCACGCCGTAGACGAAATCGAGGTTTGCATCAGCCTGGCGGTTGACGAGAATACTCCAGCGCGGATCGTCCTCGGCCTTCAGCACGGGCTGGATGGTTTGGTCTTTAACGCATTCCATGGCAACACCCCACTTTCGCAATTTGCACAAGCCTATCGCTATTGAAGCGCATTAAAACTCCGAGTCTTGCTTTCAAATTCGAACGCTTGGCCGTCCATCACTGCGCATCATGAAATATTACCCCAAGGGTAAACCGGTCCCCCGCTCTGACCTCGCTCACGCCGTGGCGTGTAAATACGGAGTAGAAGCCTCTGGCCCCCTTAACGGGCCTGCGGTTGACGGCAAAAATCACTGCATCGCCCTTGCGCAACGGCACCACGCTGACCCTGGACTGCATCCGTGGCCGCTGTTCGGTAAGCACAAATTCGCCGCCGCTAAAGTCGTCATTGGGCTCAGACAGGAGGATAGCCATCTGCACGGGAAACAGAATGTCTCCATACAGGTCGCGGTGCAGGCAATTGTAATCGCCTGCACCGTAGCGCAGCAGCAGCGGCGTGGGGCGCTCTTGCCGGGCATCATGGCACTGGCTTAGAAAGTCTTCGTGGCGTTCGGGATAGGGAGGTTCAAGGCCAAGTTTAGTGTTCCAATAGTTGGCCAGTGGAACCATCTGCGGGTAAACACAGGATCTCAATGTGGCGATAATAGGCGGCAGCGGGTATGCAAAATATTTATATTGCCCTAAACCGAAGCCGTGGCTGCCCATATTGATACACGACCTAAAAATGGCCGGTTCGCAGTAGCTATCGATAAGACCCTGGCAGACGTCTGGGTCGAGCAGGTTCTCAATGACGCTAAAGCCGCTGGCGTTTACGCGATGTAGATGCTCACTCCAGTTTTCGCAAGCGAGCCTTGTTTCCAATGCCGTGTCGATCATTGCCATTCCCGTGTGGATCGCATGATTGTCAACATACCGCAGGCAATCCGTGGGAGCCTCCGGTTTATTGCTATCAAATTAATCCAGTGAACCGCCCCGGATTTCCATTTCAGATTATCCCGGCCCACCAATTCAAAGCATCGACAAAACCCGCCCAGTGCAGGTTTCGTTGTTTCTGAGGTCTGAAAACCCCAGCCAGCATGCCTTCGGATTTTTCCTTCAAGATATCGCGCCGTTGGTGAACTGTTCCCACCCCATCTACACGGCTAACCTCCTCCCGTCGCTGCAAAATCAGCGACCGGGTTTAGCAGCTCGGTTAATATCAAGGCCTGCAACGCCACCATCCGTTCAGCATCTGCTGGACTGCGTTATGGCGGCTGTGCGTGGGGCACTTTCGGGTGCGCTGGGTTCCTTGATTCCTGGTCTGCTAACCCGCGTACAGTCGCCACCCACTTCGTTTAGCAGCGATGCCTGGCGACTCCACCAATCAAGGAGTTTGCGCCATGAAAAAAATCCCCCCCAATCCCCCAGCGAGCCTTTTCACGGTCGCTCAAAACATCGACCCCGAAACCCTCCTGATTCAAGCCAGCGAAACCCTTGCCTCGCTGAACGCTATCACCACTGACCTGGCTTTCGAACTCGAAGGTGAAAACCGTCAGAAGCTTTTGGGTAGCCAACAATTAATCGTGCTCGGTGAGTTATTGATCGAGCGGGTGTTGACCCTACTGCAGCCCACAAGCTCACCGTCCCCGCAATAGCCACAGCCCAAAAAGCCGAGTCGCCATGCAGCAGCTCGGCTTTAAGAATCTTCAGTGCTCAGCGTCCCTTCGCTCACTCGAAATAAACCTGCTCAACCACGCCACCCGCTCAGCTGCTGCCGATCTTAAAATTAAAGTCATGTGGATAAACGCTTGATCCAACCCTGTAGCCTTTAGCGAACGATGTTTACCACCCGCTATACGAGGAAGCGCTCATGGGTCAGTCCAGCGAAAGTCGTGTTGAGCAGCCGCAGGAGAATATCGAAGTCTCACTGGCTGCCGAGAAAGTGGAACTTGAAGCATGGCTTGATTTATTCGAAGCGGCGCCTGTCCACGTGCGTGCTGCTTTCGACTTAGCCAGTACCAGGATCGGCGCGATGGGGTTGCTGGCTAGCCGAGGCATTCCAATCACCGAGTTCAATCGTGTCATGGGTGTCAACACTGCAACGCTGTCAGAGGCTGATAGCGAGTTCGAATCGTCGCGTTGGTAAACCGAACGATCAGACCGATGCTGTAAAGGCATATTGCATGCCCAAGAGTCGCCCCCTCCCCCCAAGGCCTGGATTCAAAACAGGCCAGTACAGAGTCGGGTTATTAGGCTCTGCTAAATTGCTGGGGAGGGCGTCGGCTGTTTGCGTGTTGGCAGTGTGTCGTCGGCCGCAATCAGACCGACGTGGTCTCACATCACGCTGGGCACCAAATTCTCTCCACCCGAGACTTCAATCACAGTGCCGGTCATATAGCGATTAGTCATTAAGAACAGCGCGGCATGGGCAATATCGGCCGCCGTACCCGCAAGTCTCGCTGGAAAGTTCTGGCGAACTTTCTCACGCAAGCCTTCGCGTTGATCTGCGGGCAGCACGCTCCACATATCGGTGTCGACAAAACCCGGACGAATCGTATTCACCCGAATCGGCGCGAGCTCAAGTGCCAGTGAACCGGCCAGTGCTTCTACTGCGATAAAAGCAGACGTCGGTGCGGTGAAACCGAGTTTTGGCCGAACGGCCGAGCCCCCGGTAAGGAAGGTGATCGTGCCGCCAGCCCTCAGGTGTGGCACCGCATACCGGGCGCAGGCCCAACTGCCGAGGAACTTGCCTTCGATGTAACTACGCACCCCTTGCATATCGGCATCCATAAAAGCGCCCCAAGTCCCGAAATCGGGAGCGGCCGTGATCGCCAAATGGTCGAAGGCGCCTATGCGATTGAAGGCCTCGCGCACATCGGCTTCGTTTCGAATGTCCAGGCTAATCTGTTCGAAATCAGCCAGATCCGGACGCTCCTGCAGGGATGTAATGCGGCGACTGGCGACCGTTACCGACGCGCCGGCCGCATGCGCCGCCTGAGCAATGCCGAGGCCCATCCCGGTTTTGCCGCCTACAACTACCACCCTTTTGCCTCGAAGGCTCAAGGAAGGGACGGCGTTTTGGTTCTGATCAATCACTTCGCTGCTCATGATTCTGTACCTGTTCATTAGTGGATGTGTGTATGCAGTAACCGTCGCCGTGTAGCCGCTAGCCGTTAATCCGGTTACCTGACCGCGCCAGCGACCGGCGATGAATCCATATTAATTAAGTGCCCCTAAGGTGATAATCATCAAAAAACACATATGGTTTATTCATATTTAGAATGAATTGACTCATGTGTTGGAATCGCGCAGATAGCCTGGGAAATTTCAATGGACCGATTTCGTGAACTGACGGCGTTTGTAACCGTTGCTGAAATGGGCGGCTTTTCTGCTGCTGCCCGTCGACTGGGCGATTCGCAATCGGCCATCAGCAAATCCATCAGTGCCCTGGAAAAACGCCTGGGGGTGATGCTGTTCAACAGGAGCACGCGCAGCGTGGCCCTCACCGATCAAGGCCGCCGATACTATGACCGGACCAAACCGCTGCTTGAGGAGATCGATGAAGCCGACGGTGAGCTGGCGAGTAGTGTCGGGGACGTGAGTGGTTTAGTTCGAATAGCGGCGCCGGCTACGTTCGGCCGGCTGCATGTGGTTGCGCTCATCCCGCAACTGCTGGCACTTCACCCGAATATCAAACTGGATGTCTGCCTGTCGGACAGTGTCCGGGATTTGGTTGATGATGGTATCGACCTCGCGATCAGAGTCAGCCCCAAGCATGATCCTGATTCGGTGGTGAAGCCCGTCGCGGCTACAACGCTGGTATGTGTCGGTTCTCGCCACTACTTTGATCGCTATGGCACGCCAGCTGTGCCCGAGGATCTGGCGCAACATAACTGCCTGATCTACAACGACATGACGCAATGGCCATTCCAGGGGCCGGATGGACCGTTCACCGTTCCCGTGCAGGGCAATCTTTCTTCCAACAGTGTAGAAACCATTTTGGCCGCGGTGCTGGCGGGTGTCGGCGTTGGAATGTTCAATAGCGCCTCGTTGGTAGGGGATCTGCAGCATCCTGATATCGTGACGGTGTTAGGCGAGTTTATGAATTCATCGAGAGAGATAAGCCTGATATGGCCCCGGCGTCGGTTCGTTCCCGCAAGAGTCAGAGCAGTTACGGACTTCTTTGCCACACAGCTCGCGTTACGCCTGTGAGTAGCGGCACCAACAGAGCAATTGGAACGTTAAGCGTTGGCGTACCGCGTATCGCCAGGCAGGCGCGCGAGCTTTCACGATAGCGTTCACGCATCAAATGCCGGGTGGGCCACCGAAGTAGGCGCCGCCGGGCGCGGGTTTATTGCGCGCATCATGCCGTGTTCCAAGCATCACGGGCCGGGGTTTCTGCGCACCGTCAGCAGAGCGATGAAAAGCGCACCGGCGACCCCCACCGATATCATCAACCCATGCCCACCCACATAAGAAACCACCACCCCCGTCGCAATCGGCCCCACCACACTCCCCAACGTATAAAACATCGCAATCGCCGTCATCGCCGTAGACACCTGATGCTCCCCCACCCGATCTCCCGCTTCGATCACCGCCAGGGTGTTCATGCCGCCAATCGCCCCACCCCAGAGGAATACGATGAGCGTCGCCAACCAGGGAAGCGGCTGGCTGAACGGAATGGCGAATGTGCCCAGCAGCAAGACTAACCCGCAAACCAATTGGCCGATTGTGTAGGAGCTGCGGTCGGCCATCCAGCCGATGGGCAGTTGCAGGAGCGTGCCGCCGATGCCGAAGACCGAGATCAGCAGGGTCGCGGCAGTGAGCAGGTAACCGGCCGAGAGGCTGTAGCCGGCCAGGAATGAAACGGATGAGGTTTCGGCAAAGCCGGCGATAAACGCGCCGCAGAGTGCGGTGGGGATGACGCTGAATAATTTGCCGTGGCGTTTTTCTGCCGGGGTTTGTGGTTGGGTGTCGTAGGGTGTGAGAGTGAGCGCCAGTAGGCCGGAGAGCAGGACGATGACGGCGCAGGCGTAGTATGGCGCGGCGCTGCCGACGCCGAAGGCCACCAGCAGCAACGGGCCGACGGCGATGCCCAGGCCCATGAGGGTTTCGTGTACGCCGATCGCGCGGCCGCGTTCGTCTTTGGAGGCGACGGCGACGATCCAGGTGTCGCAGGCGATCCAGCGCAGGATCAGGCCGATACCGAGGACAAAATTCAGCGCAAAAATCAGCCCCAGGTGGTGGGTCAAGGTCATGCCGATCAATGCGCCCACGGTGAGCACCGCACTGAGGATGTTGGTTGTGACCAGCCCCAGGTAGGCGAGCAGGCGCGGCACCCATTTGTACAGCAGCAGGATC
The DNA here is from genome assembly GCF_900107155.1 of Pseudomonas salomonii. Lineage (GTDB taxonomy): Bacteria > Pseudomonadota > Gammaproteobacteria > Pseudomonadales > Pseudomonadaceae > Aquipseudomonas > Aquipseudomonas salomonii. The sequence goes on from NZ_FNOX01000013.1 coordinate 100,080, forward strand.
GCCAGCCACGAGGCGCTGACGATCACGCCGATCTTGGCCGGCTCCACGCCTTGCTGTTCCAGCGACAACGAAAGCAGCGGCGTGACGGTGCCGATCTGCACGATCTGCGAGAGTGCCGAGAGGGTGTTGATCTTGGTTAAGGCAAACCAGCGCTGTTTGTCGGTGTATTCGATGATCGGACTTTCCATGGGTGAAAGGCCTTGGTTAAGCAGCAATAGAACGCCCGAACTGCCAAGGGGCAAAGTAGCGATTAGTACCCTGCCAACCTGCCAGGCACCCATATTCTTAATGACTAAGGATATAAAAACCGAGAGTTACCTTATCTAAAAAGAAGGTGTTTGAATCGCCCCAGGTTTCGTAGACACCTCATTCCCATTACCCTGACGACCTTTATCAGACAACCGGAAGTCAGATACCCGTGCTCAAGCCCCTCGCCGTCATCGCCCTCGCCTTCACGCCCTTGCTCGCCAACGCCGCCGACCTTGCGGGCGTATGGCAAGGCACGCTGGGTAAATCCGCCATCACCGCCTGCTTCAACGGCGTCGACGGCGAGCAGGGCAGTTACTACTACCAGCGCATTCTCACGCCGATCCAGCTGACCCAGGCCAGCGACAACGCGCCGTGGGTCGAAGCCGGCAATACCGGTTTGTGGACGCTGGGCAAACCCCAGGGCGATACGCTCGCGGGCACCTGGAGCAAAACCAAAGACGCCAACTCGTTGCCACTGGCCTTGAAACGCATCAGCACCGACGGCTGCGGCAGCGATGCCTACAACGCGCCCATGGAAGCCGCGCCGTTGCCGGTGAAGACCGAGAAGAAAAGCTTCGAAAACCACGCGTATTTGCTCAAGGCCCAAGGCGCGCAGGTCACGATCAAGCTTGCGGGCGATAGCCCGGCGATTCAGAAGATCAACCAGCAACTCGCTGCCATGGCTGTCAGCGATGAGGCGCAGGCGGACTACTTTCAGGAGCGCCGTGAGTACCTCGGGCGAAACGGCTCGGGCTACACCAGCGAAATCGACGTGGAGCCAACCTATTGGTCGTCGCAGTTCATCACCGTGAAGTTTTATCGCTGGGCGGCGGGCACTGGCGCGCGGGGCATCAGTTGGGGCTTGCACTCCTGGAACCTGCAAACCGGCGAACGTGTCGACCCATGGACCTGGCTCGGCGGCCAACAACAAGGGTATGACGTCTACTCCGGGCACGTGAAGTTGCCTGCCAGGTTCAGCGCCTGGCTGGCCAAACAAACCACCACCGACGAAGGTTGCCCGGCAATCACCGACTACGACAGCTTCGACCTGAGCTTCAACACCCAAGGCTTGCAACTCGCCACACGTGCCACGGGCGACGGCTGCGACAACGACTTGAGCTTCACCTGGGCGCAATTGGAGCCGGTACTCACCGAGCCTGGCAAAGCGGCATTGCCCAGCTTGAAACTGCCCTGAATATGGGGCTGAGTGGGCCTTACAAAAACCCCACATTCGTTCACGAAATGTTAAGAAACGGCTACCTATACTGACCGATTAACATGGCCGCTCCCCCGAGCGGTCCCCTGCTTCGGTAGCCAGAACCATGACGCGTCCCGCTCCTCTGCTGCTCTTTCTTCTCGCTGGTCTGTTGTTCTTCTTCGCCCTCGGCGGCCATGAGCTGCAAGGCTCCACTGAAGCCCGCGTCGCCGGGATCGCCATGGCCATGCACCTGGACAATGACTGGGTGATCCCGCGCCTGTTCCGCGAGCCCTTTCTGGAAAAACCACCCCTGAGCCTGTGGCTGGATGCTGGCGCCATTCGCCTGTTTGGCGGCACCACCTGGGCCGTGCGCCTGGCGTCGGCGTTTGCCGGGTTGTTCAGTGTGATGCTGTTTTACGCGATGCTGCGCAAGTTCGGGCGGCCGCAAACCCTGGCGTTCTGCGCCGCGCTGATCCTGGCGACCATGGCCAGTTACTGGGGCAATGTGCGCGGCGTGGGCGAGGACTCGTTGCTCAGCCTCGGCGTGACCACCGCGCTGCTGGGGTTCTACCAGGCCGTGCGCACTGATCGCGAAGGCTCAAGCGGTTGGGCCTGGGCGCTGTTTACCGTCGGCATGGTCATCGCCACCTTGAGCAAAGGTGTGCTCGGCCTGGCGATGCCGGGCATTGTGATTTTTGTGTATTTGCTCAGCACCAGCCTGATGGACAAACGCCTGCGCCTTGGCGACTGGCTCAAGCCGGCGCTGTTCACCTTGCTGGCGCTGGTGCCGCTATTGATCTGGCTGGGCTTCCTGTTTCAGCGCGGCGGTATGCAGTCGGTGGCGGAAGTGCTGTGGACCAACAGCGTCGGGCGCTTCAGCGGCTCCTTCGTCGAAGCCGGGCATTACGAGCCGTTCTATTACTACATCGCCAAGCTGCCCGAGGCTTTCCTGCCGTGGAATATCCTGGTGTACCTGGGCTTGTGGCACTTTCGCAAAAGCCTGGTGCGTAACCGTTACCGTCTGTTTTTCAGCGTGTGGCTGGTGGCGCAGTTCACCCTGCTGACCCTGGCGTCGAGCAAGCGTGTGGTTTACCTGATGGCACTCACGCCCGCTGCCGCCGTACTGGCGGCCGAATATGCCGGGGTGTTGCTGGAGTGGCTTAAAGCCAATAAACCGTCGATTTATCGCTACCACCGCAGGGTGATCGGCGGGGTTTTCACCCTGGCGATTGCCTGCTACCTGGCGGCGGCCTTCTGGTTTGCCCCCAAAGCCGACGTGCGCCAGTCGTTTGTGCCGGTGATCAGCCAGATACAGGCCTACCAGGCACAAGGCAAAGACGTGGTGCTGTTCCAGCCCAACGAACGCATCGCCGGGGCCAGTGTGTTCTACCTGCAGGCCTACTTGCCGATCCTGCAAACCGAAGCCGAGTTGCGCACTTACCTCACAGCCAAACCCGGCAACGTGGCGCTGCTGGACCGTACTGAGCAACTGAGCGAGAAAGTCACGGTGATCAAGGAAATGGCGATCAACCGCCAGCCTTACTACTTCGTCGAGCAGTAAGGCCGGCGCTGCACATCAGTGCTTGGTGAGTTTGTCCAGGTAACCCATGGCAAACGCCGAGACCACGAAGGTCATGTGGATGATCACGTACCACATCAAATGCTGCGGATCGACGTTCTTGGCGTCCATGAAGATCCGCAGCAGGTGGATGGACGAAATCGCCACGATGGAGGCCGCCACTTTCATCTTCAGCGACGAAGAATCCATGGTGCCCAGCCAGTTGAGCTTTTCTTTGTTCTCATCGATATCCAGCTGCGAGACGAAGTTCTCGTAGCCGGAAATCATCACCATCACCAGCAAACCGCCGACCAGGGCCATGTCGATCAACGACAGCAGCAACAGGATCACCTCCGATTCCAGCATGGTGAAGATGTTGGGCAGGACGTGGATGATTTCCTGGAAGAACTTCAGCGCCAGGATCAGCAGGCCCAACGAAAGCCCCAGGTAGATCGGGGCCAGCAGCCAGCGCGAGGCGTACATCGTATTTTCGATAAAGCGTTCCATCAGATCTCACACAGCCAGGCTAAAAATGGCCGCGAGTATACCAGCCGCCTCCAAACAGCTGGAACCACGAGAAAACTGATCTGTACGGCATCTGTAAGAGAATTTTTCTGCTAGTGTCGAGTCCTCTCACTCGGCTTGATGATGTCGGACAGGAAGATTCAGATGACGGATGTGCGATCCCCTTTGGCCACCCTTGGCCTGTGTGCGGTGTTGCTGATGGCTGGCGGCTGCTCCCCGAAAGAAGAGCAGAAGCAGGCCACCCTCGAAGAGAAAACCGCAAAGTTCGAACAATCGCTGGACAGCATTCAAGACCCCAAACTCAGAGACGCCATCGCCGACCTCGGCGGCTCCCTGCTGTTGCTGGAACGGGCGCGGGTCAAGCTCGCCAACAAGCCTGTCGAAGCCGAATACGGCGAAGACACCCTGGCCCTGCTCACGCACTACCCCACGCCCCAGGCCCTGGTCGACACCTACATCAATGGCCTGTTCGTGCTACGCAAAGCCTCGCACTCCGACTACCTGACCGATCTGCAGCCAGTGTTCCCGTTCAGTTTCAACAGTCCCGACCAGTTCCCCTTCCCCCACAGCCTGGAATGGCAGTCGGTGACCTTGAGCAACAATAAGGTTATCCCCTTCCAGCCGGAATGGTCGGAAACCGACCCGGGCATCCAGTTGAGCCCCAGCAGCTCCAACCTGACCAACCCCGATGACCTGACCGTCACCTACCCGTTTATCGAAGGCATCGAGACAGACAACAAGAGCCAGCCGCAACCCGTCAGCCTCAAAGGCTCGGTTGAAGTGGTTGCGCCGGGCAAGGTGCTGACCTTCGACCTGTCGAAAAAAGACGTGGGCCACAAACGCACCGAGGGCACGGTCACCCTCAACCTGCTGTTGCTGGAGAAGAACTACGCCGAGATTGAACTGACCAACAGCGCACCGCTGGCGCCGGAAGTCGGTGACGAATCGCCCAACCCTTTGCTGGTGCAGGCACGCGACAGCACCGGGCAGTACCTGACCCGCTCGGGCTCGATCAACGAAAATGCCGCGCAAGTGGCGTTCTACGAGAAACAACTGGCCGAGATGCAGAAGCAGAAGGCCTGGTCGGATGACTTTGAGAAGCAACTTACCGACGAGCAAAAAGCCTTCGAGCACAAACAGAGCAGCCACTACGCCAAGGTGTATTTCAATGGCGTAATCGACACGTTGCAGGTCGATGTCCTGGACTTCTCCACCGCCACCCTCACCCGCAAAGACCTGGACCTGCCGGTGCAGCGTTTCGACAAGAACAGCCTGCAAAGCAGCGTACAAGCGCTGCCGATGCCGGTCACCGTGTACGACGACAGCGCCGCCAGTTGGCTTAAAGACGCCGCCATGACCGAGGACCAGCTGAAAAAAAGCGTGACCATCACCCAGTCGACCGAAGACGCCAGCGCGGCGAAAATCGTGTTTGACCACCCGTTCACGTTCAATGACGACCTGGTCGGCGCTGATCGCAACAACAGCGACGCGCCCATCACCTTCTTCACGGCGGACGACAAAGGCGAGCGCGGCGAGCCGATTGAACTGCCCACCGAAGCTTTCGAGCTGAACGCCGGCAGCGGCACACTCACCTACGACCTCAACCTGTTCCCGGAAACCCCGGCCTTTGTGGTGGGCTCGGTGCCGCTGTTTTTGGCCACCATCGAGAAAAACACCCTGGATGCGAGCAAGCTGCCTAAAGGCTTGTCGCTCAAGGACAACGCACTGATCGTCGACCAAAAGGAATTCCCCGCCGACAGCTGGCGTTTCTACGCCAAGGACGCCAGCGGCAATTACCTCAAGGAAATCCTCGGCGTAAGCCACCGCGCCGAGGAATACGGCACGGCGCTGTTTGACGTGCACTACTTCTACGGCCAGCCCACCCGCCTGGAAAGCTACCAGCGCACCGACCTGGATACCGTGCAATACGGTTTTGAGGTCAAGCTGGATAAGCCCGAGGGCAAGTAACCGCAACGATCGTTCCCACGCTCCGCGTGGGAATGCATCCCGTGACGCTCCGCGTCACCTGCCCACGGCTTGAACCTGCGCTGGCTGCGGGACGCGGAGCGTCCGGGGCGGCATTCCCACGCAGAGCGTGGGAACGATCATCACAGCGCCAATCGCTCTCGCCCACCGTTGAGTTGGCGCAGATGGGCCTGCAGGTGCAGACACCAGATCTGCGGGTCATCGGCCAGCGCATAGCCGTGCAGGGTCAGGCTTTGCACAATCGACTCCAGAATGGTTTCTGCCACAAAAGGCCCATGGAACGGGCCTTGGGATTTGACGGTGGACGGCTGCTCGCCGGTCATGCCGGCGGCAAACAACAAGGTCCACATCCCGTTTTCCCCGGCGAGCGGGCGAATGGAGCATTCGATACGGGTGACCAGGCCCAGGCATTGGCGGGTAAGGCAAAGGCTGCGCGGCATGGCGGCGACCCTCGGTAGATCGGTGTTCAGCCCCAATCACGCGGCGAGGCTGTCTCTGTCCTGCGACTCCTGTGGATATCCCTTGAAGTGAGAATAGAAGAAAACCGGTGCAAACCAAGGTTGTAGGGACCAACGGGCGTTGGTCTTTGGGAATGGAGTCAATTTAGTGGCGAATTTACCGATATTGTAGATACACCGCTGATCCAATGTGGGAGCGGGCTTGCTCGCGAATGCGGTCGGTCAGACACATTGATACTGACTGATCCACCGCCTTCGCGAGCAAGCCCGCTCCCACATTGACTGCACTGCGACGAAACATCAGGTTGGCTGGGTTTGCGCCAACGCCTGCTGCGCCAGCTCCTTCTCCGCCTCCTTCAAATCATCCTCGCTGATCATCTCGGCAATCGCACGCAACCGCTCAACCACGCGCGCATTCACCGTGCCTTCGGGGAATTGCCCTTCTTCGTCCGGCTCACCGGCAGGCTCGCCCACCAACAGGCTCAGCGCCTCGTCGGCCTGACGCACGGCGTAGATATGGAACTGCCCGTCGCGCACGGCTTGCAGCACCTTCTCATCGAGCATCAGCGTGGCCACGTTGGCCTGCGGGATGATCGCGCCCTGCTCGCCGGTCAAGCCGCGGGCTTCGCAGAGGCGGAAGAAGCCTTCGATCTTCTCGTTGACCCCGCCCACCGCCTGCACTTCACCGAACTGGTTGATTGAGCCGGTGATGGCAAAGCACTGCTTGAGCGGCGTTTTCGACAAGGCCGAAATCAAGGTGCACGCCTCGCCCAGAGACGCACTGTCGCCGTCCACGTAACCGTAGGACTGCTCCAGCGCGATACTCGCCGAGATCGCCAGCGGGAATTCCTGGGCATAACGACTGCCCAGGTAACCGGTGAGGATCATCACGCCCTTGGAGTGGATCGGCTGGCCGAGGTTAACTTCGCGCTCGATGTCGACAATGCCGCTGCCGCCGGGGTACACCGTGGCGGAAATCCGCGCCGGCACGCCGAACGCCGAATCACCGACTTCCAGCACCGTCAGCCCGTTGCACTTGCCCACTGCCGCACCGGCGGTGTCGATCAGGATGACCCCGGCGAGCATGTCGTCGAGAATCCGCGCCGATACCCGCCCGGTGCGCGTGGCCTTGGCCTTGAGCGCACGTTCGATATGGCCGGCATCGGTCATCTCGTCGCCCGCCAGGTGGCGGATAAAGTCCGCCTCGCTGACCAGTTGGAACAAGTCGCCAATGCGCGCCGACAAACGGCCCTGATGCTCTGCCAACCGAGCGCTGTAAGTGGCCAGCCGCGCCACCGCGTCCGAGGTCAGCGGCGCCATGCCTTCTTCCGAGGTGCGGGTTTTGAGCAACTGGGCGAACTGTTCCAGGCTTTCGTCGACCATCGGGATGTCTTCGTCGAAGTCCACCAGCACGCGGAACATCTCCTGGAAGTCCGGGTCGGCGTCCTGCAACGCGTAGTACAGCTGGCGCGAACCAATGATGATGACCTTGACCTGCAACGGGATCATCTGCGGGTTGAGGGTCACGGTGGCCAAGCGCCCCAGCTCACCCAGCGGTGACTCCATCTTCAGCTTGCGCGACTGCAAGGAACGCTTGAGCGCGTCCCACACAAACGGCTCGCTGAGCATTTTTTCGGCTTCCAGGATCAGGAAACCGCCATTGGCACGGTGCAACGCACCTGGGCGCAACTGGCGATAGGTGGTGTAGAGCGCGCCCTGGTCGGTGCTGTACTCGATACGGCCGAACAGGTTGTCGTAGGTCGGGTGCGGCTCAAACACCACCGGCGCGCCGCCGTTGACCGAGTGGCCCACCACCAGGCTTGGGCAATATTGCTCTTCGAGCAGCTTGCGCGCCTGGGCGTCGGTCTTGGCGTCGTCGACCAATTGCTCGACCACGGTTTTCAGCAGGTAGACCTGCATGGCTTGCAGGTAACCGCAAACGCCTGCGTTTTCTGCGTATTTTTCCGACAAGGGCGCCAGCAAAGGTTGCAGGGCCAGGGTGATGGTTTCTTCGTTGAATTGGCGCAGTTGGTTGTTGGACTCACGTTTCCACTGCGGCAAGCTGGCCAGCTCTTCGTTGAGGCGTTCTTCCAGCTCGGAAATATCCGTGTGGAAACGCTCGCGATCGACTTCCGGCAGTTGCGAGAACTCCGCCTCATCCAGCGCCTTGCCGTCGAGCATCGGCGTGAAGGCGATGTTGGAGCTGTCGCGGTACAGCGCCACGTCTTTTTCCAGCGCCAGGCGCTCGATCACGTCCAAGGCCTTGTCGTAACGCTGGTTGAAGGCGCGGTCGATGGCGCTTTTGCGCTGTTGATAGGTCGGGTGTTCAAACACGGCCGGGAACGTGGCGACAAGGTTGTCGACCAAGGCGTTGATATCGGCAATGAACGCCGCCGCAGCGCCGCCCGGCAATTCCAGGGCACGCGGTTCGCGCGGCTCATCAAAATTGTTAACGTAGACCCAGTCCGACGGGGTCTGCAGGCGTTTGCCTTCGGCTTTCAGGTAGCGTTTGACGAACGAAAAGCGGCCGGTACCGGGCTCGCCCATGACAAACACGTTGTAACCGGGGCGTGGCATCGCCACACCGAACTGCAACGCTTCTACTGCGCGTTCCTGGCCAAGCACACCGCGAAAGGGCTCCAAATCATTGGTGGTCGAGAAGCTGAACTGTTCAGCGGAGAAAGGGCGAGTCAGCGCTTCGGGCGCTAGACGCAAGCTGGCAGCAACAGGATCAGGCATCGGGCTTCCTTACATCAGGCGGGGCAGATGTCGGCATTCTGGCTCTCGCTGACGCGCTCTGGCAAGGCGAGGCTGTGGGAAAGCATAGACAGGGCATGCGTCTTACAAAAAAATCGCTGCCACGCTCGACAACCACACCGATTGTTTTATAAAAAATCACGGAACCCTGGGATCGTGCCTAAACTCCAAACTGCGCGGGTTGGACTAATAACTGGCCCCTAGGGCGCTGCGACGCGCCTGAACCCTTGTCCATTGGTTTGCACACAAAGAGAACAAAGCTATGAAACGGATCCTTCTTGGTACTCTCTTCACCGTTGTCTCCCTCAATGCAATGGCTGAATCGCCAGGTGGCCCGAACTGCGGTTGGGGCAACATGCTGTTCGAAGGCCAGCGCGGTACTCCGGCTCACTTCCTCGCTTCCACCACCAACGGCACCTCGGGTAACGCCACCTTCGGCATGACCTCGGGCACCAACGGTTGCAGCACCAACAGCGCCCTGACCTACGGCGGCAAGTCCTGGATTGCCATGAATGGCATGATGAACGAGCTGTCCGAAGACATGGCCAAAGGCAACGGCGAAGCGCTGACCACCTACGCGGTGGTACTGGGCGTTGCACCGGAAGATCGCGAGCACTTCGCGGCCGTGACCCACGAGCACTTCCAGCAGATCTTCAGCAAAGCTGACGTGACCGCCGACGACGTGCACAACAACACCCTGGCTGTACTGAAAAGCGATACCCGCCTGGCCAAATACGCTACCCAGGCTTAAGCTCGACTGGCCCGCGCCTTTCGAGGCGCGGGTTTTATTTCTGGCTTTATTTTTGGTTCTATTTTTGGGCCCGCCTCCCCTTTGGGTCTCACTACTTCCGACTTAAGTTGCCCTTATGCTCAAACGCTTTGCCTGGCTGGCACTCTTCGCCTGCGCCCCGCTGTACGCGGCGCCGCATATTGATGATCAACGTTTGCAGCAACTGGCCAATGATCCGTTCTGGCTGTCTTTGGGTCATTACGAGGCCGGCAAGCTCAAGGGCTGGCGCAGCTATGTCAGCGACAAAAAGTTCTTCCTCGCCCCCGATGGCGCCCACCACCCGGACCAGGAACTGCAGGCCACCGTGGAGGCGCTGTACGCCCCGGCCAGCCTCGGCGAAAAGCACGCCCAATGCGTTTACCCCGCACGTACCCGCTGGCTCAAGAGTCAGTTGAACCTGACCGATTTGCCCGCGCTGGAGTGCAAGGAATTCACCCAATGGTTCAAGGACGTCGCGCCCCACAGCGCGGTGATGATCTTCCCGGCGGCCTACCTCAACAGCCCGTCGTCGATGTTCGGCCACACCCTGTTGCGCATCGACCAGGCTGACGTGCAGAGCAACAACACCGCGCTGCTCAGCTATGCGATCAACTTCGGCGCCTATATCGAAGGCTCCGACAACAGCATCCTCTACGCCTGGAAAGGCCTGATGGGCGGCTACCCCGGCCTGTTCGCGCTGGTGCCGTACCAGGAAAAACTCTCGGAATACCGCAGCCTCGAGAACCGCGACCTGTGGGAATACCGCCTGAACCTCACCGAAGTCGAGACCAAGCGCATGGTCGAGCACGTGTGGGAGCTCAAGCAGATCCAGTTCGACTACTTCTTCTTCGATGAAAACTGTTCCTATCGCCTGCTGGAGTTGCTGCAAGTGGCGCGCCCGAGCCTGCGCCTGACCGAGCAATTCCCGCTCACGGCGATCCCCACCGACACCGTCAAAGCCGTCAAAGAAGCGGGCCTGGTGGAGAAGATCGACTACCGCCCGTCCCGTGAACGCGAGTTGCTGGAACGCGCCAAGCCACTGGATGGCGACGAGCAGCAATGGGTGCTGAAAATCAGCGATGACCAGAAGCAGTTGCAGGAACCGGCCTTCAAAGCCCTGCCCCGCGAACGTCAGGCGCTGATTATCGACGCTGCCTATCGCCTCGGCCGCTACCGCGCCAATGGCCTGGAGCGCGACACCGAACGCTCGCAACGCAGCTTCGAACTGCTGCGCGCGATCAACCAGAACCCGGCGCCCGACCTTAAAATCGAACGCCCCGGCCTGCCCGAAGACGGCCACGAATCGCGCACCTGGCAGGCCGGCATCGGCACCCGCGGTAGCAAAACCTTTGGCGAATACGGCCTGCGCATGGCCTACCACGACCTCAACGACAACGCCGAAGGCTTCCCGCTGGGCGCGCAGATCGAAATTCTGCAAATGAAACTGCGCCAGTACGAGGGCAACCACTGGCAACTGCAGCAACTCGACCTGGCCACCATCCGCTCCCTGACCCCGCGCAACGCGCTGTTGCAGCCGTGGTCCTGGCAAGTGACCGGCGGCCTGGAGCGCGTGCCTGGCAAACACGACGACGAAACCCTGGTTGCCCACGTCAACGGCGGCGCGGGCGGCACCTGGCAACTCACCGACGACATGCTGGGCTTCGCCCTCGGCACCGTGCGTGTGGAGCATAACAACGACTTCAGCGAAGCCATCTCACCGGCTGCCGGGTTCAACACCGGCGTGCTGTGGAAAAACCCGCTGGGGAATCTGAGCCTGGAAGCCAAGGGTGATTTCTTCACCAATGGCGAAGTACGGCGCAGCATCAGCCTGAACCAACAGTGGGAATTGTCGCGCAACCTGGGCCTGCGTTTGAGTGCCCAGCGTGAGTACAGCCATTTGTCGACGCCGGTGAATGAAGTGATGCTTGAAGTGAAGTGGTATCACTACTAACCACCCCAGATCGTTCCCACGCTCCGCGTGGGAATGCATCCTGTGACGCTCCGCGTCACGCCTTTAAAGCGGACGCAGAGCGTCCAGGGCGGCATTCCCACGCAGAGCGTGGGGACGATCAATGGTGGAGTGTCAGTTGTTAATTTTTAGCTGACATACCGCCATCGCAGGCAAGCCCGCTCCCACATTTTGCCAGTGCATATCCCAAATACATCGAAATCAGGAGCTCCCTCAACATGGCTGTTAACTGCACCACCCTTGAACAAGTCCGCGAAAACATCGACCGCCTCGACCAACAAATCGTCACCCTGCTGGCCGAGCGCGGCCACTACGTTTCCCAGGCTGCGCGCTTTAAGAAAGACGCCGATGGCGTCAAGGCGCCGCAACGGGTTGAACAGGTGATCGCCAAAGTGCGGGGGTTATCCGAGGAGGTGGGCGCCAACCCTGAGGTCACTGAGCAGGTGTATCGCGCGATGATTGCGGCGTTTATTCAGCAGGAATTGGCTGAACATTCCGCATTGACGACCTACCAGACGACATAACCCCTTTGTGGCGAGCAGGCTTGCCCTGCGTTGGGCTGCGCAGCAGCCCCAAAGTAGTCAACCGAAGAGTGCCAGATACACCGCACTCCTCCTTATTGGGGCCGCTTCGCAGCCCAACGCAGGGCAAGCCTGCTCGCCACATGAGCCGGCTCAGCCGCTAAGTGGTAGGGGTCATCGCTTGGGTCAGGTCGTCGACGACGGCCTTGCCCATTTCACACAGGTAATGCGCGGCCCAGGCGTATTGCTCGCCGCGCACGTCCATGGCGGCTTCCATGGCGAGTTTTTTGGAATAAAACAGCAGGGTGGAGGCGTGTTCCAGCGCTTCGTCGATCGGCATGCCGGCATTGATGCGGAACAGCGGCTTTTGGTTTTCGCCGTAGTCGCCAAAGGTGACGACGCCGAGGGTGGTGATTGAGGACAGGGGTGGATCGGGGACGACTTTAGACATGGTGTACCTGCTAAGTGAGATAAAGGACCACCAGAGCACGTCGCTAAACATGAAAGGGTGGCAGCTGTACGCAGGTTAGCGAACCGGTCACCTAGACACCCGGCAGATCCGAAGATCTCCCGCGCACAGCCGCCATAACACGATATCGACAGGTATAAAAACCGCCTGCCAAGTGTGTAAAGAGGATGAGTCTCGATGGTTCGGGTCGCTAAACCCGGCCGCTGTTTTCACAGCGGAGCCAGGAGACTAGTGCCCCAAACCCTAAGGCACAATAGGCCAGCGATTCTCTAGGAAACGTCCTGCAAGTTAAAGGGAATCGTCGTTGATGGCCCTTTAATAGATCGTTCCCACGCTCCGCGTGGGCATGCATCCTGTGACGCTCCGCGTCACGATTTCAAAGCGGACGCAGAGCGTCCTGGGCTGCATTCCCACGCAGAGCGTGGGAACGAGCGCTCGTCGTTGATGGCCCTTTAACTCAACACTTTTCTCACCGCCCTTTCACGCCTCCCCGACAATTCCCTGACTAGACTTCCCCTATCAGCCGTAAAGCGGCCAGGGAGTACGCCATGTGGCGGTCTGCGGTAATGCTGTGTGCGCTAGTGTGGTTGTCGGGTTGCCAGTCCACCCATCAGGATTTAATCGCCAAGGGTTATCCTCCGGCCTTTGCCGATGGTTTTGATGACGGTTGCAGCAGTGGTCGCCAGGCGGCGGGTGTGATCAGCGGGGAGTTTCGCAAGAACGTGCCGCGTTATCTGAAGGACCGTGAATACGCCGAGGGCTGGGAAGACGGTTTCCGCCAGTGCAAGGCCATGCGCGAGAACGAGGAGTTGCGCGACTACAAGGACAATCACTGGGATGACCGTGAACGCGCCTGGCAGCAGGAAAAAGATCGTGACGCCGCCCGCGCCTATCGCACGCAATAGGACGCTTTCCTGAAAAGCGGACGCAGAGCGTCCAGGGCTGCATGCCCACGCAGAGCGTGGGAACGATCGCGCGGCGACCATGGCCCAACCTTCATAGAAGGAGAACGTCATGAGCCGAGCTTTTGTAAATGAAGACAACGCCGCCGCCCAGGCCGATCAGCCGGTGGAGCGCCAAGTGAGTGAGCAGCCCAACCGCCTCACCGCGCAAGGGTTGGCGCAGTTGCAAGCCAAGGTTGCGCAGTTGCAGCAGGAACACAGCCTCGAATCCGCCAAGGACGATAAACAACGCCTGGCGGACCTTGAGCGCGATTTGCGCTACTTCAACCAGCGCGTGCAAAGCGCCCAAGTGGTAGCACCGGCCACTTCCACCGACAAGGTACAGATCGGCAGCTGGGTGACTTTTGCCAACGAGCAGGACGAACACCAGCGCATTCAACTGGTCGGCGAAGACCAGGCCGACGCCCACGCCCATCTGATCAACTGGGGCTCACCGCTGGGCCGCGCATTGCTGGGTGCGCAAGTCGGCGACGAGGTGCTGTGGAAACGCCCCGTCGGCGATCAGTTGATCGAGGTGCTGCGCGTCGAGCCCGAGGTTTAGACGATACCTTGAGCCAGCATCGCATCGGCGACTTTCACAAAGCCTGCGATGTTCGCGCCCTTCACGTAGTTGACCCGGCCGTTTTCTTCGCCGTAGTGCACGCAGGCGTGGTGGATCGACTGCATGATGTTGTGCAGCTTGCTGTCGACTTCGCCTGCCGTCCACAGCAGGCGCATGGCGTTCTGCGACATTTCCAGGCCACTCACGGCCACGCCACCGGCGTTGGAGGCTTTGCCCGGCGCGAACAGAATGCCCGCCTCGATAAAGATATCCACAGCCTCCAAGGTGGTTGGCATGTTGGCGCCTTCGGCCACGCAGATACAGCCGTTGCGCAGCAGCGTGCGGGCGGCTTCGGCGTCGAGCTCGTTCTGGGTGGCGCAGGGCAAGGCGATGTCGCAGGCCAGTTCCCATGGCGTTTTACCGGCGCGAAATTCCAGCCCGTAACGAGAAGCCAATTCACTGATCCGCCCGCGCTGCACATTTTTGAGCTCCAACAGCGCCGACCATTGCTCCTCGGTCAAACCGCTTTCGGCGTACAAGGTGCCTTCGGAGTCGGACAGGGAAACCACCTTGCCGCCAAGGTCCATGACTTTGCGCGCAGCATATTGCGCGACATTACCCGAGCCGGAGACCGCCACGCGTTTACCCTCAACCCGCTGGCCGTTGCGCTTGAGCATTTCTTCAGCGAAGTACACGCAGCCAAAGCCGGTGGCTTCAGGGCGGATCAGGCTGCCGCCGTAGGCCATGCCTTTGCCGGTCAGTACTGAGGTGAACTGGTTGCTCAGGCGTTTGTACTGGCCAAACAGGAAGCCGATTTCACGCGCGCCCACACCGATATCGCCAGCCGGCACGTCCACGTCGGCGCCGATGTGGCGGTACAGTTCGCTCATGAATGCCTGGCAGAAGCGCATCACTTCGGCGTCGCTCTTGCCCTTGGGGTCGAAGTCCGAGCCGCCTTTGCCGCCGCCCATGGGCAGCGAGGTCAGGGAGTTTTTGAAGGTTTGTTCGAAGGCGAGGAACTTGAGCACGCCCAGGTTCACCGACGGGTGAAAGCGCAGGCCGCCTTTGTAGGGGCCGATGGCGCTGTTCATCTGGATGCGAAACCCGCGATTGACCTGAACCTTGCCGTGATCATCCACCCACGACACCCGAAAGGTGATCGCGCGTTCCGGCTCGCAGATGCGCTCCAGAATGCCCGACGTCAAGTAGTGAGCGTTGGCCTCAAGAAACGGCCACAGGCTGCGCAGGACTTCTTCTACGGCCTGGTGGAACTCCGGCTGGTCGGGGTCGCGTTTCTTGAGGCGCGAAAGGAAGGATTCGACAGATTCGATCATGGAGAAGTCTCGGCAAATTGATTGTTTTTAAATGAGATTGAGCCGGACCTTAGCAATTCATGTTGCACCTGAAAAGCGCAAAGTGTCGCCTTTGTGAATTTAAATGGTGCTTTATATATAAATTATTGTGATTTCTTGCACCATTAAGGGGATTTCACATCAGCAAATGCACCAACGGGTAAACCGCTATCGCAGGCAAGCCAGCTCCCACATTTGATCGGGTTGCCAGCTTGAAAGGCGGCCAAAGGTGGGAGCTGGCTTGCCTGCGATAAATCCACCTCGGCCCTCCTGAATTACGCGCAAAAAAAAGCGGAGCCCGAAGGCTCCGCTCTTTCAAACCAGCCCAACTCAGGCCAGTTTTTTGTGCCGTACACGGTGCGGCTGGGCAGCAGCATCGCCCAAACGCTTCTTACGGTCCGCTTCGTACTCGGTGTAGTTACCTTCGAAGAACACCGCCTGGGAGTCATCTTCGTAGGCCAGGATGTGCGTCGCGACGCGGTCCAGGAACCACCGATCGTGAGAGATCACAATGGCGGCGCCCGGGAAGTCCAGCAGGGCTTCTTCCAGGGAGCGCAGGGTTTCAACGTCGAGATCGTTGGACGGTTCGTCGAGCAGCAACACGTTGCCGCCTTCTTTCAAGGTGAGGGCCAGGTGCAAGCGACCGCGCTCACCACCGGACAGGTCCTTGACGAACTTCTGCTGGTCGCCGCCCTTGAAGTTGAAACGGCCGACGTAGGTGCGCGACGGGATCTCATAGTTGCCGATGCGGATCTGGTCCGAACCCTCGGAGACTTGCTGGAATACCGTTTTGCTGCCGTCGAGGTCTTCGCGGCTCTGGTCCACACAGGCCAGCTGCACGGTTTCACCGATTTCGATGCTGCCCGAATCCGGAGTTTCCTTGCCCATCAGCATGCGGAACAGTGTGGATTTACCCGCACCGTTACCCCCGATAACGCCGACGATCGCGCCTTTTGGCATGGAGAACGACAGGTTGTCGATCAGCACGCGGTCGCCATAGCCTTTGCAGACGTTCTTGAATTCGATGACCTTGTCACCCAGGCGCGGGCCGGCCGGGATGTAGATCTCGTTGGTTTCGCTGCGCTTCTGGAATTCCTGCGACTGCATTTCTTCAAAGCGTTGCAGACGTGCCTTGGATTTGGACTGGCGGGCCTTGGCGCCTTTGCGCACCCACTCCAGCTCTTCCTTCATGGCTTTTTCGTGGGCCGATTGTTGCTTGGATTCGGCCGCCAGACGGTCGGATTTGGCTTCCAGCCAACCGGAGTAGTTGCCCTCGTAAGGGATACCGGCGCCACGGTCGAGCTCGAGGATCCAGCCGGCGACGTTGTCGAGGAAGTAACGGTCGTGCGTGATCGCTACCACGGTGCCCGGGAAGTCGTGCAGGAAGTGCTCCAGCCAGGCGACGGAATCGGCGTCCAAGTGGTTGGTCGGTTCGTCGAGCAGCAGCATGTCGGGAGCCGACAGCAGCAGGCGGCACAGGGCCACACGGCGTTTTTCACCGCCGGAGAGGAATTCGACCTTGGCGTCCCACGCAGGCAAACGCAGCGCGTCGGCAGCGACTTCCAGCTGGCGTTCCAGGTTGTGGCCGTCGCCAGCCTGCAGGATGGCTTCGAGCTTGGCCTGTTCGGCGGCCAGTTTGTCGAAGTCGGCATCTTCTTCGGCGTAGGCGGCGTACACCTCGTCCAGGCGGGCCTGGGCGTTCTTGATCACGGCCACCGCTTCTTCGACCACTTCACGCACGGTCTTGGTCGGGTCCAGGATCGGCTCTTGCGGCAGGTAGCCGATGTTCAGTTCGGGCATCGGGCGGGCTTCGCCTTCGAACTCGGTGTCGACGCCGGCCATGATTTTCAGCAGCGTGGACTTACCCGAACCGTTGAGGCCGAGCACGCCGATCTTGGCGCCGGGGAAGAAGGACAGCGAAATGTTTTTCAGGATTTCCCGCTTCGGCGGAACAACTTTTCCCAGCCGATGCATGGTGAAGACGTATTGAGCCATGGTGAACCTAGCGTCAGTGACTGATGAATTAAGCGGGCGGAGCCCGTGCAGGCCATGCGCGGCGCGGGCCGTTGACTATCATCAATGCCTGCGAGCGGAAAAAGCCTGAATGTCTGGGGCTGGAACGCCCCCGCGTAACCGGCAAAGCTACCTGAATGCGCTTGGGCAGTCCAGCCAGGCGGGGCTGGCACTTTGCCACAAGGCAAGGCATGCTAGCCGCCCTCCGGGCGTCCGGCTTATAGTGCACGTCGCGCGCCAGTCCAGCCAAACCGCAGGATCACAGCTTGTCCAAAGTCACTCCGCCCACGCCCTTGCGCGCCGCTCATATAGCGCCGGGCGCGCCCCTGCACGGCACTTTTAAAGGCGCGTTGGCGACGCTGGTGCTGATGCTTCTGGCGCTATTGTTCTGGCAACTGCTGGACCAGCTGCAGCAAAACCAGAAAAACCAGCAGCAATACACCATCGACTACAGCGCCGACCTGGCTGAACAGATCAGCCTGAACATGGCCCTGAGCGCGAAAATCGCCCTGAACCTGCTGCCGATGGTCGAGCCGCCGCGCAACGACGAACAGCAACAGGCATTGATGCGTACCTTGCAACGTTCGCTGCCGGAGCTGCGCAGTGTCGCCCTGCTCGCCCCCAGCGGCGCGCTGATCAGTGACAGCGCCAAAGACAGCCAGGACCGCGCCTGGCTCGAGGAACTGGTGCAGCGCAGCCACTCGCAACCTTATTACCTGAGCAACAACGCCGACGGCACCCTGATCTATTTGTTGCTGCAGCAGCCCAGTGGCGGCTCGAAAATGTACTGGGCCTTGCGCCTGGCGCCCAACTACCTGAGCAACCTCACCCGCCAGGACGGCCAGGGCCAGCGCCCGATGTGGGCCATCGAGAACCGCCTGAACCACCGCGTGGTCAGCCGTGACAATGGCATGCCCGCACAGTGGGCCTCGGCGCTGACGCCGGATGAATTGAGCAAAAGCGTACTGGTCACGCCCCTGAGCAAAAGCGACTGGCAATTGCGCGGCCTGTTCGACCGCAGTGCGGTGCTGCAACAACTGCTGCCGGCGTTTATCGGTAAATGCCTGCTGGGCCTGGCGTTCTCGCTGATCCCGCTGATCGTGCTGCTGAACATGCGCCGCCGCCAGCGCCAGGTGCATGAGGGCCGCCGGCGTTACCAGGATATTTTCGAAGGCACCGGCGTGGCCCTGTGCGTGCTGGACCTGTCGGAGCTCAAGGCGTTTTTTGACAAAACCCGGGAGCAGACTCGCGAGCAATTGCAGGCCTGGCTGCACAATAACGCCGCAGAACGTCAGCAATTGCTCAGGGAATTGCGCATTACCGAAGTCAACCAGGTGGCCGTGCGCCTGTTGAATGTTGGCTCATGCGAGGAAGCCTGGGAACGCCTGATCGATGATTGCCCACGCAATGCCACCGCCATCGGCTATCAAGTGCTTGAGGCGGTGCTGACCCAGCAAAAGCAGCTGGAGCTGGAAATCCAGCTCAATGACGTCGCCGGTAACGATCAATACCTGTGGCTGGTGATGCGCCTGCCGGAGCAGCAGGACGACTTCAAGGCCGTGATCCTCAGCATCAACGATATCACCAGCCGCAAGCTGATCGAGCTGTCGCTGGTGGAGCGCGAGAGTTTCTGGTCGGACGTGGTGCGCACCGTGCCGGATCACCTGTATGTGCAGGACGTGATCAGCCAGCGCATGATTTTCAGCAACCACCATTTGGGCCACACCCTCGGCTACAACAAGGCCGAACTGCAGCAAATGGGCGAGTACTTCTGGGAAATCCTGTTGCACCCCGAAGATGCCGAGTACTACCACGACTTGCGCCAACGCCAGCGTGAGGTCGGTTACACCACGCAGTTGCAGTGCCAGTTGCGCTTTCGTCATCGCAATAACCAGTGGCGGCGCTTTGATATCCGCGAGCAGGCCCTGGCCCGCGACAAAACCGCGGTGGTCACGCGCATCATCGGCGTGGCCAAGGACATCACCGACCAGATTGAAGCCAGCGAATCCCTGCGCGACAGCGAGCAGCGCTACCGCATGCTGGCCGAAAGCATCAGTGACGTGATCTGCTCCACCGACAGCCAGTTGGCCCTCAACTACGTCAGCCCGTCGGTCAACGCCGTGCTGGGTTATGACGTGGACTGGGTGTTCAAGAACGGCTGGCAGTCGATCATCGCCAACCCGCAGCAACTGGCCGGCATTTACAGCCTGATGGAACAGGTCAGCCGTGCCCTGGGCGACGCCGCCGCGCTGAATACGCTGCGCGATCAAGTGCATACCCAGCTGTTCCTGTTCGACTGCCTGCGCGCCGATGGCCGCAAGGTACCGATCGAGATGCGCCTGGTGCTGGTGTGGGATGAACACGGCGCGTTCGAAGGCATCCTTGGTGTGGGCCGTGACATCAGCCAGCAACGCCGCGCCGAAAAAGACCTGCGCATGGCGGCCACGGTATTCGAGCACTCAACCTCAGCGATCCTGATCACCGACCCGGCCGGTTATATCGTGCAAGCCAACGAGGCGTTCAGCCGCGTCAGCGGCTATGCCGTGGCGGATGTGCTCGACCAGTTGCCGAACATGCTCACCGTCGACGAACAGCAGGAAGCCCACCTGCGTTACGTGCTCAAGCAGTTGCACCAGCACAGTACCTGGGAAGGTGAAGTGTGGCTCAAGCGTCGCAATGGCGAGCATTACCCGGCCTGGGTCGGCATTACCGCCGTGTTCGACGATGAAGGCGACCTGGCCAGCTACGTGTGTTTCTTCAGCGATATCAGCGAGCGCAAGGCCAGCGAACAGCGCATTCATCGCCTGGCGTATTACGACGCCCTGACGCACCTGCCCAACCGCACGCTGTTCCAGGACCGCCTGCACACCGCGTTGCAGTCGGCCGAACGGCAAAAGTCGTGGGTGGTGCTGATGTTCCTCGACCTCGACCGTTTCAAACCGATCAACGACTCCTTGGGCCACGCCGCCGGCGACCGCATGCTCAAGGAAATGGCCACCCGCCTGCTCGGCTGTGTGGCCGAAGACGACACCGTGGCGCGCATGGGCGGTGACGAGTTCACCCTGCTGCTGCAACCACGGGTGAGCCGCGAGATGGCGTTGAACCGCGCAATCAGCGTGGCCGAACAGATCCTGGCGAGCCTGGTGAAGCCGTTTGTGCTGGAGGGCCGCGAGTTCTTTGTGACCGCCAGTATCGGCATCGCCTTAAGCCCGCAGGACGGCAACGAGCTGAGCCAGTTGATGAAAAACGCCGACACGGCGATGTACCACGCCAAGGAGCGCGGCAAGAACAACTTCCAGTTCTATCAGGCCGACATGAACGCCAGCGCCCTGGAGCGTCTGGAGCTGGAAAGCGACCTGCGCCATGCCCTGGAACAGAACGAATTCGTGCTGTATTACCAACCGCAGTTCAGCGGCGACGGCAAGCGCCTGACCGGCGCCGAAGCCCTGCTGCGCTGGCGTCACCCGCGCCGTGGGCTGGTGCCGCCGGGGGATTTCATTCCGGTGCTGGAAGAGTTGGGGCTGGTGGTGGACGTGGGCGACTGGGTGATCTCTGAGGCTTGCCGCCAGCTCAAGACCTGGCACCAGAACAAGGTGCGCGTGCCGAAAGTCTCGGTGAACATCTCGGCACGGCAGTTCTCCGATGGGCAGTTGGGCGAGCGTATCGCCACCATTCTCAAGGACACTGGCCTGCCGCCGGCGTGCCTGGAGCTGGAGCTGACCGAAAGTATCCTGATGCGCGAAGTCAACGAGGCCATGCAGATCCTTGCCAGCCTGAAAAACCTCGGCCTGAGCATTGCGGTGGACGACTTCGGCACCGGTTATTCGTCGCTCAACTACCTCAAGCAATTCCCCATCGATGTGTTGAAGATCGACCGCACCTTTGTCGACGGCCTGCCGTCCGGCGAGCAGGACGCGCAAATTGCCCGCGCAATTATCGCCATGGCCCACAGCCTCAACCTGGCGGTGATCGCCGAGGGCGTGGAAACCCATGAGCAGCTCGATTTCCTGCGTGAGCACGGTTGCGACGAGGTGCAGGGTTATCTGTTTGGGCGGCCGATGCCGGCAAATCGGTTTGAGGCGCAGTTCAGTAACGACGCGCTGTTCATGTTCGACTGACCTCCACAGTGGACGCAGAGCGTCCAGGGCGGCATTCCCACGCAGAGCGTGGGAACGATCGGTGGCTAAAGTGAGCCCCACTTGTCCGCGACATGATGTCCTTTCATATGCCATCTAAAACCCATTGGGTTAGAATGCCCTCCTTTTCTGCCCCCGATCCTTGAGGACCGCCATGTTCAGCCGTGATTTGACTATTGCCAAGTACGACGCCGATCTCTTCGCCGCCATGGAGCAAGAAGCCGTGCGCCAGGAAGAGCACATTGAGCTGATCGCTTCGGAAAACTACACCAGCCCTGCGGTGATGGAGGCTCAAGGTTCGGTTCTGACCAACAAATACGCCGAAGGCTACCCTGGCAAGCGCTACTACGGTGGTTGCGAGTACGTCGACGTGGTTGAGCAACTGGCTATCGACCGTGCCAAGGAACTGTTCGGCGCCGATTACGCCAACGTTCAGCCGCACGCCGGTTCCCAAGCCAACAGCGCCGTGTACCTGGCCCTGCTGCAAGGCGGCGACACCATCCTGGGCATGAGCCTGGCCCACGGCGGTCACCTGACCCACGGCGCCAGCGTTTCCTCCTCCGGCAAGCTGTACAACGCCGTTCAATACGGTATCGATGCCAACGGCCTGATCGACTACGACGAAGTCGAGCGCCTGGCGGTCGAGCACAAGCCAAAAATGATCGTGGCCGGTTTCTCTGCCTACTCGCAGATCCTCGATTTCCCGCGCTTTCGCGCTATCGCCGACAAGGTTGGCGCCTACCTGTTCGTGGACATGGCTCACGTAGCCGGTCTGGTCGCCGCTGGCGTCTACCCGAACCCGGTGCCATTCGCTGACGTGGTGACCACCACCACCCACAAGACCCTGCGTGGTCCACGTGGCGGCCTGATCCTGGCGCGCGCCAACGCCGAGATCGAGAAGAAGCTCAACTCCGCAGTATTCCCAGGCGCCCAGGGCGGCCCGCTGGAGCACGTCATCGCTGCCAAAGCGATCTGCTTCAAAGAAGCCCTGCAGCCTGAGTTCAAGACTTACCAGCAACAAGTGGTAAAGAACGCCCAGACCATGGCCAGCGTGTTTATCGAGCGCGGCTTTGACGTGGTGTCCGGCGGTACTGAAAACCACCTGTTCCTGCTGTCGCTGATCAAGCAGGACATTTCCGGTAAAGATGCTGACGCCGCACTGGGCAAAGCCTTCATCACCGTGAACAAAAACTCCGTGCCGAACGACCCGCGTTCGCCGTTCGTCACCTCCGGCCTGCGCTTCGGCACCCCGGCTGTGACCACTCGTGGCTTTAAAGAAGCAGAGTGCAAAGAACTGGCCGGCTGGATCTGCGACATCCTGGCAGACCTTTCCAACGAAGCCGTGATCGACGCGGTCCGTGAGAAGGTCAAGGCCATCTGCAAAAAGCTGCCGGTGTACGGCGCTTGATTGCAGTTGCGTGACTGAAAAGCCCGGCTCTTGAGCCGGGCTTTTTTATGCCTGAAAAACGGCTCTCTCACCTGAAACCGAATCAAATGTGGGAGCGGGCTTGCTCGCGAAAGCGGTCTTTGAGTTGATACTTGTGCTAGCTGAACCACCGTATTCGCGAGCAAGCCCGCTCCCACATTTTTGACCGTGTTTCAGGTCAGGACTGGTAGACGCGATGGAAGCCTTCACGGATTTTGTCCTCGGGCAACTCGTCGGCAATAAACACAATCACACTTTCACGCGCCTCGCCCTCGGCCCATTCGCTGTCCCAATCGAAACCGTAGAGCTTGAGCACGCCCTGAAACACCATGCGCCGGTCTTCCCCGGCAATGTTCAGCACGCCTTTGTAGCGCAGCAGCTGTTTGCCGTGATCTTCCAGCAACTCATTCATGAACTCGCTGAGCCGGTCGATATCCAGCGGCTGGTCGGTGCGCAGCACCAGGCTGGAAATACGGTCGATGGATGGCGCGGCACTGACCGGGCGCAGGGTCATGCCGGCATTGAGGTTGAAGCCGCGCACGTCGAGCAGTTCGGCCAGGTCGATTTTGCCGTGGTCGACCACCCGAATCGGCGCGCGGCGGTTGATGCGGGTCAGGCGCTGGCTAAGGGCGTCGAAGGTGGCTTCGTCCACCAGGTCGCGCTTGCTCACCAGCAGGCGGTCGGCAAAACCGATCTGGGCCTGGGCGATGGTTTGGGTCAGGTGATGCTCGGCGTGGGCCGCGTCCACCAGGGTGATGATACCGTCGAGGATGTAGCGCTCGCGCAGCTCCTCGTCGATGAAAAAGGTCTGGGCCACGGGCGCAGGGTCGGCCAGGCCGGTGCACTCGATCACCAGGCGGTCGAAGGCGATCTCGCCGCTGTCCAGACGTTCGAGCAGCAGGTACAGGGCTTTGGTCAGGTCGGTGTGGATGGTGCAGCACACGCAACCGTTGGACAGGGTCATGACTTGTACAGGCTCGGCGCCCAACAGTTGGGTGTCGATGCCGGCATCACTGAATTCGTTTTCGATCACGGCGATTTTAAGGCCGTGCTCGGCTTTAAGCAGATGGCGCAGCAAGGTGGTTTTTCCGGCGCCGAGGAAGCCGCTGAGGATGGTGACGGGGATGGGAGAGGACAAAAAATTCTCCTTGAAGAAACACAGAAACAAATGGGGGAGCAGACCCATGTGGGAGCTGGCTTGCCTGCGATGCAAACAACTCGGTCTATCAGTCAGACCGAGGTGATGCTATCGCAGGCAAGCCAGTTCCCACACAAGCCCGCTCCCACATGGGATCACCGCCAGCCCGAATACCGGGTCAGCAGCACTTGGGCCCACCCTTGCCACCGTAACGGGCTTCCTGGCGTTCACGGAAGAACGCCTTGTAGTCCATCATCGGTTTATCCGGGTGCTTGGTTTGCATATGCTCGACGTAGGTGTCGTAGTCGGGCATGCCGACCATCAGGCGCGCGGCCTGACCGAGGTATTTACCGAGGCGACTGATGTCATTGAACATGGTTGCAATCCTCGTTTACGCGTCCGGTACAGCCTGGAACGGGGCTTCTTTGTCCGTGCGTTCTTTGTTGCCCCAGGCGGCGACGCCGACCTTGAGCGCATAGAACAGGATGCTGAAGACCACGAACAGGAACAGCACCGTCAGCGTTGCGTTGGTGTAGGCGTTCCAGATCACGTGTTGCATCTGGTCGATGTTCTTGGCCGGCGCGAGGATCTGGCCGTTGGCCAGGGCATCGCTGTACTTCTTGGCCAGCGACAGGAAGCCGATCGCCGGGTTAGCGTCGAACAGCTTGATGAAACCTGCGGTCACGGTGCAGATCAGCAGCCAGACAGCCGGCAGCATGGTCACCCAAATGTAGCGCTGGCGCTTCATTTTGATCAGCACAACGGTGGCGAGCATCAGCGCGATACCGGCGAGCATCTGGTTGGAGATACCGAACAGCGGCCACAAGGTGTTGATGCCGCCCAGCGGGTCGATCACGCCCTGGTACAGCAGGTAGCCCCACATTGCCACGCAACCTGCCGTAGCAATCAGGTTGGCGGTCCAGGACTCGGTGCGCTTGAGCGACGGCACGAAGGAGCCAAGCAGATCCTGGAGCATGAAGCGTCCGGCACGGGTGCCGGCGTCGACGGCGGTCAGGATGAACAGGGCTTCGAACAGAATCGCAAAGTGGTACCAGAACGCCATGGTGTTTTCACCCGGCAGCACACTGTGCAGGATCTGCGCGATACCCACCGCCAGGGTCGGCGCACCGCCGGCACGCGCCAGGATGGTGGTTTCACCGATGTCATGGGCCACTGCCGTCAAGGCTTCCGGGGTAATTGCAAAACCCCAGCTGCTAACGGTTTGCGCCACCGTCACCACGTCAGCGCCGACTACCGCAGCCGGGCTGTTCATGGCGAAGTACACGCCAGGCTCAATGACCGAAGCGGCAACCATGGCCATGATCGCCACGAACGATTCCATCAGCATCGCGCCGTAACCGATGTAGCGCGAGTTGACTTCGTTATCCAGCAGCTTGGGCGTGGTGCCCGAAGAGATCAGTGCGTGGAAACCCGACACCGCGCCACAGGCAATGGTGATGAACAGGAACGGGAACAGGCCGCCCTTCCATACCGGGCCGGTACCGTCGATGAATTGGGTGAGGGCCGGCATTTTCAGCTCTGGCATGGTGACCAGAATGCCGATCGCCAGGGCAATGATGGTGCCGATTTTCAAGAACGTGGAGAGGTAGTCACGCGGAGCGAGGATCAGCCACACCGGCAGTACCGCAGCGACGAAACCGTAGCCCACCAGCATCCAGGTGATCTGGATCCCGGTAAACGAGAAGGCCTTGGCCCACACCGGGTCAGCGGCGATTTGCCCACCCAGCCAGATCGAACCCAGCAGCAACAGCACGCCGATGACCGAGATTTCCCCAATGCGGCCCGGACGGATGTAGCGCATGTACACGCCCATGAACATCGCAATCGGGATGGTCGCCATCACCGTGAAGATGCCCCACGGGCTCTCGGCCAAGGCCTTGACCACGATCAGCGCCAGCACCGCAAGGATGATGATCATGATCAGGAAGCAGCCAAACAGCGCGATGGTCCCCGGAATGCGACCCATCTCTTCGCGAACCATGTCCCCCAGGGAACGGCCATTGCGACGAGTGGACAGGAACAGCACCATGAAGTCCTGCACCGCACCGGCCAGCACCACGCCGGCAATCAGCCAAAGCGTGCCGGGCAGGTAGCCCATTTGCGCCGCCAGTACCGGGCCGACCAGCGGGCCTGCACCGGCAATCGCCGCAAAGTGGTGACCAAAAAGAATGTGTTTGTTGGTCGGCACATAGTCCAGACCGTCATTGTTAAGCACTGCGGGGGTGGCCCGCCGTGGGTCGAGCTGCATCACATTGTTAGCGATGAACAGACTGTAGTAACGGTACGCAACCAGGTAGATGGCGACAGCAGCAACCACAATCCACAAGGCGTTGATCGCCTCGCCGCGGCGCAAGGCCACTACGCCCAGGGCGCATGCTCCTACAATTGCCAGCACCAGCCAGGGTAGATGGCGTAGCAGGCTATTATTATTTTTCATTTTTATATTCCAGCCAGGGTGGACAGAAAGACAGCCAGCCCGAGTTTAGCGCTGTTGGCCCTAAAGGCCAGCCCCCTACGTTGGTCTAGAGCCTTGCAACCGTAAAAAAAGCAGAAATAAACGCCCGATGATGGCGCAGGGCTACAATTCCCTTATCCACAGAGGGTTTGACCATGAGCGAACACCCGTCCGATCGCCGCCGTTTCCGGCGTATAGCCTTTGATGCCCGAACGACTATTGCGCAAGACCACTGGAATTGGCCGGTGCAATTGGTGGATCTGTCGCTCAAAGGTTTGTTGGTGCAGCGCCCTGATGATTGGCAGGGCGATCACACTCAGCTGTTTGCTGTGGATATCCGTCTGGATCCGCAGGCGCATATAAAGATGCAGGTAAGGCTGGCCCACGATGATCATGGGCAGTTGGGGTTTGTGTGTGAGCACATAGACTTGGAGTCGATCAGCCATTTGCGGCGGTTGATTGAGCTGAATGTGGGCGATCATGAAGAACTGGAGCGTGAGCTGGGCGCCTTGTTAGAGATTTGAAAACCCTCTAAACCGCAGAGGCGACGGGTGTCTGAATAGATCCACTCACCCGCCAGCCTCCGCTACATCCTCATCAATAAAAGTCATACCTTTAGATCAAATCATCATAACAACCCCGCCTGCACGACCACCTGGAAACATATAAACCCTTCACAAAAACGACATACGTCATTTTAATTAAAACTGTAACAACTCAATCCACATTGAATTCGGTGGGAAAAATATGCAACGCCGCTCCTTTCTTTAAAAAGCAACACTTCCAATAATGAAATTATTTTCATGATCGATCATTAAGACGATACGGTTCGCGCGCTTGATAAAAACACAGTTAATAAACTACATTTCACCTGTCCTTCCAGCCCGGCCCTCTAACAGGATGTTAAAGCATGCTTATTGCCAAAGCCGAAATCTTCTTGACCGAAATCCCCTATAAAAACCCCTACCAAACCGCTACCAACATAACCCCGAAGGGGCGGCATATAGTATTAAAGTTAACCACCGATACTGGCTTGGTAGGTTGGGGAGAGTCCGGAATTATCTCAAGACGCTATCCTGCTCAAGGTGATACTCCCGAAACCATGTTGGCCGTCCTTGAAAGTTATCTATGCCCGGCAATCATTGGAAAAGACCCTTGCGCATTCGAAGTTATCATGAGCCAACTCGACACGCTGATCAAAGGGCATCTATTTGCCAAGTGTGCGATTGATCATGCTCTGTTAGACCTCGCGGGCAAAGTGCTTAACATTCCAGTCTGCAACTTGTTGGGCGGTGCATACAACCTCAGCTATACCGTCAGTCGAAGTTTGCCATTTGCCTCCGCCAGGGAGGTGACTGAGCGGGCACTTGAACTACAGGCACAGGGCTATAACCGATTGACACTCAAAGGTTCCGGGGTACTGGAAGATGACTACGCGTGTTTCAAAGCGGTTAGACATGCGCTAGGCGATCACTTTGAGCTCGAAGTAGACCCCAACTGCGCCTACGACGTCCCCACCGCCATCCAATTTATAAAGCGAATTGAGCAGTATGGCGTTTTCGCTGTCGAGCAACCAACGCCAGGTCATGATATCGCTGGGTTAGCGGAAGTAAAGCGGAATGTAGCAACGACTATCATTGCCGATGAAAGCCTGTTTACCCCTAGGGATCTGAAGGACATCATTAGCCTCAATGCAGCACACGCTATATGTCTGAAACCCTTCAAATCCGGCGGAATATTAGCCTCACGTCGACTGTGTGCCGCTGCTGAAGTTGCAGATCTGCAAGTCAGCACGGGTAGCATGCACCCCTTCGGAATTGGCACTGCAGCTCTTCATCATTTTGTTGCCACGCTCAAAGATGTGGCAACCACCGGCTATGGCTGTCCTGCCGAGAGGTTCGCCGATGATATTGTTGATGAAAGCGGTTATTCATTTTGCGATGGCAGAGTAACACTCGCTATCGACAAACCCGGACTCGGCGTTGAAGTCAACGAAGATAAATTGTTGACGTATTCGTCACAATGCAAAGTCGTCGAACACTCAATGCACCGCTAACCCTCATGACAATGGATTGCTTGTGATGACATTTATTACGCTTGTCGACTCAACGCTGCGAGAAGGAAATCAAGCGCCAGGCGTCAAGCTGACAATCAAGTCGACGCTGGCCATTGGCCAAGCACTCGCGGATGCAGGCATCGACTTTATCGAAGCCGGTCACCCCTATGCATCAAAGCAGGAGTTTGACCGAGTCACCTCACTGGTAAAGTCGAGGCTGGCGAAAAACATACTGGCGCACTCGCGTGCGCATCGCGATGACATTGATGCCGTTTACGCAACGGGGGCTAATTGGATAGGGATATTTGCAGGCATTAATGAGGCCTCCCAAAAATACAGGCTCAGAAAAACAAAAGAAGAGATACAAGAACTTGTCAGGCGTAGCATCCTATATGCTAAATCGCTAGGGCTGAACGTGCGATACACCATTGAGGATGCCTCAAGAACTGATCTGGCAGCATTGATTGAAACCTATAAAATCGCCGAAACCGCCGGCGCCGACCGCATATGTTATGCCGACTCACTGGGCATCTGTGAGCCTTTCAAGGTTCGATCCACAGTTCAGCTGATTAAACAGGCATTACCCAACGTTGACTTAGAAGTGCACTTCCATGATGACAGAGGTTTGGCAATGGCAAATACACTGGCCTCCATCGAAGCAGGCGCTACCTTTGTGTCGTGCACCGTGAATGGCATCGGCGAACGTTGCGGTATCACTGAGACATGTCTACTGATTACAAATCTTCATTTCAATTCAATATTGTGCAGCGGCAAAAGCCAAAAGGTATTAAAACTCAGTAGTCTTGTTTCAAAAGCGATAGGCGACACCTTTGATCGCCGTCGTCCGATCATTGGTGAATATAGCTTTGTGCACACCGCAAAACTGCACCTAACCGCTAATAGCAGGGACCGCAATTGCTACCATTGGGTAGACCCCCTCTACTTGAACGAATAACAATTAATGCACTTCATCAGGGATGCAGGTCTTTCAATATGATTGAGCATGAGTGGCTGATAGGCGCAGGGTTGGTCGTACTGGGTGTTATGACGGGTTTTATCGGCACCAATACCGGCGGCAGTGTATTTCTAACAGTGCCGGTGATGATCTGGCTCGGAATATCCCCACAGGCGTCGATAGCGACAGCCCGTCTGGCATCGGTAGGGACGATGTTTGCCGGATTAAGACACTTTCATAACAATGGAAAAGTGGATTACAGGTTAGCGGCCCCCGCCGCCGCACTTGGGTTGGCTGGCGCCTTGGTCGGTGCAAGTCTGCTCGTGCAAATAGATCCGGCGCTGCTGCATAAAATCATTGGCGGTCTGACACTGCTACTGGTGGGGCTTTCACTCATCAGGAAGCCTCACTCGCCGAAGACGGCCCCTTCTTCGCTCAGGCGCTTTTGCGGGTATATCCTGTTTATTCCCGTCGGCATGATCGGCGGCCTGTTCGGCGGGCAGGCCAAGCTATCAACTTATTTGTATATTATATTTTTTAAAAAAACGATCAGTGAGTCAGTTGGCACACGTAAGGTGGGTGGCCTCATCCTCTCAGTCGGCTCGTTAATAATATTCGGTGTCAGCGGAATTATTAATTGGCAGTACGGGTGTTGCCTGATCATAGGCACGCTATTTGGCGCCAATGCGGGCGCCAAGTTTGCTCTTCAGAAAGGCGATAAGTGGATGGAAAGCGCTTTCAACGTAGTCGTGATTGCCTTGGCGTTGAAAATGATCTTCTGGTAGTGACGCTCTCACGCAAAAGCGACACTCAGGGAAACGCGGCACTCGGGGGGAATTCGCTTTCCGTGTCCCAATAACCCGCCTTCTGACGCGACACGGCCTGCCATTGCCCATCGATAAAACGATAGGTCGTGTAGCGGGTTGCGAAATCATCGTCGCCGTCACCGTCCATAAAGGACGAGACCTGCAGTAACTCATCCGTACCGCCGGCGGCTGACGTAGCGATCTGCCAGGCGGCTTTGCCGGTCTGGGCCAGGGTCAGCGGCTCGACCTTGCCGGCCGAGCCCTTATAGCTCATTGGTTTGAGTTGCTGTTTGGCCGGCAGCAGCAGCTGAGTCGCCGGGCCGCTGTAACTGCCCATCGGCGCCGTCTGGTCGATGCTCAAAAAGTACACAGTGTCCGGCAGGCCTTTAAGCGGGGCCTTCTTGACCTTCGCCAAGGGGTAGCCAAGATCGTCGTGCGCAAGCACAGCGCCGGACGCCGACAGCAAACGTACCTGGGCATTGAGCAACGGGTTTTCCACCAGATCGCCGGGCTCGTCAAATGAGTCCTCATCCAGGCCATTGCCCCAGCTGTCTTTATGCAACTGCGCGCTGATGCGCTGGTCTTCCAGCACCTGCAGCACGCTGCCGTCTGCTGTCGCCAGTTCCTGGGCCAGGCGGTAACCGGCCGGCAGTGGGGCCGACTCAGCCAAGGCAATGCCCGACAACCCGAGCAAGGCCACGAACAGGGCACATACCCCCCAACGATTGGTCTGTTGCATTGCGTTCATCCCTGATTGCTTCACGGTTATTCGAACAGTGCATCCAGCGCCTGTTCCAGCCGCGTAACGCCAATAATCTTGATTCCCGGCGGCGATTCCTTCGGCATATTGCCCTTGGGTACGATCGCGCGCTTGAAGCCGTGCTTGGCCGCTTCCTTCAAACGCTCCTGGCCGCTCGGCACCGGGCGCACCTCGCCCGACAGGCCGACCTCACCAAACACCAGCAAGTCATGGGGCAACGGCTTATTGCGCAGGCTGGACATCACCGCCGCCATCAACGCCAGGTCGGAGGCGGTTTCCAGCACCTTGACCCCGCCGACCACGTTGAGGAATACGTCCTGGTCATGGGTGGGAATACCGCCGTGACGGTGCAGCACCGCCAACAGCATTGCCAAACGGTTCTGATCCAGGCCGAGGGTGACCCGGCGCGGGTTGGCCAAGTGGCTGTCATCCACCAGCGCCTGCACTTCCACCAACATCGGGCGAGTGCCTTCCCACGTCGCCATCACCACACTTCCCGGCACTTCTTCCTGGGCACGTGTGAGAAAAATGGCTGACGGGTTGGAGACTTCTTTCAACCCCCGGTCGGTCATGGCAAACACGCCCAACTCATTGACCGCGCCAAAGCGGTTCTTCACGGCCCGCAGCAAACGCAAACGACCATCGGATTCGCCTTCGAAATACAGCACGGTGTCGACCATATGCTCAAGCACTCGCGGCCCGGCCAAGGCGCCCTCTTTGGTCACGTGGCCCACCAGAAAAATCGCCGTACCGCTCTGCTTGGCATACCGCACCAGCAGCGCCGCACTTTCGCGCACCTGGGACACGCCGCCGGGTGCCGATTGCAGCTGCTCGGTGAAAATCGTCTGGATCGAGTCGATCACCATGACCTTGGGTTTTTCGATGCGCGCCGTGGCGATGATGCTTTCGATGCAGGTTTCGGTCATGACCCGCAGTTGATCCTGGGGCAAGCCCAGGCGACGGGCGCGCATGGCCACTTGCTGCTGGGACTCCTCACCCGTGACGTACAGCGCCGGCATGCGGCTGGCAATGCTGCACAGGGTTTGCAGCAGGATGGTCGATTTGCCGATGCCGGGGTCGCCGCCGATCAGCACCACCGAGCCGTCCACCAGCCCGCCGCCCAGTACGCGGTCCAGCTCCCCGGACGCGGTGGAGAAACGCGGAATTTCTTCGACGCTGACTTCGGCCAACGTCTTGATCTGCGCCTGCTGCCCGGTCCAGCCGGCACGGCCGGTGGGGGCTGCAGCGCCGCCGCTTTCGATCATGGTTTCCGTCAGGGTGTTCCATGCACCGCACTCGGTGCACTGGCCGGCCCACTTGGGAAAGGTCGCGCCGCACTCGGTGCAGCCGTACATGCGCTTGGCCTTTGCCATTTGAGAACCTCCAACCGAAAAACCGCGATGATAGCTCAGCGCGGCGCCGGGGTCCGGATTTCACCACTGGCCAAACGTGAAGCGCTATTGCCGATCGGGTCTTCGGCGTTAAGGTCGGCGCCTTTGGCCTTTAACTCATCCAGCAACTCAACGCGCTTGAACAGCCCGGCGTACATGGCGGCGGTCTGCCCGGCGCCGTTGCGCTGGTCGGGGTTGCAGTCGGTGGCGAGCAGGCGCTGGGCGATTTTCAGCTCGCCTTTGAAGATCGCGCCCATGAGGGCGGTGTTACCGCGTTTGTCTTGCACGCAGGCGTCGGCGCCGGCGTTGAGCAGGCGTTCCACGAACGGAGCCTGGCCGTGGTAGGCGGCAAGGATCAGCGCGGTGTAACCCTTGTCATCCTGGGTGTTGAGGCTGTAGCCGGATTCGATAAAGGTGTTGAGCATGTCGATATCGCCACGGCGGGCGGCGTCGAAATAGTAGTTCTGCAACTGGGCCTTGAGCGCGACCGGGTCGGGCGACTCGGCATGGACGACAAAGGCCAGCATGGCCATCAGTAAACCGATAGAAATTCGCATGGGTTTTCTCCAGCTCGGGGTCGACGCCCATCAGCGGGCGCCGACCGTCACCAACGTCAGTCAGTCAGTTTTTCTGCCAGCGCCTTGACGCGCGCCAGGTCGCCTTTTGCCACCTTGGTCACGCCAGTGCCGTACTCAGGGTCAGCCTTGTAGAGGAACGACAGGATGATGTGCTTGCTTTCGTCATCGGTGGTGGCCAGGGAGCCGCCGAAGTTGTCGATCAAGTCCTGACGCTCTTTCTTGCTATAGGAGCGGTACAAGTCACCGGCCTGTTTGAAGTTCTGCTCGCGCTGGATCTTGGCCTGCTGGGTGCTGCCCGACAGCGCCGACTGGCTGTAGCGCGCGGCTTGCGGCTCTTCACGCGGCAGCAGGCGGCTTGGCTGGTAGTTCACGCCCGTGGTGGTCTTGCCGGTGTTCATTGCGCCATCCTGGTTACCGTTGTTGACGGTGACGCGAGGTGCGTTGATCGGCAGTTGCAGGGCGTTCGGCCCCAGGCGGTACATCTGCGTGTCGGCGTAGGAGAACACCCGACCTTGCAGCAGGCGGTCTTCCGACGGCTCAATGCCCGGCACCAGGTTGGCCGGGGCCATGGCCACTTGCTCGGTTTCCTGGAAGACGTTGGCCGGGTTGCGGTTCAGCACCATCTGCCCGACTTTGCGCTCCGGTACGCCAGGCCAGATCTTGGTGGCGTCCAGTGGGTCGAAATCAAACTTGGCCAAATCCTCAGGCTTGAGCACTTGCACGTACAGGTCCCACTTGGGGAAGTCGCCTTTGTTGATGTGAGTGACCAAGTCGTTAGTCATATGGCTGTAGTCACGCCCCTGCACATCGGTTACTTGCTTGGGGTCCAGGTTCTTGATGCCCTGCAGGCTCTTCCAGTGGAACTTGACGTAGTGCACTTCGCCCTTGGCGTTTATCAACTTGTAGGCATGTACGCCGTTGCCGTCCATTTCGCGATAACTGGCGGGCGTGCCGGAGTCGGAATACAACTCGGTGAGTGTGCGGGTGGATTCTGGAACATGGGAGAAGAAGTCGAAACGACGGGAGTCATCGTCGAGGTTAGTGCGCGGGTCAGGTTTGAACGCATGGACCATATCCGGAAACTTGATGGCGTCGCGGATAAAGAACGTCGGGAAGTTATTGCCTACCAGGTCCCAGTTACCTTCGCTGGTGTAGAACTTGGTGGCGAAACCGCGCGGGTCACGCAGGGTTTCCGGGGAATGGTTGCCGTGCACCACCGCCGAGAAACGCACGAAGACAGGGGTGGCTTCACCGGCTGCGAAGACTTTGGCTTTGGTCAAGTCGCTGAGGTTGTCAGTAACGGTAAACGTGCCGTGGCCGCCGGTGCCACGAGCGTGAACCACGCGCTCCGGGATACGTTCACGGTCAAAGCGCTGCAGCTTTTGAATAAGTTGCACGTCTTGCAACAGCACCGGGCCATTGGCCCCGGCGGTTTGTGAATTCTGATTGTCCCCCACGGCGGCGCCGTTATCGCGGGTCAGGTTGGCGGCGTGTACGGAAAGGGACAGCAGGCTGACAGTGACCAGTGCCAGCGCATATCGCGCTGAAACAGGCCCGCGGCTCATTGACGTGTTCATCGAGGTTTCCTCTGGTTTTTTTAGCGCACATTCAGTTGTGCTTGCCAGAGGCTAGTGACCTGCGGGTCAGAAGATAAATAGAAAAACACCACCGGGCTGATTAAGAAAAAAGTGTGGTAAGACCCTGAATTGAAGCGTATTCCGCGCGCGATTGGTGGCACTTTGCAAACTATTTGCGATTTAATGGGTCGATAAAAATTGACAGTGTTAACGGTTGTGTCGAGCGAGCAGGCTACGACTGACTTAC
Source organism: Pseudomonas salomonii (assembly GCF_900107155.1). Classification (GTDB taxonomy): domain Bacteria; phylum Pseudomonadota; class Gammaproteobacteria; order Pseudomonadales; family Pseudomonadaceae; genus Aquipseudomonas; species Aquipseudomonas salomonii. The sequence continues at coordinate 134,953 of NZ_FNOX01000013.1, forward strand.
ACTGACCTCCACCCTTCTCATCTGTAACAAGGAATAACCTATGGGCGTGATCAGTGAGTTCAAGGCCTTCGCGGTCAAAGGTAATGTGGTCGATATGGCCGTCGGTATCATCATCGGCGCCGCGTTCGGAAAAATCGTTTCCTCGTTTGTAGGCGACGTGGTGATGCCACCCATTGGTCTGCTGATCGGTGGTGTGGACTTCGGGGACCTGGCGATAACCCTCAAGGCCGCGCAGGGTGACGTGCCCGCCGTGGTCCTGGCGTATGGCAAGTTTATCCAGAGCGTCATCGACTTCGTGATCGTCGCCTTCGCCATCTTCATGGGCGTGAAAGCCATCAACCGCCTGAAACGCGAAGAAGCTGTAGCCCCAAGCCTGCCGCCGACGCCGACCAAGGAAGAGCTGCTGCTGGGTGAGATCCGTGATCTGCTCAAAGCACAGAACGACAAGCCGCTTTAACCCGTGTTTACCTGGAAAAGGCGCCTGTTTCAGGCGCCTTTTTTATTACCAGTAGTTTTCCACCGCCACCTGCCCAGGGCGCCGACTCAGGCTCAGTTGCAGGTCGCGCTGCTTGAGCAATTGGCGGGTGTCATCGACCATCTGCGGGTTGCCGCAGATCAGCACGCGAGAGTGCTCCGGGGTCAGTGCTACGCCGGCAGCGCGCTCCAGCTCGCCATTCTCGATCAGCGTGGTGATGCGCCCGTTGAGCGCCCCTGGGTGCTGCTCACGAGTGACGATGGGAATGTAGGTGAGCTTATGCGCGTACTCGGCCAGGTACTCACGCTCGCCCAGCGTGTCAATCAGCGACTGATACGCCAGCTCCTTGGCCTCTCGGGCGCTGTACACCAGCACGATGCGCTCGAATTTCTCCCAGACCTCGAAGTCCTGCAGAATCGACAAAAACGGTGCCACCCCGGTGCCGGTACCCAGCAGCCACAGATCACGCCCGTCCACAAAGCGGTTCAAGGTCAGATAGCCAGTGGCTTGGCGCTCCACCATCAAGGTATCGCCCACCTTCAGGCGGCTTAATTCACTGGTGAACTCGCCTCCCGGAACCACAATAGAGAAGAAGTCCAAGTGTTCGTCAAATGGCGAGGACACGATGGAATAGGCGCGCCACACCGTGCTGCCGTCCGCCTTGGTCACGCCCAAGCGCACAAACTGGCCGGCGGTAAACCGAAAGCCCGGATCACGGGTGGTGCGCAGGGTAAACAGGCTGGGCGTCAGCGATTGCACCTCGAGCAAGGTCTGGCAGGTAAATTTCTCAGCACTGGCCGTCATGAGGGGCTCCGTTGAACAGGTGCCCTAGTGTCCCTCAAAGTCGCGCAGGGAAACACCGGTGGTTTGTACTGGCATTGCCACGTGCACGGGGGAGCCGTTCGCGTGTTAACGCTCAAATCGAATCTATCCAGTCCAACTAAACATTTAGCTATTTCTCACCTTCCAACAGGCCATTGCCTGTCACTGTGTAGTTAAACCGCTATCAATTTAATATCACTGCCAAAATATTAATTTTATTAGATATTTCGGTGCAACAGCGATGCATGTACAAAAGATCGCTCGGCGTATAAGTATTAAACAAAGAAAATACGAACAATCAGTAAATTTTTTTCACGCTACGAGCTGTAGGCTTTGTCCTACACTGTTTTCCGTACCCGCTGGGAGATAGGACGTGCCCAGGCAACAACACTATGGAGAGTTACCGATGGTCAACTGGCGCAATACACGACTCCCCAAACTGGAAGGTGAGAACAAGATCAGCACTATTTATGAGATGGTGATCAATCACACCTATGAGCTCGGGTTCCAATACTGCTCATTCACGATGAGCTCACAACAATCAGGCACTCAAACAAAACCCATTCACTTCAATAACTACCCAAGCGAATGGAACAACGTCTACAAACAAGCGCATTTCTTTGACATTGATCCGGTCGTCGCCCACTGCAAAAGCAGTGTGATGCCCATCGTGTGGGATGAAAAAACATTCAACACCACGCCGCACCTATGGTCGTTGGCCCAATCCTTTGGTGTGCATTTGGGGTGGACCCAGGCCGTTCACGACTTTCAAGGCGTGTTCAGCATGCTCACCCTGGGCCGCAGTAACGGCGAAGTCAGCCCGGAAGAGCTTTACGAGAAAGCCGGCCAGGTCCTCTGGCTTTGCCACGTGATGCACGCGGCGGTGGCACAAGAATATGCCGGAAAAACCAGCGTCACGGCGCCTTGCAAGTTGACGCCACGAGAAACAGAAATCCTCAGGTATTCAGCCTTGGGCAAGACGGCGTGCGAAATTGCCATGATCCTGTGCCTGTCGGAGCGCACCGTAGGCTTCCATATCAGCAGTTGCTTGAGAAAACTTGGGGTCAATAACAAGATTGCGGCCGTGCTTTGCGCCTCCAAAGCCGGGTTGTTTTAACCGCTGAAGAAACACCGCATGTAATCCCGCCGAAAAAAAAGTAACATTTACGGCCAATTCTGAGTGTTGATACGGCGCATGGGTGCCACTTCGTTGTTCACTCAGATGGTTGCGCCGGCCTCCCGTGCCCGCTGCCGCCCCATCGATGACCCAGAGCTCCCCCCGCCATGCCCCTGCTTGACAGCCCCTTCGCCCAGCTCGACCTGATTCGCCAGCCAGAGCAACACAATGACCCGTTGCAGGCCTTCGATGCCGCCGACGAGTACCTGCTCAGCTACCTGGCCGAGCAGCAGCCTGGCGCGGCAACCCGTGTACTGGTGCTCAACGACAGCTTCGGCGCCTTGGCGGCCAGCCTTGAAGGCCAGGTGCAGGTCACGTCCAGCGGCGACTCGTTTTTGGCGGCCCAGGGTCTGGAAAAAAACCTGGTACGCAACGGCAAGGCCTTTGATGCCGTGGCATTCGTGCCCGCCAGCCAGCTGCCGGCCGGGCCGTTCGACCGCGTGCTGATCCGCGTGCCAAAGACCCTGGCCCTGCTGGAAGAACAGTTGATCCGCCTGCAAGGGCAGTTGGCGCCAGGCGCTCAAGTCATTGCCGGCGCAATGATCAAGCACCTGCCACGGGCGGCGGGCGAGTTGCTGGAGCGCTATATCGGCCCGATGCACGCCTCCCTCGCCATGAAAAAAGCCCGTTTGCTGATCGCCACGGCTGAAGACCGCCCGGCTGCCGTCTCGCCCTACCCTACTCGCTACACACTAGACACACCGGCCATCGAGCTGTTGAACCACGCCAATGTATTCTGCCGCGAAGGCCTGGACATCGGCACCCGCGCCTTCCTCCCGCACCTGCCAACCAACCTCGGCAGCGCGCGCGTCGCGGACCTGGGCTGCGGCAACGGCGTGTTGGCAATTGCCAGCGCCCTGCAAAACCCCGACGCGCAGTACACCCTGGTGGATGAGTCCTACATGGCCGTGCAGTCAGCGGCCGAAAACTGGCAGGCCGCCTTCGGTGCGCGCGAGGTCACCGTACGCGCCGCCGATGGCCTCGCGGGCCAGGAACCGCAATCTTTGGACGTGGTGCTGTGCAACCCGCCGTTTCACCAACAACAGGTGGTCGGCGACTTCCTGGCCTGGCGCATGTTCCAGCAGGCGCGCGAAGCCCTGGTAGTGGGCGGTGCCCTTTATATCGTCGGCAACCGCCACCTGGGTTATCACAGCAAATTGGCGCGTTTGTTCCGTGGCGTTGAACAAGTCGCCGCCACGCCGAAGTTCGTCATTCTCAAAGCCCGCAAATAAAAAAGCCCTCGTAGCGAGGGCTGGAAAACCGGGCCGCGAAGCCCGGATCGGGATATCAGTGAGTGGTCAGGCCGGCCGCATTCATGAACATGCGCATCAGGCTGGCCACGACGAACAGGGCCAGCACGCTGCCGGTCCAGATCATCGCCAGCCACCCCAGGCGCCGCCACAGCGGCTGTTTCTCGGCCTGTTCAATCTCGTGTAACGAAGGTTTGCCGGACATACAACGACCCTCCTAGTGGTAGCCGTCTTCGTGGGTGACCTTGCCGCGGAACACGTAGTAGCTCCAGAAGGTGTAGCCCAGGATAAACGGGATGATGAACAACGTGCCCACCAGCATGAAGCCCTGGCTCTGCGGCGGTGCGGCAGCGTCCCAGATCGACACGGAAGGCGGAATGATGTTCGGCCACAAGCTGATACCCAAGCCACTGTAGCCGAGGAAGATCAGCACCAGCGTCAGCAGGAACGGCGTGTAGTGCGCATTACGTGCCACCGCGCGGATCAAGCCGTACATGGTCACCAGCACCAGGATCGGCACCGGCAGGAACCAGAACAGGTTCGGCAGGGTGAACCAGCGCGAAGCGATTTCCGGGTGCGCCAGCGGCGTCCACAAACTGACGATGCCGATCACTGCCAGCACCACAAAGGCCAAGGGCCGCGCCAGGTTGTGCATCTGCTCCTGCAACTTGCCTTCGGTTTTCATGATCAGCCAGGTGCAGCCGAGCAAGGCATAGGCAACCACCAGTGCGACGCCGCAGAACAGGGTAAATGGCGTGAGCCAATCCAGCGAACCGCCGGCAAACTGGCGATTCACCACCGGAATGCCATCGATAAACGCCCCCAGCGCCACGCCCTGGAAGAACGTCGCGGCGATGGAGCCACCGATAAACGCCTTGTCCCACAGGTGACGCTTGTCGTCCTTGGCCTTGAAGCGGAACTCAAAGGCCACGCCCCGGAAGATCAGCCCGATCAGCATCAGGATCAGCGGCAGGTACAGCGCCGACAGCACCACCGAATAGGCCAGCGGGAACGCGCCAAACAATGCCGCGCCACCGAGTACCAGCCAGGTTTCGTTGCCGTCCCATACCGGTGCGACGGTGTTCATCATCACGTCACGGTCGACTTTGCCAGGGATAAACGGAAAGAGGATGCCGATGCCCAAATCGAAACCGTCCATCACCACGTACATCATGATGCCGAAGATGATGATCACGGCCCAGATCAGCGGAAGATCAATACCCATCTCAATTCCCCTTGTGCTGGATGTGGGCGTGGTCGTCGTCGCTGCCGTCATCGGCGGCGGACAACGGACGGGCCGGTGTACGTTTCTGGCCAGGGCCGCCATGGGTCGGCTCGCTGCCTTCGTGGGTCTGCGGACCTTTGCGCACCAGGCGCATCATGTAGCCCAACCCGGCGCCGAACAGTGCGAAGTACACCACCACGAACAACACCAGCGTGATGGTCATCTGCGCCAGGCTATGCCCGGAGGAAGCATCCGCCGTGCGCATCAACCCATAGACCACCCACGGCTGTCGGCCGATTTCGGTGGTGAACCAACCGGCAAGAATCGCGATCAGGCCGGACGGGCCCATCCACAACGCCAGGTACAGGAACGGCTTGGACGTATACATCTTGTCGCCCCGGCGCAGCCACAGGCTGAACAGACCGGTGAAGATCATCAGGAAGCCCAGGCCGACCATGACCCGGAACGACCAGAACACAATGGTCGAATTAGGACGGTCTTCAGGCGGGAACTCCTTGAGCGCCGGCACCTGTTTGTCCAGGGAGTGGGTCAGGATCAGGCTGCCGAGGTACGGAATCTCCACCGCGTATTTGGTTTTCTCGGCCTTCATGTCGGGCCAGCCGAACAGGATCAGCGGCGTCGGCTCATTGCCGATATTTTCCCAGTGGCCTTCAATCGCGGCAATTTTCGCCGGTTGGTGCTTCAAGGTGTTGAGGCCATGGAAGTCACCGATCACCGCCTGAATAGGCGCCACAATCAGGGCCATCCACATCGCCATCGACAGCATGGTGCGGATCGCCGGGTTGTCCTTGCCGCGCAGCAAATGCCAGGCTGCCGAAGAACCGACGAAGAACGCGGTGGCCACAAAGGCGGCCGTGGCCATGTGCATCAGGCGGTAGGGGAACGACGGGTTGAAGATCACCGCCAGCCAGTCGGTGGGAATCACCCGGCCGTCGATGATTTCAAAGCCTTGCGGGGTCTGCATCCAGCTGTTGGAGGCCAGAATCCAGAAGGTCGAGATCAGCGTACCGACGGCCACCATCACCGTGGCAAAGAAGTGCAGCTTGCGCCCCACCTTGTTCCAGCCGAACAGCATCACCCCGAGAAAACCCGCCTCAAGGAAGAAGGCCGTGAGCACTTCGTACGTAAGTAGCGGCCCGGTGACGGCACCGGCGAAGTCCGAAAAGCGACTCCAGTTGGTGCCAAACTGATAGGCCATGACCAGGCCCGAAACCACCCCCATGCCGAAGTTGACGGCAAAGATCTTCGACCAGAAATGGTAGAGGTCACGGTAGGTGTCGTTATGGGTCTTGAGCCACAAGCCTTCCAGCACCGCAAGGTAACTGGCCAGGCCGATGGTGATCGCCGGGAACAGGATGTGAAACGAGATGGTGAACGCGAATTGAATTCGGGCGAGATCTAGCGCCTCCAAACCGAACATAAGTCTTCCTCTGTCAGGTAATACCGGCTGCTGGCGGGAGCCTGCACCCACTGCCCCCACGGATATGGAGTGTGGCGAATTTCAATTCGTTTCTTTTTTTACCCATCACGTAGGGATTCTGGCCTTGCGGCCGCCAGACCAATCCCGGGGCCGGTTTTGATCTGGATCAAGCATTGCTGAAAGAGTAGCCCCATTTTCGGACGAAAGCCGTGTGGTTCATTGACGCGTGACAGGTTGCCTCAGCTCAGTTCTTGCAACTATTTGTTACAGCTTGATGCTAATCTGCCCGCTCCCTCTGCTCCTGACCTGACTTCCCGATGCCTAGTGAACCTGCGTTGCTGTTGCGTCACCACCGCCCTTTCATCGCGTTCTGGCTCGCGCGCATCTTCACCGCCAGCGGTTTCCAGATGCTTACTGTGGCCATCGGTTGGAACCTCTACCAACTGACCGGCAATGTGCTGGACCTGGGCTTGGTCGGCCTGGTGGAGTTTATTCCACGCGTGCTGTTCATGTTGCACACAGGCCACGTGGCCGATCGCTATGAGCGGCGCAAGGTCGCCGCCATCTGCCAGACCGTGCAGGCGTTGATTGCCTTATCCCTGGCCATCGGCGGGCTGACCGGCAACGTGACCCGCGAAATGATCTTCATCCTCGCCTTCCTGCTCGGCGCTGCACGCTCGTTTGAGATGCCCACCACCCAAGCGCTGCTGCCGAGCATCGTGCCCAGCGCGCTGTTCCCGCGTGCCGTGGCCTCGTCGCAATCGGCGCAGCAACTGGCCACCATTGTCGCGCCGGCGCTGGGCGGTTTGCTCTATGCGTTTGGCAGCGTGTGGGTGTATGGCCCAACCGTGGTGCTGTACCTGATCGCCTGCGTACTGACCCTCAACCTGCCCGCGCGCCAGACACCGCTCAATAAAGCCAAGGCAACCATGGATTCGCTGCTGGCCGGGATCCGCTTTATTCGCAGCCGCCCGGACATTCTCGGTGCCATCTCGCTGGACCTGTTCGCCGTATTGCTGGGCGGCGCCACGGCGTTGCTGCCGGTGTTCGCCAAGGACATTCTGCTGACCGGCGCCTGGGGGCTGGGCCTGTTGCGTTCGGCACCGGCGGTAGGCGCGTTGTTGATGTCACTGTGGCTGGCGAGGTTCTCGGTAGACCGGCATGTCGGGCGCGTGATGTTTACCGCCGTCGGTGTGTTTGGCGTGGCAACCATTGCGTTCGGCCTGTCGACGTCGTTCTGGTTCTCCCTGGCGGTATTGGTGGTGCTGGGCGCGGCGGACATGATCAGCATGGTGATCCGCGCTTCGTTCGTGCAGCTGGAGACCCCGGATGAAATGCGCGGGCGGGTCAGTGCGGTCAACGGCCTGTTTATCGGCGCATCCAACCAACTGGGCGAGTTTGAATCGGGGATTACCGCCCACTGGTTCGGCACCGTGCCCGCCGTGGTCATGGGCGGGATTGGTACGTTGTTGGTGACGGGGGTGTGGATCAAGCTGTTTCCGACCCTGGCCAACCGCGATCGGATGCATGTGCCGGTGGAAGAAACCAAGGCCTGAGCCACCGGTGAACCTGATGTTGAAATGCAGTCAATGTGGGAGCGGGCTTGCTCGCGAATGCAGTGTGTCAGTCACTGAATGTGTATCTGACACGCCGCATTCGCGAGCAAGCCCGCTCCCACATTTTGATCTTCTGTGGCTTGAAGACCGGGTTACAGCACCTTATCCAGGGTGATAGGAAATTCCCGCACCCGCTTGCCGGTGGCATGGTAAATCGCATTTGCCACTGCTGCCGCCACCCCTACAATGCCGATTTCACCCACGCCCTTGGAGCCCAGGGCGTTGACGATTTCGTCGTGTTCGTCGACAAAAATCACTTCAATGTCGCCGATGTCGGCATTTACCGGGATGTGGTACTCGGCCAGGCTGTGGTTCATGTAGCGCCCCAGCTGATGGTCGACCTGGGTCTCTTCATGCAGTGCCATGCCGATGCCCCAGACCACGCCGCCGAGGATCTGGCTGCGGGCCATTTTCGGGTTGACCACTCGCCCGGCGGCAATGGCGCTCACCACCCGACGCACCTTGATCGTGCCCAGGTCTTCGTCGACCTGAACCTCGACAAACACCGCCGAATGGGTCGCCGTCGCATAGCCTTCACGCTTTTTGTCCGGCTGGCTGTCAACCTGGACGGCTACTACCTCTTCGCCACTGTCCTTGACCAGTTGCGCCAGGGACACACTCACGTCCCCTGTGTGCAATTGGCCGTCTTCAAAGCGCACAGTTCCTGCGTCTTTGAACACCGGGTAAGTCTGCCGGGCAATCGCCAGCAGCTTGGCGTTCAGCGCTTGGCAGGCCTGCTGTACGGCTGTGCCGACGGACGAGACGGTAAACGAGCCGCCCTGTAACGGCGCCGTGGGTAACGACGAGTCACCCAGCAGAAAATGCACATCGGCCATCGCCACACCGCTGGTTTGCGCGGCAATCTGGGTCATCACCGTGTAGGTGCCCGTGCCGATATCGGTGGTGGCGCTGCTGACGGTCAATTGGCCTTGGGCATCCAACTGCGCCTTGGCGCTGGCCTTCATCTGCAGGGCTTCCCACACACCACCGGCCATGCCCCAACCGATCAACTGGTTGCCGTCACGCATGCTGCGCGGCTCGGGGTTGCGCTGGCTCCAGCCGAAGCGCTCGGCGCCTTCGCGGTAACACTCGCGCAGGGCTTTGCTCGACCAGGGTTTGTCTTCGTTCTGGTTGCGCTCGGCGTAGTTGATCAGGCGCAGTTGCACAGGGTCCATCCCCAGGGCGCAGGCCAGTTCATCCATCGCACATTCCAGGCCAATCACGCCCAGCGCGGCGCCCGGCGCGCGCATGTCCAACGGCGTGGACACGTCCAGGGGCACCAGTTTATAGGTCAGTTGCACGTTGTCGCAGTGGTAGAGCATGCCGCTCCACTCCACCACGTGCTCGCTGAAATCTTCGAAGCGCGAGGTCTGGCCAATCGCGGTGTGGCCCAACGCCAACAGGCGACCATTGGCAGCAGCGCCCAGTTGCAAACGCTGCAGGGTGCGCGGGCGGTAGCCGAACGTGAACATCTGTTGACGGGTCAAGGTGACGCGCACCGAACGCTTGAGCGCCAGCGCTGCCATCACCGCCAGCGGCAATTGATACTGCGGGCGCAGGCCCGAGCCAAAGGCACCGCCGACGAATGCGGCAAAAATCCTTACCTGGCTTTTATCCAGGCCGAAGACTTTTTGCACGTAGGCCTGGCAGTTCTGCGGGCCCTGGGTCTTGTCGTGGATATGCAGGGTGCCGTCCGGCTGATACAGCACGGTGCTGGCGTGGGGTTCCATCGGGTTGTGGTGCTCGATGGGCGTGCTGTAGTGCATATCCAGGCTGACGGCGGCGGCAGCCCATTCAGCCTGGAAGTTGCCCCGTGGCTTGGGCGGCGTTTGCGGCGAGGGGTGCGCCTGCTCCTGCAAGGCCGCAAGGTCAGTGGCAAATGCCTCGCTCGCGTATTCGATCTCGACCAGCGAGGCAGCGTGCCGCGCCAGTTCAAGGTTGTCGGCGATCACCAGGGCCAAGGGTTGCCCGTTATAAAGCACGCGGTTGTTATACAGCGGGCGAAACGGCGAGCCGTCGGCCGCATCGGCGTCGGCGAAAGCCTCATCGTAGCTGGCGAGTTTGGGGCGGTTCAGATGATCAAGCACGCTGACCACGCCCGGCAGCGCCAGGGCTTTGGACGCGTCGATCCGGATCACCCGGCCCTTGGCAATCGTGCTTGAGACAACACTGCCATGCAGCAAGTCGTTGCCTGGAAACTCACCGGCATAACGCGCCTGGCCGGTGACCTTGAGCAGACCGTCAACACGGTCCAGGGGTTTGCCGACGGCGGTCATGGGCGTTCTCCTGCGACAGCGGCGTCGCTCAGGGCACGGATAATTGCGCGGCGTGCCAGCTTGATTTTAAAGCGGTTGTGTTCCAAGGGTTCGGCGTCCTGCAGCAAGGCGTCAGCGGCCTGGCTGAAGGTTTCGCGGCTGACCGCCTGCCCGATCAGCGCGGCTTCCACGGCGCGATCGCGCCAGGGTTTGTGGGCCACACCGCCAAGGGCCAGGCGCGCATCGACGATGGTGTCGCCTTCCAGTTCCAGCGCGGCGGCAACGGAGACCAGCGCGAAGGCGTAGGACGCACGGTCACGAATTTTCAGGTAGTGGCTATGGTTGGCGAGACGGTCAGGCGGCAGTTCGATGGCGGTGATCAGCTCATCGTCGGCCAGCAGGTTGTCGCGCTCGGGCGTATCGCCAGGCAGCCGATGAAAATCAGCAAACTCGATCACCCGTGCACCGCCACGCCCTTCGACATGCACCCGCGCCTGCAGCGCTGCCAGGGCGACGCACATGTCCGAGGGATGGGTGGCCACGCAGTGTTCGCTGGCGCCGAGGATCGCATGGATGCGGTTCAACCCCGCGCGCGCCGGGCAGCCACTGCCAGGCTCACGCTTATTGCACGGCACGCTGGCATCATAAAAATAGTAGCAACGGGTACGTTGCAACAGGTTACCGCCGGTGCTGGCCATATTGCGCAGTTGCGGCGAGGCGCCCGCCAGGATGGCCTGGGACAGCAATGGGTAGCGCGCCTCGATCAGCGGGTGCCAGGCCAGGTCGGCATTGCTGACCAACGCGCCGATCATCACCCCGCCGTCGGCGGTCTCCTCTACGCCGTTGAGCGCCAAACCGGTGATGTCGATCAGGTGTTCGGGGCGGCTGATGTTTTCTTTCATCAAGTCCAGCAGGTTGGTGCCACCGGCAATAAACCGCGACGTCGCGCTGCTCAGGTGCACGGCTTCCTGCACATCGGCCGGCTTGCTGTACTGGAAGGGGTTCATTGGTCACCTCCCAGCACGACGTCCTCAATGGCATCGCGAATATTGCTGTAGGCCCCGCAGCGGCACAGGTTACCGCTCATCAGTTCCTGGATTTGCCCGGTGTTGTGGGCGCGGCCCTCATTGGCCAGGCCGACGGCGGAGCAAATCTGCCCTGGCGTGCAGTAGCCGCACTGGAACGCGTCATGCTGGATAAAGGCCTGTTGCATCGGGTGCAACCGGTCGCCGTCGGCCAGGCCCTCAATGGTGGTCAATTCGGCACCGTCGCACATCACCGCCAGGGTCAGGCAGGCGTTGATACGTTTGCCATCGCGCAACACCGTGCAGGCGCCGCACTGGCCGTGATCACAGCCTTTTTTGCTACCCACCAGATCCAGCTGTTCGCGCAGCAGGTCCAGCAAGGTGGTCCAGGGCAACACCTGCAGCTGGCGGTCTTGGCCATTCAGGGTCAGGCGTATCGGGTGGCTGACGAACGGTTGGGTCGTCGTGCCATTAGGGTTCGCGCTCATAAACACCTCACGGGTTGGTGCACTTCCGCGGCGTTCAGGAAAGTCGCCGTCTTAGGGCTACGACTTCCCGAGGTAGTGAGCGTTCAAGGGGATTGATCAGAGGATGTTGAACTCGAGTTTCAAGGTGTTTTGCGCGCCATTGATCGAGATATTGCTGTATTCGAACCAGCCCTGGGCCTGGACATTCAGGTCAAACACATAGATGTAGCCCATCACAGTGCCTGCGCCGTTACAGACTTCGCTGATGTTGCCCACCTGACACACCGGCGTGCGTTGCCCATTCAATTCGGCGCCATTGAAGCGCCCCATCGGGCTTTTGCCCAGGCCGACTTCCATCACCGAAACCCTGGTCTGCCCACGATGGGTGCACATCTGGGTGGTCGTCACGCCCGTGGGGATGATTTCCGTGCAACGTGCCGATTCGACCTTGAATACCCGCACCTCGCTCAAGGGCGGTGCAGCCGCGCCCCACGCCGGTGCCACGAGCCCCAGGCCGATTAAGGCGAACAGAGCTAGACTGCTGGCGTTGGCTTTTTTCATGCTGATAACGACCCTGTGTTTAACGTCGGCGCAGTATGCCTCAAGGCCAGATTCGAGAATACGCAGCCTATCCGCCACATCGCGTCGGCTGCTGGTATCATGCGCCGCTTTTTCCGATCCTCTCTGAAACCACAGGCGCTTGGCGCAGTTTGTGCTTTGACTTAGAGGTCAACAAATAACGACGCAAAATAGCGTCACAGGGAGCCGGCATGCTGGAAAAGCTGTTTCAACTCAAAGCACACAACACCAACGTGCGCACCGAGATTCTCGCGGGTATCACGACCTTTCTGGCCATGGCCTACATTCTGTTCGTGAACCCGAGCATCCTCGGCGAGACCGGCATGGACAAGGGCGCGGTGTTCGTCGCCACGTGCCTGGCCGCCGCCATCGGTTCGACCGTGATGGGCCTGATTGCCAACTACCCGATCGCGCTGGCGCCGGGCATGGGCCTCAATGCCTTCTTCACCTACACCGTGGTCCTGCACATGGGCCATACCTGGCAAGTCGCATTGGGCGCGGTATTCATTTCGGCGGTGTTGTTCTTCCTGCTGTCGATCTTCCGCATCCGTGAGTGGATCATCAACAGCATCCCGCTGCCGCTGCGTTCGGCGATTGCCGCCGGTATCGGCCTGTTCCTGGCGCTGATCGCCCTGCACAACGCCGGTATCGTGGTCAGCAACCCGGCCACCATGGTCGGCCTCGGCGATCTGAAACAACCGGCGCCGATCCTCGCTACCTTGGGTTTCGCGCTGATCGTGGCGCTGGAAGCCCTGGCGGTACGCGGCGCGGTGCTGATCGGCATCCTGGCGGTGACCATCGTGTCTATCGTGATGGGCTTCACTCCGTTCGGCGGCGTGACCTCGATGCCACCGTCCCTGGCGCCGACCTTCCTGCAACTGGATATCAAAGGCGCGCTGGATATCGGCCTGGTCAGCGTGATCTTCGCCTTCCTGTTCGTTGACCTGTTCGACAACTCCGGCACCCTGATCGGTGTGGCCAAACGCGCCGGCCTGATGGGCAAGGACGGCCACATGCCGAAAATGGGCCGTGCACTGATCGCCGACAGTACCGCCGCCATGGCCGGTTCGCTGCTGGGTACGTCGACCACCACCAGCTACATCGAGTCGGCTGCGGGCGTGAGTGCCGGTGGCCGTACCGGTTTGACCGCCATTGTGGTCGCCATCCTGTTCTTGCTGGCGTTGTTCTTCTCGCCACTGGCCGCCAGTGTTCCAGCATTTGCCACCGCGCCGGCGCTGCTGTTCGTGGCCGTGCTGATGACCCAGGGCCTGGCCGAAATCGACTGGGACGACATTACTGTTGCAGCGCCGGTGGTGGTCACCGCCCTGGCGATGCCTTTCACTTACTCCATCGCCAACGGCATCGCCTTCGGTTTCATCGCCTGGACCGCCATCAAGCTGCTTTCGGGCCGCTACCGTGAGCTGAACCCGGCACTGGTGATCCTGTCGATTCTGTTTGTGATCAAGCTGGGCTGGTTCAACGCATGACTTTTGACGCCACAAGCTACACCGCTCAACTGCAAGACAAGGTCACGCGCTTGCGTGACCTGTTGGCACCGTTCGACGCACCTGAACCGCAGGTCTTCGATTCGCCGCTGCAGAACTTCCGCCTGCGCGCGGAGTTCCGCCTGTGGCGCGAAGGCGGTGAGCGCCACTACGCGATGTTCTCCCAGGACGACAAACGCACGCCGATCCTGATCGAACAATTCCCGATCGCAAGCCAACGCATCAACCAGTTGATGCCGCAACTCAAAGCCGCCTGGCAAGCCAGCGCAGCCTTGAGCCACAAGCTGTTCCAAGTGGAGTTCCTGACCACACTGGCCGGCGACGCGATGATTACCCTGTGCTATCACCGCCCGCTGGACGAGCATTGGCACACTGCTGCGAACAAGCTGGCAGCGGACTTGAATGTCAGCGTCATCGGCCGCTCCAAGGGCAAGCGCGATGTGATCGGCCATGACTACGTGGTGGAAAAGCTCGAGGTCGGCGGGCGCACCTTCAGCTACCGCCAACCCGAGGGCGCGTTCACCCAGCCCAACGGCACCGTGAACCAGAAGATGCTCAACTGGGCCTATGAAGCCTTGGGCGATCGCCCGGATGATTTGCTGGAGTTGTATTGCGGCAACGGCAATTTCACCCTGCCACTGGCAACCCGTGTGCGTAAGGTACTGGCCACCGAAATCAGCAAGACCTCGGTGAATGCGGCCTTAAGCAACCTTGATGAAAACGCAGTGGCTAACGTCACCCTGGTGCGCCTGTCTGCCGAAGAGCTCACCGAGGCACTCAACGAAGTTCGACCGTTCCGCCGTCTGCACGGCATCGACCTGAAAAGCTACGAATTCGGTAGCGTCTTCGTCGACCCACCGCGCGCCGGCATGGACCCGGACACCTGCGAACTGACCCGACGTTTTGACAACATCCTGTACATCTCCTGCAACCCGGAGACGTTGGCGGCAAACATTGCGCAACTGCATGACACGCACCGGATTACCCAGTGTGCGATGTTTGACCAGTTCCCGTGGACGCACCATATGGAGTCCGGGGTGTTATTGACCCGCCGGTAAACTGTGGGAGCTGGCAAGCCAGCGACCACACCGGGTTTTCATGCATCTGTTGAATCACCGTTATCTACCGGCTCCTTGCGTGGCCGACCGCCTTTCTTGCCATTGGCTCGGGCGGCAGCGGTTTTGGCGGCGCTGCTCTTGCGACCGTTACGCGACGCTACCATGCTTGTTGCCAGGTCCATCAAGGGCTGGCTGGTGGCGATGAGGCCGGTGATCGACACGTCCAGATCCTGCGCCTCACAGCACAGCGCCTTGCCGCCAAAGCCGACCTCCAGTTGCTGAAAGTCCTCCAGGGAAAACCCTTCGAACTCCGGCAGCCCGGCCACCGGCAACATGACGCGGCTGCCGTCGCTGAAGCCGATGGAAATGCACTCGTGTTCATAGCGCACGTTGCTGGCATTGGCGTACAGACGTTTGAGCTTGCGCCCACGGGCGATTGCCTTATCGACATCGGCCTCAGTGAGCGGCTTGTAGGGCACGACTTTGGCTTTTACGATTTTTTTCATAAATCAATCTCCACAAAACCTGGTGCCCTGACCAGATTCAAAATTGTCTTCTGCCCCACAACATCGTGCCGGGCACGTGCAATCACATAAACACCGCGCTGAATGATCAACCCCGGCAATACCTCATCGGCGTCCCAATCCCAGGAATGATTCTCCAGGCAAACCGTTTGCAGTTTCTCCCACCAGATCCTGCGTGCCCGCGCCAGGTAATGCGGCTGCATGATCGCCTCGCGTATTTCCTTCAGGAGCGCAGTAGATGGCCGCCTGCGATCCGGCTCCACATCCCACAACTCCACGTCTGCATCCACAAAGCTGAAACGAAAACGCGCATCCCATGCCATGCCCCTCACATGAACGTGGGGCGGGCAGTGTTCATCCCGCAAAAACACTGAAATCACATATCCCTTGTAAGCACCTACTTTCATCGTAACCCATCCGTTAGGTTATTTTCCGTCAGGTAACAATTTTTCCGTGGCACCCGACAACCGGCTCCATCCTTGCGAAGCTGTTTCACAGATTAGTAACGACGAACAACCCCGCGAACACGGGGTTGTAACCACTCATGCCGACGGCTGGAAATACCCTGCCAACGCCCGCAAGTCCTGCTCGTTCAGCAACCCCGCGTAATACTTCAACTGAATCCGCGCCAGCCAATACCCATGCTGTGCGTTGATTTTTCAATCGATAGTGAATTTGATGCTGCGGGGTATGCCTGCGAATAAGCGTTCGATAATCGAACACATCAGCCGCCTTCAATTGACCAAATTAACCATTCGGTACATTTTATCCACACAACCAATAATAAGTGTGGAGATACCCTTTATGCCGCCCATCGTGCTGGTGCTCAACGGCCCCAACCTCAACCTGCTCGGCACTCGCGAGCCTGCTACCTACGGGCATGAAACCCTGGCCGACATCGCCGCACTGTGCGGCCGCAGCGCGGAAAACCTCGGGTTGAAAATCGAATTTCGCCAGACCAACCACGAAGGTGAACTGCTCGACTGGATCCACGGTGCCCGCGCCCGTTGCGCCGGTATCGTGATCAACCCGGCGGCCTGGACCCACACCTCCGTAGCGATTCGCGACGCACTGGTGGCCAGTGAAGTGCCGGTGATTGAAGTGCATTTATCCAATGTGCATGCGCGCGAGGCGTTCAGGCACCACTCGTTTGTGTCGCCCATTGCCAAGGCGGTGCTTGCAGGCTTTGGCAGCCATGGTTATCACCTGGCGCTGGAACACTTCAGCCACAGCCTCAAAGGATCCGCCCGATGAAACCGCGCATCCTCGCCGGCCTGATCGGCGCCGGCATCCAGGCCTCCCGCACGCCCGCCCTGCATGAACAGGAAGGCGACGCCCAAGGCTTGCGCTACCTGTATCAGTTGATCGACCTGGAAGCCCTGCAACTGAACATCAACGCCCTGCCCGACCTGCTGGACGCGGCCGAGTTGATGCACTTTACCGGCTTGAACATTACCTACCCGTGCAAGCAGGCAGTGCTGGCGCTGCTCGATGAATTGTCTGACGAGGCGCGAGGCATTGGCGCCGTCAATACCGTGGTGTTCAAGGATGGCAAGCGCATTGGCCATAACACGGATTGCCTGGGGTTTGCCGAAGGTTTCCGGCGCAACTTGCATGATGTCGCGCGCGAGCGCGTCGTACAGATGGGCGCCGGCGGTGCGGGCGCAGCAGTGGCCCATGCGTTGCTGGCCCAAGGCGTGCAGCACTTGAGTATTTTTGATGTGGACATGACCCGCGCCCGCGACCTGGTGGATAACCTTGCGCAGCGCTTTGGTGCCGGTCGCGCCCAGGTTGGCAACCAACTGGAGAACGCGATGGCCGAGGCGGATGGCTTGGTGAACACCACGCCCATGGGCATGGCCAAGCTGCCCGGCACGCCGGTGCCGCAGGCGCTGTTGCGAGCCGAACTGTGGGTCGCGGAAATCGTGTATTTCCCGCTGGAAACCGAACTGCTGCGCGACGCCCGCGCCCTGGGTTGTCGCACGCTGGACGGCGGCAATATGGCGGTGTTTCAGGCGGTGAAGGCGTTTGAACTGTTCAGTGGCGAGGCGCCGGATGCGCAGCGAATGCTGGCGCACTTTCAGAGCATGAATGGCTGACTGCCGAAACCGAAATCAAAAAATGTGGGAGCTGGCTTGCCTGCGATAGCGATTCAACAGTCACTATTGATGTGACTGGCACACCGTCATCGCAGGCAAGCCAGCTCCCACACTGATTGCATTCCAGATTGGGAGTCGGTGGGTTCAAGCCTGCAGGTACCGCATCACCGACTCACAAATCATCTCCCGATGCCGCTGTTTAATCGCCTCATCCGACAGCTCGATCTGAAAAATCTCACTGAACGTATGGCGGTTGGACACCCGGTAAAAGCTGAATGAGTTGATCAGCAGGTGCACATCCAGCGGTTCCAAGCCCTCGCGAAACACCCCCATCTCGGCGCCCCGCCGCAATGTGGCGCCCAGCGCTTCGAGGATGTTGCTGTTCATCGCCTTGATCGAATCCGAGCGCTTCACGTATTCCGCGTTGTGGATATTTTCGATGCTGACGATGCGCACGAAATCCACGTTCTGGTCGTGGTGATCAAAGGTGAACTCCACCAGCCGGCGGATCGCTTCACGCGGTTCAAGGGCCGTGAGGTTCATGCGGGTTTCGGTGTTGCGGATGTCGCCGTAGAGTTTTTCCAGCACCTCGACGTACAACTGCTCCTTGCTGCCGAAGTAGTAATAGATCATGCGCTTGGAGGTGTGGATACGCTCGGCGATCGCATCCACGCGCGCGCCGGACAGGCCCTGCTGAACAAACTCGACGATGGCTTCCTGCAGGATGTTTTCGCGGGTCTTTTCCGGGTTGTTCTTGCGACTCTTGCGCGGTGTGTCTGACACAGCGGAGAGGTCGGGGGTCAGGGTCATGGTGCGCTCACGGCCATTTGTGTTGTGCAAACGGCGATTATGGGCCGAGGCGCTTCCCGAAGGAAGCACCTGCCCGGCCGTTATAAACGCGCCTGACGTGCCGCGCCGCTGCGCGATTTGGCCATCGCGGCCAGGCGCACCGCCACATTGGCCGCGCCATACCCGGCGTAGCCGTTCTTGCGCTGGATGATCTCAAAGAAAAACCGCCCTTCGAACGCCTCGGTGTACACATGAAACAACTCACCGCCCTGGGCATCACGGTCGTACAGCACGTTGTAGTACGCCAGTTCGCTGAGGAACTCATCGTCGAAATCAAACCGTGCGGCCAGGTCGTCGTAGTAGTTGAGCGGGATATCCAGTAACGGCACACCGGCTGCTTTGGCGCGGCTGACCTCCGCGAAAATATCTGCGCAGTCAAAAGCAATGTGGTGCACGCCCGAACCACGATAACTCGACAGCGCGTGGGAAATTGCCGTGTTGCGGTTCTCGGAAATATTCAACGGCAAGCGGATCGAACTGCACCGGCTGCGCAACGCTCGGCTTTTCACCAGGCCATAAGGGTCGGGCAGCACCACTTCATCATCGGCTTCGAAATCCAGCAGGCTCTTATAGAACAGCACCCAACTGTCGAGGCTGTCGGCCGGCAAGGCCATGGCCATATGGTCGATGCGCAGCAAACCGCCGCTGGACGCCGTTGCCGCTTGCAAGTTGAAGTCGGTGTCGTACAGCGCACCCTCGGCAGGGTCCACCAGATAAATCAGGCTGCCATCCGGCGCACGTACCGCCGCCAGCTCCAGCTCGTTAGGCCCGACCAGCCCGCGATACGGCTGGCCTTTGTAGGCCACGGCCCGCTCCAGCGCCTTGGCGCTGTCCTTGACCCGAATGGCCGTGGCGCACAACGACGGGCCGTGGGCTTCGAAAAAGTTGTGGGCGAACGAATAGGGTTCACAGTTGAGGATCAGGTTGATATCCCCCTGGCGCAACAGGCTCACACTCTTGGAGCGGTGCTGCCCAGCCTTGACGAACCCCAGGCGTTCCAGCCAGTGGGTCAGCTTGGCGCCGAGGCTTTCGTCCACGGCAAACTCGAGGAATTCGATACCGTTGTATTCGCTGGCCGCCGGGGTATCAAACAGAATCTCGACGGGCTGGGCCGGCGCCTCCTGCTTGAGGCGTTCACGGGTTTTCTCTTCCAGGTACAGCAGCGAACGCAAGCCATCCGCCGCATTCGCGCGGGTCGGCGCGGCGCGGAAACCGTCGTTGAAAATCTCCAGGGACAACGGCCCGGTGTAGCCACTTTTGATGATCGGCGCGAGAAAACCTGCCAGGTCAAATTCGCCCTGCCCCGGGAAACAGCGGAAATGCCGGCTCCACTCCAGCACATCCATGGCCAGGACCGGCGCGTCGGCCATTTGCACAAAGAAGATTTTGTCGCCGGGGATGTCGGCAATGCCGCTAGGGTCGCCCTTGAGCGACAAGGTATGGAAGCTGTCGAGCAACACGCCCAGGCTTGGGTGATCGACCTGACGCACCAGGTTCCACACCTGCTGCCAGGTGTTCACATGCTTGCCCCAGGCCAGTGCTTCATAACCAATGCGCAAACCACGGCGGCCGGCGTGCTCGGCCAGCAAGCTGAGGTCATCGAGCAAAATGCGTTCATCGCCCACGCAATCTGCCGAGGCATTGCTGCACACCAGCACCAGGTCGGTGCCCAGCTCCTGCATCAAATCGAATTTGCGCTCGGCGCGTTCCAGGTTGCGCGCCAGGCGGTCGCGGCGGCATCCTTCAAAGTCGCGGAACGGCTGGAACAAGGTGATGGCAATGCCCAGGTCGGCGCACATCTGCCTAACTTCCCGCGGGCTGCCGTCGTAATACAACAGGTCGTTCTCGAAGATCTCCACCCCGTCGAACCCGGCAGCGGCGATGGCTTCGAGCTTTTCCGGCAGGGTGCCGCTCAAGGAAACGGTGGCAATGGAACGTTGCATGGGGCGACTCCCGGAGTTGTTATTTGCAGCAAATTATTGGCCCCTAGCCTACACGCAGCAATTAAAATGTACGAACCGGTTAGTTTTTTGTGCGATTACCGAACACTATGCCCTGTTGGCGAATTGACGACTTTTTAACCACTGCGCACCATCGAACCTGCACCAAGACCCAGAACACACCATAAAAATTTCAAAAACGGGTACGACCTCATGCCTTCGCAAAACTCCGCTCTGGCCGCGCGCCCGGGCAACCCGCACGCCGGCATCGGCGACAAGATCCGTGGCGCCATGGCCGTGGGTAAAACGCGCTGGGGCATGCTGGCCCTGGTGTTCTTCGCCACCACCCTGAACTACATCGACCGCGCCGCCCTGGGCGTGATGCAACCGATCCTGGCCAAAGAGATGAGCTGGACGGCGATGGACTACGCCAACATCAACTTCTGGTTCCAGGTCGGTTATGCCATCGGTTTTGTGCTGCAAGGCCGGCTGATTGACCGCGTGGGCGTCAAGCGCGTGTTCTTCTGCGCCGTGCTGCTGTGGAGCCTGGCCACCGGTGCCCACGGCCTGGCCACCTCGGCGGTGGGCTTTATGGTCTGCCGCTTTATTCTCGGGCTGACGGAAGCCGCCAACTACCCGGCCTGCGTCAAGACCACGCGCTTGTGGTTCCCGGCCGGTGAGCGCGCAGTGGCCACCGGCATCTTCAACGCCGGCACCAACGTCGGCGCGATGATGACCCCAATGCTGCTGCCGTTGATTCTGCACGTGTGGGGCTGGCAGGCGGCGTTCCTGTGCATGTCGGCACTCGGCGCGATCTGGCTGGTGTTCTGGGGGTTGAAGTACTACAACCCGGAAGACCACCCGACGGCCAAACAATCCGAATTGGACTACGTGCAACAGGAAGCCGAACCCGAGCAACCGAGCGTGCCGTTCAGCCGCATCCTGCGCATGCGCGGCACCTGGGCCTTCGCCCTTGCCTACGCCATGACCGCGCCGGTGTTCTGGTTCTACCTGTATTGGTTGCCGCCGTTTTTGAACCAGCAATACAACCTGGGCATCAACGTGACCCAGATGGGCATTCCGCTGATCATCATTTACCTCACCGCCGACTTCGGCAGCGTGGGTGGCGGGATTCTGTCGTCATTCCTGATCGGCCGCGGGATGAATGCGATCAAGGCGCGGCTGTTGTCGATGCTGCTGTTTGCCTGCTGCATCGTCGGCGTGATCATGGCTGCCGGCTCCAGCCAATTGTGGGTCGCAGTGTTCGCCATCTCCCTGGCGATCGGCGCACACCAGGCCTGGACCGCCAACATCTGGAGCCTGGTGATGGACTACACGCCCAAGCACATGATGAGCACGGTGTTCGGTTTCGGCGGCATGTGCGCGGCCATCGGCGGCATGTTTATGACCCAGATCGTCGGGCACATCCTTACCGTGACCAACAACAACTACACCCTGTTGTTCACCCTGATCCCGGCGATGTATTTCATTGCGCTGACCTGGATGTACTTCATGGCGCCGCGCAAGATTCCCACAGTCGACGTGTAACTCACCGCCGCCGCTGCTGCCAGGCAGCGGCCAGCCCGCTCATGCAGATCACCCCGATGCCGACCACCGTGGTCACATCGGGGGTATGGCTGAACACCAGCCAACCCAACAACCCCGCAAACACGATCTGGCAATAGCCGAACGGTGCCAGCAAGGCCGGCGCCGCGAAGCGGAACGCCTGGGTCAACATCAAGTGCGCCGTCATGCCGCAGCTGCCCAGCGCCAGCATCAAGCAGGCATGCCACAGCGTCGGGACCTGCCAGAAGAACGGCACCAACGCACTCATCACCAAGGTATTGCACAGCCCGGCGAAGAAGTTACTGGTGGTCGGTGTGTCGTATTGGCTGAGGATGCGCGTGAGTAATTGGTAGAAACAGAAGAACATCGCCGAACACAGCGGCAGCAACACCGCAGGCGTGAACAACTCACCGCCGGGGTGGATGATGATCAACACACCGACAAACCCGCAAATCACCGCCAGCCATTGGCCACGCGTGACGTGCTCGCCGAGCAAAGGCACCGATAGCGCCGTCACCAGGATCGGTGCCAGGAAGTTCACCGCCGTGGCTTCCGCCAACGGGATGTAATGCAGTGCCGCAGTAAAAAACAGACTCGTGCCCAACAGGCACAACGCCCGCACCACCTGCATGCCCGGCCGCTTGCTGCGCAGCACCCGCAAGCCGGATTGCGGCAGGAAAATCCCGGCCATCAGCAAGGTGTGCACCAGGTAACGCGCCCACACCACCATTACAATCGGGTAAAACCCGGCCAGGTATTTGGACAGGGCGTCGTGGCTGGAGAACAGAAACGTCGCCAGCACAATCAGCAGGATGCCTTTGAAAGGATGGTTGACGCCGGAAAGCGGTGTGCTGACAGTCATTGAATTCTCTTGCATGGTGGGCTGAACGCTTTGGCACTCAACCCGGTAATCTAGCAGTCGGGCTTGCGTCTGCCCCAAGAGCATAACCAAACACCGTGCGAACAGCGCACTAAATCACGGGTTTCGAGTCCAACGCTGCACGTTCACCGTCGCGTTGCACCCTTTTTAACCAAGGCCATGTCGCTATGAAAAAAACACTCTTTGTTCTTTCTGCCCTTGCCCTGCTCACCGCGTGTAACAAGGAACCCAAGGAAGCCCCAAAGCCCGCCCCCGCCTCCGTGCAAGCCACGCTGGTGCCGGCAACCCCACCGACCGATAAATGGGTCGGCAAATGGATCGGCGTCGAAGGCCTGAACCTGACCATCGCCAAGGACGACAGCATCGGCCGTGGCCACTACCTGCTTACCATGAAATACGGCCTTGATGCCGACGACTCCGGCACCTTCAAAGGCGAAGCCAATGAAGACGGCATCAGTTTCACCCGCCCGGACGGCCCGCAACAGTTGAGCGCCGGCGACGGTGAAGCCACGGGCCTTAAATGGCTGGCAGATAAAAAAGACTGCCTGGTCGTCGATACCGGCGAAGGCTACTGCCGCGACTGAGGCGGCAAACCTGACATAACTTTCATCTGGCGCCCCTGCCGACACGGCCTGACAGCAGCGATACTAGGCAGCTCTCGTTGCTTGTCGGACAGCCGGGCTGGCGCCATGCCCCTGCACCAACAACACTGCTCTTAAAATAAAGAGCACAGGCTTAACGAGAGGACTGCACCAATGCTATGGAAAAAAGGCCGACGCAGCGACAACGTGGTGGACGCCCGCGATGACAGTGGCGGCGGCGGTGGCGGTATGCGCTTTGGTGGCGGCAAAGGCCTGAGCCTCACGGCGATCGTGCTGATCGTCGGCATTGGCTGGCTGACCGGCCAGGACCCGATGCAGATCCTCGGCCAACTAAGCGGTCAGATGGAGCAAGCGCCGCCGGCGAGCACGCAGGCGCGCCAGGCGCCGCCGGCCAACGACCAGCAGGCCGATTTCGTGCGCGCCGTGCTGGGCGACACGGAAGACACCTGGGGCCAGGTGTTCAAGGAAAACGGGTTGGTCTACAAGAACCCGAAACTGATTCTGTTCCGTGGCCGGGTCAATTCCGCCTGCGGTGGTGCCACCTCGGCCAGCGGCCCGTTCTATTGCCCGGCTGACCAGCAAGTGTATCTGGACCTGGATTTCTTCCGGGAGATGTCGCAACGCTTCAAGGCTTCGGGCGAGTTCGCCCAGGCGTATGTGATCGCCCACGAAGTCGGGCACCACGTGCAAACGCTGCTGGGCATCTCGGCCAAGATCCAGGCCGCACGCCAGCAAGGCCGGCAGATGGAAGGTGACGGCGGTTTACTGGTACGCCAGGAACTGCAAGCCGACTGTTTCGCCGGCGTGTGGGCCAACCGCGCGCAAAAACGCCTGAACTGGCTGGAGCCGGGCGATATTGAAGCGGCACTGAATGCGGCCAACGCCATCGGCGATGACCGTTTGCAGCAACAGGGTCAAGGGCGCGTAGTGCCGGACTCGTTTACCCACGGCACCTCCGCACAGCGGGTTCGCTGGTTCAAGACCGGCTTCGCAGAGGGCCAGATCACTCAATGCGACACCTTTACAGCCAAGAGTCTTTAAATGAATAAACGATTGGGATTGCTGCTTAGCGCATTAGCGATGTGTTCCACCACCACTTGGGCCGCAGAGAAAGAACATGGCGTCAAGGTGGTCAGCCCCGATCGTTTCCAACTGGATGCCGGCACCTTGAGCCTGGGTTTGAGCCAGGACTGGAGCCGGCCGCTGCCCAACGTCACCCGCGCGTTGATCATCGTGCACGGTCGCCTGCGCAATGCGCAGACCTACCTGCAAAGCGGCGAAGATGCCGCCCAGCACGCAGGTGTTGCCGCCAATACCCTGGTGATCGCGCCGCAGTTTCTGAATGAGTTGGATACCCAGCGCAACCACCTCGACAATCAGCTGCTGCGCTGGAACCACAACGACTGGATGGCCGGCGACCCGTCGACCGGCCCAGGCCACATCAGCTCCTACGGCGCCCTCGACCAGATCATCAAGCACCTGGGCAACCGCAAGCTGTTCCCGGCCTTGAAAGAAATCGTGGTAGCCGGCCATTCCGGCGGCGGCCAGGTGGTGCAGCGCTTCGCCCTCACCGGCCACGACCACCCGATGCTGCAAACCGAAGGCATCAGCCTGCGTTACGTGGTGGCCAACCCATCGTCCTACGCCTACTTCACCCCGCAACGCCCGGTGAAGTTTGATGTGGCCAGTTGCCCAGGCTTTAACGACTGGAAGTACGGCATGCAAAACCTGCCGGATTACGCCAAGGGCCAGAGCGCGCAGCAGCTTGAGCAGGTTTACGTGTCACGCAACATCACCTACCTGCTGGGCCAGCAAGACACCGACCCCAACCACCCGGCGCTGGATAAAAGCTGCGAAGCCGAAACCCAGGGCGCGTATCGCCTGATTCGTGGGCATAACTATTTTGACTACCTCAAGCAGCGCCATCCGCAACTGACGCAAAAGCTGGTGGAAGTGCCTGGGGTTGGGCACGACGGCGATAAGATGTTTACGTCGCCTGAGGGTGAGAAGGTGTTGTTTAGTCAGTAGGTGACAAAACCGGATCAAAAATGTGGGAGCTGGCTCCCACACAAGCTAGCTCCCACCTAAGCCCGACCAAGGTGCCTGGGTTAGAGCATTCGGCGCAACGCCGCGCAATCCTCAGCATGCCAATCCGCCAGTTCCGGCCACGGGTTCTCCGGCAAGTTCACCAGCACCGTGCGCGTCCCCGCCGCCCGGCCACAAACCAGGTCAAAGCGGTAATCGCCGACCATCACCATCTCACTCGGCGCTACTTTCCAGGCAGTCGCGAACTTCAGCAACCCACCCGGATCGGGTTTTGGCGGCGCATTCTCACGCCCCAGCACATCCTCAACGGCAAAGCAGTCCGCCAGGCCTATAGCTTGCAGGGTGATATGCGCCAACTCTTGCGCATTGCGCGTCAGGATGCCCAGGCGATAACCCCGCCCGGCCAGCTCGCGCACCAGCTCCACCGCGCCGACAGCAGCCACCGAACCCACGGCCAGCTCCCGCTCGTGCTCAAGCAACCAGGCATGCTTGGCCGCCGCCACTTGCGCAGGTAATGCCGCCAGGTGCGTGAGAATGTCGGCTTCAGGTGGAATATCGAGGGCCGCGCGAATCGCCGCAAAATCATGCACGGCCACCGTGAGGGTGCCGTCCATATCAAACACCCAATGTTTAACGTCCGACAGGCTCATGCCCAATCCTTGCGATGCCGAATCAGCCCTTCCTGGGTCACCGAAGCCACCAGTTGCCCGGCGCGGTTGTACACGCTGCCTCGTGAGAAACCACGGGAATTACCGGCCCACGGGCTGTCCATGGCGTAGAGCAGCCAGTCATCGGCACGCAGGTCGGCGTGGAACCACAACGCATGGTCAAGGCTGGCGACCTGCATGTCTTTCTGCCAAACCGTTTTGCCGTGGGGCAGCAGCGAGGTCGTCAACAGGCCGAAGTCCGAAGCGTAAGCCAGCAGGTATTTGTGCAGCGCCGGCGAATCGGCCAGTGCGCCGTCAGCACGAAACCACACGTACTTGACCGGGTCGGATGGCTGCGGGTTGAACGGGTCTTTTTCGGTCACCGGGCGCACTTCGATCGGCTTGGGGCACAGCAGCTTGTCGCGCATGTGCTCGGGGATCAGGTGCGCGCGTTGCTTGGTCAGTTCCAGCTCCGACGGCAGGTTTTCCGGGCCGACCACCACGGGCATGGTGGTCTGGTGCTCAAAGCCTTCTTCGTCATACTGGAACGAGGTGGTGCAGGTGAAAATCGGGTTGCCCTTCTGGATCGCCGTGACGCGGCGCGTGCTGAAACTGCCACCATCGCGCACGCGGTCCACCGAATACACCACGGGCAGCGCTGCATCGCCAGGGCGCAGGAAATAGCCATGCAGGGAATGCACGTGGCGCGCTTCTTCTACGGTCTGGCTGGCAGCCGACAGCGACTGGCCCAGCACCTGGCCGCCGAACAGTTGGCGAAAACCCAGGTCCTGGCTGCGGCCGCGAAAGAGGTTTTCCTCGATCGGCTCCAGGGTCAGCAAGTCCACCAGATCTTCCAATACTTGGCTCATAGAGCAACTCCTACAATCAATAGAGCATTCCGGGCTGCTTATCCGTGCAGCGTGTCCAACCATTGGGCGCGGGTGATGCGGTACAACACATGATGGCGCAGCGGTTCATCGGCTGCGACCTTGGGGTGTTCAAAATCTGCCTGCGGATCGTAATGCATACCGATGGCCTGCATGACTTTTTGTGATGGCAGATTGGATTCGGTGGTGAAGGCGAGGATTTCATCCAGCTGCAGCCGGTCGAAACCACAGCGCAGCGCGGTCCACGCCGCTTCACTGGCGTAACCCAGGCCCCAATGCTCACGGGCCAGGCGCCAGCCAATTTCTACCGCTGGGGTAAAGTCGGCCTCGAAGTTGACGTTTTGCAGCCCGGTGAGGCCGATAAATTCGCCGGTGTCCTTGCGGTGCAAGGCCCAAAAGCCAAAGCCATATTCGGCGAAGTGCCCGCGAATCCGGCCGATCAACGCCGCGCTTTCCAAGTGGCTCAGCTTGGCCGGGAAATAACGCATCACCTGCGGGTCGGCGCACATGCGCGCAAATTCCGTCAGGTCGCTGTCCCGCCATTGGCGCAGCACCAGCCGTGCGCTTTCCAATTCCATTATCGGCTCCATGGGTCCCCTCCCTTGCCATGTGCGTGAGTGTACAGCGCTGGTAAGATCCGTCGCAGGTTCCCGTCAGAAAATCCCATGCCTTTGCCATTGATCTACCACGATGACTACAGCCCTGAGTTCCCGGCGGACCACCGGTTCCCCATGGACAAATTCCGCCTGTTGCGTGACCACTTGGTGGACAGCGGCCTGACCCAGGACAGCCACCTGCTGCGACCCGAGGTCTGCCCCGCCGAGATTCTGGCCCTGGCCCATGAACCTGGGTATATCGAGCGCTACATGAGCGGCGAGCTGTCCCGCGAAGACCAACGCCGCCTCGGTTTGCCCTGGAACGAAGCCCTGGCCCGGCGCACCGTGCGTGCGGTTGGCGGCTCCATTCTCGCAGCGCAAAAGGCCCTGGAACACGGCCTGGCCTGCCACCTGGCGGGCGGCACGCACCACGCCCATTACGACTACCCGGCAGGCTTTTGCATCTTCAATGACCTGGCGGTGATCAGCCATTACCTGCTGGCGAGCGGGCGGGTCAACCGCGTGCTGATCTTCGACTGCGACGTCCACCAGGGCGACGGCACCGCGCGCATCCTCCATGACACACCGGACGCCATCACCGTGTCGCTGCACTGCGAAAAGAACTTCCCGGCGCGCAAGGCCCAGAGTGACTGGGACATTCCACTGCCCATGGGCATGGGCGATGCCGACTACCTCAAGGTGGTCGACGACGCGCTCAACTACCTGTTGCCGCTGTACCAGCCCGACCTGGTGCTGTACGACGCGGGTGTGGATGTGCACAAAGACGACGCCCTCGGTTACCTCAAGCTCACAGATGCAGGCGTCGCCGCACGTGATGAAAGCGTGATGCGCCACTGCCTGGGCCGCGATATTCCAGTGATGGGCGTGATCGGCGGCGGCTACAGCAAAGACCGCCCGGCCCTGGCGCGTCGCCACGGCATCCTGCACCACAGCGCACAACGGGTGTGGGCGTCATCAGGTTGTCATTGAGTTGTGGGCGTTACCCACAATGCCTGTGGAACGGCCTGTGGATAACTTGAGCGTAAGGGCCTGAAAGCCAGCAGCCGTAAGGCGTGTAGGAAAGTGTACGTTTTTTGATCAGGCAGCTACGCCGTCGTCGGGTAGAATGCTCGCCCTATTCAAGCGACCGTAGCCCTGCCCATGCCTCAGACCCCTTCTCAACACGTCACTATTATCGGCGGCGGCCCTGCCGGGCTGATGGCCGCTGAAGTCTTGAGCCAGGCGGGCGTGCGGGTGGACGTGTACGACGGCATGCCTTCGGTGGGGCGCAAGTTCCTGCTGGCGGGCGTGGGCGGCATGAACATCACCCACTCCGAGGCGTATCCGGCGTTTCTGTCGCGTTACGCCGAACGCGCGCCGCACATGGCGCCATTGTTGCGCGCGTTTGGCGCAGAGGCTTTGTGCGAGTGGATTCATGGCCTGGGCATCGAGACCTTTGTCGGCACCTCCGGCCGCGTATTCCCCACCGACATGAAAGCCGCCCCACTGCTGCGCGCCTGGCTCAAGCGCCTGCGCGACCAGGGCGTGGTTATCCACACCCGGCATCGCTGGCTGGGCTGGAACGACGACGGCGGTTTACTTATCCACAGCCCGGACGGCGATAAAACTGTCCACAGCGATGCGGTGGTGCTGGCCTTGGGCGGCGGCAGCTGGTCGCGCCTGGGCTCCGACGGAGCCTGGCTCAAGTTGCTGGAAGATAAAGGCGTGCCCTACGCCGCGCTGCAACCGAGCAATTGCGGCTTCGAAGTGTCGGGCTGGAGCGAGTTGATGGTCAGCAAATTCGCGGGCGCGCCGCTGAAGAACGTCGCCATCGGCCTTGGGGAGGACAAGCCTCGGCTGGGCGAATGCGTGGTCACCGCCATGGGCATCGAGGGCAGTTTGATCTACGCGCTGTCGGCGCCGATTCGCGAAGCGATCAACCGTGACGGCTCAGCCACTGTGCATATTGATTTGTTGCCGAGCAAGCCGCTGGACAAGGTGCAAGCCGCCTTGGCCAAGCCCCGTGGCTCGCGGTCGATGAGCAAGCATTTGCACAGTCAGTTGGGGCTCGATGGCGTGAAGGCGGCGCTGTTGCGTGAACTGGCGCCAGCTGAGCACTTCAATGACCCGGCGCAATTGGCGGTGGATATCAAGGCGCTGCCGCTGACACTGGTGAAGACTCGACCGATGGATGAGGCGATCAGCACCGCAGGCGGCGTGCCGTTTGAGGCGTTGGATGAGCGCTTGATGCTCAAGCAATTGCCAGGCGTGTTCTGTGCCGGGGAGATGCTGGATTGGGAAGCGCCGACCGGCGGGTATTTGCTGACGGGGTGTTTTGCCAGTGGGCGGGCGGCTGGGCGTGGTGTATTGGAGTGGCTTAAGCGCTAGGTTTGAGTCCGCTATCGCAGGCAAGCCAGCTCCCACATTTTGAACGGTGAACACCGTCAAATGTGGGAGCTGGCTTGCCTGCGATGAGGCCCTGACAGGCTTACTTCTTCTTGCGCGGCCCAGTGTTGAACACCGGCACCTTACGCACCGGCTTGATCGACGGCTCAGCCGGCGCCACATCACCACTGTCCACCCACTTACCCAAATTGCGCTTGCCGCCACCGCCGCCTGAAGTTTTAGGCTTCTTCGGCTTTTTCGGCTTCTTCACCACCTGCCCGCTGGCATCGGTGTCCGGCACGCGGTGCTCGGGTTCGAAGTCCGGCTCCATCTGGCGGGTCAGGGTCTGACGCGTGAGCATCTCGATGGCCGACAGCATGTTCACTTCATCGGCACACACCAGCGAAATCGCCTCACCGGTGTTGCCCGCCCGGCCGGTACGGCCGATACGGTGGATGTAGTCTTCAGCCACGATCGGCAGGTCAAAGTTGACCACCAGCGGCAAGTCTTCAATGTCCAAGCCACGGGCCGCCACGTCGGTGGCCACCAGAATCTGCACGTCGCTGGATTTGAAACGGTCCAGCGCACGCTGGCGGGTGGCTTGGGGTTTATCGCCATGGATGCCGTCGGCATTGATGCCCAGGCCCTGCAACTTGTCCACCAGCGCATCCACGCCGTTACGGGTCTTGGCAAACACCAGTACCTGCTTCCAGCGGCCTTTGCGCATCAGGTGCACAAACAGCTCCGGCTTTCGCTTCTTGTCCACCGGCACCACCCACTGCTTCACGGTGCTGGCGGCGACGTTACGCGGGCTCACTTCAACGCTCAGCGGGTCGTTGAGCATCTGCCCGGCCAGTTGGCGGATTTCATCGGAGAAGGTCGCGGAGAACAGCAGCGTCTGGCGCTTTTTCGGCAGCATGCGGTAGATGTTCGCCAGCTCTTCGGAGAAGCCCAGGTCGAGCATGCGGTCGGCTTCGTCCAGTACCAGGGTTTGCAACTGGTTGAGTTTCAGCGCGTTCTGGCGGAACAGGTCGATCAGGCGGCCCGGCGTGGCGACCAGGATGTCGACGCCCTTGCGCAGCTTCATCATCTGCGGGTTGATGCTCACGCCGCCGTACACCGCGTAAGTGGTCAGCGGCAGGTTCTGCGCGTACTCGGCGACGCTGGCGTGAACCTGCTCGGCCAGTTCGCGAGTCGGGCACAGGATCAGCGCACGCGCCGAGTTGGCGGCGACTTTCGGCCCTTCCATGGTCAGCAATTGCAGGAGCGGCAGGGCGAAACCTGCGGTTTTGCCGGTGCCGGTCTGGGCCGCGGCCATCAGGTCGCGACCAGCCAGCACCGCCGGAATGGCTTGCGCCTGCACCGGCGTCGGGGTCTGGTAGCCAAGCGTCTCAAGGGCGCGCAGCAAGGGTTCGATCAGGCCAAGTGTGGCGAAAGTCATGTGTTTACCGTAGGAAAAATTCAGCGCAAGGTCGCAATGCGCCGCAGTTTACCTTATTTCCGGTTTTGGCTTACGCCACTGTGGCAGGCTGATCAATAGCACCGCGCTGATGATCACCAGCATCGCCAAGGCTTCTTCCATGCCGATGGTTTCGCCAACGAACACAATGCCCAGTAACACCGCGACTGCCGGGTTCACATAGGCGTAGCTGGTCGCCGCCGCCGGGCGCACATGCTTGAGCAGGTACATATAGGCATTGAAGGCGATGATCGAACCGAACACGGCCAAGTACGCCAAGGCCAGCCAGCCTTCAATCGGCGGCACAGCCTGCAGGCGTTCGCCGCAGAGCGCACTGCCCACCAACAGCAAGGCACCGGCGACGATCATTTCCGCCGCACTGGCCATCGCGCCGGCAGGTAACGGCAAGTGCCTGCTCCACACCGAGCCGAAGGCCCAGGAGGCGGCGGCAAACAGCAGCAACATCGCCCCGGTCGGGCTCGACTGCAGGTTGGAGCCCATATTGAGCATGGCAATGCCGATAATCCCCAGCACCACCCCGGCCCACTCCAGGCGGGTATTACGTGCGCCCCAGAAATAGCCGCACAGCAACGTGAACAACGGCACCGTCGCCACCGCCAATGCCGCAACACCCGAGGTAACCCCCGTGTGCTCAGCCACCGACACCGCGCCATTGCCGAAGGTCAGCAGCAAAATGCCGATCCTGGCCGCAGCCTTCCACTGCACCCACGTCGGCGCAGGTGCCCCGCGCCAGCGCAAAAAGCCATACATCACCAAACCCGCCACCAGGAATCGAATCCCGCCGAGCATCAGCGGCGGCCAGTATTCAACGCCGATTCGAATCACCAGGTAGGTAGAACCCCAAATCACATACAGCGCAAAAAAAGCGGCGATCAGCGGTAACGGAAAGCGACGTGGGCCAGGCATTGGGCGGCTCTATGGCAGGAGGTGGGAGGCTTATTCTAAAAAGGCAGCACGCTAAACATAAGTTACAAAACCTGTTTAAAGCGCCGATACACTTTTCAAAGCATGGTTGTGAGGGCTATAAACCGTGCTTTCGAAAGCCACGCGTGACTGGAGCCTTATCATGGACAAATACGACCGCATGCTCCTCAGCGCCCTGCTCGAAGACGGCCGCGCGTCCTACGCGCAATTGGCCCGCACGGTAAACCTTTCTGCGCCGGCCGTGGCTGAGCGCGTGGCCAAGCTGGAGGCCAGTGGTGTGATCACCGGGTATCAGGCCAAGGTGGACCTGTCCAAAATCGGCCTGCCCATCCAATGCACGATCGAACTGCGCTTGACCAACAACGGCAGCCAGAAGGTCTACGACGCCCTGGCTGAAATCCCCGAACTGACTGAATGCCATCGGGTCACGGGCGACCCGTGCGTGATCATGCAAGCGGCGGTGGGGTCGATGCCGGAGCTGGAGAATTTGATTAACCGCGTGGCGAAATTCGGGTTCAGCAAGACTTCGATTATTTTGTCCAGCGCGATAGAACGGCGAGTGCCGTTGGGGCAGTTGGAGGGTAAAGCCACCTGACACCGATCGTTCCCACGCTCTGCGTGGGAATGCAGCCCAGGACGCTCTGCGTCCGCGCTTGAAGTCGTGACGCAGAGCGTCACCGGAGGCATTCCCACGCGGAGCGTGGGAACGAGCAAAAAGTGGTGGCTGATACACCGCCATCGCAGGCAAGCCAGCGATGGCGTCAGTTGCTTCACCGAAGGCTTGAGCGCTGAACAATCAAATCGATAATCTGCTTAATGGTCGTGATGTGATCCCAGTCTTCCTGAGTCGCTTGCAGGTTGAACTGCCACTTAATCTGCATAACGAAGCAGGTCAGGTCGTCATCAATGATCTTAAAGTCATGGATGAAATCCGTTTGCTCGGTCACCTGGCTTCGGTCGATGAAGCCGATGATATCGACGAACAGCTGAATCACTTTTTCGCTGATCTCGGCTCGGGTCAGGCTACCTTCCATTTCTCGCCTCATAGGCACACTTACCAATACTGATCAGGTCAAAAATAGCCAACCCTGCAGCAACGAAGGGAATGCCCCGCCCAATAATGCCAAATACTCGAACGGTGCCGAACGTTGCTTTTGCCATCTTGGCCGCTGTCGGTTGCCGGATCAGTGTTCGAGGGAAAAAGCGCATTCCAATGACGCTAGCCAAATTTGTCGTTTTGCTTGAGCCGACGTGGACCCAAGTCCCCACGGCGATTTTGCTGATTGGTATGCCTGCCGCGCCAGTGAGAACCGTTGCCGCCGTCAGGCCGTAATGTTGCTGCGTGCATTTCCAGAGGTCGTCAACAGTGGCGTCAGGCGCCGTTGAGTCCGCCTGAATGGGCCTGAGCAACGTGTAACTGGCACCATGAGTCCATCCTGGCGAGTTAGGTAAAACCATGACTGCCGGGCAGCTTGTCATCATGTTTCCCAAATGAAACGTCATGCTGGACGTCGAGCCGAAATCGACGCCATTGCGCTGGAGTTCAGACTGGCTTCGCATGATTGCTGTGTGGAGGTCGCTTTCCTGCATGACGTAGTCCCTTTACGTAAATAGCAGGCGAGATGTTAAGTCGCAAAAAGGAGCGATAGACGGGTGAAGGGAAAAACCGGAAAGGTCCGACGACGCAATAGGGCTTCCCCTACTTACCATTCAGAAAGAGTGAAGAAGGCCCTAAAAACAGCTGATGTTTTGGTGGCCAGCAGGACCGATCCCTTTCATTTGCGGGACGTTTCCTAGAGAATTCCACGGCCTTGTTTCCGTCGGTTCAGGTAGCTAGTCTCGCTCTGTCATCGAATGTTCGGTGACTGGACGTGCAAGTCCGACGACGGTAATACGCATCAGCCTTAACTCTCAACGTCTGTATTTCAGGCGTTGATTCGTTATGGCAGTTGTACGCGGGAGATCTTCGGATCTACCGGACTCCGTCACGGTCTTGCACACCCGCGTACTGCTGCCACCCTAATTCGTGTGCGAGCGAACGGTTGCAGCTTCTTAACTGACGGAGAAGCTACATCATGGTCAAAGTAACCCCCGATCCACCCAGCTCCAAGCCAGACTTCCTCAGCGAAGACGCCCTCCTCAACCGCCGAGCCATCGACTACTACCTCAAAGCATCCGCCCCGGACGCGCCCAATTTTGTGCTCAATGACAACCTGAGTTTCGAAGACGCCCTCGCCCATGCGGCCGACTTGCTGCATTGCGCGGTCGAGACGGTGAATGTGTCGGGGGAGACGCTCAGCACCCAGCAGCGGGCGGTGATGCATTTGGTGGGGATGGCCAAAGGTGTGGTGGATCGGGCGTTAGAGTGTGTGCAGCCTCGATAGCCAGCCGCCGATCGTTCCCACGCTCTGCGTGGAAATGCAGCCCAGGACGCTCTGCGTCCGCGCTTGAAGTCGTGACGCGGAGCGTCACAGGAGGCATTCCCACGCGGAGCGTGGGAACGATCATCGTAAGGCTTAGAACCCGCGGTGCTTTTTCAGGTGTTCGTTGATCTTCGCCGCGGGCACTTTCTGCAAGGTACACAGCAGGTCATGGGACAGTTCGCGCAAGCCATGGGTGCCGCGCAGTTGCTGGGCCAGGTGCGCGGTGAGGTTGGCCGCCATCTCCGCATCCGCCATCGCCCGGTGAGCCTTGCCGGTGTGGGGCAGTTGGGCGAACGCGTTCAGCGTGCCGAGCTTGTGGTTGGGCGCCGACGGCATCAGGCGCCGGGCCAGTAGCAGCGAGCAGGCGAATTTTTGCAGGCGGGTGCGGCGGATCAGGCCCAGTTCGAAGTCCCAGAACTTCTGGTCGAATGCGGCGTTATGCGCCAGCAGCGGCGTAACGCCGACGAATTCATTCACTTCATTCATCACCCGCTCAGCCGGTGGCGCGCTGCGCAGCATGGCGTTGCTGATGCCGGTGAGTTGTTCGATAAAGCCCGGCACGCGCACGCCGGCATTCATCAGGCTCTGGTAGCGGTCCACGATTTGGCCGCGCTCGAGGATAACCACCGCGATTTCCGTGGCCCGGCAGTGGCTGCTCGGGGTGATGCCGGTGGTTTCAAAGTCGATGACCGCTATACGTTCCAAACCTGTTCCAACTCCGTCTAACTATTGATTAAGCCACAGCACTTATTTGAGCAGCAGCGCGCCTTCGATGGGCACGTAGCGGCTGGCGGCGCGTATCAGCGAGTTGGCCGTCAACCCCGGCACGCCGTAGGCCACGGCTTCAACGCCGTGCTTTTGGATGATGCGTTCGAGCAGCATGTCGAAATCACCGTCGCCGGAAGCCAGCACCACTTCGTCGACGTGGTCGGCGGCGTCCATGATGTCCAGGGTGATGCCCACGTCCCAGTCGCCCTTGGCCGAGCCGTCGGCGCGCTGGATGTAGGGTTTGAGTTTTACCGTAAAGCCCAGGTTGCGCAGGATCTGCTGGAATTGCTGCTGCTTGCTGTCGCCACGGTCGATGGCATAAGCGTACGCCTCGACGATCTGCCCGCGTGAACCGATATCAGCCCACAGCGCCGCATAGTTGAAGTGGCAGCCATACGCCTGGCGCACGGTGTAGTAGAGGTTTTGCACATCGGCGAACACTGCAATTTTTTTCACCGCACTTCCTCATGACAGCCAGGCGCCACGGCCCGGAAAGGTTGCCAGTATGCCAGCCATGGGAAAGTTTCAGCGAAAAATCAGCCCGGGGCGACGAAGCGCCCCGGTTGAAGGCGGGTCAGACGAAGGAGTCGTCGTCGCCGAAGGAGGAGGAATCGTCGGAGTAGTCGCTGTCTGCGAAGCTGTCGGATGAGTTGTCATTGCCCCAGCTGTCATTGCCGGCAAACTTCTGGTCGTCATTGCCCCAGTTGCCATTGTCGCTGGCCGGTGCCGGTTCTTCGCGGATGATTTCTTCCACCACCTGCGGCTGCTGCGAGTTGTGGCTGAACAGGCTGCTGATGCCTTCGGCCAGCATCACACCACCGGCCACACCGGCGGCGGTTTTCAGCGCGCCACCCAGGAAACCACTGCCGATAGGCGCGGCGGGGGCTTGCGGCGGCTGTTGATAATTCTGCTGTGGCGCAGCGTAGTTCTGTTGCGGTGCAGGCTGGCCGAACGATGGCCGCGCCGGCTCACGCCAGCCGCCGCCGGAAGAAGGCGGAGCACTTTGTGCCGGTTGCGAGTCGCGGGAACTGCTGCCACCAAAGATGCTCGACAGGAAGCCACCACTGCTCGGCGCCGGTTGCGCGGCCTGGGAGCGGGCCTGTTGCAGTTCGTCCTGCAATTGCTGGATCTGCTGCGCCTGTTGCTTGTTCTGCGCGTCGAGGCTTTTGATCGCGTGTTCTTGCACCAGGATCGACTGGGTCATGTAGTACCCGGCGGCCGGTTGGCGAGTCAGGTGCTCCTTGATCCGCGCCTCGGCCAGGGCGTCGCGGGGGGCTGAGTCCGTTTCGGCTTGTTGCAACCGTGAAAACAGTCCATCGATCAGGGTTTGCTCTTCGCTGTTCATGGCGACCTCGTTAGATTGCCGGTAGAAATCATGGGCCCGCCTGTGATCAGGTGAGCTACAGCGTAGTTATGGGGGTGTTACCAGACGTTTCAATGGTCTTTACGTAAGGTTTACGTTTGCTTACCTCTCGTCATGATCGGTTAAAGTGTTCGCCTTGCTTTTAGGGCTGTGATGAACCTGATGAATCCGTTAGACGTATTGCGCGACTCTCTCCGTTTCACCCAACGCAACCTGGGCGCCATCGTCCAGCTGTGCCTGCCGTTGGTGATCCTCGAAGCCCTGCTGCAACAGGTGCTCGACCACACACTGGGCCCGGATGCGTTCCCCGGTTACAGCGTGGTCGTCGGGTTGTTGGTGTACCCGCTGTACACCGGCGCCTTGATCCTGTTTCTGGATGCGCGCACCCGTGGTGAGTCGCCCAGCACTAAAGATGTGTGGGCCATGGCCCTGGCCATGTGGCCGCGTTTCGCCCTGCTGACGGCGGTCAGCACCTTGCTGATTTTGCTGGGGCTGTCGCTGTATTTCCTGCCGGGCCTGTGGCTGATGGTGGTGCTGGCGTTTGCCGAGTACCTGCTGGTGTTGCGCGGCATGTCGGCGCTGGAGGCGATGAAGGAAAGTTTGCGCCTGACCCGTGGGCATTTCTGGCGAATCCTGGTGTGCCTGCTGTGCGTAATGACGCCGTTGTGGCTGCTCAAAGGCGCGAGTGTGGCGGTGTACCCCAACCCCGCGCCGCTGCTGGGTTTGCTGATCGACAGTGCCCACAGCTTCCTGCAACTGTTTACCAGCGTGGTACTTTTCCGTTTGTTTATGCTGATCGGTGGCGATGCCGACGCACGGTGATATGCTCCGTACCACCTCTGATAACGCTATAAGCCGAGCCAATGACCCGTTTATTGCGCATCACCCTGCTGAGCCTGTTGATCATCGCGGGCCTGCTCGCGGCCCTGATCTACAGCCTGACCTGGCGCCCCGTCGACAAGCAGACCCTGCCGGTCAGCTGCGTAGCGCCACGTGCGCCGACCTTGCTGCCGGGGCAGGCGCTCAAGGTCATGACCTGGAACGTGCAATACCTGGCCGGCAAGAACTATGTGTTCTGGTACGACAGCCCCGACGGCAAAGGCCCGGACGATCGCCCCACGGTGGAAGACATGGCCTTCAGCCTGGACGAAGTGGCGCGGGTTATTCGCGACGAACAACCCGACATCCTGTTGTTGCAGGAACTCGATGAAGGCGCCAAGTCCTCTCACTATCAGGACCAGGTCGCGTTGCTCCAGGAACGCCTGGTCGACCTGTACCCGTGCAGCGCCCAGGCGTTCGACTGGAAAGCCGACTTTGTGCCCAACCTGCATATCTTCGGCAGCGTCGGCCGCAAGCTCGTCACGCTGAGCCGCTACCAGATCGAACACGCCGAGCGCCTGCAATTGCCGGTGTCCCCGGCCAACTTCATCAGCCGTCAGTTCCAGCCTAAACCGGCGTTATTGCTGACCTACCTGCCGTTGAGCGATGGCGGCCAACTGGCCGTGCTCAACACCCGCCTGGATGGCGATAAGCCTGGGCGCTCGGCGGTGCAGGAGCAGGCCAAAGCCACGCTAAAACTGCTGGACAAGTTCGAAGGCCGTGGCACGCCTTGGCTGATTGGCGGGGATTTCAACCTGCTGCCGCTGGGGCAGTTCCTGCGCCTGGACGCGGGCAAGCGCGGGCAGTATTCGCCGGACAGCGAGCTGCATTTGCTGTGGGATAAATACCCGATGATCCCGAGTAACAGTGAATCCAGTGGGATTGACCGGGCGAAGTGGCTGACGAACTTCCCCAATGACCCGAGCGTGGATGGGCCGGATCGGACGTTGGATTACTTGTTCTACAGCCCTAGGATCAAGCGGGTGGAGGCCAAGGTGCGCCAGGAGGATACGTTGCGTATCTCTAACCACTTGCCAGTGATCGCCCGGTTCCTGCTGCCGGCAGCGCAATAACCCGCACCACTACACCCCATGCGGGAGCGGGCTTGCTCGCGAAGGCGGTGTGTCAGTCAGCACATGTATCAACTGAACCACCGCTTTCGCGAGCAAGCCCGCTCCCACATTGGATCTTCACATCACCTACTTTCGGGGTTTGATCCGGGCGGTAGGTTCGGCCACCAAGGGGTCATCCGGCCAGTAATGCTTGGGGTATCTTCCCTTCAAATCCTTCTTCACCTCCGCATACGTACTGCGCCAGAAGTTCGCCAGGTCCTGCGTCACCTGCACCGGCCGACGTGCCGGGGACAGCAGGTGCAGCTTGACCACTTGGCGCCCACCGGCAATGCGCGGCGTGTCCGCCAGCCCGAACAATTCCTGCAAGCGCACCGCCAGAATCGGCGGCTGTTCGCTGTA
Source organism: Pseudomonas salomonii (assembly GCF_900107155.1). Classification (GTDB taxonomy): domain Bacteria; phylum Pseudomonadota; class Gammaproteobacteria; order Pseudomonadales; family Pseudomonadaceae; genus Aquipseudomonas; species Aquipseudomonas salomonii. The sequence goes on from NZ_FNOX01000013.1 coordinate 174,178, forward strand.
GTCCAAGCGCACCGATGAGCCCGAGGGCACCTTCACATGCTGTGGCGCCAGCTCGTCCAGGCGCTGGGGCAGCGGCCAGGGCAGCAGGTTGTGCAGGAAGCTGGAAATATCCAAATTAGAAAAGTGGCTGAGGCGCGAGACTTTACCCAGGTAGGGCATCAGCCAATGCTCCAAATCGGCCAGCAAGGCTTTGTCGCTGATATCCGGCCATTCGCTGGTTTTACCCGCGTCCAGCTGGCGCAGCAGCATGACGCGCGCCTGCCACTGGCGCAGTTCGGGCGTCCACGGCAGCAGCTCCAGGCCTTTGCGGCGCACCAGGTTGACCAGTGCCTGGCTGCGTGCGGACTCATCCAGGCCGGTCAGCGGCTCGCGGCTGAGCACCAGCTCACCGACTTTGCGTTGGCGTTCGGCGCGCAGCACGCCTTCGCGTTCATCCCAATCAAGCTGGTCGACCGTGCGCACTTGCTCGGCCAGCACGCTGTCGAACAGCGCCGGGTCAAAATCCGCCGCGAGGTAGATGCGCTCTTCGCGCTGGCCCTGGCGGCTGCCAAGGTCGGCGATCACCAGCCACGGTTGCTTCATCAGGCTGTCGGCCTCGGCGAACAGCGCGGCGCGGCCGTTGGCCAGGCGATATTCGGCGCCACCGGGGCGGCGTTGCTGGGCGACGCGGTCGGGGTAGGCCAGCGCCAGCAAGGCGCCGAGCCAGCGCGGGTGGTCGGGGTCGGCCACCGCTTGAGTCGGCTGGCCGCGCAAGTAGCCCCGGTACTGACGGGCCAGTTGCTTGGCGCGCTGCACGCCGCCCTGGGTGCCACGCGCGCGTTCTTCTCCCGACATCAATGCCAGGCGAGTGTGCAAATCCGCACCGCCGCCGCGCAAGATATCGCGCTCACCCAATAAGGCCGCCACCTCACAAGCGGTCGCGGCCAGCCCCAGGTCCTGCCCGCGCAGCAACAAGTGGGCGATACGCGGGTGCGCGGGCAACTCCACCATTTTCCGGCCATGGGCGGTGAGCGTGTCGTCGTTCAGCGCGCCAAGGCGCACCAGCAAATCCTGGGCCTGGGCATACGCGGCAGTCGGCGGCACGTCCAGCCACACCAGTTGCGTGGGCGTCACGCCCCAGCGCGCCAGTTGCAAGGCCAGGCCCGCCAGGTCGGCGGCGAGGATTTCCGCGCTGCCGTAGGCGGCCAAACCTTCGTGCTGGTCTTCGGACCACAGGCGATAACACACGCCCGGTTCCAGGCGCCCTGCCCGGCCGGCTCGCTGGGTGGCGCTGGCGCGGGAAATGCGTTGGGTGTCGAGGCGGGTCATGCCGCTGCCGGGGTCGAAACGCGGCACCCGCGCCAGCCCGGCGTCGATCACCACGCGCACGCCATTGATGGTCAGGCTGGTCTCGGCAATGTTGGTGGCCAGCACCACTTTGCGCTTGCCGGCGGGCGCCGGGTCGATGGCGGCGCGCTGGGCGTTGAGGTCGAGTTCGCCATGCAGCGGGCACAGCAGCACATCAGGGCGATCACCCAAGGCGTCGGCCAGTTGTTGATTGACCCGGCGAATCTCGGCCTGCCCGGGCAGAAACACCAGAATGCTGCCCGTTTGGTCCTGCACCGCGTCGAGGACGGTCTGCACCACGCGCGGCTCGATAAACTCACCGGCCTGGTACGGCCGCCCCCAGCGCATCTGCACCGGGAACATGCGCCCTTCGCTGCGCAGGATCGGCGCGTCGTTCAGCAGACTCGCCAGGCGCTCGCCTTCGAGGGTGGCGGACATCAGCAGGATTTTCAGCGGTTGCTCGTCGCGAAACAGCTCGCGGCCGTTGAGGCTCAGGGCCAGTGCCAGGTCGGCGTCGAGGCTGCGTTCGTGGAACTCGTCAAAAATCAGCAACCCCACGCCGTCCAGTGCCGGGTCGTCTTGCAGCCGGCGCGTGAGAATGCCTTCGGTGACCACTTCGATGCGGGTGTTGGGCCCGACTTTGCTGTCCAGGCGGATGCGGTAGCCGACGGTTTCACCGACTTTTTCACCCAGCTCACTGGCCAGGCGTTCGGCAGCCGCTCGCGCGGCGAGGCGCCGAGGTTCGAGCATCAGGATGGTTTGCCCGGCCAGCCAAGGCTCATTTAATAAAGCCAACGGCACACGGGTGGTTTTACCGGCACCGGGCGGCGCTTCCAGCACGGCCTCATGGCGATTCGCCAAGGCGTCACGCAGGGCGGGTAAAACATCATCAATCGGCAACGAATTCATACTGGCTCCAAAGCAGAGCGGCGAGTATAACGGCGAACTGAGGGATGCCGGTGATGGTCTCATAAACACCCTCCGGTCCCCTTGGGAACACGGTTAAATGGGGGGGCGGGCTTGCTCGCGAATGCAGTCTGTCAGTTGATATATATGTTGATTGACCCACCGCAATTCGCGAGCAAGCCCGCTCCCACATTTGAGCATCGTCGCCTGGTAGATCTGGCTTATAGTCACCTTTCACAAGTGTTCAGGAGCATTTTATGCGTATCGCTTCCCGTGTTATCGGCGGTGTTCTCGCCGTCACCCTGCTGAGCCAACTGACGGCCTGCGGCTCGATTTTCTACCCGGACCGCCGTGGCCAGATCGACGGCAAAATCGACCCGGCCATTGCCGTGCTCGACGCCGTGGGCCTGCTGTTTTATGTGATCCCGGGCCTGATCGCCTTTGGCGTGGACTTCGCCACCGGCGCCATCTACTACGAACCAGGCAAGACCGCCCAAGTCGCGCCGGAAAAACTGCACGAAGCCATCGGCGCCGACGGCAAGGTCGACAACGCCAAGCTGCAATCCATCATTGAGAAAGAAACCGGCCGCAAGCTGCCGCTGGACGATCCGCGCATGCTCCAGTTCAAGGGTAGCGTGCAACAACTCGCGTCCCTGGGCCTGCAGCCCGCCGCTTAAGGATCCGTATGACCAGCAGCCCCGAACACGCCAGGCTCCTGCGCCTGGCCACCCGCGCCTCGGTGGGCGTGGCCTGTGCGCTGATTATCACCAAGGCCATCGCCTGGTGGTTCAGCGGCTCGGTGAGCATGCTCGCCGGGTTGACCGACTCGCTGCTCGACGGCGTGACGTCGCTGTTGAACCTGCTCGCGGTGCATTACGCGCTGCGCCCGGCCGATGACGATCACCGTTATGGGCATGGCAAGGCCGAATCGCTGTCGGGCATGGCCCAGGCGTTGTTTATCGCCGGCAGTGCGGTGTTGATCGCCGTTCAGGCGTACCAGCGCTTGCAGCACCCGGAACCGGTTGGCGCGCCGTGGTTGAGCATTGGCGTCATCGTGTTTTCGCTGCTGATGACCGTGGCGCTGCTGATGCTGCAACACCGAGTGATCCGCGAAACCGGCTCCAACGCCGTGCGCGCCGACTCCCTGCACTACCGCTCCGACTTGATGCTCAACGGCAGTATTTTGGTGGCACTGGTGTTGGCAGGTTTTGGCTTTCATCAGGTGGATGCGTGGTTCGGCCTCGGTATTGCCGCGTATATCCTGTGGAGCGCGATCCAGATCGCCCGCGAGAGCTTTGCCGTGCTGATGGATGAGGAACTGCCGCCGGATGTCAGCCAGCACATGCTGGAGTTGGCGCGCAATGTGCCGGGCGTGCTGGGTGCGCATGATTTGCGCACGCGTATTTCCGGCAGCCACTGGTTTGTGCAGTTGCATTTGGAATTGCCGGGGGAATTGACCCTGTCAGTGGCCCACGGCATCAGCGACCAGGCCGCCGATGCCATTCACAAGGCTTACCCGCGTGCCGAAGTGCTGGTGCACGCCGACCCGCGGGAAGTGGTGACGGGCAACAAAACCTAGTACTGCACCTGATAGCCGCGACTGGTCAGGCAGTTGCCCTGGGCCTGGCGGTAGGTTTGCACCACCGCCGGGTCCGGGGCGTAGGTGACAGTGCGTGGGTCGAAACCGCTTTGCTGCACCGCCCAGCGATAACAGTCGTAGCCGTCCTGCTGCACCTGGGCCGGTGACTGGCCGTTGGCCGGGTAGGCCACCACGTCATAGCCGTTGCCCTGCGGCGCGGGTTGTGGCGCCGGCACTTCGGTCGGCGGTTGCACAACGACGTATTGCTGGGTAGCGTTTTCATAGGTGTAGTAGGAACCCGCCGCGAGGAAGAACAACGCGCTGCCCACCCACACTTCCCGTGCGTAGTCCGGCAGGTATTGCACACGGATCCCGTAGGGCGGCGTCACCACCACGTAGCGCGGGCCTTGCGGGCGATACCAGTAGCCGCCGGAGAAGAAGTAATCCTGGCCACGGTAAGGCACGCGGTAATTGCGGTCGGGGAAACGGTCGACCATGTAACCCGGGCGATACTGCGGACCTGGCCCCCAGCCATTGCCGTGCCCTGAAGGGCGGCCCGGCCAGCGGTTGTCATTGGGGTGCCCGTTATTAAAGCCGCCGCCCGGACGCGGGCCTGGGCCATTGCCGGCCTGCCAGTGCTGGTTGCCATCGTTACGGCGCGGGATGTCCTGATAGTAGCCCTGGCGCGGTTCCTGGGTTTGCCGCACCGTGTCCGGGCGGCCCTGGATCGGCAGGTTGTTCGCAGGTTGCGGTGCCGGCCGCGGTTGCTCGTTATTTTGCGGCCGACCTTGCCACTGCCCACCGCCGTGCTGCTGTTGCTCGGCGCGATCAAAATGCGGGTTCTGCGGGCGCGGTGGGTTGTTTTCCGGACGCGGTTGAGTGTTCTGCGGGCGCGGCTGGTTATTCTGCGGGCGCGCCTGTTCATTGCCACGCCCGCCTTCCGGGCCTCTTTCATGCTGACCACCGCCTTCATAGCGCGGGTCGTCGGCCATCACTTGGGTGCCGACGCTGACCATCAGCAAACCTACACCTGCCATACGCCAGATGCGCTTCATGCTATTCCTCACTGCGGATTAGGGCCTGGAGTGTCCGGCCTTACTGCATGAGACTGGAAAAGCCTCACCCGGTTCTGAGACAGGTTATCAGTCACGAGAAGTATTTTTTGAGGTAAACGCGCAGACAAAGAAAAAGGGGCGACCCGTCGGCCACCCCTTGAGAATTTCGTCCTGGCTCAACGCTTTTGACGTTGGCTCACCTCACGCCGTCTTGTGGACAGTGTGCAGCCTGGAGGCCGGCTCAACCCTGCTGGGGCGGCGGCCGCAGCAGGCCTGATTGGGCGAGCTGCAATGGACTGTTGTCCAGGCGGTGATTCTGTTGATAAAGATACAGGCCAACGCCCGACAGATGATTGCGAAGATTGCGTCAATAAACAGTGCTTGCGCAATTTTTAACCCTTCATGGATAATTCACCGCAATAGTTACGACAAAGGCCAACCCAATGAGCAAGCTTGACCGATACGACCTGAGTATTTTGGCGGAATTGCAGCGCGACGCGAGGATCTCCAACCAGGAGTTGGCCGAACGCATCGGCCTGTCGCCGTCGCCGTGCTCACGCCGGGTCAAGCAGTTGGAAGACGACGGTTATATTGCGCGTCAGGTCGCTCTGCTCGACCGCAAGATGCTGGGCTTAAGCCTTACGGCCTATGTACTGATCGGCATGGACCGTCACACGCCTGAGCGTTTCGAGAATTTCGAAGCGGCGATCCGCACCCTGCCGCAAGTGCTGGAGTGCAGTTTGGTCACCGGGATGGATGCGGACTATCAGTTGAAAGTGGTGGTGCCGGACATGGACCACTACCAGAAATTGCTGCTGGGGCATCTGACCCGGATTGAAGGCGTGACCAGCGTAAGGTCGAGCTTTGTGCTGAACCAGGTGCTCAACAGCACCGAGTTACCGTTGACGCATCTGCGTACTTGACCTCAGGAGCGATGCATAAACCCTGTGGGAGCGGGCTTGCTCGCGAATGCGGTCTGTCAGTTATTGAAGATGTGACTGATAAACTGCATTCGCGAGCAAGCCCGCTCCCACATTTGGATTGCACTTCGATCCAGATCAATGTTGTACCTTTGACGCTGCCTTATACTTGCCGCCTGCCCTGTCGGAAAAATCCCCATGAACAACATCGACCCCGCCCTCTTTGAAGAATGGATGATGACCGGCCTGGTCACGATCCTGATCATCTTCATGGGCTTTATCGTCTGGGACCTGGCGAAGAAATCCAAGGCCGGGCGCTTTGGGTCGTTTATCCTGTTTTTCGTGCTGGGCCTGGGCGTGGCCGCGTTCATCATCAAAAGCGTGGTGATCGGGCTGATCGAGTCCGGCGCTTTATAAACGCGCCGGCACTGCCTTCCACTGGCCTTGGTCCAGGCCATCGATCGACCAGTCACCAATACGCACACGCACCAGGCGCAAGGTCGGCAAGCCCACCGCCGCAGTCATGCGCCGCACCTGGCGGTTACGCCCCTCACGGATGACCAACTCCAGCCAATACGTCGGTACGCTTTTGCGAAAGCGCACCGGCGGGTTGCGTGGCCACAGTTCGGGTTCGTCCAACTGCCGCGCTTGGGCAGGCAAGGTCATGCCGTCATTCAGCTCTACGCCGTCACGCAGGCGTTGCAGCTGCTCTTCGGTGGGCTCGCCTTCAACTTGCACCCAGTAGGTTTTCGCCAGCTTGTGCTTGGGGTCGGCAATGCGCGCCTGTAGCTGGCCATCGTTGGTCAGCAGCAGCAGGCCTTCGCTGTCACGGTCCAGCCGCCCGGCCGGGTAGATGCCGGGGATATCGATAAAGTCCTTGAGGGTCGCGCGCCCGCCTTCGTCGCTGAATTGGGTCAGCACGTCGAAGGGTTTATTGAACAGGATCAACTTCGGCTCGGCCGGTGGCGCCTTGGCGACACGCCGTGCTGCGGAGTTCGGGGGTTTCACGCCAGGGCGGCGCGCATCGGGGCGGGTAGGACGGGACATGGCAAAGGAACATCTAACGGTCAGGACCGACAATGCTAGTGGCCTGACCGCTAAATGACCATCCCAACCGCTTAGCGGAACGGCGGTTCGTCGAAGCTGCGCAGTTTGCGCGAGTGCAGCGAGTTGAGTTCGGTGCGCAACAGATCCACCGCCTCGATGCCGATTTTCAAGTGCTGGCTGACCGCACGCTCATAAAACGCGTTGGCCGAACCCGGCAGCTTGATCTCGCTGTGCAGCGGTTTGTCCGAAACACACAGCAAGGTGCCGTATGGCACACGCAGGCGATAACCTTGGGCCGCGATGGTGCCGCTTTCCATGTCCACCGCCACCGCGCGGGACAGGTTGATCAGCGGCCGTTCTTGCGCCCAGCGCAGTTCCCAGTTGCGGTCGTCGTAGGTCAGCACAGTGCCGGTGCGCAGGCGCTTTTTAAGCTCTTCGCCTTTTTCGCCGGTGACATTGGCAGCGGCTTGCTGCAGGGCCATCTGCACTTCGGCCAGCGCCGGGATCGGGATGTTCGGCGGCACGACGCGGTCGAGAATCCCGTCGCGACGCATATACGCGTGAGCCAATACGTAGTCGCCGATGGTCTGGGATTGGCGCAGGCCGCCGCAATGGCCGATCATCAGCCAGCAATGCGGGCGCAGCACGGCCAGGTGGTCGGTGATGTTTTTGGCGTTGGACGGGCCGACGCCGATGTTCACCAGAGTCACGCCGTGGCCATCAGTGGCCTGCAGGTGGTAGGCCGGCATCTGGTAACGGTGCCACACCACGCCTGCGGCAATGGCCGAGGCTTCGCCGTGGTCCATGCTCTTGTCGATGATCACGTTGCCCGGCAGCACCATGCGGATAAACCGCGGGTCGCTGCGCAGTTGCTCCAGGCCATGCAGGATGAACTGGTCCACATAGCGGTGGTAGTTGGTCAGCAGGATCCACGGCTGCACATGGCGCCAGTCGCTGCCGGTGTAGTGCACCAGCCGGCGCAGGGAAAAGTCCACGCGCGCCGCATCGAACAGCGCCAGTGGCAGCGGGTCGGTGTTTTCCCAGTCGTAGAGGCCATCGGCAATGCCGTCGGTGGCGGCGGACAAGTCGGTGCTGGGGAACACACGGGCGAGGGTCGCAGCGGTAACGCCGGAGCCAGCCAGTTCATCACCCTGCTCCACCACATACGGGTACGGAATATTCTGCTGGCTCACGCCGACTTCCACCGTCACGGTGAAGTCATGCATCAACGGCACCAGTTGCTCCAGCAGGTACTTACGGAACGCCGCCGGATGAGTGACGGTGACACTGTAGGTTCCCGGCAATTGCACCTTGGCGTATGCGCGGGTGGTCTGTGGGACTTCGCCGTGGCAGTGGTAGGTCAGGCGCAGTTCCGGGTAGCGAAACAGCGCGCGTTGTTCGGCGTCCGGCTCGACGCGGTCCTTGAGGTATTGCTTGAGGGCTTGATTAAGCGCACCGGTAGCGCGCTCATGCAGAGCGGCCAGCCGGTCCACGGCTTCTTCGGCGGTTTGAACGACAACAAAAGCTTCGGTCACGGTAAGCATCCTGTGTTCTGACTTGCAGGCCTTTATCTTGCCTGTATCCCAGGCTCACTGAAACACCGGAATTGGAATGCTGCTTTTAAAGGTGGGAGCTGGCTTGCCTGCGATGGCGGTGTATCAGCCAAGTACTCAGTGACTGATACACCGCCATCGCAGGCAAGCCAGCTCCCACATTTTGACCGTGTTCAATCAGAGGGATTGTGGAGTTGAACGGGTAACGATCGCCGCCACATCCACCCCGCGCGGCAAGGTGCCGTACACCCGGCCGGACGATGCCCCGAGGCGGCTGGCGATAAACCCATCGCTGACCACCGCATTCCCGGCCTCCAGCAACAGCTTGGCCTGCAACGCTACGGCAATGTCCTCGGTCAACTGCCGGGCGCGGTACTGGATGTCTTGGGTATCCATAAACGCCGACTTCAATTGCTCGATATGCCCCGCCAGTTGCGTGTCGCCATGCCCATCGCCCAGTTCGACAAACAACGCCTCCAACACGCCCGGCTCTTTGGACAAGGCGCGCAGCACATCCAGGCACTGCACATTGCCGGAACCTTCCCACGTCGAATTCACCGGCGCCTCACGGTACAGACGCGGCAAGATGCTGTCCTCGACATAACCGGCGCCGCCCATGCACTCGGCGGCCTCATTGATCATGGCGGGCGCGCGCTTGCAGATCCAATACTTGCCTACCGCCGTCACCAGCCGGGCGAATTTGGCTTCCTGTTCGTTATCCAGATGGTCCAGCGCCCGGCCCATGCGCATGCTCAAGGCCAGGGAGGCTTCGCTCTCCAGCGCCAGGTCGGCCAGCACGTTTTGCATCAATGGTTGTTCACTGAGCACGCGACCGCCGACCGAGCGATGGGCGCAATGATGGCTGGCCTGGGTCAACGCCTGACGCATCAAGGCGCTGGAGCCGACCATGCAGTCGAAACGAGTCATGGCGACCATCTCGATAATGGTCGGCACGCCCCGGCCTTCTTCGCCAACCATCCAGGCCAGGGCGCCACGGAACTCCACTTCGCTGGAGGCGTTGGAGCAGTTGCCGAGTTTGTTTTTCAGGCGCTGGATGTAGAACTGGTTGCGGGTGTCATCCGGGCGATGCCTTGGCAACAGGAAACACGTCAGGCCTTTGTCGGTCTGCGCCAGGGTGAGGAACGCATCGCACATCGGCGCCGAGCAGAACCACTTGTGCCCGACCAGCTCATAGGCCTGGCCAGGGCCGCCGGCGCCCACCGGGTAGGCGCGGGTGGTGTTGGCGCGCACGTCGGTGCCGCCCTGTTTCTCGGTCATGGCCATGCCGATGGTGGCGCCGGCTTTGTGGGCGATGCCGACGTTGCGCGGGTCGTATTCGGTGTTGAGGATTTTCGGCAGCCAGGTCTGCGCCAGGTCCGGTTGCAGGTGCAGGGCCGGGACGCAGGCGAAGGTCATGGTCAGCGGGCAACCGCTGCCGGCTTCGGCCTGGCTGTGCAGGTAGGTCATGGCGGCGCGGGCCACATGGGCGCCGGGCTGCGGATGCGCCCACGGCAGCGATGGCAGGCCATGCTCGATGGCGGTGCGCATCAGCTCGTGATAAGCCGGATGAAACTCCACCAGGTCGATGCGATGGCCGTAGCGGTCATGGCTGTTGAACACCGGCTTGTTCTGGTTCGCCAAAAACCCCGCCGCCATCAATGGCCCGCCCGCCAGCGCACCATATGCATCGATTCGAGCCTGCGCCCAGCCGGCGCCAAAGCGGCGCGACCATTCTTGCAAGGGCAGGTCGATACGATAGAGGTTGGTACCGTCCAGGGACGGCGGCTGGTTGGTGACGTCGTGGGTTTCGGCAAACGGGTGCAGGTTCATGACGGGCCTCCTGGAAAATAGGCCACGTGCAGTTGAGGCCTGAATTTCAGTTAAGCACCGTCATCGGGCTTAAAAAAGTGGCATACCCGCCGATTGCTCGGCGCTTTCGCCCTCTAACGGGCACAGCAGGCGCCGCTCCAGCACCGTTTGCAGCGCCTCGAAACGCACGGGTTTACTGAGGCGATCAGTGATGCCGACCCCATGGCAGCGTTCGCGATCCGGGGCGTGCAGCGAGGTGCTCAGGGCAATCACCGGCAGTTCGCCGCAGCCGGGTAGCGCACGAATCTGACAGCACAACGAGAAGCCGCCTTCAGACACATCCAGCAGCACCGCTTCAAACGTATCGTCCTGCAAGAGCGCCAAGGCGGCCGGGCCGTTATCCACGGTTTTCACCCGGTAACCCAGTTTGAGCAGCATGCCGCGTACCGCCAATTGGCCGACGCTGTTGTCATCCACCAACAGCACGGTGCACTCCTGGGGCGCTCGTTGCGCATGGGGTTTGTGCGTTGCCGGTTTGGGCTCGGGCGGCACCGCGTCGACGCTGATGTCCAGCTGAAAGCGGCTGCCCTTGCTAAGTTCGGAATGATGGGTCAAACGCCCACCGAGCAGTTCTATCAGCTGCCGGCAAATCGCCAGGCCGATGCCCAGGCCGCCGTATTCGCGGGTCATCGAACCGTCGACCTGGAAGAAGCGCTGATACAGCGTGGCCTCATCGAGGAAAGCGAAGCCGATGCCGCTGTCGGTCACAATAAAGCTCAGGCGCAGCTCGCCGTCACTGTGGGGCACACCTACCACACGCACGCGCACCGCGCCTTCGTGGGTGAACTTGAAGGCATTGTCGAGCAGGCAGTCCAGGCACTGGGTAAGTTTGCCGGCATCGCCGATCATCCGGTCCGGCAGTTCATCGGCCACGTCGATGGAAAACGCCAGGCCTTTGCTCTTGGCGCTGGCGGTGAATTGCTGGCGCAAGGTGTCGAGGGTGCCGCGCAGGCTGAAGACCTGGGGCTGGGCGGTGAGGCGCCCGGCTTGCAATTCGGTCAGGGTGAGAATGCCGTTGACCATGCGCATCATGTCCCGCGCCGAACCGGCGGCGGTTTGCTGGTATTGGGTAAGGTCGTCGTCCAGCGGCACGGTTTGCATCAGCTCTAACGAGCCGATCACACCGTTCATTGGGGTGCGCAACTCGTGGGTCAGCGTGGCGAGGAACTCATCTTTAAGGCGGTTACTGCGTGCCAATTGCTGATTGAGCACTTCAAGCTTCTGGCTGGCGTCAAACAGGATCTGCGCCTGTTGCTCACGCATGCCGTTGATGCGGTCCGCCAGGGCCAGGGACAACAGCGCCACTTCGATGGCCGAGCCGAGTTGGCTGGCGTACATGGTGAGGAACATATTCGGCAGGTAGCCCAACACCATCAGGGTATTGACCACCCCGCCCAGCAGGAATGCCGACCAGGCGATGATGAAGTAACGCGCCATGCGCTGGCCGCAATACCAGGCCTTGATGGCGGCCACAAAGATGGTCACGGTAAACACCAGCGCCAACCCCGTGGCCAGCCGCAGGGCCACGGCGTAGCTGGTCAGCAGCGCCAGCACCATGACCAACGCGCCGGCCGCTGCCAGCGCCAGTAAAACCCGATCAAGCCAGCGGCTGTGCTGCGCGGTGTGCAGGAAACTGCGCGCGAACAAGCTGCCGAACAACGCCGCCGAGCCAATCAGGAACGGCACCGCCGCGTTCGCCCACCATGGGTCGTTCGGCCAAAAATACTCTACCGCTACGCCGTTGACCGACAGTTGGTACAGGCCAAACGAGGCGATATAAAGGATGTAATACAGGTAGCTGGTGTCGCGCACGCTCAAATAGATGAACAGGTTGTAGACCAGCATCCCCAGTAACACGCCATAGATCGCCCCCAACACATACAGGCGCAGAGGCTGCTGCTCCATGTACGCGGTGGCGGACCAGAGCGTCAGCGGTGCCTGGATCGAGCCCTGGCTTTGCAGGCGCAGGTACACGGTTTGCTGCTGGTCGGGCACGAAATTGAGCTTGAACAGGTAGTTGGCCTGGCGCACTTCACGGCTGGAAAACGCCAGGCTGCTGCCCGTGCGGCTGGTCAGGCGGTAATTGCCGGTGCTGTCGCGCTGGTAAAGGTCGAGTTCGTTAAGCGGCGGGTACGCCAACTCCAGAAACCAGGTGCGCGGGGCTCGGGGGTCAGTGGCGGTGTAATGCAGGTCGACCTTGAGCCAGAACACCGAGCGTGAATAGCCGGCGTTGAGAGTGGTTTTGTCATGGGTTTTGAATTGGGCGGCGTAGGCAGGAGCACTGACATCGGCGATGGTGAGGGCGTCGGTTGGGTCTTCGAGTACTTGCATGACGCGGCCCAGCGGCAGGCTCCGAGTGTCCGGGTTGAACTCGATGGCGCCGGCGAGCATCGGCAGCCCGCACAATAAAAAGATCAGCAAATAGCGCATAGAGCCCCAGCGTGGCCTGTCCGGTTATGTCAAAAGCCCCCCATTCCTTTTGAGTAGACGTATACCGGCGATACATTAAGTTGTTTGGATCCACTTTAGCATAGCCGCTAGAGGCCATTGGACACCATTGAAATAATTTTTTGAAAGGCTCTAGAACGGCGCTTTCAGAGAGTTTATTGAATAAAAATGGCGAACCAACAGCCATAAACACAGGGTGAAATTCCCCGCTCGCCCGACAGCCACGCAAAAAGCGATTGGTGGTAAGCTCGCGCACCATGAATATCTACAGCTCTCGCCCTGTTGTCCTCTGTCTCTCCGGCCACGACCCCAGTGGTGGCGCCGGCTTGCAGGCAGATATCGAAGCCCTGCTCGCCCAAGGCTGTCATGCGGCCCCCGCCGTCACCGCCCTGACCGTGCAGAACACCGTCAATGTCAGCGATTTCCGCGTGCTCGACCGCGAGTGGGTGCTGGCCCAGGCCAATGCCGTGCTCAGCGACTCCGAAGTCGCGGCGGTGAAGCTGGGCATGCTCGGTTCCACCGCGATGGTCGACACCGTGGTCGAGCTGCTGCAGGCGCACCCGCACCTGCCGGTGGTCTGCGACCCGGTGCTGCGTGCCGGTGGCGGCGGCAGCCTGGGCAAGGACGAAGTCGGCTACGCCATGCGTGAGCGGCTGTTGCCGCTGTCGCTGATCGCCACGCCGAACCTGCCGGAAGCGCGCATCCTCGCCGAATTGCCCGAGGGTACGGCGGACGAATGCGCCGAGAAGCTGCTGCCGTTTGTAAAGCATCTGCTGATCACCGGCGGCCACGGCGACGAGCATGAAGTGCACAACCGCCTGTACAGCCGCGACGGCACGCGCCAGACCTTTACCTGCCAGCGCCTGCCCGGCAGCTATCACGGTTCGGGCTGCACGCTGGCCAGCGCCTTGGCCGGCAGGATCGCCCAGGGCGAAAGCCTGGCCAGCGCGGTGCAATCGGCGCTCAACTACACTTGGCGCACCCTGCGTGATGCCGAACAACTCGGCCAGGGCCAGTTCGTGCCGCGCCGTTTGCCGCTGGATTTCTGCTCTTAACCGCACAAGAGGCCTGCTCGATGAAACTACGTGGCCTTTACGCCATTACCGACAGCCAACTGTTGGCCGGCAAGTTCCTTGCCTACGTCGAAGCGGCACTGGACGGTGGCGTGACCCTGTTGCAGTACCGCGACAAAAGCAGCGACGAAGCCCGGCGCCTGCGTGAGGCCGAGAAGCTGCGCGAGCTGTGCTCACGCTACAAGACCCAGTTGATCATCAACGATGACGCCGAGTTGGCCGCGCGCCTGGGCGTCGGCGTGCACCTGGGCCAAACCGACGGCCCACTGACCCCGGCCCGTGCATTGCTCGGTTCCAAAGCCATCATCGGCGCCACCTGCCACAGCCAGATCGAACTGGCCGAGCAGGCCGCCAAGGAAGGCGCGAGCTACGTCGCCTTCGGTCGTTTTTTCAATTCCAACACCAAGCCCGGCGCGCCGGCCGCCACGCTCGACATGCTGGCCCAGGCCCGCACGCGCCTTCACCTGCCGATCTGCGTGATCGGCGGCGTCACCCTGGCGAACGCCGACCCCCTGGTGGCCCACGGTGCCGACCTGCTCGCCGTGGTGCACGGCCTGTTCGGTGCCGACAGCACCCAGGAAGTCACGCGCCGCGCCCGCGCCTTCAACGCCCTTCTTAAAGTTTAAGTGTAGAGAGCCCGATCATGTCCCGTTCCGAAACCCTGTTTGCCAATGCCCAAAAACACATCCCCGGCGGTGTGAACTCCCCCGTGCGTGCGTTCAAGAGCGTCGGCGGCACACCGTTGTTCTTCAAGCATGCCGAAGGCGCCTACGTCACCGACGAAGATGACAAGCGCTACGTTGACTACGTCGGTTCCTGGGGGCCGATGATCCTCGGCCACAGCCACCCGGACGTGCTCGACGCCGTGCGCCAGCAGCTGCAACACGGCCTCTCCTACGGCGCGCCAACCGCCATGGAAACCGAGATGGCGGACCTGGTGTGCTCAATCGTGCCGTCGATGGAAATGGTGCGCATGGTCAGCTCCGGCACCGAAGCCACCATGAGCGCAATCCGCCTGGCCCGTGGTTTCACCGGCCGCGACAGCATCATCAAATTTGAAGGCTGCTACCACGGCCACTCCGACAGCCTGCTGGTAAAAGCCGGTTCCGGCCTGCTGACCCAAGGCGTGCCAAGCTCGGCCGGTGTGCCGGCCGCGTTTGCCAAACACACCCTGACCCTGCCGTTCAACGACATTGCGGCCGTTGAGCAGATGCTCAGCGAAGTCGGCCAGGACGTGGCGTGCATCATCGTCGAGCCGGTAGCCGGCAACATGAACTGCGTGCCACCGGCACCGGGCTTTCTGGAAGGTTTGCGCGAGCAGTGCGACAAGCACGGCGTGGTGCTGATTTTCGACGAAGTGATGACCGGTTTCCGCGTGGCCCTCGGCGGCGCCCAGGCTTATTACGGCGTCACGCCGGACCTGAGCACCTTCGGCAAGATCATCGGCGGCGGCATGCCCGTGGGCTGCTTCGGCGGCAAACGCGACATCATGCAGCACATCGCGCCGCTGGGCCCGGTGTACCAGGCGGGCACCTTGTCGGGTAACCCGTTGGCCATGGCTGCCGGCCTGACCACCCTGCGCCTGATCAGCCGCCCGGGTTTCCACGCCGAGCTGACCGACTACACCACGCGCCTGCTCGATGGCCTGCAACAGCGCGCCGATGCCGCTGGCATCCCGTTCGTGACCACGCAAGCGGGTGGCATGTTCGGCCTGTACTTCAGCGGCGCCGACGATATCGTCACCTTTGATGACGTGATGGGCAGCGATGCCGACCTGTTCAAGCGCTTCTTCCATTTGATGCTCGAAGGCGGCGTTTACCTGGCACCGAGCGCTTTTGAAGCGGGTTTCACCTCGATCGCCCATGGCGAAGCCGAGTTGAAACTGACCCTGGATGCTGCCGAGCGCGCTTTCGCAGCCCTGAAGTAAGCCCCGAATTAAGGGACACACACATCTGACGTTGCCCCTCGCAGCGTCAGATTTGCTACTTTGCCTACAGAGATTTCCTGCTTTTTTCGAGAAATTACCTGCAATCCGGCAGATAACTTGCCTACGCAGCAGAAAAACGAGTAAAGACTTTGTAAGCAGGGGCCTGCTTATTTCATAATGCGCGCTTATTGGACTCCCCCGAGGGTCCGCGTGCCCCGTCAGAGGTAAGTCGATTCCCATGAAACGCACCGGCCGCACCCTGGTTCTGGGCTGCCTGTTGCTCCTTCAGCCGCTGCTGGCACATGCCCAGGCAGGCGGCAACTCGTTGTTAATCCCAGCGATGGGTCGTTGCACCCTCAATACCCAGCCAGACAGCCAGGCCGAAGCGCTGAGCGCGTGCCAGAAACAGGCCGACGGTGGGGATGCGCAGGCGCAATACGAGTTGGGCGAGTACTTCCACGACGACAAAAACCCTGCCCGCGACCTCAACAAAGCCCTGAGCTACTTCGAGAAGGCTTCGTTGCAGGGCCATGCCCAGGCGCAATTCCAGCTGGGCAACATGTTCTTCAAAGGCGAAGGCGTGCCGGCCAATAACGTTCAGGCGTACATCGTGCTGAAAATGGCGGCTGTCAACGGCGCCGAGGACGCACTGGACACGGCCGACGAAGTCGCCGAGCACATGCAGCGCGATGAATTGGAAGTGGCCACCCAGGTACTGGGCCAGATCTTCCGCAATTACCTGCAGGAATTGCAGAGTGCCGATGGGCGTTCGCCCTTCTCGCCCTTGCCCGACCCCATCGCGCCTCAGGGCGACAACAGGTAGCCCTGTCGGTAGGCCGTTGCACCTGCAACATGCGCAATCGTCATGCCGCTGATGGCCATGCGCCTTAGTGATCGCACATACAGCAAACCTTCCCGAGTACAGGCAATGGCCGTCACGCTGTCGCTGATCGGGTCAATGATGTGCGCCACGACTTGACCCGCGCTCAAATAATCCCCGACCTTGGCACAAAATACGATCAAGCCGCCCACCGGGCTGACGACGGGCTCAACGCCGGCCAGCGGCGTGGGCGGGTTCAATAAAGGCGGCAACTCAGGTGCCTGGCCCTCGATGACGCCCGCGTGCGTAAGGTAGTCAATCAAAGCCCGGCAATCCTGTTCGGCCAGCTCATAACTCACGTCGGCCACACCTCGCAGTTCCAGCGTCACGGCAAAACCGGGCGGCGCCACACGTTGCGGGAAGCGCGCCTCTATCTGCTGCCAAAACAAGCTGAAGCACTCATCGAAGGACTGCCCACCGGCGTCTGTCGCCATAAAGCACGCCTGTGCCCCCAGGTAACGGGCCAGGGGTTCCACTTGTGGCCAGCAAACCGGCGACGCATACAGATGCTGCACGGCCTCGAAATCACAATGCAAGTCGAGCACGATATCGGCATCGCAGGCCAGGCGCTGAAGCGTCAGGCGCATGGCCTGTACCTGGTTGGCAGGCACTTGGCTGGTGAGCACGCGAACCAGCACCGAACGAATCAACCGCAAGTTTTCCTCAGGGTCATCGGTCAGCAGTGCCTCTACGGCATCACCCACCTGCCGGCTGACATCAAGGAAGTGCCGATTGAAGTTCTCCCGGCTGTCGTAATCGAAACGGCCTTGAGGCACGTCCATCAACACTTGCTCCAGGCCCATGGGGTTGGCCACCGGCACCAGCACCACCGCACCACGTAACAGGCCCGCAGCCTCCAATCGCAACAACCTCCGCTTGAGATGCCACACCACCAACATCCCCGGCAGTTCATCGGCATGCAGGGAAGACTGGATATAGACTTTGCCCACGCCATCGGCCGGGCCGTAGTGAAAACTATGGATCTGCCGCGTCGTACCCGGCACGGTTACTGGCAGTTGATGCACGCGTTCATACATGGCGACCTCCTATCGGCTTGGGTCAAGAAATCTCAGCCAACGCTTCTCGGCCAGGTGAAAAAGGCCGACCAGAGCGAAGGTGATGCATAGATAAATAGCCGCGGCGATGCCGAAGGACTCGAACGTCAGAAAGGTCGCGGCATTGGCATCCCTGGCCACTTTCAGCACATCGGGGACCGTGGCGGTGAACGCCAGCGTGGTGGAGTGCAGCATGAAAATCACCTCATTGCTGTAGTACGGCAATGCGCGGCGCAGGGCCGACGGCATGATCAGATAGGTGTAGAGCTTCCAGCCATCGAACCCTAACGCCCTGGCGGCCTCCACTTCACCGCGCGGCATGGAGCGGATGGCACCGGCGAGGATTTCGGTGGTGTAGGCGCCCGTGTTAAGGGCAAAGGCCAGCAGTGTGCAGTTCAAGGCATCACGGAAAAAAGCGTCCAGAAGCGGCTGCTCGCGTACAGCTGCCAGGCTGTATAGGCCGGTATAACAAACCAGCAACTGGACATAGAGCGGCGTTCCGCGAAACAGATAAGTGAAGCTCTGCACCGGCCAACGCACCCACGAGCGGGTTGAAACCCGGGCAATGGACAACGGCAATGCCACCAGCAGCCCAAGGCATAACGAAGCACTGGTGAGCCACAGCGTCATGGCCAGGCCGGTGATTTGCTGACCGTCGGAATAGAGAAACGGCCGCCAATATTCCTGTACCAGTTCAATCATCGCGGCGCCTCCTGCCCTGCACCGCCATAACGACGCTCAAGCCAGCGCAGCACCGCATTGGAGGCGCTGCTGAGGAGCAGATAAATAAAGCCCGCCAGCAATAGAAAGCTCAATAGCTGCTGGCTGCTTTTGCCAGCCACCTGAGCCACCTTGATCAAGTCTGCCAAACCGATAATCGACACCAACGCGGTAGCCTTGAGCAAGACCATCCAGTTATTGCCCAGCCCCGGCAAGGCGAAGCGCATCATCTGTGGAAAGGTTATGTAGATGAAACTTTGGCTGGGCTTCATACCCAGCGCTTTGGCCGCCTGTGCCTGCCCACGTGGCACCGCCAACAATGCGCCACGAAAGGTCTCGGTAAAATAAGCACCGTAGATAAACCCCAGGGTCAGTACGCCGGCAGTCAAAGGGTCAATTTCGAGGTAGGCCCAGCCCATCACAGCCGTCAGGCGGCTCACACCGGTTTGTACGCCGTAAAAGATCAGCAGCATCAACACCAGGTCCGGCACCCCGCGGATCAGGGTGGTGTAGACCTGTGCTGAAACACGCCAGGCCCTGACGCGTGACAGCTTGGCACGCGCCCCGAGCAGACCGAAGATCAGCCCCAGCAACAGCGATAGCAGCGCCAGCTTCAGGGTCACCCATACGCCTTGCAGCAGTAACGGCGCAAAACCCTCCAGGGTCGCGACAAAGCGCGCAACGTTCTCCAGCATGACCACGCCCTCCAGTTATGATGACGGGCGGTCAATTGCCGCTGAACATGTCGACGCCTGGGAAATACTGTTCTTGCAGGCGAGCATAGGTGCCATCGGCATGCAGCGCTGCCAGGCCCTGATCCAGCAGAGTCTTCAGCGCCTGATTGCCCTTGGCGATGCCAATGGCACTCATGGAAGGCATCAGCTCGCTTTCTATGACCTTGCCCAATTCGAAACCGGCACCTTGAGGCGAGCGCAAAAAGCCACTTTGCGCCTGTTGGGCGTCCTGCAACGAAGCGTTAAGCCGACCCGCCACGAGGTCGGCGTAAACCTGTTCCTGATCGGCGTAGGCCACCACTTTCATGCCCTTAGGGGCCAACACGCGCTTGGCGTAGGTTTCCTGAGTACTGCCCTGCAAATAGCCCACGGACTTGCCCTTGGCGTCGCCAAGGTCGGTGCCGGCCTTGAACACCATGGCGGAGGGGCTGGAGAACACTTGCGAAGAGAAGTCGATGATCTTGCGCCGCGCTTCGGTCACGGTTACCGACGCCAGTATGGCGTCGATCTTGCCGGCCCTGAGGCTGGGAACCAGGCCGTCAAAGTCGCTTTCGACCCATTGGCAGCGCACCTTCAAATGCGCGCAGATGGCGTTGCCGATATCAATCTCGAAACCGACCAAAGTACCGGTATTGTCTTTATAGGCAAAAGGCGCGTAGTTAGGGTCAGCACCGAAGCGTATGACCTCATAGTTGTTGGCGGACACCCAGTTGCTGACCACTAGGAAAGCCAACACCGATAACATCAGAACTAATTTTTTCATTATTTTATTCCTTGTTATTGTTTGCACAGCAGGACGTTACAACACCTCTAAATGAGGAATTTCGCGACGCATGACCAACGAGCCGGCAGGCGCATCAAACTCACGCGCCAGCCGATGCCCTGAAAACACGGCAGCCGCAATGGTTCCAGGCGCCAGGCAGTCCCCCACCAATGCGACCGACTCAATACCCGCCTCAAAGCGTTGCTCCGTTGCCTCGTTGAGTGCCTGGTACAGGCCTTGCTCAGGCTCACGGGCTGTCACCAGCAACAAGGACGCCACGGTAATGAACCTTGGCCGGCCGGTGTACATACAACTGGCAACCGCACCTTCAGGCGTCACCGCCGCCAACGAGTGAGAGGCGATGATCGTGACATTGAGTTCCAGCAGGCGACGCTGGATGCGCTGTTGTTCAAGCGTGTTATGGGTCCAGGTCGCCACATCCGGCGCAGGGGTGACAAAGATCACCTCCACGCCCTGCGCTACCAACTGCTCTGCCAACACACTGCCCATGTAGTAGTGGTCATCATCGAACAGCAGCACCGGTGAAGCAGGGACTGTTCCGGCCAGCAGATCATCCGGGGTCAGTACCGGCAGGTGTTCCAACCCCGGCAAGGCCTGGCGCAATACACGCCCCAGACCATCGGTGCGCCAGCGCGAACCGGTGGCGATAAACACGTGGGCGGCGGCGAAGTCCAACACGTCCTGGGCTTGTAGCTGACTTTCTCGATAGATCTCTACTGAAGGCAATCGGCTGAGCGCGTCCAGCCGGTAGTCGAGCACCCGTGACCAACTCGCCAACCCTGGCAGCCTGGCTTCAAGGAACACACGCCCGCCCAGCGTGCGCGTGCCTTCGACCAGCGCCACCTCCATGCCCCGCGCGCCCAGTATCCGCGCGCATTCAAGGCCGGCAGGCCCTGCCCCGACCACCAGCGCGCGTGCGGGGTTAGGCGCACGGGGCGTCGACTCGGGGTGCCAGCCGCGCCGCCATTCTTCACCCAGGGTGGGGTTTTGCGTGCAGCGCAGCGGGGTGCTGGTGTGGTCACCACTGACACAGACGTTGCAGCCGATGCATTCGCGAATCTCCTCCAGACGCCCTTGCTCTATCTTCTTTGGCAAGAAGGGGTCGGCAATCGAGGGACGGGCAGCGCCGATCAGGTCCAAGACGCCTCGACGCACCAATGAGACCATGGTGTCCGGTGAGGTAAACCGACCCACGCCCACCACCGGCTTGGTGGTCAGCGCTTTGAGCCCGAGCAGGAACGCCTCTTGAAAACCTTCAGGGGCAAACCGTGAGGTCACGCTGTCGTTGGACCAGTCGGCAACGTTGACATCCCACAGGTCCGGCAGCTGCGCCAACAGCGAAAAAATCTCGCGGCCTTCGCCCTCGCAGGCCAGCCCGCCAGCGACCTGTTCATCCACGGCCAGCCGCACGGCGACTGCGCAACGATCACCCACCGCATCGCGGGTATCTTCAATCAACTCACGCAACAGCCGTACACGATTCTCCAACACCCCACCGTACTCATCGGTGCGCCGGTTATTGCGTGGGGTCAAAAAGTGAAACGGCAGGCCAAGGTCGTGGCCGGCATACACGTAAATAATATCGAAACCCGCCTGGCGTGCCCGTAACGCAGCAGCGCGATGCATCTGGCGCAGTTGCTTGATATCGGCGCGGCTCATGGCCCGGGCTTGCACCGGGTCGTAACCACGCACCGGTGTATTGGAAGGCGCCCAGGGGATTTCGCGGCTATAGCGATTGGGCGCCGAATAGCCATTGAACGCCAGTTCGACGCCGGCCAATGAGCCATGCAGATGGACGGCCTCACACATTTTCGCCAGCGCGGGGATGTCGCGTTCATCCCATAAGCGCGCTTCTATATAAGGCGAAAACTCGCTCAGCGGGCTGATCTCGCACTCCTCCGTACACACCACCCCCCAACCCCCCTCGGCTTTGACCCCGCGCATGGCGGCCATGGCCGAGGGATGCACATGGCCCATGCCATTACAGTGCGGCACTTGGTAAAAGCGATTACGCGTGCGAACCGGCCCAATGTGTACCGGCTCAAAAAGAATGTCATACCGAGGATCGCGCACAGGGCTACTCCCGAACCAATAAGTTCGCTAAAGACAGTTAAATAAAAAGCGTTAGTTAAATAACGCTTAAGCGGTCAACTCTGGGTGTAACCCACAAACGCCTGATGCAACTGGGCGATCGCATTCAAGTGCTCTTCCATTTCCGGTCCCAGTTGTTTGGACATAGCGTTAATCAACAAGTGAGTCAGCGATAACATGGTGGCCGTCGAATCCCATAACAAATCAAATTCGGTCGACACCCGAAACACTTCGTTGGCGTTTTGCTCGGCCCACTCACAAAAGTTGTCGGTTATCAGCGTGACCGCAATGCCGCGTTTGCGTGCCGCCTGGCACAGCAGTAAAGACTGGCGGGAATGGCGCCGCGCCTCATAGACAATCAGCATTGAATCGGCAGACGGCGCCAGCAACACCTCGCCGAAATGCCCTGATGCACCGTCCACCAGATGCACGCCTGTGCGCAGGTATTGCAGCATGTGGACCATGGAGCAGGCGATGCCCCGCTCGGTGCCGAAACCGGCGACAAAAACCTGCGGGCTTTGCGCCAGCCTTGAGGTCACCACGCGCCAAGGCTCGGTGCGGGTGTACTCGTAGACCCGCACCAACGCCGCGATCTCCAGTTGCAGGCTGTTGGCCAGCGGGTTTGCGTCGCCTTCTGCCTGGAACGCCCGCAGCCGGTCGCCGATCAGCCATGGGCTGTCACCCAGGTCGTCTTTGAGTTCGTGTTTAAGGTCTTTGAAATGCTTGTAGCCCAACGCCCGGCAGAATCGGCCGACCGTGGACTCGCTGATCTGGAGCTTGTACGCCACCTGCGCCGAATTCTCGAACGGCAGGTCTTTGAGGTTCGCCAGGATATAGGCCGCCAGCGCCCGATAAGCCTGGGACTTGGATGACAACTGGTGTTCGAGGGATTTTTTTATGGATGTGCTCATGGCGTCCTCTCTGCATGGGCACAAACTGCTATTTTTCTGTCAAACCGTCAACGGCGACTGAAAAGTTTCAGAAGTGTCTTACAACACCCTGTCACCAGCGCAGTGTCACTTTTCCGGCATCGGCATCGGAAACGGCATCACATTACTGGTGCCGCGCGCCTCGCTGATCTTCGGCGTGCCGAGGCGCTCGACTTCATCGATGCGCACAATCGAATGCATCGGCACAAAGCTGCGCACCACGCCTTCAAACTGCGCCTTGAGTTTTTCTTCGCCCGGGTCGACGACCAATTGGGTGCGCTCGCCAAAGACGAACTCTTCCACCTCCAGGAAGCCCCACAGATCACTTTGATAGATCTGCTTGGCGTACATTTCGAACACCTGGCCCTGGTTGAGGAAAATCACCTTGTAGATTGGAGCTTCACGTTTGGTCATGGTGGGCGAATAACACATGGGGGATATAAAAGAGGGCGCGAACTATAGCATGGCACCCGATGCACAGCGCTAGGAACCAATGGGCATGCCCCCTATAATGCGCGGTTCTTTACCTCCAGTTGATGATTCCCATGGCCAAGAAGCTTTACATCGAAACCCACGGTTGCCAGATGAACGAGTACGACAGCTCGCGCATGGTCGACCTGCTGGGCGAACACCAGGCCCTGGAAGTCACTGCCCGCGCCGAAGATGCCGACGTCATCCTGCTCAATACCTGCTCGATCCGCGAGCGTGCCCAGGACCGTGTGTACTCCCAGCTGGGCCGCTGGCGTGAATTGAAACTGGCCAACCCGGACATGGTGATCGCCGTCGGCGGCTGCGTGGCCAGCCAGGAAGGCGCCGCGATCCGCGACCGCGCCCCCTATGTCGACGTGGTTTTCGGCCCGCAGACCCTGCACCGCCTGCCGGAAATGATCGACGCCGCACGCATCACCAAGCTGCCGCAGGTGGACGTGTCATTCCCGGAAATCGAAAAATTCGACCATTTGCCCGAACCGCGCATCGACGGGCCGAGTGCCTATGTGTCGGTGATGGAAGGCTGCAGCAAGTACTGCACCTTCTGCGTGGTGCCCTACACCCGTGGCGAAGAAGTCAGCCGGCCGTTTGACGACGTGCTGGCCGAAATTATCCACCTGGCCGAAAACGGCGTGCGCGAAGTGACCTTGCTGGGCCAGAACGTCAACGGCTATCGCGGCCAGACTCACGACGGGCGCCTGGCCGACCTCGCGGAGTTGATCCGCGTGGTGGCTGCGGTGGATGGCATCGAGCGTATTCGCTACACCACCTCGCACCCGCTGGAGTTCTCCGACAGCCTGATCCAGGCGCACGCCGAAGTGCCGGAGCTGGTCAAGCACCTGCATTTGCCGGTGCAGTCGGGTTCTGACCGCATTCTGGCGGCCATGAAACGCAACCACACGGCCCTGGAATACAAATCCAAGCTGCGTAAATTGCGCGCGGCGGTGCCGGGTATCTGCATCAGCTCGGACTTTATCGTCGGGTTCCCCGGCGAGACCGAGAAAGATTTCGAGCAGACCATGAAGCTGATCGAAGACGTCGGCTTCGACTTCTCCTATTCGTTCGTCTACAGCCAGCGTCCGGGCACCCCGGCTGCCGATCTGGCAGATGACACCCCGGAAGCGCTGAAAAAAGAGCGTTTGAACGCACTGCAGCATCGCCTGAACCAGCAAGGTTTCGAGATCAGCCGACAAATGGTCGGTTCGATCCAGCGCATCCTGGTCACCGACTACTCGAAAAAAGACCCGGGCGAGTTGCAAGGGCGTACCGAGAACAACCGGATCGTCAACTTCCGCTGCGACACGCCCACCCTGATCGGCCAGTTTGCCGATGTGCACATCGATGCGGCGCAACCGCACTCGCTGCGGGGGTCGCTAATCAACTGACCTCTGACCGGATAAAGATCAAAATGTGGGAGCTGGCTTGCCTGCGATAGCGGTGGGTCAGCCGACACATCTGGCACTGACACACCGCCATCGCAGGCAAGCCAGCTCCCACAGTGGATTTTCATGGTTCTTGAGATTGAGCCAGCCTATATAAGTGCTTTCGCACGCCGAGCGCTGGCGTTATCCTCTCCTTCACCTAAACAGCCAAAGGGCGGCTAAAAGCAACCTTGAACGCACCCATAGCAGAACCCCATCGTTTTATCCTCGAGCCGTTTGAGGCTCGCCGTTTCGCCAACCTGTGCGGACAGTTCGACGAGCACCTGCGCCTGATCGAACAACGCCTGAGCATCGAGATCCGCAACCGCGGCAATCAGTTCGAGCTTATTGGTGAACCCCAGCACACCACGTCTGCAGAAAACCTGCTGCGCCGCCTCTACCGCGAAACCAAGGGGAGTGAGCTGTCGCCGGAGACCGTGCACCTGTACCTGCAGGAATCCGCCGTGGAAGACTTGGCCAACAACCCGGTGGCCGAAGCCAGCGTGGCCCTGCGCACCAAAAAAGGCATGATTCGCCCACGCGGCTTGAATCAGCAGCGCTACGTCAAGGAAATCCTCGGTAACGACATCAACTTCGGCATCGGCCCCGCCGGTACCGGCAAGACCTACCTGGCCGTGGCCTGTGCGGTCGACGCCCTGGAGCGCGAGCAGGTGCGACGCATCCTGCTGGTACGCCCGGCAGTCGAGGCTGGCGAGAAGCTTGGCTTCCTGCCCGGCGACCTGGCCCAGAAGATCGACCCGTACCTGCGCCCGCTCTACGACGCGCTGTACGAGATGCTCGGCTTTGAATACGTGGCCAAGTTGATCGAGCGCCAAGTGATCGAGATCGCCCCGCTGGCCTACATGCGTGGTCGCACCTTGAACAACAGCTTCATCATCCTCGATGAAAGCCAGAACACCACCGTCGAACAGATGAAAATGTTCCTCACCCGTATCGGTTTCGGCTCCACCGCCGTGATCACCGGCGACGTCACCCAGGTCGACCTGCCCAAGGGCACCAAGTCCGGCCTGGCCCAGGTGATCGATGTGCTCAAGGACGTGCCAGGCATCAGCTTCACACATTTCATGCCTAAAGACGTGGTTCGCCACCCGTTGGTGCAGCGCATTGTCGAAGCCTACGAGCGCTTTGAGCACCGTGATGACGCACCCGCCAAGGACGTGCGCCGCGATGCTTGAGCTAGACCTGCAGCTGGCCACCGAAGCGCCCGCCCCCAGCGAAGCGCAGTTCCGTCAGTGGTGCGCCCTGGCCCTGCGCCAGCGCACCGCCGACTCGGAGCTGACCATCCGCCTGGTGGACGAGCCCGAAGGCCGTGAACTGAATCACACCTGGCGCCAAAAGGACTACGCGACTAACGTGCTGTCCTTTCCCGCCGACGTGCCGGATGAGTTACTGGATATCCCGTTACTGGGCGACCTGGTGATCTGCGTCGAAGTGGTCGAGCGCGAGGCGAAGGAACAAGGCAAGGAACTTGAAGCCCACTGGGCCCATCTAGTCATCCACGGCTGCTTGCATCTCTTGGGTTACGACCATATAGACGATGACGAAGCCTGCGAAATGGAAACACTGGAACAAACGTTGCTTGCTGAACTGGGTCACCCTGATCCGTATGCAGACGACGAAAACTGAAACTACACATAACTGACACAACAAAGGATTTAGAGTAATCGCTATGAGCGAAGACCGATCGAGCAACGGGCAGAAGTCATGGCTGGGTAAACTGACCCAGGCTTTTGCCCACGAGCCGAAA
This sequence comes from Pseudomonas salomonii, assembly GCF_900107155.1. GTDB lineage: Bacteria > Pseudomonadota > Gammaproteobacteria > Pseudomonadales > Pseudomonadaceae > Aquipseudomonas > Aquipseudomonas salomonii. The sequence goes on from NZ_FNOX01000013.1 coordinate 200,752, forward strand.
AACCGCCAGGAGCTGCTGGAGCTGCTGCGCGAGGCCCATCAGAACAAGTTGCTGGACAGCGAAGCGCTGGCCATCGTCGAAGGCGCCATCCAGGTGGCTGACCTGCAGGTGCGGGACATCATGGTCCCGCGCTCGCAGATGATCAGCATCAAGGCGACCCAGACCCCACGGGAATTCCTCCCGGCCGTGATCGACTCGGCGCACTCGCGCTACCCGGTGATCGGTGAAAGCCATGACGACGTCATGGGCGTCCTGCTGGCCAAGGACCTGCTGCCACTGATCCTCAAGGAGAACGGCGACAGCTTCAACATCAAGGACTTGCTGCGCCCGGCCACCTTCGTGCCTGAATCCAAGCGCCTGAATGTGCTGCTGCGCGAGTTCCGCGCCAACCACAATCACATGGCCATTGTGATCGACGAATACGGCGGCGTGGCCGGTCTTGTGACCATCGAAGACGTGCTTGAGCAAATCGTCGGCGACATCGAAGACGAACACGACGTCGAAGAAGACAGCTACATCAAGCCGCTGCCCAGCGGTGATTTCCTGATCAAGGCGCTGACGCCGATCGAGAACTTCAACGAGTTCTTCGACAGCGAATTCTCCGACGATGAGTTCGATACCGTGGGCGGTTTGGTGATGAGTGCGTTCGGGCACCTGCCAAAACGTAACGAAACCACCGAGATTGGCGCTTATCGCTTTCGCATCTTGAATGCCGACAGTCGCCGCATTCACTTGATCCGCCTGACACCTATTGCCCGCTAAGGACTGATATGCGCCGTCTGATTGCACCCGGCTGGCCCGGTAACCTGCTGGCCGCGGTGGCTGGCGCCGTCACTACCCTGGCGCTGGCGCCCTTCGATCTGTGGCCATTTGCGCTGCTGGCCGTCGGGCTGTTCTACGTCGGCCTGCGCGAGCTGACGCCACGCCAGGCCCTGGGCCGTGGTTGGTGCTTCGGTTTCGGCCTGTTTGGCGCCGGTACCAGCTGGATCTACTACAGCATCCACCATTTCGGCGGTGCTTCGGTGTTGCTGGCTGGCTTTTTGATGCTGCTGTTTACCGCCGCCATTGCCTGGTTCTTCGCCCTGCCCGCTTGGCTGTGGGCACGCTGGCTGCGTCGTAATGAGGCGCCGGTGGCCGATGCGCTGACCTTTGCGGCGCTGTGGGTTGGCCAGGAAGCGTTTCGTGGTTGGTTCCTGACGGGTTTCCCTTGGCTGTACTCCGGTTACAGCCAACTTGATGGCCCGCTCACCGGCCTGGCGCCACTGGGCGGCATGTGGCTGATCTCCTTTGCCCTGGCGCTGACGGCTGCCGTGCTGTGCAACTTGCCACGCCTGCTGGCAAGCAAGCGCAACGGCTTCATCGGCGCAGGCTTGGTGTTGTTGGTTGCACCCTGGGCCATAGGCCTGGCGCTCAAGCATCATGCCTGGACCTTGCCCTCCGGCGCACCGCTGACCGTGGCGGCGATTCAGGGCAATGTCGAACAAAGCATGAAGTGGGACCCCGCGCAGATCGACGCGCAGTTGGCGCTGTACCGCGACATGAGCTTCAGCTCCAAGCCGGTAGACCTGCTGGTATGGCCGGAAACCGCGGTGCCGGTGCTCAAGGAATCCGTCGAAGGTTACCTGGGCATGATGGGCAAGTTTGCCGCCGACCGGCACACCGCGCTGATCACCGGCGTACCGATCCGCCAGGAAGTGCACCACCAGAAGCGCTACTTCAACGGCATCACCGTGGTGGGCGAAGGCGAAGGCACTTACCTCAAGCAAAAACTGGTGCCGTTTGGTGAGTACGTGCCGTTGCAAGACATGCTGCGCGGGCTGATCGCTTTCTTTGACCTGCCGATGTCGGACTTCGCCCGCGGCCCGTCCGATCAGGCGATGCTGCAGGCCAAGGGCTATCAGATTGCGCCGTTCATTTGCTATGAAGTGGTGTACCCGGAATTCGCCGCAGGCCTGTCGGCCCAGAGCGATTTACTGCTGACCATCAGCAACGACACCTGGTTCGGCCGCTCCATTGGCCCGCTGCAACACCTGCAAATGGCGCAGATGCGTGCGTTGGAGGCTGGTCGCTGGATGATCCGCGCCACCAACAATGGCGTGACCGGCCTGATCAACCCGTTCGGGCAGATCACCGCGCAGATCCCGCAGTTTGAACGCGGGATTCTCTACGGCGAAGTGGTGCCGATGCACAACCTGACGCCGTACCTGCAATGGCGCTCGTGGCCGTTGATCATTGTGTGCCTGGGCTTGTTCGGTTGGGCGCTGCTGGCGGGCCGGATGTCGAAAACGGTCTAAAGGCTTAAACACAAGTTCCTGTGGGAGCTGGCTTGTGTGGGAGCGGGCTTGCTCGCGAATACGGTGTATCAGTTAACGAATAAGCTGACTGACACACCGCTTTCGCGAGCAAGCCCGCTCCCACATGAACCGCTTTCCACATTTGGAATTGCGGCGTTATCGGTAAAACACCCGATACCCCACCTGCCCCACCGCCTCATTGATCAACTGCCCGCTGCGCCACACCGACACGAACTCCGGCATCCAGCCGCCCAGTGGCCGCGCATTGTCCACGCCCAAAAAGCCCACCGGCCCCGGCACTACGGCAAAGCCGGCCTTCTCGAAGCTCCACACCGCACGCGGCATATGCCAGGCCTGGGTTACCACCACCACGCGCTTGATGCCTTGCGGCAACAGGATGTCGGCGCTCATCTGCGCGTTTTCCCAAGTGGTGCGGCTGCGCTCTTCTTTCCAGCGCACGGTGACGCCGAAGTCATCCTGCATCGACACCGCCATCAACTCGGCCTCGCTGGGAGGCGTGCCGTAGTGCAAGCCGCCGCTGGTCAGCACCGGCAAGCCAGAGGCCTTGGCCAGACGCGCGGCATAACGCTGGCGCTCAAGCCCTGTACCGGTGGGTTGATCGGTGCCCCACGCAGGGTCGCCGCGCTCACGCCCAGAACCCAACACCACAATTGCATCGGCGCGCTGGGCCAGCGTCGCCCATTCTTCACGGGCCAACGGTGGCTCGGTCTCCAAGGCATGCGCGCCCCATTGCACCATCACCGGCAGGCTGATCAACCAAAGCCCGCCGAACCCCACGGCAAAGCAGCATCCGGCCAGGCGCGGGCGACTTTTACGCAACCACCAGGCAAGCGCCAGCAGCAGCAAAAAAAGGCCGGGCGGCAAGAGCAATTGTTTAATGAAATAACGAAAAGGCATCGGGCATCTCCAAAGATGCCCGAAGCCTAGATGCAACGGGGTTCAGCGACAATCTTTACCAACCTGTTTCGAGACGGCTCAAAGGTTAACGTGGTGCTCCACGTTTACCGTGCGGCCCGACGTTTGTCGGGACCGCGAGCCGCAGACACATCTTTCAGCCAGATCACCTTGGCCGAACGCAAAGGCTCTTGGGCGGGCGGGGCAGCCCGTTCCTCGGAGGCACGGTGGTGATTCAATTCCAGGTAGCCCTTGATCAATTCAAGTTCAGCCTGGCTCAAGCCTCGCAACTCCAGCTCCAGAGGCCGCTCATCAAGCAATCGGCCTGCGGTTCTTGCGGCATCCAATGCCCGACCCAAACGGTCGATCAGTCCTTCATACAATTGCGGTTTCATTAAAGTTCGCTGCGATTCAACCATCCCCTCACCTCATTGAAGATAAGACTCACTCCCCAATAAACAGCGTAGTCCCCGTGGCTGCGCCTGCCTCGCGCCGCGACAGACGGCCCTCGCCGCGCAATCAGGGTTTCCCTCGATAGAGTGGGGTCATGTATGCTACGGCGCTTCCTGTAACTCCACTTCCCGCAGGGTTTGGGCACGGACGCGCCGCTTTTTGGTGTCGATCAACCTGAATGTTGTACCGAAGAGGATTAGGCCACCCCTATTCAGTTCAAAAGTAGCCATGCACGAACAATATCAGCCCCGTGAAATAGAAAATGCCGCCCAAACCTTCTGGGACGAGCAAAAGTCCTTTGAAGTCAGTGAACAGCCAGGCAAGGAGACTTACTACTGCCTATCGATGTTCCCTTACCCCAGCGGCAAGCTACACATGGGGCACGTGCGTAACTACACCATCGGCGACGTAATTTCCCGCTACCAGCGCATGCTCGGCAAAAATGTCCTGCAACCTATGGGTTGGGACGCCTTCGGCATGCCGGCGGAAAACGCCGCGATGAAAAACAACGTGGCGCCCGCCAAGTGGACCTACGAAAACATCGCCTACATGAAAACCCAGCTGCGCAGCCTGGGCCTGGCGGTGGACTGGTCCCGCGAAGTGACCACCTGCAAGCCCGATTACTACCGCTGGGAACAGTGGCTGTTCACGCGCCTGTTCGAAAAAGGCGTGATCTACCGTAAAAACGGTACCGTGAACTGGGACCCGATCGACCAGACCGTACTGGCCAACGAGCAGGTCATCGACGGTCGCGGCTGGCGTTCCGGCGCGGTGATCGAAAAGCGCCAGATCCCCATGTACTACTTCAAGATCACGGCCTACGCCGATGAACTCTTGTCGAGCCTCGATGACATGCCGGGCTGGCCTGAACAAGTCAAGACCATGCAGCGCAACTGGATCGGCAAATCCAAAGGCATGGAAGTGCAGTTCCCGTACAACGTCGATTCCATCGGCGAAGCGGGCGCACTGAAAGTCTTCACCACCCGCCCAGATACGTTGATGGGCGCGACCTACGTCGCCGTGGCCGCTGAACACCCGCTGGCCACTCAGGCTGCCGAAAATAACCCTGAGTTGCAGGCGTTCATCGCCGAATGCAAAGGCGGCAGCGTGGCCGAAGCCGACGTTGCCACCCAAGAGAAAAAAGGCCTGCCGACCGGCCTGTTCGTCGAGCACCCACTGACGGGCGAAAAACTGCCGGTGTGGGTCGCCAACTACGTGCTGATGCACTACGGCGATGGCGCAGTCATGGCTGTGCCGGCCCACGACGAGCGCGATTTCGAGTTCGCCACCAAGTACAGCCTGCCGATCAAATCCGTGGTGCGTACCAGTTCCGGCGAGACCAACCCGGCCCCGTGGCAAGACGCCTACGGCGAGCACGGCACGCTGATCAACTCCGGTGAATTCGACGGCCTGGACTTCCAGGGTGCGTTCGACGCCATCGAAGTTGCCTTGATCAAGAAGAACCTCGGTGCCTCGCGCACCCAGTTCCGCCTGCGCGACTGGGGCATCAGCCGCCAGCGCTACTGGGGCTGCCCGATCCCGATCATCCACTGCGAAACCTGCGGTGACGTGCCGGTGCCGGAAGATCAGTTGCCGGTGGTCTTGCCTGAAGATGTGGTGCCCGATGGCGCCGGTTCGCCATTGGCGCGCATGCCCGAGTTCTACGCGTGCGCTTGCCCGAAATGCGGCCAGCCTGCCAAGCGTGAAACCGACACCATGGACACCTTCGTCGAGTCCTCGTGGTACTACGCCCGTTACGCCTCGCCACACTATGAAGGCGGCCTGGTAGAAAAATCCGCAGCCGACCACTGGTTGCCGGTGGATCAATACATCGGCGGCATCGAACACGCGATTCTTCACCTGCTTTATGCGCGCTTCTTCCACAAGCTGATGCGCGACGAAGGCCTGGTGAGTTCCGATGAGCCGTTCAAGAACCTGCTGACCCAAGGCATGGTAATCGCCGAGACTTACTATCGCCGCGAAGCCAATGGCGCCTACACCTGGTTCAACCCGGCGGACGTCGAACTTGAGCGTGACAGCAAAGCCAAGGTAATCAGCGCCAAGCTGAAATCCGACGGCCTGCCGGTTGAAATCGGTGGCACCGAGAAGATGGCCAAGTCCAAGAACAACGGCGTTGACCCACAGTCGATGATCGATCAGTTCGGCGCCGATACCTGCCGCCTGTTCATGATGTTCGCCTCGCCGCCCGACATGAGCGCCGAATGGTCCGACTCCGGGGTTGAAGGTTCGCACCGCTTCCTCAAGCGCGTCTGGCGCCTGGCGCACGCCCATGTCAGCCAGGGTTTGCCGGGCAAACTGGACGTGGCGTCGCTGAGCGATGAGCAAAAAGCCATCCGTCGCAGCACCCACCTGGCCATCCGCCAGGCCAGCCAGGACGTGGGCCAGAACCACAAGTTCAACACCGCCATCGCCCAGGTGATGACGCTGATGAACGTGCTGGAAAAAGCCCCGCAAGCCACCGAACAGGACCGCGCGCTGGTACAGGAAGGCCTGGAAGCTGTGGTGTTGCTGCTGGCGCCCATCACGCCGCACATCAGCCATGAGCTGTGGAGCCGCCTGGGCCATAGCGATGCGGTCATCGATGCGCGCTGGCCGGTGCAGGATGAAAGCGCGCTGGTGCAGGACACATTGCAACTGGTTATCCAGGTTAACGGTAAACTGCGCGGCCAGATCGACATGCCTGCCAGCGCCAGCCGTGAAGACGTGGAAGCCGCAGCGCGTATCAACGAAAACGTGCTGCGCTTTACCGAAGGCCTGACGATCCGCAAAGTGATCGTAGTGCCGGGCAAACTGGTCAACATCGTCGCCAGCTAATCGGATCGGGCGCAGGGCTTGAGCCCTGCGCCGAACTAAACCTTTAAGGCCTCGATAAGGCCAACATGGTTTCAAGGGGAGCAACAAAATGATCAAACGCAATTTGCTGGTGATGGGCCTCGCTGTGCTGCTGAGCGCTTGCGGCTTCCAGCTGCGTGGCACCGCCACCAATGAACTGAGCATCAAGGAACTCGACGTCAGCGCGCGCAACGCCTACGGCGATACCTTGACCCAACTGCGCCAGACCCTGGAAAGCAGCGGTGTACGCGTGGGCTCCGGCGCCACTTACAAACTGAACCTGGTGGACGAGAAAGAAACCCAGCGTAACCTCAGCTACGCCAGTGCCGGCCGTGCGTCGGACATTGAGCTGAACACCCTGGTCGTCTATGAACTGCAAGGTCGCGACCACCTGCCATTGATGGGTGACAAGATTGAAGTGCAGAAAGTTGTCAGCCACGACGGTAACAACCTGGTGGGCTCGGACTCGGAGATCATCCAGGTTCGCAAGGAAATGCGTCGTGAGCTGATCCAGCGCCTGATGATTCGCCTGCAACAGCTGACGCCGGAAAAACTCGCCGCCTTGCAGCTGACCGCCGACAACAAGGCCAAGGCTGACGCCGACGCCCTGAAAGCTGCGCAGGAATACGAAGACAACACGCCGAAACAATCGCCTGCCGAAGTCCCTGTCGAGTAAGCCAGACGGGGCGCCCCTGGCGCCCCGTTCGCCCCGCCTATGAAACTTGCCCCCGCCCAACTCGCCAAGCACCTGCAAGGTGGCCTTGCGCCTGTGTATATCGTCAGCGGTGATGACCCGTTGCTGTGCCAGGAGGCGGCCGACGCGATTCGCAGCGCCGCACGCCGGCAAGGCTTCGATGAACGCCAGGTGTTCAGCGCCGACGCCAGTTTCGACTGGGGCACGCTGCTGCAAGCCGGTGCGAGCATGTCGTTGTTCGCCGAGAAACGCCTGCTGGAACTGCGCCTGCCTTCGGGCAAGCCCGGCGACAAGGGCGCGGCGGCGTTGATGGAATACTGCTCACGCCCCGCTGAGGACACGGTGCTGCTGATCAGCTTGCCCAAGCTCGATGGCAGCGCGCAGAAAACCAAGTGGGGCAAGGCGCTGGTAGAAGGCCCGCAAACCCAGTTCATTCAGATCTGGCCAGTGGACAGCAACCAGCTGCCGCAGTGGATACGTCAGCGCCTGTCGCAATCAGGGCTGTCGGCAACGCAAGATGCCGTCGAGCTGATCGCCGCCAGGGTCGAGGGCAACCTGCTTGCCGCCGCCCAGGAGATCGAAAAGCTCAAGCTGATGGCCGAAGACGGGCAGATCACCGTCGAAACCGTCCAGGGCGCAGTCGCTGATAGCGCGCGCTTTGATGTGTTCGGGTTGGTGGACGCGATTCTCAATGGCGAACCCGCCCACGCCCTGCGCATGCTCGAAGGCTTGCGCGGCGAAGGCGTGGAACCCCCGGTGATTCTGTGGGCGCTGGCTCGTGAGCTGCGAGTGTTGGCCAATATTGCCCTGCAATACAGCCAAGGCACGCCGCTGGACAAGTGCTTCAGCCAGGCCAGGCCGCCGGTGTGGGACAAGCGCAAACCCCTGATGAGCAAAGCCCTGCAACGCCATTCGGCGCAACGCTGGGCGCAGCTGTTGCTGGAAGCGCAGCGCATCGATGCGCAGATCAAAGGCCAGGCGGCGGGCTCGCCGTGGATGAGCCTGAGCCGTTTGTCACTGTTGATGTCTGGCCAACGTCTGACACTGCCTGCCGAATAACCCCCTCTCTCGTAAGCACCACAGTCCCAATGTGGGAGCGGGCTTGCTCGCGAATGCGGTGTATCAGTCAACAAACTCAGTGACTGACACAACCCATTCGCGAGCAAGCCCGCTCCCACATTTAGATCCCGTTTACACTTCTTGAAACTCGCCGGGCTTTACAGCCGCGCCACTTCGGCAGATGATTTGCACCGCTTCACCCCACCTCAAGAGAGCAATGAACATGAGCAAAAAGCCATCCAAGCATGGCCCCAACAAGGCCAAATCCATCATCGCCCAGCCACTGTTCCGCAGCCGTCAGGAACGCGCCGGCAAGGGCAAAGGCAGCTACCGCCGCGAAGCCTTCCAGTCTAATAGCTGGGAGGCTTCTTACTTTCTGGCTGCCTGAAGGCAAGTGCCCCTCCGGCATGATAAGGTCGGTACTTGATTTGTAATCCCTGGACCTGTGCATGCCCTCTAGCCTTTCCCGTCGTTGGCACCTTCGCCAACTGATCGCTGCCTCCAGCCTCATTCTGCTTGTCGCCTGCGCCGAGAAACCCACCGCCGCGGACGCGCAACCCCTGCCAAAGCTCCAGACCGTGCCGGCCGTCGCGCCTGCCGTGGTCCCCCCTTTGGCCGTGGACAACCTTGATATCCAGCCGACCCAGACCTTTGCCGAATGGCAGGCTGGCTTTCGTGCACAAGCCCTGAGCGCGGGGATCACCCCCGCCGTCTTCGATAACGCCTTTGCCGGCGTGACGCCCGACATGGCAGTGATTCGCGCCGATCGCAGCCAACCGGAATTTTCCCGCCCGGTATGGGAATACCTCGACGGTGCCCTGTCGCCGGTACGCGTGCGTAATGGCCAAGCCTTGCTGATCAAGTACGCCGATATCCTGCAACGCATCGAAGAGCGTTATGGCGTTGACCGCCAGGCACTGGTTTCGGTGTGGGGCATGGAAAGCAACTTTGGCCAGTTCCAGGGCAATAATTCGGTGATCCGATCGCTCGCGACCCTGGCCTATGAAGGCCGCCGCCCGGCGTTCGCCCAGGCGCAACTGCTGGCGGCGCTGCAGATCATCCAGCACGGCGATATCTCTGCCGACCAGATGAAAGGTTCGTGGGCCGGGGCCATGGGCCAGACCCAGTTCATCCCGACCACCTACAACACCCATGCCGTGGATTTCGATGGCGACGGTCGCCGCGATATCTGGAACAGCCCGGGCGACGCCCTGGCCTCCACTGCGCACTACCTGCAAAGCTCCGGCTGGCAGCGTGGCCAGCCGTGGGGCTTTGAGGTGAAACAACTGCCGGCGAACTTCGATTACGCCCTGGCCGACGGTGGCATCCGCAAGAGCGTTGGCGAGTGGATGAGACTCGGCATTCAGCTGCCACCTGGCGCGAGCATGCCACCCAACGTCGAACAACTGTCTGCCGCCCTGCTGCTGCCGGCCGGCTATCGTGGCCCGGCATTCCTGGTGCTGGATAACTTCCGCGCGATCCTCAAGTACAACAACTCATCGTCCTACGCGCTGGCCGTGGGCCTGCTCTCTGAGCGGTTTGCTGGCGGTGGTGTGATTCGTGGCGATTGGCCCAAGGATGAGCTGCCGCTGAGTCGCTCTCAGCGCATCGATTTACAAACAGTGCTCAGCGCCAAAGGCTATGACGCGGGCAACCCGGACGGGATTATCGGCGCCAACACGCGCAAGGCGATTCGGGCGGCGCAGCAGTCGTTGGGTTGGCCCGCGGATGGGTATCCGACGGTGAAGCTGCTGGAGTCGTTGCAGAGCCGCTGAGGACACGATCGTTCCCACGCGCTGCGTGGGGGAATGCCGCCTTGGACGCTCTGCGTCTGCTCTTGAGGGGGTGACGCGGAGCGTCACAGGATGCATTCCCACGCAGAGCGTGGGAACGATCGACTCTCAGGCCTTGAACACTACATCCTGCTCCAACACCAACTGCTGCTCCCCCGCATCCAACCGCACCAGCGCGCCCAGCGGCAGCGTCAGGTTCGGGTCGCAGTGCCCACTGCGCCAGCCGGATAACACCGGAATACACAGCGGCTCGAAGGTCTGTTTGAGCAGCCGCTCCAACGCCGCCTTGTCCACACCCGATACATCCCCGACCAGCACACCGGCGACCTGGCACAGCTTGCCCGCCAGGCGCAAATGGGTCAGCAGCCGGTCTATTCGGTAGAGCGGCTCGTTGACGTCTTCGATAAACAGAATGATGCCTTCCGCGTCAATCTCAAACGCCGTGCCCATCACCGCTGCAATCATCGACAGGTTGCCACCGAGCAAACGCCCGCAAGCGATACCCGGCTCAATCGTGGTCAGCGGATAAGCAACCGGGTGTGCCAGCACGCTGCACTCGCTCAGTTGCCCGCGCAGCATGCTGAACAACGATGACTCGGTGGGCTGCTGTTTGTCACCGAGCAGGTCAGCGTTGAGCATTGGCCCATGAAAGGTCACAAAACCCGCGTAGCGGTTGATGGCCAGGTGCAATGCGGTGATGTCGCTGTACCCCACAAATGGCTTGGGGTTGGCACCAATCAGGTCGAAATCGAGCGTGTCCAGTAATCGCGGGGTGCCATAACCGCCCCGCAGGCAGAAGATGGCATCGATTTCGGGATCGGCAAACGCCCCATGCAAATCGCGCAGGCGCACCTCGTCGCTGCCGGCCAGGTAGCCATCGCGCTCATACACACCGGGAAATATGCGCAGCTCATGGCCACGGGCGCGCATCCACTGGCCGGCTTTTACAACATCCAGTGCGGCAGGGCCGGCGGGAGCGATCAGGCCAATGACGCCTTCGGGGCGCAGGGCAGGCACGGCAGCCGAGAGTTGAGTCGTCATCCATGGTTCTCCGTGGTTGGATACCCAGGCACTCTAGCCAGTGATGGTTGCAAACAGAAGGGAGAAAAGGAGGGAAACTCTGTAGGAGCAGTTCGGCTGCTCCTACAGAGGGAAAGCGCTTACGAAACCAGGCTCGCCTTGACCAGCTTGGCTTGCTCATCGGCGTGGTACGAGGAACGTACCAGCGGGCCCGAAGCCACGTTCTTGAAGCCCATCTTGTAACCTTCCTCGGCGAACCAGGCGAAGGTGTCCGGGTGCACGAAACGCTGCACCGGCAAGTGGCTGCGCGACGGTTGCAGGTACTGGCCCAGGGTCAGCATGTCGATGTCGTGTTCGCGCATGCGCTTCATGACTTCGATGACTTCCTCGTCGGTCTCGCCCAAGCCCAGCATCAGGCCGGATTTGGTCGGGATGTGCGGCATCATCTGCTTGAATTTTTGCAGCAGGGTCAGCGACCACTGGTAGTCCGAACCCGGACGCGCGGCCTTGTACAGGCGTGGCACGGTTTCCAGGTTGTGGTTGAACACATCCGGCGGCTCGGCCGCGGTAATTTCCAGCGCGACGTCCATGCGGCCGCGGTAGTCCGGCACCAGGGTTTCGAGCATCACGTTCGGCGACAGCTTGCGGATCTCGCGGATGCAGTCGGCAAAGTGCTGGGCACCGCCGTCACGCAGGTCGTCGCGGTCTACGGAAGTGATCACCACGTATTTGAGTTTCAGGTCGGCAATGGCAATCGCCAGGCTTTCCGGCTCGTTGACGTCCAGCGGCTTCGGCCGACCGTGGCCAACGTCGCAGAACGGGCAACGACGGGTGCAGATGTCACCCATGATCATGAAGGTGGCGGTGCCGCCGGAGAAGCACTCGCCCAGGTTCGGGCAGGAGGCTTCTTCGCACACACTGTGCAGCTTGTGTTTGCGCAGCAGGGCCTTGATACGGTCGACTTCCGGCGAAACCGGGATGCGCACGCGGATCCAGTCGGGCTTCTTCGGCAGTTCGGTGGTCGGGATGATTTTCACCGGGATGCGTGCAACCTTCTCGGCGCCGCGCAGCTTGACGCCGGCTTCGACCTTCGCACGCGGGGCCGGGGCCGGACGCTCGGTGATGTCCAGCGTCGGGATCATGGTTTGCACTGCATCAGTAGTCATAATCAGTCGATTCCGCCCGTAAGGGTCGTCTGCTCAGCATAGTCGAGGTGTTTGACGAGCTGCGCACGCAGCCGGGCACTTACCTCGGCAAATTTAATCGGTGTGGCGTGGTCGCTCAGTTGCGTCATCGCCAGCCCGGCGTAACCGCACGGGTTGATGCGCCGAAACGGCGCCAGGTCCATGTCCACATTCAGGGCCAGCCCATGAAAGGAGCAACCATGGCGAATGCGCAAACCGAGGGAGGCGATTTTCGCGCCGTCCACGTATACACCGGGTGCATCGGGCTTGGCCGCGGCGGTGACGCCGTAACTGGCCAACAGCTCGATCAGGCAAGCCTCCATGCGGCTTACCAGGTCACGTACGCCAAAACCCAGCTTGCGCACGTCCAGCAGCAAATAGGCCACCAGCTGACCAGGGCCATGGTAAGTCACTTGGCCACCTCGGTCGACCTGCACCACCGGAATATCACCCGGCAGCAGCAAGTGCTCAGCCTTGCCGGCCTGGCCCTGGGTGAAGACCGGCGGGTGTTCCACCAGCCAGATTTCATCCGGGGCCGAGCTGCCGCGCTCGTTGGTGAAGCGCTGCATGGCATGCCAGACCGGCTCGTAGGCCATCTGGCCGAGCTCGCGAAAGCCCAGAACCTGTGACATCACAACACCATGTGTACGAAGCCGGTGGCCCGCAGTTCACTGTTGATGTCGTAGAGCTGGTCTTGACCGGTCGCAACGATGTGCAACTGGATCGTGGTGTACTTACCGTTGGAGCTCAAACGCTCGTCCACCCGGTTGTCGTTGATCGTCGCGTGTTTACGCACGATCTCGAGAATCTTGTCTTTGTTGCCCACACCGGTATCGCTGATCACCTTGACGGGATAGTCCACGTTGGGGAATTCGATCTTTGGCGCCTTTACTTCTACTTCTTTATCGGTCATGGCAGAACAGCCTCGTAAGCGCTAAGCCGTGGCGACGGGCAAAGCCCCGCGCTGGATCAACGCGGGGCTTTGCAGGTGCGCACAATCAGTTGAACAAGCCGTAGAAGAATAGACGGATGCTATCCCACACGCGGCGGAAGATACCACCTTCGTCAACGGCGTCCAGTGCGATCAGGTCGGCGCTGTGCACCACCTTGTCGTCCAGCTTCACTTCGACTTTACCGATCACGTCACCCTTGGCGATTGGGGCTACCAATTGCGGGTTCATGGTCATGCTGGCAGCAAGCTTTTTCAGCTGGCCTTTAGGCATGGTCAGGGTCAGGTCATCGGCCAGGCCGGCCTTGACTTGATGGGTCGCGCCTTTCCATACCGGGGCTTGAGCCAGCTCAGCGCCCTTCTGGTAGAAGGTCTGGGTTTCGAAGAAGCGGAAGCCGTAAGTAAGCAGTTTTTGCGTCTCCGCCGCACGGGCCTGCTCGCTGTTGGTGCCAAATACCACGGCGATCAGGCGCTGGCCGTCACGTACAGCCGAGGACACCATGCAGTAGCCGGCTTCTTCGGTGTGGCCGGTTTTCAGACCGTCGACGGTCTTGTCACGCCACAGCAGCAGGTTGCGGTTAGGCTGCTTGATGTTGTTCCAGAAGAATTCCTTCTGGGAGTAGATCGCATAGTGCACCGGGTCGACACGGATGATCGCGCGAGCCAGCAGGGCCATGTCATGAGCCGACGAGTAGTGCTCCGGGTTCGGCAGGCCGGTCGGGTTCATGAAGTGGCTGTTGGTCATGCCCAGGTCGCCGGCGGTCTTGTTCATCAAGTCGGCGAACGCGTCTTCGCTGCCGGCGATGTGCTCGGACAGGGCCACGCTGGCGTCGTTACCGGACTGGATGATGATGCCGTGCAGCAGGTCGCTCACAGTAACTTGCGAACCAACCTTGATGAACATCCGCGAACCGCCGGTGCGCCAGGCGTTTTCGCTGACGGTAACCGGGTCATTCTCGCCGATCTGGCCGCGACGGATTTCCAGGGTCGCGATGTAGGCCGTCATCAGCTTGGTCAGGCTGGCCGGGGGCAGGCGCTGGTCACCGTTGTTCTCGACCAGCACGTTGCCGCTGGCGGCATCCATGAGGACCCAGGCCTTGGCGGCCAATTGCGGGGAAGCTGGCACCATTTCAACCGCCCAGGCGGCCGGGGTGATGATCAGCGAAAGAAGCAGGCACGTGCGTTTGGCTAAGGTGGTGATGTTCATCCGTCTCTCGAAATTGCTTATGGAAACTTGCCCTCGCGGGCAAAACTATTCAGACAGCCCGCTGCCAGACTGTCGCGTGTTCGGTTGCCCGCTCACCCCTTGCCCCTGGGTTTTTATTGTTCACGAGCCAACAACCTGGGTTCAGGCGAACCTGAACCATCAATCCTTTACTTATTCAGCCGTGACGACGCTGGGTTGCCCCAGGTTGGCCAGGCGCACACTGTTCTGTACTTGCGCCACTTCGCTTGGCGAACCAATCGGCCCCATGCGAACACGGTGCAGGGTTTGCTGGTTACGCACGATGGAGCTGATAAATACGGGCGCGCTGACCATGCCGCTGAGCTTGGACCTTAACAGTTCTGCCGCATCCGGGTTGGCGAAAGCGCCGACCTGCAGGTACTGGCCACCCACTGTAGATGCCCCTGGCGCTGCATGCGGCACCACCACTGTGTCCGGTGCGTGCTGCGCCGGTGGCGGTGTCCACTGCTCGATCTTGCCCGTCGAGGCGGTCACTTGCGGTTGCGGGGTTTGTGGCTCGTTGAGCATCAAGGGTGCCGGTTTGCCACGCTGAGCCCAATACTGCGCCGGGTCGATACCTTCAACTTTCACACGCGCGGTGCCGGTTTCGGCATAACCGAGTTTCTTCGCGGCGGCGTAGGACAAGTCGATGATCCGGTCCGAATAGAACGGCCCACGGTCGTTGACCCGCAGGATCACCGTGCGGTGGTTGTCCAGGTTGGTCACGCGTACATAGCTGGGCAGCGGCAAAGTCTTGTGGGCCGCGCTCATGCCGTACAGGTCATACACTTCGCCGTTGGCGGTGTTCTGGCCATGGAATTTGGTGCCATACCAGGACGCCGTGCCCGTTTGCGAGTAGGTCTTGGATTCCTGCAGCGGGAAGTAATTCTTGCCCAGCACGGTATACGGGTTGGCCTTGTAAGGCCCGGTGTGCAGGGTCGGCGTGGCATCCGGGATCTTCGATACATCGACATCCCACCACGGCGCGCCGTCTTTGTGCGCGCGGTTGATGTCCAGGCCCGGCTGGGCGCGCACGATAGCCCCGCCCTTCGGCGCCGGAGCACGGCTGGTGGTGGAGGAACAACTGACAACCAGCAAGGACAACGCGGCGAACGCCACCAGCTTGAGCGGTTTTTGGAACGGCGATACCCGCATTACTTGTTGCCCCGTGCTTGGACCAGCATGTCTGACAGCTGATGCACGGCCATGGCGTACATCACACTGCGGTTATAACGCGTGATTGCGTAAAAATTCTTCAGGCCCATCCAGTATTCCGGGCCGTTTGCGCCTTCGAGGCGGAACGCCGTCACCGGCATATCATCGCGTGGCGCATTCTGACTCGACCAGCCCAGCGCTCGCAACTCCCCGACGGTCTTGACCGGCTCAATACCTTGGGTCAAACCTTCGTCGGCGCGCTCGCCGGTGACATCGGCGCGGATCACCACCGGTTCGCCAGCCACCCAGCCATGGCGCTTGAAGTAGCTGGCCACGCTGCCGATGGCATCGTCCGGGTTGCTCCAGATATTGATGTGGCCGTCACCGTCGAAATCCACCGCATAGGCGCGGAAACTGCTCGGCATAAACTGCGGCAGGCCCATCGCACCGGCGTAGGAGCCCTTGAGCGTCAACGGGTCGACCTGTTCTTCCCGGGCCAGCAGCAGGAATTCACGCAGCTCCTTGCGGAAAAACTCGGCACGCGGCGGGTAATCGAAGCCCAGGGTCGACAAGGCGTCGATCACCCGGTAACTGCCGGTGTTGCGCCCGTAGAAGGTTTCGATACCGATGATGGCGACGATAACCTGGGCGGGCACGCCGTATTCCTGCTCGGCGCGCGCCAGTACCGCTTCGTGCTGGCGCCAGAAGTCCACGCCACGCGCCACGCGGGCGTCGGTGAGGAACATCGGGCGGTAGTCTTTCCACTGTTTGACGCGCTCGGCGGGACGCGAGATCGCATCAAGGATCGCCTGCTTGCGCTGGGCTTCACGGAACACGCCCATCAGCTGTTCACCGGCAAAACCGTAGTCGCGGGTCATTTCACCGACAAATTCGGCGACCTGGGGTGAACCATCGTAGTCACCGGCCTGCACCTCTTGCGTCGCGCCCAGGAGCCCAATCAGGCCCATCCAGGACGCGTGCCGAGTCGCCCAGCCGCGCATTACTTGCATTGACATCTTCACCTTATTCAAACCTGCGCGATCCACTTGCGATGCGTGTGAATCGACATCAAAACCCCAAACGCTGACATCAATGTCACCAGCGAAGTTCCGCCGTAGCTAATGAACGGCAACGGCACCCCAACCACCGGCAACAGGCCACTGACCATACCGATGTTGACGAAAACGTAAACAAAAAAAGTCATGGTCAGGCTGCCGGCGAGCAACTTGCCGAACAGCGTCTGCGCCTGGGCGGTAATCACCAGGCCGCGACCAATCAACAACACATAGATCAGCAACAGGGCGCAAATGCCCACCAGGCCGAACTCTTCGCCCAATACCGCAATAATGAAGTCGGTGTGGCTCTCGGGCAAAAAGTCCAGATGCGACTGCGTGCCCAGCAACCAGCCCTTACCAAATACGCCACCGGAACCGATGGCCGCCTTGGACTGGATAATGTTCCAGCCAGTGCCCAGCGGGTCGCTTTCCGGGTCAAGGAAGGTCAGGATCCGCTGCTTCTGGTAGTCGTGCATAAAGAAGAACCACATCGCCACGGCGACTGGGATAGCGGCGGCCAGCACGCTGAGGATCCAGCGCCAACGCAGCCCCCCCATAAACAGCACGAACGCGCCGCCCGCGAGGATCAGCAGCGAGGTGCCGAGGTCGGGCTGGCGCACGATCAAGATAAACGGCACGCCGATCAGGATAAGGCTCACCCCCACGTGCTTGAGTTGCGGCGGCAAGGTGCGCTTGGACAGGTACCAGGCGATGGTCGCCGGCATCAGGATCTTGAGGAATTCCGAGGGCTGGAAGCGAATCACCCCAGGTATGTTGATCCAGCGCGTCGCGCCCATCGCGTTGTGGCCCATGACATCCACCACCACCAGCAGCAATACGCCGACGACATACCCCAAGGGCACCCAGCGCGCCATGAACCGCGGCTCCAATTGGGCGATCACCACCATCGACAACAGACCCAGGCCGAACGACGACGCCTGCTTGATCAGCAAGTCCCAGTTCTTGCCGCTGGCCGAATACAGCACGAACAGGCTGCCGGCCGCCAAGGTCAGCAGCAGGATCAACAACGGGCCATCAATGTGCATGCGCTGCAGTAACGTCGCACGGCGACGCATCACATCCTCACTGGAGAGGATGCGGTCAAAATTACTCTTCACGGGCCGTAACCTCGGTGCTTGAAGGGGGGCCGCCATATTCGGGTTTGAGCCTGCCGTCGTCGGCCAACAGCCAGGCGTCCATGATCTGACGCACCACAGGCGCCGCAACGCCGGAGCCGGACTCGCCGTTCTCGACCATCACCGCCACCACGATTTTCGGCGCGTCGGCCGGCGCAAACCCGACAAACAAGGCGTGGTCGCGGTGACGTTCCTGAACCTTGGAGCGGTCGTACTTCTCGCCCTGCTTGATCGCAACCACCTGGGCCGTGCCGCTTTTGCCGGCAATACGGTACTGCGCACCGGCTGCGGCCTTGCGCGCCGTACCACGGGCGCCGTGCATCACTTGCTGCATGCCGTGGTTGACCTTGGCCCAGTCGGACGGGTCGCGCAGCACGATGTCGGGAATCGGGTTTTCATCCACAGGTTTCTGACCTTCGATGGTCTTGGCCAAGTGCGGGCGGTTCCACACGCCTTTGTTGGCCACCAGCGCGGTGGCCTGGGCCAGTTGCAATGGCGTGGCCTGCATATAGCCCTGGCCGATGCCGAGGATCAGGGTTTCACCCGGGAACCACGCCTGGCGACGGGTCGCGCGTTTCCACTCCCGCGACGGCATCAAGCCAGGGGATTCTTCGAACATATCCAGGGAGACTTTCTGACCAAGGCCGAACTTGCCCATATAGGCAGACAGCCGATCAATCCCCAGCTTGTGGGCCAGGTCATAAAAATAGGTGTCGTTGGAGCGCATGATCGCGGTGTCCAGGTCGACATAGCCGTCACCGGTGCGGTTCCAGTTACGGTATTTGTGATCGTAGTTGGGCAGCATGTAGTAGCCGGGGTCGTACACGCGGCTCGAGGCCGTGACCACACCCGAATCCAGACCGGCAATCGCCACCGCCGGCTTGATGGTCGAACCCGGCGGGTACAGCCCGCGCAGTACGCGGTTGAACAGCGGCCGATCGATGGAATCACGCAACTCGGCATAGGCCTTGAAGCTGATACCGGTCACAAACAGGTTCGGGTCGAAACTCGGCTGGCTGACCATCGCCAGTACTTCGCCAGTGGCCGGGTCAAGCGCCACCACGGCGCCACGACGACCGCCGAGAGCCATCTCCGCGGCTTCCTGCAACTTGATATCCAGGCTCAGCACAATGTCTTTGCCGGGGATCGGGTCGGTGCGCTTGAGCACACGCAGCACGCGGCCACGGGCGTTGGTCTCAACTTCTTCGTAACCCACCTGGCCGTGCAACTCCGGCTCGTAGAAACGCTCGATGCCGGTTTTGCCGATATGGTGGGTGCCGCTGTAATTCACCGGATCGAGGCTTTTCAGCTCTTTCTCGTTGATGCGCCCCATGTAGCCGACCGAGTGCGCGAAGTGTGCCCCTTGCGGGTAATGCCGCACCAACTGCGCCACCACTTCCACACCCGGCAAACGGAACTGGTTCACCGCAATGCGCGCGATCTGTTCTTCATTGAGCTCGAACAGGATCGGCACCGGCTCAAATGGCCGACGCCCCTGTTTCATGCGTTTTTCGAAGATCACGCGGTCTTCCGGCGTCAGTTGCAGCACCTCGACGATCACGTCGAGGACCTGCTGCCAATCGCCGGAACGCTCGCGGGTCATGCTCAGGCTGAAACTGGGCCGGTTGTCTGCTACCACTACGCCATTGCGGTCGAAAATCAACCCGCGGGTCGGCGGGATCGGCTGCACATGCACCCGGTTGTTTTCCGACAACGTGGAGTGATAGTCGTACTGGATCACCTGCAGGTAATACAGGCGCGCAATCAGCACCGCAATCAGACCCACCACCAAAAAAGCGCCAAACACCACGCGTGCGCGTACCAGACGTGCGTCTTTCTCGTGGTCCTTGATGCGGATCGGCTGGGTCATCGGCAATGGCGCAGATTATTTGTGGTAAGGGTGCCCGGACAGAACTGTCCAGGCGCGATACAGCTGTTCACCGATCAGAATCCTTACCAACGGGTGCGGCAACGTGAGTGCCGACAGCGACCAGCGCTGGTCCGCCCGCGCGCAGACTTCCGGCGCCAGCCCTTCGGGGCCGCCGACCATGAAGTTGACGGTACGCGAGTCCAGGCGCCAGCGGTCCAGTTCGACCGCCAACTGCTCGGTGCTCCAGGGCTTGCCGTGCACCTCGAGGGTGACGATGCGCTCGTTGGGGCCGACCTTGGCCAGCATGGCTTCGCCTTCCTGACGGATAAAGCGCGCCACGTCGGCATTCTTGCCCCGGGTGTTGAGCGGTATTTCCACCAGCTCCAGCGACAGCTCAGCGGGCAGACGCTTGGCATACTCGTGCCAGCCTTCTTCCACCCACTTGGGCATGCGTGAACCGACAGCGATCAGACGCAGGCGCACAGCCGTTCCTTATTCCTGGTCTTTGTTGAGCTTGTCGAAGTGCGCGTGGCCCACTTCCGGGCTGTGGTGCTTGCCATCCGCCGCGCGGCTCTGCTCGGCGCCTTTCCACAGACGCTCCAGGTCGTAGAACTGACGGGCGTTGCTGGTCATCATGTGAACGATCACGTCGTCCATGTCCAGCAGTACCCAGTCGCTGTCGCCCTTGCCTTCTTCACCCAGTGGCTTGACGCCCTGGGCTTTGACGGCTTCGCGAACCTTGTCGAGCATCGCGCCGATCTGGCGGTTGGACGTACCAGTGGCAATGATCATGTAGTCGGTGATGCTTTGCTTGTCGCGCACGTCCAGTACCTGGATGTCCTGGGCTTTAACGTCTTCCAGGGCCGCCACGGCGACTTTTACCAGCTCTTCGCCAGCCAGCTCTGGGCCGGTGTGCGCTTCTACCGGCAGCGGGGCGCTTTTGAAAGTGCCTTTGCGCTTAACTTTGCTTACGTCTTTGTTCGTCATATAAAACTCGTTTTGCTCGTATGTTCGGGCGCTCGCTGCACGAATGTTCGTGCGATCAAGCGCGCCTTTTCAGTTCGACGCACGGTAAAGCCCGTGCGCATCGATGTAGGCCAGGACCGCGTCAGGCACCAGGAAACGTACCGACTTCCCGCTGGCCAGCAGTTGACGGATCTGGGTGGCGGACACCGCAAGCGGGGTCTGCCAGACGAATGCAATATTCCCGTTCGGCCCGGTCAGGGCCAAGGGGTCACTTACCGACCGCGCGGCCAGCAGGTTGCGCAAGGCATCCGGCGGTTCGCTGTCGGCATCCGGGCGTTGCAAAACCAGGATGTGGCAATGCTGGAGGAGTTCCTCCCAGCGATGCCAAGAGGGCAGGCCGCAAAATGCGTCCCAGCCCAAAAGCAGAAACAACTGGTCATCTGCGGCCAACTCGGCGCGCATCAGTTCCAGGGTGTCGACAGTGTAGGACGGTTTATCGCGTTTGAGTTCGCGGTCGTCCACCACCAGCGGCGATATACCTTCTACAGCCAGGCGCACCATTTCCAGGCGTTGCTGCGCAGACACCTGCGGCATATCGCGATGGGGCGGGCGCGCATTGGGCATCACACGCAACTCATCCAGCGCGAGGGCATCCGCGACTTCCAGGGCACTGCGCAAATGGCCGATGTGCACAGGGTCGAAGGTGCCGCCGAGCAGCCCGATGCGTTTACCCGTCAAGTGCGCACATGACCGTCGCCGAACACCACGTACTTCTCGCTGGTCAGGCCTTCCAGGCCGACCGGGCCGCGTGCGTGGAGCTTGTCGGTGGAAATGCCGATCTCCGCCCCCAGGCCATACTCGAAGCCGTCGGCAAAACGCGTCGAGGCGTTGATCATCACCGAGGCGGAATCCACTTCGGTGAGGAAACGCCGGGCATCGCTGAAATGCTCGGAAACAATGGCGTCGGTGTGCTTGGAGCCGTATTTGTTGATGTGTTCGATGGCCTGGTCCAGGTCGTCGACGATGCGAATCGACAGGATCGGCGCCGTGTACTCGGTGTACCAGTCGTCTTCAGTGGCTTCGATCACGTCAGCGCCCAGCAGTGCACGGGTGCGTTCGCAGCCGCGCAGTTCCACGCCCTTGTCACGGTAGATGGCAGCCAGCGGCGGCAGCACGCGCTCGGCAATGCCGACGTGCACCAGCAGGGTTTCCATGGTGTTGCACGGGGCGTAGCGGTGGGTCTTGGCGTTGTCGGCGATACGGATCGCCTTGTCGAGGTCGGCCGCGATGTCGATGTACACATGGCACACGCCGTCCAAGTGCTTGATCACTGGCACCTTGGCATCACGGCTGACGCGTTCGATCAGGCTCTTGCCACCACGCGGCACGATCACGTCGACGAATTCCGGCATGGTGATCAACGCGCCTACGGCAGCGCGATCAGTGGTTTCCACCACCTGCACCACTTCAGCCGGCAGCTCGGCCACGGCCAGGCCCTGCTGAATGCACACAGCAATGGCGCGGTTGGAATGGATCGCCTCGGAACCGCCACGCAGGATGGTCGCGTTGCCCGACTTGAGGCACAGGCTCGCAGCGTCGATGGTCACGTTCGGGCGCGACTCATAGATGATGCCGATCACACCCAGGGGCACGCGCATCTTGCCCACCTGAATGCCGGACGGCAGATAGCGCATATCGCGGATTTCACCGATGGGGTCAGGCAGCTTGGCCACCTGACGCAGGCCTTCGATCATGTCGTCGATACGTGCCGGGGTCAGCGCCAGGCGGTCCAGCAGGGCCGGCTCCAGGCCATTGGCGCGGCCGTTGGCCAGGTCCAGTTCGTTGGCGGCGGCCAACTCGGAGCGCGAAGCATCCAGAGCATCGGCGGCAGCCAGCAGGGCACGGTTCTTCTGCGCAGTGCTCGCACGGGCGATCAACCGCGAGGCCTGCCGGGCAGCGCGACCCAGGCGGGTCATGTAGTCAAGAACGGACTCAGTCATGGTCAGGGAGTCTTGGCAAAGAGGAAAGCGGCAGATTATAGCTGTGACGCCGCCCGACTGACAGCGGTGAGGGGCGGATGGTCGAAATGAACTGTAAAAACTTGGGGTTCAGCGGTAATTAAGGTGGGAGTTGTTATTATTCGGTCACATTTAGCCGTATTAACCTGTGCCGCCATGTCCAGTTTTGCCCCACAGCTCCCCGCCAGCGCCCTGCCCGACAGCTTCTTCGACCGTGACGCGCAAATACTTGCGCGCCAATTGCTCGGCAAAGTCATCCGCCACCGCGTTGGTGAAACCTGGCTTTCGGCGCGAATTATCGAAACCGAAGCCTATTACGTGGCCGAAAAAGGCAGCCATGCCTCACTCGGCTACACAGAAAAGCGTAAGGCTTTGTTTCTGGATGGTGGGCACATCTACATGTACTACGCCCGTGGCGGCGATTCGCTG
This sequence comes from Pseudomonas salomonii, assembly GCF_900107155.1. GTDB lineage: Bacteria > Pseudomonadota > Gammaproteobacteria > Pseudomonadales > Pseudomonadaceae > Aquipseudomonas > Aquipseudomonas salomonii. Next base: position 223,820 of record NZ_FNOX01000013.1, read on the forward strand.
AACTTCAGCGCCCACGGCCCCGGCAATGCGGTGCTGATCAAGACGGTAGCTTTTAACCTGTGATTTTTTGGGTGTCGTTTCATCACTGGGATCATACCTAACCCCCCGGCTTTTCTCACAGCGTATGCGGCATGCGATGGATCATGACGGCTCCACTTGACCAACTACTCCGATCAATGACAATGGCGGAAATATTAGGAGCGGTCATGAACGCAAATCGGATTTTGGTAGGGGTCTGGGCCGCCGTTGGTGTGGGGGTTGTCGTTGCGATTGGGGTGCTCGGTGCTTATGGGCATTACCTTGGCCCAGTTTCTCGGAACGCCACAGATTGGGGAAGCTTCGGATCAGTGATGGCGGGGGCGTTCACCCTACTCAGTTCGTTCGCGACCATTGGAACGTTACTATTTCTTTACCTTCAACAATTGAAGGGTGAAGAACGCCAGATTTTACTGGACATAGAAAATCAGGATAAACAGCAAAAGCACGACATTGTTGTCGAAAAGCAGTTGGCTGCTTTGACATTTGAACAATACCTTAATCATCGAAAGGTTTTTATTGAAAGGCTAAATGAACAATCCGTTTTTTTTAGGGGGGATATAGGCTTCGCTGATCCAGATAGGGTCTACACAGCAATGTTTGCTAAAAACAGCCCTAGCCATTGTGAGTATAAGGTTGAGATCGGTAAGCCGGAAAATGCCAAAGCCTATGACCTTACGGACTGTCTAGCGATTTACGCCTCTATTAGCGAGCTATTAGAAAATTACCGCGACATGGAAAAACACCTAGTTCTTGTTCAGAAAATTGTTCACCTGCAAGGCTGTCTCGGAATGACTTATGTCGGGGCACATAAAGAAGGTGATATTTTCTTTATGGGTCTGAATGCAGGGCTAAATATATACGACATATCAAAAACATTGCAGAGAATAGAACGGGTTCTCAACTCAATTCTTTTTTTCACTGGAAACGAAAAGGCTGCCTCAATTCAGCATAAAGGACAAAGCTCACTTATTCGTGATGGGCTTTATAAAACTCTAACGGAGTATCATCGAGCGAAAGGCGGGATTGAACTGCGATTTCAAATTGAGGCATTGCCTTATCTTCACGAACTTTATGAGATTAGTCAGATCCACTTCATAGTTACGGAAAGAATTCTCGAGAAAACCTATTTCGCACTGGCAACCATGTTTTGCAGTCATTGCGAAATAGAAAAACTTGCAGATTTCGACTACGCAGATGAATTAACAACTATTATCCTTCGCGAAATTGAAACGGCAAAAAATCAATACGCTGATAACCCTGATGAAATGAAAATTTTGAACAGAGCCGACAGTTGTCTCTGGGCGGCAATGAACCACCTTGGAGTAACTGAATAAAAATATCAGGTAACGCTATTTACCTATTTGATCAAGGCGGTAGCGTTTAACCTGTGATTTTTTGGGTGTCGTTTCATCACTGGGATCATACCTATCCCCCCGGATTTTCTCACTCCGTGGGTATTGGCCCGGTTGCGAACGCCCGGCCAATGATGCGTTAAAAGCTCTTGTAGTCCGATCAGGGTGGTTTGATGTGCGGGGACTTGTACCCGTGCAGAAAATCGCCGGGAATGGCTTCTATGCCTGCAATAATCCGTTGCTTTTGGCATTACAGATACACGCTTCGCGTTTGGCGTGCGGTGGCTCGCCTATTCTGGTGATCGCTTCGCTTTTTTAAAAGAAAGTTCAAAGGCGAAATAAACCGCCAAGGTATCAAGGTTATTCCGCTAGGGATAAAACGGAAAATTTACATAAGAAACGAAAAAAGCCCTTTATTGGGCCTTTTGTTTTTGACAGGTCTTAATATTTAACCCAGTCAACTAAGTCTCTATAATGCTTAATTTTATCATTAAATACGGCCATAAACTCAACGCCGCCGAGTTCAAAGCATGGGTGAAAAAGTGATTGTCTTGTTGCTTTCTTTTCTTGGCTTTCTACTTCTTGATAATCGTAAGCCTTACTACCAGCGATCAAAGTGAAGTAGCCAATGTTGCATTTTATTTTCTTGAAAACTCGACCGTTTTTCACAAGCGATATTCTTACAACGTATTCTCTTCTAACTTCTTGATATTTGAAAAAGTCAGTTTCAGGCTTATCTAAAAATACCTCCCACACTGCCGGGTCAAAATTGATTTTATTGGTGGCGTTCTTCTCAACATCTGATGCAAGATAATCAGTATATTTTTTTGTTTGAGAGAGCGAAGAAACTGGCTTATATGCTTTTGCAACGCAAAGTTTTATCGCCGCAAAATCGTAATCATATTCGTCAAGGTCAATAATATGAATTTTTTTTGCTCTCGCCTCTGTGTATTCATCAGACTTAAAATAGTCCTTAAATACAGCATTGGCGACATTTATGCCCGTTGAGTAATTACTGATAATGAGATATTTATTTAGTCTATGATTAGAATAGGTTTTGTCTTTACTTAATACAGCAGCAGAACGGAACGCATCATAAGCTAATTGTCTAACGTCAAATTTTTTTGGTTTAGTGATAATTGTTTTTAACATAAGTCTCCTTTTTTAATTTCTTACTTTTATTAAATCATATTAAAAGTTCTTGTCAAATTAAACCGCCAAACTTTTTAGTGTGAAAGATATTATTGTCAAACCCTATTTTAAAATAAAGTTCGACCATAAATATATTTTAAACATGCTATTGACACGCAGTTAAAGGCTTAATCAAGCCATTAAATGACCGTCGCAAAAATGCGAAAACTCAAAAATATCAAAATTTTCTAAAAATAAATTAGACAAAACTTTGTATAAATTATTTTCACGGAATAAACCGCCAAGGAATTGAAGACATAAAAAAGCCCCGGTGAAGGGGCTTCAAGGTGTCGCTAGGTTTTAGATTTTTTCGGCTTTCAACTTGTCGATCAAATCTTCAAACGTATCAACCTCGTGTTTCTGCATCAAGTCAGCCAAAAACAAAGAATAGGTTTTGAAACCTTTGTCTTTCATAGCTTGACTAGCAATGCCTTGCTTCGACTTCTTCAAGATGAACTCAACGCCATCTATCTCAACTTTATACTTCGTCGTAGGCTCCTTGGGTGCCTTTGGTGCGTTTTCGCTCACGCTCTTGCCGGTTTTAGCTGGGGTTTCTACTTTGTAGTAGGAAAGCACCACACCAACAAAATCAGCCTCGTTGTAGCCGTGTTTTTCACGCAAAGCATCCAGCTCTCCAACCAGATCAAGAACCTTAGCTTCGTTGGCGTCAGCTTTTAGGCTTTCAATCTGTGCTTCCAATGATTTTTGCTGTGCGAGTAGGTCAAGCAATTTAGACATTTTCAACGATCCTTGATGGTGTTCGCCGGATCATAATTTCAAAAAAAAATCTTGTCAAAATAAACCGCCAAGGTTTAAGCAGTTAAGGTTTTGATTTTAGATCCACCAGATGAGCTTTTGACGTTCTGCCCTACATCTTCTTAATACATTTACGAAGTAAATACCTTTTCTTTCCCTGAAACGTTCAAATAAGACCGAAAAAATAAGGAAATCTTGAAAATCTCGGTTAACGCTCCTTATAAAAATATGGGTTTATGGTTAACGCTCCTTATAAATCCACATACAAAAATGCTTTAAAAGCTGAATAAAAATTCAGCACAATAATATAGTTAACGCAAATTATAAAAGTTTTCCTGTTCTCTCTTGAAATTATCTTTTTTTATGATTTCATATAAGTATTAACAGGCGAAAAAATAACCATGAAATATTCATTAAAAACAAAAGAGAGAAAAGTATTTTCATTAAATACGTTTGTATCAGTGCCAAAAGCGTTTCTAGCGTTGCCGCTGTTTAACATAGCAAATCAGTCGGAAGAGTTAGCCGATAAGATAACAATACCAAAATATCAAAACATGCGTGATATTGTCATGAATTCATCATCATTAACTATATTCAATGATTTTGAGTTCTTTCTTTTTATTCTACGCAAAGTAATAAACAGCAATAGCACTGAAATCGAGTTTGCAACCAAAGAATTGATGGACGATCTAAAAATTGCCAATAACCAGCGTCCCAATTATTTAAAAATCTTTCAAGCGTCCATGATTAAGCTTGGACAAATAAACGTCTCCTATAAAGAAAAACGCGATGATAAAATTGTTGCTGTTGTATTTTCTTTTATTGAGGGCGAGCTAGAAAAAGACAAATGCACAATCTCTGTTTCAAAAAGATTTATTGAGTTTTTTGGAAGTCTAAAAGAGCTTTACGAAATAGATCCTAGAATACTCGGCAAACTAACAAATGAATATCAAAGAATGCTTTATGTTTTGTATGTGTGTAACAGACGTAATGACGTGAATTATTTCAGTGTTGAAATGTTGAAGCAGCGTTTCAGGATCAATAGTGAAAAGATGCCCGATAAAACGTTCGTATTGAAAATAAGAAAAGCAAATATAGCTCTTCAAGCAATGGGCTTTATAGATGGTTTCACAGAGACAAAAAAAGAACCTGAAAAATTGCGTAGTCAAACAATTAGATTTGATGTGAGTTACAGCTATAAAACTCTTTACAAAAAAAACGATAAAAAGAAGAGTGCGGAAGGGTCGAATTCAGACGATTTTGATCGTGAGTTGAGTGAAGATTTTTACGAAGAAGTTGAAGAGCCAAAAGCACCTAATAAATTAACAGATGATGGGGACGAAGAATGGATATAAATGAAATTAAAGAAATAGATTTGAAGCACGTCAGCCTAGCAGCTACGGGCTTGATTAAGCAGATTGAAAGCATATTGCCAACGATCCCTAACGACCGCGTTAGACAGATGGTGGCGGTTAAACTAAGCACCGCCATCAGCGAGGGTGGAAATGAGGCCATGTTGCGTCAAATTCTGTTGTTGGCTGTTACAGCAATCGAAAGTAGCGAATTGATCGAACATAAAATGACTACCGGCGATCTTGAATACAACCCTTTTACCGGGGAAATACTCAGCGAAATAAACGTTTTACCAGCCGTTGTTGCAGTCATAAAAGTGCAAAAAGAAGTATTGAAAAGCAAAGCACCGAAAGCCACACCTAATGAACAAAAGCCGCCAAGCTCAGCGGTTTAACATCGATCAGGAGAATGATGAACGAAACATTATCAAACTATGAACTTGTGAGATGTATAGCCTGTTTACTTGGGCTTATGGGTTTCATAATCATGTTCAAAATTATAGTTTTAAAAGAAAAGAAATCTGTAATAACGGAAATCGCTGAATTTAGCTTGATATTAGTCTTATTTCTATGCCCTGTTGCTGTTGAATTATATTTCAATGATCCTTGCAAAATTGACGAATTTAATGGTAAGACGAAAACTTATGAATGTCTTGATAGTGAGCTTATTCAGATCATCGAAAAAAATATGAAACATCGATCAGGAGCAAGATGAATGTAAGAAATATAATCACTTTTTTAACGCTGCTTTTCCTTCCTATCGTCGCATTCGCTGACGGTGATGCAACCGCCGCCCGTGTTGAATTGATTTCATCAAATATCGGACTGATCAAGCTCGTAGTTTTCTTGATCGGATTTGTCTTGTTTGTTAACGGTGCATACAAGCTGAAATTGCTAACCGATGAGGGCGGAAAAATGGGTAAAAGTGTTCCGCTTATTTACATCATCATCGGGGCTGTTCTTATGAACGTCACGTTAGCCATTGGCGTGTTCGGAAATACTTATTTCAAGGCCGGGGATTTCTGTTTTGTCGTGTCCGAAGGTGCGATAAATAACGCCTGCATGAATACCGAAGTTTCGGGGCTTACGGGTGAATTGAAAGCCAGAATTGAAAAGCTTTCGAGCGGAGGCACAGCCGAAAAATTCTTGGAAAATATCCAAATAATTATTGGACTTTTTCAAATTATTGGATTGATTTATTTTTCAGTTGGGGCATATGGAATTGCACAAGTGTCAAATGGCTCATCAAAAGAAAGTGGATATGGTAAGCCAATTATAACCATGTTTGCATCTGCGTTGATTGTCGATATACCGCACACCGCTCAAATGGCAATCAATACGTTGCACGATATAGGAATTAACTTTTAAACAACCATGGGGGAAATTATGAAAAATACGATGTTGCTTTTGACGCTTTTATTTTCAGTTAATGCTTTTGCCGGTAATTCAATGCCGGTGTTTATTTGGTCAGGTAAGTGCTTGGGTGGCAACTGCACCATGTCCGAAATTGAAGCTGAAAATAAAGAGAATGCTAGAAGATCAGTTCAGTATATGTTGGATATGGAAGAAGTAGAAAGAGAGATGGACAGACAATTCACACGGGAACATCAGGAAGCCCAAGCAAGAGCTGATGCCGTCCCAAAAGATGTATATACACCAAAAGGGCCAGTTATCACATGCGTGCAAGAAGTTTATGAAAAAGCCACAGGGATTTTAGGCGATGATGCAACGAACCACATCGACGTTTCTATTATTTCGCCGGGTAAATGTAGTTTTGAAGTAAAAGAATTCGGAGACTTTGGACGTGGTTGCGACAATCTAGCCGCTCTTTCTAGCATTGCAAAAATGGGATTTTATCAAGAAGAACAATGCAGATATGAAGCCGAAAGCTGGAAAGTATATTTACAGTATCAAGACGTAATTTATACCCCTGAATGGACTAATGCACTAAGTCGCGAATATCACAAAAAGTTGGAGCCAATTAAACAAAAACACAGAGACAACGTTGCTAAATTGCACGACCAAGAAAAAGTATTAAATAAATAAACATAGGAGAAATAAGATGAACGAAGAGAATTGCGACGCAATGCTTGAACATTTCAGCATTAGAATTTACTCATTACAAAAAGAATTCGACGCTTACAAGAATGACCAGATGATCCCAAGCGATGAAAGAAAAGCCGCAATGTTCGACCGCTATCACCGCATTAGAGCGTTAAAATTAGAGTTGCTTTACTTGAAATTGATTTGAAATTAAGAAGCCCAAAAGAGGGCTTTTTGTTCGTATTTGATTTTTTAATATTATTATATATAATAATATTAACAACATCTTTTTTAACATGAAAAATTCTACAATCCTTTTTTATTCTCACTTCGCGATTATTGCCGTAAGTGGTTTTTTTATTTCTGTTTCATATTTAATGCCAGAAGCCATACCGCCACGCGATTTGTTTTTTTTATTTTGCATACAAGGCTTCGCTATTTTCTTACTTTTCAAAATGCACATCATGGCAAAAAAGGAGAAAGAACAACTAAACAACAATAATGATGAGGTATCACAATGATCAAGCTTTCACTATTAACAATCGCATTATTTGCTTCAATGTCAGCAAATGCAGCTTATAAAATTTACATACCAATAGAAGCAAAGCTAGGCGGGTCATTGCCTGATAATACTTTGGCGTGGGTTGGTGTCCCTAATGGTGGTGTTGTGGGTGGTGGTAATGGCGGTAATGGTTCAAATCCAACGACACCGGAAGAACCAGAAAACCCAGAAAACCCAGAAAAACCGGAACCTAAGCCAGAAAGAAAATTGGTTACTACTCTAAATTTCTCAGTAGTTCCCGGCGAAACAAATAGTCTTTTCACATCGGACAGGCAAAATGGGTTTGTTCTTCAAACTTCCACGCTTGCCATTAAAGGTGCGTTAAAGCACGGCCAAAATTACTACGTTACGAACAATGGTAATGAGTGTAAATATTCTGCACAAGTATGCATAATTGATTATAACTGTTTCTATTTATCCGATAAATTAAGCGGTGAATATACATTGTTATCAATTTCGCCAAGCCAAGCAAAAGCGTGTCTAAATGTAGTGACCAATCACTTCACGGGTACCAAATCTTTGAGCAACGTGACGATTTACGACAACCCAAAAACTGAATGAAGAAAACGCCAAGAAGGCGTTTTTTTATTGCGGCATAAGTTTAATGCCAACAGGCTTTCTTTTTTTCTCTTCTTTTCGTTCGCTTTCGTCTATCAAATCTTTCATCATATTCAAAGCGGCAAGCTGGTCTGTCGCACTTCCGTCGCTCATATCAGTAAGCTTATTTAAAGCACCTTCAAGCACGCCAGCAGCAACATCTACAACTTTCCCTGCAGCGGCCATTCCAGCAGTTTTAACACCATCCGCAATTTCGGCTCCGGTTGGTTTTTCTGGTTTTTTTTCAGTTGGTAAAGCTTTAATATTGTTTTCTTCAATCGGCTTCTTAAAGGCTGAATTTTCAAGCTTCATTTTTTCAAGTTTTTCTTTATCTTCGTCAGTCGGTTTAAAACCTTTCAACGAATAGCCTTTTTGATCTAACCCCATCATGGAAAATTGAAGCCATGCAGCACGCTTAAAATCGTCAGTACCGTTTAGGTGTAAGGCTTGTGGGTTGCCGCTCTCTGTGAGCTTCTGCAAGCCTGCTTTGATCGCCATCGGGCTGTTAGTGTTGAAAGTAGCTTTGCCCTTGGCAGCACTGTACTCAAAAGCTTTCTTGGTCGAATTCTTGAAAAAGAAATCATGACCATCAGGCGTATCGAAGCGAGTATCTACAACGCGATTAGATTTTTTGATCCTTTTTTCTGTGATGCTTGATTGCTCATCATGAAAATCGCCGCCAATGCTTCCATAATCACGCACAGGAGCCGCTTTCACTCCCAGACGTGCAAGCGTGTCGGAGAACTGGGAATCGTCGCCAAAACGGGCTTTAAGAGCTTTGTAAGAAGCTCCAACCTCAGATGCTTTGAAGATCTGGCCCTCTTTCTCCAGGGAATAGGCATTGTTCCCGTTGGTGATCAGCGTGAAGCCATCAGCATCGAGAAATTCGAGGAACTCGCCAGCGGTCATAGTCTTGTCAGTTGCGGCATTTACCGCTTCTTTAAATTTGGTCTTCTCGGACTTTATCCCACGGTTTTCAAGTCTGTATTCGTTTGGGCCTTGTGGATTGGTAGGCATTCCGGGTTTCAGGTATTTTCTGTTTTTCACTTCTTCAAGGCCGTGTTTCAACTCGGCTTGATGACAAAGCTTTTCGAATAGCTCGTAATCGTTTTTCTGCTCATAGGGTTTACCTTTGTTATCTCGCTTATTCCAGATCAAATGGACGTGGGTTTTTCCGTTGTCGTCTTTATCGTGAACAGCTACACGGTATTTTCTATTGTCTAAATCAAGGGCTTCTTTCCAAACCGACATAGCAATTTCTAATGCCTGTTCATTAGTTATCAGGTCTTTTGCTGAAAAACTGATTACTTCGTGAATGGCTAGGACTTCTTGCTTTCTACCAGTCTTAGGCTCAAATTTATTATTGATTTGATTAAATTTCTTAACGCCTAGCTTGTTATAGTCTTTGATGCTGGTGCCATCAAATTTGGCTTCGCTACCGTCAACCAGTTCCGCTTTTTCTAATGCGTAGTTCATAGTCCCACTGATACCGGCACTATCAGATAATTTACTGATGACTTTTCTGATCATTTTGAACCTCTTTTTTTAATCACCGTTTTTACGTTTTTATCAATAACAACGGTTTCAAGAGCGTCAAACTTAGTGATGATTTGTTGAAGGGTCTTTATATCTTGCTCGGTGAATTCTTCCCCGGAATTCACTTTCTTAGCCATCTGGTTAAGGTTGGTACCAATTGAGCCAAGCATTTTTTCAATTTTTTCGAAAGAGGTGAGTAACGTAGGGTTTGTGATTTCGGCTGTTTGAGCAAAGCCATCATTAACAATCTTTTTGATTATTGCTGTTTTAGTCATTGAAAGACTAGAAGCGAGTTCATTGAATTTTTGCATGTCTTCTTTTGAAATTCTTATTGATACTTTATCTTGTGCCATGTTTCTCCTGATCGATGTGTTTTATTTGGTAAGTAAAGGCTTTCGCCATTTACTCATTAGCTGAAATCAAAATCGTCGTAAGTATTTATCAAAAGCTTTTCTAAATGGTTTACGAAGGTTTTTGCAAAGCTCTCATATTCATCATAGAGTTCTGTATTGGTGAAATAATTATCAGCCTGATTGATTTCTTTTAGAATTTCTAGAATGACTGATACCGCACGGTTTGATTTTTCGTGCATTATCATATTTTCTAGCAAAGCTAGGCTTGCGTCAGATTTCTGCATAAACATGAAATAAGATTGAACACTTGTTAATATTTCGGCTTTCATAATTTCCTTGTGCTTGTTAATTTGGTGAACAAAGGCCGGAGCCTGTTGTTCGTGGTGCTGCTGTTTTAATCTTCGAGGTCGTCCCATCTTCTTTGTATATCGTCAATCTCTCTGCAATTTCTGCAAAGGGAATGACCGTTCCAAGTGTCTTCATCGCAACGAACACAATTTCCTACATCATCACCTTTATATTCGTAGCTGCTTTCAATGTCGTCATCATTCATAATATTCCTCATGGTTAGTCTTTTGATTTTTCTGTAATGTAGAAGCATTACAGGGGGCTTGCTTTTGCTTCTAAATTTCAAACGAAGTGCGTAAATTTCAAGTAGGAAACGGAATAAAAAAGCACGAAGTGTTTTTTATGACCGACAATTTAACGAAGTTAAATGTCGGACGTTTCCATTGCTTGCCTATCTTTTATCGAACTCATATAAATGTTGTATCATATATTTTAATGTTTTCAATAGTGTCCGACAAATCTGTACGACAAAAAAGTGTCCGACAAATTTTAAAAGTGTCCGACATAATACGTTTGATTTTTAGACTTCATAAAAAAAGGCCATCAAATAAATGACAGCCTCTTTAATACGTTTGATGGTTAGATTTTTTTGGCGTGCTGTTTTGTTTGTTGTGTGGTGGGGTGATTAAGGATTTCTTCAATTTCGCTATAATATTGATCGCTGCCGGTTTTTGTGGTGAATACGTTTTGCACTATTCCATCATTTATAAATCGCTTCACGCCATTTTTAAAGATGATGGCATAATCTAAAAGCTCGAAATCAATATTGATGGTTTTTATAATGTCATGTAGCAAAAGGTTTATTTTTGCACGGGTTTCATATGTGCCATTGTTTTTTAATTCATCAATGGCGTTTTCAATATTGGCGTTATAGACGTTTAATTGTGAAATTTGGGCTTGTAGTTCGATGCGTTCAATTTCTAGGGCTTTATTGGCTGTTTCTGCGTTCTTTGCGGCTTCTATCATAAAAGCGGGAAGATCGCCGGTTTCAACAAATGACTTTTGAAAGTTTTCAAGAAGCTTTTGATTTTTCTCAATCTTGGTTTCAATTGCTCGGATCTGCTTAATTAGCTGTTCAAGCGGGTTATTTTCGTTTAATACGTCTGCAAGATTGATTTCTTGAATAGCGTTCAACATCACAGCTTCAAAATCGTCATAACGCAAACGCTTCAAAATACATTCGCGTGTAAATTTCCCTTTTTTACAAACAATGTAATTGACCGACTTCGGGACTTTTGCTCGTTTATCAATCCCGGGATTGAGTAGATGAACAGGGCCACCACAATCGACACATTTCAAAAGGCCGGTGAATAGGTTTGTGAATAGCTTCCCCTTGCGACCTTTACGGGTCGAATTTGCAGCGGTGATGCGTTGGCATTGCTCAAAGGTTTCAAGGCTCACAATCGCCGGAAAATAGTCGTGGATGGGTTCGCCTGCGGGGATCAGGTCGCGTTTTCCTGTCCCTTGTTTTTGAGGCTGGTAAAAGCCATGTGTCGCGGGGTTTCGCAAAATTTTTGAAATGATCGAAGGTTCCCAATACTCCGCACCTTTAAAAGTGGGGATATTTCGTTCATTCAAAATGTTTTTGATTTTCAGCGAACCATTACCATTTTGGAAAAGTTCGAAAATTAGGCGAACGGTTTCAGATTTTTCAGGATTTAGGACGTATCGACGGCGTTTAACCTGTATACCTTTGCTTTCGTCCATTATATAAAAGGTTTCGGTATCAAGCCACGCCGGGGCCTGTGCGGTCATTGCTACGCCATGACGGGCGGCAAGCTGTCTTTTTTCTTCCCAATTTGACAGACCTTTATTGCTTTTGTTTTTACTTTCGCCATGCGAACGTTTTGCATCAATGGATAAATTGATAATCGTATAAACGTCATTTATGTCATCAATGGTTTTTTGTTCTTTGTCGCTAATGATCGCCAATTTCAACCCTTTAGACAGGATCGTATTGACCTTCATAAGTGCATCAAACGGGCCGCGACGGGTCAGGCGGTCGATGTTTTCCAGTGCGAACACATCACCGGGGGAAAATTTCCCGGCTTCTAGGTCAGTGAAGAACCGAGCAAGCTGCCTTTGCTCCGCATCGTCGGAGAACGACGAACGTCCTATGTCTTCAATTGAATGACTTTCATCGAGCGAAAGCCCATTTCTTGAGGCAAAATCAGCGATCAGTTTTCGCTGACGTTCAAGCGAAAACCCTTTCAACTGCTCGGTTGTAGACATTCGAAGGTATGAGATTAAACGTGCCATGTGCTGCCGCCTGTAAGATCCGATCTTACAGGTATTATACGCCCGACTTGATCAAATCGGCTTACCCGTGGGTCGATGAGCTGTCCGGCCCGGCCAGCCTGGCGCAGATGCTGCTCAATAACCCGGGCGCCAATGGCCAGCCGCGCCCCTCGCAAAAGCTCTGCGCCGGCCAAACGCTGCTGTGCAAAGCATTGGGCCTGAAAGTGCCGATGTGGGACGCCAAGCGCTTTGACCAGGAACTACTGTTTGTTGAAGACGTGGGCCAAACCCCGACGCAGATCATTCAGACCACCCGCCTGGGCATCCCCAGCGGACGTGATGAGCACCTGATGTACCGCTTTGTGGACGCAGGTTATGCGCCTTATTGCACGCGGAACCCGCTGCGCCGGGGCCAGGTCGAAGGCCGTGATTATTTTTTGATTTGAACAGACAGAAGCAGCCAAGCAGATCCAATGTGGGAGCGGGCTTGCCCGCCCCCACAGTTGATCTCCACTGACTCAGGTTATGTCTTGCATAAATGGAGTGAAGTTTTATGGGCCAATGGCTCGATAGCATTACCGGCTGGCTCACACTGAACCCCGAATGGCTGGCGGTGGCGGTATTTATCGTCGCGTGCGTTGAGTGCCTGGCCATCGCCGGTCTGATCGTGCCAGGCACGGTATTGCTGTTTGCCATTGCGGCCCTCGCCGGCAGCGGTGCGCTGTCGTTGAGTGAAACCTTGCTGCTGGGCTTTCTCGGCGGCTTGCTGGGCGACGGGGTTTCCTACTACCTGGGCCGACACTTCCATCAGAACATCCGCCGCCTGCCCGGTTTACGCCACCACCCGGAATGGATGAACGGCGCCGAAACCTATTTCCATAAATACGGCATCGCCAGCCTGCTGGTCGGGCGCTTCATCGGCCCGCTGCGCCCTATGTTGCCGATGGTGGCGGGCATGTGCGACATGCCGTTCCCACGCTTTGCCGCCGTGAGCATCGTGGCCGCCGCCGGATGGACGGTGGCCTACCTGCTGCCGGGCTGGGCCGCCGGCGCGGCCTTTCGCCTGCCGCTGCCGGAAGGTTTCTGGCTGGAAGCCGGGATTGTCGCCGGGTGTATCGCGGTGTTGCTGGGGCTGAGCTTGAACAGCAGCCTGCGCGGCCATCGTCGTGCCACCTTGTGGGTCGGTTGCGCCAGCCTGACCTTGTTGATCGCCCTGTTTATCGGCTACCCCCACCTCAATCACTTCGACCAGGGCCTCAGTGCGCTGGTGCAGGAGCACCGCAGCCCGTGGCTGGACGAGGTGATGGTGCGGATTACCCAATTGGGTGAATTCAGGAAAATGTTTATCGCCAGCGCGATTTTCACCGGCCTGCTGCTGGTGGCGCGGCAATGGCGGCATGCCGTGTTCGTCGGCGCCACGTTGGCGGGGGCGGCGGTGATCAACACCGGCACCAAGCTGTTTTTCGCCCGTGGCCGCCCGGAAATCCTCACAGAGCCACTGACCAGTTTCAGCATGCCCAGCGGCCACGCCTCCGGCGCCTTTGCCTTTTTCCTCGCGCTGGCAGTGCTGGCCGGGCGCGGGCAACCCACCCGCCTGCGCCTGACCTGGATGCTGCTGGGCTGTATTCCCGCCGCGTTCATTGCCTTGTCGCGGGTGTACCTGGGTGCGCATTGGCCCACGGACATCCTGGCCGGCACCTTGCTGGCGATGACGGTGTGCGCCTTCAGCCTGGGCGCCAGCCAGTACCGCACCCCACTGCCGGCGATGCCGCAAAAGGTCTGGTGGTGGATGTTGCCGGTGGTGGTCGCGGTGCTCGGTTTTATCGCCTTCACCGGCACCCCCCACGCGTTGCTGCGCTACGCCTACTGAGTGAAGAGTTCGCCCTGCAACTCGTCGAGCAACATCTGGATCGCATCCAGGCGTTGCTGCGGGTCATCGAGTTGCAGCAGGTCGATCTTGTCGGCCTCGGTGAACGGCAGCAGATACGCCAGCTGATTGCCCAAGGCTTGCTGGCCCTCGGCATGGGCGTCCATGTCCAGCGAGGCCACCATCGGGTGCTCGGCCAGGGCCTGGAGCAACGCCAGCAGGTCAGCGTCCTCTTCTTCCAAAGGCTGGTCGGGCTGTTCTTCGAGCCATTGCACCTCGGCTACCAGTAACTGGTCCTTCTGCACGCCGGCGTCGCGTACGCGGAAGCGGCGACCACCTTCGACACGAATCCCCAGCAGGCCGTTGTCCTGCTGCTTGAAATCGCGGATCAGCGCTTCACAACCGATCAGCGCGTAGCCGTCCGGTGCCATGCCGACTTCCTTGCCGTCGAGGATGCACACCACACCAAAGCTTTCGCCCTTTTTCATGCAGCGGCTGATCATGTCCAGGTAGCGCGCCTCGAACAGTTGCAAGTCGAGGGTGCAGCCAGGGAACAGCACGGTATTGAGCGGGAACAGCGCCAGACTCATAAAGGTTTCCTTAAACCTGGTTTAAACGATCACCGACACGGCCAACGGCAGGAAAACCGCCGTGCCCACGCCCATCAGACTCATGGCCAGCGCCGCAAAGGCGCCGCACTCTTCACTTTCCTGCAAGGCCACCGAGGTGCCGACGGCGTGGGCGGTCATGCCCAGCGCCATGCCCCGCGCCTCGGGGCTGTGCACGCCGAGGCGCGACAGGTACGCCGGGCCGATCATCGCGCCGATCACCCCGGTGATCAGCACAAACACCGCCGCCAGCGCGGCCACGCCACCGATCTGCTCGGCCACCAGCATGGCAATCGGCGAGGTCACCGATTTGGGCGCCATGGTCATCAGCATCATATGTTCAGCGCCGAACCACCAGCCCAGCAGCACGCACAAGCCGGTGGCCACCACCCCGCCTATCACCAGCGTAGTAAATATCGGCCAGAACAATTGACGAATCCGTCGCAGGTTCAAGAACAGCGGCACCGCCAGGGCCACCGTCGCCGGGCCGAGGAGGATGCCCATGATCTCGGTGCTCTTGCGGTATTCGACGTAGGTCAGGCCGCAGCTGAGCAACACGCCGATCACCAGCAGCATCGACACCAGCACCGGTTGCAGGAAAATCCAGCGGGTTTTCTCGAATGCCGCCAGTACCAGTTGGTAGGCGCCAAGGGTGATGCCGATGCCGAACAACGGATGATGAATAACCGCAGCCCACGCGCCCTGCCAGTCGCCGATCATTGATCGCGCTCCTTGCGCTTGACCATGCGCTGCATCAGCACGCCGACAAGGCCCATGGCGATCACCAACGACAACACCAGCGCGCCGATGATGGCCCAGAAATCGGCGGCAATGTCCTTGGCGTAGACCATCACACCCACCGCCGGCGGCACCAGCAGCAACGGCAAATAACGTAACAGGCTGCTGGCGGCCAGGCTCAGGGGCTCGCCGACTTCACCGCGCCAGATCAGAAAACCGAGCATCAGCAGCAAGCCGATAATCGGCCCCGGCAGCACCGGCAACAGCAAATGGTTGATCGCGGTGCCGATCAATTGAAACAGCACCAGCCAGGTCAGGCCCCGTAACAACATCGCTCTCTCCCCTCTAAAGCTGGGACGCATTATAAGCACGCCCACCGTATGCTTCGGCATTCGCCAAAAGCATGGTGGGTTGACCGGGTGGGTTGCCCATGATGATCTACATTGGTTCTCTGTCACTCATAAAAACAGAATCGATGAACCAAGGAGAGTCGCAATGCCCTATGTACCTGTAGCGCAGCTCAAAGATTATGTCGGCAAGGAACTGGGACGTTCCGAATGGCTCACCATCGACCAGGCGCGTATCAACCTGTTCGCAGAAGCCACCGGCGACCATCAGTTCATCCACGTCGACCCGGTCAAGGCCGCCAAGACCCCGTTCGGCAGCACCATCGCCCACGGTTTCCTGTCGCTGTCGTTGATGCCCAAGCTGATGGAAGACATCCTGATCATGCCCGAAGGCCTGAAGATGGCCGTCAACTATGGCCTGGACAGCGTGCGTTTTATCCAGCCGGTAAAGGTCGATTCCAAGGTCCGCCTGAACGTGACCCTCACCGACGTGACCGAGAAAAAACCTGGCCAATGGCTATTTAAGGCCACCGCCACCCTGGAAATCGAAGGCCAGGAAAAACCCGCTTACATCGCCGAGTCGTTGTCACTCTGCTTCGTGTAAGGCCGTGCCTGTGGCGAGGCAATAAACCTTGCCACAGTGTATGTAAATTTATGTATGAATCTCGCAGCTGCGGCATACTCGGCGCTTAATTATCCGGATCCCGCTATGCGCCCACTCGCCCCCCTTGCCCTTGCCCTGTTGCTCACCGCTTGCGGAGACGGCGAATCGCTGTTGCCGCCCGATGCGCGCCTGCCCGACGGCGGCCGTTATCGGGGTGATGTGGTCAACGGTTTGCTGCAAGGCCAGGGCCGCGTGGACTACCCCAACGGCAGTTGGTACGCCGGCCAGTTCGACAAAGGCCAGTGGCACGGCCAGGGCGAATGGCATGGCAGCAACGGCGAGGTCTACAAAGGCCAGTTCCAGCAAGGCCTGTTCGACGGCCATGGCAGCCTGACCACGGCGGGCAGCAGCTACGTCGGCGGTTTCAAGAACGGGCGACGCAACGGCGAAGGCACCCTCAAAGAGGGGCAGATGACCTATCGCGGCGAATTCAAAAACGATCAATATTCCGGCCTTGGCCGCCTGGAGTTGGCCGACGGCAGCCAGTACCAGGGCCAGTTCGTGCACGGCAAACCCAATGGCGAAGGCCAGCGCAACGACGACAGCGGCAACCAGTTCAGCGGCCGTTTTGTCGACGGCCAGCTTGAAGGCAATGGCACCTTCAACAGTGCCGACGGCGATATCTATGTTGGCCAGTTCAAACAGAACCAGCTCAACGGCAAGGGCCGTTATGAAAACGCCGACGGCGACGTGTGGATCGGCCAGTTCAAGGAAGGCGCGCTCAGCGGCAAAGGCGAGCTGATCGGCGTGGACGGCAGCCACTACGTGGGCCAGTTCAGCGAATGGCGCTTCAGCGGCGAAGGCCGCCTGAACCTCACCGACGGCAGTTTCTATGTCGGCGGTTTCGACAGCGACAGCTATCAAGGCAAAGGCACCCTGGTGCTCACCGACGGCACCGTGCAGGCCGGCACCTGGGTCAACGGCATGCGCGTGCGTGACGCCGACGGCAAGTTGCTGCCCGACCCACTCGAGATCGGCATACTGGCCCAAGGCCGCTTGCTCGATGCCGCCCTCGCCGCCGTGCCACCTTCCACGCCTGCCGTCGAGCTGTACACCCTGGTATTGGCCGGCGATGGCAAACAAAGCGTGTTCCTGCGCGAAGCCGATTACGTCAGCAACATGCTTGCCACGCGCTTCGGCGCGCGCGGGCAGATCCGCCTGGTCAACCATCGCGACCACATCGCCGACCGCCCGCTGGCCACCCGCGAAAGCCTGCGCCGCGCCGTGCAAACCCTGGCCGAGCGCACCGGGCCGCAAGACCTGGTGTTTATCTACATGACCAGCCACGGTACCCACGAACACGAACTGGTGCTCGACCAGCCGCGCATGGAACTGGCCGACCTGCCCGCCGATGAGCTGGCCGCCGTGCTTGCGCCGCTCAAGGAGCGTGACAAGATCATCGTGATTTCCGCCTGTTATTCCGGCGGGTTTATCCCGGCCTTAAAAGACGAACACACCCTGATCATGACCGCCTCGCGCGCTGATCGCGTGTCCTTCGGTTGCTCCGAGGAAGCGGACTTCACCTACTTCGGCGACGCCCTGTTCGCCCAGGCCTTCAACCAGACCGACGATTTGCAACAAGCCTTCAAACTGGCGCAGTTGCATGTGGCCGAGCGTGAACAGGCGGACAACTTCGAAGCCTCTGAACCGCAGATCTGGGCACCCAAAGGCGTGATCGCACACTGGCAATTGTTACGTAAACAGCAGGCACGAAAGGCGCTCGAAAGCGTCTCAATGAATAGCAAGGAAGCCAAAGGCAACTAAGCTGTAACGTGTAACAAGGGGGAAACACCATGTACCTGACACCTCAGCATATCCTGCTCGCCGGCGCCTCCGGCCTGACCGGTGAACACCTGCTCGACCGCCTGCTCAACGAGCCCACAGTGACCCGCGTACTGGCACCTAGCCGCAAGCCACTGGCCGAACACCCGCACCTGGAAAACCCGGTGGGCGACCCGGCCGTGTTCCTGCCGCAACTGAGCGGCCAGGTCGATATCGCCTTCTGCTGCCTGGGCACCACGATTAAAAAAGCCGGCTCAGAAGAAGCCTTCCGCGCGGTCGACCTGGACATGGTGGTGGCCTTCGCCAAGCGCGCACGGGAAATGGGCGCGCGGCACTTGATCGTGATCAGCGCAATTGGCGCCGACCCGAAATCCTCGATCTTCTACAACCGCGTCAAAGGCGAAATGGAACAGGCGCTCAAGGCCCAGGACTGGCCGCAACTGACCATCGTGCGGCCTTCGTTGCTGCTGGGGGAACGCCTGGAGTCGCGCCTGGCCGAGAAAATCGCCGGGCCGTTGTCGCGGTTGATTCCGGGCAAATACCACGGCATCGAAGTCTGCGAACTGGCCCGCGCCATGTGGCGCCTGGCGCTGGAAGAACAGGATGGCGTGCGGGTGGTGGAGTCGGATGAGTTGCGCAAGCTCGGCAAGTAATACGATCTAAAAATGTGGGAGGACCCGCCACCTCTTCGATGTAGCGCTGTCGCGCATCAAACTGGTTCATCGTAAGGTTGAAGAACGCGGGCGGGGCAAAGGCCGTAACCAGCACTGGTGTGTCAGCACCCGAGTGGGAGAGTGGCCTGCACGGTATCGGCGTGGAGTCATTGTCGGCACAGCAAGCTGTGACCACGTATAAGAGAGTGAATCCGCTCGCCACCGTGTACCCCGCCCGCGTCATTCAATCCTGCGAGGAATTGTCATGACGCGCAAGAACCAAAAACGTTTTGAGGTCATCCACCCTGACTGCGCTGCCGTTGATGTTGGAGGCGGTGAACATTTGGCC
>NZ_FNOX01000016.1:0-12230 GCF_900107155.1 Pseudomonas salomonii
TATAACACCCAAGCAATTTGACTACTCGAAAGAGCATCAGATTGCGGTGTGTGAAGACGAGATGAACCGAAAGTTCGACGCTCACAAAACACCGAAAGCTGTCACATACCCAATTTGCTGAAGCGAAGCCATCTGGCTACGACTCAGTACCCGAATTTCTTGACGACCATAGAGCATTGGAACCACCTGATCCCATCCCGAACTCAGTAGTGAAACGATGCATCGCCGATGGTAGTGTGGGGTTTCCCCATGTGAGAGTAGGTCATCGTCAAGATTAAATTCCGAAACCCCTGATTGCTAACGCAATCAGGGGTTTTGTTTTGGGCGGTCGAAAAGTGTGGCCACGCAATGTATCAAGCGGTTCTCACTTGCAGTCTGTGACCGCCTTCAATGCTAAAGTCCATGCCTCGATTTTGCTTTTCCCAAGGAAGCCGTTATGCCGGATGCGACGTCCCTCAGCGCTGGATTCATGGTGGTTCACGGCAACCGCCTGGACGAACTGCGCAGTCTGGTAGTCAGTTGGATGCGCCGCTATCCGCTGGCTCCTTTGGAAAACGAAATCGCCCTGGTCCAAAGCAACGGCATTGCCCAATGGCTCAAGCTGGCCTTGGCCGAAGATCCCGAAGAAGATGATATGGGTGGCTGCGGCATCGCTGCGGCTATCGACGTGCAACTCCCCGGCAGCTTTATGTGGCAGCTCTATCGCATGGTTTTGGGCAAAGACGAAATCCCGCCCAAATCCTTGCTCGATAAGGCCCCACTGACCTGGCGCCTGATGCGTCTGCTCCCGGAGCTCATCGGCCAACCGCACTTCGAGCCCCTGCAGCGATTTCTCACCGACGACACCGACCTGCGCAAACGCTATCAACTGGCGGAACGCTTGGCCGACTTGTTCGACCAATACCAGGTCTACCGCGCCGACTGGCTGGAAGATTGGGCGGCCGGTCGCCACCAACTGCGCAACGGCCGAGGCGAAACAAAGCCCCTGAACCCGGCGAATTGCTGGCAGGCAGAACTCTGGCGTGCACTGCTACTGGATGTAGGCGAAGAGGGCATGGCCGAAAGCCGAGCCGGTGTTCACCAGCGTTTTATCGAGCGGATCAATACCCTCGAAAAAGCCCCCCAAGGCCTGCCGTCCCGAGTCATCGTTTTCGGCATCTCATCGTTGCCCGCCCAAGCGCTGGAAGCACTCGCCGGCCTGGCACGCTTCAGCCAAGTCTTGCTGTGCGTACACAACCCTTGCCGCCACCACTGGTCCGACATCGTTGCCGACAAAGACCTGCTGCGTAACGAGTACAAACGTCAGGCGCGCAAAGCCGGCATGCCCGTCACCATCGACCCGCAAACCCTGCACCAGCATGCGCACCCGTTGCTGGCCGCTTGGGGTAAACAGGGCCGCGACTACATTAGCCTGCTGGACAGCTACGACGACCCCAACAGCTACCGCGCTGCTTTCCGTGATGGCCGCATCGACCTGTTCAGCGACAACGAACCCACCACGTTGCTCAACCAATTGCAGGACGACATCCTCGAACTGCGCCCACTCAATGAAACCCGCGAACTGTGGCCGGGCGTCGATCTGAATCACGACAGCTCCATCCGTTTCCACATCGCCCACAGCGCCCAACGCGAAGTGGAGATCCTCCATGACCAATTGCTCCAGCGCTTCAGCGCCGACCCGGCACTGCGCCCGCGTGACATCATCGTCATGGTCCCCGACGTCGACAGCTACGCGCCGCACATCCGCGCGGTCTTCGGCCAGCTTGAGCGGAACGACCCGCGTTTTATCCCGTTCACCCTCACCGACCAAGGCCAACGTGGCCGCGATCCACTGCTGATCGCCGTCGAGCACCTGCTAAAACTCCCGGACAGCCGCTTCCCCGTCAGCGAAATCCTCGACCTGCTCGACGTTCCCGCCTTGCGCGAACGTTTTTCCATCAAGGAACGCGACCTGCCTACGCTGCACCGCTGGATCGAAGGCGCCGGCATCCGCTGGGGCCTCAACGCCGAACAGCGCGCCGGCCTCGGCCTGCCCAAGGAGCTTGAGCAAAACAGCTGGCGATTCGGCCTGCGCCGCATGCTGCTGGGTTATGCCGTGGGCACCGGAATTGCCTGTGACGGCATCGAACCCTACGATGAAATCGGCGGCCTTGACGCCGCGTTGATCGGCCCACTGGTCGCCTTGCTCGATGCGCTAAACCACGCCCATCAAGCCTTGTCACAACCGGCAAGCCCACAAGAATGGGGCGAGCGCCTGCAACGCCTGATGCAACTGTTCTTTCTGCCCAGCAGCGAGCACGACGACTATCTGCTTGGCCAACTCGAACAGTTGCGAGAAGACTGGCTGGAAACCTGTGAGTCCGTCGGCCTGCAGGACGAGTTACCCCTTACCGTCGTCCGCGAAGCCTGGCTCGCCGGCCTCGATCAAGGCCGCCTGTCCCAGCGCTTCCTCGCGGGGGCTGTCAATTTCTGCACCCTGATGCCCATGCGCGCCATCCCGTTCAAGCTGGTCTGCCTGCTCGGCATGAACGACGGCGACTACCCGCGCGCCCAACCGCCGCTGGACTTCGACCTGATGGGCAGCGACTACCGCCCCGGCGACCGTTCACGCCGCGAAGACGACCGCTACCTGCTGCTCGAGGCGCTGCTGTCGGCCCGCGATCAGCTCTATATCAGCTGGGTAGGCCGCAGCATCCGCGACAACAGCGACCGCCCGGCTTCGGTATTGATCGGCCAGTTGCGTGACCACCTCGCCAGCGGCTGGCATAACGCAGACACACAAGAACCGCTGCTGGAAGCCATGACCCAGGAGCACCCACTCCAACCCTTCAGTGCCCGCTACTTCCACGAAGGTGATGCGCTGTTCAGCTACGCCCGTGAATGGCAACTGCTCCACGAAGCACCCGTAGCCTCACCCAAGCAAGACGAACTGGCAGAGCACCACCAGGAAGAACCTCTAAGCCTCGGCCAGTTGCAAGACTTTGTGCGCAACCCCGTCAAACACTTCTTCAGCCAGCGTCTGAAAGTGTTCTTCGAAGCCGCCGAAGTCCCGCTGGCCGATGAAGAACCTTTCGTTCTCGATGCCTTGCAACGCTACAGCCTCAGCGACAGCCTGCTCAATGCAGCCTTGGCCCAGCCCGATCACATAGACCAGGCCCTGAATGCCCAAGCCCTGCGCCTGCAAGGCAGTGGCCTGCTGCCCATGGTCGGTTTCGGCGAATGCCTGCGTAATGAATTGGTCGAGCCATTGCCCGATCTACTGCAGCGCTATCAACACTTACTGGCGCTCTGGCCTACGCCACAAACCGCTGCCGAACCGATCAGTTTTGAGCATCAAGGCATCGAGCTGGAAGGCTGGATCAGTGGCCTGCATCGGCGCAGTGATGGCGGATTGTTAAGCGTCACCACCATCCCCAACAGCATCGGCTCGATCAAGACCCGCAAGTGGCATCGCCTGATCCGCCCGTGGGTCAATCATGTGGTGGCCTGCGCCTGCGGCCTGCCGCTGAGTACCGGGCTGGTTGCCAGTGACGACACCTTGCTGCTGGCCCCGCTGGAAAAAACCATCGCCCAAGACATACTCGGCAACCTGTTACTGGCCTGGCACACCGGCATGCGCAAACCACTGCCCGTAGCGGTGAAAACTGCCTTCGCCTGGCTCGGCCAAACCGATCCGGACAAGGCCCAGGCCGCCGCCAGCAAAGCCTACGAAGGCGACGGCCTGACCACCGACGGCGAACGCCGCGAAACCCCGGCGCTCACTCGCCAATTCCCGAATTACGCCTCGCTCATCGCCAGCGAAGAATTCGAAGGCTGGGCCGAAACCCTGTATCGCCCCTTGATCAACGCCCCATGGCGATCACTCAGCAGCGAGGAGGCCGGCGCATGATCGGTAAACCTTTGGCCCTAGCCTTCCCACTCAAAGGCAGCCAGCTGATTGAAGCCAGCGCCGGCACCGGCAAGACCTTCACCATTTCCGCCCTGTACCTGCGCCTGGTGCTTGGCCACGGTGGTGACCAATCCGGCTTTGGCCGCGAACTGCTGCCACCGCAAATCCTGGTGGTGACCTTCACCGACGCCGCCACCAAAGAGCTGCGCGAACGCATCCGCATCCGCCTGGCCGAAGCGGCGCGTTTTTTTCGTGACGAAATCGAGCAACCGGACGCGCTGATTGCCGACCTGCGTGACCACTACCTGCCCGAACAATGGCCGGCCTGTGCCAATCGCCTGGACATCGCCGCCCAATGGATGGACGAAGCCGCGGTCTCGACCATCCACAGTTGGTGCCAGCGCATGCTGCGCGAACACGCGTTCGACAGCGGCAGCCTGTTCACCCAGACCCTGGAGACCGACCACAGCGACCTGCTCGGCGAAGTGCTGCGCGATTACTGGCGGCTGTTCTGCTACCCGATGCACGACGATGCGCTCAATTGGGTACGCAAAAATTGGAGCGGCCCCGCCGCGCTGATGCCACGCGTGCGCGCGTTGTTCGGCAGCGAGCGGCCCA
The DNA here is from genome assembly GCF_900107155.1 of Pseudomonas salomonii. Classification (GTDB taxonomy): domain Bacteria; phylum Pseudomonadota; class Gammaproteobacteria; order Pseudomonadales; family Pseudomonadaceae; genus Aquipseudomonas; species Aquipseudomonas salomonii. Next base: position 4,508 of record NZ_FNOX01000016.1, read on the forward strand.
CCGATGAAACCCGTGAGCCGGCCGAGTTGATCAACGCTTGCTTGCAAGAGCGCCGCCAAGCGCTGGTCGCGCTCAAGGCCCCCTGGCAACAATGGGCCATCGAACTGCGCGATATCTGCCTGCAAGCCGTCGCCGCCAAAGCCGTCGACGGCCGCAAGATGCAGGCGCGTTACTTCGAACCCTGGTTCGAAAAGATCAGCGCCTGGGCCGCTGACGAAACCCTCGAACAACTCGACATCGGCACCGGCTTCACCCGCCTCACGCCCGATGGCATGGCTGAAGCCTGGAAGGGCGAGCCGCCGCGTCACCCCGGCATCGACGCCATGGCCAGCCTCAAGGCCAGCCTCGACGCGCTGCCAACCCCCGACGCCGCCGTGTTGCAACACGCCGCCGGTTGGGTCGGTAAACGCTTCGAAGAAGAAAAACGCCGCCGCGCCGAAATGGGCTTCGACGACATGCTCATCCGCCTCAACGCCGCCCTGCAAGCCGACGGCGGCGAGCGCTTGGCCAGTGTGATCCGTGAGCAGTTCCCGGTCGCCCTGATCGACGAGTTCCAGGACACCGACCCGGTGCAATACAGCATCTTCGACAGCATCTACCGCATCGAAGAAAACCACCTCGACAGTGGCCTGTTCCTGATCGGCGACCCCAAGCAGGCGATCTACGCCTTCCGTGGCGCCGACATCTACACCTACTTGCGCGCCCGTCAGTCCACCACCGGCCGCCATCACACCCTGGGCACCAACTTCCGTTCCAGCCACGCGATGGTCGAGGCGGTCAACCATGTGTTCCAGCGTGCCGAAACCGGCCGTGGTGCGTTCCTGTTCCGTGAGCCGAATGGCGACAACCCGGTGCCGTTCCACTCGGTGTTGTCCCAAGGCCGCAAAGAGCAGTTGCAGGTCGATGGCCAAACTCTGCCGGCGATGAACCTCTGGCACCTGCCCACCGACCAGCCGATTTCCAACGCGGTCTATCGCCAACAACTGGCGGCCGCCTGTGCCACACAAATAGTTGAATTGCTCAATGGTGGGCAGCAGGGCCGCGCAGGTTTCCTACAACCGGATGGCAGCTTAAAAGGCGTACTCCCATCAGACATCGCCATCCTGGTGCGCGACGGCAAGGAAGCCCAAGCCGTGCGCGCCGAACTGGCCGCCCGTGGTGTACGTAGCGTGTACCTGTCCGACAAAGACTCGGTGTTCGCCGCCCAGGAAGCCCACGACCTGCTGGCCTGGCTCAAGGCCTGCGCCGAGCCGGACGTCGAGCGCCCACTGCGCGCCGCCCTGGCTTGCGTCACCCTGAACCTGTCACTGGCGGAACTGGAGCGTCTGAACCAGGACGAACTGGCGTGGGAAACCCGCGTGATGCAGTTCCGTGGTTATCGCGCGATCTGGCGTACCCAAGGCGTGCTGCCGATGCTGCGACGCCTGCTGCATGATTTCAAGCTGCCGCAAACCCTGATTGCCCGCAGTGACGGCGAACGCGTACTGACTAACCTGTTGCACCTGAGCGAACTGCTGCAACAGGCCGCGTCAGAACTGGACGGCGAACAAGCGCTGATCCGCCACCTCGCCGAACACCTGGCACTGTCGGGCCAGGCCGGTGAAGAACAGATTCTGCGCCTGGAAAGCGACGAACAATTGGTCAAGGTGGTGACCATCCACAAGTCCAAGGGCCTGGAATATGACTTGGTCTTCCTGCCGTTTATCTGCTCGGCCAAGCCGGTGGATGGCAGCCGCTTGCCGCTGCATTACCACGACGAACAGGGCAAATCCCAGGTCAGCCTGCGGCCCACCACCGAGCTGATCGCCCAGGCCGACGACGAGCGCCTGGCCGAAGACCTGCGTTTGTTCTACGTCGCCCTCACGCGTGCCAAACACGCGTGCTGGTTGGGCATTGCCGACCTCAAGCGTGGCAATAACAGCAGCTCGGTCTTGCACCTGTCCGCGCTGGGTTATCTGCTCGGCGCCGGTGCCTCGTTGGGCGAATCCGCCGGCCTGGCGCGCTGGCTGCTGGACTTGCAAGAGGGCTGCGCCCCCATCCACTACACCCACGTGCCCGACGCGCAAGACAGCCTGTTTCACCCGCCGCGCAACGAGGCCACCTTGCTGGCACCGCTACTGCCCAAGCGCAAGGCCGCTGAAAATTGGTGGATCGCTTCTTACAGTGCGTTAAGAATTGGCGACAGCATGAGCGCCGCTAATCTAGAAGCACCAGAAAGCCCACAAGCCCAGAAGCTGTTCGACGATGAACGCCTCGACCCCGACGCACCGCGTGAAGTGGCAGCGTCTGGCGGCGACATTCACCGTTTCCCACGGGGCCCTAACCCCGGCACCTTTCTCCATGGCCTGTTGGAATGGGCGGGCGAGGAAGGCTTCAACGTGACACCCGATGCCATCGAAAAAGCCGTGGGCGCCCGCTGTAATCGGCGCAACTGGGAAGGCTGGATCGTCACCCTCAGCGGCTGGCTCGGCCATTTGCTGCAAACACCGCTGCCGGTAGATAACGATCTAGTCGCCCTCAGCAGCCTGCAGCACTACCAGATCGAAATGGAGTTCTGGTTCGCCAGCCACAAAGTCGACGTGCTGGCCCTCGACAAGCTGGTGTGCCAGTACACCCATAAAGGCGTGTCCCGAGTAGCCGCCGAACCGGTGCTGCTCAACGGTATGTTCAAGGGCTTTATCGACCTGACGTTCGAACACGACGGCCGTTATTACGTGGCCGACTACAAATCCAACTGGCTCGGCCCTGACGATTCGGCCTACACGCAGGACGCCATGGAACAGTCGATCCTCGAGCACCGGTACGACCTGCAATACGTGCTTTACCTGCTGGCCCTGCACCGCCAACTGAAGGCACGCCTGCCGGATTACGACTACGACCGCCATGTCGGCGGCGCGCTGTACCTGTTCCTGCGGGGCACCCAGGCCACCAGCCAAGGCGCGTATTTCACCCGGCCGCCACGGGAGCTGATCGAAGGCTTGGACCTGTTGTTCCAGGGCAAACCCATACCGCCCAAGGTTGAGCCCGCCTGGGAACAAGGAGTGCTGCTATGAGCCTGTCGCCATTACCGCTTGAGGACCTGCAGCCCCTCAGCCGCGCCGCCGACCTGGTGCAGTTGTTGGAACGCTGGGTCGACCGTGGCTGGCTGCGCGCATTGGACAAAGCCTTCGTCGGCTTCCTCCACGAACTCGACCCGCAGGCCGACCCGCTGGTATTGCTGGCCGCCGCATTGACCAGCCACCAACTGGGCCATGGCCACGTCTGCCTGGACCTGTTCGAAACCCTTAAAGCGCCAGACTTTGCCCTGTCATTGCCCCCCGAAGGCGACCTGCAAACCGGCGCCATGCTGCTGCCCTCGCAATTACTCGGCGGCCTTGATGGCGCCCACTGGTGCCATGCGCTGGCCGCCAGCCACTTGGTCGCGCTGGCTTTGGATGGCAGTGAGTCGGCTCAAAGCCGCCCGCTGGTGTTGTCCGGCAAACGCCTGTATTTGCGCCGCTACTGGACTTACGAACGGCGCATCGACACGGCGTTGCGCCTGCGCCTGGCCACCCAGGAAACCGTCGCCACTGATTTGCCGCAACGCCTGAACACCTTGTTCGAACAACCGCCACCGGACGGCGTGATCGACTGGCAAAAACTCGCCTGCGCCCTGGCCACACGCGGGGCCTTCAGCATCGTCACCGGCGGCCCCGGCACCGGCAAAACCACCACCGTAGTGCGCTTGCTCGCGCTGCTGCAGGCCCCGGCCGTAGAGGCCGGCAACCCATTGCGCATTCGCCTCGCCGCGCCCACCGGCAAAGCCGCGGCACGCCTCACCGAATCCATCAGCCAGCAAGTGTTGTCGCTGAATGTGCTGGACAGCGTGCGGGAAAAAATCCCCACCCAGGTCACCACGGTTCACCGCCTGCTCGGCAGCCGCCCCGGCACGCGACATTTTCGCCATCACCTCGGCAACCCGTTGCCATTGGACGTGCTGGTGGTGGACGAAGCCTCGATGATCGACCTGGAAATGATGGCCAACCTGCTCGACGCGTTGCCGGCTCACGCACGCCTGGTATTGCTCGGGGACAAAGACCAACTCGCCTCGGTAGAAGCCGGCGCGGTGCTCGGCGACTTGTGCCGGGATGCCGAAGCCGGCTGGTACAGCCCCGACACGCGCCAATGGCTGCAAGCGGTCAGCGGCGAAGACCTCAGCGCCAGCGGCCTGCAGGAAGACCTCGAGGGCGGTCATCCGCTCGCCCAGCAAGTGGTCATGCTGCGCTACTCGCGACGCTTCGGCGAAGGTAGCGGCATCGGCCAACTGGCGCGCTGGGTCAACCAGCAAAATGCCGAAGAGGCGCGCAAACTGCTTACCGCTCGCAGCCACAGCGACCTGTTCTGCCTCAGCCTCAAGGGCGAACACGATCACGCCCTTGAGCGCCTGGTGCTGGACGGGCAGGGCGACGATGCCCAGGGTTATCGCTATTACCTGAATCTGCTGCAAAGCGCGCGCCCGGCCCTCGACACTCCACGTGAAGACGCCGCCTGGACTCACTGGGCGCAACAACTGTTGCAAGCCTTTGACGCCTTCCAGCTGCTCTGCGCCGTGCGCAAGGGCCCGTGGGGCGTGGAAGGTTTAAACCAGCGCATCACCGCAGCCTTGCGCAAAGTGCGGCTGATCGAAGGCGACGACCAATGGTACGAAGGCCGACCGGTGCTGATGACGCGCAACGACTACGGCCTGGGCTTGATGAACGGCGACATCGGCATCGCCCTCAAGCTGCCCGAAAGCGACGGTGGCCCACAGGTGCTGCGTGTGGCTTTCCCACGCAACGATGGCCAGGGTGGCGTGCGTTTTGTACTGCCCAGCCGTCTGAATGATGTGGAAACCGTGTACGCCATGACCGTGCACAAATCCCAGGGCTCGGAATTCACCCACACGGCGCTGATTCTGCCGGATGCGCTGAACCCGGTGCTGACCAAAGAGCTGATCTACACCGGCATCACCCGCGCCAAACGCTGGTTCAGTTTGATCGAACCGCGTGGCGGGGTGTTTGAAGAAGCGGTGCGGCGCAAGGTCAAACGCCTGAGTGGGTTGATGCTGGAGTTGGATGCCGCCCTCGATAAAGCTGACTGATAGGTCATGAAGTATTTCTGATTTAGTTGCCTGATTTTTCTGAAAAAATAGCAGGCTTTGATAAACCCCCAAGTCGTGGGGTTTTGCGCCGCTGTGCTATCGTTGCGGCATCACCCTGTAAAATAGCTGAGAGAATCGCTGCATGAACGTGGCTGTCTCGCCCACAGAGCGCAGTTCGAGCTGGAGACGCATGTTACTGGTGGCGGTGCTATGCCTGCTCGCCCCGCACGTATTTGCGCAGACGCCCAGCCTGGCCGATCACCGCGCCCAAGCCGTCACTCAAGTGGTACTCGGCATTCTCAGTTATGCCCGTTGGCCGGTGGAGCCTGCACAACTGCGGTTGTGCATCGTCGGTCCCACCCAATACACCGACGACCTGATCAAAGGCACCACCCAGGCCACTGGCCGCCCGGTGGTGGTCAAGCGCCTGCTCGCCGACAACCCCGATATCGTCAGCGCCTGCGACGCCATTTACATCGGCAAACTCTCCGCCGATGAACGCAGCCGTCTGTTCACCTCATTGATCGGCCACCCGGTGCTCAGCATCAGCGAAGGCGGCGACCAATGCACCGTGGGCAGCTTGTTCTGCCTGCGCGTGGGCGATGAGCAAGTGTCGTTCGAGGTCAACCTGGACTCCGTCGCCCGCAGTGGCGTGCGTATTCACCCCAGCGTGTTGCAACTGTCCCGCCGTCGAGCGCCGGCGCCATGAGTACCGCTAAAGTGCGGCCGACCTTGCGTTCGGTCATTGGCCGTGGGCATTTGATCCTGGCACTGGTGGCCGTGACCCTGGCCAGTGTGTCGCTGACCCTGCTCGGCGTGCTGGCGCTGCGCGTGTATGCCGAACACAACCTGCACCTGATCGCGCGCTCCATCAACTACACCGTTGAGGCGGCAGTGGTGTTCGACGACAGTGCCGCCGCCACCGAGGCCCTGAGCCTGATCGCCTCCACCGAAGAAGTGGCCCAGGCCGAAGTCTTCGATGCCAACGGCAAGCTGCTGGCGCAATGGATACGGCCCGATACCGGCATGCTCTCCAGGGTTGAACTGGCGGTGGCGCACACCCTGCTCGAACAGCCCATCAGCCAGCCGATCCTGCACCAGGGCCAACCCGTCGGCAGCATTCACTTGGTTGGCCATGGCGGCAGCCTGCTGCGCTTTTTGCTCAGCGGCCTGGCCGGAATTCTGATTTGTACCGCACTCAGCGCCTGGGTCGCGTTGTACCTGGCGCGGCGCCTGTTGCAAGGCATCACCCAACCGCTGCAAAGCCTCGCCGCCGTGGCCCACGCCGCCCGCAGCGAGCGCGATTTCGACCGCCGCGTGCCACCGGCGCAGATCGCCGAACTCGACAGCCTCGGCAGCGACTTCAACGCCCTGCTCGGCGAGATGGAAGCCTGGCAAAGCCACCTGCAAAGTGAAAATGAAACCCTCGCGCACCAGGCCAGCCACGACAGCCTCACCGGCTTGCCCAATCGCGCGTTTTTCGAGGGCCGCATGATCCGTGCGCTGCGCAGCGCCGCCAAGGTCAATGAGAAGGTGGCCGTGCTGTTCCTCGACAGCGACCGCTTCAAAGACATCAACGACAACTTCGGCCACGCCGCCGGTGATGCCGTGCTGGTCGCCGTTGCCGAGCGCGTACGTGCGCAACTGCGTGAGGATGACCTGGTGGCGCGCCTGGGCGGTGATGAATTCGCGATCCTGCTGGCGCCGCTGCACAAGGCCGAGGATGCCCAGCGCATCGCCGACAAGATCATTGCCAGTATGGACAAGCCGATCCCGTTGCCCGGCAATACCCAGGTGCTGACCTCCCTCAGTATCGGCATCGCCATCTACCCTGATCATGGCGCCACTCCCGGCACCTTGCTCAATGCCGCCGACGCAGCCATGTACCAAGCCAAGCGGCTGTCCCAGGGCGGCCAGCAAACGGCGGAGGCGGAGCCTACCGCTGCCAACGTTCAACACAGGAGTTGATCCCTTGTTCTCGAAAACGCGTGTTCTGTTTATCACTTTACTGGTGGCCTTCCTGGCCCTCGGCGGCTGCCAGACGCCTCCGCCCAAAGGCCTGACCCCGGCCCAAGTCGCGGTCCTCAAACAACAAGGCTTTGAACTCACCGACGAAGGCTGGGCCTTCGGGTTATCCGGCAAAGTGCTGTTCGGCAGCGACGTCGAAAGCCTCAACAAAGCCAGCACCGACATCGTTGAACGCATCGGCAAAGCCCTGACGGGCGCCGGCATCGAACGCGTGCGCGTCGACGGCCACACCGATGCCTCCGGCAAAGAAACCTACAACCAGCAACTGTCCCTGCGCCGCGCAAAAAGCGTGGGTAAGGTGCTGACCGGCGTGGGCATGAAAGAAGAAAACGTCCAACTGCGCGGCCTGGGCAGCGGCGAGCCGGTGGCGTCGAACACCACCGTGGCAGGTCGCACCGAGAACCGGCGCGTGTCGATCGTCGTGATCGCCGACTAAGCACCACACTCAGTTCCAAAGTGGCAATGCGGTCAACTGTGGGAGCTGGCTTGCCTGCGATGGCGGTGTATCAGCAGTAGATAAGCTGCCTGACCCACCGCCATCGCAGGCAAGCCAGCTCCCACACTTATTTGTGCCAG
>NZ_FNOX01000016.1:12594-126734 GCF_900107155.1 Pseudomonas salomonii
CCTGACCCACCGCCATCGCAGGCAAGCCAGCTCCCACACTTATTTGTGCCAGACCTGAATCTTGTGCCCGCCACCATTCAACTGTGGGAGCCGGGCTTGCCCGCGATGGCGGTGGGTCAGCTGAGGATTTACTCACTGACCCACCGCTTTCGCGAGCAAGCCCGCTCCCATATTTTGTTTTGAAGTGTGCTTGCTGGCGTGTTCGCTTAGCTGCTCGGCGTCATTGCTTGCGTCAGGTCATCCACCACGGCTTTGCCCATCTCACACAGGTAGTGTGCGGCCCAGGCGTATTGTTCGCCGCGTACATCCATGGCGGCTTCCATAGCGAGTTTCTTGGAGTAAAACAGCAAGGTGGAGGCGTGTTCAAGGCTTCGCTGAGGCTGATGCGCCATAGCCGAATTCCAGCAATAAACGTCCAGTGTTTTTATCTGTAGGAACGGTCTGCCATGACGAATTTTGATGGCTGGGCTGATGAGGTTTCGCTTTTTAGAAAGTGCTGAGTTTAGTTAAATATCCGCTCTAACTACCGTAAAGGATTGCGATGAACATAAACGTCAGTAATTTTCGCCAAGAGGTTTCTAAGGTCAGGCTTTCAAAAAAAGCTTTTGAGGAACTATTAAGTGCAAAAAAAATTATCGAATCCGAAATTCAGGATAGTCGATTTGATGCGAAGCCTGCCTATATAAATCCACTGCTATTGCCCGTTCTTAGCGAGGAACTACATAGAATACGAAACATGATTGATCACGAGAGTCATGTCTTGATCCTCGATGGCTTTAAGGTCGAAGAGCTTGCAAGCTTCAAATCGCTGGTGTGGACATTCGGTTCTTTACTAGGTAAGCCAATGGTGCAGAACCATCTCGGTCACAAGGTGATTGAGGTTTATGACCGAGGTGGTAAGAGCATTGAGGAAGGTGCGAGATACCATCAAACCCGTCAAGGTGCCTACGTACACAATGATGGGGTGAGCGACCCACTGCCTATCGATTACTTGATCTTAGCTTGCGGACAGAAAGCGCTTTTAGGCGGGGAGAGTATTCTCATTGATGCAAGCTCTGTTTATGCGGAACTGATGGCGTTCCCGGAAATACTGGAAGAACTCAAATGTGACTTCTTTTTTGAGAATCGCGGCATGTCAGATGAAGAGCAGTTGTTTAAAGCTCCCATCCTGAGTTTTTCAAGTGAAGGTGTTCCACTGATTAGATACTTTCGAGTCTACATAGAGTCGGCTCATTTGAAGGCAGGAGTGCCGTTAACAGTGGCTCAATCCCAAGCGCTGGACTTTCTAGATACCGTTCTCGATCAATCATCGGTTCAGCATCGAGTACTGCTGGAGCCAGGACAGGTACTTATTTCGGCCGATAACAAGTTTCTTCATACCCGGACACACTTCATTGATATGAGCGCCCCACGTTCCGAAATCAATGATACTGAGCCTTTGAGCGATCTGAATCGCTATATGCTACGGATGTGGTTACGCAAACAATGATGCCCCGATGTTCATAACGTAAGTCCTCAAATATCCGCCATAAGCCGAGCCCCATGGACAACTCCGATATCGCGATCACGCTGGTCTTGATCTCTGCCTTCATGCACGCCACCTGGAACGCAGTAGTCCGCGCCGGTAGCAGTCGCTTCATGACCTTGGCCATGGTTGATGGTACCGCGCTAGTGATATGCCTGCTGGCCTTGCCATTTGTCAGTGTGCCGAGCCTGGAGGTTGGGAGCTATATCCTCGTCTCCGTGATGCTCAATACGGTCTATAGGCTATTTCTGATCAAGGCGTATGAAACGGGTGACTTTGGCCAGGTTTATCCCGTGATGCGTGGGGTACCGCCCGTATTGGTCGCGCTGTTTTCCTACTTTCTGCTGCATGAGCAGTTGTCACTTCAGGCGTTGACCGGAGTGTTGCTGATTTGTGTGGGGATTATCAGCCTGACTTTTGTGCGCAGGATGACGGCGCAGATGTTCAAACCGATCCTGATGGCGGTGTGCGCCGGTGTGTTTATTGCGTCTTACACGGTGGTGGATGCCAAAGGTGTAAGAGCGAGTGAGACGGTAATGCAGTACATCATCTACCTGACAGTGTTCCAGAGTATTCCGATCCCTGTGCTGGCGTATTCCAAAGAGCGTTCAGCCTTGGCTCAAGCAATACGTGGGCATTGGCGAGTAGGCCTGTTAGGCGGTGTTTTTTACCTGGCGTCTTACGGATTGGTGTTGTTTGCGTTATCGCTGGATGCGGTCGCCAAGGTCTCAGCGCTGCGGGAAACCAGTGTTATTATCGGCGCCATTATTGCCGCGCTGTTCTTTCATGAACGGTTCGGTTGGCGACGGATGCTGTCGGCATTCGTCATTGTTTGCGGGATCATCTTGATCAAAGTGAGCACCTGATGGCCCAGCGTCCGCCTCCCACACCCATGCTTCAAGCGTTCGTCAGCGCAGCTCAAACGGGTAGTTTTGCGCGTGCTGCATCTGAGCTCAACCTCACCGCCAGTGCCATCAGCCATCAAATTGCGGGCCTTGAGGAGTGGTGGGGCGTGCAGTTGTTTGAGCGGCACTCGCGCGGTGTGAAGCTGACGGCAGCGGGGCAGGCCTTATTGCCGGTAACCGACGGATTTTTCAAGGCGCTGGACGGGGTGCTGCATTCGCTCAACCCCGGTAAATCCCAGCCGTTGTACCTCTCATGCACCTCTTCCCTCTGTTCGACTTGGCTGATTCCCAGAATGCACGGCTCTCACACTGAGGCCTCGTTCAACATTGACCTGGTGTTGATCAGCGCTGACATGAGCGGCGCCAGCCTGGAGGCTCATCAATACGATGTTGCGGTGGTGATGGGGTACGGCGACTACCCGGATCATCATGTTGAACTGCTGATGCGCGACGCGGTGTTCCCCGTTTGTTCGCCGGAGTTTCTGCGGTTGAAGGGTGATATTGCACTGGAAGATGTCGCCCGGTACCCGCTGATCCATCGGGTGGACGATCAGGTGTGCCCGGGGTGGGAAAGCTGGTTTGCATTTCAGGGGCTGGCGGCGCCGCCTTATCACCATGGGCCGCGATTTCCGGATTCGAGCCAGGCGATCAGTCTGGCGGTGAAGGGCACAGGGATTGCGCTGGGCAGAACTGCGTTGGTGTACGACCAATTGGAAGGCGGCACGTTGGTTGCGCTGAATAGCCCAGTGATGATGTCGCCAGCGGCCTACTACATTATTTGCCGAAACGGACGACAGTCGGAGCCCGATATCGCTCGGTTAATTGCTTGGCTCAAGAGCACCGCGGGTGAGTTTTTGCGGGAAGTGCGGGCTCGGTATCCGCAAATAGCCGGGGCTGGTGCGGTTTAGAAGTGGAAGGAGCAAGCTTCCTCCCACATTCCGATCGTTCCCACGCTCCGCGTGGGAATGCATCCTGTGACGCTCGCGTCACGACTTCAAGAGCGGACGCAGAGCGTCCAGGGCGGCATTCCCACGCAGAGCGTGGGAACGATCTGCGATCTAGCCTTTAGCTCGTTGGGGTCATTGCCTGCGTCAGGTCATCCACCACGGCTTTGCCCATCTCACACAGGTAGTGCGCGGCCCAGGCGTATTGTTCGCCGCGTACATCCATGGCGGCTTCCATGGCGAGTTTCTTGGAGTAAAACAGCAGGGTGGAGGCGTGTTCCAGGGCTTGCTCGATGGGCATGCCGGAGTTGACGCGGAACAGCGGTTTTTGGTTTTCGCCGTAGTCGCCGAAGGTGACGACGCCGAGGGTGGTGATGGATGAAAGGGGTGGATCGGGGACGATTTTGCTCATGATGATTGCTCTCTGCTGAAGTAGAGCTGCCACATCACATCGCTAAACATGAAGAGGGTGGCAGCTGTGTGCAGGTTAGCGATCCGGGCCAGAGCGCATCCCGGGTAGACTCGAAAGTCTCCCGCACACAGCCGCCATAAAACGCTAAAAGCTGACGAGAGCCAGCTGATACTGTTGGGGGCAGTGTTACGCCTGAAACTCGGATCGCTAAACCCGATCGCTGATGAGCAGCGAAGTCAGGAGGCTAGTGACCCAAACGGTAAGGCGCAATAGGGTAGAGAGTCTCTAGGAAATGTCCTGCAAATTAAAGCGAATCTTCGCTGATGGCCTTTTAATCCGCAGGACCACAACCTCCGCGTCTCTTTGCTAAGCGACGCGTATTTCTACTTTGCTTGCTCTTCTCACCAAGCAGTATCACTACAGGCATAACCGCACCTTTTTAAGCAGTGACAGTGAGATACACATCGTCCATTTTTTCTAAGAAAGTCTGATAGGTCGATGGTTAAATAAGCATGGTTGCCATCAGGTTGTTCCACCTTGCCCCTGAATATCTTTGAGCAGTTGCTCTTATGTCTATAACAAAGCAAGCCAGCCCTCGAGGTCTTCAGGGGCAGCCTATTGTCACTTGGCCTTAAGTGGGAGAGGCACTCTTAAAGCTCAATCGAGTAGAAGAATCAAGTAGATCAAGTGCGGTGGATGTATCTTGGAATACTTGCATGCTTACCTTGTCTCCTTTATTTAAAGAAAGCTCAACTGTTAAGCCTAGATAAGTGTTGTTTCCACCTCCGGTAGCATTTTTAGAGTCATTCATTACCTCCACGCCATTCACGTTGACTCTAATTAATCTTGTGCCAATTGAGTTGGCAGTAAAGTTGGCGTTGGCGGTTACGGTGTACCTATTGGTGATAGGGGCGGTGATGTAAGTTGCGTGTGTTGGATCGTGTAGGGCGCTAGGATCAAAAATGGCCGCAGTGAAATCGACATCGGTCAGCACGCCCTGAGTAATTGATTGCTTAGTATTTAGACCTATCACGCAACTGAAGTGCTCTTGTTGTGGAATGGCTTCGATATCATCTTGGAAGAGGTTTCCTTCAGCGTGAAAGTTATAAGCGTTCATGTTGTCAAGGCCGAATTTAATATAAGGGCGGCCATTGGATGCAGCGTAATTCCCATACCCTTTAAAGCCAGATGAACGCACATTCAGCTTCTGCTTACCAGCAACAGAAGACGTGAACGTAGCAAAGATGTTAGTGATGGTGAAGTTTTTATTGCTGACTCGGTTGAATGAGCAAGAGTCTATATTGTGCACGCAATGGTTAGGGTTTAAAGTGGCATCCGGTGCATTGCTCGCGCTTACCCACACATCAGCAATACCATTGTTCTGCTCAAAGTAGACGCCGTTAAGGTTAGCACCTACGCCACCTTGCACACCGCAGTCCTGGAACAATAGGCCGAAACCTTTACCGTCTCCATCGATTCCATTACCTTCTATATCTCCGCCGTAGAAGTTAATGCAAGAACCTTTAACAAAGGCGGCACCATACGTTTTATTGCCAGCAATTTGGCAGCCAATAAAGTCAAGTCCATTGGGGGCTGTGCTATTGATAAGCCTAGGGCTACGCTGTTCAGCAATAAGCCCTCTGTTATTCCAATGGATAATAATTTTTTGAAATGAAGAGAAGTCCGCATCCAGAAGCTTTAAACCAACATCCAGCAGGGTGAGTTCAATGTCTTGCATGAAAATATGCTGGCAAGTATCTTGGTAAAAGCCAATAGACCCAGATGCCTGATTGCCCTTAATGGCGAATCCGGAGAATACTTGAAACATTTGCGATGGGATTTTTCCAGAACCTGTGCCGCCAGTAACCTTTATACAAGCGTCGGTGCCCGTAAATTCAAAGCGGCACGTTTGGATGCCGCTTCCGCGCATATCAATTTTGCGGGTGTCAGTGAATTCTGTGGAATCACTAAGATCAAAGTTTAGAGTTTTGCTAATAAGGTATTTGCCGGAAGGGATACGGATTTCAATACCGGCTGTTATTGCAGCATTAATGCAGTTTTGAAATGCAACTGTATCGTCTGTTTTTCCATCACCTTTACAACCGAACTGACGTGGATTGTAATAAGGAAGACTCGACGCTTTCCACCGTCCGCCATCGGTTGGATTAACCAAAATTGTTCCTCCATTATCAGCAGAAACAGTGTCGGTTGGATCCAGTTGATAATCTACGCCACCGCCTCCCGTAAAGGGAGTCGTACCATAGTCAAATGTACGAGCATACGGTGCGCCGGTATTAGACAATTGGCGAATAGCAGTTGCGCTTTTACTGGGCAGGATGACATTTAGTGACTCTGAAGTTTCTGGGGTGCCTTGTGGTTCTAGGGAGCCTGGTTCTCCATTTGGAGAAAAAACAGATGAATCTGTCATGCTATACATCCTGTAGTAATTTGATATTGAATATAAAGCAACCTTTCTTGAGTAAACAAGAAGAAAGCACGTTATGTGTCATCTATATATTGCTTCGAGCAAGATCAACTGCGCACCTCAGTCCGAAAACCTCATCTCCCTTGTCGTCCCCATCAACAACCCCGCATTCTGCTCCGTCACTTCCCTGATGTAATCCCACAACAACGTAATCCGTTTCAGCTTCCGCAAATCCTCCCGGCAATACATCCAAAACTGCCGCGTAATCGCAATCTGCTCCCCCAGCACCGGCAACAACCGTGGGTCCTGCGCCGCCAAAAAGCACGGCAATATCGCCATCGACCGGCCCTGCTGCGCCGCCACGTACTGCGCGATCACGCTGGTACTGCGCAAACTCGCGCTGGCGCCGGGCACCACATTGGCCAGGTACAACAGCTCCGAGCTGAACGCCAGGTCATCCACGTAACTGATAAACGGATGCTCGGCCAAATCCGCCGGTTTGCGGATTGGCGGGTGCTGGTCGAGGTAGTCCTGGGTCGCGTACAGCTGCAGTTTGTAGTCGCACAGTTTGCAGCACACGTACGGCCCGTGTTCCGGGCGCTCCAGGGCGATCACAATGTCGGCTTCGCGCTTGGACAGGCTGATGAAGTGGGGCAGTGGCAGGATATCCACCGAGATTGCCGGGTAAGTGTCGACAAAGTGGCTGAGCTGCGGCGTAACGAAAAAACTGCCGAAACCTTCGGTGCAGCCCATGCGCACATGCCCGGACAGCGCCACGCCAGAGCCGGACACCTGCTCGCAGGCCATGTGCAACGTGCTTTCGATGGACTCCGCATACCCGAGCAAACGCTGGCCTTCGGTGGTGAGCACGAAGCCGTTGGTCCGGGATTTTTCGAATAACAATGTGCCGAGCGACACTTCCAGTGAGCTGATGCGCCGTGACACGGTGGTGTAGTCCACCGCCAGGCGCTTGGCGGCGACGCTGGCCTTGCGGGTGCGGGCCACTTCGAGGAAAAACTTCAGGTCATCCCAGTTCAGGGAGCCAAGCGAGGTGATGTTTTTTTGCATATTGGACCGGCTTTTATGTGCGTTCTTATTAGAGATTTGCACATCTATACTCCAAAAACAGTCCGAACGCCTCATTTCCCAAGGCGGTTTACGCGCCTTGTCTCTGCATAAATATAAGATTGGAGACCACATGAACGCTTCTGCCGATATTTCCGTGCAACAGGTCAAGTTGCTGATCAAGGGCGAATGGGTCGAGTCCAAGACCACCCACTGGCAAGACATCGTCAATCCGGCCACCCAAGAGGTGCTGGCCAAAGTCCCTTTCGCCACCGCCGATGAAGTCAACGCCGCCATCGACGCTGCCCATCAAGCTTTTCAAACCTGGAAGCTCACGCCGATCGGTGCACGCATGCGCATCATGCTCAAGCTGCAGGCCTTGATCCGCGAGCATTCCAAGCGCATCGCCTTAGTCCTCAGCGCCGAGCAGGGTAAGACCATTGCGGACGCCGAAGGCGATATTTTCCGTGGCCTGGAAGTGGTCGAGCACGCGTGCTCCATCGGCACCTTGCAGATGGGCGAGTTCGCTGAAAACGTCGCCGGTGGCGTCGACACCTACACCCTGCGTCAGCCCATCGGCGTGTGTGCAGGCATCACGCCGTTCAACTTCCCGGCAATGATTCCACTGTGGATGTTCCCGATGGCGATTGCCTGCGGTAACACCTTCGTCCTCAAGCCATCCGAGCAAGACCCGCTGTCGACTATGTTGCTGGTAGAGCTGGCGCTGGAAGCCGGTGTGCCGGCCGGCGTGCTCAACGTGGTGCACGGCGGCAAGGATGTGGTGGATGCGCTGTGCACCCATAAAGATATCAAGGCAGTATCCTTCGTCGGTTCGACCGCCGTGGGCACCCACGTTTATGACCAGGCCGGCAAACACGGCAAGCGCGTGCAGTCGATGATGGGCGCCAAGAACCACGCCGTGGTGCTGCCGGATGCTAACCGCGAACACACGCTGAATGCCCTGGTCGGTGCGGGTTTCGGCGCGGCGGGCCAGCGTTGCATGGCCACCTCGGTGGTGGTGCTGGTGGGCGCGGCCAAGCAGTGGCTGCCGGATTTGAAAGCGCTGGCGCAAAAACTCAAGGTCAATGCCGGCAGCGAAGCGGGCACGGATGTCGGCCCGGTGATCTCCAAACGCGCCAAAGCCCGTATCCTGGAACTGATCGAAAGCGGCGTGAAAGAAGGCGCCAAGCTGGAGCTGGATGGCCGCGACATCAAGGTGCCGGGTTTCGAGCAAGGCAACTTCGTCGGCCCGACCCTGTTCTCGGGCGTGACCACTGATATGCAGATCTACACCCAGGAAATCTTCGGCCCGGTGCTGGTGGTGCTGGAAGTCGCCACGCTGGATGAGGCCATTGCGCTGGTCAACGCCAACCCGTTCGGCAACGGCACCGGCCTGTTCACCCAAAGTGGTGCGGCGGCGCGTAAGTTCCAGAGCGAAATCGATGTAGGCCAGGTCGGCATCAACATCCCGATTCCGGTGCCGGTGCCGTTCTTCAGCTTCACCGGTTCCCGTGGTTCCAAGCTCGGCGACCTCGGCCCGTATGGCAAACAAGTGGTGCAGTTCTACACCCAGACCAAAACCGTCACCAGCCGCTGGTTCGACGACGACACGGTCAACGATGGCGTCAACACCACCATCAACCTGCGCTGATTTGGGGAGACGACCATGAAGATTGCATTTATCGGCCTGGGTAACATGGGTGCGCCCATGGCCCGCAACCTGATCAAGGCTGGCCATGCGCTTAACCTGTTTGATTTGAACCAGACAGTGCTCAAGGAGTTGGCCGAACTGGGCGGCGCCATCAGCGACTCGCCGCGTGATGCGGCCAGTGGCGCGGAGCTGGTGATTACCATGCTGCCGGCCGCTGCCCATGTGCGCAGTGTGTGGCTGAATGAAGACGGCGTACTCGCTGGCATCGGCAAAGGCGTGCCTGCGGTGGATTGCAGCACCATTGACCCGCAAACTATTCGCGATGTGTCCGCGGCAGCGGCAAAGCAAGGCGTGGTGGTGGCGGATGCGCCAGTCTCCGGCGGCACCGGTGGTGCGCAAGCCGGGACGCTGACCTTCATGGTCGGCGCCACCCCGGAGCTGTTCGCTACCTTGCAACCAGTGCTGGCGCAGATGGGCCGCAATATCGTGCATTGCGGCGACGTCGGCACCGGCCAGATCGCCAAGATCTGCAACAACCTGTTGCTCGGCATCAGCATGGTCGGCGTCAGCGAGGCCATGGCCCTGGGCGATTCACTGGGCATCGACACACAAGTGCTGGCCGGCATCATCAACAGCTCCACCGGGCGCTGCTGGAGTTCCGACACCTACAACCCATGGCCGGGCGTGATTGAAACTGCGCCGTCGTCCCGTGGGTATACCGGTGGTTTCGGCGCCGACCTGATGCTCAAAGACCTGGGCCTGGCCACCGAAGCCGCGCGCCAGGCCAAGCAACCGGTAATCCTAGGCGCCGTGGCCCAGCAGTTGTATCAATCGATGAGTCAGCGTGGGGAAGGCGGCCTAGACTTCTCGGCCATCATCAACAGCTATCGCAAACCCAAGTAGGGGTGTTTCCGAGAGCCCGCGTCGGGCGGGCTTTCGGGTTTTTGCCGGTTACCACAGTGGCTTTTCGTAGCTGACGATCAAGCGTGTTTCGTCTATATCGCTTTCAAAGTTGGAGCGCATCATTGCGTTGCGTAAGCGGACTTTGACGTTTTTCAGGGTCGGATTCTGGAAGGCATAGCTCACATCGATATCCCGCTCCCACTCACGCCCTTGCGAACGGCCAGGCCCTCGGTCGACGTTGCTGCCCGATGCATAGCGCGTGAACATGGAAAGGCCGGGAACGCCCAGCGCGGTGAAGTCGAAGTCGTAGCGCACTTGCCAGGACTTTTCATCCTTATTGGCGAAATCGCTGTACTGCAGAAAATTCACCAGTGTGGGATAGCTTCCTCTTACAGCGGCGTAGCCTGTGTTGCCTGACATGGTTTGGTAGGCCCCACCCAATTTATGCGCCCCCCATGAGTAGGTCAGCATCGCGCCCACTGCGGTGTTGTCGATGTTGGTGTGGCCGTTATCGAGAGAGCGCGTGTAACGCAATTCACTTTTCAGGCTTTGGTTCTCGGCGACCGGATAGGTATGTTGAAGGCTGCCCGCGTGCTGGGTGTAGAGGTTGTCCAGCGTGCTGTAGTAGTAGCTGGCGGTGAGTTGTTTGTTGACGGCGTAACTACCGCCTGCAAAGTCGAATGCATTGGATTGATTCTTCCCACGCACCACGATATTCCTGCGTGCGCCGGTGGCGACCGCTAACGCTTCATAGTGGGTTGAGTCGACCTGGTTGACGTGGGTAATTCTGCCCACGTCCAGCGTCAGGTCTTTGAGTTCCTGGGAGCGCAGGTGTGCGCCCCTGAAAAGCTGCGGCTGCAGGCGGCCAACGTTTTTTTCCAGTATCGGAAGCGTCGGTGGGGCCAGCGCACCCACTTTCAGCGTCGTTTGGGAGGCCCTGAATTTTGCCGTAAAGGCAGCTTCGCCATAGCTGTCTTCGGCTTTGCCGGATTGGCGCACCGGCAATAAGCCGGAGCGGGTTCGGTCTGCACTCGAATCGAGCTTAAAGCCCGCCATGGCGAGGACATCTACCCCCATGCCTACGGTGCCATCGGTAAACCCGGACTCAATGTGCAATGCGAAGCCTTGTGCCCATTCCTCGCGCTTGGACTGTGCGGCATTGGGCTCGCGATAATCGCGGTTGAAGTAAAAGTTTTTCAGTTCCAGCTTGCCGGTGCTGTCGTTGATGAAGTCAGCAAAGGCAGAGGGTGCGAGAAAAATGCAGATATTCAGCGTGCATATTTTGGTCAGAACGTTCACTTAGGCAGCCTGCGTGAGAGAGAGGACTCATCGCAGGGTGCTTTAAGGGGGACGGACTCACGCTAGGACTAAGCTGAAGTCAGCCAGGGGTTGTCTGATGTGACTTACGCAAACACAAAATACTTACGCACGGTCTCGACCACTTCCCACGTGCCTTTCATGCCGGGTTCCACCACAAAGATATCCCCAGCGCGCAGGTGAATCGGCGCCATGCCTTCGGGGGTGATCACGCAGTAGCCTTCCTGGAAATGGCAGTATTCCCACTTCACGTATTCCACGTACCACTTGCCCGGCGTGCAGATCCAGGTGCCCATGATTTTGCTGCCGTCTTCGCTGGTGTAGGCGTTGAGGTTGACGGTGTGCGGGTCGCCCTCGAGCTTTTCCCACTTGCAGGCATCCAGGACAGGTAGCGGGTGGGTGTCGCGCAGTACGGTGATGGGCTTGGACATGACGGCTCCGAGGCAGGGAATGGAAGCGTCCACCCTAAGGCCTGGGGCGTTGGGCCAGTGGTCTGAACTCGACATCGGGATGCCCAGAAGCGCAGGTGCGTCGTGATTCACCAGGCGCCGCAAACCCCTGTGGGAGCCGGGCTTGCCCGCGATAGCGGAGTGTCAGGTGCTGGAGATGCAAGCTGTGCCGCCGTCACCGCGGGCAAGCCTGGCTCCCACAGGGAATGGAGGAACTCTTGAGTGATAGGTTTGTGCGGTAAACTGCTGTTTCCTCGCAGTAACTGCGAAATATTTCCCGCCTTACGCTGGAATTCGCAAGAAAATGCACGGCTGGCCCTCGTATCATTCACCCAGGAACGAGTGAGAGCCTTGCAATGAACCCAATAAAAACGTGGTGGGATATCAGCCCGCCCTTGAGTACGGCGACGCCGACCTGGCCGGGCGATACGCCGTTCCAGGAAGCGCGCGTATGGCAGTTTGGCCCGGAGTGCCCGGTGAATGTAGGGCGCGTGACCTTTTCGCCGCACACCGGCGCCCATGTGGATGCGCCGCTGCATTACAGCGCCGACGGCGCGCCGATCGGTGAGGTGTCGCTGGATGTGTACATGGGGCCATGCCGGGTGCTGCATTGCCTGGGCAGCGGTGCGCTGGTGCAGCCCCATCAATTGCAAGGGCGTGTGGATAACTTGCCTGAGCGCGTGCTGCTGCGCACTTATCCACAAGCGCCGCTGACCGAATGGGACTCGAATTTCACCGCCATCGCCCCGCAAACCATTGAGCTGCTCGCCAGCCTGGGCGTGCGCCTGATCGGTATCGACACGCCGTCCCTGGACCCGCAACAGTCCAAGACCATGGATTCGCACAACGCCGTGGCCCGCCATGGCATGGCGATTCTCGAAGGCATCGTGCTCGATGACGTGCCGGAGGGCGACTATGAGTTGATCGCACTGCCGCTGCGCTTTGCCAACCTGGACGCGAGCCCCGTCCGTGCCATTCTGCGCCCGCTCAAGGAGCCCACGCGATGAGCCAGTGTCCCTTCTCACCTGATTACCAGCCGCCGGAAGAATGGCATAACGCCGAACTGAATTTTTCCGAGTCCATGAGCTACGGCGACTATTTGGACCTAGGCAAAGTGCTCAGTGCCCAGCACCCGCTGTCGCCGGACCATAACGAGATGCTCTTTATCATCCAGCACCAGACCTCGGAGCTGTGGATGAAACTGATGCTCCACGAACTCAAGGCCGCCCGCGAACACGTGCGCCTGGGCGAGTTGCCGCCGGCCTTCAAGATGCTGGCAAGGGTGTCGCGGATCTTCGACCAACTGGTGCACGCCTGGGCCGTGCTGGCGACCATGACGCCGTCGGAATACAAGGCGATTCGCCCGTTTCTGGGGCAGTCGTCGGGGTTTCAGTCGTTCCAGTACCGCGAGATCGAATTTATTCTCGGCAATAAAAGCGCAGCGCTGTTACGCCCGCATGCGCATCGCCCGGAGTTGCTGAACGAGTTGAAAGTGGCGATTGCCACGCCGTCGTTGTATGACGAGGCGATCAATCTGATGGTTAAAGCCGGGTTGGCGATTGACCCCAAACGCGCCGAACGCGACCCGACGGCGGCCACGGTTCACGATGAGTCGGTGGAAGCGGCGTGGCGCGAGGTGTACCGCGACCCGAGCCGGTATTGGGATTTGTATCAGTTGGCCGAGAAGTTCATCGACCTGGAAGACTCATTCCGCCAGTGGCGCTTTCGACATGTGACCACGGTGGAGCGCATCATCGGCTTCCAGCCCGGCACCGGTGGCACGGAAGGTGTGGGTTACCTGCGCAAGATGCTCGACACGGTGTTGTTCCCCGAACTGTGGCGAGTGCGTTCCACGCTCTAAACAAAAAAGCCCCGCAGAACCGGGGCTGATCGTTCCCACGCTCTGCGTGGGAATGCCGCTTTGGACGCTCTGCGTCCGCTTCATGTGGGAGCTGGCTTGCCTGCGATGGCGGTGTGTCAGCCAGCCCATCCACTGACTGACCCACCGCCATCGCGGGCAAGCCCGGCTCTCACAGGGGTTACTGCGCCACGGCTACTTTTGCGTTTCTGATCCGCAACCGGTAGGCAATGTAGATGATGCCCACCCACACCGGCATCGCATACACCGACTCGCGAATGCCTGGAATCGCCAGCATCACGCTGATGATCACCACCATGAACGCCAGGCACAGGTAGTTGCTGAACGGGAACCAGAAGGTCTTGAACGACGGCGTCACGCCTTGCTCGCCCATGGCCTTGCGGAACTTGATGTGGGTGAGGCTGATCAGTGCCCAGTTGATCATCAGCGAGGCAACCACCAGCGCGAACAGCAGTTCCAGCGCACTGTGCGGCGCGACGTAGTTGACCACCACGCACAGCATCGTCACCAGCGCCGAAATGGCCAGGGCGCGAATCGGCACGCCTTGCTTGTTGAGCTTCATCAGCGCCTTGGGCGCGTCGCCTTGCTCGGCCAGGCCGAACAGCATGCGGCTGTTGCAGTACACGCCGCTGTTGTACACCGACAGCGCTGCGGTCAGCACCACGAAGTTGAGGATGTGTGCGGCGGTGTCGTTACCGATCAGCGAGAAGATCTGCACAAACGGGCTGCCGCTGTAGGGGTCGCCCGATGCGCCGAGGGTTTGCAGCAGTTGGTCCCACGGGTACAGCGACAGCAGCACGGTCAGTGCGCCGACGTAGAAAATCAGGATGCGGTACACCACCTGGTTGATCGCCTTGGGGATCACTTTGCGCGGCTCGCTGGCCTCGGCGGCGGTAATGCCCACCAGCTCCAGGCCGCCGAACGAGAACATGATGAAGGCCATCGACATCAACAGCCCCATGCCGCCATTGGGGAAGAACCCGCCGTGGCTCCACAGGTTGCTCACCGAAGCTTGCGGGCCGCCGGTGCCGCTGAACAGCAGGTAGCAGCCGAGCACGATCATGCCGACAATCGCCACTACCTTGATGATCGCAAACCAGAACTCGGCTTCACCGAAGAACTTCACGTTGAGGGTGTTGATCAGGTTGACCGCGACAAAAAACACCAGCGCACTGACCCAGGTCGGAATCTCCGGCCACCAGAACTGGATGTATTTGCCCACGGCTGTCAGTTCGGCCATGCCCACCAGCACGTAGAGCACCCAGTAGTTCCAGCCCGCCAGAAAGCCTGCGTAGCCGCCCCAGTATTTGTGGGCAAAGTGGCTGAAGGAGCCGGCCACCGGCTCTTCGACGATCATCTCGCCAAGCTGGCGCATGATCAGGAATGCGATGAAACCGGCAATCGCGTAGCCCAGGATCATCGACGGCCCCGCCGACTTGAGTACCCCGGCCGAACCGAGGAACAACCCTGTGCCAATCGCCCCTCCCAAGGCAATCAGCTGAATGTGCCGGTTCTTCAGGCCACGCTTGAGGCCCACCGGGTTAACCATGTCATCCGCCATTAACATTCCCTTCTACTTGTTTTTCTTGAGGGTGAGTGCACGCCGCATCAGCCCCTCAGAACCGCTGAGGGGTCAGATATTACTCTGCGTAAACTTTTCGTAATACAGTTGAACGCCATCAAGTGCCTGATCCGCCAGCCATTGTTGAATGGATTCGACCATTGGAGGGGGGCCGCACACGTACATATCCGCCGAACCGTCCCGCAATTCGGCCAGGTCGAAATGTTCGGTGAGGTAGCCGCGTTTGCCCGGCCACTCGGGTGACGGGGCGCTGAGCACTTCGGTGTAGCGAAAGCCGGGGATTGTCGAGGCATAGGCGTGGATGCGTTGGGCTTCGCACAAGTCCTCGGCCCCGCGCACGCCGTAATACAAGTGGACCGGCTGGTCGCAGCCGTTGGCGGCCAGCTCGTCGAGCATGCCCAGCAAGGCCGACAGGCCGGTGCCGCCGGCCACCAGGATCAGCGGCCGGGTCACATGCCTGAGGTAGAAGGCACCCAATGGCGCCTCCATCAGCACTTCATCACCCACCTGGCAGCGTTCGCGCAGGTAGTTGCTCATGATGCCATCGGGCAGCAGGCGCACCAGAAACTGCAATTGATTGCCCGACCGGTTGGCAAAAGAATACGAACGCCAACGGTCGGTGCCTGGGACCGACAGACGGGCATACTGACCGGGCAGGAAGTCCAGTGAGTCGTCCAGGGTCAGCTGCAAAATCGCCGTGCTGGCCGACACCAGTTGCACTTCGCTGACCTTGCCGCGCACCTGCACCGGCCCTGGCACATTGCACAGGCTCGACTCAAAATCGAAGTAGAACGTTGCGTCGGACTGTACCCGCGTCTGGCAACTGAGCATCTTGCGTTGCTTGAGGTCGAGGCTGGAGAGGGCTTCTTCATCGACATAATCCTGGGTGTAAGCGCCGGACTCGCAACGGCCCTGGCAGGTGCCGCACACGCCTTCACGGCAATCGAGGGGGATCTTGATGCCGTTGCGCAATGCCGCATCCAGCAGGATTTCATTCGCACCTACCGGGAAAAACAGGGTTTTGCCGTCGGCAAAACTGAAGGCCACTTTGTGATTCATCCGCATAACTCCGCGTATCTGATTTTTGTGGCTGCCCCGTGAGCTTTTGTGGCGCACGGGCTTGTTGTGGCGAGCGGGCTTGCCCCGCGTTGGGCTGCGAAGCAGCCCCAATAAAGTCACCGCATTTATCCAGTCAAACCGCAGTGCCTGGGCCAGGGGCCGCTTCGCGCCCCAACGCGGGGCAAGCCCGCTCGCCACAGGACGGTGCTTGTCACAAAATTTCTCTGCTACAGGTGATAGAAATCCAGCACCGAGTTGATGGTGTCGTTGAGCAACAGTGCGTGCTTGCGGGTGATCAGCCAGCTGTCGCCATTCGGCTTGAGGTGGTACGTAGCAGGCCCGTAAAACTGCTCTGAGGTGGCCAGGCGATAGAACAGCGTGTGCCAGTTCAGCTTCACCTCCAGCGTGCCGTCTGCCTGCTCGGCGATCCGCACGTTATTGATCAAGTGCAAGGTGCGCGGCATCGGCGTGGCCGACGCCGCCTTGCCGGTGCGCAAACGGAACACGCGGTCTTCCAGGCCCGAACGGTTGGCGTAGTAGATCAGCGACATTTCGCGTTTGGGGTCGCGGGTGTACACGTGTTCCGAGTCCCATTGCGGCAGGTGAAACTCGCTCTGCGGGTCGAACAGCTGCACGTAGGCGTCCCAGTCCTGGGCGTCGCACAGTTCGGATTTGCGGTAGAAGAATTGCTCGATCCGGTACTGCAATTGGGCATCCATCACTTCACCTCCCGCAGTGTCAGCGCTTGCTGGTCCAGGCCTTTGAGCAGAAATTGCTGCCAGTTACGGTGCTGGTTCACATACAGCCCTTCGTGGGTGAATTCGGTGCCGGTCATGGCCGGTTGAATGCCGATGGCTTCGCTGTTCGGCGTAGGGCCGGTTTCCCAGCGATGGCTGCCCCGTGAGATATCGCTCCAGCGCTCCAGGCGGCCCTGGAAACCGCGTTGGGCTTCGCGAAACTCCACCAGATCATCCGGCGTACCCATGCCTGACACGTTGAAGAAGTCCTCAAACTGGCGAATGCGGTTTTCGCGGTCGGCCTCCGACTCGTTTTTCACCCCCAGGCACTGGCTGATGATCTCGGTCTTGTTCCACGCCACCGGGCGGATGATGCGCAGCTGCGAGCTGATCTGGTCGAGAAAGAACAGGCTCGGGTAGATGTTCAGGTTGCGCAGGCGGTGCATCATCCACTCGGCTTTCTGCTGGCCGTGTTCATCCACCAGGCGCGGCATGATGGTGGCGTAGCCCGAGCGCACGCCGGGGTTGGGCATGTCGCTGAACAACACGCTGTGGCCGTTATTGAAGGCGAACCAGCCGTCATCGGTATTCGCGTCGCCGGCGCCGAGTTTGCTGTAGTCCAGGGTGCTGGCGGAGCCGCTGCCGTTTTCGGTATTCACCTGCTGGCGATGCTGCACCGTGGCCACGTAGTTGTAGTGCACGGTACTGACGTGATAACCGTCCAGGCCGTTTTCGTTTTGCAGCTTCCAGTTGCCGTCGTAGGTGTAGGCGGATTTGCCCGGCAGCACTTCCAGTTCACCGGTGGCGGACTGCGCGACCATCATGTCGAAGAACACTTTGGCGTCACCGAGGAAGTCTTGCAGGCTGTCGGTGCCTTGCACGTTGAGGCTGATGAACACAAAGCCCTTGTAGCTTTCGATACGGGCTTTTTTCAGGCCGCGTGTGGCTTTGTCGAAACCTTCCGGGTACTCGCCCGGCGCCTTGACCTTCACCAGCCGGCCGTCGCTCTTGTAGCACCAGGCGTGGAACGGGCAGGTAAAGGTCGATTGGTTGCCCTTGCCGACGCGCGTCAGCGTGGTGCCGCGATGCTGGCAGGCGTTGATCAGCGCATTGAGCTGGCCCTCGCCGTCGCGGGTGATGATCATCGGCTGGCGCCCGGCGCGCATCGTCACGAAGTCGTGGTTATTGGCCAGTTCGCTTTCGTGGCAGGCGTAGATCCAGTTTTTTTCGAAGATCAGTTCCATCTCCAGATCGAACAGTTCGGGCTCGGTGAACATGTCGCGGGCAATGCGGAACACTTCGTCCACCGGCCGAAAGTCCAGGCAACCTTCGATAAACGTTTTCCACTGCTCGACGCTTCTTGCACCACTCATGGGAGGCACCTTTTTTGATAGGGGCTAATCGGTGGGTTATTAGAGGCAGTGGAGCAGGGCGCGGGCTATCCGCTTAATGGGGGAAGGCAGGCCGCAAAATTGGGCAGCAAATACCCAGTTCAGTGCGCCCAGGTGACGCCATGCGCTACTGTCCTACCAAGGGAAGGTCGCAAACGCCTGCGGCTTATCCACATAGTCGACGGTTGCTATCCACCCGGTTGCATTCAGGCGGGCGTGGCGTAGAACTTGCTGTCGATTGCCAACGACGCGCCGCCAGAGCGCGCAACCGCCTAACCGCCGTGGGTGCACCCTGATGAGTAGCCATACACGCGAAATCCATATTCAACGCTTCGACCTGGAAGGCGCCTGCAGCTGGATGTCCGGCATTTGCGGGCCGCACCGCCTGGCGACAAGCACGCCCGAGCGCCTGCGTTTTCACCACAGCGCCAACGTGTTCAAGTCCCGCGCCACCACCTTGGGCGTGATCGAATATGGCACCGACGTGACCATTGATATCGAAGACGCCGAGCACTTCAGCAGCTACAGCCTGAGCCTGCCCTTGGTGGGCGAGCAGGAATTGAGCAAGAACGGCGAGCGCTTGAGCTCCAACCGTGACCAAGGCGTGATTTTGTCGCCTAACGAGCATCAGGTACTGGCGATATCCGGTGATTGTCGCAAATTGCAGGTGGTGATTACGCGGGCGGCGATGAGTGAGTCGCTGGAAGGGTTGCTGCAACGGCCGATTGAAGCGCCACTGCGTTTTGAGTCGGTGATGGATGCCGTGGACGGTGCTTCGGCGTCGTGGTGGCGCATGGCGCGCTACTTTATTGCCGAGCTTGAGTGCAGCAGCGAGTTGTATGAGCAGGCGGCGTTTACGCGGGATCTGGAAAGCTCGCTGATCAAGGGGTTGATCCTGGCCCAGCCGAACAACTATTCGGAAGAACTGCGCGCCGTGCTGGGCGTGAAGCTGCCGCACTATTTGATCCGGGCCCGGCAATACATCCACGACAACGCCCGCGAGGCAGTGAATTTGGAAGACCTGGAAGTGGCCGCGGGTGTGTCGCGGTTCAAGCTGTTCGATGCGTTTCGCAAATACTTTGCGCTGTCGCCGATGGCTTACCTGAAGAAGTACCGGCTGGGTGCCGTGCGCCAGGAGATCCTCGAGCACGGTTCAATCCGCACCATCTCCGAGATCGCGCTGGGCTGGGGCTTTACCCACTTGGGACGGTTTTCGGCGGAGTACCGCAAGTTGTTTGATGAATCCCCCAGCCAGACCCTGCAGCGCAAGCGCCTGCGCAGCATTTGAAAACAATGAAGATCAAACTGTGGGAGCTGGCTTGCCTGCGATGGCGGTGGACCTGTTGGCATCTTGGTTAACTGACCCACCGCTATCGCAGGCAAGCCAGCTCCCACAGGGGAATTGCATTGTTTGGGAGAACTTAGATCAACTCCTCAACCAACTGCAAACAATGACTCAGCCCTGGCGACTGATCCTTCACGCGCCGGCTCAGGATAATCGGCGAAGTCGCAGTGGCTTCCACAATCGGCGTGTAGCCGATGTCCGCCCGGTGCAGCACCTGCACCGAGGCCGGCACCAGCGTCACGCCCATCCCTGCGCCCACCAGCCCGATCGCCGTCTGCAACTCGTTGGTCCACTGCGCCACTTTGAGGCTCAAGCCATGGGCGTCGAACAGCGCGATCACATGGTCGGCATAGCTGGGGCGCGGGTTGCCGGGGTAGAGCACAAAGGGCTCTGCGGCCAATTGCGCGAGGGTGGCGGGCGCGCCGAGCAGCGAGTGGCCGGCGGGCAATACGGCCACCAGTCGGTCTTCCACCAGCACGCGCTGGACGATGGCCGGGTCGTCGATGCGAATGCGCCCGAAGCCCACATCGATGCGCCCGGCCTTGAGCGCTTCGACTTGCTGCAAGGTGGTCATCTCCGACAAGCCCAGCTCCAGCTCCAGCGCCTCATGGTTGCGCAGCCGCCGAATCAACTCCGGCAGCACGCCGTACAGGGTCGAGGGTGCGAAGCCGATGCCCAGCCAGGTCTTTTCGCCCTGGCCGATGCGCCGCGTGGTGTCGCAGACTTTAGCCAGTTGTTCCAGCAGCACATTGGCGTGCTCATAGAAAAACCGCCCGGCCTCGGTCAGCCGCAACGGGCGGCCGCGTTCCAGCAGAATCACGCCCAGTTCATCTTCCAGTTGCTGGATCTGCCGGCTCAACGGCGGCTGGGCGATGTGCAGGCGAACGGCGGCGCGGGTGAAGTTGAGGGTTTCACCCAGCACCTGGAAATAGCGCAGATGACGCAGTTCCATGACGGCTCCTTTCATACCTTGAGGGTATTGTGCGAGACCCATTCTATATTGGAAGCCTTTAAAAATACGGCACAGAATCGGCTCAAACCTATAAAGAACCCAATGGGTATAGCCATGCCGATTTGCGCCATCGAGTCGATCGAGACCATCATCGTCGACCTCCCCACCATTCGCCCGCACAAGCTGGCGATGCACACTATGCAAAACCAGACGCTGGTGATCATCCGCCTGCGTTGCGCCGACGGCATTGAAGGCATCGGTGAGTCCACCACCATCGGCGGTTTGAGTTACGGCAACGAAAGCCCGGACAGCATCAAGGTCAACATTGACCGTCACTTCGCGCCGCTGCTGATCGGCCAGGACGCAAGCAATATCAACGCGGCCATGTTGCGCCTGGAGCGCAGCATTCGCGGCAACACCTTTGCCAAATCCGGCATCGAAAGCGCCTTGCTCGATGCACTGGGCAAACGCCTGAACCTGCCGGTGAGCGAGCTGCTCGGCGGGCGCGTGCGCGACGCCTTGCCGGTGGCCTGGACCTTGGCCAGCGGCAACACCGAACAGGACATCGCCGAAGCCGAAAAGATGCTCGACCTGCGCCGCCATCGTATCTTCAAGTTGAAGATCGGCGCCGGTGAGGTCAGCCGCGACCTGGCCCATGTGCTCGCGATCAAAAAAGCCCTGGGCGAACGCGCCAGTGTGCGCGTCGACGTCAACCAGGCCTGGGACGAAGCCGTGGCCCTGCGCGCCTGCAAGGTGCTGGGCGATAACGGCGTCGACCTGATCGAGCAGCCGATTTCGCGCAACAACCGTGGCGGCATGGCCCGGCTCAACCTGTCGAGCCCGGCGCCGATCATGGCCGATGAGTCCATTGAGTGTGTGGAGGACGCCTTCAACCTGGCCCGCGAGGGCGCGGCTTCAGTGTTCGCGCTCAAGATCGCCAAAAACGGCGGCCCGCGTGCGCTGTTGCGCACCGCCGCAATTGCCGAGGCGGCGGGCATTGGCCTGTACGGCGGCACCATGCTCGAAGGCGGCATCGGCACGTTGGCGTCGGCGCATGCCTTCCTCACCTTGAACACGCTGGCGTGGGGCACCGAACTGTTCGGCCCGCTGCTGCTGACCGAAGACATCCTCAGCGAGCCGCCGGTGTACCGCGATTTCGAGCTGCATGTGTCCACCGCACCGGGCCTGGGCCTGGCCATTGATGAAGAGCGTTTGGCGTTCTTTCGTCGTGACACACACTAAGAGGCGCCTGCCATGTTGTTCCACGTAAAAATGACCGTGAACCTGCCGCTGGACATGAACCCCGAGCGCGCCGCCAGCCTCAAGGCCGAGGAGAAAGCCCTGGCGCAGCGCCTGCAACAGGAGGGCAAATGGCGCCACCTGTGGCGCATCGCCGGGCACTACGCCAACTACAGCGTATTCGACGTCGACAGCGTGCAAGACCTGCACGACCTGCTGATGCAACTGCCGCTTTTTCCCTACATGGCCATCGAAGTGAACGCCCTGTGCCGCCACCCTTCGTCGATCCATGAGGACGACCGTTAAGCCCGTTTGCACCCAATAATTACAAGATGAGGATTTGCACCATGTCCATCCGACTGTCCCAGACTGCCCATGCCCAGGCGTTTCTCGAAGAAGCCAGCGGCAACCATAACGACGGCGGCAACCCGCGCGCCAAGGCGCTGATCTATCGGATCCTGCGCGATACGGTAAACATCATCGAAGACCTGGAAGTGACCCCGGAAGAGTTCTGGAAGGCGGTCAATTACCTCAACGAATTGGGTAAAAATCAGGAAGCGGGTTTGCTCGCCGCCGGCTTGGGCCTGGAGCATTACCTGGACCTGTTGATGGACGCTGCGGACCAAGAGGCCGGCAAATCCGGTGGCACGCCCCGCACCATCGAAGGCCCGCTGTACGTGGCGGGTGCGCCACTGAGCCACTACGAAGCGCGGCTGGACGATGGCAAGGACGACGCGGTGCCGCTGTTTATGCGCGGGCAAGTGCGGGGCACCGATGGCAAGCCGTTGGCGGGCGCGATTGTGGATGTGTGGCAGGCCAACACGGGTGGCACCTATTCGTGGTTTGACCCGACGCAATCGGAGTTCAACCTGCGTCGGCGCATCGAGACCGATGCCCAGGGCAACTACCGTTTTCGCAGCATCGTGCCGTCGGGCTATGGCTGCCCGCCGACCGGGCCGACGCAGCAGTTGCTCGACCAGTTGGGGCGCCACGGGCAACGGCCGGCGCATATTCACTTCTTCATCTCGGCGCCGGGGCACCGGCACTTGACCACGCAGATCAACCTGTCGGACGACCCGTACCTGCATGATGATTTTGCCTACGCGACGCGCGATGAGTTGATCGCCGAGATTCGCTTTAGTGACGATCAGCAATTGGCGCGGGAGTTTGGGGTGCAAGGGCGGTTTGCGCAGATTGATTTTGACTTTGAGTTGCAGCTGGCGGACGCGCCGGTAGAGCAAAAGCGCATGCAGCGCGTTCGCGCCCTCGAAGACTGATTAAACGCGCAAGATCGTTCCCACGCTCGGCGTGGGAATGCCGCCCAGGACGCTCCGCGTCCGCTCTTAAAGGCGTGACGCAGAGCGTCACAGGAGGCGTTCCCACGCAGAGCGTGGGAACGAGCATCTGGTTATTTGCGCACCACCAGATCCAACACCTCATCCCGATCCTTGATCTTCTGCAACACTATTTCCGAACGAATATCCATCACCCCGGCCGTGCGGTTCAGGTGGTTCACGATAAAGTCGGAAAAGTGCTTGAGGTTGCGCGCCTGCACGCGCAATACATAGTTGCTGGCGCCGGTGATCACATAGGCACTGGCCACCTCCGGCCACCCCTGCACCTTCTTGATAAAGGTCTCGTGCCAGTCCTCCACATCCTGGCGCAACGACAGGTGCACGATGGCCTCAAGCTCAATCCCCAACTGCTCGGCATTCAACACGGCGCGGTAGCCGCTGATGATTCCTTCGCTCTCCAGCAGGCGCAAACGGCGCAGGCAGGCGGAGGGCGACAGGGCGACTTTTTCCGCCAATTCCTGGTTGCTGATGCGCCCATCCTGTTGCAAAAAATGCAGGAGGCGCAGGTCGGTGGCGTCGAGAATCATGGTTAGAATAAATCCGCGTGTTTGGGGGTTAAATTCGAATTTCCTACAGCTTAATTAGCCTGTTACCTACCACTTTGCACGAAAATTCTCTAAAGCTTCGTTCATTATTTGGTCCATCCTCACTTATAAAAATCAGGACGCCCCATGACCACTCGAAGCCACTGCCAAGCCCTCGACGCCCAGGACCCGCTGGCGCCACTGCGTCAGCAGTTTGCCTTGCCTGCGGGCGTGATCTACCTCGAT
The DNA here is from genome assembly GCF_900107155.1 of Pseudomonas salomonii. GTDB lineage: Bacteria > Pseudomonadota > Gammaproteobacteria > Pseudomonadales > Pseudomonadaceae > Aquipseudomonas > Aquipseudomonas salomonii. The sequence continues at coordinate 36,500 of NZ_FNOX01000016.1, forward strand.
GGCAACTCTCTGGGCGCACGCCCGGTAGCGGCGTTGGCGCGAGCGCAGCAGGTGATCGCCGAGGAGTGGGGCAATGGCTTGATTCGCAGCTGGAACAGCGCCGGTTGGGCCGACTTGTCCCAACGCCTGGGCAACCGCCTGGCGCCGCTGATCGGCGCGCGTGACGGTGAAGTGGTGATTACCGATACCACCTCGATCAACCTGTTCAAGGTGCTCAGCGCTGCCTTGAGCGTACAGCGCCAACGCGAGCCTGCGCGCAAGGTGATCGTCAGCGAGGCGAGTAACTTCCCCACCGACCTGTACATCGCCGAGGGCCTGGCCGAGCTGTTGCAACAGGGCTATTCCCTGCGCTTGGTCAACAGCCCGGACGAACTGCCCCAAGCCATCGGCCAGGACGTGGCGGTGGTGATGCTCACCCACGTCAATTACAAGACCGGCTACATGTACGACATGCAGGCGCTCACCGCCCTGAGCCATGAATGCGGCGCGCTGAGTATCTGGGACCTGGCGCATTCGGCGGGCGCGGTGCCCATCGATCTGCATCACGCCAGTGCTGACTATGCAATTGGCTGCACCTACAAATACCTGAACGGCGGGCCTGGCTCCCAGGCGTTCGTGTGGGTCAACCCGGCGTTGGTGGATGTGGTGCGCCAGCCGTTGTCGGGCTGGTTCGGTCACTCGCGCCAGTTCGCCATGGAAGCTCAATACGCGCCAAGCGCCGGCATCGCGCGCTACCTGTGCGGCACACAACCGATCACCTCGTTGGCCATGGTCGAATGCGGCCTGGAGATTTTTGCCCAGACCGACATGGCCAGCCTGCGCAGCAAATCCCTGGCCTTGACCGACCTGTTTGTCGCGCTGGTCGAAGCCCGTTGCGCCGCCCACGGCCTGGTGCTGATTACGCCGCGTGAGCATGCCAAGCGCGGCAGCCATGTGAGTTTCGAACACCCGGAAGGTTATGCGGTGATCCAGGCCTTGATTGCCCGTGGGGTGATCGGTGATTACCGCGAGCCGCGCATCATGCGTTTTGGATTTACGCCGTTGTATACGAGCTATACCGAGGTATTTGACGCCGTGGAGATCCTGGGCGAAATCCTCGACAACCACACCTGGGACCAGCCGCAATTCAAAGTGCGCAACAGCGTCACTTAAGTACAACACGAATCAAAATGTGGGAGCGGGCTTGCTCGCGAATGCGGTGGAACAGCCGGCACATGCATTAACTGACACACCGCATTCGCGAGCAAGCCCGCTCCCACAGGGAATCTGCGTCAATATCCAAACAGTGCAATCACAATAATAAAGGGGCACACCACGTGACCACGCCAGACAACGGCTTTGCAGAGATCACCCAGCGCGAACTGGGCCTGAGGCGCCAGCTCACTTCCGGCCAGATGAGCATGATCGCCATCGGTGGCGCCATCGGCACCGGGCTGTTCATGGGCAGCGCCTACGCCATCGGTTACGCCGGGCCGAGTGTGCTGGTGAGTTACGCCATCGGTGCGTTGATCACCTTGCTGTTGATGGGCTGCCTGGCGGAGATGACCGTGGCGCACTCCACCTCGGGCTCGTTCGGCGCCTATGCCGAGTTTTACATCAGCCCGCTGGCCGGCTTTCTGGTGCGTTATGCCTACTGGGCGGCAATTGTGCTGGCGGTGGGCGCCGAGGTCACGGCGGTGGCGATGTACATGAAGTACTGGTTCGCCAACGTGCCGGAGTGGGTGTGGATCGTGTCGTTTTCCAGTGTGCTGATTCTGCTCAATGCCATCAGCGTAAAGACCTTCGGCAACTTCGAATACTGGTTCTCGACCATCAAGATCACCGCGATCGTCGGCTTCATCATCCTCGCCGTGTACGTGGTGTTCGGTTCCGGCAACCCTGACTATGGTGTGCAGAACTACACGGCCCATGACGGGTTTTTCCCCCATGGCCTGAGCGGCATGTGGATTGCGGTGATCGTCTCGATCTTCAGTTATCTGAGCGTAGAAATGATCGCCGTGGCCGCCGGTGAAGCCACCGACCCGGAGCAGGCGGTAAAGAAAGCCTTTCGCGCCACCATCGTGCGGTTGGTGGTGTTTTACCTGCTGACGCTCGCGTTGATGCTCGCCATTGTGCCGTGGAACCAGGCCGGCCAGACCCAGAGCCCGTTTGTCACGGTGATGCAGACCATCGGCATTCCCGGTGCCACGGGGGTGATGAACTTCGTGATCCTGATCGCCGCGTTGTCGGCGATGAACAGCCAGCTCTACATCACCACACGGATGATGTTCAGCCTGTCGCGTGCAGGCTTTGCGCCCAAGTCCATGGGCGCCTTGAGCAAGAGCGGCATTCCGCTGAACGCGTTGCTGCTGTCCAGCTCCGGCATCGCCCTGGCGACCCTGCTGAATGTGGTGTACCCGGAAAGCTCGTTCACCTTGATGATGGCGATTTCGATGTTTGGCGCGATCTTCACCTGGTTCATGATTTTCCTCACGCACCTGTTTTTCCGCCGTTATCGCAAGCGCCATGGCGGGCCGAAGTTGTCGTTTCAGCTGCGCCTGTTTCCCTACAGCACGCTGCTGGGTCTGGTGCTGATGGGGGCGGTGATGATCACCACGTACTTCACCGAGGCCTTCAAGATGACGCTGGTGTTTGGGGTGCCATTCCTGCTGATTCTGTCGGCGGTGTATTACGGGTTTTTCCGCAAGGGCAGGGCCAGGGCGTCGAACAAGGCCTTGGCGTAACCCGGCAACTGCTCGAAGGAGAGGGCACACAACAGCAGCGTGCGACAGGCCCAGTCTTCAGTTAAAGGCTGGGCCTTGATGCGCTTTTCTGTCGGCCAACGTTCCAATGCAGCCTGGGGCACGATGCCCAGGCCGGCGCCGCCGGCGACCATGCGGATCAACCCATCAAAACCCTCGGCGCGAATGCGGGTTTGCAGGCGAAAGCCTGCGTGCAGCGCCTGTTCTTCCAGGTACACCGAAAGGGCGCTGTGGGCGGTCAGGCCGACGTAGTCGTATTGCAGGCTGTCGATGAAATTCGCCGTCGCCAACGGATGATCGAGGGGCATGATCAGCACCAGCGGGTCATCGCGAAACGGCAGGGTCTGCAGGCCGTGGGTGTCCACGGCATCAGAGATAATCCCCAGGTCTGCTGTGCCCTGGCGCAAGGCTTGGGTAATGCGCAGGCTCGGCAGCTCCTGCAGGTCGATATCGAGGTTGGGGTGTTGGCGCAAAAAATCCGCCAGCAGTTCCGGCAGGTATTCGCTCAGGGCGGTGGTGTTGCACAGCAGGCGCACCTGGCCTTTGATGCCCTTGGCGTATTCGGCCAGGTCCTGTTGCAGGTGCTCGGCCTGTTGCAACAGCAGCCGGGCGTGGCGGGCCAGGGCTTTGCCGGCGGGTGTTGGGGTGACGCCACGGCGGTTACGTTCCAGTAGCTCAATGCCAAGTGATGCTTCCATCGCGCGGATGCGCGCGCTGGCGGCGGCCAGGGATAAATGGCTGCGCGCCGCGCCGGCGGTGATGTTGCCGGTGTCGAGGGTGTGCAGGTAGAGGCGCAGGTCGATCAGGTCAAAGTGCATGGCTGGGGTTTCTCGAGTGACTTCACTGGCCCTATCGCAGGCAAGCCAGCTCCCACATTGGAATGCATTTCAAATGTGGGAGCGGGCTTGCTCGCGAAGAGGCCCTCAGCCTCACGCAAAACAAGAGGCTGCCTCAGTATATGGCGAATTTCCATAAACGCCTTAAGTCCACACAATCGCCCCATGACTACCTTCCTTGCGTTCTACCAAAACCTCGGCCCCGCCTTGACCCTGCTGGTAATCGGCACCTTCCTGCTGGCCGGCACGGTCAAAGGCGTGATCGGCCTGGGCCTGCCCACCGTGGCCATGGGCATGCTCGGCCTGGCTATGCTGCCGGCGCAGGCTGCTGCTTTACTGATCATCCCTTCAACGGTCACCAACCTCTGGCAACTGGCGTTCGGCGGCCACTTGAGCGCCTTGCTCAAACGCCTATGGCCCATGCTGCTGCTGATTTTCCTCGGCACCGGGCTCGGCACCTTGTGGCTGGGCATGGACGGCGGGCACTGGGTGGTTCGCGCGCTAGGTGGCGCCTTGCTGGTGTATGCGTTAAGTGGCTTGTTCCTGCCGACCTTCAAGGTGAAACCTCAAACCGAGCGCTGGCTGGGCCCGTTGTGCGGTCTGGTCACCGGCCTTATCACTTCGGCGACGGGGGTGTTCGTGATTCCGGCCGTGCCCTATCTGCAAGCCCTGGGTTTGCACCGCGATCAATTGGTGCAGGCGCTGGGGCTGGCGTTCACCGCTTCCACGCTGGCCTTGGCTGCTGCGTTGGCCTGGCGCGGCACCCTGGGCGGTGGCGAAGTCAGCGCCTCGTTGCTGGCGCTGATACCCGCGTTGCTGGGCATGTGGCTGGGCCAGGTGCTGCGCCAGCGCATCAGTGCGGTGCTGTTCAAGCGGGTGTTTTTTATCGGCATGGTGCTGTTGGGCAGTCATCTGTTGATCAGCGGCTGAGTGGCTGTTCACGGTGTAAGCTGTCGCGAACCGATTGAGAGGACAACCCGTGAAAGCCCGATCCGATGAGCTACAGATCTTCGTCAGCGTGATTGAGTGCGGCTCGATTTCGGCGGCTGCGGAGCAGGTCGGGCAGACGCCGTCGGCAGTCAGCCGCACCTTGTCGCGCCTGGAAGCCAAGCTCGACACCACGCTGATCAACCGCACCACGCGGCGCATGGACCTGACCGAAGAGGGCAAGTATTTTTTCGAACAGGCCAAGGTGATCCTGGCGCAGATGGACGAGCTGGAAGAGCGCCTGTCGTCGCGCCAGAAGAACCCGGCCGGGCGCCTGCGCATCAATGCGGCCGTGCCGTTCATGCTGCATGGGATCGTGCCGTACATTGCCGAGTTTCGCAGCCTCTACCCGGATATCCAGCTGGAACTGAACAGCGACGACCTGATCATCGACCTGCTGGAGCAGAGCACCGACATTGCCATCCGCATCGGTGCCCTGGCCGACTCGACCCTGCATGCGCGCTCGTTGGGCTGTACGCCGCTGCATGTCCTCGCCAGCCCCGATTACCTCAAGCAGTTCGGCACGCCGAAGACAGTGGCCGAGTTGGCCGACCATACGCTGCTGGGCTTTACCCAGACCGAAACCCTCAACCACTGGCCGCTGCGTCACGTGGAAGGCGACCGCTGGCTGATCCAGCCGAGCATTGCCGCCTCCAGCGGTGAAACCGTGCGCCAGCTGGCGCTGGAAGGGCAGGGCATTTGCTGCCTGTCGAACTTCATGACCAACGCCGACATCGATGCCGGGCGCCTGGTGCCGTTGCTGGAAGCCTTCAACAGCGGCTATCGCCAGCCGATCCACGCGGTGTTCTACCGTAACTCTCAGTTGGCGCTGCGCATCCAGTGCTTCCTGGACTTCATTCAAGCCAAGTTGGCGCGATATGCCTGTTGATTCGTGACCTGCACGCAAGATTGAATTGGGCAACATGGGCTTATTCGGCGCAAATGACTGCTTGATACTGGGCCCATCACTTACCCCGTCAGGAGCAACCTCCATGAATGTATTCGTCACCGGCGCAGCAGGGTTTATCGGCGGCTCCATCGCCACCGGCCTGGTCAAGGCCGGCCACACGGTCACCGGCCTGGTGCGCAGCGCCGAGCAAGCGGCTGAAATGACTGCCCTGGGCATCACGCCCGTGATCGGCACGCTGGATGACGCCGCCGTGTTGACCGCGCAGGCGCAACAGGCCGACGCGGTAATAAACGCCGCCAGCAGCGACCATCGTGCTGCCGTCGAAACCTTGCTGGCCGCCTTGAAAGGTTCGAACAAGCCGTTCCTGCACACCAGCGGTTCGAGCATTGTCGGTGATGCGTCGGGCGGTAAAGCCAGCGATGTCATCTACGTTGAAGACAACCTGCCGGAGCCGACCGTCGACAAGGCCGCGCGCGTGGCCATCGACAACCTGGTCCTGGCAGCGGCCAAAGACGGCGTGAACTCGGCGGTGATCTGCAACACCCTGATCTACGGTCACAGCCTGGGCGTGAAGCGTGACAGCGTGCAGTTGCCGCGACTGCTCAAGCAAGCGCGCAAAAGTGGTGTGGTACGGCATGTGGGCACCGGCCAGAACATCTGGTCCAACGTGCACATTGAAGACGTGGTGGCCCTGTATCTGCTGGCGCTGACCAAAAACGTCCCGGGCACGTTCTACTTTGTGGAAAGCAGCGAAGCGGCATTTGTCGACATGACCACCGCGATTGCCCAAGCGCTGAACCTGGGCGAGCCGCAGGACTGGCCATTGGCCGAGGCTGAGGCAGAGTGGGGTTATGAAATGGCCAACTATGGCCTGGGCTCCAACAGCCGGGTGCGTGGCAAGCATGCACGTGAGTTGTTGGGCTGGGCGCCGAAGCGCACGTCGGTGGTGGAGTGGATTCGTCACGAGATGGTGTGATGTTCGCTTAGTACCGCGGCGCGCCCTTCGCGAGCAAGCCCGCTCCCACATTGACCGCGTTCCAGCTTTGGAATGCAGTCAAATGTGGGAGCGGGCTTGCTCGCGAAGGGGGCCACTCGGTCTATCTGGCTGACACTTCACTGGCCCCACCCGCCGCAATTCCGTACCATCCCCCGCCATATCCCTCGCTATTCCCTGGTACCTCATGAACCTCACCCGTCTGCGCGCCGATGCCCTGGCCGGCCTCACCACGTCTTTTGCGCTGCTGCCCGAATGCATCGCCTTTGCCCTGGTGGCTCACCTCAACCCACTGATGGGCCTCTACGGCGCCTTTATCATCTGCACGCTCACGGCCTTGTTCGGCGGCCGGCCGGGCATGGTCTCGGGCGCGGCGGGTTCGATGGCGGTGGTGATCGTGGCGCTGGTGGTGCAACACGGCGTGGAGTATTTGCTCGCGACCGTGCTGCTGGGCGGGCTGATCATGGTCGCGTTCGGCCTGTTACGGCTGGGCAAACTGGTGCGCATGGTGCCGCACTCGGTGATGCTCGGGTTCGTCAACGGCCTGGCGATCATCATTGCGCTGGCACAGCTGGAGCATTTCAAAAGCGGTGAAACCTGGCTGAGCGGCACGCCGTTGTACGTGATGACCGGGCTGGTGGCGGCCACCATGGCGATTGTCTACCTGCTGCCACGCCTGACCCGCGCCGTGCCGCCCGCGCTGGTGGCGATTTTGGGCGTCGGGCTGGCGGTGTACGTGTTGGGCTTGCCGACCCGTACGTTGGGCGATATGGCCCACATCGCCGGCGGCTTGCCGACCTTCGCGTTGCCGCAGATCCCCTGGACCCTGGAAACCCTCGGCATCATCGCGCCCTACGCGTTCCTGATGGCGATGGTTGGCCTCCTGGAAACCCTGCTGACCCTGAACCTCACCGACGAAATCACCGAAACCCGTGGCTACCCCGACCGTGAAAGCGTGGCCCTGGGCGCGGCGAATATGGTCTCGGGCCTGTTTGGCGGCATGGGCGGTTGCGCGATGATCGGGCAAACCGTGATCAACTTAAGCTCCGGCGGGCGCGGGCGTTTCTCCGGGGTGTTTGCCGGGGTGATGATCCTGTTGTTCATTTTGTTTCTGTCGCCGCTGATCGAGCGCATTCCGCTGGCGGCGCTGGTGGGGGTGATGTTCGTGGTGTCCCAGCAGACCTTCGCCTGGGCGTCGCTGCGGGTGATCAACAAGGTGCCGGTCAATGACGTGCTGGTGATTATTGCGGTCACGGTGATTACCGTGTTCACCGACTTGGCCACCGCCGTGCTGTGCGGCATCGTGATTGCGGCGCTGAACTTCGCCTGGCAACAGGCCCGTGAGTTGTATGCCGATGAGCATCTGGAAGCCGACGGCAGCAAGCTGTATCGCCTGCACGGCACGCTGTTCTTTGCCTCGACCACGCCGTTCTTGAACCAGTTCGACCCGGCCAACGACCCGGCCCAGGTGACGCTCGATTGTCGTCACCTGAGCTTTGTCGACTACTCGGCGATTGCTGCGTTGATGACCCTGCGCGAGCGCTATACCAAGGCCGGCAAGCATGTGCGCGTGCTGCATTTGTCGGAGCGCTGCAAGAAGCTGCTCAAGCGCGCCCGCGTGCATCACGACTGATTACAGCGGCAGCATGTTTTCCAGTTCCTGGGCGCGGGTCTGGGTCATGTCCAGCATGCAGCCGATGCCATTGACCTGATCGATGGTGCCGCCGGTCGCTGAGCCGATGAAGCCGCAGTTGGCGTCCCGGTACTTTATCCACAGGCGCTGCACGTCTTGCAGTTGCTGCTTTTGTTTGCCTTCCTGAAGGGCAAGGACGGCTTTGTAGGCCTTGTTCAGGCGCGCATCCTGGATCTTGGCTTCGGTGGCGTTGCAGGCAACCATATCCGCCGTGGTGTTGGCGCCATCCAGGCATTTTTTCAGCGCCGGGCTGTCATCGGCCGAGGCGCTGCCGCAAAAGGCCAGCAGCAGTGCGCTGGCGGCGAAAGGAACAAGCAGGGTCTTGCGCTTCATTGTCGGTTTTCCTGGTTGTGAGTAGGGCTGCCATCTGAGACTCGGCCCTGGTAGTTGAGTTTCCACGCGCAAAAAACTTCGTGTAAGAACACCCCCCGAATTTTCATCCGCTGGCGTTGGGCATATCCCAAAGCGACAGCGCTTATCCGTGGGCGAAAATGACTTTCACAAAAATTGAAAATCCAACCCGGTAATGATTTATGAGTTTCACAACCATTTCGACGTGACCCTTTCCAAGGAGTACCGCATGGCCGCACCACTGGGCTTTGGGCTGTTGGCATACGCTGCCATCGCCATCATTGCATTGATCGTGCTGATTGCACGTTACCGACTCAACCCGTTTATCGTCATCACGTTGGTGTCCATCGGCCTGGCTTTGATGGCCGGCATGCCGGCGGACACCATCATGGGCTCGTATGAGGCGGGCGTCGGCAAGACCCTTGGGCATATCGCCCTGGTGGTGGCGCTGGGCACCATGCTTGGCAAGATGATGGCCGAATCCGGCGGTGCCGAGCAGGTGGCGCGTACGCTGATCAACCGTTTCGGCGAGCGCAACGCCCATTGGGCGATGGTGTGTATTGCGTTCCTGGTGGGGCTGCCGCTGTTTTTCGAGGTCGGTTTTGTGTTGCTGGTGCCGATCGCCTTTACGGTGGCGCGGCGCGTGGGCGTGTCGATCCTGATGGTCGGCTTGCCGATGGTCGCCGGTCTGTCGGTGGTGCACGCGCTGGTGCCGCCACACCCCGCGGCGATGATGGCGGTGCTGGCCTATAACGCGTCGGTGGGGCAGACCGTGCTGTACGCGATTCTGATCGGCATTCCCACGGCGATCATCGCCGGCCCCGTGTATGCCAAGTTCATCGTGCCGCGCATCCACTTGCCGGCGGAAAACCCGTTGGAACGCCAGTTTATCGAGCGCGAGCCGCGTACACGTTTGCCAAGTTTCGCCCTGACCATGGGCACCATCCTGCTTCCGGTGGTGCTGATGATGATCGGCGGTTGGGCCAACGTGATTTCCACTCCGGGCACTGGCTTCAACCAATTCCTGCTGTTTATCGGCAACTCGGTGATTGCGCTGCTGGTCGCCACGCTGGTGAGCTTCTGGACCCTGGGCCTGGCCCAGGGCTTCAACCGCGAAGCGATCCTCAAGTTCACCAATGAGTGCCTGGCGCCGACCGCCAGCATCACCTTGCTGGTGGGCGCGGGCGGCGGCTTGAACCGCATCCTGGTGGACGCGGGCGTGACCCATGAGATTCTTGGCCTGGCGCATGCCTTCCAGCTGTCGCCGTTGGTGATGGGTTGGTTGTTTGCCGCGTTGATGCGCATCGCCACCGGCTCGGCCACTGTGGCCATGACCACGGCCTCGGGTGTAGTCGCGCCCGTTGCCTTGGGCCTGGGTTATCCACACCCTGAATTACTGGTGCTGGCGACCGGTGCGGGTTCGGTGATCTTTTCCCACGTCAACGACGGCGGCTTCTGGCTGATCAAGGAATACTTCAATATGACGGTGATCCAGACCTTCAAGACCTGGACCGTGTTGGAGACTTTGATTTCGGTGGTCGCGTTCGGTCTGACTTACGGCCTTTCTCTTGTTTTATAAGCATTGTTTTATAAGTCTCGTTTTGTAACCCGGAGCCGTCATGGACATCCTCTACCAGATCCGCGCCCGTCAGGATTCGTTCAGCGCCGGTGAAGGCCGTATCGCCAAGCTGATGCTCGATGACGTGGGCTTTGCCGCGTCGGCCAGCCTGGAAGCGTTGTCGCAACGGGCCGAGGTCAGCACGGCAACCTTGTCGCGGTTTGCCCGTAGCGTCGGTTGCCGCGATTTACGCGATTTGCGCCTGCAATTGGCCCAGGCCAGTGGCGTGGGCAGTCGCTTCCTTGACCCGGCCGGGTTGCCGGAGCAGTCGGCGTTTCACCGGCAGATTCTGGGGGATATCGAAGCGACATTGCGTCAGCACCTGTCGGGGTTTAACCAGGCCAGTTTTGTTGATGCGGTCAGCCTGTTGGGTAAGGCGCGGATGATTCACGCGTTCGGCATGGGCGGCCCATCGAGCCTGTGCAGTGACGAATTGCAGGTGCGTCTGGTACGCCTGGGCTACCCGATTGCCGCCAGCCATGATCCGGTGATGATGCGGGTCACGGCGGCCACTTCAGGCCCGGAGCAGGCGTTGATCGTGTGCTCGCTCACCGGGCTGACGCCAGAACTGTTGGACGTCGTGAAACTGGCACGTAGCTACGATGCGCCCATCATCGCCATCACCCTGGCCGACTCCCCTCTGGCCGAATTGGCGGACGTACTGCTGCCGCTGCAACCGGCCGAAACCAGTTTTATCTACAAGCCCACTGCGGCGCGCTACGGCATGCTGTTGGCCATCGATCTGCTCGCCACCGAGCTGGCGCTGGCCCGGCCGGACGACAACCAGGAACGCCTGCGCCGGATCAAGCTGGCCCTCGACGATTATCGCGGCGGCCCCGACAGCCTGCCGCTTGGAGACTGAAATGAAGTACGAGACGCTGATCCGCCAGGCGCTGATCATTGATGGCAGCAACACGCCGGGCTATGTCGCCGATGTGGGGCTGCGCGCCGGGCGCATCGAGCGCATTGGCGATTTGTCGAGCGCAACCGGTGAGCAGGAAATCGACGCCAGTGGCCGCGTGTTGGCGCCGGGTTTTATCGACGTGCACACCCACGATGACACGGTGGTGATCCGCCATCCGCAGATGCTGCCCAAGCTCAGCCAGGGCGTGACCACGGTGATTGTCGGCAACTGCGGCATCAGTGCATCGCCTGTGAGTTTGCGCAATGATCCGCCCGACCCGATGAACCTGCTGGGGGCGCGTGAAGCATTCGTCTATCCACGTTTTGCCGACTATCGCGCGGCGGTGGAGCGGGCCCATCCGGCAGTCAACGTTGCCGCATTGATCGGCCACACCGCCTTGCGCAGCAACCATATGGACGACCTGCACCGCACCGCCACCCCCGGCGAAATTGCCGCCATGCGCGTGCAGTTGCAGGAGAGTCTGCAGGCGGGTGCCCTAGGGTTATCCACAGGCCTGGCCTACGCCAGCGCGTTCAATGCCGAGACCGATGAAGTGCTGCAACTCAGTGAGGAACTCACGGCGTTTGGTGCGGTGTACACCACGCATTTGCGCAGCGAATTCGAACCGGTGCTGGAGGCGATGGATGAGGCGTTTGTGATTGGTCGACATGCGCAGGCGCCGGTGATCATTTCCCACCTCAAGTGTGCCGGTGCGGGCAATTGGGGGCGTAGTCCGCAACTGTTGGCATCACTGGAACGGGCGGCGAAAACCCATCCGGTCGGGTGTGATTGCTATCCCTATGCCGCCAGCTCGTCGACGCTGGATCTAAAACAGGTCACCGACGCGTTTCGTATCACGATTACCTGGTCAACACCGCACCCGGAGGTCGGGGGGCGCGACCTGCAGGACATCGCTGCCGAATGGGACGTTTCGCTGATGGATGCGGCACGTCGCCTGCAACCGGCAGGGGCGGTGTACTACGGAATGGATGAGGCGGATGTACGGCGTATTCTTGCGCATCCGTTGTCGATGGTGGGGTCGGATGGTTTGCCGGAAGACCCGTTTCCCCATCCACGTTTGTGGGGCGCGTTCCCACGGGTGCTGGGGCACTTCAGCCGCGATGTGGGGTTGTTTCCACTGCACACGGCGGTGCACAAAATGACCGGGTTGTCGGCGGCGCGTTTTGGCCTGGCCGAGCGCGGGGAAATTCGTGAGGGGCACTGGGCCGACCTGGTGTTGTTCGACCCGTTGCGCGTGCGTGATGTGGCGGATTTCAAAGAACCGCAACGCGCCGCCGAGGGGATTGATGGCGTGTGGGTCAATGGCGTGCTGAGCTATAGCGATGGGCAGGCCAATGGTCAGCGGCCGGGGTTGTTCCTCGCGCGCAATGGCGATTTGCGTGGCGGGTTTTCGTCTCTATAGTGGGCGCATTCATACACGGAGCGGTTGCCATGCACTTAGGAAAAGTCACCCCGATTTTGCGCATATTCGACGAGTCCAAAGCGTTGGAGTTCTACGTCGACTTCCTCGGGTTCAAGATTGACTGGCAGCACCGTTTCGAGGCGAATTTCCCGTTGTACCTACAGGTGTCGTTGGGCGAATGCGTGCTGCATTTATCCGAACACCATGGCGATGCTTCGCCGGGTGCGGCGGTGCGGATTCAGGCACAAGGCGTGGACGGCTACCAGCAGCAGTTGCTGGCCAAGGGCTACCGGTATGCCAAGCCTGGGGTTGAAGAAACGCCCTGGGGCTCGCGGGAGATGAGCATCAAGGACCCGTTTGGGAATCGGTTGGTGTTTGTTGAGGAAGGCGAGGGCTGAAGGGTAAATCGCAGGCAATAAAAAACCGCCTTAGTAGGGCGGTTTTTTATTGCAAACCCAGTGAGTGGCTGGGTTGCTATCTCAAAAGACGCAATCGACCCGCAGCCAGATACTACCGCCGGTCATGTCGTCACGCAAGACGGAACCGTCGCCAGCATGGATACTTTAGGTGTTTTTCTCTTGCCCGATTTGGCTGCAAAAGCTTGCACTGAATCTATCGGTCGATACTGGATATTTGACCACTATTCGACACACCTTAGACGGGAATGTTGGTTAGGATCTTCCCCGTTCTGCGTTTGTTGCTTTTCAGGTGAGCCGGGTATGCGCGCGAATTCTTGACCGACCGCCACGGGCTAGTAATCCGTGCCGGATTGATGCGGAAGGACCATTAGCCCGGCTGCCTCAAAAGGCGCAATCGACCCGCGTCTGAAGGCTCACGTGTTCCGGTAAGTGCGCTGGAGGTAAGGCCCAACTCAAGGAGGGCCGAGTATGTCTAAGTTTGCACGACGTACGTGGAACCTCGTAGTGAATGCCCTACGTGTTTATCACGTCTGGGTATTCCTGCGGGACAGCTTCGATGACCTTTAAGGTCTGAGAAGTGGAGCCGCCTCGGCTTGAACCGAGGCGGCTTTTTGGTTTTTCGCTTTAGTTTTTTACACCCGGAAATGACTGACCATCTGCTGCAACTGGCTGCCCAAACGCGCCAGTTCCACGCTCGATTTAGCCGTCTCATCGCTCGCAGTAGCGGTCTGCTCCGACACATCGCGCACGTTCACAATGCTGCGGCTGATCTCTTCAGCCACAGCGCTCTGCTGCTCGGCGGCCGCTGCAATCTGCTGGTTCATCGACTGGATGTTCGACACGGTACGGGTGATGTTCTCCAGCGATACACCGGCCTTGCGCGTCAACTCGACACTGCTGTCGGTGAGGCTGCGGCTGTTGTTCATCACCGTGGCCACTTGCTGGGTGCCGTTCTGCAAACCGGCGACCAGGCCTTCGATTTCCTCGGTGGATTTTTGTGTGCGCTGGGCCAGGCCACGCACTTCGTCAGCCACCACGGCAAAGCCACGACCGGCTTCACCGGCACGCGCCGCTTCAATCGCCGCGTTGAGCGCCAACAGGTTGGTCTGCTCGGCCACGGCCTTGATCACGTCCATCACGCTGCCGATCTTGTTGCTCTCTTGCTGCAGGTGCGTCATGGCGTCGGTAGAGCGCGCCACTTCGGCGGCCAGGCGTTCGATCTGAGCGATGGCCTCGGCCACCACTTTGTCGCCGGCGCGGGCTTGCCCATCGGCGTCGGCAGCGGCCAGCGAGGCTTGCTCGGCGTTGCGCGCGACTTCCTGCACGGTGGCAGTCATTTCATGCATCGCGGTGGCGACTTGATCGGTCTCGATCTTCTGGCTGTTCACGCCGGCACTGGTCTGCTCGGTCACGGCCGAGAGTTCTTCGGCGGCGCTGGCGATCTGGGTTACGCCGTCGCGAATGCCGCTGATCAGCTCGCGCAGGGTGGTGCCCATGCGCTGGATACCTTGCTGCAATACGCCGAGTTCATCGCGGCGGGTCACCTGGATATTGTGGCTCAGGTCACCGGAAGCGATACGCTCCACCACGGCCAGGGTGTCCTGGATCGGGCGAGTGATCTGGCGGGTGATGACCAGGGCCGCGATGATGCCCACCAGCAACGCCAGCAAGGTGCTGATCAATTGCAGGCTGCGGGCCTGGGTGCTTTCGGCGTCACGGCGATCGAGCTGAATGTCGTACAGCTTGTCGCTGATGGTGACGATATCGGCGCCCTGGGTGGTCATTTCGGCGCGGGCGCTGACGATGTTGGCGTTGGCGGCCTTGTAGCTCTGTACGGCGCTGCGATAGGCGCCAAGTGCGGTTTCCAGCGACGTCAGTGCGCTTTGTTGGCTTGAACCAAATACGCTGCTGAGGCCTTTCAAGCCACTGATGGCTTTCTCGATTTGAGCCGCAGCGCGGGCTTCGGTTTCTGCGCTGGGGGAGTTGGTGTAGCCACGCACTTCATAGCGCGCCAGGTGGAATTCTTCCTTGGCGTGCGTCACAGCCTGGTACTGGGCGAAGCGCTCCGGGCTGTCGGGCGCTTGCTGCACGCCGGTCTCCAGTGCGTCGATCTGCCCGTTGGCGATGTCGGCCTTGTCACCCATCACTTGGCGCGCGGCATTGCCGTTACGGTAGGCCTCACGCATTTTGTTCAGCGACTGCTGGTAAGCCGTGATGACGGCTTTCTGCTCGGTGAGCAATTTGCGATTTTCCGGGCTCTTGAAGCTGTCCAGCAGTTTCTGTTGCTGGGCGGCGAAGGCGTCAAGGCTGGTCTGGACGTTCTGTGCCACGGCTTCGTCGCCATTGGCCAGCATGTATTGCAGGCGCACGATGCGCAGCTTGGTCAGGGACGCGTTGAGCTGGGTGATGTCGCTCATCCAGTTACTGCGGTCGATCAAGCCGCCCAGGCTGGTCCAGCCGGTCAGGGCCAGGATCGAGGTGAGGACCAGCACCAGGCCAAAGCCCAGGCCGAGTTTGAGGTTGACGCTGATGTTGCCGAACCAGCTATTCATCGAATGCTCCGCAAGAATGATGTGTGTCTGCTGGACGGTGTTGTTGTTTGAGCCAGCCAAAGTTTGTAGCGCTGTATCGGCGGCGGGGGGTGATTCTGAAATACATTTCTTACGGGTGCGACGAAGGGTCGCTATTGCAAGGTTGGATCCTCTGAAGGCGGCAGCCGGGGGGCTGATCAGAGGCGGCTCTTGTGTGCTAGTCTGCGGGCCCTTTTAGTTCTGGATGGCACGGGAAACCGTGCTGCCCTACAGCGGAGCCTCTTCATGTCCGAAGTTAATCTGTCCACCGACGAAACCCGCGTCAGCTACGGTATCGGCCGTCAGTTGGGCGACCAACTGCGCGACAACCCGCCACCGGGCGTGAGCATCGACGCCATCCTGGCTGGCCTGACCGACGCCTTCGCCGGCAAGCCAAGCCGTGTTGATCAAGAGCAAATGGCGGCCAGCTTCAAAGTGATCCGTGAAATCATGCAAGCCGAAGCGGCAGCCAAGGCCGAAGCGGCTGCTGGCGCCGGCCTGGAGTTCCTGGCTGAAAACGCCAAGCGTGAAGGCATCACCACCCTGGCTTCCGGCCTGCAATTTGAAGTGCTGACCGCCGGTAGCGGCGCCAAGCCGACTCGTGAAGACCAGGTGCGTACTCACTACCATGGCACCCTGATCGACGGCACTGTGTTCGACAGCTCCTACGAGCGCGGCCAGCCTGCAGAATTCCCGGTGGGCGGCGTGATCGCTGGCTGGACCGAAGCCCTGCAACTGATGAATGCCGGCAGCAAATGGCGCCTGTACGTGCCGAGCGAACTGGCTTACGGCGCCCAAGGCGTTGGCAGCATTCCGCCGCACAGCGTTCTGGTGTTCGACGTTGAGCTGCTCGACGTTCTGTAAGGCCTGTTGATTGCGCCTGGCTCTGTGTGGGAGCTGGCTTGCCTGCGATAGCATCACCTCGGTAGCGGGTTTGACCGAGTCGCCTGTATCGCGGGCAAGCCCGGCTCCCACATGAAGCCGGTGCATTCAGGTTTTGCGCGGTGGTTCATGGGTGGAACTTGCCATTGAGCTCCGTCGCCGGGCGCAACGCTCTGGCATAGCAGAACAGAAACAGATTACGCACCACCTCCTTCAGCACCCCAGGTTCACTCGAACTCAAGCCGTTGACGTCCAGGTCGCCCTGGTCCTGCAGTTCGCTCAAGGCTTCTTCTTCTAGCACCGCACAAACTTCGCCGGTTTCCCGATGCAGGATCCGCAGGTAAGGGTGTGGGCGATCCAGCCAGGCATCTATCAAATAAGTCATGGTGGTTCTCCTTGATGGGTTTCAATGAGAATAATTCTTATTCGTAGAATAGCAAGTGCCTATTGGCGGTTTCCTGGTTTTTCTGTGTGGATATTGAGACAGGTCAGCGCGGAGGGCAAAACGCCATCCCGCGGCGGGCGCGGGATGGATGCAGCAGGTTCAGACTTTGCGCACGAACTCGGACTTGAGTTTCATCGGGCCGATACCGTCGATCTTGCAATCGATATCGTGATCGCCGTCGCACAGGCGGATGTTCTTGACCTTGGTGCCGACCTTGACCACCAGTGACGTGCCCTTGACCTTGAGGTCCTTGATCACGGTAATGGTGTCGCCGTCTTGCAGGACATTGCCCACAGAGTCTTTCTTCACGGTTTCGTCGCCCGCCACTTCGGCCTCGCCATTGGCGGACCACTCGTGGGCGCATTCCGGGCAGATCAGCTGGGCGCCGTCTTCGTAGGTGTACTCGGAATTGCATTTTGGGCAGGGTGGCAACGTGCTCACTAAAGCTCCTTGAGAGTCAGGGTGGCTAAAAGTCGCACATTATATAGGGTTTTGTGCTGAGAGCGGGGAGTGAGTTGGGAATGGTGAACCAAATGTGGGAGCGGGCTTGCTCGCGAATGCGGTGTGTCAGTCACTTCATAGCTGACTGATCTACCGCATTCGCGAGCAAGCCCGCTCCCACATAAGCCAGCTCTGCAAAGAGTCTTTAGTGCGTACGGGCGACCGCAAACTCACTCAGCTCAACCAGGGCGTCCCGGTATTCGCTGGCTGGCAGGGCGTCCAGGCACTGGATGGCACGGGCCACATAGTCGCGCGCCAACTGTGCGGTGTATTCCAGCGAACCCGAGGCTTCTACCGCTGCACGGATAGCTTCGAGGTCTTCAATTCCGCCTTTCTGGATCGCCTTGCGCACCAGGGCGGCCTGTTCCGGCGTACCTTCGCGCATGGTGTAGATCAGCGGCAAGGTCGGCTTGCCCTCGGCCAGGTCGTCACCGACGTTCTTGCCCAGGGTTTCGGCGTCACCCTTATAGTCGAGCAGATCGTCGACCAGTTGGAATGCCACGCCCAGATGATCACCGAAGGTGCGCAGGGCTTCGGCCTGTTCGGCCGTTGCGCCACAGAGGGCGGCGGCGCTGTGGGTGGATGCTTCGAAGAGCATCGCGGTTTTACCGCGAATCACTTCCATGTAGGTTTCTTCGGTGGTGCTGGCGTCGCGGACCTTGGACAGCTGCAACACTTCGCCTTCGGCGATGATGCGCGTGGCTTGTGAAAGAATCTTCATCACCGGCATCGAGCCCAGCTCGACCATCATTTCGAACGAGCGCGAGTACAGGAAGTCGCCTACCAGTACGCTGGGGGCATTGCCCCACATCGCATTGGCCGTCTCGCGGCCACGGCGCATGCCGGACATGTCGACCACGTCGTCATGCAGCAGGGTGGCGGTGTGCAGGAATTCGATGGTGGCGGCCAGCAGGCGCAGGTCATCGCCTTCGCGGCCCAGTGCCTTGCCACACAGCAACACTAATAAAGGACGCAGGCGTTTACCGCCCGCCGACGTAATGTAGTCGCCAATTTTGGAGACCAGCGGCACTTTAGACGTCAGCTGCTGCTTGATGATGCCGTCGACGGCGCTAAAATCGTCCGCGACCGCGCGGTAGAAAGCTTGGGGTTGCATCAGCGACAGTCGCTCCAGAAGGGTTGCGCGGCATGCTAGGACCCTGACCCCGCAGTGTCAAGGCGCGCCCAGTCACCATGAAAGCTACTGCAGGCTGGGAGCCTTCGGCTCTACGCGCGCAATCCTGCGTCAAAAACAGGCTCGGAATGCTCATTTACAACCCGTAAACTCCGCTTCCTCGCCTGTTTTTTCGTTGTCTTCCCTTCGCTCGCTACGCTTTCAAGGCGACTGGCGGCCCCTTGCAAGGCATCTACAGCTTGCGTACAATCGCGCACCCTGAACTTCCTGGGCAGCACCTGCCTTACGCAATTGCATTCGGGACGTCCATCCCATGCAGCCATGCCAGCCAATACCTTTTCTTATAAAGCGCTGGGTGAGCAGGATTATCGGAGAAATACCATGTCGTACGCAGTAATTGTTACTGGTGGCAAGCAATACAAGGTCGCCCCAGGTGAATACCTGAAGATCGAAAAACTGGAAGTCGCTACTGGCGAATCCGTTACCTTTGATCGCGTTCTGTTGGTCGCTAATGGCGATGACGTGAACATCGGCGCTCCAGTTGTTGCTGGCGCTACCGTTGTGGCTGAAGTGATCTCCCAAGGTCGTCACGATAAAGTCCGCATCATCAAGTTCCGTCGTCGTAAGCACCACATGAAGCGTATGGGCCACCGCCAGTGGTACACCGAGATCAAAATCACCGGTATTCAGGCTTAATTTCAGCCTAATTCCTCACTAGGAGAATTGACTCATGGCACACAAAAAAGCTGGTGGTAGTACCCGTAACGGTCGCGACTCAGAAGCCAAACGCCTTGGCGTTAAGATGTATGGCGGCCAGAAAATCATTCCGGGCAACATCATCGTGCGTCAGCGCGGCACCCAATTCCACGCCGGTTACGGTGTTGGCATGGGTAAAGATCACACCCTCTTCGCTAAAATCGAAGGCGTGATCAAGTTTGAAGTAAAAGGCGCGTTCAACCGCCGTTACGTGAGCGTTGTCGCCGCTTAATTGCGCGATCGCTGGAAAAGCCCTGTCTCGCGACGGGGCTTTTTCGTTTGTGGAGTGAGTCTCTTGCAAAGCTGTTTGTGATGGGCTCAGGCGCTGGATGTGCGGTCGTTTTCTGAGGTCGCTGCGCTCATTTTTGCAAGAGTCTTATGTCTTGGTTTCTTAAGCTCGTCCATGCGACGAGAGGCGTTTTGTTATGAAGTTCGTTGATGAAGTTTCCATCCGAGTAAAAGCAGGCGACGGCGGTAACGGTTGCATGAGTTTCCGTCGCGAAAAATTCATCGAAAACGGTGGCCCAAACGGCGGTGACGGCGGCGACGGCGGTTCCATCTACATGATGGCCGACGAAAACCTCAACACCCTGGTCGACTACCGTTACACCCGGCACTTCGATGCCGAGCGTGGTTCCAACGGCGGCAGCACCGACTGCACCGGTAAAAAAGGCGAAGACCTGGTACTGCGCGTACCGGTCGGCACCACGATCATCGACTCTGCGACCCAGGAAGTGATTGGCGACCTGACCAAGGCCGGCCAGAAACTGATGGTTGTGCAGGGCGGCTGGCACGGTCTGGGTAACACCCGATTCAAGTCCAGTACCAACCGTGCGCCACGCCAGACCACGCCGGGCAAGCCCGGCGAGCAGCGTGACCTCAAGCTGGAGATGAAAGTACTGGCAGACGTGGGCCTGTTGGGCTTGCCGAACGCCGGTAAAAGTACCTTCATCCGCTCGGTCTCGGCCGCCAAGCCGAAAGTCGCCGACTACCCGTTCACCACCCTGGTGCCAAACCTGGGCGTGGTCAGCGTAGACCGCTGGAAAAGCTTCGTGATCGCCGACATTCCCGGCTTGATCGAAGGCGCTTCCGACGGTGCCGGCCTGGGGATTCGCTTCCTCAAGCACTTGTCGCGTACCCGTTTGCTGCTGCACCTCGTCGACATGGCGCCGCTGGATGACACCAGCGCACCGGATGCCGCCGAAGTGATCGTCAGCGAGCTGACCAAGTTCAGCCCGGCCCTGGCCGAGCGTGACCGCTGGCTGGTGCTGAACAAGTGCGACCAGATCCTCGAAGAAGAGCACGAAGAACGCGTCAAGGAAATCGTTGACCGTCTGGAGTGGGAAGGCCCGGTCTATGTGATCTCGGCCATCGCCAAAGAAGGCACCGAGCGCCTGACCCGCGACATCATGCGCTACCTCGAAGACCGCGCCGACCGCCTGGCGGCCGACCCGGTATTCAAGGCCGAACTGGCCGAACTCGACCAGCAGATCGAAGACGAAGCCCGCGCCCAGCTGCAGGCTCTGGACGACCAGCGTGCCCTGCGCCGCAGCGGCGTGAAGTCGGTCCATGACATCGGCGACGACGATTGGGACGAAGAAGACGTGGATGATGAAGACGGTCCGGAAATCATTTACGTGCGCGACTGATTCGTTGCAGTAAACTTGAACGCCGCTCCTTACAGAGCGGCGTTTTAGTATCCGGATATAACGTTATGGCCAGCGCTGGGTCGCGCGGCCCTCTATCTAAGGTTGAAGATGATGCGGAGCAAAGTGACAGGTGCGCAGCGCTGGGTCGTAAAGATCGGAAGTGCGCTGCTGACGGCGGATGGCAAAGGTCTGGATCGCGCAGCCATGAGCGTCTGGGTCGAGCAGATGGTGGCCTTGCATGAGGCCGGTGTCGAGTTGGTGCTGGTCTCGTCCGGGGCCGTTGCCGCCGGAATGAGCCGCCTCGGCTGGACCGCGCGACCCAGCGCGATGCACGAACTGCAAGCCGCCGCCGCCATCGGCCAAATGGGCCTGGTGCAAGCCTGGGAATCCAGCTTTGCCGAGCACGGCCGCCACACGGCGCAGATCCTGCTGACCCATGACGACCTGTCCGACCGCAAGCGTTACCTCAATGCTCGCAGCACCCTGCGCGCACTGGTTGAGCTCAAGGTCATCCCGGTGATCAACGAGAACGACACGGTGGTCACCGACGAAATCCGCTTCGGTGATAACGACACCTTGGCCGCGCTGGTCGCCAACCTGGTGGAAGCCGACCTGCTGGTGATCCTCACCGACCGCGACGGCATGTTTGACGCTGACCCGCGTAACAACCCCGACGCCCAGCTTATCTACGAAGCCCGCGCCGATGACCCGGCGCTCGACGCCGTGGCCGGCAGCGTCGGCGGTGCATTGGGCCGTGGCGGCATGCAGACCAAGCTGCGTGCGGCACGCCTGGCCGCGCGTTCCGGCGCGCACACCATCATCGTCGGTGGGCGCCTGGAGCGTGTGCTGGACCGCCTCAAGGCCGGTGAGCGCATCGGTACGCTGCTGTCGCCGGAACGCGGCATGCTCGCGGCGCGCAAACAGTGGCTGGCCGGTCATCTGCAAACCCGTGGCACGCTGGTTCTGGACGACGGTGCTGTGTCAGCCTTGTCCCAGGGCAACAAGAGCCTGCTGCCGGTCGGCGTCAAGTTGGTGCAGGGCAGCTTCCGCCGTGGCGAGATGGTGGTGTGTGTGGCGCCCGATGGTCGCGAGATCGCCCGTGGCCTGGCCAACTACAGCGCACTGGAAGCCCAGAAGATTATTGGACAATCGTCCGACGCGATTGTCGGACTCTTGGGTTACATGGCCGAACCGGAACTGGTTCACCGCGATAACCTGATCCTGGTCTGAATAAAGGAAATACACGATGCGTGTCATGAAAGGATTGCTCGGCCTGCTGCTGGCCATGCCGTTGCTGGCCTCGGCCGAAGAAATCGGCCAGGTGTCGACGGTGTTCAAGTTTGTCGGCCCCAACGACCGCATAGTGGTCGAGGCGTTTGATGACCCCAAGGTCGACGGCGTGACCTGCTACCTGTCGCGTGCCAAGACCGGCGGCGTCAAAGGCGGCCTGGGCCTGGCCGAAGACCGCGCTGAATCGTCGATAGCCTGCCGTCAGGTTGGCCCGATTCATTTCAAGGGCGAGCTCAAGGATGGCGACGAAGTGTTCAAGGAGCGTACTTCGCTGGTGTTCAAGACCATGCAGGTGGTGCGCTTCCTCGACAAGAAGCGCAATACCCTGGTGTACCTGGTCTACAGCGACCGTCTGATCGAAGGCAGCCCGCAGAATGCGGTCACCGCGATTCCGATTTTGCCCTGGCCGACCGCGCAGTAACCGGCGGGCGAGTTTTTCAATCGGCGTCTATGATTGCAGGCTTGTGGTCTGTAATCTCGAACAGCCGCAACGCGAAGAACATGGGATATCTGGAGTTCGTCATGAGTGCTTTCCACGACCTGAAACTCAAAGCTTTGGACGGACAAGAGCTGCCGCTGGCGCCCTTCAAGGGGCAAGTGGTGCTGGTGGTCAACGTGGCCTCCAAATGTGGTTTGACCCCGCAATATGCGGCATTGGAAAACCTTTATCAGCAGTACAAAGGCCAGGGTTTTACTGTGCTTGGCCTGCCGTGCAACCAGTTTGCAGGCCAGGAGCCGGGCACCGAAGAGGAAATTCAGGCGTTCTGCAGCCTGAACTACGGCGTGACCTTCCCGTTGGGCAGCAAGCTTGACGTGAACGGCCACGATCGCCATCAGCTGTATCGCCTGCTGGCGGGCGAGGGCGCTGAGTTTCCCGGGGATATCACCTGGAATTTCGAGAAGTTCCTGCTCGGCAAGGACGGTCGTGTACTGGCGCGATTCTCGCCGCGCACCGCACCGGATGATCCGACGATCGTACAGGCCATCGAAAAAGCCCTGAGCTGAACACCTTTGGTGCAGCTTGATCGTTCCCACGCTCTGCGTGGGAATGCCGCCCCGGACGCTCAGCGTCCCGCTTTTACCCCTTAATCACCCAGATCAATAGTGCTACCCAGTACATTGCGCGGCCCATATTATCCACATCATAAATCCCTCTTATGTGGAGTGCCCCATGCCTGTCCAAGCTCTGTTCAAACCCTTCCAGCTCGGTGCACTGCAACTGTCCACCCGTGTGGTCATGGCGCCCATGACCCGTTCGTTCTCACCGGGCGGCGTACCCAATTCCAAAGTCATCGAGTACTACCGTCGCCGCGCCGCCGCCGGTGTGGGCCTGATCATCACCGAAGGCACCGTGGTCGATCATCAGGCCTCCAATGGCTACCCGAACGTCCCGCATTTTTACGGTGAGGCCGCGCTGGCCGGCTGGAAGAAAGTGGTCGACGCCGTACACGCCGAAGGCGGCAAGATCGTCCCGCAGTTGTGGCACGTGGGCAGCGTGCGCCGTATCGGCACCGAGCCTGACGCCAGCGTGCCGGCCTACGGCCCGATGGAGAAACTCAAAGACGGCACTGTCGTCGTTCACGGCATGACCCATCAAGACATCAAGGACGTGATCAGCGCCTTCGCCCAAGCCGCCAAGGATGCCCAGCGCATCGGCATGGATGGCGTGGAGATCCACGGCGCCCACGGCTATCTGGTCGATCAGTTCTTCTGGGAAGGCAGCAACCAGCGCACAGACGAATACGGCGGCAGCCTGGCCAACCGTTCGCGTTTTGCCATTGAATTGATCCAGGCCACCCGCGCCGCCGTCGGTCCGGACTTTCCGATCATCTTGCGCTTCTCTCAATGGAAGCAGCAGGACTACACCGCGCGCCTGGTGCAAACCCCCGAGGCGCTGGGTGAGTTCCTTAAGCCGTTATCGGACGCCGGTGTGGATATTTTCCACTGCTCCACGCGTCGGTTCTGGGAGCCGGAATTCGAAGGCTCCGACCTCAACCTGGCCGGCTGGACCCGCCAGCTCACCGGCAAGCCGACCATCACCGTCGGCAGTGTGGGCCTGGATGGCGAGTTCCTGCAGTTCATGGTCAACACCGACATGGTCGCCCAACCGGCCAGCCTGGAAAAACTGCTGGAGCGTCTGAACAACGAGGAATTCGACCTGGTTGCCGTGGGCCGTGCCCTGCTGGTGGACCCGGATTGGGCCGTGAAAGTGCGCGAAGGCCGTGAGGGCGACATTCTGCCGTTCAGTCGTGAGGCGTTGACCAGCCTGGTGTAGCGTCTGCTTCGACGCCATCGCGGGCAACCGGCTCCCACAGGAAAATGCGTTCCAATGTGGGAGCCGGGCTTGCCCGCGATTGCGATCTAACGGTCAACACTGGCCTCAGATCAAACGCGACTCCCCTGCAATCACCGTCCGCTCGCCGCACACCCCGCGCAATTGACGCTCAAACTGCTCGATAATCGCCGGCCAACCCTGGCGGCTCGCATGCTGGCGAGCATTCAAGCGCATGCGGCGCAAACTCTCGGCATCTTCCAGCAGCCAGTTGGCAGCGTCACAAAACGCATCCTCATCCCCCGGCATTGCGAGCACGCCGTTGTAGCCATGGCGAATATGCTGGGTCGCGGCGGCCTGGTCGTACGCCACCACACCCAGTCCCGAGGCCATGGCTTCCAGCACCACGTTGCCGAAGGTTTCGGTCAGGCTGGGGAACAGGAACACATCGCCGGACGCGTAGTGCCGCGCCAGTTCTTCACCGCGCAGGGTGCCGCAGAAAATCGCCTCGGGCAGTTCCTTTTCCAGCGTCGCCCGCTGCGGGCCGTCGCCGACGATGATCAGTTTCATCTGGCGCAGCGGGTAGGTGTCCTGCAAGGTTTCAAAGCAGCGCTTGAGCAGCCCCAGGTTTTTTTCCTGTGCCAGGCGGCCCACATGCAACACGGCGATCTGGTCGTTGTTGAGCGCCCAGCTTTCACGCAACGCGTTATCGCGTTTGGCGGGGTGGAACAACTGGCTGTCGACGCCGCGTGACAACATGCCCAGGCGCTCGAAGTGGCGACGCTCCAGCTCCAGGCGCTGGCTGGCGCTGGGCACCAGGGTCAGGGTCGAGCGGTTGTGAAACCAGCGCAAGTAATGGGTGACCATGCGGCTGAGCAGGCTCAAGCCATATTGATTGGAGTATTGCTGGAAGTTGGTGTGAAACCCGCTGACCACGCTGATCCCCAGGCGCCGCGCCGCACGTAGCGCCGACAGCCCCAGCGGCCCCTCAGTGGCGATGTACAGCACGTCCGGGCGCTGGCGTGTCCAGCGCCGCAGCAACTTGTGCATCGACGACTGGCCCCACTGCAGCCCCGGGTAACCCGGCAGTGGCCAGCCGCGACACAACAGTAATCCAT
The DNA here is from genome assembly GCF_900107155.1 of Pseudomonas salomonii. Classification (GTDB taxonomy): domain Bacteria; phylum Pseudomonadota; class Gammaproteobacteria; order Pseudomonadales; family Pseudomonadaceae; genus Aquipseudomonas; species Aquipseudomonas salomonii. Next base: position 61,991 of record NZ_FNOX01000016.1, read on the forward strand.
CGTCGCTGGGTCGGCTCTGGTCGACACCCTGGCGTGGGCGTACCAATTCGACATGATGGCCACGCGCGCGCAAACCCTCACACAGGCGGCCAAGGGTATTGGCCACCCCATTGATTTCCGGCGGGAAGGTTTCGGTAATCAGGGTGATGTGGAGCGAGGCTGTCGTCATGACCCACAGTGTCACCGTGGGCCATGTCGTCATTGTGACGCTAGGATGATGGATTTATGACTTGGCTATCGCCTGCCGCGCCATCGCCTCGGCGCCTTGCTCACGTACCCAGAATAACGTGGCTCCCGCGACGGCAGCCGGCATCATCAGCAGGTTGACCACCGGCACCAGCAGCACCAGATAAACAATGCCGCCAAAGCTCATGCTCTGCCAGCGCTTCTGGCGCAGCCAGGCGAGCATTTCGTTCCAGCCCAGCTTGTGGTTATCCGCCGGGTAGTCGATGTACTGGATCGCCATCATCCACACGCCGAACAGCAGCCACAGCGGCGCTGCGATCAGGTTGACCACCGGAATGAACGACAGGATAAACAGCCCGATGGCGCGTGGCAGGAAGTAACCCAGTTTGCGCATTTCCCGCGCCAGGGTGCGCGGGACCATGGCAATCAACTCGCCCCAGCTGAAGGCGGGGAAGTCATCGGTGCCGCGCACCACTACCTCGACTTTCTCCGAGAGAAAACCGTTAAACGGCGCGGCAATGATATTGGCCAGCATGGTGAAGGTGAAAAACACCATCAACACTACCAGTACCACAAACAAGGGCCACAGGATGTAACTGAGGAAACTCAGCCAACTGGGTAGCGTCGGCATCAAGGTGTCGACCCACAGGCTGAACTGATGGCCGGCGAAATAGATCAAACCGACGAACAGCACCAGGTTGATCGCCAACGGCAGCAGCACAAACAGGCGCAGGCCAGGGCTCAACACCAGTTTTAGGCCTTCACGCAGGTATTGCGGGCCAGAAAGAGCAGGGGCAGGCATGGAGAACTCCGAGCAGGAAGACGAACGCGCCGACCTTACCGGCTTTGCTTGTTCGGCGAAAGCGGCGACATCAGCGGTAACATCTAGGTAACCAGGGTGTCGATTAACCGCGTCGACTGCATAGAGACCACCTATGAGCTGGATTGTTATTCCGTATTTCCTTAATCTTGCCCCCCTCTATACGCTGCACCCATTATTTTCAGGGCCTGCGAGTTCAAGCCTTCCCCAAGTGCTTCGCGGTCCTTTTTTATTCCAGCTGCCTTGTAGTCCGGGCGGTCGATAGGAGTGAGTCATGTCTGATACCCGTCATTCGCGAGTGATTATTCTCGGTTCCGGCCCTGCCGGTTACAGCGCTGCCGTCTACGCTGCCCGGGCCAACCTCAAGCCGCTGCTGATTACCGGCATGCAGGCGGGCGGTCAGTTGACCACCACCACTGAAGTCGACAACTGGCCGGGCGATGTGCACGGCCTGACCGGCCCGGTGCTGATGGAACGTATGAAAGAGCACGCCGAGCGCTTTGAAACCGAGATCGTTTTCGACCACATCAACCAGGTCGACTTCTCGAAAAAGCCTTACAGCCTGACCGGCGACAGCGGTGTCTACACCTGTGACGCGCTGATCATCGCCACCGGCGCCAGCGCCCGTTACCTGGGCCTGCCATCGGAAGAAGCGTTCATGGGCAAAGGCGTCTCCGCCTGCGCGACCTGCGACGGTTTCTTCTACCGCAACAAGCCGGTCGCTGTGGTCGGTGGCGGCAACACCGCCGTGGAAGAAGCGCTGTACCTGGCCAACATCGCCAGCACCGTGACCCTGGTTCACCGCCGTGAGACGTTCCGCGCCGAGAAGATCCTGATCGACAAGCTGCACGCCCGTGTGGCTGAAGGCAAGATCATCCTCAAGCTCAACGCCACCCTGGACGAAGTCCTGGGCGACAATATGGGCGTGACCGGCGCTCGCCTGAAAAACAACGACGGCAGCTTCGACGAGCTGAAAGTCGACGGCGTGTTCATCGCCATCGGCCACACCCCGAACACGTCGCTGTTCGAAGGCGTGCTCGAAGCCAAAGACGGCTACCTGGTTGTACACGGCGGCCGTGAAGGCAACGCCACTGCGACCAACATCGAAGGTATCTTCGCCGCCGGTGACGTGGCTGACCACGTGTACCGCCAGGCCATCACCTCGGCCGGCGCCGGTTGCATGGCGGCGCTGGACGCCGAGCGTTACCTCGACGGTTTGAAGGACGCTTCGTTCTAAACCCGTTGAAATGAAAAAACCGGCCGAGAGGCCGGTTTTTTTATGCCCGGGGTTTAGGGGCAACACAGATCAAATGTGGGAGCGGGCTTGCTCGCGAATGCGGAGTGTCAGTCAAAGAATATTTCTCTGATACACCGCTTTCGCGAGCAAGCCCGCTCCCACATTTTGATTTGTATCTGTCTCAGGGTTTACGGGTCAGGGGCTGTGCGGTGAACTTCACACCGGCCAAACCATGGGCAATCAGCGCGCGAATATTGCCGTGATCACTGCCCTCTGGCGTCGCCACCACCGAACGGTAATGCTCACCAAACGCCAGCAACGCTTCCTGATCGCTCAAGCCTTCCAGCAGCGCCAGGCCCAAGGTCTTGCATGAACCTTCGTTCTGGCCAGCAGCGTTTTCTACGCCGCCATTGGTAAAAGCCTGCGGCTGGTAGTCGTAACCGGCAGCCACAAAGGCCAGGGTGTCGGCAAAAACATGTTCGCCGCTGTCGAGGCTGGCGCGCAGGGTGTTCAAATCAGTCATGGGGTTTTCCTTTGGCGAACGCCGCCTGTTGGTCGGCGCTGGCTTCTTGCTGGTATTGGGCTTTCCACTCGGCGTACGGCATGCCGTACACCACTTCGCGGGCGTCATCGAGGCTCAGCTCGATGTGGCGCTCGTCGGCCTCGGCCTTGTACCACTTGGATAAGCAGTTGCGGCAAAAACCTGCGAGGTTCATCAGGTCGATGTTCTGCACATCCTTGCGGCTGTCCAGGTGGGCCACCAACCGGCGAAAGGCGGCGGCTTCGAGTTCGAGGCGTTGTTGATCGTTCATAAGGCTCACTTAACTATCAGCGGCTGGCAGCGAGGGTTATCGACACCGACTCGGCAAAGCGCAGCGCATGGGGCTTGTCCACTTCGACTTCGGCATACAGCACTGACTCATTGCTCATTACCAGGTCCAGCAACTCTTGCGTCAGACGTTCGAGCAGCGCAAAGCGATTGCCTTCGACGTGGGCAATGATCGCCTTGGTGATGGTGCGGTAATTCAGTGCGTGGTCGATGTCATTGTCGCGCACAGCTTCCTGTGCGGCATACAGGATGGTCAGGTTGATCAGCACATCCTGCTTGTTGTTGATCTCATCTTCATTGATGCCAATAAAGGTGCGCAGGCACAGGTCCTTGACCCGGATGCGCGCCATGCCTGGTTGAAGTTGTGGCATTGCTACTTGCTCCGTCCGATCAGTTGCAGGAACTCCATGCGCGTGGTGTTCGACTCGCGGAACGCGCCGAGCATCACCGAGGTGTTCATGGTTGAATTCTGTTTCTCCACGCCGCGCATCATCATGCACATGTGCTTGGCTTCGATCACCACCGCCACGCCTGCGGCCTGGGTGACCTGCTGGATCGCGTCGGCGATCTGCCGCGTGAGGTTTTCCTGGATCTGCAGGCGCCGCGCGTACATGTCGACAATGCGCGCCAGCTTCGACAGGCCCAGCACCTTGCCGGTCGGTATATAGGCCACGTGGGCCTTGCCGATAAAGGGCAGCAAATGGTGTTCGCACAGCGAATACAGCTCGATGTCCTTGAGGATCACCATCTCGTCGTTATCGGAGGCGAACAAGGCGCCGTTGACGATGGTTTCCAGGTTTTGCTCATAGCCATGACACAGGTACTGCATGGCCTTGGCGGCGCGCTTGGGGGTGTCGAGCAAGCCTTCGCGCTCCGGGTCTTCGCCCAGGCCTTTGAGGATCTCGCGGTAGTGTTGGGGCAGGGACAAGGTCATACAACATCCTCACAAACGGCTTACTTGATATGCCGCCCGCCGTTGACGGTCAGGGTGGTTCCGGTGACATACGGGTTGTCCAGCAGGTAACGCACACTCTGGTAGATCACATCAGGCCCAGGCTCGATACCCAGCGCCGACTTGGCCAGCACCCTGGTTCGGTACGCCGCGTCGTCGCCTTCGTTGAACATCACCATCGCCGGCGCGATGCCGTTGACCTTGATCAGCGGCGCGAACTGCGCGGCAAACGACAGTGTAAGGCTGTCGAGGCCGGCCTTGGTGGCGCAGTAGGCGATGTGCTGGCGGCTGCCCTTGCGTACCACGTCATCGCTGATGTGCACGATATCGGCCGGTGTCGAGCGTTGCAGCAAAGGTGAACAATGCAGGTTGATCAGGTACGGCGCAAGCATGTGCACGCTGAACATATCGGTGAAGGCGCGGCTTTCGTCGCCGGGCGTTTCCGCAACCCACGCCGAGGCGTTGTGAATGATCGCACGCAGGCTGTCGGTATGGGTTTTCAGTTCGGCGATAAAGGCCAGAATCCCGGCCTCAGTGGAGAAGTCGGCAAACACGCCGAGCGCACCACGCTCACGCAAGGCCTCAACGCCCGGGCGTTGGCTGCGGTAGCTGAAAATCACCCTGTGGCCTTCGTCCAGCAGGCGCTCGGCGCAATACAAGCCGACACGCTGGCCGGCACCGGTGATCAGGATCGGGGCGTTGGTTACCGTCATGGGAGGCTCGAGTCGCTGGCAGGCTGAAACTATACCAGCGACCGGCCGCCCCTGTACTCACGCAGGGGCTTGGGTAGCCTTGGGCGTGGGCGTTGGATGCAACCAACTTGCGAGCAGATGGGTCGAGAGCGGAATAAAGAAGTACACCATCAATGGCGTGAGTGCCAGGGTACTGACCAGCACACGCGGGAACATGTCCAGCTCGCTGAGCAGCGGCCCCAGGCCGAAGTTAAACAACAGCGACACCGGGAAAAATGCCAGCCAGATCGCCACCGCCTGTTTCCAGCGCGGTGGTCGTGCGCCCACGGCGCCGAACCAGCCGTCGATGCCGCTGACGCGATGCTCGGACGGGTCGGCAAACAGTTCGCTGCCACGGCTTAGCCAGGCGCTGCGCGAGGCGGAGAACTCCCAGGCATGCAGGGTTTTTTCATCGGCGAAGCGGAAGATGATCTGAAACTCATCATCATGGGGCGGCGGCGCAAGCACACCGGAACCCAGGTAGCCGGGGAAGTCAGTGGCCAATTGCTCGCCTTCGCGCAGCCAGGCCATCAATTCTTCATAGCGCCCTTTGGCCACGCGGCGCGCAACCATCAAGGTGACGGGAGAGGTAGACATTGTGTATCTCCAAGTAATCAGGTGCGCTGAGCCGGGTAGGCGGCGCACACAGGTGGCGACCGGGTAAGGTCATCACCAAAAAACAGGCAAGGATTATTCCTGTTTTCAAGAAATACACCAGTGGCATTGGTCTGACAGGCCAGCCCTTGAAAAGGACAAGTCTAAAAGCGTTAAATGGGATCCACACTTAGATGAATGTTTGCGATCTCTGATGTCTGAAATGACTGCTCAAACTCGCGAAATGAACCAGGCTCACGTCTCTGACCCGGATGAGCTGTTCCCGATTCGTGATGTCTCGAGAATGACAGGTGTCAACCCGGTCACCCTGCGTGCCTGGGAGCGTCGTTATGGCCTGATCCAGCCGACACGCACCGAAAGCGGGCATCGGCTCTATTCCAGTGCCGATATTGTGACCCTCAATCGCATTCTCGATTGGATTGAGCGTGGCGTGGCCGTCAGCAAGGTCGGCAAGATCCTCGCACGCGACGATCAGCAGGCTGTGGCACTTCATGCCGAGGGCAATGGCGTCGACGAACATGAGTGGTCACAGTGGCGGGCGCGTTTGCTGAACGCGGTCAGCGCCTTTGACGACCGTCAGTTGGAGAGCCTTTACGGCCAGGTTTTTGCGACTTACCCACTGAGCGTCGCATTCCAGGACATCTTTATGCCGCTGTGGGGTGACCTGCTGCGCCACCAGGGCCGTTTCGGCCAGGCCAGTGAATGGCTTTTTTACGACACCTTCCTGCGCATGCATACCTTTGAGCGCTTAAGACTTGCGAGCAGCTCTCTGGCGCCGCGGGTGTTACTGGCGGCCATGCCGGGCGAATGCCGTAAATTGGAACTGCTGGTGGCGGCGCTGATGCTCAGCCACGAGAACACGCCAGTGAAAGTGCTGGGCATGGGCCAGCCGTTTGATGAGCTGACACTGGTGTGTGAAAAGATCCGTCCCCAGGCGCTGGTGATTTTCTCCAACCATGCGCACAACCATGAACTGGCAGCGCGCCTGAGTCGCCTGGCGCTGACCCTGGATTGCCCGCTGTTGCTGGCCGGTGCCGCAGCGGACCTGGCCGAGCAGGACCTGGCCGGCTCGCCCATCGGCTGCCTGGGCAGTGAAGGGCGCCAGATGCAGAGCCGCTTGCAGCAGTTTCTCGCAGGCAGCCTGGATAGCTGATTTCAGGCGTGTACGTGCGGATGGACCAACCGGTGCTGATGCAGAATGAACTGGCGTAGCCGTTCGATCTCATCCGCGTCACTCTGGCTCAAGCGATAAGCGAACAGGCCTCGCGCGGTTTCCCGTTCCAGCGTGCCGCGCAAGGCAATACGCTCGTAACCGGACGGGCTGAACCACAGGGAAAAGGTTTTCGGCGGTTTGACCCGCCCGCGAATCTCCACCAGCACACCCTTGAATGACACTTCATGCACCCACAGCGCGGCAGGGTTGCCCCGCACGTTTTCCAACGCCACGGGTGCTTCAAGGGCCAGGCGCCATGGGCGGATCATCGGCCCGTCTTCAAAAATGCTCGGCACGCCCAGGCGCAGATGCACCGCATGAAACTCGTCTTCCACCAGGTGCAGCGGGAAGGTCAGTTGTTGGTTATCGAACTGCGCCTGGATGGTGACATGGTCGTGCGCGGCCAGCCGCGTGAGCAAATCGCGAATCTGCGCACCGCCATTGACCGTCAGGCTCGACCAGGCATCCCGCAGGTTGAGCTGCGGGTTGTGCTGCATGTCCTGGATAAAATCCAGCTCGTCCTGCGTCAGTAGAGCGTCGCGGTGCATTGATGTAGCTCAAGGAGGAGGCATTAAAAAGCCATTATCGCCCTAAAGGCTGCATTTTTTACACTTTGTTAATTCCGCTCGTCGTCTTGAGCGCCGCCAGCTCATCTTTAAGCTCGGCCACCTGCGCTTCCAGCTGGGCGACGCGTTGCTGCGCTTTTACCTGAATGGTGACGTCTTTTTGTACGCCCACGAAGTAGGTTTGCTTGTCTGCTTGGTTGTACACCGTGGACAGCGACAGCTCGTTCCAAAAGTGCGTGCCGTCCTTGCGGTAATTGCGCAGGATCTCTCGGCACGAACCACCGCTGTCGAGGGCTTCACGAATGGCCATCAGCGCCGGCTGATCGCGGTCACCCGACTGCAGGAAGCGGCAATCCTGATACAGGATGTCGTCCAAGGCGTAACCGGTCATGCGCTCGAACGCCGGGTTCACGTAGATCAGCGGCTTGTCCTGGCCTTCACGTTCGGCGACGACGATGCCGTCGTTGGAAGCGTTAATCACCAGTTGCATCAGTTTGGCGTTGATCATTGAGCAGTCCATCGCATGTTTTTAAAGTCTGAATTCTATGACAACTTTTGAATGTCGCACGGTGTGCGCTGAAATAGTTGCGTCAGCTGCTAATATCCCACGCTTTCGCTCAACCACAGGATCAGATTGATGAAAGTCGCCATCCTTTCCGGCTCGGTCTACGGCACGGCTGAAGAAGTCGCCCGCCACGCCGCCGGCATCCTCAATGCGGCTGGTTTTGAAGCCTGGCACAACCCACGCGCCACCTTGGCCGACGTGCAGGCCTTTGCCCCCGAGGCGTTCCTGGCGGTCACATCGACCACCGGCATGGGCGAACTGCCGGATAACCTGCAACCGCTGTACTCGACCATTCGCGACCAGCTGCCAGCCGCCTGGCGCGGCCTGCCCGGTGCGGTGATCGGCCTGGGCGACGCCAGCTATGGCGACACGTTCTGCGGTGGCGGTGAGCAAATGCGCGAACTGTTCGCTGAGCTGGGCGTGCGCGAAGTACTGCCGATGCTGCGCCTGGACGCCAGCGAAAGCGTGACCCCGGAAGCCGACGCCGAGCCGTGGCTGGCCGAGTTGGTCACTGCACTGCGCGCTTGACCGGGAATTCACGCAGCAATGCCAGCCACGCCTGGGCGGCTTTCGACAGATAGGCGCCCTCACGCCAGATAAAGGCGATGTCCCAGCGCAGGAAGTCGGGCGCCTTGAGCGTCAGGCGCACCACGCCCGGTCGCACCAGCCCACGGGCAACTACGCTGGGCAATAACACCACGCCTTGGCCCGCCGCGACCAGGGCGACCAGAAAGTCCGCCTGGCCGCTGCGCCCGATCTCCTTGGGCGTGAAGCCCAGTTGCTGGCACGCCTGCATCAGCCGGTCATTGAGCACGAAACTGCGCTGGTACATCAGGAACGGCGTGTCCGCCAATTCTTCCAGGCGCACCTGGGCGTTGTCGGCCAGCGGATGGTCAATTGGCAGCAAGGCGTCCAAGGGTTCATCACAGAAGAGTTGCCAGGCGAACGCCGGGTCGCTGGGCATCAAGCTGCCGCCCACGTCCAATTCACCGTTGAGAATCGCCTGCTCGATAGTGCGGCTGCCGCCTTCGAGCAATTGGATGGAGACCTTCGGATAGCGACGGCGGTACTCGGCGAACAACCCGGCGAACAAGGTATCGCCCGCGAGCAGCGGCAAGCCCAGGCGCAGCTCACCGCGCGTCAGTTGTTGCATGTCGTCCAGCTCACTGAGCAGCTCGGTCTGCAGGCGCAACATGGCCTCGGCGCGCTGCAATACCACTTGGCCGCTGGCGGTCAGGCGGATGTGTGAACCGGTGCGCTCCAGCAGCGGTGTGCCGAGGCTTTGCTCCAGCTGCGCCACTTGCTTGCTCACCGCCGATTGGCTGATGTGCAGGGTTTTACCGGCTTGGGTAAAGCCCCCGCGGTGGATCACTTCGACGAAGCTGCGCAGCTGTTTGAATTCCATCGCTTGATTCCAGTTTGGAATAGCATGCAGTCTAACAATTCGCTGTGGGTATGGGGCGTGTCTCATTAAAATGAGCGCCTGCGAGGACCCAAAGCTCATGAAACCTTTCACCTTCAAACATCTCGGCCGCCTGATCACGGAGTTGGTGGTACTGCTGGCCATTTATCTGCTCGGCACCCAGCTGTCGGTGTGGTTCGCGTGGCCGATCCCCGGCGGTGTGGTGGGCCTTGGCCTGTTGCTGGCGACTTTCGCCAGTGGCCTGGTCAAGCCGGCAGCCCTGCAACTGGGCGCCGGGGTGTTGATGGCGGAGATGCTGTTGTTCTTTATCCCGGCCCTGATGAGCCTGCTTGACTACGGCGGCCTGGTGCGCAATGAAGGCTGGCGCATCCTGCTGGTGATCGGCTTCAGCACACTGGCGGTGATGCTCGTGACCGCGTTCACCGTGGAGATGGTCTGCCGCTGGAGCCTGCGCCGTGAAGCTTGAGCTGATGCCGGTGTTCTGGCTCGCCCTGACCGTGACCGCCTATATTTTCAGCCGCTGGATCTATAGCCGCACCGGCCGCTACCTGCTGTCACCCTTGATTCTGGTGCCGGCGCTGCTGCTGGCGGTGGCGGTGCCGATGAAAACCGCCTATGCCGAATACGCCACCGACACCCACTGGCTGATGCTGGTGCTGGGGCCGGTTACCGTGGCGTTTGCCGTGCCGATCTGGCAACAGCGTCGCTTGTTGGCACGCCACTGGTCGGCATTGTTGCTGGGCATGGTGGCGGGCAGCGCAGCGTCCATCGGCACCTCGTTCGGGCTGGCCAAGGCGCTGGCGTTGAACAGTTCGGTAACGATGTCGCTGTTACCCCGCTCGATCACCACGCCCTTCGCCATGCCGGTGTCCTCGGACCTTGGCGGCGTGCCGGAGCTGACGGCGGTGTTCGTGATGTTCACCGGTGTGTTCGGCGCCATGCTCGGCGGCGTATTGCTCAAATGGTTGCCACTGCGTACACCCTTGGCGCGTGGCGCATTGTTTGGCGTGGGTGCGCATGGTGCGGGTGTCAGCCGCGCGCGCGAAGTCGGCGGCGAAGAGGGTTCGGTGGCGGGCCTGGTGATGGTGCTCACGGGCTTGCTCAACCTGTTTGCCGTGCCTTTATTGGCGGCACTTCTCTGACACCACTTGTACTATTCTTATGACTGACTCGCTCAGTCATCAAGCTGGCTGCCAAGGCAACTCCTTGCGTCACGGCGTCTGACTAGACTGGCCCCTCATCCAGAAAAATAATAAGAACGCGAACCAAGGAGGTTGTTGCCGTGAGCCTAGCCCCTGTTCTATCGCCACAGCATGTCAAAGACCAGGTCAGCGCTGCCGAATGGCAGACCCGCGTCGACCTGGCCGCCTGCTATCGCCTGGTGGCGCTGCATGGCTGGGATGACCTGATCTTCACGCATATTTCCGCCAAGGTGCCGGGCACCGATGACTTCCTGATCAACCCTTATGGCTTGATGTTCCATGAGATAACGGCGTCGAGCCTGGTCAAGGTCGATCAGGCCGGCAACAAGCTGATGGACAGTCCCTACGAGATCAACCCCGCCGGCTACACCATCCACAGTGCCATCCATGAAGTGCGCCATGACGTGGTCTGTGTGCTGCATACCCACACCGCCGCGGGCGTTGCGGTATCGGCGCAGAAGCAGGGCGTGCTGCCGATCAGCCAGCAATCCACCTTTGTCTTGTCCAGCCTGGCCTATCACGCCTATGAAGGCGTGGCGCTCAACCCTGAAGAAAAAGCCCGCTTGCAGGCAGACCTGGGCGACAACAATTTCCTCATGCTGCATAACCACGGCCTGTTGACCTGCGCCGGCTCGATCGCCGACACGTTTTTAATGATGTTCACCTTCCAGCGCGCGTGCGACATCCAGGTGCTGGCACAAAACGGCGGCGCCGAATTGATTGCCATCGAGCCGCAGATTCTGGCGGGGGCCAAGGCGATGGTGGCCGTTGTCACAAAGAGCGCCCAAGGTATGGGCGGTGCACTGGCGTGGCCGGCGCTGTTGCGTAAATTGGACCTGCAAGATCCCGGGTATAAAAGCTGATGCCACTCGCCGAGATACCGCTCAGAGCCTGGCGCAAACGTAGTCAGGAATTTCTCTTTCGTGGCCACGTGATCCGTTACTGGGTGGCGGGGCAGGGCGAGCCGTTGCTGTTGATTCATGGCTTTCCCACCGCCAGTTGGGACTGGCACTACCTGTGGCAGCCCCTGGCCCAGCGTAACTTGGTGATCGCCTGTGACATGTTGGGGTTTGGCGATTCGGCCAAGCCGTTGAACCACGATTACTGCCTGCTGGAGCAGGCGGACCTGCAACAGGCGCTGCTCGAACACCTGCGCGTGGAGCGGCCGGTGCATGTGTTGGCCCATGACTATGGTGACAGCGTGGCCCAGGAATTACTGGCGCGCCACTACGACGGCCGCTTTCGGATGGCCAGCTGCGTGTTCCTCAATGGTGGGCTGTTTTCCGAGACCCATCGCCCGGCGCTGGTGCAGAAACTCTTGCTCAGCCCGCTCGGCTGGATGGTCGGCCGCGCCTTTGGGCGTAATGCCTTGTCGAACAGTTTCAGCCAGATTTTCGGCCCGAACACGCGGCCCAGTGAAAGTGCACTGGATGACTTCTGGAGCCTGATCAACTGCGGCGATGGCCCGCGCATCCTGCATAAGCTGATTGCTTACATTCCCCAGCGCCGGCGTATGCGTGAACGCTGGGTGGCGGCGATGCAACGCGAAGAGGTGCCGCTGCGGGTGATCGACGGCGAGGTCGACCCCATTTCCGGCGCGCACATGGTGGAGCGTTATCACCAGTTGGTGCCCAATGCCGACTCGGTGTTGCTGGCCAATATCGGCCACTACCCGCAGATCGAAGCGCCGGTGCTGGTGCTCAAGCATTATTTGGCGTTTCGTGAACGCATCGGTCAGCCGGCACCGCGTTTGGCCTATTCCTGAGCCGGGCAATCATCCCCCTGCCTTATTGAGCACCATTCAGCCTCGGGCGTATTTATTGTGACCAAAGGCTGCGTGCGTGACACTCAGCCCATTGCCATTGTCGCCAACGGAGTTCGGTATGAGTGAGTCAGTGCAGTTTCAGGATAAGGTCGTGATCGTCACCGGTGCCGGCGGCGGGTTGGGCCGTGCCCATGCGCTGCTGTTTGCCAGGCACGGGGCCAAAGTGCTGGTCAACGACCTCGGAGGTTCGGCCCAGGGCGAAGGCGCGAATGCCTCGGCCGCCGACCGTGTAGTGGCTGAGATTCGAGAGGCCGGCGGTATTGCCGAGGCCAACCATGACTCCGTAACCGAGGGTGACAAGATCGTCCAGCACGCCCTCGACGTGTTCGGGCGTGTCGACGTGGTGGTCAACAACGCCGGCATTCTGCGCGACAAGACCTTCCACAAAATGGACGACAGTGACTGGGACCTGGTGTACCGCGTGCATGTCGAAGGTGCCTACAAAGTTACCCGCGCCGCCTGGCCGCACATGCGCGAGCAGGGTTATGGCCGCGTGATCTTTACCGCGTCCACCTCGGGCATCTATGGCAACTTCGGCCAGTCCAACTACGGCATGGCCAAGCTGGGCCTCTACGGTTTGACCCGCACGCTCGCGCTGGAAGGGCGCAAGAACAACATCCTGGTCAACGCCATCGCCCCCACCGGCGCCACGCGCATGACCGAAGGCCTGATCCCGCCGCAGGTGTTCGAGCGCCTCAAGCCGGAGCTGGTCAGCCCGTTGGTGGTGTACCTGGGCAGCGAGGCATGCCAGGACACTTCGGGCTTGTTTGAAGTCGGCGGCGGCTGGATCGGCAAGACCCGCTGGGAACGCAGCCTGGGCGTGGGGTTTGACCCTGAGGCCGGCTTCTCACCCGACGATGTGGCCGCGCACTGGGCGCAAATCTGCGACTTCGAAGGCGCCGCGCACCCCAAGGACAACATCGAAGCGTTGAAAGAGATGATGGCCAATTTACAGAAGTTCAGCCTCTGATCGTTGCTTGAACACCGTTGAATGCTACGGGGCGCTAAAAGCGCCCCGTTTTCTTTTGGGCATAAAAAAGGCCGCTGCAAACGCAGCGGCCGAAGTAAGACGTTGGATCAAGGAGCGACAAATCAACGTCAGTGAACAGCGGTAACAGATTGAAACATTAGGCCAATCTATTGGAATCAGACTTTTCCTGGATTTACCCAAGCGGGCCATTTGCCCTGAAAGTGCGTTAAGAATAGTCGGTTGTAACAAGATGAGTAATAGCAGTTCAGGACAAGGACTGTTGCAATTTCAGTAATGATCGCCTGCGCGCTATCCATCCTCCTGATAATCCCCCATCTGCCTGATCCATGGTGGCACGCAAACCCCGGCCAGGGTGGCTGTTCATCCTTTCGAGCGACACCACGAATACCCCTTTGGTGCGCTTATCGCTCCCGAGGGGCGGCAGTAGGGTGGGGCCTTCTGTCACTCACCGGGGAAGACGCATGACAAAAACAACAATGCGCGCCATCTTCACGCCACAGGCGCTGGCCACGGCGGTTGCGCTGGGCTGTTGCGCTCAGGCACAGGCTGTTTCATTCAACATCGGCGAGATCGAAGGGCAATTCGATTCCTCGCTGTCGGTCGGCGCCAGCTGGGGCATGCGCGATGCCGACAAGAAGCTGGTGGGCATTCCCAACGGCGGCACGGGGCAGGCGTCCACCGGTGATGACGGGCGGCTGAACTTCAAGAAGGGCGAGACCTTCTCCAAGATCTTCAAGGGCATTCACGATCTGGAGCTCAAGTACGGCGACAGCGGCATCTTTGTGCGCGGCAAGTACTGGTACGACTTCGAACTGCAGGACGAAAACCGCGAGTTCAAGCAAATCAGCAACAACCACCGCGATGAAGGCGCGCGCTCGTCCGGCTACGAGTTGCTGGATGCCTTCGTGTACCACAACTATTCCATCGGCGATTTGCCGGGCGCCGTACGCGTCGGCAAACAGGTGGTGAGCTGGGGCGAAAGTACGTTTATCGGTAACTCGATCAACAGCATCAACCCCATCGACGTCTCGGCGTTTCGCCGTCCTGGCGCCGAGATCAAGGAAGGCCTGATTCCGGTCAACATGCTGTTCGCGTCCCAAAGCCTCACCAACCAGCTGTCGGTAGAAGGCTTCTACCAACTCAACTGGGAAAACACCGTGGTGGATAACTGCGGCACCTTCTTCGGTAACGACGTGGTGGCCCACGGCTGCAACGGCAACTACACGGTCGGCAGCCCGGCGATTGCGCCGTTGCAACCGGTGGCCGCAGCGTTTGGCCAGGGCTTTCAGGTGACCCGCGAAGGCGTGGTGGTGCAGCGCGCCAACGACCGCGAAGCGCGCGATGGCGGCCAATTCGGCGCGGCCTTGCGCTGGCTCGGCGATGACACCGAGTACGGCCTCTACTTCATGAACTACCACAGCCGCACGCCCACCGTGGGCACGATCACCGCCAATACCAACCTGGCCACCATCGGCCGTATCGTCAGCACTGCCAACGCCATTGCGCCCGGCAGTGGCTCGGGCCTGGCCCAGAGCACCATGCTCGGGCGTGGCCAGTATTACCTCGATTACCCGGAAGACATCCGCCTCTACGGCGCCAGCTTTTCCACCACCTTGCCCACCGGCACGGCCTGGACCGGCGAAATCAGCTACCGGCCGAATGCGCCGGTGCAACTCAACACTACCGACCTGACCCTGGCGCTGGTCAACCCGATTGCCGGCCAAACCGCCTCGCCCATCCGCAGTTCGTTCGGCTCGGACAACTCAGGCTACCGCCGCAAGGAAATCACCCAGATCCAGAGCACCATGACCCAATTCTTCGACCAGGTGCTGGGTGCCGAACGCCTGACGCTGGTGGGTGAGGCGGCCCTTGTGCACGTCGGCGGGCTGGAAGCCAAGACCAAACTGCGTTATGGCCGCGATTCGGTGTACGGCGCCTATGGTTTCGGCGGCGATACCGACGGCTTCGTCACCGCCAACTCCTGGGGCTACCGCGCCCGCGCGATCCTCGACTACAACAACGTGTTCGCCGGGGTGAACCTCAAGCCCAACCTGTCCTGGTCCCATGACGTCAGCGGCTACGGCCCCAACGGCATTTTCAACGAAGGCGCCAAGGCGATCAGCGTCGGCGTGGATGCGGACTACCGCAACACCTACACCGCGAGCCTGAGCTACACCGACTTTTTTGGCGGTGACTACAACACCCTCACCGACCGCGACTTTATCGCCCTCAGCTTCGGCGTGAACTTCTGACTTGGTTTAAGGAAGGACAACAACCTATGCGTAAGCTATTTGCAGTGATGGCCCTGAGTGTACTGGCCGCCCACGTCATGGCCGCCGTCTCGCCCGAAGAGGCCGCCAAGCTCGGCACGACCCTGACGCCGGTCGGCGCCGAAAAAGCCGGCAACGCCGACGGCTCGATCCCGGCCTGGACCGGCGGCATCCCGAAAAATGCCGGCGCGGTGGACAGCAAAGGCTTTCTGGCCGATCCGTTCGCCAATGAAAAACCGCTGTTCGTGATCACCGCCGCCACGGTCGACAAGTACAAAGACAAGCTTTCCGATGGCCAGGTGGCGATGTTCAAGCGCTACCCCGAAACCTACAAGATCCCGGTGTACCCAACCCATCGCACGGTCAACCTGCCGCCGGATATCTACGAGTCGATCAAGCGCAGCGCGCTGAACGTCCACGCGATCAACGACGGTAACGGCCTGGAGAACTTCACCGGCAACCGCTACTACGCGTTCCCGATCCCGAAAAATGGCGTGGAAGTGCTGTGGAACCACATCACCCGTTACCACGGCGGCAACCTCAAGCGCATCATCACCCAGGCCACCCCGCAAACGAACGGCAGCTACACGCCTATCCGCTTCGAAGAAGAAGTGGCGGTGCCGCAAGCCATCCCGGACATCGACCAGGCCAAGGCGGCCAACGTGCTGAGTTTCTTCAAGCAATCGGTGACGGCGCCCGCACGCCTGGCGGGCAACGTGCTGCTGGTGCACGAAACCCTCGACCAGGTGAAGGAGCCGCGCCTGGCCTGGATCTATAACGCCGGCCAACGCCGCGTGCGCCGCGCCCCGCAAGTCTCGTATGACGGCCCGGGCACCGCCTCCGACGGCCTGCGCACCACCGACAACTTCGACATGTTCTCCGGCGCGCCCGACCGCTACGACTGGAAACTGGTCGGCAAAAAAGAGATGTACATCCCCTACAACAGCTACAAGCTCGATTCGCCGACCCTCAAGTACGACGACATCATCAAGGCCGGGCACATCAACCAGGACCTCACCCGCTACGAGCTGCACCGCGTGTGGGAAGTGGTCGGCACCGTCAAGCCAAGCGAGCGGCACATCTACGCCAAGCGCCACATGTACATCGACGAAGACAGCTGGCAGGTCGCACTGGTGGATCACTACGACGGGCGTGGCCAACTGTGGCGCGTTGCTGAAGGTCATGCGCAGTTCTACTACGACCACCAGGTGCCGGCCTACACCGTGGAAACCCTGTACGACATCATCGCCGGGCGCTACATCGCGCTGGGAATGAAGAATGAGGAAAAGCGCAGTTTCGTGTTCGGCTTTGCGGCCAAGGCGGCGGATTACACGCCAGCAGCCTTGCGGTCCGAGGGCGTTCGCTGATCTCCATTTGAAATGCAATCAACCTGTGGGAGCTGGCTTGCCTGCGATAGCATCACCTCGGTATGGCTGTGAGACCGAGGTGTCTGCATCGCAGGCAAGCCAGCTCCCACATTGGGTTTTGTGCATGGCCACTGATCACCCCGCTGAATACTTCTTCAACAACCACCAACCACAGGACTAGGGTGGGCGTCAGGTTGCATAACAATAAAAACGCAGGATGCAGCAATGACTGCCATGACCCGCTGCCTGGACCGTCCCGGATTCATGCCACGGCTGTCCGCCCATCACCTGTTACGCCCGCAATTGACCGAGCCGTTGCTCGCAGCAACCGTAAGGGTGAAGTTGCTGTGCGCGCCGGGCGGCAGTGGCAAAAGCGCGCTATTGGCCGAGTGTGCCTTGCAGGCGCCCAAGGGTTGCCAGGTTTATTGGCTGCCACTCAATGGCGCGGCCTTGAGCCCCGATGAGTTGTGCCGACGCTTGGCGCACAACCTGGGCCTGGCATTTGTCGATGAAGCCACCTTGTTGCTCGACCTCAGCCGCTGGCAGCCCACGGCGTGGTTGTTCCTGGATGATTACTGCCGCCTGCCCGCGCCCGAGCTGGATGCTTTGCTCGACCGCCTGCTCAGTGTCGCAAGCCCCGCGCTGACCTGGTGGCTGGGCGCGCGGCGGCGGCCCGCATGCAACTGGCCGCGGCTGTTGCTCGACGATGAACTGTTGACGTGCAGTGAGCTGAACTTCAGCCCGGCGCAGGTCCAGCAATTGCTCGGCCCTGAGCAAAGCCTCGACAGCGTGATGCAGTTCAGCGGCGGCTGGTGCGCCGGGGTACGTATTGCCTTGCTCGGCGATGGTCACCCGGACAAGACCTTGCTCGACTACCTGCAACACGAACTGCTGCGCACCTTGCCGGTGGAGTTGGCTGAGGCCTGGCGGGTATTGGCGCACTTGCCGCGTTTCAACCCGAGCCTGTGCGAGCACCTGTTCGGCGGCGGCGACGGTGACCACTACCTGCGCGAATTGCAGGCATTGGGTGCCTTCATCCAGCCCTGGGAAGACACCGCCGATTGGCTGCAGGTCTTTGCGCCGCTCGCACGCTTGCTGCGCGATGAACCCTGGCCGGCCAAGCGCTCCTGGCATCGGCGCGCTTGCCAATGGTTTACCACCGAGTGCGATTGGCAGGCCGCGTTTGAGCAGGCCTTGCTGGCCGAAGCGTTTGAGGTGGCGGTGAGTCTGTTGCAACACTTCAGTTTTGAGGATCTGTTCCGTCAACACAATGCGCAACTGCTGCTGCGCCTGCATGAGCAGCATGGCGATGAATTGATGCTGGGCTCGGCGCAACTGGTGGGGCTGGTGACGGCCGCACTACTGTTCGCCGGGCGCTTTGAGCAAGCCGGTGTGTGCATCGACCAGTTGGCCCGGTTTGCACCGCAGCCGACGGCAGCGAAACAGCGGCACTTATTGGCGCGCTGGCAGGCGCAATGGGGCTGGTTGTTGCACCTTAATGGCGATGCCGAGCGCTCCCGCGAGCATTTTCTGGAGGCTTTGCAAGCGTTGCCCGACAGCGCCTGGACTTCCCGGCTGATGTGCCTGTCGGGCCTGACCCAGCAAGCCTTGC
Source organism: Pseudomonas salomonii (assembly GCF_900107155.1). Taxonomy (GTDB): domain Bacteria; phylum Pseudomonadota; class Gammaproteobacteria; order Pseudomonadales; family Pseudomonadaceae; genus Aquipseudomonas; species Aquipseudomonas salomonii. The sequence continues at coordinate 80,395 of NZ_FNOX01000016.1, forward strand.
TGCGCGGCGAGTTGGACGTCAGCCAAGCCTTGAATCGCGAAGCGCTGTGCCTGGCGCGTGCCCATGGTTCATTGCTGTTGGAGGCATTGCTGGAGCTGGATCACGCCCAGTTGTTGGAGCAGCGCGGTGCACCGTATCGGGCGCAAAGCCTGCTGGAAAATGTGCAGGCGATGCTGGCGTGCCACCGCCTCAAGGCCGGGCCACTGGTAGGGCGCATCGCCCTGCGGCGCGGGCATCTGGCACTGCGCCAAGGCCAGGACACGCTCGCCGGTGAATGTTTCGAGACCGGTTTGAGCCTGTGCCTGCACAGCCAGGACAAGCGCGTGCTCTACGGGTTTCTCGGTCTGGCGTTGCTGGCGGCCAACCATGGCGATTATGCCCAGGCGTTTGCCCAACTGCGCGAAGCGGAGCGCTTGATGCAGCAGCGCCATGTGCCGGACTCGGTCTACCGCGCGGTGCTGTTGTTGGTCAGTGGACACTTCTGGTTGCAGCAGGGCCGTGCGGAACTGACTGTGGAGGCTGTGCGCCGGGTGCTGCGCCACTTCCGTGGGCCACAGGCCCGGCAGGCGCCGCCGGCTACGCTGGAGCTGATTCCACGGCTGGAGTACCTGCTGGTGTTGGCCGAAGTGAAGCTGGGTGTGGCCGTTCAGCCCATGGAGCGTCTGTATGCCTTGCTCGACACCACCCAGCAACGCGGCATGCTCTGCCTGGAAACCGAACTGCACTTGGTGTTGGGCGAAGTGGCCTGGCAGTTGGGCGACTCGGCCGTGGCCCGGCGCGCCTTGCAAACCGGGCTGGAGCTGGCGCAGCGCTGCCAGGTGCAGCAGGCGATTCGCGAGCTGCGTTTGCGTGCGCCGGGGCTATTGAGTGAGCTGGGCCTGGAAACCCCGGCGGCGCCCAGCGGCGTGGTGGAAAACCCGCTGAGCCAGCGGGAACTGGAAGTGCTGCAGCTGATCGCCCAAGGCAACTCCAACCTGGAAATCGCCGACCGGCTGTTTATCTCGCTGCACACCGTCAAGACCCACGCGCGGCGCATCCACAGCAAGCTTGGTGTTGAGCGGCGCACCCAAGCGGTGGCCAAGGCCAAGACATTGGGCTTGATGGTCTAGGCGCAGAACGCCTGGCGGTATTCCCCGGGCGTGGCGCCCATGGCCTGGCGAAAACGGTGGGTAAAGTGGCTGGCGCTGGAGAAGCCACACCGCCAGGCAATTTCGCCAAGGGGCAGGGCGCCGCCACGCAGCAAGGCTTGCGCACGCGCCAGGCGACGCGCCAACAGGTACTGGTGGGGCGGCAGGCCGAAGCTTTGGCGGAACATCCGCGCAAAATGGTATTCCGACAGCGCACACATACCCGCCAGTTGCCCGAGGCTGATCGGGTCTTCCAGATGGTGGTCGATAAACTCCACCAGCAGCCGGCGCTGATGCGCCGCCAACCCGCCTTTTAAGCGCAGGCCATCGCGTGCGCCGACTTGGCTGAGCAAGGTGTGGCTGAGCATCTCGTGGGCCAGGCTGCTGGTCAGCAGTCGCTCGGCGGGCTCCTGCCAGTTGAGGGCGATCAGTTGGTGAAAGCGCTGGGCCTGGCTGGCGTCTTCGAGGAAGGTGCTTTCGCGCAATTGCAATTCACGCGGCTCGCGGTCAAGCAACGTGACGCAGCCGAGGGCAAATTGCTCGGGACTGAAATACACGTGGGCCAGGCGGATCTCACCGTTGATCACCCAGGCCGACTGGTGCTCGGCGGGCAGTATGCAGAGTTTGTCCGGGCCGCCCTTGGTGCCAGGCTGATCGCGCCGAAACGTGCCGGTGCCGCCGCCGATGTAGCAGGACAAGGTGTGATGGGTCGGCGCCTGGTAGTCCTGCGAGTCGTGATGGTTGCTCCACAAGGCCGCAGACAAGCCGTCACCGAGCTCGGCGCAGGCTTCCAGGCGTGCGTTGGGCGAGCGGTTCAGCGCTTGAAAGACTTGCAGGGATTCCAGATCTGGCATGGTTGTGCTCTCCGACGCCTTGCATCCTACTCCCGCCGGTGATGGCTGTGATCCCTGCGGCCGACAAAAGCGCAAGAATGTGCAAGAGCGCCGGCTGGCCGGCAAGGGACACTGTGGCTCAATCGACGGAGCCCGCTATGAACCTTTTCCTGTATTTACTCACCGTGCTGATCTGGGGCACCACCTGGATCGCCCTCAAGTGGCAATTGGGCGTGGTGGCGATTCCTGTGTCGATCGTCTACCGCTTTGGTTTGGCGGCGCTGGTGCTGTTTGCGCTGTTGCTGCTCAGCCGCACGTTGCAGGTGATGAACCGGCGCGGGCATTTGATCTGCCTGGCGCAGGGGCTGTGCCTGTTCTGCGTGAACTTTATGTGCTTCCTGACCGCCAGCCAATGGATCCCGAGCGGTCTGGTGGCCGTCGTGTTTTCCACCGCCACGTTGTGGAACGCCCTCAATGCCCGGATGTTTTTTGGCCAACGCGTAGCGCGCAACGTGTTGATGGGCGGCGCGCTGGGGTTGCTGGGGCTGGGCTTTCTGTTCTGGCCGGAACTGGCGGGGCATACCGCCAGCCCGCAGACCTTGCTCGGCCTGGGCTTGGCGTTGCTGGGGACCCTGTGTTTTTCGGCGGGCAATATGTTGTCGAGCCTGCAACAGAAGGCCGGGCTCAAGCCGCTGACCACCAATGCCTGGGGCATGGCCTATGGCGCCGTGATGCTGGCGACTTACTGCGCGGTACGCGGCATTCCCTTCGACATGGACTGGAGTGCGCGGTATATCGGCGCTTTGTGGTACCTGGTGATTCCGGGGTCGGTGATCGGCTTTACCGCCTACCTCACCCTGGTTGGGCGCATGGGGCCGGAGCGGGCGGCGTATTGCACGGTGTTGTTTCCGGTGGTGGCGTTGAACGTGTCGGCGTTTGCCGAGGGTTACCAGTGGACGGCCCCGGCGCTGATGGGGTTGGTGCTGGTGATGTTGGGGAATGTGTGGGTGTTCAGGAAGCCTCGGTCGGTTCAGCCAATCTTAAAGGCGAAGGCTATCTAATGTGGGAGCTGGCTTGCCTGCTCCCACAGTTGGGCTATTTGAGGCCCAGGCGCCTGGCCATGCGCCCGAGGTTGGCGCGGTCCAGGCCGAGTTCGCGGGCGGCGCCGGCCCAGTTGTGCTGGTGGCGCTCCAGGCAGGCGCTGATGACCTGGCGCTGATAATGTTCGGTGGCCTGGCGCAGGTCGCCGGTCACGGCCAGCGGCGCTTGCAGCGGTGCTTCGATAGCCGGCGCACTGACGTCCGGAAGGTCCAGGTCCTGGGCGCTCAGGCTCAGAATCTTCGGCCGCTCGCGGCAGTTACCCAGAGCTTTGAGTGCGCTGCGCCCGATCAAATGCTCCAGCTCCCGCACATTGCCCGGCCAGTTGTAGGCCAGCAGCGCGGCCTGGGCGTCGCTGGTCAGGCGCAGGCTGCCCAGGCCCATACGTGAGCGGTTCTGCTCCAGAAAGTAGCCGGCCAGCAGCAACACATCCCGCCCGCGCTCGCGCAGCGCCGGCACTTGCAGCGGGTACACGCTCAGGCGGTGGTAGAAGTCGGCACGGTAGCGGCCATTACGCACTTCTTCGGCGAGGTCGCGGTTGGTGGCGGCGATCAGGCGTACATCCACCTGGTGTTCCTTGTCCGAACCCAGGCGTTGCAGTTGGCCGCTTTGCAGCACGCGCAGCAGTTTGGCCTGCACGGTCAACGACAGTTCGCCCACTTCATCCAGAAACAAGGTGCCGCCATTGGCCAGCTCGAACTTGCCCCGACGTTCATTCAACGCGCCGGTAAAGGCACCGCGCACATGGCCGAACAGTTCGCTTTCCACCAGGGTTTCCGGCAGCGCGGCGCAGTTGAGGCTGATCAGCGGTTTGTCCGCACGCGGGGAGGCGGCGTGGATAGCTTGGGCGACCAGCTCCTTGCCGACTCCGGTTGCGCCGGTGATCAGCACAGTCAGGTCGCTGCCGCCCACCAGCTTGATCTCCTCGACCAAACGCTTGTGCGCCTTGCTCTGGCCGATCATTTCCTTGTGCTGTTGGCCGCTGGCCTGGCGGTAGATCTCGGCGCGCTGATGCTCGTCTTCGGCGCGCAATGCCAGGCGCTCGATGCGTTCGGCGACATTGACCGTGGCCGCCGCCAGGCTGGCAAAGGCTTGCAAGGCATCCAGCTCGACGCGCTCGAACCGCTCGGTGTCCAGCGCATCGAGGGTCAGCAGGCCCCAGGGCTGGTCGTCGATAAACAGCGGGCAGCCCATGCAGTCGTGGACTTCCAGGTGCCCATGCAGGCCGTCGACCAAACCGTCGTAGGGGTCGGGCAGTTCGCTGTCGCTGTCAAAACGGGTGGGGCCGGGGCTGCTCAGCAACACTGCAAAGCGCGGGTGTTCGCTGACTTTGAAGCGTCGGCCGAGGGTGTCGGTGCTCAAACCATCCACTGCCAGCGGCACCAGCCATTCACCGTCCAGGCGTAACAACGCGGCGGCATCGCACGGCAACAGCGCGCGCATGGCTTGCAGCAGGCGTCGATAGCGCTCGCCCTCGGGCAGCTCGCGGGACAGGTCGGCGACCAGTGGCAGCAGGGTGGTGAGCAGTGATTGTGCAGTCATAATGACTCCTTGTAGTCGTTATGACTATAAAGCGTAGGCAGTCATACTGACTACATCATATTTAAGCTATTGAAAAATAACGATTAATAAGTTGGCACGAATACTGAGTAGGTCCAGACAATCAGTAAAGAAGCCCAGGAGTCTGCCATGCTTAGTGCCCAAGACCGTGCCATCGTCAAATCCACTGTGCCCCTGCTGGAAAGCGGCGGCGAAGCGCTGATCACGCATTTTTACCGCATGATGCTCAGCGAATACCCGGAAGTTCGCCCGCTGTTCAACCAGGCCCACCAGGCCAGCGGTGACCAGCCCCGCGCCTTGGCCAATGGCGTGCTGATGTATGCGCGGCACATCGACCAGTTGGACCAACTGGGTGACCTGGTGGCCAAGATCATCAACAAGCACGTGGCCTTGCAGATCCTTCCGGAACACTACCCGATTGTGGGCGCCTGCCTGCTGCGGGCCATCTCTGAAGTGCTCGGCAGCGAGATCGCCACGCCTGAGGTGATGAATGCCTGGGGCGCGGCCTACGGCCAGTTGGCCGACATTCTGATTGGCGCCGAAGCCGCGATCTACGCTGAAAAAGCCCAGGCGCCGGGCGGCTGGCGCGGTGCGCGGCCATTTTTGTTGGTCAAGCGTGTGGAGGAGAGCGACGAAATCATCTCCTTCTACTTTGCGCCCGTGGATAACGGCCCGATCCTGCAAGCCGCGCCGGGCCAGTACATCGGCATGAAGCTGGTGCTGGACGGCGAAGAAGTGCGCCGCAACTATTCCCTGTCAGCCTTGAGCGATGCGGGCCTGTACCGCATCAGCGTCAAACGCGAGGCCGGTGGGCGGGTGTCCAACTACCTGCATGACCAGATGCACGTCGGTGCAACCATCGACCTGTTCCCGCCCTCGGGTGAGTTCACCCTGGCCGACAGCGATAAACCGCTGGTGCTGATCAGTGGCGGGGTAGGCATTACCCCGACATTGCCCATGCTTGAAGCGGCCCTGGCAACCGAGCGCCCGGTGCACTTTATCCACTGCGCGCGCAACGGCGGCGTGCATGCGTTCCGTGATTGGGTCGATGCCCTGGCGGCCAGGCACCCGCAGCTCAAGCGTTTTTATTGCTATGCCGAGGACGATGGCGTGAGCCCGGCGGCGGACAAGGTGGGGCTGTTGAGCCAGGAGCAATTGGCGGCGTGGTTGCCCGAGGAGCGTGACCTGGATGCGTACTTCCTGGGGCCTAAAGGCTTTATGGCGGCGATCAAGCGTCACCTGAAGGCGTTGGGAGTGCCGGAGCAGCAGGCGCGCTACGAGTTCTTCGGCCCGGCGGCGGCGCTGGAATAACGCGGTTAAAAATGTGGGAGCGGGCTTGCTCGCGAAGGCTGCGTGTCAGTTGACTCATAAGTGACTGATCCACCGCCTTCGCGAGCAAGCCCGCTCCCACATTGGGTTATCTATTTATCCAGATTAATCCGCTGTTAACCCCTCTCTGTTTTAACCATGCTCTGTGTGTAAACTTGCCGGCATTGGCACAACGACAAAGGGAAAATGGGGATGAGTGACGAATTGCGTTTAGGCAGGGAGCGGCGCTTTCTGGTGTTGCTGGGCATCATCTGCCTGGCGCTGATCGGCGGTGCGCTGTACATGCAAGTGGTGTTGGGCGAGGCGCCGTGCCCGCTGTGTATCCTGCAGCGCTACGCTTTGCTGTTGATTGCGATCTTTGCCTTCATCGGCGCCGCCATGCGCCGCAAAGGTGCGGTCACCTTGTTTGAAGGGCTGGTAGTACTCAGTGCCCTGGGCGGCGTCGCTGCCGCAGGCCACCACGTGTATACCCAGTTTTTCCCTGAGGTGAGCTGCGGCGTCGATGTGTTGCAGCCGATTGTCGATGAGCTGCCACTGGCCAAGGTGTTCCCATTGGGCTTCCAGGTCGACGGCTTCTGCAGCACGCCGTACCCGCCCATCCTTGGCCTGTCCCTGGCGCAGTGGGCGCTGGTGGCGTTTGTGCTGACGGTGATCCTGGTGCCGCTGGGCATCTATCGCAATCGCCAGCGCCAGGCCTGAGCCTGTTCTCCAAAACGCCCCGGTCTTCCTTGAAGGAAGTCCGGGGCGTTTTTGTTCGTAGGGATTTGTGAAAGGGCCGTGACGAGGGGCAACAATAGGTGCGCGCAGCGTGCGACATGTTGTCACACGGACGTTGTCGCAGGACGTTTCCGACCCATCAAACCGCCGCCTGAATTTGCACCCGAAGGCTAAATTGTGCTGTCAGTTCATCGTTTGGGCGATGCCGCGAATGTCATGCCGTCCGAGCCGTTGGGTGATGTCCGAATGCCTTGTTTTATGGGGGCTTGGATCCGTTTTGCAAGCCCTTACAAGGTGTAAGGGAAGTAGCGTTCTGCCCAATAACACGGCAATTTTTGTGGTTTTTGTTGAGAATCGAACACGATAAGATCGCGAACCTTTGCAGGTTTAGTGAAGGATTGTTGCTGTAATCGATAAAAATTATTTCTTTATAAGACATGGTTTATACATCGCTAGCTAACTACAATCGCCCGCACTGAATGTCCGGTGCTGTTCAATATTTGAGCACCGGAGCGGTCGAGGGGCAGATGGACGGCTCTGTGCGACCCCAAGGTTCCGGCAGCCTTTCAACTATCCGCACCAAATGGAATTGGTCTGTAACAAGGCCTTTAACCACGAAATCGAATAAGAACTCACCGCAGGTCCGTGAAACGTACAGTTATGGCGTGACGGGCAGGCTCTTATTCAATCGAAGAGAAATGCCAACCCTTGGCAGGGTGAAGTGTTGGCGATCAAAACCCAACTGCATTGCGCAAGCTGCTTTAGAGGTCGTGAGATGAGTAAAAACAGGTACCCCCGATTACTAGGCTTTTTGCCGCTGATTGGCATGCTGTTAATGCTGGGAGGCTGCAAGTGGACCTTGATGGACCCAAAAGGACAGATCGGTCTGGATCAACGAAACCTGATCATCACCGCTACCCTGCTGATGCTGCTGGTCGTGGTCCCTGTGATCATCATGACCTTCGCCTTCGCCTGGAAATACCGCGCGTCGAACACCAGCGCTACCTACGCGCCCAAGTGGTCGCACTCCACCAAGATCGAAATCGCGGTGTGGCTGGTTCCGATCCTCATCATCATCGCCCTGGGTTACATCACCTATAAGTCGACCCACGAGCTGGACCCTTACCGTCCGCTGGAATCCAACGTCAAGCCGATCAACATCGAAGTGGTCGCGCTGGACTGGAAGTGGCTGTTCATCTACCCAGACCTGGGTATCGCCACGGTCAACGAGATCCAGTTCCCGGAGAACACTCCGCTTAATTTCCGGATCACCTCCGATGCCGTGATGAACTCGTTCTTCATCCCTGCACTGGGCGGCCAGATTTACGCGATGGCGGGCATGCAGACTCGCCTGCACCTGATCGCCAACGAAAAAGCTGAAATGGAAGGCATCTCCGCGAACTACAGCGGCGCTGGCTTCACCGGCATGAAATTCAAAGCGATCTCGACGAGCCAGGAAGACTTCAACGCCTGGGTAGCCGCAGTCAAGGCCGCACCTAAACAGCTTGATCAAGCTGAATACGACGCCCTGACCAAACCAAGCCAGAACAACCCAGTCGCGCTGTACTCCGCGTTTGAGCCGGACCTGTTTCAGAAAATCGTCGACAAGTACGAAGGTATGAAGCCAGGCAAGCCGGTCAAGCACGAGAAGAAAGAAGTGGCCGTGGTTGAAGGTTCTGACACGGGCTCGCATTCAACTGCTGGGGCAGAGGAGTAAACGATGTTTGGTAAATTAAGTTGGGATGCGGTCCCGTTCCACGAGCCGATCGTAATGGTGACCATCGCCATGATCGCGCTGGGTGGTCTGGCACTGTTTGCTGCAATCACGTATTTCAAGAAATGGACCTACCTGTGGACCGAGTGGCTGACGTCTGTCGACCACAAGAAAATCGGTGTCATGTACGTCATCGTTGCCATGGTCATGCTGCTGCGTGGTTTTGCCGACGCCATCATGATGCGTACCCAGTTGGCCATGGCCACCGAGGGTTCGCCGGGCTACCTGCCGCCTGAACACTATGACCAGATCTTCACCGCTCACGGTGTGATCATGATCATCTTCATGGCGATGCCATTCTTCACCGGCTTGATGAACCTGGCCTTGCCGCTGCAGATCGGTGCGCGTGACGTTGCCTACCCGTTCCTGAACTCCCTGAGCTTCTGGCTGCTGGTTTCCGGCGTGGTGCTGATCAACCTGTCCCTAGGCGTCGGCGAATTCGCCAAGACCGGCTGGGTTGCGTATCCGCCATTGTCGGGCATTCAGTACAGTCCGGGCGTGGGTGTGGACTACTACATCTGGGCGCTACAGTTATCAGGACTCGGGACGACATTGACGGGGGTCAACTTCCTGGCCACCGTGCTGAAAATGCGCGCCCCTGGCATGAAACTGATGGACATGCCGATCTTCACCTGGACCTGCACCTGGGCAAACGTCCTGATCGTGGCTTCGTTCCCGATCCTGGCCGCTACCATGGCGCTGCTGTCGCTTGACCGTTACCTGGATTTCCACATTTTCACCAATGAACTTGGTGGCAATCCAATGATGTACGTGAACCTGTTCTGGGCATGGGGGCACCCTGAGGTGTACATCCTGATCCTGCCAGCGTTCGGTATCTTCTCTGAAGTGATCTCGACCTTTACCGGCAAGCGCCTGTTCGGTCACCACTCGATGGTTTATGCATCGGGCGCAATTTCCGTACTGGGCTTCATGGTATGGCTGCACCACTTCTTCACCATGGGCTCGGGGGCCAGCGTCAACGCCTTCTTCGGCCTGGCGACGATGCTGATTTCGATCCCGACGGGGGTGAAGCTATTTAACTGGCTATTCACCATCTACCACGGCCGTCTGCGTATCACCAGCCAGGTTCTGTGGACCCTGGGCTTCATGGTGACCTTCGCCATCGGCGGCATGACCGGCGTACTGCTGGCCATCCCGGGTGCTGACTTCGTACTGCACAACAGCCTGTTCGTGATCGCGCACTTCCACAACGTGATCATCGGTGGTGCTGTATTCGGCTACATCGCAGGTTTCAGCTTCTACTTCCCGAAAGCGTTCGGCTTCAAGCTGCACGAAGGCTGGGGCAAGGCTGCATTCTGGTTCTGGATCTCGGGCTTCTTCGTCGCGTTCATGCCGCTCTACGCGCTGGGCTTCATGGGCATGACCCGTCGTCTGAACGCCACTACCAACCCTGAGTGGGTGCCGTACCTGTACGTCGCCATGTTCGGTGCGTTGATGATTGCTGCCGGTATCGCCTGCCAGCTGATTCAACTGTACGTGAGCATCCGTGACCGTAAGCAGAACGCTTGCGACTCCGGTGACCCATGGAATGGCCACACCCTGGAATGGTCGACTTCCTCGCCTCCACCGTTCTACAACTTCGCCGTGATTCCTACTGCGAACACCATTGATGCGTTCACCGAAGCCAAGGAAGACGGTACTGCGTACCAGCGTCCCAAGCACTACGAGCCGATCCACATGCCGAACAACACCGCCACTGGCGTGGTGATGGGCGCGCTGTTGACCGTGTTCGGTTTCGCGATGATCTGGCACATCTGGTGGCTGGCAATCGTGGGCCTGGTAGGCACTATCGGTTACTTCATCATTCACGCTGCCCGTGATGATCAAGGCTACATGGTGCCGGTCGAGACGATCGAACGCATCGAAGCCGAGCAACACGCTCGCCTGGTAGCCGAGAAGAAAATCCCGGCCAACCGTGTAGAAACCTCGTTGGAACAGGCTTAAACCATGTCGAACTTAGTGACCAATGCTGGACACGCCCACGTCGATGACCATGGGCACGATGACCATCACCACGACTCGGGGCCAATGACCGTATTCGGTTTCTGGCTCTACCTGATGACCGACTGCATCTTGTTTGCGTCGATCTTCGCGGTGTACGCGGTACTGGTAAACAACGTAGCGGGTGGCCCGTCGGGCCACGACATCTTCGAACTGCCTTACGTGCTCGGCGAAACCGCCTTGCTGTTGTTCAGTTCGATCACCTACGGCTTCGCCATGCTGGCCTTCTACAAGGGCAGCAAGAAGGGCGTACTGAGCTGGTTGGCGCTGACCTTCCTGTTCGGCCTGGGCTTTATCGGCATGGAGATCAACGAGTTCCACCTGCTGATCTCCGAAGGCTACGGCCCGCACCGTTCCGGCTTCCTGTCCGCGTTCTTCACGCTGGTAGGCACCCACGGTCTGCACGTATCTGCCGGCCTGCTGTGGATGGCGGTGATGATGTATCAGGTCAATAAGCACGGCCTGACCAACACCAACAAGACTCGCCTGAGCTGCCTGAGCCTGTTCTGGCACTTCCTGGACGTGGTCTGGATCTGCGTATTCACCGTCGTTTACTTGATGGGGACTCTGTAATGGCTAATGCACACTCCCATGACCATGACAGCCATGATGCGAGCCACGGCAGCGTAAAGTCTTACGCTATCGGCTTCATCCTGTCGGTCATCCTGACCCTGATCCCGTTCGGCCTGGTGATGTACCCAACCTTGCCGAAGTCGATCACCTTGATGATCGTCCTGGCGTTCGCGGTGATTCAGGTTCTGGTTCACCTGGTGTACTTCCTGCACCTGGATCGCTCGAAAGAGCAGCGCGATAACGTGATTGCGTTCGTGTTCGCAGGTCTTGTGATCCTGCTGCTGGTTGGCCTGTCGATATGGATCATGTTCAGCATCCATACGTTCATGATGGCGAAGTGAGGTAAGACCCGATGTCGCTTAAGCACTTTATCCAAATCACCAAACCGGGGATCATTTTCGGTAACGTGCTTTCTGTGGCAGGCGGTTTCTTCCTGGCCTCCAAGGGGCATGTCGATCTGGCCATCTTCTTGGCTGCGATGATCGGCACGTCCCTGGTGGTAGCTTCCGGTTGTGTGTTCAACAACTGCATCGACCGTGACATCGACTTGAAGATGGAACGCACCAAGAATCGTGTGCTGGTGCAGGGCCTTATCTCCCTGAAACTGGCACTGATCTACGCGACCGTCCTGGGTGTTGCCGGTGTGGCCCTGTTGTACAAGGTGGCCAACCCGTTGGCGGCGCTGTTTGCCGTGATCGGTTTTGTCATCTACGTCGGCCTTTACAGCCTGTACCTCAAGCGCAAGTCGGTTCACGGCACGCTGGTGGGCAGTCTGTCCGGGGCGATGCCGCCGGTGATTGGTTACGTGGCTGTGACCAATAGCTTCGACATGGCTGCGCTGGTGCTGCTGGTGATGTTCAGCCTGTGGCAGATGCCGCACTCCTATGCCATCGCAATCTTCCGCTTCAATGACTACCTGGCTGCGTCGATTCCGGTGCTGCCGGTTAAACGTGGCATTCAGGTAGCCAAGAAACACATTTTGCTCTACATCCTGGCCTTCCTTGTGGCGACCTTGATGCTGACCTTCAGTGGCTACGCCGGCATGAGCTACCTCGCCGTCGCCGCCGCCATGGGCATGTACTGGTTGTACATGGCCTGGACCGGCTACAAGGCGGTGGATGACACCGTCTGGGCGCGCAAGCTGTTCGTGTTCTCGATCTTCACCATCACCGCGCTCAGCGTGATGATGTCCCTGGATTTCCAAGTGCCGAAAGAGCTGTTGCTGACCTACGCACACTGAGTCATCGAGCAACAAAAAGCCCCGCCTTCGCAAGAAGCGCGGGGTTTTTTATGGCGTGGCCTTTAAACTATTCCCACATTCTACAAATGCAGGAAGCAACGTGATGACGAAAAAAGCCGTGATGGTATTCAGTGGCGGGCAGGACTCGACCACCTGCCTGATCCAGGCGCTGGGGCAGTATGACGAAGTGCACTGCATCACCTTCGATTATGGCCAGCGCCATGTCGCCGAAGTTGAAGTCGCGCAGAAGCTGGCCAAGCAGTTGGGCGCTACCGTTCACAAAGTGATGGACGTGTCTTTGCTCAACGAGCTGGCGATCAGCAGCCTGACCCGCGACAACATTCCGGTGCCGACCGTGAACAGCTCGGGCGAAAGCCTGCCGAGTACTTTTGTGCCGGGGCGCAATATCCTGTTTCTGACCCTGGCGGCGATCTACGCCTATCAGGTCAAAGCCGAAAGCGTGATTACCGGTGTGTGCGAAACCGACTTCTCGGGTTACCCCGATTGCCGCGATGACTTTGTCAAAGCGCTGAACACCGCGCTCCAACTGGGCATGGACTACACGCTGCGCCTGGACACGCCGTTGATGTGGCTGAACAAGGCTGAAACCTGGGCGCTGGCAGACTACCACCAGCAACTGGACCTGGTTCAGCACCAGACCCTGACCTGCTACAACGGCATCATCGGCACCGGCTGCGGTAATTGCGATGCGTGCAACCTGCGGGCGCGGGGCTTGAATGAGTATTTGCAGGACAAGGCGGGTGTGATGAGCAGCCTGAAGCAGAAGTTGCGGTTGAGCTAGGATCAGGGGCGCAAGCGGTATTCGGTCAAAATGTGGGAGCGGGCTTGCTCGCGAATGCGGTGGGTCAGTCAATTTATCTGTAACTGACATACCGTATTCGCGAGCAAGCCCGCTCCCACAGTTAGGTCACATTAACCAGCCTATTAACATCAGGCAGCGCTACCGGTAATCCAGCGTTTGAACAACGCCCGTGCGCCATAGGCCGGCAGGATATTGAAAAACGCAAAGCCGACTTTGATCGCGATCTGCACGTAGATCATGCTCAAGATGTCGCTGGTCTGCATCGCGCCATAGAACGCAATAAAGCAGAACAGGAAACTGTCGATAATCACCGCAAAGAACGTACTGAGGAAAATCCGCAGGTACAGGTATTTGGAGTTGGTCAGTTCCTTGATCTTGCACAGCAAGTAGGAGTTTATATTCTCCGACACCAGGAACGACACCGAGGACGCGACCAGTACCGAGGACACCTGAATGATCACATCGTTGTAAGGCCCATCGAGTTTCCAGCCGGGCAGCCCTGGCAGAAACGTTGAGCCGTACAGCAGAATAATGATCATCGCATTACTGGCGAACGCAAACAAAATGGCGCGTCTGGCCAGGCGCAGGCCGAACTGCTCGTTGAGTAGATCCACGATCAAAAACGTCAGCGGGTACAGAAACGTGCCCGGCGTGACGATGATGCCCATCGACTCCAGGTAAATAGGCTTGGTCGCGGCAATGCTGGTGAAGATATAAAACGTGAACAGCAACAGGTTCAGAATGATGTAGATCATCCAGGAGTTTTCGTTGCGGTCGTTGATATCGTAGGCCGTCAGCGTCCCTCCCTGTGAATAAAACTTCTTGTACATGTTCTTAATTTCCATTTTATTGAGGTTATCCATGATTTCGCTGTTGATGACTTCATTCAGCTTCATCTTGATGACCTTGCCGGTGGCGATCACCATGATCACCGCCAGGCTCTTGTCATTCTCAAAGCCCAGCAGTTTGTATTTGCTGTTTTCGATGCCGGCTTCATAGGTTGTCATTGAAGCGCTCCTCAATGATGTCGCCGATCACGCACAAGCGCTCTGAACCGGCGCAGGCTTGAAGGGTGATAAACATCTTTTGGGTGGCCCGGTCGTACACCAGCTTTTCTTTGCCCAGGGTGGACGCGCCTTTTTGCACGATGAGCAAATCGCCTGGCTCGTTGATGCCGGGGATGCCACGTTCCAGGCGCACGCCGATCAGGTTGTAGGAAGAGCCGAAGTAGTAGGTCAGCGGATACAGCGTGGCCAGCTCGCCAATGCGCTTGTCCAGGTTCTGGATAACCAGGCTTTCCTTGAGCACCGGCACGGCGGCCGGGTTCATGTTGCCCTGTGGGGAAACACTGCTCTCGATGATTTCCTTGGCTTCAAAATCGAGGGTCTCGATTTCATCGTAGGAGACGCCGAAGAAGTCCGAGATCTTGCGGACGGTGGACTGCTGCACGTTGACGACCTTGCCTTCCAGGATGTTGTAGATGGTGGTCCTGGTCAGGCCGGCAGCATTGGATAACGACAACTGCGTCTCGCCGCGGCTTTTGATCAAGTACTTGATGTTGCTCTTCAAGTGCTCGGTTTTTTCGCGTCTGTGTATCACGTGCTCACCACTTCCTTTTAGTCGTTAACGTCCATTGTTTGCGCAACCACAACAGGGAGCGCCCGTTCCGGGGGCGCTTGTGGTTTTGCGGCGGCGGGAGTGTTGCATGCGTCGGGCCTAACAATAAAGTCCGGATGCGCTGCTTGCGTGCTTTTGATGGGGTTGGCGTTTGGAAAATGAACATTTGATTTGGAAAATGTTTAATTTCCTGTTTAATTGATCCTCTCGGTTCAGGACGGACCGGCACGCAACGCCCAGGAAGGGACCCGCACTGATGGCATTCAATACCGTACCTCTGAAAGACCAGGCCGACCTGCTGCGTCGTGGCCTGGCGGATCTGCGCGCAGAAGACTTCGAGCTCGCCAGCCTGCTGGATGCTGAAGTCACTCGCCAGCATCGCACCCTCTCACTGGTGGCTTCCTCCTGTGCGGTCAAGCCACGCACTCTGGTGGCCTGCGCCTCGGCCTTGGTCAATGTGAGCGCCGAAGGCACACCCGGCAAACGCTATCGCACCGGCTGCGAAAATGTCGATTTGGTGGAGTCCCTGGCTATCCGCAGAGCGCGGGAGTTGTTCGACGCGCATTACGCCGGCGTGCAGCCTCATTCGGCGTCCAATGCCATATCCCAGGTGCTGTCGGCGCTGCTTGAACCGGGCGATACGCTACTGGGTATGGCCCATGACCATGGCGGCGAACTCACCCTTGGCAGCCCGGCGGTGTTCACCGGGGCCTATTACAAGGCTATCCGCTATGGCACCACCGGCGAAGGCCTTATCGATTATGAGCAGGTGCGCAGCCTGGCCCTGGCCCATCGCCCACGCATCATTATTTGCGGTGCGGGTGCGTACTCAAGGGTGGTGGATTTTGAGCGCTTTCGCGCGATTGCCGACGAGGCGGGCGCCATCCTGCTGGCGGATATTTCCGCTATCGCCGGGTTGGTGGTGACAGGGCGCCACCCGAGCCCGATCAACGCCGCACACGTCACCATCACCTGCACGCACAAGCAATTGGGCGGCCCGCGTGGTGGGTTGATTCTGTGCGGCCGCGACGCCGAGACCAAGGTGCCCGGCCTGCGGTCGACGTTCAGCCGCGTGCTGGATCAAGCCGTGTTCCCGCGCATGCAAGGGGCGCCGGCGGTCAATATGATCGCGGCAAAAGCGGCCGCCTTCAGGTATGCGAAGTCAGCGCAATTTGACGCCTGCATGGGGCGTGGTCGTGCGCTTGCCGATGAAGTGGCCAGTGCGTTTGCGGCCCAGGGTTACGACGTGGTGGGTGGGCGCAGTGACAACCATACGGTACTGATCCGGTTGCCGGGCGCCATGACCGGCGCCATCGCCGAGGCGGCCCTGGAGTCTTGCGCCATTGTGGTGAGCAAGCATCGCGTACCGGGCGAGACACGTTCGAAGTTGGTCACCAGCGGTTTGT
Organism: Pseudomonas salomonii; assembly: GCF_900107155.1. GTDB lineage: Bacteria > Pseudomonadota > Gammaproteobacteria > Pseudomonadales > Pseudomonadaceae > Aquipseudomonas > Aquipseudomonas salomonii. The sequence continues at coordinate 96,514 of NZ_FNOX01000016.1, forward strand.
GTCTCGGCACCGGCTGCATGGCGCAACGCAATTTCGATGCCGACGGCTGCCGGCAGGTGATTGAGCTGATATGTCGGGTGTTGGAAAAGGTCACCCCGCTGGGCGAACAGGGCTATCGGCTTGAGCCTGAGGTGCGCGAGCAGGCGCGCACGGCGGTGGAAGCCTTGTGCATGAATTACCCGATCGCCGACTACCTGGAGGGCTGATCGCGGCGCCGGTGGCTAAATCAGCTGGGCGCCTTCTCGTCATACTTCTTTGTACGCACCGTGAGAAACCATCACCCGTCTACAAGGAGTCGCGCCATGTTCAGCGTAAGTCGTCGGTCTCTTCTCGCCTTTGGTGCGGCCCTGCCGGTGCTGGGCCGCCTGGACTGGGCGGTCGCCGGCCCGCCACCGGCCCCGGCGGACAGGGTGCGACTCAACTACAACGAAAGCCCCTACGGCCCTTCAGTCGCCGCCCGCGAGGCGATGCAGCGTGGCATCGCCCTCTCCGGGCTGTATCCCTATGGTTACATGTACGGCTTGGCCGAACAGTTTGCTAAAGCGCAGGGGCTGGCCGAAGAACAGGTCGCCGTATTTTCCGGCTCCATGGCCGCCCTGCGCTACGCCGTGTTGGCGTTTACCAGCCAGGCCCGTGGTCTGGTGATGGCCACGCCGTCCTATGAAGTACCGCGTCAGGCCGCCCAAGCGTGGCAGGCGCCGGTGCACGAAGTGAGCCTTAATGCCGACCACGCCCATGACGTGCCGGCCATGCTCGCCGCAGACCCTCAGGCGGGCATGCTGTACCTGTGCAACCCCAACAACCCGACCGGCACCCTGACGCCCACCGCAGCGATCCGCCAGGCGCTGGCGAACAAACCCAAAGGCTGCGTGCTGGTGGTGGATGAGGCGTACATCGACTTCTGTGACGCACAAAGCTGCGTGAGCTGGGTCAAGGACCACGACGACTTGCTGGTGCTGCGCACCTTCTCGAAAATCTACGGCATGGCCGGTGCGCGCCTGGGCCTGGCGATCGGCCACCCGGCGTTGCTGGAACGGCTGGCGGTGTTTGGTGGCGACAATGTGCCGGCGGCGTCCACGCTACTGGGTGCTCGGGCGAGCCTGGAAGACCTCAAGCTGGTGCCGCAACGCAAGGCGCTCAATGCCCAGCTGCGTGACGAAACCGTGGCTTGGCTCAAGGGGCGTGGTTTTACCTGCACTGCGTCGCAAAGCAACTGCTTCATGATTAACGTGAAGCAACCGGCCGAACAGGTCATCGAGAAGCTGGCTGCACAGGGCGTATTGGTCGGGCGGGTGTGGAAGAATTGGCCGCAGTGGGTGCGGGTGACGGTGGGCAATAAACAGGAGATGGCGCGGTTTCGCGAGGTGTTCGCGAGTCTTTAAATCACCACAAAACCCATGTGGGAGCGGGCTTGCTCGCGAAGGCGGTGTGTCAGTAACAAATGTTCTGACTGATACATCGCTTTCGCGCGCAAGCCCGCTCCCACATTTTTAGTCCAGCTGTGTTGCAGGTAATGCGTTACTGCTGCGCGATGCTGTACCCATCAAACGCCGTCTGCTGCTGCAGTGCAGTAATCACACTCTTGCGGCTCAACGGCTGCTCGGCGCCGGCGTTATCCACAAAGCTTTCAACTTCAAGCTCGGCCTCGTCGCCTTCACCCACAAAGCTGAAACCCAGAAATTCGAACGCTTCACGGTCAACGTTGAGCTTGGAGCGCGGCGTGCGCAGCGGCAGGGTGACGCTGATGCCATCCTTGCTGATCACAAACACTTCGGCTTCTTTCTTGGCCCGTGCAGCCTTGCCCTTGCCGGCGCTTGGGTTGCTGATGGCCTGGTGAGACTGGTTCAGCACCTTGAGGGCCAGGCCGTAGACCAGCTCCTGAAACTCGGGGTCGTCCTTGAAACTGGAGAGGATGCGGCTGATCGAGAACTTACTGCTCAGGTCTTCGAGGGCGATGTTGTCGGCCGCTTCGGCATCCTTGAGTTGCTTGAGCTGGCCCATCAGGTCGTAGGCCTTGTCGTCGTCGAAAGCGTCATGGGCCTGGCGGATGGCCACGCGCAGTTCGCGGATCTGGTCGCTTTCCTTGGAAGTGTGGAACGCGTCCAGCACCATCTCGCTGATGATCTTGGCCGCAGGCACATGCTGTGAAAGATTGATGGCATTTTCGTATTCGGCCTTCGATTGCAGGGCGACTACGGATTCTTCGGCGGCGTGTTCGGTGTAAGAATCAGACATTGAAATTTCACTACTTCAGTAAGCGGGAACAAAAAAACGTCGCGCATTTTCGGCGGCCACGCAGGTCAGGTCAAGGCAGCACACTGCCCTTATCGCGGCGCAAGGCGCTCAGCGCCCGCTGCAATCGATCGGCCCGCCCGCAGAACAGACCAACGGTAAACCCCGACACACCGCCCACCATCAGCACCACCGGCAAAATCATCAACGAGCGTCGATTCTCGCACCCGCCCAGGCAGGCCTTGATGCCGTAATAACAAATCCACAGGTAGATGGCGTACACCCACAGGGGCGTGCCTTGGAGGATATCGAGCATGGGTGCTCCCTTGCAGGGTTGGAAGGCGCTGATAGTCGTTGAGCCATCATCTTTTTGTCCATCGATGTGGCGCTGATCCAGGGGACATGCGCGCCCTGTACGCCTACCTGATGCAAGGCGTCGAGCCGGTGCGACAGGCCAACCTTGAGGCGGACATGGGCTTCCCGTTCAATCAGCGCTGGGGCCTGGCGCTGTGGAATTTTGCCTTTCTCGACAAGCAGCCGTTCCAACCCGACCCGCAGCGTAGCGAAGTGCTCAACCGTGGCGCCTATCGGGTCCAGGGCCTGGGGCATTGCGGCTCGTGCCACACGCCACGGGGCATCGCTTTCCATGAAAAAGCCATGAGCGATCCGGGCCGCAGTGGCCGGCATTACCTGGCGGGTGAAACCGTCGAACACTGGCGGGCCCTGAGCCTGCGCAACCTGTGGACGGTCGAAGACACTGTGCAACTGCTCAAGACCGGGCAGGACCGCTTTGCCACGGTCGCCGGCGACATGGCCGATGTGATCCACCACAGCACCCGGCATTTCAGCGATGACGACCTTACGGCCATCGCCAGTTACCTCAAGTCCCTGCCGCCGGGTAAAGGCGACCTGCCAATGCCATCGGTCGCCCGTGCACCTGCCGCACCGCCAGCCGACCTGTTCACCCGCCGTGGCGGTCTGGGTTATATGCAGTTTTGCAGTGATTGCCACCGCAGTGACGGCGCTGGCGTAAAAGGCCCGTTTCCACCCTTGGCGGGTAACCCGAGCATTGCCTCAAGTCACCCGACCTCGTTACTGCACATCACGTTGACCGGTTGGCTGATCAGGAAATCGCCGAAATTCTCACTTTCGTGCGCACCCGTTGGGGCAACGAAGGCACACCAATCAATGCGGGCCAAGTGAAGCAACTGCGTGACCAACTCAACCCTGATACCACCGATTCTTCAGCCTTCGAAACCCCAAGGCTGGCGAATTTGCTCGCCGCACCCAACGCCGACCAGGTTGTTCGCGGCATGCGCCTGCACCTGCAAACCAAGGCGCTGCTGCCGGATAACGTCGGCAATTCGCTCAATTGCACCAGTTGCCATCTCAACGCCGGCACCGTGGCGGACGGTTCGCCCTTTGTGGGCGTGTCGGCGTTCTTCCCCAGTTACGCGCCGCGTGCAGGCAAGGTGGTTACGCTAAAGGAACGCATCAACGGCTGTTTCCGCCGCTCGATGAACGGCAAGCCACTGGCGCCGCAATCAGCGGATATGCAAGCGATGGTCGCGTATTTTGACTGGATGAAAAACAACACCTGCCGTGAAGATAAAGTCGCCGGGCGTGGCGTGGGCAAGATTGACCCGGCGATCAAGCCGGGCCTGGACAACGGCAAGCAGGTGTACCCGCCACTGTGGGGCGAGCAGTCGTTCAACATCGGCGCCGGTATGGCACGGCCTTACACCGCGGCGGCGTTTGTGAAACGCAACATGCCGATCGGCGTCCACGAAAAACTCCCGTTGGGGCAGGGCGGTTTGTCGGACCAGGAAGCGGTGGACGTGGCGGCGTATTTCTCTGGCCAACCGCGCCCGGATTTTCCGGACAAGGTCAAAGACTGGCCCAACGGCGGCAAGCCCGTGGATGCGCGTTATTAAGCCAACTGCTTAAGGCAGGCCTCGAGAATATCCAGGCCTTGCTCCAGCACCGCAGGCTCCGTGGTCAGCGGTGCCAGCAGGCGGATGATATGCCGCGACTTGCCGCTGGGCATCAGCAGCAAGCCGGCCTCGCGTGCCAGGCTGAGCAGTTGGGTCAGTTGCTGGGGCGCGGGCGTGCCGTCGGCATGGGCCAGCTCGATGCCGCGCATGGCACCCACGCCGGTCAGACGACCCAGATAGGGCGACAGATGTTGTTCGCGCCAGGCGGCATAGCGGCTGACGATGGCGGCTTCCTGTTGTGAACCCCAGGTATTTAATTGCGCGTCGGTCATCGCATCCAACGTCGCCAACGCCGCTGCGCAGGCAATCGGGTTACCGGAGTACGTGCCACCGAGGCCACCTTTGGGCAAATTGTCGAGCAGCGCCTTGCGCCCGACCACCGCGCCCAATGGCACGCCACCGGCGATGCTTTTGCCGAGCAGGATCAGATCCGGTTCGATGCCCAGGCGCGAGAAGGCAAAACGCTGGCCGGTACGCCCGAAGCCGGACTGGATTTCATCGACAATCAGCAGGATGTTTTTCTCATCACAGAAGCGGCGCAGGGCCTGGGCGAACTCGATGTCCAGGGCCAGAAAGCCGCCTTCGCCCTGCACCGGTTCGATGATGAAACAGGCCACATCGTTTACGTCGATTTCCACACTGAACAGACGGTCCATGGCCTTCAGGGCTTCGGCGCAGGTCACACCGTTATCGGCGCTGGGGTAGGGCAGGTGATACACCGGGCCAGGCAGCACACCGACCTTTTGCTTGTAGGGCGCTACCTTGCCATTGAGGTTAAGCGTGGCCAGGGTGCGGCCGTGGAAGGCGCCGTCAAAGGCGATCACCGCCGTGCGGCCGGTGGCGCCGCGCACGATTTTCAAGGCGTTTTCCGCCGCTTCCGCGCCGCTGTTGGTGAGCATGCCGCTCACCGCGTAATCCACCGGGATAAACGCACAAAGGCGATCCATCAGCTCGATGTAGGGCGCGTGCGGCGCGGCGTTGAACGCATAGTGGGTAAGCCGCGTGGCTTGTTCGCGAATCGCTTCCACCACGCCTGGGTGACAATGGCCGAGGTTGAGCACGCCAATGCCGCCGACAAAATCGAGATAGCGCTTGCCCATAGTGTCCCAGACTTCGGCATTTTTACCGTGGCTGAGGCTGATGGGGTGAACGATGGAAATCGATTGGCTGATGGTTTCGCGGCTCATGAATCGGGGACTCGGCAATGGCGGGCGTGTATTTATCTAAGCCGCGCAGCCGGCCTCGCCGCAAACGAAATAAAATCGCCGGGTCATTCCAAATCGGAAGGAGCTGTTGCCTAAAGGTCGTTTGTGGCCACGCTGCAAACCTGACAATACTGCCGGGTAACCTCAGAAACCGGCGCGGGCAGTGCGGCGCCGAATAATAAAAGATTCACAGGGAGTGCCTCGCATGAACCACCTCAAAACCCTTATCGCGGCCACGGCCGTGGCGCTTGCCGGCAGTGCCCACGCGGGCGTGACCCTGGACGCGATCCAGAAAAAAGGCTTTATCCAGTGTGGCGTCAGCGACGGCTTGCCGGGTTTCGGCGTGCCGGACAGCCAGGGCAAGATGACAGGCCTCGATGTAGACGTGTGCCACGCTGTTGCCGCCGCCGTGTTCGGCGATGCCTCAAAAGTGAAGTTCACCCAGTTGACTGCCAAGGAGCGATTCACCGCGTTGCAATCGGGCGAAATCGACCTGATCTCCCGCAATACCACCTGGACCAGCTCCCGGGATTCCGGCATGGGCCTGGTGTTTACCGGCGTGACCTATTACGACGGCATCGGCTTTTTGGTCAACAACAAGCTGGGCGTGACCGCTGCCAGGCAACTCGATGGCGCCACCGTCTGCATCCAGGCCGGCACCACCACTGAACTCAACGTTTCGGATTACTTTCGCACCCACGGCATGAAGTACACGCCGATCACCTTCGACACCGCCGACGAGAGCGCCAAGGGCCTGGAAGCCGGGCGTTGCGACGTGCTCACGACCGACCAGTCGGGCCTGTATGCCCAGCGCATCAAGATGGCCCACCCGGATGAGTTCGTGGTGCTGCCGGAGGTGATCTCCAAAGAGCCCTTGGGGCCGCTGGTACGCAAGGGCGACGATGAGTGGTTCAGCATCGTCAAGTGGACCCTGTTCGCCATGCTCAATGCCGAGGAAATGGGCATCACCTCGCAGAATGTCGTAGAGCAGGCCAAGTCCACCCGGAACCCGGACGTGGCGCGGCTGCTGGGGGCCGACGGCGATTACGGCAAAGACCTGAAGCTGCGCAAGGATTGGGTGGTGCAGATCGTCAAGCAAGTGGGCAATTACGACGAGGTATTCGAGCGCAATATCGGCCAGGGCAGCGTGCTGAAGATCAAGCGCGGGCTTAATGCGTTGTGGAGCAATGGCGGCATCCAGTACGCACCACCGGTGCGCTGACTGAACTCTGCCTTAGGTGGGCGCTGGCTTGCCAGCTCCTACATCACTCAGAGACCGCATCCTTGCCCGCCGCCTTGGACCGGTACAGTGCTTGATCGGCACGTGCCATCAGCGCGGCGGGCGTTTCGCCCATCCGCCGCTCCACGACGCCCAGGCTCAGGGTGACTTTGAAGTCGCCCACGGCGGGCATCTCGGCGATGGCCTGACGGATGCGTTCAGCCAATTGCCTGGCGGTATCCACCGTGCTTTTGGGCAGGACCACCATAAACTCATCGCCCCCCCAACGCGCGAGCAAGTCACCCTGGCGCACACAGGTTTCCAGCCTTTCTACCACGCTCACCAAGGTTTGATCGCCGACGCCATGACCCTGTTTGTCGTTGATCGGCTTGAAGTCATCGACATCCATGGCCACCAAGGCCAGCGGTACGCGGAAGCGCTCGGCACGGTCGCACTCCTCCAGCAGCACCTTCTCCAGGCGATAACGGTTGGCGATGCGCGTCAAGGCGTCCTGTTCGGCCAGGGAACGGTTCTCGTCCAACTGCAATTGCAGTTGCTGATTGACCCGTGACAATTCAAGGGTGCGTTCGGCCACCAGCGCTTCCAGCGACTGATTGCGCTGTTGCAGCTGTTCGATGGAAATTTTGCGTGTATGGATATCGCGGTGCGCGCCGACCATGCGTGCTACTGAATTGTCGGGGTTACGTGCAATGACGTAGCCACGGTCTTCGATCCACAGGTAAGTGCCGTCTGCTTTGCGGCAACGATACTCAGCCTGGTAATGGGGCGCGCGTTGGCTGATGTAGTCATCAAATACGGCCATGACGCGTGGATAATCTTCGGGGTGGATCACGTTCTCCCAGGTGAACACGCTGTTCTCCAGGGAGTGGCGGGGGTAGCCAAGCATCGTGTACCAGCCGGGGCTGCGGTACACGAACCCGGTGTTGGCATTCCAGTCCCAGATGCCGTCGCTGACCAGTTCCATCACCGCATGCAACATGTCGGCGTTGAGTTCGGAAAAGTTATTGCGCAGCGGTTTATTGCCGGATGTCTCGTTCATCTGTGCACTTCCCTGCCGATGCTGGCTCCTACGGCCAGTCTTCATTGACGCCGGTACACCGTGGCTGACGTTACTCTACATCGCGGCTTGAGCGCTTTGAATAGGATGAGTGTGCTGCTTTAGTGGTGTGGCTAAGAGCCATTATCTGCTGCAGCGATCGACTCTTTAGTCCGGCGCCACCATCTGTGTTCGCGGCTTACCATCCGCGTTGTGCTGGTAAATCGCCTCCGGCTGGCCCTGCTCATTGAAAAACACTTGGCCGATGCCCGCCGAATTCCACAGCCGTTCACCCGCCTCGGCATGCTCCGGTATATGTGGCACCACCTGCATGGTGCGCCGGCGCGTGAAACCGTTGAGGGGCGAGCGCGGTGAGTAGAGCCAGCGGTTGAGGCGGTCGAACCATTCCAGCAAGCGCGCCGGGAACTGGTTCTTGATGCCGCTGCTGGTGATCTGCCAGATTTTGGGGCCGGCGCTGCGGTGGCGGATCAGCACTTCATAGACGAACGAGTAATGCACATCGCCCGACAGGATTACGTAGTTCCCCGGCGTGCGTGAGTGGCGGAAGATATTCAGGATTACCTGGGCGGCGCCGCGATGGGCCATCCAGTTTTCGGCGTCTACCAACAGCGGGAAGCCGCACCAACTGAAGACCTTCTGCACGGTCTCGATCAGCTTGACGCCAAAGATCGGCGCGGGCGAAACGATGATGGCTGACGGGTGGTCCAGCAGGGCCTGTTGCAGTTCGCTCAAGGCTTCCCAGTCCAGCAGGCCGGAGGGTTGCTTGAGCGCAAACTCACTGCGCCAGCGCCGGGTGCGCGTGTCGAGCACCACCAGTGCGGGCGTGGTGGGCAGCACGTAATGCCAGTGCTGAAATTTCAGCAGGCGTTGCAGCAGCTCATCGTGCGCAGCGGCGTGCAGGTGGTTGTCTTGTGTCTTGGCGGCCAGCGCCTGGGTGTGTTCCAGCAGTTCGCCAAACACATCCGGCTGGTTGCCCCAGCCCTGACACAGCATATAAGCGAGCAGGGCATTGCCGATGATGCGTTTGGAGAATGGATGGCCGTAGGCGGTGGCTTCCCATTGGGCGCTGAGGTTCCAGTCGTCGGTGATGTCGTGATCGTCAAAGATCATCAGCGTCGACAGGTGTGCGAAAACCCGCGCAACACCGGGCAGGCCGTCACGGAACCGATCGATCTGCACTTGCTCACGGTCATAGCGCTGTTGTTGCGGCGCACTCAATGACGGCGGCTGTGGCGTGATCAGAGTCCAGGGCGTGGGCGACCACACCAGCAGGTACATCGCCAGTACTTCGGCAAAGGTCACCAGGTGGTTGTCGGCGGTGCTGCTGGTAAAGATCGGTTTTTTCACACCGCCGAAAAACCGTTCGCGCAGGGTCTCGTTGCTGTCCAGTGCGGGCAGCAGATCCGCGCGGTGGTAATAGCTGGCGCGATGCTCATAAAGGCTGGCGCTGTCATCCACCACGGCGCCTTCCAGGTATTCGTCGAACAATTCTAAACCCGCGATCAGCGCATGAATCGCCCGCAGCATGGGCCCGGCCACATCGTCGGCGTAGACCTGGTCGCCGCTCATCATCAACAGCGCCGGGCGTTCAGCCGGTGTGTGCGCGTCGGCCAGCAGGCGGTCTACGCACAGCAAGCCGTCATCGGCGTGGTGATGGGGTTTGCGGCACGAGCCATGCACCAACTGGTGAATGCGGCTGTGCACCACGAAATTCGCGCAGGCGGCGTCGGCATACAGCAGGTGCGGGGCCCATTGCGCAATACCACAACCGTCGACCAGCAGGTCATAGTCGATGATCACGTCCAGCGGCAGGGCTTCGCTCAGGGAAACGTCGATCAGATGGATAAAGGCGTGGCGGCCGACGGGCACGACCTGGCACTGCCGGGGGCCCAGATCGATCGTCAGGGCTTGGCCTTGAGGTGCTTGCAGCCTCAAGGCCAATCGCAGGGCACGGCTGCCCACCAGCCAGATCACCAGGCGCTTGGGTTCCAGGCGCCGAAGCAGTGGGCCGGCAATGACAGCGGGCAGTGTGTCGGATTGCGGCATGAAGCAAGCAGCTCATACAAGGTAGGGCTGAAAAGGGTAACGCAGAGGATGTCAGTGTTTTGTCAACCGCTTGCAGCGGATACCCGGCAGCCGATTGCCCTTATTGGATCAGAGCTCGAAGCCACGTCCCAGGGAGTCCAGGGACGAACGAGAGGGCTTAGGCTTGGGCGGTACGTTTTGCATCATTGGGTCGTTGTCGGGACTTTTGGGCTTTTCAGCACGCCTGGTGTTCTGGTTAGCCAGGAGGGTGACCAGGTCGATGGCATAGCCGGGGAAAATATTGCCTGTAAGCATGGTAAAACCTCTTGCTCAGGTGGAGGATTGTTCTCGCATCAAAACTCCCTTTGATTGCGCCCCCCTTCAGTGGCATTGGCCGGGTTTATGTTCCCGGCCATAGGTTTCTGCATGTTTGATATGTGTTGGACTGAATGAGTTTCAGACAGGCTTGGGCACCGTAAACCTGAACTCGCTGCCGCGCCCCAACTCACTCTGCGCCTCAATCCGTCCGCCGTGGGCTTGCACGATACCTTGGGTGATATACAGCCCCAAGCCACTGCCGGTGGGGTTGTTTTCGGTCTTGGTCCAGTAGCGATCAAACACATGGGGCAATTGTTCGGGCGCAATGCCTTCGCCGGAGTCGCGCACCGAAAACACGATATCTTCGCCATTGCTCATGGCGCTGATACCGATATTGCCCTGGCGCGGGGTGAACTTGATGGCGTTGCCGATCAGGTTCGACAGCACCTGGAACAGGCGCTCCGGGTCGGCATGGATCTGCAGGCCGGGTTCGGCGTTGAACGACAGGTCGATGCCTTTCTCCATCGCCAACGGCGCGAGCAGCGAATAGGCCTCTTCGAACATCTGGCTGACGTCCAGCGACACGGGCTTGACCACATAACGCCCGGCCTCGATTTTCGAGGTGTCGAGCAGGTCTTCCAACAGCACATTCATGCGCCCGGCGGCCTGTTGCATAGTGTCGATGGCCGAGGAAATTCGCCGTGAGGTATGTGGGCCATCGGAGCTGAAGGCCTTTTGCATCATGCCGCAGAGCATCGAGATGACCGTCATCGGGTTGCGCAGGTCGTGGGACACCACTGCCACCAGTTCATCACGGGCACGCACGGCTTGCTGTTCGCGCAGCACTTGACGGGCCAGGTCATTTTCGAGGGCGAAGCGGCGCAGGTCGTTGGCGGCAAACCGGTCGCCGTGGCTCCACTTGGTGGAGATGCCGGCCATTTCGACTTTCCAGATTTCAAACGAGGTGCGTGGGCGCAGGCGCAAACCGGCGTCGGAGCTTTCCAGATTCAGCGGCTTGTTCGGGTCGCCGCTCCAGTTGATGTTCTCTTTGACCTCTGGGCGGAACCACAACACGCCGTTATCCACAGGCTTGGGCAGACTCATGGCCAGAACGCCGCTGGCCACTGGCTGGAACTCGGCAGCCGGCGGGTACACCGATGTCAGGTTATGGCTGGAAAACACCGGCTCGCCGCTTTCCTGCAGCCACCTGTGCAGCGCACGAATCTGCGCAGGCTCGGGGCAATTACCGTAACGGTGCAATTGCTTGTCTTCAATGATCGCCACGCCGCCCGACTGGGTCAGGTCCATCAGCACCTGCGGCTGCTGGGCCAGGCCATCGAAAACGTTTTGCTCCGAGGCCTTCATTGCGCGGTCCAGCAATGCCAGGGCTTCGACTTTTTCCTCGCGCTGGCGGATCAGGTCCAGGGCTTCCATGGCGCTGATCTGCAGCGACAGCACCTGGCCGATGGTCTGGCAGGCAACGCGCAGGTCGTTGGGTACCAGCAAGGGCTCGCGATTGCCGCAGCTGATCAGGCCCCACAACTTGTCGCCGGCCATCAACGAGATGCTCATGGACGACAGCACGCCCATGTTCTGCATGTATTGGCAGTGAATCGGCGACACACTGCGCAGGGTGGCGAAGCTCAGGTCCAGCGGCTGGTCGGTGCCCGGCCGCAGCTTGGGCAGCAGTGGCACCGGCTCGTAGGCGGCATTCGGGATGATGCGCAGCCAGTTGGTGCGGTACAGCTCGCGCGCTTGCTCGGGAATGTCGGACGCGGGGAAGAACAACCCGTTGAACTGCTCCATGGACGGCGCCGACGCTTCGGCAATCACCTGGCCGTGGCCTTCTTCTTCGAAGCGATAGATCAGCACCCGGTCGTAACCGGTCATGGCCTGGATCTCAGTCACGCTGATTTCGTACAGCGCTTGCAGGGTTTTCGCCGACTGCAAGCGTTGCAGCATCTTGCCCAGGTCACTGGTGCGGCCATTCAGGGCGCGGGGTTTGAAATTTTCAAGGCGCGGTTCGAACTCAAGTACCAGCACGTTCTGATGGCGATGCAGCAAGCCTTCAAATTGCGCACCATTGAGCGTGACATGCAGCGCCGGAGCATCGAGAAACCCGTTGTTTTCGGCGATCGATTGCACGGCTTGGGCAGGCTCAACGCCAATTAACCGGTGCAGCGGTTGGCCCAGCAGCGCCTCGGGCGCGTGGCCGAACAGGCTGCCCACGTTGGCGCTGACCTGAGTGATCTGCAGCTCAGGCTCCGACAACGTCAACAGCACGCCGTGGGGCTGGATGGCGCCCGGGAAGCGAATCGGTTCGTCGGCACAGTTGGCAAGCAGCTCTTCAAAATCGTCGGGTTTCATAGCAGTACCTCCTGGCGGGCGAGCCATTGCTCAAAGCCACTGAATGTAGAACAGGCGGCATCGACCGCGCGCTGTTTTGCGTCAGCATCCAGCGGCAGGCGGCCCAAATAATCGAGAAAGTTTTTCCAGAGCCGACCGGTTTCGGTGCCGTACACATCAAGGAACGCTCCGCCGGTATCGGCGTGTATGTCCAGGCGCCGGGCCATTTCCCGGCGCAGCACTTGGCCGCCAAGAGTCGCGCCTTCCAGTACGTACAGGGCACCGAGGCAGGCGGCGGGGGTGTCGAAGGTCGGATGTTGGGTGCAGCGGGGCAGGGCGTTGATGGCGTTGTCATTCAAGCCAAGTGCGCGCAAGTCGCCCATCAGTGTGGGGGTTTTCACACGCAGTACAGCGTCGTATCCGTCGGGGATCAAGCCACTCGCGTACAGCGCTGCTTCCATCGGCGCATAAAACCCGTAGTACGCCTGGAGCAATCGCCGATACCAGCCGGCATCCAACTGATCGGAGAAAAACGGCAAGCGCTTTTCCAACGCCACATGCAGCAAACCCGTGCCTGTGCGCAACGCTTCCAGCAATGAGGGCGCACTGACGTCATGGGCCTGTGAATGCATTCAATAAGCTCGAACTGTGGGCCTGAAGGCCATGAATGACGCGTGAAATGGGCGACGATTCTACACAAGTCATTGCCGTCAACTGTACGCACAAGGCGAAAAGCCTGACGGGGGATCAGAAAAGTCGCTCCTTGCGTAATAAATGACCACAGCGCATTACAGCAAGTTCGGTTTAAGTGATGTCGCGACGCTATTAGTGCATGGATGCGCCTTGCTGGGTCAGTGCCGTTTGTACGCACTTAACCAAATGTTCCGCACTCCAGGGCTTGGGTAAAAACCGCACCGAGCCACCCAGTTGCGCCGCCAGCTTGGTATTGCCCGAGGTCAGCAGTACCGGCACCGACGGCCAACGATGCGCGACCACCTTGCTCAAGTCATAGCCATTGAGTAACCCCGGCATCTGAATATCACTGACGATCAGGTCTACCGGGTCATCGCCGCGTTCCAGGTAAATCATGCCTTCATCCGCCGAAGGAAACGACGTCACATGCGCGCCGAAGTCCTCCAATACATCCACCATCAACGCACGAATGATTTCGTCGTCTTCCAATACCAAAATCGATGGCTGAGCCATGATCCTTACTCCACCATCAGGGTTCAGTAAGGTGGAGTGGGCGCTGATTGATTAGGTTCGATTGGATGTTTTTTAAACGATGGGTGGTCGTTTTAGAGCGGTTGCGCGGGGTTGCCCGCAGCGGCACGCCGAATCGGATACAGGCATAATTGCCGCATCGTTGCCCGCTGTGGAGCCCTGCATGAAGTACGCCTTACTGACACTCGCCCTGATCCTCAACACCGCCCCGGCCTTGGCGGCCGGTGATGCCGAGGCGGGCGGCAAATTGTTCAGCAAGACCTGCGGCGGCTGCCACAGCATTGGTGAAGGTGCACGCGGCGGCTTCGGGCCTGAACTGAACGGCATCATCGGCCGGCCGGCCGGCACCACCACGGACTATCAGTATTCCGACGCGATGAAAAACTCCGGCGTGGTCTGGACCCGCGACAAACTCGCCGCCTATATCGAGGCGCCGAAGAAGGTGGTGAGCGGTACGCGTATGATCTTCTGGGGTATCAGCGACCCGGAAAAAATCGAAAACATCCTGGCCTACCTGGAGACCTTCCAGCCCAAGTAATCACTCGCGCACGTTCCTGAACAGCATCAACCGTGCACTTTCATGCAGCCCACGGGTCAGCCCCTGCAGGCGCTGAAACTCTTCGGGATGCTGCTCGGCCACATCAACGCGCGGTGTTTGCGACGCCAGGTCATGCAAGGTCGGTGAGCCGCCGTCGTGCTGCATCTGCAACAGGAAGTGCTGGGTCACGCCGCCGATAATCGGGAAGGTACCCTCGTGCAATACCAGTGGCACCACGCGTTCACCTTCCGGCGCCGGCTGCTGGATATCGCGGCCCATTGCGCCGTTACGAAACGGCACGCCCGCCATGCCGGCCACGGTCGGCAGCAAGTCCGCCAACCCCACGGCTTCGTCAATAACGCGCGGCTTAAGCCCCGGCGCGTGGATCAGCAGTGGCACGTTGTTGCTTTCCAGACCCAGTTGCTCGAAAGCAGGCGCCATGTGCGGGATCTGGCTGATGCGCGTGTTGTGGTCGCCAAAGAACACAAAAATGCTGTTGTCGTACCAGCCACCAGCCTTGGCGATGTCCATCAGGCGGCCGATGTTGTAATCCAGCAGACGCACCGCGTTGTATTGCTCGACGCTGCGCGAACCGGCGGCCTGGACATGTTCCAGAGTTACGTTGTTAAGTTGGAAACCGTCGTTTTGCTTGGGGATGGTGAACGGCCGATGGTTGCCGGAAGTTTGCAGGTAGGCAAAGAACGGCTGGCCTTTGGGCACGGCGCGCAACAGTTGGTCGCCTTCCTTGAACAGGTCCAGGTCAGAGATGCCCCACACGTCCACCCGGGGCGAGCGCCAGTGGCTTTCGTCAAACAGTCGCACGCCGTCGATGCTCTGGCGGATCAGTGCGTTGATATTCGCCCAACCGGCGTTGCCGCCGATCATGTAGAACTTCTGGTAACCCTCGAAAGCGTTGATCAAGGTGTGTTGCCGCGTGATCAGCGGGTTGCGCGTGGCGGTCTCCTGGCGGGTCACGTCGGGTATGCCGGTGATGCTCGCCCACACGGTCTTGGCGGTACCGGTGACCGGCACATAGAAGTGTTTGAAGAACCAGCTTTGGGTTGCCAGCTTGTCCAGGTTCGGCGTGGGGTTCAGCGGGTTGCCATAGGCGCCGACCGCACTGGTGCCCAGGGACTCGAGCATGACGAAGACCACGTTGGGCGGGCGCTCGCCGGTCAGCTTGTAGGACTGCACACCTTGTTCACGGCTGAAATTCAGCTGTTGCGCGTCAGGCCGCTCAACGCCCAGGTACTCGGCAACTTGCGGGTAATGCCTGCGCACCTGGGCTTCATCGAATTGCGACTGGCCAACCTTGAGGGTGTCGTACAAAAACAGCACCGGGTTCAGGCCCACGGCGGCGACCTGGCTGTTGCCGGAGAAGAACGCATCGCTCCAGCGCAGCGGCACCGGGTTTTCCAGGTTGAGGTTGGCCACGCGGCCCAGCAGGGCCAGCAGCACCACGACCACACCGATCACGGACACCGACGCCACTGTGAGTTTGCCGATGGTTTTTGGCGCACGATCCAGGGTCAATCGCTCCAGGCAAACCAGCGCCCACACCCACAAAGCCACTGCCGCCAACCAACAGGCGGTTATCCACAGCACCGGGTAGGTTTCCCACACCATCTGTTGAGAAATCTGCGCGTCTTGCAGGTAGCGCAGCACCGTCGCGTTGATGCGCACGCCGAGGTAAGCGTAGTGGCCGAAGTCGATGATGTAGATGAGGCCCACCACGGCCAGTGCAATCACCAGGTAGCCGCGTGCCAGCCAGCGCAGGGCGGGCAGGGTAATAAGGTTCCAGCGCGGCAACCAGGCGAGCGCGGCCAGTGGCAGCAGAAGCAACACCGCCAGGCGCAGGTCGAAACGCAGGCCGATGCCGAAGGTTTCCAGCAAGCCCTTGGTGTTTAAATCCAGGCCGGAAAAGCTGATTAAAAACACCAGCCGCGACGCCGCCAGCAACACAAACACCAACCCGATCGCGCCCACGCCGTAGCGCAGGCGGCGTGATTGCAATGCAGTCATCATTAACCTTCCCAATTTCAAAAAACGACGCAGACCCACTGTGGGAGCTGGCTTGCCTGCGATAGGGGTGTGTCAGTGGCTGATGTACTGCCTGACACGCCGCATTCGCGAGCAAGCCCGCTCCCACAGTTTGAGTTGCATTAATCCGGCGACTGCGCAGTAGCCCATCAACAGCGGGTCTACCAGGTAGTCCCAATAGTTCTCCGACGCCTTGAGCCGCAGCGCAAACGCCAACGTGCCCACCGCCAGCATCCACACGGCCAGCCTGTTGCGCAGCGCCAGCATCAACAGCGCCAGCGCACCTACCAGCACAATCATTGGTCGAGGGTTAAACCCCCAACGGTACGGGTCGAAATACGTCAATCCCATTGCGGCCGGGTACAACACCAGACACAGCCCGCCAAACAGCACCAGCAGTTGTACTTGATGTGCCCGGCCAAGCGGCTGCACCAGCCCCAACCGGCACACCGCCACCCACGCCAACAACACCAAGGTGCTGATCGCCAGGTCATCGGTAAAACTGCGCACATACGCGGCCAACGGCAGTTCATTTACCGGGATAAAGCTCAGCACCACTAACACCGGCAACAACCATGGCCGCCACGGCGCGGTAAACCGCAACGTGCTGAACAGCACAAACCCCAGCAATACAAAACTCAAATGGGCTTGCCACAACGCCATCATCACAAACGCTCCGCCAGCCAGGCTTCGTTGAAGCTGACATGTTTGATAAAGGTGTTATTCCACGAGTACACCAGGTGGTACATGCCGTCCGGGCTGCGGCTGAAGTACGGGTATTCGTATTCGAAATCGCAGCCACGGGGTTTGCACACGCGGTAATCCAGGTTGCTCAGAAAGCGCTGTTCCAGCGGCAGGCGCTTGGCGCCGCTGGAGGCACGGAAGCCTTCGCCGATGATTTCTTTATAAGCCTGGGGAGAGAACGGTTGGCCGAGCGGGTCCGGCGACTGGTCCAATTGCACCACCGTACGCCATTGCGTCATCTGCGCGTCGGTGCCGTAGAGGCTGAGCTTGAAGCGACCGTCTTGCAGGTCGTTGAGGGCCACGAGTAAACGGTCGTCTTCAGTCCCTACGGCCGCCAGCGAAGAATTGGGGTTGGCCGGTTCCAGCGGGAACGGCTCGCTCCAGGTTTGCCCGGCATCCTCGGTGCGGCTGGCGAGCACGCGGTGATGGGTTTCACCGGCGTAGCGCAGCATCGCCACGGCTCGCTGGCCGTCCTGCGCCACGATGGTGGGCTGCAGCGAATGTTTGCCGCGGCTGATGCGGAATTTGTCGATCACCGCGCCGTCGGCACTCAAGTACAGGTACTCGGCAAACTTGCCCATGAACTCGTGATACACCGGCAGGCCAATCGAGCCATCGGCATGGAACACCGGCGCTGCGCGCACCAAGGTGCTGATATTGAAAAACGGCGACGTCACCAGTTGCCGAGGCGCCGACCAGTTCGCGCCGAGGTCATCGGAGACCATCACATTGATTGCACTGGTGGCCCAGCCGCCGACCGACACCGACACGTAAAACATCCACAGGCGTTTATCCGGCCCCAGCGCAATGACCGGGTTGCCCAGTTTGCGAATGTAACGCTGGGTGCCGTCGCGGGTGCTTTCCCGCGTGGCCAGCACCTGCTCGCCGCCCCATTCGCCGCTGCGTGCATCAAACCGCGCCGTGCGCACCTGCACATCGGCGGCGCCTTCGCGCGAACCTGCAAACCACACGGCCATCAAGTCGCCGCCGGGCAGGGCGGTCACGGAGGAGGCGTGCACAAAGTCGGTGAGCTGTGAGGACACAAAACGGCTGGTGTATTGCGGGGCTGCCGCCACCTTCGCCGGGCTCGGGTTCGCCTGGGCAAACGGCGCCAATACGTGGGGTGGATGGCTCAGCCAGGCGGCGGTAAAGACGCCTAGCAGGCTGAAGATCAGTAGAGCGCAGCGCATAGGGAACCTGTGAGAAGAAAGGATGACTGCGCACGTTCACCCGGCAGGCGCTTCCTGCGGCCGGTGAGCATGCATAACGACAGGTGGTCCCGTACCTGCCGGCACAGTGCAAAACCAACCTTAGTGCAACCTTAGTTGGCAACGCGCCGTAACATCTTTCCCCGGTTAACCCGTACTGGAACCCGGCATGATTCCGCCGTTTCCTACAGAGATTTCGCTATGCGCTTGCTCCTCGTCGAAGATGACCGCGCCCTCGGCCAAGGCATTCGCGTGGCGTTGGGCGCCGAAGGCTACACCCTGGATTGGTTGCAAGATGGCCTCAGCGCCTTGCATGCCCTGCGCACCGAAAGCTTCGACCTGCTGCTGCTCGACCTCGGCCTGCCGCGCCTCGATGGGCTCGACCTGTTGCAGCAACTGCGCGCCGGGCAATACGACCTGCCGGTGCTGGTCCTCACCGCCCGCGATGGCACCGCCGAACGCATTGCCGGCCTGGATGCCGGCGCCGACGACTACCTGATCAAACCCTTCGACGTCGAAGAACTCAAAGCCCGCGTGCGCGCCCTGTTGCGCCGCAGCCAGGGCCGCGCCCAACCGATGCTCGAACACGCCGGGATCAGCCTCGACCCGGCCACCCAGCAAGTGCGTTACCAGGGCGATGAAATCATCGTCACCCCGATGGAATACCAACTGCTGCACCAGTTGATGGTGCGCCCTGGCAAAGTGGTGACCCGCGAGCGGCTGTCCCGTGCTTTGTATGGTTGGCAGGACCGGGTTGAGAGCAATACGCTGGAAGTGTTGATCCATAACCTGCGCAAGAAGTTATCCACAGAGCTGATCCGCACCGTGCGCGGTGTGGGCTATGTGCTGGCGCTCAAACCATGAATTCGGTCCGCGCACGTATTCTTATTCCGGTGCTGGTATTGATCCTGCTCGGCGACGGCCTGATCAGCTGGCTGGTGCTGCGCGACAGCCACCACGAAATCGAAGAAGTCTACGACGCTCAACTCGCCCAAAGTGCCCGCCTGCTGCAAGGCGTACTGCGCCAGCGCGATCCTGGCGACGCAGACTGGGGCCGCCTGTATGAGGCGTTCGACCAGGCCATGAGCCGCGTGGGCGAGGAGGGCGTGGCCCATCCTTACGAGACCCGGCTGACCTTCCAGGTCTGGCGCAGCGACGGGCAACTGCTCATGCGGTCTGCCGAAGCACCGATCCTCACAGCACCGCCCACCACACTCGGCGCCCATGACCTGATGGACAGCGGCAACGACTGGTGCGCCTTCCTCCTGGCTGACGCGCAACAAGGTCTGCTGATTTGGGTGGGCGAGCGTGACGACATTCGCCAGAGCGTGATCGAGCGCATCGTGCGCCACACGCTCTGGCCCAGCGTGATTGGCGTGCCGCTGCTGACCGTGCTGATCTGGCTGGCCATCGGCTGGGGGCTGACGCCTTTGCGCACCATGGCCCGCAAGCTGCGTGGGCGTAACACCAACACCCTGCAACCGCTGAACGTCAACCCACTGCCGAGCGAACTGGAGCCGATGCAAACCGCGCTCAACCGGCTGCTGGTGCAGATGGACGACCTGCTGGAGCGCGAACGCCGCTTCATCGCCGACGCCGCCCATGAACTGCGCACGCCGTTGGCGATCCTGCGCATTCACGCGCAAAACGCGCAAAACGCTGCGACTGAAGAACAACGGCGTGAGGCCCTGGACTTTTTGGTCAACGGCGTAGACCGCGCCACGCGTATTGGCAGCCAACTGCTGACCATGGCCCGCATCGAGCCGCAGTTGAGCAACCCCGTGCGCAAGCCGGTGCAACTGACGGAACTGGTGCGTGAAGAACTCGCTGAACTCACCCCATTGGCCATGGAGAAAGGCGTTGAGCTGGTGCTGGAAGGCAATGAAGAATGCTGGGTGCAGACCGAGCCGGTGGCGTTGGCGATTGCACTGCAAAATCTGGTGACCAATGCACTTAACTTTTCGCCGGTGGGTGGTGAGGTGCGGGTGGTGATCGGCGCGCAGGGGTTGAGCGTGGAAGACGAAGGGCCGGGGATTGAGGAGGCGGAGATGGGGCGCTTGTTTGAGCGGTTTTACAGCCGGGATAACGCCAATGGCGCGGGGTTGGGGTTGGCGATTGTGGCGATGATTGTGGGCAAGATCGGCAGTACGTTGAGCCTGCGAAATTTGGAGCAGGGCGGCTTGTGCGCGCAACTGAACTTCACGGCTTGCATGGAAGCGCCTGCGGGAATACCACACCGTTGAACGTGTGGGTGCAGCAGTCACAACTGGGCTTCATCTGTTCGGGCGTCAATTGGGGGCTAACCTTTTGCAGCAGGCCTGCCTCGTCGACCCACAAGCCGCTGTAATAGCTGGACTCACCTATTCGCACGTATTCGTCTTTGTCATTTTCATGCAGCGCAACCATCCAGAACATGGGCTCCGGGCGATCCAGGCGAGCGTTGGCTTCGCTGAATACTTTGTCCCATGGCTGACCGACTTTGGATAAGAGAAACCGAAATAGTGGCGTGTAATCGAAGCCGTGCCGTTGATGGCTATGCATTGAAGCGCGTGTGGACAGTGAGCGCTTTGCGCTTTTGGTATGCCGTTCATAGCGATAAGCGAAACAGCTACCGTGGCGCACACCGTGGGTCCGGGTGTTGACTGAGCGGTAGAGGAGGGGCTTTTTCATTACCTCAGAATTCCTTCTGGGGAGGCTTTGTAGATGGCGGCCAAGCGCCTTGGTATTGGAATGAAATTTGATAGTCGAATCGGTTGGGCTCTATCACATGCTGGAAGAGGGGTTGGAGAATAGTTATCCAGCTTGGGAGAACGTTGTAAACGTCTGCATATACTGCGCTTTCCTCGCTCAAACCGAGTGCTTCAAAAGAACGGTCTACATCGACGATATCCGCTGAGTACTCGTCCGCTTTCAAGTCGTCGCTGTGTTTTTCGTACCAGCGCAATCTGATTTTCATAACCATTTTTTTGCACTCCTCTTTATCTGTAGATTCGACGTTTTGGGTCCGCCGGCCCGCGACGTTCGGCGGTATAAGGATCAAATGCGCCGAGGTGTTCCAAATCACTCTTTCGATAGACTTCCAGCTCACCTTTCTTGGCGTCCCATTCAAGTAACTTCCTCCCTTTTGCATCGATCCATCGCTCACGTAAGCCAGCCCCGCCTAGTCGTGATGTCACCGGCCTTTGGGGGATCAACCCTGGGAAGCCAGTTATATCTTCGGTTTTTGGTGCTGGAAAGTAATCATGGTCCGGATTTCTCAGACCTTTGCGTGGCTCATTGACCACCACATACAGCGGCCGAACCCCCGACTCCACCGGGAACACCAGAATAAAATCCCGGTACTCAGGTGGATAAATCGGGTTCACCAGAATCTGCGCCGCCTTCTCCGTCGGCGGGTAAATCCAGATTACCGGCGCTTGCGGCGCAGCCTCCAAAGCGGGAATCCCCAGCGTGTCGCCCGGATCAACCGCAGGCGTCCAGATCAGCTCCACGCCCTCATCCAAATCCGCCACAAACTGATCGCCACGGCTTTGGAACTGCACCACATTGATCATCTGCCAATCGGGGTTGTTGCCCGTGTAAAACCCGTATCCCTTGAGTGTGCCGTCCTCACGCTGTTCGACATGCAAACGCATCTGCGACCGTGCCCGTTGCAGCGAGCGTAATTGCTCCTCGCTGTAGAGCGCGCTATCGCCCAGCGCCGACGGCCATAACAACGCGACCAAACCAGTCAGCAGCCCACCGGCGACAGTGCCAACCGCAGTCGCGGCCGACTCCATTGCCGCCGAACGTAACGCCAACTGCCCCAAACCGACGGGCAGGGCACTGCCGCTGATCTTGCGCAAGGCAACCGCGCCCCGGCTGTCTACCTCGCGGCCACCCAACAGGCTGAAATGGCCATAGTCCTTGAGCAACTCCAACGGTACGTAACCGGTGGGGTCGTTGTAGCGAATGATGCCGTTGGGCAGTTGGCAGGGTTTTGTGAAGACGCAGCCGGGCGGTTTGGCGATTGTTGGCGCTGGGGTGGGAGGCGGCTCAAATAAATCAATCGGCGGTGAATAAGGCGCGCGTTTCGGCTGCGGTATCAGGATCCGCCGTTTGAGTTGTTCTTCTTCGGTAATGGGGTACGAGCGTTCTGACATGACTGGCTCACTTCCTTGTGTGGGAGTGAGCCTATGAGGTGGGAGCGGAGGCTTATGTCGGCTTCGTTCGATGGTTGGTGTGGGAAAAGGAGACTAGCGTTTGGTTAGCCAGGACTGTTTCGATTATTGCGATTTTCGTTTGTTTCGTTTAGCTTTGATTCAACCGAATTGCGTAACACCGGAGCTGCATCATGATCACCAATCAACTCCCCAAAACGATCCTGCCGCTGGAAAAGGAAGTCGAAGCCGCCGTGCAAGGCCAGCGAGAACTGGCATCTTTGCTTTCGACCAAATTTGAAACCCAGCGCATCGACATCTTCGACAAAGAAGACAAACCCCACACACTTGTACTCCCGACCTCAGCCCTGCGCCTGTTGGTCGACATCCTGGGCGAATTGGCTATCGGTAACGCCGTCAAGGTCGTGCCGGTGCATGCCGAATTGACCTCTCAGGAGGCCGCCGACCTGCTCAACGTTTCGCGCCCGCACCTGGTCAAGATGCTGGAGGAGGGCGCCATTCCTTTTACAAAAACGGGCCGGCATCGGCGAATCCGGTTTTCGGATCTGATGGCGTTCAAGCAGCGCCGTGATGAAGAAAGCCAAG
The DNA here is from genome assembly GCF_900107155.1 of Pseudomonas salomonii. Taxonomy (GTDB): domain Bacteria; phylum Pseudomonadota; class Gammaproteobacteria; order Pseudomonadales; family Pseudomonadaceae; genus Aquipseudomonas; species Aquipseudomonas salomonii. Next base: position 119,430 of record NZ_FNOX01000016.1, read on the forward strand.
AGGCAATGGAAGCGCTGGCGCAACAAGCTCAATCGTTGGGAATGGGGTATGACGGATGAGGTGTTCGCCGTTTACCGCGGTATACGATGCGTGTGTTCTCTACCCGGCGGCACTCCGGGATTTGCTGATGTGGCTTGGTTTGTCGGGACTGTATCGAGCTCGATCAGGCAACTAATTTTGTGAGTGCAAGGTATTAGTAAAAGGGGAGTGAAAGAATCAAACCCCTGGGTTATAAGCGAAACTTTTATTTTATCGAGCTCGACCTGATGTTGGAGGCTTTACGCCTCCTCGGCGTTTTATTTTTGCAGCTACTCTGAAGATATCAGGCATATTTATTTTTAACTCTGATCTGATTTCCACAACTCCGATGTTAACTAGGGACTCAAGTAGTAAATTTTCTTTAGACGCGATTTTGCTTTCCAGTTCTACTGGTCCTGGTAGGTTTGTTGTTTTTGTTAAGTCAGATATTATCTTTATGGTCGATCTTTCTTTCCAGCGTTTAACAAATGAGTCCGGAGGGCAGGGCACTTCCAGCCCTTCGAGATCGTCAAGTGCACAGGATATCCAAGTGTAGTCTTCAAGCAATTGGTCAACACGTATGCCTGAAGCAGACTGGACTCCTTCTCTTATGCCGTGATGATCAATAACCGTATCGATGGGTTTTTGGCGAACATTAGCGGCCCTTTGTAATGTGACGAGAAAGCTCCTAGGCGTGGTTTCGCGAAAAGCGTCGGCCAAGTGATCTATTATCCAAGTATAGGTGCGTCCTCGCCTATGATCGGACCCCATGTATTCACCTGCGATCGAGTTGAATATAGGTTTTTGTTCTTCTGGGGTTGAGATATCCGTATATGCGCGTATTGACTTTGTGGTTAACTCTCTGTAAAGGCGGTCAAGGACTGGAAAAGATTTTTTATTTTTTATAAGTAATTTGAATAGTAGTCCATATAACTCTGTGGAGTGCCAGGAAAGGTCCACGCGTGCAGCTTTCACTTTTGAGGCGTCAGGGAAATTGAAGATTATATTGTCTTTGAATTGGTCCGTTCGCATGAATACTTTGGCTCTCATGCTCTCAAAACCCTGCATCCCTAGTGTAAGACGAAGAACTCCATTTGTAAGAGGTCTAATATCGTGCCAGCTACTTCCTAAGCGATCTAGTGCATCGAAAACCAAAAGGAATTTTTTGCCACTTCTAGTGAAGTGATCGTCAGCTTTACGCAAGCGTTCTTCACATTTTTCAGGGTTTTTTTCTATCCAGCTAACTAGATCCGCTAAGGACTTTGGAAGTCTAGATTTTGTGATGCTAGATACGGCCTGCAGCAATACCGCCGTCCATATTACTTCTGGTTCGGCGCCGCTTTTTAAAAGTGCACTCAATGTCCTTGCTGAGGGTGCAATATCCCCTCCTACCTTCCCAGCACTCTCATGAAAACCTAAAACTACTTCTGTGTTGTTGAGTTCTGGATATTGATACTGTGACGCGATAGCAGTCCGGGTCATCTTGTCTGCAAGTGCACCCGACCATACACTTTTGCCCGTGCCTCTGTTGCCAACAATCAAAGGCCGATCAATATCAAGGGCATCCCTATGGGTCTTCGGTGTATAAATTTGGTCTACTGGGAGCGGCTTCGCAGCAGTGGATGAGGACTTCGGATCTAAGTCGGAAAGAACCTTTCTTAACATGTCGATTTCATATTTGGCGAGTTTCATTGGAATCCAAGCCTGTCTTTGAGCGCATTAATGAAGTCCCCAAATACAGGGGTTGTGTTCTCAGAGCTTAATTGGAGTTTGTTTGCTACTGGATCAAACTCATAAAAGTCAGATGAAATATAGATTGGCCACGCGAAGTGTGGTGCAGTAGGATCGTCTAGATCAAAGCTGAATGCATTGGGTAGTCCCTCTGCTGCCTCATTTCCATCAATTTCATCGTATAAATAAGATGCAAATAATTCGAAGCTTTCATCACGAAATTTTGCTAGAGCGGTGGAGCTGTTCGCTGCTTTTGCATGAACCATTTTTATTTTGTAGCGCCAATCGTTATCGAAGCTTGTATCGCTTTTGTAGCGAGATAAATGAGAGAGAAAATAATTATAGCCCTCCCAAGTTTGAGGCGTATCAATGCCGAAAAATAGCACGTCGGCACCTAATCCTTGAATTGTTGTTGCTGTTGACTCGTTGAGGCCGGCCCTAGCATCTATGAATATAACATCATACTTTTTGACCCTGCATAGGTCCATTAGCATACTTCTTGTTTTATCTAAGAAAGATAAAGTTGCTCCAGTGTCATCTAAAGACTCTAAGTATGCTCTTGAGATTTTTCCAATTACATTCTCTGGGTTTCGCTTGCAAGCTTTTCCTGCGGCTGGCACGATAGTTATTGAGCCGCCGTTATCAGATTTTGTACTTGTTGCTGCCATATTGTTTAGAAATAAATCATTAATTTCGCTTCGGCCAAACTCGACGTAATAATCAATTGCTCCGAATTCCGGAAGTGCGTCATTGGAATGGAACATGCCACCAATGCCCGGCGCCTCCAAGTCTAGGTCTATCGCAAGTACTGATTTTCCTGTATCTGCTATGTTTGAGGCCGCTACAGATAGTGCTGTTGAGCGTCCTACCCCACCTTTGTGACTTGAAAAAACAACTACAGGGGGGATATCGTTTAACGGTTCAAGCATTCCTCTGACCCAGTCACCGCCTACAATTCTTCGCTCTATATAACGAACATATATGTCGGATTTATTACCTAGCTTTACTAATTCCCATTGATCGTGGTCAAAAGCCGAAAGCTCGCTGCTATACATTTCAGATGGAGTGGATACAGGCTGGTTCGATGCGTACTTTTTCAGTTTGGTCGAGATGGAGTTTGAAAGCTTTTGAATCTTTTTTGCATCAAAGTCTTCTCTTAGTACAAATGTAACAAACCCATCTGCATCTCTAAGAATTAAGTTTTTGTCTAAGGCGTTCTCGCCAAGCTCACTTACAATCAAAGATACGAGCTCTGGCAGTACGTCATCATAGCGGAGCTGATGTGATGATTCTTTTTTCATAAAAGCCCCTTAACGCCTTAGTCCAGAAGCGAAGATGATGGATGATGCGTGTTCGCGCCATTTATTGTAAGTGTCTTGTGTTATGGTGTTGTCGGGCGAATAACGCTGCTCGATTTTCCATCCTAACATAAGCTCTGGGCGTTTTAACGTGTTGTGCATTGCACTTTGTCTTCTGCCTTGAAGTTGCTTTTTTGCAGCTTCAATAATCTGAGGGAAGTGAACGTGTGGGACTTCGTTTTCCGGTCGTAGATTTGCAACGCAGTACTTAATGGCGCACTCTGCGGAGAATCCAATCAAATGGCCTGCGCCACCTAAACTTCCCGAATTTGCTAATTTTTCCGCATCAGAAAAATGTCTCAGAGCTGATTGTTCGTAGTTTTCAGGCATTATTTTCGTTCCCTTCCTGCCGAATTGTAATTCCATTCGGGGTTTCTGGCACTATGGCATTTTCCGCGTCGTTACCCGTCTGAGCGATGAGAACACAAAGGTAGTCACGCCTGTGAGCACTACTGGTCCGCTCTTTGTAACCGTTGTTGCATAGACCGCGGAGGGAGGTCCGATTTTAATAGCCCATATCCTGCCTGTATTTTCGAATCAAATGAAGAGGCGCGGAGCTAGCAGCTGTGGCTTTTTTACGACTACTGATCTGGACGGAGACTACGAAATCTTTCGCTACAAGCTGTCTCTTCCACCCTCATACTCTTGCGAGCTACCTTTGAGGTGTCGCTACCAAACAGCGACCGGACTTGAGAATCCGAGAAACAATAGGCGCATAGGCGCCACCATCCATTAGACTGTTGGCGCTTTTTTGTGCTCGTATGTCTGTGTCATGGCGGCTATGCGTGGGAGACCTTCGGGTCTGCCGGGTTCCTATTGTCCCGGTTTCTCAGCCTGCGCATAGCTGCCACCCATTCGCATGAGAAACGAACGTGGCGGCTCACTACATTAGGAGCTTAAGCAATGAGCGTTTCTGAGAGTTCGTACTCACACAGCACCATCGTCACCACCGCCCAGCCCGGAGGTGCCCAATGATCAACCCACCTCTCAACAAAACCCTCGGCATCATCACCTTCTCCACCTGCGGCAAACAGCCCAACCTGCACCGTCTATTCCGCGTCAATGCCGGCGTGCCCATTCGCGATGCCCTGGAGCATGCTTCCGAGTTGCTGCACTGCTCCAAAATGCTCGCGTTGGATGCTGCCATGGACAAAGACGCGGACCGTTATGCCTGGGCGGCGCATTATTTGGGGGAGATGGCGAAGGCGGTGGTGGATGATTTGGCGAATGGGATGTTGCCCAATGGGGTGATGGAGGAAGGGGACGCTGTTTCGGTGTAAGCGGGTGGTTTGAGGGTGTGGCGGCTGGCGTCATCGCAGGCAAGCCAGCTCCCACATCGGTCGGTGTACATCTGTTGAAGCAGCGTTAGCAGTAAAAAAGACCTTGGGGCGCCAGGGTCTTTTTTTGCCTGCAGAATCCAGATCAAACGTGCGCGATGTTTGTGTACGGCAGCGAGGCGAAGTCGATCATGTGCCTTACCGTGAGCGGTGTATGACGTTTTGCTCGCGGATCTGTATCTAACGCCCTGCTTTTCAACGCCCTACCATGGCACCCAGCACAATACTGCAGGAGTGACACCATGCCCGAACTGTCCAGCTGGCTTGCTTATGGCCTGATCTCCCTCGGGATGGTGCTGACGCCCGGGCCGAATATGATTTACCTCATTTCCCGCTCGATCTGCCAGGGGCGCACGGCCGGGTTGATTTCCCTCGGTGGCGTTGCCTTGGGTTTTCTTGTTTATATGTTCTGCGCAGCGCTGGGGATTACCGCATTGGTGATGGCGGTGCCGTTTGCCTACGACGCGTTGCGGCTCGGTGGCGCGTTGTACCTAGTGTACCTGGCCTGGCAGGCGGTGAAGCCGGGTGGCCGGTCGCCGTTCCAAGTCCGGGACTTGCCCCAGGACAGCCCGCGAAAGTTGTTCATGATGGGCTTGGTGACCAACCTGCTGAACCCCAAAGTGGCGGTGATGTATTTGTCGTTGTTGCCGCAGTTTATTGACCCGAATGGGCATGGCAGTGTGCTGATGCAATCACTGATCCTGGGTTTTACGCAGATTGCCATCAGCGTGAGCGTCAATGCGGTGATTGCAATGATGGCGGGCTCCATCGCCGTGTTCTTCGTCACCCGTCCGAGTTGGCAGGTGTTTCAGCGTTGGGTGATGGGCTCGGTGCTGATGGGCTTGGCTCTGCGGATGGCGGTTGAAGGGCGGCGGTAAGAGGGTGGTTGCAACGTTGTGTTAGGGGTGGTTAACAGGAGGCTGCGTGCTTGAAGTGTGGGGGCGACGTTCGTCATTCAATGTTCAGAAGGTCATGTGGCTTATAGGTGAGTTAGGTCTGGCCCACCGCCATATTCCCGCGGGCGGCCAATACGGCCTCAAGGATTCGCCAGCGTTTCTGCGCATGAACCCCCATGGGCGCGTGCCTGTCATAAAAGATGATGACGGGACAGTGGTGTGGGAGTCGCACAGTATTCTCAGATACCTTGCCGCGCGTCATGGGGCATCTGGTTTCTGGAGTGAGGACCCAGCTCAGCGCTCTCAAGTTGACCGTTGGATGGATTGGTCTCAAACCAGCTTGCAGCCGACGTTTTTAAATGGTGTGTTTTGGGGCTTTTACCGAACCCCTGAGGCGTTGCGGGATCCGCAAGCTATCGAAAAAAGCATCAGCCTCTGCGCTCAATATTTTGAGTTACTTGACCAGGTCTTGAGCGAGCAGCCCTTTCTGGGTGGGGAACGTTTGTCGTTGGCAGACATTACTGTTGGCACACATCTGTACCGTTACTTCTCTTTAGCTATTTCCCGCCCACTCACTCCTCACGTTGAGGCGTGGTATCAAAGACTCCGGGAGCGTGAAGCTTATCGCGAGCACGTCATGATCCCTTTCGAAGAGCTTTTCGGTCGGTTGGATTATTAGCCGAGGCGATCAGAAGGGGCGTTGAAACTTCTAGTCTTGAAAAGCTGTTGCTCAGCGAGCCATGCCGGCGCCGTTATTCTGGTTGGCGCTGGGATGTCAGCGGTTGGCCTGGCTGTTTCGCTCGCCCGTGGTCTGGCGATGCCTGGACGCTGGCGTAGCCGTATTGATGGTGTACCTGGCCGGTATGTTGATCACCGACTCACTGTATATCTTTCAGATAGTCCTTGAGGGTGATCAGCGGGGTACTTAGCTCATCAAGACGGCTCGCCTGCTGCACATCCTTGAACAGTTTGAGTAGCTCACGGCCCAGTACGGTGTCGGCGCCGCCTAGCGCATTCAAGGCCTGGGCAATGCACTCATTTAGCTTGCGTTGAATCGTCGCCAAATCCCCCTGGCGCACCAACAACCCAAACACTTCGCGCTCATACCCATCCATCACCAGGTCATCGCGCAGCAACGGGCTCGCGCCGTCCGTCTCATGCACCAGCTTGAGAGCAAAAAGCGCAACAGCTTCCAGCGTCAATTCCATGGTTCCGTTTCCTCGAGGTCTGCGTTCGCCTGCCTATACTCACTTTTCTGCAGGCGAAAAAAAAGGCCTTGAATTTCAAGGGCTTTCTTTCGAACCTGTGTAAAAGCGGGTGAGAGCCGGTTTGATAGTCAGGGGCTGAAGAGACATTGCGCGCTTAAGCAAATGTCAGGTCTGTTGATTCGCCGGCTTTTCCTCGCCGCCGATTGCAAGCCGTGACGCCTGGGCAAGGTCGCGCGTTTGGCATTAGCCGCGCTGTCAGGCGATCGAGCACTCTATATAGCTGCAACCCTGGCGCTGTGAACTAATCGAAAAGAATGTCAGGAAGGGGGTTGACCACATATTTGAATACTGTACTATTCGCCTCCCGCTGACGAGCAGCTTGAAGCCGGTTCTGGTTCAAGTAATTGATTTTGATAAAGAAATCGCTTGACAGCAAATGAGGTCGCTGTAGAATGCGCGCCTCGGTTGAGACGAAAGATCTTAACCAACCGCTCTTTAACAACTGAATCAAGCAATTCGTGTGGGTGCTTGTGGAGTCAGACTGATAGTCAACAAGATTATCAGCATCACAAGTTACTCCGCGAGAAATCAAAGATGTAACCAACGATTGCTGAGCCAAGTTTAGGGTTTCTTAAAAACCCAAAGATGTTTGAACTGAAGAGTTTGATCATGGCTCAGATTGAACGCTGGCGGCAGGCCTAACACATGCAAGTCGAGCGGTAGAGAGAAGCTTGCTTCTCTTGAGAGCGGCGGACGG
>NZ_FNOX01000012.1:0-105734 GCF_900107155.1 Pseudomonas salomonii
CTCAAGCGCTGAAGCAAGCCGCCTCTATTGCACGTAACGACAAAAGTTTTATCGGTGCCAGCCACCGAGCGCGCCTGACCCGGATGGACACCTGTTGCGCGATTAAGGCGACAGCGCATCAACTGGCACGACTGATCTACGCGATGCTGACCAAAGGTCAGCCTTATGTTGAGAAAGGAATAGAGGAATTTGAAGAGCGTAGCCGGGACCGGCAACTGCGCGCCTTGGAGCGCAAGGCGCGAAAGTTGGGGTTGCAGCTGGTTAAAGCGGCTTGATTTTTAAGAGCAAAAACAATGAGTTATTTTTTGTTTGATAAGAGCTGGCTTGCCTGCGATAGCATCAACTCGGGCTCATAGATAAACCGAGGTGTCTGCATCGCAGGCAAGCCAGCTCCCACAGTGTCCATTTTTAGCTCGATGTTTTGTCAGAGAGTTCATCATTTAATAATTCAAAGCAACGCTGCGCCGCCGGACTGAGGCCCATCCCGCTGCGACTGATCAAGCCGATCTCGCGGTTCACGCCGGGATGGTCAATATTGATGCGCTTCAGCCCCGCCAAGCTGTCCGCCGCCGACTCCGGCAGCACACTGATGCCCAACCCCTGGCGCACCAGCGCCAGCACCGTCGACATATAGTTGGCTTCCATGCCGGCATTCATTGTCAGCCGTGTCTGATCAAACAATGCGTCCACCTGCTCACGCACACTGCTGTCGCGGCCGGTGAGGATGATCGGCTGGTCCGCCAATTGCTCCAGGGTCAGCCGGCGATGGTGGGCGAGGGGATGGCCCAGTGGCACAAACGCACACAACCGATCATTGAGCACCGGCAAAAACTCCAGGCCGTGGCTCAGCCGGGCACGCACGCCGATGCCGAAATCCACCACGCCTTCACGTACCTGCGCATGAATTCGATGGGCCACCAGGTCATGCAATCGCACTTCGATGCCGGCAAAACGCTCGCGAAACAGGCGCAAAGCCGGTGGTAGCGCGCCGGCGCACACCGAGGGCAGCGCGGCGATGCTGACCACGCCACGGCGCAGGGCGGCGAGGTCACGGGAGCCGGTGACGATGTTGTCCAGGTCCAGCAGCAGTTTTTCCATCGGCCCGCGCGCGTCTTCGCCTGCGGCGGTGATGCTTACGTGGCGCGGGCTGCGATCGAGCAGCGCGACGCCAAGCCAGTCTTCGAGTTGTTGCACCTGTACCGTCAAGGCTGAGGGCGACAAGTGCAACTCATTGGCGGCCTTGGTGAAACTGCCGGTGCGGGCTACGGCGAGAAAGGCTTGTATGTGTTGGATGCTGTTCTTCATTTTGTTTTTCCGAACGTGGCAGGCCGAATATTCCAATTTACAAAGACTAACCCGCTTCCAATACTCCAGGGAAAACAATAACCGGCCACCAAGGCCGCTCTGGAGTAACCCATGCTCGCTACCCTGGGTGTCATTACCATCCTGTGCCTGCTCGCTGCCGTCATGAGCAAACGCCTGTCGCCGCTGGTGGCGCTGATCGCCTTGCCGATCATTGCCGCATTGCTCGGCGGTTTCGGCCTGCAAACCAGCGCCTTTATCATCACCGGAATCAAGAACGTCGCCCCGGTGGTGGGCATGTTCGTGTTCGCGATCCTGTTTTTCGGGATCATGACCGACGCCGGCATGCTCGATCCCATCATTGATCGCATCCTGCGCACCGTAGGCACGCGTCCTACGCGGATTGTGGTCGGCACCGCGACCCTCGCGCTGCTGGTGCACCTGGACGGCTCCGGGGCGGTGACGTTTCTGGTGACGGTGCCAGCGATGCTGCCGCTGTATACGCGGCTGGGCATCGACAAGCGCATCCTTGCGTGTGTCTGTGCCATGGCTGCCGGGGTCAATTTTCTGCCGTGGACCGGCCCGGTGCTGCGCTCGTCGGCGGCCCTGCATGTGCCGGTGGCCGACCTGTTTCAGCCGCTGATTCCGGTGCAGATCGTCGGCCTGGTCTTCGTGTTTGCCTGCGCCTGGTGGCTGGGCCGTCGTGAAGAAAAACGCCTGGGCCTGGGCGCCGGTTCCTCGGTGGAGGCGGTGCCGCAACGGGTGCTCAGCGACGATGACATCAAGCTGCGGCGCCCACGGCTGTTTTGGGTCAACCTGTTGCTGACCGTGCTGGTGATGGTGGTGATGATTGCCGGCTGGGTCGACCCGGTGGTGATGTTTATGCTCGGCACCGTGGTGGCGCTGTGCATCAACTACCCGAATGTGGACGCCCAACGCGCGCGCATCGATGCCCATGCCAAAACCGCCCTGACCATGGCCAGTATCCTGCTCGCCGCCGGGGTGTTCACCGGCATCATGCAAGGCACCGGCATGCTCAAGGCGATTGCCGAGGTGGCGGTGGCGCAGATTCCCGCCGGCCACGGCAAGTTGATCCCGGCAGTGGTGGGCTTTATTTCCATGCCGTTGAGCATGCTGTTCGACCCTGATTCCTACTATTTCGGCGTGATGCCGGTGATCGCCGAAGTCGGTAAAGCCCTGGGCGTCGACCCGCTGCAAGTGGCCCAGGCCTCATTGCTGGGTGTGCACACCACCGGTTTCCCGGTCAGCCCGCTGACGCCTGCGACCTTCCTGCTGGTGGGCCTGTGCAAGATCGAACTGGCCGATCACCAGCGCTTCACCATTCCGTTTCTGTTTGCCGCGTCAGTGTTGATGACCCTGACCGCATTGCTCCTGGGAGTGATTTGAAATGAAGACCTTGCGCATCGGCGCCGGCGCCGGCTATTCCGGTGACCGTATCGAGCCTGCCGTGGAACTGGCCGAACAGGGCGACCTGGATTACCTGGTGTTCGAATGCCTCGCCGAACGCACCATTGCCCTGGCGCAACAGGCGCGTATCAGCGATCCACAAGGGGGTTACGACCCGCTGCTGAGCGAGCGTATGCGCCGGGTGTTGCCGTTTGTTGGCGGGAACGGTGGCCGGCGCCTGCGGGTGATCACCAATATGGGCGCGGCCAACCCGGTAGCGGCGGCCGTTGAAGTGCGGCGCATTGCCAGCGAATTGGGCCAGGACCTCAAGGTCGTGGCGGTGGTGGGCGATGACGTGCTGGATGTTTTACAGCCCGAGCAACGCCTGGATAACGGCCAGACTGTCGGTTCTTTGGGCGCGCGGTTGATATCCGCGAACGCCTACCTGGGCGTCGACGGCATCCTTGACGCCTTGCGCGCCGATGCCGACGTGGTGATCACCGGGCGCGTGGCCGACCCGTCGCTGTTTTTGGCGCCGCAGATGTTTGAATTCGGCTGGGCTGCGGACGACTGGCAGCGGCTGGGGCGCGGGACGTTGGTCGGGCATTTGCTGGAATGCGCGGGGCAGGTCAGCGGTGGCTATTTTGCCGACCCCGGCTTCAAGGATGTGGATGACCTGGCACGCCTGGGTTTCCCGTTGGCCGAAATCGATGCCAATGGCGAGGCTGTGATCACCAAGGTCGCAGGCACAGGCGGGCGGGTCAGCCGTGCGACGTGCACCGAACAGATGATCTACGAAGTGCACGACCCGGCGGCTTACTTGACGCCGGACGTGACGGCAGACTTTTCCCACGTGAGCTTTGTGGAGGAGGGCGTGGATCGCGTCAGTGCCCAAGGCGCCGATGGCCGGGCGCGGCCTGAACAATTGAAGGTCAGCGTGGGTTACCTCGATGGATGGATCGGTGAAGGGCAGATGTCCTACGGCGGCCCGGGCGCTGTCGCACGGGCTGAGTTGGCGCGGGATATCGTACTCAAGCGCCTGGCACTCATGGGTGTGAAGATGCAAGACCTGCGCGCCGAGCTGATGGGCATGGACTCCTTGCACGGCCCCCGCAGTAACGTCGAACCCTGGGAGGTGCGCCTGCGCGTGGCCGCTCGGTGTGAGGAGCGCAGCGAAGCGGTGCGGGTTGGCAATGAAGTGGAAACCCTCTACACCAATGGCCCGTCGGGCGGCGGCGGGGCGAGTAAAAGCGTGCGCCAGGTGGTGGCGGTGGCCTCCTTGCTGCTGCCGCGTAGCGCGGTCAACCCGAGGATCGAAGCATGAAACTGCACACACTGGCCCATTCCCGTACCGGCGATAAGGGCGACACCTCGAACATCTCGATCATCGCCTACCGTACAGAGGACTATCCGCTGCTGTGCGAACAGCTCACGCCCGAGCGCGTCGCCGAATTTTTTGCCGGCTTGCGTGAGCCGGATGCGGCGCCGGTGCGGCGTTATGAATTGCCCCACGTGCAGGCGCTGAACTTCGTGCTGCCGGGGATCCTGCGTGGCGGCGTAACCCGCTCGCTGGCGCTGGACGCCCACGGCAAGTGCCTGGGCTCGGCTTTATTGGATTTGGTAATACTGACTTAATTACACCGCCAAACAAATGTGGGAGCTGGCCAGCTCCCACATTGGATTTCCTATAGTCGTCAGACCGCTGCAAACCGCTTATCGAGGTAATCAATGATCACCTTGGAGTCATACATCCAGGTGGTCTGGCCATTCTCTTCAATACGCAGGCACGGCACTTTGATCTTGCCGCCTTGCTCCAGCAGGGTCTGGCGATCCTGTTCGTTGTTTTTCGCATCCTTGAGCGCCACCGGCACATTCAGGCGGTGCAGGGTGCGGCGAGTCTTCACGCAAAACGGGCAGGCGTGGAACTGGTAGAGCGTCAGCTCCTTGGCCGCCGCATTCACCTGAGCCTGTTGCTCGGCAGAACGCTGCTTTTTGCGCGGGCGAGTCAGGAAGTCGCCTGCGATGATGATTTGGCCGAGACCCACTCGAAGTGCTTTGACGAACATGGCTGAAACCTCTTGCCCATGAAGAAGGGGCCGCAGCTTACCTGAATTTCGCAGGCGAAAAAAAACCGGCGATGAACGCCGGCTTTTCCTTACACAGCCTGTTACTTGATCAGGCTGAGGAATTCGCTGCGGGTGGCCGCGTTTTCGCGGAACTCACCCAGCATCACCGAGGTGATCATCGACGAATTCTGTTTCTCCACACCACGCATCATCATGCACATGTGCTTGGCTTCGATCACCACCGCCACGCCCAGGGCACCCGTCACCTGCATCACCGCGTCGGCGATCTGGCGGCTGAGGTTTTCCTGGATCTGCAGGCGGCGCGCATACATGTCGACAATCCGCGCGACCTTCGACAGGCCCAGCACTTTGCCGCTCGGGATATACGCCACATGCGCCTTGCCGATAAACGGCAGCAGGTGGTGCTCGCACAGCGAGTACAACTCGATGTCCTTGACCAACACCATTTCGCTGTTGTCCGAGCTGAACAAGGCACCGTTGGTGACTTCTTCCAGCGTCTGTTCATAGCCGCGGCAAAGGTACTGCATCGCCTTGGCGGCACGCTTTGGCGTGTCGAGCAGGCCCTCGCGGGAAACGTCCTCGCCGAGTTGGCCGAGGATCGCGGTGTAATTCTGTTCCAGGGACATGAAACTACCTGTGGGATTTTCGCAAAGCGCAAGGTTACGGTGGCGGACACATCGCTGCAAGCCTGACGATGGCACTTGTTACTCGTCGCGCCCTTCCATCATGGTGCGCTTGAGCATTACATACACCGCACCGGCGCCGCCGTGGCGGGCCTGGCAGGAGGTAAAGCCGAGTACTTGGGCGTGCTGGCGCAGCCAGGTGTTGACGTGGCTCTTGATCATCGGGCGCTTGCCGTCCAGGCGTACAGCCTTGCCGTGGGTGACGCGCACGCAGCGGATTTCGAATTTGGTTGCTTCGGCCAGGAAGGCCCAGAGGGTTTCGCGGGCTTTTTCCACGTTCATGCCGTGCAGGTCGAGGCTGCCTTCGAACGGAATCTGGCCGATCTTGAGCTTGCGCATCTGGCTTTCTTGCACGCCGTCGCGGGCCCACATCAGCTCATCTTCCGGGCCTACGTCGATCACGAACTGGTCCGACAGGCCGTCCACGGTGGTGGCGTCGGTGCGCACGGTCGCGGCCTGGCGCAGCTTGGCGATCTGCGCCCGGTCGGCCTTGGGTTTGCCGGTGTCGGCACGATCATGCTTGATCGGCTTGACGCCGCGCAGCTCGTTTTTGAACAGGGAAAAATCGTCGTCTTGCATGTCAGCCTCCGCGAAGGGCGGGCAGTTTACCTAAATCGCGGCGGCCAGGGCGCAGGAAACGCTATCCAAGCGCCATCAGTCGTGCTTTTTCATCAGGTGCGAAGCGATGTTCAGTGACAGCGGTTGACGCATTTTCCGACGGCTGCGACGCCACAACCACACGCCCAACCACAGCACCAGCAGCCCGATCACCAACAGGATAGCCGAGCCACCGGGGCTGGTATTCAACTCGCCAAGGGCCGGCGAATGACCAAACAGGCCGGCGCCACCAGCGCCGGCCAACAGCAAACCTACAATGGCCAGCAACGCGGCAAAGCCGGCTACCAGGCGCAGACGCCAATTGCTCGGGCCCTTGGGGCGCAAGCGACGAGCGTCAAAACCATCGGATATCTTCATTCCGACCTTTCCTCCAGGGTATCGGCCCTTCGACCGGAAGATACACAGGTTGTTCCGACAGCAGCGGTAAATGCGCCAAATGAGAGGGCTTTGCGGATGAGCGGGGCAATAAATGCGCCGCTCATCTCAAGGGCGATCAGATCAGATCTTTGGTCAACGCGAGAGTGGCAAAGTTGTCAGCCATGATGGCCATTTCGGTGTGCTGCACGTGTTCGGCGCTCAGGATCCCACCTTTGTAAGGCAGGTCACGGGTGGCGCAGGCGTCTTCCACCAGGGTGCAGCGAAAGCCCAGGTTCTTGGCGGCGCGCACGGTAGTGCTGACGCTGGAGTGGCTCATGAAACCGCAGACGATCAAGTCCAGGGAGCCGAGGTCTTGCAGGTGTTTCTCCAGGCCCGTGCCGTGGAACGCGCTCGGCAGCAGTTTGCCGATGATGGTTTCATCGCCTTGGGGTTCCAGGCCAGGAATGAATTCACCGCGCTCGCCTTGCGGGTCGAACAGGCCACCGACGGTGCCAAGGTGACGCACATGCACGATCGGTCGCCCGGCGTTGCGTGCCGCCGCGACCAACTGCTTGATATTGTCGACCGCCGCGTCCATGCCGGACAGGGCGAGTGGGCCGCTGAGGTATTCCTTCTGGGCGTCGATGATCACGAGGGTCGCATGGTTCAGGTTGGCTGCTGCGTAACCGCGACCGCTGAGTTGAAACATCGTCTTTGGAACGGACATTCTGGGGGCTCCTGTGAGTGGGGCTTTTGTCACATTGTCCACTGGCTGAGCGGTTCTGTGAATCGCTACCATCGTAAGGTACGCCGTTGTTGACGTGCAGCCATGTCAAGAGGTGGGCTTGTTTAGCACAATGATGGCAATTTGAATGAAATCCGACGGATGGTGAAGGGGTTTCGTACATCGTCGGTACAGGCGAAGGCTGTTAGAATCGTCAGTCGTTTTTTCCAGGAGCTTGCCCCCGTGATTACCTCTCGCCTGCGCACGTTGCGCGACCACATCCGTTGGGCTGTCAGCCGTTTCCATGGGGAAGACCTGTTTTTCGGGCATGGCACCGACAACGCCTGGGACGAAGCCCGGCAATTGGTGCTCGGCGCCTTGCACCTGCCGTGGGAAATTGCCGACAGCTACCTGGACTGCAACCTGGAAGAAGAGGAAGTCGCCCACGTGCAGCGCTTGCTGCACAAGCGTATCCACGAGCGTGTTCCTACTGCCTACCTGTTGAAGGAAGCCTGGTTCTGCGGCATGTCGTTTATCGTTGACGAGCGCGTGTTGATCCCGCGTTCACCGATCGGCGAGTTGATCGAAAACCGCTTCGAGCCGTGGCTGGCCCAACCGCCGGCGCGCATTCTCGACCTGTGCACCGGCTCCGGTTGCATCGGCATCGCCTGTGCCTACGAGTTCCAGGACGCTGAAGTGGTGCTGGGCGACTTGTCCTTCGAAGCGTTGGAAGTGGCCAACCAGAACATTGAGCGTCATGGTGTTGATGAGCGCGTCTACACCGTGCAGGGTGACGGCTTCGATGGCCTGCCGGGCCAGCGTTTTGACTTGATCGTGTCTAACCCGCCGTATGTGGACGCCGAAGACTTCGCCGACATGCCGGACGAATACCAGCACGAGCCGGAACTGGGCCTGGCCTGCGGCGACGATGGTTTGAACCTGGTACGGCGCATGCTGGCCGAGGCCGCCGACCACCTGACAGAGAAGGGCTTGCTGATTGTTGAAGTCGGCAACAGCCAGGTGCACGTCGAAGCGCTGTACCCGGAAGTCGACTTTGCCTGGCTGGACTTCCAGCGCGGCGGGCACGGTGTGTTCATGCTGACGGCTGAGCAGTGCCGGGCGCATCAGGCGGTGTTTGCGGCGCGGGTTTAAGCCGATCCAACTGTGCGGGCAGGGTCTAAATGTGGGAGCGGGCTTGCTCGCGAAGGCGGTGTATCAGTGGCAGATTTTTTGCCTGACACTGCGCTTTCGCGAGCAAGCCCGCTCCCACATTTTTGTTGCATTCCTATCGGCTAGCGGTGTGTGGCTATCCAGATCAACAACCCCGCCTGAAACACCGTAAACGCCACCAGGCACGTAATGGTAAAGCGCAACCCACTGTCCTCGCGCTTGAACTTGGTGACCTTTTCCTCTTCCTTGCGCAGCTTCACTTCCTGCTCGGCCAGGTTGTGCTCGGCCTGCTGCAGCATCTGCGCCGCCTCGAGGATTTCTACGTACTGCACCTTCTCGGTGTTCCAGCTGTCCAGCACTTCGCTGACTTTGCCGGGTTGCACGTTGCCTTTGAGGTGCTGCACATCGGCGTAGGCCACATCAAACCCCTGGATGCGCAGGAAATGATCGCGGCGCAGGCGCGTGGCTTCGTTGAGTGCATCCTTGTTGGCGAGGTTCACGCCGTCAACGCGGTAATGTGACCACTTCTTTTTTGCCCACGCGGCGCCCTGTGCGACCAGAAAGCGTCCCAGGCCCCGGTTGGCCGGTTCGATTTCCAGGCTGTTGCCCGGGCCGAAGTGCACACGGTGCGTTTCGTGGTCGACCCAGATATCCAGGTGGTTCTGCTCGCGGCGCACACGCTGGCCCGGCAGCTGGATCACCATGCGCAACAGGCTGTGCTTCTTGTCATGGCGCTCGGTATAGCCGAACTGCACAAACCGTAGCGGCCGCGCGCCGGTGGCGCGATCGGTGGCCAGGGGCGCAAGGCGCAGCATCTTGAAGTGTTCGGCCTGGACGTCCGCCCACGGCAGTGCTGCGGCCTCGACAGCCTCGGTTTTTTCAGCCGGGTTGTCGGCAGTAGAGTCGGGTGTTGCTTCGGTGGTAGTCATGCGGCGCGATCCTGTCCAAGCCCTGCGAGTCGACAGTCTTTTTACTGTCGACTCTGGGCTTATCGGCCGTTTTATTCAGGACTGGAGGCAAATAGTCGCTTAACGGGGTTGAAGTCCGTCGATAAAGCGCACGATACGTTGGCCCAGTTCGGCGGCGAGGGGCAGTTTCGGGTCGTTGTACGACTCCAGCTGTTCCTTCACACCCTTGGGCACGATGCGCATCACGTGGTTCATGCCTTGAATCACGCTCAGCTGTGCGTCCGGCTTGGCCGCTTGCAACTGCTGGGCATCCGCCACACCCACCTGGATATCGTTGGTGCCCTGGAGGATCAACGCCGGCATCGTCAGTTTGGCGAAAGCGGCCGATGGGTCGGCGCGAAACAGGCTGATCAGGTAAGGCTGCACGCTGGGGCGGAAGATCCCTTCGAGCGGGCGCGGCACGTCGGCGTCCACCCGGCCGGCCTTGAGGTGGTCGAGGATTTCATTACTGCGCAGCAACAGGGCCGGCGGCAGGTGGTTAGCCAGTTGCTGGCGGATCACCTGGTCCACTGGCCGGGCACTGCCGGACAGCGAAATAACCCCGGCCGGGTCGAGTTGCGGCGCGGCCAGGGCGGCCACCAGCGCACCTTCGCTATGGCCCAGCACGATCAACTGGCCCATGCGGCTGTCGGCCTTGAGCAGCTTGCCCCAGGCCACGGCATCGGCCACATAGGCATCCAGGCTGAGGTTGCGTTCGTCGGGTGTGGCGGCCAGGCTCGCGGCCACGCCGCGTTTGTCGTAGCGCACACTGGCGATGTTGTTGCGCGCCAGCACCCAGGCCAGGCGCTTGAGGCTGTCGTTACGCGCGCCATCGGCGCTGTTGCCGTTGCGATCGGTAGGGCCGGAGCCGGCGATGATCAGCACCACGGGCACGGGTTTGTCGGATTTGGGCAGCAGCAGCGAACCAAACAACTCGCCGCTGCCGGTGTCCAGGCTGATCGGCCGTTGCAGCACAACAGGGGAGGCGGCGAAGCCAAGGCTGGAAAACAGGGTAAGGGTCAAAAGCAAAACTCGCAGCATCATCGCGCCATCATCAGGAAGGTGCCGGTTGGACCAACGTCTACCGGTAAGGTTTCGAGGATGAACTAGTCGGTTAGCCTGCGTATACTGGCCGCCTTAAGTTATTACGGTTGAGTTGATTCAACTGATTTCACGGAGCGCCCTGCATGTCCGGCAATACCTTCGGCAAGCTGTTCACTGTCACCACCGCGGGCGAAAGCCATGGCCCGGCGTTGGTCGCCATTGTCGACGGCTGCCCGCCAGGCCTCGAGTTGTCTCTGGAAGACCTGCAGCGTGACCTCGACCGCCGCAAGCCCGGCACCAGCCGCCACACCACCCAGCGCCAGGAACCCGACGAAGTCGAGATCCTTTCCGGCGTGTTTGAAGGCCGCACCACCGGCTGCGCCATCGGCCTGTTGATTCGCAACACTGACCAGAAGTCCAAGGACTATTCGGCGATCAAGGACCTGTTCCGCCCGGCCCACGCCGACTACACCTACCACCACAAATACGGTGAGCGCGACTACCGTGGTGGTGGCCGCAGCTCGGCGCGCGAAACCGCCATGCGCGTGGCCGCCGGTGCCATCGCCAAGAAATACCTGGCCACCCAGGGCATCGTGATCCGCGGCTACATGAGCCAGTTGGGCCCGATTGAAATCCCGTTCAAGACCTGGGACAGCGTCGACGATAACGCCTTTTTCAGCCCAGACCCGGACAAGGTGCCGGAACTGGAAGCCTATATGGACCAGTTGCGCCGTGATCAGGACTCGGTGGGTGCCAGGATCACCGTGGTCGCCGAAGGCGTCAAACCCGGCCTGGGCGAGCCGATCTTCGACCGCCTCGACGCCGAGCTGGCCCACGCGCTGATGAGCATCAATGCGGTCAAGGGCGTGGAAATCGGCGCCGGTTTTGCCTGCGTCGCCCAGCGCGGCACCGAGCATCGCGATGAGATGACCCCGCAAGGTTTCCTCAGCAACAACGCGGGCGGCATCCTCGGCGGTATTTCCTCCGGCCAGCCGATTGTTGCGCACCTGGCGCTCAAGGCCACGTCGAGCATCACCACGCCGGGCCGTTCGATCGATGTGCACGGCAACCCGGTGGACGTAATCACCAAGGGCCGCCACGACCCGTGCGTGGGCATCCGCGCCACACCGATTGCCGAGGCAATGATGGCCATCGTGTTGATGGACCACCTGCTGCGCCACCGTGGGCAAAATGCCGATGTGCAGGTGAGTACGCCGGTGTTGGGCCAGCTGTGACGGGCTGACCGTGACAGCCCTCCCATACTGGCGCCTCTCCAGCTTCTACCTCTTCTACTTCGCCCTGCTCGGGGCGACGGCGCCGTTCCTGGCGCTGTACTTCGACCACCTGGGGTTCTCCAGCGCGCGTATCGGCGAGCTGGTGGCCATCCCCATGCTGATGCGCTGCGTGGCGCCCAACCTGTGGGGCTGGCTCGGCGACTACACTGGCCGGCGCCTGGCCATCGTGCGCTTTGGCGCGGTGTGCACCCTGGCGAGTTTCTCGCTGATCTTCTTCAGCAAAACCTACGCCTGGCTGGCCCTGGTGATGGCGTTGCATGCGTTCTTCTGGCACGCGGTGTTGCCGCAGTTTGAAGTGATCACGCTTGCGCACCTGCAAAAGCAGACCGCACGTTACAGCCAGATCCGCCTGTGGGGCTCCATCGGTTTTATCCTCACCGTGGTGATCATGGGCCGCCTGTTCGACGGGCTGAGCCTGGACATTTACCCGGTGGTGGTCGTGGTGATCATGGCCGGTATTATTGGTGCCAGCCTGTGGGTGCCGAACGCGCAGCCCGCCGTGCAGGGCAACCGCCTGGCCGGGGACGGTTTTCTCAAGCAATTGCGCAGCCCCGGCGTACTGGCGTTTTATGCGTGCGTGGCCTTGATGCAAATGAGCCATGGCCCGTATTACACCTTCCTGACCCTGCACCTCGAACATTTGGGTTATAGCCGTGGCGTGATCGGCATGCTGTGGGCGCTGGGCGTGGTCGCGGAGGTGCTGATGTTCCTGGCCATGAGCCGCATCCTCACGCGTTTTTCGGTGCGACGGGTGCTGCTGGCCAGTTTTGTGTTGGCGGCTATCCGCTGGTTGCTGCTGGGGTCATTCGCGGAAATCTTCTGGGTATTGCTGCTGGCGCAAGTGCTGCACGCCGCCACGTTCGCCAGCTTTCATGCGGCCGCCATCGCCTTTGTGCAACGCAGCTTCGGCGCCAGACAACAAGGCCAGGGCCAGGCGCTGTATGCCGCGCTGGCCGGCACCGGGGGCGCGTTGGGTGCTCTTTACGCCGGCTACAGCTGGAACCTGTTGGGCCCGACTCTGACCTTCAGCATCGCCAGCGTCGCCGCCCTGGCCGCCGCCATTATCATTGGCCTTCGATTGCAAGAACCGACTACAGGAACCGAGCAATGAGTTATGTCGCTGTTTACGCTGCTGCCACACCGGAGACCCCGAACAAGGTCCTGACCCATTTCGACGATATCGTCTCGACGCTGGCTGACCACGGTGTGCGCTTTGCGCGCTGGCAGCCGGCGCCGATAGAGAAGGGCGCCAGCGACGCAGACATCATCGCCGCGTACCAACCGCAGATCGATGCCCTTGGCTACGCCGCTGTGCAAGTGCTCAGGGCGGCGGGTGACCCTCTAGAGAATGCTGCACTGCGCGCACAGTTCCTCGATGAGCGCCGCTACAGCGAAGACGAAGTGCGTTTCTTCGTCGCAGGCCAGGGCCTGTTTAACGTGCACGTGGGCGACTATGTGTATGCCGTGCGCTGTGAGAAAAATGACCTGCTGGTGATTCCGGCCGGCATGCCGCATTGGTTCGACATGGGCGAGAACCCGCACTTTGTCACCTTGCGTTTGTTCAACACAGCTAAAGGCTGTGAGCCTCAACTTACCGGCGATGCTATTGCCGATGGTTTCCCGGGCTTGGACGACTAAGCACAGATATCTAAATGTTCAACCCAGGCAAGTTGGAATTTGTTGTGGGAATAAGCCTGATTATCTGTAGGGCGTAGCTGTTTCTGCTGCGCCCTGTGCTTTCAATCCATTCGTTATGTAACTCTCTGCGGACTCGATGTTTATATCACCTGTCAATAGCAGGAATCCGAAAGGTGATAGGGCATCCACTACATAAGGAGAGAGCACAATGAGTGGCCCAGAACAGTCGTGTCGCACGCCGGTGGACGCGCCGATGACCGTTAGAAGACGTCTGAGCCTGGGCGGCAAGCCCCTCACCCCGACCGAGCTGGAAATTTTGCGCTGGGCCTCGGAAGGCAAGACCGTCTGGGAGATCAGTCAGATTCGGGCGACCTCTGAAGCCACGGTGAAATTCCATCTGCGCAATATCTACGGCAAGCTGGAAGTCACCAACCGCGTACAGGCGATGAATGAGGCCAGCCGACAAGGCTTGTGCTGAAGCCACACAAAAAAGGGCCGCGACGCCTGTCAGCGTCGCGGCCCTTTTTGGTTATCTTCTGCTTATGCCGAATGGTAGGTCGGCAGGGCAAAGCGGTTCTGGCTTTGCAGCATCGAAATCTGTGGCAGTTCACTGGCTTGTTCGGCCAGGTCGCGGCGGATCGCGCTGATCACCCAGGTCAGTTGGTCAGCGGTGTGCAGCTGTTGATACGAGATCGAACGCTTGACCTGTTTGCCTTCGCTGTTGCGCAGGGTCAGCAGGATACCGCCGTCGGGACGTGGCTGAGTGGTGACGTCGTATTGGGAGAATACTGAAGCGAATTTATCTTGGATCAGGCTCATGTCTATCAGCTCCGTTGGCTCAAGTTGGCAAGCATGGAGAGATAGGTGCAGTGATTGTGCCAGTATTGGATATCTTAAAAAATCGTTATAAATCAAGCATTTAAAAACTTAACAGATTTTCGGTTTCGTGCAATTTGCATGAATGGCCATCGTGCATCCTGCATTTTGCGTTATTCGCGCCAGCTGTTTCAGGTCAGCCTCCAGGATAAAGACCGCCTCGCCCTGGCAAAATTCCTTTTCGGTGGAGGCCGGCTCGGGATACAAAACTTTTCAAATCCGGCATGTACAGTCAAAGAATGGCAGGCGTATTTTCCTGCAAGGCATTCGGCATCTGCCTACAGGGCTGCCGCTGTCCCTGGATCATACGAAGAATAAGAAAAAGGACGTTGCGCCATGAGCCATCAACAAGACGACATGATCACGTGGGGCAAGCTCTTGCGTAAGGTGCCTGCGATTGTTCGCGCCCTGCCACGCGTGGTGCGCGGCATGCGCGCCGCGAATGTCACCGACTCCGCGCAGCCCTGCGGCCTCGGTTGGCACTTTGAACAGGCTGCGTTGCGCAACCCCGACGGCGCGGCGTTGTTGTACGGCGACAGCGTGCTCAGCTACCGCGAAGCCAACCAGCGCGCCAATCGTATCGCGCATTACCTGCACGCGCAGGGCATCGGCAAGGGTGATGTTGTTGCGCTGTTTATTGAAAATCGCCCGGAGTTGCTCCTCAGCGTGCTGGCCGTGGCCAAGCTGGGCGGCATCTGCGCCATGCTCAACACCGCGCAAACCCAGGCGGCGCTGGTGCACAGCCTGAACCTGGTTAACCCGGTGGCGATCGTGGCAGGCGCGGAATTGCTCGACGCCTATGCGGCGGTGCGCGATCACGTGTCGATCGCGGCCGAACGCAGCTGGTGTGTGGCGGATCAATCCTCAACCGTGATGCCGCAAGGCTACACCGACCTGCTGGCCGCCAGCGCCGACAGCCCGCTGGACAACCCTGCCAGCAGCGGGCGCATCTTCTTCAACGACCCGTGCTTCTATATCTACACCTCCGGCACCACCGGCTTGCCCAAGGCCGGCATCATGAAACATGGGCGCTGGACCAAGACGGCGGTGAGTTTCGGCAGCATCGCCCTGGACATGGGGCCGCAAGACGTCCTGTATTGCACCTTGCCGCTGTACCATGCCACTGGCCTGTGTGTGTGCTGGGGTTCGGCGATTATCGGCGCGTCGGGCTTCGCCATCCGGCGTAAATTCAGCGCCAGCCAGTTCTGGGACGATGCGCGCAGATTCAACGCAACCACCCTGGGGTATGTCGGCGAACTGTGCCGCTACCTGCTGGATCAGCCGGCCAGTGCGCAGGATCGCGACAATAAAGTCACCAAGATGGTCGGCAATGGCCTGCGCCCCGGTGTCTGGGCGCAGTTCAAGCAGCGTTATGGCGTGGAGCACATCTGCGAGCTGTATGCGGCCAGCGACGGCAACATCGGGTTTACCAATGTGCTGAATTTCGACAACACCATCGGTTTTTGCCTGCAGCATTGGGCGCTGGTGGAGTACGCCCACGAAACCGGCGAGCCGTTGCGGGGCAGCAATGGTTTTCTGCGCAAGGTGCAAACCGGCGGGCAGGGCTTGCTGCTGGCCAGGATCGATGAAAAGTCGCCGTTCGATGGCTACACCGACCCGGAAAAGAACCGCAAGGTGGTGCTTACGGACGTGTTCGAGAAGGGCGACCGCTACTTCAATACCGGCGACTTGTTGCGCAGTATCGGCTTTGGCCATGCGCAATTTGTCGACCGGCTGGGCGATACCTACCGTTGGAAGGGCGAAAACGTCTCCACCACCGAAGTGGAAAACGTGCTGTTGCAGCACCCGCAGATCGCCGAAGTGGTGGCCTATGGCGTCGAGATCGAAAACACCAATGGCCGCGCCGGCATGGTTGCCATCACGCCAAGCGAATCTCTGGCGGCCCTGGACATGCGCGAGCTGTTGCAGTTTGCCCACGGCCAGTTGCCGCACTATGCGGTGCCGTTGTTTTTGCGCATCAAGGTGAAGATGGAAACCACTGGCACCTTCAAATACCAGAAGGTCAAGCTCAAGGAGGAAGCCTTCGACCCGGACAAGGCCGGTAACGACCCGGTGTACGCGTGGCTGCCGGGCTCCGACAGTTATGTACCGGTCACCGGGCAATTGCTGGCGCAGATCCAGGGCGGGCAGTTCCGTTATTGATTCTGGCTATGAGTGCTTTTGACAAAAAAGCCATGACAGCGGGGAACTCCCTCGCGACACTGGGCGCCTTATACACATTCCCAGACAAGGAGCGCCCTGCATGTCAGACCAGCCCAAACAAATGACCGACGATGAAGCCGCCGAATTCGCCGAACAGGTTTTTGACGTGGCCCGCAAAGGCGATGCGGCGATGCTGGCTGCGCTGCTGGCCAAAGGCTTGCCGGCCAATTTTCGTAATCACAATGGTGACACCTTGCTGATGCTCGCGGCCTATCACGGCCATGTCGAGGCGGTAAAAGTGTTGCTCGAGTTCAAGGCCGATCCGCTGATTGCCAACGATAAGAACCAACTGCCGATTGCCGGCGCCGCGTTCAAAGGCGACTTGGCGGTGGTTAAGGCGCTGATCGAAGGCGGCGTGCCGGTGGATGCCGCATCTCCGGACGGGCGTACGGCGCTGATGCTGGCCGCAATGTTCAACCGCGTTGAAATGGTCGACTACCTGCTCGCTCAAGGCGCCAACCCCAAGGCCACCGATGCCCAGGGCGCGACTGCGCTGGCGGCGGCGCACACCATGGGCGCGGCGGATACGGCGGCGCAGTTGCAGAAACTGGTGTAGGCTACGCGCCCTCAAAAACCAGCCGCCACAGGACCTTCCCATGCACACCGCCCTCGTCGAACTTATCAGCAAAATCAGCGCCGGCGTCATGGGCGAGGAAGAGGTGGTACGCATCGCCACAGAAGCCGCCCAGGCCTACGCGGACCCGGCGGCGTTTCTGACGGCGAACCCGGATATCAACTACGACGACACCTTCCCGATCCCGTTGGGTGAGTGGGTAGTAGTTGGCAGCCTGCCGGACACGGTGCTGTTCCAGGCCGATACTTATGGCGATCTGTTCGCACAGATCGTCGCCTCGTTCGGCCCCGGCGTGGCGTTCAACCTCAAGCCCAAGCAGTTGGCCAAGACCGAAGACCTCACCGCGCTGAACCGCATCCAGATTCAGATGAGCGCGTTGAGCCCCGAAGAGGGCGGCTATGTGTTGCTCGACTTCAGCCAATTGCTCGATGACGAGATCCAGGCGGTGCTGGTGTACGGTAACGACCTGCCGCGCGTGCTGGAACTGTGCGCCGAAGTCGGGATCAAGGCCGAGCCGTCGCTGGAAGCCTTGAAAGTCGCCGTCCACGTCTGAAATAAAACGGAACCCCTGCCAGGGCTGACTATCCTACAAGTGCATGCCCTCACTTAGGAGCGACACCATGGGTTCCACTTTCAACGGTCTTATCGGCCTGATCATTCTGGCGCTGGATATCTGGGCGATCATCAACGTGTTCAAAAGTGGCGCCAGCACCGGCGCCAAAGTGCTGTGGATCCTGCTGATCCTGTTGCTGCCGGTACTGGGCCTGATCATCTGGGCGATTGCCGGGCCGCGCGGTAACGTGCGGATCTGATCGTTCACCCACTCTATCTAGAGTGGGCACAGTCAATGTGGGAGCGGGCTTGCTCGCGAATACGGTGTATCAGTTTCAGATGTTTTGACTGACACGCCGCATTCGCGAGCAAGCCCGCTCCCACATTTAGTTTCTGGTGCATTCACAGGTTTTGTGTGTCGAAACTATTCGCTGCACACAATTTTCACATCTTTTCCAAGACAATTCGGCGCTTTTCCGGCTCTGCCAAGGCTCTAACTCGGGTGCGATTAAAGGCAGGTCCCGGGCGCACGTTCAGTAATTAATAGCGTTGATGCCGTTGATCGGGCACCATTTGCGCCACCGCGTTAACCGCCTACCCCAGCCGGCCTGGGCGAGGGTCGGACGCCACTGCATTATTTCGAAACTTAAACTTCCAATGGGTCCTAGAACGACATGGCAAACCCGGACGCCCTGAGTCAGCAGCGAGCTTCTAATCGCTTGCTGCAACCGACCGTCAAATCCCATCTGGCATACACGCTGCTTTGCGCGCTGGTCATGATGGTGATGTTCTCCCTGCTGCGCCTGGCGCTGCTGGTCTACAACCGCGAGATGATCCTCGACACGCCGGCCTCGACCTTCCTCGAAGCCTTTGTCAACGGCACGCGCTTCGACATCCGCTTTGTGATGTACGCACTGGTTCCGCTGCTGCTGGCGCTGTTCAGCGTACGGGCCATGGCGGCGCGTGGGTTCTTCCGTTTTTGGCTGACCGTGGTGTCCAGCATTGCCCTGTTCCTGGGCCTGATGGAGATGGACTTCTACCGCGAATTCCACCAACGCCTCAACGGCCTGGTGTTCCAGTATGTGAAGGAAGACCCGAAAACCGTAATGAGCATGCTCTGGTACGGTTTCCCGGTGGTGCGCTATCTGCTGTCCTGGGCCGTGGGCACGCTGATCCTGAGCATCGCCTTCAAGGGCGCCGACCGCGCGACGCGCCCACGTGGCCCGTTCAGCGGCGGCACCGTCGGCACTCGCCAGGTGGCGCCGTGGTACAGCCGCATTGCAGTGTTTGTGGTGTGCCTGCTGATCGCCGTGGTCGCCATCCGTGGCACCCTGCGCCAGGGCCCGCCGCTGCGTTGGGGTGATGTCTACACCACCGAATCCAACTTCGCCAACCAGTTGGGCTTGAACGGCACGCTGTCGTTGATCGCGGCGGCCAAGTCGCGCTTCTCCGAAGAGCGTTCGAACATCTGGAAAGCCACGCTGGACCAACCGCTGGCCACCCAGACCGTGCGCGACATGCTGGTGTTGCCGCAAGAGAAACTGGTGGACACCGACACTGCCGCCGTGCGCCGTGACTACACGCCACCGGCCGAGAAAACCCTGCCGATCAAGAACGTCGTGGTGATCCTGATGGAAAGCTTCGCCGGTCACTCGGTCGGCGCACTGGGTCGCCCGGGCAACATCACGCCGTACTTCGACAAGCTGTCCAAGGAAGGTTTGCTGTTCGACCGTTTCTTCTCCAACGGCACCCACACCCACCAGGGCATGTTTGCCACTATGGCATGCTTCCCGAACCTGCCGGGCTTCGAATACCTGATGCAGACCCCGGAAGGCAGCCACAAGCTGTCGGGCCTGCCGCAGTTGCTCAGCGCGCGCAAGTTTGACGACGTGTATGTCTACAACGGCGATTTCGCCTGGGACAACCAGTCGGGTTTCTTCAGCAACCAGGGCATGACCAACTTTATCGGGCGCAACGACTTCGTTAACCCGGTGTTCTCCGACCCGACCTGGGGCGTGTCCGACCAGGACATGTTCAACCGTGGCCTGGAAGAGTTGAAGGCCCGCGAAGGCGGCAAGCCGTTCTACGCGCTGCTGCAAACCCTGTCCAACCACACGCCGTATGCGTTGCCGACGCCCTTGCCGGTTGAGAAAGTCACCGACCGTGGCAGCCTCAACGAGCATTTGACGGCCATGCGTTACTCCGACTGGGCTCTGGGCCAGTTCTTTGAAAAGGCGCGTAAAGAGCCGTACTTCAAGGAAACCCTGTTCGTGATCGTGGGTGACCACGGTTTTGGTAATGAACAGCAGATCACCGAGATGGACCTGGGCCGCTTCAACGTACCGATGCTGATGATCGCACCGGGCATGCAGGAGAAGTTCGGCGAGCGTGACCACACCGTGGGCACCCAGATCGACATCGTGCCGACCATCATGGGCCGTCTGGGTGGCGACACCTTGCACCAGTGCTGGGGCCGCGACCTGTTGAACCTGCCGGAAGGCGACAAGGGCTTTGGCGTGATCAAGCCGTCGGGCAGCGACCAGACCGTCGCCCTGGTCACTGCTGACCGCATCCTGGTACTGCCTAAAGAGATGCCGCCGAAACTGTGGGAATACGAGCTGGGCGCTAACCCGACCGGTAAGGTGATTCCCGAATCGCCGGACGAAGCCGCGCTGAAACAGAAACTTGAGTCGTTCCTGCAGACGGCCACCAAGAGCCTGTTGGATAACACCGCCGGTGTGATTGACGGCAAGCCGGACTAATAATCCGGGCATAAAAAAAGAGGCCTTCTAAAAGGCCTCTTTTTTTGTCCGGATGTTATATCCGGCCGAGCAGCAACAGCACCAGCAGCACCACCAGCACCACACCGAGAATACCCGATGGGCCATAGCCCCAGTTACGTGAGTGCGGGAACACCGGCAGGCCGCCGACCAGCAGCAGGATCAGGATAATGATCAGAATCAGGCTCATGTTTTTTTCCTTGTGGGCCTTCTGAAAAGACCGGTTGTTTAACGACAGGCCCGTGGGTTTATTTACGGACGCCTTAATAACTCCGACTGTGCTGTTGTGCAGAAAATTCCATCGTTTCTTAAAGCATTTCGCAAACAGGCTTATTTCTTTTAATACGTTCGCAATGACGTGCACTTAGTTGAAAAAGATTGAACTTACGCTATAAGCCGGGCTGCTACCTGGCCGGCGGTTTGCCTGAGGCATTCATCAATTGGATGGTGCGTGGGTGCAGGAAAAACCTTCGCTACACTGCCGATCACTTCTTCCGTGAACTACAAGGCTACTACCTATGCAAAATCGCATGATGATCACTGGTGCCGGGTCCGGCCTGGGTCGCGAAATCGCGCTGCGCTGGGCGCGCGAGGGTTGGCAGTTGGCCTTGTCGGACGTCAGCGAGCCCGGCTTGCAGGAAACCCTCAAGCGGGTCCGCGAGGCCGGTGGCGATGGTTTTATCCAGCGCTGCGACGTGCGTGACTACAGCCAGCTCACCGCCTTTGCCCAGGCTTGCGAAGTCAAGCTGGGCGGCATTGATGTGATCGTCAACAACGCGGGTGTGGCCTCGGGTGGGTTCTTTGCCGAGTTGTCACTGGAAGATTGGGACTGGCAAATTGCGATCAACTTGATGGGCGTGGTCAAGGGCTGCAAGGCGTTCCTGCCGCTGCTGGAAAAGAGCAAGGGCCGAATTATCAACATCGCCTCCATGGCTGCGCTGATGCAGGGGCCGGCGATGAGCAACTACAACGTGGCCAAGGCCGGTGTGGTGGCGTTGTCGGAGAGTTTGCTGGTGGAACTCAAGCAGCAGGAGGTCGGCGTGCACGTGGTATGCCCGTCGTTTTTCCAGACCAACCTGCTGGATTCATTCCGTGGGCCAACGCCTGCGATGAAGGCGCAGGTCGGCAAGTTGCTGGAGAGCTCACCGATTTCAGCGGCGGATATTGCCGATTACATTTATCAGCGGGTGGCCGAAGGGGAGTTCATGATTTTGCCCCACGAGCAGGGGCGGATGGCGTGGGCGTTGAAGCAAAAGAACCCGCAGTTGCTGTATGACGAAATGACGCTGATGGCCGACAAGATGCGCGCCAAGGCGCAGGCCACCAAGGGCTGAGCGGATGATCGTTCCCACGTTCCGCGTGGGAATGCATCCGGTGACGCTCCGCGTCACGTCTTGAAAGCGGGACGCGGAGCGTCCGGAGCGGCATTAGCGATCAAACATTTGACCGAGTCGAGGGCTTGTCTGTCAGCAAAATTACCGGGCTGCGTAGGCCTTGCCTGATTTTGCCGCAAGCCATTGCTGCGCCAAATCCAATCACGCATGGTCAAGGTCCTGTCATTCCAAAAGGACAAACGCCATGCTGGTTTTAAGCCGCGCTGTAGGCGAAATCATCTCCATCGGCGATGACATCGCCCTGCACATTCTCGAACTCAACGGTACTCAAGTGAAATTCGGCATCGCCGCCCCGGCGGATGTGAATGTCCATCGGGCCGAGGTGTATCAGAAGATCCTCGAACGCCAGGCCGCAGACACCCACGCCGTAACCAACCGCTGACACCCGCTCAGTCAAACAGATGCTTGGGCACGTCGTGCTTGAGCATCAACTGGCATTGCTCGCTTTCCGGGTCGAACACAATCAGGGCCTGGCCCTTGGTCAAGGCATGGCGCACGCGCAGTACCCGGGTTTCCAGGGGCGTGTCGTCGCCGTTGTCGGTGCCGTCGCGGGTGACGAAGTCTTCGATGAGGCGGGTCAGGGTGTCGACTTCAAGTGCGTCGTAGGGAATCAGCATACAAGCCTCGCAGGTAGGAACCCGGCGATGCTACTGCGCCGGGGGCCCTTGTTACCAGCAGTTACCATCAGTTACCAGTAGTTACCAGTAGTTACCAGTAGTTGCCGGTGTCAGGACTTCTGACCGACCAGGCTGTCCACCGACGGCACGCGGGTGTCGCTCTCCATTTGTGTTTCGTGCTCGATCTGATGACTGAACCTGTCCAGCGAACCCTGGGCCGGTTGTGCGTCGCTGGCGAATACCGGCGGGCTGAGGATGTACGCGCTCAACAAGCGGCTGAGCGCGGCCAGGCTGTCAATGTGCGTGCGCTCATAGCCATGGGTTGCATCGCAGCCGAACGCCAGCAGCGCGGTGCGAATGTCATGGCCGGCAGTGACCGCCGAGTGGGCGTCGCTGAAGTAATAGCGAAACAGATCGCGGCGCACCGGCAATTCATTCTCCGAGGCCAGGCGCAGCAGGTGACGGGACAGGTGATAGTCATACGGCCCGCCGGAATCCTGCATGGCCACACTCACCGCGTGTTCGCTGGAATGCTGGCCGGGCGCGACCGGAGCGATGTCGATACCGACAAATTCACTGACATCCCACGGCAGGGCGGCGGCCGCACCACTGCCGGTTTCTTCGGTGATGGTGAACAGCGGGTGGCAGTCGATCAATAACGGTTCGCCGCTGTCGACAATGGCCTTGAGTGCGGCGAGCAGAGCGGCCACACCGGCTTTATCGTCCAGGTGGCGGGCGCTGATATGCCCGCTCTCGGTGAACTCGGGCAGTGGGTCGAACGCTACATAGTCACCGATGCTGATGCCTAACGAGTCGCAATCGGCGCGTGTCGCGCAGTAGGCATCCAGGCGCAGTTCCACGTGGTCCCAGCTCACCGGCATTTCATCTACGGCGGTGTTGAACGCGTGCCCGGAGGCCATCAACGGCAGCACGCTGCCACGGATCACGCCGTTGTCGGTAAACAGGCTGACGCGGCTGCCTTCGGCAAACCGGCTGGACCAGCAGCCCACCGGCGCGAGCGTCAGGCGGCCGTTGTCCTTGATCGCCCGCACGGCGGCGCCGATGGTGTCCAAGTGCGCGGAGACGGCGCGGTCGGGGCTGTTTTTCTGGCCCTTTAGCGTGGCGCGGATGGTGCCGCGCCGGGTCATTTCAAAGGGAATGCCAAGTTCTTCCAGGCGCTCGGCGACATAGCGCACGATGGTGTCGGTAAACCCGGTGGGGCTGGGAATGGCGAGCATTTCCAGCAGCACTTTTTGCAGGTAGTTGAGATCCGGTTCGGGGATGGTTCGGGTCATGGAAACTCCTGATGAGTTGAGGGCGATCGTTCCCACGCGCAGCAAAGGAATGCCTCACTGGACGCTCTGCGTCCGCTCTTGTGACGCGGAGCGTCACCGGCTGCATTCCCACGCGGAGCGTGGGAACGATCAGTGGTCAGGCAGTCGGTTGACTGTGCGGAAACAACAAATCCACAAACTTCTCCGCTGTCGGTTGCGGTTCATGATTAGCCAACCCGGCGCGTTCGTTGGCTTCGATAAACACGTACTCGGGTTGGTCGGCGGCGGGCACCATCAGGTCCAGGCCGACCATGGGAATGTCCAGTGCACGGGCTGCGCGCACGGCGGCGTCTACCAGTGTCGGGTGCAGAATCGCGGTGACATCTTCCAGGCAACCACCGGTATGCAAGTTGGCGGTACGGCGCACCGCCAAGGTTTGGCCACGGGGCAAAATGCTGCTGTAGTCGTAACCGGCGGCGTGCAGCGTGCGTTGGGTTTCGGCGTCCAGCGGGATTTTGCTTTCGCCGTCGGTGGCCGCCTGGCGGCGACGGCTCTGGGCCTCGATCAAGGCGCCGATGGAATGCTGGCCATCGCCGGTCACCTCGGCAGGCCGCCGAATGGCGGCGGCGACCACTTCAAAGCCGATCACCAGGATGCGCAGGTCGAGGCCTTCGTGGAAGCTTTCGAGCAACACGCGGCTGTCAAATTGACGCGCAGTCTCGATGGCTTTTTGCACCTCCTCAATGGTCTGCAGATCCACCGCCACGCCCTGGCCTTGCTCGCCATCCAGCGGCTTGACCACAATGCGCTGATGCTCATCGAGAAACTCCAGGTTGTCGTCGGCACTGCCGGCCAGTTGTTGCGACGGCAATTTCAACCCGGCTGCGCTGAGCGTCTTGTGGGTCAGACTCTTGTCCTGGCACAGGGTCATGCTGATGGCGCTGGTCAGGTCGCTCAACGACTCGCGGCAACGCACACGGCGCCCGCCGTGGCTGAGGGTGAACAGGCCGGCGTCGGCGTCATCCACCTGCACATCAATGCCACGTCGATGGGCTTCTTCGACGATGATGCGTGCATACGGGTTAAAGCCTGCCTGCGGGCCGGGGCCCAGAAACAGCGGCTGGTTGATGCCGTTCTTGCGCTTGATCGCAAAGGTGGTCAGCGCACGGAAACCGAGCTTGGCGTAGAGGCTCTTGGCCTGACGGTTATCGTGCAGCACCGACAGGTCAAGGTAGCTCAGGCCACGGCTCATAAAGTGCTCCACCAAGTGGCGCACCAGCACCTCGCCCACACCTGGGCGCGTGCATTGCGGGTCGACCGCCAGGCACCACAGGCTGCAACCGTTTTCCGGGTCGTGGAAGGCTTTTTGATGGTTCAGGCCCATCACGCTGCCGATCACCGCGCCGCTGTCTTCATCCTCGGCCAGCCAATACACCGGGCCGCCTTGGTGGCGTGGTGTCAGGCGCTCGGCGTCGACGGGCAGCATGCCGCGGCCTTGATACAGCTGGTTGACCGCCTGCCAATCGGCCTCGCTCTGCACACGGCGAATGCGAAAGCCGCGAAATACCCGCGTAGCGGGGCGGTAATCGCTGAACCACAGGCGCAAGGTGTCGGAGGGGTCGAGGAACAACTGCTGCGGGTCAATCCCGAGGATCTGCTGGGGCGCTGCCACGTACAGCGCAATGTCGCGCTCGCCCGCCTGCTCATTGAGCAGTTCCTGCGCCAGGCTGGCCGGGTCCGGGAAGGTGTGCCCGATCAACAATCGGCCCCAGCCGCAATGCACGGCAATCGGCTCGGCGGCCAGTGGGCTGCCGTCTTCGGCCAGGCGCGCCTGCAGGCGTTCGTAAGTCGGCGCCTGGCCCTTGAGCAAGCGTTGGCTGTAAGCCGCTGCAAGAGGTTTCATCAATCAGATTCCTTGTTCGCTGAGCCACAGGTTCAGCGCCGCCAGTTGCCACAGTTTGGAGCCGCGCAGCGGCGTCAGTTGGCCTTGCGGGTCGGTCAGCAGGCGGTCGAGCATGGCCGGGTTGAACAGGCCGCGATCCTGGCTTGGGTCCATCAGCAAATCGCGCACCCAGTTCAAGGTGTCGCCTTGCAAATGCTTGAGGCCGGGCACGGGGAAGTAGCCCTTCTTGCGGTCGATGACTTCGCTGGGGATGACTCGGCGCGCGGCTTCTTTGAGCACCTGTTTGCCGCCATCGGGCAATTTGAATTTGCCCGGCACGCGGGCCGACAGTTCTACCAGGCGATAGTCCAGGAACGGCGTGCGCGCCTCCAGGCCCCAGGCCATGGTCATGTTGTCGACGCGTTTGACCGGGTCGTCCACCAGCATCACCGTGCTGTCCAGGCGCAAGGCCTTGTCCACGGCAGCATCGGCGCCGGGCATGGCGAAATGCTCGCGCACAAAGTCGCCGGCGGCGTCGTTGGCGGTCAGCCATTTGGGCGCAACGGTGGCGGCGTAGTCGTCGTAGCTGCGGTCAAAAAAAGCGTCGCGGTAGGCGGCATACGGGTCGCTGGCGCCATCGACTTGCGGGTACCAGTGGTAGCCGGCGAACAGCTCGTCGGCGCCCTGGCCGCTCTGCACCACTTTGCAATGCTTGGCCACTTCCCGCGACAGCAGGTAGAAGGCGATGCAGTCATGGCTGACCATCGGCTCGCTCATGGCGCGGAAGGCTGCCGGCAGTTGCTCGATGATTTCGCTTTCGGCGATGCGCAATTGGTGGTGACGGGTGCCGTAGTGCTTGGCGATCAGGTCCGAGTATTGAAACTCGTTGCCAGCCTCGCCGCCGGCATCTTCGAAGCCGATGGAGAAGGTCGACAAGTCCTGCACGCCGACTTCACGCAGCAGGCCCACCAGCATGCTCGAATCAACACCGCCGGAGAGCAGCACGCCGACATCCACGGCGGCACGTTGGCGGATCGCCACAGCTTCGCGGGTGCTGTCGAGCACGCGATCGGTCCAGTCTTCGAGGCTGAGGTTTTTTTCATCCTCATGCGGGCCGTAGGGCAGGGTCCACCAGGTTTTCTGCTCGGTGGTGCCGTTGGCGTCGATGCGCAGCCAGCTTGCCGGCGGCAGTTTTTCAATACCCGCCAGCAAGGTACGCGGTGCAGGCACCACGGCGTGGAAGTTCAGGTAATGGTTGAGCGCAACCGGATCCAGAATCGGGTTGATATCGCCGCCCTTGAGCAGCGCCGGCAGCGCTGAGGCAAAACGCAGGCGCTGGCCGGTGCGCGACAGGTAGAGCGGCTTCACACCCAGACGGTCACGGGCGATGAACAGGCGCTGGGCGTCACGCTCCCAGATGGCAAAGGCAAACATGCCATTGAGCTTGGGCAGCAAGGCTTCGCCCCAGGCGTGATAGCCCTTGAGCAGCACTTCGGTGTCACCGCCGGAATAGAAGGCGTAGCCCAGGGCTTCCAGCTCTTCACGTAATTCCGGGAAGTTGTAAATCGCGCCGTTGAATGCCAACGACAGCCCAAGCTGGGCGTCGACCATCGGTTGGGCGGAGCCGTCCGACAGGTCCATGATCTTCAGGCGGCGGTGGCCCAGGGCAATCGGCCCTTGGGCATGGAAGCCCCAGGCATCGGGGCCTCGCGGGGCAAGGTGATGGGTGATGCGTTCTACGGCTGCCAGGTCGGCAGGTTGATGATCAAAGCGTAACTCGCCAGCTAGTCCACACATAAATTCCTTACCGGTTTTTCCGTTGGGGAGGGCAATACTCAATACGCCCGACAGGGCGCGTACCCAGAAACTGACCCAGTGCTATGCGTGGAGTTTTAGACCGATAAGTTATAAGGCAAATAGCCGCGATGCTCGTAACGGCGTTATTTCATCCCTCAGGGTGATCAGCGTGTTGCGGGTTTTCCTCGCACCAGCGCGCGCAACGCAAACCGGTTCGGGTGGCAGGCTTCGGCCACACTGGCCGGTACCGGCAGCGGTTCGTCGCTCAACCAGGCGGCCAGCAGTTCGCCGCACAGTGGCGCGGTGATCAGCCCGCGTGAACCGTGGCCGCTGTTGATATACAGGCCCGGCAACCAGGGGCAGGGCGTATCCGGGACTTGACGGGCGTCTTTGCGCAGTACGGCGTAAGCCTGTTGGAACGCAGCGCTATCGGCCAAGGGGCCGACGATTGGCAGGTAGTCAGGGCTGGTGCAGCGAAATGCGGCGCGGCCTTCCAAGTGTTCGGCGTTCAGTGAGTCAGCGCCAAGACGCAGCAGCAGGTCTTCGGAAATCTCGCGCAGCATCGCGAGGTTGCCGGTGTGTTCGGCAACGGTGGGTGTCAGGTCTTCATTGTTGAAATCAAAACTGGCGCCCAGGGTGTGTTCGCCAAGGCGCGCCGGTGCCACATAACCTTCGGCGCACACCACGGTGGCCAATGCCGCACTCGCCGGGGTTTGCGCCAAACGCGTGATCTGCCCGCGAATACGCTTGAGCGGCAAATCCGCACTGAGCGCGAAGCGCTTGATTTCGGCTGCACCGGCCAGCACTACCACGCTGGCGCTGGCCAGTACGTCGTCGCCGTCACGGGCTTGCCACTGGTCGTCGACGCGGTGCAGCTCCAGCGCCTCGTGATGGGTGAGCACCTTTATAAGCGGCTGCGTGGCTTGCCATTGGCACAGCGCCGGTGGATGCACCCAGCCACCTTCCGGAAAAAACAGCCCGCCCTGGGCCAATGCGATGCCGGCCTGTTGTTGGGCCAGGTCCTGGTTCAGTACGTGCAACAGATCCGGTGCAAAGGCCTCGGCCAGTTGCGCCTGGCGTTGGGCTTCCTTGGCGTCAAACGCCAGTTGCAGGACGCCGCAACCGTCCCAGTCTACGCCGCGCTGCAAGTGCTCCAGCAGGCGCCGGGTATGGCCGAAGCCGCTGAGTATCAGTTGCGACAGCGCTGTGCCATGCGCCGACAGCTTGAGGTACAGCACGCCCTGCGGGTTGCCCGAGGCTTCCTGGGCCAGCGCGGCGTGCCGCTCCAGCAAGCTCACGCGCCAACCGCGAGCGGCCAGGCTGGCAGCGGTGGCGCAACCGGCCAGGCCGCCACCGATGACCATGGCATGGCGCTCGCCGTTGACGGCTGCCGGGCGCGCAAACCAGGGTTTGGGTGTGGCCGGTGGTGGCGTATCGTCGGGCCAACCGAGAAACTCGCCGCGCAGGATTTCCCACTTGTGGCCAATGCCCGGCGTGCGTTTCATCTTGAAGCCGGCGGCGTTGATCAGCCGACGTACCCAGCCGGTGCTGGTGAAGGTGCTGATGGTCGAGCCCGGTGCCGCCAGGCGCGCCAGTTCGGCGAACAACTCAGCGGTCCACATGTCGGGGTTCTTGGCCGGGGCAAAACCGTCGAGAAACCACGCGTCGATTTGCGCATCCAGTTGCGGCAATTGCTCCAGGGCGTCGCCGATCAACAGCGTCAGGGTCACGCGGCCGTTATCCAGCACCAAGCGCTGGAAGCCTGGGTGGATGGCGATGTACTGCGCCAGCAGTTGTTCTGCAAAAGGCTGCAGTTCGGGCCAGAGGGCGAGGGCGCGCTGCAGGTCTGCGTGGCTCAGCGGGTATTTCTCCACGCTGACAAAATGCAGGCGTGCCCCGGGCACTGCGTGTTGTTCGAACAGTTGCCAGGCGCACAGGAAATTCAGCCCCGTACCAAAACCGGTTTCACCAATCACCAACCGCCCATTCACCGGCAAGGCGGCAAAGCGCTCCTGCAAACGGTTCTGTTCAAGGAACACATAACGGGTTTCTTCAAGGCCCGACTTGTCGGAAAAGTACACGTCGTCGAACACTCGCGAATGCGGGCGGCCTTGGTCATCCCAGTCGAGCTGGGCGTGGGTGATGGGGGTCATGGGCGGCTCATAAAAATAACGGCGGGCAAAGGCACGGCGGCCATTCTAGCCGATCAACCGGTAATGAATTGACCCACGGCAAGCGCGGGTTGAATTTCCTTCCGCGTGTTGTTGCCCAATCCGCTAGTCTTGAGCCATCTTGAAATGGAGCTGCCCATGTTCGAATCCGCGGAAATCGGTCACGCCATCGACAAAGACACCTTTGAGGCCGAAGTGCCGGCCCTGCGTGAAGCCTTGCTGGAAGTGCAATACGAACTGCAACAGCAGAAGCGCTTCCCGGTGATCATCCTGATCAACGGCATCGAAGGCGCGGGCAAGGGCGAAACCGTCAAGCTGCTCAATGAATGGATGGATCCGCGTCTGATCGAGGTGCGCACCTTCGACCAGCAGACCGACGAAGAACTGGCACGGCCACCGGCGTGGCGCTACTGGCGCCAGCTGCCGGCCAAGGGCCGCATGGGCATCTTTTTCGGCAACTGGTACAGCCAGATGCTGCAAAGCCGTGTGCATGGCCAGATCAAGGACGCGCGCCTGGACCAGGCCATCGCGGGTGCCGAGCGCCTGGAAAAGATGCTCTGTGATGAAGGCGCGCTGATCTTCAAGTTCTGGTTTCACCTGTCTAAAAAGCAGATGAAGGCGCGGCTCAAGGCGCTGGCCGACGACCCGCTGCACAGCTGGCGCATCAGCCCGCTGGACTGGCAGCAGTCCGAAACCTACGACAAGTTTGTGCATTTCGGCGAGCGTATCCTGCGCCGCACCAGCCGTGACTACGCGCCGTGGCATGTGATCGAAGGCGTGGATGCGAATTACCGCAGCCTCACGGTGGGCAAAATCCTGCTCGAAAGCCTGCAAAACGCCTTGAAGCTGCCCAAGGGCAAGGCCAGCGGCATGAACCCGGCGCCGTTGATTGCCTCGGTGGACAAAAAGAGCTTGCTCGACAGCCTCGACTTGACCCAGCGCCTGGACAAAGACGATTACGAAGAACAGCTGATTACCGAGCAGGCGCGCTTTTCCGGCCTGATGCGCGACAAGCGCATGCGCAAGCACGCATTGATCACCGTGTTTGAAGGCAACGATGCGGCGGGCAAGGGCGGGGCGATCCGTCGCGTGGCGGCGGCGCTGGACCCGCGCCAGTACCATATCGTGCCGATTGCCGCGCCGAGTGAAGACGAGCGCGCTCAGCCGTATCTGTGGCGCTTCTGGCAGAAGATTCCGGCACGCGGCATGTTCACCGTGTTCGACCGCTCGTGGTACGGCCGTGTGTTGGTGGAGCGTATCGAAGGCTTCTGCACCCCGGCGGACTGGATGCGCGCCTATGGCGAGATCAATGATTTCGAAGAGCAACTGCGCGATGCGGGCGTGATTGTGGTCAAGTTCTGGCTGGCCATCGACAAAGACACGCAGCTGGAGCGCTTCCAGGCCCGTGAGGAAATCCCCTTCAAGCGCTTCAAGATCACCGAAGACGACTGGCGCAACCGCGACAAGTGGGACGACTACCGGGCGGCGGTGGGTGACATGGTCGACCGTACCAGCACCGAAGTGTCGCCCTGGACCCTGGTGGAAGCCAATGACAAGCGCTGGGCGCGGGTAAAAGTGCTGCGCACCATCAACCGCGCGCTGGAAGAGGCGTTCGACAAGACCGACAAACACGACAAGAAGAAAAAGAAATAGCGGAAGCTGTCGAGCATTGATCGTTCCCACGCTCTGCGTGGTAACGCATCCAGTGACGCTCCGCGTCGCCTTCAAGGTGGCCTTGGTCAGCGGGACGCAGAGCGTCCGGGGCTGCATGCCCACGCGGAGCGTGGGAACGATCCAAAGAAATAACCCTGGCTCGCCACAGAAGCCTAGTTCGTAAGGCGGTCATGCTTTTGCATATGCCAGGTGAATGATCATCGCGGTTGGGCAGGCCCGGCTCTATGCTCGGTCCATCTCCCAACAACAAGATCGAGGTAGCCCATGCGTGAAGTAGTGATCGTCGACAGCGTGCGAACCGGCCTGGCCAAGTCGTTTCGTGGCAAGTTCAACCAGACGCGCCCGGATGACATGGCGGCCCATTGCGTCAACGCCCTGCTGACCCGCAATGGTATCGACCCGGCGACGGTCGAGGATTGCATTGTCGGCGCCGGCTCCAACGAAGGCGCCCAGGGCTACAACATCGGGCGTAACGTGGCGGTGCTCTCGCAATTGGGCACCGGGACGGCGGGCATGACCCTAAACCGGTTTTGCTCATCGGGTTTGCAGGCGATAGCGATTGCGGCCAACCAGATTGCCTCGGGTTGCAGCGACATCATCGTTGCCGGTGGCGTCGAGTCCATCAGCCTGACCATGAAAAGCGTCAACACCGACAACCTGATCAACCCGCTGCTCAAGGCGCAGGTGCCGGGCATTTACTTCCCCATGGGCCAGACCGCCGAGATCGTCGCGCGCCGCTATAACGTCAGTCGCGAAGACCAGGACCTGTACGCCCTGCAAAGCCAGCAACGTACCGCCCAGGCCCAGGCCGACGGCTTGTTCAACGATGAAATCGTGCCGATGGCGGTCCAGTACAAGGTCGAAGACAAAAATACCGGCCAGGTGCAGGTGCTCGATGGTGTGGTCGACCGCGACGACTGCAACCGCCCCGACACCACCCTGGCCAGCCTCAATGGCCTTAAGCCGGTGTTTGCCGAAGACGGTTCGGTGACGGCGGGCAACTCCTCACAGTTGTCCGATGGCGCTTCTATGACTTTGGTGATGAGCCTGGAAAAAGCCCTGCAACTGGGGCTCAAGCCCAAAGCGTTTTTCCGTGGTTTTACCGTGGCCGGTTGCGAGCCGGACGAAATGGGCATCGGCCCGGTGTTCTCGGTGCCCAAACTGCTCAAAGCCAAGGGCCTGCAGGTGGCGGATATCGACCTGTGGGAGCTTAACGAAGCGTTTGCTTCGCAGTGCCTCTACGCACGCAATCGCCTGGAAATCGACAACGCCAGGTACAACGTCAACGGCGGCTCGATCTCCATCGGCCATCCGTTCGGCATGACCGGGTCGCGGCAAGTGGGGCACCTGGTGCGTGAGTTGCAGCGCCGTAACCTGCGCTACGGCATCGTCACCATGTGCGTGGGCGGTGGCATGGGCGCGACCGGATTGTTTGAGGCGGTGCGTTAGTCAATCGACAGTTAGCACCGTAGCCAAATAAAGGGGGAGCATGCTCCCCCTTTGCACATTCGCTGTTTGGTAATAATCAGGTACGGCTTCGTTTGTTTGATTAGTTGCTCTAATGGCGTAAACACGGTTATTTTTTAACTCATGTAATCCTCGTCTTACAGATGCGATCTGGTTTGAATTGTTCTCATTAGTCCGCGCGTAGTCCTTTTCCTTCAGCGCTTTTCAAAGTTTTGGCAAATAGCCATGTTTTTCCTGCGTGGTCTAGTGTGTCGCGGCTACTTGGTTTGCGGAAATGGATGGCTTACTTGCGCAAGTGTGAAGTGGAGAATTGCCTGGCGTTGAGCTGATCCCTGAATTGCAATACAACTAATTGGAAAACAACTCAGGAATCATCGGCTTAACAACACGGGTTATAACCGCTCGTTTAATCAGCCCTGCACCGACCTGTGGCCGGGCTTCTTTAATGACACTTGTGAATAAGTGGGAATCTGTACATGAAAACCAAAATGAAAGCTGCGCTGTTGTCTATCGGTCTGATGGCCGGCTCGATCTCTGTTGCGCAGGCAGCGGATGGGACGGTTACGTTTCTGGGGTCGGTGCACTCGGGTGCTTGCTCTATCAAGCCTGACTCGGTGGATCAGACCGTTCGCCTGGGGGCGATTGCCAAACACCAACTGGAGTCGGGCGGCAAGTCTGAAGCGCGTCGTGTGCTGATTGAACTGGAAGGCTGCGACCTGTCCGGCCTGACCGATAACACCGTGACCACCACCTTCACCGGCGCGCCTTCCAGCGCTGTGCCTGGTGCGATCGGTACGGTCGGTGGTGCAGGCGGCGTGGGCATCATGATGACTCACGGCGGTGACCTGGTTGAACTGGGCAAACCCACTACCCCGCAGGTCATCGCCACCGGTAACAACACCCTGGAGTTCGGTGCCTACGTGCAAGGCGCTGCCACCGACCCGATCATCCCGGGCGACTTCAGCGCCGTCACCAACTTCACCTTGGCTTATCAGTAAGTTTTGCTCCCCGCCACCCAGCGTGGCGGGGGGACGCTGACGGGAGATCCAGGTGAAAACATTCAAACGCCTCGCACTCGCCTCTTCTTTGATGACATTCATCAGCCCTTGCGTATTCGCCCAGGCATCTTCGCAAGGTCATGGCGTGGTTCAGTTGGGGGGAGAAGTCGTTGACTCCGCCTGCGGGCTGGAACTGGGCAGTATCGATCAGACCATCGAGATGCCACCGGAGCCGGTCGGCCGGTTGCTACGCAACACGCGCGGCGAAGACCATCCCTTCCAACTGCGACTGGTCAATTGCACGCTGACTCGCCCGGACCCATCACGCCCTGGGGCAACCCTGCCTGACTGGGAACACATGCGGGTGACATTTGACGGCGCTACCGACCGGGGAGGGCTCTCCTTTGCCGTGTTTGGTGGCTCGCAGGGGGTTGCCCTGCACATCGTTGACGCTGCTGGCGAAGAGAGTGTTCCCGGGCAGCGAATGTCGCCCACGCCTTTGTCGGAGGGCGATATGACGCTCAACTACAGATTTTATCTGGTCGGTAATGGACTGCCGCTGGTCGTGGGTGCTCACACCGCCGCAGTGCGGTTCAAGTTGGAATACTTTTGAATAGTGATGGACAGGCGTTCATGTTGAATACAGCGAAGTTCAAAAATACGCTGCGCCCGAGCCTGTTTGGCGGGTTGATGTCTCTGGCAGGAACAGCACTGGGAGCCGGGGATGTCGAGTTTAATACGGATGTGCTCGACCTGATTGATCGCAGCAATATTGACTTGTCTCAATTTGCCCGCAGCGGGTTTATTTTGCCGGGTACTTACACGATGGTGGTGCAAGTCAATGGCCAGCCTATTCCTGAACAATCGGTGGCGTTCTATCCTCCGGACAAAGACCCCAAAGGCAGTCAGGCGTGTTTGTCGCGCAGCCTGGTGGAACAGTTAAGCCTGAAAGGCTCCGATGCCGACAAGCTGGCATGGTGGAAGGGCGGCGAGTGTCTGGATATTCAAAGTTTGCCAGGCATGGAAGTCAGTGGAGACCTGGCCACCTCCACGCTGAGTATCAACTTGCCCCAGGCGTACCTGGAGTACAACGCTATCAACTGGGACCCGCCTGCGCGCTGGGATGAAGGGGTGCCAGGGTTGCTGG
The DNA here is from genome assembly GCF_900107155.1 of Pseudomonas salomonii. Taxonomy (GTDB): domain Bacteria; phylum Pseudomonadota; class Gammaproteobacteria; order Pseudomonadales; family Pseudomonadaceae; genus Aquipseudomonas; species Aquipseudomonas salomonii. The sequence goes on from NZ_FNOX01000012.1 coordinate 34,699, forward strand.
TGGACTACAGCCTGACGGCCCAGTCCAATTACCAACGAGGCGACGGCAACCGCAATAACCTCAGTGGCAACGGCACCGTCGGCGCCAATGCCGGCGCCTGGCGCTTGAGGGCCGACTGGCAAGGGCGCCTCGAACGTGGTCGGCAGGAAGCGGCCGGGCCGCAAAAGCTGGAGTGGAGCCGCTACTACGCCTATCGCGCGATTCCTGCGCTGAAGGCGCGCCTGGTGGTGGGCGAGAATTACCTGTATTCGGACCTGTTCGACAGCTTCCGTTTTACCGGTGCCGCGCTCAACTCGGACGAGAGCCAGTTACCGCCCAACCTGCGTGGCTACGCGCCGGAAGTGGTCGGGGTGGCCAAGACCAATGCCAAAGTCATCATCAGTCAACAGGGGCGTGTGCTCTACGAAACCCTGGTCGCAGCAGGCCCCTTTCGCATCCAGGACTTGCAGGATGCGGTAACGGGCAAGCTGGATGTACGCGTCGAGGAGCAGGACGGTTCGGTGCACAGCTTCCAGATGGATACTGCGGGTGTTCCTTATCTGACTCGCCCTGGACAGGTTCGCTACAAGTTGGCGACTGGCCGACCGTCGAATCTTCAGAACGGCTCGGATGGCAATGTTTTCGGCACCGGCGAGTTTTCTTGGGGCATCAGTAATGGCTGGTCGTTGTTCGGCGGCGGTATGACCGATAACAACTATCGGGCGTTATCGGTCGGGGCCGGCAGGGACTTGCTGGCGTTCGGTGCCGTCTCGCTGGATGTGACGCAGTCGCGCGCCGAGGTTTGGCGCGAAACGCTCTCGGGCAAATCCTATCGCCTTCAATACTCCAAGAACTTCGAAGAGTACGACAGCCAAGTGACCTTCGCCGGTTACCGGTTTTCCGAGAAAAACTTCTTGAGCATGAGCGAGTACCTGGACGCCCGGTATTACGGGTTGAACGGCGAACTCGGCGGGCGAGGCGATTATCGCGATCCCAGTGAGGGCTGGAAGCCGATTGGTGGCAGCAAGGCGCTGTATACGGTCACGGTCAACAAGCAGTTTCGCGACCTGGGCGCCACCGTCTACGCCAGCTACAACAAGCAAACCTATTGGGACCGGCCAGACACGCAACGTTGGAACCTGTCGTTGTCGCGCTATTTCAATGTGGGCACGGTCAAGAACATGAGCCTGTCCCTGAACATGTACCGCACCCAGGAATACAACTACAAAGACAACGGCATGGCCGTGACGGTCAGCCTGCCCTTGGGGCGCACCGGCACACTGTCGATGGATGCCAACCGGACCGCCGGCAGGAACAACTTCGCGACGCGCTACAGCGATCGCCTCGATGAGCGCAACAGCTACCAGCTCAGTGCCAGCGATTCTTCCGCCAGTGGTTACTTGAGCCATATGGGCGACCAGGCCGACATCGACCTGAGCGCCAGCACTCAAGAGGGCGGCTACAGCAGCCTCGGCCTGTCGGCACGTGGCGGCGGCACGCTCACCCCCTACGGTGGCGCACTCCATCGCACGACCAGCACCGGCGGCACCCGCCTGATGATCGACACCGGCGGCGTACCTGATGTTCCGGTGCGCGGTTATGGCTCACCGACCCGCAGTAATGTGTTCGGCAAGGCCGTGATCTCCGACATCAGCAGTTACCAGCGCACGGCGGCCAGCGTTGATCTGGAGCGCTTGCCAAACAATGTCGAGGCCACTCAATCGGTCACGCAACTGACCCTTACCGAAGGCGCGATCGGTTACCGCTCGCTGGATGTGATCGCCGGTGAAAAGGCCATGGCCGTTGTGCGTCTGCCCGATGGCAGCTTGCCGCCTTTCGGCGCCACGGTGAAGAACCTCAAACAACAGGACACCGGGATTGTGAATGACGGCGGCAACGTCTACCTGAGCGGTATCCAGGCCGGCGAGCAGATGGTCGTCAGTTGGGGCGGTGACGAACGCTGCCTGCTCACGCTGCCTGTCACGTTGCCTGCGGATGGGTTGACCGACGCCCTGCAACTGCGCTGCCAGCTGGTAGCCACAGACCCATCCTTGGCTGAACCTGCCGTGCTGACCGGCAAGCCCACTGATACGGAGAACACATCCTCATGATGCCCAACATACGACTCACTTCCCAGGCCTTGGCGCTGCTGGCCCTGGCCCTGAGCCAGAGCGCCAACGCCGCCGTCGGCCTGGATCGTACCCGCGTGATTTTTGATGGCGGCAAAGATGCCACCAGCGTGAATATCACCAACAACAATACCCAGTTGCCGTATCTGGCCCAGGGCTGGATCGAGGACGAGGCGGGTAAAAAAATCACCTCGCCACTGATCGTGCTGCCACCGGTTCAACGCCTGGAGCCTGGCAAACAAAGCCAAGTGAAAGTCCAGGCGCTGCCGGCGGCCAAGTCGCTGCCGCAGGACCGGGAGACGGTTTACTACTTCAACCTGCGGGAAATTCCGCCGCGCAGCGATAAGTCCAACACCCTGCAAATTGCCTTGCAGACCCGCATCAAGCTGTTCTACCGGCCGCAAGCCATTACGCCGAGCCAGCAGGACCTGTCCAACCCCTGGCAGCAGAAACTCACCCTGACCCGCGAAGGCGACCAGTACCGGGTCCACAACCCGACGCCTTACTACGTGACCCTGGTGGATGCGCGCAGCAGCAAGGAGGGCAAAACCGTGGAGGGCTTTGCGCCCCTGATGATTGCGCCCAAGGAGTCGTTGACCCTGGGCCCTTCCGCCAAGGCGCTGGGTTCGGCGCCTTACCTGGCCTATGTGAATGATTACGGCGGTCGTCCGCTCCTGGCGTTCACCTGCACGGGTGACACGTGCAACGTGAACGTGCAGGCCTCATCGCCTAATTGAGTAATGCCAGCTGCTGGAGAACATCATGAAGTCGCAACGTGTGAAGGTCTTGGGCGGCCTGTTATGGGTCTTGGCGGCGGCGGTTCACGCCGCCGAGGATGACGAGGATATCGAAGGTATGAGTGGGCTGCTGAATGTGCTCGGCTCTATGCATGAATCGCCTTGCAGCCTGGATATGACCTCACTGCATCAGACGGTTGACCTGGACGCCGTGTCCACCAGCCAATTGCAACGGCCCGGCGACCAGGCGACGGCCAAGGCCTTTCAGCTGCGGTTTACCGATTGCCTGCGCACGGCCGGCCGTGTGCGCAACGAACGCACGGGAAACCTGGCATGGAGCGCCTACCAACCCGTGGTGTCGATAACGTTTGATGCGCCGGCCGATGCCGATGACCCACGGCTGGTCAAAGTGCAAGGCATCACCGGGATGGGCCTGCAATTGACCGACGCCTTGGGCCGTGACGTACAGCTGGGTTCAAGGGGCCAACCCTTGTTTTTGCCCGTAGGACGCAACACCCAGACCTGGCGTGTTCGGCCCACCCGCACCACCGCGCCATTGAGCAGTGGGGCATTCAGGGCTGTGGTGGATTTCAGGCTCAATTATGAGTAAGGGCAACGCGATGACCCAATCAATCGGCCCAAGGGCCATTCTTATTGCTGGTGGCCTGCTGTGGTTTGTCAGTCAAAGTGTGCAGGCCGAGACCAGTTTGGTCATCCGGGCAGTCATCATCGCGCCTGCGCCTTGCGTCATTAATAACGGCACGACCCTTGATGTGCCGTTTGGCAATGACCTTCAGACGTCACGGGTGGATGGCGTCAATTATCGTCGCGGTGTGCCTTACACCGTCACCTGTGATTCGCCCTTCAGCAACGCCCTGACCCTGGAACTCAAAGGCACCGGCGCCGGGTTTGACAGCCGCGTGCTGGCCACCCGCAAGGCCGACCTTGGGGTCAAGTTGTTCGTGAACGGCACTGACTGGCCGCTGAATACGGCGGTGAATTTTACCTTTCCCAATTTCCCCGTGGTGCAGGCGGTGCCGGTCAAGCGTGAGGGCAGCAAGCTGACCGGCGGGGCATTCGATGCTGCCGCCACCCTGGTGGTCGATTACCAATGACGAGGAATGATCAATGACTTTTTGGCAGCAGCGCGCGTTGCTCACCTTGTGTTCCATCGGCCTTTGCAGTGGTGCGTCGGCCAATTTGACGTTCAGCGGGACGCTGAATGAACCACCGCCTTGCACGATCGACAGCGGCAACACGATTGAGGTGGATTTTGGCGACGTCGGGGTAAAGCGCGTCGACGGTGTGAAGTATCGCAGAGGTGTCGGCTACGCCATCAACTGTGGCACCGACACGTTGCCGTGGGAGCTCAAATTGAGCGTCAACGGCACAGCCACCTCGTTTGACGGTGCAGCGGTGCAGACCAACGTACCGGCACTGGGCATTCGTGTTTTCCAGAATAACCTGCCACTTCCACTTAATACGCCACTGGACATCAACCTGTCGTCACCGCCGACTTTGGAAGTGGTGCCGGTGCAGCTGCCAGGCGCCATTTTGACGCCCTCGCGATTTACGGCGGTGGCCACGTTGTTGGCCGAATACCAGTAGGAGCTGAGTCGATGCGAAACCACATTGTGCCAAAAGGCGGGCTGGCGTTTTTGCTCACCTTCGGCCTGATCCCCCTGGGCCATGCGGCGGACAACCTGATGTTCAAGGGCAACCTGGTTGAAGAGGCCTGCACCCTCCGCCCAGGCGATGAAGCAATCACGTTGGAGCTCTGGGACGTCACCAGTAAGCACCTCTACATCAACACGCGAACAGTGGGCAAGCGGTTCCAGCTGCACCTGGAGGAGTGTGACACCACCATTGGCAACACCGTGACCATCACCTTCGGCGGTGCCGAAAACGGCGAGCTGCCCGGTTTGTTCGCGCTGGACGGTGGCAGTGGTGCCTCAGGGATTGGCGTCGGTATTGAGACACTGAGCGATAAGCCACTGCCTGTGAATGCCGTCAGCGATGAACAGGTGTTGAGTGATGGCAGCAATGTGATCGAGCTCAAGGCTTTTGTGCAGGGCGAGCCGACCGCCATCAGGGATCAAACCATCGGGCACGGTGCATACACGGTGACCTCAACGTTTACGCTGGATTACCCGTAACGATCAACCGACATTCATAGGTTGGAAACAGCCTTGCACACACCTCGCTCGCTGGTAGGTGGTCTGCGCGGATACGCAACGAGAGATCAAAATGAAACGAATATACAAAGCTGTTGTGCTGCTTCTGCTGACTGCTGTTGCAACGACCGCGCAGGCCGTTGACTGTCGGGTCAATGGCGGGGCGTGGGGGCGTGTCACTCACCTGACCGTACCCGTGAACGTCCGGCTCGATGAGGATCGCACGAGGATTCTGATGGAGGGCGCCCGGCTCGAATGTCGATTCACCGCTGGTGCAGGTCCTGCTTGGGGCGAAGACTACTGGGCTACCGGTAATCCAACAGGCGCCCCTTGGACCCCCGGCCCTAAATTCAGCAGCGAGAGGGCCGGTTTGCGAATCAACGGATCTTTCCAGAATGTTCCTGTTCCGGCGGGGATACGAATAGCCACGATGCCCAACAACGGCGTCGGCTACCCGATCAATATCACGCCTTACATTCTGATGCGTAGCAGTCCATCCAACCCGATCGATGTTCGAATCGGCGATATGCTTGGGCTCCTGCGTATCTCCGCCACGAACAACTATAACTCAGACAGAGCGGATCTCACGGTGACCTACACCGCAGCCAACGACTTCACCGTTTCCCCCTCCACCTGCACGATCAACAACAATAACCCGATCGAAATCAACTTCGGCACGGTGCACCAGCGCGCAATCGGCATAGACCCGCTCACATCCTCCATCGTCAGTAACCGCAGACTCACCTACTCGTGCCCGGACGGCGGGATCAACACGCCTATCACGATTACCTACAAAGGCACCCGTTCCGGATTCGACACGCGGCTGTTGATGATGAGTAACCCGGACGTGGGCACGGCCATGGTGCGCGCGGGAACTGCAGTGCCGGTGAACGGTTCGTTCCTCACCCGTATCACCAACAGCGCGGGCGCAGACGATGTGACGTTCTCGCTGGTACGGCGCAATGGCTCTCTTCCGACAGCAGGGGCTGTAAGTGGCAGCGGTGTGCTGGTGATGGGGGTGCCCTGACACACAAAATGATCGATACCCAAAGCGCAGTGCATCGCCCTAGAATGCCGGCTCCTCCACCTCTGGTTTTTTGGGGCACTCATGCACATTTCTTCGGGCCGCTGGGTCTATGGTTTTCTCCTGACCCTGCTGACCGCGCTGCTCTGGGGCATTCTGCCGATCAAGCTTAAACAAGTGTTGCAGGTGATGGACCCGGTTACCGTCACCTGGTTTCGCCTGGTGGTGGCCGGCAGTTGCCTGTTTATCTACCTGGCGCTGAGCAAACGCTTGCCCAGTCGCAAGGTGCTTGGTCCCAGGGGCGGCTGGCTGGTGGCGATGGCTGTGTGCGGGCTGGTGGGCAACTACGTGCTGTACCTGGTGGGCCTGAAAATGCTCAGCCCCGGCACCGCGCAACTGGTGGTGCAGATGGGGCCGATCTTTTTGATGATCGCCAGTGTGTTCGTGTTCAAGGAGCGTTTCAGCCTGGGGCAGGGCGCGGGGTTGGTGGTGCTGATCCTTGGTTTTGGTCTGTTCTTCAATCAGCGCCTGGCTGAGTTGCTGACCTCCATGGGCGCCTACACGGCCGGCGTGCTGACGATTCTGCTGGCCACCACCATCTGGGTGTTCTACGCCCTGGGCCAGAAGCAACTGCTGACGGTGTGGAATTCGCTGCAGGTAATGATGGTGATCTATCTGTCGTGCGCCCTGTTGCTCACGCCGTGGGCGCATCCGCTGGAGGCTTTGCAATTGAGCCCGCTGCAAGGCTGGTTGCTGTTGGCCTGCTGCATGAACACGTTGGTGGCGTATGGCGCGTTTGCCGAAGCGCTGGCGCATTGGGAGGCGTCGCGGGTCAGTGCGACCCTGGCGCTGACGCCGTTGGTGACCTTTGTCGCGGTGGCCTTGGCGGCGTGGTTGTGGCCGGACTATGTGCAGGCGGAGCAGATCAATACCCTGGGCTACGTCGGCGCGTTGGTGGTGGTGCTCGGGTCAGCGACGGTAGCGCTGGCGCCGTCGCTGCTCGCCGGGCTCAAGGCCCGGCGGCTGCGCATGGCGCATTAATACCCTTAAAGGACGAACACGCTCGCCACAGAAACTGCGTTCACCACAGGATGCTTTTTCGCCCGCTCTCCTAGTGCCCGGCTTCCAGCATGTTTTCCGGGCGCACCCACTGATCGAACTCTTCATCAGTCAGGTAACCCAGATCCAGCGCGGCCTGGCGCAGCGTCAAGCCTTCGGCGTAGGCCTTCTTGGCAATCTGCGCCGACTTGTCGTAGCCGATATGCGGGTTGAGCGCCGTTACCAGCATCAAACCGCGCTCCAGGTGCTCGGCCATTTGCTCGGCATCCGGCTCAAGGCCGGCGATGCAGTGCTCCTGGAAGTTGTTGCAGCCGTCGGCCAGCAAGCGGATCGATTCGAGCAGGTTGTGGATGATCACCGGCTTGTACACGTTCAGCTGCAAGTGCCCCTGGCTGGCGGCGATGCCGATGGTCACATCATTGCCCAGCACCTGGCAGGCCAGCATCGACAGCGCTTCGCACTGGGTGGGGTTGACCTTGCCCGGCATGATCGAGCTGCCCGGCTCATTGGCCGGCAGCTTGACCTCGGCCAGCCCGGCGCGTGGGCCGGAACCCAGCAGGCGCAGGTCGTTGGCGAGTTTCATCAGCGCCACCGCCAGGGTTTTCAGTGCGCCGTGCAGGGTCACCAGTGGCTCGTGGCCCGAGAGCGCGGCGAACTTGTTCGGCGCAGTCACGAATGGCAAGCCGGACAGCGCCGCCAGTTCGGCGGCAATCGCCTCGCCAAAGCCATGGGGCGAATTGAGCCCGGTGCCCACGGCGGTGCCGCCCTGGGCCAGCTCGCACACGGCCGGCAGGGCGCTGCGGATGGCGCGCTCGGCGTAGTCGAGTTGGGCGATAAAGGCCGAGACTTCCTGGCCAAAAGTGATCGGCGTGGCATCCATCATATGGGTGCGGCCGGTCTTCACCAGTTTCATATGGCGGGCGGCCAACTCGGCCAAACCGCCAGAAAGCGTGGCGAGCGCCGGTAACAGGCGTTGATGAACCGCCTGCACCGCCGCAATGCTCATGGCCGTGGGAAAGCAGTCGTTGGAGCTTTGCGAGCGGTTCACATGGTCATTGGGGTGCACCGGGCTTTTGCCACCACGGACTTTGCCCGACAGCTCGTTGGCACGGCCGGCGATCACTTCATTGGCGTTCATATTGCTCTGGGTGCCGCTGCCGGTCTGCCATACCACCAGCGGGAACTGGTCGTCGTGCTGGCCATCGAGCACTTCATCGGCGGCCTGTTCGATCAGGCGGGCGATGTCGGCGGGCAAGTCGCCATTGCGGTCGTTGACCCGTGCTGCGGCTTTCTTGATCAGGGCCAGCGCGTGCAATACCGCCAGCGGCATGCGTTGCTCGCCGATGGCGAAGTTCACCAGCGAGCGTTGGGTCTGGGCGCCCCAGTAAGCGTCATCCGGGACTTGGACGTCTCCCAGGCTGTCGGTTTCGATACGGCTCATCGGGCACACTCCTTCAGGTTCGTTTGCGCAGTTTAGGCTGTGCTTGGGGGTGGGGGTTCCATAAAAGACGTTTCATCGAGGGTATTCCCATGAGGTTCAGGCTGCATGCCGCTCCCACCGAAAGGTGGATTGCGCGCCCATGCCCCGGCAAAACCAGGCCGAACAAGGCCTGGGGTTGAGCCGCGAGGTTTTTTAGGCGCAGAATGGTCGCCCTTGGGGTCTTACCTCGCCTGCTAGAAAGGAAACTCGATGACTCGTCTTCGTGCCATCTGTACCGCGGTTGCTCTGGTTTGCGCCAGCGGCCAGGTTTTTGCCGATACCGCCAGCCATAACGCCAGTGCCGAAGCCTTCCTGACCCTGGCCCACGCTGACAAGCTGGGTACCCCGGTGTACATGCAAGTGCAGCAAATGTTCGCCCAGCGTTTCGAACAGACCAAGGCACCTGCCGCCAAGCAGTCCGTACTGGACAGCTACCAGGCCAAGGCCAACGCCGCGCTGGACCAGGCCATCGGCTGGCCGAAGCTGAAGCCGGACATGGTCAAGCTCTACACCACCAACTTCAGCGAATCCGAGCTCAAGGACCTGGTAGCCTTCTACCAGTCGCCACTGGGCAAGAAAGTCCTGGAAAAAATGCCGCAACTGACCCAGCAATCGGCCCAGATGACCCAGGCCAAGCTGGAAAGCGCCGTGCCGGTGGTCAACAAGCTGCTCGAAGACATGACCAACGAGCTGGCGCCAAAAGCCGCCGCACCGGCCAAGAAGAAGTAAGCAGGAATGACCATGCAACAGCGTATCGAAACGGCGCTCGCCGCCCTGAGCCCGCACCACGTGAGCGTGCTGGATGAAAGCCACATGCACAGCCGTGGGTTGCAGACCCACTTCAAGGCCGTGCTGGTCTGCCAGCAGTTCGAGGGGCTCAACCGCGTCAAGCGCCACCAGACGGTCTACGCCACCCTGGGTGACCTGATGAGCGAATTTCATGCGTTGGCGCTGCATACCTATACGCCTGAAGAATGGGCGAAAATCGACGCAGCCCCGGCCTCGCCGACCTGCGCCGGCGGGCATGACTAATGATCAGGTGTCTCTGACCCCCGGCATTTGTTAGAATCCGCAACGCGCCGCTTAGCCGGCGCGTTTTTTTTGCATCCGGTTCACCCCTTACGAGGGTAGCCACCTGGAGAGAACACCCATGACTCAACCGATCGTCGTGGCGGGACTGTATAAGTTCGTCACCCTCGAAGATTACGTCGCCCTGCGCGAGCCACTGCTGCAGGCAATGGTCGATAACGGCATCAAAGGCACCTTGCTGATCGCCGAAGAAGGCATCAACGGCACCGTTTCCGGCAGCCGCGAAGGCATTGACGGCCTGATGGCCTGGCTCAAGAACGACCCGCGCATGGACGACATCGACCACAAAGAGTCGTACTGCGACGATCAGCCGTTCTACCGCACCAAGGTCAAGCTCAAGAAAGAGATCGTGACCCTGGGCGTCGAAGGCGTTGACCCGAACAAAAAGGTCGGCACCTACGTCGACCCGCAGGACTGGAACGCGCTGATCAGCGACCCTGAAGTGCTGTTGATCGACACGCGCAACGACTACGAAGTGTCGATCGGCACCTTTGAAGGCGCAATCGACCCGAAAACCACCAGTTTTCGCGAATTTCCCGACTATATCAAAGCCAACTTCGACCCGGCCAAGCACAAGAAAGTCGCGATGTTTTGCACCGGCGGCATTCGTTGCGAAAAAGCCTCCAGCTATATGCTCAGCGAAGGTTTCGACGAGGTTTACCACCTTAAAGGCGGGATCCTGAAGTACCTCGAAGAGGTGCCGCAGGCAGAAACCAAATGGCAGGGCGACTGTTTTGTCTTCGACAATCGCGTCACCGTGCGCCACGACCTCAGCGAAGGCGACTACGATCAATGTCATGCCTGTCGCACACCGGTCAGCGTAGAAGACCGCGCGTCCGAGCATTATGTGGCGGGCATCAGTTGCCCGCATTGCTGGGATAAGCTGCCGGAGAAGACCCGCCGCAGCGCCATCGATCGGCAAAAGCAGATCGAGCTGGCCAAGGCCCGCAACATGCCGCACCCGATTGGCTTCAACTACAAGCAAACCCCTTCCGAGGCCTGACCCATGCCCGCGCGCCTGCTCTATGTGATGGACCCGATGTGTTCCTGGTGCTGGGGCTTTGCCCCGGTGGCGCAGGCGCTGGTTGAGCAGGCCCAGGCGGCCGGCGTGGACGTGCACCTGGTGGTGGGCGGTTTGCGCACCGGCAGCGGCGCGGCGCTGGAGCCGACTACGCGGCGCTATATCCTTGAGCACTGGCAGGCCGTCACCGACGCCACCGGCCAGCCGTTCAAGCGTGAAGGCGCGTTGCCCGACGGCTTTGTCTATGACACCGAGCCTGCGTGCCGCGCCATCGTCACCGCGCGCAGCCTGGCGCCGGATTGCGCTTGGACACTGTTGGGGCTGATCCAGCGGGCGTTTTATGTCGAAGGCCGGGATGTGACCCTCGCCAGCGTGCTCGTGGAACTGGCCGAGCAGGCCGGTATTCCGCGCATCGAGTTTGCCGGCGCCTTCGACCGCGCCGATCAACATGCGGCGACGGCGGCTGATTTTACCTGGGTGCAGGACCTGGGCATTGCCGGTTTCCCGACGTTGCTGGCCGAGCGTAATGGCCAGTTGGCGTTGCTGACCAACGGCTATCAGCCGTTGTCCGAGCTGTCGCCCTTGCTCGCCCGATGGCTGGAGCGTGCCACCTGTGCAGGATGAGCCCAAACGCACCGACCGACTGACCTGGGCGGAAATTCGCCGCCTGGCGCTGCGTCACAAGAAATCCCTGTGGATCGCCAACGGCGTTGCCGTGCTGGCGACCCTGTGCAGCGTGCCCATCCCGTTGCTGTTGCCGCTGCTGGTGGACGAAGTGCTGCTGGGCCACGGCGATGCCGCGCTCAAGGTGATGAACCACGCGTTGCCACTGGGCTGGCAAAAGGCCGCTGGGTATATCGGCCTGATGCTGTTAGTGACCCTATGCCTGCGCTGCGGCGCGCTGGTGTTCAACGTGGTGCAGGCGCGGCTGTTTGCGCGGCTGGCCAAGGATATTGTGTACCGCATCCGCGTGCGCCTGATCGAACGGCTTAAACGGATTTCCCTGGGCGAATACGAAAGCCTGGGCAGTGGCACGGTGACCACGCACCTGGTCACCGACCTGGACACGCTGGACAAGTTTGTTGGTGAAACCCTCAGCCGCTTCCTGGTGGCCATGCTCACGCTGGTCGGCACCTCGGCGATTCTGGTGTGGATGCACTGGCAACTGGCGCTGTTGATTCTGCTGTTCAACCCCTTGGTGATCTACGCCACGGTGCAGTTGGGCAAACGCGTCAAACACCTGAAGAAGCTGGAGAACGACAGCACGTCGCGTTTTACCCAGGCGCTGACCGAAACCCTCGACGCCATCCAGGAAGTGCGTGCCGGCAATCGCCAGGGGTTTTTCCTCGGGCGCCTGGGCCAGCGCGCCCAGGAAGTACGCGACTACGCGATCCACTCGCAATGGAAAACCGACGCCTCCAGCCGCGCCAGTGGCTTGTTGTTCCAGTTCGGTATCGACATCTTTCGCGCAGCGGCGATGCTCACCGTGTTGTTTTCCGACCTGTCCATCGGCCAGATGCTCGCGGTGTTCAGCTACCTGTGGTTCATGATCGGCCCCGTAGAGCAACTGCTGAACCTGCAATATGCCTATTACGCCGCGGGTGGTGCGCTGACGCGTATCAACGAGCTGCTGGCTCGGGCTGACGAGCCGCAATATGCCGGCGGCGAAGACCCGTTCACCGGGCGTGAGACCGTCGGCATCGAGGTGCGCGGTCTCAACTTCGGCTATGGCGAAGAGCTGGTACTCAACCAGTTGAACCTGGCCATCGCACCCGGCGAGAAGGTCGCGATTGTCGGCGCCAGCGGCGGCGGCAAAAGCACCTTGGTGCAACTGCTGCTCGGGCTGTATACGCCCCAGGCCGGCAGTATCCGTTTCGGCGGTGCCACCCAGCAGGAAATCGGCCTGGCGACCATCCGCGAGAACGTCGCAGTGGTGCTGCAACACCCGGCGCTGTTCAATGACACCGTGCGCGCCAACCTGACCATGGGCCGCGCCCGCAGCGACCAAGCCTGCTGGCAGGCACTGGAAATCGCCCAGTTGGATGCTACCGTCAAGGCACTGCCCTTGGGCCTGGACAGCGTGGTGGGGCGCTCGGGTGTGCGTTTTTCCGGCGGGCAGCGCCAACGCCTGGCGATCGCGCGTATGGTGCTGGCCGAGCCGAAAGTGGTAATACTGGACGAGGCCACCTCGGCCCTGGACGCCGCTACCGAATACAACCTGCACCAGGCGCTGGCGCGGTTTCTCAGTGGGCGTACTACACTGATCATCGCCCACAGGCTTTCTGCGGTGAAGCAGGCCGACCGGGTACTGGTGTTTGATGGCGGGCATATCGCCGAAGATGGCGACCATCAGCAGTTGATTGCCGATGGAGGGCTGTACGCCAAGCTCTATGGGCATCTGCAACAAGTGCGTTGATTTAGCTGAGCTATCGAGAGCGGATTTTCGCGTGCGTATCAAGCAGTGCATGTGCAAGGGACCTCATGAAGCAAAAGCGTACTCTCGGAGCGACGTTAAGCAGGCCTCGGTTGCTGGGCATTGTCTGGCCCTTTATTGCCGTCGTGCTGTTCCAGGCATTGCTGGGCTGCGTCAGCCTCTACGTGCTGTCAGCAGTGCGCGGCTATGTGGCAGGCGAGAGCTTGTGGTCCAAGGGCCAGAAAGATGCCATCTACTACCTGACCCTTTACGCCGATAACCGCGACGAAGCGACCTTCCTCAAATACCAGCAGGCCATCGCCGTGCCCCAGGGCGGCCATGAGTTGCGGGTGGCGCTGGACCAACCCACGCCCGATCTTGCGGCCGCGCGCCTGGGCATCCTCAAGGGCGGCAACCACCCCGATGACGTGTCCAGCCTGATCTGGCTGTACCTCAATTTTCGTCATTTCAGTTACCTGGAAAAAGCCATCGAACTGTGGACCGTCGGCGATGGTTACCTGGTGCAACTCGATGACCTGGCCCAGGCGATGCACCGGGCGTTCCACAGCGATCAAGTCAACTCTGGCGACGTTGCCGACTGGAAGAAGCACATCATCGCCATCAACGAAGGCGTGACGCCGGCGGCCAAGGCCTTCAGCGATGCCTTGGGCGAAGGCTCGCGGATGATCCTGCGCCTGCTGCTGATCACCAACCTGGCCACTGCCCTGGGTTTGATCGTGCTGGCGCTGCTGCGTACCCACAAGCTGCTGACTCAGCGCCACGCCTTTGCCACCGCGCTGCAAGCCGAGAAGGAGCGGGCGCAGATCACCCTGGAGTCGATTGGTGACGGCGTGATCACCACGGATGTCGACGGTGCGATTGCCTACATGAACCCGGCCGCCGAGGCGCTGACCCATTGGAAAAACGCGCAGGCCCAAGGTTTGCCGTTGGCGGCGTTATTCAACCTGCTCGACGAGAATGCCGAGCCCGATGGTTTTGCCCTGATCGAACACATTATCAAGGGCGAACTCAGTGGTGGCAGCGGGCATTCCAAGCTGATCCAGCGCATGGACGGCAGCACGGTGTCAGTCACCCTGGTTGGTGCGCCGATCCGCAGTGCCGGCAAGGTCAGCGGCGCGGTGCTGGTGCTGCACGACATGACTCAGGAGCGCCAGTACATCGCTAACCTGTCGTGGCAGGCGACCCACGATGCCTTGACGGGCCTGGCCAACCGCCGCGAATTCGAGTTCCGCCTGGAGCAGGTGTTGCAACAGGTGTCGCGCCAGCAGAGCGGGCGGCATGCCCTGATGTTCCTCGACCTCGACCAGTTCAAGTTGGTCAACGACACCTGCGGGCATGCAGCGGGTGATGAGCTGTTGCGGCATATCTGTGCGTTGCTGCAATCGGACCTGCGCGAAGGCGACACCCTGGCGCGCCTGGGCGGCGACGAGTTCGGCATTCTGTTGGAGAACTGCCCGGCAGCCGTGGCGGAAAAGATCGCCGAAAGCCTGCGCCACACCGTGCAAAGCCTGCACTTTGTGTGGAAAGGCCGGCCGTTCATGACCACCGTGAGCATTGGCCTGGTGCATATCTCGCAATCGCCGACCACCCTGGAAACGTCGTTGCGCGCGGCTGATATGGCCTGTTATATGGCCAAGGAGAAGGGCCGCAACCGGGTGCAGGTCTACCATGCCGATGACTCGGAATTGTCCCTGCGTTTTGGCGAAATGGCCTGGGTGCAGCGCCTGCACATGGCCCTGGAAGAAGATCGTTTTTGCCTCTATTCCCAGGAAATCTCGCCGCTGGGTCACACCGATGGCGGCAATGGTCATATTGAGATCCTCCTGCGCCTGCATGACGAGGCGGGTCGGATCATCCTGCCGGACAGTTTTATTCCGGCTGCCGAACGTTACGGTTTGATGACTTCGCTGGACCGTTGGGTGGTGGAGAACGTATTTAAGATTATCGCCCGTTGTATGCAAGAGCGTGCAGGCCGTCCTATGGCTATGTGTGCGATTAATCTGTCAGGCATAACTATTGGAGATGATGATTTTCTCGGATTTTTACGTGAGAAATTCGAGGCTTACAGCATTCCGCCGGAAATGATTTGTTTTGAAATAACCGAGACCAGTGCTATTGCCAATTTGGGTAGTGCGATCCGCTTTATTAATGAACTCAAGGCCTTAGGTTGCCATTTTTCGCTGGATGACTTTTGTGCCGGAATGTCTTCATTCGCCTATCTTAAACATTTGCCTGTAGACTTCCTGAAGATCGACGGGAGTTTCGTAAAGGATATGCTGGACGACCCGATTAACCGTGCCATGGTCGAAGTGATCAACCACATCGGCCACGTCATGGGTAAGCGCACAATTGCCGAATTTGTTGAAACACCGCTGATCGAACAGGCTTTACTTGAGATCGGTGTGGATTATGCTCAGGGCTACCTGATCGAACGTCCGCAATTGTTTACCTTTGATAGTCTGCAATGCCGACCTGTGCGGCCGCAGCCACTGTTGCTAAAGGCGCCCGGCACATTCCGCTGAAGCATTCGACGGTCTGTACAATCACACTAGAAAAGGAGCCCTACAGTGATCGACACCTTCAACCGAACCGGCCCGCTTATGGAAGCCTCGAGTTACCCGGCCTGGGCGCAACAACTGATCCAGGACTGTAGTGAGAGCAAGCGCCGGGTTGTCGAACACGAACTGTACCAGCGCATGCGTGACAACACGCTCAGCGCCAAAACCATGCGCCACTACCTGATCGGTGGCTGGCCAGTGGTTGAACAGTTTGCCTTGTACATGGCACAGAACCTCACCAAGACCAAGTTTGCCCGTCATCCTGGAGAGGATATGGCGCGCCGGTGGCTGATGCGCAATATTCGCGTGGAACTCAACCACGCCGACTATTGGGTGCACTGGGCGCGCGCCCACGGTGTAAGCCTGGAAGAGTTGCAAGCGCAGAACGTACCACCGGAGTTGCATGCACTGAGTCACTGGTGCTGGCACACCAGTTCGGCTGATTCATTGATCGTGGCGATTGCAGCGACCAACTACGCGATCGAGGGGGCGACCGGGGAGTGGTCTGCCGTGGTGTGCTCGACCGGTGTGTATGCGGCCGCCTTCCCTGAAGAAGACCGCAAGCGCGCCATGAAGTGGTTGAAGATGCACGCGCAATACGACGACGCCCACCCTTGGGAAGCGCTGGAAATCATCTGCACATTGGCGGGGATGAACCCGAGCAAGGCCTTGCAGGTAGAACTGCGCCAGGCGGTGTGCAAGAGCTACGACTACATGTACCTGTTTTTGGAAAGTTGCATGCGGTTGGAGAACGAAAAAGCAAAGGCGCCAGCAGCCGTTCGCGAGCGTCAGGTTCGCGTCGCCAGCGAGGCGTGATGTAAGCGTGATGGCGGGGGTTTACCCCGCCATTGCCAAGCGGTTGCGACCTTCGCGCTTGGCCACGTACAGGGCGTTATCGGCCCGCCGCAACAGGCTTTCTGCCGACTCGGCCGCCAACAGTGTCGAGCAACCCAGGCTCACCGTCAGTTCAATCCGCTTGCCATCGGCCCAATAGTCCTTGGCCTCTGCCGCCCGACGCAGGCGTTCGCCGACCAAACCTGCCGCATCCCGGCCGGTGTTCGACAGCAAAATCAAAAACTCTTCCCCGCCAAACCGAAACACCATGTCCACATTGCGCAACTGGCTTTTGATCGAGTCGGCGACCGCGCGCAATACGATGTCGCCCGCCGCATGGCCGTGGGTGTCGTTGATTTTCTTGAAATGGTCAATGTCCAGCATCAGCAAGGACAGTGGGCTCAGGTGCCGCCGGGCCATGTCGATTTCCCGTTGCAGCGTCTGGTCCATCGCAATGCGGTTGCCGGTTTCGGTCAGCGGGTCACGCAGGGCGCTGCGGGTGGCGGCGCGGTAGAGCAGGGCGTTGCGCATCGGGTACAGCAAGGTCGACAGCAACGACTCAAGCTGCGCCAATTCGTCGTCCAGCAAACGCTGGTTGCGCCGGAATATCAACTCGCCCAGGTGCTCGCCTTCATGGCTCAAGGTGTAGCTCACCGAGTGGTGCCCACGATGGCCAAACTCCAGGCGCAAGTCGCTGGCCTCATGGCGATATTGCAGCGCGTCCAACGGCACCAGCCGCTGAACCTCGCGAAAGAACAGCGCCAAAATGCGTTCCGGCTCAAGGCTGGTTTGCAATTGCTGGCTCAGTTGCTGACGAAGTTGCGCAAGTGTGGTGGGGCGACGTGGAAGCAGGGACGGCTGACCAAACCCCAGGCGTTGCAATTTGGCACTGTCGAAGTCAATTGCGTTGGTCTGGGTAGGTGATTTCATAAGCTGACGGCCTCTAAGCACTTAACTGTCTTACAGGCTGCACGAGAGTGGCAAATGCCAAGCGCCTTACTGTTCCTTCAGTTCCGTAAAACATTGGAAACAGTTTAAACCGCTTTGCCATGGGTTATAACCCATGGGCCCTGCCACACGTCTTGTCATCGCTTAACCTGCTTGAAAGGGGTTAGAGCGAGATTCATGCCAGTTTGTTTAACTTAAAAAAACGCCTTATAAATCAACGACTGTTTAAAAAGCTCACCCCAGTCGTTGCGCCCTGACGTCAGTTATTTGGCTGTTTGAACCAAGGTGGTGTGGTCAATCTGATCAATCGAGGTCACGCCGGTCAAAGTCATGGCCACGCGCATCTCCTTGGCGAAGATATCCAGCAGGTTTTCCACCCCGGACTGGCCGGCAGCGGCCAGCGCATACACCGTCGAGCGCCCCAGCAGGCAGCCTTTGGCGCCCAGGGCGAGCATGCGCACCACGTCAAGCCCGGAGCGAATGCCGGAGTCCACCAGCACGGTCAGGTCATCGCCCACGGCTTCGGCAATCGGCGGCAGGGCTTTGGCGGTCGACAATACGCCATCGAGCTGGCGCCCGCCGTGGTTGGAGACCACGATACCGTCGGCGCCGAAACTCACTGCGTCCTTGGCGTCCTGGGGGTCGAGGATGCCCTTGATGATCATCGGGCCTTTCCAGAACTCACGGATCCACTCCAGGTCTTTCCAGCTGATCGACGGGTCGAAATTATTCGCCAGCCAGCCAATGTAGTCTTCCAGGTGGGTGGGCTTGCCAAGGTATTTGGAAATATTGCCCAGGTCGTGTGGGCGGCCCATCAAGCCCACATCAAAGGCCCATTGCGGCTTGCACACGGCCTGCAGCATCCGGCGCTGCGCCGCATAGGGCCCGGACATGCCCGAATGCGCATCACGGTAACGCGCGCCGGGTGTGGGCATATCGACGGTGAACACCAGCGTGGTCACGCCCGCCGCCTGGGCGCGCTCCAGCGCGTTGCGCATAAAGCCGCGGTCCTTGAGCACATAGAGCTGGAACCAGATCGACTGCGGGCTTTGCGACGCCACTTCTTCAATCGGGCATACCGACACTGTGGACAGGCAAAACGGGATGCCCGTGTTGGCTGCCGCCTTGGCCGCCTGCACTTCGCCACGTCGCGCATACATGCCGGTCAGGCCCACGGGGCTGAGAATCACCGGCATGGCCAGTTCCTGGCCGAACAAGCGGGTCTTGAGGCTCAGGTTGTCGACATTGCGAAGGATGCGCTGGCGCAGGCTGATCTCGGCCAGGTCCGAACTGTTGGCGCGCAGGGTGTGCTCGGCGTAGGCGCCGCCGTCGATGTAATCGAACAGAAAGCGCGGCAGCTTGCGTTTGGCGGCTGCACGGTAGTCGGAGGCGGACGAGATGATCATGAACGGGTTCTCCACAGAGCTGGGTCGCACCACCATAAGCAAAAAGCTGGCATGATAAAAACAACTTTTATTACTAGCATCCAGTCGCTATAGGAATACCGATGAACCTGAGAACCGTGCGGGCGTTTGTCGAAGTGGTGCGCCAGGGCGGTTTCTCCCAGGCGGCTGAAGTGGTGGCCCTGACCCAATCCACGGTGAGCAAGGCGGTCAAGACCCTCGAAGACGAGCTTGGCACGCCGCTGCTCAACCGCCTGGGCCACCGTAACGAGCTGACGGCGGCCGGCGAAATCGCCTACCGCCGCGCCCTGGTGTTGCTCGCCGAACACAACGACCTGGTGGCCGAGATCAACGACCTGCGCGGCCTCAAACGCGGCGTACTGCGCATCGGCCTGCCACCGGTAGGCTGCGGCGTGCTGTTCGCGGCGATGTTCGCAGCGTACCGCAGCCGCTACCCGGAGATCGAAATTGAGCTCACCGAATACGGCAGCAAAAAACTGCGCGAATGCCTGGAAGCCGGGGAGGTCGACCTCGCCGCGCTGCTGTTGCCGGTGGACCAAGCCTTCGACTACCAGCCGGTGCGCAATGAACCACTGATGGCGGTACTGCCCATCAACCACCCACTGGCCAAGCGCACACGCATCGACTTCACCGACCTGGCCGATTCACCGTTCATTTTGTTCGAAGCCGGCTTCGCCCTGAACGCCAAGATCCTCGCCGCCTGTGAACGCAAAGGCGTCACGCCCCGAGTGACCGCACGCAGCGGGCAGATCGATTTTATCGTTGACCTGGTGGCGGCCGGGCTGGGCGTCGCCTTCCTGCCACGCATGCTCGCGGTCAAACATCAGCACGCGGGCATCGCCTTGATTGCGTTGGACGAACCCCACACCGACTGGCACATCGCCCTGGCCTGGCGCGCCAGCGCACACCTGCCACCGGCGGCGCGCGCGTGGCTGGATCTGGCCAAGGAAATGGCCAGTCCGGTATAGCGGGCTGCAAGCGGAATTTGCAGGATTTCGTCCAAATGCACCTCAATGCTTGACTTCTTCTTTTTAATCAGTAACATACGGCGCATTCCGCGATAGCTCAGTTGGTAGAGCAAATGACTGTTAATCATTGGGTCCCTGGTTCGAGTCCAGGTCGTGGAGCCAGATAGAGAAAAGCCTGCAGCGATGCAGGCTTTTTTTTGCCTTGGATTTGGTGCGCAATCGGCACCTACGCAGATGCTTTTCCAGCCACCCACGGCATTTTCTTACCGATCCGCGACAGAAACCGTCGAACGCCAGGCCCTCGAATGACGCGCAGGGCTCTAGCACAATGATTTGCCTTCCTCGACCGAAAAACTGTCAAAAATCTCTCTTGGAAACATTTTGATACTCGGAGTAATGTGCTCGCTGATTCATCTTCGCGTGTTCAAATTTTTCCAAGGATTAGGAATATGTTGCGCCGTCGCATGCTGATCATGTTGGGTGTTTCTCTGGTTGTGGTGTTGATGTTGGCGGCCTATAAGGCGTTTGCCATCTATCAACAGATTCAGGGTTTTACCAAGCCTCAACCGCCCGTCAGCGTGGCAGTGGTGACTGCGGTTGAGCAGCCCTGGCAGCAGCGCTTGCCGGCCGTGGGGGCGTTCAAGGCGTTGCGCGGTGTGAGCCTGAGCCTGGAGACCGCCGGGACGGTCAAGGACGTGCAGTTCGAGTCGGGGCAAAAGGTTCAGGTCGGGCAACCCCTGGTCCGGCTGGACAGTGCGGTAGAGCAGGCGCAATTGGAAACCGCCCAGTCAGATCTTGGACTGGCACAGTTGGATTATGGGCGCGGCAGCCAACTCGTTGGTGATCACGCCATCTCCAAGGGCGAGTTCGACCGCCTTTCAGCCCAGTTGCAAAAAAACAAAGCCACGGTGAACCAGCTCAAGGCCACCCTCGCCAAGAAGCACATTCTTGCGCCCTTCAGCGGGGTCATTGGTATTCGCCAGGTGGATGTTGGGGATTATCTGGCCAGCGGGACAGTGATTGCCACGTTGCAGGACCTCAGCAGTCTTTACGTCGACTTCTATATCCCTGAGCAATCGGTGCCAAAGATTGCGATCGGCCAAGGCGTGCAGGTAGAAGTCTCGGCCTATCCGAAACAGATGTTTCCTGGCACCGTCAGCGCGATCAACCCCAAGGTCGAGACCACCACACGGAATGTGTTGGTGCGCGCTACCCTGGCGAACCCGGATAACAAACTGCTCCCGGGCATGTTCGCCAATCTGCAGGTGCTGCTGCCCAATCCGACGGTTCATATCGTGGTACCGGAAAGCGCGATTACCTACACCCTTTACGGTAATTCGGTGTACGCGGTCGCGCAAAAGAAGGCCGAGGACGGCAGCGTGGAGAAAGATGCAGACGGCCAGCCGCTGCTGATTGCCGAGCGGCGCTTTGTTGAAACCGGAGAGCGGCGGGGTGGCCTGGTGTTGGTGACCCGCGGGTTGCAACAGGGCGAGCAAGTCGTCAGCGCTGGCCAGCTGAAGCTGGATACGGGAACGCCTATCACCATCAGCCCTGACAAGAACCAGCCGGCCGATCGACAGGCTCGCGTTGAAGGTGCGCTATGAAGTTCACCGACATCTTCATCCGTCGGCCGGTGCTGGCCCTGGTGGTCAGCCTGCTCATCGTGCTGCTGGGGTTTCAGGCCTACAGCAAGTTGGCGCTGCGCCAGTTTCCGAAAATGGAAAACGCCCTGATCACCGTCACCACTGCCTACCCTGGCGCCAATGCCGAGACGATTCAGGGCTACATCACTCAGCCTTTGCAGCAAAGCCTGGCAAGTGCCGAGGGGATTGACTACATGACGTCGGTCAGTCGCCAGAATTTTTCGGTGATTTCGATCTACGCGCGCATCGGTGCCAACAGCGACCGTTTGTTTACCGAGTTGTTGGCCAAGGCCAACGAGGTCAAGAACAAGTTACCTGCGGATGCTGAAGACCCTGTGCTGAGCAAGGAGTCCGCCGAAGCCTCCGCGCTGATGTATATCAGCTTCTCCAGCGAGCAATTGAATAACTCGCAGATTACCGACTACCTTTCGCGGGTCATTCAACCCAAGCTCACCACACTGCCCGGCATGGCCGAAGCCGAAATCCTCGGCAGTCAGGTATTTGCCATGCGTATCTGGCTGGACCCGGTGAAGCTTGCCGGCTTCGGCCTGACTGCCAATGACGTCACGGCAGCGGTGCGCCGATACAACTATCTATCGGCCGCAGGCGAGGTAAAGGGCGAGTATGTGGTTACCAGTATCAACGCCACTACCGAACTTAAGTCCGCCGAAAACTTCGCGGCTATCACGCTCAAAACCGACGGTGACAGCCGGGTGCTGCTGCGCGATGTAGCACGGGTGGAGATGGGCGCGGAAAACTACAACGCGATCAGTTCCTTTGGTGGCACGCCCTCTGTGTACATCGCAATCAAGGCCGCGCCGAGCGCCAACCCACTGGAGGTGATCAAGGAAGTGCGCAAAATCATGCCTGAGCTGGAGGCCCAGTTGCCGCCCAGCCTCAAGGTTGATATTGCCTACGACGCCACCTTGTTCATCCAGGCGTCCATCAACGAGGTGGTGAAAACGCTGTTTGAAGCCGTGCTGATTGTCATCGTGGTGGTGTTCTTGTTTCTGGGGGCGCTTCGTTCGGTGGTGATACCGGTGATCACCATTCCGCTGTCGATGATCGGCGTGCTGTTTTTCATGCAGATGATGGGTTACTCCATCAATTTGCTGACGCTGCTGGCGATGGTGCTAGCCATCGGCCTGGTTGTGGATGATGCGATCGTGGTGGTCGAAAATATTCACCGGCATATCGAGGACGGCAAGCGCCCATTGGACGCAGCATTGGAGGGCGCGCGGGAAATTGCCCTGCCGGTTGTCTCAATGACCATCACCTTGGCGGCGGTCTATGCCCCGATCGGTTTTCTCGACGGGCTGACCGGGGCCCTGTTCAAAGAGTTTGCTTTGACCTTGGCCGGTGCCGTGGTGATTTCCGGCGTCGTCGCGCTGACACTTTCGCCAATGATGTGTGTCCTGCTGCTGCGCCATGACAAAAACGCTTCCGGGCTGGCGAGCCGGTTGGACCGGGTATTTGACCGGCTCAAACGACGTTATCAACGCATGCTTCACGGTACGTTGAACACGCGGCCGGTGGTGGTGGTCTTCGCGCTGATCGTGCTATGCCTGATTCCGGTGTTTCTCACCTTCACCAAGGCGGAATTGGCGCCTTCCGAAGACCAGGGCATCATTTTCATGATGGCCAGCGCACCTCAGCCGACCAACCTGAATTACATGAATACCTACACTGATGAATTCATCAAGATCTTCAAGACATTCCCAGAGTACTACTCGTCGTTCCAGATCAACGGCTACAACGGGGTGCAGTCAGGCATAGGCGGTTTTCTGCTCAAGCCGTGGAATGAGCGCAGTCGCACTCAGATGCAGATCCTGCCTGAATTGCAGGCGCACTTGGCGCAGATCCCAGGTTTGCAAATATTTGGTATCAACCTGCCTTCTCTGCCCGGTACTGGCGAAGGCCTGCCCTTTGGTTTCGTCATCAATACTGCTCAGGATTATGAGTCGCTCCTGAAAGTGGCCGAGCGCGTAAAAAATCGCGCGATGCAATCGGGCAAGTTCGGTTTTGTCGATATCGACCTGGCGTTTGATAAGCCGGAAGTGGTGGTGGAGATCGATCGCGCCAAGGCATCGCAGATGGGCGTGTCGATGCAGGACCTCGGCAGCACGCTGGCGACGTTGTTGGGTGAGGCGGAAATAAACCGGTTCACCCTCGAAGGGCGCAGCTATAAGGTCATTGCACAGGTTGAGCGTGCGTACCGTGACAACCCCGAATGGCTGAACAGCTACTACGTCAGAAATACCCAGGGTGAATTATTGCCGCTGTCGACCTTGATCAGCATTACAGACCGCGCGCGGCCACGGCAGTTGAACCAGTTCCAGCAGCTCAATTCTGCATTGATCTCGGGTTTTCCATTGGTCAGCATGGAGGAGGCCATTGAAACGGTGAAGCAGATTGCCATTGAAGAGGCGCCGCCGGGATATGCGTTCGACTACAGCGGGGAATCGCGCCAGTTCGTGCAGGAAGGCAAGGCGCTATGGGTGACATTCGGCTTGGCGCTGGCGATTATTTTCCTGGTACTGGCGGCGCAGTTTGAGAGCTTCCGCGACCCGCTGGTGATTCTGGTGACAGTGCCGTTATCCATTTGCGGGGCGTTGATTCCGCTGTTCCTTGGGTGGTCGAGTCTTAACATTTATACCCAGGTAGGGTTGGTGACGCTGATCGGGTTGATCAGCAAGCATGGGATTCTGATCGTCGAGTTTGCCAACCAGCTGCGCAGAGACAAAGGGCTATCGCCGCGGGAGGCGGTGGAGCAAGCGACGGCGATTCGCCTGAGGCCGGTGTTGATGACGACGGCTGCCATGGTATTTGGCATGGTGCCGCTGATTTTTGCGACGGGGGCTGGGGCTGTGAGTCGATATGACATCGGCATGGTGATTGCCACCGGGATGTCGATCGGAACTTTATTCACCTTATTTGTTTTGCCCTGCGTCTACACGTTGCTGGCCAAACGTGACAGGGAAGTGACAAGTGAAATTGCCATGGCGCCCGTCTAACCGTTTTATTGGCTGTAGATTCAACTAAACAGCAAGTGAGGGGCCGTACAGTGCGGGTTAAAGCGCTGCGATTTTTATCATCCATTAAATAGTGCCAGCCGTTCATCAGTGTCTGATTTTTATGTGTAAAAAATATTTTGACAAGCTTATAGCTATTTGTTTAGCATCTATTGGATCCAATTATAAGAACAATAAAGTCGACTGACTTTTATGCCGCTCTCGTTTTTTACAAAACATGGAAGAAGGGGTGTGATCGCTATGTATCTGATCAAAGTAAAACAAATTGCAGCAGATATTCTGTTTCTCGAAGGTCCCGACGCAATACCCAGCGATAAGTCATTCGACCAAATCGGATTTACGTCCATTGACTTCATTGATTTCTGTTTTGAAGTTAAGTCGCAGATCAACCCCCAGGTTGAGCCCGAACACTTATGGCCGTTTCATAAAATGCAGGCTGATCCGGCACTCTGTGTGGATCGCCAGTGGACAGCCAAGGGCTGGGAAGTGGCCAGCGAAATACTTCAAGTTCCTGACAGTACTGTTATTCAGCCGGATAAGATCGGTAGTTTCTGGACGCCGGAGTTTTGCTCTCGGCGCCTAGAGGCGCTTGCCCATGGCTAGTGTCTTCATCACCGGCCTCGCCGTACGACAATCAGGGTTCGACCTGGCGGATATCGGCCGGCAAGACATCCTCCCCATAGCCGCCAGGCAACGGGCCAAGGTGCCGGCGGTGCTCTCTGCACAGTTAGCTAAACATATTGCCCGCGAAGACCGGGCGATCTTGTCCGATGCGGCCATACACAGTCTATTGGTCTCAGGCGCCGCCTGCGCCATGGCAGAACAAGGCGGCGCGTTTGATCAAGCGGCGCGGGCAGAGATCAATGTCTATACAACCGCAGAAATCGTCCGCGACTTTTATGAGATTCTCTACGACTACCGAATGAAACACCCGGAACTGTCAGCAGAATCTATACACGCTGAATTAGGTCGGGTCGCAGGCGCTGTTCACCCACTGAGGCTGTTCCGTAAGTTACCGACTAATAACCTGTACCACATTGCCAAATATTTTGGCTTTACCGGTGGTGGGTATCCCTTACGCAGTATGTCGTTGGGCGGGCTGTCTTTATTGGAACAGGCGCTGTTCAAGCTGCAACATGCCGAGCAGGGCGGTGCCCTGTTGTGTGCGGTCGGCGATATGACCAAAGCCGATAACCTGGAGGCTTTTCGGAAGATGGGGCTGGTTGAAACAGACCCCGTCGACGCCACTGCCGATAAAGTCAGCGTGACTTACGGGGCGGTGGCGTTGATGCTTGAAAATACCACCCTGCTGCAACATTCCGGTCATGTTGCACTGGCCGAAATCGTTGCGGTTTATAGCCGATTTGACGCACAGATATATTCAAAACAAGCGGATTGGGAGGCCTTGCTGCAATGCCTGCCGGCTGCGGTTATTGACACGCATCCTGTGGTCATCATGTATGACAATGGCGCACCCAACTTGCGCCAGGTAGAGGACGCTGCGGTCTTCAAGATCATGCCTGAGGCCGACGTTCGCCGTTACAAGCCTTACACAGGCTACGCCGGTAGCACCAGCGGCCTGGTGGATCTGGGGTGCGCCTTGGCAGATGAAAGCATCGAGGTCGGGCGCACACTATTGGTGAACGGGATGGGAATCGGGATTGGTTGTGCCTGTGCGGTAGTCAAAAAGCTAAGGCATTTAACTCCTGATCAAGCATTGTCGGGAGAATTATCATGAGAGAACGTGTAGTGATCACCGCTCTCGGCTGCTGCACGCCCTTGGGTGATACTTACGATTCAGTAAGAGCGGCACTCAGCGAAGGAACGTCGGGGATTCGCGAAATCCACAAGTTTGACACGGGGACATTCAAGAGCCATTTCGCGGGTATTCCACAAGTAGGCAATACACCCGCGTCGGCCTCCAGGCGCAGCCGCTCATGGGATGAGCTTTATGTCAGTAACGCTATCAAGGGTTTGTTGGCCTGGCCGGGCACGGATTTAAGTCATCTCGCGCCAGAGCGTATTGGTTGTTTTCTCGGGGTGGATGAGCCTGTTCCTGATATTCATCAGACCGTGGACTTCGTTTACGACTTGGAACGAAACGCGGATAACGCCTTTACAAACATGGCCGCGGTAATGGAAAAGCACTATCGAATCAGTGACTTTTCCCGTATGGACCCGACTCAGTTGTTACGTCAGGTCCATGCGCACGTTCCGTTCCACGGCCCGACCATGGTGCACGTCGGTCTTTGCTCTGCATCGTTACAAGCGATTGGCACCGGCTTTGAACAGGTGGCGAGCGGGCGAGTCGACGCGGCAATAGTGGGGGGCGCCAGTGCCAAGGTCACGCCTGAACATTATGTAGGCCTGGAATCGGTTGATGTGATCTGTACCGATGCCGCTTTACCGCCTGATGGATTGTCGCGCCCCTTTGATACGCGCCGCTCAGGCTATGTGCCGGCGGAAGGGGCGGTACTGTTCTTGTTGGAAACATACACCAGCGCGCTCAAGAGAGGGGCCGTGCCGTTGCTGGAAGTCGTGGGGTATGGGGCGAGCATGAATGCGAGTCATATTGTGAAACCCGACCCTGACAGCCGGGAAATGAAACTCTCAATGACGCGCGCACTGGCAAGTGCCCAGTTGAATGCAAGCCAAATAGGCCTGGTGAATGCGCACGGCACGTCGACGGTGTTGAACGACTTGCATGAGTCCGCCGCGATTTGTTCGGTGTTGTCCGAGGCTGTTCCGGTCACCGCGAACAAGTCGTTGCATGGGCATATGATCGCTGCCGCCGGGGCCATGGAAACGCTTAATACCTTGATTGCGTTGAGAGAAGGCTTTATTCCAGGCACGCGTAATCTTGATGTGAAAGACCCGCAGTGTTCAGCCAATGTCATAGGCGAAACGCGCAGCGCCCATATTGAATATTGCCTCAAGAACTCTTTTGGCATGGGCGGGCTTGCCGCATCCATGATTTTTCGCCGAGTCGATGCTTGATTATAAGGATTGCACAATGAAAACAATCCAGCGCCGCACAGCTTTTCCAGTCGATAAGTTTAATCAAATGGTGATGGGGTATATCAGTGAGGATTACCCTGGTTCGCTGCAAACGGTAACGGACTATCAGGGGTTTATCGACGCCTACCCCGTCATGGATAAAAGCGCCCTGGCAGCGTCGGGTCGGCAACTGCTGGCGGCCGGCAAAATGCAGGGCTGTTATGTCGTTTCGACCTCGGGCACTACCCGCAGCCCTGTGATTCTGGCGAATAAGTTCCTGCAGGGAGTTACCGAAAACAGCTACCCCTACCAAGTACGCCAGGCCATGGCCGAGCACGTATTCAGTGCCAATGACGTTGTGGCAAACCTGCTCACGGCTGGCGGCCTGGGTAACAGCTACGAGGGCATGTGCCGGTTGCTTGAGAATATTGGGGTGACCATCCTGCCTGTGGGCCGGCCGGATACCCTGTCCAATAACGCACTCTTGCTCGATTTGCTGGAACGTTTTTCTGCTGATGTCCTGGTGGGGTCACCCAGTGGGATTGTGCAAGTTGCTCAGGCCGCACTGAGTGCCGGTGTGTCGTTGCCCATACGCAAGATTGTTTTTGTCGGCGAAGCCTTCCACCTCTCCAAGCGCGAGTTCGTGAGTGAACAGTGGCCGCAGGCGTCTTTCTATAGCATTTACGGTGCGACGGAATTGGGCTTTGCCGCGATCAATACTCCACAGATGAGTGCGGGCCACCACTTGGTGCTTTCCGACTGGTTTTTCGTGGAGGTCAGCGAGCAAGGTGAACTGTTGGTCACCGATCTCAAAGCGCCTGTGGTGCCGCTTATTCGTTATCGCATTGGCGACTACGGCGAGCTCTTTTCAGTCTCGGGTGACGCGGCCTATTACTTGAGCATCGGCGACAGAGTAGAAGAAGAATTCAGTCTGGGAGGGCACAAGATTCGATTGGACCTTGTGCGCAAGCAACTGACCGCCGCGGGCGTGGATGCAACCTATTGCCAGGTCACACTCAAGTCGGTCGAGTTGGGGCGGGACCGCGTGGAAGTGGCGTTGGATCTACCCGATAGCGAGGTGGGCCAAAGTCTGCAGGCGCACGTTGCGTCAGTACTCAGCCAGATCCCCAAACTGAGTGAAGCCTTGCGGCGTGGCGTCGCCGAGTTGTCGGTTGTGGGCCGCGAGCACTTTCAGTTCAACGCCCGGCAAAAGCTACCGTCCCTGCGAGATGAGCGCCAGCGTGTGGGAGTTGCGTGAATGGGCGCAGAGCTATCAATGCGTATCGACAGATTGCTGGCCATTCCCACAGAGCAGCGTTGGCAGGGTGAACTCTTTCAAGCGTATTCGGATTTATTGATTGTATTGAACAACTACCCGCTGAACTTTTCGGATGAGACCGCGCACAGTAGCGAGCGCAGTCGGATGGCTGACTGCCAGCGAAAAGTGCTTGAGATAGAGCAGTTGTTCGAGTCGACGTTGAGCGAGCAGTGGGCAAACCTGTTGAGTGAGGGCAGCCCGCTCAGCCGTTTTTTCTACCGGATTTATCAACGCATGGTCAGCGCTGAACTCAAGAGTCTTGACGGTAGCCTGGGGCGGATGTGCCAGGTCGGTGTGGGGGCGATGCCGCTGAGTATTTTACTGTACCTGCAGAAAACATCCTTTGTGGTGACGGGTATTGATAGTGATCACAGCGCGATTGTGAAAGCCCGACAAGGGCTCCATGGCGCGCTGAGCGCCTTGGATATCCCGGCTGAACGTTTGAACCTGGTGGAGGCGGACGGCGTAGATTTTGATTACGGCAGTTATGACGTGGTGGTGGTGTCCATGACCGTGTCCCCGCGGTCTCGCGTGGTGCAACGTATTCTGGATACCTGTCGGCAGCCACAACTTCGGATCGTGTTGCGTGACACCGAAGGCTGGAAGCAGTTTATCTATCGCCCCGTCGGGCTGCCGGGTCAGGATGCTTTGAAGTTAGTGGCTCACCATGTTGGCTGCCCGATTAGCAGTGCTGTTTATTCCGTACGATCTCATCATTGAGGGATACCCATGCTTGTTATATTGCGTGAAACGCCACTGTGGGTGTATGCCGTTTTTTTCATGCTTCTCTATTACGGCGTGATGGCCTGTTTTAGAAGTACTGAAACACGTCGTTCCCTCTTGCTCAGCCCGGTCATCTTTGTGGTGTGGTCATTGGCGGCAATGGACTATGCCACGCATCCACTGCTTTCAATGGGCACCTGGGTGGCAGGGTTATTAGTCGGCTGGGCAATCGCAGCGTTGTGGTTTGACTATCACGGTATTACCCAAGGGGAGGCCCGGCACTCCATTTCAGTGCCGGGCTCATTAAAGCTGTTGATACTCTCGATGTTTTTTTTCGGCATTAAATATTACATCGGTTATGAGCAGGCGACAGATCGAGTGTTCGCCAGTTCATTGCCGATGGTGGTCTTGATTGGCGTGGCGTCGGGTTTGACGATCGGGCTGTTGTGCGGACGCGCGTGGAAGATGCTGTCGATTCTGAATCGGTATGCGCGAGACGGCATTGCCGATGCCACGTGTGTCAACAAGACATGAGGGGCGCCGGGTGCCGGGACGGTCAGCGGGCTGACAAGACGCCGTGGGAGGCTTCATGAATTATCTGGAACTGTGTCCTGAGTTGGAAAGGCATGGTGAGCTGTTCCGTGTTCGGCTGGATCCTGATGTGCTGGAGATGTTTATTGCTCGCTACGACGCCAGTCTGGTCACCGTTGAGCTGTGTCACCAGTTCGCGGTGAGGTGTGTGAGGGCGAGCGCCGGTGCGGTGTCAGTGGCCGAGCGGTTTTTGCCGGTGTCGTTGCGTAATCTGAGTGCGGGAGACCTGCGCCAGGCGCGCTATTTATTTGGCCAGGTCTCCCATGAGCCCCGTGGCGGCACGGTGCAGGTTTTCTCGTCGAGCGACCCCACTCAATACGATGAGGTGTTTTGTTTGGTGACGGTCATGGCCACGCAGCCATGAATTAAATCGGCCGGGATGCCTTTTGCGTTCTGCTCCCCAGGGGTGTGCATGTCATGATCAATCTTATTATTCCTCCGTTGTTGTTTCCTTACTTTCTGACCTGGCGATCGGGGAGTTATACCGAGGCGGCATTGTTGTCATTAGTGGTCTTGATTGTGCTGTGCTACAAGGGCTTGAAGCACAAGTTTGTTATTGATTGGAGTGTCGCGTGTGGCTTTGTTCTGGTCGCTTGTATTTCGTATGCTGAACCCGGATTTTTCAGCTTGTCATACACTAAACCGCTGATCTACGCCTTGTTGGCAGTGGCCGGGTGGGGCTCTTATTGTATTGGCAAACCCTTCACGCTGCAGTATGCAAAGTTGGAAGCTCCGGAGGAAGTCTGGCACACGCCGGCG
This sequence comes from Pseudomonas salomonii, assembly GCF_900107155.1. GTDB lineage: Bacteria > Pseudomonadota > Gammaproteobacteria > Pseudomonadales > Pseudomonadaceae > Aquipseudomonas > Aquipseudomonas salomonii. The sequence goes on from NZ_FNOX01000012.1 coordinate 65,620, forward strand.
TTCTTTTTCATCAATAAACATATCACCTTGATGTGGAATGCGGTGTTCAGCCTTAATTTTGGACTTGCTGTATTGAGTCTGATGTTTAACGACTACTGGCCGATTTACTTATTGATGTCTTACTTCACGATCTTGTGCGCCGTGGTGTTTACTCAAAAATACCCGGATTACTATTTGGCTCAGGGAGAAAGAAACCGTGCGGTATGAAGTGTTTACCACGTCACTGGAGTCAATAGACGAAAACCACTCGGTGTTGGTCCAGGTGGACGCGGTCGCTTCGATCTTTGATGAGCATTTTCCAGGGCATCCGATTGTTCCAGGTGCGTTTACGGTGGGTTTTGTGCTGAGTTGTTGCCGGCACCTGCTGCCGGGTGCGTCCCTGCGTGTAAAACGAGTGGTCTTTATGGCGCCGATCACACCAGGGGAGTGTCTGGATTTACAGTTTTCAGGGTTCGACCGGCCGGGCGCCAAGGAGGTCGGCTTTGTCCTGAAGACTTCACGTTCTGTACATTGTCGAGGGAGCGTCATGTATGACTAAGACCGCTATTGTAACGGGAGGAACGCGTGGAATAGGCCGCGCGATTGCAGGCAAGTTAATCGCGGAGGGATTTACCGTTTTCGCGACCTATTTCAAGGATGAAGCCGCTGCAGATCGCCTCACGTGCGAGTTCGGCCCGAGTGCAATCACGGCGCGCGTTGACGGTAGCGACAGGCGTCAGGTTGAACAGTTCTGCACGCAACTTCAGGGCCATCCTCTGCCTTCAGTGTTGGTCAACAATGCTGGCATCGCGCGCGATGGGTTGTTCTTGAGTCAAGAGCCGTCCACGTTTGAACAAGTGATGGCAAACAATTTTGGCGGCACGCTGAATTTTTGTGAGGTGTTTGCCCCGCTGATGGCAAAGGCACGCCACGGCAATATTATTAATATCGGTTCGGTTGCCGCGCAAAAAATAAAGTTGGGTAATACAGCCTATGGCTGCGCCAAAGCCGCGATTGAACGCCTGAGCATGGGCCTGTCGATCGAACTGGCGCGCTTTGATGTGCGAGTGAACTGCGTTTCTCCGGGCTTTGTGGATACGGACATGTTTCAGGCTTTCGCCGGTGATCAGGTCAGGGAGATTCTCAAGTCGATTCCCGCAAGACGGGTAATGACGGCTGAAGAAGTCGCCGAGGCCGTGTGTCTGCTGGCAACCCGGCGCCTTTCAACCACTGGCAGTTTGCTGCGTGTGGGGAATGGCGAAAATGTTGGATGAACCCTTGGAGGTTTGCCCCACGGCGCAACAGAACAGCCCGCCATGGTTGGGCGCGTATCTTCAGCGCGTGGGCAACCCTGACGCAAGCCAACCGGATCTTGCCAGCCTGGCCCGTCTGCACGAAGCGCACGTCACCCATATTCCATTTGATATGGCAGATGGATTTCTGGACGTAGAGGTGCCGTTTGCATTGAACCTCGTCGCTCAAAAAATCGTGTACGGGCAACGGGGCGGTGGTTGTACGCACATGAATGGCATTTTTGCGCAGGCCCTGGAAAGCCTTGGGTTCTCGGTGCAGCGCACCTTGGCCAAGACATTCGCGCACGGCGTATGCCGTGAGTTGTCTACGCACATGGCGCTGGTGGTCAGTGCGCAGGGAAAACGCTGGCTATGCGATGTCGGGTTTGGTCTGCGCGGCCCCATAAGGCCGCTTTCGCTTGATGAGCGTGATGATCAGCTGACGCAAGTGCAGGGTTGCCACCGCTATCGCGTCACGCGGCTGGGCAATCGTGACTGGTTGGTGGAGTACCTGCGCGGCGAGTGTTGGCAGGGCCTGCTGGTTGTCCGTGATGCAGACTACAACTATGAAGAGTTTCGCGTGACTCACTTTTACAACACCCATGCCCCCACCTCCCTGTTTGCCAGCCATTTCATTTGTGCCCGCCCTCATTCAGAAGGGGGCGACATCCTGCAAAACGGCACGCTGGTGTGTGTCCAGGGCAAGCGTCGCTCCAGCTACAACGTTCGAACGATTGACGAACTGGTTCGCCTGGTGAAGTCGCATTTCAACATCGTTCTTTGTGCGCAACGATTTCGTCAACTACCGCCAGGCATCAGCAGGGATTAATACGATGACTAAGCGCTGTCTGATCACCAACCCCGTCTCCAATGCAAATCTGTTAGTGGGGTACCTGAAGGAGCAGGGTGTTGACTGCTACGCCGTCATGGAGATGGATAAAGTCAGCAAAATGCCGACTTTGAGCGAGAAAAAGAAAGGCGAATTCAATGCCGAACTCTATCAAGGGATTTTTATCTCTGCCGAACAGGTACCGGGGCCTGATGAACTGCCTTTCGACATCATCCTCGCCGGCAGCGAGAACGGTGTATTCATCGCCGATATCTTGAGCGAGCGTCATGGCTTACCTGGCAATGACCCCGCTTACTCTCGGTTACGTCGCCATAAAGATGCGATGCAGCGCGCGCTGGCAGAGGCGGGTCTGGCGTGTATATCGACACACGTGCTGGAAGGGAAGGCAGCTGCGCAGTCGGTTCTGGAACACTGGGATGCGTACCCCTGTGTGCTCAAACCGCAGTCGTCGGCAGGCGGTGAAGGCGTGGTTTTTTGCAGAAACCGCGCTGAGTTGCAGAGCGCGATTCTTGCCGCGGATTGGGGCGGCTTTTCTTCAACATGGTCGGACAATGATTGTTTTGTGCTGCAACCCTTTGTCACCGGCAAAGAGTACGTTGTCGATATGGTCGCGCAGCAGGGCACCTATGTTGTTGCGTCCGTCTGTCGCTATATCCGCTGTGATGAACTGGGTATTGAAGGCTGCCCGTTCGTGAAGAAATTCACCTTCCTGCTGGACCCGAGCTCCGACGCGGTGCGGGCCTTGGTCGACTATGCCAAACACGCGGCTTCAGCCATGGGGATTGAAAACGGAGCAATCCATATGGAGTTGCTGGACAGCCCCAATGGCCCTGTGATGATCGAAGTGGGCGCGCGATTGCACGGCACCATCACCCCGGTGCTGTTCGCGCACTGTTACGCCCCTCACTTACTGGAACAACTGTACTTTTCCAGTTTCGCGCCGGCCGCTGAGCTGTCTGATGCGCGGCTGATCAAGCCTGGCATTATCAGTGACGTTATCAGCACCTCACCCGGTGTTTTCGGGGGGACGCCTGAGGGTTTGCCGGCAGCGGTCAGCCAGCTCAGCAGCCTGATAGGGGTTCAATTGAATGTCGAAGAAGGGCAGCCCTTCAAGAAAACCAGTGACCTGTTTTCGTCTTCGATGAATGCAGCTTTTTCCCATGCTGACGATGCTGCTCTGTGGGCAGACGTGCAGGTGTTTGAGCAATTGACCGCGTCAGCGCTGAACGGGGCGCAGTTGAGTCCCGAGAACTGGCGGTTTCTTAAGGATGAGTACCTCGCCTATTTTTAAGCCAGGTTCTGCAGGGAAGGCGGCTTGCATGCTAAATCACTCTTTTTTTGATGCGCAGTCTTTTGACCGTATGGTTGAGCACTATCGTGAGGCGGGTTACTCGGGTTACCCACGGGCGCTGAGCTATGAACAGTTTGACCGTCTGTACCCTGTATCTTCAAAGACCACACTTCAGGGTGTGGTGGAGAAGCTGCGTGATGAGGGCCGTTTGCGTCATTGTTATTTGGTCAGTTCGTCGGGTACAACCGCCTCTCCGCTGGTTGTGGCCAATGATTTTTGGCCCAGTGTCTCGCGAGACGCCTACGCAGTGGAGCTGCGTCGCTTTTTAGGGCAGCGGGTGTTTTCCAGTCAGGACGTCGTGGCCAACTTACTGGTGCCTGGCGGATTTGGCTGCTTGTACGAGGGGCTTTCGCGATTATTGGAGCCGATTGGCTGCACCGTTTTGCCTGTCGGGCGTCTGGACGCGCAGGACTGCCCCGAGGGGTGCCTGGATATCTGCCGCGAAGTGGGAGTCAGCGCCTTGCTGGCGACACCGGGCGGTATTATTCAGGCCGCTCACATGGCGTTGAAAGCCAATGTAGTGCTGGATATCAGAAAAGTGATTTATATCGGCGAAGCGTTCTCCGGCGCTAAGCAAGATTACATAAGAACGGTTTGGCCGAAGGCCGAGTTTTATGGCCTTTATGGGAATACCGAGATGGGCCTGGTGGGCGTTTCAACCCCTGCACACCCGCCGGGTCATTATGATTTCCTGAGCAAATGGGTACTGGCCGAGGTCGACGCCCAGGGCAAGTTGTATCTCAGTGATTTGAAGGCGCCTATTGTTCCGGTTATCCGTTATGACACGGGGGACATCGCTACGCTGCTGCCCACCTCGCAACAGCGGGTCGGCACCTTGATCCTGCAGGGGCGCAGTGATACGAGCTTTAATTTTTGCGGCAATTTACTCAGCCTCTCGACTGTCTGCCAGACCCTATGGCGCCGGTGTGGCCAGTCATTTGCCTTGCAGTTGACCCTGTCCACAGGGGATGCAGGCACAGACCACTTGAGCGTCAATTGCGATTTGACGTCGTTCGCTGATCCTGACGCGGCTTGTCGGGCTATCGAACTCGCCCTGATGAGCATCGCTGGCTTGGAGGAGGCGCTGCGACGCGGTGTCGCTACGCTCGGTATAGAGCGTGACGTTGAATTTTGGCGAAGTGCCCGTGAAAAAGAGCCGGTGTTGCGGGATGTGCGTCAGCGGTAAGTGTCGGTTGTGGCAGGCTTATACAATCCGGCCTCTAACACCTGGACCCGCTGGCGCAAAGCGTCTTGCCGGCGCCGGGGCACCCGTTAAGGACGAATACCTGCACTGTGGCGAGCAGGACAATCCTGATCACCACATGAACGGAGTGTGCTCAGGCACGTGTGCGAAAGCCCTTGGCATCGGCCGGTAAAGCCGGTTTGGCCTCACGCTGCTCCCACTTGGCAATCACCATCGGCGCCAACGCATTGCCCAACACATTCAGCGCGGTGGTCGGCATCTCCATCAAGCGATAAACCCCCGCGATAATCGCCACGCCTTCCAGCGGCAAGCCGGCACTGCCCAAGGTGGCGGAGAGAATCACAAACATAAACCCCGGCACACCGGCCGCACCTTTGGAGGTGAGCACCATGGTCACCACCAGCAAGGCCTGATCGCCCAGGCTCAGGTCGATGCCATACAACTGCGCCACAAACAACGTGCCGATGCCGAGGAACAGCGAGGCGCCGTCGAGGTTGAACGAGTAACCCACCGGCACCACAAAGCTCACCAGCGACGGCGGCACGCCATAGGTTTCGAGCTTTTTCATCAATTGTGGCATCACCGCCGCGGAGCTGGCGGTGGAGAAGGCCAATACCAGTTCATCCTTGATATGCCGCATCAAGGCAAACAGGTTGATCCCGCACAAACGCGCAACCAGGTTGAGCACCACCAGCACGAAAAACACGATGGACACATAGCTGACCATGATCAGTTTGGCCAATGGCAGCAGCGCGCTGAAACCGAAGTTGGCCACGGTGACGGCGATCATGCCGAACACGCCGATGGGCGCGTAGGCCATGATCATCGAGGTCAGTTTGAACATGCCATCCGAGACCCCGCGCATCAGCGCGATCACCGGGTCTTTGCGTTCGGCGGGCAAGCGCGACACAGCAAGGCCGAACATCACCGCAAAAAACAGCACCGACAACAGGCTGCCCTGGGCCATGGCGCTGATCACGTTGTCGGGGATGATGCCGACAATGATCTGCCCCAGGCTGTGGCCGCTGCCACCGCTGGCAGGCAGGGTGACAGTCGCCGCATGCAGGCTGGCCAGCTCAGTGCCGGCGCCGGGTTTGAGCAGGTTGCCCAACACCAGCCCGACAATGATCGCCAGGGTGGTGATGCAGAAAAAATAACTCAGGGTTTTGACCCCGATACGGCCCAGGGCCTTGCCGTCACCGTGCCCGGCAATGCCCACCACCATGCAAGAGAACACGATAGGCACGACGATCATCTTCATCAGCTTGATAAAAATATCGCCCGCCGGTTGCAGGATATTCTCTACCAGCCACGGCCGGGATTCGGGAAAACGGTGCAACAGGGCACCAATGGCGATGCCGGCGAGCAAGCCGATCATGATTTGCCAGACCAGCGCGATGCGGGGCGTGTGCATGGGAATGCCTCATTTGCGATCAATGATTTTTAAGTTGTTGTTCTAGGCAGTCAAAACAGCGGCCATCCCTTGGCCGCCGGGTGTTGCGCCGGGTTCAGCGCAGGTCGTGGCACGCGTCCCGGAGGCGACGGCAACCTTCTTCGATAACGTCTGGCGCGCTTGCGAAGGACAGGCGCACATAGGGCGACATGCCGTACGCCGCGCCGCTGACCGTGGCCAGGCCGTAATCGCGTAGCAAGTACTCCACCAGCTGCGTGTCGCTCTCCAGGGTTTCCCCTTGTGGCGTGAGCTTGCCCATCAGCCCGCTGACATTGGCGAACACATAGAACGCGCCGTCCGGTGGGGTCACGCTCACGCCGGGAATGCCCGCCAAGCGGTCCAACATCAGTGCACGGCGGCGCACGTATTCCTCGCGCATGGCAGTGATGGGTGCCTGCTCACCGGCAAAGGCCGCCACCGCAGCGGCCTGGCTCAACGAGCTGGGGCAGGTGGTGGTTTGCGACAGCAACTTGGCAATAGCGGCGATCAACCACGCCGGCCCTGCGCCAAAACCCAAGCGCCAGCCGGTCATCGCGTAGCCCTTGGAAGCGCCGTTGATGATCAGGGTGCGCGGTTTCAGGTCCGGCGCCAGGCGCGTCAGCGGCACGTGGCGGGCATTGCCATATACAAAGTGCTCGTAGATCTCATCGGCCATCACCAGCACGTGGGGATGTGCACGCAATACCAAGGCCAGGGCCAGCAGTTCGGCTTCGCTGTACACCGCGCCGCTGGGGTTGTTGGGGCTGTTGAGAATCACCCATTTGGTGCGCGGGGTGATCGCCTGTTCCAGCGCCTCGGGCGACAATTTGAAGCCCTGGTGTTCATCGCCGGGGATGATCACCGGTGTGGCGTCATTGAGCCGTGCCATGTCCGGGTAGGACACCCAGTACGGCGTATGCACGATGACCTCATCGCCGCGGTTAAGCGTGGCGGCCAGCGCGTGATAAATGATGTGCTTGCCGCCGCAGCCGGCGACCACTTCGTCCAGGCCGTAGACCAGATCATTGTCGCGGGAGAGCTTCAGGCAAATGGCCTGGCGCAGCGCGAGGGTGCCGGTGGTAGCAGTGTAATGGGTGTCGCCGCTCTCCATCGCCAGGCGGGCGGCGTGGAGAATATGCGCCGGGGTGTCGAAGTCCGGCTCGCCCACGGTGAAATTGACGATATCGCGGCCCTGGGCGCGCAGTTCAGTTACCAGGGCATTGGCGGCCACACTCGGCGACGGCGCGATGCCGAGCACACGCTCGGAAAGAAAGGCTGTGCTCATGTTCACTCCGCCAAGCCGGCGTTTACCAGCACTTTGTCTATCCAGCCTTGGCGCACCGCGCCCGTGGCGATTTCGGCCTTCACCGCTTCTTCGTGCTCGGCATGTTGCCCGGCACGGCGCAGCACTTGAGCCGCGTCAGCCTGGGAAAAAGCCACCAGCCCGTCTTCATCACCCACCAGCAAGTCGCCGGGGTTGATCAGCATGCCGCCGATGGACACCGGCACATTCACCTCGCCAGGCCCGGTTTTGTAAGGCCCGGTGTGTACGACGGCGCGAGCGTAGCAGGGCGTGTCCTCAAAGCTTGCGACATCACGAATCGCGCCGTCGATCACAAATCCCACGCAGCCGCGTTGCTGGGCGTAGAGCTTGACCAACTCGCCGATCACCGCGTTATTGATGTCGCCCTGGCCGTCCACCACCAGCACATGGCCGGGCTGCATCATGCTCATGGCCTTGTAGATCAGCAGGTTGTCGCCGGGCCGGGTTTTGACCGTGATCGCCGTGCCTACCAGCTTGCCGCTGCGGTTATAACGCGTCAGCCCACGGGCGCCGATATGGCGGCCGAGGTTGTCGCTGATATGCGGGGTGACCACATGGGCAAAGGCTTCGACCAGCTCGGCCGGAGCCATCGGGGCGTTGGGAAGGATGCGTGAACCGGGCAAGGACATGGCAAATCTCCAGAGTCGTCAGATAGCGAAGGGCTATGGCCGGATCTTAGGAGTGATAAACCGACAGTTTTAGCGATATTTTATGATGTGATAGCATCGATTTTTCTAATGAGTTGGTTGCCGTGATCACCTTCAAGCAAATCGACGCGCTGTACTGGATCGCTGAACTGGGCAGTTTTGAAGCGGCGGCCAACAAGTTGAACATGTCACAGTCGGCCATCTCCAAGCGCATCCAGGAGCTGGAAGACACCTTTGATGTAGAGATGTTCGACCGCAGCAAACGCAACGCGCGGCTGACCGAAAAGGGCGGCGAGCTACTCGACTATGCCCGCGACCTGCTCAAAGGCCGCGACCAGTTGCTCGAACGGGTCAGCGCCCGTGAAGTGCTGGTGCGCAGGTTTCGCCTGGGCGTCACCGAGTTGACCGCGCTGACGTGGTTACCGGCACTCGTCGAAACCTTGCGCCAGGCTTACCCCAAGGTGCAGATCGAGCCTTCGGTGGAACTCAGCAGCGAGCTGTTCCGCAAGCTCGAAAGCGACCAGCTGGATCTGGTGATCGTGCCTGACGTGTTCAGCGACCCACGCTTTCACAGCACCGCGCTGCAAAGCGTGGAAAATGCCTGGATCTGCGCACCCAGCCTGATCCCCGACGCCGACCCGGTGGGCCTCGAGACCTTGGCCAACTACACCGTGCTTACCCAGGGCGCGCAGTCGGGCACCGGGTTGATCTACGAGCGTTGGCTGGCCGCGCACAACGTGCAGATGCCGCGCACGCTGTCGAGCCACAACTTGTTGGTGCAGGTGGGGTTGGCATTGTCGGGGATTGGCGTAAGTTACCTGCCCAGGGCGTGCTTGTCGCACTTGATCGAGCAAGGCGCGCTACGGGCGCTGGTCACCGAGCCCGAATTGCCGCGCATCCAGTACGTGGCGTTGCACCGGGTGGACCGGCAGTTCGGCTTGAACCAGGACGTGGCGCAGATGGCGCAAGCGTGCTGCGATTTTTCGCGGTTACTGCTCTAGCGTATCCATCGCCACAGAAGTCTATTGCTCTAGCGCCGAACTTGATGATCGTTCCCACGCTGATCGTTCCCACGCTCTGCGTGGGAATGCATCCGGTGACGCTCCGCGTCACGCTTTAAAGTGCTGGACGCAGAGCGTCCGGGGCGGCATTCCCACGCGGAGCGTGGGAACGATCAATGCCTGGGAGCGGGTCAGCGAGCGCGCGCGCCGCATGGGCGTTTTGGCACATTCGCCAGTTTTAACATAGGCTAATTGTGTATTGCTTGATCGTAGAAGGTTGCCGTAAGTTCGCCTGCCGTCATCAGGAGCAACATTGGCATGAACCGCTTACCTTCTCAACATAAATCCCGGCAACGCAGTCATTGGGAGCTCCTGCAAATCAAGGTGGGTGTGGCCGCGAGCCTTGTTTCAGTCGTGGCCCTGTTGTGTGTGGCGGGTTGGACGGTCTGGGTGACTTACTACGTAAAGCAAGACTCGCAAATGAGTGCACTGCTGCTTAAAGAGATGCAGATCAAAACCGAGTTGAGCGCCCATGTGGGTGCGACCTTGAAGACTCAACTGATGCCTGCCGAGGACGGCGCCAGTCTGCTGGAAGTGGGTGTCACACTGTCCAACAGCGGTAATGACATTGCACGGCTGAATCTGGACCGGCGTGTTTTGTCGATCGTAAAGGTTCAGCGCTTTGACGCGGGTTTGCCGGTGTATGGGCCTGCCTGGGATGTGGCAGAGGCGCGGTATGACGGTATGAGCTCGACCTTGCTGGTATTTCCCTTTCTGGATATCGGGCCTTCCGAAACCTATGAGCTCAAGTACATCGTCAAGCTTGATGAGCCAGGCGTGTACCTGGTCCGCTTTCTTTCGCGGATGAAAGGCGATCATATAGAGCGGCACAAACTTAAAATGAATACACCCTCCATCATTGAATACTCAACCGGGGCAGATGCATTTGTCACCGTGCCCTGAGGGCGAGTGATCTTTGGCGTTTCTCGCCCGGCACGCTGTATTAAAGGGCAAGAGACTGGTAAGTATGGCGTCGGATAGTGAGCCGATGTAATCAATCATGAAACGCCATTTCGAAGATTTGCAGCTGGGCAGCATCGAGCTGTTCTGCCTGGCTGCCGAAGCCGGCAGCTTTACTGCAGCTGCGCAGGCCGCAGGCGTTACCCCGGCCGCCGTGAGCCGGAGTATTTCGCGCCTGGAAGAACGCCTGGGTTCGCGCTTGTTTGTGCGCACCACCCGTAGCATTCGCCTCACCGACAGCGGCCGCACATTTTACGAGCAGTGCCGCCAGGCGCTGACGCAACTGGTGGAGGCCCAGCAACAGGTGATGGGCGCGCAGGCGGTGCCGTCCGGGCGTTTGCGCATCAGTGTGCCGACCACTTACGCACATCACCGCTTGCTGCCGCTGCTGCCCAGGTTCCGTGCGCAGTACCCGCAAGTCACTGTGGATATCCACATCAGCAACCGCAATATCGACTTCGTTGCCGAAGGTTATGACCTGGCCATTCGCGTGCGCGCCCAGCCGGATTCGTCGCTGATCGCGCGGCTGCTGGAAGATGCTGAGTTGGTGGTTATCGCTGCGCCTGCGTACTTGCAGCGCGTCGGCACGCCGCAGACGCTGGACGATCTGCCATTGCATGAGTGCATTCAGTTTGAACTGCCCAGCAATGGCCGGCGCATCCCCTGGCTGTTCCAGCTGCAAGGCCAGGAGCAGGAGTTTGCCGGAGAGGCCGGTTACAGCATTGCCCATGATGTGCTGGGCGGCGTAACCCTGGCCAAACACGGCGCGGGGTTGTTTCAGACCTACAAGTTTATCGTTGAGCGTGAATTGGCCGACGGCAGCCTGGTTGAAGTGCTGAAGCCGTTTGGCGGGCGTTCACGGCCCTTCACCTTGCTGTATCCCCATGGGCGCTATGTGCCGCATCGGGTGCGGGCGTTTGTGGATTTTTTGCTGGCATGTCGGGACGAATGGGCGACGCGGTAACGGCCGTAATGTCCCATGTCAGCAGGAGTTGGCTGATCGCCGCGTCGATATCCTTAAACCGCACGTTATCGCGCGCCAGGATCGAAACGCCCTGCAGGAAACTGTCAAATACCGTCGCCATCGACGCCGCTTGCGTGGTGCCTGGCAATTGCCCAAGACGTATGCCGCGCTCAACGCAGGCCACAATGCCCGCCCGGGTACGCACCCGCGATTGCGTCAGTGCGTCCGCGACCCGTGCATTCTCCGGGCTGGGTGCGCTCATCACGCCCAGCGCCACCATGCAGCCCTTGGGGTGCCCGTCTTCACACTGCATGCGCGCCGACTGGCGCAACGCGGTTTCGATCGCCGTGCGAGGTGGCAAAGCCTCGTCCCACAGGCATTCGGTGACCTGGGCATAGGTGGCCAGATAACGCTGCACGCACTCATCGAACAGCGCTTCTTTGGAGCCGAATGCCGCGTAAAAACTTGGCGCGGAGATACCGCCACCCAAGCCGGCCTTGAGCTGGGCGAGGGAGGTGGCGTCATAACCATGCTGCCAGAACAGATGCATGGCCTGTTCAACGGCCTGGTCTCGGTCGAAATTACGCGGGCGGCCCATTTGTGCCATGTGGGGAATCCTCTGGGTAAGCGAGATAAATACTAGTCGATACATAAGTCGTTGACAACGCACGGTGTGCGCACGCAACATTTATATCGATCAGTATCTAAGTCGTCCCAAGGAGTCTCCCGTGACACCCTCACTCAGCTTATCCGCGTCCTCCGACCGCCTGCCCATTGGCGCTTTGCTTGCCCTGGCCATGACCGGCTTTATCTGCATCGTTACCGAAACCTTGCCCGCCGGGCTGTTGCCGTTGATCAGCGATGGCCTGGCGATTTCGCCGTCGATGGCCGGGCAGATGGTCACGGCGTACGCGCTGGGTTCGGTGCTGGCGGTGATTCCCATGACCATTGCCACCCGTGGCTGGCGGCGGCGCAATGTGTTGCTGCTGACCATCGTCGGCTTTCTGCTGTTTAACTCCATCACCGCGTTGTCGTCCCATTACGGCATAACCCTGGTGGCGCGGTTCTTTGCCGGCGTGGCGGCGGGGCTGGCCTGGAGCCTGCTGGCCGGTTATGCCCGGCGCATGGTTGCGCCGCACCAACAGGGCCGGGCGCTGGCACTGGCCATGGTGGGTACGCCGATTGCGTTGTCGCTGGGTGTGCCGCTGGGCACGTGGCTGGGTGGCCTGGTGGGCTGGCGTACCACCTTTGGTCTGATGTCGGCGCTGACGCTGCTGCTGGTCGTGTGGGTGCTGGCGAAAGTTCCGGACTATCCGCCGCAGCCTGCGCACCAGCGTCTGTCCCTGGGCCAAGTGCTGACCACGCCCGGCGTGCGGCCGGTGCTGGCGGTGGTGATCAGTTGGATGCTGGCACACAACATTCTGTACACCTACATTGCCCCGTTTGTGGCGCGTGCAGGCTTGGCTGAACGTGTGGATTTAGTCTTGCTGGTGTTCGGCATTGCCGCGCTGCTGGGGATCTGGTTGACGGCCAAACTGGTCGAACCGCTGTTGCGCAAGACCGTGCTGGCAAGCCTGGTGACGTTTGCAGCGGTAACCCTGGTGTTCGGCTTTGTCGGCAGCGTGCCGCAGGTGATCTACCTTGGCGTGGCCGTGTGGGGTCTGAGTTTTGGTGGCGCTGCGACACTGCTGCAAACCGCATTGGCCGATGCCGCCGGAGAGGGCGCCGATGTGGCGCTGTCGCTGAACGTGGTGGCGTGGAACAGCGCCATTGCGGCCAGCGGTGTAGTCGGTGGCGTGCTGCTGAAAACGTGGGGCGCCGCCTCCTTTCCATGGGCAATGGCGCTGTTGCTGCTGGTGGCGTTGGTGATTGCCTGCACGGCGCGTGCCCATGGCTTCAAACCGGGACGGCGGTCAGCCGATGGGCCAGCGGTGGCGGGGCACTAGGCGCTAAGCGAGCTTCACGTTCATGGTGCCGCCTGCCCGTTCGGCAAGTGGCTTCCCCGGCAGGCGCAGCATCCTGCGTGAAGCGCTGGCGTGCCTTAACGAGGTGGGGATCCTGGCGCGGGCGGCCTGGAATTCGATCCGTCAGGCGTCGCACTAAAGGTTAAAGTGAGGGTCCATTAGGCTCCTCACTTTAAGATATAAAACATGCACTTACGCATTATTGCAGTTGGCCTGTCGGCGTTTGTTCTGCTCTCGCCCGGCGCACAGGCCCGCAGCCTGCTGGACCTGATCAAACCACCCGCCCATGAACACACTTCGCGCTCAAGCTCCATCAGCCAAAGCGCGGCCCTCGGTCTCTATTCCAGTCAAGAAAAACAGCTCTCCTTCGACGGCTGCGCGGACCTGTTTCCCGGCGCCAAGCCGATCAACACGGCCACTGTACCCGCCTCGATGAAACCCATGGCGCTGTGTTCGGATCACTTTGCGGTGCTCTACTCGCAAACCAGCAAGACGCCTTTGGTGGTGGTTGAGCGTTTGAATGCCGCACAGCTGAAAGACGCCAAGGGTGAAGCGCGCACCAACCAGTTTTATCCCGACCCGCGCATTCCCAAAGGCGCGCGCGCGGAATTGAGCGACTATCGCAGCCAGCACCCGGCGGTGGACCGCGGCCATCAATCCCCGGCCGCCGATGCGCCAAGCGCAAATGCCATGGCGCAGTCCTTCGCCTTGTCGAACATGGTGCCGCAAGACCCCACCAACAACCGCAAGATTTGGAGCAAGGTCGAGGCCGACGTGCGCAAGTTCGCCGTGCGCGCCGGCGGCAATGTGTTTGTGTTCACCGGCCCGTTGTTTGATGCCGGCTACAGCACCGTCGGCGACAACAAGGTGTGGGTGCCCACGCGCCTGTTCAAGCTGGTGTACGACGCCTCGTCCCAACGCGCCTGGGCCTATGTGCTGCCCAACGCCGAAACCCGTATCCAGAAGCCGATGGACTACGATACGTTCGTGAAAAGCACCGGGCTCAAGTTGCTCGGCAACTTACCGGTTACGGGGTCAGTGGGTCGGACATAACCACTTTTCTGGATGGGCCCGCTGTACTGGCGCCCACGGGGTGTCGGCACAGCGGGCGTCTCACGGCTTTAGACTTTTTCGATCCAGCCTGCCGGCGCTTCAACGTCGCCGTTCTGGATGCCGGTCAGCTCATTGAACAGACGTTGGGTCAGCGGGCCGGCCTCATGTTCGCTGTGGAATACATGCAGGTGATCGTTGTAGCGGATACCGCCGATCGGTGTGATCACCGCTGCGGTGCCGCACGCACCGGCTTCCTTGTAAGCCGCGAGGTTGTCGATATACACGTCTTCTTCCACCGCCTTGAGCCCCAGACGGCTTTGCGCAAGCTCGATCAGCGAGGCGCGGGTGATGCCAGGCAATACTGAAGGTGAACGCGGCGTCACAAAGGTGTTGTCATGGGTGATGGCAAAGAAATTGGCCGAGCCGACTTCTTCGATTTTTTTATGGGTCAGCGGGTCGAGGTAAATGCAGTCGGCAAAACCCGCCTGCCGTGCCTCGGTACCGGGTAGCAGGCTGGCCGCGTAGTTCCCGCCGACCTTGGCAGCGCCCGTGCCATTGGGGGCGGCGCGGTCATAGTCCGAAATGATGAAGTTGCTCGGTTGCAACACGCCTTTGAACAACGCGCCGACCGGGATGCAAAACACGCAGAAGATAAACTCCGGCGCGGTACGCACACCGATGTTATCGCCCACACCGATCACGAAAGGTCGCAGATACAGCGAACTGCCTGTTCCGTAGGGCGGCAGGAAGCGTTCGTTGGCCTTGATCACCTGCTTGCAGGCATCGATGAATTGCGCGGTCGAGACGGGCGGCATCAGCAGCCGTGAGCAACTGCGCTGCATACGGGCAGCATTCTGATCGGGGCGAAACAGGTTGATCGAACCATCCTTGCAACGGTAGGCCTTCATCCCCTCAAAACACTGCTGGCCATAATGCAGCGCGGTTGAGCCTTCGCTGATATGCAGTTGGTTATCTTCGGTCAGCGCACCTTCCTGCCACTGACCGTCACGCCAGTGTGCAATGTAACGAAGGTCGGTTTTCCTGTAGCTGAAGCCCAGGTTATTCCAATCCAGTTGCGGATGTTCCATATCACGACTCCCGAACCCGGCTACGGGTGGTATTTATTGGTTCCAGTTGATGCTCAATGACGCATCAAGCCATTGGTGGTACGCGTTCGCCGCCTCATCCGAGGCATGTACCGAGAAGATGAACCCTGGGTAGCCGCCAAACGCGGGAGGGGGTGGTGAAAGGTGTCCGGCCTCGAAAAAGGTGACGATCCGTGCGGTTTCTGGGTGTTGCTCGACCTTTTCCAGCCCGCTGAAACCGTTGAAACGGCCATCGCCGCGCAGAGGAATGATGTAGTTTGCAGCCACTCTGGCGGCCGGCAGTACATCGGGCAGTGCCGGGGTCGGCAGACCCAGGGCAGCCTTCATGCACAGTGCGGCGAACGACACGCCGGTGCTCTGTTCCACCACAAAGTGCGAGACCCCCGAGCCCCCTATGCGTGCGCCGATTTCAATCACGTAGGCTTGCTGCTTGGCATCCAGGCGCAGCTCCACATGGGCGGCGCCCATGGTAATGCCCAACGCCTTGACCCCGGCGCGCGCGGTTTCGCACAGCGCCATGATCAAGGGGTCGTCGATATCTCGACGCTGGCGGTAGATCGTTTCTTCAAACCAGGGCCCTTCGGGTTGGCCCTTGTCGCCCACGGCCAGGACATGCACCCCTTCGATGTCGACAAAGCACTCCACCACGAATTCTTTACCCGGCAAATACTGTTCAACAACCAGGCCTGCGGCTTTGTCCTGGTCATAGAAACGTGCCAGGTCCTTGCTCTGTACCTCCCAAACAGCGTTGACCAGGCCGGGAAGCTCTTCGGCCGTTTTGGCCAGCATCACACCGGTGCTCGACCAGCCGGAGAGCGGCTTGATCACCAGGGGCAAGCCCAGGGCGCGGGTTTGGGAGAGGTCGTGGGGGTTATCAATGTAGCAAAAGCCCGGCGACCTCAAGCCTGCCTCGGCAAAGGCCTGGCGCATCAGGTACTTGTTGCGGGCCAGCGCCGCCACATGGGGATCGATGCCAGGTGTACCGATTTTTTGCGCCGCCAGCGCCGTCCAGATGATCGCTTCTTCGCGAACCGTCATGACCCCGCCAATCCCTCTCTCTTGCGCGCCGGCCGCGAACGCTTCCAGCGCCACCTGAGGCTCGTCGAACACCGGCAGCTGCCAGGTCGACGTAACCGCCGGCAAGTGCGCGGGGGCGCTTTCGGTCGTGTCGTAAATCAGTACCAGCTCAATACCTGCCGCTTCTGCGGCCTCAAATACAAAGGACAACTTGGCACTGCGGTGGCAAACCAACGCGAGCTTTTTCATTGTATTTCCTCACTAACCGGTGGGTTTGGGGCGCGACGCTTGAACGTCCAGCCCGAGGCGCCTGATGCATCCATGAATAACAGGGTGATCCCCACCATGACCGCAATCATCGCGACGATTTTTACTGCACCCAAGGTCGTGCCGGAGCCGATCAACCACTCACCGGTGACCACGGCGAACGGCGCCAGCAAGCCAATCGCATTGGCATACAGCACGCCGCCCTCGGCCAAAACCTTCTGGTACAACACATACACCGGCGCCGAGCAGGCAGCGCCCAAAATCAGCACTTTGAGCGCGTCCTCAAGGTTCAGGAGCAACAAGGGCGCGGGGTCGAGAACGAACAGCGGCACAAAGCACGCCGCGGCGATCAGCGTGACCCAGGCCAGCGAGTTGATCAGTGGCAGATCCTTGAGGTAACGCTTGGACAGCAGGCCATAAACGGCGTAGGAAAGCGCCGCGACCAAGGCCAGCGCAATGCCTGAGGCGCTGACTGCGCCAACGTCGCCGGTGTGGGTATTGAACGCCAGCGCCGCGACACTGACGATCACCACACCCGCCAGCTTGAGCCAGGAAAACCCCAGGCTGCGGGTCAGCAGACCCAGCAGGTAGGTAATGCCCGGAATCGTCGCCAGGACCATGGTCAGGTCGCTGGCTTTCAGCGTTTTCAAGGCGCCGAAGCTGCAGACAAAGTAGAGCGAGAACCCCAGGATCGACAGGATGAAAAAACCCGGCATCCTGGCGAGCAGGGGCTTGGAAGCCTGCGGCGGCCGTGTGCTGAACGCCACGATCAGCCATAAGGCGGCCGTTGTGGCCCACAGCCTGAGCCCAACGGCATGCATCACCGCAAGGCTACCGAGCAGGCTTTTCGACAGCAGCCAACTGATCGAGAACAACGCGAGAATGGCCACGGTGAACAGCAGCAGGCGGACCTTCAATGCATTCATTGGGGGCACTCGGCCAGCACGCGGCGTGCGTAGTGCGTGGCCGGGAAATTGAAGCGTGCCAGTGGGGTTTGCGGTGCGCCCAGATGCTGCTGCACATAAGCTTTGGCACCCGCCAGATAGGCCTCGTCGTCGAGTGCTTCGAGGGCCTCGATATCGGCGATCATCGACACCAGCTTTTGGCCAAGACGTTCGCTGTCGAAGGTGAGGTGACCGTGCTCGGTTTCGATCAATGCCTTGGCATTGATCAGCATCTCGAACAGCAAAATCCCGGTGCCGGCATCGAACGTCATGTGCTGGTCCGAGCCTTTGGGGTAGCGGAACATGCGTTCGAGCAGGATGAACTCGGCGATTTCACGCCAAAAGTCCGGACGGTGTTCCAGCACCAGGCGCACCGTAATCAGGTCACACTTGGTTTCTTCCAGCAGGCCGGTAAACCAATTCAGCTTTATGTAGAGGTTTTTGTCCAACGGGCGTGGCCCGGTGTGGTGCGCATAGTCGTGGTAATAACCCCACAGGCAACGCGCGTCGTACATGTCTGACTCAGACATCTGGCGGCTGCTCAGTTGGCCGAACAGGAACGGGCTCTGGCGCCCGAACAAGCGGTCTGCCTCGACGAGTGTCTGCTCGTTGTAGATACGCAGAAACTTGCTGAAGAAGAACAACGCGAAGGTCTGTTTATCGACCTTGGCTGCCGTCGCCACGGACTCTGGAAACAGCACAATGCAATTGCCTTGCAGGAACCCCTTCGAGGCCGCTCCCAGCTTGATGCATTGAAACGGTGCCACGTAGTGCTCGGTGTACTGCGCGGCCTTTGCCAGGTAAGGGGTTTCACTGCGGTAGCCGGTGACCAGCTCCAGCCGAAAGCCTTCGGGGTCTGGGCCGTTGGTCGCGCGCATGGGGGCCAGAAGAAACAAGGCGTCGCCGGGTGCAGGGGTGTTGAAACTGGCGAGTGTCTTATCGAACAAAGGCCGTTGATCCAGGCCATTCTTCAGCCAGTTGCCCAGGTCTTCCAGCGTCGCCGTCAGCAGCGGCGCAGACAGCCCGTCGATCATTGCGGCGTGCCGGTCAAGCTCGGCGATCAAGCGGTTGATGCGGGCCTGGTCGGCCAGGTCCGGGGCCTTGATGCTGCCATCCAGTTCCTGGCGGGCACGCACTTCATTGACGATATTGACCAGGGTCGACAGCGGTTCAGGCTTTTGCATGGTCGGCTCGCTTCAGCGAATGGACCAGAAAGGCCATCGGCACCTGGCCGAAATCCTCAATGATGTTCAGTTCATGCAGGTCTGCCGCGACCACGGTGGTCACGCACGCATCTGCCTGGCCAGTGCTGCACAGCACGGCGGCATCGGCATTGCTGTTGGCAAACACCTTGCGGTAATGGCTGGCCACCAGGGATTGGGGCGCGGGGTGGGTTGCCACACTCTTTATCTGGTCGGCGCTGGTACGACTGGCAAGCACCATGGAATGGGTCGGCATGATGAAGCTGTCGCACAACTCCATATCGCCCAGGCGGGTAAAAATCAGTGTATGCAAATCGGGATAGGCGGCGCAGCTTAAAAGATAGCCGTCCTGTTTTCCGGACAACTCATCAAAGGCTTGCTCAAGCGTCTCATGCAGAACAATTCGCTGCGTGCCATTGCGCTCTTCACGAGAGTCAAGCCACCACTGCGCGGCGGTGGCGCAATTGGTACCCTCGGGGCCGAGGGTATAGATAGTCGGACTGATAGCCGTGTGCATGCTTTAACTTCCTTGTCAGAGCCCACCGGACAGCGGGCCAGAATCCATTCCTGCCACCTGTTGGTGGCTGCCTTGGCGCAGGTTACTGTAGGTTTTTTGTTCAAGCAATACACCCGGCTAAACTAAACTTTGCCACCTTCGCGGCCTTGCCTGGCCGTCTGAATTCCTGCAAAGGCCGACCCTGTCAGGGTTTATACTCACCGCCAATCTCCCCCCCGATCAGATCCGAGAAAGCCCATGAGCACCTCCCTTTCCCTGACCCCAGCGCGCAAGCCTATCGCGCCTTTGGCGGCTTTTATCATCCTGGTGGCCGGCGCCGTATTCCTGCAAAACAGCGTCGGCTCGCGCCAGGTGCTGTTGCTGGTGGTTGGCGCCGCATTGGGCTTGACCCTGTACCACGCCGCTTTCGGGTTCACGTCGGCCTGGCGCGTATTTATCAATGATCGGCGCGGCGCCGGCTTGCGCGCACAGATGGTCATGCTGGCAGTGGCGGTGTTGCTGTTCTTCCCGGCGCTGGGAGCGGGCACGTTGTTCGGCCAGCCGGTGGTCGGGCTGGTAGCACCGGCTGGCGTGTCGGTGGTGTTCGGGGCGTTTATCTTTGGTATCGGCATGCAGTTGGGCGGCGGTTGTGCATCCGGCACGCTGTTCACCGTGGGCGGCGGCAATGCGCGCATGCTGGTGACGCTGCTGTTCTTTATCTGCGGTTCATTGATTGCCACCCACCATGTGGATTGGTGGTTCGCGTTGCCGGCGTTCCCGGCGGTGTCCATCGTCAAGAGCTTCGGCGTGTTGCCGGCCATGGTTCTGAGCCTGGCCGTGTTTGCGCTCATTGCGCTGGTTTCCGTGCGCTTGGAGAAGGGCCGTCACGGCCAGCTTGAACCAGGCGTGACCAGCGGGCACATCGGTCTGCGCCGTTTCCTGCGCGGGCCTTGGCCGTTGGTGTGGGGGGCAATCGGTCTGGCACTGCTTAACTATGCGACGCTGGCGCTGGCCGGACGGCCATGGGGCATTACCTCGGCGTTCGCGTTGTGGGGTGCCAAAGTGGCCGGCGGCTTGGGTGTGGACGTGGCCAGTTGGGCGTTCTGGCAAATGCCGGGCAACGCCAAAGCCCTGGCAGCCCCCGTGTGGCAAGACATCACCAGCGTGATGGACATCGGCATCGTCCTCGGCGCGCTGTTGGCTGCGGGCCTGGCCGGGCGTTTTGCCCCAAGCCTGAAAATCCCGGCGCGCTCGCTGGTGGCCGCCGTGATCGGTGGTTTGATGCTGGGCTATGGTTCGCGCCTGGCCTACGGCTGCAACATCGGCGCGTATTTCAGCGGCATCGCCTCCGGCAGCCTGCATGGCTGGGTGTGGTTGGTGGCAGCGTTTATCGGTAACAGCGTGGGTGTGCGCCTGCGGCCGTTCTTCTTCGCAGGCGAACGACCGCAGGTGGCCTTGAGCGGATGCTGAACCCCAACGAGCGATAGGGCAGGCCCATGATCAGAGAGTTGAGAACCTTTGTAAGCGCCGCCCGCCGTGGCACCTTTGCCGCCGCCGGGCAGCAGGTGGGGCTGACGCAATCGGCTGTGAGTGCGCAGATCAAACACCTTGAGGCCGCCCTGGGCGTCAAGCTGTTCGACCGCACCGGTCGCTCCGCCACGCTCAATGCGGCGGGGCAGCGCGCGGTGCCGCTGGCGGAGGAGATCCTCGATATTTTCTCGCGCATGGGCGCGCCCGACAGCGCCAACAACTTTCACGGTTCGCTGCGCATCGGCGCCATCGGCAGTGTGCAAACCGGCCTCCTGCCCCAGGCGCTGGTCGCGCTTAAACGCCGTGCGCCGTTTATCGAGGTCAGCCTGGTGCCCGGCGTATCGCTCAACCTGCTCAGCCAGGTGGATGCCGGTGAGCTGGACCTGGCGATCATGATTCACCCGCCCTTCAACCTGCCCAAAGACCTGAATATCGAAGTGATCGCCCGCGAACCCTTTGTGCTGATTACCGCCAAGGACGTGCAGGGCGACGACCCGCTGCAGATTCTGCGTGAACAGCCCTTCGTGCGGTATGACCGTGGCTCGTTCGGCGGGCGCCAGGTCACGCAGTTTCTCAAGGAACACAAGATTCAGGCCCGGCAGGCGCTGGAACTCGACGAACTGGACGCCATCGTCAAGATGGTGCGCAGTGGCTTGGGCGTGTCGCTGGTGCCCTTGGCTGGCCTGTGGCTGGAACATGGCAGCGACGTGCGGGTTTTGCGATTGGACACGCTCACGTTCTACCGTGAAATCGTGCTGCTGACCAAGTACACCCAGCGCCAATTGCCGCTCTTCGAATTATTCAGGGCGTGCGTCATCGAAGTGCTGGGTGCGCCGAAGTAGGGCGCGAGCATCAAAATTATTGAGGCTCAGGGCGAAGGATATCCGCTTTATCCATGGGGCTTTGTGGTGAAGAATCGGGGTCTAACCCAACAGAACCTGCAGGTAGCCACCGTGAGCCTTTCTCCCTTTCATCTAGCGATTCCCGTCTACGACCTGGCCGCCGCGCGTCACTTCTACGGCGATGTGTTTGGCCTTTCGGAAGGGCGCTCCAGTGCGCAATGGGTCGACTTCGACTTTTACGGCCACCAACTGGTGATTCACGAGCACCCCAAGACTGCATCCCAGGAATCGGTGCACTCCAACCCCGTGGACGGCCACGATGTGCCGGTGCCGCATTTCGGCATCATCCTGCAGTGGGACCAGTGGGAGGCCCTGGCTGAGCGGCTGCGCGCGCGTGAGACCCGGTTTGTGATCGAACCCTACATCCGCTTCAAGGGTGAGGTGGGCGAGCAGGCCACCATGTTCCTGTTCGACCCGTGCGGCAACGCCCTGGAGTTCAAGGCGTTCAAGGACATGAGCCAGCTGTTCGCCAAGTAATTGCTCACCGTGCGGCAAACTTCCGAGGGTGATTTGCGCGGCTGAGCGGGTATGTCCGAATCGGTCCTGAAGTGGTCCGCCACCTGCCTGTCGCTCATCGACAGGTGTGCTTACCATGGCTTGCATCAACCACTGTGATGCAAGCCTCAAGGACCTATCATGAGCCGCAAAGCCCTTATCGTTATCGATGTGCAGCAGTCATTCCGTCATTCTGATTACTGGTCCGAAAATGACCTGCCACAGTTCCTGAAAAAACAGCAGGCGCTGATCGATGGGTGTGTTCAACAGGGCATCCCGGTGATACAAATCTTCCATGTTGAAGACCAAGGGCACTTTTCGATGGCATCGGGCAATGTCAAAACCTTGAGCGAGTTGTCGATCAACCCCGACCTGATCATTCACAAGCGCTTTCACAGTGCCTTCGCCGGCACGCCTTTGGCTGCACGGCTTACGGAGATGGGTGTGAGCGAGCTGATCATCAGTGGCATCCGCACCGAACAGTGTTGCGAAACCACCACCCGGCAGGCGTCGGACAGCGGTTTTGCGGTGGATTTTGTCAGCGAGGCAACGCTGACCTTCCCGATGACCCACGCACGCAGTGGCCGAGAATACAGCGCCGCCGAGATTCGTGAGCGTACCGAACTGGTGCTGGAAGAGCGCTTTGCGCGCATCGTCACCGTCGCCCAGGCCTTGGAGAGTTGAACCCGTGAGCGTGCCGGTGCTGTTCGTGCTGTTGCCCAATGTGCTGATGCTGGACCTGGCCGGTCCCGCCGAGGTGCTGCGCCTGGCCGCGCAAAGCGAGGCCCCGGCAGCCATTGACTTCGACTTGCAGTACGTCAGCCCGGTGCCCGCGCTGCAAACCTCCATCGGCTTGCCGCTGGCCGGCTTGGCGCCATTGCCGCCCAGCCTGGCGCCCGGCACGCTGGTGGTGTTGGTCGGCTCCACGTCGAAGGTGAGCAAGGCGCAGCGCCAAGCGTTTGAGTCGGCCAGCGACACGCTGACCCAATGGCTGCAAAGCGTGTTTGCGCCGTCGGGCCAGCGTTTGATCTGCGTGTGCGCCGGGGCATTGAGTGCCGCCCGCGCCGGGTTGCTCGATGGCCGCCAGTGCACCACCCACCACGCGCTGTGCGCGGCATTGCAGGCCCTGGCACCCAAGGCCCGGGTCCTGGAAAACCGGCTGTATGTCACGGACGGCCCGGTCAGTTGCAGCGCCGGTGTCACGGCGGGCATCGACCTGATGCTGCACCTGCTCGCCGAATTGGCCGGGCCGCGCCTGGCCTGCAGCGTGGCGCGCGACATGGTGGTGTACATGCGCCGCAGCGGCGCCGACCCACAGCTCTCAGCCTGGATCAGTGGTCGCAACCACCTGCACCCGGCCGTGCATCGTGTGCAGGACGCCATCACCGCGGCACCCTGTGAAGCCTGGACCGTCACACGCATGGCCGAACTGGCCTGCACCAGCAGCCGACACCTGGCGCGGCTGTTCCACGAACACGTAGGCATCAGCCCGCTGGATTACCTGCACACGCTGCGTATCACCGTGGCCCGTGAACTGCTCATGGCGTCGAGCCTGGACATGGAAACCGTTGCCGAACGCGCCGGCTTTGGGTCAGCCCGGCACCTGCGGCGAATCTGGAACAAGTATGAGGTGGGCACGCCCTCAAGCGGGCGTGTCGGCAGCGCTGGTTGAGGCTTGATCGGCCTCGGCTTCGAGTTTGGCGCGGTCGGCTTTGCTGATGTATTTATCTTTGCTCTTGGGCGCCAGTTTGGCGCTGGCCTTCTTGGCTTTGGCCTTAAAGAGCTGCTTGAGTTTTTTCTGGCGGTTCATGTGTCGGTGCCTGGTGGGTGAAGGCCAGGATGATATCAGGTTAAAAACCTGGGTCGCTTTTTAGCGTCAATCTGTGCATTGAACGCCCTGGGGTTTTACCAATAATCGGGCCGTGAATTCAGCACAAACGGAAAACACCGATGAGCCTCCACACCCGCAGCAAACGCTTGACCGTCCCGCAACTGGTCGCCATGAAGGGCCAGCAGAAAATCGTCTCCCTCACCGCGTACTCCAGCGCCATCGCCAAGCTGATCGACCCGCTGGTCGACTTCATTCTGGTGGGTGATTCCACGGCGATGGTCGGCTATGGCCGGGCCTCGACCTTGAGCATGCAGCTGGAAGAAATCATCGGCCACACCCGCGCCGTGGTCGACAGCACGCGCCTGGCCTGCGTGATTGCCGACATGCCGTTTGGCAGCTATCAGGAATCCAATGAGCAAGCGTTTCGCAACTGCGCCCAAGTGCTGGCGCGCACGGGTTGCGATGCGGTGAAGCTGGAGGCCAACGTGGCACTGGCGGGCACCGTGGAGTTTCTGGTGGCGCGCGGCATTCCGGTGATGGCCCATGTGGGGTTGATGCCGCAGTTCGTCAACGTGATGGGCGGCTTCAAGGCACAAGGGCTTACCGCCGAAACTGCTGCTGTGATTGCCGCGGATGCCCGTGCCAATCTGGAGGCGGGCGCCTTCAGCCTGTTGCTCGAAGGTATGGCCGAAGGTGTTGCGCGGCAGATCACTCTGGATTCAAGGATGCCCACCATCGGCATTGGTGCCTCGCCTGCGTGCGATGGCCAGGTGTTGGTGACCGAAGATGTGCTGGGTTTGGGCGGCGAGCATCTGCCGCGCTTCGTCAAACAGTACGCAGATGTAGGCGCCGTGATTCGCGATGCCTGCGAGCGGTTTGCCGATGACGTGCGCCATGGCCGTTTCCCCGAAGCGCGGCATTGCTACGGGCTTTGATCAAACGCTTCGGCCAATCGCTTTACGGCCTGGGCGATATCCTTGCTCCAGTCGAGGGTGTAGCTCAGGCGCAGGTGCTGCGGCCAGGCGCCGTGCTGGCTGAACAGCTCGCCAGGGGCGATGACGATGCGCTGGGCCAGCAGGCGCTCAAACACCTGGCGCATATCCACCGCATGCGGCGCTTGCAGCCAGAAGCTGGCGCCGCCTTGGGGCGCAATTACCTGCCAATGTTCCTCCAGCAAGGCTTTCATGCCGGTCATGCGCTCCAGCAGCAGCGCCCGCAGCGTTTTCAAATGCGCGTCGAGTCGCTTGGAGGTGAGCAGCTTGGCGATCGCCTTTTGCCGGATCGGTGACAGGCGAAACCCACGCTCCAGAAACACCCGCTGCAATTGCGGCCCCTGCCCGCGACACAGCACATAGCCATACGGCGCTTCGGAGCCGATGACTTTATCGAAGGTCGAAAACACCAGCAGCTTCTGCGGGTCGGCGAAGTCGCGATAACGCGGCGGCTGCGCTTGGAAATACAACTCGCCGTAGGTGTTGTTTTCAAACAGCCAGATAGCCCGCGCCGCCAGCCAGCCGCAGATCTGCTGCTTGTCCTGTGCCGGCATCACGCCGCCCTGGGGGATATTCACCGTCGACGACAGCACCGCCAGGCGAATCGGTTCACGCATCAGCACGCCTTCCAGCGCCGCCAGGTCGAAACGCCCGTGGGCGTCGAGGGGCATTTCGATCACGCGAATCTTCGCCGCCTGCAATTGGCGCAGGATCGCCCACGAACACGGTGACTCCACCAGCGCCACCGTGCCGCACAGGTCCAAGGCGACCAGTGCCGCCTCCAGCACGCTGTGCAGGTCCGCGCCGATATACACCTGGTCGGCCTGCCAGTAGCGGTCGGCGGATTGGGTGTAGCGCTCAGCCAATGCGGCGCGCAACTCGGGCTCACCGAAGGGTAAATAAAGCGGCGCGAGGGAGCGTGGGTGCTGGCGGGTCAGTTCACGTTCGAGCATCAGCAGCGGGTTTTCCAGCGACAACAGCATGGCCGGTGCATCGCTGCTCAAGGCCAGCATTCCCGGCTGGCGGGCATTGGCGAACACCTGATCGAGCAGGTTGGTTTCAGCGGAGGTTGCAGTGGAAATCATGGCCCTTATGAAATAGCCCTGTTTGGGCCGGGCGTAGATCCGCCCTTCATCCTCAAGCAAGGCATAGGCGTATTTGGTGGTCGACACCGACACGCCAAGGCGCTCGGCCAATTGGCGCAGGGACGGCAGCTTACGTTCGCCTGACGACGGGCTGGCGTCGATCAACTCGACGAGGTAGCGGTAGACCGTCTGATAGGCGAAAGCGCTGTTTTGGGTGCTATTCATGCTCACTCGAACCGTTCGAATCCCCTGTGGTGGGGCCGGTCCAGTATTACGCAAGGCCGTTGAATACGGAAACTGCCGGGGGCCTTCGAGCCATAGGGCAGACGCCCGCTATCCGGTTTGCGCCGGGAACTTGCGCAATAATTGTTGGTAGGTGGCGTTAAGGGCGCGGTCCAGTGGCGTGGCTTCCGCGTCCGGGCGGGGCGCGTCACAGCGTGTTCGCAAGGGGTTGATGACCAGTTCCGCCTGCGCATTGACGGTAGCCAGTGTGGGGCGCGCGACGCTGCTAGCATGGCTTTTGGATAGAACTGCCCTGTCAAACGAGCCGGACACACCGTAGTGGTTAAGCTGGGTGTTCAAGTGGTCCAGTGTCGCCAAGGGGTCGGCACACAGCGCGTCATAACTGATGCCGATCGAAGCGGGGTGTTGGCATTGCAGGATGCGGTTATTCAGGTCGCTCCAGAGCTGCGCGCGGTTGTCGTCGCTTGGCCCCGCCCACTCGTAACCTTGATCCCAGGAGCGCCTCAGGCTCTGGATAACCCCTGAATAGTGGCGAAACATATAAATAAACAGTGCAGTGGGGTGCAACGCCTGCAGTTGCGTGAGTATTCGTGCATTCCACGGTGTGGAGTCGCACAGGATCGGTTTTTGCGGGTTGGCTGCCCTGATGTCGTCAAGGAAGTCCAGCGCATTGCCCATCAGGTTGGCGCGATAAGCCTCGGCATACGGCCCCGGCGTTCTCCTGAAAGCCTCCTGGCTGACTTGGGTTGAGAAATACGATACGCCCAACTCCCCGCAGTAATTCACGTTAGCCAGTGACCCCAGCAACTCCCCCATCAATGTATTGCCCGAACGCGGGCAACCACAGACAAAAATCATCTCGATCATTTCAGGCTGCCCTCGCAGGAAGCGCTTCCCACGGGTGGGCCAGCGGGCAGAGACTCGTCACTTTTAAACGATTTTGAAATACGCAAGCCGATAGCGACAAGGCCAATCACGCTGCACAACAGGAAGACAGAGAACAGAAGGCTGGTTCGCTCAGCGGATGCCGGCTGGGCGTAGGCAATGTAAAAGACTAAAGGGAGCTTGATCAGCGCGGACAGTACAAATGTCAGTTTTTTGATAAAGGTCGTATCGCCTTTGGCACGCAAGACTGCCCGTTGCGCGAAGAGGGTGATGCAACTGATCAGTGTGATCAGGCTAATTAGAAAAATGACACCGGAGGGCGGGCTGGTTGGCTGTAATGTGTGGTAGAGGTAGACATAACAGACGGCCGCGCAAAACAGTGCCAGCGGCAGGCTGTAGAGCAGATAACCAGTCACCGTGACGCTATAGGTGCGTCTGCTTTCATTAATGGCTTGCGCGATAAACACCGAGGCGGCGGTTGCAAAACCCAGCGAAACACCTTGAAGCATCGCCGTCGTTGAAAAGTAAAAACTCATTAACGCCACGAATTGAACATCCTCAACCAGTACGTACAGAATCAGGAAGTCCACCAGCGTTGAAACACTCATTGCCATGAACAAGTTGAACGCATCTGCGCTAAAGCTGTTTTGAAAGGTGGGCTGGACGCCCGGCGCGTGATGCGCTGTCACGGGGGCGCATGCAACCAGGCGTTTGTAAGCGCGGATCATCAGCGCCAGATAGACGAGCTGCGCCACTGCACAGCCGGCGCCCACATACGCCAGGTCAAGTTTGAAATACAGGACACTGACGGCTGAAAAGGCGCCGCCAAGGCTCAGTGAAACAAGCAAGGCGCGGAAAATATCGTGGCCCTGCTTCTTGGCAATCAACGCCATGTAATAGGGGCTTGCCAAGGTGACGGCAATATAAGAAATCGCCATCCAACGCAAATAGGTCGGTACCGCACCGACGTCGCCATTCGGCTCTACCAGTCGGGTAATGGCGTGGGCCCCGAGGAAAAATATGACAAAGCAGGCCACCGCGCCCAGCACCGAAAAACGCACCATGCGTTTGAGCATGGCGTCGAACGCCGCGCGCTGATGGTCGCCATTCAATCGGTTGAGCCGTATGCTGCCGGCGCCGTTCATGGCAATGATCATGGCGCCATAAATAAAATAGATTCTATTGATGTACCCGGCAGACGCCGCTGCACTCAAGCTGATAGTAGCGGCCAGGAAAATACTCAACATGTTCTGCGCGGCATTCACGCAATTGCTCAGCACCAACGGTAGAGCGGTTTTCAGTACGGGCCGCCATTCGGGTAAGGCATGTTTCACTTCACGTCACCCCATATGAATTTGTGCAGCGGTCGCGGCGTCATCCACACATTGAGGTGGCTTGAGTGCTCGTCAGTGGGCAGCGCGCGATGAATCGTGCAGCGAGGCAGGTACATCACATCACCGGCCTGCAGGGTTATTTCGTAGCTCGGTGCATGTTCCGCCACGTGCGCTCTGACCATAGGCGTATAAAAGTGCGGGGATGAAACAGCTTCGACGTCTGCAACGATTGCCGGCCACACTTGCCATTTCTTGCTCCCCTCCAGCTGGATGATGAAGGCATCATGGGCGTCAAAATGTTCGTCAAAAAGAGTGCTGGCGGTGGGGGCGTAAAATAGGCAGAAACTGAACGTGAACGGGGACAATTCTGCATTCAAGCGATTGGCCAGTGTGGTGAAGTTACTGTCATATTTTTCCAACCAGCGCAGGTAAACGGCGCACCCTTCCTGTGTGATCAACTCCCGGATATTTTCTTTGATGCACCTGCCGCCTGAGGTGTAGGCGTCACGCTGGCAATACGTTCCATTCTTTATGATCAGCAAATCTTCATGCTCAACAGGGTTGCTCAGCAGGGAGAGAATGTAGTCAGCGCTTTGATTGCCGACCAAGGGCTTGGCTGCGGTTTTCGAGGTGATGAGGGATGTTTCCCAGCGGTGGGGAAACAACACCTGCTTGCTGATGCCAAACAGTTCTTCAAACACGGTTATCTCTCGGCTCGGTGAGGGCATTTAAAGGTGTTCTTCAAGCGCTTGGGTAAACCCTGAAAGCTGGATAAGCAGGTTGTCAGTGGCAGCAGGTGTTGCGCACTCGAAGCATTCGGAAAATGCTGAGATAACGGCGCTTGGATAAATCTCATAGCGCACGGAAAAACGTTGCAGGTGGCGATAGCCTCTGAATAATTGCCCGTTTACAGCAAAGAAAATATGACAAAAAGCCGCATACAAAATCCCCAGCATCTCATAGTAAGTAAAGAAGTCTTTACGGATAAGGTATTTGCTGAGGTTGTAGTTTTTCAGGTACCGGAGTTTGTCTGAAATAATGAGGCTCGCGTGTTCGTAAGAGAGGTCTATGCGCCGTATCAACTCGTCTACTTCAGGGGTTGAATGAAGATAGATACCCTCTTGCAGGTTGGCAAGACAGTCCTGATGGCTGGCTGAAAGGTCAGTCATCGACTGAAAGCTTTCTATCATGTTCTCAAGGCTTTCCAGGCTGATCAGGCGAACATCCAGTTTGTTGTCAGGTGGAAACTCGGTATCGATTCGATATTCGTATTGCCTATGTTCATAGGGTAAACCAAGGTGTTCCAGGCAGCCGATCAGGTGGCGCTCGGAAGCGATCAGGCATACATCGGTATCGGAGAGTGTATCGGCCGTGCCTTTTGCCAGTGAGCCGCCAATGAACACCGCGTGCAGCCTTGAAATAAATTCACTTGCGCCCTGACAGGCAAGAAAGGCCTGTACATGTTGTCGACGCTCTTCAAGTAACCCGCTGTCAGTCATAGGGTGGTTGGCGGCGGGCAAAAGAATTTGTGCCTCTAATGCATAGAGCGAAAACGGCAGTGCGCAGCGATATTTGCCTGTGCGCTGTATATTCAATGTGTCACCTTGGATTTTTAACATGCGATGAAAGGCCCGGCTTGCAAGTATCAAATAGACTGTGCGTCGTGTGTAACGGTTTTTTCGCGTGGAGAATTACATGTAGCGGGGTTCACCGTCCATCGTGGCGACCATGCCCGATTTGAACAGTTCTTTAGTGGCCAGCATTGCTTTTACTTCTTTGACGCTGTCAGCAGCGTCAGCGGGTTGAGCGCGGTTGATTTTAGCAGCGAGTGCAGAGAACTTAGCGCGGGAAACGGTTTTCGATTGAGCGGTCATAATCATTCCTTAATTAGTCTGCAAACCGGGATTGATAACGTAGGTGGCTAACGATCGAAAATCAATACGGCATTACAAACTTCATGTTTTTATAATTAAGGCTTAACCGGATTGACTTTAAAGCTTAATCTTTGTGCGGGCGTACCGGCCCGAAACTCAGCAGATGCACCACAGCAATGCCCGGTTCGATGGCCAAGCGCAGGTCGAAAGGTGCGAGGGGCAATCCCGGCATTTTCGACGATGGCTTTGCGCGCGATCGTGCGGTGTTTGAGGCCTTGCACTCATCATGAGCAGGGCTAAAGGTTTGGTGAAATCAATTCATTATCTCTCCCTCTATGGTCAGCATAAACTGCACCTCATTGTAGATACAGTAAAGACTTGGGCTGAGCGTCAGCGCTATAAGGCAACCCGTGAATTCAAGTCTGTCTCAACTTTTTGAGGTGTCAGGTTCTCATGAACAACGCGTTTGAGTTTACGATTAAAAGTACTTGTTTTGATGAGCACTATCGCCCTTCTGAAAACACGCGCGTCACCACCAATTTCGCTAATTTGGCGAGGGGCGAGCGCCGCCAGGAAAACTTGCGCAATACCTTGAAGATGATCAATAACCGCTTCAATGCCTTAGCGCATTGGGACAATGCCAAGGGTGATCGGTATGCGCTCGAGCTCGAGATCGTTTCGGCTGAAATGCAGATCGGTGTTGAAGGCAATGGGCAGGCCATTCCGCTGATTGAAGTGTTGAAAACGACGATTGTGGACCGTAAAACCAATGAGCGCCTTGACGGCATCGTCGGCAATAATTTTTCTTCGTATGTACGCGACTATGACTTTAGCGTGGTATTGCTCGGCCATAATAAGGGCCAAGCCGAATTCAGCACGCCCGATAATTTTGGCGACTTGCATGGCAAGCTGTTCAAATGTTTCGTGAGCTCGAGTGCGTACACGCAGAATTTTAAGAAACTACCGGTTATCTGCCTGAGTGTTTCGAATACCAAGACCTATCATCGCACTGAGAACCTGCACCCTGTGTTGGGTGTTGAATACCAGCAGGATGAGCATTCGTTAACCGATGAATACTTCAAGAAGATGGGCTTGAGCGTTCGCTATTTCATGCCGGCAAACAGTGCTGCGCCGTTGGCGTTTTATTTCTTTGGCGACTTACTCAGCGATTACACCAACCTGGAACTTATCAGCACCATCAGCACGATGGACACCTTTCAAAAAATTTACCGGCCTGAGATTTACAATGCGAACTCGGTTGCCGGTAAAGCTTATCAACCCAGTTTGAAGCATCAGGATTATTCATTAACCCTGATTGTCTATGATCGAGAAGAGCGCAATCAGCTGGCGATAGAGCAGGGCCGGTTTGTTGAGGAGAACTTCATCAAGCCCTATCACGCTGTTCTTGAACAGTGGTCCGCTCAATACGCCGCTTGACTCATAAAATTTAAAAGGTTGTGCCTGTCATGAAAAAGTTATTACCCACTTCTACAGCCGGCAGCTTGCCAAAACCCGCCTGGCTTGCCGAGCCGGAGACGCTGTGGTCACCCTGGAAGTTGCAAGGTGACGAATTAATTGAAGGCAAGCAAGATGCCTTGCGCCTGGCATTGCAGGAACAGCAACACGCCGGGATTGATATCGTCAGTGATGGTGAGCAGACTCGCCAACACTTCGTGACGACGTTTATTGAACACCTCAGTGGCGTGGATTTCGAGAAACGTGAAACCGTCAGAATTCGTGATCGCTATGACGCGAGCGTGCCGACGGTGGTGGGCGCCGTTGCCCGCCAAAAGCCGGTGTTTGTCGAAGATGCCAGGTTCCTGCGCCAGCAAACCAACCAGCCGATCAAATGGGCGCTGCCAGGCCCCATGACCATGATCGATACGCTGTATGACAACCACTATAAAAGCCGCGAAAAACTCGCGTGGGAATTCGCCAGGATCCTCAATGAAGAAGCGCGGGAACTGGAAGCGGCGGGCGTCGACATTATCCAGTTTGATGAACCGGCCTTTAACGTGTTTTTCGACGAGGTGAATGACTGGGGTGTCGCCACCCTGGAACGGGCCATTGAAGGCCTCAAATGCGAAACGGCGGTGCATATCTGTTATGGCTATGGCATCAAGGCCAACACCGATTGGAAAAAGACCCTGGGGTCGGAGTGGCGGCAGTATGAAGAAGCCTTCCCCAAGCTACAGAAGTCCAGTATCGATATCATTTCACTGGAATGTCACAACGCCCATGTCCCCATGGAACTGATTGAGTTGATTCGCGGTAAAAAAGTGATGGTCGGGGCCATTGATGTGGCCAACCACGCGATTGAAACGCCCGAGGAAGTGGCCAATACCCTGCGCAAGGCCCTTCAGTTTGTCGATGCCGACAAGCTTTATCCGTGCACCAATTGCGGCATGGCACCTCTGCCTCGCCACGTCGCAAGGGGCAAGTTGAATGCGCTGAGTGCTGGCGCAGAGATCGTTCGAAGAGAGCTCCTAAACGCGCGCTGAGCCAACATTGGAAGGGGTGTACCCAGTTGCACTCCCTGTTCAGGATTTACTCTGGCACTTCCCACTACGACGGTCGAGCAACCGAGCTTTCGTGAAGCGCTCGGGCACTCGATGGACGGCCACGCTTGGCTGCCTGATCCCGGCGTATCACCGTTACGCGCCTTGATCGAGCAACAACTGGGCAACGCTTTGCGCACGCGGCAGTGTCGGCGCTGGATCGCCAAGCGTAGCGCGTAGACGGTGGTCAGGACGGGGTCATTTGCGCCGCCGCAACCTTCACCCGCGTCGCCCGGCGCGCCATTACCCAGGCCAGCACCGGCGCCAGGGTAAACAGGGCAAACAACCAGAGTGCCGCGTTGGCGATGCCGGCATTGCCGGTTGCGTCGTTGATACCCGCCACGTTGGAAATTACCCCGGCCAGTGCCGCGCCCAGGGCCATGGCGAACAGCTGCAAGGTGGTGATCGACGCGGCGGCCGTGTCCTTGTCCTGCTCCGACGCCACTTGCAGGATGCGCGTGAGCAGGTGCGGCCAGCCCAGGCCGATGCCGAAGCCGACCAGGAACAGCCCCAGGCAGATCGGCGCCAGCCGCGCCCATTCACCCAGGCTTTCCACCGGTGTGGTGATGGCCAACAGCACCAGCCCGGCCACGATAAACAGCGGCCCCGCGAGGATCGCGCGCTGTGCGCCGCGGCCGCTCCAGCCGGAGCTGAGGATTTCCGACACGGTCCAGCCGGCCGCCATCAGCGCTGCCATGTAACCGGCAACCAGCGGTGATTGGCCATGCAGGTGTTGCAGGAAATACGGCATGAAAATCTCGCTGCTCATGCCGATCACCAGCAGGCAAGTGGTTGCATACAGCGCGCACAGCGGGGCGTCGAACTTCAGTGCGTCCCTGGGCAGCAGCCGTAGGGTCGCGGTGGATTCGTGGCGGATCAGTGCATACACCAGCACGGCGCACACGGCGATGCCCAGCAGGTTCCAGCTCGGCAGCGCCGAAACGCTGCCGGCGCACACGGCCAGCACGGCGGCGGCCAACAGCACCAGTTGCGGTACCGGCAAGCGGGTTGGCGTGCTCGCCGTGGCGTCGCGTGGCGGAAGTGCGCGGTGGGTGAGCACCATATAGGCAAGGCTTATCGGCACCATGGCGCCGAAGGCGAAACGCCAGGCATCCATCTCGGCGAATACGCCACCGACCGCCGGGCCGACCAAGGTCGCCACGCCCCACATGCCGGATACCAGCGCCATCGCCCGCGGCCACAGGCGCTCTTCGAACACCAGTTGGATCATCGAGTAACACAGGGCCAGCAACATGCCGCCGCCCAACCCCTGAATCAAGCGCCCGACCAGCATCACCGGCATGTTTGGCGCCAGGGCGCAGATCAGCACGCCAACCATAAAGATCAGCGTGGCGAGGGTATACGCCAGCCTTGGGCCGGTACGTTGCAGCAGCTTGGAGGTGAGGGCTGAGCCGATGATCGAGGCCACCACGTACAGGGTGGTGCTCCACGCATACAGGGCCAGACCGCCGATTTCGGCGACCACCGACGGCAGAATGGTCGTGGCGATATAGGTGTTGGTGGCATACAGCGCAATGCCGCCGGAGAGGGCGATGGAACGGGGGGCATTCTTGCCCCGGAGCAACTCGCTCCAGCTGCTGTCTTGGGTGTGCATCGACGATTCCTTGTGCCGCTGGCAGGCTTGGGTTAATTTGCCAAGTAATTGCTTTGAATATTGCGACGAGGCTGTTTATTTTGTCAAGAAACGACTTGGAATATTCGCCGGTGTCGCCGGCGGATCGTTTGCTGCACCTGCTCAAGACCCGTGGGCCACAATTGGCCAGTGATGCCGGTGAGTTCCTCGGCACCACCGGTGAAGCGGCACGCCAGCAGTTGGTGAAACTGGCCGCCAGTGGGTTGGTGGAGGCCCGCTCCGAGGTGCGTGGGGTAGGGCGCCCGACCCAGGTCTGGCAGCTCACGGCGGCGGGGCACGCGCGCTTTCCCGACACCCATTCCGAACTCACCGTGCAACTGTTGCAGACCGTGCGCGAGACCTTTGGTGAAGAGGCTATCGAGCGTTTGATCGACGTGCGCGAGCGCCAGACCCTGGCGTTGTATGAACGTGAGATGCAAGGCGTTCGCGGCCTTAAAGCGCGGGTCGAAAAGCTTGCGGCACTGCGCACGCGTGAAGGTTACATGGCCCAGTGCAGCGAGCAGCCGGACGGCGCCCTGATCCTGGTGGAGAACCATTGCCCGATCTGCGCAGCGGCGACCGCGTGCCAAGGGTTTTGCCGCGCAGAATTGCAGGTGTTCGAGCAGGTGCTACGGGCCAAGGTCGAGCGCGTGGAACATATCCAGCTGGGCGCGCGACGGTGTGCTTATCGGATTCACTGAACGCGCCACCTTTAATCGGTGGCGTTCTAACGCGGGCCTTCTCCTAGTGCTGCTGCTACTTGCTTGGCCACCTCGATAAACGCCCGCGCCGCCGCACTCTGGTACACCCCTTTGCGCTGCATCAACACCGCCGTGCGCTGCAACCGTTGCGGCCCCAGTTCAATCGCGGCCAACTCGGGATGCGCCCGTGCAATCGCGGCCGGCAATAGCGTCGACAGCGTGGTCCTGCGCACCACCTCGATCAATGCGCCAATCACATTGGCCTCCATCACCACGCGTGGGCGGATGCCGTGTTGGTTGCAGTAGCGGTCGATCTGCTCGCGGGTGGCGAAGGCCTTGCTGAGCAAGATCAGCGATTCGTCATTGAGCGCCTGCAACCCGATGGCTGCCTCGCCTGCCAGCGGGTGTTGGTTGCCGACCACCAACGCCAGGGTTTCCACCAGCAGGGGATAGCTGTCGATGTCGGGTGCGTGCGCTTGATCAAAGGCGATGCCCACATCCAGCTCGTCGGCCAGCAGCTGGTTTTCCATCTGCTCCTGGGCGACTTCGCGCAGGTTCAACGTGATGTTTGGGTAGCGGCGGTGAAAGGCTTCCACCAGCGGCCCCACCAGGTAGGTGGTGAAAGTGGGCGTAACAGCAAACCTCAGCGTCCCGCGGCTCAAATCACCCACGTCATGGATCGCACGCTGGCCTTCCTGCAGTTCCTGCGCCGCCCGTAACGCATAGCGCAGGTAAACCTCCCCCGCGTCGGTCAGACGCGTCTTGCGCCCTGAGCGATCAAACAACTGCGCGCCGAGGCTCTCCTCCAACTGCCGCACTTGCTGCGACAGCGCCGGCTGCGAGACATGCAGGGCCGTCGCCGCCCTGGTAAAGCCCTGATGCTCTGCGACGGCAAGAAAGTAATGGATATGGCGCGCCAGCATTCTTGTACTCATAAGATTATCTGATGTGCTTGATCATATATGAGACTTTTACCTTATTTAAGGGGCTGCGTAACCTTTGCTTCATCGCATCGCGAACCAAAGGAGTCACCCATGCAAGCCATCATCGACGGTTTCCTGAAGTTTCAACGTAGCGCCTTCCCCGAGCGTGCCGGCCTGTTCAAAGACCTGGCCAACCAGCAGAGCCCACGGGCACTGTTCATCTCCTGCTCCGACAGCCGTCTGGTGCCGGAACTGGTCACGCAGCGCGAGCCGGGCGACCTGTTCGTGATCCGTAACGCCGGCAATATCGTGCCGTCCTACGGCCCCGAGCCGGGCGGTGTGTCGGCCTCGGTGGAGTACGCCGTCGCCGCCCTGCAAGTCAGCGACATCGTGATCTGCGGGCATTCCGATTGCGGCGCCATGACCGCCATCGCCACCTGCAAATGCCTTGACCACATGCCCGCCGTGGCCGGCTGGTTGCGCTACGCCGACTCCGGCCGGGTGGTCAACGAGGCCCGCCAGCATGTTGACCAACACGCCAAAGTCGCCGCCATGGTGCGCGAAAACGTGATCGCGCAATTGGCCAATATCCAGACGCACCCTTCAGTGCGCCTGGCCCTCGAAGAAAAACGCGTAACCCTGCATGGCTGGGTCTACGACATCGAAAGCGGCTGCATCCAGGCCTTCGATGGCCGCACCGGCCAGTTCGTCGCCCTTGCCGACAACCCGACTGCGCGCGCCGTTTCCTACTAACACCCAACTTTTTACCCACGGAGATAACCCCATGATCCAGTCGCAAATCAGCCAGACCACTCGCCTTGCCCTCACCGACGTCATCCTCTTGGCCAAAGCCCGCAAAGACCTGTCGTTCGCGCAGATCGCCGAAGGCACCGGCCTGCACGAAGCCTTCGTCACCGCCGCCTTGCTCGGCCAGCACCCACTGCCCGCCAGCGCCGCTCAAGCCGTTGCCGACACCCTGGGCCTGGATGCGGATGCCGTGCTCCTGCTGCAAACCATCCCGGTGCGCGGCAGCATCGGCAACGGCGTGCCGACCGACCCGACCATCTACCGCTTCTACGAAATGATCCAGGTCTACGGCACCACGCTCAAGGCGCTGGTCCACGAGAAGTTTGGCGACGGCATCATCAGCGCGATCAACTTCAAGCTCGACGTCAAAAAGGTTGAAGACCCGGACGGTGGCTCCCGCGCCGTGATCACCCTGGATGGCAAGTACCTGCCGACCAAACCATTCTGATTAGCTGAGTGACGGCCCGGCGCTGCAAGGGGTTTGGGCTATGGCAGCCACATTATTTGCGCTGCCTTGAATCCTGCTACGCGGTGCCTTTACCGGGTTTGATCCATTCGCGCATCGTATACGGTGCGCTTTTTATGGGTGCAGACCTGGCTTTTCGTTAGGGGCCGTCCGCGCCAGGAACCCCGTAATCAACCCCACCACCTGCTGCTGAATCACCGCCCGTGGCCGCCCACCCTCGCCATCGCGGCAAATCATGCCATCGCCCGGCGAGCTTTCCTCAATCAACTCGATTGCGCCCGGTTTGCAGATCGACATAAAGCTGAAGTGCGTGGCGTCGCTGATTTCCACGTACTGGGTCGAGGCTTTTGGCAGGCGCTTGACCAGGTTGGCGGATTCCAGGTTGGGGTCCATATCCTCGGTTGGCACGCCCCCCGCGATAACCAGCGCAGGCACCTTGAATGCCGCCAGGCTTGCGTCGGTCATGCCGCGTGACAGGCCCAGATCCAGAGACACGATGGTGGTGACGCGCTTGTCGCTCAAGTCCGCGGCCAGCCGGGCTTTGCCTTCGGGCGTCGCGGCGGGGTTCATCTCCTGGTAGCCGATGCAACCGCCCAGCTTCGGGTGTGCGGCGCAGTCGCGGCCGATCAGGTCAGGGTCGAAGCGCGCGCCGGCGATTTCCAGCACGGTCCAGCCGCCGAGTGAATGGCCGACGGCGGCAATCTGTTGGTTCGCCACCGCGCCAAATCGCTTGGGTTGAGCCAGCACCGCGTCGATGGCGCGGCTCAGGTCGGCGGGGCGTTGCCATAGCTGCGCGGCCGTTTGCGCGTTGCGGTCCTTGGTGGTGGTGCCGGGGTGGTTGACCGCCGCGACGATGTAACCGTTGTGCGCCAATGCACTGGCCAGCCACACCTGCTTGCCCCAGTTGCCGCCGTAACCGTGGGACAGCACCACCAGCGGATGCTCGCCCGCAGCCGGCGGCGCGTCGGGCACGGAGAGGGCGCCGATAAAGACCGCGTTGTCGGCGATCAGCGTGGGTTTGGCCGTGGTGGTCGCGGGGTACCAGACCACCAGCTCCAGTGGGCGATTGTTGTGCGCATCGGGCAGGGTGGTGGTTTTGAAACCGACCGGGTTTTCGTCGGCGAAGGCGGGTGTGGTCAGGCAGAGCAGGAACAGGGCGTGTAGAGCGGTTTTCATTGTTGTTATCGTCCTTGATTTAGGTGGCGAATCATCACCTGAAACCCTGTGGTCTGCACATCCCCTGTTTGCAGTTAATACCGCCCCGTTGGAGATCGTTTCGCTGGCCCGTTCGTCTGTTAGTGTTTGAGATTAATCGCCTGTGCCACCTTGGTATTGGCCAACCCAGCCCCATAACTACCCTCGTATCCACTGAGGGCGCAGACCATGACCAACCCGACCGAAACCGCCATCCTTGCCGGCGGCTGCTTCTGGGGCATGCAAGACCTGTTGCGGCGCTACCCTGGCGTGCTGCAAACGCGCGTCGGCTACACCGGCGGCGATGTGCCGAATGCCACGTACCGCAACCACGGCAACCATGCCGAAGCGATCGAGATCGTGTTTGACCCGGCGGTGATCAGTTATCGGCAGATACTGGAATTCTTTTTCCAGATCCACGACCCGAGCACGCCTGACCGCCAGGGCAATGACACGGGGCCGAGCTATCGGTCGGCAATTTACTATTTGAGTGAGCAGCAGCGCGATATTGCCGAAGATACGGCGGCCGACGTGGACGCGTCGAAGCTGTGGCCGGGCCGTGTGGTCACCGAGATTGAGCCGGCCGGGCCGTTCTGGGAGGCGGAGCCTGAGCATCAGGATTATCTGGAGCGGATACCGAATGGGTATACCTGCCACTTTATTCGGCCGAACTGGAAGCTGCCGAAGCGGGCTTGAGGCGCGCCGGGCAATGATCGTTCCCACGCTCCGCGTGGGAATGCCGCCTCAGACGCTCCGCGTCCAGCTGTCGACGCCTATTTTAAGGCCTGCGCAATGTGACGCGGAGCGTCACGGGATGCATTCCCACGCGGAGCGTGGGAACGATCATCAGCGTTAGCCGGCGGCCTCGCGCTCCAGCAGCTTGTCCATCAGCAACACCCCCAACTCACTCAACTGGTGAATCGCCAGCGCCACGTCGCGCTGTTTTCCGGTCAAGTCTTCTGACAGGTCGAGCAGCAAGGCGGTGACCGAGGAAAAGGTTTCGTAGCTGTTGGTGATCAGGGTTTCGCTGCTGGCATCGGCGGCGACGTTGAACAGCGCAGGGGGTGACATAGCCGGGTCGGCTTTTGGATTGAGGTAGTGATCAATTGCACGATGCGCGGCCTGATTGAGTTTCAGGTCCGGTTCGCTTGGAGGGTTCGGCGTTATTTTGAACATACTTGGAATTTCCCACTTTAGGGCCGCCACCTCTGAGCTACTAAACAAAGGGGTGGCAGCTGTGCGCAGGTTAGTAGACCGGGGAATTCCAAGAAAGCCGGCGCGCCCGAAGACGCCCTGCACACAGCCACCATCAAGCACGGACGAAGCCGTTCGACAGATGAAGCTCATGCACTGACTGGAATAACCCCGGGCTACTAAACCCGATCACTGAATTGTCAGCGACCGAGCAACCTTAGAGACGCCCACCATAGCGCACAAGCCGGCGGATTCTGACGCAAGCGTAGGCAAGGGAGCAAGGCGCTGTGGCTTCGGACTTTGCTGTTTCAGTGTGCGCTGTAGGACGTGAACCCTACACTGACCTAAATGTGGG
>NZ_FNOX01000012.1:106009-153915 GCF_900107155.1 Pseudomonas salomonii
CAAGCGTAGGCAAGGGAGCAAGGCGCTGTGGCTTCGGACTTTGCTGTTTCAGTGTGCGCTGTAGGACGTGAACCCTACACTGACCTAAATGTGGGTTCTGTGTTGGTTGGACGGTCAGGTTTTGGCCACACCTACACGCCACTGCGCCGGCGGCAGCAAGCCATTCACCAGGTAATTACCGACGATCCGCGACTTGTACACTCGCGGATTGTGGTTCGCCAAGGTGCGTGCATTGCGCCACAGCCGGTCCAGCGCTTTGTTGCTGGCCGTGGCACTGGCGCCCAGTGCGTCAAACAACCCGGTGGTCGCCGCCAACGTCGCATCCACCACCGGATTGACCGCCAGGCACACCTCCAACTCCGCCAACGCAACCTGCGGGTCGTCATCCTGCAGGGGCTGGTCTTGCGCAATCACATACTGCGCCGTCTGATCCAGGCGCTGCGCCGCGTGTTGGGTGATGGCCTGGGCGGCGTAGGCCTGGCTGGCGACTTCGCCAATCACTTGCAGCAACTGCACATCCTGGGCGGCACTGTCGGCGTTGCCGGTGGTGAAGGTGCGGGCGCGCTGGCTGAGTTCCGCGGCGCCACTGAGCGCGGCGCGGCGGGCGATGCCGGCGAGGGTGGCAAGGTGGTAGATCTGGTAGAACGATTGGCCATAGGCGAAGCGTTGGGTGGTGGGGCGCACATCGTCATCCACCACCGGCGCGTTGTCGAAGAGGCAGGTGCCGCTGGCGGTGAGGCGTTGGCCGAAGCCGTTCCAGTCGTCGATGATCTGCACGCCGGGCGCCTTGAGGTCGACGACCAGGCTGTACACCACACCGTCCTCGCCGGTGGCCACGGTGTTGATCAGGTCACTGTAGAGCGCGCCGGTGGTGTAGAACTTTTTGCCGCTGATGCGCAGTGTGCCGTCGCTGTGGCGGTGCAGGCGCGTGCCGAAATCGCCACGGGCCTGGTTGCCGACTTCGGTGCTGCCTGGGGAAAGCAGGGCGCCCTGGCCGAGGCGGTCGAGCCATCGGGCGCGCCAGTCGCGGTCGTTGGCGCACAGCACGTCTTCGCAAAATCCAAAATGCCCGCGCAGGGCCTGGGTGATGTTGGAGTCGGCAGCGGAAAGCTCTGTCAGCAGCGCAAGCAGTTCCGCGAAGCTCGCGTCTTGCCCGCCGCAACTGACGGGCAATCGCCAGCGTGGCAAACCCAGTGCGTTGAGTTGTTGGATGACTGCCGCCAGGCTGGCGCGTGTTTGGTCCGCCTCGGCAGCTTGCGCAAGTATCTGCGCAAACAACGGGCGAAAGGGCGCGGCCAGTTGTTCGTAACGGGCCGAGGGCGCAGCGCCCCAGGTATTCAAAATGGGTGTGGACATGCAATGGACCTTGCAGAAAGGGGTTCAGGCGCGGGGTCCAGTGGTCTGGTGGCGTCACCCTAACTCAGTGGGCAGCAAATTTTTAATACGAAAAATAGCTAACCCACTGTGCTGCGGTTCTATCGATAGTGCACAACAGTATTAAACGCGGCGCTTTTATTGCGTTAGCTTCTACGGGCGCCACGCTCGGCGACCGCCAAAAAACCCTCTCTCATTGCCAGACTGCACGCCCACAGATGGTTGAGTCAGCCATTAACTGTGTGAATTTCTCCTATGATCAATCGTCGTAACTTGCTTGCCGTGCTGGGCCTGGCCTCGCTGACACTGCACGGCCCATCGGTATGGGCGGCAGCGCCGCAAACCCTCACGGTGGGCGACCAGTTCTTCTCCAATCGCATCGTCCTGGAACTGTCCGGCGAGCTGAAAGACTTGCCGTATAAAATCGATTTCAAGCGCTTCAACACGGGCTCCCCGGTGGCCTCGGCGGTCGCCGGCGGCGCGCTGGACGTGGGCATTGTCGGCGACACCCCGGTGATCAGCCTCGCCGCCAATGGCGCGCCGGTCAAAGTGGTTGCCAGCACCCAGACCAGCCTCGATGGCGTGGGCATTGTGGCGCGCAAAGGCATCCATTCGGTGGCCGAGCTCAAAGGCAAAACGGTGGCGATCTGGAACGGTTCGTGGAGCCAGCAACTGGCCTATAAGGCCCTGGATGAGGCCGGTGTGCCACGCACCAGCGTGACCTTTAAATACCTGCTGCCGGCCGAAGCCAGCCTGGCGCTGAGCCAGGGCGACATCGATGCCTTCGGCACCTGGGAACCCTACGTGTCGTTGCAGGAGAAAGAGGGCAGCACCCTGATCCGCAATGCCAAGGGCCTGATGAGCGCGCCGACCTACATCGTTGCGTATGAGCCGGCGCTGGCGCAGAAACGCGCGATTATCAAAGATTTTGTGGCGCGTCTCACCCGTG
The DNA here is from genome assembly GCF_900107155.1 of Pseudomonas salomonii. GTDB lineage: Bacteria > Pseudomonadota > Gammaproteobacteria > Pseudomonadales > Pseudomonadaceae > Aquipseudomonas > Aquipseudomonas salomonii. The sequence continues at coordinate 108,333 of NZ_FNOX01000012.1, forward strand.
CGCGGGTGTGGAGCAGCAGCCACGTTGATGAGTATGCCCAGGCGTGGTCGAAGGCCAACCAATCTGCACCGGAGATTGCCAAGGTGTGGTTCAAGCGTGATGCGATCAAGGTGTTGCCGATCTCCCCGACCATTGTCAGCGAAGCCCAGGCCACGGCGGATTTCCTGGTGGATGCGCAGATGCTCAAACAGCACTATGACGTGACGCCGTTGTTTGATCAGGCCCTTTAAACGCGCAGGTAACAAGCGCTAACAGTCTCGAACGCCTGTTGATACGGGGCTGAGCTAGGTTTTTTTATTCCGGTTGGCGCCGGACAAAAAAATTCACTAGCATCAGTATGGAGTAGCCAGTAGGCTACAGGTGAGACCTTGACTAATTTAATCGGCAGGACGCCGGAGTTTGATACATGGCTCGACGGTATGAAGGATCTAGGGGGCAAAACCGCGGTGCTGACTCGCCTGGACCGCGCCGAAGAAAACAATTTCGGCGATTGCGAGTCGGCCGGTGACGGCCTGAGTGAAATGCGTGTATTCGTCGGGCCTGGCTACAGGATTTATTTTGTACGCACAGGCATCACGGCCTACCTGATGCTGTGGGGCAGTGATAAAACCGACCAAAAAAGAGGCATACAACGGGCAAAAGAGATTCTCGATGCCCTGAGAGGTAGATGAAATGAGCAACTCGACATTCAAACCCGAGGACATGCCGATCCTCGATCTGGATACATCCGGCACCAGCGTCTACGAAGCTTCGCGCTTCCTCGACAACCCGGAAATCATCAGCGCTTATCTGGCGCAAAGCATGAAGTCCCAGGACCCGCAGATCCTCATGAAGGCGCTGGCCGAGGTTGCCAAGGCCCAGGGTGTGAACAAAGTGGCCGAGGCGGCGGGGGTCAATCGCGAGAGTCTGTATAAAACCCTGAAGGGGGGCTCCAAAACACGTTTTGAAACGATCAAGAAGCTGATGCTGGCGTTAGGCGTTGAGCTGACGGTGCAGCCCGTTGCAGTGAGCGCGAGCAAAAAAGTGCCACAGCACAACGGGCAGTAATCATCTACTGTCAGTTTTCACAGTATCTTTCTCCTTGAAGTCATGGTCTTGTCATGCGCTGATGCGAACTTGCCTCGGCCAATAGACAATTGGCACATGGCTACGCCTGAGTTGTACTTCAAGGAGATTGAATCATGAGGGTAGTGACCTCAGGCTCTGCTTACCTGGATATTGACGCGTACGCCTGCTGCATTGCCTACGCCGAGCTGCTCAATCACCAGGGGATTCAAGCGCGGGCGGTCAGCAGCGCGCCGCTCAATTTCAGCATCTGCGCCAGTGTGCTCGGCTGGAAGGCTTCGCTGGATGATTACCGGCCTGGGGCCGACGATGAGTTCGTGTTGGTGGATGTTTCCGACCCCCATCATTTCGACCCGATCGTGGTACTCGATCAGGTACGCCAAGTGATTGACCACCATCCAGGCTTTGAAATCCACTGGGCGCAGAAGCTGGGTGCGGATGCCGAAATCCGCCCAATTGGTGCCGCGGCAACGCTGGTTTTTCAGCGCTGGGAAAGGTCCGGCTTGCTGCCGAAGATGAGCCGGCACAGCGCGGCGTTATTGGCCACGGCGATTTTGGACAATACCCTGAACTTCACCGGCAAAATGACCGCATCCGTGGATATCTGGGCCTACGAGGTGCTGGCGCGGCGGGCGGGGCTGACGGCGGATTGGCCGCAGCGTTATTTCAGCGAATGCCAGGCTGCGATCGAAGCCGACCTTGAGGTCGCCCTGGCGGCTGATATGAAACACATGACGGCCACGCGCAACTTGCCGCAACTGATCGCGCAAATGACGGTGTGGGATGCCCAGGGGTTGCTCCAGCGGCATCACGCAGCCATTGAGCAATGGCTGGCGGCGCAAGGTGATGACTGGCTGTTGAACGCCATCAGCATCCGCGAGCGCAAGAGCTATTGGCTGGCGGGGCCTTTGCCCAGCCAGCAAAAGCTGAGCCTTTTGCTGACGGTCCACTGGCAAGGTGCGCACGCAGTGCTGGGGCGTGCGATGCAGCGCAAGGAGCTGCTGAAGCTGGCCCTGGCTGCCGCAAGCCCGGATCTCACCGTACGAGGCAAGGCCGTTTGTTGTTGAAGGCCCAGCCTGGAATCAAAAACTGCATCGCCACGCTGTCGTCCCGCGCCCCGAGGCCCATGCCTTTGTACAGTTCGTGGGCCTTGGCCACGGCGTCCATGTCGATCTCCACGCCCAGGCCCGGTTTGCTGGGCACCTTCACGTAACCACCTTCGATTTTCAGCGGTTCCCTGGTCAAGCGTTGGCCGTCCTGCCAGATCCAGTGGGTGTCGATCGCGGTGATGTCGCCCGGTGCGGCGGCGGCCACCTGGGTGAACATGGCCAGGGAAATATCAAAGTGGTTATTGGAGTGCGAACCCCAGGTCAGGCCCCACTCATTGCACATCTGCGCCACGCGCACCGAGCCTTGCATCGTCCAGAAGTGCGGGTCGGCCAGGGGAATATCCACCGATTGCAGCTGGATCGCGTGGCCCATTTCACGCCAGTCGGTGGCGATCATGTTGGTCGCGGTTTTAAGCCCGGTGGCACGGCGGAATTCAGCCATGACTTCGCGGCCCGAGTAGCCGTTTTCTGCGCCACAGGGGTCTTCGGCGTAGGCCAGCACGTGGTGCTGGTCGCGGCACAGGCGGATGGCTTCTTTCAAGGACCATGCGCCATTCGGGTCGAGGGTGATGCGTGCATCCGGGAAGCGCTCGGCCAAGGCCGTCACCGCTTCGATTTCTTCATCGCCACTCAATACGCCGCCTTTGAGTTTGAAGTCGTTGAAGCCGTATCTGGCTTTGGCGGCTTCGGCCAGGCGCACCACGGCCTCGCTGGTCAGGGCTTTTTCATGGCGCAGGCGGAACCAGTCATCATCGGCGTCCGCTTCGTTGCGGTAGGCAAGGTCAGTGGCCGCGCGATCGCCCACGTAGAACAGGTAGCCGAGCATTTTTACCGCGTCACGCTGTTGGCCTTCGCCCAGCAGGGCGGCGATGGGCACTTCGAGGAATTGACCGAGCAGGTCGAGCAGGGCGGCTTCCATGGCAGTGACCGCGTGAATGGTGATGCGCAGGTCGAAGGTTTGCAGGCCACGGCCGGCGGCATCCCTTGATGCGAAGGTGGTGCGCATCTGGTTGAGTATGCGCTGGTACTGGCCGATGGGTTGGCCGATCACCAGGCTGCGGGCGTCTTCCAGGGTCTCGCGGATACGTTCGCCGCCGGGCACTTCACCGACACCGGTGTTGCCCGAGCTGTCCTTGAGAATGACGATATTGCGGGTAAAAAATGGCCCATGGGCGCCGCTCAGGTTCAGCAGCATGCTGTCGTGGCCGGCGACGGGAATGACGTGGAAATGGGTGACGACGGGCGTGGTCATGGCAGGATCCTAAGTAAGCTTAAAGAGGTTTGCTGATAGCGGTGCCTGTTGCTGCAACGCTCGGCGGTGACAGCACGGCAGAAGGCGAAGTCTTGGCAAAAAACACCAGGATGGCCGCCAGCACCGAGGTGCCGGCCAGGCCATACAGGCCGCCCTGGATCGAGCCGGTGCTCTGCTCCAGAAAGCCGAAGGTGGTGGGGGCCACGAAGCCGCCCAGGTTGCCGATGGAGTTGATCAGCGCGATCACGGCCGCGGCGATGCGCACATCCAGGTAACCCTGTGGGATCGGCCAGAACAGCGAGGACGCGGACTTGAACCCGATGGCCGCAAAGCAGATCGCGACAAAGGCGAAGACTGGCCCGCCGGTGGTGGACATGAACATGCCGGCGGCGGCAATCAGCAGTGCGGCGGCGACCCAGGCTTGCTGGAACTTGAACTTGCCCGACAACGCGGCGAAGGCATACATGGCGATGATCGAGATCAGCCACGGGATCGAGTTGAAGAAGCCGACCTGCACGTCGCTTAAATCGCCCATCTTCTTGATGATGCTCGGCAGCCAGAAGGTCGCGGCGTAGATCGTCAGCTGGATGCAGAAGTACAAGGCGCAGAACAGCAGGATCTGCCGGTCTTTGAGCAGCTTGGCAATGGTCGGTTTGACCGTGGTCAGCGCCTCACGCGCGCGCTGTTCCTGGTCGATGGCGCCCACCAGCGCGTCCTGTTCTTCACGGGTGAGCCACTGGGCGTCGTGGGGTTTGGAGTCGAGCCAGAACCACACGAAGAAGCCCAGTGCCACGGAGGCCAGGCCTTCGATGGCAAACATCCATTGCCAGCCGTGAAACCCGAACCCTTCTATCTGCAACAGCGCCCCCGAGAGCGGGCCGGAGATCAGCGACGCAACCGCCGAGCCACTGAGGAAGATGGCGATGGCTTTACCGCGCTCCACGCCGGGCAGCCAGCGTGTGAAGTAGTAGATCACCCCCGGGAAAAAACCCGCCTCGGCCACGCCCAGCAGAAAGCGCAGGATGTAGAACTGGGTTTCGTTCTGGATAAACGCCATCAGTGTGGCGACGATGCCCCAGGTGAACATGATGCGGGTCAGCCAGATACGCGCACCGACCTTTTGCAGCAGCATGTTGGAGGGCACTTCAAACAGCGCGTAGCCAATGAAAAACAACCCGGCGCCCAGGCCGTAGGCGGCCGCGCCGATGCCCAGGTCATGCTCCATGTGCGTGCGCACAAAGCCGATATTGACCCGGTCGATGTAGTTGAGGATGAACATGATCACGAACAGTGGGAGCACGTGGCCCTTCACTTTGCTCACGGCGCGCGTGAGGACCGAATCACTGTCTGGAGCGGCGGATGCGTGGCTTGAATTGTTCACAATTAAAAAACTCCCCCTGATTTATTTTTATGCGGGTTTGCGTGTTTTGTTGCCAGACATCATACAAGTACTTTTCTTGGGTTCGCAATGTGGCTGCAACTGTTTTTGTTCTTATAAGGCGGCTGACTGGGTATGTGTTTTGGTTATTTGGCTAGCGTTTGTTGGGCGTTTTGATCGTTCGCCGATGGGGGTTAACGTACATTTCACCTCGACGTACGGCTCGCAAGGGCTGGCGATTCAAGCGCCGTCCAGATTAGTTGTCATACAAGTTGGCGGCTTTATGAATCAAGCCTGCGCCTACTCGGGGCAGGGTGTTAAGCTCCCCGCAGCCAACCCCGTGGACCCATAGTGATGCCCATCGAAAGCGCAAACCCTGTGCGTAAACGTTCCAATAACCTCGCCCAAGGCGTGGTCGAGGCGCTGACCCAGCGCATCCTGCTGGGCCAGCTCAAACCCGGTGAGAAGTTGCCGTCCGAGTCCAGCATCGTGCTGGAACATGGCGTGAGCCGCACAGTGGTGCGTGAGGCAATCTCCAAGCTGCAGGCGTCGGGGCTGGTGGAGACGCGTCACGGCATCGGCACCTTTGTGCTGGCGCAACACGCCCAGCAAGGTTTGCGCTTGCATGTGGACACGGTCGCCAGCGTGCGTAACATGCTCGAGCTGCGCCTGGGCCTGGAGGTGCAAGCCGTGGCTCTGGCCGCGCTGCGCAGGAGCGACGAGCAGCTCGCGCACATGCGTCAGGCGCTGGACGATTACCAGGCCTCGCTGGCCAGTAACGACAGCTGTGTGGAAGAGGACAAACGCTTTCATCAACTGATCGCGGAAGCCACCGGCAATACCTTTTTCACCGAAATCATGCTGCACCTGGGCAATGCGATGATTCCGCGCACCCAGGTCAAGGGCGTGGAACGCGGCGGTGCCGACTTCGCCAAGCTGGGGCAGTTGGCGAACCTGGAGCATGAGGCGATCTTCAATGCCATCAAACGCCAGGACCCGGACGCGGCGCGGGCCGCCATGGTGCTGCACCTGACCAACAGCCGCGACCGGTTTTCCGGGGAATGACAAGGAACCACCGTTGAACGAACACACATTGTCCATGCGCCTGGAGCGCGTGGCCGCCCACGTGCCCGTCGGCGCGCACCTGGCCGACATCGGCTCGGACCACGGCTACCTGCCGGTGGCCTTGATGCGCCGTGGCGTGATCACGGCCGCAGTGGCGGGGGAAGTGGCGACCACGCCCTTTCACGCAGCCCAACGCACCGTGCGCGACAATGGCCTGGAGCAGCACATCAGCGTGCGCCTGGCCGATGGCCTGGCGGCGATTGAAGCGGGCGACGGGATCACTGCGATCAGCGTCTGTGGCATGGGCGGCGAGACGATCCGCGACATCCTCGACAGCGGTAAAGCCTACTTGAGCGGCGAGGAGCGGCTGATTCTGCAACCCAACGGTGGCGAGCAACCCTTGCGGCAATGGCTGATGGAAAACGGCTACCGCATCCTTTGCGAAGAGTTGCTGCAAGAAAACCGCTTTTACTATGAAATCATCGTGGCCGAGCGCGCAGGGCCAGTGGCCTACACCGATGAGCAGCTGTACTTTGGCCCGTTGCAAATGCAAGCCCGCAGCCCGGAGTTTTTGGCCAAGTGGCAGCGGATGCTGCGCCAGAAGCACAAGACTTTGGCCAGTTTTGAGCAGGCACGCCAAGCAGTGCCGGAGCAAAAACTGCAAGAGATTGCCCAGCAGGCGCGATGGATTACTGCGTTGCTGGCGTGAAGTGACTTGTAACTTTTCCTACGGGTGTGCAAGGATCTGCCCATGACTGAATTTTCGCACAGCAACCGCCATCATCCCCACGGACCTTCCTTCAGGTGCCGTGGTTGCTTGCGCTCACTGATTGACCAGCCCCGCTGATCACTCAATGAACCCCTCCCAAGGCGCCTATGGCGCCTTTTTTATTGCCTGCAAACACTGGAGATTCAACCCATGACAATGCTACGTGGAACCCGAATGGTCACCGGCAAAGAAGCCGCAACGATGCGTGAAGTAGAAGGCCGTTTCCGGAGCTACCTTCATCGAAGCGGGCGCTGAAGAAGTCATCGTGCCGGCCCTGTGGGGCCGGGACACGTTTATCGAAAAAGCCGGCGGCAGCGAAATCATTGGGCAGATGTGGGCCTTTGATGACAAGGCGGGCCGCCAGTGTTGCCTGATCCCGGAAGCCACCGCGCTGTTCCAGGAGCGCAACGCTGCGTTGCTCGACGGCCGCGAGGCGGCGATGTTTTTCTACGTGGCGCGGTGTTATCGCTATGAGCGACCGCAAGCCGGTCGTTATCGTGAGTTCACTCAACTGGGGCTGGAGATTCTAAGCCCTGACCCCGGGTTGGCGTTGCAGCGCAGCCAGGCCCTGTGCACCGGGTTTCTCGACACGCTGGGGCTCGACTATGCGCTGAACCTGGCCGTGAAACGTGGGCTGAGTTACTACCTTGAGGGCAACGGTTTCGAGGTGCGCTGCCCGACATTGGGGGCGCAACAGCAAGTGGTGGGCGGCGGGGCGTACCGTGAAGGCGCGGGCTTCGGTATCGGGCTTGAGCGGTTGGTGCTGGCGTTGGCGTGAAGCACCAGGCGCCTCCCAGTGGGAGGCGCCTGCTTTGCTGCGCTCGAATATGCTCCAATAGCCGCCTTCTTTTGCTGACCCAGGAACCCTGCCATGGCCGAGACCACCGACCAAGCCTTCTACGACCGCGCAGACGCGCATATCGAACTGTCCAACGAGCAGCTCAAAACCTGTGAAAACCTCGGTGAGGTCAGTGCCTCAATGATGTTCGGTACCACGCGCTTCAATGCCTGGGCCAGCGCCCGCAACTTCAAGTCCGGCGCCGAGATGGCCGAGGCCCGTGAGGCGATGCTGAAGTATTTCTGTGACCAGTACCGGATGATGCTTGAGGATAACCTGGATGATCACATTAATAATTTCAGTCAGTACATGCGGGTGAACGTGGCGGATTAAGAGCGTGATGGGGGAGGGGTTGTGTGTCTGGCAGCCCCAGTGGACGCCATCGCAGGCGAGCTGGCGCCCACAGTTACCGTTTCACTCTCGTCATTGAGTGTTTTTGCCCCATTTTTGCGCACGCCCGTGCACTTTTTCATTGCCGCACCGCCTATCTCCGGCCCCTCCTGCAACGGCCCGTATCTTGCTAGAGCCAGGCTAATCAATGACATGGCATTTTGCTTCTAGTCATTTCCAGCGCGTTTTCGGGAGCGGTCGGCCATGCACACTCTTCTATCACCCGGTATCCATTTGCTCGGCCGTTTCGGTTTTGCGCGCAAGTTCCAGGTGCTGTTTTTCCTGTTCATGCTGCCCCTGGCGGGGAGTCTCTGGATGATTGGTTCGGACTATCGCGGCAAATTGAACGTGATCAGCAGCGAGCAATCCGGTGTGCACCAACTGTTGGCCCTGGACACACTTGATGGCCAATTGAGCGCGCAACGCAACCTGGCCGCGCGCTGGAAAGCATTGGATATCCTCCACGTGCCAACCCCGGCCGCCCAGGCTGCCATGGACAAAGTGGATGCCGGCAACCCGATGATTGTGCAAAGTCTGCAAGCCCTGGGTGAGGTGCTCAAAGCCCGCAATGCCAGCGCCGACACCCTGGCGCGTTTCGAGGCGTTGCAGGCGGCCGTCAAGGGCATGGACACCCAGTCCCTGCGCACCGTGGGCTGGTGGCCGGACGGCTACGACCGTTTCACCGCCGCGTTGACGGCGCTGCAAACCCTGCGCGAGCAAATCACTCTGGACACCGGCCTGATCCTCGACCCATGGCTGGAGACCTACCTGCTGATGCAGATCTCCACCCAGCAGACCCCGGACCTGATCGAGCGCATCGGCCGCACCGCCAGCGTTGGCCAGTCGTCCATCGCCTCGGGGCAGTTCACTTTGCAAAGCCGCTTGCAGATGCGTGACCTGCGCGGCCGTATCGGCGATGCACGCGACCAGTTGGTCAAGGCCGCCGCTTCGCTCAAAGCCAAACAATTTCCCGGGATCGAGCCGTGGACAGCGCAATATGACAGCAGCCTGCAACTGTTGGATAGCGAGCTTAAAACCCTGGACGACGGCGTGTTCGGCGGCACCATCAAAGTGGACAGCGTCGCCTTCGACCGCAGCGTCGACAGCATGTTGGGCGCGTTGGGGGCGTTGCGCAGCCAGTCGCTGAATTCACTGGATGCGCGCCTGAGCGACTACCGCGAGCGTTCGCTCCAGCACTTTATTCCGGTGGCGGCGACGTTCAGCCTGCTGGCCCTGGCCGCGTTGTACTTGTTTATCTGTCTGCAAGCCTCGATCCGCCGCAGCGCCAGTGGCATTACCACACTGGCCGAGTCGTTGCGCGACGGTAACCTGTGCGTCGAAGTGGCGGTAGAAGGGCGTGATGAATTGGCCGCGATCAGCCGGGCACTCAACGTTGCCGTGATGCAACTGCGCACCAGCCTGCTGGGCGTCAATCACGAAACCCAGCAACTCGGCTCAGCCGTGCTCACCCTGAATGCGCAGTCGGGCAGCACCCTTAACGAGGTTGAAGACCAGCAACATCAAATCAGCCAGATTGCAGCCGCCGCGACCCAATTGGCCGCCACTTCCATGGGCGTGGCCAAGAGTTGCGAACAGGCCTCGGGCAGCGCGCAGCACACCAGGCGCATCGCCGAAGACAGCAGCCGCGACAGCCAGCGCACCACGGCAAGTATCCAGCAACTCAACCAGCGCCTGACCGACACGGCCAACGCCCTGGAGCAGGTCAGCCAGCAGGGCCAGCAGATTCAGTCGGTGGTCGACACCATTCGTGGCATCGCCGAACAGACCAACCTGCTGGCGCTCAACGCGGCCATCGAGGCTGCGCGTGCGGGCGAGCAGGGCCGTGGCTTTGCCGTGGTGGCCGATGAAGTGCGCAGCCTGTCGCAACGCACCCAGGCGTCCACCGCACAAATCGCCGGCACGGTGGACAGCCTGCGCGCGACCGTCAGCCAAGCCGTCAGCCTGATGGGCGCGGCGTGCGACCAGGCACTGACCGACGCCGAATCCGTGACGGGCCTGGGCACCCGCCTGGGCGAAATTGCCGGTGCGGTGCAGCACGTCACCGACACCCTGGCGCAGATCGCGGCAGCGGTGGAAGAACAGGCCGCCACCGCCGATGAAGTCAGCGGCAATATCCAGCAGGTCGACCAGGCGGCAGGGCGCTTGCTGGACGGCGCACGGGCGGTCAATTCGGCGGCGGATACCTTGAGTAAGGGCAGTCGCGCATTGAGTGATAACACTGCACGGTTCCGGCTGGTCTGAGGCGCCGGCCGCTGAACAATATGTACCGCCGATACACCCAGGCTCGCTCTCATGCTGAGGGTTCATTCCATCAGCATGAGGACCGTGCCCATGAGCACGCCGAACCCCACATCCGCCGCACCGACGCTTCAGGAAATTCGTACACACCTGCTTGAGATCGACCCGGACCTGCGCACTCAAACCCGGCAACCGGCGGCATTGCCGCCCGAACTGTTGGCCCTGGAAAAGCTCAACACCACCTTGATCCGCGCCAACAACGTCCTGTTGAATCGGTCGCGCAGTTTATTTGAGGCGTTGACGCAGGCAGACCTCACCGAAGAAACCGGTAAAACCGTGCTCGCCCAGCTCAAAACCGACCTGAATACGCATCTGCAGGGCCTTGACGAGGTCGGCACGGTGGACGGCCAGGGCCGCAAGAGCTACCTCACCCAAATCGCCGGCCTTGGCGCGCTGGAGCAGCAGGCCAAGCTGGATGTGCGTGACTACCTGCTGGCGCCGGCCGAGCAACGCATGATTGAAGATTGCTCCCGTGGCCCGGACTTTCGGCCGGGCATGTACTCGCTCACGTTCAGTTACCAGGACCAGACGGTGGCGTTCGCCGGGGCGTTCGTGCTGACGCGCAAGGCCAGCCCTGTGGTGGCTGACTTGACGTCAGGGCAGAGCGTCGGCCAGGTGCTGCTGTTTACCCCAAACCGAGGTCTGGAGGCCTTTGATTCCCTCGCGGAACTGGACCAACGCCTCAAGGCGCTGTTGCTCCTGCCGGCTGGCCGTGAGGAGTTCTGTCGCCACTTGCCGGTGCGTTATCAGGCGCTGGATGTGGCCAGTATTTGGCCGCTGCACTTGTTGCCCATTGAAGGTGAGCCATTGTTTGAGCACACCTACAACGCGCTGCTCGACAAGCGTAGCCAGGACATTGAGCTGGCCCTGAGCCTGGTCAATAACCCGTCCCACGATGCCGCGACGCTCAAGGCTGCCCTGGACAGCGCGGTGAAAGCTGCGCTGCCGGACCTGTCCTCACGCCTGCAATTCAGGCGTCAACAGCTGCTGGAGCGCAGCCTGTACAACAGCTTGCCGGATTGGTACCGCAGCGCCGATTCGCTGAGCCAACAAACCTTGGGTCAGTTTATCCGAGGCTACAATCAGGCTCGCTCAGCCTATTTGGACCTGCTGGGGCCTGTCGCCTCTCCCCAGGCCCTGGCGAGTCACCAGCTCACCGAGTACCTGGACGAGGAACTCGAACTGTATAACCTGGACCTGCAGCAGTTGCAGGTGACCACCCGACGTCACGTCGCCCATGTAGGCACCTATGAGCAGCAGCGCAGCCTGGCAGACCTGAGCTATTCGGGGCTGCACATCGATGATGAGCTGGCGGGTTCGGACTTTCTGACCAAGACCACCGTGACCTATGCGGGCAGCGCGTTTGCGCAGCTGAATGCGCAAAGCCTGCTGGGCATACTGCGTGAGCCGGGCTACCAACCGCGTCTGGACTTTGCCGCGCAGCAAAGAGAAATGCAGGCCATGCCGGCTTTCAAGCAGGCTGCCCGTAACCTGTTTGATCAGCGCCTGGCGTTGCTCGCCTATGTCGCCAAGTTGCGGGGTGACCTGAGCGCGGCGGACTACCAATTATTCGAAGACCTGCGCGGCGGCACCAACCCTCGCCTGTGCGCCCAGACCGTACTGCTGCACGGTGCGCAATTGCGTGACCTGTGGTTGTTGCGGGAGGACGACCCACAAGGCCAAACCCAACGCTTGCTGCTGTGCACCCCAGGCTCTCCGCGCGAGCGCCAGTTCATGGCATTTGCCAGCGAGCGCGAATGCCAGACGCATATCATCGGTTGGGCCGACGACAACACCCGGTGGAAGGGCCGCACCCTGCGCGACTACGTGCTGGAGCAATGCCCGCTGCGTTTTCGCCCGAAGATGGGCACGTTCCTCGCCGGGCTGGGTTTCAAGCCCGACGCGCAGGAACACACGGAGGTGACCTTTGGGCCGTTGTGTTCCCACACCGTGTGCCTGGACGCCATGGCGGTGCATTCCCAAAGCGCCGCGCAGGACGACTACGAATACGCCACGCCGTTATGGTATCGCTCTGCTTCGGCGGCGGACCGCGCCCGCTTGACCCGCCTGGGCGAGGACGCGGCAGGCGCCTTGCGCGTGTATAACGCCCGGCCGGATTCGGAGGCTAATTTTATTGCCTTCAACACCTATGTACACCAGCAAGCCACGCTCAGCCTGAACACGCTGCTGGGGCGCAGCCAGAACGATATTGACCCGGACACCCTGTTCATTACGGCGCCCTGGCCGCTGTTGGGCGGCAAGCCCGCGCCCATTTCCTATACCCGGCTGTACCGGGACGGCTACCAGGATAACGTCGGCTTCATCGACCCGAAATTCTCCACCTCCGCCACCTTCAGCGGGCCCAAAGGCGTCGACCTGAGCCGCTTGACGGCGCAAAACGTTTCCCGCTCGGTGACCGGCGTATGGGTCGGCCAGCGCTATATCGACGAAGTGCGCAGCACACTGCAAAGCGCGACAAGCCCCGGTTATGCCGAACGGCGTAATGCCACGTTGGCGATCAACCAATTGCAGATCAAATACGCCGCGCTCGATGGCTGCCTGCGCGGCCACATCGCCCGCGCTGACCTGGCCTGGCTGGAGCGCGCCATCGATAGCCTGGGCGACACGACCACGGCGACGCGCAACACCTACCGGGTCCATCGCCTGATGCTTGACGGCGAATGGGTCATCGGCAACTACCTGTTCAGCCACGGTGACAACCCGGTGCTGCTGTACACCCCCAATGCGCCCGATGGCATCGCCGTGCGTGAGGCGAAACTGTTCAACTACTGGCTGAAAAAAGTCGAAGGCGTCTCGGATTATCTCAACGGCCGGGTAGGCACTGGCGCCACCGCGCGGATCAAAACGTTCCTGGCGACTGCCCGCAAGGGCTTGCCCGAAACAATTGACCGCACCACCCCAAGCCCTGCGCGCCATGACCCGATCGCCCATGCCACGCCGCTGACCGACCTGCGGCATGAGCTCTACAACATGGTGCTGCAACGCAAGATCGATGATGTGGCCGCCACCACGGTCAATCGCACAGCGATGATCACGGGCATTCTCTGGACGTGCGTTGAGCTGGTCACGGCCATCGTCACCATTCCTTTTCCGGTGTTGAGCCTGGGCCTGGGCAGCTTGCTGGCGTTCAAGGACGCGATGCTCGCCATCCATGCCTACCAACAGGGCGACAGCGGCGGGGCGCTGCAACACTTCGTCGGTTACCTGGCGAATCTGGGCGGTGCAGTGTTATTCGACTTCCGCCCGGCCCTCAAGGGGCCGTTCTCGACGTTCTCCATCAGGCCGGCGGCTAAAGCGCTGAAAGAGGCTGAACTGATCGCTGCCATTGACCCGCGCCTACCCGCCGACATGAAACCGGTGCTGTTTGAAGGCCAGGATTTTTGGACCCGCAACACGCCAGACGCGCTGGGCCGGCATTTGTTGTATCGCTATGACCCACTCACCGGGCAAATGCATTCGACTGCGCGTCTGGTCAACCAGCACGCCGATGGTCGCTGGCTGCGCTCAGGGGTGGCGGGAGGCGGGCGCAAGAAGTATCAAGCACTTCAGGAAGAGGCCGTACAGCCATTGGCGCGCTACGAGATTTCGCCCGAGCAAGGTTCGCAGTTCAGGGTCGCACTTGACACTGACTTCGGCAAACGCTTCGCGAGCCCCGACAACGCGCTTGAGGAGGCTGCACGGGAAAACGTATTGACGCGTTTGCGAGGGCTGCGCGACAGCTATGACAACCAGGTCAAACAGCTGACCGAAGATGCAGAGGCGCTGTTTGCCGCACCGCCGGCGCGTTCGCCCCGTACCGATTTGCCACTGCTGGCCGCTGACTCCAGCCCCAGCGCGGTGCTTGCCAGCCTGTTCCCGCTCAAGCAAAGGCTGATCATTGGCGCAGCCAATGCCGGTGTGGTCAGTAAGCAGTTATTGATCGAAGACATGCAGGCATTGGCGGCACTGGGGCTCAAGCGCCTGTACATCGAAAACCTGCCGGCCGATGTGTTTCGCACCAAACTCAGAATTATCAATGGGCAAGCCAAAGGTGACCTCGCCCACGCGTTGAAGCGCGTCGAAGACCACCTTGCGCGTGTCGACAAAGCCCTGGGCTGGGACCTGGACGCGCCGTTTACGTTTCGAAAACTGATGCTCGAAGCCCATCAGCACAACGTCGCGATCGAGGGTGTGGACGCGTCCAGTTCCTATCATCTGGAGCACGTGCTGGAGCTTTCCGGGGCTGAGCGGTTTGTCCCGCGCAGCGGCAAACTCAGAAACTTCTACTCCCATAAAACCCTGGCAGCCCAAGAGCCGCAGGAAGGCTGGATCGCTCTGGTGGATCACAACCGCATAGGCGGAACGGACGAGGTGCCAGGCCTGGCCGACTTGCAGAATGTCGTCGCCCTGCGTGTTGATGAAGGTGCGCCGGGCCAGGCGGTGGGCATCCAGTTCGATACGTCTGCGGCCGCCTTGTCTCGGGGTGACTACCGGCTGACGATGGCGCCCGTTGCGCAACCGTTGCCGGTGGCGGGCCCTTCAACGGCAGTAGTGGACCTCGCCTCACCTTCCCATTACACCGCGTTTGATCTGCCGGCGACCCTCAAGCCGCAGCTGGACGATATGGTGCATTCGCATCGTGACCTGGATTCTCGTTATGGCTTTCAGGCAGCGCACCCCTTTGAGGAGGCGTTCAATACGTTCAAGCGCACGCGCATTCGCCTGCAGCAGAGCGCCAAGGCAGCGTTTGCCACGTACACGCCGCCGGCCCGTTCCAGCTTCGTCGAGCTGGCCGCGGCAACCAATGAAGAAACGTTTATCAAGCAGGTCTATAAACTGAAGTTGGGACTTATCATCGCTGAAGCCCATGCCGATCGGTCGAGCAAACGGTTCCTGATCAACTACATGAAGTTATTGAAGGAGCAGGGCGTTAAAACCTTGTACCTGGAACACTTGCTCACCGATTTGCATCAGCTGGAACTGGAGGCCTTTTACAGCACGCTGAAAATGCCGGACAACCTCAAACGCTATTTGCGGGCGCAGGACCTCGGCCATATGCCGCACGGGTACTCGGGCAGCGACACTTACACCAACGTCGTCAAGGCCGCGAACAAGGCGGGCATCCGGGTGCGTGCGCTCGACTGCACGGCCAGCTATCACGTCAAAGGCCTGCGAGACTTGAGCGCTCGCGAAAACCTGTTCAGCTATTTCGCCAATGAGGTGATCAAGGCTGACCAGGCGGCGCAGGGGCCGCATAAATGGGTTGCGCTTATGGGCACTGCCCACGCAGATATGTACCAGGGTGTGCCCGGTATCGCGCAGTTGCAGGATGCGGTCAGCTTGACGGTACGCGATGTCGCGCCCGATCACGCACGTCCCCTGCACCGAGGCGCCTGGGAAATTCTCGAGAAATCGATAAAAACCCCCGAAGGCGTCGCCCTGCGCAGTGATTTCAAGGTCGACGTCGGTATTGCCGGTACACCTGCACCGCGCCCTGCGCCGACCGCGGATCGCACATGGCTTAGAAGTGTCGGCGACTTCATGATCGAGCGGCCTTCTACCACCCAAGCCAATGTGCTGCACCGCTCCAATACGGGAGGCATTATTTCCACCCCCGTTCAAATTGACGACAGCGGCCAGTTCTTTATAGACCGTTGGCCACAGGTGCAGGGACAGCGCTACGCCACGCTGGAGTTCCTGGTTCATGCGCTCAAGTCGCAGGTGTTGTTAACGGCGGTTTCTGCCTCGACCCTGCCGAGC
The DNA here is from genome assembly GCF_900107155.1 of Pseudomonas salomonii. Taxonomy (GTDB): domain Bacteria; phylum Pseudomonadota; class Gammaproteobacteria; order Pseudomonadales; family Pseudomonadaceae; genus Aquipseudomonas; species Aquipseudomonas salomonii. The sequence continues at coordinate 124,278 of NZ_FNOX01000012.1, forward strand.
GTGCGCCTGAAAAACATCGGCGATTTCCTGATCGAGTACGCGTCCTCCAACCAGGCCAATCTGCTCCACCGTTCCAGGACCGGAGACATTGTGACCACCCCGATCCAAAAGGATGAGACAGGTCACCTGTTCATTGAGCGCTGGCCACCGTTGAAAGGTAAACGCTACCCCACCATCGACGGCTTGATCGATGCGCTCAAGCAAGAGGTGTATTTGACGGCCGTCGCCTGATCCCTGCGGCTGTGCAGCCTCTGCTCAAGGGGCTGTGACAATTAATTGTGGGCACTCCCCCGTGCTGGCGTAGTCTCAACCCCTGACACCCACCCTTGCCCTGCGGAGTTGCCCATGATCACCGTTCACCACCTTAACAACTCGCGCTCACAGCGCATCCTCTGGCTGCTTGAAGAGCTCGGCCTGCCCTACGAGGTCAAGCGCTATCAGCGCGACCCGAAAACCAACCTGGCACCACCGGAACTCAAGGCCATCAACCCGCTGGGCAAATCCCCGGTTATCGAAGACGGCAGCCTGGTATTGATCGAATCCGCCGCCATCATCGACTACCTGATCCGCCGCCATGGCCAAGGCCGCCTGCAGCCTGATCCTGCCACCGCAGCGTACGACAAATATGTGCAATGGCTGCACTTTGCCGAGGGCTCGGCCATGCTGCCGCTGATGCTCAACCTCTATGTCGGGCGCCTGGGAGAGGCCGGCGCGCCGTTGCACCCGCGTATCGAGTCGGAGGTGGCCAATTACCTGGGCTATCTGAATGATGTGCTGGCGGATACGCCGTATCTGCTCGGTGACGAACTGAGCGGCGCGGACATCCAGATGAGCTTTATCGGCGAAATCGCCAAGGCCCAGGGCAAGTTGCAGGCGTATCCAAACCTGGCGGCCTGGGTGCAACGCTTCCAGGCGCGACCTGCGTACCGCAAGGCGGTGGAGCAGGGCGGCGAGTACGCGTTTGCCAAGTAAGCCGGCGCCTGGCCTCAGTGCCAGGGCCTATTGGCCCTCGAAGCGCTTGAGCGAAAACGCCGACAGGTCCAGCTCACTCGACCCACGCATGCACCACTGCGCAAACGCCTCACCCAGCGCCGCCGAATGCTTGAAGCCGTGCCCCGAGCACGGCGACACCACCAGGGTGTGCTGCAGCGTGGGGTGTTTGTCGATGATGAAATCGTGGTCCGGCGTCACGGTGTAGGCACACACCGCCGACTTGACCACCTTGGCCGACACGCCGGTGATACGGCCCTGAACATGCTGTTCGTACATCGCCTGCGCTTGCGCCGCCGAGACCGTGCGGTCCAGCGTTTGCGGCGTGGAGGTGGTGTGATATTGCGCCGTAGCCAGCTTCAGGCTGCCTTCGCCGGGCAACGCCGGGAAACCATAGTGGGTCTGGCCTTGATCGTGCGTGAGGATATAGGTGGGGGATTTGCCCACCAGGTCGGCCCCGGGCTCCAGCGCGAACCAGAACAGCTGTTGCCGGTAAACACTCAGCAACCGGTCAAACGGCGCGCCGAGCAACTCGCCGGCCCAGTTGCCTGCACTCACGACCAACTTGTCGGCCTGTAGCGTGCGCTGGTTGGTGGTCACCGTGACGCCGTGAGCATCCGAACCGATGTGAGTCACCGTCTCGCCCTTGTACAGCGTGGCGCCGTGTTGTTCGGCCAAACTGAGCTGCACATCAATGCACCGCTCTGGGCGCACGAAGCCGCCGCCAGGCTCGTAATAGCCGATGGCGCTCTGCGCCACTTGGGCAAATTGCGTGAAACGCTGGCGAATCTGTGCAGCGTCCAGCAGCTCATGTTCAATGCCGTAGGTTTGCGCCAGGCCAATGGTGCGCAGGGTGAAGTCGGTTGCATCGCTGGGATCAAAGTCATCACGAGAGGTGAGCACCAGCAACCCCGACTGCTCAAACAGCGCCTCCCCCGACAACGCCTCCAGCTCGCGCCAGATAGCGTGGGAACGCCGCACAATGGGCACGTACTGCGCGCCTTCGCCCACCGACAGCCGCGTGATACGCGTGTCGCCATGGCTGGAGCCCAGGGTGTGGGGCGGGTGATGACGGTCGATACCGGCGACGTTCACACCGGCTTTCGCCAGTTGATACACCGTGGCGGCACCCATGGCACCCAGGCCGATGACCAGCGATTCATAGCGTTCCAAGGTTGATACTCGCGTGTGAGGGCAGGGCAGTAGTTGAGGGGAATGCGCGGAAAAAAACAACCAAAGGTTGCAGGAAGAGCACGGCCTGACCTACCTGTTATTAGCCATGATTTGGCCGTGGTGCGCGCGTTGGCGCACGATTTGATGGTGGCGTCGTCACTGCGCGAGCAGGCTGATTGCCCGGGTGGCGCACAGGGGCGCCAATGAGTATGGCAGGGATGCATATTCGGTGATGGCGCAATACAATCACTCCCTCGCATTGCCCGCATAAGGAAATGAGCCTTGCCCCCCTTGATCCACCGCGCCGCTTTACTTCGGGCCGAACTGCACCGCCTGCCGGCCTTCAACCTGTTCACTTTGCTGCGCAGCGGCTCCGATGAAGTGCGCCTGCACTCGCGCTACCTGGCCTTTCTGCTCAACCCTCAAGGTGCGCACGCGGCCGGGAGCAAGTTGCTGCAACTGTTTCTGGAAGCTTTGAATATCGAGGGCTTCGACTGTCACGATGTCACTGTGGAGGTCGAATACCGCAACGTCGACATCCTGATCCGCAATACTAAACGCCAAGCCATCATCATCGAAAACAAGCTTTACGCCGAAGACCAGGACGCCCAGTTGTTCCGCTACCTGCACACCCTGCAAGCCGAGGGCTACCAGACCTACCCGCCGGTGTACCTCACCCTCGACGGTCGCGACGCCGACCCGCGCAGTTGCCGGGGCATCGACTACCAGCGCATCAGCTATGCTGCCGACATCCTGCTGTGGCTCGAGCACTGTCAGCAGTGGGTGATCCGCGAAGCCGCTGTGCGTGAAAGCCTGCTGCAATATATCGACCTCATCGCCAAACTCACGTTTCAGGACCAGGGGCACGCTTACATGGATGCACTCAAGCAGACGTTACGCCAGGACAACAACCTGCTGGTGGTGCGTGACCTGCAAAAAGCCTACACCGAAACCCTGAAAGACCTGCAGCTGGAACTCTGGCAGGCGGTTGCGCAGTGCATTGCCGATAAATACCCTGAGTTGCCCAAGCCTTATGAAGTCCCAACGGCGGCGGTGATTCATCGTTACTACAGCGCCGCTCGGGATAACCGCTACTACGGTATTTATTACGAGCTGGGTTTTATGCCGGGCGCGGTCTACCTCGAACTCAATCAACGTTTCTACTGTGGTTTTTACTGCGATGTGCAAGCCCATCTGCGCGCCTACACCTGGCTGGAAACCCTGACAATAGCGCTACCCAACGACGGTGTGAGCAGCAACGGCCTGCTCTGGCGCTACACCTGCGACCTCAACATGAAGCAGCCGAGCGATGAGCACTTGATGGCGCTGACTCACGCCGAAAAAAGGGCGCGCACTGCAGAGCGCATGGCCGACGACCTGTATGACCTGTGGCGCAGTGCGCGTGAGTTGCACGGTGTGTGCAATTGATGAGCAAGGTTCTGGTTTTAGTCACACTTGCCGCCTTGATGAGCGGCTGCCAAAGCTACGCCGACAAGGATGACCCTGTCGCCAGCATGCGCTGCTGGGCGTACAGAGATGTGGAGTCGATCTCTTCCGATCAGGTCACGTATATCCGCAAGCGCAGCGAGAATGGGGACACCCTGTGCACAACGCTGCTGGCGGGCATGTATGAAAACGGCCACGGTGTGTCGCAAGACATTGCTAAAGCCAAAACGTTGTATCAGTCGGTAGCCGGCGTCAACGCGCAGGCGTATTTCTACCTCGGCCAGATCGCCGAGAGCGGCCATGACGGGCCGCCGGATTATGTGAAAGCCAGGCAGCTATATCGGCGCGCCATCGACACCATCGGCAGCCCAAAAAGCACCAATGCTGAAACGGGGTTGGCCAAGCTGATGGAGGAAGGCAAGGGCGGCCCTCGGGACCTGGACGGCGCCATGGCGCTTTATCTGAGCGCGACAAACGCCAGTTTTGGTGACGCCTGGAAGGGTATCCAACGGCTGTGCACGCGGGGTGTGGCAATGACCGCTGCGCAGGAGCAACGTTACTACAGCGTGTGGTCCGAGACGGCCAGGGGCAGGCTCGAGCGCGCGTTGCTGATGGCTCAGTACACGGTGTCAAAAACCTATAATCCCGGCCCGCAGGGCACTCAGGTCAAAGTTCAAGTGGAGGCTGTAGAGGGCTCCGAGGAGCCCAGGCTATTGATAGTGAGCAGTTCGGGCAACGACGTGATTGATCAGGTGGTGCTCAAGCAGCTGAGCACTTACCGGTTCCCCGGTGAGCTGGCGTGCAGCGAGAAGCAAGCGCCTTGGAAGCGTGTCGGTGTCGTGCAAATCAAGGGCCGTCGATAGCGATTGTTAGTGCACCACATCCACCGCTGTATATTCATTCACATAATGCGTTTGGCTCGACGTTGACTCCAGCGTCAGGGCCACGCCCAAGTCCTCGATAAACACGCGAGCAGTCTTATAGTCTCCTTGGTCGCATGCCAGCTTGATGGCGTCGCCGCTCAACGAGGCAAACACGTGTCGCGCCGCAATACGCTCGCCGACCTTGCAGGTCAGGCTCGTTTCGATGGCCGTGTCGGTGGGCTTGCCAGGTACATTCAGCATGCGCAGGTGAACACTCAACGTCTGGCCTGGTGCCCAACTGGTCGGCACCTTCAAATCGGCTTATTGGGTTTGCAGCACACGGCCATCGCCCACGCCGTTCATCTTTGATTTCAACTGGATCAGGTCGGCCTGGGTCAGGCAATCGACGTTGAAAATGTTGCCATAGGCCTCGTTCTTCACCAGCAAGGCACCCTCGGCCTTTAACCTGACCGACGTGGGCACGTCTTTGCTGCCATCGCCTTGTTTCGACAGGTAGCTGTAGTTCAGCGTTTTGAGCTTCGGTTGCAGCAGAGGCGAACTCATCTGCTGGAGGACGTTGGCGGGGTCTGCGGCATCGCCGATATTGGTTTGTGCAACGGTGCGCGGGTAGTCAATCGGCGCAATATCCGGCCGCAACTGCGCCAGCAGCCCGGCATTCACGCCGCCCTGCACCGAGCAGCTGACACGCGACTGCGTGCCTTGCTTGCCTTCCGGCTCCACGACCCCTGTGGGAGCTGGCTTGCCTGCGAAGGCATCAACACGGTCGACCTGCCGAACCGAACCACCTGCATCGCCGCAGTATCAGGCCAGGCGTGCCCGCCAATCGCCGCCATGTTGGAGGTTGCAGGCTTCTTCGCAATCAAAGCGCACGCAACGCTCGATTTTCACCGAGGCCACCTCGGCGTCGTGCAGCGCCGCAGCCGTCAGTTCGCGCATACGTTGATCCGCCCCGTTTGCCAGGGCCAGTTCCTTATTGGCCTGCGTATCGAACACCCAAATCACCCGCAGGCTTTGCGGGAACGCGGCGTAGTCGACCGTGTGAGTCAGCCACTCGAAGCCCGGGGTTTCAGCTTTGGCGGTTTCGCAGGCGTCGGTCAACGTGGCCACCAGGCGGCGTTCAAGGCGGGCAATGTCGCGTTTGGTTAGGGGCATCAAAAGTCCTGAGATTCAAAAAATGCGTAACATTATCCGGCCCATATTCACGAATTAGCCAGTTGTTCCCCATCGGTTCGAAGTCAAACGCCTTAGACCTGAATGCCACACCGCGCCTCAACCGCGTGCGCTCAGACAGCGCGTAATGGATGTCGCTGCAACCCATGCAACGCCGTTCAAGCAAACGCGGCCAGCATAAACGCCTCCAAGCCTTTCTCCTCCAGAATCTCGATGGAGAAATGCCCAAAACGCTTGGGCAACCAAATGATGCGCGTGCCGGACGGCGACTGCAGATCCGCCAGGCTCAAGGGCCGGCCGTTTTCATCCTGCGGCTGCACACCCTCGGCCATCAACTCGGCATAGGCCACCTCAATATCCGGCGTGGTGTAGCAATGCCGATAAATCATGCCCTCACCGTGCGCGTCCAACAGCTCGCGCAAGTTGCCCGCCAACGGCTGCACCAGCATAAAACGCTCCTGGCCCATCAGCACCACCGCATACCGCACATGAAAGCCGCCGCGATTCCAGACTTGAGTGGTTGAGATTTTGGCCTTGAAAATTTTGGCGTAATAAGCGCAGGTTTCTTCAAGGTTCTCGACCAGTACGTCGACGTGGCTGAACTTCAGCTCCATTACAGGCCCTCTTGGCGAATGTGGTTTCAGGCGACAGTAGCTGATTTACAACTGTTAACGAATTCAAAGTCGCGTTCGATATAGGCTTTGAACAACCCGACTCCCCTGTTCGCTGAGCCCACCACCATGAAACTGCCCGCCATCGCTGCCGCATTTTTTGCACTCGCCACCTTGCAATCACCCTGGGCACAGGCCGCAACGCCCATCACCCACGTCGCCATCTACCGTGGCCCGGCGGGCTGTGATGACTGTTCCGAGAACGTCAAAAACGCCTTGCTGCGGCTCAGCCCCAACTACCAGATCGACTTTGTAGGCGCGGACGAAGCCATCGACATCACCCCGCAAAACCTCGCGCGTTATGACCTCTATGTTCAGCCGGGCGGCGGGCAGGACATACCCGCTGCGCTCGACAGCTTCGGTGATGCACGCGTGGACGCCATTCGCGACTACGTGGCCAAGGGCGGGCGCTACCTGGGGTTATGCATGGGCGCTTATCTTGCCGATAACAGCAACTTCGGGTTGATACCCCAGGACCTCGACTCCGAAGCCGGGCGACCGGGCTTTGAAGTGCGCGGGATTGAAGACGCGGCGGTGCGGGTGGTGTGGGATGGCAAGCCGGACAATGTGTTCTATCAGGATGGGCCGTATTTTCCCAAGGCTGATGGGCACGCGCCGTATACGGTGATTGCGACTTATCGCAATGGCGATGTGGCGGCGGCGCAGTATCGGTATGAGAAGGGGGTGGTGGTGTTGAGTGGGCCGCATCCGGAAGCGGGGAAGGAGTGGTTTGAGAATGCGGGGATTGCGGTGAGTGAGATGCCGCGGGGGGAGTTGTTTGGGGTGTTGGTGGAGAAGACTGAACGATAAGAACCGGCTGGTGAGGCCAGCCTTAAACTTTTTCGGCAAACGGTGATTAGGGCGGGCGCTGACATATCCCTCGCTCGATGCCTAGAAGGAAGAAGGCGAAGGGTTGGTGAAGTCTGTAATTGTTCTATTAGTAAATGGCATTATTTTTTCATCCGGCCACGCATGATCTCTGATATTGCAAAACTGCCATATTTGGCGCGCATTCTAGATACGAACAGAGGTTCCGCATCTTTAGCGAATCCAAGCAGCCCTTGAAGTATGGGGACGTCTTTCTCATCTAGCTTTTGTAGAAGGTAATGGTGGATCATTACGCTGATCAAACGTTTTTTTTCACGACCTAGCGATATTGATCCGTCATTAGAAAGCACGAGCCCAGTTATTCGCCGTTGATGCTTTCGTGAAAGGTGTATTGTTTTCTTTTCATTAAGCACCAAGGATGGATGTTTTATATCTTTTAATGTCTGTTTTAAAAAGCTCTCAATCGAAGCTGTAACTCCTTTTTCATTGCTTGAAAAAGTCATATCGTCTGCATATCGTGTATAAACTATGTTTCTTTCATTGCACCATGTTTGAATGGCTATGTCGAAATAGTATAGTATCGAATTCGAAAGTACGGGTGAGCTAGGTGCTCCTATGCTTAAGCATAGGTTGCCAGTCAGAGTGTTTCTAATGCAGCAGACACGGGCGATATCTGAAATGCTATTTTCGGAAATTTTCCCGACAAATACATATCTGAGATGTGCGGCGATGTCTCTTTCGGTGATTGAGCCAAAAAAATTTCTAAAGTCAAATTTAGAGATAAATTGATTTTGGCGATGCTGTTGGGCATTTTTTTTGATACTTGAACCGATTTTATAGGCAACAGCACATTCGTGCACGGGTAAATAGCAAAACAAATTTTCCATCAGAAGGCGCTGTATTACTTTCGTCTCTCTTGCAGGTTGAGCTATTGAGCGGCTGCCTCCATCCTTTTTGAGGATTTCGTACTTTTTATATGTGTGTGGGGCTCGAATTATTAGCCTCGCAACATCATGAGACGGTATGGCCAAAGTTTCTGAGACGTGCTTTCGGAAATCGTAGACGTCCATTAATGTCCACCTAGTTTGGCTTTATGGATGGCTCTATTTCGATTGCGCTCGCTGTTGGTTTCTTTGTAGTACTCTAGGCATTCTATTCTAGAGCGCAAAAAGTCTACTGAACCATCAGTTTTTGTAGCTAGTCGCAATCTATGAAAGGTATCATCTCTGGATGCATAGAAAATCGAATCGCTATAACTGATTTTTTCTATTAGTCCAAATTGTTCTAGTAGGAAAAGTCTTCTGCGCAATGCGTCTCGGTGAACTTCTCTGCCGAAATTTTTTAGCGAGTCAAGTAGTTCGCTTTCTTTTAGTGCGACGAATATTTTTATTAATTCGTAGATTAATGTCATCAAGTGTACGTCGTTTTGAATATTAAATGTTTGAGTTTTTTTTAATGCTTCAAGTTCAATTTGGATGTCTTCGACGACGTCGTTTACCATGTCGAGTGAGATTTCAAGCGGGTATTTTATTTGCCAAGGGTAGATTTTTACACTTGTTTCGTGTTCTTCTTTTATGTATCTTAGTATTCCGAGATTAATAAAAGACTTATCTTGAGATAGTTCCTCTGCGACAATAACTATGAGCTTCTTTCTTAAGTCGGGAAGTTGAGAGAATGCGCCTAACTCGGCGATGGATCCTTCACTTTCTACTACTATGGCAACGAGTGAGCAAATACTAGCTAAGTCAGACTCGAAATCCATTAAGTTTCTAAAAACACCATCATCTTGCCAAGACTTGATTTCCTCAGGTCTAAAAACGTATGGAGGGTTCGCGAGATTTATCACCCGACGTGTAATGGCGTCGCGTAGAGACTTGACAGGTGGGTCCTGTGCATCTGGGTGAGGCTTCTCTGGCACGAAGCCGCCGCATAGAAGCACAATTGGCTTCCGCGAGTAAAAAATCTTACTGCTTTCAAGATTGATGTCAGCAAGAATTTTTTGTCGCGGATCCATGCGAAAGGAGTGCTCTTTACCAAGAATCAGCCGCAGACAAGATCTGCGGACCGGAGGGAGCTTGCGAGTGTAGGTCCGCAGATCTTGTCTGCGGAATAAAACCAAGCAATGATTTTGAGTCTGGCGAAACGCCCGACTAAGCCTTAAGACAGCACACGCTATCTAGCTTTGAACGCGTAAAGAACGGTGACTTTTTATACTGAAATTCAATATTCGTCAAGGACGACTGGGGCTTTCGTTTTTCACGGTTTTTCAGCCTCTTGAGCCGTCTGCAGTTGTTTGACGGTACCGAAACCGAGATCTTACGAAAGCTGCCCTTTTCTTCGTGAGCCGGTCTACCATACTCGACAGTTACTAGTGACCTTTCCTTATCAGGCAGCTCTCAATGTCCATCGACCAAATCTCCCTCCCAAAAGGCGTCGGCCCTCACGCCATCAAGCTCCTTGACGCTATCACCGGCGCTTCCACCCACGAAGAACTCAACCGCGCTGGCGGTAAAGCCGAAGGGTTTGTCCTGGGCCTGGAATCCACCAAAGCCATCAAAAGCCAGATCGCCGAATCCTTGTATGTGGCTTACGACGATGCGGCGAGTAACCGCGCGGCTGAGTTGAAGGGTTAGGAACCCGGCAATGCCGGATGCTGTGCGCGCAGGGCAGTATGTCGATCACTACCCAGGCGCCAATTGAGGCAGCGCCATCAGCGGCGCTGCCTAGGGCTGTTTATCAGCCAGGGCAAGGCGCTTCACGGTCGAGCAATTTGGCCGTGAGCAGCACGCCCAGTTCGCTTAGTTGGTGGATGGCGAGGGCAATGTCGCGGTGTTTGCCGCACAGGTCTTCGGACAGGTCGAGCAGCAGTGTGCTGACGCTGGTGAAGGTTTCGTAGCTGTTGGTGATGAGGGTTTCGGTGTTGGCGTCGGGGACGACGGTGAAGAGGGTGGTTGAGTCTGTTGTGTCATTAGCCATTGTTAAGTTCCTTGCTTGGGCTACGACCCCATCGCTACTAAACGAAAAGGCGGCAGCTGTACGCAGGTTAGTAGACCGGTGGAACCTAACAAAACCGGCGCGCCCGAGGACGCCCTACGCACAGCCACCATCAAGCACAGACAGGAACGTCTGATGGATGAAGCTTGTGCACTTGTTAGGTTAAACCGTGGGCTACTAAACCCGATCACTGAACATTCAGCGACCGAGCCACCTTAGAGACGGCCACCTCAGCACACAAGCCGGCGGATTCTGACGCACGCGTAGGCAATGGAGCAAGGTGGTGCAGGGCATTACAGCCTTTGTACGGGTCAGTAGGCCTGGTTCACCCCAACCCCACGCATGATTGAAAACCGTGGGTCGATCAGCTTCAGCGTTTGCTCACCCTTCAAGCGGCCCACCACCACGGTGTAGGTCTTGGGCACTTCGGAGAGGTTTTCCGGGTTACGGGCCAGTTTTTCAATCGCCGGGGTGTTGGCCCAGTCGGCGATGGTTTTCTGGCGGATGTCCACGGTCACTACCCAGGATTTATCCACGGCGGCGCCCATCGGGTTGGCGTTGGCGGCGATGTTCTGGATCTTGGCGATTTCATAGCCCTGGGCGTAGCAGAACCCGGACTCTTGCTGCACGTAGGCGGCGCGGCCGTTGTCGGTAAGGCTGTAGGTGTTGTCGCTTTTGGCCAGCAGGCCGGCGTCGGTCAGGGCGTCGAAGGCGGGCTGGTTGGCGCCGGAGGTGCCGCTCATGACGCTGTCACTCAGGGTCACCGGGAAGCGGTTGAACATCGCCGCCCTGACGCAGGACGGACCTTCGAGCTTGGGTTGCAGCGCGGCTTGAATATCGGCGTCCGACGGGCTGTCGCTGCAGGCGGTGAGCAGCAGGGCGCTGGCGGTGATGAGGGCTATTTCTCTGATTCGCATCGTTTTATCCTTGACGATGGGGGGCGGGCGGGCAAAGTGTATAGAAACATTGCTGTCACGAAACCCTCCCCGCCGTCGTGTAGGGTCGGTGGCTTGAACCGCGCTGAATACACAAGGAATGCCCACCATGACATTGACCGTCAAAACCCTGCTCGACCTGGCCATGGCCAACCCCATCAACGCCGAAATCACCGCACGCCTGCCCGACCTTGGTGTGGCGCAGTGCATGCTCACGGCGGGCTGCCTGTTCCAGGCCGTTTGGAACCATCAGTCAAACTTGCCTGCGGCGCATAACGTAAAGGACTACGACGTCTTTTACTTCGACACGGACTTGTCCTACGAAGCTGAGGACAAAGTGATCCGCGCCGCCGCACGGTTGTTTGAGGATTTGGGCGTTAACGTCGAGGTCAAGAACCAGGCGCGGGTGCACCTTTGGTACGGCGAGCGCTTTGGTCGGCCTTACCCGCAGCTGCACTCGGCTAAACAGGGCGTGGACCGTTACCTGGTGGCCGGCACCTGCATCGGGCTGGAGATCGACACCGGCGAAGTGTATGCGCCCTATGGGTTAGCGGATGTGGAGCAGGGCGTGTTGCGCATTAACCCGCTGCACCGCGAGCCTGAGTTGTTCGCCGCCAAAGCCAGGAGTTATCAGGCGCGCTGGCCTTGGCTCACGATCGTTTCGCCGGATGATTTGTGAACTTTTACCGGTTGCCCATACGTCCTATCTTCAAATGAACCCTGAGAGTGGATAGCTCATGATCTTTCTGATTTTCCTCATCGCCTGCGGCGCCGCCGCCAGTACCGGCATCATTTTCAAGCCCGGCCAGTGGTACGAAACCCTGGTCAAACCCAGCTTCACCCCGCCCAATTGGTTGTTTCCGGTGGCCTGGACGGTCATCTACCTGCTGCTCGCGTGGGCGGGCTATCGCCTGACGATGATGCCCGGCAGCCAATTGGCCCTGGGCCTGTGGGCGGCGCAGATTGCGCTGAACACGCTGTGGACGCCGGTATTTTTTGGGGCTCACAACCTCTTGGCCGGGATGGTGGTGATCGTGCTGCTGTGGCTGGTGGTGGCGGCGTTGGTGGTGATGGCGTTGCGGCTGGACTTGATCACCGGCTTGATCCTGTTCCCTTACCTGGCGTGGCTGAGTGTGGCGGCGGCGTTGAATTTCTCGATCTTGCGTAATAACCGCTGATGGCTCACACACTTTGGCCCGCGAGCGAGGCTGAACTGGCGCAGATGCGCCGGTTCAATAAAAAGCTCGCCTGGCTGCCGCGTTTTAAAATCCGCAACCGCGTCACACCGCGTTTGATTCAGGCGCTGCTGCGAGTCAGTCAAAAGCTCAAGCAAGCGCCTGCGGCTCAAACCCGCCGAGTGGCCGGCGTGCCCGTGCGCATCCTGCGGCCCGAGGGGCAAACCCAAGGCGTGGTGCTGGATATCCACGGCGGCGGCTGGGTGATCGGCAATGCGCAAATGGACGACGACCTCAACCTGGGCATGGTGCAGGCGTGCGGCGTGGCGGTGGTGTCGGTGGACTATCGATTGGCGGTGCACACGCCGGTTGAAGGGCTGATGGAGGACTGCCTGAATGCCGCGCGCTGGCTGCTCGGCAGTGAGGAGTTTGCCGATTTGCCGGTGTTTGTCGTGGGTGAGTCGGCCGGTGGGCATCTGGCGGCCGCAACGCTGCTGGCGCTCAAGCAATGGCCTGAATTGCTCAAGCGTGTGAGCGGTGCGGTGTTGTACTACGGCGTATATGACTTGAGCGGCACACCGAGCGTGCGTACGGCGGGGCCCGAGACGTTGTTGCTGGACGGGCCGGGCATGGTCGACGCGCTGCGCCTGCTCACGCCGGGCTTGAGTGATGAAGAACGTCGGCAGCCGCCGTTGTCACCGTTGTATGGCGACTTTACAGGGCTGCCGCCCGCGTTGATGTTTGTGGGTGAGTTGGACCCATTGCTGGATGACACGCTACAGATGGCCGAACGCTGGGGCGCGGCCGCGCAGGTTGAGGCGCACTTGTTGCCGGAGTCGGCCCATGGGTTTATTCATTTTCCGGTGGCGATGGCGGATGGCGTACTTGCTTACAGCCGGCGGTGGATATCGGCGAGAATCCAGGCGGTGCACGCTTGTAGTGATTAGCCATTCACCTGCACCCCGCGTAACCTCTGACACCCTGATTTCCAGATTCCCGCAAGGACGCACACGTGACCCTTTCCCATGCAGTTGTAGGGCTATCGGCATTTTTGCTGGTGGCAGGTGTTCAAGCCGCCGAATACCATTTCTCGTTTGATGTGCCCTACGGGCAGTACGAGCGGCAATTCAAGATGAAGACCCCAGGTGACGGCTCGTTGAGCTGCACGGTGATGATCGAGAAAGAGTACCGGGGCGAGAAGTGGGTGCCGGCAGTGATTCTGGCGGCCGCCGAAGACGATGCCGAGGACGACACGCTGTTTCTGTCCAGTTCGACCGAGCCAAACGGCGGGCCGCGTACGTTTCACCTTCGCACGTTCAACCAGGCGAAGCCGATCATCGACAAGGCGCTGTGGGAGGCTCCGGATGAGAAGGGCGTGTATAAGATGGCCGTGTCCTGGTATGCCAATGGCGCCATCGGCTATCAGTACGGTGTCTATGCGAGTTGGCAAGAGAAGCAGTTTGTCGAGAAGCCAGGCTTTGCCACGCGCCATGTCAGCATCCATGCGTCGGGCGTGAAGGGCACTGCTTTTTGCTACGTGCACGCCAAATGACACTGAGCGATGGAGGTGGTATGACACACAGCCCGACCCTTCGGACGGTCACGGCCGCCGACCTCCCGCAAGTGCTGGCCTTTGTGCTGCAGGCCCGTGCCGAGCTTTTCCCCAAGCTCAGCGCCACTGGCCTGCCGGATGACCTGGCGCGATTTGAGGCCGTTTACCTTGAGGGTGACGGCCAGTTTCTGCTGGCCTGTGTGGGCGCTCAAATCGTGGCTGCCGTTGGCTATCTGCCGTACGACGGGCGCTTCCCGCAGTTGAACTACCGGGGTCGCAAGGTCGTCGAGGTGGTGCGCCTGTTCGTGCTGCCGGCGTTTCGCCGTTTTGGTTTGGCAGGGAAGTTGTATCGCGCATTGGAGGCTAAGGCACAGGCGGATGGGGTGGAGGTGGTTTACCTGCATACCCATCCGTTTTTGCCGGGAGCGATTGATTTTTGGCGGCGGCAGGGGTTTGAGGTGATCGACGTCGAAGCCGACCCGGTGTGGCAGACCACGCATATGCAGCGGGCTCTATAGATCAAGGCGGGAGCTGGCTTGAACCGGTTAGAAGTCTGTCGCAAGCCTGCTCGCCACAGGAGAAATGGGACGCCTCTAAAGTTGTGTAGATAACTATGCTGCGATAGCGGTGTGTCAGCCCCGGCTATGGCACTGATCCGCCGCCATCGCAGGCAAGCCAGCTCCCACCTTTGCACGGTGAGCAGTCCATTAAATGGGGCGTAATCGCAGGATTTGCGCGCCGTCGAACGGGTCCGTGAGGTAATGCGCCTGTACCCCGAATGTCTCCTGTAGCCGCTGCGGCGTCAGCACCTCCAGCGGTTTGCCCAGCGCCACCAGGCGCCCGCGATCCAGTACCGCCAAACGATCACAGGTCAGCGCCTGGTTCAGGTCATGCAACGCAATCAAGGTGGTCACCGGCAGTGCTTGCACGCCTTTTAAAATCGCCAATTGATGCTGGATATCCAAGTGGTTGGTCGGTTCATCCAGCAACAAAATCTGCGGTCGTTGCGCCAACGCTCGGGCGATGTGCACGCGTTGGCGCTCGCCGCCGGAGAGGCTGCGCCAGGCGCGTTGGCTCAGGTGGGTGGCGTCCACGTCGTGCAGCGCCTGGCGCACGATGGCATCGTCTGCGTCAGACCAGGGGCTCAGCGCCGACAGCCAGGGTGTGCGGCCCAGTGCCACGGCGTCGAATACGCGGATGGCATCGTCGGTATCAGCCTGCTGCTCCACCACCGCGAGGTGTTGCGCAACAAGGCGGCGGGACAGCTTGGTCAGGCGCTGACCGCCCAGCCACACTTCGCCGGACGCGGGCACGCGCAAACCGGCAAGCAATTTGAGCAGGGTGGATTTACCCGAGCCGTTCGGCCCGACAACGCCCAAGGTTTCCCCTTGCTGAACCTCCAGGTGGATATCGCGCAGCAACTCGGCGTCGCGTACCTTGAAGCCCAGGCCGGTACAACTGAGTACGGTCATCGCGCATTTCTCCGGCCAATCAGGATCAACGCAAACACCGGCGCGCCGACCAGCGCCGTGACCACGCCCACCGGAATCACCTGGCCCTTGATCAGCGTGCGCGACAGCACATCCGCGGCGATCAAGAACAACGCGCCGCCCAGCGCACTGGCCGGCAGCAAGCGTGAATGCCCGGTGCCCAGCAGCAGGCGCACGGCGTGGGGAATCACCAGCCCGACAAAACCGATGGAGCCGACAATCGACACCATCACCGCCGTCACCAGCGCTGCGCAACCGACCAGCACAAACTGCACGCGCCGCACCGCAATGCCCAGCGAGGCGGCCGAGTCGGTGCCGAAGGTAAACGCATCCAGCGCACGCCGATGCCACACACACACGGCCAGGCCGGCGACCGCCACCGGCACTGCCAGCAACACCGACGGCCAACGCACGCCGCTGAGGTTGCCCAGCAGCCAGAACATGATGCCGCGCGCCTGTTCGGAACTGGCGGACTTGGTGATCAGGAACGCGGTGAGGGCATTGAACAGCTGCGAGCCGGCGATGCCGGCGAGGATGATCTGGCCGGTGCCGCTGGCTGAGCCGCTGGCCCGCGCCAGTAGAATCACCAACGCAAACGCCGCCATGGCGCCGACAAACGCGCCCGCCGACAGCGAAATCAGCCCGCCGCCCACGCCCATCAATGCCACCAACACTGCGCCGGTCGAGGCGCCTGCGCTGATGCCCAGCAGGTATGGATCGGCCAATGGGTTGCGCAGTAACGACTGCAGGATCACCCCGCAGGTTGCCAGCCCCGCGCCACAGGCGGCGGCGACCAGGGCGCGGGTCAGACGGTAGTTCCACACCACGCCTTCGTCGATCGGGTCGAGCACGTAACCGGCGGCCCAGAGTTTGTTGGCCAGCACTTGCAAGACCACTTGCGGTTCGATGGCGGTTTCGCCGATGGCGGTGCCGGCGAGCACGGCCATCAGCAACACGGTGAGGGCGAGTAGGGTGCGCATCATTTCGGCAGGTCGTAGCCGTCGATGGCGCCGGCCAGTTGTTCCAGGCCGTCGAACATGCGCAGGCTGGCCTGCAGCGCCAGGGCGTCAATAATGATGATGCGGTTGTTTTTCACCGCGTCCATGTTGCGGGTGACCGGGTCGCTGCGCAGGAAGGCGAGTTTCTTTTCATGGTCGTCGGCGGGGTAGCGGCGGCGGTCCATACGGGCGATCACCAGGAAGGTCGGGTTGGCCTTGGCGATGGTTTCCCAGCCGACGGCGGGCCATTCTTCATCCGACTGCACCACGTTGTGCAGGCCGAGGGTTTGCAGCATGAATTCGGGAATGCCCTTGTGGCCGGCTACATACGGGTCGGCAGCCATCTCGCTGCTGGAGAACCACACCAGCGCGCTGGCGTGCTTGAGGCCTTTGCCTTGCGCAGTGGCGACCGACTTGGCCAGGCGTGCCTTGAGTGCGTCGTTCAACTGTTGGCCACGGGCTTGCACGTCGAAGATCTCGGCCAACTGGCTGATGCTTTTATAGATCGTGTCAATGCGGAACGGCTCCAGCCGCGTGCCGTCAGCGCCCACCAGGTTGTCCTTGCCTTCGCAGTCGGAGGGCAGCACGTAGGTGGGAATCTTCAGTTCATGGAATTGCTCGCGAGTGCCGACCACGCCTTGGGGGCCGACTACCCATTCCAGCTCGGCGGCCACCAGTTGCGGGCGCTTGGCGATCACGGCTTCGAAGCTCGGCTCGTTGTCGGCCAGGCGCTCGATCTTGTCGTTCTGCGCCTTGAACTGCGGCAATACGCTGTTGAACCACAGCGAAGTGCCGACCACTTTATCCCCTACGCCCAGGGCGTAAAGCATCTCGGTGGCGGCCTGGCCGATGCTCACGCTGCGTGCCGGGGCCTGTTGGAAGGTGACACTGCTGCCGCAGTTTTCGACCGTCAGCGGGTAGTGAGTCGGCGTGGCGTGGGCCAGGGCACAAACGCCCAGGCCGGTGATCAGGGCGCAAACGCGTAGCAGCATGGGGCAATCTCCGAGTGAACCGTACGGGAAACAGGGCAGGTACGGCTCGGAAACACACCTTTGAACGCTGCAGGTTTGCAGGGCGCGGATGTCCTTCCCGGACACCCCGCCGGTTGGTGATAACGCTTTGCCGGCAGGTCTCCTGACTGATGCGTCGTCGCCTCGCTCCGGCCTTCCCGAGCATGGCTCAGTGGCAGTGGGGAGCAGGCTCGGCACCTACAGTTGCGGGGGCAGTTTCGATTGGCGCGATGGGCTGCGCTTCGAATTCCCTATTAGTCCCGTTTGGGAACCGGCGCGGTATGGTAGTCCATCTTGGGTGCTGGGTGCAGGTACAATCCGGACCTGTCCATAACCACCCCAAGGAAGGCCATGCTGCCAAGGCGTGCACCGTGGGGGTGAGGTACCAGCCGCCGGGCTTTTGGAGCCTGCTCTCCACGGACGGTGCCGACGGTGTGATGTTGTCGGCGATGGTCGAGGTGACGGCAGATGGGCACCGGCTGCTTAGCCGGATGCTGCATTGATGCGCCGTACCGCCCGGCGAAAGTTCGGGCGATGGGCTGACATTGGATGATGGCTCAATGATATTATCTGCCGCGCCCTTTCGATTCGCCTTAGTTCATGGAGAACTTATGCCTTTTCGCAACGTCCTCGCCTTGACCCTGCTATGCACCCTGTTACTGCTGGGTGGTTGCGCCCCGTCAGTGTCGTTACCCCCATCTGCTGCGCCAGTGCCGCTTGAACCCCTAGGCCAGGTTTTGCCCTCGAACCCTTCACGGGTGGGCTGGATCGACCAGATCATCGCTCAAGACCCCGTCGTGATTTCGTCGCACAAGCCCGTCCTTCAACCGGCTTCGGATAACGACGCGCGCATTGCCAAGTTGCGTAAACAAGACGGTGGTGTGCTGCCCGAGGGCTATTGGGCGCTCTACAAGCAAAACCTGGAAGCGATGCAGTACGACTTGAACCACCAGCATGACGCGGCCCGTGCCGAGTACGTAAACACCTACCGCGATGAGTTGAGCCGCCTGAGCGACGTGACACTTCAAACCATGGCCACCGCGCCCCAGGCGTTGGATGCCCACACCCGCCGCCAGTTAAGCGCACGCCTGAGTGATCGCACCGCGGCTTATATCATGACCAGCAATCAGTCGTTCCGGGCGGCCACGGACGCCCACATCAATCGCATGGCCTTGATGGATCGCCAATACGATGTCTGCGCACGCCGGCCGGACTGCTGGGATGCGCCAGTCAAGCGCTAGCGTCGATAGGTCATACACAGGAAGCAAGTGGGGAACGTGACGGTCGATTAATCGATAAGCACCGCAAATCAAAGGTGGGAGCAGGCAAGCCAGCTCTCACCTTTTGATTCGTGCTCAGCCGCCGAATTGCAGGGTGCCCATGGCGAGCTTGGCCATTATCGCCGTGGCGCCCAGCTGCACCAACCACAGCGCCAACCCACCCAGAAACACACCCAGTGCCACTTGCAGCACCAGACTTTTCTGGCGCTTTGCTTGCGGCGGGCGCGGTGCGTAGTCATGCAGTTCGTCGCGGTCGGCGCGCAGGTCCAGGTCGTCGTTTCTCATAGGGCTCTCACAGCAAAGGGGCGATCAGGGTTCAGTCTAGTGGCTTGGCCAACAAAAAGGGGGAAGCCATTGGCTTCCCCCTTCGTATGGCGCTGGCCGGGTTATAGAACCTGAACAATCGCTTTTGTTACCGCACCAATGTTCGACTGGTTCAACGCGGCCACGCAGATACGGCCGGTGTCGAGCGCGTAGATGCCAAACTCGGTGCGCAGGCGGGTGACTTGCTCAACGGTCAGGCCGGAGTAGGAGAACATCCCACGCTGGCGGCCGACGAAGCTGAAGTCGTGGCCCGGTGCAGCCTTGGCCAGTTCGGCGACCATCTGCTCGCGCATGCCGCGGATGCGCAGGCGCATTTCGGCCAGTTCCGCTTCCCATTGGGCGCGCAGCTCAGGGTTGTTCAGCACGGCCGCCACGATCGCCGCGCCGTGGGTCGGCGGGTTGGAGTAGTTGGTGCGGATAACGCGCTTGACCTGGGACAGGATGCGCGCGCTTTCTTCCTTGGATTCGCTGACGATCGACAGCGCGCCCACGCGTTCGCCGTACAGCGAGAACGACTTGGAGAACGAGCTGGAAACAAAGAAGGTCAGGCCCGATTCAGCGAACAGGCGCACGGCCGCGGCGTCTTCGTGGATGCCGTCGCCAAAGCCCTGGTAGGCCATGTCGAGGAACGGCACCAGGTTCTTGGCCTTGATCACGTCCAGCACGTTTTGCCAGTCGGCCGGGCTCAGGTCGACACCGGTGGGGTTGTGGCAGCAGGCGTGCAGCACCACGATGGACTGCGGCGGCAGGGCGTTGAGGTCTTCGAGCAGGCCGGCACGGTTGACGTCGTGGGTGGCGGCGTCGTAGTAGCGGTAGGTCTGCACCGGGAAGCCGGCTTTTTCGAACAGCGCCTGGTGGTTTTCCCAGCTCGGGTCGCTGATTGCGACGACCGCGTTGGGCAGCAGTTGCTTGAGGAAGTCCGCGCCGATTTTAAGCGCGCCGGTGCCGCCGACCGCTTGGGCGGTGATCACGCGGCCGGCGCTCAGCAGTGGCGACTCAGCGCCGAACAGCAGCTTTTGCACGGCCTGGTCGTACGCCACGATACCGTCGATCGGCAGGTAGCCACGGGCGGCGTGTTGCGCCACACGAATGGCTTCCGCTTCGGCAACGGCACGCAAGAGTGGAATCTTCCCCTCCTCGTTGCAGTAAACGCCCACGCCAAGGTTGACCTTGGTGGTTCGTGTGTCGGCGTTGAATGCTTCGTTGAGGCCCAGGATTGGATCGCGTGGTGCCATTTCGACAGCGGAGAACAGGCTCATTTTTGCGGCAGCTCTATGGGGGATAGGAGGGACGTGTCGCGCTCCAGCCGAATGCACTAGAGCGGTGCACAAACGGGGAGCTAGTATAGAGGCCATCCAGGCTCAGGGCGACAGCCGAAACGGCTTTTCGGCCAAGTTTTTCGGTTTATTTGCCCACCGTTAGTCTTATTGCACAATTGATCATCGACGGCTGGTAGGACGATTGCCTTGAAACCCGTCACATTCGCCACCACTTCTACAGCTATCATGGTTTTTTTCCTGCAGCCTGCGAAGACTTTTCGCGGGGTGCTGAGCTATTTCGTCCCTGGCGGTGTTGAGTCTGGGGTGACTTCACGAGGTACGTTATGTCGGATTTCCAGCTCGTCACCCGTTTTGAACCCGCCGGCGATCAACCCGAAGCCATTCGCCAGATGGTCGAGGGCATCGAAGCCGGCCTGGCGCACCAGACGCTGCTCGGGGTGACCGGTTCAGGCAAGACCTTCAGCATCGCCAACGTGATCGCGCAGATCAACCGCCCGACCCTGGTGCTGGCGCCGAACAAAACCCTGGCCGCGCAGTTGTACGGTGAGTTCAAGGCGTTCTTCCCGAACAACGCGGTGGAGTACTTCGTTTCTTACTACGACTACTACCAGCCCGAAGCCTATGTGCCGTCGTCCGACACCTTTATCGAGAAGGATGCGTCGATCAACGACCATATCGAGCAGATGCGGTTGTCGGCGACCAAGGCGTTGCTGGAGCGCAAGGACGCGATCATCGTCACCACGGTGTCGTGTATCTACGGCCTGGGCAGCCCGGAAACCTATCTAAAGATGGTGCTGCACGTCGACCGCGGCGACAAACTCGACCAGCGCGAGCTGCTGCGCCGCCTGACGAGCCTGCAGTACACCCGCAACGACATGGATTTTGCCCGTGCCACCTTCCGTGTGCGTGGCGATGTGATCGACATTTACCCGGCCGAATCGGACCTCGAAGCGATCCGTATCGAACTGTTCGACGATGAGGTCGAGAGCCTGTCGGCCTTCGACCCGTTGACCGGCGAGGTGATCCGCAAACTGCCGCGCTTCACCTTCTATCCGAAAAGCCACTACGTGACGCCGCGTGAAACCCTGATGGGGGCGATCGAGGGCATCAAGGCCGAACTGGTCGAGCGCCTGGAGTACCTGCGCGCCAACAACAAGCTGGTAGAAGCTCAACGCCTGGAGCAGCGCACCCGGTTTGACCTGGAGATGATCCTGGAGCTGGGCTATTGCAACGGCATCGAAAACTACTCGCGTTACCTCTCGGGCCGCGAATCCGGGGCGCCGCCGCCGACCCTTTACGACTACTTGCCGGACGACGCGCTGCTGGTGATCGACGAATCCCACGTCAGCGTGCCGCAGGTCGGCGCCATGTATAAGGGCGACCGTTCGCGTAAAGAGACGCTGGTGGAATATGGTTTCCGCCTGCCGTCGGCGCTGGATAACCGGCCGATGCGTTTTGACGAGTGGGAAGCCATCAGCCCGCAGACCATTTTCGTGTCTGCCACGCCAGGCAACTACGAAGCCGAGCATGCCGGCCGTGTAATTGAGCAGCTCGTGCGCCCGACCGGCCTGGTGGACCCGCAAATCGAGATCCGCCCGGCGCTGACCCAGGTGGATGACTTGCTCTCGGAAATCACCAAGCGCGTGGCCCTGGAAGAGCGTGTGCTGGTCACCACGCTGACCAAGCGCATGTCCGAAGACTTGACCGATTACCTGGCCGACCACGGCGTGCGTGTGCGTTATTTGCACTCGGACATCGACACCGTGGAGCGCGTGGAGATCATCCGCGACCTGCGTCTGGGTGTGTTTGATGTGCTGGTGGGGATCAACCTGCTGCGCGAAGGCCTGGACATGCCGGAAGTCTCGCTGGTGGCGATTCTGGATGCGGACAAGGAAGGCTTCCTGCGTTCCGAGCGCTCGTTGATCCAGACCATTGGCCGGGCGGCGCGTAACCTCAATGGTCGGGCGATTCTGTATGCCGACCGCATCACCGGTTCCATGGAGCGGGCGATTGGCGAGACCGAGCGCCGTCGCGACAAGCAGATCGCTTTCAACCTGGAGCATGGCATTACCCCGAAGGGCGTGTTCAAGGACGTTGCCGACATCATGGAAGGCGCCACCGTGCCGGGCTCGCGCAGCAAGAAGCGCAAGGGCATGGCCAAGGCGGCCGAAGAGAGCGCCAAGTACGAGAACGAACTGCGCTCGCCGAGTGAGATCACCAAACGGATTCGGCAGTTGGAAGAGAAGATGTACCAACTGGCACGGGATCTGGAGTTTGAGGCGGCGGCGCAGACGCGCGATGAGATTGGCAAGTTGCGTGAGCGCCTGTTGGCTGTTTGATTTGTAGAGGCTGTGATGGCCTCTTCGCGAGCAAGCCCGCTCCCACAGTTGACCCCATTCTCATAGGGGGGCTCGGTCGAATGTGGGAGCGGGCTTGCTCGCGAATGCAGGCACCGCGGTCTGCCAGAACCCCCCATGCTGGTGTTACCATTCGCCCCTTGTTTCAATTTTCAGTTTTATCGCCCATTCGAGACCTGCCATGACCACCGTCCGCACGCGCATTGCGCCATCGCCTACTGGGGATCCCCACGTCGGTACTGCCTACATCGCCTTGTTCAATTACTGCTTTGCCAAGCAGCACGGCGGTGAATTCATCCTGCGGATCGAAGACACCGACCAGGTGCGCTCCACCCGTGAGTCGGAGCAGCAGATTTTCGATGCCTTGCGCTGGTTGGGCATTACCTGGGCCGAAGGCCCGGACGTTGGCGGCCCGCACGGCCCGTATCGCCAGAGCGAGCGCAGCGACATTTACAAGCAGTACACCCAGCAACTGGTCGACATGGGCCACGCCTTCCCGTGCTTTTGCACCGCCGAAGAACTCGACCAGATGCGCGCCGAGCAGCAGGCCCGTGGCGAAACCCCGCGCTACGACGGCCGCGCACTGCTGCTGTCCAAGGAAGAAGTGGCCCAGCGCCTGGCCGCCGGCGAGCCGCATGTGATCCGCATGAAAGTGCCGAGCGAAGGCGTGTGCGTGGTGCCGGACATGCTGCGTGGTGATGTCGAGATCCCGTGGGACCGCATGGACATGCAAGTGCTGATGAAGACCGACGGCTTGCCGACGTACTTCCTGGCCAACGTGGTCGACGACCACCTGATGGGCATCACCCACGTGCTGCGCGGCGAAGAATGGCTGCCATCGGCGCCAAAACTGATTCTGCTGTACGAATACTTCGGCTGGGAGCAGCCACAGCTGTGCTACATGCCGCTGCTGCGTAACCCGGACAAGAGCAAGCTGTCCAAGCGCAAGAATCCGACGTCGGTGACGTTCTACGAGCGCATGGGCTTTATGCCCGAGGCGATGCTCAACTACCTGGGCCGCATGGGCTGGTCGATGCCGGACGAGCGCGAGAAGTTCTCGCTGCAGGAAATGGTCGATAACTTTGATTTGTCGCGCGTGTCCCTCGGCGGGCCGATCTTCGACATCGAGAAGCTGTCGTGGCTCAACGGCCAGTGGCTGCGTGACTTGCCGGTGGACGAGTTCGCCAGCCGCGTGCAGCAGTGGGCGCTGAACCCCGAGTACATGATGAAGATCGCGCCGCTGGTGCAGGGCAGGGTAGAGACGTTCAGCCAGGTCGCACCATTGGCCGGCTTCTTCTTCGCCGGTGGCGTGAGCCCGGATGCCAAGCTGTTTGAGTCCAAGAAGCTCTCCGGCGATCAGGTTCGCCAGTTGATGCAGTTGATCCTGTGGAAGCTCGAAAGCCTGCGTCAGTGGGAGAAAGAGGCGATCACCGCGACGATCCAGGCAGTGGTGGAATCGCTGGAACTGAAATTGCGCGATGCCATGCCGCTGATGTTTGCTGCGATCACCGGGCAGGCCAGTTCGGTGTCGGTGCTCGATGCGATGGAAATTCTCGGCCCGGACCTCACGCGTTTCCGTCTGCGCCAAGCCCTTGATTTGCTTGGGGGTGTGTCGAAGAAAGAAAACAAAGAGTGGGAAAAGCTGCTGGGCGCTATCGCTTAAGCAGCCTGTTGTTACGACGAAACCCCGGTTTTCCGGGGTTTCGCCGGTAAGTGATTGTTATCCCGGCAAAAAAGTTTGGAAATTGTTGAAAATAAATTTGACACACTTCCAAACCGCCATTAAGATTCGCCCCGTCCTCACCGATGAGGGGCTATAGCTCAGCTGGGAGAGCGCTTGCATGGCATGCAAGAGGTCAACGGTTCGATCCCGTTTAGCTCCACCAATTTACAGGTTCAAGGTCTGGCCACACCGTCCTTGAATTGATCAGAACTCAGCTCTGATCGGTTGTACAGAAGGTTTTGTCCCCTTCGTCTAGTGGCCTAGGACACCGCCCTTTCACGGCGGTAACAGGGGTTCGAGTCCCCTAGGGGACGCCAGTTTCAACAAGCAGTTCGAAAGGTCTGCTGCGTCGCGAGACGAAAAATCCGGGGCTATAGCTCAGCTGGGAGAGCGCTTGCATGGCATGCAAGAGGTCAACGGTTCGATCCCGTTTAGCTCCACCAATTTTACAGGTTCAAGGTTCCGGCCACACCGTCCTTGAATCGATCAGTTCTCAGCGCTGATCAGTGTATAGAAGGTTTGTGTCCCCTTCGTCTAGTGGCCTAGGACACCGCCCTTTCACGGCGGTAACAGGGGTTCGAGTCCCCTAGGGGACGCCACGATTACCCGCTCTGCGGGATTTTTAAGGGTCATTCAATTATTGAATGGCCCTTTTGTTTGTCTGGCGTTTGGCCAATCCTCTCCTCAATACCCTTTATTCTGTCCTGACCAGCGGTCATGCCTGTCGCTTGCTAAATATTATTATGGTAATAATATTCAACCCATGAGAGACGGAGGCTTCGATGAGCGATAAAAAAGCGCAAACCCGCGAACGCATTTTGCAGGCTGCCAGCGCGGCGTTGATCCAGCGTGGCCCGGCCGAACCGAGTGTCGGTGAAGTCATGGGCGCCGCCGGGCTGACCGTCGGCGGTTTCTACGCGCACTTTGAAAGCAAGGACGCACTGATGCTGGAGGCCTTCACCCAGTTGCTGGCTCGGCGACGTGCGTCGATCGACGACATGGATGCGCAATTGACCGGTGAGGAGCGCAGAAGCCTGGTGGCGGCGTTCTACCTGTCGCGCAAGCACCGCGACTCCACCGACCACGCCTGCCCGATCCCGGCCACCGTGGGCGAGATGAGCCGTCTGCCGGATGAGTTTCGCCTGGCGCTCAACGAGCACACAGAGTTGATGGCCGCCCAGTTGGCTGCCGGCCCCGAAGACACCGACAAGGCCTTGGCCGACATGGCCTTGATGATCGGCGGCCTGGCCCTGGCCCGTGCGCTTGGCCCGGGTGAGTTGTCCGACCGCGTGTTGCGCGCTGCCAAGTCGGCGGTGCGTTAAAAAGGAGTCGTGTGA
Organism: Pseudomonas salomonii; assembly: GCF_900107155.1. Taxonomy (GTDB): domain Bacteria; phylum Pseudomonadota; class Gammaproteobacteria; order Pseudomonadales; family Pseudomonadaceae; genus Aquipseudomonas; species Aquipseudomonas salomonii. The sequence goes on from NZ_FNOX01000012.1 coordinate 149,895, forward strand.
TGGGCGCATTCACCTGGATTCGAGGTTTCCATGGCACCGTCGGCCGCCTCGCGCCGCACACGGTGGCCAGCAAGTTGCGCCGCACCTTCATGACGCCGCGCAACCTGCCGCCGCGAGATTGGGAGCTGCCGCTGCTGGCGCAATCGGAGCGCATCACCTTGCGTTTCGGCTTGTCGGCGTTGCGCTGGGGTCAAGGGCCTGCGGTATTGCTGATGCACGGCTGGGAAGGGCGCCCTACGCAGTTTGCCAGTCTGATCACCGCCCTGGTGGCTGACGGTTATTCAGTGATTGCCCTGGACGGCCCGGCCCATGGTCGCTCGCCGGGGCGTGAAGCGCATGTGTTGCTGTTTGCCCGCGCCCTGCTCGATGCTGCCGCTGAATTGCCGCCGCTGCATGCGGTGGTCGGGCATTCCATGGGCGGCGCCAGTGCGATGCTGGCGGTGCAATTGGGGTTGCGCACGGAAGCACTGGTAAGCATTGCCGCGCCCTCGCGTTTGCTGGATGTGCTGCGTGGTTTTACCCGCATGATGGGCTTGCCGCCGCGTGCGCGCTCGGCGTTTATCCAGGAGGTCGAACAGACTTTCGGCATGCCGCTCAAGCACCTGGATGTGGCCCACTACCAGATGAACCTGCCGGGGTTGATCGTGCACGCTGAAGACGACACCTTTGTTCCGGTCAAAGCCTCGCAAGCCATCCATGAGGCATGGTTCGACAGCCGCCTGCTGCGCCTGGAGCAGGGCGGCCACCAGCGCGTGCTGGCCGACCCCCGGGTGATCGAGGCCGTGTTGACGCTGCTGGCCGGCCGTCGTTCACAGGAGCGGCAAACCGCCTGATACACTGCCCGGCGACATTCATCGACTGGAGCAAGGCATGGGCTGGGATCTGGCAGCGCCGTTTATCATCGACCTGCAGGTCGCCGCTGAAGATATCGACGGTCTTGGGCACGCCAATAATGCGGTGTATGTGTCCTGGCTGGAGCGTTGTGCGTGGCGCCACTCCCAGCGCCTGGGGCTGGACCTCACTGAGTATCGGCGGCTGGACCGCGCCATGGCCGTGGTGCGTCATGAGATCGACTACCTGGCGGCCGGCTACGAAGGTGACGAGCTGCAATTGGCCACCTGGATCGTCGACTGGGACCAGCGCCTGAAGATGACCCGGCGTTTCCAGTTGGTGCGCCCCGGTGATGGCGTGACCCTGCTGCGTGCGCAAACCACTTTTGTGTGCATCGAGCTGTCCAGCGGCAAACCCAAGCGCATGCCCGCCGAGTTTCTTGACGGCTATGGCCCGGCCCTGACAGGGGGTTAACGGTTACTGCGGGAAACCCAGTAAACTGCGCCACGATTTTTGTTGAGTGTTTCCCATGCAAATTGCTTTGGCGCCCATGGAGGGGTTGGTCGACAACATCCTGCGGGACGTGTTGACCCGCGTGGGCGGTATTGACTGGTGCGTGACCGAGTTCATTCGCGTCAACGACCGCCTGCTCACACCGGCCTATTTCCACAAGCTTGCCCCCGAGCTGCTGCACGGTGCCCACACCGCAGCGGGCGTGCCATTGCGTGTGCAGTTGCTGGGTTCGGACCCGGTGTGCCTGGCGGAAAACGCTGCGCTGGCGTGTGAGCTGGGTTCGCAGGTCATCGATCTGAACTTCGGCTGCCCGGCCAAGACGGTCAACAAATCCCGTGGTGGTGCGGTTTTGCTCAAGGAGCCTGAGCTGCTCAACCAGATCGTCGAGCACGTGCGCCGCGCCGTGCCGGCGCATATCCCGGTCACTGCGAAGATGCGCCTGGGCTTCGACAGCCCCGACGGCGCGCTGGTGTGCGCCACGGCCCTGGCCGAAGGCGGTGCTGCGCACATCGTGGTGCATGCGCGCACCAAGACCGATGGCTACAAACCGCCGGCCCACTGGGAGTGGATCCCGCGGGTGCAGGACGTGGTCAAGGTGCCGGTGTTTGCCAATGGCGATATCTGGAGCGTCGAAGACTGGAAGCGCTGTCGCGAAGTCAGCGGCGCCGAAGACATCATGCTCGGCCGTGGCCTGGTGGCCCGTCCGGACCTGGCGCGGCAGATTGTGGCGGCGAAAGCCGGTGAAGAGGTGGTGGAAATGACCTGGGCGCACATGCAGCCGATGCTCCACGAGTTCTGGCGCCAATCGATGGCGCAACTCACCGAAAAGCAGGCGCCGGGCCGTTTGAAGCAATGGCTGGCGATGCTGACGCGCAACTATCCTGAAGCGGTCGAGCTGTTTACCGCGCTGCGCCGTGAAACCGGGCTGGAGCAGGTCAGTCGCTTATTGGGTATGAAGCATCCCGACCCTGCGTAGTGCAGTGATCACAGCAGTCTTTGTTGCAAAAATGCTCCGTATTGAAAGATACGGAGCATTTTTGCATTTAAAGGTATTACCGGGGAGGCTTGCCAGGCTTGAGAAGTGACGTTTTTTTGCTGGCTGAGACTTTTATCGTTGGGAAGTAACAGAAGACGTCGATCAGCGTTCAGAAGTGACTACGGGCTTTTTCTGAACAGTTAGTTGCATTTTTAATATCGCGCAATGGGTGTTGCGAAAGGTGTTTCACTGAGTGCGGAATATCATAGGTTGTCGTTTCGCTGGCCGGTTAATTATGTCGCTTAATTGCCGTCTTGGCAGTTTATAAGTGCGTGTGTCCGTGCTCTCGCCGGTAGGGTCTTGCGACGTCTGGACTTTTCGGGAATAACAACGGGGAAAAGTCTTAAAGGTTGATTTGGTTTCCTTATATGAAGCGCGATTTCTGGAACTCAATAATCACGCGCTCCACAAACGTGGGGACTGTGAAGCGACTCGGTTGCTTGCAGCACTTAAAACAACGATCGCTGTTCTGGGTATTTAATTGCCAAGGCCGCGCTTAATTAGGAAATTGTTAATGCCTTTTTCGATCAATAACTCGCCCTTTATCAAAAATGATGCGTTGCCCCTTGACCCGAAACCGTCAAAAGGTCCCGGTGTCGGCACGACGCTTAGCATGTCCGGGGCTGGTTTTGGGCACACGCCATCCGCCCCCAACACTGAGTTTTCCGCAACGCTGCAGCGTGACGGGTTGAATAATGCCGGCGTGCTCACGAAACTGTTTGATATGTTTGATCAACTTATCAGTGCCATGCGGGAGATGTTTTCGGGCAAGGCTGAAATCGCTAATCAAAGGTCTCCCGCCGCTAGCTCGGTCCTCGCCAAACCGGATGCAGGCGTTCCGATCGGCGCGCCTGCGCACACTAAATCGCAGGTGAAGGACGCCTTTTCCTCCGAGGCTCAATCGAAAAGCAAGCTGGAAGAAGGCTCGCAGCAAAAGGACGCAGCTGTGGCAGGCGCCCAATCCAAAGCGACATTGCAAACAGGCCAGCCGCTTAAGGACACTACGGCTGTAGGAACTCAAGTGAATAGCACGCTGGAAGAAAGTTCGCCGCAAAAGGACGCAGCCGTTGCAGGCATCCAATCCAAAGCGACATTGCAAACAGGCCAGCCGCTTAAGAACACCCCGGCTGTAGACACTCAAACGAAGAGCACGCTGGATGAAAGTTCGCAGCACAAGGACATACACGTTGCAGGCGTTCAAACCAAAGAGAGGCTGCCAGTCGGTGTGTTGTCCAAGGTTATATCGGATGTTGCGAATCAACTGAAAGAGAAGTCGAGTGAGGATTCGCATCAAGCAGAAACGCGTGCCCCCGGGATCCGTGTTTTACCGCAGGCACGTGAACCCGGCGTTTTTAATGTGACAACTGAAGCAAACCCACAGATCAAAGTGGAGGTTAATGTCAACCACTGCCATTGCCCTGAGACCATTGATGAAGCCGGCAAGGAATCGCGTGCCATCGCTGTTGTGACGTCCAGGACTAATGCGCCTTTACCGCCTGAAAAGCCCGTACTGACTGATAGTGTGGAAGGGCACGTAAAGTCAGTCATCACTGAGGGCAAGGACGCCAAGCTCGTTACTGAGGCTAAGGACAGTCCTGTCGAGACGGCCAAGACTGACGGCGAGGACGCCAAGCTCGTTAC
>NZ_FNOX01000012.1:154200-244034 GCF_900107155.1 Pseudomonas salomonii
GCTCGTTACTGAGGCTAAGGACAGTCCTGTCGAGGTGGCCAAGACTGACGGCGAGGACGCCAGGCTCGTTACTGAGGCTAAGGACGGTCATCTCGAGTCGACCAAGACTGATGGCAAGGACGGTGAGCATGATTCCGATCACCTTACCGGTCCGCGCCGCAGCGGTGATGAAGTCGCCGAGTCTGACACCTCCGGCTCGCGCGAGACGACCTCGCAGGTAAACCCCCGGACCAAGCGTGGCGTGACCAGTCCAGGTCCTGCTGAAAATGAGAGTGATCGTTGGAACCAAGGTTTCTCCAGCCGCTCCCGGCTGAGGAATTGACACCCGCCAGGGTGTTTTAACTTCGCCGATAACGTCACGTTTCCCCGGCCCCAAGGTTCGGGGAAACGTTAGAAAACGTGGAGCAAGTCATGATGTATTACCGAATTGATAACATCGGTTACCCAGGTGTGCGTCAGCTGCCAGGCATGGATTTGCAAGACGCGCCCCAAGAGCGGGCGCCCTTTAACGCGCCAAGGCATGCCGGTTCGCAGCCGAGCCCGGTGCTGGTGCTCAGTGCCAGGCCTGGGCACCAAAGGGCTGACAGCCTGGAGCGCAGGGTTGCCGCATTCTTGGCGCGGTTGGCCAGTGTTCCCTACCGGCAAAAGGCCAAGGCCTCTGCCGATGTGCCCCCGCAACCCCGGGTGAACGCCCCGCAGGTGAGGCGGGCCGCGCCAGCTGTCTCGGCACCCGTGGCGGCTTGCGAGCCTGCAGGGTCGCGCAGAGGGTATATCCCGGGCCTGTCCAATAAGCGTAATGGCGCAAAGCCTTTGAATATTTGGAGTGGCTTCCGTCAGGGGCCGGGCGGTAACTGTGCCACGGTAGCGACTATCAAGGCGGCCATGCACAAGTTCGGTCAAAGCCCGACAGACATATACCGCGAAGTCAGGCGGCTGGACGGCGGTTACCGAGTAACGATGCGCGACAATTACACGCTCACATTAACCGACCGGGAGTTGGCAGTCGCCTCGCGTGCTTCGCAGTTCATCGGCGCCGATAAGGGCATGCTCAAGGATGCGCACTTTTTGTTTGCCGTCAGTGCCAAGCGTGCACACGAGGAAAACAATGACTCAACCGCGGGTGAGAGCTTTGAAGCGGGTGTGGAGAGTTTGAATGATGGTGAGGACGAGGAAAAACCTGGCGAGGGTTTTCTGCGGTTAGGGTTGAGCCACTATATGAAAAACGTCAGCGTGCGTGAACTTGCAGAAGGTCGCTTGGGCGTGAGTAATCGAGGGGGGCACTCGGTCGCGGTCATCAATGGCCATGAAGAACTCTGGGGGCGTCCGGGGGCTGCGCCTCGGCGAGGAGAGGCTGTGGCACTCAAGCGCACTCCTTGCTGTCAACGCCTGGCCACTGCTCGGCGCCAAATGATCGGGCAATAAAAGATCAGCGTTGGCGGCAACTTTCAATTTATATCAACTGATTACTCAATGCTCTTTTTAAAGTGTATTGATTGACAGGCTGCGGGAGTCATCTGTGTGGACATCGCCAAACGCAATCTCTCTACTCTTACAACACGCGTACCTGTCCTGCCTTTTACAGGGCCGATAGCAAACTCCGCAGACGTAAAATTGCGGGATGTTGTCAACGCATTCAATGCCCCTCCAAGACGCTTTGGTGAGAATTATGATGCCAGTGCTCACGCGGCGGTCATCAAAATGATGATGGTCACGTTTGGCCACCGCCCTGCGGACTTGTTTGTGCAGGTCAAGCGTGCGGGGCAGGGGTATGAGGTCACGCTTAGAGATGGCAATACAGTGCAAGTCTCTGAGCTCGAGTTACGGCAAACAGCTGCCCACTCAAAGTTTGTGGGCAATGACATGGCCGTGATCAGTGATGCGAACTTTGCATTGGCTGTTTTTGTTAAACGTAAACAACTTTTGGGGGCGCAGGCGGGTAACAGCCAGGGGTTTGAGCGTGTGTTGTCGAACTCTTTGCGTGGTGAGACGACCTACAATCTACTTAAAGGCTTGGGTATGGCCGGCTATTTACGCCAGGTACCCTCGGCGCAGTTGGTAAGCAGCGGCGGCGTCGGAGTCATGGAAACCCATACATTTGGCGCAGGCTTGGTGTATGAGGGTGTCAGCCATGAATATGGGCACATGCGAGCTGTTGATCGTCCCTATGTTTACGTACTGGTTAACGACAAGGCATCCGTTGATGCGCAGAGTCATGCGCCCGCTGTGAATGTCAGGATCCAGCCCCAGAGGCCATCCGTCCGTGGCGTGCAACCAGTGATCAATTCGACTCCCGACATCGATGCTTGGCCAGTGGGTCGGACACCGGACGATACAGTAAGAAGTTTTGACGTCGCAGAACGACGGTTCGGTGAGGGCGACACCCGTCGGCATGCGTCCGTGATCAAAATGATGATGATGAGGTTTGGCCAGCGTCCTTTGGATGTGTTCGACAAGGTCGTGGCAGCCGCAGATGGCTATGACATCACGATGAAGGACGGCTTTTCTTTACATCTTTCCAAAGAAGAATTGCGTCGCACGGCCGGGGTCTCGCGGTTTTCCGGAAGTGACAGCGGTGCGGTGATGGACGCCAACTTCATGTTGGCGGCCTATGTGAAACGTGTGCAGCTGATCAGTACGGGCGCTGATACCCCTGGGCACTTTGAGGCCGCGCTATCCGGGGTCATGCTTAATGACACGGTCTACCGGATATTGAAAGGCATGGGGATGATCGGTTTCTTGCGCATTGTCGAGCCTGAAAAGATGCAGAAAAAAGGCACCGTTGCGGTTTTGGACAGTTTTGCCGGTGAGCTCGTACTGGATGGCATCAAGCACCAACTCGGCAAGCAACAGCCTGTTGTTAAAGATTACGGCTATATGCTTGCCATGCAGGCGCCGCACACCGCCTCGGCAGAACGGAACAGCACCCTTTCCAACCTCTCCAATCGCCCGGTGGGCGACAAGCCCGACAATATCTGGAGTGGGTTTTACCAGGGTTCCGAACTCAATTGCGTCACGGTCTCGGCGATCAAGGCCGCGATGATGAAGTACGGTCAAAACCCCCAGGGCATTTACAAGCACGTCATTGAGACACCTGAAGGTTACACCGTGACCATGCGTGATTCATGCACCGTGCAACTGACCTACGATGAGTTGAAACAGGCGCAAAAAGGTTCGCACTTCTTCGGTGAAGATAGGGGCCTTTTACACGACGCGATTTTCTTGTTTGCCGTGAGTGCCAAGCGGGCACAAATGGAAAATCACGAGTTTCGGGCCCAAGCCAGTTTTGCGGCCGCTATGGGGACGCTCAATGATAAGGAAACCCCCGGCGAAGCACTGCGGCGTCTGGGCTTGTACGCCTTCACCCGTGGCAGCACTGCCGAGGAATTGGCCAGTGGCGTTCCGGGCACCCTTGCCAATCATGGCCACTCCGTAGGCGTTTTTAATGGGGTGATCGATTTTTATGGGTCAAAAATGAAATTGGCCGGTTCGGGTTGGGAGCAAGGCGCTCATGCGTTAAAGCTGGTGTAAACCGCCTGAAGGCGGTTGAACCAGTAACAGCCTGAACGCCTCGATCGGCAGCGGCCGACTGTGCAAATACCCCTGGAATAAATGACACCCCAGCTTTTGCAGGAACGCCAGTTGTTCCTGGGTTTCCACGCCCTCGGCGATCACCTCCAGGTTGAGGCTGCGGGCCATGGCCACAATGGCGCGGATGATTTCCGCATCGTTGGGGTCATGGGTGGCATCGCGCACAAAGGACTGGTCGATCTTCAGCGCATCCACCGGCAAGCGCTTGAGGTAGGTCAACGACGAATAGCCGGTGCCGAAGTCATCCATGGCAAAGCTCACGCCGAGCTTTTTCAGGCGGCGCATCTTCGCCACGGTGTCATCCAGGTTCTGGATGACGATGCCTTCGGTGATCTCCAGCTTTAACAGGCTGCAGGGCAGATGATGTTGGTTGAGGCTGTGTTCTACCCGTTCCACAAAGTCGTTCTGGCGAAACTGACGGGGGCTGATATTCACGCACAGGCTGAAATTAAGCGGGTCTACCAGGCCCTCGGCAATCAGCTGCGCAAAGGCGCCGCAAGCTTCATCGAGGATCCAGGTGCCGACCTCCAGGATCAGGCCGCTGTCTTCCAGGACCTTGATAAATTCGGTGGGTGACTGCGCGCCCAATTGTGGGTGCTCCCAGCGCACCAGCGCCTCGGCGCCGACAATTTTATTGCCGCGTGCATCCACTTGAGGCTGGTAGTGCACGCTGAATTCACCGCGTGACAGCGCCAGGCGCAGGTCGGTCTCCATGCGCAGGCGCTCGCTGGCGGTTTTCTGCATGCTGTTGTGGAACATTTGCGTGGTGTTGCGCCCCGAGTCTTTGGCGCGATACAGCGCAATGTCGGCGCGCTTGAGCAGGTCGGCGGGCGTGGAACCATGATCGGGAATCAGCGCCACCCCAATGCTCGGCGTGACTTGCAGGCGGTGGCCATCGAGGAACATCGGCTCCGACAGCAGTTCGCGCAGCGTGTCGGCCAATAGGTGCACCTGGCTGCCGACCTCTGCACGTGTGCCCTCCAGTCCACTGAGCAACACCACGAACTCATCACCGCCCAGGCGCGCCACGGTGTCTTCCAGGCGCACGCTGGCTTCCAGTCGCGCCGTGACTATTTTCAGCACGGTGTCGCCCACCGGGTGACCGAGGGAGTCGTTAATGTGTTTGAAGTGGTCAAGGTCGAGGAACAGCAACGCGCCACGCAGGTTGTGGCGTTTGAGCAAGGCGATCTGCTGGCTCAGACGGTCCATCAGCAGCGCGCGGTTGGGCAGGTTGGTCAGTGGGTCGTGATAGGCCAGGTGACGAATCTGCGCCTGGGCGTTTTTCAGCAGGCTCACATCCCGTGCAGTCAACAGCAGGCACGGGGTTTCATTGAGGGTGATGGGTTCCACCGAGACCTCCACCGCCAACACGTCGCCGCGCTTGTTGTGCCAGAGCATTTCCAGGTGATGAATGCGGCCCTTGATCTGCAGTTCGGCCAACAACGCCGCGCGCTGGTTTTCATCGGCCCAGATGCCGATCTGGTAGAGCGTGAGGCCGATGGCCTCTTCGGCGCGGTAGCCGGTCAGGCGGCAAAAGCCGTCGTTGACCTCAACATAACGGCCGGTGTCGCGTTCGGTGATGGAAATCGCATCGGGGCTGGAGTGAAAAGCCTTGGCGAATTTCTCCTCACTGGCTTTGAGCGCAGCCTCCGAGCGCTGTTGCTGGGTGATATCGCGCAGTGTGGTGACGATGCACGGCTGATCGCCGACCTTGATCAACCGGCTGGAAATCACGCAGGTCAGGCTGTGGCCGTTCTGGTGATGTACCACCAGAGCCACATTGCTCAACGACTGTTCGCGAATCACCTGCTCAATGCGTTGCAGGCGCTGGCTCGAATCGTCCCACAGACCGATCTGCTCGGCGCTGTTGCCGATGACGTCGGCGGCTGTCCAGCCGAAGGTCTGGGTAAAGGCCGGGTTGATCTCGATAAACACGCCGCTGTCCAGGCAGGTTACGCAGATCGGGTCAGGGCTGGCCTGAAACAGGCTGGCGAATTTTTCTTCGGAGGCGGTCAGGCGTTGTTCGCGTTCAACCTGGTCGGTGATATCGAGCAAGGTGCCGGCCATGCGCAGCGGCTTGCCGGCGTCATCGCGATACAGGCGTGCGCGGCTTTCCAGGTAGCGCGGGCTGCCATCTTCCATTTCCACACGGTAGGTCAACTGGTAGTTACCGTCCGGGCCTTCGCGCAGGCTGCGGTAGGCGTTGCGCATGCCCTCGCGGTCGGCATCGGACATGCCTTCAAAAAACGCGTCGAAGGATTCGTGGAAAGGCTCGGGCGGCAGGCCGTGCAACTGGGCGGCGCGGGCCGAGCCGTAGAGCATGCCGGTGGGAATGTGCCAGTCCCAGGTGCCCAGTTGCGCCGAATCCAGGGCCAGGTCGAGGCGCTCCTGGCTGTCCTTGAGGGCCTGCTCGGCGTTCTTGCGGTCGGTGGTGTCGAGGAAGGTGCTGATCAGGTAAGCCTCGCCTTCAAGCTCGACCTTTTGTGCACTCAGGGTGCCATCGTGAATTTGCCCGTTGCTGGCGCAGAACTGCACGTCCATGGTGATCGGTTCGCCCTTGCGCTGAGTGGCCTTGACCAGCAGCGCGCGCTCCTCGGGGTGGCGCCACAGCCCCAGTTCCAGGGTGGTGCGGCCGATGGCCTCGGCCACGGGCCAGCCAAAGTGGATCTCGAAATACTGGTTGGCCTCGCTGATGCGGCCGTCGGACTGGCGGGTGAGCAGCACCATGTTGGGGCACAGGTGAAACAGCGTAGCGAAGCGTTTTTCCGATTGCATGAGGGCGTGTTCGCGCTCGCGCTGGCGGGTGGTTTCGCGAATCACCCCGATCATGCGGCGTCGGCCGGCTTTGTCCGGCGCCAGGCTGCCGTTGATTTCCAGCCAGTGATGGCTGCCATCCGGCCATTGGATATGGTGGTGCATGGCCTGCTCGAACGGCTCGCCGGCCAGCACCGCATGAAACGCGCGCACCACTCGGGCGCGGTCCTGGGGCGCCAGCAGGTCCAGGTAGTCCAGGTCTTTGGGCAGTGGTTGCCGAGGGTCGTAGCCGAACAGCGCCTGGGTGCCGCGTGACCAACTGATCCTGCCGGTGTCGATTTCCCAGCACCACGCGCCAAGGCGGGCAGCATTGAGGGCCGCCAGCAATTGCGGGGCGCTTTCCCAGCTTTGTTCCGCCTCTTGAGGGTCCAAGGCGTAAATGCGCGGCAGGGGCGGCACGGAATCGAGGGGGTTGCGCATTATCAAAGGGCCTTGGCTCAATGGGCGTTCGGCGCGGTTCTATTCAGGCTTTATGGGCCGCACAGCTTCATGCCGGTGTCCCTGGCAGATCGACCTGTGCATCCAATAGGCTCATGAAAGCCCGCGCAGCGTTCGACAGCGTCCTTTCGGTGTGCACGATATAGCCTAGCTGGCGACTGAGCTGTATGCCCGGCAAAGCGATGCTTGCCACCTGATCATCGAGCATGGTGCGCGGCAACACGCTCCAGGCCAGGCCGATGGAGACCATCATCTTGATGGTTTCCAGGTAGTTGGTGCTCATCGCAATGTTGGGCGTAAGGCCTTGCGCTTCGAACAGTCGGCTGACGATATGGTGGGTGAAGGTGTTGCCGCCGGGAAAAACCGCCGGGTGTTTGGCAATGTCGGCCAGGCTGACCGTGCCGTTGCCGGTCAAGCTGTGTTCCGGCGCCACCACAAAATCCAGCGGGTCGTCCCACACCGGCGTGGCGCGCACCAGGTTGTGCGGTTCAGGCGCCAGGGTGATGACCGCCACTTCGGCGCGGCCGTGGAGGATTTCTTCGTAGGCCACTTCCGAATCAAGGAACTGAATATCCAGTGCCACATTGGGATATTGCCGGGTAAAGGTGCGCAGAATCGGCGGCAGGCGGTGCAGGCCGATGTGATGGCTGGTGGCCAATGTCAGCCGTCCGCTGACTTCGCCGGTCAGGTTGGTCAGCGCGCGGCGCGTATCGTCCAGTACATTCAGAATCTGATAAGCGCGCGGCAGCAGGGCGCGTCCGGCCTCGGTCAGGCCGACTTCACGGCCCAGGCGATCGAACAGGCGCACCTTTAGTTGCTGCTCCAGCCCGGCGATGCGTTTGCTGATCGCCGGCTGTGTCAGGTGCAGGCGTTCTCCGGCGCCGGAGAAGCTGCCGGTCTCGGCGATGGCAATAAAGGCGTTGAGGTTGGCCAGGTCCATGGTGGTATTCCAATTGGTAATCCAAAGCATAAAAAATATGAATTTGAGTTATTTAATGTAGCGCCATACCATCAGCCTCACAAGCCAAAGGGTTATTGAAAAGCCCGGCGTATAGATGCACCTGTGATGAGGACCGACTGATGGCCGGCAAAACGCTTTACGACAAGCTTTGGGATTCCCATGAAGTGAAACGGCGCGACGATGGCTCGTCGCTGATCTATATCGACCGTCACATCATCCATGAAGTGACCTCGCCCCAAGCGTTCGAAGGCCTGCGACTGGCCGGGCGCAAGCCTTGGCGCGTCGACTCGATCATCGCCACCCCGGACCACAACGTGCCGACCACCCCGGAACGCAAAGGCGGGATCGACGCCATTGTCGACACCGTGTCGCGCCTTCAGGTGCAGACCCTCGACGACTACTGCGACGAATATGGCATCACCGAATTCAAGATGAATGACGTGCGTCAAGGCATCGTCCACGTGATCGGCCCGGAGCAGGGCGCCACCTTGCCGGGCATGACCGTGGTCTGCGGCGACTCCCACACCTCTACCCACGGTGCATTCGGCGCTTTGGCCCATGGCATCGGCACCTCGGAGGTCGAACATGTGTTCGCCACCCAGTGCCTGGTCGCCAAAAAGATGAAAAATATGTTGGTCAAAGTCGAAGGCACCTTGCCCTTCGGCGTGACCGCCAAAGACATCGTGCTGGCCGTGATCGGCAAGATCGGCACCGCCGGCGGTAATGGCCACGCCATCGAGTTTGCCGGCAGCGCGATTCGCGACCTGTCCATCGAAGGCCGCATGACCATCTGCAACATGTCCATCGAAGCCGGTGCCCGCGTGGGCATGGTGGCGGCGGACGAAAAAACCGTTGAATACGTCAAAGGTCGCCCATTTGCTCCGGCGGGCGCCGATTGGGACGCTGCGGTCGAGGCCTGGAAAGACCTGGTCTCCGACGCCGACGCGGTGTTCGACACCGTGGTCGAGCTCGACGCGGCCCAGATCAAGCCGCAAGTCAGTTGGGGCACCTCGCCGGAAATGGTCCTGGCGGTGGACCAGAACGTGCCGGACCCGGCTAAAGAAACCGACCTGGTCAAGCGTGGCTCCATCGAACGCGCCCTGAAGTACATGGGCTTGAAGGCCAACCAGGCGATCACCGACATCCAGCTGGACCGCGTGTTTATCGGCTCCTGCACCAACTCGCGGATCGAAGACCTGCGCGCTGCGGCGGTGATCGCCAAGGGCCGTAAAGTGGCTTCGACCATCAAGCAAGCCATCGTGGTGCCGGGTTCAGGCCTGGTGAAGGCTCAAGCTGAAGCCGAAGGCCTGGACAAGATCTTCCTCGAAGCCGGTTTTGAATGGCGTGAGCCGGGCTGCTCGATGTGCCTGGCGATGAACCCGGATCGTTTGGAGTCGGGCGAGCATTGCGCGTCCACGTCCAACCGTAACTTCGAAGGGCGTCAGGGCGCTGGTGGCCGTACCCACCTGGTCAGCCCGGCCATGGCCGCTGCGGCTGCCGTCAACGGTCGTTTCATCGACGTTCGCGAATTGATCTGAGGAATACCCGATGAGAGCTTTTACCCAACACACCGGCCTTGTCGCCCCTTTGGATCGCGCCAACGTCGACACCGACCAGATCATCCCCAAGCAGTTCTTGAAGTCGATCAAGCGCACCGGTTTCGGCCCAAACCTGTTCGACGAGTGGCGCTACCTGGACGTGGGCTACGCCTACCAGGACAACTCCAAGCGCCCGCTGAACAAGGATTTTGTGCTCAACGCCGAGCGCTACCAGGGCGCCAGTGTATTGCTGGCGCGGGAGAACTTCGGCTGCGGCTCCAGCCGTGAACATGCGCCGTGGGCCCTGGAAGAATATGGCTTTCGCAGCATCATCGCGCCGAGCTACGCCGACATCTTCTTCAACAACAGCTTCAAGAACGGCTTGCTGCCGATCATCTTGAGCGATGCCGAAGTGGATGAGTTGTTCAAGCAGGTGGAAGCCGATGTGGGCTACCAGTTGACCGTTGACCTGGCGGCGCAAACCGTGACCCGTCCGGACGGCAAGGTGTATCACTTTGAGGTGGATGCGTTCCGCAAGCACTGCCTGATCAATGGCCTGGACGACATTGGCCTGACCTTGCAGGACGGTGATGCGATTGCCGCGTTTGAAGCCAAACACCGGGCGAGCCAGCCCTGGTTGTTTCGCGACGCCTGATTGGCGGTAACCGTGCCGGCCCCATCGCGGGCAAGCCCGACTCCCACCTTGGAATGCATTCCAACTGTGGGAGCTGGCTTGCCTGCGATAGCGCCCGTACAACCACCCCAAAACCCAAGGAAAGCCACCATGACCACCACCGCCCACACCCAAGTCGTGCAAAAACAATTCGGCGAGCAAGCCTCGGCCTACCTGAGCAGTGCCGTGCACGCCCAAGGCACCGAATTCGCGCTGCTCCAGGCCGAACTGGCCGGGCAGGGCGCTGCACGACTGCTGGATTTAGGCTGCGGTGCCGGTCATGTGAGCTTCCATGTAGCGCCGCTGGTCAAAGAAGTGGTGGCCTACGACCTGTCCCAACAGATGCTCGACGTAGTAGCGGGTGCAGCGCTGGATCGCAATCTGGCCAACATCCGCACCGTACACGGTGCCGCCGAGCGCCTGCCATTCGCCGATGGCGAGTTCGATTTCGTGTTCAGCCGCTACTCGGCCCACCACTGGAGCGACCTGGGCCTGGCGCTGCGTGAAGTGCGCCGGGTGCTCAAACCGGGTGGCGTGGCCGCCTTTGTGGACGTCTTGTCACCGGGCAGCCCGCTGTTGGACACTTACCTGCAAACCGTCGAAGTGCTGCGCGACACCAGCCACGTGCGCGATTACTGCGCCGCCGAATGGATGCAACAGCTCAGCGAAGCCGGCTTGCATGTGCGCACCAGCAGCCGTCAGCGCCTGCGCCTGGAATACACCTCGTGGGTCGAGCGCATGCGCACACCAGAGGTGTTGCGCGCCGCGATCCTTGCGCTGCAACAGGCAATGGGCCAGGAAGTGCGCGATTACTACGAGATTCAAGCCGACGGCACCTTCAGCACCGACGTGCTGGTGGTGTTCGCTGAACGCTGATTGATTTTTCCCGACCTGCCCACGGGCGGGTCGCTTGATGAAATGAGGAACGCATGAGCAAGCAGATTCTGATTCTCCCTGGCGACGGTATTGGTCCGGAAATCATGGCCGAAGCGGTCAAGGTTCTGGAACTGGCCAACAGCAAGTACAACCTGGGCTTTGAGCTGAGCCACGATGTGATCGGCGGCGCAGCCATCGACAAGCACGGCGTGCCGCTGGCCGATGAAACCCTGGAGCGCGCCCGTGCGGTCGATGCTGTGCTGCTCGGCGCCGTGGGTGGCCCGAAATGGGACAAGATCGAACGTGATATCCGCCCGGAGCGCGGCCTGCTGAAAATCCGCGCGCAACTGGGCCTGTTCGGCAACCTGCGCCCGGCCATCCTCTACCCGCAACTGGCCGACGCGTCGAGCCTCAAGCCGGAAGTGGTGGCGGGCCTGGACATCCTGATCGTGCGTGAACTGACCGGCGGTATCTATTTCGGCTCGCCACGGGGCGTGCGCGAGTTGGAAAATGGCGAGCGTCAGGCCTACGACACCCTGCCGTACAGCGAGAGTGAAATCCGCCGTATCGCCCGTGTCGGTTTCGACATGGCCCGGGTGCGCGGCAAAAAGGTCTGCTCGGTGGATAAAGCCAACGTACTGGCCTCCAGCCAACTGTGGCGCGAAATCGTTGAGGAAGTCGCCAAGGACTACCCGGACGTCGAGCTGAGCCACATGTACGTCGACAACGCTGCCATGCAACTGGTGCGTGCGCCCAAGCAGTTTGACGTGATCGTTACCGACAACCTGTTCGGCGACATCCTGTCCGACCAGGCCTCGATGCTCACCGGCTCCATCGGCATGCTGCCGTCGGCGTCCCTGGACACCAACAATAAAGGCATGTACGAGCCGTGCCACGGCTCGGCGCCGGACATCGCCGGGCAAGGCATTGCCAACCCGCTGGCGACGATTTTGTCGGTCTCGATGATGCTGCGTTACAGCTTCAACCTGAGCGAAGCGGCGGATGCCATCGAGAAGGCCGTCAGCCTGGTGCTGGATCAAGGTTTGCGCACCGGTGACATTTGGTCACAGGGTTGCAGCAAAATCGGCACGCAAGAAATGGGCGACGCAGTAGTCGCCGCGCTGCGGAATCTGTAATCTCTCCGGCCCGCTTGCAGTTGTTGCTGCAAGGCGGCCCACTTTTTAACAAGGTGTAGTTGCGATGAAACGTGTAGGTCTGATCGGTTGGCGCGGTATGGTCGGTTCCGTGCTCATGCAGCGGATGCTGGAAGAGCAGGATTTCGATCTTATTGAGCCGGTGTTTTTCACCACTTCGAACGTAGGTGGCCAAGGGCCGTCCGTGGGCAAGGATATCGCCCCGCTCAAGGACGCCTACAGCATTGAAGAGCTGAAAACCCTCGACGTGATTCTGACCTGCCAGGGTGGCGACTACACCAGCGAAGTTTTCCCCAAGCTGCGTGAAGCCGGCTGGCAGGGTTACTGGATCGACGCCGCCTCGAGCCTGCGCATGCAGGACGACGCGGTGATCATCCTCGACCCGGTGAACCGCAAGGTCATCGACCAGCAACTGGATGCCGGCACCAGGAACTACGTCGGCGGCAACTGCACCGTCAGCCTGATGCTGATGGGCTTGGGCGGCTTGTTCGAAGCCGGCCTGGTTGAGTGGATGAGCGCCATGACGTATCAGGCGGCGTCCGGCGCCGGCGCGCAGAACATGCGCGAGCTGATCAAGCAAATGGGCGCCACCCACGCCGCTGTCGCCGATCAACTGGCCGACCCTGCCAGCGCGATCCTCGACATCGACCGCCGTGTGGCCGAAGCCATGCGCAGCGAGGCTTACCCGACCGAAAACTTCGGTGTGCCATTGGCCGGCAGCCTGATCCCGTGGATCGACAAGGAACTGCCAAACGGCCAGAGCCGCGAAGAGTGGAAGGCCCAGGCCGAGACCAACAAGATTCTGGGTCGTTTCAAGAACCCGATTCCGGTGGACGGCATCTGCGTGCGCATCGGCGCCATGCGCTGCCACAGCCAGGCGCTGACCATCAAGCTGAACAAAGACGTACCGATCGCCGATATCGAAGGGCTGATCAGCCAGCACAACCCATGGGTCAAGCTGGTGCCGAACAACCGCGACATCAGCATGCAGGAGCTGAGCCCGACCAAGGTCACCGGCACCCTGAATGTACCGGTGGGCCGTCTGCGCAAGCTGAACATGGGCAGCCAGTTCCTCGGCGCGTTCACCGTTGGCGACCAGCTGCTGTGGGGCGCGGCCGAGCCGTTGCGCCGCATGCTGCGGATCTTGCTCGAGCGTTGATCGCTTGAAGCGGTAAGAGAAACCCGCGCTCTGGTGACAGGCGCGGGCTTTTTTTTGCCCTTGAGGCCGCCATCACAGGCAAGCCAGCTACACACCAAAGGCCAGCTTAATTGCCTCGCCCCGAACCAGCCGGTAAAGTGCCGCTCCCCCCGCAATGCCCGAGGCAGCCCCCATGACCCAGACCTTTGAAATCGCCGTGATCGGCGCCACCGGTACCGTCGGTGAAACCCTGGTGCAGATTCTCGAAGAGCTGGATTTTCCGGTGGGCACCCTCTATCTGCTGGCGGGCAGCAATTCGGCCGGCGCCTCCGTGCCGTTTCGCGGCAAGAACGTGCGGGTCAAGGAAGTCGATGAATTCGATTTCAAAAAAGCGCAGCTCGCCTTCTTTGCGGCCGGCCCGGCCGTTACCTTGAGCTTCGCCCCGCGCGCCACCGCTGCAGGTTGCGCGGTGATCGACCTGTCTGGCGCCTTGCCCGCTGAACAGGCGCCTCATGTGGTGCCGGAAGCCAATGCCCATGTCCTGGACAGTTTGAAAAAGCCCTTCCAACTGAGCAGCCCAAGCCCATCGGCGACCAACCTGGCCGTGGTGCTGGCGCCGTTGCGTGAATTGTTGGAGATCCAGCGTGTCAGCGTCACCGCCAACCTGGCGGTATCGGCCCAGGGCCGTGAAGCCGTCAGCGAGCTGGCGCGACAGACCGCCGAACTGCTGAACGTGCGCCCGCTGGAACCCCAGTTCTTTGATCGGCAGATGGCCTTCAACCTCTTGGCACAAGTCGGTACGCCAGATGCGAAAGGTCATACAGCTCTGGAGAAACGTCTCATACACGAACTGCGCGCGGTGCTGGAGACTCCATTGCTGAAGATTTCTGCAACCTGCGTTCAAGCCCCGGTATTTTTTGGCGATAGCCTGACGGTATCGCTGCAATTGGGCGCGCCGGTCGACCTGGCGGCGGTGAACCGTGCATTGGAAGCGGCGCCGGGCATTGAGCTGGTTGAAGAGGGCGATTACCCCACGGCGGTGGGCGATGCGGTCGGCCAGGATGTGGTCTACGTCGGCCGTGTGCGTGCGGGTGTGGATGACCCGGCGGAACTAAATCTGTGGCTGACGTCAGATAACGTACGCAAGGGCGCGGCACTCAACGCCGTACAGTTGGCGCAGTTGTTGATAAAAGGCCTTGTGTAAAAGATACTTGGCGGCAATTTGTAGATTGATTCTAGCCAGGCGCTATGCTTGGTCCCAAGCGGTAAAGAAGCGCGTCGGTAACCTATCGGCTCGCCATGCCTTATGGCAGCGGTTACCAACCTTCTCGCAGGCCGGGGAGTGTTCAGACAAAGGATGAGGCTATGGTTCAAGTTCGCAAACTGGTGTTAGCAATAGCGGCCGCCTCGGCGCTGTCCTCCGGTATGGCGCAGGCGCTGCAACTTGGGGAGATGACCCTCAAGTCGCAGCTGAACCAGCCGTTGTCGGTGGAAATCGAATTGCTCGACGTGGGCGGCCTCACGGCTGCCGAGATCACCCCGAGCCTGGCCTCCGACCAGGCGTTTGTCGATGCAGGCGTGGACCGCCGGGCGTTCCTCAATGACCTGACGTTTACCCCGGTGGTCAACCCCAGCGGCCGCAGTGTGGTGCGCGTCACCTCCAGCAAACCGCTGCCCGATTCCTACGTACGTTTCCTGCTGCAGGTGAAGTGGCCCAATGGCCGCCTCATGCGCGATTACAGCGTTTTGCTCGACCCGGCCAAATTTGAGCAATCGGCGCCCGCCACCAGCGCGCCCACGCCGCGTTTGAGCGCGCCGACCACCACTGCGCCCGCCAGCACGGCGCCCACCACAGCGAAGGCCAGCAAATCCGCTCAACACACCACGACTTCTCACGATACCTTGTGGGAAATTGCCGAAAAGAACCGCAACGGTGCGTCGGTGCAGCAAACCATGCTGGCCATTCAGGCGCTTAATCCTGACGCCTTTGTCGACGGCAACATCAACCGCCTGAAAACCGGCCAGGTCCTGCGCCTGCCGGATCGCCAGCAAGCCACCAGCTTGCCGCAGCCGGAGGCGATTGCCGAAGTGACTGCGCAAAATGCTGCCTGGCGCGAAGGCCGTCGCACAGCCAGTAACCCGGTAGCGGGCAAGCAACAGCTGGACGCGACCAAGCGCACCCAGGCCGGCAATGCGCCGTCGAGCACCACGGCCAAAGACAACTTGAGCCTGGTGTCGGCGGAGTCGGCCAAAAAAGGCGCGAAGGGCAAGGCCGGTGATAGCCGGGCGGTGAGCGACAAACTGGCGATGACCCAGGAGCAGTTGGACACCACCCGGCGCGACAATGAAGAGCTCAAAAGCCGTGCGGCCGACCTGCAAAGCCAACTGGACAAGCTGCAAAAACTCATTCAACTGAAAAACGATCAACTCGCCAGGTTGCAGGCCGGTAACGGGGAGCCTGCGGCACCGGCGACAGCGGCGATGCCGGCTCAATTGGCAACTGAACCTGCGCCTGTGCCAGCACCCGCTGAGGCTGCGCCCGTTGCCGCAGCACCCGCGCCCGAGCCAATCAAGGCGCAGGACGCGCCAGCCACCAGCGAAGGCAAGTTCAACGAGCTGCTGACCAACCCGATCGTCCTCGGTGTGATCGGCGGTGCGGCCGGCTTGCTGGTGTTGTTGCTCCTGCTGCTGTGGGCGCGCCATCGCAATGCGCGCCTCGAAGAGGAAAAGCACCTGCGCATGGCGCGCGCGCTGGCCGAAGAGCCGGCATTTACGCCAAATGTGGATCACGATCTGCCTGCGGACAGCTTCGAAGGCCTTGAAGTGGCAGCACCGAACGTTAAATTGGCCGCCACTCCCGCGCCGGCGGCTGTTGCTGAGCCCGTGGTGGTGCCATCGGTCGCTTCCGTACTCGCGCCGTTGGCCGTTGCCGTCGCCCCGGTAAACTCCAGTGATGCACTGGCGCAAGCGCAATCCCATATCGACCGTGGCCACCTGAACCAGGCCGCCGATGTGCTGGAGCAGGCGATCAAACGCGAACCCAAGCGCAGCGACCTGCGCCTGAAGTTGATGGAAGTCTATGGCCTGCAAGGCGACAAGGACGGTTTCGTCACCCAGGAGCGTCAACTGGTGGCCAATGGTGAAAACCATGCCCAGGTCGAGCAGCTGAAAAACCGCTTCCCGGCCATGGCTGTGTTGGCGGCGGGCGTCAGTGCTGCGGTGGCAGCGGCGGCCCTGGATGCTCAGTACGTCAAGGACTTGCTCGAAGACAAACCCGCCGCGCCGGCCCCGGAGCCTGAAGCGTTTGACACAGACTTCGACCTTAGCCTGGATGACCTGGAAGCCGCGTCACCCGCGGTGGTCAGCCCGAAAGACGCGCCGAGCTTTGAGTCGGTGCTGCAACAGCAGACCGAAGCCAAGACCAGCCCGGATGAGCTGTCGGACTTCGACCTTGATCTGCAACTCGAGGCGCCGTCTTCGCAGGCCGATGACGACTTCCTGTCAGGCCTGGAAGATCAAATGAAGGACGTGCCGGCCGTCGAGCCGCCGACCCTGGCGCCTGCTGCGCTGGACGATTTTGACCTGCCGGAAGATTTCGACCTGTCTCTGGCCGATGAGCCACAAGCCCCGGCCGCTGCCAAGCCGGATGCCTTCGCCTCGGAACTCGATGACGTCAACGCAGAACTCGATCGCTTGTCCCAGAGCCTGGAGCATCCGCCGATCGAGCCTTCCTTCACCGCTGAAGATGCGGCGTTGGGTGCTGATGAGCCGGAATTCGACTTCCTTTCCGGTACCGACGAAGTCGCCACCAAGCTGGACTTGGCTCAGGCCTACATCGACATGGGCGATACGGATGGTGCAAAGGAAATCCTGGAGGAGGTGCTGACCGGCGGCACTGCAGAACAGCGCGATGAAGCCAAGGAAATGCTCGGCAAGATCTAAAGGGCGCTGCAAAACCCCTGTGGGAGCGGGCTTGCTCGCGAAAGCGGTGTACCAGTTGACGAATACATCGACTGACACGCCGTCTTCGAGAGCCAGCCCGCTCCCACATTAGGCCTGCGCATATTCTCCACCGCCTTTATAATGGCCTCTTCGCGCAACTCATCGGGCTCTCAGTTCTTGGCAAATATAGATAACGCGGCCGCCGAAATGGCGGCCGCAGGCTTTAATCGCATCGCCTTGGGCGTGGAATACAAAGGCTCGCGCTATCGCGGCTGGCAGCGCCAGGCTTCAGGTGTGCTGACCGTGCAGGAAACCCTCGAAAACGCATTGTCGAAGGTGGCGGATTCGCCGGTTTCACTGATGTGTGCCGGGCGTACCGATGCCGGTGTGCACGCCTGTGGCCAGGTGGTGCACTTTGACACCCAGGCCGAGCGCACGCTGAAAGCCTGGGTGATGGGCGCCAATATCAATTTGCCCCATGACGTCAGCGTGACTTGGGCCAAGGTCATGCCTGCGCATTTTCATGCGCGCTTCAAGGCCATTGCCCGGCGCTACCGCTACGTGATCTACAACGATCAGATCCGCCCGGCGCACCTGAATCAGGAAATTACCTGGAACCACCGCCCGCTGGATGCCGAGCGCATGGCCGAGGCTGCCCGGCATCTGGTCGGCGTGCATGATTTCAGCGCCTTCCGTGCAGGCCAGTGCCAGGCCAAGTCGCCCATCAAGGAAGTCCACCACCTGCGCGTGACCCGTCACGGCAAGATGATCGTGCTGGATATTCGTGCCGGCGCCTTCCTGCACCATATGGTGCGCAATATTGCCGGTGTGCTGATGACCATCGGCACTGGCGAGCGCCCGGTGGAGTGGGCGCGGGAAGTGCTCGAAAGCCGCGTCCGCCGCACCGGCGGCGTCACGGCGCATCCGTTCGGCCTGTACCTGGTGGATGTGGAGTACCGCGACGAGTTTGAATTGCCGCAGCGCTTTATCGGTCCACATTTCCTCACAGGTTTCAGCGAACTTGACGGCTGACGCCTGCAAGCGCTTTTGTTACCATCCGGGACTTTCTCGGCCCAACCCCTGAGGTTTCCACGCCATGCCAGCCGTTCGCAGCAAGATTTGCGGGATTACCCGCATAGAAGACGCGCTGGCGGCAGTCGAAGCGGGGGCGGATGCCATCGGTTTCGTGTTCTATGCCAAGAGCCCGCGGGCGGTGAATGTGTTGCAGGCGCGGGCGATCATCGCTGCACTGCCGCCGTTCGTGACCACCGTGGGGCTGTTCGTCAACGCCAGCCGTTGCGAACTCAACGAAACCCTGGATGCCGTGCCGCTGGATATGCTGCAATTTCACGGTGACGAAAGCCCCGATGAATGCGAAAGCTATCAGCGCCCGTACATCAAGGCGCTGCGCGTCAAGGCCGGGGATGACATTGCTGCTGCGTGCGCCGCCTATACTGGCGCTCGCGGCATTTTGCTGGATACCTATGTCGAAGGCGTGCCCGGCGGTACGGGTGAGGCGTTCGACTGGACGCTGATTCCGGAAGGTTTGAGCACGCCGATCATCCTCGCGGGAGGGCTCAACCCCGCGAATGTCGCGGCGGCCATCGAGCAGGTCCGGCCTTATGCGGTGGACGTCAGCGGCGGAGTGGAGCAGGGCAAGGGCATCAAGGATCACCACAAGATTCGCGCATTCATGCAGGCCGTGCGCAACAGCAGGGGCGCGATGTGACGGCTGGCAGTCTGCCGCCGTCCATAACTACCACTGTGTAGAACAGCACCGGCGCCGCCTGCGGGAGGCCCGGAAATGAAGTGGCAACCGTGCTTTGGCAGGTTGTCTGGAAGGCTGAGGATACAGGCGGGAAATGGCCGGTCGAACGTCTGACCCCGTCCAGCCTGTGTCATCGCCACATATGAATTTAGCTCAAGGGCATACGCGGGGCTGTGTTCAAGCCACCGGTACTGGAGAAAGAAAGCATGAGCAACTGGTTAGTAGACAAACTGATCCCTTCGATCATGCGTTCCGAGGTGAAGAAAAGCTCGGTTCCTGAAGGTCTGTGGCACAAGTGCCCATCCTGCGACGCGGTGCTGTACCGCCCGGAGCTGGAAAAGACCCTGGACGTTTGCCCTAAGTGCAACCACCACATGCGTATCGGCGCCCGCGCGCGCATCGACATCTTCCTTGATGCCGACGGCCGTAACGAGCTGGGCGCAGACCTGGAGCCGGTTGACCGTCTCAAGTTCCGCGACGGCAAGAAGTACAAGGACCGCCTGACCGCTGCGCAGAAGCAGACCGGCGAAAAAGACGCGCTGATTTCGGTCAGCGGCAAGCTGCTGGGCATGCCGGTTGTGGTGTCCGCGTTCGAGTTCTCCTTCATGGGCGGTTCCATGGGGGCCATCGTCGGCGAGCGTTTTGTACGTGCCGCCAACTACGCGCTGGAAAACCGTTGCCCGATGATCTGCTTCGCCGCCTCCGGTGGTGCGCGCATGCAGGAAGCGCTGATCTCCCTGATGCAAATGGCCAAGACCTCTGCGGTGCTGGCGCGTCTGCGTGAAGAAGGCATCCCGTTCATCTCGGTGCTGACCGACCCGGTTTACGGCGGCGTTTCCGCCAGCCTGGCGATGCTGGGCGACGTGATCGTCGGCGAGCCCAAAGCACTGATCGGCTTTGCCGGCCCACGCGTGATCGAGCAGACCGTGCGTGAAAAACTGCCGGAAGGCTTCCAGCGCAGCGAGTTCCTGCTGGAACATGGTGCGATCGACCTGATCATCCCGCGCGGTGAACTGCGTCCACGCCTGGGTAACCTGCTGGCGCAAATGATGGGTTTGCCGACGCCTGTGTATGTCGCACCAAAAATCGAACCTATCGTTGTTCCGCCGGTGCCAGCAAACCTATGACCCAACGTACCCTGGGCGAATGGCTCGCCTACCTTGAGCAGTTGCATCCGTCCGCCATCGACATGGGCCTGGAGCGCTCGCAACAGGTAGCGGCCCGCCTCGGGTTGGGCCGGCCGGCGCCGCGTGTGATCACGGTGACCGGCACCAACGGCAAAGGCTCTACCTGTGCCTTTGTCGCGGCGCTGCTGCAAGCCCAGGGGCTTAAAGTAGGCGTCTACAATTCTCCGCACCTGCTGCGTTATAACGAGCGGGTGCAGCTCAATGGCGTCGAAGCCACTGACGCGCAGCTCTGCGAAGCCTTCGCCGCACTGGAGGCCGGGCGTGGCGAAATTTCCCTGACCTACTTCGAAATGGGCACCTTGGCGGCGTTCTGGCTGTTCGAGCGTGCGCAGTTGGATGTGGTCGTGCTGGAAGTCGGGCTTGGCGGGCGCCTGGATACGGTCAACGTGGTGGACGCCGATATTGCGCTGGTGACCAGTATTGGCGTCGACCATGCGGACTATCTGGGCAACACCCGCGAGTCGGTGTCTTATGAAAAGGCCGGGATCTTCCGTCAGGGCAAGCCGGCGCTGTGTGGTGACCTGGACCCGCCCCAGCCTTTGCTGGACAAGGTGCGCGAGCTGGATTGCCCGTTTTACCTGCGCGGCCGCGAATTCAATCTCGAAGTTGGCGACCAGCATTGGCAGTGGCGCGGGCGTGATGCGCGCGGTCAGGTGGTTGAGCTGCGGGATTTGCCGCTGCTGAACCTGCCGATGGAAAACGCCGCCCTGGCGCTGCAAGCCTATTTGTTGATGGACCTGCCGTGGAACCCCGAGCAGCTCGCTGCCACGTTGCTGGCTACCCGTGTCGTGGGGCGCCTGGATCGGCGCACATTCGAGTGGGAAGGCAAGCGCCTGAACTTGTTGCTGGATGTGGGGCACAACCCGCACGCCGCCGAATACCTGGCGCAACGCCTGGCGCGCACGCCGCCAGTGGGTCGGCGCCTGGCGGTGTTCGGCTTGTTGGCCGACAAGGACCTGGACGGTGTGGTTGCGCCGTTACTCGGCAATGTCCAGGCTTGGGCGGTAGGGCCGCTGGACACGCCGCGCAGTCGCCCGGCTGCCGAACTGCAAGTGGCCTTGCAGAACCTTGGCGCCCCGGTGGCGTCGTATGCAAGCGTCACTGCAGCGCTTGAAGCGCAATGTGCGGTGGCGACGGCCGAGGACGAGATTCTGTTGTTCGGATCATTTTATTGTGTTGCCGAGGCGCTTGAGTGGTTGGCCCGGCGCTCCACGGAGGAAGCTGCACATGGCATTACTGGATAGCGCATACAAGCAGCGAATGGTCGGAGCGCTGGTATTGGTGGCATTGGCGGTGATTTTCCTGCCGATGCTGTTTTCGCGCCAGGACGAACAGCGTCAGGTCGTGGTCGAGGCACCGGCAGCGCCACAGGCGCCGGCGATGCCGCAGGTGCAGGTAGAGCCGGTGGTGGTGCCCGAGCCGCAGGCACTGCCTGAAGAGCCTGTGCCGAGCGATGACGAGGTGGCTGCGCAAACGCCTCAAGCGGCGCCAGCAGCGCCGGTGCAACAGAGCGTGCCGGTGGTCAAGCCGGCGCCCGCTCCAGCGGCTCCGGTGGTGGCTGCCAAGCCAGCAGCGCCAGCCCCTGCACCCAAGCCGGTAGCGCCACAACCTGCTGCGCCGGGCAAGCCGGATGTCGGTCAAAGCCGTATCGACCCGAATGGCCTGCCGATCAGTTGGTCGATCCAGCTCGCCAGCCTGGCCAACCGTGAAAGCGCCGATGCCTTGCAGAAAAAACTGCGTGCCCAGGGCTATAACGCCTATATCCGCAGTGCCGACGGCAAAAATCGCGTATTTATCGGACCGCTGATCGAGCGCGCCGAGGCGGATCGCCTGCGTGACCTGCTGGGGCGTCAGCAGAACCTGAATGGGTTTGTGGTGCGGTTCCAGCCTGAGCGCGGCTGAGTAACTGCCGATTTCTGGTTGGAATGCTGGCCAAATGTGGGAGCCAGCTCCCACACAAGCCCAGCGCCCACAGCGTTTGGGTGGTGTTGAGATTGCTCAACCCATTGATTTGCAAAGCACCCACAATCACAGCTTACCGATAGCCCGGCGCTCTGCTAAAATGCGCCGCCTTATCCGTACGTAGGCTTCACTGTGCCATTTACCTGGGTTGATTGGGCGATCGTAGCAATCGTCGCCATCTCCGCTTTGATCAGTCTAAGCCGCGGCTTCGTAAAAGAAGCACTGTCGTTGCTGACCTGGATCATCGCAGGAGTTGTAGCCTGGATGTTCGGTGGTTCACTGTCGGTTTACCTGGCCGGGTATATCGAAACACCTTCGGCTCGCGTCATCGCGGGCTGCGCCATCATGTTCATCGCCACGCTGTTGGTGGGGGCAATGGTCAATTATCTTATTGGCGAGTTGATACGTGTCACCGGCATCGAAGGGACCGATCGATTTCTCGGCATGGCCTTCGGCGCCGCACGTGGCGGCTTGCTGGTGGTTGTGGCGGTCGGGCTGTTGAGCCTGGGGCCGGTACAGCAGGATTCGTGGTGGCAGGAGTCGGTACTCGTGCCAAAATTTCTATTGGTTGCAGATTGGTCCAAGAACCTCATATTGGGGTGGAGCAGTCAGTGGCTGGCCAGCGGAATCAGCGTACCCGCTGATCTTCCGTTCAAGGAACACCTCTTGCCGGCCAAAACGCCTCAGTAAGTAGTGTTCAGTCAAGATTCATTAAGTAGGGGTTGCGTCGCATGTGTGGCATCGTCGGTATCGTCGGTAAGTCGAACGTCAATCAGGCGCTGTATGACGCGCTAACCGTCCTCCAGCACCGCGGCCAGGACGCTGCCGGTATTGTGACCAGCCACGACGGCCGGTTATTCCTGCGCAAGGACAATGGCCTGGTGCGTGACGTGTTCCATCAGCGTCACATGCAGCGCCTCGTCGGGCACATGGGCATTGGTCATGTGCGTTACCCGACTGCCGGTAGCTCGACCTCGGCCGAAGCTCAACCGTTTTACGTCAACTCGCCTTACGGCATCACCCTGGCGCACAACGGTAACCTGACCAACGTTGAACAGCTGGCCAAGGAGATTTACGAATCTGACCTGCGCCACGTCAACACCAACTCCGATTCGGAAGTGCTGCTCAACGTGTTCGCCCACGAGCTGGCCCAGCGCGGCAAGCTGCAGCCGACCGAAGAAGATGTGTTCGCTGCCGTGACCGACGTGCACAACCGTTGTGTCGGTGGTTATGCCGTCGTCGCAATGATCACAGGTTATGGCATCGTCGGTTTCCGTGACCCGCACGGCATTCGTCCAATCGTGTTCGGCCAGCGTCACACCGACGAAGGCGTCGAGTACATGATTGCCTCCGAAAGCGTGTCCCTGGATGTGCTGGGCTTCACCCTGATCCGCGACCTCGCGCCGGGCGAAGCGGTGTACATCACCGAAGACGGCAAGCTGCACACCCGTCAGTGCGCGATTGCGCCGAAACTCACCCCGTGCATCTTCGAACACGTCTACCTGGCGCGTCCGGACTCGATCATCGACGGTGTTTCGGTGTACAAGGCGCGCCTGCGCATGGGCGAGAAGCTGGCCGAGAAGATCCTGCGCGAGCGTCCCGAGCACGATATCGACGTGGTGATCCCGATCCCGGACACCAGCCGTACCGCTGCGCTGGAGCTGGCCAACCACTTGGGCGTCAAGTTCCGCGAAGGCTTCGTCAAGAACCGTTACATCGGCCGTACCTTCATCATGCCTGGCCAGGCAGCCCGCAAGAAATCGGTGCGCCAGAAGCTCAACGCCATCGAGCTGGAATTCCGCGGCAAGAACGTGATGCTGGTCGACGATTCCATCGTGCGCGGCACCACCTGCAAGCAGATCATCCAGATGGCCCGCGAAGCCGGTGCGAAGAACGTGTACTTCTGTTCCGCCGCACCTGCCGTGCGTTATCCGAACGTTTACGGTATCGACATGCCGAGCGCCCACGAGTTGATCGCTCACAACCGTTCGACCCAGGATGTGGCCGACCTGATCGGTGCTGACTGGTTGATCTATCAGGACCTGCCGGACCTGATCGAGGCGGTCGGTGGTGGCAAGATCAAGATCGCCGAGTTTGACTGCGCCGTGTTCGACGGCAAGTACGTGACGGGTGATGTTGACGAGGCCTACCTGAACAAGATCGAGCAGGCGCGTAACGATTCATCGAAGATCAAGACCCAGGCGGTCAGCGCGATCATCGATCTGTACAACAACTGAGTAAACACCGGCCCTGAGGGGCCGGTTTTGTATCTTAAACAGAGTATTGAGTAAGGAGTCGCAGCATGAGTCAGGAATGGGATGCCGGTCGGTTGGACAGCGACCTCGATGGCGTAGCTTTCGATACCCTGGCTGTGCGCGCCGGTCAGCACCGCACCCCGGAAGGTGAGCACGGTGACCCGATGTTCTTCACCTCCAGCTATGTATTCCGCACTGCTGCCGACGCGGCTGCGCGCTTCGCCGGTGAAGTGCCGGGCAACGTCTATTCGCGTTACACCAACCCGACCGTGCGTGCGTTCGAAGAACGTATCGCCGCCCTTGAGGGTGCCGAGCAGGCGGTGGCCACGGCGACCGGCATGGCCGCGATCCTGGCAGTGGTGATGAGCCTGTGCAGTGCTGGCGACCATGTGCTGGTGTCGCGCAGTGTGTTCGGCTCCACCATCAGCCTGTTCGAGAAGTACTTCAAGCGCTTCGGCATCGAAGTGGATTATGTGCCCCTGGCGGACCTGTCCGGCTGGGATGCGGCGATCAAGGCTAACACCAGGTTGTTGTTCGTCGAGTCGCCTTCCAACCCGCTGGCCGAGTTGGTGGATATCGCCGCGTTGTCCGAAGTGGCCCACGCCAAGGGCGCGATGCTGGTGGTCGACAACTGCTTCTGCACGCCGGCGCTGCAACAGCCGTTGAAGCTGGGCGCGGACATTGTTGTGCACTCGGCCACCAAGTTCATCGACGGCCAGGGCCGTTGCATGGGCGGCGTAGTCGCCGGCCGCAGCGAGCAGATGAAGGAAGTGGTGGGTTTCCTGCGCACCGCCGGGCCGACCCTGAGCCCGTTTAACGCCTGGATTTTCCTCAAAGGCCTGGAAACCCTCAGCCTGCGGATGAAGGCCCATTGCGCCAACGCCCAGGCCCTGGCCGAGTGGCTGGAGCAGCAGGACGGGATTGAGAAAGTCCATTACGCCGGTCTCAAGAGCCACCCGCAACACGCGTTGGCCCAGCGTCAGCAGCGTGGTTTCGGCGCGGTGGTGAGCTTTGAAGTAAAAGGCGGCAAAGACGGCGCCTGGCGCTTTATCGACGCGACGCGCCTGATCTCCATCACGGCCAACCTGGGTGACAGCAAAACTACCATCACCCACCCGAGCACTACCTCACACGGGCGCCTGGCGCCACAGGAGCGTGAAGCGGCGGGCATCCGTGACAGCCTGATCCGCATCGCCGTCGGCCTGGAAGACGTAGCCGACCTGCAAGCTGACCTGGCTCGCGGGCTGGCGGCCTTGTGATCGAGTGGTCCATGGAAACGGCAGCGGCCGGTAACGGCCGTGTTGCGCTGGTGACGGGCGCCGCCCGGGGCATTGGTCTCGGGATCGCGGCGTGGTTGATCAGCGAAGGCTGGCAGGTGGTGTTGACCGACCTGGACCGCGAGCGCGGTTCCAAGGTGTCCAAGGTGCTGGGTGACAACGCCTGGTTTATCACCATGGACGTGGCCGACGAGAAGCAGGTCGCCCAGGGCGTTGCCGAAGTGCTCGGCCAGTTTGGGCGCCTGGATGCGTTGGTGTGCAACGCAGCGGTCGCCGACCCGCGCAATATCACCCTCGAAAGCCTCGACCTGGCGTACTGGAACCGCGTACTGGCGGTAAACCTCAGCGGGCCGATGCTGCTGGCCAAGCACTGCGCGCCGTACCTGCGTGCCCATGGCGGCGCGATCGTCAACCTGGCCTCGACCCGCGCGCGTCAATCGGAGCCCGACACCGAGGCCTACGCGGCGAGCAAGGGCGGACTGCTGGCCCTGACGCATGCCTTGGCCATGAGTCTTGGGCCGGAGGTGCGGGTCAATGCCGTCAGCCCTGGCTGGATCGATGCGCGTGACCCTGCGGCGCGGCGTGCCGAGCCTTTGACCGATGCCGATCATGCCCAGCATCCGGCGGGCAGGGTGGGCACGGTTGAGGACGTGGCGGCGATGGTGGCGTGGCTGCTGTCGCGTCAGGCGGGGTTTGTCACCGGGCAAGAGTTTGTGGTCGACGGCGGCATGAGCAAGAAGATGATTTACAGCGAGTAGGGCGGGTAGCCGTCTTGAAGCAATTTTGTCTTTTTCAGAAAAACTTCAAGCGGGCTATTGACTTAGGTCCGCTACCTGCGTAAATTTCGCGGCCTCAACGAAGCAAAGGGTGATTAGCTCAGCTGGGAGAGCATCTGCCTTACAAGCAGAGGGTCGGCGGTTCGATCCCGTCATCACCCACCACTTCTTGAGAGTTTTGCCTTCGGGCAAGACGCAACGTTAAAGGTTGCACCGACGCGCAGCGGTAGTTCAGTCGGTTAGAATACCGGCCTGTCACGCCGGGGGTCGCGGGTTCGAGTCCCGTCCGCTGCGCCATATTTTCCAGGTCCGATTTGTCGGGTTTGAGATTGAACAGCTTGGGCTGATCAGTCAGATGTTCAAAGACGGTTGAGCGTTCAGGCTCAACTGGTCAAGCGATACGCAGCGGTAGTTCAGTCGGTTAGAATACCGGCCTGTCACGCCGGGGGTCGCGGGTTCGAGTCCCGTCCGCTGCGCCATATCTGTTTCAAGGCCCACTGAACGCCTTGGAACACAAAGCAAGCGTTAAGCTGCTTTGATCCGATAGCAAACACCCTGGTCGAAAGACCGGGGTTTTTTGTGTCTGCGATTTGGCTTTATGTGGGAGCGGCGCACCGCCGCTCCCACAGTTGGATTGCCTCAGAACCCCAACTTATCCCGCAGCCCGTAATACCACGCGCCCAGCGCCGCAAACGGTGTGCGCAACAGTTGCCCACCGGGGAAGGGGTAATGCGGCAGGTCGGCAAACGCATCAAAACGCTCTGCCTGGCCTCTCAACGCCTCTGCCAGCACCTTGCCAGCCAGGTGCGTGTAGGTCACGCCGTGGCCACTGCAGCCCTGGGAATAATAGATGTTGTCGCCCAGGCGACCCACCTGTGGCAGGCGCGACAGGGTCAGCAGGAAGTTACCGGTCCAGGCGTAGTCAATCTTCACATCTTTGAGCTGCGGGAAGGCCTTGAGCATCTTCGGGCGGATGATCGCTTCGATGTTGGCCGGGTCGCGTGCGCCATACACCACGCCGCCGCCGAAGATCAGGCGCTTGTCACTGGTGAGGCGGTAGTAGTCCAGCAAGTAGTTGCAGTCCTCGACGCAGTAATCCTGCGGCAGCAAGGTCTTGGCCAGTTCATCGCCCAGCGGCGCGGTGGTGATGACCTGGGTGCCGCACGGCATCGACTTGGCCGCCAGCTCCGGCACCAGATTGCCCAGGTAGGCATTGCCCGCCACGATGATGAACTTGGCCCTGACCTTGCCCTCGGCGGTGTGCACCACCGGGTTGGCGCCGCGCTCGATGCGCACCGCCGCCGATTGCTCGTAAATCGTGCCGCCCAGGGATTCCACCGCCGCGGCTTCGCCCAGTGCCAGGTTGAGCGGGTGAATGTGCCCGCCGCTCATGTCCAGCAGGCCGCCGACATAGTTGTCACAGGCCACCACTTCGCGGATACGGCGCTCATCCAGCAGCTCAAGCTGCGTATGGCCGTAGCGCTCCCACAGGCGCTGCTGCGACTCCAGGTGGCCCATGTGCTTGCTGTTGAGTGCAGCGAACACGCCGCCGTCCTTCAAGTCGCACTGGATCTGGTACTTGGTCACGCGCTCACGAATGATCCTGCCGCCCTCAAACGCCATCTGCCCCAACAGTTGCGCCTGCTTGGGGCCAACGCTGCGTTCGATCACGTCGATGTCGCGGCTATAGCTGTTGACGATCTGCCCGCCATTACGGCCCGAGGCGCCAAACCCGACCTTGGCGGCTTCCAGTACCGTTACGCGAAAACCGTTCTCCAGCAGAAACAGCGCGCTGGACAGGCCGGTGTAACCGGCGCCAATCACGCACACATCGGTTTCGACTTCACCTTGCAGCACCGGGCGTGGCGGAGCCGCATTCGCGGACGCGGCGTAATACGACTGGGGGTAGGGGGTGTTCGCCATCCTGGAACCTCTGTTTTATATTTTTTACGAGTGCGCCGATCCTACCTGAGTTGAAAATTGCCTGCCAGCCATCCAAAAATCCCAGGCATGCCTTTCACAAATAAAAAATTTGCATATTCATAGGGTTAGCTGCAAAAAAGAGGTTGACACACCTTCGGAATTCCGTAGAATGCCGCCTCACAGCAGGCACGTAGCTCAGTTGGTTAGAGCACCACCTTGACATGGTGGGGGTCGTTGGTTCGAGTCCAATCGCGCCTACCAAACAAAATCCGCTCTGCTGGGCGGTCTGGAAGGGCTCACCGAAAGGTGAGCCCTTTTTTGTTGTCTGCGATTTGTAAAACTCCCTTCTCAGCACTCGCGCCGCCATCGTTAAGCGTTTACCCGTCGTGTTACTGCTCTTCTGCACGCTTATCGAAGGCATCCTGGGCGTTCTTGACCGCGTCAGAATACTGGAGCGTCCACCTGTACAACGCACGAAATGGCTCCTCCAGCGTATGCCCCAGGTCGGTAACGCTGTATTCGACGGCCACCTGAGAGGAAGGAATGACCCGGCGCGACAAAATGCCATTACGCTCCAGGCGACGCAGGCTTTGCGTGAGCGCTTTTTGCGTTATGCCATCGAGTCGACGTTTGATTTCGTTGAAGCGCAGCGGGCTTTTACACAGCGTTGCCAGTATCAATACGGACCACTTGTCCGCGATCTGATCGAGCAATACCCGGCTTGAGCAATCAGCGGCGTAGACGACGGGAGAGCTCCGGTTTTGTTCCAGCGCCTGAATACCTTGTTCCTGCATGTGGTTTCCTCGCGTAAACCTGAGCACTTATAAGTGCCTTATTGATATTAGGTATACATCTTATACCATCAGATCTCCTTTTCGCTCGGAGCATCTTTCCATGAGTTCTACCCAGCTCGACTCTCTGTTTCAGCCGTTCACGATCAAGTCTTTGAGCCTGAAGAATCGAATTGTAATGGCCCCTATGACGCGGGCTTTCGCCAAGGGCGGTGTGCCTGACGAGCAAATTGCCGCCTATTACCGCAAGCGCGCGGAAAACCAGGTCGGGTTGATTCTGTCTGAGGGGACCGTCGTGGATCGTCCTGGCGCGCGTAACATGTCGGGGATTCCGTTTTTCCATGGCGATGAATCACTCGCCGGCTGGAAGGCAGTCATCGACAGTGTTCACAGTGCCGGTGGCAAAATGGGGCCGCAGATTTGGCACGTAGGGGCTGCGCCCAGTTTCCAGGAAGACTGGGCACCCGCCGGTGGGTTTGAGAGCCCGTCCGGGCTTGCCGGCCCGCAGAAACCATTGGGGCAGGCCATGAATGATGAGGCGATTGCCGACACCATTGCGGCGTTCGCCAAGGCCGCCGCTGATTCCAAGCGACTGGGTTTTGATACGGTCGAAATACATGGGGCCCACGGATACCTGTTGGACCAGTTTTTCTGGCCGGGTACGAACGAACGCGCCGACCGTTTCAATGGCGTAACGATCAAGGAGCGCTCACGGTTCGCAGCGGAAGTGGTCAAGGCCATTCGCGCAGCCGTAGGCCCGGATTTCCCGGTGATTCTGCGTCTGAGTCAGTGGAAGCAGCAGGATTACAGCGCCCGTTTGGCGACAACCCCTGAAAGCATGTCCGATTGGCTGGTGCCGCTGGTGGAAGCCGGCGCGGACGTTTTGCATTGCTCTCAACGGCGCTTCTGGGAAGCCGAATTTCCGGAACTGGACGGCGAACAGGGTTTGAATTTTGCGGGCTGGGCCAAAAAGCTGACGGGCGCTGCGACTATCAGTGTCGGCTCTGTGGGCTTGTCCGGCGACTTCCTCGGCGCCTTCAGCGGCGAAAGTTCCCAACCGGCAGCGATCGACAATTTGGTAAAGCGATTGGAGAACGAGGAGTTTGACTTGATCGCTGTCGGACGGGCACTGCTGAGTGACGCGCAGTGGGTAAGGAAAATCCGATCGGGTAACTCGGCCGACTTGAAGCCTTTTGACGTAAAAGACTTGGCCGAGCTGGCCTGAGTTTCGCATCTGCGGC
Source organism: Pseudomonas salomonii (assembly GCF_900107155.1). Classification (GTDB taxonomy): domain Bacteria; phylum Pseudomonadota; class Gammaproteobacteria; order Pseudomonadales; family Pseudomonadaceae; genus Aquipseudomonas; species Aquipseudomonas salomonii. The sequence goes on from NZ_FNOX01000012.1 coordinate 184,503, forward strand.
ACGTGCAAAACCTTGAGTGTTGAAGGGCTCACCGAACGGTGGGCTCTTTTTTTGGGCTGGAATTTTGGCAATACCTGCCCGGACCGCTTGGCGGGTTACTGCGTTGAAACGTGGATTAACAGAAAAGCGTCGCCACCGATAACAGGCAGATAATCTGTGCAAACATCTGGCAGCGTATCTCACCATTTGTTGTCGCCATACTTTGTTGTCCGGCGTACATAGCGTTTGCCTCCGTCGGTACTACTGCGCCGTATCGCGCAGCACCCTGCTGAGTATAGGTATGGAACGAGATCCATGCTGTGGAGCCGACTTAAGGTTATTGAGCGCCGCTGGGTTAATGAATCTGGCGCAGTTCCACCCAGGTTTGCCGCGCCCAAGGCATACTAAGCGGCGATTGAGTTCAACCCAGGGAGTCTGTGATGGCATTGGCAATGGAAGTATCGTTCGACGTGACGGCGCAGGAGCGTGAGGCCATCCTCAAGCCGCTGAGGGCTTACAACCGCAGCCACACCGGCAAGATGCCGTCCGAAACAGTCGGCATTCTGCTGCGTGATCCCGCTTCTCAAGAGGTGGTCGGCGGTCTTTACGGCGAGATTTCCTTTGGATGGTTGTTCATTGAGCTCTTGAGCATTCCCGACCAGATGCGCACCCAAGGTACGGGCACACGATTGATGCGTGCGGCGGAGGACTTGGCCCGTGAGCGCGGATGCGAGGGCATCTGGCTGGACACTTTCAGCTTCCAGGCGCCCGGGTTTTATCGCAAGCAGGGCTTCACTGAGTTTGGCCACATTGCCGATTTCCCGCCGGGCCATAAACGCCATTTTTTCCACAAGCGCTTGAGCTGAACGCCCGCAAAGCGCCGGGCCATCCGGCGCCAATCACCGACAAAATTTATTGGTTTGCAGCAACAATTTTTCTTGTTGGACACCTCCCGCCCCCAAGCAGCACAGTTGCCGCCACTGACGCTCGACCTTCCAGGTCAACAATAAAAAACCACGTCGGGCTGCACGCCACTTTCATGCTGTGAACCCTTTGTTCACATCCTGCCGTCATGGCGCCGCAGCGCGCATTCTAGGACTTTATCGTCATGCAAACTGTTGTGAACCTATGGCCGTTGATCGGCGTACTTGTCATCGTGGTTGGCTTCGTCCTGCGCTTCAATCCGTTGCTGGTGGTGACCGCAGCCGCCATCGCCACCGGGCTTGCCGCCCACTTCCCGCTGGAAAAAATCCTCGCCAGCATGGGCGAAGGTTTCCTTCAGACCCGCGCCCTGCAATTGATCCTGTTGCTGCCCCTGGCCGTCATTGGCCTGCTGGAGCGCCATGGCCTGCGCCTGCATGCGCAGAACTGGATCGCCCGCTTCGAGCGCGCCACGGTGGGGCGCTTGTTGATCATGTATCTATTTGTGCGCGAGTCCACGGCAGCCATGGGCCTCACCAGCCTGGGCGGGCATCCGCAGATGGTGCGCCCGTTGTTGGCGCCGATGGCTGAGGGCGCCGCGGAAAAACGCTACGGCAAGCTGCCGGACAAGGTGCGCCACAAGGTGTTGGCGATGTGTGCGGCGACCGACAACGTCGGGCTGTTTTTCGGCGAAGACATTTTTGTCGCCTTTGGTGCGATTGCGCTGATGCACACCTTCCTGCTCGGTTCGGGAATTGATGTGGAGCCTTTACACATTGCGGTATGGGGCATTCCGACGGCGATTTGTGCGTTTATCATCCACGCGATTCGTCTGCATCGATTTGACCGCAGGCTGACTCGCGAGATGTCACCCGCGGCTGCTCCGATGGAGGCTGCGCAATGATCATCTCCATCAATTACCTGTACTGGCTGGCCGGCATTCTGTTGTTGATTACCGCCGGCATGATTCTGCTGGATCGAACTCATCCCAAACGCTGGTCCAGCGCGGTGTTCTGGCTGTTATTCGCCATTCCGTTCGTGGTCGGGGAGCGTTTGCCACCGGTGGTTATCGGCGTGGGCGTGGTGATCATGGCCTTGATCGCAGGTTTGGGCGGCGTGGGGCGTGGTACGCATGCCCAGTTGCATGACAAGTCTGCCCGCGCCAGTGCCGGTCGGCTTGGCCACAAGCTGTTTATCCCGGCGTTGGCCATTCCGCTGACCACCGTGATTGGCTCGGTATTGCTCAAGCACACCGAAATCGGCGGTGTGCCGCTGCTGGATCCGAAAAACACTACGTTTGTCTCCCTGGGCATTGGTTGCTTGATCGCCCTCGGCCTGGCCTGCTGGTTGACCCGCGACACACCGGTGCAAGCCTTGCGCGAGTCCCGGCGCCTGACCGAAGCCTTGGGCTGGGCCATGGTGCTCCCGCAAATGCTCGCCATGCTCGGCTTGCTGTTCAATGAGGCCGGGGTCGGCACCGCGGTTGCCCATGTCACCACCACCTACATCAACCTGGATTTCAAGCTGGTGGCGGTGATGGTGTATGTATTGGGCATGGCGCTGTTTACGGTGATCATGGGCAATGGTTTTGCCGCGTTCCCGGTGATGACCGGCGGTGTCGGCGTGCCGGTGCTGGTGGGCATCTATGGCGGCAACCCGGCGGCGATTGGCATGTTCTCCGGCTATTGCGGCACGTTGATGACGCCGATGGCGGCCAACTTCAATATTGTCCCGGCAGCCTTGCTGGAGTTGCCCGACAAGAACGCGGTCATCAAGGCGCAGCTGCCCACGGCACTGATGATGCTGGTGGTCAATATTGTGCTGCTCTACCTGTTGATGTGAGGCGAGGATGCAAACGTTACTGTTGATGGGCTTCGAGCCCTTTGATCAAGACCCGGTCAACCCGTCCTGGGAGGCCGTGCGCCAGTTGGATGGGATGCTATTGGGTGAGGGTGTGCAGATTGTTGCGCGCCGACTGCCTTGTGCATTTGCCTTGGTGGAGGAGTGCCTGGCTGAGTGGATCACCCAATTGCGCCCGGCGATGGTGATCGCCACGGGGCTTGGGCCTGGGCGCGACAGCATTTCCATGGAGCGGGTGGCGATCAACGTTAACGACGCGCGCATCCCTGACAACCTGGGTGCGCAACCCGTCGATACGCCGGTGGTGGTCGATGGGCCGGCCGCGTACTTCAGCACATTGCCGATCAAGGCCATGGTCAAGGCGCTGCGCGAGGCCGGTGTGCCTGCGGCGGTTTCGCAGACGGCGGGCACTTTTGTGTGCAATCAGGTGTTTTATCTGTTGCAGCATGCGCTGGCCGGCACGGGCGTGCGCAGTGGCTTCATCCATGTGCCGAACCTGCCGGAGCAGGTGGTGGGAACCGGGCTGGCATCGATGCCATTGGTGACAACGGTTGAAGGCCTGCGCCTGGCGGTGCAGGTGGCATGGAGCACACAGGTGGATGTGGTGCAGGCCGGTGGCCAGGTCAGTTGACCCGGCTCGCGGTGTTCAGGCTTCGCGCCTGGGGAAAAACAACTCAAAACAGGTCACTCCGGCCTCGCTGGTGACACTGTAGCGACCGTTGTGCAGCTGCATGATGGTCGCCACGATCGACAGCCCCAGCCCGTTGGATTGGGCTGAACGTTCCCGCGACTCATCCACCCGGTAAAAACGCTCGAACAGGCGCGGCAAATGCTCGGCGGGAATGGTTTGCCCCTGGTTGCTGACGCGCAGGTTGATACCCTTGGCCTCTGGAATGGCCTGAATCAGCAACTGCGAACGGGGTGCGCCGTACTTGATGGCGTTTGCACATAGATTTGCCAAGGCGCGGCGCAACAGCATCGGTTCGGCCCAGATCAGGCCTTCGCCCTCGGCCTGAATGTGAATATCCACATCGCTCGCCAACCCTTCGAAGTAGTCCGCTATACGCTCCACTTCATCCGCCGCATTCAGTTCCTGGCGTTGGCGCAGTGCGCTGGCCGGGTCGGTACGGGCGAGAAACAGCATGTTGTCGAGCATTCGCGCCAGGCGTTCGAGTTCTTCGACATTGGACGCCAGCAGTTGCTGGTAGCTCTCGACGTTACGGCTCTGTTGCAGGGCAACCTGGGTTTCTCCCAGCAAGTTGTTGATCGGCGTGCGCAGCTCGTGGGCCATGTCGGTGGACACCTGGCCCAGTTGTACAAAGCCCTTGGCCAACCGTTCAAGCATGGTGTTGAAGGCGTCGATCATCGGCAGCAGCTCTTTGGGCGCCCCGTGGCTGTCGAGGCGTTCGGCCAGGTTGCCCACGCCGATGCCCTGGGTGTGCACGGCCAGGCGTCGCAGCGGCACCAGCCCGCGGTGCACCAGCAGGTAGCTGACGATGGCGAGGATGACTGCAGCGATGCTGGCGAGGATAAACACGCTTAAGCGATAGCTGGCGAGCATCGCCGTGCGTTCGGTCATCAGGCGCCCGGTGGTGACTTGCAGGCTGCCCAGGTCGCCCGAGGCGATAGACGCGGCCACGGTGGCGAAGGGCACGCCATTGATACCGGGTAAATGGTGCACGTCGGCAAAGCCCAGTTCACGGTTGGTGGGCACAGGCGGCACATCCGGCATTGCAATATTGCCCGGGTTTACCAGCAGCAACGGCTTTTGCCCCGGCGCCGCGATGCTCAGCACCGACTCGCTGTTGCCCAGCATGTTCTGGAACAGCTCCGGCTTGGTCTTGATCAGGTCCAGGGTGTTGCTGTCCTTGAGCAGGTTGCGCAACTGGTCGGCGCGATAGATCAGCGCGGCGTCGTCACGCTTGATCAGTTCACGCTCAAGCTCGCGGTACAACGCAACGCCCAAGGTGGCGAGCAGGGCAAAGGCGAGCAGGGCGAAGATCAACGCCAGGCGCAGGGTCAGCGAATAATGGCGGCGACGGTTCATGGCTGGGTGTCGAAGCGGTAGCCGATGCCCCGCACGCTGTGGATCAACTTGAGCTGGAACGGGTCGTCGATTTTCAGGCGCAGGCGCCGCACGGCGACGTCGACCACATTGGTGTCGCTGTCGAAGTTCATGTCCCAGACCCGCGAAGCAATCATCGAGCGTGATAACACCTGGTCCTGATGCGTGGCGAACAGGTGCAACAGGGCGAACTCCTTGTTGGTCAGCGTTATGCGCGTGCCGCTGCGGGTGACGCGGCGCTTGAGCACGTCGATCTGCAGGTCGGCGATGTGCAGCTGTTCTTCTTCGCGACTCGGGCCGCGACGCGTCAGGGTACGCAAGCGCGCGACCAGTTCGGCGAAGGAGAAGGGCTTGATCAGGTAATCGTCGGCGCCCAGTTCCAGGCCTTTGATGCGGTCGGCGATGTCATCGCGAGCGGTGAGGAACAGCACCGGCGTGTCGGCCTCTTTGCGCAGGCGGCGCAGCACTTCCCAGCCGTCCATTTTCGGCATCATCACATCCAGCACGATCACGTCGAAGGGCGTTTCCAGTGCCTGGTGCAAGCCGTCTACGCCGTCGCGGGCGAGGCTCACCGAGTACCCCAGTTCCTGCAGGCCATTGAGCAGGTAATTGCCGGCCTTGGGTTCGTCTTCGACTACGAGGATGTTCATGGGAAATGCCCTGGTTCGTTGCGTTGCGCAAGTGTAGCCGGATCAATTGTCACTGGGGCAACCGATGCCTTGTACCTGGTAGTCCAGCACGTGTTCGCGGTCCTGGGAGTCGAGGTATTTGAGTTGCGCCGGGACGATTCCGCATTGGCCGTAGGTGTCGGTGCTCGACAGCACTTTGGCCACGTCCAGGTGCACGAAGAAGCCGGTTTTGTCGTGGATCACGTTAGTGTCGGGGGCGGTGTCGGCAGCGAACGCGGAACCGGTGGCAAGCAAAGCGGCAAAGCCGAAAATAAACAGTTTCATGGCAGTAGCTCTCTTTAAGGGTGGGCTGCCGGGGCTGGCAGTGAGTTCACAGTAACCAGGCACCCCAAACAGCCAACCAACAGGATGATGACAAGTTTGTAATGCGTGGCTTAAGGCTGGCGGCCGGACGCTTCAAGGATCAGGTCGGTGATTTCCTTGGCGTGGGACACCAGCGACAAGTGGCTCGACGGCAGTTCGATGGTGGTGGCGTTCATGCGCTTGGCCAGAAAACGCTCAAGGTCCGGGTTGATGGTCTGGTCATTGCTCGACACCGCGTACCAGGACGGTTTGGTGTGCCAGGCGGCATTCACCGTGCGGCCGCTGAACAGGGTCTTGGCGATCGGCTGTTGTACCGCGTACAGCTCCAGGGCTTTGGCGCGCGGCACGTCGGCGGCGAAGTACTTGAGGAAGGCGTCCTGGTTCAGCGTCAGGTAACCGTCGTGCTCGACGACACCGGCACGCACCGGCGTGCTGGGGTACTTGGCAGACAGGGCGACGAAGTCTTCGTTGGCGTCCGGTGCGCGGGCGGCCACATACACCAGTGAGCTGACCCTGGGGTTCGCCCCGGCATCGCTGACCACGGTGCCGGCGTAGGAGTGACCGACCAGCACGGTAGGGCCGTCCTGTTGGTCCAGCACGCGGTTGGTGGCAGCGACGTCATCGGCCACCGAAGTCAGTGGGTTCTGGACGGCGGTCACATGCAGCCCGGCGGCCTGCAGGCGCGTAATCACCTCGGACCAGCTCGAGCCGTCAGCCCAGGAGCCGTGCACCAGCACCACGTTGTTGGCCTTGACCGGCGCGACAGTGCCGGCCATGGCGGTGCCGGTGCCCAGCATCAACAGGCTGGCGGCGATCAGGCAGAGTTTGCTGGCAGTTTTCATCGTGCGGCCCTTCATCATCAGTGGGAAGTTGTGTCACCCGGTGCGGGTGACTGACGACGCCACTGTATGAAGCGAGGGTGCTGACAACGCTTACAGGTTCATTACAAACCGGTAATCCAAACGCCAGGTCCGCCAGGTGCTACTGGCGTTTACAAGCGAGAAGGTGCCCCGTAGATTGCATCGGGCCGATTATTTGTTACCGCCTATGAGGAAGCCACGCAGTGTCCATCCGAGGTTCAGTTGTGTTTAACCAGCGTTACCGCGCCTTCCTGTTCGATATGGACGGTACCTTGCTCAACTCCATTGCCGCCGCCGAGCGTGTGTGGAGCATCTGGGCTGAACGCCACGGTCTGGAGGTGGCGGCGTTCCTGACCACCATTCATGGCGCACGCGCCATTGACACCATTACCCGTCAGGCGCTGCCAGGTGTGGATCCCGACGTTGAAGCGCAGTGGATTACCGAGGCGGAAATCAACGATGTCGAGGGCGTGGTGGCGATTCCCGGTGCTGTCGAGTTTCTCAATAGCGTGCCCGGTGATCAATGGGCACTGGTCACGTCTGCGCCCAAGGAGCTGGCGTTACGTCGCCTGGCAGCGGCAGGTATCGCGCCCCCAGTTGTGCTGGTAACGGCCGAGGACGTTGCCAGCGGCAAGCCGGATCCTGCTTGTTACGTGTTGGGCGCCCAGCGTCTGGGTGTGCCGGTGCAGGATTGCCTGGTGTTCGAAGACGCTGCGGTGGGGATTCGTGCCGGGGAGGCGGCCGGCGCGGATGTGCTGGTCGTCACCGCTACACACCTGACGCCGATCGCCACGGCGCATGCCTGCATTAACGACTATCAGCGGCTGCAGGTTCTGCGCGACTCTGAGGGCACGTTGCGCTTGCAGCGTCTGGAAGGCTGAAACGAAAAAGCCGAGCCCGTTATCGGTCTCGGCTTTGTGAGCAGGAAGGGGAGTGGGGTGGCGCCTGCAGTCGGCTGCTCTTCATGCCTTGGCGCGATAGCACCATTTCCCTGAGGATTTCATTGGCAAGCCGGGCAATCGCCTCGGGGCCACGGTAGTGCGCGCGCACGATGCCGGTAATCGCAAAATGGTCGGTTTCCGGGCCACTCAGGATGGCGGAAAGGGTGCCGTCAGCGTGTAACGTGCAGGTGACCGCATAGCTGGGCAAACGCGCCGCCAGGGCCGCTTCGATTTGAGATTTGCTCAGGGTATCCATCTGCGTCAACGCCTTTCAGAAACCGTGCAAGCCCAAGCATAGATCCTGCCGCCGACCTGTAAATACCGGCAATCTGATAGCAGATTCGCGGCCATCAACGTGCGGTTTTCGGATGCTCGCGTTGCGCGGCACGCTGGCATAATTTGCGCAAAATGGCTTTCTGGATAGGTTGCAGGCAGAACACGAACAGGTAACCGCACAAGAAGAGTGTAAGTTCCATCGACGAACGCTTGCCGGGGTCACTGACTGTTTCGATCTCGAACTTCACGCCATATCCCAGCACCACGAAGGCCAGCCCAATCAGCAGGGCAATCCCCCAGGACTTGGAGACAAGCGGTTGTTTTGCAATCGGCCTCATCGACGTGCTCCTGAACGCACACTGATGGTAGGGTTATAGTCAGTGGATTCGGCCGCGAATTACGCAACAAGTTCCAGTCGCCAAGACGGTTTCATCTTGCAGCGTAGCTGAAAGCACAGAGCGCGCCGGTCATACAGGAACCGCGAGCGTGAGGAAGGGTTTTCGCCAGCCATCACAGTGAACGAAAAGGCTGGCTACTGAGTGAAGCGTCAAGGAGTCTGGTTTTTGTCCGGAGCGGTCAGGCCAGCCTGAATGCGCTGGTAGATCTCCTCGCGATGCACGGCAACATCCTTGGGGGCGTTGATGCCGATTCGTACTTGCTGGCCGCTGACGCCCAGGATGGTGATCGTAATGTCATCACCGATGTTTATGCTTTCACCAACTTTGCGGGTGAGTATCAGCATGGACTTCTCCTTGATTACTTTTAAGGACACATGTTTCAGACAGGGCAGGTGTCGGATGTGTGTAGCTTACTGCTAAGCGCTTCCCTGTGACTGCCTCTTTTAGGACGCATAGAGGCGACATTAATTCCCATGGCGGCATCATACAGGTCTGCGATACATCATTCGCATTGTTTAAGCCAACGTTTATGACGGCCAGAATAGACAGTGAATGATAAAGTTGCCTCTTTATCCTTAAAGGAGCAGGGCAGTGCGTAAAGTAGCGATGGCAATTGCGGTGTTGGCGTTGGCCGGTTGCGGGGAAGGTAAACCGGTCGACGCTCCCAAGGCCAAGCCTGCCGTGACCGAAAGCCAGCCACAAACCGGGGCGATTGCCGCTCAGGAATGGGACGTGTGGGTAGGCCCGCCGGGCCATAAGCTGCAAGCAATCACCGACCTGACCGCCTGGTTGCTCGAACATGGTTTCAATTTTTATATCGTCAAAACAGACGGCAAGGACGAGGTGTATCTAGGCCCGTTCGCGAGCAAGGCCGAGGCTGAAGCCAAGCAGGCGCTGCTGACCGAAAAGCTCGCACGTGCCAAGAAAAACGATACCGAATCCGAGGTTATCGAGCACAAGGCTGCGCAATAACAGGCAGAGTGGGCGGCAACCCCGCCCACGCTTAACCGCAGGTCTTAAGGTTCACCGGGCCGACAAATTCGTTACCGCGCCCCATCACGCACGCCACAGTCTGGTTGCGCTGGCGCTCCCAGGGTTGCACCGGGTAGGTCTTGTTCCAGGCTTCATACAACTGGCGGTCCTGTTTTGACAGGCGCAAGCCGTATTGTTTGCTCATGTAAAAATACGTTCGGGCGATCATTCCGCGAATAGACGGGCGCGGCATGACTTTTTTGGCCTTGAAATCTACCTGGGTCAGGCATGAACCGTACTGCCCACGTTGCGCCGGCAGCCAGCCGAAACTGAAGTTGTTACGGTCGCCATTGACCTCGCCAATGCTCGGCACCAGGTTGTGCAGGTCGGCCTCGGCGCGCTTGAACACATCATCATGACGCGTGCAGTTTTTGCGCCCGCCGGCTTGCCAGCACTGGCGTTGATGGCCGATCTGCCAGGCCGGGACGATATGTTCCCATTCGATGCGTGCGGCCCGGTTGGCATTTTTGCGCGGTACGTAACCGCAGGCTTTCAAATCCACGCGGTTACCGGTGTATTTGCAGCCACAGTAGAACTCCGTGGATTGCGGGGCGTAGAGCTTCCAGGCGACTTTCTTGGCCTCGCTGAAGGTTCGAGGCGCCTGGGCGTTGGCGGTAACGGCAAAAAACAGGCAAAAAACAGCAATAAAACGGCCACTCATTGAATCAATCTTCCTTCGGCACAACCCAGAAAATCTGCACGCCGCCGTCATCCCGGTAGGCGAGGGTGACGTTGTCGTTCTCCGCAATCTCCTCCAGCAAGCGCGCCCATTCCTCCTCAGGCTCATCCGGCAAGCGGAAGATCAAGGCTGCCTTGGCTTTCTGGGCATTGGTCGAATTGATGATTTTTTGCACGCGAACGGCAAGGCGTGCGTACGCGTCAGGGGTTGGCGCTGCAGAAGAGGACGTTGCCACGGAGTATTCCTTAGTGTGCTGTACGGGCATACAGTATTTAACTGTTACGATTTTCGCAACTGCTTAAAATTCAGGAGGTTTGTCTGGCAGCGTTTTCAGCGAGGTGATTGAGCGCGGGGAGTTGTATCGAGGTGTAAGAGCAAAGGTAGAAGCGGGTGAACCCGCCTCTACCCGTGTTACCGGGGATCAGTATTCCCAGAACATCCGTTGCAGCTCTTTGCTGTCCTGGGTCTTGGTCAGGGCAACCATCGCCAGAATCCGGGCTTTTTGTGGGTTCAGATCATGTGCGGCGACCCAGTCGTACTTGTCGTCAGGCTGTTCGGCATTGCGCAGAACGAAACCGCCGGCATTCACGTGGGAAGAACGAATGATCTGCACGCCTTGCTTGCGCAGTTCCTGCAGGGCCGGCACGACCTTGGAAGACACCGAACCATTGCCGGTACCGGCATGGATGATGGCTTTGGCACCGGCCTGGGCCAGGGCTTTGACCGCGCTGTCGCTCACGTTGCCGTAACCGTAGGCGATTTCCACATCCGGCAGGCTCTTGATGGTCTTGATGTCGAATTCGGAATCCATGGTGTGACGCTTGGCAGGCAAGCGGAACCAGTAGGATTTGCCTTCAACCACCATGCCCAGCGGGCCCCATGGGCTCTTGAACGCTTCAGTCTTGATGTTGATCATTTTGCTGACGTCGCGACCCGATTGGATCTCGTCGTTCATGGTCACCAGCACGCCCTTGCCGCGCGCGTCTTTGCTGCCGGCAACGGCCACGGCGTTGTACAGGTTGAGCATGCCGTCCGCCGACATGGCGGTGCCTGGGCGCATGGAACCGACCACCACGATTGGCTTGTCGGTTTTTTCCACCAGGTTGAGGAAGTAAGCGGTTTCTTCCAGGGTGTCGGTGCCGTGGGTGATCACGATACCGTCCACGTCCTTGCTGTCGGCCAGCTCGGCAACGCGGCGGCCCAGCTGCAGCAGATTTTCGTTGTTGATGCTTTCGGACGCAATTTGCATCACTTGTTCGCCGCGTACGTTGGCGATCTGACTAAGCTCAGGAACGCCGGCGATCAGTTGTTCGATGCCGACTTTGGCCGCCTGGTACGTGGCACTGTTGGCCGCACTGGCGCCGGCGCCAGCAATGGTGCCGCCGGTGGCGAGGATTACCACATTGGACAGTTTGGTCTTGGTTTCAACTTCCTTTGCCTGGGCGGCAACGGGGAACAGCAGCAGGAGGGCGAGGGCGCCCGGAACAAAAGTCTTCAGTGCAGATTTCATTATTTTTCTCTCTGGTTTTTGATGAGTGCTGTAGCAGGTTCATCGAGAACACCCGGGCCGTTCTGAATGCCACGAGGTGCTTGGAAAGAGCAGGATTTGTACCAAGCCCATGATGTTCGCGGTCATAAATTAACGTGTTGATTTAAAACAACTTATATTGAATTTTAATCTGGGTGGGCGACATGCTCGTCCGGCATTCCGAACAGCAGGGTGGTATTGCGTTCGGTTGTCCGAAAACCCTGATGGAATATCAACGGTGAGTGTGTGACTTGGGCGCCATAGCCTGTCGTTTTAGACAAGGACGGGGAGAGGCTGAGGTTTAATCCTGCGACCCGCAGGGTGTAAGGGAAACTAAAGGAGCGTCTGGATGAAAGACGCTTTTCACCCGTTGACAAATCTCGACAAGGTTCTCATAGTTTGAACAACGCAAACGTTTGCGAGATGTTTCACAGTGCAAGCGTTGCTCACAATAATCATAAGATCGGAGTGAACCCATGAAGCTGCCATTTGCTGGACGTCTTCTTGCTGTCGCTGTGCTTGCCGCCGCATCCGCTGCTCTGCCCCTTTCCTCTGCCTTTGCCGATGACGCCGCCGCCAAACCCAAGGTCGGCCTGGTGATGAAGTCCCTGGCCAACGAATTTTTCGTGACCATGCAGGACGGCGCCAAGACTTATCAGAAAGAACACGCTGCCGATTTCGACATGATCACCAACGGGATCAAGAACGAAACCGACACCAGCGCGCAGATCGATATCGTCAACCAGATGATCCTCGCCAAAGTAAACGCCATCGTGATCGCTCCGGCTGATTCCAAGGCGCTGGTCACCGTGTTGAAAAAGGCCTCCGATAAAGGCATCAAAATCGTCAACATCGATAACCGCCTGGATGTCGACGTGCTGAAAAGCAAATCCTTGAATATCCCCTTCGTAGGCCCTGACAACCGCAAGGGCGCGCGCCTGGTCGGTGAAGAACTGGCCAAGCACCTCACCAAGGGTGATGAAGTTGCCATCATCGAAGGCGTATCCACCACCACCAACGCCCAGCAACGCACCGCGGGGTTCAAGGATGCGATGGATGCCGCTGGCATGAAAATCGTGTCTACCCAGTCCGGTGAGTGGGAAATCGACAAGGGCAACTCGATTGCCGCGGCGATGCTCCAGGCAAACCCGAACATCAAGGCACTGCTGGCCGGTAACGACAACATGGCACTGGGCGCCGTCTCCGCCGTGCGTGGCGCAGGCAAGGCAGGCAAAGTACTGGTTGTAGGCTATGACAACATTGAAGCTATCAAGCCGATGCTGCAAGACGGCCGTGTACTCGCAACGGCCGACCAGGCTGCTGCCCAGCAAGCGGTGTTCGGTATCCAGAACGCGCTGAAGCTGATCAAGGGTGAAAAAGTCGACGCGGTTGACGGCATGATCGAAACCCCGGTCGAACTCGTCCTCAAGAAGTAATCCTGGCAGCACCCAACAGCGCCCGCTCGTCCTGAGCGGGCGCCTGGAGATTTTCCTATGTCATCTTCCGCCCCGAACGCTGTCCTCTCGGTCAGCGGTATCGGCAAGACCTATGCCCAACCGGTGCTGTCCGACATCACCCTGACGCTCAAACGCGGGGAAGTGCTGGCGCTGACCGGTGAGAACGGCGCAGGTAAAAGCACCTTGTCGAAAATCATCGGCGGGCTGGTCACGCCGACTACCGGGCACATGCAGTTCAATGGCCAGGATTACCGGCCCGGCAGCCGCACCCAGGCTGAAGAGCTGGGCGTGCGCATGGTCATGCAGGAACTCAACCTGTTGCCGACCCTGACCGTGGCCGAAAACCTGTTCCTGGACAACCTGCCCCGCAACTGTGGCTGGATCAACCGCAAACAACTGCGTAAAGCCGCAATTGAAGCCATGGCCCAGGTGGGCCTGGATGCGATCGACCCGGACACCCTGGTGGGGACGCTGGGCATTGGCCATCAACAGATGGTCGAGATCGCCCGCAACCTGATCGGCGACTGCCATGTACTGATCCTCGACGAGCCCACGGCCATGCTCACGGCCCGTGAAGTCGAGATGCTTTTTGAACAAATCACCCGTCTGCAGGCTCGGGGCGTGGCGATTATTTATATTTCCCACCGGCTTGAAGAACTCGCCCGGGTTGCCCAGCGCATCGCAGTACTGCGCGACGGCAAGCTGGTGTGCGTCGAGCCGATGGCCAATTACAACAGCGAGCAGCTGGTGACCTTGATGGTCGGCCGCGAGCTGGGTGAGCACATCGACCTGGGGCCGCGCACCATCGGCGGCCCGGCGCTGACGGTCAAAGGCTTGACCCGTTCGGACAGGGTTCGCGATGTGTCCTTTGAGGTGCGTGCCGGTGAGATCTATGGCATTTCCGGCCTGATCGGCGCCGGCCGTACGGAGTTGCTGCGTCTTATCTTTGGTGCCGACCTGGCCGACAGCGGCACCGTGGCTCTGGGTTCGCCAGCCCAGGTGGTGAGCATTCGCTCGCCGGTGGACGCAGTGGGCCATGGCATCGCGCTGATCACCGAAGACCGCAAGGGCGAAGGCCTGCTGCTGACCCAATCCATCAGCGCCAACATTGCCTTGGGTAACATGCCGGAAATCTCCGGTGGCGGCGTGGTCAACAGCCGCGACGAAACCGCCCTGGCCAAGCGCCAGATCGACGCCATGCGCATCCGCAGTTCCAGCCCGGCGCAGTTGGTGTCCGAGTTGTCGGGCGGCAACCAGCAGAAGGTCGTGATTGGCCGCTGGCTGGAGCGCGACTGCGCGGTCATGCTGTTCGATGAGCCAACCCGTGGCATCGACGTCGGCGCCAAGTTCGACATTTATGCCTTGCTCGGCGAATTGACGCGCCAGGGCAAAGCGCTGGTGGTGGTATCGAGTGACCTGCGCGAATTGATGTTGATCTGTGATCGCATCGGTGTGCTGTCCGCCGGGCGCCTGATCGAGACCTTCGAGCGCGACAGCTGGACCCAGGACGAATTGCTCGCCGCCGCCTTTGCCGGCTATCAGAAACGTGACGCGCTGCTCAACGACGCAGTGCTTAGGGAAACCCCATGAAAACCACCTCTTCCCCGGGCAAAACCGGCGGCAACTTCTACGGCCTGGGCACCTACCTGGGGCTGGCCGGCGCCTTGCTCGCGATGATTGCGCTGTTCTCGGTGCTCAGCGACCACTTCCTGTCCTATGACACCTTCAGCACCCTGGCCAACCAGATCCCGGACCTGATGGTGCTGGCCGTGGGCATGACGTTCATCCTGATCATCGGCGGCATCGACCTGTCGGTGGGCTCGGTGCTGGCATTGGCTGCCTCGGCGGTCAGTGTGGCGATTCTCGGCTGGGGCTGGAGTGTGTTGCCGGCCGCGTTGTTGGGGATGGGCTGCGCCGCACTGGCAGGCACCATCACCGGTTCGATTACCGTGGCCTGGCGCATTCCGTCGTTTATCGTGTCCCTTGGTGTGCTGGAAATGGCGCGTGGCGTGGCCTACCAGATGACCGGCTCGCGCACCGCCTATATCGGTGACTCCTATGCCTGGCTGTCAAACCCGGTGGCTTTCGGGATTTCGCCGTCGTTCATCATTGCCCTGTTGGTGATCATCGCCGCTCAGCTGGTGTTGACCCGTACGGTATTCGGTCGTTACCTGATCGGCATCGGCACCAACGAAGAAGCCGTGCGCCTGGCCGGTATCAACCCCAAGCCCTACAAGATCCTGGTGTTCAGCCTGATGGGCCTGTTGGCCGGGGTCGCGGCACTGTTCCAGATTTCCCGACTGGAAGCGGCAGACCCGAATGCCGGCTCCGGCCTGGAGCTGCAAGTGATCGCCGCCGTGGTGATCGGCGGCACCAGCCTGATGGGTGGGCGTGGGTCGGTTATCAGCACCTTCTTCGGTGTGCTGATTATTTCGGTGCTGGCCGCCGGCCTTGCGCAGATCGGCGCGACGGAGCCCACCAAACGCATCATTACCGGCGCGGTAATCGTGATTGCCGTGGTCCTCGACACCTACCGCAGCCAGCGCGCCAGTCGGCGGGGCTGAACCATGGCAACGATCAAGGATGTGGCCGCGCTTGCAGGTATTTCCTACACCACCGTGTCCCATGTGGTGAACAAGACGCGGCCGGTCAGCGAGCCTGTGCGCATCAAGGTGGAAGCGGCGATCAAGCAACTGGACTACGTGCCGAGTGCCGTCGCGCGCTCGCTCAAGGCCAAGACCACTGCGACCATCGGCCTGCTGGTACCCAACAGCCTTAACCCGTATTTTGCCGAGCTGGCGCGGGGTATCGAGGATTACTGCGAGCGTAATGGCTATTGCGTGATCCTCTGCAACTCCGACGACAACGCCGAAAAGCAGCGCAGCTATTTGCGCGTGTTGCTGGAAAAGCGCATCGACGGCCTGATCGTGACTTCGGTAGGCGGCGACGACAGTGGCCTCGCCGCAGGCTTGAGCGCGGTGCGCACGCCCATGGTGATTGTCGACCGCGCACTGGACGGCATTGATGTCGACCTGGTGCGCATTGACCATGAGCAGGGTGCCTACCTGGCGACCCGGCATTTGCTGGAGCTCGGTCACCGCGACATCGCCTGCATTGGTGGCCCCAGTCATACACGCGTGGCGCAAATGCGCCTGGCCGGCTATCACCGTGCGCTGCGTGAGGCGGGCGTGGAAGTGGCAGCCAATCGCACCCAGGAAAGCGACTTCACCAGCACCGGTGGTTATGCGGCGGCGGTACAGCTGCTGTCGGAAAACCCGCCCAGCGCGATTTTCGCCAGTAACGATATGATTGGTTTCGGCGTGTTGCGTGCAGCAGCCGAACGCAATATTCGCGTGCCAGGCGAGCTGTCGGTGATTGGTTTTGACGATATTCAAATGGGCCGTTACGTGTACCCGGCGCTGACGACGGTCGGGCAGTCGATCGTGCAACTGGGCGAGACGGCGGCCGAGCTTTTACTGCGACGAATTGCAACACCCCAACTGCCGATCGATCAGCGCATCGTGACGCCGAGCATTGTTTTGCGTGAGTCGACGGCGTCGTTTGCCGGTGTGTTCGCCCAATACCGCTGAACCGAATTGATGAGTACTGATGTATGCCAGCAAAAGTAGTGGTAATAGGCAGCTTGAACATGGACCTGGTGACCCGCGCCAGTCGCTTGCCGCGCGCCGGTGAAACCCTGATCGGCCAGACGTTCTCCACCGTTCCGGGTGGCAAGGGCGCCAACCAGGCGGTGGCCTCTGCACGCCTTGGCGCTGAGGTGGCGATGATCGGCTGTGTGGGCACGGACGCCTACGGCGCGCAATTGCGTGACGCGTTGCTGGTGGAGGGTATCGATTGCCAGGCCGTCAGCACGGTGGATGGCTCCAGCGGCGTGGCGTTGATCGTGGTCGATGACAGCAGCCAGAACGCGATTGTGATCGTGGCCGGCAGCAACGGTGAGCTCACGCCTGCGTCGTTGCAGGCAGCTGATGCGGTCGTGCAGGCGGCAGACGTCATCGTCTGTCAGCTGGAAGTGCCGATGGACACGGTTGGTCAGGCGCTCAAGCGCGGTCATGAGTTGGGCAAGACCGTGATCCTCAACCCGGCGCCGGCCAGTGGCCCGCTGCCGGAGGAATGGTATGCCTCGATCGATTACCTGATCCCCAACGAAAGCGAAGCCAGCGCCCTGAGTGGCGTGACGGTCGATTCCCTCGACAGCGCCAAGGTGGCTGCGACGCAGCTGCTCAAGGCGGGCGCCGGCAAAGTCATCATCACCCTGGGTGCCCAGGGCGCGTTGTTTGCCGATGGCAAAGGCTTCGAGCATTTGCAGGCGCCCAAGGTCAAGGCGGTGGACACCACGGCTGCCGGTGACACCTTTGTCGGTGGTTTTGCCGCGGCGCTGGCCAACGGCAAAAGCGAAGCCGAGGCCATCCGGTTCGGCCAGGTGGCTGCCGCGCTGTCGGTCACGCGGGCCGGTGCGCAACCCTCTATTCCTACGCTGCAGGACGTACAAGGTTTTATGCCCTCATGAAAAAGACACCATTGCTCAATATTGCGCTGTCGCGCGTGATCGCATCCCTTGGCCATGGTGACATTCTGGTGATCGGTGATGCTGGCCTGCCGGTACCGCCGGGCGTGGAGCTGATCGACCTGGCGCTGACCCAGGGCATTCCGGATTTCATCAGCACCTTGCGCATCGTGCTGAGCGAAATGCAGGTAGAGAGCCACGTGTTGGCTGAAGAAATCCTGCTCAAGCAGCCACCTGCGTTGACGCCACTCAATGTGTTGACCGAACAGGCCGCCCTGGGCGAGCGTCGTTTGGTCAGCCATGAAGAGTTCAAGCAGCTCAGCCGCAAGGCCCGCGCGGTGGTGCGCACGGGCGAGTGCCAGCCGTATTGCAATATCGCGCTGGTGTCCGGCGTTACCTTCTAGAGTTTCCCTACGACAAGGAGTGCTTCATGCAACGTGGTCTCCCAATCCTGAAAAACCTGTTTAGGAGTGTCCTGCTTTTGTCCGCACTCACCGCAGCCAGCGCCCAAGCGGCGGAAAAAATCGACCTGATCATCGACACCGACCCAGGCGCCGATGACGTCGTGGCGTTGCTGTTTGCCATGGCGTCACCGCAAGAGCTGAGCATTCGTGCGCTGACCACCGTTGCCGGCAATGTGCGCCTCGACAAGACCTCCCGCAACGCGCGCTTGGCCCGCGAGTGGGCAGGGCGCGAGGACATCCCGGTATACGCCGGCGCGCCAAAACCCATGCTGCGCACGCCGATCTATGCGGAGAACATCCACGGCAAGGAAGGTATTTCCGGTGTCGCCGTGCATGAGCCGAAAAAAGGCCTGGCCGAAGGCAATGCCGTTGACTACCTGATCAAGACCCTGAGCACCGCCAAACCTCACAGCATCACCATCGCCATGCTCGGCCCACAGACCAACCTGGCACTGGCGTTGACCCAGGCGCCGGAGATCACCCAAGGCATCAAGGAAGTGGTGGTGATGGGCGGGGCGCATTTTAATGGCGGCAATATCACCCCGGTAGCTGAGTTCAACCTGTTCGCAGACCCTGTTGCGGCTGAAATCGTGCTCAAGAGTGGCGTCAAGCTGACTTACCTGCCGCTGGACGTGACCCACAAAGTACTGACCAGTGATGCGCGTCTGAAACAGATTGCCGACATCAAGAACAATGCGAGCAAGGTGGTGGGCGATATTCTCAATGAATACGTCAAGGGCGACATGGAACACTACGGCATCCCGGGTGGCCCGGTGCATGACGCTACCGTGATTGCCTACCTGCTCAAGCCTTCCCTGTTCAGCGGCCGTGAAGTCAACGTGGTGATCGACAGCCGCGAAGGCCCGACCTTCGGCCAGACCGTCGTCGACTGGTATGACGGCCTCAAGCAGCCGAAGAACGCATTTTGGGTTGAGAACGGCGACGCCCAAGGCTTCTTCGATCTGCTGACCGAGCGCCTGGCCCGTCTGAAGTAAGCTGTTTGCCGGTCGGCGCTCGCCGGCCGGGTCTTATTCGCGCTCGGGGTTGTGGGCGCCCATGTGGTCGGCCGGGTATTTCTCGAATACCTGGCCGATGAAGGCCTGTGCGGCTTGCGTGCCGAGTTCCTTGACCAGCAGGTCGATTCCGATGATGGCCAACTCCTCCGTGCTTCCGGGGCTGTAGGAGCTTTGTCCTTGAGGCCACTTGGCTTTGATGTCGGCTTGGAGGGTTACGGTGCTCATGGTCGGGGCTCGCGGGGCTGGAATGCTGGACAGTGCGCTGGAGCGCGCTTCTAACCGGGGCAGTTAACCATTTTTGCGCAGCGTTTGGCAGTGCTACTTAGGCATGAGACGTTTCGGGATGAGGCCGATGCTGTGCGACACTGTTGCCCTATTCAACTACCGGGGACACCAGGTGCAGATCGATTTGAACAACCCCGATAACCTCACGCTGGACGCCGTGCGCCAATTGCTCGCCAGCGCCAGTGACGACGAACATACCCAGTTGCGCGTGACCAAGGGCGGAATCGCCTATATTTCGTCCGGGACGGCCGTAGGCGGAGTCGACATCGACGGCCTGCTGTTTCGCCTCGAGACCTGGGCCAAAGGTTCGGGTTATGTTGGTAACGTCGCCGCCAGCGATGAGGTCTGGGTCCGGCAGATTTTCAATGCGCTCCAGCAGAACTGGCCAAAGCCACCGTTTGACTACATCGATATCTACTGAATTCGTTCATATCTGGTGACGATTGATCGGGCGAATGCTCGCCGTGAGTCAGGCAGACTTACCCTTCGGCGATTTACGTCTTGAAACCAAACCGCCAGATCGCTGTCGCACGATCTCTGTCCATTTTTTTCATAGGAGGCTTCATGCCTTGGAAGCTCGCATCATTCGGTACTTTGTTGGCAGCACTCGCGTTGGCGGGTTGCAGCACCCCGGGTGCCCCTGAGCCAGGCAAAGATGCCGCCGTTGCCGATGCAGGTCACACCCGCTGCGAATCGAAGGCCGCCGAATTCGCCATCGGCCAGAAAGCCTCGCCTCAATTGCTGGAGCAGGCACGTACCCGTGCCGGCGCGCAGAACGCACGGATCCTCAAGCCTAACGACATGATCACCCTGGAATACCGCTCCGACCGTCTGAACCTGAACACCGACGACAACCTGGTGATCACGCGGGTCAACTGCGGCTGATCGCCCTGCGGCTTTTGCAGCGCCCATAAAAAACCCCGTCACATGGACGGGGTTTTTTTAGCTCAGCGGAGAATTACTCGCCGCGAACCTGTGCAGCTTGCATACCCTTTTGGCCTTTCTCAGCCACGAAGGAAACGGTTTGGCCTTCTTTCAGGCTTTTGAAACCGTCGCTTTCGATAGCTTTGAAGTGTACGAACAGGTCGTCACCGCCACCTTGAGGAGTGATGAAGCCGAAGCCTTTTTCATCGTTGAACCATTTAACGGTGCCGGTTTGGCGATTAGACATGGTGTATCTCCAAGAAACATATATTTTCAGTAGTGCTGTGCTGCTCAGGCCAACTGGGCACACCGGGGTATCATAGTCGAAATGTTCGGCTTGTAAGCCCCCCCAAGGCATTGTTTGCTAATCAATAGCGTTGCGTTTAGTGCCTTGGTCGGCTGAAAGCCCCGATTTACGGGGCTTTGCTGCGAAATATCAGCTGTTAAAAAAAGCCGTAAAAGCTGCGTAATTTGTGCGAAATGGCAGTTTTCAGGCTGTTTTTTCAGTCAAATGGCCGTCTGATCAGAGGTCGTGGTTATTTTTTCTTCACGACTTTGCAGGACGAAATCGCCGCGACAGCTTTGTTTTTCAGCTCCGGCTTGGCGTTCTGGTTGGTCATGAGTTCCTTGATTTCGGCAGTGCTCAATTCGGCGTTGATCTTGTCGGCGCCGCATTCGCAATGGTCTTTGGCGGTTTTGGCATCAACGTTCTGGCTGGCGGCGGCACTGCAATCTGCAATGAAGCTGTCGCGGGCACCGGCTGGCCAGTTCGACGGGGCGGCAGCCTGCGCGCCGAGGGAAAGGAGGGTCAGGGAAGCGGCGAGAGCGAGGGTCGAGGTAAAGCGCATCATGAAGTGCTCCTTTGATTCGTGGGCAAACAGCGATTCTCAGCGGGTTTGAGGGCTTTCGTACAGCCCAAGTTCACTTTTGCAGGCATCAAACACGGGATTTTATGTTTCATCAGGCGCGGCAGGCGCGATGACCGTTCATCTGTGCTAGCATCCTCGGCTTGGCTATTTCCAGGCGCGCCCATTGCCGCCTTGCCATGTTCTTTGAGTTCACTCCAGTCACTCTGGTTCGATTATCGGTTGGCCGAAAGGCTCCTGCCGCTGTAAGGCAGGCGTTCATCACTGAACGGCCTGGTGTTGGATCTTGTACTGGCTCATCCCAACCCACGTGACCTTTGGTAGGGGTCACCACTAGGAGAGGAGGCGCCATGCCAACTATTACTCTTCCCGACGGCAGTCAACGTTCATTCGATCATTCGGTTTCCGTAGCCGAGGTCGCCGCATCCATTGGTGCAGGTCTTGCCAAGGCCACCGTGGCCGGCAAGGTCGACGGCAAGCTGGTGGATGCCAGCGACCTGATTACCACTGATGCCAGTCTGCAAATCATCACGCCCAAGGATCAAGAGGGGCTGGAGATCATTCGCCACTCTTGTGCGCACCTGATCGGCCATGCGGTCAAGCAGCTTTACCCGACGGCAAAAATGGTGATCGGCCCCGTCATTGACGAAGGCTTCTATTACGATATCGCCTATGAGCGTCCCTTCACTCCGGACGACCTGGCGGCTATCGAAGCGCGCATGCACGCGCTGATCGAAAAAGATTACGACGTGATCAAGAAGGTCACGCCACGCGCCGAAGTCATCGACGTGTTTACCGCCCGTGGCGAAGACTACAAGCTGCGTCTGGTGGAAGACATGCCGGACGAGCAGGCCATGGGCCTGTATTACCACGAAGAATATGTCGACATGTGCCGTGGCCCGCACGTGCCGAACACGCGCTTTCTCAAGTCGTTTAAGCTGACCAAGCTGTCGGGTGCCTACTGGCGCGGTGACGCGAAGAACGAGCAATTGCAGCGGATCTACGGCACGGCCTGGGCTGACAAGAAGCAGCTGGCGGCCTACATCCAGCGCATCGAAGAAGCTGAAAAGCGCGACCACCGCAAAATCGGCAAGCGCCTGAACCTGTTCCACCTCCAGGAAGAAGCGCCGGGCATGGTGTTCTGGCACCCGAACGGCTGGACCCTGTACCAGGTGCTCGAGCAGTACATGCGCAAGGTTCAGCGCGACAACGGCTACCTGGAGATCAAGACGCCTCAGGTTGTTGACCGTAGCCTGTGGGAGAAATCCGGGCACTGGGCCAACTACGCCGACAACATGTTCACCACTCAGTCGGAAAACCGCGACTACGCCATCAAGCCGATGAACTGCCCGTGCCACGTGCAGGTGTTCAATCAGGGCCTGAAGAGCTACCGCGAGTTGCCGATGCGCCTGGCCGAATTCGGTGCCTGCCACCGTAACGAGCCGTCGGGTGCGCTGCACGGCATCATGCGTGTGCGTGGCTTCACCCAGGACGACGCCCACATTTTCTGCACCGAAGAGCAGATGCAGGCCGAATCCGCCGCGTTCATCAAGCTGACCATGGACGTTTACCGCGATTTCGGCTTCACCGAAGTCGAGATGAAGCTGTCCACTCGTCCGGAAAAACGTGTTGGCTCCGACGAACTGTGGGATCGCGCTGAATCCGCACTGGCCGCTGCGCTAGACAGCGCGGGCCTTGCGTACGATCTGCAGCCGGGTGAGGGCGCCTTCTACGGTCCGAAGATCGAGTTCTCGCTGAAAGATTGCCTTGGTCGCGTCTGGCAGTGTGGTACCCTGCAGCTCGATTTTAACCTGCCGATCCGTTTGGGAGCCGAATACGTCTCCGAAGATAACAGCCGTAAGCACCCGGTTATGCTGCACCGGGCGATCCTCGGCTCGTTCGAACGGTTCGTCGGTATCCTGATCGAGCACTACGAGGGTGCATTCCCTGCGTGGCTGGCTCCGACCCAGGCAGTGATCATGAATATCACTGATAAACAGGCCGATTTTGCCGCTGAAGTTGAAAAAACTCTCAACGAAAGCGGATTTCGTGCCAAGTCCGACTTGAGAAATGAAAAGATCGGCTTTAAAATCCGTGAGCATACTTTGCTCAAGGTTCCCTATCTTTTGGTTATCGGAGATCGGGAAGTCGAGATGCAGACTGTCGCTGTGCGTACTCGTGAAGGTGCTGACCTGGGCTCGATGCCCGTCGCCCAGTTCGCTGAGTTCCTCGCGCAAGCGGTTTCCCGGCGTGGTCGCCCAGATTCGGAGTAATTATTATTAAGCGTGAAATGAGACAAGATAAACGAGCTGCACCGAAAGCCCCGATCAACGAGAATATCTCGGCACGCGAGGTTCGGTTAATTGGCGCTGACGGCGAGCAGATTGGCATCGTCTCGATTGATGAAGCGCTTCGTATTGCTGAAGAGTCCAAATTGGACCTGGTGGAAATCTCCGCCGATGCAATCCCACCTGTTTGTCGGGTGATGGACTACGGCAAATCGATCTTCGAGAAGAAGAAACAGGTTGCCGCAGCGAAGAAGAACCAGAAGCAGATTCAAGTAAAAGAAATCAAGTTTCGTCCAGGGACGGAGGAAGGGGATTACCAGGTAAAACTGCGCAACCTGGTACGTTTCCTGAGTGATGGGGACAGGGCCAAGGTATCCTTGCGATTCCGCGGCCGTGAGATGGCCCACCAGGAGCTGGGGATGGAACTCCTCAAGCGGGTTGAAGCTGACCTGCTCGAGTACGGTTCGGTCGAACAGCATCCTAAGATGGAAGGACGCCAGCTTATTATGGTCATCGCCCCGAAAAAGAAGAAGTAATCAACAGGGCACGGCAGGCCTTCTGATTATGTTTATCAACTGAATGCGGAGTACCGAACATGCCAAAGATGAAAACTAAAAGTGGTGCTGCTAAGCGGTTTCTGAAAACTGCTAACGGTATCAAGCACAAGCACGCTTTCAAGAGCCACATTCTGACCAAAATGTCGACCAAGCGTAAGCGTCAACTGCGCGGTAGCAGCTTGCTGCATCCGTCTGACGTGGCAAAAGTCGAGCGCATGCTGCGCCTTCGTTAATTTTAGTCAAGAATAGAGGAATAACTCATGGCTCGTGTAAAGCGTGGCGTCATTGCCCGTAAGCGTCACAAAAAAATTCTGAAACTTGCTAAAGGCTACTACGGCGCGCGTTCACGCGTATTCCGTGTTGCCAAGCAAGCGGTAATCAAGGCAGGCCAATACGCCTACCGCGACCGTCGTCAGAAAAAACGTCAGTTCCGCGCTCTGTGGATCGCTCGTATCAACGCTGGTGCACGTGTTAACGGTCTGTCCTACAGCCGTTTCATCGCTGGCCTGAAAAAAGCGTCCATCGAAATCGACCGTAAGGTTCTGGCTGAACTGGCCGTGAACGAAAAAGCGGTGTTTGCTGCGATTGTCGAGAAAGCTAAAGCCACTTTGGCTTAAGTACCCCCGACAGTCACCCTGGGCTGCTCCTGTAGCCCAAGGTGGTAAACGTCATAAATAGGGGAAGAGCCTTCAAGCTCTTCCCCTATTTTGTATCTGGAGTCTGTACATGGAAAACCTGGATGCGCTCGTTGCCCAAGCTCTTGAGGCTGTGCATAGCGCTGAAGATGTAAATGCCCTGGAGCAAATCCGGGTTCACTACCTTGGCAAAAAAGGTGAATTGACTCAGGTGATGAAGACCCTGGGGAATTTGCCGGCTGAAGAGCGCCCGCAAGTCGGCGCGCTGATCAACGTTGCCAAGGAGCGTGTCACCGAGGTGCTCAATGCGCGCAAGGCGTCGCTCGAGGAGGCCGATCTTGCGGCCAAGCTCGCCGCCGAGTCCATTGACGTCACCCTGCCTGGTCGTGGCCAGGCCTCGGGCGGTCTGCATCCGATCACCCGGACTCTGGAACGTATCGAGCAGTTCTTCACCCACATCGGCTACGGCATTGCTGAAGGCCCCGAGGTCGAAGACGACTATCACAACTTCGAGGCGCTCAACATCCCAGGCCATCACCCGGCCCGGTCGATGCACGACACCTTCTATTTCAACGCGAACATGCTGTTGCGCACCCATACCTCGCCGGTACAGGTCCGCACCATGGAAGCGAACAAACCGCCGATCCGCATCGTCTGCCCAGGCCGTGTGTACCGCAGCGACTCGGATATCACCCACTCGCCGATGTTCCACCAGGTCGAAGGCCTGCTGGTCGATCGCGACATCAATTTCGCCGACCTCAAGGGCACCATCGAAGAGTTCCTGCGGGTGTTCTTCGAGAAAGAGCTGGCGGTGCGTTTCCGTCCATCGTTCTTCCCGTTCACCGAGCCATCCGCTGAAGTCGACATGGAATGCGTGATGTGCAGCGGCAAAGGCTGCCGCGTCTGCAAGCAGACCGGCTGGCTGGAAGTGATGGGCTGCGGCATGGTTCACCCTAACGTGCTGCGCATGTCCGGGATCGACCCGGAAGAGTTCTCGGGCTTTGCCTTCGGCATGGGCGTTGAGCGCCTGGCCATGCTGCGTTACGGCGTGAACGACTTGCGTCTGTTCTTCGACAACGACTTGCGGTTCCTCGCGCAATTTCGCTAGTCGTAACGAATCTTTAGGAGAGCAGGATGAAATTCAGTGAACAATGGCTGCGTGGCTGGGTAAGCCCGCAGGTAGATCGCGACGAGTTGGTTGCTCGTCTGTCGATGGCCGGCCTTGAGGTCGATAGCGTCACGCCGGCCGCCGGTGTTTTCACCGGCGTGGTGGTGGGCGAGGTGCTGAGCACCGAGCAGCACCCCGATGCCGATAAGCTGCGTGTGTGCCAGGTCAGTAACGGCGCAGAAACCTTCCAGGTCGTGTGCGGAGCGCCTAACGTGCGCCCGGGCCTGAAGATCCCTTTTGCCATGATCGGCGCCGAACTGCCGGGCGACTTCAAAATCAAGAAAGCCAAGCTGCGTGGCGTTGAGTCCAACGGCATGCTGTGCTCCCAGGCTGAACTGCAAGTCGGCGAGGGCAATGATGGCCTGATGGAACTGCCGGCCGATGCGCCAGTGGGCCAGGACATTCGTGTCTACCTGGAACTGGAAGACGCCAGCATTGAGGTCGACCTGACCCCAAACCGGGGTGACTGCCTGTCTCTCGCTGGTCTGGCCCGTGAAGTGGGCGCGCTGTACAACGCCCCGGTCACCCGCCCAGTGGTTGCCGCAGTCGCCGCAGTGCATGACGAAGTGCGCCCTATCGACGTACTGGCGCCAAACGCCTGCCCACGTTACCTGGGTCGTGTGATCCGCAACGTCGACCTGTCCAAGCCAACCCCGCTGTGGATGGTTGAGCGCCTGCGTCGCGCCGACGTGCGCAGCATCGATGCTGCCGTGGACATCACCAACTACGTGATGCTGGAGCTGGGCCAACCGCTGCACGCCTTCGATCTCGCCGAAATCAATGGCGGCATCCGCGTGCGCATGGCCGAAGAAGGTGAAAAGCTGGTACTGCTCGACGGCCAGGAAGTCAGCCTGCGCGCCGATACCCTGGTAATTGCCGACCATTCCCGCGCCCTGGCGATTGCCGGCGTGATGGGTGGCGAGCACAGCGGTGTGTCCGAAACCACCCGCGATATTTTTCTTGAGAGCGCGTTCTTCGACCAGATCGCCATCGCTGGCAAGGCCCGTTCCTACGGCCTGCACACCGATGCGTCGCACCGCTATGAGCGTGGTGTGGACTGGAAGCTGGCCCGTGAAGCCATGGAGCGCGCCACTGGCCTGCTGCTGGAAATCACCGGCGGCGAAGCCGGCCCGATCACCGAAACCGTCAACGAGCAGTTCCTGCCGTCGGTTGCACCGATCACTCTGCGTGCCAAAAGCGTCGAGCAAATGCTTGGCCTGGTGATTGATCCTGCACAAATCGAGCAACTGCTGTCCGCACTCGGCCTGGGTATTTCCGCCGGTGGGGAAGGGCAGTGGCACGTAGAAGTGCCAAGCCATCGTTTCGACATCAGCCTGGAAGTCGACCTGATCGAAGAGCTGGCCCGCCTGTACGGCTACAACCGCCTGCCGGTTCGCTACCCGCAAGCGCGTTTGGCACCGCAACCCAAGGCCGAAGCGCGTGCGCACCTGCCGGAGTTGCGTCGCCTGCTGGTTGCCCGTGGCTACCAGGAAGCGGTGACTTACAGCTTCATCGATCCAAAGCAGTTTGAACTGTTCAACCCAGGTGTTGAGCCGTTGCTGTTGGCCAACCCGATCTCCAATGACATGGCCGCCATGCGTTCGTCGCTGTGGCCGGGTCTGGTCAAGGCACTGTCCCATAACCTGAACCGTCAGCAAGACCGCGTGCGCATGTTCGAAAGCGGCCTGCGTTTTGTCGGCCAACTCGACGGCCTCAAGCAAGAGCCGATGCTGGCGGGTGTTGTCTGCGGTAGCCGCCTGCCAGAAGGCTGGGCACAGGGCCGCGATGGCGTGGACTTCTTCGACGTTAAAGCCGATGTGGAAGCGGTGCTGGGCTTTGCCGGTGCACTGGATGACTTCACGTTTGTGCCTGGTAGCCACCCGGCATTGCACCCGGGCCAGACTGCACGTATCGAGCGCGAAGGGCGTTTGGTGGGTTTTGTCGGTGCCATCCACCCAGAGCTGTCGAAAACCCTGGGTCTGGACCGTCCGGTATTCGTTTTTGAGCTGGTTCTGGCTGAAGTGGCGTCGGGCAAGATGCCTAAATTCAGCGAGTTGTCGCGCTTCCCTGAAGTGCGTCGTGACCTCGCGCTGATCGCCGACCGTGAAGTGGCCGCCACTGCCGTTCTGGACGTAATCCGTGAAAATGCAGGGGAATGGCTGACAGACCTCAGGCTATTTGACGTCTATCAGGGTAAAGGCATTGATCCGCATAGAAAAAGCCTTGCAGTTGGCTTGACCTGGCAGCATCCATCGCGCACTCTTAATGACGATGAGGTGAATACCACGACACAAAATATCCTCACCTCGCTCGAACAAAGGTTGAACGCCACGTTAAGGAAGTGACGTATGGGGGCTTTGACGAAAGCTGAGATGGCGGAACGTCTGTACGAAGAGTTGGGTCTGAACAAACGCGAAGCCAAGGAATTGGTCGAACTGTTCTTTGAAGAAATTCGGCACGCTCTGGAAGACAACGAACAGGTCAAATTGTCCGGTTTCGGCAATTTTGACCTGCGGGACAAACGCCAGCGGCCTGGCCGCAATCCAAAAACGGGAGAAGAAATCCCGATCACGGCTCGCCGTGTGGTCACCTTTCGTCCAGGGCAGAAGTTGAAGGCCCGAGTTGAGGCTTATGCTGGAACCAAGTCATAACGACGAACTACCCGTCATCCCAGGCAAACGCTACTTCACCATTGGTGAAGTCAGCGAGCTTTGTGCGGTCAAACCGCACGTGCTGCGCTATTGGGAGCAGGAGTTTCCTCAACTCAACCCCGTCAAACGCACCGGGAACCGTCGGTATTATCAGCGCCAGGATGTGCTGATGATCCGACAGATCCGTGCGTTGCTGTACGACCAGGGGTTCACCATCAGCGGCGCACGCCAGCGTATGTCCGGTGATGAAGCCAAAGACGACACCACCCAATACAAACAACTGATCCGCCAGATGATCTCCGAACTCGAAGATGTGCTGGTGGTGTTGAAGAAGTGATACAAGCTTTTAAAATACTTCCACATTTCAAAAGCTTGCGGTATATTCCGGATCGCTTCGTTACGAAGCAAACCCAGTAACACGCCTAGTCGGGGCGTAGCGCAGTCCGGTAGCGCACTAGCATGGGGTGCTAGGGGTCGAGTGTTCGAATCACTCCGTCCCGACCATATTTTTCAATGATTTAGCCCAATCTGAAACGGTTGGGCTTTTTCATGTCTAAAAAATACCCCCACATTTACCCCCACGAAAAAATTGGACCATCTGTCGCGATGCAAGTCTGTATATGGGGTGCCAGTTCGAATTTCGTTTCTCGCTCCAAATATTGCGCTGCTGAGTTCCACTGAATTCTGTTGGCGATTGAAATCAGGACCTTCGGGTCCTTTTCCTTTTATGAGGACCGGCTCGAATCTCATCACAAAGGGAAGAGCTGGCTGCTAACTTGCGCCAGGCTGTGTTCGTGGATTTTTCCGACATGCCCAACTGTCGACACAAAGAGGCAATGAGCGGTGATGGTTTCGTCTTACTCAACACGCAGGCCAGAACCCATCCCACGAGCGGCGCGGGATGGCGCTTGGTGGTGTCAAAGCACCGACCGATTCCCCAATGATGGTGTTTGGCTGAAAGTGGCACGACCCAGTTAGCAGGTACTAATGCGTTGAAAAATCCGTTCACTCTGACTGGTGGCGGTTGTATCCTCTTTGAGGTAATTCAACGCGAACGTTGGAGGCAGCCAAGGAAGTGCTGAAGACATTTCTCTTGCGGTGTCCTATTGCACGGACAAGAGGTGTCATGTTCTGTTTAGTGAAAAATTTTCAAAGTGATGGCTTGGGTAAACTCGTTGACCGTGATGGTTCGATAGGTGTCGTTGAGTATTTCGATTGTCCGACCAGCGCGATGCGACACCGGGTTCACGTACCTCTATCCTCAATCAAGCAAAAGCGCTTGGGACGAAATACCCGAGTTTTTACGTACGACGAACTAGATGGTCAGTGGCGTATCGGGCGAGTACGCGAGGACGACGGTGAAGGCGTCGAGATCCGCTTGGCTGACAAAGTCGACGTTTATCTTGGCTACGAGCAGGTCTTTGTTCGATGGAAGCGACCGGTCCAAGACCCGGTCAGTTTCCTTGGTAACTTTGTTACCGAAACGCCTCGCTTTGCTGATGCGCGGTCTGGCTTCCTACAGAATTACCTTCATCAACGAGGCGCTGCGTTTGGCATTTCTGCCTTGCTGTCCTCTGCTATCGAATTGGAATCTCACCAGATTAATGTAGTGCGACGCGTTTTGACCGATCACTCCCAGCGTTATCTGCTTGCGGACGAGGTTGGCCTCGGTAAGACGATCGAGGCGGGAGTTATCATCCGCCAAGTTGTGCTCGATGATTTGCGTAAGCATCGAGTCCTCGTGCTAGTCCCGCATGCCTTGGTGACCCAATGGCGGGATGAGTTAATCGTTCGCTTTGGATTGCGCGATTTCATCGATGAATCGGTATTTGTGCTGCCCCAGGAAGATAACGAGGGTTTGCGCGACGTTCTGTCCAACCTATCTTTGCTTGTCATCGACGAAGCGCATCATTTGGCCGACCCTCACGCTGACGATGCAAAGCAAGACTTGTACCGTCTAATTAGCGAAGTGGCGCAGAGTACTGACCGTTTGCTCCTGCTGTCGGCGACGCCGATTTTGCGTAACGAGGAAGGCTTTCTGCGCATGCTTCATCTGCTGGATCCGGTGGTTTACCAACTCGATGATCTAGAGAACTTTCATGCCAAGATCGTCAATCGACAGGCGCTCGCTGAGACGGTCGCTGCCCTAGATCCGAGCAATTTCTTTTTCATGGATGCTGCGCTCGATGATTTGACTGAGCGTATTCCGAACGACCTGCGTTTGGCGCAGTTGACTCGAGCTCTGAAGGAGAAGTTGCTCGAGTTGCCCGACGAGGATGACGCGCAATTTTGCATTGCTGTGCGGCACCTGCGAGCTCATATCTCCGAGACTTACCGCCTCAATCGCCGCATCCTGCGCAACCGCCGTAGCCAAGTAGAGGGTTTAACGCCCGACCGCAAAGGAGCGCAAGTCTGGGCGGTTAAGGATTCAGCGATGAAGCGTCTCGAATCAGTTGTAGAGGACTGGCGCGTTAGTGCCTCGCTGTCGATCGGCTCAGCGGATGCCGCTGTGGCGCAGGGGCTCGTGGCGTTCTACTGGACCGTGACTTGCGCTATTTTGGAGGATCTAGGTGTCCTTCGCCAACTTTGCGCGGAGCGCCAACGCAGTATAGAGAGCGACGCGTCTAAGTCTTTTATCGGAGAGGAGGTACTCCTCAGGACCGTCATCCGTGCGATTGAGGACGAGGAGTGGATGGAGACCCGCCTCGACCGGTTGTATGTGGGGTTGCGAACGTTGCCGGAGTCGACCAAGGCGGTAGTTTTCTGCGCCAGCGAGAGTGTCGCCGACAAAGTCTTTGCTCACTTAAGGAGCAGCAACCTCGGCCTGATACGACATGATGTTGGCGAGGTTAGTGATGGGGTTAATTGTTGGCGAGAATTTCTAACCAATTCCGCGATTCGGGTCATTGTCTGCGACCGCCAGGCAGAAGAGGGCATCAACCTGCAGGGCGGGGATAAGGTCGTGGTGCATTTTGACCTCCCCCTACAACCAAATCGTATCGAACAGCGCATGGGGCGTGTTGACCGCTATGGCGCCGGCACTTCGGTGCAGTCATACGTATTGCTCGATGAAGACGCGCCGCTCCAAGCCGCATGGTTCGGCATTCTCGACCAGGGATGGGGCGTTTTTAACCAGTCCATCTCGAGCCTGCAGTACCTGGTTGAGGCTGAACTAGATGTTTTGAGGGGGGCACTTATCCATGGCGGCGTAGAAGCACTTGACGCGTTGCGTGATCGTTTGGCGGGTTCCTCCGGCTTAGTGGCCCGCGAACTCAAACTGATTGATCAGCAAGACGCGCTGGACCAACTGTCGCCGTTGCCTGAAGCGGATCTAGACGACTTGTTCGAAGTAGATGGGGATTGGAGGACCATCCGTGACTCGATGATGTATTGGATCGAAGATACGCTTCTGTTCCGCAAGGAAGATGAACCGCGAACTCCTGGTACGCATTCGGTGGACGATCCGTTCCGCTTTCACTACTACCCGCCGGATGGCAACAATCAGTCACCGACACTCATTCCCTCGTCTGGATTCATTAACGATTTTTTGGGCGCTATTGATTTTGAAGCACCAGGCAGTCGTGCTGCCCTACCGAAATCCTATCCGTATGCTGTACACCGTCCTACTGCCGTCAGGCGCAGAGTGAGCCCATTGCGTTACGGAACAGCGTTTATCGAGGCTGTCATGTCATTTTCGGATTTGGACGACCGTGGCCGTAGTTATGTGATGTGGCGGCAAGTGTTCGACCATTTTTCGCCTTCAGAAATCCGACTTTGTTTCCGCTTCGACTTTGTGGTGGAGGCGTGCTTGGATAATGCCATCGCGGTTCTGACTGCCGATCATGGCCAATCGGGCGAAGCAGCACAGGCTGTACTGGCAAGACGTGGAGACTCCTTATTTAGCCCTGCGGTGGTGCAGGTCTGGGTGGACGAGGACGGAGATGAACTGCCGCAACATTTTATTGAGCGCTTTTTGATTGCTAAGTATGCAAAAAAGGGTGGTAAGGGATACATCGACAAGAATCTTGAGACACCTTACTTACGTGCTTTTCGGAGGGTGGCGCCGGATACTTTTGCCAACTGGGAGGAGCGCTGTGAGCGGATGCGCGACCGCGCGCTGGGTATTGTGATGGCGAGGCCGGAATTGAAGGGGCGGCAGCACCGCGCGCTGGATCGGGCGGTGGCCGAAGACGAGATACGCTACGCCCAGTTGCAGACCCGTATCCAGTCCTTGCAAGGTCGGGAGGCGCAGGCCGAGGCACACCAGCTTATGTTAGAACAGGAGCTTAACCGCGCTCTCCATCAGGGCATCTTGTCCCCTTCGATAAAGGTCGACGTCGCCGGCGTGGTCTTCCTCTCTAGCGAACCTGTATCCCTTATCCAACGCTTCATACAGGAAGGCGCATGAGTTTCGGTTTCGATGAATTACAGACTGTCCTCGGGATTTGGCCAGTAGCCACTGATTGGTCGGAAAAGGCAGATGACAGCTTGCTGGAGCGGATTTTCCAGTTGTTGAGTGCGGCGCAAGCCCAGCCTAGCGACATAACATGGCATGCCGACCTGCAACCCTTGTTGCGGCATGTTTTGCTCCGCGCCAGCGACGGCGCGGGCAAGAATATGAGGCTGCGTGTGCCTGCCGGTCGGGGGTGGCCCGATCGGGCAAGTTGGACTGCCCATGGGGTGGAAGCGATGGAAGCGGGACCCACTGCATATCTGCTAACAGCTCGAGAGTGGCATCCAGAGTGGCTTGGTAGCGGAGAACATGGCGTGTTCGCCGATACCTTTTCCGACAAGAAAGTACGTCGGATGGTGCATTGCGAGGTGGATCCCTTCATTCATGATGGAACCGGCTTTACGAACTATTCGTCTCCGGGTCAACGCGAGGCGGTGCGTGCCGCCTTTCTGATCCCAGAAGGCGATACCCTGATGGTCAATTTACCGACGGGCTCTGGAAAAAGCTTGGTCGGGCAGGCCCCCGCTTTAGTAAATAAAGAGGATGGCCATCTGACCATCTTCGTCGTGCCGACGGTCGCCCTTGCTCTCGACCAGGAGCGCGCTATGCAGCAACTGTTTCGAAGTAATGGTCCTTCCCGCCCCGACTGGCCGCTGGCTTGGTACGGCGGCTTATCGAAAGAAAAGCGTGCCGAGATTCGGCAGCGTCTGCGCAATGGTACCCAGCGAATCCTGTTCACCTCACCAGAAGCGCTCACCACTTCGCTACTACGTGTTGTGTCGGATGCCACCACCGACGGCATGTTGCGGTACTTCGTGATTGATGAGGCTCACCTGGTCACCCAGTGGGGAGACGAGTTCCGTCCTTCCTTTCAGGCCTTGGCAGGTCTGCGTCACAGCCTGCTTCGGTTGGCGCCGCGTGGTTTTCGAACCTTGCTAATGAGTGCCACCTTCACGGATGAAACGGTAGAAACATTGGCTAGCCTATTCGGCCCCCCCGAACGGGTACAAATGGTATCGGCGGTACATCTTCGCCCGGAACCGCAATATTGGTTCTACAAGGCTGCATCGACGTACGAAAAGCAAGAACGCGTACTTGAGGCACTGCGACATGCGCCGCGACCGTTCATTCTTTACGTCACTAAGCGAGAAGAAATCGCGTCTTGGAACACAGTGTTGCGTTCTCGCGGAGGCCTGCGCCGCCTAGCCACGTTTGACGGTGGGACGCCCGATCGCGAACGGCAGCGAATCATTTTGGAGTGGGCAGCCAATCGCCTCGATGGCATTGTTGCCACGTCAGCTTTTGGCGTTGGTCTCGATAAGACTGATGTGCGCACGGTGATCCACGCGACGATTCCGGAAACTCTGGATCGCTTCTATCAAGAAGTGGGGCGCGGTGGCCGTGACGGCAAGTCATCGGTCAGCCTGTTGGTATTCGACGATACCGACTGGGCTTTGCCGGAGCGACTCGCAAAGCCCAAGATAATTTCCGATGAGCTTGGCTTCAGCCGCTGGAAGGCCATGTACCTGTCACGCCAGCCAACTACTGAAGAGGACTTGTGGGGCATCAATATCGACGCCGTGCGCGAAGGTTTACCGGGGGGAAGCGAACATAATGTTAACTGGAACATGCGAACCCTCATCCTGATGGCGCGTGCTGGCCTAATAACTCTCGAACTAGAGGTCAATCGCGACGAGCAGGATACCGAACCGGGCGAGGATGCTTCGTCAATGCTAGCGGCAATGGCAAACGTGCGCGTACGAATTCGAAACGACGGCCATCTTATTTCCAAAGTCTGGGAAGACGCGATCAGAGCCTCGCGAAACAAGACGCTGGAGGCGGCTGAGCGGAACTTGCAAATGATGCGGAAACTGCTGCCCCGGTCCAGCGGCCTGGACCAGCAGATCGGTCAAGAAGTCGGTGCCACGCTTACACAGTTGTACCGTATTCGGTCGTTGCGCTGGCCGGTTCAGGTAACGCAGGTTTGCGGCGGCTGTCCGGCGGATCGCTTCGACACTGAGGATCGCAGGCACTATGCCGAACCGGTCGTCGTGCCGGTGAGTCGTGTCTTATCGTCGTCGGCCGACGCCTGGCGGAAAAATTTTCCTTGGGTGGACCCCGCTTTTGCCTATGTCTTCTACGACGAGAGTCGACCCAGGGACGGCGTCCGACAAGCCATCCTGCAATTCGCTAGATGGCTGGTGCAGTCATGCGGCGTACGTGAGTTGGCAGCCCACCCTGAATCGCCACTGGTGTGCCTTCCCGAGTGGACCCGGTTATATCAGTTCGCGCGCGACCGGGTACTGCTAAATCGGTCGGTTTTGGACTCCGATCTGGAGCCTTACTCCCCGCTGGCCCGTTTGACGGTGCTGGAACCGGACTCCTCCCCTGAACTCATCATGGATACCCAGATGTTGCAGCGGCCCTTCCATGTTGTGCTGCTACCGCTCGGCATGCCGGATCCTGGTAATAGCTTGCGCCGTCTTGCCGACGTCACCCCGAATGCGCTGTATCTGGAAAAACTAATTCAAGTGATAACCCAATGAGCATTCTTAACCGTGAAAACGATGGTCTCCATCCGATACTCCTGACTCTGGCCAGAATGGTCGCCCGAGACAAAGCCATTTCTCGCGATGATCTGATTAATGTCTGCGTCCCGCATTCCGGCATCGATAAGGAAAGCGGCAAAGAAACCGATAACGACAAACGCAAGGACCTGGCATCCCGGGCTCGTGCAACGCTGCTCCGTTGGGTCGCTCTCGGATTGTTCGCCGAAGACCGCGACCAAGTTCGTTTGGATATTGAATTGACACGGGGGGAGTCTGTTGACGCATTTACGGAGCGCCTGCCCGCCATTTGCCGCGGCCTTGCCTTGCGCTTGGAGTACGGGATGCCCATGTGGCCCGCCAATGGCAGCATTTCGGAAGAGGATGTTGGGCGCACGGCCGACCTGTGCCGCGGTTTGGCCTGGTGCCTGACTCAGGATATCTACGCGCTACCAAGCACGCATGGTGAAATCGAAAGTTTGATTACAACCCAGGTGCAAACAGGACGATTCATCTTTCTGAACGACACACGTTGGGCTGGTTTCCGGTCTTGGGCGAGATTCCTTGGCTTTGCCACTGGCGACGACTCCAGCTTTTTCTTCGACCCGACAGTAGCGGTGCGCTCGGAATTAAAAGAGGTGATTCGAAAGGGCGAAACAGTGCCTGCGGCCGAGTTCGTGTCGCGCTTGGCCATACGTTTGCCGGTGTTGGATTCTGGCGTCTACCGTCTTGAAGTGGAACAGGTTCTGAGGCCTGAGAGTTGGACAGCACCTGCTACCGGACACTTGTCGACTGCGCTGTCATTCGCTTTGCGGCGTTTGCAGAAGCAGGGAATGATCGGCTTGGTGACTCTGGCTGATGCCGGTTCACGACTAACGCTCGTCGGGCAGGGGGGGCGGACATGGGAAAGCTTTACCCATATCAGCTTGTTGAGGGACGCATCATGAGTTTGCTGAGTTATTGGCCTACTGCTGACGAAATTAATGACTGCATCAAACACGAAGCTGAGGGCGCCCACGATGCCGTCTTGCTAGCTGTACACAAACCCTCGCCACTAAGTTATAAGCAGATTTCTTCGGGCGTAAAGTTCGAAGCTAGCGAAGAAGATCTATTCCAATACTTGATCACAAAGGATGTACCCTCCGGAGTCCACGTTGTTCCCATCACAGGGGCATCCGGTGTCGGCAAATCGCACATGGTGCGTATATTAACGGCTCGTCTGCAGAGCACGAATGAGGATGACCGGTATGTGATCATCCGCATCCCAAAGAGCGCCAGTCTGCGGAGAGTTGTGGAACTGATCCTGGAAAAACTGCCGGGGGAGGAGTACGCGCCAGTCAAGGCAGAGTTTTCTAAGGCGTTCACTGAAGAACTCAACATCGAAACTGCAGTTATCAGGTTCCAAAGAGAGCTAGAGATCGCTTTGGGCGAATTAACGAAAGGGTTAGAGGCTCGTGTTAGGGCTAATCCTCGAGATTCGGCATTGAAAGAGCAATGGGGCCATGCTGCTAATTTACCTAAGTTCATGGGTGATCCAGTACTTGTCGATTATTTTCGCGAGAAAGTATTTCCAAGGTTCGTGCAGCGAGCTATCGCTGGTCAGAATCAGGCTGAGCAGGAGGCATACGTCAAGGACTTTGATGCAGGCGACTTCCAACTGCCAGATGCCATAGACATCAGCAAGGCCGCTTCGCCCACGCACGCTTATTACACTCGGACATTGTTAGTTCGGGAAGGTGAAGGCATGCGTACAGCTACTCGCCTGCTCAACGAGAGCAAGGTTGTCGACCAAGCGATTCGCCAGCTATTCAATTTGCACCAATCCTTGGGTGGTATGACTTTGCAAGAAGTCATCCAGGAGATTCGCCGCCTGTTACTTCAGCAACAGCGCGAACTGGTGATCTTTGTGGAAGACTTCAAGGCACTCACCGGTATCCAGGATATATTGCTAAAGGTGCTGATCCAGGAAGGTGTGCGCAACGGGGTTAGGGAGTTGGCGACGATGCGTTCTGTCATCGCAGTGACAGATGGCTATCTAGATTCCGAGGACACAATCGCAACACGTGCGAAGCGTGAGTGGAAGGTGGAAAGCGAATTATCCAGCGAGCAGGAAGTCTTGCGCCGCACTAAGGCGCTGGTTGCTTCTTACTTGAATGCTGCGCGCTGGGGCTACCGTGAGTTAGTGCATCACTTTGAGATCAACGGTGGTGCGCGTGCCGGACAGGAAACCTGGATCGGGCCATATGCCGACCATGAGGATACCAGCGATGCCCGTGTGTTGGCCGCTTTTGGGAAAGAAGGCGAGATTCCTCTATTCCCATACACGGAGCAAGCCATTGAACAATTTGCGCGGTCTGTGCTCACCCGGAACAATGCCCTGGTCTTTACTCCACGTTTCATTATTGACAATATTTTGCGTGGCTTGCTTTTGCCAGGCAGGCCAGCATTCGAACGTGGGCAATTTCCGCCACCTGACATCAATGCCCCTGGGACGAATGCGGAGGTCACGCAGTGGCTAGCTTCGCTTCCAGTGTCTGAAGAAGTGCGGGAGCGCTACCGGCGTGTCGTCGCGATCTGGGGCAATGCTCCTCGTACGTCGGAGGAGATCGGCAGCATTCCGAAGGAGGTATTCGACGCCTTCAAGCTGAGTCGGCCAAACATCGAGTTCCGCAGTGCCCTACAACGTAAGCCGAAGATTGATCCGATTCAACCGTCTCTGAATTCACAACCAAAGCCAAAGGACGAGTACCTCACTGAGGCTCTTGAGAGATGGGCGCAAAAGAGTGAGCGTCTACCCCAGCAACCAGTTGCTAACCAAATCCGGAAATCGATTGCGTCCGCTCTCAATGAGCGGATCGATTGGTCAGCCGAACGTTGCATCAAGTCGCCTATTATGCACACGGATGTATTCATACCAAACGCCGGGGGGGGAGGTAACAAGGGGGAAAACGCGTTATTGGTGGCAGACGATCACACTGATCCCTCCGGCCAATTGCGAACAGAACTGGCCGCCGTGGTTCGTTTTTACGATTTGAATGACGGGAAGATGTACTACGAAGGGGCTGACGACGACCTGGTTTGGATCGGCAATCTTGTTGACCGACTGATGCCGCAGGCGCTGGCGCTCCTGCGGGCTAAAATACGGCAGAAACTCGGCATGGCAGTACGATTGCTATCCATAAATAGCAGGATTCTCGGTCTTATGGAGCGCTACCGCACCCCAGCCAGTCTCGCTGCATTCTTGTTCGGTGCGCCAAGTATCCCCCAACGTTTGCCTGACGGGGTACCTGCAGAATTCGGCGATTGGCGCGCCTTGCAGGAGCAGGCGTTACGAATACGTCCCGAGTTACTCCAACTCGTTGCCTTCTACTGCGGCAGCTTCCAAGGCGCTGGTAAGACGCCATATGCCATAGACATGGCGAGGGTAACCGACTACTTGCTGCCTGAGAGCGAAGTGACCAATCTGAACTCGCTTGACTTGATCTCTACCGAGCTGAAGCAGGCGCTCGCGGTGATGAGCGAAGCGCGTGTGAAGCTCCTAGTGCGCAGAGTATTACAGGGGGCGGGTAATATTCGAGCAAAATTAACATCAGAACTCGGCGAAAACTTCGACAAGCAAGAAATTGCAGTAGAACTCAAGGCGCTCGCAGATCAGTTGAAGGAGTCCGGTGTCTGGAACTTGGATGAAATTGGCATGGGCCACCTGGCCTTCAAGAATTTGTGCGAAGAGTTCCGCAGCGGCGCGCTGCTCGAGGCACTGTCCGTGCTTGTGAATTCCGGAGAAGGGGAAGCGGGGGAGAGCGATGGCCAGTTGGTCAGTCGTATGGGGCGTTTTGACGTCCATCCGCTCATCGTGGCGTCGCGGTTCGTCGAAGCAGCGGGCAAGGTGGTACGCGCTTCCGAGAAGCGCGCTAAGGGATTGGAGGACCAGTTCCAGGACGTGGACCCCCAGGCGCAGGCTAGCGAGATCCAGATCTTGTTCGAAAACCTCATGAGTGAAATGAATGCTCTGGAATTGGAAGGAGCAACCGCATGCTCTTAAACGATGCACGAAATGTCCGCGTGCGTTTGATGCATGCTGAAGCCGCCAGCAGTGGCATCGAGGAAGCTGAGGCGTTGGCGGCAAAGCGGAATGAACTGCAGGAGCTGGCCAACCGGATCGTGACCGTGGCACGCCGAAACACCTTGCTTCGGGAGGAGAACGTTCCCCTGTCGCGAATTGAGGCCATCGATAAGGCGAAACAACTGATCAGTCAGATCAATGCCCGCTTTGTCGAGTCACCTAAGGCCACTACCTTGGTGAACAAGCAGCGCTGGAGTAAGTTGGTGTCGACGCTAACCGAGTTCAGAGCTTCGGCAGAGGCACAGCAGAAGCAGGACTGGAAAGTCTACTTCAGCAGCAAGTTGTTTGGTGGAGTCCCTCCCGAGCAACGCAAGCAGACCATTCTGCAGGCACTGCCGGAGAACCAGATATCTTTGGATCGTTATACGCGCCTGTATCAGCGTTTCAATCAATACCGTAATCTCGTGCCTGCTACTGTTGAGGCTTTGCGCGAGGTGCTCGCGTGTTCGAAGGACTTAGCGAACATCCAGTTTGTCGAGAGTGACGACGTGCCAGTTCCGGTTAAGGCGTTCTTTGATGCCACCGCCACTGGGAACGGAGCTAACCTCGACCTGCTGACCCAAGAAGTCATTGAATGGCTGCGCACGAATAACATGTTGGCTAACTATGTAGTGCGGGCACGCTAATTGAACGGAGTCATCTTGGAAGCACGCGGACGTTTTCTTGCCTTGGTGCTGGATCGCATCGAAGAGCGTGAAGCAAGGTTGTTGGTCTGGGGCATCGTCGATGGTGTCTTCAGTCATGAAGAGCTCAGCGACTTGCTCAATCCCCTGATCGACGAAGCCATCGACGATGGCATCGAGGACTTTTTCTCTGCTGAGGATGTCCTGGAGGAACTACGACGACGCAAATGGATTGCCGAGGTGCCCAGGAGTGGTGGCGCAATCGGTTACCGATCACGCATGGCGGAAACCGTGCGCTTACTGCAGCGCTTGCGGCAACTGTTCCCGAAACACTCAGGATCAAGTGGATGGCAGCAGGCCCCTAGCTTAGTTGCCGACTTCCGTTTTCTGCGCCGTCGTCGTCGTTATCCGGCGCGAGACATCTCCGTCGAGCAGGCGTTGACCATGATAGGTGAGGCAGCCTCAAGTCCGGCGCTGCTAGCAGCTGTAAAAGCGCTGCTAACGCCCCCCGATCGTACTGTCCGTCTGTCCGGCTTCCAGGTACGCGCTGCCCAGCGCATTTTGCGCGCGATCGAAACTGGGAAGGATTTGGCGACCATCGTTTGCGCGGGTACTGGCAGTGGTAAGACTCTCGCCTTTTACATACCGGCGCTAGCGTCGATTTACCGCCATGTGCTGGTGGAAGGCAAGGCCGAGCGCTGGGTCAAGGCGGTCGCCTTGTATCCCCGCACCGAACTGCTTAAGGATCAGTTGCGCGAAGTCTTGCAGCGCATCCGTAGCCTTCAAGCAGGTTTACCGCAAAAGGATCAGGTGTCGATTCGCGTTGGTGCGCTCTATGGAGATACCCCGTTTTCCGCACAGTTCTGTGAGTGGACAAAAATAGGTAATGATCAGGTCTGTCCGACTCTTGCCTGTCTCGACTGTGGCGGTGAGTTGCGCTGGTTGCACAAGGATCGTAAGGAGGGACGCGAACGTTTGGTGTGCGCTGTTTGTGAAGCAGTGTTGGACGGCACTGTGTTCCCGCTGACCCGGGAATCGCTCAAGCACTCCGTACCGGACATCCTGTTCACCACCACCGAGATGCTGAACCAGCGCCTCTCGGACAACTCGATGATGCATCTTTTCGGCGTTGGCCCCAAGGCGCTGCATGCACCGGAACTGGTGTTGATGGATGAAGTGCATACTTACGAAGGTAAGCACGGTGCGCAAGTCGCATATCTGATGCGGCGCTGGCAGCGGCTACTCGATCAATCGTTGCGCTTCGTCGGCTTGTCGGCGACCTTGCGCGAAGCTTCACAGTTCTTCGCGGCGCTAACAGGTTGTCGCGCGAACCTTGTAGATGAAGTGTCACCGCGTGCTGACGAGATCGAATCCGAAGGTGCCGAGTATATGATTGCCCTGCGCGGCGATCCGGTCTCTCGCACGGCATTGCTGTCCACAACCATTCAGACCGCCATGGTGCTGCAGCGCTGCCTCGATCCAAAAGCCGCGCAGCCGGAACAGTCGGTCAGTCGCGGCGTCTTTGGCCAGCGCACCTTCGTCTTCACCGATAACCTAGATGTGATCAATCGTTTGTATTTCGACTTGCTCAGTGCTGAAGGACGCAATAGCTATGGCGACCCTGACATGCGCCATGCGCCTGACGGCGGTTTGGCAGTGCTGCGCGAGGCCGGCTCCTCTCTCTTGCGCTATGCCAACGGGCAAGACTGGCGCTTCTGCCAAGACTTGCATAAGGGCCTCAAGCACCGTTTAGTGATCAAGCGGGTTAGCTCCCAGGATCGTGGTGTTGACGCCAGCGCGGAAGTTATTGTCGCCACTGCCGTCCTGGAAGTGGGTTTCGACGATCCGGTCGTTGGTGCAGTGATCCAGCACAAGGCGCCGCGCGGAATCGCGGGCTTTCTGCAGCGTAAGGGCCGCGGCGGCCGCACCCGCGGCATGCGGCCCTGGACGGCGGTCGTGCTGTCTGATTATGGTCGCGATCGCGCTGCTTACCAGAGTTACGATTTGCTGTTCGATCCGGAACTGCCTGTCCGTACATTGCCCTTGGCGAACCGATACATCACCCGAATGCAAGCAGTGTATGCCACCATAGATTATCTGGCATTGCGACTGCAGGACGGTCCTGCAGGTAGCGTTTGGAGCGACCTGAGCGGTGGCGACAAGCTTAATGCGCAGCGTCGTCAGCGCCTAATACGTGAACTGCGTAGTATTCTTGAAACCGAAGCGGGTAGCCGGCGTCTCTCCGACTATTTGCGCCGCGCGCTGCGCCTGTCTGACGAGGAGTTGTCGGCAATACTGTGGGAGTACCCGCGACCGTTGCTGACAACTGTGCTGCCGACCGCGCTCCGGCGTCTAGCGAGCCACTGGAGTGCAGACGGTAACCCGCAGGAGGATTACAAAGCCTTCAACACTCCGTTACCGGACTTTATTCCGGGTTCTCTTTTCGCTGACCTCAATTTAGCCGAGGTCGCCATCGATCTGCCAGAGTCGCACTCGGCAAGTCCTTCCAATGCATCTGTTATGTCAGTATTCGCCGCACTGCGCGAGTTCGCGCCCGGTCGCGTCAGCCGGCGCTATGGCGTGCGCTATCGTACTGAGCGCCACTGGATCGCACCGTCGCCGGACTTCCAAAGCGGATCGGGCATCTGCAGCGATGTCTTCGGCCTCGATGTCGATGCCATCGGTAACCACGTGCTGCTAGGGGAGTATCTGGTACGCCGGGGCGGTAAAACGGTAGCTCTGCCAGTTTACCGCCCGGTACGCCTGGCGCCGCAATCCCCCCCGGCGGCAGTTAAAGACTCTTCGAATGCCTCCTTGGAATGGCATAGCCAAATCGTCGCCACCATCGAACCGGGCTGGCTGACGCCGCCCGCAGGCAGCCGGTGGGCAGAGATCGTCACCCGTATCGGCTTTTTTACGCACTCGCGCCATGCTCCAGTAGAGATTCGACGCTTCGCGGTGGGCGCTTCGGCGGAGATTGGTGTTGGCGCGGAGAAGGTGCGGACCGACACGGTGTTTCAACGTCAGAACCAAGCGGTGGGGCTGGGAGCGCAATTTGCCGCTGACGGTATGGTGTTCCAGATCGATATCCCCCCCGATTTGCACCTACGCCAGATTCTGGGCGACGAAGCGAAGTGGCGCGCAGTACGCAGCGCTCGGTTCATTGACCTTGCTTGGCGCGGTGAGCGTTTGGCCATGATTGCGAGCCCCTTCATGCGCGAGTG
Source organism: Pseudomonas salomonii (assembly GCF_900107155.1). GTDB lineage: Bacteria > Pseudomonadota > Gammaproteobacteria > Pseudomonadales > Pseudomonadaceae > Aquipseudomonas > Aquipseudomonas salomonii. The sequence goes on from NZ_FNOX01000012.1 coordinate 227,842, forward strand.
GTTAGCACAGATCTACCTGTCTGCCATGACCTATGAAGCGATGCACCGACAGATCGGCTTGGCCGAGGCCGATGCCTCTATTCGACAGGGTCAGGCATCGATCTCGCTTCCAGATGTGCTGGGCCTGTTATTTCAGTCGCAAGTGGTCGAGGTGCAGGGCGGCGACGAGACGGTGGGCAGTCCAGAAAAGTTACGCCAGGAACTGGATGCCTATCTGCGCGATCCCATCGTGATTGCGGAATTGCACGAGTTTGGCGCCATGCTTTGGGAGCCAATCGATTCCGGCTGGGAACCTTGGCTACGTGGGGTCTACCATTCCACGCTTGCTGCAGCACTTCTACGTTCGATTACCGACCTATGCCCGAGCATCGATCCGGAAGACCTGACGGTCGACTTAGAACGCGGCCCGGCACTTCCCGGCCAAGCCGTCGGCTTTGACTCAGAAGTGGTGGAGGCGTGGTTTACCGAGCGTAGTCCGGGGGGCAACGGACTGATCGAGGAATTTATGCGGCGCTACGCGGAAGACCCGCGCCGCTTCTTCGCTACCGTGCGCGCCAATCTGAGCATGGGCGAGTTTGAGTTGATCGACCATCAACTCAAACAAATGGTCACCGTGCTGGCCGAGGACAATGGTAACGGAGATTCGGAAAGCGCCGCACTGGCGCGCCAATTCCGTGCCGCCGCCAGCCAGGAAGAAATGACACAGTCCTTCCAACGCTTACGTCGGAAGTTGTTGCAGGAAGGTTTTTCCCCCTTCCACGGCTTTTTAGTGGCGCTTGGTAACCGTGTTCTGCGACCGGGATCGGGCGCGGCGACGGATCTCTACCTTTTCCGAGTGCTTGATCATTGGCAGGGTGAGGAGGCGCGTATCGGCATAGAGATCGATCTGCGCGTTATGAGTTATTACCTAAGCCAATCGGACGATATCGATCGTATTGTGTCCGACATCGGCTCCCCCCCAGGCAACGACCGCGCGGCCTGGCGCATTGGCGCTATCTATGGCCTCTTATGGCCCCGCGGTCGGGCGATTCGCCAGTCCGCACTGAAGATAAGAAATCCCTTTATTGAATTGCCTTTGATCGAGCGCCTCTTGGTGGTGGAATCCATCGGCGACGACCGTGTCTGCATTTCGCTGCTGGACCGTGACTGGTTGCTGCGAGCCGCCGAACAACTCAACGCCGGCCGCCAAGTTACGTTGACCTGTCCGGAAACCGAACGTGCTCGCCTAGCTTCCGCACTCAATGCACTGGTAACCAATCCGGTCGAATCCGGCTACTTGCGCGCTTATGCCCGCCTTCAGGGCATCCGCCAAACCCAATCAATGATCGAAGCTGATATTGAACTCGTCGAGGCAGTGCAATGAACATTCTCCATCGGCGCATTTTCAAGACGCAAACCACTGGCGTCACCACGATCCAGGAATTATTGCAGACTATGTTCGTGGCCGAAGTGTTACAACCCGGCCACGAGATTTGGATCGTTTCTCCTTGGATCAGCAATGTTGTCTTGATCGACAATCGGTCCGGTAGCTTTGATGCCCTCAATCCCGAATGGGGGCGGCGAGAGATCCGCCTCGCCGATGTCCTTGTGACACTGATGAATTACGGTACGAAGGTGCATATCGTCACCCGGAGCGAAGCCAGCAACGATGCCTTCCGTACCCGGATCGCCGATTTGACTCGTGAGCATAGTCTGGAAGATCAACTCGCGGTGCACATCCACGGGCAATTGCATACCAAGGGCATCCTGCTCACGCGTTGCCTGTTGATGGGTTCAATGAACCTGACTTACAACGGCATGATGATCAATGACGAATGGGTCGAGTTCTCGCTCGATCAGCACGATCTTGGTCGAACCCGCCTTGAATTCGCCCGCTACAGGGAGGCTGCATGATTGACGTCTTGCCCTCTCAGGAAAAGTCCTGGCTAGGGCGTTTTTTCTTTGGGCGCAATGCCCTGCACTGGGAAGCTATTGTCGGTGGTAGCGCGTCGGCGGCATGGCTGGAACAGGTAAACCCGTGGATCGCAACTTTTGTTACTCAAGGCTACCAATCGCCTATTGTGCTGCCTGTATTCGATGCTGATGGGCCGTCTCATTGGTATGCAATGGCTAGCAATGAGGCATCGGCAGTTGCATTGGTGCAGGAGTTGACAGCTGTTGTCGGCCCAAGTTACAGCGATTTCCGTGGCCAACCACTGCAGGTCGATTGTGGCGACGAAATCGAGTGTGCCTTGCAGAAACGCTTTGGCCGTTTCGTATTCTGCTTGCGGCCAGTGAATGCGGCAGCGCGCGGCGATGTTACACAATCCTTGCAGTTGTATCTTAGTTTGCTGCGCCGCCGCCCAGACATCCCTGACCGCACGCAACGTCCGTTCGGCAAGATCCGTGCTGAGTTTGATCGGGCGCTACTGGCCGGTAACGAGGCAGATGCTCAACGTTTACGCCACGAATTGGTTGCCAGTGGCCGTATTGATGTTGAGCAGCACAAGTATTTGGATATTCGCACGCTGGCCGGTCTCGGTCGCCAATATCAACTGGCGCACGATTACTCGCTGATCAAGTCTGTTCTAGGTCTGTCTTTACCTGCTCAGACCATCACCGACTTGGTCGAGGCGCTTTATGCAACTTATATCGCAGCCATCGAGGATGACCCGAATGTCGAAGCCATCCTGACAGTTTTTCGAAATGACATCGTGCGTCACTTCGGCCTGCTGTTTAAGGAACGGAAAGGTGTTCGTCAACCTAATGTACTGAAGGCCTTCCTGCTTTATGAACTTGTGCAGGACGAACCAAATGTGGCGCGTTGCGGGGCCATTGCTGCCGCTTATCCGGTTCAAGCCGGGCCAGAACTGATCGAGTATTGGTCCAGTCGTTTGGTGTCTGCCCCGTCGTTGTGTTCCGATGTCTTTGAATTGGCACGTCAGGCCTTAGCTGATGACGACTATGAGTTGGCGCTGCAGTTGTCCTTTGAATCCTTCCCCAGCGCTTGGACGTACACTGCCATGCTGCGTTGCGCAGTGGAACTAGAGGATATTGAAACCACTCGGCGAGTGCTCGAAGCGGTGGGTAATGCACCCAAAGCCGCGCGGGTAACATGGACAAAACGTGATCTGAGCAGACTGCAGCAGTTGCAGTCAGAGCCGTCAGAAGCGTCGCGAGAGCGTCCTGACACCGATTGGATGTCCTGGGTTCGCTATGTTGAAGCCGGGCGCTGTGAGCGCCCTCCGCTGCAGATCCTGGAGGAGGCACTCACGCGTTGGAGTGCTGAGGCCTATGCTTCGAATCCAGAGGCCTGCCGTCAGTTGGCCGAGAAGATCGGCAACGCGAGCGGTGAGGCAGAATGTGTGTTTCGCGATGCCTTCGGTGCATTAGTGGAGTTCTTCGTCGATCGCCAGGCACATCCTGTGCGTGGCTTCATACCGCTTTACACCATGTTAATCCGCATCGTCGCATGGAATGGGGTGGTGTCGGCCAATGAACTCGAGTTGGCTTCTGTCGTCATGCAGGCGTTGGTCAGTCTTGGTCCGTCGAGGGATGATTACGTCGAAGCGCTTGATGCCTACACAGAGATACTTAACGCTAACAACGCGCCTGGAAACATCGACTGGGCGCTCAATGCAACTGAAGTACTCGCCCTATATGTCTCCTTAGACAATGAGTCGCGATTGCGTTTCTTTATGGCAGTCGTGGAGCTAGCACGCACCCACACTCACCGTCTCAATCAAGCGCAACATGCGATCTTGTCCCTGCTGGCAAAGGATTACGGTTGCGCCGACTTGCTAACGGCTTTCTCCTTTCAGGAAGAGGGGGGCGCCGAAACAGCAGAGTATTCTGAGTTCGACGGTTTAATTGGTATCTATACCTTGACTGAACCCGCTGGGCAACGCGCACGGCAATTTCTTCGAAAACTCTTGCCTTTGGCGCGTGTGGAAGTGAACGCGGACTTGGCGGCAACCGATAAGCTTAAGCATCTCGCGGCGAACGCGGATATCTTCGTCTTTGCTTGGAAGAGCAGCAAACACCAAGCTTATTATGCGGCGAAGGATGCACGTGGCAGTCGGCAAACCCTGCTCCCGATGGGGAAGGGAAGTGCTAGCATCTTGAGTTGTGTTATGAGCGAACTTGAGCAATTGAGATGAGGGCCACTAGCCCGAAAGATGCTTGTAGATAACAGGCGGCATGCTGTGCATCGGGGGGGCAAGGTGAGAGCAGCACAAGCAATACAAATTAGTTGCGTTTTTTAGTGGTATTCTAATGCTCATTCGAACTGCGTCCGTCGAACCGTTTTTACGGCACTAGTCTTTGACGATTTTATTCGAAGGAGGCTAGAGTTATTTTGCAAGTTGTGGGAGGTAATGATAATTAATATTTTTAGATAATTTGACTTAAGGGTTTATTGCCGATTGTACGCCGGAATTGTAACTAGTAACTGCTATGGTTTCATTCGGCAGAGTGTGATTTTTTTGCCAGAAAGGGTTAAAGCCGCCAGGAAAATAAATTGTGTTAAAGCCGGCTTCCAATGCAGGGATAACATCACGTGTTAGTTGATCACCTATGGACCATGCTTCTTTGCTTTGATATAGCTTGGCGATCCTTTGATAAAATACTGCGGATTTGGTGCCTTCAAGGGATAGTGCCACAAGGTGCGAAATGTTATGTTCGTTAAGATGTCGTTTGATTCTTGTTATAGATCCTTCCGTGGCAATAACTACTGTCGCCCCGTTACTGTGAAGTGCTTCTAATCCCTCCGTTACCCCGTTTCTTAATGGTGGAGTAACGCTTATGTCATTGTAAAATATTTGGGCTGTGTGTTTAGAAAAGCTATCGCTACTTTCTAACCCTGAAGCCAATGAGTACTTAACTGCTGCCTGTATGGGAGTACCGATAAGTCTTTTTTTTAGTGCCGATATCAATAGCTCTGTAGGATACCTTAGCCCTAGGTGATGTCGTTTTGAAATATGCTGATCTACTTCTCTTATATAACTAAGTTTGTTGGCTTTATCGAATTTTATGCCAAGGTTTTCTTCGATTTCTGATAGTAATTTTAATTGTGCTGCAGCATAAATATTATCAGTGTCCCAAAGAGTATTGTCAGCATCGCTTACCCAGAGAATAGTCATGTTTAATTCTCGTAAATTGCTAATACGTTAATGTCTTCACCTTGCTTTAGGGTGCCGATTATCTTGATTCCATGTTTATGTCCGCGACGTATTGTTTGATATGCGAACGTACCAGTACTGTATCCTCCTTTTGGGGCTAAGTGTAGATGAATTGGTATAATTTGATTTCCAACTCGAGAAATAAGTCGATAGTCTATCCAGTCAATTCGGCCCCCGTCTTTTGTCGCGTTTTCTACGGATTTCATTGCGACTGATGACTCGAAGTGTTTTTCTAAACTTCCCCAATATATCTGTGCTTGTGCAGGGATGGAACTGTATTGGGGGATTTTTTTGCCGTTTTTTGTGTTGTTTATAAAGTCCTTATAGATTTCTATAAGTTTACCATCCTCTGTTTCTGCCGCCATGGGTACTATTTTGGATCCGATAGGTACCTCAAATATTATGAGAGGGCGCGGGGCGGGAGTATTTATTAGTTCTGATACTTCTGTCCACGAAAGAGAAAGTCCTTCGGTGTTGAACACTTCCGTAAGATCGGTTTTTGCCCAAAAAATTCTGTTTGGATAGTTGTTTGCATAAAAATTTATTATCTTTTCAAATTGCATTTCAGCGGAATCGTTTTTTTCTTGGCTGATCTCGGCGCCTTTGCTTGTGCTGGAGCTTCGTTTTTGGCCAAACTTTGTAGTGGTTGACGACTTCATGAAGGGGGCGAGGCCTATTTCACCACCCCCTGTAATTTCACTATTGTATTCGGTCATGTTTACTGATGATATGTTTGCCTTTCTTGATTTTATCTCGAATTCTGGGCGGTTTAGTGCGTCGTGTAATTTTTTTACGGCTTTTTCATCAATAAAAAGAGGTATGTCTACGACAAACCATAGCTTATGTCGTAATCGATTTTTGAACTCCTCCTGAGCATTGTTCAGGGCGAGTTTTTTTGCCATTGTTAATGCCCAAGATCCTAAAGTTGTAAGTATTCTGGATAGAGGTTTCTGAAAAGGCATTCGTAAAATCTCTTTTGATGGCAGTTATATTGAGCTTTTAAAAGTTGATTTATAGTTACTTGGTATTTCGGCGGTATTCGGTTCCCAATTTATCAAAAAAGGGTTGCGACCTCAATAGCGAAGCTTCATTACAGTCCTATCACCCATTGTGGAATCCGCAGTAGTGACCAGTGGCTATGATGCGATTCCGGTGTGAGCGGGTTGCAGTCCGGCATTACCAATCGAAGGTTGTACCCAGAATTCGGGGTGTCTGGGAGTCACGAAAAATAGGTACATTCAAGGGGGTAATTGAGCTAAATCTTAAATGTATTTTCGAATAGGCAGTATTATCTCTTAGGCTCAATTTCTCTCGGTTATGATCTTTATGGAGCGTTTTAGTGAAACTCCACGCTACGATGTTTTTCATGTTGAATTACGCGATGTTGCTATCTAGGTTATTTAAGTTCGTTTTGGAGCGTGGAGGGTTGATTTTTACTGGTTTATTTAGGTAATGGTTTTTAATAGTAGATAGTCTAAAGTGGATATATTGCTTTCGTTGCTTCTACGGAGTCGGTGTTTTTGAAGGCGGGGCTATCGCGAGAGCAATTAGTGTTTTTTGTTATGGGGGCAGTGTCGGGGTTAAGGAATGGCTAAGATTTTGTGACATTGTAAGCTAAGCTTCCATTTAGGATTGCTTTTGCAATATCGTATCGCCGTCTCAGTGTTTTCTACGATTTTCAATCCGTCCATAGGCTGAAGATAAAAGTGTTTGAAATCTAAATGTTCAAACATGCTTGGTGTTGAGTTTTTTTGTGGGTAGACAAGTTTAAGTTCGTCTCCAGTAGTTATTTTAAGTGCAGCATTCGATTTGGGGCTTACACAAAGCCAATCTATACCTAAGGGAGCTACGATGGTGCCATTGGTTTCAACAGCAATGCAGAAGTTAAGATTGTACAGTGCGTTTATCAATGCGTCATCTACCTGAAGCAGTGGTTCTCCCCCCGTCAATACCACGTACTTATGATCTTGATGGGATATAGGCCAGAACGAATCAATGGCATGGGCGAGGGCTTCAGCGTTCTTGAATTTACCCCCGCCTTCACCATCTGTTCCCACAAAGTCGGTGTCGCAGAATGTGCAGACCGCGTTTGCTCTGTCCTGTTCCCGGCCCGACCAGAGGTTACATCCTGAAAATCGGCAGAATACCGAAGGTCGACCCGCTTGGTTACCTTCCCCCTGAAGGGTGTAAAACATTTCTTTGATACTGTAAGTCATTTGGTTTACTCACCTGATTCAGATGGGTGGCGGGTTTTTTGATCCACCACCGCTGAACCATCGTCAATCTCGTTCTTGAATGTACTGCTCATATCCAGTTTTGCGCAGTTCGCAAGCTGGGCACGTTCCACACCCGTAGCCCCATTCATGTTTCTGCTGTCGAGTTCCCAGGTAGCAGGTATGGGACTCTTCTTGAATCAGTTTGACAAAATCTTGACTGCCTAGGTCTTCAGCCAAACGCCAGGTCTGAGCTTTATTGAGCCACATCAAGGGAGTTTCAATGATCACCGGAGCATCCATTCCGAGGCTCAAGGCCACCTGGGTGGCCTTGAGGGCGTTGTCCCGGCAGTCTGGGTAGCCTGAGTAGTCGGTTTCGCACATTCCCCCGACTAGCACTGTGAGGCCCCGTCGGTACGCAATAGTGGCTGCGAACGTCAAAAACAGCAGATTTCTTCCGGGTACAAATGTATTGGGAAGCCCATTTTCTTCAAATTCTATGGTTTTCTCAGCGGTCATTGCCGTATCGCTGATTTGGCCGAGCAACTTGAGGTCGAGCACATGATCCTCTCCGAGTCGCTGGGCCCAATTCGGAAATCTGTTACGTATCTCCTGCAGGATATTCAGCCGACATTCGAGTTCGATTCGATGTCTTTGACCATAGTCGAAGCCAATGGTCTCGACGTGCTCGTACCGTTCCAAGGCCCAAGCGAGGCAAGTGGTTGAGTCTTGTCCGCCTGAGAATAAAACTAAGGCTTTGGTGTGCATACTTTTCTCCTCGGAGTTGGGTCTGGATTTAGCGCCGTTTCAGTTCTTGCTTGAGTTTTTCGGTCAGATATTTAGTTAGTAGTCCGATATCAGTGGGCGTGTTCTGGATACCATTCCAGGGGCGGCGGTCGGTTTCAGAAATGTGCCAATCGCCACTTGTCCATGCCGTATGAGGTTTCAAAAGTTTTAGACCTTTGATAAAGCCTTCCTTGCTGGTCGTGCCTTGATCGGAGTAAAGCAACTCCATAACGAAGCTCAAAGAAACCAGGCCCGCTCCATGCTTCAAACGTGAATTCCTGGGCGCTAGTCCTTCCCATTCCGATTTGAAAACTACACGAACTGCATGGAAAAAGTTGTTGATGAGTTCGATGCTGCGCCCCTCAAAGTCATCAAACTTCATGAAGCTACGAATCGCGCCATCATTAGCAGAGTTCATCACGAACTTTTGCATCGCCATGTCGCTTAGTACTCCTCTAGGATTCGTATGTTGCTTGATCTCACCAAATAAGGAGGAGTTAGGTAAAAAATTCAATAAATCAATAATGCGAGCAGCAAACTTACGACTGGTGAACCGTTCAGGCAGGCCGTCAACAGTCGGTAAAAGCTCATAGATCAGCGATTTTGGCAGCGGTCGCGTATTGTTAACGAGTACAAACTGCTGTCGCAGTTCGTTGTAGTCTTTACAAATCAATGCCGATACGAATACCTGGAATCCCGGTTTCTCCATCGTCGCAAGGGCGCTCAGTCGTTGCTGTCCATCGACCACGAAGCCTGGTTTGGCTTCGGTAGCATCAATAACGATTTCTACAATACCCTCACCAAGGTCTTTGATCGTGACTCCGTCGAGAAAAGCCAGGATAATTGCGTTGGGGAGCAATGCATCGTCGCGCTGAAGATAGTCGCGAATATCTCTGATGTGCGACGCGACTTGATGGCGTTGAAAGCCTTTGAGGTGGCCTTCTTCGTCGCGGCCGACTCTCTCAATTTCAGAAAAATCTAAAATTTCATTTGGAGTGGCCGCAAACGAAAATACATCATGCCCGGAGGCCTGTTGGGCGCGCACACCCTTAAATCGATAGATCATTGTTTCGAAAGTTCCAGAGTTTTCTGAAGGTGGCGGTGGTACACGCCTAAGTTGTGAAATCCGCGTCTTTTGTTTCGATTGCTGGCTCGAAAGATAATAGTTTCAATACCCGCTGACTGACAAATCGAACATTGGCATTTTTGCCACGGTTTATCTCTCAGCGTGGGTGAGATTAGTCGGACATGCTTGGCGATTTCTTTTTCCATCTCTATTGATGATGATATCGATCCGGAAAGAGTCAGTCGGAGATAGTCTACTAGCACGGCTAAAGTTGAATCAAAGTCGAGCAGGTTTTTATCGTAGTCGCGGATCGCTAGCAACGCCGCTTTTTCTTTGATTTGTAAATCTTCTGCGCTCAGAGTGCCTTTTTTTATTCCTTGCATCAGGCGCGGATTTTCAATCGCCTGAGGAATGCGGATAGCTGTGTAGTAGTCCAGTTTGCTTGTATTGTTGCCCATGTAATAATTACACTTCGCATCTTTAAATGCGCGTATAAGGGGGGAGGTTGAGTCAAAACTGGTAATGCCATATCCGGTGAATTCATGGATGTTCTCGGCTTTAGCAAACCCCAGTAGATGAATATTTGTCTCGGGCTTAAGGACCGCTCGAAGCTCTTTCAGAACCTCATGGATTTGATCGACTTTCAAAGGTACTAGACCTCCGATCGCCAAGTAGCGATAACCCATGTCTTCGAGTTGTTTTGCAGCGTTCGCCATGCTTTGAGGAGACCAACCCTGTACCGCTCCAAGAGGTTCGAAAGGCCATTCCGCCTCCTTCACTAAACGCAGAAACTCTTGCGCATTTTTGAGCGTGATTTCGTACCGAAACAGCACATCTTCCGACTGGCTCAATGCTGGAGGATTGCTGGAGTCGCAGTTGAATATGATGTGGTCCGGCGAGCAGCCGTGGGTGAATCCCGCGTCTGAGTAGAACTCTACTACTTCGCTTGGGCTATACGCAGGGGTAGGGTGCTCTACATAGGCGAAAGCCCCGCAGTCACCTAGGACCATCGTATCTTTGAACTGGATGCCATCGAGTCGTAGAAATTTGCGCGCGCCTTCTCTGAGGAAGCGCTGCTGCTCGGAAGTCGAGTACCGAACCTTTGAATTAGCGACGCCATTTGCAGGTCGCACTGCGCTCATCGAGACCAAGAGCCCATCATAAGGGACGGGGGTCATCATTTCGTGCGCATACTGGTCATCCCAGTATCTCTTCCGGCCCGGCGCATTTCGATCGTTGATGAAATCGTAGTCCGGGTCTACGTAGTCTTGGGTGTCGGCGTATAAAAATTTCATTGGTGAGCGCTGGTCATATAGAGGCGGATCAAGGTTTCTTGCAGCGCCTTGATATCTTGAGGGGTGCTTTGGATTTCATTCCACTGGACATTAATCATCGGCCACTGACCTGTTGTCCATGCGCAATAAGGGGCTACTCTGGCCAGTTCTTGTAGCACGGCTTCGTAGGTTTCGCGCTGACCACCGATTTTGGCGTAGATCCGATCCATAAGCACGCCCATGGCGATGATCCCCGCTGAGTGCATGAGTCGACTGCTCTTGGATTCAAGTGCCCACGCCTCTGGAAACGTATCACGCACTGCCCGCCAGAAGGTCGTCAGTAGGTTGTACATGGACTCAACGTTCGCCGCACCGTCGGTGCTGGAGGTGTAGGGAGCCAACGCCCCCAACGGATTACTGATGCTATTGCGGATCATCGTTATTACAGCGGTGTCAGTGATCACTGCTTTGCTATTTTGCTCGGACGACCGCTTTATGAGTTTATGGAAAGGGGAGTTGGGATCGCGGCTAAGAAGCCCGCACAACTCAGCTGGTGCCTTGCGAGCACTCAGTTCGCGGGGCAAAAGGATGCTGCCTGTCTCCGGCAGTAGTTCGTTGATCAGTCGAGTGGGCAAGGGTTTGGCCTTGTTGACCAAAATAAATTGCTCGCGTTGGGTGGTCAGGCTGTCGGATACAAAACCGATCACTGGCACAGGAAGATCCGAATTGGCCGCTTTCGCCAACGCCAATGAGCGTTGTTGCCCGTCCACGATCCAGGCAGACCTCATTCCTTCCTCCCTGATAGGGATCGTCAGCGTACCCGCTTGCGAAAGCCCCGCGTCGCCTGTCGGCTTGCTTCCGCGTGCTGCAACAAAACGCAGGTCAGGAGACAGCGCTAAGATAATTGCATTGGGAAAAAGTACATTTCCCTGATTGAGGTACTCAGTGATCCCTTTGACATGACTCTTAATCTCGGGGCGCTGAAAACCCTTGAGGGGGCTGCTGTCTTCGCGCGACAGGCGGCTGATGTCGGCAATTCGGACCAGGTCAGATCCCCTGATGAATAATGCATACACATCAAGGTTGTCGCCTTGCGTGGTGCGTAGTGCACGCACCACAATCGCATCTTCGCTCGTCATGCTTTGCTCTCTATGCTGTCTTGACCTTTGATGTCCTGCCAGATCCTCCGAAAGCGCGATTGCTCGCACGACACCAGGGCGTCGTCCCTTAAGTAGCGTAACAATCGGGTGGAACTGCCTTGGTAGTCAGCCCACACACACTCAAGCATGTAGGCAATTTCACTGTCCGATGCGCGCCGCCGGATGGTCGTTTTTGCTAGGGATAAAAGATCCATCGCCGCGCTGACGCTCTTTCGAGCGATCTCAGCAGGAGCACTCGACAGTTCAAGAATCTCAATGAAATGACGCAGGGCTCTCTGAGGGAAATCGTTGCGAGTGCCTGGTAGTGTTGAGGTTTCAAGGCGTTCGTCATAGGGCATCGCGATGCGTCGTAAATGGCTGGGAAGCATCTCGATGCCTGGGCGCGAAGTGAATATTCTGAGCTTGTCGATCTGCGTGTCCCCGATTTTTCCAAGGTCTTCGCCTATCAACTGGACATAGTTTGAAGAGAGGGCAATGAGCACCAAGTCGATGTCGGGTTGGCTGACGAGGTCCGCTAGGGCGCTTCCCTTTGATTGGGTGACATTCACGGCTTCCCACCAATCTGATGCGCACACACCCAATTTTTCGAGACGTGGGATGATAGAATTCGGATCCTGAGCCACCGTCAGGTTGTACGGTGGACATCTCTGATCGCCTTCAATCAACCCTAAGCCGGTCGACGCAAACATTAGCTTTGCGTCCAACTTCGTTGCTACGCGCCTCGCGTCAGAAACGCTTCTACCCACGTAAAGTGAAGATGCCATCAGAGTGGTGGGACGCTCGTCTATTTGCCCCTTCCACGCCTTTGCCATGGCAGCAATCGATGAATAACACTCGTCGTTCAGCACCACCGGCGGCAGGCCGTCGAGACGTTTTCGATTGGTGCAGTTGGTGATGATGACGGTTCTCATGGGAAAACTGTAGGCCTGTTTTGATGGGTGTTGCATTTATCTGAGGCTGACAATTTACCATTTAATAACTGTATGGGCCAATGCGCTTAGGCTAGTTTTTATGCGGAAGGGTTGGTATAAGAGCCTCAATACTGCTGCTACCCTCTTTCTGGGGGCCGCTCGATGAAGGAAGAGACTCATTGCTTAAGTTCAGCGCAATCAAGGCGTTACAGAGCCCAACCCACCAAGTGGTATCGTTTGCGGCTACCGTTGAGCAGATTTTGGCGATCGCTAGCATCGACCGAGTCAAGCGTGATGATCGTGGCGCCCTTCATGGCTTTCAGCGGCCACAGGTATCCAAGCACATACGAGAGATTCGCGACTACCTCTCCCGTCCCGATGCGGTAATGCCCAATGCTGTGGTGTTAGCGTTTACCAGTGGGGTCCGGGTGGTGGAAGGAAATGGAGCCTATGCAGAAATTGAGGTGGATATTTCATCCGGCCCTCCTGGGTTCGTTGTGGATGGTCAGCAGCGCCTATCTGCGTTAGCTGGGCTCGAGGGGAGTTCGTTCCAGTTACTGGTGTCTGCTCTTGTGTGTGAAAATCAGGAAGAGCTTCGCCGGCAATTCATTCTCGTCAACAACACCAGTCCATTACCGAAGTCGCTGGTATATGAACTGCTCCCGTCTGTCAGCGGCCTTCCATTCAGAATGACTTCCCGCGCCCGCGCAGCCCGCATCGTGGAAATGCTGAATTATGACGATCGATCTTCTTTGCAAGGACAGATTAAGCAGCATACCAACCCCTCAGGGGTCATCGGTGATACGTCGCTCCAGAAACTGGTAATGAATTCCTTATCTGACGGTTACTGTCGGGAGGTGATTGAGTTGTCGGGAGGTGAGGATCGGTGTTTCTTGGCCATCAGTGAGTTTTTCCAGGCGGTCCAGGAGGTGTTCGGAAATGCTTGGCATGGTCACACACCTAAAAGCTCTCGTCTCGTCCATAGCGCGGGGATTATTTCCATGGGGTTCGTCATGGAGCAGTTGTGTGCTACAGGAGCGCCACTGGCCCCAGTATTCAAGTTAGGCCTTAGAAAGCTACAAGGATATACAGCTTGGACGCTCGATTCGGGAGAGTGGTCCTTTAAAACAGGCAACCGGCCATGGAATGGAGTTCAGAATTTACATGGTGATATTCATCTTTTGACTGATCATTTGACCAGGGTGGTTCGAAGTTCGGAACTCGTACCTAGCTAACTGGTGCTCATTACTAATATTTAGGAGGCATTATGACTACTTTGGTTTCCTCGGATCTGGCTCCAGCCCTGGCCAGTGACGCCAGTGTAAAAGAGTTCTCAGAAGTCATTCTTCATCTGTCCATGGCTTTTCAGGAGGCATTGAGAAGGCTTGCAGGGCAGGACGAAGCTTTCCCTTCGGAAGGGTATGGCATGCTGACTGAAGCTTACGGTTTGCGGACGCGTGCGAATATTCTCTACCTGACGCCATCTACCCATGTGGTGCAGGCATTAGATTTTTCCCAAACTGCTATGTTGGGGAAATTCGAAGAAATATTGAATTGTTTGAGTGATGTAACCGATTTGCACACTGTTAACTCCATTTTGGTTTCCGTGATCACCATTGCATCAGCGCTTGGTGAGGGGCGAGCCAAAGTTGTAGAGTTTTTGTTTGAAACGTTATGCGTCGATCTTGAGTCTTGGAAGGTTTAGTCTAGCTGTTTGGTTTTTTGTCGCGTGAGATACGGGAGGAATCAGTGGAGATTTTTAAAGAGTTCGTTTTTGAGGCCGCTCATCGACTGCCCAATGTGCCAGAAGGGCACAAATGTGGGCGTCTGCATGGTCATTCCTTTCGTATTGCAATATATATTGATGGCCCTGTCGATAGAACGTCGGGTTGGGTCCGGGATTTTTCCGAGATAAAAGAAATTTTCGCGCCTCTGTATGAACGCTTAGATCACAATTATCTTAATGAAATTCCCGGACTGGAAAATCCGACGAGCGAGGTTTTAGCTGTTTGGGTTTGGCAGGAGCTAAAGCCATTGCTTCCCGAACTATCCGCAATACGTATTCACGAGACATGTACAAGTGGGTGTATTTATAGGGGGCCGGAGGGAATGGCACTTACTTAACCTTCTTCGGGTGTCCATTTTTCCTGACCTCGGCCCTTGCCGCCGAGCGCGTCTGCATCAACATCGGGTAAGGCTTGGGCCTTCGTTTTATGGCGCGAGGCTCAATCCGTCCCGGCCGGTTTCCGACACGTTTCCTAGCGATCAACTTGAGTAAATCCTGCACCCTATCGTCTTGTTCGTCGCAGCTGTACTGCCGCATCGCAAGGAATAATTGAAGGCTATGTTTAAAGCTAAGCTCGCGTGGCAAGCAATCAGCTAATAGCGCGGATTTGGCCATGATCATCCGAATCAAATTATGCGCCAGCAGATACACCCATAACTCTTTTACAGCCATGCCAGGCGTCTTGCAGCTCAACGTTTCAAGCCCCAGCGTTGTCTTGATATTGCGCAGATCCAGCTCAACATGCCAACGGTCTTTGTACAGTGATTTGAGCCCAGCTTTGGGTACTTGCTGCGGGCAGTTCAAGGTGGTTACCAGGATTTTTCCGCCGGTTTTCAGCTCACGTACTGTCAGTGTTTCAGGCGCATCGTCGTAATAAGTTTGGCTCATCCAGGAAGGTCGATTCCTAGGTTTTGTCAGCTCAACCAAATGATCTTCCGGCCCCAGCGATTGCCCGAGCCGAAAGTCGGTACTGCGTCGCCTAGCGCCATATTGTTCGAAAACACCGTCGATCCCACGACGTTGCAGTTCGCACAGCAAAAAGTACGTTGCGTAGTAGGCATCGCCCAACACAATGTCGCCTTGATTCAGAGTGTCGAGCATCGTCCTGAGCAACGTCTGCTCATCGCCACCTTTGCCTCGAAAACGTCCCAGCGAGGCATCTAAAACAGCACCGCTGGCCAGGCAAATGATTCCTACCAAACGGCAGATGGGGAAACCCAGTCCTGCTTTCTGACCACGCGATTGCGGATAGGCAGCTTGGTTCGCCGCAGTGTCTGGCAGGGTCACCGTGGTGCCATCTACGAGGCGCACCGGACGCCCCATCCAGCGCCAGGATGGTGACGCGTTGTTACTCATCGTTGATCCCGTGGAGCGCAACAATGTTGAAACCATCTCTACCGGTAACCGCGCCCGTGCTTTGCAATAAGCGCCGGTGTACACGCTGCTGGGGCTTAGCCCATCACAGCAGCGTTTGATCGAAAAATCATTCACGGCCTTCTGACAAGAACGGTCGGCATTCATGGCTTGAGCCAGAAACATCGACAGCGTTTCAGTCGGCGGGAACAACCGTTGACGATGCTTGGGCATCACTGACTCGACACGCTGTAGCAGCGCCGGATCGGCTAGCAGCTTAAAGAACGCATGGGCATTGCTGTTTTTTGCGTGCTGCTGAATGCGCTGCTGTTGATGCCTGACGATTTGACGTCTACGATTCACGCGGGCTGTCCTTGTTCTAGTGGTGTGTGTTCGCAACTATCACCGTAGACCAAGGGCGGCCTTTTTTCATTTTTTTGTAGTCAGATCAGCCGGTTAGCCGTTAAGTAAGTGCCATTCGGGGC
>NZ_FNOX01000021.1 GCF_900107155.1 Pseudomonas salomonii
AGGCGCCGAGCGTAGTAGCACGAGCGGGTCACTTCAAACACCTTGCACAGCCAATCAACCGGCTCGTGGATGCTCAACTGGTCAATCAGCGCGAACGCTCGAGATCTTCCGACATCAAGAGCGCGGTAGCCTTTTTTAAGATCGACTTTTCCCGCTCAAGGCGAGCAATTCGGGCTTCCAGCTCTTGGATTTTCTGCTGCTCCGGGGTCAGCGCTTTGCTCTGCGGAGTGACGCCCGTGCGTTCTTGCTGCACCTGGTCGACCCATCGGCGCAAAGCCGACTCGCCGACACCAAGCGAGCGGCTGGCCTCAATGAAGCTGTAATCCTGCTTGAGAACGAGGTCGGCAGCCTCGCGTTTGAATTCAGGGGAAAAGGTACGGCGTTGCTTGGTCATCAGACACCTCTCTGTGGCGAGCATTCTCGCCTAAATGGGTGTCCGGAATCATTAGACCACTACATTCCGCCAGAAACACGAAAGCCGCGCAGTGCGCGGCTTTCTTGTTTGGTGGGCCCAGTAGGACTCGAACCTACGACCAAGGGATTATGAGTCCCCTGCTCTAACCAACTGAGCTATAGGCCCTCAGTAGGACGCGGATTATAGCGACGGTTTCCGTGCTGTGCCATCCGAAAAGTCTGAAACCCGCATATGAAGAAAAGTCTCGGCAAAAAGCTCCGGCGGCAGTGGCAGGCTGACGATGTAGCCTTGCATCTGTTCGCAGCCTTCGGCGGCCAGGAAGGCTTGTTGTGCGGGGTTTTCCACGCCTTCGGCGATGATGGTGAATTGCATGCTGTGGCCCAGGGCGATGATGGCGCGCACGATGGCGGCGTCGTGGGGGTCGTCGGGCAGGCCGCGCACGAAGGACTGGTCGATCTTGAGGAAATCCAGTGGCAGGCGCTTGAGGTAGCTTAGGGATGAGTAGCCGGTGCCAAAGTCATCGATGGCCAGTTGCACGCCCAGGTGCTTGAGTTGGTGCAGCACTTCGAGGGCTTCTTCGGCCTGGCTCATGATGAAGTTTTCGGTGATCTCCAGTTGCAGGCAGCCGGGCTCCAGGTGGTAGTCGTGCAGCAGTTGTTCGATGCGCGCGAGCAGGTTGGGGTGACGCAGTTGGGCGCCGGCGAGGTTGACTGACAGGGGGCCGAAGTCGTTGAAGGCGTGTTTCCAGGTGTGCATCTGACGGCAGGCCTGTTCCAGTACCCAGTCGCCAATCTGCAGGATTGTGCCGTTCTCTTCGGCCAGGGCGATGAAGTGTTCCGGCGGCACGTCGCCAAACGTCGGGTGGTGCCAGCGAATTAAGGCTTCGGCGCCGATCAGTTCCTGGGTGGCCAGGCTGAGCTTGGGTTGGTAGTACAAAAACAGCTCTTCACGTTCGATGGCGCGACGCAGTTCGTGCTCGAGGGCCACGCGTTCGTTGGCCTGGGCGGTGAGGTCGCGGGTGTAGCTCTCGACACGGTTGCGGCCTTTGGCCTTGGAGCGGTACATCGCGGCATCGGCGTTTTTGACCAGGGTGGCGACGTCGGTACCGTCCTGTGGGTAAAGGCTGGTGCCGATGCTGGCGCTGATAAAGAACTCATGCTCGCCGGCCTGGAACGGCGGGGTGAAGCAGGCGAGCAGTTTATTGGCCAGGTGTTCGGCATCGCTGGCTTGTTGCAGGCCGGGCAGCAAGATGATGAATTCGTCGCCGCCCAGGCGTGCCACGGTGTCGATGTCGCGCAGTTGCTCCTTGAGGCGCACGGCGATGTCCTTGAGCAGCAGGTCGCCGACGGGGTGGCCGAGGCTGTCGTTGATATGCTTGAACCGGTCCAGGTCGAGGAACAGCACGGCGCCCTGGCTACCGGTTTCTTCCTGGCTAATGAGGGCGGCTTGCAGCCGGCTTTCAAACAGGGTGCGGTTGGGCAGGCCGGTCAGGGGATCGTGGTGCGCCTGGTAGTCGAGGCGAGCCTGGGCGTGCTTGAGGCTGGAGATATCGGCAAATACGGCAACAAAATGCGTGATCAACTGGTCGCGGTTGCGCACGGCGCTGATGGTCAGCCAACTGGGGTACAGCTCGCCGTTTTTGCGACGGTTGGAAATCTCGCCCTGCCAGTGGCCGTGGGCTGTCAATTGATGCCACATCGCCGCATAGAACGCGCTGTCATGCAGGCCGGAGGCGAGCAGGCGCGGCGTGCTGCCAAGGGCTTCGGCTTCGCTGTAGCCGGTGATCTCGCTGAAAGCGCGGTTGACGGCGCTGATGTTCTGCCGGGTGTCGGTGATCAATACGCCTTCGGCGGTGCTCTCGAACACGGTGGCGGCCTGTTGCAGTTTTTCCTGCATCACTTGGCGTTCGGTGATGTCGCGGGCGATGGTCAACATGCAGTCTTCTTCGCCGATGGGCAGCGGGCGGCTGGACACTTCGCACAGGCGAATCAAGCCGTCGGCGCGGCGGATACGGCAGACGAAGTCACGCACAAAACCGTCGCGTTGCATCAATTCCAGCAGGTGTTTGCGTTCGTTGAGGTCGACCCAGATGCCCAGGTCCAGGGTCGACTGGTCGAGCGAGTTCGCACTGCTAAAGCCCGTCAGGCGGGTGAAGCCTTCGTTCACTTCAATCAACAGCCCATCGCGCTGGCGGCTGAGCAGCAGACCGTCGGGTGAGGCGTGGAAGGCCTTGGCGAATTTCTCTTCGGAGGTTTGCAGCAGTTGCTGGGTTTCCTTGAGTTGGGTGATGTCACGCACCGCCACCACCAAGGCTTCGGTGGTGTCGAGCTGGAACGGTTCGGCGGAGATCAGCCCGGTAAACGCCTGGCCATTGCTGCGCAGAAACGGCATTTCCAGGTTGCGGA
Source organism: Pseudomonas salomonii (assembly GCF_900107155.1). Taxonomy (GTDB): domain Bacteria; phylum Pseudomonadota; class Gammaproteobacteria; order Pseudomonadales; family Pseudomonadaceae; genus Aquipseudomonas; species Aquipseudomonas salomonii. Next base: position 2,821 of record NZ_FNOX01000021.1, read on the forward strand.
TGCTGGTGGTCTGCACACGTCGCAACAGGTCGGGGCCGACGCCTTGAACGCCCCAGATATTCAGCTCGGTGGCGGTTTTACCCACGACTTGTTCGGCGCTTAACCCAATCTGGTCCTCGAATGCCTTGTTCACCTCCAGCAGGCAGCCATCAGAGAGGCGGGCGATGACCAGGATGTCCGGGCATTGCTGAAACACCGAGGCAAACTTCTCTTCGGAAAGCTGCAACGCCTCTTCAGTGCGTTTGGCTTCGCTGATATCGATCATCAAACCGCGTAACACCGGCTCATGGCCGTGCTCGATCAGGCTGACGATGTCACGCACCCACAAGCAGCGGCCGTCGGCGGTAATCACCCGATAATCGAGGCTGTGATCGCGGTTGGCGCGGGTTTCCTGGTAGCAGAATGCCTCGGCACGGGTCAGGTCGGCGGGGTGGATGATGTTGCGCCAGAAACCTGGAATCAACCAATGGGCGCGGGGATAGCCCAGCAGGTCTTCGGCGTGGGGCGACACGTAGCTGTAGGTGAAGTCGGTGATGCTGGCTTCCCAGGCAATCGCGGACAGGCTCTCTACCAGGCCGCGATAGTGGTATTCGCTGCTGCGCAACTCTTGCTCAAGGGCGACCCGCCGGGCAATTTCCGAGCTGAGCCGGCGGTTGATGCGAATCACGATGGCCAACACAGTGCTCAACAGCAGCACCGCCGGCAGGCCGTACATCAGCAAGTCGGCCCAGAAGGTGCGGTGATCGGTGAAACTGCCGACCCAGTGTTGCTGGATCGCATCGGTTTCGTCGGAGCTGAGGTCGGCGAGGACTTTGTCCAGAATGCCCACCAGTATTTTCTGATCGCGTGGCACGCCCATAGCCAATTGATAGCGGTAGGGTGTTTCGCCGCTGACGTATAAACCGTCCAGCTTGAGTTGGCGCAGGCTCCAGACGCTGGAAGCGAGGTCGCTGACAACCGCATCCACTTCATCGGTGGCCAGGGCTTGCAGCGTTGAGCTGACGTTCGGCATGGCCACCAGGTTGAGGTCGGGGTGGTGAGTGCGCAGTAATTCGTGCGGCGCGTAGTTTTCCACCACCGCGATCTTCAGGCCGTACAGGTCTTTGAGGTTGCGCGGTTTTGCGCCACCCTCATGGGCAAGGATGACGATCGGGAAGTCCAGGTACGGGCGCGTAAAGGCCACGTAATTCTGGCGCTCGGGCGTCGACATGATGCCGGGGAGCAGGTCGAGCTGGTTGTTTTTCGCCTGTTCGAGGACAGCGGTCCAGTTTGCCGGTTCGATCAGCTTGATCCGCACGCCCAGGCGGTCCTGGATCAGGCGTACATAGTCGGCAGCGAGGCCTTGATAACGGCCATTTTCATCACGGTATTCGAAGGGCGGCCAAGAAGCGTCCACCCCCAGGCGCAGCTCCTGATGGTCCGCCAGCCAGCCACGCTCATCATCAGTAAGAGTCAACGCGCCAGCCGTTGCGGTCCAGGCGAGCAGCGACAGCAGCATCACGGTCGGCAGTCTGGGCATAACGGTCTCGTTATGGCACGGGGAATCTGTCGAGTGTAGACGGGCATTTAGGGGGAGGGGGGCTGCGGGGGAAGTTAATCTGTAGAAATTAATCTATAGAAAACAAAACCCCCGGGCTGGGCCGGGGGTTCTGGTATCACTCGTCGAGGAAGGAGCGTAGATGCTCGCTTCGCGTCGGGTGGCGCAACTTGCGCAGCGCCTTGGCTTCGATCTGACGGATCCGCTCGCGGGTCACGTCAAACTGCTTACCGACTTCCTCAAGGGTGTGGTCGGTATTCATGTCGATGCCGAAACGCATGCGCAGTACCTTGGCTTCACGGGCAGTGAGGCCGGACAGTACGTCGCGGGTCGCTTCTTTAAGGCTCTCAACAGTGGCGACATCGATTGGCGACTGCATGGTCGAGTCTTCGATGAAGTCACCCAGATGGGAGTCTTCGTCATCACCAATCGGCGTTTCCATGGAGATCGGCTCTTTCGCGATCTTCAATACCTTGCGGATTTTATCCTCAGGCATCTCCATGCGTTCGCCCAGCTCTTCCGGGGTCGGTTCACGACCCATTTCCTGCAACATCTGCCGGGAAATACGGTTGAGCTTGTTGATCGTCTCGATCATGTGCACCGGAATACGGATGGTGCGGGCCTGGTCGGCGATCGAGCGAGTGATCGCCTGACGGATCCACCAGGTGGCATAAGTCGAGAACTTGTAGCCGCGACGGTATTCGAACTTGTCCACCGCCTTCATCAAGCCGATGTTGCCTTCCTGGATCAGATCGAGGAATTGCAGGCCACGGTTGGTGTACTTCTTGGCGATCGAGATCACCAGACGCAAGTTCGCTTCAACCATCTCTTTCTTCGCGCGGCGGGCCTTGGCCTCACCGATCGACATGCGACGGTTGATGTCTTTGATTTCAGCAATCGTCAGACCGGTTTCGGTCTCAAGCGCGGTCAGCTTCTGCTGGCAACGGATGATGTCCGGCTGCAGGCGACCAATGGCTTCGGCGTATTTCGCCTTGCCTTTGGCCAGCGCGTCGGTCCAGCTTTCGTCGACTTCGTTGCCCGGGAACTGGCGCAGGAAGTCGGCACGCGGCATACGTGCATCACGTACACACAGCTGCATGATTGCGCGTTCTTGCGCACGCAGACGTTCAAGGGCACTGCGAACACGCTCAACCAGGCCTTCGAATTGCTTCGGTACCAGCTTGATCGGCATGAACAGCTCAGCCAGGGCCACCAGCTCGGCAATCGCCAGCTTGTTGGAGCGACCGTGCTTTTTCAGGGCCTTGCGGGTGATTTCCATTTGATCGGAAACCGCACCGAAACGCTGGGCTGCGATGATCGGGTCCGGGCCGCTTTCAACTTCATCTTCGTCGTCGCTGCTGGCTTCAGCATCGTCGTCTTCGGTGTCGTCGTCGGCTTTCGCGGCTTTCGCATCGACAGGCGGCGGCACTTCGGCGGCAGGCGGCGCAATGCCGTCGTCCGGGTCGATGTAACCGCTCAGAACGTCAGACAGGCGGCCACCTTCGGTGGTGACGCGAGTGTACTCGGAGAGAATGTGGTCAACCGTGCCAGGGAAGTGCGCGATTGCGCCCATCACTTCACGGATACCCTCTTCAATACGTTTGGCGATTTCGATTTCGCCTTCACGTGTCAGCAGCTCGACGGTACCCATTTCACGCATATACATGCGCACAGGGTCAGTCGTGCGACCGATGTCGGTCTCCACCGCTGCCAGCGCGGCCGCCGCTTCTTCAGCAGCTGCCTCGTCGGTATCGGAGTCGGCCAACATAAGGGCGTCCGCATCCGGAGCACTCTCGTGTACGGGGATCCCCATGTCATTAATCATGCGGATGATGTCTTCCACCTGCTCTGGATCTGAAATATCCTCAGGCAGGTGATCGTTGACCTCTGCGTAAGTCAGATACTTCTGCTCACGACCAAGGGTGATCAACTCTTTGATACGAGACTGTTGTTGCGCTTTTCCGGACATAACACCCTATCCACTGAAGGTCTTGGCGGGCAAAAAACAAGCCGAGGATTATACCCGAGCTATGACCTCACACGCCAGCTGAGGTCGGGTTAGATGTACAAACATTCTGTTTTAAGAGGTCGCGCATCTGTTTTGCTATCTGAATTTGCTCTTCAGCCGATAAACCCGGCTGCCTTGCACGCTTGATCAGCTCATCCAGGGTCTGCGTGTGCTGACCTGCGGATAACCTAGTAATGGTGTCTAAAAACTGTTGTTCAAGGTTGTCGCCGTCAATTAGCCACTCCTTTTCCGCCAGTGCTTTAAGCAAGCGTCCCTGTTCGGTGCCGTGCCAACGAGCCATCAATTGAATTGAGTTTAGCTTAGGATTTTTCTGCACCGCCTCGATCAAGGCGATCAGTACCTGAGCGTAAGTGTTGCTCTCGTTGGCAAAGTGATCGGCGCTCTCAACTTTTTTTGCCAATTGCGGGTGGTGAATAAGTGTTCTCAGTGCAATGAGCGTTGGAGCTTCGACGGCGACAGGAGTTCGCGGCGCGTATGCCTCGTCGCGGTCACCGCGTTTGCCGTTCTTGTTCCAGGGTTTCTTGTCCCATTTTTTACCGCCGGCGCCGGGCTTCTTCGGTGTCCACTCCTGCTGGGGCGCGTAGGCCTCCTGCGGTTGGTGGAAGTCGGAATAGTCCGGCATGGCGTCGTAGTCCATGCCTGGGTCGTAGGCCGGTGGCGCTTCCTGCGGTGCGCTGTGCACCAGCTGGCTGACGGCCTCGCCACTCAGGCCGGTGATTTCCAGCAGGCGCATGCGCATCAGTGATTTCAGGTTGGCGCCCGGCACTTTGTCGATCAGCGGCGCTGCGAGGGTGGCCATGTGGGCCTTGCCTTCGAGGGAGCGCGGGTCGGCTTCTTCGGTCAGTTGCTGGAAGAAATAGTCCGCCAGCGGCTGCGCGTGTTGATTGATGCGGGCGCGGAAGGCGTCGGTGCCTTCGGAGCGCACCAGGGTGTCCGGGTCTTCGCCTTCGGGCAGAAACAGAAAGCGCGCGCGGCGCCCGTCCTGCAGGCTCGACAGCGTGGCTTCGAGCGCACGCCAGGCGGCGTTACGACCGGCCTGGTCGCCGTCGAAACAGAACAGCACGCTGGGCACCACGCGAAACAGGCGCTTCATGTGTTCTTCGCTGGTGGCGGTGCCCAGGGTGGCGACGGCATTGCGCAGGCCCTGCTGGGCCAGCGCGATCACGTCCATATAGCCTTCCACCACGATGATTTCATCGAGGTTGCGATTGTTTTTGCGCGCTTCAAACAGGCCGTAAAGTTCCTGGCCCTTGTGAAATACCGGGGTTTCCGGGGAGTTCAGGTATTTAGGCTTGTCATCCCCGAGTACCCGGCCACCAAAAGCGATGATACGGCCACGGCTGTCGCGGATCGGAAACATCACGCGATCGCGGAAGCGGTCATAGCGCTTGCCGGTCTCGGCGTTTTCCACCAGCAGGCCGGCATCGATCATGGCCTTTTGCTGCAGCGTATCGCTGCTCAGATGCTTGTACAGGTTGTCCCAGCCCGGCGGGGCGAAACCCAGGCCAAAATCCCGGGCGATCTCACCGGTCAGGCCGCGGCCCTTGAGGTACTCGACGGCGGCCTTGCGCTGCGGATGGCTTTTAAGCGCCTGGCGATAGAAGTCGGCAGCGGCGGTCAGCAGTGGGTACAGCGGCGAATCGGTGGGTTGTCGCGGTTTGTGCGCGCGGCCACTTTCTTCGCGGGGGATTTCCATGCCGGCGGCTTTGGCCAGTTCCTCGACGGCCTGGGGGAAGTCCAGGTTGTCGTGGTCCATGATAAAACCGAGGGCATTGCCGCCTGCGCCGCAGCCGAAGCAGTAGTAGAACTGCTTGTCTGGGCTGACGCTGAATGACGGGGTTTTTTCTTTGTGGAACGGGCAGCAGGCAGTGTAGTTCTTGCCGGCCTTCTTCATTTGCACGCGTGAGCTGACAACATCGACGATGTCGGTGCGGTTAAGAAGGTCGTCAATAAAACTCTGGGGAATCAGCCCGGCCATGGCGTTCTCGTCATCACTGCGTGTAAATGAGGGCCCGTGAAGCGTTCAAGCGCACGTATCGAGTGCTTGAACATCTGTTGTCTGCATGGGGAGTGTATCTGCCGAGCATTCACTGACGTTAGTTTCTATCAGTCTTCGGCTTTGAAATGTTGCCCTGGCGTCCGGTGTTGGCCAGTAGTGGCCTCGGAAACGCCTTGATGGGCACAGCCGACACAGTTGATCGTCTGTTTGTAAAATTAAGTGTGCTCGTCAGTAGCCTTGTTAGGCTCGTCAGAAGAGACGCGCACCGCTGGCAGAAGCGCCAGTCCTGACGTGTGAAGCAGTGTCTCGGTCGCGTGTGCGGCGTCGACGGTGAAGCATCAAGCGATATCCGCAAATGCCAACAGCCCGGCTGAGGGCCGGGCTTGGCAGAAGCTTGCTACGTAAGTCTGTGTATTAGTACAGACGAACGGCGCGGCGCTGTTCGCGCTGAACTTTCTTGGCGTGACGCTTAACAGCGGCTGCTGCTTTACGCTTACGCTCAGAAGTTGGCTTCTCATAAAATTCGCGGCTACGAACTTCAGCCAGAACACCGGCTTTTTCGCAGGAGCGCTTGAAACGACGCAGAGCTACGTCGAAGGGTTCGTTCTCTTTTACTTTGACGGCTGGCATCCAGAGCTACCTTCTTTCATTACCGGGAATCAACGTTCTCGTCGCAAAAAATTCGCGGCTGAGGTCGTCGGTTTTTAAGGGTTGCGGATGTTAACCCCTCATTGACCGGAATGCAAAGCCTCTGATCGAAAACCGCTAGTCGGGAGGGGGAGTGGCGACTATTATGCGCGCCTTCGAATTCAGCCTCTACAAGGCGCAAACCCATGCTAGTACTGGGACTTGAAACCTCCTGCGACGAAACCGGTGTCGCACTTTACGACAGTGAACGCGGGCTTTTGGCCGATGCACTGTTCAGTCAGATCGACTTGCACCGCGCCTATGGCGGGGTGGTGCCGGAGCTGGCCAGCCGCGATCACGTCAAGCGCATGCTGCCCTTGATTCGCCAGGTGTTGGACGAGGCCGGTTGCGTGCCGACCGAGATCGACGCAATTGCCTACACCGCAGGCCCCGGATTGGTTGGAGCCCTTCTGGTTGGGGCCTCTTGCGCCCAGGCGCTGGCCTTTGCCTGGGGTATTCCCGCCCTCGGTGTGCACCATATGGAAGGCCATTTACTGGCACCGATGCTGGAAAAAACACCGCCGCAGTTCCCGTTCGTCGCTTTGTTGGTTTCCGGTGGTCATACGCAGTTGGTTCAGGTGGATGGCATCGGCCAATACACGCTTTTGGGGGAGTCGCTGGATGACGCCGCCGGCGAAGCTTTCGACAAAACCGCGAAGATGATGGGCCTCAATTATCCCGGTGGCCCGGAAATCGCGCGGCTGGCCGAAAAAGGCGTGCCGGGGCGCTACACCTTCCCGCGCCCGATGTGCGATCGCCCAGGCCTGATGTTCAGCTTCAGCGGCTTGAAAACCTCCGCGCTGAACACGTGGCAGCAAAGCGTCAGCGCCGGGGACGACAGTGAGCAAGCCCGTTGCGACATCGCGCTGGCGTTCCAGCAGGCCGTGGTAGAGACTTTGACCATCAAGTGCAAGCGCGCCCTGAAACAGGCAGGCATGCAGCGCCTGGTGATCGCAGGCGGTGTCAGTGCCAACAAGGCGTTGCGCGCCTCGCTGGAAAAAATGCTCGGCGACATGAAGGGCGATGTGTTCTATGCGCGCCCTGAGTTCTGCACCGACAATGGCGCGATGATTGCCTACGCCGGTTGCCAGCGCCTGCAGGCCGGGCAGCACGAAAGCCTGGCGATCAGCGTGCAGGCACGCTGGCCGATGGAGCAGCTTTCACCGCTTTAGGCGGTTTGATCTGAACCGGGCTCATCAACGGTATTTAAAAATGCCGTTCGCGCCCGGCAAACAGGTCGCGTAAATTGCCGCGGTGGCGCCACACGATCAGCAGTGTCAGTACGCTCATCGGCAGCAACGCCGCCGGTGCCTGCCAGGCCAGCAACGGCAGGGTGAGTGGTGTGGCGATCAGGGCGGCCAGCGAGCTGGTTCGGGTCAGGTAGAACGTCAGCAGCCAGGCCAGCACGGCCAGCAGCGCTGCCGGAGGGTAAACCCCCAGCAGCATACCGGCCGCGGTCGCGACGCCTTTGCCGCCGCGAAAACGGAAGTACAGCGGAAACAGATGGCCCAGGACGGCGCACACGCCCACCCAGGCCTGCTGTTGCAAGGTAAGGCCGGCGAAGCTGGCGATCAGTACGGGCAACAAACCCTTGCAGAGGTCGCCCAACAGCGTCAGTACGGCAAGTTTCTTGCCGGCCAGGCGCAACATATTGGTGGCGCCGGCATTGCCTGAGCCACTCATTCGCGGGTCGGGATTTCCCGTCAGGCGGCTGAGCAAAATGGCGAAGGACAGCGAGCCGAGCAGGTAGGCGAGAATCGCCAGTAACCAAAACATGCTAACTATTCCGGGCGAGGACGCCCTGATTCTAACGGGGCAATGCGCCCTTGTCGTGCTGCGGAGAAGAGCTTGGACAGAGTGTTTATCGAAGGCCTGGAAGTCGACACCGTAATCGGGGCCTACGACTGGGAGCGCGGCATCAAGCAATGCCTGCGCCTGGACCTTAGCTTCGCCTGGGACAATCGCCCGGCCGCCGCCGGTGACGACCTGACCCTGGCGCTGGATTACGCCAGTGTGTCCACGCGTATCCAGGCCTTTGCCGAGCAATCCCAGTACCAGTTGGTGGAAACCTTTGCCGAGCGGTTGGCCGAAGTGCTGATGAACGAATTCCAGATTCCCTGGCTGCACCTCAAATTGACCAAGCCCGGCGCCGTACCGGCGGCCAAAGGCGTGGGCGTGGAGATCGAGCGCGGATGTCGCTAACTCAGGTTTACCTTGGCCTTGGCAGCAATATCGAGCGAGAGCCGCACCTGCGTGCCGGCCTGGACGCGTTGGCGGGTTTCTTGACCGACGTACGCTGCTCCGCGGTATTTGAAAGCCAGCCTGTGGGCATCAAGAGCGGGCCATTCTTCAACCTTGTCGTGTCGGCGTATACCGACCTGCCGTTGATGGAGCTCGATCGCCGGTTGAAATTCATCGAGGCCGACAACGGTCGTTATGCCCCGGACCGCAAAGGGCTGCCGTTGGATATCGATGTGCTGCTGTACGGTGACCTGGTGGGGAATTTCGACGGTTTGATCCTGCCACGCGCAGAGATCCTGAAGAATGCTTTTGTGCTGTGGCCGTTGTCGTTGATGGCGCCGGATCGTGTACACCCTGAAGTCGATAAGACAATGGCCGAGTTATGGCGCGATGCCCAGATCGACCAGGTGCTGGCGCCTGTCGGGTTTGAATGGCAGGGCCAGCAGTTGACCCCGGCGGGTCTGCTGTAGCCGCCGATGCGCCTGGCTTGACCGGATTCAACTGTGGGAGCGGGCTTGCCCGCGAAAGCGGTGGGTCAGTCAGCATCAATGTTTACTGTGCCGACGTCTTCGCGGGCAAGGCCCCTCCCACACGTTTTGCGCTTAACTGAATGGCATTGATGTAAGCCCGTCTGCCACACAGAGTAACGACTACAGGTTGTGGTGTTCTTTGTAGGCCTTGAGTACCTTAAGCCGCTCACGCTTGAGCGCCTCGCCCAGCTCCGGGCCTTTGAAACCTTTCTCCAGCAAGGGCGCCACCGGTACTTCGCGAGCCGCCTTGGCTGCGCCGCGTAAATAATCCGCCTGTGGATAACTTCTCTGCTCCAGGCCCTTGCGGCCCCGGGCGTCCATTTCACAACTCACCACAAACTCTTCAAAGCGCTGCGGCCGGCGATACACGTCAAAACTCTGCAGCAACTCCAGCAATGTCGAGGCTTTGAGCTCCAGCGCGCGGTGGCCATGGGTATGATATTGGCCGACCAGCAGCGCCAGTTCCTGGCAATCCTTCGGCACCTTGAAGCGTTCGTTGACTGCCTTGATCAGCTTCAAACCCGTGTGTTCGTGGGCAATATGCTGCGGCAATTTATCCACAGGCGTCAGGCCTTTACCCAAGTCGTGCAGCAGGCAGGCCCAGCGCACGGTCAGCGGCTGGTGATGCAAGGCGGCCTGTTCGAGCACGCTCAAGGTATGGATGCCGGTGTCTATTTCCGGGTGATGGGCGGCAGGTTGCGGCACGCCAAATAGCGCATTCACTTCGGGCATCAGGGTTTTCAGCGCGTCGCAGTCGCGCATTACCTGAATAAACACTTGAGGCTGATCCTCCATCAGCGCCCTGGAAATTTCTTTCCAGATGCGCTCCGGAGTCAAGGCTTGCAGTTCGCCGGACTCGCTGAGTTGGCGCATCAATTCCAGGGTTTGCGGGGCCACGGTAAAACCCAGGTGGGCATAACGCGCAGCGAAGCGCGCAACACGCAGCACTCGCAAGGGATCTTCGGCGAACGCAGGGGAAACGTGGCGAAGAATGCGCGCTTCAAGGTCGCTCTGACCGCCATAAGGATCGGTCAGGTTGCCGTCATCATCCTCGGCCATGGCGTTGATGGTCAGGTCGCGGCGAATCAGGTCTTCTTCCAGCGTCACCTCGGGGCTGGCGTGAAACACAAAGCCGCCATAACCTCGACCGCTCTTGCGTTCGGTGCGGGCCAGGGCGTATTCGTCGCCGTTCCTGGGGTCCAGAAATACCGGAAAGTCAGCGCCGACCGGCTTGTAGCCTTTGGCGAGCATTTCTTCAGTGGTCGCCCCCACCACAACGCGGTCAATATCGGTGACCTTGAGGCCGAGCAGGCGATCACGCACCGCACCGCCGACTGTGTAGATTTTCATGAAAAAGCCTCCATTAGCGGCACAGGATACCGCCTGTGCCGGGCCAATGGAGGCTTTGCTGTTTCAGAGATGTACGACGGCCAGGTCCAGGCGGCCGTAGTCGTTATCGTTGTGGTCGGTGCGTGGTGGCACATGGTGGGTTTTCATCACCTGATCGCCCTGCAGGGTTTCCAGGTGAATGTCGAAGCCCCACAGCCGGTGCAGGTGTTTGAGCACTTCTTCGGTGGATTCGCCCAAGGGTTTGCGGTCGTGCTGCTGGTGACGCAAGGTCAGCGAGCGGTCGCCGCGTACGTCGATGCTGTAGATCTGCACGTTGGGCTCACGGTTGCCCAGGTTGTACTGCGCCGCCAGGGTTTCACGGATGGTGCGGTAGCCGGGTTCATCGTGGATGGCAGGCACCACCAGATCATCCTTGAGGTCGTCATCGAGAATGCTGAACAGCTTGAGGTCGCGAATCACCTGGGGTGACAGGTACTGCAGGATAAAACTTTCATCCTTGAAGCTGCTCATGGCGAACTTGATGGTCGACAACCAATCACTCCCGGCGATTTCCGGGAACCAGCGGCGGTCTTCTTCGGTGGGGTGTTCACACATGCGCCGGATGTCCCGATACATGGCAAAGCCCAGCGCGTACGGGTTGATGCCGCTGTAATACGGGCTGTCGAAACCTGGCTGGAACACCACGCTGGTATGGGAGGTAAGGAACTCCATCATGAAGCCGTCGGTGACCAGGCCTTCGTCGTACAGGTCGTTCATCAAGGTGTAGTGCCAGAACGTCGCCCAACCTTCGTTCATCACCTGGGTCTGGCGCTGTGGATAAAAGTACTGGGCGATCTTGCGCACAATCCGCACGATCTCCCGTTGCCATGGCTCCAGCAGCGGTGCGTGTTTTTCCAGAAAATACAGGATGTTTTCCTGAGGTTCGGCGGGGAAGCGTGCATTGTCCTTGTCGCTGTTTTTACCGGCCTTTTTAGGAATCGTGCGCCACAGGTCGTTGATCTGCTTTTGCAGGTGCTCCTCACGCTCCTTCTGGCGCAGCCGTTCTTCCTCGGCAGAAATCGGATACGGGCGTTTGTAGCGGTCGACGCCGTAGTTCATCAGCGCGTGGCAGGAGTCGAGCAAGTCCTCTACCGCGTCGATCCCATGGCGCTCCTCGCATTGCATGATGTACTGCTTGGCGAACACCAGGTAATCGATGATCGAACTGGCATCGGTCCAGGTGCGGAACAGGTAGTTGCCCTTGAAAAAACTGTTATGCCCGTAGCACGCGTGGGCCACCACCAGCGCCTGCATGCAGATGGTGTTTTCTTCCATCAGGTAAGCGATGCACGGGTCGGAGTTGATCACGATCTCGTAGGCCAGGCCCATCTGGCCACGGGTGTAGGACTTCTCGGTACTGAGGAAGTGTTTGCCGTAGGACCAGTGGTGGTAGCCCAAGGGCATGCCGACCGAGGCGTAGGCATCCATCATCTGTTCGGCGGTGATCACTTCGATCTGGTTGGGGTAGGTGTCCAGGGCATAACCCGCCGCGATGCGGCTGATTTCCCGGTCATAGGCCTGGATCAGTTCAAAGGTCCACTCGGAGCCGGTGGAAATGGGTTGGCGCTTATGCTCTTTTTTGGCGGTCATGTCACTAACCTGCGCTGGAAGAGTTCACGGAAGACCGGGTAAATATCGCCGGCCGAGACCAGTTGCTGCTGGGCGAACGTATCGGCGAAGGCTTCGCCGATGCGCTCGTATTCGAACCACAGTGCCTGGTGCTCACGAGGGGTGATTTCGACGTAGGTGTAGTACTGCACAAACGGCATGATCTGGTTGATCAGGATGTCGCGGCAGATCGGCGAGTCATCGTTCCAGTTATCGCCGTCGGAGGCTTGCGCGGCGTAGATGTTCCACTCATTGGCGGGGTAGCGCTCGGCCATGATTTCCTGCATCAGCTTCAAGGCGCTGGACACAATGGTGCCGCCGGTTTCCCGCGAATAGAAAAACTCTTCTTCGTCCACTTCCCGGGCGCTGGTGTGATGGCGGATGAACACCACGTCGATCTTGTCGTAGTTCCGCTTAAGGAACAGGTACAGCAGAATAAAGAAGCGCTTGGCAATGTCCTTGGTGGCCTGGGTCATGGAGCCGGACACGTCCATCAGGCAGAACATCACCGCCTTGGAGCTGGGGTTGGGTTGCTTGACCAGCAAGTTGTATTTCAGATCGAAGGTGTCGAGGAACGGCACGCGGTGAATGCGCGCGCTGAGTTTCTCGATTTCCGCCTCGATTTGCTGGATATCGCCGAAGTTATCCGGCTCTTCACGCTTTAAACGCACCAGTTCTTCCTTGGCTTCCTTCAGTTTGGCGCGGCTGCTACCGGACAATGCGATACGCCGTGCATGGGCCGAGCGCAGCGTGCGAATGATGTTGATGCGGGACGGGTTGCCCTCGTTGCTGATCCCCGCGCGCACGGTCTTGAAGGTGTCGGTACCGGTCAGGTTGCGTTTGACCAGGTTCGGCAGTTCCAGGTCTTCAAACATGAACTCCAGGAACTCTTCCTGGGTGATCTGGAACACGAACTCGTCCATGCCTTCGCCGGAATTACCCGCTTTGCCTGGGCCTTTACCGCCGCCGCCACCTTGGGGACGCTGGATGTGCTCGCCGGTGGTGAACTCCTTGTTGCCGGGGTGCACAACGGTCTGTTTGCCGCCCCGACCGTGATGCAGCACCGGTTCGTCGATGTCGCGTCCGGGAATGCTGATTTGCTCGCCATGCTCCATGTCGGTAATGGAGCGGCGGCTGACGGCCTCTTCGACGGCCTTTTTGATGTGGTCACGGTAACGCCGCAGGAAACGCTGACGGTTTACCGTGCTCTTGTTCTTGCCATTGAGGCGTCGGTCGATCACATAGCTCATGGGGAGCCCTCCGGGCAGCTTCACGTTACAAGCTTCAAGCCGCGAGCTGGAAGCTTAGAGACAAGCGGTCGGCCGCCAGGCCATAAGCCTGGCAGCACGCGCCTGTCGCTGCCTTACTGCGATTTGCGCACCCGCAGATACCACTCGGAGAGCAGCCGTACCTGTTTGTCGGTGTAGCCGCGTTCGACCATGCGTGTAACAAAGTCGTTGTGTTTTTGCTGGTCCTCCTTGCTGGCCTTGGCGTTGAAGCTGATAACCGGCAGCAGGTCCTCGGTGTTGGAGAACATTTTCTTCTCGATGACCACCCGCAGTTTCTCGTAGCTGAGCCAGGTAGGGTTCTTGCCGTTGTTGTTGGCGCGGGCGCGCAGCACGAAGTTGACGATTTCGTTGCGGAAATCCTTCGGATTGCTGATGCCGGCCGGTTTTTCGATCTTCTCCAGTTCCTCGTTGAGGGCCACGCGGTTGAGGATCTCGCCGGTTTCCGGGTCGCGGTACTCCTGGTCCTGAATCCAGAAGTCGGCGTACAGCACGTAGCGGTCGAAAATGTTCTGGCCGTACTCGCTGTAGGACTCCAGGTACGCAGTCTGGATTTCCTTGCCGATGAACTCGATGTAGCGCGGCGCCAGGTATTCCTTGAGGAAGCGCAGGTAGCGTTCGCGGGTTTCGGCCTGGAATTGCTCCTGTTCGATCTGCTGTTCCAGCACATAGAGCAGGTGCACCGGGTTGGCGGCGATCTCGTGTGGGTCGAAGTTGAAGACTTTGGACAGGATCTTGAATGCAAAGCGTGTCGACAGACCGTTCATGCCCTCGTCCACGCCCGCCGTATCGCGGTACTCCTGGATCGACTTGGCTTTCGGATCGGTGTCCTTGAGGTTTTCGCCGTCATACACGCGCATTTTGGAGTAGATGTTGGAGTTTTCCGGCTCCTTGAGGCGCGAGAGCACGGTGAACTGGGCGAGCATCTTCAGGGTGTCCGGCGCGCAATGCGCCTTGGCGAGGGAACTGTTGAAGAGCAGCTTGTCGTAGATCTTGATCTCATCGCTGACCCGCAGGCAGTAAGGCACCTTGACGATGTAGATCCGGTCGATGAAGGCTTCGTTGTTCTTGTTGTTGCGGAAGGTGTGCCATTCCGATTCGTTGGAGTGGGCCAGCAGGATCCCGGTAAACGGAATCGCGCCCAAGCCTTCGGTACTGTTGTAGTTACCCTCTTGGGTGGCGGTGAGCAGTGGGTGCAGCACCTTGATCGGCGCCTTGAACATCTCCACAAATTCCATCAGGCCCTGGTTGGCCCGGCACAGTGCGCCCGAGTAGCTGTAGGCGTCGGCGTCGTTCTGTGGGAATTCTTCCAGTTTGCGGATATCGACCTTGCCTACCAGCGCCGAGATGTCCTGGTTGTTCTCGTCGCCGGGCTCGGTCTTGGCCACGCCGATCTGGTTGAGGATCGACGGGTAGAGTTTCACCACGCGGAACTGGCTGATGTCGCCGCCAAACTCCGACAGGCGCTTGGTGGCCCATGGCGACATGATGGTGTTGAGGTAGCGGCGTGGGATGCCGAAGTCTTCTTCGAGGATCGCGCCATCTTCCGTGGCGTTGAACAGCCCCAGAGGCGACTCGAACACCGGCGAGCCCTTGATCGCGTAGAAGGGCACCTTCTCGATCAGTTGTTTGAGCTTTTCCGCCAGGGACGACTTGCCGCCGCCGACCGGGCCGAGCAGGTAGAGGATCTGTTTCTTCTCTTCCAGGCCTTGGGCGGCATGCCGGAAGTAGGAGACGATCTGGTCGATGCATTCTTCCATGCCGTGGAAGTCTTCAAAGGCCGGGTAGCGGCGGATCACCTTGTTGGAGAATATTCGCGACAGGCGCGAATTGTTCGAGGTGTCTACCAGCTCCGGCTCACCAATCGCCAACAGCAGGCGTTCGGCGGCAGATGCGTAGGTGCTGCGGTCCTTTTTGCACAGCTCGAGATACTCCTGCAGGGTAAGTTCTTCCTGCTGGGTGGACTCAAAGCGTTGTTGGAAGTGGCTAAAGATACTCATGACGTCGTCACCTCGCTCGATACGTGGAGCCGACGCCGGATCAATCAGTCGATGCTGGCAGCCCTTGGCAATCGCCACTGGCTGTTTTCCCCCCAGAACACCCTGAAACGCTACCGATGACCCGCACGCCGGTGTACCGGCTCTCCCCTGATTCGGATGGCCTGCGCTTAAGGATAGTTCGGAATCCGGGAGGTCAAGGCGCGATGCGCAATTAGTTTAGCTGCGCCGTTCGTCAGAAACGGCGCAAGCCCAAGCGTCACGCGGGGTAGCGGGGTGTGAAAAAAATTATTGCGAATCGCCAGAGGCAATTTCTGCAGGATAGGTCGTGCGCCACAGCTCAAAGCC
The DNA here is from genome assembly GCF_900107155.1 of Pseudomonas salomonii. Classification (GTDB taxonomy): domain Bacteria; phylum Pseudomonadota; class Gammaproteobacteria; order Pseudomonadales; family Pseudomonadaceae; genus Aquipseudomonas; species Aquipseudomonas salomonii. Next base: position 18,472 of record NZ_FNOX01000021.1, read on the forward strand.
GCCGTCCAGGCTATAGACGTCGGAGAAGCCCTGGCTGATCAGATAGGCCGCTGCACTCTGGCTGGAATTGCCGTGGTAGCAGGCCACGATCACTGGCGCGTCGAGGTCGGCCGCGCGGATGAAGTCTTGGATGTTGTGGTTATCCAGGTGCTGCGCGCCACTGATGTGGCCTGCTGCATAGGTCGGCTGGTCGCGAATGTCGACCACCACGGCGCCTTGCTCGCGCAAGGCCTGGGCTTGTTCGGGAGGGATACGTTTGAATTCGCTCATGGCGGGCTCCTAGGGCTTGGCGCCCGGCAGTGTGACAGAAGGGGGAGGTTCGCACTGGCAGCTCAGGCGCTCGCCGGTGTCGATGTTCATCAGGGTCATGGCGCCACCCCACACGCAACCGGTGTCGAGGGCGAACACGCCGGGTTCTTCGCATTCGCCTTCCAGGGCCGCCCAGTGACCGAAGATGATCTTCGTGTCACGGGTCTTGCGTTCCTTGTGGGCAAACCATGGCTTATAACCGGGCAGCGCAGTGTCGGCGCCTTCCTTGCTCTTGAGGTCCAGCTTGCCTTCGGCGGTGCAGAAGCGCATGCGTGTGAAGTAGTTGGTGATCACGCGCAGGCGGGCCACGCCGGTGAGGTCATTGTCCCACTTGACCGGCTCGTTGCCGTACATGCCGTCGAGGTAGGCGGTGTACAGGTTGTCATCGGCCAGGGCAATTTCGACTTCGGCGGCACACTTGAGGGCTTTCTTCAGTGTCCATTGGGGCGGGATGCCAGCATGCACCAAGGCCATGTTGCGGCCTTCGTCGTAATGCATGAGCTTTTGGCGGCGCAGCCAGTCCAGCAATTCAGTTCTGTCCGGCGCTTCCAAGATCTCGCGCAGGGTGTCGCCTTTTTTCAAGCGTTCGATGTTATTGCCGGCCGCCAGCAGGTGCAGGTCATGGTTGCCCAGCACGCACACCAATGAATCGCGCATCTTATAAAGAAAGCGCAGGGTCTCGAGGGACTCGGGGCCGCGATTGACCAGATCGCCGACCAGCCACAAGCGGTCGCTCGTCGGGTTGAAGGCTACGCGCTCCAGCAGGCATTTGAGGGGTTCCAGGCAGCCTTGCAGGTCACCGACCGCGTACGTCGTCATCAGTGCAGGGCTCCGGGCACTGCGAGGCGAAACGGCGCGATGATGGCGTCGAACAGTTTTCCGTCGGTGGCTTTCATCTGATATGAGCCCTGCATGGTGCCGACCTTGGAGGTCATCACTGTGCCGCTGCTGTAGGTATGGCTGGCGCCGATGTCGATCAACGGCTGCTGACCAACCACGCCGGCACCACGCACTTCCTCGACCTGGCCGTCGCCATCGGTAATTACCCAGTGGCGCGACAGCAGTTTGGCCGGCACCTGCCCGTTGTTCTTCACCGTGATGGTGTAGGCAAAGGCATAACGGTTGTCTTCGGGGTGTGATTGGTCCGCCAGGAAGCGGGTGACGACGCTGACGTCGATCTGGTAGCGAGGATCGGACATGCAAGAGGCCTTAAGAGCAAAAGCGGAGGACAGCAGATGCGGATCAGTCTAGGCCATGAGCGGGGCACTAGGCCAGACATGTGTCGGGCAGCCGGCAAGCGTTATCGGTATAACGCCGCGCAAATGTGGGAGCGGGCTTGCTCGCGAAGGCGGTGCATCAGTTACACATTCGGTGACTGACACTGCGCATTCGCGAGCAAGCCCGCTCCCACATTGGATTGCATCGAGCTCTTACGGCCTATTCCACTACGGGCGCGGGCTGGATCGCAAGCTGATCAGCCAGGCGCACAAATGCGGCCAGGTCCAGCTGCTCGGGGCGCAGGCCGCCGTCGACGCCGGCGGCTTCGATCTCGGCGTTGCTCAACAGCGCCTTGAGGGTGTTGCGCAGAGTCTTGCGGCGTTGGTTGAACGCTTCGCGTACCACGCGCTCCAGCAGCTTGTGGTCTTTGGCCGGGTGCGGCAGCACCGCGTGCGGCACCAGGCGCACGATGGCCGAGTCGACCTTCGGCGGCGGGTTGAAGGCGCCAGGGCCGACGTTGAACAGGTGCTCTACGCGGCAATGGTACTGAACCATGATCGACAGGCGGCCCCAATCACCACCGCCTGGGCCTGCGGCCAAACGCTCAACCACTTCCTTTTGCAGCATGAAGTGCATGTCGCGGATGATCCCGGCGTTGTTCAGCAGGTGAAAAATCAGCGGCGTGGAGATGTTGTACGGCAGGTTGCCGACCACGCGCAGGCTGTTGGGCGCGGCGTTGAGGCTGTTGAAGTCGAACTTCAGCGCGTCGCCCTGGTGCAGGTTGAAGTTGGGCATGCCGGCAAATTGCTGGTTGAGGATCGGGATCAGGTCCTTGTCCAGTTCAACCACGTCCAACTGGCCGCCGCTGTTGAGCAGGCCTTGGGTCAAGGCGCCCTGGCCCGGGCCGATTTCCAGCAAACGGTCTTCCGGCTTGGCATGGATGGAGCGCAGGATACGGTCGATCACGCCAGCGTCGTGCAGGAAGTTTTGACCGAAGCGCTTGCGCGCCCGGTGTTGGTAATGCTCTGTCATATACGGGTCTCGGCCATCTGATAGGCGGTTTCCAGGGCCACGTGCAGGCTGCCGGTATCGATCTTGCCGCTGCCCGCCAGGTCCAGGGCGGTGCCATGGTCGACAGAGGTGCGGATGATCGGCAGGCCCAGTGTCACGTTGACTGCGGCGCCGAAGCCTTTGTACTTCAGCACGGGCAGCCCCTGGTCATGGTACATCGCCAGCACTGCGTCGCAGTGCTCCAGATATTTGGGGGTAAACAGAGTGTCTGCAGGCAATGGGCCACGCAGGTCCATGCCTTCTTGGCGCAGGCGCTCTAATGTCGGTTCAATGATGTCGATTTCTTCATGGCCCAAATGACCGCCTTCACCGGCATGCGGGTTGAGCCCACACACCAGGATGCGCGGTTGGGCAATGCCGAACTTTTGTTGCAGGTCGGCGTGCAGGATGCGTGTGACGCGCTCTACACGCTCGGCAGTGATGGCATCGGCGATATCGCGCAACGGCAGGTGCGTGGTTACCAGCGCAACCCGCAGGCCGCGCGTGGCCAGCATCATCACGACTTGTTCGGTATGGGTCAGATCGGCGAGAAATTCGGTATGGCCGGAAAAGGCAATGCCGGATTCGTTGATCACGCCTTTATGCACCGGGGCGGTGATCATGCCGGCGAAGTCGCCGTCGATGCAGCCTTGGCCGGCACGCGTCAGGGTTTGCAGTACAAATGCCGCGTTGGCTTTGTCCAGTTGCCCGGCTACCACCTTGGCTGCCAGCGGCGTGTTCCACACATACAGGCTGCCGGCCGGGGCGGGCAGGTCGGGCCAGTTGCCCGGCGCCACGTCCAACAAGGTGACAGCCACACCCAGCTGCGCGGCCCGCTCAAGGAGCAGGTCGCGGCTGGTAATGGCAATCAGGGGGTGTGGCTGAGGGTGCGAGGCGAGCAGCAGGCACAGGTCTGGACCAATGCCGGCCGGCTCGCCGGGTGTTACCGCGAAACGCTGGGGTTTCACTGTGCTGCCTGGTCGGTGCCTGTTTGCTCGGCGCCTGGCAGCTTGTTCTCTACGTAGGCTTCGTCACGGATCTGACGCAACCAGGTTTGCAGCTCTTCGTCGTACTTGCGGTTACGCAGCACGGTCAGGGCTTGTTGCTCGCGGGCCTGGGTGGTGTTGTCGGTGGCGCGACGGCCAAGGACTTCCAGGACGTGCCAGCCATATTGAGTCTTGAACGGCTTGGAAAGAACGCCTTGCGGGGTCTTGGCCATGACTTCCTGGAACTCCGGCACCAGCGCTTTCGGGTCGATCCAGTTCAGGTCGCCACCGTTGAGGGCGGAACCCGGGTCTTCCGAGAAGCTCTTGGCCAGGGTGGCGAAGTCTTCACCGCCTTCGATGCGTTCATAGATCTTCTGGGCCAGCTCCTTGGTTTGCGCCTCGGTGCGGATTTCGCTTGGTTTGACCAGGATATGACGAACATGCACTTCGTCTTTCAGCGAGGTCTCGCCGCCGCGTTTGCCGAGCAACTTGAGGATGATGAAACCGCCTGGCGTACGCGCCGGCTGGGTGATGTCACCCACATTCATGGCGCTCAGCTCACGGTCGAACGGAGGTGGCAGTTGCGCGGCTTTACGCCAGCCCATGTCACCGCCGTCCAGGGCGTTGTCGCTGCCGGACATGGCGATGGCCGTCTGGGCAAAGTCAGCACCGGCTTTCAGGCGATCATAAATAGCCTGGGTTTTCGCCGCAGCGGCATTGAGCTGCTCGGAGCTGGCGCTGTCCGGGGTTGGAACCAGGATATTGGCCAGGTGCAGTTCTTCGGAGAGCTGCATCTTGCCCAAGTCCGAGGCCAGGAAGTTCTTCACTTCCTGCTCAGACACCTGAACCCGCTCCGCTACACGGCGCTGACGCACACGGCTGATGATCATTTCACGCTTGATCTGGTCACGGGCGTCTTCATAAGACAAACCGTCGTGGGCCAGGGCAGCCTTGAACTGGTCAATGCTCATGTTATTGCGCTGAGCGATGGTGCCGACGGCCTGGTTCAGTTCTTCGTCCGAAATACGGATGCCGGAGCGCTCGCCGATCTGCAGTTGCAGGTTTTCGACGATCAGGCGCTCAAGTACCTGTGGGTCCAGCACGCTGGTAGGCGGTACGCCGCCGCCACGTTTGGCGATGGTTTGCTGAACTTCCTTGACCCGTTGGTCGAGTTGGCTCTGCATGATCACGTCGTTATCGACGATGGCCACTACCTTGTCCAGCTGTTGAACCGCAGCGTGCGCCGATGCGGCCCCCAGGAACAGCGCGCCCAGCACTAGCGGGCGCAAGCAATCAGAAAGCTTGGTCTTCACGTTCACGATAACCTTCAATGCCTTTGTCGAGGAAGCTCTCTACCTTGGCGCCGGTCAGGCCGCCGAGTCCTTTGAGGACGATCTGGAAGAAGAGCCCGTGGTCACCCTTTTCGTTAAGCGGGGCGATCTGGCTGTATTCGTCGTTGGAAACCCAGTAACGGTTGATGACGCGCAGTTTCCAGCAGCAGTTGTCGTACTCGAAACCACCGAAGGCTTCCAGCGTACGGTTGCGGGCATAGTCATACTGCCAGCGGGTGATCAGGTTCCACTGCGGAATGATCGGCCACATCATCGAGAAGTCGTGTTGCTGGATTTTGTAGTAATCCTTCACGAAGTTCGCGTCGCCTGGTTGCCCGTAGTCACCACCGAACTGCCATTTGCCGGTCAGCTGGTTGTAGACCACTTGGTCGTTGCGATAGCGATAGCCGACGTTGATGATCTTGTTCGGGTTGTCTTCCGGCTGGTAGTGAAGCATTGCACTGCCGGAGCGGGTGCTATGTTCTTCGGTGTCCCAGTTGAAGTCGGCTGTGGCGCGCCAATCGCGGTTGTAGCGGTATTCGTATTCCAGGGCAACAGGCGACACGTCGGACTGTGCGTCGGAGCGGTCGGAAGCAAGGACGCCCGGCAATTGAACCTGGCGATCCTTGAAGTACACCGCCTGACCTACGGACACACGCTGACGTTCGAAGCCGTTGTCTTCAATCCAGCGGCTGGTCACGCCCAGGGACAGCTTGTTCTCATCGCCAATCCGGTCGGTGCCGCTGAAGCGGTTGTCGCGGAACAGCGAGGAGTAGCTGAACGAGTATTCACTGGTGTCGAATACCGGGATATCGCTCTGGTCCTTGTTAGGCACATAGAGATAGAACGCGCGCGGTTCCAACGTCTGGCGATAGTCCTTGCCGAACCAGTTGGTATTGCGGTCGAAGTACAGGCCGCTGTCGATACTGGCGATTGGAATAGCGCGGTCCTGGGAGCTCTTGAAGTCGCCACCAGCATAAGGATTAGCCGCAGTCGATGCCGCTTGTTGCGCGATGATCTGGTTCTTACCGGTGCTGTCCAGGTCAAGATCGTACTTGGTGTACACATACTTGAGCTTCGGCGTAATAAAACCGTAGGTCCAGTTCATCGGGTAATCAACAGCCGGCGCGACGTTCAGTCGAGTACCGTTGGCACGGGTCAGGCCCCTAACAAAAGTATCGAGGCGAGGCGTAACCAGGTTGTTCTCATCGGTAAAGTTGCCGTTTTCCAGGTCACGATCAAACCGAACAGCTTCGGTTTCATAGGTGAAGTTCACACCACCTGGATGGTACGGCAGCATCCCGTTGAAGGTGATCTGCGGCAACCGGTTGTAGGGGGTGATCTGGGAAATCGTCGCGAGCTGGTAAGCCTGCAGGTTCAGGCGCGCCTGATAGGAGTCGCCGCGGTAAGTGACGGCGCCCTGCTGGTTGACGAAATCTCGAGGCTGGATGCCTTCCTGATAAGTCTTGAGGTCCTGGAAGAAGTAAGGGTCGCTGATGTTGGTGTAGTCGACCTGGGTCGATACTCGCGAATCCAGCCCGCCTTTGTGCTGCCAGTTGAGCATGTAACGGGTTTTTTCGTAATCAGTCTGATTCTTGCGCTCGTCGCTGTCGTCGTTCAGGTACGCGCCGCCGAACTGACCTTCGCTGGACTTGGTGAGGTAGCGGAATTCGCCCTCAACCATCATGCCGCGTTTGGTCATGTATTGCGGGTACAACGTGGCGTCGTAGTTTGGCGCCAGGTTGAAGTAGTACGGCGTGACCAGTGTGAAGCCGGTTTCGCTGCCGGTGCTGAAGCTTGGCGGCAGGAAGCCGGATTGACGACGGTCGTCGATCGGGAAGTAGATGTACGGGGTGTAGAGGATCGGGATGTTCTTGATCCGCAACGTCGCGTTGGTGGCCGTACCGAAACCGGTGGCCGGGTTCAACGTGATGTTGTTGCCCTTGAGCTGCCAGGCGTTGCTGTCCGGCTCGCAGGTGGTGTACGTACCGTCCTTGAGACGGATGATCGCGTTTTCGGCACGTTTGGCGTACAGCGCGTTACCGCGAACGCGCGATTTGTGCAGCACGTATTCGGCGTTGTCGATCTGGGCCGCGCCGGTATCGAGCTGCACCTCGGCGTGGTCGCCGACGATCAGGGCGCCGTTGTCGCGCAGACGCACATCGCCGTTCAGCTCGCCACGGTTCTCGGCCTGGTACAGGTTGGCTTCCTGAGCCTCCAGCTGCATGCTGCCCTGGCGCATGACGACGTCACCGGCCAGGGTCGCAACCTGCTGTTCCTGCTCGTAACGAGACACCTTGGCACCGATGAAGGTCGGCGAATCGCTTTTGTCCGTCTTGTCGTTCATGCCAGGACGGGTCGGCTCGATATACGCGCCGGAGCAATACGGGCCGGTCTCAGCCAGTTGGGCTGCGGTCAGCTTGTCGCGAGGCACCCAGTCCAGGTGGCTGTAGTCGGCACTGCGCGAACGCAGGCCACGGCCCTTGGACTCGGTGACCAGGGTGGTCTTCGGCTCGGCCGCAGCGCTGCCGCCAGCATCGGCTTGCGCCGTGCTGCCAGCGGCGCTGACGGCTGCACCGTCGTGCACCGGGCGCGGTGGTAATGGGGCTGCGGCGGTTTTTGGCGCGCAATCCCAGGCACCCGAAGCAGAGACTGAGCAGTCATACTGTTCCGCGGCGACCACGAATGAGGTGGCGAAAGGTTGCATGGCCAGCAGACTGCCGGTTACCAGCAACGGAAATTTTCTACGAAACGCGGGGGATTTCAATGCCATCTTATTAGTCCGGGCTTCCTGCGTGCCATCTGCCCGCGGTTTGGGCCGCACGCCTCTCGATGGTCTGAAAGTTGGGTAGGAACAGACCATTTCTGGTCTGCTCCCCCCTAAAAACCGTACGTGCGCCTTTCAGCGCATACGGCTCAAGTCTTTACGAAGCCCCCCTTGGGGGAGCCGGTTTGTACACTGTTAGTCCACGAGCGTGAAGCTGCTGGTGGCAAATGGGATGCAATAGTACCCGGTTGTCCAGCGAGTCACCACCGCCTTGTGAGCGATAAATGATGTGGTGGTCGTGCCACCCAGTCTCCCTAGATATTGGGCTTTTGCATAGTACGCACAGTCCTTTTTGGGATTGAAATAGATGAAGAATTTGTTTGCGGTACTTCAATTTCCCGAGCATCCGGGACATCCGCAATGCCTCTCCCATTTCCTCCATAGAGGGATCAAACGGATTAAAATCCCCGCTGATCTTCCTGTGCCTCTCAATCGGCGTGGCCTCTAGGGCGTATAACCGAATTGCCTCTTTGCCTCCTGACTCCGTTATGACCGTGGTGGCGAACACCCAGCTTCGACTTTCATAGGTTTGGAAATACTTCTCCCTTACCCAGTCGAGACTTTTGTTTGGATGCCGCCTTTTCGCCCAACGCCAAAGCGCTTGGAATATTTGGTGGTCCATGCGGCTGTACGCCTTCTTGGCGACCACAGGCTGGTGATACAGCGCCCAGCCTCGCAGTATCGGATTAAGCAGGCGGATTAACTCCTCCTGTTTCACCGCTTTGTTAGTACTGATGACTTCTTTTACCTTCCTATAGAACGCTTTCACGTTCTTTTTGGCAGGTTTGATCAGGAGTTTCCCTCCGTATTTGCGGAAATTCCAACCAAGGAAGTCGAAACCTTCATCTATGTGGACGACGTGGGTTTTCTCAAGCGACAGCTGCAATCCTCGCACCGCGAGAAACCGCTCAACCCAAGGTTTGATCTCATTTTCGAGCATCTCTTTCGAGCTACCGGTAATCACAAAATCATCCGCATATCGCACCACGTTAATTTTCAGCTTCTTCGCCTTCGTCACGCCCAGGTGTTGCTTGAGCTGTGATTCCAGTCCATCCAGCACCAAATTCGCCAAGGTGGGCGAGATAATCCCGCCCTGTGGTGTACCGGCATTCGTTGCCTGTAGCTGGCCTTTGTGAATCACTCCAGCTTTCAACCATTTTCGGAGGATTTCTTTGTCCGTTGGGACATTTTCGATCAGCCAGTCATGGTTGATGTGGTCAAAGCAGCCTTTAATGTCCGCTTCCAAGACCCATTGGGCCGAAGCCTTCTTGGATAGACAAACGAACAACTGTCCCATCGCATCAGCCGTGGAGCGCTCGATCCGAAAGCCGTAGCTGTTTGGATCGCCGGTGGTTTCAGCGATAGGCGCCAGGGCTAGCAGGTATAGCGCCTGCATGGCTCTGTCAGTCATGGTTGGAATGCCCAGAGGGCGTTCCTTTCCATTCGACTTCGGGATAAACACACGCCGTAATGGCCGTGGTTTATACCCGTGGCGCTTCAACCCATTTGCCGCCTTCCACTTGGCATCGGGTGTATCCCAGAGCACGCGGTCGACTCCCGCCGTGCGCTTGCCCTGGTTTTCAGTGACTCTCCGTATGGCCAAATATCTGGCCGAACGAGAGCGGGTCAGCATCCGTTGCAGGGCTTTCACCCGGCGCCAATTGCCTTCCCGACAAGCCTTCGCAATCCGAATCTGCATCGCCCGTACGTTCTGCTGCACACGACACCAATCGATGTCATGCCAATGCTGCGGAACGCCAGAAGGCGCAGACCCGGCCAGTTGGCTAGGTACTAACATGCTGCCTTCCTCTCAAGTTTCCCCGAGCAGAAGACGTACGCATCCCCTGACGGGAATGGACGCTCCCGTCAGGAGTGGATGAATAAGAAGCCCATTACTGCCGGACTTCGAAGATGATTGAGACAGGTTTACTCAGCGTTCATGCGATAAAAGACCACGCAGAAGTCTGCCCGGTTTCCCGTGGGGTAATGTTCCAACCCCTATCCGCGCCATTACAGCCCGGCGTTCGCTTTTTCTGCGATCCCATACCCGCACAGCCAATAGATCCCCTTGCGGTTCACCTGCCCGAAGGCAGCCATACGGGCTTACCACGTTCCCTGCCTGTCACACGATTGGTTTAGGGTCTGCCTTTTCACCGGAGGCCTTGTAGCGACGTATTCCCACATCCCACAGGAATATCTGGCCCCATACCTTTTGGTCCATGCCTAACAGCAGTTTTGGCATGTTTATCATTACGGCGTTTATCAGCAGTTCACTTACGTTACCCATGCCAACCAGCCTAGCGTCTCGACCCGGTACTGCTCCGAGCGTCTGTACTTTGCCTCACGGCAAAAGCACACCCTGATGGGGACTACATTGTCGGAAAAGCTTCACACCCCACCGTTACCAGTGACGCATGTTTTCCTAGGCTATCGTTGGTCGCACAACGAGTCCGCTGCTATCTCAGAGCAAGATAGTTGGACAATGACAGACAGAGTTTTCGCTCGTGTCTCCGGTTTGATATGAGCGGGGGACTGCAAGGCAGCACGCTCAAAGAGTATTTCCTCCTGTTTAAGGCAGGAGGAAGGAATCCCTGCGGGGATTCTTCCCGCATGGGTAGGTCGTGAGACCTATGTGGATGCACTATCTGATTAGGAACATGGCAGTAACCATGACGATGGTTGAAACCAGCGTCATCAAGCCGAAGTTCCAGGTCATTCTGTTCAGAGTATCTGAAATGAATTTCCGCATTTCTACCTGAACTGCAGATACATCTGCTTTTTGAGCCAGACGTTTATGCATAACGACCTCATCAGTAGTGAAGTAGGCACTCCCAGTCCGAAAATCGGACCATAGCCGCGCTTCTGAGTGCTAAGCGGCTTTGGGGTTCGCTATTGTCGCCGCAGCGACAACGAGTCCTTCTAAGCAGTGGGACCCCTGGGCTGTTTTGTTTCCCGGATTGGCTACCGGGCTATCGGTTTCCTTGCGGAAAACCCTTGACGATGACGACTCACCGCCAACCTGGAGACACGCTACGCGTGTCGCACAAGATGCGTGATAATAAAGCATGACCCGCTTGACGGCTAGCGCCGTCGGAGACCCTTGTAATGCCCGAGCAAGATCTACGTTTACAACAGCTGAAAGTTTGGCTGGATGAGCAGTTGCCGATCCTTTTCAACGCTCAGGACTGGGGTGTCGTACCTCCGGCCACATTGACCGCGGCCAGCAGCGACGCGAGTTTCAGGCGTTATTTCCGCTGGGAGGGCGGCGGTCGCACGTTCGTCGTCATGGACGCTCCACCGCCCCAGGAAAACTGCAAACCTTTCGTCGATATCGCTGATTTACTCGCGAAATCGGGAATAAATGTGCCAAAAATTTATGCAGAAGATTTGCCGCGCGGCTTTCTTTTGCTTAATGACCTGGGCAGAAAAACCTATCTGGACGTGATTGACGAACAAAACGCCGACGAATTGTTCGCCGATGCCATCGACGCATTGCTGGCTTTTCAGCAATTGCCGATGGACGCACCGCTGCCCAGCTATGACGTCGCCTTGTTGCGCCGTGAGCTGGAATTGTTTCCGCAGTGGTACGTGCGCCGGCATTTGGGTATCGAATTCGACACCCGGCAGCAGGCCTTATGGCAGCGCGTCAGCGATCACCTGATCGACAGTGCCCTGGCCCAGCCCAAAGTGCTGGTGCATCGCGACTATATGCCGCGCAACCTGATGATCAGCGAGCCGAACCCCGGCGTGCTGGATTTCCAGGACGCGGTCTACGGCCCGGTTACCTATGACATCACGTGTCTGTTCAAGGATGCGTTTCTCAGCTGGCCCAAGGCCCGCGTGCGCGAGTGGCAGCGCGGCTACTGGGCGCGTGCCGGCGCGTTGGGCATCCCGGTGCAGACCGATTTCGAGGAGTTCCTGCGAGCCAGCGACCTGATGGGTGTGCAGCGCCACCTCAAAGTCATCGGCATTTTTGCGCGCATCTGCCATCGCGACGGCAAGCCACGTTACCTGGCCGATGTGCCGCGTTTCTTTGCTTATATAGAAGCGGTACTGGCCGACCGGCCTGAGCTGGACGAGTTGGGTGAGTTGCTCGCCAGCCTGCGTGAACCGACCGAGGTGCGCGTATGAAGGCCATGATCCTGGCCGCCGGCAAAGGTGAGCGGATGCGTCCGCTCACGTTGCACACGCCCAAACCGCTGGTGGAGGCGGGCGGCAAGCGTTTGATCGAGTATCACCTGGAGGCGCTGGCCAGGGCCGGCTTCACCGATATCGTGATCAACCATGCCTGGCTCGGCCAGCAGATTGAAAGCTATCTGGGTGATGGTGCGCAGTTTGGCTTGCGCATTCAGTATTCAGCCGAGGGCGAGCCACTGGAAACCGGCGGCGGGATTTTCAAGGCTTTGCCGCTGCTGGGCGACGAGCCTTTCCTGTTGGTCAACGGCGATATCTGGACGGACTTCGATTTTGCCAGTCTGCACAACAAGGCGCTGGAAGGGCTTGCCCACTTGGTCATGGTCGACATGCCTGCCCATGCGCCAACGGGAGGCGACTTTTATTTGGACAACGGTCTGCTTCATGATGCCGCGCCCGGTGCCGATAACCTGACCTTCAGTGGCATTTCAGTGCTCGACCCGCAGTTGTTCGCGGGCTGCAGCGCTGGTGCCTTCAAACTGGCGCCGCTGTTGCGGGAGGCCATGGCCAAAGGTCTGGTAACGGGAGAGCACATGACAGGACGCTGGATTGATGTCGGCACGCTGGAGCGTCTGGCGCAGGTTGAAACTTTGCTGACTGCGGAGCAATAAGATGTTGTGGCCAGGGACACTGATCGGTGCCGGGGCTGGCTTTGCCATTGCCAGTATTCCGGGGGCCTTGTTGGGCGCGTTACTGGGGCAGGCACTGGATCGCCGCCTGCAGTTGCACAGTTGGGCGCAATTGCGCGAGCGCCTGGGCGGGCGCCCGGCATTGCGCAACGACGAATTGCTGTTTGTGTTGTTGGGGCGCCTGGCCAAGAGTAATGGCCGGGTGATGGCTGGGCATATCCAGCAAGCGCGTCAGGAAATGCGCTCACTGGACATGAGCGAACCGGCCCAGCGTCGGGCGATTACCGCGTTCAATCGTGGCAAGTCGGGATCCGACCGGGTGCGCAATTATCTGCGCGTACTCAAAGCCCAACCCCATGCGGCAGAAGGTGTGTTGCGTGCATGCTGGCGCATGGCGTGGGCGGACGGCAGGGCCGATGACGCCGAACGCGACCTGATTGACCTGTGGGGCAAGTGGCTGGGGTGGACGCCGCAACAACTGCAGGCGCTGGCGTCTGATTACGCCCCCGAACGCAAGCCATTGGCCAATCGTGGCGGGGCGTATCAGGAGGCGCTGCGGATTCTGGGGGTGACCTCCACCAGCGAACCGGCGGCGATCAAGCGTGCCTATCGCCGCCTGCTCAGCCGCCATCACCCGGACAAGATCGCCGGCACGGGAGCAAGCCTGGCGCAAGTGCGTGAGGCCACCGAACGTACCCGCGAGCTGCACAATGCTTATGCGTTGATTCGTGAACGGCGGGACTTCAGGTAGCCACCTCACTTTGGAAGTGACAACCCAATCAGTGTGGGAGCAGGCAAGCCAGCTCCCACAGTTGATCGGGTGACCAGGCTGGATCAGTTGGAGGCCGGCTCCGGGCTCAACCACCCACGAACCCGCCGATACAGCTGCTCTTGCTCAGCCGCACTGTTGCCCGGCAGAGTCTTGAGCGACACCTGTTTATAGCCGTCATTCTTCCCCCGCTTGGCGGCCTGCATACGTTCCCGGGCGTTTTTGCGCTCTTGGGCGCCGTCCTGGTAGTACACATCCGCCGTCGGCACTTTCAGCGCCGGCGCCAGTTTTTGCAGGTCCGGCTGCCTGGCCGCCGGCGTCTTGCCGGCCACCATCACCAACTTCTGCACTTGGGACGGCTGTTTCTCGCTCAGGTAGCGCGCGGCCCACCAGGCGCCGGTGCCGTGGCCGAGCAGCACCACGCTGCGCGCGCTTTGGGTTTGGGCAAAGGCAACGGCGGCGTCGATGCGATCAAAGATGCGCTTGGCGTCGGTCTTGTCCTGTTCATCAGCCCCCGGCACCACCGCCGGGTCAGTGCCTTCGGCTTCGGCGCTGGCGGCTTGTTCGATCGGTTTGGCGGCCGTGCTGCCGTCTTTGCTGCTGGTGTCGACCGCTGTTTTGGGCGACTCCATGACCCGAGGCGGCAAGGTGTCGAGGTTCACATCCGGCAACGACAGGCTCAGGGTGCCCCAGTCGGCATCGGGTAACTTGCGTCGCAGCGGCGCGATTGCTTGTGGCCAATCGGCGCTTTCTCCGGCGCCCGGCACAATAATCACCACACCTTCAGGCTCGGCGCTGTTGGCCGGTTTCCACAGGGCCAGGAATGAATCGCTGCCGGCCTGCAATTGTTGCTGTTCCTGTGCCGGCAGTTGACGCTCCAGGGCGCTGGCTTCTTCCTGGCTGCGCTCGGGCAGCGGTTGGCGTTCAGCCGGTTTTTCGGCGGTGGGCGCAGGCGTGTCGGCGGCTTGAACAGAAAAGGCGCTGGTAAATAGCAGCGATAGGCACAATGCTGGCAGTGCCGAACGGTGGGTAAAGGGCATCGTTAATTCCCGGCCGGAAGTGATTCCAGCAGCCTAATGGGTTGGTCAGTGTTTGTCAGTGATGTGAGACGTGGATCATGGGTTTTCGCTGTCTGCTGGTTATCGGCTGTGTGTGCTTTGCCTTGATGGCGAATGCCGCGCCTGCGCCTGTCGCGCCGCAGGCGCAGCTCAATGCTCAGCAGCGTGAGTGGCTGGCGCAGCACCCACAGTTGCGCGTGGGCGTGGTATTGCAAGCACCGTACGCCCAATACGACCGGCGCCTGCAGCGCTTGTCCGGGGCGAATGTCGAATTGATGCAATGGCTGGCCAAAGCACTGAATATCGACCTGACCTGGCGCAATTTCCCCAGCCAGGAGCAACTGGAAGCCGCCGTGCGCGATGGCGAGGTGGATATCGCCCCGGGCCTGCAGCAAACCCCGGCCGGCTTGCGTCTGTGGTTATTCAGCGACCCTTATATGCGCGTGCCTCAGCATATCGTCGGCATTCGCGAGGGCGGCGGCGCGGTGGAGCTGGAAAAGCTTGACGAGCTGTCCCGCGTCGCCGTGCGCATGCCCAGCGCTGTCGCCGATTACCTGCGCAGCAATTACCCCAACCTCAACCTGCAAGGCGTGCCCCTGGAGCGCCAGGCCCTGCAATTGTTGGTGAGCCAGCAGGCGCGTTATGCCGTGGTGGATGAGGCGCAATTGAGCCGATTGTCCGGTGAGGCGGAGTTTGCCGGGCTGGCGGTGGTCGGCGATATCGGCCTGCCGCAATTGCTGCGTGTGGCCACCCGCCGTGAGTGGCCGGAACTGGCGAGCATCATGCAAAGTGCCTTGCGCGCGATACCCGCCCGCGACCTCGACCAATTGCACAGCCGCTGGCTGCAACCCCAATACCCACGGCTGACGGAGTCGCCGGGCCTGTGGCAAAACCTCAGCCTGCTCTTGACGATGTTCCTGCTCGCCAGCCTCGCCGTGGTGGTTTGGCAGCGCCGTCACCAGCGAGTGCTGGAACACAGCTTACTGGCCGCCCGGGAAGAAAGCGCCGCGCGTGCGGCCGGTGCCGAAGCGTTGCGGCTGACGCAGTTCTCCATCGATCAAAGTACGGTCGGCATTCTTTGGGTCAATTGGGACAGCCACGTGCGTTACGCCAACCGCGCCGCCGAGACCATGCTGGGCTACGCCGCCGGCGCGCTGATCGAGCGACCGCTGATCGATTTTGACCCGACCTTGAATATGGACCGCTGGCTTGACGTGTGGAAGCGTGCGCGTGCCAGCGAAGAGGGCCCGCAGACCTTCGCCGCCGATTGCGTGCGCGCTGACGGCAGCATCTTGCCGGCGGATGTGTCGTTGAGCTTCCTGCGCTTTGCCGAGGGCGAATACCTGGTGGTTTATCTCAACGACGTCACCGAGCGCCGTCGTTACGTGGCCGCCTTGCAGCAAAGCGAAACACAGTTGCGCGAGCTGTCTGCCCACCTGGAAACCGTGCGCGAAGAGGAAAAGGCGCGTATCGCCCGTGAAGTGCATGACGAGTTGGGGCAGATGCTCACGGTGCTCAAGCTGGAGACGTCGATGTGCGAACTGGCCTATGCGCAATTGGACCCGGGCTTGACCGAGCGCCTGAACAGCATGAAACGCCTGATCGCCCAGTTGTTCCAGCTTGTCCGGGATGTGGCGACCGCGCTACGCCCACCGATTCTCGACGCCGGCATCGCCTCGGCGATTGAATGGCAAGCCCGCCGCTTCGAAGCGCGCACGCACATTCCCTGCCTGGTACAAGTCCCGGATAACCTGCCGGCCCTCAGCGATGCCAAGGCTATTGGCCTGTTCCGTATCCTGCAGGAGGCGCTGACCAATGTGATGCGTCATGCCCAGGCGCATACTGTCGAACTGACCCTGACGGTGGAAAGCGCCGACTTGCGGCTGACCATCAGCGATGACGGCGTCGGTTTCGTCGAGAACCCAGGCCGCCCGGTGTCCTTTGGCGTAGTCGGCATGCGTGAGCGGGTGCTGATGATGGGCGGGCAATTGAGCCTGCACAGCGAGCTGGGGGAGGGCACCACGTTGAGTGTCACGGTGCCGTTGGATGCATAACGATAGGAGCAAGCCCCTGTGATTCGCGTATTGGTAGCCGAAGACCACACCATTGTTCGTGAAGGCATCAAGCAATTGATTGGCCTGGCCAAAGACCTGCTGGTGGTCGGCGAGGCCAGCAATGGCGAGCAGTTGCTGGAGACCTTGCGCCATATCGCCTGTGAGGTGGTGTTGCTGGATATCTCGATGCCGGGCGTCAATGGCCTGGAAGCGATTGCGCGCATCCGTGCATTGAGTAACCCGCCCGCGATTCTGGTGCTGTCGATGCACGATGAAGCGCAAATGGCTGCCCGCGCCCTGAAAGTCGGGGCGGCGGGGTATGCCACCAAGGACAGTGACCCGGCGCTGTTACTGACGGCGATTCGCAAGGTGGCGGCGGGCGGGCGTTACATCGACCCGGACTTGGCGGACCGCATGGTCTTTGAGGTCGGCCTCACCGATACGCGGCCGTTGCATTCATTACTGTCGGAGCGCGAGTTCTCGGTGTTCGAGCGCCTGGCCCAGGGCGCCAACGTCAATGACATCGCCCAGCAACTGGCGCTGAGCAGCAAGACCATCAGCACTCACAAGGCGCGGTTGATGCAAAAGCTCCATATCACGTCACTGGCTGAATTGGTGAAGTACGCCATGGAACACAAACTCTTGTAACCCCCTCGATCGTTCCCACGCTCCGCGTGGTAACGCCTCTTGTGACGCTCTGCGTCACGCTTTGGGACGCAGAGCGTCCTGGGCTGCATTCCCACGCGGAGCGAGGGAACGATCAAGCCGGGCTCCTCCAGGTGCGCGTATCTGTTTACGACATAGGCTTTGCCGGCAGACGCTGACGATTGCCGCCGCACTGTTCTCTGCCCGCCATCGGTGTAGGGCAATCCCTACCCCCAACCTTCCATCCGGCTGATGTGATTCTCTCCTGGCTCCCGATTTCCGGGGGCTCGCGCCTGGACTACGCTTTGTGCCACAGCAGTCCAAAACAAAAGGTGCGGGTATGAGCGAGGTGGATTCAAATGATGTGCTGGTCAGCTTTCGTGGCGTGCAGAAGAGCTACGACGGCGAGAACCTGATCGTCAAAGACCTCAACCTGGAGATTCGCAAGGGCGAGTTCCTCACCCTGCTCGGGCCGTCCGGTTCGGGCAAGACCACCAGCCTGATGATGCTCGCCGGTTTCGAGACGCCGACCGCCGGGGAAATTTTGCTCGCCGGACGCGCTATCAACAATGTGCCGCCGCACAAGCGCGACATCGGCATGGTGTTCCAGAACTACGCGCTGTTCCCGCACATGACGGTGGCAGAGAACCTGGCATTCCCCTTGTCGGTGCGCGGCTTGAGCAAGACCGATATCAGCGAGCGGGTCAAACGCGTGCTGAGCATGGTCCAGCTGGATGCCTTCGCCCAGCGTTACCCGGCGCAACTCTCCGGCGGCCAGCAACAGCGCGTGGCCTTGGCCCGGGCGCTGGTGTTCGAACCGCAACTGGTGTTGATGGACGAGCCCCTCGGCGCTCTCGATAAACAACTGCGCGAACACATGCAGATGGAGATCAAGCACCTGCACCAGCGTCTCGGCGTGACCGTGGTGTACGTGACCCACGACCAGGGCGAAGCCTTGACCATGTCCGACCGCGTGGCGGTATTCCATCAGGGCGAGATCCAGCAGATCGCCGCGCCGCGCACCCTGTACGAAGAGCCAAAAAACACCTTCGTTGCCAACTTCATCGGCGAGAACAACCGACTCAATGGCCGCCTGCACAGCCACACCGGCGAGCGCTGTGTGGTGGAGTTAGCGCGCGGTGAAAAGGTTGAGGCACTGGCAGTGAATGTCGGCCAGCTCGGCGGCCCGGTGACCCTGTCAGTACGCCCGGAGCGCGTCAGCCTCAATGGCTCCAGTGAATCCTGCGTCAACCGCTTCTCTGGGCGGGTGGCGGAATTTATCTACCTGGGCGACCACGTGCGTGTGCGCCTGGAAGTCTGCGGCAAGGCCGATTTTTTTGTGAAACAACCGATCGCTGAGCTGGACACAGCGCTTGCGGTCGGCGACGTGGTACCGATTGGCTGGCAAGTCGAGCACGTTCGCGCACTCGACCCACTTCTAGAGGCGAATTAATCGCCCCATGGCTTCACCAACCCTGCACGTGGAGAGAACAACAATGTTGAGATCCCTTAAATATTCCGCCCTGGCCATCGGCTTGATGGGCGCGACACAGGTCATGGCAGGCCCGGACCTGACGGTCGTATCCTTCGGCGGCGCGAACAAGGCGGCTCAGGTCAAAGCCTTTTACGCACCGTGGGAAAGCGCGGGCAATGGCAAGATCGTTGCCGGTGAGTACAACGGCGAAATGGCCAAGGTCAAAGCCATGGTCGATACCAAGAGCGTGTCGTGGGACTTGGTGGAAGTGGAGTCGCCGGAACTGTCCCGTGGCTGTGACGAAGACATGTTCGAACCGCTCGACCCGAAACTGTTCGGCAACAGCGCCGATTATGTCAAAGGCGCGATTCAGCCCTGCGGTGTGGGCTTTTTTGTGTGGTCCACTGTGCTTGCGTACAACGCCGACAAGCTGACCACTGCACCGACCAGTTGGGCGGATTTCTGGGATACCAAGAAATTCCCAGGCAAGCGCGGCCTACGCAAAGGCGCCAAGTACACCCTGGAATTCGCTTTGATGGCGGACGGCGTGGCCCCCAAAGACGTGTACAAAGTGCTGGCTGGCAAAGACGGCCAGGATCGCGCGTTCAAGAAACTCGACGAACTCAAACCGTCGATCCAGTGGTGGGAAGCCGGCGCACAACCGCCGCAGTACCTGGCCTCGGGTGATGTGGTCATGAGCTCGGCCTACAACGGCCGCATTGCTGCCGTGCAAAAAGAAAGCAACCTGAAAGTGGTGTGGAACGGCGGCATCTACGACTTTGACGCCTGGGCCATCCCTAAAGGCCTGGCCAAGGATCGCGCCGAAGCAGCGAAGAAGTTCATCGCTTTCTCGGTGCAGCCGCAACAGCAGAAGATCTACTCGGAAAACATCGCCTACGGCCCGGCCAATACCCAGGCCGTACCGTTGTTGGCCAAGGATGTGCTGAAAGACATGCCGACCACGCCGGAGAACATCGCCAACCAGGTGCAAATCGATGTGAGCTTCTGGGCGGATAACGGCGAGCAGCTCGAGCAGCGCTTCAATTCCTGGGCGGCCAAGTAACCAGCCACACCGCTAAATCCTTGTGCGAACCGGTAAGTGTGGGAGCGGGCTTGCTCGCGAATACGGTGGATCAGTCTCTTCATGTGCTGACTGTCACACCGCATTCGCGAGCAAGCCCGCTCCCACACAACCCCGCTCCCATTTGGGACCTGTTGTGTTGGGCAGAGCGCATTCATTTTTAAGTTCCGGAGTTTGCCATGGTTATCGCCATTCCCAGCCCCACCCTCAAGCAGCGCCTGGCGCGTGCCGAGCGGCTCAATCGTTGGAAGGCCCAGGCCTTGATTGCGCCGCTGGTGCTGTTTTTGCTGCTGGTGTTTCTGGTGCCGATTGTTGCGCTGCTCTACAAAAGCGTCGGCAACCCGGAAGTGGTGGCCGGTTTGCCGCGTACCGTGGTGGCGGTCAAGGCCTGGGACGGTCGCGGCCTGCCGGGTGAACCGGTGTATCAGGCGCTCAGCGAAGACCTGGGTGAAGCACGTAAAAACCAGACCCTGGGCGACTTGTCCAAACGCTTGAACATGGAGCTGGCCGGCTACCGCAGCCTGTTGACCAAAACCGCGCGGGCGCTGCCGTTTGCCGAAGCGCCCGGCTCTTATAAGGACGCGCTGGAAAGCCTCGATGAACGCTGGGGCGACCCGGCGTACTGGCAGGCGATCCGGCGTAATACCAGCAGCCTCACGCCGTACTACCTGCTGGCGGCCGTCGATCACCGTATCAATGACCTTGGCGAAGTGGCCCCGGCCACACCCGACCAGGCCATCTACCTGGACATCTTTGCCCGCACGTTCTGGATGGGCTTGGTGATTACCTTCATCTGCCTGCTGCTGGCCTATCCGTTGGCCTACTTGTTGGCCAACCTGCCGGCACGCAAAAGTAACCTGTTGATGATTCTGGTATTGCTGCCGTTCTGGACCTCAATCCTGGTAAGGGTGGCGGCATGGATTGTATTGCTGCAGTCCGGTGGGCTGATCAACAGCGCATTGATGGGCATGGGCCTGATCGATAAACCCATGGAGCTGGTGTTTAACCGCACCGGCGTTTACATCTCGATGGTGCACATTCTGTTGCCGTTCATGATTTTGCCGATCTACAGCGTGATGAAAGGCATCTCGCCCACGTATATGCGCGCGGCGATTTCCCTGGGGTGCCACCCGTTTGCCAGTTTTTGGCGCGTGTACTTCCCGCAGACCTACGCCGGCGTCGGCGCCGGTTGCCTGCTGGTGTTTATCCTGGCGATTGGTTACTACATCACCCCGGCGCTGCTCGGCAGCCCGAACGACCAGATGGTCAGCTACTTCGTCGCGTTCTACACCAACACCAGCATCAATTGGGGGATGGCCACGGCGTTGGGCGGCTTGCTGCTGCTGGCGACCGTCGTGCTGTACCTGATCTACAACCGTCTGGTCGGCGCCAGTCGCCTGCGCCTGAGCTGAGGAGAGTTGGCGATGCTGAGCCCTTATATGTCACCCGTGGAGCGTGTGTGGTTCTACAGCTTGCGGATTCTGTGTGGCTTGATCCTGTTGTTCCTGATCTTGCC
This sequence comes from Pseudomonas salomonii, assembly GCF_900107155.1. Lineage (GTDB taxonomy): Bacteria > Pseudomonadota > Gammaproteobacteria > Pseudomonadales > Pseudomonadaceae > Aquipseudomonas > Aquipseudomonas salomonii. The sequence continues at coordinate 39,613 of NZ_FNOX01000021.1, forward strand.
GGTGCTGGTGATTATCCCGCTGTCGTTCAACAGCGGCAGTTTCCTGGTGTACCCGCTGCAAGGCTTCTCGTTGCACTGGTATCAAGACTTCTTCGCCTCCGCCGAGTGGATGCGTGCATTGAAGAACAGCATCATTGTGGCCCCGGCGGCCACGGTGCTGGCGATGGTGTTCGGGACGTTGGCGGCGATTGGCCTGACGCGCGGCAACTTCCCCGGCAAGGCGTTGGTCATGGCCCTGGTGATTTCGCCGATGGTGGTGCCTGTGGTGATCATCGGCGTGGCCAGCTATCTGTTCTTTGCGCCACTAGGGTTGGGCAACAGCTTCCTCTCGCTGATTGTGGTGCATGCCGTGCTGGGTGTGCCGTTTGTGATCATCACCGTGTCGGCAACATTGCAGGGCTTCAACCACAACCTGGTGCGGGCGGCGGCCAGCCTGGGCGCCTCGCCGTTGACCGCGTTTCGCCGTGTCACCTTGCCGTTGATCGCGCCGGGGGTGATCTCCGGGGCGCTGTTTGCCTTCTCGACGTCTTTCGATGAAGTGGTCGTGACGCTGTTTCTCGCCGGCCCCGAGCAAGCGACTTTGCCGCGCCAGATGTTCAGCGGCATCCGCGAAAATTTAAGCCCGACGATTGCTGCAGCGGCAACCTTGCTGATTGCGTTCTCGGTGCTGCTGTTACTGACCCTTGAGTGGCTGCGAGGCCGCAGCGAGAAACTGCGCACCGCGCAAGTCTAAAGCCAAGTGGAGATCAAACCTGTGGCAGCGGGCTTGCTCGCGAATGCGGAGTGTCAGCCACTGAATGTTTAACTGATGCACCGCATTCGCGAGCAAGCCCGCTCCCACACTGGATCTGTGCCCATTCAGTGCGTGAATGCTGGGCAACCTGAAATACCCGGCTATTCTTGTGCCAGCCCATCATTAATAAGAGGCCGCGCACATGAGTACTTCCTCATTCAAGATCGCCCACAAACTGCTGACCGGCGCTGGCGCGATCGAACAACTGGCCGCCGAGCTCACGCGCCTGGATGTGGATAACCCGCTGATCGTCACCGATGCCGCGCTGGTCAAGTCCGGCACCGTGGCGCTGGCGCTTGCACACCTGGGTGAGCGCACTTATGAGATTTTCGATCGCGTGCTGCCCGACCCGGAAATCGCCATCGTCGAGGACTGCATGCGCGTGTACCGCGAGGGCGGGCATGACGGCCTGATCGGCGTGGGCGGCGGCAGTGCCATCGACATTGCCAAGAGTGTTGCGGCCTATGCCGGTTACCACGGCGCGCTGGCGGACTTGTTCGGCGTCGACCAGGTGCCGCGCAAAGGCCCGCCGCTGATCGCGATCCCGACCACGGCCGGCACCGGTTCGGAGGTGACCAATGTGGCGATTCTCTCCGACAAGGCCGCACAACTGAAAAAAGGCATCGTCAGCGATTACTTATTGCCGGATGTTGCGCTGATCAGCCCGCAAATGACCCTGACCTGCCCGCGCAGTGTCACCGCCGCCAGTGGCGTGGATGCGCTGGTGCATGCCATCGAGTCCTACCTGTCGCTGAATGCCTCGCCGATCACTGACGCGCTGGCCATCGGCGCGATCAAGCTGATTGCCAATGCGCTGCCCAAGGCCTACGCCAACCCGGCCAACCTGCAGGCCCGCGATGATATGGCCACCGCCAGCCTGATGGCCGGCATGGCGTTCGGCAATGCCGGCGTCGGCGCAGTGCATGCCTTGGCGTACCCGCTGGGCGGGCGATTCAATATTGCTCACGGCGTGAGCAATGCGCTCTTGCTGCCTTACGTGATGCACTGGAACAAACTGGCTTGCGTGGAGCGCATGCAGGACATTGCCCAAGCCATGGGCGTGAATACCGCCGGGCTCAGCCTCAACGACGCCGCCGACCAGGCGGTCGAGGCGATGACGCGGCTGTGTGCCGCCGTGGAAATCCCGGCAGGGCTGCGCAGCTTTGGTGTGCCGGAAGACGCGATCCCCGCCATGGCGACGGAAGCGGCGGGTATCGAGCGCCTGATGCGCAACAACCCGCGCAAGCTCAGCGCGGCGGATATCGAGAAAATCTACCGGGCGGCTTACTGACCATTGAGTTAGGTCACGGTGTGCTGGGTAAAGCATGAGGTATACAATGCGCGCCATCGTGATTTAGCTCAAAAAGGTGCGTCATGCAGCCCTTCGTTATCGCTCCATCGATTCTCTCCGCCGACTTCGCCCGCCTGGGTGAGGAAGTGGACAAGGTATTGGCCGCCGGTGCCGACTTCGTGCACTTCGATGTCATGGACAACCACTATGTGCCCAACCTGACCATCGGCCCGATGGTCTGCGCGGCGCTGCGCAAGTACGGCATCACTGCGCCGATCGATGCGCACCTGATGGTCAGCCCGGTGGATCGCATCGTCGGTGACTTCATCGAGGCCGGCGCCACCTACATCACCTTCCACCCGGAAGCCACGCTGCACGTCGACCGCACCCTGCAGCTGATCCGCGAAGGCGGTTGCAAGGCCGGCCTGGTGTTCAACCCGGCCACGCCGTTGAGTGTGCTTGAGTACGTGATGGACAAGGTCGACATGGTCTTGCTGATGAGCGTCAACCCAGGCTTCGGCGGGCAGAAGTTCATTCCCGGTACGCTGAACAAGCTGCGCGAAGCCCGCGCGCTGATCGATGCGTCGGGCCGTGATATCCGCCTGGAAATCGACGGTGGGGTTAACGTCAACAATATCCGCGAAATCGCCGCCGCCGGCGCTGACACCTTTGTGGCCGGCTCGGCGATCTTCAACGCCCCCAACTACCAGGAAGTCATCGACAAGATGCGGGCCGAACTGGCGCTGGCGCGTCCATGAGCGGTTTTGAGCAGCTGTTCCCCGGCAAACTGCCACGGCTGGTGATGTTCGATCTGGACGGTACGTTGATCGATTCGGTGCCAGACCTGGCGGCGGCGGTGGATGAGATGCTGCTCAAGCTGGGGCGCAAGCCGGCGGGCATTGAATCGGTACGTGAGTGGGTCGGCAATGGCGCGCAGATGCTGGTGCGCCGAGCCCTGGCCAACCACATCGATGCCGAAGGTGTGGATGAGGTCGAGGCCGAGCACGCCCTGGAACTGTTCAATGTTGCCTATGAAAGCAGTCATGAACTGACCGTGGTTTACCCCGGCGTGCGCGACACGCTCAAGTGGCTGCACAAGCAAGGCGTGGAGATGGCACTGATCACCAACAAGCCGGAACGTTTTGTCGCGCCGCTGTTGGACCAGATGAAAATCGGCCGGTATTTCCGCTGGATCATCGGCGGCGACACCTTGCCGCAGAAAAAGCCTGACCCGGCGGCGCTGTTCTTTGTGATGAAAATGGCCAATATTCCGGCTTCGCAATCGTTGTTTGTCGGCGATTCGCGCAGTGATGTGCTGGCCGCCAAAGCTGCTGGCGTGCAGTGTGTGGCGCTGAGCTACGGCTACAATCACGGCCGACCGATCGCCGAGGAATCGCCGGCGCTGGTGATTGATGATCTGCGACTGTTAATCCCCGGTTGCTTGGGAGCGGGCGCTGAGATAACGTTGCCCGACATCGAATCAACCCCTTCTGGAAATTCCATCGTGGTGGTCACTCGCAAACTCTGGATGAAAGTCATCAAGGCCCTGGCCCGCTGGCGTTGGCGCGCCTGACTGATCCTGGCCGCGCTGCGGCACGTTTGCACACCTGACCGTTTGACCCTCAAGCCACGAGGCACCTCATGATCCGCGAAGAATTCCTGCGTTTGGCCGCTGCCGGCTATAACCGTATCCCCTTGGCCTGCGAAACCCTGGCCGACTTCGATACGCCACTGTCGATCTACCTCAAACTGGCCGACAGGCCCAATTCCTACCTGCTCGAATCGGTGCAGGGCGGCGAAAAGTGGGGCCGTTACTCGATCATTGGCTTGCCGTGCCGCACCGTGCTGCGTGTGCATGACCATCATGTGAGCATTACCCATGATGGCGTCGAGATCGAAAGCCATGACGTGGAAGACCCGCTGGCGTTCGTCGAAACCTTCAAGGCGCGCTACAACGTGCCGACCATTCCCGGCCTGCCGCGTTTCAACGGTGGCCTGGTGGGGTATTTCGGCTACGACTGCGTGCGCTACGTGGAACAACGCCTGGGCAAATGCCCGAACCCGGACCCGCTGGGCGTGCCGGACATTCTGCTGATGGTCTCCGACGCGGTGGTGGTGTTCGACAACCTCGCCGGCAAGATGCACGCGATAGTTCTCGCCGACCCGGCCCAGGCGGATGCCTTCGAGCAAGGCCAGGCCAGCCTCGAGGCATTGCTGGAAAAACTGCGTCAGCCGATCACCCCACGTCGTGGCCTGGACCTCAGCCGTCCGCCAGCTGCCGACCCGATCTTTCGTTCAAGCTTTACCCAGGATGACTACGAGCGTGCAGTCGATACCATCAAGGAATACATCCTTGCCGGTGACTGCATGCAGGTGGTGCCGTCGCAACGCATGTCCATCGACTTCAAGGCCGCGCCGATCGATCTGTACCGCGCGCTGCGGTGCTTCAACCCGACGCCGTACATGTACTTCTTCAACTTCGGCGACTTCCACGTGGTGGGCAGTTCGCCGGAAGTGCTGGTGCGGGTCGAAGACAACCTGATCACCGTGCGCCCGATCGCCGGCACGCGCCCGCGTGGCGCAACCGAGGAAGCCGACCTGGCGCTGGAAGAAGACCTGCTGAGCGACGACAAGGAAATTGCCGAACACTTGATGCTGATCGACCTGGGCCGCAACGACACTGGGCGGGTGTCGGAAATCGGTTCGGTGAAGCTCACCGAGAAGATGGTCATCGAGCGATATTCCAACGTGATGCACATTGTGTCCAACGTCACCGGCGAGCTGAAAGCCGGGTTAACCGCGATGGACGCACTGCGGGCGATTCTGCCGGCGGGCACCTTGTCGGGCGCGCCGAAGATTCGCGCGATGGAGATCATCGACGAACTGGAGCCGGTTAAACGCGGTGTGTATGGCGGCGCCGTGGGGTATTTCGCCTGGAACGGCAATATGGACACCGCGATCGCGATCCGCACCGCCGTGATCAAGGACGGCGAGCTGCATGTGCAGGCGGGAGGCGGGATTGTGGCCGACTCGGTGCCGGCCCTGGAATGGGAAGAAACCCTGAACAAACGCCGCGCGATGTTCCGGGCCGTGGCGTTGGCCGAGCAAACGCCGCAAGCTTGAGATTAGATGTAAATCAAAATGTGGGAGCGGGCTTGCTCGCGAATGCGGAGTGTCAGTCACTGTATGTGTAACTGATAAACCGCATTCGCGAGCAAGCCCGCTCCCACAGTTGTTTTGTGGGGCGTTTCAGATCCGCTTAGAAATCCAGACTCACCCCCACATTGACCCCTTGCTGGGTAAAGCTGTCATCCTTCCTCACGTTATACGCCGCCCGTAGCGCCAGCTCCTGAGTCAGCTTGTGGCTGACACCCAGACTCAATCGGTCCGAATTGCTGCGCGGCGTATAGCCGTCCAGCTTGAAGTCGATGCCTGGCACGCTGTTGAGCGACATCTTTACCTTCTGGGTGTCGTTTTCGAACTCATGCTCGTGGGCCACTTCGCCAAACACTTGGGTTTGCGGCGTAATCCGGTAGCTGCCCTGCAGGCCGACGCCCAGGCGTTTGGAGTCGCGTTGCTGGTCATCGAAGGTCAGCGCGGTGGAGCGGTTGTCCTTTTCCGAATAGCCATCGACTTCGACCCGCGAATAGTCGGCGCTGATGAACGGTGACAAATGCCAATCGCTGCCGGCGCCGGCAATGTCATAGCCCAGGCGGCCGCTCAAGGCCCAGAGCCAGCCGTCGGTGTCGCCTTTTTCGGAGCCTTCGCTGACGCCCAGGGCGAACTTGCGCTTGAGGCTGTCGAAGTCCAGCTTGCCGCCGGTCAACGCCGCATCGGCCCACCAGTGGTTTTGCTGATATTGGGCGAAAGCGGTGCCCATGTAGCTGTTGAGCGTGTAGTCCGAGTCGCGGGCGCCGACTTCGAGTGTCTGGCGATACAAGCCGGCGGCCACGCCGACGCGCCAGTTTTCGTCGAGGCGATAGCTGCCGCCGAGGTTCACGTTGTAGCCGCTGCCGTCGCCGCTGGCCGAACTGCGTTGATCATCAAAGTCCAAATGCTGACCTCCACCGGCGACAATCGCGCGCCATTGGCCGACGGCCTGCCAGTTGCGATTGTCGGCTTGCCACTGGTTGCGCAGCTCATCCTGATGGGCGCGCAAGGTGCCTTGGGCCATCTCCGGCAGTAAGGTCACTTCCCACGGCGCGGCGAGCAGCGAGTAGGCGTAGTCGGCGATCAACTGTTGCCCGGCGATGGTGGGGTGAACCGAGTCGTTATAGATCAGCTTGGTCGGGTCCGGGGTGGCGCCGCCAATGCCATAAACCGGGTTGGCGGTGCAGCCGTTGCCGCTGAAGCAGGTGCCGGTGAGGTTTTGCCCGGTGGCCAGGCCAAAGCGCCCAGGGTTGGCGAAGGATTCATTGAGCAGTAACGGGATGTTCAGCGGGATGACCTGGGCGTCGATTTGCGACAGGCGCTGCACCAGTGCCTGGTTGAAAATGCTGCTCAGGGCCGAGCTGGCGCCTTGCGCGGGCGTGCCGTTGATGGCGGGCGTCAGGCCCAGGTCGGGCAGCATCCACACCATGATGTAGCGTGCGCCGGCCTGTTGCAGGGCCTGGGCGCTGTCCGCCAGGCGCCCGCCGGCGGCCACGGCCTGGCCTGGGCTGAGGACGCGCCCTTGCAGGAAGTCATTGCCGCCGCCAGACAGAAAATACAACGCGTTCGGGTCGGCCCGCCCGCCGTTTGCCGGCAGATAACCCTGACGGCTGCGCAGTACGGTGCCACCCCCGGCGTTGCCGGGCGGGATCGCCGCATTGGAGACCGAAGTGATGGAGTCCAGAATATTGTCGGTACGGTAGCCGCCGACCGCCCAGTTATTGCCATCGGGCAAACCTTGGGCGGCGCGTACCGGCGAGGTGGAGGCATTCAGGTCGTTGGGTGCCACGCCCAGCCTGGCCCCCAACAGCGTGGATGACACCAGGCCGTAATCGCCCTGGAATGTCGGACCGGTGCGGTTGGTAAAGCGCAAGGTGGCGCCGGCCGAGCCATCGGGGAACTGGCCGGCGTCGGCCAGGCTGTCGCCGAATACGACCATGGTTGAGTAAGGTGAAGGTGCTGCAAACGCCTGCGCGCAGGCCAGTGACAGGAGGCAGCCGGCAAGGGGCGCAAAAAACGGTGGTCTGAGCATGCGAAATTCCATTTAGTTGTTTTTGTGTCGGAAGCGAAACACTAGCAATGTAGTGAGGGTTTTCTTCGAAGAAAACAGTTTTTTCTTACAAATACTCGGTGGTGACCCCCGGAATCGCTGCGCCATATTGCACCGCTGGCGAGGCTACGTTACTGTGCCTGAACGTATGAATGAGACCCTCCCCGTGTTGATCATCAGCAAACTCTTGATGCGAGTAGTCAAGGCACACGCCCGTTGGCGTTGGCGCGCCTGACATTTTTCTCTGCCGGCCCGGCCGGACCTGTACCGATTTGCCTTCTTCACCCTTTGTTTGACGCCCCTTGCCGGCTCACCCTGGCAACCGGAACGTGCGTCTGGCAGCGGGACACGCTCTTGGAAGGCGGTCATTCGAAATCAGTGAATTCAAGAGGTTTGAACCCACATGTTGCTGATGATTGATAACTACGATTCCTTTACCTACAACGTTGTGCAGTACCTGGGCGAGCTGGGTGCCGAGGTCAAGGTGGTGCGCAACGACGAGCTGACGGTCGCCGAAATCGCCGCTCTGAACCCGGAGCGCATCGTGGTTTCGCCTGGCCCCTGCACGCCGACTGAAGCGGGCATCTCGCTGGAAGCCATCCAGTATTTCGCCGGTAAATTGCCGATCCTGGGCGTGTGCCTGGGTCACCAGTCCATCGGCCAGGCGTTTGGGGGCGACGTGGTGCGTGCACGCCAGGTGATGCACGGCAAGACCAGCCCGGTGTTCCATAAAGACCTCGGCGTTTTCCATGGCCTTAACCTGCCGGTGACGGTCACCCGCTACCACTCGTTGGTGGTCAAGCGTGAAACCCTGCCCGAGTGCCTGGAACTGACCGCCTGGACCCAGCTGGAAGACGGCTCGGTCGACGAGATCATGGGCCTGCGCCACAAAACACTGAATATCGAAGGGGTGCAATTTCACCCCGAATCAATCCTGACCGAGCAGGGCTACGAGCTGTTCGCTAACTTTCTCAAGCAGAGCGGCGGCACGCGCTAAGGACTTTCCATGGATATCAAGACTGCCCTGGGCCGTATCGTCGGCCATCTGGACCTGAGCACCGCTGAAATGAGCGATGTGATGCGCGAGATCATGACCGGCCAATGCACTGACGCACAGATCGGCGCGTTCATGATGGCGATGCGTATGAAGAGCGAGAGCATCGACGAAATCGTCGGCGCGGTGTCGGTGATGCGTGAGCTGGCCGACAAGGTTGAGCTCAAGACCCTCGACGGCGTGGTCGATGTGGTCGGTACCGGCGGCGACGGTGCGAATATTTTCAACGTGTCGACGGCTTCCTCCTTTGTGGTGGCGGCAGCCGGTTGCACGGTGGCCAAACACGGTAACCGCGCGGTGTCGGGTAAAAGCGGCAGCGCCGACTTGCTGGAGGCGGCCGGGATTTATCTGAACCTGACGCCGGTGCAAGTGGCGCGCTGCATCGACAGCGTGGGCATTGGCTTCATGTTTGCCCAGTCCCACCATGGCGCCATGAAACACGCCGCCGGCCCGCGTAAGGATCTTGGCCTGCGCACCCTGTTCAACATGCTCGGCCCGCTTACGAATCCGGCTGGGGTGAAACATCAGGTGGTCGGTGTGTTCAGCCAGGCGCTGTGCCGGCCGTTGGCTGAAGTGCTGCAGCGTCTGGGCAGCAAGCACGTGCTGGTGGTGCATTCCAAAGATGGCCTGGACGAATTCAGCCTGGCAGCGCCGACCTTCGTGGCGGAGCTGAAAAATGACCAGGTCACCGAATATTGGGTCGAGCCCGAAGACCTCGGCATGAAAAGCCAAAGCCTGCATGGCTTGGCGGTGGAAAGCCCGGCGGCCTCGCTGGAGTTGATCCGTGATGCCTTGGGGCGCCGCAAGACGGAAAACGGTCAAAAAGCCGCAGAAATGATTGTTCTGAATGCTGGCGCGGCACTTTACGCGGCGGACCATGCCTATAGCCTTAAGGAAGGTGTCGCTTTGGCCCACGATGCGCTGCACACCGGTCTGGCTCGCGAAAAGCTCGAAGAGCTTGGAGCCTTTACTGCTGTGTTCAAAATGGAGAATGAAGGATGAGTGTCCCGACCGTTCTGGAAAAAATCCTCGCGCGCAAGGCTGAAGAAGTCGCCGAGCGCCGCGCCCGTGTGAGCCTGGCTGAGCTTGAGGCCCAGGCGAAAATTGCCGACGCGCCGCGCGGCTTTGCCAATGCGCTGATCAAGCAGGCTAAGGAAAAGCAGCCTGCCGTCATTGCCGAGATCAAGAAAGCTTCGCCCAGCAAGGGCGTGATTCGCGAAGTTTTCATTCCTGAAGACATTGCCAAGAGCTATGAGAAGGGCGGCGCAACTTGCCTGTCCGTATTGACCGATATCGACTTCTTCCAGGGTTCCGACCTGTTCCTGCAACAAGCCCGCGCGGCGTGCAAGTTGCCGGTGATCCGCAAGGATTTCATGGTTGACCCGTACCAGATCGTCGAGGCCCGTGCCTTGGGCGCCGATTGCGTGCTGCTGATCGTCTCCGCGCTGGATGACGTGAAGATGGCCGAACTGGCGGCCGTGGCCAAAAGCGTCGGCCTTGACGTACTGGTGGAAGTACACGACGGTGATGAGCTGGAGCGTGCGCTGAAAACCCTCGACACACCGCTGGTGGGGGTTAACAACCGTAACCTGCACACCTTTGAAGTCAGCCTGGAAAATACCCTGGACCTGTTGCCGCGTATTCCGCGTGACCGCTTGGTGATTACCGAGAGCGGCATCGTCAACCGCGCCGACGTAGAGCTGATGGAAATCAGCGGTGTGTTTTCATTCCTGGTGGGTGAGACCTTTATGCGCGCCGAGAACCCAGGGGCGGAATTGCAGCGCCTGTTCTTCCCGGAGCGTGGTGTGGCGGTGAGCGGTTCGACCCTCGACTGACTTGAATACGGTAAAAATGTGGAAGCCAGCTCCCACATCTGGTTTGGTGTTTGTTCAGATGACAGGTGTTCGATGATTGAGCCGGTGTCGATGACAGTTGAAGCAGGGCTTGCCGCCGAGCAAGACTTGCTGGCGGCCGTTTGCGCCGGTGAACAGGCATTCGGGCTACTGTTCTGGCAGCCAAATGATCAGGCTTTGGTGATGCCGCGCCGTTTGAGCCGCTTGCCGGCTTTTGACGCTGCCAGCCAAGTTTCGGCTGCTGCCGGTTGGCCGGTGTTGCTGCGCGAAACCGGCGGAGAGCCGGTGCCGCAGTCGGCCGCCACGGTCAATATCGCACTGGTTTACGCGCCACCGCGTAGCGAGGGCGATCAGGGCCGCATCGAAACCGGCTATCAGCGTTTGTGCCAGCCGATCTGTGATTTGCTGATTGAGTTGGGCGGTGACGCTTCTGTTGGCGAAATCGACGGCGCCTTCTGCGACGGTCGCTACAACGTCAACCTTAACGGCCGAAAGATGGTTGGTACTGCCCAGCGTTGGCGGCAAAGCGGCGGCCGCCCGGTGGGTTTGGTGCACGGTGCATTGTTGCTGGATAACGACCGTGAGGAATTGATTGCGGCGGTCAATCGCTTCAATCAAGCCTGCGGCCTCGACCAGCGGGTGCGTGCCGACAGCCATATCGCGCTACACGAAGCCTTTCCCGCACCGGATGCCATCACCCGATTGGACGCGTTGTACCGTCAGATGCTGGCCGGACTCCTGCCCGCTTAACGCGTACCGAACACCACCATCGTCTTGCCTTTGACGTGTACCAGGTTGCGTTCTTCCAGGTCCTTGAGCACACGACCGACCATTTCCCGCGAGCACCCGACGATGCGTCTGATCTCCTGGCGCGTGACCTTGATCTGCATGCCGTCCGGGTGAGTCATGGCGTCGGGCTGTTTGCACAGTTCCAGCAAGCAGCGGGCCACGCGGCCGGTGACATCAAAGAACGCCAGGTCACCCACTTTGCGCGTGGTGTCGCGCAGGCGTTGGGCAATCTGCCCGCTCAAGGCGTAGAGGATGTCGGGATCATGCTGGACCAGTTCGCGAAACTTGGCATAGCTGATCTCGGCAACTTCGCATTCCACCTTGGCCCGCACCCAGGCACTGCGCTCCTGCTCTTTGCCCGCTTGTTCAAACAGCCCCAGCTCACCGAAGAAATCCCCGGTATTGAGGTACGCGATGATCATTTCGCGGCCGTCTTCATCTTCGATCAGGATGGTGACCGAACCCTTGATAATGAAGAACAGTGTTTCGGAGCGTTCGCCCGCGCAAATGATGTTGTGCTTAACCGGGTAACGCCGGCGCTGGCAGTGCATCAACAATTTGTCGAGGTTCTTGATCTTGGGTGTGGGAGCAAGAGCAACCATGGTTGTATCCCGAAAAGACTGCACGGTGTGGTTGGAATTATTTTTATCCAGCGGTAATGGCATTGATACACGCTGCAAAAAGGATGGCAATACGCCATTGAATTGGCGCCAGCTTAACAGACACATTCTGCCTCGATTAAGGAATTTAGCGGGCAAACGTTTTCATTGATCGTTTTCATGCTGGGCGCTGCGGTTTCAAGACCCTGTGCTAAGCTGGCGACCCTTTTTTAGCAGTGGAGTCTGGGCGATGAAGGCACGCATCCAATGGGCGGGCGAGGCCATGTTTCTCGGTGAGTCGGGCAGTGGCCATGTAGTGGTTATGGATGGCCCTCCGGACGCCGGTGGCCGTAACCTGGGTGTACGCCCGATGGAAATGCTCCTGCTCGGTGTCGGCGGTTGCAGCAATTTCGATGTGGTCAGCATCTTGAAAAAGTCCCGCCAGGCCGTCGAAAGCTGCGAAGCCTTCCTGGAAGCCGAGCGCGCCACTGAAGACCCCAAGGTGTTTACCAGGATCCACATGCATTTTGTGGTCAAAGGCCGGGCGTTGAAGGAAGCTCAGGTCAAGCGTGCCATCGAGCTGTCGGCCGAGAAGTATTGCTCGGCATCGATCATGCTCGGCGCCGCCGGTGTGGCCATCACCCATGATTACGAGATTATCGAGCTGGGTTGATTGCGAGTCGCCAATAAAAAAGGGCGCCCTTGAGGGCGCCCTTTTTCGTGCGGCTGTTTTTTAGATTCGATAGGTGCTTTTGGTCATGACCTTGGCCAATACGCTCATGCCGAACCTCACCGGCGCCGGGAAGCGGAAGCCGCCTGCATCCAGTGCGCTTTCTGCGTGGTGTTCTTCATCAATGCGCATTTGCTCAAGAATCGCCCGCGACTTTTCATCTTCGGCCGGCAGTTGCTCCAGGTGTTCATCCAGGTGTTTGCACACCTGATGTTCGGTTGCGGCGACAAACCCGAGGCTGACCTTGTCGCTGATCAGGCCGGCAGCGGCGCCGATACCGAACGACAAACCGTAAAACAGCGGGTTGAGCACGCTGGGATGGCTGCCGAGTTGGCGAATGCGCTGCTCGCACCAGGCCAGGTGGTCGATTTCTTCTTCGGCCGCATGTTCCATCGCTGCGCGTACCTGCGGCAGCTTGGCGGTCAGCGCCTGGCCTTGGTACAGCGCCTGGGCACAGACTTCACCGGTGTGGTTGATGCGCATCAGACCGGCGACGTGGCGGGTGTCGGTCTCGCTCATCTGCGCATCGGGTTGCACGATGGCGGGCGAAGGCCGGTACGGTTGGCCGCTGAAGGGCAGCAGTGTGCGCATGGCCATGTCGGCTTGCAGCAACAGACGGTCAATCGGCGAGTAGTGACGTTGGGTAGTCATGCTGACCTCCGGGAAGAATCTCGGCGGCCAGTTTACCGCAAGAGAAGGCGATGCGTTTGTGCTGTGTCAATTTGCCCCTGTGGCGAGGGAGCTTGCTCCCGTCCGACGGCGTAGCCGTCGCAAACTCCCCGCAACAATCAGCCCGGCGGCCAGTTCATCTGGCGCTGACCCAACACGTGCATATGGATGTGATAAACAGTCTGCCCGCCATCCTCGTTGCAGTTCATCACCACGCGAAAACCCTTCTCGCAGCCTTGCTCTACCGCCAGCCGCTGAGCGGTGAACAGAATATGGCCAGCGAGGGCTTTGTCTTCTTCGGTGAGGTCGTTGAGGGTACGGATCGGCTTTTTCGGAATGACCAGAAAATGCACGGGTGCCATTGGGGCAATATCGTGGAAGGCGAGGACTTGGTCATCTTCATAGATGATCTTCGCAGGTATTTCTCTGTTGATGATCTTGGTGAACAGAGTATCCACAGCTGTTTCTCCATTATGTAAGTGCAGAACGAGTGTACCTAGGCCGTCAGCGCGGGCAATAGGCCTTGTTGATGGCGCCGGCAATCTTGCGGGTCAGCCAGCGTGGGCTCAAGCGCGGGCTGAAGGCCAGCCAGCGGTTGCGTCGCCCAGGAATAATGATGGCTTTGTTCTTTTCCAGCGCGCGCACGGTGTAGAGCGCCACCTCTTCCGGGCTCATCAGTTGATTGCTGCGCTCGAGCTTGGCAGTGTCCATTTGCGCGGTGCCGAAGAATGCCGTGCGCGTGGGGCCGGGGCACAGCACCGAGACCTTGATTCCGCAGGTCTTCAACTCTTCGCGCAGGCCTTCGGAGAAGTGCAGCACATACGCCTTGCTGGCGTAATAGCTGCTCATCCAGGGGCCGGGTTGAAAGGCTGCGACCGAGGCTACGTTGAGAATCTGCCCACCGCCATGCAGCGCCATGGCGTTGCCAAGGGCGTGGCACATGCGGGTGAGGGCCAGGATGTTGACTTCGATCAGGTCTTGCTCGGTCATCCAGTCCTGGGCGAGGAACGGCCCACTGGTGCCCATGCCGGCGCAATTGACCAACAGGTCGATCTGCCGCTCGCCTTCTTCAAGTTCCAGCAGGAACCCGGACAAACGCAGAGGTTCGCCCAGGTCGCAGGCACGAAACAGCACCTCGACGCCGAAACGCTGAGTCAATTCAATAGCAATGCTTTCCAACTGATCACGCTGGCGGGCCACCAGAATCAAGCTGCGGCCGCGACGGGCCAGTGCTTCGGCCAAAGCCAGGCCGATGCCGCTGGAGGCGCCGGTGATCAGAGCGTAACGGGTCATGCCTTTCTCCATCGCAACGCCGCCGAGCCTGTGACAGAGGCATCACAGGCGGCGGGGCGTTTCTTCACTGTTCTGGAGAGTCTACAGGTTCGGCTGCGTCCTCAGCACTTTGCACGCTTTCTTCTTCATCTACGGTGACGCTTTGATCGGTGGCGTCATCGGCGGTGATGGAGCTGCTTTCGTAGCTGCTGTCCATATTCGCTTCGAGTTGGTTCAGGTAGCCGTTCATGCCCAGCGTCACCACAATGGCGAGCATTACCGGGATAAACGCCAGCCACAGGGTCGCCAACACCTTGACTGCTGTGGAGTTGCGCGGCGGCGGCGGGCCATATTGGTTGGCGCCTGCGTTGCCCGGCAGTACCAGCAGCAGGATCGGGAAGACGCTGTTGACCAATGGCACAAGGTTGAGGAGGTACAGCCAGCCCGACCAGCCCAGATCGTGCAGGCGTTGCACACCGATTTGTACGCTCACCCACACCAGTGCAACAAACAAGGCCAAGCCCAGCAGCACCCCGAGGATGGTGCCGGCAGTCGGCGAGGCGGTTGCCACGGCGAAGCTTGCGGTACTGATGATGCCACCGGCCACCAACAGCGCCAGGGTCAATACCAGCGTCCAGGCCAGATAACGCAAGCGGCCGATGCGCCCGTGGATCGTGAACACTTTAAGGGTTGAGTATTCCTCGGTGTACTCACCCACGGCAGCACGCGGTGGTGCATAGGGCGAAGCCGCCGGGCGCGAGAAGTCTGGCGCGCTGGCGTCGGTTTCGTGGGTTTCGGCCAGGTTGAAGCTTACTGGCTGCTCGGCTTCGATACGGGCATCGACGCCGGCGTTTTTCAGCGCAGTAAGGTAGGTTTCGGCATCGGCGCGGGAAAGGTCGCGCTTGAGTGCGACCGGGCGGCCGGTGAAAAGCTTTTCGATGGCTGCCACATCGCTTTTGAACAGCTCGGCGAGGTTCAGCTTGGCGGTGGTGCTTTCGACACCCGGAAGCAGGGCTCCGTCAAACACAATCTTGAAACGGCTGTCGCTCATGCGGGCATCCTTGTCACTTGTTCAGGGAAGGGTTTGCAGGCCTGCACACGTGGGCAGGCCTGCTGTTCAGTTCAGCGGGGCCAGCGCAGTTGCGCTGCCTGCTCGCGTGCCTTGCGGTATTCGGCATCCAGGCGGGCAATCAGTTCATCGACGCTGGGTAAATCACCAATCTGGCCGACACCTTGGCCGGCTGACCATACGGTTTTCCAGGCCTTGGCCTCATCGCTCAACGGCTTGAGCTTGGAACCGAAGTTGATTTCGCCTTTGCCCTGCAGGGCGGCGAGATCGAAACCGGCGTTTTCCAGGCTCTGGCGCATAAAACTTGCAGGTACGCCGGACACCGCAGCAGTGTGCACGATGTCGGCGGCGCGCGATGTGAGCAGCATCTCTTTATACGCGTCCGGGGCGTGGCTTTCGGTGGTGCCGATAAAGCGCGTGCCGAAATACGCCAGGTCTGCGCCCAGCAGTTGGGCGGCGAGTATCTCATGCCCGTGGTTGAGACAGCCGGCCAACAGCAGGGTTTTATCAAAGAACTGGCGAATCTCGGCGATCAGCGCGAACGGGCTCCAGGTGCCGGCGTGGCCTCCGGCGCCCGCTGCCACGGCGATCAGGCCGTCAACACCGGCCTCTGCGGCTTTCTCGGCATGCCGGCGGGTGGTGACGTCGTGAAACACCAGGCCACCGTAGCTATGGACCGCATCCACCAGCTCCTTGACCGCGCCCAGGCTGGTAATGACGATCGGCACCTTGTGCTCGACGCAGATCGCCAGGTCGGCCTCAAGCCTCGGGTTGCTGTTATGCACGATCAGGTTGACGGCATAAGGCGCGGGGTTGTCCAGCTGCGCCAGGCCCGCTTCGATTTCCTCCAGCCAGGCCTTGAAACCGCTGCTTTCGCGCTGGTTGAGTGCCGGGAAACTCCCGACCACGCCATTGCGACAGCACGCCAGGACCAGTTGCGGGTTGGAAATCAGGAACATCGGCGCAGCTACCACGGGCAGGCGCAGACGTTGTTCAAGCGAAGCGGGCAGTGACATTGGAGGTTCCCCGAGTAATTGAAATTAGAACGGTTTGACCACGACCAAAATTACGATAGCCAGCAATATCAGAACCGGCACTTCATTGAACCAGCGATAAAAGACATGGCTGCGGGTGTTTTCGCCACGGGCGAAGCGTTTTACCTGGGCGCCGCACATATGGTGGTAGCCGATCAGCAGCACCACCAGGGTGAGTTTGGCGTGGATCCAGGCACCGGATTGAAAAATGGCCGGGTTGAGGTAGATCAGCCAGCCGCCGAATATCAGGGTAGCGATCATTGCTGGCCCCATGATGCCGCGGTACAGCTTGCGCTCCATGACGCTGAAGCGTTCTTTGCTGACGGTGTCCTCACTTTGCGCGTGGTAGACGAACAGGCGTGGCAGGTAAAACAGCCCGGCAAACCAGCAGACGATACTGACGATATGGAAGGCTTTGATCCATAGATAGAGCATTTCTAGTTATTCCCAGGTTCACGGTAACTGAAGATAGTAGTGGCTCATGCGCCTGTACGTCACGTTGACGGTTGTCGCAGGACGATACGGCCCCTATTATCGACGGCTTTCCAGTGGGTTCGTTGAGGGCAGGTTTATGGTCAAGGTCGGTATCGTCGGCGGCACGGGTTACACCGGTGTCGAATTGCTGCGTCTGTTGGCTCAGCATCCGCAAGCTGAGGTGGTGGTCATCACTTCCCGATCCGAGGCCGGATTGGCCGTGGCCGATATGTACCCGAACCTGCGAGGCCACTATGACGGCCTGGCGTTCAGCGTCCCGGACATCAAGACCCTGGGAGCGTGCGATGTGGTGTTCTTCGCCACGCCTCACGGGGTTGCGCACGCACTGGCCGGCGAACTGCTGGCGGCGGGTACCAAGGTCATCGACCTGTCCGCCGACTTCCGCTTGCAGGACGCCGATGAGTGGGCCAAGTGGTACGGCCAGCCACACGGCGCGCCTGAGTTGCTGGAAGAGGCGGTGTACGGTCTGCCGGAAGTCAATCGTGAGCAAATCAAGCAGGCACGCCTGATTGCTGTGCCAGGTTGCTATCCGACCGCAACGCAGCTGGGTTTCCTGCCATTGCTGGAAGCGGGTCTGGCCGACGCTTCGCGCTTGATCGCCGACTGCAAGTCGGGTGTGAGTGGCGCCGGCCGTGGTGCAGCGGTAGGTTCGCTGTACTCCGAGACGTCGGAAAGCATGAAGGCCTACGCGGTTAAAGGGCATCGTCACTTGCCGGAAATTCGCCAGGGGCTGCGTCGTGCCGCCGGTAAAGACGTAGGCCTGACCTTCGTGCCGCACCTGACGCCGATGATTCGTGGCATTCACTCCACGCTCTACGCCACTGTTGTCGACCGTTCGGTAGACCTGCAGGCGCTGTTCGAAAAGCGTTATGCCAATGAACCGTTCGTCGATGTGATGCCGGCCGGCAGCCACCCGGAAACCCGTAGCGTGCGCGGTGCCAACGTATGCCGCATTGCCGTGCACCGTCCACAGGATGGTGATTTGGTGGTGGTGTTGTCGGTGATCGATAACCTGGTCAAGGGCGCGTCGGGCCAGGCCGTGCAGAACATGAACATTCTGTTTGGCCTGGACGAGAAGCTGGGCCTGTCCCACGCGGGCATGCTGCCTTAAGGCTGTTTGGCGGTTAAGCAAAAGGCCCGTTGATCGGGCCTTTTGTGTTTTTAATGGCGGCGGCGCAGATTGATATACCGTAACAATAGTTGACCGCTTTTCTAGGAGAAGCGGATAATGCCCGCCATTACGCATATGGCGGCGC
The DNA here is from genome assembly GCF_900107155.1 of Pseudomonas salomonii. Taxonomy (GTDB): domain Bacteria; phylum Pseudomonadota; class Gammaproteobacteria; order Pseudomonadales; family Pseudomonadaceae; genus Aquipseudomonas; species Aquipseudomonas salomonii. The sequence continues at coordinate 57,717 of NZ_FNOX01000021.1, forward strand.
TACGCCGGGAGATTATCAGCATGAGCGTTGAATCCTTCACCCCCACGGCTTTGCAATTCACCCACGGTGCTGCGCACAAGGTGAAGAGCCTGGTCGATGAAGAGGGTAATGATCGCTTGAAGCTGCGCGTATTCGTTACGGGCGGCGGTTGTTCAGGGTTTCAGTACGGTTTTACCTTCGATGAAGATGTGGCCGACGATGACACCATCGTCGAGCGCGAGGGCGTCAGCCTGGTCGTGGACCCGATGAGCTTCCAATACCTGGCAGGTGCCGAGGTGGATTACCAGGAAGGTCTGGAAGGCTCGCGTTTCGTGATCAAGAACCCGAATGCCACCACGACCTGTGGTTGCGGGTCTTCGTTCTCGATCTGATCGGTAGCCTGATCTTCAGCAAATAAAAAACGCCGCTTGGCTTTGATAGGCCAAGCGGCGTTTTGCTGTCTGCAGGTTTACGCTGGGTAGATCGCGCCTAATATCCGAAGCCCGCGTGCGCCGGTGACACTTGGGCGGTTGGCGGCGATGCCCTCAAGGCAGCAATGGGCCAGCCAGGCGAAGGCCATGGCTTCAACCCAATCGGGGTCCACGCCGTAAGCGGCGGTGCTGCTGACCTGAGTGGACGGCAACAACGCTGCCAGGCGCTTCATCAGCGTGGCGTTATGCGCGCCGCCACCACAGACCAGCAGGGTTTCGGTGTCGGTTTGTGCCGCTTGCAGGGACTCGACGATGGTCTGTGCGGTCAGTTCAAGCAGAGTCGCTTGCACATCCTCTGGCTGGAACGCTGGCAATCTGGCCAGGTGGTGTTGCAGCCATCCCAGGTTGAAGACTTCGCGGCCAGTGCTTTTCGGGCCTTTGGTCAGGAAGAACGGGTCGCTGAGCAGAGCGTTGAGTAGTGCAGGCTCGACCTGGCCAGCCGCCGCCCATTGGCCATCGCGATCAAAGTGCTCGCCGCGCTGATTGTGGATCCATGCATCCAGCAACACGTTGCCCGGGCCGCAGTCGAAGCCGGCTACGGGCTTGTTGGTCTCGATCAAGCTGAGGTTGCTGAAGCCGCCGACATTCAGCACGGCGCGGTTGCCGGTACGTTCTCCGAACAAGGCTTCGTGAAAGGCAGGCACCAAAGGCGCGCCTTGACCGCCGGCGGCCACATCGCGGCTGCGGAAATCACTGACGACGGTAATGCCCGTCAGCTCGGTGAGCAGGGCAGGGTTGCCGATTTGTACGGTAAAGCCTTGAGCAGGTTCATGGCGGATCGTCTGGCCGTGGCTGCCGATCGCGCGTATGTCATGGGGCTTGAGGGTTTGTTGTTCCAGCAAGGCATGGACGCCTTTGGCCGCCAGTGTCACCCAGTGTTGCTGGGCGAGAGCCGAACGGGCGATCTCATCCGGGCCGCTGGCGCACAGGCTCAGCAACTCAGTGCGCAGATCGTCCGGCATGGGAATGTAGTGCGTGGCGATCAACTTGATCGCCGGGTCTTGTTCGATCAGGGCGATATCCAGGCCATCGAGGCTGGTCCCGGACATCACACCAATATAGAGCGCCATACCTTAGCGCTTCGCCGAGGCCAGCAGGGTGGAGCGCTCCTGGTCCATGCGGGCCATCAGTGGCTGGCTCTGCTGCAGGAAGCGCGCGCGCTCGGCCTTGGCAATCGGGTCGGCCATTGGCAGCTTCTGGCCCAGAGGGTCGACGTGGACGCCGTTCACCTGGAACTCATAGTGCAAATGCGGGCCGGTAGACAGGCCTGTGGTGCCGATATAGCCGATGACCTGGCCCTGCTTCACGTTGCTGCCGGTCGACACGCCTTTGGCGAACCCTTGCATGTGGCCGTACAGGGTGCGGTAGGTATTGCCGTGCTGGATGATCACGGTATTGCCGTAACCGCCGCGGCGGCCGGCCAGCAACACCTTGCCGTCACCGGCAGCCTTGATGGGCGTGCCGCGTGGGGCAGCATAGTCGACGCCTTTGTGGGCGCGGATCTTGTTGAGGATCGGGTGCTTGCGGCCCATGGAGAAGCGCGAACTGATGCGGGCAAAGTCCACCGGCGTACGGATGAAGGCTTTGCGCATGCTGTTGCCATCGGCGGTGTAGTAGCTGGTGTTGCCTTGTTTGTTGGTATAGCGCACTGCGGTGTAGGTTTTGCCGCGATTGGTAAACCGCGCCGATAGAATCGCGCCGGTGCCGACGACTTTGCCGTTGGCGACTCTCTGCTCATAGATCACGTCGAATTCGTCACCCTGACGGATGTCCTGGGCGAAGTCGATGTCGTAACCAAACACGCTGGCCATGTCCATGGTCATGCTGTGGGACAAGCCGGCGCGGGCGGCCGACTGTGACAGCGAGCTGTTGATGACGCCATGCACGTAGGCGGAGCGCGTCACCGGTTTGGTGGTGATGCGGTTGAACGCAAAGCCTTTGGCGCCCTTGCTCAGGCTAATGCTTTCGAGGTCGTTGACATTGCTGTGCAGGTTTTTCAGCTGGCCGTCGGCAGCCAATTCGAACTCAAGCTTCTGACCGTGCTTGAGCTGAGTGAATTGCTTGGCTTGTTTATCGCTGGCCAGCACCTCATTAACGGTGGCAGCGGGCAGGCCGACCTTTTCGAACAGCGTTGAAAGCGTATCGCCCTTGGCGACGATCACTTCGCGGTGCAGCGCATTCTTGGTTGCAACGGGTGCCGGCGGTTCTTGAGTGGCCTGTTGGGTGTCTTCCGGGGTGTTTTCTATCTGTGCGAATGGGGATTCTGTCGGTGCGTTTGTGGCTTGTTGCGCGTCGGAAGCGTCTTGATCTTGTGTCAGTTGTTCAACTGGACTTTCCAGGTCAAGGCTCAGGGATGTTCGTTTGGCTTCTACGTCACTGGAAGGGAATACCAGGAGTGCCAGGCTGAGAAGGGCGGCGATACCACTTGCGGCGAGCAGGTGGGTCTTCGGGTAAAGCGGCGGCGCTTTAGACGGTTCTGTGGTCATAAGTAATTTTGACTTTGAAGATGAAATGGAAAAGATGAATGACATGATGAAGATGAAATAACTGTATAAAATATAACCAAATCATCTGTGGCGCAAGCTCGCGAACGCTGGGCTTGCTGAACGGTGTCCGTGCGCGGGACAAAACTTGTAATTAGTCCCTGATCTTGTATGGTTGGTTCCCTTTTGAATCTGAGCCTTGCGGGTCTGTTATGAAGTCGGTTGAAGAGCAGCTAGCGCTGATAAAACGTGGTGCGGAAGAACTGTTGGTCGAGGCCGAGCTGGTCGAAAAGCTCAAGCGTGGCCAACCCCTGCGTATTAAGGCTGGCTTCGATCCGACCGCGCCGGATCTGCACCTGGGTCATACCGTGCTTATTAATAAGCTGCGTCAGTTCCAGGAGCTGGGGCATCAGGTCATCTTCCTTATAGGTGACTTCACCGGGATGATCGGTGATCCGAGCGGCAAGAGCGCAACGCGCCCGCCGCTTACCCGTGAGCAGGTTCTCGATAATGCCGAGACCTACAAGACCCAGGTGTTCAAGATTCTCGATCCGGCCAAGACCGAGGTGGCGTTCAACTCCACCTGGATGGATCAGATGGGGCCGGCCGACTTTATTCGCCTGACTTCCCAGTACACCGTGGCGCGCATGCTTGAGCGTGATGACTTCGACAAGCGCTACTCCACCAATCAGCCAATCGCGATTCATGAGTTCCTCTACCCGCTGGTTCAGGGCTATGACTCGGTGGCATTGCGCGCGGACGTTGAGCTGGGCGGCACTGACCAGAAGTTCAACCTGCTGATGGGGCGTGAACTCCAGCGTGCGTATGGGCAGGAAGCTCAGTGCATTCTGACCATGCCGTTGCTGGAAGGGTTGGATGGCGTCAAGAAGATGTCCAAGTCCCTGGGTAACTACGTTGGTATCCAGGAAGCGCCGGGTGTGATGTACGGCAAGCTGGTATCGATTCCGGATGCGTTGATGTGGCGTTATTTCGAGCTGTTGAGCTTCCGCTCGATGGATGAGATCAACGCGCTGCGCGCAGACGTCGAGGCGGGTGCGAATCCTCGTGACGTGAAGATCAAGTTGGCGGAAGAGATCGTTGCGCGCTTCCATGGTGAAGAGGCCGCGGCCAGCGCTCACCGCGCGGCCGGTAACCGCATGAAGGATGGCGAGCTGCCGGACGATCTGCCGGAGATCGAATTGACTGCGGCTGAAGCGATGCCGATTGCTGCTGTGCTTAATAAGGCGGGCCTGGTTAAGAACTCCGCAGTCGCGCGCGACCTGTTGGGTTCCGGTGGCGTGCGTATAGATGGTGAAGTTGTCGATCGCTCCTTTATATACGAGCTGGGCGCTACCCACGTTTGCCAGGCTGGGAAGAAGGCCTTTGCGCGTATTACGCTCAAAGCCGAATAAAACTGAAATGAGGTGTTGACGGCGAATTATATCTGTCTATAATTCGCCCCACTTCCGGCGCAGTCGAAACGGAAAACTCCTTGATAAACAAAGAGTTATGAAGTTTTCGGCAGCGGGTTGCTTCAGTTCATCGAAGCCAAAAGGGAGTTGAAAAAGAGGTGTTGACAGCAGCGTGTAACGCTGTAGAATTCGCCTCCCGCTAACGAGAGATCGTAAGCGCAAGTGGTTGAAGTTGTTGAAGAATTCTTCGAAAGCTTCTGAAAATAATCACTTGACAGCAAATGACGCTGCTGTAGAATGCGCGCCTCGGTTGAGACGAAAGATCTTAACCAACCGCTCTTTAACAACTGAATCAAGCAATTCGTGTGGGTGCTTGTGGAGTCAGACTGATAGTCAACAAGATTATCAGCATCACAAGTTACTCCGCGAGAAATCAAAGATGTAACCAACGATTGCTGAGCCAAGTTTAGGG
>NZ_FNOX01000017.1 GCF_900107155.1 Pseudomonas salomonii
CAAGCGCTGAAGCAAGCCGCCTCTATTGCACGTAACGACAAAAGTTTTATCGGTGCCAGCCACCGAGCGCGCCTGACCCGGATGGACACCTGTTGCGCGATTAAGGCGACAGCGCATCAACTGGCACGACTGATCTACGCGATGCTGACCAAAGGTCAGCCTTATGTTGAGAAAGGAATAGAGGAATTTGAAGAGCGTAGCCGGGACCGGCAACTGCGCGCCTTGGAGCGCAAGGCGCGAAAGTTGGGGTTGCAGCTGGTTAAAGCGGCTTGATTTTTAAGAGCAAAAACAATGAGTTATTTTTTGTTTGATAAGAGCGGGCTTGCTCGCGAATGCGGTGTTTCAGTCAAATTATGCATCGACTGACACACCGCATTCGCGAGCAAGCCCGCTCCCACAATAGATTCAGGTCGCTTATTAGACTGGGGTTAAAGCCCGCCCGTTGCGTTGAACCCCACCCCCAACACCGTCAATAACGACAGCGGCAACAGCAAGGTATCGAGCAGCGCACTGGCCGGCAGGTCGATATGCGGATAGCTCGGCGCCTCAGCGCCAAAGCGGTCCTTGGCGCAACAGCCGCCATTGATCGCATACAAATCCAGCCGCGTGCCGGCATACACCACCGGCGCCCCAGGTTGGGCGGCATCCAGGGTGCGCGCCGTGGCGCAGCCCGTCAGTTGCAGCGCCAACACCATCAACAGTGCCTTATTCATCGCTGCTCAAATGGTGCTCGCCCCAACGTGGCAGCATGTCCTGGGGAATGTTCAGCAGGTTGAGAATGCGCGCCACCACAAAGTCCACCAGGTCATCGATGGTTTGGGGCTGGTGATAAAACCCTGGCGAAGCCGGCAAGATGGTCACGCCCATGTTCGACAACTTGAGCATGTGCTCCAGGTGAATGCTCGAATACGGCGCCTCGCGGGGCACCAGGATCAACTGGCGGCGCTCCTTCAAGGTCACGTCCGCCGCCCGCTCGATCAGGTTGTTGCAGGCGCCCGTGGCAATCGCCGACAAGGTGCCGGTGGAGCATGGCACCACCACCATCGCCGCCGGCGCGCCGGAGCCGGACGCCACCGGCGACATCCAGTCTTCTTTACCGTACACCTTGATCTGCCCCGCCGCCGCGCCGGTGTACTCGGTGAGGAAGGCTTGCATCATCTGCACCTTGGCCGGCAGTTGCACATCCGTCTCGGTGGCCAGCACCAGTTGCGCGGCCTTGGAAATCAGGAAGTGCACCTCGCGATCTTCGCGCACCAGGCAGTCCAGCAGGCGCAGGCCGTAAGGCGCACCGGATGCGCCGGTCATCGCCAGGGTAATGCGTTCCGGGCCACTCATTGGAGCGCCTCGGCCAGCTTGCCGTGCAGGCCGCCGAAGCCGCCGTTGCTCATGACCACCACATGGGTGCCGGGCTTGGCCTGGTGTTTGACGCGCTCGATGATCGACTCAATGGAGTCACACACGATGGAGGGCACCGTGCACAGCGCCGCAATCGCCGGCAGGTCCCAGCCGAGATTGGCCGGGGCGTACCAGACCACTTGGTCGGCGTCGTTGACGCTTTGCGGCAAACCATCGCGGTGCGCGCCGAGCTTCATGGAATTGGAGCGCGGCTCGATAATGGCAATGATATTGGCATCACCGACGCGCTTGCGCAGGCCATCCAGCGTGGTCGCAATGGCTGTTGGATGGTGGGCAAAGTCGTCGTAGATGGTAATCCCGTTCACATCAGCGACTTTTTCCATGCGGCGTTTCACGCTCTTGAACGCGCTCAAGGCGGCGATGCCCATGGACGGCACCACGCCCACATGCCGTGCGGCCGCCAGGGTGACCAAGGCATTGGCGACGTTATGTTGACCGGTCATGCCCCATTCGACGACGCCTTGGGCCTCGCCTTCGAACAGCACTTCAAAGCGCGAGCCGTCTTCGCTGAGCAACTTGACCTGCCACTGCCCGCCCGCGCCGGTGGTTTGCACCGGCGTCCAGCAGCCCATGTCGATCACGCGCTGCAAGGCCGCTTCGGTGGTCGGGTGGATCACCAGGCCTTCGCTGGGGATGGTGCGCACCAAATGGTGGAACTGGCGCTCGATGGCGGCCAGATCGGGAAAAATGTCCGCGTGATCGAACTCCAGGTTGTTGAGGATCGCGGTGCGCGGGCGGTAGTGGACGAATTTGGAGCGTTTGTCGAAGAAGGCGCTGTCGTACTCATCGGCCTCAATCACAAAAAACGGCGTGTCGCCCAGGCGCGCCGACACCGAGAAGTTCTGCGGCACGCCGCCGATCAGGAAACCCGGGGCCATGCCCGCGTGCTCCAGCACCCAGGCCAGCATGCTGCTGGTGGTGGTCTTGCCGTGGGTTCCCGCGACCGCCAGTACCCAACGGCCTTGCAGCACATGGTCGGCCAGCCACTGCGGGCCGGACACATACGGCAAGCCTTTGTTGAGTACATATTCGACCGCCGGGTTGCCACGGGACATGGCGTTGCCGATCACCACCAGGTCCGGCACCGGGTCAAATTGCGCGGGGTCGTAACCTTGGGTCAGTTCAATACCCTGGGCCTGCAACTGGGTGCTCATGGGCGGGTAGACGTTGGCGTCGGAGCCGGTGACGTGATGGCCCAGCTCTTTGGCCAGAACCGCCATCGAACCCATGAATGTGCCGCAGATACCTAGAATATGAATGTGCATAGTTGACCTCGTAAACATCGAGGCAGGTTAGCGCAGGGAGTAGGAAATCGCACCTTTTAAACGGTTGCAGCGCGAGCGAACTGCGCCAGGCACTTCGCTCGAGGGCGCCTTGTTCACGCGGCGAAACACTTTAAGTAGTTGCCTTGATTGAGTGGGCAACTGCTGTTGGGTGGTTGCGTCGGAACAACTCACTGCGAGGTGTACGACACTGGCGCTAACTAGACCGCTGGAGTGTCAACTCGGGTGATCACCACTTGTCGCTCGGTCGCGTTCACGTCGGGCGATGGCTGTGAATAGCTGGCGTCGGCAGCGTAACGAGTGGGCTTGACGGCAGTAGGCTTGCTGCCAAACCAGGGCCGAGGGTGACGATCAAGGCGCGCGCCTTATTGATCATCACCCTCATGCCGTACGGATCGCCGCACCAGCACCTACCGGGTGGCCTGCAGCGCAGAAGACTGCTGAGGTGGTGTCGGACCCGATCCGTTCTCCTTGAATTCTCCTGCCGTCTCAACATGTCCATCACTGTCCTTTATAGCAGTAGAAGTGTCGTAACGAAGATCACGCAACTCTTTCACCGTAATTGGCGTGAAGTCGTTCAATGCAGGGCCATAGGGTTTCAGTGTTTGGGGGTCAATGGCATACCACTTGCTGCCTTGTTTAACCGCAACAACGGGAACGTCACTACCCGTTTTATCCAGCGGCCGGTACGTGCCATCGGCGATGGTCTGCTTGTAACTACCGTGCGGGACATTCCAACCACGCCCAGGCAGATAAAACTTATCCCTAAACGAGGCCAAGTCAACAGAAGGCGCCGCCTTCAAAGCGCTATTGCCCAACTTAAAGAAACCACTCCCGACGTCATAGAACCCCTTAAACGGAATACCTTCCTTAAGTCCTGCCTTGGCAGCGCCTTTTAAAAATGTCAGGACTGAACTTACCCCTTTGGCACCAACGTTAACCGCCTTAAAACCGCCTTTGGCAGCAGGATTAAACAAGCCGATAAAGTCATAGACCCCATTGACAACTGCATCATGCTTATTGCCTTCTATTATATTTTTCACAAGATCGTGAAAAGGCAGGAGGCTCAACAAAAAGTTTTTGACAAAGTGCAATCGAGCGCTTTTTTTTTCGGAGTCGGATAGGCCATTCGCCGCGGACTTCAGATTATCGACAGCCGTTTTATAATCATCACTTAACTGTTTGGCAAACGTACTCATCCTTTCCGAGGGGGTATTCTCCTGCGTCAACGTATGTGGCTCTGGTCGTTCCGGAGCCCCTATATAACTCCAGATCGGCTTTAGGGCGTACGCCTTCCCTTTAACAATCAAACCAGTATTACCAAGGCCTTCGTTCTTTATACGCCACCCTTCAGGAACGCCAGGCAGAGGGTCACCGTTTTTGATGATTCTCCCTAACTGTGGCAAGTAAATATAATCGACCCTTTCACCTTTATATTGCGTCTTGATGAAAAACGCACCCACTCCGAACATCTGAAATAAAGGATCACTCTCACTGTCTTGAGGAAATTTTGAGAATGGTGCCTGGCTCAAATGCTGCATTTGCGTCCTGCCGAACTCAAGTCGTTGCCGATCTTCACTCGGCAACAGCGATACTTGATGCAGGAACATCTCACCCGCCGCCTTGCTGAAGCTGTCGGCGTACGCGTCAAAACCCTCAACGAATTTTTTCTTTATGTCCGGCAACTGGTTGACACTCGCAAGAATAACCGCCCTGGAAAATTCTTTATTATTAGAAGTCCAACCATACCAGGGGTGAAGTGTTCCAGACATATAAAGGTCCACCAGGGAGGTTTTTGACGTATGCAGCCCACTGCGACGCGAGAATATTTTTTTCTCAAACAAGTGGGCGTGTTCTTCACCGAATACCTTGGTTAACGCCTCCAGCGCCAAATCCAGACGAGTCGGCAGCGGAGCCAGAACACCTTCCAGAGTAGCTGCCAGGCGCTTGGTCTGTTGTTCCATGGCCGCCGTTACGCTCGCAATGGCTTGCTCGGAGTAGCCCTCACTGTTTTCCTTGATAATGTTTTTAGCGACACCCCAATCGATCACCGCCTGCAAAACAGCAGCTTTCGTCTGATACTCTTGCTCCCGTGTAACAGGCTCCAGACTCCCTTGTTCCCGGATCTGATCATAGCGCTTGCCCGCCGACGACCCCGCGGTGTTTTGCTCACGACGAAAGACTTCAGCGCTGAACATCACCCATTGCGGGGAGCCAAAAACCACTGATTCGGGTACATCTTTGACCAAAAACTCCGGAGCCGACATAGCCAGCAATTGGTAAGCGGCCACCTTCGCCATCTCGGGGCCGACGATACCTTCCATATGGGTTTCAAAGCGCTTGACGATCTCGGCTGGCGTACGCCCCACGTTGTCTGATTGGCGCAAGTTATACCCGGCTAAATTATTACGCTCCACCCCCGCTGACGATGGGTTGACTTCCAGCCCCAACGCCGTGAGCAGTGCTTCCTGGGCACCGGTTGCGGTGGGTAATGCGCCAATAGCCTCCTGCAGTTGCTTACCCAATGCACGGGCTTGGGGGGTGTTTATCAAGACTTTCAGAAACGCTTCGGGATCGGTATCGGCCAGCGCCCTGACAGACGCTGGAACCGCACGTTTGAGATACTCGAAAAGGCTTGGAGCCTTCCCCTCTGCGCCCAGCGGAACCTGCGTTTGAAGAGCCTTCCAGGCACTGACGGTTTCGCTTATCTTTTTCCGGGCGTCCTCGCCCAGTGGTACATCCTTAGTCAGCAACCCACCAAAGTCACCCTCAGGTGGCGCACTTAAGGGCGCTGCGAACAACACATTCTCCAGATTGACGAGCGCTTCCTGTGTCGTCGGCACTCGCAAACCGTAAGCGGCCATCAATTGCTTGAGATTCATCGTGACAGGCTGCGGTTGGTCTTCGCGCCAAAAGACGGAGTGCGGTGCGATCTCTACGACGATGGATTCCAGATCCGGTTTCGCGCCGGGCGTCTCGATATGTTTTTTCAACGCAGCGAGCAGGTTATGGTACGTGTCGGCTTCACCCGTTTTACTTAAAATATCAACAGGCACCTGATGGTCGGACGACATATTCGCACCGGGGCCATTAATAAATTGACGAACAAGGTTCGAATCGACCGTGCGTGAGCGTCCTGATCCGGCAAGTTCATAGACGTCTTCCCGGCGCAATATGCCAGAAGGCGCCAATTTTTTAGCAATGGCTATCAAGTTGTTAAACAACGCTTGGCCGCCTGGAACATCCTGGATCTCAGGCGAATCTCTATTTATTTTTTTTCTTCCGAAGTCAAACCAGATCTCACCTTTGGTGTGATCAAGGTGAGTAAATGCACCATGACCACCAAACATGCTCTCCAATTGCCTGAACGCAGAGGAATGGGCCGCAAACCTCAGTGCTTCAACCCAACGACCCAGGGTCGACTCGGGTGGAACCGGCACACGCGATCCGCCTGAAGACTTCTGCTTCCAATAATCTTGCTCCACACGCGCATCGGCCGCTGTTCGGGCAGCCTCAAGGTCATCCGACGACGTGTTCTCACTCATCACGGACGGTGCATTACCCGCATGACGGTTCAGTTGAGGAAAACCACTTTTTTGTAAGCCAAAGGGCGCAGCACTTATAGTATGCACAGTCATATTTCATCTCTCTTTCAGGCTTTCGATGAACGGCTTGCAAACGCACCTGAATCAACAGCGCAAATCGCGAAAACTTTTTATAAGGCCAGCCAAATTTAAGGCTTACCTAATAAGCGCCCACCCTAAAAGGCAATCATTCAAATAGCCCAAACTGCGAGCTATTTTAATTCCCCGTACCCTGAGCGCAGACCGTGGTTCGCTGCTGCGTCATGGCACGTTGGTCGATGCGACGATCAGTTATTGCACGAATAATCAAAGTGTTCACCCGCGCGATGGTTATTGTATGAAACACGCTAAGCAGTTGCCCCTGTTACGTGAGCAACTGCCTACGCAGTGGATCCGTCGGAACAACCCACTACAACGTGTACAACGCTGGCATTAACTATTGCTTGCTGTGATAGCTTTCATCAGCTCGGTGATGTATGCCATTCTGGACTCCATGCCAATAGCCCGGCTCTTGATATCATCTTTCTGCGCGCCGAGTGTCGGGGCCTGAACTTCAATATTCAGCGCTTTCGCCTCTTTAGCAAACTCGACTTCAAGGTAGTCAAGCATCTCATCAAGATAGTCCATCCGTTCTTCATTTGTCTTTGCCAACCATTCCACACTTGGTTTGACACCCTCTTCTGAACGAAGGCTACCCAACGTATTGGCTAATAGGAATACACCCCTCTGAGATTCATCAACCAACCGCGACTCCATAACATGTTGCTCTGTAGCCGGAGTTTCCCCTGGATTGATTTTGGGCTTCAGAAATTCAAGAGCGACGCTGGCGGCGAATTTCCCGGCAACTGTTAAGGGTACTGTGATCGCGGCCGTAATTGTGGCGACTTTGACAATATTTCGCGTTTCAAGCGGAAGTGCTCGACCCGCCTTCGGAACTTTAGTGTTCACGACCGCCTTGGCGCTTTCTTCCAGTTTACTCTGCGAAAAAGGCTCCACCTCATTTCCGTCTACTCGACCTGCCGTCGGCTGTTCAAATAGCTTATCCCGGGCGCCAGCATCTTTTTGAGCTTGCCACTTCTTCCTGTTGGCTTCTCTGTGTTGAGCCACTTCCGGAGTAACTGGGGCCTCTGTATCAGGGGCATCCCCAGCCTGACGATGACCCGTGGCTTGCCCCGGCCCGTCGAAACCCACTTTTTTATCAACAAAACCCTGATCAAAATTGTTATTGCTACCGTCTGCCGGCTTGGACCCTCCCGGGCCTTCTACCTTAGGTGCTCCACCTGTCCTTATAACGCTAGGCGTCTCGGTCCTGTAGAATCCACCACTGAAAATCTCCCCAAACTTTATGAATACTACCGGCCTTGCTGCTGCATTTGAAAGCATCATAATGATCTACCTAATGATTGATTTGCATTAGAAAGCCATCCATTTCTTCCACTTACTGTGTAACAGATAGGCCGCAAGCAGTTCCAAGCTACAAAATAAATAGTTCAACCCTATGACGAATACGCAACAGTCATGGAGAATACTTTCCAGGCGCACAGGCACACTTCACCCGCCAGCCTGGCACTCATCAGCCTGCTAAATCGCTCAACGATGTGCATCGCGTATAAATCACTCACACTAATGCGGTGAGCACTCGTCAATCCACCCGTCTGAACATCATTACGTTTTATTCGACGGCGCCTGTGCGCTCAGCACACCAAATTGCGCTAACTGAGGACCAAAGGGTGTATTCATGAGGGAACTGTACGCATACCAAGCCCCGTTTTTTAAGACAGCGACTACTGGCCTACGCACACCATCTGATTCCACCTGATAGAAGCCCTTGACGATATCACCGTCCTTATAAGTCCTTGTCACTTCATAAGACCTATAATTGCCTTTGAGTCGAGGAAGCACCTCATCGGCGTGTTTGTACACCCTCGTCATATCCTTACCGACAGCCACCACCCCTCGCTTGATATTTCTCGGCAGGTTAATGGCATCGGTAACGCCCAGCGAAGCACCGAGACCAGCAAAAAAAGAGCGCTTGAGTACTTTGCCTGTTGACTTGCCCAGTTTCAACGCCTTGTTCGCGGCACTTGCCCCGGGAAGAAAAAACCCCAAAATATCGAACCCGATATTGAAAACTGCGCCTGCGACATTCCCCGATATCGCATCCTTAATACCGTCATAGAAAGGAATAAGCGAAAGGAGAAAGTTATTGACGGTTTGAATACCTGCTGTATTTTTTTCAATCCTCGTTTCACCGACAGCCTGTGCTTTCAAATGCCCATAATCTTTAGTAAAAAACTTACCCACCACAGTAGCCAGCGAACCGTTTCGTCGAGAAAAATAAGGAACTCGTCCTTCGCCGGTGACCTCAGGCACATCACGGTCCTGATTGGTGGCATCAAATTCCGTAAAAACATTATACGTGCCGGGTACGCGGGCTTTGGAATCCGGGGAAAAATACTTGCTGTCATCAAAATTTGACGGTTCTCCCGGATCCCCCTTTTCCTTGACGATCTTTCCTAGGCCTGGGTAGTAACTATAGTACTCGACCTTGCCGTCAGCTCCCTCCACTTTCATAAGTACACCTTGCCCCCCTTCCAACTCTTTAAGTTCATTAGGGGTCGGCGTTCGTGGTCGGCGCCCAGGGTACAGTTGGCTGCTGTTCGTTTCTTCTGTACCCAAAAAAGGGCGAGACACGCCCATGAACGTGACATCCGCTTGGTTGATACGCTCTTGTTCGGCTATAGGCAGCAGAGAAACCTGATACTTGAACTGGATAGCCCAGGCCGCCGTTTGAGTCTTCGTATAGTCTTCAAACGTTTCAGAAAATGTTTTATTGATGTCTGGATCAAGCTCGGAAAAGCGAGACTTAATCGTTGCCCAAGGCAATTCCTTTTCATTTATCGGCGCCCACCATTCCAGATTAAGGGGCTTCGTCATGAAGACATCAAGTGGCGATACACGGTACCCGTCATCCATTTTACTTCGTAGTGTTATCTTCGTCGGGTCAACACCCGGGAACACCCGCTTGAACTCAGCCAGCGCCAACGCCTCACGAGTGGGCGCTGGCTTCATCAGCTCAGCGCGTGCCCACGCCAATTCCTTTTTCTGCTTTTTTAACACTGTTAATGATTGCTCGACGTCTTCGAACGTATATTGACCCTTGGGGTTGTTTTTAATCACCTGATTAGCGAGCCCCCATGCAATAAGCGAATCGGCGGACGCGGCAGCTAACTCATCCCCACCGTCAAGAATACTAAGCTGCGCGTCTGCATAGTTCATGACTTGACTGAGCGTCATGTTCCCCGATGCGCCAGGCGCTTCTTGCTCTACCAGTGCAACGGCTATAGAAAAATCCGCCCACGTATGAGACCCATAAACAAGTCCAGGTGGAATATTTTTTACCAGGAGTTCAGGGGCGACGGCTGACAGTAATAGTTGCGCAGCAAGAGGCGCCGCTTCAGCACCCACCTTAGTTTCAAGGTAAGCGGTAAAACGTTTGACGATTTCAGCAGCGGAGGCACCTGCATTTTCGCTTTGATAGAGGTTATAACCCGCCAAGTTGAAGCGTGACTTTTCTGGATTAGGGTCAAGCTCTTGCACAAGCGCCGCAGTCACGGCCTCAGTTGCACCGGTCGGCGACGCTGCTGATTTGATTTTACCTTGTATAGTTTTGCCCAATGCCTGCGCCTCGGGCGACCGAATGAGTTGGTCAAATGCAAATGAAGGGTTGTCCGCAATCACCTTATTTGTAGACGTCGCAAGTGTGCTGGTCAGGCCGCGTAACAAACTGCCTGCCCCCACCCCTGCCTGCGGATCAGGTGCCTGGCTTGCATGCTTGAGCTTCCACTGATCCACCACCGCTTTCATCTTGCGTAATTCAGTTTTGTTCAGCAGCCCACCAATATGCCTGACGCCACCAGCGTCAACCCCAGGCACCTTATGCGCAAGGTCAAAGGTCAGTGCGTTAGCCAGGTCATGCGCCTGCGTGCTGTCGACGGGTAGTTTATGCCCTTGCTTTTCGAGCAGTTGTGCAACACTTATCTCTCGGCGCTGTTCGGTAAGAAATAAACTTGAACGTCGGTCAATCGGGACCATAACGTTATTCAGATCAATCTTCCCTCCAGCATCGTCTACCTGGGACCTCAGTGCAGCGATAAGTGCATGACGGTTAGCGTCATCACCCAGCGCCTTGCCCTGCTCCGCTAATGCTTCTACCGATCGCTGCGACGCATGCCCCACAGGTTCAAACTCAAACGCGGCGCCTTCTATCAATTTCTCACGGTGCGAGGCAGCTTGCGAAGGGGAGAGGTCGATAGGCGCTCCATAAAATCGCCCCACCGTGTACAGCGGCACCTTACCGTCCGGCCAGGGGTAATTGAACGCCTGGCCGAGCATTGGAGCGATCGCCTTGGCAATCGATAACAGCACGCGAGAAACATCTGACCAGCCCGAATCATCTTTTAGGGAAAACGTCTGCAGCTTGCCATTTACAAGGCCGGTCAACTCCCCGAGGACGGGATCCAGTTTGAGACTCCTGGTATCGAGCCCCTGTGCTTTCGCCCACGATAAAAATCCAGGGCTTTTGAAAGCACTGTCCAATTGGGTGCGCCAACGCCCGAGTGTGGACTCAGGGGTGACTTGAACGTCAGGCGGCGCTATTGAGGCGTGATAGGAGCGCGTCGCTAATGCGATCGCGTAGGTCTTCGCCAATTGAGCGTCAGCCATTGCACGCGCGTCGGGACTGTCAGGCATTTGCGCGTGTGTGTTGCTGTGAACGACTGCACTCTTGATGGCAGCCGCAGGAAGTTCGCTTACCACGTTGCCTGATAAGGTAGGCGTTACTCTGACGTCTTGAAAATTTGTCATTTCCACACTCGCGTACGATTCAAATGAATAACTGTTCGTACGCTGAGTGGTGCAATGTCTTACAAGTCATACAAAAAAAATTCGGAAAAGCTTACCCAGATATTTCAGTTCTAAACGTCGCCCTCATCAGCGCCTCATAATCAGGCTTCATATGTGTTGCGGTTAAAACGTGCAGATCACGCTTGTGGACACCGTTCGATACCATGCTTGCGTAACTTCCGGTAAAGCGTATTCCGGCTCACGCCCAAACTTTCTGCTGCGTGGGACATGTGCCAATGTTGCTGCTTCAGTGCGTTGAGCAACACTACGCGCTCTGCATCGTCCAAAGCGCCCCCTTGCCGGGGCTCGACAACCATCGCCGCTCGCGCCTGGCGGATGAGGGGCGGCAAATCGTCCAACCTGATTCGCCCGTTCTCGCACAAGGCCGCCAGGGTGCGAAGTACGTTGCGCAATTGCCGAACGTTGCCCGGCCAGGCGTAGTCGAGCAACGCGTGCCGCGCCTCCTCATCAAGCAAAACAACCTGTCCTGCTGCCTCTTGCGCCAGCAAAAACGCCAGTAATTGCGCTTTATCACTACGCTCACGCAGGGGCGGCACGGCTATTTCAAGGCCGTTGAGACGATAGTAAAGATCTTCGCGGAAGCTACCGTTCGCAACACGTGCCAACAGGTCACGATGGGTGGCGCTGATGATTCTGACGTCTACCGCCTGCGGCGCACCGCCGATGGGCACCACCACGCGATCTTCCAGCACCCTTAAAAGGCGGGTTTGCAACGCGAAGGGCATGTCGCCAATCTCATCGAGAAACAGCGTGCCGCCGTCGGCTTGCTGTAATTTGCCACGCATCCCTTCCTTTAACGCGCCGGTAAAGCTGCCGCCGCGGTAACCGAACAACTCACTTTCAATCAGGTTTTCCGGGATGGCGGCGCAGTTGAGAGCGACGAAGGCGTTATTGGCACGCGAGCTGGCCTGATGCACGGCCTTGGCGAACGCCTCTTTACCGCAGCCGGTTTCGCCGTTGATCAGCAGCGGCACGTCGCGTTCGAACACCCTCAGCGCCTTGTTAAAATCACGTTGCAACGCAGGGTCACCCAGGCAGATACCCGGCAGGCGTGGCGCCTCGGGCTTGGGCAGCGGCGCGGGCAAACTCTGCACCTGCCCGCGCAGCGCGGCGAATAACTGCCGGCCGTCCCGCGTACGCAACGGCCAGCTGGCCGTGGCATTGGCGCTGGCACGGCCGAGCAGTTGGTCCAGCGAACACTCGAAAAACGCCTCTACCGGCTGCCCGAGCAAACCGCCGCGCGCCTGGCCCAGCAGGTTCAACGCACCTTGGTTGACCGCACAGATACGCCCTTCACCGTCGAACGCCAGCAACCCTTCGCTGAACAACCCCACGGACTCCGCCTGCAGGTGAAAGCGCAGCAGCCAGTGCTGTTCAAAATGGCGCAGGAAGTAACAACTTTCGATCATCTTGGCCGACAAGTTCACCAGCGCCATGGTGTGGAACTGGCTTTGACGCGACACGGCCTCACGCGCCGATGACACGTCCAGCACGGCCAATAGTTCGCCATGGGGGTCGAACACCGGGCTTGCCGAGCAGGTCAGGCCGGTGTGGCGGCCGCGAAAATGCTCGTCGCGGTGAATGGTCAGGGACTGGCGCTCCACCAGGCAGGTGCCGATACCGTTGGTGCCTTCGCACGCCTCGCTCCAATCGGCGCCCAGCCACAGGCCTGCGCGCTCGAACACCTTGCGCTCGGCCGGCGCAGTCACGCAGTTGAGGATCACCCCGCGGGCGTCGGTGAGCAGCACCGCATGCCCGGCGCCGGAGAGTTGTTGATGCAGGCTGTTCATCTCGCTGCCGGCGATGTGCAGCACTTGCTGCAAGCGCTCGCGACTTTCGAGCAGGCGCCCGTGTTCAAGCACGGTGGGGGCCATGGTCAGCGCCGGGTCGAGGTGATAGTCCTCCAGGCAGCGCAGCCAGGAGCGGGCGATGGATGGGTCGCTGCCGGGGCCCTGGCCGAGGTCTTGCCCACGGGTGACGGTGAGGACTTGCTGGGCATGGCGACTGAAATGATCGTTATGCATGTTCTTATTATTCTCCCTGCGTGAGAACGGCCAGCATCCCCCAGCCATCCGGGCATTGCAATCCCGGGCCGACCCACTGGTCACAGGCTGTACCGTTTATGGCACAAACTGTCACCCCACCTGTACCGCAAGTGTCACAGCGACGCTTTGCAACAAAGCCAAAACCCTTGATTTACCTGGCGTGCAAGGCGGTGGCCCGACCTTTGCTCTACGCTTTATCACGCGCAACACCGCTGTACTCCAATAAACATAAAAGCAGGAGATACCCACCATGCGTTACGCACATCCCGGCACCGAAGGCTCGATCGTTTCCTTCAAGGCCAAGTACGGCAACTTCATCGGCGGCGAATTCGTTGCGCCGGTGGACGGCAACTATTTCACCAACACCTCGCCGGTCAACGGCAAGCCCATCGCCGAATTCCCGCGCTCCACCGCCAAAGACATCGACAAGGCCCTGGACGCGGCCCACGCCGCCGCTGACGCCTGGGGCAAGACCTCGGCCCAGGACCGTTCGCTGGTGCTGCTGAAAATCGCCGACCGTATCGAACAGAACCTCGAACTGCTGGCCATCACCGAAACCTGGGACAACGGCAAGGCCGTGCGTGAAACCCTCAACGCCGACATCCCGCTGGCCGCCGACCACTTCCGCTACTTCGCCGGTTGCATCCGCGCCCAGGAAGGCACCAGCGCCGAGATCAACGAACTCACCGCCTCCTACCACTTCCACGAGCCACTGGGCGTGGTCGGCCAGATCATCCCGTGGAACTTCCCGCTGCTGATGGCCGCCTGGAAACTCGCACCGGCCCTGGCCGCCGGTAACTGCGTGGTGCTTAAACCCGCCGAGCAAACCCCGCTGGGCATCAACGTGCTGATGGAGCTGATCGGCGACCTGCTGCCGCCTGGCGTGCTGAACGTGGTGCACGGCTTCGGTAAAGAAGCCGGTGAAGCCCTGGCCACCAGCAAGCGCATCGCCAAGATCGCCTTCACCGGTTCCACGCCGGTGGGCTCGCACATCATGCACGCGGCGGCCGAGAACATTATTCCGTCGACCGTTGAGCTGGGCGGCAAGTCGCCGAACATCTTCTTTGCCGACATCATGAAAGCCGAGCCTTCGTTTATCGAAAAAGCCGCTGAAGGCCTGGTCCTGGCGTTCTTCAACCAGGGCGAGGTGTGCACCTGCCCATCCCGCGCACTGGTGGAAGAGTCGATCTACGACGACTTCATGAAAGTGGTGATGAAGAAGATCGAGCAGATCAAACGCGGCGACCCGCTGGACACCGACACCATGGTCGGCGCCCAGGCGTCCGAGCAGCAGTTCGACAAGATCCTGTCCTACCTGGAAATCGCCAAGGGCGAAGGCGCGCAACTGCTCACCGGTGGCAAGGTCGAGCAACTGACCGGCGACATGGCCGGTGGTTATTACATCCAGCCGACGCTGCTCAAGGGCACCAATGAGATGCGCGTGTTCCAGGAAGAAATCTTCGGCCCGGTGGTGAGCATCACCACCTTCAAGGACGAAGCCGAAGCCCTGGCGATTGCCAACGACACCGAGTTCGGCCTCGGCGCCGGCGTGTGGACCCGCGACATCAACCGCGCCTACCGCATGGGCCGCGCGATCAAGGCGGGCCGCGTGTGGACCAACTGCTACCACCTGTACCCGGCGCATGCCGCGTTTGGTGGCTACAAGAAGTCCGGCGTGGGCCGTGAGACCCACAAGATGATGTTGGACCACTACCAGCAGACTAAAAACCTGCTGGTGAGTTACGACATTAATCCGCTGGGCTTTTTCTAACCCTCCCGATCGTTCCCACGCTCTGCGTGGGAATGCCGCCTGGGACGCTCCGCGTCCCGATGTCTGCACAAGGCTCAAGCCGGTGCAAGGTGACGCAGAGCGTCACGGGATGCATTCCCACGCAGAGCGTGGGAATGATCTCGCTTGCTACACACAATAATAACAACGGACGGTACTTTCCCATGCCTAGCGAACCCACTGGCTCTTCCGTCGACTTCGAAAAAGTCGGCACCGACTATTTCCAACAACGCGAACTGAAAAAAGGCGCTGCCGGTTGGGTGCTGCTGGTCGGCCTTGGCGTTGCCTACGTGATCTCCGGCGACTACGCCGGTTGGAACTTCGGCCTGGCCCAGGGTGGCTGGGGCGGTATGTTCCTCGCCACCTTGCTGATGGCCACCATGTACCTGTGCATGTGTTTCTCCCTGGCCGAACTGTCTTCAATGATTCCTACCGCCGGCGGTGGCTACGGCTTTGCCCGCAGTGCCTTCGGCCCTTGGGGCGGGTTCCTCACGGGCACCGCCATCCTCATTGAATATGCGATCGCGCCCGCCGCCATCGCGGTGTTTATCGGCGCCTATTGCGAGTCGTTGTTCGGCATCGGCGGCTGGATGATTTACCTGGCGTTCTACATCATCTTTATCGGCATCCACATCTTCGGCGTGGGTGAAGCCCTGAAGCTGATGTTTGTGATCACCGCCATCGCAGCGATTGCCTTGGCTGTGTTCCTGGTGTCGATGGTGCCGCACTTCAACGTCGCCAACTTGCTCGATATCCCGGTGACCGAGGCCAAGGGCGCCAGCAGCTTCCTGCCGTTTGGCTATGTCGGCGTGTGGGCGGCGATTCCCTACGCGATCTGGTTTTTCCTCGCCGTCGAAGGCGTGCCCCTGGCCGCCGAAGAAACCAAGAACCCCAAGCGTGACCTGCCGCGTGGCTTGATCGGCGCCATTGTGGTGCTGACCAGCTTTGCCCTGTTGATTCTGGTGATTGCGCCAGGCGGTGCGGGCACTTACGCACTGGTCAAGTCGGGCAACCCGCTGGTTGAAGCGCTGGCATTGTCGTACGGCGGTTCGACCTGGATGGGCAGCTTCGTCAACCTGGTGGGCCTGGCCGGGCTGATCGCGAGCTTTTTCTCGATTATCTACGCCTATTCGCGGCAGATCTTTGCTCTGTCCCGCGCCGGCTACCTGCCACGCAAGCTGTCGCAGACCAACAAAAGCAAGGCGCCGGTGCTGGCCTTGATCATTCCCGGCATCATCGGCTTTGGCCTGTCGCTGACCGGTCAAGGTGACCTGCTGATTCTGGTGGCGGTGTTCGGCGCGACCATTTCCTACGTGCTGATGATGGCCGCGCATATCACGTTGCGCATCCGTCGCCCCAAGATGGAGCGTCCGTACCGTACGCCGGGTGGCATTTTCACGTCAGGTATCGCGCTGCTACTGGCCTGCGTGGCCGTGGTGGCGGGCTTTCTGGTGGATCCACGGGTGGTGATTGGCGCGGCGATCATCTATGGAGTATTAATTGCTTACTTTGCTTTCTACAGCCGGCATCACTTAGTAGCGGGCACGCCCGAAGAGGAATTCGCGGCGATCCAGGCCGCAGAGGCCGCCTTGCACTGATAGCCGTAAACCTCGGCGCGAGCATCTGCTTGCGCCGCCCAGGAGACACTGTATGGCAAGCTTTTCCCACGCGGTGGGTACACAGACTTACCGTTTCGACAGCCTCAAGGACGTGATGGCCAAGGCCAGCCCGGCGCGCTCCGGCGACTTCCTCGCAGGCGTGGCGGCGCAAAACGACGGCGAGCGCGTGGCGGCGCAAATGGCGCTGGCCAATATCCCGTTGAAACACTTCCTCGAAGAAGTGCTGATCCCCTACGAAAGCGACGAAGTCACCCGGCTGATCATCGACACCCACGATAAACAGGCGTTTAGCGTAGTCAGCCACCTGACCGTCGGTGGCCTACGGGACTGGCTGCTCAGTGATGCGGCCGATGAACAAAGCCTGCGCGCCCTGGCGCCCGGACTGACACCGGAAATGGCCGCTGCCGTGTCGAAGATCATGCGCGTGCAGGATTTGGTGCTGGTGGCGCAGAAGATCCGCGTGGTGACACAGTTTCGCGGCACCATGGGCCGGCGCGGGCGGCTGTCGACCCGCCTGCAACCCAACCACCCGACGGATGAACCCGCAGGCATCGCCGCCAGCATTCTCGACGGCCTGCTCTACGGCAACGGCGACGCGATGATCGGCATCAACCCGGCCACCGACAGCATCGCTTCGATCTGCGCCATGCTGGAGATGCTCGACGCGATCATCCAGCGCTACGAAATCCCCACCCAAGCCTGCGTGCTGACCCACGTGACCACCTCCATCGAGGCCATCAACCGTGGCGTGCCGCTGGACCTGGTGTTCCAGTCGATTGCCGGCACCGAAGCGGCCAACGCCAGTTTCGGCATCAGCCTGAGCGTGCTGCAGGAAGGCTACGAAGCGGGTTTGAGCCTGAATCGCGGCACCTTGGGCCAGAACCTGATGTATTTCGAAACCGGCCAGGGCAGTGCCTTGTCGGCCAATGCGCACTTTGGCGTCGACCAGCAAACCTGTGAAACCCGCGCCTACGCCGTGGCGCGGCATTTCAAGCCGTTTTTGGTCAATACGGTCGTAGGTTTTATCGGCCCGGAGTACCTGTACAACGGCAAGCAGATCATCCGCGCCGGCCTTGAAGACCACTTTTGCGGCAAGCTGCTCGGCGTGCCGATGGGCTGTGATATCTGCTACACCAACCACGCCGAGGCCGACCAGGATGACATGGACACGCTGCTGACCCTGCTGGGCGTGGCCGGGATCAACTTCATCATGGGCATCCCCGGCTCCGACGACATCATGCTCAACTACCAGACCACCTCGTTTCACGATGCCCTGTACGCCCGGCAAACATTGGGTTTAAAGCCGGCGCCGGAGTTTGAACAGTGGCTGGCGAAAATGGGCATCTTCACCCAGGCCGACGGCAAGGTGCACTTTGGCAACAGCCTGCCACCGGCGTTTCGTCACGCCTTGAAGCAATTAGGATGAAGGAGCCGCCCGTGCAACTCGACCTGCCTGACAACCCGTGGCTGGAACTGCGCCGCCTCACGCCTGCACGCATTGCGCTGGGCCGCACCGGCACCAGTATTCCCACCAACGCGCAACTGGATTTCCAGTTCGCCCACGCCCAGGCGCGCGACGCGGTGCACTTGCCCTTCGACCACGCGGGCCTGAGCAGCCAAATGGCCGAGCGCGGGCGTGACAGCCTGCTGCTGCACAGCGCTGCGGTGGACCGGCACATGTACCTGCAGCGCCCGGATCTGGGTCGACGTTTAAGTGATGAGTCAGCCCAGAGCCTGCGGGACTACGCCGCCGCCAACCCAGGCGGCGTGGATTTGGCCGTGGTGGTGGCCGATGGCCTGTCGGCGCTGGCGGTGCATAAACACACATTGCCGTTTCTTACACGCATGGAGGAGCAGACCCAGGCTGAAGGCTGGTCCTTGTCGCCGGTGATCCTGGTGGAACAGGGCCGCGTGGCCGTGGCCGATGAAATCGGCCAGTTGCTGGGGGCCAAGATGGTGGTGATTCTGATCGGCGAACGGCCGGGGCTCAGCTCGCCGGACAGCCTGGGGCTGTATTTCACCTACAACCCCAAGGTCGGCCTCACCGATGCCTACCGCAACTGCATTTCCAACGTGCGCCTGGAGGGCCTGAGCTACGGCATGGCCGCCCATCGCCTGCTTTATTTGATGAAAGAAGCCTGTCGTCGGCAGCTGTCGGGGGTCAACCTCAAGGATGAGGCGCAGGTTCAAACCATCGAATCGGATGATCCTGACCTGATGAAAGGCAATTTCCTGCTTAGCCCACCCAATGACTGATCGCTGCACGATTGCGCTTTTTTGCGTCATTAGGCAGCATCGAGTCACGGCCGCGTGTGTGGTCATACCCCATTTGGAAGTTGAGGCCTGGCATGCGGATTACTCAAGCGACCCTGGAACACCTGGACCTGCTGACCCCGTTGTTCGTCAAGTACCGTGAATTTTATGGCGCACTGCCCTTCCCGGATTCGTCGCGGGCCTTTCTGGAAAAGCGCCTGCGCCGCAAGGAGTCGGTGATCTACCTGGCCCTGGCGGATGATGACGACAAAAGGTTGCTGGGTTTCTGCCAGCTGTACCCGAGCTTTTCGTCGCTGTCGCTTAAACGCGTGTGGATCCTCAACGATATCTACGTCGCCGAAGATGCCCGCCGGCAGTTGGTGGCCGACAACCTGATGCGCACCGCGAAGAAAATGGCCAAGGAAACGCACGCGGTGCGGCTGCGGGTGTCGACCAGCAGTGACAACGAGGTGGCGCAGAAGACCTATGAGTCGATCGGCTTTCGAGAGGATACGGAGTTCAAGAACTACGTGCTGCCGATCAGTGAGGACTGACGCTGTTAGCCCAACCACCATAGATCCCCTGTGGGAGCGGGCTTGCTCGCGAAAGCGGTGTATCAGTTAATAAAGACTCGACTGACCCACCGCTTTCGCGAGCAAGCCCGCTCCCACCTTTACATCTAAGCAACATTTGAATCGGTGTAGAGCCTTGCTACCAGCGACACTCCCCGCTACAAAACCAACACGCTTTTCACCTCTCAATCCGTATAATGCGGACCTCTCAGAGTTGTAAGAATCGCGACATACGCTTGTAGCCTAACTTACCCGTAGCTTCCGCACAGGCCCGCTGAGCCGGGCCATTCACACAGGTGCCATTCATGGATTTCAACCCGCTCGACCTTATCCTGCATCTCGACGTGTACCTCGACATGCTGGTAAGAAACTACGGAGTGTGGATCTACGCCATTCTGTTCCTGGTTATCTTTTGCGAAACCGGTTTGGTGGTAATGCCTTTCCTGCCCGGTGATTCCTTGCTGTTTATCGCCGGCGCCATTGCCGCAGGCGGCGGCATGGACCCGGTCCTGCTGGGCGGCCTGTTAATGCTGGCAGCCATCCTCGGCGACAGTACCAACTACGTGATCGGACGAACGGCCGGGGAACGCTTGTTCAGCAACCCGAATTCGAAAATTTTCCGCCGCGATTACCTGCAAAAAACCCACGACTTCTACGACAAACACGGCGGCAAAACCGTGACCCTGGCGCGCTTCCTGCCGATCCTGCGCACCTTTGCGCCGTTCGTGGCCGGTATCGCCAAAATGCCTTACCCGCGCTTCTTCGGCTTCAGCGTGTTCGGCACCGTCCTGTGGGTCGGCGGCCTGGTCACCCTGGGTTACTTCTTCGGCAACGTGCCGTTTATCAAGAAGAACCTCTCGCTGCTGGTGGTGTTTATTATCCTGCTGTCGCTGGTGCCGATGATCATCGGCGTGTTCCGCAGCCGGTTTGGCCGCAGCTCCGAAGCCAAGCCGCAGTAACCCGCGATGTGGTCCCTCAGCGCCTGGCGTCGCCGGCGCCTGCTGGCCAAGCACCCGATTGCCGATGACACCTGGCAGCGGGTGCGCCATCACCTGACCTTCCTCGACGGCATCAGCGCCGAGCAGGACCAGTGGCTGCGCGAAGCCTGCGTGGTGTTCCTGAGTGAAAAGCACCTCACCGCCCTGCCCGGCGTCGAGCTGCATCAGGAACAGCGCCTGCTGCTCGCTGCCCAGGCGCAATTACCACTGATGAACCTGGGCGACCTCGACTGGTACCAGGGCTTCCACGAAATCGTGCTGTACCCTGACGACTTCCTCAGCCCCCAGCGCCATCGCGATGCCAGCGGCGTTGAGCACGAGTGGGACGGTGAACACAGCGGCGAAGCCTGGCAGCAAGGCCCGGTGATCCTCGCCTGGCCCGGCGTTCTGGCCAGCGGCCAGTGGGA
Organism: Pseudomonas salomonii; assembly: GCF_900107155.1. Taxonomy (GTDB): domain Bacteria; phylum Pseudomonadota; class Gammaproteobacteria; order Pseudomonadales; family Pseudomonadaceae; genus Aquipseudomonas; species Aquipseudomonas salomonii. Next base: position 20,893 of record NZ_FNOX01000017.1, read on the forward strand.
AGGCTACAACCTGGTGATTCACGAGCTGGCGCACAAGCTGGACATGCTCAACGGCGACGCCAACGGCTTGCCGCCGCTGCACCACGACATGCGCGTGCAGGAATGGGCCAGCGTGATGCAAAGCGCCTTTGACGACCTCAACCGCCAGCTGGATGCCAACCCGGACGCCGAAACCGACATCGACCCCTACGCCGCCGAAAACCCGGCGGAGTTCTTTGCCGTCACCAGTGAGTATTTCTTCAGTGCCCCGGATTTACTGGTCAGCAGTTATCCCCAGGTGTACGCGCAATTGAGCCGCTTTTATCGCCAGGACCCGCTGGCCCGCCTGCACCAACTGCAAACCGGCGATGCCCGCTACCAGACTGAACCGCTGGCGCCACACGACGTCTGACGCATGGCATCGGCGTCAGAATATGCCTATAATCGCCGCCACTTTTAGGCCAATCCGGCCATGTTTCATGGCCAACTACGGGGGCACCGCCCAATGAGCTACAGCAAGATTCCGGCTGGCAAAGACCTGCCGAACGACATCTACGTCGCCATCGAAATTCCGGCCAACCACGCGCCGATCAAATACGAAATCGACAAAGACAGCGACTGCCTGTTCGTTGACCGTTTCATGGCCACCCCAATGTTCTACCCGGCCAACTACGGTTTCATTCCTAACACCTTGGCTGACGACGGCGACCCCCTCGACGTGCTGGTAGTAACCCCTTACCCGGTTACCCCAGGCTCGGTCATCCGTGCGCGCCCAGTCGGCATCCTGAACATGACCGACGACGGCGGCGGCGATGCCAAAGTTATCGCGGTGCCACACGACAAGCTGTCTCAGCTGTATGTGGACGTGAAGGAATACACCGACCTGCCGCCACTGCTGCTGGAACAGATCAAGCACTTCTTCGAGAACTACAAAGACCTCGAAAAAGGCAAATGGGTGAAGATCGACGGTTGGGGCAACGCAGACGCCGCCCGCGCCGAGATCATGAAGTCGGTCGCTGCCTACAAAGGCTGATACCCGCTCCTCATTGCCTCGGCAATCTAAAAAGCCCCGACGATTCGGGGCTTTTTTTGTGGGAAAAATTAAACGCAAAGTTCAATGTTTAATTCGGAGCGTTTAATAAGATTAGATAACTGAAATATCAGACTACAACTAAGCAAATCCCTACACACGAAACTCAACGCATAGTTTATTTGATGTGTTTTTCAGGCCAGTAAACTCTGCGTTTATGAATACATCAGGTGATCGACTAAAAGCGTTACTGCGGGAAGTTCATCTTTCCGCTTCCGACTTCGCCAAGAACCGTGGTGTCACGCCTCAACACGTGAACAACTGGTTCAAGCGCGGCGTGCCCATGGGCCGACTCAACGAGATCGCAGAACTGCTCTGCGTCTCCAGCCGTTGGCTGCGCACCGGCGAAGGCCTCAAACACCCACCGGCCAACTTCCTGCTGGAAGGCCCGGACCCAAGGAAAGGCATCGCCACCCGCGAAGAAAGCGGCAAGTACCTCACGGGCCCCGTCCGTCTCCCGGAAAAAATCGACGTGGAGATTCCCCTCCACCCCACGTTCACTTCGACCGAGCGCATCCGCGTCTCCCTGCACACCCTCGAAACCCTCAACGTAAACCCCGACCGCGCGGTAGGCGCCTACATGGTCGACAACAGCATGATCGACATCATCCAGCAAGGCGCCACCCTCGCCATCGACCGAGGCCGCAGCCAAATCACCGACGGCGAAATCTACGCCGTCGAACACGACGGCATGCTACGCATCAAATACCTCTACAACCGCCCTGGCGGCGGCCTGCGCATGCGCAGCCACAACGCCGGCGAACACCCGGACGAATACCTCACCCACGAACAACGCTTTGAACAGAACTTCGAGATCGTCGGCTGGGTGTTCTGGTGGTCCACCCTGAACAACCGCCGACCGGTCCCACTGGACGAACACCTGCTGGGCTGGGAAGGCTCTAAATCGGACCCGGAGGTAGGCATATGAGGTGAATGTGGGTAGAATGCCGCCCACATTTGGCAGGGGGTGGCTTTGCGCTACCTATCCTGCCTGGCGATGCGGAGGAGTTCCCGCAGATGCCCCTACTATTCAGCCCGACTCGACGTGGGCTGAGCGATTTGAAGGCTGGTGAGGTTTGTCAAAAACAAGCTGAGGCAGTCCCCGAGAAGCCGGCCACAAGCCGGCTTTTTAATGCCATTTAAACCTCAAAAACGCGTTGGTACCTGCTGGGGCGAGTAGGTCCGCTGCGTACTATCACCTCTACTCCGCAAAAACTCTGTTCTAAAGCGCACGCCTAAATGAATAGTCGCCTGGCCGGTTGGCTCTTAGCTAAAGTGTCGTCGCCAGCGACACAAGAACAAGACATGTCGCAAAAATCACAAAATAGCGACACATGACGCCCACATGATTACACTGATGCCATGAGAGGACGTTTATGACAGCGACCTCGCCTATAAATGGACCTCGTGGACACACTCTCATCCATGACAACACCTCATTTCCCATGGCAAGCCGATAAGCCTTACAACCAGCTTCCGCCACTACCGCCGTCAGCACAGCTGGAAACCCGGGCAGTACTCAAACGCTGCATTGAAGCCCGCGCAGCCTTGGCCGAATTGAAACAAGCTGCCGAGCTGATCCCTAATCAAACGATGCTGATCAATACCATCCCCTTGCTGGAAGCCAAGGACAGCTCCGAGATTGAAAGTATCGTCACTACCACGGACCTGCTCTTCCGGCATGCCCAGGATGGGGCCAACCATGCAGATCCCGCGACCAAAGAAGCCCTGCGGTACCGCAAGGCTCTTCATAACGGTTACCAATCGTTGGCTGAGCGCCCACTCTCCACAGGCACGGCAGTAGAAATCTGTCGCACGCTCAAGGGCGTGAACATGGACATTCGCCGTGTACCAGGCGTCCAGCTAGCCAATGACCGCACCGGCGAGATCATCTACACGCCACCAGAGGGCGAAGATCGATTACGCGACTTGCTAGCCAATTGGGAACGTTTTTTACACAACGAGACAGACCTCGATCCTTTGGTACGAATGGCCGTGGGGCACTATCAATTCGAGGCCATTCACCCGTTCACCGACGGCAATGGCCGTACCGGCCGGGTACTCAATACCCTGTATCTGATTCAGGAAGGTCTGCTGAATCTACCGATTCTCTACCTAAGCCATTTCATCATTGCGCATAGAGCCGATTACTACCGACTGCTACTTGATGTGACCCGCGAGCAAGCCTGGGAGCCCTGGCTGCTCTATATGCTCACCGCCGTAGAAGAAACCGCCCGCTGGACCAGTGCCAAAATTGCCGCCATTCGCAGCCTATCCGAGCACACAAGCCAGTTTGTTCGCGAACGTCTGCCAAAAACCTATACCCGCGAATTAGTGGATGTGATTTTCGAGCAACCCTACTGCCGCATTAGCAACGTCGTCGATAAGCAGATCGCTCAACGCCAGGCCGCCTCTCGCTACCTCAAAGAGTTAGTGTCCATTGGCGTTCTACAGGAAGTTCAGATTGGCAAGGAAAAGCTCTTCATTCATCCCAAGCTGATGCAGCTATTGATTCGCGACAGCAACGACTTCAAGACGTACGCCTGAGCCGTACTGAAGAACACTGAGTATTGAGTCGCCTGAACGGTGAAGAATGAACAGGCGACATTTTCTTACTTCGGCTGCATACACTCCACAGCCCGATCCGCCACCATCTTCGCCATCTCCACCAAATGCATCACCGCCCGATGCGGCGCACCCAGCGGTTCACCCAGTGCCTGCGATGTAGCCACCGCACACTGCAGCAACTCGGCCACTCGCACCCAGGCATCTTCGAAGCTCAATTCTTCATTAACAGTAAATGGTTTAGTCGCAGCCGACGCTGGCGAATCCGAGACAACGTTATTCATAGCAAAACTCCAATCGATAATTTGGAGCTGCCAAGATCCGCGACTAAACGAAAGGCGGCAGCTGTACGCAGGTTAGTCGACCGGTCGATTGGGAACCCGGCGCACCCGGAGGTGCCCTGCGCACAGCCACCATAAGATGCAGGCGAAGGGGTGCCTGACTCATGAATTGCTTATGCGCCAATCGAATCCGGGCGACTAAACCCGATCACTGAAAAAGCAGTGACGGAACGCAGCCTAGTCGCGAGATTTTGCTGACGCAAGCGGCCGGGATTCTCTAGGAAACGTCCTGCAAATGAAAGGGATCCGTACTGCTGGCCATCCAACCATTGTCACCTTTTAGTTGACAGTATTACCTACCCCGCCCGATTTATCCCCCGCCACCCACCCATTAATCTGTGCCCATGTTGAACGCAACGCCAACCCAACCTAAACAAAAAAGGATTTCAACCATGAGCACTCCAACCCTTAGCCGCTTGAACAAAGACGACGCCATTGTTTTGCTGGTCGACCACCAAACCGGCCTGATCTCGCTGGTGCAGGATTTCTCCCCCAATGAGTTCAAGAACAATGTGCTGGCCCTGGCGGACGTGGCCAAGTTCTTCAACTTGCCGACCATTCTCACCACCAGTTTCGAGCAAGGCCCCAACGGCCCGTTGGTGCCGGAGTTGAAAGAGATGTTCCCGCAGGCGCCGTATATCGCTCGCCCCGGTCAGATCAATGCGTGGGACAACGAGGATTTCGTCAAGGCGGTCAAGGCGACTGGGCGTAAGCAGATCATTATTGCGGGTGTGGTGACGGATGTGTGTGTGACGTTCCCGACGTTGTCGGCGCTGGCGGAGGGGTTTGAGGTGTTTGTGGTGACGGATGCGTCGGGCACGTTTAATACGACAGTGCAGCAGGCGGCATGGAGCCGGATGGTGCAGGCGGGGGCGCAGATGATGAATTGGTTTTCGGTGGCGTGTGAGTTGCAGGGTGACTGGCGCAACGATATCGAGGGGCTGGGGAATTTGTTGTCGCAGCGAATTCCTAACTATCGCAATTTGATGAACAGCTATTCGGCGCTGGCGGCGCGTCAGGGTTGAGATTGAGCGTTTCTCCCCCCTAAAAATTGTGGGAGCGGGCTTGCCCGCTCCCACATTTGGTCTTTGCTGCGTTGCGATTGGGGTGGTTCAGTCAAGGATCAGGTGCGGTAGAAACCGGCTTGAGTCCTTGGTGATCAGGCTGTTGTCTTCGCGCACGCCGATGCCTGCGGCTTGGTCAGCGATGACCCAGGAGCCGATCAGTGTGTAGCTGTCGCCAAAGCGTGGCAGCGGCGCGAATTCCTGAAGGATAAACGGCGCGTCCGTGTAGGGGCCGTCTTCTTTTACGATCAGGCCGTCGGCCGTTTGCAGTTCGATGTTGGCGCCTTCGCGGGAGAAGAAGGGCTTGCGCACCCAGCCTTTGGGCACGGCTTTGTCAGGGTCGGTATCCAGGTTGGAGGCGAGCAGGTTCGGGTGGCCCTTATTGAATTCCCACAGCAGCGGCAGGATGCCTTTGTTGGAGAGGATGGCTTTCCACGCGGGCTCGAAAAACTGCGTGTCGCTCTGGGCAATCGCGGCGCCGAAGGGTTCGTGGAAGATGAATTCCCAGGCGTGCAATTTGAACAGGTGGGGAATCCAGCGATCCTCAAGGTCGACAAAGCGGCCTTCGCTGGTGAGGCCGATGTCTTCGATGTCGATGTGGCGGGATTCGATACCGACTTTTTCGGCGACCAGGCGCAGGTAGTCGGTGGTGCCTTTGTCTTCGATCGAGTCTTTCATCGAGGCGAAGTAGAACGGCTGGTTGAGCTGCAATTGCGCGAAGGCTTGATGCAGCTTGGTGTCGATGCTGTTGAACTGGTCGGCGTGCTTGGGCAACAGGCCGCGTTCGATGCATTGCTCCAGCCAGCCCCATTGAAACGCGGCCGCTTCATAGAGGCTGGTGGGTGTGTCGTAGTTGAGCTCAAGCAGTTTGGCTGGCCCGTTGCCGTTGTAGGAGAAGTCCATGCGCCCGTACAGGTGCGGGTGGCCTTCGAGCCATGAGGTGCGGATCATGTCGAAGAACGGCGCAGGAATGCTCAGGCGTTCCAGCAGCTCCTCGTTTTGCACCACGCGGGCCACGAGGTCCATGCACATGTCATGGATATCGGTGGTCGGGTCTTCGAGGTCGCGCTCGATTTGCTCGAGCGTGAACTGGTAGTACGCGCTTTCGTCCCAGTAAGGTTCACCGTCGATGGTATGGAACAGGAAGCCGAGGCTGTCGGCGGTCTGCTTCCAGTCATGACGTTCTGCGCAGTGGATCTTCTTCATGAACTGGCTTCCTTAACTGCTCGACCCGCCGCCGCCCCAGCCGCTACGAGCACTGGCTTTGCTGCCGAAGCCGCCACGGGAGGTGGACGACGCAACGTTCACCGGCTTGCTGGAGGAGCGCAGCGTGTTGGAGTAATTGCTGCTGCCATATCGGGCCTGGTTGGAACGGCCAAAGGTCGCCCCGTTGGAGACACGCTGGTTGAGCGTCGAGTTGCCGTAATTGCCGCGATCATCGCGGTAGCGGTACACCGGCTCGGAGCGGTAGCTGTTGCGATTGTTGCTGAGCATGTTGCCGATCAACAGGCCGGTGAGCAGGCTGCTGGTGGAGAAACCTGAGCCACCGCTGTTGGCTTGCGAGCCGGCCACCTGGGCATTGGCCGCGTCGACCTGGGATTGGGTCACCTGGCCTTCGGCGGTCAGTTCGAAACCGCCCAGCCTTGGGATGAACTTGCCGGTGGAGTCTTGCTGGCACCAGTCGGCGACAAAGTCGGCATCGCAATCGGTCTGACTGTCGTACACCGGCGCGATGCGGCGGTGCTCGGCCATGGCGGTCATGTAGGCGTCCGAGCAGACGTCTACCGGCAACTTTTCATCGGCGCATTGCTGGACCGACTGGAAGTTGTACTTCTTCTGCAAATCGTAGGTTTTTTCTGTCGGCCCGCAGCCGGATATCGCCATGGCGACCGACGCTGCCAGCGAAAGCTGGACGTACTTGCTTCGTTTCATCGAGAGCTCCGTGCGCAATCAGTACTGGGTGGGCGTCATGCACGCGGCGTTCAGCATGCCGACGCTGATGGCGACGGCGGCCACGTAGATGCCGGCCGCGACTTCGCCGTTCTTGATGCGCTCGGACGTGCCTTTGAGCACCAGGCTGGTCAGCAGAAACGCCAGCAACTGGACGACGGCCGCGATCACCGACCAGACGACAAAATCCAGCAGGCTGATGGAGTAGGCGATCACGTTGCTGGCCGGAATGGCAAAACCAATGATCGCGCCACCCAGGGCCACCGCCGCCGAAACGTTGCCGGCGCGGATCAGTTCGAACTCCTTGTGCGGGGTGATGCGGGTGTAGATGAACTGGAACAGCGCGAACAACACCGCAGCCCCCAGGATGTAGATGACAAAGCCGAGCACAGCGGCTTTGTTCAGGGAGATGGAGAGAGCTTCTAGCATGGACGGCTTCCTTTTTTTAGAGCGCGGTCAGGTCGGTTGTGTACAGCGAAATGCCCAGCGACGTGCTCAGGCTGATGCCACCCTCGGCATCTTCTTCGACGGAAAACAGCAGGAACTCGCGGCGATCGGTCAGGCCGGTGTCGCGGGCGTAGAGCATCGAACGGTGCTCGACGTTGTAGGCGTCTTCCGGGTTTATCACGCGCTCGCTCATCGCCACCAATTCGGTCTGCCCGGCTTCGCTGCCCCATACACGGGTGTACTCGACGCCGTTGTGGGTGTAAGTCGGCAGCCCGATCAAACTCTGTGGGCCTGCCAGCCTGCGCAGTTCCGCTTCGCTGCTGATGGTGACGTAGCTCAAGTAGTTGAACAGGATCACCGACTCGACCTGCCCGGCGATGTCGCCGGTGGTGTGCACCTGCAGCCAGTAATCTTCGTCGTTCATGTAATAGCGTGACAGCCAGGTCGACTGCCCGAGGTCGACGGTGCCGTTACTCCAGATTTCCTGGGAGCCTGGGATCACCACCGAGGTTTTCCCATCGAGCAACAATTTCAGGGTGGTGTCGAACATCACGCCTTTGCCAGGCGCCAGGCCCAGCGGCCCGGTGGTCGGCACGGGTTCGGCGGCGAGCCGGTTCGATTGTGGATTGGCGTTCGGGGCCTCGAGCCCCATCAACTGTTTAAACCATCCCATTGGAGATTTCCTTGAGGCGGGTGGAGGCAATGTAGAAGAGCTCGCCGCCTTCAACGCGCGTGGCACTGGGCGGGTTGATCGACGGTTGCTGCGCACCTTTGGCGCGATAGCCGATAAGGGTGGCGTTGTGGTGTTCTTTCATCCGCGTGTACAGATCGCCGAAGGTGGCTTCAAAGGCCTCGGGCAATCGCATCAGGTATTGAGTGGCGCCCTGCCCCACGCACAGCAGCTCATTGATGACCACTGACGAGCCCGGATCCTGGGAGGCACGCACCAGCATTTCGATGGCCATGCTGGACGTGCATTCCAGGCGCGGGGCATAGGAGCTGGCCAGTGCGGCAATTTCACTTTCATTGAAGTGGGCGACCACGTGCCCGACGGGGCTCAGTTGATTCACCGCCAGCACCGTGGCCAGCGTCAGGTCGTCAGACGGGGTTCGCACCAGCACACGCTCGGCACCGGGCACACCGGCGCGCAGCAACAACGCGGTGGAGGACAGGCTTTCACCACGGATAAACGCGGCTTTGCCCGGCATCGGGTTTTCTTCGAGGGTGCAATCGCAAATCACGATCAGGTTGTCGTTCGAGGTTTCATCTTGCAGCAACAACTCGATGACCCGCTCACTGGACGCACCTTCCCAGCCGATGAGTACCGTATGGCCGACCTTGCCGGTGAAATCACCTTTGCCCTTCATGCCTTTTCTCCATGCATCGATAACACTGCTGGTGGTTTTGCCGATGGCTGCCGTTAAAAGCGCAATGCCCCCGAGCATCACCCAGGTCGCCACGAAAATGCGCCCTGCCGAGGTCTGCGGGGCGAGGTCGCCGTAGCCGACGGTGAGCGTGGTGGTGAGATAGAAGTAGATAAACGTGGCGAGGGCGGTGAGGTGTTGTTCGCCCAGAAGCACCAGGCCCAGGTAAGCCGTGCTCAGGTGTACACCCAGGGCAATGATCAAGCCTGCCCAGCCGAAGCGGTGAAAGAGGGAGGAAGCGTACATGCGCAACAAAAGGAAAATCGACATTTCGCCCCTGGCTCCCTGGGTGCTTGAATCCTGATGACGTCATCGCCTCGGCGTCTGGATGCTCAAGTGCGTTCACCCGGCATTAAACCTGCTGCGCGGTGTTGAGAGAAGTACCTTGGCAGCAATAAATCCGGCGAGCGCACCAAACAGATGCCCTTCGAAGGAAATCCCCTGGCGCGGCACAAACCCCATGATCAATCCGCCATAAAACACCGCCACGACAGCGGCGACTATCAGGTTGATCCAGCTCCTGTGGAACCAGGCGCGCGACAAGAGGTAGGCCCATAGCCCAAAGACCCAGCCGCTGGCACCGACGTGTACGCCGCTGAACCCGAACAGCCAGACCAACGAACCGCCCAGCAGGATAATAATCGCGCTGACGGTTATGAACCGGTTGAGCCCTTCGACCATGACCAGGGTGCCCAGCGCTACAAAGGCAATCAGGTTTGCGCTCAGGTGGGCGAAGGAGGCGTGCAGAAATGGCGAGGTGAGGATGCCGAACAGGCCCGACACGGTCCTCGGGACCAGCCCGAACGCCATGAGGCTGTAACCGGTGGCGACATTGAGCAGTTGCAGCGCGACCATGAACACGGCCAGGCTTGCGATTGTCTTGAAACCCTTCAGGGCGTCCATCCAGACCTCGACGTAAAAAAGATGGGCAGACCTTAATGCCGGTCGGTTAAGCGCAAGCCCCCCTGTGGGAGCGGGCTTGCTCGCGAAAGCGGTGGGTCAGCCAACGCCTATGTTTGCCGAGCCGACGCCTTCGCGAGCAAGCCCGCTCCCACATTTGATCTTCGCTGCCTTGAGCATTTCGCTCACTTAACTGTCCGGCTTTAGGGCAGACCTGCTTCGGCGTCGTTTACTCGGCCGACTTTTGCTTCAGACGCTCCAGAATCGCATTGGCGCTGCCAGTGTCCGGCGTGATGCCGGCGTCGCGCAGTTTGCGTTCCAGGTCAGTACCGGTCGATGCCTCGGCCAATTCATCCTGGGCTTGCAGTTCAGCGGCACGTTGCTGCTGTTTGGCTTGCAGGCGGTTAAGCGTACCCACCGCAGTTTCCAGCTTGCCGTTGGCGCCGCCGCTGGCGATGGAAGCGCTGACCTGGGCCTTTTGCACGCTTTCGCGGGCCTTGGCCATGTCCACTTGCTGGCGCAGGCTTTTGATCCGGCTTTCGGCCTTGGTGATGTCCTTGCGCATGCTGTCGGCGTAACCACCGAACTCGGCGGTCTGCTTTTGCTCGGCGTCACGTTCGTTGGTCAGGGTCGAAATGGCTTCGGCCACTTCCAGGGCCAGGTCTTCACGGTTGGCCTGAATAGCGGCCATCGCCTTGGATTCCAGGTCTTTGATCTTGGCGTCGTACTCGCCTACGCGATCCGCTGCCAGCTTGTGCTTGGCCATGATGCTCACCAACTCACGCTTGGCGTTGGCCAAGGCGGTGTCGGCGTCGCGAATTTCTTGATCAAGGATGCGCAGGGCCTGTTGGTCGACGATCGATTCGCCGACTTCGCTGGCACCGCCACGCAGCGCGGTGAACAATTTGCTCCAGATGGACTGAGTCATTGGATACTCCCGAATACTTAATTGAAGAAACGTTCGAAGGCTTCGCTGGCGCGCTGCACGTTATCGACCAGGGTTTTCACCTCGGTCACGATGTTGGTCAGGCTGGAGTCGGAACTCAGCGCACCAAACATGTTGTAAACAACCTGGCCGTTCGGCATGGACTCGATGCCGATCGACGACAACGGGAACATTTCCCGGCTGCGCAGCACGGCGTCATTGAAGGCCGTTACGTCGTTGATCGACTCGACGTCGACCAGCACGGTGTCGACGATGATCTGCTCGCCCACCACCGCGATGTAAATCGGCAAGCCCCCGAAGTCGTTCATTTCCAGCTTGATGCTGGACTCGGAGCCTTGAACCAGAGAAAGCGTAATGTCTTTGGCGACCACTTCGTCCAGGGCTTGCAGCGCGCTGAAGAGGCGGTCGATGTTCCAGTTGGTACCTGCGCTCATGAAATTCTCCGACATGAATGAGCCAGCCAGAATCGGTTGGCGAAGCTGTTTCTCCATTTGCTTGAGCAGGCTTCGGTTTTCGGGAAGCACCCAAGTCTCGTGTTTCACATAACCGGCGGCCGCCAGCCCCGCGCGCATCTGCTTCATGTAAAAGCTCGACGGCTTTTTAACCGGCGGTTTCAAGCGCTCTCCCTTGCGGCTTGCTGAATCGGTATCGGGCTCTGCTGGCGGGCTCGATGGAGAGCTGCTTTTCATGGTACTGGCCTCGTTGTGAAAATCTCACGCGTGAGAAAATCTACAGGCAATGTTTGCAATGCTCAATAGCTCACGCGTGAGATTTTTGTCTCACTGGTTCGGACATGGATACGGGAAAGAAGAAAAGCGCCTGCTTTATCCAGCCAACCATTGCAGCCTGTCCTGAACGGCAAGCTGTCACGGTTGAATGCACCCCGCCAGCTCCCGCTCAATCTGCTCAATGCTTGGCAAACTTGTTCGTAGCTCTGCCGGTAAAGATTCCACCAACTGATATTCCTCCACGCTGATCGGTCGGTTGTTGTCTCGCAATGCGTATTCAGCCACCACTTCATTTTTGCTCTTGCACAACAACAGGCCGATGGTGGCCCCGTCCTGCGGGTGTTTAAGCTGGGCATCCACTGCCGACAGGTAAAAACTCAGCTTGCCGAGGTGTTCAGGCTTGAATACATCCAGCAACACCTGCTGCCCGACAAAGGCGAAACCGGCGCCCAGTTCAAGCAGGAAGTCGGTGACGTGCTTGATTAACGCGTTTTCTATATCGCGCTCCTGTGCATCCAAAGCCAGGCTGAGGAAGTCGAAACGATATGGATCCTTGAGCGATTCGCGCGCCAGGTTGGATTGGGGTTTGGGCAAATGGTGTTCAAAATTGCTGACGGCCTTGCCACTGCGCTCCAGCAGGCGATGCTCGATGTGCATCACGAGGGTGTTACGTGACCAGTTGTGTTCGATTGCCTGGGCGATGTACCACCGGCGCGTTTCGGGGCCGGGGAGCTTGTCCAGAAGCACCACATTGTGGCCCCACGGCAATTGTGCAGCAGCCTGTTGCACAAATTCGGCATTCGGCCACGCCTCGGCAAAGGCGCGCATATATTTGAGGTTGCGCGGCGAAAAACCCTTCATTTTCGGAAAGGCCGCGCGCAAGTCTTGGGCAAGGCGATCAACCACCTTGCTGCCCCAACCCTGCGCAGCCTGGCGGGTCAAAATATCGTGGCCGATCTGCCAGTAAAGCAGCACCAGTTCGCGGTTCACCGCCAGCGTCGCTCGCTGCTGGGCCGTGTGGATGCGCAGTTTAAGGTCGCTCAGCCAGTCGCTGTAGCCCACAGGAGGCGTGATCAAGCCGATAGAGGTTTCGCTCATGCCCGTTTCACTCTTGACTGGAAGGGCTCAGGCTAGTCAGTGGTTTTTACCGTCACAAGGGGCCGCGAACGGTTAAAGAAGGGCCTTGCACAGATTACAGAAACGTCCTGCTGGCCTTTGCAAATCGGCACAGTGCAGCGCCACGCCTTGACTCTCCCCTATACAGCACACCCTACCCTGAAAGACCCACTTTTCAGGCTTCGGCACCATGACTCAGCGCATCCTGCTCATTCTCGGCCACCCTTCCAATACCAGTTTCTGCTCAGCCGTCGCTGACACCTACATTCACGCGGCTACACTCGCCGGCCACGAAGTCCGCGCCCTGCGCCTGGGCGAACTGGATTTCGACCCGGTCCTGCGTAACGGCTTCGCCCTGCCCCAAGCCTTGGAACCCGATTTGCTCAGCGCCCAAGCCGATATCCTCTGGGCAACTCATCTGGCGTGGGTTTTCCCGATCTGGTGGGGCGGTATCCCGGCGTTGATGAAAGGCTTCATCGACCGCATTTTCCTACCCGGCTTTGCGTTTAAGTACCGCAAGGGCAAGGCATTCCCGGATAAGCTGCTGCAGGGCCGCACCGCCCATTTGTTGGTGACCCTGGACACGCCAGCGTGGTATTACCGCTGGTTCTATCACATGCCGGGCATTCATCAGATGCGCAACACGACTCTGGCCTTTTGCGGCATCAAGCCGACCAAGACCTTAATGTTCGGACCGGTACTGGGATCCACAGCGACGCAGCGCGACACGTGGCTGAAACAGGTCGGCGCACTCTTTGAAAAAGGGAGTTTTCATGTACATCGGCAAAGCCGCGCAGTTGTCGGGCACGACCATCAAGGCGATTCGCCACTATGAAGCGATTGGCCTGTTACCAGCGCCGCAGCGTGTAGGGCGTTATCGGGTGTACTCGGCGCAGAGTGTCGAGCTGCTGACGCTGATCAAATGCGCCCAGCAGTTGGGGTTCAAGCTCAAGGAGTTGCAGGGGATTTTGCACGGCAGCCAAGGCGATGCTCGTCTTTGGGAGCGGGCAGCCCAGGCCATCGCCATCAAACAGCAGGAACTCGCTGCGCAAATCGCGGAGCTGCAAAAGATGCAAGCAGGGTTGTTTGAACTGGAGGCAATGACTCAATGCACCGAATCCCTGCTAGGCAAAGCATTGCGATGAACAGCCAACCAAGCTCGTCGCCAACCGGACATAGGTAGTCAGCGCAAGTGGACGACGAGCCGAATAGAATGCACAATCGGCTCATTCAATGAGCCGAATAATCTCCTTATTCGGCTCACATACCCAGGCACACTTCCATGGACCAACCGAACTGGATCTGGCAACACACCGACTGGCCGCACTTCCACTGGCAGCCTGGGCACCTTGCGGCCCTGCTGCGTGAGTGCGGGCAGGCCCAAGGCAAGTTGCTGGGCATGCTCGGCTCCGTCAGCCAGGCGACGAGCGCGCAGAATGAACTGGATGCACTGCTGCAAAACATCCTGACGTCCTCGGCCATTGAGGGCGAGCACCTGAATGTTGGCTCTGTGCGCTCTTCATTGGCGCGCCGCCTGGGCATGGAGGCGCAGGAAGGTGGCCAAGTCAGCCGCCGCAGCGAAGGGCTTGCCGAATTGATGATGGATGCCACCGCGCAATTCGCGCAGCCGTTCACCCTCGCTCGTTTATTGAATTGGCATCAATGGCTTTTCCCTGAGCCGGATGCCGGCATCACTGCACGCATGCTCAATATCGGGGGTTTGCGGGGCGATGAGCCTATGCAGGTGGTGTCAGGGCGACTTGATCGGCCGACCGTGCACTTCGAAGCCCCACCACGCCTGGGCCTGGATCAGGCAGTGGATGACTTCCTCGAATGGTTTGAATCCAGCCGCGATCAGCCTGAACTGGACCCGCTGGTACGCGCAGGCGTTGCGCACTTCTGGTTTGTGACGCTGCACCCGTTTGATGACGGTAATGGCCGCCTGACCCGCGCAATTACTGACTTGGCGCTGGCCCAGGGTGAGCATCAGGCCATTCGCTTTTATGCCCTGTCAGCCAGCATTCTTGAGGACCGCGCTGGGTACTACCACGCGTTAGAGACCAGCCAAAAGGCCACGCTGGACATTACCGACTGGTTGCAATGGTTCCTCAAGACCCTGCTGCGCAGCCTGCAGCAAGCCATGGCGCGGATTGATCGGGTGCTGGACAAGACCCGGTTCTGGCAACAGCACCATGACCTTTCTTTTTCCGTTGAACAGATCAAAGTACTCAACCGCTTGCTCGATGGTGGTGAGAACGGTTTTGAGCAGGGCATCAGTGCCGCGCAATACCAGGCCGTAGCGAAGGTGTCCAAGGCAACGGCGACACGGCATCTGGCTTATCTGCTGGAAAAAGGCTGCCTGGCACGTTTGCCCGGCGCAGGCCGCAGTACGCGCTATCAAATCCCTGAAACGGGCAACTGAACCACCCCGCTCATTTGCCCAGAATCCCCATGTCTGCTAGTGTCGCGCCGGTTTACCGTCTACCGGATTAGCCGCCATGGCCCGCAAAAAAGTTGCACTCGATTTCGAACAATCCCTCGCCGACCTGCAAACCCTGGTTGAGCGTCTGGAGAACGGCGAGTTGTCGCTGGAAGACTCGTTGACGGCGTTTGAGCAAGGCATCGGCCTGACGCGTGACTGCCAGAGCGCGTTGGCGCAGGCAGAGCAGAAGGTGCAAGTGTTGCTGGAGCGTGACGGGGAGTTGGCCGAAGAACCTTTCGATGCGGAACAGCCCGAATGATCGACGCGTATCAGGCCAGCAGCCAGGCCCGGGTCAACGCGGCGCTCGAACCCTTGTTCGTGGCACCAGGCCCGCAAATGCAGCGTTTGTATGAAGCCATGCGCTACAGCGTGATGAATGGCGGCAAGCGTGTGCGCCCGTTGCTGGCGTATGCGGCCTGTGAAGCCCTGGGCGCGCCGGCCGAGCAGGCCAATGGTGCGGCGTGTGCGGTTGAGCTGATTCACGCCTATTCCCTGGTGCATGACGATTTGCCGGCCATGGACGACGACGATCTGCGTCGCGGCCAGCCCACCACCCATAAAGCCTTTGACGAAGCCTACGCGATTCTCGCCGGTGACGGCCTGCAGAGCCTGGCGTTCAGCGCCCTGCTGGACCCGCGCCTGAACAGCGTGAATGCCGAGATCAGCCTGCGCATGGTCACGGCCCTGGCCCTGGCCGCAGGCCCGGCCGGCATGGTCGGCGGGCAGGCCATCGACATGGGTTCGGTCAGCCTCAAGCTCGACCAAAAAGCCCTCGAACATATGCACCGCCACAAGACCGGTGCGCTGATCGAAGCCGCCGTGCACTTGGGCGCCCTGGCCAGTGGCCGCGCCGAAGCTGCGCAGTTGGCAGCCCTGCAGACCTATTCCCGGGCCATCGGCCTGGCGTTTCAGGTGCAGGACGACATCCTCGACGTGGAAAGTGACACCGCGACCCTGGGCAAACGCCAAGGCGCGGATATCGCCCGGGACAAACCGACGTATCCGGCGTTGCTGGGTCTTGAGGCCGCCAAGGCTTACGCCCTGGAACTGCGCGATCAGGCCCTGGCCGCCCTGCGACCTTTCGACGCGGCGGCCGAGCCACTGCGCGACCTGGCGCGGTATATCGTCGAACGCCGCCACTGATAAGCGCGGCCTTTTCGCGCCGCATATCGGCCAAGTTCGGCGCCCTGCGTGGGCAGTTTGCACCGCTTGAGGTAAACTGCCGCCTCTTCTTATACCTATAACGATTCGCCTGATGCCCACGACGTTTCAAGAGATTCCCCGCAAGCGCCCGTCCACGCCCCTGCTCGACCGTGCCGTCACGCCGGTCGGCCTGCGTCGACTGGGTGAAGCCGAGCTGGAAACCCTGGCCGATGAGTTGCGCCTGGAATTGCTCTACACGGTCGGCCAGACCGGTGGGCATTTCGGTGCCGGGCTGGGCGTCATCGAGCTGACCATCGCCTTGCACTACGTGTTCGACACCCCGGACGACCGGCTGGTGTGGGACGTGGGCCATCAGGCGTATCCGCATAAAATCCTCACGGGCCGCCGCGAGCGCATGGGCAGCCTGCGCCAGAAGGACGGCCTGGCCGCCTTCCCGCGCCGCTCCGAAAGCGAGTACGACACTTTTGGCGTCGGCCACTCCAGCACCTCCATCAGCGCTGCGCTGGGCATGGCAATTGCCGCCCGCCTGCAAGGCAGCGACCGCAAGGCGATCGCGGTGATCGGTGATGGTGCGCTGACCGCCGGCATGGCCTTTGAAGCACTCAACCACGCGCCGGAAGTGGACGCCAACATGTTGGTGATCCTCAACGACAACGACATGTCGATTTCGCGCAATGTGGGTGGCCTGTCCAATTACCTGGCAAAAATTCTTTCGAGTCGCACCTACGCCAGCATGCGCGAAGGCAGCAAGAAGGTGCTCTCGCGTCTGCCCGGCGCGTGGGAAATTGCCCGGCGTACCGAAGAATATGCCAAGGGCATGCTGGTACCCGGCACCCTGTTTGAAGAGCTGGGCTGGAACTACATCGGCCCAATCGACGGCCATGACCTGCCGACCCTGATCGCCACGCTGCGCAACATGCGTGACCTCAAGGGCCCGCAGTTCCTGCATATCGTCACCAAAAAAGGCAAAGGTTTCGCTCCTGCAGAAGTCGACCCGATTGGTTACCACGCCATCACCAAGCTCGAACCTGTGGATGCGCCCGCCGCTGCGCCGAAAAAAGCCAGCGGGCCGAAGTATTCCGGTGTGTTTGGCGAATGGCTGTGCGACATGGCTGCCGCCGACCCGCGCCTGGTGGGTATTACCCCGGCGATGAAGGAAGGTTCGGACCTGGTGGCATTCAGCGAGCGTTTCCCGCTGCGCTACTTCGACGTGGCCATTGCCGAACAACACGCGGTGACCTTCGCCGCCGGCATGGCTTGTGAAGGCGCCAAGCCGGTGGTGGCGATCTACTCCACCTTCCTGCAACGCGGCTATGACCAGCTTGTTCACGATGTGGCAGTGCAGAACCTCGACGTGCTGTTCGCCATCGACCGCGCAGGCTTGGTAGGTGAAGACGGCCCGACTCACGCAGGCAGCTTCGACTTGTCTTACCTGCGTTGCATCCCCGGCATGCTGGTGATGACCCCGAGCGATGAAAACGAACTGCGCAAGATGCTCAGCACCGGCCACCTGTATAACGGCCCGGCTGCCGTGCGCTACCCGCGCGGCAATGGCCCGAATGCGGTGATCGAAAAAGACCTGGAGCCGATCGAGATTGGCAAAGGTATCGTGCGCCGCCAAGGCAGCAAGACCGCGTTTCTGGTGTTTGGCGTGCAATTGGCCGAAGCCCTGAAGGTCGCCGAGAAAATCGACGCCACCGTGGTCGACATGCGCTTCGTCAAACCGCTGGATGAGGCCCTGGTGCGTGAAATCGCCGCCAGCCATGAACTGCTGGTGACCATCGAAGAAAACGCCATCATGGGCGGTGCTGGCGCGGCAGTCAGTGAGTTCCTGGCGCGGGAGAACATCCTCAAGTCGGTGCTGCACCTGGGCCTGCCGGATGTGTATGTGGAACACGCCAAACCGGCGCAGATGCTGGCCGAGTGTGGCTTGGACGAGGCCGGGATCGAGGCTTCGGTGCGCACGCGCATGGCGCTGCTGGGCCTGTAACCCCGTCTCCCGGTAGAAACCTGGACTAAATGTGGGAGCGGGCTTGCTCGCGAATGCAGAGTGTCAGTCAACCAAGATGTTGAATGTGCCACCGCTTTCGCGAGCAAGCCCGCTCCCACATTGGCTTTATGCCATTTTCAAACGCTATGGACGGCCCATGAATCGCCTTCGCTTTGCCTTGCCCCTGCTGTTGCTACCCACCATTGACGTGCTGGCCGACAGCTTCGAGCGCGACGACGCCCTCAAACTCTCCGACGTGGTGATCAGCGCCAACCGCCAGGTGCAGGCGCGCAACGACAGCAGTGCCGCCAACAGCGTGTTCACCCGCGACGACATTGACCGTTTGCAGCCCACCAGCGTGAGCGACTTGCTCAGCCGTGTACCTGGCGTACAGGTGGCGCAAAGTGGCGGCCGTGGCAGCGTGACCAACGTGTATGTGCGTGGCACCTCTACCGCCCAGAGCCTGGTTCTGGTGGATGGCCAGCGCATCAGCAGCTCCACCACCGGCACCAGCAACCTGCAATACCTCAACATCGACCAGATCGAGCGCGTAGAGGTGCTGCGCGGTTCGCGCTCGGCGATCTACGGCAGCGATGCGATTGGCGGGGTGATTCAGATCTTCACCCGGCGCAACACCGACTCTGGCCTGCAACCGCGACTGCATGTGGGCTTTGGCAGTAACCAGACGTGGGAGCGCAGCCTGGGACTGTCCGGCGGCGACCAGCAAACCCGCTTCAGCCTCGGCGCCAGCCTGGATGACACCGCCGGGATCAACCGCACACACACGTCCTACCCGAGCGATGGCGACCACGATACCTATCGCAACCAGGCCATCAGCTTCAGCCTGAGCCATGCCTTTACCGATGACATCGACGCAGGCGTGAACGTGCTGGATAACCGTGGCAAAAGCGAATTCGATAACCCTTTTGGTCGCTATGACTCGCTCACCTACCAGAGCTTCCAGCAAAAACCCTATACGGACTTCACCGTCAGCAGCGTCAGCAGCTATGTCGACGCGCGCCTCAACGATGCGTGGAAGTCTCGCCTGGAGCTGGGTCACAGCGAAAACCGCGAAAAGACCCTGGATAAACTCAGCGACGACCGCAGCGTGTTCAACACCTACCGCGACTCGCTGACCTGGCAGAACGACTTGACCCTCAATGACCAGAACAGCCTGATCCTGGGCGGCGACTGGTACGAAGACCGGGTCAACAGCAGCACCGTGCTCGCCGAAGACAGCCGCTGGAACCGCGCCGCGTTTATCCAGCACCGCTTTGAAGCGCAGTATTTTTCCACCGAGCTGGGCCTGCGCCGCGACCAGAACCAACAGTTCGGCGGTCACACCAGCTGGAGCGGCACTCTGACCCTGCCGGTGAACCCGGATAACGACCTGTTGTTCAGCTACAGCGAAGGCTTCCGCGCACCGACCTTCAACGATCTTTACTACCCGGACGAATACGGCTTTAAAAACGCCAACCCGAATCTGAAACCCGAAACTTCCAAAAGCTATGAACTGCAGTGGCGCAGCCAGCTCAGCGACACCAGCCGCCTGGAAGCCTCGCTGTACCGCACCGATATTCAGGACGCCATTGTGTTCGGCAGCGACGGCCCGCAGAACGTCAGCTCCGCACGTATCAATGGTTTTGAAGCCGCGCTCAAGCAAGAGCTGTTCGGTTGGCAGGGCAGCCTTGGGCTGGCGATGATTGACCCACGCGACCGCGACTCCGGCCGCACATTGGCGCGCCGCGCCAGACGCACGGTGAGCCTGGACCTGGATCGCCAGTTCGATCAGTTTGGCGTCGGCGCCAGTTGGCAAGCGGTGAGTAGCAGCTACGATGACCCGAACAACCAGCAGCGACTCGGCGGTTACGGGCTGCTGGGGCTTCGCGCCAGCTGGGCCGTGAACCGTGAAGTGACGCTGAATATGAAGGTCGATAACCTGCTGAACAAAGACTACAGCCGGGCGTTGTATCAGTATCAAAGCCAGCAATATGGCTATCGGGAAGAAGGCCGGGCGCTGTTGTTCGGCGTGACCTGGACGCCGCAGCTGTAGCTAAGTCACTCCATAAACGCTAACGCAGAGCCGTTTTGGCGTCCAAGTAACCGGCCTTGATCGCCTCGTCACAGGTTATGAACCCAAACGCGCCAACACGGCCTGTATCGGTAACACCCACGTAAAATTCCTTTTTCTTACCTTTGTTTTCCAGCTCATAGTCAAGGCACTCTGTGCGGCCATCACGTGCGGGAATGACACGCTTGGGCGCCTGGATCGCAAGCATATCCTGCTTCGTGGCCCCACCTTCGTGTGCCTTGGCAGCAATGGGGTGATCGCTGAAATTCATCAACGTCGAGATACCTTCGAATGTGTTGCAACCCGCCAACAGAATGGCGGTTGAGATACCAATGATCAAACGTCGCACGGTCACCTCCTGTATGTGAGCAATCGCCATGCAGCAAGCATCGCGAGCCGTAGCGTACCGCCATGGCGCCGAAATCACCCGACCGACAAATCCGAATAACCAGTAGGAGAACCCGTACCGTTAACGTTGCGGCGCAATCAACTCGCACAGTTTCGCCACCGCCTCGACCATCTGCCCGCTTGGGCGCTCCAAGCCTTTGTCGGGAACCACCAACAAACGCCCCTGCGCCACGGCGGCTATTTGCGGCCACGCGTTCCAGGCGTCCGCCTGAGCCTGATCACCCGCCAGGATCAGTTGGGGGTTGCGTTGCAGCACTGACTCAACGCTGACCTGCGGCGCGGGCAGCTTGAGGTCGGCAAACACGTTGCGTGCGCCGCAAACCTGCAAGGCATCACTGATGATCTGCCCACCGCCCACGGTGTACAGCGGTTGGTTCCACACCTGGTAAAACACGCGCAACGGCTCGGCACGCTGATAGCGCTGGCGCAGTTCGGCCAGGCGTTGGCGTAACTGCGCGGCCAGCGTGCGCCCCGCCGCTTCGCGGCCCAATTGTTGCGCGATGGCTTGTACCTGGGCCGTCAGCTGTTCCAGGCTATGGGGTTCGGCCACATAGACCGGAATGCCCAGGCGTTGCAACTGTTCGCGCTGGGCCGGGCCGACACTGCCGGGCCAGAGCAGAATAAGGTCGGGCTTGAGGCTGAGCAGGCGCTCCATATTGAGTTGGCCGTATTGCCCAACCGATGGCACTTGCGCCAATGCCTCCGGGCGTTCGCCACCGTCGAGCACGCCCACCAGCAAGTCGGCGGCGCCCAGTTCGACCACGATTTCAGACAGGGATGGCGCCAGGCTGACGACCCGCTCGACCGCAATCGCCTGGGTACTGAATGCCAGCACCAGAAGCGACAGCCAAAAACGCATCATCCCAACTGACGCGGAATGCGGTAGAGATAGAACAGCACCAGCGTCGATAACGCCAGGAGGCACAGTGGCACTGCTTCCAGGCCGACAAATACGGCCAATGCGCCGATCCAGGCCGGCAGCGCGGCTACCAACAAAGCCGCACGCCGACGAGCCGCGAGGGTAATCCAGGCAGCCGGTTCTTCGGGTGTATCGAGCGCTTTGGAAGTGGCGATCAGTGCGTGTTTATAGCCATGAAAATAACGCAGGCTCAGAAACATCGAGGCCACGCCGGCAATAAAGAACGGCATGGCCAACACGGGAAGCAGGGACTGGGCCTGACCAAACACCAGGTTGAGCACGAACAGCGGGAGCAATGCCAGGGCCAGGTACTGCCACCAGTTGAAGGACAGTCGCCGTTTTACCTGGCCGCGGGTCACGCGCGGTCGACCTCGCCCTGATGCTCGTTGCCCATCATGTGGTCGAGCTTGCTGGCTTTGGTGGCCAGGTAGAGTTTGTTGTGCGGGTTTTGCCCGGTGTGCAGCGGCACGCGCTCGGACACGGTGATGCCCATCTCGGTCAAGGCTTTGACCTTGCGCGGGTTATTGGTCATCAAACGCAGGGATTTGACGCCCAAATGCTCGAGCATCGGCAGGCAGATTGCGTAGTCACGCTGGTCGGCGGCAAAGCCCAGGCGTTCGTTGGCTTCGACGGTGTCGGCGCCTCCGTCTTGCAGCTCGTAGGCGCGGATCTTGTTCATCAGGCCAATGCCGCGGCCTTCCTGACGCAAGTACAGCAGCACACCGCGGCCTTCACGGGCGATGGCGCGCATGGCCGCTTCCAGTTGTGAACCACAGTCGCAACGCTGGCTGAACAGGGCATCGCCGGTCAGGCACTCGGAATGTACGCGGCCCAGCACCGGCGCGCCGTCGTCGATAGCCCCCAGGCTGAGCACAACGTGCTCGCGGCCGGTGGCTTCTTCGAGAAAGCCGTTCATGGTGAACGTGGCAAAGGGGGTAGGCAGCTTGGAAGCGGCGACGAAAACGACGGGCACCGTGTGCTCCTGATTCAGATTTCACAGAGGGCGTCATTGTAACAGCAGGTTCCTACAGACGCTTAAGCTGAATTATCGCTGATAAAGATCAATAGGTTCGATTGGCCTTCGTCCTGGTTCTATGCAGGTCAGAACGGGTACGGCTGCTTCCAGTGCGCGAAAATCGGTTTCAGCTCGCCGCTCTTTACCAGTACAGCCATGCGATGGTCATACACGCCCATCAGCGCCCGCCCCCGGTCGGTGTCGGCAAAGCCGATGTAGAGCGGCAGTTCGGCTATATGAGTGAGCTTGAATTGCGCCGGGTCATCCGACTGGCTGAGCACGTATTTGGCTTCAGTGAGGGCATCAATATAGAAGTCGGCGCGGCGGTGTTGCAGCATCGGCAGGATGCCACTGCGACGTTCTATCGGGTTGAAGCGGCGCACATTCGGCAGGTATTCCTCGTACTTGTAGCCGCGCACCCAGGCCAAGCGATAATTGCCCAGCGTCGCGATGCTCGGTGCCGGTGTGGCGGCCAGCCCGAGGGCGTAGATGTGGTCGGAATCGAAATTCCAGTGCGGGTAGAGCACGCCGCCGGCCTCATCGCGATAGGAACCGACCCAGCCATCCACCTCGCCACGCTGGGCCAGGCCGACCGAACGGGTATAGGGCACGCTGCGGGTTTGCACGGTAATGCCCACTGGCTCGAAGACCTGCCGCAACACATCCCAAGCCAGGCCGCTGCCATCTTTGTTGGTGAAGTCGTTCCATTGCTCACTGGCCAGCATGATCTTGCCAGGTACAGGGGCTTCATCCGCCAGAACCTGCGGTGCAAGAGCGCACAACACGATCAGCAGCCAACGGCGCACACCCATGGTGACAACCTCCTGCACGGGGGGAACCGTATAGAGGGTAGCGCAGGTCTGCCGCTTACGGCGTGTCGCGAAAATGCTGATAGCCGCGCACCGCTGGCGTGATGTCTTGCCCGGCGGCGTCGAGCAGCGTCACGCCCTGCCCGGCCTCGACCCGGCCGATTACGTGGACGGGCCAGCCGCCCGCCAACAACGGCGCCAGCTCGGCCGGTGGCAGGGTGAATGCCAACACATAGTCGTCGCCCCCGCTCAATGCCGCCACGCGAGCCTCGTCATCGCCGACAAACGCCAGCAACGCCTGGGATAACGGCAGCGTCTCACGCTCAATGACCAGGCTGACAGCCGATGCCTTGGCGATATGCCCACAATCGGCCAGCAGACCGTCGGAGATGTCCATCGCAGACGTGGCCTTACCCCGAAGCGCGAGGCCCAGCGCCAACTGCGGTTGCGGTGACCAGTAATGGGCGAGCAGCGGATCAGCGATGGCCGCGTCCGCCGTGCGTTGCCCCAATACCAGCGGCAAAGCACCGGCAGCGTTACCCAACTCCCCGCCCACACAGAGCAAGTCACCCGGCTGCGCACCGCTGCGAACCAATGCCTGCCCGGCCGGTACACGGCCAAACACGGTCAGGGTCAGGCTCAGCGGCCCGCGCGTGGTATCGCCGCCCACCAGGCCCACGCCGCAGCTTTGCGCCATGGTGTTCAAACCCTGGGCATAGCGTTGCAGCCAATCGGCATCGACGGTTGGCGTGGTGAGTGCAAGGGTAAAGGCCAGAGGGCGGGCGCCCATGGCGGCCAAGTCGCTGACTGCCACGGCCAACGAGCGCTGGCCGAGCAGGAACGGGTCGCAGGGGTCGGCAAAGTGCACGCCGGCCACCAGCGTATCGGTGGAGATTGCCAGTTGCTCCCCGGCGGGGAGCGCCAGCAGGGCGCAGTCGTCGCCGATCCCCAGGGCAATACCTTCACCGCCCTGCGCACAGGGCGCGGCGGCGAAGTAGTTGCGGATCAGCTCGAACTCACCCATTCGGGACTCAAGCGACTTAGCGCTTGTGTTCCTTCACTTCGGCTTCACGCAGGCGCGGGGCCAGCTTGTCGAGCACACCGTTGACGAACTTGTGGCCGTCGGTCGAACCGTAGACTTTCGCCAGTTCGATACCTTCGTTGATCACCACGCGGTACGGTACGTCGACGCGCTTGAGCAGTTCCCAGGTGGACAGGCGCAACACAGCCAGTTCAACCGGGTCGAGCTCTTCGATGGTCAGGTCAAGGCACGGGGCCAGCGCGGTGTCGATCTCGGTCAGGTTGGCCGGAACACCGTGCAGGATGTCGTGGAAATAGCTCTGATCGGCGAAGGTAAAGTCGTTATCAACGCGAAATTGCGCTTCGATTTCGTTCAGCGAAGTACCCGCCATGTGGCGCTGGTACAGCGCCTGGGTGGCGAGCTGACGGGCAGCACGGCGTTTTTCGCTTTTCGAAGGCTTGCCGGCGTCGGCTGGACGTTCGTCGCGAGGGTTGAAACGATCGCTCTCGTCGGAAATCACTTGGCCTCCAACTGCGACAGCAGGCTGACCATTTCCAGTGCGGACAGGGCAGCTTCTGCGCCCTTGTTACCGGCCTTGGTGCCGGAACGCTCAATGGCTTGCTCGATGGAGTCTACGGTCAGTACGCCGAAAGCGACTGGCACGCCGAACTCCATGGACACCTGGGCCAGGCCCTTGGTGCATTCGCCGGCCACGTATTCGAAGTGCGGAGTACCGCCACGAATGACCGCGCCCAGGGCGATGATCGCCGCGTATTCACCCTGCTGCGCAACTTTTTGCGCAACCAGTGGAATTTCGAAGGCGCCAGGGGCGCGGATGATAGTGATGTCGCTCTCGCTCACACCGTGGCGAACCAGGGCATCCACGGCACCGCTTACCAGGCTTTCAACCACGAAGCTGTTGAAGCGGCCAACCACCAGGGCATAGCGGCCTTTGGGGGCGATGAAGGTACCTTCGATGGTCTTCAGGGTCATTCGACAAATCTCTTAAAGAGCCGGGACGCGAAAAGTGCGTCCCTCAGTGATGATTTAACCGCGAACAAGGGGCAGAAAACGCCGGCCTTTATTCGGAGGGCACGTATTCTACAACTTCCAGGTCGAATCCGGATATCGCATTAAATTTCATCGGTGCGCTCATCAGGCGCATTTTGCGCACACCGAGGTCACGCAGGATCTGTGAACCGGCACCGACGATGCTGTAGGTGGTCGGTGTTTTGACCTGGGTGTGCTCGGCGGTTTCACGAATATGCGCGAGCAATACGTCGCCATCCACCGGGTTGCCGAGCAACAGCACCACACCACTGCCAGCCTCGGAAACCGCGGCCATGGCGGCGCGCAGGCTCCAGCGGCCCGGCTGCTTGACCATCAGCAGGTCGCGCAGCGGGTCCATGTTGTGCACACGCACCAGGGTCGGTTCTTCGGCGCAAATGGAGCCCAGAGTCAGGGCCATGTGCACGTCGCCTTCCACGGAATCACGGTAGGTCACCAAATTGAATTGGCCCAGTTCGCTGTCCAGCGGCTGCTCGGCAATCCGCTGAACGGTACGTTCGTGGATCATGCGGTAGTGAATCAGGTCGGCAATGGTGCCGATCTTGAGGCCGTGTTCGGCCGCAAACGCCTCGAGTTCGGTGCGACGGGCCATGGTGCCGTCGTCGTTCATGACTTCGCAGATCACGCCGCTCGGTTCAAAACCGGCCATGCGCGCCAGGTCGCAGGCGGCTTCGGTGTGGCCGGCACGAGCGAGGGTGCCGCCCGGTTGGGCCATCAGCGGGAAAATGTGGCCGGGGCTCACAATGTCTTCGGCCTTGGCGTCTTTGGCCGCAGCGGCTTGCACGGTGCGGGCACGGTCGGCGGCGGAAATGCCGGTGGTGACGCCGGTGGTCGCTTCAATCGATACGGTGAACTTGGTGCCGAAACCCGAGCCATTGCGCGGCGCCATCAACGGCAGCTTGAGCAGCTCGCAGCGCTCGCGGCTCATGGGCATGCAGATCAGCCCACGGGCGTGCTTGGCCATAAAGTTGACGTGCTCGGGCTTGCACGCCTCGGCGGCCATGATGATATCGCCTTCGTTCTCGCGATCTTCGTCATCCATCAGGATGACCATCTTGCCTTGGCGGATGTCTTCAACCAGTTCTTCGATGCTATTGAGCGCCACGCGGCACCCCCTTGGTCAGGATTTCAGGTAGCCGTTAGCGGCCAGAAAACTTTCAGTGATGTTCCCGGATGCTGGCTCTGCGGCCTTATCGCCCATCAGCAGGCGCTCCAGGTAACGGGCAAGCAAGTCGACTTCCAGGTTCACCCGGCGACCTGGCTGGTAGGACGCCATGATGGTTTCGCTCAGGGTGTGCGGGATGATGGTCAGTTCGAATTCGGCGCCATTCACGGCGTTCACGGTCAGGCTGGTGCCGTCGACGGTGATCGAGCCTTTGTGGGCGATGTACTTGGCCAGCTCTTTCGGTGCGCGGATACGGAATTCCACGGCGCGCGCGTTTTCGCTGCGTGCAACCACCTCGCCGACGCCGTCGACGTGGCCGCTGACCAGATGGCCGCCCAAGCGGGTGGTCGGGGTCAGGGCTTTTTCCAGGTTGACCGGGCTGCCGGCCTTGAGGTCATTCATCGCGGTGCAGTCCAGGGTTTCCCGGCTGACGTCGGCGGCAAAGCCGTTACCCGGCAACTCGATGACGGTCAGGCACACGCCGCTGACGGCGATGCTGTCGCCCAGTTTGACGTCGCCGAGGTCGAGCTTGCCGGTTTCAACCAGCAGGCGCACGTCGCCGCCCTTTGGGGTCATGGCGCGGATGCTGCCGATGGATTCGATAATGCCGGTGAACATGGCCTTCTCCTGGAAAACGGTGCGGACGCTTGAGCGCCCGGTCGGAATTATACGCTCGCTGGTGGTAGCGGGATGGCAGTGACTCGCCAGTCGTCGCCTACAGCGCGCATTTCAGTGATCTTGAGTTGGGGGGCATCGGCCAGTTTCTCAAGCGGCCAGTCCAGCAAAGGCCGGGCGGCGGAGCCCAGGAACTTGCCGGCGACGAAAATCACGTATTCGTCGACCAGGCCTTGCTGGGCAAACGCGCCCGCCAGGCTTGGGCCGGCCTCTACCAGCACGTCATTCACGCCGCGGGCGGCCAGCGCCACCAGCGCCGAACGCAGGTCGACCTGCCCTTCAACGCCCGGTACCACCAGGCATTCCGGGCCACGGGGGAACTGGTTTTCCGGGGTGACGCAGGTGATGACCAGCGCCGGGCCCGCCTTGAAGAACGGTGCGTTGAGCGGCACCCGCAGGCGGCCGTCGATCAGCACGCGCAATGGCGGGCGCGACATGGCCAGAGCGGTGGTTTCTGCGTCCAGCCCAAGCTCAGCGGCGCGCACAGTAAGGCGCGCACCGTCAGCCAGCACGGTGTCGGCGCCGGTCAGCACCACACTGGCCTCGGCACGCAGGCGCTGCACGGCGGCGCGGGCAGCAGGCCCGGTGATCCATTGGCTTTCGCCGCTGGCCATCGCGGTACGGCCGTCCAGGCTCATCGCCAGCTTGACCCGCACAAACGGCAGGCCGCGTTCCATACGTTTGAGGAAGCCGGGGTTCAGCGCGCGCGCTTGTTGTTCCAGCACGCCGCTGTGGGTTTCGATGCCGGCTTGAGCCAAACGCTGCAGGCCGCGCCCGGCGACTTCCGGGTTCGGGTCCTGCATCCCGGCCACCACGCGCGCCACACCGGCGGTCACCAGCGCATCGGCGCAGGGCGGCGTACGCCCATGGTGGCTGCACGGTTCGAGGGTCACGTACACCGTGGCGCCACGGGCCTTGTCGCCGGCGGCGCGCAGGGCGTTCGGCTCGGCATGGGGCTCGCCGGTGCGCTCGTGCCAGCCTTCGCCGACAATCTGCCCATCCCGCACAATCACGCAGCCCACCCGTGGGTTGGGGTGCGTGGTGTACAGGCCTTTGCGCGCCAGTTCGAGGGCGCGGGCCATGTAATGGGCGTCGAGGACGGCTTGTTCGGCAGACGGAGGGTTCATTCTTTGGCAGGCTCACGGGCCAGGCGGTCGATTTCTTCGCGGAACTCATTGAGGTCCTGGAAGCGTCGATACACCGAGGCGAAACGGATATAGGCGACTTCGTCGAGCTTTTGCAGCTCGCCCATCACCAGTTCTCCAACCACCAGGCTCTTGACCTCGCGCTCGCCGGTGGCGCGCAGCTTGTGCTTGATATGCACCAGCGCCGCCTCCAGCCGCTCGACACTCACCGGGCGTTTTTCCAGGGCACGCTGCATACCGGCGCGCAGTTTTTCTTCGTCGAAAGGCTGGCGGCTGCCGTCGGACTTGATCAGACGTGGCAATACCAGTTCGGCGGTTTCGAAGGTGGTGAAACGTTCACCGCAGCCAGAGGCCAGGCATTCGCGCCGGCGGCGTACTTGATCGCCCTCGGCGACCAGACGCGAGTCAATGACCTTGGTGTCGTTGGCACCGCAGAAGGGACAGTGCATGGTTGGCAGGCAACAAAAAATGGGAGGGCCATGGTAGCGCATCCCCGTGGCAAGACAAGCCATAGCCTTTACGGTATATAGGCTGACTATTATGTTTCATATTTTTTAAGCCACGGATTTTGCCCTTTCTGGAGCCGTACATGCAGTTACGACCACTTGTTTTACTCGCCCTGTTCAGTGTTCTGGTCGCCTGCAGCAGCGAAGCCCCGAAACCATCGACACCGCAACCGACGCCCGTTCAAGAGAAAAAAGTGCCGGGCATTGAAGACCTCGGCCCTTTGCCGGCTTACCAGCGTGAAATCAACGGCACCCTGAATGGCGTGCCGGCCAACGCCGAAGTCGAACTGGCCCTGTTGGTGATCGATGAACGTAACCGCCCGCAACAATTGCTCGCCAGCAGCGTACTCACCGGCAACGGCAAGCCCATGGCCTTCCGCTTGCGTTTCAACCCGGAAGCCTTCCCGGTGGGTGCACGGGTTGAACTGCGCGGTCGCGCCAGCCAGTCCGGCCAGTTGATCCTGCACCTGCCCGCGGTGCGCATCACCCAGGCGATCACCCAGACCACCGGCCCGCTGCAACTCGTCCGGGCACCATGACGCCACCGCTGGGCCTGCAACGCGCCCTGAGCGAACTGATCGGCGACGCGCACCTGGTGCCCTGCCCGCTGCCGGGCACCGCGCTGTCGTTGTGGCTGCTGGATGCGGACAACATGGACCGTGCCTTCAGCCAGGAAGAGACCCGGCGCATCCTGCATGAACCACCGTACTGGAGTTTTTGCTGGGCCAGCGGTTTGGCACTGGCACGCTACCTGGCGGCGAATCCCGAGTGGGTGGCGGGCAAACGCGTGCTGGATTTTGGCGCCGGTTCCGGCGTGGCCGGCATCGCGGCGGTTAAAGCCGGCGCGCTGGAAGTGGTGGCCTGCGACCTCGACCCGCTGGCCCTGGCCGCTTGCCGGGCAAATGCGGAACTCAATGGTGTGGAGCTGGGTTACTCAGCCGACTTTTTCGCCGAGGCCGACCGCTTCGACCTCATCCTGGTGGCCGACGTACTCTACGACCGCGCCAACCTGCCGCTGCTCGACCACTTCCTGGCACGCGGCCGCGAAGCGCTGGTGGCCGACTCACGGGTGCGTGACTTCCAGCACCCGGCTTATCAGCGCCTGGGCATCCTCGATGCGCTGACCCTGCCGGACCTGGCCGAGCCTTGGGAGTTTCGCAAGGTGAGCCTGTACCATTCGCGGCGTTAAGGCTCAGCGTTACAAATTTTCAGCAATAGATCGACTAAGACAGAGCGCGACAGGCCATGGAGAATATTGTCCCTTCACACACGCCGTGGACAATCAACCCGTATGCCTTTGCACACAGTTTTGCTTATCGGCTCGCGGGCAGAGACCTTGCAAATAGCCAGGTATCTGCCTAACCTTCGTCGCAATACACCCGCCATGCCTCTGGATGCGTCAGCACCCAAGCACAAATTGTGCGGGTTTTTTATGCCCGGTATTTTTTGAGCATGAGGGCGTTCAGCAAACCTGCCATCGACGTTCCTGCACAGTTGGAACTGCTCAAGCTACGCGGACTGATTATTCACAATGAGGCCCGTGCAGAACGCTTCTTGCAATCAGTGAGCTTTTTTCGACTCAGCCCCTACATGCGACCTTTCCAACGACCGGAAGACAGTGATCATCACTTTCGTGAAGGTAGCCAGTTGGGCCAACTGACGCGGCTCTACGACTTCGACCGGAGGCTGCGCTTACTCACCATGGATGCCCTTGAGCGAGTCG
Organism: Pseudomonas salomonii; assembly: GCF_900107155.1. Classification (GTDB taxonomy): domain Bacteria; phylum Pseudomonadota; class Gammaproteobacteria; order Pseudomonadales; family Pseudomonadaceae; genus Aquipseudomonas; species Aquipseudomonas salomonii. Next base: position 51,604 of record NZ_FNOX01000017.1, read on the forward strand.
AAATTGCATCACGCTCAGTCATCAGCAACCACATGGGGCCGACCCATGGCAGCCATTGGTATATCAATCCACAGATATTTCACCCGGCATTTGATCATCAACGACTGCTGACAATGCTGTCCAACAAGCAAACCACGGCGGCACGTGACTACCAACGCGAATGCGAGCGCATCGATAGATCCCACGCCAGCAACAACAGAAAGGATCTTCTTAAACGCCAAAGGGCGAAAGAAAGCTATGCCCGTCATTATCCAGTGACCTACGCCCATCCATCCCTGATGCCGGGCTGGGCGATGCTGGAGGAACTGACACTGGGTGACCTCTCCCACCTTTATAAAGGTCTGGCCAAGGATGCTGATAAGAAGGCCATTGCCAGACGCCTGATGCTGCCGGCACCCCTTATGCAGTCGTGGTTGCACACCCTGACGACCATCCGAAACATTTGCGCCCATCATTCACGAATGTGGAACCGGGAATTGGGAATTCGCCCCGAATTACCGAAGAAAGCCAATTTTTTGTGGCCGGAACATCTGTTTCAACCCGGGCAACATAGCCGCATGTTTTCGGTACTCTGCATTCTGAATCATCTGATGCGTCAGGTAAGCCCACACACTCGTTGGGGCCAACATTTGTATCAACTGATCAGCGAGTTTCCTGACGTCGGCTTAAAGGCGATGGGTTTTCCTCACGACTGGCATCAAGACCCTTTTTGGCACACGCCTCACGTCTGACTCCCCGTGCGGCTTCCGGTCAACCTCGCCAGCCCTTATAGTTGCCCCATTCCCGCTTTATTCGAGACGCCCCATGAGTGAGCCCACGCCGTACATCTTCGACGCCACTACTGCCACGTTCGACCAGGCAGTGATTCAGAACTCATTCGAAAAACCCGTGCTGGTGGATTTCTGGGCCGAGTGGTGCGCGCCGTGCAAGGCACTGATGCCGATGCTGGCGAAAATCGCCGAGAGTTATCAGGGCGAGTTGCTGCTGGCCAAGGTCGATTGCGAAGCCGAGCAGGACATCGTCGCGCGTTTTGGCATTCAAAGCCTGCCCACGGTGGTGCTGTTCAAGGACGGCCAGCCGGTGGACGGGTTTGCCGGGGCACAGCCGGAGTCGGCCGTGCGAGCAATGCTCGAACCCCACGTGAAGATGCCGCCACCGAAGGCGGCTGACCCGTTGGAACAGGCCCAGGCGTTGTTTGCCGAAGGCCGTATCAGCGATGCAGAGGCCGTGCTGGTGGCGCTGCTGGGCGAGGACAACACCAACGCTGGCGCGCTGATTCTGTATGCACGCTGCCTGGCTGAGCGCGGTGAATTGGGCGAAGCTCAGGCTGTACTCGACGCGGTGAAAAGCGACGATCACAAAGCCGCCCTCGCCGGCGCCAAGGCGCAAATCACCTTCCTGCGCCAGGCCGCCGACCTGCCGGATGCCGCCGACTTGAAAAGCCGCCTGGCGCAAGACCCGCAGGATGATGAAGCAGCCTATCAACTGGCGATTCAGCAACTGGCGCGCCAGCAATACGACGCCGCACTGGAAGGCTTGCTCAAGCTGTTTGTCCGCAACCGCAGCTACAGCGAAGGCTTGCCGCACAAAGCCTTGCTGCAGGTGTTCGAACTGCTCGGCAATGACCACCCGCTGGTCACGGTGTACCGTCGCAAGTTGTTCGCCGCGCTGTATTAATCGCCGATCCAGCTGTACAGCGGCGTATCCCCGCCGCTGGCCACTTTCACACGGGCGCTGTGGCGCAACCGCACAAGCAGGCGTTTGCCTGAGGCCGCATCACCGGCCAAGCCCTCAAGCTGATCAAGCAACTCAAGCCCATTGAGTTGCCCGGCCTTGCGCAGCAAGTCTTGGGCGTTCTGCCACAAATCATCATTCTGTTTGACCGGCGCAGCAGCGGGCGCACTCGGCGCCGGTGTTGCCTGCAAGTGGGCGCCCAGGCGCGCCCAATCGCCGTCATCGAGTTCCAGGGTCAAATCCACCGGCAAGTCGCCGACGGTTCCACGAATTCGCAACATCGCGCTTACTCCCGCAGTTTTCCGACCCGCATGCTCCCACGCGACTTGCACAACGCCAAGCGGGCGTTCAAACTGGCGCGAATATTGTTATAAGATCACATAACAAAACTTTCATCTTATGGAGCCTTCTCATGCGCCGTCTGCTGCTTGCCTTGCCGTTTGCCCTGCTGCCCCTGGCCATCGCCCATGCCGCCGATGAACACGATCATGAGCATGAACACGGCAGCCTCGGCGCCCACGAGCATGGTGTCGGCCGCCTCAACGCGGCACTCGACGGCCAGGCGCTTGAGCTGGAATTCGACAGCCCGGCCATGAACCTTGTCGGCTTTGAACACAAGGCCACCACGCCTGCCGACAAAGCCAAGGTCGCCGCCGCGCGCAAACAATTGGAAAACCCGCTGGCATTGTTCAACCTGCCCAAATCTGCCGGTTGTGTGATCAGCACCCAGGAACTCAACAGCCCGTTGTTCGGCGACAAGCCAGAAGCCGACCATGATGAGGACGATGACGACCACGCCACCGACGGCAAAGGCGCCGCCGCCCACGAACATCATCACGACCACAGCGAAATCCACGCCCACTACCAGTTCACCTGCGCCACACCGACGGCTTTGAGCAACCTCGACCTGACCCAAGTGTTCAAGACCTTCCCTGCCACCCAGAAGATTCAGGTACAACTGATCGGCCCAAGCGGCCAGCAAGGTGTTGAAGCGACGGCCACCGCAGCCACTCTTAAATTCTGATTTGAAACACGGTCAATGTGGGAGCTGGCTTGCCTGCGATAGCGGTATCACAGACACATCGATATTGAATGTGCCGCCGTCATCGCAGGCAAGCCAGCTCCCACATTGGATCGGCGCCACGCTCTACAACCAGGCGATATTGATTTCACATGACCCAAGCACTGATCGAACTGTCTGACCTGGGCTTCAACTGGCCCGGCCACCCGCAGTTGCTGGACATCCCCGCGTTCCGCCTGGAAGCGGGAGAAACCTTGTTTCTAAAGGGCCCGAGCGGCAGCGGCAAAACCACTTTGCTCGGGCTGCTGGGTGGCGTGCAGAAACCCAGCCAGGGCAGCATCCGCCTGCTCGGCCAGGAGCTGACCGAACTCTCGGCCGGTGCCCGCGACCGCTTCCGCGTTGATCACACGGGTTACATCTTTCAGCAATTCAACCTGCTGCCGTTTCTCTCCGTGCGCGAGAACGTCGAGCTGCCGTGTCACTTTTCCAGGCTGCGTGCGCAGCGGGCAACTCAGCGTCACGGCAGTGTCGACCAGGCCGCCGCGACCTTGCTGGCGCATTTGGGCTTGAAGGACAAAGACCTGCTGGAACGCCGCGCCGACTCGCTATCCATCGGCCAGCAACAACGCGTGGCCGCCGCCCGCGCGTTGATCGGCCAACCGGAACTGGTGATCGCCGACGAACCCACCTCGGCCCTGGATTACGACGCCCGCGAAGCGTTTATCCGGTTGTTGTTTGCCGAATGCCGCGAAGCCGGCGCCAGCCTGTTGTTTGTCAGCCATGACCAGAGCCTCGCGCCGCTGTTCGACCGCCACCTGTCGCTGGCCGAACTCAATCGCGCCGCCACGCCCGCAGAGGTTTGAGATGTATCTGTTCCGTCTAGCCATGGCCAGCCTGGCTAACCGCCGCTTTACCGCGATCCTCACCGCCTTCGCCATCGCCCTTTCGGTGTGCCTGTTACTCGCCGTGGAACGCGTGCGTGTTGAGGCGCGCAACAGTTTCGCCAGCACCATCAGTGGCACCGACCTGATCGTTGGCGCCCGCTCCGGCTCGGTCAACTTGCTGCTGTACTCGGTATTCCGCATCGGCAACGCCACCAACAACATCCGCTGGGACAGCTTCGAGCACTTCGCCGCCAGCCCGCAGGTGAAATGGGCGATCCCGATTTCCCTCGGCGACTCGCACCGTGGCTATCGCGTGATGGGCACCAACGAGTCCTACTTCGAGCATTACCAATACGGCCGCAAGCAAAACCTCGAACTGGCCAGCGGCCGCGCCTTCGCCACTGACCCTTTTGAAGTGGTGCTCGGCGCCGAAGTGGCGGATGCGCTGCACTACAAGCTCGGCGACAAGCTGGTGCTGGCCCACGGCGTAGCAGTGGTGAGCCTGGTCAAGCACGATGACAAACCCTTCACCGTGGTCGGCATTCTCAAGCGCACCGGCACGCCGGTGGACCGCACGCTGCACATCAGCCTCGGCGGCATGGAGGCGATCCATATCGACTGGCACAACGGCGTGCCGGCCCAGGGCAAAGGCCGTATCAGTGCCGATCAGGCGCGCAATATGGACCTCACGCCGCAGGCGATCACCGCGTTCATGCTCGGCCTGAACAACAAGATTTCCACCTTCGCGCTGCAACGCGAGATCAATGAATTCCGTGGCGAGCCGATGCTGGCGATCCTTCCCGGCGTCGCGCTGCAGGAGCTGTGGAGCATGATGGGCACCGCCGAAAAAGCGCTGTTCGTGATCTCGCTGTTCGTGGTGCTGACCGGCTTGATCGGCATGCTCACGGCGATCCTCACCAGCCTCAATGAACGCCGCCGCGAGATGGCGATTTTGCGTTCGGTGGGCGCACGGCCGTGGCACATTGCGACCCTGCTGATCTTCGAAGCCTTCGCGCTGGCCTTGTCTGGCGTCGTCGCGGGCGTGGGTCTGCTGTACGTGTGCATCGCCGCGTCGCGCGGGTATTTGCAGGCCAACTACGGCCTGGACCTGCCGATGTCATGGCCGAGTGAATATGAATGGACCTTGCTCGCCGGTATCCTGGCCGCCGCGCTGTTGATGGGCAGCGTGCCCGCGTGGCGCGCCTATCGGCAATCTTTGGCCGATGGCCTGTCCATACGTTTATGAGGAAGCTGTCGATGCGTCGTGCCCTGTTTGCGCTGTTGCTGCTGGTGGTGGTGCCCGCCTGGGCCGACGAGCAGCCCAAGGACCTGTCGTGGCAGGAAATGATTCCACCGGACGCGCCGCCGGAAATCCCCAATATGAAACCGCTGCACGACCTGTCGAACATGGCCGATGCGCTGTCGGTGGAAGCGGCGCCTGCGGCCAAACAGGAACTGCCCGACGCGCCGGTGGTGCAGAGCCTTAACGGCAAGCACATCCGTTTACCGGGCTATATCGTGCCGCTGGAAGTCAGCGAAGAAGGCCGCACCACCGAGTTTCTGCTGGTGCCGTATTTCGGCGCGTGCATCCACGTACCGCCGCCGCCGTCGAACCAGATCGTGCATGTGAAAAGCGAAGTCGGCGTGAAGCTTGATGAGCTGTATCAGCCGTATTGGATCGAAGGCGCGATGCAGGTCAAGCCGTCGTCCAGTGAGCTGGCCGATGCCGGTTACCAGATGGATGCCGAGAAGATTTACGTCTACGAACTGCAGGAATAACGCCTTCCCAGGAACACCCACAGTTTTGATCAGTGGTGCAAGTGATTGATCGAGCTTTCATTGAGCTGAATCAAAAGATCGAACGGAACGATCTTTACCATTGGACGTACAACTTTTAACGTCCTTTTGGAGCTCCCATGAACAAGTCTCTGCTCGGCGCGTCCCTCTTCGCGCTTGCCCTCGCCGCCCCTGTCGCACACGCTCACGAAGCGGGTGACATTCTGATTCGCGCCGGTGCAATCACCGTGAACCCGAAAGCAGACAGCGGCCATGTGAAGGTTGACCAGGGGCCATTGGCCGGCACCAACCTGGGCGGCAAGGCGACCATGAGCAGCGACACCCAACTGGGCCTCAACTTCGCCTACATGATCACCAACCATATCGGTATCGAACTGCTGGCCGCCACGCCGTTCGAGCATGACGTGAAGATCAAGAACACCGCCCTGGGCGCCGCCAACGGCAAGCTCGGTACGCTCAAGCACCTGCCGCCGACCTTGAGCGTCGTGTACTACCCGCTGGACAACAAGTCCGCGTTCCAACCGTATGTGGGCGCCGGTATCAACTACACCTGGATCTACGACGAGCACGTCGGCAGCCGCGCCGAACAAGCCGGTTTCAGCAACTTCAAGGCCGAGAACTCCTGGGGCTGGGCCGCACAGATCGGCGCCGACTACATGATCAACGACAAGTGGATGATCAACGCCCAGGCGCGTTACATCGACATCAGCACCAAGGCGACTGTGGATAACAATGCGCTGGGCCAAGGCACACGTGCCAAGGTCAATGTGGATGTTGATCCGATGGTTTACATGGTGGGTATTGGTTACAAGTTCTAATCCCGGCTCAAGCACCACTGCATAACCCATGTGGGAGCGGGCTTGCTCGCGAAAGCGGTCATTCAGTCAACATATCAGTCGACTGAACCTCCGCTTTTGCGAGCAAGCCCGCTCCCACATTTTGGTTTTGCAGGGTGTCAGCTATGCCGGTAGAACCGATCCAGCAACGCCGGCAACCCCGCCCGCCACGCCCGTGGCTTGATGCCGAAGGTGTGGAGGATTTTCTTGCAGGCCAGCACCGCGTGCTGCGGTTCGTCCGCCGCATCCGGCCGGGCCGCGTGGGCCTGGGCGGTGGGTGATTCGATCGCCAGCGGATGGAAATTGCGCGCTTCGGTAAGGATCGCCTGGCCCAGCGCCAACGGCGTGGTCGCTTCGTGGCCGGCGTAGTGATAGGTGCCCCACAGCGGCGCCGCGCAATCGAGTTGCTTGAGCACCGAAATGATCACCCGCGCCGCGTCGTCCACCGGCGTCGGGTTGCCGCGCCGGTCATCGGCCATCAGCAATTCATCGGGATTCTCGGCACGGGCCAGGAAGCGCCCGAGGGTGCCATCCACACTGTCATCCAGCAGCCAGCCAAAGCGCAGCAGCACATGTTGCGGGCAGGTGGCGCGCACGCTCTGCTCAATGCGCCACAGCGCCTGGCCGCGCAGGCCCAGGGGCACCGGCTCGTCTTTTTCGCTGTAGGCGGTGGCGCGGGAGCCATCGAACACGCGGTAGCTGGACGGTTGCAGCAAGGTGATGTTGTGGTGCTGGCACAGTTCGGCCAGGCGTTCGATGGCGAACTCCTGCGCAGCCAAACGTGTTTCGCTGACCGCTTCGGCCTGGAACCAGTCGAAATAGTAGGCGAGGTTGATCAGCGCATCGGGACGGGTGTCGTCGAGCAATTGGGTGAGGCTCGCGGCATCCCAGCCGTCTTGGGGCGGTTTAGGTGCGAGGAAACCGATGTCTTCCTCTGCACCGAGGCGAATCAGCGCCTGCCCGAGGGCATTCCCGCCGCCCAGTAACATAAGGCGCATTCGCATAGATTGAGCAGGCCCGGTCTGTTTGGAACGATGGTTATTATCGGCAGGCGTGTGCGCCTTGCCGTAGGTTGTTGCCAGAATCGTTGCATTTTGCGGGTTTGTAGCGCAACCGTCACGGACAAAGTACCTGATTGCAACTTGTTGGAATGGGCAGTATCAATCACTAGATGAACGTTCGCGAATCAACCGACACGGTATTGGACGGCTTCCACCCCGCCGTCAGTACCTGGTTTGGCAATACCTTTCCCTCGGTGACCGGCGCCCAGGCCCAGGCGTGGCCGCTGATCCGCCAACGCCGCTCAACCTTGATCGCCGCGCCCACAGGCTCCGGCAAAACCCTGACCGCGTTCCTGGCGGTGCTCGATGACCTGGTGCGTCAAGGCTTGGCCAATGGCGGGCAACTGCCGGACGAAACGCTGGTGGTGTACGTGTCGCCGCTCAAGGCGCTGTCCAACGATATCCAGATCAACCTGCAAAACCCACTGGCCGGCATCACCGCGCAATTACAGGCGCAGGGCTTGCCGCCGCTGACTATCCGCACCGCCGTACGCACCGGTGACACCCCGCAAAAAGACCGCGCACACATGCGCAAACGGCCGCCGCATATCCTCGTCACCACGCCGGAATCACTCTACGTACTGCTCGGCTCGGACTCCGGTCGGCAAATGCTGTCCAGCACGCGCACGGTGATCGTCGACGAGATCCACGCCCTCGCCGCCGGCAAACGCGGCAGCCACCTGGCCCTGAGCCTGGAGCGCCTGCAAGGTTTATGCAGCGAGCCGTTGACCCGCATCGGCCTGTCGGCCACGCAAAAGCCTATCGAGGCGGTGTCACGCTTTTTGGCCGGCAGCGGGCGTGAGTGCGCCATCGTCGATATCGGCCACGCGCGCCCCCGCGACCTGGATATCGAAGTACCGCCGGTGCCGCTCTCGGCGGTGATGGCCAACGACGTGTGGGAATTGGTCTACGACCGCCTTGCCACACTGGCTCGCGAACACCGCACGACGCTGGTGTTCGTCAACACTCGGCGCCTGGCCGAACGCCTGGCCCGGCACTTGAGCGAGCGTTTGGGCAAGACCGCCGTGGCCGCGCACCACGGCAGCCTGGCCAAAGAGCTGCGCCTGGACGCCGAGCAACGGCTCAAGGCCGGCGGGCTGCAAGTGCTGATCGCCACCGCGTCGCTGGAGTTGGGGATTGATATCGGTGAAGTCGACCTGGTCTGCCAGATCGGTTCACCCGGTTCCATCAACGGTTTTCTGCAAAGGGTCGGGCGCTCCGGCCACCAGGTCGGCGGCACGCCCAAGGGGCGTCTGTTCGCCACCACCCGCGATGACCTGATCGAATGCGCCGCCCTGCTCGACTGCGTGCGGCGCGGCGAACTGGACACCCTGCACATCCCCATCGCCCCGCTGGACGTGCTGGCCCAGCAGATCATCGCCGAAGTCAGCGCCCGCGAATGGCCGGAACAGGCGTTGCTGGACCTCATCCGCCGCGCCTCACCCTACGCCGCACTCGATGAGCGCCACTATCAGGCACTGCTGCACATGCTCGCCGACGGCTACAACGGCCGCCAGGGCATCCGCAGCGCCTACCTGCACCGCGACGCCGTGAGCCACACCCTGCGCGCCCGCCGTGGCGCCAAACTCACCGCCGTGACCAGCGGCGGCACCATCCCCGACAACGCCGACTACAGCGTATTGCTGGAGCCTCAAAACCTGAACATCGGCAGCGTCAACGAAGACTTCGCGGTGGAAAGCATCGCCGGGGATATCTTCCAGCTCGGTAATACGTCCTACAGAATCCTGCGGGTAGAAAGCGGCAAAGTGCGCGTCGAAGATGCCCACGGCCAGCCGCCGACCATCCCCTTCTGGCTGGGTGAAGCGCCGGGGCGCAGCAACGAGTTGTCGGCGGCCGTCGCGCGCTTTCAGGGGCAGTTGGACGCCCTGCTCGCCACCACACCCGGTGACCTGCAACCCGCGCAAGACTGGCTCACCGCCAGCCTTGGCCTGAACAGCGCCAGCGCCGAGCAGATCCTTGATTACCTGGCCCGTGCGCGCCTGGCGCTGAGCGCGTTACCGTCCCAGGACACCTTGATCATGGAGCGGTTTTTCGATGAGTCCGGCGGCACTCAACTGATCATCCACACGCCGTTCGGCAGCCGCATCAACCGCGCGTGGGGCCTGGCACTGCGCAAGCGTTTTTGCCGCACGTTCAACTTTGAATTGCAGGCGGCCGCCAGTGAGAATGCAATCGTGCTGTCGCTGTCCACCAGCCACAGTTTTGAGCTGGATGAGGTGTGGCGCTATGTGAACAGCAGCAGCGCCGAGCACCTGCTGATCCAGGCCGTGCTGGATGCGCCGCTGTTTGGCGTACGCTGGCGCTGGAATGCCGGTGTGGCCCTGGCGTTGCCGCGTTATACCGGCGGGCGCAAGGTGGCGCCGCAGATCCAGCGCATGAAAAGCGAAGACCTGATCGCCAGCGTGTTTCCCGACCAGATTGCCTGCCTGGAAAACCTTGCCGGCGAGCGCGAAGTGCCCGAACACCCGCTGGTGGAGCAAACCCTCGACGACTGCCTGCACGAAGCCATGGACAGCGAAGGTTGGCTGAAGCTGTTGCGGCGCATGGAGCGCGGCGAAGTGCGCCTGATCAGCCGCGACCTGCCTGCGCCCTCACCCATGGCCGCCGAAATTCTCAGCGCGCGGCCCTACACCTTTCTCGACGACGCGCCATTGGAAGAGCGCCGTACCCAGGCCGTGCTCAACCGTCGCTGGAGCGACCCGCAGAGTACCGACGACCTCGGCGCGCTGGACGCCGAAGCCATTGCCGGCGTGCGTGAAGAAGCCTGGCCCGCGCCCAATGGCCTGGATGAAATGCATGAAGCGCTGATGAGCCTGGCCTGTATCGCCAGCAACGAAGTCACGCCGCAATGGGCCGAGTGGTTGCACGCATTGGCCAAGGGCGGGCGCGCCTATCAACTGGACAATGGCCTGTGGGTGGCAGTGGAACGCCTGAGTTGCCTGCAAGCGATCTATCCGAATGACTTGCCGTTGTTGCCGGGCTTCGATGAACCGTGGGTCTTTGATGATGCGCTGGCTGAAGTGTTGCGCGCGCGCCTCGGCGGTTTCGGCCCATTGAGTCTGGTCGAGATCGCCACGCCGTTGGCGCTGCCGGTCGCGGATATCAGCCAGGCACTCGCGCGTCTGGAGCGGGAAGGCTACGTGCTGCGCGGCCATTTCAGCCCCGGCGCCAGCCAGGAACAATGGTGCGAGCGGCATTTGCTCGCGCGTATCCATCGCTACACCGTCAAGCGCCTGCGCCGGGAAATCGAGCCGGTGGCGCTGCAGGACTTCATGCGCTTTCTGTTCGATTGGCAGCACCTGTCCGACGGCACTCGCGGCCAGGGCAGCGCAATGTTGCCGCAGATTGTCGGGCAGTTCGAAGGCTACGCCGCCGCCACCTCGGCCTGGGACAGCGACTTGCTCAGTGCGCGGCTCAAGGACTATTCCCCCACCTGGCTCGACGAGCTGTGCCGCAGCGGCAAACTGGTGTGGACGCGCCTGAGCAACAAGGCCGGCGCCCTGGCACTGCGCAGTACGCCGGTGGTGTTGTTACCGCGCAGCCAGGTGCCGTTGTGGAGCGGGCTGACCGAACCGACCGACAGCGCCACGTTGTCGCCCAAGGCGCAAAAGGTCCACCTGGCGCTGCGTGAACACGGCGCGCTGTTTTTCGACGAACTGGTGCACGAAGCCCATCTGCTGCGCAGCGAACTGGAAACCGCCTTGCAGGAACTGGTGGGCGCAGGGTTGGTGAATGCCGACAGTTTCGCCGGGCTGCGGGCCTTGACCACGCCCGCCAGCAAACGCCAGGCGCGCAGCAGCCGGCGGGGGCGCGGGGCCTTTATCGGCGGCATGGATGACGCCGGGCGCTGGGCCCTGGTACGCCGCGCCCCCACCGCCGCCGGCCCGCATTCGGCCGAGACCCTGGAGCATGTGGCCATGACCCTGCTGCGCCGTTATGGCGTGGTGTTCTGGCGGTTGCTGGAACGGGAAGCCGACTGGCTGCCAAGCTGGCGCGAATTGCTGCGCACCTTCCATCGCCTGGAGGCGCGGGGCGAGATTCGCGGCGGGCGGTTTGTGAGTGGTTTGGCGGGGGAACAGTTTGCGTTGCCGGAGGCGATTCCGTTGCTGCGTGAGGTAAGACGCCGGCCGCATGACGGCAGCTTGATCGCGGTGTGCGGGGCTGACCCGTTGAACCTGGTAGGCACCTTGCTGCCGGGCAGCAAAGTGCCGGCGGTGAGCGGCAATCGAATTGTGTATCGCGATGGCTTGCCGGCGGCGGTGATGGTTGCGGGTAAGCAGCAGGTGTTGCTGGAGGAGGATTTTCAGGCGGTGCAGGAGAAGTTGATCAGGCGCTGAAAGGGATGGTGACTTTAACGGCCTATTCGCGAGCAAGCCCGCTCCCACATGTTGATCTATGAACACAATCAAATGTGGGAGCGGGCTTGCTCGCGAAGGCGTCAGCCCAGACAACATCAATCACTGGGTACGCGGCTGCTCGGTCAACACCACAGGTCCCGGCACTTCTTCACTCGCCTCATCCACATGCGCCGAACGCTTGGGCAGCCAAACCTGCTGTGGATAAGTTTGCGCGAAGTGCACCTCATCACAGTTATCCACAAGCTTTTTCAGGCGCTGGTTAAATGCCCGGCTCACCGCATATTGCCCGCCCGACACGGTTCGGAACTGCGCCGTCAGCACCACGCCGTTGAGGTCCATCTTGTCGACCCCGAACACTTCCAGCGGGCCTTGCAGGTTGTACTTGAGGAATACATCGTCGCGGATCGACTGCCCGGCCTCACGAATCAGTTCCACCGCCTTGTCCACATCGGTGTCGTAAGTGAACTGCACCGAGAAGAACGCATAGGCAAACTGCCGCGACTGGTTAGTGACCGCCTTGATCTGCCCGAATGGCACCGAGTGCACAAAACCCTTGCCGTCACGCAGGCGCAGGGTGCGGATGGTCAAGCCTTCCACGGTGCCGGCATGGCCGGAGTCGAGCACTACCCAATCGCCGATTGACAGCGTGTCTTCAATGATGATGAACAGGCCGGTGATCACGTCCTGCACCAACTGCTGGGAGCCAAAACCGATGGCCAGGCCGACCACACCGGCACCGGCCAGCAGTGGCGCGACATTGATGCCCAGGTTGGCCATGGTGGTGATCGCGCAGATCACCACCAGCACGATTTTCACCGCATTGCGCAGCAACGGCAGGATGGTTTTGACCCGTGTGCTGGGCTGGCGGCTGGAGCGTTTATTCACCGGCGGTTTCAACGCCTCCTGGATTGCCGTGTCGAGCACCACCCAGAACAGCCAGGTCACCAGCAGGATCAGGCCGATGCTGCTGAGGGAATCGCTGATCGCCCGGCCCACCGAGTTACGCTGGGCAAATTCGAACAGCGACACACCCCAGATACGCCCGAGGACTTCGATAAACGCGATGGCCATGGCGATGCGCAATATTGCGTGCAGCAGGCTGAGGAAGCGCTCCTTGTAGGCGCTGCTGCGCTGGATCGCCACCTGGCTGCGGGACTTGAACAGGTGTTGCAACACCGTGCTGAGAAACACCGTGCCGATCAACAGAATCGTGGTGAACAGCGCGCAACGCAGGGCCTTCTGGTTGTCATCGCCAGCGCCGATCAGGTTGATCGCCGAGACCAGCACCATCAACAGAATCGGCCAATACCAGAGCCCGGAGAATACCCGCAGCGATTGCTGCAGCGCCGGGTGTTTGAGGCGCTGGGCCAACGGCCGGTTGCGGATCAAATGCGCGACCGGACGACGCAGGCGCACCACCAGCACGCCGAAAATCACCGCTGCGAACAGGCCGGTAAACACCGCGATGCTGCTGGTGATATTGCCGCCCAACTGGCGCGCGATTTGCGGGCTGGTCAGGGCATCGCTGAGGGCGGCGAGAAAGCCGATCAGGAACAGCGGCTTGGGGCAATAGTTGCGAATAATCTGCACGGCCGGGCGTTTATGACCGACGTTGAACATGACGATGACGCACAACAGCATCGACGTGGAGAAGATGCCGCTGCTGGTGGCATAGGCAAAACACAGCGCCAGCGCACGGCCTACGGAACTGGGTAAAAAGTGGCTGACATACAGCGTCAGCGGCAGGCAGATCAGGGCCGGGATCGTGTAGGGCACCACGTAGCCCAGTACGCCTTGCAGACGCTCTCGCGGTGCAACGAAACGCCGCCGACCGAGGCGCTGCACGCTAAAGCGCCCCAGCAGTGTGAGTGCCGCAAAGGCGCCGACCCACACCCCGGACAGCAACAGGAAGTCCCCGGCCACGCTCCACGGCGAACGTTGCGCGGTTTGATCGACCAGCCGCCCGACTTCATCCGCCGCTCGGTCGGCGCGCAAGCGCCAGGCGTCGATGAGGTTCTGGTTAAGGTCGAGCTTATCTTGCACATCATCAATGCTGGAGCTGATGGCGCCGAGCAAGCCACCTTCGACCAGCAACTCCGGCTTGGCGGGAGCCTCAGCGGCCGCAGGCGCCGCGGCCGCGGCTTGCAGCGCGCCATTGCCACACACCAACAGCGCGACCAGCAGTAATGCAGTCTTTAGATTCAGCAAAACACCGGGCTCCTTCAGCAGGGTCTGTAAGGAACTGACGGGTTTGAGCGCTGATCGTTCCCACGCTCTGCGTGGGAATGCATCTACGGACGCTCTGCGTCCAAGGGGCGCGGAGCGTCCCGGGCTGCGTTACCACGCGGAGCGTGGGAACGATCGGTTAACCGCACCGCCTGTAGGTCACTCGAAACTTTCACCCAACCGCCGCAGTCAGCCAATAACACAGGCCTGACCCTTTACTTATCCACAGGAGCGATCATGGCTGCGATTGCCGACTGGGTGCCCGTTACGCCCAGCACCGCCATCACCCGCTTCACCGTGCTGACGGTGAATATCCATAAGGGTTTCACCGCGTTGAACCGACGTTTCATCCTGCCCGAGTTGCGTGAGGCGGTGCGCAGCGTGGGCGCGGACATGGTGTTCCTGCAGGAAATCCACGGCACCCATGAGCGGCACCCACAGCGCTACAGCGACTGGCCGAAGATGCCGCAGTATGAATTCCTTGCCGACAGCATCTGGCCGCAGTTCGCCTACGGCCGCAACGCGGTCTACCCCCATGGCGACCACGGCAACGCGTTGCTGTCCAAATTCCAGATCATCCGCTACGATAACCTCGACATTTCCCAGAGCGGCCATGAAAGCCGGGGCCTGCTGCATTGCGTGCTGCGCTTGCCTGGCAGCGGCCAAGAGTTGCACGCGATCTGCATGCACCTGGGCCTGCGCGAAGTGCATCGCCAGCAGCAATTGCGGTTACTGGAGCAGCGCATCGCCGAGATTCCGGCTGACGCGGCGCTGATCGTCGCCGGTGATTTCAATGACTGGCGCCAGAAGGCCGACCTGAGCCAAAGCGGGCTCAGGGAGGTGTTTATCGAAGCCCATGGCAAACCGGCGCGCACCTTTCCGGCGCGCCTGCCCTTGCTGCCCTTGGATCGTATCTATGTGCGTAACCTCAAGGTTCATAACCCCAGGGCGCTGACGACGCGGCCGTGGTCTCACCTGTCAGACCACGTGCCGTTGTCGGTGGAGATTGAGCTATGAATGTCGCCGTGGAACACATCGCCACCGACCAGCCGCCGGATGATGCCAAGGCCCGCGACCTGGATTACGGCTGGCAGCCGGGCAACCGCATTGAGCTGCTGGAGAACGGCGAGGCGTACTTTCCCGCCGTCTTCGAGGCCATGCGCCAGGCGCAGCGGGAGATCCTGCTGGAAACCTTTATTCTGTTCGAAGACAAGGTTGGGCATGAACTGCAAGGCATCCTGATCGAGGCGGCGCAGCGCGGCGTGAAGGTGATCGTCAGCCTCGACGGCTTTGGCTGCGGCGAACTGAGCCCAGCCTTTCTCAGTGAGCTGGCCGAGGCCGGGGTGGCGGTGCAAATGTTTGACCCGGCAGCGAAGCTGGTGGGCATTCGCACCAACTGGTTCCGTCGCCTGCACCGCAAGATCGTGGTGGTGGACGCCGCCGTGGCGTTTATCGGCGGAATCAATTTTTCCGCCGACCACCTGAGTGATTTCGGCCCCGAAGCCAAGCAGGATTATGCCGTGCAGGTGAGCGGCCCGGCCGTGGCGGACCTGCATCATTTCGCCCTCGCCCAAAGCGGCCGCCAGGTGCGCACGCGACGCGGCTGGCGACGGCGCCAGCAACGGCCATCGCCATGGCCGACGCACACCGACGACGGCCTGGTGCGCCTGATTTACCGCGATAACCTGCAACACCGCGATGACATCGAAGAGGCCTATATCCATGCCTTGAGCAAGGCACAAAAACGCGCGGTGATTGCCAACGCCTACTTCTTCCCCGGCTACCGCCTGCTGCGTGAAATCCGCAATGCCGCGCGGCGTGGCGTGCAGGTGCAACTGATCATGCAGGGCCAGCCCGATGTGCTGCTGGCCAAGCTTGCGGCGCGCATGCTGTATGACTATCTGCTCAAGGATGGCGTGGTGATTCACGAGTATTGCCAACGCCCGTTGCACGGCAAGGTGGCTTTGGTGGATGACGACTGGAGCACCGTGGGTTCGAGCAACCTGGACCCCTTGAGCCTGTCGCTGAACCTCGAAGCCAATGTGCTGATTCGTGACCGCGCGTTCAATCATCAGCTGTACGAAAGCCTGGAAACACTGGCGCGCAATCATTGCCAGACCATGCCGGAAAAGCGCAAGCCGCGCCTGTGGTTATGGCGATTGACCGTGGGCTTTTTGGTGTTCCACGTCATGCGGCACTTCCCCGCCCTGACGGGTTGGCTGCCGGCACACAAACCGCGCCTCAAGCCATTCGAGAGCCAGGCCCATGACCACTGAAAGCGGCGGATCGCGGTTCAAGCGCTGGAAGAAACCGCTGACGATCGCGTTCTTTGTACTGCTGATTGTGCTGTTCACCCTGCTCGCGCGGCGCATCGACTGGAGCGAAGTGCTGCAGACGCTGGCGGACTTCAAGCTGCGCACGCTGTTGATCGCCGGTGGGCTGACGCTTTGCAGCTTCCTCGTCTACGCCAGCTTCGACCTGATCGGCCGCACCTACATTCGCCAGGATTTGCGCTGGAAGCAGATCCTGCCGGTGGGGATCATCAGCTATGCCTTCAACCTGAACCTGAGCGCATGGGTGGGCGGCATTGCCATGCGCTATCGGCTGTATTCGCGGCTCGGGGTCAGTACCAGCAATATCGCCAAGATTCTTGGGCTGAGCCTGGCTACCAACTGGTTTGGCTATATGGCCGTGGCCGGCGTGGTGTTCAGCAGTGGGTTGATGACCATGCCGCCGGGCTGGAAGGTCAGCAGCGGCGCGTTGCAAGGCATTGGCGTGCTGTTGGTGCTGGCCAGCCTGGGCTACCTGGCGACGTGCCGGTTTGCCAGGAAACGCGCGTGGTCGGTCAAGGGCATCGAGATCAACTTGCCGTCGTTGCGCATGGCCTGTTTGCAGCTGGCGCTGGGTGCGTTGAACTGGTCGTTAATGGCGGCGGTGATCTTTACGTTGCTGCCCGCCAAGCTGGACTACCCGCTGGTATTGGGCGTGCTGCTGATCAGCGCGATTGCCGGGGTGATCACCCATATCCCCGCCGGGCTCGGTGTGCTGGAGGCAGTGTTTATCGCGCTGATGCAGCATGAGGCATCGCGGGGCAGCTTGCTCGCAGGGCTGATTGCCTACCGGGCGATCTACTTTATTTTGCCGCTGCTGGTGGCGTTGGTGATGTACCTGGCGGTGGAGGCCAAGGCCAAGGCGTTGCGGGTGAAGAAGACACCGGCTTGAAGATGGGGTGATTGTTCTGGCGCCTTCGCGAGCAAGCCCGCTCCCACAGGTGGCCCTATTTCAAGGATGTACTCAATCGAATGTGGGAGCGGGCTTGCTCGCGAAAGCGGCCTAAAGTGCACTGCATCAGCGTGATTGAATAATGCTCAACCGCTCCCCCACCACCATCTCGGTTATCCAGTCCACCAGGATCGAGGTGTAGGCCTGCTGCGACACCGGGTCGCTCAGCGAGTGGTCGGCACCATCGATGATCCGATGGGTCAGCGAATGGGTGTGCTGGCACGCCGCGCGGTAGCTCATGATGGTGGCATGGGGCACGTGGTCGTCGGTTTCCGACTCGACGATCAACACATCACCACTGAACTTGGCGCAGGCATGCAGGGCGCGATTGGTCTCGGCGTGCACCAGGGTGCTGCGATAATCCATCAGGTCGGCCTTATCCAGGTCGCGCTTGGGCTTGAGCCACTCCTGGTCGCGGTACAGCGCCGGCACGCGCAGCGCCAACCAGCGTACCGGGCGCAATGAAGTGAGAATCGCCGCCAGATAGCCGCCATAACTGGTGCCCACCACGGCCACGGCCGAGGTGTCGATGGCAGGGTGTGAGAGCAGGCGATCGTAGGCCGCCAGCAAGTCGCGCAGGTTGTCTTCACGGGTGACGCGGGACAAGGGAATGCCGGTGCCGGCGTGGCCGCGCAGGTCGAAGGTCAGGCACACGCAGCCCAAGCCCGCGATGCCTTTGGCGCGCTCAAGGTCGCGTTCCTGGCTGCCGCCCCAGCCGTGCACAAACAACACGCCGGGGACTTTGGATTTTGGACTCAGGAAGGTGCCGCTCATCTGTTCGTCGTCGATATCGATCGCAATGCTTTCGCTTCTAGCCGTCATAAGATTTAACCGTCACATACTTGAGAAGAAAGTCGCTGTTTTCGGCCGGGCCGCGATACACCTCAATGGCGTGCTCAGGCAGCGGTTGGTCCACATAGGTCTCCACCGAGGACACATTAATGGCCCGCAGGCCGGGGTTATTGATGAAGCTTTGCAGCGCCGCGACTTCCGCGCTGCTGGCCCCGCCCATGCGCCAGGATTGTTCGAGTACGCCGCTACGACGTTGGCCGTCACTGTCCAGGCCTTGAGCGATGTCGTAATTGCGCCGCGAGGCATAGAAACCAGGGTAGGCCTCATCGGCGGCGCTGTCGAAAACCTGGGCTTGCTGGATGGCTTCGCGCACATCGTCGGGCACATCGAGCTTAAGCAGGTCGTCATAACCACCGGGCACCACCAGCAAGGTCGAGCCGCCGTAAACCTCTTCGCCGTGCCCATCCTGGGTGAGGAATTGCTCGCCGCAGTAGCTGATCACGTGATCGCCGATAAAGCTCTGGCCCACACTGTGGGTGGTGACGTCGTGCAGATCCTGCTCCAGCACTACGCCATCGTTGAACAGCTGCGCCGCTTCGGGCC
Source organism: Pseudomonas salomonii (assembly GCF_900107155.1). GTDB lineage: Bacteria > Pseudomonadota > Gammaproteobacteria > Pseudomonadales > Pseudomonadaceae > Aquipseudomonas > Aquipseudomonas salomonii. Next base: position 70,219 of record NZ_FNOX01000017.1, read on the forward strand.
GCGCCAGCACAGCCTCGAATGCGTCGAGGCTGTGGATAACTTGCTGGCCGCGTCCGGCACAGGCATGCACCGGTTTCATGCGAATCGGCCCGCTGTAGAGCAGGCGCGTGGCGGCAGGCAATGCGTCTTCAAGGGCAAACACGCTGAGCCCGTCGAGAACCACCATGCGCACACGCTCACAGAACGCTGGCGACCAGCCTTCAGGCGCCTTGGCGTCAGGACTTAGCAGGCCGTGGGTGATCGCTTTGGTACAGATGAAAGCGTGATCGACATAACCGCCCCACAGATCTTCCGGCCCTTTGATATTGAGCGGCCGCGCTTGATCGGGGCCGACCAGGGTTTGGGTGGGCAAGACATATAAGTCGAGGCCGTCGTGTAACTGCGGGTCATAGCTGCCGCCGAATTTTAGCCCAAGGATCTGCGCCAGCCAGCGCGCGAGGGCGCGATTGGTTTCGACTTCATGCGGCGGCGCCCCTTGTCGTGTGGAGTGAGCGACTACGATTTTTTTGCGTTGAATCGGGGTCATGCGTCCCCCTTGGCGATCCTGCCATGTGTGTGTGTGAGAAAGGTTGCATGGATCACGCCAAGGCAAGGCTGGGGAGGATGGCCGTTAAATCAAACAGTTACTGACCCAGCGATGGCACCAGGCCTGTTTTATTCTGCACGACAGGGGTTTAAACGGACGGTGTTCTGCACGACGCCGCCATCAAAGCAGCTGCGTGGATGGCGACGGGCCAGCTAAGATGCAAGGCACTGCCAACCATCATAAGGACGCCCATGGCCAAGCAAGCGCTCATCCTCATCGATATCCAGAACGATTATTTCCCCGCAGGCAAGTGGCCGCTCGATGGCGTGGAAGCCGCGGCGGACAAGGCCGCGCAGGTGCTGCAGGCGTTTCGCCAGGCGGGCGACGCCGTCATCCATGTGCGCCATGAATTCACCAGCGAAGACGCGCCCTTCTTCACGCCAGGCTCCGAGGGCGCGCACCTGCATGCCAAGGTGCTGAACCAGGGCAACGAGCCGGTGGTGCTTAAACACTTTGTGAACGCGTTTCGCGGAACAAACCTGCGCAGCGTGCTGGAACAACGCGCCATCACTGACGTGGTGGTGGTCGGCAACATGAGCCATATGTGCATCGACGCCGTGGTGCGGGCTGCGGCGGACCTTGGCTACAACGTCACGCTGATTCACGACGCCTGCGCGACCCGCGACCAGGCATTCAATGGCCAGGTGATTGCGGCCGCGCAGGTGCATGGCGCTTATATGGCATCGCTGGCTTTTGGGTATGCCAGCGTGGTGTCGACGGATGAATACTTGAAGGCGCAAGCGGCGGCGCAGTGACCTCCGCTTGCTTGCCTTCAGCGCGTAGCGATGATGAACAGGCGTGGAAAAGGCAGCAACACAGTGCCATCAGCCAGGGCTGGGTAAGCCTGGGTGATACGCGCCTGGTATTGCTGCAGGAATGCGGTGTTTTCGCTGTCGGTCAACGGCGCAAGAAACGGCCGCAATGCCGACGCCTTGAACCACTCCACCACCGCCGCGTGATCGGCCAGCGGGTGTTGATAGGTGGTGCGCCATACGTCGACAGTGCTGCAATGTTTGCTCAGCAATTCGTAGTAGTAACTCGCGGTGTGCCGCTCGTTGTGTTTGACCGCACCGATCTTGGCCGCCCACGGGCCATCTGCCGCCACTTCGCGGGCCAGCCGGTGGGCCGGTTCGTCAAGGTTGTCCGGGGTTTGTATGGCGAGGGTGCCGCCAGGTGTCAGCTGGTCGACCAGATGCGGGTAGAGCGTGGCGTGGTTCGGCAGCCATTGCAGGGAGGCGTTGGCGAGGATCACATCGTATTTTTGCGACGGCCTCCAGGCGCCGATGTCTGCCAGCTCGAAATTCAGTTGCGGCAGGCGCTTGCGGGCGTCAACCAGCATGTCGTCAGAGCTGTCCATGCCCGTAATGTGCGCCTGCGGGAAACGCTCGGCCAATACTTCAGTTGAATTGCCGGGGCCGCATCCCAGGTCGACGGCGCTACGGACATCGCCATTCGCAATAGCCGCAACCAAGTCACGGACCGGACGGGTACGTTGCTGTTCAAACATCGTGTATTGCTTGGCAGACCAGGTCATCGCGGCTTTCCTTCTTTGTTAAAGGTGGCCACAGCCTAAATCTTGTGAACCATGAGAACAAATGCCAGGATTGGCAACCTCCCATACCTTGAAAGTATCCTTATGTTGGAGCTTCGCCAGCTGAGAGCCTTCGTGGCCATTGCCGAGGAAGGCTACATCACCCGCGCCGCGGAACGCCTGGGCATGCAGCAACCACCCTTGACGCGCTTGCTGCAAAGTCTTGAAGCGCAATTGGGCGTGGTGCTGATGGAGCGCCTGCCCCGAGGTGTGCGCCCAACCACGGCGGGCCTGGCATTGTTGGATGAGGCCCGAGATATTTTGGCCCGAGCCGAAGGTGTTACCGACGTGGTACGCCGTGCCGCCCGGGGTGAACGAGGCCGACTCGCCATCGGCTTTACCAGCTCGGCGGCGTTGCACCCGTTTGTGCCCAGCGTGCTGCGGCGGTTTCGCGAGGCCTTTGTGGGTGTCTCGGTGATACTGGAGGAAGCAGGAACCGGCGAGCTGCTGGACGCGTTGGTGCAGGAAAAGCTGGATGCCGCGTTTATCCGCTCCCCGCTCAGTGGCACGCAACAGTTACAGGACGAACCTATCCTGGTGGAGCCCATGCTGCTGGCCCTGCCGACCGATCATCCCTTGGCACTCGATGCGGGGCAGCCGTTACCCTTGGCAGCATTGGCTGATGAGGCTTTTGTGCTCTATCGCCGGCGCGTGGGGTTGGGTTTGTATGACGCCATTCTGGTGGCCTGCCGTGAAGCCGGGTTCAGCCCGCAGGTGGTGCAGGAAGCGCCCCGCATGACGGCGACCTTGAGTCTTGTGGCCGCAGGGCTTGGGGTCTCTATCGTGCCAGCCTCCATGCAGCGGCTGCGCGGCGATGGCATTGTTTATCGCGAGCTGACCGAGTGCCAGAGCCTGGTGGCGCCGTTGCATTTGGCCACGCGTATTGGTGACGGCTCGGCGGTCTTGCGCAGGTTCAAGGAGATGGTGGTCACAGCGGCCGCGACGGACGCCTGATTGCAGGCATTAAAAAACCCCCGAGGCTTTCGCCTGCGGGGGTTTTGCTCGTTCCGGGCCTGGGACCTTAGAACGGGATATCGTCATCAAAGCTGTCGAAATCCGGAGCCGGCTGTGGCGCGGCCTGCTGTGGAGGCGGTGCCTGGCGCGACTGTTGCGGGGCCGACTGCTGCGGGCGCGGAGCCTGCTGGCGGGGGGCCGGAGCGGATTGCTGGTAGTTATTGCCCCCGCCTTGTTGATCGCCCTGCTGTGGACGGCCGCCCAGCAGTTGCATGGTGCCTTGCATGTCGACCACGATTTCAGTGGTGTAACGCTTGATGCCGTCTTTTTCCCACTCGCGGGTTTGCAGCTTGCCTTCGATGTAGACCTGCGAACCTTTGCGCAGGTACTCACCGGCGATCTCTGCAACCTTGCCGAACATCGACACGCGGTGCCATTCGGTTTTCTCGACCTTCTGGCCGGTCTGCTTGTCGGTCCACTGTTCGCTGGTTGCCAGACTCAGGTTGGTCACGGCGTTACCGTTAGGCAAGTAGCGAACTTCGGGATCCTGGCCGCATGTACCGACCAATATGACTTTGTTAACCCCACGGGCCATAACGTTCTCCTAAGCTGGGCGCGCTGTCGGCACTGGGTTGACCAGTTGCTCAAGCGTCGCGCGATCCAATAATTCGGTGTCCAATTTGATGTAAATGGCCGCCTCTTCAGCGACCACCACTGCATCTGTTACTCCGACGACGGCCTTCAAGCGCTCTACCAGGCCAGCTTCACGAATTGCTTCGGGCGACAACGGCAGGCGCAGACTTGTGACGTACGGAGGTTCGCGCATGGTAACAGCAAAGGCCAGCCAAAGTGCAGCCAGCCCGGCGCATCCCAGGAACACAACCGACAAACCGCCATGCTGGAACATCCAGCCACCCATGATGCCGCCCAGCGCCGAACCGAGGAACTGGCTGGTGGAATACACCCCCATCGCCGTGCCCTTACCGCCGGCCGGTGAAACTTTGCTGATCAACGAAGGCAATGATGCCTCCAGCAGGTTGAATGCGGTGAAAAACACCACCGTACCAATGACCAGTGCCCGCAGGCTGTCGCCGAACTGCCAGAAGAATAGCTCAGTGAGCATCAGCGTCGCGACGGCGCCGAGCAAAACTCGTTTCATTTTGCGTTTCTTCTCGCCGTAGATGATGAACGGGATCATGGCGAAGAACGAAATCAGCAAGGCGGTGAGGTACACCCACCAGTGCTGCTCCTTGGGCAAACCGGCTTTTTGCACCAGTGCCAGGGGCAACGCGACGAAGCTGCACATCAGCATTGCGTGCAACACGAAGATACCTAAATCCAGGCGCAGCAGGTCCGGGTGCTTGAGCGTCGGCAGTAACGCCTTGCGTGCAACGCCCGACTCACGGTGCGCCAGCGTGCCGGTAGAGCGCGGCACCATGAAGGCCACGATCACGATGCCGAACAACGCCATGCCGCCGGTGGCGAGGAACAGCCCGTGCAAACCGAAGGCGCGGGTCAGCAAGGGGCCGACCACCATCGCAACGGCGAAGGACAGGCCGATGGTCATGCCGATCATGGCCATGGCCTTGGTGCGGTGTTGTTCACGGGTCAGGTCCGAGAGCAGCGCCATCACTGCCGCGGAAATCGCCCCGGCGCCCTGTAGGACGCGCCCGGCAATCACCCCCCAGATCGAATCGGATTGCGCCGCGAGCACACTGCCGAGGGCGAACACGATCAGCCCCAGATAGATGACGGGACGCCGGCCGATACGGTCGGAAATGATCCCGAACGGAATCTGAAAAAGCGCCTGGGTCAGGCCATAGGCGCCAATCGCCAGGCCGATCAGTGCGGGGGTCGCTCCTGCGAGATCCATTCCATAGGTCGCCAGCACCGGCAACACCATAAACATGCCTAGCATACGGAACGCGAACACCAGGGCCAGACCGCTTGCTGCTCGGGTCTCGCCGCTACTCATGCGTTCGCTGTGGGGATCGTGCATGGAAAAACCTCGTGTGAACCGGCGGCGATTCTACCAGTCCCATCGATTGAGAGGGTATATGCGGCGCTTTGCCGCGCAGCTTTCATCTAAGGCTGCACCCGGCACTTTGACAGTGTATATTCATCCAGTCTTTAGCCGTATACTCCGGCATTATTTACGCCCGCCGTGCGAGGCCATCTTGGACAAGATCCTGATTCGTGGGGCTAGAACCCACAACCTGAAGAACATCGACCTGACCCTGCCCCGGGACAAACTGATCGTCATCACCGGCTTGTCCGGCTCGGGCAAATCGTCCCTGGCGTTCGACACGCTGTATGCCGAGGGCCAGCGCCGCTATGTTGAATCGCTGTCGGCCTATGCCCGGCAGTTCCTGTCGATGATGGAAAAACCCGACGTCGACACCATCGAAGGCCTGTCGCCGGCGATTTCCATCGAACAGAAGTCGACCTCCCACAACCCGCGCTCCACCGTGGGCACCATCACCGAGATCTACGACTACCTGCGTCTGCTGTATGCCCGCGTAGGTATTCCCCGTTGCCCGGACCACGATATTCCGCTGGAAGCCCAGACCGTCAGCCAGATGGTCGACCTGGTACTGGCCCAGCCGGAAGGCGCCAAGCTGATGCTGCTGGCGCCGGTGATCCGTGAGCGCAAGGGTGAGCACCTGTCGGTCTTCGAAGAGCTGCGTGCCCAGGGCTTTGTGCGGGCGCGCATCAACGGCAAGCTGTATGAGCTGGATGAAGCGCCGAAACTCGACAAGCAGAAGAAGCATTCGATTGATGTGGTGGTCGACCGCTTTAAAGTACGTGCCGATTTGCAGCAGCGTTTGGCGGAATCGTTCGAGACCGCGCTGAAGCTGGCCGATGGCATTGCCCTGGTCGCACCAATGGATGACGAGCCCGGCGAAGAGATCATCTTCTCCGCACGTTTTGCCTGCCCGATCTGCGGCCATGCGATCAGCGAATTGGAACCCAAGCTGTTTTCCTTCAACAACCCGGCCGGTGCCTGCCCGACGTGCGATGGCCTTGGGGTGAAGCAGTTCTTCGACATCAAGCGCCTGGTCAATGGTGACCTGACGTTGGCGGAGGGCGCAATACGCGGCTGGGACAGGCGCAACGTCTATTACTTCCAGATGCTGGGGTCGTTGGCGTCGCACTACAAATTCAGCCTGGAAGTACCGTTCAACCAACTGCCGGCCGAGCAGCAGAAAGTCATCCTGCACGGCAGTGGTTCGCAGAACGTCGACTTCAAGTACCTGAACGACCGTGGCGATATCGTCAAGCGCTCCCACCCGTTCGAAGGCATTGTGCCGAACCTGGAACGTCGCTACCGCGAGACCGAGTCGGCCAGCGTGCGCGAAGAGCTGGCGAAATTCCTCAGCACCCAACCTTGCCCGGACTGCCGCGGCACGCGCCTGCGTCGCGAGGCGCGGCATGTGTGGGTCGGTGAGAAAACATTGCCGGCGGTCACCAACCTGCCGATCGGCGATGCCTGTGAATACTTCGGTGTGCTCAAGCTGACCGGTCGCCGTGGGGAAATTGCCGACAAGATTCTTAAGGAAATTCGTGAGCGCTTGCAGTTCCTGGTCAACGTCGGCCTGGACTACCTGTCGCTGGATCGCAGCGCGGATACCTTGTCCGGTGGTGAGGCCCAGCGGATTCGCTTGGCCAGCCAGATCGGTGCCGGCCTGGTGGGCGTTCTGTACATCCTCGACGAGCCGTCGATCGGCCTGCACCAACGTGACAATGATCGCCTGCTGGGTACGCTCAAACACCTGCGCGATATCGGCAACACGGTGATCGTGGTTGAGCACGATGAAGACGCGATTCGCCTGGCCGATTACGTGGTCGACATCGGCCCAGGCGCGGGTGTGCATGGCGGGCATATTGTGGCTGAGGGCACGCCTGCCGAAGTGATGGCTCACCCGGACTCGTTGACCGGCAAATACCTGTCCGGTCGCGTGAAAATCGCAGTGCCAGCCAAGCGCACGCCACGTAACAAAAAAATGGCGTTGCACCTCAAGGGCGCGCGCGGCAACAACCTGCGCAATGTCGACCTGGAAATTCCGCTGGGCCTGCTGACCTGCGTGACCGGTGTTTCCGGCTCGGGCAAATCGACGCTGATCAACAACACGCTGTTCCCCCTGAGTGCCACCGCCCTGAACGGCGCGACCACCCTGGAAGCGGCTGCACACGACAGCATCAAGGGCCTGGAGCACCTGGACAAGGTGGTCGATATCGACCAGAGCCCGATTGGCCGCACACCCCGCTCGAACCCCGCGACCTATACCGGGTTGTTCACGCCGATACGCGAACTGTTTGCCGGCGTGCCAGAGTCTCGCTCACGGGGCTATGGGCCTGGCCGGTTCTCGTTCAACGTCAAGGGTGGCCGCTGCGAAGCCTGCCAGGGCGATGGCCTGATCAAAGTGGAGATGCACTTCCTGCCGGACATCTACGTGCCGTGCGATGTGTGCAAGAGCAAGCGCTACAACCGCGAGACCCTGGAGATCAAGTACAAGGGCAAGAACATCCACGAAACCCTGGAGATGACCATCGAGGAAGCGCGGGAGTTCTTCGACGCGGTTCCGGCATTGGCGCGCAAGCTGCAGACGCTGATGGATGTGGGCCTGTCGTACATCAAGCTGGGGCAGTCGGCGACTACGTTGTCGGGCGGTGAGGCGCAGCGGGTGAAGTTGTCCCGTGAATTGTCCAAGCGCGATACGGGCAAGACCCTGTATATCCTTGATGAGCCGACTACGGGCCTGCACTTTGCGGATATTCAGCAATTGCTCGACGTATTGCACCGCTTGCGCGACCACGGCAATACAGTCGTGGTAATCGAGCACAACCTCGACGTGATCAAGACCGCCGACTGGCTGGTAGACCTGGGGCCGGAAGGCGGCTCCAAGGGTGGCCAAATCATTGCGGTGGGCACGCCGGAGCAGGTCTCCGAGATGCCGCAGTCGCATACTGGTTACTACTTGAAGCCACTGTTGGCGCGCGACAAAGCCTGATTTATCGCGCTCATGAGAAAGCCCCTGTCACTTTGCGGTGACAGGGGCTTTTTTGTAGCCGGAAATCAGAACTGCGATTGCAGGTAATTCTCTAACCCGACCAACTTGATCAGCCCCAACTGCTTTTCAAGCCAGTAGGTGTGATCTTCTTCGGTATCATTCAACTGCACGCGCAGAATTTCACGAGTGACATAGTCGTTGTGCTGCTCGCAGAGCTCGATGCCCTTGCAGAGTGCGGCACGCACCTTGTACTCGAGACGAAGGTCGGCAGCGAGCATGTCAGGCACCGTGGTGCCCACGTCCAGGTCGTCGGGACGCATGCGCGGCGTGCCCTCGAGCATCAGGATACGGCGCATCAGCGCATCGGCGTGCTGTGCCTCTTCTTCCATTTCGTGGTTGATACGCTCGTAGAGCTCGGTAAAGCCCCAGTCTTCGTACATACGCGAATGGATGAAATATTGGTCACGAGCTGCCAGTTCGCCCGTCAGCAACGTGTTGAGGTAATCGATTACGTCGGGGTGACCTTGCATCGCCCTACATCTCCCTGCTTGAAAGTCTGTAGTTTGAACCATGCTGACTCGAAGGTCACGGGACAAACGGCAGAAAAGCGAAGATATTCCGAGAAAAGTGGCGGAAATAACGCAAAAACCGCCCAAATGAGGGCGGTTCTGCTTCTCGTTTAGAGTCAGCTAAGCGTTACGCCCACTGCGGTTGAAATGCCCTGGCCATAAGCAGGGTCCGCTTCGAAAAAGTACGGAAGTACGCGCCGAATCACGTCGCTGCTAACACCTGCCATTGAACCGGCAATGTTGTTGATCAGCAGGGCCTTCTGAGCGTCGCTCATCAGACGGAACAACGCACCGGCGTGGCTGGTGTAGTCAGTGTCTTCACGGTGGTCATAACGATCGGCAGCGCCGCTCAGCGCCAATGACGGCTCGGCATATTGCGGCGCTTGTTTGGGTGCATCGGCATAGCTGTTTGGCTCATAGTTTGGAGACGCACCACCAAAACCAACGGACATGGAACCGTCGCGCTGATTGTTATTGACTGGAATTATTGGCGCGTTGACCGGCAATTGCTGGTGGTTGGTGCCAACACGATAGCGATGAGCATCGGCGTAGGCAAACACCCGGCCTTGAAGCATGCGATCTGGCGACAGACCAACACCCGGAACCATATTGCTTGGACCGAAGCATGCCTGCTCGACTTCAGCAAAGTAATTCTCTGGATTACGGTTCAGCTCCAACTCAGCCACCTTGATCAACGGAAACTCCTGCTGCGACCAGGTTTTAGTCACATCGAAAGGGTTTTCGTAGTGAGCAGCGGCCTGAGCCTCTGTCATGATCTGGATGCACACGTCCCATTTAGGGAAGTCACCCCGTTCAATTGCCCCAAACAGGTCGCGCTGAGCGTAATCAGGATCCGTACCGGCAATGCGCGTTGCATCCTCAGGTGTCAGGTTCTTGATACCTTGCTGGGTTTTGTAGTGCCACTTGACCCAATGGCGCTCGCCTTTGGCATTGACCAAGCTGTAGGTATGACTACCGAAGCCATGCATATGGCGGTACCCATCAGGGGTGCCACGGTCCGAAAACAAAATTGTGATCTGGTGCAAGGCCTCTGGGGACCATGACCAAAAGTCCCAGACCATCTGCCCGCTTTTCAAGTTCGTTTGCGGCAAACGCTTTTGGGTATGGATGAAGTCAGGGAACTTCAGTGGGTCACGAATGAAAAATACCGGCGTGTTGTTGCCAACAATGTCCCAGTTACCCTCTTCGGTATAGTGCTTCAGCGCAAAACCACGCGGATCGCGAGCCGTATCCGCCGAACCACGCTCGCCCCCAACGGTGGAGAACCGCAGGAAAGTCGGCGTCTGCTTTCCGACGGCTTCAAACAGTTTCGCGCGTGTGTATTGGGTGATATCGCGGGTGACCGTAAAAGTGCCGTAGGCGCCTGAACCCTTGGCGTGCACACGACGCTCAGGAATGTTCTCACGGTTGAAGTGCGCCAGTTTTTCGATGAGGTGGAAGTCATCGAGCAGCAATGGGCCACGCGGGCCCGCCGTGCGGGAGTTCTGGTTATCAGCGACGGGAGCGCCGCTGGCGGTAGTCAGAATTGTACTCATGCTCAATCTTCCTCAGGTCAGGCTTAGAACTGCCGGCTAATCGGCTTGGAGGGAGTATTGACCATCAAGATGACACCATCAAATGCATTAAATCATGGACTTTGATAGAAAATAACTAACACCCATCAGGGCGAGTAGAGTTTGTTTAAGAAGAGAACCGACAGTGACTTGAGAAATATAGACGGCTTTTCTATCGCCCACAAAAAACCGGGCACTAGGCCCGGTTCTTCGTTACAGCGTGCCGTCTTACTCAGCGCTTACAGCTTCGCCGGCAGTAGCACGATCAACCAACTCGACGTACGCCATTGGCGCGTTGTCGCCAGTGCGGAAGCCGCACTTGAGGATGCGCAGGTAGCCACCCTCACGGGTAGCGTAACGCTTGCCCAGGTCGTTGAAGAGCTTACCAACGATAGCTTTCGAACGAGTACGGTCGAAAACCAAACGGCGGTTAGCCAGGCTGTCTGTCTTGGCCAAAGTGATCAGCGGCTCAGCAACGCGACGCAGTTCTTTAGCTTTCGGCAGTGTAGTTTTGATCAGCTCGTGCTCGAACAGCGACACCGCCATGTTTTGAAACATGGCCTTGCGGTGCGAGCTGGTACGGCTCAGGTGACGACCACTTTTACGATGACGCATGGTTCATTCCTTACCAAACTCACGTTCGGTGATTACGACGATCAGGCAGTCGCCTTGTCGTCCTTCTTAAGACTTGCAGGCGGCCAGTTGTCGAGGCGCATGCCGAGGGACAGACCGCGGGAGGCCAGAACGTCCTTGATTTCAGTCAAGGATTTCTTGCCCAGGTTCGGAGTCTTCAACAGTTCTACTTCGGTACGCTGAATCAGGTCGCCGATGTAGTAAATGTTTTCCGCCTTAAGGCAGTTAGCCGAACGTACAGTCAGTTCCAGATCGTCAACCGGGCGAAGCAGGATCGGATCGATCTCGTCTTCCTGCTCGATTACCACTGGTTCGCTGTCACCTTTGAGGTCGACGAACGCAGCCAACTGCTGTTGCAGAATGGTTGCAGCGCGGCGGATAGCCTCTTCAGGATCCAGAGTACCGTTGGTTTCCAGATCAATAACCAGCTTGTCCAGGTTAGTACGCTGCTCGACACGGGCGTTTTCCACCACGTATGCGATACGGCGAACCGGGCTGAACGAAGAGTCAAGCTGCAAGCGACCAATGCTGCGGCTTTCGTCTTCATCGCTCTGACGCGAGTCGGCCGGTTCATAACCACGACCACGAGCTACGGTGAGCTTCATGTTCAGGGCGCCGTTAGACGCCAGGTTAGCGATTACGTGATCGGGATTAACGATCTCGACATCATGATCCAGCTGAATATCGGCAGCGGTAACCACCCCCGAACCCTTCTTCGACAAGGTCAGCGTAACTTCGTCACGGCCGTGCAGCTTGATAGCCAGACCTTTAAGGTTCAACAGGATTTCAATTACGTCTTCCTGTACACCTTCGATGGCGCTGTACTCGTGGAGCACACCGTCAATCTCGGCCTCGACTACTGCACAGCCGGGCATTGAGGACAACAGGATGCGGCGCAGCGCGTTGCCCAGGGTGTGGCCAAAACCACGCTCGAGAGGCTCGAGAGTGATCTTGGCGCGGGTTGGACTGACAACCTGCACATCAATGTGGCGGGGTGTCAGGAACTCATTTACCGAAATCTGCATGGATGCACCTATTTTCTAGCCCTTACTTGGAGTAGAGCTCGACAATCAGGCTTTCGTTGATGTCGGCGGACAGATCACTGCGAGCAGGAACGTTCTTGAAAACGCCCGACTTCTTCTCAGTGTCTACTTCTACCCATTCTACGCGGCCACGTTGGGCACACAGATCGAGAGCTTGGACAATGCGAAGTTGGTTTTTTGCTTTCTCGCGAATCGCGACCACGTCACCAGCACGAACCTGGTAGGACGGAACGTTAACGGTTTGGCCGTTTACGCTGACGGATTTGTGCGATACCAGCTGACGGGATTCGGCACGAGTCGAACCAAAGCCCATACGGTATACAACGTTGTCCAGACGGCATTCGAGCAGTTGCAGCAGGTTTTCACCGGTTGCACCTTTCTTGCCAGCAGCTTCTTTGTAGTAGCCGCTGAACTGACGCTCGAGAACGCCGTAGATACGACGGACCTTCTGCTTTTCACGCAGTTGGGTGCCGTAATCGGACTGGCGACCGCGGCGTTGGCCGTGGATACCAGGTGCTGCTTCAATGTTGCACTTCGATTCGATCGCGCGCACGCCGCTCTTCAAGAAGAGATCGGTGCCTTCGCGACGAGCGAGTTTGCATTTTGGACCAATGTAACGAGCCATTCTTTACAATCTCCTGGATTACACGCGGCGCTTCTTCGGCGGACGGCACCCGTTGTGCGGGATTGGCGTCACGTCGGTGATGCTGGCGATCTTATAGCCACAGCCGTTCAAAGCACGGACAGCAGACTCACGACCTGGACCTGGACCTTTGACGTTAACGTCGAGGTTTTTCAGGCCGTATTCCAGCGCAGCTTGACCAGCACGTTCAGCAGCTACTTGAGCAGCAAACGGAGTGGACTTGCGGGAACCGCGGAAACCCGAACCACCAGAGGTAGCCCAAGACAGCGCGTTACCTTGACGGTCGGTGATGGTCACGATGGTGTTGTTAAAAGAAGCATGGATGTGGGCGATGCCATCAACCACTGTCTTTTTAACTTTTTTACGAGGACGAGCAGCAGGTTTTGCCATGATAATTTTCCTGTCGATTCGCGTGGGCGATTACTTGCGGATCGGCTTACGCGGACCTTTACGGGTACGCGCGTTAGTCTTGGTACGCTGACCGCGTACTGGAAGACCACGACGATGACGCAGACCACGGTAGCAACCGAGGTCCATCAAACGCTTGATTTTCATGTTGATTTCGCGACGCAGGTCACCTTCAGTGGTGAACTTCGCCACTTCGCCACGCAACAGCTCAATCTGCTCGTCGCTCAGATCCTTGATCTTTGCGGCTGGGTTTACCCCAGTGTCTGCGCAAATTTTCTGCGCAGTAGTGCGACCAACACCATAGATGTAGGTCAGCGAGATAACAGTGTGCTTGTTATCTGGAATGTTAACGCCTGCAATACGGGCCATTCAGTGGGACTCCAATTGACAGCTACCTACGCCCCGGAAGCCAAGAAATAGGGCGCGAGATAATATCGCTGTAATAACAAATAATCAACCCGGCAGCGCACTAGCTGCCGGGCTTCAAGCGGATCACACTCAGCCTTGGCGCTGTTTGTGACGCGGTTCCGCGCTGCAAATTACTCGAACAACACCTTCGCGGCGAATAATCTTGCAGTTACGGCACAGCTTTTTCACCGATGCACGAACTTTCATCACCAACTCCTCGAACCTTATGGGGTACTCAGCGCAACATGCCGCTGCCGTAGCCCTTCAGGTTGGCTTTCTTCATCAGGGATTCGTACTGGTGCGAAACGAGGTGCGATTGTACTTGGGACATGAAGTCCATCACAACCACGACCACGATCAGCAACGAGGTCCCGCCAAGGTAGAACGGAACGTTTGCTGCAACCACCAGGAACTGGGGAAGCAAGCACACGGCCGTCATATATAGAGCACCGAACAGGGTCAAACGAGTCAGAACGCCATCAATGTAGCGTGCCGACTGCTCACCTGGACGGATACCCGGAATAAAGGCACCGGACTTCTTCAGGTTTTCCGCTACGTCTTTCGGATTGAACATCAACGCCGTATAGAAGAAGCAGAAGAAAATAATCCCTGCACTAAACAGCAGAATATTCAACGGCTGACCAGGAGCGATCGACTGAGAGAGGTCCTGCAGCCAGCCCATATTTTCAGACTGACCAAACCAGGTACCCAACGAAGCCGGAAACAGCAAAATGCTGCTCGCGAAAATTGCCGGAATAACACCGGCCATATTCACTTTCAGCGGCAAGTGGCTGGTCTGCGCAGCAAAGACCTTGCGGCCCTGCTGACGCTTGGCGTAGTGAACAGCAATACGACGCTGGCCACGCTCAATGAACACCACAAAACCGATAATCGCTACTGCCAGCAAACCGATGGCAACCAAGGCGAAGATATTGATATCACCCTGACGCGCAGACTCGAAAGACTGCCCAATTGCTCTCGGAAGACCGGCGACGATACCTGCGAAAATCAACATCGAGATACCGTTACCAACACCACGCTCAGTAATCTGCTCACCCAGCCACATCATGAACATCGCACCAGCCACAAACGTGGATACCGCGACGAAATAGAAGCCAAAGTCACCAGTGAACGCAACGCCCTGCCCCGCCAGGCCAACGGACATGCCGATAGCTTGAACCAGGGCGAGAACGACAGTGCCGTAGCGGGTGTACTGGCTAATCTTGCGACGGCCAGCTTCACCTTCCTTCTTCAACTGCTCCAGCTGCGGGCTCACGGCGGTCATCAACTGCATGATGATCGATGCCGAAATGTACGGCATGATCCCCAGTGCAAAGATGCTCATCCGTTCCAGCGCGCCGCCGGAAAACATGTTGAACAAGCTAAGAATGGTCCCCTCATTCTGTCGAAACAGGTCTGCGAGTCGGTCCGGGTTGATACCTGGAACCGGGATGTGTGCGCCTATTCGGTAGACGATAATCGCCAGGAACAGAAAACGCAGACGAGCCCAAAGTTCAGACATACCGCCTTTGCCGAGCGCTGAGAGAGCACCTTGCTTAGCCATTTATTCCTCGAACTTGCCGCCAGCTGCTTCGATAGCCGAACGCGCACCTTTGGTGGCGCCGATTCCCTTGCCGATAGTGACAGCGCGAGTCACTTCACCGGACAGCATGATTTTCACACGCTGTACGTTGACGTTGATCACGTTGGCATCTTTCAGGGTCTGCACAGTAACGATATCGCCTTCCACTTTAGCCAGCTCGGACAGACGCACTTCTGCGCGATCCATGGCTTTCAGGGATACGAAACCGAACTTAGGCAGGCGACGATGCAGCGGCTGTTGACCGCCTTCAAAGCCAGGAGCAATGGTGCCACCGGAGCGGGAGGTTTGACCTTTGTGGCCACGGCCACCAGTCTTACCCAAACCGCTACCGATACCACGGCCCGGACGATGCTTTTCGCGACGGGAACCCGGCGCTGGACTCAGATCATTGAGTTTCATCGATTAACCCTCTACACGCAGCATGTAGTAAGCCTTGTTGATCATCCCGCGATTCTCGGGAGTATCCTGGACTTCTACAGTGTGACCGATGCGACGCAGACCCAAACCTTTAACGCACAGTTTGTGGTTAGGAATGCGGCCGGTCATGCTTTTGATCAGCGTTACTTTAACGGTAGCCATGATCAGAAGATCTCCTTGACAGTCAGACCACGCTTGGCAGCGATGGACTCAGGAGATTGCATAGCTTTCAAACCCTTGAAAGTGGCGTGAACCACGTTTACCGGGTTAGTCGAGCCGTAGCACTTGGCCAGAACGTTCTGGACGCCAGCAACTTCGAGGACAGCACGCATAGCGCCGCCAGCGATGATACCGGTACCTTCAGAAGCAGGCTGCATGTACACCTTCGAAGCGCCGTGAGCGGACTTCATTGCGTACTGCAGCGTGGTGCCGTTCAGATCAACTTGGATCATGTTGCGACGAGCAGCTTCCATTGCCTTCTGGATCGCAGCAGGCACTTCACGTGACTTGCCACGGCCGAAGCCAACACGCCCTTTACCATCACCCACCACGGTCAACGCGGTGAAAGTGAAGATACGGCCGCCTTTAACGGTTTTGGCTACGCGGTTAACTTGAACCAGCTTCTCAATGTAGCCTTCGTCGCGCTTTTGGTCGTTATTTGACATAACTTAGAACTCCAGCCCAGCTTCACGAGCAGCATCAGCCAGCGCTTTCACGCGACCGTGGTACTTGAAGCCAGAGCGGTCGAAAGCCACTTGCGAGACGCCCACGGCCTTAGCACGTGTAGCGACCAGCTGGCCAACCTTTGTGGCCGCGTCGATGTTGCCGGTGGCACCATCACGCAGTTCTTTATCCAAAGTCGAGGCGCTGGCCAGGACTTTGTTGCCGTCGGCCGAGATGACCTGGGCGTAGATGTGCTGCGACGAGCGGTACACGCAGAGACGCACGACTTCGAGTTCGTGCATTTTCAGGCGTGCTTTGCGAGCGCGACGCAGTCGAGTAACTTTTTTGTCGGTCATTTGCTATGCCCTACTTCTTCTTGGCTTCTTTACGACGGACGACTTCGTCCGCGTAGCGCACACCTTTGCCTTTGTACGGCTCTGGTGGACGGAAGTCGCGGATCTCAGCGGCCACCTGACCTACCAGCTGCTTATCAATACCCTTGATCAGGATATCGGTTTGGCTAGGGGTCTCAGCGGTGATGCCTTCCGGCAGTTCGTAATCCACTGGGTGCGAGAAGCCAAGGGCCAGGTTCAAAACCGTGCCTTTTGCTTGCGCTTTGTAACCAACACCGACCAGCTGGAGCTTACGCTCGAAGCCTTGGCTTACGCCTTGGACCATGTTGTTTACCAACGCACGCGTGGTACCGGCCATTGCGCGAGTTTGTTGATCGCCATTGCGAGCAGCGAAACGCAGCTCACCAGCTTCTTCAACGATCTCAACGGACGAATGGATGTTCAGTTCAAGAGTGCCCTTGGCACCCTTCACCGAAAGCTGTTGGCCTGCGAATTTTACTTCGACACCGGCTGGCAGCTTAACGGGGTTCTTAGCGACGCGAGACATGCTTATCCCCCCTTAGAACACAGTGCAAAGAACTTCGCCGCCGACACCGGCAGCGCGCGCAGCACGATCCGTCATCACACCTTTGTTGGTGGAGACGATAGACACGCCCAGACCGCCACGAACTTTCGGCAGATCTTCAGCGGACTTGTACTGACGCAGGCCTGGACGGCTAACGCGCTTCACTTCTTCAATGACCGAACGGCCTTCGAAGTACTTCAGCTCGATGGACAGCAGTGGCTTGGTTTCGCTGCTGATCTGATAACCCGCAATGTAGCCTTCGTCTTTCAGGACTTTGGCAACAGCTACCTTCAACTTGGAAGATGGCATGCTTACGACGGACTTTTCAGCCATCTGGGCATTACGGATACGAGTTAGCATGTCCGCTAACGGGTCCTGCATACTCATGGGCTAGACGCTCCTAATACAAAAAAATTAGCCTTGCGGCTACATATGTCGCCGAGAATCTCCGGCCATAAAAAACACGGGCTCAGGCGAGCCGCGTATTTTAGACACACTCCGGAAATGAAACAAGCCCCAAAAGGGGCTTGATCCAGATTCAAGGTCACCGGCGGTCAGTATCTTGCGATTCTGCCCGCCTGGACGTTGAAAGTACTTACCAGCTGGCCTTAACCAGACCTGGTACGTCACCACGCATTGCCGCTTCACGCAGTTTGTTACGGCCGAGGCCGAACTTGCGGTAAACGCCGTGTGGACGACCGGTCAGGCGGCAGCGGTTACGCATGCGCGAAGCGCTTGCGTCACGTGGCTGCTTCTGCAGAGCAACTGTCGCTTCCCAACGTGCTTCTGGACTTGCGTTCAGATCAACGATGATTGCTTTCAGTGCTGCACGCTTCTTGGCGTACTTGGCAACCGTGAGCTGACGCTTCAGCTCGCGGTTTTTCATGCTCATCTTGGCCATGGTCCTACTCCAATCAGTTGCGGAACGGGAATTTGAAAGCACGCAACAGGGCGCGACCTTCATCATCGTTCTTGGCAGTGGTGGTCAGGGTGATGTCCAGACCGCGGAGAGCATCGATCTTGTCGTAGTCGATTTCCGGGAAGATGATCTGCTCTTTCACGCCCATGCTGTAGTTACCACGACCATCGAAGGACTTGGCATTCAGGCCGCGGAAGTCGCGAACCCGAGGCAGGGAGATCGACAGCAGACGATCCAGGAATTCATACATACGCTCACGGCGCAGAGTCACTTTGACGCCGATCGGCCAACCTTCACGGACTTTAAAGCCAGCGATGGATTTCCGAGCGTAAGTCACAACGACTTTTTGACCGGTGATCTTTTCCAGGTCAGCAACAGCGTGCTCGATGACTTTTTTGTCACCGACCGCTTCGCCCAGACCCATGTTCAGGGTGATTTTGGTAACGCGTGGAACTTCCATCACGTTCGAAAGCTTAAGTTCTTCCTTAAGCTTCGGTGCGATTTCTTTCCAGTAAATCTCTTTTAGTCGTGCCATGGTCTTCTACCTAGCAGTGTTCAAGCATCAACCGCTTTTTGGGTCGACTTGAAGACACGAATTTTCTTGCCGTCTTCTACTTTGAAACCAACGCGGTCAGCCTTGTTGGTTTCGCCGTTGAAAATGGCGACGTTAGAAGCGTCCAGTGGAGCTTCTTTTTCGACGATACCGCCTTGTACGCCCGACATCGGGTTAGGCTTGGTATGACGCTTAACCAGGTTCAGACCGCCGATAACCAGACGGTTATTAGCGAGAACCTTAAGCACCTTACCGCGCTTACCTTTGTCTTTGCCGGCGATCACGATGATCTCGTCGTCACGACGAATCTTTTGCATGTCGGATCTCCTTACAGCACTTCTGGGGCGAGCGAGACGATCTTCATGAACTTCTCAGTACGAAGTTCACGGGTCACTGGCCCAAAGATACGGGTGCCGATCGGCTCTTGCTTGTTGTTCAGAAGAACAGCAGCGTTGCCATCAAAGCGGATAATAGAGCCATCAGCACGGCGTACGCCGTGACGAGTGCGGACTACAACAGCAGTCATCACTTGGCCTTTTTTCACTTTACCGCGAGGAATTGCTTCCTTCACGGTAACTTTGATGATGTCACCGATACCAGCGTAACGACGATGGGAGCCACCCAGCACCTTGATGCACATAACACGGCGAGCGCCGCTGTTATCGGCCACATCGAGCATGGATTGAGTCTGAATCATATAATTTCTCCGACCCCTAGTCCTTAGACTTCCACAGCGCGTTCGAGAACATCAACCAGTGCCCAAGACTTGGTCTTGGCCAGCGGACGAGTTTCACGAATAGTGACTTTGTCGCCGATGTGGCACTGGTTGGTTTCGTCGTGCGCGTGCAGCTTAGTCGAACGCTTAACATATTTACCGTAGATCGGGTGCTTAACGCGACGCTCGATCAGTACGGTGATGGTTTTGTCCATCTTGTCGCTGACAACACGGCCAGTCAGCGTACGGACAGTCTTTTCGGCTTCAGCCATGATCACTTACCTGCCTGCTGGTTGAGCACAGTCTTCACGCGAGCGATGTCACGCTTAACTTGCGAGAGCAGATGAGACTGCCCCAACTGGCCAGTTGCTTTCTGCATACGCAGATTGAACTGGTCGCGCAGCAGGCCGAGCAGTTGCTCGTTCAGCTGCTGTGCGGATTTTTCACGAAGTTCATTCGCTTTCATCACATCACCGTCCGTTTAACAAAGGCGGTGGCGAGCGGCAGCTTTGCAGCAGCCAGGGCAAAAGCCTCACGCGCCAGCTCTTCAGTTACACCCTCGATTTCATACAGGACTTTGCCTGGCTGAATCTGGGCTACCCAGTATTCCACGTTACCCTTACCTTTACCCATCCGAACCTCGAGAGGTTTTTTGGAGATCGGCTTGTCCGGGAATACACGGATCCAGATCTTGCCGCCACGTTTAACGTGACGGGTCAGTGCACGACGCGCTGACTCGATCTGACGAGCGGTGAGACGACCACGAGCTACAGACTTCAGCGCGAACTCGCCGAAGCTGACTTTGCTACCGCGCTGAGCCAGACCACGGTTGTGGCCTGTCATCTGCTTGCGGAACTTCGTACGCTTAGGTTGCAACATTTGGCGTACCCCTTACTTAGCAGCTTTTTTACGAGGCGCTGGTGCTTGTGGTTTCAGTTCTTCTTGGCGACCACCAATTACTTCGCCCTTGAAGATCCAAACCTTTACACCGATCACACCGTAAGTGGTGTGAGCTTCGTAGTTGGCATAGTCGATGTCGGCACGCAGGGTGTGCAGTGGCACACGACCTTCGCGATACCATTCAGTACGTGCGATTTCAGCACCGCCGAGACGACCGCTCACTTGGATTTTGATGCCTTTGGCACCAATGCGCATGGCGTTCTGTACAGCGCGCTTCATAGCGCGACGGAACATTACACGACGCTCCAGCTGCTGAGCTACGCTCTGCGCAACCAGCATACCGTCGAGCTCCGGCTTACGGATCTCTTCGATATTGATGTGCACAGGCACACCCATTTGCTTGGTCAGGTCCTGACGCAGTTTCTCAACATCTTCACCTTTCTTCCCGATAACGATACCTGGACGAGCGGTGTGGATGGTGATACGTGCAGTTTGTGCCGGACGATGGATATCGATACGGCTTACGGACGCGCTTTTTAGTTTGTCTTGGAGATACTCACGCACCTTCAGATCAGCGAACAAATAGTCCGCATAAGTCCGACCGTCTGCGTACCAGACGGAGGTGTGCTCCTTGACGATTCCCAGGCGAATGCCAATGGGATGTACTTTCTGACCCATCTCTTCGACTCCGTTACTTGTCAGCAACCTTGACAGTGATATGGCAAGACCGCTTGACGATGCGATCAGCACGGCCTTTGGCACGTGGCATGATGCGCTTCAGCGAACGCCCTTCGTTGACGAAAACGGTGCTGACCTTCAGGTCATCAACGTCTGCGCCTTCGTTATGCTCGGCGTTGGCTACGGCCGACTCCAGCACTTTCTTCATGATCTCGGCGGCTTTCTTACTGCTGAAAGCCAACAGGTTGAGCGCTTCGCCCACCTTCTTCCCGCGGATCTGGTCGGCGACCAAGCGGGCTTTCTGGGCGGAGATTCGAGCGCCCGACAACTTAGCGGCTACTTCCATTTCCTAACCCCTTAACGCTTGGCTTTCTTGTCTGCCACGTGCCCACGATAAGTGCGGGTACCGGCAAACTCGCCCAGTTTGTGGCCGACCATGTCTTCGTTAACGAGAACTGGGACGTGTTGACGACCGTTGTGTACTGCGATGGTCAGACCGACCATTTGTGGCAGGATCATCGAACGACGCGACCAGGTCTTAACTGGTTTGCGATCGTTCTTTTCCGCCGCCACTTCGATCTTCTTCAGTAGGTGAAGATCAATAAAAGGACCTTTTTTCAGAGAACGTGGCACTGTCGTATCCC
Organism: Pseudomonas salomonii; assembly: GCF_900107155.1. GTDB lineage: Bacteria > Pseudomonadota > Gammaproteobacteria > Pseudomonadales > Pseudomonadaceae > Aquipseudomonas > Aquipseudomonas salomonii. The sequence continues at coordinate 91,650 of NZ_FNOX01000017.1, forward strand.
TCTATTTACTTGCGACGACGGACGATCATTTTGTCGGTACGCTTATTACCACGAGTCTTCGCGCCCTTAGTCGGGAAGCCCCATGGCGATACCGGATGACGACCACCAGAGGTACGACCTTCACCACCACCGTGTGGGTGGTCAACCGGGTTCATGGCAACACCACGAACGGTTGGGCGAACGCCACGCCAGCGTTTGGCACCAGCTTTACCCAGCGAACGCAGGCTGTGCTCGGAGTTCGAGACTTCACCCAGGGTCGCGCGGCATTCAGCCAGCACTTTACGCATCTCACCAGAACGCAGACGCAGGGTCACGTAGACACCTTCACGAGCGATCAGCTGAGCCGAAGCACCAGCGGAACGAGCGATTTGCGCGCCTTTACCTGGCTTCAATTCGATGCCGTGTACGGTGCTACCAACTGGAATGTTACGCAGTTGCAGAGCGTTGCCCGGCTTGATCGGTGCCAAAGCACCTGCGATCAGCTGGTCACCAGCACTCACGCCTTTAGGGGCGATGATGTAGCGACGCTCGCCATCTGCGTACAGCAGCAGAGCGATGTGAGCAGTACGGTTTGGATCGTATTCGATACGCTCGACAGTGGCAGAGATGCCATCTTTGTCGTTGCGACGGAAATCGACCAGACGATAATGCTGCTTATGGCCACCACCGATGTGACGAGTGGTAATACGACCATTGTTGTTACGACCACCAGTCTTCGATTTTTTCTCGAGCAGCGGTGCGTGAGGAGCGCCTTTATGCAGCTCCTGGTTGACCACCTTGACCACAAAACGGCGGCCAGGGGAAGTCGGTTTGCATTTAACGATTGCCATGATGCACCCCTTCCTTACTCAGCACTGCTGCTGAAATCGAGATCTTGGCCTGGCTGAAGGGAGATAACCGCCTTCTTCCAGTCATTACGCTTGCCCAGACCGCGAGCAGTGCGCTTGCTCTTACCCAGAACATTCAGGGTAGTAACACGCTCTACTTTCACGCTGAACAGGCTTTCGACGGCCTTCTTGATTTCCAGCTTGGTTGCGTCAGTTGCAACCTTGAAAACGAACTGGCCTTTCTTGTCAGCCAGAACCGTAGCCTTTTCGGAAACGTGCGGGCCAAGCAGAACTTTAAATACGCGTTCCTGGTTCATCCCAGCAGCTCCTCGAATTTCTTCACGGCCGACACGGTGATCAACACCTTGTCGTATGCGATCAGACTAACTGGATCGGAACCTTGCACGTCACGAACATCAACGTGTGGCAGGTTGCGAGCAGCCAGGTACAGGTTCTGATCAACAGCTTCCGACACGATCAAAACGTCGGTCAGGCTCATGTTGTTCAGTTTGCCCAGCAGATCTTTGGTTTTTGGACTTTCAACAGCGAAGTCTTGAACCACGACCAGACGATCAGTACGCACGAGTTCAGCAAGGATGGAGCGCAGTGCTGCGCGATACATCTTCTTGTTGAGCTTCTGAGTGTGATCCTGTGGACGAGCTGCGAAAGTGGTACCGCCGCCACGCCAGATTGGGCTACGGATAGTACCGGCACGAGCACGGCCAGTACCTTTCTGACGCCAAGGGCGCTTACCGCCACCACGTACGTCGGAACGGGTCTTTTGCTGCTTGCTACCTTGACGGCCGCCGGCCATGTAGGCCACGACTGCTTGGTGAACCAGCGTCTCGTTGAATTCGCCGCCAAATGTCAGTTCGGAAACTTCGATCGCTTGAGCGTCATTTACATTTAATTGCATGTCAGCTTCCCCTTAACCGCGAGCCTTGGCCGCTGGACGTACAACCAGGTTGCCGCCAGTAGCGCCAGGAACAGCACCCTTGACCAACAACAGATTGCGTTCAGCGTCGACGCGCACTACTTCGAGGGACTGCACGGTCACGCGCTCAGCGCCCATATGACCGGACATTTTTTTGCCCTTGAATACACGACCAGGAGTCTGGCACTGGCCAATAGAGCCCGGGACGCGGTGGGAAACGGAGTTACCGTGAGTGTTGTCTTGGCCACGGAAATTCCAACGCTTGATCGTACCCTGGAAGCCTTTACCCTTGGACTGACCGGTTACATCAACCAGTTGACCAGCGGCGAAGATTTCAGCGTTGATCAGATCGCCAGCCTGGTAGTCGCCGTCTTCGAGACGGAACTCCATAACAGTGCGACCAGCTGCAACGTTTGCTTTAGCGAAGTGACCTGCTTGAGCAGCAGTCACGCGCGAAGCACGACGCTCGCCGACAGTGACTTGCACTGCACGATAGCCATCGGTTTCTTCAGTTTTGAACTGGGTGACGCGATTCGGCTCGATCTCAATGACCGTGACCGGAATGGAGACACCTTCTTCGGTGAAAATACGGGTCATACCGCATTTACGACCGACTACACCAATAGTCATGTTGTAAACCTCATGAGTGTACGGGGCTTTCACCCGCTATGGCCGCCCATTTCAGAGCGTTACACGACTAAGACCCAAGTCTTAGCCGAGGCTGATCTGTACTTCCACACCGGCCGCCAGATCAAGCTTCATAAGTGCATCAACGGTTTTATCCGTTGGCTGGACGATGTCCAGTACGCGCTTATGAGTACGGATCTCGTACTGGTCACGCGCGTCTTTGTTGACGTGCGGGGAGACCAGAACGGTGAACCGCTCTTTACGGGTAGGCAGTGGAATTGGACCACGCACTTGAGCACCAGTACGTTTCGCGGTTTCCACGATTTCCTGGGTGGATTGGTCGATCAGGCGATGGTCAAAAGCCTTCAACCTGATACGGATTTGCTGATTTTGCATTGGATTTCAGACTCCGGCTGCTATTCCCAGCGAGCGCAATACGCCCGTTAAAAGGAGGCGCAATTCTATAGACGGCCCTGATAGGTGTCAACCCAATAAAAAAGGCCCCCGCTGAGCGGGGGCCTTTTCAAAACATCAGAGCTATCTCAGAAGAGATAATTACTCGATGATTTTAGCTACAACGCCAGCACCAACGGTACGGCCGCCTTCACGGATTGCGAAACGCAGACCGTCTTCCATAGCGATGGTTTTGATCAGGGTGACAACCATTTTGATGTTGTCGCCTGGCATTACCATTTCTACGCCTTCCGGCAGTTCGCAGTTACCGGTTACGTCGGTAGTACGGAAGTAGAACTGTGGACGGTAGCCTTTGAAGAACGGAGTGTGACGGCCGCCTTCTTCTTTGCTCAGCACGTACACTTCAGCTTCGAACTTGGTGTGCGGCTTAACCGAACCTGGCTTAACCAGAACCTGGCCACGCTCAACGTCGTCACGCTTGGTACCACGCAGCAGAACGCCGCAGTTCTCGCCAGCACGACCTTCGTCGAGCAGCTTACGGAACATTTCAACACCGGTGCAGGTGGTGACGGTAGTGTCACGCAGACCAACGATTTCCAGTGGATCTTGAACCTTGACGATACCGCGCTCGATACGACCAGTTACAACAGTACCGCGACCGGAGATCGAGAATACGTCTTCGATTGGCATCAGGAACGGCTTGTCGATAACACGAACTGGATCTGGGATGTAGCTGTCCAGAGTCTCAACCAGCTTACGAACGGACGTGGTGCCCATTTCGTTATCGTCCTTGCCTTCCAGAGCCATACGAGCAGAACCGATGATGATCGGAGTGTCGTCGCCTGGGAAGTCGTAAGTGCTCAGCAGATCGCGCACTTCCATCTCAACCAGTTCCAGCAGCTCAGCGTCGTCTACCAGGTCAGCCTTGTTCAGGTAAACCACGATGTACGGAACGCCAACCTGGCGGGACAGCAGGATGTGCTCACGGGTTTGTGGCATCGGACCATCAGCGGCCGAGCAAACCAGGATCGCGCCGTCCATCTGGGCAGCACCGGTGATCATGTTCTTCACATAGTCAGCGTGACCTGGGCAGTCAACGTGAGCGTAGTGACGGATCAGCGAGTTGTATTCAACGTGCGCGGTGTTGATGGTGATACCACGAGCTTTTTCTTCTGGTGCGCTGTCGATCTTATCGAAATCAACGATTGCGGAACCGAATACTTCGGAGCAAACGCGAGTCAGAGCAGCAGTCAGAGTGGTTTTACCGTGGTCAACGTGACCGATGGTGCCAACGTTGACGTGCGGTAGGGAACGATCAAATTTTTCTTTAGCCACGACAATTAACTCCTTGCCTAAAGGACTGAATCAGCCTTGTTTTTTGGATACAGTTTCAGCGATGTGCGCCGGAGCTGTGTTGTATTTTTTGAATTCCATAGAGTAGCTTGCGCGACCCTGGGACATGGAGCGAACGTCGGTCGCATAACCGAACATCTCACCCAACGGAACCTCGGCGCGAATCACTTTGCCGGAAACCGTGTCTTCCATACCCAAGATCATGCCGCGACGACGGTTAAGGTCGCCCATGACATCACCCATATAGTCTTCAGGTGTAACAACTTCTACCGCCATGATTGGCTCAAGCAACTCACCACCGCCCTTCTGGGCCAGTTGCTTGGTTGCCATGGAAGCAGCCACCTTAAACGCCATCTCGTTGGAGTCGACGTCGTGGTAAGAACCGTCAAAAACGGTTGCTTTCAGGCCGATCAGCGGATAGCCGGCAACAACACCGTTCTTCATCTGCTCTTCGATACCCTTCTGGATAGCCGGGATGTATTCCTTAGGAACAACACCACCAACTACTTCGTTCACGAATTGCAGACCTTCCTGACCTTCGTCAGCAGGAGCAAAACGGATCCAGCAGTGACCGAACTGACCACGACCGCCGGACTGACGAACGAACTTGCCTTCGATTTCACAGTTCTTCGTGATGCGCTCACGATAGGAAACCTGAGGCTTACCGATGTTGGCTTCGACGTTGAACTCACGGCGCATCCGGTCAACCAGGATGTCCAGGTGCAGCTCGCCCATGCCGGAGATGATCGTTTGACCAGTCTCTTCATCAGTCTTAACGCGGAAAGATGGATCTTCCTGAGCAAGTTTGCCCAGAGCAATACCCATTTTTTCCTGGTCATCCTTGGTCTTAGGCTCTACGGCAACCGAAATAACCGGCTCCGGGAAGTCCATACGAACCAGGATGATTGGCTTGTCAGCATTGCACAAGGTTTCACCAGTGGTGACGTCCTTCATGCCGATCAAGGCCGCGATGTCACCAGCGCGTACTTCCTTGATCTCTTCGCGGGCGTTTGCGTGCATTTGCACCATACGACCCACGCGCTCTTTCTTGCCTTTAACCGAGTTGATCACGCCGTCGCCGGAGTTCAACACGCCCGAGTAAACGCGGACGAAGGTCAAGGTACCCACGAATGGGTCAGTGGCAATTTTAAATGCCAGAGCGGAGAACGGTTCTGCGTCGTCTGCATGACGCTCCAGCTCGATAGTCTCGTCATCCGGGTCAGTACCCTTGATGGCAGGAATATCCACTGGTGCCGGCAGGTAGTCGATCACAGCATCGAGAACCAGGGGAACGCCCTTGTTCTTGAACGAGGAACCGCAAACAGCCAAGACGATCTCACCAGCGATAGTACGCTGACGCAGAGCAGCCTTGATTTCCACGTTGGTGAGTTCTTCACCTTCGAGGTACTTGTTCATCAGTTCTTCGTTGGCTTCGGCCGCAGCTTCGACCATGTTGTTGCGCCATTCGTCAGCCAGTTCCTGCAGCTCAGCAGGGATAGGCTTGCGAACAGGAACCATACCTTTGTCAGCATCGTTCCAGTAAACAGCTTCCATGGTCAGCAGATCGATCTGGCCCTGGAAGTTGTCTTCGGAACCGATAGCCAACTGGATTGGCACCGGGGTGTGACCCAGGCGCTGCTTGATCTGACCGATCACGCGCAGGAAGTTGGCACCAGCACGGTCCATCTTGTTTACGTAAACAAGACGTGGAACACCGTATTTGTTGGCTTGACGCCATACGGTTTCCGACTGCGGCTCAACACCCGAGGTACCGCAGAACACAACGACAGCGCCGTCGAGTACGCGCAGGGAACGCTCAACTTCAATGGTGAAGTCTACGTGGCCCGGGGTATCGATTACGTTGAAGCGGTGCTCATCCTTGTACTGCTTCTCGGAACCTTTCCAGAAGGCGGTAATAGCAGCAGAAGTAATGGTAATACCACGCTCCTGCTCCTGAACCATCCAGTCTGTGGTCGCGGCGCCGTCATGCACCTCGCCCATCTTGTGACTTTTGCCGGTGTAAAACAGTACGCGCTCGGTGGTGGTGGTTTTACCAGCATCCACGTGAGCAACGATACCGATGTTACGGTAGCGGCTAATCGGAGTAGTACGAGCCATAAAGCCCTCGCAAAATTAGTGAAGCTAAGATTAGAAGCGGTAGTGCGAGAAAGCTTTGTTAGCTTCAGCCATACGGTGCACGTCTTCACGCTTCTTAACAGCAGCACCTTTACCTTCAGCAGCGTCCAACAGCTCGCCGGCCAAACGCAGAGCCATAGACTTCTCGCCGCGCTTACGGGCGAAGTCTACCAACCAGCGCATTGCCAGAGCGTTACGACGGGACGGACGAACTTCGACCGGAACCTGGTAAGTAGCACCGCCTACACGGCGCGACTTCACTTCGACCAGCGGAGCGATGGCGTCGAGAGCTTTCTCGAAGATTTCCAGGGGGTCGCTGTTCTTGCGTTCTTTAACCTTTTCCAGCGCGCCATAAACGATACGCTCGGCAACGGCTTTCTTGCCGCTTTCCATCACGTGGTTCATGAACTTGGCCAGAATTTGGCTTCCGTATTTTGGATCGTCAAGCACTTCGCGCTTGGCTGCTACGCGTCTTCTTGGCATGGATAAGCCCTCAAACGGTCTTCAGGTTCGTTCGGAATCGGTGCCCTTTCGGGACGCCTCCGACCTTACTCTTATCGACTCAGAAAATAAGATGATTCAGTTTTACAAAAAGCCGCTACTACTTAGGCTTCTTGGTACCGTACTTCGAACGACCCTGGTTACGACCTTTAACGCCGGAAGTATCCAAGGAGCCGCGTACGGTGTGGTAACGAACACCTGGCAAGTCTTTTACACGACCGCCGCGGATCAGTACCACGCTGTGCTCTTGCAGGTTGTGGCCTTCACCGCCGATGTACGAGGAAACCTCGAAACCGTTGGTCAGACGCACACGGCATACTTTACGCAGTGCCGAGTTAGGTTTTTTCGGCGTGGTGGTATACACACGAGTGCATACGCCACGACGTTGCGGGCAGTTCTGCAGCGCAGGTACGTCGGATTTCTCGACGATACGCTTACGCGGCTGACGTACCAGCTGGTTGATAGTTGCCATCTACTAGCTCCACTGTTGTCTTGCGACGCTATTGTCTTGCAAGAAAAGCAAAATGGCAGGAACGAATTCCCGCCAAATTTAGGGGTACAAGAGTCTAAAGAGGATCTTGCCCCCAGTCAAGGCAAGGCCCCGACCTCCCCTCTCATCGAACCGGGACAAAAATGCCTCGATCCGACGAATGGGGGCTGCCAGGGCCCAGACTTATTTATCGCAGAACTCAGTTACCGCTTGAGTTCAGCGCTTCGGTCAGTGCAGCTTCCACTTCACTGGCGCTTACGCGCAGCGGCTTGTCAGCATCACGGCGGCGCTTGCGCTCGCTGTGGTAAGCCAAACCGGTACCTGCCGGGATCAGACGACCCACGACTACGTTTTCTTTCAGGCCGCGCAGGTAATCGCGCTTGCCGGTTACCGCTGCTTCGGTCAGTACGCGAGTGGTCTCCTGGAAGGAGGCCGCCGAGATGAACGACTCAGTGGACAGCGACGCCTTGGTGATACCCAGCAACACACGAGTGAACTTGGAGACAAATTTGTCTTCCGCGCCCAGACGTTCGTTTTCTACCAGTACGTGAGTCAGTTCCATCTGGTCGCCCTTGATGAAACTGGAATCGCCGGATTCAGCGATTTCAACTTTACGCAGCATCTGACGCAGGATGGTCTCGATGTGCTTATCGTTGATCTTCACGCCTTGCAGACGGTAAACGTCCTGGATCTCGTTAACGATGTACTTGGCCAGCGCACTCACACCCAGCAGACGCAGGATGTCGTGTGGATCGCTCGGGCCGTCGGAGATAACTTCGCCGCGGTTTACCTGTTCGCCTTCGAAGACGTTCAGGTGACGCCACTTCGGAATCAGCTCTTCGTACGGATCAGTACCATCGTTCGGGGTAATGACCAGACGGCGCTTGCCTTTGGTCTCTTTACCGAACGCGATGGTGCCGCTGACTTCAGCCAGAATCGACGCTTCTTTCGGACGACGAGCTTCGAACAAGTCGGCAACACGCGGCAGACCACCGGTGATGTCGCGGGTCTTCGAAGTTTCTTGCGGGATACGCGCGATAACATCACCGATCGCGATCTTCGCACCATCCGCTACACCGACCAGGGCGTTGGCCGGCAGGAAGTACTGAGCAATTACGTCAGTGCCTGGCAGCAACAAGTCCTTGCCGTTGTCGTCGACCATCTTAACGGCAGGACGGATGTCTTTACCGGCAGCTGGACGATCTTTCGCGTCGAGTACTTCAATGTTGGTCATACCGGTCAATTCGTCAGTCTGACGCTTGATCGTGATGCCTTCTTCCATGCCCACGTAGGTCACGGTACCTTTCATTTCGGTAACGATTGGGTGAGTGTGCGGATCCCACTTGGCCACGATTGCGCCAGCGTCGACCTTGTCACCTTCTTTAACCGAGATCACAGCACCGTACGGCAGCTTGTAACGCTCACGCTCACGACCGTAGTCATCAGCGATTGCCAGCTCACCGGAACGGGACACAGCAACCAGGCAACCATCCACTCGCTCAACGTGTTTCAGGTTGTGCAGACGGACGGTACCGCCGTTCTTCACCTGAACGCTGTCAGCCGCGGAGGTCCGGCTTGCCGCACCACCGATGTGGAACGTACGCATGGTCAGCTGGGTACCCGGCTCACCGATGGACTGGGCAGCAATTACGCCGACCGCTTCACCGATGTTCACCTGGTGACCACGAGCCAAGTCACGGCCGTAGCACTTGGCACAAATGCCGTAGCGGGTTTCGCAGCTGATCGGCGAGCGAACAATCACTTCGTCGATGCTGTTGAGTTCGATGAACTCGACCCACTTTTCATCTACCAGGGTGCCGGCAGGAACGATAACTTCCTCGGTACCTGGCTTGAATACGTCACGGGCGATTACTCGACCCAGTACGCGCTCACCCAACGGCTCTACAACGTCGCCGCCTTCGATGTGCGGAGTCATCAGCAGACCGTGTTCGGTGCCGCAGTCGACTTCTGTCACAACCAAGTCTTGTGCAACGTCTACCAGACGACGAGTCAGGTAACCGGAGTTAGCCGTTTTCAACGCGGTATCCGCAAGACCCTTACGAGCACCGTGAGTGGAGATGAAGTACTGAAGTACGCTCAAACCTTCACGGAAGTTCGCAGTAATCGGCGTTTCGATGATGGAACCGTCCGGCTTGGCCATCAGGCCACGCATACCGGCGAGCTGACGGATCTGCGCAGCAGAACCCCGTGCGCCCGAGTCGGCCATCATGTACATCGAGTTGAACGACTCTTGATCGACTTCTACGCCATGACGGTCGATAACCTTCTCTTTCGAGAGGTTCGCCATCATCGCCTTCGACACTTCGTCGTTGGCCTTGGACCAAAGGTCGATCACTTTGTTGTACTTCTCGCCCTGGGTTACCAGGCCGGAGGCGTACTGGCTTTCGATTTCTTTCACTTCATCAGTTGCAGCATTGATGATCTGGGCTTTTTCATCCGGGATAACGAAGTCGTTAACACCGATGGAAACGCCGGAAATGGTCGAATAAGCAAAGCCGGTGTACATCAACTGGTCAGCGAAGATCACGGTCTCTTTCAAACCAACCACGCGGTAGCACTGGTTGATCAGCTTGGAGATCGCCTTTTTCTTCATCGGCAAGTTGACGACGTCGTACGACAGACCTTTTGGCACAACTTGATACAGCAGCGCACGGCCGACAGTGGTGTCGACAATACGGGTGCCGCTCACGCTGCCACCATCACGGTCGTTGACGGTTTCGTTGATCCGCACTTTGACCTTGGCGTGCAGTGCGGCTTCGCCGGCACGGAACACACGGTCAACTTCTTGCAGGTCAGCGAACACACGACCTTCGCCTTTGGCGTTGATCGCTTCACGAGTCATGTAGTACAGACCCAATACAACGTCCTGCGACGGAACGATGATTGGCTCACCGTTGGCTGGCGACAGAATGTTGTTGGTCGACATCATCAACGCACGCGCTTCCAACTGGGCTTCCAGTGTCAGCGGTACGTGCACGGCCATTTGGTCGCCGTCGAAGTCGGCGTTGTACGCAGCACAGACCAGAGGGTGCAGCTGGATAGCCTTACCTTCGATCAGTACCGGTTCAAACGCCTGGATACCCAGACGGTGAAGGGTCGGTGCACGGTTGAGGAGAACCGGGTGTTCGCGAATCACTTCAGCGAGAACGTCCCAAACCTCTGGCAGTTCGCGCTCGACCATTTTCTTGGCCGCTTTGATGGTGGTCGCGAGACCGCGCATTTCCAGCTTGCCGAAGATGAATGGCTTGAACAGCTCAAGTGCCATCTTCTTGGGCAGACCGCACTGGTGCAGACGCAGGGTCGGGCCTACGGTAATTACCGAACGACCGGAGTAGTCAACACGCTTACCGAGCAAGTTCTGACGGAAACGGCCTTGTTTACCCTTGATCATGTCAGCCAAGGATTTCAGAGGACGCTTGTTGGAACCGGTGATAGCGCGGCCACGACGGCCGTTGTCGAGCAAGGCATCGACAGCTTCTTGCAACATACGCTTTTCGTTGCGCACGATGATGTCCGGAGCGGACAGATCAAGCAGGCGCTTCAAGCGGTTGTTACGGTTGATCACGCGGCGGTACAGGTCGTTGAGGTCGGACGTCGCGAAACGACCACCGTCCAACGGTACCAGCGGACGCAGGTCTGGCGGCAGAACCGGCAGAACGGTCAGCACCATCCACTCTGGCAAGTTACCGGAACCCTGGAAGGCTTCCATCAACTTCAGACGCTTGGACAGCTTCTTGATCTTGGTTTCCGAGTTGGTTTGCGGAATTTCTTCGCGCAGACGGCCAATCTCGTGCTCCAGGTCGATAGCGTGCAGCAGTTCGCGGACAGCTTCGGCACCCATACGGGCATCAAAGTCGTCGCCGAACTCTTCCAGCGCTTCGAAGTACTGCTCGTCGTTCAGCAACTGACCTTTTTCAAGGGTGGTCATGCCTGGATCGATAACGACATAGCTCTCGAAGTAGAGAACACGTTCGATATCACGCAGGGTCATGTCCATCAGCAAGCCGATACGGGACGGCAGCGATTTCAGGAACCAGATATGGGCAACCGGCGAAGCCAGTTCGATGTGCGCCATGCGCTCACGACGAACTTTAGCCAGCGCAACTTCAACGCCGCACTTCTCGCAGATCACACCACGGTGCTTCAAGCGCTTGTACTTACCGCACAGGCACTCGTAATCCTTTACCGGGCCAAAGATCTTGGCGCAGAACAGGCCGTCACGCTCAGGTTTGAACGTACGGTAGTTAATGGTTTCCGGCTTTTTAACTTCACCGAACGACCACGAACGGATCATCTCAGGCGATGCCAACCCAATACGGATGGCGTCGAACTCTTCGACTTGACCCTGGTTTTTCAGCAAATTCAGTAGGTCTTTCAAGGCCTTTCCTCCTGGCGGAGCAGAGAGCGGGCTAAACAGCCCCGCTCTCGATTCGCGTCACGTGTTATTCGGTTTCCAGATCGATATCGATGCCGAGGGAACGAATTTCTTTGATCAACACGTTGAAAGACTCGGGCATGCCCGGCTCCATACGGTGATCGCCGTCCACGATGTTTTTGTACATCTTGGTCCGACCGTTCACATCGTCCGACTTCACTGTGAGCATTTCTTGCAGAGTGTATGCAGCACCGTATGCTTCCAGTGCCCAGACCTCCATCTCCCCGAAACGCTGACCACCGAACTGAGCCTTACCACCCAGCGGCTGCTGGGTAACCAGGCTGTACGAACCGGTAGAACGAGCGTGCATCTTGTCGTCTACCAAGTGGTTCAGCTTCAGCATGTACATGTAGCCAACAGTAACCGGGCGCTCAAACTTGTTGCCGGTACGGCCGTCGAACAGCTGCATCTGGCCGCTTTCCGGCAGGTCTGCCAGTTTCAGCATGGCCTTGATTTCGCTTTCCTTGGCACCGTCGAATACCGGGGTAGCCATTGGAACGCCGCCGCGCAGGTTCTTCGCCAGATCCAGGATTTCCTGGTCGGAGAAGGTGTCCAGCTCTTCGTTGCGACCGCCGATCTCGTTGTAGATCTCATGCAGGAACTTACGCAGGTCAGCAACCTTGCGCTGCTCTTCGATCATACGGTTGATCTTCTCGCCCAGACCTTTGGCCGCGAGGCCCAGGTGGGTTTCGAGGATCTGACCAACGTTCATACGCGAAGGTACGCCCAACGGGTTGAGGACGACGTCGACCGGGGTGCCATTGGCATCGTGCGGCATGTCTTCAACCGGCATGATCACGGAGACCACACCTTTGTTACCGTGACGACCGGCCATCTTGTCGCCCGGCTGGATGCGGCGACGGATTGCCAGGTAAACCTTGACGATTTTCAGCACGCCTGGAGCCAGGTCATCGCCCTGCTGCAGTTTGCGCTTCTTGTCTTCGAACTTGTCGTCCAGCAGACGGCGGCGATCAACGATGTAGGCCTGGGCCTTCTCGAGCTGCTCGTTCAGAGCATCTTCAGCCATGCGCAGTTTGAACCACTGACCATGCTCAAGACCGTCGAGTACTTCGTCGGTGATGTCCTGACCTTTCTTCAGACCTGCGCCGCCTTCAGCCTTACGGCCTACCAGAGCGGAACGCAGACGTTCGAAGGTCGCGCCTTCAACGATACGGAACTCTTCGTTCAGGTCCTTGCGGATCTCGTCGAGTTGAGTCTTCTCGATGGACAGTGCACGAGCATCACGCTCAACGCCGTCACGAGTGAAGACCTGTACGTCGATGACAGTACCCTTGGTACCGGTAGGTACACGCAGGGAGGTGTCTTTAACGTCGCTGGCTTTTTCACCGAAGATGGCACGCAGCAGCTTCTCTTCCGGAGTCAGTTGGGTCTCGCCTTTCGGAGTGACCTTACCTACCAGGATGTCGCCTGCGCCAACTTCAGCACCTACGTAAACGATACCGGCTTCGTCCAGCTTGTTCAGTGCAGCTTCACCCACGTTCGGGATGTCTGCAGTGATTTCCTCTGGCCCAAGCTTGGTATCACGTGCCACACAGGTCAGTTCCTGAATGTGGATCGTGGTGAAACGGTCTTCTTGAACAACACGCTCGGACAGGCAGATGGAGTCTTCGAAGTTGAAGCCGTTCCATGCCATGAACGCGATGCGCATGTTCTGACCCAGTGCCAGTTCACCCATGTCGGTGGACGGGCCGTCGGCCATGATGTCGCTACGCTGAACGCGATCACCCTTGCTCACCAGCGGACGCTGGTTGATGCAGGTGTTCTGGTTCGAGCGGGTGTATTTGGTCAGGTTGTAGATGTCGACACCGGCTTCGCCAGTTTCAACTTCATCATCGGCAACACGAACCACGATACGGCTGGCATCAACGGAGTCGATCACGCCGCCACGACGAGCCACGACGCAAACGCCGGAGTCACGGGCTACGTTACGCTCCATGCCGGTACCTACCAGCGGCTTGTCAGCGCGCAGGGTTGGTACAGCTTGACGCTGCATGTTGGAACCCATCAACGCACGGTTGGCGTCATCGTGTTCCAGGAACGGGATCAGCGACGCTGCAACCGAAACTACCTGCTTGGGCGATACGTCCATCAAGGTGACGTCTTCCGGCGCCTTGACGGTGAACTCGTTCAAGTGACGAACAGCTACCAGCTCGTCGATCAGGACTTTCTTGTCGTTCATCGTGGCCGAAGCCTGAGCGATCACGTGATCAGCTTCTTCGATGGCGGACAGGAATACGATCTCGTCGGTGACCAGAGCGTCTTTCACCACGCGGTACGGGCTCTCGAGGAAGCCGTACTGGTTGGTGCGCGCATAAGCGGCCAGGGAGTTGATCAGACCGATGTTCGGACCTTCCGGCGTTTCGATCGGGCAAACACGACCGTAGTGCGTCGGGTGTACGTCACGAACTTCGAAGCCTGCACGCTCACGGGTCAGACCGCCCGGGCCCAGTGCGGAAACACGGCGCTTGTGGGTGATCTCGGAGAGCGGGTTGTTCTGGTCCATGAACTGGGAAAGCTGGCTGGAACCGAAGAACTCTTTCACCGCCGCAGCCACTGGCTTGGCGTTGATCAGATCTTGCGGCATCAGGCCTTCGCTTTCAGCCATCGACAGACGCTCTTTGACCGCACGCTCAACACGCACAAGGCCAACGCGGAACTGGTTTTCGGCCATTTCGCCTACGCAGCGAACACGACGGTTACCCAGGTGGTCGATGTCATCGACGATGCCTTTACCGTTACGGATGTCGACCAGAGTCTTCAGTACCGCGACGATGTCTTCCTTGCACAGCACGCCCGAACCTTCGATCTCGGTACGACCGATACGACGGTTGAACTTCATCCGGCCGACCGCAGACAGGTCATAACGCTCAGGGCTGAAGAACAGGTTGTTGAACAGGGTCTCGGCAGCGTCTTTGGTTGGCGGCTCACCAGGACGCATCATGCGATAGATCTCGACCAGCGCTTCCAATTGGTTGCTGGTGGAGTCGATCTTCAGTGTGTCGGAGATGAACGGACCGCAGTCGATGTCGTTGGTGTACAGGGTCTCGATGCGAACAACCTGGGCCTTGGCGATTTTTGCCAGGATTTCGGTGTTCAGCTCGGTGTTGCACTCAGCCAGGATTTCGCCTGTAGCCGGGTGAACGATAACCTTGGCGGTGGTGCGACCCAGGACGTAGTCCAGAGGCACTTCCAGCGACTTGATGCCGGCTTTTTCGATCTGGTTGATGTGGCGCGCAGTAATACGACGACCCGCTTCAACGATCACTTTGCCGTTTTCGTCCTGAATATCCAGAACGGCAATTTCACCACGCAGACGCGAAGCAATCAGCTCCAGGCTGAGGGTTTCATCCTTCAGGCTGAATACGTTGGTGGTGTAGAAAGCGTCCAGCACCTGCTCAGTGGTGTAACCGAGCGCGCGCAGCAATACCGAGGCCGGCAGCTTGCGACGACGGTCGATACGCACGAACACGCAGTCTTTCGGGTCGAACTCGAAGTCCAACCACGAACCGCGGTACGGAATGATCCGCGCGGAGTACAGGAGTTTACCGGAGCTGTGCGTCTTGCCGCGGTCGTGGTCGAAGAACACGCCCGGGGAACGGTGCAGCTGGGAAACAATAACACGCTCGGTACCGTTGATTACGAAGGTACCGTTTTCAGTCATCAGTGGGATTTCGCCCATGTAGACTTCTTGCTCTTTGATGTCCTTGATCGCTTTGTTCGACGATTCTTTGTCGAAAATGATCAGGCGGACTTTTACCCGCAAAGGTACGGCGTACGTAACACCGCGCAACACGCATTCTTTGACATCAAATGCCGGTTCGCCCAGGCGATAACCCACGTACTCCAGCGCAGCATTGCCGGAGTAGCTGATGATCGGGAAAACGGATTTGAAGGCCGCATGCAGGCCCACGTCGCGGAACTGATCTTTGGTCGCTCCCGCCTGCAAGAATTCACGATACGAATCCAGCTGGATAGCCAGAAGGTACGGGACATCCATGACGTCCGGCAACTTGCTAAAGTCCTTGCGGATACGTTTTTTCTCAGTATATGAGTAAGCCATCAGCGTTCCCCAGCTTGGTCACCTGCTTGTTTGGCCCCTCCGACGGGAGCAGCCAGAAAATCTTGCAAACCCCATGGTTTGCACCACCGCATCGGGTGGTTACAGCGCGTAATTGGCGGCGACCGAGTCGACAGCCAAGAACGGAAAAAGGCCGGTGGCAAGAGCCACCAGCCATCAGCCTTCAGCTTAACGCTTGGGCTGGAGACGCAAGGTCGATGCTTACTTCAGCTCGACTTTAGCGCCTGCTTCTTCCAGCACTGCTTTAGCTTTGTCAGCGGCGTCTTTCGACACTGCTTCCAGAACCTGGGCAGGAGCGCCGTCAACTACAGCCTTGGCTTCTTTCAGGCCCAGACCGGTCAGTTCACGAACTGCCTTGATCACGTTTACTTTCTTCTCGCCAGCTTCCAGCAGCATGACGTTGAATTCGGTTTGCTCTTCAGCAGCAACAGCAGCAACAGCTGGGCCAGCGGAAGCAGCGGCAGCGGAAACGCCGAATTTTTCTTCGAAAGCTTTGATCAGCTCAACAACCTGCAGAACCGACATTTCAGCTACGGCGTTGAGGATATCTTCTTGGGAGATAGACATTACTGTATTTCCTGAATTGGGGGACGGCCTACGCGGCCATCGAAATAAACAAAAATACGCGAAAGGAGATGCTCAGCCTTAGGCTGCGGCAGCTTCTTTTTGCTCGCGAACTGCGGCCAGAGTACGAGCCAACTTGCTGGTAGCGCCTTGAATCACGCTCATCAGCTGAGAAATAGCTTCGTTACGGGTCGGCAGTGTTGCCAGTACGTCGATTTGGTTAGCTGCGAGGAACTTGCCCTCGAACGCAGCTGCCTTGATCTCGAACTTATCCTGACTCTTGGCGAATTCCTTGAACAAACGGGCAGCAGCACCCGGGTGATCCTTGGAGAACGCGATCAGAGTCGGGCCGGTGAACACGTCGTTGAGGACACTGTATTCAGTGTCAGCAACAGCGCGCTTGAGCAGGGTGTTACGTACAACACGTACGTATACGCCAGCTTCACGAGCCTCTTTACGGAGTCCGGTCATAGCGCTTACTGTCACACCACGGGCATCAGCCACGACAGCGGACAGAGCAGCTTTGGCAGCCTCGTTGACTTCAGCGACGATGGCCTTCTTGTCTTCGAGATTAATTGCCACGGGTTTAACTCCTGCTTGTTACCGTTTCATCTGGCCGAAGCCGGATGTCGTTTTGGTGTCTGATTCGGTAAGGAACCGGGAGCACCATCTGCGTAGGCTTGAGGTTTAAGGCTTGCGCCGCCTACGGTCTTGGATAGCCCCCGCCAGGCAGGGACCCCAATTTTTTCAATTGACGCGATCTCTCGCGCCAATGTGTCTCTTATACGTCCAGCGAGCCTTGGTCGATGACCAGACCTGGGCCCATAGTGGTGCTCAGGGTAACGCGCTTGACGTAGATACCTTTCGAAGAAGCTGGCTTGATACGCTTCAGATCAGCGATCAGGGCTTCAACGTTTTCCTTCAGCTTGACGGCATCGAAGCCGACTTTGCCAACGGAGGTGTGAATGATGCCGTTTTTGTCGGTGCGATAACGAACCTGACCAGCCTTGGCGTTTTTAACCGCGGTAGCTACGTCTGGAGTTACGGTGCCGACTTTAGGGTTAGGCATCAGACCACGTGGACCGAGGATCTGACCCAACTGACCTACAACGCGCATTGCATCCGGGGAAGCAATGACTACGTCGTAGTTCAGGTCGCCGCCTTTCATTTCGGCAGCCAGGTCGTCCATGCCAACGCGATCAGCGCCGGCGGCCAGAGCAGCTTCAGCTGCCGGGCCTTGGGTGAAGACAGCAACACGTACAGTCTTGCCAGTACCGTGTGGCAGCACAGTAGCGCTACGAACGACCTGGTCGGATTTACGTGGGTCAACGCCCAGGTTTACAGCAACGTCAACGGACTCGCTGAACTTGACAGTCGACAGCTCGGTCAGCAGGGCAGCGGCGTCTACAAAGCTGTAGGCCTTGCCTGCTTCGATTTTGCCGGCGATAGCCTTTTGGCGCTTGGTCAGCTTAGCCATTACACACCCTCCACGTTAAGGCCCATGCTACGAGCAGAACCGGCGATGGTACGCACGGCTGCATCCATATCAGCTGCAGTCAGATCCGCGTTTTTGGTTTTCGCGATTTCTTCCAGCTGAGCACGAGTTACGGTGCCAACCTTAACGGTGTTAGGACGAGCGGAACCGCTAGTCAGACCGGCAGCTTTCTTCAGCAGAACCGAAGCCGGGGTCGACTTGGTTTCAAAAGTGAAGCTACGGTCGCTGTATACAGTGATGATCACTGGAGTCGGCAGACCTGGCTCAAGACCCTGAGTACGGGCGTTGAAGGCCTTGCAGAATTCCATGATGTTCACGCCGTGCTGACCCAGAGCCGGGCCGACAGGTGGACTTGGGTTGGCCTGAGCGGCCTTCACTTGCAGCTTGATGTAAGCGGTAATCTTCTTGGCCATGAGGCACTCCAATTACGGGTTCAAACGCCTCGAAAGGCTCCCCGGTTACTTGCGCGTTTATCCCAGTGACGACAAAACCCCACAGCCTAAGGCTGCGGGGTTGGGATGCTTGCTCAGCTAGACCTTCTCGACCTGGCTGAACTCCAGCTCTACCGGAGTAGAGCGACCGAAAATGAGCACTGCCACCTGGATTCGGCTCTTTTCGTAGTTAACTTCTTCGACGGTGCCGTTGAAATCAGCAAACGGACCATCTGTGACACGAACAACCTCACCCGGCTCGAACAACGTCTTCGGCTTAGGCTTGTCGCTACCGTCAGCAACGCGGCGCAGAATTGCTTCCGCCTCTTTGTCAGTGATCGGAGCAGGCTTATCAGCGGTACCGCCGATAAAACCCATGACACGAGGAGTGTCCTTGACCAAGTGCCAAGTACCTTCATTCATGTCCATCTGAACCAGCACGTAGCCAGGGAAGAACTTGCGTTCGCTTTTGCGCTTCTGGCCATTGCGCATTTCAACCACTTCTTCAGTGGGAACCAGAATTTCGCCGAAGCCATCTTCCATGCCTGCGAGCTTTACGCGCTCTAGCAAAGAGCGCATAACATGCTTCTCGTAACCCGAGTAAGCATGCACAACGTACCAACGCTTAGCCACGGGACACCCTTAGCCAACAATCAAGGAAACAAGCCAGCCGAGCAGGGAATCAAGCCCCCACAACAGCAACGCCATAACCAGAACAACAGCCACAACAATCAACGTGGTCTGCGTGGTTTCTTGGCGAGTCGGCCAAACGACTTTACGAATTTCGGTGCGAGCTTCCTTTACCAGGACCGCGAAAGACTTGCCTTTGGCAGTCTGCAGGCCTACAAAGGCAGCTACAGCAGCAAGAGCGAGCAAAGCGAGTACACGGTACAGGATCGGCGAAGCAGAGTAGTACTGATTGCCAACAACGCCTACGACCACCAATGCGACTACTACGAGCCACTTGACCAGATCGAAACGAGAGCTTTGAGCTTCAGCCTTAGGAGTCATCTATGAAGATCCTGTGAAAAGAAAGCCAGACACACCACGTGAATCTGGCAGGTCAGGAGGGAATCGAACCCCCAACCTACGGTTTTGGAGACCGTCGCTCTGCCAATTGAGCTACTGACCTAAAACAAAATCAGGCCGACCATTATGCAGGCCTGAAAAAGACTTTACAACAACCAACCCCACTAGACCTGAAATCACTTGACCATAAAGCCAAATTCGACACCAACAAGCCGAGGCAGCTGTTAAAACAAAGGCAGATATTTTCATATCTGCCTTGTTATATGGAGCTCTTGAGCGGATTTGAACCGCTGACCTCACCCTTACCAAGGGTGTGCTCTACCAACTGAGCTACAAGAGCAAAACACATCGCACAACCTGCAAACTTGGAGCGGGTAGCGGGAATCGAACCCGCATCATCAGCTTGGAAGGCTGAGGTTCTACCACTAAACTATACCCGCGGAGCTTGCAGCTCACGCTAAAAATGGTGGAGGGGGAAGGATTCGAACCTTCGAAGTCGTAGACGTCAGATTTACAGTCTGATCCCTTTGGCCGCTCGGGAACCCCTCCTAAGCGAGCCGGCATTCTACATCACGCCGGCCTTCTGTCAAGCATTTTCTCATTAAAAATATGAGGTTAGCTGCGTTGACCTTCGTTTCACCCTGTAGACCGTAAAGGTCTTCACTGCGAAGCGGGCGCCATTCTATGCAAACTATTCGACAGTTGCAACGCCTTCGCACAACATTATTTTATGTTTTAACTCATTGAATTCCTTAGCAAGGTTTTCAAAAGGCAGATCGTCAGCCAGCCTCCTGCTTTCAGGGGCCACACGCAGCCAATAACCGGAGGCGTCAGGTGTACTGAGGAGAAGCACTTTGACCTTTATATCCAGGCTTATGAGGCGCTGCTCGACCGACTGAGCCTGACGCTGATCAGCAAAGCCACCAATGTATAGGCAGGTATTTTGTGCGTCAGGCGCTTTTACTCGGTCGCGCCGAACCATGGGGCCAGAGGATTCACTCAATAGGCGAATATCCTGCTGAGAACCCTTATAGAGGCTCAGAGGCGTTACATCCTTAGCGCGTAACGGGGCTTCCTGTTGATGCCAGATGTAATAGAAGGCATTGAGAACGAGCAAAAGCAAAAACAGCCAACGCATAAACACCTCAGGACAAAGGGCACGCCATCGCCAGACCAACAAAAACCAGATCAGGAACAAAACGAGCGTGAGGCACGGCATCGGAGACCAGGTCAGCATCCCCGCCAGTCAGAAAAACCGTGAAGTCATCCCCCCAATAGCTTCGAGCCAACTCAAGCTGGGTCAAAACAAACCCCCTGAGCATCAGCGTACAACCCCGCTCAACGGCCTCAACAGTCGTGCGCCCTGGCGAGAGGCGCGCCAGGGCCTGCTCCGCCGCAATATCGTCGTAGCGGATCTTGCGTGTGTGCGTTCGCAACTGGCTGCGCATAAGGGGCATTCCCGGGCAAATGAAACCGCCAAGGTGCTCACCATCGGCAGCAATAAAGTCCGCAGTGGCGGCGGTACCGAAATCAAGCACCAGACAGGCACCTGATGCCAGCTTGAAACCACCGAGCATTGCCAACCAACGATCTAGCCCAAGACGCTCAAACTCTTCGTAACCATTACGTACACCCGCCATCTCTCTCGCCGAAGCAGCACAAGACACAACAACCCCAAATGCCCCCTGCAAAGCCTCAACCAGTTGCCCGGTCTCCTCAGCGGCCCGAACACTTACCAGGCGGCAACGCGTCAATGACAGCCCCGGGATCGCCTTCAGGCCCTCGATCAATTCAAGGTCCGAGCCGACAACACCCTCAGCGGACGCCCTGGCCATAGGCAAATCGAGCACACGCCACTTGATAAAGCTATTCCCACAGTCGAGCTCAAGAATCATCACGCAACCTCAGGCTTAGCTCACCGCCGCTGTATATTTTCTCGACACCCTCGACACTCAGCCGAAGCGCGCCCTGGTGATCAACACCCAGCACCACACCATCAATCTGGTTAACACCCGCGATAAGAGATACTGCCTTACCCTGCCACAAATGATTTCGCTCCCACTCTTCCTGGAGCGCAGCAAAGCCCGAAGCCTTGTGTCGCTCCAGGTGACTTTGCAGTTGCAGCCCAAGCCGTGCGACCAAGTGATTACGGTCGACAGGGGAACCTGTCTCCAACTGCGCCGACGTCCACTGCTGATCGACCTCTGCAGCCTTCTGCATATTTACGTTGATCCCTACACCGAGGACAACGTGGCAAACATCAGCGGGATCCCCAACCAATTCCAGCAAGATGCCGGCAATTTTTTTCTGCCCAACCAGAACGTCGTTCGGCCATTTCAATGCAGCAGCCTGGACACCCAGCTCACGCAGGGCCTGCATGACCGCCAATCCCACGACAAGACTAAGCCCCTCCAATTGCCTTAACCCGCCGTCAATGCGCAATACGAGGCTGTAATACAGGTTTTGAGCGAACGGACTGACCCACTTACGACCCCGCCTACCCCTTCCTGCTGTTTGCTGCTCCGCAAGCACCAGAAATGGCGCCGCGCAACCGGCGTCGACGAGGCGCAAGGCCTCGGCATTGGTGGAGTCTATGGAATCTGAGATGTAAACAGGCCACGTCAAAGCCGGAGCATGCCCTTGAATTTCTTCATCATTCAAGAACACCAATGGAGATGCCAGCTGATACCCCCTGCCACGAACTTTATGGATGGGCAGGTTCAATTCGGACTCCAGATGCTGGAGCTGCTTCCAAACAGCACTGCGGCTGACACCCAGGGCAGCACCCAGCGCCTCTCCGGAGTGGAATCGACCATCTTTGAGAAGTGTTAACAACGTCAGCATGCAAGCATCGCCTCACAATGAGGCACGCATGATAGCCATGCGCAAGGTCATTGCATAGAAAGGACGGGATGGTCGCACGAAAGCGTTCGCGACAGCTCAGGCTGGTCGCGTTGCGATTAACGCTAAACATGAGCAAGCTTTGCCCACTATACGACCGCCCAAAACAAAACCCCTGATTGCGTTAGCAATCAGGGGTTTCGGAATTTAATCTTGACGATGACCTACTCTCACATGGGGAAACCCCACACTACCATCGGCGATGCATCGTTTCACTACTGAGTTCGGGATGGGATCAGGTGGTTCCAATGCTCTATGGTCGTCAAGAAATTCGGGTACTGAGTCGCAGCCAAATGGCTTCGCTTCAGCAAATTGGGTATGTGACAGCTTTCGGTGTTTTGTGAGCGTCGAACTTTCGGTTCATCTCGTCTTCACACACCGCAATCTGATGCTCTTTATTAGAGAGTCGACTCAAATTGCTTGGGTGTTATATGGTCAAGCCTCACGG
>NZ_FNOX01000019.1 GCF_900107155.1 Pseudomonas salomonii
CCGATCTGATCGTTCCCACGCACCGCGTGGGAATGCAGCCCGTGACGCTCCGCGTCACAGAGTGCCCGGTATTCAGGCCATGCCCATAGGGCGGGACGCGGAGCGTGTGGGAGCGAGCATTAGTGCCAGCGTTGAATATCGATGAGTCCTTCTTGTCCTGCGTAATTGCGCGCACTGGAATACCGCCAGTGTTCGGCTAAGTCCACATATCCTCGTTTCACCGGGTTGTGGTGAATGTAATCAAGCTTTTGGTGCATCACCCGCTCGCTGTACACCAACTCAGCGTGTGAGCCTTCCTGCCAAAGTTGATAAACCCGGTCTATCTTGTGCGCCCGTTTGCTGAACCGCAGGCGTTGTAATAAACGCTCTGCGCCTCGGCGCTGCAAATCGTCAATGATGGTACCGGCGGTAAAGGATTTGAATTGGCTCACGCATTTGCCAAGGTCGGGCGCCTGAGCGATGAAGTGCAAGTGGTTTTCGAGGATGACGTAGCCGAAGAGATTCAAGGCATGGTGGCTTTGTTGATATCGCCAACAGTCCAAAAGATGACCAACGATGTAGTCACGGGTGAACAGCGGCAGCCATTCCATGACGGTGCAGGTGAGGAAGTGCGGCTTTTCAGGTTCGGTGATGACGTAGCGGCTTCTGCCCATGGATTCGTCCTTGAATCGGGGTGCGGGTTGGACGCGGAGCGTCCGGGGAGGCATTCCCACGCAGAGCGTGGGAACGATCACCTGTGGGAGCGGGCAAGCCCGCTCCCACAGGTGTTAACGGTTACTGCGCGTAGACATGGACGACAAAATGCTGGCCTGATGCTGTCAATTCATAGGCTTTGTCGTAGATCCTCAGCGTCCTTGATGGCTCGCGGATGGTGTCGCCGACGTTGGCGATCCTCCGGAATTCATCCCAGTCGATGACGGTGGTGCTGGTAGCGCCGTCGATTCTGAGGTTACTGCCGTCGCATTGATATTCCATAGGTTTAGCCCTCTGCTGGATTTCCGTTTCCGGCCGATTATTCGGCAGGCAGTTGTTCCCGAAAGGTGGCCGCTGCAGCGGCGTTTTCCTTTCGGGTTCCAAGAGGCTAGTCGATGAAATTGGGCTGTGATGCTGTCAGAAACACCAAATAACAGACTCGGCAATGCGCCAGTATTCGAGAGGCTTACGCGTTCATCACTTCCCTGATGTCTGCGGCTAATTCTCTTACACGTTCTTCCTCTGTATCCCACGCGCACATGAACCGTGCGCCACCTTTGCCAATGAAGGTGTAGAAGCGCCAGCCCTTGGCCGTCAGCGCCGCGATAGCCGGTTCCGAGAGTTGCAGGAACACGCCGTTGGCCTGTACCGGGAACATCAGCTCCACGCCGGGAATGTCCGCCACCAGGCCGCTGAGCAATTGCGCGCAGTGGTTGGCGTGGCGGGCGTGCTTGAGCCAGGCGTCGTTTTCCAGCAGGCCCACCCATGGCGCCGAGAGGAAGCGCATTTTCGAGGCCAGTTGGCCGGCCTGTTTGCAGCGGTAATCAAAGTCTTCAGCCAGTTTGTGGTTGAAGAACAGGATGGCTTCGCCGACTGCCATGCCGTTTTTGGTGCCGCCGAAGCACAGTACGTCCACACCGGCTTTCCAGGTCAGGTCGGCCGGCAAGCAGCCCAGGAACGCGCAGGCGTTGGAGAAACGCGCGCCGTCCATGTGCAGGTTCAGGCCCAGCTCTTTGCACGTGACGCTGATGGCGCGGATTTCTTCCGGGGTGTACACGCTGCCCACTTCCGTGGCTTGGGTGAGGGTGACCACGCGCGGTTTCGGGTAGTGGATATCCTGACGCTTGAGGGCGATCTCGCGGATCGATTCCGGGGTCAGCTTGCCGTTTTCGGTGCGGGCGGTGAGCAGCTTGGAGCCGTTGGAGAAAAACTCCGGCGCGCCGCATTCGTCGGTTTCGACGTGGGCGGTTTCCGAGCAAATCACGCTATGGTAGCTCTGGCACAGCGAAGACAGCGCCAGGGAGTTGGCCGCGGTGCCGTTGAAGGCGAAGAACACTTCGCAGTCGGTTTCGAACAAATTGCGGAAACCGTCGGCGGCGCGATGGGTCCACTCATCATCGCCGTAGGCGCGTTGATGGCCCTGGTTGGCTTGTTCCATGGCGGCCCAGGCTTCCGGGCAGATGCCGGAATAGTTGTCGCTGGCGAATTGTTGGCTCTTGTCAGTCATGGCCCATTCCTGTGGTCGATGTTGGTGCGCACTGTAACCAAGATTGTCGCGGGTGCGCACGCACTGTAAATGCAAAGTCACTGGGGAATTATGCACGGTACACACACGTTGGCTGTCGGACGCGTCCGCGATGGCGCACAGGATCTGCTCAAGTGGCTGGCGTTGCTGAGCATGGTGCTGGACCACTTGCGCTATGTCGGTTTGAGCCTGGACGGCCTGTATGTGCCGGGGCGTCTGGCGTTCCCGTGGTTTTGCCTGGCGATTGCGGCCAATGTGCACCGGCTCGCCAATACGCCCGTCACCGGCCAATGGCGCTACCTGGGCTGGCTGTTGCTGTTCAGTGTGATCAGTGAAGTGCCCTACCGGCTGTTTATCGAGGATGCCGATACGTTGAACGTCTTGCCGACGTTGGCGCTGGGGTTGCTGATTGCCCGAGGATGGCAGCAGAAGGCGCTGTTTGATCGAGGATTGGCGCTGATCGCCCTAGTCATCGCGGCCCTGTTGTCTGCCCAGCTGATGTTCGGGTTTTTCGGTGTGTTGCTGCCGCTGGTGATGCTGCTGGTGTTCACCCGGCCATGGTATTTCAGCCTGTTGCCGGGTTTGGTCTGCCTGGCCGCCAACCAATGGCAGATTCTGCTCAATAGCGGCACGCCTGTGGCGCTGATGGGGTTGGCCGCTTGCCTGATTGCGCCATTGGCGGGTCTGCTCTTGTTGCGACATGCCAAAAACGCCTCGCCACCGGCCATGCGTCGCTGGGCGTATGCCCTGTATCCACTGCATTTTCTGTTGCTATTACTCGTCCGCCAGGCGCTCGCCTAACCCCTTGTGGGAGCGGGCTTGCTCGCGAAGGCGGTGGGTCAGCCAATACATGTGCAAGCTGACTCACCGCCTTCGCGAGCAAGCCCGCTCCCACATTTGTTCTGCGTTGTTCGTGCCATGTCGTAAACGCACCTTTGCGTGGCGTGCGTAGGCATTTGACCTCTCTGCGCCAGCCCTACCATCGCATCAAAGGGCCCTGCGAGGGCCTCAACAATACGAAAGGCTGGGAGAGACGCGATGTTCAGCAAAAAAGACCAGATCCAAGGGTATGACGACGCATTGCTGGCGGCGATGAATGCCGAGGAGCAGCGTCAGGAAGATCATATCGAGCTGATCGCGTCAGAGAACTACACCAGCAAACGCGTCATGGAAGCCCAGGGCAGTGGCCTGACCAACAAATACGCCGAAGGCTACCCCGGCAAGCGCTATTACGGCGGCTGCGAGCATGTGGACAAGGTTGAAGCCCTGGCCATCGACCGCGCCAAACAACTGTTCGGCGCCGATTACGCCAACGTGCAGCCGCACTCCGGCTCATCCGCCAACAGCGCGGTGTACCTGGCGCTGATCAATGCCGGTGACACCATCCTCGGCATGAGCCTGGCCCATGGCGGCCACCTGACCCACGGCGCCAAAGTGTCGTCCTCGGGCAAGCTGTACAACGCCGTGCAGTACGGCATCAACACCGACACCGGGTTGATCGACTACGACGAAGTTGAGCGCCTGGCCGTCGAGTGCCAACCGAAAATGATCGTCGCCGGCTTCTCGGCTTACTCCAAGACCCTGGATTTCCCGCGCTTTCGCCAGATCGCCGACAAAGTGGGGGCGCTGCTGTTCGTCGACATGGCCCACGTCGCCGGCCTGGTTGCCGCGGGCCTGTACCCGAACCCGCTGCCTTACGCCGATGTGGTCACCACCACCACCCACAAGACCCTGCGCGGCCCGCGTGGCGGCTTGATCCTGGCCAAGGCCAACGAAGCCATCGAGAAGAAACTCAACGCTGCGGTGTTCCCCGGCGCCCAGGGCGGCCCGCTGATGCACGTGATCGCCGGCAAGGCTGTGTGCTTCAAGGAAGCGCTGGAGCCAGGTTTCAAGGCTTATCAACAACAGGTGATCGACAACGCCCAGGCCATGGCAGACGTGTTCATCAAGCGCGGCTATGACGTGGTGTCCGGCGGCACCGATAACCATCTGTTCCTGGTCAGCCTGATCCGCCAGGGCCTCACCGGCAAAGAGGCGGACGCCGCCCTCGGTCGCGCTCACATCACCGTCAACAAGAACGCGGTGCCGAATGACCCGCAGTCGCCGTTCGTGACCTCGGGCCTGCGCATCGGCACCCCGGCGGTGACTACGCGGGGTTTCAAGGTGCCGCAATGCATCGAACTGGCCGGCTGGATCTGCGACATCCTCGACAACCTCGGCGACGCCGATGTCGAGGCCAACGTGGCCAAGCACGTGTCTGCCCTGTGCGCTGATTTCCCGGTTTATCGCTGAGCGCGGTTTTGGAGTAATGACTATGCAACGCTACTCGGGCTTCGGCCTCTTCAAGCACTCACTCAGCCACCACGAAAACTGGCAGAAGATGTGGCGCACGCCCACACCGAAAAAGGTCTACGACGTGGTTATCGTCGGCGGCGGCGGGCATGGTCTGGCGACGGCTTACTATTTGGCCAAAGAACACGGCATCACCAATGTGGCCGTGGTCGAGAAAGGCTGGCTGGGCGGCGGTAACACCGCGCGCAACACCACCATCGTGCGTTCCAACTACCTGTGGGACGAGTCGGCGCACCTGTACGAACACGCGATGAAACTGTGGGAAGGCTTGTCCCAGGACCTGAACTACAACGTGATGTTCTCCCAGCGCGGCGTCTACAACCTGTGCCACACCTTGCAGGACATCCGGGATTCGGAGCGCCGCGTGAGCGCCAACCGCCTCAACGGTGTGGACGGCGAACTGCTCAACGCCAAACAGGTGGCCGACGAGATTCCGTACCTCGACTGCTCAAAAAACACCCGCTACCCGGTACTCGGCGCCACCGTGCAACGGCGCGGCGGCGTGGCCCGTCACGATGCCGTGGCCTGGGGCTTCGCCCGTGCGGCTGACGCGCTCGGCGTGGATTTGATCCAGCAGACCGAAGTGATCGGCTTTCGCAAGGAAAACGGCGTGTGCATCGGCGTCGAAACCAACAAGGGTTTTATCGGCGCCAAGCGCGTCGGTGTGGTCACCGCCGGTAACTCCGGGCATATGGCCTCGCTGGCAGGCTTTCGCCTGCCGATCGAATCCCACCCGCTGCAAGCGCTGGTGTCCGAGCCGATCAAGCCGATTATCGACAGCGTGATCATGTCCAACGCCGTGCACGGTTACATCAGCCAGTCCGACAAGGGCGACCTGGTGATCGGCGCCGGTATCGACGGCTACAACGGCTATGGCCAGCGCGGCTCGTACCCGGTGATCGAACACACCATCCAGGCCATCGTCGAGATGTTCCCGGTGCTGTCGCGGGTGCGCATGAACCGCCAGTGGGGCGGCATCGTCGACACCACGCCGGACGCCTGCCCGATCATCTCCAAGACGCCGGTGCCGAACATGTTCTTCAACTGCGGCTGGGGTACTGGTGGTTTTAAAGCGACTCCAGGCTCAGGCAACGTGTTTGCCGCCAGCCTCGCCAAGGGTGAAATGCACCCATTGGCAGCACCTTTTTCCATCGACCGTTTCCACAACGGTGCGTTGATCGACGAACACGGCGCTGCGGCCGTCGCCCACTAACAGGAGAAATTCCCTATGTTGCATATCTTCTGTCCTCACTGTGGCGAACTGCGCTCCGAAGAGGAATTCCACGCATCCGGCCAAGCGCACATCCCGCGCCCGCTGGACCCGAATGCCTGCACCGATGAAGAGTGGGGCGACTACATGTTCTTCCGTGACAACCCTCGCGGGCTGCACCACGAACTGTGGATTCACGCCGCCGGTTGCCGTCAGTACTTCAACGCCACCCGCGACACCCTGACCTACGAAATTCTTGAAACCTACAAGATTGGCAGCAAGCCGCAATTCACCGCCAAGGCTTCTGGAGAGAAGGTATGAGCCAGATCAATCGCCTGTCCAACGGTGGTCGCATCGACCGCAACAAAGCCCTGACGTTTACCTTCAACGGCCAGAGCTACAAAGGCTTTGAGGGCGACACCCTGGCCGCAGCATTGCTGGCCAATGGCGTCGACATCATCGGCCGCAGCTTCAAGTATTCGCGCCCGCGCGGCATCTTTGCCGCCGGTGCCGAAGAGCCGAACGCAGTGCTGCAGATCGGCGCCACCGAAGCCACCCAGATCCCCAACGTGCGTGCCACGCAACAGGCGCTGTACCAGGGTTTGGTCGCCACCAGCACCAACGGCTGGCCGAACGTCAACAATGACGTGATGGGCATTCTCGGCAAGGTCGGCGGCAAGCTGATGCCGCCGGGCTTCTACTACAAAACCTTCATGTACCCGCAATCGTTCTGGATGACCTACGAAAAGTACATTCGTAAGGCTGCGGGCCTGGGCCGCTCGCCAACCGAGAACGACCCGGACACCTACGACAACTTCAACCGTCACTGCGACGTGCTGATTGTCGGTGCCGGCCCTGCCGGCCTGGCCGCCGCACTGGCCGCTGCGCGCAGCGGTGCCCGCGTGATCATTGCTGACGAACAGGAAGAATTCGGCGGCTCCTTGCTGGACTCGCGTGAAAGCCTCGACGGCAAGCCGGCGGCCGAGTGGGTTGCCAGCGTAATCGCGGAACTCAAGGCCCTGCCGGACGTGGTGTTGCTACCGCGAGCCACCGTCAACGGCTACCACGACCACAATTTCCTGACCATCCACGAACGCCTCACCGACCACCTCGGTGACCGTGCGCCCATCGGCCAGGTGCGCCAGCGCATCCACCGTGTGCGCGCCAAGCGCGTGGTGCTGGCGACCGGTGCGTGCGAGCGTCCGCTGGTGTACGGCAACAACGACGTGCCGGGCAATATGCTCGCCGGTGCGGTCTCTACCTACGTGCGCCGCTACGGCGTGGCACCTGGCAAAAAACTGGTGCTGTCGACCAACAACGACCACGCCTACCGCGTGGCGCTGGACTGGCTCGATGCGGGCCTGCAAGTGGTCGCCGTGGCTGATGTGCGTCACAACCCACGTGGCGCGCTGGTGGAAGAAGCCCGCGCCAAAGGCATTCGTATCCTCACCGGCAGCGCCGTGATCGAAGCCCGTGGCAGCAAACACGTGACCGCTGCGCGTGTGGCGGCGATTGACGTCAAAGCGCACAAAGTCACCAGCCCAGGCGAGTGGCTGGACTGCGATCTGGTGGCCAGCTCCGGCGGCTACAGCCCAGTGGTTCACTTGGCCTCGCACCTGGGCGGCAAGCCGACCTGGCGCGAAGACATCCTCGGTTTCGTACCGGGTGAAGCCCCGCAAAAACGCGTGTGTGTCGGTGGCATCAATGGCGTCTACGGCCTCGGCGATTCCCTGGCCGATGGTTTTGAAGGCGGCGTGCGCGCAGCCAGCGAAGCCGGGTTTGCGCCGGTGGAAGGCACGCTGCCAAAAGCCTTGAGCCGTCTGGAAGAGCCGACCCTGGGCATTTACCAGGTGCCCCATGACAAGCCGACCGCACGGGCGCCGAAGCAATTTGTCGACCTGCAAAACGACGTCACCGCTGCTGCCATTGAGCTGGCGACCCGCGAAGGCTTCGAGTCGGTCGAACACGTCAAGCGCTACACCGCGCTGGGCTTCGGCACCGACCAGGGCAAGCTCGGCAACGTCAACGGCCTGGCCATCGCGGCCCGCTCGCTGAACGTGACCATCCCGCAGATGGGCACCACCATGTTCCGCCCGAACTACACGCCGGTGACCTTCGGCGCCATCGCGGGCCGTCACTGTGGGCACATTTTCGAGCCGGTGCGCTACACCGCGCTGCAAGCCTGGCACGTCAAAAACGGCGCCGAGTTTGAAGACGTCGGCCAATGGAAACGCCCTTGGTACTTCCCACGTAACGGTGAAGACCTGCACGCCGCCGTGAAGCGCGAATGCCTGGCCGTGCGCGACAGCGTCGGCCTGCTGGATGCATCCACCCTCGGCAAGATCGACATTCAAGGCCCGGATGCCCGCGAGTTCCTCAACCGCATCTACAGCAACGCCTGGACCAAGCTCGACGTGGGCAAGGCTCGCTACGGCCTGATGTGCAAGGAAGACGGCATGGTCTTCGACGACGGCGTAACAGCCTGCCTGGCCGACAACCACTTCCTGATGACCACCACCACCGGCGGCGCGGCACGCGTACTCCAGTGGCTGGAAATCTACCAGCAGACCGAGTGGCCAGACCTCAAGGTGTACTTCACTTCGGTCACCGACCACTGGGCGACCATGACCTTGTCCGGCCCCAACAGCCGCAAGCTGCTGGCGGAAGTCACCGACATCGACCTGGACAAGGACGGCTTCCCGTTCATGACCTGGAAAGAAGGCCTGGTTGGCGGCGTGCCGGCGCGGGTGTTCCGTATCTCGTTTACCGGCGAGCTGTCGTACGAAGTCAACGTGCAGGCCGACTACGCCATGGGCGTACTCGAACAGATCGTTGCGGCGGGCAAGAAGTACAACCTCACGCCGTACGGCACCGAGACCATGCACGTATTGCGCGCCGAGAAGGGCTTCATCATCGTCGGGCAAGACACCGACGGCTCGATGACCCCGGACGACCTGAACATGGGCTGGTGCGTAGGCCGCACCAAACCGTTCTCGTGGATCGGCTGGCGCGGGATGAACCGTGAAGACTGCGTGCGTGAAGAGCGTAAGCAACTGGTGGGCTTGAAGCCGATTGACCCGAATGTATGGCTGCCGGAAGGCGCGCAATTGGTGTTCGACCCTAAACAGTCGATCCCGATGAAGATGGTCGGCCATGTGACCTCAAGCTATGCGCACAACTCGCTGGGTTATTCGTTTGCGATGGCGGTGGTCAAGGGCGGTTTGAAGCGCATGGGTGAGCGAGTGTTCTCACCGCAGGCGGATGGCAGCGTGATCGAGGCAGAGATTGTGTCCTCGGTGTTCTTTGACCCGAAAGGCGATCGCCAGAACATCTGAAACTGATCGTTCCCACGCTCTGCGTGGGAATGCATCCCGGGACGCTCCGCGTCCCAAGAGCGGACGCAGAGCGTCCATGGCGGCATTCCCACGCAGAGCGTGGGAACGATCAACTTAAGAGACAAGGTGCTTTATGACAGCAGCCAATGTTTACCAACAACGCCCCACCTCCGGCGCCAAGGCCGAGTCGTCGCTGCACCATGCCGACCTCGCCAGCCTGGTCGGCAAGGGCCGCAAGAACGCCGGCGTGACCGTGCGGGAAAAGAAACTCCTCGGCCACCTGACGATTCGTGGCGATGGCCATGACGCCGCGTTCGCCGCCGGTGTGCACAAAGCCCTCGGCATCGAACTGCCCGGCGCACTCCAGGTCATCGTCAAAGGCGACACCAGCCTGCAATGGCTCGGCCCGGACGAGTGGCTGTTAATCGTGCCAAGCGGCGAAGAATTTGCCGCCGAACAAAACCTGCGCGCTGCTCTGGGCGAGCTGCATATCCAGATCGTCAACGTCAGCGGCGGCCAGCAGATCCTCGAACTCAGCGGCCCTAATGTGCGCGACGTGTTGATGAAGTCCACCAGCTACGACGTGCACCCTAATAACTTCCCGGTGGGCAAGGCGGTGGGCACGGTGTTCGCCAAGTCGCAGTTGGTGATCCGTCACACGGCTGAAGACACCTGGGAGCTGCTGATCCGCCGCAGCTTCTCGGATTACTGGTGGTTGTGGCTGCAGGATGCGTCCGCCGAATTTGGCCTGAATGTCGTTGCATAACGATCGTTCCCACGCTCTGCGTGGGAATGCATCCCGGGACGCTCCGCGTCCCAAGAGCGGACGCAGAGCGTCCATGGCGGCATTCCCACGCAGAGCGTGGGAACGATCAAGGAGTCACGCACAATGAGCCGCGCACCCGATACATGGATTTTGACTGCCGACTGCCCCAGCGTGCTCGGCACGGTGGACGCGGTCACCCGCTACCTGTTCGAGCAGGGCTGCTACGTCACCGAGCACCATTCGTTCGATGACCGCCTCTCGGGAAGGTTTTTTATTCGCGTGGAATTCCGTCAGCCCGAGGGCTTTGACGAGCAGGCGTTCCGCGATGGCCTGGCTACTCGCGGCGAAGCCTTTGGCATGATCTTCGAGCTGACGGCGCCGAACTACCGGCCAAAAGTGGTGATCATGGTCTCCAAGGCCGATCACTGCCTCAACGATTTGCTCTACCGCCAGCGCATCGGCCAACTGTCGATGGACGTGGTCGCGGTGGTGTCCAACCACCCTGATTTGAAACCTTTGGCCGACTGGCACCAGATTCCCTACTACCATTTCCCCCTCGACCCCAACGACAAACCGTCCCAGGAGCGTCAGGTGTGGCAAGTGATTGAAGAAACCGGCGCCGAACTGGTGATTCTTGCGCGCTATATGCAAGTGCTGTCGCCGGAGTTGTGCCGCAAGCTCGATGGCAAGGCCATCAACATTCACCACTCGTTGCTGCCCGGTTTCAAAGGCGCCAAGCCGTATCACCAGGCCTACAACAAGGGTGTGAAACTGGTGGGCGCCACGGCGCATTACATCAACAACGATCTGGATGAAGGCCCGATCATCGCCCAGGGCGTGGAGGTGGTGGACCACAGCCACTATCCCGAGGACTTGATTGCCAAGGGGCGCGATATCGAAGGGCTGACGTTGGCGCGTGCGGTGGGGTATCACATTGAGCGGCGGGTGTTTCTAAACGCCAATAGAACCGTGGTGCTCTGACTGACGTCTTCGCGAGCAAGCCCGCGAAGGGGCCCTGACAAACAACGCAAAAACAGCATCTGTACCCGAGCACTTAAACGCGCCGCCTGCCTGGGCGACGCGGTTCCATAAAAACAACAGCGAGGTGAAAGCATGTCTGGTAATCGTGGTGTCGTGTATCTCGGCAACGGCAAGGTCGAAGTACAGAAAATCGACTATCCCAAAATGCAGGACCCCCGTGGCAGGAAGATTGAGCACGGCGTCATCCTGCGCGTGGTCTCCACCAACATCTGCGGCTCCGACCAACACATGGTGCGCGGCCGCACCACTGCCCAGACCGGCCTGGTACTGGGGCATGAAATCACCGGCGAAGTGATCGAGAAGGGCAGCGACGTCGAGAACCTGAAGATCGGTGACCTGGTGTCGGTGCCATTCAACGTGGCGTGCGGCCGCTGCCGCTCCTGCAAAGAGCAGCACACCGGCGTGTGCCTCACCGTCAACCCGGCCCGTGCCGGTGGCGCCTACGGCTATGTCGACATGGGCGACTGGACCGGCGGCCAGGCCGAATACGTGCTGGTGCCGTATGCCGACTTCAACCTGCTCAAACTGCCGGACCGCGACAAGGCCATGGAGAAAATCCGTGACCTGACCTGCCTCTCCGACATCCTGCCGACCGGCTACCACGGCGCCGTCACTGCCGGCGTTGGCCCTGGCAGCACCGTCTACATCGCAGGCGCCGGCCCCGTTGGCCTGGCCGCTGCCGCTTCCGCCCGCCTGCTCGGCGCAGCGGTGGTGATCATCGGCGACGTCAACCCAATCCGCCTGGCCCACGCCAAGGCCCAGGGTTTCGAGATTGCCGACCTGTCCAAAGACACCCCACTGCACGAACAAATCGCCGCCTTGCTGGGCGAGCCGGAAGTGGACTGCGCGGTAGACGCCGTAGGCTTCGAAGCCCGTGGCCACGGCCATGAAGGCGCCAAGGCCGAAGCCCCGGCCACCGTGCTCAATTCGCTGATGGGCGTGGTGCGCGTGGCGGGCAAAATCGGTATCCCTGGCCTGTACGTTACCGAAGACCCAGGTGCTGTGGATGCTGCCGCCAAAATGGGCAGCCTGAGCATTCGCTTTGGCCTGGGCTGGGCCAAATCCCACAGCTTCCACACCGGGCAAACGCCGGTGATGAAGTACAACCGCGCGCTGATGCAGGCGATCATGTGGGACCGTATCAACATTGCGGACATTGTCGGTGTGCAGGTGATCAGCCTGGATGACGCGCCGCGTGGGTATGGCGAGTTTGATGCGGGCGTGCCGAAGAAGTTTGTGATTGATCCGCATAAGATGTTTAGTGCGGCGTAAATAAAAGTGAAATGATAAGGGCGACCGCAAAGTCGCCCTTATTAATTATTGCGGTGCTGTGAGTCTTAAGTTAGGAACAGCCGTTTCACCATTTTCTACCAGCGTTTTGCCGCCGTAGTCACAGCGCAGCTTTCCATTCACTACATTGAACGTCTCTGCCTGAAGTTCATATTTAGCGGCCAGGTAATCATCTTTAGTAGCACCCGTTTGGCCCGTCCACTCCTTCCCGCCGCTCTTGGCAGTGTATTTGAAACCGTCGACGGTATTGCCCTGGATGGTTTCCTGGAATGCTTCAGATTTAATGGTGCCAGGTGCCGGGCAGTCCTTGATATCAGCTGCATGAGCGCCCCCAGCCAATACACAAGCAGCCAGCATCCCTACGGCGAATTTATAATTCATATTTGATCCTTAATATTGAACTGTGAGGTGGAGTCTGAATGCTAAGTAGGTTTGCTAACGTGGGGTACTGTGAGAAATGACAGTTTTTTATAATTATCCATTATAAGAAATTCGTCTTATATGGAAACTCGGCGTATTTGAAGCTGCCGGGAATTGCCTATGCAGGTAAGGAAAGGGCGACAGGGCGTCGCCCTTTGGTGCTGTTTTAAGCCTGCAAACGCCTGCTGATCACATCAAGCAAATCGCAGCCATCGCGCAACGGAATGGCGCAGAGCAGGGCGAAGTTCTGGAGGACGAGGTTGTCGGTGTTCAGGCCTTCACGAAACGCCAGGTTTTCCATGACTTGGGTGACCGCGCGGATGCGGTAGACGGCGGCATCGTGGAGTACGTCGAGCGGCACTTGGGTGACGATGAGCAGGGAGGGCGTGGTGGCGTCGTGGCCGGTAAGCGGCATGTATCGGTTCATGTTTTAACCTTTATTTCAGAGAGTGAGGCTACCACTCACACGTCGCCAAACGAATGGGTGGCAGCTGTACGCAGGTTGGCGAACCGGTGAAATAAAGCAAAGGCCGGCAGACCCGAAGGTCTCCCGCGCACAGCCGCCATAAAGCAGCCTTACGCGTGCGAAAGCACCTGCAAAGGAGCATGTGCTTTTGCATGCATTATTTCAATCGAGTCGCCAAACCCGTGTCGCCATATGGACGACCGCCGAACTATAAGCGCCATCCATCGCCAGGAGCAAGTCGCCCGGCCAATGCAGATCAAATGTGGGAGCAGGCAAGCCAGCTCCCACACAGGTGCGGGGTGTCAGCGAGTGGCCAGGGCGCCCTGGTACAGCACGGGGCCGGTGGGTTGTCCGGTGGGCGAGCCGCCTTGTGGCTCCAGGCTGACGGCGAGGGTCGCGGGTGCGGTCAGCAGCGCTTGCTGCTCCTTGCTCAGCTCGATTCGGCCTTTACCCGAGCTCGGCACCAGGCCCAGGGAAACGGGTTTGCCACCGGCCGCAATGACCCACAGTTCCAGGGCACGCGTCGGCTCTACAGCCGCCAATGTGAGCGGCTCGACTTGCAGGTGATCGCCAAACGCCTGCACCTGCAGCGCCGGCTGCTGGTTGGCGGCCACTAACGTGGCGTTGTACTCGGCGCCGATATCACGCTGATACAGCACGCCCACCAGCACCGCCACGACGATCGCGCAGGCAGCGGCCAGCAGGCGGAAATTCATCCAGAACGGTTTCTTCGCCGGCACATGCAGCACTTGCGGCTCAATGCGCGCCTTGATGCCGGCCCACACATGCTCCGGCACTGGCCGCTCGGGCACGGCGCCCGTCAGGCTGGCCAGAGCATCCTGCCAATGGCCGAGTTCGACGCGCAGCGCGGCATCGTCCAGCAGCAGGTTTTCAAAGCGCCGACGCGCAGTGGCGGGCATCAAGCCGATGGCATAGTCGGCAGCCAGGGCGCGACGCAGAGCGGTGGTTTGGTAGTTCATGATTCAAGGCACCTGCGCAGGCGCTCCATGCCACGGCGAATCCAGGATTTGACCGAGCCCAGGGGCGCGGCCAAGTGTTCGGCCAGCTCCGAGCACGACAGGCCCTGGAAGTAAGCCACGCTGATCGACTGGCGCTGCATACCGTCGAGGGTGTCGAGGCAGCGGTTGAGGGCGCGGGCTTCGCGCTCGCTGGCGAGTTGCTCGTGGGCGCTGGGGCCGTCGTCGAGCAGGGCGTCCTGCTGGCCGTCGGCCAAGGGCTGTTCGCGGTGTTTGCGCAATTGGTCGATGGCCAGGTTGCGGGTGATGTTGACCATCCAGGTCATCGGCGCGGCCAAATGGGCTTCGTAGCGCGAAGCGTTGTACCAGATGCGCACAAAAGCCTCCTGCAACACCTCTTCGGCGAGGTCCGAGCGCCCCATGAAACGAAAAGCAACGCCGTGCAATCGCGGCGACACGCTGCGGTATAGGGTCTCGAACGCCTGGCGGTTGCCCAGGGCGCATTGGGCCAGCAGGGGCCGCAATGGGTCAGCATCGTGGACGGAAATAGGGCTTCTCCAGGCTCTCGTTCGAGGGCGACGGGACGGCGCACGGTAGGCAGAGGGTAGTCCAGCTTGAGCATTCATTCCATCCGACTCCGGGCGGTGCATGTCTGGATATACGCGCGCAGGGAACATTTGGATGCGGATTTCTCTGAACTCATGTGCAAGTGGGAACATTCCTTCGGGACTGTCAGTCAAACGCCTGCTTTTAGCTCCTACATTCAGAGGTTGTCTTGATGAAGATTTCACGCGGTTTTGCCCTGTCCTGCCTGTTGACCATGGCCGCCAGCCCGGTGTTTGCCGCAGGTTTCAGCCTCGGTGACGTGGCCAATGCCGTCTCCGGTGCCCAGGGCAGCAACAACAAGGCGGCGGCTGCAGCGCCGAGCTCTGAGACCGCCGGCCTGCTGAGCGCCCTGACCTCGCAATTGAACATCACCCCCGAACAAGCCGTGGGCGGTACCGGCGCCATGCTGGGCCTGGCCAAGAACAAACTGAGCGGTACCGACTACTCGCAACTGGGCAAGAGTGTGCCGGGCCTGGATCAACTCTCGGGGAACAACGCCCTGGGCAGCCTTGGCGCCTTGAGCGGGATGCTCGGCCAGAGCGGCGGCAGCAAGACCAGCGGCCTGGATGGTTTGTTGGGTAACGTGAAGGACACCGGTGACCTGAACACCGCTTTCAGTGCACTGGGCATGGATAACAGCATGATCGGCAAGTTTGCGCCGGTGATTCTGCAATACCTGGGCGGCCAGGGTGCCAACGAGTCGGTGCTGGGCAAGCTGGCCTCGGCGTGGGGCACTGGTAGCTAACTTCTTTTAATGGGTAGTTCGTACAAGGTGCGTAACTTTATTGAGGGTGAAAATGAAAAAATACCCGCAATCAAAGGTATTGATTTGTAGGGAACCACAGCAAAGGCAGAGCCACTGATTGTGACCTTCCAAGTGTTCTCCATAACGCGCCTGGAAGGTTTCCTGTCATGAACTTTAGGTGGTGACTCTATGATAAATCTACGTTTTCCAACTAACACCTTGGCGCTCATTCCTCCCAACCTCAGGCCGGACCCGGCCCAGGAAATGTATTCGCGCACAGGTACCAGTTATAAGGACCATCTGGAGCGGCGCGTCAGAGACCAGAATGGAACGGCCAGTGCCTCCAACGCACAGGGCCCCGAAGAACCCAATG
Organism: Pseudomonas salomonii; assembly: GCF_900107155.1. Classification (GTDB taxonomy): domain Bacteria; phylum Pseudomonadota; class Gammaproteobacteria; order Pseudomonadales; family Pseudomonadaceae; genus Aquipseudomonas; species Aquipseudomonas salomonii. The sequence continues at coordinate 15,800 of NZ_FNOX01000019.1, forward strand.
ATAGGGCACTTAACGTTTGGGGCGAATGTTTTCCCCGTTAGTCAGTACTCACCTTGATTCAATAACGCACGGCCCGTATTGAATGAACAGGTTTTAGACACCACGGGCAGCTTTATTTGAGAAGTGTGTCAATTCTCTGGTCCTTCTCCTGCCAGAGCTGGTTCACCCAGTTCTGGACGGTCTGGCGAAACGCCGGATCATTCTCGTAGTCCCCTTGCCACAATGCCGGGTCCAACTCGCGGGTGCGAATATCGATGATCACCTTCGGCACGGCGCCGCTGATCAAGTCCCAGAACCCGGGGATCTTTTGCTGCGGATAGACGACGGTCACGTCGAGAATCGCGTCCAGCTGCTCACCCATTGCCGCCAGCACAAACGCCACGCCGCCTGCCTTGGGCTTTAGCAGACGGGCAAATGGCGATTGCTGCTGCTTGCGTTTGGCCTCGCTGAACCGTGTTCCTTCCAGGTAATTGACCACCGTTACCGGCTGGCGCTTGAACAGCTCGCAGGCCTCTTTGGTGATCTTCAAATCCTGCCCCGCCAGCTCCGGGTGCTTGGCCAGGAACGCCTTGGTGTAACGCTTCATGAACGGGTAATCCAGCGCCCACCAGGCCAGGCCCAGGAAGGGCACCCAGATCAGCTCTTTTTTCAGGAAGAATTTGAAGAACGGCGTGCGCCGGTTGAGCGCCTGGATCAGCGCGGGAATGTCGACCCAGGATTGGTGGTTGCTGATCACCAGGTACGAGGTGTCGCCGCGTAGCTCGTCGCCGCCGCGAATATCCCATTGGGTGGGGATGCACAGCGCGAAAATCAGCTTGTCGATCTCCGCCCAAGTCTCTGCGATCCACATCACAGCCCGGGAGGCATAGTCGCGAAAGCGGCCGGGCGCTACCAGCTTGAGCAGGGCAAACACCATCAACGGCCCGAACAGCACCAGGGTGTTGAGCAATAACAGCAGTGTGACAAAACAGCCGGTGAGCAGTCGGCGCATAAGTAACTCTTGGAATCGGGTGGGCGGGCCATGATAAGCAAGCTGAGTCTAGAGGCCAAATCGCAAATTGCCGCACGAATGTGAGCTGACGCGGAACGCCCAGAGCTGCATTCCCACGCAGAGCGGGGGAACGATCTAACTAAACAACGCTTTTGCGGTCTAGAATCCGCCTACTTCTTTCCGAGGAAATCACTTCGTGAAACTGCTCCTTGCCTCGCTCGCCCTGGTTGCCGTGCCCGTCATGGCCGCCGAACCGACCCTCTACGGTCGCTACGAATACATCCAACTGCCGGAGATCGGCCAAACCTTCAAGGCCAAGATGGACACCGGTGCGCTGACCGCCTCGCTGTCGGCCCGCAACATCGAAACATTCCAGCGCGATGGCGATGACTGGGTGCGCTTCCGCCTCGGCGGCAACGACGCCAGCGACAAGGTCTATGAGCATAAAGTCTCGCGCATCAGCAAAATCAAAAGCCGCGCCGACGAGGACGACGACAAGGACGAAGCCACCGTGGCCAAGCGCCCGGTGATCGACCTGGAAATGTGCCTGGGCAACGTCAAGCGCACCGTGGAGGTCAACCTCACCGACCGCAGCAGCTTCAACTATCCGTTGCTGATCGGTGCCAAGGCCCTGCGTGAGTTCGGGGCGGCGGTAAACCCGGCCCGTCGCTACACTGCTGACAAACCGGACTGCTGATCGAGCCTATGCCGCACATCCTGATTGTCGAAGACGAAGCGGCGATAGCCGATACGCTGATCTTTGCCCTGCAAGGCGAGGGCTTCACCACCACCTGGCTGAGCCTTGGCCAGGAGGCGTTGGCCCATCAACGTCAGACGCCTGCCGACCTGATCATCCTCGACATCGGCCTGCCGGACATCAGCGGCTTTGAAACCTGCAAGCAACTGCGCCGTTTCAGCGAAGTGCCGGTGATGTTTCTCAGTGCGCGTGATGGCGAGATCGACCGCGTGGTGGGCCTGGAGATCGGCGCCGACGATTATGTGGTCAAGCCGTTCAGCCCACGGGAAGTGGCGGCGCGGGTTCGGGCGATTCTCAAGCGCGTAAGCCCAAGCGCCGCGCCGAGCGTGTTCCAGGTCGACCTGGAGCGCATGCAGATCAGTTATCGCGGCCAGGCTTTGAGCCTCACCCGGCATGAATTTCGCCTGCTGCAAAGCCTGCTGGAGCAGCCCGAGCGGGTGTTCAGCCGCGAACAATTGCTCGACGCGGTGGGCGTGCCGGCCGATGCCGGCTACGAGCGCAATATCGACAGCCATATCAAAAGCCTGCGCAGCAAACTGCGGGGCATTGCGGCGGATGCCGAGCCGATCCAGACCCATCGCGGCCTCGGCTACAGCTACAGCCCGAGCCACAGCTGATGCGCCTGGGGCTGCGGATCTTCCTGGTGTATGCGCTGTTTATCGGCCTCACCGGTTACTTTGTGCTCAACACGGTGATGAAGGAAATCCGCCCCGGCGTGCGCCAGTCCACCGAAGAAACCCTGGTGGACACGGCCAACCTGCTGGCCGAGATCCTGCGGTTGGACGTAAAGAACGGCACCCTCGGCCAAAGCCACTGGCCCGAGTTGCTCAAAGCCTATGGCAGTCGCCAGCCTGGCGCGACCATCTGGGGCCTGCCGAAAAATCAGGTTAACCACCGCATTTATGTGACCGACGCCCATGGCATCGTGCTGCTCGACTCCACGGGTGAAGCGGTGGGCCAGGACTATTCCAAGTGGAACGACGTGTATTTGACCCTGCGCGGCGAGTACGGCGCGCGTTCCACCCGCAGCGAACTGGACGATCCCACTTCGTCGGTGATGCACGTGGGCGCGCCGATCCGCGACAACGGGCAAATCATCGGCGTGGTCACGGTGGCCAAGCCCAACAGCTCGTTGCAGCCTTATGTGGATCGCACCGAGAACCGCCTGCTGTGGTACGGCGCCGGGTTGGTGGTGTTGGGCCTGCTGCTGGGTGCATTGCTGTCGTGGTGGCTGAGCGTGGCGCTGCATCGGCTCACGGCGTATGCCCAGGCGGTGAGTGAAGGGCGACGTGCCGAGTTGCCGCATTACCGAGGCGGCGAACTCAAGCAGCTGTCCACTGCCGTTGAGCACATGCGCACGCAACTGGAAGGCAAGGCCTACGTCGAGCATTACGTGCACACCCTGACCCACGAATTGAAAAGCCCGTTGGCGGCTATTCGCGGCGCGGCGGAATTGCTGCAGGGCGATATGAGCCGCGAGCAGCAGCAGCGTTTTGTCGGCAATATCGACAGCGAAAGCGCGCGCTTGCAGCAGTTGATCGAGCGGCTGCTCAACCTGGCCCAGGTGGAGCAACGCCAGGGTTTGGAAGAACAGATTCGCATGCCGTTGGCGGCTTTGGTCGACGAGGTGCTCAAGGCGCAATGTGCGCGAATCGAAGGCGCTGACCTGCAGGTGGAACAGACGATAGCGGCGGATGTGAAGGTCTTCGGTGAGCCTTTCCTGCTGCGCCAGGCGCTGGGCAACCTGCTCGATAACGCCTTGGATTTCACCCCGCCCGGCGGCACCTTGCGATTCAGCGCACAGACGCAGCACAACGACGTGCAGGTCAGTTTGTTCAACCAGGCTGCGCCGATTCCCGACTACGCCTTGCCACGCCTGAGCGAGCGTTTCTACTCGTTGCCGCGCCCGATCAGCGGGCGCAAAAGCACCGGCCTGGGGCTCAATTTTGTCGAAGAGGTGATGAAGCTGCACGGCGGCGCATTGCAGATCGGCAATGTGCACGGCGGCGTGCAGGTGGTGCTGCATCTCCACACAGTCTCCACAGTGCCCACATAAATCTCCCACAGGCGCGGTTCACGCTCTGCCCATCCAAACAGGGAGAGCCCCATGAACCGAAGCCTGCTGTTCAAACTTGGCGCCATTGCGCTGCTGATCCTGCTGTTGCTGATTCCGCTGCTGATGATTAACGGCATCATCAGCGACCGCCAGCAACTGCGCGACGGCGTGCTGATGGACATCGCCCGCAGCTCCAGCTACAGCCAACGCATTACCGGCCCGGTCATGGTGGTGCCGTACCGCAGGACCGTGCGCGAGTGGAAACTCAATGAAAAGCTCAACAAACGCTACGAGGAAACCCGTGAAGAGCGCGGCCGTCTGTATTTTCTGCCGGACCGTTTTGAACTCGACGGCAAGGTGCAAACCGAACTGCGCTCGCGCGGCATCTACCAGGCGCGACTGTTCCATGCAGACAACCGCATCAGTGGGCGTTTCGAGTTGCCGGCGCAACTGGGCATTACCGAAAACTTTGCCGATTACCGTTTCGAGCCGGCGTTTCTGGCGGTGGGTATCAGCGATATTCGTGGCATCGAAAACGCCCTGAAGCTTGAGCTGGGCAGCCAACGCCTGGCCTTCTCGCCCGGCTCGCAAGTGGACTGGTTGGGCGAGGGCGTGCATGTAACGCTGCCCGCGCAGGACAGCAAACAACCGGGCGTGGTGGACTTCGCTTTTGACCTGCGCCTGCAAGGCACCGAACAGTTGCAAGTGGTGCCGGTGGGCAAGACCAGCCAGGTGTCACTCGCCTCCAACTGGCCGCACCCAAGCTTTATCGGCAACTTCCTGCCGGCGCAACGAGAGGTCACCGCCAAGGGCTTCAGCGCCAGCTGGCAGACCTCGTTTTTCTCCACCAACCTCGAACAAGCCCTGCAAACCTGCCTGGACCGCCAGGGCTGTGAAGACTTCACCCGCCGCAGCTTTGGCGTGAACTTCATCGACCCGGTGGACCAGTACCTCAAGAGCGACCGTGCGATCAAATACGCGCTGCTGTTTATCGCCCTGACGTTTGCCGGTTTCTTCTTGTTTGAAGTGCTGAAGAACCTCGCGGTGCACCCGATTCAGTACGCATTGGTGGGCTTTGCCTTGGCGTTTTTCTACCTGCTGTTGTTGTCGTTGTCCGAACACCTGGGCTTTGCATTGGCCTACCTGATCTCGGCGAGTGCCTGTGTGTTGTTGATTGGTTTTTATGTGTGCCACGTGCTGCGCAGTGTTGTGCATGGTCTGGGCTTTTCGGCGGGGTTGGCGGCGTTGTATGGCTTGTTGTACGGGCTGTTGAGCGCTGAGGATTACGCGCTGCTGATGGGCTCGCTGTTGCTGTTTGGTTTGCTGGGTACAGTGATGGTGCTGACGCGCAAGCTGGATTGGTATGGCGTGGGTAAACGCAAGGTTCGGGAGGTGGCGCAATGATTGGGTTGCGTGAAGATCAGCAGGTGCGGGCGCAACTGGTAGCAAGGATTGCCACCTTCCTCAGCAGCACCACTCTTCAATGTGGGAGCGGGCTTGCTCGCGAAAGCGGTGTGTCAGTCACAGTAGTTCCAACAGAGCCACCGCATTCGCGAGCAAGCCCGCTCCCACAGGGAGTGTGGATGAAAGTTAGTGGGGCGGCTGGGTCTCAAGCATCGAAGGCCGTTGGCTGACCTCGGCATACCAATCGGCAAGCTTGGGGTTGCCGGCGCGCCATTGCAGGTCGGGGTGGCGAAAGTCCAGGTAACCCAGGGCGCAGGCCACGCCGATGGCGGCGATGTCGAAGTGGCTGGCCAGTTCGGCAATCGCTTCGGCTTCCAGCTCGGCGAGGGCGCGGTGGATCTTGTTGCGCTGCGCTTGCAGCCATTGGTCCCAGTGTTTTTCGACCGGGCGCATGGCGGTTTCGTAACGCACCAGCACGGCGGCATCCAAGATGCCGTCGGCCATCGAGGCGAGGGTGAGGCGGCGCCAGCGGGCCGAGCCGTCACGCGGGATCAGCGGGTTGCCGACATGCTGGTGGTCGAAGTAATCGAGGATCACCCGGCTGTCGTGCAGCACCGACCCATCGGCCAGGCGCAGGGCCGGGATCTTGCCCACGGGGTTGTCCTGCACCACCTGTGCATCGGGGTTGACCGGCGTCGGCATGCAGCCATGCAAGGCCACGCGGTCCTGCTGGCCGGTCTCGATCAGCAGCACGCGGACTTTGCGAACAAAGGGTGAAGCGGGGTTGTGAAACAAGGTCATGCTGGGCGCGGACATGGGCATTCCTCGGAAAAGGCAGGGGCTAGCCTAGAGGGATTGTGGTTGTTTTTGAAGGCCTAATCGCAGGCGAGCCAGCTCCCACCTGTTGAATTGTGAACACCGTTAAAGGTGGGAGCTGGCTTGCCTGCGATAGCGCCTTCAGCCGCGCCGCTTAAACAACCCCCAAGCCCCAATGGCAGCAGGAACACCCAACCCCACCCAACTCAACGAATCCCACAACCCGTCACCCAACAGCGCCGCAAACAACCCCGCCGCGCTGAGCAGGCCTACCCCCAGCGGAATGCCGAACACCTTCCAGAAACTCGACTGGCGCGGCTTCATGGCTTGGCCGCCTTGCGCCGCACAATCCACAGGTAAACCCCGCTGCCCAACACGATGATGGTCAGCACATCCAGCACCGCCCAGAGGATTTTCATCGGCATGCCGCCATAGTCGCCAAAGTGCAGCGGTTGGGACATGCCCATGGCGTCCATGTACCACGGCCGTTCGGCGATGGCGGTGACGGCCAGGGTGCCGGCGTCGATCAGCACCGGCGTGAGCAGGTGCGAGGTCAGATGCGTGCTGCCCTTCATGAACACCGCGTAGTGGTGTTCGCTGGAAAAGCGCGTACCGGGGAAGGCGATAAAGTCCGGCTCCATGCCGGGCGCGGCCTTGGCGGCGATGCTCAGCAATTCGGTGGCCGGTGCGCGTTGGGTCAGCGGCGGCGCGTTTTTGTACGGCTCGATCATGGCGCTGAGGCTGTCCTGGCGCCAGGCGGCGATGATCAAATCGGCGCAGGCGCTGATCACGCCGGTGACGCCCACCACCAGCGCCCAGGTCAGCGTGACCACGCCGATCAGGTTGTGCAGGTCGAGCCAGCGCAGGCGGGCGGATTTGTCTTTACGTACGGTGGCGAACTTCAACCGGCGCATAAACGGCAGGTACAGCACCGTGCCCGAGACAATTGCCACCACAAACAGAATGCCCATGAACGCCAGCAGCAACTTGCCCGGCAGCCCGGCGAACATGTCCACGTGCAAACGCAGCAGGAACAGGGTCAACCCGCCATTGGCCGCCGGGGTTTCCACGGCCTCACCGGTACGCGCATCCAGCATGAAGGTGTGGGACGAGTTGGGCTCGGTGCCGGCCGTGGCGGCCATGATCGCGATCACGCCGTTCTTGTCGTCTTCGTCCCACGCCAGGTACTGCATGGCCTCGCCGGGGCGATGGGCCAGGGCTTTGGCCACCAACTGCTCAAGGTTCAGTTGCGGCGTATCGGCAGGCATCTGTGCCAGTTCAGGCTCGTTGCCCAGCAGGTGGTCGATCTCGTGGTGAAACACCAACGGCAGGCCGGTAAGGGCGAGCAGCAGCAGGAATACCGTGCAGATCAGGCTGGTCCAGGTGTGGATGAAGGACCAGCGGCGGATGGTTTTGCTTTTCATTTTCTAGCCTTCAGACACACCGAAGCCGCCCACAGGGGCGGCCCGGTTGTTAACTCAGCCGATTACCATTGATAGGTGGCGCTGGCGACGACGCTGCGTTGGTCGCCGTAGTAGCAATAGAAACCATCGCAGGTTGAAATGTAGTCCTTGTCGAACAGGTTGGTCGCGTTGAGTTTTACCGAGGCACCTTTGAGGCTGTTGTCCAGACGGCCGAGGTCGTAGTGCACGGCCGCATCGAACACGGTGTAGGCGTCGGCCTTGCCCAACCACGTATTGCCTTGGTCGCCATAGGTATTGCCGGTGTAGCGCGCACCCAGGCCAATACCGAAGCCGTCGAGGACACCCGTGTGCCAGGTGTAATCGGTCCACAGGGTTGCTTGCTGGTTTGGCATCAGTTGCAGACGATTACCTTTGTAGTCGCCTTTTTGCACCTCGGATTTGGCCAGGGTATAGGAAGCGATAACTTTGAGGTTGTCGGTCACATCAGACACGGCTTCCAGTTCCAGGCCTTTGACCTTCACTTCACCGGTCTGGTTGGTGACTGGAATGCTGCCGGCGGTAGTGGTGGTTACCAGCACGTTTTTCTGGGTCAGGTCATACACGGCGGCACTGAGCAAAGTGTTCGAGCCCGGTGGCTGGTACTTGATACCCAGTTCCCACTGTTTGCCTTCGGTGGGTTTGTAGGACTCGGTCGCCGAGACGCTGGCATTGCTCGCCGGTTGGAAGGATTCAGCGTAGGAAATATAGGGTACGAAGCCGGAATCAAATACGTAGCTGAGTGCGGCGTTGCCGCTGAAATGTTTGATTCGGTCGGTATTGGTCGCATCTTTCTGGTTGAAGTACGTGGTGCCCTGATGCACCCAGTCTTCGCGGCCGCCCAAGGTCAGGCGCCATTGGTCAAGCGCCATCTGGTCTTGAGCGTAGAGGCCGGTCTGCACGGTTTTCTGGTTGTAGTCGTAATAAGCCCCGGAGCGAGCGGGACGAACGATGGGCTGGCCGTAGATCGGATTGTTGACGTTGGTCTTCAGGCCATCGCCGTAAATCGACAGGTAAGAGGTATCGGTGCGCTGGTGATCCAGGCCGAGCAACAGGGTGTGGGAGATGTCGCCGGTGGTGAAGTCGGCCTGGAAGTTGTTGTCCAGGGCCAATTGGCCGATGTTCTCGTCCACGTTTGTCGAGGTGCGGCCGACGTTGCCGTCTGCGTCAACCATCGTGTAGGGATACGCACCTACGGTGAGTGTCTGAAATGACAACTCCGACTTGGTGTAGCGCAGGTTCTGACGGAACTGCCAGGTGTCATTGATGCGATGCTCGAATGCATAGCCCAACGCGTAGTAGGTGCGGTCGTAGTACTCGTAATCCGGGTCGCCCAGGTTTTTGTGATGGGAAATATCACCCAGGGGTGATTTGAGCTTGGTGCCCTGGATGGGCAAAAACTGGCTGGTGGCACCGGTATCGTCACGGGTGAACTGCGACAGAAAAGTCAGCTTGGTATCCGGGTCGATATTCCAGGTCAGGCTCGGCGCAATGTTGTAGCGCTTGTTGTCGATGTGATCGATCTGGGTGTCGGCATCGCGCACCACGCCACTGAGGTCATACAGAAACTGCCCTTCATCATCGATCTTGCCGGTGCTGGCGAAGTTGATCTGGCGGTAATTGTCACTGCCGTATTGCACTTGGATGGCGCTGCTTTGTTCTTCGCTGGGACGACGGCTGACCATGTCCAGCAGGCCGCCCGGCGGCGTTTGGCCGTAGACCGACGAGGCCGGGCCACGCAGCAGGGCGAGGCGGTCGAGGTTCCAGGTTTCGGCTTTCGGGTTGGCGTACACGCCGCGTGGCAGTGGCAGGCCATCGAGGAATTGCGTGGGCTCGAAGCCGCGCACGCGCATCCAGTCGTAGCGGGTGTCGCTGCCGTAGCTGGCGGACACGATGCCGGGCATGTATTTAACCGCGTCATCCAGGTTCTGAACGTTGCGGTCCTGCATCTGCTCGCGGGTGGCGACGGAGATCGAGCGCGGCGCTTCAACCAGCGCGGTGTCGGTCTTGGTGCCGGCCGCGGTGCGCTTGGCCAGGTAGCCGTCGACGGGCCCCCAAGCGCTTTCATCGCTGCCCTGGGCAATGATGCTGGTCTCTGGCAACGCCACGACACCTTCAGGAATGGCCACCAGCGTAAACGTCCCCGCGCTGCTCTGCTCCAACTGCAACCCCGTGCCACGCAACGCCTCACGCAACGCACCCTGGGCATCGAACTGGCCTTTGACCGGTGCCGAGGTCTTGCCCGCTGCCAGCGATGGGTTAAGCGTCAGCGCCAAACCGGCCTGGCTGGCGATCTGGTTCAGGGTGCTGGCCAATGGCGCAGCCGGCAGGTTGTAGGCGCGCACGTTGCTGGCTTGCTCGGCGGCGATCAGCGCGGTGCTCGTCAGCGGGGCGCTGAGGGCAATGGCCACGGCTAACAGGCTGGGGCGCAACAAGGTGTCTAGCGTGCGGGACATGGGGCGGCTCCTGAATGAAAATATTTCTCAATTGCCTAGGTGCCGGACGAGAATCAAAAAGTGATAGGGCTGGGTGGAAATATTTTTGCTCTGAAGCGTTATGGTGTTTTTGAGGACCTCTTCGCGAGCAAGCCCGCTCCCACAGTTGACCGCGTTTTTCCAGTTAGAACACGGTCAACTGTGGGAGCGGGCTTGCTCGCGAAGGCGATCGCCCAGGCGCTGAAAAACCTAAGGCTTACCCTTCACCGTCACCCACCACGGCGTGTGCTGCTCGATCTGCACCGGCAGGGTCGGCAGCAGGGCGTTGAGCGCCAGCGTGGTGTCGTGCAGCGGGAAGCTGCCGGTGATGCGCAGGTCGGCCACGTTTTTGTCCACGCCCAGGTAGCCGGTGCGATAGCGGCCAAGTTCGGCAACCACATCGCCCAGGCGGGCGTTGTCGACCACCAGCATGCCGCGCGTCCAGGCGTCTGCGGCGGGTGTGAGCACCAGCGCAGGGCCGAGGCCGTCGCTGCGCATCAGCACTTGCTGGCCTTGCTTGAAAATCTGTTCCTGATGCAGCGCCTCAGGCTGGGCGGCCACAGCAGATTGCAGCACGCTCAGGCGCGTGGCGTCGTCTTCGCGCCTGACGATAAACCGCGTGCCCAGGGCGCGCAGGCTGCCGTCGCGGGTTTGCACGTAGAACGGCCGCGCATCGTTGTGGCCGGTTTCGACCAGGATTTCGCCTTCCTGCAACACGATCAATCGGCGTTTTTCATCAAAGCGCACGTCGATGGCGCTGTGGGTGTTGAGGTTGATCAGCGTGCCGTCGGCCAGCTTCAGCGTGCGTTGTTCGCCGGTGGCCGTGCGTTGGTCGGCCAGCCAATAGTGGATGGGCACGTAACGTTCACCGGCAAACAGCGCGAGGCCAATCACCAGCGCGATGCTGGCCAAACCACTGCCCAACTTGCGCACGCGCTGGCGAATGCCTTGGCGTGACTGCAACAACGCCGCCCGCGCCGGGCCCGAGGCCAGGCTGAAACGCTGGTCGAGCATGCCCAGCTGGCGCCAGGCGCGCGCGTGTTCTTCATCGCTGGCCAGCCATTTGCCGAACTCTTCTTGTTCCACAGCGCTGCCGTCGCCCGAGCCCAGCGACAGTTGCCAGGCAATCGCCGCATCCAGCACACGGGCGGTGACCGGTTTGGCGCCGGTCACAGCGGCTCGCCATACAGCGCGATGTAGCACTGGCGAATGCCCTGGGCCAGGTACTGGCGCACACGCGGCACCGACACGCCAAGGCGCTGGGCGATTTCGGCGTGGCCCAGGCCGTCGAGGCGGTTATAGAGGAAGGCGGCGCGGGCCTTGCTCGACAGTTTGCCGAGCAGGCGGTCGATGGCCTTGAGGTCTTCGAGGATCAGTTGCTGTTGTTCGGGCGAAGGGTGTTCGCTTTCCGGGATCAGCATCAGTTCGGTGAGGTAGGCCTGTTCCAGTGCCGCGCGGCGGAAGTAGTCGAACAGCAAGCCTTTGGCGATGGCCACCAGAAACGCGCGCGGCTCGCGGGGTTCGCGCAGTTCGTCGCGGCCCAGCAGGCGCATGAAGGTGTCCTGGCTCAGGTCTTCGGCGCGGCTCGGGCAGGCCACATTGCGTCGCAGCCACGCCAATAGCCAGCCACGATGGTCGCGATACAACGCGCCAACAAGCTGACTGTGTGGGGTTTGGACCGACGACAAGGCATCACCGAATAAACAAGGGGTTTAAACTAACGAGAATTATTCGCGATTGTGTCAGAGGCCGGGAGTGGGCGCAATTGGCGTCTGTCGGACGATCGTTCCCACGCTCTGCGTGGGAATGCCTCCTGGGACGCTTCGCGTTTCGCTAGAAAGAGGGTGTTTGTTTGCGCCGTGTCCATTGGCTCAAGCGCTCTTGCAGCGCCTGTGGGCTGTCGATTCCCTGTTGGCGCGCACGGCTGAACAGGATGAGCATCAGCTCTGCCGTGGCCAATGCATCGGCGCTGGCGTGATGGCGTTCGCCCACGTGCAGCTTGAAGTGGCTGATCCAGTCATCGAGCCCGGCTTCACGGATATTCGCGTCGGGGCACAACAGCGGGGCGATGTCGGCGACATCAAGGAACGGGTGGGTCAACCGATAACCCAGGCTGTCCTTGAGCGCCCGGCACAGCATGTGTTGGTCGAACGGCGCATGGAACGCCAGCAACGGGCTGTCGCCGACAAAGGCCATAAAATCCAGCAAGGCTTCGGCCGGGTCGCTGCCGGCGGCAATCGCACTGGGGCCGAGGCCGTGGATCAACACGCTGGGGCCAACCTTGGTGTTGGCCCGTAGCAGGGTGCGCTCGAACATCTGCGAAAAATCCACTGCGCCATCCTCGATGATCACTGCACCGATGGACAGCACCTGGTCGCGGTTGAGGTTCAGGCCGCTGGTTTCCAGGTCGACCACCACCCAGCGTTGCCTGCGTAAAGACCCGTCGCCCAAGGCTGCGGGCCTGGGCAAGTGCGCCAGGCGCTGCTGTTGGGTTGCGTCGAGCCCGGGTTTTTTCTTACGCAGCCAACCGAACAGGCTCACAGCTGATACCGCAGCGTCAGGCTGCTTTGCAGGCGTTGGGCCTGGCGCAGGGATTCGCGCAGGATGCGCCGGTCCAGGTGGTTGAGGCTGTCGGGGTCGACACGGTTGGAATACGGCAGGTTCTCGCGGGTTTGCAGCTGATGCTGCTGCATGCGCGTTTGCTGGATAAAGTGATACGCCTCCTCATAGGCGGCGCCGTCCAGCGGTTCGATGACCTCCTTGGCCACCAGTTGGCGCAGGCGCTCCAGGGTGTTGTTGGTGTGAATACCATTGGCCAGGGCCAACAGGCGTGCGCCATCCACAAAAGGTGTAAGGCCCTGCACCTTGAGGTCGAGCGTGGCCTTTTCGGTGCCTTTGCGCGTCAGCACAAAGTCGCGGAAACGCCCGACCGGCGGGCGCTGGCGCAAGGCATTCTCGGCCAGCATACGTTGGAACAAGCGGTTATCGGCCACCTGATCCAGAATGCCCTGGCGCAGTTGCTCACACCCGCGCTCGTCGCCCCACACCACGCGCAAGTCGAAATAGATGCTTGAGCCCAGCAGGTTCTCCGGCGTGGCTTCGCGGATAAAGGCACCAAAGCGCCGCGCCCATTCAGCCCGCGACAGGCACAGCTCGGGGTTGCCGGCCATGATATTGCCCTTGCACAGGCTGAAGCCGCACAGCGCCAGGCTTTGGTTGATCTGCTGCGCCAGTGGCAGCAGGCGGCCGCGGATCTCGGCGGCTTCGGCGGCGTCCGTGGCTTCGAACAGGATGCCGTTGTCCTGGTCGGTAAACAGGGTTTGTTCACGGCGCCCTTCGCTGCCGAAACACAGCCAGCTGAAGGGCACGCCAGGGTCGCCTTTGTCGGCCAGGGTCAGTTCGATCACTCGGCACACGGTGTGGTCGTTGAGCAGGGTAATGATGTGGGTGATCTGGGTGGACGACGCACCATGGGCCAGCATGCGTTCCACCAGTTGGCCGATCTCGCCGCGAATCACCACCAGGTTTTCCACTCGAGGCGCGTTGCGGATGGTGCGGGCCAGGTGCACCAGGTCGACCCGTTGCAGAGAAAACAGGTCGCGCTCGGACACCACGCCACACAGGCGCTGGTCTTTTACCAGGCACACATGGGCGATATGCCGCTCGGTCATGGCGATGGCCGCGTCGAAGGCGCTGTGGTCCGGGCTTAAAAAGAACGGCGCCTGGGTCATATGGCCGGCGATGGCTTGATTGAAGTCGCTGGTGCCGTCGGCGACCACCTGGCGCAGGTCGCGCAAGGTGAAAATCCCCAGCGGCGCCTTGTGCGCATCGACGATCACGATGCTGCCCACTTGTTGCTCATGCATCAGCGTCACCGCTTCGCGCAGGGGCGTGGTCGGGCTGCAGGTGACCGGATGGCGCATGGCCAATTCACCCAGGCGGGTGTTCAGCGAATACTGGGTGCCCAGGGTTTCCACGGCCTTTTGCTGCACCTGCTGGTTGACCTGATCCAGCAGGCTGCTGACACCGCGCAGGGCAAAATCGCGAAACGGGCTGGAAAGGGCGAACAGCTTGATAAACGCCGGCTTGTTCAGTTGCAGGCAAAAGGTGTCTTCGGCGGCTTTGTGCTCGGTGCGGGTGGCACGCTCACCCAGCAACGCGGCGAGGGGGAAGCACTCGCCGGTGGTGATTTCGAAGGTGGCTTGCGTCGAGTCCGGCCGTTCGCCGACGACGCGGCCCTGCTTGACGATATAGAAGTGCTCCACCGGCCCGCCGGACGGTTTGAGAATGCTGTCGCCGGGGCCGTAGAAGCGCAGTTGGCACTGTTCGACCAAAAACGCCAGGTGGGCGTTTTCCATCTGGTTAAACGGAGGGAAGCGTTGCAGGAATTGCAAAGTGCCGTGGATGTTCTGCAACACGGCGGTTTTTCCCGCCTGCGTGAAAGCATCAGCTTTACTCATAACAGTGACCGCAGTTTTTTTGTCGTTATCGTCCTGCATGGTCGACTCCCGCGCGGCGGGTGCCCATTGGACGTAAGTCTAGGTCTCGGTAAAACCCACCACAACTAGGGAAAAACCTTACATGACTATCGTCCAAACCCCGTAGAACGCCCACTAGGCAAACTTTCCGACGAAGTGCACATTGTTCGCCCTTCCGCAGATGTCTGACGAGTGTGCTGGGAGCTTGAATAGAACTGCTGAGAAACGTATGTCCGACCACGATATTTTGAGTGATGCCGAGCGCGAGGCGCTGAGCGCCGTGATGCTGGAGCCCGATCTGCCGCCACAACGGGTGCTGATTGTCGATGACGACAAGGACGCACGTGAATTGCTGGCAGAAATTCTGGGCCTGGACGGCATTCGCTGCATGACCGCCGCCAGTGGTGAGGCAGCGTGGGATTTGTTGAGCTCCAGCAGTTCCATCGGTTTGCTGATCACCGATTTGCGCATGGCGCCGAGCAACGGCCTGCAATTGATTCGCAAGGTGCGCGATTCAACCCGTGCCGCGTTGCCGATCATCATCATGTCGGGGGACGCGGAAGCGCCGGATGTGATCGATGCGATGCATTTGAGCGTGGTGGATTTTTTGCTCAAGCCAATTGATAGCGTGAAGTTGGCGAAGATGGTCAAGCGCGAGTTGGGGATGGCTCAATAACTGCCGTTTATCTTTTTTTATTTGAACTGTCAGTTCTCACAGTAGGCAAGCAGGTGGGCGGGTTGTTTACTTGGCCGGAGAGTTCTGGTTTTCAGCCAGGACCTTACATCCTCCACAGGAGCTCGTTATGCCTATTAAAAAGTCTAATGATCAAGCAAGTAGCGATGACGCAAGTGTTCTAATTCTCAGGGATGGAAAGGCACGCCTTGTAAAGCCTTCTAATCTGAGAGCAAGTCTGAGAGATTTTTCGGTCATCACCGACGGGGCGGGTTCGTTGACAGCTGAGTACGGGAATACGCTGTTTCCACGCGAGGCAGCGTATGAATTCAGCTTCCCGCGAGATATAGATAAGCATCGAGGAAACATCGATTATAGAGACGAGTCGGGTAATTATTTTATTGCTCCTGCGTCCGGGAAATTTATGGTTAT
This sequence comes from Pseudomonas salomonii, assembly GCF_900107155.1. Classification (GTDB taxonomy): domain Bacteria; phylum Pseudomonadota; class Gammaproteobacteria; order Pseudomonadales; family Pseudomonadaceae; genus Aquipseudomonas; species Aquipseudomonas salomonii. Next base: position 31,341 of record NZ_FNOX01000019.1, read on the forward strand.
TTCCAAAGACGCGGGTTCCCCGAATACGTATACAAATTATATTACCTACATGAATTTGACGTTTGTCCATGAGGAGATGGAAGTTACGATTAACGGTACAGGAGAAGCCACGTTTGTGTTTGCGTGATTACCCGCCTGATAAGAACAAAGCCCTGATCTTACGAACAGGGCTTTGTTTTGTTCAGCGTTTAATCAAAGCCCGTTCTTGGCTTTGAACTCACGACGCCTGCGATGCAACACAGGCTCCGTATACCCGTTCGGCTGCTTGGTCCCTTCAATCACCAACTCCACCGCCGCCTGGAACGCGATGTTGCTGTCGAAGTCCGGTGCCAGCGGGCGATATAACGCATCCCCGGCATTTTGACGGTCCACCACCGGCGCCATGCGCTTGAGGCTTTCCATCACCTGGGCTTCGTTGACGATGCCGTGGCGCAACCAGTTGGCGATGTGCTGGCTGGAGATGCGCAGGGTGGCGCGGTCTTCCATCAGGCCCACATCGTTGATGTCCGGCACTTTCGAGCAGCCGACGCCCTGGTCGATCCAACGGACGACATAGCCGAGGATGCCCTGGGCATTGTTGTCCAGCTCGTTGCGGATTTCTTCTTCGGACCAATCGGTGTTGCTGGCCAGAGGGATGGTCAGAATGTCGTCCACCGAGGCGCGTTCGCGCTTGGCCAACTCGGCCTGACGGGCGAACACATCAACCTTGTGGTAGTGCAGGGCGTGCAGCGCAGCTGCCGTCGGCGATGGCACCCAGGCGGTGTTGGCGCCGGCCAATGGGTGGGCGATTTTCTGCTCAAGCATCGCCGCCATCAGGTCGGGCATGGCCCACATGCCTTTACCGATCTGCGCACGACCTTGCAGGCCGGTGCTCAAGCCGATATCGACGTTCCAATTTTCGTAGGCGCCGATCCATTTTTCCGCCTTCATGGCAGCTTTACGCACCATCGCGCCGGCTTCCATGGAGGTGTGGATTTCATCGCCGGTGCGGTCGAGGAAGCCGGTGTTGATAAACACCACACGCTCGCTCGCCGCCTTGATGCAGGCCTTGAGGTTGACCGTGGTGCGGCGCTCCTCGTCCATGATCCCGACTTTCAGCGTATTACGCGGCAGGTTCAACACGTCTTCGATGCGGCCGAACAGCTCATTGGTAAACGCGGCTTCTTCGGGGCCGTGCATCTTCGGTTTAACGATGTACACGGAGCCGGTACGGCTGTTCTTGCGGCTGCTGTTGCCGTTGAGGCTGTGGATCGCCGCCAGGCTGGTGAGCAGGCCGTCGAGGATGCCTTCCGGCACTTCGTTGCCGTCTTTATCCAGGATCGCGTCGATGGTCATCAAGTGGCCAACGTTGCGCACGAACAACAGCGAACGGCCGTGCAGGGTCACGTCCTGGCCATCCGCGCCGGTGTAGACACGGTCGGCGTTCATGGTACGGGTAAAGGTCTTGCCGCCCTTGGCCACTTCCTCGGCCAGGTCGCCCTTCATCAGGCCGAGCCAGTTGCGGTAGATCACCACTTTGTCATCGGCATCCACGGCGGCGACGGAGTCTTCGCAGTCCATGATGGTGGTCAGCGCGGCTTCCATCAGCACGTCTTTGACGCCGGCGGCGTCGGTCTGGCCGACGGGGGTGCTGGCGTCGATCTGGATTTCGAAGTGCAGGCCGTTGTGTTTAAGCAGGATCGCAATCGGCTCGGCCGCAGGGCCCTGGAAGCCGATCAGCTGTGCATCGTCGCGCAGGCCGCTGTTGCTGCCGCCCTTGAGGCTGACGATGAGCTTGCCATCCACCATCTTGTAACCGGTGGAGTCGACGTGGCTGCCGGCGGTGAGCGGCGCGGCTTCGTCGAGGAAAGCACGGGCGAAGGCAATGACCTTGTCGCCACGCACTTTGTTGTAACCCTTGCCCTTCTCGGCGCCGTCGGCTTCGCTGATGGCATCGGTGCCATACAGCGCGTCGTACAGCGAGCCCCAGCGGGCATTGGAGGCGTTGAGGGCAAAGCGGGCATTCATGACCGGCACGACCAGCTGCGGGCCGGCCATACGGGCGATTTCGTCGTCGACGTTTTGGGTCGAGGCCTGGAAGTCTGCGGCTTCCGGCAGCAGGTAGCCGATATCTTGCAGGAAGGCTTTGTAAGCCACTGGGTCGTGGGCCTTGCCGGCGTGGGTCTGGTGCCAGGTGTCGATCCGCGCCTGGAAATCATCGCGTTTGGCGAGTAGGGCTTTGTTCTTCGGTGCCAGGTCGTGGATGACCTTGTCGGCGCCGGCCCAGAACTGGTCGGCAGTAATGCCGGTGCCGGGAATGGCTTCGTTGTTCACGAAGTCGAACAGGACTTTGGCGACCTGCAGGCCACCGACTTGAACGTGTTCAGTCATTGCTTGCCTCACTCTGCGGAGCTTATGCGCTGTTTCAGATTTTCATTATGTAGTGCACGGTTGGGCATACTACATGATGACTTGCGGTTGTGAAAATTAGACTAAATACGTCGTTTAGCGACTCATTTTGGTCGTACGGTCACAGCGGAGAATCGGATGTTCTCAAAAAACTATTGGATTGTTCCAGATAAATATAAAAATGGTACACGATTTGTTCCTGGCCACTTCTCCAGGCCTTGGCTGTGTGTGGGAGCGGGCTTGCCCGCGATAGCGATAGCTCAGCCAACCGATGTGTAACTGACAGGCCCCATCGCGGCAAGCCCGCTCCCACAGGGTGTGTGCCTATAATCGATGATCAACCCACCGAGGGCTTCGCCATGGACCATCTTGTACTCACTATTATCGCCGCCGACAAACCCGGCCTGGTTGAACGCATCGCGCAGAACATTGCTGCCCACGGCGGCAACTGGCTGGAAAGCCGCATGGCGCACATGGCCGGGCAGTTTGCCGGGATCTTGCGGGTCAGTGTGCCGACGGAACAGCGTCAGGCGCTGGTGGGGGCGCTGGAGGACTTATCCACACACGGAATCCGTGTGCTGGTGGGCGAGGGCAGCAGCGGGCAGGCCTCGGCGTCCAAATCGATCATGATGACGCTGGTAGGCAATGACCGCGCGGGCATCGTGCGCGAAATCACAGCGCTGCTGAGCAAGCAAGGCGTGAACCTGGCCAGCCTGAGCACGGATGTACGTCCGGCGCCCATGAGCGGTGATCCACTGTTCAGTGCCGAAGCGCTGCTGCAAGTGCCGACCGCGTTGTCCCTGGATACCCTGCAGCTGTCCCTGGAAACCTTGGCCGATGATTTGATGGTGGAACTGCACCACGAGGAATAATCGGTCCACTGGGTTATGCATGGAAATCTTGCATGGGCCTGTGGATAACCTGTAGAGACCCGGCGCCAGGCCAAGCTGACCGGGCCTCTTCGTCGGTTGAGCAAAAAACGAGCAGTTTCAAGGGCTTGTGCACAAATGGCGGGGATCAGGCTGTGGATAACCTTGGGGTGAATGCCTGCAAGCCACGTGCACTGTGGCTTGCAGAGGTTTGTACGTTATTTGATCAGCGTTTGCGCACCGTCAGCCAGGCATCCAGGCTGTAGACCACCAGGCCTGCCCAGATGAACGCGAAGGCAATCAGCGTGCTGGTCGCCAGGTGTTCGCCGAACAGCAGCACCGCTTCCAGCAGTACCAGCGTCGGCGCCACGTACTGCAGAAAGCCCAGCGCGGTGTAGGGCAGATGCCGTGCGGCGGCGTTGAAGCACACCAGCGGGATCAGCGTCACCGGGCCTGCGGCCACCAGCCACCAGGCTTCGGAAGTGCTCCAAAACTCAAGCTGCGCACTATGGGCCGACGGGTTGAACAACAACCAGGCGACGGCGATCGGCACCAGCATCCAGGTTTCCACCACCAGCCCCGGCAGCGCCTTGACCGGCGCCTGTTTGCGGATCAAACCGTAGAAGCCGAAAGTCAGCGCCAGCACCAGTGACACCCACGGCAAACTGCCGACTTGCCACACTTGCTGCGCCACACCCACCGCCGCCAGCCCGACGGCGATCCATTGCAGGCGGCGCAGGCGCTCGCCCAGGATCAGCATGCCGAGCAGCACATTCACCAACGGGTTGATGTAGTAACCCAGGCTCGCTTCCAGCATGCGCCCGCTGTTCACCGACCACACGTAGGTCAGCCAGTTGGCCGCAATCAATGAGCCGCTGAGTGCCAGAATCGCCAGACGCTTGGGGTTGTCACGCAGTTCGCGGAACCAGCCGGGGTGCTTCCACACCATCAGCAGCAAACCGCCGAACAGCGCCGACCACAACACGCGGTGCACGATGATTTCGGCGGCGGGAACACTGGCGATGGCTTTGAAATAAAGTGGGAACAGACCCCAGATGACATAGGCACTCAGGCCCAGGATGTACCCCTTGCGGGGGTTGGCGGCGTGCATTGCAGAATCCTTGCTCAGGCAGCTTACAAAGCGCGATTGTAAGGATTTTTGTCAGGCAATGGGATGATCGTTCCTACGCTCTGCGTGGGAATGCCGTGTTGGACGCTCTGCGTCCGCAGTTGAGGTGCGTGACGCGGAGCGTCACAGGATGCATTCCCACGCGGAGCGTGGGGACGATCGGTAGTCAGAAGAGTTTCAGGGGTTCTTCATTGAGCGCCGACAGTTGCTCGCGCAACGCCAACACCTGGTCGCCCCAATACCGCTCGCTGCCGAACCACGGGAAGCTGTGGGGGAACGCCGGGTCATCCCAGCGGCGGGCCAGCCAGGCGCTGTAATGCATCAGGCGCAAGGCGCGCAGGGGTTCGATCAAGGCCAGTTCGCGTGGGTCGAAGTCGTGGAACTCCTGATAGCCGTCCATCAATTCCGACAATTGGCCCAGGCATTCCTGGCGGTCACCGGCGAGCATCATCCACAGGTCCTGCACGGCCGGGCCCATGCGGCAGTCATCCAGGTCGACGATGTGGAACATCTCGTCGCGGCACATCATGTTGCCGGGGTGGCAGTCGCCGTGCATGCGGATGTTCTTGTGTGGCGTGGCCTTGTACACCTCTTCCACACGCTTGAGCAGGTCGCGGGCGACCGACTCGTAAGCGGGCAACAGGCTCTTGGGAATGAAATTGCCTTCGAGCAAGGTGTTGAGGGAATCGTGACCGAAGTTCTTCACGCCCAAGGCTTCACGGTGTTCAAACGGGCGGGTGGAACCCACGGCGTGCAAGCGCCCGAGCAATTGCCCAAGGCGATACAGCTGGTCGAGATTACCCGGCTCCGGCGCCCGGCCGCCACGGCGTGGGAACAGGGTGAAGCGAAAACCCGCATGTTCGAACAGGCTTTCGCCGTTGTGGACCAGCGGCGCAACCACCGGCACTTCACACTCGGCCAGTTCGAAGGTGAAGCGGTGTTCTTCCAGGATCGCTTCGTTGGTCCAGCGTTGCGGGCGGTAGAACTTGGCGATCAGCGGCTCGGAGTCTTCGATGCCCACCTGATACACACGGTTTTCGTAGCTGTTGAGCGCCAACACGCGCGCATCGCTGAGGAAGCCGATACTTTCGACGGCGTCGAGTACTAAATCAGGGGTGAGTGTTTCAAACGGGTGGGCCATGCGAACTCCTGCGCGCAGCAGGGCGCCGCGTCCGGCCGGGTATGGTAACAGCATAGCCAGGTGGTGGCTGTTGTGGCGAGCGGGTTTGCCCCGCGTTGGAGTGCGCAGCGCTCCCGCTGTTTTGGGGCTGCTGCGCAGCCCAACGCGGGGCAAGCCCGCTCGCCACAAGGTCCTGTCAGGCGCCGACTATTCCACCATCATCCCGCCGAATCGCCATCACCGACGAGCGCGGCTTGCCATTGGGCAGATGCTCCGGCCAGGTCGAACCGCCGGTTTCCCCTGGATGCTGAATCCCCACAAACAGGGTCTTCTGGTCCGGCGAAAAGCTGATACCCGTGACCTCGCACGCCACCGGCCCAACCATGAAACGGCGGATTTCCCCGGTGTTGGGGTCGGCGCACAGCATTTGGTTATTGCCCATGCCGGCGAAGTCGCCCTTGTTGCTGTAGTCGCCGTCGGTAAGGATCCACAAGCGCCCGGCCTTGTCGAAGCCGAGACCGTCGGGGCTGTTGAACATGTTTTGCGGGTTGATGTTGGACGAGCCGCCCTTCGGCGTACCCGCATGCACACCGGGGTTGCCGGCCACCACAAACAAGTCCCAGGTGAAGGTGTTGGCGCCGTGGTTATCCGCATCGGCTTTCCAGCGCAGAATTTGCCCGTAGACGTTTTTCTCGCGCGGGTTCGGCCCGCCCACCGGCTGGCCGTCTTCGCCGCGTTTGGCGTTATTGGTAAGCGTGCAATACACCTGGCCGTCGGTGGGGCTGACCACGATCCATTCCGGGCGGTCCATGCGTGTGGCTTTCACCACACTGGCGGCCAGGCGCGCGTGGATCAGCACTTCGGCCTGGCTGGCGAAACCCGAGCTGGCGTCGATGCCGTTTTTGCCGTGGGTGAGTTCGACCCATTCGCCCTTGCCCTTGGGGTGGTCGGCATCGCCGTCGCCGGCATCGAAAATCGCCACGTACAAGGTGCCGTGGTCGAGCAGGTTCTTGTTGGCTTTGGGGTTGTGGTGGTTGATCGGATCGCGGCTGACGAACTTGTAGATGAACTCGCCACGCTCGTCGTCGCCCATGTACACCACGGCGCGGCCATCACGGGTTTCAGCCAGTGCGGCGTTTTCGTGTTTGAAGCGGCCCAGGGCGGTGCGTTTTACCGGCGTGGACTGCGGGTCGAACGGGTCGATTTCCACCACCCAGCCGTGGCGATTGAGTTCGTTGGGGTTCTTGGCCATGTCGAAGCGCGGGTCGTGCAGGTGCCAGTTGATCTCGCGGCTGGTGGCCACCACGCCGTAGCGCTTTTGCCCGGCGTCGAAGTTTTGTTGCGGGTTGCTGCTGCCGAAGCAGTCGGTGAAGTTCTCTTCGCAGGTCAGGTAAGTGCCCCACGGGGTCTTGCCGTTGGCGCAGTTCTGGAAGGTGCCGAGGGCTTTTTTGCCGGTGTTGTCGGCGCTGGTTTTCAGCCAGGCATGGCCGGCAGCGGGGCCGCTCAGGCGGATCGGCGTATTGCCGTGGATGCGGCGGTTGTAGCGCGAGTCCTGCACGAACTGCCAGGTGTCGCCCTTGCGCCGCACCTCAATCACCGATACGCCTTCGCTGGCCTGGGCCTTGCGCACGTCTTCAGCCGATTGCGGTGCGCCGCCGTGGGCATAGAGGTAGCGGTAGTTGGTGTATTCATTGTTGATGGCCATCAGCGCACGGTTGTTGTCGCCGGGGAAGGCAAACAGGCTCATGCCGTCGTTGTTGTCACCGAACTGTTGTTCCTGGGCCTTGGCGGTGCCGTTGCCGGACGGGTCGAAGGCCGGTGCGTTCTTGTGCAACGGCTGGCCCCAACTGATCAGCACCGAGGCGGAGTAACCCGGCGGCAAGGTGATGGCGTCGCTGGTGGCGGCGGCGATGCTGGTAAAGCCGAGCAAGGGGCTGGCGGTGGCTGCGTTCACGGCCATTGCGCTGCGGGTGAGCAGGTTGCCGCCCAGGAACATCGCGGCACCGCACAGGGCACCGGCGCCGATAAAACGGCGGCGGGTGAGGCCGACCATCTGTTCAAGGTCGGTGGCTTGGTTTTCTTCTAGTAGGCCCATTTCAGGCTCCCTGCGGTTTTTGCAGACACCTTAAGGAGCGCTCGTGACGAATTTGTTGCAGCTTGAAGACGGCGGGCGCCTAGGCCGGTGTGCCGAGCAGCACATTGTTGGGCGAGAACTGCACCCGGACCGCTGCGCCTTCGACCGCAGCCAGTGCCTTAAGCGCGGCGGGCTGCGCCAGGGCGCATAAAACCTGGCCGCTGGGCAGGGCGATGCGCACTTCGCTGGGGCCATCATCGGCCTCGAGAATCGTTTCGATCACACCGCTCATGCAATTGTGTCCAGGTGTTGCAGTCTGCCCGATGGCGAGCAATTCCAGCCACCCGGCCTTGATCAAGGCGACCACTTCTACGCCGGTCTCCAGCTCCAGCCGTTGCGTGCTGTCGTGGGTGATCTGCGCACTCAGGCTCAAGCCGCCCGAGAGTTGCAGGCGAATCAGGTCATTGCGGCCCTGGTGTTCGATGGCGCTGACCTGGCCGTGCAATTGGTTGCGCGCGCTGGTGCGCAGCATAAGGCGGCCGAGCAGGTTGAGGTCGCTCGCGTCTTCATCCGAACCCAGCACCTCGGCTTGCAACACTTGCAGGCGCTGGTACAGACGCAGCACCCGTTCACCTTCGGCCGTCAGCTTGGCGCCGCCGCCGCCTTTGCCGCCGACGCTGCGCTCCACCAACGGTTTTTGCGCGAGATTGTTCAGCTCGTCGATCGCATCCCATGCAGCCTTGTAACTCAGGCCGGCGCTCTTGGCCGCGCGGGTGATCGAACCCTGCTCGGCAATGTGCGCCAGCAAGGCGATGCGCTGGGGACGGCGGATGATGTGTTGGCTCAAGGAGGTCGGCAGGGACATGTGGATACGCTTCGATAAGGTCAGCGGACGTTGCAGGCGCCACGCACGCGAGTCAAGTCATGTGCCCGGTTTTGGCGTGCGGGCCAGGCAGTACACATCGACCTGACGGGCGCCGGCGTCCATCAACAGCCGGGCCAGGCTGTGAGCGGTGGCGCCGGTGGTGAGTACGTCGTCCACCAGCGCAAAGTGGCGGCCCCGCACCTGGGCGTCGGGCGCCAGCGCAAACGCCGTGAGCAGGTTGCGTTGGCGGGTCTTGGCATCGAGGTCTTGTTGCGCGACGGTTTCATGGGGGCGTAACAACAGGTGTTCATCGTGTGGGAGGTCGAGGTCTGCGCTGAGCCAGCGGGCCAGCATCAACGATTGGTTGAAGCCGCGCTCACGCAGGCGCTTGCGCGCCATGGGCACCGGCAGCAGGCAGTCGGGACGGGTGAGTTCGGTGTTGTCGAAACGGTGTTGCAGATACTGCCCCAGCAAGCGTGCGAGCAGATGGCCCAGCGGCCAGCGCGACTGGTGTTTGAAGCGGCTGATAAGGGTGTCGACGGGGAAACTGTAGGTCCAGGGTGCGATCACCTGTTTATAGGCCGGCGGTTTTTTTTGGCAGGGGCCGCAGATCAAACCCTCCATGGCAGTGGCAGGGCGCACACCTCGCAGTGCTCCAACAGCCAGGGCAGTTCGATTTCGCAGACATTGCACAGGTTGTGGCTGGAGTTTGTCGCTTCATCGCAGATTAAACAGATCTGGTTGTTTTCTAACCAGATGTAAACCTGATGTTTGTATCCAGGTTGACAGTGCATGAATCTTCCTTAAATATGCCGAGCATCCGTGTCGTGACTGACTGTGGGTATTGCCGCTATTGCCCTTCCCACAGCGTAAGCCCAAGCATAATCAAGGAATCGCCCATGAGCGCCAGCACCTCTGCCACCCTGCGTCACGATTGGTCTTTAGCCGAAGTCAAAGCGCTGTTTGTGCAACCCTTCAATGACCTGTTGTTCCAGGCGCAGACCGTGCACCGCGCGCATTTCGACGCCAACCGCGTGCAGGTGTCGACCTTGCTGTCGATCAAAACCGGCGCCTGCCCGGAAGATTGCAAATATTGTCCGCAGTCGGGCCACTACAACACCGGCCTGGAAAAAGAAAAGCTGATGGAAGTGCAGAAGGTCCTCGAAGAGGCGGCCCGCGCCAAGGCCATCGGCTCGACGCGCTTCTGCATGGGCGCCGCCTGGAAGCACCCTTCGGCCAAAGACATGCCTTACGTGCTGCAGATGGTCAAAGGCGTGAAGGCCATGGGCCTGGAAACCTGCATGACCCTCGGCCGTCTCGATCAGGACCAGACCGAAGCCCTGGCCCAGGCCGGCCTGGACTACTACAACCACAACCTCGATACCTCGCCGGAGTTCTACGGCAGCATCATCACTACCCGCACTTACGGCGAGCGCCTGCAAACCCTGGCTTACGTGCGTGATTCGGGAATGAAGATCTGCTCGGGCGGCATCCTCGGCATGGGCGAGTCCCTCGACGACCGCGCCAACCTGCTGATCCAGCTGGCCAACCTGCCGGAGCATCCGGAGTCGGTGCCGATCAACATGCTGGTGAAGGTCGCCGGTACGCCGCTGGAAAACGCCGAAGACATCGACCCGTTCGACTTTATCCGCATGCTCGCCGTGGCGCGCATCCTGATGCCGCAATCCCATGTGCGCTTGTCGGCTGGGCGTGAGGCGATGAACGAGCAGATGCAGGCCCTGGCGTTTTTTGCCGGTGCCAACTCGATTTTCTACGGCGACAAGTTGCTGACCACCGCCAACCCGCAGGCCGACAAGGACATGCAACTGTTCTCGCGCCTGGGGATCTTGCCGGAAGCCCGTGAAGAGCACGCCGACGAAGTGCATCAGGCGGCGATTGAGCAGGCGTTGGTGGAGCAAAAGAGCAGCGAGCAGTTCTATAACGCGGTGGTTTAACGCCCAGCTCCCACAGTTGGATTGCATTCAGTCTCAAGTTCTTTGATCTGCCGAGGCCTGCATGTCTTTTGATCTCGCCGCGCGCCTCGCTGCCCGCCGTGCCGAACACCTCTATCGCCAACGCCCTTTGCTTGAGAGCCCGCAAGGCCCGCAAGTGGTGGTGGATGGGCAACCGCTGTTGGCGTTCTGCAATAACGACTACCTGGGCCTGGCCAATCACCCGCAAGTGATCGAGGCCTGGCGCGCCGGTGCGTCCCGCTGGGGCGTGGGCGGTGGCGCTTCGCACCTGGTGATCGGCCATGCCACGCCGCACCATGAACTCGAGGAAGCGCTGGCCGACCTCACCGGGCGCCCGCGTGCGCTGCTGTTTACTACCGGCTATATGGCCAACCTGGGCGCGGTCACCGCGTTGGTGGGGCAGGGCGATACGGTACTGGAGGACCGGCTCAACCACGCCTCGCTGCTGGATGCCGGCTTGCTGTCCGGGGCGCGTTTCAATCGCTATCTGCATAACGACGCCAGCAGCCTGGCCAAGCGCCTGGAGAAGGCTACCGGCAATACGTTGGTGGTCACCGATGGGGTGTTCAGCATGGACGGCAATCTGGCCGACTTGCCTGCACTGGCCCGTGAGGCCCGCGCCAAAGGCGCCTGGTTGATGGTCGATGACGCCCATGGCTTCGGACCGTTAGGTGCTACGGGCGGCGGAATTGTCGAGCACTTCGGCTTGAGCCAGGAAGACGTGCCGGTATTGGTCGGCACCCTGGGCAAAGCGTTCGGCACCGCCGGGGCGTTTGTGGCAGGCAGTGAAGCGCTGATCGAAAGCCTGATCCAGTTCGCCCGGCCCTACATCTACACCACCAGCCAGCCACCGGCATTGGCCTGCGCCACCTTGAAAAGCCTGGAGCTGCTGCGTACCGAGCATTGGCGACGTGAGCACCTCAATGGCCTGATCCGCCAGTTCCGCCAGGGCGCCGAGCAGCTTGGCCTGCGCTTGATGGACAGCTTCACGCCGATCCAGCCGATCCTGATTGGCGACAGCGCCACCGCCATGCGCCTGTCGCAGATGTTGCGCGAACGCGGCCTGATGGTGACGGCCATCCGCCCACCGACCGTACCGGCCGGCAGTGCGCGTTTGCGCGTGACACTGACGGCGGCCCACAGCGCGGCGCAGGTGCAGCTATTGTTAAGCGCATTGGATGAGTGTTTCCGGTTGTTAAGTATTACGGAGCCCGACCATGCGTGATCGACTGGTATTGCTGCCCGGTTGGGGGCTCGGCGTGTCACCGCTGGAGTCTTTGGCTGCCGCCTTGCAGGGTTTGGACGAACACCTGCACGTGCATATCGAACCGTTGCCGGTGCTGGCTTCCAGCGATCTGGAGGAATGGCTCGACGAACTCGACGCCACGCTGCCGGACAACGCCTGGCTGGGCGGCTGGTCCCTGGGCGGCATGCTCGCCTCCGAGCTGGCGGCGCGGCGCGGCGAACGCTGCTGCGGGCTGCTGACGTTGGCGAGCAATCCGTGTTTTGTTGCCCATGAAGGCTGGCCCAGTGCGATGCCTGCCGAGACGTTCGATGCGTTCCTCGCGGGTTGCCACGCCGACTCTCAAGTCACCCTTAAACGTTTCGGTTTGTTATGCGCCAAAGGTGCCGAAGACCCGCGCGGGCTGTCGCGCCTGTTGGTCAGCGGGGCGCCGAATACGTCGTCGAGCGTGTTGATGCCTGGCCTGGAACTGCTTGCTCAACTGGATACCCGCGCCGCTTTGCAGGCGTATCGCGGCCCGCAACTGCACCTGTTTGCGGGGCTGGACGGGTTGGTGCCCGCCGAAGCTGCGAGTGACCTGTTGGCCCTGCTGCCTGATGTAGAAATCGGCCTGATTGAACAGGCCGGTCACGCTTTTCTTCTGGAAGACCCTCACGGAGTAGCGGGGGCCATCCAGGCTTTTTTGCATGAGTGTGTTGATGACTGATTTATCCCAGCCGCTACTGCCGGGCGGCTTGCCGGACAAGCGCCAGGTGGCGGCCTCGTTTTCCCGCGCCGCCGCCAGTTACGACAGCGTCGCCGAGTTGCAGCGCGCAGTCGGGCATGAGCTGTTGTCGCGCCTGCCCGCTGCCATCGCACCCCGACGCTGGCTGGATGTGGGTTGCGGCACGGGTTATTTCAGCCGTGTGCTGGGCGATTTGTTGCCGGCAAGCCAAGGGGTGGCGCTGGATATCGCCGAAGGCATGCTCAGCCATGCGCGGCCTTTGGGTGGCGCGCAGCACTTTATCGCGGGTGATGCAGAACGCTTGCCGCTGGCAACTGAGCGCTTCGACCTGCTGTTCTCCAGCCTCGCGGTGCAGTGGTGCGCGAATTTCGATGCGGTGCTCAGCGAGGCTTATCGCGTGCTGCAACCCGGTGGCGTGCTGGCATTTGCGAGTTTGTGCGTGGGCACCCTGGATGAGTTGCGCCAAAGCTGGCGTGCGGCGGATGGCCTGGTTCACGTCAACCGCTTTCGCACCTTCGAGGCTTACCAACAGCTGTGTGCCGCCAGCGGTTTACGGGTGCTGAGCCTGGAGCGCCAGCCTCACGTACTGCATTACCCGGATGTGCGCAGCCTGACCCATGAGCTCAAGGCGTTGGGCGCGCATAACCTCAACCCCGGCCGACCGGGAGGGTTGACGGGCCGCGCGCGGATTGTTGCACTGGTGCACGCTTACGAGCAGTTTCGTCAGGCCCAGGGCCTGCCCGCCACGTACCAAGTGGTGTACGCCGTACTGGAGAAACCTTTATGAGCGCCGCTTATTTCATCACCGGCACCGACACTGATGTGGGCAAAACCACCGTCGCCGCCGGGCTGCTGCATGCCGCACGGCTTGCGGGTAAAAGCACCGCCGCCGGAAAGCCGGTGGCCTCAGGCTGCCAGGTCACCCCAAAAGGCTTGCGCAATGCCGACGCCTTGGCACTGCTGGCCGAATGTTCGCTGCCGCTGACCTATGCCGAGGTCAACCCGGTGGCCTTCGAACCCGCGATTGCGCCGCACCTGGCCGCTCGAGAGGCCGGTGTGGCGCTTACAGTGCAATCATTGTTGAAACCGATGCAGCACATACTCGCGCAGCGCGCGGATTTCACCTTGATTGAAGGCGCGGGCGGCTGGCGAGTGCCGTTGGCCGATCAGGACAACCTGTCGGACTTGGCCATTGCGCTCAAGCTGCCGGTGATTCTGGTGGTGGGCGTGCGTCTGGGGTGTATCAGCCATGCGCTGCTCACCGCCGAAGCCATCGCGCGCGACGGTTTGCCGTTGGCGGGTTGGGTGGCGAATATCATCGACCCCAAGACCTCTCGTCTGGAAGAAAACCTCGCCACCCTGGCTGAGCGGTTGCCTGCGCCGTGCCTGGGGCGGGTGCCAAAGCTCAAGCAGGCCAGCGCGAAAGTGGTGGCCGAGTACCTGGAATTGGACCTGCTTGACTGATTTTGGCTATCGCTAAGGCATTATGCCATTAGTGTTTTTGACGGGCGTTTTGCCAGGATGTCTGCTTCAATTCAAGTTCACGATTCTCTAAAGGCAGGCTTACGCCATGGAAATCTCTGGAAGCAGCGCGTTTTATTCGGGGCTGAGCACCATTCAGGCCGGGCAGAACCGCGTCGACCAGGCCGCCGGAAAAATCGCCGGCGCCGCGACGACCCAGCCCTCGGATGCACAAAGTGATCGTCTGCAAGCCAACGATCGCGCCCAGCCGTCCAACTCGGCGAGCAACATGGTCGAAATGGCCCAAGGCAAGTTTCAAGTGGAGCTGGGCGCGAAAGTCGCCAAGGCTTCGGATGAAATGCTCGGCACCTTGATCGATACCTACGCTTAATCCCCTCTCTCTGTCTGTATAGGGCTCTACTGTGGGAGCGAGCAAGCCCGCTCCCACATTGTGCTGATTCGCCCCTGGGAACCTCTACACTTTCAAAATCACGTGGCACTGCGCCGCAGGCCTTGCCGTGCATGGCATTGATGCGCGTCATGACAAACGGCGTCGGCGCGATGCTTGACAACCCCAGGTCGTAAACGTATGTTTCAAACACCTGTTTGACCGCCATAACAAATCCACGCGGTTGTTCATCCCAGATACATCAGCAGAGGTTTATCGCTATGCCTGACTACAAGGCCCCCTTGCGTGATATTCGCTTCGTTCGTGACGAACTGCTTGGTTATGAAGCGCACTATCAGAGCCTGCCGGCTTGCCAGGACGCTACCCCGGACATGGTTGACGCCATTCTTGAGGAAGGCGCCAAGTTCTGTGAGCAAGTGCTGGCACCGTTGAACCGCGTGGGTGACATCGAAGGGTGCACCTGGAGCGAGTCAGGCGTAAAAACCCCTACTGGTTTCAAAGAAGCCTACAAACAGTTCGTTGAAGGCGGCTGGCCGAGCCTGGCCCACGACGTGGAGCACGGTGGCCAAGGCCTGCCGGAATCCCTGGGCCTGGCCGTGAGCGAAATGGTCGGCGCCGCCAACTGGTCGTGGGGCATGTACCCTGGCCTGTCCCACGGTGCGATGAACACCATCTCCGAGCACGGCACCCCGCAACAGCAAGACGCTTACCTGACCAAGCTGGTTTCGGGTGAGTGGACCGGCACCATGTGCCTGACCGAGCCGCACTGCGGCACCGACCTGGGCATGCTGCGCACCAAGGCCGAGCCTCAGGCCGACGGTTCCTACAAAGTCTCCGGTACCAAGATCTTCATCTCGGCCGGTGAGCACGACATGGCCGACAACATCGTCCATATCGTACTGGCCCGCCTGCCGGACGCACCGGCCGGCACCAAAGGCATTTCGCTGTTCATCGTGCCTAAATTCCTGCCGAACGCAGACGGTTCGATCGGCGAGCGCAACGCGGTGACCTGTGGCTCCCTGGAACACAAAATGGGCATCCACGGTAACGCCACCTGCGTGATGAACTTCGACGCGGCCACCGGTTTCCTGATCGGCCCGGCGAACAAAGGCCTGAACTGCATGTTCACCTTTATGAACACCGCTCGCCTGGGCACCGCGCTGCAAGGCTTGTCCCACGCTGAAATCGGCTTCCAGGGCGGCCTGAAATACGCTCGCGACCGCCTGCAAATGCGCTCCCTGACCGGCCCGAAAGCGCCAGACAAGGCTGCTGACCCCATCATCGTGCACCCTGATGTGCGCCGTATGCTGCTGACCATGAAAGCCTTCGCTGAAGGCAACCGTGCGATGGTGTACTTCACCGCCAAGCAAGTGGACATCGTCAAGTACGGCACCGACGACGAAGCCAAGAAGCAAGCCGACGGCCTGCTGGCGTTCATGACCCCAATCGCCAAGGCGTTCATGACCGAAGTCGGTTTTGAATCGGCCAACCACGGCGTGCAGATCTACGGCGGCCACGGCTTTATCGCCGAGTGGGGCATGGAGCAGAACGTTCGCGACAGCCGCATCTCGATGCTGTACGAAGGCACCACCGGCATCCAGGCACTCGACCTGCTGGGCCGCAAAGTGCTGATGACTCAAGGCGAAGCGCTCAAAGGCTTCACCAAGATCGTGCACAAGTTCTGCCAGGCCAACGAAGGCAACGAAGCCGTTAAGGAATTCGTTGCACCGCTGGCAGCGCTGAACAAAGAGTGGGGCGAGTTGACCATGAAGGTCGGCATGGCCGCGATGAAAGACCGTGAAGAAGTCGGTGCCGCCTCGGTGGATTACCTGATGTACTCCGGCTACGCGTGCCTGGCTTACTTCTGGGCCGACATGGCACGCCTGGCAGCCGAAAAACTGGCTGCCGGCACCACCGAAGAGGCGTTCTACACCGCCAAGCTGCAGACTGCGCGCTTCTACTTCCAGCGCATCCTGCCGCGTACCCAGACCCATAAGGTCACCATGCTGTCGGGCGCCAACAACCTGATGGACATGAAAGAAGAAGACTTCGGCCTGGCTTACTAAGCCCTGCCGGTCTCTTGAAAGCCGCCGCTTCTTTTGGAAGCGGCGGTTTTTTTATGCGCCGATAAAAAACACAGCACAGCACTCAGGGATTGCGCCTGGCTGCCGTTACAGTGATGGCAATGTGATACAGGTCACATTGAATGTGCTTAACTGTGCTCAGTGAAGGCACTGTGCCATCTTTCTGAGCGGGTCGGAGCTTTACCCTTGTCACGCGTGTCCGCTGTTCGTTTCAGTCATTTTCTTCCTTCGTTACTGCTGTTGCTGGCCGGGCTCTCGGCTGCGTATATCAAAGACCTCAGCGTGTTTTTCACCTCGCTGTTCAATGTGTTGCCGACCTTGGTGCTGTTGCTCGGCGGTGCCTACTGCGCGGTGTATCGGCGCCAGCGCGAGCTGTTTTTGATGATCACGGTGTACGTCGTTTACTTCCTGCTCGACACCCAGACCGACTACTACCGCGACAACGGCCGCGTGCGCGAAGACGCCGCCGTGGTGTTCCATCTGTGTTGCTTGCTGTTGCCTCTGCTGTTCAGCATCTACGCGCTGTGGCAGGAGAAAACCCACCTGTTCCGCGACTTCGTGGCGCGCTGCGCCGTGCTCTTTGCCTTTTGCAGCGTGGCCCTGGCACTTGAGCAGAGTTTTCCCCAGGCCTTGCTGAACTGGCTGGCGGAGATTCGCTGGCCGGCGCTGCATGGCAGTTGGATGAGCCTGATCCAGCTGTCGTACCCGATGTTCCTGATGGGTTTTGTCACCCTGGCGGCGCAGTACTGGTATCAGCCACGGCCCTTGCACGCCGCACAACTGGTGGGTTTGCTGGGGCTGTTCTGGATGCTGCCGCAAACGTTCATCCTGCCGTTCACCCTGAACATCATGTGCAGCCAGGTAATGCTGATGATTGCCGCGGGCGTGGCGCACGAGGCTTATCAGATGGCCTTCCGGGATGAACTCACCGGCTTGCCGGGGCGGCGCGCGCTCAACGAACGCATGCAGCGGCTGGGGCGCAATTATGTGTTGGCGATGAGTGACGTCGATCACTTCAAGCGCTTTAACGACACCCACGGCCATGATGTCGGTGACCAGGTGCTGCGGCTGGTGGCCAGCAAATTGTCGAAGGTCAATGGCGGCGGGCGTGCCTATCGTTATGGCGGGGAGGAGTTTGCCGTGGTGTTCGCCGGCAAGACGTTGGACGAGTGCATGCCGCACCTGGAAGAGATCCGCGAGATCATCGCCAACTACGACATCAAGCTGCGCAACCCGGACCGCCCCCACGATGACCAACAGGGCCGCCAACGCCGGGCGGGCAGTGGCGCCTCGAGTGTGTCGGTGACGGTCAGCATCGGCGTGGCCGAGCGCCAGGCCGAACAGCGCACGCCCGAAGAAGTGCTCAAGTCCGCCGACCAGGCGCTCTACGCCG
The DNA here is from genome assembly GCF_900107155.1 of Pseudomonas salomonii. Taxonomy (GTDB): domain Bacteria; phylum Pseudomonadota; class Gammaproteobacteria; order Pseudomonadales; family Pseudomonadaceae; genus Aquipseudomonas; species Aquipseudomonas salomonii. The sequence goes on from NZ_FNOX01000019.1 coordinate 49,073, forward strand.
CCAAGGGCGCCGGGCGTAACTGCGTGGTCGCCTCCGGCCAGAACCGCCGTGGCGCGGTGCGCATGGAGAGCGCTGCCGGTTGAGTGATGGCGGTGTATTCAGCGGTTCTACAGTGATTGTTCGAGGCGGTGGCCGGCAGTAGGTTGAAGGCATCTGCTGCCGGAGACATTGCCATGCCTGAGTACAAAGCTCCCCTGCGCGACATGCGCTTTCTGATCGACAACGTGTTTGATTTTCACGGCCACTACGCCGCGTTGGGCGCGACCGACGCAAGCCCCGATATGGTCAGCGCGATCCTCGAAGAAGGCGCCAAATTCTGCGAAAACGTGCTGTCGCCACTTAATCGCAGTGGCGATGAAGAGGGCTGCCACTTCGACAACGGCGTGGTCACCACGCCCAAGGGCTTCAAGCAAGCCTTCGCCCAGTACGTGGAAGGTGGCTGGCATGGCGTGGCGGCGGACCCGGCCTACGGTGGCCAGGGCTTGCCGCTGTCCCTGGGGCTGGTGCTCAGCGAGATGATCGGCTCCAGCAACACCTCCTGGGGCATGTACCCGGGTCTCACCCACGGCGCCATGTCGGCGATCCACGCCCACGGCACCGAGGAGCAGAAAACCACGTTCCTCAGCAAACTCACCGCCGGCGAATGGACCGGCACCATGTGCCTCACCGAAGCCCATTGCGGCACTGACCTGGGTTTGATCAAGACCCGCGCCGTGCCCCAGGCGGATGGCAGTTATGCGATCACCGGCAGCAAGATCTTCATCTCGGCCGGCGAGCACGACCTGAGCGCCAATATCATTCACTTGGTGCTGGCCAAACTGCCGGACGCACCGGCGGGCACCAAGGGGATCTCGTTGTTTATCGTGCCCAAGTTCCATGCTGATTCAGGCGAGCGCAACGCGGTGCACTGCGGTTCCATCGAGCACAAGATGGGCATCAAGGCCTCGGCCACCTGCGTGCTGAACTTCGACGGCGCCAAGGGCTTTTTGATTGGCGAGGCGAACAAGGGCCTCAATTGCATGTTCACCATGATGAACCACGCGCGCCTGGGTACAGGCATGCAGGGTTTGTGCAATGGTGAGGCGAGTTTTCAGGGCGCGATCAAATACGCCAACGACCGCCTGCAAATGCGCTCGCTGACCGGCGCCAAGGCCCCGGATAAAGCCGCCGACCCGATCATCGTGCACGCCGACGTGCGGCGCATGTTGCTGACCATGAAGGCCTTCAACGAAGGCAATCGGGCGCTGACCTACTTCACTGCCCAACTGCTCGACACCGCGCACTTGAACAGTGACGCCGCCCAACGCCAGGAGGCCGAAGACCTGTTGGCGTTCCTCACCCCTATCTGCAAAGCCTTTATGACCGAAACCGGGCTGGAGGTGACCAACCACGGTATGCAGGTGTTCGGCGGCCATGGCTACATTCGCGAATGGGGCATGGAGCAACTGGCGCGTGATGCGCGGATTGCGCCGATCTATGAAGGCACCAATGGCATTCAGGCCCTCGACTTACTGGGCCGAAAAGTGCTGGGCAGCCAGGGCAAATTGCTGCGCGGGTTTACCAAGCTTGTGCATAAGTTCTGCGCGGCGAATGCCGAGCACCCGCAGCTCAAGGCCCATGTTGAGCAGCTCAATCAACTGAACCAGCAATGGGGCGAGCTGACGATGAAGGTCGGCATGGCCGCCATGAAAAACCCGGATGAGGTGGGCGCGGCGGCGGTGGATTATTTGATGTACAGCGGTTACATCATTCTGGGGTATCTGTGGTTGCGCATGGCCATTGCGGCGCAGTCGCATGACGACGCCGAGTTTGCCCAAGCCAAATTGGCCACCTGTGATTTTTACTTCAAGCGCCTGTTGCCGCGTACTGCAACGCACCGCGCCGCTGTGGAGGCGGGCAGTGAGTGCCTGATGAGCTTGCCGGCGCAGTTGTTTGCGCTGTAAAGGCGACTGATTCACTGTGGTCAAAATGTGGGAGCTGGCTTGCCTGCGATGGCATCAACTCGGTGTAACTGATGTACCGAGGTGTTCGCATCGCAGGCAAGCCAGCTCCCACATTAGCTCTTCGTGTGACCCGAAAATACTTGCTGGTCACTAACAGACCCTATGTGTCTCAAATGTTGTTCGGGTACACTCGGAGCCTGTAAAACCGATCCTATCGAATCACTTTTCCTGTTCTCACGAGGTTTGCCATGGCTGATTACAAAGCGCCGCTGCGTGATATGCGCTTCGTCCTCAACGAAGTTTTTGAGGTCGCCAACACCTGGGCCCAATTGCCGGCATTGGCAGACACCGTAGATGCCGAAACCGTTGAGGCGATCCTTGAGGAAGCCGGCAAGGTCACGGCCAAATCCATCGCGCCGCTCAGCCGTAATGGCGACGAACAAGGTTGCCGTTGGGCGGACACTGCCGTCAGCACCCCGGATGGTTTCCCACAGGCTTATAAGACCTACGCCGAAGGTGGCTGGGTGGGCGTAGGCGGCGACCCGATCTTTGGCGGCATGGGCATGCCCAAGGCAGTGTCGGCCCAGGTTGAAGAGATGATCAACTCGTCGAGCCTGGCGTTTGGCCTGTACCCGATGCTGACCTCCGGCGCCTGTGTTTCCATCAACACCCACGCCAGCGAAGCGCTCAAGGCCACCTACCTGCCGAAAATGTATTCGGGTGAGTGGGCAGGTTCCATGTGCCTGACCGAAGCGCACGCCGGGACCGACCTGGGCATTATCCGCACCAAGGCTGAACCTCAGGCGGACGGCTCCTATACCATCAGTGGCACCAAGATCTTTATCACCGGCGGCGAGCATGACCTCACCGACAACATCATTCACCTGGTGTTGGCCAAGCTGCCGGATGCGCCGGCCGGGCCAAAGGGCATCTCGCTGTTTCTGGTGCCGAAGTTCATGGTCAATGCCGATGGCAGCCTGGGCGCTCGCAACCCGGTGAGCTGCGGCTCCATCGAACACAAGATGGGCATCCAGGCGTCTGCGACCTGCGTGATGAACTTCGATGAAGCCGTGGGTTACCTGGTGGGCGAGCCGAACCGTGGCTTGGCGGCGATGTTCACCATGATGAACTATGAGCGTTTGGGCGTGGGTATCCAGGGCCTGGCGTCGGGCGAGCGCTCTTATCAGAACGCGATTGAATACGCGCGCGACCGTCTGCAGAGCCGCTCACCGACCGGCGCCCAGGCCAAGGACAAAGTGGCCGACCCGATCATCGTGCACCCGGATGTGCGCCGCATGTTGCTGACCATGAAAGCGTCGAACGAAGGCGGTCGCGCGTTCTCCACCTACGTGGCCACCCAATTGGACATCGCCAAGTTCAGTGAAGATGCCGCCGCCCGCGAACGTGCGGACAACCTGGTGGCGCTGCTGACACCTGTTGCCAAAGCCTTCCTCAGCGACCTTGGCCTGGAAACCACCGTGCTCGGCCAACAGATCTTTGGCGGCCACGGCTACATCCGCGAGTGGGGCCAGGAGCAGTTGGTGCGTGATGTGCGCATCACCCAGATCTACGAAGGCACCAACGGCATTCAGGCGCTGGACTTGATGGGGCGCAAGATCGTCGGCAGCGGCGGGGCGTTCTACACCTTGTTTGCTGACGAGATCCGCCAGTTCATCGCGGCTTCAGGCGCCGAGCTGGCTGAATTCACCCGACCGCTCAGCGCTGCCGTGGATAACCTGGATGAGTTGACCGCCTGGGTACTGGACCGCGCCAAAACCAACCCGAATGAAATCGGCGCGGCTTCGGTTGAGTACCTGCATGCCTTTGGCTACATGGCCTATGCCTATATGTGGGCACGCATGGCCAAGGCCGCGTTGGGCAAAGAGGCTGAAGAAGACTTCTACGCCAGCAAGCTGGGCACCGCGCGCTTCTACTTTGCCCGCCTGCTGCCGCGTATTCATTCGCTGAGTGCTTCGGTAAAAGCCGGTAGCGAATCATTGTTTTTGCTGGATGAAGCACTGTTCTAAGGGCTTGGAGGGCGTGTAAGCATTCTCTTACATGACGTGCTGCTATTCGTCCTCTATCGCCAAATTGGATCCACGGATAATCTACTTCACATGGACGTCGCGCAGGAAGCGCAAAGCAACAACACGGACACGTAGGATTCTGCCAGGACGGCGGAGTGAAATGGATGTCAGGGAAACAGTCTGCAAAGCCCCGCTTCGGCGGGGTTTTCTTTTGCCCGCGAAAAAGTCAGGCGCTTGCCTGCGGGGCATTCATCACGTCTTCCAGCAAGGTGCGCAACAACGCTACCGTCGCTTGCTGGCGCTGGACGTCGCGGCACACCAGGCCCACCTTCAGCGGCACTCTTGGTTCACTCAACGGCTTCCACAGCAGCGCCTTGCTGTTGTGCTCATCCTGGGAGCGCCCCGGCAATACGGTGGCGAGCTGGGTATGGGGCAGGCTGTCGAGAATCCCGACCATCGTATTCAACTCCGCCTGCACCTGAGGCCGTCGTCCTAAATTGGATAACTGGCCTTGCCAGATCTGCCGCACCTGGAACTCTTCCCCCAACAGCAGCATCGGCAGCTCGGCCGCCTGTTTCAGCGAGACTTTCTTGAATTCCCGCAGTGGATGGTCTTCGGGAATGACCACCTTCAGTTCATCTTCGTACAGCAACACGCCCGTTAACCCCGGCTGGCGGGGTGGCAGGTAGCTGATGCCGATATCCAACGAGCCGTTGAGCAAGCGCCGCTCGATCTCAAGCCCGGTCAATTCATAGATCTGCACGACCAGGTGCGGCTGGGCTTTGCGCACGCGCTCGAGCATCTGCGGGACCAGGCTGGTGTGCACGGTTTGCAGCACGCCAATGGCCAAGGTGCGCATCGCCTGGCCCTTGAAGTTGCGCAAGGCCTCGACGGCTTGCTGCATACCATCGATGAGCGGCAATGCGTGGTTGTACAAGGTGTGTGCTGCCAATGTCGGCAACAGGCGCTTGCTGCTGCGCTCGAACAGGCTGACATCCAGGTTCTGTTCCAATTGGCGAATCTGTTGTGACAGGGCCGGTTGCGAGATCGACAGGCGCTCCGCAGCACGACCCACGTGGCCTTCCTCATACACCGCGACGAAATAACGCAGTTGCTTGAAATCCATAAGACTTACTTATCGAAAAAGCTGGAAAATCGAAATGGCCGATGGCCCCTCGGGCGCCTAGTCTAGCGCCTATTCGCAGGGCTTACAGGGCCGGATCGGGCAATGAATAGCGTTTATGTTGATGGCGTTTACATAGGCAAGGCAAAAAACCTCAAGGGTGTGTTTGTACGGGGCATCGACCAAGGTCCGGTTGCCATCGGGGGTGAGCTGTGAATCTGTTTCGTCGCCCTGCGCCGAGCCTGGACGATTTGATCGTGGATACGCGCCATGACGGCTCGAGTAAATCCCTGATGCCGACTGTGGCAAGGCCCGCGCAGGTGTTTGTGCGTGGCCAGGGCCCGTGGCTGTGGGACAGCGACGAGCGCGCCTACCTGGATTTCAGCCAGGGCAGCGCCGCCAACAGCCTCGGCCATAGCCCGCAGGTATTGATCAAAGCCCTGGCCGATCAGGCTCATATGCTCATCAACCCTGGCAATGGCCTGCACAACCGCGCCCAACTGAACCTCGTCGACCGGCTGTGCGACCACACCGGCAGCGACCAGGGTTACCTGCTCAACAGCGGCTCGGAAGCCTGTGAAGCCGCGATCAAACTGGCGCGTAAATGGGGCCAGCTGTATCGCGGTGGTGCCTATCGCATTATCAGCGCCAGCGGCGGCTGTCATGGGCGAAGCTTTGCGGCGTTGGCAGCCTCGACGAGTGCCGGCGGCAACCGTTTTGAGCCGCAACTGCCGGGTTTCAGCCATGTGCCCTTCAACGACTTGCCGGCGCTGCACGCCGCTGTCGATGCCCAAACGGTTGCCATCATGTTGGAGCCGATCCAGAGTGAAGCTGGCGTTATTCCTGCCACCGAGCACTATTTGAAGGGAGTCGAGCGGCTGTGCCGTGAACTGGGGATCCTGCTGATCCTCGATGAAGTGCAAACCGGCATGGGGCGTTGCGGCAGCCTGCTGGCCGAACAACAGTACGGCGTGCGTGCCGACATCATCACCCTCGGCAAAGGCCTGGGCGGCGGTGTGCCGCTGGCGGCGTTGCTGGCGCGCGGCAAGGCTTGTTGTTTCGAAGCGGGGGAATTGGCGGGGACGCATCACGGCAATGCACTGATGGCGTCTGCCGGTGTTGCCGTACTCGACACCGTGCTGGAAAGCGGTTTTCTTGAGCAGGTACGCGAATCCGGCCTGTACCTGGGAGAAGGCCTTGCCCGGCTGGCCTACCGCTACGGCCATGGGCAACTACGCGGCAACGGACTCCTGTGGGGCCTGACACTGTCAGATGATTCTGCGGATGCCGTGGTAAAGGCTGCATTGCACGAAGACCTGATCCTTATCGCCCCGCAACCCGACTGTTTGCGTTTTACTCCAGCCTTGAACGTGAGCAAAAGCCACATCGACGAAATGCTCCTGCGCCTGGCGCGCGCGTTCTCCCGCGTGCGTACCGCCCAACTGCAATGTCGCAAGGGCATCGCCGTTTAACCTCATATTCCTGAACCGTCTCGCGGCATACGCGGCGCCCCCAGCCTGATTCTTTTGGCTGGGGGCGTTTTTTTGTCTGCTCTCTTCAGGATGGCCCAACGCCAGATCCCACTGAACCCTCACGAACGCCCAAGGTCGATTAGCTACACGGCTCACACGAGCCGATTTTTTGGAGCTTACCCATGGACATCATTCGTATCATCATCGCCATTCTGCTGCCGCCATTGGGTGTGTTCCTGCAAGTGGGTTTCGGCGGGGCGTTCTGGCTGAACATCCTGCTGACCCTGTGCGGTTACTTCCCCGGCATCATCCACGCGGTGTACATCATCGCCAAGCGCTGAGGCCGTCAGCCTTTTGCGATGAGCCGTGAATTGCGCTCGTTGCGAAAGGCCAACTGCTCGATGGTCTGGGTGGCATGCTCGGCTTCTTCCCGCGCCTTGAGGATGATGCCGTGCTGCTCGGACTTGCTGCACACCGGGTCGGTGTTGCTCGCATCACCCGTGAGCATGAACGCCTGGCAACGGCAGCCGCCGAAGTCCTTTTCCTTTTCATCGCATGAACGGCACGGCTCGGGCATCCAGTCGTAGCCGCGAAAACGGTTGAAGCCGAACGAGTCGTACCAGATGTGTTGCATGCTGTGGTCGCGCACATTGGGAAATTGCACCGGCATCTGTCGGGCGCCGTGGCAAGGCAGGGCGGTGCCGTCCGGTGTGACTGTCAGAAAAATACTGCCCCAGCCGTTCATGCAGGCTTTTGGGCGTTCCTCGTAGTAATCCGGTGTCACGAAGATCAGCTTGCACGGATGGCCTTCGGCTTCGAGCTTGGCGCGGTATTCGTTGGTGATGCGTTCGGCGCGTACCAGTTGCTCCCGGGTCGGCAGCAAGCCCACACGATTGAGCTGCGCCCAGCCGTAGAACTGGCAAGTGGCGAGTTCGACGAAGTCTGCCTCCAGGGCAATGCACAATTCAATAATGCGATCGATCTTGTCGATATTGTGCCGATGGGTAACGAAATTCAGCACCATCGGGTAGCCGTGGGCTTTCACTGCGCGGGCCATTTCCAGCTTTTGCGCGAAGGCTTTTTTCGAGCCGGCCAGCAGGTTGTTCACCTGCTCATCGCTGGCCTGGAAACTGATCTGGATATGGTCCAGGCCAGCCTTTTTGAAGTCGCTGATTTTCTGCTCGGTAAGGCCGATGCCAGAAGTGATGAGGTTGGTGTAGAAACCCAGCTTGCGCGCCTCGGCGATCAGTTCGGCAAGGTCCTGGCGCACCAGCGGTTCACCGCCGGAAAACCCCAGCTGCGCAGCGCCCATTTCCCGCGCTTCGCGAAACACCTTGATCCACTGCTCGGTGCTCAGCTCTTTACCCTGTTCGGCAAAATCCAGCGGGTTGGAGCAATACGGGCACTGCAACGGGCAACGGTAAGTCAGCTCGGCAAGCAACCACAGTGGCAGGCCGATCGGTGGCTTTTCAGGCAAGTTCGATCCAGTGCTCAGCACGGGCGACCTCCATGAAATCCTCAATGTCTTTACCGAGTTCAGGCACGCCGGGGAATTGTTTATCCAGCTCGGCGATGATGGCGGCCACGTCGCGCTCGCCGTCGATCAGCCCGCCGATCAAGGCGGCGCTGTCGTTGAGCTTGATCATGCCTTCGGGGTAGAGCAGCACGTGGCCTTTTTGCGCCGGTTCGTACTGGTAGCGATAGCCCTGGCGCCAGCTCGGTGTTTTGCTGCGATCAAAGCTCATAGGGTGATCCCTGTATGCCAGACCCGCTGTTCGGTCACGCTGTGATACGGCGGGCGTTTAAGTTCGTAGGCCATGCTCATGGCATCCAGCATGCTCCACAGAATGTCGAGTTTGAACTGCAGAATTTCCAGCATGCGTTCCTGGCCTTCGCGGGTGGTGTAGTGCTGCAGTGTGATCGCCAAACCATGTTCCACATCACGGCGCGCCTGGCCCAAACGCGTACGGAAATACTCATAACCGGCCGGGTCGATCCACGGGTAGTGCTGCGGCCAGCTGTCGAGGCGCGACTGGTGGATCTGCGGTGCGAACAGTTCGGTCAGCGAGCTGCTGGCGGCTTCCTGCCAGCTGGCGCGGCGGGCAAAGTTGACATAGGCATCCACCGCAAACCGTACGCCGGGCAGCACCAGCTCCTGGGAGCGCAATTGGTCGGGGTCGAGGCCGACGGCCTGGCCCAGGCGCAACCAGGCTTCAATACCGCCGTCTTCACCGGGCGCGCCGTCGTGGTCGAGCAGGCGCTGGATCCACTCGCGGCGGATCTCGCGGTCCGGGCAGTTGGCCAGGATCGCGGCGTCTTTGAGCGGGATGTTCACCTGATAGTAGAAACGGTTGGCGACCCAGCCCTGGATCTGCTCGCGGGTGGCGCGGCCTTCGTACATCGCCACGTGATACGGGTGATGGATATGGTAGAAGGCGCCCTTGGCCCGCAGGGCGGCTTCGAACTCGGCGGTGGTCAACGGTGTGTCAGTCACTTCGTCTGCTCCTACAATTCAATGCTCATGCCGTCGTAAGCCACTTCGACATTGCGCCGCACCAGCTCGGCGCGCTCGGGGGAGTCTTCGTCGAGGATCGGGTTGGTGTTGTTGATGTGGATAAGCACCTTGCGCTGCTCGGGTAGCTGCTCCAGTACTTCGAGCATGCCGCCGGGGCCGTTCTGTGCCAGGTGGCCCATCTCGCGGCCGGTACGCGTGCCGACGCCCCGGCGCTGCATTTCATCGTCGTCCCACATCGTGCCGTCCACGAGCAGGCAGTCGCTGCCTGCCATGATTTCCAGCAGCGGCGCGTCGACTTTGCCCAGGCCCGGCGCATAGAACAGCTTGCCGCCGGTGCGCAGGTCTTCGACGATCAGGCCGATGTTGTCGCCTGGGTGCGGGTCGAAGCGGTGCGGCGAGTAGGGCGGTGCGGCGCTGCGTAGTGGCAGCGGGGTGAAGCGCAGGTTCGGGCAGGCCGGGATGGTGAAGCTGGCGTCCAGCTCGATACGGTTCCAGGCCAGGCCGCCGTTCCAGTGGGTCAACATGCTGAACAGCGGGAAGCCGGTGCTGAGGTCTTCATGGACCATGTCGGTGCACCACACCTGATGCGGGCAACCTTCGCGCAAGCTCAAGAGGCCGGTGGTGTGATCGATCTGGCTGTCCATCAGGATGATTGCGCTGATGCCGGTATCGCGCAGGGCACGGCCGGGTTGCATGGGCGCAAAGCCTAGCAGTTGCGCACGGATATCCGGCGAAGCATTGCACAGCACCCAGTTCACGCCATCGTCGGAAATCGCGATGGACGATTGGGTACGCGCCTGGGCGCGCAGGCTGCCGTCGCGAAAGCCTGCGCAGTTCACGCAGTTGCAGTTCCACTGCGGGAAGCCACCGCCGGCGGCGGAACCTAGAATCTGGACAAACATGATTGCTCCATCACGCAAAGCTCAAAACAAAAACGCCCCGGGCGAACCGAGGCGTTGTATTACTCAGCCAATCAACGGCTGGCGAAGTACATGGTGACTTCGAAACCGATACGCAGATCAGTGTAAGCGGGTTTGGACCAGGTCATATTCATACTCCTACCAAGGGATGGGACGTTCACTACCAAGTAATACATATAGTCCACCTCCTATCGGAGATGTTCAGATATTGCGTATGAATATTACGCAATTATTTTCAAGTTAGCGCTGTCTTGACGGAAAAAGCCTGTTGCAGGGTTGGCAACGATCAGCCTGCCGGTTGCCAGGAATCGTTGATTCGCGGGCCGTTGGCCACACAGCGCCAGCCGCCTGAGGCATCGTTGAGTTGCTGGGCGGCGTGCTGCAGATCCTCGCGTGTGCGGTTTTGTATCAAGTGTTGTAGCTGGTCCAGGTAACCCATCGAGTGGCCCGCCAACTGCGCCTGCCACAGCAGCTCGGCGGCTTGGCTAAGGGGCAGTTGCTGGGCAGTGAATTGCTGCGCCAGGGGCTGGTTGCCCAGGTCTGGGCTGCTGTCGATTAACGTCGGTAGCTGCTTCAGAAAGGTCTGCAGGTGATCGACGATCCCGCTCAGTGAAACGCTGGGGGACTGCACGCCAAACAGCAATCCGGTTTGTCCGTTGATCTGTCGGATGCCGCTGAATACTGCGTAGCCTATTTGTAGCTCGACCCGCAGACGCTGGTAAAACGGCCCGTGCAGCAGATGCCCAAGCAGTCGCCAGGCGGCTTCATCGGCCACGGTTAGCGTCGGCGCTGGGCAAAACAGCAGCAAAGCCGCGTCGTTGGCGTCTGTTTTCACCCTGTGCCAGAGCTTCTGGCCGTCGAGGGTTGGGGGTGTGTGCTCAATACTTGCTGCCTGCCCAGGCAGCCGCGCTGCGGCGATTTTGATCGCGGCTTCACAAGCGGCCGGTAACCCAACGCCGAGCCCATGCCATCGAGCTGTCGCCCATGACACTGGCCCGGAGTGAGTGCCGCTGCAGCAAGTCGGCAGCGCCTTGAGCAACGCTCGGATGGCGATCATCGGTGTTGCGGCGGGTGCGGCTTCTGGTGGCTGGCTTAAGCTTTGCGCCAATACGTCCAGAACAGCCGGCATGGGCTGGTGAAGACCGACCATTTTCACCAGGAAATCGTTGCCGATCGTTTCGAAAGACAACTCAACGCCGGCCTGACGGGCATTCTCGCGCAATGGCTGTAATGTATTTTCCAACCCCACGGGCGCGGCGTTATCAAACCGCCATTGCAGATACAGCGCACCTTCATCGGTGTCATCCGCCAATGCCTGGCTGAATGTCAGCGCCGACACCTCCCGACGGCCTCTGGAACGGTCTTGGGCGAAGGTACGCAACCCCCGGTGGGCGCTGGTCTGGCCGCGGATCAGCCCGGCGCGTTGTTCGTTGGCAGCTGGACGCAGGAACGGGTTGCTGGGCGGCAACTGCCAAAGGTGTTGGGACGGTTCAAGGTGCAGCGAATCCAGCAGCGCTTTCAGTGCGGCAGCGCCCTGTTCCGACAGGTCTTCACGTTCATTTCGCACCACTGCCAGTGCGCTTTGGATCTGTTGCTGACGGGCGTTCTGCAAGGCGTACTCTTCGCGCAAAGGTGTCCAATCGCTGTGTGCGAAAAAGCCCAGCCAGTCGTGCAACAACGCTTCGATTTGCGTAGCCGAATCGCCTTGAGTCTCGAGGGTAAAGTCGATATCCAATACGGCTTGCCCGGCAAACGCATAAAGCACGGTCGCCTGCATGGCATTGGCCAGCTTTCGTGCTTTCAGCTCGGCCAGCAAACCACCCGGCTCCGCAGCGTTGAGCCAGGTGCAGAGAAACTCCAGTACTTGGCGAGGCGCGTCGCAGGTAATGACGCGGTGCAGGTGATTATTGGCGACGTGTTGATAGCCCCGCGCGTAGCCTGGCATCAATGCTGGCGGTGCGGTTTGGGGGCGCAGAGGGCCAGGAGCCAATTCGTCGCTGAAACGCTGGGCCAACGCTTGCAGTTCTTCGAGCGACTGCGGGCCGGCAAGACTCAATGTCATCTGCCCGCTCTGATAGAACGCGTTGTGAAACTCCCGAAGTGCCTGCTGAAATGCCTCACGTTCCACCGGGAGGCTATCCCGATTACCGGCATGAAAGCCGCGCAACGGATGATCAGCCGCCAAGCCCTCGAACAGCGCAACCTGCTGCTGTGCCTTGGCATCCTGGGACCAGGCCACAAACTCTGCCTGCAGCACTTCGCGCTCACGCACTTGGTCTTCAATCGTCAGGCGCGGATGGGTCAACATATCCGCCAGCCGCTCGAGCCCACCGGCAAAGGTTGGCACCGGCAATTCAAAGAAGAAGTCCGTGGTGCGCTCGCGAGTACTGGCGTTGACCTGCCCACCCTGGCGCTGCACGTAGGCCATCAAGCCTTCGCCTGTGGGAAAACGCGCGGTGCCGAGAAACAGCAAATGCTCAAGAAAATGCGCCAAGCCCGGCCACGCGAGTGGCACGTCATGGCTGCCGGCGGCCACGCGCAACATCGCGGCGCAACGCTTCAGGCGCGGCGCCTGACGCAAGGAAACCCGCAGGCCGTTGGCCAGGGTCAAGTCAAGGTGATGAGGGTGGGCCGGCGCAGGCATGGGCACTTCCGAAACGTAGAATGTGCCTATGCTAACAAACCGTCTGGCTCAGGGCTTGTGCAGCGCGCCGTACAGCTCTGGGCGACGGTCTTGCAGGTAGTGATTGGCCGCGCGGGCGTCCAGGATCGATTGGCGATCCAGTGTACCGACGATCAACGCTTCATCCAGCCCCGCCTGGGCGATTCGCTGGCCATTGGGCGCAGCAATACTGCTTTGCCCGCAGTACTGAATCTCGCCTTCGTGCCCGCAGTAGTTGGCGTAGACCACATAGCACTGGTTTTCAAAGGCCCGCGCCCGTACGGTCACGTCGGCAACAAAGTCGAACGGCACCATATTGGCCGTCGGCACCAGGATCACCTCGGCACCGGCCACGGCCAGGCGTCGCGTGTTTTCCGGGAACTCCAGGTCGTAGCAGATCAGAAAACCCAGCCTCCAGCCGTTAAGCTCCACCAGCGGGAAATCATCTTCCCCGGCGCTGAACATCGAGTGGTCCAGGTCGCCAAACAGGTGAGTCTTGCGGTAGTTGCACAGGCGCTGGCCGTGGGCATCGATCAATTGTACGGCGTTGTAGATCTGCCCGTCCTCAGCCCGCTCCGGGTACCCGTAGAGAATGGCCAGGCCGGCGCTTTTGGCCAGTTCGGCAATCGCCTGTGCCGACGGCCCATCCTGGGCTTCGGCGAGTGCGCCCACCGCTTCCGCGCCAATGTTGTAGCCGCTGAGGAACATCTCCGGCAGCACCAGCACGTCGGCACCGCTCGCTTCATGCGCCAATTGATGCAGGCGCTTGAGGTTGCCGGCCACATCCAGCGGCAGCGGTGGGCATTGGTACAGGGCGACACGCATGCTTAACTCCTTAATCGGCCAGGGCGATCGGGCCGATTTCGTCAAAGACATCACCTGGGCCCGGGTTTTCGGGGTGAGTGCTGCCGCCGAAGTGGGTCATGATGCCCCACACCGCATTCAGCGAGGTTTGCACCGCGCCCTCGACCCACGCAGGCGTCCAGGATACGTCGTCACCGGCGATAAAAATCCCACGCTGTTCGGCGGGCATGTCCTTCTGCATGAAGTGCGCATACATGCGCTGGTTGTAGCGATAGTGGCCGGGCAACGCGCCTTTGAAGGCGCCGAGGAAATGCGGGTCGGCTTCCCAGGACACGGTGATCGGGTCGCCGATGATGCGTGCCTTGATATCGACTTTCGGGTAGATCTTTTTCAGCGCGTCGAGGGCCAGTTTCACCCGCTTGTCGATAGGCTGCGGGAGCATTTTCAGCGCGTCGCTCATCCACGAGTACGACAGGCAAATCACGCCTGGCTTGTCGTCACCGTTGTCGAACAGATAGGTGCCACGGGTGAGGCGGTCGGTGAGGGTCATGCTCATCAGGTCGCGGCCGGTCTCCGGGTCTTTGTCTTTCCAGAACGGGCGGTCGACCATCACGAAGGTCTTGGACGATTGCATGTAGCGCGTGCGGTCCAGGGCCATCCACATTTTTTGCGAAAACAGGGTTTCGTCGCATTCGATCTGGGTGGTCAGCAACCAGCTTTGGCAGGTGGTCAGCACGGCGGCGTATTCGCGGGTGTCGCCGTAGTTGTCGGTGACCGCAAAGCGGCCATCGGCAGCGTGGGCAATGCGTTTTACCCCCGCCCGTGGCGCACCGCGATGCAGCGAGCTGAGGCTGGTGCCGGCAGGCCAGTGGGCGCAACGCTCCGGCACATGGCGCCAGATACCCATGGGCACTTGCGCTACGCCGCCAACCACCAGGTGTTGGTGATCGTCGCAGTTGGTCATCACCACGCGGAAGATTTCCAGCATCGAGTTGGGGAAATCCGAATCCCAACCACCCGTGCCGAAACCCACCTGGCCAAACACTTCGCGGTGCGCGAACGACAGCTTGGCGAACGCCTTGGACGTGGCGACGAAGTCATAGAAGGTGCGGTCGTCCCACAGCGGTACCAGCTTGTTCCACAGCGCTTTGAGGCGCGGCACGTCGCGATCGCGAATGGCTTGCTGGATATCACCGAACTGCGAGCCGGCCTCCAGCGCATCCGCCCAGGCATCGGCCACTTCCTGGAACAGCACGGGCAGGTCCGAGAGCTTCTGCGCGTAGTGGGTCTGGCCTTCGAGGTCGACCACTGTGCTGCCGGAAGCCGGTGTCAGCGGGTTGGGAAAAGGTTTGGTCTCAAGGCCCAGCTTGTCCACATAGTGGTAGAACGCGGTGGACGACACCGGAAAACGCATGCCGCCCAGCTCGGCGATGATGCCTTCGGCGCCTTCAAAGGCCTGGGAGCGCAAACGCCCGCCCATCTTCGAGGCCTCATACACCACCGGCTTGAGGCCCAGCTTCATCAGCTCGTAGGCTGCTACCAGCCCCGCGATCCCGGCCCCCACAATCGCCACTTCCGCGCCATGGTTGGCGGCGGGAATACTGCCCAGGCCGGCCGGGTGTTCGATCCAGTCATCAAAGGCAAACGGAAAGTCCGGGCCAAAGATGGTGATAGGTTTTTTACCGTCGGCGGGATGGCGATTGGTCTTGCTGATGGTGCTGGACGGAATGCTCATGGCTGACCTTACTGACGACTCGGCGGGATTCGACCCGTTGAGTATAGGAAAAGATGGCAGCCAGTTTAGGGAGCGTAGCGGTCGTTATTAAGACGCAATGTGTCGTCGGATTGAATTGTTTTTAGTCAGAATGACGAATTGGCTGGTCAAACTGGCTGGCCACGGTCCAATTTGTTACTGAGGATGATCGACGTGGTGGTTTTCTCTACGCCCTCGACACTGCCGATCTGGTCCAGCAACTGGTCCAGCTGTTCCGGCGAATCAGTGCGCAGCCAAGCCACATAATCGAACTCGCCACTCACCGCACACAACTGCTGCACCTGCGCCATGGCGCTCAGCCTGCGCAGCACTTCCTTGCCCGAGCGCGCTTGAACAGTAATGCCGACATACGCCTGCAACCCCCCGTCGACCACGCGCTGCCCGAGGCGCACGCCATAACCGGTGATCACCTGGGTTTTCTCCAGACGCGCCAAGCGCGAGGTTACCGTGGTGCGCGCAATGCCCAACTGCCGGGCAAGCATGGCCAAGCTTTCGCGGGCGTTGATCTGCAAGGCGGCGATCAGTTGGCGATCGATTTCGTCGAGGGCGGGCAAGGGTGGGGCTCCGGTGCGATGGGCAGTGGGGAGGTATGTTACAGATTTCCAGACACGAAAAAGCCGCGCAGTGCGCGGCTTTCTCGTTTGGTACGGATACAGGGCAGTATAAGAAAAAGCCCTTAACGCGGGCTCAGACTCGTTTTTTTGCATCATTGTAAACTTCGTCGTCACGTCGGTTGCCGGCGGCGATGATCAGTACTTCGACGGCTTTTCCATCAACCCGGTATACGATGCGTGTATCGCCAGTCCGAATTCGACGACACCCTGCAAGCGATCCGCTCAGGGCCTTCCCACTTTTATCGGGTTCTCCATTTACTATTCTTTCCTCGATGACGTCTAGGATCCTGTTTGCTGCTGTGGATCCAAGCCTGTCGAAGTCGCCTTCAGCATCTGGGTGATAGTTGACTCCCCAAGCCATCGCAAATCCTTAGTCTTTTTTGGCGTACCTGGCTCGCATATCTGCGTGAGAGATAGCCGATTTTGGGTTAAAGCTCGCCAAGCGATCACGCGCAGTAGCTTCGATTCGTAGGTCTTCCAGCTCATCCATCAATTCTTGATAAGCATCCACATTCACGATGACTGCAGCCGGTTCATTGTCTTTGAACACGACCAAGCGATCGGTGGTGCGGCTTGAGATTTCTTTGAGCTTTGAACTGAAGCTCCTAACCATTGCGGTAACCGATATGGCCTGGTCGGCCCGATCAAGTAGCGCTGCCATACTGAACTCCAAGGCAATATAAGCTAACCATGTACAAAGGCATGCTAAATTCTATGTACTGTACGACGCGAAGTATTGCTCATATTTGAGCATTTGTTAAGCATTCGCTAAGCATTTTTTGTATGGCTGATCGAATGAATTTTGCCAGCAGGATTCTCAGTTGACGGCGAATTCGCCGCTAAATTCGTCGAATTAAGATCTAAGTCTTTGTTTTTTCGAGCGCTATTAGCTGTCGCACGGTTCAGCGTTCGGCAGCGGGGCACGAAACGCCACCATTGCGCGCTTCAACGCAACCTGCTGCTGCATGACTTCATTCTCTCGGCCGGGCGCAGTGCGCAGACCATGTGCCGTGCTGGATTTTATGGTGTTTGGGGGAGGGCTACTTTCAACGCAAAACCAACCGAGTCGATTATGGGCGCGTTGGTCAACCGACAATCGCTTGGCCTAACGGGGCTGAGGTGAAGGTGTTGGAAAATTCGAGTGGACATATTGTGGACACTTTTGCTGGTCTGGCTGGAAAATCTGAGCCAGAAAGCTTGGGTGCAAAAGCGACGAAAACCACGCATTGCGTGGCTTCGAAGATGGTGGGCCCAGTAGGACTCGAACCTACGACCAAGGGATTATGAGTTGCTGGGCGAGCTGATATGCCTAGAGAAAGCGTTCGTAGGTGAACGTAGGTTGGCATAGTTACAGGCCCCGAATTGCATGGTGCTAAGCGTAGTTTTGAGAAGGATAGCAAAACTGATTGCTGTACTGTTATGGTACCTGTGAACCTAAATGTCAGACGAGCCCGAAGCTATCCTTTGATGTGATAATCACCGCGATATAGGCGTGGCCAATATTTAGAGGTGACTGGGAGAAAAAATCGGCAGAGCGGGTTTAATCAAACGCTCGCACAAGCCGGATTCCCAGCATCAGCTGCTATTGCTGGGCATAAGGTCATTAAGTAGATATACAATCACCTGGACAAGATCACAAATGCGAGTTGATCCACAGAATTAAATGAATACTCGTTCTTTCCGATCAAGTGGCCGCCTATTAGCGGCCACCTGAAATAGTTTGAATTAGTTGTCCAAAGCCTTAGTTATTTTATCGACCCCTCTGTAATTCTCTGATCGGCCAATCGTTACGGCTTCATCTGCAACAGCATTAAAGCGCGAATCATCATAGAGCGCCGATCCTGCTAGTTTTGCCATTGCATAAGAGTAAGCAAAAGCAAAAAAACCATACTTGTGTACTAGTTTTTTGGAGCGAATATCTTCAATTGAGATGTCGGCTACAGCAGTAATCGCTTGATCAAACTCAGCAAGGCGAGTCGAAGAAATCATAAAGTTTAACTTGTATATGATGTCGCCAGGGGACATAAGGCATGCCTCCTCATAGTATTTACGGGCGCTCCTGTCGTCTCCAAGCGAGCCAGAGATAAGTCCGCCGTAGTTTACGAAATTTGGGCTTCTTAATCCAAAGGATTGCAATCTTTTATAGTCGGCCATTGCGGTGTTGTTCTCTCCTTTGTTGCGAAGAGAATATAGAGTATCTGTCACCACCGAATAACCGAAATGTCTGACAGCTAAGTCGGATGAGCGACCAAGCTCGGACGAAGCATATTGGGCAAACTCTATTGCATACGTGTGGCTAAGTTTGTCTCCCTTGATGTTTTTTCCCGGAATAACGTCTTTCTCACAAAACACTCCTGCTAAGATCCCAAGATCAGGATGTTCCTGCCGCATCAGCTCAACAAACTCGGAAACCTTGTCTTCATTATAAAATTTGCCTGCGCCAACTATACAGATAGACGAGCTGTCAATCACCTCTACATGCCTAACTGCCGGAAACTTAATCTGAGCGGCCCTATATATTCTAACAAGTGCATCATTCAAAGATCCAATGCCAAACATACGCACATAGTCTGACTGCTTGGATAAATTAATAAAGATGGCGAACGGCTTTTCTTTAGATGCGACAGCTTCCACAACATAGCGCTGCGTTTTTTCTAAAGCGCTTGTTTCCTCGCTCTCCGATTTAGATGGGAAGTACTTAGATATACCAGAAAGCAAGTGTCTAATGCTACCGGCAGGGACAGCCTCCAAGTGCGAACCAATTTCGAAGCTCGCCGCTTTGTCCAATGATGATATGTATGCAAATGAAAGTTCCGATTGAACGTTAAAAACAGTCAGCCTTCCGCTTTCAACTCTAGGGTAATGGCCTAGTGCTCTAGTTGTGCGGCCATTATTTACAATAAATTTTTTTTCTCCAGTAAATGTCGGGGAAAATATTTTAAATTCCTGCCCCTTTTCTACACCAACATCAGATCCAATATCAATGGCAACAACACCGCTGCCATGATCCTGTTCTAGAATTCGACCGCAGCGAGTTAATATGTCATCATAAAAAATAACTTGGTCTCTCCCGCCCGCTTTAGCCCTATACAACGCGGTATCGGATTTTTCTAAGAACTCTGAGACCACCCTGGTGCTATTCTTAGGTAATACTCCTGAGTGAAAATAAACGCCAACACTTGCTGTAATCCTTCTTTCTGCAAGCGGCGGTGGATATAAACCCGTGGGGACGCTATCCAATGAAAGCATTTGCCACTCGCTCTCGCTAGGAAGTGGGTCATCTGCGATTGCTTTTCTAAAGAGTGTAGCCCACTCTCGAAATCTCTCTTTATTAGCAGCGGCCTCGATGGCAATAAGAAACTCTTCTCCCGAGGGGTGTCCCACATGGATCTTAACCGCAGTTTCCTCTGCCTCTATAATTTTTTGTGCTGCTGCATCTAAACGGTATCCAAATGCTTTTAGAACCTGATCTCCATATATGTGCCCCCACGTGTCATTAACCTGTTTAAAAAAATCTATATCTATAGCTAGCACACCTATAGCAGGGGGAGAACTTGCCTCATGTTGATCTCCGACCAATGCAGCATTAGATGATAATCCTGATATTGCCTCATTTAAATGAAAACTGAATGCATCCTTTGCTAGCAGATCGGTCAGAGAGCTATGACCAACTTTATACCTGTTGATAGCAACGTTTCTTGCTTCATCTATGGTTTTCCTGATTTTATCCCTGCGAGGGAGCCGTGGCTTTGCAACAAAACTGACGTGAACTGAATATTTTCCATCCTCGAAATAATAAAATCCTGTATTTCCATCCGAAAAGAAATAGTTGGGATTTTCACGTGAAAGATCTAGATGCGCACTGATACTCTGATGGGCTAAATGACCAGTTATAGAGTACCATTTACCATTAAATTCATAAAAAATCTTGGCCGTTGCCAGGTCTTTAGCGACAGATGCGACTATTTCATCTGAAATATATTTTAACCTTTTTATTTTCATATAGAACACCGCAAAGGAGGTAGATGGCAAAATAGCCGGTCTATGAGAGGATGGAAGATATTAAGAATAAAGTTAGGGCGAACACCCCTGGCTCATACAGGTCGTGTTTTCCGTACGCATTGGTGTTATCAGTCTTCAGATTTATGAGTGCCGATTTAATTTTTTTGAGAGAAATAATAGCGTGCAGACCACACATGCTTGTTGATCCCTGCAAATCAAAGTTTATATATGGTGGAGTTCTTAGGATAGTTGGGCATCCCCAGAACAGCGGCCCTGCTTTCACTCCTGATTTCACGTCGCGTACTAGCAACGGGCTTCCGAATTTCAGGCACTGCCACTCCGCTGTGGGATGGTGTGTTTGTTTATTCAGTTGCCAACAACCATGGAAGCGCATGAGCAGGTCGCCGGTATCGCCCTTGGAACACGGCGATTTGAGCAGCGCAAGCATCAGTATGGCCGGGGTAAACTGGCTTGGCATGCCCCAGATCTGGGCGATGATAGGGGTGAAGTCCATTTCTCAGCCTTTTGGAGATCCAGCGTTAGCCGAATAGTACCGAAAATTGGCGTAATGGCACTATAGTATTGCAGTGAAGTGCTCAACTAATCCCGGAAACGACGTAAGTTTCTCCTCGGCCTTAGCTGGCGCCAGCTCGTCGTTGAATTGATGAGGCCGAATCCAGTTATATCGATGCATCAAAAATGGCTGATGTCGCGCTGTACTTACTGTGCAGTTCTATAGCCTAAGGTCAGTATCTATTCCGTTTTCATACTCCGGAGGCCCCCGCTCCCTTGGTGCATTGACGCTCCTATGTCAACAAGATCGAGCTGAATCGGCTAAATCTGCCAGGATCAAAGGGTATAGCTCCCTGACGATATAGCGCTTTAAACAGCGCTGGATTTCTTTGGAAGACAAACCTTCAGCACTACGACGGGCGACGTAGCTTTGGGTTTTGGGATCACCTCGCATGCGTACCATCGCAATGGTCCATAGGGCGTTGTTCGCAGACCGATTCCCACCTCTGTTTAAACGATGTCGCACCGTTTTACCCGAGGATGCCGGTAAAGGACTGACCCCACAGAGGGCGGCGAGAGCTGCTTCACTTTTTAACCGCTCCGGGTTATCACCTGCTGTCGAAAGCAGCACGGCCGCCGTTTGAGGGCCGACGCCGAATTGTTCACGTAAACGGCGAGCATGTTGGCGAGTCAGGTTTTCTAGAATGGCATCGAGCTTTTCAACTTCCTCTGCCAATGCCAGCCAGCGCTTGCCCAATAGACACAGGGAGGTCGTTAAGATGTTCAGGAATTCAGTCGCGCTCCGTGAGCGAAGACGTGCACATCCCTTGGCGCAGTCGGCAGGTTTGGTTTTCCAGAGCCGTTCACGAATGTCTTGCGGGGCACTGACGAGCAAAGCTCTCAATTGATTGATCGCTTGGGTTTTCGCTCTGACTGCGCTGCGCCGAGCAACCGAAACCACCCGCATCGCCTCGGCCACACCCGATTGGGTCTTGGCGATCGCCGTGGCGTTTCCCGAAAGAACGGATCGAGCCGCGCTCTCGGCGTCGGTGGGATCGGATTTCCCCTGGAGCCGGCGTTTGGAGCGATCAGGGCGGTTAACCTCCAGCACCTCGATGCCATGATCACGCAGGACACGGGCTAAACCCGCGCCATAAGTTCCGGTGCCTTCCACGCCGGCACGCTTCAACATACCGAAGGAGTTGGCCCAGGTAACGAGCTTGAGATATCCGCTGGTATCGGTTGTTACCGCCAAGCAGCCAAGCAGGTTTCCATTCGTGTTGATCAAGACCCCTACGTGGGTATCCAGATGTGTATCAACTCCCAAGATGACTTCGTTTTCGTCCATGGGGCTGTTCATGACTAATGCCTCCGATGAGAACGCATTACCAACCCCATACGCAGGACAGGACACTCAAGATGCAGGACAAGGCTCCTATCAGGTCACAGACGCTGGGCCCGGCAATGCCAGGGAACGTCAGCGTCCAATCGACAGGTCAACGCAAAGGCACTCTATTGGCCAATCCCAGCACGGGTCAGATTGGGCCGACGCTCTTGAGCATAGTGAACTGAGTATCCCAACAATTTCCTCGCCGGCTCATACTCTGACTCATGCGATATCGCCAAAGGCGCTGGCGAAAACTCCGACTTCCATATTGCGAGCCCTGGTCGGAGTGGAACAGCAGACCTTGAGGCTTCCCTCGCTGTTCGTAAGCCATGTCCAAGGCCTTGATGACCAAGTCCGCATCCGGC
>NZ_FNOX01000025.1 GCF_900107155.1 Pseudomonas salomonii
CTCTGCGTGGGAATGCCTCTTGTGACGCTCTGCGTCACGCTTTGGGACGCGGAGCGTCCGGGCTGCATTCCCACGCAGAGCGTGGGAACGATCAACGGTGTCAGGTCAGAACAATTGGGTGAACAGCCAGTACAGGCTGCCCGACAGCAGAATCGCCGCTGGTAATGTCAGCACCCAGGCCATCAGCAGATTGCGGATGGTCTTCATCTGCAAGCCACCGCCATTGGCCACCATGGTGCCCGCCACACCCGAGGACAACACATGGGTAGTGGACACCGGCAGCCCGAACATATCCGCCGCACCGATGGTCAGCATCGCCACCGTCTCGGCCGAAGCGCCCTGGGCGTAAGTCAGGTGCGTCTTGCCGATCTTCTCGCCCACCGTGACCACGATGCGCTTCCAGCCGACCATGGTGCCCAGCCCTAGCGCGATAGCCACGGCGATCTTCACCCACAGCGGGATAAAGCGCGTGGACGCGTCGATCTGGTCTTTGAACAGTTTGAGCTTGCCTTGGGTGTCGGCGTCGAAGTTGCCGACCTTGCCCTTGTCCATCAGGCGGATGGTTTCACTGGTCAGGTACATGTCGTTACGCACGTTGCCCACCGCTTCAGCGGGGACTTTGGCCAGGGAGCCGTAACCTTTGACTTCGTCACCAATCTGGCCGGCGAGAGCGGCGAGGGCCGGCACCAGGTCCGGGGTGGCTTCCTTGGTGCGCACATAGGTCGAGAGAATCGGCCGTGGGTCGCCCGGTAATACTTGTGGTGCGCTTTTCACCAGTGCCACTTGGGTCACCTCAGCCACCGCAGCAAACTGCAAGGACTGTTCGGCAGGCATGGTGCGGTTCAGCGCGTACGCCATCGGCAGCGTACCCACCAGGATCAGCATGATCAGGCCCATGCCTTTTTGCCCGTCGTTGGAGCCGTGGGCGAACGACACCCCGGTGCAGGTGGCGATCAATGCACCGCGAATCCACCACGGCGGCGGGGTGTCGCCCTTGGGCGCCTTGTACAGCGAGCGGTTTTTGACAAAGGCGCGCAGGGCCAGCAACAGCAGGGCGGCAAACGCGAAACCGATCAGCGGCGAGAGCAGCAGGGCGTAGCCGATCTTGGTGGCCTGGCTCCAATCCACACCGCTGGTGCCATCACGCCCGTGCATCAGGGCATTGGCGACGCCGACGCCGATGATCGAGCCGATCAACGTGTGCGACGACGAGGCCGGCAGGCCCAGCCACCAGGTGCCGAGGTTCCACAGGATCGCCGCGATCAGCAGCGCAAAAATCATGGCGAAGCCGGCCGAGGAACCGACCTGCAAAATCAGCTCGACCGGCAGCAAGGCGATGATGCCGAATGCCACCGCGCCGCTGGACAGCAGCACGCCGAGGAAGTTGAAAAAGCCCGACCACACCACCGCAAAATGCGGCGGCAGCGAGTTGGTGTAGATCACCGTCGCCACGGCGTTGGCGGTGTCGTGAAAGCCGTTGACGAACTCGAAACCCAGGGCGATCAACAGCGCCACGCCCAGCAGCAGGAACGGCGTCCAGGTGGTCACCACCGTGCCCAGTTCGTGCATGTCGTGCATCAGGCTGTAGGCGGTGAACAACAAGCCCATGGCGAGCACGGCAAAGAAAATGATCACCGTGAGCAGGCCGGGTTTTTTATCCAGCCGGGGTTTGGGGTCTGCGGGTGAGACGACGTCGGAAGCAGTCAGGGAAGGGGTGGCCATGCCGGAGCATCCAGTGTGGGGAGGATGCTCCTGATGATCATTGCAGAATGTTACAGAGATGCTGCGGCAGGTCAGTGTTTAAGGAATTGAGCCTACCGTTGATCTATAAAACCCCGCAAAGCTAATGTCAGAGTGCAATCAATGTGGGAGCTGGCTTGCCTGCGATAGCGGTGTATCAGGCAACAAAAAGTTGGCGGGTAGATAGCCATCGCAGGCAAGCCAGCTCCCACATTTTGACTGTGTTTCAATTCAATAGTCTTTGCGCTTACGGAACGCCCAGCGCCCGGCAATCAAGGTAAACGTCGCCACCAGCGCCACCAGGATCCAGAACCCTTCCGGGTCGGTGGAAAGCGGCACGCCGCCCACGTTCATGCCGAAAAAACCGGCGATGATATTGATCGGCAACGCCAACACCGTCACCACCGTGAGGGTAAACAGCGTGCGGTTGCTTTGTTCGTTGAGGTTGGCGGCGATTTCTTCCTGCAACAGCTTGATGCGTTCGCCCAGGGCCGTGAGGTCGTTGATGATCAGCGCAAACTCCTCGGTGGATTTGCGCAACTCCTTCACGTCCTCTTTTTGCAGCCACTGCGGCGGGCGGTTCAGCAGGCGCAGCAGTGAGCCCGGCTCCAGTGCCAGCAGGCGTTGCAGGCGCACCAGCACCCGGCGCGCAGCCCCCAGTTCGGCGCGGTTGGTGGACAGGCGTGAGGACAGCAACTGGTCTTCGATATGGTCGACGCTGAGACTGGTTTTACGCACGATCTGCGTGAGCACTTCGCCTTGGTCGCGCAGCAAATGCACCAACAGTTCCAGCGGCGAGCGAAAGCGTTCACCGGCCTTCACCGACGAGCGCAATTTATCCACCGAGTGCAACGGTTGCAGGCGTGCGCTCACCAGCAAACGGCTGCGGGCGCACACCCACAGGGTGGAGATATCCGACGAAACCATGCTGCTGAAGTTGAACACCACGTCGTTGACCACCGCCAGCAAGGCCGAGTCGACGTGTTCGATACGGGTGGAGCGCGAGCCTTCGTGCAGGGCTTCGAAAAACTCGTCGGGCAATGACAGGTTGGCCTGCATCCAGCGCTCGCAGGCGGCGTGGGCCAGGTTCAGGTGCAGCCACAGGAATTCTTCCGGGTCTTGCGGCGCTTTTAACGCCGCCAGCGCGGTCGCTGAATCAATCTGCTCGCCCTTTTCACCGGGCCGAAAACGAAAACCGTAAAGCAAGCCAAACAGATCGGGATCCTGGTGGCTGTGGTCGATGCTGTGGTTCATGGCGGCTCGCAGAGAAAGCGCCTGTAGGACGTTTCACAGGTTCGCGTGGGCGAATCATTGCAAGGCGTGATGACGATTTTGTGACAATTTGAAAACTCGCTCAGCGGATTTTCCAGGCCCAGGCCTGCGCTTTGTCGGTGTAATGTGATTAACCCTTCGGGATGGCTGGCGAGCAGGCATAAAAAAACCGCGCCACTTTAAACGTGGCGCGGTTTTTTTAAACCATGACTCAGGTGTCCAGTTTGTCTTCCAGTACGGCGCCGGTCTTGGCGTCGAGCTTCACTTCAAAGCGTTTGCCGGCGGTGTCGGTCAGGTCAACTTCGTACACCAGTACACCATTGTTGTGGTCCAGCTCGGTGTCGGTGATGCTGGCACCGGCGTGTTTGGCCACGGCGGCGGCGTTGAGTTTTTCGAACGGCATCACGGCGCCGGACTTGAGCAAACCTTCAATGTGGTCAGGGCGAACATCCGCCTGGGCCAACCCGGCAGTTAGGGTCAGGGCGGTGGCGGCGAACAGGGCGGTCAGGGTTTTCATAGTGTGTGTCCTTCTTCGGTGAGCTGTTTAAGTGGCGCCAGATTAACCAGCGCAACTTAATTCATCCTTAATGGCGCAATGACACCCACCAATTACTCAGTAGCCGTTGTCCTTGAGCAGGTCCTGCACGCTCGACGAAGGCCAGCGCTTGTAGAACTTCAGCAGTTCGGCGGCGCGGTTGGTGAAGATGCCGTCAACGCCGGCCTTCATGACTTTTTCGAAGTCCACCGGCTCATCGACGGTGTAGACGTGCACCAGCAGGCCTTTGTCGTGGGTCAGCTTGTTCATTTCAGGCTTGACCAGGTCGGTGTAGCTCTGGTCGCCATGGTTGGTCAGCTCGGCCGAAGGGCCGGTGCCGATGGCGCCGAGGCTCTTGGCTTCGTCCACCCATTTTTCGAACTCGGCGGCGTCTTTTGGCTCTTGCTTGGCATAGTAGGCGGCCTTGGTGGTTTCGCCGGATTCGGCGAAGGTTTGTGCCGATTTAGGCTCGATGCTGCCTGGGCCGACCCACAACAGCAGGATTTTCGGGGTGTTGGGCATTTCTTTTTGCAGCTCTTTCAAGCTGTCTTTTTCAAACGTCTGCAGCACCACGCGGCCTCTTCCCTGGCCCACGCCGGTGTTGCTCTTGCCCAGCTTGGAACCGGCGGAGCTCAACCAGCCTTTATCCAGCAGCTTGTTTTTCAGGTCGGCTTCGATGCCCGGGAACTGCTTGGGCTCCTTGGTCTCGATGTACAGGCCAGGTTTGTGCTGCGGGTTGCCTTCGGCGATCTTGATGATCTCGTCCAGGCTCTGGATTTTCAGGCCGACAAACGCCGGGCGGGCGCGGTCCGGGTAGGCGGCGTTGAACCAGCTGCCGGCGTCCAGGGTGCGCAGTTCGGCCCAAGTGAACTCGTTGGCCGGGGCGTCTTTACGCTCGGGGAACTTGGTGGCCACGTCGGTGGTGCGTTGCAGGTTGTTGTCGTGCAAGGCGAACAGCACGCCGTCTTTACTGCGTTGCAGGTCCATTTCCAGGTAGTCGGCACCCAGGTCGCGGGCGAGCTTGTAGGAAGCGGCGGTGGATTCGGGGGCGTCGTAGGATGCGCCACGGTGAGCAATGACAGCCGGGTACGGAATGCCTTCGTTTGTCGCCAATTCAGCCGGGCTGATCGGGTCGGCAGCCTGTGCCTGACCAAGGCCGAGCATCAGAGCGAGCAGCAGGGCGCTCTTGGTAAACGTAACAGGCATATGCGAAGTCCTTTCGTGGAGGTAACTTTGAGAAGGCGTCCTTTTTAACAATTGATTGCGAAAGGCGCTATCACCAAACCGACATTAAGGTACTCACGAGGCTATTTTTGGGCTTTTTTGTGCTGCGTTGCAGTATTCTTGGCTGAAGCTGCCCCGTCAGAGGGCAGTAATTTCTGCCACGCGTGTAAACCATCTTTCCAGTCCCTGTGGGACTTTTCAGTGAGGTTTACCATGCGCATCACTTCCGAGCTTATCTGCCAGGCCGCCGACCAACTCCAGGGTTTTGTCGGCCTTAACCGCAAAACCGGCCACTACATCGTGCGTTTCAGCGAAGACGCCTTCGGCATGGACGTGGCCGATGACGGCATCATCCCCACCGCCGAATTCGTCTGGCTGCCGGCCGCCGACCACACCATGACCCTGTCGCGCGAGCGCCTGCAGTTGCTGCTGGACCAGAATATCGATGACCGAATCAACATCACCGAGCCGTTGCGCGTGTATATGCGCCGGGTGGAGATCCCGCAGATCAGCGCGTTGCGCAGTTTGGTGAGTTAGGTCCAGGCAAGTGGAGATCAACCTGTGGGAGCGGGCTTGCTCGCGAATGCGGTGGGTCAGTTGCAGATGAATTGACTGACACACCGCATTCGCGAGCAAGCCCGCTCCCACAGGGTTTTGCAGGGGGGCTTGAGGCTGTGTTTCAACGCTGGAAAGTGTAAGCCCGCTCCACCTTGCACACGCGTGTATGAAACGCCAAATACCAATGGGCGCGGCCTTGTTCGCGTACTTGGCTGTGTTCGGCCTGTAGCTTCCAGGCCAGAATCGCCGCTTCGCTGGCCCAGTAGGAAACGGTGATGCCCAAGCCGTCTTCCCGCGCCGACTCAACACCCAGAAACCCCGGTTGCTCGCGCGCCAGTTCCAGCATGCGCGTGGCGGCCTGGCCATAGCCTTGATCGTCTTCGGTACGCAACGAGCTGAAAATCACTGCGTAATAGGGTGGGGCGGGCGTGTTGGCGATCATACCGATTGCGCCTGGCAGGCGTTGAGCAGGGCAACCGCCAGTGGCGGCGTAAGCCCTTTAAGTGCCGCGCGTTCGGGCTGAAACAAGGTAGCGACGAAAAACGGGTGGTCCAGCAGTTCGACGGCGCGCAGATCGCCCGCCGAATCGTGGCCGCTGGGGATCAGGTCGCCTTCGAGCAACGCATGGGCGAACGCGGGGTTGATGCCGTAGCTGCAACGGTAACCTTCGTGGGTGTCCAGGCTGGCGTAGGCCTCGGCGATGCGTGTGTAGGGCATCAGGCGGATGCTGCCGGTGGCCTCGACCAGGGAACACGCCAGCGGCGTGATAACCGCGCGCTGGGCCTCGGGCGCCAGTTCGCCATGCTCCGCATCCGTCCAGCCGAGCACGTTGCGGGCATATTCGATGACCGCGTGTTGAAAACCACCGCAGGTGCCCAGGAAGGGGCGTTTTTGCTCGCGGGCAAAACGAATCGCCCGCAGTGCGCCGTCGGCATCACGGTAGGGGCTGGCGGGCACGCACCAGAAGCCGTCGAAGGCATGCAGTTCGGTAGCCGGGGTGATCGAGTCGGTCGCCAGCCAGTGCAACTGCACGTTCAGGCCCAAGGTGTCGGCAGCCTGTTGCAGCGCCACGGGAATGGCCTGGTGGGCCGTTACGTCAGGGTTGTAATCACCGATCAGGGCGAGGTGCAGCAGGGTGGTTTTCATCGTGTACATCCCATGGCTTGTGGTGTCCTGGGGCTCACTATAGATTGGCGCTCACGCAATCAAAATTGGCGTTTGCCCACATGCTCAATGCAGCCGCGCACTATCAACTGGATTACCCGGACCTGTCGCTGATTCTCGCCCTGGTGCGTGGCGGCACCTTGGCGCGGGCGGCGGCGCTGCTGCGGGTGGACGTGTCCACGGTGTTCCGTGCGGTGCGAAGGCTGGAGGCGGCGCTGGGCCAGACCTTGTTCGAAAAAAGCCGCGCCGGCTACCTGCCCACCAGTTTGGCCAGCCACCTGGCGCAGCAGGCCGAACAGGCCGAGCAGGCGCTGGAAGCTGCGCGCATCGGGGTGGAGCAGGGCGGCGAAGTGATCAGCGGCACCGTGCGCCTGACCTGCACCGACTCGGTGTTGCAGGGTTTGCTGTTGCCGGCGCTGGCGCAGTTCATGCCGGCTTACCCGGCGTTGACCCTGGAATTGAGCACGTCCAATGATTTTGCCAACCTCAGCCGCCGCGACGCGGACATTGCCCTGCGCCTGACCAGGACGCCGCCGGAGCACCTGGTGGGCCGCCGCCTGGGCAGCGTGGCTTATCAGGTGTGCGCCAGCGCCGGTTATGCCCGCCAAAACCAGGGGCGTGAGTTGGCCGAACTGGCGTGGATCGCGCCGGATGACTTTTTGCCCGATCACTCCACCGTGGCCTGGCGGCGTGAACACCTGCCGGGCGTGCGCCCCAGTTATCGCTGTAACAGCATGTTGTCGGTCGCCGAGTTGGTGCGGGCAGGGTTGGGCGTGGCAGCGTTGCCGGACTTTCTGTTGCAAGAGGGTTTGCAACCGCTCGGCCCCGCGCTGGCAGGGCGTGAGACCGCGCTGTGGTTGCTGACGCGCCCGGACTGCCGGGCACTGCGTTCGGTGGTGACCTTGTTTGATGAGTTGGGGCGGCATATCCGGCTGCCTTGAGCCGGGCTGTCAGCCAAGGATGGACCGGATACCTGTGGCGAGGGAGCTTGTTGTGGCAAGCCCGCTCGCCACAACAAGCCTGCCAGCCCCAGGAGAGCTCCTCTGGCAGACGTTTCAGTTTTTTCGCACAAACTGCTCATGCATCTCGCACGTCAACATCTCGATACGCTCGGTCAGTTGCTTGGTCATTTCCGTCAGCCGGGTGTTCTGCTCCAGTAACTCCAGCAATTGTTTGGTGGTTTGCGCGGCCTGGGCCTGGCGTTCGGTATTGGCGATGGCCAGGGCTTCGCGGTGCTGCGCATCGGCGTCGGACTGGGCTTTGTCGCGGGCGGCCTGGCGTGTCTGGGCCAGCAGGATCAGCGGCGCGGCGTAGGCTGACTGCAGGCTGAATGCCAGGTTGAGCAGGATGAACGGGTACACGTCAAAGTGCGTGACGCCGGTGATGTTCAGCACCACCCACAACACCACGATCGCGGTTTGCGCGCCGAGAAAGGTCGGCGTGCCGAAGAAACGTGCAAAGGCTTCGGCCTTGAGGGCAAAGGTGTCGTTGCCAAAGGTCGGCGCCAGATGGGCGTGGCCGCGGTGGAAGCGCAGGTGATCGACAGGTACGGCTTCTGGCTTGTCGGGGGTCATGGCGGGCTCGAATCCTTAGCGTTAAGACAAGCCAGCACTATAGACCGCGCCCCCCGACAGACACATGAAGAACCGGTCAGTTGTTGCCGCGCTCGTTAGCGAACGCGCTCACCGCCTGCACCGCCTCGGTGGTGCCTTCGCGAATCTGCAGGATCACCGTGCCCGCACGGTTGGCCAGGTCGACCCCGAGCGCCGCGCGGTCGCGGGTGCTGTCCATGCTCTCGATGGCTTGGCGGGTTTCGTCCTGGATCATCGCAATCATGCCGGAGATTTCCGCCGTCGAGCCGCTGGTGCGGGCTGCCAGTTGCCGCACTTCGTCAGCCACCACGGCAAAACCACGGCCTTGCTCACCCGCGCGTGCCGCCTCGATGGCAGCGTTGAGTGCCAGCAGGTTGGTCTGGTCGGCGATGCCGCGAATGGTGTTGACGATGGCGGTGATCTGCTGCGAACGCTCACCGAGCTTGGCGATCAGTTGCGAGGACGTGTCGATGTCGGCGGCAATTTCGCGCATGCCGCTGGCAGTTTGCTGGATCACGTCGGCGCCTTTTTCGGCCACATCCCGGGTGTTCAGGGAAATATGGTAAGCCTGGGCCGCGCTGGCGGCGTCGGCAGCGTGCTGCTGCACCCTGGCGGTGACGTCCGAGGCGAACTTGACCACTTTGCACAGGCGCCCACTGGCGTCGTAAACCGGGTTGTAGTTGGCTTCGAGCCACAGGATCTGGCCGTGTTTATCGACACGCTCGAACTGGCCGTTGAACAGTTCACCCTGGTTCAGGCGTTTCCAGAACTCGCTGTACGCCGTGCTGTTGGCCAGTTCCGGCGTGCAGAACAGACGATGATGTTTGCCCTGGATCTGCGCCAGGCTGTAGCCCATGCGCTGCAGGAAATTGTCATTGGCCGTGATGATAGTGCCGTCGAGGTTGAACTCAATCACTGCCATGGCGCGGTCAATGGCGCCCAGCTTGGCGTTGGCTTCGCTTTCGGCTTGCAGGCGTGGGGTGACGTCCATGGCGTACTTCACCACTTTAACCACTTGGCCGGCCTCATCGCGCACCGGGTTGTAGCTGGCTTCCAGCCACACTGACTGGCCATTGCCGGCCAGCCGCTCAAAGGTGCCGGACTGGAATTGGCCGTTGCGCAGTTGCGTCCACAACTGGTTGTACTCGGCGCTGCGGGCGAACGTGGGTGTGCAGAACATTCGATGTGACTGCCCCAGGATCTGCTCGGCGCGGTAGCCCATGGTCTTGAGGAAGTTGTCATTGGCGCGCAGCACGCTGCCTTGCAGGTCGAATTCAATCACGGCCATGGAGCGCTCAATCGCGTCGAGAAGGCTGGCCTGCTGGGCATTGGTGTGTTGCAGGGTACTGATGGTTTTTTTATGGGCGTTGAATAGCATGTTCGAGGGCTCGGGGAAGCACGCGTCAGAGGTATCCATGAATAGGCGCCTGACCCCGTATGGCCCTGGGCCTTACGGTTGACTTGCTCATTGTCAGCTTCCTGGTGCTGACAGAGGGGGCGGAACAAGGGGTTCAGAGTGATCAGCCTGCCAAGAAGTTCGCCGTTAGGGCAGGACCATTATTGGGCAGGCGACCAGTGGCGGCATTATGCTATCGCTGCGCGGCGCGGGCGTAAGATTCAGACGAGGTGTTATCAGACAACTCGGGCGGAATGGGCGACCACGTAATCGCTGACATTCACCCGGTTACGCCCGGTTTCCTTGGCGGTGTACAGCGCACGGTCCGCCGCGTTGAGCCACATCGCGGCATCGCTGAACAACCGTTGAAAATCGGCCAGACCAATGCTCAGGCTCACGCGCAGTTCCGGGATCTGGGTATTGCGATAGTTGCCGAACGTTTCGCGCATGCGTTCCATGACTTGCGCGGCTTCTTCCAGCGGCATTTGCGGCAAAATCACACAGAACTCATCGCCGCCATAACGGCCGGCCAAGTCGTTTTCCCGCAGGTGCCGGCGTAATTCCTGGCTGAGTTGGCGCAACACCGCATCACCGACGATATGGCCGTAGGTGTCATTGATCTGCTTGAAGTGATCGATGTCGATCAGCGCGATGGTGGCGTGGCTGCCTTGCTGCTGGCACTTATGGAACTTGAGGTGGAGCAGGTCTTTCCACGAGCCATGGTTGAGCAGGCCGGTGAGGCTGTCGATACGGCTCAGCGCGCTGAGGGCGCGTTTGTGTTCCGAGAGCTTGATTGCCAACTGATAGCAGACCATACCGATGGCCATCGGGTAGAGCGTCAGCATCGGCAGGCAGGTGTAGACCTGGCTGAGGCTGACGGTGGGGTTGAACTTGACCCCGAACAGGCCCCATGCCACCGCGATACCCGCCGCTTGCGCCAGCAGCCCGCGCAGAAACAGGCGCATGCCGCCGGCGGCGACATTGTTCATGGTCATCATCGACAGCACGGTCACGGCCGTCAGGGGCGTGAACTGGGTGGCGGCGGCCCAGAAGCCGCCGAACAACGAGTCATAGAGCAGGTTGCGCTGTTCCGCCTGATAGGGAAATTGTGATCGGGCTGAAAGCTGATACGCCACATGCGCCCAGACAAAGCCATTGAACAGCATGAATGCCCACACCCAGCCGGGCATCGCCAGGGGGTAAAGGGCACCGGCCACACTGATACAACCGATACCCAGCCCGATGATCCTTGGCTTGTAGATACGTCTGGCAAATGAAAGCCCTTTGCCTCGTCTGTTTTCCATAGTGTTCCGGGTCAGCTCTGTTTTGCGGGTACGACAGCGTGCGTCAGCGGGTAGAACCGTTGATCGGGTATTAACGGTGAATATTGTCAGTTATTCGCGTGGGAATAATCAGTGTCCTTCCAGGCCATTTGCGTAGCACCGTGTGGGAATACGCCAAAAGCGACCTGGAATGTCGCGCCTGCAACAGGGTTTACTGCGGCCCGGGTGCGCGCACTTCGTAACCGGCCAGGAACAGGTCGATGGCTGACTCGATCACGCTGGCCTGGCAGGCGGCGTCCAGCACAGGTTGGCCCAGGGTGATCTGCGGCCAGAACGCGAAGGCCTTGAGCAGGCTTTGTATCTGGTGGGCGGCGAAGGCGGGGTCGGTGCAGGACAGCCGGCCGTCTTCCTGCGCAGCGCGCACCCACTGGGTGAAGCCTTCTTCGCGCTTGCTCAGGCGGTTGACCATGTCTTGTGCGCGCTCCGGCGAATGGATGGTGGCGGCAATCGCCACACGGGCCAGGTCGAGGAAGTTGGCGTCCGACATCATCAGCATCTTGGCCTCCAGCAGCCCGCGCAATTGCTCGCGCAGCGGGCGGTCGCCGGCGTAGCTCACGTCCAGTTGGGCAACGCTGCTGGCCCACAACTGGTGGAGGATTTCGGCAAACAACTCTTCCTTGCTGGGGAAGTGGTTGTACACCGTGCGCTTGGAAACGCCGGCGGTGGCGGCGATTTTGTCCATGCTGGTGACCTCGAACCCATTCGCGCGAAACTCGGCGATGGCGGCTGCCACAATGGCTTCGCGTTTACGGTCGGTGAGGCGCAGAGGTGCAGTCATGGTCG
Organism: Pseudomonas salomonii; assembly: GCF_900107155.1. Taxonomy (GTDB): domain Bacteria; phylum Pseudomonadota; class Gammaproteobacteria; order Pseudomonadales; family Pseudomonadaceae; genus Aquipseudomonas; species Aquipseudomonas salomonii. The sequence goes on from NZ_FNOX01000025.1 coordinate 11,608, forward strand.
GCTCTAAAAGGAAATTACACTCGGTAGTTTACTTGCTCAGGGTTTTGTTGCAATCTAGAAACTACACTGTGCAGTGTAATTGGTCTGCGCGGTGTATTTTATGAGCCGACCCTGGAGCCACTCTGCAATGGCCACGATTTCAACCCGTCTCGACCCCGCGCCTGCTGCGCCAAAGGCTGCCGAGCAAGCGCCAGGGCATTTCAGCAACGATGCTCCGGTGCAGCACGGTGGCTTTGGCAAAACCTTGCGCATTTTCTGGAACATGTTGTTCAACAAGCCACGCAGCACGCGCCCGGTAGGCAAGATCCCGGTGCAACCGCTGACGCGTGAGCAGCTGTTGGCGGCGCCCGATCACAGTGTGTATCGCCTGGGGCATTCCACCGTGCTGCTGAAAATGCGCGGCAAGTTCTGGGTCACCGACCCGGTGTTTGCCGAACGTGCCTCGCCTTTCAGTTGGGCCGGGCCAAAGCGCTTTCATCAGCCGCCGATCAGCCTTGAAGAGTTGCCGCCACTGGAAGCGGTGATCCTTTCCCACAATCACTACGACCACCTTGACCGCAACGCGGTGATCCAACTGGCCGACAAAACTCGCTATTTTCTCGCGCCGCTGGGCGTGGGCGACACGCTGGTCAAGTGGGGCGTAGATGCCAGCAAAGTCCGGCAACTGGATTGGTGGGCAGGCACCGAGGTCGAGGGCATCCGTTTTATCGCTACCCCGGCCCAGCATTTTTCCGGGCGTGGCCTGTTTGATGGCAACCAGACCTTGTGGTGTTCCTGGGTGATGATCGACGGCGCCCGGCGGATCTTTTTCAGCGGTGACACCGGTTATTTCGACGGCTTCAAACGCATCGGCGAACAATACGGCCCGTTCGATCTGACGCTGATGGAAACAGGTGCTTACAACGTCGACTGGCCCCATGTGCATATGCAGCCTGAGCAAACCCTGCAAGCGCACATCGACCTCAAAGGCCGTTGGTTGCTGCCGATCCACAACGGCACCTTCGACCTGGCCTTCCACGCCTGGCACGAACCGTTCGACCGCATCATGGCCCTGGCCTGGGAACGCAATGTGTCGATCACCACGCCGGCGATGGGGCAGGCGTTCAGCCTGAACCAGCCGGAACGCGGGCATGCGTGGTGGCTGGAAGTGGAAACTCAAGGTGCGAAAGAACACGCCGCGGGTTGAAGCATTGCCGTCTGGAAAAAGGATTTTTCAGGGTGTTTCAGGGGCACGACAAACGCCAGATGAGAGTGCGATGATCCCGCGCTATCAATTGTCGGGGGGGCGAGTTCTGATGGAAAAAGACTGTAGGGAACATTGGCGGTTGGGGATGCCGTGTCGCCCGGGACTTTCCTTGCCCGTGACGGAGAAGGCGGACAGCGCAGGGCACGCGGCCGAGCCCGTTGAAGCTGAACCCGAGAATCTGAGCCGCGCAGGTATCGTCTTCGGCGCGGCGCAAGTGGTGGGCGCGGCGCCCATTCCCGGCTACAACGCACCGGCCCTGCCGGCAAGACCTGCGCGGGATCCCGCGTTATCACTCGCGGCTTTAAGTGGTATCGACCCCACCGGGCCGGTCATGGTGGAAGTCCCCCTGGTGCGCAATAACACCAGCTTTACCGCTACCCAGTTGCTATCGGGTTGGCGTATCGGGTTTGCTGACCGCTATGTGCAAGGCGAGCATCGTGAAGCCGTCGAACACAGTAAAGCCTCATGCGCAGCCTTCGACCGCCTGCGCCAGGCCGGTGCGCAATTGGTGCCGGTGGACGCGCGTCGTGACGACAACAGCCTGCAATTCTCCCTGCAAAGCAATGAGATCGATGACCTCGTGACCGCGCATCGCCTGGATGCGCTGGTCTCTGGCAGCGAGAGTGGTGCGTTTCATCGTGCCTGCGTCAGTGGGTATCCTTCACTCAGCGAACCCTTGGGCGATGGGGCGACGCTGTGGTTTTACGCTGCTCGGTGGTCGCGTGATGCATTGCCGCTGTTGTTGCGTGCCTACCGCCAGGTCAGCGTCCGAACAACGACGGAGCATGCTGAACCCTCCTACGATGTGAGTTGACATGACCTAAGGCGTTAAGCAACGGGGATTCATAAAATCATGCGAGGGTCGAAGTACGCCAGTGTTCGCGAGCTTGGCGAGCAAATGGCTCGGCCAGGAGGCCTGACGTCGGTTGACCTGTCAATTTTCTGCAAGAACGTATTCGGACACTGGACCCTCAATTGCGCTCTGCCTTCTGGGAAGAATGAGGATGGCTTGCCGACCGGTGCCTATTTCTTCGGCAGCCGCTGGGCCGAACGCACTTTGCTGGCAATCGCTTACGGTTACGAGCAGGCAGCCCAAGCCGATGTAAAACCCGAGTTTTAAGTGATGCACTGCGTGCTGCAAACCGCGCGTATTACACTCACTGCCATGGAGGGCAGGCATGGCCTACAAAATTCACATCCTCGGCGCTGCGGGGGCCGGTACCTCGACTTTGGGCCAGGCGCTGGCCAAACGCCTGGGCGTCGCCTATTTCGACTCGGACTATTTCTACTGGCAACAAACACCAGAGCCTTTTACGGTCGCCCGGCCCAAGGATGAACGCATCCGCCTGTTGCAGGAACAGAGTGCCGGCCTTGAGGGCTGGGTACTTTCCGGCTCACTGTGCGGCTGGGGCGATGCCATGATCCCGCAGTTCACCCATGTGGTGTTCCTGCGCCTTGACCCACAGGTACGGCTCAAACGCTTGCAACTGCGCGAGGTGCAACGCTACGGCGAGCAAATCCTGGAAGGCGGCAGCCGCCACGCCAACAGCGTCGCATTCCTGGCCTGGGCCGCTCGTTACGATGGCGGCAACCACAGCCTACGCAGCCTGCGTCGGCATGAGAGCTGGTTGAAACCGCTGACCTGCCCGGTGATCCGGTTGGACTCTACGCACCATTCGGCTGAGGCGTTGGTGAGTCATTTGATGCCGTTGCTGAGCCCATCAACCGCGAGATGAGGCTGGGTGCGGCGGGCTCGGCAGGGGCGGCCTCAAACCTGCGTGCGCTCATCCCCCAGCCCGGCGCAAACCCTGGAAAAAACACCAGGCCTTCAGCCTCCAGCCGGAACGCGAGGGCTAACCGAGCTTGATCCTCCACCTCACCCAGGCTTTCAAAACGCTGAACCACCTCCACCGCCAAACCGGCCTGACGGGCCAGGTCTTCACGGCTCCAGCCCAGCATCACGCGGGCCTGTGCGCTGTGTTTGGCGGTGAATTGGTGCAGCACGATCTGCTGTTCTACGAAAGAGCTCATTGCCAGAGAGGACATGGGGTTTCTCCAGGTTCGACGGGGGAAGGCAAACTATACTGTGTTTTTGTACAGTTGTTTGCGCCGTTCATCAACTGGATTTTTTTTGATGGTGGCCAAGCGAGCCATTACTCCAACCCCGGTGCCTCACGAATGATCAAGTGGTCCAGGTTCTCGATATTGGCGCTGAACACCCCGAATGTCTGCTCGGGGTTCTTCTTGCTCGGCACCTGTTTGAGCGCCGGCGTCACGCCGTAAAAGAAGCAATACAAGGCCCGTTCGCTGCTGGCTGCCGCCTTGATCTGCTCCAGGAACGCCGTGCGCTTGCGGTAGTTCTCGATGAGTTTTTTGCTCAGGTAGACGTTCACCGAGTAGGGCTTTTTGTCGAGCCACACCTTTTTTTCGAAGTCGATGCGAAAGCTGCTGGTGTAATCCTTGATCGCTTTGATCTTGCCCCAGTAGATCAGGCCTTTGTTGTCTTGCAGGTATTCGATCTTCTTGAAAAACGTCCAGTAGGTAGCGGAGTGCTCGCCAACCTTCAGCGGCATGGACTTGAGCTTGTCCTTGTCGTCGATATTCGACACATAGCACTCGACCGGGTGTGCGAAGACGCTGGTTTTGTCCGGGGTTGTGTCGCTGCTGACGTGGGATGAGCGGGTACTGGTTGCAGGCGCCTTTGCCGAATCTTGTGGGACGCTTCCCTCAATAACGACGGGCGGTGTCTTGCGCTGGTACTGACGCCGGGTCAGTACAAATTCCGATGGGAAATTGTCTTCGCGCTCGTCGTCGCTTTCACCCGCTGCGCTCTTGTGCGTGCTGGCATAGCGGCAGCCGTCGATATGCCGGGTGCTGCTCTTGTTCTTGAAGTGGGGCGTGCGCTGATAATTGACGTTTTTCGCGTTGAACGTGCTCAGCGTATTGCCCGTTTCGAATGCTGCGCGGCATTCATCGTTGGGGCACAGGAAGCTGTCCTTGTCGGAGTCGAAGTCGGCGGTTTCGTCGAAATTCAGTTCTCGAACGTCGTAGATCGACAGCTTGTCGTCGAGACTCAGGCTGTAGGCCGTGTCGAATTTCATGGGGCTCGGGTCCGTGAGATGAATGGCTGAATACTACGCAAATACCAGAGATTTCGGAGAGCAAAATGTGGGAGCTGGCAAGCCAGCTCCCACATTAGATAAGCGGCGTGCCAGCTACACGGCGTCCGCTTAAGAAACACAGGCTTCCACCGATAGCCGTCAATGCACCCAACGCATAGAACATGCTGGTCGGTGCAGCGTTGATCAGCAAATAGCCGCAAATCACCGGGCTCATCGCTCCGCCAAACGCCGCCAGGTTTTGTGCGCCGTAGTAACTGCCGCGCAATGCGTCGGGGGCGATGGTGTCGATAAACAGGAATTCCGACGGGTAAATGATCATCTCGCCCAGGGTAAACACGAACATCGCCAGGCACCACGTGAGCAGGCTGTGTGCCTGGCTGAAACCGATCAACCCGGCAATGAACAGCAACGTGCCCAGCACGATCCAGTAGCGCAACTGTTCGCGCTTGAGAAACCGGCCAATCTGGTACTGCATCACAATCACGGTGATGGCGTTGCAGGCCAGCACTGCCGACAAAATCTTCAGCGCCTCGGCGGGTTTGTAGGCCACCAGCAGAAACTGCGACAGATACAGGGTGTAGCGCCCGTGGACAATGGTGCTCAACAGGCTGCCACTGGTGAACAGGATCAGCGTGCGGTCACTGCGCAAGGTGCGCAGGGTGCTGAGGAAGCTCAAGGGTTTGTGGCTGTCATCGCGCTGGGTTGGTGGAATGCCGATCATCAGGAACAGGCTGCCAAACGCAATGGCGCTGGCGATCAAAAACGGCGCCAGTGGCATATGCCCGGCAATCACTACGCCGATCATCGGCCCTGTGGCGTAGCCGACGTTGGTCAGTGTGTAACGCAGGGAAAACACCTTGGCGCGATCTCCCACCGGCAGGTTCTCGCTGATGATGGCTTTGGAGCCGATCAGGAACAGCGCCGAGGCGGCTTCGGTAATCACCAGGGTCAGGGTGGTGAGATAGAGGTTGCTGGCAAACGTCAGCAACAGAAAACCGATGGAGCTGGAGAGCATGGCCAGGATCAGCAGCTTGCGCTTTTCCAGGCGGTCGATGATGTAGCCGCCATACAGGCCCAGCAACGTGGCGATGAACACGGCAATGCCCATCAACAGGCCGATGTCCTGCTGGTTGAGGCCCAGTCGGGTACTCAAGAGCAAGGCCAGCAAGGGGCTGGTCATGGCGCGGCTGACCACGATGGTCACCGAGCAGATCATCAGGCGGCGAATTACCAGGGAATAGGTGGCCACGGTGGGGGCGAGCGTCCTTGTTATTACACAATTCAAATCTGAACACAGATCCAATGTGGGAGCTGGCTTGCCTGCGATATCGGTGGGTCAGCTTGCTTATTGCTTACTGGCCCACCGCTATCGCAGGCAAGCCAGCTCCCACATTCTAGATCGTGTGTTTACTGGCCTGCATTGATGGAGATTTTTTCCACCGCACCTCGCTCCAGATCCCACTTCTTGAGGATCTTGCCGTAGGTGCCATCCTCAATCATGCCCTGCAGCGCCTCACTGATCGCCGTGACCAACTCGGTGTTGCTCTTCTCAATCCCCAGCCCCGTGAACTGCTTGGAAATCGCCAGGCCCACCGGCTTGTACTTGCCCTTGTCCAGCGACATCAAATAAGGAATCGTCTCGCTGCCCTGCATCGCCGCATCCAGACGGTTCTGCTGCAACTGCGCCCGCGCATCTGCCGAGCCTTCGGTGCCGATCACCACAATGGCTGGCTTACCGACCGCTTCGCAGTTTTCCTTGCTCCACGCGGCAATTTCCGACGGCCAGGTAGTACGGCGGCTGGTGCCGACTTTTTTACCGCACAGGTCAGTCAATGCCTGGAGGTCTTCACGCTTGGCCAGGGTGTACAGCTGCGGGCCACTGGTGAAGTAGTCGATGAAGGTCACGGACTTCTGGCGTTCGGCGGTGTCGCTCATGCCCGACAGCACAATGTCGACGCGCTTGGTGGTCAGGCCGCTGAGCATCTGCTCGAAGCCGGTTTCCTGCCACTTGATCTTCACACCCAGGCGCTCGGCCAGGGCGTTACCCAGGTCGAAATCCAGGCCCGTGAGCTTGTTGGTAGCGGTGTCCTTGAAATCCATCGGCGGGTAGTTCGGCACGATGGCCGCGCTGATCTCACCCTTGTCCTTGATTGCCGCCGGCAATGCCGCGAACACAAACGTGGAGGCCATCAGGCCTGCGAGCAACGTGGGGATAAACAATTTTTTCATGGGGGCGTTCTCGTTAGTTTTTTAGTTAAGTGCGAACGGCAGAAATAAAGCTTTGGGTACGCGGGTTTTGTGGGCTTATTAGAATTTCTTCAGGGCTGCCGGCTTCCACAATCTGGCCGGCATCCATAAACACCATGCGGTTGGACACTTCGCGGGCGAAGCCCAGCTCATGGGTGACCACGATCATGGTCATGCCGGTGGTGGCCAAATCGCGCATCACCGACAGCACTTCGCCGACCAGCTCCGGGTCGAGGGCTGACGTGGGTTCGTCAAACAGCATCAGCTTGGGGCGCATCGCCAACGCACGGGCAATGGCCACACGCTGTTGCTGGCCGCCCGACAATTCCACCGGGTAAGCATTGCGCTTGTCCGCCAGCCCCACGCGGGCCAGCAACTCCAGCGCGTCTTCGATGGCTTCCTTGGGCGAGCGCTTGAGCACCTGCACCGGGCCTTCGATGATGTTCTGCAACACGGTCATATGCGGGAACAAATTGAAGCGCTGAAACACCATGCCGGTGGCCAGGCGCTGGCGGGCGATCTGCGATTCATTCATCTCATGCAGTTTGTTGCCGACCACCCGGTAACCGACCAGCTCGCCGTCGACCCACAGGCCGCCCTTGTCGATTTTTTCCAGCTGATTGACGCAACGCAGCAGGGTGCTTTTGCCCGAGCCGGACGGGCCGATGATGCACATCACTTCGCCTTGCTCGACCTCGATATTGATGTCGCGCAGCGCGTGATACTGGTCGTAATACTTGTTCAGGTTGACGGCCTTGACGATGCTTCTCATGGGGCAAATCTCCTCAACCCAAACTTACGAACGCTTGCCGGCGCCGCGGGCAAAACGACGCTCGAGGCGGCTCTGACCAAATGAAAGAACAGTCACCACCGCCAGGTACCAGATGCCGGCCACAATCAGCAGCTCCATGACCCGCGCGTTGGCGTAGTAGATGTTTTGCGCGTTGTGCAGCAGTTCCGAGTACTGGATCACACTGGCCAGGCTGGTCATTTTCACCATGCTGATGAACTCGTTGCCTACAGGCGGAATGATCACCCGCATGGCCTGCGGCAGAATCACCCTACGCAGTGCTTGCAGGCTCGGCATGCCGATGGACTTGGCGGCTTCATACTGGCCCGTGTCGACCGAGAGCAAACCGGCACGCACCACTTCGGCGGTGTACGCGCCCTGGTTGATGCTGAGGCCGAGCAGGGCGGCCACGAACGGCGTCATCAGGTCGACGGTGTCGATGCTGAACAGGCCGGGAATCGCGATCACCGGGAAAATCAGCGCCAGGTTGAACCACAGCAGCAGCTGCAAAATCAGCGGCGTACCGCGGAACAGCCAGGTGTAAGTGATGGCCACATAACGCAGGATCGGGTTGGCCGACATGCGCATGATCGCTGTGATCACCCCGATCACCACGCCGAGCGCCATCGCCAGGATCGACATGACGATGGTGTTGACCAGGCCCCAGAGGATGGCTTCAGACGTGAGGAACTGGCCGATGTAGGACCATTCGATCTGCCCGTTGGCAAATGCGCGCAGCAGCGCGGCCAGGGCGATCACGATCAAGGTGGCAAAAAACATCCGCCCGTAATACCGCCTCGGCACGTGCTCGTACTGCGTGATATCGAACTGGTTCTCGGACAACTTGCGCTCGGCTTCCAAGCGCTCCGCCGGGGTTTGGTTCATGGTGATTCTCCAAAAAATACGTGTTGCTTGATCGTTCCCACGCTCTGCGTGGGAATGCCGCCTCGGACGCTCCGCGTCCCGCTGTTAGTGCGTGGCTTGGCGACGCGGAGCGTCACAGGATGCATTCCCACGCAGAGCGTGGGAACGATCGTCAAAAAACGACTACCGCTGTACTCGGTCCCACGGTTGAAACCCGATCCAATGTGGGAGCTGGCTTGCCTGCGAAAGCGCCAGTCAGCTCACCACACCGGCCCAGGCCTAAATCCGAAACCCTTGATAACCCTCAACCCACTTCTGCTGCTCAGCCAACGCCACCTTCAACCGCCCAATCTGCTCTCTCACCCGCTCCGGCGCCGTGCCACCCCACCCACTGCGCGCCGCAATCGCCGCCTCCAGGGTCAGGCACTCACGCACCTCAGGCAGCAACCTCGCGTCCACCTGCGCCAACATCGCCGGCGAGGCTTCCCACAGCTCAATCTCATGCTGCTCACAGGCCTGCACCAACGCGCCGGTAATCTCATGCGCCTCTTTAAACGGCACACCGCGAGTGGCCAACCAATCCGCCACCTCGGTCGCCAAGGTGAAGCCCATCGGTGCCTGGCGTCGCAGTTCTTCCACCTGCACCTGCATGGTTGCCACCATCCCGGCCATCGCCGGCAGCACCAGCAGCAAGGTGTCGACGCTGTCCAGCACACTGTGTTTGTCTTCACTCAAATCGCGGTTGTACGACAGCGGCAAGGATTTGAGTGTCGACATCAACCCGGTCAGGTTGCCAATCAAACGCCCAGCCTTGCCCCGCGCCAATTCGGCGATGTCCGGGTTCTTTTTCTGCGGCATGATCGAGCTGCCGGTGGCGTAGGCATCGTCCAGCACCACCCAGCGAAACTGGCGCGACGACCACAGGCAAAACTCCTCCGACAGCCGCGAAATACTCACCCCGAGCATGCCCGCCACAAACAGGAATTCCGCCACATGGTCACGGCTGGCGACGGCATCGATGGAGTTTTCGCACGGCCCGGTGTAGCCCATTTCCTTGGCCGAATGCTCAGGCTGGCGTGCAATGGCAGAACCGGCCATCGCCGCGGCACCCAACGGCGACAATGCCGTGCGCGCATCCCAATCCACCAACCGTTGCACATCACGCAGCATCGACTGGGCGTGGGCCAACAAGTGATGGGCAAACACAATCGGTTGCGCCTGCTGCAAATGGGTGAACCCTGGGCAAATGCTGTCGATGTGCTGCTCGGCCTGCTCCACCAGCGCCTGCTGCAAACCCAACACCTCGCTGGTGAGAGTGCGCGCATGGTCGCGCAGGAACAGACGCAGGTCATTGGCGGTTTGGTCGTTACGCGAACGCCCGGCGCGCAACTTGCCGCCCAGGGCGCCCAGGCGCTCGGTCAATACGCGTTCGATAAAAGTGTGTACGTCCTCGTCATCCAGGGTTGGATGCAGGCGCCCGGCGGCGAAATCGTCACCGATACGGTCCAGGGCTTCGAGGGTGCGCAAGGTCTCCGACTCATCCAGCAAACCGGCGCGCTGCAACTCACGGGCATGGGCACGGGAGCCGGCCAGGTCGTAGGGCGTCAGGCGGAAATAGCGCTCGGGGCAGCGCGACAACGCCGCCAAGGCAGCAGACGGACCGGTCTTGAAACGCGCGCCCCAAAGGCGATCGGTGGGCTGGGACATCGGTATTCCTCACGCTTTTTTTTAGAAGAGTCGGAGGCAGTAAAAATAAGATTTCAACTAGACTGAACCAGCGTCTGACGCGCCGTATTCAAGGTTGCCAAGGGCGGATGTTTATGTTCATTATCGCCGCCTGGCTATGTTCAAGGATTGGGTTGAAGCCTGTTGAATATGGCACTTGAGGTCAACGCGTATTATGGAAACCCCACTTTCCACTTCTGGAAACGTACCGCCAAAACCCGGCACACGACCGCCCTTGCAACTGAGCGGGCTGGACTTCAAATTGCTGCGCGTGTTCATGGCCGTGGTCGAAGCTGGCGGCTTCAGCGCCGCACAAAACGAGCTGAATGTGGGCCTGGCGGCCATCAGTAAACAGATCTCCGACCTCGAAATTCGCATCGGCATGCGCCTGTGCACACGGGGCCGCGAAGGATTCGGCCTGACCGAAGAAGGCAAATTGGTGTATCAAGCGTCCATCGAGTTATTTACCTCGGTAGACAGTTTTCGCGACAAGCTTAGTTCGGCGCAAAACGAGCTGATTGGCGACCTTAGTGTCGGCGTTATTGATAACACCGTGTCCGACGTTAATTCGCCGCTAATTAACGCATTAGGGAAACTACACAGCGAATCGCCAAAAATTAGATTGCGCCTGCATGCCTCGCAGTTGGACGAAGTTGAGCGCGGCGTGGTGGAAGGGCGGCTGATTGTCGGCATCGTGCCGGTGTACCAGCGCCGAGAAGAATTCGACTACTTCCCCCTCTACGAAGAAAAAGCCCACGCCTACTGCGCCGTAGGACACCCGCTGTTCAACGCGAGCGACATCACCCCAGAGGTGCTGCGCCAATACGAAGTGGTCAACCACCGGTACGCGATCCATAGCGACAAAGCCAACTTCGTCACCTACGACAGCCAGTCCGCGTCGGCCTCACAGGTGGAAGCCGTGGCCATCCTGATCCTCACCGGCCGCTTCCTGGGCTTCCTGCCGGAACACTACGCAGCGCCACTGGTCAGGGAAGGGCGCCTGCGCCCAATGTGCCCGGAACAGGTTCACCTGAGCACGGCGTTTAACCTGATTTTGCGCCATAACGCGCCGAGAAGCCCGATGGTGAAAGCGTTTGCGACGGCGCTGGGCGTGGACCTGAGATCTCCCGTGTAATCCGTTTATTGATTTGAAATTGGATTGATTTCTAACGGCTCTAAAAAACTGTCAGATCTGACAGTTCCAGGGCGGTTTCTCTTGGCTCAATCATGGAGGTCCATTATTTCAGTCGAGGAAGCGCCATTATGAAAATGCCAGTTCGTAAACTCAGCAGTTGCGTTGCAACCTGTCTGATGATGTTTACGTGTGCAGCGTATGCCGCAGATGCTACGTATTCTTGCAGGTCCGTCTCGACGAAAGGGCCTCTCACTACTGTGACGGCAAGCTCTCAAGCGGATGCAGAGAAAAAGGCTTCCGAAATGTATAGCGGCCGCGCCTTCAGTTGTACCAAGCAATAACGATGCTGATCGTCCCCATAAGAAAGCGTTAGTACACGGTAAAAATCAGAGGGGGAGTTTTCTCCCTCTCTAATGAAGGCGAGTTCAAACGTGTTAATGGCTGGATCGTGGATTACAGCATCAGGCACCGATGCAGTTCGCCATCCAGCCTCACATCGACCCACTGTGGGAGCTCACGAGCCCCAGCGAGGCAGCGATGGGATCGACTCGGGTTCCCCGTCGACCCCATCCACCCGCATCACCGCTGCAACTTGGCGCGCTTCTTCTTCGAATGAAAATGCCGAAAATGCGCATCCTGCGCCGCCGCCAGCAACTCCCGATCCCCACGCGTATCGCCCCAGGCCCGTAGCCGATACTCGCCCAAATCCCCATACACCGCCTCAAGGCGCAGCACCTTGTTCTCACAGCGGCAATTATTCCCCGTGAGCTTGCCCGTCAACACCCCGTCGACCACCTCAAGCTCAGTGCCGATCAACTTGATGCCCAGCCGATTCGCAAACGGCTGCAACACCAACGCCGGCGACGCCGAACACAGCGTCACCACCGCTCCCGACTTCACCTCATCCGCCACCGACTGCAAACCACTCGGGCGCATCAACTTGCCCCAGGTGCGCTGGCAATACGCCTCAGCCTGCTGCTGCACCCACGCCTTCTCCACGCCCGTCATAAAGGTGCGGATCAACTGCGCCTTCAACTCATCCCGGCTGATCTGCTGCAGCAAAAAACGCAGCCCAGGCACGGCGAGTTTGACCATCCGGCCGTAGAACTCAACGGGGCCAAAGGCGAATTTGAGGAAGGGCACGAAACTGTCGTGGTGGGTGAGGGTGCCGTCGAAGTCAAAGACGGAGAGTACTTTGGCGTCGATGGGGCCGGCTTCGAGCATGTCTGGGTTCACGGGTGGTCCTTGATCAGGTGGGGCGATTTCATAGCGTTCTGACTGGCGCTTGCCTGCCGGGGTTCAGGTTGATGGTTCAGCCGGGTCGCTGCGGGTCAGCCTCTGCGCTCTTCTTTGTGCGTGCGACGGTCACTACGTTTATGGCGATACGAGTTTACTACCCCTGAGCCAGGATTGGGGCTTCTGAGGTTCCGGCACGCTCACTCGAGAATGAGTGCAGGTAGTTCGTGCAAGTGTTTGGGCTGATTGATTGAACTGCGGGTTGAATTTCCTACATACCACTCGTACCACTTAAAGCGAACTTTCCGATATCTCCTATTTGCTATTTTTCGTATGGTAAATGCAAAAAACAACAAGGCGTTAACCCTATGGCAAACCACGGCTACATGACCATCAGCGGCAAATTCCAAGGTCTGATTTCTGCCAAGTGTTCGACTCAAGACTCTATCGGCAACAAGTGGCAGGAGGGGCACTGCGACGAGATAATGGTGCTGTCCTTCCACCATAATATGGCTAACAGGGGCAACGTCAGGACGTCGAGTCATGGGCCGATTGCCATTACCAAAAATATCGACAAATCGTCACCCTTGCTGGCGGTAGCGCTTTCCAACAGGGAAGAGCTCAACTGCGTCATTAATTTTTACCGTATCGCCCAATCGGGCTGGCATGAAAAATACTACAGCGTCGATATTCGAGGCTGCATCATCACTGACCTCACTGTCGACGTACCGCATTCTGTTTTGCATATTGATGCAGAGGCACAAGAGCATGTTGCGCTTAAATATCGCGAAATAATCTGGACTCATCATCAGGCGGGAACAAGTGGCTTCAGTACTTGGGAGGCAGGCCGGTGAACACAAAAGATGAAGAACGGAAACCTACCTTTCAAGACCTCTGGGTGGTTAGTCAGGCTGCGGCGTATCTGACTAACCAGGCTTGTACGATAAGCGCTCGGAATATAAATGATGGGATTGTTCGGCTGCAATTTAATCGGGAGGTGGCTTATTACGCGCGGAGTATTGTTAGGGAAGTTGAGGAAGGCAGAAAAACTGTTGATCAGGGATTGAAAGAAATAAAGCACGAACAAGAAAGCCTCCTAAACCAATCCCTTGAGGTGGGGAGGAAAGGCATCGGGGTTATCGCGGGCGCACTTCAGTTTGCGACGGGGGCAGGAATTTGCTACGCCTCAGTCGGTACGCTGTGTTTGCTGGCGGGCATCCCGATTATGGCGCACGGCGCTAATAATATTTATGAGAGCGGTAGAAATTTAATTGATGAGGCTTCAGATGCAGTGGGGCCGGTGAGGAGCGGGTATCGCGAGACAGCAAGATCGCTTGGGTATGGTGAGCGTGAAGGCGACCTAGCCTACGGTGGCGCGGATATAGGATTGTCAATGTACGGTCTTGGCAGGCTTGTGATTAAACCTGACGCATGGCGATTATTTAGATACATAAGAGGAGATAAAGTACGGGCTTATGAAACTATGGGGGCGGTGCCGTTAGGGTTGGAAGCTTTTATCGATTATGAAACTGGCAGGCAAATATATAAAAGGCTTGATGAATGATTGTGTTTTGGTCGATGTTGTTTGTGATGGGGGGCGTATGGTCCGCTTATGCTCTGAAAAGGAGGTTTTCTGGGTGTGATTTGAATCATATAAAGCTCTATTTTTGCGTGGTCTATAACGGCTATTTTGTGGTGTCCTATATTGAGGTGATTAAGTATGGCGAGTTTCCTTTTTTTGGGATTAGGACTGATTTTATTATTCAATATCCAATCATCGGGTGGTTTGCCTTTTTCGGCATATTGGCTCACGGATTTGCACTTCCGACGAAGTGGAAGGCTAGCGATAGTTCTGAACGAAAAAAAGAGGAAGACCGATAAGAAGGCCGTCCGAGCTTCAGCTCGGGCGACCCAAATATGAAAGCTCAGCGCACCGAATGACCTGAAGGCCGGAAATATTCCGCGATCTTCTGCAGCCAGTTTCTACTCGGCGGCGCCCTGTGGCGAGTCCTGTTGAGCAGTAGATATGGCATATCTCGTAACCGAATCCAGCCTTCATCCTGCCAATGCAGAAGGCTCAACGACATTTCGGGCCAATCAAGCAAGCTCAGCATCGGACGGTCTGTAGATCGTGGTTGATGCTTGTCACGCAATGTAGGCACCACTTGATGGGTCAACCATTCACGCAACAGGCGATGTCCTGGTGAGTAGTGGTACACCAGCAATGCATATACGCCGGATTCGCTGATCATCAGCATGTTCTCAGGCTGGCCGTGATAGCAGATATCCAGTGTCTGCCGCTGATCCTCATCGAGCTTGCTCACCATTCGCTCAGCCAGATAAAGCCCCATCAGGCGACCAAGGTCACGAGCACAGAACCATGGCTGGTTCTCCAGCAGCAGGGCATGCATTTGCAGGTTTTGGCGAGTGAATACGGTAGGTTCATACATGGCACACCTCCGGATTGGAGGGTGTTGGAGAAATGGTGCGGGTACTGCGAATGACCTTCGCAGATGATGCAAAGTATCCAGGCATTTCCGTTACCTCTGGTTGCTTTCTTAGGGCATGCGTTATGGGTGTCGGGAGCTAAGAAACCCACCAGAGACGGGCCGGACATATTCCCCTTTCGGGTCTTGTATTCGCCCACTCCCGACATAACGGGGATTTTTCACAGGCGTAGAGAAACCGCTGGCGAAAAAAAGCCGCATGGCTGTCGGGTGCGGAGGACCGCTCTGGTTGAGGCGTTTCTTAGGCGCCGGACCGCAGCCTAGGGTGGCAGAGCATCGTCGTCAAGCCTCCTCGTTCGCGAGGTTGATAGATCTGGCTCACCATTGATGCAATACTTTCTACAGTACTCAGTTATTCAGGCTATGGAGGATCCAATGGCCAAATTTTCGGTGCGCGCACGTGCAGTGGATATGCTCGGGCGACAACAGATAGCCGGTATACCTACAGCAATTCACGAGCTGTTCAAAAACTCCCATGATGCCTATGCAACTAGGGTGGAGGCTGATTTTATTAGGAGTCAGAGGCTGCTAATAATTCGTGATAATGGCCTTGGTATGACGCTAGAAGATTTCACTAATAAATGGCTAGCGTTAGGGACAGAAAGCAAACTTGGATTGAACAAAGACCCTGCTAAAGTATGGACTGGTCCCAAAGAGCTGCCATATCGTCCTGTGTTGGGAGAAAAAGGTATTGGTCGATTGGCCATTGCTACTATTGCACCTATAACATTTGCAATGTCTCGTGCAGTTAGAGAAAATGGTTGTGAGAATATTGTCGCCTCCTTGGTATGCTGGGAGCTATTTGAAGTTCCAGGTTTGAATATAGATCAAATTGAGGTGCCGGTGGAGCAGTTTTTAGGGCTGCCGACAGCTTCAGATATAAAGATGATGCTGCAAAAAGT
The DNA here is from genome assembly GCF_900107155.1 of Pseudomonas salomonii. Taxonomy (GTDB): domain Bacteria; phylum Pseudomonadota; class Gammaproteobacteria; order Pseudomonadales; family Pseudomonadaceae; genus Aquipseudomonas; species Aquipseudomonas salomonii. The sequence continues at coordinate 27,382 of NZ_FNOX01000025.1, forward strand.
AATTGATAATGCTGAATTGATATTGCCGCTAAATTCAGAAAAGCGTACGCAAATTCTTGAGAATTTACATAGCTACAGTCTGGATGTGGTTGCCTATGATAGATGGTTCGCATCTATCGCAGTTGCTGAAGACGATGACGCGAAAAGCCTTTCGCTTGAAGGTCTTAACTATGGAACGCATTTTTATCTAAGTCCTACTGATGAAATACTAAGTGTCGATGTCGATGAAGATGAGCAAACTAGAGATGCTCCACCTTTAAAACGTGTTTTGCTCGGCTTTGGTAACGCTATGCAAGACGGAATTGACCCACCAATTAAAGCTGAGTTTAGGGATCATAAGCCATCAGGTTTGGTGAATGAGCTTATTTTAGGTGACAGCTTCTTTAATGAGCGCGACTTATTAAAGGCGGATCATCTGTTTGAAGGTCGATTTGACGAATTTGGTCAGTTTGTAGGTACTTTAAATATATATAAAGGTGTCGCAGAGCCCTACGTATTGAACTGGCCTGGAAATGGCGGAAAGCAGACTGAGTGTGGTGCATTTACTGTTCGGTTGGCTGCAGTGCAAGGAAGAAGTTCTGAGTCGTTGTTGGATCCTGAAACTCATAAAGAGATGATGGATAAACTTTGGCGATATGGCGGATTCTACGTTTACAGGGACGGAATTCGCGTTCTTCCATATGGGCAATCAGATTATGATTGGCTGAGAATTGAAAATAGGCGGACTTTAGCTGCAAAAGATTGGTTTTTTTCCCACAGGCGCATGATTGGTTACGTAGCAATTGATAGCTCGGAGAACTCTACGTTAATCGAAAAAGCTGGTCGAGAAGGGTTTCGTGAGAACAAGGCGTTTAGACAGTTTCGGGCAATATTAGAAAATTGGTTGAAAGAGCTGGCTAAAGATTATTTTCGGGAGCGAGCGGAACACGGGAGCGAATTTAGAGAGACGCGTGCGGAACTTCAGACTAAAGCGGATTTGCTAATTCGAAGAAGTAAACAGGTCGCAGGTAGGCGAAATGAATTCAAGATTTCACTAGGTAAAATATTCGACAGTATAAATAGAGGTGATCCGTCCTCGGCAGTTATAAAGATAATTGAAGGTTTAAAATCTAACTTGTGTTCGTTGGATAATGCTTTTCCTGAGTTTATAAGCACGGACTCGACAGAGTTTGAGCAGCAGGCATATCGTGATGTCGATAGTTTAGAGAAAGGGTTGTTGCTATCGAGGCCTAGAACCTTCAGTCCTAGTAAAGAGGATAGTGAGGCGTTCAATAATTACGTAGAATGGTTTGAGAATTTCCGTATTTCTGAGCTTGAGCCCGCCAGGAAGCAGGTTGCTGAAATAGTTTCCGTTTTTAGAAGTCGATTTGATATTAAGATTCAACAGCGTGACAGAGCTGTGCTCGCCATTAATGCGGAAAAAAACGAAGCCATGAAAAACCTTCGGCAGATGCGTTCTGACGCCGAAGCTGAACTGTCTCGTGTGGATTACGATATTAAGCAATTGCTAAAGAGTAGTTTTGATCAGTTTAAAAATGCGGCCGAAGAAGTTGTAATTGATTTGAATAGGTCTGATTTAGATGGACTTACAAGCGCAGAAGCATTTTTGCGTCAGAGGGAACTCGAGTTACGTATGGTCTCTCAGTTATCATCTAAAAAACAAATTTTTGAATCGATATTTAGACAGCTGCAAGGGTTTCGAGTTGATGTGTCTGAACGTACCACGCCAGAAGAAACTATCGCTGCGTTAGAAGCAAGAATTTCCGAGCTGGAAGATCAGGTGTCATTGTACAATGATCTCGCTCAAGCAGGAGGTGCAGTTGGGATTATTGGACATGAGCTGGATAACGTCGTTGGTGGCATCCGTGATTCCATTCGCGAGATTAAACCTTGGGCCGATGGTACTGCTGGGCTAGATGAGGCTTATGAGAAATTAAGGGTTAATTTTGATCATGTCGATGGTTATTTATCGCTGTTTGCTCCCCTGAGTAGGAGGGTAAGAAGGAATCTTGTTGATGTCACTGGGGCGATGATTCTGCGTTACCTTCAAGATGCCTTTATTGATAGGCTTAAAAAAACAGGGATAGAGCTAATAGTTACTAAGGATTTTGAGAGATTCTCTATTAATACTTATGCATCTACAGTTTTAGCTAGCTTTGTAAATGTTATAGATAATGCTATTTTCTGGATAGTATCGTACAGAGAGTCGGATAAGTGGATTAAGCTCGATGCCGACTCTAAAGGGTTTACGATAGAAAACGGTGGCCCAGGTATTCCAGTACGAATCGCAAACCAAATATTTGATTTTGGGGTTTCGATGAAACCAAATGGAAGGGGGATGGGACTTTCTGTGTCGCGAGATGCTTTGAAGAGCGTTGGTCTTGACCTAGAGTTAATTAGCAGTGGGGTAGATAGGTCGCCAGTTTTTAGGATCGCGAAGGAAGTTATGGATGTTATGGAGAATAATGATGTCTGAGGCCGCTAATAGTTTTTTTGATCACTGCACAAAGTCCGCGCTTAACTTTGTTCGCACTGTTTTGATTGCAGATAATCAACCTTTCGTGTCTCCATCCTTGCCCGAACCTCCTAAAGTGGCTGCCCGGAAGTCTAGTTTGTTTCCTGGTGTAGTGTCGTCGCAAGAAGTTGATAGCTCTCAGGGCGGGTTAAACGAGGACGAGGCGAGTGGGTCAGGTACGTATGGAAATCATGATATTGATCTGAGAGAGATTGTTAACTCTTTCTCTCGACTTGGTCTGGTTTGTGGCTCTTACTTGCCTGATAATAAAACTGCTCGCGATGAAATTGTCGATACTACATTTTTAGCAGCGAAGTTCGCAGATATATCCATAATTGATTGGCAGTTGGAGGTGGATAATTCACAAGCTGCAATTGGTGTAATAAGAAAACTTCTTGAATACGATCTTGAAGTTGGTGGAAGGTTAAGGCTTGTTTTAGTTTACACAGGGGAGCCCGATTTGGAGTCTGCAGCGGCAGAGCTAGAAAAGGGGTTGGGACACCTGGCTAGAGTATGCGACACGAATAAGCGTCTCCTTAATTCAGAAAGCGCAAGAATTCGATTTATAAACAAGCCAACTCGTAAGGATTATACTAATAATCCCGACGTGGTTTCTTGGCGTGATCTCCCTACACGAGCAATCAAAGAGTTTACAATCCTCTCTCAAGGGCTTCTTAAGGCCTTTGCGCTGGATAGTATTGCTGCGATTAGAAATGATACCCATCGACTACTGGCACAGTTTTCCCCGTGTATGGATGGGGTATTTGCTGGGCAAAGATCTACAGCTTCCGATCCCGACGATGCAGGGCGATTATTGACGGATGTCATTCTTTCTGAGTTTTCTATAACTGTTAATAAAGCGAAAATTGCAGAAAGAGTTGTTGGAAAGGCGGGGTCTGTTCTTTGGTTGGGTACCCAGACGGGTCTCCAGGAAACTAATGTTAATATTTCATTTAACGCCGAAGGAAGGGATATTTCAAAGCTAAATAGTGCATCCAAAATACAATTGGTTGAGGACGGTTTTTCAGGATTAAAAAAGTTGGGGGGGCAGCAGGGAGGGCTAAAGGTTTGTAATTCTTTTTTCAAGTCTGATGAGGAGTCAGAAAAAGCCCATAAAGACTTTTCTGTGCTTTCTACTTTGGCTAGACATTCCGGAGTAGGAGTTGCGAGGGTTGTGGATACGCCACCCATACTTACGTTAGGGGTTGTGCTTCGTTCACTTGAACCGATAGTAGATACTAATATTTTTGAGTATATTTTGTGCCTGCAGCCTAAATGCGATGCTGTTCGTTTGGATGTTTTAACAAATCCTCGGGGCTTTTCTTTTGTGGAGATCGTTCAATGTTCTTCTGGTTATGAACTTGTGCTTCCGATAGAAAGCACTTGTGAAACCTTTAATTTACCTTATAAAGATCTTATCATTAGGACCATAAGATTCGCCGCGTCTGCTGGGCGTTCAGTGGTTGCCGCTGAAAAAGAAGATTCGCGATGGGTCTTTACGGATAGCAGTGGGAAAAAATGGAGGTGGATAGCTGAGTTAAGGGAGCAGAACTCTTTAAGTCTTGTAAACAAAATTATGAGTTCATTGACAAGGGTAGGTCTCAATCAGTCTGAATGGCTTAGGCTTCAGTCGAGCAAATAATGTCAATAGATACTGTTAAAATTATTGAGCAAGACCAGCGACCTTTAGCAATTGATTTTTTTAGCGGCTCAGGTTCAGTTAGTGCTGCTCTAAAGAAAGCCGGGTTTAAAGTGGCGGCGGCGTTGGATATTGATCCGAATGCGGCTGCTACTTATAAACTAAATCATCCTGAGGTTAGGTTTTTTAATGACGATATTCGTAGAGTCAATCCTCGGGATTTGCTTCATGAAATCAGTGGTAATGGGTTAGAGTTGCTTGCTATTTGTGCTCCTTGCCAACCTTTTAGTTCTCAGAATAGAAAGCGAAATACCGACGACAGCCGTATTCCTTTGCTTTTAGAAGCATTGCCATTCGTTGAGCTTTTAAGGCCTAAGTATATCTGGGTGGAAAATGTTCCGGGATTGGGTTCTTCAAAAACTATTGTAAAGCTTCAGAAAAGCCTTAAAGTGCTAGGGTATAGTTTTAATCAGCCGGCGCGGATTGACGCGGCAAATCTGGGCGTGCCGCAGAGACGTATTAGATTTGTTTTTTTTGCTTCCCTTGACGCACGTGGGTGTGATTCATTTGAGTTGGTTGCGAAATTAAAGTTGGAGACTAGGGATGTACGTTTTGCCTTTAAGGGATTAAGTCCCTGTTCAAATGAATCGAATGTCACCGATCCTTTGCATACTTCTCGACGCCATAGTGAGCTTACCTTGAGGAGACTCAGTGCCATTCCCGCAGATGGTGGTAGTCGCTCATCTCTACCATTCGATCTTCAGTTGGCATGTCATAAAAAACTTTCAGAAAATTCTTTTCCTGATGTATATGGCCGCATGAAATGGACTTCGCCTGCTCCGACATTAACCACAGGATGTACCGATGTAACTAGAGGGCGATTTGCACATCCCGAAGAAAACAGGGCCATAACTTTGCGTGAGGCGGCAAGGCTTCAAACATTTCCTGACGACTATAAGTTTTTTGGTAATAAGTCTCAAATTGCCCTTCAAATAGGGAATGCAGTTCCTATGGATATGGCATATGAAATGTTCACTAGGATCATAAATTTTGACTAATTTTTAAGATTTGTATTTTAAGTAATTATTTTTCGAAAAAAAAGGCCTCATTTGAAGGCCTTTTTTGTATAAAGTATGTTGTAAGTAATGTGTTACAAAATCAATCCCAGCTCAGCGCACCACCAGTCTGATACTCGATCACACGAGTCTCAAAGAAGTTTTTCTCCTTCTTCAAGTCCATAATCTCGCTCATCCACGGGAACGGATTCGTCGTCCCTGGGTATTCTTCTTTAAGACCAATCTGCGACAACCGACGATTAGCAATAAACTTCAGGTAATCCTCCATCATCGCCGCATTCATGCCCAACACCCCACGTGGCATGGTATCGCGCGCATATTCAATCTCCAGTTGCGTGCCCTGCAGAATCATCTGGGTCGCTTCTTCCTTCATTTCAGCATCCCACAAATGCGGGTTTTCGATTTTGATCTGGTTGATCACATCGATACCGAAGTTCAGGTGCATCGACTCATCGCGCAGGATGTACTGGAACTGTTCGGCCACGCCGGTCATTTTGTTGCGGCGGCCCATGGATAGGATCTGGGTGAAGCCGCAGTAGAAGAAGATGCCTTCCAGGACGCAGTAGTAGGCGACCAGGTTGCGCAGCAGTTCTTTGTCGGTTTCGACGGTGCCGGTTTCGAACTTCGGATCGGAGATGGAGCGGGTGTATTTGAGGCCCCAGGCGGCTTTTTTAGCGACCGATGGAATCTCGTGGTACATGTTGAAGATCTCGCCTTCATCCATGGCCAACGATTCGATGCAGTACTGGTAGGCGTGGGTGTGGATCGCTTCTTCGAAGGCCTGGCGCAGGATGTACTGGCGGCACTCCGGGTTGGTGATCAGGCGGTACACGGCCAGGACCAGGTTGTTGGCAACCAGCGAGTCGGCGGTGGAGAAGAAGCCGAGGTTGCGCATGACGATGCGGCGTTCGTCGTCGGTGAGGCCTTCGGGGTTTTTCCACAGGGCGATGTCGGCGGTCATGTTGACCTCTTGCGGCATCCAGTGGTTGGCGCAGCCGTCGAGGTACTTTTGCCAGGCCCAGTCGTA
>NZ_FNOX01000023.1 GCF_900107155.1 Pseudomonas salomonii
ACCCCCACTTGCCCGGAGAGCATGATGCGCCGGCCAGGCGGCACTTCGAGGGCCTGGCTGAAGCCGTATTGCAGGGAGTTGAACACGGAGGTGGGATTGATGACTTTGCGTTGCATGACCTGTCCTTGTTGTCGGTAGGCAAACAAAGCTAACCCAGGGATGCTGCTCAATCTGGTAATTCAACATCCAGCAACATTTCGGCGGACCGATCGTTCCCACGCTCCGCGTGGGAATGCATCCCATGACGCTCCGCGTCACACTGCGCAAGGCTCAGCTATGCGCAGACATCGGGACGCGGAGCGTCCGGGGCGGCATTCCCACGCAGAGCGTGGGAACGATCAGTTCTGCCAGCGCAACGCCAATGCTGCCGGGCGGCGTATGACCTGCTCCACCGTTACCGTCCACAAGCGCTGCGCACCCTCGAAACGGGCGACCTCGGGCCCCTCAAGCATCAGCGAAGTACGCCCGGCAACCTGCAACACATCGCCCGACTCAAAATCAATAAACAGCAAACCCGCTACCGGGTTGAGCTGCAAATTGCCCAGGGTATTAAAGAACAGATTGCCGGCAAAATCCGGGATGGTCAGCACGTTGCCTTCAACCCGCACAAACCCCGTATTGCCGCCTCTGTGTGAAACGTCCACCGAGCGTGCGCCGTCCACGTCGGCGTAACTGGCGACAAAGAAGGTGTCGGCCTTGCGGATCAGTGTTTGGGCCGCAGCGTCCAGGCCGTTGAGGCGCTCGAGCGTGGTGCCGGGCTTGCGGGCGATACCGTCAACGGGACGCAGCTGGATGTATTTGGGGCAGTTGCCATAGGTGTGTACCACGTCGACCGAAAAGCCTTCGTGGTCCAGGCTGCCAAGGCGGCCGTTCATACGGTTGCGGCGCCGGGTATTCAGGTCAATGCCGAGCAAGCCTACGCTGGCGCCGGTGTGCAAGGCGGCAAGCGCCGGGTCGCTTTTGGACGGCAAGCTGTCGACCTGCAAGGTGTGTGGGTCGGGTGAATGTGCAAAGCCCGGCGCACCTTCAAGCATCGTTGCCCACGGAACACCCTGGGCATCCACCACGCCGAGTATCAGGTAGGGCAACAGCGGGTAAAAGTCCCGATGCTGCTCCGGCAAGTGATCGCGAATGACTTTGGGCCCGACCACGGCCATACGCTCGGCAGCACCGGCGCTTGCCTGCACGTGCCGTTCGCCGGCGTGCCACGGGGATTGTTCGACTGGGTTCATGGTGAGCACCTCAGGTTGGATGTGCCCATGCTGCGCCCTGCCTGCCAGGGTGAGAATGCCCACACTGGGCAATCCACTATTTCACCAACTGAAATGCCGGATGCTCACGCAGCGCCGCCACGCAATGGTCGACAAAACTGCGCACGCGCATCGGTGCGTTGCGTCCCTCGCGGTACACCACATGCACCGGTAACGGCGGCGGTTCGAAGTCACGCAACACACGGCGCAACTGGCCGTCCAGCAAGTGCTGGTGAACCGGGTAACTCAGGCAACGAATCACCCCCGCACCCTGCACCGCCGCGTTGATTTCACCTTGCGCGGTGGTGCAGCTCAAGCGCGCACGGGCCTTGAGCTGCAAGCCTTGAAAATCCCAGGCCACCGGGTCGGCACCGGCAATCAGCCGATGCTGTTTAAGCTCAACCGGATGCCGGGGTTCGCCGTGGGTGGCGAGGTAATCGGGGCTGGCACACAGGATATGCCGCACCTGCCCCACCGGCCGGGCGATCAGCGATGAATTGGGCAATTCGCCGACCAGAATCGCCACATCCAGCCCCGCTTCGTGCAGGTTCGGGTAGTCGTCGTGGTAGCGCGCCACCAGGCGCACGTCGGGGTAACTGTCCATGTAGCCGGCCAATATCGGCGCCATCACATAACGGCTGAACAGAAACGGCAAGTACACCTGCAAGTTGCCCTGGGCCTGCACGTGCAAGCCTTTGGCCGAAGCCTCGGCGGTATCGACGGCTGCCAGCAACCGCACACAGTCAGCCAGATAGGCGCTGCCCGCTGCGGTCAGGCTCACGCCGCGTGTGCTGCGTTGCAGTAACGGCACCCGCAGGCGGGCCTCCAGGCGCGCGACTGCGCGGATCAGGGTCGGCCCGGAGACTTGGGCCTGGCGCGCCGCCGAAGCCAGGCTGGGCTGATCGGCCAGGGCGGCAAACAGCTGCATGTCGCGATAGCGTTGCATCAGCCGCGCCGCTTCATCGCCGGGTTCAGGGCGGCGTCCTGCCCGAGGCGATGGGTGAGGAAATCCACAAAGGTGTGGACCTTGGCCGGCACACGGCCGCTTTTTTGGAACACCACCTGGATCGGCAGCGGAGGCGCTTCAAAATCCTCCAGCACAACCTCCAACTCCCCCGCCGCCACCGCGGCCGCCACCTGATAAGACAGCACCCGCGTCATGCCCCAGCCGAGGCGCGCCAGGTTGATCGCCGCGTTATTCGCCGTGACCACCAGACGCGGCTCGATGGGCACCGTCAATGGCCGCCCGGCGTCGACGAAGGCCCATTCACTCACCAGTTGGCTGGATGATGAGGTGACGATCCTGGCCTCACGCAATTGCTCGGGCCGCTGCGGCCGACCATGCTGGTCGAGGTAACCGGGCGATGCACACACCACCCGGCGCACTTCCCCGACCTTTATCGCCTGCTGCCCCGGCGCCTGCAGATGGCCGATGCGCACGGCCACGTCAACGCCTTCGTCGGCCATGTTGACCACGCGGTCGACCAGCAAGGCGTTGATATTCACCAAGGGAAAGCGGTCCAGGTAGTCCCCCAGCACCGGCGCCACATACAGCTCGCCGAACAGCACCGGCGCGGTCACCGTCAAGTGCCCAGCGGGAATGGCGTAGCTGCCCGCCGCCGCTTCCTCGGCCTCATCGAGCTCGGCGAGGATGCGGCGGCAATCTTCCAGGTAACGCTGGCCGGCTTCGGTCAGGTGCAGGCTGCGGGTGGTGCGTGCCAGCAACTGCGTGCCGATACGTTGTTCCATGGCGGCAATCGCCCGGGTCACGCTGGGCGGCGAAGTGTTCAGGCGCCGCGCAGCTGCGGCGAACCCCTCCTCCTCGGCCACCGCCAGGAACACTTGCATCTCATGAAATCGATCCATCGGCATGCCTCTTGAACACTACTTTGATTGCAGCCCCACGGCACTGCGCGGCATGCCGACAAACCCCGGCAATGCCTCGATGCCGGCAAGCCAGGCACGCACATGAGGGTAGTCGGCCAGCGACACATTGCCCTCCGGTGCATGGGCCACGTAGGTGTAGAACGCCACATCGGCAATGCTCGGCCGCTCGCCGACCAAAAAGCGGCTTTGGCTCAGTTGTTCCTCCACCCGCTTGAGCAGCGCATGGGAACGGCTGATGGCCGTGACGGTATCGACGTCGGCACCAAACACCAGCGCCAGCCGCGCAGCAGCGGGCCCGGCGTGCAGTGGGCCGGCAGCCGCCGACAGCCAGCGCTGCACGCGAGCCTGGCCGACGGGGTCACTCGGCAGCCATTGGCCGTGGCCATATTGGTTGGCGAGGTACAGCAGAATCGCGTTGGAGTCGGCCAACACCGTGCCGTTATCGTCTATCACCGGCACCTGGCCGAAGCGGTTGAGGTTGGCGATAAAGTCCGGCGCTTTCTGCGCGCCCTGCTTGAGGTCGACCAGGATAAATTCACTGGGCAAACCCAGCAGCGACAACATCAGCTCGACCCGGTGGGAGTGACCGGACAAGGGAAAACCATACAGTTTGATCGCAGGCTGGGACATGAGAGGCTCCAAAGTGGTGGGGTTGACGCCACGCATATTCCACCGCTGCCCGGATCGATGGAATCACCAGACTTTACAATCGAGCATTTCACCCAATGAAACAATCACTCGCCAAACAATTCCACGATCAGGTTGAACAAGGTGGTCTTCACTGCACTGTCCAACTCGGTCCAGGCCAACCCGGTGCTGGCCTCAAACCCGCCCAATTGCAAAGGCCGCGACACGCAATTGACCGGCAACGCCCGCGCCGCCTGCTGCGGCAATACGCCGATGCCCAACCCGGCCGAGACCAGCGCGAGCATAGTGGTGAACTCGCCCAGCTCGCTGGCGATGTCCAAGGGCATGCCGACCGCCTGGATAAACTCATCGTAGAACCCCGGCGCGTAACGCCTGGCGAGGATATACACCGGCAACGCGAGCAGGTCGGCAGGCTGGATGGATTCCAGGGCCGCCAAAGGGTGATCCATCGGCAGCGCCACGCAGAAACGCTCACGCAATACCGCCCGGGTCTGCACGCCGGGGTGGGCGGCCGGCAGGCGCATCAGGCCGAAATCCAACTGGCCATTTTTTAACGCCGCGGCTTGGTCGGGGCCGGGCATGTCCTTGAGTTCCAGTTCGATACGCGGGTAACGCTGGTGCACGGCACGGATCAGTTGCGGCAGCAATTGCGGGAGCACCGATGACACAAACCCCAGGCGCACCAGGCCGATTTCACCGCGGCTGGACGCCCGCGCCGCCTCTGCCGCCCGAGCGGCCTGGTGCAAGGTGGCCTGGGCTTCAGGCAGAAACGCACGGCCCGCGTCGGTCAGTGTGACCGAGTGGCGGTTACGGTCCAGCAGGCGCACGCCCAGGCCGCTTTCCAGCCCCTTGATTTGCATGCTCAACGCCGGCTGCACGATCGACAACTGCGCCGCCGCCCGGCCGAAATGCAGCTCCTGGGCGAGCACCACGAAGGCGCGCAAGTGCTTTAACTCCATTAAATTCTCTCAGCTATCAGCAATGGTTATCACAAACGGTGATCACCCGATCACAAATGAAAATTGGACGCTGCCCAGCGCCCTGGGGTGAAGTAAGCCCAATTCATACACGATATGACGGGGCGTGGCCTATAACAATCCGAACAAGGACCCCACGTATAGGCTGCTGGTCGCGCGGGTCACGATTATCGGATAGATATTGTTGATCACCCACCTCAAGGTCCATCCCTTTGTCGCCCTGGAGTCCATCATGCTGCCGTCGTTGGTAGTGTGAAGCGTTAAGAGAGGTAGCTTATGCAAAGCGTTCTAGACAACTTCCGCCTTGATGGCCGGCTGGCGCTGGTCACCGGCTCCAGTGCCGGTATCGGCCTGGCAATTGCCCGCGGCCTGGCCCAGGCCGGGGCGCAGGTGGTGCTCAACGGGCGCAACCGCAGCACCTTGCGCGATGCGGCGGCGCTGCTGGCGGCCGAAGGGTTGACGGTGCACACCCAGCCGTTTGACGTGACCGACAGCACGGCGATCCAGGCCGCCGTGGCGGACATCGAAGCGCGCCTCGGCCCGCTGGAGATCCTGGTGAACAACGCCGGGATGCAACGGCGTGGGCCGCTGGAGGACTACAGCGAGCAACACTGGCGCGAGTTGATCAGCACGAACCTGGACAGTGCCTTTCTGGTTGGTCAGGCCGTGGCGCGGGCGATGATCCCGCGCAAGCGCGGGCGCATTATCAATATCTGTTCGGTACAAAGTGAGCTGGGCCGCCCCGGCATCGCGCCGTACGCGGCCAGCAAAGGCGCGTTGAAGATGCTCACCAAGGGCATGGCCATCGATTGGGGCCCCCATGGGTTGACGGTCAATGGCATCGGCCCCGGCTATTTCAAGACGGAGTTGAACGCCAACCTGGTGGCCAACCCCGAGTTCAGCGACTGGCTGGTGCAACGCACGCCGAGTCGTCGTTGGGGCGACGTGGCCGAACTGGCCGGTGCCGCCGTGTTCCTTGCCAGTGACGCTGCCAGCTTCGTCAACGGCCATATTCTGTACGTCGACGGTGGTATCACCGCGTCGCTGTAAACCGGAGAATTGTATGCACGCTATCGTCTGTCACGCCTCCAAAGACCTGCGGGTCGACCCCCAGGACGAACCGCAACCCCTCGCCCCCGATCAACTGCGCGTGCGCATCGCCCGTGGCGGTATCTGCGGCTCGGACCTGCATTACTACCAGCACGGCGGCTTCGGCGCCGTGCGCCTGCGCGAGCCGATGGTGCTCGGCCATGAGGTGTCGGCGGTGATCGACGCCGTGGGTGCGGATGCCGGGTTGTTCAAGGTCGGCCAGCGCATCAGCGTATCGCCGTCGCGCCCGTGCGGCGGTTGCCGTTACTGCCATCAAGGCCTGCCGAATCATTGCCTGAACATGCGTTTCTACGGCAGTGCGATGCCGTTTCCGCATATTCAGGGCGCGTTTCGCCAGAGCCTGGTGATCGAGACGCATCAGGCACATCGGCTGGCCGACCACGTGAGCCTGGCCGAAGGTGCGCTGGCCGAGCCGCTGTCGGTGGGTTTGCACGCGATTCAACGCGCCGGCGCGGTGTTCGGCAAACGCGTGTTGGTGACCGGTTGCGGCCCCATCGGCAACCTGCTGATCGGCAGCCTGCGCGCCGCCGGTGCCGGTGAAATCGTCGCCGTGGACCTGTCCGCCAGCGCCCTCGCCTGCGCCGAAAAAATGGGCGCCACGCGCACCCACAACATTGCCGACGGCGCGGATGCACTCAAGCGCTACACCGCTGAAAAAGGCTATTTCGAGGTGATGTTCGAAGTCTCCGGCAGTGCCCAGGCCTTGCGCAATGGCCTGGAATGCATCGCGCCACGGGGTGTGCTGGTGACGGTCGGACTCGGCGGCGATGTGTCGTTGCCGTTGAACCTGCTGGTCAGTCGCGAGATCGACTTGCGCGGCACCTTCCGCTTTCACAGCGAGTTTGCCCAGGCGGTGGATTTGCTCAATCGCGGGATCATCGATGTGAAGCCGGTGATCTCCCACACCGTGCCGTTTGAGCAGGCGGTGCAGGCGTTTGAACTGGCGGCGGACAAGACCCAGGCGATGAAAGTGGTGCTGGATTTTGGTGTGACTGACTGAGCTTGATTCACCGTTGTCGCGGCCTTCGGGCAGGACGGGGTTCTGGAGTCATACTCGGTCAAATGTGGGTTGAGCAGCGGGCGTCAGGTGACGGAACGGCCAGACCAGCACCTGAGGTTCAAGCGCGCTCTTCAAGCCGATCGCGCAAGAACCGGTGGCTGTTGGAAAACAACCGACGGTAGGTGAGCAGCACCGCACCTACCGTGCCCAAGGCCGAGGAGGCGGCGATCAGAAACATGATCACGATCTGGTAACGCACCGCGTCCACCGGGCTCTCACCGGCCAGCACCTGGCCGGTCATCATGCCGGGCAGGCTGACGATGCCGACCACGGTCATCTGGTTCAGCGTCGGGATCATCCCGGCGCGCACGGCCTGGCGGATCGCCTCCTGGGCGGCTTCCCAGCGTGTACCGCCAAGTGCCAGGATCATCTCGATGGTGTTGCGCCCCGAGGTCAGTTCCTGGGTCATGCGCTCAATGCCCAAGGACACGCCGGTGAGGGTATTGCCGAGGATCATGCCGAGAATCGGAATCGCATACTGCGGCTCGTACCACGGATGGATACGGATCACCGCAAACAACCCCACCGCCGTGACCAGCCACGAACTGCCCCACACCGACAGAATGCTGTCGACCCGTTGCCCACGGTAGGTGCGGCGCCCGCGCCCCGCCGCCGAGAGCCCGGCGATCAGGGTCATCGCACACATCAGCGGCAGCACCACATACCAGTAGGCGAACTCGAACACCCAGCCCAGCAGGTAACCGATGGCCAGCAACTGCACCACGGTACGCACGGCCGCCCACAGCAATTGGTGGCCCAGGCCCAGACGCAGCAACAGCGAGAGCGCGCCGTTGATGAGGATCAGCGAGGCGGCGATGCCCATGTCGAGCGCGGTGAGATTTTGATAATTCATGGCTGGGCCGCTCCGCTCAAAACGCCGGCGCTCATGTGCAGGCGGATATCGCTCATGCGCCGGGCCTGGTCGAGGTCGTGGGACACCCAAATAAAGGCGCGGGCATTGTCGGCGGCATACCAGGCGCTGATCAGTGCCTCGACATCACGGGAGGACGTGGGGTCGAGGGCGGCCGTCGGTTCATCCAGCAACAGCACTTCGGGGTTCAGTTGCAAGGTGCGGATCAATGACACCACCTGGGACTCTCCGCCGGACAGGTCGCCGGCGTTTTTGCCCAGGAAGTCCGGGCTTTTACCGGCATGCTCCAGCAGCTTGGTCACCGCTTGCAGGTCGAAGCGGCGCGTGCGCAGGGTCTTGAGGCTGAATGGCAAGCGCAGGTTGTCCTCCACCGTGCCTTCAAGCAGTGCCGGGCGTTGCGACAGGTAGCTGATGTGGCTGCGGTAGTGGGGAATCTGCGCATTCGCGATCGGCTGGTGGTTCCACAGGATCTGCCCCGACGTGGGCGCATCCAGCAACGCCAGCGCGCGCAGGAACACGCTTTTACCGGAGCCGGAGGAGCCGGTGATGGACACGCGGTCGGTGCGCTTCAGGCTGAAATCCGTGGGTTGCAGCAACGCCACTTGGCGCCGCTCGTCCCTGCGCGTGAGGGCGCGGGTTTCGATCAATACGGTGTCTGTCATCAACTCGGTACTCGGCTTGACGGCTTGCAATCCACAACTCCACTGCCTATATTTCGTGCCTGGCGCACTCCACGCCACCTTCCGCGGAAAGGGCTGCGCCCAGGATCCTGACTGAATATCACATTTCTACGACTCCCGACCTGAAAGCGGAAAAGGTTTGTGCAAGGAGATCGTATGTCGCCACGCCTCTCATCCTCGACTACCGACGGCCGCCTCAACCTTGAGCAGCAGCGCAAGCGCGCCAAGGAATTGTTGTCGCAGCTGAAAACCCTCGACCCGCTCGCCACCTTGTCCCAGGCCCAATGGCAGGTCGCCAAACAGCTGGGCTTGAGCAGTTGGCCCAAGCTCAAGGCGCATGTCGACGCCATCGACTTCGCCGCCCGCCACCCCGACTTTGCAGCCAGCGATGAAGCCCGCACCACCCACTGGCGCTGTGGCAGCGACATTGCCCACAGCCTGCAACTGGCCGGGTTCAAGGGGCAGTTGCGCATGCTCACCGATCCGTTGTGCATGGGGCCGGTACGCGATTTGCCCAGTGAAGATTTCCGCGCGATGCGCAGTGCCTTTATCAGCCAGGCGTTTGCCCTGAACGCGGCTGAAGTGACCCACCGCGTCGATGATGAATACAACCACCTGCACGCCCTGGCCAGCGCCGATCACAGCGTGTTGTGGTGCGAAGCGGACGCCTATGATCAGCTGTTTCTGGTCCGTGCGCTGGCCGGTCTTGAGCGCGCGCCGAAAAAGCTCGAGCTGATCGAGGTTGACCGTATTCCGGGAGTCGAACGCTTTATCGGCATCGGCCAACTGGCGCCCGATGTCTTGGCGTGGTTATGGCCGCAGCGCCGCTTGATCGACGACGCAGCGGTGCAATTGGCCCGACAGGCGTGGTCGGCTTACTGCGACAGCTCGCCGGTCACGCTTGCGCAATTGGCTCACGGCAACCACCCGGCCCTGCCCCTTCTCGCCCCGGCGCTACTGCGTCAGCTACAGGAATTGCCGGGCGTTGAAGATGGCCTGTCACTGACTGAACGCTTGTCGCTACGCTACATCGCCGAGACCGGGCCGCTGCCGTTCGGCCGGGTGTTCGCTGAATTGATGGCCAAGCGTGAGCCGCTGCCGTTCCTGGGCGACATGATGTTCCATGCGCTGCTGCGGCCATTGATAGACGGATCGAACCCCTTGCTGATAGAAACCGCAACCGAGCGCGACTGGCCGCGCCGCGAGTTGGCGCTGACGCCATTGGGGCATCGAGTGCTGGGCGGCGAGGCTTATTGGTTGGACCACGCCGGGCATGAGCGCTGGGTCGGCGGCGTGTGCCTCAAGCCTGGCCAGCCGCATTGGGCACTGGCCCACGACAACCTGCCGGTGTGGCGCACCTGAGGCCGGCTCAGCGCTTGGGCGATAACCCGACGGCGCACGCCATCACTGCCGGGTCGCCCAGGTAAACGCTACGCGCAGCCGTCGTGGGTGCAGCGACCCGGCTGTCGACGGCGCGCAACATCGGTCGCTCAACCGTCGGCAGGCTATGCTGGGGGTCGACAATCTCCATGCAGCGGCGCAGCGAGTTGAAGTCCGGCGATTGCGACAGTGACAGGTGCAAGGTCTGGCTCACTGACACCGACACCACCGAGCTCTGTGCGCATTGCCCGTCGTAGATCAGCGTATGGCGAATCAATGGGTTGTCATGGCAGTACTTCAACAGGTTGACCTGCCGCGAACGCACCAGCGCCGTATTGATGATCAACAGGTCAAACGCCACGCAACCGGAGCGCGTCAACGCCTGCAATTCGTCGAACGAACTCAAGGGGGCGATGCGGTGGTAGCCCAGCTGGTTGAGCATTTTCTCCAGCTTGATCCGCTGCAGCAGGTCTGCATCGGCAATCAAAAGGCGTAACGCTTTATTGGACATAGGGTAAACCTGACAGTTGGGCATCAGCGTCGATCATTCAACGTCGAACACGGTAACTGTCGGGGCGCGAACATGCCTTTAAGGCGATTCTGAAACGGCCACTGTGCACTTTTAAGAATCGCCTCAAAGCCCTCGCACTCACCCGCCCCTACCATGGCTGCGTTCCCACACGTTGCCATGGAATTTTTGTGTTCATGTTTTTACTCAGAATGATGCTGCTGGCCGGCGGGCTGCTGGTGCTCGCGCCACCGCCGGCCAGCGCGGCGCTGAAGATCGAAGGCACACGCCTGATTTATTACGGCCAGGACAAGGCCGCCGGCATCAGCGTGGTCAACCCGGCCTCACAGCAAGTGGTGGTGCAAACCTGGATCACCGCTGAAGACGAATCGCCTGGCAGCCCTGTGCCGTTTGTTGCCACCGAACCCTTGGTGCAACTGGGCGCCGGCGAGCATCACAGGCTGCGCATCCTGTATGCCGGTGAAGGCTTGCCCGCCGATCGCGAATCGCTGTTCTGGCTCAATATCATGGAGATTCCGCTCAAATCCGCCGACCCCAACAGCGTGCAGTTTGCGATACGCCAACGGCTCAAGCTGTTCTATCGGCCACCCGCGCTCAAGGGTGGCTCGGCCGAGGCGCTGCAGCAGTTGGTGTGGAGCCGCGATGATCACAGCGTCATCGCCCACAACCCAAGCGCATTCCACCTGTCGTTGATCGATGTGCAAACGGACACCCAGCCGCTCAGCGACTACCTGCTGCTCAAACCCCATGAGAGCAAGCGCCTGAGTACAGCGACCGCCTTGCCTGCCGGGTCCACCTTTCACTTCACCAACATCAACGATATCGGTTTACAGGCCCGTCATAGCGCGGTGCTCAAGTGATCAATCGCGGGAAACCTGCATTTATGTCTCTCACCAAACGTTTACTGCCCCTGCTGCTGTGCGGCTGCGCGGCCCTCCCCGCCACAAGCTATGCGCTGTCGTGCGTCGAAGATGGCAGCGGCGCCTATGTCGATATCAACCCGCTTGGCACCTCACTGGCGGTTGCGGCTGATGCACCGGACGGCACGATCATCTGGGAGTCGGGCCCACGCTCCACGAATGTGTTGTGCAAGGACGACCGCAATCACGGCCGCGAAGAAGTGTATTTCTACGTCAACCCGGCCAACGTCAGCATCGGCCAAGGCATCCGCGTAGGCATCCGTTACAACAACGCGCCCATCACCCAAAGCACCGGCAAGGTCGGCACCGGTTTTTACTCCGACCGCGGTTGCAACTGGTCCAATTGCACAGGCTGGGACAAGGCACGCTTTACCCTGAACTTCAGTGTATTCATCGAAAAATACGGCAAGACACCGCCCAGCGGTCAAGCCAGCACCCTGGCGCAATATCGCGTGTTCCAGCTCGACGGCGTACGCGGGCTCAACACCAACCCCAACAGCAACCTCAACTACATCGTCACCGGCATGAACGACATCCGCTTCGTGCCCTGCGCCCCGGAACTGACCATTACCCCCAGTGTGGTCAACTTCCCCACGCCATCACGCAAGGCGCAGGTCGGCGCCGTGGCCAGCACCGCGAACTTCAACCTCAGCCTGCGCAAAGTCTGTGACACGCCCTACACCGTCAATGCACGCTTCGCCACCACCCCGGGGGGCGGCAGTGTCATCAACGGCTTGCTGGTGCCGGCCAACAACAGCTCGGTGGGCATCTCATTGTCTCGCGCCGACAGCGATCAGCGCCTGCCCTTCAATGACTGGTTTACGTTGCAGACACTGATGGGCTCCGGCCAGGCACGCAATGATTTTCGTGCCGACCTGAGCTGGCGCACCCTGCCGATTCCGGGGGCCTTCGAAGCCGCGGTGGTGGTGGACATGTTTTACAAGTAGCCGACGACTTTAAGGATCGTCTTATGCCGTTGGCATCGATATGCCACTACTCTGCGCCGATGCGATTGAAAAGTTATCTGCTCCAGATCAACCCCGTCCTCTCCCGACCCGAAGCAGCCAGAAGGCTGCTTCGTATTTTTGCGAGCGTGCTGCTGGTGGGCATCTTGAGCGGGGTCTATACCTTTCTGCTGTCGACCTTCAACAACGACATTTCCCAGCGCCGCGGCTACATGAGCAGCGCCATCGCCGAAGCCCACACCTTTTTCACCAACCGCGAGGCCCTGCTGCAAAGCCTGAGCCTGTCGGCGGTGCGCAAGCAGTCCAGGCTCTACCCTTCCTCCGCGGAAGAACAACACCTGGAGCTGGGCAGCACACCCGGCAACCAGTGGAGCATCTGGCTGACCGCACGCATGCGCGACTACCTCAAGGCCAAGCAGCTCAACCTGCTGTATGTGAACGCCGGCCCCAGCCCACAGGTGACGCGGCTGTATGACGCCACCCCACAGGTGCTGCCGATTTCCAAATGCATGCTCAACCGCCTCAAGGCCTTGCAGCACAACGACACGGCCAGGCTCAACGAGTTGTGGCTGAGCGACAACACCGAAGGCCATTCGCACCTGTACCTCTTCAGCCGCCTCGACGAACACGCCCCCGACTCCGGCTGGCTGGGCCTGGAGATGGAGAGCCGTGAAGTGTCCATCACCCTCAGCGACCAGAGTGCCGGTGAGTTCATGATGCTCAACTCCCAGGGCATGCTGGTGTTCACCAACAGCACCGACACGCAGCTCAAACAGCAACATTTGCGGCCCGGCGAAGAAAGCTTTTTCGGTTTTGTCGGCAACGGCTTGCTGCCCGACCACCTGGTGATCCGCAAACACTTGAAGTCCTCGGAATGGCAGTTGATGTATTCCATCGACCTGCGCGCGGTGGTCACCGGCCTGTGGAAACAGCTGCTCGGCTCGCTGTTGTTCTGCCTGATGAGCCTGACCCTGATCTGGCTGGTGATGCGCCGCGTCGACCAGCGTTTCATTATTCCGTCGATTCATCGCATCCAGGCGTTGATCGAAAGCGAAGCCTTTGGCCGCGACGTGATCCAGATCGCGCCCGTGGCCCTTTGCGTGCTGCGCCGCACCGACGGCCAGGTGGTGCTGGAAAATACCCTGGCCCAGCAATGGCTGGGCAACGGCCCGGAACGCGAGGCATTGCGGGCCGGCTGGATCGAGCAAGCCTTCGCCCAAGGCCCGTGCGAACGCAGTGATTACTTTGAAACCATTGATGGCCGCCACCTGTACCTGAGCAGTGCGCCCACCCGTTATAAAGGCGAAGACGTGCTGTTTTGCGCATTCAGCGATATCAGTGCGCGCAAGCAGGTCGAAGCCGCGCTGGAAGAAGCACGCCAGTCGGCGGACGCCGCCAACGCCGCCAAGACCCTGTTCCTGGCGACCATGAGCCATGAAATCCGCACGCCGCTGTATGGCGTGCTCGGCACCCTCGAACTGCTGGCGCGCACACAGCTGGATGCGCAGCAAAGGGACTACCTGCACGCCATCGAAGGCTCATCGTCGACCTTGTTGCAGTTGATCTGCGACGTGCTCGATGTGTCGAAGATCGAAGCCGGGCAGCTGGCGTTGGAAATGAGCGAGTTTTCAGCGCTGGAGCTGGTGCATGAAATCATTCAGGGCTATGCCGCTGCCGCCCAGGGCAAAGGCTTGCAGCTGTATGCCTGCTTCGACCCGAAGCTGCCCGAACGGCTGATCGGCGACGTGACGCGCATTCGCCAGATTCTGAATAACCTGCTCAACAATGCGGTGAAGTTCACCGACTACGGGCGCGTGGTGCTGCGCGTCAAGGTGCTGGGCCGCGACGGTGAACGCTCCAGCCTGTTGTGGCAGGTCTCGGACACCGGCAAAGGCATCGCCCAGGAAGATCAGGCGATGATTTTCGAGCCGTTTTACCAGAGTGAAGGCAACACCAATGTGGTCGCCGGCACCGGCCTGGGCCTGCCGATCTGTCAGCGCCTGACCGAATTGATGAACGGCAACATCCGCATGGTCAGTGAACTGGGCCTGGGCAGCAGTTTCAGCCTGATCCTGCCGCTGGAAGAAGCGCCGACCACGCCGATGACCGCGCTGTTGCCCGAGACCATTTACGTGGCGTCGCCGATTCCGGAACTGGCCAACTCGGTCAGCGGCTGGCTGCGCCGCTGGGGCGCCAGGGCCCAGGCCGGCCTGCCGACGTTGCCGGACACCCACCTGCTGCTGCAAGTGCACCCTGGCAGTGTCGACCCGCTGCTCGCGCCCGAATGGCCGGGGCCGGTGATTCACGTGAGCAGCAATGCCTGCACCAGCGTGGAGGCCGAAGGCGGTGCCTGGCACGTCAACCTCAACCATCTGGGTGCGATTCATCAGGCCGTGAGCCAGGCGCAAGGGCTGTGGGTGGCCCGTGCCGATGAGCACACGCGCCAGCGTGACCTGAACAAACTCAACCTGCACCTGCTGGTGGCCGAAGACAACATCATCAACCAGCTGATTTTGCGTGACCAACTCGAAGAACTCGGCTGCACCGTGGAGCTGGCGGCCGATGGTCAGGAAGCGTTGCAGCTGTACACCGCCGGTAACTTCGACGTGGTGTTGACGGACGTGAACATGCCCCACATCAACGGCTATGAATTGGCCCGCGAACTGCGCCGCCAAGGCTGCCCGTTGCCGATTATCGGGGCCACCGCCAACGCCATGCGCGGCGAGGCCGACCTGTGCCTGGCCGCCGGCATGAACCATTGCCTGGTCAAACCCTTTGCGTTGCGGGCTCTATTCAACTCCCTGGCGCCTTATGCACGGATCACCCATGAAGCCCCTTAGTATTTTGATTGTTGAGGACCATCCCCTGCAGCACATCTACCTGCAGCACTTGCTCAGTGAGTTGGGGGATTTCAGGCTGGAAAGCGCCGAGGACGGCAAGCAAGCGCTGGAGCGTTTGCGCCAGCGCGATTTCGACCTGGTACTGACCGACCTGCTGATGCCCGGCATGGACGGCGTGCAATTTATCCAGTGCCTGGCCAACCTGCGCTGCAAGCCGGCCCTGGCGATCATGAGCGCCGCCTCGCGGCGCATGCTGATGGCCGCCAGCCTGGTGGCGAAAAACCTCGATGTTCAAGTGATCGGGCTGATCTCCAAGCCGGTTAACGCCGAGGCGTTACGCAACCTGGTCGATCAGCTCAGGAACACCGTGCGCAAGCCCTCCCCCGAACTGCCCGAACACCTGGACATCGACCGCCAGACGCTGGTGCAGGCCATGAGCAGTGGCCAGTTGCAAGCCTGGTTCCAGCCGAAAAAATCCCTCGCCAACGGGCGTATCGTCGCCGCCGAAGCCCTGGTGCGCTGGATGCACCCCGAGCAAGGCGTGATGCTGCCGGCCGCGTTCCTGCCGGCGATCAAGGCCTTCGAGCTGGAAGAACGGCTGTTGTGGCTGGTGCTCAAACAGGCGATTCACGCCCAGGAGCAGTGGCGCCAGCGCGGCTATGAAATCCCGGTGGCGATCAACCTGCCCACCCACCTGCTCAACAGCCATGACCTGGCGGACCGCTTGCTGGAGTTCGTGCTGCACCACGACGGCATCCCGGGGATGATCTGCTTCGAGTTGATGGAATGCTCGGTGCCCCAAGACATCAGCAACTTCTACGCCGGCGCCTGCCGCTTGCGCATCAAAGGCTTCGGCTTGTCCCAGGATGATTTCGGCAAGGGCTACAGCTCGTACCTCAACCTGGTCTCCACACCGTTTACCGAACTGAAGATCGACCAGGCGCTGGTGCAGGGCAGCCACGACAACGAAGGCATCGCCCAGGCGTTGGCGAGCATCATCGCACTGGGCCGCAAGCTCGGCCTCACGGTGGTCGCCGAAGGCGTGGAAACGCCTCAACAATTGGCGTTACTGCGCAAAATCGACTGCAATCAGGTGCAAGGCTTCCTGATCTCCCACGCGGTCTCTTCGGACCAATTTCAGCAGCTACTGAACAATGATGGCCCCGCGACATCTCACTAGCTGGAGGCCCCGGATTATTTGCTCTTTTACAAGGAGCAAGCTCTGTCCAGTGCCGATTTGTCCTGCGCCTGCGGAAACCCCTGATGAAGCACAACAACGCGATACTCGAAGCCTTTACCCGCAGTTCCGTACGCCTGAACAAGGGCCTGATGGTGCTGATTGGAATCGCGTTGCTGCTGCTCCTCACCAACTACTGGTCACTGCAACGCGGGATCGAAACCCGTTATGGCGCCACGCGCTTTCATTTTGCGCGGCTGATGGAAAACCTCAGCGAGCAGCAGACCTATCTCAAGAGCCTGACACACCCAGGCATCCAGGCCGAATTGCTGCGGGCCACCCACGTGCAGGTCAGCCTCAAGAGCCGCATGGTCGAGAACCGCCGCACGTTATACGAAGGTCAGAAGTACTCGTTTTCGGTGCCGTTTGACGTCAAGTTCGATGAGCAACAGGTCGGCGTTGCTGCCCGACCACCGATTTTTGCCCTGGGCGCGCACCTGACCAGCTACTACAGCGCCTTCTGGTCCTCGTCGCCGTATGAGGCGCCGCAAACGTATCTGTTCAATCGTCAGACGAACTACACCATCACCATTCCCTCCGTGGGCTATCAGCGTCGCGAAAACACTGAAGAGACCGGCAACCAGGTGGCGCTGGTCAACGCTGTGCAGCAAACCCTCGCGCAGACGCCGCAGCCGCTGGAGCAGGAGTGGGTGCACTGGAAAGCAGGGCCGGAGCCCGAACATTTGCTGGCCTACATCGGCCTGTCACTCGACGGCCAGGGCCAGTCGGTGATCGGCACCTTGCTCGACCTGTCGCAGGTGGACGATGTGCAGCGCGCGCTGGATCACTCCGCGTTTGATCGCTTCACCCTCTTTGCGCCCGACGGCACCCGTTTGGTCGGGCCAGCCACCGAGGCGTCGCTCAGCGATGGCGTGCACTTCACGGCCAATGGCTTTGAATTCAAGATTACCCAGGCCGGCGACCAGCCCTGGAGCGCGGTCTATGGCCTGAACTACTCGCACTTCTTCCACTCGGCTTTGTGGCCGCTAAGCACCCTGGCGCTGCTGCTGGTCAGCCTGATAACCCTGGGCTGGGCCGGCAGCCGCTGGTATCGGCGCCAAGTGATCACCCCGGCGCGCCTGGCCCACGAGCGCATCGCCGAAAGCGTGGCGTTCAGCCGCGTGATCATCGACACCGCGCCCACCGGCTTGTGCGTGGTGCGCCGCAGCGACGGCAAGGTACTGATCGAAAACCAGCGCGCCCAGCAATGGCCGGGCACCGCACGTCTGGTGGCGGCCATGGCCGGTCAACACGACGGCGTCGAGAACGGCGAAAGCCACTTGGAGATCGAAGGCCGACACCTGCAAATCGGCTTTGTGTCGACTCGCTATCAGGCCGAGAACGTGCGCCTGTATGCTTTCAACGACATCACCCGGCACATCGAAGACGCCCAGGCGCTGGAAGAGGCACGTCACGCCGCCGATACCGCCAACGAGGCCAAGACGTTGTTCCTGGCGACCATGAGCCACGAGATCCGCACGCCGCTGTATGGCGTGCTCGGCACCCTGGAACTGCTTGGCCTGACCGACCTGGACGCGCCTCAGAAAACCTACCTGCACACCATCCAGCGTTCGTCGGCCACGTTGTTCCAGCTGATCAGCGATGTGCTGGATGTGTCGAAGATCGAGTCCGGGCAAATGGCGATAGAAGCCGTGGACTTCTGCCCGTTGGACATGCTCGAAGACACCCTGCACACCTACGCCGCTTTCGCCCAGCGCAAGGGTTTGCAGCTCTACAGCTGCATCGATCCGCGCTTACCGGACTGCCTGATGGGCGACCCGATGCGCATCCGCCAGATCCTCAATAACCTGGTGAGCAACGCGATCAAGTTCACCGACATCGGGCGTGTGGTGATTCGTGCCCGGGTCATGGCGCTGGACGCCGAGCATGTCGACCTGGAATGGCAAGTCACCGACTCCGGCGTCGGCATTCCCGAAGCGCAGCAGGCCAAGCTGTTCGACCTGTTCTACCAGGCACCGGACACTGCCGGCGAAGGCGGCGCCGGGCTGGGGTTGCCGATTTGCCGCTGGCTGGCGCAGATGATGGACGGCGAAATCCGCGTGGTCAGCGAGCCGGGGCTGGGCAGCAGCTTTACCCTGAAAATGCGCCTGCCGCTGTGCTGCGGCGCACTGACCAACTTGCCGCTGATCGAGCCCAGCCCGACGCC
Source organism: Pseudomonas salomonii (assembly GCF_900107155.1). Taxonomy (GTDB): domain Bacteria; phylum Pseudomonadota; class Gammaproteobacteria; order Pseudomonadales; family Pseudomonadaceae; genus Aquipseudomonas; species Aquipseudomonas salomonii. The sequence continues at coordinate 18,522 of NZ_FNOX01000023.1, forward strand.
GGTGTATGTGCAGGCGCCGGTGCGCGAACTGGCGCAGTCGATGAGTGACTGGCTCAACCGCCTGGGCATCGCGGCGGCGCTGGCAGCTTCCGCTCAGGAACCAGACAGCCGCCACGCGGTGCTGGTGGACCTGTTGCCCAGCGAGCCCGCCAAGCCATGGCCCGGCCAACGCGTGCTGTGCCTGCCGGGCGCCCACAGCCCGCCGCTGCACACGGCGCAAGGCTGGGTGGTCGATCTGCACGATGTGCGCAGCATCGCCAGCACCGTGTCCCTGGCGCAGCACGGCAAGCATGAGCAACCCGCAGCCGCGCGACCACGAAGCGCCGGGCAGCTGGGGTTGCGCATCCTGGTGGCCGAGGACAACCCGGTCAACCAGGCGATCATCAAGGAACAGCTCGAAGCGCTCGGCTGTTCGGTGAGCCTGGCCGCCAACGGCGAGCAGGCGCTGCAACTGTGGCAACCGCAGGCCTTTGACCTGGTGCTGACCGACGTGAATATGCCGCTGATGAATGGCTATGAACTGGCCAGGACCCTGCGCGAGCACGACCCGCACCTGCCGATTATCGGCGTGACCGCCAATGCCATGCGCGAGGAAGGCGTGCGCTGCCTGGCGGTGGGCATGAATGCCTGGATCGTCAAGCCGTTAAGCCTGCAAACCCTGCGGGGCCAGTTGATCAAGCTGTGCAAGGTCAAGCCGGCACCGGAACCTGCCACTGCGGCCTGCGACGACAGCGTGCAGCTGTCGGACAAGATGCGCCCGCTGTTCATCAGCAGCGTGCAGCAGGACTTGCAGCGTATCCATGCCGCGCTGGTGCAACGTGATGCCCACGGCCTGGGCCAATTGCTGCATTCGGTCGCCGGCGCCCTGGGCGCAGTCCAGGCGCTCAGCCTGGCCCAGGCATGCATCGAACTGGAAAGCGCACTTAATCGCGGCAGCCTCGACACAACGCTTGAGCTCAAGGTGAAGGCTGTGATGCGGCGTCTGTCGGCCGTTCTGGAGACTCTCCAGCCCGGGCACTCTTCACTCACTTGAACTGGCACTACGGACGGCCCTCTATGAAAAAATTCAACGTGGTAATCGCGGACGATCACCCGATCGTATTGCTGGGTGTTCGCGAGTTGGTGGAGCGCGACACACGCTTCCAGGTGGTCGGCGAGGCTGTGTGTTCGGCCGGCCTGATCGCGCTGTTGCAGCACCAGGGTGCCGACATCGTGATCACCGACTACAACATGCCGGGCGACTCGCCCTACGGCGACGGGCTCAAATTGGTGGAGTACCTGAAGCGGCATTTTCCGCAGGTGCAGATCCTGATCCTGACGATGATTTCCAATCACCTGATCCTCACCCGCCTGCAAGAGCTGGGTGTGGTCGGCATCATCCAGAAAAGCCAGTTGCACACCGAGATTCAACTGGCGCTCAAGGCGATCGCCCAGCAGAGCGCCTATCGCAGCCTGGAACCGCCAAAAACCTCGGTAGTCGAGACCCTTACGGCTATTGACGAGCGCTTTACCAGTTTGTCGCCCAAAGAGTTCGAGATCCTGCGTTTATTTATTTCCGGCATGAGCGTCAGTGATATAGCTCGCCGTCAGAACCGCAGTTCAAAGACCATCAGCGCGCAAAAAATATCGGCCATGCGCAAACTTGAAGTGAGCAGCGATCAGGACCTGCTCGCTTATTGCCTGGCGCGCAATATTTTCAACTAACCCACAACTAGCAAGCCATTTAAACAATGGCTTCGCCCTTTATTTTCCGGGTATTCACGCGCCCTCCAGCCGTTCTAAACCGCCTGCTTCCTGACTTATAAGAATCGTCTTATTCGCTCGCCCGCCCTCGCCGCTTATTCTCCTCTCGCAGTTCAACAACAGCACTTTCCAACTAACACTAACGGACATCATCATGAAGAAGTTTTCCCTGGCTGTTATCGCCTCGGCCATTATCGCCGCTTCCGGCAGTGCGTTTGCCGCCGACCCGGCACCCACGCCGACCCTGGGCGGCAGCGGTAAAATCACCTTCACCGGCGTGATCAACAACGACGCCTGCTCCGTCGACGGCGCCAACTCCGACCGCACCATTTCGGTGGACATGGGCAACGTGTCGATCAAGGACATGGGCACCGCCGAAAACCCAACCGCAGGCCGTGTCACCGCCAAAGACTTCAACCTGAACGTCAACTGCAACCAGGGCACCAAAGTCGCGATGATCTTCGACGCCAACAACGGCGGTTCGGGCCTGGTCACCGGCAAAAAAGTCCTGGCCCTGAACCCGGGTTCGGCCACTGCACAGAACGTCGGTATCGCCCTGCTCGACAGCAAAGGCAGCCTGATCGACCTCAGCTCTTCCAGCACCGCGCGCATCGAAAGCACCATGCACGGCGCCGGCACGACTGGCGGCGACGCCACCCTGAGCTTCGCGGCCGCCTACGTCACCACCGCAGCCGCCGGTTCGTCCACCGCCGGTCGCGGTGATGCCACCCTGCCGTTCATCCTGCAATACGAATAACTCGGCGCCCCCGGCACCGAACGCGCGAGGCCCTGCGGCCTCGCCATTGTCTTTTGATTACACCGGATAACCTTCATGCCGCCTCGTTCTATCGCCGCGAGCCTCGCGCTGCTGGGCATGCTTATGGCTACCCAGGCCGCCGCCAGCATTTCGTTGAATGCCACCCGCATCGTGTTTGATGGCGACCACAAGGAAGCCAATATCACCGTGCGCAACGGCAACCAGGATGTGTTGATTCAATCCTGGGTCGACATGAACGACGCCAGCGCCAGCCGCGCGCCGTTTGCCGTCACGCCACCGCTGGCGCGGGTATTCGCCAAGGAACAGCAATTGCTGCGCATTCTGTACGAAGGCAAAGGCATGCCCACGGACCGCGAATCGGTGGTGTGGCTTAACGTGCAGGAAATCCCCAAGGCCAGCGCCGCCGAGAACACCTTGCAGTTGGCTATCCGCCAGCGCATCAAGATTTTTTACCGCCCTGCCGGCCTCACTGGCAGCGCGCTGCAAGCTCCTGCGCAACTGGAGTGGACACTGGCCAAACATGCCGGCCAGACCCTGTTGCAGGTGAAAAACCCGACGCTGTACCACGTGTCCATGGCCGACATAAAAGTGCAATCGGTGCTGGCCAGCGACTCCACCATGATTGCGCCCGGCGAACAAAAACAGTTCCCGCTGAGCGCGGCAATTGCCAACGGCCCGGTGCAGCTGTCGTTTTCCAGCATCAATGACTATGGCGCGCAAAACCACTACAGCGCGCCTCTGTCCAGCGGCGCTGCGCTACCTGCGCACGCGACTGAATCGCGCCTGAAACCCTAAGCACTTTCGCCTACCTACAGGCTCACTTCGCGTGCGTGTTTGCGTGCCCGGCTGTCCGTCAATCAGGGATGTCATAGGTCCTCGCATGTCTTTTCTTTCCAGCAACAGGCCCGCACGTGGCGTACTGAAGTTGAAGACGCTGTCGCTCGCGATGGCTGCCAGCCTGCCGACCTGGGCGGTGGCCGATGACGCTGCGCAAAGCTTCAACACCACGTTCCTGCAGGGCTCGCAGTCGCCGGTCGATTTGCAGCAACTGCTCTCGGCCAACAGCGTGCTGCCGGGCAATTACCGGGTCGACCTGTACAGCAACGAAGTGCTGGTGGGCCGCCGTGATATCGACTTCAAGCGCAACCCGAAAAACGGCCGGGTCGAAGCCTGCCTGACCCTCGACCTGCTCAAGCAGCTGGGCGTCGACATGAGCCGTTTGCAAGCCGAAGGCAAACTCGACCCGCAGCAACCGCAGGCGTGCTATGCCCTCGCGGACATGATCGAAGACGCCAGCGTGCGTTACGACAGCAGCCGCCTGCGCCTGTTGGCGAGCATTCCGCAAGTGGCCATGCAGCGCGGCCTGCGCGGGTATGTCGACCCGCAGTTGTGGGACGACGGCGTGCCGGCCGCGTTCATCAACTACCAGCTCAACAGCAGCCGCACCGCCGGCGACTATAAAACCCGCATCGCCAATAACCTCGGGCTGCGCAACGGCATCAACCTGGGCGCCTGGCGCCTGCGCAACGAATCGAACATGAGCAGCGGCACCGACCGCTCGAACACCTTCACCAGCAACCGCACCTACGTCCAGCACGACATGACCGCGATCAAGGGCCAGTTCAGCGCCGGTGAGATTTTCTCCGACACCGACCTGTTCGACAGCGTGCGCTATCGCGGCCTCAAACTGGCCTCCGACGACGGCATGCGCGCCGACAGCGAGCGCGGCTACGCGCCGGTGATCCGTGGCGTGGCGCAGACCAACGCGACCGTAGAGATCCGCCAGAACGACTATATCCTCTACACCGCCAACGTCGCGCCCGGCCCGTTCGAGATCAACGACATCTACCCCAGCGGCTCCAACGGCGACTTGCAAATCACCGTGATCGAAGCCGACGGCAGCCGGCGGGTGACGATGCAGGCATTCTCCAGTTTGCCGATCATGGTGCGTGAAGGTCAGGTCAAGTACAGCCTCTCGGCGGGCACGTTCAAAAGCAATGCCGACGGCCTGGGCAGCCCGCGTTTTCTCAGCGGCACGCTGGCGTATGGCTTGACCAGCAACCTCAGCGGCATCGTCGGCCTGCAAGCCAGCGAGGACTACAGTGCGCTGTCGATCGGCGCCGGCAGGAACACCGCGTTCGGCGCCTTTTCCCTGGACACCACGCATTCGTCCAGCAAGGCCCGCGGGCAAACCCACCAGGGCAGCAGCGTGCGGGCGTTGTACGCAAAGACCTTTGCCGGCACTGACACCAACTTCACCCTGGCCGCCTACCGTTATTCCACCGAGGGCTACCGCACCCTCACCGACCACGTGGAAGACAACAGTGAAGACGTGCGCGTGCGCACCGGCCACTCGAAAACCCGTACCGACCTGACCATCAACCAGAGCCTGGGGCGTAACAGCCAGTTCGGCAGCCTGTACGTCAATGCCAGTGACCAGCGCTATTGGAACCGTGGCGGCTCGCGCAGTTTGTCCGCCGGCTACACCGGCAACTGGGGCGACCTGAGCTACAACCTTGGCGTGACGCGCACCCAGCAAATCGTCACCTATGGCGAGCCCAGCAGCGACACCCAGGTGAACCTGTCCGTCTCGTTCCCACTGGGCAGCCAGGCCCGTGCGCCACGAGCCTTTGTCACCACCAGCCATCAGCATGGCGACACCACCACACAAGCCGGTATCAACGGTTACGTCGCCGATACCAGCGACACCTTCTATTCGGTGCAGGCGGGCCATAGCGATGCGAGTGGCGACTCCGGCTCGGTGAATATCAACAGCCGCACCTCCATGGCGGATGTGAGCCTGGGTTACAGCCAGGGCCAGGGCTACAACTCGCAGAACCTTAACCTCGCGGGTTCAGTGGTTGCCCACGCAGGCGGCATCAACCTGGGGCAGACCGTCAGCGAAACCTTCGCCCTGGCCGAAGTGCCGGGTATCTCGGGGGCTAAAATCGGCAGCTACAGCGGCGTCGAGACCGGCTACAACGGCTATGCGGTGATCCCCACGGCGCAACCTTACCGGGTGAACTGGATCAGCCTGGACACCCGCGACCTGGGCGGCGATGTGGAGATCACCAACGCCACCCAGCAGCTGGTGCCGCGCCGTGGCGCTATCGTGGTGGCGCGTTACAGCGGCACCACCGGGCGACGGGTATTGTTTGAGTTGTTTGATGCGCAGCACAAACCGTTGTCGTTCGGGGCTTCGCTGGAGGACTCGGCGGGCAAGCAACTGGCGATTGCGGACCCGAACGGGAATGCGCTGGCGCTGGTGGAACAGGATCAGGGCACGCTGATCATCAAGTGGGGCGAGCAGCGTTGCAGTGCAAGCTATGCGTTGGCGCCGCAGAACAAGGCGCTGAACTATGAGCGGCAGGCGTTGGTATGTGGCCCTTGAGGGGGTGGCGGCTAGTCTGCTTTTCTGTGGGAGCTGGCTTGCCTGCGATGCAGACACCTCGGTGCATCAGGTACACCGAGTTGATGCCATCGCAGCGGTGCGACGATTCGACAAGCCAGCTCCCACATTCGGGATTGATGTATAGCCTGATTAGGCTAAGGTGCTGCCCACACGCTTCCACCGCCGAGACATCCCATGCGCCACCTGATTTTCGCCAGCGTCTGCCTGCTGACCACCGCCCTGACCGGCTGCCAGCAGACCCCGCCGGCCAACGACCAACTCGACGCCGTGCTCTGGACCCAGACCTCCATCGAACACGAGTTGATCTACCGCCAGCTGTTCGCCAACGCCACCCGCCAACTCGACGTGGCCCTGGCCGATCCGACCTGGGATGCCCTGCCCTTTCCACCCCGCAATCTGAACGGCTTGCCTCCAGCGGTGGTGATGGATATCGACGAAACCCTGCTGGACAACGTGCCGCTGAACGCGCGCGATATCATCAATAATCAAATCTATTCCTACGATCGCTGGAACACCTGGGTCGACCAGGCCAAGGCCCAGGCATTGCCGGGCGCAGTGGCTTTCCTGCACGCCGCCGAGCAAAAAGGCATCAAGGTTTACTACCTCACCAACCGCGAACACCGCCAGGTCGCGGCCACCGTCGCCAACCTGCGCCTGCGCGGTTTTCCGGTGACCAGCGACACCCAGGTCCTGGCCGCCAGCACGCCTACCGGCCACTGCGAAAGCGCCGGCTACGGCAAGATGTGTCGCCGCCAGTGGGTCGCCGGCCATGCCCGCGTATTGCTGATGGCCGGTGACTCGCTGGGTGATTTCGTGCAGGCCGAACACAACACCCTCGCCGCCCAACGCAAAGCGGTGGAACCCTATGTGAGCTGGCTGGGCCAGCGCTGGTTTTTGCTGCCGAACCCGAGTTACGGCAACTGGTACAGCTCGCCGTATGGGGATGATGAAAAGCTGCCGTTTGCGCAGAAACGCAAGCTTAAGCAGCAGGCGTTGCAGCTGGAACAATGAAGGGTTGTCTGAGGTTCAGGCTTTGATGTTCTGCCGAATGTTCCAGCCAAACTTCACCGGCCCGCCCTCCTTGGCGCCGTCGGCTTTCTGCGGCTGGTAGCTGACGTCGACGCTGGCGAAATTGAGGGCGAAGCTGTCATGCACGACGTCGGTGGTGCTTTCACCATTCGTGCTGTAGGACACCACCATGACTTCCTTCAGGGTAATCACCAGGTACTCCACCGGGCTGGCACCGCCGGCCTTGCGCACCACCAACCTGGCCTCGGGGTAATGCTTGCCGCTGGCGCAGGCCATCATCAGGTTGGGGCTGGATTTATCCAGCGGTTTGGTCAGGTTCAGGTTGGCAATATTGACCTTGCCCGCACCGCCGCCGGTACCGCTGTGCATCGAACCCGACTGCGACATGCCCCACGCCCATTGGATGATGTCGATCTCGTCGCGATGGGCCTGGTCCCTTGATTCACCCTTGATATCACCCAGCTTCAAAAACATATCGACTGCCATGTTTGCTCCTTGCCTTGGTATGCGTCGGTAGTGACGCGGGGAGCACTTTTCCCCAGCCGCAGCGGTGCGCGCAAGACGCAGAAAGCAGTTAGAGAAGCACCCGACGTTAAATGGCGAACCTTCCGACATTCAGCGGTACCTCCTCATCTTTACGCTCTCGACTCCCGCAATAACAGGAGTTAAGGATGACGGCTTCCCTGCTCAGAGATGGATTCCCTTCGGCCCACCGCACCACGCGTCAACGGATTGAAAGCAGTATTGATCTGCGCAAGTTGTTCTTCGCCATTGATAGCGACCCGGTGCTGATTGGCGCTGGGGTGGTCTATATCGATGACATGTTCAACGTGGTGGTACTGCGTGAGTTTCAGGCGATTTGCAGTGTGCGGCCGATCAAGGTGGTGCTGCGTGAGGCACCCAAGTATGTGGGGCCGGTGGAGTTCAAGCGGATGTTGGAGCATGAACCGCGGGAGTCGGAATGGGTGGCTGAAGCGCTTGGCACGGCGGTGACCTGTACGGGGGCGATACTGAGTTGGGTCGTCGTTACCAGTGGCGTGATGTTGATGCCCTTTACGGCGGGGACGAGCGCGGTAATTACGTTTATCGGCAAGGCTGCTCTGGCTGCCAGCATGACCCAATGCGCCATCGGGCTAGGGCGAACCAGTGTAGAAGCGTTTGCGCCCCAATACCTAGATCGTCTAGATAACGAAACCTGGTATCAGGCCGTTGTTACGACGCTGGATGCCATTGCATTACTGGGCGTCGCCACTTCTGCGTTGACCACAATCAAAACAATAAACACAGCAACGAGAGTCACTGGCAAACCGCTCAAACAAATACTCAAAGGTCTGAACCGACAAGAACGAGCGAGACTCAATGATGAATTGCTCAGGCTTCGTGATCCTCGATTAACGCTAAAAATTCTCAAGGTGAAACAAGCCACCGGCGTATTACCAAAACGAATCAGTGCCACAGAAATGCAACTTGCTACCGCCAATCACATAAAAGACACCTTGGCTGCAGCCCTGGGTTTCGCGAGTAGTTCGATGCCAGGAAATATCAAGACGTGGGCTATTGGTATCTACGAGGAAGTCAGCCAGTGAGCAAGCGTGTAACGGAAAAGGGCCTTAGCGAATCAGCAAAGGATGAGAAATGTGAAGATTGGAAAACGCTGACGCCCGAGGAACGTACTTACGCCTACTTTTATTTTGAAAATCCACGAGCGTTCAGGAGACGCTACGCGCTAGTGATTGGCGCCGATCTACTCGCTGGCTGTTTCACGATTGCGATGACTGCCGTCTTACTGTTGCTGACCTCTCTCTCAAGACTTCCAGAAAACCTTGCACTTAAGATCTGTTTTCTCGGCAGCGTCGCAACAGGCCTTGTCCTTTTTTTTTCCAAGGCGCAGGTCAACTATGGTCGTATCCGCTCGGTATGGATCAGTGTCGGCATTTACTTAATTTGCTTACTGATATCTTTGCCCGCAATTACGTACCGCCCGCCGCTTTTTCTCTACACCATGTCCCTGCTTAGCCCGCTGACCGGCCTGCTGATCCTCAACAGCAACCGCTGCCGCGAACTGCGCCACAAGATGGTGGAAATCCGCCGCAAGCGCGAAGACATCATCGCCACCCTGAAAAAACAAGGCCGCTGGAAATGGTGGTGAGCCACCCACCATCTGCATTCGCTCAACACCCATCAAGCCACGTTCTGCAACCGCCACAACAACTGCTCGCCACTCATCGCCTGCGCATACACGTAGCCCTGGCCCACCCTGCAGCCCATCGCCAGCAATTGCCGCTGTTGCTCCCGGGTTTCGATGCCTTCCACCACCACGGTCATGCCCAGGCTGTCGCCCAGCGCCAGGGTGCTGTGGATCACTGCGCGGCAACGTGGGTCGGCGGTCATGCCGCGCACAAACTCGGCATCCAGCTTGATCTCGTTGAACGGCAGCTGACACAGGCGTTGCAAGGATGAATACCCGGCGCCGAAGTCATCCAGGGACAGGTTGCAACCGAGCAAGCGCAACCGCATCAGGCACGCCAGGCTGCTCGCCGAGGCTTCCAGCAGGCCGCTTTCGGTCAGCTCGAACGTCACGCTGGCGTGCGGCACCTTGAACGTCGCCATGACGTCTTCGATCTTGCGGCTCAACCCGCCCTGAGCCAGTTGCTGAGCGTGCAGGTTGAACGCCAGGTTCAAGGCCATGTCGCTTGCCCTGACGTGTTGTTGCAGGGTCAAGGCCTGGTGCATCTGCGCAAACAACAAGTCGTCGAGCATCCCGCTACGCTCCAGCACCGGCATGAAGGCCATTGCGGGTAACAGACCGTAAAGCGGGTGCTGCCAGCGGCTCAACACTTCCACACCGACCATCTCCTGGGTCCACAGGCTGAATTTGGGTTGGTAGTACGCGTGTAACTGGCCGGCAGCGAGTGCTTCGCACACCTGCGTTTGAGTAAACAATGGCAGCTCAGGCGAAATCGCAGGCGCTACGTCCCCAACAGGCTGATGACGATGCACGACCTCTTCGAGCTGATTGAGGGTCGCCAGCTTGTCGACATGGCCCAGCAAACGCACGCCGAGCAAGCGGGTGAACTGTTGCAGGGCCTGGTTGATTCCGGGCGGCGGGTGGCCGCTGACAATCACGCCATGCAGCCACCCTCGTTGCGCAGCATGTTGCAAAAACTCCAGACCATCCATGTCGGACATGGACAAGTCGCACAGCACGACATCCACCCCACCCACGCTTTCGAGAATGGCCAGGGCTTCAATGGCATGTGTCGCTTCGAGCACCGCATGCCCCAGCCGTCTGAACAGACTGACCACGATAGCGCGCTGAGAGGCATGATCCCCAAGGATCATAATGCGTAAAGGCTGGCTCATCATTGCCGTGGGCTCGTTGACGGTGGAGTCAACGATTGTCTAAAAACGCCTTGCAAAAACGGGAATGACTAATCCTCTATGGATGTAGGATATTTCTCAAAATATCAGCGTTGCTACGAGCTGTGGCCAGCAATCTCAAGCAGCCATGGCCGTTGATGGGGGTAAGGGCAGCGGCCCATCGTCACCGAGGCTGGATGTGTTCAGATGTTCTGTTCACAAGCCTGCTGGCCACCATACGCTCAGTCCTCCTGGATAACGGGTCAGGCCGTTCTGGCCGCAATCGCCTCCACTTCCACCAGCGCTCCCGGCAACGGCAATGCCACCACCTGCAACGCCGTGCGCGTGGGTTTGTTCGGCTGCTCGGGCGTGGCGAAGAACTGCGTGTAACCACGTTGCAACCCGGCGAAGTCGAGCTTGCCATCGGTCTCTTCGGCCCCCACCAGAAACACGCGCAATTGCACGATATCGCCCAGGTCCAGGTCTTGCTGCTGGAGGATCTTGCGCAGTTTGTTGAACACCGACACCGTCTGCACTTCGGTGTTGCCGTAAACCCCTGGCACGTTCGGGTCGACCAGATCGGGCAAGGTGCCGCTGACGAAAATCAGGCTGGCCGAGGCCGGTACGGTGACGGTTTGCGAGATGGGAAAATCGCCGACGCTGGTGCGTTGAATGCTGTCGCTCATGGTAGTGCTCCTCAGGAGGCGGCGAGTGCCGCACGCTGTTGTTGTTGGGTAACGCGCTCAGCCAGTTGCGCAATCACATGGCGCGCCGAGTTGGCTGCCGATTCCTGCCAGATGCCCACACCGCTTTGCACCAGACCGTCGCCGGCGAAGTACACGCGGCCGTGGGCCTGCTCGAGCAAGGCACTGGCATCGGCCGGGAAGTGTTCGCGTTGCAACCATGGGCCTTCGCTGTAGGGGATCTGCTCCCAGGACACCGCCAGCGGGTGGCGCAGGTGTTTTGAATAACCCGGATGCAGCAGCTCCACGGCTTCTTTGGACGTGGCGTACTGCTGGTCGAACGGCTTGGCGCCAAACACGTCGGCGCCCTCCCCGGTCACGTAGCCGGCCACCAACAAGCCGTCGCGGGTGTTGAGGTCGTTGCTCGGGTACCACAGCAGACGCGCCGGGTGTTCGATCCACGACAGGCCGCCATAGGTGCGGTAGTCGGTTTCCCAGAAGCGCGGCGATTGCCACGCCACTTTGGTCGCCTGATCGCTGCGGGTGCTGAGCAAAGCGGCTTTGACCGGGTCGCTGAAGTCGGTATCGAGTTTGGCCAGCAGCGGCAACGGCAAGGTCGAGACCAGGTAATCGGCGCGCACCACCTGTTCGCGGCCGCTGAGCTGGTCGTGGTAGGTCACCGCCACGCCGTCTTCAAGCTGGCGGATCTGCCGCACCTGGGCGCCCAGTTGCACGTGCTCGCGCACGCGTTGGTAGAAGGCGTCGGTGATGCGGTCCATGCCACCGACGGGTTGGAACATGGTGGCGGAAAATTCCGGGAATTCGGTGTGCAATAACGCGCCCCACAACTCCGGATGCAGCAGCCGGCCCAGCCCCAGCGGGCTGCGGCTGGCGGGGAGCGCGCCGGGGTGGGCAGGCGACTCCAGGTGGCCGGAGCGCAGGCTGCCTTCAAAAGCCAATTCCTGGGACAGGTCGCCATACACCTGCAAGAACGCCAGCAAACGCGTGCGCTCTTCACTGCTCAACACATCATCGAGGGCATCGCGCTGTACGGCTTTGGCCAGCAAGCCGGACAGATGCCCGCGCGTGTCATTGATCGCCTGGCCGACGGTAAACGCCGACTGTTGCAGATCGGGTCGCACCTGGGCGCCGTGGCTGCTGTTGACCAGCACTTCCAGTGGCACACCCAGTTCGCTGCAATAGTCGAGAATCGTGCGGTGCTGGCTCGGAATCCTGGCGGGGCCGGCGTTGAAATACAGGCCGTTATCAAACGCTACGGTTTGCGTGCGGCCGTCCTTGTAGTCCACGCGGTCGCCATTGCGCAGGGTCCAGGTGCGCCCGCCCACGCGGTTGCGGGCCTCCAGTACTTGCACGCTGAAGCCGGCGCGGCTCAGCTCCAGTGCCGTCACCAACCCGGCGATCCCGGCGCCCAGCACCAGCACGCGGGTACCCTGCCCCAGACCAGGCTTGAGTTTCAGCGGTTGCGGGCGTCGATGTGACGACGGCCCCAACCCCAATACGGCCAGTGCATCCTTGACGGCCTTTTCACCGCCTACAGCGGCGATGCTCGACAGCGCTTCACGGCGTGTCAGTCCCATGTCGATTCTCCTAGTCCGGCAGGCCCGGCGGGTTGATCAGCGAGGTGTCGACGCGCTCGATGTCCAGGCCCCAGCGTTGCAGCACCTGTTCGTATTGGCCGCCGGCAATCGCGCCTTGCAGGGCGGTGTGGATCGGCTGGATCAGGCCGTTGTCCTTGCGGGTGGTCACGGCAATATCCGCCTTCAACGGCCAGCCGCCGTTCACCGTGCCCACCCGCTTGATGCCACCGGTGACCGCCGCCGAGTAGGCATACACCGAGTTGGGCCCGAACAGCGCATCGCTGCGACCGGACTGCACTGCCAGTTGCGCGGCGGCCTGGTCGTCGATGTATTGCAGGAGCGCAGGCTTGATACCGGCCTTTTCATTGGCCTCGTTCCAGGCCAGCAGGACCTTCTCCTGGTTGGTGCCGGAGCCGACGATGATCTTCAGCCCGGCGATGTCGGCGGCCTGTTTGATCTCGGTGATGTTGTTGGTGCTCTTGACGTAAAAGCCGAGCACATCCTGGCGATAGGTGGCGAAGTCAAAACGCTTCTTGCGCGCCTCGGTCACGGTGACGTTGCTGATCACCGCGTCGTACTTGCCGGAGCTGACGCCCAGGGGCCAGTCCTCCCAACTGGTTTGCACCACATTGAGTTGCAGGCCAAGGCTGTCGGCCACCAACTGCGCGGTATCGGCTTCGCTGCCGATGGTGGTCTTGTCGTCGTTGGCGAGCAGCGCCAGCGGCGGCCCGGCCACGCCGGACACGGCGACGGTGAATTTGCCAGGCTGGGCGAACTTGAAGCCCGGCGGGATCTGCGCGATCGCCGCTTCATTGCGCGGCACATGGATGCGCACCCGATCGGGGCTGAAATCCACCTGTTGCACGGCAAAAACCTGTTGCGCGGTACTCACGGCAAGCGTCAGCAAGGCCACGCGAGCAGTATTGATGAACATGGGCAGTCACTCCTTGAACTAAAGCACCTTGCCCAGAAAGGCCACGGTGCGGGGATGTCGGGGTTGGCGAAACATCTGTTCGGGCGGGCCTTCTTCGATCAGTTGGCCGTCACACAGGAACACCACGTGGTCGGCCACCTCACGGGCAAACCCGATTTCGTGGGTGACGATCACCAGGGTCACGCCCAGCTGGGTCAGGCCTTTGATCACGTCAAGCACTTCGCCCACCAGTTCCGGGTCGAGGGCTGAGGTGGGTTCATCGAACAGCAGCACTTTGGGGTCCAGCGCCAGCGCACGGGCGATGGCCACGCGCTGTTGCTGGCCGCCGGAGAGCTGGCGTGGGTAGGCCTCGAGTTTGTCGGCCAGGCCGACCTTGGCCAGCAGCTCGCAGGCCCTGGCCTGCGCCTCGGCCTTGCTCCAGCGCTTGTGGGCCAGCGGTGCTTCAGCGACGTTTTCCCAGGCGGTGAGGTGCGGGAACAGGTTGAAGTTCTGGAACACAAAACCCACGTCGATGCGGCGCTTGAGAATCTCGCGTTCTTTTAATTCGTAAAGCAGGTCACCCTTGCGCCGATAGCCGACGTATTCACCGTCGATGGTGATGTGCCCGCTGTCGATTTTTTCCAGGTGGTTGATGGTGCGCAGCAAGGTGGATTTGCCCGAGCCGGACGGCCCGAGAATCACCGTGACCTTGCCGGGATCGATGGTCAGGTCGATGTCTTTCAACACCTGCTGGTTGCCAAAGCGTTTGCCCACGCCCTGGATCTGAATGCGCCCGGCGCGTGCTTCAGCCATGGGTTTTCTCCTTGAGCCAGCCGCGCAGGCGTTGCAGCGGTGTGGGCGGCAGCACCCGCGCCGTACCGCGCGCAAAGTGGCGCTCGACGTAGTACTGGGCGCTGGTCAGCACCGTGGTGATGATCAGGTACCACACGGTCGCCACCACCAGCAGCGGGATCACCGCCTGGGTGCGGTTGTAGATGACCTGCACGGTGTAGAACAGCTCCGGCAAGGCCAGCACGTAGACGATGGACGTGCCCTTGACCAAACCGATGATTTCGTTGAACCCCGATGGCAGGATCGAGCGCAGCGCCTGGGGCAGGATGATGCGAAAAATCCGTCGCGAAGCCGGCAAACCAAGGGCCGCCGCCGCTTCATGCTGGCCGGCGTCCACGCCAATCAAACCGCCGCGAATGATCTCCGCCGCGTAGGCGGCCTGCATCAGGCTCAGGCCCAACACCGCCACGGTGAATTGGCTGAGCACATCCACGGTCGACCACTCGGCGAACACCACGCTGGTGAACGGTACGCCGAGCACGATGTGGTCATACAGGTAGGCAAAGTTGTAGAGGATGATCAGCACCAGCAGCGCCGGCATCGAGCGGAAAAACCAGATATAGCCCCAGGCCAACGCCGCCAGCAATGGCGAGCCCGACAGCCGTGCCAGCGCCAATGCCGTACCGAAGAGGATGCTGAACACGGTGCTGAGCAGCGTCAGCAGCAGCGTCTGGCCGAGGCCGCGCAGCACCGAGGCAGAAAAGAACCACTGGCCGAACACGCCCCACTCCCAACGCGGGTTGGTGGCCAGCGAGTGCACGATGGCGAGCAGCACCAGCGCGGCAAAGGTCGACCCGGCCCAGCGCCACGGGTGGCGGGCGGGCACCACTTGCAGGGCCTTGATCGGCGTTGCGACGCGGCGCTGGCGAACCGGGCTGACCTCGTCGATCAGGTCATAGGATTTGGCGACAATGGGCATGTTCTATTCCTCGCGGGTGGCGGCCTTAGAAGGCGTAAGTCAGCCGGGTGTAGTAGTACCCGCCGGTAAAACCGTAGGGCGAATAAGTGCCGTAGCTGGCGAGCATGGTGCTGCTCGGCACGCCTTGTTTCTTGGGGTAAAGGTCGAACAGGTTCTTGGCGCCGACGGCGATGTTGAGGGCTTTGGTGAGGTTGTAGCCAAGGTCGAGGTCGGTGATCCATTTGGCGCTGTAGACGCGGTCGAGGCTGCGGTCGGCAGAGACGTTGACCTCTTTGTAAGAACCGTAACGGGTCAGGGCCAGGTTGAGGTTGAAGCGGTCGATGCTCCAGTCGCCGCCGAGGATGAGTTTCGTCTTGGGCTGCACATCGGTGATCAGGCCACGGGCCTGACGGTCCATCAGGTCATAGGGCGTGCCGAGGATGTCGGTGGAGGCCTTGTAGTTGAGGATCTTGGTCTGGTTCCAGTTGAACGCCGCGGTCCACTTCAAGGCGCCGAACTGGCCAAGGTCCTGGTTGTAGTTGCTGACCAGGTCCAGGCCTTTGGTGCGGGTGTCGGCGCCGTTGATAAAGTACTGGCCGCCGGAGGTGGAGTTGATGCCATTGCTTTGCAGTACCTGGGTGACTTCGGGGCCGAGCAAGGTGCCGGTCAGAGTAATGCGGTCGCGCAGGTTGATCACGTAGGCGTCGGCGGTGAAGTTCAGGCGGTCGGTGGGCGTAAGGGTGAAACCCAGGCTGAAGTTGGTCGAGCGCTCGGGCTTCAACTCCTGGGCGCCGAGGGCTTTGGCCGCCGCCGAACCCACCGGCAATACGCCGTAGTTGATCGACTGATACACGCCGTCGACCACGCCATAGGTGGTGGAGCGCGCGCTGAACAGGCTGTTGGCCAGGGACGGCGCACGGAAGCCATTGCTGACGGTGGCGCGCACGGCAAATTGCGGGGTGAAATCGTAGCGCGTGGTCAGCTTGCCGCTGCGGGTGGCGCCGACGCCTTCGTTGTAATGCTCGTAGCGAAAGGCGGTGCCGATGTACCAGTCCGGCAGCGGGTTGAAGCCCACATCGATGTAGCTGGCGAGGCTGTTGCGCGAGGCGCTGCTTTCTTCATCCGGCGAAATGCCGTTGGTGACTTGCGCCCCGGATGACGCGCAGTTGCCCGGCGCCACGCAGTAGCCGCCATTGGCATAAGACGCGTAGTCACCGGCCTGCACCTCATAGGTGTCGCGCCGATGCTCGAAACCGTAGGACAGGTCCAACGGTTTTTGCAGGCCCACATCAAAGCCACGCTTGAAGTCGAGGTTGGTGGTCAGCTCGGTGGAAATCCAGGTGCCGGAGGTAAAGCGGTTGGGCGTGTACTCGCCCAGCGACGGGTTCTGGTTGTGGGTGGTGCCCTGCTCCGCCTCGTTGCGCCCGTAGGTGGTGGACAAGTCCCAGTCCCACGCGCCGACGGTGCCTTTGCCGCCGAACGCGGCCTGAAAATCGTCCTCGTCGATGGACCAGGTGGGTGTGTACCCGGCCGGGTAGCCATTCGGCCCGGTGGTGATGGTGTTGGTGATGGTCGGCAGGCGGTAGTTCTGGCCCTGCTCGGCCTTGCGTCGCGAATAGGTGGTGAAGGAATACAGGCTCAGGCTGTCATCAATCGGCAGCTCGGCGTTGTAGCCCAGGGTCAGCAGGTTGGTCTTGGGCGTGCCGTAACCGCCGTAGGTCGCCCTGCCGGCCTGGTTGTAGGCTTGCTCATAGGTGTAGCCGTTGGCGCTGGCTTTGTTGTCGTCATTCTGGCTGCGGGCATCCAGGGCCAATTGCACGACGCCGCCGTTGCCGATTTCAAACCCCTTGTTGAGGCTTTGCTGCACGGTTTGCTTCTTGCCGTCGTAGCCCTGGCCGACGTTGGTGACGGCGGTGCCGCTGGTATCGGCCTTGAGGATCACATTGATGACCCCGGCGATGGCATCCGAGCCGTACTGGGCGGCAGCGCCATCGCGCAGCACTTCCACATGGTCGATGGCGCTGATGGGGATCAGATCCAGGTCAGCCGGCGCCGCGCCGGTGTTGATGCCATTGATGTTCAACGTGCCGCTGGTGTGGCGGCGTTTGCCGTTGACCAGCACCAGCACTTCGGCAGCACTCAAGCCCCGCAGGTTGGGCGCACGGGCAATGCCGCTGGCGTCCCAGCCGGTTTTTTCCGGCAGGGTCAGCGACGGGATCACCGCACTCAAGGCTTCCATCAAGCCAGGCTTGCCGGTGCTTTGCAGTTGCCTGGCGCTGACCACATCAATCGGCACCGGGCTGCTGGTGACGGTGCGCTGCTCGGCGCCACGGTTGCCGGTGACCACCACGGTGGACAAGGTGCTGTCGTCCTGAGCGGAGGCAGTGCCGGCCAACAGGGCCAGCGTGAGTGCGGCGGTGGGGGGTAAAACTGGTTTCATGACCACTCCAGGCTTTCCGAATCGCGAAGTCGGGCAGTCGCGCGGGCGGGCGCGGTGCTCGTTTTTCAGGGTGTCGCTGCGATGGGGAACTAGGTGTGGAGTGAGCGAGGGTTTTGAATCGGCAACATACGTTGAACTCCCTTCCAACGATTCTGCCGCGGGGTGTTTACCCGGTTATGGCGCGCAGAATCTGAATCACGCTGGGTACCATCCGAGGTCAGGGGTAGGCTGTTGCAATCAAACATAACGGAATGGATTTCAAAAATATAATGCTATTTGGGCATAAGCTAATATTCTCTACTTTCATTATTTACGAATAACTTTATTCATATAAATAATGTTTTCCTGCTGATCGTTCCCACGCTCCGCGTGGGAATGCCTCATGGGACGCTCCGCGTCCCGCCCTGCAACCGGCAACCTTGTGACGCGGAGCGTCACGGGCTGCATTCCCACGCGGAGCGTGGGAACGAGCATTGGCGCGTGGGAAGGAGCAGGGTCAGGCGTGGGTGCGGGTGCTTTTTTCCACCAGGCACATTGGCGTGCCGGAAACCGGCTCCTGCAGGATCTGCGCTTGCACGTCGAACACCTGGCGCATCAACTCGGCACTGATCACCTGGGCGGGCGCGCCATCGGCCACCAACTTGCCGGCGTGCATCACCGCCAGATGGTCGGCGTAGCGGCAGGCCTGGTTGATGTCGTGCAGTACGGTGATCACGGTTTTGCCCTCGGCGGCCAGTTCGCCCATCAGGTCGAGCAATTCGACCTGATGGCTGATGTCGAGGTAAGTGGTGGGCTCGTCGAGCAGCACCACCGGCGCGTTTTGCGCCAGCACCATGGCTAGCCAGGCGCGCTGGCGCTGGCCGCCGGACAAATCCGCCAACGCGCGGTCGGCGAGGTTGTCCAGCTCCAGGCGCTGCATGGCTTGGGTCACCTGGGCTTGATCGTTGCCACTCAGGCGCCCCCACAACGAGTTATGCGGGCTGCGGCCATAGGCGACCAACTGGCGCACGCTGACGCCTTCGGGCACCGGCAATACCTGCGGTAAAAAGGCGATCTGCCGCGCCAGTTGGCGCGCGGACAGGCTGGCGTAGGCGTGGCCATCCAGGGTCAACTCGCCCTGGGTCGGCTTGAGGATGCGTGCAAACGCCTTGAGCAAGGTGGACTTGCCGCAGCCATTGGGGCCGATCAGAGCGGTGACGCGACCCGTCGGCGGTGTAAACGAAAGGCCCTGCACAATACGCGTGGCGCCGTAGCCGATGTCGAGTTGGTGTGCCTGCAGAATACTCATGTCATCAACCCTTGAACCGTGCCAGCAACCAAAGAAAATACGGTGCGCCGATCACCGCCGTAAGCACGCCCGCCGGGATCTCGCTGGGTGCGATCAACGTGCGCCCAAGCGTGTCGGCCAGCACCAGCAGCAACGCACCGATCAGCATCGCAGCCGGCAGCAAGTACTGGTGATGCCCGCCCACCAGACGCCGCGCCATGTGCGGTGCGACCAGGCCGATAAAACCAATCGGCCCGATCACGCCGACACCCAGGCTGGTCAGCACCACCGCGCAGGCCATCGCCCACCCGCGGGTGCGGCCAAGCGCAGTGCCCAGGCTGTGGGCGGCCTCATCGCCGAGCGCGATCAGGTTCAAAGGTTTAGCCAGGCACAGCCCCAACGGGATCAACAGCAGAAACGGCAGCACCAGCGCCACATGGTGCCAATTACGGCTCCACAAGCTGCCCGTCAGCGCGAGCAATGCCGTGTTGATATCCAACGGGTGGGACAGGATCAAAAACTCGGTGACGCTGGACAAGGTCACCGCAATCGCCACCCCCGACAGCGCAAAACGCACCCCGGAAAAACTCACGCCGGTGTTGTACAGCGCCAGCAGCAAGGCCCCACCGGCACCGCCCAGACAGGCCACCAGCGGCAGCCAGGCAATCGGCAGGTGTGGCCAGCTGATGATCGCCACGGTCAGCGCCAGCCCGGCGCCCTGGGTGACGCCGAGAATTTCCGGCGAGGCCAGCGGGTTGCGGATCACGCCCTGCACAATCGCGCCGGCCAGGCCGAAGGCGCAGCCGGCCAGAATGGCGATCAGGCTGCGCGGCAGGCGGTGGTTCCACACTTCAAAATCGAGGGCGTCGTGGGCCAGCAGACGCTCCAGCACGGTGGCGGGTTTAAGCCACACCGTACCGGCGCTGAGGCTCGCCAGCAGCGCCACCAGCAGCAAGCCCAGCAGCAGCCATAAACGTAATCGTGGCCGAGTCATAGGGTGCGCCTGGCAAGAAACAGGAAGAATGGTGCGCCGATCAATGCAGTGACCACGCCCGCCGGGGTTTCCACTGGAAAGGCCACCGCGCGACTGAGCAAGTCGGCGCCCAGCACGATCAACGCGCCCAATGCGGCACTGAGCGGGATCAGCCAGCGGTAGTCGTTACCGAGAAACTGGCGAATGATATTCGGCGCGATCAGCCCGACAAAGCCAATGGGGCCGACCGCACAGACGCTGGCGCCCACCAGCAGCAAGCTGGCGACAAACACCTGCAAGCGCAGGCTGGCGATACCGACGCCCAACGAGCGCGCGGCGTCTTCGCCGAGGTTGATCAGGTTCAGGCGCGGCGCACACCACAGCGCCCACACGCCGCCGATCAGCGTGCATGGCCAGAGCAGTTGCACCTGGGCCGCTCCCACATTGGCCAGCGACCCGGCCAGCCAGTTCAGCACGCTTTGGGCCTGGGCCTCGACCAGAATCACCGTGAGCCGGGTCAAGGCCGCGCACAGCGCTGCAACCGCCACACCGGCCAATACCAGCCGACCTTGGGCGGTGGTCGGCGACCACGCGCCGCCCAGGCTGAACACCGTGACCCAGGCCAGCGCACCGCCCAGGCAGGTCAACACCAGGGCGCCACCGGCAAAGGGTGGTGCAACCAAACCGGTGGAAAACAACGCCAATCCCAATGCCGCGCCGGCGGTCACGCCGAACAATGACGGCGACGCCAGACGGTTGCGAGTGATGCCTTGCATCAATGCACCGGCCAGACCCAGGCAGGCACCGACCAACGCCGCGCACAACGCACGCGGCACGCGCAGCTGCGCCACGATATAGGCCATATTGCCGCCCACGCTGCCCTGATGAACCAGGCCGTTCCAGGCATCCGTCGCAGTGATGGTGAACGGCGACCAGCTGTACAGCGAGTACCAGAACAACATGGCACCCAGCAGCACTATGCCTGCCGCCGCGAAACTGCGCGGCACGGTTATTGGCTCAATACGGCTTTGCCGCCCTTGAGAATCGCCAGGGTGTCTTCAGCGATTTGCTCCGACGCCAATACACCTCGGTTACGCGCCCAACTGTCGCCATCGACCTCGGCCACTTGATGATTACGCACCGCGCCGAGCACTTGCCACAACGGCTGCTTGCTCCAGGTGTCGACGATGCTTGGGCGGCGATAGTGACCGACCAGCAACCAGCCAGGGTCAAGCGCGAGCAACTGTTCCAGGCTGACAAACTCAGTCGGCGCGGCCTTGGCGCGTACCAAAGGCACTTTCAGGCCGATGGCTTGCAGCACGCTGCCGGCGTAGGAGTCGGGCCCGTGCACGGAAAAGCTGTCTTCACGGGCAACCCCGAACAACACGCTGGCACCTGCCGGAATCTGCTTGGCAATCGCCTGCAAGTGCTCCCGGTTCTGGGCGATGCGTGCTTGCATCTGCGGGGTTTTGCCCAGGGCCTTGCCGATCAGTTCGGCGGACTTAAGGCTACCTTCGTAATCTTCGCCACGTGATGGCAGCAACAGGGTCGGCGCGATGCTCGCCAAGTCGCTGTACAAGGCCTGGTGACGATTGAGGTCGGCGACGATCAAGTCCGGCTTGAGCCGGGCGATTTCTTCGATGCTCGGTTGCGAACGCAGGCCCACCGACTTCCATTGGCCGATGGCCTGGCGCACACGCGGCAAGACGCGGTTGGCATCGCCATCGTCCGCAGCGCCGACCGGCGTGACATCGACGGCGGCGAGGCTGTCGAGAAAGGAAAACTCCAGCACCACCACGCGCTTGGGCGCATCCGGCAGGTGCACCGCGTGCTGGCCGTCATTGAGGTCGATGGGCGCAGCGTGCAACACGCTGGAAGACAACGCCAGGAGGCAGGCGGCAAGGGTCGGGATGGAGCGCAGCATTCGCATGACAAGGACCTCGGCGTTAAAACACCCCGGCTGGACGGGCCGGGGAAAACGGCGGGTACTATTCCATATTGAGGCGATGCAATCAAAAAACATTCTTATTAACGCAGCGATTTTAGGGTGTGGTCTGGCTTGTGTGGGAGCTTGCTTGCCTGCGATAGCATCGACCGGGTCTTACTGACAGACCGAGGTGTCTGTATCGCAGGCAAGCCAGCTCCAACTTTGGCCTTCCCCACATAATCCCTGCGTTTAGAAGTCCACCGTGGCCGACAGCAAATAGGTGCGCGGCGTGGACAGGGTCAGGCCCGGCTCACTGTCATCCGAAGCACCCGCCGAACTCCAGTAGCGTTTATCGGCGACGTTCTCGACGTTCGCGCGCAAGGTGATGTGCTTGTCGTCGACCTTGAAGGCATAGCGCGCACCGACGTCGAGGCGGGTCCAGGCGTCGATTTCCTTGACGTTGGACTGGTCCAGGTACTGCGAGCTGGAATAGATACCCCGGCTGGTCAGGGTCAAGCCTTCCACCGTCGGCACATCCCACTCGGCGCCCAGGTTGACGTTGTACTTGGGCGTGGCCGGGGCGCGGTTGCCGTCGAAAGTGCCGTTGGTGGTGTGGGTCAGTTCGCTGTCGATAACCATCACGCCACCCAGCAGGCGCACGCCCTTGAGCGGCTCGCCGAACACGCTCAGTTCCACGCCGTCGTTCTGGCGTTTGCCGTTGGGGCCGAACACCCGCGTAGTGGCGTTGGTTTCGTAGGCCGGTTGCTTGATGCGGAACACCGCAGCCGTCACGGCAAACGCGCCGGCGTCGTATTTGGCGCCTACTTCAACCTGGCGACTGACAAACGGCGGGAAGATTTCGTCTTCGTTGATTGAGGTCGACGGCGCGATTTTGCCTTGGCTCAAGCCTTCCATGTAGTTGGCGTACAGCGACAGTTTGTCGGTGGCTTTAAACAGGATGCCGCCGGAGGGCGAGACTTTTTCCTCATCGTAGGCCGTAGCGCCTTTGACGTTGTCGGTCCAGTCATCGACCTTGACCCGCTGCCAGCGCGCGCCGAGGGTCAGCAGTAAACGCTCGTCGAAAAAGCCCAGGGTATCGGACAGCGCCACGCCACTGAAGCGGTTCTCGGTGTAGACCTTGGAATCCAGGCGTGTCGGCCGTGAAGGGGTTGGGGTTTCTACCGGGTTGTACAGGTTGCTCGGCGCCGCCGCGTAACGGGCGCCGCCGTTTTCAAAGTCCATGTAGAAGTAGCTGGCCGCCAGGTTGATCTCATGGCTGACCGGCCCGGTATGCAACCAACTGCGCACGCCGGCGGTGGCGGTGCGCACGTTTTCATCGCGGGTGAAATCCCGTGGCAATACGCTGAAATCCCCGGCGTTGTTGGTGACGGACACCGCGTGACGCAAGAAGTCGTGGTTACTTTTACGCGCACCGACGCCGCCATACAGCATTACGTTGTCACTGAGGTCGAACTCGCCGTTAACCGTGCCGAAGGTGTCATCGGTACGGGCTTTGCTCCAGGGCTGTGCGTAGTTATGCCGTACGTCATTGGCGCTCGGCACCCTGGCATTGGCGCCGACTTGTACACGTTCTTGCGGCGCGTCGGTGTCGCGTTCGGTGTGGCCGACATCCGTGGAAAGGCGCAGGCGCTCGCCGCGAAAATCCAGGCCCAGCACCGCCATTTCACGGTCGACGCTCTGGTGATCCCATTCGGTATCGCCGGACTGCTTCACGCCATTGAAACGAATGCCGAACTTATTGTCCTCACCAAAGCGCCGCCCCACGTCCACCGCGCCACCGGCCTGGCTGCCGGAGGCCCAGGTGCCGGTCAGCGAGGTGATGTCCTTGTCGGTGGCGCGCTTGGGCACCACGTTGATCCCGCCGCCCACACTGCCGCGCGGCGAGATGCCGTTGATCAACTGGCTCGGGCCTTTGAGGATGTCGACGCGCTCAGCCATCTCCATGTCGATGGTGTAGGTGGGCAGTACGCCATAGAGGCCGTTGTAGGCCACATCACTGTTGAACAGGCTGAACCCGCGAATGGTGAACTGCTCGTAGCGCCCGCCCGCCGGGTTGGTGGCGCGCACCGACGGGTCGCTGGCGACCAGGTCGCCGAGGGTGCGCGCCTGCTGATTCTTCACCGCATCGGCGGTGTAGGTGGTCATGCTGAACGGGGTTTCCATAAAGTCCCGCGAGCCGAGCAGGCCTTGCGAGCCACGCCGCGCCACCTGGCCACCGGCGTAGGTATCGCCATCGGCCAACCCAGTGGTGCCGACGATGGACGTGGGTGCCAATTGCAGGCTGCCGCTTTCCGGCACCGGCATCAGCCTGTAGGCCTGCGCGCCCATCGGTTGCAATTGCAGGCCCGAGCCCGTCAGTAACTGGGCAAAGCCCTCCTCCACGCCGTATTCACCCGACAAACCGGCGCTGCTGCGACCGCTGACCAGCGCCGGGTCCACCGACAGGTTGACCCCGGCGAGCCCGGCGAAGCGCGTCAATGCGGCGCTCAGGCTACCGGCCGGCACCTGGTAACTGCGGCGGGCGGTGCTGTCTTCGGCATAGCTGAGCGGGACAAACAACGGGCTGGCGCTGAGGCTCAGCATCAGGCTCAGGTTCAGCAACGGGCGCAAGCGCATGGGTCGGACTGCGGACATGGAGGGAAGCTCTCGATTTTGTTCACTTACCTGCAATGACAGGCGAGGCGCAAAAAAGGGACAGGCGTTGGCAATTTTTTTCAGCAGATAAAGCCTTCGTCTTGCATAGAGGGCAGCCATTGCTCACGATGTCGCCTGATTTCAATCTCTGCATAAAGGCTCACCGCATGAAGCTATTGCGTAAATGGCGCGAAAAAAAAGCGCGCAAGGCAATACGCGCGCTCTCCCCGCTGGAGCGCTCTACGCAAAAACTGCGCAACCGTTATCCAAATTACAGCTTTGGCATAGGCACCTACGGCGATTTGAAGGTGCACGACTGGCATGAAGGCACGACCCTGCGTGTCGGCGCCTATACCTCGATTGCTGGCAATGTGGACGTGTATTTGGGCGGCCATCATCGCACCGACTGGCTCAGTTGCTACCCCTTCCCCGCCAAGATGAAAAGCCTCGCGCACATTACCGACTTTGGTGGCAGCAAAGGCGACGTGATCATTGGCAATGATTGCTGGATCAGCTCCCACGCGAAGATTCTGTCGGGCGTGACGATCGGCAATGGCGCAGTCGTGGCAGCAGGCGCGATAGTGACCAAGGATGTGGCGCCTTACGCCATCGTCGGCGGCAACCCGGCCAAACATATCCGCTGGCGTTTTGATGAGCCGACTCGGCTGATCCTTGAGCAATCCGCTTGGTGGGATTGGCCGGAGGCGGAGGTGCGTGAGGTCGCGCATTTGCTGTGCAGTACGGATATCGGGCCGTTTGTGGAGTACCTCAGCCAGCGAGGGCGTTCGGCTGGCAGAAGCCTTTAGCGCTTGATCCAATCAAGATCCACGGCACCTTGAATGCCATCGACCTGACCTTTGCTGCTGTGCTGCCAGCAGTGCCAGCTCTTGCCGTGGCTACTCCA
Organism: Pseudomonas salomonii; assembly: GCF_900107155.1. Lineage (GTDB taxonomy): Bacteria > Pseudomonadota > Gammaproteobacteria > Pseudomonadales > Pseudomonadaceae > Aquipseudomonas > Aquipseudomonas salomonii. The sequence continues at coordinate 43,954 of NZ_FNOX01000023.1, forward strand.
GGTTTCGGGCACCGTCGGCTGCTTGGCATCCCAATTGGCGATCCACAACGGGCACGGGCTGAAATCGTACTTGCGCCACGCCACGCGGTCAGCCCAGATGCTGGGTGACGTGTAGATGTAGGGATGCGCGCCATCGAGCACCTGCGTGCTGAGCAGCGTTACCAGTTCGTGCAAGGCATCGGCCATCTGATCCGGGCTCGCCGTTTCATTGCGCGAGGTTTCTACATCAATGGCCAGGATGTGCTTCCCGACCTCGAAGTTGGCCTCGCAGAGCCGCTGCCGAATATTGGCCAGTTGTTCGCCCGGGGTACTGCTCAGGGCACGAAAGTAGTGGTAAACCCCCGCAGTCAAACCGTGGGCCAGCATCCCGGCAAAGTTAGCCGCAAAACGAGGGTCAGTGTAGGTCCCCCCTTCGGTCATCTTCACGATGGCATGGGTGACACCGGCTGACGCGACGCGACGCCAGTCGATCTCGCCTTGCCAGCGCGACACATCAATGCCACGCGCATGGGTGGTAGGGGTTTGCTGTTCACAACTCATGAGTTTCTCCAAGACGCTGGGTGCGTGATGCAACCTTTCATCTCGGATACTTTCATTCTTAGGCGCGGAAAAACCGTATATGAATACTGCCTGCGCTGGGATATCTCGGGTGCACCAGTTCCCAGTCCTGCTTATCTGAGCGCCCAGCGCAGTGAGCCACTCAGCGGGACGAGAAACATCACCGTACTCAGCGGGCTCCACTTAGAAAGTGCAATCACTGAAAGTAGCCGACCAAGACGCTCGAGCAGATTTGCTATGCACTTGTAAACAGCGAACAAAAAGACCAGAATAAAGACCTATTTAGGAGTCTTATCTATGCAAAATATTCTGGCTGACGTGGCGGTGAGCGTTTCCGAACTCAAGAAAAACCCCTCCTCCGTCTTGAGCGGCGCCAACGGCCAGGCCGTAGCCGTACTGAACCACAACCGCGTCATGGGCTACATGGTTCCGGCAAATGTCTACGAAGCGATGGTAGAGCGCCTGGACGAGCTGGAGCTGGTGCAACTGGTCAAGGCTCGGCTCGACGCCAACGAAACACCCGTTCGAGTATCCCTCGACGATCTGATTGGCGAGGCGCAGGCAGATATCGCCAATGGCCATTGAGTACGAAATCGAGTGGGATCCGAAAGCGCTGAAGGAATTGCGTAAGCTCGACGGCACAATCCGCCTCCAGTTCCTGAAAAAGCTCCAGGAGCGGCAGGAAGGCCCGCGAGTACCAGGTGATGCGCTTCACGGCATGAAGGATTGCTACAAGATCAAATTGCGCGGAGCCGGGTATCGGCTGGTGTATCGCGTAGAGGATGAGAGGATTGTCATTCTGGTGCTGGCCGTAGGCAAGCGAGAGCGCAGTTCGGTGTATGAGCAAGCAGGGAAGCGGTAGGCAGATACAAGAAGCCCGGCTCTGGGCCAGGCTATGCTTTTGAAAGCAACCCTCAGCTCTCGGCAGAAGCCATCAAGGCGCTACTCGGCAGTTTTGCGTCGTGCGCTTACCACGAGTTTTTGCGCTTCTTCACCGGTCGTAGTGATCCCTGACACTGCTGCCTCATTAGCAGTGGCAAACCCTTTGAGTCTTTCTGTTTTGGAGTCATAGAACTGTCGAGAGGCCTCTTCAAGCATAGACTCCCGAATCAGTTACCTAAAAGCAGCGCGCATGAAAAAGCCCAACCTTTTCAGATTGGGCTAAATCACTGAATAATATGGTCGGGACGGAGTGATTCGAACACTCGACCCCTAGCACCCCATCTCCTTTTTCATGCTTCTTGGAAGCTTCCAAAATTTTACTCTGGATTTTTCTAAGCTAGTATTTACTTGAGCTCCAGCGGTGTTCTGCTCTACGAGAGTCCAGTACCGTCCATCAAGAGCCGACGTTTTTGTGGGGGTAAAAGTAGGGGGAGTCCGTTTCATGGCCAAAATCACCATCAAAGAACTCGAGTCGCTGACTCCCAACGATGCCGGCCGAATCCTCCGGGAGGATGGCAATCTGGCCGGTCGAATCTCAGTCCGCAAGGACGGTGTGTCGGTCAGCTTTTTCTATCGTTATCGGTGGGGCGAGCAGAACAAAGAGTACGCCTGCGGAACCTGGCCGCGCAAATCCCTGACAGACATCCGCAAGGCGCGTAATCAGGCCAGGGCGCTCATTGATGAGCAGATCAATCCCAACGAGCAAAAGAAAGCCGCCAAGGCACAAGCATACGCCGCTGCTAACGTAGAGGCTGAACTAGTAAAAACGACGACGGTGAAAACGCTGACCGTCCAGGATCTAGCCAAGGCGTGGCTGTTGGATGGCGTGGCGCGCAAAGATGGCAATGCTGAATTGCAGCGCCGCTTTAACAAAGACCTTTTGCCAGCACTCGGCAAGACCGCAGTGAGCAGCGTCTCCGAACACGATGTTCGGGCGCTGATCCGCACCATGGTCAATCGCGGTGCACACCGGCAAGCCATCAGTTTTTTCGCCGACCTCACTCAGATGTTCAGCTGGGCCAGAAAGCGTCAGCCTTGGCGGGCCTTATTGATCGAGGGCGATTGTAGTGGTCAACTGATCCCGGACACTACGTTAAGTTTTTTTTCGGCCTGAGCCGGTGGCAGCCCACCATTAAATTGGTGCGGTCGAATCCAGTTGTACCAGTGCATCAAAAAATGGCTGATATCCCGCTGAGCTTGTTGAACCTTCGTGTAGCCCATGATCGGTATCCACTCGGTTTTCAGGCTCCTGAACACCCGCTCCATCGGCGCGTTATCCCAACAATTTCCTCGCCGGCTCATACTCTGACTCATGCGATATCGCCAAAGGCGCTGGCGAAAACTCCGACTTCCATATTGCGAGCCCTGGTCGGAGTGGAACAGCAGACCTTGAGGCTTCCCTCGCTGTTCGTAAGCCATGTCCAAGGCCTTGATGACCAAGTCCGCATCCGGCCTTCCCGACAACGCCCAGCCCACAACACTGCGGGCAAAAAGATCTAGCACAACCGCCAGATACTGCCATTTCCCTTGAGCCCAGATGTAAGTGATATCGCCACACCAGACGTGGTCAGGAGCGGGCACATCAAACTCCCGGTTCAAAATATTAGGAATGTCGGGCCGCTCGACCGTCGCCTTTTTGTAAGCATGCGATCCCGGCTGTTT
>NZ_FNOX01000020.1 GCF_900107155.1 Pseudomonas salomonii
ACGGGGCGATTTCAGATCAAGATCACAAGCGCAGATCAAAAGACCGCTGACTTCGTCATCGAAAAGGATGTAAGAGCCGGAGCAACAGCAACAGCAAAGCCATACTCGGTCAAAGGTGGGAGCGGGCTTGCTCGCGAATGCGGTGGGCCAGTGACAGATAAATTGACTGACCCACCGTATTCGCGAGCAAGCCCGCTCCCACATTTAGACCCCCCGGCATCAGGTAGATAGGCTGTTGCTTTGCACTTGATCTGGCTTTTGCTTCAACCACTCAGGTCGGCTTTCAGGCCGCCGTGCTGTAGATCTTGATCTGCTTTTGATCTCAGGCGCCCCGTCAACCACGATGGCCGAACGCAGGCTTGAATCCGAGTGGTGGGGCGAAGACCTTTTGGTTACTTTTGGCTGGGCCGGCATTCCGGGCGTTTGCCAAAAGTGACCCGCCGTAAGGGCGGAACCATAAGCCGCCGTTACCGCAGCAACGGATATGTACACCGGCCCCCCCACCCCAATCAAACGCTGCCAACAAAAATCAATCCCGCGCCAGCGCCTCAATCGGGTCCAACCGCGCCGCATTCCGTGCCGGCACAAAACCAAACACAATCCCGATCAACGTCGAACACGCAAACGCCGTCACAATCGACCCCACCGAAAACACCATCTCCCACTCCTTCACAAACAGCGAAAACAGATAGCCAATGGCATACGACAACGAAATCCCGATAACCCCGCCGATCAAACACACCATCACCGCCTCCACCAGAAACTGCTGACGAATATCCGACTGCCGCGCCCCCACCGCCATGCGAATCCCGATCTCACGGGTGCGCTCAGTGACCGATACCAGCATGATATTCATCACCCCAATCCCGCCCACAAGCAGCGAAATCACCGCAATCAGCGACAACAGCAGCGCCAGGGAGCGGCTGGTTTTCTGCACCGTCTGCATGATGCTATCAAGGTTATTGGTAAAAAAATCCTTGTTCCCATGCCGCTGCAGCATCAGCTTGTTAACGTTGTCTTCCACCACCTTGCTCGGCTGCCCATCCTTGATACGCACGGTAATGCTGTCCAGATGCCGCTGCCCCAACAAGCGCCCCGCCGCCGTTTCATAAGGCACCCACACGTTCAACGCCTTGCTGGCGGCAAACATGTTTTTATTGTCAGCCGTCACCCCGATCACCGTACACGGCAGTTTGCCGACCAGGATCACCTGCCCCAGCGGGTCCACATTCGGGCCGAACAGACGATGCCGAGTGTTGTGGTCAATCACCACCACCTGCGCCTGACGCCGCGCGTCACTTTCACTGAAGGCAATCCCGGCTTCGAGCTTGAGCCCCTTCACTTTGAAATACCGATCGCTGACGCCGTTCACCTGCGCATCCAGGTCGATATTGCCGAAACGCAGCAACAGGTTACGCCCCACCACCGGCGTGGCGCTGTCGACGTAATACAGCTGGTTCAACGCCTCCACATCCGATGGCATCAATGTCTCGATGGCCGACGCCCGACTGTCCCCAAAACTGGTGCCGGAAAAGATATCGATGGTGTTACTGCCAATCGCCTGGATGTCCTTGAGCACATAACGCTTGGCCCCCTCGCCGATCGCCGAAATCGACACCACCGAGGTGATGCCGATCACGATACCCAGCATGGTCAGCAAGGTGCGCATGCGATGGGAAATCAGCGCGACCCAGGCCATATTGAAGGCTTCCTTGAACAACCCCAGGCTCGCCACCAGACGCCGGGCGCCGCTGCGCTTGGGTTCGATGGGCGCCTCGCTGGGCAACGCCAGGCCCTCACTGTCATTGGCCTTGTCGCTGACGATCTCGCCATCACACACCTCGACAATACGCTGGGCGTTCGCCGCCACCTTGGGGTCGTGGGTGACGATGATCACCGTGTGCCCGGCCGCGTGCAGCTCGGCGAGGATGCGCATCACCTCTTTGCCGCTGTGGGTGTCGAGGGCGCCGGTGGGCTCGTCGGCGAGGATCACTTCACCGCCGTTCATCAAGGCCCGGGCAATACTCACGCGCTGTTGCTGGCCACCGGAGAGCTGGCTCGGGCGGTGGGTGGTGTGCCCCGCCAGGCCCAGGCGCGTGAGCAGGTCGCGCGCGCGGCCGTGCCGTTGGTTTTCGGGCGTACCGGCATAGATCGCCGGCATTTCCACGTTGTGCAAGGCGCTCAAGTGCGCGAGTAAATGGTAGCGCTGGAAGATAAACCCGAAGTAATCACGGCGCAGCTCCGCCAACTGTTCATCACCCAGCGAGCGGGTCTCGATGCCGTTGATCTTGTAGCTGCCGGCGGTGGCGTAGTCCAGGCCGCCGAGGATGTTCATCAAGGTGGATTTGCCCGAACCCGAGGCGCCGATGATCGCGACCATTTCGCCGGCATGAATCGTCAGGTCGATGCCCTTGAGCGCGATGAACTCGCGCTCGCCGGCCATGAAACTGCGGGTAATGCCCTTGAGCTCCAACAGAGGTTGGGTCATGGCTCAGTTCCCCGCTACGGCTGGGGTGGCATCGCCGATCACGACTTTGTCGCCCTCGGCCAGGCCTTCCAGGATCTGCACCTTGACGTTGTTATTGATGCCGGTCTTCACATCCCGCGACAGCGCCTTGCCCTTGGCGTCCAGCACCCGCAGCGGGTAAGTACCGTCGTTGTTGCGCGCGCCGAGCGCCGCCACCGGCACCATCAACGCCGCCTGGGCGGTGTCGAGCACGATGCGCACCTGGGCGGTCATGGCGATGCGCAGACGATGGTCCGGGTTCGGCACGTCGAACAGCGCGTTGTAAAACACCGCGGTGTTCTGCTTGGGCGTGCCGGCAGTCTGGGTTTCGAGGAAGTTCTGCGGCGCCGGCTCCGTGCCGCGCAGCTTGGCGTAGTAGCGCTTGTCGGCTTCACCCAGAATGGTGAAATACACCTGCTGGCCAGGGCTGATATGAATCACATCGGCCTCCGACACCTGGGCCTTGACGGTCATGGTGTCCAGGTCCGCCAGCTTGAGCAGTACCGGCGCCAACTGGTTGGCGATCACGGTCTGGCCTTCCTGGGTGACGATGCCGACCACATCGCCGTCGATGGGCGCGACGATGCGCGTATACGCCAGGTTGACCTTGGCGGTGTCGATCTGGATATGCGCGCTTTTGATCTGCGCATCCAGGGACAGCAGGTTGGCCTGTTGCACCTGGAACGTGGACTCGGCATCTTCAAAATCCTGACGCGATACCGACTCATCCACCTGCAAGTCCTTGTAGCGCTCATACACCGACTTGGCCTGCCTGAGCTGCGCCGCCGTGGCGCGGCGCTGGGCCTGCAGGTTTTCCTCATCCACCTGGGCCTTGCGCAAGGTGTTCTGCAGGATCAGCGGATCGATCTCCGCCAACCACTGGCCCTTCTTCACCTTGTCGCCGACCTTGACCTTGAGCGACTTCAACTGCCCCGACACCTGCGCGCCGACATCGACCTGCTTGATGCCTTCGAGCAAACCGGTGGCCAACACCGCATTCTCGATATCACCGCGCTCAGCCGTGGCAGTGAGGTACTGCGGCGCGTCGGCGGGTGCCTGCACCGTATAGATAATCAGACCTGCTGCAACCGCCAACGCCAAGAACACCGCTGTTTTGCGAAACTTCACGACACCACCTCCCCAACCACCACCCCTTCCAGCCACCACCGCGCCAACCCCAAAACATTCGGTGCCTTAAGCAACGTAAAGTGATTCCCCGCGCCATACCAAACCTGCAACCCGTTCCCCTGGCGCCGCCACCCTTCCACCATCAACCCCTGCTCACGCTGATTACCTGCCGCATCCAACGCCGGATCCTGCGCCAGCACCAACCGCACCACCCCGTTGAACCGCTGCACCGGCCGATACACCGTGCGCAACGCCGCCGCATAAGTCCGCGCCGGCCCCGCCATCGCATCCACACTGGCACGCCCCGGCAACAACCCCACGCTCACCATCCCCGCGTGCAGCCACTGCTGCTGCGCCACCTCATCGCGCCCGGCAAAATCCAGCCGGTCAATGCCCAGCGACTTGCCCGCCGACAACTGCATGGCCTCGATCAAGCGCAACAGCGCTGCGGTGGTCGAATACGGCTTGCCCGGACCACCCGGCGATTCACTGTCGATCACCGTCAACGACGCCACCTCCCGGCCCATCGCCTGCAAGCGCAGCGCCATCTCCAGCGCGACCCAGCCACCAAATGAATGCCCGACCAGATGCACCGGCCCGCGCGGGCACTCTTGCGCCAGCGCCGCCAGGTAACACTGCGCCGCCGCTTCCACCTGGCTATGGGGCACCGCCTCGCCATCCAGCCCGCGCGGCTGCAAGCCGAACAGCGGCCAGTCCCGCCCGAGTGCCTCGCTCAACCCGACAAACCCGGTAACACTGTCCCCCGCTCCCGGCACGCAGAACACCGGCGCATGGCCCGCACGCCCACTCTGAATGCGCAACACCGGTTGATGCAGCGCTTGCGTCACCGGCGCACTCAAGGCCAGGGCCTCAGCCATCGCCGCGCCCAAGCCTTGAATATGCGGTGCCTGCATCATGCTCTGGTGATCGCCCGGCACCTCGACCCGGCGCAATTGCCCGGGCGCCAAGGTGTCTTCCCAACCCAGCGATTCACTGCGCCGCGACAGCTCGGACGGCCGTTCGCGGGCACTGAACAGATGCACCGGCACCGGCAGCGGGAACAGGCTGTAGTGCGCCAGCGCATGCCCGTGGCCGACTTCCCGCTCGATAAAGCTCAAGAGGTCCGCGTCCGTAGCCGCTGCCATTTGCGCGTATAGCAGACCTTGATCGCGACAGCGTTGCAGCAGACCCGCAAAGTCCAGCTGTCCAATGCCCGCCTCAAGCTGTTCAAGGTTCGCCAGTTCATCCACACCTCCCTGTGCTTTCCAATACGCCGTGCACTGCAACAGCAAATGCCGTTTAAGGGCATCCGGCCCACTCCAGCGCGCCTTGCCCTGATCGGTCATGCGCGGCACATAGCTGTCGATCAAACCGAGGAACGCCACCGGCTCATCCAGCCCCAGCAGTTGCATCGCCACTTCATAGGCCAACACGCCGCCAAACGACCAGCCCGCCACGCGGTAAGGCCCGTGCGGCTGAACCTGGCGGATCAGGCCGACCATGCGCGCCGCCAAGCCTTCCATGGTGTTCAGGTGCGCCTCGCCCAGTGCCGCGCCCGGCAGACCGTAGATCGGATAGTCACCGGGCAAGTGCTGGCCCAACGCCGGGAAATACACGTCCATGCCGCTGAACTCGTGCACCAGGAACAACGGCGGCTGCGCGCCGCTGCTGCGCACGGTGATCAGCGAGGTGTCGCGCACCGGCTCGCCGGTACGCTGACGCAGCATCGCCGCCACCGAGGCCACGCTGACGTGCTGGAACAGCTCGGCCAGCGACACCTGCAACCCCGCCGCCTCCATCAGGTTGACCAGTCGAATCGCCAGCAACGAGTGGCCGCCCAGTTCAAAAAAACTGTCATGTCGACCCACTTGCTCAAGTTTCAACACCTCGGCCCACAGGCCGGCGAGCGACTGCTCCAAAGCATCGGCCGGCGCCTCGAAGTCGCGGCTGAGCAAGGCCTCCAACGCCGGAACCGGCAAGGCTTTGCGATCGATCTTGCCATTGGCCGTCAGCGGCAACTGCACCAGCGGCACATAGGCCGACGGCAGCATGTAGTCCGGCAATTGGCCGTGAAGGTGCGCACGCACACTGTCGATCTCCACAGGCTCGCCAGCCCAGGTGAAATACGCCACCAGGCGCTTGTCGCCCGGCACGTCTTCACGGGCCAGCACCACCACGTCCTGGATCGCGGCGAAGGTCGCCAGGCGTGCTTCGATCTCGCCCAATTCAATACGGAAACCGCGGATCTTCACTTGGTCGTCGTTACGCCCGATGCACTCCAGCAAGCCGTCCGCCGTCCAGCGGCCTAGGTCGCCGGTACGGTACATCAAGGCGCCCGGGGTGAACGGGTCGTCGACAAACGTCTCGGCCGTCAGCTCCGGGCGGTTCAAATAGCCCTTGGCTACGCCGTCACCGCCGATGCAGATTTCACCCGTGACGCCCACGGGCAGTGGCTGCAAATACGCATCCAGCACGTGGATTTGCGTGTTGGAAATCGGTCGGCCGACCGGCACGCTGTCAGCATCGGCGGCGACCGCACGCACTTCGTAAGTGGTGGCGTAAGTGGTGGTTTCGGTCGGCCCGTAGCAATGCACCAGGCGCAAGCCCGGCGCCTGCGCCAGCAGGCTGCGGAACGCCGCCGGGTCGGCACGCTCGCCGCCGCAGAGCAAAATGCGCAAGCCGGCCAGAGCCTCGGGGATCATCTGCACGTACTGGTTGAACAACGCGGTGGTCACGAACAGCACCGTGGCACCGTGCAGCGCACGGCCGAATGCAACCGGGTCGAGCAAGGTGCAATGGTCGACCACCTGCACCTGGCCGCCGTTGAGCAGCGCGCCCCACACGTCCATGGTGCTGGCGTCGAACGCCGGGTTGGAGGCAAACGCCACACGGTCGGCGGCGTTGAAGTCGGCGTAACCGTTGTTGAGCACCAGCCGCGTGATGCCGCGATGGGGCACCAATACGCCCTTGGGCGTCCCCGTGGAGCCGGAGGTGTACATGATGTACGCCACGCTGTCCGACGACTGCGACAGGTCTGGGTTGTGGCTCGGCTGCGGGTCCATGACCAACGTATCCAGGTCCAGGCGCCGCGCCGGGTGCTCCAGCGCCGCGTCGCTGCGGGTCAACAGCCAGCTCGCGCCGCTGTCCTGCAACATGAAGCTCTGGCGTTCGGCGGGTGCGTTGATGTCCAGCGGCACATAGGCCGCCGCGCACTTGAGGATCGCCAGTTGGCTGACCAGCAGGTCCAGGCAACGCGGCAGCAGGATTGCGACGTTATCGGCCGGGCGCACGCCCAGGCTCATCAGGTGATGGGCCAGGCAGTTGGCGCGGGTGTTGAGTTCGCCGTAGCTCAGCACCGCATCACCGTGCAACGCCGCTATCGCGTCAGGCCGTGCCTGGGCCTGGGCTTCAAACAAGCGCTGCACCGTATGCTCGCGGGGGAAGGTGCGCGCCGTGGCATTGAAATCCGCCAGCTGTTGGCGCTCGGCTGTCGGCAGGATCGGCAGACAACTGATGGCCGTCTCGCTGTGCTGCTCCAGCGCTTCAACCACCTGTTCCAGTGCGATAGTCAGGTAATCACACAACCGCCGGGCGCCCTGCCCCATGGCGGTGAGGCCGAAACCCTCGCCAAGGTCATCGACACTCACCGACACCCCGTAATTGGTCTGTTCCTCGGCACCGAGCAGCGCAATCCCCTGCCATGCCTCGGCCACGCCACCCGTGTGCGGCGCGCTGTGACGGTAGTTGAACAGCACGTTGAACAACGGCGTCCCTACTGGCACGCCGCTGCAGCGCTGGGCCAACGCGAGCGGTGCATGTTCATGGCTGAGCAATTGGCTCAGGCGCGCATGGGTGGTGCGCAGTGCGGCGCGTACCGAGTGTTCGCCCAGGTCGACGCGCAGCGGCAAGGTGTTGATAAACACACCCATGGCCCGCTCGGCGCCTTCGCCGCCTTGCAGGCGCCCGAGCATTACAGTGCCGAACACCACCTGTTCGCGGCCACTGATCTTGCCCAGCACCTGCGCCCAGGCCAGGTGCATCAGGCTGGCAGCACTCACACCTGCCTGACGGGCCTGGGTACGCAGGCGCCGGCTCAACTGAGGGTCGATTGCCAACTGAGCCTTTTGATCGACACCCAGGTTTTCAAACTCGGTGGGCTCGTCGATCTCACTGAGCATTTCGCGCAAGAACGTTTCGTGATCGTCAACGCCCAGGCGGGTCTGGGCCACATAGTTGCGATACGGCACGGCCGCGTCCAGGGTGTGCTGGGTACCGAGCAGAAACGCCTGCATTTCATGCTGCAGGATGTCCAGCGCGATATGGTCCATCACCAAATGATGGAACAGCAACGTGGCCACCACGCGCTGCGGTTCCTCGGTATAGATCAAACGCATCAACGGCGCTTGCGAAAGGTTCAGGCGCTGTGGCACAGCACCGGTTTCAACGCTTAGCGAGGCCTCACGCCACACCACCTGCACCGGTTCTTCCAGGCCCTCCCAATGGAAGGAGGAACGCAGGATGTCATGCCGCTGGATCACCGCCTGCAAGGCCTGGGCAAAGGCGTCCAGGCGCAGACGGTTGTCGAAGGCAAATTGCGCGCGCAACAGGTAGGCATCGCCGTCAAGCACAGCGCGATGGTGATACAGGATGCCGGCCTGCAACGGCGCCAGCGGGTAGATATCCTGCACATTCGCCGCACCGCCGGGAATGCACGCGACGATGCGGTCGACGGCGGCCTGGTCCAACGCGATCAAGGGCAGCATAGCCGGGCGGATGTGGGTGCAGCCTTCGACAATGCCATTGGCCGGCACCGCCACTTCGTGCCCACCGCCCAGCGCCGCCGCCAACGCCGAGAGCGTCGGCTGGCCGAACAGCACCTTCACATCCGCCGACAAGCCCAGACGGCGCATGCGCCCCATCAAACTGACGGCCAGCAGCGAATGCCCGCCCAGTTCGAAGAAGTTGTCGTGACGGCCCACGCGCTCAACACTGAGCAGTTCGGCCCACAGGCTGGCCAAGGCGATTTCGGTATCGCCCTGGGGCGCCTCATACGCTCGTACCGCCACCGAGTCCAGGCCCGGCGCCGGCAGCGCCTTGCGGTCGAGCTTGCCGTTGGGGCTGAGCGGCAACGCCTGCAGATGCACGAAAATCGCCGGCACCATAAACTCCGGCAGATGCCGCAGCAGGTGGCCGCGCAGCGCGTCGATGTCGCTCGGCGTGCCGGTGTAGTACGCCACCAGCCGCTCTTCACGGGCGACCACGGCGGCTTCGTTGACCTGCGGATGCTCAAGCAGCCGCGCCTGGATTTCACCCAGTTCGATGCGCAAACCACGGATCTTCACCTGGTCATCATTGCGCCCCAGGTACTCGATATTGCCGTCCGGCAAGTAACGCCCGACATCACCGGTGCGGTACATGCGCCCCGGCATGAAAGGGTCGTCAAGGAAACGCTCGGTAGTCAATTCCGGCCGGTTCAGATAGCCGCGCGCCACTTGTACACCCGCAATAAACAACTCGCCCACCACACCCAGCGGCACCGGCTGCAATTGGCTGTCGAGCAGGTACATGCGCGTGTTGGCGATGGGTTTGCCGATCGGCGTGTTGTCCGGGGTCTCCGGGCCTGCACAGTTCCAGGCCGTGACGTCGACGGCCGCTTCGGTCGGCCCGTACAGGTTATGCAACTCGCTGCCCGGCAGTTGCTGCTTGAAGCGCCGCACCAGGCTGCCCGGCAAGGCTTCGCCGCTGCACATCACCCGCACCAGCCCGGCCGCCTGGCGGACATCGCCATGGGCGAGGAACACATCGAGCATCGACGGCACAAAGTGCAAGGTGGTGATCTGTTCGGCCTCGATCACTTCGCACAGGTATTCGGGCTCTTTGTGCCCGCCTGGGCGCGCCATCACCAGACGCGCGCCGGTAAACAACGGCCAAAAGAATTCCCACACGGAGACGTCAAAGCTGAATGGGGTTTTCTGCAGCACCGAATCCTGCGCGTTAAGGCCGTATGCGTCCTGCATCCACAGCAGGCGGTTGACCACCCCGGCGTGGTCGTTGATCACACCTTTGGGCAGGCCGGTGGAGCCGGAGGTGTAGATCACATAGGCGCTCACGCCCTGTACCTGAGGGTTGCCTGCGGGCAGGTGCTGCCAGCTTGGCTGGTCCAGATCGACCACCGCCACCTCGCCCAGCAAGCCCAGGGTCGCACCTTGGGCCAGCACCACCCGCGGCGCACTGTCTTGCAGCATGTAGGCCAGGCGCTCCTGCGGATAGGCCGGGTCCAGCGGCACATACGCAGCGCCGGCCTTGAGGATCGCATACAGGCCAATGACCATTGAAAGGCCGCGCTCCACGCAGATAGCCACCCGCGCACCCGGCTGTACGCCCAGCGCCAGCAAGTGATGGGCCAACTGGTTAGCCTGCGCATTGAGTTCGGCGTAGGTCAGTTGCTGCTCGCCCGCCTTCACTGCAATCGCGTTCGGCGTGCGCGTCACCTGCGTTTCAAACATCCCGTGCAGGGTCTGGTCGAGGTTGTAGGCCACTGCGGTGGCGTTGAAGTCGACCAGCAGGTGCTGACGCTCACGCTCATCCACCAACGACGCATGTTCCAGCACCGCCTGGTCGTTATCGACCATGGCCTGCAAGGTGCGGGTGAAATAGCCGGCGTAACGCTGCACGGTCGACTCATCAAACAGCGCCACGGCAAATTCCAGTGCGCCGAGAATGCTGCCCTGCACTTCCCCCAGGTTCAGCGACAGGTCGAACTTGGCAAAGTGGCTATTCTCGACAATGCCTTCCAGGGCCAGGTCGCCCAAGGCCAGGGTCGGCGCGCTGCTGTCCTGCCAGCTCAGCAAGGTCTGGAACACTGGACTGTGGGCCAGGCTGCGCACCGGCCGGGTGATTTCCACCACCTGTTCGAACGGCAAGTCCTGATGCGCCTGGGCTGCCAGCGTCAGCGCCTTGACCCGTGCCAGCAAGGCCTCGGTGCTCAGCTCGCCCGAGGTGTCGATGCGCACCGCCAGGGTGTTGACGAACAGGCCGATCAGCCCTTCCACCTCGCTGCGGGTACGGTTGGCCACCGGCGTGCCGATTACCAGCTCCTGTTGCCCGGACAGCCGTGCCAGCAGTGAGGCCCAGGCCGTCATCAAAGTCATGTACAGCGTGGTGCCATGGCGTTGGCTCAAGGCCTTGAGCCCGGCGGTCAAGCGTTCGTCCAGGCGCACTTCGACGCTGCTGCCGGCGTAGTCCTGCTGCACAGGCCGTGGGCGGTCGGTGGGCAGCGTGAGCAAGGCCGGCGCACCGGCCAGTGCCTGTTGCCAATAGGCGCTTTGGCGCTGCAACACTTCGCCGCTCAGCCACAAGCGCTGCCACACGGCGAAGTCGCCGTACTGAATCGGCAGGCTTGGCAACGGGTCAGGCATGCCGTGGCTGAAGGCTTGGTACAGCGCCATCAGCTCGCGGGTGAGCACGCCCATCGACCAGCCATCGGAAACGATATGGTGCAGGGTCAACAGCAACACATGGTGATCGTCGGCCATCACCACCAGGCGCCCGCGCAGCAAGGGGCCGCGCTCCAGGTCGAACGGCGCCGAGGCCTCGCCATGAATCAAGGCATCCAGCGCCTGCTGCGGTTGCCGGTGGCGGCGCAAATCCTGCACTTGCAGGGGCAGCATCTCTTCGGCCGGTACGATGAGAACCTTGGCTTGGTCGCCCTGTTGGGCAAAGCGGCTGCGCAGGGTTTCGTGGCGCGCGACGATACGCGCCAGCGCGCGCTGCAGCGCCTCGACATGCAATTGGCCACGTAAACGCAGGCCGATGGGAATGTTGTAGGCGGTGTTGGCGCCTTCCATCAGTGCCAGGAACCACAGGCGCTGCTGGGCGAACGACAGCGGTACATCTTCATCACGATTGGCCGGCAGGATATCCGGCAAGGTGCTGCGCGCCGACTTCGCCAGCACTTCAGCGACCGCCGCCAGCTCTGCATTGGCAAACAAGTCGCCCAGCACCAGCTCCACCCCCAGGCGTTGGCGCACTTGCGACACCATGCGCATCGCCAGCAACGAGTGCCCGCCCAGTTCGAAGAAATGGTCGTGGCGCCCGACACGCTGCACCTGCAGCACATCGGCCCAGATCTGCGCGAGCGCGCTTTCGATCTCGCCCTCGGGCGCTGCGTAGTCGCGGGTAAACACGGCAGCCATGTCCGGCGCCGGCAAGGCCTTGCGGTCAAGCTTGCCGTTGGCGGTGAGTGGCAACGCCTCGAGCTTCACATAGGCCACCGGAACCATGTAGTCCGGCAGATGCGCGACCAGGTGGGCACGGATATCACCCACAGCCAGCGGGTCGAGTTGCGGGTTCTGGGTGAAATAAGCGACCAACCGGTCCTCGCGCACCAGCACCACCGCTTCCTGAATTTCGGGCAATTGGCCGAGTCGGGTTTCAATCTCGCCCAGCTCGATGCGCACGCCACGGATTTTTACCTGATCATCGTTGCGCCCCAAGTACTCGATATTGCCATCCGGCAACCAGCGCGCCAGGTCGCCGGTGCGGTACATGCGCCCGGGGTTGAACGGGTCTTGCAGGAAGCGCTCGGCGGTCAGTTCCGGGCGGTTGAGGTAACCACGCGCCACACCCTTGCCGCCCACGTACAGCTCACCGGCCACACCCAAAGGCACCGGCCGTTGTTGTTCATCGAGCAGGTACACCGTGGCATTGGCCACCGGTTTGCCGATATGCAACGCCTGGCCTGCCTCGACCTTGCCGGAAGTAGCCACCACCGTGGCTTCGGTGGGGCCATAGTTGTTGATCAGTTCAAACCGCTGGGCCCGCGCAAACTGGCGCAGGCGGTCACCGCCGATGAGCAGGGTGCGCAATGTAGGGTGTTCGATTTGCTGGCTGAACGCATACTCAGCCACCGGCGTGGGCAAAAAGCACACGTCCAGCGGCTGCGCGCTCCACCAGCTCAGCAGCGCATCGATATCTTCGGCGCCGTCCGTGGCGGGCGGCAAGTGCAGGGTCGCGCCGACACACAGCGCCGGCCAGACTTCCCAGGCCATCGCATCAAAACCAAAGCCGGCGACACTGGCGGTGTGGCGCCCGGCGCACAGGTCAAAGGCACGGCAATGCCAGTCCACCAGGTTGGCCAGCGTGCGGTGCTCCACCATCACCCCTTTGGGCAGGCCGGTGGAGCCGGAGGTGTAGATTACATAGGCGAGGTTCGAAGGGCTGACGGCGGCTTTCGGATTGCTGGCTGAATGGTGCTGCCAGGTGTAGCGGTCCAGCTGAATCACCGGCGCGTCCAGCGCAGGCAAGCGCTCAAGCAATGCCTGTTGGGTCAGCACCGCCACCGGGGCGCTGTCGCTCAGCAGGTAGCTCAGGCGCTCGGCCGGGTGCGATGGGTCCACCGGCACGTAGCAGGCACCGGCCTTGAGGATGGCCAGCAACCCGGCCAGGGTGTCCAGGCCACGCCGCGCGATGATGGCTACGCGGTCGTCGGGTTTGACCCCCAGCGCCAACAGGTGATGGGCCAGCAGATTGGCTTGCTGGTTGAGTTCGGCGTAGGTCAGTTGGCGGCCTTGCTGCACGGCGGCGATCGCGTCCGGCGTGAGCGCGGCCTGGGCTTCGACGCGGCCGTGCAAGGTGCTGCCGTGAGCGAAATCGACCTGGGTGGCGTTGAACTGCTCAAGCAGCAACTGCCGCTCGGCGGCGGGCACCACCGACAGCTGATTGAGCGCGGTGTGCGGTGCCTGCTCCAGCGCCGTCACCAGGTTTTCCAGGGCGGTTTGCAGGTAGCCGCACACACGCTGCGGGTCGACCCGCTGGCTGGCCAGCAGGCTCAGGCCAAAGCCGTCACCCAGGTCATCCACACTCAGGGTCAGCGGGTAGTTGGTGCGCTCTTCGGCGCTGAGCGCGGCGATACCGTGCCAGGCCGACACGGCTTCGGCGCTCGCGGCCGGGGCGCTGTGGCGATAGTTGAGCAAGGCACTGAACAGCGGCGTCGGCGCCACTACCCCGCTGCAGCGTTGGGCCAGGGCCAGCGGCGCGTGTTCATGGCGCAATAAGGTGGTGAGCCGCGCGTGGGTGGCCTTGACCCCGGCGCGCACGTCCTTGGCGTCTACGTCGACGCGAAACGGCAAGGTGTTGATGAAAATGCCCAGCGCCCGATCCGTGGCATGGCTGCCTTGCATGCGCCCCATCAATACGGTGCCGAACACCACCTGCTCTTTACCGGCCAGCACCGCCAACACCTGCGCCCAGCCCATATGGAACAGGCTGGCGGCACTCACCCCCAATTGCCGGGCTTGCGCGCGCAACCGCTGGCTGAGTGCTGCGGGCAAAGGCAGGCTGACTTCGCTGATGCCACGGGCATCGCCCTGCACGTCCTGCAAGCCGTATGGCAAGGTCGGCTCGCTGATGTCGCCGAGCATCTGGCGGAAGAAACTTTCGTGCTCCGGCTCGCTGATGCCCAGGCGTGCCTGCGCCACATAGTTGCGAAACGGCACGGCCTGGCCAAGCGCCGCGCCCTGGCCCAGCAGGCACGCCTGCATTTCATGGCACACCACTTCGAGGGCGCTGTGGTCGAGGGCCATATGGTGGAACAGCAAGGTGGCGACAATGCGCTGGTTCAGCGGGTCGTCGGCCCGCACCAGGCGCAGCAGCGGCGCTTGGGTCACGTCGAGACGATAATGGCGAGCGTCGAACAGCCCGTGCAGTTGGGCGGCGATATCGCCGTCGGCCGGGTTCAATTGCAGCGCCTGCACCGGCAGGCGTGCCTGGCGCCACACCACTTGCGAGGGTTGCTGCAAACCGTCCCAGACAACCCCGGTGCGCAGGATATCGTGGCGGTCCATCACGCTTTGCAACGCCTGGGCAAAAGCCTCGAAACGCTCCAGGCTGTCGAACGCAAACTGCGACTGCATCACATAGGGGTCGCCCTGCTCGGCGCTGACGTGGTGGAACAGAATGCCTTCCTGCAACGGCGCCAGCGGGTAAATGTCCTGGATATTCGCCACACCGCCGTCGACCGTGGCCACGATGCGCTCGATCTCGTCCTGGCTCAACGTCGACAGGGTCAGCATGGCCGGGGTGATGTGCTCGGCCCCCGTCGGGATACCATTGGCCGGCACCTGCACTTCACCGGCCTTGGAGGCCGAATATTCACCGGCCTTGATCAGTTCGATCAAAGCCGCTTTGTGCTCACGCAACGCCGCCAGGATCAAAGGGTCGCTCAGCGCTTGTTTGTTGCCTTGCACCGACAACTGCTCGCCCTTGAGCGCCAGTTGCACGTCCTTGGTTTTCAGTGTGGTCAATAACTCAAAAATGCTCACAGGACGATCTCCATTCGTTCGGTAATGGCGGCGTAGCCGGCCAGGCTCGGCTGTTCGAACAGCGCCCGCACATCGGCTTCCAGGCCTTCCTGGCGCAGGCGTCCGATCAAGCTCACAGCCAGCAGCGAGTGCCCGCCCAGTTCAAAGAAGTTGTCATGGCGCCCAACGCGCTCAACGTTGAGCAACTCGGCCCACAGCGCTGCCATGAGGATTTCGGTGTCGCCTTCGGGGGCCGCGTATTCGCGCACACTCAGTGCGTCCATGCCCGGCACCGGCAGTGCCTTGCGGTCGAGCTTGCCGTTGGGGCTCAGTGGCAATGCCTCCAGGTGCACAAACACCGCGGGCACCATAAAGTCCGGCAAGTGCTGCAACAGGTGGGTGCGCAGCCTGTCGATGTCAGTGTGTGTTCCGGTGTAGTACGCCACCAGGCGCTCTTCACGGGCGACCACGGCGGCTTCGTTGACCTGCGGATGCTCCAGCAAGCGCGCCTGGATTTCGCCCAGTTCGATGCGCAAACCACGGATCTTCACCTGGTCATCGTTGCGGCCCAGGTACTCGATATTGCCGTCGGGCAGGTAACGGCCGACGTCGCCGGTGCGGTACATGCGCCCGTCGGTAAACGGGTCCTTGAGGAAGCGCTCGGCGCTCAGTTCCGGGCGGTTCAGATACCCGCGCGCCACTTGCACGCCGCCGATAAACAATTCACCCACCACCCCCAATGGCACCGGCTGCAGCTGGGCGTCCAGCACGTACAGGCGTGTATTGGCAATCGGCTTGCCGATCGGCGTGTTGTCCGGCACGTCGGGCCGTGCGCAGTTCCACGCGGTGACGTCGACCGCCGCTTCCGTCGGGCCGTACAAGTTGTACAGGCCAACCCCCGGCAGTTGCGCTTTGAAGCGCCGCACCAGGCTGCCCGGCAAGGCTTCGCCGCTGCACATCACCCGCGCCAGCCCTATGGCCTGGCTGACATCGCCATGGGCCAGGAACACATCGAGCATCGACGGCACAAAGTGCAAGGTGGTGATCCGCTCGGCCTCGATCACCTCGCACAGGTACGCCGGCTCTTTGTGCCCGCCGGGGCGCGCCATCACCAACCGTGCGCCGGTGAACAGCGGCCAGAAGAATTCCCACACCGACACGTCGAAGCTGAACGGGGTTTTCTGCAGCACCGCGTCATGGGCCTTGAGGCCATAGGCGTCCTGCATCCACAGCAAGCGGTTAACCACGCCGGCGTGTTCGTTGATCACACCTTTGGGCTGGCCGGTGGAGCCGGAGGTGTAAATCACGTAGGCCTGGTGCCGGGCGGTCAGGCCCGGCACCTGCAGGTTGCTCGCGCTCTGCTGTTGCCAGGTGACGCGATCCAGGTCCAGCACCGGCACGTCGCCCAATAACTGGCGGGTCGCGCCTTGCGCCAACACCACCACCGGCGCGCTGTCTTGCAGCATGTAAGCGATGCGCTCGAGTGGATACGCCGGGTCCAGCGGCACATAACCGCCGCCGGCCTTGAGGATCGCAAACAGGCCGACCACCATGTCCAGCCCACGCTCCACGCAGATACCCACGCGCGAATCCGGCCGCACGCCGAGTTCGCGCAAATGATGGGCCAGGCGGTTGGCGCGTTCGTTGAGTGCCCGGTAGGTCAACTGCTGGTCACCGGCCTTGACCGCCACCGCATGCGGCGTGCGCTCAACCTGGGCTTCGAACAAACCGTGCAGGGTCTGGTCGAGGTTGTAATCGACCTCGGTGGCGTTGAACGCTACCAGCAGTTTTTGGCGTTCCTCGGCGCCCAGAACCGGCAGGCGATTGAGCGCCTGGTGCGGCGCCTGTTCCAAGGCGTGAACCAGCCCGGCCAAGGCGTTCTGCAGGTAACCACACACCCGTTGCGCGTCAACCTGCGCCAGGGCGGTGATATCGTAACCATCGCCCAAGTCATCCACGTTCAGGGTCAACGGGTAGTTGGTGCGGCCATCGTTGGCCAGCGTCTGCATGCCTTCCCAGGCGTGTTGCGCTTGGGCAGAGCGCGTGGCGGCGCCGCGATGGCGATAGTTGAGCATCGAGCTGAACAACGGCGCCGGGGCCGCCACGCCACTGCAACGCTGGGCCAGGGCCAGGGACGCGTGTTCATGGCCGAGCAACGCCGTGAGCCGCGTGTGGGTGGCACGCACGGCATCGCGTGCGCCTTGCGCGTCGATCTCCAGGCGCAGCGGCAAGGTATTGATAAACACCCCGAGCGCGCGATCAGCGCCCTCGCCGCCTTGCAGACGCCCAACCAGCACGGTGCCGAACACCACGCTGTGGCGCCCTGAAGTGGCCGCCAGCACTTGGCCCCAGGCCAGGTGGAACAGGCTTGCCGTGCTCACGCCGAGCAAACGTGCCTGGGCCCGCAGGCGGCGGTTGAGGTCGCTGTCCAGGTGCAGGCTGAACGCCTCAATCGCGCTGCCGTCGCCGCGCACATCCTGCAAGCCGAACGGCAAGGTCGGCTCATCCACATCGGCGAGCATCTCGCGGAAGAACGCCTCATGTTCCTGCTCACTGACGCCCAATCGCGCCTGGGCCACGTAGTTGCGATACGGCATCGGCGCCACCGTCGGGGCGGCGTGCCCCAACAAGTGCCCCTGCATCTCACGCAGCACCACGTCGAACGCGGTGTGGTCCAGCGCAATATGGTGATAGAGCAACACCACCACCACGCGCCGGTTGGCCGGGTCCTTGGCGTACTTGAGGCAGATCAGCGGCGCCTGGCTGATGTCCAGGCGATAACGCCGCGCATCAAAACGCTCGTGCAGGCCGGCGAGCACATCACCCTGCAACTGCAGCTCTTCAAGCGGCAATTGAGCCTGACGCCACACCACTTGCAGCGGTTGCGCCAGGCCTTCCCAGACCACGCCGGTGCGCAGGATGTCATGGCGGTTGATCACCTGTTGCAGCGCCTGGGCAAAGGCTTGCAGGCGCTCGAGGCTGTCGAAGGCCAGGTGCGATTGCAGCAGGTACGGGTCGCCCTGTGCGGCGGTGAGGTAGTGGTAAAGAATGCCCTCCTGCAACGGCGCCAGCGGGTAGATATCCTGCACGTTGGCGGCACCGCCGGGGATGCGGCTGACGACTTGATCGAGGGTCGACTGGTCGATATCCACCAAGGGCAGCATGTCAGCGGTGATACGCACGCAATCCGCTGCAATCCGGTTGGCCGGCACCTGCACTTCACGGCCACTGCCCACGGCAGCCGCCAGCGCGGCCAGGGTTGGCTGGCTGAACAACACACGGACATCCGCGCTGAGGTCCGCTTGACGCATGCGTTCGATCAGACTCACGGCCAGCAATGAATGGCCGCCGAGTTCGAAGAAGTGGTCATGACGGCCGACCTGTTCGACCTGCAACACCTCGGCCCAGATCCGCGCCAGGGTGGTTTCCACTGCGCCCTGGGGCGCTTCGTAGTCGCGGGAGAGCAATGCCGTCTGATCAGGTTCCGGCAAGGCCTTGCGATCCAGTTTGCCGTTGGCGGTCAGGGGCAACGCGTCGAGCCTCACGTAAGCGGCGGGCACCAGCGCATCGGGCAGTTGCGCCTGCAATTGTGCGCGCAGGGTCTCGATCGCCAGCGGCTGGTGTTCAGTGAACCAGGCAATCAGGCGCCCTTCGCGCACCAGCACCACGGCCGCACCAACGCCTTCCACTGCCGCCAGACGGCTTTCGATTTCGCCCAGCTCCACGCGCACGCCACGCACTTTGACCTGATCATCATTACGGCCCAGGTACTCGATATTACCGTCGGGCAACCAACGCGCCAGGTCGCCGGTGCGGTACATGCGCCCAGGGTTGAACGGGTCTTGCAGGAAGCGTTCGGCGGTCAGGTCCGCACGGTTCAGGTAACCGCGTGCCACGCCGCTGCCGCCCACGTACAGCTCACCGGCCACGCCCACCGGTACCGGGCGCAGCTGTGCATCGAGCAAGTAGGTGCTGGCGTTCGCCACCGGCCGGCCGATATGCAGCGCCTGCCCGGCACGGACACGGCCGGAGGTGGCAACCACCGTGGCCTCGGTCGGCCCGTAGTTGTTGATCAGCGCAAAACGCCGCTCCTGGCTGAACTGGCGCAGACGGTCGCCGCCGATCAGCAGGATGCGCAACGTCGGGTGTTGCAGGTGCCGGCTGAAGGCGTATTCGGCCACTGGCGTGGGCAGAAAGCTGACGTCCAGCGGCTGCGCCAGCCACCAGGCGAGCAGTTCGTCGATGTTTTCACTGCCCACCGTGGCAGGTGGCAAGTGCAGGGTCGCACCGGCACACAGCGCCGGCCAGACTTCCCAGGCCATGGCATCAAAGCCAAAACCGGCGACACTGCTGGTATGGCTGCGCGCGTCCAGGCCGAAGGCTTCGCAGTGCCAGTGCACCAGGTTTTCCACGTTGCGGTGTTCCACCATCACGCCTTTGGGCTGGCCGGTGGAGCCGGAGGTGTAGATGACGTAGGCCAGGTGCGCCGGGGTCAGCGCTGCGAGCTGGGGATTGCTGACGGCGTGGTGCTGCCAGCTTTCGCCCAGCAGGTCCACTGTGGCGGACGTGCCCAGCAACGCTTGAGTGCCGGACTCGGCCAGCACGGCCACCGGCGCACTGTCCTGCAACAGATAAGCAATGCGCTCGGCAGGGTAAGCCGGGTCGACTGGCACATAACCGGCGCCGGCCTTGAGAATGCCCAGCAGCCCGATCAGCATCTGCGGGCCACGTCGGCAACAGATCGCCACGCGGTCGTCCGGCTGTACGCCGAGCGCGAGCAAGTGATGGGCCAGTTGGTTGGCGCGCTGATTAAGCTGCTGATAGGTCAGCGACAGCGCGCCCTGCTGCAGCGCAATCGCATGGGGCTGGCGCTCGACCTGGGCTTCAAAGGCACCGTGCAGGGTGTGCCCGGTGGGGAAATCCGCAGCCGTTGCGTTGAACTCGCGCAGCAGGGTGTCGCGTTCGGCCGACGGCAGTATCGGCAGGCGGTTGAGCGCGGTATCGGCGGCGTTTTCCAGGGCCTCGACCAGTTGCTCCACGGCGTTATGCATATAGCCGCACAGGCGCTGGGCGCCGATCTGCGGCAGCGCCAGCACGCTGAGGCCAAAGCCTGCGCCAAAATCATCCACGCTCAAGGTCAGCGGGTAGTTGCTGCGCTCTTCACCGCCCAGCAGTTGCACGCCTTCCCAGATACCGTGGCCATCGCGGGCCATTGCGTCGGGGCGGCTGTGGCGGAAATTGAGCAAGGCACTGAACAGCGGCACGCTGGCCGGCACGCCGCTGCAACGCTGGGCCAGCGCCAGGGACGCGTGTTCGTGCCCCAGCAAGGCGCTCAAGCGTGAATGGGTGGCCTTGACCGCCACGGCGGCACCCGCCGCGACATTCACCCGCAGCGGCAAGGTGTTGATAAACATGCCCAGCGCCCGGTCGGCGCCCTCACCCGCTTGCATACGGCCCATCAATACAGTGCCGAACACCACGTCATCGCGCCCGGACACCAGCCCCAGCACCTGCGCCCAGGCCAGGTGCATCAGGCTCGCCGCACTCACGCCCAACAACCGCGCCTGCTCACGCACGCGCACGGCCAGCGTCGCGTCCAGGTGCTGCTCGGCCTCTTCGATATCGCGGCCATCGCCCTGCACGTCCTGCACGCCGAACGGCAAGGTCGGCTCGTCCACATCGGCGAGCATGGCGCTGAAGAACTGCTCATGCTCGGCCACGCTCACGCCCAGGCGTGCCTGGGCCACATAGTTGCGAAACGGCGCCGCCACGGGCAGCGCATCCGCCTGGTTGAACAGGAACGCGCGCATCTCCTGGCCCACCACGTCCATGGCTGTGTGGTCCAGCGCCAAATGGTGAAACAGCAGGATTGCCGCGACCCGGTTATTCGCCGGGTCCTGGGCGTAAACCATGCGCAGCAGCGGCGCCTGGGTAATATCCAGGCGGTAATGACGGGCATCGAAGCGTGCATGCAACTGCTCGATGATGCCGCCCTCGGCCGGGTCCAGGATCACCTCCTGCACACTCAGTTGCGCGTCGCGCCAGACCACTTGCACCGGGCTGTCCAAGCCCTCCCAGACCACGCCGGTGCGCAGGATGTCATGCCGCGCCACTACCTGCTGCAGTGCACCCATAAAACCGTGCAAACGCGCCAGGCTGTCGAACGCCATGCGCGATTGCAGCAAATACGGGTCGCCCTGTTCGGCGCTGATATGGTGATAGAGAATGCCTTCCTGCAACGGCGCCAGCGGGTAGATATCCTGCACATTGGCCGCACCGCCGGGCACATGGGCGACGATGCGCTCGATCGCCGTTTGGTCAAGCTGCACCAGGGTCAGCATCGACGGCGTGATCTGCGTGCAGTCCGGCGCAATGCCATTGGCCGGCACCACAATTTCACGCCCGCTGCCGACTGCCGCCGCGAGTGCCGCAAGGCTCGGCTGGCTGAACAGCACACGTACATCCGCGCTCAGGCCGACCTGGCGCATGCGTTCGATCAGGCTGACCGCCAGCAACGAATGCCCGCCCAACTCGAAGAAATGATCATGGCGCCCGACGCGTTCGAGCTTGAGCACGTCCTGCCAGATCTGCGCCAGCAGGGTTTCCACTTCACCTTCCGGGGCCTCGTAGCCACGGCTGAGCAGCGCGCTTGGGTCAGGCACCGGCAGGCCTTTGCGGTCCAGCTTGCCATTGGCGGTCAGCGGCAACAGCTCCAGCCACACATAGGCCGACGGCACCATGTAATCCGGCAACTGGCCTTGCAGATGGGCGCGCAGGGCTTCGAGGGGCAAGGGTGCCGGGGCGGTGTAGTACGCCACCAGACGCTTGTCGCCGGGCTCGTCTTCGCGGGCCAGTACCACTGCGTCGCGCACGCCCGGGAAGGCCGCCAGGCAGGTTTCGATTTCGCCGGGCTCGATGCGGAAACCACGGATCTTCACCTGCAAGTCATTGCGCCCCTGGTACAGCAAGGTACCGTCGGCCTGCCAACTGGCGAGGTCGCCGGTGCGGTACAACAGGCCGTCGCCGAACGGGTTGGGAATGAATTTTTCGGCCGTCAGTTGCGGCTGGTTCAAGTAACCCTTGGCCACGCCTGCACCGCCGATGTACAGCTCGCCGACCACACCCAGCGGCAGCGGCTGCTGGCGCGCATCCAGCACATACGCCTGGGCATTCGCAATGGGCCGGCCGATCGGCACGGCGCCCGCGCCCGGTGTGGTGATTTCAAAGGTGGTCGAGAAGGTGGTGGCTTCGGTCGGCCCGTAGCCGTTCAACAGGTGTTGCGGCTTGCCGTGCTTGAGCACCCGGCCGATCACCAGCGGGTCGAGCACGTCGCCGCCGACGATCAGGTAGCGCAACTGGCGCAGCACCGGCAGCAAGGCGTCGGCGTATTGATGAAACAAGCCCGCAGTCATCCACAACACGCTGACGGCCTGTGCCTGCAACAGTTCGGCAAATGCGGCCTGGGACAGCAGCACCGCGTGCTCGACCACCACCACGCAACCGCCATTGAGCAACGGCGCCCACACGTCGAGGGTACTGGCGTCGAACGCCGGGTTGGAGGCGAAGGCCACGCGGTCGCGCTCGTTGAAGTCGGCATACCCGTTGTTGAGCACCAGGCGCGAGACGGCGCGGTGCGGCACTTGCACACCTTTGGGCGCGCCGGTGGAGCCGGAGGTGTACATGATGTACGCCACCTCGTCCGAAGACTGCGCAAGCTCCGGGTTGCGCGGCGACAGGCTGTCCAGGTTGAGGTCGGCCAGGGTATGGAGCACATGCCGCGCACCGCTGTCCTGCACCATAAAGGCCTGGCGTTCGAGCGGCGCGTTGATGTCCAGCGGCACATACACCGCCGCACACTTGAGGATCGCCAGTTGGCTCACCAGTAGATCCAGGGAGCGCGGCAGCGCAATCGCTACGCTGTCACCCGGTTGCACGCCCTGGTTGATCAGGTGATGGGCCAGGCGGTTGGCGCGGCGGTTGAGGTCGCGGTAGCTCAAGGACAACCCGCCATGCACCGCCGCCACCGCTTCGGGACGCGCCAGTGCCTGAGCTTCGAACAGCTGGTGCACCGTGAGCTGCGACGGGTATTGGCGGGCAGTGGCGTTGAACGCGACCAACAGTTGGTGGCGCTCGGCCGCCGGCAAAATCGACACCGCCTGCAACGCGGTGGTCGGCGCTTGTTGCAGCGCGGTCACCAGGTGGCTGAGGGCGGTGAGCATGTACTCGCCCACGCGCTGCGCATCCACGCTGGCCACGCCTTGTACGGTCAGCGCAAAGCCGGTGCCGAGGTCATCGACGTTGAGCACCAAGGGGTAGTTGCTGCGTTCCTGGGAACTGAGAATCTCGATGCCGTGCGCGGCAAACGGGCTGTCTCCCGGCGCCTCGTGCGCGGCGCTGTGACGATAGTTGAGCAAGGTACTGAACAGCGGCAACGAACCCGGCACACCGCTGCAACGCTGGGCCAGGGACAGCGACGCGTGCTCGTGCCCAAGCAACTGCGCCAGGCGCGCATGGGTGGCGCGCACGCCGGCCTGCACGCTGGTGGCGCCCAGGCTGACGCGCAGCGGCAAGGTGTTGATGAACATGCCCAGCGCCCGGTCAGCGCCCTCGCCGCCTTGCATGCGCCCCAGCAGTACGGTGCCGAACACCACCTCCTGCTGGCCGGAGACCTGGGCCAGCACCTGCGCCCAGGCCAGGTGCACCAGACTGGCGCTGCTGACGCCCAGTTGCCGCGCCTGTTCGCGCAAGCCGTGGCCGAGTGCCGGGGCCAGCGGCAAATGCGCCTCGACGATGCCGCTGCCGTCGCCATTCACATCCTGCAAACCGAACGCCAGCGTGGGTTCGTCGATATCGCCGAGCATGTCGCTGAAGAAGGCTTCGTGTTGCGCCTGGGTCACGCCCAAACGCGCCTGGGCCACGTAATTGCGGTATTGCACCGCCGGCGGCAGCTGCGCGCCGTGGCCGGCCAGGCTGGCGCTCATCTCCTCCACCAACACCTGCAGGGCGGTGTGGTCGAGCAGGATATGGTGCAGCAGCAGGATGCCGACCAAACCATCCTGTTGTTGCGCGTAACCGAAATGCATCAGCGACGCGCGGCTCAGGGCGAGGCGGAAATGGCGCGGGTCGAAGCGTTGCTGCAACTGTGCCAGCGCATTATCGGCCGGCACGTCGAGGCGCTCGACCTGCAGCTGCGCCTTGCGCAACACCACTTGCACCGGCTCATCCAGGCCTTCCCACAGGATACCGGTGCGCAGGATGTCGTTGCGCTCGATCACGCTGTGCAAGGCGTGGGTAAACGCGTCCACCGCGGTTTGGTCAGCAAACTTGAACTGCACCTGCAACACGTAGGGGTCGCCCTCGGTGGTTGCCAGGTGGTGATACAGAATGCCGGCCTGCAACGGCGCCAGGCCGTAGATGTCCTGCACGTTGGCGATGCCGCCGGGCACGTGCTTGAGGATATGGTCGATGGCGGCCTGGTCCAGCGTCACCAGCGGCAGCATCTCGGGGCTGATGTGTGCGCTGCTCGCCGTGATCACATTCGCCGGCACCTGCACTTCCTGCTGCCCGCCCACCGCCGCAGCGAGTGCGCGCAAGGTGGGTTGGCCGAACAGCACGCGCACGTCGCAACTCAACTCCACTTGGCGCATGCGTTCGATCAGCTTGACCGCCAGCAGCGAGTGGCCGCCGAGCTCGAAGAAGTTGTCGTCGCGCCCCACCTTGTCGAGCTTCAACAGCGATTGCCAGATACCGGCAATGGTGCTTTCCACAGCGCCTTGCGGGGCGGCGTAGTCTCGCCGCGCCAAGGCGTCGGCATCCGGCGCGGGCAAGGCTTTGCGGTCGAGCTTGCCGTTGGTGGTCAGCGGGAACTGGTCCAGCCGCACGAAGGCGCTGGGCACCATGTATTCGGCCAGGCTCAGCAGCAGATGGTCGCGCAGTTCGGCGGCACCCAGTTCGCGCTCGGCGATCACGTAGGCCACCAGGCGTTTGTCACCGGGTTCGTCTTCGCGGGCGATCACCACCGCGTCGCGCACGCCGTCGGCGCTGGCCAGAGTGGCTTCGATTTCGCCCAACTCAATACGGAAACCACGGATCTTCACCTGGTCATCGTTACGGCCCAGGTAGTCGACGCTGCCATCGGCCAGCAGGCGGCCGAGGTCGCCGGTTTTGTACATGCGCAGGCCGGTGGCCGGGTCGGCCAGGAAACGTTCGGCATTCAGCTCGTCACGGTTGAGATAACCACGCGCCACACCCGCGCCGCCGACATACAACTCGCCGACTACACCGATCGGCAGCGGCTCACGACGCGCATCCAGCACATACAGCTGCAGGTCGGGGATGCGCACGCCAATCGGGCTGACGCCGACCAACTGCGCATCCGCCGCCTCCAGGGCACGGTAGGTCACGTGCACGGTGGTTTCGGTGATGCCATACATGTTGACCAATTGGGTGCCGGCGTTGATGGCGCGGGCGTACCACGGCTTGAGCATGCCCGGCTCCAGGGCTTCACCGCCGAAAATCACCTGGCGCAGTGAATGCGCCTGGTCGCTCTGGGCCGCGATCAACTGGCGAAACGCACTGGGTGTCTGGTTGAGGATGCTCACGCCCGCGTCGCAGATCAGCGCGTAGCACTCATCCGGCGAGCGGCTGACCAGTTGCGGCACGATCAGCAACTGGCCGCCGTGCATCAGCGCGCCCCAGATTTCCCAGACCGAGAAGTCGAACGCGAAGGAATGGAACAGCGCCCACACATCGTTGGCGTTAAAGCCAAACCAATGCTCGGTGGCGGTGAACAGCCGCGCCACCTGGCGGTGTTCGATCATCACGCCCTTGGGCAGGCCGGTGGAGCCGGAGGTGTAGATCACATAGGCGAGGTGGGCCGGGCTGAGCGCAACGCGCGGGTTGACGATGGATTCTGCGCGCAGGTTGTTGAGGTCGATGCGGGTCAGATCGCCGACCAGATGCTGCGTGTCGGCTTGCACCAACACCGCCACTGGCGCGCTATCGGCCAGGGTATAGGCGATGCGCTCCAGCGGGTAAGCCGGGTCGATGGGCACATAACCGCCGCCGGCCTTGAGGATGCCGAGCAAGCCGATGATCATGTCCGGCCCGCGCTCCACACAGATGGCCACGCGATCATCGGGACGAATGCCCTGGGCCAGCAGGCGGTGGGCCACCTGGTTGGCGCGTTCGTTGAGTTGGCGGTAGGTGATGCGCCGGGTGTCGAAACGCAGGGCGATGGCATTGGGTTGTGCGGCGGCGTGGGCTTCGACTTGCGCGTGGATCAGGGCGGTGTCGCTGTAGTGCGCGGGGCTTTGATTGAGGCGGTGCAGCAGATGGTGACGCTCGGTGTCAGGCAGGATGTTCAGGCCGCAAAGCGGCATATCCGGTCGCTGCTCCAGGGCCTCGGCCAGGCTGTGCAGGGCCGTGTGCAGGTAGCCGGCGACGCGTTGCGCGCCGATGGACGCATCGACCATCACCGTCAGCGCAAAGTCTTCACCCAGGTCGTCGACGTTGACCGTCAGCGGGTAGTTGGTGCGCTCTTCGGCGCCCAATACCTGGATGCCTTCGGCCACCTCGATCACCGCAGCCATGTCGGTGGCGGCGCTGTGCCGGTAGTTGAGCATCGCACTGAACAGCGGCGTCGGCGCCGTCACACCGCTGCAACGCTGGGCCAGCGCCAGGGACGCGTGCTCGTGATTGAGCAAGGCGGTCAACCGCTCGTGGGTAGCCTTGACCCCGGCGCGCACGCCCTGCTCGCCCACGTCCACGCGCAACGGCAAGGTGTTGATAAACATACCCAGCGCGCGTTCACCGCCCTCGCCGGCGCCCATGCGGCCAAGCATCACGGTGCCGAACACCACGGCATCGCGCCCGGACACCACGCCCAGCACGCGCGCCAGCGCCAGGTGCATGATGCTTGCCACGCTGACGCCCAAGGGCCGTGCCAGGCTGCGCAGGCGGCGGCTCAGGCTGCTGTCGACGGGCACCCGCACTTCATCGATGCCGTGCCCGTCGCCTTGCACATCCTGCAGGCCGAAGGGCAAGGTCGGGGCATCGATATCCGCCAGCATGTCGCGAAAGAACGCCTCGTGCGCCTGTTCGCTGACGCCATGGCGCACCTGGGCGATGTAGCTGCGAAACGCCACTGGCTCGGCCGCCTGGGCTTGCTCACCGGCCAGGTAGCGTTGGATTTCATGGCGCACCACATCCAGCGCGGTGTGGTCGAGGATGGTGTGGTGGAACAGCAGCATCGCCACCACGCGCTGGTTGGCCGGGTCATTGGCGTAAACCAGGCGCAGCAACGGCGCCTGGCCGAGGTCCATGCGGTAGCTGCGGGCATCATAGCGGGCGAGCAGCTGCGCCAGGCGGTCGCCGTCGGCAAAGTGCGCCTCTTCGCAGGCCAGAGTCGCCGTGCGCCACACCACTTGCAGCGGTTCGTCCAGACGCTCCCAGGCCATGGACGTGCGCAGGATATCGTGGCGGTCGATCACCCATTGCAGCGCCTGGGCAAACGCCTCCAGGCGCGCACGGCTGTCGAACACGAATTGCGCATGCAGCACGTAGGGGTCGCCCTGCTGCGCCGAAAGATGGTGGTAAAGCATGCCTTCCTGCAGCGGCGCCAGCGGGTAGATATCCTGCACATTCGCCGCACCACCGGGGATGGTGGCGACGATACGGTCGATGGCCGGCTGATCGAGGGTGACCAGCGCCAGCATGTCCGGGGTAATGCGGTAGGCCGGGCTGAGCCAGTCACCGCCGTGTTCAGCCACAAAGGCAAGCAGGTGGGGTTTGTGCGCGATCAGTTGATCCCATAGCGCGTCATCCAGGGCTTGGTCATCGCCGAGAATAATCAGGTCGCCTTCTTCCAATTGAAGACGGACCGCATGGGTGGAAATCGCTGCCAATAATTCACTGAACTGCATGGGGGTAACCTGCCTGATAAGTCACGGTTGAGGAGAACGTCCGTATTCAGCTGCCGTTTGAAGCGGGTGTGCTGGCGCCGTAAAAAAATCGCGGGCGCAGCCGGGAGCCTGGAGTGGCTTCCGGCAGGCTTGGAAAATTAAGGGATTTGACAGGTGCGGGGTGACATGGGAAGCGGGGACAAGCGGGAATCAGGCAGCGCTCGGTTTTATTAAGCCTACAAACTATCGATAGGCCGATAGTCCAGTCGCAGCTCAAGCGCCAGTTGCTTCGCGCGGCCCAGCCTGATCGGGCCGCGCTCGATATCCACCAGCAATCCAGGGCAGTCGAGCACAGGCAACCCGGCGATAGCCTTGAGCCGCCCATCGGTGATCACCAGCAGCCGTTGCTGCTCGGCCGGATAACGCTGGCGACGTGTTTGCAGCCATTGGCCGGCTTCGGACAACGCCGCCAGCAACGGCGTGCCGCCACCGGCGCCCAGCTGCGCCAACCAGCCGGTCAAGCCTTTGGCGGCCTTGAGCCCCTGCACCTGCCATTCAGGCGCGTGCCCGCTGGCGGTCAATAACGCCATGCGCGCCCGCTGTCGATACGCGTCATCAAACAGTTGGGCGAGCAGGCCTTTGGCGTCGCTCAGCGCGCCATGGCGGCGGGTGGACGCCGAGGCATCGACAATCACCAGCCACAGCTCATGAGGCGTGCGGCTACGCAGGTGATAGAGCAGATCCTCACGGCACTGCGGCCGGCCGCCGAGCAAGGTGCCCGGCCAATTGATCGCGCCACGCTGGGCGCTGCGCGCCTTGCCGTGCCTGCCGTGTTCCAGTCGCCCTGCTTTGGGCCGGGCATCCGCCCCCGCGTCAGGTCGAGGGCGAATGCCTAGGGCTTTTTTGGCCAGGCGGGTACTTCCCGGCGGGCGCCCGTGGGCAATGCGGGCGCGGGCATATCGCCCCACTGGCCCTGGCCGGGCGACGGGTCAGACGGTTTTGCAGCCTGGCCCTGATCGGGCGGGCTTGTCGACGCTGACTGCGGTTGGCGGCGATGACGCAAGGCGAACTCGGCCACCGCTTCGATATCTTCTTCGGCGATGGCAGCCGCGCCGCGCCAGGCGGCATGGGCACGCGCGCCGCGCAACCAGACCAGGTCGGCGCGCAAGCCATCGACACCGGCGGCAAAGCACCGCTCGGTGATCTGCGCCAGGGCCTGGTCGTCCAGCTCAATGCTCTCGAGCCGCTGGCGCGCCTGGGTGCAACGCTCACGCAGCGCCGCCTGCGGTTCGTCCCATTGGCGGCAGAACGCCGCCGGGTCGCTGTCGAAATCCAGGCGGCGCCGGATGATTTGCCCGCGCTCGCTGGGCAAGGTCTGCCCGCTCAGCGCCACATTGAAGCCGAAGCGGTCGAGCAGTTGCGGGCGCAACTCGCCCTCCTCCGGGTTCATGGTGCCGATCAGCACAAAACGCGCCGAATGGCGATGGGAGATACCGTCGCGCTCGATCAGGTTGGTGCCGCTGGCGGCCACATCCAACAGCAGGTCCACCAGGTGGTCGGGAAGCAAGTTGACTTCATCGACGTACAGCACGCCGCCATCGGCCTTGGCCAGTACACCAGGGGAAAATTGCGCACGGCCCTCGCCCAGCGCGGCATCCAGGTCCAGGGTGCCGACCAGACGCTCTTCGGTGGCGCCCAATGGCAGGGTGACGAACTGGCCACTGGCGAGCAGGTCCGCAAGGCCACGCGCCAGTGTGGATTTGGCCATGCCGCGTGGGCCTTCGATCAGCACGCCGCCGATTTTCGGGTCGATGGCGGTCAGGCACAGCGCCAGTTTCAACTCATCGGCGCCGACCACGGCGGACAGCGGGAAGTGGGGGATATCGGTCATAGTCAACTCTAAGTGGATCGTTCCCACGCTCCCGCGTGGGAACGCTTCAATGGACGCTCTGCGTCCGCTTTTGTGACGCGGAGCGTCACTGGCTGCATTCCCACGCGGAGCGTGGGAACGATCGGTCAAAGATCGGTCAGGTGTCTTCTTCTATGTCCAGCAACAGGTTTTCCAACGCCTCGCGATACGCGCCCGGCTCCTGCCACATGCCGCGCTGCTGGGCTTCGAGCATGCGCTCGGTCATGTCGCGCAGTGCCGCCGGGTTGTGCTGCTGCACAAAGGCGCGGGTGTCGGCGTCGAGCAGGTAAGCGTCGGCGAGCAAGGCGTATTGGTGATCGTCGATCAGCGCAGTGGTGGCGTCGAATGCGAACAGGTTGTCCACCGTGGCCGCCATCTCGAATGCGCCTTTGTAACCGTGGCGTTTCACGCCGTCGATCCACTTGGGGTTGGCGGCACGGGAGCGGATCACCCGGTTGAGCTCTTCCTTCAAGGTGCGGATCTTCGGCAAGTCCGGCTGGCTGTGGTCGCCATGGTAGCTGGCGGCCTTGTCGCCACTCAGGGTTTCCACGGCGGCGAGCATGCCGCCCTGGAATTGGTAGTAATCGTTGGAATCAAGCAGGTCGTGTTCGCGGTTGTCCTGGTTTTGCAATACCGCCTGCACCTGGCCCAGGCGCTGGGCGAATTGTTCGCGGGCGGCGGTTCCCTCGTCGGAGCCGCCATAGGCGTAGCCGCCCCAGTTCAGGTAGACCTCGGCCAAGTCTTCGCGGCTTTGCCACAGGCGACCGTCAATCGCACCCTGCACGCCCGCGCCATAGGCACCGGGCTTGGCGCCAAAGATGCGCCAGCCCGCCTGCTTCGCAGCCGCTGCTTCATCCAGGCCCGACTCGAGCAACGCTTCACGCTCACTGCGCACCTTGGCGGCCAGCGGGTTCATATCGTCCGGTTCATCCAGCGCCGCCACTGCCTGCACCGCCGCATCGAACAGGCGGATCAGGTTGGCGAAGGCATCGCGGAAGAACCCGGACACGCGTAGCGTCACATCGACCCGTGGGCGATCCAACAGGCTGATCGGCAGGATTTCAAAGTCATCCACACGCTGGCTGCCCGTGGCCCATACCGGGCGCACGCCCATCAGCGCCATGGCCTGGGCGATATCGTCGCCGCCGGTGCGCATGGTGGCAGTGCCCCAGACAGAGAGACCGAGCTGGCGCAAATGGTCGCCGTGGTCTTGCAAGTGCCGCTCAAGGATCAGGTTGGCGGATTGAAAGCCGATGCGCCAGGCGGTGGTGGTGGGCAGGTTGCGCACGTCCACGCTGAAAAAATTACGCCCGGTGGGCAGCACGTCGAGGCGCCCGCGACTTGGCGCGCCGCTGGGGCCGGCCGGTACAAAACGACCGCCGAGGGCATCCAGCAGGCCGCGCATTTCGGCGGGGCCGCAGGCGTCCAGGCGCGGCGCGACAACAATGCGCAGGCTCTCGATGACTGACTTGACGTCCTCCCAGCCGGGTTCTTCAAGCTGTTCCAGCGGCCCTTCCAGTGCCTGCTCGATCAGCCGCGCGGCATACAGCTCCAGGCGTTCACGGGTGTCACCGGCGGTGCGCCACAGCTGCGCGTCGATCTTCTGCAATACCTCGGGACGGCGCCCGGTCCAGGGTTCGGCCAATGCGCAATCCAGTGGGTCGAAACCCAGGTCGAAGGCTTTGGCCAACACCCGCAGCAGGCTCGATTGCGGCCCACGCCCATCGCCCCGGGGAATGCGCAGCAAGGCCAGCAAGGTGTCGATGCGCAGGCGGCCCTCGGGCGACTCGCCAAAAATATGCAGGCCGTCGCGGATCTGCGATTCCTTTAAGTCACACAGGTAGGTGTCCAGGCGCGGCAGCCAGACTGCCGCGTCGGCGTCGTTATCCAGCTCAAGCTCCTGGTCGATACGGGTTTCGCGCACCAGCTTGAGAATGTCCTTCTGCAGCTCGAGGGCACGGCGCGGGTCAAGCAGCTGCGCTTCATAATATTCGTCTGCCAACAGCTCCAGGTTACGCAGCGGGCCGTAGGTTTCGGCGCGGGTCAGCGGCGGCATCAAGTGGTCGATGATCACCGCCTGGGTACGGCGCTTGGCCTGGGCGCCCTCGCCTGGGTCATTGACGATAAACGGGTAGATATTCGGCAATGGCCCG
Source organism: Pseudomonas salomonii (assembly GCF_900107155.1). Classification (GTDB taxonomy): domain Bacteria; phylum Pseudomonadota; class Gammaproteobacteria; order Pseudomonadales; family Pseudomonadaceae; genus Aquipseudomonas; species Aquipseudomonas salomonii. The sequence continues at coordinate 31,899 of NZ_FNOX01000020.1, forward strand.
AGCAGCGCGTCCGGCCAGCACTGTTGCGACAGCCCGACACCCTTGCCCGGCAGCCATTCAAGGTTGCCGTGCTTGCCCACATGGATCACACCATGGGCGCCGTAGGTGTGGCGCAACCAGAAGTAGAACGCCAGGTAGCCATGGGGCGGCACCAGGTCGGGGTCGTGGTACACCGCGCTGTGGTCGACCTGATAACCGCGTGCCGGCTGAATGCCGACAAAGGTCAGGCCCAGGCGCAGGCCGGCGATCATCATGCGCCCGTCGCGGCACATCGGGTCGTTATGGGGCGCGCCCCAGCGTTCCAGCACCGCCTGGCGATTGGCTTCGGGCAAGCGCTGGAACATCGCCTCGTAGTCGTCCAGGCCCAGGCTTTGATGGCACGGGCGCAGGTCGAGGCTGTCGAGGTCGTTGGTGACGCCGCCAAGCAGTTCCTGGATCAAGGCGGTGCCGCTGGCGGGCAACTCACTCGGCACCGGGTAACCTTCGGCTTGCAGCGCCCGCAGGATATTCAGTGCCGCCGCCGGGGTGTCCAGGCCCACGCCATTGCCGATGCGGCCGTCGCGGGTCGGGTAATTGGCGAGGATCAGTGCGATGCGTTTGTCGGCATTCGGTACCCGCGCCAGTTCAACCCAGCGCCGCGCCAGTTCGGCAACAAAATCCATGCGCTCCGGCGCTGCGCGGTAGCACACCACGTCGGATTGGCTGCGCTCGCTGCGCCAAGCCAAGTCTTTAAAGCTGATGGGCCGGCTGATAATGCGCCCGTCCAGCTCCGGCAAGGCGATGTGCATGGCCAGGTCACGTGGGCCAAGGCCTTGTTCGCTGGCCTCCCAGCCGGGCTGGTTGTCCTGGGCGCAGATCGCCTGGATCACCGGGATGTTGCGGCGAAACGGGCGCAAATGGGGGGCTTCCGGGCTGGATTGGGCAAAGCCGGTGGTGTTTAAAATCACCGCCGCCTGCACTTCATCCAGCCAGTCCTCGACCACCGTCAGGCAGCCGGGCTCTTTTAAACTGGCCACCGCCATCGGCAGCGGGTTAAGACCCGCCGCCTGCAAGCGTTGGCAGAAAACATCGATAAAACCGGTATTGGCCGCCTGCAGGTGCGAGCGGTAGAACAACACCGCCGCCACCGGCCAGTCGGCGTGCCAATCGGCCTGCCAGTCGTTCAGGCGCGGGTGGGGTTTATGCGGGTGATAAATGGCCGTGCGCGCCAGGGTTTGCGGCTCGTCCCAGGCGTAGTCGCGGCCCAGGTGGCTGCTGGCCAGGCAACGATAAAAATCCAGCGCATTGCCCAAGCCGCCCTGGCGCAGGAAGTGCCAGAGGCGATCGCGTTCAGCCGTGCCAACGGTGCTTAAGCCGCTGAGCTCCGGGTCGGGGCGATCATCGCCCGGCACCAGAATCAGCTGCACGCCGCGCTCCGCCAACTCCACCAGGCGCTCAATGCCGTAGCGCCAGTAACCAATGCCGCCGTGCAGTGAAATCAGGATGACCTTGGCGTGGCGCAGCACCTCGTCGACGTAGAGGTCGACCGAGGCGTGGTTTTGCACCTGCATGGGGTTGGCCAGACGAAAGCTGGGGTAGTCGTCGGGCAACTGCCGGCCGGCCTCGGCCAACAGTGCGAGGCTGGAATCACCGCTGCACAGGATCACCAGTTCGGCGGGGGTTTGGCCCAAGTCGGCAATATTGTCGTCCGAAACGAAACCACCCGGCTGAGTCCTGAGCAGGTGCATGGGTTAAACGCTGAGCGCTGCGCGCAATTGCGCTTCGAGGCCCGCCGCGTCCAGCGCCTGGCCGATCAGCACCAGGCGTGTGATGCGCGCTTCGTCGGCGCCCCAGGCACGGTCGAAATGTTTGTCGAAACGCGTGCCCACACCCTGGATCAGCAAGCGCATCGGCTTGTTCGGGATCGCCGCAAAGCCTTTGACGCGCAGAATGCCGTGTTGCACCACCAACTGGGTCAGGGCGTCGAGCAGCAGTGCTTCGTCGGCCTGCGGCAGGTCGATGGAGATGGAGTCGAATGCATCGTGATCGTGGTCATGATCGTCTTCACCGTCGTGATGATGATCGTGGTGGCTGTGGCGGCCGTCGATGTGCTCTTCGGAACCGGCGCCCAGGCCGATCAGCACGTCCAGTGGCAGGCGACCGCTGCTGGCTTCGACGATTTTCACGGCTGGCGGCAGTTCCTCGGCGACTTCCAGGCGCACGCGGGCCAGGTCTTCGGCGCTGATCAGGTCGGATTTGTTGAGGATCACCAGGTCGGCGCTGGCCAGTTGGTCGGCGAACAGCTCGTGCAGCGGCGATTCGTGGTCCAGGTTCGGGTCGAGTTTGCGCTGGGCGTCAACCTGGTCCGGGAAAGCGGCGAAGGTGCCGGCGGCCACGGCCGGGCTGTCGACCACGGTGATGACTGCGTCAACCGTGCAGGCGCTGCGGATTTCCGGCCACTGGAAGGCTTGCACCAGCGGTTTTGGCAGGGCCAGGCCCGAAGTTTCGATAAGGATATGGTCGAGGTCGCCGCGACGTGCCACCAGCTCGCGCATCACCGGGAAGAACTCTTCCTGCACGGTGCAGCACAGGCAGCCGTTGGCCAGTTCGTAAACGCGGCCGTTGGCCTCTTCTTCGGTGCAACCGATTGAGCACTGCTTGAGGATTTCACCGTCGATGCCCAGCTCGCCGAACTCGTTGACGATCACGGCGATGCGACGGCCCTGGGCGTTGTCGAGCATATGGCGCAGCAAGGTGGTTTTACCCGAGCCGAGGAAGCCGGTAACGATGGTGACGGGAAGTTTGGCCAGTGTTTTCATCGGATGCCCTTTGGGGCGGGCATACGGGACGATAAGCCCTGCGACGGCGCGCAGCAGCGGATTTCGTCACCGGATCACCCCGCCCGGTTAAGTAGAAATTCAGTTGCGAGGCAGGTCTCCTGGCTTGGGGCTTGCGAGTCGGGTGACCCGCGCCGGCTGCGCCTTCCCGCCGTTATGGCAGTGGCGTGGCAGTCAGCTGAACCCTTCACAGTTGCGGGGGCAGCCGCGGCTTGGACCGCGTTCCCTTCTTAGCTTCGGCGTGGGCCGAAGAACCTCGAAGGTGCAAGGCTACAGGGGCTCGCGGCATTTGACTACCGTCGCCCGCCCATGCTTTCCTACACATCTTGTTTCGGGTGCCCTTCACAGGGTGAAACGGGAAACCGGTGAGTCATAGCGTGATGACGAGTCCGGTGCTGCCCCCGCAACGGTAAGCGAGCGAAGCGTCAAATCCACTGTGCCTGTGCATGGGAAGGAGATGCTTGATACGGCCCGGCTCTTTTCCCAAGAGCGCCCCTCGCAAGCCCGGAGACCGGCCCGAAAAAATCAGATAACAAACCCGCGGTGGGCGGGCGCTGTTCAGAACCCTGCGTGCCTGCCTCGCGGGGTTTTCATGCGCCTGCGCCACCCTGAAACCCTGAAGGGACGCGCCATGTCGATCATCAGCAGCACTTCGCACACCGCCAGCAGCACCGCCACCTTGAGCCAACGCCTGGGCGCCGCCATCGGCGCGTCGATCCTCGGCGCATGCCTGGTGTACTTCGCCGGTTTCTCGCATATCGAAGCGGTGCACAACGCCGCCCACGATACCCGCCACAGCGCCGCGTTCCCGTGCCACTGAGGCCTGCCGACATGATCAAGCGTATTGCTCAAACCGCAGGTTTCACCGGCCTGCTGGCCGCCCTGTTGCTGACCCTGCTGCAAAGTTTCTGGGTCGCCCCGCTGATTTTGCAGGCGGAAACCTTTGAAAAGGCCCCGGTTGCCGAAGTCGCGCACGAACACGCCGCCGGGGCCGCAGCTCACACCCACGACGCCGAAGCCTGGGAGCCGGAAAATGGCTGGCAGCGTGTGCTGTCGACCACCGGCGGCAACCTGGTGGTAGCGGTGGGTTTCGCGCTGATGCTCGCCGGTCTCTACACCTTGCGCGCGCCGACCCGCACAGCTCAAGGGTTGCTCTGGGGTTTGGCCGGTTACGCAACGTTTGTACTGGCGCCGACCCTGGGCCTGCCGCCGGAGTTGCCGGGCACGGCTGCCGCCGACCTGGCGCAACGGCAGATCTGGTGGATCGGCACTGCGGCCTCTACCGCTGCGGGTATCGCACTGCTGGTGTTTGGTCGTAGCTGGCTGCTCAAGGTGCTGGGCGTGGCGATCCTGGCCGTGCCCCACGTGATCGGCGCGCCGCAACCGCAAGTGCATTCGATGCTGGCACCCGAAGCCCTGGAAGCGCAGTTCAAGATCGCCTCGCAACTGACCAACGTCGCCTTCTGGCTGGCCTTGGGCTGGATCAGCGCGTGGCTGTTTCGCCGCAACCGCGACGGCCAATACTCGGCATGACGCTGGTGGTCGGCCTGGGTTGCCAGCGCGGCTGTGATGTTCACACCCTGCTGGGCCTGCTTGACGCAGCCCTCGCCGACGGCGGCATTGATCGCCAACGCATCACCGCGCTGGCGAGCATTGATCACAAACATGATGAACCCGGCCTGCTGGCCCTGGCCCGGCTGCTGGAACTGCCCTTGCGGTGTTTCAGTGCAGAACAATTGGCTGGTTATCAAGACCGCTTGAGCCACACGTCAGCCGTCGCTTTTGCGCATACCGGTTGCTACGGCATCGCCGAAAGCGCGGCCCTGGCCCTGGCTGAACAGCTGTCTCAACGCCCCGCTCGCCTGTTGATCACGCGCAAAAAAACCGCCCAGGCGACGTTTGCATTGGCATGCGCCGACTAAAATCCCGATAATTGCGCGCCTCGATCATGAGCAATTTTCATGCTCGCCCGTTTTTTCAACAGGAACTCCCATGACCGTCTACTTTATCGGCGCAGGCCCCGGCGACCCGGAATTGATCACCGTCAAGGGCCAGCGGCTGATCCGCAGTTGCCCGGTGATCATCTACGCCGGCTCCCTGGTACCGGCGGCGGTATTGCAAGGTCATCAGGCCGAACAGGTGGTCAACAGCGCCGAATTGCACCTGGAACAGATCATTGAGTTGATCAAGACAGCCCACGCCAACGGCCAGGATGTGGCGCGCGTACACTCCGGCGACCCGAGCCTGTATGGCGCGATTGGCGAGCAGATCCGTTATTTGCGTGAGTTGGACATCCCCTTCCGGATCATCCCTGGGGTGACGGCGGTGTCGGCTTGCGCAGCATTGCTGGAGACAGAGCTGACCCTGCCGGACATCGCCCAGAGTGTGATCCTGACCCGTTATGCCGATAAAACCAGCATGCCGGCCGGTGAAGCGTTCGACCGTTTGGCGCAACACGGCACAACGATGGCGATTCACCTGGGGGTCAACCATCTGGAGAAGATCGTCGCCGAACTGCTGCCGCACTACGGCGCGGACTGCCCGATTGCCGTGGTGCATCGCGCGACGTGGCCGGATCAGGATTGGGTGATGGGCACGTTGGCGGATATTGCCGCGAAGGTGGCGGCCAAAGGGTTTCGGCGTACGGCGTTGATTGTGGTGGGCCGGGTGCTGGCCAGTGATGGTTTCAGCGAATCGTCGCTGTATCGGGCGGGGCATGCTCACCTGTATCGACCCTGAAGAAACGCGCTCCCACAGTTAATCTGCTTTGTTAGGTAGACCGCGTAAGGCACTGAATTTTAAAAATAAAAAACGGCGCTCACGGGGCGCCGTTTTTTCTTCGCAGTGAACACCTTACTCAGTAGTAGGCGTTTTCTTTCTGCGTGTGGTCGGTCACGTCACGTACGCCCTTGAGCTCCGGGATACGTTCGAGCAAGGTGCGCTCGATGCCCTCACGCAAGGTCACGTCCGCCTGGCCGCAGCCTTGGCAGCCGCCGCCGAACTTGAGCACGGCAATACCGTCTTCGACCACATCGATCAGGCTGACCTGACCGCCGTGGCTGGCCAGCCCCGGATTGATCTCGGTTTGCAGGTAGTAGTTGATGCGCTCGTTGACCGGGCTGTCGGCGTTGACGTTCGGCACCTTGGCGTTGGGCGCCTTGATGGTCAACTGGCCGCCCATGCGATCGGTGGCGTAGTCGACGACGGCGTCGTCGAGGAAGGCTTCGCTGAAGTTGTCGATGTACGCGGTGAAGCTTTTAAGCCCCAGGGCGGTGTCTTCAGGTTTCTCTTCCCCAGGCTTGCAGTAGGCGATGCAAGTCTCGGCGTACTGGGTGCCGGGTTGGGTAATAAAGACGCGGATGCCGATGCCTGGGGTGTTCTGCTTGGACAGCAGGTCAGCCAGGTAATCGTGGGCGGCGTCGGTAATGGTTATGGCAGTCATGGAAACTCCTCACAGGCTTGCCGGCAGTTTACGCCAAAATATTACGCAGGTACAAAGTCCGAGTAATTTTGTCGGAAAAGACCCAAACCCCTCATCAAAGATTTTCATAGCGATTCATATCCAGCACACCCTCTTCCACCGGCGTCGTCTCGCGGATGTACTGCGACAGGTCGTGAAAGTACTGCCAGAACAGCGGATGACTGCGCCGCACACCCCACCGATCAACAATTTTCTCGAACCGTTTGGCGTCCTTGGCGTTTTCCATGGCCGCCACAAACGCCGGCACTTCCTGCGCCGGGATGTTGAAGATGAAGTTCGGATAGCTGCTAAGCACACCCGGATAGATCGTCACCGTATCCAACCCCGGCTGATAGCGATAAGCCTCGCCCAGCAGGAACGCCACATTGCTGTGCGCGCGGTTACGCAGCAGGCTGTAAACCACGCGCTTGCCGCTGGCGGTCTCGATACGCAGCATGGTTGCCTCAGGCAACTGATCAATCACCTTGAGCCCCGCCGCCGGGCGCGATGTCAGCCGGCTCAACGCCTGCTCCGCGTCCTGCAACGCCGGGTCGATACCATCGCGCGAGCAATAAGCACCCGTGCAACGGTTGATCGGATCCGGGCTGGCATTCAAATTGCCGTAACGCGTCAGTAACTGGTTGGCAAAGTCACGTTTCGGGTCTTTTTCATCCAGATGCAAGCCGCTTGGCTTGTCGTCGTCAATCGCCTCGTAGTCCAGCCACAGCTTGAGCTTGCCGCTGTTCTGGTACCAATCATCCATAAAGTCATCGCGGGTATCGGCCGGCATCAGGCGCAGGAAGTTCTGCTCGGCGCCGTTGCGGATCAGGTCGAAATACAGCCGGGTCTGGGCCTGGTGCGACACATTGCCGAACACGTCGAAATTCACCGCCAACTGGTAATAGGTGCGCTCCAGCAGCGGATAGTCGAACAACCACATCGTCTGCGGTACTTCGCCAATCAAGCCTTTGGTCACCGCAGCACTGTCGAAATGCCGGAAAATCGTCAGCAAGGCATTGTCATTCCCCGCCCACAAGGTCGACCAGCTCGGCGGCGGCACGTCCGCGTAGCTGTCTCGGCGCAAGGCTTCGTACTGGTTGCGCTTGTCGCGATAGGCCAGCCACAGGCTGAGCACGCTGCCCACGTCATCATTCTGCCCCGGCATCGCCAGCAGCGGCGTGGCCTGGCCGCGATAGCGTGCATCGGTGATGTACAGGTCATGGTCCGGGTCCTGGAACAGCGTCCAGAAATTGTCGCGGATCACATCCGTGGCGATCTGCCCACGGCAGACCGGCCCGCGAATAAAGGTGCGCACAAAATACTCGGCGTTATCGAGCATGAACTGGTAGCGGGCCTTGGCCGGGATGGCTTCGAAGGTCTCGAACGGGTTGGCACGGCGACCCGGGCCATAGCCCGGCAAGGCACTCACCTGCCATTCGCCGGAATAGAACAGGTCTTTGATACGCAGCATTTTCGCCGCACTGAACGGGTAAGTGATGTGGGTTTTATGCACGATCACGCCCTGCACCGGCCACAGGCGGTAATACACCTGGGTGCCCGGATCATCATTGGGGCGACGGGTAGCGATCAGGTCGATGGGCTGACCACTTGGCGTGCGCGAACGCACCCACTGGAAGAAATGCCCCGGCTCGCCGTTTTCGAAGTAGATATGCGCCAGGTATAAATGCTCGTACAACCAGCGAGCCACCAGGCTTTCGCGGGCGCCGGGCTGGTTGAACAGGTTTTCCCACTGCTGTACTTGCAGGGCTTCCCTGGCACTCGGCGCCAGGCCTTGTTCATCAATCGGCGCACCGGAGGCGAGCCAGCGCTGCAGGGTCTGGTATTGCTGGTCAGTCAAACCGGTGACCGCCAGCGGCATGCCTTCCTTGGGATGGCTGCCGGCGTAGGCATTGAACTCGCCGGGCATGGCGCACAGGTTTTGGCGGTTGAGGCCCAACACGATCTCGTCGGGCAGCTTGGCATTCGGTTGCAGCGGTGCGTTATGCCCCAGTTCCAGCATGCGCGCCATCAACGCAGCCTGGCTGCCTTGGGCGTCGAGTACCGAATAGAAGCCTTTTTGTTGCCAGGCCTGCTTGCCGAAGGCGTCGTAGAACAAACGCGTGGTCGGTGTGGCCTGGCTGCGCTCGCCGTCATACACCGGGGTTTTGCTCGCGCCACGGGCCGCGCCCTCGGCGCTGCCCAGGTTCAATTGGCACGCGGAGTCGTAGCAGGCATGGCAGGCCACGCATTTTTCGGTGAAGATCGGCTGGATGTCGCGGGTATAGGAAATCGCCGGGGCGGGTCCGTTGGCCTGTGCAACGCAGGCGACCAGTGCCAGGACGGCGCTGGTGAGTAGACGAAGTGACATGTATCCGGTCCCGATTCAATGCGTGCGCTATAAGTGCCGGCGAGTCTACCGGGCCAAGGCCCGCACCAACATGAACGATATTCATGCAAAACCACGACATGCTCTAAATCGGCACAGGTTTGCTATGATTCACGCCCTCCGAAATGCCTGACCAGAGTAGCCCCATGTCCGACCGTAGCGTTCGTCTGCAAGCCCTTCATCAAGCCCTCAAGGACCGTATCCTGATCCTCGATGGTGGTATGGGCACGATGATCCAGAGCTACAAGCTCGAAGAGCAGGATTATCGCGGCAAACGCTTTGCTGACTGGCCCAGTGATGTCAAAGGCAACAACGACCTGCTGGTTCTCACCCGCCCGGACGTGATCGGCGGCATCGAAAAGGCCTACCTGGATGCCGGCGCCGACATTCTGGAAACCAACACCTTCAACGCCACGCGTATCTCCATGGCCGATTACGGCATGGAAGAACTGGCCTATGAACTCAACGTAGAAGGCGCCCGCCTGGCGCGCAAGATCGCCGACGCCAAAACAGCCGAGAACCCGGCCAAGCCGCGTTTTGTTGCCGGCGTGCTGGGCCCGACCAGCCGCACCTGCTCGCTGTCGCCGGACGTGAACAACCCCGGCTACCGCAACGTGACCTTCGATGAACTGGTGGAAAACTACACCGAGGCCACCAAGGGCCTGATCGAAGGCGGCGCCGACCTGATCCTGATCGAGACCATCTTCGACACGCTCAACGCCAAGGCCGCGATCTTCGCCGTGCAAGGCGTGTTTGAGGAGTTGAACGTCGAACTGCCGATCATGATCTCCGGCACCATCACCGACGCCTCCGGCCGTACTCTGTCGGGCCAGACCACCGAAGCGTTCTGGAACTCGGTGGCGCACGCCAAGCCGATTTCGGTGGGCCTCAACTGCGCCTTGGGCGCCAGCGAACTGCGTCCGTACCTCGAAGAGCTGTCGAACAAGGCCAACACCCATGTGTCGGCGCACCCAAACGCCGGCCTGCCCAACGAGTTCGGCGAGTACGACGAACTGCCGTCACAAACCGCCAAGGTCATCGAAGAGTTCGCCCAGAGCGGTTTCCTCAACATCGTCGGCGGCTGCTGCGGCACCACGCCGGGCCACATTGAGGCCATCGCCAAGGCTGTGGCCGGGTATGCGCCGCGCCAAATTCCGGACATTCCCAAGGCCTGCCGCTTGTCGGGCCTGGAGCCGTTCACCATTGATCGCAGCTCGTTGTTCGTCAACGTCGGCGAGCGTACCAACATCACCGGTTCCGCCAAGTTCGCCCGTCTGATCCGTGAAGACAACTACACCGAAGCCCTGGAAGTCGCCCTGCAGCAGGTGGAAGCCGGCGCGCAGGTGATCGACATCAACATGGACGAGGGCATGCTCGATTCGAAGAAGGCCATGGTCACCTTCCTCAATCTGATTGCCGGTGAGCCGGACATCTCCCGTGTACCGATCATGATCGACTCTTCCAAATGGGAAGTGATCGAGGCCGGCCTCAAGTGCATTCAGGGCAAGGGCATCGTCAATTCGATCAGCATGAAGGAAGGCGTCGAGCAGTTCATTCACCACGCCAAGCTGTGCAAGCGCTACGGCGCGGCGGTGGTGGTGATGGCCTTCGACGAAGCCGGCCAGGCCGACACCGAAGCGCGAAAAAAAGAGATCTGCAAACGCTCCTACGACATCCTCGTGAATGAAGTCGGCTTCCCGCCGGAAGACATCATTTTCGACCCGAATATCTTCGCGGTCGCCACCGGCATCGAAGAGCACAACAACTACGCCGTCGATTTCATCAACGCCTGTGCCTACATCCGCGACGAGCTGCCATATGCGCTGACCTCCGGCGGCGTGTCCAACGTGTCGTTCTCGTTCCGCGGCAACAACCCGGTGCGTGAGGCGATTCACTCGGTGTTCCTGCTGTATGCGATCCGCAACGGCCTGACCATGGGTATCGTCAACGCCGGCCAGCTGGAGATCTACGACCAGATCCCGGCCGAGCTGCGCGACGCGGTGGAAGACGTGGTGCTTAACCGCACGCCGGAAGGCACCGACGCCCTGCTGGCGATTGCCGACAAGTACAAGGGCGACGGCAGCGTCAAGGAAGCCGAAACCGAGGAATGGCGCGGCTGGGACGTCAACAAGCGTCTCGAGCACGCGCTGGTCAAGGGCATCACCACCCATATCGTCGAAGACACCGAAGAATCCCGGCAGTCGTTCGCGCGCCCGATTGAAGTGATCGAAGGCCCGCTGATGTCCGGCATGAACATCGTCGGCGACCTGTTCGGCGCCGGCAAGATGTTCCTGCCTCAGGTGGTGAAGTCCGCCCGCGTGATGAAGCAGGCCGTGGCCCACTTGATTCCGTTTATCGAGCTGGAAAAAGGCGATAAACCGCAAGCCAAGGGCAAGATCCTGATGGCCACGGTCAAGGGCGACGTGCATGACATCGGCAAGAACATCGTCGGCGTGGTGCTTGGTTGCAACGGCTATGACATCGTGGACCTGGGTGTGATGGTGCCTGCGGAAAAAATCCTGCAGGTGGCCAAGGAACAGAAGTGCGACATCATCGGCCTCTCCGGCCTGATCACGCCATCCCTGGATGAAATGGTGCACGTGGCCCGTGAGATGCAGCGCCAGGACTTCCACCTGCCCTTGATGATCGGCGGCGCCACCACCTCCAAGGCGCACACGGCGGTGAAAATCGAGCCCAAGTACCGCAACGATGCAGTGATCTACGTTACCGACGCCTCACGCGCCGTGGGTGTGGCCACGCAGTTGCTGTCCAAGGAACTGAAGGCCGGTTTTGTCGAAAAAACCCGCCTGGAATACATCGACGTACGTGAGCGCACCGCCAACCGCAGTGCGCGCACCGAGCGCCTGAGCTACCCGGCCGCCATCGCCAAGAAGCCGCAGTTCGACTGGAGCAGCTACACCCCGGTCAAGCCGACGTTTACCGGCGCCAGGGTGCTGGACAACATTGATCTGCGGGTGCTGGCCGAATACATCGACTGGACGCCGTTCTTTATCTCCTGGGACCTGGCCGGCAAGTTCCCGCGCATCCTTGAAGACGAAGTGGTCGGTGAAGCCGCCACTGCGCTGTACGCCGATGCCCAGGAAATGCTCAACAAGCTGATCGACGAAAAGCTCATCAGCGCCCGCGCCGTGTTCGGTTTCTGGCCGAGCAACCAGGTGCAGGACGATGACCTGGAAGTCTACGGCGACGACGGCCAGCCGATTGCCAAGCTGCACCACCTGCGCCAGCAGATCATCAAGACCGACGGCAAGCCGAACTTCTCCCTGGCCGACTTCGTTGCGCCTAAGGACAGCGGCGTGACCGACTACATCGGTGGCTTTATCACCACCGCCGGCATCGGCGCCGAAGAAGTTGCCAAGGCCTATCAGGACGCTGGCGACGACTACAACTCGATCATGGTCAAGGCCCTGGCCGACCGCCTGGCCGAGGCGTGCGCCGAATGGCTGCACCAGCAAGTGCGTAAGGAACACTGGGGCTACGCCCAGGACGAACAGCTGGATAACGAGGCACTGATCAAAGAGCAATACAGCGGCATCCGCCCTGCCCCCGGCTACCCGGCGTGCCCGGACCACACCGAAAAAGCCCAGCTGTTTCAATTGCTCGACCCCGAGGCCCGCGAAATGCACGCAGGCCGTAGCGGTGTGTTTCTTACCGAGCATTACGCGATGTTCCCGGCAGCGGCGGTCAGCGGCTGGTACTTTGCCCACCCGCAGGCGCAGTATTTTGCAGTGGGCAAAGTCGACAAGGATCAGGTTGCCAGCTACACCGCACGCAAAGGCCAGGACCTGAGCGTGACGGAGCGCTGGCTGGCACCCAACCTGGGCTACGACAACTGACGGCCTGCCCGGCTCGTTACGGCCGTGTCGAGGGACCCGGCTGTGGCGACGCCGGGCCTGCCGCCTGCGATGCCGCGACCTCTTTGCGCGACAACTCCAGCAACAACCGCGCCCTTGCGCTACTTCGCTCAACCTCCAGACGGATCAGTGCCGCCTCGTAGTTTTCCTGGCTGTCGGTGCCCGGCATCCTGTGCGCATACTCGTCCTCCAAAGCCTCATAACGCGCGGCAGCATCGCTCTGCAGCGCCTGGAACTCATCGGGGTAGCGGTCCTTCAGGTACCGGGTCCAATAATCGCGGGCAATCAGGCTTTCATAGAACGCATCGGAAGCTTCGGCCTCCAGCACCCGCGCGCGGGCGGTGGTCAACGCCTGACCGCTGATCGGTCGACCAAATGCCATGTACCTGGGTTGCCCAGGCAGCTCGAGTCCGTCGGGCCAGCCACCGGTCATGCCGATGCGGTATTGCAGGCGCACTTCGGCCTGGTCGCGTCCTATGGCGTCGGCGATGGCCAACGTGTCGACGTGGTCCAGCCGGAACAATTGCCGGGACAGCCTCAGCAAACGCTGGCCCCTGACGTGCAAATCTTGCGTCGGAGCCACACCCAGCATGTCCGTTTCGAACACCAGAACTTCCATTGAGCTGAACGTGAGGATACGTCCGTCGATACAGGTGCCGTGGGTTTCAGCGGCCACGAACAACAACTCACGCATCTGCGCGCTGCCGGCCGCCGCTTCAATGACAGTCCATACCCGTCGGGTCAGGTCGGCGGGGACATACTGGTACTCATCAGTCGCGCGCAGTCTCTCGAGCAGATGGAAAAACCGCTCGTGGCCCGGCTCCCCGGCCAGTTGCTGCCACAACTGCCGCCTGGATTCAATCACACTGCCCGGGGAGTGTGTCAGCCAAGATGCCAACACCGTTTCGCTCGTGTCTGCGCCTGGGTTGAGAATGACTTCCAATGGTTCGTTGGCAGCCTCTTCGTCATCCTCACTGTCGGAACCCGAGTCACTGTCATTACTTTGGGCCGCTGCAATTTCCTCTTCGATCTCGCGCCGGGTCCACCCCATCACGGTGCCCTCGCTATAATCTCTGAGCAGCTCGAAGCTCTCGAGTGAAAGGGACTGGTTCTCGGACAGGTCCGTGCCGCTAACCAATGCGTGATGGTCGCCATCAAGCAACGCTTCAGGAAACGTCGTCAGGTCATTGCCACACAGGTTCAACCTGCGCAGGCTCGGGGTGTCCAATGCGCCGTCTGGCCACTCTGCAAGGCGATTGTAGCTAAGGTCCAGACGCTCAAGCCGAGTGAAAGCCTCGGTACTGAACTCACGCAGGTCATTTCTGGCCAGATCCAACTGCCGCAGGTGGCCGCCCCCCAACTGGCGATACAGAGGCTCAGGATCGCTGATGGCATTGGAGGCCAGCTCCAACGCTTCGAGCTGAGCCATGTGCCCCACCGCTTCAGGAAGCATGGTCAAACCATTGCCGCTCAAGGTGAGTTTGCGCAGCGCGGGAAAACTATTCAGGAAACCTTCGGCACCCGATGCCGTGCACTGCACACCGGTCAGGTTCAGCGTGTGCACGTTGTTGAACTGCACAGTCAATTCAGGCAGGTCATGGGTTTGCAGGCCTTGCAGGCTCAACGTATAACCGGCTTCGGCCGACACGCCGGTTTGCCAGCACTCAACTATATTAAGCGCGATCAATCGACGTTCGTCAGCCAACTGGCTGATGTCGGCGCCGGGCAATTGGCGGGTATACAGCCAGCCGTTCAGCTGGCGCGTCAAAGTCACGTACTCCTCGTGCCAGCCCGTCAACAGGCTATCGATTTGCGCGTCACTCATGCCTCCCTGACGGAGCTGCGCGAACCATTGTCGTGCGTTTTGTTCGGTCACCGCTGGGCTCATCTGCTGCAACCGAGGGACAAACCCCTCAGCCCCTTCGGCCACTGCAATCGGCTCAGGCAATGGCAATAAATAACGTGCCATCGTCATGCCCGTTTCCTGCGGGGGAAACACGTCCGGTACATTTTGCGCGTCAAAACGCGCCAACGCGCCCGCCGGTAAACCCTTCGCGTCCTCGACCCGCAGGCGCGCAGAGGACAACGCAGCCTCACCCGAGGTGCTGAAGCGGTTACCCGCGAAGTGGGTTTTCATCAGTATCGCATCATTGCTCAACACCTGAGGCGGCAAGGTCGCCAGTAGATTGTCCCGCAGGTCCAGCCAGGCCAATTTCGGCAGGCTCTCGGCTCCGCTCGGCCATGCCTGCAAGGCTGAACCGCGCAGATTCAGCGCCTCAAGCTGCCTCAAGGCGCTCACATCCACCTCGTCGAGCGGCGTGCTGCTCCGGCTCAAGTCCAACAGCTCCAGGCCGCCCAGGTCATTGAGTTGTGCCTGCAGTGCCGGCATGACCAGGCTGTTATCGGCCAGGTCTAACCGAGCCAAAGCGGGAAGGTCGCCCGCGCCAATGGGTATTTCAGTCAAGCCAAGCCCTTTGAGTTCAAGGGATTGCGTACCGCTGAAGGCGCGTATGAAGGCACGCATCTGTGCGGGCGTTTCACCCGCCCAGCGCATGCGCAACGTGCGTACATGCGCAAAACTCGCTGCCGGTAACCGGGGCAGCTTCACGCTACTCAGTTGCCCCCCAGAGCCCGTCGCTGGATACGACGGTCCTGGCAAATCCAACACTGATGCCTTGCCCGCTATGCCGTATCGCTCGCCCACTGCCTCCCACCAGTTGGTTTCAAGCACACTCAGTATCTGAGCACTCGGCCCCGCCTGCCATGACTGGGAACGTAATCTCAACTGCCGGGCGGTCTTGACCGGCGAGTAGTAGAACGTCTCAAAAATGCCGGAGTACTGATCGCTGAGGCCATCAATAATGGCAAGCTGTGCCTGCGGGGTTTGCGCGGCTGAGATTATTTTTTCGCGCAGTGCGTCAGCCAAAAATGTATTGCCGGTCAGCGATGCCAACTCGCCCTTGGCATAACCATTGACCATCTGGTGCAAATCAACCAAGTGCCCAAGCTCGCCCCGGTAAGCGCTGACATACTCATAGGCCGGTTGGAAGGTTTCGCGGGTAAACCTCGACCAGTCCATCGACAGCCCCGCCCACAGTCGCTCATGCCCGCTATACAGCGTTTCAGGCAGCGCGCCGATTGCGGTACGGCTCAAATCGAGACGTTCCAGATGGGGCAGGTTCTCGATATTGATCGGCCACAGGGAAAGGCCTATCGGCGCTTCGATTTGCAACCGTTGCAACTGCGTCAACCCCGACAAGTCAAGGTTATTGAGTGCGTCGCTGGAGAACCCACGGTAATCGATATGCAACGCCTCCAGCGAAGTCAGCGTATTGAGCCTTGAGAAAAACTCCGGCGCCAGTTGCTCCGCCGCCGAACCGAACTTCAGGTTTTTGAGACGGGCCATCCTGGAGACCGCCGGGGGCAGTGTCGTCAACGACGTTCGGCCTGTCGGGATGGTCGGCGCCCACAATTGGGTCGTGTCGCCAATCGACAGGGTCTGCACCTCAGGAAACCGCGCCAGGAAAGCCTCAACTCCGGCATCGTTCATCTTCCTTCCGATCACCGTCAGCTCACGGATATGGGAAAAGTCAGTCGGCAATGGCGGCAGATGCTCATCGATATAGAGATGCAAGTGATCGGCACCGACCCCCTTTCCAGCCAACGGCTCCATCCGCCAGGCCTCCTTGAGCTGATGCGCCAGGCGAGTTCTGTATTGGAACGTGGCAGTGTCGGACGCCGTGCCGCCCCAGGTCCCGGCCCATTCGTCAAGTGCCGACACCAGCGCGGTGTATTCACGCTCACGGGTTTGCAGATAATTGAATATCGCCCTGCTATCCTTGCCCTCTCTTTGCAGGTGTCGGATATAGCCGGCAGCCTGCTCATCGTTCAGCCCGTAGAGTGCCTGCGCGCGTGACTCAAGGTTTGCCCCCAGCCCCGCCCCTCGTCCACTGGCGTAATAGCCCACCACCTTGCCATTGAGCCGCACGGGGGGCTTGAACCATTTGCGCTGCGGCTCCAGCCATCGTGCTGCCTGGTTACGATACAGGTCTGCGAATTCGATGATCTTTTCGCGCAGTTGCGCGCTTTGACCCACATGCGGCACATCCAGCCCCTGACGCACTTGATCGGGCATGGCATGCATGAGCGAGGCGTAAAAGTTATCGCCGTCCGAGGGAACGCTATTGAGTTCCTCCCCGCGCTCGTTGAACGCCTGGAAGCGCGGGCCTTTTTTCACCAGGTACTTCTTGTGCCGGGCGGTGTCACTGCCGATGCTGTCCAATAGCGCACCACTCTCACTGCCTTCGCGTACTTCCAGACGTAAGGTGTCCGGCCAACCAGGCAGTTTCTCGAGGGTGTGCAGCGCCAGCCGACGGCTATCTGCCGAGGCCATGGTTTCGCTGCGCAAACCGGCATACGCACGCGTCTGTCGCCCCTCAAGCGCGTACCAGCGCGCCTCCTCAAGCATCGCCAAAGACGGCCGGCGCGTCGCTTGCAGACGTTTGAGGTCCTCCACAGAAGCGTTGGCCAGGGTTTCCTCGGCGGCGGCTTCGCTGAGCCCGGGACAGAGGCGTTGTAGCAGCTTGACCTGGCTGTCTACAGGTTCGGTACCCGCGTAAATGCTGTCAAAAACAGCCGGTTTGCGGGTCTGGGCATAATCGGCGATTTGCCGGGTAAACTCCTGCGGCCGCAAATCACCGACGCGGGCAGCTTCGCCGCCCAGCAGGCTGGTCACCTGCGACTCATCCAGCGCAGCCAGAATCACCGTGGGCAATTTCCCGTTCAGTACATCGGCACGGGTAATCTGGATCGGCACTTGCGTCCCCGCTCCACGCGGCAAGCGCTCAGAGCCGTACTTCACCGAATCGCCAGTGAACGCTGCCCCCTCGAACACTTGCAGCACGCGCGTTTTCGGCCAACGCGGCATCTCGGTGATCAGAGGCAGGGCAAATAAATAATGGTCGTCGATTGGTTGACTGCCTCGCAACTGCGCTATCACTTTCGAGCTGTCAGCCTCAGCCTTGAACAAGCGCATGGCATCGAGCAACTGCGGAGGCGGCGCCGCCAGGTCAGTGTGCATTTTACGCAAAGCGCTGTCGCTCACCCCACTGACGTGCGCGACCTTGAGCAACTCAGTATCGGAAAACGCCTCGGTTTCATGACCCATGCGCCGCAACAGCGTCAAACGATCCCACTCGGCAGGTCGCTCGAGGGTATGACGCCAGGCCCCCCTGCCGTTGCTTTGCAGCACCGGTTGGTACACCTCGGGATTAGTGGGGTGCTTGATTCGCCAATGCTTGGTCGACTCATCGAAAACCTGTTCATAAACCTGACCGCCCTGGCGCACATAAGTCTTGCCGTTGAGCGTGTACTGCCCCATTGCGTTCGGGGCTGTCCCGGCGTCCAGCGTCACGGGGCTTTCGTAGCCCGTCAGGTCTGGTTTCCAGAGACGGGTCTCACCGTTGGGCAGGGTCACGGGGCTGAGGTTTTCGAGGATCGGTTCAGCCTTGACCGCGCGGTACTTGCCTACCGCCGCCCCCACGCCTGCCATCACCGCGATCTGGGCCAGGTTCTGTGCCACATCGACCAGATGCGCCTTGGCCGCCCGTTTATCGCCCTCGGCCCAGTCAGCCACGCCTTCCACGGTTTGCCAGAGCAATTGCTCAGCCATGACTGCGAGCATGACTTCACCCAACACCGGCACAAACATGGAGACCACGTTGAGCGCCAATATGCCGACCTCCAGCAGGTGCGCCAGCTTGGCTTCCCGCGCCTTTGCATCAACGTCGGCGGTGGGCACTGCATGGGCACGGGCGTCGGCCAGGATCTTGTTACGCTGTTTTTCGTAGAGAAATGGCCAAAGATCGAGAAGCCCGGAATATATGCCTACACCGCGGTAAGGCATCTGGCTGCCGGGCGCAATGTAAGGGTCGCTTGCCGGCTCTCGTTTCGCCGGTTTTTCCGGCGGCAATTCCTTAATACGTGTAATCGGCGACAACCCGAAGATGAACTCCACCAGCCCTCGCCACGGCGAGTTGAAGGGGCTGCTCGGGGAGTCGGCAGACGTCTGCGTGAACTGACTGAAATAGTAAGGCCGCTGCTCATAGGGTACGAACTGGCTGAAAAAGCGCTGATAGGGCGTTGGTGCAGGATCATCCGTCGCCATGCCTTTACGGTCCGTGAACAGGCGCTTGAGCTCGTCGCGCATTTGCTGCCTGGTATAGCGCTTGAGCGGGTGGGCCGGGTCGTGCGGGATATACAGGATCAACTCGTTGCTGTAGGTGTCACCGATGGCAAAATAGACACAGCCTGTCAGTCTTATTTTCATCAGGCTCATGTCGAGCACCCACACACGTTTGTCACCAAGCGTGGGGTAAAGACTGCCGCCGATCACCGCCAGGATCATCGCATGGTCGGCCGGCTCGATATCACCGGCCAACACGGCATAGTCGGCGGCGGCCTTCATGGTTGCCTTCTGGCAGGCGATGAAGTGCTGGCGAAGAGGCGGCTCAGGTTGGGTGTCGACCGGTTCAAAGAACGACGTGAGGTAGGCCTGATACTTTGCGCCGATATCGAGGCTGCGACACAGGGTCATGAACTGGCTGACCGTCAGATTGACGGTCGCAACTTCAAAGGTTGCGGCTTCGGCGGTTTCCCGCACATAACCAGAAGTCGAATGGTACGCCCCTGCCCGGCACTCCCAGGCTTCAAAGTTATGCAGGGCCGCCTGCAGCATCGATATCCTCAGAAACTCGAACGAAGCGACTTCAAGTTCCAGCGCACTGATCGCCAGCGGGCGTCGCAGACACAGAAAGGTTTTGTCGACATCGACCTCTACCTGGTACTGGTCTTTCAAGGCTTTGAGCAACAACGGCCTGGCGAAGGCGTCGACGTCCTGGAACGTTGACATCGCGCTGTCCAACTGAACCTGGGCGATTGCACTGGCCTGGGCGCTTGCAGCGACGGCCTGGCGTTGCAAGGCAGAGGCATTCTGGTACACGGGCGGCGTGACCGGCGCAGCGTGCTTAAGCGCCAACCTGCGCGCAGGCGTTGCATCGACCAGCCATCGGGGCACGGCTTTCTCGAGAAAGTCGCCATGAATACTCAAGGTCGCCGCGAGCTGCCTGTCGGCAGCGCGCGGGGTGGGTAAATCAGACATTCGGTCACTCCTGTGATAGGGAATGACAGAACATCACCGTCCAGGCCTTGGTCGGTGGTGACTATGTAGAGAAGCTGACTGTTGCCAAACCGAGCGAAACCCACGGTGGGGCGGTAGGCGATAATCGCCTACCGCATCTGCGATGACGAAATGCGATTTCCTGTACCGGACCACCCCCGGTTCGCTGAGCCGGCAGCCTGAAAAACACCGGTTTCACACAGAAAAAGGATTTCGTCATGCCCGACCCAACTGCTCCTGCATTACCCATGGCGCTGAGCCAATTACCCGCCAAAGCCGTTCATGCACATTTCGCCACCCGCCCGGTGTTGTATTCCGTCGTGTTCAACGCACTGCGCAACCTCATCCTGGAGCGCTACCCTACCCTTGAGCTAAACCTGCTCGACGTGCAACTAGCCATTCCGACCTCCACCGGCCACTACACCTACCGATCGTTGATGGAAGTCACCCTCGCGCATGTCCTGAACCCGCAATCGCTGGACCTTCACTCAAAACGCGAACTGCCCTATTACCTGACGCAGCAAATCCCCAAGATTCTGAAACCTGTGCCGCCCGCGCTCATCGACATGAAAGTCATCGCGCAAATCATCGACGAACTGCGCTCATCGCTGTACCTCTATTTTCAGTACGACCTGGCCGACTACTGGAGCGTTATTGACAGCCACGGCAACAGCCGCTGGCAATGGCTGGGCACCTTTCTCAACGGTCAAATGACCGCAGCGGCAGCGGGCCAATCAAGCCTGAACGACACCCAGCGGGATATGCTGACTGTCGTCGCCGCCTGGCCGGTATTACTCGAGCGTCTGCCCCATTCTTCGCCCCCTACCTACACCTATTTCATTGAAAACACTTTCACCACCGCCGATAAGCAAGTGCGCTTGCTGACGCCGCACCTGCTGCTGGTCCGTGAAAAACAAGTGTTGCTGTACAGCGTCGCCGGCGTTATCGAGGCGTTTGACTCCATTGATGCCTTCGGTCAGGCCTGGGGCACGCGGATGCAGGACCAGTACCAGTTCGACAGCATGACCTGGAGGCGCAATGAACCAGACGGCAATGTGTTCGAACAGCAAGCCGGCTTGATCCTCAATCAACAACTTGAAGACTTGGCGACGCTTGTGTTTGAGGGGCAAGACGAGAAAACCCTTGAGCGACGCTTGGACAAAATCACCGATCCGGCGCTGCTTTTTACCAACATCCCGACACCCGCAGCCCCGCTCATGCAAAAAGTCAGTGACCACCTGCCTGAATGGTTCAAGCAAGCCACAGCCACTGACAGCTTTGCCCACCACCGCCACCTTCAGGACATGGCGCGGGTGCTGCGACAAAACCAAGGCCGATCATTCGATCAGGGCATTGAAAGCATCCACCGCTTCAGCCGTGAAGCGCTGCGCAAGCAGATGCAGGCCGATCATGAAGATTTCGACCCCGATGAAGTGGTGCTGGACTTCACCGTGGCGGCCGGGCTTCCAGGCACTGCCGGTATAATCGAGCACGTGCGTATGTCGTTGACAGAACTGGCCCTGAAGAACCTGGCCGGTAAACCCTCTGGCGTGTTGAAGCTATCTTCCAAAGGCGCCACGCCGTTGCCCGCATGGTTGAACGAAGAGTATCTCTTAGGCAGAACCGGCCTGATCCAGCGCGTCGACATCGGTACCACCTACCCGCAAAAAATCAAGGATCTACTGTTGTCCGACACGGATGACGCCCGGCAACGCGAGACGTTGTTCACCCGCGAACTCAAGGTCAAGCTGCCGATGCTGGCGCTGGAGTGCAAGATCCGGCAACTTAACGGCGTTACTGTCACAGGCTACCGGTATGTGAAGGCATTGATGGGTGAGATGCCAACGGACAGAGTCGTCGACGAACAGGAGATCGTCCTGCGCCCTCTGGCCCTGTGTCGTAAACCCGGGGCCAGGCCCGATGAAGTCAACAATGTATTTATCATTGAACCGCGTGACGCCAGCGTCGGCCCGCACTTGCTGTATCGGCCGCTGTATGACGAGGCCCTACATGAATTTTCGACCCGCCAAGCCCTGCTGGATGCGCTGGTCACACCCGGCGAACTGCAAGACAGCATACTGACGTGGCTAACCGACAAGGCCCGCCCCATCTATGACCACGGCGGAATCAAGGAACCTCACATCGTTCATTTCTTGCCTGGAGACGAGTTCACCCCCCCTGAAAAACCAAGCCCTGCCACCCTGGCCATCGATGAGGGCGCTGGCGAATGGATGCAGTCGCAAATCAATGGACAGCTGCTCAGCCATCTATTCGGCAGTACTGCAAGGGCACTGGTTGACCTGGCGGATCGCGAGTCGGTATCCAACAGCGAAAGCCGCTGGGCCGTTATGATGGAAGGTGCCTGGCTGCTGTTCAATACCCTGTTGCTGCCCTTGGTACAGGGGCCGGCCATGCTGGTGGGGTGGTTCATGGTGCTGGTCAGCAGCCTGGAGCAGGATTTGGCCGGCCTGGACAGTGAAGACCCAACCACTCGTGAGTTGGCGCTGATTGATCTGTTGCTCAACACCGCGATGGTGTTGCTGCACACGGCGACACCCACCAACAGGTCACACCAACCGCTGTCGGAACCGAGCGCAGCGGAGCACACCCTACCATTGCGAGCCTGGCGTCGCGCCGTGGGCCTGGCCCACCAGCAACCTATCGCAGAGGTCCGCATCGGCTCAGTGGCATTTCCCGGCGAGCCGCCGGCGACAGGCCATACCACGCTGGACTTCAGCCGCTCGATTGCCAGCCCTCAAGCCAGCGCAAAATTGCTCAAGGCACTGTTGGAAGTGAAGGTGCCTTGGCCCGACCCACCACCATCCCCACTGCCCACGGGTGTTCTCAAAGGGCTCTATTGGATTGAGGAAAAATGGCATGCCAGCGTTGGCGGGCTGCTGTTTCAGGTGAGCGTGGTGCCCGGTTTCGGCGACGTCTATCTGATTGATCCGCAGCATCCGTTGCATCCAGGCTTCAGGCTGGTCACCGACGGCCAGGGGCATTGGCGGTTGGACCGACATGCCAGGCTGGAGGGGGGCATGCGCAGGACCGGCCTCAGCGCACTGCGAGCGCATAAGACCCAACGCATCGCCGAGCTCAGCTCGGAGCTGGCCATCCTCAATCAAGAAGCGCAGGTCCTGGCAAAACATGCCCAACCGTTCAACGAAGCCGTCGTGCGCAGTGGGGCTCAACTTGACGAGCGGCTGCTCGCCTTGAGGAAAGATTGGGAATTACTCAGCAACCCCGAATTACTCCCCGCATTACGCCCCAGAATCGCTGAGCGGCATGAACAAAGGCAAGCCTCGACACTGCACGCCAAAAGCGCATGGGGCCTTGCATTCGAAAACTATCAAGAAAATACACAGCCCTTTATAAACGCACTGGAAGCGTCGGTGGCCAAAGTTGACGAACTGATAGCAGTGGACAGGGTAGAAAAGGAATACACCGATTTACGAAATAACGTCATAACTAACATTTACCAGCATTGGCTATTTACCTATGGCTACCTGCATAAAAAAATCTCACTGACGCTGCAAACCCCGCGCGGCGAAAGCCTTCTTGAATTGCTCAATCGTATGAACAGAGAACTGCCGGACAAGGTCACGGACGGCTACAAGGCGTTCATCCGTGGCGCCACGCAACGATTAGAAGCGCTTAAAGAAGCCCTCGATGCCACAGAAAAATACGAAGCCACACTTAAGCAAGCGGGCGCGGCACTGCATGAAAAACTGTTGAGAGACTTCAACCCTAGTCAACCCATATCCTCATTCCGGATAAAGCAAAACATTTTGTTAGCGTTTATTGAACTGCTAGTGAATCGTGCACTGGATACCGATAAACCGGAACAGCGCCCTTTCCTCGACGTGCTCACGGATCGCCAACTCTACGCCAGTATTAACACGCATACGGAAATACAGACGACTACCGGCTACTCCACCTCAGAGCAAATGGACGTATTCAAGAACTTACTTCAGCAATATGAACAGCTGGGAAGTGCCGTCAGCTCGTTAATTGAAATGGGTTCCCCGCTCATTCAAGAGGACTATAGCGCGCCGTTCCTGGAACAGCTCAGCGAGGCCCGCGCCGATGTTGAAGCACGGCTTGCGAACCTGATCCTGATTGAAGAAAAGATTACCCCTCAACCTGCGCAGGATAAAACCAAACGGCAAAAACCAAGCAACCGGAGGGTGATCAAAACCGTCGACAAGAAGAGCCTGGTGGGCGACATGCGCCCGAGGACGGCTGACGCTTCAGGTAATTACGTCGACATCAAGGACCCGTTCACCAATGAGATCTTCGCCACTTACCATGAACATGCCAGTGAAAACGTCTGGAAAATTGTCGATCCCGACGGTCCGAAAGCAAAGGCTCCCGCGCCTGCGGCTCGATCATTGAAGAGGATAAAGGCGGATGCACAGACCCTCGACGGCCAGCGGGCCGGTATTGATGCGAGCATTCTCTTCCAACAGAGAGGGCTTCGAGAGCCCAGCCGAGTGGAAAGCCTGAGTCCTTACGAATGGGACGTTATGTTGAGCCAACACGCGGAAAAATTCGAAGCCCTCGCCACAGAACTCAAACGCGACCACAGTGCCAATACCGGTGCCATCGTGTTGATCGATGAATACCAGGCCAAGGCCGGAGACGCCACAACAGCGGCCCGCATAGCCTGCGCCGAGGGTTACAAACTACAGCGGCCCAAAGCCGATAAAGTCGCCTATTTATGGAAGCATGGCTTTGTCGATATCAATCTGCTGGGCAGTCGTATTCCACTGGCGGCCGGTGACTTCCTCACCGAGTACGTGATTCGTGACCGGAGCAAAATCAAAGCAGGAGCAACGTTCGAAGAGACCGTGTTGTGGTACGCCCACTTCCACTACCCAGCCGTCGATACGCCGCCCTCGCAATCGCCTTTCGGCCACCTCAAGACCAAAGAGGATCGGCGTTTCACCCGTGCTCAACTGATCGAGAAGGCACGCTCGAGCAACCGCGCGTTAGTCATCTACGAGACCGCTAAAATCTGGCCACCACTTGACCAAGAGTTGTTTCTCAAGCTGGAGGTACTGATACCTGAGTGAAGTTCCAGGTCGGGCGGCCAGATTGTCTATGCTCAGTAGGATAATCCGGCTGACGAGGGCTGTATGGACGATCCAATCGATAACAAGCCGCCGACCTTCTGGCAGATGCTGCACAGCGTGATGGCGGCGGCTTTCGGCGTGCAAAGCGGCAAGAACCGCGCCCGCGATTTCACCCACGGCAAGCCCAGCCACTTTGTGATCCTGGGTATTCTGTTCACGGCAGTGTTTGCCCTGACCCTGTTTGGCATCGTCAAGCTGGTGCTGCACCTGGCCGGCGCCTAACGCAGCAGCAGTTGCAGGCTGAACGGGTAGCGATAGGACGCGGGCTTGCCCACGGCCGACAGCGCACGGAAATCCACCGCCGTTGTCGGCCCTGACAAGCGGCGGGCCTGCGCGCTGTCGATGAGCTGGAACAGCGCCTGCTGGCGATCACGCCCGCCATAGGCGCTGATGTCGAGCCCCCGGGCATCATCATGGATCAGCACCATGGCCCAACCGCCCAAGGTGAAGTGACCTGCAACCAGAGTGGTCAGCCGCCCCCCAAGAAGCGCCTGCAGGATCTCGGGCGAGCTGTTGACCGCGCTGAACAGAACGTCCTTGCCCGGCACCCGCCCGCTGTCTTGCAAGGCCTGCATTGCCCCCAGCGCCATCTCGTCATTGGCTGACCATACCAGCGCTGTCTGTGGGTAACGCTTGAACATCTGCGTGCCTTGTTCAAAGGCGCGTTGACGGTTCCACTCACCATAGACCAATTGGCGCAGGCGCACTTCGGGGTGCTCGGCCAGGGCCCGGCGCAAGCCTTGTTCGCGCAGTTGCGCGGCCGGGGTATTTTTGGCGCCGGAAAACGCCAGCAGGCCGAGCGACTCGCCTGGGGCTATCGGGCCATGTTGGCGCACAAGATCAGTGAGCATCAGATAACCGGCTTGCTCGTCGTCGGCCACCAGGCTGCCGATCCACTGCGCGTCTTTATGCGCATCGAGCAACTGCATCTGGTCGGCGGTGAGCGCATTATTGACCATCAGCAACCTGACCCCAGTGCCCTGGGCCATGCGCAGAATCTGCGGGGCGACGTATTGCTCATTCACCAGCACCAGGTAATCGGGCCGCTCGCCGCCTTGCAGCGCCTCACGGGCATGAGCCAGCGTGTTATCCGCGTTGCGCTCGGAATAACGCACACGCAAATCCAGGCCGAGGTCCTTGGCGGCGGCCTGCATGAATTGCGCGTAGCTGACCCAAAAGGTTTCCGTGGACGCGCCCGGGTTGAGAAACACCACTGACGTCGCCTGGGCCATCGCCCCATAGACCGACCCCAGCAACCCCACACACGCAATCAGAACCTTCAACATGGTTGTTTGTGCCTCGAATATTGATCGCCATCATAGTGGCAATGCGACAGTCAATCGAGGTTCAATCAACCTTCTTTATTGGTGGCTAACCCAGAACACGGCGGTTCCAACCACCAGGATTATCAGAAACAGAATGGCCCAGGCATCAACGGTACTGTCGGGTTTACGGGCTTTGGTGGAGTTGCTCATCGCATCGCCTCTTGTCGGTTTTATAGGTGATTGCACGAAGACACGAGCACAGTAAAGTTGATGATTGCCCGCATGACAAATGTGGGTATCGCGATAACGGTTCTCATTAGTCAATTTGGTTATTTACATATACTCAAACATCACTTTTGCGCATAAACGCAAACTGGTATCGTGCGCCGGCTCCGTTGGGAGTGCGCGGCCGTGCGCGCAGATTTGCCGAGAACAGGACCTATATGTACGTATACGACGAATACGATCAGCGCATCATCGAGGACCGCGTCAAGCAGTTCCGTGATCAGACCCGACGCTACCTAGCAGGTGAACTGAGCGAAGAAGAGTTCCGCCCTCTGCGCCTGCAAAATGGCCTTTATGTTCAGCGCTTTGCGCCGATGCTGCGGGTTGCCGTGCCTTATGGCCAACTGACCTCGCGCCAGACGCGCATGATGGCCAAGATTGCCCGCGACTTCGACAAAGGCTACGCCCACATCAGTACCCGCCAGAACGTTCAGTTCAACTGGCCGGCGCTGGAAGACGTGCCGGACATCCTCGCTGAGCTGGCGACCGTGCAGATGCACGCGATTCAGACCAGCGGTAACTGCCTGCGCAACGTGACCACCGACCAATTCGCCGGCGTTGCCGCTGACGAGCTGATCGACCCACGCCCGTGGTGCGAAATCGTGCGCCAGTGGACCACCTTCCACCCGGAATTCGCCTACCTGCCGCGCAAGTTCAAGATCGCCATCAATGGCTCGACTTCGGACCGCGCAGCGATCGAAGTGCACGATATTGGCCTTGAGCCGGTGCACAACGCCGCCGGCGAGTTGGGCTTCCGTGTGCTGGTGGGTGGCGGCCTCGGCCGTACGCCGGTGGTCGGCGCCTTCATCAATGAGTTCCTGCCCTGGCAGGACCTGTTGAGCTACCTCGACGCCATCCTGCGGGTTTATAACCGCTATGGCCGTCGTGACAACAAGTACAAGGCCCGGATCAAGATCCTGGTCAAGGCGCTGACCCCTGAGGTATTTGCCCAGAAGGTCGACGCCGAGATGGAACACCTGCGCGGCGGCCAGACCACCCTGACCGAAGCCGAAGTCCACCGTGTGGCCAAGCACTTCGTCGACCCTGAGTACAAGGCCCTGAGCAATCAGGACGCCGAACTGGCGGCCCTCGACCAGCAGCACCCAGGCTTTGCCCGTTGGCGCACGCGCAACACCCTGGCGCACAAAAAACCGGGCTATGTGGCCGTGACCCTGTCGCTCAAACCTACCGGCGTTGCCCCGGGCGATATCACCGACAAGCAGCTGGACGCCGTCGCCGACCTGGCCGAGCGCTACAGCTTCGGCCAACTGCGCACCTCCCACGAGCAGAACATCATCCTCGCGGACGTCGAGCAGAGCCAACTGTTCACCCTGTGGGGCGAGCTGCGCGAAGGCGGTTTTGCCACGCCGAACATCGGCCTGCTGACCGACATCATCTGCTGCCCGGGCGGCGATTTCTGCTCCCTGGCCAACGCCAAGTCGATCCCGATAGCCGAATCGATCCAGCGCCGTTTCGACGACCTGGACTACCTGTTCGACATCGGCGAGCTGGACCTGAACATCTCCGGTTGCATGAACGCCTGTGGTCACCACCACGTCGGCCACATCGGCATCCTGGGCGTGGACAAGAAAGGCGAAGAATTCTACCAAGTGTCCCTGGGTGGCAGCGCCAGCCGCGATGCGAGCCTGGGCAAGATCCTCGGCCCGTCCTTCGCCCAGGAAGCCATGCCCGAGGTGATCGGCAAACTGATCGACGTGTACATCGAACAGCGCACCGAAGATGAGCGTTTCATCGACACCTACCAGCGCATCGGCATCGACCTGTTCAAGGAGCGCGTCTATGCAGCGAATCATTAAGAACAACGAAGTCCTCGACGAAACCTGGCACCTGCTGCCCAAGGACGCGAGCTTCGACGGCATTTCCAACTGCGACGACCTGATTGTGCCGCTGGGCCTGTGGCGCGAACACGCACACGCCCTCAAGGCCCGCGACGGCGGCCTGGGTGTGTGGCTGGACGCCGACGAGGAAGCCGAAGAGATCGGCGACGACGTGCAGCACTTCCAGGTCATCGCCCTGAACTTCCCGGCCTTCACTGACGGGCGCAACTACTCCAACGCGCGCCTGCTGCGTGACCGTTATGGTTACAAGGGCGAATTGCGCGCGATTGGCGATGTGCTGCGCGACCAGCTGTTCTACCTGCGCCGTTGCGGGTTCGATGCCTTCGCCTTGCGCGCCGACAAAGACCCGTATGAAGCGCTGGAAAGCCTCAAGGACTTTTCGGTGACCTACCAGGCTGCCACGGATGAACCGTTGCCGCTGTTCCGTCGCCGCTGAGCCTGCTGCTGTGAAAAACCCTGGCTTGCCAGGGTTTTTTTATGGGCGGCGTTTAGTCGGCCCCATGACGCAATCTTCACATTTAAGGGTGAACATCCGTCGTGTTCGAACTGTCCTCTACTGATCAGCAGCCTTTAACCTCACTGACGATTGGAGTTCTTCATGGCGAAAATCAACCTGGCCCAGCAGTTGGCGACCACCCTTGAACAGGCGGGCATCAAGCGCATCTGGGGCCTGACCGGCGACAGCCTCAATGGCCTGACCGACGCCCTGCGCACCATGGACAGCATCGAGTGGATGCACGTGCGCCACGAAGAAGTGGCCGCCTTCGCCGCCGGCGCCGAGGCCGCTGCCACCGGCGAGTTGACGGTGTGTGCCGGCAGCTGCGGGCCGGGTAACCTGCATTTGATCAATGGCCTGTTCGACTGCCATCGCAACCATGTGCCGGTGCTGGCCATCGCCGCGCAAATCCCCTCCTCCGAGATCGGTCTGAACTACTTTCAGGAAACCCATCCGCAGGAACTGTTCAAAGAGTGCAGCCACTTTATCGAGCTGGTCACCAACCCGGCGCAGATGCCCCAGGTGCTGCACCGCGCCATGCGTTCGGCGATCCTCAATCGCGGCGTGGCGGTGGTGGTGATCCCAGGCGATATCTCGCTGCTCGAAGTGGAAGACAAACTCAAACCCTGGCCGGCCCTGCACGCGCCGCGCACCTTGCCGGCGGAACAAGACCTGCAGCGCCTCAGCGAAATCCTGCACGGCAGCGAGAAAGTCACCCTGTTGTGCGGCAGCGGCTGCGCCGGCGCCCACGACCAGGTGGTAGCCCTGGCCGATGCCCTGGGCGCGCCAGTGGTGCATGCCTTGCGCGGCAAGGAGCATGTGGAGTGGGACAACCCGTTTGATGTGGGCATGACCGGCCTGATCGGCTTCAGCTCCGGTTACCACGCGATGCTCAACTGCGACACGCTGATCATGCTCGGCACCGACTTCCCCTATCGCCAGTTCTACCCGACCGATGCCAAGATCATTCAGGTCGACCGCAACCCGCAGGCGCTGGGCCGTCGCGCCACCCTGGACCTGGGCATCGCCGCCGATGTGAGCGAGACCATCGACGCACTGTTGCCACGCCTGACGCGCAAGACCGACCGCAGCTTCCTCGACACCTCGCTCAAGCACTATGAGAAAGCCCGCCAAGGTCTGGATGACCTGGCGCAGCCATCGAAGGCCGACCGACCGATTCACCCGCAGTACGTGGCGCGCTTGCTCAGTGAGCTGGCCGACGACGATGCGATCTTCACCGCCGACGTCGGCTCGCCCACCGTGTGGGCGGCGCGGTATTTGAAGATGAACGGCAAACGTCGCCTGATCGGCTCGTTCAACCACGGTTCGATGGCCAATGCCATGCCCCAGGCCATCGGCGCGCAGGCCGCGTTCCCCGGGCGCCAGGTGATCTCGATGTCCGGCGACGGCGGCTTCGCCATGTTGATGGGCGACTTCATCTCGCTGGCGCAATTGAAATTGCCGGTGAAGGTCATCGTGTTTGATAACTCGTCACTCGGGTTTGTCGCCATGGAGATGAAGGCCGCCGGCTACCTGGACACCGGCACCGAGCTGAAAAACCCGGATTTTGCCGCCATGTCCAATGCCATGGGCATCCTCGGCATTCGCGTGGAACAGTCCGAAGACCTGGAACCGGCCTTGCGCCGCGCCCTGGCCCATGACGGCCCGGTGCTGGTGGACGTGGTCACCGCTACCCAGGAATTGGTGATGCCGCCGACCATCAAGCTGGAACAGGCCAAGGGTTTCAGCCTGTACATGCTCAAGGCGGTGATGAGCGGGCGTGGCGATGAAGTGATCGAACTGGCGCGCACCAACTGGTTGCGCTGAGCGTCAGTGGCGACGCACAGCGCCGTAGCGGACCACCACCTGGGTGATTATCTCAACCAGGCGCGGGTCCGCCTCGGGCGCGCTGAACAGGCGGAATTCGGCATCCGGCAACGCGGGTAAACCGTGTTCGGCGCCGAGTACCGTCAAGCCCGGCCCGACTTGGCTCTGCGCCATGGGTGCAATCGCAAACCCGGCCAACGCGGCGGCATGCAGCGCAGCGTAACTGCTGCACTGCATGGCGCTGCGCTGGGCGATGCCGGCCTGGGCCAGACGGGTCAGCGCCGCCTCGCGGTACGGGCATGGCTCAGGGAACAAGGCCAGTGGCAACGGGTTCGGCAAGGCCACCAGCGGCTGCCCGGACCAAGCCCAGACTAATGGCTCACGCCACAGCGCCAAACCTGGCTCACTGGATTCGCACAACGAGCCGACCACCACATCCAGCTCACCCTGCTTCATCAAACTCAGCAACGAACCGGGAATGCCCACCTGCACGCTGATATGCATGCCAGGGTATTGCGCCGCGACGTTTTGCAGCTCACGCAACAGGCGCGCGTCCGCGAACTCTTCCGACACACCTACGCGCAGGTTTCCTTCAAACGCCGAACGCGTCAGCTCGGCCCAGGCGTCGCGGTTCAGGGCGAGGATGCCACGGGCATAGGCCATCAGCCGTTCACCATCGGGCGTCAATTGCTGTGAGCGCGTGGTGCGGGTGAGCAAGGGTTTGCCCACCTGCTCTTCCAGACGGCGCAAATGCCCGCTGACGGCCGATTGCGTCAGGTGCAGGCGCTCTGCGGCGCGGCTGAAACCGCCCTCATCGACCACAGCGACGAAGGTTTTGAGCAACAAGGCGTCGAACATATTCTGATTGGTGATCAATAGGCTATGGAAACACAATTTATATTCCAATCAGCATTATGTTGCAATGCTCTGGTCAACTTTCCCGAGGCCCCACCATGACCACACTTCTGCACATCGAATGTTCGCCGCGCAAACAGCGCTCCGCGTCGCTGGAAATCGCTCGCCAGTTTATCGCCCGCTACCAGCAGAACGCCCCGGATACTCAAGTAGTGACCCTGGATTTATGGGCGCTGGACTTGCCGGAGTTTGCCGGGCCGGTGATGGACGCCAAATACGCGGGCATTGCGGGTACGCCATTAAGCGATGAGCAAAGCGCGGCCTGGACCACCCTCAAAGCGCTGGCGGCTCACCTGCATCAGGCAGATGTGCTGGTGTTCTCGGTGCCGTTGTGGAATTTCGCGATCCCCTACAAGCTCAAGCACTTTATCGACGTGGTGTCGCAGAAGGACGTGCTGTTTGAGTTCAGCCCGGAGCATGGGGTGCGGGGCTTGCTGCACAACAAAATCGCGGTGAATGTGTATGCGCGGGGGATGGATTTTTCGGCGCCTGGCGCGCAGGCGATGGACTTTCAGAAGCCCTATATGGAGGCTTGGCTGGGGTTTATCGGGGTGACCGATGTGCACTCGCTTTATGTGGAAAAAACTATTTTGGGGGCGGAGGTGGATCTGGTGTCGCGCCTTGAAAGTGCGGGGGTGGCGCTGAAGCTTGCTGACCGATTGGGGTTGGTTGGGGGTTAGGGTCTGCTGAGTGTATATCCGTTATTTAGGTAACGGCGGCTTATGGTTTCGCTCTTACAGCCATGCCTTTCAAGGTCTTGGTTTAAAATCCCCCAAAACTTCAGTCAGGATGACGAAACGATGTGGGAAAAGGTTCTAGAGCGGTTCGAAAAA
>NZ_FNOX01000015.1:0-70101 GCF_900107155.1 Pseudomonas salomonii
AGTTCGTTGCCTGTGTGTACGTAGGCTTCGTTGCCGGCGCTGATTTTGCTGGCGACCAGGGTCAGGTCGGTGCCGGCGATGGCGATGAGGTCGCCGCCGGCTTTGAGTTCGGCGCTTTGTTGGGTGACGGTGTCGAGTTGGGTGGTGGTTTTGGTGCCGCCTTTTTTTCCTTTGGAGTAGTCGTGTTGTTCGTTGGCGGCGGCGGCCAGGGTCAGGTTTTCGCCGGCTTTGACGCTGAGGTCTTTGGCGGCACTGACGGTGCTGGCGACCACGGCGATGTCGCGGCGGGCGTCGATGGCGAGGTTGCCGCCCACGTCCACGTTCGAGCCGTATTGCAGGGTGGTTTGCTCGGTGCCTTTGACGCGGCGGCGTTGGTAGGCGTAGTCGTCCTGTTCGGTCTGGCTGGCGATCACCACGTCGCGCCCGGCGGTCACGCTGGCGTTGCCACCGGCCTTGAGGTCGCTGCCGACGTTGAGCACATCGCGCCCAGCGTTGAGCTTGAGGGTGTCGGTGGCTTCGAAGCGCGAGGCGTCGCTGGCCACGTCGTTGCGCAGTTGGTAGCCGTCGCCTTCTTGCTTGAAGGCGGTGACGGTGCGCTCGTTGAGGATGTCGCCGGTCACGGCGGTGGCGCTGATGTCGCGGGCGTTGATGATGCCGCCACGGGTGTTGCGGATCGAGTCGGTGGCGAGCATTTCCAGGCGGTTGCCGGCTTGCATCAGGCCGCTGTTGTCGATGTTGCCGGCGACCATGCTGAGGTTGTTGGTGGCGCGCAGGGTGCCGCTGTTGTGCAGGTCGCCGCCGGTGATCAGGCTTACGTCCTGGCCCTGGATCAGTGCGCCGTTGGGCGCCAGGCGGTTGTTGGCCTGGGCCAGGTAGAGCACTGGGGTCAGGACTTTCTGGCCGTTGACCTCGGCTTCTTCCATCCACACGATGTCGTGGGTCAGCGCCGCGACTTGCTCGGCGGTCAGCGACACGCCGAGTTGCAGCTTGAGCGAGTCCTTGTAGCTGATGGCGTTGTCCATCAGGTAACGGAACAGCGCGTCGTCACTGGCGATGCCATCGATGTAGCGCTGGCCGGTGCGGGCCACCACGGCTTCGCGGATCAGGCGTTGCTCATAGAGACCATCGCCCAGGCGTTTCCAGGCGGTATCAGGGTTGTAGCCCAGTTTGCCCAGCAGGTAATCGGAGCTCATGAACTGCTTGAGGTCGGTGAGCGCCGGGTTGGTTTCGATCAGGTATTTGTGGCTGTTGTCGACCGCGGCGATTTGCGGCAGCCCTTGCACGCGGGTTACCGACGGCGCGCGGCTGTCCAGGTTCAGCGTGCCTTGGCCAGTGACCGCGCCGCTGAGTGGCTGGCCATCGACGCTGAAACCACGCTCTTGCACGGCGCTGTAGTCCAGCGGTTTTTCGCGGTCTTTGTCGGCAATCTGGCGGCCGCCGACGCTGAAGTCGCCAGTGCCCGTGGAGGCGCTGGCGGCGCTGTCCGCCTTGGCCTGTTGGCCGCTCAAACGGAACAGGCCGTTCTGGCCGGTGGGCAGGCTGAAGCCAGGCAAGGTGGCCGGGTTGACCTGGCGCTGAGCCAGGTCTGGCGGCAGTTGCGCGGTAATCGCCGGTTTCACCGTGGAGGCGAATACGTCGGAGTTGGTGTCGTGGTTTTGCGCCGGGGCCTTGATGTCGGTGGCGTTGGGGCGAATCACGCTGTTGTCGATTTTTTGCGTGGCGTTGACCGTCACCGAGCCGGCCGCCTGGATCACCGCCTGGGCAATAACGCTGCCGGCAGTCGGCACCACGTAGGTGCTGGTTTCGTAAAAGTTACCAATGCCGGCCATGATCTTGGCCAGGGTCATCTCACCTGGGCGGTAGTCGCCGGAGTTGGGGTTGTTATAGACGTTGAACTGGTTCTGGCGCTCCATGAAGGTGTTGTAGAAGCTGCGGTCACGGGTATAAAAGCCCGAATTCAGGTGCACTTCTTCACCGCCGGCGGCGCCACGGTTGGTCAGCACGTCGGTGTTGATCAGGATGTTTTTGGCGGCAGACACCGAGCTGTAGAGGTTATCGAAGGTCTGGCTGCCGACGGTCAGGTCGCCACCGGCGTTGATGAACGCCGAGGCCGAGCTGCCGACCAGCACGTCTTCGTATTTCTCTACGGAGGTGAAGTACAGCTCGCAGCCTTTGCCTTTGCAGAAGTCGTTGGAATAGATATTGAGGTTGCCCGAGACCAGTTTCTTTTCCGTGCTGAACTGGTCGCGGCGGTTGCTCAAAGTGTCGGCCAGCAGGCGCATGTTGCCGGCGCTTTCCAGGCTGCCGGAGACGTTTTCGATCAGGCTGCTGCGCGCGCCCGCATCGTCGCGGGCAATGTCCAGGCCGCCGAGGCTGTAGACGTCGCCGTAGTGGTTGCGCACATCGTTGGCGCGCAAGGTCATGTCGTTGCCGCTGAACAGCAGGCCCCTGTCGTTGAGCAGGTGGGTGGCGTTGAGGCGGACTTTTTCCGCGCCGCCCAAAGTGCCGTAGTTGTTCAGGGTGGTGGCGTTTACCGTGAGGTCACCGAGGGCGGTCAGGCGCCCGTGGTTGGTCAGGGTGCTGCTGTTGACCTGGGTGACCGCGCCGCCGGCAATGCGGGCGTTTTCGCCCAAGTCCATGCTGGCGCTCGTGAGGGTCATGGCGCCGAGGCTGCTGACCCGGCCGTTGCCGCTGTAGCCGCCGGTAAGCGTGAGGTTGAGGCTGCCGTCACTGGCCAGCAGGCCGTCGTTGGTCCAGGTGTCGCCGGTGCCGGTCAGGCTTTGTGCGCCCAACAATTGGCCGCTGGCGGTCTGGGTGAATTGGCCGATGTCGAGGTTCAAGCGCCCGGCCTGGATCACGCTGCTGTTGGTCCAGCTCGCTGCCTTGATGTCCAACTGGCCGTTAGTGACAAAGCTGCCGCCGGCACGGGTGACTTGATCAGACGTCAGGTCGAATTTGCCGCTGCCGGTGTGCACGATGCGGCCACCGTTGTTGTCGAGGTTGCCGGCTTGCAGGTTGAGATTTTCGTTGGCACTTTCCAGCGCGCCGGAGCGGTTATCGAACAGGCCCGACACGTTGATATCGGTGTTGCCCGCGCGGCCCATGGCGCGCAGGTTGCCAGCGGCGTTGTTGAGGGTTTGCGCGGCAAGGCGCAGGGTGTCGTCGCTTTCGATCAGGCCGAAGCGGTTGCTTAAGGTGCCGGTGAGGCCGAAGTCGATGTTGCGGGCGCCGACTTTGCCGCCGTTGTTAGCCGCCGTGCCCTGGTTATCGAAGTCTGCGGCCGTGACCTTGAGCAAGGTGTTGGCATACACGCCGCCGCCCTGGTTATTCAGGCTGCTGGTGACAATGCGGTTTTCACCGCCCAGCGCCGACAGGTGCCCCAGTTGGTTGAGCACGCCGCCCTTGGCGTCGATATCCAGCGATTGCGCCTGGGTGATGCCGCCGCCGTTGTCGAACAGGCCACTGACCAGTTTGATCCAGCCTTTGCCGCTGTTGAGGATGCCGCCGCGGGTGTTGGCCACATTGGCCGCGTTCAGGTCCAGGTTGCCGCTGAGGCTGTCGACCCGGCCGCCCTGGTTGTTGAGGGCGCCGCTCAGACGCAGCAGGTTGTCGGTCTGGCTTTGTAAGGTGCCCTGCTGGTTGTCGAGGGTGCGTGCGGCAAGCTCAAGCTTGCCCTTCTGGCTGTAGATCAGGCCGTCTTGCTGGTTGTTGACGTCACCGGCCAGCAGTTTGATCAGCAGGTCCTGCTGGCTGGCGAGGGTGCCTTTGCCGCTGTTGTTCAAATCGCCGTTGGCGAGGGTCAGGTCGAGCCGGTTTTGGCTGACCAGTTGGCCGCCACGGTTGTCGAGGCTGGCGGCGTTGAGCAGCAACGCGCCGCCACTGGCCAGGCGCGCATTGTTGGCGTTGATCAGTGCACCGCTGAGGGTGCCTTGCAGGCTGCCCTGGCTGATCAGTTGGCCGCCGCTGTTGTCCAGGCTCTGGCCGGTCAGGTTGATGTTGGCCGCGCTGATCTGGCCGCCACGGTTGAGGATCTGGCTTTGGGCGTGGTTCAAACCCAGCGATTGGCTGGAGGAAATCAAGCCGTTGTTGCTGTTATCCAGGCGCCCGGCAATGCTGAGGCCCACATCGCCCTGACTGGAGATGATGCCTTGGGCGTTGTTGAGGCTCGCCGCGCTGAGGGTTTGCAGGCCCTGGCTCACCAGGGCGCCGGCCGCGTGGTTATCGAGGGCGCCGCTGAGGTTGGCGTGCAGGCTGCCGTTTTTGCTCGACAGCGTGCCTTCGGCGCTGTTGTCGAGGCTGCCGCCGGCCACGGTCAAACCGTTCCAGCCGGAGATCAGGCCTTTGTTGGCGTTGATCAGGGTGTTCGCCTCAACGCGCAGTTGATCGGTGCTGAGGATGACCCCGCGATCACTGTTGTCGATACGCTGGGCCGCCACGCTGAATCCGATATTGCTGGAGATTTCGCCTTGTTCGCGGTTGGTGAGGTTGGCCAGGCGCGCAAAGCTCAGCGGCCCTTTGGCGCTGATCAGGCCGGCACTGTTGTCGAGGTCGCCGCCTTGCAGGTCGAGCGCCACAGCGCGTTCGCCGATCAGGCGGCCCTGGCGCTGGATCAGCTGTTGCACCACCAGTTGCAGGTTGCCCTTGGCCGAGATTTCACCGCCGAGGCTTGAGTCCACACGCTGCCCCGCCAGGCTGAGGTCGCCCTGGCTGTTGATCAGGCCCGCCGTGTTGTCGAGGTTGGCGACGCTCAGGCTCAAGGCCTGCTGGCTGCCGATCACGCCGTTGCGGTTGCTGACATCGGCCGCCGTCAGCGTAAGGTTGCCATCGCTGACCAGTTGCCCACCCTGGCTGTTATCCAGCGCCCCGGTGCTGAGGGTTTGGCGAGTGCCGGCCGAGAGCCGGCCTTTGTCGCTGTTGTTCAATGCGCCCGCCGTTGCATCCAGCGTGGTCGCCGCGCTGATCAGGCCCTGATTACGGTTGTCCAAAGCGCCAGCGACCTTGAGGTCCACAGCGCCACGGCTGGCAATCGCACCACCGGCCTGGTTGTCAAGGCTGCCCGCCGTCACCTGCAAGAGGTTCTTGGCCGACACCACGCCTTCGACGCTGTTATCCATCGCCTGGGCGATGCGCACCTGCAAGCTGTCGCCACTGATGACTTTGCCGCCACGGTTGTTCAGCGTGTCGGCCACCACCGCAAAGGATTGCGTGCTGGAAAGCTCGCCGCCCTGGCTGTTGTCGACGCTGCCGAGGTTGCGCAGCAGTAATTGGCCGGGCGTGGCAATCAGGCCGTGGTCACGGTTGATCAGTTGCCCGTGGTTCAGGTCCAGGTCGATGGCGGTATTGCTGACCAGTTCGCCGTGGTCATGCTGGTCCAGCCCGGCGAGGTTTGCCTGCAGCGCGGACTTGGCGAAGATCGAGCCTTGCTGGCTGTTGTCCAGTTGCCCGGTTTTAAGCAGGATCCCGGCGTCACTGCTGATACTGCCGCGCTGGCTGTTGTTAAGGCCTGCACTGCGCAGGTCAAGCTGTTGTTTGGCGCTGATCACACCGGCCTGGCTGTTGTTCAGCGTGCCGGCATTGAGGGTTAACGCGCCGTCACTGAGTAACACGCCCTGCCCTTGGTTAAGCAGATCGCCGCTCAGGTTGATGTTCACGCCCGTTTGGCTGATAACGCGGCCGCCCTGGCTGTTGTCCAGTTGCCCGCCGTTCAATTCCAGGCCTTGGCGCGCCGCCAACAGGCCTTTGTTCTGGTTGAGCAGGCGTTGCACGGTGAGCACCAGGCCGCCGTCACCAATGACCTTGCCACCACTGTTGGTGAGTTGATCGGCACCCAGCCGCACGCGGGCCTGGCTGGAGATTTCACCTTGCTGGTTGAGAATGCTCGGGCTGTACAGGTCGACGCCACGGGTGGCAGCGATGAGGCCACCGTTGCGGTTATCCAGGGCTGTGCCGGTAAAACTCAGCACGCCTTCGCTGACCAATTCGCCGGCTTGTTGGTTGAGCACGCCGACGGTTGCCAGCAGGTCGCCCTTGGCACTGATCCGGCCGGCACCGTTTTCGATTTGACTGGCGCTGAGGATCAGGCCGCCGTCGCTGCTCAGTCGGCCGCCAGTGCTGTTGTTGAGGCTGGCGAGTTCGACGCGGGTATTGGCCTTGCTGCTGATCACGCCTTGCTGGCTGTTGTCGACGCTGCCGCCTGTGAGGGTCATTGCCCCGTCGGCAATCACCAGGCCGCCCTGGTTGGCGAGCGTATCGCCGTGCAGTACCAGGGTGTTTTTACTCGATACCAGCCCGGCCTGGGCGTTGTTGAGTTGGCCGACACTGACCTGTTGGGCGCCCTGGCTGACCAGGTTGCCTTGATTGTGGTTATCGAACAGCCCGCCGATGTTCGCGGTCAGGTTGCCCTGGCTCGCGACGGTGCCTTGGCCGCTGTTGTCCAGTCTGGCGGCCTGCAGGGTCAGCAGGCTGGTGGCCGAGAAGATCCCCAGGCGGTTGTCGATCGCGCCGCTGGCGAGCACATTGAGGTGGGCGCCCAGCAGTTTGCCGGCACGGTTATCCAGGGTCGTGGCGGTAACGCTGGTTTGGTTGGCGGAGATTTCGCCTGCGCGGTTGCTCAGCGTGCCGGCGGTAACACGGGCCTGTTCCTGGCCGGCGACCAAACCGTTGTCATTGCCCAGCTGGCTTGCGTTAAGCGTCAAGTCCTTGAAGCCAAGCACGCGACCGCCTTGGTTATCGACCTGGCCGGCATTAACCACCGCGCTCGCGCCGCTGAACGTGGCGTTTTGGTTATCCAGTTTTTGTGCCGCAGTTACCGTCAGGGTGCGGCTGGCAACCACGCTTTGGGTATTTTTAAGGCTGCCCGCAGACAGGCTGACATCGCCGTTGGCATTGCGCGTTTCATCGGCGTTGACGCCGGCCTCGATAATCCCGTTGTTGGTGACCTGGCCATTGCTGGCCAGGGTGATGCTGTCGCGGGCGGCGAGGCTCTTCTGGTTGACCAGTGCCTGGGCGCTGGTGACCTGCACATTGTTACCAGCGTAGACCTTGTCGGTCAGGTTGACGCTCTGCGCGGTGACGTTGATGTTGCCGGTGGCCGCTGTCTGCGCCAGGCTCAAATGGCCGTTGGCATCCAGCTGAATATCGCCACCACTGGCTGCCAGTGTGCCGTCTAGCTTCACGCCCACACCAGCCTCAGTGCCCACCAGCTTGATCGCACCGGCGTACATGCCGCCCAATGCCGACGAGTCGATCGCCAATTCAGGCTTGGCGCTGCCGTCATCGGCACGTGCCGTCGCATTCAAGGTCTGGGCGTTAACGTCGTTACGCCCGGCAATCACGGTCAAGTTGCGCGCATTGATCTGCGCATTAATCTTGGCCGAGCGGGTAATGATTTCGAAGCGGTCGACGTTGCTGGCGTTCAAGCCCTGGCCGTCGATGGTCACGGCGCCGCCATCGACCTGGTAACGGTCCAGGCGGCCGTTGTCGAGCACCGGTTTGCCGGTGGTCAGGGTCACATTCGGCGTATTGATGAAACCGCAGCCGCTGCACGTGATGCCGTAAGGATTGGCCACGATGACCTTGGCCGACTGCCCCGCCACTTCGGTGTAGCCCCGCAACTGGCTGGGGCTGGCGCCGTTGACTTCGTTGAGGATGATATTGGCCGCGCGGCCCTGCAGGTTGGGGTTGCCGAGGATGATCCCGCCCAACTGGGTTGACTGCGTGGTGGAGGTCGCGTTGTTGAGGATCAGCCCGTTGGCGCCGACGTTGTAGTCCTTGAACTGGTTGTGGGACAAACCACTGCCGTTGGGCGCGGCGATGTTCACCACCGGCACGCCATTACCGGCCTGGCCGACGCTGGTGCCGGGGGCGCTGACCACAATGCCTTCGGCCTGGGCCAGCAATGGCTGCCAGAACAGCGCATTGGCCAAAATCAGGGCCAGGCCACGTTTGGGCAGGCCCAGGAACGCGTCACGGCTTTTCAGGGCAGCCGAAGGCTGGCGAACAAGGAAGGCAAACTGGCGAACATCCATTTCAAATTCTCGATGCAACGGGGCGTTGAATTAGAGGAAAAAATCCA
Source organism: Pseudomonas salomonii (assembly GCF_900107155.1). Taxonomy (GTDB): domain Bacteria; phylum Pseudomonadota; class Gammaproteobacteria; order Pseudomonadales; family Pseudomonadaceae; genus Aquipseudomonas; species Aquipseudomonas salomonii. The sequence continues at coordinate 8,075 of NZ_FNOX01000015.1, forward strand.
TGCGGAAGTAGATCGGCGCTTCGCGCTCAAGCAGCGTGGCCGGTCGTTCCAGCGAGTGGGCAAAGGTCACGCTGGTGCTCACGTATTGGCCTCGGGCAAACAACTCCAGCGAGTTGCTCGAGACCCGGCCGTGTACCTCGCCGTTGTAGCGCGCATTGCGAATCACGCCCTGGTCATAGCCGACACTGGCGCCGTATTCACCGAACACCGGGCGCAGCCAACCCAGCGTCACCGGGCGACTCCAGCGCAGGTCGTTGCGCCAGTAACCTCCGCTGTCGCCATTGAGTTGCTGGTCCTTGTAACCGCGTACCGACGAGGAACCGCCGAGGCTCATGCGCTGCGGGCTGAACAGCACGTCTTCACTGCGTTGGCCGGTGGCCAGGCTGGTGAAACTGAACGACTCGCCCCACAGCCTGAACGGTTGCAGGTAGCTGACGGTGGCGGTGTATTTGCGGTAGCGCGCATCCGGCACGCCCGGGCCGGGGTTGTGATTGCCCTGGGCGTCGAACGCGCCGGTGCCGTTCTGCATGCCGACGTCGAGGTTGACGAAGGCGCTGCCAATACGGCGCCCGTGGTTGATGCCCAGCTGCAACTCACTGAGGCGGTTGCTGCTCTCTTTGAGGTGGCTGTCGTTGATGTAGTTGTTGGTGCGCAAATGGGCCAGGCCCACGTTCACCGAGGTTTTGCTCAGGGCGTCGCGGTGGATCACCCGCTCGGCGCGCAGCTGGTGGTTTTGGCTGTCGCCGGTTTGCTTGAAATCAAAGCCGTCGCCCTGGGCCACCGAGCGGTAATCGCTCTGGTTGTAGCTGTAGCTGAAGTTCCACCAACCCCACGGCACGTTGTAGTAGAGCATGGCGTTTTTAGAGGTTTTTTGATGGTCGCTGATCGCGTCATGGCCGCCGCGCAGCACCAGTTGATCGGCCAGGCCGAGCGGGCTGTCCCACTCAAAGCCGGTGCCCCACTGCTGCTCGCCAGTGCTGCGCTGCCCATCGTTATTGCGCGACAGGCTGGCACGCCAGGGTTTCTGCGGGTTGTTCTTGACCAACACGGTGCTGCCGCCCACTTCGCTGCCAGGGGCCAGTTCCATTTGCGCCTGGTTGGACGGCAACCGATTAAGCTGATCGATGGCCTGCTCGACTTCTCGCAGATTGAGCAAGTCGCCGCTATGGCCGGGAAAGGCCATGGCCAGTTCGCGCTCGGACAGTTTGCTGTTGTCGGCGCCTTTAACCCCCTCCAGCTTGCCTTCCACCACCAATACTTGCAGACGACCGCTGGACAGGTCTTGTTGCGGCAAGTAGGCACGGCTGGTGACCAGGCCTTTGTTGATGTAATAGTCGGTCACGCGCTTGAGCAATTCATTCAGCTGGGAAACCCCCAGGCACTGATTCACATAAGGCTTGACCAGGCGCTCGCGCTCATCGGCAGACAAGGTGTCGGCGCCCTTGAGTTCAATGTGCTGGATGGGGAAGCAAAGGCTATCAACCGGGGTGGCGGGAGCCACCGGTTTTACCTGTTTGCCGGGCAGTTCCTTGAGTTCTTCAAGGCGTCGCTGCTGCTCTTCCAGCAGGCGGTTTTGCCGGTCGCGAATCAGGTCCTGGTCACCCGGATTAGTCGCAGCGAACGCGCTGTTGTGGGCGCTGAGGTACAACGCTGTCAGGCACAGTAATGGCCGAATTCATGGCGTGGGCAATTGCATATTCGATCCGTCGATAATTGAAGGCGGGAAGCTATCATCGAACTTTGAATATGCCAACATTACCTTTAAGCGCCGCTTCTAGTGCTCCAACGCATACCGCCGACAATGGTTGAGATACCCCTGCTCATGGCTGCCCACCAACTGCACCACACTGGTCCATAACCACGACGGTGCATCTAGTTGTTTAGAGCGGTTTTCCTGCAACACCGCCATCCAATCCTTGCGCGTATCGCGGTCCATCTGCCGGGCATGGGCGATACCGACCACGCGGGCCAGGTAACCGGCGGCGTGCATGGCGTCGATCTCGCTCAATTCGTCCAGTTCCAGTTTCATGTCCTGGGGCAGCAGTTCCCGGATGAAGAAACCGTGATCGAGAAAGCGCGTGGCCAGCATGCGCTCGCCCAGGCCCGGTGACAGCTGACGGGCGCCTTCCACTACGCGCCGGCCATTGTCGCGTGGCATCTTCGCGCGTGCCGCCCGGGGCGCGGCGGCGCCGACGGCTTCCTTGATGTCGATCAGGCAATATTCCTGGTCGTCCTTGTCGCCCACACCCAGCAAGGCTGCATAACGCAGCAAGCCGAGTGAGCTGCAGCCTTTGACCCAATAGGCCGAGTCGAGCAATTGAACCTTGGCGTCTTTGGGGCGGCCCTTGAGCGAAGTCACCAGCTGGTGGATTTCATCCGAGGCACAGACGCTCTCCAGCGCGCTCTTTTCCGCCCGTGACAATGACCAGAAATGCTTGCCCAGCGCAATGGTTGGCCGCGCACTCTCAATGCGTTCACGCGCCAGGTTTTTCCAGGTGCGCTCTACCGCGCTGCGCATGCCAGCCTTGACCTGGGACGGGCGCGGTGGCGCTTCATCGGGCTTGTCTTTGAAGGCTTGCTCGTAGCCCACCATCATTTCTTCCAGCATGCGCGCAGTGGTCACGCCCGGCAGGTCCGAGCCGCGTGCGGCGGTGGCCAACGACAACGCCAGGCGCACCAGGTCATGGGCCGGGTTGCCGATCACGGTCTGGTCGAGGTCGCGGATATGCATGTCGATACGGCCTTTGGTATCACCCGTGGGGCCGAGGTTGCCCGCGTGGCAATCGCCGCAGATCCAGATCGCCGGGCCATGGGGCAAGCGGCGACCGGGCTGGCTGTGCAACCACTCGTAAAACTGCACCGTGCTGCCGCGCACATAAGCATGGGCCGAGCGCGCCATCTTCAGGTTGCGCAGTTGGATAAGGTGGGGCATGCGGGCAGAGGGGCGCGGAATTTTCATGGAAGCACTCGGTACGGGGTACGGTAGAGGCTGGCCCGTCACAAATGTTTCATTTTGTTTCAAGAATAAAAACTTCAAGCCTGGGCGGTGTGCGCTTTCAACCAGCCTTTGAACGCGGCCATGGCCGAGGTTTCTGGCCGCGATTGCAAGCGCGTCAGCCAATAACTGCCGGTGCTGATGCCCACGGAGAACGGCTGGCGAATCACATCGCTCTCCAATTGCCGCGAGAACATCATCGCCGGTGCCAATGCCACGCCGATGCCTTGCTGCGCGGCCTCCATCATCGCCAGGGACGAGTCGAACACAATGCTGCGCGGCACCGGCGTGTCGGCCGGCAGCCCGGCCGCCTGGAACCACAGGTTCCATTCATCGGCTCGGTAAGAGCGCAACAACGTGTGCTTGAGCACGTCGTCCGGCGTGTGCAATTGCTCGGCAACCTGCGGCACACACAGCACGGTCAACGGCGCTTCGAGCAGCTGGCAAGCCTCGGTACCATGCCAGGCACCGGCGCCGAAGCGGATCGCATAGTCGAGGCCTTCGGCGGCGACGTCGACGCGGTTGTTGTGGGTCGACAGGCGCAGGTCGATAAACGGGTAGCGACTTTGAAAATCCGGCAAGCGCGGCAGCAACCAGCCGACGGCGAAAGTGCCCACCGCCCCGACGGTGAGCACTTCACGGTAATGGCCACCTTCGAACTGGCCTAAGGTAAGGGCAATACGATCGAAAGACTCGCGCACCACCGGCAGCAGGGTTTCGCCTTCGCGGGTCAGCATCAGGCCGCGTGGCAGGCGCTTGAACAAGGTGACATTCAGTTGCGCCTCCAGGCTTTTGACCTGGTGACTGACCGCTGCCTGGGTCACGCACAACTCGATGGCGGCGCGGGTGAAGCTCAAATGCCGGGCGGAAGCCTCGAACGCCCGCAACGCGTTGAGCGGTAAGTGGGAGCGCAGCATGCTTGACCCTAAATAATCTAATGGCTGATGCGAGATATCATCGTTTGCTCAGCGAACAAAATCCACCTAGATTTGCCCCGCCTGCGCAGGCTCTGATCGTCACTGCACCCTTTACATGGAAGCGAAACACCATGAATAAAATCTTACAAAAATCACTGCTACCGGCCTTACTAATTGTATCTGGAAGTTGCATGGCAGCCGCCGATTTGCGCACGGTGGTCGACACCAGCGTTGCGCCACTGATGCAGCAACAAGGCATCCCCGGCCTGTCGGTTGCGGTGGTGAACAAAGGCAAGGTGCAATACTTTAACTACGGTGTCGCGTCCAGGGATACCCAGCAGCCCGTCAACGAAGACACCTTGTTTGAGGTGGGCTCGGTGAGTAAAACGTTTACCGCCACCCTCGGTGGCTATGCCCAGGCCATCGGCAAGATCAAGCTCTCCGACAAAGCCAGCCAACACCAGCCCGCCCTGGCCGGCACGGTGTTTGATCGCATCAGCCTGTTGCAGCTGGCGACCTACACCCCCGGCGGCCTGCCGCTGCAGTTTCCAAACGCGGCCGACAATGCGGGCGCCATGCTCGCCTATTACCAACACTGGAAGCCGACTTACGCGCCAGGTGAACAACGCCTGTATTCCAACCCCAGCATCGGCCTGTTCGGCTACCTCGCCGCGCAAAGCCTGGGCCAACCGTTCAACGTGGCCATGGAGAACACCCTGCTGCCCAAGCTTGGGTTAAGCAATACCCACATTAACGTGCCTGCGGGCAAAGCCGGTCGATATGCGCAAGGTTATGACAAAAATCAGAAGCCTGTTCGCGTCAGCGCCGGTGCGCTGGACAGCGAAGCCTACGGCATCAAGACCAGCAGCCAGGACCTGGCCCGCTATGTGATCGCGAACATGCATCCCGACACGCTGGAAAAGCCGCTGCAACAGGCCATCGCTGCCACGCACGCCGGTTACTACACGGTCAATGGCATGACCCAGGGCCTGGGCTGGGAGCGCTACCCCTACCCGATCACGCTGCAGGCGTTGCTTGATGGCAACTCGACCGAGATGGCGATGCAGCCGCACAAGGTTAATTGGCTGACTCCGGCGCAGCCGCAACCGGCCAACGTGCTGTACAACAAAACCGGCTCAACCGGCGGTTTTGGTGCGTATGTGGTTTATGTACCGAGCAAGGACATGGGGGTGGTTATTTTGGCTAACCGCAATTACCCGAATGCCGAACGGGTGAAGTTGGCTTATGGGATCTTGAGCGCGATGGATAACTAAAACCTGACAAAAACCAAATGTGGGAGCTGGCTTGCCTGCGATGGCGGTATATCAGTCACCGAATTGGCTGACTGAACAACCGCTACCGCAGGCAAGCCAGCTCCCACATTTTCAGACCGCCTTACATGCCAAGCCAGTGCGGCAGCGCCAGCGAGATAAACGGCAAGTACGTGACCATGATCAAGAACACCAACAGGATCATCAGCCACGGCAACGCCGCGCGAATCGTCTGCCCCAGCGTCAAGCCGGTCACCGCCGAAGTCACAAACAGGTTCAGCCCGACCGGCGGATGCACCAGGCCGATTTCCATGTTCACCACCATCACAATCCCCAGGTGAATCGGGTCAATGCCCAGCTTCATGGCAATCGGGAAGAAGATCGGCGCCAGGATCAGCACAATCGCGGACGGCTCCATAAAGCTGCCGGCCACCAGCAACACCACGTTGACCATGATCAAAAAGCCGATCGGCGTGAGGCCTTCGGAGATTACCCAGGCGGTGATTTCCTGCGGGATTTGCTCGGTGGTCAGCACATGGGCAAAGAGCATGGCGTTGGCGATGATAAACATCAGCATGATCGCCAGGCGCCCGGATTCCAGCAGTACCTTGGAGCAGTCGCGCAGTGTCATGTCCTTGTACACAAACAACGCGACAAACGCCGAATACACCGCCGCCACGGCCGCCGCTTCGGTTGGCGTGAACATGCCGCTGTAGATGCCGCCCAGGATGATCACCAGCAACAGCAAGCCCCAGAACGCCCGGCGTGCGCAGGTCAGCCACTCACGGAAGGTCGCACGTGGCTGCGCCGGCAGCTTCTTGATGCGCGCGACGATGTAGATCGCGACCATCAGCATAAGCCCCAGCAGCAGCCCTGGAATCACACCGGCCATGAACAGCTTGCCCACCGAGGTTTCGGTAGCGGCCGAATACACCACCATCACAATCGACGGCGGGATCAGGATGCCCAAGGTACCGGCGTTGCAGATGATCCCCGCACCGAACTCCTTCGGGTAACCCGAGCGCACCATGCCCGCCACGGCAATCGAGCCGACTGCCGCCACCGTCGCCGGTGATGAACCGGACAGCGCCGCAAACAGCATGCACGCCAGCACCGCCGCAATCGCCAGGCCGCCACGAATGTGGCCGACACAGGCGTTGGCAAAGTCGATCAGCCGCTGCGCCACGCCGCCGGTGGTCATGAACGCACCGGACAGCAGGAAGAATGGAATCGCCAGGAAGGTGTAGGCGTCGGAGGTTTCGAACAGCTTGATGGCCAGCGAACTCACCGAGTCCTGGCTGAACATCAGGATCGACACCGCGCCGGACAGCCCCAGGGAAATCGCGATGGGCACGCCGAGGAACATGAACACGAACAACAGCAAAAACAGACAGAGCACGGCCATCAGTGACGCTCCTCATGGCTGCCGGCCAACTTGCTGGCCTCTGCGGCCTCATCGGCCAGCCCCAACCCGACCTGACGGTGGGTAAAGATGCGGTAGAAAATTTCCAGGTAGCGGATAAACACCAAGGCAAAACCGATGGGCACGATGATCACGATATCGCCCACGTCCACGCCGTATTGGTCGAGGTCTTCGGCGCCGATATGCGCGCTCATCACGGCACTCACCCACTTGTAGCTGGCAACCATGAACAGCCCGGCGTAGGCCAGACAGCACAGGCACGCGAGCATGCCGAGCAGGCGCTGCACCGGGCGCTTGGTCAGCTTGACCAGCGCGTCTACGCCGAGGTGGCCGGCAGTGCGCACGCCGTAAGAGATGCCGAAAAAAATCAGCCAGCCGAACATGGCCTTGGTCAACGCCACGCTCCAGGTCATGTCCTGGGCCCAGGTCATGGTGTGGTCGCCCAGGGCGCCGAAAAAGCTGCTGCTCCATGCCCACTTGTCAGACAGGGCAAAAAACAGCGTGTAGATGTTGTTGAGCATGACGTAGACGAATGTCACCAGGGTCATGGCGGCCAGCAGGAAGGCGATAAACCCTTCCTCCAGGTGCTCCCAGACGCGCCTTAGCGTTTGCATGGCAAAACCTCGCGAAGCAGAGATAGGTAGGTGCAAGGCTCAGGGTCGAAACCGGGTCAAAATGTGGGAGCGGGCTTGCTCGCGAAGACGGTGTGTCAGTTACCGAATGCATCAACTGAAAGACTGCATTCGCGAGCAAGCCCGCTCCCACATTGGATCTCGGTACAACCCGCAATTACTGGTTGGAGGCGTCCGCCGCCTTGATCAGGTCGGCGCCAATCTCACCCTCGAACTTCTGCCACACCGGGCGCATGGCTTCGCGCCACAGCTGGCGTTGCGCCGGGGTCAGTTCGATGACTTCGCTGGTCTTGGCGTCGATGATCTTCTGCCTGGCCGACTGGTTCAACGCTTCGGCCTGTTTGTTCACCTCGACGGTGACTTCAACCATGATCTGCTCCAGAGAGGTGCGCACATCCGGCGGCAGGCCGTTCCAGAACTTGGCGTTGGTGATCACCATGTAGTCGATCAGGCCATGGTTGGACTCTGTGAAGTACTTCTGCACCTCGTTGACCTTCTGGCTTTCATAGTTGGACCAGGTGTTCTCGGTGCCATTTACGGTACCGGTCTGCAGGCCTTGATACACCTCGGCAAAGCTCATCTTGCGCGGGTTGGCGCGGATCGCCTTGAACTGCTCTTCGAGTACGCTGGAGGCCTGCACACGGAACTTCAGGCCACGGGCGTCCTTGGGTTCATGCAGGGCTTTGTTGGCGGAAAGTTGCTTGAGGCCATTGTGCCAATAGGCCAGGCCGAGGATGTTCTTGTCCTGCATCGAGGTCAGCAATGCCTTGCCCTGGGCGGCCTGGAAACGGTCGACGGCGGCCAGGTCATTGAACAGGAACGGCAGGTCGTAGATCTGCACTTGCTTGGTGTATTGCTCGAATTTGGCCAGGGACGGTGCCAGCATCTGCACGTCGCCCAACAACAGCGCTTCCATCTCTTTACCATCGCCGAACAGCGAGGAGTTGGGGTACACCTCGACCTTGACCCGGCCCGGCAAGCGCTCTTCAGCAAGCTTTTTGAACAACAACGCGCCCTGGCCCTTGGGGGTGTTTTCAGCGACCACGTGGGCGAACTTGATCACAATCGGGTCGGCCGCCTGGGCCAGGCCCGCGGCAAATAAAGTGGCGGCGCACAGCAGCGCCCGAGAAAGCTTGAGCATGGGGAATCACCTTCTTATTGTTGTGTTTCAGGGCAAGGTGCCTGATGTGACGCGTGTAGTGAATTTCGAATTGTAGATACCTGCGTTCGGCCAGGCCGAACGCCAGTCCTGCAGACGCCTATGTTCCAATGTGGGAGCGGGCTTGCTCGCGAAGACGGTGGATCAGGCAATTAATTCAGTGGCTGTCATACCGCATTCGCGAGCAAGCCCGCTCCCACATTTTGAGCCAGTTTCGTCAGTTAGAGTTGGGCCGCGAGAAGCCTTTGCGCACGAAGCAACACCGGCGCATCCACCATCTGCCCATCCATCTGATAGGCCCCGGCCCCATGGGCTCCCGCCTCTACCACGCGCTTGGCCCAGGCCAGGTCTTCGGCGCTGGGCGCCAGCGCTGCATGAATCACCGCCACCTGCTTGGGATGGATACACAGCGCCCCGGCAAAGCCCATTTCATAGGCATGACGGATCGAGCGGCGCAAACCTTCGGGGTCGTCGATGGCCGGGTGCACGCCATCCAGCGGCGCCACCAAACCGGCGGCGCGCGAATGCACGATCAACGCCAGGCGTGCCTGGTCGAGCGCAAACTGCGCAGCCGCAGAACCGCTGCTCAGGTTCAGGTCCAGGGCCAAATCCAGACCACCAAATGACAGGCGCTCAACCTGCGGCGCATGGGCAATCTCAGCCACCGCCAGCAAGCCCCTGGCGCTTTCGATAATCGGCCAGATCACCTTGCCGGCAGCCGCCACCACGGCAACCTGGGCGGCGCTCTCTACCTTCGGCAGCAGCACACCCGCCACATTGGCATGGGCTTTACAGAACGCCACATCCTCAAAATGCTCGGCATGCTCCGGTGCATTGATGCGCACCCACACCTGAGCCTGTGGGTGCGCGTGCAAAAACACCCCGAGGTTATCCCGCGCCTGGCGCTTGAGGGGTTCTTCCACCGCGTCTTCAAAATCCACAATCACCGCATCGGCGCCGCTGGCCAGGGCTTTGGAAAACCGCTCCGGGCGGCTGCCGGGCACAAACAGGGCCGAACGAACTAAAGGCTTTGGCATCAGGTGAATTCCTTATTAAATAACGCCGCGTGCGCGCAGGCCGTCGATGGTGTGCGCCGAAAACCCCAGCTGATCGAGAATGCCCTGGCTGTGCTGGCCCAGGGCGGGAACGGCGTCCATGCGCGGGGTAAACGCGGCATTGCGCGCCGGCGGCAACAGCGACGGCAGCGGCCCGGCCGGGCTTTGGACTTCACGCCAGCTGTCACGCGCCTTGAGCTGCGGGTGGTCCCACACGCCTTGCATGTCGTTGACCCTGGCACTGGCGATCTGCGCGCCTTCCAGGCGTTGGATCACGGCTTGCGCGTCCAACTGCGCAAAGCTGTCAACGATGATCTGGCGCAGCGCCTCACGGTTGGCCGAACGCTTGAAGTTGGCCGAGAAACGCTCATCGGTGGCCAGCTCAGGCGTGAGCAGCACCTTGTCGCAGAACGCCGCCCATTCGCGTTCGTTCTGCAAGCCGAGCATCACCGTGCCGCCGTCGCCGGTGGGAAACGGCCCATACGGGTAGATCGTCGAATGCGCCGCCCCGGCCCGTGGTGGCTGGGGCGCGCCGTCGAAGGCGTAATACATCGGGTAGCCCATCCACTCCACCAGGCTTTCGAGCATGCTCACGTCGATGCGGCTGCCCTGCCCCGTTTTTCCGCGCAGCAGCAACGCCGAGAGGATGCCGCTGTAGGCGTACATGCCGGCGGAGATATCGGCGATGGAGCAACCGGCCTTGGCCATCTGGTCTTCACCCGGGCCACCGGTCACCGACAAAAAGCCGCCCTCGCTTTGGATCAGCAGGTCGTAGGCTTTCTTTTTCTCGTAGGGCCCGCCTTCGCCATAGCCGGAAATATCGCAGACGATCAGCCGTGGAAAACGCTCATGCAGCGCTTCAAACGACAGGCCCATGCGCGCCGCCGCGCCGGGTGCGAGGTTCTGCACCAGCACGTCGGCATCGGCCAGCAGGCTTTGCAGGATGTCGCCGGCCTCGTCCTGCTTGAGGTCCAGGGTCAGGCTTTCCTTGGAGCGGTTGGTCCACACAAAGTGCGAGGCCAGGCCGCGCACGCGCTCGTCATAGCCACGGGCAAAGTCACCGGCGCCAGGGCGTTCTATCTTGATCACACGGGCGCCGAGGTCCGCCAACTGGCGGGTGCAGAATGGCGCAGCAATCGCGTGTTCCAGGCTGATCACGGTGATACCGTCCAGCGGTCGTTGATTAGTCATGACGCTTCCTCAAAGCCAGTGGGCCATGGACGCTGCACTGCGCAGGTTCCAGACCTTTTCGATCAGTGCAGTGGCCTGCGCCGGTGTACGCGCGCCGCTGAATTGGGTAAGGCGCTGGAATTTATCCGCCAGCTCCGCCCGGCTCAGGGTGTTGCCGGGGTCGCCCTTGGGTTCGTCGATGGCGCCCTGCAGCGTGCGGCCATCGAGCGTGGTGACGGTGACGCGGCCCAGCCAGCGCTGCGGGTAGGCGGCGTCGACGTGCGCATCCAGGGTCATGCTGACCTTGTCGCGAAAGGCCGAAACGGCGGGGTCGGTCAACGCGTGTTCGTGGAACTCGGTGAGCCCGGCCTTGCCATGCACAGCGATCAGGCCGAGCACAGTGCCCATGGAGAATTTGGCCTGATGCACAGTGGCAGGGGTGGTCACGCGGCCGAGCACGTCGATGGCACCTTGATGGACATGCGTTTGAACCGTGGCGATATCGGCAGCGCACAGCCCTTCGCGCTGCATCAGATCCAACAGCGCATCGGCGGCCGGATGGGTGTGACGGCACGAGGCGTGGAACTTGAACGAGGTCTCCAGCAGTGCCCAACGGCTGCCGAGGCCGGCCGATAACTTGCCAGGCTCAGCGTCGCTGGACATGCCCGCCGCAAGGCCTTGGTCACCCTCCAGAATATTGCGTGCGCCGGTGAGCCCGTCCGCCGTCAAATACGCCGCGAGCAAGCCATCCGCCGCTGCCTTGGCCGTGTGCAACTGCTTGGAGTCGGCGGCATCGCGCAAAAACTCCCACAACCCGGCGGCTTGGGTACCGGCGCTGCCGAGCAGGTTGATGAACTGCTCCTGGCTAAAATCCATCAGCTTGCCCACGGCAACCGCCGCCGCCAGGGTGCCGACGGTCGCTGTAGTGTGGAAGATGCGGTAGTGGGAACGGCCCATGAATTCGCCGATGCGGATACCGGCTTCATAGCCCGCCACCGAGGCCAGCAGCAATTGGCGGCCGGATTTGCCAAGGTCCTGGGCGGCAGCCAGCGCGGCCGGAAACACCACGGTCGCCGGGTGCAGCACCGAGCTGTTGTGCAGGTCATCCTGCTCCACCAGGTGGGAGGATGCGGCGTTGACCAGCGCGGCAAAATACGCGCTGGTGCTGCCGCCATTGACGATCACCTGGGCCGGGCCGCTGTCGGGTCCCATTTTTTGCGCATAGCGTTCAAACAACGGGATCGGGTGCGCGCCCTTGCTGGCCAGCGCCGAGGCCAGCCAGTCCAGGTACAGGTCTTCGGTGCGTGCCAGTACCTTTTCCGGCAATTGTTCGTCGTTAAGGTCCGCAAGGAACCGACACAAGGCGTGGGTATGGCTCATGGTCAGGCCCTCAGAAGCTGCGTGGCAGTTCGAGCAGATGCTCGGCCACGTAGGACAGGATCAGATTGGTGGAGATCGGCGCAACTTGATAAAGGCGGGTTTCGCGGAATTTGCGCTCCACGTCGTACTCACAGGCAAAGCCGAAACCACCGTGGGTTTGCAGGCAGGCGTTGGCGGCTTCCCAGGACGCCTTGGCCGCCAGGTACTTGGCCATGTTGGCGCTGGCCCCGGCATTCTTGCCGCTGTCGTATTCCTCACAGGCACGCCAGCGCATCAGGTCCGCCGCTTCGATTTCGATATGCGCCTCGGCAATCGGGAACTGCACACCCTGGTTCTGCCCGATCGGGCGGCCAAACACCACGCGGTCGCGGGCATAGGCGCTGGCCTTTTCGATAAACCAACGGCCGTCACCGATGCACTCGGCGGCGATCAGCGTGCGTTCGGCGTTGAGGCCGTCGAGGATGTATTTGAAGCCTTTGCCCTCCTCGCCGATCAGGCTGTCGAGGGGCAGCTCCAGGTTGTCGAAGAACAGCTCATTGGTTTCGTGGTTGACCATGTTGGCGATGGGCTGCACGGTCAGGCCGTTGCCGATGGCTTCGCGCAGGTCGACCAGAAAGATCGACATGCCTTCTGACTTCTTTTTCACCTCGGCCAGCGGCGTGGTGCGCGCCAGCAGAATCATCAAGTCGGAATGCTGGATGCGCGAGATCCAGACCTTCTGGCCATTGATCACGTAGTTGTCGCCACGCTTGATCGCGGTGGTCTTGATTTTGGTGGTGTCGGTGCCGGTGGTGGGCTCGGTCACGCCCATCGATTGCAGGCGCAATTCGCCGCTGGCGAGCTTGGGCAGGTAGAAGCTTTTTTGCGCTTCGCTGCCGTGGCGCAGCAAGGTGAACATGTTGTACATCTGGCCGTGCACGGTGCCGGAGTTGCCACCGCAACGGTTCACCTCTTCGAGGATCACCGAGGCTTCGGCCAGGCCCAGGCCTGAGCCGCCGTACTCTTCAGGGATCATCGCCGACAGCCAGCCGGCGTCGGTCAGGGCTTTGACGAAGGTTTCGGGGAAGCCTTTTTGTTCGTCGATCCTGCGCCAGTAAGCGGCATCGAACTCGGCGCACAAGGCGCGCACGCCTTCGCGGATGGCATTGAGTTCTTCGTTGTCATTGGGGTTCATTAACGGCTCTCCGCCTGTTGTTCTTGGATTATTCGAAGTGGATTTCGGCTTTCTGAGCCAGACCGTCTGCGTTGCCAGCCCACAGTTCTGCAACCCCGTTTTCAATCACCCTCCCACCCACAGCAAACGGCTGCGGCGCAATCAGCGGGCGCACGCCGCGATAAGCGAAATGGCGCAGGGTCGCATCGGGATGGGCGCGGCAAAACGCGCTCAGGCTCAAGGTAGCGATCAACGGGCCGTGCACCACCAGGCCTGAATAGCCTTCGGTGCCGGTAACATAGGGGTAGTCGTAGTGGATGCGGTGGCCGTTGAAGGTCACGGCGCTGTAACGAAACAACAGGGTTGGCGTGGGGCTGATCGACTCCTGCCATTCACCTTCGGGCAAGGCGTCACCGCTGCCTGATTTGGGCGGCGTGGGCTCGCGGTAAACGATGTCCTGCTCTTCGCGGATCGCCAGGCGGCCGTCCTGGGAATAGTCATGCCGCACGGTGACGAACAGCAGCGAGCCGGTTCGCCCGGTCTTTTCTTCGACCTGGGTGATGGTCGACACGCGAGTGGCGGCCTCACCGGCGCGCAAGGCATGCAGGAACTCGATGCGCCCACCGGCCCACATGCGATTGCGGTTGTCGGCCGGCGGCAGGAAACCGCCCCGGGCCGGGTGGCCGTCAGTGCCCAAGGCGGGTTCCGGCAGCGGGTCCTGGAAAAAACACCACTGCCACAGCGGCGGCAAATCGGCGCCCTGTGCAGGCACCGGCTCGCCAAAAGTGGCGGCAATGCGTTTGAGCAGGTTATGGCTCAAGTGGTCGTGGGCGGTCTCGCTTCGGCCGATCCAATCAGTGGCGCTCATCGGGTGCAGGTCCTCGGGCAGTGAGTGTCTGCCCCGGATCATGCAAGCGCCTGCCCGTTCTGAGAATTTGCATTTCAATAAACCAGCGTTCGGTTATGCTGAACGCCAACTTCGAGTCCGCCCTTATATCCTGTGGGAGCTGGCTTGCCTGCGATAGCGGTGTACCAGAAACATCATCGGTGCTGACATACCGCTATCGCAGGCAAGCCAGCTACCACACTTGAACCTCACCGTTGCCCAAATAGGGGTTTGCATGCATTTCGATCTCGCCGACCTGCGCCTGTTTATCCATATCGCCGAATCCCCCAGCCTCACCCAGGGCGCCAAGCGTGCGTTCCTCTCGCCGGCCGCCGCCAGTGCGCGGATCAAGGCGTTGGAGGGTCAGTTGGACACGCGCCTGCTGTACCGCGACAGCCGTGGCGTGGAGATCACCCCGGCGGGCGAGCGGCTGCTGCACCATGCGCGGCTGATCATGCGCCAGGTGGATTACCTCAAAAGCGAGTTCACCCAATACGGTGTGGATTCGGCCGGGCATATCCGCATCTTCGCCAACACCACGGCGGTGACCGAGTTTCTGCCGGAGGTGCTGGCAGGCTTCCTGTCCCAGCGCCCGGGTGTGACCGTCGACCTGCAGGAGCGTTTGTCCCGGGATATTGTGCGTGGTGTGCTTGATGGCACCAGCGACATGGGCATCATTGCCGGGCCGGTTGAGGCCGCAGGTTTGCAGGTGTTGCATTTCAGCACCGATGAATTGGTGTTGATGGTGCCGGTCGGCCACCCATTGGCCGACCAGCCTTCGGTCACGCTGGAGCAAACACTGGCCTACCAGCACATTGGCCTGCACGAAGGCAGCACGCTATTGAGTTTTTTGCGTGAACACGTTGATCGCCTGGGCAAGCATTTATCGCTGCGCATCCAGGTGTCGAGCTTCGAAGCGATCTGCCGGATGGTCGAGGCCGGCGTAGGCATCGGCATCATTCCCGAGTCCGCCGCCGTGCGGCACAGCCGGACCATGCAGTTGGTGACGGTGAAACTCGATGAGCCGTGGGCGATTCGCGAGCGCAGTATCCTGGTGCGCGAGTTGGAAGCGTTGCCCGGCACCATTCGGGCGTTGATCGCCACCTTGATGCCGGACACACTCAGTGCAGGCTGATGTTGCGCTGGCTGGCGTTATCAATATTGATATGGCTCAGCCGGCCCTGCCCATCGAACAGCAACAGATCAGACCCGAGGCGGCGAAGCTGGGCCGGCGATTGCGGCCAGTGCAACGTGACGCAAAGCCGATCGCTGGCACGGTGGATCACGTGCCAGCAGGTGCCGTGTTCCTCAACCCGATAACTGATCAGCAACCAGTCCTCAAATAGAAACGGGCTGACGGACTCATCCCATTCTTCTTCCGGTAAGTTGCCAGGCAGCCGGTAGCGCTTCCGAACCCCGTGCTGCTTCAGTATCAGCGTGGGTGTTCCATAGTCGTGCTTGATCCGATACTGCGCCGATTCAGCGGTGGCACTGGGAACCTGGAAGTCCGTCGCGACGATGTCAAACGCGCTTTCACGGCTGACCAGCCGCCGCTCCGGCAGACGATAATGCCACAGCATCAGGCACCCGCCCGGCGCCGACAGCCACAGGTATTCGTTGTGTTCATCCACCTTGATGGCACGCACCGACTCCGGTAGATCACTCACATGCCAGAGCGTTTCAAAGCCACGGTCAACATCCACCACGCGCAACTGCGAGCCTTTGCCGATGGTCCAGTTGCTGCCATCAAAGGTGTTTGCATAGACATCCATGGCCAGCATACCGAGGTCTTTGGCGACTCGATTGACCAGGTCCAGTTTGCTCACGCGCCATACATTCCCCCGCCAGATCAGCACCAACGCAACCTGTCGGCTATGGGCAATAACGATTTTCTGCGCCGGTACAGCAAAGTGAAACAACGCTGTGCCCGCCGCATCCACCACCATCACACCCGCCTCGCCCAGCGCCACCAGGTAACGCTGGTCTTCCAGCGGGGCCGCGTCGAAAATCGGCCGGCTGCCCGCGGCCGGCGCAGACCACTCGCGGGTTTCACCCAAACGCTCCAGCGAGACCACGGGCGTACGCTTCAAGGCTTGGCCCGGCAAATCCGCCTGAAGCGCTTTGTCGCGACTCATCTTGACCAGTGCTTGTAACTGGTTATGGGTCAGCTGGCCTTGATCGCTGAATTGATCGGCCAGAATCGCCTGCACGGTGGCACCGGCCAGCCAGGCCAGGGCGGTGGTGTTGGCCTTGTGCAGCAATAAGGCCTGCGCCAGGGCTGAGCGTTCGCTGGCGCGCGTGGGGTCGTCACGCAATTGCTCGACCCACGGCCCGTAAGCGTTCAGCGTTTCGGGCAACAGGATTGCGCGTTTAACCAGCGCCTCAATACCCAAGCGCCCGCCAGCCGCCTCGGCGTTGAGCAGCCATTGCGCCGCGCGTGGGCGCTCTGCGGGCAGGCTCCAAATAACATCGACGGCTTGCAACCACAGGCCTTTGGCGATCAACGACTCGGCCCATTCCAGGCGCAAGCGGTCGGCGGCTTCCGGCGACTTGGCCTGGAGCATCACCACGGCGTCGGCGAACGCATTGTCGCGCCGCGCCACCTGCACGGCGCGCTGCCACTGCTCGGCCAGGCACAGCAGGCGCACGATCACCGCAGCTAGCATGTCCCACGCCAGGGCCAGGTCGGCGGCCTGCTGATAGCGCGCGTGTTTCTCCAGGTAATCGAGGGCTTGCTGGTGCTCTTTGAGCAATTCGGCGAGTACAAATACCGCTTCCTCGATACGACCGGCACGGTCCAGGCGCTCAAAAGTCTGGCGATACACTTGGCGCAAGTGCTCGGCCAAGTCGTCTTCAAACAGCATCGAGCGCGCCGGGCCATCCTGCTGGCTGAGGCTCAAATCCTCGCGGCGTTGGGGCGTACCAAAGCTCTGTTCACCGCTGGAGGCACCGCCGTTCAAGGGGATCGCGTGGCGCAAGGCTTCTTCGAAATTGCCGTCTTCGAACATCTCCAACATGCGCTGCATGTAGGCGGCCTGGCGTTTGCCATACAGTTTGGAAAGCTGGGAATGCTGGGTCAGCCGGGTCAACAAGCGGCGCCACGCGGCAGGTTTGTGCCTGCGCGGGGTGGCACGCGCAGCGATGCCTGGGTCAGCGGGTGCGCGGGCAACCGGCCTGGGTGCCGTTTGGGCGGGGGCCGACGCGCCACGGTGCAGAAAGCGGTTCAACCCGAACAGCAGCGCGGTAATCACAACCATCCAGATCACGCTGCCCAGGAGCATACCGCTGAAGGACTGTGTGTGCGTGGCCAGCATGGCGGCAGCATCGCTTTGGCCGAAGAGGCGGATCAGCCCCCCCAACAGTAGCAAGCCAATCACGATTTTCAGCACCGGGGAAGAGACTTCACGGGCGTCATCCATGTTGTTTCGCGCGGGCGACGAGCTGGCGCCAGCCCCTTTACTCGACGTGTGACGCGGGCGCTCCAGCAGCGCTTGCATGATTGCTTCACGCTCCGGGCTGACGGGCTCCAGCGGCCCACCGAGGATTTCACGCAGGTCGGTGATCACTGCATCCGGCAGCGTTGCAGGCAACGGGGTATGGCAGTCAAAGGTGTCGAGCAGTGTGTAGGTGCTGATGTCGAGCCACAGCCCAGGCGTCAGCACGTGTGCATCGCGCAGCTGCAGTGCATGGATCTGGCTGCCGCGCACCAGCCACAGGTCGGCAACGGGCAGCCGGCGCAATTCCTCAGGGTGCAGCGCGGCAGACGACAAGCCCAGGCCCTGGCGGATCAGCGGCCAGCCGTGCAGGCTTTCGCAGTTTACTGGGCAAGGTGTGTGAAACTGCAGCAAGTCGCCGTCGGCAAAGCGGTAGGCACGCGCGTCGATTTGCCAATACTTGAGGATCAGGCGCTTGCGCTCGCCTTCATCAAAACGCTCGGCGGCAAACCATAGGCCGTCAATCTGTTGGTGCCCGGTGAGTAGCGGGCGGCGAATCAGCATCCGTTCTGGCTCAAGCATTGGCAGCTTCCTGGCTGAGCTGTGGTGCCTGGTTGCACATCACTTGCAAACGCATGGAGCGCTCGCCAACCGAGTAAACCAGTAATTCGCGGTCAGTGGTCAGTACAGCGATCAAGCCGCTCATGGGGCAAAAACTCGCGCGGGCAATCGGCGCCGAAGTGGTAAACAACGTGCGCTGTTGCCCCTCGGCGTAGAGCCCGACGCTGTGCTGGTTCGGCCCCAGCAGCACCAGTGAGTAGAGCTGTCGCTGGGCGAACGCGTGGTGCAGGCCGATGGCTTTCCAGCCCGGCGCCAAGTCGATCTGTTCGTGTTTCGCCGGAAAGCTTTCATGGGTCACCAGGCGCCAACTCTGGTGGCCGTCCTGGGTGGTCAGCAGCGCGCAACCGCCGCAGTACTGGCGCCAGTAAAAGTTGGCGGCCAGCAGCACCTGGCTAACGCCCGCTGCCGAGCCGACCGCATGACCATTGGCGCGTAAACCGTCAGCAGACCCGGAATACGCGACGATCTGCCCGCCTTCGCTGCGCACATAAGCGATGGTCAAAGGGTCGACCTGTACCAGGCTCATCACGTCGTCCGCCACCTGGCAGAGTTGACGCGACTTCCAGTAGGCAAGCCGCCCCTGGCTGTCGAGCAAGTACACACGCACGGAATTCTGACTGTGCAGCCACACACTCGGCAGGAACGTCGCAGTGCCCGGTGGCAGTTGCAGCTGTTCACGGGCGGGCTTGTCGACGGTGGGCATACCGGGAATGTTCCAGAACGTCAGGCTTTCGTTGTCGCTCAACACGGCACCGAGGCTGCGGTGGTGAAAGGTGGTGCTCAATACGCGCTGATGCTTGCCCCACAGACGGCGTCGAACTTCCAGCGACTTTTTCTGGTTTTTGTGCGGCAGCTTGATCACCACCATGCCCGCCTCATCGAGCAGGCGCAGCGCCACATAGTTACCGGCGCTGGAGATCACCGGCGGCAAGGTCAAGGCGACGCGTGGCACCGCACGTGCGAGATTCGGCGGCGGCGCCTGGACTTCATCGTCGAACTGGCCTTTGAGCAGTTGCACCGCGCGCGCCTCATCCGGCATAGGCAGCAGCACGCGCCGCACCGATGCGGCCTGCAACTCGAATGACAGGCTGTGCCCATCCAGGCTGCGCTGCACCTGCACCCGGTGCGTACAGGTCTTGGTCGTGTCCTTGGGCAAGCGCTGCCCGACTGTCCAGCACTCACCCAAGGTTTCACCCTGCGCGGCCAGCCATTCCTGCCAGGCGTGCCAGTGCGCCGGGGCGACACTTTCATAGGTGCGCGCCTTGAGCAGCTGCTTGAGCTGCCCCGCGCTATCGAATTCATGCAGCAGCGGAGCGCCTTGCAGGATGCCCCAGCGCAACTGCGCCCCCGCCTCCTCGGCACGCCGGGCCAGCAGCATCAGCAAGGCGATATGCACCAGCCGCGCGGCGCCCCACTGCAACGGGCCGGCGTCGAACAGCACGACAATCAGGCGGTTGGCTTCACGGGCGCGGTACTGCGGCGCCAGGAACATATGTTCGCCGCCGACAGCCCGGCGCATAAACTCATCCGGCACTTCATCGGCCAGCAGCCATTCGCTGGAGAGCAGGCGCTCGTAAGGCCCACGGCGTTGCAGATCACCCACGCCATCCGGCTCAGGCACCCCGCCTTGCTGCCTGCCGCGCAGTGGCCCCAGCACCGGGTTAAGGCGCCCAAGCAAATCGGCGAACAGCGGCAGATGCTGCGGCGCAAACCACTCCAGCCACTGGCGCCAGGGTTGCAGGGCTTCAGGCAATTGCATGGCTGGCACCCCAATGCGTCGCGATGCGCTGAAGGTGTTCAACCGTCACAGGCAACAGGCGGTCCAATGGCACTACGGCTTGCGGTTCGCGCCACAACAGCAAGGGCGAGCGCTTGAACCGTGCCGACAGCGTTTGGCCGAGCAGGTCTACCGGCACTGTCGGCTCCCAACTGGTGGGCAGCCACAGCCCAGGCGCGCCGGGGTGCACTGCGGCGTAGGCCACGCCGTCCACCCACGGCAAATCCGCCGCCGCCCCGGTGACCACCAGTACGTCGCCGCTGGCGGTAGCGTGCAAGCGCGCCGCCTGTTCATCGGCGAGCAGCAGCAAGCGCGCATGCAAGCGGCGCGCGGCGTCTCCCCAGGCGACGGCGGCTTTAGGGTCGGCAGGCACCTGCCTTGGGCGCCAGGTCCAGGCGTAGTGGTCGGCACTCATGGCGTCAGCATTCGGGACAGTTGCCCGCGTACCTGCTGCAAGGGTTCCGGCATAGTCTCGCTATTGAAGTTGGCGTCGATCTCGCGCAGTAGCCCTTCAAGCGCCGGGCTGTCGGGCGGCTCGCTGCGGGCCAGGTAGTCTTGCGCAGTTTCCAGCAAGCGATTCAAGCGCGACATCGGTTGCAAGGTGGCCTCTTCGACCGCACTGAACAAGTGGCTGTTGCTGGACGCGGCAAACAAGTCGCGCAGCACCTCGCGACCATGCTGCTGAGTCTCTTTAGTGGGCAGCACATACAGCAGCGGCCACAGATCTGCGTCGCTGGCTTGCAGCCGCCCGCCCAGCAACGCGGCGGCCGCGATCAACCGTTGAGACTTGACGATGCGGCGGTCCGACAACTGTATGCCGGCTTCGCGCAGGCGCCGAATTGCCTGGGCCAGGGCGGGACGCACCGCGCCCAGATCGACGTTTTTCAGGGCCTGGCTCAGCGTGTCCAGCTGGGCCAGCCCCAGTAACTGGTGCACCGGCCGCTGCTCCGACTGCCAACCGCCCGCCAGCATGGCTTCCAGTTGATTGTCCGGCACCGACTCGACGAACAGGTGCAACAGGAAGCGGTCGCCAAACGCTGCCAGCGCTTCATCGTCCGGCAAACCATTGGCCGCGCCGACACACACCCGCAGCGGACATTGAATTTGAGTATGGCCACGGCGAAAGCGGCGCTCGTTGAGCACGCCCAGCAAGGTATTGAGGATGGCGGTCGAGCCCAGGAAGACTTCATCGAGAAACACGACATCGGCCTCCGGCAACATGCCACTGACGTCGGTTTCCACCGTGCCTTCACGCAGTTTTTTCAGGTCTACGGCACCAAAAAGCTCCGACGGCTCAGTGAAGCGCCCCAGCAAGTATTCGAAGTAACGCCCGCCCATGGACTGCGCCACACGGCGCACCACGGCGCTCTTGGCCGTACCAGGCGGGCCGATCACCAGGATGTGCTCCTGGGCGACCGCCGCCAGCACAATCAGCTCGGCCAATTGCTCGCGCCCGACCAAGCCTTCGGTCGCATTACGCACAGCGTGGCGGATTTGCGTGGCAGCGCTTTGCAACTGAGCAATCATGGGTATCTTCCCTGAAACCAAAGCGGGGAATTTTGCCTGAGGCTAAAGTATTAGCAAAGCGTTGTTACAACCTGCCTTGAGGAGTCAGCCCATGCAACTCGAAGGATCCTGCCATTGCGGCGCCGTAACGTTCAGCCTGACCAGCCAGCACCCCTACCCGTACCAGCGCTGCTACTGCTCCATCTGCCGCAAAACCCAAGGCGGCGGAGGTTATGCGATCAACCTGGGCGCCGACGCCAAGAGTTTGAAGGTTCACGGGCGTAAACACATTTCGATCTACCACGCCCGCCTCAAGCCCGAAGGCGCCAGCCGCGCGCATGCGAGCACTGCCGAACGGCATTTCTGCTCGCAGTGCGGCAGCGCCTTGTGGCTGTTCAGCCCCGAATGGCCGGCGTTGATTCACCCGTTTGCCTCGGCCATCGACACGCCGTTGCCGGTGCCGCCTGAGCACACGCACCTGATGCTCGGCTCGAAGGCGCCGTGGGTGGAAGTCAGTGTGCGCAAGGGCGATTTGCAGTTCGACGAATACCCCGAAGAATCCATCGCCCAGTGGCATGAGCGTTTGGGGCTGACGCGTTAACATTCTTTGACAGTTTCTCGACAAAGCTCTCAAAGATTGTTGGCCGGCATGGCCCTAGCATTCGAGCATCCAAACCACCATCCGGGTGCTCTTCATGTTTCGCACATTGCGCGGTATTCCGTTATGGGGTTGCCTGCTGGGCACGCTCGGCTGCCACGTGCAGCCGCCTGCCCCGCCGGCGATTCCCAAGGGCGATTACGGCGCGATCATCCGTTACCTGCAAGCGCGTATTCCCAAAGACCTGGCCCGCGAGAATGTGCCCGGTTTGTCGATTGCGCTGGTTAATGGCCAGGAGCTGATCTGGGCGCGCGGCTTTGGCCTGGCCGACAAGGCCCAGGGGGTGCCGGTGACCGCCAACACGGCGTTTCGCGCCGGCGGCATTTCCAAACTGCTGACGGCCACGGCGGCGCTGCAATTGGTCGAGCAGCAGCGCCTGGCCCTCGACGCGCCCATCCAGCAGACCTTGCGCGAGTTCTACGTGCGTTCGCGCTTTCACACCGACCAGGCCGCCGCCGACCGCGACATCACCTTGCGCCGCTTGCTCAGTCATCAATCCGGTTTGCCCAGTGAACACTTGCGCGACGTGCGCAGCACCTATGCCATGGGCCAGATGCCGATGCGCGTGTCGGGCGTGTGGCTGAGCAGCCCGCCGGGCTCGCAGGTGGCCTATTCCAACCTCGGTTATTCGCTGGTGGGTGCGGCCATCGAGCGCAGCAGCGGCAAAAATTTTGAAGCCCAGTTGCAAAGTCGCCTGCTCCAGCCCCTGGAGATGAACCAGTCGAGTTTTGTCGGCACCGGCACGCAGTTGAGCTTTCGCGCCCTCGGTTACGAAGACGGCGTGGCGAGTACCGATGCGCAGGTGCGCGACCTGGCCGCCGGCGGCTTGTGGGCCAGCCCCAAAGACCTCAGCCACTACGTACAGATGCTGTTTGCCCATGGCCTCTATAAAGGCACCCGCGTGCTTGAGAGCCCGTCGATTGATCAGATGTTCACCCAGCAAAACACCGGCAATGCCCTGGACTTCGATTGCCGGATGGGCCTGGGCTGGTTCCTCGCACCCTGCGGCGATGAACCCGTCGCCCCCGGCGTGCGCACCTACCAGCACAGTGGCGGCGGTGATGATTTTGCCGCGCAGTTGAGCGTGCTGCCCGACCAGCAACTGGCGGTGATCATCATGGCCAATGACAGCAATGCCGAAGAACTGGTCGCACGCCTGGCCACCGAGACCCTGCGCCTGTTGCTCCAGGCGCAAACCGGGCAAGCCGTGTGCGCCGACGACTGCCAGGCACCCAGCCATGGGCTCAAGTTGCGCCAGGTGCCGGCCGCCGTCGACCGCAAGCGCCTGGCCGGGTTTTATGCCACGGCCTGGGGCGTATTCCGGGTCAAAGATGAGGGCAATCGGCTGAGCGGAGAACTGGCCGGCTTTGACTTCGAGTTATTGCGCGACGAACACGGCTGGCTGCGCGCGCAGAAAAAAGTCCTGGGCTTTTGGCTCAAGGACCTCGGTGATTTGGGCCGCGTTCAGCTGGACGTGGTCACGGTGCAGGGCCGCCAAGTGCTCACCGCCCGCAGCCACGGCCAACGCCTGGCCATCGGTGAACGCATCGACCCGCCGCCGCTGCCGCTGGCCTGGGCCTCCACCATCGGCACCTATCAGGTGCTCAACACCCATGAACCCGACGCGCCGTTGAGCGGCATCAGCGTGCGCCTGGAAGAAGGCTTCCTGGTGATTCGCGGCCAACTGCACAACGAGCCGCTTACCGACTACATCCTGCTTCCCGTCGACAACGCCCACGCGGTGCTGGCCGGCAACGGCTACGGCCTGGGCGATACCGTCAGCCGCCAAGTCAACGGCCTCAGCGCCTCGGGTTACTCCTTCAAACGCACGCAATCGCCCAACAACCTCTTGAATTTTTAACAAGGACAAATACCCGGATGCGCTCAAAAAACCTCTGCCTGTCATTCACCTCACTGTGCCTGCTCGCGGCTGCAGACACGGCGATTGCCGAAGACTGGCAATACAGCCTCAAGGCCGGCGTGGGCAACCTGCCGCGCTACAGCGGCAGCGACGAACGCATGACCGCGCCACTGCTGGGCGGCAAAGTCGTGAGCCCGTGGGGGATTTTCCTCGACACCGACAAGGGCCTGGGCTGGGGTTACGAAGGCAACGCCCTGAGCTTCAGTGCGTATGTCGGCGCAAGCGCCGCGCGCAAGGACAAAAACGAGCGCCTGCATGCCGGCTCCAAACGCCTTAAAGGCATGGGCGAGATCAAGGCCCGCCCGCAATTGGGCGTCAACGCCAGCTATAACCTGGGCGGTGTGATTGTTGGCGCGACCCTGGAACATGCCCTCAAGGAGAACGACCGCAAAGACACCGGCAAGGCCTACACCCACCTGGAACTGAGCCTGGGCACCAACCTGTACGAAGGTCGCTACGGTTCGGTGGATGCCAGCCTCAGCAGCCACTTTGGCGACCGCAACTACTTGCAGACCTGGTATGGCGTAACCACCGGCCAGGCCGCGCAAAGCCGCTTCAAAGCCTACAAGGCCGGCGCGGGCAATATCAGCAATGGCCTGAACCTGGTGTGGAGCCTGCCGATCAGCGAGCACACCCAGTTCTCGACCTTGCTGGATGTGCAGTACCTGGCGGATGAAGCGGGCAAGAGCCCGATCGTGGAGCGACGGTTGCAGACGTCGGTGATGGGGGTTTTGGAATACACGTTCTGATCGGCTAGCCGATCAGAACGTGTGGGAGCGGGCTTGCTCGCGAATGCGGTGTGTCAGTCAATAATTCTTTAACTGATACACCGCATTCGCAGGCAAGCCAGCTCCCACATTGAAGGGGTTATCACACCTGTACCCTGCTAAGCCCGAGCTTTACTCGGCGTACGCCCATGTCATCCTGAATGACGCCCCGCCCCACTCCGAATCCAGCACTTCCACCTGCCCGCCATGCCACTGGCTGACGCGCTTGACCAGCGCCAGGCCCAAGCCAAAGCCGCCGGTGCGGCGATCGCGGCTGGCATCCAGGCGCAGGAAGGGTTCGAAGATCTTCGACCGCCCCTCCATCGGCACACCAGGGCCGTCGTCATTGACCCGCACTTCGTAGCCATTGCCGAACTTGACCAGCGACACCTCTACACGGCGCTCAGCGTAGCGAATGGCATTGCGCAGCAGGTTGATCACTGCAC
The DNA here is from genome assembly GCF_900107155.1 of Pseudomonas salomonii. Classification (GTDB taxonomy): domain Bacteria; phylum Pseudomonadota; class Gammaproteobacteria; order Pseudomonadales; family Pseudomonadaceae; genus Aquipseudomonas; species Aquipseudomonas salomonii. The sequence goes on from NZ_FNOX01000015.1 coordinate 33,246, forward strand.
GCGCCATAAAGCGCGGCTCGATCTGGATAAAGTCGACCTCACAGGTGCGCAACGACAACTGCACCCCGGCTGCCTCGGCCTCCAGCGCCACGCTGCCGATCACGCTGTCGAGCCAGCTGTGGGCTTCGATATTCTCCCGAGTGACCTGGGTGGCGCCGCGCTCCAGGCTGGCATAGGTCAACAGTTCGGAGACCATTTCTTCCAGCTCACCGAGGTCAGCGTACATATCGGCGATCAATTCGCGGCTCTGGCGCGGGTCGGCCTGTTGCTTGAGTTGATCCAGCTCAAAGGACAAGCGCGCAATCGGCGTGCGCAACTCATGGGACACCGCGTTGGTCAGCTCACGCTGGTTGGCGATCAAGCTTTCGATGCGCTCGGCCATCTGATTGAAGTGCCCGGCCAGCTCGCGCACGGTCGAACGGCGTGGCAGCAGGATGCGCGAGCCGAGGTCGTTATCGCCAAAGCGCTGCGCGGCCAGGCGGATATGCTCCAGGTCACGCCAGTGCGGGCGTACCCAAAAATACAGGACGATGGCCAGGCTTACGCCCAGAAAGCCATAGGCCCACAGGTACAACCATTTGGGCTCTTCCGGCAGCTTGATCTGCAGCAGCTGTGGGCCGCCATCAATGGTGGCCAGAAATTCCATGAAGTCGCCGCGCACCACCAATTGGCCGCCGGCCAGCAGTTGTTGTTCGCGGTCAGTGAGCGCCAGGGTGTCGCGTGCCACCAGCTGGAGGCGCAGGCCGTAATGGGGTTGCAGCTCGGCCAGGCGCGCATCGCGGGCCGCGCCCTGCACCGGGCGCAGTTGCTCGACCAGGCCGTAGGCCGGCCCGCGCAAGGCTTCGCGGTTATAGACTTCGTTGGCTTCGGGCAATAACTCATCGAAGGTGTAGTTGACCAGCCAGATCGCCCCGGCCAACCCCAGCGCCAGGATCACATACAGGCGCAGAAACAGGCGCAGCATCTAAACCTCCCACGCAAACGGATTGAACAGGTAACCCTTGCCCCAGATGGTCTTGATGCACACCGGTTCGCGCGGGTTGTCGTTGAGCTTGCTGCGCAACTTGCTGATGTACACGTCGACGCTGCGGTTCAGGCCGTCGAAGGCAATGCCGCGCATGCGGTTGAGAATGTCGTCGCGCGAAAGGATTTTTCCCGAGTTGCTGGCCAGCAGCCACAGCAGTTCGAACTCCATGGTGGTGAGGTCGATGGCCTCACCGCCCAGGCTGACCCCGCGGCAACTGCGATCAATCGACAGCCGGCCAAACTCCAGCGCACCGCGCACCGTGGGCTCCGGCACCTGACGGCGCTGCAAGGCGCGCAGGCGCGCGAGCAGTACCGGCGGCTTGATCGGTTTGATCACGTAGTCGTCGGCGCCCGACTCCAGGCCCAGGATGTGGTCCAGGTCGTCTTCCTTGGCGGTGAGAATGACGATGGGCGTGTCGGACACATTGCGAATCTCCCGGCACACATGCAGCCCGCTCTGGCCCGGCAGCATCAGGTCGAGCACCACAATCTTGGGTTTGAAATCGAGAAAGGCCGCCAGCGCCTCATCGCCCCGGTGCACCACGCGCACCTCGAAACCGTGTTGCGACAGGAAGTGCGCGATCAGCCCTGCCAGCTTTTCATCGTCCTCAACGAGCAGGACCTTGCCCAGACCCAGGTTTTCCATAAGTTCTCAGTGTGGATGCGCGGATTGAAGTGTGCGCATTATAGGTGGCAAGCTGGCCGACTTAAGCAACTGGCCATTACCGCCCGACGAAGCTTCATGCTTTTAAGAGTTTTTAACAAATAGCCTGCAATCTTTTACGCCACTAACAGGAGTTATATGCGCAAGGACTACCTGGCTTTTTTTATCTCGCTGTTCCTGTCGCGGCTGGCGGACCAGATTCTGTTGTTTATCGTGCCGCTGATCGTGTTCCAAACCACCAACAGCGTGTCGTGGGCGGGGTTGGCGTTCTTCGTCGAGTCGCTGCCGCGCTACCTGGCGTTCCCGGTGTGCGGCGCATTGTGCGACAAGTTCTCGCCGGTGCGCATTCTGCATATCAGCCAGGTTTACCGTGCTTTGGCGTGCGTGGCGGCGGTGGCGCTGTATGGCGTGTTCGACGGTATTTATTGGTTGGTGATCCTGTCGGCGCTGTGCGGCGTGTTGACGACCCAGGGCATCATGGCGCGCGAAGTGGTGATGCCGCATATCTTCAAGCATTACACTTATGCCAAGACTTTGTCCTACTCGCAGATCGCCGACCAGAGCGGCCTGGTGCTGGGGCCACTGGTGGCGGCGCTGATGCTCGAGGTGTGGGCCTGGCCTTGGGTGGTGGTCGCGATTGCCGGTCTGTTTGTATTGGCGGACCTGGCGATGTTGGTCTGGCAACGCAATACCACGGTCAGCCTGGAAAGCTTTGAGCAGCATCAGGATATCTGGCTGCAACCGCTGCGCATTGCCTTCGGGCACATTCGCAAACTGGCGGAACTGAAGCGGATCATTACCCTGGCGGTGGGCGTCAACCTGATCATCGGGGTCACGCTGGCGACGTCTGCAGCCATGGTCACCGGCCTGTTCGCGGCGGGCAAAGATGCCTATGCGTTGTTGCAGGCTGCGGGCGCGGTGGTGACCATCGTCATTTTGTTTTACCTGGCGCGCTCCAGCCTGCCGTTGAAGGTGCTGGGTGGGCTGTCGTATTCAATGATCGCTGCCGGGGCGTTGATCATGGCCGTCAGCCCCAACCTGTGGGCTTACACCCTGGGTTTTTTGCTGATCACCGGCTTCGACAAGATGTTCAACGTGTACATGCGCAGCACCCGCCAGCGGGTGATTCCGGTGCAGGACTTCGGCAAGACAGTCGGCGTGATCACCTTGCTCAACAACCTGGCGCAGCCGTTGGCGGGCCTGTTGATCGGCGTGCTGGCGGCGCCGCTGGGCACGCAAACGGTGATCCTGCTGCTGGCCGGGATCACTGCGCTGATCGGCGTGGCCGTTGCTTCAGGCTGGCACGCCACTGTGAAAGCGGAACTCGATGTCGGGTGACTCGATCAGTTCCTGCTCGGCGGCGCGCACCCGTTCGATTACCTGGGCGATGTCTTTGGCATCGCCGTACTGGTAAGCCAGTTTCAGGTAACCCTGGAAGTGCCGGGCCTCGCTCTTGAGCAAACCGAAGTAGAACTTGCCGAGTTCTTCGTCCAAATGCGGCACCAGGGCTTCGAAACGCTCGCAACTGCGTGCTTCGATAAAGGCGCCGACCACCAGCGTGTCCACCAGCTTGACCGGCTCATGGCTGCGCACCACCTTGCGCAAACCCGAGGCGTAACGGCCGGCGTGCAATTGGCGCAGCTCGACCTTGCGCTTTTTGATCAGGCGCATGACCTGTTCGTGGTGCACCAGCTCTTCACGGGCCAGGCGCGACATCATGCTGATCAGGTCCACATGGGCGTGGTACTTGGCGATCAGGCTGAGGGCGGTGCTGGCGGCTTTGAATTCGCAGTTCTTGTGGTCGATCAGCAGGGTGTGCTGATCGGCCAACGCGGCCTGGACCCAGGCGTCGGGGGTGCGGCAGCCGAGGAATTCGTGGATTTCGGGCAGGTTCATCAGGCTCACGGGCAAAAGGATCACAAAAGGCCGGCGATTATACCGACCCCGCCGCAGACCACCAGCCACCGGCCTTGATGTGCATCAACATGACGTCTGGCAGGCAGCAACTATAGTTGTTCCAGGCCCACCCTTTTGGAGACCCCGACCATGCAAGCCATTCGCAGCATCCTGGTGGTTATCGAACCTGAGCATTCAGAAAGCCTGGCGCTCAAGCGCGCCAAGCTGATTGCCGGGGTCACCGGCGCGCACCTGCATTTGCTGGTGTGCGACAAAAAGCACGAGCATTCGGCGCTGTTGAGCCTGCTCAAGTCCGGCCTGCAAGAGGACGGCTACAGCGTGACCACCGAGCAGGCTTGGAATGACAGCCTGCATGACACCATCATCGACGTGCAGCAGGCCGAAGGCTGTGGCCTGGTGATCAAGCAGCACTTTGCCGACAGCCCACTGAAAAAGGCCCTGCTGACGCCGGCAGACTGGAAACTGCTGCGCTACTGCCCTACCCCGGTGCTGCTGGTGAAAACCTCGACGCCCTGGGCCGACAAGGTGGTGCTGGGGGCGATTGATGTGGGCAACAGCGACAGCGAACACCAGGCGCTGCACAACACCATCATCGACCATGGCTTCGACATTGCGCGCCTGGCCAAAGCGCAACTGCACGTGATCAGTGCCCATCCGTCGCCGATGCTGTCGGCAGCAGACCCGACCTTCCAGCTCAAGGAAACCATCGAGGCGCGCTATCGCGAACAGTGCAAGGCGTTCCAGGCCGAGTTTGATATCGACGACACCCACCTGCATATCGAGGAAGGCCCGGCGGATGTGTTGATCCCCCATGCCGCCCACACGCTGCAAGCGGCGGTGACCATTATCGGTACGGTGGCGCGCACCGGGCTTTCCGGCGCATTGATCGGCAATACGGCGGAGGTGGTGCTGGATGCGGTGGAAGGTGATGTGCTGGTGCTCAAGCCGCAGACGTTGATGGATCACCTGCAGGAGCTGGCGACCAAGGCCTGACCTGACATAGCCTCCTCAGACCATGGAGATCAAATGTGGGAGCGGGCTTGCTCGCGAATACGGAGTGTCAGTCACCGAATTATTGACTGATCTACCGCTTTCGCGAGCAAGCCCGCTCCCACATGTTTGATGTGTGTTGTCAGTCCGCCAACGCATCTCTGAGGAACCCCGGCGCGATATAGCGCTGGTAATGCGCCTCGGACAAGATAAAGAACTCACGATCAATGGCATCGCGCAGTTCCGGCAGCGCCCACTCACGAAACTCCGGCAGCAGCACCATGCCATAGGCTTCCAGGTTGGAAATCACCCGCGCGCCGCGGGCGATCAACTGGTAGGCCCAGCAGTATTCGGACTGGTGCGGCACGAAGCGAATCTTGCGCTGCTCAAGCTGCCCGCGCAGCATCTTGGGGTCGAAGACTTCCAGTTTGGCCGCCATCACTTGCACCAACAGCTGTTCCAATCGCAGCCATACCGCGCGTTTTTCTTCTTCGTTATAGCCATTCCACTGGATCACCTCATGGTGAAAGCGTTTGCAGCCACGGCACACGAGATCGCCGTAAACCGTGGAGCACAGGCCGACGCAGGGGGTTTTGATGGCTTGGTTGGACATGGGCAAAGCACACAAATCAGCGAAACGATGCGCCATGTTAGCCCTTTGTCTAAGGTTGATCACCCAGCAAACTTGGTGAGGTAACTTACCTTTAGATTTTTTTTGCCGTAGAATCATCCGGCCTTGTAAGGCGCCAATAATCCGCTGGAAGCTGTTTTCAAAGCGTCACGAGCACAGTCGTTCCTTCAGAACGGTGTTGGCGCAGGTTCGACCCGGTAGGTCAGAGCCCGCGCCAACCCTCATCAGCTCCGTTCTGCAGGCGTAAAACTTTGAAAGCAGCTTCTGTGAGGAATGCCGGCAGCGCTGGCTTTGCGGCCCAAAAAGCCCCCGAGCGCATGCGTGCCGTTCATTTCTGGATGAGCGTCCCGTGGGACCACTGATGAGGGTAATAACTGTGCTTGAAGCCTACCGCAAACATATCGAAGAGCGCGCAGCACTGGGTATCGTTCCCCAGCCGCTTAACGCCGAACAAACCGCAGGCCTGGTCGAGCTGCTGAAGAATCCTCCGGCTGGCGAAGAAGAATTTCTCGTTGACCTGATCACCAACCGCATTCCACCAGGCGTTGACGAGGCTGCCTACGTCAAGGCCGGTTTCCTGTCCGCCCTGGCCAAGGGCGAAGTCACTTCTCCCCTGATCGACAAGAAACGCGCGGTTGAACTGCTTGGCACCATGCAAGGCGGCTACAACATCGTGACGTTGGTCGAGCTGCTGGACGACGCCGAGCTGGCCCCTGTCGCGGCCGCCCAACTCAAGCACACCCTGCTGATGTTCGATGCGTTCCACGACGTGGCCGAAAAAGCCAAGAACGGCAACGAGCACGCCAAAGGCGTGATCCAGTCCTGGGCTGACGGCGAGTGGTTCCGCAACCGCCCAACCCTGGCCGACAAGATCAGCCTGCGCGTCTTCAAGGTCACCGGCGAAACCAACACCGACGACCTGTCCCCTGCCCCGGACGCCTGGTCCCGCCCTGACATCCCGCTGCACGCCCTGGCCATGCTGAAAATGGCACGCGAAGGCATCGTGCCGGACGAGCAAGGCAAAACCGGCCCGATGAAGCAGATCGAAGAGATGCGCGGCCAGGGTTTCCCGATCGCCTACGTCGGCGACGTGGTGGGTACCGGTTCGTCGCGTAAATCGGCAACCAACTCGGTATTGTGGTTCTTCGGCGACGACGTACCGTACGTGCCGAACAAGCGCGCCGGCGGCTTCTGCTTCGGCAGCAAGATCGCCCCAATCTTCTACAACACCATGGAAGATGCTGGCGCACTGCCAATCGAATTCGACGTGACCAACATGAACATGGGCGACGTGATCGACCTGTACCCGCATGCTGGCAAAGTCTGCAAACACGGCACCGACGAAGTCCTGACCACCTTCGAAATGAAGACCCCGGTGCTGTTGGACGAAGTTCGCGCCGGCGGCCGTATCCCGCTGATCATCGGCCGTGGCCTGACCGACAAGGCGCGTGCTGAGCTGGGCCTGGGCCCTACCGACCTGTTCAAACTGCCAGAAGCACCTGTCGACACCGGCAAGGGCTTCACCCTGGCACAGAAAATGGTCGGCAAGGCTTGCGGTCTGCCAGAAGGCAAAGGCGTTCGTCCTGGCACCTACTGCGAGCCGAAGATGACCACCGTGGGTTCTCAGGACACCACCGGTCCTATGACCCGTGATGAACTTAAAGACCTGGCGTGCCTGGGCTTCTCGACCGATCTGGTCATGCAGTCGTTCTGCCATACCGCGGCGTACCCCAAGCCGATCGACGTGACCACCCACCACACCCTGCCTGACTTCATCATGACCCGTGGCGGTGTATCGCTGCGTCCAGGCGACGGCATCATCCACAGCTGGTTGAACCGTATGCTGCTGCCGGATACCGTCGGCACCGGTGGTGACTCCCACACCCGTTTCCCGATGGGCATCTCGTTCCCGGCCGGTTCCGGTCTGGTCGCGTTTGCCGCAGCCACTGGCGTAATGCCACTGGACATGCCGGAATCGATCCTGGTGCGCTTCAAAGGCAAAATGAAACCTGGCATCACCCTGCGTGACCTGGTTCATGCCATTCCTTACTACGCGATCCAGGCTGGCCTGCTGACCGTAGAGAAGAAAGGCAAGAAGAACGCCTTCTCCGGCCGCATCCTGGAGATCGAAGGCCTGAACGACCTGACGCTGGAACAAGCCTTTGAGCTGTCCGACGCCTCGGCTGAGCGTTCGGCTGCCGGTTGCACCATCAAGCTGTCCAAGGAATCGGTCACCGAGTACCTGAACTCCAACATCACCCTGCTGCGCTGGATGATCGGCGAAGGCTACGGCGATGCACGCACCCTGGAACGTCGCGCCCAAGCGATGGAAGCCTGGGTTGCCAACCCGGAGCTGATGGAAGCCGATGCCGACGCCGAATACGCCGAAATCATCGAGATCGACCTGGCCGAAATCAACGAGCCGATCCTCTGCGCACCAAACGACCCGGACGATGCCCGTCTGTTGTCCAGCGTTGCCGGTGAGAAGATCGACGAAGTGTTCATCGGTTCGTGCATGACCAACATCGGTCACTTCCGCGCTGCCGGTAAGCTGCTGGAGCAGGTCAAGGGCCAGCTGCCAACCCGTCTGTGGCTGTCGCCGCCGACCAAGATGGACGCTCACCAACTGACCGAAGAAGGCTACTACGGTATCTACGGCAAGGCTGGCGCGCGCATGGAAATGCCGGGCTGCTCGCTGTGCATGGGTAACCAGGCACGTGTAGAGCCGAACTCGACGGTTGTGTCGACTTCGACCCGTAACTTCCCGAACCGTCTGGGTGATGGCGCGAACGTCTACCTGGCCTCGGCTGAGCTGGCGGCAGTTGCCTCCACGCTGGGTCGCCTGCCGACCGTCGAAGAGTACATGGGTTACGCAGCGAAACTGGACACCATGGCCAGTGACGTTTACCGCTACCTGAACTTCGACCAGATCGCCGAGTTCCGCAAGATCGCAGCAAGCGCCAACATCCCGGTGATTCAAGCCTAAGATGTTGTGATTTAAAAAACGCCGCGCATCGCAAGATGCGCGGCGTTTTTTTATGCCTGGAATACAGCGCTAACAACCCCACCAAACAAATGTGGGAGCTGGCTTGCCTGCTCCCACACTTTTTGATCATTGGCACTCACGACCTGGTGTGCAACGCCAACTGCACTGCGCCATCGACACTCAAGGCACTCAGCAAAACCTGTGGCGCAACGGCTTCGGGCAAGGCTTGCAGTACTTCCAGCGCCGCATGCCGCACCCGCGCCAGTACCAGCCGCTTACCCTCCCCGTGCACCTGCGCAAAAAACGCTGCCAGCGCCTCGATACTGGTGCCGTCAAGGTCAGGAGACTCCTCCAGGCTCAACACCACCGCATCGACCGGCGACTGACGCATCAAGCGCAACGCCGCACCCAGGATGCGTTCGGCATTGGCAAAGAACAGCGCCTCGCTGGGCCGCACAATCAACAGGCCAGGCACTTGCACCGCATCGGCATGGTGTTGTTGGTCAACAAAATCGTGAGTGTCGCCCAAGCGCCCCAGCACTTGAATATCCGCCGAAGACATCTGGCGCAACATCAACACCACGCTGATCGCCACCGACACCAGCAAGCCATCCAGCACGCCCAACACCAGGACCGCCGCTACCGCGCAGACCACCAGCAAACGGTCACGGCGCCACCGGAAATAACGGCCCAAGGGTTGCAGGCTCAAACTACGGCCCAGCGCGTAGATGACGATGGCGGCGAGCACCGGCTCCGGTGTTAACGCCACATACGGCAGCACCGTCAACACGATCACCAGCACCACCAACGCCGCAATGATGCCCGCCAGGCGCGAACCGGCGCCGGCGGCCTCATTCGCCGACGTCGCCGAATAGCCCGCACCGGCGGGCATGCCATGGAACAACCCGGACACCAGGTTCGCCGCGCCCAGCGCCAACAGATCGCGATTGGATGACACCCGGTCGCCATGTTTAAGTGCGAACGAACTGATAGAGCCGTAGGACTCCGCATACAGGATCATGACCAAGGCAAAGGCCAGCTCGCCCAGGCGCAACCAATCCGCGAACGGCAGCACCGGAAAGTGCCCCAGTTCCAGACGCAGATCAATCATGCCGATCAAGGGCACGCCATGGGCCTGCAAGCCCAGGTACTGCCCGACAACAATCCCCAGCACCACCACCAGCAAGCCGCCCGGCAAACGCGGGATTCGCGCGCACAGCCACAAGACGGCCAATGCTGCCGCTGCCACCAGCGCCGCCGGCCAGTTCCAGCGCGGAAGTTGTTCCAGTAGTTGCGGCAGGAAACGGATCAGGTTGTTATCGGTCAGGTGTACGCCCACCACACTCGCCAATTGCTTGAGGATGATGGTCAGCGCCAGGCCAAAGGCAAAACCGCGCAACACCGGCTTGGCGATAAACGACGTCACACCGCCCAGCTTGAACAAACCGGCCAGCAAAAACAGCACGCCGGTGATCAGCACCAGGCCGAAGGCCAGGGACAGCCTGAGCGCCGGATCATCACCGGCCAGGCTGGCGGTAGCAGCCGCCAATACCGCCGCCGAAGAGGACGTGGCCGACACAATCGCGAAACGGCTGGTGCCCAGCAGGCCGTAACACACCAGCCCGGCAAACAAAGCGATAACACCGGCCTGCGACGGCAATGCGGCGATGCTGGAATACGCCACAGCCTCCGGCAGCAGTAACCCGGCGATGGATAACCCGGCAAGGATGTCCTGGGTACGATTGGGGGGTACGGCAACGGGCGTGACAGTTTCAGTTTTCAATCGGCCCAACCCATCCTGGCAAATAACGGGCTTCCTGGCTGCGCGCCAGGGTCATGGCCTTGCCCAACAATTTGGCATTTGGCTGGCTGACAAAATCGCTGCCGATACGGCTGCGAAAGAAGTCCGCCCACAAAAACTCACTGAACGGTGTTGCGTCCTTGGCGTAACCACCGGCGGTGCGCAGCAGGCCGGCAAGGCTGCGGTAAGGGTCGTCCTGCAAGTCGGTTATCTTGCGGGGAATGGCTTCATAGGTACGCCGCAAACCGCGCGCGTCGTAGGGGTGGACCCATTGATTGAATGCCATGACATTCCAGAAGGTGCTGCGCTCGACGAAAGACAGGTCCTTGAGCATGAGCAGCGAGACACTCTTGACCTCTTCCAGAATCAAGGCCAAACCAAAATGGTGGTGGTCGGTGATGTAGTAGCGTTCGTCCGGCCCCAGCACACAAGGAAACCAGTGCTTATCGAGGGCGGCGGCGCGCTCCCTGCGCTTGAGTTTGGTCCAGGCGTCGCGCTTGGCAGCGACTTCAGCCATGCCGACCGTCAATTGTGTAGGGTGCAGTTTTTCCAGTTTGCCTGTGACCAGTTGCGGACGGGGCCGAGCCATGGGTATCTCCAAAGGGAACCAACACGTCGACAGCTTAGCCCTCATTGCCATCGGGATTTTTTTCGGACACAAAAAAAGCCGACTCACGCAGTGCGCGAATCGGCTTTGCTGCCTGCTGCCGGTTATCAGGACAGCAGCGAGTAAACCAACGCAGTAATCGCGACCAGGCCTACAGCGGTGACAAACACATTCGACGCCTGCCCACGGTACTTGGCCATGGCCGGCACCTTGCGGATCGCGTACATCGGCATCAGGAACAGGATCGAGGCGATGATCGGGCCACCGAGGGTTTCGATCATGCCGAGAATGCTCGGGTTGAGCGTGGCGACCAGCCAGCACACCACCAGCATGAACGCGGCGGTCATGCGGTCCAGGGATTTGGCAGCCGGACGACGCCCGGTTTTCAATACCAGCCCCTTGAGGCCTTCACTGGCGCCGATGTAGTGGCCCAGGAACGACTTGGCAATCGCCACGAATGCAATCAACGGTGCGGCGAAGGCGATGGTCGGGTTGTCGAAGTGGTTGGCCAGGTACGACAGAATCGACAGGTTCTGCGCTTTCGCTTCGGCCAGCTGTGCCGGCGACAGGGTCAGTACGCAGCTGAACACGAAGAACAGCACCATTACCACCATCAACAGGTGCGCACGGCACAGGATCTGCGAGCTGCGTTCATCGGCATTGGCGCCATACTGGCGCTTCTGGTCGACCGCGAACGCCGAGATGATCGGCGAATGGTTGAACGAGAACACCATCACCGGAATCGCCAGCCACAGGGTATTGAGCAGCGCGGACGGCGCCGGGACTTCGCCGGCAGTGCTGAGGATGCCGCCGGTCCAGTGCGGGATCAGGTACACCGCCAGGAACAGCAAGGCGACGATAAACGGATACACCATCAGGCTCATGGCCTTGACGATCACTTGCTCACCGCAGCGCACCACGGCCAGCAGGCCGAGGATTAACACAAAGGCAAGGATCGCGCGTGGCGGCGGCAGGATGTGCAGTTGGTGTTCCATAAAACTGCTGACGGTGTTGGTCAGGGCCACGCTGTAGATCAGCAGGATCGGGAAGATGGCGAAGAAGTACAGCAAGGTGATCAGCGCACCGGCCTTGAGGCCGAAATGCTCTTCAACCACGTCGGTGATGTCGGAGCCGGCGCGGCCGGACAGCACGAAGCGCGTCAGGCCACGGTGAGCGAAGAACGTCATCGGGAACGCCAGCAATGCCAGGATCACCAGGGGCCAGAAGCCGCCCAGGCCGGCGTTGATCGGCAAAAACAAAGTACCGGCGCCAATGGCGGTGCCGAACAGGCCGAGCATCCAGGTGGTGTCCTGGCGGCTCCAGCTTGTGAGGGTTGCAGGTGTCGTTGCATAGCGTTCGTCGACGCTATTGGCCTGATCATTCATCCGGTCGGATCTCCGCATTTACACGGCCGGGGCGAGTCAGAAAAACCTGACAGGCAGCGCCCCGTCCATAGAAGGGGCCGGATTGTCCGGGATTCTCTCGAATAAGCAAAGACTTAGCTGAGGAATGGTTAGCCGGTGCAGGCGTGCAAGGGGGCCCTGGGCGGCCGTTTGCGAGGGCTGGGGCAGCGTAGGCGCAGGATCCGGAATCCATTTAAAACAACTAACTTACAAGACACATCCGACATTAAAAAAAGACACGTCCTGCATCTAATTTATATTTTCATCTCAATAGACCTATAACTGTTACAGAACCATACATAGCCATTGAGCCATCGCCAAGGTGCAAACTAAGATCCCCGCTCACACTTCACACAAACACCGTGCCGTGCTGTTAACCCGTTAGCGGTTCAATAAAAAAACAGCCCTATCGAATGACATTATTCCCCCGCCCCAATGCTGCACCCTGCACGTTAACAACAATGAAGGTGCCCAACATGAACCCCAGCAACGCTCTCAAACTGCTTTTAATACCTGCCTTGGTAACCGCCGTATTGTTTCCCGGCGCAGCCAACGCCACAACCAGTACGCAAACCACCGTTAACACGACCACGCCTGAAAACGCCGTCATGTTAACGGTGTTTCTCAAGCATGATCAGTCGCGGCCCTTGAGTGAGTTGAAGGCACAATTGGCCAAGCAGCAATTTCACAAAGTATTCCCGCCTGCCGGTGTGGAAGTGGTGAGTTGGAACATAACCATGGGCATCGGGCAGGTCATCGTCCTGCGCCTGCCCGCGTCGCGCCTGGCAGAAGTAAACCTGGCGATCGAAAACACCGCCTGGGGTGTTTACACCACGCAATTCTTCCCAACCTACGACTTCATGCCCATTGCGCAAGCGGAACAAACCAAGGCGCGGCAAGCGCAAACCACTCAGTAGTTGCGATGCAGGGCTGCCGTTTCAAACACCACGGCAGCCCATGGAGAATACATTTCACAACAAATCTATTTTAGAATCCCACCCATTCCTGTACGTTTCAGGCAGTGTCCGCCTACATCCTGAGAACCCAGCCATGCCGCGCGTCTCCCGCAAACAAGCCGAACTCAACCGCGAAATCATCGTCGAGGCAGCCACGCACCTCTTCCGAGAGCGCGGCTTGCACGGTATCAGCCTGTCTGACGTAATGGCCGCAGCCGGCCTGACCCACGGCGGTTTCTATGGGCACTTCGCATCCAAGGAAGCGCTGGCCACCGAGGCGTGCCAAAAGGCATTCGAACAATCGAACCTGGGCTGGCAGGAAAAAATCAGCCGCAGTGATGATGTGCGCGCCGCCCGCGAAGCCATCCTGCGCCCGTATTTTTCCACCAGGCACCGTGACAACCCTGGCGACGGCTGCCCCATCTCGGCCTTCACCCCGGACATGTGCCATGAGCCCGCTGACACGGCGTTGCAACATACCTTTATTGAGGGTGTTGAACAGTCACTGCAGGTTTTTGCGCAGCTTCAGGATGAAGACCGCGAGGCGATGCTCGCCAAGTACGCAATGATGATTGGCGCGCTCACCCTCGCCCGTGCGACACGCGGCAGCAGTTTGTCAGATGAATTCCTTGAGGCTGCAAGAAATACCCTGCTGCAAGAGCAGAACTCGGACAGCGCCGTTGACAGCCACGCACCCTCCCCAGCATGATCAGGCCATGAACCTGATTCAGCCCTGCCTCACCCGCACCACCACCACGACCGCTTATGGCGGGTCGTGCGGTTGCTGTGGGTGCCAGAGCTAAAGACACCCAGCAACAACCCAAGGCCCCGCCAGTAATGGACGGGGCCTTTTTATTGCCCCGCCCGCTGGCCACTGCACGGAGCAAGACCATGGCAAACGCCCTGTTAATCATCGATATGCAAACCGGTTTATACGACGGGCCGGAATCCCCCTTCGAGCGCGAGCGCGTGCTGGGCACCATCAATCAGCTTATCCAGCGCGCCCGCAACGCCGGCGCCCCCATCTTCGTCGCCCGCCACACCGGCCCGGCGGGTTCGCCGATTGCAGCAGGCAGCCCGCTCTGGCAGCTGTGGCACGGCCTCGAGGTGGATGCAGCGCGCGACCACCTGTTCAATAAAACCCGCCCCAGTTGCTTCCTGGGCACCGAGTTGGCGCAACAACTGGCGGCAGCGCAGGTCGACGAATTGGTGGTGGTCGGCATGAAAACCCAGTTTTGCATCGACACCACGTGCCGCGTAGCGGTGGAGCTTGGGTTTTCGGTAGTGCTGCCCGAGGACGGCCATACCTGCATGGATACCCCGACCTTGTCGGCCCAGGCGATCATCGAGCATCACAATGCGACCTTGGCGGGAGCATTTGTGAAGCGGGTGAAAGCGCTGGATATCGGGTTCTAGCGTCACCTGTGCGGGATTTTTCTGATTGAGCAGATCGTTCCGTCTTACAAATCCCGCATACTCGTCCTATCAAACCCTTCAGGAAGAGCCTTGCGATGCCCACCACTGTTCTGGTCCTGGTTGAAACCATCAACGAATACCTGCAAATCATCGAGAGCAATGACTTTCATGTGATTCTGGCGCCGACGCCGGCCGAGCGTGCCCAAGCGATCAAGGCCCACGGCGCGCAGATCAAGGCGGTACTCACCCGTGGCCCGCTGGGGCTGTATGCCGAAGAAATCGCGGCGCTGCCGTTGCTGGAGATTATCTGCGTGATCGGCGCAGGTTATGAGCACGTGGATCTGCAAGCGGCAAGCAATCGCGGGATCGTGGTCACCAACGGCGCTGGCGTGAACGCGCCGTCGGTAGCTGACCACGCCATGGCCTTGCTGTTGGCGCTGGTGCGCGGCATTCCCCAGACTGACGCGGCGGTGCGGCGCAGCGAATGGCCGAAAGTGATGCGCCCTTCCCTGGGTGGCAAGCAACTGGGCATTCTCGGCCTCGGCGCAGTGGGCATGGAGATTGCCAAGCGTGCCGCCCTCGGGTTTGGCATGGAAGTGAGTTACCACAACCGCCAGCCCCGCGATGATGTGGACTACACCTATTGCGCAACTGCCGTGGAGCTGGCGCGCACCTCGGACTTCCTGATCCTGGCCACGCCGGGCGGGGCCGGCACCCGCCATTTGATTGATCGCCACGCCCTGGACGCGTTGGGGCCGAACGGTTACCTGGTGAACATCGGACGCGGCAGCGTGGTGGTGACCGCCGACCTGGTGGCAGCGCTGGAACAACGCCGTATCGGCGGCGCCGCATTGGATGTATTCGACGATGAGCCGAAAGTGCCCGACGCCCTCAAGCGCCTGAGCAATACCGTGCTCACCTCCCATGTCGCCGGCCTGTCGCCGGAAGCGGCCCACGACACCGTGCAACGCGTGGCCGATAACCTGGTGGAATATTTCGCCGGCCGCCCAGTGCTGACACCGGTTACCCTGCCGCCGCGCAACTAGTAGCGATTAGCCAGCGCCGGCGCAAAACCTGACTACACTGCTTGCGGGTATGCTCAGGACGTCGGTGCAGGACCGGCGAAGGAACGCACAATGATTGGCCATGGACTCGGCCCGGCCCGCCAGCGCGGCGCCATCGGCCTGATAGGCGCGTTAACCCTCGGTATTGCGCTGCTGTTTCTGCTGCTGGTGGTCGACAGCGGTCGCCTGTACCTGGAGAAGCGCAAATTGCAGCGTGTGGCCGACACCGCGGCGCTGGAGGCGGTAAGCCGCAGCGGCACTTGTGTGGCGCCCGCCAACACTGCTGCGCAGTTTGCAACTGAAAGCGCGGCGCGCAACAACTTCAGCCTCGACGACAATCGCACCCTGGCCACCGCCTGCGGCACCCTCGCCACCGGCGCAGATTTTATGCGCACGTTCAGCGCCGACCCGAACAAAACCGACGCTATCCGGGTGGTTGCCACCCATCGCGTGCACACCAGCCTTGCCCATGGCGTGCTCACCCTGTTCTCGCGCCAATCCGTCAACCTCACCACGCTGCTGAGCGCCACCGCCGTCGCCGCCGCGCCAACCCCCACGGTTGCCCAGCTCACGGTTCGCAGCACCTTATTGACCGTGGACAGCACCCAGTCTGTTGCCCTTAACGCCTTGATCGGTGGCCTGCTGGGCGGCAAGTTGCAACTGGACGCAGTGGGCTGGAACGGTTTGCTTAATACCGATATCAGCCTGCTCAAGTACCTGGATGCCCTGGCCATCGAATTGAAAGTCAGCGCCGGCAACTACGACCAGTTGCTCAAGACCGACGCCACCGTCGGCCAACTGATCCAGGCGGCCATTGATGTGCTCAAGCTGGGCGGTGATGCGGTCAACGTGGTGATCAACAACCTGGAAGCCATCAAGCTGATTGCGCCGGGCTCGCAGATCCTGCACCTGGGCGACCTGATCAATATCCAGAACGGCACCGACAAAACTGCATTGGATGTGAACCTGCAACTGTTCAACCTGATCCAGGGTTTTGTGCAACTGTCGAACAAAGCCAGCGCGGTTGCCGTGGAGCTGCCGGTCAATGTGCTGGGCCTGCTCGGCGTGACCCTGTCGACCAAAGTGATCGAGCCGGGGCAGGTTTCCAGCATCGGCAACCCCAAAGATATCGCCAGGCAGCCCGTCTATGTGCGCACCGCCCAAGTGCGCACCTTGATCTCGGTAAAATTGCCGATCGTCACCCTGGTCAATAACCTGCTGGGGGGCGTGGTGCAGGCGCTCAGTGACCTGTTGGGCGGGCTGTTTGGCTTGCTCGACCCCAATTGCTGCCTGGTCGCCAGCCTGGAAATCGGCGACACCCTCAATATCGCCCTGGAAGCGGCCGGCGGCAGCGCCAGGGTCACCGGCTACCGTTGCGACAGCGGTAAAAAGTCGTTGTCGGTACTCGGCGAAACCTCGGCATTGCGCGCGATGATTGGCCAGGTTGACCCCAAGAACCTGTACTCATCCACCGAAACACTCAAGGTAGACGAATACCCGCTGGTGGATATCGGCACTAAAACCTGCAAGCGCGGCACCGGCGTGTGCGGCAACAGGCAGGCCTTTGCCGCGGGCGGCCTGGGCGTCCGAGTCGACAGCGAAGTGTTGAAAACCGCGCGTGCCCACACCTACACCGACCCGCCCGCTATCAACCAGCAACCGCTCTATTACGCATTCGCCAGCTCGAACGCGGTCAGCAGCCTCAAGGAAACACTCACCGGCGTCCAACTGATCAACCATTCGCCCAAAATGGCCAGCCTGTTGGGCGCCGTACTGGGCCTGGTCACGGGCGTGGTCAACGGTTTGCTCACCACCCTGGGCGGTTTGATTGCCGGGCT
Source organism: Pseudomonas salomonii (assembly GCF_900107155.1). Taxonomy (GTDB): domain Bacteria; phylum Pseudomonadota; class Gammaproteobacteria; order Pseudomonadales; family Pseudomonadaceae; genus Aquipseudomonas; species Aquipseudomonas salomonii. The sequence continues at coordinate 50,545 of NZ_FNOX01000015.1, forward strand.
GCTCGGCCCGCTGCTCGACCCCATCGTCAACAACCTGCTCGCCGGCCTGGGCATCGACCTGGCAAAAGTCGAAATCGGTGCCAACCTGTCCTGCAATCCCGGTGGCCGCGCGATGCTGGTGATTTGAGCACATCAGGCCCACTGATCATCGTCCAACACGCTAACCTATTAAGCCGCCCCGACCTTGTCGCTGGGCGGCGGTGCGCATTAGATTAGCCAATAGTCCAAGGCCTTTAGAATAAGCAGAAGGGATAAGCATGGCGCTTAACGACCAATCGACCCAGATTCGCCCCGGCGAAGAACTTGATGCCAGCCTCATCGATCCCTACCTCAAGGCGCATATTCCGGGCCTTGCCGGCCCGGTCAAAATCAGCCAGTTCCCCGGTGGCGCGTCCAACCTGACTTACCTGCTGGAATACCCCGGCCAGGAATTCGTGCTGCGTCGCCCGCCGTTTGGCCACAAAGCCAAGTCCGCCCACGACATGGGCCGCGAATACCGCATTCTCAATCAGCTCAAGGACGGCTTCCCGTATTGCCCCAAAGCCTATGTGCACTGCCTTGATGAGTCGGTGATCGGCGCCGAGTTCTATGTAATGGAGCGCGTCAACGGCATCATCCTGCGCTCGGACCTGCCCGCCGAACTGGGCCTGGACGCGGCCAAGACCGAGGCACTGTGCAAGAGCTTTATCGACAAGTTCGTTGAACTGCACCAGGTGGATTACGCCGCCTGTGGCCTGGCCGACCTGGGCAAGCCCGAAGGGTATGTAGCCCGTCAGATTCGCGGCTGGAGCGACCGCTACGAAAAAGCCCTGACGCCCGACGCACCCAGCTGGGAAACAGTGCGCGCGTGGCTCAACGACAAGATGCCGGCTGACCACCCGACCTCCAGCATCGTGCACAACGACTACCGCTTCGACAACGTGATTCTCGACCCGCACAACCCGATGCAGATCATCGGCGTACTGGACTGGGAACTCACCACGTTGGGCGACCCGCTGATGGACTTGGGCAACACCCTCGCCTACTGGATCGAAGCCGCGGACCCTGCGCCGGTACAACTGATGCGCCGCCAACCCAGTAATGCGCCGGGCATGCTGACTCGTCGCCAATTCGTCGACTATTACGCCGAACGCTCCGGCATCCGGATCGACAATTTCGACTTCTACTACACCTATGGCCTGTTCCGTTTGGCCGGCATTGTGCAGCAGATCTACTACCGTTTTTTCCACGGCCAGACCCAGGACAAACGCTTTGCGCAGTTCATCCATATGAACAAGCTGCTGGAGCAAATGAGCCTGAATGTCATCGCTAAATCAGCCCTCTGACTACAAGAGCAAGGAACCCAGCATGTCCAAGACCCACCTGTTCGACCTCGACGGCAAAATCGCATTTGTTTCCGGCGCCAGCCGTGGCATCGGTGAAGCCATCGCCAAGCTGTTGGCCCAGCAAGGTGCGCATGTGATCGTCTCCAGCCGCAAGCTCGAAGGCTGCCAGCACGTGGCCGATGCGATCATCGCCGCCGGCGGCAAAGCCACCGCCGTGGCCTGCCATATTGGTGAAATGGAGCAGATTACCCAGGTGTTCGCCGGTATCCGTGAGCAGTTCGGGCGCCTGGATATCCTGGTCAACAATGCCGCAACCAACCCGCAATTCTGCAACGTACTGGACACCGACCTGGGCGCGTTCCAGAAGACCGTTGACGTGAACATTCGCGGCTACTTCTTCATGTCAGTGGAAGCCGGCAAGCTGATGCGCGACAACGGCGGCGGCAGCATCATCAACGTGGCCTCGATCAACGGCATCTCCCCGGGTGTGTTCCAGGGCATCTACTCGGTGACCAAGGCCGCCGTGATCAACATGACCAAGGTGTTTGCCAAGGAATGCGCGGCGTTCGGCATCCGTTGCAATGCGCTGCTGCCGGGCCTGACCGACACCAAGTTCGCCTCGGCGCTGGTCAAGAACGACTCGATCCTGAAGATGGCCCTGGCGCAGATCCCGCTCAAGCGCGTGGCCGACCCAAGCGAGATGGCCGGTGCGGTGCTGTTCCTGGCCAGCGATGCGTCCAGCTACACCACCGGTGTGTCGCTGAATGTGGACGGTGGTTTCCTGTCCTGACCAGAGCCTGCAGACACTGCCAACCCCCTGTGGGAGCGGCAGTCGTTGACTCAAGGGCGCTTGAACTGTTGGCGTAGCGTCTCTATGCGCGCTCGGCAAACACACCCCTCCAGGTGATCATTGACCATGCCCATCGCCTGCATCAGCGCGTACATCGTGGTGGGGCCAACAAAGGTCCAGCCGCGTTTCTTCAAGGCCTTGGACAAGCGCACCGATGCCGGTGACGTCGGGTTGCCGGTCCAGTAAGCCATGTCCACCACCGCCGGGCGTTCCTCTGGCGGAGGTTCAAATGCCCACAACCAGCGCGCCAGCGAACCGGTTTCGTCCACCAGTTCACAGGCCCGGCGCGCGTTGTTGATGGTCGAGACGATCTTTGCGCGGTTGCGCACGATGCCTGGGTCGTTCATCAGCCGCTCGATATCGGCCTCGCCGTATTGCGCAACGCGGCGAAAATCAAACCCTTCGAACGCCGCCCGAAACTGCTCGCGCTTGCGCAAAATGGTGATCCACGCCATGCCCGCCTGAAAACCTTCCAGGCAAATTTTCTCGTACAGCTGGGTATCGTCTGCCACCGGCACGCCCCACTCGTGGTCGTGGTAACGCGGATATTCAGGTGCGGCAGTGCGCCAGGTGCAGTGCGTCTGGCCTGCTGCGTCGGTGGTCAGCCCGGGTCTGTCCATGTGTCACCTCGCCAATCAAGACGCGGATGATAAGCGAAAAAAAATATTACCTGCCAACCGCTCAAGCATCACCCTTACCGACCAACTGGTCAGACCGGGACCTGGCAACCGCCGAATATTTACTTGTGATTTGAAAAAAACCCGGCGTAGACTGGCCCCGCACTGGACATACCGGTAAGACCACAACAATTAAGCCCTGGAACCACCAGGGCACCGAATAGAGATCCCTCCCATGCTCAGATGGTGCTCGCGTTCGATTTTCCTGCAAGTCGTGATTGGCCTGATGTTAGGCGTTATCTGCGGCCTGGCCCTTCCCGAATTCTCCTCGCAACTCAAACCCCTGGGTGACGGCTTTATCAAGCTGATCAAAATGCTGATCGGCCTGATCGTATTCTGCGTGGTGGTCAGCGGTATATCCGGTGCCGGCGACTTGAAGAAGGTCGGGCGCATCGGCTTGAAGTCAGTGATCTACTTCGAAGTGCTGACCACCGTCGCCCTGGTGATCGGCCTGATCATGGCGTTCAGCACCGGTATCGGCCAAGGCGCCAATATTCACTTGGAGCAGCTGTCGTCCGCCGGCCTCAATGAACTGGCCGACAAGGGCCAGCACATTCGCGGCACCAGCCAGTTCCTGATGGACCTGATCCCCAACTCGGTGATCGGCGCCTTTGCCGACAACAACGTACTGCAAGTGCTGCTGTTTTCGGTGCTGTTCGGCAGCGCGCTGAACCTGGTGGGCGAAGCCGCTTCCGGCATCTCGCGGCTGATCAACGAACTTAGCCATGTGATCTTTCGCATCATGGGCATGATCGTGCGCCTGGCGCCAATCGGTGTATTCGGCGCCATTGCCTTCACCACCAGCACCTACGGCCTGGATTCACTGCAACACCTGGGCAGCCTGGTGGGCTTGTTCTACCTGACCTGCTTTGCCTTTGTCGGGCTGGTGCTGGGCCTGGTGATGCGTTTGTCCGGCCTGCGCATGCTGCCGCTGCTCAAGTACCTGCGCGAAGAGCTGCTGATCGTGATGGGCACCGCCTCCTCCGACGCGGTATTGCCGCAGATCATGCGTAAACTCGAGCACTTGGGCATTGGCAGCTCCACCGTCGGCCTGGTGATTCCGACCGGTTATTCGTTCAACCTCGACGGTTTCTCGATCTACCTGACCCTGGCCATTGTGTTTATCGCCAATGCCACCGGCACGCCGCTGTCGATGACTGATTTGCTGACCATCCTGCTGGTGTCGTTGATCACCTCCAAAGGTGCCCATGGCATTCCGGGCTCGGCGCTGGTGATTTTGGCGGCCACGCTGACCGCGATCCCGGCGATTCCGGTAGTCGGCCTGGTGCTGGTGCTGGCGGTGGACTGGTTCATGGGCATCGGCCGCGCGCTGACTAACCTGATCGGCAACTGCGTGGCCACCGTGGCCATCGCCCGTTGGGAAAAAGACATTGATATCCAGCGCGCCAACAAGGTGCTCGACGGCGAACAAGGGTATGCCTTCCAGGCCAAGAAGCCGGTGCTGCCGGCGCATCAGGAGTTTTAACCCAGTCTATGAGCGACAAATCAAATGTGGGAGCGGGCTTGCTCGCGAAAGCGGCGGGTCAGTTGATAAATCCATTGGCTGACACTGCGCATTCGCGAGCAGGCCCGCTCCCACATTTTGGTCATCGCTAATTTGACCATCGTATTGGCAACATCCAAGGAGACGTAGACGTGATCAGCACTTCAACCGTCGTCAATTCAGTCGTAGAAAAACTGCGCGCCGCACTCAAGCGGGGCCAATGGCGCCAGGGCGACATGCTCCCCGGCCAGCGTGAACTGGCCGAGCAGATGGGCATCAGCCGCCCGAGCCTGCGCGAAGCCGTGATCGTGCTGGAAACCCTCGGCCTGGTGCGCTCGATGCCCGGCAAAGGCGTGGTGGTGCTGGAAACCAGCGTCAACGAACCGCAATCCAGCGACGCCGTGGCCGACGCCAGCCTCGAAGATATCCTGCAACTGCGCTACACCCTCGAACCCTTTATTGTCGGCCTGGTGGCCCAGTCCATCAGCAGCAAGGAAGTCGGCCAATTGCGCCTGACCTTGATGGACATGCGCGAAGCCCTGGAGGCCGGCGACGCCGAAGCGGGTATGAACGCTTACATCGGCTTTCACGAAGAGCTGTTCGCGCTGACCTCCAACCCGATCTTCCAGAACGTGGTGCAGCAGACCAGCAACGCCCTCAAGCAAAGCGCCCAGGTACTGCGCAATTCGCCCGAGCACTTGGCCGAACGCCTGCAGGAGAACGACGCCGTGGTGCGCGCCATCCGCAACAAGAACAGCGCCCTGGCCAGCGCCGAAATGCGCCGGCACATCCTCCAGGAAGGCCTGCGCATGGGCATTCGTTTGAACATCCCGGACGACCATCTGGGCAGCTGATTTTTTGGAGACCGACCATGAGCGCCCACGCCCTGCAACGCAATGCCGTCCTCCCTGCCCTGCGCCTGGTTGGCGGCAAAAAACTGTCGGTGGATGACATCTACCCACGCCTGTTCGACGCCATCCTCGAACAACGCATCGCCCCGGCCAGCCGTTTTACCGAAGAGAGCCTGGGCGAAACCTTTGGTGTGAGCCGCAGCGTGATTCGCCGTGTGCTGGCCAAACTGTCCCACCAGCAAGTGATCATCCTGCGCCCCAACCAGCGCGCCCAGGTGGCGGCGCCGGATGCGCAACAGACGCGGCAGATCCTGGAAGCACGGCGGATGACCGAGATCACCGTGGTGCAGTTGGCGTGCGCCCAGGCGACCACCACGCACATACGCCAGCTGCGCGAGTTGATTGCACGGGAGCGCGACTGCATCGAACGCGACCAGCGCGGGCCGGCCATTCGATTATCGGGGGAGTTTCATCTGCAATTGGCGCAGATGGCAGGCAACGCCCCGTTGGCGCAATTCCTCAACAGCCTGGTGCCGTTGACGTCATTGATCATTGCGCAATATGAAGCGAAAGCCTGCACCTACTGCGCGTGGCAGGAGCATCTGGCGATTGTCGATGCGGTGGAGCAACGCGACGTGCGCAGCGCCACAAGCCTGATGAGCCGGCATCTGGATCACCTGGAAGACAAACTACTCCCGCTTGGGAAACGCCCGACATAACGAGCGCCCGCTAAGCTGCAGAATGCATTCATTCCTTACATCAAGGCCCACCTACGGATGAATACTTCTATGCAACCCTTTGCCTTTACGTTGCTCGCAGCTCTTTTCATACCATCGCTCACGGTTTACGCACACGCCGGTGACGACGTAATCATCACACCCGCGCACCCCGTGTGGTTGCTTGAGCGGCCCGACGTCGACAACCCAATGTTGACCACCGCACGGACTTTTGGTGACAGCGCTTACAACAACTTCCACACCAAGGCCAGCCTGGAAATCAGCTGCCACCCGCGAAACCCAACGGCCGGGCTGGCGCTGCAAATAGAGCCGCAATCGTTGGGCTTCGATATTGAACCCTTTCATGGTCCAGACGCCAGTACCAGTGGGCCGTTGCGTATTGCCACAGGAACCCGCACGGCCATTGAGCTTTCGGTCAGCGGCGTTTGGGCTTACGCCGGGTCTTTCCAGCTAGGAACCGTCTTTGCGTTCAGCACCCAAGTGCCGCGTGATGAACTGGCCTACTGGGCCAGTGATGCCTCACGGGGCCAGACGCTGAAACTTTGGTTGGCGCCCGCCATGGCAGGCGGCAAGCCGCTGACGGCAACCTTCACATTGCCGGCAAACAACGATGGGTTAAAAAAAGTTATCCAGCCGTGTTTGGGTAGTCGTTAACGCTGGAAGATCAAAGTATGGGGTTTGATGAATGTGGCGCCAACAAAAAGCCCCCGCCTCTCACGAGGCGGGGGCTTTTGTTTTACCGAGGGATCAAGCCGGTTGCAGCACCGACTGACCGCTCAACGCCAGGTCGAGCAACTCACGGTTGGCGACCGCATACATGGCGTAGTCCGTGCCGACGGCTGCACGGATTTCGACCATCATTGCGCGCCAGCGATCAGCCATGTCCTGGTGCTGCTCAAGCCACAGTGCCACACGGGCCTCCATGTCTTGTGGCGCATCGGCCATTTGCAGCACCGAAATGGTAATCGCCCGTTGCTGCCAGTCCACGTCGTCGCGGAACGCTTCGCGGGCCTGGGCCTGCCAGTTGTTGGCGACCGGCAGATCGCTGATCTGCTGCAGGTACCACGGCAGGTCCAACGCGCTGCCGACAGCGAAGTAGGCCTTGGCCACTTCGGCGGCGTCATGCCCGGTCACGTCGGCGGCTTCGATGATCGGCAGCAAGGTGTACAGGTGAGTCGTACCGGCAACCATGCGCGCCAACAACTCCGGTACGCCGGCTTCGGTGTAGGCCTGGTAGCGGTTCTGCCAGCCTTCGCGGGTCGGGCCTTCCAGCAGTTCGTCGAGCTTGAGGCCCAACGCCGCCAGGTGCGGACCGAAGTGCGCGGTGTCGCGGCCAGCGTCCTGCTCGTTGCGACGGCTGCGCAGGAACCAGCGCGTAGCGCGACGGCCCAGGCGCATCAGCTCATCCATCAGCTCCAATTGCACGTCGGCGGACACCTGGTGGTCCAGGGCTTCGATCTGACGGAACCAGTGCGGGAGGTGGAAAATGTCACGCACGATCACGTAAGCGCCGGCCACGTTCGCCGGGCTCATGCCGGTCGACTCTTTGAGTCGCTGAACGAAGGTGATGCCCATGTGGTTGACCAGGTCGTTGGCGATCTGGGTGCTGACGATTTCGCGCTTGAGGCGGTGACGGCGCATGGCTTCGCCGAACTTGGCCACCAGGCTCGGCGGGAACGCGGTCTCCATGTCACGGGTCAGGTAGTCGTCATCGGGCACCAGCGACTTGAGCAGGGCTTCCTTGAGGTCGATCTTGCTGTAGGAGATCAGCACCGACAGCTCGGGACGGGTCAGGCCCTTACCGGTGGAGGCGCGCTCCACAAGCTGCTCTTCGGTCGGCAGGTACTCGATGGCGCGGTCCAGCTTGCCACGGCCTTCCAGGTCGCTCATCAGGCGTTTGTACTCGGCAGCACGCTCGTAAGCCTTGCGCGCGGCCAGGGACAGTGCCTGGGTTTGCTTGTAGTTGTTGCCCAACACCAGGTTGCCGACTTCGTCGGTCATGCTCGCCAGCAGCTGGTTGCGCTGCTTGTCGGTCATGTCACCGGCCTGCACCACTTCGTTGAGCAGGATCTTGATGTTCACTTCGTGGTCGGAGCAGTCCACACCACCGGCGTTGTCGATGAAGTCGGTGTTGGAACCGCCGCCATTGAGGCCGAATTCCACACGGCCCAATTGGGTCATGCCGAGGTTACCGCCCTCGCCCACGACCTTGCAGCGCAGCTCGTTGCCATTGACGCGCAGCGCGTCGTTGGCTTTGTCGCCCACGTCGGCGTGGCTTTCGGTGCTGGCCTTGACGTAAGTCCCGATACCGCCGTTCCACAACAGGTCCACCGGCGCCTTGAGCAAGGCGTTGAGCAGTTCGGTCGGGGTCAGCTTGTCGGCCGAAATATCAAAGCGCTCTTTCATCTGTGGCGAAATAGCGATGCTTTTGGCGCTGCGCGAGAAGATCCCGCCGCCTTCGGACATGATGCTGATGTCGTAGTCGGTCCAGGCCGAACGCGGCAGCTCGAACATGCGCTGACGCTCGACGAAGCTGGTCGCCGGGTTCGGGTTCGGGTCGATGAAGATGTGCAGGTGGTTGAAGGCCGCGACCAGTTGCAGCTTGTCGGACATCAGCAAGCCGTTACCGAACACGTCACCGGCCATATCGCCGACGCCCACCACGGTGATGCTGTCTTCCTGCACGTTGATGCCGCGCTCACGGAAGTGACGCTGCACACCCACCCACGCGCCCTTGGCGGTGATGCCCATTTTCTTGTGGTCGTAACCGGCAGAACCACCGGAAGCGAACGCATCACCCAGCCAGAAGCCGTAGTCGATGGCAATGCCGTTGGCGATGTCGGAGAAGGTCGCAGTGCCCTTGTCCGCCGCAACGACCAGGTACGGGTCATCGTCGTCATGACGCACGACATTGACCGGTGGCACCAGGGCGCCGTCCTTGAGGTTGTCGGTAATGTCCAACAGGCCCGAAATGAAGATGCGGTAGCACGCGATGCCCTCGGCCGCGATCTCGTCACGGCTGCCGCCCAATGGCAGGCGACGCGGCAGGAAGCCACCTTTGGCGCCCACCGGCACAATGACCGAGTTCTTAACCTGCTGGGCTTTTACCAGGCCGAGCACTTCGGTGCGGAAGTCTTCTTCACGGTCGGACCAGCGCAGGCCGCCGCGTGCCACGTTACCAAAGCGCAGGTGCACGCCTTCAACACGCGGCGAGTACACGAAGATTTCAAACTTCGGCACCGGCTTGGGCAGCTCGGGAATCGCACGCGGGTCGAACTTGAAGCTGAAGTACGACTTGTTCTGGCCGTTGGCGTCGGTCTGGTAGAAGTTGGTGCGCAGGGTGGCCTTGATCAGGTCCAGGTAGCGACGCAGGATGCGGTCTTCGTTGAGCACCTGAACATCGTCCAGGGCTGTGAGAATCGCTTGCTCCAGGCGTTGCTGCTTGTCTTCGAGGTCGTCGGCGGTGAGCTTGCGCGCCAGGTAGAAGCGGGTCTTGAACAACCGGGTCAATTCGCGGGCGATGTCGGTGTGGTTGTTCAGGGTGCTGGCGATGTAACCCAGGTCGAAGCCCAGGCGGATCTGCTTGAGGTAACGGGCGTAAGCACGCAGCAACGCCACGTCGCGCCAAGGCAGGCCGGCGGTGAGTACCAGGCGGTTGAACGCATCGTTTTCGGCATCGCCATGCACGATGTGCACGAACGCGTCCTGCAGGGTGTCGTTGAGCTGCTGGATATCCAGGTTTACGCCTTCGGCGGCGATGAACGCAAAGTCATGGATCCAGAACTCACGGCCATTGGCATGACGCAGGCGGTACGGGAACTCGCCCAGCACGCGCAGGCCGAGGTTTTCCAGGATCGGCAGCACGTCGGACAGCGCCAGCGGCGTGTCGGCGTGGTAGAGCTTGCAATGCAGCTCACGCTGGCCGGAGACCTGGCCCAACGGCTGATAGAAGCTCATGACCAGCGGGTTGGCTTCCGTCAGGCTGTTGAGGTGCTGCATGTCGACCACGGCCGAATGCGCGGCAAAACGCTCGCGGTAACCTGCCGGGAAGCCTTTCGGGAAGTCCGCCAGCACGTTGGTGCCCTGGGCTTCGCCGAAGCTTTCCACGACCAGGCTGGCGTAGTCGTCCTGCCAGCTGCGGCAGGCCTGCACCACTTCTTTTTCCAGTTGAACCGGGTCGATGTCCAGGCGATTCTTCGGGTCCACCCGCAGAATCAACTGCACACGGGCCAGTACGGATTCGGAGAAGAAGGTCCAGAATTCGCAGTCCGAGGCTTTGAGGCGATCCATCAGCACTTGCTGGATCTTCTGGCGCACTTCGGTGGAATAGATATCGCGCGGCACGTAGGCCAGGCAGTAGCAGAAACGACCGTACGGGTCTTTGCGCAGGAACACGCGGATCTTGTTGCGCTCCTGGATCTGCACGATCGACATCACGGTGTTGAACAGCTCGTCGACCGGGGTCTGGAACAGGTCATCACGGGGCAACACTTCAACCACCTGGGCCAGCTCTTTGCCCAGGTGCGCCTTGGCCTGGAAGCCCGAGCGACGCTCGATTTCCGCGACTTTACGGCGAATGTAAGGGATAACCCGCACGCTTTCGCCGTACACCGACGAAGTGTAGAGGCCCATGAAGCGGTGTTCCTTGATGACCTTGCCGTCGGCGCTGATTTCACGGATCGACACATAGTCCGGGTAAGCCGGGCGGTGCACGCGGCTTGGGTGCGCGGCCTTGGCGAACGACAGCACGGTCGGTTCACGCAGGTAGGCCACGGCATAGTCTTCGATGCGCGTGTCTTCGGCGGTGAGGCCGGCACGCAGCAATTTGGTCAGACCGAGGAAGGAGCCGGTGTCATATTCGATATGACCGCCGTCCGCCTCGTCACGTACCACGAACTCTTCATAACCCAGGAAGGTGAAGTGGTTGCCCACCAGCCATTCCAGGAAGCTCTTGATCTCGGCTTTCTCTTCACCGTCGATGCTGAACTGGCTGGCGTCGATACCGGCCAGCAGGTCCTGGACCTTGGCTTTCATCGGTTCGAAGTCGGCCACAGCCACGCGCACTTCGCCCAGCACCTGCTCAAGCTCTTTGCTCAGCACGTTGAGTTCGGCGGCATTGGCGCAACGGTCGATTTCCAGGTACATCAGCGATTCTTGCTGAATGCCTTCGCCCTGGGTGCCTTTTGGCAGGATTTCCAGCAACTCGCCTTTGTTGCCGCGACGCACACTGAGCACAGTGGTTTGCAGGGTGTGGATGCTGTAGCCACGGCGGTTGAGCTCGGTGCGTACCGAGTCGACCAGAAATGGCAGGTCATGGTGCAGCACTTCAACCGCGGTGTGGGTCGACTGCCAGCCATGACGTTCGTAATCGGGGTTGTAGACCCGCACTTGCGGTTGAGTGTGGTCAAAGCGCTCAAGCAGGCGCCAGGCAGACAGGGTGCAACCGGCCAGGTCGGAAAGGCGACGTTGGGTCAGTTCGTCCAGGGAAATAATGCCGAAAAATTGCTCAGCGAACAGCGCCACTTGTGGCAGTGCCTGTTCACTGATGTGCTGCGCCAGTGCCGCTTGCAGTTGATGCTGGAAGTCGGCCTTGCTGGCTGCGGTGAAGAACGCCATCTGTGGTACTCCGCTTGGGCTTGTTATTGATGGAAGCGTCGCGTGTTATCCCCTTGCAGGGAGACCGTCAGCGCTGTTCGTCGGTACTGATAACAAGCACCTTAAACGAATCAGCGTGACAGGTGGGTGAAGCTGGACAAGACAATGAGGTCACATACAACTTCCATAAGATGCACTCCACGCCAGACGACGGTAAGACGGGCAGGTCAGGCTCCCGGCACAGGGCACATCCGTTGCGCAGCTTAACGAGTGTAGGAAGACAGCTGCTTGCGACGCTGCGACATATTCGGTCATCGGTACGCAGGCTTGGGGTTGCGACTTGGGCAACCCGAATTTTTCCGAAGAAAAACCGGCTATTTCCAACCTGTCGAGTATCAAAAATGACTGATGTTGCCCGTCAAGTCATGCATTGGTTCTGACACAGAATGCAGCACAAAATTCGCCGCAATGGCACAATTGCCTCGCTGCGCCCTCCCCCAGACAGGATTTCCCATGCTGCAAATGAACACTGATGCGTTGATGGCCACTCCGTGCGACGACGAAGAAGACAACATGGCCATGCTTTGCTGTCACGGCAAAAATGGCGAAATGTTCATGCTCAGCCGCTACCCGGACGAGGATGAGGTTGAACTGACCTGGGACTATGAGCCGTCGACCCTGGATGGGCTGAAAGTCACCTTGAGTGACACCACCCTGGTGATTGAACTGGCGGCCGGCGATGCCGATGCACTGGGCGGCAAGGACTGCCTGGCGATCACCCACACCACCGCTGTGTCGGAGATGGCTGAAGTGGAAGAAACCTTGCAGAACATTCTCAAGGGCACCGGCACCTTTACCCGTATTTAGGCAGCTCCCACAGGGACCGAGTAACCTTTGGTGAAATTTTGTACGCTGCACACAAAAATCCTACACGTTTTGCTAAAAATACCGCCCGCGCCGTTAGTCGCCGCACCCCGCGATGCATTAAAGTAGACGCCCCAGGCCCGGCGGTTTTTTTCGACGTTGGGGCTCATCTCTCCAGGAACCGTCATCGATGGAACATCGTGAAGCGCTGCTTGCGCTGCGAACCTTTCTTTCTACGCAGATTCTCGGCCAGGAAAAACTCATCGATCGCCTGCTGATCGCCCTGCTCGCCGACGGCCATATGCTGGTCGAAGGCGCACCGGGCCTGGCCAAGACCAAGGCCATCAAAGAGCTGGCCGAAGGCATCGAAGCGCAGTTCCATCGTATCCAGTTCACCCCCGACCTGCTGCCCGCCGACATCACCGGCACCGAGATCTATCGCCCGGAAACCGGCAGCTTCGTGTTCCAGCAAGGCCCGATCTTTCACAACCTGGTGCTGGCGGACGAAATCAACCGCGCCCCGGCCAAGGTGCAATCGGCACTGCTCGAAGCCATGGCCGAACGCCAGGTCAGCGTGGGCCGCAGCACCTACGACCTGTCGCCATTGTTTTTGGTGATGGCCACGCAAAACCCCATCGAGCAGGAAGGCACTTACCCGTTGCCCGAAGCCCAGCTCGACCGTTTCCTGATGCACGTCAAAATCGGCTTCCCGGACGCGGCCGTCGAACGGCGCATCCTGCAACAGGCCCGTGGCGAAGCACTCAATGGCGAAACCAAGCCTGAACGGCGCGTAAGCCAGCAGGCGATTTTTGCCGCGCGCAAGGAAATCCTGGGCCTGTACATGGCCGATGCGGTGGAGGAATACCTGGTGCAACTGGTCATGGCCACACGCACCCCGGCCAAGTTCGACCCGGAAATGGCCGAGTGGATCGCCTATGGCGCCAGCCCGCGCGGCTCCATCGCCCTCGACCGCTGCGCCCGCGCCCATGCCTGGCTGGCCGGGCGCGATTTTGTGAGCCCCGAAGATATCCAGGCGGTGCTGTTCGACGTGCTGCGCCATCGCATTATTCTGTCGTTCGAGGCCGAAGCGGCCGGCATTGACCAGGACCGCGTGGTGCAACGCATTCTCGACGTCGTAGCCGTCGCTTGAACCCCATGAATGCCGGCGATGGAATCCGCGTCACGCTCAGTGAATTGATTGAGATGCGCCATCGCGTTCGCGAAGTGCAGCTGTTTTCCACACCCAGCCAGCGCAGCCCGTTGATCGGCCTGCACCACTCCAAGCTGCGTGGGCGCGGGGTCGACTTCGACCAGGTGCGCGTGTACCAGGCCGGCGATGATGTGCGCACCATCGACTGGCGCGTCACGGCGCGCACCCAGGAGCCGCACACCAAGCTGTTCCACGAAGAACGCGAACGGCCGATTTTCATCATGGTCGAGCAAAGCTGCCGGCTGTTTTTTGGTTCCGGCCAAATGTTCAAATCGGTGCTCGCCGCCCAAGCCGCCAGCCTGATCGGCTGGGCCGCGCTGGGGCATAACGACCGTGTCGGCGGGCTGGTGTTCGGCGACAGCGAACACTACGAAATCAAACCCCGGCGCAGTAAACAAAGCCTGCTGCAATTGCTCAACCGCCTGGTGCGGGTGAACCAGAGCCTGAACACCGAAAGTCGCCCCGAAGCCGACGCGTTGGGCATGGCCCTGCGCCGTGGCCGCGAAGTGCTGCGCCCGGGCAGCCTGGTCATTGTGATCTGCGACGAGCGCGCCCTGACCGAAGGTGCCGAGCAGCAACTGAGCCTGTTGTCACGGCATTGCGACCTGCTGTTGCTGCCTATTTCTGACCCGTTGGACCACGCCCTGCCCGCTGCGGGGCTGCTGCGTTTCGCACAAAGAGGCGCGCAACTGGAACTGGACACCCTGAACTTCGATTTGCGCCAGGCTTACAAAGCCCAGGCCGAGGAGCGTATTGCGCGCTGGGAGCTGCTTGCACAGAAGCTGCGCATTCTATTGATGCCCTTAAGCACCCAAAGCGAAATGGTCGAGCAACTGCGCGAATACCTCAACCCGCAACGCCCGGTTAAAAAGCAATGAGCAGCCTCGACCAACTGCAGCCCCTGATCGCCCCACCGGCCATCGGCTTCTGGCCACCTGCGCCGGGCTGGTGGTTGTTGCTGCTGGTGATTCCATTGTTGGGTTGGGGCCTGTGGTGGTTGCGCCGGTTCCTGCCCACACGCCGCCCCGTGGCCCGTGCCGAACAACCACTGGACCCGCTGCGCATCGCCGCCCTGGCCGAACTGGCACTGATGCCCAAACCCTACGACGGCGCGCCCGCCGGTGCCTGGCTGCAACAACTCAATGGCCTGCTCAAGCGCCTGTGCCGCAACGACTACCCCTACAGCCAGAGCCACACGCTCAACGGGCGCAAATGGCTGGCGTTCCTCGACAACCGTTGCCCGGCCGCCGGCCTTACGCGCTGGATGGTGTTGGTCGAAGGCGCCTACAAACCCGAATGCAAACTCGACGACAAGGCCATCGCCGGCCTGACCCAAGCGGTCGATACCTGGATTCGCAAACATGTTTGAGTTCGCCTGGCCGTGGATCTTCGCCCTGTTGCCCTTGCCGTGGTTGATGCGCTTTATCCTGCCGGTGGCCGACAGCGGCGAGCCCGCGCTGAAGGTCAGCTACCTGGCCGACCTTGAAGGCCTGGCGCGCCGCCGCGCACGGGTCAACCTGCCCGGCTGGCGTCAGCAAGCGCCGTTCGTGGTGCTGTGGTTACTGCTATTGACCGCCGCCGCGCGCCCGGAATGGCTCGGCGAACCGCTGCCGATTGCCGCCAGCGGCCGTGACCTGCTGGTGGCCGTGGACGTGTCCGGCTCCATGGACTTTCCCGATATGCACTGGCAGGGCGATGACGTCAGCCGCCTGAGCCTGGTGCAGCATTTGCTCGGCGACTTCCTGGAAAGCCGTGAAGGCGACCGCGTGGGCCTGATCCTGTTCGGCAGCCAGGCGTACCTGCAAGCGCCGCTGACCTTCGACCGGCGCACCGTGCGCACCTGGCTGGATGAAGCGCGCATCGGCATCGCCGGTAAAAACACCGCCATCGGCGATGCGATTGGCCTGGCGCTTAAACGCCTGCGCCAGCGCCCGGCGCAAAGCCGCGTGCTGATCCTGGTCACCGACGGCGCCAACAACGCCGGGCAGATCGACCCGCTGACCGCTGCGCGCCTGGCGGCCGAAGAAGGCGTGAAAATCTACCCGATCGGCATCGGCGCCGACCCGGAGCAAACCGGCTCATTGGGCATCCTGGGCGTCAACCCGAGCCTGGACCTGGATGAACCGGCCTTGAAGGCCATCGCGGACGCCACCGGTGGCCGCTACTTCCGCGCCCGCGACGGCGATGAGCTGCAAAAGATCAAGCAAACCCTCGATCAGCTGGAACCGGTGGCGCAACAACCGACCCAGGCACGCCCGGCCCAGGCGCTGTACAGCGCACCCCTGACGCTGGCCCTGATACTGAGCATGCTGCTGGTGGTGCAGGAGCGCTGGCCCAATAACGCATTGCAACGCTGGTTCAATAAGCTCTCGACCAAAGGCATTTTTTTGCAGCAACACCCGCAATGGCGCCAACGCCTTAAACGCCTGCGCTTGCGGAGGCGTCGATGATCGACCTGTGGCCGCACTGGTTCCGCCCCTGGTGGCTGTTGCTGCTGCCGTTGCTCGGCTGGCTGCTGTGGCAGCTGTGGCACCGGCAAAAGCGCGCCGGGCGCTGGCAGATGATTTTGCCGCCGGCCTTTCATGCGGTGCTGCTCAGTGGCGGCAACGGCCGCGAGAGCAAATCGCCGTGGGTGGTGCTGGGCGTCGCCTGGCTGCTGGCCGTGTTGGCGTTGCTCGGCCCCAGCTGGCAAAGGGTTGAACAGAACAGCCAGAAACCCGCCGACCCGGTGGTGGTGCTGCTGGAACTGACCCCGGAAATGCTTGCCACCGACAGCCCGCCCAATCGCCTGGAACAGGCGCGGCGCAAGCTCTACGACTTGCTGCAAGCACGTGACAACGCGCCCACCGCCATCGTCGTGTATGCCGGCAGCGCGCACACGCTGGTGCCGCTGTCGGACGACCTGGCCACCAGCCGCAACCTGCTCGAAGCGTTGCGCCCCTCGATCATGCCCGAGCCCGGCCATCGCGCCGACCTGGCGGTAGAAAAAGCCCTGAGCCTGCTCAAGCAGGCCGGCCTTGGCCAGGGGCGCCTGCTGCTGGTGGGTTCGTCACTGTCGAAACAGGAGCGCCAGGGCATCCGCCTGCAGTTGCAGAGCGCCCAGGCCCCGAGCCTGTCGATCCTCGGCATCGGCAGCCGCGAAGGCACGCCGGTGACCCAGGAAAGCGGCGAGTTCCTTAAGGATGACCAGGGCGCCATCCTGGTGCCGCGCCTGGACAGCCCGACCCTCAAAGCCTTTGCCAGTGAGATGGGCGGCCGTTACCGCGCCGCGCGCCTGGACGACAAAGACCTGCGCCAGCTCAACCTGCTCGACGGTCCGCAACAACTGCGCAATGACGGCCAACTGCTGCACCTCGATACCTGGGCCGACCAGGGTTACTGGTTGCTGCTGCCCCTGTTGCTGCTCGCCGCCTGCGCGGGCCGCCGAGGCTGGCTGTTCTGTTTGCCGTTGCTGCTGTTGGGCGCGCCGCAGCCCAGCTATGCCTTTGAACTTCAGGACCTGTGGCTGCGCCCCGACCAGCAAGGCCAATACCTGCTGAAGAAAAAGCGCCCCAGCGAGGCCGCCGAACACTTCGAAGACCCGCAATGGCAAGGCGTAGCACTGTATGAGGCGGGTGACTACGCCGAGGCGATCAAGCGTTTTGCCCAGGGCAACGACGCCTATTCCCACTACAATCGCGGCAACGCCCTGGCCAAGTCCGGTGAACTGGAAGCCGCCATCGACGCTTACGAGCAAGCGCTCGAAGCCCAGCCCGACCTGCAACCGGCGTTGAAAAACAAAGCCCTGGTCGAAAGCCTGATCCAGGAAAAAGCCCAGCCGGAACCGGCCAAGCCCGCCAAAAATGAGGATGACGAAACCACTCAACCCGGCCAAACTGCGCAACCGGGCGCCAGCGGCCAAAGTGCCACGGGCGGCGAGCAATCGCCTCAAGGCCAAGGCCAGGCCAGTGCCGGCGACAACCAGACGGGCGCCACCCCCAAAGCCGGCGGCAATGACGTACCCGGCAGCGAACTGGGCGACGAGCACACCACCACCCCGCCCTTGCGCCCCGCCGATGCCAGCCTCGATGGCGAGCATCGCCAGGCGCTGGAGCAATGGCTGCAGCAGATCCCGGACAACCCCGGCGAGTTGCTGCGGCGTAAATTCTGGTACGAACAGCAACAACATCAGGACAAGACTCGATGAGCCGCCGCACCACCCTTCTGCTCCTGTTTGCACTCTCGGCAGGCCACGCCCAGGCGGCCAACCTGGTGGCGAGTGTCGACCGCAGCCGCGTCAATTCCGGGGAAACGGTGGAGCTGACGGTGGAGTCCAGTGACGTCACCCAGTTCGGTAAACCCGACTTGTCACCGCTGGATGCGCAGTTCGAAGTCAGCGGCACGCGTCAGATCAACCAGCTCACCACCTTGGGCGGCGATAACCACGCCACCACGCGCTGGATCATCACGTTGCTGCCCAAGGAAAACGGCACCGTGGTGATTCCGCCGCTGCAAGTGGGCGAACTCAAGACCCAGCCGATCAGCCTGCAAGTGCTGGAAACCGCCAGCCAAAACACCAGCGCCGAACTGGCCCCGGTGTTTATCGAAGCCAACCTCGACCAGAGCAGCGTGTACGTGCAGGCCCAGGCACTGTTGACCGTGCGCGTGTACCACTCGGTGTCGCTGTATGACGACAGCAGCCTCACGCCGTTGCAAATCCCGGATGCGCGCATCGAGCAATTGGGCGAGTCGCGCACCTACGAAAAGGTCATCAACAGCATTCGACACGGTGTGATCGAAACCCGTTATGCGATCTACCCGCAGCGCAGCGGCGCCCTGGTGATACCGGCGCAGACCTTCAGTGCCACCCTGGTGGAATCGCGGCCGCCCCAGGAGAACACCCTGCAAGGCACCAAACCGGGCAAGTTGATTCATGTCAGCTCGGCCGAGTTGCCACTGACGGTAAAGCCCAAGCCGGAATTTTACCCCGCCGACGTAGCCTGGTTGCCTGCGCGCAGCCTGACCCTGAGTGAAGCCTGGAACCCTGAACCCGATCACGTACAAGTCGGCGACTCCCTGACGCGCAGCCTCACGGTCAAGGCCGAGGGTTTGTCCAGCGCACAACTCTCGGCACTGCCCACCAGCGAGATCAACGGCCTGCGCCGTTACCCGGACCAGCCGGTACTCGCCAACCAGAACAGCGACCGAGGCCTGATCGGCAGCCGTGAAGACCGCGAAGCCCTGGTGCCGACCCGCGCCGGCAGCGTGGAAATGCCCGCCGTGGAAGTGGTGTGGTGGAACACCCACGAGGATCACCTGGAACGTACCAGCCTGCCCGCGCGCACGCTGCAAGTGGCGACCAACCCAAGCCTGGTGGTGGACACGCCCGCCACGCCAACGGTGATTACCGCACCGGACGATAGCCGCCTGTGGCTGTGGCAACTGAGCACCTTGATACTCGCCTGCACCACGCTGTTGGGTTTCGGCCTGTGGTGGCGCGCGCGTCGCCAACCTGCCGTGCAGCGCGCGGCCCAAACCGGCCCGAGCCCACGCTCGCTGCTGGACGACCTCAAACGCGCCACCCAGGCCAACGACCCGCAAGCCACACGCCAGGCGCTGGATGCCTGGGCGCGGCAACAGCCGGAAACCCTGGCCGACATGGCGGCGCGATTTGTGCCGTTGTCGGATGCCCTGGATGGGTTGAATGGCGCGCTGTACAGCGAGAGCGGCCAGTATTGGCTGGGTGAAGATTTATGGCGTGCGGTCAAGGCGATTCCAATGGTCGAGCGCGAGCAAGACCCGGCGATGGATACCACCAGCTTGCCGCCGCTGTACCCCAAGTAATCTTGATCCAGCTCACACAGTTGATCTGTTGCCTGGGCGACATGCATTGTTAAAGGCCAGCAGTCCATATCCCTTTAATTTGCGGGAAGTTTCCTAGACAATCCTTCGGCCTTGCGCCTGC
>NZ_FNOX01000015.1:71216-140995 GCF_900107155.1 Pseudomonas salomonii
GCCACTGCCGCAGGCACGCGCCAAACGCTGACAGGCGATGAACACCACATGGCCGGCGCCACCGAGCACTTGATCAACCAGGCCAAAACCCTTGCCGACCGCGCACTGGAGTGCCTGCACGCCGCGTAACCCCTGTGGGAGCGGGCTTGCTCGCGAATGCGGTGTGTCAGTCACACATGTACTGACTGAACCACCGCATTCGCGAGCAAGCCCGCTCCCACATTTGACCTGGGTCACCCGCGAGCACCGAGTTGGTGATTTACAGGTAAACTCCCCTCCTTTTCATCTTCTCCACGGAGTTCGCCTTGCGTCTGTTCCACACCTCCGACTGGCACCTTGGCCAAAACCTGCACGGCCAGGAACGCGACTACGAACACGCGTGTTTTCTCGAGTGGCTGCTGGGCCAACTCAAAGCCGAGCAACCGGATGCGCTGCTGATCGCCGGCGATATCTTCGACACGGTCAACCCGCCGCTCAAGGCCCAGGAGCGCCTGTATGACTTCATCATCAGCGCTCACGAACAAAACCCCAAACTGACCATTGTGATGATCGCCGGCAACCACGATTCCGGCTCGCGGATCGAGCTGCCCGCGCCGTTGATGCGCCGTTTGCGCACCCACGCGCTGGGCCGCGTGCTGTGGCTGGATGACGGCCAATTGGACGCCGAGCGCCTGCTGATCCCGCTGCCCGACGCCAAAGGCAAGATCGCCGCCTGGTGCCTGGCGCTGCCGTTTTTGCGCCCGGCGGAAGTGACCGGTGCGCACTTGGGTGATGATTATTTGCGCGGCATCGGCCAGGTACACGAATGGCTGATCGCGGCCGCCAATGCCAAGCGCAAAAAAGGCCAGGCGCTGATTGCCATCAGCCATGCGCACATGGCCGGCGGTTCGGTGTCCGAGGATTCCGAGCGCAGCCTGATTATCGGCAATGCCGAAGCCCTGCCTGCCAGCCTGTTCGACGCCAGTGTGAGCTATGTGGCACTGGGCCATTTGCACAAGCCGCAGCAGGTCAACGGCGAAGAGCGTATTCGCTACAGCGGCTCGCCCATTCCCCTGTCGTTTTCCGAAATCGGCTACAAGCACCAAATACTCGATGTGACCTTCCAGGGCCAACGGCTGGTGGGCGTGGAACCACGCCTGATCCCGCGTTCGGTCAACCTGCAACGCCTGGACGCCGCACCACTGGCGGATATCCTCGCGCAGTTGGCCGACCTGCCCGATATCGACCTGCTCGCCGAAACCCAGCGCCACCCCTGGCTGGAAGTGCGTGTGCGCCTCGACGAGCCGCAACCGGACCTGCGCCAGCAAATCGAAACCGCCCTGCAAGGCAAGGCCGTGCGCCTGGTGCGCATCGCCGCCGAATACGCCGGCAAACGCGGCAGCGACGACACCGACGACGAGCGCCTGGTCGAACTGGACCAGCTCACGCCCCAGGAACTGTTCAGCCGCGCCTGGCAGGACAACTACGGCAGTGAGGTGGATGAACAGACCTTGAAGGACTTCGCCGTGCTGCTCCAGGAAGTGCAACAGGAGGGCGAACAGCCATGAAGATCCTCGCCATCCGCCTGAAAAACCTCGCCTCACTGGCCGGCCCGTTTGAAATCGACTTTACCGCCGAGCCCCTGGCCAGTGCCGGGTTGTTTGCAATTACCGGCCCCACCGGCGCGGGTAAAAGTACCCTGCTGGATGCCTTGTGCCTGGCCCTGTTTGGCGCCGTGCCGCGCCTGGGCGATACCGGCCAGGCGAAGATGCCGGATGCCGACAGCGATATTTCCATCGGCGACCCGCGCACCCTGATCCGCCGCGGCACCGGCGGCGGGTATGCCGAGGTGGATTTTGTCGGCGTCAACGGCCGCCGCTACCGCGCGCGCTGGGAAGCCAACCGCGCCCGCGACAAGGCCAGCGGCAAGTTGCAAAGCAGCCGCCAAAGCCTGATCGACCTGGACAGCGACCAACTGCTGGCCAGCCAGAAAACCGAATACAAAACCCAGCTGGAACTGGCCCTGGGCTTGAACTTCGAGCAGTTCACCCGTGCCGTATTGCTGGCGCAAAGTGAGTTCAGCGCGTTCCTCAAAGCCAACGACAATGAGCGCAGCGAACTGCTGGAAAAGCTCACCGACACCGCGCTGTACACCCAGCTCGGCCGCCGCGCCTTCGACAAGGCCAAGGATGCCCGGGACGCGCATAAACAGCTGCAAGACCAGGCCACCGGCCTGGTGCCGCTGGCGCCTGAGGCCCGCGCCGAACTCGACCAGCAATTGGCCGAGGCGCAGCTGCACCTCAAGACCCAACAGGCTCAACTCAAGCAGTTGGAATTGCAGCACACCTGGCTCAAGGAGCTGCGTGAGTGGCAGGAGCGCCAGCTCAGTGCCACCGAACAGTTGCAACAAGCCCAACAGGTCTGGGACAGCCAAGCCCCACAACGTCAGGACCTGAGCCGCCTGGAGCAGTTAGCACCACAACGCCATCAGTTCGCGCGCCTGGCTGAACTCGACACCCTGCTGACGCCACTGGCGGTGCAGATTCAACAGCACCTTGAGCAGCAAACCACGTTGCAAACGCACCAGGAGCAGGCGCAACAGCAGCAGGCCGCCGCCCAGGTTGCCTTGGCTGACGCCTTGAAACACCAGGCCGACGCCGTGCCCTTGCTGCGCCAGGCGTTCGAACAGCAGAGCACCCTCGCCCACCTGAGCAAAGACCTGGCCAAACGCAACGACGACAAGCAGCAACAGGACACCGCCTGCGCCGAAGGGCAATCGTTGCTCAATGGCTTGCTGGAGAAGCAGGCCCAGGTTACCGGGCGCCTGCAACGCCTGGCCGCTGAACTTGAGCGCAGCGCCGCGTTGGCACCGCTCAGCGACGCCTGGGCCGCCTACCGCGACCGCCTGCAGCAACTGATGCAGATCGGCAACCGCCTGAACAAGGGCCAGGCCGAACTGCCGCAGCTTGAACACAAAGCCACCACCGCGGCCGAAAAATTCACCCAGCAACGCGAGGCACTGGACCTGCTGTACCAGGAAGCCGGTGCCGAACCGCACGCCGTGGCCGAACAAATCCAATTGCTCGCCGGCCTCTTGCAAGACAACCGCAAGCAGCAACGCGCCTTTGAAGACCTCACCCGTTTGTGGGACAGCCAACAGCAGCTGGATCTACACAGCGCCGCGCTGACGCAAAAACTCGCAGACGCGCAGCAACAACGCGAACAGCTGAACCAGACCGGCCTGCAAACCAAGGCCGAACTGACCGTAGCCGAACAAACCCTGTCGGTCACCAAGCAGCTGCTGGAACGCCAGCGCCTGGCGCGCAGTGCCAGTGTCGAGGAGTTGCGCGAGCAGTTGCAGGACGACCAGCCGTGCCCGGTGTGCGGCAGCCACGAGCATCCGTACCATCAACCCGAAGCCTTGCTGCAAAGCCTTGGCCGCCATGATGAAAATGAAGAAGCCACGGCGCAGAAGGCCGTCGACACCCTCAAGGAAAAACTCACCGAACTGCGTGGCGTAGTGGGCGGCTTGATCGCCCAGCAAAAGGAATTCCTGCTCCAGCAGGAGCAGTTGGCGGCGCAACAGCAGAGCCTGACGCCGAGCCTGCAAGCGCACCCGTTGTCCGCCTCGCTGTTCAACCAGGATGCCGCCAAACGCAGCGCCTGGCTGGGCCAGCAGCTGAGTCAGCTGACGCAGAACATTGCCCAGGATGAGCAACGCCAAAGCGCCCTGCTCAACCTGCAGCAAAATGCCGGGCGTTTGCAGCAACAACTGCAAGCCGCCCAGGATGCCAGCCAGCAAGCCCGCCAGTTGCTGGTGGACCAGCAGCGCGAACTGTCCAATGACCGTGAGCGCCTGGACGAAGAACTGCATGCCTTCGCCGGCCTGCTACCGGCCGACACCCTCGAGGGTTTGCGCCGTGAACCGGCAGCGACCTTTATGCAACTGGACCAGCACGTCAGCCAGCGCCTGGAACAGTTGGGCCATCAGCGCGATGAGTTGGCCGAACAGCAAGAGCGCCAGCAGGCCATCGAGAAAGAACAGACCCATCAGCAGCATCGCCAGCAGCAGCTGGAAGCCTTGCAGCAGCAAGTCAGCGAGCTGACCACGCAGCAACAGGCCGCCCAGGCACAGCTCAGCGCATTGCTGGGCGAGCACGCCACTGCCGAACAGTGGCAACAGCAGCTGGATCAGGCCGTGGCGCAATCACGCCGCAGCGACAGCGACGCCAGCCAACAGCTGCAAGACAGCCGCGATGCTCTGATCCAATTGGCCGCCGACCTCAAGGCCCTGCAGGAACGCCAACAGGCGCTGACCGCCGAGCAGCACACCCTCGCCGCGCGCCTGGGTGAATGGCGCGCGCTTCATCCAGAACTCGATAACGACGGGCTGACGCGTTTGCTGGCCTTTGATGACAGCCAGGTCAGCGCCTTGCGCCAGCAGTTGCAACACAGCGAAAAAGCCGTGGAGCAAGCCAAGGTGTTGCTGCAAGAGCGCGAACAGCGCCTGGCCGAACACCAGGCCTTGCACAATGGCAACCTGGACGCCGAACAGCTGGACAGCAGTCTGGCCGCGCTGAATCAGCAACTGGCCGAGGGCGACAGCCGCTGCGCCGAATTGCGTGCGCGCCAGTCTGAAGACCAGCGTCGCCAGGACGCCAACCATGTCCTGGGCGAGCATATCGCCAAGGCCTATGACGAATGGCAGCGCTGGGCACGCCTGAATGCGCTGATTGGCTCGGCCACCGGCGACACGTTCCGCAAGATCGCCCAGGCCTACAACCTCGACCTGCTGGTGCACCACGCCAACGTGCAACTGCGCCAACTGGTGCGCCGCTATCGCCTCAAGCGTGGCGGCAGCATGTTGGGGCTGTTGGTGATGGACACGGAGATGGGCGACGAATTGCGCTCGGTGCATTCGCTGTCGGGTGGTGAGACGTTCCTGGTGTCGCTGGCGCTGGCGTTGGGGCTGGCGTCGATGGCGTCGAGCACTTTGAAGATCGAGTCGCTGTTTATCGACGAAGGCTTTGGCAGCCTCGACCCCGAGTCGCTGCAATTGGCAATGGACGCGCTGGACGGTTTGCAGGCCCAGGGCCGCAAGGTGGCGGTGATCTCCCACGTGCAGGAAATGCATGAGCGCATCCCGGTGCAGATCCAGGTCAAGCGCCAGGGCAATGGTTTGAGTACGCTGGAGGTCAAGTGAGCGAGGCGCTGCTCTATTCGTTTCGGCGCTGCCCGTATGCGATGCGGGCACGCCTGGCCTTGCGCTACTCGGGCGTGCCCGTGCACATCATCGAAGTGAGCCTCAAGGCCAAGCCGGCCGAGATGCTCGCGCTGTCGCCCAAGGGCACGGTGCCGGTGCTTTGCGTGAACGGCCGGGTGATCGAGGAAAGCCTGGAGATCATGCAATGGGCGCTGGCGCAGCACGACCCTGATAACTGGTTGCTACAGGGCGACCCGAGGGTTCAGGCACTGATTGCTGAGAACGACCAGGTGTTCAAACATCATTTGAATCGATACAAGTACGCCGAGCGCTACCCGGAGCAGCCGATGGAACACTATCGGGCCGAGGGCGAGGTGTTTTTGCAGAAGCTGGAAGGTTTGCTGGCGGGAAATGACTACTTGCTGGCCGAGCATTTGAGCCTGGCAGATGCGGCACTGGCGCCATTTGTGCGCCAGTTTGCGCATGTGGATCGCGAGTGGTTTGCTCAGACGCCGTACAAGCGCTTGCAGCATTGGTTGCAGCGCTTTCTGGAATCGCCGCTTTTTGTGGCGGTAATGGCAAAACCCTGAGATCCACACAATCAAATGTGGGAGCTGGCTTGCCTGCGATGCCGACGACTCGGTCCAACTGATACACCGAGTTGATTTCATCGCAGGCAAGCCAGCTCCCACATTTGACCGTCGCTTGGCTCAAGCTCAGTGCTGGGCTTTGTGATCCAGTGCGGCATAGAAGTTGGCGCTTTGTTGCAGGTATTTCTGGGTGTAGGCGGTGGTGTTGGATTTTTTGCCGGAGACTTCCACGCTGGCGGCAGCTGGCAGGGCCACGGTGGCGGAAACGGCGGAAGCGGCGATGATGGAGAAGAGGTTCAAGTTCATGGCGGTAACCCTTGTGTTCGTTTGGTCAGGTGGCCGGGAAGGCCTTGGAACCAAACTTACGCCCGAGGGTTGAACCTTAGAAATGCTTTGAAACAGTAGCCGCTATCAATAGAATTAATACAAAGGGTCAGGCCCCGCACTGCGGGGCCTGTGGCTTATTGACGCACCAGGAACTTGAGGTCGCTGGGCGCATCGATCGACTGTTTCTGCACGGTTTTACCCAGCAGGCCGGTCTTGGGGTCACGCTCGACCACCACGATTTCATTGCTTTTCTGGTTGGCGATCAGCAAAAACTTGCCGCTCGGGTCCAGGCTGAACTCGCGCGGGTGGTCGCCTTCAACGGAACGCCGTTGCAGTTCCTTGAGGTGCGCGGTGGCCGGGTCGACGCTGAACACCAGCATCTGGTTGGCCGTGCCGCGGTTGCTCACATACAGGAATTTGCCGTCGCTTGAGGCATGTACCGCTGCTCCGGCCTTGTCGGACACCGGCTGCCCGGCGGCAAAATCGACCAACTGGGTCTGGCTGAGTTTGCCGTCGTTGTAATCGAACACCGCGATCTGGGCGCTCATTTCGGTGGTCAGCCAGGCATGCTTGCCATCGGCGCTGAACAACAGGTGGCGCGGGCCGCTGCCCGGTGGCAATTGCACAAAGGCGGGATCGGCCGGGGTCAAGGGCAGTTCGTGGTTGGCCTTGGGGTCGTAGTGGTAGGCAAACACCTTGTCGGCGCCCAGGTCCTGCACAAACACATACTTGCCGTCCGGCGACGACACCACCGAGTGTACGTGGTTGGAGGCCTGACGCTCCGGGTTCACGCGGCTGGCCGGGTGCCCGCTCAGTTGCACCGGCGCCGAGAGCTTGCCATTGGCATCAACCGGCAAAACCGCCAGGCTGCCGCCCGGATCTTCCAGCACCGAATAGTTGGCGACAAACAGGTAACGGCCATCAGCGGCCAGGCTGGAATGGGTCGGTTCGTTGCCCAGGCTTTGGACCTGGTTGATCAGGCTGAGCTGATGATTCTGCGGGTTGATGCTGTAACTGCTGACGCGGCCGACCGGGTCTTTTTGCCCTGGGCCGTTTTCGTTGACCACAAAAAGGTGCTTCTGGTCTTTCGATATCGTCAGCCACGACGGGTTGGCCGCCTTGGCCGCCAGCACGGGCTTGCCACTGAACTGGCCGGTGCGGCTGTCAAATTGCAGGCGGTAAATACCTTCGCTGGTGCCGGCGGTGTAGCTGCCCACCAACAGTTCATAGGTGTCGGCCGGCGCGGCTTGCACCGACATCGCACCAACACTGCCCGCCATCAGCAGGGGCCAGAATTTACGCATCATCATCCGCTTCGTCCTCGTCGTTATTGTTGCCGGTGATGCCACTCATGCACACCAGGCGATGCTCGCCCGAGTCACCGGTAAGGGTCCAGCTTTGCAAGGTTGGATCAAACACCGCCGCGTTGACTTGCTCCAGGCTGAAACTCCAGCGCTTTTCGGCGCGACCGTCCATGCAAATGATCAACAGTTTCTGGTCATCCAGGCTGAAATCGAAGGTGTGCAGCCCATCGATTTCGACCATCTGGCAGTCTTTAAAAGCATCGAGCAAGGTAGCGGTGTCGGCAGTCATGGCAGTCAATCATTTGGGGAAAGTGCCCATGATAGCCCACGCTGTAACCTATAGGTTGGACCTGGAATTAATGCGGGAGCGGGCTTGCTCGCGAAAGCGGTCGTTCAGTCTATGCATCTGGCGACTGATACACCGCATTCGCGAGCAAGCCCGCTCCCACCGGTTAACCGAGTAAAACCGTTAGTGTGCAAACAACGAATTGCCCTTCTGCCCCGCCAGCTTCTCGGGCTTGATCAGGAACCGCGCCAGTGCCGGCAACAGCCACAGCGCACCAAACATGTTCCAGAGCAGCATGAAGGTGAGCATCAGGCCCATGTCGGCCTGGAACTTGATGGCCGAGAAGATCCAGGTGCACACACCGATGGCCAGGCACAAACCGGTGAACAGCACGGCCTTACCGGTGGACTTGAGCGTCTGGTAGTAGGCTTCTTGCAACGGCAGGCCGGCGCGCAGGAAGCTTTCCAGACGGCTGTAGATGTAGATGCCATAGTCCACGCCTATCCCCACACCCAGCGCCACCACCGGCAAGGTCGCGACCTTGACGCCGATGCCCATGAAGGCCATCAGGGCGTTGCCCAGCACCGAGGTCAGCACCAGCGGCAACACGATGCACAGGGTCGCCGCCCAGGAGCGGAAGGTGATCATGCACATGGTCGCCACGCACAGGTACACCAGAATCAGGATGGTCAGCTCCGACTCCTTGATTACCTCGTTGGTGGCGGCCTCGATCCCGGCATTACCGGCGGCGAGGATAAATTCCAGGCCGTCCCGGTTGTTTTCCTTGGCGAAGTCCTGCACCGCATGCACGGCGCGGTCGAGGGTTTCGGCCTTGTGGTCGTTGAGGAACACCAGCACCGGCGCCAGTGAGCAATTGTTGTTGTACAGGCCGTCGGCGCGGGCAATGGAGTTGTTCAGCACGTCGGGGTTACGCGACAGGGTTTCCCATTTGAGGTTGCCCTCGTTCATGCCCTTGATCATCTGCTTGGACACGGTCACCAGCGAAATCGCCGACTGCACGCCCTCGGTGTTCTGCATCTTCCACATCAACTGGTCGATGGGCGCCATGGCTTCATAACGCGAACAGCCCTCGGCCTTGGTCTTGACCATCACCACCAGCACATCGGAGCTGGTGGAGTAGTTGCTGATGATGAAGTTGTTGTCTTTGTTGTAGCGCGAATCCGGGCGCAGTTCCGGTGCGCCCTGGTCCAGGTCGCCGATCTTGAGGTTCTGGCTGTACCAGAGGCCGCCGCCGAAGGCGACCAGCGCGAGCAGGATCGAGACGGGCGCAACCTTCGCGCTGGCGAATTTGGACAGCAGGCGCCAGAACGGGTGTTCGCGGTGCGCGTCCTTCTTGCTCCTGGCGATGGCACGCTTGCTGATGCCGACATAGGAGATCGCCACCGGCAGCAGGATCAGGTTGGTGAACACAATCACCGCCACGCCGATGGACGCGCCGATGGCCAGCTCGCGGATCACGCCGATGTCGATGATCAGCAGCGTGATAAAGCCCACGGCGTCGGCGAGGATCGCAATCATGCCGGGCAGGAATAATTGCCGGAAGGTGCGCCGCGCCGCGGTCAGTGCGTTGTCCGCCTCACTCGATTGCAGGGCGATACCGTTGATCTTCTGCACGCCGTGGGAAATACCGATGGCAAAGATCAGGAACGGCACCAGCATCGAATACGGATCGAGGCCGAAGCCGAAAAAGTGCATCAGCCCCAATTGCCAGATCACCGCCACCAGGGTGGTACTCAACACCGCGATGGTGCTGCGCAGGCAGTTGGTGAACCACAGCAGCAGAATCAAGGTGATGACAAACGCGATGCCGAAGAACATCACCACCATCACCAGGCCGTCGATCAGGTCACCGACTTTCTTGGCAAACCCGACGATGTGGATTTTGACGTTGGGGTTCTGGGCTTCGAATTTGTCGCGGATCTTGTCTTCGAGTTCATGGGAGAACTTGCGGTAGTCCAGGGCCAGCAACTTGCCTTGGTCCTGCGGGTCCGGGTAGGACTCCAACAACGGAATATCGACGATGCTCGACTTGAAATCGTTGGCCACCAGACGCCCGACCTGGCCGGACTTGAGCACGTTGTTGCGCAGTTGGTCGAGGCTTTGCGGCGAGCCGTTGTAGCTTTGCGGGATCACTTCACCGCCGGCAAAGCCCTCTTCGGTGACTTCGGTCCAGCGCACGCTGGGGCTCCACAGCGACTTGAGGCCCGAGCGGTCAACGCCGGAGATGTAGAACACCTCGTCGTTGATCTGCCGCAGGGTCTCCATGTATTCCTTCGAGAAGATGTCGCCGTCCTTGGCCTCCACCGAGATACGCACCGTGTTGCCCAGGTTGGCCAGGTCGTTACGGTGCTCCATCATCTTTTCGATGAAGGGGTGCTTGAGCGGGATCATCTTTTCAAAGCTGGTGGACGGGCGGATCAAGGTCGCCTGCCAGAACAGGAAAATACTCACCAGCAGGCAGATAACGATCACTGCCGGGCGGTTGTTGAAGATCAGGCGCTCAAGAAAGGTCGCTTTATCGTTGTGATGACTGCTCATTCTTTCCCCGCCTTCTTATTGTTTTTCGAGTTCAGCGCCGGTCGGCTTGGCAACACGAACGCCGCCCTGCCCCGCCAGAATCAAGTTGCCATTGCCCGCCGCCGTGACCGAGGAGAGCGAAATGCGGTCCGGGCGGTTGAACACGCTGAAGGTCTGGCCGTCGTCGTGGCTGACCACCACGCTGCCGCCGTTGCCGACCACCACGATGGCGCCGTCATCGAGCAACGCCGCGCCCGACAAGCCAAATTCCAGGGCACCACGGGCCGCATTCAACTGGACCTGCTCCCATGTGCTGCCAAAATCGCTGGAGCGGTACAGATTGCCGCGCAGGCCATAGGCCAACAGCGTCTGCGGCTGGGCGGTGCCGATCACACCGAACAGCGAGCCTTCATACGGGCCTTCGAGTTTTTCCCAGGTCTGGCCGTCGTCGCGGGAACGAAACATGCTGCCCTGCTCGCCGACGATAAACAGCCCGGCCCCCTTGATGGAGGCGATGGCATTGAGGTGAAACTGGTCTTCGTTGTCGAGGCGATCGCTCACATCGTCCCAGGTTTTGCCGCCGTCGGTGGTTTCGATCAGCGCACCGTAGGCACCCACGGCCAGGCCATGCTCGGCGTCCTTGAACCACACATCGAGCAATGGCGCTTCGCGCTTGAGGTCCTGAAACTGCTGGGCCCAGGTGGCGCCACCGTCGGTGGTGGCGAGGATCTGCGCGTCATGGCCCACCGCCCAACCGTGTTTATCGTCGACGAAATACACCGCCGTGAGCAGTTGCCGGGTCGGCACTTTGGCTTGGGCCCAGGAACGGCCCTGGTCATCGGAATACAGGATGTGCCCGCGATCGCCGACCGCCACCAGGCGCTTGCCGGCATGCACCACATCGATCATCAGGCCCTTGGCGGCCTTGGGGGATTCAATTGCAAATACCGGCTGTGCGCCGCTGGTGTCGCCGGCTGCCAGCGCGGGTGTCGACAACACCCCAAGCAGCGAGAGCGCTGTGGCCAGCATCGCAACCTTGCGTGCGGCGCGCGGGCGGCAAACAGCCCAACCCATGACAGGCTCACTCATAGACCTTTCTCCCCATTTATTATTGTTAGGTGGTCTCGCCTTCCCGGGCTCTGAAACCTGCAATCTAGAGCGCCTGGAGGAAGCAGGGGCCATCCTATCGGGCTTTGGAATCGTCTGACAATCGGCGCTACGTTATCTTTTGTTAACTGAGGGTGTTTGGCGTTGGCCTGAATATGTCTGCATTACGCAGACTGATGCCCGTTTGATGCTCGTTCCCACGCTCCGCGTGGGAATGCGGCCTGTGACGCTCCGCGTCACGACTTCAAGAGCGAACGCAGAGCGTCCTTGGCTGCGTTCCCACGCGGAGCGTGGGAACGAGCGAGCTTAATGAATTTTTATTCTATCTATTGAATTTAGCGAATTTTTATTCCATTAATAACCTTCCTGACAACAATAATCCAAAGGACCACGGCGATGCGTGAACTCGGAATCGGCTTGATCGGCACAGGCTTCATGGGCCGCGCCCATGCGTTGGCGTTCAACAATGCCCGCGCAGTATTCGAACTGCCGGTACACCTCAAGCTGGCAGCGCTGGCCGATGTCGACACCGAA
The DNA here is from genome assembly GCF_900107155.1 of Pseudomonas salomonii. Classification (GTDB taxonomy): domain Bacteria; phylum Pseudomonadota; class Gammaproteobacteria; order Pseudomonadales; family Pseudomonadaceae; genus Aquipseudomonas; species Aquipseudomonas salomonii. The sequence goes on from NZ_FNOX01000015.1 coordinate 83,085, forward strand.
CGCGCCAAGCGTTGCGCCACGGCCTGGGGCTTTGCCCAGGCCCACGGTGACTGGCAGGCGCTGGTCAATGACCCTAATGTCGATGTAGTGGCCATCACCACGCCCAATCACTTGCACTACCCCATGGCCATGGCGGCCATTGCGGCGGGCAAAGCGGTGTATTGCGAAAAACCCTTGGCGGTCAGCCTGGAGCAGGCCGACGCCATGCGCCGCGCCGCACATGCGGCCGGCGTAGTCACGCGTGTCGGTTACAACTACCAGCACAACCCGATGATTGGCCTGGCCAGGCAGATGATTATCGACGGCGAACTGGGCGAGATCATCAGCTTCCAGGGCGAATTCAGCGAAGACTTCATGGCCGACCCGGCCTCGCCCTGGTCGTGGCGCTGTGAAGTGGAACATGCCGGCGGCGCACTGGCGGATCTGGGCAGCCACTTGCTGTCGATGGCGCGTTATCTGGTGGGCGATGTGGTGAGCGTGTGTGCCGACACCCACACCGTGCATGCGCAACGCCCGGCCGTCAAAGGCGGCAGCGACCTGAAATCGATCGCGGTGGACGACCAGGTGCATGCCCTGCTGCGCTTTGCCAACGGCGCCCGTGGCACCGTGAGCAGCAGTTGGCTCAAGCAGGGCTACAAGAATCACTTGAATTTTGAAATCAGCGGCACTCAAGGCACCTTGGCATTCGATCAGGAACGTTTGAATGAACTGCGCGTATGCCGCGCCGGTCAGGACGGTTTCCAGCGTGTGCTCGCCGGTCCCGCCCTGCCCGGCTATGCCGCATTCAGCCCTGCCGCCGGGCATCAGTTGGGATACAACGAGTTGAAGACCCTGGAAGTTCAGGAGCTGGTCATGGCGCTGGCGGGGCAAGGCGCTGCGGGTACTGACTTTGAAGCCGCGTGGGCGGTCGAGCGGCTGGCCACGGCGATTCGTCTGGCCGCCCGCGAGGAGCGCTGGGTCAACGTAGGTGAGGTCTGATCAAGGGGAGCGGCGCGCTCCCCCGTGTGCTCAACTCAGATAACGAACCGCGCGACCATCCCATTCAAATCCACTGCCAGGCGCGACAGTTCATGGCTGGCCGCGCTGGTCTGGTTGGCGCCTGCCGCCGATTGAGTCGCGAGGTCGCGGATATTGACCAGGTTGCGATCCACTTCACGGGACACCTGGGCCTGTTCTTCCGAGGCGCTGGCGATCACCAGGTTGCGCTCGTTGATCAGGCTGATCGATTCGGTGATCTGTTCCAGGGCCACACCGGCAGCGCGCGCCAGTTCCAGGGTGGTCTGGGTGCGCTGGTTGCTCTGCTGCATCGACTGCACGGCGTCGCCGGTGCCACTCTGGATGCCGGCGACCATTTTTTCAATTTCCTGGGTCGATTGCGCGGTGCGGTGCGCCAGGGCGCGGACTTCATCGGCCACCACGGCAAACCCACGCCCGGCTTCACCGGCGCGTGCGGCTTCAATCGCAGCATTAAGTGCCAGCAGGTTGGTCTGTTCGGCAATCGCGCGGATCACGTCGAGGACCTTGCCGATATCACGGCCCTGGGTCGCCAGGCCTTCAATCATCCGTGCGGTGTTTTGCACATCCTGGGTCATGGTCTGAATGGCGCCGACGGTTTCCACCACACGGTCACGCCCTTCCCGCGCCGCCTGGTTGGACTGGCTGGAAGCTTCTGAAGTAGACACTGCATTACGCGCCACTTCTTCGACGGCGGCGGTCATTTCGTTGACGGCCGTGGCGGCCTGGTCGATTTCGTTGTTCTGCTGTTGCAGGCCTTTGGAGGCTTCTTCGGTCACCGCGCTCAATTCTTCGGCGGCCGAGGCCAGTTGTGTGGCCGAGCCGGCGATGTGCTGGATGGTCTGGCGCAGGTTGGTTTGCATCGCCGACAAGGCGCCCAGCAGGCGCGCAGGCTCATCCTTGCCGGCGTCTTCGATAACGGTTGTCAGGTTACCGCCGGCAATGGTCTGGGCCACTTCCAACGCTTTGCGCAGCGGCGTGACGATGCTGCGGGTCAGCAGCCAGGCGAGCAGGACCGTCAGCACGGCGGCAGCGACTGAGAAGACAATTACGCCGGTAATCGCGCCTTGATAACTCGACCCGGCCAAGGTGTCGGCATCCCTGGCATCGGCGGCATTGATGGCGATCAGCTTGTTGAGCTGCTCACCCATCTGGTCAGTACCGTCCTTGATACGCGTGTTAATTAACGCACGCATCTCCTCGACTTTGTTTTGTTTGGACAAGGCCAGCATTTCGGCCTGTGCCTTGAGGTAGTTGTCCAGCGTACTCACAAATGCCTTGTACAACGCTGCTTCCTCCGGCCCCGCCGGCAGCGGCGCATACCCGGCCTGGGCGGTTTTTACTTTGTCGGTCAGGACGCCCATGCGGGTTTCGGCTTCCTGCAGGCCGACAGGCTCGCGGTTGACCAACACGCGAAAAGAGAGGATGCGCAAGCGCAGCACGTTTTCGGTGATGTTGCCCAGGTACGTGACGCTGGGCAGTTGCGTGGAGGTCATCTCCACCGACGACTGACGGATCTGCGTCATGCGGCTGACCGCAAACACCCCCAACACCACCACTAACAACGCAATGAATGCGAAACCGAGAAACGCGCGAGGGGCAATATTCAAATGACGTAGGGACATAGGGGTTGCTCTCAGAAGGAGTGTTTGCGAGCGTCCATGCCGCGAAACGATCAGTGGGCGTCAACGCGCCGCTCTGATCTTTGGTCACCACTGTTATGGTTGGAATGTGGGCCTATACGAGATATCGGCAGATCCTGAGGTTTTGCGCAGGGCTTTTATAAATATTTTTTTACACTTCTGAGGGCTGGCACTTTCTGGCATCCTGCGCCTCCATTTTCTGACCCGAGCCCGTAGTTTGTCTGACGCTCAAGCCCCCCGCCCGCGCTATAAATCCGACCTGATCTATGGCCTGGAAGACCGCCCGCATTTCACCGCAGCGATCTTTGCCGCGCTGCAACATGTGCTTGCCAGCTTCGTCGGCATCATCACCCCGACCTTGATCGTCGGCGGCGTGCTCGGCCTGGAAAGCGAGGTGCCTTACCTGGTAAGCATGGCGCTGTTCGTGTCCGGGCTCGGCACCTTTGTGCAGGCGCGTACCTTCGGCCCGATCGGTTCCGGCCTGTTGTGCCTGCAGGGGACGAGCTTTTCGTTTATCAGCGTGATCCTCAGCGCCGGGTTCATGGTCAAGGCCCGGGGCGGCGGTACCGATGAGATCCTCTCGACGATTTTCGGCATCTGCTTTTTCGCCGCGTTTATCGAGGTGGTGCTCAGCCAGTTCATCGGCAAACTGCGCAAGCTGATCACTCCGGTGGTCACCGGCACCATCATTACCTTGATGGGTTTGTCGCTGATCAAGGTAGCGGTCACCGACATGGCCGGCGGCTTCGGGGCCAGCGACCTGGGTGCCGCGGGCAATATGGGGCTGGCCGCGCTGGTGCTGTTGACCATCGTGGTGCTCAACCGCTTCAGTAACCCGTTCGTGCGCCTGGGTTCGATCGTGATCGGCCTGACCCTGGGTTTTGTGGTGGCCTGGTGGATGGGCCGCGTCGACATGGCCGCGCTGCCCCAGGTGCCGCTGATCAGTGTGCCGGTGCCGTTCAAGTATGGTTTTTCGTTCGACTGGGTGGCGTTTATCCCGGTGGCGGTGATCTTCCTGATTTCACCGCTGGAAGCGGCCGGTGACCTGACGGCCAACTCGATGATTTCCCAGCAACCGGTCAAGGGCCCGCTGTACATCAAGCGCATCAAGTCCGGCCTGCTGGCCGACGGCCTCAACTCGGCGATGGCGGCGACGTTCAACAGCCTGCCCATGGTGACCTTCGCTCAAAACAACGGCGTGATCCAGCTGACCGGTGTGGCCAGCCGCTACGTCGCATATTTTATCGCCGGCCTGCTGGTGTTGCTGGGGCTGTTCCCGATGATCGGCGCAGTGCTGCAACTGATGCCCAAGCCGGTATTGGGCGGCGCCACGCTGATCATGTTCGGCACCGTGGCCGTGGCCGGGATCAAGATCCTCGCCGAAGCCGGGCTGCACCGCCGCAATGTGCTGATCGTGGCGATCTCCTTGGGCATGGGCCTGGGTGTGGCCGCCGTACCGGAAGTGCTGCGCGACCTGCCCAAGGCGCTGCACAACATCTTTGAATCGCCGATCACCGTGGGCGCGTTCTGTGCAATCGTGCTGAACATTTTCCTGCCCGAGGAGTTCTTAGAGCTGGAAGAGGATGAATTTGATCCGGAGTCCTCTACTCTCAAGGTCATGCAGGATCCGGACGTCACGAAATAGGAGCACCTTTGGTATGCGCAAGCTCATGGTTCTATCGCTGCTGTTGCTGACCTTGAGCGCCTGCGCGCTGTTCCCCAATCGCGACCCGGTCAATATCAGCGTGGTGGGCATCGAACCGCTGCAAAGCCAGGACCTGGAAGTGCGTTTCGCCGTAAAGTTGCGGGTACAAAACCCCAATGAAACGGCGATCGACTACAGTGGTGTGGCCCTGGACCTGGACGTCAATGGGCGCCCCTTGGCGTCCGGGGTAAGCGACCAGGCCGGCAGCATCCCACGGTTTTCCGAGAGGGTGCTGATGGTGCCGGTGAGTGTTTCGGCGTTCTCCGTGTTGCGTCAAACCTTGGGGCTGAGCCAGACTCAAAGCCTGAACAACCTGCCCTACACACTGCGCGGCAAACTGGCGGGTGGCCTGTTCGGCACCATGCGCTTTGTGGAGCGTGGCACCCTGAACCTGCCCAACACCGCAACCTGGTAATGGCCATGCAACCGACGTTGTTTACCCAAAGACTGATCCTGCGCCCGCTGACCCTGGACGATGCCGAGGACATCCAGGCGCAATTCGCGCATTGGGATGTGGTGCGTTACCTGACTGCCGAGGTGCCCTGGCCGTACCCGGCCGATGGCGCGCGCCGCTACCTGGAACAGGTAGCCTTGCCGGGCATGGCCCGTGGCGACCAATGGCATTGGTCGATCCGCCTTAAAAGTGCGCCGCAACCGATGATCGGCAATATCAACCTCACGGACGAGGAAGACGATAACCGAGGCTTCTGGCTGGGCCCGCAATGGCAAGGCCAGGGCTTTATGACCGAAGCCAGTGCGGCGGTGACGCACTACTGGTTCGAAGTGCTCAAGCGCCCGCGGATGCGCGTGCCCAAGGCTGCGCCCAATCTGGCATCGCGGCGGATCTCCGAGCGCACGGGGATGCGCTGGATCCGCACGCAGATGGGTGAGTTTGTAGAAGGCACCTTCCCACGCGACATTTGGGAGATTACCCGCCAGGAGTGGTTGGCATTCAGATCTCCCAAACAGTGAAAGCCCGCTCCCACATTTTTACCGTGTTTAATCTGTCAGTGTGCGCACACCCGGTTTGGCGCGTTCATCCACCACCAACTCGAATATGTCCGGCCGCGCGTAATGCCCCACCACGTCATAGTCATAGCGCGCCCGCACCAGATCATCGGTGTTGATCTGCGCAGTCAGCAACCCTTCTTCCCCCACCAGCGGCCCGGCCAGGATGTCACCCATCGGCCCGACAATCACACTGCCGCCCGCGATCAACGGGCGCTCTGACGGCCAATTGGCAACCTGCGTGCCCAACGCCGCCGGCGAAGCCTGCACCTGGCAGGCGCTCACCACAAAGCAGCGGCCTTCATGGGCGATGTGGCGCATGCTCACTTGCCACATCTCGCGCTCATCCACCGTCGGCGCGCACCACACTTGCACACCTTTGGCGTACATCGCCGTGCGCAGCAGCGGCATCATGTTTTCCCAGCACACCGCGCCGCCCAAGCGCCCGACAGCAGCGTCGATCACCGGCAAGGTCGAGCCATCGCCCGTGCCCCATATAAGTCGTTCAGTGCCGGTGGGCATCAGTTTGCGGTGCTTGGCCACCAGGCCGCCGGTGGGTTCGAAATACAACACGGTGCAATACAACGTGCTGGCACTGCGCTCGATCACGCCGAGTACCAGGCTGGCACCGGTGCGCGCGGATAGCCCCGCCAGCGCCTCGGTCTCGGCGCCCGGTACATCGATGGCATTGGCAAAATAGCGCGCAAAGGCTTCACGGCCTTCCGGCAAGCGGTAGCCCAACTGCGTGCCGAAGGTCTCACCCTTCGGATACCCGCCGAGCAACGCTTCGGGCATCACCACCAATTGCGCGCCACTGCGCACAATCGCCTCCTCGTAGGTGAGGATCTGGGCCAGGGTGTCAGCCTTGCCACCCGGCAAGGCTCCGATCTGTAACGCCGCTACGGTAGAAATGGGCATCAGGTTCTCTCCAGAGAAAGGGGGTTGCCCATTCTCCGGCGAGGGGCAATCATGAATAAAGCCCACTTCAGTGCTAAATGATATGAGCCAAATGAATATCGCCCAGGTTGACCTGAACCTGCTGAAAACCTTCGAAGCCTTGCACGACGAGTCCAGCGCCAGCCGCGCAGCCTTGCGCCTGGGCGTCACGCAATCGGCGATCAGCGCCGGCCTGCGACGTTTACGTGACGTGTACGACGACCCACTGTTTGTGCGCACCGGGCGTGGGCTGGCGCCGACCTTGCGCGCCAATCAGTTGAAACCGGTGATCAGCGAGGCGCTGGACCGTTGTCGGCAGAGCCTGGAAATGATCAACCCGGCCAACCCGAACTATCAGGGCCGCTCGGTGGTGCTGGGCTTGTCCGATGACTTCGAGATTGCCCATGGCCGGCGGCTGATGGCAGAAATTGCCCGGCGCGCGCCGAAACTGCGGGTGATCTTCCGCCAGACCCACAGCCAGATCGTGGCAGGCGCCCTGCTCGAGCGCAGCCTGGACCTGGCGATCACCGCCGGCGGCTTTGCCGAGCGCAGGTTGAGCCGGCACGTGCTGGGCGAAGGCGACTACCGCTGCCTGGTCGACCCGCACAGCCTGGCGCCGGGGCAACACGGCATCAGCCTTGCGGAGTTCGTGGCACGCGAGCATGTGTTGGTGTCGTCGGGCGGGTTTATCGGGATTACCGATGAAGGGTTGGCGGCGCACGGGTTGAGCCGCCAGGTGTGTGCGTCCACCAGTCACTTTGCCGGGCTGCCGTTTTTGCTCAAGGGCAGCGCGGCAGTGGCGACGATTCCCGGGCATGCCGCCGAAGCGATTGCGCAGATGACCGGCTTGCGTGTGTTGCCCTGCCCACTGGCGCTGCCGCGCTACCCGGTGGAGTTGGGCTGGCGCACCCAGGCGCAGCTGGATCCGCTGTTGCTCAGAGTGCGCGAAGCCATTGTGGCCAGCTTTACTTAGCAGCGGCCATCAGTTTGTTGACTTCGCTGCGCACCATGTTGGAAAACTCCGGCGGCGACATGCCATCAAGCTCGGCACGTACCCACTCAGCCCACTTGCCTTTGCGCTTGGCACGCTCGCCGAACAAACGCGCCGCTTCGCCCTTGGCCTTGCCCAGATTGGTTTGCCACAGGTCGTAGAGGCGGGACTTTTCATCTTCCAGCTCGGCGCGTTCGGCGAGGGTTTTGTTGGCCAGATTGAAGCTCATGTTGAATTTCCTGCTGCACAAATAGGTGACATCTTACACTGTAGGTCGAACCATCCTGATCCGGATTTTACCTGCAAACCGCTCACGGCAAAAAAACTGCAACTTTTAGCCAAGCCCGACACTCCATTGTTCACTGTCACATTCACTCGCAAGGAGTCACACAATGGCCCGCAAAACTGCCGCCCAAGCTGTCGAAGATCAAATCAAGGATCAAGCTTTCAGTGAACTGACGGCCTTGATCGAAGAGTCGGACAAGCTGCTCAAAAGCAGCGCTTCGCTGGTAGGCGAAGAAGGTGAGACGCTGCGCGAGCAGGTTGCAATCAAGCTCAAGCAAGCGCTGGACTCGGTGTCGAACGTGCGTGAACGCAGCAAGCCGGTGGTGGATGCCACCGAAAACTATATCGGTGGCCACCCATGGCAGACCGTGGCGATTTCTGCAGGTTTTGGCCTGGTGGTCGGCCTGTTGCTGGGTCGTCGTAACTAAACCATCGAGACTGCGCATCGAGATTACGCCATCGAGACCAACCCATCGAGGCTGCGTGATAAAGGCTGCGCCACTGGCGCAGCCTTTTCTTTTACCCTTCGGCCAGTGCCTGTAACTGCTTGAGCTCCTGCGCATCGATCTCGATGCCGGTTTCCTGCGACTTTACCCGCGTGCGATGGCGCCGATCCCCCGGCAACCGCCGCAACCCCGCCGCATGCATCTGCCGCACCAGTTCCTGGCTGCGCTCGGCAAAGCCTTGCCCGGCGGTTTTGCTCGGGTCGATCACGATCAGCAATTGGCCGGTCCAGGGTGTGCGCGCCCCTGGATGATCGGCCCAATTGAACTCGAATGAGAAATTGCCGCCCGTGAGTGCCGCCGCCAGCAACTCGACCATCATCGACAGCGCTGAGCCCTTGTGCCCGCCAAATGGCAGCAGTGCGCCCCCTTCAAGAATCGCTTTGGGGTCCTGGGTCGGTTGGCCCAGGCTGTCCACGCCCATGCCCGGTGGCAGGCGCTCGCCCTTGCGCGCCGCGATTTGCACGTCGCCATGGGCGATCGCGCTGGTAGCCAGGTCAAACACGATGGGCGGCCCATCGGCACGCGGCGCGGCAAAGGCAATGGGGTTGGTGCCGAACAAGGGGCGGTCCGCACCGTGGGGCACCACGCAGGTCATGCTGTTGACCACGCTCAAGGCCACCAGGCCTTCTTCGGCGAAGGGCTCGACATCAGGCCATAACGCCGCAAAGTGATGAGAATTGCGAATCGCCAGTAGCGCGATCCCGGCGCTGCGCGCCTTCTCTACCAACAGCGAGCGCGCGGCGTCGAGCGCCGGTTGGGCAAACCCGTTATCGGCATCTACACGTACAAAGCCTGCGGCGACGTCCTCGACCACGGGCACAGCCTTGCCATTGACCCAGCCGCTGTTGAGCGTCGATACATACCCCGGAATGCGGAACACGCCGTGACTATGGGCGCCGTCACGTTCGGCGCTGGCGCAGTTGTGCGCAAGGATCGCCGCCACCTGCGCGGATGTGCCGTGCCGCACAAAGACCTGTTGCAGCAGCGCGACTAACTCGGTGAAGCCGATTGCGGTTGAAGCCTTGGCAACTGTCGGAGACTGCGCAGACATTTGAAGCTCCGTTTTTATGATTAGGAGAGGCAACGAATGGACATTCAAGTGCCCGATTAAACACCACGCACTGTGCCTGCTGTCAACTTGCGACGGGCCTCAATAGTTACCCCGCCCGCCGCTCATATGGCCTTAGCCTGTCATTCCCCTGCCCTTTGGAGCAAGCCCATGACCGGCGTTACCCCGGCGTATTTTTTTGACGAATTTTTACTGCCGATTAAAAGAAACTCGCCGAGCGCACGCGAGCGTGCGCTGGGGCTGACCGTCAAAGACCTTGATTGGCTGCATACGGTGTATCAGGCCAACGATGCCGCGCGTAAGGACCCCGAACGGCAAACCTACCCCATGAGTGTCGAAAGGCTAATGATCAATGTGCCGGGCCAGGCGCCCTTTCCACTGGCCGGCGCCTTTGTGATGAGCCCCACCCCGGACGCCGGCAAAGCACTGCTTTACACGCCTTATGGCGGTATTCAGGTGTTTGACGACCCTGCCAGCCTGCTTGTCGATGTCGCCGAGCAATTGGCGGATACGGTGCAGCGTGTCCAATTGATGAGCTTTCTGTCGGTTGCGCAGCGCAACGCCTTGCCCGCCGGCACGCCGATAACGCTGACCACCACGGTTGTCGAAGGCGCCGTCATGCAAGACCAGGAGCAAGCCCTTGAGGCCTGCCAGCTGGATAACGTGCGCACCGTACTCGAGCACCTGCAAAAGACCCCGACGTTGTACGGCATGCTCGACACGCTGCTCGGCATCATGGCGCGCTCGTATTTCCCCAACCTGGATCAACGCGATACACGGGTGAATTTTTTTATCCAGGACCCGGCGGGCGGTCAGCGACGCTGGGCCAATTCCCTGCCGCTGAGCGAGGCGTTGCTGCAGTTTTATGTGAAACATGCCTGGCCCAAGGACCAGACCCGTGAGTATTTCAATCCGAAACACGCCACCAGTACCTTCACCTCGGCAGAACGCGAACAAGATCAGCAGTATTGGGAAACCCTGATCAAGGAAACCTCCGGTAGCCTCTCGAAACTGCTGGACAGCCTGCTGAAAACCTATTGGAACGAAGACATCGGCAATGAAACCTCACGCCTGGAACTCTTTACCCAGGTGATGGCGGATAAATTTCGCCTGGATGTGTTGCTCAAGCGCCAGGAGCAAATCCTCAGTGCCGACGAAAGCCACACCCTTCAAGCCTTGTTCCTGCCAGACCATCACGCCCGTAATGCTCACGCCAGAAAACTGAGCGTGGAAACCGTACGCCTGCATGCGCCCTATCAGCACTACGTGGAACTGGCCAGCACACTGTTGATCAGCGAGAGCCACGCCTACCTGTACACGCAATCGCGTGGGGTGCAGGTGCTCAAGGACATGCAGGCGCTCAAAGATACGTTGTTGAGCATGCTCAAGGCCGCCGGCCACGAAGATGAGCTGCTCAATTTTCTGTCTCTGGACGAGCGCGACACGTTTACAGGCCTGGACCAGATAAACATCACCGCCCTGCCCGTTACGGGCAAGGTTTTCGGCGGCATGCTCGAAGGCATTGCGACCAAGCAAATCAGCAATATGAACCACGCACTGGACCTTTACCGGCGCAGTGATGGCCAGATCAACCTGGACGCGCTGCTCGATTGCGCCCTGGACATACGCACGATGCTCGACAGTCGCCTGGCGGCAATGGAAACCGCCGGGCGCTGGACGACGCACCTCGTCACCAGCGGCAACGACAGGCCCTCCACCGTGCAGGCCGAACACGCAAAACTACATCTCAAGCGCTTGCGCGCCGCCGAGGATGCGCTGGCCAACGAGCGCAAGCACCAGCCGACATTGCGCTCAATGGTCGCTGTCGCCTTGAATGCAGAGCTGCAATCACAGCGCCTGCCGCTCAAGGCCGAAGAGGTCTATATCAACACTTACCCAACGCATGCCCAGGAGCGTGAAGAGCGCCCGCCATTGAGGTCGGTGAGCATGGTTGACCACTTCATCGAGCGCCTGAGCGGTGAAGCACCTCCCGCTCCCCACGTCCCCACAACCGGGTTTTACAGGAAGCTCGAACCACACGTGGCCCTGAAGTTGCCCAGCATGACCTTAAGTACCTTCAATATGATCAATAACCAGGTCTTGAAGGTATTTGCCAACCACGAGATGCGCCGGCTTCCAAGGCTGTTCCTCAGCAACATGAGCAACAAACAGGCGCACTCGATGCTGCTCGGCCTGCGCAGTGAAGCCGAACTGAGGCTGTTAGGGAAAACACTGTTGTCCGGCAGCCACGCGGTGGTGGATACCCTGCTACGCACCGAGAGCCTTGTGCGCCTGACCCGACATGGCCTCAACGGCTTTCTGCCGGATGCCTACGCCTTGACCCTGAACCTCGGCACCTGCGACACCGCCCAACCCCTTGCCAACCTGTTTGTACTGACTGAGCGCGGTGGTATCGACCCGCAGCGTTCGGGGCAGGCCGTGCTCTGGACGCCGCGGCGCGGGTATGAGGTATTTGCTTCGGTGCAGGCCTTGCACAAGGCGATGACCGGGCGCCTGCAGCACCCGATCAAACGCCTGGTCCTGCTGGAAAACCTGCCGATTTCGTTGCGCGCGCCCCACCAGGCATATCGGCTTGGCCCCCTGCAACGCATTGACGACAACCTGCTGGACAATCGCCTGAAAACTTACAACGACCAGGTCATGCACAGTATCGATCAGTTGCTTTCGACCCCATTGGCCGCTCGCCCCCTGCAAGACTGCATTGAAACGGCCCTGGAGCAGCCTGCCCCCACCAACCTGGCACGCGCCACGGCGGTGGCGAGTGCCATGGCCCATCAACAGGCGCTGCCGGTCTGGCTGGGCATGGCGTCGCCCAAGGAGCAGATCCATCAAGCCGAACTGCTTGAGCAATATCACAACAGCGCCCCAGACACAGAAGACTACCTGCATGGCATCACGTCGATGCGCGCACACACGCACGCGGCACTGCTGAAATTGCTTAAGGCGCGCTTCCCCGATCACACGCTGGACCCCGATAACGTGCTGATCCCGGTGCATCAGGCCCTCGACGTGCACGTCTTCAGCCTGACCGATTTTGCCTTGCGGCATTGGCCGGATCTGGATGCCGAAAACATCCGTTTACGCTCACGGACCGCCACCGCCCTGCCAGCTGCACTCGATGCCAGCGCCGTGGTGCAAATGGTCCGCCAGCTGGACCTGAAAACGGCTTACCAAAAGCTGTTGCAAACGCAGCTGGACACCAACACGGATGAGGGCCTCAAGCGCCGGCGTTTGTTTTGCCGACAGCTGCCCTGGCAAACGTTGCAATTTGCCCATGAGCAAAGGCTGCAGGAACGTCTGACAGCCCAAGGGCTGAGTTACGTGCAACAGGTGTTTGACATGCCCGACGCCCTGGCCCGAGCTGAGCTGGACAGTGCAGCGGCCACGCTTCGACCTTTGGAGTTGATTGCAACCGAAGGCGCCACGCCCGCCAGGGTGCCGGGCGTTTACCTGATAGGTCCAACGACCGGCAACGCTGGCCCGTTGGTGATGTATGCACCTTATAGCGACAACCATGCCCTCAAGGAGTACACGAACGAGCAAGCCTTGCTGGATGAATTGGGCAGGCCGGGAGCGCTTCAGGAGTGGATCATCCTGCACCTGGAGGCGCCGCATCAAGCTACCTACCGCAATCTACTGCAAGACAACCGTCATCGCCCCGTCGATATCCGCACAGCCTTTAACGCCGTCACCGGCAATGCCCTTCACTTCTTGTTCAATGACAACACCCTGCTATTGCTCAAGATGCTGGCCGGGCAGTTCGAGGAAGGCGCCAAATCACTCTGGGACCGAATCAGGGTTCTTTTGGGCGAGGGCATCCCTACGGCTGTGCAGTTCATGGCCGGAAAACTCGCGTACCCGCTGATGGTGTGGCGCAGCTACACGCTGTTCAAGCGCTCAGCCGATGAATTGCAGTTGCACCAATGGAAGGCCGGTCTGAAGCACTTTATCAAGGGCGTGGCGCAAATGGCCGCGTTGCGCAGTGAGCTTGAGGGCACCGAAGCCGCGCCACCTACCGAAACCGAAGTGCCGGAGGCTGACCTTTCAGATGAGACTTTGCCTGCCGCCAGGAGCCTGGCTGCCCTGGATATCACCGCGCCCTCGCGCACTCGTTTGCAGGCTTTCGAAGAGCATGATGTCGCGCTGAAGGACTTGCAGCGAGGTACTTTCAGCCATGTTTACACGGACAAGACGACCTTGAAAGACTATGTGCCGCTGGCAGGCAAGGTGTACTCAGTGAAGAAAACCCGCGATCGCTGGCGACTGGCCAAGGATGAACACGTGGGCGCCTACGTGGGCCGTAACACACAGGGCAAATGGGTGCTGGACCTCAGCCTGCACAACCCGCGGTTTGGTAAAGTCATGTCGCGCATGCAGACGCGGGCCGGCGAACGGGAGGCGATCAACATTGAGGCAACGGGCATAAGGGAAATTGCCGCACTGTCCAGCTGGAAAGCGCAGGTTATCAACGAAGCGCTGAATGTTGCGACGTATTACACCGTCACGTGCAAGCGCAACATCGTTGAGTTTGCAAAACAGCGCGCTCCCGATAGCCGAGTCGGCCGGTTTTTGGGTGAGCTGTTCGGGGTCATCCGTTTGACGCCGGGTCACGTAAGCAAAATCGAGAGAATAGTCGACCTGATATTGGATGAGTTAAGCGACCCCACCCTGACCAGTCCCGACTCCAAACGTTTTGTCAGCGGGACCAGCCGTATCAGCGCAGCGCGCCAGTACGCCTTTATCATTCCTGAAGACAGGGAGCGCAAGCTGTATCTGCTCAACCGGTTCTTCGACCCGTGTATGGATAACTACCAGAACCGCTTGAACTCCCCCTTCGACATATCGGCCCACGCCAGAGCCAGTACCCTTATCCACGAATTGACCCACTTGAAGCTCGATACCGAGGACATCGCCTACCTCGATTCGATGCGGCCTTTCCATGACCTGATCAACGCGGCCAAACCGGGCGCCCGTATCCTCAAAACAACCCTGGAGGACCTGCAAAGTACGGCGCTCTCCACCCTGACGCCCGCAACGATGTTGTTCAAGACCTGGGATGATTACTCGGCGCAATGGGAAGACTACGGGCCTGACACTGCAACGGCTCACGTGCGACAAAAAGTCCTGAACACCACCGGCACCAAGGACCTCAAGGATGCCCGCGACGTCTTCATGAGTAACGCCGACAAACGCATTGACACGATTTTGGCCAATGCCGACTCGGTGACTTACTTGATTACGCAGCTGGGCCGTGTTTTGGATACGGGGGCTTGAGCAGCCCCCGTCAGGTGCATCAGTCTTTCTGATCGCGCAAAACGTTGCCGGAAGCGCCGTCGATACGCGCTTCATACACGATGCCATCGGACTTGCGCCCTTTGACTTCCCAGTAACCATTGTCATCGGCTTCGGCGCTGTAGACCTCGACATAGCCGGCCTTGGTCTTGGCGGTTTCAATGGCCTTTTCGATGGTGATCCAGCCCGCACCCGGCTTGTCGGCCAGGGCGGCGCCGGCGCTGAGCAGCGCGGTGGTTGCACACAGGGCGGCTAAGGTTTTCTTCAACATATTCGTTCTCCATTGTGGGAATGACGGACTCGTGTCCTGTGGTTTCTGATGTTTTCAAACGAGAATAAGTTCCAATTGATGTGCAATCGCCATGACGACTGTTCTCGTCATCCGCCTCGGGAGGTTAGAATGTTGGAAATCAGGACGGTTTAATGACTCAACAGCCCCTTTCAGAAGACGAATATGACGCGATCACCGATGCCGCCGCGCATTGGTGCATGCGTCTGCACGCCAGTGATTGCACGGCGGGCGAACGTCGGGCTTTTGAACAATGGCACGACGCCCATCCGCTGCATGCCTTTGAGTATGCGGCCATGCTGGAAATCTGGGACGTGGCCGACCACCTGCCGCGCAGTGAGCCTGCTGCGGTGGTGCTGCCGTTCAAACCGCGCAGCCGCTTGCGCACTTACGCGGTGGCCGCCGCGATATGCCTCGCCGCCCTGCCGCTGGCCGCCTTTACCGGCTGGGAAGCGGGCTGGTTGCCCAGCGCCTATGAGCATTTCGAAGCCGGCACTGGCTTGCGCAAGGTCACCCTCGGCGACGGCAGCCAGGTTGAATTGAACCTGGGCACCGAACTGGTCTACAGCCGTTACAAGGACCAGCGCCGCGTGACCTTGAACAAGGGCGAAGCGTTTTTCAAGGTCAGCCATGACAGCCTTCACCCGTTTATCGTCAAGGCGGGCGAAGGCCAGGTTCGGGTCACCGGCACTCAGTTCAACGTCTGGAAATACGAAGACCAGGTGCGGGTGATGTTGCTGGAAGGCTCGGTGCAGATTTCCAGCGACAAGGAGCACGCCAGCGTGCCCCTGACCCCAGGCATGCAGGCCAGTTACAACCTGGGCGACGCCACCCCGCGAGTCGCTGCGATTAACCCCAATGACTCGGCCCTGGCCTGGCGCCAGGGCAAACTGGTACTCGACAACCTGGCATTGACCGACGCGTTGCCGCTGATCAACCGCTACCTGAGCAAACCGGTGATGCTGGCAGATGCCAGCACCGGCGCGATTCGCATCGGCGGCATCTACAACATCAACGAGGTCAACAACCTCGTGCCTTCCCTGCCCAAGGTGCTGCCGGTCTACCTGACCCAGAACCAGGACGGCAACCCGGTACTCAATTCCATCCCGCGTAAAACGCCCAAGGGCTGAGCCTGCCTGCAACAGCAGGTTCGCTCGCGCTCAATGTGTCCATTTTTGAAACACCGCCCTCGCCTGAATCGCCCGCCGGGTGCGCATTCATGAGTTTGTCATGCGCAGTGTTTCATCGCTGAGACAGCCTTGAGGCGGGGCCGGGCATGTCCCTTGATGGCGGCACTGTTTCAACCATGAAACAGTATCGCCAGCACTTTGCCTCGATTTAACTTCAACCCTCTGAATACAAACAATAAATAAAAAGCGGCACGCGTTCTGCTCTGTTCCTGACAACGCTGTTTAGGGTCAGCGTTAAGAATAAGGAACACTGCCATGGACACACACAATCCAGGCTCACTGAGCCTCCTGCTGATCGGCTGTGCACTGAGTGCCAGCGTGAGCGCTCCGGTGTTCGCGGCAGGTGATGGCGTGATCGTGGTTGAACGCCAGGTTCAACCTTATGCAATAGGTCGCCCACGCGGCGTCGACCCTTACCCCACCACGGTGAATGCCAACCCGTCGGCTCAAGTCAACCGCGCCATGAACAATGAGCTCAGCGACAACGACATCGCCGGTATCAGCAGTGGCTTAAGCATTACTCGCAGCATCATGCCCAATGGCGGCGTTCCCGGGCTGAACAATCTCGGTGGCGCCAACAACCTCGGCGCAGCGGGTGCAGCCGGCCACGGCAGCAGCGGCAGCAGCATCGCCGGCACGGTCAACGGCGCGATCTCCAGCGGCCTCGCGCCGCTGAACAACATCAGCGGCATGGTCGGGGGGGCAATGAAATGAACCACTCCTGGATGTTGCTTGCAGCGTTCGGTTGCACCGCGGCGATGGCCGACAGCAACAACGCAACCCTTGAGAACTCGGGCCAGCAGTACAACGGTGTAGTGACGATCAACCAGGCCGCCGGTGACCAGCAACAACTGAGCAACAACGTTGCCATCGCAGTGGGCCACAACGCCCAGGCAAACATCGCCGTCACGCAAAAAATCAGCGGCACGCCCGCCGACCGTTCCCTGAACGCCAACGCGGCGATCCAGGGCAACTCCTTCACTAATGGCAACGGTGCACTGAGTGTCAACCAGTCCGCCGGGGCCCAGAACCAGATGATCAATGCCGTGCGCATCAGCGTGAATGCTGGCCCGCAAAGCATCGACGACAGCGTCATGTCGCAACAGAACGTTGCGCTTGCAACCGACTCAGGGTTGACCCCTACCACTGGCAGCCGCCAGGTCGTTACCAGCGACCAGGCCTTCACCGGCAGCCGTGGAGTGGTTCAGGTCAACCAGAGCGCCGGGGTGGGGAACCGAGTGGCTAACACCCTGAACTTACGACTCAACTGATGGAGCTGAGTCCATAGCTAGACCGTACCAACACTTAACCAACTAATTAGAAGCAAGGAGATACACCATGAAAACTTCAATGGCTCTTAAACCACTGGCTTTTGCTCTGGCTGCGCTCATGGCTGTTGCTGCTCAAGCGGGCGGTTATCACGCGCCTACCACAGCTGCCGCGACCACACTGGACGGTCAAAGCAACCATGGCAACGTGGTGCTCAATGACAAAACCAAAAACAACGCCTCGGCTAATGACTCCTACAACAACATCAGTGGCGTGGCCAACGGCAACGTGCTGAGCGGCGACAACAACCAAGGCAAAAACGACGTTGCCATCGTTTCCGGGGATGCGGATTTCGTGTTCGCCACCACCGGCACCGCTCAATCGAACACCGGTAACTTTGTGGCCAACAGCGGCACTAAAAACAACGCGTCCCTTAACGACAGCGGCAACCACGCTTCAGGCGTGATTCAGTTGAACGCCGCATCGGGCACCTCCAACCAAGGCAGCAACAGCGTTGCAATTGCTTCGGGGAATGGCGACAGCGGTGCTGCTGCCGTCACTGGCGTGCAGGATGTGTCGGGCAACCTGACCCTCAACCTGGCCAGCGGCCACGGCTGGGGCAGCACCAAACCGGTGGTCAACAACGCCAGCGTGAACAACTCGATGAACTACAGCTCCGGGGTCTCGAACTCCAACGTTCTGTCGGGCAGCAACAACCAGGGTCAGAACAACGTAGCAATCACTCGCTTCTGATCCAGATCGGGCCTTGGCAACAAGGCCCTTTTTATTTCCAGAGTCCAGCAGGTCATACGATCATGCGCCTCACAGCTGCCCTCCTCTTGTTCGCACTCACCGGCCCAACCTGGGCGGCGCAAATGGCCGTTGTCATGCCAAACGGCGCGGTGGTGTACAAGAAGGTCGAAAGCATCCGCGAGCGCAAATTCGCCAACCTGGTGGAACAGAAAACCGATTTCAGCTGCGGCGCCGCCGCGCTGGCGACCATCCTGCGCCAAGCCTATTGGATGGACGTGGATGAAGACCACGTGATCAAGGGCATGCTGGTCAACGCCAACCAGGACCTGGTGCGCACCCAAGGCTTCTCGATGCTCGACATGAAGCGCTACCTGGAAAGCATCCACATGCGCGCCAAGGGCTACCGGATTACGCCTGAAGTGCTGGTCACCGTGAAAGTGCCGGTGGTGGTGCTGCTGGACATTCGCGGCTACAAGCACTTCGTGGTGCTGCAACGGGCCGACAACGACTGGGTGTATATCGGCGACCCCGTACTGGGCAACAAGCGCTATGCCAAGGACGATTTCGTCAAGGGCTGGAACGGCATCGTGTTCGCGGTGATTGGTGAGGGTTACGACAAGGCCAACGCCTTGCTCACACCCCGCGCGCCGCTGACGGCCAAGAACCAGTTCAACGAGTTCAGCCCGGTACGCGACAGTGAATTGATGGACTTCGGTTTTATCCAGAGCGACTTCTTCTAGAAGCGCAATAAGGAGCAGGACGCTCCAGGAGCAAACGATGAACACTCGACGCTGGCTGACGGTGATATGCCTGGCAGCCGCAGCACCTGCCTATGCTTCTTCGGCATTCAAGCCGATCGAGCTCAAGGACGCGGAAATGGCCGAGTTGCGCGGGCGCTATGTGATGCCCGGGCGGATTATCAGCTTTGGCATTGTGATGAGCAGCACCTGGACCAATGCCGCCGGCGCGACGGTAACCGGCAGCGCCAACATGCAAGTCAACGCGTCCACCGTCACCCCACAGTTTTACGTGCAAATCACCGGTAACGACGGCACCGGGGTGATCAAACAGCCTGACGGCAAGGGCACCGTCGTCGGCGGCGCCGGCCTCGGCACCGGCCAGGGTGTGACGCAAAGCGTGCGCGCAGCGGGCGATGGCAACACGGCCAACAACGGCGTGGATATCAACGTGACGAAAAACGGCCTGGCACCGGCCAATTACGTGCAGTCCGGCCAGGCACTGATTGCCGGCCAGCCGATCACGGGGGGCACAGCCGCCGGCCAGGTCACGGTCACGGCTAAAAACGGCGGACTGCAAATGGCCCTCCAGGCCAATAACAATCAAGGCAATGTGGTGCAGCAAATCGGTGCCGGCAATGTGCTGCAAGGCACGGTTATTCAAGGCAACAGCAACTTCGTGAACAACATGACCCAACTTAATGTGGTCATGGGCAACAACGGTTTGAACAACATCACGCAGAACCTCAACCTGGATCAACTCAAAGGCCTACGCCCCTCCGGTTATTGAACTACGCTGAGCCTCGACACTTACGCATTAGAAAGGGACGGCTTATTTCATGCATCGATCTTTATCGTTACGTGCCGTGATTTGTTTGAGTACACTCCTGCCCGCGTCGGTGCTGTACGCCGCGCCGGATGCCGATATCGAAACACTGAAACAGGAACTGCTGGAGCTCAAGCAACGTTATGAAGTGCAGCAAAAAGCACTGGCCGTCTTGGAGCAACGTGTAAGGCAAGTCGAAGATCAGCCCGCAACACCAACGCCCAAACGCCTGGCCAAATCCCCTGCCGACTTCCAAAAAGGCGGTACGGCGGTGGCCGGCGTCGGTGCAGCCGCCGCGTCCGGTGGTGCGGCGGGTAGCAGCTCCTACGGGCAAAGCCTGAAGGACGATTCCGCTCCGGCCCAAAGTGTGAGCAACTTGTACAACGAAGCCAGTGGCTTTTTCGGCAATGGCAAGTTCAGCTTTGAAACCGGGCTCACCTACGCCCGCTACGACGCGCGGCAATTGTCACTTAACGGCTTTCTGGCGCTGGACTCGATCTTCCTCGGCAATATCAACCTGGACCGGATCAAGTCGGACAGCTGGACCCTGGACCTCACCGGCCGCTATAACCTGGACAACCGTTGGCAGTTCGACCTGAACGTGCCGGTGGTGTATCGCGAAGCGACGTACCAATCCGGTGGTGCCGGCGGCGATGCCAAGAATACGTCGGAAGCCTCCGTCAGCCGCGACCCGACCATTGGTGATGTCAACTTCGGCATCGCCTACAAGTTCCTCGATGAGAGCGCCAGCCTGCCGGATGCGGTGGTGTCGCTGCGGGTCAAGGCACCCACCGGCAAGGAACCCTACGGCATCAAGCTGATCGAGCAAGCCAGCAACAACAACCTCGCCGTGCCGGAAAGCCTGCCGACCGGTAATGGGGTGTGGTCGGTAACGCCAGGTATTTCCCTGGTCAAGACCTTCGACCCGGCGGTGCTGTTCGGCTCGCTCTCCTACACCCACAACTTCGAAGACTCGTTCAGCGATATCAGCCCCAACCTCAATCAGAAGATCCCTGGCAAAGTCAGCCTGGGTGACAGCTTCCAGCTTGGTGTCGGGGTGGCCTTCGCGCTCAACGAGAAGATGAGTATGTCGTTCTCGGTGTCCGATCTGGTGCAACGCAAAAGCAAGGTCAAGCAGAGCGGCCAGGACTGGCAATCGGTGGTGTCCAGCGATGCCAACGCCGGGTATTTCAACGTGGGCATGACGATTGCGGCGTCGGATAACCTGACGATCGTGCCGAACCTGTCGATTGGGATGACGGATGATGCGCCGGACTTTACGTTCAGCTTGAAATTCCCGTATTACTTTTAGTGGTATGGGGACGCGGAGCGTCCCTGGAGGCATTACCACGCGGAGCGTGGGAACGATCAGCCCCGCAACGATAAGGGTCGTTGCGGGGCTTTTCGGTTTACCCGCCCTAGCGGATCTGGTGTTTGTGCAGCAACCGGTAGAAGGTCGGCCGGGACACGCCCAGCACGCGGGCCGCGATACTCAGGTTATCGCTGTGCCGGTTGAGCACATCGCACAGCGCCTGACGTTCGGCGCGGTGCTTGTAATCTTCCAGTGTAGCCATTGGCGGCGCAATTGCCTGCTGCCCCTGCAACCCCAGGTCACCGGCTTCGATCTGGCGCCCTTCTGCCAGCACCAGGCCTCGTCGCACGCGGTTCGCCAATTCGCGCACATTGCCCGGCCACGGGTGTTGGCCCAGGGCAACCAGTGCATCCTCGCTGAAGCTGCGCGGCCTGCGCCCGGTTTCCTGGCTGTAGAAGCGCGAGAAATGGTTGGCCAGCATCGCCACGTCGCCATGCCGCTCGCGCAGTGGCGCGGTGATCACCTGCAGGACATTCAGCCGGTAATACAAGTCTTCGCGAAACGTGCCCTTCTCAACCGCCGCTTCAAGGTCCACGTGTGTCGCCGCCAGCACCCGCACATCCACCGGGATGGGCTGGCTACCACCGACGCGCTCGATCTGCTTTTCCTGCAGGAAACGCAGCAGGTTGGCTTGCAGTTCCATGGGCAAGTCGCCGATCTCATCGAGAAACAGCGTGCCACCGTGGGCCGCCTCGATACGCCCGACCTTGCGCTGGTGAGCGCCAGTGAAGGCGCCTTTTTCATGGCCGAACAGCTCGGACTGGATCAGGTGCTCGGGAATGGCGCCGCAGTTGATCGCAACAAAGGGCTTGGCATGACGCTGGGATTGGCGATGCAGGGTCTTGGCCACCAACTCTTTGCCGGTGCCGCTGTCGCCGCGAATCAGCACCGGCGACTCTGTAGGGGCCAGCTTGGCGAGCAATTTACGCAGTTCACGAATGGGCCGGCTGTCGCCCAGCAGTTCATGTTCCTGCGCGTCGATCAGCGCATGGCCTTTGCCGCGCAAACGCGCCATGCCGAATGCACGGCCCAGGGTGACCTGCACGCGAGCCACATCAAACGGCAACGTGTGGAAGTCAAAAAACCATTCGCAGACAAAATCACCGACATTTTGCAGGCGTAAAACGTCCTGGCTGAGCACGGCAATCCATTCGGTGCCGCTGCGGCTGATCAACTCCTTCACCGCCTCAGGGCGCTCCAGATGATAAGGCTGCAGGCGCAACAAGCCCACATCACACGATCTGTCGCCCACGGCGCCGAGCGCGCAGCTGTCCACTTCCCACCCTGCACCGTGCAGCCCAGGCAATAGCTGGTGGCAGTCGTCGCACGGGTCGACTACGAGCAAGCGTCGTTGGACAGGTGTAACAACCATGACTATTCCTTGGCGCCAAATTATTAAAGTTATTTATAAACAACGGTTTGTGCAGCCTGTCGCTCACACTAGCAAGTTATTGACGCAGCCTTTGTATCGTTTCGCTATAAGTCTGGGCACAAAGCCACCTCGGCGTCGCTGCGGACAAAAAAATCCGCAACCACCCGCACACTCAATGCGCTTTCAAAACAGCCGCTTACATGACGCCAATCACCAAAAGTTGAAATTTCTTGCTCTAAGATGTGACCCGTACCCTGCCATCGTGCATCAGTACAAGTAACTCACCGTCTGGCTCGCCCAACCGACGGGACTTAACTGACTGGGCATTTAGAGAGAAGACCCACATGAACGCCCCGCTGCGCATCAACGAAGCTCTTTTGATTGCAGACCGTGCCTTCCAGCCCTTTCAGTGCGTGGCCTGGCACGATGGCAATGGCGCCCTGAGCCTGAGCGTCATCGACCGTACCAACACCCGTATCGGCAGCAAACAGCTGTCTTCGAGTACCTACACCGATCCGGCTCAACTGGAAGATTTGTTGTTGCAGGCGCGCGCCGAACTCGACAAAGATGGCCATCAGTTGTTGTCGTGGGCCATGCCCAAGTAAGAGGCGGCAGTAACTTCCGATCATTGCCTGACAATGATCGGAAGTTGAGCATCACAACTTAAGCGACTTATCGCGGCGCAAGAATAAAGCGCTCGATCGCTTCGGCTGCGCCGTCCTCGACATTGCTGCCGGTGACCACACTGGCTTGGCGCTTGACGGTTTCTTCCGCCTGCCCCATCGCGATCGACAAACCCGCCACGGCAAACATCGCCGGATCATTGCCGCCATCACCGATGGCCGCCGTTTGCTGCATCGGCACGCCGAGGTGCGCAGCCAGGGTTTTCAAGGCCTCGCCCTTGTTGGCGAGCATGGCCGTGACGTCCAGGTACACCGGCTGCGACCGCGATACCTGTGCGAGCCCTTGCACCTTGGGCTGCAACTGCGCTTCCAGCTCGATCAACAACTGCGTGTTGTTGCTCGCCGCGACAATCTTGTCGACCCGGTCCAGGTACGGCTCAAAACTCTCCACCACCACTGGCCCGTAGCCCAGGCCATCGGCTTCGCGCTGCATCATCGGCCCAGGCGGGTCACGGCGCAGCCAATCGCCATCGGCGAACACCCAGACTTCCACGTCCGGCTCGGCCGAAAACAGCGCCAGGGCCACCAGCGCGGCTTCTGCCGGCAGGTGATGAGCAACCAGGATGCTGCCATCCGGGTTGATCAACGTACCGCCATTAAAACCTGCGACCGGCACATCAATACCGAACGTTTCGATAAGGTGCAGCATGGCTTTGGGCGGGCGCCCGCTGGCCAGGCTGAAAAACACCCCGGCGTCACGCAACGCCCGGACCGTATCGGCGGTGCGCTGACTAAGACTGTGGTCAGGATGCAACAAGGTCCCGTCTACATCACTGAGCACCAACTGGATGGGATGAATCGCTGCATCACTCATCCGAGGCTATGCCAGCTGCGGCCATCGCGGGCCAGCAATTCGTCGGCGGCCGCCGGGCCGTCTTCACCGGCCTTGTAGGTCTGGATCGCGTCATCCTGCTTCCAGGCATCCAGGAACGGCTGCACCGCACGCCAGCCATTTTCAATGTTGTCGGCGCGCTGGAACAAGGTCTGGTCACCGGTCATGCAGTCGTAGATCAGGGTTTCATACCCGGTCGACGGCTGCATTTCGAAGAAGTCCTTGTAGTCGAAACCCAATTCGATATTGGCCATTTCCAGGGCCGGCCCGGGCTTTTTGGCCAACAGGTCGAACCACATGCCTTCGTTCGGCTGGATCTGGATTTTAAGGTAAGTAGGCTTGAGCTCATCCACGTCCGTGTCGCGAAACTGCGCATACGGCGCGTGCTTGAAGCAGATCACGATTTCGGTGTCGCGAATGCTCATGCGCTTGCCAGTACGCAGGTAGAACGGCACGCCGACCCAACGCCAGTTGTCGATCATCACCTTGAGGGCGACAAACGTCTCGGTGCTGCTGTCGGGCGCAACGTTGGCTTCTTCACGATAACCGGGCAACGACTTGCCGCCGATTTCGCCAGCGCTGTACTGGCCGCGTACCGAGTTGGCGCGCGCATCTTCCAACGACCACGGGCGGATAGCCCCCACGACCTTGGCCTTTTCACCGCGCACCGCATCGGCGCCAAACGCCGCCGGCGGCTCCATGGCTACCATCGCCAGGAGCTGGAACAGGTGGTTGGGGACCATGTCGCGCAGGGTGCCGGTTTTCTCGAAGAAATTACCCCGCGTCTCGACACCGACGGTTTCCGCCGCAGTGATTTGCACGTGGTCGATGTAATGGTTGTTCCAGAACGCTTCGAACAGCACGTTGGAGAAACGGCTGATCAGGATGTTCTGCACCGTCTCCTTGCCCAGGTAATGGTCGATGCGATAGATCTGCTTCTCGCTCATCACCTTGAGCAGGCACGCGTTCAGCGCTTCGGCGGTGGCAAGGTCCGACCCGAACGGTTTCTCGATCACCACACGACGGAAACCGTCATCGGTTTCGTTAAGCAAACCGGCACTGCCCAGGCGCTGCGCCACTTCACCGAAGAAGCGCGGTGCCGTGGCCAGATAGAACACCGCGTTACCGGTGCCGCTGTCGGCGATCTTCTTGCCGATGTCGGCGTAGGTGCTGTCGTCGAGAAAATCGCCCTCAACGTAGCTGATGCCTTTGGCCAACTGCGCCCACAACTCGGGGTCCAGGGCGTTTTCGGCATTGCCCCGGACTTTGCTGGCGGCCTCGGTGCGGATGAAGTCCTCAAGTTTCTTGGCGAAATCGGCATCACTGATGGCGTTGTGGTCAACCCCGACAATACGCAGGCCGTCGCCCAGCAGCCCGTCACGACTGAGGTTGTACAGCGCCGGCATGAGCAGGCGCTTGACCAGGTCGCCATGGGCGCCAAACAGAAACAAGGTAGTGGGTGGAGCGGGTTCGGCCTTGGGTTTCTTGCCGTTAGCGGTCATTTTTTGGAAGTCTCCACATGGCCACCAAAGCCGAAGCGCATGGCAGACAGCATTTTGTCACCGTAGGTGCTCTGCTGACGGGAACGGAAGCGGGCGAACAACGAGGTGGACAGCACCGGTACCGGCACGGCCTGCTCCATGGCGGCTTCGATGGTCCAGCGGCCTTCGCCACTGTCGGCCACGGAGCCGGAGTAACCGTCCAGTTTCGGGTCGGTAGCCAATGCGTCGGCGGTCAGGTCCAGCAACCAGGACGAGACCACGCTGCCACGGCGCCAGACTTCGGCAATATCGGCAACATTGAGATCGAAGCGCTCGTGCTCCGGCAGGTTCTCCGAGTTTTTGGTCTTGAGGATGTCGAAGCCTTCAGCAAAGGCCTGCATCATTCCGTACTCGATGCCGTTGTGGATCATCTTCACAAAGTGCCCGGAACCGGCTGGGCCTGCATGGATGTAACCGTGTTCGGCGCGGCTGTCGGCAGAGGCCGAACGGTCCTTGGTGCGCGGGATGCTGCCCAGGCCCGGTGCCAGGCTGGCGAAAATCGGGTCGAGGCGCTGCACGGTCTCGACGTCGCCGCCGATCATCATGCAGTAGCCGCGCTCCAGGCCCCAGACGCCGCCGGAGGTGCCGACGTCGACGTAGTGCAGGCCTTTTTCCAATAGAGCCTTGGCACGACGGATGTCATCTTTATACATGGTGTTGCCGCCGTCGATGATCACGTCACCGTCTTCGAGCAACTCACTGAGTGTATTGATGGTGTCTTCGGTGGGCGCGCCAGCCGGCAACATCACCCAAACAGCGCGCGGCTTTTGCAGGCCGGCTACCAGGGCCTTAAGGTCGGCGACGCCGGTGGCGCCCTCCTCGCTCAGGCCTTTGACGAATGCTTCGTTACGGTCGTATACAACGGTGGTATGCCCATTGAGCATCAGGCGCCGCGCAATGTTACCGCCCATGCGGCCTAGTCCGATAATCCCCAGTTGCATGTGCTGATGCTCCTAACTACTAAATAAATGTGTGACATAGTTTATAGCGCAATGAGGCTAATGAGGGTTAGTCCAGAGCGGATCCGTGTAGTTTCATGACAAAAAAATGCCATCGTTTCAGCATCACCGCCGAAAAAGTCACAGCGACCACCAAAAATAAAAAAGTTCCATTGACCTTAAAAAGAATTCAGAATTGCTTCCGACTGTTGCCGAGAACTTCGATTGACGCGTTCCGGCACCGCGATCTACCGGCTATTTGCGAGGTAAGCAATGAGCACAGCACAGATGACCCGACCGCCACAGACCCTCTACGTCAGCGTCCGTCGCGATGAGTTGCGCCAATTAAAAGAAGAACGCGATCAACTGCAGCAGGAGGTTCTGCGTCTGCGCGCACACCTTCAAGCACAGGTCAATCAGGCATCCGGCACCCATCCTGCGCTTTGCTGAACCTGAGCTGAACGAAGCCTTCAGAAATAACTCACAAAGTTTTCACATCCTCCTCCCGATACTCCCGCCGAATAGGGCCACGCACACGCGGCGGCCCACTGTCGCGTGCATTCCTGCGCAGCGACTGAGCAATTATCGGGTTGGAGTACTGGATGGCGATGTTCAAACGCAGCACCAAGTCTGCGAAAGGCTTTGATTGGGCCGGTCTTGGCTGGTTGTTCCTGTTTTTCTGGTATTTCTCGGGTATTACCCAACTCCTGATCCAACTGACCGGCACCTCCGGTTTCAGTGGCTTTCGCCAAGCCTTCTTCCTGAGTGCGTTCTGGCTCGCGCCGATGCTGCTGTTCCCAAAGCGTACACGCTTGCTCGCGGGCTTGATCGGCGTGGTGCTATGGGCCTGCTCGATGGCCAGCCTGGGTTATTTCTTTATCTACCAGCAGGAATTTTCACAAAGCGTCATCTTCATTATGTTCGAGTCGAACATCTCTGAAGCGGGCGAATACGCGACCCAGTACTTCGCGTGGTGGATCGTGCTGGCGTTCATCGCCCATACCGCCGTGGCCATTTTCCTGTGGACCCGCCTGCGCCCGGTTTACCTGCCGCGTGGCCAGGCGCTGCTGGCAGCCACCGCGATTGTGCTGGCGGTGGTCGGTTACCCGCTGGTCAAGCAGATTGCGACCAACCCGACCATGGAACTGGCCATCGACGGCTTCGAAAGCCGCGTCGAACCGGCCGTGCCATGGCAGATGATCGTTGCCTACCGCCGCTACACCGAACAGCTCAACAGCATGCAGGGCATGCTCACCAGCGCCAGCAAAATTCCGCCCTTGAAGAACCTCAAGGACACCATGGTCGACCAGCCGTCGACCCTGGTGCTGGTGATCGGCGAATCCACCAACCGTCAGCGCATGAGCCTCTACGGCTACCCGCGTAACACCACGCCGGAACTGGACAAGCTGCGCGACCAGTTGGCGGTGTTCGACAACGTCATCACCCCGCGCCCCTACACCATCGAAGCGCTGCAACAGGTGCTGACGTTTGCCGACGAAGAAAACCCGGACCTGTACTTGAAGACGCCGTCGATCGTCAGCGTAATGAAACAGGCCGGCTACAAGACCTACTGGATCACCAACCAGCAGACCATGACCAAGCGCAACACCATGCTCACGACCTTTTCCGAGCAGGCTGACGAGCAGGTGTACCTCAACAACAACCGCAACCAGAACGCCCGCCAATACGACGGTGATGTGCTGGCGCCGTTCGCCAAGGCCCTGGCCGAGCCCGCCGAGCGCAAGTTCATCGTGGTGCACCTGCTGGGCACTCACATGAGCTACCAGTACCGTTACCCGCCGACCTTCGACAAATTCACCGATCGCCAGGGCGTACCGGCCGGCATCAGCGATGATCAGTTGCCGACCTACAACAGCTACGACAATGCGGTGCTGTACAACGATTTCGTGGTGTCGAGCCTGATCAAGGATTACGCCAAGACCGACCCGAACGGCTTTTTGCTGTACCTCTCGGACCACGGCGAAGATGTGTTCGACTCGGCCGGCCACAGTACCTTGGGCCGTAACGAAGGCAAGCCGACGGCGCCGATGTACACCATCCCGTTCATGGCCTACGCCTCGCCGAAGTGGCGTCAAACCCACGACTGGAGCTTTGCCGGCGACCTGCAACGGCCTTACAGCAGTTCGCAGTTGATCCACACCTGGGCCGACCTGGCCGGGCTGAGCTTCGATGAATGGGACCGCAGCAAGAGCCTGGTCAACGACAGCTTCAAGCCGCGCCCGTTACTGATTGGTGACCCTTACATCGGCCAGAAAAAGGGTTTGATTGATTTCAGCCTGATCAAACCGAAGAAGTCGGACACCGCCGAAGTGGTTGCCAAATAGACTGAGCCTTGTAACAGAAAGATAACAATCATTCTCGTTTAAGCCTAAAGTCCCGCGCCTCCTTTCGTCTTTGAGCCATGGCCTTCCCTTTTGGAAGGCCGCAAAGACGACAAGGAGTCTGCTGCGATGTTCGCGCCCTTTACCCGTTCCATGACTCTAACCATTGGCCTGTTCAGCGTCGCGCTGAGCCCGGACCTGCTGGCTGAAACCGACCCCGAGCGTGCCCCGCCACGCGCCCTTGAGCTGGGTGCCACCAGCATCACCGCCGAAGGCCTGGGCGCGACCACCGAACACACTGGCGCCTACACCACCGGTTCGATGAACACGGCCACCAAGCTGAACCTGTCCATCAAGGAAACCCCGCAGTCGGTTTCGGTGATTACCCGTCAGCAGATGGATGACTTCAACCTCAATACCCTCACCGAAGTGCTGCGCCAGACCACAGGTGTCAACGTCCAGCATTATGATTCAGACCGTGTCTACTATTCCGCCCGTGGCTACGGCATCAATAACTACCAGATTGACGGGATGCTCAATACCTTCGGCTACATGAAGTCGGATTCGGACACCATCATTTACGACCACATTGAAGTGGTACGCGGCGCCACGGGGTTGACCACGGGTGCAGGCGACCCTTCGGCCACCGTCAATATGGTGCGCAAGCGCCCCACCGCCCAATGGCAGGCGCGAACCGGCGTGAGCGGCGGCAGCCATCACAACTATTACAGCTACGTGGATGTCGGCGGGCCGCTGGCATTTGACGGGCGATTGCGCGGACGCACCGTACTGGCTTACCGCGACAGCAAATCGTTCCGAGACAACTACGGGCTGCAACGGTCGGTGGGCTACGGCATTCTGGAAGGCGACCTTTCAGACGATACCGTGCTGGCTGTAGGGTTTGATTACCAGGACAAGCATGTGCAAGGCACCTCCTGGGGCACTGTGCCCTACTGGAACAGCCAGGGCGGCAAGGCCGGTCTCTCGCGCTCAACCAACATGGCGGCAGACTGGAGTTCGTGGCCGCTGACGGACAAAACCGCCTTCGCGACACTGGACCATCGGTTCGCCGGTGACTGGCATTTGAAGGCGGCCTACACCCATCGGCAAAGCGACACTGACGGCAAGGTTTACTACGGCGGTGCGGGCTTCCCGAATGAAGATCGCAGCGGCATGTATTCCTGGTCCAGCCATATGCTCGGCAAATCAACCATGGAAGCCATCGACCTCAATCTCGCCGGCAGCTACACGCTATTGGGCCGCGAACACGCGCTGATGGTGGGGTATGGCGAAGCCGCCCAACGCGATGTATCACCCTTTCTGCGTAGAGGCCAAAACCCTGCGGGTTACGAAACTATTCCAGATTGGAAATACATGGGCGGAATCGGCAAATTTCCCGACACCGTCACGGGCCTCAAGGGTGAGCACAGCAGTAAGGAACAGAAAGCTGGCTACCTGGCCACGCGCCTGAGCCTGACAGATCGTTTGCACGCCGTACTTGGCAGCCGCTACGGCAGCTGGTCGCTGGAAAGCGCAGAACCGGCCTACAACGCCAATGATCAACTGACTGCTGCCAACAAAACCCGCCAGACCCACAATGATATGTGGACCCCCTACGCCGGGCTGCTTTATGACCTGACGCCGCACTACACGGTCTACGCCAGCTACACGGATATATTCAAGCCACAAAGCAACCGGGATGCCAACAAGAAATACCTCGAGCCTGTGGTGGGCAGCAACTATGAGGTGGGACTCAAAGGCAGCGTGCTGGACGAACGCTTGAACCTGGCGGCGGCGTATTTCTGGAGCAGTCAGGACAATGTCGCAGAGCTGGACGACTCGGTGCCACCCAATCCAGTCACGGGTGAGGAGTACTACAAAACCGGTGGAAAAGGTAACAAGGTCAAGGGCTTCGAACTGGAGGCCGCCGGTGAAATCATGCCCGATTGGAATGTGACAGCCGGCTACACCTACACCCACTCAACGTACGGCACGGGCAAACGCAACAATACCGAACAGCCCCTCAACCTGCTGAAAGTCTCCAGCGCCTACCGGCTGCCAGGCGAATGGCGCAACCTTACCGTGGGTGGTGCGGTGAACTGGCAGAGCGATTTCTACGGCCTCAGCAATCGGCCGACGGGCGCCCGGGACGACAAGGGCAACCTGATCACCACACGAGCCAGGATCACCCAGCAGGCCTACACCGTGGTCAACCTGATGTCGCGCTATCAATTCGACGAGCATGTTTCCGCATCAGTTAACGTCAATAATCTATTTGATAAAAAATATTACGAGCGCGTCGGCTTTTATAACGGTGTGTATTGGGGAGACCCACGCTCCATCACTCTGGCACTGGATTGGCAGCTGTAAACTGCAACCCCCGAAGTTAACAAAAACGTTAACTTCGGGGCAGTTCCATGTTAATTCCCACTTAATAAGATGGCGGCATAGTCGCGCCATGAATCGGATCACGGAGCGATCAGACACCAATCACTCTTAATGGGAATACTGCCATGAAACTTTCGACCTTGATGCTTGCCGGCCTGATGAGCCTGACCTCCGTAGCAGCCTTCGCAGAGGGCGGTTCAGAGCGCTCCAAGGAGTTTTACAACAACTTCGCATTCACCCAGCAGCAAATTCACGGCACCACGGATAACACCGCACTGGCCGACGGCAAGAGTGTTAAGACCGAACAGTCCCGCGCGGAGCAACAACCTAACAGCTGAGTTAATCTTTAGTTAATCCGCATGCCCCTGTGCCAATCCGCTCCTTTGGCAAAGGTTAATTTGGCGCCAGTTAATGGCGCCTTTTTTATGCCGCCGATATTAATCGCCGTGATTAAAGCGCTTTGCTCCAAAACAGCATGCGGCCATGGGCGGGATCAAAAATCGAATCATCGAAACCGAACTTGCGATAGGCCGCTTGCGCCACGTCATTGCCTTCGAGCACCTCCAGGGTGATCTTGCAGCAACCGCGCTGACGGGCGATCTCCTCGACCTTGAGCAGCATTTTCTGGCTAAGCCCCAGGCCACGAAACTGATTCATCACCGCCACATCGTGCACGTTGATCAACGGGCGGCAGGCAAACGTCGAGAACCCTTCGAAGCAATTGACCAGACCCGCCGGCTCCCCGCCGACAAACGCCAATACGCTGAATGCGTGGGGGCGCTTGGCCAGTTCGGCTGGCAGTTGCAGCAACAGGTCGGCCGGCAGCGCGTGGCCGCCGCCCATTGGGTCTTCAGCGTAATGGTTGAGCACCAAGCCAATGGCGTCAGCGTGCACAGGGTTGGTGTAGCTGGCTTGCAGCACCAGGATGTCTGGGGTATCCATTTCCTTCCTCAATCACGACAACAAGGGAGTCTGTTCCCTTTGAGAGGATGATTGTAAGCGGGGAGCCAGTCGCAGATGAAGGAGATTAGCTACAAATACCTGACGGAAATGACGAGGCTTGTGCCGCCCAACAAGCGCTTCTGGCCTGGGATATTTCCTAGGCGCCGAACCGCTGCAGTTGCATTTCTTGTAAACGGCTCAGGGTGCGCCGGAACGCAAACTCCAGATAACCCTCGGTGTAAAGGCTTGCCAACGGCACCTGGGCCTCGATAAACAACGGCACCTTGCGGTCATAGCATTCATCAACCAGTGCGATGAAGCGTCGCACACTGTCATCGTGTACCGACAACTCAGGCAGCTCTCGATCCCCCGCCACCACACGTTGAGCCGCATCCTCGGTGCCACGGGCAATCCGCGCCGGGCGTTTTTGCGCGCTCAGGTTGGGCACCTCGCCCAGCAGGATCGCCTTGTAGCGATCGCACAGCAGCATGAAGTCCATCGCCGCCAAAGGCTGCTCGCACAGATCGGCGTAACGACACCAGAGTACCGAATCGCAGGACTGTACCGCCGTGATCGAGCGAAAACCGACGGCGACCGCCCCGCTGCTGACCACCTGCCCTTGACTCAATTGCTTGAACACCGAAGCGAGTGCCTCCGGTTGATTCACCCAATAGCGCTGCAACCCCACACCAGGGTGCAAACGGTGATCTTCACCGCCGTCTACCGCCACCACGTGCATATGCCGCTTGATAGCCTCGATGCCCGGCACGAATCGCTCGCGGTTGAAGCCGCCCGCGTACAGCTCGTCCGGCGGTTGGTTGGAGGTGCAGACCATGACCACGCCCTCCTCGAACATCACCTGGAACAGTCGGCCGAGAATGATCGCATCACCAATGTCGTTGACGAACAGCTCGTCGAAACACAGCACGCGCACCTCCCGGCTGAGTTCCCGCGCCAAAGCCTGCAGGGGGTCCTGGATGCCGCTGAGCTGGAAAGACCGCTGATGCACCCAGCCCATGAAGTGATGAAAATGCTGGCGCCGCGCGGGAACGCGCAGGCTCTGATAAAACTGGTCCATCAGCCAGGTCTTGCCCCGGCCCACCGGCCCCCACAGGTATACCCCGGGAATCGGCGAGCGGCCTTGGTGCAGGGCCTCAAAGCAGGTTTGCAGGGCTTGTACCGCGCGGCGCTGGGCGTCGTCGGGCACGAAGCCTTGCTGGGCGATGGCGTGTTGGTAGGCGGCGAGCGGCGAGTCGAAAGTCATGCCTGCCAGTATGACTTACAGCGAGATATCCAGCCGTGAAATCTTGCCCTGCTGGTTCAGGCGAAAGGTATAGCGCAGCTCCAGCGGGCTTGCGGGGAAATTGCCGGAGACCCTATTGCTGACCAATACCTTGCCGGTGCGCTGCTGCACGTTGATCACTTCGACGCGCGGCTGATAACGCCGCCCGGTGTCTTCCATCCAGCGAGCAATGGCTGCAGGGCCGACCTGATGTTGACCCTCATCGAACACGTTGGCATCGTCGGCAAAACACTGGGCAATCGCTGAGATGTCGCCGGTATTGGTCGCGGTTATGTAGGCTGCAATGGCAGGGGCCAACGCTGAAAAAGACATGGCACAGCTCCTTTTTAGTGATGTATGGCGCCATGCTAAGCCAGCCCTGTGTCAGTTTTTGTCAGGAGTAAAGGGTCCTGAATCGTTGTGGTCCATCAACTTGCGCCAGCCGCGCAGCAGGTCGCTGCGCCGGCCAGGGTAACGCTCACCGTGGGCGTCAGCTGCGGCCACCCGGTCGGTGCGAAACGTACGATAGGCACCACGCAACTCGCACCAGGCCACGATCACACGCACCTCATTGAGAAACCCCAATGCCAGCGGCCAGATCAGCCGCTGGCTCTGGGTTTGGCTGGCGTCGGCATAATCGATATGCAGCTTGGCCTGGTTGCGAATCGCCTCACGAAACACATTCAGCGGCACGCGGTTTTCCGGGTAGCCAAACCCCGGCGGCCCTGGCAGCAGCGTGGGGTTACGCAAGGCTTCCTGCGCCGCCGGGTCGAGCACATCGGCAATTTTTGCCAAGGCATTGGCCGCCGCACGGCTGAGCACGTCATCGCCGCGCTGGTCCACATAACGCAAGCCCAGCACGATGGCTTCGGTTTCCTCGGCGTTGAGCATCAATGGCGGCAGGAACAGCCCACTGCGCAACACATAGCCCACCCCGGCCTCACCAAAAATCGGCGCGCCGAGGGCCGTCAACTCAGCGATATCGCGATACAGCGTGCGCTCGGACACTTCCAGTTGCTCAGCCAGTACGGCCGCAGTTACCGGGCGCTTCTTGCCCCGCAGGGCCTGCAACAAGGTCAGTAAACGAGTAGTGCGCGACACGTGGACCCCGCCGAAACAGCCAAAAGTGCCGCAGCTTAGCAGAGCCTCCTGTCAGAAAACGTCAGCAGTATTTATCTCGGAGCGCTTCGCACTCGACCAAGGCGCAGACATACCGCGACCACCGGTTATTTGAGACAAAAAAAACGGCCTGAACAGGCCGTTTTTTTTATGCGCCCAGCTTAGGCAAGGCTCTTGCTGACCACCTCGAACACATCGCTCGACAGCTCGCCGGAGGCGCGAATGCGCTCCAGTTCCGCCTTCATCAGCGCCTGACGGGCGCTGTCGTATTTACGCCAGCGGGTCAACGGCGCCAACTGGCGCGAAGCGATTTGCGGGTTGAAGCCATTGAGCTGGATCACCAGGTCCGCCAGGAAGCGATAACCCGAGCCGTCCGCCGCATGGAAGTTGATCAGGTTCCGCCCGGCAAAGGCACCCACCAGTGCACGCACCTTGTTCGGATTCTTGATGTTGAACGCCGAATGCTCCATCAGCGCCTTGACCCGCGCCAACCCGCCCGGCAACGTGCTGCCCGCCTGTACGCTGAACCACTGGTCCATCACCAACGGGTTATCCTTGAAGTTCTCGGCAAACACCGCCAGCGCCTGGGCTTTTTCCGCTTCGAACGGCGAGTTCACCAACACCGCCAATGCCGTGAGGCGCTCGGTCATGTTGTCGCTGGTGTCGAACTGATCCAGGGTGGCGGCCAATACTTCGGGTTTGCCGCTGAGCATCAGGTACGACAGCGCAATGTTCTGCAAGGCGCGCCGGGCAAAGTGCTCGGCCGCCGCCACATAAGGCGTCTGCTTGGACAGCTCGCGATTGGCCTGGTAACGCAGCCACAGCGCTTCGAACAGGTTGTCGGCCAGTTGCTTGCGGGCGTACTCACGGGCGGCGTGGATAGCCTCCACATCCGCCACTTCGCTGATTTCCGTGAGGTAGGCTTCGCTTGGCAGCGAGAGCATTTCGGCGACCATGGCCTGGTCCAGGCTTTCATCGCTCAAGACCGTGCGCAGTGCGTCGATCAGGCGCTGGTCGAGCTTCAACGCCTGCCCCGCCTGGTGCTGGGCGATCAGCTCCTGCAACACTTGCACCGACAATTGCTGGCCGGCATCCCAGCGATTGAAACCATCGCTGTCGTGCTGCATCAGGAACATCAGCTGGTCGCGGTTGTACGGGAAGCTCAGTTTCACCGGCGCGGAGAAGCCACGCAGCAGCGAAGGCAACGGCTTTTCGGCGATATCGACGAAGGTGAAAGTCTGCTCGGCCTCTGTCACCGAAATCACCCGTGACGTGCCGCCAGCTGCCGCTTCACCGGCCAGGCGCAAGGCGACAGCGGCGCCCTGCCCGTCCAACAAGCCCAACTCCACCGGAATCACGAACGGCAGTTTCTCAACCTTGTCCGGCGTTTCCGGGCAGCTTTGACGGAACGTCAGGCTGTAGGTCTTGGCGGCGGCATCAAACGACTCGCTCACCGCCAGACGCGGCGTACCGGCCTGGCTGTACCAGCGTTTGAACTGGCTGAGGTCGGCGCCATTGGCGTCTTCCATGGCCTTGATGAAGTCGTCGCAGGTCACGGCCTGGCCGTCATGGCGCTCGAAGTACAGGTCGCTGCCTTTACGGAAGCCTTCAGCGCCGAGCAAGGTGTGGATCATGCCGACCACTTCCGAGCCCTTTTCGTACACGGTCAGGGTGTAGAAGTTGGAGATTTCGATAAAGCTTTCCGGGCGTACCGCGTGGGCCATCGGGCCGGCGTCTTCGGCGAACTGATGGGTGCGCAGGTACGCCACATCCTGGATGCGCTTGACCGTGGCCGAGTTCATGTCGGCGGAGAAGCCCGAGTCACGGAACACGGTGAAGCCTTCCTTGAGCGACAGCTGGAACCAGTCGCGGCAGGTCACGCGGTTGCCCGACCAGTTGTGGAAATATTCGTGGGCAACAATCGCCTCGACGCGCTGGTGCGCGGCGTCGGTGGCGGTTTCGGCGCGGGCCAGCACGGCGCTGGAGTTGAAGATATTGAGGCCCTTGTTCTCCATGGCGCCCATGTTGAAGTCATTCACGGCGACGATCATGAAGATATCGAGGTCATACTCGCGGCCGTAGGTTTCTTCGTCCCAGCGCATGGATTTTTTCAGGCTGGTCATGGCGTGCTGGCACTTGTCGATGTTTTCCGGCTCGACGTAGATGCGCAGTGCCACTTCGCGGTTGGTCATGGTGGTGAAGCTGTCTTCAACGCACCACAAATCGCCGGCCACCAACGCGAACAGATAGGCCGGTTTCTTGAACGGGTCTTCCCAGGTCGCCCAGTGGCGGCCGTCTTCACCAGGGCCGCTGGCAATCGGGTTGCCGTTGGACAGCAGCACCGGGTAGCGGTGTTGCTCGGCGATCACCGTGGTGGTGAAGGTGCTCATTACGTCCGGGCGGTCGAGGTAGTACGTGATCTTGCGGAAACCTTCGGCCTCGCACTGGGTGCAGAACATGCCGCCGGATTTGTACAGGCCTTCCAGGGCGGTGTTGGTTTCCGGGTGGATACGCACGCTGGTGTCGACCGTGAAGGTTTCGCGGGTCGGGTGCAGGGTCAGGTGGCTGTCGGTCAACTGATAGTCGGCCTCGGTCAGCTCTTTGTCACCCAGGTTGACCGTCAGCAGCTCCAACTGCTGGCCATCGAGCACCAGTGGCGGCAGGCCGGGCCCGCGCTCAGGGTTGCGGCGCATCACCAGCTGCGCATGGACCAGGCTGTGGTCCTCGAACAACTCGAAGGTCAGGTGCGTCTCTTCGATCAGGTAGTCCGGCGCCTGATAGTCCTTCAGGTAGATCATCTTCGGTTGTTCGGTGCGCATGGATAGCATCCTTTTTACTGGTGCACGGCGAGCTGGTAGGCCGTGTACTTACGAATGTTGATAACGCCGGTGTCGAAGATCAGGTATTGGCCCTTGATCCCCAGCAACGTGCCTTCGGCAATCGGGTTCTTGTCCAGGTTGAAGCTGACGATCTTGGCCGGGTATTGCTCGACCGGGTAACGGATTTCGATCGGATCGATGTCGGTCACCGGTTGGATGGCCTGCAGGCCAAAGCGTTCCTGCAACCCCAGCAAGCCCTCGGCGCAAGAGGCGAACAGCTCATCGCGCACCTGCTTGAGGTCCACCGATTGCGCATCGCCCTTGAGTAAAGCACGCCAGTTGGTTTTATCGGCCACTTGGCTGCGAAACAGGTCCTCAACGAAACCGGATTGCTGACGGGTCGCCACGCGCATGATCGGCAGCGCCTGGCTGGCGCCCTGGTCGAGCCAGCGGGTCGGCAACTGGGTAGCGCGGGTGATGCCGACCTTGATGCCCGACGAATTGGCCAGATACACCACGTGGTCGGTCATGCAGAATTGTTCGCCCCAGCCCGGATCACGGCAGGTGCCGGCGTCGTAATGGCAACGCTCGGGGCTCATGATGCACAGGTCACACTGGGCCAGTTTGGTCATGCACGGGTAGCAATAACCCTGGCTGAAACTGGTCTTGGTCTTGCGGCCGCAATGGCTGCAATGGATGGCACCGAGATACTCCAGCCGCACGTGGGTACCGATCAACGGGTTGACCGGCACCTCGGTGTCGCCCAGGCGAAACGCATATTGAACAGTCGGCTCACCGAGTTGCGCCGACATTTTGCTGACTGCACCGCGACCAATTTCAATCAATGGATCGCATCCGACTTGAACAGAATGTTCGGCACCGGCGCCGACTTCGACGCGCATTCCTGCGGGCCCATGTAGCCGGTACGCTGCTCTTCGGGCAGGTTCTGGATTTCCCAGGCGATCACCGCTTGCAAGGACAGCTCACGCTGTTCGGCGGTGAGCTTGCGGCCATCGGACCACTTGCCGATTTCCACGGCCAGCTTGAGGCTCTCGTAGATGTCCGGGGTGATGTTTTCAATCATTTCAGCAAAAGAGGACATAAGGCTCTTCCTTATCAAATAGAGGCTTTGCGGCGGTTGTACAACCCACCCAGCAAACCCGTCAGGCAACCGATGACCAAGCCACTCACGTGAGCCGCGTTGGCGATTTCGCCGAAACCGATCATCGAGATCAGCCCCGACATGCACAGCACCAGCCATATCAGCATCATCGCCAGCACGCCGCGCGGCAGGCGATAAGCCGGGTTGGGCGACAACAATTGGAAGATCCAGCAATGTCCGAGCAAGCCATACAACACGCCGGACAGGCCGCCAAACAGGCTCGGGCCGCCATAGGCGTATTGCGCATAATTGGACACCAGGCTGAACAACAGGGTCAGGCCCAGCAGGTTGATACTGCCCTGGCGCACTTCAATGCGCCGCCCCAGCTCCCAGTACCACATGCCGTTCATGGCCAGGTGCAGGATGCCGAAGTGGATCAGCATCGGCGTGACCAGCCGCCACCACTGCCCCGACGCCATGGTCTCGGCAAACGGGGTGAACTGGATGTAGTCGCCCATCACGTGAAACGGCAGGAAGGTCAGCCAGCTCATGGTCTGCAGGTTTTCACCCAGCAAGGTCACTACGCCGACAATCATGCTCGCCAGCAGCACCAGCGCCGTCACCGGGCTGAAACGCACTTGCTGAACAAAGCTTGGCCGCTTAACCGGCGCCTGCTCGGGAATATCCAGTTGCTGGTCCGGATCACCGGCGGGAAAGCGTTGATACAACACTTGTACGTCGGCACTGATGTTCTCGGGCACCCACAATACTTGCTCGCCTGCTTCTTCACTGACGCGATGGGGCACTTGCATGCGTTGCAGCAGTTTGACGAAACCGCCCAGGTCGACACTCAGCGGCAAGCGCAATACAGCTACGGAACTCATGCAATCACCTCAGGCCGCTCAACGTCGACCCATACAAATTTACGCGGATCCAGGCGTGTTTCCTGGTCCAGTCGGTACGCCACCAGCTTGCCGTACAGCACCGCGCTGTAGTCCAGGCAGGCCAGGTTGTCACGGATCGGCGCCGGTTTGCCGCTGCGCCAGTAATGGCCGACGAACAGCAACGGTTCGTCGACGCCATAACGCAGCAGGGCATTTTTTTCGGTCGACGACAACGGCGTGCGCGCCACCGGCTCCGGCAGTGCATCGGGTTGAAACACGATATCGCCGTAGGTTTTCGGGTCGTCTTCCCAGAACTTGGTGCGGAAAAACGAGCGCGTCAGGCCATCGCCGCCGGTCAGCGTGAGACCGTCCGGCAGGCGCATGTCGGTGCCGCGCAGCAGGCGGTCGAAGGCGTTGCAGGCAAAACTGCCCGGCACGGCGGCGGCCTGCAAAAAGTGCTGGTCGATGCAGCCATCCGGGAAGGTGGCGCGCAGCGGTTGGATAAAGCCTTCGTCCCAGCACGCATGCACCACGCGAAACCGCCCGGCGTCGACAAACAGCGGCATGTCGTAGAACCAGCCGAGGAAGTCGTGCCAGTCGGCCGGATGGTGTTCGAACTGGGTCAGGGTTTCGTGGATCAACCGCGCATGGCGTGGGTTGTGCTCGCGCACGAACTGCTTGCCACTGCCCGGCGGCGCCGGTGTGGTCCAGCCCAGCGCATTGAACTCGTGGTTGCCCATGATGCACAGCGCCTGGCCGGCCTCGGTCATATCGTGGACGATATGCAGCGCCTCGCGGATGCGCGGCCCACGGTCGATGATATCGCCGAGGAACACCGCCATACGCGTCGGATGGCGCCAGGTTCCAGCCTGTTTTTGGTAGCCCAGCCGGTCGAGCAAGTGCTCAAGGGTATGAGCGCAACCGTGCACGTCACCGATCAGGTCATAGCTACGCGCGGGATCGAGCATCAGTCGCCTCCACCCCCCAAGCGGCTGCCCCAGCCCAGCTTGGTGCGGCACACTTCGTAGTAGTTGTGGTCCAGCGGGTGGATCAACCGCAACTTCTGTGCCTTTTTGCTCACGGTGATGGTGTCACCGGGGGCGCAGGTGAAATGGTTCTGCCCGTCGCAGGAGACTTGCGGGTAGATCTGCATATCTTTGGACACCACAATTTTCAGCTCACTGTTGCCATCGACCACAATAGGCCGGCTGGACAACATATGGGGGTACATCGGCACGATCACAATGGCGTCGAGCTTGGGGTGCATGATCGGGCCGCCGGCCGACAGCGCGTACGCAGTGGAGCCGGTCGGCGTGGCCACGATCAGCCCGTCGGCCTTCTGGCTGCACACGAACTGGCCGTCGATATACAACTCGAACTCGATCATCCGCGTGGATTTGCCGGGGTGCAGCACCACGTCATTGAGCGCGTCGCCCTGGCCGATGGCCTCGCCATGGCGGCGCACTTCGGCTTGCAGCAGGAAGCGGTTTTCCACCAGGTAATGGCCGTCGAGCACCTTGGCGACTTCGACTTCCAGGTCATCCGGACGGATATCCGTGAGAAACCCCAAACTGCCACGGTTGATCCCCAGCACCGGCACGTTGTGCCGCGCCAGAGCACGGGCGGCGCCCAGCAGGCTGCCGTCGCCGCCGACCACAATCACCATGTCACAAACTTCGCCGAGCATCTTGCGCGAGGAAGTTTGCAGGCCGTGGCCGGGGAGGATTTCGGCGATGGTGTCTTCGAGGATCACATGCAGGTGGCGTTCCAGCAGGAACTTTTTCAGTCGGCGGACGGTGTCCAGCACCTGAGTACTGCCCAGGCGACCGATAATGCCGATATTGCGAAATTGCTCCATGGGGCTCCTGCGGGATGTGGGGTCTGGCAAAAAGAACGATTATGGGCGAAAGGCCGCGTCAGGCAAAACCCTTTGTCGCCTCAAGGCCTTGATGACAATGGTTCTCAGCCACCCGTAGGCGCTCTAAAAGGCTATGCTCGGACCATGACTGTGTTCCCCGCCCTGCTCAACCTGCCCCGCCAATTACGGCACCCCGAGGTG
Organism: Pseudomonas salomonii; assembly: GCF_900107155.1. Lineage (GTDB taxonomy): Bacteria > Pseudomonadota > Gammaproteobacteria > Pseudomonadales > Pseudomonadaceae > Aquipseudomonas > Aquipseudomonas salomonii. The sequence continues at coordinate 124,294 of NZ_FNOX01000015.1, forward strand.
CGCGACCTGGCGTGGGTGATGCTCGCCCCGCCGATGCTTGCGCAAACGCCCTGGCCCCAGCGCCATCCGCTGGCCGGCAGCGACTGGGTGCAGGCGCCGCACCGGCTCGAACAGTGGTTACGCACCCTCGACCAGGACAGCAGCGCCTTGCAGCACTGGCTCAGCCTGTCGCGCACGCGGCGCCTGGGCCTGTACTACGAACGCCTGTGGCAATTTGCGGTGCAGCATGCGCCGGGTGTGGAGCTGCTGGCCGCCAACCTGCCGATCCGCCGCGCCGGGCATACGCTGGGTGAGCTGGACATGCTGGTGCGCGACCGCGACGGTGTGCACCACCTGGAACTGGCGATCAAACTGTATTTGGGGCCGCAGGACGGCAACGGCCAGGACCCCGCGCAATGGCTCGGCCCCGGCTGTCATGACCGGCTGGACCGCAAGCTCGCGCACCTGGCCCAGCATCAATTGCCGATTTCGGCCCGCCCGGAAAGCCGCGAAGCCCTGGCGGCGCTGGATATTGTGCAGTTCGATGCACATTTGTGGCTGGGCGGGTATTTGCTCTATCCATGGCCCGGCACCGCCGAATCCCCGCTGGGCGTCGACCCACAGCACCTGCGCGGGCGCTGGCTGCATCAGCGTGACTGGCGCGATTTCGTCAGCCAGAGCCCGCCAGGGCGCTGGCAACCCCTGCCTCGGCATGCCTGGCTGGCGCCGGCGCATTACCCGGCGGATCAAGTGTGGCGCGCGGACCAGATGCAAGCCTGGCTGGCAGACCTGGACCCGATGGCACCGGCCCAGTTGCTGGTGCGACTGGTGCAGACGGGAGAAGACTGGGAAGAAGCCGAACGTTTGTTCCTCGTTGCAGACCTGTGGCCAAACGTCCCGGGCATTACTTGAGCTTCAAGTGGCGTGCATACCAGGGCCGTTTCGGCACGCGCTTGAACAAGGCCTGCAATCCTTCGTCTTCGGCGAAGGTGATGCGCAGCGCCAGCTTCATGGTCTCCGGGTCCATCTCCATCGACCGCCCCATCTGCAGCCCCGGCGTGGTGCTGCAACCGTGGGTGTCCGGCCCCAGCCACGGGTCAGCGACTTCCACCCAGCGGCCCTGGGCAAACCAGTTGACCCCGTTGACCTGCAGCCGGCTGACCTCGCCTGGATTGAACCGCTCATGGGCGCGAAACCAGTCCTCGATGCGATCATCGATCCAGCCGTGAAAGTGCCAGAACACCGGGTTTACATGGGATGAGAACGGGTCGCCCAGGAAGTCGTTCTCCGGCGCGTACCAACGCGCGGCAAAGTCCGCCGGGTCACGGGCGAACGGCACCGGCGCGCCGTTGGACGGGTCGCGGGGCACCGATGCCCAGCGCATGTGCAACCAGTCGTGCAGGCCCAGCTCCATCTCGGAGCCCAACTGGCCCAAGGTCAGCTTGGCCAGGTAACGCGGGTCACGGTACTGCGACTCCCACACCTGGAAGTTGCTGTGGTAGGTCTCGGCTGCCTTGATATCGCTGACCCATTGGGTGTAGTCGCTGTCATCGGGTGCCGACCAACAGGGCGGCAGCGCAAAGCCGTCGTGGTTGTCGAAATAACGCAAAAACCCCAGGCGGTCGCGCTCCAGCGCCGGCTGTGGCTCCGGAAATTGCGGCCAGGATGGCAGCTCTTGCAGGGAGCGCGCAGTGCCGAGCATATGCCGGTGCATGAAAAAGAAGTCGATACCCGAACCGTTGCGGTCTTTGCGTTTGCCCCGTGCGTCGCGCTCCTGGCCGCGTGGGCCTGGTTGCCAGCCGATACCGCGCAGGGCATCACGTTTTTCCTCGGACAGCTTGTGCCATTGGTCGCGGGTGGCGTGCCACAGCTGGTGGAACAGGCGGTGCTCAGGCGCGATCAGCCAGGCCAGCAAGGTCGGGTTAAGGCCGATACGCTGGCGCGCTTCGGGGAACAGTTGCTTGTGGGCGATAAAGCGGTTGTCGCGCTCGGTCAGGGCAAGGGGGCGTTCAAGGTCGAGAACCTGCCCGCTCAGTGTGCTGCTGCCGGCATTGGCGAAGTCGGCCCAGACTTCGTCGAGGGTCATCTTGAACTCATAGGCCGGTGCGCCCTGCGCAGCATCGCGGTCGATCAGGCGCCAGTAGAGTACGGCGCCCTCGCCCGTCAGCAGATCACCGAGCACGCGGTAACGCGGTTCGCCCTCGGCACGCAGGTTTTCAGCGGTGTCCAGATAGCCGCGCAAGCCACGGCCGCGCGGGGCGATGTCGAGCAACAGCTGCAGGCCCTGCAGCGGCAAGCCCTTAAGGCCCGCATCGCGGCCTTCCAGGCGCAAGCTCCACACGCCGCGCAGGGTATCGGCCAGGTGTTGGCCGGCGGTGTCGGCCAGGTCCACCGTGGCCTCGCCCGGCGTGATCGGGAATGCTTCACGCGTCAGCTCGCGGTGGGCATAAAGGGCCGCGGGCACGGCAGCGCCGGTCAGCGCCAGGCCGGCGACGAAGCCACGTCGAGAGAGGGTCATTGTCTACCTTAGGAAACAGCTTGATCAGAGCTAGAACGTTGACGGCCGCGAGAAATTTAGCGGTACCGCGCCCAGGCCTAAATTTCCCCGGCTATGGCTCGTTCTTCCCTGATAGCAAAGGCCTCAACTGACTGAGATGGCAATGACAAAACCACGTTCGAAAAAGGCGCTGTATATCGGCCTGCCGCTGGCACTGGCCATCGGCGCCGGGGCCGGTTTCCTGGTCTGGGATCACTGGTTCAAAGGCAATGCCGGCTACCCGCTGGAGGTGATCAAGCAGGCCAATGAAATGCAGGACCGCTTGTTGTCGTTCGACAGCCATATCACCGTGCCCATGGATTTCGGCACGGCCGGCAACGAAGCCGACAAGGATGGCAGCGGCCAGTTTGACCTCGCCAAGGCGGCACGCGGGCGCTTGTCGGGCGCGGCCCTGACGATTTTCGGCTGGCCGGAAATCTGGAATGGCCCCAATGCACCACACAAACCCACCGACGGCTTTGTCGAGGAGGCCCGTCACGAGCAGGAGGTGCGCTACAAGATCATCTCCGGCATGGTGCGCGACTTCCCCAACCAGGTCGGCATCGCCTACACCCCGGACGATATGCGGCGCCTGCATGGCGAAGGCAAGTTTGCGATCTTTATCAGCATGCTCAACGCCTACCCGCTGGGCGACGACCTCAACCAGCTGGACCTGTGGGCCGCACGCGGCATGCGCATGTTCGGCTTCAGCTATATCGGCAACAACGCCTGGTCCGACTCGTCACGCCCGCTGCCGTTTTTCAATGACACCACCGACGCACTTGAAGGGCTGTCACCCATCGGCCAACAAGCCGTGCACCGCCTCAATGACCTGGGCGTGATCATCGATGTGTCGCAGATGTCGACCAAGGCGCTGGAACAAGTCGCGCAATTGAGCCGCACCCCGATGATTGCCTCGCACTCGGCGCCGCGTGCCTCGGTGGATATCCCGCGCAACCTCAGCGACAAAGAACTGCAACTGATCAAAAACAGCGGCGGCGTGGTGCAGGTGGTGGGCTTCCCGGCCTATTTGCGCCCATTGAGCCAACCCACCCAGGACAAGCTCAACACCTTGCGTGCGCGCTTCGATTTGCCGCCGCTGCCCAACCTGGCCATGGCCTTGATGCCCGGCGACGCCATCATCGCCGCCTGGTCCGAGCAGAAATTCGGCCAGTACGCCCAGGGGCTGTACGCCATTCTTGAAGAAGAACCCAAGGCCACCCTCAAGGATTGGGGCGATGCCATCGACTACACCGTGCGCAAGATCGGCATCGACCACGTCGGCATCGCCTCGGACTTCAACGACGGCGGCGGCATCCAGGGCTGGGAGAACGTCGGCGAGGTGCGCAATGTCACCGCCGAACTGATCCAGCGCGGTTACTCCGAGGCCGACATCGCCAAGCTGTGGGGAGGCAACTTCCTGCGGGTGTGGGACCAGGTGCAAAAAGCCGCCAAGCCATTGGCCAACCGCTAATTACCCAGAAGCCAGTCCATGACCGACCGCCGTACATTCCTCAAGCAGGCTGGGGTACTCGCCGCCAGCCTGCCTTTGGGCAGCGCATTGCTCGCGCACGCCCAGGCAGCCGCTCAGGCGCCCGCCACCAACGACCCATGGACGGGTTTCAAACAGCTGTTCACTCAGGACCCGGACTACCTGCACTTTTCCAACTTCCTGGTGACCTCCCACCCACGCCCCGTGCGCGAAGCCATTGAGCGCTACCGCCAGCAGATCGACCGCAACCCCGGCCTGGCCATGGACTGGGGCCTGGAAGAAACCTGGATACGTGAAGGTCAGGTGCGCGAATGGGCCGGTCGTTACCTGAACGCCCAGCCGGCGCAGATCGCGCTGACCGGCAGCACGTCGGAAGGCCTTGCGATGATCTACGGCGGAATCAAACTGCGCCCCGACCAAGAGATTCTCACCACCGAACACGAGCATTACGCCACCCAGAACGTGCTGGATTTTCGCGTCGCCCGCCAAGGCACGCAGGTGCGTCGCATCCGTTTGTTCGAGCGGGCCAGTCAGGTCTCAAGTGACGAAGTGCTGGGCAACATCAAGCGCGCCATTCGCCCCACCACTCGCGTGCTGGGCATGACCTGGGTGCAGTCCGGCAGCGGCGTGAAGCTGCCGATCGGCGAAATCGGCAAGCTGGTGGAGGAACTCAATCGCAACCGCGACGACAACGACCGCATCCTGTATGTGGTCGATGGCGTGCATGGTTTTGGCGTGGAAAACCTCGACTTCCCGGCCATGCGCTGCGACTTCTTTATCGCCGGCACGCATAAATGGATGTTCGGCCCACGCGGCACCGGGCTGGTCTGCGCCCGCGATGCCGAAAACAAATACGTCACGCCCATGGTGCCGACCTTCTCCGAAGACACCAATTTTGCTACCACCATGACGCCCGGCGGCTACCACGCCTTTGAGCATCGCTGGGCGGCGGACGAGGCCTTCAAGCTGCACCTGCAACTGGGCAAGGCCCAGGTTGAGGCGCGCATCCACGCACTTAACAGCGAACTCAAAACCCAGTTGCTGGCGCATCCGCAGATCGAACTGGTAACACCGCGCAGCACCGACCTGTCGGCCGGCTTCAGCTTCTTTCGGGTCAAGAACCAGGACAGCGAAGCGGTCGTCACCCACATGCTGAAAAACCGCGTGGTGATCGATGCCGTCGACCGCGATGTCGGCCCGGTAATCCGCACCTCCCCCGGCCTGCTCAACAGCTCGGACGAAATCCAGCAGTTCATGGCCCTGTTGAGCCAACGCCTGTGATGCCCACTTTTTCCCTTTGAACGAGATGCCCACATGAATCCATCCCGACTCAAACCCCTGACCGCCCTGACGCTGACGGCCCTGTGCGCGGCATGGCTGCCCAACCTGGCGCAAGCCGCCACGCCACAACCCGGCAAAGTGTTCAAGGACTGCAAGGACTGCCCGGAAATGGTGGTGCTGCCCGCCGGCACTTTCACCATGGGCACGCCGGAAGACGAAGTCGGCCGCGAGCCCGATGAAGGCCCGATGCACGACGTGACCTTCGCCAAACCCTTTGCCATGAGCCGCTTCCACATCACCGCCGGCGAATGGGACAGCTATATCCGCCAGACCGGCGTCGAGATCGCCGACGGTGACACCCGCCCCGGCCGCGAATGCATCGCCAGCAAGCCGCGCTACCCGCAAGGGCCACGCCAGCCGGCGGTGTGCATGGACATGGACGACATCAAAAATTACATCGCCTGGCTGTCGAAGAAAACCGGGCAGAAGTACCACATGGTCAGCGAAGCCCAACGCGAATACGCCGCCCGCGCCGGCTCCACCGGGCCGTTCCCCTTCCCGTTCGACGAGGGCAAGGGCTACAGCATCGCCCAGCACGCCAACACCTACGGCCCGGCAGATGGCTACAGTTATTCCTCGCCGGTGGGCAGCTACCCGCCGAATGCATTTGGCATGTACGACATGCACGGCAATGTGTATGAGCGGGTGGCCGACTGTGAGCACCCCAACTACATCGGCGCTCCTACCGACGGCAGCGCCTGGCTGGAGCCCCACTGCGAGGGCTACCAGATTCGCGGCAATGACTGGGGCGAAGCGCCGGTATTCTCACGCTCCGGCAACCGCAACACCATCTACCCGCAAACGCGCGGGGACTGGATCGGGTTTCGGGTAGTACGCGACCTTTAAGCAGCTCCCGCAGAAAAGCAGCACTTCGGTGCATGCAAATCCGCAGTCGACCTCATATTCAAAACTGCATGCGGTCAACTGTGGGAGCGGGCTTGCTCGCGAATGCGGTGGGTCAGAGACAGATGAATTGACTGACCCACCACATTCGCGAGCAAGCCCGCTCCCACATTTAGTTTTGCATCAGGCCTTCTGGGCCAACAACTCCAACCCTTCATGCAACGCCGGGAACAGGCTGTTATTAAAGTTGTTCCAGCGCAGTTCGAGGATGGTGTCCTCGGGCGAAATCTCGGTTTTCAGCACGTCGTGGAACACTTCGCCCGAATCAATGCCGTTGTCCACGTAATGGAACGAAGCGCCGGTGAGGTACAGCGGTTCGCTGGCCTTGGTTTCTTTGGTCGCCCAATCCACAACGGTCTGCCCGCGCGCGCCGTATAAGGCATTCCAGGTGGCATAGGCGCCACGGCGCTCGTAAGGCGATTCAATACGGGTAATGCCTGGGTGGATGTTCATGATCCGCCGCGCAAACGGCGCGCCGGGCCGCACCAGCTCATCGAGGATCACCAGCAGGCCGTCCAGCACCACGATGTCGGCCTTCAACTCCACCAGGGTGTCGTGCAGGCGACGTTCGAAATCCTGTTTGCCGGCGATGTGTTCCGCGCTGCCACGGGGCAGGCGGCGGTAGGTGGACGGCACGCTCAGCAGCAGGTCATTGACCAGCTTGCCCTGCACCCGCAGGTCCGCCGGGTAGAGCCACTGGCGGCCTGGCTGGTAGGCAAAACCATAGTCGGCCACCAGCTGCTGGTCCCGTGGGTTGTGCTCGTCATCGTCGTACACCACGCCGACCAGGTTGTAGGCCTGGCCCAACGGCGTGTCGTTCAGCGACCCCGCCAGAAACTCCAGCACCGACTTCATATAGCGCTCGTGGTCCTTGTAGGCCACTGGCTGGCCGGCCTTGTCGGCGGCAGCGTTTCTCAGGGACCAGACATACACCAGATTCTTTTTCGTCATTGTTTCGCTCTCGCTGGATAGATCAGGCACGCGCCAATACGCGTGCGCCTACACAACAAGAACGAACCAGCCTGTCGGCAATTTATCGACCCGCTCCACCGCCAGGCATGCCGCGCTAAATAGTCGCCCCGGCACTTCGTTTGTCATGGGTAAGGGTCTGTGTGCCCAGCCCCCTCTTTTCACTTTCCGGGAAGTATTTATGACCGACCCCAAGCGCGGCGCCTTTAACGGTTTGCTCGCATTGCTCAGGCCTTTTCGCACCATCGTGAGCGTCTCTGTCGCGCTGGGCATGGCCGGCGGCCTGGCCATCACATTGCTGCTGGCGACCATCAATAACGCCCTGCACTCTGCCACCGGCATGACCCAGGGCGTGGTCCTGACCTTTGCGGCGCTGTGCCTGTTGGCGCTGACCAGTTCGATCGTCTCGGATATCGGCACCAACTATGTGGGCCAACGGATCATTGCCGCCTTGCGCAAGGATCTCGGCGAGAAAGTGCTATCGGCGCCCATCGGGCAGATCGAACGCTACCGCTCGCACCGCCTGATCCCGGTACTCACTCACGACGTCGACACCATCAGCGATTTCTCCTTCGCGTTTACCCCGTTGGCCATCGCCAGCACGGTGACCCTGGGCTGCCTGGGTTACCTGGCCTACCTGTCGGTGCCGATGTTCCTGATGATGATCGTGGCCATTGTGATCGGCAGCAGCGTGCAATTCATCGCCGGCCACAAAGGCATTCGCGGCTTCGACGCAGCCCGTGACCTGGAAGACGAACTGCAGCGCTACTATTCGGCGATTGCCTCGGGCGCCAAGGAGCTGCGCATCCACCGGCCACGGCGCTACCGGATGAACACCCACCGCATCCAGGAAACCGCCGACCGGATCAGCGACATCCAGGTGCGCTCGGTGAATATTTACATCGTGGCCAAAACCTTTGGCTCGATGCTGTTCTTTGTGGTCATCGGCCTGGCCCTGGCCATGCAGGCCTACAGCCCCAACCCGGACCCGGCGGTGATCACCGGTTTCGTATTGGTGCTGCTGTACATGAAAGGCCCGCTCGAACACGTGATCGGTTACCTGCCGATCATCGGCAAGGCGCGCATTGCCTTTGCGCGCATCACCGAGCTGTCGGATCGCTTCTCGTCCCCCGAGCCGCATTTGTTGATGGACGGCAGCGAAGCACCGTCGCCGGTCGTCAACAGCCTTGAATTGCGCGGCATCACCTACAGCCCACCGCCGGTGGAGGGCAGCGAGCCATTTCACCTGGGGCCGATCAACCTGAGCATCAAGCAGGGCGATATCGTGTTTATCGTCGGCGAGAACGGCTGCGGCAAGACCACGCTGATCAAACTGTTGCTGGGCCTGTATCAACCCGACGCCGGGGAAATCCGCCTCAACGGCGAAACCGTGACCGACCCGGTGCGCGATGACTACCGCCAATTGTTCACCACGGTGTTCGCCGACTATTACCTGTTCGACGACCTGGTCCAGGGCAGCGCCACGCAATCGCTGGACAGTGCCGCCAAGTACCTGGAGCGCCTGGAAATCGCGCACAAAGTCAGCGTCAAGGACGGCGTGTTCAGCACCACCGACCTCTCCACCGGGCAGCGCAAGCGCCTGGCGCTGGTCAATGCCTGGCTCGAAGAACGCCCGGTGCTGGTGTTCGACGAATGGGCCGCCGACCAGGACCCGGCCTTCCGCCGCGTGTTCTACACCGAGCTGCTGCCCGACCTCAAGCGCCTGGGCAAAACCATCATCGTGATCAGCCACGACGACCGCTATTTCGACATCGCCGACCAACTGGTGCGCCTGCGAGCGGGCAAGGTGGTGCACGAGATGGAACCGGCCTGAAGTTTTTTTTCCGGTTTTTGCGGATAGGAACGTCTCACTAGTGGTAATGAGAATTGACCTCAATAAACACTAAGTATTGCCCACTTAAAACATAGAAGAGAATGCATCCATGCCAGCAACGTTCGGTCTGAGTCCCTTGAGCAAGGCACTCTCCATGCGCCGCCTCTTGAATACCCCTCTGCTGCCAAGCGCGATTGCCCTGGCACTGGCACTGCCGGTCGCAGGTTATGTGCAGGCGCAGGAGGTCGAACTGAATGTGCCTGCACAGCCGCTGGGGAGCGCGCTTCAGGAGTTCGGTCGCCAGACCAACTTGCAGGTGCTCTACAGCCCGACCGACGTTGAAGGCAAACGCAGTCACGCGATCAAAGGCAAGTTGCAACCCGGCCAGGCCATGACCACCTTGCTGTCCGGGACGGGCATCAGCTATGACCTGCAAGGCAGCTCATTCACCATCAGCGCGGCGAAAACGTCGGCACTGGAACTGGGCGCAACCCAGGTGACCGCCAACCAGTTGGGGACCATCACCGAAGGCTCCGGCTCCTACACTCCCGGCACCATTGCCACCGCAACCCGCCTGGTGCTGAGCCCACGCGAGACGCCACAATCGATTTCCGTGGTAACCCGCCAGGCCATGGACGACTTCAACCTCAAGTCGATCGACGACGTGATGCGCCACACACCGGGCATCACCGTCGCCACCTACGACAGCGAGCGCACCAGCTACTACTCTCGTGGTTTCGCCATTCAGAACTTCCAGTACGACGGCATTCCGATCCTGCAGGACGCCCAGTATTCGTCGGGCCACACCTTGACCGATACCGTCATCTACGACCGCGTCGAGATTCTCAAGGGCGCCACCGGCCTGCTGACCGGCGCCGGCGGCCCGGGCGGCACCATCAACATGGTGCGTAAAAAACCCACCTCGGAATTCAAAGGCTATGTCGACCTGGGCGCGGGTTCCTGGGACAACTACCGCTCGGAAATCGACGTCAGCGGCCCGCTGACCGAGACCGGCAACGTGCGTGGCCGTGCCGTTGCGGCCTACCAGGACAAACATACGTTCCTCGATCACTACCAACGCCAGACCAACGTCTACTACGGCATTCTCGAGTTCGACCTGGCCCCGGACACGTTGCTGACCATCGGTGGCGACTATCAGGACAGCGACCCGCAGGGCTCCAGCTGGTCCGGTGCGGCCTCGCTGTTTGACTCTGCCGGTAACCATATCAGCACCCCGCGCTCCTTCAACAACGGCGCCAAGTACAGCAAGTGGAAGCAGTACACCCGCACCGCCTTCGCGACCCTGGAACACACGTTCGACAATGGCTGGGTCGGCAAGGCGCAGTACAACCACCAGATCAATGGCTACAAAGCCCCGTTGTCGGCCCTGCTGTCACCCAATGCCGAAACGGGCAAGGCACCGCTGCTGACCCGAACCTACAATGGTGAAACCACCAGCGACACGGGTGATCTCTACGCCACTGGCCCGTTCAGCCTGTTCGGTCGTGAGCATGAGCTGGTGGTCGGCACCTCGGTATCGCGCTCGCACTGGCTGGGCAGCGATTACACCAACGCCACCAACTATGACAACAGCCACGACTACTTCAACTGGGACGGCGACGCCCCCAAGCCGGACCGTGGTCCTCGAACCAAAAAGAACGACGAGCTGACCCGCCAGAGCGCCAGCTACATCACCGGGCGCTTCAGCCTGGCCGATGACTTGCACCTGATCCTCGGCACTCGGGTCAACAACTACGAAGTCAGCGGCACCAGCCAGGTCAAGGACACCGGCAAGGTAGTGCCGTACGCCGGCATCACCTATGACCTCAATGACAACTTCTCGGCCTACGCCAGCTTCACCGAAATCTACCTGCCGCAGGACGACTATCGCGACCGCAACGACAAACCGCTGGAACCGGATGAAGGCAAGAACTACGAGATCGGCCTTAAAGGCGAATTCTTCGATGGCCGCCTGAACTCGAGCCTGGCCTACTTCGAGGTGCACGAGAAAAACCGCGCCGTCGACGACACCGATTACATCCCCAACAGCCACCCAGGGCTGGATTACGCCTCCAGGGGCACCGAAGCCAAGACCAAAGGCTACGAAGCGGAAATTTCCGGCGAGCTGGCGCCAGGCTGGCAGTTGCAGGCAGGCTATACCCACAAGATCATGCGCGACAAACAGGGTGAGAAGCTTTCCACCTGGGAACCGGAAGATCAGGTCAATATCTACACCAGTTACAAGCTGACCGGCCCACTCGACAAGCTGACCCTGGGCACCGGCGTGCGCTGGCAAGGTACCGGCTGGAAGCTGCTGAACAACTACGCCAAAGGCACCGAGGAAAACTTCTCCCAGGACCCACTCTGGATCGTCGACGCGATGGCCCGCTACCAGGTGACCGAGAACGTCTCGGCGACCCTCAACGTCAACAACATCTTCGACAAGAAGTACTACACCAACATCGGCTTCTACAACTCGGCTTACTACGGCGACCCGCGTAACGTCATGCTCAGCACCCGCTGGAACTTCTGATCCAGCCCAAGCCCCTGGTCATCGCTGATGGCCAGGGGCTTTTTGCTGCCTGCTAAATCGTTACTCTTGCCGAATAACACAGATAAAAAAACGCCCCTGGCCATCGGTCCAGGGGCGTTACTTTTACACCGGGTGTTACTTCATCGCATCCGCAAAGCTCTGTACGAACGCGGCGTTATCGATGATTCGATCATGGGTAGAGTCGATCACTACTGACTGCTCAATACACGGCCGGCCGATAACCTGCGCCATGCTTGCCTCAATCAACTGACGATGCTGCCCTGCGCGGCTCGCAGCGGCCCACCAGCAACGGATCGGTGCCTGGATCGGCTTGAAGTCGGCGTCCTTTAGAGACTGGCCGAGGGCTCGGTCGAGTTCCCAGGAGATCTGCGCTTCGTCGCCCTCAAGCAAGCCGGCCTTGACCTCCAGATAGGCCTCACCGAGTGCGCCTTCGGCCCACGTGCTGAATGCCTGCCATTGCTGCACCTCGTCGTCAGAGAGCGCCTGGCTTTGCAGCCACGCGGCCTGGATCAACGCGCTCGACTGCGCAAACATCACCTGCAACAACTCAACGCGCCGTTGATTGACCGGCACCTCACTGTCATCGGTCGTCACCGCCGTGTCCCAATAGTCCTTGAGCCAGTACGGCGGCGACGCATCGATCCAACCGACAACCTCGACCACACGCCCCGCCTGTTCCAACGCATACGCGACTTCCATGGCCAGGTTACCCCCCAGGGACCAACCGGCCAGGCGATAAGGGCCTTCGGGCACGGCATCGAGCAGTTGCGCGGTGTAGTCGTCGACCATTGATTGCCAGCTGGGCACTGCACTGCCCTCCTCGACCAACGCCCGACTGATCACCCCCAGCACCGGCCGTTGTTCACGCAGTGCCAGACCAATGGCCTTGTAGCAATGCACCGAACCAAAGCTTGGGTGGAACAGGATCAGTGGCGTGCCTTGGGTCTGGCTGTTGAGTTTGACGATCAGCGAGTGGCGGGTCTCGCCGCCCAGGCAAGCCACCTGCCCGGCAATGGTCGGGTTAAGCATCAATTGGCTGACCGACAGCGCTGTGCCGGTCGCCTTGCGGATGCGCTCCTTGAGCATCAACACCAACAGCGAATGGCCACCCAGTTCAAAGAAATTGTCATTCAAGCCGACGCGTTCAACCTCAAGCACTTCGCTCCAAATTGCTGCGAGGCGCTGCTCCAATTCGGTCTGCGGCGCCTGATAGACGCGCTCCTGCAAGTGCGCATCAGCCTTGGGCAGCGCCTTGCGGTCCAGCTTGCCATTCGGGCTCAGGGGCATGTGCGCCAGCAGCACCCATTGTGCCGGGACCATATAGTCCGGCAAGTGCGCCAACAGGTGTGCGCCCAGGGACTCACGCCAGGTTTCGCTCGGTGCCTGCAACACCAGATAGCCCACCAGATGCTTGCCATCGACCACCTGGACGGAGGCTTCCTGTACCTGGGGATGTTCAAGAACCCGCGCTTCAATCTCACCTAATTCAATGCGCAGGCCACGCAATTTGACCTGATGATCCAGGCGCCCAAGGTATTCGATAACCCCGTCGGCACGCTGACGTACGCGGTCGCCGGTACGGTACAGGCGCGCTCCCGGCGCGAACGGCGAAGCGACAAACCGTTCGGCGGTGAGCCCCGGGCGTCGGTGATAACCGCGTGCCAAGCCGATACCGCCCAGGTACAACTCACCGGCCACCCCCACGGCGGTCACTTGCAACTGAGCGTCCAGCACATAGGTGCACAGGTTGGCGATCGGCTGGCCGATAGGCACCGTGTCTTGCCCTTCGTCGACGCAGGTCCAGTGGGTCACATCGATGGCGGCTTCGGTCGGGCCATACAGGTTGTACAACGCGGTTTGCGGCAGCTTGCGCAAGACCTGCTGTTGCGCATCCACCGGCAGCGCTTCGCCGCTGCACACAATGCGTTGCAAGGCGTGGCAGGAAGCAACGGCCGGGTCTTGCAGGAACGCCTGCAGCATCGACGGCACAAAGTGCAGCGTGGTGACCTGTTCGGCGTTGATCAACGCTACCAGCCTGGCCGGGTCGCGGTGATCACCCGGCGCAGCCACTACCAGGCGTGCACCCGTCATCAGCGGCCAGAAGAACTCCCACACCGACACGTCAAAGCTGAACGGGGTCTTTTGCAGCACCGTGTCACGGGCATTCAACCCGTAGGCTTCCTGCATCCAGCACAGGCGGTTGGTCAGCGCCCGGTGGCGGTTGCCCGCGCCTTTGGGCTGGCCGGTGGAGCCGGAGGTGTAGATCACGTAGGCGAGGTTTTCGTCCGCCAGCACAATACCGGGGTTCGCTTCGCTGTAGCCGTCAAAACCGGCTTCACCCAGCACCAGGGTTTGCAGACCTTCCGGGATCGGCAACTGTTCGAGCAGATGCGCCTGAGTCAGCAGCCACTTCACGCCGCTGTCTTCCAGCATGTAAGCCAGTCGCTCGCGGGGGTATTCCGGGTCGAGCGGTACATACGCGCCACCGGCCTTGAGTACTGCCAACAGGCCGACGACCATTTCTATCGAACGCTCCACGGCCAGCCCCACCAACACATCGGGGCCGACACCGGCATCCATCAGGCGATGGGCCAGGCGGTTGGCCCGCCGATTAAGCTGGGCGTAGGTCAAGCGCTGCCCGGCAAACACCAGCGCCTCGGCATCCGGCGTGAGTTCGACCTGTGCTTCGATCAACTGATGCACAGGCTGCTGCGGGTAGTCACGCGCAGTGGCGTTCCAGTCTTGCAGCGCGATACGTTGCTCAGTGTCACACAACAGCGGCAACTGGCTGACGCGCTGCTGCGGGTCGTCGAGCATGCCTTGCAACAGATTTTGCCAGTGCGCCAGCATGCGCGTGAGCATGGCCGGCTCGAACAGGTCGGTCGCATAGGTCAAGGTGGCCCAGATCCCCTGCGCGGTAGCCTGGGTGTCCAGGCTCAGGTCGAACTGCGCGGTCTGGCTGCCCCAATCCAGGCCCTCCACGCGCAAGTCGGGCAACTGACGGCCACGGGTAGCCAACCCCGCATCGCTCTGATGGTTGAACAACACCTGGAACAACGGGTTATGGCTCAGGCTGCGTTCCGGTTGCAGGGCCTCGACCAGTTGTTCGAAGGGCAGGTCCTGATGGCTCTGCGCATCCAGGCTGCGGCGTTTGGCCTGCTGCAACAGCTGGGTCACGGTGATCTGCTCGTCCAGGTCAGCCTTGAGCACCTGGGTGTTGACAAAGAAGCCGACCAACCGCTCGACTTCAACCCGGTTGCGGTTGGCGATCGGAACCCCGACACGGATGTCATGCTGGCCACTGTAGCGGTACAACAAGCCCTGAAAGGACGCCAGCAACAGCATGAACAGCGTCACGCCCTCACGCTGCGCCAATGCGTTGAGCCCCTCGGCCAGTTGCGTCGGCAACTCCAGTTCCAGGCTGGCCCCCCGGTAGCTTTGCAGCGCCGGGCGCGCGTGCGCGGTGGGCAGTTCCAACACCGGTTGTTCACCGCCGAGCAGCTCGCTCCAGTAAGCCAACTGACGCTCGCGCTCACCCGCCGCCATCCACTCGCGTTGCCAGTGTGCGTAATCGGCATACTGCAACGCCGGCGCCGGTAACTGCGCGACTTCGCCCTGGCTGTAGGCGCTATACAACTGCACCAGTTCGTCGACCATCACCTGCATCGACCAACCATCGGAAACGATATGGTGCTGCACCAGCACCAGGACGTGCTCATCTTCGGCCAGGCGTAACAAGGTGACGCGCAGCAGCGGACCTTGCTGCAGGTTAAAGGGCTTGGCGATTTCGGCTTCTACCTGTTGCTGCAACGTTTTCTCAGTGGCATCGCCTCGCGTGATTGACAACGGTTCGGCGGGCAAAACCACCTGCACTGCGCGCTCATCCTGCTGATCGATGCGGGTGCGCAAGCTTTCATGTCGCGCCACCAGGCGGTCAAAACTGCACTGCAAGGCGTGCTGATCAAGGCGACCGCTCAGGCGCAGAACGCTCGGGATGTGGTAGGCGGCGCTTTGTGGGTCCAGTTGCCAGAGAAACCACTGGCGCTCCTGGGCAAAGGACAGCACTAACGGCTGATCGCGCCCTATCGCCACCATCGGCGGCGCCAAGTCCTCTTCAGCGGCGTGCAGTGCCAGCACAAAACCCTGCAGTTGCGGCTGCTCAAACAAGGTGCGCAGCGGCACCTCGCGTTCAAGCAACTGACGCACACGGGAAATCACCTGCATGGCCAGCAATGAGTGGCCGCCCAACTCGAAGAAGTGGTCCGTCAGGCCAATGCGCGCAGCGCCCAGCACCTGGGCCCAAATCGCCGCGACCTGTTGTTGCAATGGCGTAACCGGTTCAACCCACTCGCCTTGCGACTGCGCCGCGTCCGGCTGTGGCAGGCCCTTACGGTCGAGCTTGCCGTTGGGCGTCAGCGGCATCTGGTCCAGGAACATGAAGTGCGCAGGCACCATATAGTCGGGCAGGCGGGTTTTCAGGGCGCGACGCAAGGCTTCGCGAAATGCGACTGGGTCGGTCGCGGGCTCAGCGGGCACCACGTAGGCCACCAACTGCTTGCCGTTCGGACCTTCCTGGGCCACGACAACGGTTTCGCCAACGCTGTCCTGCTCACGCAGACGCGCCTCGATTTCACCCAGCTCAATACGGAAACCACGGATTTTCACTTGATGATCAACACGCCCAAGGTAATCCACCAAGCCATCTGCGCGGCCACGGGTCAGGTCGCCGCTGCGGTACACGCGGCTGCCGGGTTTGCCGAACGGGTCCGGCACAAAACGTTCGGCGGTCAGTGCCGGGCGCTCCAGATAACCGCGGGCCACGCCTTCGCCGCCCAGGTACAACTCACCGGCCACGCCGATGGGTTGCAGGTTGAGTTGCGCGTCCAGCACGTAGCCGCTGCGGTTGCCCAACAGCGTACCGATCGGCGCATAGACCGCGCCGCAGGGGTCGCCGCGACGGGCTTTCCACAGCAGCGGTGTGACCACGGTTTCGGTCGGGCCGTAGCCGTTGAACAGATACGTCGGTTTCAGTGCGCGCCAGGCCAGGTCGTAGCTGGCCTGTGCCACGGCATCGCCACCGAAGCAGTACACGCG
>NZ_FNOX01000022.1 GCF_900107155.1 Pseudomonas salomonii
CCCTAAACTTGGCTCAGCAATCGTTGGTTACATCTTTGATTTCTCGCGGAGTAACTTGTGATGCTGATAATCTTGTTGACTATCAGTCTGACTCCACAAGCACCCACACGAATTGCTTGATTCAGTTGTTAAAGAGCGGTTGGTTAAGATCTTTCGTCTCAACCGAGGCGCGCATTCTACAGCAGCCTCATTTGCTGTCAAGTGATTATTTTCAGAAGCTTTCGAAGAATTCTTCAACAACTTCAACCACTTGCGCTTACGATCTCTCGTTAGCGGGAGGCGAATTCTACAGCGTTACACGCTGCTGTCAACACCTCTTTTTCAACTCCCTTTTGGCTTCGATGAACTGAAGCAACCCGCTGCCGAAAACTTCATAACTCTTTGTTTATCAAGGAGTTTTCCGTTTCGACTGCGCCGGAAGTGGGGCGAATTATAGACAAATATAAAACACCGTCAACACTTAATTTAGGTTTTCTATCAAACAGCCCAAAATGCCCCATCTCCTTCTATATAAAGAGCACAGCAAGCCGAACTGAGCAATATATTGCTCAAAGCCAGACAGTTAAGCATCATAGGCGCTCTGCTTCTTTACCATGACTTCGGACACCCGCCCCAATGACCACACCACCTCGCAGCCTGGCCTCGGCATTGTTCCCGGTCGGCCTGCTGTTGATCGCCATGGCCTCCATCCAGTCCGGCGCCTCGCTGGCCAAGAGCATGTTCCCCATCGTCGGCGCCCAGGGCACTACTACTCTGCGGCTGATTTTCGCCAGTGTGATCATGCTGCTGCTTTTACGCCCATGGCGCGCCAAACTCACGGCCAAGTCCCTGCGCACGGTCATCGTCTACGGCATGGCGTTGGGCGGCATGAACTTTCTCTTCTATATGTCTTTGCGCACAGTGCCCCTGGGCATCGCAGTAGCGCTGGAATTCACCGGCCCGCTCGCCGTGGCTATCTATGCCTCGCGCCGGGCGGTTGACTTTGTATGGATCGGCCTCGCGATCGCGGGCCTGCTGTTATTGATCCCCACCGGCGAAACCAGCAGTGGTATCGACTTGATTGGCGCCACTTATGCACTGGGCGCCGGCGTTTGCTGGGCGCTCTATATCCTGTTTGGCCAAAAAGCCGGCAACGACAACGGCGTGCAAACTGCCGCCCTGGGCGTGATGATCGCCGCTTTGTTCGTGGCGCCGATCGGCATCGTCCATGCCGGCGCCGCCCTGCTGACGCCCTCGCTGATTCCCGTTGCCATCGGTGTGGCCATCCTCTCCACCGCCTTGCCTTATACCCTGGAAATGGTCGCGCTCACTCGCCTGCCCGCTCGCACCTTCGGCACCTTGATGAGCATTGAGCCGGCATTCGGTGCGCTCTCCGGCCTGTTCTTCCTGCAGGAGCACTTGTCCCTCGCGCAATGGCTGGCAATCACCTGCATTATCTTCGCCTCCGTCGGAGCCACACTGACGATGCGCAATGAATCCAAACCATTGGTGCCCGCTGATTGACGCTCATCGCAGGTAGCTCTGGTATTTGCCGCTCATTTAGGCCATGTTTAGGCCGTAAACGAATGTCTTTCATGGAGAATTTCGACAGGGACTGCTGAACGCTACAATCGAGAGCGAGTGAAGCCTGCATCGAGCCCTTTTGCGACGCGGCTATAAGGATAGTAATGAAACGAATTTTGATACTGTTACTGGTCGTGGGTATTGCTGGCTGTGCTGCGACCACCAAGACAGAAGTAAAACGGGGCAAAAAAGGCATGCACATCAATTGTTCCGGCCTGTCCTCCTCCTGGGACCAGTGCTACACCAGCGCAGCCAACTCCTGCGGCGCCAAGGGCTACCGGGTTGTCGCCAAATCCGGTGACAACTCCGAAGAGCCAGGGGACTATCCTTTCGGTATCAACCCTGCCGGCTATACCAGCCGCAGCATGATCGTCATCTGTAAATGACCGCCCGAGCAGTCCTATTCCGGCTGCTCCCTCCTCTTTACATGCCCTACGCCCTGCTGCGGCTACACTCCTGCTCGACATTCGAGCAACGGAGTTCCCATGACACCCAACAAGAAAATCGTATTGGTGGTTGGTGCCGGTGATGCAACCGGTGGCGCCATTGCCCGGCGCTTTGCCCGCGAAGGCTATGTAGCCTGCGTCACCCGTCGCAGTGCCGATAAGCTGCAGCCCCTGGTCGACAGCATCCAGGCCGCCGGCGGCGAAGCCCACGGTTTTGCCTGTGATGCGCGTAAAGAAGACGACGTGATCGCGCTGGTTGAACAGATAGAAACCCAACTGGGGCCCATCGAAGCTTTCGTTTTCAATATCGGCGCCAACGTGCCGTGCAGCATCCTCGAAGAAACCGCGCGCAAATATTTCAAAATTTGGGAGATGGCCTGCTTCTCCGGATTCCTGAACGCCCGCGAAGTCGCCAAGCGCATGGTCACGCGCGAACGCGGCACTATCCTGTTAACCGGTGCCACTGCCGGGCTGCGTGGCGGTGCAGGGTTTGCTGCGTTCGCCGGCGCCAAACACGGCATCCGCGCGCTCGCGCAAAGCATGGCGCGGGAATTGGGCCCGCGGAACATCCATGTGGCCCACGTGGTGGTCGATGGCGCCATCGACACCGACTTTATTCGCGACAATTTCCCGCACAAATATGCGCAAAAAGACCAGGACGGCATCCTCAACCCAGAACACATCGCCGACAACTATTGGTACCTGCATACCCAACCACGCGACGCCTGGACCTTCGAACTGGACCTGCGCCCCTGGAATGAACCCTGGTAAACGCACCGCCCCTGATCAAGAACAACAATAACTAGCGAGAATCGACCATGAGTAAAACCCTGGAATTTTTTTTCGACCTCGGCAGCCCCGCCACTTACCTGGCCTTTACGCAATTGCCTGCGCTATGTGCCGAGACCGGCGCGCAACTGGTGTATCAGCCCATGCTACTGGGTGGCGTGTTCAAAGCTACCGGCAACGCCTCCCCCATCACTGTGCCCGCCAAAGGGCGTTACATGTTTAATGACCTGGCGCGATACGCCAAGCGCTACAACGTGGCGCTCAAGTTCAACCCGCACTTCCCGATCAATACCCTGGTGCTGATGCGTGCCGTCATGGGTATCCAGATGCGCCAGCCCGAGCGCTTCCAGGCCTTCGTCGATTGCCTGTTTCGCGCCCTTTGGGTCGAAGGTCGCCACCTGGGCGACCCCGCCGTCGTGGCCGCGGTGTTGAGTGAGGCGGGTTTCGACCCAGAGGAAGTCCTGAACCTGGCCAACGATGAAAAGGTCAAGGCCGCCCTCAAGGACAAAACCGAACAGGCTGTTCAGCGCGGGGTATTTGGTGCACCCAGTATGTTTGTAGGCAATGACCTGTTCTTCGGTCAGGACCGTCTGGAGTTTGTGCGCGAAGCGCTCCGCTAAAACTGGATCGCCAAGCGCCCTTGAGCGCCGCTTACGAGCAAATCGTAAGCGGCGCTTACCGTTGCCGGTCGAAACGGTGTGGGTCCATGTCACGTTGCGTATCGGCGAATTACGCGGTGTCGACACCCAATCGACGCCAGTCAGCCAGGGGCAAGGCGTTCGACAACTGTCTCGCCGACGCCCTGGCCAAGGCTCCTGAGCTGCGACCGATCAGATCGCGGCGGTACGCACCTGCAGCCATTCCAGGGCTGCTCCGCTAAGCAGCGGGCTCAGGCGTTCACGCACCTCGGCGTGGTAAGCGTTAAACCACTCGCGTTCATCCGCCGTCAGCAACGACGGCTCCAGGCAACGGGTGTCGATCGGGCAAAGGGTCAAGGTTTCAAACTTGAGGAACTCACCAAACTCGGTCTTGCCCGCTTCGCGGTTCAACACCAGGTTCTCGATGCGTACGCCCCAGCGACCCGGACGATAAGTGCCCGGCTCAATCGAAGTAATCATCCCCGGCTGCATTGCCGTCTGCGGTGCCGCGACGGCCTGGTAGGCGATTACCTGCGGGCCTTCAT
This sequence comes from Pseudomonas salomonii, assembly GCF_900107155.1. Lineage (GTDB taxonomy): Bacteria > Pseudomonadota > Gammaproteobacteria > Pseudomonadales > Pseudomonadaceae > Aquipseudomonas > Aquipseudomonas salomonii. The sequence continues at coordinate 3,982 of NZ_FNOX01000022.1, forward strand.
GCACATTCAGGAAATAGCCTACGCCATGACCTGTACCGTGGCCGTAGTCCACGCCTTCGGCCCAGATCGGCGCACGGGCGATGGCATCCAGCAATGGCGAGAGAATCCCCTTGGGGAAGTGCGCACGCGACAAGGCAATCACGCCCTTGAGCACGCGCGTGCAGTCGCGCTTCTGCTCATCACTCGGCGTGCCGATCGGCACCATCCGCGTAATGTCCGTGGTGCCGCCCAGGTACTGGCCGCCGGAGTCGATCAGCAACAGGCCATCGCCTTCGATCAACGCATGCTCTTCTTCGGTGGCGTGGTAATGGGGCATCGCACCGTTGGCGTTGAACGCCGCGATGGTGTTGAAGCTCAGCGACACATAATCGGGGCGACGGGTACGCGCGGCGGTCAAGTGCTCGTCGATCGTCAGTTCGGTGATGCGCTCACGGCCCAACGCGCTGTCCAGCCAGGCGAAGAATTCGCACAGCGCTGCGCCGTCCTGCTCCATGGCTTGGCGGATATGTTCGGCGTCCGCCAGGCTTTTGCGCGACTTGGCCAGCGTGGTCGGGTTCAAGCCCTCGACCAGCTTGACACCGGCATCGAGGTTTTCCAGCAAACCGGTGGTCACGCGTGCCGGATCAACTTGCAGGCTGACACCCGCCGGAACTGCACGCAGCGCATCTGCCACTTCGCTGTAGTCGCGCAGGGTCACGCCGTCCCGCTCCAGTACCGCGCGCAGCTCGGCATCGACCTTGCTCAGCGCCACAAACAACGTGGCCTGCTGTTGATTGATCAAGGCAAAGGACACAAACACCGGGTTGAACGACACATCACCGCCGCGCAGGTTGAACAGCCAGGCGATGTCATCCAGGGTCGCGATAAAGTGCCAATCGGCGCCCTTCTCTTTCAAGCTGGCACGCAGGGCCGCGAGTTTGTCGCCACGGCTGACGGTCGCCTGCGGCGGCAGGTGTGGGTAGATCGGCTGGTTCGGCAAGGCCGGACGGTCTTGCCAGACTTCATTCAACAGGTCGATATCGGTACGCAGGCGAGCGCCGCGCTCGGCCAGCTTGGCGCCCAAGGTACGTGCCGAGGCCACGGCCATTACTGCGCCGTCCACTGCCACCACGCCACCCTCCGGGGTTTGCTCGGCCAGCCATTCCAGCGGGCCGGGTTGGCCAGGTTGCAGCTTCACCAATTCGATGCCGCTGCCCTTGAGTTCCTTGGTGGCCTGCTCCCAGTAACGGCTGTCGGCCCACACACCGGCAAAATCCGCGGTGACAATCAACGTGCCTACCGAGCCATAAAAACCCGACAGCCATTGCCGCCCCTGCCAGTAACCCGGCAAGTACTCGGACAAATGCGGGTCGGCCGACGGCACCAGCAGGGCATGGATCCCCTCGCGGCGCATCAGTTCACGGGTATGCGCCAGGCGCTCGGGAACCGTTCCATGGGTCAAAGGCTGCGTACTCATCATGTCTCCTGCTAAGCACTCATAATTGTTATGTGTTGTGACTGAAAAATCAGACCGCCCAGAACGCCGGCGCACTGGCCAACGCGGCTTTGATCAACTGCACTGCGGCATCGATATCCTGCTCGGTGGTAAACCGGCCCAGGCTCAAGCGAATGGTCCTGCCGGCGCTGCGTGCGTCCATGGCCCAAAGCCAGAAGCACGTGGGACGGCGCATTACTCGCCGAATTGCACGCCGAGGTGGCCGAAAACGCGATACCTGCGCTCAGGGCCTGGGAATTAAATTCACCCTCGGAGAACGTGAGGCTCAGTGTATGGGGAATGCGCTGGGTGGCGCTGCCATTGAGGCGCACGCCGGCAATCGTTTCCAGCTGATCGAGCAGGCGCTGACGCAACGCGACGATAGCGGCTTTTTCTTCAGCAAAGGACTGCGCCGCCAGGGCGAATGCAGTGCCCATGCCGGCAATCTGATGGGTCGCCAGGGTACCGGAGCGCAATCCGCCTTCGTGGCCGCCGCCGTGAATCTGCGCCAGCACCTTCTGCTGCGCACGCGGGCCGACATACAGCGCGCCAATGCCTTTGGGGCCGTACAGCTTGTGCGCCGAAAACGACATCAGGTCCACCGGCCATTCAGCCAGGTTGATCGCGACCTTGCCCGCGCCCTGCGCCGCATCCACATGCAGCAGCGCGCCGTGCTCACGTACGCGTGCACCAATGGCAGGAATGTCATTGAGGGTGCCCAACTCGTTGTTCACCAGCATCAGCGACACCAGGAAGGTGTCGTCGCGCAGGGCTTCACTGACTGCCTCGGCGCTGATCAAGCCTTCAGCGTCCGGCACCAGGTAAGTGACGGCCACGCCGGCTTCCTGCAACTGCCGCGCCGTGTCCAGCGTAGCCTTGTGTTCGATCTGGCTGGTGATGATATGCCCACCTGCCACACCTCGCGCCTGGGCCACGCCTTTGATGGCCAGGTTGTTGGATTCTGTGGCACCGGAGGTCCAGACGATTTGCTCAGGCTGGGCACCGACCAGCTCGGCCACTTGGCGCCGCGCCTGCTCGACCGTGTGCCGGGCCGCCTGGCCGAACGCATGGGAACTGGACGCAGGGTTGCCGAAGTTGGCATTGAAGCCCAGACACTCGACCATCACTTGAATGACCCGCTCATCCACCGGCGTGGTGGCGGCGTAGTCGAAATACAACGGACGTTTATTCATGACGTTAAGACTCGCAGAGCGTATTCCCCAGGACAGCGCCCAGGGAGGGCATCGACCGGAACAGAGGTCGTCAGGTTTAACCCGTCGGATGCCATAAAAGAAGGACCACTTTATGTAAATGTGCGTAGGAACGCTCCTGAAATTCAGCTTAACAGGCTGAAGTATCCCAATGGCAAACAAAAAGCCCGAGTTTCCTTAAGGGAATCCTCGGGCTTTTTGCCGCCTGGCGCCGGCTCAACTGGGGCGACCGTGCATCACCACGCTGCGCTCGGCGTTCATTTCGCCCTGGTGGTCGAAACCGAACGGCTTGTGTGGCTGACCGGTCAACGCGGCGCGCTGCTGTTGATATTCATCAAACGACAGGCCGCGACGGCTCAAGGCTTCAAGGGCCAACTGCCTGGTTTCTTCGGCGGTGTAAGGACGCGATTCAGGCGATGGATGGGTCGCACATCCGGCAAGGACAGCGCTGACAACTATTAAGGAAACAGCCAGGAAGTGGTTCATGGTTAAGGCCCTGCGAAGGAGGTTTTTAGTCAATGAACACAGGCTACTCCCGCCCTTGCGCAGTGAAAAATCATCCGCCGTGATAGTCGCTATCAACCGTTCCGGCATGCTTGATAGGGGGCCGCTCATATTCATTTACGATCTATAAATATGGAAATACGTTCGTTTACGGAATAAACGTAACCTTCTATAAATGGCTCTGCGCGCAATCAACACTGTTCGCCACGCAACTGTTGCCCAGGCAACAGCCATTCAACAAAACCGCTGACAGGCAACAGCTTCTTTTTTCAACAGGACGCCTGCAGCCCTCGTCAATCAAGGCTCGCAGCCATTGGTACAGCTCTTGCTCAACACGTTCCATCTCACCTGCTACCCACCCCTGTTGAAAAAGGAACTGTCCATGTCCCGTCCTCTGAATGTCGTTGCCCTCTCCGGCGGAACCTGGCGCCCGTCGCGCACCTTGGTGCTGACCCAAGCCGTGCTGGCCGAACTGGCGACGTTGCTGCCGATCCAGACCACCCTGATCGAGTTGGGTGACATTGCCCGGCCCTTGGGCGGCGCACTCTCACGTGATGAACTGCCGGCCGAGGTCGAAGCGCAACTGTTGGCCATCGAACAGGCCGACCTGCTGATCGTCGCCGCGCCGGTGTATCGCGGCTCTTATCCTGGCCTGCTCAAGCACCTGTTTGACCTGGTTGGCCTCAACGCCTTGATCGACACTCCGGTATTGCTCGCGGCCACCGGCGGCAGCGAGCGCCATGCGCTGGTGCTCGATCACCAATTGCGCCCGCTGTTCAGCTTCTTCCAGGCCTTGACCCTGCCGATCGGCGTGTACGCCACCGAAGCTGACTTCACCGACTACCAAATAACCAGCGAGTTATTAAAAGCCCGCATTCAACTGGCCGCAGAACGCGCAGCGCCGTTGTTTGCCGCGCACTCCCCTTCTCTGCTGAAAATCGCTTAAGGATTTGTCATGGATGTTTTCTGGTTTCTGCCCACACATGGCGACGGCCATTTCCTCGGCACCACCCAAGGTGCGCGCCCGGTCACCCTCAATTATCTGAAGCAGGTGGCGCAAGCGGCTGACAGCCTCGGTTATTTCGGCGTGCTGATTCCTACCGGGCGCTCGTGTGAAGATTCCTGGGTAATCGCCTCAGCACTGGTGCCACTGACCGAACGCCTGCGTTACCTGGTAGCGATTCGCCCGGGGATTATTTCGCCCACGGTGTCGGCGCGCATGGCCGCGACTCTGGACCGCCTGTCCAACGGCCGATTGCTGATCAACGTGGTCACCGGTGGCGACCCCGACGAAAACCGTGGCGACGGCAGTTTCCTCGACCACAGTGAGCGCTACGAAGTCTCCGACGAATTCCTGCAGATCTGGCGCCGAGTGTTGCAGGGCGAGTCGGTGGACTTTGAAGGCAAGCACCTGCGTGTGCAGAACGCCAAAGCGCTTTATCCACCGGTGCAGAAGCCGTATCCGCCGCTGTACTTCGGCGGTTCGTCGGAGGCTGCCCACGACCTGGCCGCCGAGCAGGTCGACGTGTACCTGACCTGGGGCGAGCCGCCCGCCGCCGTTGCGCAAAAACTTGCCGACGTGCGTGAACGCGCAGCGCGCCATGGGCGCACCGTCAAGTTCGGCATTCGCCTGCATGTCATCGTGCGCGAAACCGAAGAAGACGCCTGGAAAGCCGCCGACAAACTGATCGCGCACATCAGCGATGAAACCATCGCTGCCGCGCAAAAATCCTTCTCGCGCTTTGATTCCGAAGGCCAGCGGCGCATGGCGGCGTTGCACGACGGGCGCCGCGACAACCTGCAAATCGCCCCCAACCTGTGGGCCGGTGTCGGCCTGGTACGCGGCGGTGCCGGCACCGCGTTGGTGGGCAACCCGCAGCAAGTGGCCGAGCGCATCAAGGAATACGCCGACCTCGGCATCGAGAGCTTCATCTTCTCCGGCTACCCGCACCTGGAAGAAGCCTATCGCTTTGCCGAGCTGGTGTTCCCGCTGTTGCCGGAACCTTACGCCAGCCTCGCCGGGCGCGGCATCACCAACCTCACGGGGCCGTTTGGCGAAATGATTGCCAATGATGTGCTGCCGAACACTAAAGCCTGAGCGCACTGAAACCCACTTCGTGTGGGCACTGCTTTCCTGTGGGAGCCGGGCTTGCCCGCGATGCAAACGACACGGTGTTTCAGTTGCACCACAGTGATGCTATCGCCGGCAAGCCAGCTCCCCCGTTTGAACGTGATTGCCAGACCGACATTGAGGAACCCCGTGTGACAGCCAAACCCCACAGCGTCCTGCCTTCACCTTTGCAGACCGCCAAACTGCTGGCCGCCGAGTTCGCCCTCACCGCCGTTGAACGCGATGAGCGCGGCGGCACGCCCAAGGCCGAACGGGACGCGCTGCGCCAAAGCGGCCTGCTGGCTCTGAGTATCCCCACGCAATACGGCGGCCTCGGCGCGCGGTGGAGTGAAACCCTGGGCATCGTGCGCGAGTTCGCCAAGGTCGACAGCTCCATCGCCCATGTCTTCGGCTTTCACCACCTGATGCTCGCCACCGTGCGCCTGTTTGCGCGCCCGGACCAATGGCAGCCGTGGTTCGAACAGACCGCGCGCAAAAACTGGTTCTGGGGCAATGCCCTCAACCCGCTGGACACGCGCACGCTGGTCAAGGATTTCGGCGGCTGGCGCGAATTTTCCGGCAAGAAAAGCTTCTGCTCCGGCGCCAGCGATTCGGAAATGCTCATCGCCTCGGCCGTGGACGAAAGCGCCGGCGGCAAGCTGCTGATCGCTGCGATTCCCAGCGGGCGCAGCGGCATTACCTTGCACAACGACTGGAACAACATCGGCCAGCGCCAGACCGACAGCGGCAGCGCCAGCTTTGAACGGGTGCGTGTCGAAGAGTCGGAATTGCTGCTGGATCCCGGCCCGTTGAGTACGCCCTTCGCCTGCCTGCGCCCGCTGATCGCGCAGTTAACGTTCACGTATATGTTTCTCGGGATTGCCGAAGGCGCCTTTGAAGAAGCGCGCAATTACACCCTCACCGAAACCCGTGCGTGGCACAAATCTTCGGCTGGCGATGTGCGCCAAGACCCTTACGTGCTGCACCACTACGGCGAATTCTGGGTGGCCCTGCAAGGCGTGCGCCTGCTGGTCGAACGCGCTGGCGAATTGCTCGACCAGGCCTGGGCCAAAGGTGCCAGCTTGAGCGAACAGCAACGGGGCGAACTGGCCATTGCCATCGCCACCGCCAAAGTCGCCGCCACGCGCCAGGGCCTGGACCTGTGCAGCCGCCTGTTTGAAGTCACCGGCGCGCGCTCGACCCATGCCTCGCTGCGCCTGGACCGCCATTGGCGCAACTTGCGCACGCAAACCCTGCACGACCCGGTGGATTACAAACTCCACGAACTGGGGGACTGGGCGTTGAACCAGTCCCTGCCGATCCCGACGTTCTACTCCTGAGAGAGGTGCCCATGCAGCTGTTGACCTTACCGCCCTCGCCCGCCCTCGCGACCTCGATTCGCGCCACGGCCCAGGTCTTCGAAGACCCCAAATCCCAGGCGTTGCTCGACCATATCCAGCAAGTGGCGCCCAGCGAAGCCAGCGTGTTGATCATCGGCGAGACCGGCACCGGCAAAGAGCTGGTGGCGCGCCATATTCATAACCTCAGTGCGCGGCGCAACCGGCCCTTTGTGGCGGTCAACTGCGGCGCGTTTTCCGAATCCCTGGTGGAAGCCGAGTTGTTCGGGCACGAAAAAGGTGCGTTTACCGGCGCCCTCAGCGCCAAGGCCGGCTGGTTCGAAGAGGCCGACGGCGGCACCTTGTTCCTCGATGAGATCGGCGATTTGCCGATGGCGATCCAGGTCAAATTGTTGCGCGTACTACAGGAACGTGAAGTGGTGCGCCTGGGTTCGCGCAAGAGCATTGCGATTGATGTACGCGTACTGGCGGCCACCAACGTGCAACTGGAAAAAGCCATCAACGCGGGGCACTTTCGCGAAGACCTCTACTACCGCCTGGATGTGGTCAGCCTCGAACTCAGCCCACTGCGCGAGCGCCCCGGCGATATCCTGCCGCTGACCCGGCATTTTATCGAAGCCTATAGCCGGCGCCTGGGCTACGGCCCCATCACCATCAGCCGCGAGGCCGAGCACAAGCTCAAAAGCTACAGCTGGCCGGGCAATATCCGCGAGCTGGAAAACGTGATTCACCACACGTTGCTGATCTGCCGTAACGGCCTGATCGAGCGCGATGATCTGCGCCTGTCGAACATGCGCATCGAGCGCCAGGACGACAGCCAGCACGGCACCGACAACAGCGCCGACGCCTTGCTGGCCCGCGCCTTTCAAAAGCTCTTCGAAGAACAGGCCGGCGCCCTGCATGAAAAGGTCGAAGACGCGCTGTTGCGCGCCGCCTACCGTTTCAGCCATTACAACCAGGTGCACACCGCCAACCTGCTGGGCCTGAGCCGCAACGTCACGCGCACGCGCCTGATCAAAATCGGCGAACTGGCGGTGAACAAACGCCGCCCCGGCGAAAACGTGCAGGGCGAACGCATGCTGCACTTATCCATTTAGGCGGCAGTGCAACGCGTTGTCATGGCTGCGCTCGAAACTGCGCAGCACCTGGAATGAACCGAAGGTCACCGCCGTGGCCTGGTGGGCGCGAATCAGCGTCCAGAAGTCTTCCTCGCCGTGCTCAAAACACTTGAACGCCGCCTCGCCGTCCTCACGCGAGCGCCATTGCAGGTAATTGAGCACCCGCCGCCCGTCGTCGCTGACTTGCACACTGGCATTGATAAAGCCGCCATGGCCCTGGGCCAGGCGTTCGCTCTGGGTGGACAAGGCCGCCACCAGGGCAAATTGCTGCTGAGGTTCGATCTGAAACTCGATCAACTGAGTGAAGCTGCGATTTTTCTCTGATACCTGCATGAACACTCCCCTCTCTCTGTAGGCAGAATCTTGCGATTCGATGCCACGCAGCGTAAAACCTCTAGTTAAGTCAAGGTCAAGCGCTTATCCGGAGTTTTTATGCTTACCAAGGAACTCACCGTCGGCCAACTCGCCGCACGAAGCGGCGTGGCGGTTACGGCGCTGCACTTTTATGAGTCCAAGGGGTTGATCAAGAGCAACCGCAACGCCGGTAACCAGCGGCGCTACCCACGGGATGTGTTGCGGCGCGTGGTGGTGATCAAGATCGCACAACGCCTGGGGATTCCACTGGCGACGATTGGCGAAGCGTTACAGACCTTGCCGAACGGGCGCACGCCCACTGCACAGGACTGGGAACGCTTGTCGGCACTGTGGCGTGAGGATCTGGATCAGCGCATCAACAAGCTGATGCTGCTGCGCGACAAACTTAGTGGTTGTATTGGTTGCGGGTGTTTATCGCTGGAGGCGTGTCCGTTGCGTAATCAGGATGATCAGTTAGGTGAGCATGGCCCAGGCGCCCAGTTACTGGAGCCCACCGCATCCTCCTGAATTGGCCATGCGATCAATGTGGGAGCTGGCTTGCCAACACCTCGTCGGTTACCTGCAGGCTACGGCGGGCGTGGCCTATAGTGAAAATACCGGACCTCCACAACCACCACCTAAGGAGAACGATATGAGCGTTAAGCCAATCCCCGAGGGTTATCACAGCGTCACGCCGTATATGGGCATCGATAACGCCGCCGAGGCCATCGAGTTCTACAAGAAAGCCTTTGGCGCTACCCAGGTCATGCGCCTGGACATGCCCGATGGCAAGGTCGGCCACGCCGAGCTGCGCATCGGTGACTCGGCGATCATGCTCGGCTCGCCCTGTGCCGACATGGCCCTGCGCAATCCGGATGAGCACACCAGCGTCGGTTTGCACCTGTATGTGAACGATGTGGATGCGCAGTACAAACAGGCTATTGTGGCGGGCGCTACTTCGGTGTCCGAGCCCAAAGACCAGTTTTACGGCGACCGCTCGGCGAGCGTGAAGGACCCCTTCGGTCACCTGTGGTTTTTGGCTACGCGCAAAGAGGATCTGACTGAAGCGCAGATCCGCGAGCGGGCCATGGAAATGTTCAAGCAAGGCTGAAGTTTCAATAACCCTGCACATCCAATGTGGGAGCTGGCTTGCCTGCGATGCAGACACCTCGGTGTGTCAGGTACACCGAGTTGATGCCATCGCAGGCAAGCCAGCTCCCACAGAAAAGCAGATCCCAGGTGTATGCAAATCCGCTTTTCGCTTTTGATCCAACCACTCAGGTCGGCTACTAGGCCGCCGTTACCCAAATAACGGATATGCACACCGAAAAACCGCCACCGCAACCCACCCCGCAACACACTTCATGAACAACCCCTCCACGCTTTCCCCCTTGCCCCAAACCCCGCGTGATTCCACGATGCAAGCACTTACAAAGAGGAGTCATTCCATGTTCGCCGGATTCCAAAAAGACCAGTGCCACGTCAACGGCGTGGACATCAGCTACCGCAAAGGCGGTACAGGTCCCGGTCTGCTCCTGTTGCACGGGCACCCGCAAACCCATGTCATCTGGCACAAAGTCGCCGAACAGTTGGCCGAACACTTCACCGTGGTTGCCGCCGACCTGCGCGGTTATGGCGACAGCAGCAAGCCACCGGCCAACGACCAGCACACCCATTATTCCAAACGCGAAATGGCCCGCGACGCCGTCGAGCTGATGCAAGCCCTGGGCTTCGACAATTTCTCGGTACTGGCCCACGACCGTGGCGCCCGCGTCGCCCATCGCCTGGCCCTGGACCACCCCGCCGCCGTGCAGCGCATGGTGCTGCTGGACATCGCGCCCACCTTGTCGATGTACGCCCAGACCGACGAAGCCTTCGCCCGCGCCTACTGGCACTGGTTCTTCCTGATCCGCCCGGCGCCGTTGCCCGAAGCGCTGATCGAGAGCAACCCCGAGTTGTACCTGCGCAGCGTCATGGGCAGCCGCAGTGCCGGGCTCAAACCGTTCACCGATGAAGCCTTCGCCGAATACCTGCGCTGCCTGCAACTGCCCGGCACCGCTCGCGGCATCTGCGAGGACTACCGCGCTGCCGCCGGCATCGATCTTGAGCACGACCAGGCCGACATCGACGCCGGCAATCACCTGAACCAGCCGTTGCTGGTGATGTGGGGCGCCGAAGGTACGGTCGGGCGCTGCTTCGAGCCGCTCAAGGAATGGCAGAAAGTCGCCACAGACGTGCGTGGCAAAGCCCTGCCGGCCGGGCACTACATTGCCGAAGAGGCGCCTGAGTTGTTGCTGGGCGAAATCCTGGCCTTCCTGCGCTGAATGCACTGACACCCTGATCTGAAACACCCGCCTCGCAGGCTGCCAATGGCCTGCGACGGGGTCGCTTTGCCCAAAAAACATCCCGAGATAATAACAATGACAATCCGAAAACTGCTGGGAACCCTGTATGTCCAGGTGCTCATCGCCATCGCGCTGGGTGTGTTGATCGGCCATGTCCGGCCGCAAATCGGTATCGACCTCAAGCCCCTGGGCGACGGGTTTATCAAGCTGATCAAGATGATCATCGGCCCGATCATCTTCTGCACCGTGGTCTCCGGCATCACCAGCATGCACGACGTGAAGCAGGTGGGCCGCGTCGGCGGCAAGGCGCTGCTGTACTTCGAGATCGTCTCCACCATCGCCCTGCTGATCGGCCTCCTCGCCGCGCACCTGCTGCAACCGGGCGTGGGTTTCAACATTGATGTGAAGAGCCTCGACAGCTCGGCCATCGCCGGTTTTGTCGGCCAGGCCGAACACGGCGAAGGCATCACCGGGTTCCTGCTGCACGTGATCCCCACCACGTTTTTTGATGCCTTCTCCAAAGGTGAAATCCTGCCGGTACTGTTTGTCTCGGTGCTGTTCGGCGTCGGCCTGGTGATGGTCGGGGAAAAAGGCCGGCCATTGGTGGGCGTGGTCAACCAGGCCAGCGAAGTGTTCTTTCGCATCGTCGGCATCATCAGCCGCGTGGCGCCCATTGGCGCGTTTGGGGCGATTGCCTTCACCATCGGCAAATACGGCGTGGGCTCGTTGCTGCCGTTGCTCAAGCTGGTGGGTACGTTCTACCTCACCGCGTTTTTCTTTGTCGCCGTGGTGCTGGGCAGCATCGCGCGCTACGCCGGCTTCAGCATTTTCAAGTTGATGGGCTATATCAAGTCGGAGCTGTTGATTGTGCTGGGCACCAGCTCGTCGGAGTCGGCGCTGCCGCAACTGATCCAGAAACTCGAAAGCCTGGGCGCGTCCAAAGGCGTGGTGGGCATCGTGGTGCCGACCGGCTACACCTTCAACCTCGACGGCACCAACATCTACATGACCCTGGCGGTGTTGTTCCTGGCGCAAGCCACCAATATTCACCTGCCGCTGGAGCAACAATTGACCTTGCTGGCGGTGGCCATGCTCACCTCCAAGGGCGCCGGTGCGGTGGTTGGTGCAGGTTTTGTGGCGCTGGCCGCGAGCCTGGCGGTGGTGCCCACCGTACCGGTGGCGGCGATGGTGCTGATCCTGGGTGTCGACCGCTTCATGGCCGAATGCCGCTCGCTGACCAATATCATCGGCAATGCCGTCGCGGCATTGGTGGTAGCCGCCTGGGAGGGTGAGCTGGACCGCGAAAAAATGGCCCCTATCGCCCTCAAGCATGGCCGCCATGCGCGGGCTGCCGCGCAGGCGAAGGTCGCCGCCGAGTAAGCAGTAACGGATCGGCAGGCCGGAAGGCATGCCGATCCGGTGCTATTCTGGCGGCTCATACCGCCACGTCTGTTTCTGATGACTCATAAGAAAGATACCGTGCCCCTACCCGAAGACCTGCGGGTGTTCCTCACCGTGATCCGCAAGGCCGGCTTCGCTGCCGCCGCTGATGAACTGGGGCTGTCGCCTGCGTATGTGAGCAAGCGCATTCAGATCCTCGAAACCACCCTGGCCACGCGCCTGCTGCACCGCACCAGCCGCCGCATCGCCCTGACCGAAGACGGCGAGCGGGTGCAACGCTGGGCCGTGCGCATCCTCGAAGATTTCCAGCAACTGTCCGATGAACTCAGCGATGCCCACGACAGCCCGCGCGGGCATCTGCACTTGTGCAGCAGCTTCGGCTTCGGCCGCAATCATGTGGCGCCGGCCCTGTCGCTGCTGGCCGAGCAGTACCCGGACCTGGAAATCCGCCTGGACCTGTTCGACCGCGTGGTGGATATCGTCAGTGAAGGGTTCGACCTGGAAATTCGCGTCGGCGATGACATCCCTGGTCAGCACATCGGCAGGCGGCTGGTGAGCAATCGCCGGGTGCTGTGCGCAGCACCGGCGTACCTGCAACGCAAAGGCACGCCGCAACAGTTGAGCGACCTGGAGCAGCACGACTGCCTGGTGCTCAAGGAGCGTGACAACGCCTTCGGTATCTGGAACCTGGAGCGTGACGGCGCGCCCGAAAGCGTGCGTGTACGCGGGCCGCTCTCATCGAACAACGGCGAGATCGTGTTGCAGTGGGCTTTGGACGGGCGCGGCGTGTTACTGCGCTCGATGTGGGACGTAAAACCGCTGCTGGAACAGGGCAGGCTGGTGCAGGTGCTGCACACCTACACCCAAAGCGCCAACGTGTGGGCGGTGTACCCGACACGTTTGGCCTACTCCGGCAAATTGCGCGCCTGCGTGGAGTTTTTACAGGAGCACTTCAAGGGGTTGTCGATCTGACGCCCCGCGTGGCGTTGACACCCAGCCATACCGTCATGATCACCAGGGCCGTCAACGGCAGCCCGTGGAACAGCACGATCACCTGGGCCGGCGTCCACGTCAGGTAGAACGGCCCCACCACCAGCATGCCCACGCCAAAGCCGGCCATCTGGATCAGCGTCAACAGGCTGAACAGCGGCAGGCGCAAGCTATCGGGTTCACTTTGTGCGCGGGAAACCAGCGCCACTTCGGAGATACCATCGCCCAGCCCGGCCCACACCACCAGCAACAGCGCCAGCCACAGTTCGGTTTGCTGGAAGGTCAGGATAAAGCCGCTGGACATCAGCGCCACACCCGCCATGAACCAGCGTTCCATGCCTTGGGTACCACGGCTCTTGAGTAGCGCACTGGCCACGCGCGCGCCGATGAACTTGCCGCAGGCCCACACCGCCAGCAGGTAGCCCATGACGGTTTTCGCGGTGTCCGGCGAAATGTATTGCGACAACACCGGCCAGCCGACGTTATGTGCAGCACTGCCGAGGGTGTCGAGCATGCTGATCAACAACATCGCCGCCAACACCGGCGCACCGCGCAGGCCTTTGGTCAGCTCATGCCATTCGGCGGCAAGCCCGCGATGCGCGGCCACGACGACTGAATACAGGGCGCGCAACGGCAGGATCAGGCAGGCCGCCGCCACGTAAGTGCCGATGTTGACGGCAAACACCGCCTCGAATCCGCCCGTGGCGATCAGCAAGCCGGAGAGCAAGCTGCCAAATACCGCACCGGTAGCCGCCGCCGAGGTGATCCAGGCATTGGTGCTCACCCGCTGCTCGAGCGCCACCCAGGTCGGCAACTGGCTATTGAGGCCAATGGCAAACAGCGAGTTGCACAGGCCGATGCCGAACGCGATAAACGGCAGCACGTTGAGTTGATGCGCCGGTATCAACACCAGCAGCGGCACCAGTAACAACGCGCGGGCCAGGTCCAGCCCGGCCAGGGTACTGCGCCCCGGGAAGCGCCGGAAAAACGGGATGCCGAACAGGCTGGCGACAATCCCGCCCGTGACCCGGCACGCCAGGAACACACTGACAAACACCACGCTTTGGCTGAGCCAGTAAACATAGGTCGAGAGCGCCACCATGTTGAGGAATGCGCCGAAGTCCGACACGCCCCGCGCAAAGATGATCAAGCGGGCGTTGCGGGTCGACAAGCCCAATGGCTGAACGTCGCTCATGCAGGTTGCACCTCGTCTTCCAGCTGAACATCAGCAGCCACGCCGCGCAGGCTGACCAGCAGCACATCACGCCAGGCCGGTGCCGAATCGGCCTGCGGCCGGACAGCGCCGGCGCGGTGATACAGTCCACGGTCGTTGATCACAATGGTTTCCAGAAACTGCTCCATCGCCAGGTTCAGCACGCGGCTGTGCTCGGCCTCAGCGGTAAATACCTCGGACACCACCGGCACGGTATTGCTCTGGCCAATGAAGTGCATGAACACCCAATCCAGGCCGTCCTGGTGAATCCCCGAGGTGGTCGGGCTGGCCGATGGCCCCTCAGCACGCACGCGGAACTGGTGGATATCAATGGTGTAGGCATGCGGGCCCAGGTGCGGTTCGATCACCGCCAGGTCGGTGGCGAGCAATTTCTGCATCAGTGGGTGCTCGATAAAGCCCTCCTCGCTGTAGCTCAAGTGGTTCACGCCCTGGCGATAGTTGACCGCATAGGTGACCGGCGACTTGAACGCGGTCGTGCGGTCGATCTGCAACTGCCGCGACGGGGATAAACGATAGCGCAGGATCCGCCGTTCGCGATGGGTGTATGCCTTGAACGCCTCGTCGCGCACCAGGTTCGCCCAGTAGGCGCGAAAGCTTTGCTCCTCGCCGGGCTCAACCTTGAGCAACTGGACAAAGTCCCGACGGTGACAATAGTGGTGCTCGCGCAAATGCGCGCCAATCTGTGGGATGTCCATATCGCTAAACCTTACTGTCGATGATCACGCGCAGGTTGTGCCGGATTGCATCATGCACGGCATGGGCGTCGGCAGCATCGTCGACCTTGGCCCAGCACTTGAGCAAATAGTGCTCCTCGATATCTGCATCGATGCAGTTGCCGGGTTCCTGCTGGAAATACTCCAGCACCGCTGGGTGCTCATCGAGGAACTGCGTCCCCTCAATGCCCTTGAACCGACCACTGTGCTCCGGGTAGAGCGCCAGCATCGAGTAATGCTGGGAGGCGCTCGCGATGTTATGCGCACAGGCTTGCAACCGGGCATTCAGGTCCGGCTCGCCCAACAGCAGGGACAGATAAAGGTCGTACGGGTCAATACCGGCCAGGTCACGGAACGCCGCATTGACGTAAAGCCCGCCGACGCGCGGGTTGATCTCAATCACCACCGGCCCCGCCTCCGTCATACGAAATTCGAAATGCACCAGCGCGTTGGTCAGCCCCACAGCACGCAGGCAATCCCCGGCGTACTGACGAATTTGCTCGCACTGGGTGTCGGTAAAAGACGTGGGCGGGGAAATCAGCAGGTTCTCCAGCACCGTGCCACTGCGCTCGGTCAACATCAGTTTTTCGTTGATCAACAGCGCATGAACCTGACCACCGACGATTACACACTCCACGCTGCCTTCAACGCCTTGGATAAACCCCTCCAACAATAGGCTGTGCCCTGGAATGTAACGGCGTTGCTGCCCTTCTTCGTCAGCCAGGATGTGCTCACAACCGTAGAAATCGGCGTAGGCCGCATTGGCGTGACCACTGCGAAATTGCGCATAGTGCCGGCTTAACTCTGGCCAATTGAAGCACTTCTTGATAAACGCCGAGGCGCCACCAAACGGCGGTTTGGCAATCAGCGGATAGCCCATGCGCTCGGCGCTTTGCTGCAGTTGTTGTTCGTCATTGCACAGCGCGAAGGGCACGGAGCGCACGCCATGCCGGCTGAGCGCCCGGCGCATGAGGAACTTGTTGTTACACGCGGCAATGGCCTGCGGGCAGCTGTACACCAGGCCCAGGCGCTGACTGGCCTGCGCTACGATGCAACCGACTTGCCCCAGCGCAGACGAATGGCCGGCCTGGCAGAAAATCGCGCGGATCTGATAGCGCCTATCCAGCTCGCCCACCAAGTCAAGAATGGCCGGTTCGCTGAGTGTATCGAGCAGGAACACTTCATCACTGTCGTCCTGCAGCCGTTGCAGGTGCTTGCGCCCCACCAGACCCGCAGTCAAACACACCAGGCCTTTGGCCCGGGCCGCAACAAAGTGCGGCTCTCGGTAGCTATAGCGAATGGAAGCACTGTCATCGACATCAATAAAAAGAATGGCATCTTGTTTCATTATTCATACCGCCTCATGCGTCAATAACTTCAGGCATCCTGCCAACTGCACCACTGCCCTTCCCAATTACGGAAACGGTAATGACGTTGCCCATCGCGCACTTCAAAGTGCGGCAAGTCTTGTGGGTTTTCAAAGTCCAGCAGCGGCACGGTAAATTTGCCCTGTGCGTGGGGCAGTACATATTCCGGCATGGCTATATTGGACACGCGTCGCTTGAGGCGATCCATAATAGCGATGGCGTGGCTTATCGATGCTTTATATTCCGACGCCCCCGGTGAAAACGGCATGAAGTGATACAGGTAATACGGCTTTACGCCCAACCGATACAGATCAATAAACAGTTTATGCAAGGTGGCCTCATTGTCGTTCACGCCCCGCAACAGCGGCATGTTGGAGAACACAATCGGCACCACACTTTGGATACGTTTAACCGCCACGGCAAAGTCTTCACTCAGTTCCAGCGGGTGGCACACATGCACGCCAAACGCATTAACCTTGTACTTCTCCAGCATCGCCAGTAACTCATCGGTCACGCGAAACGGGTTAAAGCTCAAGGCCCGTGTGTGCAGGCGAATCAGCAAGTCATCGCGGATGCCACGCAGGGCGGCGAGGTTCTCTTCGAGCTTGCGGTCGGCGAGCATCAACGGGTCACCGCCGCTGAGAATCACCTCTTCGATGGCCGGGTTGTTGCGGATGTACTCAAGCGAGTCCTTGAACGAGTCGGCGCTGGCATTGGCCTTCTCGGTGCCGACTTGCAAGGTGCGCAGCGCTTCGAAGCAGAACTGGCAATAGGCGTTGCAGGTGTTGGTCATGCGCAGGATCACGCGGTTGTCGTACTTGTGCTGGCAGATCGGCGTTTTCATCTCGTGGCCGAGTTCCCAGTTCTCCGAGGTGCCGTCGTAATCGCCAGCGACCTGCTCGCTCCAGTAGGGCACCACTTGGCGCCACAGCGGATGGTCCATCACCTGGCCCTCGGTGAGGGAGCGCTTGATCAGGTCAATGTAATAAGGCGTTATCTGCAACTTGCGGTCTCGCAAGTTGTGCTCGATATGCGCGCTGGTTTCCTCATTCCAGCCACCGCAGGCGGCACGCAGTGCCGGTTCGTCGCGGATGGCATTCTTCTGCTGCCAACGCCAATCCTGCCACTGTACCGAACGATGGATCGCTTGATCAAAAATCGACATGAGTTTGAACTCTCTGTGTTCTGAACGGATGTTAAGGCATAGGCTTACGCGTCTTTTCACAGTGGAAAAAACAGTGGCAACCGCAACAATGACAACTGATTGACAGGTGGCAGAACTCGATCAAGTTACAAACTTGATTACCGCCACCAGAGAGGTATGAACGCTAACTGATTCATCGGTCATGGCTTCAACTTCCTTTTTTTTATAATGTGCGACTTTCCAAGTCAGCACTCACTTAAGCCGATGGCCTACAAGGTGTCAACAACCTGCCCATGTATTTTTTCAGGGTTTAACCTGGCACCTCAACGACGCCTTTGAAATCACTGAGGTTATGCGGTGTAACGCGCGTTATTTGAAAAGTAAATAGTCCAAGAAAAACGCCCTGCAGTAACGCGAGGGCGTTATTCTCTACTTATATGACTACGTAGTTAAACCATTGAGGCGTTTAACCCAGCCAGGGATTGGCCGCCAGATGCCGGCGCTCGAACGTTTTGATCTGCTCACTGCGTTGCAACGTGCTGCCAATTGCATCCAGGCCGAGTAACAAAGCGGTCTTGCGCAACGTATCGATCTGGAACGGGATCATCTGGCCATCGGCCAAGCGAATCTGCTGCGCCTCAAGGTCCACGCTGATCTGCGCCTGCGCAGGCTGGCTGACCGTCTGCCCGAGTGCGTGCAACACCGCCTCGTCCAAGGTAATCAACAACACCCCGTTGCGCTGGCAGTTGTCATAGAAAATCCCGGCAAAGCTGCTGCCGATCAGCGCGCGAATGCCCATCTGCTTCAAGCCCCACACCGCGTGTTCACGGCTCGAGCCACAGCCGAAGTTGGGCCCCACCACCATAAAACTCGCGCCCTGCCAGGCCGGCTGGTTCAGCACGAACTCGGGGTTGGGCGCGCCATTGGGCAAAAAGCGCAGGTCGAAGAACAGCCCACGGTCGAGGCCGGCACGGTCGATGCCTTTAAGAAATTGCTTGGGCATGATCACGTCAGTGTCGATATTTGCCGCCAGCATCGGCGCGGCCTGGCCGGTGACCTGGGTGAACGGTTGCAGGCTCATGGGCGGTCTCCAAAATGACGAATATCGGTGAGACGGCCGGTGATGGCCGCAGCGGCGACCATCGCCGGGCTCATCAAGTGGGTGCGCGCCCCGGCGCCCTGGCGGCCTTCAAAGTTGCGGTTGGTGCTGGACGCGCAGCGGTCGCCGGGGGCCAGCACGTCATCGTTCATCGCCAGGCACATCGAGCAGCCGGACTGGCGCCATTCGAAGCCGGCGTCGATAAAAATCGCCGCCAGCCCTTCGGCTTCGGCCTGGTCGCGCACTTCGGTGGAGCCCGGCACGATCATCGCCCGCACATGCTCGGCCACGTGTTTGCCGCGCACCACACTGGCGGCGTCGCGCAGGTCTTCGATGCGCGCGTTGGTGCACGAGCCGATAAACGCGTGGCTGATCACGATTTCACTGAGCGGCATGCCGGCTTCCAGGCCCATGTAGTTGAGGGCGCGGCGCATGTCCTGGCGCAGGATCAGGTCGCTGACGTCTTGCGGGTTCGGCACGCGGGCGCCGATGGGCGCGGCCTGGTCGGGGCTGGTGCCCCAGGTGACCATGGGTTCCAGGCTGCTGGCGTCCAGTTGCACTTCCTGGTCGAACACCGCATCGGCGTCGGTGTGCAACGTGCGCCATTGCACCAGGGCTTGTTCCCACAGCTCGCCCTTGGGCGCACGCGGCTTGCCTTTGAGGTAGGCGAAGACTTTTTCGTCGGGCGCCATAAACGCGCCACGTGCGCCGGCTTCCACCGCCATGTTGCAGATGGTCATGCGCGCTTCGACGCTCAGCGCATCGATGGTGGCGCCGCGAAACTCGATGGCGTAACCGGTGGCGCCGGACGCGCCGATCTTGCCGATCAGCGCCATGATCACGTCCTTGGAAGTCAGGCCGTTGCCCAAGGTGCCGTCTACCGTCACGCGCATGCTTTTCAGACGCTTGTACACCAGGGTCTGCGAGGCCAGCAGGTGCTCGATTTCCGAGGTGCCGATGCCAAAGCCGAAGGCGCCGAGGGCACCGTAGGTGGTGGTGTGGCTATCGCCGGCGGCGATCACCATGCCCGGCAGGATAAAGCCCTGCTCCGGGGCAATCACATGTTCGATGCCTTGGCGTTTGTCGAGGATGTCCAGCAGCTCAATGCCGAAATCCTGGCAATTTTCTGCCAGGTACGAGACTTGCCGCGCGCCGCCTGCGTCGGGCATTGCGGCAGTGCGCGTGGGCGTGGTGGGGTTTACGTGGTCGACCACCGCCAGCGCGGTGCCGGGGCGCCATACGCCACGCTTGGCCTCGCGCAGACCACTGAACGCCTGGGGGCTGGTGTATTCGTTGATCACCTGGCGGTCTATATAAAGCAGCACATGGCCCTGGTCATCCAGGGCACACACCGTGTGGGAGTCGACGTGTTTGTCGTAGAGGGTTCTGGCAGTCATTTTTGTGGACTCACTGTTATAAGCGCTCGCTCAACGGTATGCCCCCATCCTACGCAGCCCCCCGGCCCCATCAATGGCACCTGGGTGATGGCTTGGAACATGTTTCGTGTTCAATCCGGCAACGCTGAAACATTTTCTTTCATATCCCGCTTAGGGATTTCTCATTCTCATCCGTCTTAACTTAGATACAGCCCGTCGCGTCAGCAAAAGCTACGACCGGCCTTTTCCGGGCCTCCTTCGCCCTCCTCCGATCAAGACCCGCATCCACATGTCGAAGAAGTCACGCTCAAAACTCTGGTTTCTGGTTCATAGCTGGCTGGCGTTGCCCATCTGGTTTTTCGTACTGATCGTCTGCGTCACCGGCACCCTGGCGGTGGTCAGCCAGGAAATCGTCTGGCTGGCCAACCCGGACATCCGCGCCAGCAAGCCGTCGGACGATGCCGAACGGCTGAGTTACGACCAGGTCATCGGCGCCATCAAGCGCAACGAGCCCCAGGCGATCGTGCAGTCGATCACCCGCCCGGACGAGTCGCACTTCGCGCTGAGTGTCGACCTCAGTTACCCCGACGGGCGCTCGGTGGAGGTCTACGTCAACCCGTATACCGGTGTGATCCAGGGCATCAGCCCGGCGTTCAACTTCCAGCAATTTACCCGTGCGTTGCACGGCTGGTGGCTGGTGCCGTTCACCAATGGCTACAGCTGGGGCTGGTACCTGGTGTCGGCACTTGGCATACCGCTGCTGGCATCACTGGTGACCGGGCTGGTGGTGTACAAGCGGTTCTGGAAGGGGTTCCTGCGCCCGACCCTGCGCATCCGCCATGGCGCGCGGATCTTCTGGGGCGACTTCCACCGTTTGAGCGGTATCTGGTCGATCTGGTTTATCGCGGTGATTTCCATCACCGGCATCTGGTTCCTGATCCGGGCCATTCTGGGCGACAACCAGATTTCCATCTCCAGTGAACCCATCGTGCCGGTGATTGCCCGGGAGAAAGTGCCTGTGTCGGCACCGGGCGTACCGGCACCGATGATCCCGATCGATCGGGCCATCGAAATCGCCACGCAGCGCATCCCAGGGCTGGAGGCCAGTTTTGTGTTCCTGCCCAGCAACGCCTACAGCCACCTGCAGATCGGCGGGCGCGGCTGGTACCCGTTGATGTTCCAGACGGCGCAGCTCAACCCGTACGACGGTGAAATTGCCGTGTCGCACCTGCTGTCCGACCGCTCGACACTGGAGTTCGTCACCGAATCCATGCGCCCGCTGCACACCGG
The DNA here is from genome assembly GCF_900107155.1 of Pseudomonas salomonii. Taxonomy (GTDB): domain Bacteria; phylum Pseudomonadota; class Gammaproteobacteria; order Pseudomonadales; family Pseudomonadaceae; genus Aquipseudomonas; species Aquipseudomonas salomonii. The sequence goes on from NZ_FNOX01000022.1 coordinate 25,070, forward strand.
CGACTTTGGCGGCCTGTGGGTCAAGCTGATCTGGGCGTTCTTCGGCCTGATCATGAGCATGATGGTGTTGAGCGGTCTGCTGATCTGGACCAAACGCACCGCGCTGGCCACGCTCAACGCCTTCAAGCGCGAGGCCAAGACCCAACGCGCACCGGCCGTCGCCACGGCCAGGCAGGCTGAAACCTCGGAGGCCAACTGATGAACAAACGTGCGACCACCCCACCGCCTTCGCCGCTGCGGGCCTTTTGGCTAAAGTGGCGCTTCCACATCAATGTCCTGCTGTTGCTGGTGCCCCTGGGGTTCATGCCCAAGTACTTTGCCGACGCCGCACTGTTTCGCGGTGACAGCGGCATTGGCGAGCGAGTGGCCGGCGAAGTGCAGGTGGGGCCGTGGAGCCTGACCCTGGCAGAGTTTCGCAACGAAGGCCCGCGCCCGGACCCGGCCGGCCCGATGAAATTTTTCAACGCCGCCCTGTGCGGCACCTGCGCCGAGCAGGTCAAGGCCACTTACCTGCGTATCGGCAAACCGCGCAGCCTGCGCGCGGCCGGGGTGATTTTCTTCGGCACGCCGTACCGCATGGGTGCGGTGCTGCCGGTGCCGGAACGCACCCCCGTCGATGCCGAAGTGTGGGTGACCATGGAAGGCTGGGACGGCTCCATGCACCAGGGTTCCATCCCACTGAGCCAGGCCTCGCCTGCCACCATTGCCTGGCTGAACAAGCAAGGAGTTAAACCATGACGTTAATGCGCCTGACTCGCGCCGCTGTATTGCTCTGCGCCGGCTTCAGTGGCGTAGCCCTGGCCCATAACCCGATGTGCGAATGCAAGGAAATCCCCGGCGAGCAGATCCAGTGCACCGGCGGTTTTTCCGACGGCAGCGGCGCGCCGGGCGTGACCCTGGACGTGATCGGCTACGACGAAACCATCCTGCTGCCGGGCAAGCTTGGCCAGGACTCAACCCTGACCTTCAAAAAGCCCTCGGCCGAGTTCTATGTGCTGTTTGATGCAGGCCCCGGCCACGTGGTGGAAATCGACCAAGCGGATATCCAGCCACAATGAGCACCACACAGGTTGTACGCCCCGCCGGAGCCGGCCATGAAACCCTCTACGTGTTGCTGCTGTGCCTGATTATCCTCGCGGTGGCTGGCACCGTGGTGGCGCTGCACGGTGAAACCGAGGAGGTCGCCGCCGTGCCCAGCCACCAGTTGGATGCGCGCCGCGACCTGAGCGCTGCCGAGCAAGGCATCTACGCCGACCTGCGCGTAACCCTGGATGAAATCCAGCTGTTGCAGCAGGAGCAAAGCGCCCTGCCGACACCCGAGCAACTGGCCGAAGAAGGCTTCGCGCCGTTTGCCCAGGACGCCAGTTCGGTGAGCCGTGGCGACCATCGCTGGCAGCTGCTGGAGCCTGCGGCCTACCTGGGTTTGAGCCAGGCGCCGAGCACCAGCGGCTCGGTGCTGATGCGCGTGCAAGGCGCCGAGCCGGATGTGTGGCTCAACCGCCAGGCCGACCTCGCCGCCCCGGCCGACCTCACCGACGCAGCGCTGATCGCCGCCGGCTGGCGCCAGGTGGTCACGCAATTCGATGCCGGCGTGACCCGCCAGCACCGTCACTGAACCAGAAGACCGAGTGCCCATGTCTATTTCATCGCCCCTGTTACGCCTGTTGCTGGTTGGCCTGTTCAGCCTGATGCTCACCCCACTCGCAAATGCCGAGGCGGCCAAGCGCCTGCGCATCGGCATCACCCTGCACCCGTATTACAGCTACGTGGCCAATATCGTCGGCGACAAGGCCGAGGTGGTGCCGCTGATTCCGGCCGGTTTCAACCCCCACGCCTACGAACCGCGCGCCGAAGACATCAAGCGCATCGGCACCCTGGACGTCATCGTGCTCAACGGCGTCGGCCATGATGATTTTGCCGACCGCATGATCGCCACCAGCGAGCGCCCGGACATCCCGGTGATCGAAGCCAACGCCAACGTGCCGCTGCTGGCCGCCACCGGTAACGCCGCGCGCGGTGCGGGCAAGGTGGTCAACCCGCACACCTTCCTGTCGATCAGTGCGTCGATTGCCCAGGTCAACAACATTGCCCGCGAACTGGGCAAGCTCGACCCGGACAATGCCAAGACCTACACCCAAAACGCCCGCGCCTACGGCAAGCGCCTGCGCCAGATGCGCGCCGATGCCCTCGCCAAGCTGACCAGCGCGCCGAACCCGGACCTGCGCGTCGCTACCGTACACGCGGCCTACGACTACCTGCTGCGCGAATTCGGCCTGGAAGTCACCGCCGTGGTCGAGCCCGCCCATGGCATTGAGCCCAGCCCCAGCCAGTTGAAAAAGACCATCGACGAACTGCGCGCACTGGATGTGAAGGTGATCTTCTCGGAGATGGATTTCCCGTCCACCTACGTCGAGACCATCCAGCGTGAATCCGGGGTCAAGCTGTACCCGCTGTCGCATATTTCCTACGGCGAATACACGCCCGAGAAATACGAAGTGGAAATGACCGGCAACCTCAACACCGTGGTACGGGCGATTCAGGAGTCGGGGGCATGACGGCAGCGCAGCCATTGAAGGTGGCCAGCATTGGCCCGACCCTTGACTTCGACAAGGTCTCGCTGACGCTGGGCCGCACGGTGATTCTCGACGCAGTGAGCTTCCAGGTCGAACCGGGCAGCATCCACGCCTTGGTCGGCCCGAACGGCGGCGGCAAAAGCTCGCTGATCAAGACCTTGCTGGGGCAGACCCCGCACCAGGGCCAATTGCGCCTGCACTGGCCGACTACGCCAGGCACGGTCGGCTATGTGCCCCAGGCGCTGGAATTCGATCGGGGCCTGCCGATGACCGTCGACGATTTCATGGCCGCCATGTGCCAGCGGCGCCCGGCATTTCTGGGCCTGTCCCGGCATTACGCCGCCGCGATTGGCGAAGCGCTGGAACGGGTCGGTATGCAGGACAAACGCAAGCGCCGCATGGGCGCGTTGTCCGGCGGTGAGCGTCAGCGCGTGCTGTTGGCCCAAGGCCTGATCCCGGCGCCACAGCTGCTGGTGCTGGATGAACCGATGTCGGCACTCGATGAAGCCGGTATCCAGGTGTTCGAGCGGCTGCTTAATGACTGGCGCCTGGCCGGGATCACCGTGCTGTGGATCGAGCATGACCTGGAAGCCGTGGGCCGTCTGGCCGATCGCGTTACCGGCCTGAACCGCCGCGTGCTGTTCGACGCCACGCCGAAAGAAGCGCTGACCCCGGACCGCCTGCTGAGCCTGTTTTCCACCCACCCTCGGAGCCCGGCGTGATGAGTTATGAAGCCTTTCGTTTGATGGTCCAGGGCTGGGCTTCATCCGGCTACCTGCCGGAAGCGCTGGCCTATGGGTTTGTGGTCAACGCCTTGCTCGCCGGCTTGCTGATCGGCCCGGTGCTGGGCGGCCTGGGCACGCTGGTGGTGGTCAAGCGCTTTGCGTTCTTCTCTGAAGCCGTCGGGCATGCCGCGTTGACCGGCGTGGCCGTGGGCATCCTGCTCGGCGAACCCTATACCGGGCCTTACGGCAGCCTCTTCGGTTACTGCCTGTTGTTCGGCATCCTGCTCAATTACCTGCGTAACCGCACCGGTTTGGCGCCGGACACCCTGATCGGCGTGTTCCTCTCGGTGTCGCTGGCGTTGGGCGCGAGCCTGCTGTTGATTCTGGCGGGCAAGATCAACGTGCACATTCTGGAAAACGTGTTGTTCGGCTCGGTGCTGACGGTGAACGGCAATGACCTGCTGGTGTTGGCGGTCGTCGGCTCACTGGTGATGGCCCTGGCGCTGCCGCTGTACAACCGCATCATGCTGGCCAGCTTCAACCCGCAATTGGCCGCTGTGCGTGGCGTGGCCGTCAAAACCCTGGATTACCTGTTCGTGATCCTGGTGACCTTGATCACCGTGGCGGCGGTCAAGGTGATCGGCGCTATTTTGGTCGGCGCCCTGCTGGTGATTCCGGCGGCGGCAGCGCGCCTGTTGAGCCAGTCGCTCAAGGGGTTTTTCTGGGTCTCGGTGGTGATCGCCACGCTCAGCACGCTGTGCGGCATTCTGCTGCCGATCATCTTTGACCTGCCCATCCCGTCCGGTGCCGCGATCATTCTGGTGGCCGGTATCGCCTTCGCCTTTGCCGCTATCGCGCGCGGCACCGTGCCCAGCCTCAAAGGGAATCTTGGATAATGCGCCCTGTTTTTCATCCGCTGGCTTTGGCCATTGCCTGTTTATTCACTGCGCCGTTGATGGCCGCTCAAGCTGCAAAACCGCCGGTTCACGCCGCCAAACCGGTGAAAGTGCTGGCCTCGCTGCCCATCACCTACGGCCTGGCCGAGGTGCTGCTCAAAGGCACCGATGTACAGCTTGAGCGCGCAGCACCGGCCAACCTGCCCGGTTCGCGGCAGGTGTCCTACTTCACCGGCCGGGGTGCGCCGGCCCTGGGCAGTTTGGCCCAGGACGCCGACGCGGCTATCGGCCTGCGCTCGCTGTGGGCGGATGACCCGCTCTACCCGGTGGCGCGGCGCAGCAATATCCGAATCGTCGAAGTGGACGCCGCGCGCCCGGTGGACGGCGGCTTGCCGGGTATCGCCGTGCAACCGGGCAGCGCCGACGGCCTGAACAGCCAGCCATGGCAGTCGAGCAACAACATGGGGCGCATGGCCGATGTGATGGCGGCCGACCTGAGCCGCCTGGCGCCCACGGCCAAACCCAAAATCGACGCCAACCTCGCGGCGCTCAAACAACGCCTGCTCAAACTCAGCGCCGACAGCGAAGCAAGACTGGCCAAGGCGGACAACCTGAGTGTGCTCAGCTTGAGTGATCACTTTGCGTATCTGGTCAGCAGCCTGAACCTGGAAGTGCTCAGCACCGATGCCCGGCCGGATGCGCAGTGGACGCCTGAGGCCTTGCACACACTCACTGCCGACTTGAAGAGCAACGACGTGGCCGTGGTGCTGCATCACCGCCAACCGAGTGAGGCCGTTAAAGCGGCGGTGACGGCAGGCGGTGCGCAACTGTTGGTGTTGAATGTCGACGGGCCGGACCCGGTGGCGGAGCTGGAAGGGAATGTGGATCAGGTGATCAAGGCGCTGGTGCCGTAAGTGTGGGAGCTGGCTTGCCAGCTCCCACATTTAGCTCGTGGTACATCCGTTGAATGTCGGTCGCTCAAACCACATCCACACCCACATGAATCGCATCATGACGCCAGAACTCCAGGTCGCAGTCGATCAGGCGCTCATGCTGGTCATAGTTGACCCGGGCAATCCGCAAGCCGGGGCTGCCCACCGACACACGCAATGCGGCGGCGGCCTCCACCGGCAGTGAAGTCGGCACAATCTCGAAACGCACGCGGCCGTAATGCAGGTCGTACTTGCGGGCATACAACTCGGTCATCGACTGGTTCAGGTCGCACGCCAGAATGCCCGGGAAATACTGCGGGTTCAGGTAATGCTCCACATACAGCACCAAGCGCCCATCGATCCGCCGGCCCCGGCAGATCTGGATCACGCTCGACAACGCCGGCAACTGCAACCACGCACATACCGCCGCCGACGCCGGTTGCAGCCGCGCCGAAATCACTTCGGTCGACGCTACGCGCCCTTGTTCAGTGACCATCGCGTGAAAGTGGCTGCGCTGCATCAGGTTATAAGCCAGGCGCGGCGGCGAGACGAACCAGCCACGTCGTTCCTCGCGATAGATCTGGCCCTGGGCCTCCAGTTGTAACAAGGCTTCCCGCACCGTAATGCGGGTGGTACCAAACAACTCGCTGAGTTTGCGCTCGGCAGGCAATTTACTCGCAGGCGGCAACAGCCCGTGGACGATCTGCTCTTGCAGTGCCAGGCCGATGGATGTCACCGCCTTGATTGCCTCATCACGCATCAACGTTACCTATCTGGACTAGACCAGCACCGTTCAGGTGCATAAACCGGGCTGTATTCGGGCGTCTGCCGTTACCCGTCAGCCTAGGCATTACAGATGACCGACAGATGACAGTCCGTGCCGCCGCTTTACTCCACACCCTGCAATACATCGGCCAAGTCCAGGGGCTGCGGGCACTTGGGCATGGTCTACGCTGAGTCTGAAGTCAGCGACATAAACGCTTTAAAAACGACATCGACATGAAACTGTCATCCACCGAGCCTAAATTGGCTCAGGTATTGCTGACCTAGACCAACACCATCGCAATCGTTCGTAAAAACGCAGCGTTGAAAACGCCCAAAGGAGCTTCGGATGAAACAGCTTTTCCTGGCATCACTGTTAGGCTCGACCATTGCCATGTGCACCGCCGCCATGGCTGCTGATACCGATTTAAAAACGCTCGAAGCCGCCGCGAAATCGGAAGGCGCCGTCAACAGCGTCGGCATGCCCGATGACTGGGCCAACTGGAAAGGCACCTGGGACGACCTGGCCAAGACCTATGGCCTCAAGCACATCGACACCGACATGAGCTCGGCCCAGGAAATCGCCAAGTTCGCCGCCGAAAAAGACAACGCCAGCGCCGATATCGGTGACGTCGGCGCCGCCTTCGGCCCGATTGCGGTGAAACAGGGCGTGGCACAGCCGTACAAACCGACCACTTGGGCACAAGTGCCGGATTGGGCCAAAGATAAAGACGGCAACTGGGCCCTGGCCTACACCGGCACCATCGCCTTTATCGTCAACAAAAAACTGCTGCACGGCTCTGAAGCCCCAAAAAGCTGGGCTGACCTGAAAACCGGTAAATACAAAGTCTCTATTGGTGATGTGAGCACCGCCGCCCAAGCCGCCAATGGCGTGCTGGCTGCCGCCCTGGCCAACGGTGGCGACGAGAAAAACATCCAGCCTGCGCTGCTGATGTTTGCCGAGATCGCCAAGCAAGGTCGCCTGTCGCTGGCGAATCCGACCATCGCCACCATGGAAAAGGGCGAAGTCGAAGTGGGCGTGGTCTGGGACTTCAACGGCCTGAGCTACAAAGCCAAGATGGCTAACCCGGATGACTACGTGGTGCTGATCCCGTCGGACGGCTCGGTGATTTCCGGCTACACCACCATCATCAACAAGTACGCCAAGCACCCGAACGCCGCCAAGCTGACCCGCGAATACATCTTCAGCGACGCCGGCCAGACCAACCTGGCACGGGGCAATGCACGTCCGATCCGTGCCGAGCACCTGACCTTGCCGGCCGATGTACAGGCCAAGCTGCTGCCGAACGAGCAGTACAAGAAAGTCACGCCGATCAAAGATGCCGACGCGTGGGAGAAAACCTCCAAGGCACTGCCGCAGAAGTGGCAGGAAGAAGTCATCATCAATATGCAGTAAAGCTATAGACACATTGGATGTCCACTGGAGATCCAATGTGGGAGCGGGCTTGCTCGCGAAAGCGGTGGATCAGTGAAATAAGTATTGCCTGACACACCGCTTTCGCGAGCAAGCCCGCTCCCACAGTTTTGACCCCGTTCCTCAAGTGCAATTGAGTCAAGCCTATCGTCGCGGAGCGTCTCCCCCTATGAAGCACAACGTCATCCTTGTGGTGCTCGACGGCCTGAACTACGAGGTTGCCCGACATGCCATGGGGCATCTCCAGGCCTATATCGGCGCAGGACGCGCAGCGCTTTACAAACTGGAATGTGAACTGCCGGCCCTGTCCCGGCCGTTGTATGAATGCATCCTCACCGGCGTGCCGCCGATCGACAGCGGCATTGTCCACAACCATGTCTCACGCTTGTCCAACCAGCGCAGCGTTTTCCATTACGCCACCGATGCGGGTCTCACCACCGCGGCGGCGGCTTACCACTGGGTCAGCGAGTTGTATAACCGCACGCCTTTTGAAGCCGCCCGTGATCGTCACACCGACGACAAAGCGCTGGCGATTCAGCACGGGCATTTCTACTGGAATGACCACTACCCCGATTCCCACCTGTTCGCCGACGCCGAAAGCCTGCGGCTCAAGCACGCGCCGAACTTGCTGGTGGTGCACCCGATGAACATCGACGACGCCGGCCACAAGCACGGTCTGGACACCGCGCAATACCGCAACAGCGCGCGCTCGGCCGACATCATCCTCGCCGACTACCTGCAAGGCTGGCTCAACGCCGGCTACCAGGTGCTGGTGACCGCCGACCACGGCATGAACAACGACCGTTCCCATAACGGTGTGCTGCCGGAAGAACGCGAAGTGCCGTTGTTCGTACTGGGCTCGGCCTTCACCTTCGACCCTGGCGCCATCCCGAAGCAAACCGACCTGTGCGGCACCGTCTGCGAACTGCTCGGCGTGCCCCACGACAAACCTGTATGCCGGGAGCTGCTGAAGTGAACGCCATCACCCGTGGCAAATGGCTGGCGATCCTGTGCCTGGTGCCGTTTGCGCTGTTCTTTATCGTGTTTGAAATCGCCCCGCTGGTGTGGGTGATGATCAACAGCCTGCAGTCGGAGGAGTTCGGCTGGGGCCTGGCCAACTTCACCAAAATCTTCAGTTCGAAGTTCTACCTGCAAGCCATCCAGTACAGCCTGGAGATCAGTTTCTACTCCAGCGTGTTCGGGATCATCATCTCGGTGCTCGGCAGCTACTCGTTGCGCCGCGTGGATGGCCCACTGCGTAACTTCGTGACGGCCTTCGCCAACATGACCAGCAACTTTGCCGGCGTGCCCCTGGCCTTCGCCTTCATCATTTTGCTGGGCTTTAACGGCAGCATCACGATCATGCTCAAGCAGGCGGGGATCATTCAGGACTTCAACCTGTACTCCAAGACAGGCCTGATCATTCTGTACACCTACTTCCAGATTCCACTGGGCGTGCTGCTGCTCTACCCGGCCTTCGATGCCTTGCGCGAAGACTGGCGCGAATCGGCCTCGTTGCTCGGTGCCAGCAGTTGGCAGTTCTGGCGGCACATCGGCCTGCCGGTGCTCACTCCGGCCCTGCTGGGCACGTTCGTAATCCTGCTGGCCAACGCCCTCGGCGCCTATGCCACGGTGTATGCATTGACCACCGGCAATTTCAACGTGCTGCCCATTCGTATCGCGGCAATGGTTTCCGGCGACATCTCCCTGGACCCGAACATGGCCAGCGCCCTGGCCGTGGTGCTGGTGGCACTGATGACGGTGGTCACCGTCGTCCATCAACTGCTGCTCAAGAGGAGCTACCATGTCTCGCGCTGAAGCCGGCTCGGCCTCCGTCTACCATCGGGTAGTGGTGTACCTGTTATTTGCGATCCTGGTGTTGCCGCTGGTGGGCACCTTTGTCTACTCCATTGCCAGCAGTTGGTCGGCCACCATCCTGCCCGCCGGGTTTACCCTGAAGTGGTACCTGCAGTTGTGGAGTGACCCGCGCTTTCTGGCCGCCTTCGGTCAGTCGCTGTTGGTGTGCGTGGGTGCGCTGGTGTTGTCGGTGGTGCTGATTCTGCCGCTGCTGTTCGTGGTGCATTACCACTTTCCCAAGCTCGACGCGCTGATGAACATCCTGATCCTGCTGCCCTTCGCGGTGCCGCCGGTGGTGTCATCGGTGGGCTTGTTGCAACTCTACGGCTCCGGGCCATTTGCGATGGTGGGCACGCCGTGGATCCTGATCGGCTGCTACTTCACCGTGGCCTTGCCGTTCATGTACCGCGCGATAACCAACAACCTGCAAGCGATCAACCTGCGCGACCTGATGGACGCCTCGCAGTTGCTGGGTGCCAGCACCTGGCAGGCGGCGATTTTTGTCGTGCTGCCAAACCTGCGCAAAGGCCTGATGGTGGCGCTGCTGCTGTCGTTCTCGTTCCTGTTCGGTGAGTTCGTGTTCGCCAACATCCTGGTGGGCACCCGCTACGAAACCCTGCAGGTGTACCTGAACAACATGCGCAACACGAGCGGCCACTTCACCAGTGCCATCGTCATCTCCTATTTCTTCTTTGTGCTGGTGCTGACCTGGGCCGCCAATATCTTGAACAAGGACAAAAGCCAATGAGCTTCGTCAGCGTCCAACACCTGCAAAAAGCCTACACCGGCACGCCGGTATTCAGTGATATCAACTGCGAAATCGCCAAGGGTGAATTCGTCACCCTGCTCGGCCCGTCGGGTTGCGGCAAGTCGACCCTGCTGCGTTGCATCGCCGGGTTGACCTCGGTGGACAGCGGCAAGATCCTGCTGGATGGCCAGGACATCGTGCCCTTGAGCCCGCAGAAACGGCACATCGGCATGGTGTTCCAGAGCTATGCGCTGTTCCCCAACATGACCGTGGAACAGAACGTCGCCTTCGGCCTGCGCATGCAGAAGGTCAACGCCGACGACAGCCACAAGCGCGTGCAGGAAGTGCTGCAACTGGTGGAACTCAAAGACCTCGCCGGCCGCTACCCGCACCAGATGTCCGGCGGCCAGTGCCAGCGTGTGGCACTCGCCCGCTCGTTGGTGACGCGCCCACGCCTGTTGCTGCTGGATGAACCGCTGTCGGCGCTGGATGCACGGATTCGCAAGCACCTGCGCGAGCAGATCCGCCAGATCCAGCGTGAGCTGGGCCTGACCACGATTTTCGTGACCCATGACCAGGAAGAAGCGCTGACCATGTCAGACCGCATTTTCCTTATGAACCAGGGCAAGATCGTACAAAGCGGTGATGCCGAGACCCTTTACACTGCGCCCGTGGATGTATTTGCCGCCGGTTTTATCGGCAACTACAACCTGCTCGACGCCGACAAGGCCAGCCAGTTGTTGCAACGGCCTATCAGCGGGCGCATCGCGATTCGCCCGGAAGCCATCGAGCTGAGCCGCAGCGGTGAGCTCGACGCGCTGGTACGCAGCCACAGTTTGTTGGGCAACGTGATCCGCTATCGCATCGAAGCGCGTGGCGTGGAATTGGTGGTGGACGTGCTCAACCGCTCGGCCGACGACCTGCACCCGGATGGCCAGCGCCTGGCACTTTCCATCGACCCCAGTGCCTTGTGTGAAGTAGCCTGACGCAACGATTGATTTGAGAGAGCGTGACCGATGGCATTGGTAATTTTTGATCTGGACGACACCTTGATCCACGGCGACTGCGCCACCTTGTGGAGCGAACAGATGGGCCGCCTGGGCTGGGTCGACCCCGCGTCGTTCATGCGCCGCAACGACGAACTGATGGCCGCCTACAGCCGCGGCGAGCTGGCCATGGAAGACTTCATGGACTTCAGCCTGGAGCCGATGATCGGGCGCACGCCGGAAGAGATCGAGCATCTGGTCGAACCGTGGGTGGAGGACATTATCGAGCCGCTGATCTACAGCGACGCCACCAAGACCATCGCCCGCCACCGCGCGAAGGGTGACCGGATCCTGGTGATCTCGGCGTCGGGCACGCACCTGGTCACGCCGATTGCGGCACGTATCGGGATTGATGAAGTGCTGGGCATTGACCTGGACGTCAGCCATGGCGTCTACAGCGGCAAGACCGTGGGCGTGCTGACTTACCGTGAAGGCAAGATCACACGGTTGCTGGCATGGCTCGAGCAGGAAGGTGAAAGCCTTGAAGACGCGTATTTTTACTCGGATTCGCGCAATGACTTGCCGTTGTTGCTGAAGGTCGATCATCCGCAGGTGGTGAACCCGGATCCGGTGTTGCGCGAGCATGCTGAAAAGGCTGGCTGGCCGATTCACCATTGGGTTTGACCGTTTGAATTGAAAACCCAATCCACTGTGGGAGCTGGCTTGCCTGCGATAGCGGTGCATCAGATGAAACATTCTTCATTGATACACCGCTATCGCAGGCAAGCCAGCTCCCACAGTGGTTGTATTTCTACTTGAGATCAGGCCAGGGTCTCGTCTATCACCAACACCAACTTGCCGGAAATCCGGTTGGTCGCAAGCTCGGCAAACGCCGCCTCGGCATCCTTGATCGGGAAGGTTTTGGCCAGTTGCGGGCTCAAGCGCCCCTCAACAAACAGCGGCCACACATGCTGGCTCAAGTCGCTGAACAGGTCTGCCTTGAACTGATCGCTGCGGCTGCGCAGGGTCGAACCCAGCAGCTGGATGCGCTTGCCCAGCACCTGTGCCAGGTCCAGTTGCGCATCACGGCCGCCCATCAAGCCGATCAATACCCAGCGCCCATCGAGGGCCAACAGCTTCAGATCCATCGCCGCATAATTGCCGCCGACCGGGTCGAGGATCACGTCGAACGGTCCGAAATCGCGCAGCCCTTCAATGCCGTCGGTACGCACCACGCCGCCCTGGGCACCGAGTGCTTCGCAGTAAGCCAGGCGCTCTGCCGAGCCGACACTGACCCAGCACGGGCTGCCAAACGCCTTGCACAACTGGATCGCCGCCGAGCCCACGCCGCTGGCGCCGGCATGCAGCAAGACTTTTTCACCGGGCTTGAGGCCCGCCAACTGGAACAGATTCAGCCACGCAGTGCTGTACACCTCGGGCAACGCCGCCGCTTCGGTCAACGACAAACCTTCCGGCACCGGCAGCACATGACGGGCATCCACCACCACTTCTTCGGCCATGCCGCCCCCCGCCAGCAGCGCGCAAACGCGGTCGCCGACTTGCCAGGAAGAACCCGCGCCCACTTCGCTGATGACCCCGGAACACTCCAGGCCCAGCACTTGGCTGGCGCCAGGAGGTGGCGGATAGAGCCCCGCACGTTGTAATAAATCGGCGCGATTAAGGCCCGCAGCCGCCACACGAATGCGGACTTGGCCTACATCGCAGGTAGGACTGGGTTCTTCCATCCACTCCACATGACCTTCAACGCCTTGCAATGCTTTCACAGTGCCTCCATAGTGAGTCTGGACTGAGCCCGTAGCTGTAGCGCCGGGCTTTTTGCATTATGCGACCGGATCATATGGAACCGGCTCCCTCAAAGACGGCCTAATATGCGTTATCAATTGCCCCCGCGTCGAATCAGCATGAAGCATTTGTTCCCCAGTACCGCCCTCGCTTTTTTCATTGGTCTCGGCTTTGCGTCGATGTCGACCAATACGTTCGCAGCCAACAGCTGGGACAAACTTCAGCCTGATCGCGATGAGGTGATTGCCAGCCTTAACGTCGTCGAGTTGCTCAAGCGCCATCACTACAGCAAGCCGCCGCTGGACGACGCGCGCTCGGTGATCATCTACGACAGCTACCTCAAGCTGCTGGACCCGTCGCGCAGCTACTTCCTGGCCAGCGATATCGCTGAGTTCGACAAGTGGAAGACCCAGTTCGACGACTTCCTCAAGAGCGGCGACCTGCAGCCTGCGTTCACCATCTACAAGCGCTACCTGGATCGCGTCAAAGCGCGTCTGGACTTCGCCTTGGGTGAGCTGAACAAAGGCGTCGACAAGCTCGACTTCACCCAGAAGGAAACGCTTCTGGTGGATCGCAAGGACGCGCCCTGGCTGACCAGCACCGCCGCCCTCGACGACCTGTGGCGCAAACGCGTCAAGGACGAAGTGCTGCGCCTGAAGATCGCCGGCAAAGAGCCCAAGGCCATTCAAGAGCTGTTGACCAAGCGCTACAAGAATCAGCTGGCACGTCTGGATCAGACCCGCGCCGAAGATATCTTCCAGGCCTACATCAACACCTTCGCGATGTCCTACGACCCGCACACCAATTATCTGTCGCCAGATAACGCCGAAAATTTTGATATCAACATGAGTCTGTCGCTGGAAGGCATCGGTGCCGTCCTGCAAAGCGACAATGACCAGGTCAAGATCGTGCGTCTGGTGCCGGCAGGTCCGGCCGACAAGACCAAGCAGGTTGCTCCGGCCGACAAGATCATCGGCGTCGCCCAGGGCGACAAAGAGATGGTCGACGTGGTCGGCTGGCGCCTGGACGAAGTGGTCAAGCTGATCCGCGGGCCGAAAGGCAGCGTGGTGCGCCTGGAAGTGATTCCGCACACCAATGCGCCGAACGACCAGACCAGCAAGATCGTGTCCATCACCCGTGAAGCGGTGAAGCTCGAAGACCAGGCCGTGCAGAAGCAAGTCCTCAACCTCAAGCAGGATGGCAAGGACTACAAACTGGGCGTCGTGGTGATTCCTGCGTTCTACCTGGACTTCAAAGCGTTCCGCGCCGGTGACCCGGACTACAAGTCCACCACCCGTGACGTGAAGAAAATCCTGACTGAGCTGCAGAAAGAGAAAGTCGACGGCGTGGTCATCGACCTGCGCAACAACGGCGGCGGTTCCCTGCAGGAAGCCACCGAGCTGACCAGCCTGTTTATCGACAAAGGCCCGACCGTGCTGGTTCGCAACGCGGACGGCCGTGTCGACGTGCTGGAAGACGAGAACCCGGGCGCGTTCTACAAAGGCCCGATGGCGTTGCTGGTCAACCGCCTCTCGGCTTCGGCTTCGGAGATTTTCGCCGGTGCCATGCAGGACTACCACCGCGCGTTGATCGTCGGCGGCCAGACCTTCGGTAAAGGCACCGTGCAGACCATTCAGCCGCTCAACCATGGCGAACTGAAGCTGACCATTGCCAAGTTTTACCGGGTTTCCGGGCAGAGCACCCAGCACCAGGGCGTATTGCCGGATGTGGATTTCCCGTCGATCATCGACACCAAGGAAATCGGCGAAAGCGCGCTGCCTGAGGCAATGCAGTGGGACACCATCCGCCCTGCGATCAAGCCGGCTTCGGACCCGTTCAAGCCGTACCTGACGCAGTTGAAGGCTGACCACGAGACCCGCTCCGCCAAGGATGCCGAGTTTGTGTTTATCCGCGACAAGCTGGCCCTGGCCAAGAAGCTGATGGAAGAAAAAACCGTCAGCCTCAACGAAGTCGATCGCCGTGCGCAGCACACCAGCATCGAAAATCAGCAGCTCGTGCTGGAAAACGCCCGCCGCAAGGCCAAAGGCGAAGACCCGCTCAAAGAGCTGAAGAAAGAAGATGAAGATGCGCTGCCGGCCGAGCCGGAAAAAACCAAGCCGGAAGACGACGCCTACCTGTCCGAGACTGGCCGGGTGTTGCTGGACTACCTGAAAATCAGCAAACAGGTGGCCAAGCAGTAAATGATGGCGATTTAATGTGAACGCTCCCCAGAGTGTCATCATATAGACATCATTCTGTCGTGAAATAAAGGGGCCGCAGGCGTTAAGCCTGCGGTCCTTTTTTTTCGATCGAGATCGCCATGACCATGACCGAACAGCTGAATGCATTGGGCTCAATCCTGGCTCAAGGCAGTTTACACAGCCTGTTCCAACCGATCATTTGCCTGTCCGAACGGCGTATCCTCGGCTACGAAGCGCTCAGCCGTGGCCCGTCCAACAGCCCCTTGCACTCCCCCGTCGCCCTGTTCAGCGTGGCCAGCCATGCCGGGCGCCTCAGCGAGCTGGAAATGGCCTGCCGCGAAAGCGCCTGCCGACGCTTCAGCGAGCAAAAGCTGCCGGGCAAGCTGTTCCTGAATATCTCGCCGGAGTCCTTGATGGAGACGGCGCATCAACCGGGCCGCACCTTGCAGTTGTTGCGCGACTTCGGCATCCCGCCAAGCCAGGTGGTGATCGAACTCACCGAGCAAACACCCACCGACGATTTCGACCTGTTGCAAACCGCGTTGCACCATTACCGCGACATGGGGTTTGCCATCGCCCTGGATGACTTGGGCGCCGGGTATTCGAGCCTGCGCTTGTGGTCGGAACTGCGCCCGGACTACGTGAAAATCGACCGGCACTTTATCGACGGCATCCATCAGGATGCGCTCAAGCGCGAGTTTGTCGGCTCCATCCTGCAAATCGCCAAGGCATCCCGCGCCCAGGTGATTGCCGAAGGTATCGAGTTGCCGGAGGAGTTGGCGGTGCTGACCGAAATGGGTGTTGATCTGGTCCAGGGCTACCTGCTTTGCCGCCCCCAGGAACAACCGCCCCAGGAAGCGCGCCTGATGCTGCCCAAGCAGGACCACACCCATATCACCCTCAGCGAAGAAGGCAGCGACCTCAGCGCCTTGCTCAACGAACAACCGGCGGTGGATCAGGACACCGCCACCGCCCAGGTGCTCGAATCCTTCCGCCGTCAGGCCAACCTCAACTCCCTGGCCGTGCTGGATGGGCGCGGTCACCCGGTCGGCATCGTGCACCGGCATTCGCTGTCGGATGCGCTGCTCAAGCCGTTCGCCACCGACCTGTTCGCACGCAAACCCATCAGTCGCTTGATGAGCGATGACTTCCTGGCGGTGGAGTTGAGCCAATCCCTGCAACAGGTCAGCCGCCTGCTCACCAGCCGTGCGCGGCAACGCATCGAGGAAGACTTCATCATCACCCTCAACGGTGACTACCTGGGCCTGGGTCGGGTGATCGATGTGCTCAAGTTGATCACTGAGCTGAAGATCCAGCAGGCGCGTTATGCCAACCCGCTGACGCTGCTACCGGGCAATGTGCCGATTCAGCAGTGCCTGACGCGGTTGCTGCAACAACAGCGCGAGTCGGTGATCTGCTACGTGGATATCGACAGCTTCAAGCCGTTCAACGATATCTACGGCTACGGGCGTGGGGATGAGGTGTTGTTGTGCCTGGCTCAGTGCCTGAACGATCGGGTCGACCCCAGCCGCGACTTCGTCGGGCACATTGGCGGCGATGATTTTTTGCTGGTGCTGGGCCCGCAGGATTGGCGCAAGCGGCTCAACCAGTTACTGGATGACTTCCACACCCAATGCCGACGTTTCTACCGCGCCGAGCACCTGGACGCAGGTTGCTTCGTGGCGTTGAACCGCCAGGGCGCGCGCCAGGAATTCGCCTTGCTGTCGTTGTCGATCGGCGTGGTGCATTTATATCCACAGGCTTGTGCGCACCTGGATGCCAGCCAGCTGGCGGAGCTGGCCTCGCAAGCCAAGCACCAGGCAAAAGACATTGCCGGTTACAGCATCCATGTGATCGACAGCATGGACAGCCTGCACGCTTAGGCCTCGGCGGACTCCGGGTACTCGTACTCGAACACCCGCACCACTTCCGAAGCGTGCCAGGACGCAGCAGCCACACCGTCGGACGGCCCGCTGAAGCGCCCCAGGCGCTCCACACATTCAAAGAAACCGGTACGCGGCAAACGGCTGGCGCCCTGGCTGATCACCAGCGAGCTGCGCAAAGGCTGCTCGGCCTTGGCGTCCAGCGCCGCCAGGTGCTCAAGGGCAGCGGCCAGGGTTTGCATGGCCGGCGTGGGAAATTGCAGGCGCTCCAGCAGCGCGCGGTAGGTGAGCAAATGGCGCTGCCGGCGTGCCTGGTCCAGTTCGTTGAGTAACCCATCCCAGTGTTGACGACTGATTCGAAGACTCAAGATTCATCCCTCCAACCTGCAACGCCCAATTCCCAGGCCAGGCTGCGGCGTATGGCGGCATCCGGCTGGCGTTCACCACTTTCAATCAATCCGAGGTACGAAGGGCTGATGCCCACGGTTCGGGCCAGGCTTTCAATGGCCAAACCCTTGGCCTCACGCAGGCCGCGCAGGTCCGCGAGCGGGCGCAAAGCCTGATCGGGCGCGACCTGAGTAGTAGAAGAAGGGGTGGCTACAGGCTGTTGCTGACCGGCAGCTTTTAGTAGCGCCTGGTACTGGTCCCATGGCAACACCGCATACTCGGGTGCGCCATCGCGTGAAATTATCTGAATATCCATGACTGCCCCGTAGGATAACAACACTTACTAAGTAAGTTCTTTCCTTAGAAGTGTAATCCTAACAGCCACAAAGGTCGCAGGGGGATATAAGGGTGTTCAGTTTTTTTGCGGGTTTTCCTCGGCCAGCAGCGCAGGCGTCGCAGGCAGCCGCTCAACCACGGCGAGTTTTTCCGGGCGCTGGGCGTCGCGCCAGGCGCGAAACGCGCTCAGTTCGCCGTCCAGGGTCTTCATGACCCATGCCAACACGGCAATGTCATCGAGCATGCCGAACATCGGGATAAAGTCCGGGATCGCGTCAATCGGGCTGAGAAAGTACATCAGCCCCGCCACTACCGAGATCAGCGCCTTGGGGCTGATGGCTCGGTACTCACCGCGCCAGTACGCCAGGCACAGGGCCTGGAGCAATTTGAGATCATCCTTGAGTTTACCCAGCCGGTTGCCCTGACTTGAGCCTTTGGCGGCCACGGCAAACAGCAGGGTCGGCAAGCGCCCACGGCCGAGCAAGCGCGCGGCCATGGGCAGGAAGCGGGTGAAGTTGAAGGGTGGTTTCATCGGTCACTCCAGTTCCAGGCGACATAAAAGGTTATCCACACAAATTGTGGATAACCTTGTGAACAGAGCCTGTTTTATCGGCTGAAAGCCACGGGCTACAAGGCTTGCAGTCAGATCGGGCGTTTTTTGCGCACATGAAAAAAACCCAATAATTCATTGACTTGGCATGGATGTGCGGCTACCCGTGCTCGAGTCTTATATCAGACTGTTACAGGTTGGGGATGTTCGATTGGATTTGCAAAGGCGCAGATCAGCAAACGCCAGAAACAACAACGCCCCGTAAAAACGGGGCGTTGTGTGTTCAGGTGCCGATTACTTCTTGGCAGCTGGGGCCGCAGGTGCGTCAGGGGCTTCAGCCTTGGCTGGGTCCTTGATGGCCAGCAGCTCCAGGTCGAAAACCAGCACGGAGTTGGCTGGAATCGCCGGGCTCGGGCTCTGTGCGCCGTAGGCCAGGTCGGACGGGATGTACAACTCGACCTTCTCGCCCACGTGCATCAGTTGCAGGCCTTCGACCCAACCCGGGATCACGCCGCTGACCGGCAGGTCAATCGGGCTGCCGCGATCTACGGAGCTGTCAAAGGTGGTGCCGTTGGTGAGCTTGCCGGTGTAGTGAACAGTCACTACGTCGGTCGGCTTGGGCTGAGCGCCATCGGCCTTCTTCACGATCTTGTATTGCAGACCGGATGCGGTGGTGACTACGCCGTCTTTCTTGGCGTTTTCTTCGAGGAATTTCTTGCCGGCGGTTGCCGACTCTTCGCTCATTTTGGTCATGCGCTCTTCAGCACGCTTTTGCAGTGCGGCAAACGCTTCAACCAGCTCGTCGTCTTTGAGCTTCTGTTCTTTCTTGCCGACGGCATCTTCAATGCCTTGGGCTACCGCTTTGGAGTCCAGGTCATCCATGCCTTCTTGAGCAAGGCTTTTGCCCATGTTCAGGCCGATGCCGTAGGAAGCTTTCTGCGCCGGGGTTTTCAGCTCTACGCTGGTCTGCGAATCACAACCCGCAAGTACCAGGCTAACCAGGGCCACCGCCGCCGCCAACCGATGCTGTTTCATGCTATTTCCTTGTTCGTGCGCCAAAAGGGCATTCGAGTAAAGTCGCGAGCTTATCAGGCGGCCACGACCAATGGCTACCGGCATCTGAGCAGGAAACTTCTGATAAGTTCACGTGTTTAAAAGCATTTTCATTCATTATAGGGGCCCGCGAAGGATCGCGGGACCATTCGCAACCAGGCTGCTGGCCACTTGCCGCACCCGTGATGCAATGGCATAAGAACCCTACAACTCGACAAGGCCGAGACAAGGATAGCCATCTTGCGCATTTTTCCCCGTGTTTTACTCCTGATACTGCTCGCCCTGGGCCTGCTGCTGGCCATGGTGCTCTATTACACCCTCAACCCCAAGCTGCCGGATTACGTGCCCGTGGAGCAGGTGCACTATCAGGAACAATGGAGCGAGGCCGATCGCCAGACCTACTACTTCACGCCCCAGGGCACCCAAGTAAAAGGCCTGCATTACGACTGGTTCACCGCCCTCGAACTGCCGTTTTCGGACCAGCGTTTTGCCACGCCCGACTACCTCGCACGCTTCGGTTTTCTGGTCGATCCCAAGCAAGTGCCCAGCGCACAAAACCCCGGCAACCTGCCCGTAGGCTTCGCCCGGCACCAGAACGCCGACAGCGAGGTGCAATACCTGGACATCACCTGCGCCGCCTGCCACACCGGCGAGCTGCACTTCAAAAACCAGGCGCTGCGCATCGACGGTGGCTCGGCCCAGCATGTGCTGCCGTCCAGCGTACCGACCTTGCGCGGTGGCAGTTTTGGCCAGGCCTTGGTGGCCAGCCTTGCCGCCACCTACTACTTGCCCTGGAAGTTCGATCGCTTCGCCCACAACGTGCTCGGCCACGACTATGACGACCACAGCAAGCAACAACTGCGTCAGGACTTCAAACAGTCGCTGAATCAGTTCCTCAAAGTCGCCTGGAACGACACACACCGCGGCCTCTACCCTACCGAAGAAGGTCCGGGCCGCACGGACGCGTTTGGCCGTATCGCCAACGCCAGCTTTGGCGACGCCATCTCGCCGTCCAACTACCGGGTCGCCAATGCGCCGGTGGACTACCCGCATCTGTGGGATATCTGGACCTTCGACTGGGTGCAATGGAACGGCTCGGCCCAGCAGCCCATGGCACGTAACATCGGCGAGGCCTTGGGCGTGGGTGCCACCCTGGACTTTTTCGACGCAGCCGGCCAACCCCTTCAGGGCGATGCCCGCTACCCTTCCAGCGTGCGCGTGCGCGACCTCAACCGGATCGAAGAAACCCTGCAACGCCTCAAGCCGCCGACCTGGCCGCAAGACTTGTTCGGCGCCATCGACAAGCCCCTCGCCGCCCAAGGCCGTGCGCTGTTCGCCGAGAACTGCGCCGGCTGCCATGTGCCTGCCGTCACCCAGGAAAACGGCCGCCCGGTGCAGCAACTGAAAATGCTGCCCGTGGATTACATCGGCACCGACCCCGGCACCGCCAACAACATCGCCGAGCAACGCTATGACCTCAGCGCCCTGCAGTGGGACCCTGCCGAACTGGCCAGGCTCAATGTCGAGCTGCACCCAACGCCCACCGCACCGCTGGACCTGCACAACCTCTCCGTGGCCCAGGGCCTGGCCTACGTCACCGCCTTCGTCGAAGCACACGCCTACCGCGCCGCCGGTGTGACCCCGGCCGAGCGCCCCGGCCTGGACGGTTTCGGCCTGCCCATCGGCGTGCGTGAATTACGCGCCTACAAGGCCCGGCCGCTGGCCGGTGTGTGGGCAACGCCACCGTTCCTGCACAACGGCTCGGTGCCGACGATCTACCAATTGCTCTCGCCCCAGGACGAACGCAGCACCACCTTCTACAAAGGCACGTTCAATTACGACCCGCGTCATCTGGGCTTTGAAACGGCTGCCTTCAAAAACGCATTTTTGTTCGATACAAAAATCACCGGCAACCACAACAGCGGTCACGAATTCCGTGATGGCAAGCGTGGCAACGGCGTGATCGGCCGTGGCCTGCTGCCGCAGGAACGCTGGGCGCTGCTGGAATACCTAAAAGTGCTGGGCGGCCCGCTGGAGCAAACACTGCCATGATTATCCGATCTCAATACAACCAACGTTCGCTGCTCGCACGCCTCTGGCTGCGCCTGGGCGCCTTCCTCGGTAAAACCCTGCTGTGGCTGCTGGGTTTGGGGCTGTTGGGCTGGCTGATCGCAACGGCCTGGTTCGCCTGGCAACACAACGGCCCGGTGTCGCCGGATGAACAGATCCCGCCCGATGAAGCAGCCATGACCCAAGGCATCATCCAGACCGCGGTGCGCATCGTCGATCAGCATCGCGAAGGCACGCGCTACCTGCGTGACGCGCATGCCAAGGCCCACGGCTGTGTCAAGGCCGAAGTCAGTGTGCTGGCGGACCTCGACCCGGCGCTGCGCCAAGGCGTGTTCGCTGAACCTGGCAAGACCTGGCAGGCGCAGATGCGCTTGTCCAACGGCAACGCCTACCCGCAGTTCGACAGCATCCGCGATGCGCGGGGCATGGCGATCAAACTGCTGGATGTGCCGGGCAAACAGTTGATGGCCGACCAACAAACGCGCACCGAACAAGACTTCGTGATGTTCAGCCACCCGAACTTTTTTGTCAGTGATATGGCCGAATACGCGCAGAACATCGGCGCCCAGGCTGACGGCAAAAAGGTGCTGGCGTTCTTCCCCAAGGCCGACCCGCGCAGTTGGCAAGTGCGTCACCTGTTTATCGCCCTGGCCACCCTGGCGCCCGCACCCGCGAGCCCGACGCAAACGACGTATTTTTCAGTTTCACCCTACAAATTTGGCTCGGCAAATGCCAAGTTTCGTGTAGCGCCTGACCCACAGAGTTGCCCTGAGTATGTGCTGCCCAAGCAGAATCAGGACCTGCCGAACTTTCTGCGCAGTGCGCTGAACCAGCAGCTGTCCACCGACCGCGTGCCCGCGTGTTTCGTGTTGCAGATTCAGCGGCAGAACCCGCAGAAGTTCATGCCGATTGAAGACACCAGTATCGAATGGAAAGAAAGTGATGCGGCGTATGAGACCGTGGCCAAAGTACGGATTCCTGCGCAGGATTTTGATACGCCGGCGTTGAATCTTGCCTGTGATAATCAGTCGTTCAACCCGTGGTTCGGGCTTGAGGCGCATCGGCCGATTGGCGGGATTAACCGGTTGCGCAAGGCGGTGTATGAGGCGGTCAGCGATTATCGGCATAGCCGCAATTTGTGAGGTGATGATCGTTCTCACGCTCTGCGCGGGAACGATCGACTTCAAGCCGGCCATAAAAAATCCGTATAAATTCGAAGTTCCCCATAACGATTACGTCGCCTCTATTGAACAACTAATCCTCAAACCTTACCGTCACTTCCTACCTCCAAAACCCGTAGGAAGTCATCGTGGAAAGTTCAACTTTGGGCATGGTCGTCCTGTCAATGATTGCGCTCTTCGGCACCGCCGCGTTTTGTTTCGAACACCTCGCCACCCGCAGCGAAAAGAAAAAGAAAGCCAAATAAGCTGAGCATCGAAATCAGCCGAACCCCAGACTTTCTGGGGATCTCCCGTCATTTGTGCCGGGGAGCTGTTCGCTTACTTGGGCTACGCCCTCATTCGCACGGCTATTGCTGGAGGTGTGGGGGCTGGATTACATCGACCGCCCGCATTATTTGCGCGTGCACATGGCGCACTTACGGCAAAAACTGGAGGCGGCCCCGGCGCAGCCGCAGCATTTTATTATCGAGTTGCAGGTGGGGTATCGGTTGATGGGAGTGAACGGATATTCAGCGCTACCCCAATCCAAAGCATCACTAAAAGTCACTGACAAAAGTACACGCTCTATTTGACCGGCCAACTTAAACTCACGCGCGTTAGATATAGGAATTTTCCCAAATCAGCAAATCCACTTATAGAGCCTACTGCACTAACAGGCGCTACCGCAAAGAAACATCTCCTAATGGTTCGAATCTTCCAAAACGCTAAACCCTTTTCATAGACTGGCTGTGTTCAACCGAACCATTCTATACCGCTCGCTGCCAGGTGATTATTATGAACATTAACCCTCCTGTTCCAATGATGCCCCCGACCGTTACTCCGACGGAAAATCTACCAAGCCCGCACATTGACCCCGACACGCGCCCTGCCGCTGATACTTACTGGAGCGGTGTCGATAATTTGGCCACACGATCTTCACGCTGGATAGACAAGGACGGGAACGGAAAAATAGATATCGAAGTGGACTTTTCTGCAGGCCCGGGCAGCTACTTCAAAAAGCTGGGACTCACCGGCCACTCACAACTGAGCGCCGAGCAGAAACAGGAACTTATTGATCAAATGATCGATATCAGCCACGAAACAAATTTGGTATTCCATGACAAAGGCACACTGGAAAAACCTGACGGCACTATAAATTTTGGTAACTTCGCGCCGGTCCCATCGAACGGCAGAAACCTGGTTCAGGTCAACTTTCCGGAAAACACTTGCGCTCCACATAACCCAGATAAGCCGGACGAACCTGCTGAGGCCTATGTCAGGGGCGATGCGCGCAATTTAAAGGCCAACGGCCGTAATCGCGGCGGCCACGCGCTTGCTCACGCTCTGCTGCATGCACTGGGCTTGCCTCATCCGAATCCTGACGATAAGAGCAATAAACCTGCAAACCCTACAGACTCTCAAGGTTACAGCCTTCTCAGTTCTGTGCCGGAAACAGCAACAGGTCACGACTTTCAGGGCAATTACGTAACGCGAGCCCAACTGCATGATATGGCCGCACTACAACTAAGGTACGGCGCTAATAGTGAGAGCCGAGACAAATCACTGGAAACAGAATACGATGCAAACTTTATTACTCAAAGTGATACGGCCGTCACATTTACGATAGCCAGCGGGGACGGTCACGAAACGCTGCTGGCAGATAAAGATACACACGATCAACACATCAACTTGAATCACGGCACTTTCTCCAGCATTGGCGGGTTCACGAATAACGTCGCCATTACCCGCGGTACGCACATTGAAGACGTTGCAACAGGTTCGGGCACCAACAAGATTATTGCGAGCACCGTCACCAATTCAATTATTTTAGGCAGTGGCCAAAATACGGTTGTTTTTAACAACTCATGGGACTCTACGCCCCGAGATACCGATATCCTCCATCACTTTAAAAGCGGTACGGACAAAATAGATATCAGTGAATTTTCCCAAAAACTTTACAATGGAACATTTACTGGCGGAACCCCCCACTTAGATATTCAAAAGGCAGCGGATGGAGCATCCTATGTAAGGTACTGGAGCGTCTACAATCCCGCAGATCCTTCAGAACCTGATTTCAAAGTGCGTGCGGATGGCGTTCAAATGAGCGATATCATTACAAAGAAATAACAATCGGTAGAACACCTGCAGATAATGCTGTGTCACTAGCGTAGCCATCAGGAAGGCTGGAGAGCTAACTTAATTTTTGGCAAAAAAAAGCCCGCTCAATGAGCGGGCTTCTTGCGGTGACCTGGCGTTCAGTGTTCCAGGTGACCAAATATGGCGCAGCGGACGGGACTCGAACCCGCGACCCCCGGCGTGACAGGCCGGTATTCTAACCGACTGAACTACCGCTGCGCGTAACACTTGAAACGAATGGTGGGTGATGACGGGATCGAACCGCCGACATTCTGCTTGTAAGGCAGACGCTCTCCCAGCTGAGCTAATCACCCTTCGCTTCGGTGTGGGCGGCATAATACACCAAAAATCTGCAATGTCTTGATTTAAATGCAATTTATTTAAAATAATTTCTCTGGTGCCCTCCGCGCCCCGAAAAACGGGGCCTCAAGCCCCCAAATGCGAGTCTATTGCGTTTATACGCTGCTTGGCGGCACAATTAAAAACCATTCTCAATAACACCTGAGCCGCGCCAATGTCTGTGGGTGAACCGCCATTCCAACGGGAAATAACCCTGCTCTACAGTGAGCATCACGGCTGGCTGCTCAGTTGGTTACGGCGCAAACTCGGTTGCCGCCAGAACGCAGCCGATCTGGCGCAGGACACGTTTGCGCGAATCCTCAATACCCGCGAATCCGTGGCAAGCATTCGTGAACCGCGTGCTTATTTAAGTACAACGGCTCGACGCCTGCTGATCGATCAGGCGCGGCGTAAGCAGATTGAGCAGGCTTACCTGCAAGAGCTGGCGCTCACGGTAGACGCGTTGGAAGGGTTTCAGTCGCCGGAGCAAATCCACACTACCCTGGAAGCCCTTGAGCACATCGCGTTTATTCTGGAAGGCATGCACGACTACTCGCGCCAGGCATTTGTGCTGTATTACCTGGAAGAGCTGACCCAACAACAAATCGCCCGCCAGCTCAAGCTGTCGGAACGCACCGTACGCAAATACCTGATCCAGGCACTGGTGCATTGCAGCCATAGCATGGACACCTGACCCGCGCATGCCTGACACCCACCAACAGATCGAAGAACAAGCCGCTCAATGGCTGCTGCGCCTGCACGAAGGTGACTTGAGCGAAGCCCAGCGCATGGCGTTCGAGCGCTGGAAGCAACAAGGCCCGCAATACGCCGCAGCCGCTGCGCGTATGGAGGCCGTGATTACCCGAATGCAGGCGTTGCGTGCGGAGAAATCACCGGCGCGGGCGGCACTCAACGCAGCATTTGCTCAACCAAAACCGCGGCGCGGCAAAAACGCGGTACGCGCCCTGCTGCTCGCGTGCAGCCTGGCGATTCCTGCGGCGGCGCTGCTCGTCAGCCCTTATCCACAACGGTGGATGGCCGATGTGCGTAACGGCCCCGGGCAGTGGCAAACCCTGCAACTGGCGGACGGCTCGACACTCACCCTGAACGGCATCAGCGCGGCGAACCTGCATTTCGATCAGCAGCAGCGCCGGATTGAACTGCTGCAAGGCGAGATCCTGGTGGAAGTGGCTCATGACAGCGCACGGCCCTTTATCGTGCAGACTCCGCAAGGCACGCTACGTGCCCTGGGCACGCGGTTTGTGGTCAAGCGTGAGGGTGACGTGACCGTACTGAGCATGTTGCAGTCGCGCGTGGCGGCGCACAGCACGAATGCCCAGGAGACCGTGGAAGTGGACGCCGGCTCGCAGGCGCTGATGAGTTCGAACGCAGTGCGCCTGAGCGGCCGCATCGACCCGGCCAGCGTCAACGAAGCCTGGCGCCGTCATCAGTTGGTGGTGGAAAACCGGCCGTTGCCCGAAGTACTGGATGAAATCGCCCGCCATCGAGCCGGCTATCTGCAATTTGATCGCGCCAGCCTGCAAAACCTGCGGGTGTCGGCAGTCATACCGCTGGATGACAGCGATCAAGCCCTGCAATTGCTGGCGCAAACCCTGCCGATCAAGGTTCGCCACTACACACCCTGGCTGATGGTCGTGAGCCCTGAACCAGCGCCCAATAAATAATTATTCGCATTTGCTTCCGGTTTTTTCGGGGTTGCCCGTCAAGCAAGGTAATTCGACACGTAAAGGATTGCCCTGACCATGCACACCCCTTCTGACCCACGCGGGCGTTTTGGCCTGCTGAAAAGCGCGCCGCTTTCCCTGGCGATATTTGCCGCGTCCACCCTGAGTACTCACCTGGCACAGGCGGACACCGTCAACGTCGCCGCCCAAGCCTACGACATTCCCGCCGGGCCGCTGGGCACTTCGCTCAACCGCTTTGCCCAGCAAACCTCCGTGGCGATTGTGTTCCAGCCCCAGGCACTCGAAGGCCTGCAAAGCCCCGGGTTGAAGGGCAACTTTGCCACCCAGGACGGCTTTGACCGATTGCTGCAAGGCAGTGGCTATCGTGCCGTTAAGGTTGCCCAAGGGTACGCGCTGCAGGCCATTGCGACGGCCAGCAGCGACACCATGGAGCTAGGCCCCACCGAGGTGACTGCCACCCAACTGGGTAACGTCACCGAAGGCACCGGTTCCTACACGCCCGGTACGATCGCCACCTCGACGCGGTTGATACTGACGCCCAAACAGACCCCGCAATCGGTGAGCGTGGTCACCCGCCAGCACATGGATGACTTCGGCCTGAACAACGTCGACGACGTGATGCGCCATACTCCAGGCATCACCGTGTCGGCCTTCGACACCGAGCGCAGCAACTATTACGCGCGCGGCTTTTCCATCAATAACTTCCAGTACGACGGCATTCCTTCGACCGCGCGCAACGTCGCCTACTCGGCGGGCAACACCCTCAGCGATATGGCGATCTACGACCGCGTGGAAGTGCTCAAAGGTGCCACCGGCCTGCTCACCGGCGCAGGCTCACTGGGCGCGACGATCAACCTGGTGCGCAAGAAACCCACCGCCGATTTCCAGGGCCACGCCACCCTCGGTGTCGGCTCGTGGGACAACTACCGCAGCGAACTGGACGTAAGCGGCCCGATGACCGACAGCGGCAATGTGCGCGGCCGAGCCGTCGCGGCCTATCAAGACAAGCGCTCGTTCATGGACCGCTACTCGCGCAAGAGCCCGACGTACTACGGCATCATGGAGTTCGACCTGTCACCCGACACCTTGCTGACCGTGGGCGGCGACTATCAGGACACGTTGCCGACCGCCTCGTCGTGGTCCGGCAGCTTTCCGCTGATCAACTCTCAGGGCGAACGCAACAGCGTCAAGCGCTCGTTCAACAACGCCGCCAACTGGAGCAGTTGGGAGCAATACACCCGCACCGTGTTCGCCATGCTTGAACACGACCTGGGTAATGGCTGGGTCGGCAAGCTGCAACTCGATCACAAGATCAACGGCTACCACGCGCTGATGGGCTCGATCCAGGGCGACCAGCCACAGCCCGACGGCACGGCCAACCTCACCTCCGGCAAATACACCGGTGACACCGTCAGCGACTCGGCCGACCTGTATGTGAGCGGCCCGTTCAGCCTCGGCGGGCGCGAGCATGAGTTGGTACTGGGCGGCTCCATCAGCGCATCGCAGTGGAAAGGCAAGGGTTACTGGAACCTGGCCACCAATACCGTCGACTTCAACCACTGGCGCGGCCACGCCACGATCCCGGATTGGGGCAGCGCGCAATCACTGATCGACGACACCGTGCGCCAGACCGGCGCCTATGTCACCACGCGCTTGAACCTCGCCGACGACCTCAAGCTGCTGCTGGGCGGGCGCGTGGTCAACTACCAGGTCACCGGCAATAACCCGAGCTACCGCGAGTCCGGGCGTTTCGTGCCGTATGTGGGCGCCATTTATGACTTGAACCACACCTACTCGGTCTACGCCAGCTACACCGATATTTTCATGCCCCAGGAAAACTACAACCGCGACCGCGAGAACAAGCTGCTTGAACCGGACGAGGGCCAGAACTGGGAATTTGGCCTCAAAGCCGACTTCCTCGACGGCCGCCTGAACACCAGCGCCGCCTACTTTGAAATCCACGAATCCAACCGTGCGCTCTCCGACGACGAGTACAACAACCAGACGCCGATACCGTCCAACTACGCTTATAAAAGCAGCAAGGCGGTGACCAAGGGCTACGAAGTGGAAGTGTCCGGCGAGATTGCGCCAGGCTGGCAGTTGCAGGCAGGGTACACCCACAAGGTCGTGCGCGATGACAAGGACGTGAAGATCTCCACCTTCGAGCCCGAGGACCAGGTCAAGCTGTACACCACCTATAAACTCAAGGGCAACCTGGACAAGCTCACCGTCGGCGGCGGCGTGCGCTGGCAGAGCGTGGGCTGGCAGGATATCTACAACAACCCGCACAAGGGTTATGAAGAGTTCTCCCAGGACGCTTATTGGCTGGTGGACCTGATGACGCGCTACCAGGTCACCAAGAACCTGTCGGCGACGCTGAACCTCAACAATATCTTCGACAAGTCCTACTACACCAATATCGGTTTCTATAACTCCGCCGCGTATGGTGAGCCGCGCAACGTGATGGTGACAACGCGTTGGGATTTCTGATCGTCCCATAAAAAACGCCGCCGATCATCGGAAATGATCGGCGGCGTTTTTTCGGTTTTACAAACCCCGGACAGCAAAAAGCCCGCTCAATGAGCGGGCTTTCTGTGGTGACCTGGCGTTCAGTGTTCCAGGTGACCGAATATGGCGCAGCGGACGGGACTCGAACCCGCGACCCCCGGCGTGACAGGCCGGTATTCTAACCGACTGAACTACCGCTGCGCGTAACACTTGAAACGAATGGTGGGTGATGACGGGATCGAACCGCCGACATTCTGCTTGTAAGGCAGACGCTCTCCCAGCTGAGCTAATCACCCTTCGCTTCGGTGTGGCGCGCATTCTACGGAGCGACCCTAAGTCTGGCAAGCACTTTCTTAAATCTTTTTTTTCAGCCCTTCCAATGGCTTAGGCAGGGTTGGCCTCAGCCCGGATCAAGAGAATAATGCCCCCCTTTGTATAAAGGAGAGACTCACCCCATGTGGTTCAAGAACCTGCTTATCTATCGCCTGACCCAAGATCTGCCTGTTGATGCCGAGGCGTTGGAAGCGGCCATGGCCACCAAACTGGCGCGCCCGTGTGCAAGCCAGGAGTTGACCACTTACGGTTTCGTCGCGCCTTTTGGTAAAGGTGAAGACGCTCCCCTGGTGCATATCAGCGGTGACTTCCTGCTGATCGCTGCGCGCAAGGAAGAACGCATCCTGCCGGGCAGCGTGGTGCGTGACGCGCTGAAAGAGAAAGTCGAAGAGATCGAGGCCGAGCAAATGCGCAAGGTCTATAAGAAGGAACGCGACCAGATCAAGGATGAAATCATCCAGGCCTTCCTGCCGCGTGCCTTTATCCGTCGCTCGTCGACTTTCGCCGCCATTGCGCCGAAACAGGGCCTGATCCTGGTCAACTCGGCCAGCCCCAAGCGCGCCGAAGACCTGCTGTCGACCCTGCGTGAAGTGATCGGCACCCTGCCGGTACGCCCGCTGACGGTTAAAACCGCACCCACGGCGATCATGACCGACTGGGTCACCACGCAGAAGCCGGCCGATGACTTCTTCGTCCTCGACGAATGCGAACTGCGCGACACCCACGAAGACGGCGGCATCGTGCGCTGCAAGCGCCAGGACCTGACCGGCGAAGAGATCCAACTGCACCTGACCACCGGCAAAGTCGTGACGCAATTGTCCCTGGCCTGGCAGGACAAGTTGTCCTTCATGCTCGACGACAAAATGACCGTCAAGCGCCTGAAGTTCGAAGACCTGTTGCAAGACCAGGCTGAACAGGACGGCGGTGACGAGGCATTGGGCCAACTGGATGCCAGCTTTACCCTGATGATGCTGACGTTTGGCGAGTTCCTGCCGGCGTTGGTTGAAGCGCTTGGCGGCGAAGAGACCCCACAGGGCATCTAAGCCATGTGAAGATCAAAATGTGGGAGCGGGCTTGCTCGCGAATGCGGTGGATCAGTCACCCGATATATTGACTGACACACCGCATTCGCGAGCAAGCCCGCTCCCACATTTGATTGGGTTTCCAAGCAGACTTTAGCGCTACCGAACTTAACTGATAACAAGGACATCCCCCCATGCGTGCACTCGCCGCCTTGAGCCGCTTCGTCGGCAATACCTTCGCCTACTGGGTGTTGATTTTCGCGGTGCTCGCCTTCCTTGAGCCCGGCTGGTTCATTGGTCTCAAGGGCGCCATCGTGCCGCTGCTGGGCCTGGTGATGTTCGGCATGGGGCTGACCTTGAAACTGGAAGACTTCGCCGAAGTCGCCCGCCATCCCTGGCGCGTGGCCCTCGGCGTGGTTGCGCATTTTGTGATCATGCCGGGCGTGGCCTGGCTGCTGTGCCAGGCGTTCCACCTGCCGCCGGAAATCGCCGTCGGCGTGATCCTGGTCGGGTGCTGCCCAAGCGGCACTTCATCCAACGTCATGACCTGGCTGGCACGCGGTGACCTGGCGCTGTCGGTGGCCATCGCCGCCGTCACCACCCTCCTCGCCCCGCTGCTGACGCCGGCGTTGATCTGGCTGCTGGCCTCGGCCTGGTTGCCGGTGTCGTTCATGGAGTTGTTCTGGTCGATCCTGCAAGTGGTGTTGCTGCCGATCGTGCTGGGCGTGGTGGCGCAGCGCGTGCTGGGTGAGCGCGTCCGCCATGCGGTAGACGTGCTGCCGTTGGTGTCGGTGGTGAGCATTGTGATCATCGTCGCGGCGGTGGTTGCGGCGAGCCAGGCGAAGATCGCCGAATCCGGCCTGTTGATCATGGCCGTGGTGATGCTGCACAACAGCTTCGGTTATCTGCTCGGCTACTTCACCGGCCGTATGTTCAAACTGCCGTTGGCGCAGCGTAAATCCCTGGCCCTGGAAGTGGGCATGCAGAACTCCGGGCTGGGCGCCGCACTGGCCAGTGCGCACTTTTCGCCGTTGGCGGCGGTGCCGAGCGCGCTGTTCAGCGTGTGGCACAATATTTCCGGGGCATTGCTGTCGACGTACTTTCGCCGTATGAGCGAAAAAGAGGACCGCCGCGCCCTGGAGAACACGCCACAAACTTGATCGCCCGATCAATTTTCGGCACTCTACCGAGCTTCGCGGGGACGACCTCGCGACGCTCTCAAGCGCTTAATCCGGGGACGACCCCAGCTATAAAGGGGAGATCAACATGTCCTGGATCATTCTGTTTTTTGCCGGGCTGTTCGAGGTCGGCTGGGCGGTGGGCCTGAAGTACACCGATGGCTTCAGCAAGCCGCTGCCGACTGCCCTGACGATTGCCGCCATGGCCATCAGCCTCGGCCTGTTGGGCCTGGCCATGAAGGAGCTGCCGCTGGGCACCGCCTATGCCATCTGGACCGGTGTGGGTGCAGTGGGCACGGTGATCGCCGGGATTATCCTGTTTGGCGAGTCCATGGCGTTGTTTCGGCTGGCGAGTGTGGCGTTGATTATTTGCGGGTTGGTTGGGCTCAAGATCAGCACCTAGGCCACTACCGCTATCGCAGGCAAGCCAGCTCCCACATTGAACCGTGTTCACCGTTCAAAGGTGGGAGCCGGCTTGCCTGCGATGAGGCCCTTACGGCCAGCAACTAACTACCTGACACTCCCACGCAACACCCCTACCCGCGCCTGCAACTGCTCAGGCGTCGCGGCCTCCAGTGCAACCGGCTCACCGGCCACCAACACCACCCGCGACCAGATCCGATGAAAGATCCCCTTGTTCGGGTCGCGACTGAAAAAGCTCCCCCACAACCCCTGCAACGCCATCGGAATCACCGGCACCGGCGTCTCCTCCAGAATCCGCGTCAGCCCGCCACGGAACTCATTCATCTCGCCATCGGCGGTCAGTTTGCCTTCAGGGAAGATGCACACCAACTCCCCGTCCTTCAGGTACTGGGCAATCCGTGTGAAGGCCTTTTCGTAGATCTGGATATCTTCATGGCGCCCGGCAATCGGAATCGCCCCGGCCGTGCGGAAGATAAAGTTCAGCACCGGCAAACGGTAGATCTTGTAGTACATCACAAAGCGAATTGGCCGACGTACCGCGCCGCCAATCAACAATGCATCGACAAACGACACATGGTTGCACACCAGCAGCGCCGCGCCTTCATCCGGAATCAGCTCAAGGTTGCGATGCTCCACGCGGTACATGGAATGGCTGAGCAGCCAGATCATGAAACGCATGGTGAACTCGGGGACGATTTTGAAGATGTAGGTGTTGACCGCAATATTGAGCAGCGACACCACCAGGAACAACTCGGGGATCGACAGCTTGGCCACGCTCAGCAGCAGGATCGAGACGATGGCCGAGACCACCATGAACAACGCGTTGAGAATATTGTTGGCCGCGATGACTCGCGCGCGCTCGTTTTCGGCCGTGCGCGACTGGATCAGCGCGTAGAGCGGCACGATATAGAAACCACCGAATACACCCAGGCCAAGGATATCGAACAACACCCACCACGCCTGACCGTAGCTGAGCACCGCCAGCCAGCTATGTTCCTGGGGTGACTGCGGGAAACCGCCGGAGTGCCACCACAGCAGCAGGCCGAACACCGTCAGGCCAAACGAGCCAAACGGCACCAGGCCGATCTCGACCTTACGGCCCGAGAGCTTTTCGCAGAGCATCGAACCGACGGCGATACCCACCGAAAACACCGTGAGGATCAGCGTCACCACGGTTTCATCGCCGTACAACCATTCCTTGGCGTAGGCCGGGATCTGCGTCAGGTAGATCGCGCCGACAAACCAGAACCACGAGTTGCCGACAATCGAGCGCGACACCGCCGGCGTCTGCCCCAGGCCCAGGCGCAAGGTTGCCCAGGATTCGCTGAAGATATTCCAGTTCAGGCGCAGCTCGGGCGTGGACGCCGCCGCCCGCGGAATGCTGCGACTGGCCAGGTAGCCGAGCACCGCCACGCCGACAATCGCCACCGCCACCAAGGGCGCGTAATTGCTCGACGACATGATGATCCCGGCGCCGATGGTGCCGGCCAGGATCGCCAGGAACGTGCCCATTTCCACCAGCCCGTTGCCGCCCACCAGCTCATCGTCGTGCAGCGCCTGGGGCATGATCGAGTACTTCACCGGGCCGAACAGCGCCGAATGCGTGCCCATGGCAAACAGCGCCAGCAGCATCAGCTCCAGGTGGTTGAACAGAAAGCCGGTGGCGCCCACGGCCATGATCACGATCTCGCCGATCTTGATCGCGCGGATCAGCGCGTCCTTGTTGAATTTCTCGCCAAACTGCCCGGCCAGCGCCGAGAACAGGAAGAACGGCAGGATAAACAGCAAGGCGCACAGGTTGACCCAGATGGAGCGGTCGCCCTCAATGGTGAGCTTGTAGAGAATCGCCAGGATCAGCGATTGCTTGAAGATGTTGTCGTTGAACGCGCCCAGTAACTGGGTGATGAAAAACGGCAGAAAGCGCCGTGTGCGCAGCAAGGTGAATTGTGAGGGGTGGCTCATCGTCCGTGTTCCTGCGTGGCCTGAAGGCGTGTAGTTTCTCAGGCCACGACTTTACCTAATCGCGCTTACTTATTCGCTAGTCCTGCAATGCATGGCGAAACAAAAAGCTCACCTTTATAGGCACCCTGCACGGTGCGCTTGGCCACGATCAGCCACATCAGCGTCAATGCCAGCACCAGCACGCTGCCAAAGACGCTGAAAAAGCTCAGGTGCAGCAGGTTCGCCAGCTTCAGGGTGGCCAACGCGTACACCCCCAGCGGGAAGGTAAACCCCCACCAGCCGAGGTTGAACGGGATGCCGGCGCGCAGGTAACGCAGGGTGATCAGCACCGCAATCAGCATCCACCACAAACCGAAGCCCCACAGGGTGATACCGGCCACCACGCCCAGGCCATTGGCCATTTCGCCCACACCCGGCAACCCATTGGCGGCGAAGATCGCCGGTGCGTCACCGCCCAACAACAACATGCCTAGCGCACCGGTGCCGATGGGGCCAAGGGCCAGCCAGCTCGACGCGGCCATATTGGCAGGCGGCAGTTTATGCAGGGCCATGCGCAACATCAGGATGGTCAGGATGCTGAACGCCACCGGCAGGGAAAACGCCCACAACACGTAGCTGGTCACCAGCATCACCAGTTGCGCATGGGCGTCGGCCAGGTGCGGCGCCAGCAAACCACCGCTGGCGGCGGCGACTTCGGCGGCCACCACCGGCAACAGCCAGACGGCGGTCATCTGGTCGATGCTGTGTTCCTGGCGAGTGAACATCATGAACGGGATGAGCACGCCGCAGGCCAGGGCCATCGCCACGTCCAGCCACCATAAGGCTTCTGCCAGCGGGATCACTTCGCTGCCCCAGCGCGGCAGGCCAAACAGCAGCAAACCGTTGAGAATCGTCGCCAGCCCCATGGG
The DNA here is from genome assembly GCF_900107155.1 of Pseudomonas salomonii. Taxonomy (GTDB): domain Bacteria; phylum Pseudomonadota; class Gammaproteobacteria; order Pseudomonadales; family Pseudomonadaceae; genus Aquipseudomonas; species Aquipseudomonas salomonii. The sequence goes on from NZ_FNOX01000022.1 coordinate 59,942, forward strand.
AATGGTGCCGAAGAACATCGAGACGGTGGAATGCCCGAAGATGCGTCGCGCTTCGTGGAAAAACATCACCCAGCGTGCCGCGTACAACAGGCTGAACAGCACAAACAGGCCAATGGTGAACAGCCACAGCCCTTCGGCAATGACGTGCAAACCAGGCAGGCTGAATGGTAGTTGCGCCAAGGCCAGGGCCAGCACGCCGGTGCCCATGGTCGCGGCGAACCAGTTGGGAGTGAACTGGCGAATCACTTCCCGTGGGCGGGTCAGGTGGCTCAAGGGTTTGTAGCTTGGGGCTTTGCAGCTGGGAATAGTCGAGCAGGTCATGATGGTCATCCTCTTCCTCGCATGAGGTTGAAGCCATCATAGAACCCGATCGAATATCTATATAACGGGTAATATCTCTATCTGTTATCTACTTTACCAATATACGGCGTCACTCTAGCGCCGCCTTGGCCCGCACCGAGTCCTGCACAACCAAACCGACCAAGGCACTCAGGGCCAGCACCATCAGCGCAGCACCATAGCCTTCAGTGGTGACGATAAGGCCATAAACCTGACACAGGTAACCCGCCAACAGCGCCGGCAAGCAGAACGCCAAGTAGCTCAAGACATAGAACGCCGACATCAAACCGGCCCGTTCGTGGGGCAACGCCAGCCCGACGATACTGCGTACACTGCCCATGAAACCGCCGCCAAAACCCAAACCTGCAATCACACTGGCGACAAAGAACAGCCACAAAATACCCATGTGGACGGCCACCAGCAGCAGCGCGACGCCCACGGCCAACAGCCCTGCCGACAGCCGCATGATTTTATCGGCCGCACGCTCGCGCACGCTGTAGATCATCACCGCGCCACTCAAGGTCACGACGGCTACCAGGCCGCCGCCGATCAGGTGCGACGTGGAACCGGTGGCAGCCTTGACCAGCGACGGCGCCAGGGATGAGAAGAACCCGCCCAGCGCCCACACCGCCACATTCAGCGGCATCACCAGCCAGAGGGCGCGGCGCGCTTGCTGCGGCACATGCAGGGTCGGCGCCAGCGATTTCAAGGCGCCCGGAATACGGCTGACGGTTTCCGCCAGACGCCACACATACGCCGCCTGCAACACCATCAATCCCAGCAGCGTGAAGTAGATCAATTGGGTAGGACGCGGCGCGAACTCCACCAATAGACCACTGCCCAGCCCGCCACTGGCCATGCCCAACAGGGGCGCCAGGCTATTAAGCATCGGGCCGCGCACGCGGTCAGTGTCGAGCAAGGTCGCACTCAGCACTGCCGTGGCCATGCCGGTGGCGAACCCTTGCAGCGCACGGGCGGCAATCAGGTGCGCGGTGCTGTCGGCGTTGATAAACAGCAGCATCGCCACAATATTGAGCAGCAATGCGACGAAAATCACCGGCTTGCGCCCCAAGTGATCCGACAACGAACCCACGATCAGCAACGCCGCCAGCAGGCTGACGGCGTACACGCCGAAAATCACCGTGAGCATTGTCGCGGAGAAATGCAGGTTTTCCTGATACACCTGATACAGCGGCGTCGGCGCGCTGGACGCGGCGAGGAAGGTCAGCACCGTGATGACCAGGAACGTCAGGCTGGACCGTTGAGAAATAACGCGAGACATGGGCACACTCCGCTAAAGCTAATACTTTGCTTTTGCGCAGTGTGCTACCGGCGAGCGCTTAAAGCAAATTCTTTGTGTTAAGGTTTTACGCATGGCGATAAAAGAAGGCCTTCGCCCGGGAGGCCGCAGTGCCCGGGTCCAGGAATCAGTGCATTCGGCGGTGCGTGAACTGCTCGAAGTGCATGAGCGCTCCAGCGTCACCGTGCCGATGATTGCAACGCGCGCGGGCGTCACGCCCTCGACCATCTACCGGCGCTGGGGCGACTTATCGGTGCTGTTGGCCGATGTGGCCCTGGCCCGCATGCGCCCCGACAGCGAGCCGGCGAATACCGGCAGCCTGCGCGGTGATCTGCTCGCTTGGGCGGAGCAATACCTGGATGAAATGAGTTCGGAGCCAGGGCGCAACATGATGCGTGACCTGCAGAGCATGATCACACCGGGTTATTGCGTGAGCATTCTGAGTGGGCAGTTTCAGACGATTATCGATCGTTACCCACAGAGTACGCCGCCGAGCGTGGACCATTTGATCAACCTGCTGGCGGCGCCGACGGTGTTTCGCATTTTGTTTTCGACCGAACCGCTGACGGTGCAAGAGCTGCATGGACTGATCGAGCTGGCACTTAAAGGTTAAAACCTCTGCAAAAACCAAATGTGGGAGCGGGCTTGCTCGCGAAGGCGGTGTGTCAGTCAACAAATCAGTCGACTGGCCTAGCGTATTCGCGAGCAAGCCCGCTCTTATCAAACAAAAAATAACTCATTGTTTTTGCTCTTAAAAATCAAGCCGCTTTAACCAGCTGCAACCCCAACTTTCGCGCCTTGCGCTCCAAGGCGCGCAGTTGCCGGTCCCGGCTACGCTCTTCAAATTCCTCTATTCCTTTCTCAACATAAGGCTGACCTTTGGTCAGCATCGCGTAGATCAGTCGTGCCAGTTGATGCGCTGTCGCCTTAATCGCGCAACAGGTGTCCATCCGGGTCAGGCGCGCTCGGTGGCTGGCACCGATAAAACTTTTGTCGTTACGTGCAATAGAGGCGGCTTGCTTCAGCGCTTGAGCAGCTCG